>NZ_CP130714.1 GCF_036208085.1 Streptomyces sp. NBC_00310
TATGCAGCGCTGGCGCGCTGCATAGTGACGCCCTCCGCTTCGCTTTCGGGCGTGGCTCCGCTGACGCTCCGCCAGATTCCCCCGCAAGCGGGGGAATCGAATTCCGCAAGCGGAATTCTGAGTGCATGTCAATTCGCGCAGCGCGAATTGAGGGAATCCCGCAAGCGGGATTCCTGAGGCTGGCAGTAAGGGGTGGGTGCATCGCGCGCGGGACTGTGTAGGGCTTGGGATTCCCAGTCACCACCTCTGTAACGGATGTGACGGGTCGTCGGCCTGACGGAGTGCCGGCCTCGTTTGTAGTGACGGGTTCCGCTGCGCTCCACCCTGAACCCCTCCCCCCACTGTCTAACCTGTCCCGACGTGTTCACCAATGGCCTGTCAGCATACAGGGCAACCGGCCGTTCGTGAGTGAGATTGAGTCACTGTGCCACCTTCGGGTGCGAAGTTGGTGTGCGAGTGATGCATCACGAGTCGTGACTGTGTAGAGTCTGGGATCAGATGCTACACCCCTACCGTCGCGCACCTTGCGCCTTGGATTCCAATTGTTATTACGCGCCGCATTCCGCGAAATGGAGAGCACGGGGCATGGCCGTGAAGTTGCGTGATCACCAGATCGAGGCCGTTGCCGCTATTGTGCGGGGTCTTGATGTTCCGCCGGGTGGTATTCCCTGGAATGGTCTTCGTGGGCAGGTGCACGCGGCGTGTGGGACGGGGAAGACCATCATGGCTGCCGCGTCGGCGAGGCGGCTTGTGCCCAGGGGGCGTGTGCTCGTGCTGGTGCCGACGCTGGATCTTTTGGCGCAGACGGTGAGGGCGTGGCACGAGGCTGGACACAAGGGGCCGGCGGTGACGGTGTGTTCGCTCCAGGACGATCCGGGGCTGTGGTCGTTGAAGGTGCGCTCCACGACGAACCCGATCCAGTTGGCGCTGTGGCACGGGCAGGGGCCGGTGACCATCTACGCGACGTACGCCAGCTTGGGTGTCCTGGCGGAGGCTTTCGAGGGTGTCTACGGTCAGAAGCTTGATCCAGTAGACCTTGCGGTGGTTGATGAGGCGCACCGGACAAGTGGCTCAATGGGGAAGGCGTGGGCGGACATCCACGACCAGAGCGTCATCCCGGCCTACCGGCGGCTGTACCTGACGGCGACGCCGCGGATCTGGGAGGAGCGGCTGAACCGCGAGGTTACGGAAGGGGTGCGGGATCCGCTGCCGCGTGAGATGGCGGCGTCCATGGACGACGAGAGGGTCTTCGGGCCGGTCCTGTACAAGCTCTCGCTCGCCTCTGCCGTTTCCCGGGGCTTGTTGGCGCGGTACCAGATCATCGTCCTGGAGCTGAAGGACCCGGTCGTCACGCCGGAGCGGCTGATGGGCGAGGAGCGGCACAGCGAGGAGGTCCGCGGTCAGCGGCTCGGGGCGCTGCAGGCCGCGTTGCTGCACACGATGGCGCAGCACGACCTGTCGACGTGCATCACCTTCCACCACCGCACCATCGAGGCGCAGGCGTACGCCGAGGGCCTGGAGCGCGTCGCGGCGAAGCTGCACGCCGACCAGCCCGAGACATACCCGAAGCGGATCTGGGCCAACTGGCTGTGCGGCGAGCACGTCCCCGAACGCCGGCGGGAAGTCCTCGGCTCGTTCGGGACCACGGCGCAGCGGGCCGTGCTCTCCAACTGTCGGGTCCTGGGCGAGGGTGTCGATATTCGAAGCGTGGATTCAGTCGCCCTCCTGGACCCCAAGGGCGCGCCGCACGACATCGTCCAGGCCATCGGCCGGGCGCTCCGGCAAAAACCCGGGCAGGGCAAGCTCGCCTCTCTGATCGTGCCGGTATTTCTCCAGCCGGGCGAGCAGCCGGAGGACATGTTCACCTCGGGGTCGTATCGCCCTTTGGTGAAGGTATTGGAAGGTCTACGGGCTCACGACGAAGAGGCCGTGGAGTTGCTTGCGATTCCGCAGGAGCCGCAGAAAGACGTCGCGCAGCCGTCCGTGAACATCGGTGTCGCGCCGGAGGAGGGCGAGGAAGAATCCCGGCTGCTGCTCCGTTTCGCCGCCCCCAGGGATCCGGTGATGGTCGCGGACTGGGTGTCCTTCAACGTCATCGACACCGAACGCCAGGACTGGGCCCGCGGCTGGGCCGCACTCAAAAAATTCACCGAACGGGAGCGGCACGCCCGCGTGCCCTACGGACACCGCGAGGGCGCGACACCGCTTGGACAATGGGTCGCGGAACAACGACGGGCCTACGGGGCGGGGCAGATGACCGGCCAGCGCGCGAGGCGACTCGAGCAGTTGGGCATGGTGTGGTCCCTGGCCGATGAGCGGTTCCAGGAGAACCTGGAAGCCGCGAAGGCCTACTACGACCAGCACTGGACGCTGTGCGCGCCCCGGCCCGCGACCATGCTCGACCGGCCGTTGGGGATGTGGCTCGCGAATTTGAGGCGGCCAGGTGCACTCGACGGACACCCTGAGTGGAAGGCGGCGCTGGAGGCCGTGGACGAGGACTGGAACCCGGAGTGGCCGGCGGAGTGGCAGCGGCACTACGCCGCGCTGCGCGAGCTCGTACGCGACGAAGACGGACAGGCCGACGTCCTGCCCGGCCTCACCGTCCACGGCATGGACATCGGGAAATGGCTGGCCCGACAGCGGAAACCGGCAGTCTGGCAGGCCCTGACCGACGGACAGCGCGAGCGCCTGGAGCAGCTCGGCATCACACCGCTCGCCCCGGAGCCGGAGGAGCCCGCAAGGGCTTCTACGACGTTCGAGCGGGGCGTCGCGGCCCTCGCGCAGTACAGAGCCCGCACCGGCACCGTGACCGTCCCACGCGGGCACACAGAGTGGCTGGAAGACGGAACCGAGGTCCGACTCGGGGTATGGCGCAGCAACATGCGCAGCAGGCGAGACTCGCTGCCCGATACGCGGCGCCAGCTGCTCGCGGACCTCGGTCTGTTCGACTGAGGGATGGCTCAGTGGCTGGTCGACGCGCTGCGTGGCGGGGGGCTGCTGGACGGGACTTCTGATCGCAGAGTTCTGTCTACGTCCCCGCTTCGCTCAGGAAACCGGCTCGGGAACGTCACCCGGCTTGACCGGCACGATCTCGACACGTGTGCAGCCCACAGCTTTGAGTTCGGTGCGGCGACACTTCGCCGACCGTTTGTCGTACCTGCCGGCCGACGCCTGCGGGGCACCGTCAGGGTCGGTCCACAGCAGACCGTAGTGCTGCATCACGCTCGTCATGGCGATCACACTTCCCCTCCCCCGACGGCCATAAGCACGCTGCGCGAAGCTCACCGCCGGCAAACTCACCGCACCCGCCGCGCTGGAATGGGCGCAGAAAGGTTAAGGAGTGGGATAAGTTTGTGGTTAAGGACTGCCTGGAGCAAGGGTGCAGGGTCATGCCATCCGAGGAAGAGCTGTTCGCGTCCGTTGACGCTCTGCTGAACGAGGAGCCGCACCTGCCGCCACCGGCGGAGCGTGCCCGGCTGCGTGAGGCCGCCGGCATCACGCAGGCCCGCCTGGCGGCCGCGTTGAAGACGACGACCCAGTCGGTGAAGAACTGGGAGAACGGCCGCAGCGAGCCGAAGTCGCCGCGCCTGGATGCCTACCAGCGGCTGCTGAACGGGTGGGCGGCGAAGTACCCCGCCCCCGGCACAGCTCCGACAGCTCCGGTTGCCGCGACCGTGCCTGCGGCGTCTGCCGAACCGGGTGCGTCCAGGGCGGAGACGGCAGATGCCCCGGCCCCGCAGGCTTCCGCCGTTCCGGCTGCGGCGCCGGCACGCCCCGCCACCCCCCGGCCCGCCACCGCATCGCGGCGTCCGGCCACGAAGAGGGCGGCGCAGCCGGCAGCAGATCCGCGCTTCCCGCACGGCCCGCTCGCGGTCCTGGACGGTGACGGCTGCGCGTACGGCACGGGCGGGATCGTGCTGGACTGCCCGGCGGCCACCGTTCCGGAGTTGGTGGAGTGGACGCTGCGCGAGTCCGGCCTCGGTGCCGCGAAGCTCAACCGCTACGGCAAGGACTCCGACCCGCTGATCGTCCTCACCGCCGCAGCCGCCGTGAAACTCGGACTGCCCGAGCGCCTGGAAGGCCACGAACAGCGCCGCTCCCTGCGCCTTCCCGAGGATCACCCGGTGGTCAAACAGGTGGTGAAGGCGAAGTGGCGGCTCACCCAGCGCGGGTTCGGCCCGTGGGCAAGGATCTACCGCAAGGCCCAGGGCCGCGACCGGCAGTGCGTGCAGCTCGCGATCCTGTCCTGGGACGCGCTCGATGAGCGGTCCTGGCCCGGGGTGGCGGAGATGGAGCCGGCCGACGTCGCCCGCGTCCTCGGCGTGTACGCGACCCGGGTCATCACCCCGCGCGGCTCCACAGCCGTATCGGGCCTTGAGCTGATGACCGCGCTGCGCCCGCCCACCCGCGCGGTGCGCGACGAGGCGAGCGGGAACTGGGTGCCCGGCCACAACCCCGGCAGCCTTGGCACCGAGCCGATGGACCCGGCGCCGCCGGAGGCCACCCCCGAGCACCCGGTCGTCGTGGACAGCGGCTGGAGCGGCGGGTTCTTGAACGAGGAGGCGTACCAGTGGGTGCGGCCGGTGGACCTGCTGAGCGATGAGGAGTGCACACTGCCCTTCGCGGTCGGCCTGGACCTGAACACGGCGTTCCTCGCCGCCGCGGCCCGCCTGGTCGTCGGCCTGTCCGGCCCCGACCACTTCCACGCCCCGACGTTCAACCCGAAGATCCCCGGGAGCTGGCTGGTCGACCTGTCCCACGTCGAGGTGGACCCGCGCCTGCCCTCACCGTTCACCCCGGACGGCACCCGGCCGACCGGACCTGCCTGGTACCAGACACACACCGTCGCCTACGCCCAGGAACTCGGCCACAACGTCCAGCCCCTGGAGGGGTACCTGCGCCGCGAGACCGGCGCCTACCTGGACCCGTGGCACGACCGCCTCAAGGAGGCGTACATCGACACCCTCGCCGACCTCGGCGTCACCAAGGAACTCACGGACGTGCAGTTCCTGGCGGCGATGGAGCGGCACAAGGACACCGACCCGGCCATGGCGGCGGTGCTGGCCGCCATCAAGGCCACCGTCAAGGGCGGCATCGGCAAACTGCGCGAACGCCCCCAGGGCAAGAAATACAAGGAGGGCGAACGGTGGCCGGCCCTCCAACGCCCCACCTGGCGCCCCGACATCCGCGCCGCCGTCATCTCCAAAGCACGGGTCAACATGCACCGCAAACTGCGCAACATGGCCACGATGACGGGGCTGTACCCGCTCGCCGTACTCTCCGACTGCGTCGTCTACCCCTCGCCAGGGGAGAGCCCGCTGGACTTCCTGCCCTACGCCGCATCGGGCAAGCCCCAGCCCGGCGGGTTCCGCCTCGGACCCACCCCCGGCCTGGCCAAGCTCGAAGGCGTCCAGTCGATGCTCTGGGCGGTCGACCTCATGGAACAGGGCCACAACCCCGCCCGCCACATCAAGGGCGGCGACGCCGTCCACGACGAAGGAGAGTAGGCCAGTGCCCGACACCGGCCCGACGCACACGACCCGGACCCCGCCGGCCGACACGAGCGGCCAGGCCCCCACCGTCGAGAAGGGCTGAGCCGTGGCAGAGATCGACGACGCCATCGAACGCGCCGACCGGGAAGCCTTCACCCGCCAGCCGCCCAAGACACTCAAAGGGCAGATCGGCTACCTGATCAAGCAGCTCAAGACGACCCGGGCTGTCGCTGAGGAGATCGGGGTCAGCCAGCGGTCGGTGGAGCGCTACCGCAAGGGCGAACGCAAGCACCCGCCACGCGCCATCGCCGAACGGATCGACGCTGCCGTACGGACCCGCTGGCAGCCCCAGGTCCGCAAGCGCCGACAGAAGCAGGCCGCCACCGCGACCGGGATCACCGTGGAGACCCGGGCCCGGTTCGGGTACACCGCACCCGTCGGCACCACCGACGACGGAAGATTCCGGCGCCTGACGGTGCACCTCCCCCCGGCGTACGCACAACGCCTGTTCGACGCCCGCAACACAGGCGCCAGCGACCAACAGATGCGCGGGATCATCGCCGAGGGATTCAAAGAGATCTACTTCCAAGACGGCGGAACCCGCGCCACAGGACTCTCCGACGTCACCCTCAACGACATCGACTACCTCGACCTCGACTACTGACGTGACGCTGGCCGCAGGCCAACACCTGCTTTGTGACTCAGCGGCGGACGAGGGCGGCAAGTTGGGAGGTGGCCTCTAGCCTTGTGCAGTCGGCCCTCGGAACCCGGCCAGCCCGCCGGACGCGAGCCACCCAGGCAGGGGCCCGCAGGCTGGTTGTGAGGCGCGTGGGGGGCTGGCACTGAGCAGGAGCAGGAAACGGCATCGGGGGTGTGGTGTGGCAGCGGGCGTGTTGCGGACCGTGCCGCTGGCCGGGGAGCTGACCGCATCGTTGATCAGCCGTGTGGCGGCCCGCTACGGTCTCCCGACCGCCGGTGTGCTGCGGCTGTGGACATGCCGCAACTCTCCCGCCCGGCACGACGGCGGCGGTGCGCGGGCGGACGCGGAGGTCGTCCTCAACGGGGCCGGGCGGGGTGTGCTCGCCGAGCTGTGCAGGGTGGAGCCCAAGGTACTGGCGCGCGCTTTGCCTGCCTTCACCATGGACGACCCCAAGATCAGCACCGGCCGGGAGGCCGGGGTGGCACAGGCACGGTGGCGGGCGGCGGGCACGATGGCGGGTCCGGCCGCGTTCGGCTGCCGGCTGTGCACCGCGCGGCGCACCGGGCAGGCACTGCGAGCGGTGCGCTACCTGCCACGCTGGCATCGGGTCTGCCATAAGCACGGGCGCTGGCTGCTGGACGCGGACGCCGATCAGCCGCTGGAACACCTCGATCTGCGCCTGTCCCTCCCCTCGTAGCGTGAAGACCGTGACTGCAGGGGAAGTTGGGAGTCATGGCGGAGAAGCGACGGAAGTTCGATCCGGAGTTCCGTGAAGGTGCGGTACGGATCGTGACGGAGACCGGGAAGCCGATTGCCGAGGTCGCCAAGGATCTGGGCATCAACGAGACCACGCTGGCCAGCTGGGTCTCGCGCGCTCGCCGGGCAGGGACGGCGCCGGCCGGCGGGAGTGACGAGCTGGAGCGGTTGCGGCGGGAGAATGCCCAGCTCAAGCGGGACAACAAGGAACTGGTCATGGAGCGCGATGTCCTCAAACGCTGCATGGTCCCGTGGGTGAAGTAGCCGTGGCGGACCCGTCCCAAGTGGTCGGGGTGATCAGCGACTTCAGGACCGAGCACGGTATTTCGCACCGAGTCTCGTGCCGCGCCCTGGGCGTGAGCGAGTCGTGGTTCTACAAGCACCGCACCCGTCGGCCAACCCGGCGTGAAGTACGCCGTCGGCAGCTGGCCGAGGCGGTACGGGAGGAGTTCATCGATTCCGGTGGCACCTACGGCTCGCCGAAGATCTGGATCCAGCTGGTGCGGCAGGGCTGGCGGGTCTCGGTGAACACCATCGCCAAGCTCATGGCCGAACTCGGCCTGGTCGCCCGCAAGGTCAGCCACCGGCGCGGACTGACCCGGCCGGGAAGACGACCGGCCGCCCCGGACTTCGTCAACCGGGACTTCACCGCCGAAGCGCCCGACCTGGTGTGGTGCGGGGACATGACGGAGATCGAGACCGGCGAGGGCAAGGTGTATCTGGCCACGGTCATCGATCTGTTCTCCCGCCGCCTGCTCGGCTACGCGATGGGAGAGCGGCACGACGCGGGCCTAGTCGTGGCCGCCCTGCACATGGCCGCAGCCACCCGCGGCGGAAACGTGCGGGGCGTCATCTTCCACACGGACCGCGGCAGCGAGGGTGGATTCAACTGGTCGTCGCAACACTTTGATCTCGGAGGTGTGCGACGTGGCCACGGCGGACTGGAGTTTGAAGACCAGCGATGTTCCGGAGGGTCGGCGTCGGCAGTGGCGCGCTGATCGTGCGTTGCGGCCGGCGATGCGTTCGCCGGGGCGGCCTGATCCGTCTCGAGTCGTGCAGCGCCAGTTCTGGCGGCTGATCGCCACGGGGGTCACGACGGTGGAGGCGTCGTTGGCGGTCGGCGTGTCGTGGCCGGTGGGTGCGAGGTGGTTTCGTCACGCTGGCGGCATGCCTCCGATCTCGTTGGCCGAGCCCACGGGCCGGTACCTCGCGTTCGAGGAGCGCGAGGAGATCGCGATCCTCAGGGCGATGAACAAGGGCGTGCGCGAGATCGCCCGCGCCCTGGGGCGTGACCCCGGAACGATCTCTCGCGAACTGCGCCGCAACGCCGCCACGCGCGGCGGCAAGCAGGAGTACCGCGCGACGGTCGCCCAGTGGAAAGCACAGCAGGCCGCCAAGCGCCCGAGGACCGCGAAGCTCACAGGCAACGACAGGTTGCGTGAGTACGTGCAGGACCGGCTCGTCGGCAGTGTCCGCCGCCCCGACAACACGATCGTCGCCGGGCCCAGGACGCCCGCATGGAAAGGGCTGAACAAGCCGCACCGGCAGGACAGACGATGGGCGACGGCATGGAGCCCGGAGCAGATTTCGCACCGTCTCCATGTCGACTTCCCCGATGATGAGTCCATGCGCATCAGCCACGAAGCGATCTACCAGGCGCTGTTCATCGAGGGCCGTGGCGCGCTCAAGCGGGAACTGGTCACGTGTCTGCGCACCGGCCGGGCGCTGCGGACTCCCCGTGCACGGTCACAGAACAAACCGCAGGGGCATGTCACCGCGGACGTCATCCTCAGCGAACGCCCCGCCGAGGCCGCAGACCGCGCGGTCCCCGGACACTGGGAAGGCGATTTGATCATCGGGACGGGTCGCTCCGCGATCGGCACGCTGGTCGAGCGCAGCAGCCGCTCCACGCTCCTGGTGCACCTGCCCCGGCTCGAGGGCTGGGGCGAGAATCCGCCCGTGAAGAACGGCACCTCACTCGGGGGCTATGGCGCGATCGCGATGAACGCGGCGCTCACGACGTCGATGACGCAGCTGCCCGAGCAGCTACGCAAAACCCTCACCTGGGACCGCGGAAAGGAACTCTCCGGCCACGCCCAGTTCGCCATCGATACCGGGACGAAGGTGTTCTTCGCCGATCCCCACTCACCCTGGCAACGACCGACGAACGAGAACACGAACGGGCTGCTGCGTCAGTACTTCCCGAAGGGCACCGATCTGTCCCGGTGGTCGTCCACGGACCTCGAAGCCGTCGCCATGGCGATCAACAACCGGCCCCGCAAGACCCTCGGCTGGCGGACACCCGCCGAGGTCTTCGAAGAGCAGCTACGCTCGCTGCAACAGCCCGGTGTTGCAACGACTGGTTGAACTCGCCGAGTACGCCTCGCGGAGGTTCCGCCGGTCCTGCCGCAAGCTGGGCGTTTTCCAGTCCATGGGCCGGGTCGGATCTTGTTTCGACAACGCCGTCAGCGAGGCGTTCAGCTGGATCCAGCCGCGACGCATGCTGTGGCCGGTGATGCGGCGGACGGCGGCGCGGGCGGAACGCATCCTCGCGCGCCAGGTCTTGAGGATGGCGTTGGCTTTTCGGCGGTGGGTGCGGCGTCGGTGGCCGCGAGCGCCTCCTGGCCCGGGCGGCGGCGGCGCGCTCCGTACTCTCCAGTCAGCGTCACCGCACCAGTGATCATCCACGGGGCGGTGAAGGACATCACCGTCGAGGTGGTCCGACGCAACCCCGACGACGAAGGCAAGGGCTTCGTCCCGCAACCGAAGCGGTGGGTGGTCGAGCAGGTCAACGGCACCCTCATGCTGCACCGGGGCCTCGCCCGCAACTACGATCACCGACCCGACATCGCGGCCTACCGGGTCTACTGGGCCTCCACCGCCGGCATGCTCCGCCGCCTCACCACCCCTACCCCCACCGGGCGGGACGACGTGGAGCCGGCCGCGTGAACGCCAGCGAACTCCTGCGGCTGCTGCAGACCGAACACGATGAGACCGCAGCCCGCGCCGACAACCTGCGCGAGCAGATCGATCGGCTCACCACCGCCCTCGCCGAGACCGAAGCCCGCCTGGCCGAGCTCGCCGCCTGTCAACGGTCACGAAATTCTCCGCTTTCGGCCGGTTCCGCGTCACGAGATTCCCCGCCTTCGTGGTCACGGTTCCCCATGGGGACGGCGGTCGCGGACCTGTGCGCCATGCAGTCGTCGTTGGGGCGGGCAGCCGTCTCCTGCTGGCGATCGGACTGCCCACACCGGCGGAGGGCACCCGAAGCACCCCCGGTTGGTGTGCGGGCGGTGCTCTCACGGGTGCTGTGGCGTGGCCCGCAGTCCTTCGAGGAGTGCGGCCAAGTAGCGGTGTGCGGTGTCGAGCCGGTCGGCAGGTGTGCCGCCATGGACGTTGACGGAGTAGGCGATGCCGCACATGAGCGGGACGAGGTCGGTGGCGGCCAGGTCACGTCGAACCGCCCCGGCGTCGCGCGCCCGGTCGAGGAGTGCGGTGCCGACCGACTGAAGCGTCTCTTTGAGTTCCGTGGTGCGCGGCAAGGTGTCGGTGGCTGCGGCGGCGACCGGGGCCAGGGACGCGTCCGTGACCTGCGCTTCGACGGTGCGGAACAAGAAGGCTTCGAGCGCGCGCCGGGGATCGGTGTCGGCCAGCGCCTGCCGGCCGTGGGCGGCCAGGGCTTCCAGGCAGGGAGTGGCGACGGTCTCCAGCAGCGCCTCGGGGGTGGCGAAGTGGCGGTAGACAGTGCCGACTCCGAGTCCGGCGCGGCCGGCGACGTCGTTCAGTTGCAGGGGTGTGCCCTGGTCGACGAGGGCACGGGCGACAGCGACGATCCGGTCCCAGTTGCGGGCCGCGTCCTTGCGAAGGGGCGTCGTCATGGGGGACATGCTAATCGGATGACCCATCCGGATGATGTCGCCGCCGGTACCCGTGCCGCTCGGCGGGTCAGGTTGTCGTGAGGGGCGCGTGCCGTTCGCTGAGCCGGCGCACGTCCTGGGCGACGCGGGGGTCTGTGGCTGCGCGCAGAGGTTTCACCGGGTGGGTCTGGGCTCCGATGACGATGCCGGTCCGGCCCGTAAGGGTGGCGTCGGTGGCGGCGACGATCGAGGGCCGGGCAGCCAGGGACGCCGGACCCGAAGTAGAGCGTTCGAACTTGCGGCGTACCAGCGGCCAGAGCAGCCGCAGGGCTGGTGAGACGATCTTCGGATCGGTCATGGTGCCGTTGGTCATGTCGGTTGCGGCGCCTCCGGGGTCGGCGGCGAAGACAGAGACGGCCGTGCCTTGGAGCCGGGTGGCAAGGTCGAGCGTGTAGGCGAGGTTGGCGAGCTTGGCGCGGCCATACCAATGGAAGCCGTAGTAGCCGCCGGGCGGCTCAACGGTGTCGAAGGACCGCTTCGCAAGCCCGACTGCACTCGATGTCACGTTCACGATCCTGCTGGGGGTGTCGGCCGTCAGCGTGGGCAGTAGCAGTTCCGTCAGCAGGTACGGCGAGAGGTGGTTGACGAGGAACGACGCTTCGATCCCGTCCAGGGTCTGTGGCTGCGAGAACATCGCGCCGACGTTGTTGACCAGCGCGGTCAGGGGGTCGCCAGAAGTGGCATGTTCGGCGGCGATCTGGTCAGCGAGCGCGCGCACCTGGTCGAGCGAGCCGAGGTCGGCGGGCAGGAACCGCGCGGGATGGGACGGGTTCATCGCGTTGATTCGGTCGACCGCCTGAGCACCCCTGTCGGCGTTGCGTCCGACCACGGTGACGAAGAACCCGGCGTCGGCCAGCCCCAGGGCTGTCTCCAGTCCGATACCGGCTGTCCCCGCCGTGACCACGGCTGTCTTCTTCGTCATGTGCCCCTCCACCCGGTTATGCGGATAGCTCATCCGTTTACCGGGGACCGTAACACGCAATCGGATAAGCTATCCACTTATGTTTCCGGGCCGCGAAACAGGGCTGCAGGACGGCATGAAGCCGCTCCGATCCGAGCACGCCGGACGACCTGGGTGCCCGCCCATCGACCTGGCGGCCTACCAGCTCCACCACAACGGGCACCGGCCCCACCAGGCCCGCGACCAGCTACCACCCGACGCCCGCGAAAAGCCCGCCACCGTGCACGACCTCGACACCCGCAAAGTCCTGCACACCCGGATCACCGGTGGCCTCATCAACGAGTACGACGGATATACCGCGTGACGTGCAGCCACGACTTTTCGAGCGGCACAGGCGCCGGGGACCCTGCGAGGACGGGCTGACGACACCGAATCTCGCACCCCAGTAGTGGTTACCGAGGTTTTTATTCCGTTTTCGGTGGTGGCAGATGGTGATCCCTGTGGTGAGCGGCTGAGGCCGGGCCTTGTCGGACCCGCGTGGCCCGTGTCCAACTCCGGGGTCAGGGCCCTCTCCGTCAGCCTCCTCCCATCAGCCTGCGATCGCCCGCAAGATCGGCTGGCCGAGTGCGCCAAGCCAGCCCGCGAGCGCTCCGAGCGGCCCGATCAGCCCGGTGCCGGCCGTGACCAGCGCACCCGCCGAGGACAGCAGCCGGGTGATCCGGCCGAGCCGGCCCGCCACTGCCTCCCGGTCCGGCTCCGGCCGGGCGACCTCCTCGTCCAGCGAGTCCAGCTCGGCCCGCACCTCGGGCTCGATTGCCGGCGGCAGCGCCGTCCGCTCGATCGACGCCCTCAGTTCCCGGACCAGGCCGCGCACCTCCTGCCCGCCCGCCGTGAAGACGGCCGACTGGCCACCGTGAACGGTCTGGTTCCCGGCGACGTTGTTGACCACGCCGCCCTGCTGGTTGCCAATGTTGAAGGCCATGGCTCCCCATCTCCTCACCGCTGCCGCCAGGACGCCTGCCGCTCGGCATCCTCGAAGCGGCGGCGCCGGGACGTCGTCACGATGTGCAGAACGATCCCGATGACCGTCAGAACCGTCCCGATAGCCGCCATCGCGAACCCGACCGCCCCTACCGGCACCCCGGCCACCTTCGGTCCGAGCAGCTCCGGGGAAGAGTCGAAGGTCGAACTCCCCGACGAAATATCGTCGTTGGTCCCGGAAACGAATCGAATGATCACCCAGCCGTAGATCCCGCCCCCGACCAGAAAGAGCAGGAAGCCGAGCATGATCAGGTGTCGCGCCCTGGTACGGGTCGCGGCGATCTCCCTGAAAAAGCTCTCGCGCTGCGCCTGCTGAACGTAGTTGTACTGGTCCCCGGCGACATTGCTCAGCCGGTCGGCCTGCTGCTCCCCGATGTCGAACCGCCGCTCGCCGCCGGGCGGCGTACGGCCGGCCTCGCGCGGTGCCTGGCGGCCCGGCGGGCCGGAGGGCGGCGGCCCTGCGGCGGGAGCGCCGTGAGGCGTGGGCCCGGGCTCGGGGGCGGGGCCCCAGCCCGGCATGGTGTCCGAGGTACCGCCCGGGGTGCCGCCGGCTCCGGGCTTCGGGGCCTGAACGGTCCGGTCGGCGGAGCGCAGCTCTTCGTAATGCACCTCTAAGGGACCAAAATCCAGCACGTCACCCGAGTGCAGCACCTGCTGCCCGAGCACCGGGTGACCGTTCAGCATGGTGCCGTTGGTGGAGGCGAGATCCTCGACGGTGGTCCGGCCCGAGGCCCGCCACACCACCGCGTGCCGTCGGCTGACGCCCGGATCGCCCACCTGGATCTGGCAGTCGGAGTCCCGCCCGACCAGCATCGGCTGGTCGTCGAGGACGAAGACCCGGCCGCGCAGCCGGTCCGGGCGGTCGACCACGAGGTGCGGTAGGTCGCGCTCTCGCGGAGGAGGGTCCATGGCACGACCTCCTGCCTTGGCGAAGCATCCGGCGTCGGGCGAAACGATTCGGTCGCCTGTTCCGGTGATCCTCACCTTCCAGTAAAGGCCGATCGGCCCCGTCCTGCCACAGCATCCGGACGGCCGGAACTCGGCAGTGCGTTCGGCCGCCGTCCCCTCGGCCCGCAGCCCTCCGATCCCGACGGGCTGGTCTCCGCGACTCCGGCCCGTGCCCGTCCGGGCCGCCCGCCTCTCAGCGATCCACGGCGCCTTGATCCAGGACGCCGCAGCACCGCCGTGATCGCGCCGAAGGCTAGGCCGCGGG
The DNA here is from genome assembly GCF_036208085.1 of Streptomyces sp. NBC_00310. Taxonomy (GTDB): domain Bacteria; phylum Actinomycetota; class Actinomycetes; order Streptomycetales; family Streptomycetaceae; genus Streptomyces. The sequence continues at coordinate 14,021 of NZ_CP130714.1, forward strand.
TCAGGTCACCGACTGTGCTGCCTGTCCGCTCGCCTCGGCCCGCTCGCCAGGCAGCCACGTCGGCGTCGGTGATCCGGTACAGCACCAGCGCCACAAGCAGCGTGAGGCGGATACCGGGCCGCTTGGCCTCCGGCACGTCGGCTGGGGCCGCCCCGGCCGGGTCCCCGCCCCATCGCTGGAAGCCGATGCTCTCCCACAGCGCGGCGATCTTCTTCTTCGCCTGGCGCCGGTACGCCTAGGTGAGCTGCTCGCGGTCCTCGAGGTATTCGCCCATGGCCGGGTACGCCCCACCGCGCAACAGCCGCCGGATCGCCTCGGCCGCCAGGATCAGTCCTGGTCCGAAGCCCCTCCATGCCTTGTCGAGATGGACACGGTCGAGGATCAGCAGATCACCGACGGGATGAGTGACCGCCTTCTCGAACGCGGCACTGTAGCCCGTGCGTCCGGACCGGCCGAGGACAGCTGAAGCGATGACCTCGAGATCGCCAGATTCGGCATCCATGCAGTGGTCCTTCGTGGATTTGTCAGATCGGTAACCAGCGCAGCCGGGCGGGGGCGCTTTCGCCGGAGCGGATGGAGCAGTTGTCCGCCATCGGTATGCGCTGGGTTCAGGCCGGTCCGGTGCGGTCGACGGGTGAGGGGGCGCCTGGTGTGGAAGGCCTGGTGCGGGAGGGGTGAGGTCGCGTGTGGCATCGGGTCGGCCGCTTTCGGTGGTGTCGGTGAGATGGGTGCGGAAAGGCGACACAAGGTGTCGGGTATGGGGGTGAGGATGGTGTCACCGGTTGGCGTCGATGGCGGACGTGGGCCGGCCGTACAGAGAGAAAAGGACTTTCATGGGATTGACGCCCGACACATCGACACCGGACCTCCGCGGAAAGATCGCGCTGGTTGCGGGGGGCACGCGGGGCGCCGGGCGGGGCATCGCCGTCCAGCTCGGGGCGGCGGGTGCGACGGTCTATGTCACCGGCCGTACGACTGCGGAACGGCGTTCGGAGTATGACCGGGCCGAGACGTTCGAGGAGACCGCGGAACTCGTCAGTGCCGCGGGCGGAACCGGTATCGCGGTGGCGACCGACCACCTGGTGCCGGAGCAGGTCCGTGCGTTGGCCGAGCGCATTGGCGCCGAGCAGGGGCGGCTTGATGTGCTGGTCAACAATGTCTGGGGTGGTGAGCGGCTGTTCGAGTTCGAGAAGCCGGTGTGGGAGCACGACCTCGACAACGGGCTGCGGCTGCTGCGGCTGGGGGTGGAGACCCATGCGATCACCAGCCACTTCCTGCTGCCTCTGCTGGTGCGGCAACCGGGTGGTCTCGTGGTGGAGATGACCGATGGCACGTCCGCGTACAACGGGGTGAACTATCGCAACTCGTACTTCTATGACTTGGTCAAGAACAGTGTGCTGCGTATGGCGTTCGTGCTCGCTCACGAGCTGAAGCCGCATGGTGGAACGGCGGTGGCGCTGAGTCCGGGCTGGCTGCGTTCGGAGATGATGCTCGACGCGTTCGGTGTTGCTGAGGACAACTGGCGGGACGCGTTGGCCACGGTGCCGCACTTCTGCATCTCGGAGAGTCCGGCGTATGTCGGGCGTGCGGTCGCGGCGTTGGCCGGTGATGTTGATGTCGCTCGTTGGAACGGTCAGTCGCTGTCGAGCGGGCAGCTCGCCCAGGAGTACGGCTTCACCGACCTCGATGGTTCGCGTCCGGACTGCTGGCGCTACCTGGTCGAGGTCGACGACGCCGGTAAGCCCGCGGATGCGACCGGGTATCGGTGAGGGGCGGACCGTCGGCGGGCCGCGGTGACCATGCTGCGGCCCGCCGGCGGTGCCTGCGCGGTCGTGGCCGGGTGAGCCCTTGTGCCTGTGGGGGCGGGCGCGGTCTTCGGTGCTGTCAGCTCCGCGCTGTCCGTGGGCGGTTCCCTCGTTCGGTCACGTTCGTCACGGTCTCGGCAGGCCGGTGGGATGACCGGTGGGATGACCGGTGGGTTCGTGGCCTCGGCGGTCTTCGTGGGCTGTGCGTGCGGCGCCGTTGCTGTCGCTGCTTGTGACGAGCACGCCGGGCCCGGCCTTGTGCCCTTTCGCCGGCCGGGGATGTCCGGTCCGCCCGGGGCGGGTTGGTCGTCTCACCTGGCCGCGAGGTGGGTGCGGCCAGGTGGTGGGTGGCTCAGTGGTTCATCACGCGCAGGCTGGTGGCCGGGGGTGCGGAAGCCGTCGAGCCGGCCGGGCATTGCCTTCTTGCTTCAGGGCGGTCGGGGACGGGGTCAGCGCCGCCTGGTCGCGCTCCGGGCGGAGTCGGGCGGGCTCGCTCATCGGTCGGGGTGGGGGGCGTGCACGGTGATGTGTGCGCCGGGGCTGAACTTGGCGAGCAGTTCGGCGAGTTCGGCTGCGGCCGTCTCGACGTCGGTGACGGGCATCGGCGCCAGGCTCTCCAGCAGGAAGATGCCCGAGGTGGTCTTCTCGGTGAGCCTCGTGCGCGGGCCCTGGCGCCAGTTCCAGCGGCGGCAGGTCACGCCGGTCTCGTCCCGCCAGATCACTTCGCCGGCGTCGGGGTGTTCGATGACCTCCTCGCCGCCGGTGACGGTCAGGAAGTCCTCGTCGCCGGTGGCGCGTACCAGGCGCATGCCGCCCTGGACGTGGTCGATGTCCTCGCCGCCGACGGGGATGAGGTGGGCGACGCTGATGGCGTTGTACAGGTCGACGAGCAGGTTGATGCGGGGCAGTCCCGCCGGCGACAGGGCTCGTTTCGCCAGCGCCTCCGCCGAGTTGCGGGTGCGGGACGGCTTGGAGCCGAACGCCGTGTAGACCTCGCGCCAGGCGGCGATGTGCGGGTCCTCGTGCGGGGCGCGTCCGTCCAGGCGTACAGCGAGGCGGCGGGCGGCGTCGTCTAGGAGGACGGAGCTGGCATCGGTGCTGGGTCCGTTGGTGAGGTCGTGTGCCTCGACGGCGACGTGCGTGAAGCCGGGCGCGAGGGTGCGCACCTCGTCGGACACGGTGAGCGAGAGGGACATGGCCTGCCTCGGAGTGTGGTGGGGGTCTGTGAGTGGTGGCGGCGGTCCGGGGGCGTCGTGAAGGCGCTCAGGACGGCCGAGCGAGGTACAGCATAGAGGACTGGATAGTTCATTTCATTCGATGTCGGGTCGGGTGTGCGAGCCGGGCGGGGGACCTGTGGGTCCGGGCCCGCTCTGTTCTCCTGCCTGGCCCCTGGTACGGGAGGCGGCCGTTGTCGGTGGTGGTTGGTGTTGTCCCGGGCGGGGCGGCGGGTACCGCTGTCGGTGCTCGGTGGAGGCGCAGCGCGATGGGCACGGTCAGGGCTGTCAGGGCTGTGCGGATGGTGCTGCCGCCGGTGGCGCTGGTTTCGCTGGTTTCGATCACGTCGCTCCTTCAGGGCCGGGGGCCCGGGGGCGGGGTCATGAAGAAGGTAACGGGGGGGACGGTCCGCGGCGCCGGTGCTGCGGGCCTTGGCTCTCGCCGCGCGCGGCGGCCGGCGCCGGGTTCTTTGTGACGGATCGCGTGGTCGGTGTCGTCGGCTGGGGTGCCGTCACCTGGGGCCCGCGGCGAAACCGCTCGTGGATGCGGTGCCCGCGGCCCCGCTTTCGCCCCGGAAGGGGGCTCGTCGTCGCACGCCGGACGGGGCTGGTCATCCGGCGTGTTCAAGTGGGACTCAAGTCGGGTTCGAGAGGGTCTCGAGCCGTCCTCGACCCGACGGCAACCGGGCTGCGAATCGCCCGTAGTAGCGTGATCGATCCGTTCGGGGTGCGTGGGGGTGACCTCCCCGCTCATGCCCTGCAACGTCTGAGAGGGTGGCGGGACTTGACTGAATTCGTGCGGGACGTCGCGAGCATGGGCCGCGAGACCATCGACGTCGTGGGGGCTCGTACCAACAATCTGCGGGACGTGTCGCTGAGCATCCCCAAGGGGCAGCTCGTCGCCTTCACCGGGGTGAGCGGCAGCGGCAAGACCTCGCTGGCCATCGACACCCTGCACAACGAGGCCCAACTGCGGTACCTGGAGGGTCTTTCGCCGTTCGTCCGGCAGTACATCACCCAGCGCAACCGGCCGAAGGTCGACCGTATTCTGGGGCTCGGCCCGACGCTCGCGGTCGACCAGCGCCGTCTGAACCGCAACCCCCGTTCCACGGTCGCGACGATCACCGGTATCGACGGGCATCTGGGGCTGCTGTATTCGCGGCTTCCCGCGTTGGGCGCGGACCCGGTGGCGGTGAGCGGGGGCGGTCATCTGACGACCGCGCACTTCGACCGGCACTCGCCGGAGGGGAGCTGTCCCGACTGTCACGGGGTGGGCGGGCGCTGGCAGGCGCAGGAGGAGCTGATCATCACCCGGCCGGAGCTTCCGCTCTTCGAGGGGGCCTCGCCCTGGTTCGCGAAGTGGCGGTCGGGGGAGCACGCGTTCGTACCGGCGCTTGCCGAGAAGCGGGGCGTGGACCTCGGCCGGCCGTGGCAGTCGCTGCCGGAGGAGTTTCGTCACTGCGTGCTGTACGGCACGGGGGACGAGAAGATCGAGGCGACCATCGACATGCCGAACAAGAACGAGACGGCGTCGATGACCTACCGCTCGACCCAGCCGCTGCGGGGCGCGCTCGCCGAGGTGGAGCGGGTGTTCGTGAACGCCCAGACGCCCAGTGCCAAGGAGCGCTATCTGCCGTACATGCGTAAGCAGCCGTGTGCCACGTGCGGTGGCAGCGGGTACGACGAGGCGGCCCGGTCCGTGCGGCTCGGCGGGATGACGTATCCCGGCCTGCTCGGGGTCGAGGTGCGGGAGGTGCGTAGCTGGGCGGAGCATGTGGCGGACGACCTGGGTGCCGGGCAGCGTGAGGTGGGTGAGCCGCTGCTGCAGGATCTGGTGCGCAGGCTCGGGGTGCTCGAGCGGCTCGGTCTGGCCCATCTGCAGCTGTCGCGGAGCGCGGCCACGCTGTCCGGGGGCGAGTTGCAGCGCACCCGGCTCGCGGCGCAGCTCAGCACCGAACTGAGCGGCATCATCTTCGTCCTGGACGAACCCGGGACGGGGCTGCATCCGGCGGACAAGGCGCATCTGCTCGACATCGCCCTGGAGTTGCGCGAGGCGGGCAATACGGTGCTTCTGGTCGAGCACGATCCCGAGCTGATCGCCCGGGCGGACTGGGTGATCGACATGGGGCCGGGGGCGGGCCGCCTCGGCGGTGAGGTCCTGGTGTCGGGTCCGCCGGCCGACGCGGCCGCCCATCCCACGTCGCTGACCGGGCGGTATCTGGCCGGTGACGGGCCGCGGCTGCGGCGCGGGCGCCGGCCGGTCGGGGACGGCACGGGCTGGGTGGAGCTGCACGGCCTGCGTGCGCACAATGTGACCGCGGAGCGGGTGCGTTTTCCTGTCGGCCGGCTCACCTGTCTGACCGGGGTGAGCGGCAGTGGCAAGAGCAGTCTGCTCGGCGCGCTCGGGGCGGGTGTGGAGGCCGCCTTGAACGGGACGGCGACCGACACGGTGCGCAAGGTGACCGGTCTGGGCGGGCTGAGCTGGGTCGCGGTCGTCGACCAGGAGCCGCTCGGCCGGACCCCGCGGTCCAATCCGGCCACCTACAGCAAGGCGTTCGACATCGTCCGCAGGCTGTTCGCCGAGACCGATGCGGCCCGCGGGCGCGGGGTCAGTGCCTCCTGGTTCAGTTTCAACACCGCGGGCGGGGGCCGCTGCGAGACCTGCACCGGTTACGGCCGCAAGCTGGTCGACATGCACTTCCTGCCGGACGTGTGGGTGGTGTGCGACGCGTGCGAAGGCCGGCGTTACAAGCCGGAGGCTCTGCAGATCGCCTACCAGGGGCTGACCATCGATCAGGTTCTGGAGCTGACCATCGCCGAGGCCGTGGAGCGGTTTCCCGCGCCGCGGCAGCTCGCGGAAACGTTGGAGGCCCTGAACCGGGTCGGGCTCGGTTATCTCCAGCTCGGGCAGAGTGCCACCGAACTGTCGGGCGGAGAGGCGCAGCGGCTGAAGCTGGCATCGGCGATCCAGCGTGGCGCGGCAGGCCGCGGCGCCGGTCTGGTCGTGCTCGACGAGCCCGTCTCGGGCCTGCATCCTTCCGATATCCAGCGCATGGTGGACGCACTCGATGTGCTGCTGGACTCGGGCAACACCGTCGTCGTGGCCGAGCACGACATCCCCGTCGCCGCGTCCGCGGACTGGGTGATCGACCTGGGGCCGGGAGCCGGCCCCGACGGAGGCGCCGTGGTCGCGCAGGGCACTGTGGACACCGTCGCCGACGCCGACACCCCGACCGCCACGTTCCTGCGCCGGCACGCCGCCGGCCTGCCGCTGCTGGAGGTGCGGGCGGCGGCCGGCCGGTCCCGGGTGTGAGGACGGGCCCCGTTCAAGGGGTGCAGGGGGTGCTGGGGTTCTGCCGCCGGGTACGGCGTCCGGGCCGACGGCAGGGATCGTGGTGGCCCGTGGGCGGGGCGCTGGGGTTCTGCCGCCGGGTACAGCATCCGGGCCGGCGGCAGGGATCGTGGCCCGTGGGCGCCGCGCCCCCGGGGTTCGGTGCGTCCCGGGTCCGCCGTGATGTGAAGAGGGGGCCGGAGTGCCGGCCGTCCGACTGCCCGTGAAACAGAAGGCGGGCCGACCCGCCGCGGCGCCGCTCCCCACGACGACCTGTCGCGGCGCCTGCCAATGATCGTCAACAGCAAGGAGTCTCATCCATGTCCGAATTGAAGCGCCGGGGATTTCTCACCGGTGCCGCGGTCGCCGGGGCCGGTCTGGTGTCGGCGGACGTCCTGGCCGGTGCCCGGCCCGCGGCCGCGGCCGCGGCGGGGGCGGCCGGCGGAGCGTGCACACCGGCGTTCGGCTCCGTCACCGTGCAGCCCGGGGACACCCGGTACGACAGTTTCCTGCGCGGGCACAACACCCGTTTCACGGGCCGGCCCGACCAGATAACCATCGCGACTTCCCCCGGCCAGGTCGCCGAGGCGCTCGGCCGGGCCGTCGCGGCCGGTCGACGGGTCGCCGTGCGCTCCGGGGGCCACTGCCTGGAGAACTTCACGGCGTCCTCCGAGGTCAAAGAGATCATCGATCTTTCCCAGATGTCGGACGTCTACTTCGACGAGTCACGGAAGGCGTTCTCCGTGGGGCCGGGCGCGATCGTGGCTCCGACGCAGAACACGCTCTTCAAGGGCTGGGGCGTGATGATTCCCTCCGCGGGCTGCTCGGAGGTGGGTCTGGGCGGGCACATCCTGGGCGGCGGCTACAACTTCTACTCCCGCATGCACGGGATCGCCGTCGATCACCTCTATGCCGTCGAGGTGGTCGTGGTGGGTGCCGACGGAACACCCCGTACCGTCGTGGCAACGCGAGAGGCCAACGACCCCAACCGGGGCCTGTGGTGGGCGCACACGGGCGGTGGCGGCGGCAACTTCGGTGTCGTGACGCGGTATTGGCTGCGTACGCCGGGGGTGGTCTCCACCGATCCCGGCACACTCCTTCCCCGGGCCGGGAATCAGCGGGTCCGGACGGTGCAGTGGTCGTGGGAGTCCCTGTCGCAGCAGTCGTTCACCACGCTCATCCGCAACTACTGCCAGTGGTTCGAGCGCAACAGTGCTCCCGGGGCGAAGGAGACCCAGATCTGGGCCACGTTCTCCGGGTCGCACCGGTCGGCCGGCACGATCGGCCTGATGGCCGGTGTCGAGGACACGGTCGAGGGCGGGGAGGCGCTGCTCGACAGGCTGTTCGCGGACGTCACCTCGGGCGCCGGTGTCAAGGTCGCGTCGGACACGAGGCACGAGCTGCCGTGGCTCGACCGGGACAACTGGTACTGGGGTCCCCCCGGGCGCCAGAAGGACAAGACCTCGGATCTGCGGAAGAGTTACACCGATGAGCAGATAGCGACGATCTACCGCTATCTCAACGACGACTCCATCAGCAATCCGGGCGCCCAGGTGAACCTGGCCGCTCTCGGCGGGAAGATCAACACCATACGCCCGGACGCGACCGCCTATGTGCATCGGGACTCGGTCCTGCGCGTCTATTTCACCCCCGGTGTATGGAGAACGCAGAGCGAGGACGCCGCGCACGTGGCGTGGGTGCGCAAGCTCTACCGGGACGTCTACAGCACGACCGGGGGTGTTCCGGTGCCCAACGACATCAACGCCGGGGCGTACATCAACTATCCGGACGTCGATCTCGCCGACCCGGCGTGGAATACCTCCGACACGCCGTGGCACACGCTGTATTACGGAGCGAATTACGCGCGGCTGCAGCAGGTGAAAAAGGCTTACGATCCGCGTGACGTGTTCCGTCACGCACTGTCCATACGCCCCGCCTGATCCGGCATCGGTACGGAGCGCTCACCGGCCGGTTCATGTCCCGGCCAGTGGGTGCCCCGTCTTCGGAGGCGGCGTGGGCGCTCTCGATTCGGTATCCGTTTCGGTTCCGTTTCGGTATCCGTTCCGGTGTCAAGGGCGTGCCGCCACGGGAGCTTTTCTCCGCCAGGTGGAATCGGGGGCTTCACATGAAGCCCCCGATTCTGAATCCCGGACCGTTCGGGGTGTGGCGGGACTGGATGGCTGCGTATGCGTCTGGCGTCGGGAAACCCGCGGCCGGACGGCAGGAGCGGGCCGGGGTGGTCTGTGCCCGTCTCTCGGGGGCCGGCCTTTCTCATGCCGCTGGCCGGTCGCTTTCGGCCGGACCGGCTCGGCCGGGGCTGATACGGAATGCCTTGACAGCCGATGCCGGCCGTGATGTTTGTTTACGCGTAAGAGCACCATGTATCGAGCACCCCGGGAAATACTGCCGGCCGGCCCCGTTCTTTCCGCAGTGGTCCTCATGGCCTCTGCGGTGGTCCGGCCGGTCGAGCGGCCAGGGGCAGGGTGTCGCAGACACGACAGGGAGATCAGAAATGGCTGACAAGCTGTTATCCGGCGTTGACGATGTCGCGGGTTTCTACGAAGGCCTCGGCCAGGTTCTCAACGCCGCCTGGGGCGAGAACCTGCACTACGGCTACTGGGAGGACGACGCCGACGACAGCAGCGTCGAGGTCGCCACGGCCCGGCTGACCGACCTGCTGATCACCCTGCTCGACCCCGCCCCCGGCGCCGCGGTCCTCGACATCGGCTGTGGTGTGGGCAAACCCGCGCTGCAGCTCGTCGCGGCCAGGGACGCGCACGTCACCGGCATCGCCATCAGCGACGTCGAGGTGGAGCAGGCCACCGAACGCGCCGTGGAGGCGGGCCGGTCGGACGTGACCGCCTTCCACAACGCCGACGTGATGGCGCTGCCGTTCGGTGACGACTCGTTCGACGACGCGTGGGCGATCGAGTCGATGCTCCACGTGCCGGACCGGGGCCGGGCGCTCGCCGAGACGGCCAGGGTGCTGCGCCCCGGCGGGCGGCTGGTGATCGCCGACACCGTCGAACGCCCGCCGGTGAGTCCCGAAGGCCGCAAGGTGCTCGACGACATCTGCGCCGCCTACCACGTGAGCCCGTTCGCCACCGCCGCCGAGTACTCCGAGCTGCTGGCCGCCCATGGGTTCGTCGACGTCGAGATCCGTGACATCAGCGACCACGTGGTCCGGACAGGGATGATCATGGCCGATGTCGTCGAGGCCCGGCGCGACGAACTGGCCCGGCTCGACGGCCCGGAACCGGTCGACCAGTACATCGACCTCATGCGCCGCGCGGCGGCCAGCCCGGACAACGGATACCTCGTGATCGCCGCGACGCTGGACCCGGCATCCGGCTCCTGACCTCGGCCTGCCGTGCGGGTGCTGCCCGACATCCCGCTGCGGGTGTCGGGCAGTCACAGTTCGCAGTTCGCAGTTCGCAGTTCGCAGTTCGCAGTTCGCAGTTCGCAGCGTCAGTCGGTGGTGCGGCCGCCGGCTTCCTGCAGTTCCGCCGACGCCTCGCCGGGCTTGCCTGCCTTGCCGGGCTCTTCGGACGCGCCGGCCCTGCCGGCCTCGTCGGCTTCGCCCGCCTCATCGCTCCCGACGACCGCGGGCACCCTGCGCAGGCCCAGCGTCATGAACACGGTCACCACCGTCAGGACCCCGCAGATGACGCTCACCAGCACCATCCCGTGGGTGAACGCCTCCCGTGCCACATCCAGCGCGGCTGTGCCGAGGTCCTCCGGCAGACGGGAGACCTGGTCGACAGCGTTGCCGATGGTGTCCTGGATCCCCGCAGCGGCCTCCTCGGGCAGCCCGGCGGGCAGTTCGCCGGAGACCTGACCGCGGTATGCCGCGTTCCCGATGCTGCCGAGTACGGCGATGCCCAGGCCCAGGCCCAGTTCGTGAGAGGTGTCCGAGATGGCGGAGACCGCTCCGGCCTTCTCCGGCGGCGCGGAATTGATCATCATGTCGGTGCCGAGCACGATGGCGGGACCGACGCCGAAGTTCAGCAGCCCCAGCGCGACCATCACCGTGACCGGCCCGCTGTCGGCACCTGCCTGGGCCAGGACCACGAAGCCGACCGCGGTGATCGCGAGGCCCACGGTCATCACATGCGCCGCACGCGTCCACCGCAGAGCCACCGGGGCGAGCAACGCCCCCGTCACACCCCCGACGCTGCCCGGCAGCGACGCCAACCCGGCCTCCAGCGGCGACAGTCCCACCACCATCTGGATGTACTGCGCCATGAAGAACTGCGATCCCGACATCACGAAGAGGGCGAGCCCCATCGCACCGAGGGATACGGAGAAGGTCCGCTCGCGGAACAGCCCCATGTCGATCAGCGGGTGGGTGAGCCTGCGCTGGCGCACGACGAAGGCCACGCCCAGGGCGAGACCGGCGAGGAGGGCCAGGACGGGGACCGCGGCCATGCCGTCGCCGGCGAGCTTCTTGAGACCGTAGACGGTGGCGAGCAGGGAGAGCACGAGCAGGCCCGCGCTCGCCCAGTCCAGGGGGCCCGGCTCGGGGTCGCGGTACTCGGGGAGCAGCACGGGACCGAGGATCAGCGTGAGCACCATGGCCGGCACGCTCAGCAGGAAGACCGAGCCCCACCAGAAGTGTTCCAGCATCGCGCCACCGACGAGCGGGCCGATGGCGCCGCCCACCAGGAAACAGGCGATCCAGACGCTGAAGGCCACGGCACGCTGCCGGGCGTCGTGGAACATGTTGCGGATCAGCGACATCGAGGAAGGCGTCAAGGTCGCCCCGGCGATGCCGAGCAGCGCACGGCTGACGATCAGCATCTCGGCACTGGTGGAGAACGCCGTCAGCAGCGAGGCGGCACCGAAGCCCACCGCGCCGATCAGCAGCAGCCGGCGGCGCCCGATCCGGTCGCCCAACGTACCCGCGACGACCAGCAGGCTGGCGATCAGAAAGCTGTAGACGTCGACGGCCCACAGCAGTTGCAGACCGCTGGGGTTCAGGCTCGCGTTCAGGTGCGGCACGGCCAGGTGCAGCACCGTGTTGTCGAGGGTGATGAGCATCGCCGGCAGAGCGAGAACACCGAGAGCCGTCCATTCACGTTTTCCGGCGCGCGCGGGGGAAGAGACGGTCGTTTCCTGTGGAGTCATCGAGGAGAGCCCAGTCAGTGAGAGTGAACGTGCCCCCAGACAGGCCGGCCGGCGTCGAGGGCCGGCGATTCCCGGCCTGCGGGCGGGGCCGGAGGGCCGGGCACCGGGGGCGGCGTGACCTGCCGCGGTTCGGTGCCCGGCCGAGGGGGTCCTGCGAGGCCTGGACTACCGGGACTTGATGAACGGCTTGCCCAGCGGTATGCGCTTGGCGCCGGTGGCGCTGTGCACGGCGCTGGCGAAGATGTACATGCCGATGGCGATGAAGAGGAACATGGTGCCGATGCCCACGTAGACGAGCCACGGGTCGTCGGGCTTCGCCGGGTTGTTGATCATCTGGTCGATGGCCTGCTCGATCGACCCGAAGAGGACGAGCAGCGTCGTGGAGACCACCACGAACAGGAACGTGAACGCCTTGGGCAGGCGCAGGGTCGTCAGGGTCAGCAGAATGATCACAATGGCCCAGACGAGGACGAAGTTGGCCGTGGCCCTGCGCTGTTCGATGTTCTCGAATTCGCCCATCCAGTTGTTGTTCAGCGCGATGCTGAGCACCGAGAAGCTCAGCCAGAACGTGCCGAACAGGCCGTACACCGCGGCGAACACCCCGTCTCCCAGGCGCATGGCCCAGCCGGCGGCCATCAGCAGCAGGATGGCGCTGCTGAACACCATGATCGGCAACTGGGCGACCAGGGAGTTGGCCGGGATGCTGACATCCTTCAGGTAGAACGCCAGCGAGAGGGAACCGAGCAGGAAGCCGGCGAATCCCAGCATCGCGGGCTGCGGCGCGTAGAGGCCGGTGGAGGCATCCGGCTTGGGTGCGGCGGAGGTTGCGGGCACGGTCGCCTTGGCGTCACCGACGCCCGCGCCGACCGGGGAGGTGTGGAGTATGTGCTCTGTCTGACTCATCGTTTTCTCCTGGTTCGCGTGTTCCAGTGGTCCTGCTGATGGCTGTGTTGGCCGTGGCGGCCGTGGTGGTCCTGTTGGCTGTGGTGGTCCTGTTGGCCGTGGTGGTCCTGTTGGCCGTGGGGTTCGTTCAGCTCGATCCGGCACGTCCCAGGACCCGGCGTACGCGGGGAATGGCGGCCTGGGCCGGCCATGTCGCCGGATCGGGCAGCTGGGTGGCGAGGTCGGCGAGGACGGGGTACTCGAACAGCAGGTTCAGCGGGACGTCCATGCCCGTGCGCGTGGCGAGCCTGCTGGTTACGCGGCTGGCCAGGATGGAGTGGCCGCCGAGGGTGAAGAAGTCGTCGTCCGCGCCGACGCGGGGGACGTCGAGGAGTTCCTGCCAGATCCCGGCGATCAGTTTCTCCGCCTCGCTCTGCGGGTCCCGGAACACCGCCCGGGCAGCCTCGGAGTCAGGGGCAGGCAGTGCGGAGCGGTCGATCTTGCCGTTCGGGAGCAGCGGGAACTCATCCAGCGTCATGAACACCGACGGGACCATGAAGTCCGGCAGCCACCGCCGCGCATGCGCACCCAACACCGCCACGTCCAGCGTGCTTTCGGCATCGGCATCAGCATCGGCGTCGGTTTTGGCGTCGGTGTCGGTGTCGGCCGCGACGATATAGGCGATCAGGCGGGTCGTGCCGGCCGCGCCGTCACCCGCCACGACCACCACCTCGCCGACCCGCCCGTGACGGCGCAGGACCTCCTCCACCTCACCCAGCTCGATCCGGTGACCGCGCACCTTCACCTGACCATCCGCACGCCCCAGATAATCCAGCTGACCGTCCGAACGCCACCGCACCAGATCCCCCGTGCGATACATCCGCCCACCACCGGAGGCGAAAGGATCCGGCAGAAAACGCTCCGCCGTCAGAGCAGCACGCCCCAGATAACCCCGCGTCACCCCCGCACCCGACAAATACAACTCCCCCACCGCACCCAAAGGAACCGGCCGCAGACCCCCATCCAGAACATACGCAGACGTCCCGTCCACCGGCACACCGATCGGCGTCCGCTCATCCCCCACACACGTCACCGCATGCGTCGAATACGTCGTATCCTCACTCGGCCCATAAAGATTGTTCACCACCTCCACCACCGGATGCGCATACAAATCCCGCACCAAACCCGGCGACAAAGCCTCCCCCGCCAAATTCACCGTCCGCGCCCCCGACGGAAAAGCATCCGCCGCCAACAACTCCCGCACCACCGACGGCACCGTATTAACCAACGTCACCCCCTCATAAAACGAAGGATTCACCAACAGATCCAGCACACTCCCCGGCGACAACACCACCGAACCACCCACCGACAACGGCGCAAAAATCTCGAACACCGACAGATCAAAAGACACCGACGTCCCCGCAAGCGTCCCCGACAACTCCCCCGCCGAAAACACCCGACCCGCCCAGCCCAACATCGCCACCACCTGACGATGCTCAATCACCACACCCTTAGGACGCCCCGTCGAACCCGACGTATAAATCACATACGCAACATCATCACCCCCACCCAAAACCGGCGGACGAGACGAAGAGAAAGCACCCCCAGCAAAACCCGGAACGTCGTCCAGAGAACGCAACACCACCGACACACCGGAATCCTCCAGCATGAACGCGACACGCTCCGCCGGATAACCCGGATCCACCGGCACAAAACCAGCACCCGACTTCAACACACCCAACAACGCCACCACCAGATCAGCGGTACGCGGCAAACACACCCCCACCAGATCACCCGGCCCCACCCCCAACCCCCTCAAACCCCACGCCAAACGATTCGCCCGCACCTCCAACTCACCGAACGTCAACACACCATCAACCGCACGCACCGCCACCGCACCCGGCACACGATCAACCTGCGCCTCCACCAACCCACACACCGACACCGGCGATGACGACGCCGGCACCCGCGACACCGACAACTCCCGCCAACGCCCCCACTCACCCCCCGACACCACGCTCAACTCCCCCAGCACCACACCCGAACGCTCCGCCAAAGCGGACACGGTCTCCGTCAGGCGGTCCACGATCAGCTGGGCCGTGGACGTCTCGAACAGGTCGGTGTTGAAGACCAGGTGTCCGGTGATGCGGCCGTCGCGTTCCTCGGCCTGGACCACGAGGTCGTAGGGGGTGGTGCCGATCGGCATCGGTGCGGGGTGCATCCGCAGGCCGGGGAAGTGGTACTGGGGCGGGGTGCCGTTGACCGCGAGGAGTACCTGGAACAGCGGGCTGCGGCTCTGGTCGCGTTGGGGGCGCAGTGCGCGGATCAGTTCCTCCAGCGGAATCCGCTGGTGGCCGCGGATCGCGTTCACGGCGTCCCGCGCCTCGCGCAGGGTCTCGGCCAGCGTGTGGCCCGGGTTCATACGCAGTCGTAGGGGCAGGGTGTCGACGACGTAGCCGACCACGTCTGCCGTGCTCGGGTTGTCGCGGCCGGCGGCCGGGGTGCCGATGGTGACGTCGTACTGGCCGGTGAGCTTGGCCAGGACGACGGACAGTGCTGTGGCAAGGACCGTGAACGCGGTGGTTCCCGCGGCCCGGGCCGCGGTGGTGAGCGCCTCGTGCGGCAGGGCCAGGGGTACTGCGGCGCCGTGGTAGGTCTGCTTCGGGGGGCGGGGCCGGTCGGTGGGCAGGTCGGGTGCCGAGGCGCCGGCCAAGTAGGTTCGCCAGAAGTCGAGTTCGGTGTGTGCGGTCTCCCGCTGCCAGTGCGCGATCTCCGCGTACTGGAAGGCCGCGGGCGGGGGCGGAGCCGGTTCGGTGGTCGGGGACTGGAGTACGGAGCCGTAGTGCACGGCGATCTCACGCAGGAGGAGGTCGAGGGACCAGCCGTCGGCGATCACGTGGTGCAGGCTCATGACCAGGACGTGGTGCTCGGGCGCGACGCGGACGAGCGTCACGTGCCACAGCGGTCCGGTGGTGAGGTCGAACGCCCGCTGGTTCTCGGCCTCGATCACCGACTCCCAGTCGGGAGTGGTGATTCGGGTCAGCGGTACTTCGGGGTCGGGTGCCACGACCTGGGACACGTGGTCCGCCACTTCGCGCAGGGACATGCGCAGGACTTCGTGGCGGTGCGCGAGGTGCCGCAGCGCGGTGTGGAATGCGTCCGCGTCAAGGGTTCCCTCGATGTGGACGGCGCCCCTGATGTGGTAGGCGAGGTTCGCCTGCTCGTCCAGGCGGCACAGCACCCACAGCCGTTCCTGGCCGGGGGACGCTCGGAACACCAGGGTGCCGTCGGGTTCGGGGACCCGGTCGACGACGGGGAGGTGCGGTGCCGGTTGCCTGTCCCCGTATGCGGCTGCTTCTGCGTCGGTGTCCTGGCCCGCGCCGGTTGGGGGGAGATGGGTGGCGAGGTCGGTGAGGGTGGGGTGCTCGAAGAGCAGGGGCAGGGGTATGTGGGTGCCGAGTTCTTCGCTGAGCCGGTGGGTGACCCGGGTCGCCAGGATGGAGTGGCCGCCGAGGGTGAAGAAGTCGTCGTCCGCGCCGACGCGGGGGACGTCGAGGAGTTCCTGCCAGATCCCGGCGATCAGTTTCTCCGCCTCGCTCTGCGGGTCCCGGAACACCGCCCGGGCAGCCTCGGAGTCAGGGGCAGGCAGTGCGGAGCGGTCGATCTTGCCGTTCGGGAGCAGCGGGAACTCATCCAGCGTCATGAACACCGACGGGACCATGAAGTCCGGCAGCCACCGCCGCGCATGCGCACCCAACACCGCCACGTCCAGCGTGCTTTCGGCATCGGCATCAGCATCGGCGTCGGTTTTGGCGTCGGTGTCGGTGTCGGTGTCGGCCGCGACGATGTAGGCGATCAGGCGGGTCGTGCCGGCCGCGCCGTCACCCGCCACGACCACCACCTCGCCGACCCGCCCGTGACGGCGCAGGACCTCCTCCACCTCACCCAGCTCGATCCGGTGACCGCGCACCTTCACCTGACCATCCGCACGCCCCAGATAATCCAGCTGACCGTCCGAACGCCACCGCACCAGATCCCCCGTGCGATACATCCGCCCACCACCGGAGGCGAAAGGATCCGGCAGAAAACGCTCCGCCGTCAGAGCAGCACGCCCCAGATAACCCCGCGTCACCCCCGCACCCGACAAATACAACTCCCCCACCGCACCCAAAGGAACCGGCCGCAGACCCCCATCCAGAACATACGCAGACGTCCCGTCCACCGGCACACCGATCGGCGTCCGCTCATCCCCCACACACGTCACCGCATGCGTCGAATACGTCGTATCCTCACTCGGCCCATAAAGATTGTTCACCACCTCCACCACCGGATGCGCATACAAATCCCGCACCAAACCCGGCGACAAAGCCTCCCCCGCCAAATTCACCGTCCGCGCCCCCGACGGAAAAGCATCCGCCGCCAACAACTCCCGCACCACCGACGGCACCGTATTAACCAACGTCACCCCCTCATAAAACGAAGGATTCACCAACAGATCCAGCACACTCCCCGGCGACAACACCACCGAACCACCCACCGACAACGGCGCAAAAATCTCGAACACCGACAGATCAAAAGACACCGACGTCCCCGCAAGCGTCCCCGACAACTCCCCCGCCGAAAACACCCGACCCGCCCAGCCCAACATCGCCACCACCTGACGATGCTCAATCACCACACCCTTAGGACGCCCCGTCGAACCCGACGTATAAATCACATACGCAACATCATCACCCCCACCCAAAACCGGCGGACGATCCTCACGGCAAAAATCAGAAGAAACAGCAACGTCATCCAGAGAACGCAACACCACCGACACACCGGAATCCTCCAGCATGAACGCGACACGCTCCGCCGGATAACCCGGATCCACCGGCACAAAACCAGCACCCGACTTCAACACACCCAACAACGCCACCACCAGATCAGCAGTACGCGGCAAACACACCCCCACCAGATCACCCGGCCCCACCCCCAACCCCCGCAAACCCCACGCCAAACGATTCGCCCGCACCTCCAACTCACCGAACGTCAACACACCGTCAACCGCACGCACCGCCACCGCACCCGGCACACGATCAACCTGCGCCTCCACCAACCCACACACCGACACCACCGACGACGAAGACGACGATGACGATGACGATGACGACGGAATCAACGCCGGCACCCGCGACACCGACAACTCCCGCCAACGCCCCCACTCACCCCCCGACACCACGCTCAACTCCCCCAGCACCGCACCCGAACGCTCCGCCAAAGCGGAGACGACGACGGCGAGGCGTTCCGGGAAGAGGCGGGCGGTGGTCTCCGCGTAGAGGTCGGTGTTGTAGGTGAGGTAGCCGGTGACGGCGGTGTCGGTCTGTTCCAGGTGGAGCGAGAGCTCGAACTGGGTTTCCGCCGGGGGGATGTCGAGCCGGGTGACACGCAGTCCGGGGAGGCCGAGGGTGCGCGAGGGGGCTTCGTTCAGGGCGAGCATGACCTGGAAGAGCGGGCTGCGTGCTGGGCCCTGCGAGGCCGGCGCGACGTGGCGCACGATCTCCTCGAAGGGCATGTCGGCGTGCTGGTGCGCCTCCATGAGGGCGTGGTGGGTGCCGCGCAGGGCCTCGGCGAGGGTGGCGTGGGGGTCGAGTGTGCGGCGCAGCGGGAGGGTGTTGGTGAAGAAGCCGAGGATGCCCGCGGTGTCCGGGTGGGTACGGCCGCTGGTCGGGATACCGATGGTGATGTCGTGGCTGCCGGAGAGGGCGCTCAGGGTGATGGTGACGGCGGTCGCGACCACGGCGAACTCGGTTGTTCCCGCTGTCCGGGCGGCCTTGGCGATGGCCTCGGCGGGCAGCTCGAGGGGAACGGCCGCGCCGCGGTGTGTGGGGCGGGCGGGGCGGGGGTGATCGGTCGGCAGGTCCAGTTCGGCTGCTCCGGCGAGTCGTTCACGCCAGTGGGCGAGCCCGGTCTCGGGGGTGGGCGTACTGCTCTGCCAGTGGGCGAAGTCACCGTACTGGAGGGCGGGTTCGGCGGCGGGGGGTTGGCCTGTGGACAGCTCGGCGTAGCGGCGGGCGATCTCGTCCAGCAGGAGTGTGAGCGTCCAGCCGTCGGCGATGGTGTGGTGCAGGCTCAGCAGGAGGAGATGCTGGTCGTCGGCCTGCCGCACCACGTGTGCCCGGAACAGGGGGCCTTCGGCGAGGTCGGCCGTGGAGTGGCGCCATTCTTCGATGAGTTCGGCCTCGTCCGGGGTCGTGGCCTCGTCGGGGGTCGTGGTGGGGTCCCAGCGCCAGGTGGGGTGGACGACCTGGACGATGTCGCCGTTCTCCTCGCGCAGTGTCGTGCGCAGGATTTCGTGGTGGCGGGCGACGTCGCGGATGGCCTCCGCCAGGGCCTGGGCGTCGAGGGGTCCGGTGATCTTCGCGCCTCCGTTGAGGTGGTAGGCGAGATGGGCCCGTGGGTCGAGTGAGCACAGCAGCCACAGGCGCTTCTGCCCGGAGGACGCGGGGAGGGTGATCGTGCCGTCGGGGTTGGGGGTGCGGGTCGCCACCGGTATGGGGAGGTGGCGCTCGCCGGCTTGGGGGAGGTGCGCGGCGAGGTCGGTGAGGGTGGGGTGCTCGAAGAGCAGGGGCAGGGGTATGTGGGTGCCGAGTTCTTCGCTGAGCCGGTGGGTGACCCGGGTCGCCAGGATGGAGTGGCCGCCGAGGGTGAAGAAGTCGTCGTCCGCGCCGACGCGGGGGACGTCGAGGAGTTCCTGCCAGATCCCGGCGATCAGTTTCTCCGCCTCGCTCTGCGGGTCCCGGAACACCGCCCGGGCAGCCTCGGAGTCAGGGGCAGGCAGTGCGGAGCGGTCGATCTTGCCGTTCGGGAGCAGCGGGAACTCATCCAGCGTCATGAACACCGACGGGACCATGAAGTCCGGCAGCCACCGCCGCGCATGCGCACCCAACTCACCCGGTTCAGGGACGGTTTCGGCATCGGTGTCGGTGTCGGTGTCGGTGTCGGTGTCGGTGTCGGCCGCGACGATGTAGGCGATCAGGCGGGTCGTGCCGGCCGCGCCGTCACCCGCCACGACCACCACCTCGCCGACCCGCCCGTGACGGCGCAGGACCTCCTCCACCTCACCCAGCTCGATCCGGTGACCGCGCACCTTCACCTGACCATCCGCACGCCCCAGATAATCCAGCTGACCGTCCGAACGCCACCGCACCAGATCCCCCGTGCGATACATCCGCCCACCACCGGAGGCGAAAGGATCCGGCAGAAAACGCTCCGCCGTCAGAGCAGCACGCCCCAGATAACCCCGCGTCACCCCCGCACCCGACAAATACAACTCCCCCACCGCACCCAAAGGAACCGGCCGCAGACCCCCATCCAGAACATACGCAGACGTCCCGTCCACCGGCACACCGATCGGCGTCCGCTCATCCCCCACACACGTCACCGCATGCGTCGAATACGTCGTATCCTCACTCGGCCCATAAAGATTGTTCACCACCTCCACCACCGGATGCGCATACAAATCCCGCACCAAACCCGGCGACAAAGCCTCCCCCGCCAAATTCACCGTCCGCGCCCCCGACGGAAAAGCATCCGCCGCCAACAACTCCCGCACCACCGACGGCACCGTATTAACCAACGTCACCCCCTCATAAAACGAAGGATTCACCAACAGATCCAGCACACTCCCCGGCGACAACACCACCGAACCACCCACCGACAACGGCGCAAAAATCTCGAACACCGACAGATCAAAAGACACCGACGTCCCCGCAAGCGTCCCCGACAACTCCCCCGCCGAAAACACCCGACCCGCCCAGCCCAACATCGCCACCACCTGACGATGCTCAATCACCACACCCTTAGGACGCCCCGTCGAACCCGACGTATAAATCACATACGCAACATCATCACCCCCACCCAAAACCGGCGGACGAGACGAAGAGAAAGCACCCCCAGCAAAACCCGGAACGTCGTCCAGAGAACGCAACACCACCGACACACCGGAATCCTCCAGCATGAACGCGACACGCTCCGCCGGATAACCCGGATCCACCGGCACAAAACCAGCACCCGACTTCAACACACCCAACAACGCCACCACCAGATCAGCAGTACGCGGCAAACACACCCCCACCAGATCACCCGGCCCCACCCCCAACCCCCGCAAACCCCACGCCAAACGATTCGCCCGCACCTCCAACTCACCGAACGTCAACACACCATCAACCGCACGCACCGCCACCGCACCCGGCACACGATCAACCTGCGCCTCCACCAACCCACACACCGACACCGGCGATGACGACGCCGGCACCCGCGACACCGACAACTCCCGCCAACGCCCCCACTCACCCCCCGACACCACACTCACGTCCGCGAGGTCGCGGTCGGGGTCGGTGACGATCGCGGTCAGGGCGGTCCGGAAGCGTTCGGCGAGGTGGGTGGCCGTTTCGGCGGCGAACAGGTCGGTGTCGTAGGCCAGAAAGCCGGTGATGCCGTCGTCGCCCTGCCAGAGGTACAGCTCGATGTCGTTGCGGATGGTGGAGGGGGCCATGAGCCGCGGGCGTACGGGGAGTTCTCCCAGGCGGGTCTCGGTGAGCTGTGGCTGGAGCACGAACAGCACGTCGAAGAGTGACTCGCCGCTCTGGCCGGCCTGGCCTGCCAGGGCCTCGAAGGGCACGTGCGCGCGGCTGTAGGCGTCCAGGCAGGTGTCGCGGACGGTGTTGAGGAGGTCCCGGACGGTGCGGGAGCCGGTCGTGTCGGTGCGCAGGGCGAGCATGGTGGCCAGCGGTCCGACCGCGCCGGGGGCGCGGTGGCGTTCGCGGGTGGCGATGGGTGAGCCGATGGTGATGTCGGCGTGGCCCGCGGTGCGGGCGAGGGTGAGGTGGAGGGCTGAGAGCAGCACCATGAAGGGGGTCATGCGGGCTGTGCCGGCGAGTTCTTCGACGCGTCGCAGGAGTTCGGTGTCGACGGCCAGGTCGACGTGTGCGGAGCGGAACCGGCGGGTGCGGGGTCGGAGCCTGTCGGTGGGCAGGGACAGCGGTTTGGCGCCGTCGAGCCGTTCGCGCCAGGCGGCCAGGTCGGCCTCGCTCGGGGTGGCCGCGACGGTGGGCAGCGGGGTGGCCGGTGCCGGGGTGCGGCCCTCGTACAGGGTGGTGAGTTCGGTGAGGAAGACGCCGAGGGACCAGCCGTCGGCGACGATGTGGTGGGCGAGGAGCTGAAGCAGTGACGTGCCGTCGGACAGGTGCCAGACGGCGACGCGCCACAGGGGGCCGGTGGCGAGGTTCATGGGTGCGGCGGCGCGGGTGTCCGCCTGGCTGAGGGCGGTGTCCCGGCCGGTTTCCGCGTCGTGGGAGGTCAGGTCGACGACGGTGAGGTCGGGGTCGGGTCCGGGGGCCGGGGCGACGACGCAGGTGTGCGGGTCGCCGTCGGGGAAGGTGGTGCGCAGGACGGCGTGGCGGCGGGAGAGTTCGCCGAGTGCGGTGGCGAGGCGGTCGGTGTCGAGGGCGCCCTCGACCTCGGCGTCGAAGCGCAGCACGTTGGCCGCCGTGCCGGGGTGGATCTCCTCGAAGAGCCGCAGGCCGAGCTGGATGGGGTTGACGCGGGCGGCACCGTCGGTGGTGTCGGGTGTGGCGGGGCCGGCGGTGCGGGTGCGCCAGCGGTCGACGAGGGAGCGGCCGAGTTCGGCGGGGAACTGGTTGGTCTCGGACACGGTCGTGGCCCTCCCTTTCGTCGTCCTGCGGTGCGGCTGGTCGAGGTGCGGTCCGGTCCGCCGCAGGCTGGTGCGGTACCGGTGGTGGGGGGTCAGGCGCCGTGCGGGAGCAGCGCCTTGACGCGTTCCAGGGCGTGCTGGGTGCGTATGCCGTCCTCGGCCCACTGCTGGGAGAGGGTGGCGGTCAGTTCGCGGGGCGACTGGGCGCGCAGGACCTCTTCGACGGGGACGGGGAGGGTGAGTGCGTCCTCGACCACGGCGGCGATCTCGGCGGCGCGCCGGGAGTCGCCGCCGATGGAGGTGAGGGTGTCGTCGGGGCCGCAGGCGGGGACCTGGCACACGGCGGCGAAGACGGAGGAGAGGAAGGCGGTGATCAGGCCGGCGTCCTCCTCGGCGGCGAGGGTCGTGTGGGCGGTGACGGCGTGGCCGCCCAGGTCGCCGGTGAGGTGGCGGGTGCGGGCCAGGGAGTGCTGGATTTTTCCGCTGGTGGTGCGGGGGATGGTGCGGGGCGGGCAGAGGACGACGGTGTGTACGCGGGCTCCGGTGGCGGCGAGTACGCGTTCGCGGATGTCGGCGGCGAGCTGTGCGGGGTCGTGGTCCTTGCCGGCCACTTCCACGGCGATGATGATCTCCTCGTCCGGGCCGCTGAACGCCGCTGCGGCGGGGCGGACGGCGGGGTTGTCCTCGACGGCGGCGGCGCACAGGTCGTGGGCGTGGTGGTTGACACCGTTCTGGATGAGGACGTCCTTGCGCCGGCCGGTGACGGTGAGGTGGCCGTCGTGGAGTCGGCCCAGGTCGCCGGTGCGCAGGTAGCGGGTGCCGTCGAGGGTGCCGAAGAGGTCGCTGTCGGGGATGCCGGTGGTGTTCCAGTAGCCGGTGCTGATGCTGGGGCCGCTGATCCAGAGTTCCCCTTCGGTGCCGTCCGGTACGGGCTGTGTGGTGTCGGGGTTCACCACGGCGAGGTGGTGGCCGTCGATGACCGGTCCGCAGTCGACGCGGCCGTCCTCGCCGGTCTCTTCGGGGCCCGTCCAGTGGCGGCCGGTGACGATGAGGGTGGCCTCGGCCAGGCCGTAGCAGGGCAGGAACGAGGTGGCGTGGAAGCCGTGCGGGGTGAAGCGCCGGGTGAAGTCGGTGAGGGTGGCGGGCCGGATCGGTTCGGCGCCGTTGAAGGCCAGGCGCCAGGTGCTCAGGTCGAGGCCGGAGAGGTCGGCGGTTTCGGCGCGGCGCAGGCACAGGTCGTAGGCGAAATTGGGTCCGCCGGTGTGGGTGATGCCGAGTTCGCTGATCTGTCGCAGCCAGTCGAGGGGCTTCTTGAGGAAATGCATGGGGGACATGAGGCGTACCGGGAATGCGCCGTGGACCGGGGTGAGGATGAATCCGATGAGTCCCATGTCGTGATACGGCGGCAGCCAGGAGATCACCCGTGCTGTTTCGTCGAGGCGGAACACGTCTGAAATCGCCTTGATATTGGCGAGGAGATTGCGGTGTTCCAGGACGACGCCTTTGGGTTGCCCGGTGCTGCCGGAGGTGTACTGGATGAGGGCCACGTCGTGGGGGGCGGGTGCGGTTTCGAGGAGGTGGTCGATGTCCCGCTGCGGGGGTTGGTCCTTCTCCGGTTCGCCGGTGCTGTCGAGGGTCACCACGCGGGGCAGTCGTCCGGCGGGGAGGCCGGCGGTCAGCAGGCCGAGGACGGCGGGGTCGGCGAGCAGGGTGGTGGCGCGGGAGTCGTCGAGGATGCGGGCGAAGCGGGCGGCGATGCGCTCGGTCGGGCCGAACAGCGGCGGGTAGCAGGGCACCGCGGGTACGCCGGCCAGGAAGCAGGCCCATACGGCGATGACGAAGTCCAGGCCGGGCGGGTAGAGCAGCAGGGCGGGCCCGCCGGGGCGGGTGGTGTCCGCCCGTAGTCGTGTCGCCGCCCTGGCCGCCCGGTCGAGGAGTTGTCGGTAGGTGAGGGTGTCCACTCGGCCGTCGTCGTGCAGGTACTCGTAGGCCGTCCGGTCGCCGCGGGTGGCGGCGTGTCCGGCCAGGGTGTGCACGAGTGTGGAGCGAGCGGGGGTCGACATCGGCGGACTCCATTTCCCTTGGCCGCTGGGGCCCTGTGTGTCTCGGTGGAGCGGGGACCGTGGGACGGCAGCACGGAAGGCGCCGGACGTGCCGCCGCACCATCAAAGGGGCCGTGTCTCTCGTTCGGGTCTCACTTCGTTTCTCACTCGGCTCTCAGTTTCTTATCGCTCGCCTATCAGGCGGGCGATGGGTCATTGACGTGCCCTCCCTTGGAACTGGTAGGCATTGATGGCCGCGTTGTGACTCGGTCGGGAGATCTGATTCCTGGGCCTGATCCGGTGGTGTGGGAGCAGTGCTTTTCGCGATTTACGTTCGTCATCTCCTGTGGAGGTACGCGTGGGCCCGGTCCGGCTGAGTTCGAGGTGGTTCAGATCCTTCGGTGAAGTGACGGAGCCGCTCTGCGAATTGGTCTGTCTGCCGCATGCCGGGGGCAGTGCGTCGGTGTTCGGGAACTGGCACCGTCATACGTCGGCGCTGCGGGTCACCGCCGTGCAGTTGCCGGGGCGGGAGGCCCGGATCCGGGAGCCGGCGTTCACCGAGGTGGGCGCGCTCGTCGATGCGGTGGTGCCGGTGTTGCGGCCGCTGACGGGGCGGCGTTACGCGTTGTACGGGCACAGCATGGGTGCCTTGGCGGCGTATGAGCTGGTCCGTGGGCTGCAGGTCCGTGAACTGCCGTTGCCGGTGGCGCTGTTCGTCTCCGGCCGGGATGCGCCGGGTTACGGCGACGCCGAGGAGATCCGGCATCTGCCGGACGAGGAGCTGCTCGGCCGGCTGCGGGCCTGGGAGGGGCTGGATGTTCCGGTTCTGCCGCAGTACGCCGATCTGATCGAGCTGATGCTGCCCACCATCCGGGCCGATCTGACGCTCGCGGAGACCTACCGGCATACGCCGGGGCCGCCGCTGCCCGTCCCCGTGCGGGTGTTGCGCGGATCGCGGGACCCGCTGGTGCGGGGCGGTGACGGCGGCTGGAGCCGGCATACGTCGGTGGACTGTGACGTACGCGAGTTCACCGGCGGTCATTTCTTCGTGCAGGACCACGAGAGGAGTGTCGTGGCGTACATCGAGACAGCCGTCGGCGCACTGCTGGGAAGGGAGGCGTGGAGCCGATGAGCAGTTCCTCGTATGTCGGCGGTGTCAGCAGTGGGGAGATCCGCGACTACAGCGACTACTTCGTGCTGCCGGCGGCGCCGGCTCAGCGGAGTCTGTGGTTCGTGTGCCAGCTCGCGCCGGAGAGCAACGCCGCCTACAACGTGGTCAGTGCGGTCGGTCTGGCCGGTGACCTGGATGTGGTGCTGCTGCAGCAGGCGGTCAACGAGGTGGTGGCCCGGCACGAGAGTCTGCGCACCGGCGTGGGTCTGGTCGACGGGGTGCCGCATCAGCTGGTGCTGCCCGAGGCTCTGGTGTCGGTGCCGGTGGTCGACTGCTCGGGCCTGCCGTCGCGGGAGGCCGGGGCGCGGGTGCAGCGTCTGGCGCGGGAGCAGGCGGAGCAGCCGTTCGCCCTGGACGCGCCGCCGTTGGTGCGTCTGGTCCTGGTGAAGGAGGGGCCGCGGCGGCACACCCTGATCGTGACGGTTCATCATCTGGTGTGTGACAGCTGGTCGATGGATGTGTTCTATGCCGATCTCGCGGCCGCCTACCGGGGGTTGAGCGAGGGCGGCGGTGCCGGTTGGGCCGAGCTTCCCGTGCAGTACGCGGATTACGTCGGCTGGCTGGAGCGGGAGGTCGCCGGGGAGCGGATGGAGCGGCTGCTGGGGTACTGGCGCGAGGCCCTGGCGGGCACGGAGCCCCTGCGGCTGCCGGTGGACCGGCCCCGTGGTGAAGGGGCCGGCGGTGCGGGCGGCCGGGTGGAGCAGCGGCTGGCTCCCGAGGTGGTGGCCTCTTTGGAGGGTCTGGCCCGGCAGTCGGGCGGGACGCTGTTCATGGTGCTGCTCACCGGGTTCATGGTGGCGCTGGCGCGGGTGACGGGGCAGGACGACGTGGCCGTGGGTACGCCGGTGGCCGGGCGGCACCATCCCGACGCCGAGCATCTGGTGGGGTTCTTCGCCAACACGCTGGTGCTGCGTGCCCGGCTGCCGATGCGGGAGGGGTTCGGTGCGGCCGCGTCCGTGGTCCGTGATGTGTGTGTGGGCGCGTTCTCGCACGACCGGATGCCGTTCGACCGGCTGGTGCGGGAGGTCGGGCAGGCCCGTGCTGTGGACCGCAATCCGCTGTTCGACGTGATGTTCTCGATGCCCAACACACCGGGTACGGCGGTGGAGTTGCCCGGTCTGACGATGAGCCCGGTGGAACTGACCGGCACGGCGGCGAAGTTCGATCTGTGGCTGACGGTGCTGCCGGACGGCGACGGGCTGCGCCTGCAGCTCGACTACAGCCAGGGGCTGTACGACGAGGAGACCGCGGCCCGTATCGGGGAGCTGCACCGGCAGATCCTCACCCAGGCGGTGCGGGAGCCGGAGACGCCGGTGGGGGCGCTGCCGTCGGGGGGCGGGGGCGGGGGCGAAGGCGTCGCCCGGCGCGTTCCCGACGCCGTTCCCGTTCCCGACGCCGTTCCCGTTCCCGGTGCCGGGCGCACGGTTCTTGACCTGCTTGCGGGGCGCGGCGCGGAGGAGGTGACGGTGTCCGCCGCGGACGCCGTGGTGAGTCTGGGTGAACTGCGTGACTGGGCCGCCGCGCTGGCCCGGGCGCTGCGCGCGGAGGGCATCGCCGGTCCGGGGACCGTGGTCACCACTCCCCCGCAGGCGTCGGCGGGTCTGCTCGCCGTCGTCCTCGCGGTGTGGGAGGTGGGGGGTGTGGTGGCGTACGGCGATCGCCACGACCGCGACGGCGCCTTCGTGCGGCGGGACGAGGGCGAGCCGGGTGGGTGGCTGATCACCACCGGGCCGCGTTTCGATCCGGTGGGGGCCGGTGCCGTGCCGGGCCCCGGCGCACCCGCGTGGCGGGGGGCGGGCGGTGGGCCGGCGTGGACGCACGGGGCGCTGGCCGCCGCGGTGGCCGCGGTGGCCGAGCGGCTGTCGGTGAGCGCCGAGGACGACGTGCTGCTGCTCGGCGATGACGTGCCGCCGTCCCCGCTGGACCTGCTGATGCCGTTGGTGCACGGCCGCAGCCTGATGCTGTCGGGGCCGGCGCCGGCGCCGGGCGGGCCGCCCGGGGCGCTGGTGCTCGCCGCTCCCCCGGCGTGGCAGCGGGCGCTGACCGCGGGGTGGACGCCGCCTGCGGGGTCCCGGCTCGTCTGCGTCGGCGGGGTCCTCGACCCGGAGCTGGTGGACATGCTGGCGCGCACCGGCTGTCAGGTGTTCCTGGGCCGTCCCGCTCCCCGGCCGCTGGCCACGCCGCTGGCTCTGGCGCCGCTCGACGGCTCGCGGGGCCGTCACCTGGGGCCTGCCCTTGCGGGCACCGTCCGCAGCGTGCTCGACGTGCGAGGCGTTCCGGTGCCCGAGGGAGTGGTGGGCGAGCTGCATCTGGCCGACGCCGCGCATCCTCCGGTTTCGGCCGGGCTGCTCTGCCGTCGATCCCGGGGCGGTGCCCTGGAGGTCCTGGGGCCCGCGGAGGGACGGCTGTTCGCCGGGGATCAGGTGATCACGGCGGCGGCGGTCGAGCAGCGGCTGTGTGCCCTCCCGGGCGTGCGCGGCGCGGCCGTGACGGCCGATCGGCGTGGCGCTCTCGTCGCCTGGCTCGTCGCGGAGGGCACGCCGGCCGGGCGGGCGGAGCGGGAGGCGTTCGCCGCCCAGGTGCGGGCCCGGGCCCGGGCCGCGCTGCCCGCCTGCGAGGTTCCCGAGGTGTTCGTGGTGGTCGACGGACTGCCGCTGGGTGCCGACGGGGCGGTGGACCGCGGGGCGCTGCCCGCGCCGCCGGAGCAGCCGGCGCAGGGGCTGGAGGACGCCGCGCCGCGCAACGACGTGGAGCGGCAGCTGCTGGAGCTGTTCCGGGAGGTTCTGAAGCTGCCGCAGGTCGGTGTGCACTCCGATTTCTTCGGCCTCGGGGGTCATTCCCTGCTCGCCGCCAAGCTGCTCAGCCGGGTACGGGAGGAGTTCGGTCTCCAGGTGCCCGTCCGGGAGTTCTTCCGTCAGCCGACCCCGACCGGTCTCGCCGCGGCCGTCGAGGAACTCGAGCGGGCCCGCGAGCGGCGGCCCACCGTCGACGAGGCGGTGCTCAGCCAGCTCGCGGGGATGTCCGACGACGAGATCGACCAGCTGCTGCGGCAGCTGAAGTGATCCGCGCGAGCCACATTCGCACAACCGACCACCTCACATCACCAGGAGCCACGCATGGGTATCGACGACGCCGACACGGTCTTCCAGGTCGTCATCAACGAACAGGACCAGTACTCCGTCTGGTTCGCCGACCGGGCGGTGCCGGCGGGCTGGTCCGCCACCGGCCGGACCGGGAGCAAGCAGGAGTGCCTCAAGCACATCGAGAAGGTCTGGACCGATATGCGTCCCCGCTCGGTTCGCAAGCGCGCTGCCTGACCACCACCACAGCGAGGACGGGAGTCCGCACATGAGCACGGCGCATGAGATCAGTTCACTGTCCGCTGACGAGAAGCGCGCGGCCCTGGCCGGTCTTCTCGACGGCTCGGCATCGGCGTTCACCAGCAACCTCACCCTGGAGCAGCGCCGTCTGTGGCTGCTGATCCAGCTGGACGAGAAGCGGCCGTGGCAGACCAGCACCGCGGTGCGGCTGTCCGGCCGGATCAACCCGGCCGTGCTCCAGCAGGCGCTGGCGGCGGTCGTGCAGCGCCATGAGGTGCTGCGCACCACGTTCCGCACGGTGGACGGCAACGCGCTCGCCACCGTCAAGCCGGTGGCGTCGCTGCGGCTTCCGGTGGTCGAGGTCGATCCCGGCCGTCTGGAGGAGGAGCTGGAGCGGATCGCGGCGGCCGAGACCCGCCGCCGGTTCGACCTGGCGCAGGGCCCGCTGGTGCGGGCGAGTCTGCTGCGGCTCGGGGAGGAGGACCACATCCTGCTCCTGACCGTCCATCAGCTGGTGGCCGACCGTCCCTCGGTCGGGCGGCTCACCGACGAGATCCTGTCCGGGTACGCCGGGCAGCTCGGCGGCGGCGGTGCGGCCGGCGCCGGTGTCGCGAACATCCAGGCCCTCGGCTCCGCCCAGCAGGCGTGGCTCGGCGGTGACGACGCGGAGCGGGACGTTGCGTTCTGGCGCGGGCGGACGTCGGGTCTGAACACCCTGGAGCTGCCCACGGACCGGCCGCGTCCGCCGGTGAAGACCATCGACGCCGACGTGGTGAGCGTCTCCGTGCCGCGCGGGCTGCACGCGGCTCTCGAGGGGGTCGCGGCGGCGGGCGGCGGCACGCTGTCCGGGGTGCTGCTGAGCGGGTTCGCGGCGGTGCTCTCGCGCCATGCCCAGCAGAGCGACTTCGCGGTCGGTGTGCCGGTGCCGCCCACCTGGCAGGAGGGCGCCACCGATCTGGTGGGTCCACTGGAGAACACGCTGCCGCTGCGGTTCGAACTCGAGGCGGGCGAGTCCCTGTCGAGTCTGCTGCGGCGCTCGCAGTCGGTGCTGTCGCAGGCGCTGGGGCATGCGCGGCTGCCGTTCGAGCAGATCGTGGACGCGGCCAAGCCGGCCCGCGACCTGAGCCACACGCCGCTGTTCCAGGTGCTGTTCGGTTTCGAGGAGCAGTGGGCGGTCCGCGAGCTGCCGGGCGCCACCGCCCGCCCGGTCGACCTGCCGGTCACCTGGACGGCGCACGACATCGACCTGTACGCGGTGGTGCGCGACGGGGAGCTGGTGCTGCGCGCGCAGTTCAACACCGCCCTGTTCGACCGGGACACCGTCGAGCGGCTGCTGGGCAGGATGCTGCTGCTGCTGGAGTCGGCGGCCGCCGCTCCCGAGCGTGCCCTGGCGGACTTCCCGCTGCTCAGCCATGACGAGCAGGAGCGGCTGGCCGCCTGGAACGCCACCGGTGCCGAGTACGGGGGTCCGTCTCTGCTGCACGAGCTCGTCGAGCAGAGCGCGGCGGCCCGCCCCGACGCGGTGGCGCTCACCTCCAGCACGGCGGAGCTTACGTACGCCTCCCTGAACCTGCGCGCCGAGGCGCTGGCCGCGCGGCTCGCGGAGCACGGAGCGGGTCCGGAGAGCCGCATCGGTGTGCTCGCCGACCGTTCGGTGCACACGATGGTGGCCCTGCTCGGTGTGCTCAAGGCGGGCGGCGCGTATGTGCCGATCGACCCGTCCTATCCGGCGGACCGGATCGCGGCCATCACCGAGGACGCGGGCATCGAGTGCGTCGTCGGCGCCGAGAGCGCGCTTAAGGCCCTGTCGGGCAAGCTGCCCGGCGTGCGGGGTGTGCCGCTGCCGGTCGCCGACCCCGAGCAGCCGGTCGAGCGGGCCGCGGTGGAGGTCGCCCCGGACGGCCTGGCCTACATCATCTACACCTCGGGTTCCACCGGCCGTCCCAAGGGTGTGGCGGTGGAACACCGGCACATCGTGCACTCCACGCTCGCCCGGTCGGCGTGCGAGCAGCCGGGGCTGCCGGAGCGCTATCTGGTGCTCGCCCCGTTCACCTTCGACGCCTCCGGCGGTGGCCTGTACTGGACGCTGCGGCGCGGCGGCACGCTGGTCCTGCCCAACGAGACGGAGGTGCTCGACCCGCGGCTGCTGAGCGAGCTGATCCGTGCCAAGCAGGTCACGCACGTCGACGGTGTGCCCTCGCAGTACGCCGTGCTGCTGGAGACGGACGACGAGGCGTTCGCGTCGGTGCGCACCACCGTCCTGGCCGGTGAGGTGCTGCCGCCCGGCCTGGTGGAGACGCATTTCCGTCGCTCGCCGGGGGTCGCGCTGTTCAACGAGTACGGTCCCACCGAGGCGACCGTGTGGGCGTCGGTGCACGCGGTGTCGGCCCAGGACGCGCGCGGCAGCCGGGTGCCGATCGGCCGTCCTATCCCCAACGCCCGTATCCATCTGCTCGACAAGGCGCTCAACCCGGTGCCGCCCGGGGTGCCCGGTGAGCTGTACATCGGTGGTGCGGGTGTGGTGCGCGGCTATGTCAACCGGCCGGCGATGACGGCCGGGAGCTTCCTGCCGGACCCGTTCTCCGAGGAGCCCGGGGCGCGTCTGTACCGGACCGGTGACCTGGCCTGTTTCCGGCAGGACGGCACCATCGAGTTCCTGGGCCGCGCCGACACGCAGGTCAAGATCCGTGGCTTCCGTATCGAGCTGACCGAGATCGAGAACGTGCTGCGGCGCCATCCGCTGGTGGCCGCCGCGACGGTGATGGTGCGCGAGGACCAGCCGGGTGTGCCCCGTCTGGTGGCCTACGTCGTTCCGGTCATCGGCCGGGTGGTGACGAAGGAAGCGCTGGTCAAGCATGTGCTGGAGCAGGTGCCCGACTACATGGTGCCCAGCGCGTTCGTGACGCTGGAGAAGATGCCGCTCACCCGTAACGGCAAGACGGACACCGCGGCGCTGCCCGCCCCGGACCTGGGTCTGGAGGACTTCGTCGAGCCGGGCACCGAGCTGGAGGCGGAGATCGCCGAGACGTTCTGCTCGCTGCTGGGGCTTGCCACGGTCAGTGCCACCGCGGACTTCTTCGAGCTGGGCGGCAACTCGCTGCTGGTGGCGCGGCTGACCGCGCAGCTGTCGCGGACGCACGGGGTGACGCTGCCGGTGGAGCAGATCTTCCGGGTGCCGACCGTGGCCGGTGTCGCGCAGGCCATCGAGGAGGACCGGCGCCAGCGCGACAACGTCGACAGCGAGGTCCTGTACGCCCAGCAGCTGGAGGAGCTGCACGCGGAGATCACGCTTCCCGAGGAGATCACGCCCGGGAATCTGCCGCGCGCCGAGCTGTTCAACCCGCGCCATGTCCTGGTCACCGGTGCCACCGGCTACCTGGGCGCGTTCATCGTGGTGGAGGCGATCAAGCGCACCGAGGCGATGGTGCACTGCCTGATCCGCGCGGAGAACGAGGAGGCCGCGTGGGAGCGCATGGAGCAGACGCTGCGCACCTACCACGCCTGGGACGAGTCCTACCGCTCCCGTATGCGGATGGTCATCGGTGACCTGGCCAAGCCCCGTCTGGGCCTGGACGACGAGGACTTCGCGGCCTGCGCGTCCGAGATCGACGTGATCTACCACAGCGGTGCCGTCGTCAACTTCACCTATCCGTACGAGGCGGCGCGGCCGGCGAACGTCGAGGGCACCAAGGAGGTGCTGCGGCTGGCCACCACCGAGACGCTGAAGTCGGTGCACTTCGTCTCCAGTGTCGACGTGTTCATGGGCACGGCCACGGAGCGCCCGTTCACCGAGGAGGACCTGGACCCGCGGCCCATCAAGATCCCCACGGGCTACCCGCGCAGCAAGTGGCTGGCGGAGAAGATCATGTACATCGCGCGGGACCGCGGCATCCCGGTCACCATGCAGCGCCCGTGGATGATCACCGGCCACACCGAGACCGGTGCCTCGCACCACACCGACTACCTGTACGTCTACCTGCGGGGCTTTTTGGACCTGGGGGTGCTGCCGCTCTACAACGACGTCATCAACGCGGTGCCGGTGGACTTCACGGCCGAGGCCATCGTCTACACGTCCCTGCGGGAGGAGAACTTCGGCAAGAACTTCAACATCACCAACCCGGCGCCGACCACGATGACGCAGTGCTACCAGTGGCTGCGCTCGTTCGGTTACGACCTGAACGTGATCGACGAGGAGGACGCCCGCCAGCAGGCCCTGAACGTCGACGAGGACCACATCCTGTTCCCGATGACGCCGCTGCTGCGCGTGGCCACGATGCGCCACGCCGCGCTCGACCCGGAACTGCAGAAGCAGATCAACCCGATGGACGAGTGCCGGATGCTCACCGAGGCGCTCGAGGGCTCGGGCATCAGCTGCCCTCCGGTCAGCGAGGAGTGGGCGCACTCCTGCTTCCGCTTCCTGGTCGACGCCGGCTATCTGCCGGCACCCGAGGACATCGTGCCGCAGGACGCCGCCAGTTGATCGCGGCGAAAGGGGATGTGATGAACATACGAGAATGCTTGCGTGTGCCGGGGCCGGGGGGGTGCGCGTGATCCGCTACGTGAACCTCGACGACGCCGACCGGAGCGCGCTGCGCACGCTCACCGCATCGGTGCTCGCCCGGTACGGGTCGAGCAGCGCACCGGAACTGTTCGACGACCTGCCGTCCCAGGGCCACCGGCTGCCGTCGTCCCTGGTCAAGGAGTTACAGGAGTTCCGGGCCGGTGAAACGGCGTCGGCCCTGGTGGTGCGGGGCGTGCCGGTGGGCGACGACCGGATCGGTCCGACCCCGCAGCACTGGCACGACGTACCGCGGGACACCGAGGCCGAGGCGCACGCGGTGTTCCTGCTGCTGGCCTCGGCACACCTCGGTGACGTCTTCGGATGGTCGACGTTGCAGGGCGGCCGGCTCGTGCACGACGTGCTGCCCATGCCGGGGCAGGAGGAGTCCCAGAGCGGGCACGGCACGGTGGAGCTCGCCTGGCACACCGAGGACGGCTTCCACCCGTACCGCTGCGACTACCTGATGCTCCTGGGGCTGCGCAATCACGATGCCGTGCCCACGGTGGTGGCCAGTGTGGACGATGTGGAACTGACGGACGGTCAGCGTGCCGTGCTGTCCGAGCCCCGGTTCCTCATCCGCCCGGACACGCTGCAGCTCAAGAACGCGCAGCAGCTGACCGAGCACCAGGGTACGGCGCACTCCATCCATCTGATGGAGGACGATCCGGAGCCGTGCGCCGTGCTGTTCGGCCATCCCGAGCAGCCGTACCTGCGCATCGACCCGGAGTTCATGTCGGCCCTGCCGGGTGATGGGGAGGCCACCGAGGCGCTGGACGCCCTGTGCCGGGAGCTGCAGCGCAACCTGGTCGACGTGCCGCTCAGTGCCGGGGATCTGCTGGTGGTCGACAACTTCAAGGCGGTGCACGGGCGCAGCGCGTTCAAGGCCCGGTTCGACGGCACCGACCGCTGGCTGAAGAAGGTGGTCGTCACCCGGGATCTGCGCAAGTCCCGCACGCACCGGCGCACGGCGCGGGAACGCGTCCTGATCTGACGCCCGTGACGAGAGCAGGAGGAACCGTGTCCGACAACACGAGGCCGGTGGCGGACAGTCCGCTCGCCGACGCCTGGCTCGTCGGCGGCCCGGCGGACGTGCCGGCGCTGCGCACCCGGCTCGCCGCGCAGCGGCCGCAGGTCACGCTCACCGTGCACGACCTGACGGGCGTGGCGGACGAGTCGGCGTGGGGCGAGCTGGTCCGGGAAGAGGTGGCCGCCGCCCGCGCGGACACCGGGCACGCCCGCGTGCTCCTGGGCCGGCTCACCGAGAAGCGGTTCCTCCTGGTCGTCGTCACCGCCGCCCCGCTGCCGCCGGCCGCGGTCATGCGGTGGCTGTTCACCCCGGGCTCCCCCTTTCCGCGGGCGGGGGCCGGGGACGTCGCGGCGCCCCTGGCGGCAGAGCTGCCGGCCGCCCTGCGGTCCGGCGGTTCGCCGTCGGGGGTCGCGGCGACGGTGCACATCCCGGCCGGGCCGGTCGCCGACCGGCTGCGGGCGGCCGGGATGCCCGCCGAGGCGGCCCTGGCGGCCGCCGTGAACCTACTCCTCGCCCGGTACGGCGGCCCGGAGGAAAGCCGACTCCTCCTCGCGGGCGCCGACCCGGCGGCGGTGTCCCTGCGGGTGGACGAGACGCTCAAGGGGACCGCACTGCTGCGGCGGGCCGAGCGGGCGGTCGACGCGGGCACCCCCGTGCCCGCGCAGACCCGGGCGACGCTCGCCGTGGCCCCGGGCGGGCGGCTGGGGGCGCAGCGCGTCGGCGACCGTACGGTGGCGGGGGTACGGCTCCCCGACGCCGTGGCCCGGCACGGCCTGCTGGTCCTGCTCGACCCCGACGGGGACGGGCTGCGCGTCGACTACGACACCGGGCTCTTCGAGCCGGACGCGGTCGCCGCGTTCGCCGCGCGGCTGCCGGGCGTCCTTCAGGCGCTGCTCGGCGACACCCCGGTCCATGACATCGACGCGCCGACCGGCGCGGAGCGGGCCGCGCTCCAGGCGTGGTCACGCGGCCCGGCGCGCCCGGTGGAAGAGGTGTGCCTGCACACCCTGGTCGAACGGTGCGCCCGCCGCACCCCGGACGCGGTCGCCGTGGTGTGCGGCGACACCGAACTCACCTACCGTGAACTGGACTTCGCCGCCAACCGGGTGGCCCACCGGCTGCGCGCCGAGGGCATCGGACCGGGCCGCCTGGTGGCTCTGCTCACCGAGCGCGCCGCGCAGTCGGTGGTCGCGATGCTCGGCGTACTGAAGTCGGGCGCGGCCTACGTGCCCATCGAGCCGACCTATCCGGCGGAGCGCATCCGGCACATCCTGCGCGACGCGGGCGCCGACGCGCTGCTCGCCCCGCGGCCGCCCGAGGCCGACGTGCCGGTGCCGGTGCTGCTGCCCGCCGACATGGAGGGCCTGCCCGGCCACTGCCCCGGAGTGCGGGTCAGCCCCGACGACACGGCGTACGTCATCTACACCTCCGGTTCCACGGGGGTGCCCAAAGGCATCGCCGTGCACCACGGGGCGATCGTCGCGTCCACCGCGGCACGGGCCGCCGCCGGGCCCGCGCCGGGCCGTGATCTGGTGCTGCCGCCGCTGTGCTTCGACGGTGCGGCGGGCGGCATGTACTGGGCACTGACCGGTGGCGGCACCGTGGTGCTGCCCACCGAGAAGGAGGCGCACGACCCGATCGCGCTGCTGCGGCTGCTGGAGCGCGCGGACATCACCCATGTCCACGCCGTGCCCTCGCACTACCGGATCGTGCTCCAGGTCGCGGACGCGACGGTGCTGAGCCGGTTCGCCATGGTGGCCGTGGGCGGGGAGCAGCTGACACCCGAGACCGTCGCCGAGCATCTGCGGCACTGCCCCGACGCGCCGCTGTTCAACGACTACGGGCCCACCGAGTGCGCCGTATGGGCGACCACGCACCGCTGCGGGCCCGCGGAGCCGGCCGGCGCGGGCATCCCGATCGGCCGCCCGGTGCCCAACTACCGTGCCTACGTGCTCGACGCGCGGCTGCGGCCGGTACCGCCGGGCGTGCCGGGCGAGATCTACCTCGGCGGTCCCGCCGTGGCCCACGGCTACCACCGTCGGCCGGCGCTCACCGCCGAGCGGTTCCTGCCCGACCCGTTCGAGGCCGGCCGGCGCCTCTACCGCACCGGTGACCGCGGCCTGTGGTCGCCCGGCGGGCGGCTGCACATCCTCGGCCGGGTCGACCACCAGGTGAAGGTCCGCGGGTTCCGCATCGAACTCGGCGAGGTCGAGGCGGCGCTGCGCCGGCATCCGGCGGTCGCCGACTGCACGGTGCTGCTGCGTCAGGAGAAGGCGGGCGAACGGCTCGTCGCCTTCGTGGCGCTGGACACCGAGGTCGCGGACGCGGAACTGCGCCGGAAGATCGCCGAGACGCTGCCCGACGCGATGCGCCCCGATCACATCGAGGTGCTGCCCGCGCTGCCGAGGACGGCGGGGGGAAAGGTCGACGCGCTCGCCCTGCGGTCCATGGCGATCGCCGGCCGGTGATGAGGCCACCGTGCGCTGCGCACGGGCGCCGCACGGCCATGTGATCGATCCGTTCGGGGTGGTGGGACCTCCGTGCCCCTGCCCTGAGACGTGGCGAGAGGGCGGACGGACGTGACCGGGTTCGTACGGGACGTCGCGGGGCCGGGACGGGCCGCGCCGCACGGGTCGTCGGGTGCGGGTGGTCGGGTGCAGGTGGTCGGGTGCAGGTGGTCGGGGAGGGAGTCCCGGGCCGGGATCTCCCCCGCGAGAGCCGCGCCGGTTACGGCCGCAGGCCGGTCGGCGTGCGCTTGACGGCCGTGCTCGACGAGGCCGCCCCGGGCCCGCGCCCCTCCGGCACCCCGCACCCCGCATCCGGCATCCGGCATCCGGCATCCGGCATCCGGCATCCGGCATCCGGCATCCGGCATCCGGCGCAGGGTGGACGCCCTCGATGTGCTCCTCGGCCCGGGCGGCACCCTCACCGGCGCCGGTACTCCAGGCAGCCGCCTTCCACTCCCGCCCCCGCCCCGCCGCGCCCCGCCGCGGGCGTGCCCCTGCCGCAGGGGCCCGAAGGCGCGCGGCACGGAGGGGCCGGGCCGGGTCTTCGTCGTCCTCGCCGCGCCGGACCGGCGTGGATCACGCGCGCGGCGACGCCAGTTCGACGACCGTGATGTCCGGGTCCGCGCCCACCCGCACCGGCGGCCCCCAGAAACCGGTGCCCCGGGTGACGTAGAGCTGGGTGTCGCCGTACCGGTCGAGGCCGGCGACGGTGGGCTGGGACAGGGCCGGGAGGTAGGTGAAGGGCCAGAACTGCCCGCCGTGGGTGTGGCCGGACAACTGCAGGTCCACATCACGCTCGGCCGCCTCGTGGACCTGCACGGGCTGGTGGGCGAGAAGGACCACGGCCCGGTCCGGGTCACGCCCGGCGAGGGCGGCGTCGTAGTCGGGGCCCTGGCCGTGCTCCTCGCCGGTGACGTCGTTGACTCCGGCGAGGTCGAACCCCTCCAGCGCGACGTGCTCGTTCTCCAGCGGGCGCAGGCCCAGATCCCGTACCAGGTCGAGCCACTGCTCCGCGCCGGCGTGGTACTCGTGGTTGCCGGTGACGAAGAAGCTGCCGTGGGCCGCCCGGAGCCGGGCGAGCGGTTCGGCGGCCCGCCCCATGTCCCGTACGGAGCCGTCCTCCACGAGGTCGCCGACGACGGCGACCAGGTCGGGTTCGGTCCCGTTGATGAGGTCCACGATCTGCTCGGTGCGGGCGCGTCCGGCGATGGTGTTGAGGTGGATGTCGCTGACCAGGGCGATCCGGAAGCCGTGGGCCCGCGGGTCGAGCCGGGTGAGCGGCACGGTGAGGTGCTTGAGCCGGGGCGGGCCGAGCGCGGTGCGGGCGCCGTGGCCGACCGTCGCGGCCGCCGCGGCCCCCGCGGCCAGGGCGATGCCCCGGGCGACGAACAGCCGCCGGGACGGATCGGGGACGGCTGCCTGTGCCGTGTGCGCCGTGCCCGCGGCCGCCGTGCCCTCCTCCGCTGCCGTCCCCGTCCCCGTCCCCGTTCCGGGCACGGCGGCGGGGGCGGGGGCAGGGGCGGGGACCTGGGCCGGTTCGGCTGCGGCGGCCGGCCGGTGCCGCGCCGCCCGCAGCAGGAGGGGGCGTACGGCCTCGCCGACGAGGAGCGCGAGGGTGAGGTAGAGGAGCACGGCCGCCCACAGGAAGCCCGCCCAGACCACGGCGACGGCCAGCGGCCTCGGCAGCGTCCACTCGCCCGGCGGCGCGAGGACCAGGCACAGCCCGAGCAGCATGATCACCGCGGTGCCGATGCGGCGCGGCCGGGAGCCGCGGACCGTGGTGTCACGGACCGTGCGCCGCCACACGTAGTAGTGGACGGCGGCGAGGAGAGGAAGCATCAGGGCTACGAAGAGCGCGGACATCGCAGATGTTCTCCCAGCCGCGCGCCCGGACGGACCGCACGGCAGTAGGGCCCGTCGTGGGCCGCGGAAGGCCGGGCGCAGGCGTGGCCCGGCCGTCGGTCGGCGCGGGTCAGCCGGCGGCCGGTCGCGGGGCGCCGCACCAGCGGTGCAGCGCGCCTTCCAGGCCCGCGTCCGGGGTCCGGCCGGCCCAGGCGACGTATCCGTCCGGCCGGATCAGGACGTGACGCGGCCAGCGGTCGCCGATCGGTTCGGCGAGCACACCGGTGCGCAGGCGCGCCGACCACGCGGTCGCGGCCGGTGGTACGCGGTCGTCCGGGCCGAGCAGGACGAAGTGGCCGTCACGGAACAGCTCGTAGAGCCGGCCCGCTGCCTGCGGCGCGGCGAGCGGGCGGTCGGGCACGCGGCGGCCCACCCAGCGGCCGCCCCGGTCGGGCGGGTACCGCAGGGCGTGTCCGGACAGGTGCTCGACGTTGAGCCGGTGCACCGCCCTGATCCGCATCGACCACATGGTGACCTTGCGCAGGATGCGGGCCGGCAGGCCGTCGGAGGTCTCGAAGCGGAAGGACAGGTCGGTCTTGCGCAGGGTGTCGGCGGCGATCGGGTAGCGCTCGGCCTCGTAGCTGTCCAGGAGGGCGTCGGGCGCCGCGCCCTCGATCACCAGCCGGAGTTTCCAGCCGAGGTTGAACGCGTCCTGGATGCCGGTCTGCAGCCCCTGGCCGCCGGAGGGGATGTGGGTGTGCGCGGCGTCCCCGGCGAGCAGGACCCGGCCGGCCCGGTAGTGCTTGGCGTGCCGCTGGGAGCTGCGGAACCGCGACAGCCACAGCGGGTCGTGGATGCCGGCGTCCAGGCCGAGGATGGCCGCGCAGCTCTCGCTCAGGTCCTCCAGGGTCAGCGGCTCGTCGGCGGGGACGGTGAACTTCTGGCGGTCGAGCACGATGATCCGGTACGTGCCGTCCTTGAAGGGGAAGAAGGCCGCCATGCCGCGCCGGGTGATCCGGGCGTATTCGGCCGGCCCGGGCGGGCTGCTCAGCCGGGCGTCGGCCATCATCAGGGACTGCTCGTAGTTCCAGCCGTCGTACTCCACCCCGATCGCCTCGCGCACGGTGCTGTACACGCCGTCGCACCCGACGACGTACCGCGCCCGCACGGTGAGGGGACCGGCCGGTCCTTCCATGCGTACCTCGACGCCCGAGTCGTCCTGTTCCAGGCCGGTCACGGACGTGCCGAAGAGCAGTTCCGCGCCCGCCTTCTCGGCCGCCTTCTGCAGCGCATCCTCGGTCCTGGACTGCGGAATCGACAGGCTGAAGGGGAAGTTGGTGTCGAGGAGGCCGTAGTCCAGGTGGCCGTCCTCGTTGCCGAGCGGCGGGTTGGGGCACTCCAGTCCCGCGGCCAGGACGTCGTCGGCCCGCCCCCGCATGTCGAGGAGTTCCAGGGTGCGGGGCTCGACGGTGCAGGCACGGGAGAGCGTGCCGCGCTCGGTGTGCCGGTCGACGACGAGGCAGGAGACGCCGGTCCCGGCAAGTTCCGCCGCGAGCGCGAGTCCGGTGGGGCCGGCGCCGACGATGAGCACCTGCGGCGAGTGCGGCATCTGCTGACTCCTTCGGTCGGGTGTCCCGCCTGGAGCGCGGGGCCGGCGGGCCGCGGCGCGCGAAGGCGCGGGGGTGCGGGGGTGCGGGCTTGGTACGGCCATGGGGCGGGAGACGCGCTGGGAAACGACGGCGCGCGAGGCAGGCGAAAGGGTGGTACGCGGGCCGCTTTCTCCGGGACGCACGACCAGTTAAGGGTGCGGCGCGCGGCGGCCGCAAGCAGGTGAGAACGGGGTGAGAGGCCCCTAAGAGCGGGCGGCCTGGCGGTGATACCGGTTTGAGAACAGGGCTCGTTAGCGTCACGCCCCGACGAGGCCGCGCCTTGTCCCGAGCCCGCTGGTGCCTCCCGTCCAGGGGGCCTCCGGAGGGTCGGTCCCGCCCGCGAAGAATTCCGTTGTCCAGCCCGCTGGGAGGCGTCAGGTATGACCGCTGAAGGGCGGGAACCGTTCCGCGCACCGGATGCCCGAGACCTCGAAGCCCTCCTGGGCATCCGCCACTTCGAAACCGTGCTGCTGAGGATGTTCTCCGAGGGGCGGCTGAACGGGACCACGCACACCTGCCTGGGGCAGGAGTACGTCCCGGTCGCCCTGGCGCCGCTCCTGGCGGGTGACTTCGTGCTCAGCAACCACCGGGGCCACGGCCACTACCTGGCCCTGTTCCGCGACCCCGCCGGCCTGCTCGCGGAGATCATGGGCCGGGCCGGGGCGGTGTGTTCGGGTGTCGGCGGCAGCCAGCACATCCGGCGCGAGGGGTTCCACTCCACCGGTGTCCAGGGGCAGAGCCTGCCGCTGGCGGTGGGGCTCGGCCTGCACTGCAAGCGCACCGGGTCCGGCCGTATCGCCGTGGCGTTCACCGGTGACGGCACCTGGGGCGAGGGCGCGGTGTACGAAGCACTCAACATGGCCGCGCTGTGGCAGGTGCCGGTGCTCGTCGTCGTGGAGCACAACGGCATCGCCCAGTCCACGCCGACGCACCTGGAGATGGCCGGTTCCCTCGCGGACCGCGCCGCCGCGTTCGGCATCGACTTCCTGGAGATCACCGGCCACGGCATACCGGAGATCCGGGAGCGGATGGCGCCGCTGGTGCGGCGGGTGCGCGAGGAACACCGCCCGGCGGTGGTGCAGTTCACCACGCGCCGCCTCGGCCCGCACAGCAAGGGCGACGACACCCGCCCCCGCGACGAGGTCGACGCCCTGTGGGCGGCCGACTGGCATCAGGAGCTGGCCGCCCGTCTGGGCCGGCCGTTCCTCGAACTCGACGCGCGCATACGAACGGAGATGGAGAGGGTGGCCGAGGAGGTGGAGGCGCGGCCGCCGGCCCAGTGGACGGCGGCCGGCCCGAGCGACACGAGGATGGTGAGCTCATGAGCGAACTGACCCTGCTGGTGGCCGACGTCCTGCAGGTGCCCGCCGAGGAGGTGACCGAGGACACCGGTCCGGCCACCACGGCGGCCTGGAGCAGCCTGCGGCACGTCCAGATCGTCGCCCACGTGGAGAAGAGGTACGGGATACGGCTCACCGCCCGTGAGGCACGCGCCTGCCGGTCGGTCGGCAGGCTGCGGGCGATCCTCGCGGAGAAGGAGAGGGAGAAGGAGAAGAAGGGGAGCACAGGGTGACGACGCAGCCCGCGCCCCGGGTCGTGGAGGCCCTCAACAGCGCCCTGCACCGGCTCTTCGACGAGCGGCCGGCCCTCCATCTGCTCGGCGAGGACGTACACGATCCCTACGGCGGCGCCTTCAAGGTGACCCGGGGTCTTTCGACCCGCCACCCGGACCGGGTGCTGACCACCCCCCTGAGCGAGGCGGGCATCTCCGGGGTCGCGGCCGGCCTCGCGCTCGCGGGCGATCAGGCCGTGGTGGAGATGATGTTCGGCGACTTCGCCGCGCTCGCCTTCGACCAGATCCTCAACATGATCTCCAAGTCGGTGACCATGTACGGCGACCGGGTGCCGATGCGGGTGGTCGTGCGCTGTCCGGTGGGCGGCAACCGGGGCTACGGCCCGACCCACAGTCAGAGCGTGCAGAAGCACTTCCTCGGCATCCCGAATCTGGCGCTGTACGAGACGACGCCGTTCCACGATCCCTACGCGCTGCTGTCGCAGGGGCTGGATGACGGGCCCGCGATGCTGTTCGAGGACAAGGTCCTCTACACCCGGCGCCTGTTCCGCCACGGTGTCGTGGACGAGGCCCACCGGTTCTCCCTGCTGGACGGTCCGACCGGCTGGGCGCACGTGAGCGCCACGGACGACAGCCGCGCCGACGTGGTGCTGCTCTGCCCCGGCGGGGTCGCCCACCGTGCCCTGGACGCCGCCCGGCAGCTGCGCGAGCGGGGACGGGGCGTGCGGCTGCTCGTGCCCGCCCGGCTGTATCCGCTGGACCTGGAGCCGGTGCTGCCGCTGATCACGGGTGCCCGGCTCGTGGCGGTGGCCGAGGAGAGCACCGAGGGCGGCACCTGGGGGGCCGACGTGGCGGCCCGGATTCATCAGCTCGCCTGGCGCGAGCTGCACGCCCCGGTGCTGCTGCTGTCGTCGGCCGACTCCGTGGTTCCCACCGCGCCGCACCTGGAGGCCCAGGTGCTGCTCGGGGTCCGGCAGATCGTGGACGCGGTGACGCAGGCCCTCGCGCCGGACACGCGGCCGGCCGGACCGGCGGCGCGACAGACCGCCCCCGACACGCGGACAGCCGCCCCGGACACGCAGGCGGCCGAGCCGGACACGCGGGCGGCCGGAGTGCCGGTCGCGGTGCCCAAGCTGAACAACAACGACACCGCCTACCTGGTGCTCGACTGGCAGGCCGAGGACGGACAGTACGTGGAGCAGGGCGCGCCGCTGGTCGAGGTCGAGACCTCCAAGGCCGTGGAGGAGATCGAGGCACCGGCGTCCGGGTACCTCAGGGTGCACGCCCCGGCCGGCGTCGAGATCGGGGTGGGCGAGTTCCTCGCCGAGCTGTTCACCGCACCCCCCGGCCCGGCCTTCGCCCCGCCCCCCGGCCCCTCCCCCGCCGCGGCGGCCGAGGAAGCCGTACCTCCCGTGGCGGCCGAGGAAGCCGTACCCGCCGCCCGCGCGGCCGGGCCGGGCCGGCGTATCCATGTCCTGGACCGTGTCCAGCAGGGCACCGCCGCCGTGGTCTCCCGTGCGCACCGCGAGGTGCCCGCCGCGTTCTCGGCGGTCGAGGTCCAGGTGGACGCCCTGCTGGCGCGCCTTCGGACGCTGTCGGAGAAGTCCGGCGCGGACGTCGGCCTGCCGGAGGCGGTCATCAGGGCGGTGGCCGCGGCGCAGCCCGTCTTCCCGCACCTGTTCGGCACGCTCCTGGACGAGCGGACCGTGGAGCTGGCCGACGGCGCGGACGTGGCGGTAACCGTGGACGTCGGCAACGGCCTGTACGCCCCGGTGCTGCGGGACTGCGCCGACCGGCCGCTGACCGAACTCGCCGACGACCTGATGGACTTCCGGCTCAAGGCGTTCCGGGGCGAGCTCACCGCGGGAGAGCTCGCCGACGGGGCCATCACGGTGTCGCTGAACGTCGAGCCCGGAGTCGTCGTCGTCCAGCCGATCGTGATGTGGCCGCAGTTGTGCATGGTCTCGGTGGGCGGCCCGCTCACCCGGCTCGTCCTGGCGGACGGGGCGCCCGTGCCGGCCACGGTGGTCACCCTCGGTCTCGCCTACGACCACCGGGTGGTCAACGGCCGGGAGGCGGTCGCGTTCCTGCGGGCCGTCTCGGACTCCCTCAGCGACCCCGAACAGCTCGAGCGACTCGTCGACCTACCGTGAGGTGCGCCAATGGATTACGGGTTGAGTGCCTTCGGCGTCGCCCTGGGCGAAGAGATCGCCGTGAAGGACATCGTGGCCGAGTACACCGAGGACATCGAACGCGTCCTGGGATACGGCTACGAGTACCTCCACCGTGCGCTGCCCGAGGTGAGCGTCACCGACCTGGCCGTGGAGGCGGGCGCGCGGGCCCTGCGGGGCGTCGACCCGCGCGATGTGGATCTGGTCGTGGTGGCCCTCACCGACCTGGCCGACCACCTGTACTGGGACGCCGCGGCCCGGGTCCAGCAGGCGCTGGGCCTGGTCCGTGCCGAGGCCGTGCTCGTGGACCAGGGCTGTGTCGGCGGCGTCACCGCCCTGGACACCCTGGCGGGCCGGTTCGCCACCCACCCCGACTACGGCACGGCCCTGGTGATCGGCGCCAACCGCACCGTCGAGGCGTACTGGAACCGTCTGGACACCCACTCGCTGCTGTTCTCCGACGGCGCCGCCGCGGCGCTCGCGGTGCGGGGCGCGCCGGGTCTGCGCTGGCGGGCC
Source organism: Streptomyces sp. NBC_00310 (assembly GCF_036208085.1). Classification (GTDB taxonomy): domain Bacteria; phylum Actinomycetota; class Actinomycetes; order Streptomycetales; family Streptomycetaceae; genus Streptomyces. The sequence goes on from NZ_CP130714.1 coordinate 58,453, forward strand.
TCCTACGCGGAGAGCGACGGGCGGTACGCGGACTTCTTCCGGATGGACGTCGGCGGCGGGCGGCACCCGTTCGTGCCCGGGACCGAGATGCCCGCGGTGCGCGACGCCTGGGACATCGTCGAGCACTTCGGCCACGACGCCGACCGGATGGCCGCCTTCGCCGAGGAGATCGACGAGCGCACCGCGCGCGCGGTGCACCGCGCCTGCCGCCACGCCGGGTGCACGGAGGAGGACCTGGCACGGCTGGTGCTGCTCAACGACAACACCCGGGTGCTCGGCGCCCAGGCCGAGCTGATCGGGGTGCCGGCGGAGCGGACGAACGCCCGCCTGGCGGCCCGCCACGGACACTTGGGCGCCGCCGATCACCTGTTCTGCCTGGCCCGTCTCGACGAGGCGGGCGAGCTGGCGGCCGGGGACCTCGTGGCGCTCGCCGCCAACGGCCGCGGGATGCACTGGGCGTGCGCGATCCTCCAGCGCTGACCCCTGCCCCGGCTTCTGCCGGGGACCCCTTTTCCTCTCTTCGTCTCTCGTGCCGAGCCGATGACCACCGGATAGATCGGAGCGCAACATCATGACCCGTCACCCCGTTCGGCGTGCCCTGGCCGCGGCCGCGGCGCTGGCGTGCGCCACCTGGGGAGCTGCCGCGTGCGGCAGTTCCTCGGCCACGGAGCCGCCGGCCTCCGACACCCCGGCCTGCACGATGCTGCGGCCCGTCGCGCAGGAGCTGGGCCTGAGCGAGCCCGCCGTCAGTTCCATCGCCGAGGACGGCTGCACCGCGCAGGAGCACGAGTACGGCACGCTCACCCTGAGGCCGGAGGACCGCCCGCTCGACGCCGCCGTCTCCGGCGACGGAAAGCGCACGAAGATGGAGATCAAGGGCAGGGACGCCGTGATGCTGGAGGGCGCCCTCAACGGCGTCTGCAAGGTCTTCCTGGCGGACGGGGACCGGTCCAGCGTCGAGCTGCGCCTGTCGCGGACCACGGCGATGACCCCGCAGATCTGCCGTGACGTGAAGAAGGCGGCCGGCGTCCTGGCCGGCCGCCTGCCCGCGCAGCAGCAGACGGGCTGACCCGTCGCCGCCCCACGACGGCCCGTGCGGCGCGTGAGGCAGGAACGGCCCGGGCCGGGTGATCCGGCCCGGGCCGTTCTGTGTGGGCCGGCCGGCGGCCCGGCGGCGGCCACACCTTCTGCCCGGCGGCGGGAACTTCGGCGCCGGCGCACGCTGTCGGCTGCGCGCACCGGGGGTGGGTTCCGCCGATGTCGGTGCGCTGCCGGGGTCGGGGAGGCCCGCGGGGAGGCTTTCACGGCCCGGCGTGGCCTCGGCCCGTCGCGGGCCTCTCTAGCCGAGTGTGCGGGCGGTCATGACCATGGTGGCCTCGCTGAAGGAGGCCACGCCGAGGGCCGGGGGGCGGGGTTCGGACCGCGGCTGGTCCCCCGGGTCGGCCGGCGGTCCCGTCGTGCGGTCGATGACCCGGACGGTCACCGGTCCCGGTGCCAGCTCCAGTTCCAACCGCAGTCCGCGGTCGGGTACTTGGCGGACCCACAGCTCCCACGGCGGGTTGCCGGCCGGGGTGTCCCGGTGGTGTCCGGGTACGCCGGTGAGGGTGTAGCCGCGTACGGCCGCGCCCGTCACCAGGAACACCAGTTCCCGGGCGCCGCGCCGTGATGCGGCGGTGACGCGCACGCGCCGCCCGTCGGCGCCGTCGTCCCCGACGAGTGTCGTGGTGAGCTTGGGGGCGGCGAGCGGGCGCACTGCGGCCGGGCCGCGCCGGACCGGTACCTGCCAGCCCGGCCACAGGTCGGCCACCGAGGCCGGCTCGGCCCCCTGGGGCAGGAACCGCTCGCTGGACGCGTCCGGCGGGGAGCCGCTCAGCCAGTGCGCCCGGCGCCGGTCCGCGTCGAGGACGTAGAGCAGGTCGGCCCGGCCGGGGTGGTCGTCCCGCACGGGGAACAGGGCGGTGGCCGCGAGGAGCGCGGCGCTGACGGCCGCGGCCGTGGCCGGGACGAGCGGCAGCAGCCGTGGCCGCGGCGCGGGCGGCAGCACGGCGGGCAGCAGTGCGCTCATCAGGACCACGAACACCACCGGTCCGGCCACCAGGCCGAGCCCGAGCGCGGTCGGCAGGAGCAGTACGAGCGGGAGGACGAGCAGGCCGAGCGGGAGGACGCCGAGGACGGCCGCCAGGATCCGGTCCGCCGTTGCCGCGCCGGCGCGGGAGGTGAGCAGCGCGGCGGCGACGAGGCCGAGGGCGGGCCAGGTGAACACGTGGCTGGCGCCGGGCAGGAATGCCGCCGTGGCGCAGGCGAGCAGCAGCCAGAGCACGATCGCGCCCGTGACCTGGTCGCGGCGGCCGGCCCAGCGGCGGGTGAGCAGCGCCAGTGCCGTGCCGAGGGCGAGCGCGAGCAGCAGGAACCCGGTGACGGCCGGCCCGTGGCCGGGGATGTCGCCGTAGTGGCTGAACTCGGCGTGCCCGGACGCCGTCAGCGGTGCCAGGGCGAAGGCGGCACCGCAGGCGAGCAGCACTTGGCCCAGGACGACCGCCAGGCCGCGGGCGGTGCCCTTGACGGTGACCGTCGCCCGGGCGCGGAGCCGCAGGAACAGGGCCAGGGCGAGGCCGGTCACCGCGAGGGCGGTCGGCAGGGCCACCGCCGCCGGATAGGAGAGGAGCCGTCCGGCGACCTGGAAGTAGACGGAGTCGCCGCGCGGGGTGTGCGCGAGGTCGGCGGCGCCCAGGCCGCGGGCCAGGGCGAGGGCCTGGTCGCCCTGGTGCTGGACCGTGGCCGGGTCGACGTTCTCGGGGCTGTCGTCCGGCCCGTGGTAGTGGGTGTAGCCGTCGAGGTAGGCCAGGTTGAGTCCTTGGTGGCCGGCCCTTTTGAACACGGTGAAGTCGGTGAGGTTGGGCAGATAGCCGTAGGCGGCGTCGAGCAGGGAACTGGTGCGGGGGTCGGGGGCGTGGTCGGCGAGCGCGTCGACCAGCCAGGCGGCGTCGGGCCCGGTTTCGAACATCAGGCTGGGCCCTTTGCTGCCGCGTGCCTCGAAGTTCAGCACCACGGCGTCGCGCGGCAGCACGTCGGGTGAGTTCACCAGGGCCTGCGCGCCCAGCAGGCCGCTCTCTTCGGCGTCCGTGAGGATGAACAGCACGTCGTTGCGTGGTGGGGGGCCGGATCGCAGCGCGCGCGCCGTCTCCAGGAGCACCGACACCGGGACCCCGGCGTCGTTGGCGCCGGGGCCGGCCTCCACGGAGTCGTAGTGCGTGACCAGGGCGACCGGGCGGGTGCTGTCCGTGCCGGGGATACGGGCGACGATGTTGTCCAGGCGCAGGCTGGCGTACCGGGAGTCCGCTCCGGTGGGGGACAGATCGGGCATGTGGGCGGCGGCGGCTCCCGTGTGGACCCGGGTGTCGATGCCGAGGCCGGTCAGGGTGCGTACGAGGTGATCGCGGGCGCGTGACTGCGCGGCGGACCCGTGGGGGCGCGGTTCCTGTGCGATGGCGCGGACGTGCGCGGTGGCCCGCGCGGCGGAGAAGGTTCCGGCGGGCGCGTCGGGTCCGCGCGGCCCGGGCATCCGGCTGTCCCACGCGGCCAGGGCCAGGCACAGCAGGGCGAGGACGAGGGTGGCGGACAGCGGCCACCACGGCCTCGGCGCCGTGGTGCGGCCGTCGCCCGCGGCGGCGGGCGCGGGGCGCGGTGTCCGCCGCCGGAGCGCGGGCGGCTCAAACCACTTGACTGCCATAGCTCCTTGACTTTCCGTTCGGGTGGTGGCGGCCGGTGCCCGCGGCGGACAGCTGTCCCGGCCGCAGGGGGCGCGCGATCCGGTCGGCCGTGCCGCGTGCGGCCGGTCCGAGTTCCGCTTCGGCGCGCTGCCAGGCGTAGTCGCGCACCAGGGGGTTGAACCCGTAGGTGGGGCCGTCGGCCGCGTCGCCCGGGGCGACGGTCAGCAGGTGCTGGTTGACCAGGGTGTCGAGCATGCGCTGGGTGTCCTCGGCGGGCCGGCCGGAGAGGGCTGAGGCCGTCCGCTCCGGGACGGCCTCCAGGTCGCACTGGCTGAGCCGCAGCCACAGCTGGTAGCCGGCCGGGGAGAGCTGGTCGAGGGTCGAGGCCAGGCGCGCGCCCACGTCCAGGGAGCCGATGGAGAGTTCGGCCGTACGGTTGTGCCGGTCCTCCAGGCGGTCCACGAAGCTGCTCAGGGTGCCGTGCGGGCGGGTCCGCAGGCGCGCTCCGGCTGCCCGGATGGCCAGCGGGAGACGGCCGCACAGTTCGGTGATCTGCCGGGCGCTGTCCGCCTCCGCGAGGACCCGTTCGACGCCCGCCACCGAGGCGAGCAGGTCCAGTGCCTCCTCGGCGGGCAGCCCGTCGACGCGGTACTCGATCAGGCCGGGGATCTTCAGGAGGCTGGCCCGGCCGGTGCACAGCACCGCGCTCTCCCCGCTGGGCAGCAGGGCCTCGTACCGGGTGGACTCGGCGATGTCGTCGAGGACGATGAGCAGGCGCTTGCCGGCGGTGGTGCTGCGGAACAGCGCCGCCCGGGCGGCGAGGCCGGCCGGAATCCGGTGCTCGGGCACGCCGAGGGCGTCGAGGAAGCCCCGCAGGGCCTCCTGGGGCGGCACGGGCTCGCTCTGGCCGCGCAGATCCGCGTAGAGCTGGCCGTCGGGGAAGTGTTCCTCGACGCTGTGTCCCGCGTGTACGGCGAGTGCGGTCTTGCCGCTGCCGCCGCAGCCCGCGAGGGAGACCACGCGGGGTCCGCCCACCGCGCGCAGGTCCCGGGTGATGCGGTGGATCAGATCGTGCCGGCCGGTGAAGTCGCTTATCCGGGCGGGGAGCTGGGCGGGGGGACGGCCGGGCCGCGGGGTGCGCCGCGGTGCGGTGGGCGGTGGTGCGACCGGCTCGCCGGCGAGGATCTGCTGATGGACCTCCTGGAGCCGGGCGCCGGGTTCCAGGCCGAGCTTGTTGATCAGTGTGGTGCGGCTGTTGCGGTAGACGGCGAGTGCCTCGGCCCGGCGCTGGGAGAGGTACAGCGCCGTCATCAGCTGGGCGCACAGCCGCTCGCGCATCGGGTACTCGGCGACCAGCGGCTTGAGTTCGCTGATCAGCTCGGCGTGCCGGCCGAGGGCGAGCGAGACGTCGAGCCACTCCTCCAGGACGGTGAAGCGGCGCTCGTCCCAGTGGGCCGCGACGCTGTAGGCGAGCGGCCCGGTGAGGTCGGCGAGCGGCTTGCCGCGGAACAGGGACAGGGCGCTCTGGTAGCGGGCCATGGCGCTCTCCAGGTCGCCGGCCGCAGCCTGTTCGCGGGCCTGGCGCACGGTCGTCTCGAAGACGTGGACGTCGAGGTCCTCGTCGGTGAGCCGCATCCGGTAGCCGCCCTGGGCGGTGTCGATGAGCCCGGCCGGGGCGCCCGCGGCCGCGAAGGCGTTGCGCAGCCGCCAGATGCAGGTCTGGATCTGTTTGTCGGCGGTGGCCGGGGGTTCGGAACACCACACCGCGTCGACCAGGGAGCCGACGGGGACGATCTTGTTGGCGTTGAGGAGCAGCACGGCCAGGACGGTCCGCTGGCGGTTCCTGCCCATGCGGATCGGCTTGCCGTCGATGACGACCTGCAGGGGGCCGAGGATGCCAAAGGAGATGTCGCGGCCGGTGTCGTCGGTTTCCGCGAGGGGGTGGCCGCACGGCTGAGGGGAGTTTCCCGTGTGGGTCGGCAAGCTGGGCCTCCACGATTCGTCGAAGAGAGAGGAGCCGGCCGCCCGGGGCTTTGGGGCTGTCGGCCGCCTTGGCGCATGCGGGAGTCAGGGGCTGGTACCGGTCGGGCGGTGCGCGGGGGGCGCCAGGCCGCCCGGTGGGCGGTCGAGCCGGGCTCGACGCACCCGCCCCGGCCGCCGGTTCGCCGGCGCGCCGCGGAGCAGTACCGTTTCGCCAGACCTCATACCCGCACAGTGCCCTGACCGGCGGGAGGAGGGACAGGCCCACGCGCAGGGGTGCTAGGGAACGTCGAGCCGGGCTCGACCGTCCTTCCGGCGGCCGGCCGCCGGGGCACGCCGCAAGAGGCCGCGCCGCGGGCGCCTGGGGTGCACGTGGGGGTTGTCGTAGCGGGGCGTGGAGGAGCTGTTCAGGCGCCGTATCCAACCCAGCATCGGCCACATGGGAGGTCTCCGGTTCTCTGGCGGTGGGACGTGACGAAGGCGCCGAGGACTGTGGGGGGGGAGCCTGGGCGCCGGGCGGGGCCCCTCCGGTCGAGGATCTTCAGGGGTGCGGCCCGAGGACGCCGTCCCGGCCCGGCGTGGTGGCGGGCGGAGGCGGGCGCGGTCGCCGGTCCGGACGCGCGGTCCCCTTCGGGCGGGTGGTGCGTGGCGGTCGGGCCGGCCGGGTCCGCGACCACGCCAAAGGGCGAGGACACGGGGGTCCCGGGCCGGGGGGTGCACCGTGGTCGGCTTTCGGGTTCGCCCTGTCGTCATGGTCCGGGCGGCTGCTCGAAGGCGCGTCGAAGGATGCTCGAGGTTCGCTGCCGCCGGGGTCGTGGAACGCCTCCCCTTCCCGCGTGGGGCGGGTGGGTCCGCGGGACGTGCGAGCCGTGCTCGACCAGGATTCCGGGGCGGTGCCGTCGAATCGTGACCATGTGCTTGCCCCGGGTGGACCGTGGGCGGGCGCCCGGGACCGGCAGGCCTGACGTCAGGAGGCGACCGTGCGGCAACTCAACGGCGAGCAGCGGGAGGCGGCGGTTGCCTCCCGCAGGATGCTCTACGACCAGCTTCCGTCCCGGGCGCTGGTCGTCGTGGTCCAGATCGGCGTTCCGGACCTGCTCGCCGAGGGCCCGCTGGCCGTCGACGTGATCGCGGAGCGTACCGGTACCGACGCGGCCGCGCTCAACCGGCTGCTGCGCGCTCTGGCCGTTCTGGGTGCCTTCGAGGAAGTCGCCGAGCGGGTCTACGGGCTCACCGCGCTCGGCAGGGCCCTGACCCTGGACCACCCGGCTTCCGTGCAGCCGTCGGCGAAGCTGGTGGCGGGAGTGTTCGGGTCGGCCTGGGACGACCTTCTGCAGACGGTGCGCACCGGCACGTCGCCGCTCGAACGGGCGCGGGGAGCGTCCCTGTTCACGCTCATGGAGCGGGACGACGAGCTGCGCAGCGTCTTCGACGACTCCCAGGGCCGCGGGCTGGTGCTCGAACTCGACGAGCTCCTGCGGTACGTGGACTTCTCCGGGTACGGGACGGTCGTCGACGTCGGCGGCAGCGACGGCACGTTTCTGCGCCGGATCCTGGAGAAGCATCCGCAGACGCGGGGCATCTGCTTCGATCTGCCGGGCTCGGTGTCGCTGCAGGCCCAGCGGGCGGAACCCGATCCGCTCGCCGACCGCTACCGCGTCGTGGGCGGTTCGTTCTTCGACAGCGTCCCCGGCGGCGGGGATCTCTATCTGCTGTCGCACATCCTCCACGACTGGGACGACGACAAGGCCGTGCACATCCTGCGGACCGTCCGGGCCGCCATGACGGACTCCTCGACGGTGATGATCGTGGATCTGATCGGGGCGGGCCTCGGACAGCGTGACGAGTGGCTGCGCACCGCGGCCGTCATGGACCTCTACATGCTCTCGCTGTTCGGCGGCACCGGCGGGCAGGAACGCACCACCGCGCAGGTCGAGTCCCTGCTGTCCAAGGCCGGGTTCCGGGTCAGCCGGGTCGACGCCCTGCCCAGTGGCATGAATGTCATCCGCGCCGTTCCCGCCGAGGCCACCGGGGTGTGATGCGCCGCATCGCTGTCACCGGCTCCCGCGGCACGGCGCGGTGCGGTGCGGTGCGGCTGCCGGTTCCTGCCGCGGCCACCCGTACCCGCCCTCCGTACCGGCCGTGCCGCGCGAGCGCCCGGCTCCTCGTGCCCCGGCGGACCGGCGTCGGCTCTCGGGGGAGTTCCTGCGGCCACCTGGCGCGGTGCACCGGGCGCCGTCGCGTCCACCGCCTGGAGGCGCGCTGCTCCCACACCCGCCCGCCCCGGCCCACATCGGCCTGAAACCTTAGGAGTTCTTCCATGCCCTCGCCCACAGCCCACTTTTCGGACTTCAAGGTCGCTGACCTGTCCCTGGCCGAGTTCGGCCGCAAGGAGATCACGCTCGCCGAGCACGAGATGCCCGGCCTGATGGCGATCCGCCGGGAGTACGCCGGGGCGCGGCCGCTGGCGGGTGCGCGGATCACGGGTTCGCTGCACATGACGGTCCAGACCGCCGTCCTCATCGAGACCCTGGTCGCCCTCGGCGCGCAGGTGCGCTGGGCGTCGTGCAACATCTTCTCCACCCAGGACCACGCCGCCGCCGCGATCGCCGCCGCCGGCATCCCGGTGTTCGCGTGGAAGGGCGAGACGCTGCAGGAGTACTGGTGGTGCACGGAGCAGGCGCTGACCTGGCCCGGCAGCCCGACCGGCGGCCCGAACATGATCCTGGACGACGGCGGTGACGTCACCCTGCTCGTCCACAAGGGCGTCGAGTACCGGAAGACCGGCGAGCTGCCCCCGGCCGACAACGAGGAACTGGCGGCCGTCGCCGCCCTGTTGCAGGCCAGCCCGCTCGACTGGACCGGCATCGCCGCGCAGATCCGTGGTGTGACGGAGGAGACCACGACGGGTGTCCACCGGTTGTACGAGATGCAGCGTGACGGTGTGCTGCTGTTCCCGGCGATCAATGTGAACGACGCGGTCACCAAGTCGAAGTTCGACAACAAGTACGGCTGCCGGCATTCCCTGATCGATGGCATCAACCGGGCCACGGATGTTCTCATCGGCGGCAAGACGGCCGTCGTGTGCGGTTACGGTGATGTGGGCAAGGGCTGTGCGGAGTCGCTGCGGGGGCAGGGCGCCCGGGTGATCGTCACCGAGATCGACCCGATCTGCGCGCTGCAGGCGGCGATGGACGGCTACCAGGTCACGACGCTCGACGAGGTCGTGGAGACGGCCGACATCTTCATCACCACGACCGGCAACAAGGACATCATCATGGCCTCGGACATGGCCAGGATGAAGCACCAGGCGATCGTCGGAAACATCGGCCACTTCGACAACGAGATCGACATGGCCGGTCTGGCGCGGATCCCGGGCATCGTCAAGGACGAGGTCAAGCCACAGGTCCACACCTGGACGCTCCCCGGCGGCAAGGTCCTCATCGTGCTGTCGGAGGGCCGTCTGCTGAACCTGGGCAACGCCACCGGTCACCCGTCGTTCGTGATGTCCAACTCCTTCGCGGACCAGACGCTGGCCCAGATCGAGCTGTTCACCAAGCAGTCGCAGTACCCGATCGGCGTCTACACGCTGCCCAAGCACCTCGACGAGAAGGTCGCCCGTCTCCACCTCGACGCGCTCGGCGTGAAGCTGACCACGCTCCGCCCCGAGCAGGCCGCCTACATCGGCGTCGAGGTCGAGGGCCCCTACAAGTCGGACCAGTACCGCTACTGATCCGCCCGGCGGCGACCGACCGACCCAGACCACCCAGTACCGACCGGCCCCGGCCCCGGTCCCGAGACGGAGTCCTGCCAAGGTGATCGGAATCCCTGAGCCTGTCGAGTCCCTGCACACCGTCACCGTGATCGGTGCCGGCCTGATCGGCACCTCGATCGCGCTCGCGCTCAGCGGGCAGGGCGTCGCAGTGCATCTGCAGGATGTCCGCCGCGAGTCCCTGCGCATCGCCGAGGCCATGGGCGCGGGCACCGCCCGCGCCCCCGGCCGCCCGACGGATCTGGCCGTGCTCGCGGTGCCCCCGCACCAGGTGTACACCGCCGTCGCCGAGGCGCAGCGCCGCGGTATCGCCCGCCACTACACCGATGTGGCCAGCGTGAAGGCCGCTCTCGCGGGGGGCGGGGCGGATGTCGAGGCCTCCCTCTTCATCGGCGGGCACCCCATCGCGGGGCGTGAGCTGCACGGCCCCGGGGCCGCCCGCGAGGACCTCTTCCGCGGCAAGCCGTGGATCCTCACTCCGTCGGCGAGCACCTCGGCCCAGACCGCCCGGGCCGCCCTGCTGCTGGTCGAGCTGTGCGGCGGGCATGCCGTGACCATGGAGGCCGAGGCCCACGACCGTGCCATCGCCGTCACCTCGCATCTGCCGCACCTGGTCAGTGCCGTGACGGCCCGGATGCTGCGCTCCTGTGACAGCAAGACGCTCGGCCTGTGCGGGTCCGGTCTGCGTGACTTCACCCGGATCGCGGCCGGTGACGCGGAGCTGTGGACCGACATCCTCGGCTCCAACGCCTCGGCGGTCCTGGACGCCCTGGACATCCTCGTCGAGGATCTCGGTCTCGTCCGGCGCTCGCTGTCCGCGCTGGCCGGCCGTGCCCCCGACGGGCCGGCCGACGAGGGGGCCGCCTACCGCGAACTGCTGCGCCACCTGCTCGACCAGGGGCGCGCCGGGCAGGCGCTGATCCCCCAGAAGTACGGTGCGCAGGGCCGCTCCTACCAGGATGTGCGGGTGCCGCTGGCCGACCAGGAGGGTGAGCTGGCCCGGCTGCTCGCCGATGTGAGCCGGCGCGGGGTCAACGTGGAGGATCTGCGGATCGAGGAGTCCCCGGCCTCCCCGACGGGCATCGCCGTCCTGTCCGTGCAGGCGTCCGCCGCCGACCCGCTGGGCGACTGGCTGCGCGTGCGGCGCGGCTGGCCCGTACTGCGCGACCACCCGACGCCTCCCCCCGCCCCCGCCCCCGGCGCCTCCCCCGCCTCCCCTGGCGCCTCCCCTGCTCCCGGCGCCGAGAAGCCGGAGCCGGTGCGGACGGCTTCGTAGGCACGCCTTTCGGCCCGCAGCGCGGCGCCCCGGTCCACGCCCGGGGGCCGGCCCCCGCACACGAAGGGGCCCGGCCCCCGGGCGTTGGCGGTCCGGGGGCCGGGCGGTGCGCGGGCCCGGTGGTGTACCGGGGGCGCGGTGCTTACTTGGTGGCGATGATGACGCCGTGCGGAGTCCAGCCCGGGAACTCGATCCGCTCGAAGGCGGACTCGTCGAACCCGGCCTTGCGCAGGGACTCCTCGTAGGTCTTCCAGGGGTAGATCATGCCTCCCTCGGCCGGCAGCGCGGCGAAGTAGACGCTGTCCAGGGCGGCCACGACGGGGCCGTCCCCCTCGTCGTTGGACATGGAGTTGAAGATGATGACGCGGCCGCCCTCGGGCAGCGTCTCGTACGCCTTGCGCAGCAGCGCCGTGTTCTCCTCCGGGGTCCAGATGACCAGCTGGTGGGCGAACATGACGGTGTCGTAGCCGGTGGGGAACTCGTCGGCGTGCATGTCGCCCGGCTTGACGTCGATGCGGTCGCTGAGACCGGCCTCCTCGATCTTCTTCTCGGTGATCGGGGCGGTCGCCGCGATCTCCAGGATGGTCGCGGACAGGTGCGGGTTGGCCTGGGTGAGGGCGATGGAGTTCACCGCGTCGCCGCCGCCGCAGTCGAGCAGCCGGCGGCTGCCCGACAGGTCGAGTTTCTCCACCAGGTGCTGGTTGGCCAGCTCCGACCAGGACCGCATGTACTTGTAGAACACCGACTCCATGTGCGGGTTCTCGCTGAGGCGGTGGTACAGGTCGCGGCCGGTGCCGCGGACACGGCGCAGACCGACGTTGCTGTTGGTGCGCAGCGACTCCGTGAAGTCGAGCTGGCCCTCGTAGACGACGTACTGCTCGAAGGCGACGGTGTCCTTGAAGCGCTGCCAGTCGGGGGTCTTGACGAGGTCCGAGAGGACGGCCGCCACCTGGTAGCGGCCGTCCTGGACGGTGAGCGTGCCCAGGGAGGCGGCGCCGAGCAGGAGGATGTCGGTGGCCCGCTCGGCCAGGCCCAGCTCGGCACCGATCTCCTCGCCGGTCAGACCCGGCTTCGCCTCGAGGAGCTCGTACAGGTTCAGTTCACAGGCCGCGTTCAGGTACTGGAACGCGGCGTGGCCGAAGAGGATCCAGGCCAGGCCGTCCATGTCCAGCGGGGTCCTGCCGGTGGGCGGGCCGCCGGCGGCGGCCGTGAGCGGGGACAGGTCCGGGGCGTTCAGGGTCATGTGATCTCCTTGTCGGTTCCTGCGGTGTCAGGTGGCAGCCGTCGGTTCGGGCCAGACGGACGCGATGTTCTCGAGGCAGGCGTCGCGCGGCCCGCTGACACCGGTGGCGCGCCAACCCTCGGGGATCGCGCGCTCCTGCGGCCAAATCGAGTACTGTCCCTTGTCGTTGACGACCACCGCACATGCGACGGAGTCGTCTTCTCCCAGGAAAGTGGGCACCCTCTGCGTTCCTCTCGAGTCTGGGTCGACTGTCATTGCGGGTGAGTCCGGGCCGGTATCCGCACGGTGGCCGCCACCAGTGAGGCGTTGCCCCAGGTGTCGACGTGCAGGGCGGCTGCCGGGTGGTGCTCCCCGGGGCCGGTGCCGCCCGCCGGCAGGCCGGCGGGTTCCCGGGGCAGTCCGTCCACCCGGTCGAGCAGCCTCAACCGCACCGGAGCGGACGGAAGTTCGAGTTCGACCCGGATGCCCGAGTCGGGTACGCCGTGCAGCCACAGCTCCCAGCCGCCGTCCTGGGGGCCGGCCGGCGCGTGGGGTGACGGGGTGCGGGCGGTGGGTTCGCTCCACGGGCCGTCCTCGACGCGCCAGCGCCGTACCCCGGTGTCCAGGGCCGCGAGCGAGAGCTGGCGGGCGCCCCGCGGGGAGCGCAGCAGCAGCCGTACGCTGCGGCAGCCCGCCTCGCCGGGAGCCTCGCCCTCGATGTCCGCCCGTGGTGCGGGCAGGTCGACGGTCGGGGCCGGGGCGTGGTGGAAGGAGTAGTTCCAGCCGGGGAACAGCTCGGGCAGCGGGCCGTGTTCGGGGGTGTCCCCCAGGGCGGCCCGGGCGCGCGGGGTGGGGGTGGCGTCGCTGCTGAGCCACAGTGCCTCGCCGCGCTCGGGGAGGTGGAGATGGCTGAGGGTCTCGGGCGGCGGGGTGCCTTTGCCGCGGCGGGCCAGGCGCCGGGCGGCGACGCCGGCGGCGAGCAGCAGTCCGCCCGCGACGGCGGTGCGGCGCACCCGGGGGTCGAGTCCGGCCAGGGCGGGTGCCGCGAGTTCCCCGGCGAGCTGGACGGCGACGACACCGGTCCCGGCCAGGCGCGGGGTGAGCCCGTCGAAGAGCAGCCGGGTCAGCGGCAGGAGCAGCGCGGCGGCGGGCACGGCGGCCGCGGTGGCGCCGGCGGCGTGCCGCAGATCGGCGGCCCGGCCGGTGTCGTCGGCGGTCAGCAGCCACAGGCCGGTGCCGGCGCCGAGCCAGGGCCACAGGGTCAGATAGCTGCCGCCCGGAAGGGCGCCCGCCAGGGCGGCGGACGCGGCCGTCAGCGGCAGGGTGGCGGCCGCGGCCCGTGAAGCGGCGCGGGAGCGGTCGCCGCGCTGGGCGAGGGCCGCGGCCGAGGCGAGGCCGAGGACGGCCGCGTACACATCGCCCGAGCCGTGGAAGTCGCCGTGCCGGCGGAACTCGGGGGCGGCCCTGCCGAGCGCCGCGGTGAACGCCGTGCCGGCGGCGGCGCCCGCGAGGGCCTTGGCGGCGAGCAGGGCGCCGTCACCGGCGAGGCGGCGGCCGTCGAGGGTGCCGCGGCGCAGCGCGCTGCGCAGGCCGCCGGCCCAGACAAGTCCTGCGGTGGCGGTCAGCGCGGGCACCGCGGCTGCCGGGAGGCGGGCCAGGGTGCCGCGTTTGACGGGGAAGAACACCGCGTCGCCGCCGGTGAGTTCGGCGAGGTCGGCGTCGCCGAGGCGGCGGGCCAGTGCCAGGGCCAGGTCGCCGTGGTGCTGCAGGGCCCGGTGGTCGACGTGGTCGAGGTCGTCCAGGGGGCCGTGGTAGCGGGAGAAGCCGCCGATGTGGGCGAAGTTGAGGCCCGGCAGGCCGTGCTGCTTGGCGACGGAGAAGTCGGTGGCGTTGGTCATGCGCCGGTAGACGGCGTCGAACAGGGAGCTGGCGAAGACGGGGACGCCGGTGTGGGCGAGGTGTTCGAGGACGGGGCCGTTGCCCGGCCCGGCCTCGAACATCAGCACCGGGCCGCGGGTGCCGCGCGCCTCGAAGTTGAGGACGACGCCGACGGTGGCGGCGAGCGGGTGCTGGTCGAAGAAGGCCCGGCCGCCCAGGAGTCCGGCCTCCTCGCCGTCGGTGAAGACCACGAGCAGGTCGTTGAGGAGGGTGCGGCCGTCGGCGCGCAGTGCGCGCACCGCCTCCAGGAGGGCGGCGACCGGCACGCCCGCGTCGCTGGCGCCGGGGCCCTGCGGCACGGAGTCGTAGTGCGTCATGAGCAGGACGGACCTGCCGGGCACGGAGCCGGGCAGGCGGCCGATGACGTTGCGTACGCGGCCCGCGGCCAGGTACTCGGGGCCGTAGGGGGTACGGCCGACGGCGTGGCCGGCGACGGCGTCCTGGACCTCGGTCTCCAGGCCCAGTTCCTTGAGTTCGGCCAGGAGGTGGGCGCGTACCCGGTCGGCGGCCGGGGAGCCCGTCGGGTGCGGTTCCGACGCCACTTCGCGCAGGTGGCGCAGGGCGCGGGCGGCGGAGAAGTCGCGGTCGGGGGCGTCCTGGGCGCGGGGGCGCGGCGCGGTGAGGGCGGTGGCGGCCACCGCGGCGGCGGCGGTGGCGGCCGCGGCCGGGCCGAACCGGGTCAGGGCCCGCCGCAGGGCGTGGGTCGGGCGGCTCACGTGGGTTCCCCGTGCGCGGCGGGCGGGGCGGGCGGGGTGGACGCGGGAGCGCCGGTGCCGGAGTCGGCCGGGCACGCGTGAGGTGCTGCGGCGGCGTCCGGGGCGGTGGTGTGCGATGCGGCGTCCGGGTCGGCGGTGGCAGGGGCGGTGGTGTGCGATGCGGCGTCCGGGCCGGCGGTGTGCGATGCGGTGTTGGGGGCGGCAGGGGCGGTGGTGTGCGATGCGGCGTCCGGGCCGGCGGTGTGCGATGCGGTGTTGGGGGCGGTGGCGTCCGGGTCGGCCGGTGTCGGCAGGGCGCCGAGGCGGACGCGGCGCAGCTGGGAGAGGACGCCGACCGCGGAACGCGAGGAGCGCTGGGTGGCGAGCAGGCTGGGTGCCATGTCGCCGACGAAGTGCCCGCACACGCCGCGGTGCGCGTCGTAGGCCTCGCCGAGCACGTGCCGGAACTCGCCGAGCAGGCCCGGGCGCCGGGCCTCCAGCCACTGCCAGGCGGGGCCGCTGCGGCCCAGTTCCACGATGAGCGCCTCGTGGTCGCGCCAGTGCAGGCCGCTCATCTTCGGCGGGGCGACGGGCGGCATCAGGGTGGGCCGGATCTGCTCGTTGTACTGGTCGCGGTTGGCGCTGCCGGCGTAGGCGAGCGCGCCGTGGCAGCCGCGCATCAGTTCCACGGTGGCGGCGGCGGCCGCCGCGGCGGCGCCGGGGTCGGCGTGTTCGGCGCTGTTCTGCAGGACGCGGGCGGCGGTGGTGGCGGCCTGCGCGAACACCATGAACACGTGGTGTCCGCGCACCCAGCGGCGCAGCGCGTCCTGCGGTGCGGGGGCCGCGGGCGGTCCGGCGGCGGGCATCGCGCTCACCGCGGGGGCGCGGCCGGGGTCGGCGAGCCAGCCGAAGAGGGCGTCGAAGCCGCCGAGGAAGCGCTGCCAGGTCGGGGCGTCGAGGTCGCTGCCGTGGTCGGCGGCCACCTCCAGGATGCCGATGAGGGCGTGGACGCCGGCGTCGACGAGGAGTTCGGCGGCCGGGCCGCGGGTGCGGACGATGCCGAAGGCGAGGTCGTTGTCCCCGTTGGCCTCCGACTCCTCGGGGTCCTCGCCGACCGGTCCGGTGCCGGTGGGGGTCAGCTCGTCCCGGGCGGTGCGGGCGGCGGACAGGAGGCCGGCGAGGCTGTCCCGGGCGCCGGGCCCGGACAGCCGGCCGAGGACCTGTGCCGCCCGGCCGGCGGCGGCGTCGCGGATCCGCGGGCCGGTGGCGGGCAGTTCCTCGGGGCGGCCGAGCAGGAAGGGCACCGTGGCCACCTGGGCCACGTAGTCGGGCCGGCCTGAGGGCGCGGTGTGGTCGAGGTCGGTCATCGGGTCTCCCCTGCGGTCCAGGCGTCGGGCACGATGTCGGCGGGCGCGGGCATGAACCCGGTGCGGACCAGGTAGTCCAGGACGGCGTGCGCGTCGGCCTCGGTGGTCGGCGGGCAGTGCACGTCGCTGCCCTGGAGCATGCGCAGTGTCCGGGCGCATTCGAGGGCGGGCCGGACCTCGTGCAGGTACTTGGGGTCCAGGGCCCGGTGCGGCTCGGCCTCGGCGTCCTTGATCAGCGGTACCAGCGGGTACAGCAGGTGGCCCGGGCCGACGCCGAGGGCCCGCCGCCTGCCCTCCTCGAAGGGCACGGTGTCGAACTCGTAGCCGTAGCTTCTGATCCAGTCGCAGAAGGTGCGCAGCGGCACCGGTGCGGGGTTGAACAGGTGGTAGAAGCCGCCGAGGGCTTCGGGTTTGCCGGAGATGTGCACGATGGCCCGGGCGACGTGGTCGACGGGGATGACGTCGAAGATGCGGGGGTAGTCGGGCAGGATCCGCATCGGCAGGTAGCCGCGCAGGGCGACCAGCAGGTAGTCGATGGTCTGGGTGGCGCCGTTGCGGGTGTGGCCCAGGATGAGGCCGGGGCGGTAGACGCAGACGGGGATGCCGCGTTTGCGGGCCTCGTTGACGACTTTCTCGGCGACCCACTTGCTGCCGGTGTAGCCGGCCGGGACGCCGACCGCGGAGTTCAGCGGGGCGTCGGTCTCCAGGAACGGGCGGGGCATGTGGGTGGCGAGCAGGGTGTCGATGGTGGAGACGTGGTGGACGCTCTTCAGCCGGGTGGTGCAGGCCAGTTCGATGACCCGCTGGGTGCCGCCGACGTTGGCGGCCTTGAGCGCGGAGTAGGGGTAGACGAAGTTGACCAGGGCGCCGTTGTGGTAGATGACGTCGACGGTGGCCGCCAGGTCGTGCCACTGCCGCGGGGTCAGGCCGAGGCGTTCCTCGGCGAGGTCGCCGCTCACGCAGGTCACCCGGTGGAGCTGGTCGTCGATGTCGATCTCGTAGAGCGCGAAGCCGTCCCGGAGCCGCCGCATGGCGTGTTCGGCGTCGCGGGCCCGGCACAGCGTGACGACCTCGGCGTCCGTGCGGCGCAGGAGCTGCTCCAGGAGGTGGAGTCCGAGGTAGCCGGTGGCGCCGGTGAGGAAGACGCGCCGGGGGTTGTCCCAGTCGGCGCGGGGCAGCCCGTCGGGGGTGATGGACGCGTCCAGGGTGCCGTCGTTCTCCAGCGTCGCGGCGTGCTTGCGGCCGAGGACTCCCGCGATGCCCTCGCGCCGGTACACCTCGATGGTCTCGGCGACGCCGGCGGCGGTCGGGGTGCGGAAGAACTCGTGCAGCGGGATGTCCACGTCGTGCCGGTCGCCGAGCAGGGAGGCCAGCCGGGCGAGCATCAGTGAGGTGCCGCCGGCGTCGAAGAAGTCGGCGTGGAGGTCGACGGCGGCCACGCGCAGCACCTCGGCGAAGGCCTGGGCGACGGAGCGCTCCACGGCGTTGCGGGGCTCGGTGGTGCCCTGGGGTGTGCCGTGGCCCGGCTCGGGTGCGTCGGCGAGGAGTTCGGCGACGCGGCGGCGGTCGGCCTTGCCGTTGGGGGTGCGCGGCAGCTGGTCGACGACCAGGAACCGGTCGGGCACCAGATGGGCGGGCAGCTGCTGGGCGAGGGCCTCGCGGAGCCGCTCGGGCGTGGGACGGCCGTCCTGGCCGTCCTGGCCGGGCAGGACGACGGCGGCGGCCAGCCGGGCGTGCTCGGTGCCGGCGTCCAGGGCGGTGACGCAGGCGTCCAGGACGCCGGGTACGGCGGTGACGGCGCTCTCGACCTCGGACAGTTCGACGCGGTGGCCGCGGATCTTGACCTGGTCGTCGATGCGGCCGAGGAACTGGATGTTCCCGTCGGGCAGCCGGCGGCCCAGGTCGCCGGTGCGGTACAGGCGTCCTGCGGGGGTGTCGAAGGGGTCGGGCAGGAAGCGCCGGGCGGACAGCTCGGGCCGGTCGTGGTAGCCGGCCGCCAGGCCGGCGCCGGTGACGACGATCTCGCCGGGTATGTCGTCGGGTACGGGCCGCAGTTGGGCGTCGACGACGTGGACGCCGGTGTTGTCGACGGCGCGGCCGATCGGCAGCGGCATGGTGCGGGCGCCGGCGGGCACGGTGTAGGCGGTGGCGTCGATGGTGGCCTCGGTGGGCCCGTACAGGTTGACGACGTCCGCGGACCAGGTGGTGGAGATCCGCTCCAGGAGGGTGTCGGTGAGCGGCTCGGCGCCGGACAGGACGAGGCGGACGCGGGTGCAGGCTCCGGCGTCGCGGTGGTCGAGCAGCACGGTGAGCAGGGAGGGGACGCCGCCCAGGACGGTGACCTGCTCGTTGCGGAGGGTCTGCAGCATCGCGTTGGGGTCGGTCATCTGCTCCTGTGCGGCCAGGACGACGCACGCGCCGGCGGCCAGGGGCCAGAACACCGCCCAGATGGCGGGGTCGAAGCTGAAGCTGTGGTTGTGCAGGACCCGGTCGTCGGCGTTCAGCGGCCAGGTGCGCTGCCGCCAGCGCAGGTTGTTGACCACGCTGGAGTGGCGGACGAGGACGCCCTTGGGGCGGCCGGTGGATCCGGAGGTGTAGATCATGTAGGCGGGGGCGTGCGCCGGGACCCGTTCGGGTCTGGCGGGGCCCTGGGTGGGGGTGGCGGGCAGCCGGTCCAGGAGGAGGGTGGGCACGCCGGGGTCGGCGGATCCGGGCACCGAGCTGTCGCTCACCACGAGCGCGGGCCGGGCGTCGGCCAGGAGGTAGCGGACCCGTTCCTCGGGGTAGGCGGCGTCGACGGGTACGAACACGGCGCCCGCGGCGAGGACGGCGAGCAGGGTGGTGACGGTGGCGGGGGTGCGGTGCAGCCAGACGGCGACGCGGTCGCCGGGGCGCACGCCCCGGGCGGCCAGTTCGTCGGCGAGGCGGGTGGCGCCGGCCCACAGCTGGGCGTAGGTGAGGTGGGTGTCGCTCTGGCGCAGGGCGAGGGCGTCGGGGGTTTCGGCGGCGCGGTCGCGGACCAGGTCGACCAGGGAGTTGCCGCAGTCCTCGATGGGTGTTCCGCGTCCCGCCCGGACGGCGCGGGCGGCCGCGGCGTCGTCGTGCAGGACGACGGTGGCGGGGGTGAGCCGGGCGTCGCCGCCGGGCAGTACGGCGTCGAGGACGGCGGCGAACTGGGAGCCGAGGCCGCGTACGCGCTCTTCGGGGTGCAGGGCGCTGTCGTAGTCGATGCGCAGGTGCAGGGCGTCCTGGTCGGGGCGGAGGGTGAGTTCGAGGTCGTATTCGGTGCCGCCCGCGGCGCCCGGCACGGGGCGGGCCGCGCCGCGCCCGGCGCGGTGGGTGCGCACGACGGTCTGCAGATACGGGGTGCGGCTGAGGTCGCGGCGCGGTGGCGCGCTCTGCACGAGGTGGGCGAAGGGCACGTCGGCGGCGGGGGTGCGCAGTTGTGCGGCGACCTCGGTGAGGAGGTCGCCGAGCGGGCGGTCGGCGGCGTCGTCCACGCGGACCGGGCGCAGGGTGTCCAGCGGGCCGGCCACGGCGGCCAGTTCGGCGGGCCGGCCGGTGCGGACGCCGCACTGGGCGGCGCCCGTGGCCTGGTTGCGCAGGAGCACGGTGAGCCAGGCGGTGGCGGCGTGCGCGTCGAGGTCGTCGGTGTCCGCGGCGCGGGCGGCGAGGGCGGCGGGCAGCCGCAGTTCCACGCGGGCGTGGGCGTTCTGTTTGACCTCGGGGCGGGGTCCGTGGCCGGGGATGTCGGTGGCGGCGGGACGGGCGAGCTGCCCGGCCCAGGCGGTGAGCCGCTGTTTGAGGCCCTCGTCTGCCAGGGCGGTGCGCTGCGCGGCCAGGGCCGTGGAGAGGGCGTCGGGGGGTTCGGTGACGTCGGCGCCGAGGAGTTCGGCGGCGAGCAGGTCCAGGGAGGTGGCGTCGAGGGCGAGTCGGTGTCCGGCCAGGACGAGTTCGCTGTCCGTGCCGGCGGAGCGCAGCAGCAGGACGCGCAGGAGCGGGCCGTGGCCGAGCGGGAACTCCTCCTGGACCGTGTGGCGCACGAGTTCCTCGACGGCGGCCGGGTCCTGCCGGCTGATGTCGTCGACGGTGCGCATCAGGGGCTGGGCGAAGGGCAGCACCAGGCGGGCGGGGCGGCCGGCGACGTCGACGAAGACGCTGCGCAGCGTCTCGTGCCGGGACACCAGGGTGGCCAGGCGCAGCTGCAGTTCGGCGGGGTCGGTGGCGGCGGGGATGCGGTAGCGGGCGCTGACCACCGCCCAGGCGCCGTCGGCGATGCCGCCCAGCAGCCACAGCCGTTTCTGCTCCGCGGACAGCGGGGCGGCGGCGTCCGCGCCGCGCTCGGCCAGCACCTGCTGCAGGGTCTGGCCGAATGAGGGGGCGTCCTGCTTGCTCACTGCACAACCTCCTGGTGAACGGGGACTTGGCCGGGCACGGTGCGGCGGACGGCGGGGAAGTCCCAGTCGTCGGCGGGGGCCGGCTGCCCCGGGGACGCGGGCTCGGTGTGCTGTGTCGTTCGGCCGTGGGGGCCGTGGAGTGCGGTGTCGTCGCCGTGCAGCTGGCCCACGGTCCGGGCGAGCCGGGCGACGGTCGGTTCGATGAAGAACTCGGCCACGGGCACGCGGGTGCCGAGGTCGTCGTCGATGCGTTGCAGCAGCCGGGCGGCGAGCATGGAGTGGCCGCCCAGGCCGAAGAAGTCGTCGTGGATGCCGACTTCGGGCAGGCCCAGGAGTTCGCACCACAGCCGGGCGACGGCGCGTTCGGCGCCGGTGGAGGGTGCGACGCGCTCGTGGCCGCCGTCCAGGCGCCGTCCGCTGCCGGGCAGGGCACGCCGGTCGACCTTGCCGTTGGGGTTGAGCGGCACGGCGTCGAGCGCGTACAGCTCGGTGGGGAGATACGCGGCGGGCAGCACCTGGGCGAGGCGGCCGCGCAGGGCCGTCGCCGCGTCGGGGGCGTCGAGGGCGTCGCCGTCGGCGACGAGGAAGGCGGCGATGCGGGCGGCGCCGCGCGGATCGAGGACGGTGGCCGCGGCGTGGCGTATGCCGGGCAGGGCGTGCAGGGCGGCCTCGATCTCGCCGAGTTCGATGCGGTGGCCGCGCACCTTGACCTGGTCGTCGGCGCGGCCCACGAACTCGATCAGGCCGTCGGGGCGGACCCGCACCAGGTCGCCGGTGCGGTAGAGGCGTTCGCCGGTGCGGTCGGGGTCGGGCACGAAGCGGGCGGCGGTGCGCCGCGGGTCGCCGAGGTAGCCGGTGGCCACGCCGGGCCCGCCGATGAGGAGTTCACCGCAGACGCCGGCCGGGACGGGGCGCAGTGCGGCGTCCGCGACCAGGACGCGGGTGCCGGGCAGGGGGTGGCCGATGGTGACCGGCTCGCCGGGGCGCACGGTGGCGGCGCAGGACCAGATGGTCGTCTCGGTGGGCCCGTACAGGTTGTGGACGTCGGCCGGGGTGCGGGCCAGGGCGTCGGCCAGGTCGGGCGGCAGGGCCTCGCCCCCGGACAGCAGGGTGAAGCCCTGTCTGGGCTGCCAGCCGGCGGACAGGGCGAGCCGCCACACGGCGGGGGTGGCCTGGGCGACGGTGATGCCTGCGGCGCTGAGCCGGTCGGCGAGTTCGACGGCGCCGCGCTGGGCGGAGGCGGGGGCGACGACGACGGTGGCGCCGGTGACCAGGGGCCCGAGCAGTTCGAGCAGGGAGATGTCGAACGCGGTGGTGGTCAGGGCCAGCCACCGGTCGCCGGGGCCCAGTTCGATCCGGCCGGTGAGGGCGTGCAGGAAGGAGGTGAGGCTGGCGTGGCTGACGGCGACGCCCTTGGGGCGTCCCGTGGAGCCGGAGGTGAACATCAGGTAGGCGGTGTCGGGCGGGCGGGCACCGCCGGCGGGCAGCGGCGCGGACGCGACCGCTGCCCGGGCGGCGGCGGGTGAGGGCCGGGCGGGCGGACGGGCGGGGTCGGGGGCCAGGGCGGCGGCGGGCAGGGTGCGGGCCCGGTGGGCGTCGGGGACGGTCGCCGGGTCGGTGGCGACGACGACGGCGGGGGCGGCCTGGTCGAGGATCATCGCGCGCCGCGGCGGCGGGGCCGCCGGGTCGAGGGGCACGTACACCGCCCGGAGCCGCCAGCAGGCGAGCAGGGCCACGACGGTGTCGGCGTCCCGTTCGACGCAGACCGCGACGCGGTCGCCCGCGCCCGCTCCGGCCCGGTGCAGCCGGGCCGCGGCCGTTTCGACGCGGGCGAGCAGGGTGGTGTAGTCGAGGGCGCGGCGCTCGTCGCGGACCGCCTCGGCGTCGGGGTGCCGGCCGGCGATCTCGACGATGCGCGGCCACACCAGCGGCCAGGGCTGCTCCAGCGGTCCGCCGTCGATGCGGGCGGTGGTGTCGCCGCCGACGCCGGTGAGGTCGACCGCGGAGACGGGCACGTCCGCGTCGCGCAGCAGCTGGTTCAGCACGCGGTGGAGCTGGTCGGCGAACCGCTCGGCGGTGGAGTGCTCGAACAGCGCGGTGGCGTACTCCAGGAATCCCTCGAAGGCCCCGGAGCGGTCCTCGAAGAGGAACAGCGACAGATCGACGCGGGCGCTGCCGCAGTCGGCGTCGGTGACGTCGACGTGGAGTCCGGGCAGGTCCCAGCTGCGCCGCACGTCCTGCTGGAGGCCGAACAGCACCTGGAAGAGGGGGTTGCGTTCGGGCATGCGCGGCGGCGCGAGCAGGTCGACGAGTTCACCGAAGGGCAGGTCGGCGTGGTCGAGGACGCCGGTGAGCGTGGTGTAGAGCGTGCGGCTGAGGTCGCCGAGGGTCGGGTCGGTGCGCAGGTCGGCGCGCAGGGGGCAGGTGTTGGCGAGGTATCCGACGGTGCCGGACAGGTCGGGGTGGCCGCGTCCGGCGACGGGCAGGCCGACGAGCAGGTCGTCGCAGCCGCTGGTGCGGGACAGGACGACGACGTACGCGGTGAGCAGTGCGGTGAAGGGGGTGACCCCGTGGGCGGCGGACCAGTCGCGCAGCCGGTCGGCGTAGGCGGGTGCCAGGCGTACGGGGACGCGGGCGCCGGCGTGGGACTGCAGGGCGGGGCGGCGGCGGTCGGTGGGCAGTTCGAGGATGTGGGGGGCGCCGGTGAGGGTGTCGGTCCAGTGGTCGCGGGCCCGCCGGCGGCGCGCGGCCCACTGGGGGTCGGGGGTGCCGTCGTCGTCGGGGGCGCCGCTGTTCCAGACGACGTAGTCGGCGAACTGCAGGGGTTCGGTGTCCGGGTCGAGGCCGCCCTGGGTGTAGGCCTGCAGCAGGTCGCGCAGGACGATCTGCAGGGAGAGCCCGTCGCACACGGCGTGGTGGACGGTCAGCAGCAGCACGTGGTGGTCGTCGGCCAGGCGGGCGAGGAGGCAGCGCAGCAGGGGCGGCTGGGCGAGGTTCCAGGGGCGGCGGGTCTCCTGGCCGAGCAGCCGGTCGAGTTCGCGGCGCCGGCACTCGTCGTCGTCTGCGGCGGTGTCGGTCAGGTCGACCAGGGGCAGGCCGGCGGTGATGCCGGGCACGACGACCTGGGTGAGCCGGCCGTCGACCTGGCGCAGTGCGGTGCGCAGTGCTTCGTGGCGTTCCATGACGCGGTTGAGGGCGGCCTGCAGGGTGGTGTGTTCCAGGGCGCCTTTGAGGTCCAGCCGCAGGGCCAGTGTGTAGGCCCGGCTCGCCGTGGCGTTCATCCGGTCCAGGAACCACAGCCGCTCCTGGCCCGGGGAGGCGGGAAAGAGGTGCGCGTCTGGCGGTATCCGGTCTTTCACTGGGGCTCCAAGGCGTCGCAGCCGAATCGGGGCGGGCGGGCGGTGTCGGGCGGGCGGCGGGAGGCGGCCAGGCCGGGGACGCGGGTCAGGGGGTGCCGCGGCTCCGGCCGGCGGCCGTGTAGCGGCTGCGGTCCAGGCGGCGTGGGGAGCCGGGGGTGGCGGGGGTCGGCGGGGCGGGCTGCCGGGCGAGTTCGCTGAGGTAGGCGGCCTGTTCGGCGACGGTGGTGCGGGTGCGCAGCTCCGTCAGGGGTACGTGGACGTCGAAGGCGCGGCCCAGGAGGTGGGCGAGGCGGCTGAGCATCAGCGAGTGGCCGCCGAGGTCGAGGAATTCGTCGCTCACGGCGACTTCGGTGGTGGGCAGGACCTGCCGCCAGCAGGCGGCGACGCGCCGTTCGGGCTCGTCGCGCGGGGCGATCCGGCTGCCGGTGCGCAGTGCCGAGGCCGGGATGTGGGCGAGGCGGTGGCGGTCGAGTTTGCCGTGCCGGTTGCGTGGGAGTTCCTCCAGGACGGCGTACTGGCCGGGCACCATGTAGCCGGGCAGTTCGCGGCCGAGCCGGCGGCGGATGCCGCGCAGCCAGGGGGCGGGGTCGCCGTCGAGGGGCTGTTCGGGCACCAGGTAGGCGGCCAGGCGGCGGCCGGTGCCCTCGCCCAGTGCCAGGACGGCGGCGTCCTTGAGGGGGGCGACCGTGCGCAGTGCCTTCTCCACGTCGCCGAGTTCGATGCGGAATCCGCGGACCTTGACCTGGTGGTCGGTGCGGCCGATGAACTCCAGCTGTCCGTCGGGCCGCCACCGCACCAGGTCGCCGGTGCGGTACCGGGTGCGGCCGGGGCTGTCGGGGTCGGGCAGGAAGCGGGCGGCGGTCAGGTCGGCGCGGCCGGCGTAGCCGCGGGCGACTCCGGCGCCGCCGATGAGGAGTTCACCGGTGCCGCCCGGGGGCACCGGGCGCAGGTCGGCGTCGACGACGGCCAGGGTGGTGCCGCCGACGGGGCGGCCGATGGGCACCGGGTCGGTGGTGCCCGGCGGCAGTTCGGCGTAGGTGGAGTAGGTGGTGGTCTCACTGGGCCCGTACAGGTTGACCACGCGGACGCCGGGGAGGGTGTCGTGCAGGGTGCGCACCAGGCCGGCGGTGAGGGGTTCGCCGGCCACGTTGACGGTGCGCAGCGAGGCGGGCAGGGTGCCGCGCTCGGCGAGGGTGGCGACGGCCGAGGGCACGGTGTTGAGGAGGGTGGCGCCCCGGGCGTGGGCGGGGGCGTCGGACAGGTCCAGGACGCTGTCGAGGATGTGTACCTGGCAGCCGCGGGCCAGCGGCACGAACAGTTCGAACACCGACAGGTCGAAGGTGGTGGGGGTGACGGCGAGGGTGCGGGCCAGTTCGTCGTCCCGGTAGGCGCGGCCGGCCCAGCGGACCAGGTTGACGGCGCCGCGGTGGCGGATGACGACTCCTTTGGGGCGTCCGGTGGAGCCGGAGGTGAACAGCAGATACGCCGGGTCGTCGGGGCCGGTGGCGGTCTCCGGCACCGGGATGTGGGTCCGGTGTGCGTCGCGGAGGGCGGCGTCGAGGCCGACGAGGGTGACGGGCAGGAGGTGGTCGCGCTCCACGGCCACGGAGGCGGTGAGGACATGGCGGCAGCCCGCGTCCTGGAGGACGGCGGCGACACGGTCGGGCGGGGTGGCGGGGTCCAGCGGGAGATAGGCGGCGCCCGCGCGCAGCACACCGAGGAGTGCGGCGGGCAGGTCGCGGCCGCGGGGGGCGAGGACGCCGACGGTGCTGCCGGGGCCGCATCCGGCCGCGGCGAGGGCGGCGGCCACGCGGGCGGAGCGGTCGGCGAGTTCCCGGTAGCTGAGGCTGCCGTCGTAGGCGACGACGGCGGTGCGCCCCGGGTGGCGGCGGGCGGTGTCGAGCACCAGTTCGTGCAGCGTCGACTCGCCGTTCTCCGGCAGTGCCGGCCGGGACCAGCGCGCCATGCGGGCCCGCTGCTCGTCGTCGACGGCGCTGATGTCGTCGACGGCCCGGTCCGCTCCGGCGCTCAGGCCGTCGACGACGGCGGTGAAGGCCGTGGCGAACTGGCCGGCCAGCCAGTCGGCGTACCGGGCGGGGTCGGCCTCCACGCGGCCGGTGAGGGTGCCGTCGTTCTCGGTGAGGAGGGTGGTGAGGCCGAACGGGCCGATGCTCGGCGGGGTGACCGTCACGCCGAGGTGGAGGTCGCCGAGGCGCACGCCGGCGCCGAGGAGCCCGGTGCCGAGGCCGCGGGGGGCGCCGGGGGTGTCCTGTTGCAGCAGGAGGGCCGCGTCCGGTGCGGGGATGTCGGGGCCGTTGTCGGCGGCGGACAGGGCGACGAGTTCGGGGTGGCCGACGGTGTGGTGGGCGAGGGCGCCGCGCAGGGCGTGGGAGGCACGGGCGACCAGGTCGCCGACGGTGCCGGTGGCGGTGTCGAGGGGCACGGGGACGGTGGAGACGAGAAAGCCGACGGCGTGATGTGTGCCGGAGGTGCGGCCGTGCATCGGGACGCCGACAGGGACCCTGGCGGTGTTGGTGAGCCGGGCCAGGGTGAGGGACTGGGCGGCGAGCAGGACCGCGTACAGGGTGGCGCCGCATTCCTTGGCGAGGGCCTTCAGGGCCCGGGTGCGGGCGGCGTCCAGGGTGAGCGGGGCGTGGACGGCGGTGCGGGCCAGGCCCTTGCCCTCTTCGGTGTCCTTCTCGGGGCGGGTCTGGGCGGGCGGGAGCTGGAGAGGGTCGACGCCGTGGCCCCAGAGTTCGCGCCAGAACCGCCAGGCGCGAGCGGTGCGCCGGGGGTCGGGGCGGGCCGCGGGGGTGGCGGGCGGGGCGGGCAGTGCCGCCGCGGCGGTGGCGGGGTCCACCTCGGTGAGGAGGGCGGCGAGTTCGGTGGCGAGCACGCCGATCGACCACAGGTCGGCGACCGCGTGGTGGACGGTGACCGCGAGGTGGGCGCCGTAGGTGCCGCAGAGCACCATCTCGGCGTGGAACAGCGGGCCTTCGGTGAGGTCGGGGACGCGGCGGCAGTGTTCGTCGAGCAGGCCGAGGAGTTCGTCCTCGCCGGTGGCGAGGAGGCGGGTGAGCGTGCAGTAGCGGCCCCAGGTTGCGGCCGGGTCGGGGGCGGCGTCGATGACGCGGGTCCACTCCTGGCCGCGGCGCAGCAGGCGGCTGCGCAGCGCGGGGTGGCGGGCGACCAGGGCGTTCAGGGCGCGGGCGACGTGTTCGGGGGGGATCGCCTGCGGCAGGGCGAAGGCGATACCGAGGGACAGGCCGGGGGCGGCCGGGTCGAGTTCGTGGAGCAGGGCGAGGGACTCCTGGCCCGGGGTGAGGGGCGCCGGCCCGTCCGGGGCGGCGAGGGGTGCGCCGGCGGTGGGCGCGGACCGGATGAGTTCGGCGAGCCGGCCGGCGTCGACGCCGGCGAGCACGTCGGCGGGCGGCAGCAGGATCCGGAAGATCCGTGAGGTCTCGCCCGCCAGGCGGGCGGCGGTGAGGGAGTCCGGGACCCACGCGGGGGCGTCGCCGCCTGGGCCCCCGGTGGGGGCGTCGCCGCCGCCGAAGTGGGCGATGACGGTGGCCGCGAGCGCGTGCAGCAGGTCGCCGTCGGCCGTATGGGGGGCCGCCGGGTTCCCGGCCGGCCGGGGCCCGGTGCCGGGCGGGGGCGGGGAGGCGGCGCCGGGCGGGGGCGGGGAGGCGGCGCCGGGCGGGGGCGAGGAGACGAGGGCGGGCGGGGGCGGAGAGGCAACACCGGGCGAGAGCGAGGAGACGGCACCCGGCGGGGGCGAGGAGGCGAGGGCGGGCGGGGGCGGAGAGGCAACACCGGGCGGGGGCGGGGAGGCGGTGTCGCACCACAGTGTGTCGAGGGAGCCGTCGAGGTGTGCGGCGCGGGCGGCCCGGCGCCGCACCTTGCCGCTGGAGGTCTTGGGCAGGGTCGCGGGGCGGATGAGGTGGACGGCGGCGACGGGCACGGAGTGTTCGCGGGCCAGGGCCGCGCGCACCGCGGCGGCGGTGCGGCGGGCTGCGGCCGGGTCGCCGGCAGCCTCCTTGCGCAGTTCGGCGACGAGGAGGATCTCCTCGCTGCCGTCGGGGCCGGGCAGTGCGCTGACGGCGACACAGCCCTTGCGGATCGCCGGGTCGGTGTCCTGCGCGGTGCGTTCGAGGTCCTGCGGGTGGATGTTGCGGCCGCGTACGACGATGACGTCCTTGACGCGGGCGACCGGCACCAGTTCGCCGTCGTCGGTGAGGAAGCCGAGGTCGCCGGTGCGGATCCAGGTCCTGGACGATCCGGCGACGCGCACGCCGAAGACCCGTGCGCTCTCCTCGGGTTCGTCGTGATAACCGGTGGCGACGCCGTCGGAGGCGACGAGGATTTCTCCGACGGTGCCGGCCGGGCGGCGGCTGCCGTCCAGGGGGTCGGCGATCAGCACGTCGGTGCCGGCGACCGGGGGGCCGCTGGTGACCAGTTCGGTGACGGCGGCGCCCTCCCGGGGCTCCTGGACGCGGCCTTGGGCCAGTGCGTCGGTGTCCGCGCGTACGGTGCGCGGCCCGGCGCCGGCCCGGGCGCCACTGACGATGAGGGTGGCCTCGGCCAGTCCGTAGCAGGGCAGGAAGACGTCCGGGCGCAGGCCGGCGGGGGCGAAGGTGTGCGCGAAGGCCCGCAGGGTTGCCGGGTCGACGGGTTCGGCGCCGCAGAAGGCGACCTCGAGGGCGCTCAGGTCGAGGGCGGCGATGTCCTGCCGCGTGGCGCGCCGGGTGGCCAGCGCGTAGCCGAAGTTGGGGGCACCGGTGTGTGTGGCCCTGGTCCGGTCGAGCAGCCGCAGCCAGCTCATCGGGTCGGCGAGGAACGACAGGGGCGACAGCAGGTGGACGGGGAAGCCGGTGAGCAGGGGGGTGAGGATGCCGCCGACGAGCCCCATGTCGTGGTAGGGCGGCAGCCACAGCGCGCCGGTGCTGGTGGGGCCGAGCCCGAACCGGCCGGTGATGGCGGCGACGTTGGCGAGCAGGTTGCGGTGCGCGACGACGACGCCGCGCGGGGTGCCGGTGGACCCGGAGGTGAACTGGATGAACAGCGGGTCGTCGGCGCGTACGGCGGGCTCGCGCCATGCGTCGGCGAGCGCGTCGTCGGCCGCGGTGTCGAGGAGCCGGGCGGGGTCGATGTGCGGCAGCCGCTCGGCGAACAGTGCGCGCAGCGGCTGGAGCAGGCCCGGTTCGGTGAGCAGGGTGGCGTCGGGGAGCTTGGCGAGGATCGCGCCGAGCCGGGTGAAGTCCCGCCGTACGTCTGCGGGGTTGGGCGGGTAGACGGGCGCGGCGGGCAGCCCGGCGTAGGTGGTGGCGAGGAAGGCGGTGAGGTAGTCGGGGCCCGGCTGCATCAGCAGCAGGACGGGCGCGTCGCCGTGGCGGCGCAGTCCGACCGCGAGTGCGCGGGCGGCGCGGTCCAGGCCGGCGCGGGTGAAGCGGGTCTCGTCGGGCCGGCCGAGCGCGGGCTGGGCGGGGAACACCGCGGCCACCGCGCCGGGGTCGCGGTCGCACGCCGACCGGATGGCGGCGAGCACCGTCTGCTCGTTCGTACGCGCATGCAAGGCGCTCGCCCTTTCCTCGATGCTTCTTCGCGGTCGTCGCGGCCCACGCGAAGGGGGCGTTCGGACGTGGCCCGGGACCCAGGACACCTGAACCGCCTTGCGCGGTCCCTGAGTGGAATTAGGGCGTCGCTGGACGAGGGGCTGAGCCTCGGTGCACCGCATGTTTCTTTTCCGGGGAATTCTGTTCGGCGCACCGTTTTCGGGTGATGGTTTGACGGGTTGGGACACGCGGCTTCCGTACGCGGGCACCCGAAATCACGAACGCACGTCATTCGGCACGTCGTTCGGCACGTTTTTCGGCACGTTTTTCGGCACGTTATTTCGAGAGGACAATCGCCATGCCTCGACCTTCTCCCGCCCCGGCCGGGGCGGGACGGCTTGCCGGACCGGCGGATGTGCTGGGGCTGCGCCGGATGGCGGCGGGGCTGAACCTGCTGCGCCGTCCGCTGCCCTTTCTGTGCCGGCTGCGGCGCGAGTACGGTGCCGTGTGCGCGCTGCCCGCGTCCCGGCCGCGCACGCTGTTCGCGTTCGGTCCCGAGCAGGCGCGTCAGGTCCTGACCGGCGCGGGCTTCGTGTCGGACTCCTTCCGGCACCTGCGGCTGCCCGCGGGCTCCCCGATGATGCTGTTGACCAGCGGGCTCCTGCGGTTGAACGGCACGGTGCACCGGCGGCACCGCCAGGCCATGCAGCGGGCCTTCTCGCCGCGGTACGTCAACGCCTACAGCGATGCCATCGTGCGGTTCACCGACGAGATGCTCGACCGGTGGCGGCCCGGCGCGCAGGTGGTGCTGCACGAGGAGCTGGCGCGGCTGGTGACCCGGATCTCCCTGGCCACGATGGCCGGGCTGGAGGATCCGGTGGCCGCCGAGCGCCTCAACGACAAGATGGTGCGGCTGGCCGCGGCGGCCGGTCATCCGCTGACCGCGCTGGTGCAGGTGCCGCTGCCGGGCACGCCGTACGCGCGGATGACCCGGCTGGCGGCCGAGATCGAGGAGATCCTGCGCGCCCTGGTCGCCGACCGTCGCGCCGGCGGGGCGGGCGGTGACCTGCTGGGCAGGCTGGCGGGGCCAGAGGGGCAGGAGGGGGAGCGGCTCACCGATGACGAGCTGCTCGGCGAGGCGTACACGGCGTTGTGCCACGACAGTGTGGCCTCCTCGCTGTTGTGGACCCTGGTCCTGCTCGACCAGCACCGCCCGTGGTGGCGGCGGCTGCGCGAGGAGGTGGTCCAGGTCGCCGGGCAGGCGCCGCCGACGCCCGCGACGCTGGCCCGGATGCCGGTGCTCGGCCGGGTCGTGAAGGAGAGTCTGCGGCTGATGCCGCCGGCGTCGTTCGGTGTGCGCTACGCCGACGAGGGGGCCGAGGTGGACGGGTGTCCGGTGCCGCGCGGCGCGATGGCGGTGGTGAGCTCCTTCGTGACGCACCGCGACCCGGCGACGTTCCCGCAGCCGCTGCGTTTTCGCCCGGAGCGCTGGGAGGACGCCAGGCCCGCGCAGCACGAGTACTTCCCCTTCGGGCTGGGTCAGCACAACTGCATCGGCCGGAACCTGGCGCTCCTGGAGATGCAGCTGGTGCTGACCCGGATCATG
Source organism: Streptomyces sp. NBC_00310 (assembly GCF_036208085.1). GTDB lineage: Bacteria > Actinomycetota > Actinomycetes > Streptomycetales > Streptomycetaceae > Streptomyces. Next base: position 89,327 of record NZ_CP130714.1, read on the forward strand.
CAGCGGGCGCCCGTCGTCCTTCCGGCCGGCACGGTCATCGACCCGGTCGTGCGTATCTCCACGGTCCCCGGCGGCACGGTGCGGGCCCTGGTCACGGCGCCGGGAGCCGAGGCGCCGGCCTGTGTCCCGATATCCGGTTCGCTCACCGAGCTGGTCGCCCTGCCGCGCTGACGGCGAAAGTGTTCCTCAAGTAATTCTCAAGTGGCTTGCCGGTATGGCCCGTTATGGTGACGGGCGGCGTAAGAAGTGCACAGCAGGAAATTCGACGCCCGTGCCACGAAAGGGTTTGGAGACCAATGCTCGCCAACCTGTCCGAAGACGTCACCGACGTTCTGCGACGAGTACGAGTCTGTGAGCTCGCCACGCTTTCCAAGGAGGGGCGCTCCGTCGCCTGGCCCCTGGCGTATCTGTGGAAGCCCGAGCAGAACGAGATCGTGCTGAGCACGGGGGTGGCCTATCCGCGCAAGCTGGAGCACATCCACCGCGACGACCGGGTCTCCCTGCTCTTCTCCGACTTCACCGGCAGCGGTCTGCCCTCCACCACGGCTCCGGTGCTCGTCCAGGGCCGCGCCACCGCGCCGGACGAGCTGCACACCGCCGAGGGCCTGGAGGACTTCTGGGCCGAACTGTTCCGCAGGCAGCCCGACTCGCTGCACGGCGTCCTGTCCCCCGAGAGCCGGGAGATGACGCCCAAGGGCTACTGGTGGCGGGTGCGGATCACCGTCACCCCCGAGCGGGTGTGGACCTTTTCGAAGAACGAGACGGGCGAGCAGATCCTGGAGCGTGTGGCATGACGGCGTGGTCCGAACTCGACAAGTACCTGCACCTGTTCAGCCGTCCGGTGCTCTCCTTCGCGGACCTCGACGGGTACCCGTTCAGCCTGCGGGTGCAGCCGCGCCAGGACCGGGAGTCCTCGGTGATGGTGCTCGCGCTGCCGGAGGGCACCCCGGCCGCGGAGGGGCCGGCGTGGCTGCTCTGGCACAGCCACGACGAACGGCTCGGCTCGATCCAGCTGCTGTCGGTCACCGGCCGCCTGGCCCGGCACGGCGAGGGCTGGGGGTTCACGCCCGAGCGGGTCATTCCCGGGCCCGGTCTGGGCTCGGAGGGCTGGGCGGGCGTCGCCGAGGCCATGGAGCGTGAGACCGCGCGCTACCTCAAGGCGCGCGGGCTCACGCCTCCGGAGTCGATCCAGTGGGACAGGCTGGAGGAGATCGCCCGGTCCGTGCTGAAGGAGAGCCAGGACTTCAGCCCCTGACCCCGGCCCCGGCCCCTGCCCTGGGCCTGGGCCTGGGCCCGGCCACGGCGGGGCGGGCAGCCCTCACGGGAGCGGCGGGCCCCCTTCATGTGATGGGCCCTGCGTCTTGGTGATGTGCCCTGCGTCGACAGCGCCGGAAAGGCGGAGCAAGCCATGGCAGACCCCGGACACGTGCGCACCTTCAACCGGATCGCGCCGCGCTACGACGCCAAGTTCGGCAAGGACTGCGTGGCCGCCCACGACCTGGTGCTCGGCTGGGCCCAGCAGGCCCGTCTCGCCCCGGACACCGTGCTCGACATCGGCTGCGGCACCGGGCAGCTGCTGTCCGCGGCCGCCGAGCGGTGGCCGGGCGCCCGCCTGCACGGCGTGGACCCGGCCGAGGCGATGCTCGCCATCGCCGGCAAGCGGCTGCCCGCCGCTTCGCTCCACGCCGGCCGCGCCGAGAGGCTGCCGCTGCCGGACGGCGGTGTCGACCTGGTGCTCAGCACCACCTCGTTCGGCCACTGGACGGACGCGGAGGCGGGGCTCAGGGAGGTGCGGCGGGTGCTGCGCCCGGGCGGATCCGTCCTGATCGCCGAGCACGCCCCGCCGGGAGCGCTGCTCACCGTGGTCCTGAAGGCTCTGGGCCGGCTGCCCCGGCTGTACGGCGCCGAGGAGATGCGGGCCCTGGTACGGCGGGCCGGCCTCTGCCCGCGCCGGGCGGAGACCCACCCGGGCGTCTTCGTCGTCACCCACGCCGTACGCCCCGTATGACCGCTGCGGCCCGACAGGCACCTTCAGGAGCGCCGATGTCCACGTCCCCGTCCGTCCTCGTGGTGGGAGCCGGGCCCACCGGTCTCACGCTTGCCGCGGAGCTGTGCGCGGCAGGCCTCACCTGCCATGTGATCGACAAGCGGCCGGCGGCGTCCGACCGCTCCCGGGCCTTCGGTCTGCTCCCGCGCACCCTCGAACTGCTCGACCTGCGGGGCCGCGCCGAGCCGTTCGTGGAGCGGGGGCTGCCGTGGGCGCACGCCGCCCTGGGCGACGGCAAGGGCTGGCTGGACTACGGCAGGGCCGACACCCCCTTCCCGTACATGCTGGTCATCCCGCAACACCGGACCGAGGAGCAGCTGCGCCGCTGGGCGGTGGAGCGCGGCGCCCGCATCAGGCGTGGTGTCGAACTGACCGGGCTGCGGCAGGACGCCGGCGGTGTGAGCGCCGACCTCACCACCGCGGAGGGCACCACGGTGCTGCACACGGACTTCGTGGTCGGCTGCGACGGGGCGCACAGCACGGTGCGGCGGCTGGCCGGTATCCGGTTCGAGGGGTCGGCCTATGAGAGTTCGCTGATCGTCGCCGACGTGCGGCTCGCCGTCGAGCCCGACCCGGTGGTGTACGCGCGCATGGGGCGGCGCGGCATGGTGGTCCTCTTCCCGTTCGGTGACGGCACGTTCCGGCTGATCGTCCTGGACCGTGAGCGGATGGCGGTGCCGGTGGACACGCCGGTGACGGTGGCGGAGCTGCGGGACAGCTGCCGGTCGGTCCTGGGCACCGACTTCGGTCTGCACGACCCTTTGTGGATGTCCCGGTTCCGCAGCGAGCAGCGGCTCAGCGAGCGTTACCGGCTGGGCCGGGTGCTGCTCGCCGGTGACGCCGCGCACACCCATATCCCCTCCGGCGGCCAGGGGTTGCAGACGGGTGTCCAGGACGCGCTGAACCTGGGCTGGAAGCTCGCGGCCCATCTGCGGGGCCGCTGTCCCGCGCATGTCCTGGACACCTACCAGCGCGAGCGCCGCCCCATCGCCCGTGCCACGCTGCGCACGACGGATCTGCTCTACCGCTTCGAGGTGTCCAGGTCGCCCGCCGCGCGCGTGGTGCGTTCGCTGAGCACCCGGCTGATGGGGCTGCCCCTGGTGCAGTCCGCGGTCGTCGATCAGTTGTCCGGTCTCACGCTGCGGTATCCGCCGCTGCCCGGCGCCGTTGACGGCCCGGTGCACCGGCTCGTGGGGCGCCGGCTGCCGGATGCGGCGCTGCGGCCGGCCGGGGCCGGCCCCGGGCCCGGGGCCGGGCGGCTGTACGAGCTGTTCCGGGAGGGCACGTTCGTCCTGCTCGACCAGTCCGCGGGAGGTGTCTGCGCGGGTGCCGCCCAGGGGTGGGCCGACCGGGTCACCGTCGTACGGGGCCGGGCGGAGCGCACCGATCTGGCCGAGGCGCTGCTCGTGCGGCCGGACGGGTACATCGCCTGGGCCGGTCACGGCGGTGGCACCGGGCAGCTGCGGCACAGCCTGCGGTACTGGTGCGGCCCGGCCCGCCCGGGCGGCGGCGCCCGGGCGGGCGCCGGCGCCCGCGGGGGGACGGCCCCCGCCTGAGGCGGCGGCGTGAGGACCCACCGGTGCGGTGCCCCTCGCCTTCGGGCCCGCTCGGCGAGCAAAGGCACGGGCCGGCCGGTATGGCCGGCCCGTGCCGGTCAGCGGACGGCTTCCTCGGCCGGGCCCGGCTTCGCGGAGCCGCCGTCGCCGGTGCCTGCGCCGTCCGGCTGCCCCGCCCGTTCGCGGGGCAGCGCCAGGACGCAGACGACCATGAGGACGGGCAGTGTGAGGGACCACAGGAAACCCGCCCGGAACCCGTCGGTCAGCGCCTGCGGGCCGCCGCCGGCGGCGACCGCGGCCACCACGGTGTTCAGGGCCGCGAGGAAGACGGCCGCACCGATCTGCTGCGAGGTGCCCAGGATCCCGGAGGCGAGCCCCTGGTCCTCGTCGGCGACGCCGGTGGTGCACAGGATCATCGCCGGGGTGAAGCTGAGCGCCGCGCCCAGGCCGCTGAACAGCAGCCCGGGAAGCACCTGCACCCAGTAGGAGCCGTCGACGGTGACCAGGCTGAGCAGCAGCGCCCCGATCACGAGGCAGAGCGCGGAGACATGCAGCAGCGTCCGCACGCCGAACCTCTTCACCAGCGGCTGGATCCGCATCGACACCACCAGGATCAGCGCGGTGACCGGGACGAACCCCAGGCCGGCCGTCATCGGGCTCAGGCCGAGCACCTGCTGCAGGTAGAGGGTGGTGAGGAACACCGAGACGGTGCCCACGCCGGAGGTGAGCATGCACACCAGGTTGCCGTAGGCCACGTACCGGTTGCGGAACATCGACAGGCGGACCACGGGGTGGGCGGCCCGGGATTCGTGGAGGGTGAAGGCCACCAGGACGAGCAGCCCGCCGGCGCCGGTGGCCAGGACACTGGTGTCCAGGGCGTGTTCGGCCGCCCGGGTCACCGCGGTCACCAGCAGGACGACGCCCGCGGTGAGCAGCGCCGCGCCCGGCAGGTCGATGCGTCCCTGGGCGCGGGGCCGGTCCTTGCGCACATACGCCGCCACGGCGACGATCACGGCGATGCCGATGGGCACGTTGATCAGGAAGATGGAGCGCCATCCGGCCAGGTCGGTGAGGACTCCGCCGAGCAGTTGTCCGGCGATCGCGCCGCCCGAGGAGACGGCCCCCCAGATGCCGAGCGCCTTGTTGCGGTCCTCGCCCTCGCCGAAGCTGGTGGTGACCAGGGTCAGCGCGGCCGGGGAGACGAGGGCGGCGCCGAATCCCTGTACGGCGCGGGCGACGAAGAGCAGGCCGCCGCCGGGGGCCAGGCCGCATGCGGCGGAGGCGAGAGCGAAGACGGCCAGGCCGGCCAGGAGGATGCGCTTGGGGCCGAAGAGGTCGGCCGCGCGGCCCGCGGCGACCAGGAAGCCGCCGAAGGCCAGGCCGTAGGCGGTGGAGACCCACTGGATGTCCGCCGTGGAGACGCCCAGTTGGGACTGGATCGAGGGCACGGCCACCGCGACGACGGCGAGGTCCAGGATCAGCATGAACTGAGCCATGCAGAGCAGTGCGAGGAGTATCTTGCCCGCACCGTTGCTCGTGCCGGCTCGTGGGTCGGCCATGTGTGTCACCTTCTTGGTCGGGTATCGGATTTCCACCGGGGGTCGTTCACCGGAGGGGCGTTCACCGGCTCCGGTGGCGCCAGTTGGGCCGGTCGCCGGTCACATCCGTGAAGCCGTGCTCCTCGGCGAGCTCCCAACTGGCGTACAGGTCTCCCGACCTGCCGGGTGCGTGCGGGTCGGCGGCCAGCCGCGCCGCAGGTGGCGCGGGCTCGCGGAGAACGCGAAGAGCGCGTCGGCGGCGATCGCCTCGCGCCGGTTCTCCTCGCTCACCCCGACGTGGTCGGGCATCGCCTGCGAGCGCGGGAGTCCCGGGGTGACGGCCACGGCCGCGACGTGGTGCCGTGCCAGTTCCGCGGCCTGGGCGCGGGCGAGCCGGACCACCGCGTGTTCGGCCGGGTCGCAGCAGAGGTCGTCGCGGTGGCCGTCGGTGCCGCCGGCCTCCTGGACCAGGGCCGCGGTCTCCTCGGTGGTCTCCGGGCGGCCCCTCTCGAAGGGGGTGCCCGGCACAGGTGCGGCCGGTGACGTACACGGTCGCGCCGGCTGCGCCGGGTCCGGTGGCGATGCCGCGGCCGCAGCCGCGTGGCCGTCGGCGACGACGGCCACGCGGCCTTTGAGCGGGTGCCTGGAGCTCACACGATCCCCTGTGCGAAGGAGAACAGGCGGTGCGGGTCGTAGGTGCGCTTGACGGTGGTGAGCCGCTCGTAGTTCTCGCCGTAGTAGGAGGACTTCCAGTCGGTGAGCGCGGGGTCGATGAAGTTCTGGTAGCTCTCCTTGTTGGAGAGCGGGTCGATGACCGCGAAGGCCTTGTCGTCCCAGGCGCGGGCGGCCGCCTCGTCCTCCGGGGTGGGGCTGGGGTCGGACAGCCCCACCGAGAAGCCGGTGTAGAACTCGGTGTCCCGGTGGACGTACGCCGCCGCGGTGCGCTCGACGTCGTTGGCGGCGCCGCCGAAGGCGAAGAGGCTGAGGTAGCGGAACTGCCCGGGGCGCCGGTCGGCGTAGAAGACGTTCAGCATGTCGTGCAGGCCCTGGTCGGGGACGGGGCCGGAGAACATCCGGTTGCGGTCGAGCGCGAAGTTCTCCCGGGGCAGTTTCGCCTCGGGGGTGTAGCCGACGGTGTGGCACTGCTGCGGTGTCAGGTCGGCGCAGCCGTACCAGGACATCATGGCGTCGCGGTAGGACAGTTCCTTGATGTCCCGGGTCGCGGGTGCCGAACCGGCCATGGAGATCAGCGAGTCGAGGACCGCCGGGAACCTGTCCGGCGCGCCCAGCCAGGCGCCGTAGACCATGAGGTCGACGGCGTCGCTGCCGGCGTCGGTCATCTGCAGGCCCAGGGCCGCCCCCAGTTCGCGGGGGCCGTCGATCACCCAGTTCTGCCAGGCGGCCATGAGCCGCTGGGCGGCGTCGGCCGGCCAGGTGAGCTGGAAGTTCACCATGGAGCGCACGTCGAACGCCCGCATCTCGTAGCGGGTGACGACACCGAAGTTGCCGCCGCCTCCGCCGCGCATCGCCCAGAACAGGTCGGGGTGCTCCTTGGGGGAGGCCCGCACGACGCGCCCGTCGGCGAGGACGACCTGCGCGGAGACGAGGGTGTCGCACGCCATGCCGTACTGGCGGGTCAGCCAGCCCAGGCCGCCGCCCTGCACGAAGCCGCCGGGGCACACCCCGGGACAGATGCCGCTGGCCACGGCGATGCCCTGGGGGGCGAGTTGCTGGAGGACGTCGACCTGCTGGGCGGCGGGGCCCACGTGGACGGTGCGCGTGCCGAGGCGGACCGTATCGAGGCGGGAGAGGTTGAGCACCAGGCCGTCGGAGACGGAGTAGCCGCCGAAGCTGTGGCCGCCGCTGCGGATCGTCGGCCGGATCGCGTGGTCCTGCGCGAACTTCAGGGCCGTGCGGACGTCCTCGGTGTTGTCCAGGTAGGCGACGGCCTGCGGTCTGACCCGGTCGTAGTAGCCGATGTAGATCTTGCGGGCGCGGTCGTAGTCCGCCTCCCCCGGCAGGACGACGTCCCCCGACAGGTGGCGCCGCAGCGCGTTCCAGTCGGGGCCCGCGGCGCGGCGGCGGCCGGACGGCGCGGCCCCCGCGGTGGGGGCGGACAGGGCACCGCCGAGTGCGGTGGCGGCGCCGGCGCCTATGCCCAGGCGGACGGCTCCTCTGCGGTTGATCATGGTTCTCCCCCGGTTGTCGGCTGTGGTGCGGAAAAGGGCGGTGCGGGTGGGACAGGCGGGGCGCAGGGCCGGTTGTGGGTTCCTCGCCGGCCGTCGGCCTTGAGCACCGTAACGGGCCGCGCGGGGCAAAACGCCGTTTTCCGCCCGGACTCGAGCGGTCGTCGAGCGGAAGTCCAGCGGGCCGCCGGATGCCTGCCCGGCGGGGGCGTCTCAGAGGGGGGCGGCGTCGTGGCCGTGCACCGGGTGTCCCAGGCGGTAGACGCCGCGCACCTCGGTCAGCGCCGCCATGTCCAGGACCGGGTCGGCCCCCAGGACGAGCAGATCGGCGTCGGCGCCCGGCGCGAGGCGTCCCTTGCGGCCCTGGACCCCGCAGGCCTCGGCCGCCTCGCCGGTGACCATGCGCAGCGCGGCGGCACCGTCGACGCCGAGCCGCACGGCATCGCGCACGCCCTCGACGAGTGCGTCGTGGGGCTTGGTCGGCCCGATCCCGGCGTCCGAGCCCAGGACGATCCGGGCGCCCGCCGCCCTCAGCGGCGGCAGCACCGTCGCCAGGCACTGGAGCATCTTCGCGGCCAGCGGCGGCGCGGCGGCCCGGTCCGCGCAGACGTCCCCGGCCGTCAGCGAGGCGAAGGTCCCGGCGCTCACGAGCGCGTCGATGACGGCGGCCCGCGGACGGAAGCGGTCGCCCGTCATGAACGAGACGTGTTCGACCGTCGCGAAGCCCGCGCGCGCCGCGTCGAGGATGGCGGCCGGGGCGTGCGCGTGCGCGGCCGTGTTCATTCCCAGAGCGTGCGCCTGTTCGGCCACGGCCCGCAGTTCGTCCGCGGTGAACTGCCGCAGGGAGGGGTCGCTGCCCGGGGTGACGCTGCCGCCGCTGGCCATCACCTTCACCGTGTGGCAGCCGCGGTCGAACCGCTCGCGCACCGCGCGCCGCAGCGCGTGCGCCCCCGCGGTGCCGCCGCCGAGGAAGTGGCAGTGGCCCCGGGGCGTGGTCAAGGGGGGCCCGGCGGCGAGCAGTTCGGGCAGTTCGTGCCGGCGGGGTGCGGCGGCGTCGCGTACCGCCACGACCGCGTAGTCGCGGTCGCCCAGGTCCCGGACGGTGGTGATGCCCGCCCGCAGGGCGCGGGCGGCGGCCGCCCGGACGTTGGCGTGCAGGGTGGCCTGCGGGTCCGCGGTGACGGCGGCGACGGCGTCGGGCCCGGCGTTCCAGCACAGATGGCTGTGGGCGTCGATGAGCCCGGGCAGCAGGAAGGAGCCGGGCCCCAGTTCATGGACGGCCGCGTCGCAGGGGGGAGCGGTGTTGGCCGTCTCGACGCCGGTGATGACCCCCTGCCGTATGAAGACGGTGCCCGGTCCGCGCACCCGGTCACCGTCGAAGATGTTCGCGGCCCGGACGGCGGTCAGGCGGCCGGGCTCGGCAGGGGCGGGTGGGTGCACGGTCGGCTCCGTCTTCTTCTCGCGTGCGGGCCGGGGCCCGGGGCCCGGTGGCGGACGCCGCGGCCGGGCCGCCGGCCCCGGGGGGGTGAGGGCCGGCGGCCGGCGGTCGCGGGGGGGGCTGGTTCCCCAAGTGAAGCGGGGTCCGCCCGGCAGGGCCACGGTCCCCCACCGGGGCTCGAGCGATCCTGGAGGGCACGGGGCGCACGGGGCGCACGGGGCGGGGGCGCGTCCGGCCGGCCAGGACACGGACGTCGGCCGGGCGGTGGCCGTGTCACCATCGGCCGGCGGTGGCCGCCGGCCCCGCTGCACCAGCGGTGCAGTTTCGCTCGGGGATCCGTCGAGCACGGCGCGGAATTCGCGGCGGATGTCCTCCTCTGTCCCGTGTGGGACCGCCTCCCCCCGGGGTGACGCACGTAGCGTGCCAGGCGACGCATGCCAGGGGAGGATCACATGGACAGCAGCACGATCGCGGTCGTCACCGGTGCGGCGCGCGGCATCGGCCGGGGCACGGCGCTCGTCCTCGGCGAGGCCGGCGCGACCGTCTACGTCACCGACCGGGAGTCCCGCGGGCGGCGCTACAGCGACCTGCCGGGAACCGTGGAGGACACGGCCGAGCAGGTGACGGCCCGTGGCGGCACGGGGATCGGGGTGGTCGTCGATCACGCCGACGACAAGGCGGTGGCCGCCCTGTTCGACCGGATCCGTGCCGAACAGGGCGGCATCGACCTCATGGTCGCCAACGCCTTCAACGGCAACGCGCTGCCCTTCGTGGGCGGGCCGTTCTGGACACTGCCGCTGGAACACTGGTCGAACATGGTCGACGTCGGTGTCCGCAGCCACATGGTCTCCGCCTGGCACGCCGCACCGCTGCTCATCGAGCGTCGCGGCCTGCTGGTCTTCACCGGCTACACCGATCCCGGCTCCGAGGTCCTGGGCGGGCACGTGTTCTACGACCTGGCGATGACGGCCGTGAGCCGGCTCGCCCGCACCGTCGCGCACGACCTGCGCCCGCACGGCGCCACGGCGCTGGCGCTCTCGCCGGGGTTCACCCGCACCGAGGCGGTCATGGCGGCGACCAGCGCGGACCGGATTCCGGCGGACACCGACTCGCTGGAATTCCCCGGCCGCGCAATCCACGCGCTGTTCGAGAGCGCGCACCTCGACCGGTACGCGGGGCGGACCGTTCCGGTCGCGGAACTCGCCTCGGCCTTCAAGCTCCGCGACATCGACGCCTAGGGGCTTCTGACGGAGCTCCGTGGAAGAAGGAGCGGCGGTCGGTGCGTGCTCCCGGCGTGCCGGGCGGAAGTCCTCGTAGCGGAGCTAGTCGGGCTTTCGTCCGGTGCGGCGAGAGTGCGTGCCGGGCGTCGCGACGCCGCGGAGATCCATCAGAAGCCCCCTAGCCGCCCGCACCGCGCTCCCGCGCGGTGCGGGTCCGGCGGCTCCACGGACGGTCAAGCCCGCCTCGACCGGCGCGGTCGTGACCGGACCGATACTGCCGATGTCCGTGCACCGTTCCGCCGTGCACGGCGACCACTTCGACCAGGGAGGGCCGCGGTGCCCCTGTTGACCCGTCCCCTGCCCCGTCCCCGAGCGCGGCGCAGACGCCTGGGCGCGCTCGTGGCCGCCGCCGGGCTCCTGTGCACGCTCCTGACGACGACTCAGGCGGGTGCGGCCCCCGGCCCCGGCACCACCGCGCCGTCCCCGGGCGGCGTCCCGGCTCCCGACGGGATCGTCCACTCGGCCAACATCGAACCCGTGGCCAGTCTCCCCAACCAGGCGCTGCCGGGCTTCAACACGGATATCGCCTTCCAGGGGAGGTACGCCTTCGCGGGCAACTTCGACGGTTTCCGGATCTTCGACATGAGCGTGCCCGCGTCCCCGAAGACCGTCGCCCAGGTCTTCTGCCCGGGCTGGCAGAACGACATATCCGTCTCAGGGAACCTGCTCTTCCTGTCCACCGACTCCTCGCGCAGCGACGACTCCTGCGCCAGCACCGAACAGCCGGAGACCGAGAAGTCCTCCTGGGAGGGCATGAAGGTCTTCGACATCAGCGACAAGGCGAACCCGAAGTACGTCGCCGCCGTCGAGACCCCCTGCGGCTCGCACACCCACACCCTGGTGCCCGAGCGCCGGAGCGTCTACATCTACGTCTCCTCCTACGGCCCCAGCGCCACCTACCCCGACTGCCGGCCGCCGCTCGACGGCATCTCGGTCATCAAGGTGCCGCGCGGCGCCCCGCACAAGGCCGCCGTGGTCGGCTTCCCGGTGCTCTTCCCCGGCGACGGACCGGACGGCGGCGGCAACCCGGGCGAGCCCACCCACCCGGGCGTCACCAAGACCACCGGCTGCCACGACATCACCGTGCTGCCCTCCGAGGACCTCGCGGCAGGCGCCTGCATGGGCGACGGCGTCCTCCTCGACATCGCCGACCCCGAGCGCCCCCGGGTCATCGACCAGGTCCAGGACAACGTCAACTTCGCGTTCTGGCACTCGGCGACCTTCAACCAGAAAGCCGACAAGGTCGTCTTCACCGACGAGCTGGGCGGCGGCGGCGCGGCCACCTGCAACGCGGAGATCGGACCCGACCGCGGCGCCGACGGCATCTACGACATCGTCGGCAAGGGCGACCGGCGCAAGCTCGTCTTCAGGAGCTACTACAAGATCCCGCGCCACCAGACGGCCACCGAGAACTGCGTCGCCCACAACGGCTCACTGATCCCGGTCAAGGGCAAGGACATCATGGTCCAGGCCTGGTACCAGGGCGGTGTCTCCGTCTGGGACTTCACCGACTCCGCCAGGCCCAGGGAGATCGCCTACTTCGAGCGCGGCCCGCTCACCACGGACGCCGTCGCATGGGGCGGCTCGTGGTCGGCGTACTACTACAACGGCCACATCTACTCGAGCGACCTGGTCAAGGGGCTCGACGTCCTGAAGATCAACGACAGGCGGACCGACCCCGCGCGGAAGATCCGGCTGCGCGAGCTCAACGTGCAGACCCAGCCGGACTACTTCGGCGCCGACGACTGACCGCGCACGGGGGCCGGCGCAAACGCGGCCGCGGGCACGGGTTCCGGCACGGACGCCCGGCCCTCGGCGCCGGGTGCCGGCGCCGAGGGCCGGGCGCTCACACGCCGCTGGCGGCGGGACGGTCGTCGCGGGGCGCGGCGGGCAGGCGGCGCGGGGACGTGCCGGCCCGGTACCGGGCCGGGCGGACGGTACCGGGCAGGACGCGTGCGGGCAGCGGTGGCGCTCCGCAGTCGGCGGCCAGGTGCCGGGCGCGCCGCAGGACCCCGCCGGCGGTGAAGTCGTCCCCCAGGTCGTGCAGGCAGTCCCCCAGGTCGGCCAGCGCACGGGCGAGCTCCGGGCGGTCGGCGCAGGCGCGCAGTTCGACGATCGCCCGGGCGAGCGTGGCCGGCCGCCGGGCCGGTTCCTCGGTGGCCGCCAGCAGACGCAAGGCGACGCCCCGGTACCTGGGGCCGAGGACGGCGGTGCGGGCGAGCTGTTCGCGGACCAGTTCCGCGGCCTGCCGGCAGCGGCCCAGCCCCAGCAGGGCCTCGGCCGCGTCGGTCCGCCAGGGAAGGTGCAAGAACAGGCCCGCGTCGGGACGGTTCACCCCTCCCCCGGTCCGCCGGAAGTCGGCGAGGGCCTCCGCGGGGCGCCGCACGGCCAGGCGGTGCCGGCCGCGGGCCCTGAGGTACGGCAGGGCGTACGCCGTGGACGGCAGCGGTCCGCGGGCGGCGTCGCGCAGTTGCCGGTCCGCCTCCTCGTACCGGCCCGTCTCGGTCAGTGTCTGCGCCAGGACCGCCGCCGGCCACAGCACCAGGGCACCGCCGGGCGGGGCGGCCCGTACCGCGGCGGCGGCCTCACGCTCGGCCCACCCGGCGTCGCCCAGGCACAGCAGGGACTCCGCGCGCAGCGCGCCGAACGCGGCCTGCCAGCCGGGTGTCCTGGCGTGCGGGGCACCCCCGAGCAGGTGTGCGCAGCGGTCGGCCGCCCGGCGCGGGTCGCCGGACAGCAGCAGGGCCTGGGCGTCCCGCAGCCGGGGCTCGGACAGCATCGGGCACGGCGGGAGCTGCGCGTGGAGGGCCATGGCGCCAAGTGAACCCCGGGCCCGTGGCAGGGGCCACGGATCTCGAGCGCGGCTCAAGCGGTCCTGCGGGCCCCGCCCCGCCCCGTCCCGCCCCGTCCGGTGCGGCCGGTCCAGTGCGGTGCGGTGCGGCGGGGTGCGGTGCCTGCCGTGCGCGCCGCCCGTGCCGATCCGGTGTCAGCGGGCGGCCGAGAGGGCGTGGGGACCGCGCAGGGCGCGGTGGATGTTCCGGTGGATCTCCAGGGTCGCGGCGGACCGGTTGAGAGTGATGTAGTGCAGGCCGGGAGCGCCCTCGGCCAGCAGCCGTTCGGCCATGGCGGTGGCGTGCTCGACGCCGACGCGGTGTCCGTCCGCCGGGTTGCCGCGGCAGGCGTCCAGCCTTCGGGCGAGGTCGTCGGGGAAGGTGGCGTGGGACAGTTCGGCGAACCGCGCGATCTGCCGGACGTCGGTCGCGGGCATGATCTCGGGGATGACCGGGGTGTCGCAGCCCGCCGCCGCGACCCGGTCGCGCAACCGCAGGTAGTCCTCCGCCCGGAAGAACATCTGGGTGACGGCGTAGTCGGCGCCCGCACGGCACTTGGCCACGAAGTGGCGGATGTCGGTGTCCCAGTCGGGCGAACGGGGGTGGCGCTCGGGGAAGGCGGCCACGCCCACGCTGAAGCCGCCCGACCTGCGCACCAGCGAGACCAGTTCGTGGGCGTGGGTGAAGCCCCCGGGATGCGGGACCCAGGGCGCGTTCGGGTCGCCCGGCGGGTCGCCGCGCAGTGCGAGCACGTCGCGCACGCCCGCGTCCGCGTACTGGCCGATGATGTGTCTCAGCTCGTCGGCGGAGTGGCCCACGGCGGTCAGGTGCGCCACGGGCCGCAGCGTGGTCTGGGCGGCGATGCGTTTGGTGACCTCGATCGTGCGCTCCCGCGAGGAGCCGCCGGCCCCGTAGGTGACCGAGACGAAGGTGGGGGCGAGCGGTTCGATCCGGCGGATCGCGTTCCACAGCGTCCGGGTCCCGGCGTGTGTCTTCGGCGGGAAGAACTCGAAGGAGACGGAGTGGGCGCCGCCCGCCAGGATCTCCCGCAGGGTGCTCAAGGCCGGCCCCCCGCGCTGAAATAGCCCGCCTCGGGGTGGTGGACCACGAGGGCGTCGGTGGACTGTTCGGGATGCAGCTGGAACTCCTGCGACAGGCGCACACCGATGCGTTCCGGCTGCAGCAGTTCAGCGATCTTGGCGCGGTCCTCCAGGTCGGGGCAGGCCGGGTAGCCCAGGGAGTAGCGGCACCCCTGGTACTCGGTGCGCAACAGGCCGTCCAGCGTGTGGGCGTCGCCGGCGGCGATACCGAGTTCGGCGCGCACCCGGGCGTGCCAGTACTCGGCGAGTGCCTCGGCCAGCTGCACGGACAGCCCGTGCAGTTCGAGGTAGTCGCGGTAGGCGTCGGCCTCGAAGAGCCTGGCGGTCTCCTCGCCGATGCGGGAGCCGACGGTGACGACCTGGAGGCCGACGACGTCCATCTCGCCGGACTCCTCGGGGCGGAAGAAGTCGGCCAGGCACAGCCGGCGGCCGCGGCGCTGGCGGGGGAAGGAGAAGCGGGTGCGTTCGTTGCCCTGCTCGTCCAGGATGATCAGGTCGTCGCCCTTGGAGACGCAGGGGAAGTAGCCGTGGACGACGGCCGCTTCCAGGAGGTTGCCGGTCTGGAGCCGGTCCAGCAGGCCGCGCAGGCGGGGCCGGCCCTCGGTCTCGACCAGCTCCTTGGTCAGGCCCCACTGGCCGCGGAACAGCGCGGTCTCGTCGAGCCAGGCCGCGTACTCCTTGAGCTGGATGCCCTTGACGACGCGGGTGCCCCGGAACGGGGGTGTGGGGACGGGGTTGTCGGTGGCCACGTCGGAGCGGACGTGCCCCTCCTCCGGGCGCTCCTCGACCGCGGTGGCCGTGGCCGTCGCCCGTACCCGGCGCTGCCTGAGCTCGGGCAGCTTCGCGCCCGGCACGCCCCGTTTGACGCCGATCAGGGCGTCCATCAGCCGCAGCCCCTCGAACGCGTCCCGGGCGTAGCGGACCTCGCCCTCGTAGATCTCGTGCAGGTCCTGCTCGACATAGGCGCGGGTCAGGGCGGCCCCGCCGAGGATGACCGGGTAGTCGGCGGCCAGCTTGCGCTGGTTGAGCTCCTGAAGGTTCTCCTTCATGATCACCGTGGACTTGACCAGCAGCCCGGACATCCCGATCACATCGGCCCGGTGCTCCTTGGCGGCGTCCAGGATCGCCGAGACCGGCTGCTTGATACCGAGATTGACCACCGTGTAGCCGTTGTTGGACAGAATGATGTCCACGAGGTTCTTGCCGATGTCATGGACGTCACCGCGCACCGTGGCCAGCACGATGGTGCCCTTGCCCTCGTCGTCGGTCTTCTCCATGTGCGGCTCCAGATGCGCCACCGCACTCTTCATGACCTCGGCGGACTGCAGCACGAACGGCAGCTGCATCTGGCCGGAGCCGAACAGCTCACCGACCACCTTCATCCCGTCCAGCAGCGTGTCGTTGACGATGTCCAGCGCCGGCCGCTCCCGCAGGGCCGCGTCCAGGTCGGCCTCCAGGCCGTTCTTCTCACCGTCGATGATGCGGCGCTTGAGACGCTCCTCCAGCGGCAGCGCCGCCAGCTCCTCGGCCTTGCCCGCCTTCAACGACCTGGCGGTGGCGCCCTCGAACAGCGCCATCAGCTTCTGCAGCGGGTCATACCCCTCGGCCCGCCGGTCATGGATGAGGTCCAGAGCGGTGGTGACCTCCTCCTCGCTGAAGCGGGCGATCGGCAGGATCTTCGAGGCGTGCACGATCGCCGAGTCCAGGCCCGCCTTCACACACTCGTCCAGGAAGACGGAGTTCAGCAGGATCCGCGCGGCCGGGTTCAGACCGAAGGAGATGTTCGACAGCCCCAGCGTGGTCTGCACCTGCGGATGGCGGCGCTTGAGCTCACGGATCGCCTCGATGGTGGCGATACCGTCCCCGCGGGACTCCTCCTGCCCGGTACAGATCGTGAAGGTCAGGGTGTCGATGAGGATGTCCGACTCGTGGATACCCCAGTTCCCGGTCAGATCCGCGATCAGCCGTTCGGCGATCTCGACCTTCTTCTGCGGGGTACGGGCCTGCCCCTCCTCGTCGATGGTCAGCGCGATCAGCGCCGCCCCGTGCTCCCGCGCCAGCTGCGTGACCTTCGCGAAGCGGGAGGCGGGGCCGTCACCGTCCTCGTAGTTGACGGAGTTGATGACCGCCCGCCCGCCCAGCTTCTCCAGCCCGGCCCTAATGACGGGCACCTCGGTGGAGTCCAAAACGATGGGCAGGGTCGAGGCGGTGGCGAACCGGCCGGCCAGCTCGGCCATGTCGGCCACACCGTCACGGCCCACATAATCCACACACAGGTCGAGCATGTGGGCGCCCTCACGGATCTGGTCGCGGGCCATCTCCACACAGTCGTCCCAGCGCGCCTCCAGCATCGCCTCACGGAACTTCTTCGACCCGTTGGCGTTCGTCCGCTCCCCGATCGCCATGTACGCGGTGTCCTGGCGGAAGGGCACGCTCTGGTAGAGGGAGGCGGCACCCGGCTCGGGACGCGCCTCGCGCGGGGCGGGCGTGAGGCCACGGACCCGCTCCACCACCTGCCGCAGATGCTCGGGCGTGGTCCCGCAGCAACCGCCGACCAGGGACAGACCGTACTCGCGGACGAAGTTCTCCTGGGCGTCGGCCAGGCCCTTGGGACCGAGGGGGAAGTGGGCGCCGTCCCTGGTCAGTACCGGCAGGCCGGCGTTGGGCATGCACAGCAGCGGGATGCGGGAGTGGCGGGCCAGATGGCGCAGGTGCTCGCTCATCTCGGCGGGGCCGGTCGAGCAGTTCAGGCCGATCATGTCGATGCCCAGCGGCTCCAGCGCGGTCAGCGCGGCGCCGATCTCCGAGCCCAGCAGCATGGTGCCGGTCGTCTCGAACGCCAGCGACACCAGCAGGGGAACCTGGGCGCCCGCCGCCCGCATCGCGCGGCGGGCGCCCAGGACGGCGGCCTTCGTCTGGAGCAGGTCCTGCGTGGTCTCCACGATCAGCGCGTCCGCGCCGCCGGCGAGCAGGCCCTCCGCGTTGGCCTGGAAACCGTCCCGGATCGTCGTGTACCCGATGTGGCCCAGGGTGGGCAGTTTGGTGCCCGGGCCGATGGAGCCCAGCACCCACCGCTGCCGGCCGTCGCGGGCGGTGTACTCGTCCGCCGTCTCGCGGGCGATCCGCGCCCCCGCCTCGGACAGTTCGTGCACACGATCGGGGATGTCGTACTCCGCCAGGGCCGCGTGGTTCGCGCCGAAGGTGTTGGTCTCCACGCAGTCCACACCCGCCTCGAAGTACGCGGCGTGCACCGAGCGCACGATGTCGGGGCGGGTGGCGTTGAGGACCTCGTTGCAGCCCTCCAGCTGCTGGAAGTCCTCCATGGTCGGGTCCTGCGCCTGCAGCATCGTGCCCATCGCGCCGTCGGCGACCACCACACGGGTGGCCAGCGCCTCGCGCAGGGCGTCCGTCCGGGTCGTGTTCACTACGCCTCCCTCGGGCTGGGGCGGCCGGCCGTTTCAGAGGCCGGCCGCGTCCTTCAGGTGCCGGGCGCGGTCGGTGCGCTCCCAGGTGAAGTCGGGCAGTTCGCGGCCGAAGTGGCCGTAGGCGGCGGTCCGCGTGTAGATCGGGCGCAGCAGGTCGAGGTCGCGGATGATGGCGGCCGGGCGCAGGTCGAAGACCTGGGCGATGGCGTCCTCGATACGGTTCTGGGGGACCTCGCCGGTGCCGAAGGTCTCCACGAACACGCTGACCGGTTCGGCCTTGCCGATCGCGTACGCCACCTGCACCTCGCAGCGCTCGGCCAGGCCCGCGGCCACGACGTTCTTGGCGACCCAGCGCATCGCGTAGGCGGCGGAGCGGTCGACCTTGGAGGGGTCCTTGCCGGAGAAGGCGCCGCCACCGTGGCGGGCCATGCCGCCGTAGGTGTCGATGATGATCTTGCGGCCGGTCAGGCCGGCGTCGCCCATGGGGCCGCCGATCTCGAAGCGTCCGGTCGGGTTGACCAGCAGGCGGTGGTCCTCGGTGTCCAGTTTGATGCCGTCCTCGGCCAGGCCGGCCAGCACGTGGTCGACGACGTGGCGGCGGATGTCCGGCGCGAGCAGTGTGTCGAGGTCGACGTCGGCGGCGTGCTGCGAGGAGACGACGACCGTGTCCAGGCGGACCGGGGTGTGGCCCCGGTACTCGAGGGTGACCTGGGTCTTGCCGTCGGGCCGCAGGTAGGGCACGGTGCCGTTCTTGCGCACCTCGGCCAGGCGGCGGGACAGCCGGTGGGCGAGCTCGATGGGCAGCGGCATCAGGGACGGTGTCTCGTCGGTGGCGTAGCCGAACATCAGGCCCTGGTCGCCGGCGCCCTGCCGGTCCAGTGCGTCGTCGGCGCCGGCCGTCCGGGCCTCGTAGGCGGTGTCGACGCCCTGGGCGATGTCGGGCGACTGGGCGCCGAGGGAGAGGGAGACGCCGCAGGAGGCGCCGTCGAAGCCCTTGGCGGAGGAGTCGTATCCGATGGACAGGACGGTGTCGCGGACGATCTGGGCGATCGGCGCGTAGGCCGTGGTGGTGACCTCTCCGGCGATGTGGACCTGGCCGGTCGTGATCAGTGTCTCGACGGCCACACGGGCGTGGGGGTCCTGGCGCAGCAGGGCGTCCAGGACGGCGTCGCTGATCTGGTCGGCGATCTTGTCGGGGTGGCCCTCGGTCACGGACTCCGAGGTGAACAGGCGACGGGACATGTCTCTCCAGGGGTGTAGGGGGTCGCGTGACGGCCGGCCGGCCGTCCCTGGCTCATGGCGGCGCCGCCGGGGCCGGTCATCCGGTGCGTCCGGGGTGCCCGGCCTGGGCGGCGGCGGTTTCGAGCAGCCGGGCGAGGCGGTCCGCGCCGGTCGCGGCGCCGGTGAGCACCGTGAGCGGGGGCCGGCCGCCGGCCGCCGCGATACGCCGGGCGATCTCGTAGGCGGTGCTTCCGCCGCCGGAGAAGCCGCCCAGGACCAGGAGCCGGCCGGCGCGGGCCAGGGGGCGTAGCGCGGTGTACCGGGCGTGCGGCCCGCCGGGTACCGCGCGCAGCAGGATCACCGCTTCGGGGCCCTGGTAGGCGCGGGCGAGCCGGTCGTAGCGGGCGCGGGGGACGTGGGGGGTCTGGAGCAGGCAGACGGTGCCCGCCCGGGCGTCGGCGGCGGCCCGCAGCGGCAGCAGTGGGGGCTGCGCCTGGGCGTGTGGCCGGGTGTCCGCGCGGTGGGCGGCGCCGGTGGGTGGGGTGGGGGTGACGCGGGCGTCGTGGTGGTGTCGGCGGCGGGCAGCAGCCGCAGCAGGTCGGCCACGGTCGTGGAGTCGTCGGCCACGTAGGGCAGTTCGCCCAGGAGCAGGGCGCTGTGGGTCAGGACGTCGGTGGCGTCGGCGATCCGGGAGCGGTCGTGGACGGCGGTCAGGACGAGCTGTTCGTCGCCGTCGTGGTGGGCGACGAGCGTGAGGGGGAAGGCCGTGGGGGTTCCCAGGGTCTCGGGGTGCTCCACGCGGATGCCGCGGGCGGCGAGGGCGGCGGTCAGGTCGTCCGGGTCGCGGAACCTGTTCTCGAAGACGAGGAGGGTGCCGTCCTCGGTGCCGGTGGGGCTGCGCGTGCCGTCCTCGGTGCCGGTGGGGCTGCGCGTGCCGTCCTCGGTGCCGGTGGGGCTGCGCGTGCCGTCCTCGGTGCCGGTGGGGCTGCGCGTGCCGTCCTCGGTGCCGGTGGGGCTGCGCGTGCCGTCCTCGGTGCCGGTGGGGCTGTGCGTACCGTCCTCGGTGCCGGTGGGGCTGTGCGTACCGTCCTCGGTGCCGGTGGGGCTGTGCGTACCGTCCTCGGTGCCGGTGGGGCTGTGCGTACCGTCCTCGGTGCCGGTGGGGCTGTGCGTACCGTCCTCGGTGCCGGTGGGGCTGTGCGTACCGTCCTCGGTGCCGGTGGGGCTGTGCGTACCGTCCTCGGTGCCGGTGGGGCTGTGCGTACCGTCCTCGGTGCCGGTGGGGCTGTGCGTACCGTTGGCCGCGTGGTGCTGCGGGGCCGTCCAGGAGCGGATCTGTCCCGGTGAGAGCCATTCATAGGCCGAGCGTTCCAGGATCCGGTCGCGCAGATCGCTGAGCAGCGTCGCCACGGTGGAGTGGGGGGCGACCTCGACGGACAGCGGCCAGGCGGTGCTCAGCGCGGCCGGCATGCGGGGGGCGCCCTCGAAGGGGATGCCGCGTCCGGAGGCGGTGACGCTGAACCGGACGGGGGCCGCGGCCCGGGCCCCGCCGGCCCGGTACAGCAGCAGGGACCAGACGGCTTGCAGTGCGCCGCTCTCGGTGCTGCCCCAGCGTGCCGCCCAGGCGGCGAGCCGCTCGGTCTGGGCGGCACTCAGGCGCAGCCGGGTGCGTCCGACGGGGCCGGCCGGGGCGGGGGCGGTGTGCCGGGCGGGCCAGGCGGCCGCGGTGCGCGGCGGTACGGCCCGCGTCCAGAAGTCCCTGGCCGGGGCGGTGTCCTGACGGCGCAGCCAGCGGACGTAGTCGCGCAGATCGGGGCGCCGTTCACCGCCGGGCAGGCGGCCGTCCGCCAGGTAGGCGCGGTAGAACGCCCGCAGCAGCAGGCGTGCGCTCCAGTCGTCGAGCAGGGCGTGGTGGTAGGTGAGCAGGACCCGGGCGGGCTCGGCGGGGGGCGTGGGGGCGGGAGCGCCGGCGAGGACGGTGACGCGCAGGGCGCCGGGCCGGCGCGGGTCGATGCCGCGCCGGCGGTCGTCCTCCAGTACGTCGGGCCAGCGGGCGGTGCCGTGCGGCAGCCACAGCACCTCGGCGTCGGTGTGCTCGTGCCGTACGAGGAGGGGTTCGCAGCTGTCGTCGAAGGCGGTGCGCAGCACGCTCTCGTGGTCGACGACCGACTGCCAGGCGGTGTGGAAGCGTTCGCTGTCCAGGGGGCCGTGCCAGGCCCAGGCGAGCTGGGCGAGGTGCCGGCCGGGGAGGGCGTCGGCGTCGGCGAGCAGCTCGCGCTGCAGCGGGGTGGGCACCAGGGTGGGGGCGGGCCGTGCGGGCGTGGAGCGGGTGAGCAGGTCGGCGAGCAGGCCGTAGGGGAAGGCGTCGCCCGGTGTGTGCACGTCGTCGGCGGCCAGCCGCAGCGCGTGGTGCTCGTGGCCGAGGCGGTCGATCCGGTGACGCCACACCGGCGCGTCGGGGTTGTCGGCGGCGAGGTGGTCCAGGGCGGCCTCGAGCCGGGCCGGGCCCAGCGGGCCGCGCAGTTCGAGGGCGGGGGTGTCGTAGGGGGGCCGGCCGAGGTCGACGACGACGGTCGTCATCTCCTCGGGCGGCGTGGATGAGGTGTGGTCGGCGGTCATCGGCTGTCCGGGGCGCGCACGTCCGCGTGGCCGCGCGTACGCCGCCCCTGGACGCGTACGGCTGTGTGCACGGCTTGTGCGGACGACTGCGGAGAACCCCCTGCCTCCCCTCTCTGCGAGCGCGCAACGAGTATGCGAAGGCCGGCCCATACGGGCCTGACACGGCGCTGACACGGCGGTGGTCCGGCGGTGGCCCCGCGGGTGCGGCGTGCCCGGCCGGGCACGGCGGGATGGCGCGGGTGCGGCCGGGCGGGAGCGGCGCGGGTGCCCTCCCCCAAGGCGACGGCGCGGGTGCCGTTTCGAAGGCGCGGCTCGTCCTGGGGTGGGCGGGAGCGGCGCAGGTGCCCTCCCCAAGGCGCGGCTCGTCCTGGCGGTGCGGCCAGGCGGGAGCGGCGCAGGTGCCCTCCCCAAGGCGCGGCTCGTCCTGGGGTGGGCGGGAGCGGCGCGTGCACCGGCCGCTCGCCGTTGGGCCGGGAACCGGCGGGCGCGTGCCCTCGCCTGTCGCCCCGGTCGGGGGCGGAATTACCGGCCCTGCGTGGCGGTGCCGTCCAGCCGGGGCGGGGCAGCCCGGCGCCCGGGGGCGAGAGAGAGGGGTCAGCGCCGGGGCGGGTCGTCGGGGTGCAGCAGGCCGGCGACGGCGCTTATGAAGCCCTCGTCGAGCATGGTGTGGGGGGCGGTGTCGCGGGAGGTGTCGAGGCCGGTGTCGTAGCAGGCCACGCTGATGAGGTAGCGGCCGAGCACGCGGTGGGTCGCGAACGCCCATTCGTCCCGGGCCGCGGGCCGGCCGTCGGGGGTGAGCAGGCCGTTGCCGCCCACGCCGAAGCCGAACTCGGTGAAACCGAGCCGCATTCCCTGTCCGAGGGCCTTGGTGTAGGCCTCCTTCAGGGTCCACAGCCGCAGCAGTTCGGCGGCTCGCCGGGCTTCGGGCAGTTGTTGCAGTTCGGCGCGCTCGGCGGGTGTGCACACGTGGCTGTGGAGCAGGTCGAACGACATGGGCCGTCCGGCGGGTTCGGCGTCCACGCCGATCCGTCCGTTGCGGCTGACGCCGACGGCGATCAGGTCGTCGGTGTGGGTGAGGCTCACGTCGATCTGGTCCAGGCCGCGCAGATAGGGGCGTCCCCCGATCTTGTAGGCCAGGTCGAGTGCGGCCGGCTGTGTGCCCAGCGCGGCGGCGGCCGTGAACTTCGTGGCCATGCGGGAGGCCACGAACCGCAGGCGCACGACCGGTTCGGTGGTATGCCGGTAGCGCTGCCAGTCGCGGCCGAGCAGGTGCCGCAGCGTGGGGTCGGTGACGGCGGCGGTGAGCCATTCGCCCCAGGTGGTGTACACCACGGCGCTGCCCCGCAGGTCCATGTCCTCGCGCACCCCGTGCCAGGGCCCGTCGGGGCCGCTGACGTGGACCGGTTCGGGGATGCGGGCGGCGCCGGTCGGCCGGGCCGCCGCGGCCGGTTCGGTGTGCGTCAACGGGTTCACCCTGGCTGCCCTTCCTGTTCCGCGTTCTGCCCTTCCTTGCTCTGCCCTGTCTGTGCCGCCGGCCCCTTGGGCGGCCGGCGCCTTGGGTTTTCGGGGCCGTCCGTCGGGCCGGCGCGCGTGCGGGGGTGCTGTCACTGGGCCAGGAGCGTGGCGTCCAGGTCGCAGCTGAGGCCGGTCCGGTAGCGGCGGAGCAGTTCTTCCAGTACCCGTGCCGCACAGCCGTCGGGCAGGTCGGGCACGGGGACGCCGAGCCGCTGGCCGATCCGGGACAGGGCGAGCACGGCCCAGGCCGGGTCGGAGAGGAAGGGGTCGCTGCCGTCCTGGCCCTCCCAGATGCCGAGGACCGCGGCGGCGCCGACGATCAGGCTGTAGCGGTCGCCGAGTACGCACACCGCGGGATCGGCGAGCGCCGGGGACCCGTACCCGGGCAGCCGCCGGCATGCCTCGCGCAGGGCCCGCAGTTCGGTGACGAACACCTCGGCCAGCGCGGCCAGCGCGGTGATCTGGCCGCCGGCGCGGCGGGCGGGGGCGAGCCGGGCGGCCGATCCGAGGAGGGAGGCGGCCATGAAGTCGCCGCCGCCGGCGATGCCCAGCAGCCGGTAGTCCAGCGGGGGCAGTTCGGCGCGTTCGCGAAACAGCGCGGGCGGCGGCTCCTCCTCGATGAACCAGGAGCTCTCGGCGAGGGTCCTGAGCTGCGGCACGATCACGGCCTGGCAGGCGGCGGTGCCGGCGTGGCCGAGTCCGGCGACGGGCAGGTCGCGCAGGAGCTTGTCGAGGGAGCCGTAGTGGGGGCTGCCGTGTTCGTAGCCGCGGGCGCCCAGCACGGTGGCGAGTTCCTCCAGGTCCTCCCGCAGCAGGTCGGGCACGACGTACTTGACGGCGGCGGCGAACAGATGGGCGGCTTCGGGCAGCAGCCCCAGGGCGCGCAGGGCGACCGTGGCCATGCTGTCGCAGGCCAGCAGGTCGGCGAAGACCCCGGTGAGCGGCTTGCGCCAGCGGCGGGCGACGGGGCCGCTGCGGCCGTCGGTCGCGGCCCGGACCGCGGAGTGCAGGACGGTGCCCGCGGCCGCGGTGAGGACCCCGCAGATCACGCTGCGGTTGACCTGGAACGTGCGCAGGGCGAGGGCGATGCCGTCTCCCGTGCCGCCGACGAGGGCGTCGCCGGGGACGGGGCGGCCGGTGAACTCCAGCCCGGAGAAGAGCGCCCCTCGCATGCCGGAGGTGGGCACCCGCGGGAGGTGGCGCACGCCCTCGCCGCCGGGCGGCCCGGCGTCGAACAGCACCGAGTGGCTGCGCGGGCCGCTGCCGGTGCGGGCGTAGACGACCCGCGCCGTGGCGCGTGCGGCGTTGATGATGACGTCCTTGCGTCCGTCGAGCCGGTAACCGCCGCCGGGCACGGCGCGGCCGGTGAACTCGTGCCGCAGGATCGCGTTGGCGTGGGCGAGTTCGTGGTGCAGGATCGCGGCCCGGCCGCCGGCGAGCAGCAGGCCGGCCAGGCGCCGGCGCTGTTCGGGGGTGCCGGCCGCCCAGACGGCGCCGGCGGCGAACAGCGAGGTGATGCCGTGGCCGAAGCCGAGGGCGACGTCGCGCCGGAAGACCGGGCGCAGGACGCGGGCGAGGAGATCGGCCCGGGTGAGCCGGCCGCCGTACTCGGCGGGCACGAACTCGGCGGCGAGCGCGGCCCCGGTGAGCAGTTCCTCGGTGGCGGCGGGCGGCTGACGGCGCTCGTCCGCGGCGAACAGGGCGCGCAGCCCGTGCGGGTTGGCGGGGTCGTAGGGGTCGCCGAGCAGGGCCTCGAGCCGGGCCGCGCGGCCCCGGGTGTCGGCCTCCCACTGACCGGGGCCGGCGGGCGTGGTCCCGATGGCGGTGGTGGTCATGGCTGACATCCTGACGAAGGCGGCTCAAAAGCGGTTCCAAAGCGGCTCGAAGACGACTCGAAGACGGCTCGGAGGCGGCTCGGAGGCGGCTCGGAGGGCGGCTCGATCGGGCGCCCGGGTTCGGCCGGAGCACCGTTTCGCGCGCCTCCGGCGGCCGCTTGAGGACCTGCGCATGCGCGGGCCGGCACCGTCGCGGCCCTTCACCGCGGTCGACGGCACGGCGGAAAGGCTCCCGCCCGGTGCGTGCCGTCGCCTCCTGCCCGGCGACGGGCGGCCCGGTCACTGCGGCCCGGTCACTGCGGCCCGGTCACTGCGGCCCGGTCACTGCGGCCCGGTCACCGATTCCGCGTGCCGGCGGGCCAGGTGGAGGGTGGCGGTGGAGTTGCGGCCCAGGGCCTCGCGGACGTGGCGGCGGGCCTGGGCGAGGTCCGCGTCGGGGCCCAGGACGCGCCGCACGGCCTCCTCGCGGAGCAGGACGCTGTGCTGCGCGACAGCCATCACTCCGTGTTCACCGTGCAGGACGTTCCACTCGCCGGTGTGCGCCTGCATGAGGGCCGGCGTGACGGTCTGCTTGTAGACGATGCGGCCGGCGTGCGGGAAGCACAACCGGAGCGAGGCGGTGGTGACCAGCCCGTCGGCGGTGAGCGTGTCCATCGTCACGACCTGCACCCCGGGGGTGTCCTCGGTCAGCTCCAGCCGCGACACGTGCGGGATCCGCCGGGGCCAGTCGCCGACCCGGTACAGGAAGTCGTACACCGGCTCGACGGGCGCGTCGATCGCCACCGCGTCCTCGAAGGAGAGCACCAGTTCGTCGAACCGTGTCCACCGCTCGGCGAGCGAGCGCAGACTGCCCAGCTCGGCCGGGGAGTTGACGCCCAGGGCCCGCTCCGTCCAGGCGACGTCCTCGGCCCGGTCGCCGTGGACCGTGAAGTCGTGCAGCAGGGTCAGCAGGCTGCTCCCGCCCGGACGTTCCTCGACGACCCAGGTGCCGTTCATGGTCCTCACGGGCGCCTGCAGGTGCTGCTGGCAAAACTGCACGCACCGGGTGCGCGGGTCCTGCACGCGCGTGGAGATCCAGGATCTGACCTGGCTGCCGGCGGTCGCCCACATGCGCAGCCGCTCGTTGGTCCCGTCGAACTCCAGCCGCTCCACATGCACGGTCGAGGGCAGGAGCAGAGGCCACCGGACCGCGTCCGAGATCAGTCCGTACACGACACCGGCCGGTGCGGCCACCTCGATCGAGTGCGACGTACGGTGCACGCGCTCACCCGTCACCACAAGCACCCTTCCCTTCGTCGTCGAGACCTCGGCCGCGGTCGGCACCGCGGCCACATCCGCCGAACCCGCCGAACCCGCCGAACCCGCCGAACCCGCCGAACCCGCCGAACCCGCCGAACCCGCCGAGCCCGCCGAGCCCGCCGAGCCCGCCCGGCCGTGGGGGCGACGCCGGGCGCGAGGCCCCGGGAGGCGCCGGTCCGGCTGCCGGGAGACCTCCGGCCCCGGAGCGCCCCGCCCCGCCCCCGCCCCCTCCCCCGTCCCGCCCGGTCCCGCCCGGTCCCGTTCCGTTCCGTTCGGTCTCGTTCTTGTTCCGTCGGTGACCGGTGCGGCGGGTGGCGGGCCGCGGTCAGTGTTCCCTGGGCCGGTATGTGGAGGCGGGCCGGGCGACGTCCGGTTCGGGGGGTGCCTGCCCGGCCAGCGGGGCGGCCGGGCGCAGCGGGGCCAGGGCCCGGTTCAGCGCGGCGCGGGTGAGCCGGTCCCCGCGTGCGGCGACATAGCCGTCCGGGCGCACCAGCAGCCAGCAGCCCGGGGCCAGTTGGAGCGCGGCGCGCAGCCGGGCGCCGGTGTCGGCGAGGGGGGCGGGCCCGTCGGGGCCCGTACCGCCCACCGTCCGCACCGACAGCCACTCGCCGTACTGGACAGCGGCCGTCAGGGCCACGCCGACGGGGGTGTCGCCGGGGCCGGTGCCGCCCGCGGCCAGCAGCAGCGACCAGCGGGGATCGCGCAGTTCGTCGTGCAGGGCGCGGCAGCCCGGCGCGCGCGGGTGGTGGACCGGCGCCGCCGTGATCCGTGTGCCGGGGGCGGGGGTGGCCGGGGGGATCCGCACGGGCACGGACATCGCCAGGAAGCCGGTTCGGGCGTCCTCGTCGCAGGCGGTGGTGGTCAGGCAGGACGCGCCGTATCCGATGCGCAGTCCGGACATGCCGCCGAGCACCTTGCGCTGGACGGCGCGGCGCAGCGCGGGCAGCGCCCGTACGGCGGCGAAGACGGCCGGCAGCGCGGCCGCGGCGAGCAGGTTCTTCAGCTGGACGAGGAAGGTGGCGGTGCGGGCGGAGCCGAGCAGCGCCTCGCCGAGGGGCACCCGCTCCTGGCTGTAGGTGGCCAGCAGTTCGCTTCCGGCGTGTCCCTGTTCCACCTGGGCGAGTTTCCAGGCGAGGTTGTACGCCTCCTGGATGCCGGTGTTCATGCCCTGTCCGGAGGCGGGGCTGTGCACGTGGGCGGCGTCCCCGGCCACGAAGACGCGGCCGTCCTGCATGCGCTGCACCATCCGCTGCCGGAAGGTGAACACGGAGGTCCACACGGGTTCGCCGACCCGGACCCGGCGGCCGAACCCGGCCGGCAGCCTGGCGCTCAGCCGCTCGGCGGCACCGTCTTCGCCGGATGCGCCGGGGGCCGGGGCGGTGTCGAGGAGGCGCCAGTGCCCGTCGCGGGCGTAGGGCACCGTCAACCGGGCCTGGCCGCCGGTGTGGGTCCAGTAGACGGTGTCGGGCGGCAGGTCGGTGCCTGCGGGCGCGTCGGCGAGCATCCACGTCTCGCTGCTGTGGCCGGGCAGTTCCGGACCGAGCAGGCGGCGCACGGTGCTGTGTCCCCCGTCGCAGCCGACCAGCCAGCCGGTCTCGGCGCTCTCCTGGCCGCCGTCGGCCCGTGCCAGCCGCACGCGCACCCGCTCGGTGTCCTGCTCCAGTCCCGTCAGCCGTACGCCCCACTCGATGTCGACCCCGCACCGGGCCACCGCTTCGCGCAGCACGGCCTCGGTCTCGGTCTGGGGGATGACCAGCGTGTACGGGTAGGAGGTGGGCATCGTGGAGTAGTCGGCCTCCAGGCGGACCGGCCGGCGTCCGCCGGCGTACATGGTGAAGGCCCGGTTCTTGCGCCCGCGTGCCGTCATGGCGTCGACGACGCCCATCTGCGCGAACGTCTCCAGTGTGCGCGGATGCACGGCCACGGCCCTGCTGGTGCGGGCGGGCCCGGCCGCGGCGTCGACGACCCGCACCCGCAGCCCCCTGCGGGCCAGTTCGTAGGCGGCGGTCAGTCCGACGGGGCCCGCGCCGACGACCATCGCCCGGGGCCGGCCGGGGTGGGCCCTCACGCGCTCGCCTCCACCGTCTCGTACCGTCCCCGGTCGGGCGTGGCCGGCGGGCGCAGGCTCTGGAGCAGGCTCTGGAGCAGGGTCTGGAACTCCTGGCCGCGCACGGCCCGGCGGTGGGCGGCGGTGTCCTGCCGGAGGGCCGGTTCCAGGAAGCGGCCGAGGCCGCCGTGCACGGTCAGCTTGTTGACGAAGGTCACCATGTTGACGGTCAGCTTGTTGACGAAGGTCACCATGGTCTGCTCCTGGCGGGTTCGGTCAGGGGTGGGGGTGAACGGCCCGACGGCGGCCCGTGCCCGCAGCCGGGTGCGGACCAGGGCACGGGCCGGCTTGCCGGTGGGGGTGCGGGGTACGGCGTCGCAGGCTTCGGTGAGGCGGACCCGCCCGAAGGGGGCGAGGCGTTCGTCGGCGCGGGCCGCGATGGCGTGCAGGGGGCCGTCGCCGTCGTGGTTCCCGGGCGTCTCGCGCAGGACGATGCCCGCCCGGACGAGGTGGGCGAGCGCGGTCTGGCGGGCGTTGGCGACCGGATCGCGGTGGGTGAGCAGTACGCGTACACCCTTGGGCCGGCCGGTGGTGCCGGTGGTGAACTGCGCGCAGGCGACGGTGTCCCGGCCGGGGGCGGTGCTCGGCGGGGGCGTCGGGCGCGGTGTCCAGGGCGGTGCGCAGCGGCAGGCATCCGCTGGGCACCGTGCCGTCGGGCGGGCCCATCACCACCAGGGTGCGCAGCGCGGGCAGCGCGTCCCGCGTCCTGGCCGGCAGGCGGGCCGTGGCCAAGGGCACCAGGGCGATCCGGGCGGCGGCCGCGGCCAGGACGTACCGCAGCCCGTCCTTGCCGGTCAGCGGGTTGACCAGGACAACCGTGGCACCGGCGCGTATCACGCCGTAGTAGGCGGCCGCGAAGACGGGGTCGTCGAGGACGCCCGCGACGGCGACATGCACGCCGGGCCGGCCGGCGGTCTCCTGCTGCACGAACGCGGCGATCCGGCCGGCCTGGGCGTCCAGTTCGCCGTAGGACAGCGCCGTGCGCGCGGCGCGGACGGCGACGCTGTCGGGGCTGCGGGCGGCGGCCGTGCGCAGCAGGCCGTCCACCGGGAGGCCGGGGTACGTCAGGTGCGCCACGGCTGGTGTCCTCCGGGTCTCGGCGGGCGGCGCGTGCACCGCTGGGGGCTCTCACGTTCTGCCTGTGCGCTCGAGGACCGTTCGAAGAGCGCTCGCGGCCCCTGGCGCACCCGGGTACGGCGTCCTCCGTGACGGCCTTCACGGCGGCCTCCGTGACGGCCTCCGTGACGGCCTGCCGCCGAGGCGTCCGGCGGTCCGACGGTCCGGCGGCGGGGCCGGTGGGCCGGTGGGGGCCGGCCTGTCCGGGCCGCCGCGGGCGGGGGTGTCAGGTGTGCTCTGTCCGGGGGCCTTTTTCGAACAGGTCGGTCAGGTCGGTGCGTACGGCGTCGGCGTCGGCGTCGGCGTCGGCGCCGGCGCCGTGGGCGATGCGGTGGGTGCGGTGCTCGCCCAGCCGGGAGCGGGTGAGCAGTGCGGCGGCGCCGGAGCGCAGCTGTGTGGTCACGGGTCCGCCGCGGCCGAGCGGTGCCCTGGGCCTGTATCCGCTCCCATGCGGTGCACGGCCGCGGCCGTGCGGGCGCGCCGCTGCTGGTAGGGCGGCAGCCGCATCCGGCTGGTGTCGCCGGCGTGGAGCGCGTCGAGCAGCACGGGGTGGGCGGCGGCCGCGTCCTGCAGGGCGAGGTTGATGCCCGCCGGCGGGCCGGCGGTGCCGCAGCGCGCCGGGGGCGCGGGCGGGGCCGGTGCCAGGCGCCCAGCGACGCGGCAGGCCTCTCCCGGCGGCCGGGGTGGTGCGGGTCCGCGGACGAAGAAGGGGCCGCCCGGCTGTTCGTCGCGCATCGGCCGTTCCTCCTGGTGGGTCCGCGCCTGATGAGGGTGGCGCCGGCGCCTGGAGTGCCGTTGGGGTTCAGACCGCGTACAGGTTGAAGGTGGAGGTGCGGCGCGGCCCGCACACCACGTCCAGGGCCGGGTCGACGGTGAGCATCGCCTGGTGCAGCCGTTGCAGCTGCGGCGAGGGCTCGATGCCCAGTTCCTCGATCAGACGCATGCGCAGCCGGCGGTAGACGTCCAGTGCCGTGGCCTGCCGGCCGGAGCGGTAGAACGCCACCATGGCCTGGGAGTGCAGCCCCTCGTGCTTGGGGTGACGTGCCGTCAGGTCGGTGAGTTCGGCGATGAGTTCGGTGTGCCGGCCGAGTCTGAGGTCGGCGTCTATGCGCCGCTCGACGGTGACCAGACGGCTCTCCTCGAGCCGCATGACCTCGATCTCGAGGATGGGACCGACGCGTACGTCGACCAGCGCGGGTCCCTGCCACATGGCCAGGGCGTCGCGGAACAGGTCCGCCGCCCGTGTGTCCTGGCCCTCCTCGCAGGCCGACTGTCCGGCCGTGACCAGCTGTTCGTAGCGGTGGACGTCGACGCTCTCGGGCGGGATCTGCAGCACGTAGCCGCCGTGCCGGGTGGCCAGCACCTCCTTGGCCGTTCCGGGGGCGTCGGGGCCCATCGCGGTCCCCAGGCGGCGGCGGAGCTGGAGGATGTACGTCTGCATGGTGGTCATGGCGCTCTGGGGCATGTGGGCGCCCCAGATCTCCTCCATGAGCATGGACACGGGCATCACCCGGCTGGGGTAGAAGGCGAGCAGGGCGAGCATCTGCCTCGGCTTGCCCGCGGTCGGGACGATCGACACCCCGTTGACCTCAGCGCTCAACGGTCCCAGGACCTGCAACTCCATGGTTTCCTCCCCGTATCGATCGAGTTCCCTCGATGGCTTGAGAGCCGTCGGCCGTTCAGCACGCTAGCCCCGTTCCCGCCACCCCCCTCGGTAGCTCCAGCCAAGTTCGAGTGACCTTCCACAGCCGGGGCCCGCCCCGCCGGGCCGGTCCGCTCAAGAACGCTTGTACGGATGGTGGAACCTGCCTCGTGCGCCCGGCCGCCGCCCCGGCCGGGCGGATATCGTCCGACCGGCCGGGCGCCTCACCCGCGCTCACCAGGTGCCCGGGCGACGAGCACCGCGGGGCCGCCAACGGCCACCGCCGCCCGGCCGGCAGCCGACGGCCATGGCCATGGCGATGGCGATGGCCAGCCGCCCGGCCATCGGCTGCCGGCTGTCGGCTGTCGGCTGTCGGCTGTCGGCCAGGAGGGGAGTCACGATGGAGCTGCGGCTGTTGGTGTTTCGCCACGCCGGTGGTTCCCCTGCGGCCTGCCGTGAGCGGCCGCGCCGGTTCCCCGGCGGCTCGCGGATCGCCGGGGGCGTCCGCCGGGCCGGACCGCACCGCGCGGTGGCGCGGTGAGCGTGCCGGGCGGGGGCGCGGCGTCCGCCGCCGGAGCGGACAGCGCCGGGGTTCTTGCCGTGCCCGCCGGGGGGACGGAGTTCCGGCTGCTGGGGCCGGTGGAGATACACGACGGCCGCACGGGCGAGGACATCGTGCCGCCGGGGTCCAAGCAGCGCGCCCTGTTCTCGGCGCTGGTGCTGTGTGCCGGCCGGCTGCTGTCCGCCGAGGAGCTCACCGAGGAGCTGTGGGGCGGGCACCCGCCGTCGAACGCGGGGAACGCGCTGCAGGCGCATGTGGCCCGGTTGCGGCGGCTGCTG
Source organism: Streptomyces sp. NBC_00310 (assembly GCF_036208085.1). GTDB lineage: Bacteria > Actinomycetota > Actinomycetes > Streptomycetales > Streptomycetaceae > Streptomyces. The sequence goes on from NZ_CP130714.1 coordinate 120,922, forward strand.
CCCGAGCCGCGCCTTGCGGTGCCCGGCCACGAGTGGATCACCACGCTGCCGACCGGCTATCTGCTGAGCCTGGGCCGCGCCACCACCGATGTCGAACGGTTCTGCCGGCTCTCGGCGAAGGGCCGGGCGGCGGCCGCCACCGATCCGCGGTCCGCGGCCCGGCTGCTGCGCGGCGCGCTGGCCCTGTGGCGCGGGCCGGCGCTCCAGGACAGCCGGTACGGGCCGATCTGCACGAGCGAGGCGGACCGGCTGGAGGAGAACCGCCTGAGCGTGCTGGAGACGCTGTACGAGGTGTGTCTGCGCTGTGCGCAGCACGACGAGATCACCGGCGAGCTGGAGAAGCTGACGGCCGATCATCCGCTGCGCGAGCGGTTCTACGACCTGCTGATGGTCGCCCTGTACCGCGGCGGCCGGCAGGCCGAGGCGCTGGGTGTCTACGAGCGGGCCCGGCGCCGTCTGGTGGAGGCCCTGGGGATCGAGCCGGGTCCGGTGCTGCGCGGCCGGCTGGAGGCGATCCTCAACCATGCCCCCGACCTGTCCGTCCCGGCCCGCCCGGACCTGCCGTCCGCTGCGACGACACCGGCGCAGGCGCAGGCGCTGGAACTGGGCGCCGAGATCGCCCGGCTCCAGCAGCGTGTCGAGGAACTGGGCCGCCGCCAGGAGGTGTTGCTGCGCCGCTTCGACGCCCTGGCCACCCGGCTGCCGGGGACGACGTAGCCGCTCGCCGCAAGCCGGAGGCGGCGTGACGGCACGCGGCACGCGGCACGCGGCGTGGGGCGTGGGGTTCGGGGTGCGGGGTGCGGGGCGGTGGACCGTCCAGGAGCGCGGGAGCGGGGCGTGCCGGCTGGTCCTGCTGCACGACTTCACCGTGGGCGGTGACCGCGCCGAGGACGCCGAGTGGGTCCGCCGGGCCACCGACACCAACAGCAGGGCGGAACTCTGCCGGCTGAAGGACCTCGCCGAGCGGTGGGAGCGACTGGATCAGCTGGTGCTGTCCTTCGAGGACAGCATCCGGGTCCAGGGCCCGCCCGAGCCGGTCTACGGCTTCCTCCACCGCGTCGCCGACTGGCCCCGGCTCCTGCCCCGCGTCGCCCGCCTGGAGGTGGCCGAGGACACCCCCGGCGTGCAGGTCATGACCATGGACACGCGGACCGCCGACGGCGCCGCGCACACCACGCAGTCCGTACGCGTCTGCTTCCCAGACAGCGGCCGGATCGTCTACAAGCAGACCCGCACACCGGCGCTGATGCACTCCCACACCGGCCAGTGGTCCGTCGTCCCGGACGCGTCGGGTGTCACCGTCACCTCCCGGCACACGGTCCTGCTGCGGGAGGAGGCCATCGGGCCCGTCCTGGGCGAGGGCACCACCGTGGAACAGGCCCGCCGCTGCCTGCGCCGGGCACTGGGCCACAACTCCACCGCCACCCTCGCCCTGGCCAAGCGGCATACGCAAGCCACCCCACACGGCCCCCCACACGGCCCGGTGACAGCACCGGCTGCGCGCCCGCGCCCGGCGGGCCGGGCACCTCGGTGACCGTGGGCCCGCCGCCCGGCCCACGGCAGGCAGGCAGGCAGGCAGGCAGGCCAGCGGGCCGGACACCTGCCCCGCCCGCCCTGCCCCCCCCTGCCTGCCCTGTCCCTCTGTCCCTCTGTCCCTCTGCGGTCCTGCACCCGGCCTACACCCGGGCGCGGGCGGGTTCGGGCAGGGGCAGCAGCCGGGGAGCGGCTCGCCCCCACGGGAATCCGTGGTGCAGGTGGAGCACGGCCTGTGTGCCGGTGTCGGCCAGGACGGCCACGGCGGCCAGCACGCCGGGCACCGGCTCCAGTTCCACAAAGCGCCACCGCGGGTCGGCGTCGTTGTCGGGCGGCCGGAAGCCGGTCACCCCCAGGTCCTCGGCCAGGGTGAAGGAGAACGCGTCGAAGGGCAGTGCGAGGCCGAGGCCGCGGGCCTTGGAGTAGGCCTCCTTCAGTGTCCACAGCCGCAGCACCCGCCGGTCGCGGGCCCGGCCCGGCGCGGCCCGCGCCACCCACCGGCGCTCGTCCTCGGCGAAGGACGCCACGACGGCGTCGAAGCCCTGGCCGCCGCGGTCGAGCCGCTCCACGTCCACCCCGATGCGGTGGCGGCGCACCACGCCGAGCAGGTTGTGGCCGCCCGAGTGGGAGAGGTTGAAGTCCAGCTCCCGGCCCCCGCGCGGCAGCCCCTCGGGCGGTTTGTGCAGGAACGGCCGGCCGCGCGAGGAACGCCAGATCACCGCCTCGGCCTCCGGGATACCGCTCTCCAGTGCCAGGACGCGTCGTACGAGGGCGTGGGCGACGAGGTACTGGCGCCGGTCGCGTTCGAAGAGGAAGCGGCCCGCGGTCTCCCGCTCGTGCTCGTCCAGCCAGTGCGCGGCCAGGATCGCGGTCATGCCGGGGGCGAGTTCCTCGTTGGGGCAGAACCACAGTTTCACCGGCTGCGGCCCCTGCCGGGCAGAGGTGTGCCGCCCCGGGTCCTGGCCGGTCATCCGGCCCGCTCCGTACCGGACGCCGGGGTACCGGACGCCGGGGTGCCGGACGCCGGGGTGGCGGGGGCCGGAGAGCCGGACGCCGGAGAGCCGGACGCCGGGGTGCCGGACGCCGGGGTGCCGGACGCCGGGGTGGCGGGGGCCGGGCCGGGCGCCGGGGTGCCGGGGGCCGGGCCGGACGCCGGAGAGCCGGACGCCGGGGTGCCGGACGCCGGGGTGCCGGGGGCCGGGGTGCCGGGGGCCGGGGTGCCGGGGGCGGGGTCCAGCCACAGCGGCCGGCGCAGGAACGCCGAGGGCGGCGGTACGGCGGCCGGTGTCCCGGCACCCGGACCCGGTTCCAGCGCGGCCCAGTCGACGTCGAGCCCGGACAGCCACAGCCCGGTGAGCTGCCGGAGGTGTCCGCCCCGCCACAGCGCGGCCAGGTAGGCGCCGGTCTCCGGCAGGGCGCCCAGGCCCATCGGGTCGCCGCCGTGCCCGCGCAGGTCGGCGTAGCGGACGTCGCCGCCGGCGGCCGGGTGTCCGGCGAAGCGGCGCAGCCCGGCGACGAGCCGGGGCAGGTCGGTGACGAGCAGCGCGATCCGGCAGGGCAGGGCGGCCCGGCCGGTGCGCAGGGCCCGCGCCACGTCGGCGAGGACCGGCCCGCCGGCCGCGCCTCCGCCTCCTCCGCCGCCGTCGCCGTCGCCGTCGGGCGGTGGGGTGGGCCGGGTGAGCCAGTCGGCGAGCCTGGCGGCGGTGGCGGCGAGGTGGGCGGGCGTGGGCGCGGACACCACCACCAGTTCCTCGCGGCCGGGGGTGTCCTCCGGTGCCGGGGGGCGGTGCGCCGGCGGGGGCGCGAGGTGTTCCTGGAGGACGACGCGTGCGGTGAAGCCGCCGTCGGCCGCCACCTCGACCGTGGCGGTACGGGGCGTCGGGCGCCCCTGTCCGTCGCGGGGGCGCGGCCACGGCCGGGCGGTGGGCCGGCTGGCCGCGGGGGCGAGGGTGCCGTGGCCGAGCTGGAGCACGGCGGCGGTCAGGGCCGCCAGTCCGGTGGCCGCCCCGGCGTCGCCGATGCGGCGCACGGTCGCCTCGCGGGTCTCGTGCAGGCCGGCGGCAGGCGCGGGCGCGGGGGGCGGGGCGAATCCGCTGGAGGTGGCGCGGATGACGGCATACACCCGGTCCCCGTCCGCGAGCGCCCGGCGCAGCGGTTTGACGACGGCCGCGCCGACGCCCTCCCCCGCGGCGTCCCGGGCCCGTGAGGGGTGCAGCAGCAGTTCGGCGGCGCCGACGACGGCGGCGGCGCATTCACCGCGGCGCAGGGCCTGCACGGCGAGGTGGAGGGCGGTCAGGGCCGAGCACTGGGCGGTGTCGACGGCCTGCCCGGGCCCGCTCAGGCCGAGCAGCGCGGCCAGCCTGCCGGGCAGGCCCCAGTGGCCGCTGCGGGGCACGGCGGGCCGGCCGCGGCTGAAGGACGCGGCGGCCAGCAGCGCGTAGTCGCCGGCGCTGGCGCCGACGAAGACACCGACCGCGCGCGGGGTGCCGTCCGGGCCGCGCAGCGCGTCCAGCCGGGCTCCGGTGCAGCCCGCGTCCTCCAGCGCTTCCCAGGCGGTCTCCAGGAAGAGCCGCTCCTGCGGGTCCGTCAGAGCGCCTTCCTCGGGGGCGAACTGGAAGAACTCCGCGTCGAAGTCGGCGGCACCGTCCAGGAAGTGCCCGCGCTGCCCCTCCTCCAGGGGGGAAGGGCCGGGCCGGCCGGCGGGCGCGTCCGAGGAGGTGTCACGGCCCTCGCGGAGGTTGTCCCAGAAGACGTTCAGGTCCGCCGCCGCAGGGTAGCGCCCGGCAAGGCCGACGACGGCGTAACCGTCCTCCACACCCGGGATGTCACCGCCCGCCGCCGGTACGGCCCCGGCCCCGGCCCCGGAGGGAAGGACCGGCCCGCACTCCGCCACGACGGGCGGAAAAGGCCGGGACACCGGTGCCCCCGGTGCCCCCGGTGCGGGCGGTGCGGGCGGTGCGGGCGGAGACACCGATGCCCCCGGTGCCGCCGGGGACACAGGTGCGGCCGGGGACACAGGTGCCGCCTGGGACAGGGGCGCGGCCGGGGACGGGGATACCGCAGGGGACACCGGTGGGGGCGGGGACACAGGTGCCGCCTGGGACAGGGGCGCGGCCGGGGACAGGGGCGCGGCCGGGGACGGGGGCGCGGCCGGGGGTACCGCAGGGGACACCGGTGGGGGCGGGGACGGGGGTGCGGGCCGGGGGGTTTCGGGTCCGCGCCGTGTCTGCCGCGTCAGCAGGCGGGTGGCCTGCTCGCGGTCGAGGGTTCCGGCCCTGAGCCGGGTGAGGATCTCGCGTTCGTCCATCGTCCGCGGCCGTCAGGCGCGCCGGGGCAGCAGTTCGAGCGCCTCGTCGACGGAGATCCGGTGGTCGGACACGGCGTCGAGGAGGGCAGCGAGTCCGATCGCCCCGGCGGCCGTACCGGACACCGGGACCTGTACCGGAAGCGAGACCGCGGGGACAGCCGCAGAAGCGGCCGCGAACGCGGGTGCGAACGCGGGTGCAGAAGCGGACACGGACGCGGGGGCGGGTGCGGGTGCGGGGACGGGGACGGTGGCGGACGCGGGTGCGGGGATGGCCGCGGGTGCGGGGACGATGGCGGCCGCGGGGGCGGCGACTGATGCGGATACGGGTGCCGGGACGGATGCGGATGCGGGTGCGGTGGCGGTGGCGGTGGCGGCGATGTGGGCGGCCAGCGCCGCGAGGCTGGTGTGGTCGTAGAGCGTGACGGGCCGCTCCCGCAGACCGTAGATGCGCCTGACCTCCGCCACGAACTCCGCCCCCAGGATGGAGTCCACGCCCAGGAGACTGAAGGCGGCCGTGGTGTCGATGTCCCACGGGTCGCAGCACAGGGTGCGGGCCAGTTCCTCGCGCAGCACGTCGAGGACCGCTTGCTTCGTGAACGCGGGCCCGGGCCACAGGAGCGCCGCCGGAGCGGGAGCCTGCCGGCCGCGGGCCGGGGGGCCGGAGGGAGCCGCGTGCGGGGTCTGCCGCTCGCCCGCCACGTACCGGGCGAACGCGAGGGGGGTGGGGTGGTCGAACAGGGCGTCGGCCTTGACGTCCGTGGCGTAGCGGGTGTTGACGGTGGCGACGAACTCGACGGTCAGCAGCGAGTCGAGTTCCAGCGACCGGAACGTCTGCCCGGGGTCGATCTTCTCGGCCTTCAGCCGCAGCACGGCGGCGAGGATCTCCACGAGTCCGGTCAGCAGATCGGCCGGCGGGGCGGGGAGCGGGGCGGCCGGGAGCGGCCGGCTGTCATCGATCATGTGTGACTCCAAGGGACGGTCCGTCCCGGCCGGCCGGCGACGGACGCTGCTGGGGGTGCGGGACGCGGCCGCCGGACGCGGCCGCCGGGGGCGGCGGGCACCGCGCCGAGGGGCGTGGCCGTTCAGGGCCGCTTCACCAAGGCCCCGCCCCCGGCCGGGGCGGGCCGGGGCGGGGCGGGGCGGCCGTGGGCGTCCCCGGGGATGCTCCGCCGCCGGGGACGGCGGCAGGCCCTCCCGCCACCCGCCCGCGTCGCGCCGGAGCCGGGGGCAGGACGTAGGCCGCTGCCGGACAGGACCGGCGCGGGCCGCCGCCCGCGCATCCGTGCGTCCGCCCCGGGGGCCGGAGCGGCGCCCGTACCGCCCCCGGCCCGGATCCCGCCCGCCTGCCCCGGGAGAGGTCACGCGCTGCTGAGGGCATGACGGCCGGTCAGCCGACGCGGGTGAGGCGCTCGTTGCGCACCGGCGTATCGAGCGCCGGCTCCGGACCGGCCACCAGGATCGAGCGCTGCAGCCGGCGCAGCCCGGCCGAGGGCTCCAGGCCCAGCTCGCGGACCAGGGCGTTACGCAGCCGCTGGTAGACGTCGAGGGCCTCACTGCGCCGGCCCGAGCGGTGCAGGGCCAGCATGAACTGGCCGTGCAGCTTCTCATGGGTTGCGTAGCGGCTGACCAGGACGGTGAGCTCGCCCAGCAGTTCGCGGTGGCGGCCCAGCCGCAGATCGGCCTCGATACGCTGATCGAACGCGCACAGCCGGGTCTCCTCCAGCCGCCTGGTCTCCATCCCCAGCTGCGGGCCGGTCTGTATGTCGGCCAGAGCGGCGCCGGTCCACAGCGCGAGGGCCTCGCGCAGGTGGCGGGCCGCGCCGGCGAAGTCACCGGCGTCCATGGCCCGGTACCCGCTGCCGGCCAGCCGCTCGAACTCCCCGACATCGCTGGCACCGCCCCAGGTGTCGAGCCGGTACCCGCCCGGCGTGGTGACCAGCACATCCTTGGCCGTACGCGCCGGGGCGCCCGCCGCGTCGCGCGCCAGGGCCGCGGAGATGAGCTCACGCAGCTGCAGCACGTAGGTCTGCAGCGTGGTGCGCGCACTGCGCGGGGGCCGCTCGCCCCAGAGTTCCTCGATCAGCGCGGCGACCGGCACCACCTGGTCGGCGTGCAGGGCCAGCAGCGCCAGGACCTGGCGCGGTTTCGGCGCCGTGGGAGTCACCGAGACCCCGTTCTCCCGGACGTCCAGCGCGCCCAGTACAGCGATGTCCATGCCGTCCCCCTCATTTGCTGCATGAAGTCCTGCACGAGTGCGAGCAAGTGGTCAGTCCTTTTCGCGCCTGGTCCCGGCGGAGCCGCTGCCAGCATGCCCCCCAGTAAAAAACGGTACGGACGGTTTGTCAATATCAAACCGTCCGTGCTGTTTTTTGTTCGCGCGACCGCCTCCGGCCCCACCCCGCAGACACGCCCCGGCAAACCCCCCGGCCACCGGGACGGCCGACGGCAAACGCGGGCACTTCACCGCACGCGGAGACCCACCGGCCTACCGGCGCGGGCACTTCACGGCGGGGAGACGCACGGGCGCACCGGCGCGGGCACTTCACCGCACGCGGAGACGCACAGGCGCACCGGCGCGGGCACTTCACCGCACGCGGAGACGCACAGGCGCACCGGCGCGGGCACTTCACCGCACGCGGAGACGCACAGGCGTACCAGCGCGGGCACTTCACGGCGGGGAGACGCACAGGCGCACCGGCGCGGGCACTTCACGGCGCGGAGACGCACGGGCGCACCGGCGCGGGCACTTCACCGCACGCGGAGACGCACAGGCGTACCAGCGCGGGCACTTCACCGCACGGAGGCGTACGGGTGTCCGGGTGTACGGGCAGGGGGCTTCCCGGCGGGGAGAGGTACGGGTGTCCGGGTGTGTGCGGGTGGAGTGCGCAGGGCCGGAGCGGTCCGGCAGGGTGTTACCGCCGCGGCCCGCTGTCGCCGGCGTCCCCGGGCACCAGGGCGTGCGGGGCGGTCAGCCGGGGCAGCAGCAGGCCCCACAGCCCCGTGACCTTCCGCTCGGAGAGCCACGCCCGGTCCGTGCCGGCGAGCACCTCGAAGCCGACCGTGGCGGCCACGACGGCGGTCGCGGCGTCATCCGCGGAGACCCCCTCGGCCAGCCAGCCGTCCCGTTCGGCGCGCAGCAGCGTCTCCTCCACCCAGCGCTGCCACTCCCCCCGCAGCGAGGAACCCTCCCGGCGGCGCGGACCGCCGCCCAGCTCGAACCCCGCCCGCACCACGACGTCATCGGCGATCCGGCCCATCAGGCCGTACGTCGCCTCCACCAGCACCCGCAGAGGGCCGCCGTCCTGGCGCAGGGCATCACGCACGACCTGCCGCATCCCTTCCAGCGCCTCGGCCTCGACCGCCTGCGCCAGCGCCTTCTTGCTCGCGAAATGGAAGTGCAGCGCACCGTTGCTGACCCCCGCCCGTCTGCTGATCGCCGACAGCGAAGCGGGCGCGAAGCCCTCCTGCGCGAACACTTCGGCCCCGGCACGGATGAGTGCCCCGCGGGTACGGGCCGCGCGCTCCTGCTTGACCATCGGCTGTCTCCTGGCTGGCACTGCGGTCCCGCGGCACCCCCGGCAACAGGGCGTGCGGCGTCCGGTGGATCATCGGTTCGCTCATCACACGAGGGCGGGTCGGGCGTGTCCGCGCACGGGCCGGCGCGCCACGCCCCACCCGCGCAGCACCGGACCCGGACGGACCGGCCACGCACCGGACGCCGACAGCCCGCCGCCCGGCGACACGGCCACGTCACCGGCCGTGTCACCGGCCGGTGACGTGGCCGGCCAGGCCGTGCCCCGGCCGCGCGGCCGGGGCACCCCGCCCCGGCCCGGCACACCGTGACCGCCCGCCCGCCCGGGGGAACCCCGGCTCCGGCACCGCGCCGACGCCGACGCTGGCACTGGCACTGGCACTGGCACTGGCACTGGCAGACCGTCCCCGCACCCGCGTCCCCGCAGGTGCGTCCACGCGCGCGCCAGGCCCGTACCGGCGGGCACACCGTCCCTCACGACGCACCCACCACCGTAGGCCTTGCCACCGACCAGCCGGCGCAGGGCCCCCGCCCGCGCCGCACGCAGGAGTCCGCCCCCGGCCCGCGCCCCGGCACACACCCAGCGGCACCACGCCAACCCCGCCCCGCCCCGCCCCCGCCCGGCCCCGCCCGCGAAACCCCGGCACGCCACCGAGGACACCCACGCCCCGGACACCGGCAGACACCGCCCGCAGGCCCCGCCCCGCCCCCGCCCGGCCATCACACCAACGGGGTACGGCCCGTCCCCCCACCGGCCCGGCACCCGCCACACGCCGCCCCGGACCGCCCTGGCCCCGCCGAAGAGACCCGGACCGCGCGGCCGCCCGGCCCCACCGCCGGGACCCGGACGCGGGGCGGACCGCTCCGCTTACGGGCCGCCGCGCCGCCCCCCACCTGCCGCGCCGCGCCCGCCCTCCCGCCGCACGCGGCCCAAGCCCGCACACCGGCCCCCGGCGCCGCCCCCGCACACCGGACGGCACCCGCCACGCCAGACCCCTTCCGCGACAGACCGAAGGAGATCCCGCCCCCGCTCCCGGCCCGGCAGCCGGCCGCACGCTCCGCCGTACCGCGCAGCCGCTCCCCCTCACCGCCAACTCCCCGGCGGCCGGCAGCCATCACGCCCCCCGCACCAGCCCGGCCCGCCCCCCGCACCAGCACCGCCGGCCGGCCCCGCCGCCCGGACAGCCGGGCCGCCGCACAGCACGAACAGCACGAACAGCACCACGGCAACGGCCGCCAGTCCCCTCCCACCGGCCCCACCGCACTCCACCCGCAGCACCGGGGCCGCTCCACCACGCCCGTCCATGGATCCCTCCCGCCGGCCATGCTCCACCGCCGCCCTGGAGAAAACCCTTGGTTCCGCTTGAGCCCCGCCCGGCCCGCCGCGCCCGCACCCTCACCCCGCCCAAGTGCGCGGCAACCGCCGCCCGCACCCCCCGGACACACCCCACCGCACACCCCCCCGTTCCGGATTAGCGGAGTCCCGGCTACCGCTAGAAACAAAACCGGTTGGTATGTATGTTGGGGCGCCCAGAGGGCCCCAAGGCCCCCGCCAGGGGGCCGGACGGCCCACCTCCCACAGTCGTGTTCAAGGGGGATCAATGACCGCGAGCACATTCCAGGTCGAACACCCAACGCTCCGCACAGCACCGCCGAAAGCCCTCACCGGGGCCTCCAGCCTCCCCGGCGCCTTCGACCACCTCGCCCTCACCACCACCGTCCCCAAAGAGTTCGTCCACCGCGCAGCGGTCGCGGAAGTCCTGCTCACCGGCTGGGAACGCACCGACGACACCCGCTTCACCGTCAGAGCCCAATGGCCCCGCGCCCACAGCTTCTTCACCGCCGTCGAAGGCCGCCACGACCCGCTCATCGCAGCCGAAACAATCCGCCAGGTCGGCTCACTCCTGGCCCACGCAGAATTCGGCGTCCCCCTCGGCCACCACTTCCTGATGTGGGAACTCAACATCGCCGTACACCCCGAACAGCTCCACATCGGCGCCGCCCCCGCCTCCCTGGAACTCGACATCACCTGCCCCGACATCAAACGCCGCGGCCGCACCCTGGCAGCCCTGCGCTACGAAGCAGTGATCCGACGCGACGGACAACCCCTCGCCACCGGCAGCGCCTCCTACTCCTGCGCCTCCCCCACCGTCTACCAGCGCCTCCGCACCCCCCACACACCCCCCACCACACACCCCCGCCTCCCCCTCACCGCCCCCGTCGCACCACAAACCGTCGGACGCACATCCCCCACCGACGTCGTCCTCACCCCCCTCACCACACCCCACCACTGGCAACTACGCCTCGACACCCGCCACCCCGTCCTCTTCGACCACCCCGTCGACCACGTGCCCGGCATGGTCCTGATCGAAGCCGCCCGCCAGGCCACCGCAACCGTCCTGCCCCACCCCCTCCTCCCCCTCTCCCTCACCAGCACCTTCCACCGCTACGCCGAACTCCACACCCCCTGCATCATCAAAGCCACCCCCACCCCCAACCCCGGCCCCAACCCCGGCCCCCACACACCCGTCCAGATCACCGGCCACCAAAACGGCCAACCCGTCTTCCACTGCACCGTAACCCCCACCCCCCACTGACCAGCACAAACCACCCCACCCCACCCCACAGACACCAACCAACACACCAGGCACCCACACCACCACCCCACACCCAACACCCCCCCCCACACACAGACACACCCCCAGCACCCCAGCACCCCAGCACCCCAGCACCCGAGCCGGTCTCCCCCTCCAGCCCGCACCCAGCCCCCAGCCCCAACTGCCGGAAACCGGACCCAACACCCCCACAGACACACCCCCAAGGCAGACCCGACACCCCCGGCACCCCCACCCCCCCCGCTGCCGGAAGCCGGACCCAACACCCCTCAGGGCAGGCCCAACACCCCCCGGGACGGGAACCAACACCCCCACAGGCACAGGTCAGGCAGGCCCGACACCCACAACCACCCAGGCCGACCAGACACCCCCCGGAGCGGGAACCCAACACCCCCACAGGCACAGGTCAGGCACCCCGGGAGAACCCCCGCCACCGAAAAACCAAGCCCGCCGGACCCCCGGGAGCCCCCCACACCCGCGGGCGCAGGTCAGGCACCCCGGGGGAACCCCCGCCACCCAAGCCCGCCAAGACCACACACACCGGGAGCAGGCCCGACACCCCCCAACACCCCCGCGGGCAGAACCCCACACCCCCGCAGGCACACACCCCCAAAGACACGGCAACAAAACAACAGCGCCAGCCAGGAACAAACCAGCCACTACGACAGCCCCAAACCCCACCACCACACACACCACACACGAGCCAGCCCGAGCCAGCCCGAGCCAGCCCGAGGCAGCCCGAGGCAGCCCGAGCCAGGCCGAGGCAGCCCGAGGCAGCCCGAGGCAGGCCGAGGCAGGCCGAGGCAGGCCGAGGCAGGCCGAGGCAGGCCGAGGCAGGCCGAGGCAGGCCGAGGCAGGCCAGGGCAGCCCGGAGCAGACCGGCGCGGCGGACATCACCCACACGAACCGGCCGCACCCCCACCCCCGGACAACCCACCACACCACCCGGGAAAGCACACCCCCACCACCCCACCACCCCACCACCCCACCACCCCACACCCCAGCACCCCGGCACCCCAACACCCCAGCACCCCAGCACCCCAGCACCCCAACACCCCGGCACCCCAGCACCCCGGCACCCCAGCACCCCAGCACCCCGGCACCCCAGCACCCCAGCCGGTCTCCCCCTCCAGCCCGCACCCACCCCCGGCACCCGCACCCCGGCCCCCCGCTCACCGCACCCGGCACAGCGGACCACCCCACCCCCCACCCCACCCCCACTGTAATATACGTACTAGGCGGTTTCTTTACCGGAGCCCGTCAGCCACGACACACACGGGGAGACCGCATGGCAAAACAGGACCGGGCCATCCGCACACACCGAACCATCCTCCTCGCCGCAGCCAAAGTATTCGAAGAACGCGGCTACCAAGCCGCCACCATCTCCGAAATCCTCAACTGCGCCGGAGTCACCAAAGGAGCCCTCTACTTCCACTTCCGATCCAAAGAAGAACTCGCCCTCGGCGTCCTCGACGCCCAGGACAACCACTTCCACATCCCCCGCAGACCCTGCAGAACACAAGAACTCGTCGACATCGTCATGCTCCACGCCCACCGCCTCCAGACCGACCCCATGGTCCGCGCCAGCGTCCGCCTCGCCATGGACCAAATGGCCACCACCCTCGACCGCACCGGCCCCTTCCAACGCTGGAGCCAACTCATCCAGGAAATCCTCGAAAACGCCCAAACCCAAGGCGAACTCCTCCCCCACATCCACCCCCCCACCACCTCCGACGTCATCGTCGGCTCCTTCGCCGGCATCCAATCCATGTCCCAAGCCTTCACCGACTACAACGACCTCACCACCCGAGCCACCCACCTCCTACGCCACCTCCTCCCCACCATCACCCAACCCCCCATCATCACCAACCTCCACCTCACCCCCACCCGCGGCGCCCACGTCCACCAAGAAACCCAACAACCCCAAAACCAACCCACCACAACCACAACCAGCTAGCCAAACCACAGCCCGCTGAACCCCAAACACCCCGCCCGCGCACTTCAAGGACACACCGGCACACCCTCACCCAGCGGACCCACGGCGCCGGCGCCCATTGGCCGGTTGCACCCACAACTTCCCCGCCACCGACCACCAAGAGGGCCGCAACATGAAAAGACTGGCCGGGAAAACAGCCCTGGTCACAGGAGCCAGCCGCGGAATCGGCCGGGGCATCGCACGCAAACTGGCCCAGGAAGGAGCCCTCACCGCAGTCCACTACGGCACCAACGAACAAGCCGCCCAGGAAACCCTCCGCCTCATCACCCAAGAAGGCGGCCACGCCTTCCCCATACGCGCCGAACTAGGCACCCCCAACGACATCAACACTCTCTACACCCAACTCCAAAACGGCCTCACCCAACACGGGAAAAAACCCCAACTCGACATCCTCGTCAACAACGCGGCAGCCAGCGGATCCGCCCGCATCCACGAAGTCACGCCCGAACTCTTCGACCACCTCTTCACCATCAACACCAAATCACTCCTCTTCCTCGTCCAACGAACCCTCCCCCACATCCCCAACGGCGGCCGCATCATCAACATCTCCTCCGCAGCGACCCGCATCGCCTACCCCGAATCCATCGTCTACTCCATGACCAAAGGCGCCCTCAACACCTTCACTCTCGCCCTCGCTAAAGAACTCGCCCCCCGCGCCATAACCGTCAACACCATCAACCCCGGATATATAGAAACCGACATGAACAAACGCAAACGCACCACACCTGCAGCCACCACTCACCTCGCCAACCAGTCCGCCTTCAACCGCCTCGGCCAACCCACCGACATCGCCGACATCACCGCCTTCCTCGCCTCCGACCAATCCCGCTGGATCACCGGCCAACACCTCGACGCCAGCGGCGGCACCCACCTTTAACACCCCATGCAGCCGGTTGGCCTTCACGCAGTGCGATGAGGCAGCCGGAAGGCCGGTCATCCCGGGCGGGCACGTCTCAGAGGGCGGTACATCCCGGCGCGAACGGGTGGGAGCCGTGCTCGTTCAGCCAGCGAACCACCAGCAGGCTTCGCAACGACCACCACGCGTGGATCCCGCCTATCTGTTGGACGGCCTACCGGTGGGGCCCTCGGGCCGCTGCGCTCAGACCGGGTGATACTCAAGCCCGTTGTCGGCGTACACGTGAGAACGTGGCTCTGGCAAGATTTTCGTAGTCGGAGATCATCTCGGTGCGACGGTCAGTCCGCCTGCGAAACGGCGGCGGAGGTGGGCGATCAGGACGACGCGATGGCGCAGGAGCGGGACGCTGGCACGGCCTCCCATAATGCGTTTCTGGAGCTTCACGTCGGTGATGCGGCCTTCGTTGTGAAGTTCCCCCCGGGCCCTGGACAGCGGGTGTTTACGCTGCGGGGGTGAGGTCTTGCCTGAGCAAGGTTCTCGTTTCGAGTGGGGTGACGTACCCATGCTCGGGGTGTCTGCGGAGTCGGCTGCGGTTGTACTCGATCTCGATGTAGCGGAAGACGTCGGCCCGGGCGGCCTCGCGGGTCTCCCAGACGGTGGTTCCGATCTCCGCTTTCAGGACGGCGAACCAGCTTTCCGCAGCAGCGTTATCGTAACAAGAGCCGACACGTCCCATCGACTGTCGCATGCGCAACTTGCGTATCTCGGTGCGGAATTCATCACTCGTGTATTCGCTGCCGCGGTCGGTGTGCATGATGCAGCCGTCCTCCAGACCACCGCGTCCGGCCGCCATCCGCAGGGCGGCGACCGGCAGCTCGGCGCGGTGGTGGTCGGCCATCGCCCAGCCGATCACCTCCCGCGTCGCGAGATCAATGCAGGTCGCCAGATACAACTTCCCTTCCCGTGTGACGAGTTCGGTCATGTCACCGACCAGCCGCATCCCGGGACGGGGGGCGGTGAAGTCCCGGCCGATCAGGTCGGCGGCGAACACCGCCCGCCTGGCCTGCCTGGTCAGGCCCCGACGCCGGCGGCGGGTGATCCCGACGATCCGGTACTTGCGCATCAGCCGCTCGACCCTCTTCGGGTTCACCGCCCGCCCGGCCCGCCGCAGGGCGGCGTGGATCCGCGGGGCCCCGTAGGCGCCGCGCGATCCGGCGTGGAGCACCCGGATCTCGTCCACCAGGCGTTCCTCCTCGCGCCGCGCGACCCGGCGCGCTGACGCGGCCGCCCGGTGCGCGTAGTAGGTAGAGCGCGGCACTCCGAGCGCACGGCACAGCAGCGCGACGCTGTGACCTGCGTGATTGTCGTCCGATGTCTTCTCCGCGTCGATGAAGCGGCACCGCGTGGCGGTGTCTACCTCATCTTGTCCTGCGCGAAGAAGGCGGTCGCTTTTCCCAGGATGTCGACCGTCTTCTCCAGCTCGCGGACCTTACGCCGCAGCTGGGCGAGTTCTTCCCGCTCGGCGCTGGTCAGAGTCCCGGCGGGCCCCTCGCCCCGGTCGGCCTTGGCCTGCTTCACCCAGCCACGCAGACCCTCCGGGCTCACCCCCAGGTCCCGGGCGACCTCGGTGACCGTCTTGTCCGACGACAGCGCCAGCGCGACGGCGTCGCGTTTGAACTCGGCCGTGTACCGCTTGCTCATGTTGCTCTTCTTGCTCACTACCTGTGACTGCTTCCTCCGGGACCTTCCGTCCCAGTATCAGGCTGTCCAGGTCAAGGGGGGAGCTTCATTGACCCCCGAGTTGTAGAGAGTGGTGATCCCCTGGGTGACCGCGTGCTGGTCTTCGCGCAGAGCTGCGGCGGCACCAGCGAGCGGAGCCAGTCCGCTGGCCGTGAGCGTGTCAAGCCAGTTGGGCAGGGATGCGGCATCGCGGGCATCGAGCATGGCGGCGAACTGACGGACCAGGTCGTGGGTGCGGTGAAGCTCCGGGCAGTGTTCGAGTAACCGCTGCAGACGTTGCGCGGTGTGCGGGCCGTGCCGGTCGGGAGCTGTGATGATCCAGCGGGCGGCTTCGCGTGGTGAGGGCGGCCGCTCGCGTGGCTCGTCCAGGGGCAGGCCGCGCCGTAGCGGTGCGATGGCCATCTTCACGCGCTGATAGTGGCCCAAGTAGCCCTTGGTGAGGAGTTCCTGGTGCAGGACCTTGGCGCTGTGCTCGCCGTCGTCCCAGCGTTGCTGCAGGTAGTCGAGGTACGGGTCGAGGGTGGAGGGGCGGCGCGGAGGTCGGCGGACCACCTCGTGCCAGGTTCGGGCGCCGGCGTACTTGCGCACTGTGCGGCGGTCGAGGCCGAGCTCGCGGGCTGCCGAACTGTAGGAGCGGCCGGTATCGGTCAGCGCGTGCACTGCCTCGAAGAGCCGACGGGCATGCCGGGCGGCCGGAGTGTCCGCCGGCTCAGGTTGTGTCGCCGGGGTGTTCGCGAGCTCGGGCTCGGTCGCTCCGGAGGCAGGGAGAGCTTCCGGCAGGCAGCCTCGGTGGGTGGCGGCGATTTCCTGAACGCGCCGGGACAGGCCCTGCCACAAATGAAAACGGTCGCTGACCTGGACCGCCTGTGGGGCGCCATCGGCGATGCCCTGTCGATAGGTAAGCGAGCCGTCGCGGCAGACGATCTCCACACCCGGATGTCCGCGCAGCCATCGGCTGAGCTGTTCGGCGTCTCTGCCTTCCCAGAGCGTCAGCGGGAGTCTGGTTTCGGCGTCGACCAGGAGAGTGCCGTAGGTATCGCCGTACAGCGCGAAGTCGTCCACGCCGAGCACCCGGGGTGTGACCAGCGGCGGCAGCGGCACCCGCATCAGCTGCGCGAGCACGGTGCACCGCGACAGCCTGATGTTGAGGACGCGCAGCATCCTCGCCCCACCTCGGCCGGCCAGCACCACGCCGACCGCCTCGACCAGCTGCTGCAGCAGCGGAGTGCGCCGCTGATAGCGCACGGTCAGTCCCGGCACCTGCTCGGCGAAGGTCACCTTCGGGCAGGCCGAGTTCTCGCAGTACAGACGGCGCACGCTCAAGTCGATGCGGACCGGCCTGCCTCCCAGCGCGGCATCGGCGAGGCGCCGTACGTAGCGGCTGTGTACCCACTCGCTCAGCGTGCCGCACCCCGTACACCCTGCTGGAGCACCGGATCTCGTACGAGCCTGCATCACAACGGCAGGACCAGAAACATCGACCGAGACCACCAGCACAGCCGTCAACTGCGGTAACAGCTCGGTTAGTTCAACAGAACACAGTCAAAAGGCTGCCCGTTTTGCGGGCGGACTGACCGTCGCACCGAGATGATCTCCGACTACGAAAATCTTGCCAGAGCCATTTTCAGGAGTACGCCGACACCCGTTCCCAAACCGTGGACCTCATGGCCTCGAACGCGTGGAATGGCCCGGCGGAACGGGTCATGTGGCCCCGTTCAATGATTTTCGAGGTCCCTCGTGAACGGGTCGACCGGCGCCAGGAAGTGGCCGTCGTAGTGTGCTTGTCGCCGCGTTGGGCGAGCCGCCACACGACTGATCACGAGCTGCCCAATCTGGTGACCGGGTCGCCGATCCGTACCGTGCCGGGTTCGAGGACGTCCAGATATACCCCGACGCACGACAGCCGGCCCAGGTCGAAGACCGGTATGCGGTGCTCGCGGGCGACCGCACGCATGATGCCGGGGTCGGCTGGCAACTCTTCCTGAGCGAGCGTGGGGATCACGCACCGGGGTGTGGGCACCACGACCCGGAAGAGAGCCTCGAATTCAGGGGGTGTCACCGGAGTAGTAGAAGCGGCAGCTCACCCCCGGGCCCGGTGTACGCGGATCGCCGGGGCGTGGGTCGTAGAGCGCCCGCCCGCCGGGAAACTTCCCCAGTTCGGTGGGCAGGGCGACGCCGTCGTCGACCTCCTCTGGCCGCCAGCCCGTGATGTCCAGCAGCAGGCCGTCCAGCGGCCCGCCTGTGAGCGTGGCGTAGGTCTGCCACGGGCGTGGGCCCGGGTCGGGGTCGTCGTGGTCGTGGCCGTAGACCCGGCCGCGCAGCAGCTGTTCGTCGCCGTTCATGGCGTCCAGCCTTCCAGCCGCCACTGACATTGATACGCGTAAGCGGTTCCGGTGATCGTGGCTCTGCCACTGACTGACTGACTGGCTGACTGACTGACTGACTGACGCGGCGCGGGCTGGTGGGGTAACGGCGGCCTCGCCGCGCGGCAGGGCCAGTTGGAAACTCGGCGGTCGGCATGATCAGCGACGTCGGGGCCATGAGTATCCGCTCGGCGAGGTCCGACGCGACCATCACCCGGCCTACCCCCGTCACCGGTACGCGACGCCCTCGAAACCGAGCTTGTTCCTCGACGCTCAGGTTTCGGGGTCGAGCAGGCTGACCATCGCGGCCGTCGCGAGGAAGCCGGTGGGCCGGACAACGGCGCCCAGGCTCTTGGCCGTTGGGCGCGGCAAGTGAGATCGTCCGGAGGTGACCGACGCTGCTGGGGAAACGATTTCCGCACGACCGGACGACCGGGGTGCGTCCGGCCTGCGCTTCGCGGTGGAACTCGTCGCCTGGGTGGCGACCCCCTGGGCGCTGGCCGGCCACTCATGGCTGCTTGCCGCCCTGTCCGTGGTGTTCTTGATCGGCCTTCCCACGTGCCTGTCCACTCCGGGTGACAAGGCACATGTGATCATCCCAGTTCCGGGCTGGGTCACGATCCTTCTGGTGCTCCTCCAGCTTGCCTCGGCCGTGGCTTCCTCGTGGCTGGCCTGGCCCGCGTGGGCGGCGTGTCTGGTGACCCTGCTGGCCGCCGCCACCCTCGTCACGGAGCGCCGACGCTGGCGATGGCTGGCCTCCGGCGAACCAACTCGTCGGCTGAGGCGCTCGTCCACCGACTGAGGCACTCAGGCCGCCGTCTGCGCGCCCGCGTCGGTGTGCCTTACCAGCCATCTCATGGGGCTGGTGAGGACGCCCGTATCTGCCGAGACGCCCCAGCCCGGCCCACCGGAGTCATGGCGTGTGAGCAGCCAGGGTTCATGTGTCGGGGTGTCGTCAAGGCTCCGCGTCAGGACGGGGCGAGGACGCAGAACGCGTGGCCCTCCGGGGCGGCCAGGCACGTCCACGGGACGTCGCCCTGGCCCACGGCGGCAGGCGTCGCACCGCAAGACCGCAGGCGCGCGACCGGCTCCGCCTGATCGGCCACAGAGGTGGTGGCGAGATCGAGGTGCACAGGGTTCCTTGTCGTCGTCTTGAGTTCCGGGACGGCAACGACATCGACGCAGACAGTGGCCGGGTCCAGCCAGTCGAAGCCGACGGGTTCAACGGCGGTCGCGCCGGGTTCCCCGTCGATGGCACACCAGCCGAGCGCCTCCTCCTCCCCCGGCACCGGCCGACCGCCGGGGCATCGAGAGCCTCTATGTGCACCAGAACAGGTTGCAGTGCCCTGCCTGCGATCCTCTGCGCCCGCTCTGCAATGACCTTCGCAAGCACCGTCGCCAGACTGAGATCAACTCGCTCACCAGCCGCGGTGCTCTGCTCGCCAACCAAAGAGTCGGTGTGTGAAGGCGGATGACGCGTGCGGGCCCTGTGCGCTGGTCGTTGTGCAAGAGGCCCCACTGCGGTCCGGAACGAGGCCTGCGATGGCCTGGTAGGCGGCGGGCAGCCGGTCTCGGCGGTGGTCCAGCGGGTCGGTTGCCTCCAGCGTTTGTGTCGACGAGGGCGTGTTCGGCGGTTGCGTGCTCAGTGTGAACCGCCGGATGCCCGGCCCGTGTTCAGCCGGGCATCCGGCCGACGGCGACGGCGACGGCGACGTTTACGGTACGGAGACGGTCGGCACCGTCTGCACCCTGCCCCGGGGACGCGGCGAAGACCAACTCGGGCTCTCCGGTGCGTCCGTAGGGGCACTCGGCTGTCTCCAGGCCCGGTGGGAAGGCCCCGGAACGCGAGCCCACACGCCCCTAGAGGTCGCGTCGCACGAGGAACGCCGCCAGCGCCCGTAGCTCGTCGCCGACCGTGCCCCGCAGCGAGACGTCCGCCAGTGCGACCTGCGCCGCCGAAATGTGCCCCCGTGCCTCGTCGAGCGCCGCCGCCCGGCCACCCGCCGCCTCGACGAGTACGGCCGCCTCCTGTGGGTCCGCTCCCGACTGCAGCAGCGCGGCCAGACGCCGCGCCTCAGGGGATGGAGAGTCGAGCGCAGCCAGCACGGGGAAGGTCTTCTTGCGCTCCCGAAGGTCGCCGTGAACGGGTTTGCCGGTGACCTCGGGGTCGCCCCAGATGCCCAGCAGGTCGTCGACGACCTGGAAGGCCAGGCCGAGACGGCAGCCGGCCCGGTCGAGAGCGGCGACCGCGGACGGCGGGCCGCCGCCGAGCAGGGCGCCGAGCGCGGCCGCGCAGCCCAGCAGCGCGCCGGTCTTGTGCTCGGCCATCGCCCGGTACTCCGCCGGCCGCACCCGGTCCGGCCCCGTCCAGGGGCGTGCGGCGAACAGCAGGTCGTCCGCCTGCCCGCGCACCAGATCGCCCAGCGCCGCCGACAGCATCCGCAACGCGGACGCACCCCCCTCGGTGGCGGCGAGCGTCTCTACGGCCAGCGCGAACAGGGCGTCGCCCGCGAGAACCGCGGGCCCGGTGCCGTATGCCTTCCAGACCGCGGGGCGACGGCGCCGGGCCTGGTCGCCGTCCATGATGTCGTCGTGGAGCAGTGAGAAGGCGTGCACCAGTTCCACCGCGACCGCCGCGGGTACCCCGGCCCGGCCAGGGGCACCCACCGCCTCGGCCCCGAGCACGGCCAGTGCCTGCCGCACCCCCTTGCCACCGGATGAGGCAGCGGGAGCGCCGCCCACCTCACACCAGCCGAAGGAGTACGAGGCCATCTCACTCACCCAGGGATGCATCCGCCCGACCGCCTCCAGCAGCGCGGGCCGCACCATCTCACGGCAGCGTTCCAGGACGAGGGGGACCTCGACCGGAGCCTGCAGCGCCGAGGAGATCGGCGTCACCGTGCGACCTCCGCCGGGACGCCGCGATCCTCCTGGGCGGCCCGCACACAGAGTTCGTCCTGCGCCCGCACACCGAGTTCGTCGTGCGCCCGCCTCACCATCTCCCTGGCGTGCCGTAGCCCGATCCGTTCCAACTCTCGTGCCAGATCGGCCAGGTCGGCAGCCGTCTCGGCGCGGTCGCGGCCCAGGCGGGCGAGTGACTTGGCCAGCCCCAGCCGGGCCAGCGCCTGCCCACGTGGCTCGCTCATCTCGCGGAACTCCGCCAGTGCACGCTCATAGGTGTCGCGCGCCTCGGCGTAACGCCCGGCCCGGTAAAGGACGTTGCCCCGCATCTTGTGGTTGTAGGCCAGCGCGCTGGAGAGCCGCATCGCCCGGCAGGTGGCCTCCGCCTCCGACAGCAGGGCGAGTGCCCGCTCGACGTCCCCGTCCCGCGCCGAGACGATGTCGGCAAGCCCGCGCAGCGCCCAGGCGTGGCCGCGCCGATCGTCGGCGCCCGCGGCTATTCCGGCCGCCTCCTCGAACATCGCGTACGCGCTGTCGTACGCCCCCCGCTGGCGGTGGATCTGCGCGATGCCCTCCAGCGCCCACACCGTGTGCCGGGCCTCACCGCGCCGCCGGGCCTCGGCCAGCAACTGCTCGTGCAGCCGGGCGACGGCCTCGTAGTCGCCCTGGATCCTGCCCGTCTCGGCCAGCCCCGCGAGGGAGTAGCCGCGCACGACGACATCACCTCCCTGTTCACCCAGCCCGGCCGCGAGTCCGAGCAGGCGCCGGGCCAGCGCGAACGAGCCCCGTTGCCGGGCCAGAGTGCCGCCGCTCCACAGCGCCCAGGCCATCGCCCCCTTGTCTCCCACCACCCGGGCCGCCCGGTAACTCGCCTTCCACGCCCGGTCGGCCTCCCCGATCTGTCCCAGCCGCCGGTGCGCCTCGGCCACCGCGAGCCCGGAGCGCGCCGCCTCGCCGTGTTCCCCGGCGCGCTCGGCCTCTCTCAACTGCCGCGTGCCGGCCGCCAGTACCTCTGGAAGAGAGGAGTTCACGGACAGGGTGGTCAGGGCGCCCTGGTATTCGGGGGCGAACGCCTTGCCGTACATGGTTGCCTTTCGGTCCGTACGCATGCCGTCTATACACGCGATCTATACATAGCGTGTATACATGATGTGTATAGAGCGTTGGAAATGAACGCTTGCCCGGGGGCCTCGGCATCATCTGTTGCCGATCAAGACGTCATGTGCACCAAGGTGGTTGCCCCTGAGGCGCAGATCACCTCACGAGGGGTCGAGAGGGCCGCCTTCCCCACTGGTCAGCCGTTCATTTCCTGCTTGATCATTGCCAGTTGGGCCATGGCTTCGCAGTGGTGGGGTGCTCGGAGGGGCCACCTCCTCGATGGAGGCCTGGCCGGCGACGGCGTCCCGCACGCTCGCGGCCGCGATCCAGCACCGCCAGGAGCAGGCCGACTGCGGTGGTGCTCCGTGAGTCGATGACGCACGCACCAGGCTCGGCCTCCCGGCCTCCCGGCTTCCCTGCCAGCAGACTTGGCGGAGTGCAGCTGACGAGGTGTCAGCGCCCGCTTATGCGGCACGCCGGTTGCAGATACCCGTGGTGGAGGCCGACGCGACGTTCATGGCCGAGGCGTAGCCCTTGAACCGCCGGGTCGGGCGAGGGGGCCCTCGACCGCCCACCGGGTCTCGATGACGTCCGATGCCACGCCCTTCGGACGCCGTTTTGCCGGACCGGCAACAGGAGTGGCAGACCGGAACGCGGTGGGCGACGGTGGGCCCGTGACCGACAACATCGCAGCAGGATCGCCCGCGTCCGACATCCCGTCGCCTGCCGACGGATACGTCGGAGACCCCGCAGTTCGGGCGGAGTGGGACAACCGGTACGCCGACCGACCACAGTTGTGGAGCGGCCGGCCCAATGGTGCGCTCGTGGCCGAGATCGACGGGCTCATACCCGGGCGGGTGCTCGACGTCGGCTGCGGCGAAGGCGCGGACGCCGTCTGGCTCGCGCGCGGCGGCTGGGACGTGACCGCGATCGAGGTCTCCGGCGTGGCGCTGGAGCGGGCGGCCGGACACGCGCGGGACGCCGGCGTCGCCGTTCACTGGGTACACGCCGCACTCACCGAGGCGACGCTCCCGCCGGCCTCCTTCGACCTGGTCTCCGCGCAGTACCCGGCCTTGCTGCGCACCCCCGACGCCGCCGCCGAGCGAGCGCTGCTCGCGGCCGTCGCACCCGGCGGCGTGCTGCTGCTCGTCCACCACGCGGGGATGGACACCCAGCAGGCGCACGACAGCGGCTTCGACCCGGCTGACTACGTCTGGCCCTCGATGGTCGCCGATCTGCTCGACGACGACTGGGAGGTAGAGGTGGACGAGCAACGGCCGCGCGTGGCACCAGAGGGTGGTGCCGGCGCGCACCATGCCGACGACCTGGTGCTGCGGCTGCGTCGACTGCGCTGAGACCCTCGGCTCGCGGCGGGACCGGTCGTCGCCGCGGCTGCCCGCTGGGCGGAGTGTGACAGCTCGCCGTGCGGCCCGGGGCTGCTTCGACCGGGGCGCAGGTGTGCGATGCGGTCGCACACCCTTGCCGACCCTCGGTGTCTGCGGGCATCAGCCGCGGGTCGGCGTCGGAAGGCCGTGCCGGGCCGGCCGCCGTATCGTCGGGGCGTCAGAAGCCTGTCGGCGAGCCGACGAAGTGAGGCGAATGCCATGAGCGTGCTTCAGATCGCACTGCAGGAAGGTTTCCAGGGCGAGCACGTCGTGGTCGCCGTGGACGGAACCGTCGTCCTGGACGATGCCTCGGTGCACACCAGACGGCAGATCGGCCTGGCCCGCTCCCTCGAGGTTCCGGTGCGGGACGGCGGGGTCACGGTGGAGGTCTCGGTCCGGGGAGGGCCACGCGAGAGCGTGGAGATCGACACCACCGTCAGCAAGGCGGTCCTGGTCGACCTCGACGCCGACAACGCCCTCATCGTCCGCGCGAGCGGAGACCTCCCCGGTTACGTGTGACCGGGGAGCGTTACGTGTGGACGGGGAGGTCTGCCGGGCGAGGCGCTCCACGGACGGGCTCGATCGGGCGTGGTCGAATTGCGATCCGGGGTGGCCGGGCTTCCACTTGAAGGGGTCCGGCCTTCCGACGGCGGGTGTGTGCGCTCAGCGGCGCAACCGGACGGGGCACACGCTCCGGCCCGGTTCGGCAGCCGTCCGCATCGCGCTCAGGCGTGCCCACCGTTGCAGCTCCCTGCCCTGACGCGGCACGCCATGTCGGCACGCCAGACGCCCGCAGACCGCGCGTCAACGCGTCCCGAAGCGGCCGGACACCCACCCCTTCCGCTGCACCACCACGCCCGGGCGACGGATCCCGGGCTGAGGAGAGGCCGGCATGACCACACAGAAGCACCGTCCGCCGAGTGGGCTCGACGAGCTCGTCCGCGCCGTCGTCGAGGAGATCTCCCGCCTCGCCGGTGACGGCCGGGAACGAGCCGGGTACGGCTCGGGCCCGTACGCCGAGGGCGTCCAGGACCGCTGGGACACGGCGGCCGACGCTCAACCAGGAGCGGCAGCGGCCCTCCTGGTCCGGCGCAGCGGCGTGTACGTCCGCACTGACCTGCCCATCGTCCCCACCCCCGAGCACGACGGCGCGCAGGTCGTGCAGAGCGTACCGGCGATGCCCGGCATGGCCGCGACCGTCGCGCCGGAGGTGCGGCCGACCGGTTCGGCGATGCCGGGAGGTGTCCTTCCCGAAGAGAACGGGACCCCGGTCGAGCAGCCCCGGACCGGTCAGCCGCCGGCGGAGACGATCCCGCCCGGCGCCGCCCTCGGACTGTTCGAGGAACTCCGCGTGGACGTGGACGGGCCGGCCCCCACGATGACCGTCTCGGGCCGTGTCTGGCGCCTCATGACCGGCGGTCTCACCTGGATCGCCAAGGTGACCAAGCAGCCGGACGGCTCGTACACCGGCCCTATCACCCACCGCGACGGCAACGCCGCCCTGCGGTCCGCCACCAGGATCCGCGTGCAGCTCTCCGGCCGGCCACCGCTGCAGCCTCCCGCCGCGCGGGTGACCTTCAGCAGCCCGGGCGCCGCCGATCTGGTCCTCGGCTACACCTTCGCCCGGTCGGCGTTCCGCGAGGTCGGGATCGAGTTCGACCGCGTCGAGGGAGCCGAGCAGACGGATGCGTACGCGCTGCACGACCACCCGGTGCGCCCCGCCGGCCTCCCCGACATCACCCTCACGGTGGAGGACGCCTACGCCCGCCAGGGAATCAAGGTCACCCGCACCCGCGGCAGCAACGTGATCCCGCGCTCGGCCTCCGTCAACGACAAGTGGTCCGACATCGAGATGCACGACGCGATGCAGCAGCACTGGTCCGAGTGGAAGCCGGGGCCCGGCGGGCAGGGCGTCGCCCAGTGGCAGGTGTGGACCCTGTTCGCGGGCCTTCACGACCTGGGCCGAAGGCTCGGCGGCATCATGTTCGATGACATCGGCACCGCCCAGCGGCAGGGCTGCGCGATCTTCTCCGACTCGTTCATCTCCGAGCTCCCGCCGAACGACCCCGCGCCCGAGGCGTTCGCCCGCCGGATGCGCTTCTGGACTGCCGTGCACGAGATCGGGCACTGCTTCAACCTCGCGCACGCCTGGGACAAGGAATCGGAGTGGGGAACTCCGTGGATCCCGCTCGCCAACGAGCCCGAGTCCCGGAGCTTCATGAACTACCCGTCCAAGGTCAACGGTAGGGAGCCGGCGTTCTTCCGCGACTTCCAGTACTTCTTCTCGGAGAACGAACTGCGGTTCCTGCGGCACGCGCCCGAGCGGTTCGCGCAGATGGGCAACATCCCCTGGTTCGACCACCATGCCTTCGAGCAGGTCCGCCAGTACTCCGCCCCCAGCCCGCTGACGCTCTCTCTTCGGGCCAGCCGCAACCCCGACCACCAGGGTGCGTACCGCTACGGCATGCTCGAGCCGGTGATCGGGGAGCTGAAGCTGGCCAACACCTCCACCGACCCGGTGATGGTCGACGGCAACGAGCTGATGGGCGACGGCATCGGCATCGTCATCCAGCGCGAAGGGGAGGCCGAGGCCCGGATGCACCGGCCGTACTTGAAGTACTGCATGCGCCCCGAACCCATCGTGCTGCAGCCCGGCGAGGCTCTCTACGAGCAGATCGTGCTCAGTTCCGGACTCGGCGGCTGGCAGATCGCCGAACCCGGCACGTACCGCGTGTACGCCGCGCTGCGCACGGCCGTCGGCGGCGCAGCGGCCTCCGTCGCCGGTGCCTCGGCCGGACAGGTCATGGCCGCGCCGCTCATGCTCCGGGTGGAACGCCCGGCCAGCCGTGAGCAGGAGCGGCTGGCGGACGACGTCTGCACGGACGCCGTGGGACGTGTGCTGGCGCTGGGCGGAAGCCGGGTGCTGCACGCGGCCAACGACGTGCTGCGCGAGGTCGTGGACCGGATTCCCGGCGAGGCCGTCGCCAAGCACGCCGCCGCCTGCCTGGCGCTGGCAGAGACCGTCCCTGGCAAGGTCATGCGGGGTGGTGGCGACGGTTCGGGTCCGCGCCTGGAGCTCACGACGGCCGACACCGAGTCGGGTCGGCAGCGCGCCGAGCAGGCGTACGGAGACCTGAACGCCGCCGCCGAGACGTTCGGCCACATCCGTCTGGCCCGCGACATCGAGCACCTCGCCCGGTCGCTCGACCAGCAGGGCAAGAGCGAGCCCGCCACCCGGCTGGTGAGCGGTCTCGCCCGGACCCTGGAGAACCGCCGGGTCAAGCCCAGTGTGGTGAAGCGGGCCCGCAAGCTGGAACAGCAGCTCGCCGGCGACGGCCAGTAGGCGGCCGCCCCCGCCGGGCTGTGTCACCCGCCCCCTCCCGGTGTTGTCCGGGAGGGGGCGAGTGCGGCGGGCTGGTCGCTGAAGTTGACCGCGTCCGGGCCGACCACCTCGCGCGTGTACGGGTCCGCGAAGGTCTGCCCCATGGACTCGAGGTCGTCGAAGTACAGCTCGGTCACGGAGTCGCGAGGCAGCGTCACCTGGTAGCCCACATCGCCGAGCGCGCCATAGGCGCCGTCGAGCACATGGTTCTGGACGTATTTGCGCACGGTCAGCCTGTCGGCGAGAGCTATCCCGCCGTGCACGTTCTCGATGTACTCGGCGTACTCGGCGTGCGTCATGCCGGGGCGTCGCCGTACGGCGGCCACCAACTTGATCATTGATTCTCCTGGTGTGGCGAGGTGGGGCAGATGGATGTGGCGGATGTCCGTGACGGCCCGGTCAGGGGGCGAGGGTTCCCTTCAGGGCGTCCGCGAGGAGGGAGCGGAGGACGTCTTCGGTGACCGGTCGTGGATTGGCGTAGGGCTGAGCCTGCGCCTGGGCGGTGATTTCGTCGAAGTCGCGCTCGGTGAGGCCCAGTTCGGCCAGGGAGCACGGGGCGCCAAGTTCGGCGGACGCTCGCGCGAGGTGCTTCGGTACGTCGTCGGTGGCCAGCGCGCGGCACAGGGCATGCTCGGCGGCGGGTGCCGCGGGGAGGTTGAAGGCGGCGACGTACGGGAGCAGGACGGTGTGGGTGGCGGCGTGGGGCAGGTCGAAGGTGCCGCCCAGGATGTGGCACAGCTTGTGGTGCAGCGACATGGTCGTGGCCCCCAGGCACGCCCCGCACAGCCACGCTCCACGCAGCGCGTCGGTGCGGGCCCGCAGGTCGCCGGGGTCGGCGGCGACGACCGGCAGGGCCGCGACCAGCGAGCGCACCCCTTCCTCGGCCATCAGGGACACGATCGGTGAGGCGTCCGGCGCGTACAGGGCTTCCACGGCATGGGCGATGGCGTTGAAGCCGCTGGTCACCGACAGGTCCGCGGGGAGGCCGACGGTGAGTTCGGGGTCGTAGAGCACACTGCGGGGCAGGACCGCGCGGTCGCGGCCGGTGCGCTTGCGTCCGTCCTCGGTGAGTCCCCATACGGTGGTCATCTCCGAGCCGGCGTAGGTCGTCGGCACACTGATCACGGGCAGGCCCGAGCTCAGGGCGATCGCCTTGCCCAGACCGATGGTGGAGCCGCCGCCGATGGCCAGGCAGCCGTCCGCGTCGGCATCGTGTGCGGCCGTACGGGCCGCTTCGGCGACTTCGACCGGCACGTGCGTCCGGGCCCCGGTGAACAGTGCGACGCACGCGTCGCCCAGCAGGCCGGCCGCGTGCTCGGCGAGAGCGCGCTGGCCGGGGGTGGACAGCACCAGCAGCCGTCGCAGGCCCAACCGCTCGACTTCCTGGGGAAGTCGGCGCAGGCTTCCGGTGCCGAACACCACCCGCATCGGCAAGGCTTCGTAGGTGAAGGTCATCCTGCCGCCTCGGCTTCCGAGGCCAGCACGATGTCGAACCGGGCGTGTGTGAAGGGGACGCTCACACCGAAGCGCTCGGCCTCCCGCTCCTCGTACGAGGCGGTGAAGTCGGTGATCAGGCCTCGCTTGACCGCGAAGACCGCGTCGGAGTCGACGTACGGGCTGCCCGCGACGAACGCGTGGGTGGTGACCGGGCGGTGGTGCCCGGCACTCGCGATGAAGTGGATGTGGGCGGGCCGGTAGGGGTGCCGGCCGGTGGCTTCGAGGAGACGGCCGACGGGGCCGTCGGTGGGGATCGGGTAGTGGGAGGGGACGACGGTACGGAACCAGTAGCGGCCTTCGCCGTCCGTGCGGAAGAGCCCGCGGCCGTTGCCCGGCGGCTGTACGTCGGGCTGCTGCACGTCGTAGAAGCCGTCCTGCGAGCACTGCCACACGTCGAGTTCGGTGTCCGGCAGCGGGGTGCCGTCGGCGGCGAGCACGCGGCCGGACACCACACACGGGCGGCCGGTGCCGAGGAGGTCGATGCGGGCGCCGAGCTCGCGGCGGGGTGACTCCGTCATGTGGAAGGGTCCGAGGACGGTGCTCTCGGTTCCCTCCTCGGCCCCGTTCAGGGTCTCGACGAGCATGGAGACGCCCAGGACGTCGGAGAGCAGGACGAACTCCTGGCGGGTGTCGTCGCAGCTCTGGCCGACGGCGGTGAGGAAACCGATCGCGGCCTCCCATTCCTCCATGGTCGGTTCGATGTCCCGCACGAAGTCGTGGAGGTGGCGGGCCAGACTCTCCATGACCTGCCGCAGCCGCTGATCCTCGGTCTGCCGGAAGCTCTCCACCACCGCGTCGGTGGCGGTCTCGACGGTGAAGTCCACTGGGTGTTCCTAACGGTTCGGGGTGGCTTGGCCGACGAGGAGGTCGCTGAACCAGTCACCGGTGAGCGCGTCGCGTTCGGCCGCGTGGTTGTAGAGGGTGTGCTCGCCGTCGGGCCAGATCCGCACGGTCGAGGTGGCGGGGTCGGCGGCGTGGAGGAACGGCTCCTGGTCCTCGTAGCGGGCGAGGGGGTCACGGCCGCCGTGCAGCAGGAGCAGCGGGCAGCCGATGCGGTGCTTGTCCGGGTCGAAGCGCAGGCCGTTCATGACCGCCGCCACCCGCACCAGGTCGTCGGTGCCGACCACGGCGGCCATCTGCTCGCGGGCGGTACGGAATTCCGGGATGGTCGGGACCGCTGGAGCACCGTTGACGACCACCGCGCCGACGCGCGGATCGGCGGCGGCCAGGTGGGCGGCGAACAGGCCGCCGAAGCTCACGCCCTGGACTCCGGTGGCACCGTCGAGGCGGGGATCGGCCTCGACCAGGTCGACGAAGCGGGCGAAGCCGTCGGTGACGTGCTCGTCGACGTACAGTCCGTGGCGCAGCCGTGACTCGCCCTGACCGGGGCCTTCGGCGAGCAGACAGGCCAGGCCGCGCGCCGTGTACGCGTCGGCGAGGGCGAGATACGCGGCCCCCCAACCGCTCAGACCGCCCCACACGATGACGGTGGCCCGGGGCGGGGCGGCCTCCGGCAGCGACAGCCAGCCGCCGAGGACGCCGCCTCGGTGAGTGATCTCCACCCGCTCCACGCGGGGTGCGAGAGCTGCGGTCGCGGCGGTGTGGCGGGCGTACAGCTCCCGCTTCTCCGCCGTGTCGCTCTGGTAGGCCATCTGCGCGAACATCAGCGCCGCGGAAGCGAACCGGTAGGCCTGCGAGGCGGTGGTGCTGTGCCCGGCGGCTTCCGCCGACCGCGCGCGCTCCAGTTGTACGTCGGCGACCAGCGCGGCGGCTTCCTGCCACGGGATTCCGGCGGTGGTGTCGGCGAGCAGCCGTCGGGCGTCGGCGGGGTCCATGCCGCAGTCGGTGAGCCGGGTGAAGGGCATGGCCCGGTGCTGGGCGGCGACCAGCGGCGGCAACTGGGCCCCCGCGCCGGGATCTCCGGTCGTCATACGGCCGCACCCACTGTCCCGGACAGTGCGACGTCGAGGTCGTCCACCAGAGCGCCCAGGTCGGTGGTGTCGGCCGCCGTACCGAACAGCACGAAGTCGGGACGTGCCAGATACGCGACCACGCCGAGCCGGTGGAGGTACTCCCGGTGTCGTCCGTCGAGTTCTTCGACCGTGTCGAGGGGGACCACGGCGCAGTCCAGGCGCTCCAACCGGGCGAGCCGCTCGGGCCCCAGGGCGTCGGCGGGATCCTCGGCGGTGACCAGGGTGAAGCCGTATCCGGTCAGGTCGTCGAGTCGTCCGGTGCGGCCGTCGGCCAGACGGATGCGGCCCTGGGGGGTGAGGGTGCCGACCGGCGTGCCGGCTTCCCTGCGCAGCACTCCGCCGCTCAGCGGGGGGAACGGCGGCGGCGGGGGCACCTTGCCGCTGAAGAAGGCCGCGTCCCGGGCCGCGGCGGCCTCGGTGTCGTGCGTGTTGGCGACCTTGCCGAGGCCGATCGCCGCGTGGGTGATCGCGGTGACGTGCGGGCGGCGCTCGCTCTCGTAGGTGTCCAGGAGTGCGTCGGGCGCCAGGCCGCCGAGCACGAGGTGCAGCTTCCAGGCGAGATTGGTGGCGTCGCGCAGGCCGCTGCACGCGCCCTGGCCGAGGTACGGCGGCATGGTGTGGGCGGCGTCGCCGGCCAGGAAGACCCTGCCGGTCCGCCAGCGGGTGGCGATGCGGGCCTCGAAGCCGTAGACCAGCTGCCGGATGATCCGCACGTCCTCCGGGCCGAGGTCGTGGTACTCGCGCAGGAGCCGCCAGGCGGTCTCCGGGGTGTTCATGTCCTCGCGGTTCTCGCCCGGGAGGAGGGCGAACTCGAAGCGCTGGCGGGTCGCGCCGATGTTGATGGTCATGTGCCCGCGCGCGGGATCGCAGTACTGGGTGCCGTACGCGAACTGGGCGGGCTGGGGGCACAGCCACTCGGCGTCCACGTTGACCCACTGCTCGTTGAAGCCGAAGTCCTGGCGCTCCACGTCGAGCAGTTCGCGGATTCCGCTGCGGCTGCCGTCGGCGGCGATCACATAGCGGGCCCGGACGCTGTCGTGCGGTCCGTCCGCGCACATGGCGTCGGTGTTCCAGCCGCGCAGACGCAGGTCGACACCGTCGTCGTCCTGGTCGATGCCGGTGACCGCCCAGCCCTGACGGACGTCGACCGTGCCGTAGCCGCGCAACCGCCTGTCGATCGCGTTCTCCACATCCGGCTGGTACATGGAGATGTGATCCGGATACCCCATCGGGCCCTCGGGGTTCGCCGGGATGGTCACCAGGTTCTCGCCCTTGCCGTTGACCCACACGTACTGGCACATCGACGAGTCCCGCAGCGCCTCGTCGACATCACCGGCCGCCTGGACGGTCCGGGCGGTCTCGTCGTCGATGTGGGTGAGTCTGGGCAGCCCGTAGAGGCCGGGCCAGCGCTCGCAGACCACCACCCGGTGGCCCAGCCGGCCGAGCAGGGACGCGGCGGTGAGGCCGGTCGGTCCGTAGCCGACGACGGCGATGTCGTAGAGGGGAGCGATGAGACACCTCCAGGAACAGCCCCGCGCCATGGCGAGGGGTGAGGTGGGAAGAGAGAGGGGCGCGGCTCGGCCGTTCACGCCGAGGTCCGCATGTGAAGCGCGATTCACATTTAATGTGAGTGGAGATTCACATACCAGCGACATGGACGTCAAGAGGTCGGTCGATAAACTGCGCGGGTGACCGAGCCCTCCACCGGCAGACCTGCCGCCCTCCAGGAACGCAGCCGCCGTTCGCAGCAGGACATCCTGCGGGCCGGGTACGCACTGCTCGCGGAGGGCGGAGTGGACGCGCTCACCGTGGCCGCCGTCGCCGAGCGGGCCGGCATGGCGGTCGGCAGCATCTACCGGCGGTTCGGCGACAAGGAAGGCCTGCTGCTGGCCATCCAGCGCGCGTTCACCGAGAACCTCCAGGCCGAGATCACGGGGCGCATGTCCGCGGAGCGCTTGCGGATCCTGCGCGATCCGGCCGTGGCGGTCGCCGAGGCGGTGGGCGCGATCACCGACAGCTTCCAGGCACATGAGGCCCTGCTGCGCGTCTTCCTGCTGCTCGGCACCCGCCACGAAGCGGTACGAGCCGAGGGCTCCCGAGTGAGCCTCGAGGGCAATCGCCACTTCACCGAGGCACTGCGTCACACACCCGTCGCACATCCGGACCCCGAGGTCGCGCTGGACTTCGCGTACCGCCTGATCTACGCCACGGTCGCGCACCGCATCACCCAGGGCGAGTTCCTGGAGTCCGACCGCCCGCTGCCCTGGAACGAACTGCGCTGCCACCTCCAGACCGCCGTCGTGTCCTACCTCCTCGGGACCCCGGAAGGGCGCTGAGCCCGGATTCCCCTCTCACGGAGAGGTGCGCGCGGCCCTGGACGGTCGATGCGGCGGTATGTGAGCTTGCCGTCCGACTCAATGCGAGTCCCAGTTCACATCAAGGGGGCCTCTGTGTCCGAACCGCCAGAGTCCGGCTGACCCGAGTCACGACGCGGGGCCGGCCCGCGAGCACTGTCGGCGCGCGAACGGCTCCCCCGCCGACGGTGCCTTCGTGAACCAGCACCACCAGCACCACCAGCACCACCGGCACCAGCAGTTCCAGGACCAGGGAGGCGGAAGAAGTTCCGGCGGCGCGCGGCGTGACGACCGTCCGGGTGCGGACCCGCTGAGCCAAGTCGCCGTCTTCACTCGACCCGTCGCTCCGAACACATCCTACGTATCGGGTCGGCTGACCTGAGGGTCGAACGCGCCTGACCGCCGCTACCTCGGTATTGATCTGGCGATTTCTGTCGAGACTATAGACAGGCCCCTAGCCGGCATCTACTAATACATCCGATGTTGCTTAGCCGAACACCCGCTGCACGCAAGGCCGTCATGACACCACGTGCTGCCCTGCGAGCGGCTCTCTCTTCCCGGGCGACGACGGCGCGGCCGGCCAGGGCAGCCCTGTCGCCTGCAGCCGGGCACACCCCGGCACCCAGGCCACCGCCGACCGTCCCAGCAGGCCGTCACCACAAGCAATGCCATCGATCCACAGGAGTGGACCTTGTCCTCATCGAGAATGTCTCGCCGTACGTTTCTCGGGGCGGCGGGTGCGGCGACCGCCGCGACCGCCCTGCCGATCGTCCCCGGCTTCTCCGGTCTTCTGTCGCAGGCGGCCGCCGCGGACACGCAGACCAACCTGAGCAGGATGGTCGACATGCGGTTCGGCATGTTCAACCACTTCAGCCTGGGCACGTTCACGAACCAGGAGTGGGCCGAACCCCACCAGAGCCCCACCCTCTTCGCTCCCCCGAGCGTCAACTGCGCGCAGTGGGCCGACGCGGCGGCCGCCGCCAAGATGAGTTACGGCATCCTGACCACCAAGCACCATGACGGTTTCGCCCTGTGGCCGAGCGCCCATGGCACCCAGAACGTCGCGAACAGCTCCTACAAGCAGGACGTGGTGCGGGCGTACTGCGACGCGTTCCGGGCGAAGGGACTGAAGGTCGGGTTCTACTACTCGATCTGGGACCGTACCTTCGGCGTCGAGGCGTGGGAGAGCCGGCACAAGGTGACCGGGCTGGAAATCACCGATGCCATCAAGCCCGACCACCTGACCTTCATGCTCGGTCAGATCCGCGAGCTGCTCACCAACTACGGCACCATCGACATGTTCATGACCGACGGTTACGCATGGCAGATGGGACAGCAGGCCGTCTCCTACCAGCGGATCCGTTCACTGGTGAAGGAGCTGCAGCCGGACTGCGTCATGATCGACATCGGCGGGCTGTCGGAGCCCTTCCTCAGCGACGCGATCTTCTTCGAGGAGCCACTGGGCGTCACGGCGCCGGCGGGCAACACCTACGCCGGCATGCAGGGACAGACCATCAGCAACGGCTGGTTCTGGCATCCCTCCACCCCGACCGAGGGCCTGATGAGCAAGGCCGCGATCCTCTCCCACCTGGCCGACCTGGAACCCAAGTACACCTCCTTCATCCTCAACTGCCCGCCCAACCGCAACGGCCTGCTGGACACCAACGTCGTCAACCGGCTCGCCGAGGTCGGCGCGGCCTGGAGCCCGAACACCTCCCGGCCGCCGCTGCCCACCCAGCCACTGCGCGCCGAACACCCCGTCACCCCGGTAAACGCGTACGCCACCGCCTTCCGCACCGGCGAGGGACCACTCAACGCCATCGACGGACTCAGCGACGTCCGCTACGAGACCTGCTGGTCGACCTGGGGCCTGTCCCCGGCCCTGCCTCACTCGATCACGATCGACCTGGGCGGCGTGTGGAGCAACGTCTCCACCCTGGAGTACCTGCCCAAACAGTGGAACCGAAGCAACTCCACCGACGGCGACATCACCTCCTACACCATCCTCACCAGCACCGACGGCGTCACCTTCACCCAGGTCGCCACCGGCACCTGGGCCGGCAACGGCAAGTACAAGCTGGTCGAGTGGCCCAACCGGAACGTGGGTTTCGTACGCATCCAGGTCAACGCGGCCACCGGCGGTTACGCCAACATCAGCGGCGTCAGGATCGGCGGCCGGTCGGTCAAGCCTGCCCTTGTCTCGAGGGTCCTGCCGGGCGACGGCACCGTGTACCGGCTGGTCAACCGCAACAGCGGCAAGGTCGCCGACGTGAGCGGGAACGGAACCGCCAACGGCACCAACATCCTCCAGTGGCCCTGGCTGAACCGGAACAACCAGAAGTGGACCTTCGCCTCCACAGGCGACGGCTACTACGAGATCAAGGGCGTCAGCAGCGGCAAGCTCATGGAAGTGGCCGGGCTCTCCCGCGACGACGGCGGCAATGTGGCCATCTATGCGGACTCCAACGTCCCCCAGCAGCACTGGGCCGTCACGCCCACCGGTGACGGCTACTACTTCCTCATCAACCGCTACAGCGGCCTCTGCCTCGGCGTCGACGAGGGCAGCACCGCCGACGGAGCCAACATCGAACAACAGCCGTACGCGTCACAGACACGGCAGCAATGGCAGATCGTCCCCGTCTGATCCTGCCCTCCTCCGCCGACTTCCCGGCCTGTTGTGAGGAGCGGCGGTGACGGCCCTCTGCGGGCGCGGGGCGCTTGAGCACCCCGCGCCCGCACAACGCGCGCGTGCCTGATTGCCCTGGTCGTCATTCCAGTCCTACAACCACCCCGACTGCTACATCCGCCACTACGCATACCTGCTGCGGCTCGAAACGATCACCACCGCCGCAGGACGCAGCGACGCCACCTTCCGGGTGACGGGCTGACCTGACCGGGATGCTGTGCCGGCGACGCGGCCGTATCTGTCTCGCGGTCGGGACGACCTCGACGCAGTGGCCGGACTCGATCAGGGCATGCCCGCCGGGATCCGTCCCTCGGTCCTGCCGATCGGACCGACCCCGGCGGTCACACCGCGTCAGCAGGTCACGGCAGGGGCGGGTAGGCGTTGCGCAGCAGCTGCTGGAACTGGGCGGAGAACCAGTGTCCGGCCAGCGGCGAGTCCGGCAGCGAGCCCGGAGGGTTGTTGCCGTTGCGGGCGTTGCCACCGTACGTCGGGTCGCACATCCGGTCGAAGCCCTTGCCCTCGTCGTTGGGGACGGGGGTGCTGTTGCCGTCCGACTCCCCCGGCGGCTTGACCCACACGTAGGCGTCGATGCCGGCGGCGGGAGCCGCGGTCGGTCGTGCGCCGATGCCCGCACCGCTCTGGTTGCACCAGTTGCCGGCGTGGATGCGCCGGTCGATGCGACTGGCGTCGACGTAGCCGTCCACGGTGGTCTGCGCTCCGGGACCGCCGGGCCGGGCGGAGCCGCCCCAGCCGTTGCGTGAGGTGTCGATCAGCATGCCGAGTCCGGAGTTGAATCCGGCCGCGACGAGCTTGTCGCGGAGCGCCTGGGCGAAGGACTGCTCGTCCACGTACTGGTTCCAGTCGACCCACTTCGACTGACGTACGGTCTGTCCGCCCACCGTGTCGGTGACCTTGAGGTACGGCTCCTTGGTGGGGCTGTAGTTCGCGGTGTTGACGATGAAGCCGGCCACGTCGTTCACGCTCGCGCCGTTCGTCGTCGCCACCTTGTGGAACTGCTGCACCGCGGGACCGAGGTTGCTGTCCCAGCCGAGCCAGCCGTGGTGGGCGGCGTCGATGTAGTTGTAGACGTTGGGGATGGCGCCCAGCTTGTCCAGGGCGTAGCTGACGCCCTTCTCGTAGTTGCCGTTGCCCTTCATGGTCACGCAGGCGTCGGTGGTGGTCGGGGTTCCACCTGCGTTGGTGACCAGGTTGGGCAGCGAGTCGGGCTCGATGACGGTGGCGATCCGCAGGCCCGCGTACTTGGACTCGGACAGGATCGCCGTGATCGGGTGGATGTACTGGGACTTGTACTTGTCGAGATCGTTGGGTCCCAGCTCGCCGTTGGAGGCGAGGGCAGCGCAGTCGCGGCCGGCCAGGTCGTAGATGACGAGCTGGACGACGAGGTCGCCGGAACCCTCCTGCTTCAAGGCCTCGTCGAGGTGGGCGCGCAGACCCATGCCGCCCTTGACTCCGTTGATGGCGGCGATGCGGTCGAGCCAGACTGCGGCCTGCAAGGTGGCGTACGGGGCGAACTCCTGGCAGGGCGGCTTCACCGCCGACGTCACCATCACCAACACCGGATCCTCCCGCGTCAGCGGCTGGAAGCTCGCGTTCACCCTCCCGTCCGGGCAGCAGATCACCCATGCCTGGAACGCGAACATGTCCGGGTCGTCACGAGCTGTCACAGCGAGCAACGTGGTCCACAACGCGGAGCTGGCGGCCGGCGGCCAAGCGACCTTCGGGTTCCAGGGCACCTCCAGCGGCACCTTCGCCAAGCCCACCGATTTCAGCCTGAACGGGACCGCCTGCACCACCGGGTGACACCCGCTCACCCTCCGGGGCCCGCCCGGTCCCTCCACACCGACCGGCGGGTCCCCGGAGGCCGCACGGCGTCCCCGGCTCCACCGTGTTTCCCCCCTCCGGGAAAGCCGACGCCGTGCTCGGCTCGGCCTTCGCGCCCGCGCCGGCCCCGGTCGGCGGGTGGTTCGGAGGGGGCCCACTGGTGGCGGCGGGGTCAGTGCCGTGCGAACTGGAACCGCGTCGGCTGCACAACCTCCGGCCGCAGAGCGATCCCGTCGATGGTCAGCCGTTCTCCGTAGATGTCGGTGATCCTGATCGCGCCGCCGCACCCGCTGCCGTCGGGGGAAAGGAAGTAGTTGTAGTCGGTACGGGTCAGTTGGCGCCAGCCGCCACCGGTGCGGACCTCCAGCCGAGCGAGCGGGTTGCGGTGGCCGATTGCCTGAATGCCGCACCAGTAGGGGCTGGATCCGTTCTTGTAGCGGATCGAGATCGTGCCCGGCGTGCTCGGGCTCAACAGGCTCCAGGTGATCGCGATCCGGCCGGTCGAGACGGGGGCCAGTTCGGCGAAGGCCTGTTCGCTGAGGTCGAGTTGCCCCGGCGCACAGGGCAGGGGGCATTCGTTGGTGATCCGGACCGTGACGGAAGCGCCGTTCGCCGCACGGACCAGCACGTAGGCCCCACAGGCCGCGGAGGTCTCGTAGTCGGTGGTGTTCATCGCCGCGATCATCATGTCGCCGCTCGGGCCGTACGAGCAGGCACCGTCCCCTACGCCGGCCTTGTAGACCGTGGCGACTCCCTGATACGTGCTCTTGGGGCGGATCCGTCCGGCCAGCGATGACGTGGCTGGAGCCTTCCGCGGAGAGGCCGATGACGGGGACGGGGACGGGGACGGGGAGGCCTTCGGCTTCTTGGCGCCGGCCGACGGGGACGCGGAGATCTCGGACGGGGAGGGTGCGAGGGACTTCTTCTTCCCGGACGATGTCGGCGGGTGACTCTCCTGGGAGTTGGCGACGGCCGTGGCCGGGGCTCGCCCGGCATCCTCCTCGCGGTCCGGCTGCATCGTCATGACCAGGCAGACGAGAAGACCTGTGACGACCAGCCCCGCGGTGGTGCCCACCATCAGCCGGCGTCTGCGTCTGCGCTGCCGCGCGGCCTGGCGTGTTTCTTGCATGTTCATCCGTTCGGAAGCGCGTTTCGGTGTTGCACTGCTCAGTGGCCGCAGGTGGCGAAAAGGTTGCCGCCGATTTTCGGTCGGACCGGATGCCGGGACATGTGCCGCGGATGGAGACGCTGGGACGGTCTCCGCGACGTCCACGTGCTCCCACCCAACGTCTCTCGGGTGGGAGCACGGCCTGCTTGCGCAGTTCACTGCTTCTGCGGGGTGGTGATCACCCGCAGGGTCGGCCGGGACCGGCAGGATGACCACCGCATCGGTACCGGGTGAGCCGGGGTGGCGGACCAGGGCGCGCCACCCCGGGGATGCTCAGCCGACCTTGGTCATGTTCCACTGCTGCGGGGCACCGCCGTTGGGGGTCCACTGGATGACCTGGGTGTTGTCCGCGCCGTTGTTGGCGTTGTCCAGCGCCTTTCCGCTGTGCCGGTTGATGAGCCGGAACGCGCCGCCGCCCAGCGCGGTGACGGCCCACTGTTGCTGACGACTGCCGTTGTCGGTCCGCTGCACCATCACCGCGCTGTCGGACGTGCTGTTGTTGTTGTCGAGGGCCTTGCCGCTGCGGGCGCAGACCAGCTTGTAGTAGCCGTGGCCGAGGTCGGTGACCGTCCACTGCTGCGGCGAGCCACCGTTGACGGTCCACTGGATGATCGGGGTGCCGTCGCCGCCGACGTTGCCGTTGTCGAGAGCCTTGCCGCTCCGGGCGCAGACCAGCCGGTAGACACCATGGGCCAGGACGGCCGGCATGCCGTTGACCTCCACGCAGACCACGGAGTCGTTCGCGTTGGGCGCGGTGGTCGGCACCTGGACGTTGATCTGGCCGCCGCTGACCCAGTAGGTGAGGTTGGTGCCGGGGTTGTTCATCAGGTAGACGCGGTTGATCGTGTTGTACACCGCCGGAATCTGCAGGGTGCCGCCCGTCGGCCAGTTGAAGACGTGGGCGAAGAGCTTGCCGTTCTTCTTGGTGATCCTGCCCCAGGACGGTTCGGTGGCGAAGGGGCTGCCGCTGGTGCCGTGGATGCTGTCGCCGTGGGTGGCCATCCACGAGGCCATGCCGTTCAGAACGGTCACGGTCCCGGCGGTCACGGAGCCATCGCCCTTGGGGCCGATGTTGAGCAGGTAGTTGCCGTCCCGCGAGACGACGGTGACCATCTCCCGGATGATGGTCTGGACCGAGCGGTACTGGTTCTCCTTCCACTCGTTGTAACCCCAGGCGTCGTTCATGGTGGCGCAGGCCTCCCACGGCCGCTCCAGCGGCGCGTCGGGGATACCGAACTCCGCGACCGCGTAGTCGCCGAGACCGTGGTCCCGCTTGACGCGCTCGTTGACGACGAGGCCTGGCTTGCGGGCCATCAGCCAGTTGTACAGCTCCGCGCCGTCGGCCTGGGTCCACCAGTCGTCGAGGTTGGGGGTGGAGGGGTTGGCGCACCAGTCACCGTCGAACCAGAGGACGGCCGGGTCGTAGCGGTTCAGCAGTTCCTGCAGTTGGGCCTTCATGTCGTTGATGTAGTCCGTGCGGGCGGACAGCGACGACATGTCGGAGAAGTAGGCGCCGCGATCGATGCTCTGGGAGGGGTGGCTCCAGTCGAGGATCGAGTAGTAGAGCCCGAACTTGATGCCCCGGCTCTCGCACTCGGTCTTCAGCTGGGCCAGCAGGTCGGGCTGAAAGTTGTTGTAGTCGCGCAGGTTGTACAACTTGGTGCCGGTGACATCGGTGAAGCCCGGGACGTTGGAGTCCCACATCGCGTACCCCTCGTGGTGCTTGGCGGTGATCACGAGGTACTTCATGCCGGCGCTCTGGGCCAGTTGGGCGATGGTGGCCGCGTTGAAGGCGTTCGGGTTGAACTTCGAGGTCACGTCGGCCTGGTAACTGGCCTTGGTCCAAAGAGGGTTGGAATCGGCGCTGAACGCCCACTCACCGCGGCCGAGGTAGGAGTAGGACCCGAAGTGGATGAACATCCCGAACCGGGCCTGGTACCACCAGTTCATCTTCGCGTCGACGGAGTAGGCCTCGGCCGTGGCGGGCCACAGGGCCTGCGGCAGACCGAAGGCCACGGTGCCGCCGGCGAGGGCCGCGGCCTTGATGAGGGAGCGCCTGCTGAGGGGAGCGGAGGACATCGTGCGGCTCCTGGAGGGTGAAGGACTCAGGGTGTCGGCAACTGCTTGTCCGCGGCACCGCACAGACAGCGGAGTACGAGTACGGCGGTCCGGGCCCGGCGGGGACTTGAGCAGCCCCCAGGGACATCGGATGTATTAATAGGCACAGCCTCACCCCGTGTCCAGCGCGCTGACAAATAATTCAGGACATCCCTGTTCGTGGCCCCGTAGCTCAAATTCCTAGATAGAAGAGATAGGATGTCTATCCAGCTGCCCGGTGGTGGAAGAGGACGTTCGGTCGGCGGAACACGGCGGTGACCGTGCGAAGGGGGTAGGTCGTCGGGGCGCTCGGTACCGGCTCGCCGGACAACGCTCCCCGCATCGCGCTCAGGACGGTCTCGCGGCCGTTCTTCGGAGCCATGCGCATGGGGTTTCCTGGGGCGGGGCCTGCCGTGCGGTGACGGGCAGCCCGCAGGTCCGCACGGCCGTGCCGGTGAAGACGTCATGGCGCTCGGCCGGCCCGACTCCGGCCGTCAACTCGCTCGCGGCGGCGATCACTTCGGCGTACGCGGCGGCGAGCCGGCAGACGGGCCAGGCGCACGCCTGGTGGTGGGCGTCCACGATGCCGGGCACGGTTTTGGGCAGGGAACAAGTCCGTGCCGCTGCGCAAACCGTCCGTTCCCTCACCCCACGGCACGGATGACAGCGGTGAGTTCCTCGGGTGCCCTCGATGCGCGGCCTCGTAGTGCCGGGTCCGGTCGGCGCGGACCTAGGTGGGCAGGGCGGCTGTCATGACGGCTTCGTCGACGGCTTGGCTTCCCCGGTCGGCATGGCTTCCCCGGTCGGTGCGGCTTCCCCGGTCAGTGCGGCTTCCCCGGTCAGTGCGGACGTCCTCGTTGGGGATCCAGGGTGCATGCTCGAGGCGCCGCACGAGCCCCTGCCGAGGAGGACGGCCACAGCGGCTCGACTGCCCTCGACGTACGGGATTCCGTTCGCGCAGCCCGTCTTCCACCAGGTACGCGCAGAAGGACCGCACGGCCACCACACGTTGCTGGACGGTCGCGTTCGCCAGTCCCGTCTCCGGATGCAGCGGCGCCTTCGCTGATCGCTGGCGGGGACGGTCGAGCATGTCCCCGATCCAGGCGGCAACCGTGTCCGCACCGGCCAGTACGGGATCCGTGCCTTCAACGGCACAGAACCGCAGGTCGTCCTCGACCGCCCGCCCGTACGCGTCGATCGTGTTGGAAGCCCGACCGATGTTCGCCATTAACTGCAGCCACCGGCGGGCCAGTTGATGTTCAGCGAGAGTGGGGAACTTGCCCCACGGGATGGGGGCCATGACAACAGGCCAGTAGTGGCGACCGTGCCTACTTGCGCACGTGGAAGCGCAGCATGGTGACCCCGCCCGACTGGACGTTGCTGAACGGTTCCAGGTCGATCCGGTCGAGGCCCGGCGGCGCGAAGCGGACGCCGTCGCCGAGCAGCACCGGCAGCACGTACACCAGGATCTCGTCGACGAGGCCGCGCTGCAGGCACTGGGCGGCCACGTCGGCGCCGAGGATCTCCAGGTTCTTGTCGCCGGCGGCGCGGCGTGCCGTGGCCACGGCTTCCTCGATGTCGCAGGTGAGGAAGGTGACGTTGGGGTCCGGCTCGTCGGGCGGGCGGTGGGTGAGGACGAACTGCGCCCCGCCGTCGTAGTCGGTGTTCTCGTCGGACATGCGCTTGCCGACTTCGTACGTGCCCCGGCCGATGAGCATGGCGCCCGTGGCCGCCATGACCTCCGGGAACGTCGCCGACGTCATGTGCTCGAAGATCCAGTCCATCGTGTGGCCGGGACCGGCGATGAACCCATCGAGGGACATCACCCTGTTCACGACCACTTTGCCGGTGCTCGCATCCGTCATGCGTCTTCTCCAAGCAGGTGGAGGGCCGGGATCGCATCATAGGTCGGTGAGCAACATCTTCTCCGGCGGTAGCCACGACCTGGACCGGTCCAATGGCGCCACCGTGGTGTTCATCGACGTGCTGATGCCGGTCGTGTCCGATCTCGCCTCCGAGGACTGGGACTTCCGCTTCGCGGCGCTGCTGACCCCGCAGGACGTGCGACGGAGCGGGAACGCGCCCGCGCGAAGGACTTCGTGCTGCGTGCCACAGCACTCGCGGCGAGCGGACATCGCTGGAGCGAGCTGGGCTACCACCCGCCCCGCGTGCATGACTACCTGCACCGCTTCACGACCATGGTGGAGTCCTGCACCCCGC
Source organism: Streptomyces sp. NBC_00310 (assembly GCF_036208085.1). Taxonomy (GTDB): domain Bacteria; phylum Actinomycetota; class Actinomycetes; order Streptomycetales; family Streptomycetaceae; genus Streptomyces. The sequence goes on from NZ_CP130714.1 coordinate 163,467, forward strand.
CCGCCGACAGCAGCGCCGCACGCGGCTTCCCCGGCCCGGACGAGGCCGCGATGGCCTCGTGCGTGCGTCACCGCGTCCTCAGCGCGCTCGGAATCTCCAGGTCTAGCACGGCATCCAGCCTCGACTCCGAGTCGGCCAGGATGCCGTCCAGTGCCTCCGCCTGGGCAAGATTGCGGGGGAAGCCGTCCAGCAGGAATCCACGCTCGGTGTCCGGGCGGGCAAGGCGTTCTTTGATCACTTCGATGGTGACCTCGTCCGGTGCCAGAAGGCCGGCGCGTATGTGCGTGTGGGCGTACTGCCCGAGCTCGGTGCCCTGGTCGATGTGCTCTCGGAACAGGTCACCGGTGGAGATGTGCTGGATCGACAGATGCGCGGCAAGACGCACTGCCTGCGTGCCCTTGCCGGCTCCGGGCGGCCCGATCAGGAGGATGCGCATCGATGAGGTGTCCCTTCGTCATGCGTGGCATCAAGCCGTCTCTGTGACACACGATCGCCGCGCACCGATGTCATTGCCCATCCAGTAAGCCACCCCCTGGCGGTGGGGATAACCACACCATGGGACATCGCCGCGTTGAGGTTGATGCTCCTCCGGTCCCGATCCCGATCCCGGTCCCGATCCCGATCCCGATCGTTCGGACAGAGCCAGGTCCAGGCCGAAAACGATGAGCACCGTTCGGGTGGCCGATCAGGTTCAGAAACACGTACTGACGGATGAGGCGATCGACAAGATCAAGGCGATGATCGTCGCCGACGAACTCGCGCCCGGCTCCCGGCTGCCCAAGGAGGAGACCCTCGCCGGACAGCTCGGCCTGTCCCGGAACTCCCTGCGCGAGGCCGTCCGGGCACTGACCGCCATGCGGATCCTGATCACCCGCCAGGGCGACGGCACGTACGTCTCCAGCCTTGAGCCCCATCTCCTGCTGGAAAGCCTCTCCTTCGCCGCCGACGTCTCCCAGGGACACACGGCTCTGCAGTTGGTCCAGGTACGACGACTGCTCGAACCGCAGGCGACAGGGCTGGCCGCCGCGCTGCTGAAGCAGAAGGACCTCCGGGAACTGCGGAACATTCTGGACCGGTCCCGGACCGTCACCACCGTGGAGGAGTTCGTCGCCCATGACATCGCCTTCCACCTCAGGATCGTCGAAGCCGTCGGCAACCCGAAGCCGTCGGCAACCCCGTGCTGTCGATGCTGCTGCAAGTGCTCTCCGCCCGCACCCAGCGTGTTCGCATCGTCCGCGGCAGTCAGACCGGTCACGCCCTCAACAACGCCCACCACGACCACGAGCAGATTCTCAGCGCGCTTCAGTCACGCGACGCCGTGCTCGCCGCCTCCGCGGCGACCGTCCACATCACCGCCGTGGAGCAGTGGCTGGCCACCAGTCTGACCGATGACCCGATACGGGCGATCGACGACTGACCTCGCGCTTCCCCCCACCCCCGCCGCCATCCGGTCTCCCCTTCCCACGCCCCGACCGGGTGGCGGCGCCATGCCCGGAACGCACCGGCGCCGCGTCCCCCCGCATCCGTTCGGGGGCGGCGCCCGGTCCGGTTCGGGCCCGCGCCATGAACGCACCGGAGCCGCCCCCGACCCGTTCCGCGGGCTTTCCGCGCGGGCCGTCGCGGCGGGCGATCGCCGGGCAGTGTCCACGTCGGGTGCGTCCAGCGCGCTGTGGCTCAGTGCCGTTGCATTGAGACCAGGCACCTCAATCAAGTGACATGAACGAGCGACATTGTCAGCTGACAATGTCGCCTGTATGGTTTGGGGCACCCGGTACCACTGACGGCAGGGAGTGACCATGAGCAGCACGCGGACCACGGACGTCACCACGTCACGTCAGAGCCGCAGGGCGGACGTCGTGGTGATCGGTGCGGGGCTGGCCGGACTGACCGCGGCGCGGGAACTCATCGCGGCGGGCAAGTCCGTGGCCGTCCTGGAGGCCCGTGACCGGGTCGGTGGCCGACTGCTCAACCACGACCTCGGTGACGGCCAAGTCACGGAGATCGGCGGGCAGTTCGTCGGTCCCACCCAGGACCACATCCTGGCGCTGGCCAAGGAGGTCGGTGTGGACACCTACCAGGCAGCCGTCCCCGGCGAGACCGTCTACGTCCACGACGGCAGGGCCAAGCGCTTCTCCGGCCACACCCCTCCGGACCTGTTCGCCCTGCCGGACATGGGCATCGCCCTGGCTCGCATCGCCAAGGAGGCCGCCAAGTTGAACCCGGCCGCCCCGTGGCGGGCCCCCCACGCCCGCGAACTCGACGGTATGACCTACGAGACCTGGCTGCGCAGGGCCGAACTCACCGGCGACGCCGTCGACATGATCAGCCTCTTCCTCAACTCCGCCTACGGCGGCGAGGCACGCGACGCGTCCGCCCTGTTCAGCCTCTGGTATGTCGCCACCTTCGGCAACGAGACCCACCCCGGCACCATGGAACGCGGCACCGGCACCACCGGCGGCGCCCAGGACAGCCGGTTCGTCGGCGGCTCGCAGCTCGTCGCCCAGCGGCTGGCCGAGGAACTCGACGGCCGCGTCCACCTGTCCGCCCCGGTACGGCGCATCAGCCAGGACTCCTCCGGCGCCACCGTCGTCTCGGACGCCGGTGACTGGCGGGCCGACCAGGTGATCGTCGCCATCCCGCCGCTGCTCGCCGCGCGGATCGTGTGGGACCCGCTGCTGCCGCCCCAGCAGGACCAGCTCTTCCAGCGGCTGCCGTTCGGCACCCTCATGAAGTGCGTCGCCGTCTACGACAAGCCGTTCTGGCGCGAGGACGGCCTGTCCGGCATGGGTCTGCTGCGTGGCGGCTCCCCCATCCGCGAGATGTTCGACAACACCCCGCCCGACGGTGGACCGGGCGTCCTCATGGGCTTCCTCGGCGGCCGGGAATGGCGCAAGTGGGCCCATCGCCCGGCCGCCGAGCGCCGAGGAGCGGTCCTGCGCTCCTTCGCGCAGGTCGTCGGGGACCGGGCCTTCGACACCGTCGACTACGTCGAGCAGGACTGGACCGCCGAGCAGTGGACCCAGGGCGGCCCCACCTCCGTCGCCGCCCCCGGCGTGCTCAGCGACTTCGGCCAGTGGATGGGTCGGGCCTTCGGCCGTGTGCGGTGGGCGGGCGCCGAATTCTCCCCGTACTGGAACGGCTTCATGGACGGCGCCGTCCGCTCCGGCAAGCACACCGCCACCGAAGTCCTGGGTCGGGACTGAGCGCAACAGACACCGACCAACCGACCAGAGGCACCAGGCACCAGGCACCGAGCACCGAGCACCGAGCACCGAGCACCGACAGGACAGGAACACCGTGATGAACAAGTACGTGGTCACCGAGCAGGCCGTCATCAACGCACCCGTGGGACACGTCTGGGACGTCATCTCCCGCACCGACCGGTACGCCGAGTGGGTCGCCGGGGCGATCGAGGTCACCGACCACCACGGCGTCGCCACCGTCGGCAAGACCTACGCCGAACGCAACCGCACGCTCGGCCCCCTCAAGACCGACTCGGTCTGGACGGTCAGAGAGAGCGAGCCGTACGAGCGTCGCGTCGACACCGGCACCGGATTCGCCCCGCTCCAGGACGTGACCAACGTCTTCGCGTTCCGGCCGATCCGGAGCGGGGACGGCCGGGAGATGACAGAGATGACCTACCAGGTCGAGTACGCCATCGGGCTGGGACCGCTGGGGGACTTGCTGAACCGCGTCCAGGAGCCGGGGATGCGCTCCGCGATGCGCACCTCCATGACCAACCTCGACAGGTTGCTCCGTTCGGAGAACTCGACGACCGCCCGTTGACGGGTAGGAAGACATGCCATGTCTGACCATGAATGAATGGCTCGAAAGGCTGTATAGCCCTCAAAGTGCCCTCTGCGTGCGGCCTTTCATCCCTCCACACCGTTGACATTCCGGTGTTGCTTGCCTGAACTTCATGCGTAACGTCTGGCGCCCGAGACTCGTGAGTGCCGCAGCACCCGTGTGTCTTCTCCGTACCAAGGATGCCCTCACGCACTTCGGCGGGCTTGCGCTGTTCCCCTCCCCGCAGCCGGAGAGGATTCGGCTCCTTCGGAACGGTCCTGTGGCGCTGAAGCCACCGAAATGGGAGTGAGAGCATGCCGTCAGGAAACCTGTCCCGCCGTACGCTGCTCGGGGCCGGCGCCGCTGCCGCCGCGACGGTGCTGCCCGTGGTCCCCGGCTTCTCGGGCCTGGTGTCCGAGGCGGTGGCCGCCGATCCCCAGACCAACCTGAACGACATGGTGAACATGCGGTTCGGCATGTTCAACCACTTCAACATGGGCACGTTCACCAACGAGGAGTGGGCCGCCCCGAACCACGACCCCGCCCTGTTCGCCCCCACTGCCGTGGACTGTGCCCAGTGGGCGGCCGCCGCCGCGGCGGCGAAGATGAGCTACGGCGTGCTGACGACCAAGCACCACGACGGCTTCTGTCTCTGGCCGACGGCGTACACCGACTACAACGTCGCCAACAGCTCCTACCAGCAGGACATCGTCGCCCAGTACGTCGACGCGTTCCGGGCCAAGGGTCTGAAGGTGGGCCTGTACTTCTCGATCTGGGACCGCACCTACAGCGTCCAGGCGTACGACACCCGGCACGGCGTCGCCGCCGACCAGACGATCCAGCCCGGCGACCTCACCTACATGCTGAACCAGATCACCGAACTGCTGACCGACTACGGCACCATCGACATGTTCATCACCGATGGCTACGCGTGGCAGATGGGCCAGCAGGCCGTCTCCTACCAGCGGATCCGCGAGCATGTGAAAGCGCTCCAGCCGGACATCGTCGTGATCGACCACGGTGGGCTGTCGGTACCGTTCCTCGGCGACGCGATCTATTTCGAGGAGCCGCTGGGCATCACCTCGCCGGCCGGAAACACCTACGCCTCCATGCAGGGACAGACGATCAGCAACGGATGGTTCTGGCATCCGTCCACGCCGACCGAAGGCCTGATGAGCAAGGCGTCGATCCTGTCGCACCTCGCTGACCTGGAACCGAAGTACACCTCGTTCATCCTCAACTGCCCGCCCAACCGCAACGGCAAGCTGGACACCAATGTCGTCAACCGGCTCGCCGAAGTCGGGGCGGCATGGAGCCCCGACACCTCCAGGGCGCCGTTGCCGACACAGATGCCACGCGCCGAGCACCCGGTGACACCCGTCAGCGCCTACGCGAGCGGATTCCACACCGGCGAGGGCCCGATGCACGCGATCGACGGGCTGAGCGACAAGGGCTTCGAGACCTGCTGGTCGACTTGGGGACTTTCCCCGTCCCTCCCCCACTCGATCACGATCGACCTGGGCGGGGTGTGGAGCGGGGTCTCCACCTTGGAGTATCTGCCCAAGCAGTGGAACCGCAGCAACTCCACCGACGGCGACATCACTTCGTACACCGTCTCCACCAGCACCGACGGCACGACCTTCACCCAGGTCGCCACCGGTTCCTGGGCCGGCGACCGCGTCACCAAGGTGGCCGAGTGGAGCGCCAGGAATGCCGGTTTCATACGGATCCAGGCCACCGCCGGCACCGGCGGATACGTCAACGTGGGCGGCCTCCGGATCGGCGGCAGGACCGCCAAGCCGGCCCTCGTGTCGCGTGTCCTGCCGGGCGACGGAACCGTCTATCGCCTGGTCAACCGCGACAGCGGCCTGGTCGCCGACGTGTACCGGAACCGAACCGCCAACGGCACGAGCATCCTCCAGTGGCCCTGGCTGAACCAGGCCAACCAGAAGTGGACGTTCACCTCCACCGGCGACGGCTACTACAAGATCAAGAGCGTCAGCAGCGGCAAACTCATGGAAGTGGCCGGCCTCTCGCGTGCCAGCGGCGGCAAGGTGGGCATCTGGTCGGACGACAGCGTCTTCCAACAGCACTGGGCCGTGACACCCACCGGCGACGGCTACTCCTACCTCACCAACCGGCTCAGCGCACTGTCACTCGACGTCGACCGCGCCTCCACCGCCAACGGCGCCGGCCTCGAGCAGGAGACGTACGACCGGGCACCCCAGCAGCAGTGGCAGATCATCGCCGTGTGATAGATGGGCGGCTCGGCGACGGCGCGCTACACGCTCCTGTCGGACGCGAAGGACGTCGTCACCGGAGTCGACCACACCTGCCGCGACCGCACCCGTGCGGTGCGGCCGCCGCAGGTGGCTGCCGCACCGTTCCACCGGGCGGATACCTGCCGCCATCACCGGGTCACTTCGGCGAACTCCCCATGACGGCGCAGGCCGTGCCGTTGAGGGTGCAGGAACTCGGCGGGGCGGTATCGCCGGTGTGGGTGGCCTGGAAGCCCGAAGTTCTGGACGGTGCAGCCGCTGTTCCTGACGAACCCGTCCCGCATCGTCCGTCCGCCGGAGATGCCGAGGACACTGTCGCGGAGGCCGTGCACCCCGAGGTAGGCGATGGGCCGGGTGCCACCGCTCCGCTGAGCTGCCCGCCGCTCTGGACCGCGACCGCACGGAAGACCGTCGCCCGGAAACACGCGAGCGCGTACGACATGGCGGCGCTGTAGCTGAATCTGAGAGCGAAGCGCTGGGTCGTGTCCACACACAGGTCCGCTTCGATAGAGAGGTCTTGTGCTGGTCATCATGCAACTCCCTTTCGGAGCATCGCCGTGTGCGGACAGAGGTCCGACTGCGCGCTGAGCAAGCTCATGAGGACGTGCTTCGGGGCCGGGCCATCGGGGTGCGGTCGCGGAAGAGGCGCGGGTTTCCCGTCAGGGCTCGTTCGTAGTATCGAACGTCATTCGGATCGCCAGGCAGTTCCGGATCATAGAGATGCAGCCCACCCTGTCAACAGCTTTCGACTCATCGGCCGCGGGATCAGGACACCCCGAGAAGGCGCCACGGCCTGCCGACCGGCCCCGCGTACGCCGGTCACGGTTCGAGGGACGAAGAGATGCCCCCACCAGCAACCGCGCCACGACCTGCAGCAACCCGCTCAGCTGAAGAGCGGCAGAAGAACGGGACCGCGGCGGTCCGTCACCGGGAAGGGTCTGGACCAGGCGCGCGAACCCCCGAGAAGCGATCGGCGCCCGACCGCTCGGAGCGCACCGGCAGAGCGAAATGTTTCGATGTCGGGAGCGAATCATGCGAGAGGTATTGACGGGGTTCGTCAGCCTCCTATCATCCAGAATGCTCGATGTGCCGATGGGTGTCCGAGATGGCGAACCGGGGTCGACCGACCCGGCCGCCGCGCGCCGCGAGAAGAAGCAGACCCCCCGCCCCACGCACGTCGGCACAGCGTCCACTCCTCAGCCGTGAGACTCACGGCGGTTGCACGTGCCACCCACAACGGCTCGGCCGTACAAGGAGAACGACATGGATATGTCATGCCCTCATCAGCCGATGGGTCGCCGTCGAGCGCTGGCCGCGGCCACCGGTCTGCTGACGAGCGCCTCCCTTCCCCTGGTGGGAGCGTCCCGGAGCACCGCGGCCTCCGGCGTCGCCCGAGGGCAGGCCCTCGCGGCCGCTGCGGAGTACACCAACCCGGTCATCTGGCAGGACTTCGCGGACATCGACGTGATCCGCGTCGGCGGCACCTACTACGCCTCGGCCTCGACGATGCACTACTCACCGGGCGCCCCCGTACTGCGCTCGTACGACCTGGTGAACTGGGAGATCGCCGGGCATTCGGTGCCGACCCTCGACTTCGGCGCCAAGTACGACCTCAGCGGCGGCCGTGGCTACGTCCGGGGCATCTGGGCGTCGTCGCTGGCCCACCGCCCGAGCAACGGCACCTTCTACTGGCTCGGCCAGATCGACTTCGCCAGGACGTACCTCTACACCGCCACCGCGGTCGAGGGGCCGTGGAACAGACTCACCACGATCAGCACGCCGTACTACGACGCCGGCCTGCTCGTCGACAGTGACGACACCCTGTACGTGGCGTACGGAAACACCACCATCAGCGTGGCCCAGCTCTCGCGCGACGGCCGCACCCAGGTCCGCACGCAGCAGGTGTTCACCACCCCGTCGAGTGTCGGCACCCTGGAGGGCTCCCGCTTCTACAAGATCAACGGGCAGTACTACATCTTCCTGACCCGGCCGGCCAACGGCCAGTACATCCTCAAGTCGTCGAGCGGCCCCTTCGGTCCGTACACGCTCCGGCAGGTCCTGCTCGACCTGCGCGGGCCGATCCCCGGCGGTGGCGTTCCGCACCAGGGCGGGCTGGTGCAGACGCAGAGCGGCGCCTGGTACTACCTGGCCTTCGTGGACGCGTACCCCGGCGGCCGGGTGCCCGCGCTGGCGCCGGTCAGCTGGACCCCGGACGGCTGGCCCGTCGTGCAACTCGTGAACGGCGCGTGGGGCACCTCGTATCCCCACCCGACCGTGCCCACCCCACCCCGCCAGGTCACCCCCATGGTGGGTGTCGACACCTTCGACGGTACGACCCTCAAGCCGAAGTGGGAGTGGAACCACAACCCGGACAACACCAAGTGGTCGGTCGGCAACGGGCTGACCCTGCGGACCGCGACCGTCACCAACGACCTGTACTGGGCCCGCAACACGCTCACCCACCGCATCCAGGGGCCCACCTCCACCGCCACGGTCGAGCTCGACTTCTCGGCGATGCGGGACGGCGACCGGGCCGGACTCGCGCTGTTGCGTGACTCCTCCGCCTGGATCGGTGTCAAACGCGACGGTGGCGTGACGCGGGTGGTGATGGTCAACGGGCTGACCATGGACGGCAACTGGAACACCACCGGCACCGGCACCGAGGTCGCGAGCGCGACCGTGTCCGGCAGTCGTGTGCGGCTGCGCGCGACCGCGGACATCCGCCCCGGCGCGGCCCGCCCCGGAACCTTCTCCTACAGCGTCGACGGCATCAACTTCACCCGCCTCGGCCCCTCCTTCTCCATGGGCAACGACTGGCGGTTCTTCATGGGCTACCGATTCGCCCTCTTCAACCACGCAACCCAGGCACTCGGCGGCGCGGTCCGCTTCCCGCGGTTCGAGCTGTCCACGCCCTGACCCGACCCCACCGATCGCACCACCCAACCCCCCGCCAACCGTACGAGGAGAACCATGAACCCGCTGAAACGGCTCGGCCGTCGCCGAGCCTCGGTGTTATCCCTGCTGGCCGTGGCCACCCTGGTATCGCCGGAGGCCGCGACCGCCGCGCCCGACTCGCCCGACGCCGTCCGGGCCTCCGCACTCGGCGCGCAAGCCGCCCAGTCCGGACGGTACTTCGGGACGGCGGTGGCCGCCGGAAAGCTCGGTGACGGCGTGTACACCGGCATCCTGGACCGCGAGTTCAACTCGGTGACAGCCGAGAACGAGATGAAGTGGGACGCCACCGAGCGATCCCGCGGCTCGTTCACCTTCGGCCCCGCCGACCAGATCGTGAACCGCGCGACGGCCCGCGGTCAGCGCGTGCGCGGCCACACGCTGGTGTGGCACTCCCAACTGCCCGGCTGGGTCAGCTCGATCACGGACGCGAACACGCTGCGCAGCGTGATGAACAACCACATCACCACGGTGGCGAACCGCTACAAGGGCCGGATCCACTCCTGGGACGTGGTCAACGAGGCCTTCGCCGACGGCGGCAGCGGCCAGCACCGCCCCTCGGTGTTCCAGAACCTGCTGGGCAACGGGTTCATCGAGCAGGCCTTCCGCACCGCGCGGTCGGCGGACCCGGCGGCCAAGCTCTGCTACAACGACTACAACATCGAGGACTGGAACGCCGCCAAGACCCAGGGCGTGTACCGCATGGTGCGCGACTTCAAGGCGCGCGGCGTGCCCATCGACTGCGTCGGCCTCCAGGCCCACTTCGGCGCCGGCGGTCCGCCCGCCAGTTTCCAGACGACGCTGTCGAGCTTCGCCGCCCTCGGCGTGGACGTACAGATCACCGAGCTGGACATCGCGCAGGCACCGACGACGGCGTACGCGAACACGGTCAGGGCCTGTATGAACGTGGCGCGCTGCACCGGCATCACCGTCTGGGGCATCCGCGACAGCGACTCCTGGCGCAGCGGGGAGAACCCCCTGCTGTTCGACCGCAACGGGAACAAGAAGGCGGCCTACCAGTCGACCCTCACCACCATGGGCGGAACGCCGACGACACAACGGGCATCCGCGTCGGCGACGGGCGCAACGAGCGACGCCCGGCCGGCCGACTCCCGTTCGCCCGGGTCCGCCGCCGCGCTGCCCTCCCGCTTCTCCTGGAGCTCCAGCGGAGCGCTGATCTCACCGAAGTCGGACGCCACCCACAACATCGCCGGAATCAAGGATCCGACGGTCGTCCAGTACAACGGCAAGTACCACGTGTTCGCCAGTACGGCGAGCTCCTCCGGATACAACCTGGTGTATCTGAACTTCAGCGACTGGTCACAGGCCGGCTCGGCCACGCACCACTACCTGGACCGCGGCGCCATCGGAGCCGGGTACCGGGCCGCGCCGGAGGTCTTCTACTACGCGCCGCAACGCCTGTGGTACCTCGTGTACCAGACGGGCAACGCGTCCTATTCCACCAACCCCGACATCAGCAATCCGAACGGGTGGAGCGCACCGCGCAACTTCTACTCGTCGATGCCCGACATCATCAGGCAGAACATCGGCAACGGCTACTGGGTCGACATGTGGGTGATCTGCGACAGCGCCAACTGCTATCTGTTCTCCTCCGACGACAACGGGCATCTGTACCGCTCCCAGACGACCGTCGGGCAGTTCCCGAACGGCTTCACCAACACCGTCATCGCGGCCCAGGACTCCAAATACGCCCTGTTCGAGGCGAGCAACGTGTACAAGGTGCAGGGATCCAACCAGTATGTGCTGCTGGTCGAGGCCATCGGATCGGACGGCCGACGCTACTTCCGCTCCTGGACGACGAGCAGCCTCGCCGGCTCGTGGACGCCCCTGGCCGCGTCCGAGAGCAACCCCTTCGCCAAGTCGAACAACGTCACCTTCCCGTCGGGCGCCTGGACCAGGGACGTCAGCCACGGTGAGATGATCCGTGCCGGTTACGACCAGACACTGACCATCCCCGCCTGCCGGCTCCAGTACCTCTACCAGGGCATGAACCCCAACGCGAGCGGCGACTACAACACCCTCCCGTGGCGGCTCGGCCTCCTCACCCAGACCAACTCGGCCTGCTGACCGACACAGGCCCCCGGCGCAACCTTCCGGGGGCCTGTCCCTCCGGCGGAGCCCCGTGCGTCTTCTCAGCCCCAGCGCAGGATGCGTGGGGCGAAGGTTCCCTCGGGGCCGTCGGCGCGGCCGACCGACCACACCGTCGCCGTGCCGGGTACCGGTGCCAGCTGCAGCCGAGAGGAGTCACCCTCCCCGGCCACCGCCGGTTCGCCGTACCCGGTGAACGACTCCCCGTTCCAGGCGAGGAAATCCGGGCCGGGCACGAACGGCGGATAGCTGCCCGGCGGGCCCCACTTCTGCGAGCGGGCCACCGAGACCCAGGCCAGCGCGCCGGAGGTGTCGGGCGCCAGTGAGGTGACCGAGCCGAAGTCGGTGGGCATGGTCACCCGGCTCCACGCCTGCCCGTCCCAGCGCACCAGCAGGGGCGGAATCGGCCGGCCCACGGGGCCGCCCACGAACCCGGCGGTGCCACCCGCCCACACCTCCGTCGCCGAGACGGCCAGCACACTGCCCACGGCCGACCGCGGGAACCCGTCCACGATCGTCTGCTGCCACGCCTGGCCGTCCCAGTGCGACACGGCCGCACCCGAGCCGGTGGCGCCCGCGGCCCAGACGTCGTCGGCCGCCAGGCTGTGCAGGCCGTACACGGCTCCCGGCGGCACCGGCACGTCCCGCCAGCCGCGCCCGTCCCAGCGCAGCAGTGCCTGCGCGCCGTCCCGCGAACCGATCAGCCAGGTCTCACCGCCGCCGGCGACGACCTTCGTCAGTACGACACCGCCCGGCGGCCGGCTCTCGGACCAGGATCTGCCGTCGAAGCGGAGCAGGTGGGCGCCGCCCGCCGAGTCACGGCCGACCGCCCAGACCGCGGTCGGTGAGGTCGCGGCGACGGACACCAGCTCTCCCTGCCAGCCGATACCGGGCAGAGGCTGGCGCTGCCACGCGGTCCCGTCCCAGCGCAGCACCAGCGGGAAGCCCGGTGCCTCGCGACCGACGGCGTCGGCACCCACCGCCCACGCCCGGTCCGGCCCGAACGCCACGGCCTCGTTCAGCCCGGCCTGCGGGCGTACCTGCGCCGGGACCGGAACGTGTTGCCAGGACAGGGTTTCCGCCGCCGCCGAGGCCATCAGGGTCATGAAGGCCATGGCGGCAGCGAGGGCCGCGACGACAAGTCTGCGTGCCATGGTCAGCCTCCCAGCCGCTCGCTCATCAGATTCGGTTTCGAGCCGTAGATCTCGACGGTCCCGAAGGACAGCAGTGAGAATCCGGCCTTCGACAGTGCACGCGGTTTGACGTCGATCGCGTTCGTGCGCTCCGGGCCGTAGGAGAAGGTGGTGCGGGGGCCGTCCACGCGTGCGTACTTCGACTGGAACGCGCGGTCGCTGCGCACCGGCAGCCACAGCGCACCGTCCGGGCCGCGCACCATGTCCTCGGTGTAGGTGTCGCCCAGCGGCGGGTAGGTGGTGCGCCAGGCGTGCCCGTTCCAGGTCATCAGGTAGGTGCGGGCCGCGCCGTCGGTGTACTGGCTGCCGCCGATCGTCACCCGGCCGGACGGTTCGGGCAGGATCGTGTGGACGTTGCTGTTCGGCGGCAGCGGCACCCGCGCGTCCCGCCACGCCGTGCCGTCCCAGCGCAGGACGGTGGTCCCGGTGCTGGTGTCCGCCCAGGCCCAGGCGTCGGTGGCCGTACGCGCGGTGATCCCCATCAGATACAGCACGCCGTCCGGGGCGGACTGTGTGGTCCAGCCGGAGCCGTCGTAGTGCAACACCTTCAGCCCGGTGTCGTCCTCGCCGACCACCCACGCGGCACCCGGTACCGCGGTGAAGTCCTGGTAGGTCCACAGGGTCCGCGGCAGCGGGACGGCACTCCAGCCGCCCGCCGACCGGCGCAGGATCTCCCCCGCCCCGACCCGTTCGTGGAAGATCCACACCTCTTTGCCGACGAACTGCACCTTGCCGAGCCGGCCCAGTTCGTCGGCGCCGGGGAAGGTGGTGTCCCGGCTCCACGCCGTTCCGTCCCACCGGTACAACATCGGCCGCGGTCCATCGGCGGCTTGCTCGTACCCGGTCGCCCATGCCTCGCCCGGCCCGCGGGCGGCGAGGTCGGACACGGTCACCGGCGGGGCCGCTGCCGGTACCGGCAGCGCGGACCAGCTCGGCGTCACGGCCGCGGCCGGCGACACCACCGCGATACAAGCGATCACAAGGCACACAAGGACTGTACGGAGACCGTTCATGGGACCCCCCAGTACGCGAAGGTCGCACAGGCTATGGGCGTTCACCCACCCGTGAACAGACGGCATTCGGCCGAACACGGCCCCCTCCGGAGGCCCACCGTGCCGTAGGACTCCCGCAACCACGAGCGCGGCCCGGGGCCGCACAGAACACAGGCACCTTTCGAGTGCCGCCCCCCCAGGGCGGGCGGTGCCACACTGGCGCCATGGGAAAGCCGCAGACGATCGACGCGTACATCGAGGGGTTCGCGGGGCCCGGCCGCGAGATCCTTGAGCAGCTACGGGCGCTGGCCGGCGAGGCGGTGCCCGCGGCGAGTGAGGCGGTCAAGTGGGGCCATCCCGCGTGGGTTCACCCGTCCGGGACGATCCTGTTCATGGTCAGCGGCCACGCGAAGCACGCGAACGTCGTGTTCACCCCCAGCACCCGCGAGGCGTTCGACGCCGATCTGGCCGACTTCACCACCGGCAAGGGCTCGGTCAAGCTCCCGTACGGCCGGCCCGTGCCACACGACCTGCTGCGCCGGATGATCGCGTTCCGTGTGCGCGAACACCAGGACGACGGCGTGCTGTGGATGTGACGGCCGGGCAGACCGGCGGAGCGGTGGCCAGAACCCCACAGCTCCCCTGGGGCACGCGCCCGGGTCCCGCGCTTCGGCATGCCCCGAACGCGGTCATGTGGCTGCCAGGAGGATGGCCGTGTAGTGCGCGGTGAAGGCGGCGATGGTCAGGGCGTGGAAGACCTCGTGGAAGCCGAACCAGGCCGGTGACGGGTCGGGGCGCTTGAGTCCGTAGACGACGGCGCCCGCGGTGTAGAGCAGACCGCCGGCGATGACGAGTACGACGACCGCGGTGCCGCCGGTGCGTGCGAAGTCGGGCAGGTAGAAGACGGCGACCCAGCCCAGCGCGATGTAGCACGGGGTGTACAGCCACCGGGGAGCCCCGATCCACAGGATGCGGAAGGCGATGCCGGCCAGGGCGCCCGCCCACACCAGGGCCAGCAGCACCAGCTGCCGGCCCGCGGGCAGCAGCAACACCGCCAGCGGGGTGTAGGTGCCGGCGATGATCAGGAAGATGTTCGCGTGGTCCAGCCGCCGCAGGACCGCCTCCCCGCGCGGCCCCCACGTCCCGCGGTGGTAGACCCCGCTGGTACCGAACAGCAGGCAGGTCGACAGCGCGTACACCGTGCAGGCCGCCACTGCCGCCGCCGAACGCGAAAGGGCGATCAGGACGATGCCGCCGACCAGAGACAGGGGGAACATCCCGGCGTGCAGCCAGCCCCGCATCCTCGGCTTCAGAGCGGCGGCCGCGCGCTCCACCCCGTCTTCGAGGTCGGCGGCTGTCCGCGCGGCAGCCAGCCGGCCGGTTGTGCCCGCAGGCGAATCAGCCGCCGGGGTGCGGAGGGAGTCGGGCGTGGTGCCGGGGCGGGGCGTGGACTTCCGTCCGCGTGCCGACGGCTGGGCGTCTTCGGCGGTCATGCGCTCACATCAGAAATCGGCGGAAGGGTGCGGCATCGGATCCTTGCCGCGGACCGCGGGTCAGATGCCCGCCGTGTGCGGGGATGCGGTGCGCCGGTGTTCGGCGTTGATGCGCTGCGCTTCCTCGAGTTGGTCTTCGAGGACGACGATGCGGCAGGCGGCCTCGATGGGGGTGCCGGCGTCGACGAGTTCACGGGCGCGGGCGGCGATGCGCAGCTGGTATCGGGAGTAGCGGCGGTGGCCGCCCTCGGAGCGCAGCGGGGTGATGAGGCGCGCTTCGCCGATGGCGCGGAGGAAGGCGGGGGTGGTGCCGAGTATGTCCGCGGCCCGGCCCATGGTGTAGGCGGGATAGTCGTCATCGTCGAGCCGGCCGTACGAGTCATCTGCTGTCATTGCACCTCTCTGTGGAACGCGTGGAGGGGCTCTGGTGCCGTACGGCACCAGAGCCCCGAAGGAACTGGCTACACCATCGGCCGGCCCTGATACTGCGCCGGCCTACTGTTTCCGCAGCCCCGACGAAGTCGCTGTCGGGGGTGCTGGGATCGCGGTTGCTCGACCGGAGACCACCTCACTATCGATGTCCTGCGGTACCCGGGCTCAAGACTTCCGTCCGGGCGATCCTGATGGCGCTCGGCTCCTCCGTTCTTCCCTCGGTGATCAACTGCTGACAAGCGGGGTACTGCGTACTGCTGGGTACTGCGAACTGCACCTACAGGTACTGCCACTGCGTGAACTGCGGTACTGCTCGTGGCGGCCCCTGATCACTGCGGGCCACCCGGTGCGGTCGTCACTCCCGTCGCCGTCCTGCATCAACGCTGGCTTCGGAAGTCCACCACCGCACCGCCCTGCGAACTGCAACTGCGCACTGCCGCCCGGCAGTTCGTGTCTGCCGGGCCCTGTTGTCTTTCTGGGCTACGAGAGAAACCATAACCACAGCACCGGCCAATGTCTACTCTGACCACCATAGATTTCTGCGTGTTCGACAGTGAGGTAATCGTCTTCGAACAGTGAGGAAGGGGTGGAAGGGCTGGAAGGACTGGGGAGGACGCAACCGGCCCCCCACCCGGTCGGACGGAGCCGTCGCGCTCACCGTGCCCCGAGCGAAGGCAGGGCATCGAACAGTCCTCTACCGCACCAGGCAGGGGCGCTTGCTGTCGAACTCCCAGTCAGGGACGAGGTAGTGCATGGTGACGGCATCGTCGCGTGCCCCCAAGCCCTTCTCCCGGTAGAGGTCGTGGGCCGCGAGGAGCCGGTCCATGTCGAGGTGGACGCCGAGCCCGGGGGCGTCCGGGACGGCGATCTCGCCGCCGACGATGCGCGGCGGGGTGGTGGTGAGCCGTTCCAGCCCTTCCTGCCAGATCCAGTGGGTGTCCAGGGCGTTGTACTCGCCCGGGGCCGCGGCGCCGCAGTGGGTCACCATGGCCAGGGAGATGTCGAAGTGGTTGTTGGAGTGGCAACCCCAGGTCAGGCCCATGGCGTGGCACAGCTGCGCCACGCGCACGGAGCCCTGCAGGGTCCAGAAGTGCGGGTCGGCCAGCGGAATGGAGACCGACTGGAGGGTCAGGGCGTGAGCCATCTGGCGCCAGTCGGTGGCGATCATGTTGGTTGCGGTGGGAAGGCCGGTGGCGCGGCGGAACTCGGCGAGGATCTCCCGTCCGGAGTAGCCGCCTTCGGCTCCACAGGGGTCCTCGGCGTAGGCCAGCGTGCCCACCAGTGGCCGGCACAGCTCGATCGCCTCGCGCAGCGACCACGCGCCGTTCGGGTCGAGGGTGATCCGGGCCTCGGGGAAGCGGTCCTTGAGGGCGCGTACGGCCCTGACCTCCTCGGCGCCCTCCAGGACACCCCCCTTCAGCTTGAAGTCCCGGAACCCGTAGAGGTCGTAGGCCGCCTCGGCCTGGCGGACAATCGCCTCCGGGGTCAGTGCCTCCTCGTGCCGGATCCGGTACCACTCCACCGGGGAGTCGGGTTCACGGACGTACTCCAGGTCGGTGCGGTCCGGGTCGCCGACGTAGAAGAGGTAGCCCAATACCCGAACCGAAGCCCGTTGTTGGCCGTCGCCCAGGAGTGCCGCGACGGGCACGTCGAGGTGCTGGCCGAGGAGGTCGAGCAGCGCCGACTCGACGGCGGTGACCGTGTGGACGGTGGTCCGCAGGTCGAAGGTCTGGGCGCCTCGTCCGCCGGTGTCGCGGTCGGCGAACCGGTCGCCGATCTCGCGCAGGACGCGCTTGTAGTCGCCCACCTTCGCCCCGAGGACGAGGGGTTCGGCATCACGGAGCGTCTGTGTGATCTTCTCGCCGCCGGGCACCTCCCCCAGCCCGGTACGCCCCTCCGAGTCGGTGAGGACGACGATGTTGCGGGTGAAGTAGGGGCCGTGCGCGCCGGACAGGTTCAGCTCCATACTGTCCCGCCCGGCGACCGGGTAGACGGAGAACGCCGTGACGGTCGGCTGTCCGATGCTCATCGGGTGCCCTTCTGCGGTGAGGTGGTGCGGGTGGTCGGGAATGTCGCGCGTTCAGAGGTGGAGGATGTCGAGGGCCCACTCGGCCACCAGGACGCCGCCCAGGCCGAGGACTGCGAGCACCGTCGTATAGGTGGTACGGACCTTGATCGCTTCGATGACGGAGAGGTTGAAGTACTCCTTGAACAGCCAGAATCCCGGGTCGTTGACATGGGAGCAGGCGATGGAGCCGCAGGCGACGGCGAGCACCATCATCTCCGGGTGGACCCCGCTGCCCGCCAACAGCGGCAGCACCACGCCGGAGGCCGTGACGACGGCGACCGTCGCCGAGCCGAGCGCGATGCGGAGGATGACGGCGACGAGCCAGGCGAGGGCGATCGGCGAGATGGACCAGCTGTCCGTGGTGTCCTTGATGTAGTCGGAGATCCCGCCTTCGACGAGGACGTTCTTGAAGGCCCCGCCGGCGCCGATCACCAGGAGGATCATCGCCATCGCCTTCGCCGCCGAGGTGCAGGAGGCGCCGACCTCCTCCAGGCTCCGGCCGATCCGCGGCCCGAACGCCCAGATCGCCAGGCACAGGGTCAGCAGCAGCGCGATCGGTGCCGAGCCGATGAAGGCGACGACGTTCAGGAACGGGCTCTCGGCGGAGGTGGCCATGTCGGTCACGGCGGCGGCCACGATCAGCACCACGGGGAAGAGCGCCACGAACAGCGACCAGCCGAGGCCGGGCATCTCCTCGTCGGTGAACTCGCGCTCGCTGACCAGGCCCTTGGGGATGGCCGGGTCCATCGCCCCGACGAAGGGGAGACGGGGCCAGGTCAGGGCGATGAACGCACCGGCGGGAACGGCGATGAACAGGCCGTAGAACAGCGTCAGTCCGACGGAGGCGTGGAACGTCGCGGCGACGGCGGTGGGGCCGGGGTGCGGCGGCAGGAAGCTGTGCATGGTGGACAGCGCGATGGACATCGGCAGACCGACCCACAGCAGCTTCGCCCCGGTGACCCTGACCAGGGTGAACGCGATGGGCACGATGATGATGAAGGCGACCTCGTAGAACATGGTCACGCCGATCAGCATGGACGTGACCACCATGGCCACCTGGACCCAGCGCGGACCGAAGGCGTCGAGGAGCTTGCCGGCTATCCGCTGCGCGGCGCCGGAGTCCCCCATGACTCGGCCGACCATGGCGCCGAGGCCGATGGTGAGCATGGTGTCGCCGATCTGGCCCCCGATGCCCTCGGAGAGGACGTCCGGGATGGTCGCCACCGGAATTCCCCGGACCAGTGCGACGCCGACGGCCACGAGCAGGAGGGCGGCGAAGCCGTTGAGTTTGAGCCTGGTCATGAGCAGCAGCAGGATCAGGACACTGATCCCGACTACGATCAGGGGCATGACAGTTCTCCTTTGAACTGTTGACGGTCGAAGGCTCCGGCGGCTCTGCGTGCAGCCCACGGTTGGTCCGGGGCCACGGTTGGTCCGGGGCCGCGGCCGGTCCGGGCCGCGGGTCATCCGGCGGCGCGACAGGCGCCCGCGGGTTCGTCGGGGTGGGCACGGAGCGTGCCCGCGCCTGTCAGGCGGATCGCCGTACGGCGCCGACGAGGCTCAGGCCGTGGTCCAGCACCTTCTCCAGGTCGGCGAGGTCGGTAGGGCCGGGGTCGGTGAGCGGGGCACGCACCGGACCGACCGGGAGGCCGCGCAGCCTGGCGGCGGCCTTGACCAGGGAGACGGCGTACCCCGGCACCCGGTCGCGCAATTCCACCAGCGGGACGTAGAACTCGCGCAGGTACGTGGTCACACTGGCGTCGTCCCCGTCCCGCAGGGCGGCGAAGAAGGCGTTCGCGATCTCGGGCGCGAAGGCGTGGACGGCCGACGAGTAGGCGGGGACACCGACGGTGGCGTAGGCGCGGGCCTGGATCTCGGCGGTGGCGGCGCCGTTGAAGAAGAGGAAGCCTTCGGGCGCGGCGAGGGTGAGGCGCTGGAGCCGGTCCAGGTCGCTGTGTCCGTCCTTCAGTCCGACGACGGTGGGGATCCGCGCGATCCGGCGCAGGCCGTCGGCGGTGAACGTGACCTGGCCGCGCTGGTACGCGATCAGCGGTAGCCGGGTCCCGGCGGCGATGCGGCGCAGCTGCTCCACCAGACCGTCCTGTGGGGCTCCGACCAGGTAGTGGGGCAGTACCAGCGCGGCGTCCGCGCCGACTTCCTCCGCGATACGGGCGAACCGCAGCGCCTGCGCCCAGCCGTAGCCGACGCCCGCGACGACCGGCAGCCGCCCGTCGGCGACCTCGACCGTCGCCCGCACGACCGCCCGGTACTCGTCCTCGTCCAGCGAGAAGAACTCACCGGTCCCGCAGGCCGGGAACACCGCGCCGGGTGCGGTGGCCAACCGGTCGGCCAGGTACGCCCGGTAGGCGTCCAGGTCGAGGCCGCCGTCGTCCCGGAAGCCCGTGAGGGGGAAGGACAGCACCCCGTTCGTCATTCCGTCACGGAGCCGCTGGGCGACCCCTGCGATCTCCGCGCTGATGCCTGCCATCACTCTCATCCCCATATGCAGATGCCGTCCACGTATGCAGATGGAGGTTAGATCGGTGAACGGGACGGGTCAATGGGTGATCGACCTCATCGCCGCGCACAACGGAGGCATCCGGCCCCGCGAGATCACCCGGAACAAGATTCTTCTCTGCTGCTCGAAGCCGCTGGAAGTCGTCGTGATCGACGCGTGGCAAGGGCCCCTGACGCTCGGTTCGCATCGCGATCCCGAGCCGGCAGGGGCCCTTCGTGAGGCCGGTCAGAGTGGGTTGACGGCCGTTCAGTTGATGCGGACGATCTTCCAGAGCTGGTCGTCGTTGCTCACGTCGTTCCACTGGACGACCGGAGCGCCGTTGCTCGTGGAGGACTGGGCGACGCCGGCGTGGAATCCGCTCCTGACGTTCTTGAGTTCGTAGTAGCCGTCGCCCGCTTCGACGAGGGTCCATTTCTGTGAATCGGCGGCGGAGGGGGTGTTCTGGACGACGACGGCTCCGGCGGTGGTGGAGCTGTCGCGGATGTCGAGGTTGAGGCCGCTGTTGACGTTCTTGATCGCCCAGGCTCCGCCGCCGGCGGACTGGAAGGTGAACAGTTGGCAGACGCAGGCGGAGTTCTGCCACTGGTTGGCGGCGGTGTTGGTGGCGGTGGAACCCTGGGGGATGTCGAGGTACTTGCCACTGTTCTTGTTGACGAGGATGTACTGCCCGGTGCCCAGGGGCGGCAGGGCGGTCTGGGTGAAGTCCCAGCGCTGGCAGTCACAGCTGGTGCCGCTCCACTGGACGGCGTTGGTGCCGGTGGCGGTGGATGCGTTGGGTATCTCCAGGTGCTTGCCGCTCACGCGGTTGGTGATCGTGTAGCCGCCGGCGGGGTGCGGGGCGACGGCCCATTCGTGGTCGAGGGTGCCGTTGTCGTCCCACTGCAGGATCCTGGCGCCGTTGGCGGTGGACTGGTTCTCCACGCCGAGGACCTTGCCACTGGCCACGTTGAAGATCTTGAAGTAGCCGGACGACTGCTGGACGAAGCGCCACCGCTGATCCGTGGCGGTGGTGGAGTTCTGCTGGGTCGCGCCGGTGCCGTTGGTGGTGGAACCGCCGGCGATGGTGAGCCTCAGGTCACTGCCCGCGTTGGACAGGGTGTAGGTGGCACCGTCCGAGATGCCGCCGCCCAGATCGATGGTGCTGTACGTGACCGGGTTGACGCCGGTGCTTCGCGCACTCCCCCCGCTGAGCACCAGCAGGCTGTGGCCGTCGGCCAGCGGGAGCATGCCCCGGCTGTATCCGGGGGCGACGTTGGAGTTGATGCGGGTCCAGGTGTTGGCGGCGCCGTTCTGGGTGTTGAGGAACAGGTCGCCTGTGCTGTAGGCGCCGACGACGAGGGTGCCGTTCGGGCCGCCGGTCGGCAGCCAGGTGATGTAGGGAGTGCTGGTGGGAACCACACCGTCCGTGGACCGCAGGGGGATGCCCGTGACGGAGTCGAACGCCTCCGGGTCGGAGGAGATCTTGTAGTAGACGGCGAAGTTGCCGGCAGGGGAGCCGCCGTACTCGTACGTCATGACGTAGTTGCCGTTGGGCAGTTTCGCGACGGTGGCCATGCCGGGGCGCTGGCTGAAGGTGGGCATCGCCACGTCGTCCACGACCGGGCCCCAGTTGCGGAGGTCCGTGGAGACCTGGTGGACGAGCTTCTGGCCGTGGTCGGGGTCGCGCTGGTCGGAGTAGTAGACGATCAGCTTGCCGTTGGCGACGAGGAAGAACGGCTCCCACACGGGAGTGTTGCCATTGCCGTTCTGGTCGTATGCCGGGCCGCCGGTGGCGATGTTGCTGACGAAGCTCCAGGTCTGTCCGCGGTCGGTGCTGGCATAGACATCGATCTTGATGGCCGAGCGGTCGGCCGGAACGGAAGCCCCGGCGGCGAGGATCGTTCCTGCGGGGAAGCCGCCCATCGCCGTGGGCAGTTCGAAGAGCTCGGGCTGCCAGCGCATGCCCCAGCCGTTCTGGGTGTCGGCGACCTCGGAGATCTTCGTCCAGGAGTTGCCGTTGTCGGTGCTGCGGTAGATCGGGAAGACCGGCGTGCCGGAGGTGTACTGCTCGAAGGTGGCGAGCATCGTGCCGTTGGCCGAGCCGTTGTACTGCAGTCGCATCGCCCGCGGATAGTACGACCCGGGTGAGGGCGCGTTCGACGGCGGCGTGTACATCGTCTGGGACGGACGCGAGAGTGCGTCCGCCCGGCCGGCGCCCGGCAGGACCAGCGTCGCCACCGCTGCGAGCAGGGCGACCATCAACGTCAGGAGGGAGAAGGGACGGGAACGCGGAACGGCGCCAGGTCTGGCGTCTGTCTGCGCAGGGGACATTGCGGCTCCCGGGGGAAGGGATGGGGATGTGTATCACGGCCCGCCGCGCACCGGATGGGTCCAGGCACAGAACGGCGGAGTAGAGGGGTGACGTCGACCGGTACGACCGGGCGGACGACGTGGAGGTGGAGAGGGAGAGGGAGAGGGAGAGGGAGGGGCGCGACGGGGCTGGGCTCAGGTGGTACCGGGTGCCGTCCGGCCCGGGCGGGAGGGCGGGGGTGCGGTCGAGCCGCGGAGGACGAGTTCGACCGGTAGCTCGCTCGCGGGAGGCAGGTCGGTGTCGGGCGTCTCGATGGCGTGGACGAGGAGTCTGATTCCCTCTCGTGCCGCCTCGTCGAAGGGCTGTCGCACAGTGGTCAGGGGCGGGGTGACGTAGGCGAAGACGGGGTTGCCGTCGAAGCCCACGACGCTGATGTCCTCCGGCACCCGCCGGCCGGCTTCCCGCAGCGCGTGGATCAGACCGATCGCCATCTCGTCGCCCGCCGCGAACACCGCCGTCACCGAGCCGTCCGCAGCCAGCTCACGGCCCGCCGCGTAGCCGGACTCGGGTGACCAGTCACCCTCGATCAGAGGAGGTTCGGGCGCACCCCGTTCCGCGAGAGCCGCCCGCCAGCCCTCGACACGGTCCGTGGAGGCGTACCAGCGTTGCGGACCGGCAAGGTGGTGAACGGTTGCATGGCCCAGATCCAGCAGGTGAGCGGTGGCCGCCCTCGCCAGTTCGTACGCGCCCACGCCCACGGTCAGGGTCCGGGCGGAGGCGAAGGCCGGTGGCGCGCCCAGGAAGAGGACGGGCGCGTCGATCATGACGGGCACCTCCCCTTCCACGACGGGCTCGGAGACGACGACACCGTCAACTCCCTGTTCGAGGAGCGACATCACGGCGCCGGCGATGCCTTCGGGGTCACCGTCCACCGTGTTGACCACACGGAGCGCGTAGCCTGCGTCCCGTACGGCCCTCTCGATGCCCACCAGGAGCGAGGCCGTTCCGTATCCGGCGGTCCCCAGGGCCACGACACCGATGGACCGGCTCCGGCCGGAGGCCAGCGCCCGCGCCGCATGGTTCAGGCGGTAGCCGAGCTCCTCCGCGACTTCGAGGACGCGTCGACGGACCTCGTCGGAGACGTACGGCTCGCTGTTGAGGACCCGCGACACCGTCTTGCGCGAGACCCCGGCCGCACGAGCCACGTCCTCGCTGCGCGGCGCGGGGGAACCCACGTCACGCCCCACCACTCGTGTCATGAGAGCTCCCGACGGCCGAATGCATCGAACGAGGTCAACCGTATGACCGCGCGGTCACTGACCGCGCGGTCATGTCTACGCAGCCGCATACTCCCGCGTCAAGAGAACGCACAGCATTTCTTGCCTCGACAGGCCGGACGGCCCCGGCCGGAGAGGTCCGCTCGACGCGTTCTCCGCAGAGCCTTGACAGCGAACCCTCGGAGAGCTCACTCTTCGACGCGTCCACCGATCGACTTTGTCCGATCGCGTTTCTTTCCGGCCGCATCGTCGACCGCCTCCCGCAGGGCGGCCGACACCTCCGCGTGCTCACCGCTGCAGATGAAGGCGCTCGCCACCTCGCGGCGCACGGTCTCAGCCTGTCGGCGTGATCGTTCGAGCCAGGTACGGTCCGGTCGCGCTCCCCTCCGCCCGTGCCACTTCGGCCGGCGTTCCCGCCGCCATGATCCGCCCGCCCGCGTCGCCGCCGCCCGGTCCCAGGTCGATCACCCAGTCGGCGCCGGCGACCACGGCCATGTCGTGCTCGACGACCACCACGGTGTGCCCGGCGTCGACGAGGCCGTGCAGCTGGCGCATCAGGACCTCCACGTCGGCCGGGTGGAGGCCGGTCGTGGGCTCGTCGAGGACGTACAGGGTGTGGCTGCGGCGCCCGTGTCGCAGTTCGCCGGCGAGTTTGATGCGCTGGGCCTCGCCGCCGGACAGCTCGGTCGCGGGCTGGCCGAGGCGCAGGTAGCCGAGGCCCACGTCGAGCAGCGTGCCGAGACTGCGGGCGGCGGCCGGGATGTCCGCGAAGAACTCCGCCGCCGCCTCGACCGTCAGGTCCAACACCTGCGCGATGGTGTGACCCCGGTAGGTCACCTCCAGTGTCCGAGGGTTGTAGCGGGAGCCGCCGCATTCCGGGCAGGGCGCGTAGGTGCTGGGCAGGAACAGCAGCTCCACGCTCACGAAGCCCTCGCCCTGGCAGGTCTCGCAGCGCCCGCCCGCCACGTTGAAGGAGAACCGCCCGACGCCGTAACCGCGCTCGCGCGCCCCGTCAGTGGCCGCGAACACCTTCCGTACGACATCGAAGAGGCCGGTGTACGTCGCCAGGTTCGAGCGCGGGGTGCGACCGATGGGCTTCTGGTCGACCGACACCAGCCGTCCCACACCCGCCGCGTCCTCCCTGAGTTCACCGATGAGCGTGGACTTCCCGGATCCGGACACCCCGGTGACCGCGGTGAACACGCCCAGCGGAAATTCCGCCGTGATTCCGCGCAGGTTGTGCCGGGTCACCGGCCCGACCTTCAACTGTCCCCGAGGGGAACGGTTGTGGCGGGCCGGTGCGGGAGAGTGCCCGAAGAGGAAGCGGGCTGTCGCCGACTCCGCGACCGAGGCCAGCTCCGACACCGGCCCGCTGTGCAGCACCCTCCCGCCGTGCTCGCCGGCGGGTGGGCCCACGTCCACCAGCCAGTCGGCGCCGCGCATCACGTCGAGGTGGTGCTCCACCACGAACACCGAGTTGCCCGCCGTCTTCAGCCGGTCCAGCATGGTGAGCAGGGCCTCGGTGTCCGCCGGATGCAGTCCCGCGGACGGCTCGTCGAGGACGTACACCACGCCGAACAGTCCGGACCGCAACTGCGTGGCTAGCCGTAGCCGTTGCAGCTCGCCCGCCGACAGGGTGGGCGTCGCACGGTCCAGGCTGAGATAGCCGAGACCCAGTTCGAGGATCGGCTCGATGCGGGACCTGAGGTCGTCGGTGAGGACACGTGCCGTCGGGGAGGTGCCGACCGGCAGGTCGGCCAGCTCCGCCAGCGGTGACGCGGCGAGTTCGGCGATCGTGCGGCCCGCGAAGGTCACCGCCAGGGCCTCGGGCCGCAGCCTGCTTCCGCCGCACGCCGGACAGTGCTCGCTGTGCAGGAAGCGTTCCGCCTTCGTTCGCAGGGCCGCGCTCCTGGTGTCGGCGAACGTCTTCATCACATACCGGCGGGCGCTCATGTACGTGCCCTTGTAGGGGCGTTGGATGCGGTCGGCGTCCCGGACCGGATGCACCGTGACGACCGGCTGGTCGTCCGTGAACAGGATCCACTCCCGCTGGTCGGCGGGCAGGTCGCGCCAGGGCCGGTCCACGTCGTATCCGAGCGCGTCGAGGATGTCGCGCAGGTTCTTGCCCTGCCACGCACCGGGCCACGCCGCGATGGCACCCTCGCGGATGGACAGGGAGGCGTCCGGGACCAGTGACTCCTCGGTCGTACGGTGCACGCGGCCGAGCCCGTGGCACTTCGGGCACGCTCCGGCCGCCGTGTTCGGGGAGAAGGCGTCCGAGTCGAGGCGCTCCGCGCCGGGTGGGTAGGCGCCCGCGCGGGAGAAGAGCATCCGCAGGGAGTTGGACAGGTTCGTGAGCGTCCCGACCGACGAGCGCGACGTGGGCGCCGCGCGCCGCTGCTGCAGCGAGACGGCGGGCGGCAGACCGGTGATCTCGGCGACCCTCGGTGCGCCGACCTGGTGGATGAGACGGCGGGCGTACGGTGCCACCGACTCGAAGTAGCGGCGCTGCGCCTCGGCGTAGATCGTGCCGAACGCCAGCGACGACTTGCCGGAGCCGGACACGCCGGTGAACACCACGAGCGCGTCGCGTGGGATGTCGACGTCCACTCCCCTGAGGTTGTGCTCGCGAGCGCCGCGGACGCGGACGTACGGGTCATGGGGACCGGGCATGGTGGAGGCTCCGTACGGGTCTGGTGCCGAGCAGGGACAAACCCTGCGATTTTACGCCAGGGGCATGCGGCCTTCCGCGCGTCCGGCCGACAGCCGGGGCGGCGAACCCTGGAGCGCCCGAGAGGCTCGCTCGCGGGCAGGGTTCCCCCGGCACTCGTTCCGGTGCCACATGGCTGCGGCCCACGTCTGTCGGTGCCGGCGATCGACCGCCGCCTCACACGCCCACGGCACCAGGAGAAGGGAGGCCGCGCTCACCGAGGGTCGATCAGGGGCGGCGCCGCGAGCGGCAGGGCAGCCTGCAGGGTCAGTAGGCGACAGGCCATCCGCTGCTCCAGTTCAGCAGGTTGATGCCGAGCTTCGGGGTGCCGTTGTCCTGACCGTCGTAGTAGTGGTAGACGATCAGGTCGCCGTCCGCGTCGTTCATGATCGACTGTCCGCCTGGGCCGATGTACCGGCCGTGCGACTCCAGCACAGGCGTACCGCCGTTGTTCATCATGGCGACGCCGTTCTTGTCGTGGTACGGGCCGGTGACGCTGGTGGCCCGGCCGACCTTGACCTTGTACGTGGAGCTGGTGCCGGCGCAGCAGGTGTCGTACGAGGCGAACAGGTAGTAGTAGCCGTTCCGTTTGACGATGTAGGGGGCCTCGACGGCCTTGGTGCCGGTGGGGCGGGAGGCGAGCGAGTAGCGGGTGGTGTTGGACGAGAGCTGCTTCCCGGTCGACGGGTTGATCTGGATCATCTTGATCCCGGTCCACCAACTGCCGAAGGACAGCCACCACTTGCCGTCGTCGTTCACGAAGAGGTTCGGGTCGATGGCGTTGTAGTCGTTCGACGAACTCGACGTGTAGACGATGCCCTGGTCGGTCCAGCTGCCCGGCCGGCCGGTCGTCGACGTGGCCAGCCCGATGGCCGAGTTCTGCGAGCCGAAGGACGAGACGGAGTAGTACATCAGGTACTTGCCGCCGTGGAACGAGATGTCGGGCGCCCAGGCCTCCGGCACGGAGGAGTAGGTGCGCCACCAGCTCGGCCTGCCGGCGAAGGCGTCCGCGCCGCCGGTGAAGGCGATGCGGTTGGTGGAGGCGCGGTTGCCGATGCCGCCGCCGGTGGCGTACAGCAGGTACTGGCCCGCCGAGGTGCGGATCATCGTCGGGTCGTGGACCACGATCGAGCCGGTGACGGTGCCCGGGTTCGGATACGCGGACGCCGAGCTCGGGACGAGTGCGAGCAGGATCGCCGCGGGGACGGCGAGGAGAGCGGTTCTGCGGGAGGTGCGGCTCACGCGGATCCTCCATGTGTGGGGGCGGAGGGAGGGACGAACCCGTTCGAAGACGTTCGACATGATGAACGCCGGTCACGACTTCGAACGGGACCGTAGAATCGAACCCCTTGCGCGTCAACGGTTCGCGCAGCGACTCCCGTCACGACGGTCGTCGAACCGCGTTCGACGACTCATCTGCCACACGGGCCGCGGCGCCCCTCACTGCCCTGCCAACCCCGTGTGCGCCACCCCCCGCACGATCTGCCGCTGGAACAGCGCGAAGACGATCAGGAGCGGCAGGCCCGCGATGACGACCGACGCCATCATCTGCTCGTAGCGGAGGCCGTAGGACGTCTGGACGTTGACCAGGCCCACCGGGAGCGTCATGCCGCCCGGGTCCGTGGTCACCAGGAACGGCCAGAGGAAGTTGTTCCAGGTCGAGATGAACGTGAAGATGCCGACCGCCGCCAGGACCGGACGGGACAGGGGCATCACGATCGTCCAGAAGACGCGCCAGCGGCCCGCGCCGTCGACGAAGGCCGCCTCCTCCAGTTCACGGGGGACGCCGTCGAAGAACTTGACCAGGATGAACACCATGGCGGGCACCGCGACTTGGGGCAGAATCACACCCCAGTACGTGTCGACCAGGCCCAGCTGCACCATCTCCGCGAACAACGGGGCCATCAGGACCTGGGGCGGGACCATGATCCCGGCCAGGACGACGGCGTACAGCGCCTTGCGGCCACGGAACTCCGTGCGCGAGAAGCCGTACGCCGCCATCGCGCACAGCAGGACCGTCAGGATCGTCGTCATCACCGAGATGTACGCCGTGTTGAACATCCAGCGCCCGATGTCGCCCGCCTCCCACACCTTCCGGTACGCGTCGAAGGTGAAGTGGGAGCCGAGCCAGCGCAGGGGTGTCCGTGTCGCCTCGCCTTCCGGTTTGAAGGACGTCGCCAGGGCCCAGGCCAGAGGAAGGACCCACACCACCGCCAGAAGCAGCGCCGCGGCCAGCATCACACGTCGGCCCGGGGTCCAACGGACCTTGCGGCCCTCGTCCGTTGACAGCAAGGCGCTCATGCCGACTCTCCACTCCGCCGCGAGAACCGCAGCTGCACCAGCGACACGATCACGATCAGGGCGAAGAAGAGGTACGAGACCGCCGAGGCGTAGCCGATGCGGTAACCGGTGAAGCCGGACTGGTAGACGTACTGGAGGATCGGGCGGGTCGAGTCGTCGGGGCCGCCTCCGGTCATGATGTACACCTGGTCGAAGATCTTGAGGGAGGCCAGGATCTGGAGGACCAGGACGACTCCCGTGGTGCGCTTCAGCAGGGGGAGGGTCACATGCCGCAGCCGCTGCCAGGCGCCCGCGCCGTCCAACTCCGCCGCCTCGTACAGGTGTCGCGGAATCGACTGCAACGCGGCCAGGTAGAGAAGGAAGTTGAAGCCGACCGTCCACCAGACGGTGGCCGCCACGATCGACAGCATCGCGTACCGCTCGTCCGTCAGCCAGCCGATCCCCGGGTGCAGGCCGAACCAGGCGAGCAGCTGGTCCGCGAAGCCGAAGTCGGAGGGGAAGATCACCCAGAGGAAGAGCAGCCCGATCACGCCCGACGGCAGGAGGAAGGGCGCGAACCAGGAGAGCCGCCACAGCCACTGGACGAACCGCAGATGGTGCGAGAGCAGGGCGAGGACCAGGCCCGTCACCACCAACGGGACCGTGGACAGGACCGTGAACCAGATCGTGTTCCCCAGCGACGACCAGACATGGGGATCCCGGAAGGCCTCCGTGTAGTTGTCGAAACCGACGAACTCCCCGCCCTCACCGGTGATGTTGTCGCTGCGCAGGCTCATGCCGATGCCGGACACCAGCGGCCAGAGCAGGAACAGCGCATAGGTGAGGAAGAAGGGAGCGATGAACACCAGACCGTGCTCGGTCCACCTGCGGCGGACGGTGACGGGTTTCTGCGTCGGCTGCTCCGCCGGGACCGGGACCACGGTCGTGGTCGTCGTCGTGGTCACGCGGCACCTCCTTCGCCGACCAGTGCCTCGCTGCCGAGAGCACGACCGCCGGGGCCGCCGGGGCCGCTGTCGAGCGGATCGGGCGTGTCGAGCAGCTTCCGCAGCCGCTTCTTCGCCTCGCGCAGGGCGCCCGACGGCGTGCGCGATCCGGTGAGTACCCCGGAGAAGACAGCGCCCAGCTGGATCCACATCGGCGAGGCGGAGCCCGCGAACCAGGCGGGCTGGTCGAGGGCCACGTCGTCGATGACGGACCGGTACGCGGACTGTGGCTCCAGTTCCAGATAGTCCGGTCGCGTCAGCGTGGGCAGATACGCCGGTACGTGGCCGCCCTTGGCCCAGTCCACGGAGTGCTGGAGCATCCAGGCGACGAAGGTGTGGGCCGCCTCGTTCGCCCCGTCCGAGCGGCCGTCCTGGTGTGGGAGCACGAAGGCGTGGCAGTCGGCCTGGGCGGTGGGACGCCCGAACAGCGCGGGTACGCGGGTCATGGAGAACGGCAGCCCGGCGGCGGTGAAGGTCGACACCTCCCACTCGCCGTTGAGGTGGAAGGCGGTCTTGCCGGCGTTGAACACCCCGATGGACCCGGGGTAGTCGAGGCGGCGCGCCATCAGCCCCTCCGCCGTGAGCCGGGCCATGAACTCCAGGATCTCCAGGGCCTTGGCGTCGTCGAGTGCGAGGCGTTTGCCGTCCGGGGACAGGACCGTGCCGCCCAGCTGTGCGTAGAAGGTGGCGAACAGCCGCCAGGGGGTGACGCAGTCCGGTCCGGTCGTCTCGGCGCACAGCCCGGGCGCGCCCGTGGTCTTCTTGGCCGTGCGCAGGGCGTCCATGAACTCCCGCGCACCGCGGACGGGTCGGAGCTGACCATCGTCGCCGAGCAGCCCGGCCTTCGCACAGACGTCGGTGTTGTAGTAGAGCACCATGGGGTGGGTGTCGAGCGGAATCGCGTACTGCCGCCCGTCGACCGTGCCGCGCTCGAAGATGGCCTCGGGAAACTGGTCGGCCCCCACGCCCAGTTCGCGCAGCAGGTTCAGGTCGAAGGGGTCGAGGAGCCGCCCGGGCCCGAACCCCGCGAGCCGTGCGAGGTGGAGCACCGCGACCTCGGGCGCCCGTCCGCCGGCCCCCGCCATGCCCAGCTTCGTGTAGTACGGCGTACCCCATTGTAGCTGGGTCGCCTCCAGGCCGATATCAGGGTGTTCCTCGGCGAACGCGTCGACCAGCGCGGTCATATTGGCCCCGTCGCCTCCACCGAAGAGGTGCCAGTAACGCAGCCGGGCCTTCCCCTCGGCACCGAAGGAGGGCGCGGCACATCCCGCCGCGCCCAGCGCCAGCCCTCCGGTGCCGACGAGTAACTTCCTTCTGCTCAGGCGTGGTTCATCGGTCACGGCCCATCCCTCAGTCGTCCGAAATGCCGAACTGTGCTCGTGAATTCGGACGGACGGTAGAGTCGAAGCGCTTCCGAGTCAACGGTTCACACAGGCATTCACTCGGGACACCTCCCCCGTCGACCCCCGTCGTCAGCCGTCTCAGCCGCCTTACGCCTACGCCTCAGCCGCCTCAGCGTCGGCCGCAGCCGTGCGCGGCTGCCGGTAGGGCCGTACCGCGCGGCGCGCTATGGCGAAGCGATGCGTCTCCGACGGGCCGTCGTAGATCCGGAACGGCCGTACCTCCCTGAACAGTCGGGCCAGCGGGGCGTCGTCGGCCGAGATGCCGAGGGCTCCGCAGATCTGCACGGCCCGGTCGACCACCCGGTTCACCGCCTCCGCCACGAAGGTCTTGGACACGGAGGTGAGTTGGGAGGCGGCGGCGGAGCCGGTGTCCAGCTCCCAGGCGGTCCGCAGGATCAGGGCGCGGCTCGCCTCGATGTCGATCTCGGAGTCGGCCAGCATCTGCTGGACCATGCCGAGGTCTCCCAGCGCCGAGCCGAACGCCATCCGGCTGCCCGCCCGTTCCAGAGCGACGTCCTGGGCTCGGCGGGCCGCCCCGAGCCAGCGCATGCAGTGGGTCATCCGGGCGGGGCCGAGCCGGACCTGGGCACCTTCGAAACCTCGGTCCACCTCACCGAGCACCTGCTCCTCCCCCACCACGCACGCGTCGAAGACGATCTCGCTGTGCCCGCCGAAGAGCGATTCGTCCAGCGTCTCGATGGTGCGGACGAGGCGCATGCCGGGAGTGTCGGCGTCGACCAGGAACATGGTGGCGCCGCCCGGGTCGCCGGGGCTGCCGGAGGTGCGGGCCATGACGATGGCGAAACCGGCTCCCTGGGCACCGGTGATGAACCACTTGCGTCCGTCGAGGCGCCAGCCGCCGGAGACCCGGGTCGCGGTGGTGCGCAGGGAACGGGGGTCGGCACCCGCGCCCGGAGCCGGTTCGGTCATGGCGAAGCAGGACCGCGTCCCGCCCGCGGCGAGTGGACGCAGATACGTCTGCTTCTGCTCTTCGGTGGCGAGCTTCTCCAGCAGGTGCATATTGCCCTCGTCCGGGGCCGCGCAGTTCAGCGCCAGCGGTCCGAGCAGCGAGTAGCCCGCCGCTTCGAACACCACCGCCTGCCCGCGCAGGTCCAGCCCGTGTCCGCCCCAGCGGGTCGGCACGTGCGGAGCGAACACGCCCGCTTGGCGGGCGGCTTTCTGCAGGGTTTCCCGCAGCGCCTCGGGGGCGTCGTGCACGGAACCGCCGCACTCACGCTCGGCCGGAATGACCACCTCGCGCACGAACGCGGCCGTGGACTCGGCGAGTTGGGCGACGGTCGGATCGATATCGAACTGGATGGGCACGGGGCCTCCCGCCGGCAGGCGTACGGGCATCGGTGCCCGTCGCGTCCTAGAAACTGTATAGCGTCTTCAGTATCTTGCGGGGAAGCACCCGGCGACGGGAAGACGACAGGAGAAACGCCCATGAGTCCGACCGTGAGCACCGAGCCGGTCCGGATCGTCCGCCATCCCGGCGGGGTCGTCGAGCTGAGACTCGACGATCCGGGGCGGGGCAATGCCCTGGACCTGAGGACGGCCGAGGCACTGCGGGACAAGGCCGCCGACGTGGCCGCGGACCCGGGCGGCGCCGTCCTGCTGCGGTCCGCGGGCGGCAGCTTCTGCGTGGGCGGTGACCTGCGCGCGTTCGCCGGTCGCGGCGCCCGGACCGGCGCCTACGTGCACGCCGTGGCGAGCGCCGCGCACGCCGCGATACAGGCGCTGTACGACCTGCCGGTGCCGTTGGTGACCGCCGTGCGCGGCGCGGCCGCGGGCGGCGGGATCGGTCTCGCCCTCGTGGGCGACATCGTGCTGGCGGCCCGGTCCGCGCGGTTCCGGCTGGCGTACACGGCGATCGGCCTCACGCCGGACTGCGGGGCCTCCTGGTTCCTGCCGCGCCTGGTGGGCCCCCGCAGGGCGGCGGACCTGATTCTGACGAATCGGGTCCTGACCGGCGACGACGCCGAACGATGGGGCCTGGTCTCCCGGTGCGTGGACGACGGGGAACTGGACGACGCGGCACACCGCGCCGCGGCCGATCTCGCCGCCGGCGCCGGTGACGCGCTACGCGCCGCGAAGGGTCTGCTGCGCGCCGGCGCCGGTGACGACCTGCGCCGTCACCTCGACGAGGAGGCGCGGTCGATCGCCGCGCTGGCGGACGGCCCGGAGGCGCAGGACCGCATGGCGTCGTTCCTCACCGCGCGGGGCCGCCCGAAGGCGGGCGACGACCGGGCCGCGGACAGGGAATCCGAAAGTGTTTCTTGAGACCCTCTTCACTAACACGTCCGCCGAGGCGTAACCTCCGGGCAACACAGAACCGATGGAACCGGTCACCACAGAACCGGGGAAAAGGTGTGGCGATGCAATCTGCTGCCGTAGGCCTTCCGGACACTCTCGACGGGCCCCTCACCGAAGCCGTCGTCGACCTCGTTCTGCGGGGGATGTGGCGCGGCCGGCCGGAGTCCGAGCACCGTCCGCTGGTCGACGCCGGCCTGGCCATGGTGAAGGGGCCGGTGGTGCTGCCGACCGAGCCCGCCAAGGCCGTCGCCGCGCGGATCCTGCGGGTTCCCGCAGGATCCGAGCAGGAAGAACGGATCACCGCCGCGTACGAGGCGTTCCTGCCGGTCAACCGGAAGATCCGCGATGTGTGCACGGCATGGCAGTGCCGCCCCGACGGCACCGTCAACGACCACTCCGACGACGTCTACGACGCCGGGGTGCGCGAGTCGCTGGAAGACGTGCACGAGGCCATCCAGCCCGTGCTGCGCAGGCTGGACCTGGTCCTCGCGGGCAGCGGACGCTACCTGACGGCCCTGGCGGAGGCCCTCGACCGCTTCGACGACGGCGCACCCGAGTGGCTGGCCTCGCCGCTGTGCGACTCGTACCACACGGTGTGGATGCGGCTGCACCAGGAGCTGCTGTTGGTGCTGGACATCAGCCGGGCCGAGGACGAGGCCCGTGAAGAGGAGCTGGTCACGGGGAGCCGGGGTTGAGCGTCACCGACCGCGAGGCGGACCCGCGCGCACAGTCCGGCCTTCCGCTCGCGCGGTCCGGGGCTCCCCTCGCGCAGGCCGAGGCCCCTCTCCCCCGGGCCGAGGCGGCTCCCCTCACGCCTTCCGGGGCCCCCGGCCGGATCCTGGTCCCCTACGGGCAGGGACGTATCCGGGGCCTGGACGCCGACGAGCTGGGTGCGCACGGCGCGGCGATGGACCGGCTGGTGGCCCTCGGGCTGCCGGTCGTGCCGGGGCTCACCGTGCCCGCCGGTGCCGCCGCGTCACTGTGCGACTCCGACACCGCCGAAGCCGCCGTGGAGCTGGTCGAACAGCTGGCGGGGCGGCGGATCGGGGACACGGCCCGGCCGCTGCTGCTGCGCCTGTCGGCGAGCGCGCCGACCGAGATCGCCGGACTGCCGCCCGACCTGGCCTGTCTCGGCATCGCCCCGGCCCGTGCCGACGACCTGTGCGCCGTCATCGGGCGCGCGGACGCACTGCACGAGGTGTGGGCCGCCACCGTGCGCATGATCGCCGAGTACGCCCTCGACGTGCCCGGCGCGGTGCTCGACGACGCCCTCCTGGACGCGCCCGGGCCACGGGCACGGGTGGAGGTGCTGCTGTCCCTGGTGGCGGAGCACGGCTCCCACCCCTTCCCCGACGACCCGGCGCAGCAGCTCGCGCTGGCCGCCCGCGCCCTTCTCGGCCGGTGGGACTCACCACGTGCGCGAAGATCCCGCCGGGCCCAGCGGCTCCCCGCCGAGCTGGCCCTCGCCCTGCATGTGCAGGCGCTGCGCATCGGTCCGGCGGACCACTCCGGCTACGGCACGGCCGTCAGCCGCGATCCCGAGACCGGGCGCCTCTCCCCCCGGGGCTCCTTCTTCCGGGGAGTGCGCCGCAGCGCCCCGCCGCCGGACACCGGTGAACCGCTGGACCGGCTCGCGGGCGGCACCGCGCTGCTCGAGCACTCCCTGCTCACCCTGGAGCGGCACCTGCGCGCACCGGTGTCGGTCGACTTCGAGGTGCGCGACGACGAGATCTCGCTGCTCGCCGCCTCGGCGCAACTCCGCCCGCCGCTGCGGGCCTCGGTGTGTCTGGCCGCGGACCTGGCCCGGGACGGGGCGCTCGCCCGCGAGGAGGCCGTACGACGGATCACCCCCGCGCAGGTGCAGGAACTGCTGCACCCCCAGCTCCGGCTGACCGGCGGGGAGGAGCTCCTGGTGAGAGGGCTGCCCGCGTCGCCGGGGGCGGCGACCGGAGCGGTCGTGCTGTCCAGCGAACGTGCCCTCGAACTGGCCGCGGACGGTACGCAGGTCGTGCTCGTGGCCGCCGAGACGACCCCGGCGGACGTCCCCGGGATGCTGGCCTCCGTCGCCGTACTGACCGGCAGTGGCGGCATCGCCTCGCACGCCGCCGTGGTTGCGCGGGGCGCCGGCAAGCCCGCCGTGTGCGGCGCCGAGGGGCTGCGCGTGGAGCTGGCCGCCGGGACGGTCCGCTTCGGGGAGCGGGTGGTGCGCGAGGGCGATCCGGTCTCGCTGGACGGCCGTACCGGCGCCGTCTACGCGGGGACGCTGAGCGTCAGTGTGGCCGGGCCGCCGCCCGAGCTGTCCACCTTGTTGGAGTGGGCGGACGGCGTGCGCCGACTGGGTGTGCGGGTCAACGCCGACACGGCCGCCGAGGTGGACACCGCCCTCGCCCTGGGCGCGGAGGGGGTCGGGCTGTGCCGTACGGAGCACCAGTTCCTCGGCGAGCGGCTGCCGCTGATCCGCCGGGTGCTGCTGGCCGCCGACCCGACCGCCCGCGACGAGGCGCTGCTCGCACTGGAGCGCGCCCAGCACGAGGACTTCACCGCGCTGCTGGCCGCCGTGGGGAACCGCCCGGTGACCGTGCGCCTGCTGGACGCGCCGTTGCACGAGTTCCTGCCCGCCCCCGGGCAGGCCCTGGACGCGGCCGAGGAGCAGCGGGCCGTCGCGCTGCGCGAGGCGAACCCGATGCTCGGGCTGCGCGGAGTGCGGCTCGCGCTGCTGCACGAGCGGCTCTACCCGGCGCAGGCCGAGGCGCTGTTCACCGCCTGGGCCGATGTCGCCGCCACCGGGGTACGGCCGGAGCTGGAGGTGATGATCCCGCTGGTCAGCATGCCGGAGGAGCTGGCCGCAGCGGCCGCGTACGTACGCGGTGCCGCCGACGCGGTCGCCGCCCGCACCGGGGTGGAGGTGCCGTACCGGCTCGGCACGATGATCGAGACCCCGCGGGCCGCGCTGCTGGCCGGCGAGCTCGCCGAACACGCCGAGTTCTTCTCCTTCGGCACCAACGACCTCACGCAGCTCACCTACGGCTTCTCCCGGGACGACGTCGAACGCCAGGTGCTCGCCTCGTACCAGGAGCGCGGGTTCCTGACCGCCAGCCCGTTCGCCCGGCTCGATCCGCACGGGGTGGGCGCCCTGGTCGCCCTGGCGGCCGAGCGGGCACGGAGCGTTCGGCCCGGCATCAAGCTGGGCGTGTGCGGTGAGCACGGCGGGGATCCCGAGTCGATCGCGTTCTGCGACGACCTCGGTCTCGACTACGTCTCCTGTTCCGCGCACCGCGTGCCGGTGGCCCGGATGGCGGCCGCGCACAGTGTCCTGCGCCGACGGCAGGACGAGCAGCGGCAGGACGAGCAGCGGCAGGACGAGGAGCGGCACGACGAGGGCGGGAGCGCACGATGACGAGCACCGCGACCGAGGGCACGGCCCTGTCGGACACCGAGCTGGAGGACCTGCGCGAGACCGTTAGGTCGGTGTGCGCGGACGCCGGCGGCACCGCCGCCGTACGCCGGATGTCCGAGGAGGCTCCCGGCATCGACGCCGGGTTGTGGGACGCCCTCGGCAGGCAGGTCGGCCTCGCGGCCCTCGGCCTGCCCGGGTCGGCGGGGGGCATCGGCGGCCTCGCCGAGATCGCCGTCGTCTGCGAGGAGCTGGGCCGGACGCTGGCCCCGGTCCCGCTGCTGTCCTCCACCGTGCTGGCCGGGCAGGTGCTGGCCGGCTGCGGTACGGCCGACAAGGCGCTGGCCGAGCTGGCCGGGGGCGTCGTGCATGCCCTGGCGGTGTCCGCGCCCGACGGGACATGGCGGGCCGACGCCGTGCCGGTGGCCGTCTCCTGGCGGGGCGGCGTTCCGCTGCTGGACGGCGCCGCGCCGTTCGTCCTCGACGGCGCCGATGCCGAGGCGCTGGTGGTGGCCGCGGCCGGGGCCGACGGCGTGGACCTCTTCCTCGTCGACCCGCGCGAGCCGGGGGTCACGGTGCGTCGCGTGCCCACGCTGGACCTCAGCCGGGGCCAGGCGGTGGTCACCTTCTCGGGGGTCCGGGCCCGGGCGCTGACCGCCGGAGGTGAGGGGGCGGATGTCGTCTCCTGTGCCCTGGACGTGGCCCTGGTGGCGCTGGCCGCCGAGCAACTGGGCGGTGCGCAGGCCGCGTTGGACATGACGCTGGCCCATGTGCGTGACCGTACCCAGTTCGGCAGGGCGATCGGTGGCTTCCAGGCGGTCAAGCACGCCTGCGCCGACATGCTGCTCCAGGTCGAGGCGGCGCGGTCGGCCGTGGTGCGCGCGGTTCTGGCGGACGGCTCGCCTCAGGCGTCGGCCGAGGCGGCGGCGGTGGCGCAGGCGTGGTGCGGTGAGGCGTTCGTCTCCGTGGCCGCCGAGTGCGTGCAGTTCCACGGCGGCATGGGCTTCACCTGGGAGCACGACGCGCACCTGTACTTCCGGCGCGCCCAGTCGGACGCGGTCCTGCTGGGCGGCGCCGCACACCATCGGGAACGGCTGGCCGGGCTGCTCGGCTGGTGACATGGAAGGCGGGACGGCATGGCCACCAGACTCATCGACGAGTCCCTGTTCGAGAACGGGGAGTACGGCGACGGGGATCCACCGCGTCTCGTGGGCGCCCGCTGCTCCGGCTGCGCCACCGTCGTCTTCCCCCGGCAGGACTCGTGCCCCAGGTGTTCGGACGGGACGATGACGGCGCGGGTGCTGCCGGTGAGCGGGCGGGTGTGGTCGTGGACGCTTCAGGCGTTCCCGCCGAAGTCGCCGTACCGGGTGCCGGCCGGCGGCCACCGGCCCTACCACGTGGGCTATGTGGACCTCGGTGAGGTGCTGGTCGAAGCGCGGCTCGCGGTGCCCCGCGCGGAGATCCGGATCGGACTGCCGGTCCGGCTCACCACCGTGCCCGCCTACCAGGACGAGGACGGAACCGAGGTGGTGACCTTCGCGTTCCGCCCGGAGCGGGACGGAGAGCGATGAGCGGGTCGGACGACGTGTACGTGGTCGGGTGCGGGATGCATGCCTTCGGCCGGGACGAGAGCGTCACGGGAATGGACATGGCCGAGCGCGCGGTGCGCGAGGCGCTGGCCGACGCCGGTGTCGCCTGGGAGGACATCGGCTACGCGGCCGGCGGGTCCGACGTGTCCGGCAAGCCCGACACACTGGTGGGCCGGCTGGGCCTGACCGGAGTGCCGTTCGTCAACGTGCAGAACGGCTGCGCCACCGGTGCCTCCACCGTGCTCACGGTGGCGAACGCGCTGCGCGCGGGCGAGGCCTCGCTGGGGCTCGCGGTGGGGTTCGACAAGCACGAGCGGGGCGCGTTCCACGTCTCCGCGGCCCGCTACGGTCTGGGCGACTGGTACGCCGAGACCGGCATGATGCTCACGACGCAGTTCTTCGCGCTGAAGACCCAGCGGTATCTGTACGAGCACGGGATCTCGGAGCGGGCGCTGGCGATGGTGGCCGCGCGGGCCTTCCGCAACGGCTCGCACCACCCCCTGGCGTGGCGGCGCAAACCGCTGACGGAGCGGGAGATCCTGGACTCCGCCGAGGTCAGTCCCCCGCTCACCCAGTACATGTTCTGTTCCCCGGGACAGGGCGCGGCGGCCCTGGTCCTTGCCCTCGGCGACCGTGCGTTCGACCTGTGCGACCGACCGGTCAGGCTGGCGTCGCTGGCCTTCCGGACCAGGCGGTTCGGTTCGTTCGAGGTGTTCTCGCCCTGGCTGCCGCCGGGGCCGCACCGCAGCCCCAGCGTCGACGCCGCGGAGGCGGTCTTCCGCGCGGCGGGGGTGCGGCCCGCCGACGTACGGGTCGCGCAGTTGCAGGACACCGACAGCGGCTCGGAGCTGATCCACCTGGCGGAGACCGGGCTGTGCGGCCACGGCGAGCAGGAGGAGCTGCTGGCCTCGGGGGCCACCGAACCCACGGGCCGGATACCGGTCAACACCGACGGCGGCTGTCTGGCCGGCGGGGAGCCCGTCGGCGCCTCCGGGCTGCGCCAGTTCCACGAGGTCGTACGACAGTTGCAGGGCCGGGCGCCCGGTGTGCAGGTGCCGGGCGCCCCCCGGGTGGGCTTCACCCATGTGTACGGGGCGCCCGGGATCAGCGCCTGCTCGGTCCTGACGGTGTGAGAGGCAGGGAGCACGTCATGCGGCACGGCGGCAGAACAGCGCTGGTGACCGGCGGGGCACGCGGCATCGGCCTGGAGATCGGCCGACAGCTCGCGGACCGGGGGCTACGGGTCCTGGTCGGGGCGCGGCAACGGGCGGCGGCCGAGGAGGCGTGCCGCGCCATCGGCCGGGCGGCACTGCCGCTGGCGCTGGACGTGACCTCCGCGAAGAGCGTCGCCGAAGCGGTCCGGGAGGCACGGGAGCTGACCGGCGGGATCGACGTCCTGGTGAACAACGCGGGAGTGTCTCTCGACGGGGAACTGCGGCCCCCGTACGTCGACGAGGACATTCTGCGGGCGACGCTGGACACGAACCTCACCGGCGCCTGGCGCGTGGCGGAGGCCGTCGTTCCGGGCATGGTGGAGGTCGGCTACGGCCGGGTCGTGAACGTGACCAGCTCGTACGGTTCGCTGGCGCTGATGGACTCCGGCCGGCACCCCGCCTACCGCATCTCCAAGACGGCGCTCAACGCCCTGACCCGTATGCTCGCGGCCGAGCTGGCCGACACGGGTGTCCTGGTCAACGCCGCCGACCCCGGCTGGACCCGCAGCGGCATGGGCGGTCCGTCCGCCCCGCGCGGGCCGGAGGAGGGTGCGGACACCACGGTCTGGCTGGCGACCCTCCCCGAGGGCGACCGGACGACGGGCGGGCTGTTCGCCGAGCGCGGGCCACTTCCCTGGTGAACCGCCTCAGCTCGGGGACGTGGCCGGGGCCGGTGCCGGCTTCGCCGGGTTCTGCTCGGTGGCGACGATGCGCAGCGCCAGCTCCCTGACCGCCTCCAGCACGGACCGGGAGGGCAACTGGGACAGCGGTCCTCCCTCCGCCCGCAGCGCGGTGACGAGCATGGTCGTACTGATGAGCGTGCGGACCGCGAGGGCCTGTGCCGCGTGCCGGGCCTTCGCCGCCCGGGGGCTGCGGGTGGTGCTCTCCGGCAGATAGTCGTAGCCGCGCTGGATGTGCCGCTGCTCGAACTCGTCCCGCAGCACCTTGACGCTGCCGTTGGCCGAGGCGACCTGGACCTGGTAGAGGCGGGCCTCGTCCGGGTTCTTCTCCACCCAGTCCCACACGGCGTCGATGACGCGGATCAGACCCTCTTGGTCACCCGGCTCGGACTCCGGCCGGGCCGCCTCCACGACCGCGTTCAGCTGGTCGAAGACCCGGCGCATGGCCAGTTCGAGCAGCTCCTCCTTGCCGTCGAAGTGGTAGTAGACGGCCGTCGGCACCACCTGCGCCTCGTCCGCGATGTCCTGGATGCTGGTCTCCGCGAACCCGTTGCGGCCGAACACCCGGACGGCGGCGGTGATGATGTGCTGCCGCCGCGAGGGGCGGTGGGCGGGCTGCTTGCCGTTCTTCGTGGTGGCCATCATGCTCCCTGCCGACTGCCGTGAACCCTCGTCCCTGGTCCCTGCGTACTGACCATTCTATGCAGTAACTCCAACCACCGGTCAGCATAATTCCTGTTGCGGATGGGGCTCCGGGGCCTTCGGGTCCCGGCATACTTGACAGCATGACGACCTCCCGGACCCGCGCCGCTCACCGTCCGTCGCGCAAGCAGTGGGTGATCGAAGCAGCTACCGAGCTGTTCGCCACCCAGCCGCCGGACGAGGTGACGGTGGCCGACATCGCCGCTCGCGCGGAGATGACCTCGGCAGCGGTGTACTACCACTTCTCCTCCAAGGACCAGGTCCTGGCGGAGGGGATGCGGGTGTTCGCCGCAGCGCTGCGCGAGCAGTTGCAGGCGCTCACGGAGGCCCACGAACCCGGCGCGGACATCGCGGCGGCGGTCACCACGCTGCTGGCCTGGATGGGCGAGCACCGATCCGCCGCCACCGTGTTCTTCGTGTCGTCGGCCGGCATGAGCCAGGACGCGGAGGCACTGCGCCAGGAAAGCCGTAGCGAGTTGCTCGACGAGCTGATGCGGCTGATGCGCAAGGCCCGCGAGTCCGTCTCCGACGCCGAGGCGGCGGTGATCGGCCTGGGCCTGCTGGCGTTGCTGGAGACCGCGGCGATCTCACAGGTCCGGGGCGACGACGTCTACCGGTCGCTGGGGCACCGTTCCTTCGTCCGCGAGGTCGGCGAGCTGGCGGAACGGATCGCCGACCCGACCACCTAGGGAGAGCGTCTGGACGGAATCAGGGTCACGGCAGAGAAACGGCGCTGTAGTCGTCGGCGCACGAATAGGTGAAGGTGCTGCCCACGGCACCTGACGGGAAGTCCATGACGCCGTAGTGGAAGTGGTTCAGCGTCGTGTCGCTGCGGTCCAGTCGAACGTTCTCCGGGTACTCCTCCGCGCCGCCCTGGTCGAGGCACGACGTCTGGGGGCTGCGCAAGGTCGAATCTCCGGCGGAGGCGAACACCAGTTGCAGACCGCTGGACGTGCGGTCCGCAGACAGGACGACGGCGAAGAACTCGTCGCTGTAGATGGAGATGCCGATGTGGGGCACCGTCGCGGTGCCCAGGGCGACGTCCGAGTAGTCGTCTCGGCAGGAGTAGCGGAGAACGTAGCTGCCCGACACGAGCAGCGGGAAGGTGAGCGTCCCGTCGAAGACACCGGGCCGGGCCGTCTCCGCGTTCTGTTCGGACGGACGCACCGTGAACGTCCCGTCCGGTCCCCGCACGACGAGACATGTGGTGTCCGCCGCCCGCAGGTCCGCCTCGCCTCTCGCCCGCAGGGCGACCGTCAGCCGATGGCCGTGCGCCTCCACGGAGGTCACCGTGGCCGCGTAGCCCGGGTGTTGGTAGCGGGACACGCCCAGTGTCCCGCGCGTGAACGTGGGCGGTTCGGGTGCCGCGGCCGACGGAGCGCGGGCGGGCTCCGCCGGTGTGCCCGCGGGCGTGGCGGTATCCGGTGGCGGGGTGGTACCGCTCGACGCCTTCCCGTCGTCGAACGGCTCGGCCGAGGCCGTGACCGTCGTGCCGGGCGCGGCACCCGGTACTCCGTCCTCGGCCCCGGACCCGCTGTCCTGTCCCGCCAGTGACACGCCCGTCACGACGAGCAGGCTCGCCGCCAGCACCAGGGCGACGGCGAGCGCGAGCCTCTTCCCGGAGGCGGGCGGGGCAACGAAAGCCTCCGAACGGTTGGTCGGGCTGGTGGGGACCCGCGTGGACGCCCCACCTCCCGAGTGCGCGTGCGCGGTCGCCGTGGGCTGCTGGTGAGCGCCCGCGGACCGCGGGTCGAGCGCCGTCGGTGGGTGGGTGACGGCCAGCAGCCCCTCCGAACTCCGGCGCACCGAACGGGAGACGGAGTCGGGAAGCCACCGGTAGGTGCCATGGCCGTCGGGACGCGGGAGTTCGGCCAGCATGCCGGGAACCTCGTCCGGCGACGGCCGGGCGTCCGGGTTCCGCGTGAGGCACTTCCGCACGATCGTCCGCAGGTCCGGCGGCAGGGACGTGAGTGAGGGGGTGCGGCCGTCGACGGCGTCGGCCGCGAGCGGGGTGCCCTGCGCGGAGAGCACCGCCTCGCCCGACGCCTCGGCGAGCACGACCCCGAGCGAGAACATGTCGCTCCGCGGACCGACCTGTTGGGCGAGTAACTGCTCGGGGGAGGCATAGACGACACTGCCGACGAACTGTCCCGTGGAGGTGAGCCCGACCTGTCCCACGGGCCGTGCGACCCCGAAGTCGACGAGGCGTGGCCCGGTCTCGGCGAGGATGATGTTGGACGGCTTCACATCACGATGCACGATGCCCGCGGTGTGGATCGCCGTCAGCGCCTCCGCCAGACTGGCCGCCAGGACACGCACGCTGCCCTCGGGCAGTCGGCCGTGCGCGGCGAGCACGTCCGCGAGGTTGGGGCCGCGGACGAGTTCCGTCGCCAGCCAGGGCACGTCCGCCCCGGCGTCGAAGTCGACGAGTTGCGCCGTGTGCACGCTGCGGACCGCCCGGGCGATCTCGATCTCACGGGCGAAGCGTTCGCGGTAACCCGGTTCCGCCGAGAGCTCGGCCCGGATGGTCTTGAGCGCCACGAGCAGACCTCCGCCGGTACGGCGAGCCAGGTACACGCTGCCCATGCCGCCGGAGCCCAGACGGCCCATCAGCTCGAACGGGCCGACACGCCCAGGATCCGTACCATGCCGAAGCGGCTCCACCACGATGCACCCTCACCCGTCCGTCGACGTCCCCACAGACAGCCGCGCCGTCTGCCGGGAGCCATGACCGACGGTCGGGGCGCGGCCACGGACGCGGCAAGGGCCGGGAGACTCGTGTCCCCCGTGCCGAACCGGCTCCGATCTCCGTGAGCCGAGGGGTGACATTCTGACGAGCCACGCCCCATCGCCACAGGGCGCACAGCAGCGCAGACGGCGCGCGGGCGGCGTGAGGAGTGGCTCTGCCCCGCACCTCACACCAGGAGGCGGAGGGGCTTGTGCAGCAACTCACCGACCGTGCGCAGGTATTCGGCGGCGGGTGCCCCGTCGACGGCACGGTGGTCGAAGGTGAGGCTCAGGGTGAGCACCCGTGTCCGCAGCGGTCGGTCGTCGTCCCACTCGACGCCGTCCCTGAGCCTGC
Source organism: Streptomyces sp. NBC_00310 (assembly GCF_036208085.1). Lineage (GTDB taxonomy): Bacteria > Actinomycetota > Actinomycetes > Streptomycetales > Streptomycetaceae > Streptomyces. The sequence goes on from NZ_CP130714.1 coordinate 207,230, forward strand.
CCACCCCGAGGATCGCGACGTTGCCGGGGTTGATCACGGGGGTGAAGAAGTCGACGCCGTATCCGCCGAGGGAGGTGACGGTGAAGGTGGCCCCTTCCAGTTGGGCGGGGGAGATCCGCCCCTCGCGCGCGGCGTGGGCCAGGGCCCTCGTCCGGCGGGCGATCTCGGGCAGCGGCAGTGCCACCGCGTCCTCGATCACGGGCACCATGAGGCCGCCCGGGACGGCCACCGCGAAGCCCAGGTGGATGCCGTCGAGCAGATGGATTCCGTCCTCCCGCACCGTGGCGTTGAGCAGCGGATGCTCGCGCAGGGCCAGGGCGGCGGCCCTCAGGAGGAAGTCGTTGAGGCTGGGCACCGGCAGGTCGCTGTCGGCCCATTCCTCCCTGAGGCGCTCCCGCAGGGACACCACGGCGTCCATGCGCACCTCGTAGCCGTGCGTCAGCTGTGCCATCTCCTGGAGGCTGGCGTGCATCCGGCGCGCGATGGTCCCGCGCATCCCGGTGAGCGGGAGGACGTCGCCGGGACGAGGGGCCGCGTTCCGGCGAACGGGCGCGGGAGCGACGGCGTCGAGGTCGGAGCGGCGGACCCGGCCGCCGGGGCCGGTGCCGTTCACCCCGGAGAGGTCGATGCCCCGCTCCTTCGCGAGCTTGCGGACCAGCGGCGAGGAGGGGGCGCCGCCCGACGGGGCCGACGGGGCCGACATGACGACGTCGTCGGCGAGGGCGGCGAGGAACTCCTCCACGTCCTCGGAGACGATCCGGCCGCCCGGCCCCGTGCCGTGTACGGCGGCGAGGTCCACGTCGGCGTTCGCGGCGACCCTTCGAGCGTTCGGTGAGGACGGCAGCCGGTCGGCGGTGCCGTTGACGGAGGGCACCCCGGCGTCGGGGGCCGCACCGGTGCCGGTGAGCGTCGGCAGGACGCCCGGACCCACGCGGCCGTCGGGGTCAGGCACGGTGGCCGGTTTTCCACCGCCGTTGTCCAGGGCGGGCACGACCGCCACACCCGCGCCGGAGCCGGACCCGGCGGGCATCGGCGTACCCCCCGGGTCCGGTGGCTGCTCGCCCTCGGCGAGCAGCCAGCCGATGAGGGCCCCGGCGGGGACTGTGGCGCCCGCCGGGACCACCGGGTGGAACAGTCCCCCGGCCTCCGCCTCGACGTCCACGTCGACCTTGTCGGTGGCCAGCCGCATCAGTGCGTCGCCCTCCGCGACGGCCGCGCCGGTGGGCACCAGCCATTCGTCGATCGTGCCTTCCTGCATGGTCAGGCCGATCTTCGGCAGCAGAACCTCGACCGCCACGTCGGTCACGACCTTTCGAGGAGACGTCGGCAGCCCTGGGCGATACGGGCGCGATCGGGCACGTACGCCTTCTCCAGGACGGGCGAGAAGGGCACCGGGGAGAAAGGGGCGCCGATGCGCAGGACCGGCGCGTCCAGGTAGTCGAAGACCACGTCCTGGATCTGGGCGGCGATCTCCGCACCGAGCCCGCCGAAGGTGACGGCCTCGTGCACCACGAGCACCCGGTTGGTGCGGCGGACGGAGGCGAACATCGTCTCGGTGTCCAGGGGCTGCACGGTGCGGGGGTCGATCACCTCGATCTCCACGCCCTCGGCGGCGAGTTCGTCGGCGGCAGCGAGGGCCTCCCCCACCATGCGGCCGAGGGCGATCACGGTGACGTCGGAGCCCTGCCGGGCGGTGTGCGCCTGGCCCAGCGGGATGCCGTAGATCTCCTCGGGCACCTCGCTGGTGCTGCCGAGAAGGACCTTGTTGAGCATGACGACGACCGGGTTGTCGTCCCGGATGGCCGAGACGGTCAGGCCCTTGGCGGTGTAGGCGTCACTCGGCATGACCACCTTGAGGCCGGGCACGTGGGCCAGCCAGGCCTCCAGGCTCTGGCTGTGCTGCGCGGCGGCGCCGAGGCCGGCGCCGGAGGCGGTGGTGATGGTCAGCGGCACGGACAACCCGCCGCCGAACATGTACTTCATCTTGGCCGCCTGGTTGACGATCTGGTCGAGGCAGACGCCGATGAAGTCCATGAACATCAGGTCGACGACGGGGCGCAGACCCCGGGCGGCGGCTCCCACCCCGAGGCCGACCAGGGCGGCTTCGGAGATCGGGGTGTCGATCATGCGGCGGGGGCCGAACTCGTCGAGCAGGTTGTCGAACATGCGGAACACGCCGCCGTATCCGGCCACGTCCTCGCCGGCGACGAAGACGTTCTCGTCCTCGCGCATGGCCTGCGCGAGACCTTCGTTGAAGGCCTTGACGTAGGACAGCTTGCGGGCGGCTGCGACCGGGGCGCCGGCCGGTGCTTCGGTGGTGAGGGTCATGGCGGTCATCCCGAATAGACGTTGAGGAGCAGGTCGGCGGGGTCGGGCAGGGGGCTCGCCTCCGCGTACGCGATGGCTTCGGCGATCTCGTCGCGCGTGCGCTGCCACACGTCGTCCAGCTCCGCACGGGTGGCGGTGCCGTCGGCGACGGCGCGAGCCTCGATCAGGTCGATGGGGTCGCGCGACTTCCACTCGGCGACCTCCTCGTCCGAGCGGTAGGGGTGCCGCAGGCCCTTGACGCCCTGGTGGTCGAAGAAGCGGTAGGTCTTGGCCTCGATCATCATCGGGCCCGCGCCGGACCGGGCCCGTTCGACGGCCTCGGTGGCGGCCCGGTGAACCGCGACCGCGTCCATGCCGTCGACGATCACGCTCGGCATGCCGTAGGCGGCGGCCCGGTCGGCGACGTCGGTGATCAGCATGTGCGCGGACTGCGGGGTGAACTCCGCGTAGCCGTTGTTCTCGCAGACGAAGACCACGGGCAGGCCGAGGATCGCGGCCATGTTGGCGCCCTCGTGCCAGGCGCCGATGTTGGTGGCGCCGTCCCCGAAGAAGGTCACCGCGATGTTGTCCTCGCCCTTGTACCGGGCAGCGAAGGCCGCGCCGACGGCAATCGGGACGCCGGCCCCGACGATGCCGTTGGCGCCGAGCATGCCGCGGGTGAGGTCGTTGATGTGCATGCTTCCGCCGCGGCCGAGGCAGGCGCCGGTGACCCGGCCGTACAGCTCGGAGTACATCTCGCGGAAGCCGACGCCCTTGGCCACGGCGTGCCCATGACCTCGGTGGGTGGAGGTGATCTGGTCGTCGTCGCGCAGGGCCGCCATCACGCCGGCGGCCACGGCTTCCTGGCCGACGTAGAGGTGCAGGAAGCCGGGGAGTTTGCCGGCCTCCATGAGCTTTCCCGCCTCGGTCTCGAAGAGCCGGATGCGCACCATGCGTTCGTGCAGGTCCCTGATGACCTGCGCGGATGCTTGGTGTGTGGTCTTCGCGGCCGACTTCCGCGGTGCTTTTTGAACCATCGTCCGCCCCTTCGCCCCGTTGCGAGGTTTCCAACCGATCGGACTTTCTGTTGCCGGTCTACAGTAACCAGCAGGGCGCACCTTACTGAAGAGGTTCTCTAATTACTATGGGCCGGGTTCAACGGGTCTCCTGGTCACCGCCTCGCCGGTCCACGAGTTCGAGGACGTTGCCCTCCGGATCCGCCCAGAAGCTGATCCGCCGGTCCCGCGCCACCACGACGATCGGGGACGACAGCGGCCGGGCACCGGCGGCCGGCAGTGCGGCGACCACCGGCACGATGTCGTCGAAGTGAAAGGTGACATAGGACAAGCCGCGGCGTGCGGCCAGCGGTACGGCCGACGGCCGCGCAGCCGCGCCCGCATCCGCATCCGCATCCACATCCGCATCCGCATCCGCCCGAAGTCGTATCAGCTTGATCCGGCCCCCGGACGGCACCTGAAGCCAGACGACCAGCAGGGGCCCGCCCAATCCGGCCGGGCCGCCGATCGCGTGCGGGATGCGCGAGTGGCGCACCGGGACACAGCCGAGCACCTCGCGATAGAAGCGCTCCAACACCTCCAGGTCCCGCACCACGACACCGACCTCGAAGGGCTGGGTCATCGCCACTTCTCGGGACACCTGAGCCGGCTCGGCCATCTCGTCGGCCACTGGACCCCTTCCGCCTACTCGCCACCCGCACCCACCCTTCAGCTGGAGTCGATCCCCAGAAAGATCGACCTGAGCGGGGGTTACCCTCGCAGCAGAAAGCGAAGGTGACCTGCGGAATGCCGCACAGCCAAACTTCGGGACTTTCTATTGACACACAACACTAACTCCTGTTGTTGTGGCGGTCACAGCGGAGCTGTAGCACAGGAACCCTTCATCAGCTCGCGACTGGGAGGATTGAGGACATCGTGGTCCAGATCTCACCGGAGACCCGAGCGGCAGGCGACGAGCGCCCCTTGCCGCCCCCCGCCCCGGAATACCACTCATGGATCGGCCAGGACCGCTCCAGCGATGACGCGGGCAAGGCGATGCGGCAGGATGCGGCCGACCTTGCCGAGCGTGTCATCGAGCACTACCGGAACAACACGACCCACGAGGCCGAGGAGCAGTGGACGGAGCCCGTCGACAACTACCTCGACGTCGACCGCTGGCTGCGTGAGATGGACGCCGTCCACCGGAGCGTCCCGCTGCCGCTCGCCATGTCGTCCGAGCTCCCCAAGCCCGGGACCTACAAGGCACTGGACGTGCTCGGCACCCCCATCCTCATCACCCGGGACCGCCAGGGTGTGGTCCACGCGATGATCAACGCCTGCCGACACCGCGGCGCCGAGCTCGTCGAGCCGGGCTGCGGCGTGGCGAAGCGGATCACCTGCCCGTACCACGCCTGGTCCTACGACCTGTCGGGGGAACTGCGCGGCGTGTACGCCGAGAAGACCTTCGGCGACGTACCACGCGAGAAGCGCAGCCTGATACAGCTCCCCGTCGGTGAGCGCGCCGGCATCGTCTTCGTATCGCTCGATCCGAACGCCGAGCACGACCTGGACGCCTGGCTGGGGGATCTGCAGCCACTGCTGGAGGGGCTCCGCTTCGCGGACTGCCACCACTACGCGACCCGAGAGCTGACCAGCCCGAACTGGAAGGTCACCCTCGACGGGTACCTGGAGACGTACCACTTCGCCTCGCTGCACACGAAGACGGTCTTCGAGACGAACTTCTCCAACATGATGGCCCACGACACCTGGGGGCCCCACCAGCGTCTCGCTGCGGCCCTGCGGCCCATCGCCGACATGGTGGACCTGCCCGCGGACAAGCGTGACCCCGGCGACATCGTCGGAGCCATCTACTGGCTCTTCCCCGGCCTGGCCATCGCCGGCACGTGGCGCAACAAGATCGCCGTCTCCATCGTGATCCCCCGGACGGCCACCGAATCGGTGACCCAGCAGATCATCCTGCTGCGCCAACCGGCCGTCACCGAGGAGGAGCGCCACGCCGCGGACCAGTTCGGCGAGTGGTTCTACGAGGTGGTCCGCGACGAGGACTACGCGACCACCTACGGAGTCCAACGGGGGCTGAAGGCCCTCGCCGGGACCGACTTCGTCTTCGGACGCAACGAACCCGGACTGCAGCACTTCCACCGCACCATCCACCGCCTCCTGGACGAAGCATCCAGATGACGAACCCTCAGAAACCGCAGGAGAACAACATGGTGGCTACGGGCAGCCTCGACGGACGTGTCGCGGTGATCACGGGCAGCACGCGCAGTATCGGCCGCGCCATCGCCGAGGCCTTCCTGGCCGACGGAGCCACGGTCGTGCTCAGCGGCCGCTCCGAGATCAAGGGCAAGCAGGCCCTGGAAGAACTCCAGGCCGGCGACAAGGCCGTCTTCCACACCTGCGACTCGAGCCGCCAGTCGGACATCGAGGCGCTGGTCGACTGGACGGTCGAGCGCTTCGGTCGACTGGACGTCATGGTCAACAACGTCGGAGGCACCGAGGGCTTCGCCCCGGTCCACGAGCTGAGCGACGAGGCGTGGCACAAGGCGCTCGACCTCAACCTCAACGCCTACTTCTACGGCACCCGCCGTGCGCTCAGGCCCATGCTGGAAGGCGGCTGGGGCCGGGTCATCAACATCTCCTCGGTCGAGGGCAAGCAGGCCAACAAACCCGCGATCAGCCACTACATCACCAACAAGCACGCCATCCACGGTCTGACCAAGGCGACCGCCTTCGAGTACGGCACCATGGGCATCACCTGCAACGCGATCTGCCCCGGCGCCGTCGACACCGACCTGATGCGGGCCGCCGGGCCGGCCGCGGCCGAGGCCGAGGGCATCTCGTACGAGGAGTGGCTGGCTCGGTTCGCCGAGCACGCCGCCACCAAGAAGATCACCACCGTGGAACAGATCGCGGGCGTCGCCTCGCTGCTCGCGAGCGACGCCGGCGCGGGCATCACGGGCACCCTGATCAGCGTCGACGGCGGAACGGCGCAGTGGTGAGCGCCGGAACGGACGGCGGGAGCCCCCTCGCCATGAAGCACTGGATCACCGACTGGCAGCGCAGCGAGCGGCTGCCCCACTACACCCGGGCCAACGCGGGCGAAACCCTGCCGGAGCCGGCCAGCCCGCTGGGCTGGACCCTGGTATGGGGGCGCGGCCTGCAGGGCTGGCGTCGCGGTTTCATCGAGTTCGGCGTCTACCGCGGGGACGAGATCAGCGGCCCTCGCCCTCCGTTCGTCGGAATCTTCGGCGGTTACTTCTACCTCAACCTGTCGCACCTGCGGCTGTTCGGCATCCGCATGGGGCAGACCGCGGACCAGATCGACACCGCCTTCGTGGGCCAGCGCTCCGACACGCCGGTGTACGTGCCGCACCCCGACGACCTGGACGCGGAGCTGACGGCCAAGGCCACAGCGACGCTGCAGGGGATGCTCGGCCAGGCCGACTACCCGGAGGGCGACGCCGACCATGAGCGGCTGCGCCGTATCAGGCGCGAGCGACCCGACCTGACGCTCCTGTCCGACGTCGAGTTGGTGGCCTACGCCCGCTCGTTGCTGGCCGACGTGGAGACGACCTTCCAACGGCATGTCGAGTCCTCGCTGCCCGCGTCCGTCGGGCCGGCGATCCTCGGACCGCTGTGCGCGAGCGTCGACCGTCCCGGCGCGATGCTCGACCTCATCGGCGGGCTGGGAGGCGTGGACTCCGCCTCTCCGTCAACCGGGCTGTGGACGCTGTCCCGCCAGGTGGTCGCCTCGGCGGAGCTGACAGCTCTGTTCGACCGGGGTCCGGCCGCGGTGCAGCAGGCCCTCGAAGGGGCGACCGGAGACGTCAAGGCGTTCCGTGACTCCTTCGACGAGTTCATCGCCGAGTCCGGCGACCGCGGCCCCAACGAGTGGGACATCCACGCGCTGTCCTGGGAGGCGGCGCCGGTCCAGGCGCTGGCTCTGGTCGATCGGATCCGGCACACCTCCGACGACAACTCTCCGGCCGCGCGTCACCGCAGGCTGACCGAGCGCCGCGAACAACTCGCGGCGGAGATCCGAGCGGCCCTCCCCGAGGACACTCGGCCGGTGTTCGACGCCGGCATGCACGCTTCCCAGGTGTGGATCCCGGCACGTGAGCGGACCAAGGCCAACTGTGTGACCGTCATCAACGAAATCCGCATGACGGTGAGGGAGCTGGGGCGCCGCGGAGTCGAGGCGGGACGCTTCGCCGAGCCCGAGGACGTGATGATGCTGCTGGAGACGGAGCTCGACGACTATGTCGCCGACCCCGGCGGCTTCGAGTCCGTCATCGCCCAGCGGCTTCAGGAATACGCCGGGCTGCGCGAGCTGGAACCGCCGTTCTTCGTCGCACAGGACGCACAGACCGAGATCGACGGCTGGCCGCGGCGCAGCGAGGATGGCGTCGCGACCGCCGCCGAGGGCGATGTGCTCACGGGCGTCGGCGGAAGCCACGGCGCCTACACCGGCAGGGTGCGGGTGGTCACCGACCCGGCCTCGTGCGAGGCGCTGGAGCCGGGCGAGGTGCTGGTGGCGCCGATCACGGACGCGGCCTGGACCCCGCTGTTCCTCGTGGCGGGAGCAGCCGTCGTGGACGTGGGCGCGCTCAACAGCCACGCCGTCGTGGTCTGCCGCGAACTCGGCATCCCGGCCGTCATCTCCGTCGAGGGCGGTACGCGGCGGCTGCGGGACGGCATGGTGATCACGGTCGACGGCGAGAAGGGCACGGTCACCGTGGACGGCGTCCCGGCGGCACTCGGCATCTGAGCAACCATGGGCCCGTCGCTCCTTCCTGACAGAGGGGCGGCGGGCCCACGGTCATGAGCCATGACCGTGGAAGGGGAAAGGACCACCGTGTCAGAGGAAATCATCGTCGCCGGCTGGATGGACTACGAGCCCGCGGACCGCGACACGATGCTCAGGCACCTCGTCGAAGTCGGGAAGCGCACCCGCGAGGAAGAGCCCGGCTGCCTGGACTACGCCATGACGGCGGACCCCACGGACGGCCGCCGGATCCGGGTGTTCGAGCGGTGGGTGTCCCAGCAGGCCCTCGACGAGCACTTCGCCACCCCGCACATCAAGGACTTCCGGACCGCCGTGGCCGGACTGACCCGGTTGGGGGTCTCCCTGCAGGCACATACGGTCGCCGCGTCGCGGCCCATGCGCTGACCGTGGTCCCGGCCCATGCGACTGGCGGCGCCCGCGTCGCGGGCGCCGCCAGTCGTCAGCCATTCAGCCATTCATTCAGTCATTCAGTCATTCAGTCATTCAGTCGGACCAGCATCTTGCCGATGTTGCCGCCCCGCAGCAGGGACAGCAGGGCTTGTGCCGCGTTGTCCAGACCGTCCACGACCGTCTCGCGCGCGGTGATCCGGCCCTCGGCGAGCCAGCCCGCGACCCGCCGTTCGAACTCCGGCCGCAGGTCGTCATGGTCGCGGACGATGAATCCGCGCAGGGTCAGCCGTTTGAGGACCGCCTGGATCAACTGGTTGAGGTCGGCGGACCGTCGGTCGCCGCCGAACTGCGACATCATGCCGCACAGGGCGACCCGGCCACCGGTGCGCAGCGCGTGCAGCGCGGCGGCGAGCTGCTCACCGCCGACGTTGTCGAAGTACACGTCGATGCCGTCGGGCGCCAGCCGGGCCAGCGCGTCCCGCACGGGCTCCGCGCGGTAGTCCGCGGCGGCGTCGTAGCCGAACTCCTTCACCAGCAGGGCGCACTTGTCCGGGCCTCCGGCGGTCCCGATGACGCGGTCCGCGCCCAGCAGACGCGCGAACTGGCCGGCCGCGGTGCCGACCGCGCCGGCCGCCGCCGACACGAGGACGGTGTCGCCCGGACGCAGTTCCGCGATCCGGGTCAGGCCCACGTACGCGGTGAACCCGGTCTGGCCGAGCAGGCCCAGCCAGGTGGGCAGCGGGGCGAGCCGGGGATCGATACGGCCTGCGCCGTCGGTGTCCGCCGCGTCGAGCACGGCCCGCTCCCGCCAGCCGAGTTGGTGGCGTACGTACGTGCCCGGCGGCACCGAGGCGCAGCGGCTCTCCTCCACGACACCGAGGGCGCGGCCGTCGAGCGGCGAGCCCGGGGTGAAGTTGTGCGTGTAGTGCTTCTCGGTGCTCTCCAGGCGCCCGCGCATCGACGGGTCGACGCTCATGTAGAGGTTGCGCACGAGCAGCTGTCCCTCGCCCAGGGGCGGCAGCGGGCGGTCCTCCACGGCGAAGTCGCCGGGGAGCGGTTCACCGTCGGGTCGGCGCACCAGACAGACCACCCGGGTGGTACGGGGCGTCACGGGGTTCACCGCTCCGGCTGCGGGGGCGTACGCCGCTGGGCGAGGCGGCCGACCCAGCCGGCCATCTGGAGGTCGGCGTGGCGCAGTTCGCCCGACTGCCACCGGGCCTGGAAGTCGAAGACGCCCTGCGCCCCTGTCCCGGGGTCGGTCACCTCGACCAGTCCGTCCTCCGTGAGCCGGTACACGTGCCCGGTGAGTGGGTGGATCACTTGCTTGGACATGGGGGCCTCACTCCTGCACTCGGCGGCGCACGCCGCGCTTGGTCACGGTCACCGGGCCGTCGACCCGGAGCCGGCAGGCGAGCCGGGTCAGGCCGTCCACCGGTCTGCGCAGGGACTCGATGCCCTCGCGTTCCAGCGGGCCCACCGGGGAACAGTTCTCGGCGCCCTCGTCGACCTGGACGAAGCAGGTACGGCAGGTGCCCCTGCCGCCGCAGACGGTGGGCCAGCGGTAGCCGAGCCGCTGGGCGGCGGTGAACAGGTCCTCGCCGTCGAGGACTTCGAGTTCGACGCCGGAGGGTCTGACCGCCACCCGGTGGGTCACTTGTTCATCCACTGGTCGAGCGTCTGGTTGAAGTGGCGGATGCGGCTCTCCTGGTAGTTGGCCAGAGTGATGCCGGGCTTGCGCATCGCCTTCAGACCCTGCTGGACGTAGGGCAGGTTCTCGCAGTCCTGGTCGAAGACCGGGCCGAGCACACCGAGTTCGGGGATGTCGGCGAAGAGCATGTCCTCGGGCACCCAGCGGATCTTCGCCGGGGGTGGCGTCTCGCCGGGCTGCTTCGGGGAGGACATGAAGATGATCTCGGCGGTGCAGGAGTCGGGGTCGAGTCCGTGGGGCCGGAACCGGTAGATGATGTTCGACTTGGCGCCGCCCCAGGGGTTGAAGTTGGGGAAGAGCAGGTAGTTGATGGCGTCCAGCAGTTCGGTGTCGGGGGTCTTGGAGAAGTCCTGCTGCGAGGTGGCCTCCAACTGCGCGCGCATCCGCTCGGCGAGGACCTGCCGGGCGGTGCCACCGGGCGGGATCGCCGGCAGTGCGTCGCCCTCCCCCATCACCAGGTCACGGCCCTGGGCGGCGGCGTAGAAGGACCGCGAGTCGTAGAACGTCTCCAGGACGTCCTCCTCCGTGACGGAGTCCGCCACGTGCGGACTGGGCGCGCCCTGGATGTTGATCATCCGGTTCCAGTTCGGCTGGTCCGCCATGACGTCGTACTGCGAGTTGGCGTCGGCGAGCCACGGCAGCATCTGCGGGTGCGTGGCGATCACGTGGAAGGACTCGATGAACGCGTCCTGGGCGACCTTCCAGTTGCAGGGCAGCACCTTGCCGATGTGCAGCGACTTGTAGCGGTTCTCCAGCGGCCAGATGTAGTAGTCGTCGAAGGTGCCGCGGTAGCTGTCGAAGGACTCGGCGTACGGGTCCATGTTGATGAAGACGAAGCCGCGCCAGGTGGCCACCTGGGCCTCGGGGAGGGCGAACTTCTCCGGGGTGACGTGGGGGAAGTCCCAGGCGCAGGGCGGGGTCCGCATCGTGCCGTCGAGGTTCCAGGCGAAGCCGTGGAACGAGCAGCGGAACTCGCTGACGTTGCCGCCGCCGGTGCGCAGTTTGCGGCCGCGGTGCAGGCAGACGTTGACGTAGGCGCGGATCTCGTCGGGGGCCGTGCGGACGACGATGAGGGAGTCGTCACCGATCTCGTAGACCTCGTGGTCGCCGACCTCGGGGATCTCGCTCTCCAGGCAGGCGAACTGCCAGACGCGCCGCCAGACCTGCCGCATCTCGCGTTCGGCCCACTCGCGGGAAGTGAAGCGGGCGGTGTCGATGTCCTCGCTGCCGAGGTAGTCGTTGCGCTCGTACCTCAGGGCGGGGGGAACGGGGCGGCTGTCCCGGTCGAGGTAGTCCTGGACGCTGGGCCCGGGGCACCGCGCCGTGGGCGGCTCCGACGTTTCGTCCATCATCTCTCCTCCGGCAGAAACTTTAGAGTGAGTGTAGTTACGGGTGGCGGCATGGAGCAACACTCATGCCGGTGGCCGACCCCTCGCGTTTTCCTCGCCCACCACGACATTCACCGCTGAGACCGGAATTTCTTACGGCGGCCCTCTCCCCAAGACCGCTGGGGCATGTCACACTCCGACCCACTTGAGGCTGTAGTTCCTCAAAAGTTTCTCCGTTCCTGGACGGTCTCCGCCGTCCCGGCCCCAGCGCCGCGGCGTCCTCGCCCCGGGGCGACACAGAATCGATCCGCCTGACCGGAGCCCGACCGCCGCGGACGCGGGAGCGACGCGGGTCGCGGCAGCGCAGGCGACACCTCTCGGGAGTACTCAACGATGAGTTCCAGACCCCGTCGCGCGGTCCGCCGTGCCCTCACCGCAACCCTCTCCGTCGCCTCACTGCTCGCCCTGGCGGCGTGCGGTACCGGCACCACTCCGGCCGCCGACTCCACGCAGGCGGCCGCACCGGGCTCCCCCGGCCTGACGGCGGCCCGCGAGGCCCTGGCGAAGTACTCCGAGCGCCCGGAGTCGATCTCCGTCACCCAGCCCGTCGGCAAGAAGATCCCCAAGGGCAAGAAGATCGACTTCATCCTCTGCGGCGTCCAGTCCTGCAAGGACCTCGCCGACTTCTTCACCGAGGCCGCCGAGGAACTCGGCTGGGAGGTGAAGCAGATCGCCACCCAGGGCACCCCGGAGTCCGTCCAGGCCGCCTACGAACAGGCCCTGCGCGACAAGCCGGACGCCGTCATCGCCTCCGGTTTCCCGCGTGCCGTCTACGCCAAGCAGCTGGCCCGGCTGAAGGCCGCCGAGATCCCCGTCATCCAGTCGAACGCCGACGACCTGCTGGGCGACGGCATCTCCCTGCTCAAGAACGGGCCGGACGACGTCGGCGTCCAGGGCGAGATGCTCGCCTCATGGGTGGTGTCGAACAGTGACGCCAAGGCGAACACGGTCTACTTCGACCTTCCGGCCTACACGATCCTCAAGCCCGTCAAGGACTCCTTCGCCGCCAAGTACAAGAAGTGGTGCGACGGTTGCGGGCTGGACAACGTCGATGTGCCGATCACCGCCGTGGGCAAGGACATGCCGGACCGCGTGGTGTCGTACCTCCGGTCGCACCCGAAGGTGACCCACGTCGTCTTCTCCCTGGGCCTGCTCAACGTGGGCGTGCCGACCGCGCTGAAGACCGCCGGCATCACCGGCAAGCACATCGTCGTCAACGTCGGTGACGCGCAGAACTACCAGTACATCCAGAGCGGTCTCACCGACGGCGCGATGGCGCTCAACTCCCACGAGACGGCCTGGCTCCAGGCCGACGCGCTGGCCCGGCACTTCACCGGCCAGCCCATGGACGTGGACCAGAAGGCCGCACTGCCCAACATGCTCGTCACCAAGGACAACCTGCCCTCGGCCGACGGCGACTTCCCGATCGTCGAGGACTACCAGGCGCAGTTCAAGGCGCTGTGGGGGCTGAGTTGACCGGCCCGGTGCTGCGGGTGGCCGCCCTGTCGAAGAGATTCGGCGGCACCCAAGCGCTCGAAGACGTCGATCTGGAGGTCGCGCCGGGCGAGATCCACGCCCTGATCGGGCCCAACGGCTCCGGCAAGTCCACCCTCATCAAGATCCTCGCCGGCTACCACCACGCGGAGCCCGGCGCCGTGGCCGAACTCGACGGTGAGCCCTTCGACCTCGGCCAGGTCACGGCTTCCCGGCACGACCGGCTCCGCTTCGTCCACCAGGAGCTGGGGCTGGTGGGCGAGTTGAGCGCCATCGACAACCTCGCGCTCAGCCACGGCTTCGCCAGAACGGCCTTCGGCAACATCCGCTGGCCGGAGATGGAGCGGCGCACGAGCGCCCTCGTCGAACGGTTCGGCCTCGGTATCGACGTACGCCGGCCGCTGGCGACGGCGACCCCCGTCCAGCGCACGGTGGTGGCCATCGCCGCCGCGCTGCAGGGCTGGGAGGGCCGGCGCGGTGTCCTGGTGCTCGACGAGCCGACCGCCGTGCTGCCGCCCGGCGAGGTGGCCCGCCTCTTCGACATCGTGCGGGAGGTCCGCGACGCGGGCGCCGGCGTCCTGTACGTCTCGCACCGGATGGACGAGATCTTCGCGCTCGCCGACCGGGTCACCGTGATCCGCGGCGGACGCCGGATCGCCACCCGCCCGGTCGCCGAGCTCACCCCGCGTGCGCTGGCGGAGCTGATGGCGGGCGAGGAGATGGAGACCGACCACCGACCACCGCCCCCTGCGAGCCGCGCCGACCCGGTGCTGGAGGTCAGGGACCTGTGGGCCGGGCCCCTGCGGGGCGTCGGGTTCGACCTGGCCGGCGGCGAGCGTCTGGGCATCACCGGCCTGGCCGGCTCCGGCCACGAGATCGTGCCGTACGCGGTGTGCGGGGCCCATGCCGGGCGGGTGAACGGCAGGCTGCGGCTGCCCCGGCGCTCCGAGCGGTGGACGCAGGCGCGCGACGCCGACGGTCTGGGCCTTCCCCTGGTTCCCGCGGACCGGGCGGGCGAGGGCGTGATCGGCGACTTCTCGGTCGGCGAGAACCTCACCCTGCCGCTCCTGGGCCGATTGCGCGCCCGTTCCGGGCGGCTGCGCCGACGCCGCGAGTCCGCCCTGGTGGAGGACTGGATTCGGCGGGTCGGTGTCAGAACGGCCGGCCGCGGGGCGCGGATCACCACGCTGAGCGGCGGCAACCAGCAGAAGGTCGTGATGGCCCGCTGTCTGGCACAGCGCCCGCCGGTGCTGGCGCTGTGCGAACCCACGGCGGGCGTGGACATCGCCACCCGTCTGCAGCTGTACGACCTGATAGAGCGGCAGGCCGACGAGGGCATGGGCGTCATCGTGTCCTCCACCGACACACAGGACCTGCTCGCGCTGTGCACCCGCGTCCTGGTGGTGCGGGACGGCCGGATCGCACGGGAGATCAGCGGCCGGGACATCACCGAGTCCGCGCTCGTGCACGCCATGGAAGGAACCGAGTGACATGACGTCCACCCCGACCCGGGCGGCGGGGCTCCCGCCGTCCGCACCGGAGAGATCCATGGTGTCCGTACCGGGGACAGCGGTCCGACGGGCGGTGGCCGCCCTGTCGTTCCGGAACATCGGCGCCGTGTACGTGTGGCTGGTCATCGTCGTGCTCTTCTCCGTGTGGGCGCCGGACACGTTCCCGACCGCCATCACGGTCAAGCAGGTACTGAACGGCAACGCCGTGGCGGGCCTGGTGGCCCTCAGCGTCGTACCGCCGCTGGCCGCACGGGTCTTCGACCTTTCGATCGCCTACACCATGTCGCTCACCAGCGTGCTGACCGCCTACTTCATGGTCTCCGCCGGGCTCGGTCCCGGCACGGCCATCGCCCTGGCGATGACCGCCGCGCTGCTGATCGGCGTCGTCAACGGCATCGTGGTGGTGGTCCTGCGCGTCGACTCGTTCATCGCCACCCTGGCCACCGGCGCGCTGATCCAGTCCCTGATCACCATGGTCACCAACGACAGCTCGATCACCGGTGTGCAGCTGCTCGCCGAGCCGTTCGCGAGCATCGCCCAGTTGGACGCGGGCGGTATCACGCTGCCGGTGCTGTATCTGCTGCTCGCCGCCGTCGCCATCTGGTTCCTGCTGGAACACACCGCCACCGGGCGCCGGTTGTACGCGACCGGTTTCAACGCGGACGCGGCCCGGCTGCAGGGGGTGCGCACGGACCGGCTGCGCTTCCTGACCCTGGTGGCCTCCGCGCTGCTCTCCGGTTTCGCCGGCGTCGTCTTCGCGTCCTCGGTCGGCTCCGGCTCGCCCACCGCGGGCACCCCGTATCTGCTGGCGGCGTACGCCGCCGCGTTCGTCGGGGCGACCCAGTTGCGGGCGGGCCGCTTCAACGCCTGGGGCACGGTCCTCGCGGTCCTCCTGCTCGGCACCGGCATCACCGGACTCGGGCTCGCCACCAGCGCGCAGTGGGCCGCGAGCCTGTTCACCGGCTCGGTCCTCATCGTGGCGCTGGTCCTCACGGGTGGCCGGATCGCCCTGCCCGCCGTTCTGCGCCGCCGATCGGGGCCTCGACCGGATATCACTACGGGCAAGGAGGTCTGAGGATGAAGGCTGTTCAGTACCGGCGGGTGGGGCATGCCCCCGAGGTCGTGGAGGTGCCGGTGCCCGAGCCCGGCCCGGGTCAGGTTCTGTTGAAGGTGACGGCGGCGGGGCTCTGCCACTCCGATCTGGCGGTGATGGGCTGGCCCGAGGAGCAGTTCCCCTACGCGCTGCCGATGACACTCGGTCACGAGGGGGTGGGGACCGTGGCGGCGGTGGGCGCCGGTGTCGGCGCCCTCGCGGAGGGCGAGGCGGTGGCGGTGTACGGCCCGTGGGGCTGTGGGCGCTGCCACAAGTGCGCCGAGGGCAAGGAGAACTGCTGTCCGCACGCCTCCGCACTCGGCATCCTGCCGCCGGGGCTCGGCTCACCGGGCGCCCTGGCGGAGTACGTGGTGGTGAACTCTCCCCGCCATCTGGTTCCGCTGCGCGGACTCGACCCCGTGCAGGCCGCGCCCCTCACGGACGCCGGGCTGACCCCGTATCACGCCATCCGCAGGTCGCTGCCGAAGCTGCTGCCCGGCAGCACGGCGGTGGTGATCGGCGTGGGTGGTCTGGGGCACCTCGCCGTGCAGCTGTTGCGCGCGCTGACCCCGGCCCGTGTGGTCGCCCTCGACGTGAGCAAGGAGAAGCTGGAACTGGCGGCCACGGTGGGCGCGCACGAGACGCTGCTCTCCGACGGCGAGGCGGCCGCGGCGATCCGGGAACTGACCGGCGGTACGGGCGCGGAGGTCGTCCTGGACTTCGTCGGGGCCGAGGCGACCCTGGCCGTGGCCGCCGCGTCGGTCGCGGTGGAGGGCGATGTCAGCGTCGTCGGCCTCGGCGGGGGCACGCTGGCCGTCGGCTTCGGGGGCGGGCTGCCGTTCGAGGTGACGGCTTCCTTCCCGTACTGGGGCAGTCGGACGGAACTCATGGAGGTGCTGGAGCTCGCGCGGCAGGGTCTGGTGTCCTCCCACGTCGAGACCTTCACGCTGGACCAGGCACCCGAGGCGTACGAGCGTCTGCACGCCGGGGAGATCAGCGGCCGCGCGGTGGTACTGCCGCACGCCTGAGCCGCGATCCCCGCAGGGCCGGCGCCCGAGCCTCGCTCAGGAGCCGGCCCGCTCCCCTGCCGGGCTTCATTCACCCACCGTCCGCTCCACGCACCGCCGCAGCACCGTCAGGAACTCCGGTGTCTGCCAGGGGCCCCGGTCCACGCGCCCCGTGTCGTCCACCCCGAGGTCCTGCACGTCGTAGCGCCCCCGGCAGTGGCCGAGGGTGAAGTAGCAGACCTCGCCGGCTCCGTGCCGCTTGAGATACAGCACCGGTCGGGGCGCGTCGTCGCGGGCCGCCGTGTCCCCCTCGGCGAAACCGCGGCACGGCCCCGTGTACTCGGCGTGCAGCAGCACCTCCAGCTCCCCGTGCAGCTCGCACACGTACAGCTCGTCGGTGACCGTGAACGGTGCGATCCCGGCGACCAGCGGATGGTCGGGCCGGGTCACCAGCACCTCGTACGGCTCGATCGGCGGGTGGGCGACGAACTGGCTGCCGAGCACCTGGGCCAGCTCCCCGAGCAGCCGTGGAGTCGTGAACTCCCGCGGCCCGTCGCTCGTCGACGGCTCGATCACGGCGTTGGTGCCGTGCAGGGCGAGCCAGCGCCCGCCCCGCTCGACGAAACGGGCCAGTGCGGCCCGCTGCGCCGGGCGGGGCCGGACGTCACAGGTGTAGGTGACCAGCAGATCGGCGTTGTCGAGGGCGGCCGGGCAGTCGTAGTCCTGGTACACCGTGGTGCGCACCCGTGGATGCTCACCGAGCAGCTCCAGCAGTCGCAGCCGCGCGTGGTCGAAGTCGTGCCACCGGCCGCCGCAGACCAGTACGGCGTCCAGGCGTCCGGCCGGGCCCGCCACGGCTCAGTACTGGACGCGGGTGAGCAGCCCGCCGTCCACCACGAGGTTGACGCCGACACAGAAGGAGCCGGTCCGCCCGAGCAGGAACGCCACCGCCGCGGCCACGTCCTCCGCTGTGCCGTAGCGGCCGATCGGCAGCTTGGCGAGCACCTCCTCGTACACCTCCGGACGGCTGGTGCGGATGGTCTCCCAGGCGCCGCCGGGGAAGTCGATCGGGCCGGGCGAGACGGTGTTGACGCGGATGCCCTTCGGCGCGAGGGCGTGGGCGAGGGCCGAGGCGTGCTGGACGACGGCCGCCTTGAGCGCGGAGTACGAGTTCGCTCCGGCCGGGCGCGCGGTGTCGGAGGCGTTGGTGGTGCCGATGGCCACGACGGCGGCCCGGTCGGAGGCCTCCAGGTGCGGCAGGGCCGCCTCGACGAGTCCCGCGAACGGGATCAGGTCGCCGCGCAGGCTCGCTTCCCAGGACTCGGGGCCCTTCACATTGCCCGCCGACACGTTGGACACCAGCAGGTCGAGCCCGCCGAGTTCGGCGGCCGCCCGCTCCACGAAACCCGCGAGGGCGGCCGGGTCGGTGACGTCGACCGGTTCCGCGAACACCGTGGCCCCCTCGCCACGCAGCTCGGCGGCGGCCTTGGCGAGCCCCTCCTCGCCCCGGGCGCACAGCGCCAGCGCACAGCCCTCGGCCGCGAGGGTGGCGGCGACCGCGCGGCCGATACCCCGGCTCGCCCCCGTCACCAGTGCCTTGGCGCCTGTCAGTCCCAGATCCATCGCTGTCACTCCTTCGTGATTGCCGAAACGGTCCGTGTGTGACCGGTGAACTGTGCCGGTGGCTCAGTTACCGGGAAGCTGTGAGAAGGGCGCCCGGTCCGCCCTCGGCTCCGGCGGCAGTTTCAGTACCCGTTCGCCGATCAGGTTGCGCTGGATCTGATCGGTGCCCCCGGCCAGCCGGTAGCCGGGGGCGCCGAGCAGATGCTGCGTCCAGGCGAACGTGCCCGGTTCCCCGGTGTCGGCGGTGATCCGCGCCCCCATCAGTTCGGCGGCCACCTGCCCCGTGCGGGTGAGCAGGTCGGAGGCCATGAGTTTGGTCAGCGACGCCTCCGGTCCCGGCCGGCCACCGGCGGCGCTCGTCCTGGCCACGCGGTCCACGGTGGCCGCGCGCAGGGCGGCCCGCACATACAGGTCGGCGAGGCGCTGGCGGACCAGCGGGTCCGAGGTGCGGCCGAGGGAGCGGGCGAGTGCCAGGACGTCGGAGAAGGTGCCGCCCTTGCGGCGGTTGCCGCTGCCGGACGCGGTCCGTTCGAAGGCGAGGGTGGTGGTGGCGACCTCCCAGCCCTGGCCCGGGCGTCCGAGCCGAAGCCCGTCCGGGACGCGTACGCCGCTGAGGAACACCTCGTTGAAGGAGGCGCCGCCGCTCATCTGCCGGATGGGGCGCGTCTCCACCCCGGGGGCGTCCATCGGCACCAGGAAGGCGGTGATGCCGGCCTGTTTGACGACGTCCGGGTCGGTGCGGGCGAGCAGCAGCCCGTAGTCGGCGAACTGGGCGCCCGAGGTCCACACCTTCTGGCCGTCGATCACCCAGTGGTCACCGTCCCGCCGGGCGCGGGTGCGCAGGGCCGCGAGGTCGGATCCGGCACCGGGTTCGCTGAAGAGCTGGCAGGCCAGCAGGTCGGTGCGCAGGAAGGCGCGTGCGTGCTCGTGGAGCTGCTCGGGCGTACCGAAGAGGGAGACGGCCATCGCGACCAGGCGCACGGTGACGCTGATCAGCTCGGTGGACGGCGGCACCTCGTACGCGGACTCCTCTTCGGCGAAGGCCGCCACATGGGCGGCGGTCAGGCCCGCACCCCCCTTGTCCACGGGGAGGGTCAGCGCCTGGTAGCCGGCGTCGAAGCGGGCTCGCTGATAGGCGCGGCAGCGCTCCAGCAGCAGGCGTTCCTCGTCCTCGGGGAGGTTGTGGAACACGGCGAGGTCGGCGTCCTGGTCGGGTTCCGGCGGCCGCGCCGGTTCGAGCACGGTGGCCAGCCACTGCCGGACCTGTGTGCGCCATGCGTCCGGATCGGGCTGCGACATGGCTCCTCCTCGGGGTACTTACCAGACGGAAGATTCAGTAACGGGTAACAGAGAGGGCGTCCACCCGACCCCTTGAGCGTGCGGGAATGGCTTCTCTCGGGACCAGAGTGTTCCGTACTTTCTTGATAAACGCTACAGTCTCCGCATCCCCTCTCCCCTCGAATCGGGAGAGGCCCCAGGAGCCGCCGGAGGAGCCATGTCGCTGCTGCCACTCGACCGTCGCGCCCAGGAGACACCCGATGAGCCCGCCCTGGTGGACGACCTGGCCGTGCTGTCCTGGTCCGGCCTCGCCGACCAGGTGGCACGGGCGGCGGCGCGGCTGCTGGAGTTCGCTCCGGGTCCCGACGACCGTGTCGCCGTCCTCGGCGACAACGCGATCCCCACGCTGGTGGCCCATCTGGCAGGCCTGCGTGCCGGAGTGGGGACCGTGGCCACGGCCCGGAACCTCACGTCCGGCGAGCTCGTCGACCAGATCATCGACGCGGGCGTGACCGGGATCGTCGCCGGCCCCGTCGGCGCGGGTGCCGCCCTCGACGCGGCCCGGGAACTGGGCCTGCCGCTGGTCATGCACGGAACCCCGGCGATCGGGCACGCCTTCGACTGGGACCTGTGGCTGGCGGCGGCGCCCGCCGGGCGCACCGTCCCGACGGACCGGCCCGCCCGGCCTCCACTCGTCTACACCTCGGGAACCACCGGACGGGCGCGTGGCACCGAGGTGCGCTGGGTGAGCGGACCGGTCGCCGACAGCTCCGCCTACCTCACCGCGATGTCCGCCCGGCCCGGATTCCCGCCGGGACCGCACCTGGTGTGCGGCCCCCTGCAGCACAACGCGCCACTGACCTCGCTGCGACACCTGGCGGCCGGTCAGCCGGTGGTCGTCCTCGGCAGATACGACGCGGAGACGTTCCTCAGCCGGGTGGAGAGGTGGCGGGTGTCCTCGACGGTGATGGTGCCCACCCACTTCCAACGGCTGCTCGCCCTGCCGGAGGACGTCCGCGCCCGGTACGACGTCTCCAGCCTGCGGCAGGTCTCGCACACGGGCTCCGCGTGTCCGCCGGACGTGAAGCGGGCCATGATCGACTGGTTCGGTCCGGTGCTGACCGAGTCGTACGGCGCCAGCGAGGCGGGAACCGTGGCCCGCATCAGCAGCGACGAGTGGCTGGCGCACCCGGGCTCGGTCGGACGCGCCAGGCCCCCGTTCGAGGTCCTGGTCACCGACGACGACGGCCGGCGACTGCCGCGAGGCGAACGCGGGCTGCTGGCCTTCCGGGCACCCGACGACCAGGGCGTCCGCTACCACGCCGATCCGGACAAGACCAAGGCCGCCTATGTCGCCCCCGGCGTCTTCACGCTCGGCGACATCGGCTACGTCGACGCGGACGGCTACATCTTCATCACCGACCGGGCCGCGGACGTCGTGGTCTCCGGCGGCGTCAACCTCTACCCGGCCGAGAGCGAGGCCGTACTGCGGCAGCACCCGGTGGTCGCCGAGGTCGCGGTCATCGGCGTGCCCGACCCGGACTTCGGCGAGTCGCTGCGGGCGCTGGTCGTGGTGACGGGGGACGAGCCGCCGGCCGATGAGCTGGACGGGTTCTGCCGCGAGCGCCTCGCCACCCACAAGTGCCCGAAGTCGTACGAGTTCGTTCCCGAGCTGACGCGCAACGCGATGGGCAAGCTCGACAAGCGCGCGATGCGCCGCCCCTACTGGAGCTCGGAGCGGACCATCGCCGGCTGAGCCGATCCGCCCGCCCCTTCCGCCTTTCCCGCCTTCCCGCGTACGAAGGATCACCCATGACCGAACTCCTCCTCATCCGGCACGGCCTCCCCCTGGCGGGCGTGTTCGACCCGGGGCTGTCGCCGGAGGGCACCGCTCAGGCCGAGCGCCTCGCCGCCTGGCTCGTGCACGAAGCCGTCGACGCGCTGTACGTGAGCCCGTTCCGGCGTGCCCGCGAGACGGCGGCGCCCCTGGAACGGCTCACGGGCATGACGGCCACCGTCCTCGACGACCTGCGCGAGTGGGACACCGACGTGTCCCAGCCCTATACCCCACCGGAGCAGATCGGCACGGACGATCCGCGGGCGGTGGCGCTCGCCGAGGGGCGCTACGAGGACTTCGTACCCGATCTGGACTGGGACGCCTTTCGCGCGCGAGCCGTGCGGGCCATGGACACCATCCTCGACGCCCATCCCGGCGGGCGGGTCGCGGCCGTGTGCCACGGCGGCATCACCAACACCTATCTGGCGACGGTGCTCGGCCTGCCCTCGATGTTCTGGTTCCACCCCGACTACACGTCCGTCAGCCGGGTGCGGCGCATGCCCGGCGGCCGGATCGTTCCGCACTCGGTGAACGAGTCGGCCCACATGATCGCCGAACGCGCCGTCGGCGCGGTCGCCTGACCTCGTCCCACTCCCCAGGAGGTCCCGGCCATGCCCGGATCCGTCATCGTCGCCGGAGCGCGAACTCCCCTCGGCAGGCTGATGGGTGCCCTGAGCACCGCGTCCGCGGTCGACCTCGGCGCCCACGCCATCGGCGCGGCACTGGCCGCCGTCCGCCTCGACCCGGCGGCCGTGGAAGCCGTCGTCATGGGCCATGTCGTCCAGGCGGGGGCCGGCCCCAACTCGGCGCGGCAGGCCGCGATCCGCGCCGGCGTTCCGTTCTCCGTCCCCGCGAGCACCGTCAACAAGCTCTGTCTGTCCGGTCTGCACGCCATCGCCCTGGCCGACCTCATGATCGCCTCCGGCCGTCACGAGGTGGTGGTCGCGGGTGGCATGGAGTCCATGTCGGGCGCCCCGCACCTGCTGCGCGGGGCTCGCAGCGGCTGGAGGTACGGTGCGGCCGCGGCGGAGGACGCCCTCGACCGCGACGCCCTCGTCTGCGCGTTCGACGGCGTCTCCATGGGCGCGGCCACCGAGCGCCACCAGCGGCCGTTCGGCCTGACCCGCGAGGAACAGGACGAGTACAGCGCGCTGTCCCACCAAAGGGCCGCCCGCGCCCAGGAGTCGGGCGCGTTGGCCGAGGAGATCGCCCCCTTCACCGTGGCCGGACGCCGGGGCGAGACGGTCGTGGACACCGACGAGGGGGTACGACCGGGAAGCACCGCCGAGAGCCTGGGCCGCCTGAAGCCGGCCTTCTCCGGCACGGGCACCATCACCGCGGGCAACTCCTCACAGCTCTCGGACGGTGCCGCGGCCGTCGTCGTGATGAGCGCGGAACGCGCCCGACGCGAGGGCCTGACCTCGCTCGCCGAGATCGGCGCCTACGGCACGGTCGCGGGCCCCGACCCCTCACTGCTCGTCCAGCCGGCCGGCGCGGTCCGCGACGCCCTGTCCCGGGACGGCCGGCTGAAGGCCGGCGACCTGGACCTGTTCGAGATCAACGAGGCGTTCGCCGGAGTGGCCCTGGCATCCGTGCGGGAGCTGGACATCCCGCTGGACAGGGTGAACGTCAACGGCGGAGCGATCGCGCTCGGACACCCGGTCGGCATGACCGGAACCAGACTGGTGCTGACTCTCGCGGCGGAACTGCGGCGGCGGGGCGGCGGCAGCGGAGCTGCGGCCCTGTGCGGGGGCGGCGGCCAGGGCGACGCGCTGCTGCTGCATGTGCCGACACAGGCCTGAACCCCGGAGCCGACCACCATGAACTACCAACCACCCCCGGTCGACACGACCCTTGTCGTCGCGACCCGTACGCTCGCCGCCGAAGGCGTCGTCTCCCTCTCCCTGCGCCGCCCCGACGGCGGGACACTCCCCGCCTGGGCACCGGGCGCCCACATCGACGTACTCCTGGACAGCGGTGACGGCGACGGCATTCTGATCCGTCAGTACTCCCTGTGCGGGGATCCGGCCGACCGCGAGGCCTGGCGGATCGCCGTGCTGCGCGAGCCGCGGGGACGCGGCGGCTCCGCGTACGTCCACGACCGTCTGCGCGAAGGCACCACCGTGCGGGTCCGGGGACCGCGGAACAACTTCCCGCTGCGACCCGCCGCCCGCCATCTGTTCATCGCCGGCGGCATCGGCATCACACCCATCCTTCCCATGGTCGAGGCCACCGAGGCCGCGGGAGCCGACTGGCGTCTGCTGTACGGCGGGCGCAC
The DNA here is from genome assembly GCF_036208085.1 of Streptomyces sp. NBC_00310. GTDB lineage: Bacteria > Actinomycetota > Actinomycetes > Streptomycetales > Streptomycetaceae > Streptomyces. Next base: position 230,949 of record NZ_CP130714.1, read on the forward strand.
CCGTACCTCCATGGCGTTCCTGGACCGCCTCGCCCGGCACGGGGACCGGGTACTCGTCCGTCCGCAGGACGAGTACGGCCTGCTGGACCTCGCCGCCCACCTCGGCGTCCCCGAAGAGGGCACCCTGGTGCACGCCTGCGGTCCCGAACCCCTGTTGCGGGCGGTGCAGGAGCAGTGCGCGGGCTGGCCCCCCGGCACGCTGGGGGTCGAACGGTTCGCCCCGGTACGGACGGCCGAGACCGGCCCGGCCGAGGCGTTCGAGCTGGAGCTCGCCCGTTCCGGGCTCACCCTCACCGTGCCGCCGGATCGTTCGGTGCTCGAAACCGTGGAGGCGGCCGGTGTCGCGGTGGTCTTCTCCTGCCGGGAAGGCACATGCGGCACGTGTGAGACCGACGTCCTCGACGGCCGGCCCGACCACCGCGACTCGCTGCTGACCGAGGACGAGCGGGCCGCCGGCGACACCATGCTCATCTGCGTCTCCCGCTCGTGCGGGCCACGCCTGGTCCTGGACCTGTGACGGCGATCACTCCCAGCAATTTACTAGGACGTCCTACTATCTCTACGGACAGCAGTACCCCCGCCCCGTCCGGGAAGGCCCTCATGAGCGACCTGCACCGACCCGTGCACCCCGTCCGCCTGGTCACGGCTTCGGCCCTGTTCGACGGACACGACGCGTCGATCAACATCATGCGGCGGATCCTCCAGTCCCAGGGCGCCGAGGTGATCCACCTCGGACACAACCGCTCGGTGCGGGAGGTCGTGGACGCGGCGCTGGAGGAGGACGCGCACGGTGTCGCCGTCTCGTCGTACCAGGGCGGGCACGTGGAGTACTTCGAGTACCTGGTGGAGTCGTTGCGCTCGCGGGGAGCGCGGCACATCCGCGTGGTGGGCGGCGGAGGCGGCGTCATCGTGCCCGAGGAGATCACCCGGCTGCGCGACAGCGGGGTGACCATCTTCTCGCCCGAGGACGGCCAGCGGATGGGGCTGGCCGGGATGGTCAACTCGGTCGTGAAGGACTGCGACTTCGACCTCTGGGACGACAGGCCCGCCGACCCGGCGGCGGTCCTCGCGGGGGACCGTTTCGCGATCGCCCGCGCCATCACCGGCGCGGAACTGGGCAAGCTGCCGACGGAGTTCCTGGACCGGTTGCGTTCCGCCGCCGCGGCACAGGTCGTGCCGGTGCTCGGCATCACCGGCACCGGCGGCTCGGGAAAGTCCTCCCTCACCGACGAACTGGTGCGGCGTTTCCGCGTCGACCAGCAGGACAAGCTGCGCATCGCGGTGATCGCGGTCGACCCGACCCGCCGCCGGGGCGGCGGGGCACTGCTCGGTGACCGGATCCGCATGAACTCCCTCGACGGGAACCGGGTCTTCTTCCGGAGCCTGGCCACCCGTGGCAGCCACGAGCTGCCCGAGCACCTGTCCGACGTGATCGACGTGGTCAAGGCCGCCGGGTTCGACCTCGTGATCGTGGAGACGCCGGGCATCGGCCAGGGGGACGCGGCGATCGTGCCGTACGTCGACACCTCGCTGTATGTGATGACACCGGAGTTCGGTGCCGCCTCACAGCTGGAGAAGATCGACATGCTCGACTTCGCCGACGTCGTGGCGATCAACAAGTTCGAGCGGCGCGGCGCGCAGGACGCGCTGCGCGATGTCGGCCGCCAACTGGTCCGTAACCGCGAGGCGTTCGGCATGAGGCCCGAGGAGATGCCGGTGTACGGCACCTCTGCGGCGACCTTCAACGACGACGGTGTCACCGCGCTCTACCAGCATCTCAAGGCCGGCCTGGCCGAGAAGGGGCTGCCGCTGTCCGAGGGCGCGCTGGCACCGGTCCACGTGCGCCACTCCGCCGGCATCCGGCAGGTGGTGCCCGCGGACCGGGTGCGCTACCTCGCCGAGATCACCGACACGGTCCGCGCTTACCACGCCGAGTCCGGCCGACTGGCGGATGCCGCACGGCGGGTGCAACGCCTGGAGGCGGTCGGCGACGACCTCGTCGCGGCCGACTCCGACCCGACGAACGTGCGGTCGCTCCTCGAGGACGCCCGCAGGCAGCTCCCCCACCACATCACGGAGCAGATCGAGAACTGGCCCGCCGTCGTCGCCTCCTACTCCGGGGACGAGCTGGTGGTGAAGGTCCGGGACCGGGAGATCGTCACCCGCCTGACCCGCGAGTCCCTGTCCGGCAACAAGGTCCCGCGCGTCGCCCTGCCCCGGTTCACCGACCACGGGGAGCTGGTGCGGTTCTGGCGCGGGGAGAACCTGCCGGGTCACTTCCCCTTCACGGCCGGGGTGTTCCCCTTCAAACGCGACGGGGAGGACCCGGCGCGGATGTTCGCCGGCGAGGGCGATCCGTTCCGTACGAACCGGCGGTTCAAGCTGCTCTCGGAGGGCCAGCCGGCCACCCGCCTGTCCACGGCCTTCGACTCGGTCACGCTCTACGGCCGGGACCCGGACGAACGCCCCGACATCTACGGCAAGGTCGGCACGTCCGGAGTGTCGGTGGCCACGCTGGCGGACATGAAGGCCCTCTACGACGGCTTCGACCTGATCTCGCCCACGACCTCGGTCTCCATGACCATCAACGGGCCCGCCCCCACCATCCTGGCGTTCTTCCTCAACACCGCCATCGACCAGCAGACGGAACGGTTCCGAGCCGCCGAGGGCCGGGATCCGTCGCCCGAGGAGGAGGCCGAGCTGCGGGCCCACACGCTCGCGAACGTGCGCGGCACCGTGCAGGCCGACATCCTCAAGGAGGACCAGGGGCAGAACACCTGCCTGTTCTCCACCGAGTTCAGCCTGCGGATGATGGCCGACATCCAGGAGTGGTTCATCACCCACAAGGTCCGCAACTTCTACTCCGTGTCCATCTCCGGCTACCACATCGCCGAGGCCGGCGCGAACCCCATCAGCCAACTCGCCTTCACCCTCGCCAACGGCTTCACCTACGTCGAGGCCTACCTCGCCCGGGGCATGCGCGTCGACGACTTCGCCCCGAACCTGTCGTTCTTCTTCTCCAACGGCATGGACCCCGAGTACTCGGTCCTCGGCCGGGTCGCCCGCCGTATCTGGGCCGTCGCGATGAAGGAGAAGTACGGCGCGGGCGAGCGCAGTCAGAAGCTGAAGTACCACGTCCAGACCTCGGGACGCTCCCTGCACGCCCAGGAGATGGACTTCAACGACATCCGCACCACCCTGCAGGCCCTCACCGCGATCTACGACAACGCCAACTCGCTGCACACCAACGCCTACGACGAGGCCGTCACCACCCCGTCCGAGGAGTCGGTACGGCGCGCACTGGCGATCCAGCTCGTCATCAACCGCGAGTGGGGCCTGGCGATGAACGAGAACCCCCTCCAGGGATCGTTCGTCATCGACGAACTCACCGACCTGGTGGAGGAGGCCGTACTCCGGGAGTTCGAGCGCATCAGCGAGCGCGGTGGTGTGCTGGGCGCGATGGAGACCGGCTACCAGCGGGGCCGTATCCAGGACGAGTCGATGCTGTACGAGCAGCGCAAGCACGACGGCACCCTGCCCATCATCGGCGTCAACACCTTCCTCCGCCCCGGCGGCGACAGCCGGCCCCCGGAGCTGGAACTCGCCCGGGCCACCGAGGTGGAGAAGCAGTCCCAGCTGGAGCGGGTGCGGGACTTCCGGAGCAGCCACCGCGACCCGGCCCACGAGGCCCTGGCCGCTCTCAAGGACGCGGCGACCAGTGGCCGCAACGTCTTCGCCGTCCTCATGGACGCCACCCGGTTCTGCTCCCTTCAGCAGATCACCGAAGCCTTCTTCGAGGTCGGCGGCCAGTACCGCCGGAACGTCTGACCCACCCCCGAAACCACCCCGCAGCGATTTCTCAGATAGGACCTCCGATGGATCCCGTCAACCGTCTCGGCGTCGTCGGCTGCGGCCTCATGGGCTCCGGCATCGCCGAAGTCGCCGCCCGCAGCGGCATCGACGTCCGTGTCGCCGAAGCCACACCGGACGCGGTCGAGGCGGGCCGCCGCCGGCTCACCGCCTCCCTCGACATGGGCGTACGGCGTGGCAAGCTCAGCGAGGAGCAGCGGGACCGGGCCCTCGCCGGGCTCTCCTTCACCCATGACCTCGGCGACATGGCCGACCGTCAGTTCGTCATCGAGGCCGTCGCCGAGAACCGCGACATCAAGGCCGATGTCCTGCGTGCCCTGGACAAGGCGGTCGAGGACCCCGCGGCCGTCCTGGCCACCAACACCTCCTCGATACCCGTCGTCGATCTCGCCGTCGTCACCGGGCGGCCCGCGCAGGTCATCGGCATGCACTTCTTCAATCCCGTGCCCGTGCAGCAGTTGGTCGAGCTCATCCCCACCCTTCTCACCAGCGAGGACACCGTGCGGCGCACCCGCGGCTTCGCCGAACGGCTGGGTAAACAGGCCATCGAGGCGCCCGACCGTTCCGGCTTCGTCGTGAACGCCCTCCTCGTGCCCTACCTGCTCAGCGCGGTACGGATGGTGGAGTCGGGCTCCGCGCGGCCGGAGGACATCGACCGGGGCATGGAACTCGGATGCGCCCACCCCATGGGGCCGTTGCGTCTGCTCGACCTCATCGGCCTCGACACCGCCCAGGCCGTGGCCGAGTCGATGTACGAGGAGTACAAGGAGCCGCTGTACGCGCCGCCCGCCCTGCTGCGCCGCATGGTCGCCGCAGGCCACCTCGGCCGCAAGAGCGGCCGCGGCTTCCACACCTACGACGCCTGAACGGGCGTCGGCCGCCCCACGCCCGTGAGGACCTGGCCACGCGGCAGCGGAAGCGTTGTCAGGTCGGGTCCAGGTCGGCGCGCACCAGATGGTGGTCCGAGTACGGGGTGAGGTGCACGCGGTGCTCGAGCGGGGCGATGCCTCGCAGGAAGACGTAGTCGAACTTGCTGTTCCAGTCGGTGGTCAGCCCGCAGGGGCCGGCGGAGGAGGGACGACACCGGGGGTCCGTGTCCGCGGCCAGCTTCCATATAGGGGTGAGCTCGGGAGCGTCCGGCACGGCGTTGAAGTCACCGAGAAGGATCGCGCGGTCGTGCCGGGCGAAGTCCGCGGCGAGCACGGCGGTCTGCTCCGCCCGGACCGCTTCTTGCCGTCGCTGGGCGAGGTGTGTGTTGAAGACCCGGACGGATCGGCCGCCCACCGTGGTGGTGACCGCCAGGTAGCCGCGGTCCTCCGACCCGCCGTCGGGGTATTCCACGTTGACGCGGTCCGTCATCGGTGCCGCCGAGAGGATTGCCTGGCCGTAGCCTCCCGGACTCCACGGCGCTCCCCCGCAGCGGCCCCAGTTGCGAAGAACCGTCCCGTACTCGACGTGGTAGACCAGCCCGTGCAGGTTCTCCAGATGGTCCCGGATCCTCTCGACGTCACGCACGCAGGCTTCTTGCAGGCCGATGACCTGGGGCGCGTACGTGGCGATCTCCGCTGCCCGGTCGACGTCGCTCTCGTCGCAGGGGTTGCAGATGTTCCACGTCATGACCCGGTTCGGTACGACGTCCCTGACGGCATCGACGGGCAGCGACCTGGCGAAGAGGACCCCGCTCGGCGCACTGGGGCCGACGAGAACCATGCAGGCCACGGCCACGGCACCCGCGAGTAACCGCGTGTTCCTTCCCAGCACCATCGTCTCCTCGACCTGGATCCACCGACCTGGATCCCCACGGCACCTGACGTCTCCCCACCCGAGAGTAGGGGACGAGTCTGTCAACCAACCATGCTCCTCACCCTTCACCAGGCTCTCGTCGCCCACGGGGGCCCGACGGGCGCGGAGTTCGCGGGCCGCGATGTCGTCCGCGTCTTCCCGGTCGACGCGCCGGGCGCCTCCTCGTTCACCCCGTCTTCCACCCCGTACAACCCTTTGTGCACCGAGAACGTCGTACGGGCGTCGGATCATCGAAACGGGAGCATCACGTTGCGCATACGTACCCTGCCCGTGGCCACGGCTGCCGCCGTACTCGCCCTTGCCGTCACCGGGATCGGGGCGCCCACGGCTGTCGCGGCGCCCTCCGGTCCGGCGGACGACTTCAACGGCGACGGCTACCGCGACCTCGCCATCGGCACACCCAAGGCGAGCGGCGGCACGGTCACCGTCCTCTTCGGCTCCGCCGCCGGCGTCAGCCGCACCCGCTTCGTGAACGTCACCCAGAACACCCCCGGCGTGCCCGGCGCCTCGGAGAGCGTGGACAGGTTCGGCGAGAACGTCACCGGCGGCGACGTGAACGGCGACGGCTACGCCGACCTGATCGTCGGCGCGCCCGGCGAGGAGGTCACCGGCAAGCCGCGCGGCTCGGTGACGATCGTCTGGGGTGGTGCGCAGCCGTTCACGTCCGGTGGAATCGCGCTCACCGCGCCGACCGCCGAGGCCGCCGGCTTCGGCGAGGGCGCGGCCTTCGCCGACCTCGACGGGGACGGCACCGGCAACCTGACCGTCGTCGGCACCGACACCTTCTGGTGGTACGCCGACGGCGAGCCCACCCAGGACGGCGCGTTCGGCCCGGAGATGGAGTTCCTGCCGGACGGCGTACAACTGGACGGCATCGTGGCCGCCCACTTCTCCTCCCAGGACGGCGGCAACGGTTTCGAGTACGTCCTGCACGGCCGCCAGTACGAGGCGGACGGCTCCCCGATGCCCGGCTACCTCGGCGTGCTGCGCGGCGGCCCCGGCGACATCGGCTCCTCCCACACGGTCCTCAGCGACGACGGGACGACGGGCTCCGCCGCGTGGTGGTCGTCGGCCGTCGCGACGGGCGACATCAACGGCGACGGGTACGACGACCTGGTCACCGCCGACGAGGCGGGCGTCGAGGGCGGTTCGTTCATGGTGCGGTACGGCTCGGCGACCGGTCTGCCGCTCAAGGGCCGCACGTACCACCAGGACAGCCCCGGAGTCCCGGGCACCGACGAGGTCGGTGACGACTTCGGTTCGGCGCTCGCCCTCGGCGACGTGACCGGCGACGGCCGCGCGGATCTCGCGGTCGGTGCTCCGTACGAGGACGTGAACGGCAAGCGCAACGTCGGCGACGTCGTGCTCCTCAAGGGCGGTGCCGACGGCCTGACCACGACCGGCGCCCAGTCCTTCCACCAGGCCACGACGGGTGTGCCGGGCGCCGCGGAGGCCGGGGACCACTTCGGCTCCTCGCTCCGGCTGCGCGACATCAACGGCAACGGCAAGGCCGACCTCGCGGTCGGCGCGTTCGGCGAGGACGTCCTGCCGGACGGTTACGACGACGGCGCGGCGTGGGTGCTGCGGGGCGCGGCCGCCGGCCTGACGACGACCTCGGTGACGTCCTTCAACGCGACGGACTTCGGGTACCCGGTGGTGTCGGGCCGGAAGTTCGCGGACGTGTTCGCTCGCTGAGCCGGGCGCCGCCGAGCACGGCTTCCGCTGGGGGTGTGTCGTTCGGGTCATCGGGAGGCGCAGGTCTGTCCGCACGAGCCTGCCACGCGGTGTCCGAGAAGGCTCATGGTCCGCGGGCGCCCGCACGGCCCGCGGACGGCTCGCGGACGGCCCCGAACGGTGCTCCGGTGTGCGCCACCCGCCCGCATCGGCCGCGAACAGGCGGCGCGGGGGCGTTTCCGGCGTGCTGGGCGGCCACGGCAGCACCGGTGGCGGTCAGGCCGTCGGCGGACGGAGTGCACCCCGTACGGGTGACGACGCGGCGGACGAGTCGGGCGTGGCCGACGTGGTCCCGGGTCGGGTGTCCCGCCCCGACCGGGGAGGTGAGCAGCCGTGGCCACGTCCGGGCAGGTCGCACGGCAGGGGCGGAAGCCGACGGGACCCCGGGTGATCTCCGCCGGGCCGCAGCGACGATACTGGCAGGCGCACATGCCCCTGCTTCCCGATGGACTCATGCCGACCTCCCCCTCAGCCCGTCCCACGATTCCCCCGACGGTGTGGCCGGCTCGCGGCCGCCACGTCGGACCCGACGCGGAAGGCGTACTCCGTCATACCCTGCGACAGCTCAAGGACAGCCAGGCCATCGACGACTTCCTGGAAGTGCCCGATTCCGGGGCCGACTCCGGGGGCGACTCCCCTGAGCGGGTCTTCGAGGCGCGATGGCGGGTTCCCGACGAGGTGACCGTGCGCGCCCGGCTGAGCCTCGCGCCCGACCTGGGCGGCGGGCGGGAGTGGACCCTGCTCGCGGAGGCGGAACAGCCGTGGGACCCGGCATGGCCCTCCCCCGTCACCCGGTTCTGGCCGGAGTACGGCGACTGGGACCACGACGCCGCCACCGGCCTCTCGCTGAGCCGGATCACCACCCTGCCCGAGGACGACAAGGACGTACGGCGCCTGCTGAGGGACTCCGGGCACGACGGATGGTGCGTCCACGTCGTCGTCCACGAGGCCATGACCACGGACGAGCGCGGTCGGCTGCCTCTCACCCGATGGCTGCCGGCGACCCTGCGCCACCGCGTCGTGGAACACCGGGCCGCGCCGCATCAGCTGCGGGTCGTGAACTGGGCGCTGCGGGAGTTCGACGTGGAGGTGCCACGCGGCGGCGCGGTGGTGCTGCCCGGCACCCCGGCCCCGTCCGGCTACGACGCCGAGGACTTCACCGTGCGTACGGTGTTCCTGGACGGTTCGGAGCCGGCCGACCTCGTCGCGGCGGTGACGCGGTTCGCCGCGCTTCCGCAGCCGCTTCCGGACGGTGCCGGCGAGGCCCTCACCGCACTGCGGGAGGACTGGCACCTCCTCACTCTCGAGGAGGAACTCGCCCGGGAACGGAAGCGGGTGGCGATGTACGTCGAGGCGCTGGAGGCCATGACGCAGTCCCGGGACCTGTACCGGGAGGCGACCGAACGGGCCCATGAGGCGCTCGCCGCCTACCGCGAGTCCGCCGAGGCCGCTCCCGCCGGACAGCAGCCGTCCGGTGCGAGGACGACGTCTCCGTTCCAGCAGCTGACGCGCACGCTGGAGCGTCTGAAGGGCGGCGCCAAGGCCCTGCGCCCCGCCGCCACGGGCCAGGACAAGGAGGAGGACACGGACGCCGGGCCGAAGGGCTCGGACGGCTAGCGAGTGGCGGCCGAGGTTTCCGCGGCGAGCTCGGACCGGACGACGACTCGGACCGGACGACGACGTCGACGACGCCGGTGTCCCGGTCGTGGACCGTGTCCGGCGCCCCGCGGTGGCGAGCAGCCGGTCAACGCGCTCCCGCTCGGTGGTGTGGCGTCATGCGAAGGCGTCGCGCAGGGCGGGCAGCAGCGTCTTCTCCGACCAGTCCAGATACGCGGGCTGCGACTCGCCGCCGATCTGCACCAGGGCGATCTCGGTGAACCCGGCCTCGGCGTACGGGCGTACGGCCTCGACGAAGGCTTCCGGATCGTCGCCGCACGGGATGGACGCGGCGACGTCGTCGGGCCTGACGAACTGTGTGGCCGAATCGAACGAATCCGGGTGCGGCAGCTCGGAGTTGACCTTCCAGCCGCTGCCGAACCAGCGGAACTGGGAATGAGCGCGCCGCACGGCGGTGTCGCGGTCGGGGTCGTAGCACACCGGCAGCTGGCCCACGCGCGGCTTGCCCGTGCCGCCGTGCCGGTCGAAGGCCTGGAGCAGCCCCGCCTCGGGCTCGGTGGCGATGACCAGGTCGGCGAGCCTGCCCGCGAGGGCGCACGACTGCTCGCCGGAGACGGCGATGCCGAGCGGCGGCGGCTCGTCCGGCAGGTCCCACAGCCGGGCGGATTCCACGTCATAGTGCGCCCCGTGGTGGTTCACGTGGCCGCCCTCGAAGAGTGAGCGGATGATCTCCACCGCCTCCTCGAGCATGTCGTGCCGTACGTTCACGGACGGCCAACCGCCGCCCACCACGTGTTCGTTGAGGTTCTCACCTGAACCGAGCCCCAGCCGGAACCGTCCTTCCGAGAGCAACTGCATCGTCGCCGCCTTCTGCGCCACCACTGCCGGGTGATAGCGGAACGTCGGGCAGGTCACGTACGTCATCAGCGGAATGCGCGAGGTCGCCTGGGCGGCCGCGCCCAGCACGCTCCACGCGTACGGAGCGTGGCCCTGCGAGCGCAGCCACGGGAAGTAGTGGTCGGAGGTGACCGAGAAGTCGAAGCCCGCGCTCTCGGCCCGAACCAGATGGTCGACGAGCTCACGGGGACCGGCCTGCTCGGTCATCATCGTGTATCCGATGTGCACCATGGGGCCCGGGTCCCCGTCCGGGGCGGTCGAAAACAACTCGTCGACGCCGCTCCGTCACGTCGTCGCGTGGGCGGGGGCGACGCGTCTCGGGCGGGGGCGCCTACCGGGCTCCGAGTACGGCCTCCAACTGCCCCAGCGGATCTTCGCCCACGAAGCGCAGGACGACCGTGTCCGCGCCGGCCGCCGCGAGGGCGCGGATGCCGTCGGCGGCCCGGGCGGCGTCGCCGGACACGGTGAAGACCTCCTCCTGGGGGCGGCCCAGCCACGCGCCGTGGCCCTCGGTGTGGGGGTGGAGGGTGCGCGCCACCTCGTCGGGGTCGTCGCCGACGCACGCGAAGGCGAAGACGGTCAGGGTGTGGTCGGCGGTGGCGCCGCCCTTGGCGGTCAGCTCACGGATGTGTTCCAGATCGCGCGGACCGTGGCCCTCGGCGATCAGCGTGCCGTCGGCGACCCGGCCGGACAGTTCGAGGGAGAGCGGGCGCACCACGCCCGCGACGACCGGCGGGACCTCGGCCGGCGGATGGACCAACTCGACCCCGTCCAGCTTCACTTCACGCCCCGTCACTTCGACACGCTCACCGCGCAGCAGCGCGCGCACGGAGGTGATCGTCTCCTCCAGCAGAGCCAGCGGGGAGCGGGGCGCGACACCGACCTGGACCATCCAGTCCCGCACGCCGTGCCCGATGCCGGCCACCAGCCGGCCGGGGAACACCCGGGCCAGTGTGGCCAGTTCCATCGCCAGCAGCGCCGGGCTGCGCAGCGGGGCCGGGGTGATACCGATGCCGATCCGCAGGCGGTGGGTCGCGCCCAGGGCCACGGCCGCCGCCGACACGCCGCCGTTCCAGCCGAGGTCCTCCACCACCCACAGATCGTCCACACCGAGCGCCTCGGCCCGCCGCGCGAACTCGGGCAACGCCTCCGGGGCCCAGTCGCGGTCGTGCATCACACCGATCCGTACGTTTGTCATAGGGGCGAACCTACGCGGCTGACAACGAGCGGATCAACGGCGTTTCACGGCATCTCCGCTGACGAACGTCCCATCCGACAACGCCTCGGCCAGGGCAATCAGCACGGTCCGCGTTCCCCGCCCTGAGCCAGCCCTTGGAGAAGCTTCGGCGCAGTCACCTCACCTCACCTCACTTCACCTCACTTCACCTCACAGCCGTCAACCGGCGAAACGCCGCGTACGTCATGCTCTGCGACGGCGGCCGGCCGCCCACAATGGGCCACCGACGAACCATGGGAGGAACCCCAGTGGCCGACTACTCACTGACCCTCGACGACTCGGAGATCGCGCGCTACCGGCTCATGGCCGACATCGCCGAGCGGCGTGAACGCGAGCTGTGGACGTCCGCCGGGGTGGCTCCCGGGGCGCGGATCGCCGACGTGGGGTGCGGGCCGGGCGCGCTCTCGGTGCGGCTGGCGGACATCGTCGCCCCCGACGGTGCCGTCTGGGCCGTGGACCGCGACGCTGACGCGCTGGCCGTCGCCGCCGCGCTCGCCGAACGCTCCGGCGTCCCCGTGCACACCGGCACCGGATCCGCCGACGCCACCGGGCTGGCCGAGGGCTCGTTCGACGTGGTGATGCTCCGGCACGTGCTCGCCCACAACGGCGGCCGGGAACAGGCGATCGTGGACCATCTCGCCGAGCTGGCCAGGCCCGGCGGCGGCACGGTGTACCTCGTCGACGTCGACGCGACCGGCTTCCGGCTGCGGGGCGCGCCCGCCACGTACGACGAGATGGACGAGCGTTACCGCGAGCTGCACCGACGCCGGGGCAACGACCTCGCCGTCGGCACCCGGCTCGACAAGCTCCTCACCGCCGCCGGTCTCGAAGTCATCGCCTACGAGGGCCATATCAACGTCATGACGCCCCCGCCCGGTATGCGCGGTCCCGCCTGGGCCGCCCGTGACGCCCTGCTCGCCGAGGGCCTTGTCACCCCGGACGACATCGCCCGCTGGGACGAGGCGTTCCACCAGGTCGAACAGGCCCTGACCGACCTCCGCTTCTTCGGCAACACCTACGTCGCCATCGGCCGCCGCACCTGACACCGGGCACCGCGGTGCCGACGCGCCCGACGCAACCTGCGCGACCTGCGCGACCTGCGCGACCGACGGCCTGCGCGGTTCGGGCCGTCCGCCTTGGATCGGACCGATGCCGTGGTGGTGGCACGGCCGGAAGGACGCGTGCCACCACCACGGCGGTCGGAACCGGAGCAGGTGCGCCTACGACAGGGTGACGCGGTCCGGCGTCCCTGTCTCGTTTCGGGCGGACCGGCGTCGGCGGATCAGGGCGAGGGCCACCACACCCACGGCCACCAGGGTCGACAGGACGACCTGGTCACGGCCGCCGCCGTCGGCCGTGTCGGTGAGCATGTAGCCCAGGACGAAGGTGATGAGGGCGATGGTGGCCCAGGTCAGGTAGGGGTAGAGCCACATCCGGACGACCAGCTTCTCCGGCGACTCCCGCTCGATGATCTTGCGCATCCGCAGCTGGGAGAAGCAGATGACCAGCCAGACGAACAGGGCGATCGCGCCGGAGGAGTTGAGCAGGAACTGGAAGACGGTGTCCGGCCACAGGTAGTTGAAGGCGACCGCGACGAAGCCGAAGACCACCGAGGCCAGGATGGCCGCCCGCGGGACTCCGCTGCCCGTGGTCCGCCCGAAGCCGGCCGGGGCGTCGCTGCGCCGGCCGAGGGAGAAGGCCATGCGCGAGGCGGTGTACAGGCCGGAGTTGAGACAGGACAGCACCGAGGTCAGCACGATGGCGTTCATGATCTGGCCGGCGTGCGGGATGCCGATGGAGCTCAGGGCGGCGACGTACGAGCCGTCCTTGAGGATCGCCGGGTCGTCCCAGCGCAGCAGCGACACCACGATCAGGATCGAGCCCAGGTAGAACACCGCGATCCGCCAGATGACGCTGTTGGTGGACTTGGTGACGGCGGCTCGCGGGTCGGCGGTCTCGCCCGCCGCCAGGGTGACGATCTCGCTGCCCATGAAGGAGAAGACGACCATCAGGACGCCGGTGAGGATCGCTCCGGGTCCGTTCGGCAGGAAGCCGCCGTGCGCGGTGAGGTTGGAAAAGCCGGACGCCGGGTGGTCCGAGCCGGGCAGCAGGCCGAAGAGGGCGAGGCCGCCGACCACGATGAACGCTGCGATCGCGACGACCTTGATGCCGGCGAACCAGAACTCGAACTCGCCGTAGGAGCTCACCGAGACGAGGTTGGTGGCGGTGAGGACGATCATGACGATCAGGGCCCAGCCCCACTGGGGGACCGCCGGTATCCAGCCCGCAAGGATCTTGGCTCCGGCGGTCGCCTCGACGGCGAGCACCACGACCCAGAAGAACCAGTACAGCCAGCCGATGGTGAAGCCGGCCCAGCGGCCGAGCGCACGGTCGGCATAGGCGGAGAACGAGCCGGAGGTGGGGTTGGCCGCGGCCATCTCGCCGAGCATGCGCATCACGAGAACGACCAGGACGCCGACGAGGGCGTACGAGATCAGGATGCCGGGGCCGGCGGCGGCGATGCCGGAGCCGGAGCCGACGAACAGGCCGGCGCCGATGACACCGCCGATGGCGATCATCGACAGATGGCGGCTCTTCAGTCCGGCCTGGAGGCCGGACTGAGGCTCTGTGGGAGGGCTTTTGGGGACGGTTGTGGTCATCTCGACATCCATGGAGGGAGTGCGGACCAGGGCGTCTGGAAATTAGTTCAGTACGATCGAAAAGAACAAGACTTGTTTAACTGTTCACCTTGCTCTATTTTTCGTGCAGCGCGGACGGCGTCCTCCGTCCTCCGTGGCTGCCACCGTGTCGTCCCCGTGTTCCGGTCCCCTGGGGAGTCCCCATGCACCACACCGCGGCATGGTCGCGAGAGCCTTACGAACGGATGCCGTCGCCGTGCGCCGTGCCCACGCCCAGCAGGCCGTTAAGGTGGCGTCGTGGTGAATGCAGCGGGCAAGTTCGGTCCCTACAACCAGCCGGCGCCCGCGCGGCCCGCGCCGCTCGGCGGGGCGTGGGACACCCGCGTCCTGGCCGGTCGGGGACCCACGGGAGCGGAACTGGTCAGGTCCAGGATCGCCCTGCGGTTGCGTCTGAGGTCCGTGGCGCCGGGCGACCGACTGCCGGACGCGGGCGTCCTCGCCGAGGAACTGGGGATCAGCGAGATCACCGTGCGCCGCGCGCTGGAGGCCATGTGTCAGGACGGTCTGCTCGACCGTCGTCGGGGCCGGGCGGGCGGGACCTTCGTCGCGCCGGACTGGGACACGGTCGTCGCCGTGCTGCACGACGTCGACGAGGCGGCCTCGCTGGACTCCTTCCATCTGCTGCTCGAATGCGGACTCGTGGCCCACAGCTCCGGCGAGGTCCCGGACGGGCGGCTCGACGGACTGCGGGCGCTGGTCGAGGAGATGGACGATGCCGAGGATCCGGCCCGGCTGCTGGAGCTGGAGACCCGCTTCCATCTCGACCTAGCGGAGGCCCTCGGTGGCGTCGGGATCCGTGAGTTCGCCGCGGACCTGCTCGGTCGGCAGTGCCTGCTGGGGCCCGCGCCGGATGCCTCGGTCGTACGGGCCCGCAACCGCTGCCACGCCGACCTGCTCGTCGAACTCGCCCGTGGCGCGATGGACCCGGCGGTGCACGCGGTGAAGGCACACCGGCACGCCGGACCGAACTGACCCCGTCCCCGCCCCCGTCCCCGTCCCCGCGTCTCCCGCCGGGACCGCCACCTCGCAAAAGGAACTATCGCCATGCCTGACCCCGGAGCTGTCGGCCCGTCGTCGACGTCGGGCCCCGCCGACGGCCCGCCGCAGCGTCTGCGCGGCGGCGTCCTGGGCATGGCCGACATCGCCGCCGCCACGATGGCCAACGTCGGCCCGGCGATGAGCTTCTTCTTCGGCTTCGCCTTCTTGGCCACCACCGCGGGGGTCGCGTCCCCGCTGACCATCGTGGCGGCGGGGGTGGCGGTCGCGCTGCTCGGCAACACACTGGCCGAGTTCTCCCGGGCGCACCCCTCAGCGGGCAGCTTCATCACCTTCGTCGGCCGGACGTTCGGGCCGGTCAGCGCGGTGACCACGGCCCTGCTGGCCGGACTCGGCTACATCATCGCGATGGCCTCGGTGATCGCGATCTCGGGTGGCTTCGTGCAGATCACCCTGCACCACTACACGGGCGTGGACCTGCCGTGGATCATCTGGACGCTGCTGCTGACCGGGCTGTCCGTGGTGCTGATGCTGCGCGGGATCGTGGTCTCCACCAAGTGGGCCGGTTACTTCTTCGGCGTGGAGATGCTGGTGCTCGTCGTGGTCTCGGTCGCGGCGATCGTCGAGCACCGCGGCGATCTGTCCGCCGCCCCGTTCATGCCCGGCCACCTCACCCACGGTCTCAGCGGGCTGGCAGCCGGCTTCCCGCTGGCGGTGTACCTGTTCATCGGCTGGGAGAACTCGGCGGCGCTCGCCGAGGAGACGGAGAACCCGCGGCGCAACGTCGGCCGCGCCGTGTTCTCCTCGGTCGCGATCATGACCGTCAGTTACATCCTCTTCTCCTACGCCACGGTGACCGGCTTCGGCTACGACGTGGAGCGGCTCGGCGCCTCCCGGATCCCCTTCATCGACGTCGCCCAGCACACCCTCGGCGCACTGGCGATCCTCGCCTACGTCGGCGGCCTGACCTCCACGCTGGGCGTACTGATCGCGGGCATCAACTCCCAGGCCCGCCTAGTGTTCAACGCGGGGCGCGAGGGGCTGCTGCCGTCCTTCTTCGGCTATGTGCACCCCACGCGCCGAACGCCGAACAACGCGATCGTCACCTTCACCGTCACCGCGCTGCTGATCATCGGAGGCTGGGGACTGGGTCACCTGCTCGGTTCCGACGGCGGCTCGATGAACCCCGTGGTCTTCTTCACGGAGTCCTCGAGCCTGGGCGCCATCCTGATCCTGCTGGTCTACCTCGCGTCCAACATCGCCCTGCCGCTGTACTACCGCAGATACCGCCCGCAGGAGTTCCGGACCGTACGGCACCTGGTACTGCCCTCGATCGGCGCCCTCGCCATCCTCGTGCCGTTGTACTACCTCGCCAAGCCGGGCCAGCCCGCCCCGTACAGCTGGTTCCCGTACGCGGCACTGGCCGCCCTGGTCGCGGCCGTGGGCTACGCGGCCGTCCTGGTCCGCCGTGATCCCGGGCTGGCCGAGCGGGTGGGCTCGGTCGTCGCCGACGCCGAGTAGCGAGGCGAGAGACGGGAGCCGGGTGTCGCAGTCGTCCTCGGCGGCCTGACGTGTCGCTCCGACGCCTCGTCCTCGTCGCGATCCTCGGCACCGACAGCCGTTCACGTGCGGATCCTGACCGCCCCGGCCGCCCCTCCCCCACCCGGAAAGACGGCGTTCAGGTCACGGAATCGGGACGGTGGGCGGCGAAGGCCCCGACGGTGAAGACGCCGGCGCCGCGTGCGGCGTCGAGGGCGTGCTTGCCGGCCTGGATCCGTTCGGCCCCGGGGCCGTCGTAACCGAGCCACTTCGGCCGGTCCTTGGGCGGGGTGCTGCCCCAGCAGGGGATGCCGGGAAAGAGGTCCTCGGCGAGGGTGACGAGGAATCCGGCGTCCTCCAGCATCGACTCGTAGTCGTGGAGGGTGCCGAGGCCGGCGAGGCAGACGGTGTCGTTGACCGGGTCGATGAAGTGCGCGATCGCCTCCGGCGTGCGATGAGGGCCGAACGGGCGTTGCAGCCAGTCGACACCGACGAGGGTCCCTCCTGGTTTCAGGAGCCGGTGGGCCGATCGGAAGAAGCGTTCTCTGCGCGGCAGATGGCACACGGACTCGTAGAAGGTGATGGCGTCGAAGCTCATGTCGGGCCAGGCGGCGAGGGTCGTGTAGTCCTCGTCGCCGACGGTGAGGAACTGCACCCGGTCGGCCAGTTGCCGCTCGGCGGCCAGTCTGCGGGCGCGCTGGGAGAGCCATTCGTTGTTGGACAGCCCGACGAAGGTCGCCCCCGTGCGGGCGGCCATGTGCAGGGTGGGCCCGCCCACGCCGCTGCCGAAGTCGAGTGCCCTGTCGCCCGGCCGCAGCCCGGCCAGGCGGACCAGCCGTTCCTCCAGTGCCCGGGCGGCCTGCCGGGGCGGCAGGCCGCGTGCCTCCGCCGCCGGGTCGCCGTGGTGCCAGGTGTCGTCCGTGAGCGCCTCGTAGGCGGGTCCGGCGTAGTCGTAGAAGGTGCGTACTCGCTGCTCGTGTCCCATGTGGTGGAGGGCCTTTCGTGAGGGGATGCCCGAGGAGGGCTGCCGGCGAGGCCACGCCTAGAGGGCGACGGGGGCGAGCTTGGACCGGAACTGCCGTAGGGAGTCGGGCTGTTCGGTGATCCGCAGACCGGGGATGAGGTGGGCGTCGCGGACCGTGCGGGCCAGCGTCCGTGCGACGTGGTCGAAGTGGCCACGGGTGTACGTCCTGCGCGGAATCGCCAGTCGCAGCAACTCGTGCGGCGCGCTGGTGAGCGGGTTGCCGTGCTCGTCCTCCGTGCCCAGGTAGAGGGAGCCGAGCTCCACGCCGCGGATGCCGCCCTCCAGATACAGCCGACAGGCCAGCGCCTGACCGGGGAACCGGTGCGGCGGGATGTGCGGCAGCAGACGGCCGGCGTTGAGGTAGAGCGCGTGCAGCCCGGGCGGCTCGACGATGTCGACCCCCGCCGACCGCACGAGGTCCGCCAGGTACGCGGTGTCCTCGGCCCGCGCCCGCAGATACCCCGGATCGGTGACCTCGCTCAGGCCCTGGGCGACCATGTCCAGGTCCCGTCCGGCCAGTCCGCCGTAGGTGGGGAAGCCTTCGGTGGCGATGAGCAGCAGTTCGCAGCGCCGGGCGAGGCCGGTGTCGTGCAGGCCCAGGAAGCCGCCGATGTGGGCGATGCCGTCCTTCTTCGCGCTCATCATGCAGCCGTCGGCGAGCCGGAAGGCTTCCTCGGCGACCTGCCGCGGGCTGTGGTCGCGGTAGGCGGCCTCCCGTTGGGTGACGAGCCAGGCGTTCTCCGCGAACCGCGCCGCGTCCAGCAGCAGGGGCACGCCGTGCTCCCGGCAGAGCGCGGAGGCCAGCGTCAGGTTGGCCATGGACACCGGCTGGCCCCCGCCGCCGTTGTTGGTGAGCGTCATGATCACCGCGGCGACACGGGAGCCGTCCGGTCCGTCCAGGACGGCCTTCAGGCGGGCGGTGTCGATGTTCCCCTTGAACGGCTCGCTGCTGTCCAGGTCCAGGGCCTCGGGGCAGGGCAGGTCCCAGGCCTCGCCCCCGCGCAGCGCGACGTTGGCCCGCAGGGTGTCGAAGTGCGTGTTGCTGACGAAGACCTTGCCGGGGCCGAGGAGCGTCGAGGCCACGAGCCGCTCGGCCGCCCGTCCCTGGTGCACCGGCAGGATGTGCGGATAGCCGGTCAGCTCCCGGACGGTGTCGTGGAAACGGTGGAAGGAGCGTGAGCCCGCGTAGGACTCGTCGCCGTTCATCGCGGCGGACAACTGGGCGGCGGACAGCGCGCCGGTTCCCGAGTCGGTGAGCAGGTCGACGGTGACCTCGTCGGCGCGCAGGTCGAAGAGGTTGTAGTGGACGCGGTCGAGGGCGGCCTGCCGCTGCTCGCGGGTGGTGACGGGGATCGGCTCGACGACCTTGATCCGGTACGGCTCCACGGTCGGTTTTCCCTTCGGGTATCCGTCGGCCGACGGGTCGGCCGAGCGGTGCGGGCTTGACTGATCGGACTTGACTGACGGGACTTGACTGACGGGACTTGGCCGGTGCGGGACTAACTCGTGCGGATCTGGCCGGTGCGGGCTGCGGCCGGCCGGCCATCGGCCGGGGCGCTGGATCCGGTGTCCTCCCGTGGCGGGAAGACGCGGTACGCCTCGGAGGAGAAGTAGGTGGTGATCCGCGGTGCCTGACGGCCCGCCTGGACGAGACTCAGGTACGAGATGAGACCCACCCCCGCGCTCAGGTCCCGGTCGGTGAGCGCGGCGAGGGCTCGGTCGAGCGGAGCGCTGTCGACGCCGTACTGCCGTAGGAGCCGCACGGCGTGGTCGCGTGCCGCCCGGTCGTCGCGGACGTAGGCGCGGACGGGGACATGGATGCAGTGGCCGGTGGGACGGCCGGCGTCCGCGCCGGTGAACGAGTAGCAGGAGATGAGGGGAAGCCGGCTGAAGGGCTCGTCTGCGTTGACCCGGCGGCACAGATCCGCCACACGGTCGGGGCACGCCCCGGGCACGAGGCCGGCCGCGTCCGCCGCGTCGGCTGCCGTGGCGTGCTGGTGGACGACGTAGGCCTTCACCCGTGGCTCGGCCCACGGGCCCACGTCCAGGGCGAAGAACATCAAGGTGGCCCGCTCGGGGAAGCGGGGCTCCAGGTAACGCCGCACGGGCTCGAAGGCCCGTGCGTGGCCGAGCCTCGCCATGGCCACGCCGACGGTCTCCATGCTCCGCTCGGCGCCCCGCGCGCCGGGGTTCAGGTACAGCTTGAGTCCCGGTGGGCCGGCTGGCCGCAGTTCGAGGGCGCACCACAGGGTCAGCGGCCCCTCCGGCACCGGCGGCAGGAAGAGGTCGCTCACGCGCGTCAGCCCGTCGAGCCCGACCCCCCGTCGCGCGGCCAGCCGCCCCACGGCGGCCCATGCCGTCCGGGCGTTGTCCGGCAGGGCGCGGGCGGCGCACCCCGGGTCGACCAGCACCCGCAGTACGGGGGCGGCTCCGGCGGGGAAAGTCAGCGAGTACTCCACCGGCGTGTGATCGTCGGAGACGAACGACGGTGAAGGCGGCGGGCCGGCCAAGGACTGTGCGGCGGCCGGGCCCAGCAGTTCGACCAGCACCCGCTGGTGGGCGGCTCGTCGCTGCGCGTCGATCCCGGCGACGTCGCACAGCCGTCCCAGCTGCCCGGCGGCGAATCCGCCCAGCCGGTCCGGATCGCGGCGCCCCGCGGTGTTCTCGTCCGGACCGGTGGCCCGCAGCGGGCCGGTCAGCGGGGGCGGGGTGCCCACGGCCCCGGCCGGCCGTCCGGCGCACTGGCGCGTGTATGCGTTCATGTGTCCTCCCAATTCGGGTGTGCTCGCGGATCGGTCGTGCTCGCCGCGATGTGTCGTGTCTGCCGCGGATCTGTGTGCTGCCTCTCGGCAGGTCCGGGTCCGCATCGGTGTCGTGGCGTCGGCGTCGTGGCATCGAAGTCGTGGAACCGGAGTCGCGCACTCCGGTGCCGCGCACCGCCCGGCTGCGGCGCGGGCCGATACCCGATATGCAAGGGCTTTTCGGCCTCGGTGCGGGACCTGATGCACCGTTTGTATCCGCTGTTCGTTGTTCACGATCGGCGGACTGGCGCTGAACAAACGCATGGTGAACAATCCCGAATGGCTCGGGGAGGTGCGTGCAGGTGCCACGTGGAGAGCGTCCACTGGAAGCGGAAGGCGGTCCGCTGTCGGATTTCGCCGCGCAATTACGGAAGCTGCGGGAGCAGGCCGGTAGTCCGACCTACCGGGACCTCGCGCGGCGGGCGCACTATTCGATCGCGGCGCTCTCCGCCGCCGCGGCGGGACGCCGACTGCCCACCCTGGCCGTCACCCTCGCCTACGTCCGCGCCTGCGGCGGTGACGAGCGGGAATGGGAGTCGATCTGGCGCAGGACAGCCACCGAATGCGCCGCCGGGACGGTAGGCGCGGTCCCGGACCGGGCCGACGACACGACTTCCGCGCCCTATGTGGGTCTGGCCTCTTTTCAACAGGCTGACGCGGACGCGTTCTTCGGCCGTGAGAATCTCACGACCAGACTGGTCGAACACCTGAATAAAAAGAGATTCCTTGTTCTGTTCGGGGCTTCGGGATCCGGAAAGTCCTCGGTGCTGCGCGCCGGGGTTCTCCCCTGTTTCTCCGGAAAACCCGCCCTGGTGATGACGCCCGGCCCCCATCCCTTGGAGGAATGCGCGATCCAGCTGGCGGCCCGCGCGCATCTCACACCGGGGTCGGTGTGTGCCGAACTCGCCTCGGAGCCGCGCACGCTGCACCGCGTGGTGCGCCAGATCCTGACCGGCTCGCCGGACCCGGCCGACGAACTCATCGTCATCGTGGACCAGTTCGAGGAGGTGTTCACCCTCTGCCACGACGCGGAGGAACGCGAGGCCTTCGTCGCCGCACTCCTGCACGCCGCACACACCTCCGGCAGCCGCTGCCGGGTCGCCCTGGCCGTGCGGTCGGATTTCTACACGCACTGCACCCGGCTGCCCGCCCTCGTCGACGTCCTGGCCGAGGCTCACCTCCCCGTCGGCCCGATGACCCTCGACGAACTGCGGGCGGCGATCGTCAGGCCCGCCGCCCGCGCCGGACTGACCGTCGAGGGGGCCCTCCTCGCGGCGCTCACCACCGACGCCCACGGCCGGTCCGGGGCGCTGCCCCTGCTCTCGCACGCGCTTCTGGAGACCTGGCACCGCCGGCGCGGCAACGCCCTCACCCTCGCCGGATTCCAGGCGGCGGGCGGCTTCGAAGGCGCCCTCGCCCAGACCGCCGAAGCCTTCCACTCAGACCTGAGCGACACCCAGCGGAGCATCACCCGACAGCTCTTCCTGCGGCTCATCGCCCTGGGCGAGGGCACCGAGGACACCAAGCGCCGTGTACCGCGGCAGGAACTCGACGACACCCGTGACACCGCGCTGGTCCTCGAACAGGCCACCCGGGCACGTCTGCTGACCGTCGACCGGGACCACGTCGAGATCACCCACGAGGCCCTGATCCGCTGCTGGCCCCGCCTCGGCCGCTGGCTGAACGAGGACCGGGACCGCCTGCGGCTGCACCGCGCCCTCACCGAGGCCACCGCGGTCTGGGAATCCCTGGACCGTGATCCCGACACCCTCTACCGGGGCACGCGTCTGGCCGCCGCCAAGGATCTTCCCGAAGAGGCGCTGACCGCCCGGGAACGCGCCTTCCTCGACGCGAGCGAGACCGCGGAACGGGCACAGGCGCTGCGCGCTCGTCACCGCGTCCGCCGTCGGCGCCGGCTCGTCGCGGCCCTCGTCGTCCTGCTGCTCTGTGCCGCGTCCGCCGTCGGCTTCGCGGTGCGCTCCCAGCGGATCGTCACCTCGCAGCGCAACCACGCCCTCGCTCTCAAAGCCGCCGACGCCTCGACGGCGCTGCGTGCCCGCGACCGCTCGCTCGCTGCCCAGCTCGCCCTGGCCGCACACCAGTTGGAGTCGAACCAGGCCACCCGCGACGGACTGCTCAGCGTGGCGCCACGCACGCTGGACCGTCATGTCCACGCCCTGGCCGTCACCCCCAACGGCCGCACGCTGGCCACCGCGTGCGACGACGGCAGTCTCCGGCTGTGGGACCTGACCGATCCCCAGCACCCCGCTGTCCTGGGAACCGTGGACGACCCTTCCGGCAGTGCCGTCAACCTGGCCTTCAGCCCACGAGGGGACACGCTGATCGGCACCGGCCAGGACCGTGAGATCCGGCTGTGGGACGTCACCGACCCGCAGGAGCCACGCCCGCTCTCCCGTACGCCGACGCACCACACCGACTTCATCTTCTCGCTGGCCGTGAGCCCGGACGGCCGGACGCTCGCCACCGGCAGCTACGACCACACCGTCCGACTGTGGAACGTCGGCGACCCGGCCCGGCCGCGCCTCCTGAACAAGCTCACCGGCCACACGCTCAACGTCAAACCGGTGGCCTTCAGCCCCGACGGCACCACCCTGGCCTCCGGCTCCGACGACCGCACCGTCCGCCTGTGGGACGTCACCGACCCCCGCCGTGCGTCCGTCATCGCCGTTCTCGAGCGACACGACAACTTCGTCGACGCCCTCGCCTACAGCCGCGACGGCCGTACCCTCCTCTCCGGCAGCGACGACCACACGGCATTCCTGTGGGACGTCACCGATCCGCGCCATCCCCGACGACTGGGCAGACTCCAAGGCCACACCGACGTGATCACGTCAGTGGAATTCACCCCCGACAGCCGCCTGGCGGTCACGGCCGCCCTGGACGGCACCGTACGCCTCTGGGAAACAGCCGACCGTCCGCGCCCCGCCGAACGCGCCTCCCTCACCGGCCTCTCCGGAGGACTCGCGACCGTACTCCCTCTCACCGCACACGGCACCATCGTGACCCTGAGCAACGACCACACCATCGAGATCTGGAACACCGACCTGAGCAGGGCGCACGCGCACGCCTGCACACACGTCCGCACCCCCATCAGCCGCGCCCAGTGGTCCCGCCACTTCCCCGGTCTCGACTACCGCCCGCCCTGCACCGACCACACCTGAACCAGCCCCCTGAGCCTGTTCTCCAAGGTCAAGAGGATGGGTGGACCAGTCCGAGGTACCCGCCCGAGCGAGATGCCGCCCCCGGCCTTCGCCCGGGCCCCAGGCCTTGCGGTTGCCGGGCCGCCGCACGCCAGGAAAGCGCTCGTACGGGGCACGACGGCGGCGGAAGTCCACCGGTGAGGCTTATCTACGCATTTGCCGGGAACTCGGCCTCCGCAACGGTCGCCGCAGGGCTCCGGCCCGGCGGACGATCTCGGGTACGGATGAGGGAGAGGCCGTGACCGTTCGTGTAGGCGTAGAGGAAGAGTTCCATGTTCTGGACGCGGAGAGCGGGCGGCTGGTCCCGGGTGCCGGTACGGTCCTCGGTCGCCTGCACAGATCCGAGTTCACGACCGAGCTGCAGCGGTCGGCGGTGGAGTGGAACAGCCAGGTGCACGAGTCGCTGGAATCCCTGCACGCCGATCTGTCCGGGGCGCGGCGGCGGCTGGACCGGGCGGCCTCCGGGCTGGGGCTGGCCGTCGTCGCGGCCGGGACCGTGCCGTTCGCGCGGGTGACGCCCGGTGACGCGACCCCTGATTTCCGCTATCGGCACATGGTCGACGAATACCGCCAGGTCGCCGACGAGCATCTCGTCTGCAGCGCGCAGGTCCATGTCGACGTACCCGACCGTGACACGGCCGTCCGGATCATGTGCGCCGTCTCGCCGTGGCTGGCCCCGCTGCTGGCCCTGTCCGCCAGCTCGCCGTTCTGGCTCGGCGCGGACACCGGATACGCGAGCTGGCGCACGATGCTGTGGCAGCGCTGGCCGACCTCCGGCCCGGTCGGCTGCTTCGCCGGAGCCGCCGACTACGACGCCGCGGTCGAGGGCCTGATCCGCTCCGGCGTGATCACGGACCCGGGAATGGTCTATTACGACATACGGCCGAGCAATCACCAGCGAACCCTGGAGCTACGCATCTGCGACGCCTGCCCGCGCACCGAGACGGTCGTCCTCGTCGCCGGGCTGTTCCGCGCCCTGGTCGAGGAGGCACGAATCCGGCTGGAGCAGCACGGGTGGATCTGTGACGGCAGGCACGAATGGTTCCGGGCAGCGGTCTGGCGTGCGGCCCAGGCGGGTCTGGAGGGCACGCTGGTCGACCCCGTCACCCGTGTCGCCGCGCCGGCCCCGACCGTCCTGCGCGCCATGCTCCGAAGGCTGCGCCCGCTTCTGGAGGCCCTCGGCGACTGGGACACCGTACGCGTGCTCATGGAAGAGGCGCTGGCTCGGGGCAGCGCGGCCCACCGCCTGCGCGAGGTCGCCGAGGAAGCGGGCCTGCCCGCATGTGTCGCGACGATGGCCGCCGAGACCCGGGGCGAGCATGGGCGGAGCGTCGGTCCCGGAGCCGTGCGCCGGCGGCCCGTCGCGGCAGCCGGTGCGGGCCCGGCGGGGGCTTCGGCAGGGTTCTCGGTGGAGACCATCGGCGGCTGACACCCGCGCGGCAGTGCAGACAGGCCGGCACCGGCCGTCACCCGCAGCAGCCCACAGCGCGGAGAACCCGGACGGAGAAACCGTCGTCCGCCCCGTGGCGCCGGTGCCATCCGTGATCAAGGAGTGGCTCGTATGCCCAGCAGCGATACCGACACGGACACTAAACCGACCGTCTCGTGCTCGCCCGAGGCTCCGCCTCCGAGCACGGCCGACAACCGCCCCCTGCGAGGAGGTGCGGCCTGATGTGCGGCCTCAGCGGAGAGATCCGCTTCGACGGCGGACGGCCCGACCTGGCAGCCGTCGAGCGCATGACCGACCGACTCGCCCCCCGCGGACCCGACGGCAGGGGCCTGTGGTCGCAGGACGCCGTCGCCCTGGGGCACCGGCGACTGAAGATCATCGATCTGTCCGGGTGCGGAGCCCAGCCGATGACCGACCCTGCGGGGCGGATCGCCGGTGTCTTCAACGGCTGCGTCTACAACTACAAAGAGCTGCGCGCGGAGCTGCGCGCTCTCGGCCACCGCTTCTTCTCCGGCTCCGACACCGAGGTGGTGCTCAAGGCGTACCAGCAGTGGGGAACCGACTGCGTCGACCGCTTCTACGGCATGTTCGCCTTCGTCATCGTCGAACAGGCCACCGGCCGCCTCGTACTGGCCCGCGACCGGCTGGGCATCAAGCCGCTGTATCTGGCTCAGGCACCGGGGCGGCTGCGTTTCGCCTCGTCGCTGCCGGCCCTGCTGGCGGGCGGCGGCATCGACACCTCGCTCGACCCGGTCGCGTTGCACCAGTACATGAGCTGGCACGCCACGGTGGCCGCGCCCCGCACCGTCCTCGCCGGAGTACACAAGCTGCCCGCGGCCACGGTGCGCGTCGTGGAGCCGGACGGCCGCCACCGCGACATCCGGTACTGGCAGCCGTCGTACACCCGCAGGCCTCAGGACGCGCAGCTGGGCGCGGACGACTGGCGTGACGCGGTGCTCGACGCGCTGCGCACGGCCGTACGCCGGCGCATGGTCGCCGACGTGCCCGTGGGTGTCCTCCTGTCGGGCGGCCTGGACTCCAGCCTGATCGTGGCACTGCTGGCCGACGAAGGGCAGCGCGATCTTGCGACGTTCAGCGTGGGCTTCGAGTCCGAGGGCGGCGAGGAGGGCGACGAGTTCCGTTACTCCGACCTGGTCGCCCGGCACTTCGGCACGGACCACCACCAGCTGATGGTGCCCTCGGACCGGGTGTCGACGGCGCTGGACGCCGCGATCGAGGCGATGAGCGAGCCGATGATCAGCCATGACGTGGTGGCCTTCCATCTGCTGGCGGAGCAGGTGGCGAAGGAGGTGAAGGTCGTCCAGAGCGGCCAGGGCGCCGACGAGGTCTTCGCCGGCTACCACTGGTATCCGGACATGGCCGCCGTCCCGAGGGAGCAGGCACCGCAGGCGTACGCCGAGACCTACTTCGACCGGCCGCACACCGACCTCACCGGCATTCTGCAGCCTCACCTGATGCCCGATCACGACATGTCCGGCCGTTTCGTACGGGAGCACATGGCGCACCCGGGCGCCGAGACCTCTCTCGACGCGGCGCTGCGGCTCGACACCCAGGTGATGCTCGTCGACGATCCGGTCAAACGCGTCGACAACATGACCATGGACTGGGGGCTGGAGGCCCGCGTCCCGTTCCTCGATCACGACCTCGTGGAGCTGGCCGCCGTCTGCCCGCCGGAGCTGAAGCTCGCCGACGGCGGCAAGGGAGTCCTCAAGGCCGCCGGCCGCCGGGTCCTGCCCGCGGAGGTCGTCGACCGGCCGAAGGGCTACTTCCCGGTCCCCGCCGTCAAACACATGGCGGGCCCCGTCCTGGGGCGGGTCCGTGAGGCTCTGTCGGCGCCCGAGGCCAGGTCACGGGGTGTCTTCCGGGACGCGTACGTGGCCAGACTGCTGTCGGCGCCGGACGAGCACCGCACCAAGCGTGGGGCGAACGAACTGTGGCAGGTAGCTTTGCTGGAGATATGGCTGCAAACGCACGGAATCAGGTGACGGGGGCGCAGGGGACCCCTCCCCCACGCCCGACGACGCAGGCCCCGTCGCACCCGCGCACGGGATCCCGCTTCCACTGCCCCGCCGGCGAAGACGTCGTCGACGGGTTGCCGTGGCTGCCCGAGGACCACGACGCCGCCTCCGCGGTGCCGGCCGGGGGTCGCGCGGGGACGGCCACAGCGCCGATGCCGGCCTCCATGGCCCCGGTGCCGGTCCCGCTGCCCGACACCGCCGGACCGCTGGACACACCGCAGCCGCTGAAGTCCCATGGCTGCTGGTATCCGTCGGTGGATCCGAGCGGCAGGTACGTCGCCTTCATCTGCGACCGCGGCGGGGTTCCCCAGCTGTGGACCGGACCGGTCGGCGGACACGAGGTCCACCTGCTGGACTCCGATCCCCACCCGGTCAAGGAGGTGGCCTGGTCGCCCGACGGACGCTGGATCGCCTACACCACCGCCCCGGGAGGCGGCGAACACACCCGGGTGCTGTGTGTGCGCCCCGACGGAACCGGACGGCGCCTCCTCGCCGGTGCCGAGCCCGGCAGTTCCGCCTATCTGGGCTGCTGGCAGCACGACGGCTCGGCTGTCGCCGTGACCGTCGCCGAGCCGGTTCTCGCGCCGGGCGGGGCGGAGACGGAGGAGTGGCTCCCCCATGCGGAGCCGGGCCTCGCCGACCAGCACACGTACACCGTCCGCCGTCCCGCGGGCTGGGCCACCCGGGACGGCCGGGCCGTGCTGCTCGGCGGCCCGCACCACGGCGACGCCGGTCCCGCCGCCCGCGTCCCGGGAGGAGGGGGCGGGACCGCCCGCGTCCCCCTGCCGGTGGACACGTCCGGAGGCGGGCAGTCAGGGCTCCTGGGAGACGCGCCCCCCGAACGTGTCGGCACGGACGACGAGTTCCGCCGTGGCAGGGGGGTGCCCGGGCCCCGCGAGGAGGAAGTCGGCGAGGTGGCCCCGGAGGGGACAGCCGGCGGAGGGCTGGCCGCCTACCTCGTCGATCCCCTGGGCGTGGCGGCTCCCGCTCTGCTGGCCGTCGAACGCGACGCCGCCACCCTGCGCGTGTGCGACATCAGCCGGGACGGACGGCTGGCACTTCTGCGCCGGGGGCCGCGTGGCCGCCGCGAAGCCCTCGTCGTGCGCACCACCGATCTGCGGACCACCTTCGCCCTGCCGGTCGCCGACGGCGATCCGTGGATCGGCCGGTTCTCCCCGGACGGCACGACGCTGTGGCTGCGCAGCGACGCGGCGCGTGAGTTCGCCGCGCTGTTCGCCGTCCGCCTCGATCCCGGAGGGGAACGACTGGCGCTGACCGTCGCCGCGGAGCGCGCGGACAGCGGACTGGAGCTGCTGGCCCTCGGCCGCGACGGGCACACCGCGGTCCTGGCCTGGAACGTGCGCGGAGCCAGCGAGCTGGAGGTCACCGCCGTCACGGCGGCATCCGCCGGGGACGCGCGGGTGGGTCCGCCGCGGACGGTGCCGCTTCCGCATGAGGTGGTGACACGTATCCCGCAGGTCGGCGGCCGGGAGGGGCTGGTGCTGGCACTGTCCGGCTCGCAGCGCCGCCCCGGTGTGTGGTGGTGGTCCGAGGGCACCGCGCGGCGGACCGAGTGGTCGTCGCGGGACGAGGACGCCGTCCCGCCCGGCCGCCCACCCGTGCGTCCCGTACCGCTGCGGCTGACGGCGCGCGACGGGCTGCCACTGAACGGCTGGTACTACCGGGCGCCGGGCCGGGGCTCCGGGGAGCCGGCGCCCTGCGTGATCCATCTGCACGGCGGGCCGGAGGAGCAGGAACGTCCGGTGTTCAACCCGCTCTATCACGAACTGCTGGGCCGGGGGCTCGATGTCTTCGCTCCGGATGTGCGCGGCTCGTCGGGGCACGGCCGGTCGTTCGTCGACGCCGACCTCGGCACGGGTCGGTTCGCCGCGATCGAGGACGTCGCCGACTGCGCGGCCCACGTCGTCGTGGCCGGTCTCGCCGATCCGCGGCGGCTGGCCGTCATGGGACGCTCGTACGGCGGCTATCTGGTGATGGCCTCCCTCGTCTGGCACCCGGACCTCTTCCGGACCGGCGTGGCGGCCTGCGGCATGTCCGACTTCGCGACCTTCTACGCCGGCACGGAGCCGTGGATCGCGGAATCGGCCGCCCACAAGTACGGGCACCCGGAACACGACAGTGAGCTGCTGCGCGCGCTGTCCCCGATGACCCGTGTCGACGCACTGCGCGTGCCGCTCCTCGCGGTCCACGGTGAGCACGACACCAATGTGCCGCTCGGCGAATCCGAGCAGTTCGTGCGCGCGGCCCGCGAGCGTGGTCTGGAGGCCGAACTGCTGATGCTGCGCGACGAGGGCCACGACTTCCTGCGCGCGGACAGCCGGAAGCTCTTCCGCCGGACGGCCGCCGACTGGATCGAGCGCCATGTCGGCGCCGAAGGGGCGGGGACGCGGCGGTAGACCGCCCCCACGTCATTCGTCGGCGCGCCGCGGTGCGTCCGCGTCGGCATCCGGATGCTCCGCCGCTCGCCCGTCGGCCACGAACTCCGGCTCCCACGGTCGTGGCCCCACGCCGTCCTGCCAGCGCAGGAGCTGTCGCCCGTCGACGCACACGATGCCGCACTGCTCGGCGTACTCGATCGCGGGAGTGGTGAAGTCGCTGGTGGTGACCACGGCGGCGACATCGGCCTCGTGAACGGTGAAGCAGGTGCCGCCGAACCGCTGCATGTCCTGGGAGCCGACTCGGTTGGCGTCGCCGTACCGCTTGCACTGGATGACGACCCGGCGTCCGTCGGGCGTCCTCGCCACGACGTCGGCGCCCAGGTCACCGGCCCCGCCCACGACGTCCACATCGAGGCAGCCGTCACGGCGGCACAGCTCGGCTACGGCCTGCTCGAACTCGTCGGGGTCCAGCGCCTCGTGGCCGATCTCCCGGGTGTCCGCGGACATCTCCTCCACCGTCCCGGGGAGGAGCACGGTCCGTTCCCCGTCGAGGCGGCCGTCCCAGGGCTCGGTCCGAGCTGTCGCGGGGCCGGTGGCCGGCGCGGTCGGAGCGGAGTCGAGGGCTTCGACCGCCGTCTCCGTGGCCTCGTCCAGTGCTTCCGCGGCACGGCGCGCGAGCCTCGCCGCCGATATCCGGCGCCCCCTGCGGAACCCGGCCACGAGACAGGCGGCACCCACGAGGACGAGCACCACGGCCCAGGCGGGACGGCGTTCCACGACGGCCGTCACGGTACGGGCGACCGCACCGGCCAATGTCAGGAGGACGGCGAGCAGGACGAAGTACAGGGCCGTCGCCCGGAGTTCGAACCGGCGGGAGCGGCGCACGGAACGCGGACCTCGTGCGGGTACGGCCATGGTGATGCTTCCTCCCCTAGGACGCCAATGAAGATCAAGAAGCGTCTGCCCAGGTCCGGAGGGTTCTATCGAGCCGGTGCGCTCACCCGTCTCGCCGTGCTCCCCCACCGTCGACGGGTCCGGCGCGCGACGGCCTCCCTCGTGGCGCTGAGGGAGGCCACCGCCACGAACGGCGGCCCGCTTCGGCGGGGCGGGGCGGTCAACGGCCGAGGTAGAAGCGGATGGTGGTGCTGTCCTGGGCGGTGTGGAGGCGTACGAGGTCGGAGATGTAGTGGACGAGCATCAGGCCGCGTCCGCCCAGCTGGTCGCGTGCCGGCGGCCGACGGCCGGCCAGTGGATCGGCCAGCCGACCGCCGTCGCGGACCTCGCAGGCGATCTGCTCGCCCTCGGCCCAGATCCGCAGCGTCCCCGAACCGCCGCCGTGCACCACGCTGTTGGTGGTCAGCTCCGCCACCGCCAGCGTCAGATCCTGCAGCCGGTCACCGGCGAGGCCCAACTGCTTGGCTTCCTGGACCGCGAAAGAGCGGGCCTGCGGGAGTCCTTCCGCGTCGAACGTCAAGGACGCCGCTCCGGGCGGGTAGGTGAGCGGCTGGTTGTAGTGGGCGACGACCCGCTCGGGATCGTAGGCGTCGCTGGTCATTTCGACGCCGGCGTCGATGACGACGGGATGGGTGGCGTAGGCGTCGGCGAGCACCTCCGCCGCCAGGCCGTCCGCGTCGTACGGGCAGAGGATCGTCACCTCGCGGCCCTGGAAGGCAGCGTTGATGAGAGCCTCGTGCTGGACGCACGCCGGGTACTCCACGGCCGAACGGCCGGCCCAGATCGGTTCCCCGATGATCCGCACCCGGCCGGCCGGGTGGGCGTCGGCGAAGGCACGCAGCACACCGGGGATGATCCGGCCCGGGTTGCGGCCCGCCCGAGTCATGTCGAGGAGCGTGACCTCGGCGGCACTCGCTCCCAGTTCGGCCTTGATCAGCTCGAGGTTGGGACCGGGCACGGCGACCGCGACGGCCTCTCCGGCGGCCAGACCCTCCTCGAGGAACGGCACCGTGCCCGCCGTGTACTGCTCCGTGCCCCGGTAGAACAGCGCGGGGTGCACAAAGGGATCACTGTCGGTGGCCGTACTCATCGCCCCGCCACCTCAATCATCGCAAGGCCGGGCCAGAACATGTCCAGGAGCCGTT
Organism: Streptomyces sp. NBC_00310; assembly: GCF_036208085.1. Lineage (GTDB taxonomy): Bacteria > Actinomycetota > Actinomycetes > Streptomycetales > Streptomycetaceae > Streptomyces. The sequence continues at coordinate 262,374 of NZ_CP130714.1, forward strand.
CCAGTTCCGGCGGCGGACGGTCCACGACGATGCGCCCGGTACCCAACTGCTGGGCGGTGACCGCCAGCGCCGCCGCGCCGCCCACATCGATGGACATCAGGTCGGACAGTTCCACGAAGGAGACGTCCGTGTGGGCGTTCGCCAAATCCTCCAAGGCCTGTTCCCAAAAAGAACGGGTGATCACGTTGATCTCTCCAGCGGCACGAATCCCAGGGCGACCGGACAGAGAGCGGATCTCCAGCACGGCGCCGCCGCGCGACGCCGCCAAGACCAGCCTGTCCACGTCGTGGGAGGCTTCCACGTTCTCTCCCCTGCCTCAGTGCCGTTGAACGGCGCTCCCCGTCTCTCCGCCGTACCGCGCCTACGGGACGGCGGGCTACGGACACGTCATCGTATAGCCCGCCGGCGCAAGGGGGATCGTGTGCCCGCCTGTCCGTCAGGGATGCCCGCTCCTCCTCGCTCGACGCCGCCGTCAACGGTGACGAGACCGGGGAGGCGGCGCCGGCGGACTTCATCGCCGAGGACCTCGGCTGCTCCCGGATGCATGTCTCCCACCTGCTCTCGCGCACCCTGACCCGCCTGCGCCGGGGCATGCTCACCACGAACTGAACCCGGGAGCGCTCAGCTGTCGCGCGGCCGGTCGGCACCGGCCGGGCGGAAGCACGCCGAGACCGTCTTGCCGTGCCGCTGGCACTTCATCTCCAGCTCGTCGGCGAGCATCCGTACGATCCCCACTCCGCGACCGGAGGTCTCACCCGCCTGGGGGTTGCGCTGGAGCGGCAGTGTCGGGTCCTCGTCGTGGACGCTCACCTGCAGGCAGTCCCCGTCCCAGGTGAGGATCAGATGCGCGTCGCTGTGCGCGTGGACATGTGCGTTGGTGAGCAGTTCGGACACCGTCAGGACGACAGCGTCCACCGTCTCGGGCTCAGCCGCGGTCCACGGAAGGGACTCCAGCTGCCTTCGCGTCCACCGCCGACCGGCGTGCACACCTCCTGACACGGGAAACGAATGTGCCCAGCCCATCGCCTTGATCGCCACCGGTTCCTCCGTCCTCCCGTCCAAGGCCGACTCCTACACACCGTGTGCCCGCCCACGGTGTTCGCAGACGTCCCGTCGACCAAGTCCCTGCCGTCACGACGCTGCGAGGACGGCTGCGGGCTGCCCGCCGGATGCCCCGAAGGCCTGTGGCGGCCAGGTTCCGCACCCCTACCGGCAGAGGGCCGTCCGCCACGTGCGGGCAGAGCTCGTTCAGCACGGCGATGAGGGAATCTAGGCCACCCGGACGCCCACGAGGCAGGTGTCGTCGTCCGTGTCGGACTTGCTGTAGGTGAGCAGGCGGTCCAGCTGCTGGTCGAGTGTGGGCGGCACCGTGCGCGCGGCCGTCAGCAGCTGGGCCAGGGATTCCTCCACGGACCGGTCACGGCGTTCGATCAGGCCGTCCGTGTACATCAGCAGGGTGTCGTCGACGGCCAGTTGGGCCTCGTGTTCCTCGTACGTCGCCTCGGGCAGGGCACCGAGCAGCAGGCCCTTGATCAAGGGCAGCTGTGTCGCTTCGCCGGCGCGCACCAGGACGGGCGGCAGATGGCCCGCCCTGGCCCAGCGCAGGGTGTGGCGGTCGGGGTCGTACAGGCCGCAGACCGCCGTGGCGGTGACGGCTCCGGTCAGATGGTGGGCCACCATGTTGAGCCAGGACAGCAACTGCCCCGGTCCTGCCCCCGTCACGGCGAGCCCGCGCAGCGCGTTGCGCAGGACGACCATGCTGGTGGCGGCCTCGATGCCGTGTCCGGCGACGTCTCCCACACACAGCAGCACCAGCCCGGACGGCAGCACCACCGCGTCGTACCAGTCGCCGCCCACCAGGTGCTGGGTCTCCGCGGGCCGGTAGCGAACGGCCACGCGCAGTCCGGGGGCCTCCAACGGGGCCTGCGCCGGGGGCATGATCGCGTGCTGGAGCTGGAGGGTGAGCCGGTTGCGTTCGCTCGCCTGCTGCTCGGAGTGGGCGAGCTGGTCGCGGGTGGCGGCGAGGGCAACCTCCGTCCAGTGGTGGGCGGAGATGTCCTGGTAGGCGCCCCGGACGACGAACAGCCGGCCGTCGGAGTCGAGGACCGGCTCGGCCACCACGCGGATGTGCCGGGTCACGCCGTCGGGCCGTTGGAGCCGGAAGGCGGCGGACGCGGGGCGACGGTGGTGCAGGAGGGTGCGCAGGAACCTGCCGATGGCGACGGCGTCGTCGGGGTGGGCGTGGGCGGGCAGGTCCTCCAGCGGGACCGGGCCGCTGACTGAGGGCTTGCCGTAGAGGCTGTAGAGCTGGCCGTTCCAGGTGATCTCGCCGGTGAGGAGGTTCTCCTCGAACCCGCCGATGCGGCCGAGGCGCTGGGCGTGCTGCAACAGGTTCGCCAGCCGTGCGGTCTCGTCCTCCATGCGCCAGATGAGGAGGACGCAGCCGCCGTGCCGGCTGATGTTGACGTCGGCGACCGCCGCCAGCGGGACATCCTCCACCAGGGCCGTGAGCCGCATGCGGCGGGCGCGGAACGGCTCGCCCGTGGCGTAGACACGTTCGATCTGCTCGAACAGCTCGCTCTCGCCGGCGGCCATCGGGTACGTCTCCAGGAGCAGGGCCCCGTTGACGACACCGCGTGGCCGGCCTCCCGGGTCGAGGAAGCGGCTGTTGACATGGTGGATGCGGAAGTCGATCAGCTCCCCGGTGGCGTCCAGGTGCGGGACGAGCACCAGCGCGGGGTCATGGAGGCCGTCGGTGAGGGCCATCAGTTCGGCGACGTCCGGCAGGGGCCCGGGCCGCGCTTCGCCGTCGGGGTGGGGCGGGGCGTAGATCTCCAGCGTGTGCGCGCACAGCTCGGCCAGGGCCTCGATCTGGCGGACGATCTGCGGAGGCTGGGCTTCCAGCCGTGTGGGCCAGACGATTTCCAGCACTCCGTGGATCCGGCCTCCGGTGCCCGCGGGTACGGCGACCCGGCCGCCTTCGGGGTGGTGGTTCCGGCCGATGGAGGGCAGGCCGGTCTCCGACAGGCAGCCGATCCACTGGCCCGTCCGCTCGCCGAGCCCGCGCCGTGCGACCGTCACCACGCCCGGCGGCACGTACCGCCAGCGTGCCGCCTCCGCGGCCGAGAATCCGGCGCTTCCCGCCAGGGTGAGGGAGCCGTCGGCGCCCAGCGCCCAGATGGCCACGGCTTCCGCGCCGAGCGGCGTGAGGGCGTGTTCCAGCAGGGAGTCGGCCACGGCCTGTGCGTCGTCGGCGGCCAGCGCACCGCTCTCGGCGGTCCGCAACCGTACGGCGGGGGAGCCGCTCCCCGACGGGTCGGTGGGGTCGCCATCGTTCGCGGTGGTCGCGAGGAAGGTGGTCGTCACTTCGGAGAGCCGGTCGCGCGCGGCCTGGTTGATGACCTCGACGGCGAATTCGAGCGGTGTCATGCCCGCCTGCTCGGTCAGTTCGGCGAGCTGACGTGCCGCCTGGGCCGGGCCGCACCCGAGCCGCTCGACAAGGATGCCCTTGGCCAGCTCGATCACGGCACGCCCGTCCGCTTCCGCCTGGGCCGCCTGCACCTCCCGGCGCAATCGCTCCACGGTCGCGGCGAGGCGGCCGACGGGGGACGGCTGCCCCTTGTCGTCCGCTCCTGCCGTACCCGCCACGGCCGGATCGTCGCCACGGGAGACGGGCGGCGTGTCGGGTGGGTCGGTGGACCACAGGTCGATGTCCGCCGTCGGGTCGTCGGCGAGCGGCTCGCCCGTCGAAGCGCCGGCGTCCCGCGACTCGGCCGGCTGCTGGGGATTGCTCACGGTCTGCCTGTTCCTCGGCTCGGGCGTCCGGGGACGCCACGCGGTCGGCTGGTACGCACCGGGGTGTGACGCCCCGTCATACGGACAGCCAGCGTCGGACGCGGCCGATGAGGTCGTCGGTGTCGACCGGCTTGGTGACGTAGTCGTTCGCGCCCGACGCGAGGCTCTTCTCCTGATCGCCGGGCATGGCCTTCGCGGTGACGGCGATGATGGGCAGTTCGGCGTACTGGGGCATCGCCCGGATCTCCGAGGTGGCGGTGTAACCGTCCATCTCCGGCATCATCACGTCCATCAGGACCAGCGAGATGTCCGGATGGGCGAGCAGCATCTCGATGCCCCTGCGGCCGTTGTCGGCGTGCAGGACGTGGAAGCCGTGCAGCTCCAGCATCCCGCTGAGCGCGAACAGGTTGCGCGCGTCGTCGTCGACCACGAGCACCGTACGGCCGAGGAAGGCGCCGTCGACCACCTGCGCGGCCGGGCGCTGGGACTCCTCCGCACGGACCAGCGACAGTACGTCCCCCGGTTCCTCGGCGGACAGATGCAGGGTGATCCGTTCGCGCAGCTCGTCCAGGCTGGAGAGGAAGTCCAGCGGGCGGCCGTCCGCGCGGGAGCGCAGCGTCTGCTCGTGCGCCAGGTCCACGCGATGACCGGTGTGCACGAGTACGGGCACGCTGGCCAGCGCCGAGTCGCCCTCCATGGCCTCCAGCAGACGCGCACCCTCGTCGTCGGGCATGCCGAGTTCCAGGACGACGCAGTGGCAGGGTTCGGCGGCCAGCGTGCTCGCCGCCTCCTGCGCCCCGACCGCCGTGATGATGTCGATCGCCCCGAGGGGATCGTCGGCGGGCGCGAGGTCGGCGACCGCCCGTTCGGCGACGAGGGTCAGCAGTCCGCGCGGGCGTTCCTCGACGACGAGCAGGCGGCGTCGGCGCTGCTCGGGCGGCGCGACGGGAGCGATCTCCGGCCGGGAGGCCGGCGGGAGCTCCCGGCCGGTGGTGTGCGGCTGGTCCGCCGGCCGGCCGCCGCCGTCGAGCAGTTCCTCGAAGTCGGCGCGTGCCACGGGAAGGTAGAGGGTGAAGGTGCTGCCCTGCCCGGGCGTGCTGTCGACCGTGACGGCGCCGCCGAGCAGATGGGCGATCTCCCGGGTGATCGACAGGCCGAGACCGGTGCCGCCGTACTTGCGGCTGGTGGTGCCGTCCGCCTGCTGGAAGGCCCCGAAGATCGTCTCCAGCTGCTGCTGGGGGATGCCGATACCGGTGTCCTTCACCCGGAAGGCCACGACGGGACCGCCGCGGAGGACGCCCGTGGGGACCTCCCGGTCCGCGGCGGGTTCGATGCGCAGGGCGACGCCGCCCTGTTCGGTGAACTTCACCGCGTTCGACAGCAGGTTGCGCAGGATCTGACGCAGCCGGGAGTCGTCGGTGAGCAGGTCTGCGGGCGTGCCCGGCGCGGTGGCCACCGTGAAGTCCAGGCTCTTCTGCGTCGTCATCGGGCGGAACGTAGCCTCGACGTACTCAAGGAGCTTGCGCAGCGGAACCCGCTCCGGAGCGACGTCCATCTTGCCCGCCTCGACCTTCGACAGGTCGAGGATGTCGTTGATCAGCTGCAGCAGGTCCGAGCCCGCCGAGTGGATGATGCCCGCGTACTCGACCTGCTTGGGCGTGAGGTTGCGCGAGGGGTTCTGGGCCAGCAACTGGGCCAGGATCAGCAGACTGTTGAGTGGGGTGCGCAGTTCGTGGCTCATGTTCGCCAGGAACTCCGACTTGTACTTCGACGCCAGCGCCAGCTGCTGTGCGCGCGTCTCCAGCTCCTGCCGTGCCTGCTCGATCTCCAGGTTCTTGGCCTCGATGTCGCTGTTCTGCGAGGCCAGCAGGGAGGCCTTCTCCTCCAGTTCGGCGTTGGAGCGCTGCAGTTCTTCCTGCTGCACCTGCAACTCCTCCGACCGCGCCTGGAGTTCGGCGGTCAGCCGCTGGGACTCCCCCAGCAGTTCGTCGGTGCGCGCGTTGGCCACGATGGTGTTGAGGTTGACGCCGATGGTCGGCATCAGCTGGGCGAGGAAGTCCTGGTGGATCTGGGTGAAGGGGGTGACGGAGCCCAGCTCGATGACACCGAGGACCTGGTCCTCGACCACGATGGGCAGCACCACCAGGGCGCTGGGCACGGCCTGCCCGAGACCGGAGGAGATGGTCACGTAGCCCGGTGGCAGCTCCTCCACGCTGATGGGACGGCGGTTGCGCGCGGCCTGCCCGACCAGCGAGCGCCCGACGGGGATGCGCTCGGGCCGGTCGGTGTCCTCGGGATAGCCGTACGAGCCCACCAGCCGCAGCTCGGGACCGCGCTCGGTGTCCTCGGCGAGGTAGAAGGCGCCGTACTGGGCGGAGGCCAGCGGCGCTAGCTCGTCCATGATGAGTTCGGCGACGACGGGGAGGTCGCGGTGGCCCTGCATCAGGCCGGAGATCCGGGCGAGGTTGGTCTTCAGCCAGTCCTGCTCCTGGTTGGCCCGTGTGGTCTCCCGCAGGGACTCCACCATGGAGTTGATGTTGTCCTTGAGGTCGGCGACCTCACCCGACGCCTCCACGGTGATCGAGCGGGTCAGGTCGCCCTCGGCGACGGCGCTGGTCACCTCGGCGATCGCGCGGACCTGGCGGGTGAGGTTCCCGGCCAGTTCGTTGACGTTCTCGGTCAGCCGCTTCCAGGTGCCCTCGACGCCCTCCACCTCGGCCTGTCCGCCGAGCCGGCCCTCGCTGCCGACCTCGCGGGCGACACGGGTGACCTCGGCGGCGAACGACGACAGCTGGTCGACCATCGTGTTGATGGTGGTCTTCAGCTCCAGGATCTCGCCGCGGGCGTCGACGTCGATCTTCTTCGACAGGTCGCCGCCTGCCACCGCCGTCGTCACCAGGGCGATGTTGCGGACCTGGCCGGTGAGGTTGTTGGCCATCGAGTTGACGTTGTCGGTCAGGTCCTTCCACGTGCCGGCGACGTTCGGCACGTGGGCCTGGCCCCCGAGGCGTCCCTCGGTGCCGACCTCGCGGGCGACACGGGTGACCTCGTCGGCGAACGCGGAGAGCGTGTCGACCATCGTGTTGATGACGTCCGCCAGGGCCGCGACCTCGCCCTTGGCCTCGACCGTGATCTTCTGTGACAGGTCCCCGCGCGCGACGGCCGTGGCGACCTGGGCGATCGAGCGGACCTGGCCGGTCAGGTTCGACGCCATCACGTTGACGTTGTCCGTCAGGTCCTTCCAGGTCCCCGACGCGCCCCGGACGATCGCCTGTCCGCCCAGATTGCCCTCGGTGCCGACCTCGCGGGCGACGCGGGTGACCTCGTCGGCGAAACCGGACAGCTGATCCACCATCGTGTTGATGGTGTTCTTCAACTCCAGAATCTCACCACGGGCATCCACCGTGATCTTCTGCGACAGATCTCCCTGAGCCACCGCCGTGGCCACCTGGGCGACGTTGCGGACCTGCGCGGTGAGGTTGCCCGCCATGAAGTTGACGGAGTCCGTGAGGTCGCGCCAGGTGCCCTTCACGCCCTGGACGTCCGCCTGTCCACCGAGCCGTCCCTCGGTGCCGACCTCGCGGGCGACGCGGGTGACCTCGTCGGCGAAACCGGACAGCTGATCCACCATCGTGTTGATGGTGTTCTTCAACTCCAGAATCTCACCACGGGCATCCACCGTGATCTTCTGCGACAGGTCTCCCTGAGCGACCGCCGTGGTCACCTGGGCGACGTTGCGGACCTGGGAAGTGAGGTTGCCCGCCATGAAGTTGACCGAATCGGTCAGGTCGCGCCAGACGCCACCGACGCCGGGCACCTGGGCCTGTCCGCCGAGCCTGCCTTCGCTGCCGACCTCGCGGGCGACGCGCGTGACCTCGTCGGCGAAGGCGGAGAGCTGGTCGACCATCGTGTTGACGGTCTCCTTCAGCTGCAGGATCTCGCCGCGCGCGGGGACGTCGATCTTCTGCGACAGGTCGCCCTTGGCGACCGCCGTCGCCACCTGCGCGATGTCGCGCACCTGCGTGGTCAGATTGCCCGCCATGGCGTTGACCGAGTCGGTCAGATCGGCCCAGGTGCCCGAGACCCCCGGCACCTCGGCCTGTCCGCCGAGCGTGCCTTCGGTGCCCACCTCACGCGCCACCCGGGTCACTTCCGAGGTGAACACGGACAGTTGGTCCACCATGCCGTTGAAAACCGTCGCGATGTCGCCGAGCAGGCCCTCGCCGTCGGACGGCAGCCGGGTGCCGAAGTCGCCGTCCCGTACGGCGGTCAGGCCGGCCAGGAGCTGCCGTAGCTCCTGCTCCCCCGGGGCCCGGTCGACGGCCTCGATCGTCTTGCTGCTCATGCGCACCCTCGTTCCGCTCCCCAAGAGCCCTCGCGCCGAGGGCTCGGAACCCGCGCCGGGCCGTGAGAGGCCCGCTCACCGACCGCATTTCCGCAGTTCACGGATCGGCCTGATGAGAAAATCCGGTGAAGGTTAACTCAGTTGTCGTCCGACAACCAAAGCCTGGTGCGGAGATCTCGTTCGCCCCGAAAAGATACCGCCCTGGGCCGAATGGACGGATGGTCGCGGGGCACTCGGGCAGATTCGGCATCGCCGCTTGTTAGAGCCGCACGGACACCTTCGGGATCGACGGGACCCACCGCGCGGCGGGGCATCACCGGCCTTGCCCGAGGGCGCGTTGCCCACAGGGACCGCGCCTCGCCCGCTCACCGCCCGACCGCGACCACTCATCCACGAAAATCCGAAAAAGATCGGCCGGCCATGTCGAGAACCCGCGACCGGCTCCGTCCCTGGTGTGAGCGCGACCAGAATGGGTCGCACGAGGACCGAGGAGAACCACGATGGCCAAGTACCTGATGCTCAAGCACTACCGGGGCGCCCCGGCCGCGGTCAACGACGTGCCGATGGACCAGTGGACACCCGAGGAGATCACGGACCACGTGCAGTACATGCGGGACTTCGCGGCCCGGCTCGAGGGGACCGGCGAGTTCGTCGACGGCCAGGCACTCGCCCCCGAGGGAACGTGGGTCCGGTACGACGGTGAGGGGCGCCCGCCGGTCACCGACGGACCGTTCGCCGAGACGAAGGACCTCATCGCCGGCTGGATGGTGATCGACGTCGACAGCTACGAGCGCGCCGTCGAGCTGGCCGGGGAACTCTCGGCCGCCCCCGGGGCGGGCGGGAAGCCCATCCACGAGTGGCTCGAACTGCGCCCCTTCCTGACCGCGCCGCCCACCATCACGGAGTGACCTCGCAGGTGTCCCAGATGAACGAGGCCCTGCTCCGGAGCCTCACACCGGGCGTGCTCGCCGTCCTCGTCCGCCGCGGAGCCGATTTCGCGGCGGGCGAGGACGCCGTGCAGGACGCACTGGTCGAGGCGATCCGGGTCTGGTCGGCCGACGCGCCGCGGGACGCGAAGGGCTGGCTGGTCACCGTGGCCTGGCGCAAGTTCCTCGACGCGACCCGCGCGGACACCGCCCGCCGTCGGCGTGAGGCTCTCGTCGACGAGGAGCCGACGCCCGGGCCCGCGCCCGCGGCGGACGACACGCTCCAGCTCTACTTCCTCTGCGCCCATCCGTCCCTGACGCCGTCGTCCGCGGTCGCGCTCACGCTGCGCGCCGTCGGCGGGCTGACCACCCGCCAGATCGCCCAGGCCTATCTGGTGCCCGAGGCGACCATGGCGCAACGCATCAGCCGGGCCAAGCGCACCGTCTCCGGAGTGCGGTTCGACCAACCCGGCGACGTCGCGACCGTGCTGCGCGTCCTGTACCTGGTCTTCAACGAGGGCTACTCCGGTGACGTCGACCTCGCCGCCGAGGCCATCCGGCTCACCCGGCAGCTCGCGGCCGGGATCGACCACCCCGAGGTGGCGGGACTGCTCGCCCTCATGCTGCTCCACCACGCCCGGCGCGCCGCCCGGACCACGCCCGACGGCAGCCTGGTGCCGCTCGCCGACCAGGACCGGGGCCGGTGGGACACGGAGTCGATCGCCGAGGGGGTCGAGATCCTGCAGGCGGCCCTGGCCCGCGACCGGCTGGGCGAGTTCCAGGCGCAGGCCGCCATCGCGGCCCTCCACGCCGACGCGCCCGCCGCCGAGGAGACGGACTGGGTGCAGATCGTCGAGTGGTACGACGAGCTCGCGCGCCTGACCGACAGCCCGGTCGTCCGGCTCAACCGCGCGGTCGCCGTCGGCGAGGCCGACGGGCCGCGCGCCGGTCTGGCGGCGCTCGCGGCACTGGACGACTCGCTCCCCCGCCACGCAGCCGTGGCGGCGTACCTCCACGAACGCGACGGCGACCTGGCGACGGCGGCACGCCTGTACGCCGAGGCCGCCCGGAAGGCACCCAATCTCGCGGAGCGTGACCACCTCACCCGCCAGGCCGCCAGGCTCAACGCCCGCCGACGCCGCTGACGGGCCGAGGCCGGGAGAACCAGGAAGACCAAAAGCACTTGAAAGATCGCGATATGCCCGAAGTGTCACGAGAAGGGATAATTCATCTATCGCGGTGACGCATGAGCGGCGTCCCCATGGACCACGAACAGGCAGGTCGGACCATGCCGAAGAAACCACGTTCGTCCGAGCCACCGCACGGAAAGGGCCCCAGCCGTCACCAGGGCACCGGTCAGCACGGCTGGTCACCCGATGTGGACGAGACGCATCAGCAGGACAACCCGAGCGCTCACCGCTCCTTCCGTACGGCGGAACACGCCGGCGAGGGGGGCCGGGGCCGGACGAAGTCCGCCGAGGAGTCGAAGTCCGTTCCGGGTGACACGGCGAAGAGCCACGGGGCGCGCGGCGAGGAGTACGGCGACGCGGACGAGAAGGGCCGACGCGACACCGGACGCAAGGGACGTTCCCAGCGCCCCAGCGGAACCAGGGACGCTTCCGCCGAGACCGGCGTGGACCCGCAGGACCCGCAGGACCCGTAGGACCCGCAGGACCCGCCGTCCGGCCGCCGACGGGATCGGGTCCCGTCGGCGCCCGGACGCCCGCCATTTTCGTCGACGCGCGAGGCCGCGAGGTCCAGGTCAGCAGATCCGCGGCAGTTGCTCCCCGATCGGCAGATCGACCACCCGCGTTCCCCCCAGGCCGGTGCGGGCCACGACCATGCCGGGATGCGCCTCGACGGCCTCACCGATGATCACGGAATCCGTACCCAGAGGATGGGCGCGCATCGCCTCGAGGACGGCGTCGGCGTGCTCGCGCGGGACGAAGGCCACCAGCTTGCCCTCGTTGGCGATGTACATGGGGTCCAGTCCGAGAATGGCGCAGGCGTTGGCCACGGCCGACGGGACCGGGACCTCGCGTTCCCGGATGACGACCCCGGTGCCGGAGGCCTCCGCGATCTCGTTGAGCGCCGCCGCCAGGCCACCTCGGGTGGGATCTCGCAGGACGTGCAGATCCGGGGTGACGGCGAGCATGGCGTCGACCAGGCCGCCGAGCGCCGCGCAGTCGCTCTTGATCTCCACGCCGAATTCCAGGCCCTCGCGCACGCTCATGATCGCCACTCCGTGGACACCGATGGCGCCGCTGACGATCACGACGTCGCCGGGGACGACCCGCTGAGGACGCAGATCGACGCCCGCCGGAACCAGCCCGATGCCCGCCGTGTTGATGAAGATCCCGTCGCCGTGGCCGGCCTCCACCACCTTGGTGTCGCCGGTGGCCACCTCCACCCCGGCGGTGCGCGCGGCCGCGCCCAGCGCCTGGGACACCCGCGTGACCACGTCCAGCTCGACGCCCTCCTCCAGGATGAATCCGCAGGAGAGGTAGGCGGCGCGGGCACCGCTCATGGCGAGGTCGTTGACGGTCCCGTTGACCGCCAGGTCGCCGATGCTGCCGCCGGGGAAGAACAGCGGCCGCACCACGTACGAGTCGGTGGAGAACGCCAGCCGGGCTCCGCCCAGGGCGAGGACGGCGGCGTCACCCATCTGGGCGAGCACCTCGCCCCCGAAGGCCGGAGCGAAGATCTGCTGGACCAGTTCGGCGGAGAGGGCTCCTCCACCGCCGTGCCCCATGACGACACGCGGCCGGTCCCGCACGGGCGCCGGACACGTCCACCCCTCGATGTCCAGGGCGGTGGGCACGGGGAGATCGGTGATGTCAGACAACGGGGCTCGCCTCCCGGGCCTTGGTCGTGGGCAGGTCCAGCCGCCGGTAGAGGTAGTACGCCGCGCAGGCGCCCTCGCTGGAGACCATGGTGGCTCCCAGCGGCGTACGGGGGGTGCACAGGGTGCCGAAGGCCTCGCACTCGTGCGGCTTGAGCAGCCCCTGCAGGACCTCTCCGCTGCGGCACTCGGCGGGTTCGGCCGTCCGGATCCCGCCGACCGCGAAGCGGTGCTCGGCGTCGTGGTCGCGGTACTTCGACGACAGCTGCCAACCGCTGTCGGGGATCACCCCGATACCGCGCCAGGCACGGTCGGTGACCTCGAAGACGTCCTCCAGCATGGCCCGGGCGGCCGGGTTGCCCTCCGGGCGCACGGCGCGGGCGTAGGCGTTGTCGACGGTGTGCTCGCCGCGCTCCAGCTGACGGACGGCCCGGCGCACGCCTTCGAGGATGTCCAGTGGCTCGAAGCCCGTCACCACGATCGGCACGCGGAAGCGCCGCGCGAGCTCCGGGTACTCCCCCACCCCCATCACGCTGCAGACGTGCCCGGCAGCGAGGAAGCCCTGTACCCGGCAGCTGGGCGAGGACATGATCGCCTCGATGGCCGGTGGTACGCGGACATGGGACACCAGCATGCTGAAGTTCTCGATGCCCAGTTTCCTGGCCTGATGGACCGTCATGGCGTTGGGGGGTGCCGTCGTCTCGAAGCCGATGCCGAAGAACACCACCTCACGGTCCGGGTTCTGCTGTGCGATCCGCAGCGCGTCCAGCGGCGAGTAGACGACACGCACGTCACCGCCCTCCCCGCGGACCTGGAAGAGGTCCCGCCCCGTGCCGGGCACGCGCAGCATGTCCCCGAAGGAGCAGAAGATCACCTCCGGCCGGGAGGCGATCTCCAGCGCCTTGTCGATGACCTCCAGCGGGGTCACGCACACCGGACACCCCGGACCGTGGATCAACTCGACCTGGTCCGGCAGGAGTTGGTCGATGCCGTGCCGGATGATGCTGTGCGTCTGGCCGCCGCACACCTCCATCAGCGCCCATGGCCTGGTCACCGTGGCGTGGATGTCGTCGAGGAGCCGACGCGCCAGCTCCGGGTCCTGGAACTCGTCGATGTACTTCACTGGTTGCGCACCTCTTCCACCGGGTCCATGCCCGCCTCCACCGCCGCCATCTCCCAGGGGTCACCGAACTCCTCCTGCAACAGGCCGAGTTCGGCGAAGAGTTCGAGCGTCTGCCGCGCCGACTCCTCGTCCAGCCGTTGCAGGGCGAACCCGACGTGGACGATGGCGTACTCGCCCACCCGGAGGTCGGGCAGATACTCCAGGCACACCTCCTTGACCACGCCGCCGAAGTCGACGGTGGCCATCCGGGTGCCGTCCCGTTCCTCGATGTCCAGCACTCTGCCGGGTACCGCCAGGCACATGAGCCTCTCCTCGCTGTGGGTCGCGCGTCGCTCAGTCGGTGGGCGTGGGAGTCGAAGTGGCGCGGGCGGCCACCATCAGCTGGCCCAGCGCCAGACCGCCGTCGTTGGGGGGCACCAGGTGGTGCCGCAGGACCGTGAAGCCGTCCTCGCGCAGGCCGGCGGCACAGGCCGACGAGAGCAGCGTGTTCGCGAACACGCCTCCCGTCAGGGCGACCGTGTCCAGCCCGTGCCGCTCCCGCGCCCGCCCGCACATCCGGCGCACCAGAGCGGACACACCCCGATGGAAGCGGGCCGCGACCACGGGCGGCTCCACGCCCGCGCGCAGGTCGCCGGCGATCGCCGCGAACACCGGTGCCGGATCGGCCCGTACGACGCCGCCCCGGCTCTTCTCCGAGGCGTGCAGGGCGAAGGCGTACGCCGTGGTGTCCTCGGCGGGCGCCCGCAGAGCCGCGCCTTCCAACTCGACGGCGGCCTGTGCCTCGTATCCGGCGCGGTGGCACACACCGGTCAGCGAGGACACGGCGTCGAAGAGGCGGCCCATGCTGGACGTGGGGACACAGTTCAGGTCTCGCTCCAACTGCCGCTCCAGGACCTGCAGTTCGTCGGGCGGGCAGGCGGCCGTACAGGCGAGGTCAGCGGACCAGGGGATCCCGGCCGCCCGCAGATGGGCCAGTGCCATGCGGTACGGCCGGCGCACCGCGGCGTCGCCACCGGGCAGCGGGACGTACGCGAGGTGCCCGAACCGGGTGAAGCGGTCGTAGTCGGCGAGCAGGAACTCCCCGCCCCACACGGCGCCGTCGTCGCCGTGGCCGGTGCCGTCGAAGGCGACGCCGATCACCGGCCGGGTGCCGTCCAGCCCGTGCTCGGCCATCGCGGCGGCGACGTGCGCGTGATGGTGCTGGACGCGCACGACGGGCCGGTGCGCCGCGTTCCGGTCGACCCACCGGGCGGAGCGGTAGCCCGGATGCCGGTCGGACGCCAGGGTCTCGGGCCGCACTCCCGTGATGGACTCCAGCTGCGCCGCCGCGCGCTCGAAGGCCCGCTGCGTGCCGACGTCGTCCATGTCGCCGATGTGCGCCGACAGCCAGGCGCGGCGGCCCGACCCCAGACAGAAGGCGTTCTTCAGGTCTCCCCCGACCGCGAGGGCCGGCCGCACGGACAGCGGCAGGGTGAGCGGCAACGGGGCGTAGCCACGCGAGCGGCGGATCACCAGCGGCTTCCCGTCACAGACCCGGACCACGGAGTCGTCGCACGGGACATGGATCGGCCGGTCGTGTGTGAGCCAGGCGTCGGCCAGATGCGCGAGCCGCTCCAGCGCCTCGGTGTCGTCGGTGACGATCGGCTCACCGGAAACGTTGCCGCTGGTCATGACGAGCAGCCGGGGGCCGTCCGCGTCGCCGGGCAGGCCGAGCAGCAGATGGTGCAGGGGCGTGTAGGGCAGCATCACGCCGAGGTCGGGACTGCCGGGCGCGACGGCCTCGGCGGGCTTCGGATCCCCGGCGGCGTACGACGGGTCCGGGTGCCGCCTCAGCAGGACGACCGGCCGGGCCCGGTCTTCGAGCAGACTCCGCTCCTCGGGGCTCAGCCGCACGAGGTGGCGGACATCGTCCGGGGTCCTGGCCATGACGGCGAACGGTTTGTCCCCCCGCGCCTTCCGGCGTCGCAGGAGGGCGACCGCCGCCCGGCTCGTGGCGTCGCAGGCCAGGTGGTAGCCGCCCAGGCCCTTCACGGCGAGGATCCCGCCCCGCGTCAGCAGTGCGCGCGCCTCGCCGACCGGGTCCGCCCCGTCGACACCCCTGAGCCCCTCCTTCTCGGCGACGACCAGCCGCAGACGCGGCCCGCAGGCCGGGCAGGCGACCGGCTGCGCGTGGAAACGCCGGTCGGCCGGATCCGCGTACTCCCGGGCACAGTCGGGGCACATCCGGAAGCCGGCCATGGTGGTGTTGGCCCGGTCGTAGGGCACCGCGGTGACGATCGTGAAGCGCGGGCCGCAGTGGGTGCAGTTGACGAACGGGTGGCGGTACCGCCGGTCCGCCGGGTCGGCCAACTCGGCGAGACAGTCGGCGCAGGTGGCGGAGTCCGGGGAGACCAGGGTGCGTGCCGGTCCGTCGGCGCGGGAGGCGAGGATGGTGAACGCGGTGCCGCCGGCGGGAGGCATCTCCGTGTGGTCGACGGACTCCACGCGGGCCAGCGGGGGCGCCTGGGCGGCGATCCGGTCGCAGAACCGGGCCACGGCCGAGGCGGTGCCCTCGACCTCCACGACGACGCCCTCCGGGGTGTTGGTCACATGTCCGGCCAGGGCGAGTTCGGCGGCGAGGCCGTACAGGTACGGCCGGAAACCCACGCCCTGCACCACTCCCCGGACGGTGACCCGGCGGCGTAGCGGGGTGTCCTCGGCGACGGCGGCCGGGGCCTGCGAAGCGCTCACGAGTGGGTGTGGGCCATCGTGCCGGTGGCCTCCGGGTGCGCGTGGGTGTGTCCGTGCGTGTGACCGTGGTGGGAGTGCCCGGCCATGACCGGCGAGTGGACGGGGGCACCGTCCGCGGCGGCCATGGCCCTGTCGAGCAGTACGCCGATCCCCTGCCCCCGTCGTGCCGAGGTCATGACCACCTCGACTCCGGGGTTGACCTGCTCCAGGTTCGCGCGGAACGTGATCGCGTCGAACTCGACGGCCGCCGCGAGGTCGGTCTTGGTGACCACGACCAGCTGGGCGAGGCCGAAGGCGGTGGGGTACTTGAGCGGCTTGTCCTCGCCCTCCGTGACGGAGGCGAGGACGACCCTCAGCGTCTCCCCCAGGTCGTAGGAGGCAGGGCAGACGAGGTTGCCGACGTTCTCCACGAACAGCAGCCGGGTGTCGTCGGGCAGCCACCCGTCCAGGTGCCCGGCGAGCATCCCCGCCTCCAGGTGGCACAGTCCGTCGGTGAGCACCTGCTTGACCGGGACACCCGAACGCGCCAGGCGGACCGCGTCGTTCTCGGTGGCAAGGTCGGCGCTCAGCGCCGCGACGGCCACGGACCGCTCCCGTGCCCGCAGCAGTTCCTGTTCCAGCAGCGCGGTCTTGCCGCTGCCCGGGCTGGACAGCAGATTGACGACCGCGGTGCCTCGGGCCGTGAGATGTGCGCGCAGTTCGTGGGCGCTCGCGTCGTTCTTCGCGAGTACGGCCTGGCGCAGGTCGGTGACACGGCACATGGTTCAGCGCTCCTCGGAGATCGGTTCGCGGGTGGGCGGGTGCGCGGGGCCGCCGTCCTCCCAGTGCACGTCGACGATCTGCAGTTCCCGGCCCGCGAGCAGGTCGGTACGCGTCCCGCCGCACGCGGGGCAGGTCAGCCGGGGAGGCATACCGACGGCCCATTCGTGTGCGCAGGGCGTGCAGCGGGCCCGCCCCGGCACCGCTTCGGTGACCAGTTCGGCGCCTTCCAGCAGGGTTCCGGCACAGGCCAGTTCGAAGCAGAAGGCGAGTGCGTCGGGTACGACACCGGCGAGTTCGCCCACCTGGAGCCGCACCGATCGCACCGCCGTGACACCTTCGGTCCGGTCGGCGGCCTCCGCGACCTGGTCGACGACCGCCAGCGCGACGGACATCTCGTGCATGGGTATCCGTCCTTCCGCCGCCTGCCCTGACCGGGGTTCATTAGAGGCGCGCACACCCGGGGCGCACGGCCCGGCACGCCGTCACACGTCGGCAGGTACGCCGTTCGACGCAACCGGAGGGCACCCCGGGGTGGCACCCCGGTTCACATCCGTCGGATCCGCAGATAGCGCCTGAGGTCGGGAAGCACCTCGGCGGCGACGGCCACCAGGGCCGCCACGGCGGCTCCTCCAATGACGATCTTCTTCATCCCGTCTCTCCTCATGTCGAAGCCTCAGCGGTGGGGACCTGCGCCACGGACGGTTCGCCGTTCCGCAGGAGTTCTTCGATCAGCCGGACGGCCTCCGGCACGGCGTCGGACACCGGCGCGCTGAGCCCGATGCCCTCGTCCACCGAGGCCGGTTCGCATCCGACGACCAGGACACGGCGTGGTGGCCGGCCGCCGGTCCCGGCGCAGAGGGTGCCCAGCAGCGCCAGTACGGTGTCGGGGGTCATCCGGTGGCCGTCCAGGGCGGGGGCACCGGGCGCCGGGCTCGGGCCTGCGACCTCGTGCTCGATCACGTACAGCGTGCCGGGGGCTTCGCCGCGTGCCGTGGCGTCCACGAGGACGAGGGTGTCGTAGCCGTCCAGGAGTTGGTAGGCGAGGTGCACCCCGCGTACCCCGATGTCCACGACCTCGACGTGTTCTGGCTGGTCACGCTCGGAGAGTCGGCGCGCGGTCTCCACGCCGAAGCCGTCGTCGCGGAGGAAGATGTTGCCGATGCCCGCCACGAGAGTCCGTGGACCGGCCGGTGGGGAAGGGTTCATGCGTCGTCCTCCAGCGGTGTGACCTCGTCGGGCTGGAAGTACAGGAAGCGGCCCTGCTCGCGGCGGATGTCGGCGCCCGGGTCGCCCTCGACGGTGACCGCCAGGTGCACCCCGCCGTCGACGTCGTGCAGCACCGCCTCGACCTTGGCGGTGCGGCCCCGCAGGAAGATGTCCTGTGCGTCGGTGCGCCGCAGGCCCGGGTGGAGCTCGACGCGGCTGCCCTTGCCCACCGACCGGCCGTCCACGACCACGCGGTCCTGCGCCGGGTCGAAGCCGGTGTCGCTCGCGGGGTCCCACCAGGGGGTCTCCGGCCGCCGCACCCCGAACTCGTCGGGGAAGCCGAGGTCCGGGGCGACGGGGGCCGGGCCGGTGACCTCGCGCAGGCTCCGTACCGCCCCGTGCAGTCGCTCCAGTACCTCGGCCGGCATCGAGTCCGCGAGTTCGATCACGGCGGCCGCCCGCTCGTCGGTGCCCCTGGCCTCGCGTTTCTCCTCGTCGGTGAGGGCCGCCGTGCGCAGCGCGAGGATCTCGTCGATCTCGGTGGCGTCGTAGAGAGCGCCGGGGCTCTCCGGTGCGATGGCCGGATGGTCCTCCAGGATGATCGGCGAGGACAGCACGAGGTCCGAGCGGCCGGGTTCACCGGCGAGTACGGGCCAGGTGTGCAGGTTGCGGCAGGCGGCGACCGCGCCCTTGGCCCACTCGGGGGGATCGGTCATCGACAGGAACGATCCGGCGCTGAGGGCCATGAGGAGGTGGGTGGCCACCAGGGAGTGCGGCAGCGCCGCGTCCCGGTCGGCGCCGCGCCCCTCGGGCGGTGTCCAGTCGCTGGTGTTCTCGACGACGGCGGTCAGCCGCAGGGTCCGGTAGGGGCCGTCGAGTTCGCGGGCGGACAGCCGGACCCTCCCGTTGATCTCCTCGCACCGCCGGACCAGTCGGCCCACGGTACGGCCGGCCGCGTCCAGGGCCGGTGCGGTGTCCTCCCGGGCGGGGAGTCGGAAGGTGTGGGTGACGCCGTCGCCGAGGAGTTCGTCCACCGGCGCGATCACCTCGACGCGTTCCTCGAACCCCTCGTCCCAGGGCACCAGCACCCGGTCGTCGAGGTCGAGTTCGGTGACGGTGTCGAAGCCGCCGTCCGGGCGGACCCGCTGCACGGTGCGCCGCCGGGCGTGCAGGAAGCGCACCTCGACCGAGAGGGTCGCACCCGCTTTCGGTTCCATCAGGCATTCGGTGTGCTGGAAGTCGTGCTCCTCGCACTCGGCGCCCCAGCCGGGCGGCACGAGCACCCCGAACTGCCAGCGCAGCCGGTTCTTGGCCGCCGAGGCGCGGTACGGGTAGAGCACATAGCCCTCGAAGAGGACGGCGTCGGCCACCTGCCGGGCGACGGCGAACCGCTCCTCGGTCTCGGGGGCGAACGCGGTCACGGTCACGGGTCGGTCCTTCCGGTGGTGCCGGTGAGCGTGCGGAACGGGTCGCTGCGGGGTGGGTCCGCGGCGCCGCCGCCGTCGAGCAGGGCCTTGAGGGTCGCTTCCCAGGAGGGCAGCGCGTGCCGGGAGCGGTAGGCGAGGAGGGCGTCCATGGTGTCGCGGGGCAGCCGGATCCAGCCGCAGCCGGGGAAGTGCTGCTCGACCATCTCCCGCCAGGTGGCGACCGGCATCCGGAAGGAGGCCTCGCGGTCCCACGGGACCGGTTCGATCCGGAAGCCGCCGGCGCCGGTGAAGGCCGTGCCGGAGAACAGCATCAGGAGGGGTACCTCGCCGTCGGTGAGGGCGGTGAGATAGCGGGTGGCGGCGATCTCCATGTCGTACGTGCAGGGCACGACGAGGTCGGTCTCGATCTCTCCGGTGAAGCTCGGGACCATGACCGAGACCTGGGCGAACTGCACCGGCTGGAGCGTGCTGCCCCAGCGTGAGCGCTCGCCGAAGAGGTCCGCCAGTCCGTCGGCCTCGGCGGGCTCGTAGGCTCGGCGGGCGGGTTCGATGCGGATCTGGCAGCGCAGGGCGAGGGCGTGCACGCGGGCGTTGTCGGCGGCCGTGACGCGCAGCCGGAAGACGAGGGTCGGTCCGGCGGCGTACCGGTCGGCGCGGACGCCGACGCAGCCGAAGGAGAACTCCGTCACGGGCGCACCGCCTCGTTGGGCAGGTGGCCCGCCGCGTCCGACGCGTCCTGCGCCTCGCCCACGGGCCGGGCCCGTCGCGCGACGTCCGCGAAGAACGCGTCCAGCGCGGCACGGGCCTCGGCCCCGCCGTCGAATCCCTGCCACAACAGGCGCATGCGGCCGACGAGTTCGTAGCAGATGTCGATCGGTACGAGGTGGCACTCTCGGTGTCCGTCGGTGCGGCGCAACAGCAGTGCCTCCACGTCGGGTTCGAGGAGTTCGGCGAGGCGGCTGCCGCCGATGACCTCCGCCCAGGTGGCCGGTTCGAGTTCGCTCTCGGTGGCTCCGGCCGGGCTCGGGTAGAGGGCGACCAGTCGGTCGAGCGCCGCGTTGCGGAAGAGGAAGGCGACGCCGACCGGGATCTGCAACGCCTCCCACGCGCTGTCGTCGAGGCGGTGTCCGGGGTCGGTGAGGTAGCGGGCCGGGACCGCGCGGAAGCGGCCCGCGGCGGCACCCGGCTGTTCCATCAGCAGCGCGCAGGCGGTGCAGGCGCAGACGAGGGCGCGTTTCTCGGTGTCGACGAGGTGGCGGTGGTCCTCGGGCACCACGGCCGCGCACAGTTCGCACCGCTCCGGCTGCGGCGGTCGCTCGGTGAGGAACCTTCGCAGGCCGGCGGGGGGCGCGGTGGTCGCGCTCATCGGGTCCCCGTCGGTGCGGTACCGATTTGGAGGAGGGTGGGCCCCTCGGGGGCGGTCTCCACGTCGACGGCCCTGACCTCGGGGGCGAAGCAGGCGAGCGCCGCCTCCGCGGCCTGCCGGACATCCGCGCCGGAGCCGCAACCGCAGCCTCCGGCCTCCCGGGCCCGGACCCTCAGCGTGCCGCTCTCCTCGTCGAAGTCCACGACCTCCAGGGTGTGTTCCCGGACGCTGTCGAGGGCCCGGGCGATACGGGTGTCGCGGTCCTCGGGGTGCAGGTCGTGCAGGACGAGCAGGCTCGCGACCAGTTCGTCACCGAGCAGTGCGGCCGACGGTGAGCCGGCGGAGGAGGCCAGCAGGTGGAGGATGCGGGCCAGGCCCGCGCCGTAGAAGTCCATGAGGGACCGGACGAGTTCCTCGGCCGCCGTGGCGGCGGCCGGGTCGCCGCTCGCGGCCAGTCGGTCCAGCACCTCCTCGACGCGGCGTCCGGTCTGCTCCGCGTTCATCGGCGCCGTCGCCGTCGCCGCGCTCATCCGCCCAGTCCGCTCAGGCCGGTGGGCACGTGCATCGACTTCACGGTCTTGCCGCCACCGACGTACATGTGGACGCCGCAGGGCAGACAGGGGTCGAAGCTGCGGACGGCGCGCATGATGTCGATGCCCTTGAAGTTGTCCGGGGTGTTCTCCTCGAAGATGGGCGTGTTCTGCACGGCGTCCTCGTACGGGCCGGGCGTGCCGAAGGTGTCCCTGGTGCTGGCGTTCCAGGGGGTGGGCGGGTACGGGTGGTAGTTGGCGATCTTGCCGTCGCGGATCACCATGTGGTGGGAGAGGACGCCGCGGACCGCCTCGGTGAAGCCGACGCCGATGCCCTCGTCCGGGACCTCGAACTTCTCCCAGGTCTGGGTGCGTCCGGCGCGGACCTCCGCCAGGCCCTTCTCCGCGCAGTGCAGGGCGACGGCGGCGGCGTACGCCTGGAAGTAGGTGCGGGCGCGGTTGCGCTCCAGCGCGTTGGACCACCGCGGGATCTTCCACTCGAAGGTGGTCTCCGGCTTGGTCATGGTGCGGGGCAGGTTGATGACCACGCTGTGGCCGGTGGCCTTGATGTAGCCGATGTCGACGAGCCCGGACAGGGCGGTGGACCACAGGCGGGCGATGGGGCCGCCACCGGTGTCCAGGGCGAGGTGGTCCTTGCCGTCGAACCAGCGCGGGGACATGACCCAGCTGTACTTGTCGTCGAAGTTCCGCTTCTGCGGGGCGGGGATGGTGTGCTGGTTCCACGGGTGGCGCGGGTCCACCGGGTTGCCGAGCGGGTCGTGGGTGACGAACTGCTCCTGGCCCTGCCAGTCCTCGTAGTAGGAGCTGCCCAGCAGGATGCGGATACCGAGGTTGATCTCGGTGAGGTCGTTGGTGACGAGCTTGCCGTCGACGATGACGCCGGGGGTGACGAACATCTTCCGTCCCCAGTCGGTCATGTTGGCGTAGGTGAAGTCGCAGTACTCGGGGTCGTTGAGCGCGCCCCAGCAGCCGAGCATGACCCGGCGGCGGCCGACCTCCTCGTACCCGGGCAGAGCCTCGTAGAAGAAGTCGAACAGGTCGTCGTGCAGGGGCACGACGCGCTTCATGAACTCGACGTACCGCATGAGGCGGCTCATGTAGTCCGTGAAGAGCTGTACGGAGGCGATGGTGCCGACGCCGCCCGGGTAGAGCGTGGAGGGGTGGACGTGGCGGCCCTCCATCAGGCAGAACATCTCGCGTGTGTAGCGGCTGACCTGGAGGGCCTCACGGTAGAACTCGCCCTCCAGGGGGTTGAGCGAGCGCATGATGTCGGCGATCGTGCGGTAGCCGTGCTCGGCGGCGTGCGGGGCCTCGGTGCGTTCGGCGAGTGCGAGGACGCCGGGGTTGGTCTCCCTGACCATCTTCTCGCAGTAGTCGACCCCGACCAGGTTCTCCTGGAAGATGTTGTGGTCGAACATGTACTCCGCGGACTCGCCGAGGTTGATGATCCACTCGCCGAGGTGCGGGGGCTTCACGCCGTACGCCATGTTCTGCGCGTACACCGAGCAGGTGGCGTGGTTGTCGCCGCAGATCCCGCAGATGCGGCTGGTGATGAAGTGGGCGTCGCGGGGGTCCTTCCCACGCATGAAGACGCTGTAGCCGCGGAAGACCGACGAGGTGCTGTAGCACTCCGCGACCCGCTTCTGCTTGAAGTCGATCTTCGTGTGGATGCCCAGGCTGCCCACGATCCGGGTGATCGGGTCCCAGGCCATCTCCACCAGGCCACTGCCGTCGCCGGCCGTCTTCGTCCTCGGTGCCATCGTCTGTGCCGTGCCCTTCGTTGCGCGGTCGGTTCATGTGGGGGGGTGCACGAAGCGGGGAGCGGGTTACCTTCGGCGGTCGCTCACCACGGGGGTCGGTATCCGGTGGTGATCTTGTCTCCGGTACGGCGCCACTTGGGCTCCTTGTCCACCGTCTTGGCCGTGATCGACCGCAGCTTGCGCACCACGGCGCCGTACGCCCCACTGGCGTTGCTCGACACCTTGGCGCCGGGGGGCTCGTCCATGAACGGCATGAACTTGTCGGGGAAGCCGGGCATGGTGCAGGCGATGCAGATGCCGCCGACGTTGGGGCAGCCGCCGATCCCGTTCATCCAGCCGCGCTTGGGCACGTTGCACTTGACGACCGGGCCCCAGCAGCCGAGCTTGACCAGGCAGGTCGGCGAGTCGTACGACAGGGCGAACTGGCCCTGTTCGTAGTAGCCGGCGCGGTCGCAGCCCTCGTGCACCGTGGCACCGAAGAGCCAGGTGGGGCGCAGCTTGTCGTCCAGCGGGATCATCGGGGCGGAGCCGGCCGCCTGGTAGAGCAGATAGGTGAGCGTCTCGGAGAAGTTGTCGGGCTGGATCGGACAGCCCGGGACGCACACGATGGGGATGCCCGCGTGGGACTTCCAGTCCCAGCCGAGGTAGTCCGGCACACCCATCGCGCCGGTCGGGTTGCCCGCCATTGCGTGGATGCCGCCGTAGGTGGCGCAGGTACCGATGGCGACGACCGCCAGCGCCTTCGGGGCGAGCCGGTCGATCCACTCGCTGGTGGTGATCGGCTGGCCGGTCTCCGGGTTGTCGCCGAAGCCGCACCAGTAGCCCTCTGGCTTGATCGCCTCGTTGGGGATGGAGCCCTCGACGACCAGCACGAACGGGTCGATCTCGCCCCGCTCCCCCTTGAAGAACCACTCGATGAACGTGTCCGAGCCGCCGACCGGACCGCACTCGAAGTCGATGAGCGGCCAGTGGACGGCGATCTTCGGGAGCCCCGGCAGCACGCCGAGCACGATCTCCTCGATGCTGGGCTGCATGGCCGCCGTCAACGCGACCGAGTCGCCGTCGCAGCTCAGCCCCGCGTTGATCCAGAGGATGTGGATCGTGGGTGTCTCGTCGGCGGGCGTGTCGCCCGCGTCCACGGCATCGACCGTGCCCGGCGTCGCCTCAGTCATGGGACCGCCTCCTGGGGAGGTAAGGGATGAAAGCCTGTATTTCGAACGTCGCTCTTCTTCGTATCAGCCGGTCGGCCGTGACGAGACGCCATCGAGGGCCGTTCCGGTGACATCGGCGACGGAGGGGGTCCGGGCGAGGTGCGCAACCGGGGCGGAAGCGAGGTGCGGCGGGGTGCGCGGGGGCCGCCTCTTGTGGACGAAGGAGCGACGCAGAGCGTGATAGGGCGCGTCCGCGTCGTCGAAGGTCCGGCGCATCCGGGCCAGCTCCTCTTCACGGAAGCCGGCCGGTGGGGTCGTGCTCTCCAGCCGGTCCAGCTCCGTCTTCTTCGCGGCGACGCGGTTCGCCGTCGCCGGAAGTGACGCCAGACGCGCGGCCAGACCGGCCGCCTCGCGTGCGAAGGCGTCAGGCCCGCAGTCGAGCACCCGGTCGACGAGTCCGAGGCGCAGTGCGCTCGCCGAACTCACCGGCAGGGCCTCACGCATGAGCCGTTCGGCCGTCGCGGGACCCACCCGGCGCGGCAGCGTGTACGTCCAGTACTCCGAGCCGTACAGGCCCATCAGACGGTAGTGCGGGTTCAGCACGGCGCCCGAGCGGCACCACACCTCGTCGGCGGCCAGGGCGAGCATCACCCCGCCCGCCGCGGCGTTGCCCGCGACCGCCGCGACCACGAGCCGGTCCGTGGTCGTCAGGACCGCCTCGACCAGGTCGTCGATGGCGTTGATGTTCGCCCAGGACTCGGCGGCGGGGTCGGCGGCGGCCTCGATGACGTTGAGGTGGATCCCGTTGGAGAAGAAGTCCCGTTCGCCGCCCAGCACCAGCACCGACGTGGGCCGTGCGCACGCCTCGCGGTAGGCGTCGAGCAGACGCCCGCACTGGTCGGTGCTCATGGCGCCGCCGGGGAAGGAGAACGAGAGGAAGCCCACGTTCCCGTCCTCCCGGTAGCGGATGTCCGCCCAGGCGAGGTGCCCGACCTCGGGCAACCGGGGCAGGGCGTGCTCGGGCAGCGGCGGCAGCCGGTCGCCCAGGGCCGCCACGGCGGGCAGTTTGAACGTGGGCGGCTGCCCCGGTGCGCGCCGGGGCCGCAGCTCGGGGATCCACACGGCGCCGTCCTTGGTGGCCCGGCAGACCGCCCCGGCCCGGGTGGCCAGCAGCTCGCCCGGACGGCCGCGCAGCACGCTCTCGGGATGGCCGCCGTGCAGGTACCACTCACCGCCGAGCAGCACGTCCAGCACACCGGGCTGCGAGTCCGCCGCCCTCAGCTTGCGCAGGACGTCCTGGGTGGAGTCCTCGGCCCAGTCGATCCGCCGAACGCTCTGGTCGAGGTACGGACGCGGACGCAGCCAAGTGTCGGCCGTCCCTGCCGCGTGCTGCTCGCGCGGTACGTACGTGCCCCCGGCGAAGCGCTCCACCGCGAGCAGGACGGCCTCGATCGCGGCGTCGGCGATCTCGCCCCGGTACAGCTCGCTCTTGGGCACCTGGGGAATCCGGCACGGTACGGAGGCCCACACGGCACCGCCGTCCATCTCCGCGTCGGCCTGCAGGACGGTGACGCCCCACTCCTCGACGCCCTCGTGGATCGCCCAGTCCAGGGAGGACGGTCCCCGGTCGCCGACGGGCCCGGGATGGACGACGAGGCAGGTGTAGGCGGTCCACACCTCCTCGGGAATCGCCGTCTTCAGCATCGGCGCCACGACGAGCCGCGGTGCGTGCCGCCGCACGGCCTCCGGCAACGAGGTTCCGGGCAGGGCGAGTTCGACCGCCACGGTGTAGCCGCGGTCGCGCAGTTCGGCGTGGGTGCGCTGGGTGAGGCTGTTGAACGCGCTGGCTAGGAGCAGGATGTGCACGGCTGCCTCCGGGCGGACGAACGGCAGGCAGGGATGGCCGCCGACCGAGAGCCTCGGCCATGGAGGCCCGCCGGCCCCGGCGACAGACGGTGAGGTCATCCGAAAGCGGGCGCCCATCCGCCGTCCGGCCTCACCGGCTCTCGCCCGCGAGGGCACCGGCGACCCGGCTCACCGAGCCGGCCGCCGCGTACGGTCAACGCCGTCGCAGGCCGCTGATGATGCGCTCCCACGGGGTGCGGGTGGCCCCGAAATGGGTCTCGTGGGCCCAGATGTGCGTGCACGACCGGCACTGCAGATGGAGCAGGCTGCCGGCGTTGGAGAGCAGGTAGCGCCAGTGCTCGGAACAGGTGCGGCCCTGCTCGCAGGTGGCGCACCCGCGCCGGTCGTCGCAGTTCGGGCAGGCCACCCAGGCGCGACGCCCGATGTCGGCCTGCGGGTCAAGCGGCAGCATGGCCGCCGCCTCCCCTGGGAAGCACACCGGCCGAGACCAGTTCGTCGTACACGCGCTGCTGCTCCGCGCTGAGGCCGGAGTACAGCAGCTCGTACGCCGCCTCCTCGCCGCGCAGTGCGTCCACGGGGTCCCAGTCGGCGCCGAGAGCGTCCAGGACATGAGCGCGCCGGAGCATTTCGTGTGCGCTCAGGTCGACGACCAGGTCGACCGTCGGGGAGGCGCCCGTACGGTCCGCGGCAGGATCGCTCTCTGCGGCGGGTCCGTCCGGTTCGCCAGGAAGGGCGCGGCCATCGTGGGACATGCGACCGAACGTAGGTAAGCGCTCCTCGCCCCGGCAAGAGCAGGTGGGCGAAGTCACAGCAGGTCCATGTGCCCGGGGCCCCAGGAGGCGGCTCCCGCATCGGCCGGGTGGAGCCGGGCGAACGCGTCGCGGCGAGGCCGGCTCCTGGGGCCCCGGCCCGCTCGGCGGGGTACGACCGGCCGACCGCGACCACGTGTCCGTCTACGTCTACGACGGCGACGGCCTCCCCGAAGCGTTCGTCGGACTCAGAGGCTGGCGAAGAGGTCGTCCAGCGGGGCGGGCACCTGGTAGGGGGTGAGGGCTTCGACCAGGAGGCGGCCGTAGCGGATCTTGCGCCCCTTCTTCGTGCCCATGAAGCGCCGCAGCAGCTGGTGCCGGGGCCGGCCGTGCTGGGCGGGCTGCTGGAGGAAGGTCTGCCAGGCGCGCATCTCGTCCTCGGCCCGGACGATCTGCTCGACCCGCGCCGGGCCCAGCGCACGGATGAGCTCGTCCTCCAGGTCCGCCGTGCAGACGAAGACACCCGGGCGCGAGGCGGAGGCCGGGTCGAGGCCCCGGTCGAAGAAGGGTTTCTCACGCTCGTCGCACAGACCTGCCAGGCGAAGGCCGAGACCGGACTGCCCGAGGAGTCCCGCATAGCGGCCGACGCTCATCGCCCCGCCCATCGACAGTACGCACACCCCTTCCGCCGCCAGGTCACGCCCCCGCCCCCTGGCCAGCGCCTCGACGGCCGCGAGATCGCTCAGCCCCTCCAGCAGGACCGCCGTGTGCACCCCCAGCAGCTCTGCCATCGCCTTCGCCGACCCGCCGGAGCCACCGGCCGCCCAGCCTGTGACCTCGTCCCGGAACATGCGCATGTCGACCATGCCGGGGAGTCTGCTACGTCCACCGACGCCGGCGCACGCGATATTCGGCCGAGGACCGCGCCGACGAGACACCGGCATTCCGCCCGGGACCCGGCGGAGGCCGACGGCACCCAGCGGCTGACCCTCGGCTCGGGCGCCGTCAGGCCGTCAGGCCGTCAGGCCGGCTCAGCGCCCGCAACCTACGAGCACCAGCCCCCGGCCGCCGAGAGTCCGGCGCGGGTGTCGGTGTCGGTGTCGGCGGGCTCGGCCCCGTTCTTCGCGCACCACCGGTTCACCGGCCGCGACTGCACCGAGACAGCCGGTGGGCTCAGGGCTTCCCTCACCAGGGCTGAACCGCTGAGGATGAAAGCATCCGCCGTCGAGATCCCGCGCCACCTGCGGCTCATGAACGCCTTCCCGGTGTCCGTCGGCGGCAGGGCCGCGGCGTCGAACTGCGGGAGGGCGGTGGCGCGGGAACTCGCGGCCGGGTGCGGTGCCGGATCAGCGGATCTCGTTGACCCGGTGCTCCTTCAGGGCGGCGCAGTTGGAGTTGTTCACCGACACGTACACGTTGTCGATGCTGCCGCCCCAGCTCACGCAGTGACCCTTGCCGTAGACGTATGCCGGTCCCGCATACGACGTGTAGCTCTCGGAGTCCTCGGCCCACTCCTCCGTGTCCGGGACGTAGATGTACGCGGACATGTACTTGAGAGTGCCCGGGTTGGTGCGGATGGTCGCGACGCAGTTCTTGCCGTTCGAGGAGTTGTACGTCAGGTAGACGGTGCCCAACGAACCGACGGGCGCGGAGTTCACGGTCTTGTAGGCACTGCCGCAGACACCCTGCGGGGTGACGTTGGGTGCGGCGGAAGCGGTCGTGCCGAGCGCGATCGAGCCGCCCACCGCCAGCGCGGTTAACGCCCCAACTGCCGCGACATTACGCATGATTCCCATATTTCCCCCTTGCATCCATGAGAGCACTTTGCTCCCACTCCAGGTGACCGTCGAACGGCACGAATGGTTGCGCCGGGTTCACACCGGGCTCTTGAGCGGTCACCTGCGCTCGGGGGGAGCCCTGGCCGTCCGGGACGGCACCCGTGGACCGCCCCTTCGCGCCCTCGGCTCGGGAGCTGATCACCGCGCCGCGCCCGTCGCGCCCGTCGCGGATGCGAGCGGCAGCGGAGCATTCACGGCCGACCCGGCTACCTTTATCCCCGCAGAGGTAAGCGATACCGGCAAATCAACCCTTCCCCGTGAGGCCCTCCCATGCGTCTGAGCATCCGCAACCAGATCCCTGGCACGGTCACCTCCGTCACCCCTGGCGAAGCCATGGCCACGGTCAAGGTCCGCCTCGACGGTGGCCAGGCCCTCACCTCGGCGATCACCCTGGACGCCGTCGAGGAACTCGGACTCGCCGCGGGCTCCGCCGTGAACGCCCTGGTCAAGTCCACAGAGGTCTCGCTCGCCACCGGCGCGGTGGAGGGCCTGTCCATCCGCAACCGGCTGCCCGGCACCGTGAGCGACATCGCCACCGGTGCCGCGATGGCCTCCGTCAAGGTCACCGTCGAGGGCGGCGAACTGACGGCCGTCATCACCAGGGACGCCGTCAGCGACCTCGGCCTCGAGGTCGGCTCCCCTGTCACGGCGCTGATCAAGTCGACCGAGGTCGCCCTCGCCGCCGTGTGACCCGACGGCAGTCGAGCACGCCGACGGGCCGGGGCGGGTCGCGGTTCGTCACGGCTGGAAGCGTTTCCAGTCGATCGGCGAGCGAGCAGGCCGAGGCCTCAACACCCATGAACTCCAGGGATGTTGTGACTCCGACCGCCTTGACGCGCCCTCCTCGCGGTGCTTCCATCGCAAGCGTGTAAACGGTTTAACTCGTCAGGGTTTCCGTTCCGGGTCGGAACCGGACACCCAGGCCGTACGCCTCGTACCGCCACCGCGAGCCACAGGAGGTTGTCATGCGCATGGCATTATGGTCCTCGGTTGCCCGTCGGAGGTCCCTCGGCGCCTCGGCGGTCCTGGCCGTCTGCGCCGCGCTGGCCACCGGGCCGACGAGCCTCGCCTCGCCCGGCGTGACCACGGCCGTGGCCGACGATCCGACGCTTCAGGCCGCGCGCGTGATGGAGAACCTCGGGCGCGGGGTCGTGGCGGTGCGCTCCGGCAGCACCCAGGTGCTGGTCTCCTGGCGGTTGCTGGGACTCGACCCGGAGGGCATCGGTTTCGACGTGTACCGGTCCACCGGCGGCGGCGCGTACGTCAAACTCAACGCGAGCGTACTGACGGGTGGGACCAACTACACGGACTCCACGGCCGACTTGACGCGGTCCAACAGCTACCGGGTCGTTCCGGTGGTGGGCGGGCAGGAGCAGGCGCCCAGCGGGGCCTTCACCCTGACGGCCGATCACGCCACGGAGCCGGTGGTCCGCGTGCCGTTGCGCTCCGGCGGCCCGGTGAAGTTCGTCTGGGTCGGTGACCTCGACGGCGACGGCGAGTACGACTACGTACTGGACCGGCAGACCTCCCCCCAGAAGCTCGAGGCGTACAGCGGCCGCGGGCAGTTTCTCTGGGAGGTCGACATGGGGCCGAACAGCCAGAACCAGGACAACATCGAACCGGGCTCGTCCGCGATCGACGTGGGCCACTGGGACGGCGTCACCGTGTACGACTTCGACAGCGACGGCCGCGCGGAGGTCGCCCTGAAGATCGCCGACGGAGTCAGGTTCGGCGACGGGACCACCTGGACCCACGCGGACGACGCGCGTCAGTTCATGGCCGTCCTCGACGGCCGGACCGGGGCGCTGCGCAACTGGGCAGCGGTGCCGACCACCTACCTGGGCGACGGCCCGATGGGCGGGCGCCTCGGGGTCGCGTACCTCGACGGCACCACGCCGAGCCTGGTCGCCTACATGAAGAACCGGCGCGACGACGGCTCCTTCAACCTGATGGTCGCCTCCTGGCGGTTCACCGGCAGTGCGCTGAGGCAGGAGTGGACGTGGCTGCGCGGCAGCCAGAACGCACCCGACGGGCACAACACCCGCGCCATCGACGTCAACGGTGACGGGAGGGACGAGGTCGCCGAGATCGGGTTCGTCCTCAACGGCGACGGCTCCCTGCGCTACTTGATGGCACCCCAGGGCATCATCCACGGCGACCGCTTCCACCTCGCGGACATGGACCCCGGCCGACCCGGCCTCGAAGGCTACGGCGTGCAACAGGACAACCCGAGCGGGCTGCTGGAGTACTACTACGACGCCGCGACCGGTTCCGTCATCTGGAAGCACAACGGGGGCCCCTCCGACGTCGGACGCGGCATGGCGGGCGACGTCGACCCACGCCACCCCGGCATGGAGGTCTGGTCCTTCTCGGGCCTGTACAACGCCCCCTCCAACAGGCTCACCGAGCCGAACACCTCACTGCGCCCGTGGCCACAGCTGGGTCTGTGGTGGGACGGCGACCTCACCATGGAACTGCTCAACGACGGCAAGATCGAGAAGTGGAACCCGCTGAACCCGACGTCGAGCGGCAGCCTGCCCCGGCTGGTCAGCACCTGGAACCACGGTGCGGTCACGGCCGCGCAGGGCGGGCCCACCCTCGTCGGCGACATCCTCGGCGACTGGCGCGAGGAGGCCGTGTACACCAACGCCTCCTACAACGAGCTGATCATCTTCACCACGAACCAGCCCACGACCACCCGGCTGTACACGCCGGCCCACAACCCCGCCTACCGCAACGCCATGACCTTCAAGGGCTACCTGCAGTCCCACCACGTCGACTACTTCCTCGGCGCCGGCATGGCCCGGCCGCCCCGGCCGAACATCGCCTACGCGGGAGGCGGTTCCCTCAAGTAGACAGGGCGGCACAGCATCGTCACTCGGTGAAGCCCTCGCGAAACGGCCTCGGAGGCTGTCGTCTCGCCCTCACCGTCGGCGTCAGTACGGCCGGCGCGGCGGCCCAAGCCCAATACCGTCGAACCTTGCCTTGCCCACGGGGCCATGACGGTCGGATCAGGCGCCCGTCAGCCGGCGGACCGGGCTACCGGCCAGGAACGCGGTGATGTCCTCCACCGCTTCCGTGTAGAAGGTGCGGTAGTTCCGCTCGGTGACGTAGCCGAGGTGTGGGGTGGCGAGGACGTTCGGCAGCGAGCGCAGGGGGTCGTCGGCGGGGAGGGGTTCGGTTGCGAAGACGTCGAGGCCCGCTCCGGCGATCCAGCCCTCGCGCAGGGCGCGCAGCAGAGCCGTACGGTCGACGATGGCGGCGCGGGAGGTGTTGATGAGGTGGGCGTGCGGACGCATCGCGCGCAGTTCCGGCTCGCCGAGCAGGCCGCGGGTGCGGTCGGACAGGACGAGGTGGACGGACACGAAGTCGCTGCGGCGGAGCAGATCGTCCTTGCTGTCGGCCGGTTGGGCTCCGGCCTCGGTCGCTCGCTCGGTGGTGAGGTTCTCGCTCCAGGCGAGGACCTCCATGCCGAAGGCGGTGGCGACGCGGGCCACCCGGGTGCCGATCTTGCCGAGTCCGAGCAGGCCCAGGGTGCGGCCGTGCAGGTCCTGGCCGACGGTGGACTGCCAGGGGCCGCCCTCGCGCAGGGCCCGGTTCTCGGCGGTGATGTGCCGGGCGAGGCCGAGGAGGAGCGCCCAGGTCAGTTCGACGGGCGGGGTGGAACTGCTCGCCGTACCGCACACGGTGACGCCCTGGGCCCGCGCCGCGGCGAGGTCGATGGAGGCGTTGCGCATGCCGGTGGTCACCAGCAGGCGCAGCCGGGGCAGTCGGCGCAGGAGGTCGGCGTCGAAGGGGGTGCGTTCCCGCATCATGACGACGATCTCGCAGTCGGCCAGCTCGGCCACGAGCTTGTCCCGGTCGGTGACGTTCTCGCGGAGCGTGCGCACCTCGACCTGGTCGGCGAGAGGGCTCCAGTCCGCCAGGGTCAGGGCGGCGCCCTGGTAGTCGTCGAGCACAGCGCAGTGGAGGGTCATACGGACAGTCTGCCTTTCCCCGGTCCGCGCGGGGGTGTGGGTGAGGTCGGAGTTGAGACACAGGTGAAGGAGCCCCGTCGCCGCTCCCGGCGGGTGGGCCGGCGGCGTCAGGACGCGGGCCTGCGCGGGCCAGGTTACCTTCAGCGGTATGGACGGTGATCCTGGACGCTGGCGCTGGTGCGTGCTCAGCGGGTCCGTGTTCGCCGTATGCATGGCCGGCACGACGCTGCCGACCCCCCTCTACGGCCTCTACCAGGAGAAGTTCGGTTTCTCCGAGCTCACGGTCACCGTCGTCTACGCCGTCTACGCCGTCGGCGTCATCGCGGTGCTGCTGCTGACGGGCAACGTCTCGGACGCCGTGGGCAGGCGTCCGGTGCTGTGGTGGGGCCTGGGCTTCGCGGCCGCGAGCGCCGTCTGCTTCCTGTGCGCCACCGCGCTGGGCTGGCTGTACGCGGGGCGGCTGCTGTCGGGGCTGTCGGCCGGCCTGTTCACCGGGGCTGCCACGGCCTACGTACTGGAGCTGGCACCGCACGGCGGCGCCTCACGGGCCACCTTCGTGGCGACCGCCGCGAACATGGGCGGGCTCGGCTGCGGTCCGCTGCTCGCCGGGGTGCTCGCGCAGTACGCCGACTGGCCGCTGTACCTGCCGTTCGCCGTCCACCTCGCCCTGGTGGCCTGCTCGGCCATCGTCCTGCTGCGGCTTCCGGAGACGGTGCGGGAACGTCGGCCGCTGAGCACCGTACGGCCGCGACGGCCCAGCCTGCCCCCGCCGGTGCGGGCGGTCTTCGGACCGGCGGCGGCTGCCTCCTTCGCGGGGTTCGCCCTGTTCGGGGTGTTCACATCCATCAGCCCGGCCCTCCTCTCCCAGTCCCTGAACGTGCACAACCACGCGGTGAGCGGGCTGGTCGTCGCGCTGGCCTTCTTCGCCTCCACCGTCGGGCAGCTGGCCGTCGGCCGGGTCGGCGTGAGCCGGTCACTTCCGCTGGGCTGCGGTGGCCTCCTGGCCGGGCTGGCTCTGCTGGCGGGCGCGCTGCGCTGGGAACTGCTGCCGCTGGTGGTGCTGAGCGCCGTCGTCGGCGGGGCCGGGCAGGGGCTGGCGTTTCGGGGAGCGCTGTCCGCCGTGGCCTCGGTGTCCGAGGCGGACCGGCGCGCGGCCGTGATCTCGGCGCTGTTCGTGGTGGCCTATGCGGGTATCTCGGTGCCGGTCATCGGCGTGGGGCTCCTGTCGGAGTCGATCGGCCTGGAAGACGCCGGGCTGGTGTTCATCGCGTGCATGGCTGTTCCGGTTTCGGCCGCAGGCGTCTATCTGCTCCGGCGGCCGGTTCCGGCGCCGGAGGCCGACAGGGTGCGCTGACCGAGCGTTCGGGCATCTGGTGCTGGGGCCCTGCCTGGGGGACCTGCGTCGCCGCCGGGCCTGGGGCGTCCAGGGCCCGGCGCATCACATGCTGAGGAGCGACGCGTTCGAGGACGGCACCGGCGGCGTGCCACGAGGGTGGCGCAGGGGCGCTCGGGTCGGGCGGCGCGGGTGCTGCCGCGTCGGCCGCCGTGCCCGGCATCGGTGACGTGCTCCAGCCGGTCGACGTCGTCCGACCCACGTCTGTCAACGTGCGGCCTGATGGCGTCCCTTGAGGCGAGGAGTCGTCGCTGCGGTCTCCGGCAGCACGACGCCGACCACGACCGGTCTGGTCAGGAGGCCTGCCGGGCGGGGCACGGGCGAGACGTACGGGCTCGACGGCGCCGTCGGCGCCGTCGGGGCCGTCGGGGCCGTCGGGGCCGTCGGGGCCGTCGGGGCCGTCGGGGCCGTCGGGGCCGTCGGGGCCGTCGGGGCCGTCGGGGCCGTCGGGGCCGTTCGGCCAAAGCGGGGCTCTTGCTAAGGCGTGTGGTGCACGACAAAGCTTGCGTGGTCCCTGCTCGCCGCCTGTGACCTGGAGTCCTGCCATGCCCCGCCTGATCCCGGACACCCGGCCGCAGCGCGTCCTCGCGGCCTCGAACTTCGTCTACACCATGGGCAGCGGCCTCTATCTCACTGCCGGAGTGCTGTACTTCACCCAGGCGGTTCACCTTCCGGCGGGCACGGTGGGACTCGGCCTGGGCTTAGCCGGTCTGGTCGCGCTGGCCCTGGGTGTCGGGGTCGGTCATCTGGCGGACAGACATGGAGCACGCGGGGTCTACACGGTCACCCTGGTGATCCAGGCACTGGCCACGGCCTGCTTCGTACTGGCGGACAGCTTCTGGCCGTTCGTGCTCGCGGTCTGCGCGGCCGCCGGGGCGAAGACGGCCGGAACCGCCGCACGCTCCCCGCTCATCAGGCACTACGGAGGAGACCGGCCGCAGGAGTTCCGGGCCTACCTCCGTGCGGTGACCAACCTCGGCATCTCGCTCGGTGCCGTGCTGGCGGGCTGGGTGGTCCAGGTCGGCACGCTCACCGCCTATCAACTGATGGTCGTCGGCAACGCGATCGCCTTCCTGGTCTCCGCGGTGGTCCTGGTCCTCCTCCCGCCGGTCGCCCCGCTCCCCGGCGTCGGCGGCCCCCGCTGGACCGCCCTCCGCGACCGCCCCTACCTGCTCCTCACCGCCCTCGACGGCGTCATGGCCGTCCAGTTCAAGGTGCTCACCGTGGGCATCCCGCTCTGGCTCGTCGGTGCCACCACCGCCCCGCACTGGCTCATCTCGGGCACGATCCTCACCAGCACCGTCATCGTCATCGCGTTCCAGGTGCGCGCGAGCCGCAGCATCGTTTCCCCGGCGGCCGGCGGAGACGCCTATCGCAGGGCGGGCGTCGCCTTCCTCGTCTCCTGCTCGCTGATCTCCCTGGCCGCCGGCATACCGGCGTGGGCCGCCGCGGCCCTGCTCATCACCGCTGCGGTGATCCACACGATCGGCGAACTGTGGTATTCCGCGGCGGGCTTCGAGGTGTCCTTCGCCCTCGCCCCGCAGCACGCCACCGGCCAGTACCTGGGCGTGTTCGGCCTGGGAGCGGGACTGGCCGACGCCCTCGGGCCGGCTCTGATCATCTCGCTCTGCATCACCTGGGGCCGCCCCGGGTGGTACGTCGTGGGAGCCCTGTTCGCCCTGACGGGCCTGGCGGCGCCGCTCGCCGTCCGCTGGGCGCAACGCACGCAGCACGCCCGGCGGACGCACCCCGAACCTGCGGAGAACGCGTCAGCCGCAGGGCCCGTGTGAGCTCAGCGGGCGACGAGGCGCACGGTGGCGTGCGCCGGGCCGTTCACCGTGATCGAACGCAGCGGTTCCGTGTCTCCGGCCGGTTCGACGACGGCGACCGACTCCGCGAGTGTCTCCAGGAGCATCCGCGTCTGGTGGCGGGCCATGGTGCTCCCGATGCAGACGTGCTCGCCCGTGCCCAGGGCCAGATGACGGTTGGGCTGCCGACCGAGGTCGAACCGGTCGGGTTCCGGGAACACCGACTCGTCCCGGTTGGCCGAGGGGATCCACAGCACGACCCGGTCCCCGGCGGCGATGCGCCGGCCCTGGATGCGGGTGTCCGTGGTGGCCGTCCGCATGCTGTGCGTGGCGCTGCTCGTCCAGCGCAGCACCTCCTCCGCCGCGGTCCTGACGAGTTCGTCGTCCCGCTCCCGCACCAGCCGCTGCCACTGCCGCGGATGCGCGGCGAGGGCGAGGATCCCCGAGGCCATCGACAGGCCCGCGTTCTCCGACGCCCCGACGAGGTTCTCGACCCCCAGCAGGATCTCGGTCTCGGTCAGCAGGTCGTCCTGCACCTCGTTGTTGACGAACATGCCCATCGCGTCGTCCGCGGGCGCCTCCATCCGCGCGTACATCAGGTCGATGAAGTAGCGCATCAGCATGAGGTGGCTGGTGAGGGGTCTGCCGGACTCGAACGCCTCCGTGGTCCACCTCAGCAGCCGCTCGCGGTCCTTGGGCGGTACACCGAGCAGCCTGCCGATGTTGTGGCTGGAGAGCCGGGCTCCGATGTCGTGGACCACGTCGCAGGTCCCCGAGGCGACGGCGCGGGTCACCACCGAGCGGATCTCGGCGCGCATCTCGTCCGCCAGGGAGCGGGCGCACCGTTCGCTGAACCGGTCGGCGACCTGCCCCCGCAGGGCGCGGTGCCGGGGCGGATCGGTCAGGGCCATGGTCAGACCGCTGCCGGGGTCCTCCCCCAGCTCCGTCGGCCGCAGCAGGACGCCCCGCGCCGAGCTGAAGACGGCCGGGTTCTGGTACACGTCCCGGATGTCCTCGTACCGGGTGAGCGACCAGAAGCCCGGCAGGTCGCCCGGTTCGTGCCAGTGGACCGGGGCGTGCCGTCGCATCCAGCGCCACAGCCCGTACACCTCGCCGGAGGCGTGCAGCTCCGGGTCGACGACGTCGGCGGGGGTGAAGGCGATGACGGTCATGGCGCGGCTCCCGCGGCGATCAGGGCAAGACGGTCATGGAAGCCGTTGAGCAGCTTCGGCGCGGTGGCCTCGGCGACGGCGTCACACCGGAAGGAGAGCACCACGTCGAGGGCGCCGTCCTCGTCGGGCCACACTTCGAGGTGCAGTTCCAGGGGAAGGGCCGCGTACGGCCGGCGCAGATGCGTGGAGACGACGCCGGGCAGGTCGAGCCGGGGCGGAGCGTTGTCCTGGAGGGCGAAGAGGGACTGGAACACCGGCGGCCGGCCGGGCGTCGTCGTCGCGACGCCCTGCGCGACGGCCGTGAAAGGGACATCGCTGCGGCCGAAGGCCCGGTGGACCCGTCCGCCGGTCTCCCGGATGCCGTCCTCGCCACCGCGCAGGGCGGCGCCGCGAAGGCGCACCGGCACCATGTTGATCCGACAGCCGATGGCCTGCTCCAGCTCCAGGACGGTGCGCTCGGCGACGGGCACGCCCACCGCGAAGTCCCGCTGCCGGCAGACCTCGGCCATCGTGCCCGCCCAGGCCGACAGGAGCACCACGAACCGGCTCACCCCGAGCGCCGCGCCCCGTGCGTCGAGGTGTGCCGTGACGGGCGCGGAAACGGACATGTGGAGGTGCCCCGTCCCGGTCTCCCCGGGGCCGGGCCGTTCGGGCCAGTGGACCTCGGGCACGTCCTGGAACTCCGCCGTCACCCGCGCCGTCCTCCCCGCCGCGTCCGTCCCGGCGGTGGCCGCCGCCGTCAGCCGGGCGCGCTCGGCCAGGGTGGGCGGGGCGTATCCCGGCTCGCGTCCGGCGTAGGCGTCGGACAGGTCTCGCGCCAGGACGGACTCCGACCGGCCGTCGAAGACGATGTGGTGGACCAGCACCCCGAACAACCGGCCGCCCGTCTCCGTCACCGGCACCAGCGCGGTGCGCCACAGGTCGGCGTCCTGGGGTTCGAGGGGCTCCTCGAAGAGCCGCCGCAGCGCGCGGACCGCCTCGTCCACGGTCGGCCGGGCGTCCAGGAGTTCCAGGGGCGGGGCGGAGATGTCGGTGACCTCCGCGTGGGGCCGGGGATCCGGCCGGAAGGCCGTGCGCAGCGTCTGGTGCCGCTCGTGCACGGCGGCGACGGCCGCCTCCAGGCGGTCCTGGTCGAGCGGGCCGTCCAGGTGCCATGTCATCAGGCAGTACGGGGACCGGTCCTGCGGCGCCGTCAGATGGCGGGTGAGGAAGACCGACTCCATGGCGGTCAGCGGGACGTCACCGGCCGGCCGCGGTGCGGCGTCCGTGTCCCGCGCCGACCGCAGCCAGGAGCCGAGGTGTTCGGCCGACGCGTGCTCGTACAGGCGCGACAGCGGAACCGGCCGCCCCGCCCGCTTCCCGATACGCGTGCAGGCACGGGCGGCCTGCAGCGAGGAGCCTCCCAGCGCGAAGAACGACAGGTGCGGCGGTACGGCCGGTCTGCCCAGCACGGCGGCGAACGTCTCGGCCACCAGTCGGACAAGGGGGTCGCCGACGGGACCGTAGTGGCCCCCGACAGACGGCTCGGCGGACGACTCGGCGGACGACTCGAAAGACGCCCCGACGGGCGGCTCGACGGACACCTCGGGCACGCTCGCCAGCAGCGCCCGGTCGTCCAGCTTGCCTCTGCCGGTCAGGGGGAAGGAGTCGACGAAGGCGACGTCGACGGGGCGTTGGTAGGCGGGCAGGTGGCGGGCGAGGATCGCCGGAACGTCCGCAGGCGCGCCGCCGGCGGCGCGGTGCGGCACGCAAAAAGCCACGAGTTCGAAGGCGCCGCCGAGTGCGTTCCAGCGCGGGACCACCCGGCAGTCGGCGACGGACGGGACCAGGCGCACGATCTGCCGCTCCACCTCGACGGGTTCGACGCGGTTGCCCCGGACCTTCACCTGCCGGTCGATCCGCCCGCGGAACTCGACGATCCCGTTCTCGTCCCGGACACCCAGGTCGCCGGTGCGGTACAGCCGGACCCGCTCACCGCCGATGTCGGCGTCCGTGAACTTCTCGGCGGTGAGAGCCGGTTCACCGAGGTAGCCGTGGGCCAGGCCGTCGCCCGCGACGCAGATCTCCCCCGGTTCCCCGGCCGCGCAGGGGCGTTCGCCCCGGAGGACGAAGACGGAGGTGCCGGGTACCGCCCGCCCCAGCGGGATGCCGCCGGGCCGGGCGCAGTCCGCGGCGGTGATGCGGTGCGTGGTGGTGAACACCGTGCTCTCGACCGGGCCGTAACCGTTGATCAGAGCCGTGTCGGGGAACCGGTCGAGGAAGCGGGCGACGTGGCGCGCGGACAGGCGTTCACCGCCGATGACGACCTGGGACAGGCCGCTCATCGCCGCCAGGTCCTCGTCGACGATCAGGTTGAACAGGCTGCTGGTCAGCCACGCCGTGTTCACTCCGTGGTCGGCGACCAGCGCGCGCAGGGCCTCGGCCGTCAGGAACGGCTCGCCGATCAGGACGCAGGTGCCGCCGTTGTACAGCGCGGCCCAGAGTTCGAGGGAGAACGCGTCCCACGGCAGCGCGGCCGCGAGGGGGATGACCGTGTCCCGGTCGAAACGCGCGAAGGTGCCGGGCCGGAAGAGTCGTGCCGTCGCCCGGTGCGGGGTGATCACTCCCTTGGGCCGGCCCGTGGTGCCCGAGGTGAAGAACACGCAGCAGGCGTCGGAACCCCGTACCGCCACCGCGGCGCGGGCGGGGCGCTCCCCCGAGCCGTCCTCGGCCGGTGTCCACAGCGGCGCGGACAGCTGTACCGCCGTACCCGGCCGGGCGACGACGAGGGGCGGCCGGAGCTGTTCCACCACCGCGGCAAGGCGGGTGGGCGGCCAGTCCGGATCGAGCAGCGCGTACGCGGCGCCGAGTTTGAGAACGGCCAGCGCGGTGGCGACCAGGTCGACGGATCGCGGCATCAGGATCGGCACGAGATGGCCCTGTCCGACACCGGCGGCGGCGAGTCGGCCGGCTAATCGCTCGGCGCGGTCGTCCAATTCACCGTACGACACCCGGGTGTTACCGGCAATGAGAGCTATGCGCCCCGGCTGGGCGCGCGCGTGCGCGGCGAAGACATCGTGCAGTCCTTCCCCCGGTGATTCATTCGACTGCAACTCGTCGACTCCCTTCGCAATCAGGAGCGTACGACGTTGCCATGTCTGATCGTTTCCTGCCAGCCTCCTTTTCATAAAAAGGGGTTGAGGATGACTGCATCATGAATATGATCACGGGGCGACACGGCATCAGCGCAGCATGAGATGGAAATATCCGATTTCCAACGGCATGATGGGGGACGTTGTGACGAGTCGGGATCGTTCCCTGGACATCGCGGTCACGGGCATCGCGGCGCGGTTACCGGGCCCCCGTGGACTCGACGACTGGTGGGATTCCCAACTCCAAGGGAGCGTGCACAGCAGGAGATACACGCGAGAGCAGTTGCTCGCGGCCGGAGTGCCCGCCGCGTTGGCCGCCGACCCGGACTATGTGCCCGTACGCGGCCATCTCGACGACTGGGACCGCTTCGACCACGACTTCTTCCAGATCCGGGGGCGCGAGGCCGAACTGATGGACCCTCAGCATCGCTGGATGCTGGAGGTCGCCTGGAACGCCCTGGAGGACGCGGGGGTTCCGCCCCGGGACGGCACGGAGGTGACCAGCGTCTACGCGTCCATGACGGGCAGCGGCTACCTTCGCGCGATGGTCCGTGGCGGAGACCTCGACGCGGGCCTGCTGGACGATGTGATCCACGGGACCGAGCCGGACTTCATGGCGAGCCGTGTGGCGTACAGACTCGGTCTGACCGGACCGGCCTTCGCCGTGCAGACGGCCTGCTCCTCCTCTCTCGTGGCCGTACACCTGGCGGTCCAGGCACTGCTCGGCGGCGACTGCGACCAGGCCCTCGTGGTGGGAGCCGGCTTCGGCTACCCCCAGGCGGGCCATCTGCACCAGCCGGGCGGCGTCCTGTCCGCGACGGGTGCGTGCCGGCCGTTCGACCGGCACGCGGACGGGGTGATCGCCGGGTCCGGCGCGGGTGCCGTGGTGCTGCGCCGCCTGTCGGACGTCACCGGGGACGACCCCGAGCCGTACGGCGTCATCCTGGGCAGCGCGATCAACAACGACGGGCACACGAAGGCCGGTTACTACGCGCCCTCCTCCGCCGGGCAGGAACGGGTCATCGGCGCGGCGTTGAGCGCGGCGGACGTCGACGGCGGGTCCATCGGCTATCTGGAGGCCCACGGCACGGGCACCCGGATCGGGGACCCGATCGAGTGGACGGCGGCAAGCACCGCGCTGCGCGGGGCGGGAGCCCGGCCGGGCAGTGTCGCGGTGGGCGCGCTGAAGGCCGTCATCGGCCACCTGGACGCCGCCGCGGGCGTCGCGTCGCTGATCAGAGCCCTGCTCGTGGTGCGCAGCGGTGTGATCCCTCCCCTCGTGGGGTTCACCGAGCGCAATCCCCTGCTGGAGACCGAGGACTCTCCCCTGTACATACCCACCGAGGCCGTCCCCTGGACCGGGGAACGTCCGCGGCGGGCCGGGGTGAGCGCCTTCGGTATCGGCGGCACCAACGCGCACATCGTGATCGAACAGGCGCCGCCGCGCGAGCCGCTGGGCTCCGGGGCAGGGGCGTCGCGCGAGCAGGCCGTCTCCTCCCCCGCATCCGGGACACCGGCTCCCCGCGAACGCCTGGTGCTCCTCTCCGCGGCGGACCCCGAGGCGCTCGACCGTGTGGCCGACGGCCTGGCCGCCCACCTCAGGACCCACGACCCGGATCTCGGCGAAGTCTGCGGCACTCTGGTCAACGGCCGCCCCGCCCTGGGCGAACGTCTCGCGGTCACCGGCCGGACGAGTGCCGAGGTCGCCGAGCGCCTCGCCGGCCGGACCGGGGTGTCCCGGGGCACCGCGCCGGTGACGGGCCCCGCTCCCGTGGTCTTCCTCTTCCCCGGCGGAGGCACCCAACGCCCGGCCATGGCCGAGCCGTTCATCGCCCTCCCCGGGTTCCGCCGGGCGCTGGACCGATGCCTCGCGGCCTTCGCCGCCCCGTCGGCGGACCGGATCCGGCAGGCGCTGTTCGACCCGGACTTCCCCGCCGACGAGCTGAACCGGCCCGCACTGGCGCAGCCGGCCCTCTTCGCCGTCGGCCACGCGGCGGCGGCCGCACTCATGGAACTGGGGGTCCGGCCGGCCGCGGTGTGCGGACACAGTTCCGGCGAGATCACCGCGGCCACGGTCGCCGGGGTCTTCCGTCTGGAGGACGCGGCCGCGTTCATCGCGGAGCGCGGCCGGGCCATGCAGGACTGCCCGGAGGGCGCGATGCTGGCCGTCGGGGCGGACGTGAAGCAGGCCCTCGCCCTCGCCGAGGAGTGGGGTCTCGACCTCGACGTGGCCGCGGTCAACGGCCCGGACTCCTGCGTGCTGGGCGGGCTTGCCGAGGAGGTCGACGCGTACCAGCGGCGCGTCGGCGACACCTGCTTCGTACGGCGCCTGCGCTACTCCCACGCGGGCCACTCCCGGCTGATCGAGCCCGCGCTGCCCGCGCTCACCGGGGCGATGGCACGGATCGAACTCCGGCCGCCGAACCTTCCGATCGCGCTCAACGTGTCCGGACGGGTCGTCGTGCCCGGCACCCGCCTCCCGCGCGACATGTTCGTCACGCAGGTCCGGCAGTCCGTGCTGTTCGG
The DNA here is from genome assembly GCF_036208085.1 of Streptomyces sp. NBC_00310. GTDB lineage: Bacteria > Actinomycetota > Actinomycetes > Streptomycetales > Streptomycetaceae > Streptomyces. The sequence goes on from NZ_CP130714.1 coordinate 304,818, forward strand.
CGCCGCCCTGGACTCGCTGGCCGAACACGTGCCGGGCGCCCTGGCCGTGGAGATCGGTCCGGGGCGCCCCCTCTCACCGGCGGCGGAGGCGGCCGGTTTCCCCGCGGTCGCCCTGGACCGGGCCAGGGACGCGCCGGGTACGACCGCGCTCGCCGGCGTCGGCGCCCTGTGGACCCTGGGGCAGCCGATCGCGCGGGACGCGCTGACCGGCGGCGGCCGCAGGACCAGGCTGCCCGGCTATCCCTTCTCGGGGCCGCGCTCGGTGGCCCCGGAAGCGCTGGCCCCTCCCCCGGACTCGCCCGCTCCCGCGCCCCGTCCGGAACAACCGGGCGAAGACCCGGAACCCGAGATCCCGGCCCCCGTCGACCCGGCGGAGGGAGTGACACGGATCTGGGCGGAACTGCTCGGCCGTGACGATTTCCCGGCGGACGCCGACTTCTTCGCCGAGGGCGGCGACTCGCTGCTGATCACCCGGCTCATTCGCAGGGTCAACAGCGAGTTCGACGTGCGTGTCCCCGTACGCGAGATGCTGGCCCGGCGAACGCTGAACGGCCATATCGCGGTGGTCCACCGAATCCGGGACGAAACCGACCGCTAATCAGAATCCTCGTCATGGGCAGGCGAACACAATTCGACTGCCCCGCAACACGGATTACCCAATTCCGCTTATTGCATAGGGGAGTTCATCTCTTGTCGGCCCTGCCACACATGAAAGCAACCGGCGAACCACTGCCCGAAGTCGCGTTCGTACCCGCACACGAAGAGGTGGCCCGCCTGGCCGCCGACCGTCCCGCGGCGGTCGCCGTACGCTGCGGCGGCGTCGCCGTCACCTACAGCGAGTTGGTCTCCTGGTCCCGGCGGTTGTCCCACCGCCTCGCCTCCGCCGGCGTGGGCGTCGGGGACCGGGTCGCCGTCCTCGCCGAGCCCTCCGCCGCGATGATCGCGACCGTGCTCGGCGTCCTCGGCGCGGGCGCCGCCTATGTGCCCATCGATCCGGCCCAGCCGGATGCCCGCGTCGCCACGATCCTCCACGACGCGCGGGTGAAGGCCGTCGTGGCCACGGCACACACGCGACATCGGGCGACCGGTTCCCACACGCCCGTCGTGACGGTCCCGGACATCCCCGACGAGGAAGCGGACACCACGGCCTCCGGCTCCTTCGCCGCCAACGTCGGACCGGCGGACCCGGCCTACCTCATCTACACCTCGGGCAGTACGGGCGAACCCAAAGGCGTCGTCGTCGAGCACCGCAATCTCGCCGCCTCCACCCGGGCCCGCCTCATGCTATACCCGGGGAACCCGACCTTCCTCCTGGTGTCACCGCTGGCCTTCGACTCGTCGGTCGCCGGGATCTGGGGGACGCTCCAGGCGGGCGGCTGCCTGGTCGTGGCGTCCGCGGACGAACTGCGCGACCCCGATCGGCTGGTCTCCCTCGTCAGCCGTCACCGTGTGACCCGCGTCCTGTGCGTGCCCACTCTCTACGGGCTGCTGCTCGACGCCGCCGAACGCGCCGGTACCGGTCCACTGGCCTCCCTGCGCCAGGTGATCGTGGCGGGCGAGGCCCTGCCGCGGTCACTGGTCGACCGACACTTCACGCTCCACTCCCCCGAGGTGGAGCTGGTCAACGAGTACGGCCCGACCGAGACGACCGTGTGGGCCACCTTCCACCGCTTCACCGGCGCCGAACCGGTCAGCATCGGCGGCCCGGTCCCGGGCACGCTGCTCCACGTCCTCGACGACGGGCTCCAGCCCGTACCGCCGGGCACGGAAGGCGAGTTGTTCATCGGCGGGGCCGGGGTGACACGGGGATACTTCGGCCGCCCCGAGGCCACGGCGGCGGTCTTCCTCGACGACCCCTTCGCCGGCGAGCCCGGCGCGCGCATGTACCGGACCGGTGACATCGTGCGCCGGAACACGAACCACGGGCTGGACTTCATCGGCCGCGCGGACGACCAGGTCAAGGTCCGCGGCCACCGCGTGGAACTCGGTGCGGTCGAGTCGACGCTGCGCCCGCTGGAAGGCGTCCAGGACGCGGTCGTCCTGCCCGACGCACGGGGATCGGGCCTGATCGGCTTCGTCGCCTCACGGGAGGGCGCGGACCCGGTCGCGCTGCGCCGCGCCCTCGCGCGGGAGCTGCCCTCCGTGATGGTGCCCGGCGAACTGCGGGTCCTGCCGGAACTGCCGCGCAACCTCAACGGCAAACTCGACCGCGCGCTGCTGCGGACGCTCGCCGCGGAACCGCTCACCCCCCGCCCCTCGGCCGCGCCCCTCTCCGACGAACCGCTCACCACCCGCCCCTCGGCCGCGCCCCTCCCCGACGAACCGCTCACCACCCAGGTGACCGCCGCCTGGTCGGAGGTGCTCGGCGTGGCCACGGTGCCGCCGGACGTCAACTTCTTCGATCTCGGCGGCCATTCGCTCGCCATGTTCAAGCTGCAGGACGCGCTGGAGCAGCACTGCGGGCTGCGGCCGTCGATCGTCGCCCTGTTCCAGGAAACCACCGTGGCGGCACAGGTCACGCTCATCCGGACCAGTCGTGAGCAGGGGGAGGACGCGTCGCCGTCCACCTCCGCCGAGGCGGCCCGCCGGGCCCGTACGGCCCGGCTCCGCCAGCAGCGCGCGCGGAAGGGGGCCCGCCAGTGACCGCGCACACCTCGCGCTGGCTCACGCGCGACACCGCCCGGCCCGAAGCCCCTATACGTCTGGTGTGCTTCCCGCACGCCGGGGGGTCGGCCGGTTTCTACCGTTCCTGGGGCCAGTCACTCACCGAGGTGGAGGTCCATGCCGTCCAGTACCCTGGGCGCGCAGAACGGCTCGACGAGGAACCTCCGCACGATCTCGTCCGGCTCGCCGCCGACATCGCCGAAGCGCTCGAACCGCTGGCTGATCTCCCGCTCGCCTTCTTCGGACACAGCCTGGGCGCTCCCATAGCTCTGGAGACGGCGCGCGCGCTGCAGCGCCGGGGCATCCACATCGAGCACCTGTTTGCCTCGGGCTCCCGTGACGCCCCGCTGCCCACCGGCCTCGTCGCCGAGGAGGACCCCGACCGGCTGCTCGACGATCTGGTCAGGATGGGCGGCACCGACGCGGAGATGGCGGCCGACCCCATCTTCCAGGAGGTGGTCCTGCCCTATCTGATCGCCGACGGCCGCATGTTCCACGACTACACCATGGCGCCCGAACCGTTGCTCGGCTGTCCGGTCACCACCATCGTCGGCGACCGGGACGACGACGCGGACCGCCGCCCGTGGAGCGCGTTGAGCACGGCTCCCGTCCAGGAGGTCAGCGTCCCCGGCAACCACTTCTACCTCATCGCCGACCCGCCCTACTCCGTCCTGCATAAGGCCCTCTCCGTACCGCGCCCCGATTCCTGCTGAATTGCGGAGAACGGCAGAAGTGAACGGCCGTAGCAATGCCGGAAACGCAAAGATTCGAACATCCGGGCGTGGTAGCGTGCTCCGGAGTTAACGGGGAGGGGGCATTTGTTGATCGACGTCGACATGGGCTCGGTGTTCGCGGAAGTCAATGAATTACGGGGAGAGCTCGGACCGCCTTCCTCGTTCCGCGAGGCGGACACCCTCAAGGAGTTGGCCCGCCGGCTCGAAGGATCCACTCACTTACGGCGACAGCCGATAGTCCAGGCCTTTCTGGAGGACCTCGGCACCTTCGTTCCCGGATCCAGACTCCGGGCCACGAAGGAACACATCAACAGCCGTCGGGACAACCACATCTTCTCGTTGTTCGACGCCTCGTACTTTCCGTCCCTGTCGCTCGACTACCTCACCTACGAGGTCCTTCCCTCCGACCCGCACCTCGCCGAGCGGTACTACAGCAACACCGCTCCGGTCACTGTCACAGGGCAGTCCGACGGCTTCCGGTCGCGGGTGGTGGTGGCCCTGTTCCCGGAGAACCACTTCGACGGGATCCAGGATCCGGACGACCTCATCTTCTATTTCATCGACAAGTTCGTCGAACGGCACAACCGGATCACCCGGAAGATGATCGACGCGGTGATGGCCGAGGGAAGCTTCCCGCTCCTTCAGGGAGCGACGGACAAGCAGGTGGAGCAGGCCTCTTCCTGGTGGGTGAGACTGCACGAATACCACCACCGGCAGGGCGACATGCCGATCCCCGAATTCCTGTCGGCGAAGAAGTACAAACCCCTGGCGGGACTCGAAGAACTGCGCGTGGACGTCTCCGCGATGCTGGTCCTGCTCAACGACCACAAGCTCCCGCGTGAGCAGGCGCGGACCGCGTACGAGTACATCCTCGCCGAGCGGCTGCTGCGCTACGCCGTCGAGGGCATCCCGCGGCCCAACTACGACGCCGTCGCCTCCCAGCTGCTCTTCGGGTACCTGAGCGAGCACGACGGGATCCGGGTGACCGGCGGCACGATCGGGCTGAGCCCGGACCTCCCGGTGGTCCTGGCACGGTTCCTCGGCGCGATCCAGGACATCGAGCGCAGGATCCACGAGGAGCCGGTCGCCGCCGTCCGTCAGCGGCTGCTGGAATTCACCAACCGGTACACGGACTACGATCCCGTGGCCCGCGACTACCGCTACATCCCGTTCTTCGCCGATGTGAAAGAACGACTCGGCGTCTGACCCCGGCCACGTATCGGCCGATTCAGCGAACCTCGTCATACTCACACTTCTCTGGAGTGATCGTGACTGCTGCAACCGAGTTCTCCCTCTCCGACCGGACCGAACTCGACGAGCGGGTGGACCAGGAAATCGACCGGGCGGGACTGCGGCGGGCGGACAACGAGTTCTTCGGCACCGCACGCACCGCCGTGTCCGTCTCCCCACAGGCCGCGCTCACCATAGGCGTGTGGTGGCGGGCGATGACCAAGAGCTTCATGTTCAGCACCATCGCCGGAATGGGCGAGATGGCCCGGGCCTTCTCGGCGCAGGACGCGCCGACGCACGACGTCCTCGGCGCCTTCCAGACGGTCTACCGGGTGATCGGCGACGACCTCGACAACGCTGCCCCGGAGTTCCGGGCCGTCGCGCCGCGCGGTCCGGCCGGCATCCACTACGTGTGGTGGGACGACACCATCGTCGCCCCGCTGGCGGCACGGCTGGGCGAGGACGAGCTGCGGAAGGCGGCGAAGCTGCCCGAGGGCATCGGCGAGCTCCTGGCGAACATGGACCGGCTCGCGAGCTCCCCGCTCGGGGCGGCGATCCAGCTCCGGGTGGTGGAGACCATCGCGCTGGACATCGCCGTGGCCTTCCGTCGGCTCTACGCGAAGGTCTCGGTGGACGGGGAGCGGGTCTTCGCCGACAACGACCAGTTCGCCTGGATCGACTCCCACATCAAGGCGGAGACCGTGCACGCGGCGCAGGTCAGCGACGACGAGACCGGCATGACCTGGGTGGTCACGGACCCGGCGCAGGCGGCCGAGTTCCTCGTCCTGGCCAGGGAGTACTCCGCCAACTGGTCCCGCGCTCTGGCGTGTTTCGCCGGCTGTCTCACCGACGTCCCGCCCGAGTCCGTCGGCTCTCCCGGGGTCGCGGACTCCGTGGCCGCGCGTGCCTGACCTGCCCGGCCCATGGAGATCGTGGACCGCTACGGCCTGGCGCTCGCCCTGATCGAGCCCTCGGAGCTGGCCGGGGAACCCTGGACCAGGTCCGATCAGTACATCGACGTCGTCCGACTGCCCAACCCCCCGGCCGACACCTGGGACGAACTCGCGCGCCGGGGGTTCGTCCGCAAGCCGTCCCTCCTCACCTGGGTGGCGGAGCTCGGCGCGGACGAGGACGGGTTCCTGGCCGGCCTCGACCGCTCGGCGCGCCAGACCGTCCGGCGGGCCCGGCGCCAGGCAGCCGCGGCCGGCGTGCGCGAGACGGTCGAGGACCCGGTGACACCGGACACGCTCGACCGGTTCCTAGCGCTCTACCAGGAACGGGTGGCCGACATGCGGTACGGCGTCCCGTTCGCGCTCGACCACCGGGACGCCATCCTGCACGGGCCGCGGAAGTTCTTCGGGGTCTTCGCGTACGACGGGGAGGAGCTGGTCGGCGGCTGTCTCGCGCTCGAATGCCCGGCGGTGAACACGCTGGTGCTCCGGTTCTCCGCGGTGAGCGCGGCGTACCGGCGGTCCAGTCTTCCCCGCGTCATCTACTTCTCCGTGCTGCGGGCGGCCCGGGCCAGGGGGTATGCGCGGGCGACGCTGGGAAACGAGCCGAATCTGATGGGCCATCTGACCCAGCCGGGGCTGCTCCGTTTCAAGACCGGGCTGGGGTTCCGCGCGGTGCCCTCCCACGAGTGCGCCGATCCCCAGGCCTCCGACGAGGCCGATCTCGTCCTGCGTCTGAAGGCCCTCAGCGATCCGACGCTCATCCTCGGGTACGCCGGGCGGCGGCTGGCCGCGCATCTGATCAGCGAGAAACCGATGGAGGCGGCGGAGGCACAGCTCTACACCGCGCCGTTCCTGGAGCCGACGCCCGTCCACCATCACCCGGAGTGGACGGACTGAACTCCCGGACCGACTCCCACTCCCGGACCCACAAGCCGATCCCCGGAACGGGCCCACGCGGTCCGCACCCACAAGCCGGACCCCTCGGACCGGACCCACGGTCCGAACCCGGCGGCTCAGGCCACGGGCACGACCGGAGCGACCACCCGGCCGGGGTCCCCGCCGATCAGGGAGTCCCGTACGAGACGGCCGATCTCGTGCGGGCTGCCCAGCTCTACGGCGCTCACCGCGTCCAGACGGGCCAGTTGCTCTTCCGTGAGCGTGACGGTGAGGGACGTGAGGTACTCCTCGAGCTGGTCGGCGCTGCGCGGGCCGATGACCGGTACGAACGCGGTCGTCGAGCCCGCCGCGCGGCCGCGCAGCCAGGCGAGCGCAACCTGGGGGGCCGAGAGTCCGGTCTCCTCGGCCACGGCGAGGACGGTGTTGACGACCGCCTCGATCCGGTCGGTGTCGTTGCGGGGGTGGCGGCGGTTCTCGTCGCTGACCCAGCCGGCCGCCGTACGCCGGTACTTGCCGGTGAGGAGTCCGCCGCCCAGCGGTGACCACAGGGCCGCGCCGAGGCCGAGCGCCTCCGCCATGGGCAGCAGTTCGCGCTCGCCGGTGCGGTTGACCAGGTTGTACTCCGTCTGGATGCCGATGACGGGGGCCCAGCCGCGCAGTTCCGCGATGGTCACGGCCCGGGAGACGCGCCAGGCGGGGAAGTTGGAGAGACCGGCGTAGAGGATCTTGCCGCCGCGTACGAGCTGGTCGACGGCGGTCAGGATCTCCTCGGCGGGGGTGAGCGTGTCGGGGAAGTGCGCCCAGTACAGATCGATGTGGTCGGTCCTCAGGCGTTTCAGGCTGGACTCGACGGAACGGATCATGTTCTTGCGGCTGTTGCCGGTGTCGGAGATGCCCGGGCGGACGGAGTCGCTGTTGGTGAACTTCGACGACAGGACGAAGTGGTCGCGGTCGGCGGCGAGGAACTCTCCGAGCAGCTTCTCCGACTCGCCGAACTGATAGCAGTCGGCGGTGTCGATGAAGGTGCCGCCCGCCTCGGCGAACCGGTCGAAGACCTTGCGGGCGTCCTCGCGTCCGGCGCCGTCGCCTCGTCTGGCCCACATGAGTCCGGCGGCCTCGGGATGTGCCCCGACGCCCGCGCCGAAGTTGGCCGTACCGAGGGCGAACTCCGACACACGCAGCCCGGTGTTCCGGCCGAAGGTCATGTAGCGCATGGCTCTCCTGGGGTCCTGGCGAGTACTGAGCTGGTGGCGGGACGGGGCAGGGCCTAGGCGGACGTCTTCGCCTCGACCCAGTCGAAGACACCGCCGAGCACCTCGCGGTGCTGCTCTCTGCCCAGCATCGAGAGGTAGCCGGGGACCGGGTTCACTTCGAGGATCACATAGCCGTCCGGGGCGGGGAGGATGTCCAGGCCGGCCAGGGTGATGCCCATGGCCCGGGTGGCGCGCAGCGACAGTTCGACCAGTTCGTCGGGGGCCTCGAACCGTTCGAAGGTCGCGCCCTCCATGGTCTTGCAGCGCCAGGAGCCCGGCGCCGGGAGCTTGAGCATGTTGATCGGGGTGGCCTCCCCGGCGACCGTGATCCGGTACTCGCCGCCCGCCGTCGGATAGAAGCGCTGGCACACCAGGGTCGGGTAGCGCGACAGCAGGTCCTCGGCGACGGCCTTGTCGGCGGCGAAGTCGGCGACGCGTTCCACGTCGGTGCCGCGATAGCCGAAGGAGGGCTTGAGGATGACCTCGCCCCACTCCTGGCAGGCCTCCTCGACATCCGCGAGCGAGGTCGCCGAGCGGATGGGCGGCACGGGCAGTCCGGCGGCGGCCAGCCGCTGGGCCATCAGAAACTTGCTGTATCCCGTCACCCAGACGTCCGCCGGGTCGAAGAGCCGCAGGCCGGGCACGTCGCTGAGCATGGTCAGCCGCTCGACGCGGTCCTGCCAGTCGTCGCCGTACAGCTTGGAGCGGTTGATGACGGCGTCGAAGGCCTCCGCGGGCTCCCCGCCCAGGGTGAGCGCCACGCCGGACGGGCCGGGGCGATAGGCGATCTCCTCGAGCGTGAAGAACGACATTTCATGCCCGCGCTCCCGACCGTACTCCACCAGGCTTATGCCATCGGGATCGATTCCCGAATAGTCCCAGCCGAGCAGGCCTATCTTCACCGTGCCTCCAGTGCTCTCGCGCATTGCCGTAGACAGAGCGGACGCCGTGGCAGCCTCACGCTCTCCGCCTCCGCCTGTCAAGTGCTTTATCGCTAAAGCGCACGGGACGCGGATCGCCGCAATCGTGGACACTGCACGCTTTTGAACGAAGGGTGAGGGCGCTGTGTGTTTGATAAACAGAATCGGATTTCCCCGTTCCGCCTACCGCGGCCTTCGGTCATCCTCTAGGCTCGGCCACCGGATTCGTGCTCACGTATCAATCTCGAAGTACGAAGACTCGAAGTACGGAGAGCGGGGGCGCTTCAGTGGGTAAATGGGACACGTTGGTTATTCCGGAACCCGAGACGGCCGCGAAATACCGGGCAGCCGGCTGGTGGCGGGAGGAAACGTTTCTGGCCGACTTGGCCGAAGCGGCCCGTACCAAAGCGGACCATCCCGCCGTCATCGCCTACGAGGGCCGGGAACTCGCCAGGGTGGTGAGCTACGCCGAACTGGCCGACCTGGTCGAGCGGTTCGCCGCCGCGCTCACCGAACTCGGCGTCGTACGCGACGACGTGGTCGCCTTCTACCTGCCGAACCGCTGGGTCCTGACACCCCTGTACCTGGCCTGCCACCGGGTGGGAGCCATCGCCTGCCCGGTGATCCCCGCGCTGGACGTGCGTGAACTGGCCCAGGTGCTGGAGGAGAGCGCCGCGCGGATCTGCGTCACGGTCGACCGCTTCGACGACATCGACTACGGCGCCCGGCTGGCCGAGGCGGCCCCCGCGTCCCTCGCCCATCGGGTCGTGGTGGGCGACGCCGCCGCCACCGGCGCGGTCGACTTCGACGAGTTCTTCGTCCGGATGCCGTGGGAGCAGCGGCACGACCTCCCGACAGCACAGCAGTCGGGCCCCGACGACCCGGCGCTGCTGCTCTACACCTCCGGCACCACCGGCCGGATGAAGGGTGTCGTGCACAGCCAGAACACCCTGCACGCGGCGGTGCTCGCGGTCTGCGAGCCCCACCGGCTCACCGGGGACGACGTCATCTCCATCCCCAACTTCGCCACACACATGGCCGGGCTGACCTACGCCTGCTACATGCCGCTGCTCCTGCACGCCACCTGTGTGATGCAGGAGGCCAACCGGGACATGGAACTGCTTCTCGATCTCATCGCCGCCCACCGTGTCACCTGGGCCTACGCCTCTCCCGCGTACCTCGTCGACCTGCTGGCCGCCCAGCGCAAGGAGCCGCGCGACACCGCGAGCGTGGCGCAGATCGTGTCCGGATCCGCCCCCATCCAGCCGCAGTTGATCGCCCAGGTGCGCGAGGTCTTCGACATCCCCGTGCGCGCCCTGTGGGGCATGACCGAGAACGGGGCCGTCACGGTGACCCGGGACGACGACCCGGAGGGCTGGGCAGGCCGCAGCGACGGCCGCGCGGAGCCCTGGATGGAGCTGCGGATCGCCGTCGAGGAGGGCGGCGACGCCGGGCGGCTGCTGGTGCGCGGGGCTTCGCAGTGCCTGGGGTATCTGGGCCGGCGCGAGGTCTACGAGGCCTGTCTCGACGAGGACGGCTGGTTCGACACCAGCGACCTGGCCCGTGACGACGGCCGGGGCGGCATCCGTATCGTCGGCCGCAGCGTCGACCAGATCACCCGGGGCAGCGGCCAGAAGGTCTCCACCCTGGAGGTCGAGTCCGTGCTGACCCGGCATCCGGCCGTCAAGGAGGTCGCGCTCGTCGGCTACCCCGACCCGCGGATCCCGGGCGGCGAGTTGGTCTGCGCCGTCATCGTGCCGGAGGGCGAGCCGCCCACCCTGGAGACGCTGCACGGCCATCTCGCGGACGAGCGGATGGCGAAGGTGCTCTGGCCCGACCGGGTCCAGTTCGTCTGGGAGCTGCCCAAGAACTCGCTGGGCAAGGTGCTGCGGCACCCCCTGCGCGATCGTCTCGAGATCGAATACGCCGCCCGCCGATGACGGCGTCCGCGCGCACCGCCGCCGACACCTCGGAGTCCCCCGAGGACGACAACGGCAGCCGGCGGCGGTCGGTCGCGCTCGCGGTGATCTCCTCGGCGCAGCTGATGTTCCTGCTGGACGCGACCATCGTCAATGTGGCGCTGCCCGACATCCAGGAGTCGCTGCGTCTGGACGGCTCCGCCCTGGAGTGGGTCGTGGCCTCGTACTCGATCGCCTTCGGCGGGCTGTTGATGCTGGGCGGCCGGGCGGGTGACATCCTCGGCAGGCGGCGTCTGTTCATGACCGGCGTGGCGGTCTTCACCGTCGCCTCGCTGCTCGGCGGGTTCGCCACCGAGGCGTGGCTGCTGACCGTGTGCCGTACGGCGCAGGGGGTGGGCGCCGCGGCGGCCTCGCCCGCCGCGCTGTCGCTGATCGCGGTGACCTTTCCGGAGGGGCCGGGGCGCAACCGGGCCGTGGGCTGGTACACGGCCGTGGCCACGGCCGGCGGCGGCGTGGGGCTGCTGGCCGGCGGGTTGATCACGGTGTATCTGTCCTGGCGCTGGGTGATGTTCGTCAACGTCCCGCTCGGCGTGGCGATTCTCGCCGTCGGCGCCGGGGTGCTGCGCGAAACACCCCGCGCACGTGGCGCGTTCGACGTCCTGGGCGCGGTCACCGGCACCCTCGCCGCACTCCTGCTGTGCTTCGGGCTGATCGACGGCGCCTCGGGGGGCGGCAACTGGTCCTCGGCCCCGGTCCTGGGCGCACTGGGCACGGCGGCCGTGCTGCTGCCCGTGTTCGTGCTGATCGAGCGGCGCAGCGCCCAACCGCTGGTGCCGTTACGGCTGTTCGTCGACCGCACCCGCTTGGGCACCTACGCCGTGACGGCGCTCATCAGCACAGCCGTGTTCGGCATCTTCTTCTTCCTCACCCTCTTCCTGCAGCAGGTCTGGGACTACAGTCCGCTGCGTACCGCGCTCGTCTACCTCCCACTGACCTGCCTGCTCGTCATCGGGGCCAAGGCCGGCTCCCCGCTCCTCGCACTGTTCGGCACCCGCGCGCTGGTCTGCGGCGGTCTACTGGTGGCCACCACCGGGATCCTGTGGCTGGCGAGGATCGGCGAGTCGGACGGTTACGCCACCGGGATGCTGGTGCCGACCGTGCTGACGTACGCGGGTCTGGGCGTCACCGGGGTGCCGCTGACTCTGGCCGCCCTCTCCAGGGTCGCAGACGAGGACTCGGGCGCGGCTTCCGGACTGGTCAACATGGCCCGGCAGATCGGCGGCGCGACCGGACTGGCGGTGCTCGGCGCGGTGGCGTGGTCGTCCGGGGCCGGGGCCGGACTGTCCACGGGGGTGGCCCGGGGGTTCGCCGTGGCGGCCGGTGTCACCCTGCTGGCGCTGTGCGTGGCGGCCGCCACCCTGCCCAGGAAGGGCCGGTGAGCGGCTTGTCGGACGTCCTGGTCGTCGGGGGAGGCATCGCGGGCGCCGCGGCCGGGTACTTCCTGGGCCGCTCCGGCGGCCGGGTGACGCTGCTGGAGGCCGAGCGGGCTCCGGGCACGCACGCGACGGGGCGGTCGGCGGCGCTCTTCTCCGAGTACTACGGGACCACCGTCGTACGGGAGTTGACCGTGGCGTCCCGCGCCTTCTACGAGAGACCTCCGGCGGGGTTCTCGCCCGTCACCGCACTGCTGCGGCCGCGTGGTGTCCTCGCCCTCGGGACCCCGGACACCGGGCGGGAGTTCGACGCCGCGAAGGCCTCGGGCGCGACCGCTCCGCGGCCGGTGGTCGAGCTGGACCGCGACCAGGCGCTCGCCCTGTGCCCGGCGCTGCGGCCCGATTCCTTCGACCGCGCGCTGTACAAGCCGGGCGCCCGCGACATCGACACGGACGCCGTTCTCCAGGGTTTCCTGCGTGGTCTCAAGGCAGCGGGCGGGACCGTCGTGACCGGCGCACGGGTGCACGGCCTGACCTTCCGCCGAGGGCGGTGGCACGCCGCCACGGCGGCCGGGGAGTTCTCCGCGCCGGTCGTGGTCGACGCGGCGGGTGCCTGGGCCGATCAGGTGGCGGTGTCGGCCGGTGTCGCCGTCCAGGGCCTGGTGTCGTACCGGCGCACGGCAGCGCTCGCCTCCGTCCCGGAGGACCGGGCGTCGGCCTACCGGGCACCGGCGGACCGCTCCGGCGACGAGCTGGGCCGCGGCCACCCGGGGCCGCCCCACCCGCGTCGCCCGGGAGCCGAGGGCCCGCCCGGCGGTACGGCGGCCGGCGTCGCGGGCTGGCCGATGATCGCCGACGTGGCGGACACGTTCTACGCCCGCCCGGAGTCCGGCGGGCTGCTGATCTCGCCCGCCGATGCCACGCCCGTCCCGCCCGGTGACGTACGGCCCGACGACCACGACGTGGCGCTGGCCCTCGAACGGTTCCGGGCGGTGGTGGCGCTGCCGGTGCGGCACGTCCGCCGGGCCTGGGCCGGGCTGCGCACCTCGACGCCCGACGACACCCCCGTCATCGGCCCCGACCCGGACGCGCCCGGCTTCTGCTGGCTCGCCGGACTCGGCGGCTACGGGATCCAGACAGCCCCCGCGGCGGGCGCGCTGCTCGCCGCGCTCATCGCGGGGCACGAGCCACCACCCGGGCTCACCACGGCCGTCGCGGGCGTCACCCCTGCCCGCACCGGCCGGTCGTGACAGCCACCTCTCTGGCGCCCCCATCCCACATCAGCATCAGCAGAGAGCTCGGAGGATATGTCGGAAGCGAACTGGCAGGTCGCCGGCGCGGAGGTCGACCACGGACCGTACCGTCCGGTGGCGGCCCTCATCGAGGAGCAGGCCGACCGCACCCCAGGCCGTACTGCCCTCGTCCACCGGGGCGAGACCGAGACGACCCTGACCTACGCGGAGTTCGACGCGCTCGCCAACGGGCTCGCCGCGGAGCTGACGTCGGCCGGTGTGCGTGACGGCGACTTCGTCCCGCTCCTGATCGGCAACAGTGTGGAACTCCCGCTGTGCATGGTCGCCCTGATGAAACTGGGCGCGGTGTTCGTCCCCTGCGACCCGGCCTGGCCGGAGGAGCGGCTGCGCACCGTCCTGAAGGTACTCGATCCCCCGCTGTCACTGACCACCGGGCCCGTCGTCCGCACGGACCGGCCGTCCCGTGTCGTCTCCCACCGGACCATCACCCCACGCACCGAACGCCCCGGGCCACGGCCCGCCGCCGGGCGTCCGGTGTACGGCGTCTTCACCTCCGGCACCACCGGCGTCCCGAAGTGCGCCGTCAACCTGCACGGCGGACTGACCAACCGGTTCCGTTTCATGTCCCGCCACTTCGGCGCCACCGGCGACGAAGTGGTGCTGCAGAACAGCCGCCACACCTTCGACTCCGCGATCTGGCAACTGCTGTGGCCCTTGACGACGGGCGGCCGCACGATCATCCCCGAGCAGGGCGAGTTCCTCGATCTCGAACGGACCGTGGACACCATCGCCCGGTACGGGGTGACCGTCACCGACTTCGTGCCGGCGATCCTCGGCATGCTGGTGGCCCTGCTGGAGGCCGAGCCGGCACATGTCGCCGAGATCGCCTCGCTGCGCCATCTGGTCGTCGGCGGCGAGGAGATCATCCCGCACGCCGTGCACCGGCTGAGGGAACTGGTGCCGGGGCTCGGCATCACCAACGGGTACGGGCCGTCCGAGGCGAGCATCGGCATGGTCTTCCACCGCGTCGACGGCACCGAGGGCGACCACATCCCGCTCGGGCGGCCCATCGACAACTGTTACGCCGTCATCGACGGGGCGAACGCCGACGGCATCGGGGAGATCCTCATCGGGGGCGCCTGCCTGGGCTCCGGATACCTCGGCGATCCGGACCGCACCGCCGAGGCGTTCGTCCCCAACACCTCCCCCGGCGTCCCCGGCGAGCGGTTGTACCGCACCGGTGACCTCGGATGGTTCGACGACGCGGGGCTCCTGCGCTTCGCCGGGCGCCGGGACCGGCAGGCCCAGGTCGACGGCGTACGGATCGAACTCCGCGAGATCGAGACGACCGCCGAGGCCTGTCCCGGCGTCATCCAGGCCAAGGCGCTGACCCTGCGGCGGTCCGGCCGCACCCGGCTGGTCGTGGCCGCGGCGTCCGAGGAGGGCACGACCCCGGCGACGCTCCGCGGGCATCTTGCGTCCGTGCTGCCGCGTATCCAGGTGCCGCAACACTGTTTCGTGCTGCAGGCACTGCCGCTCACCGACAACGGCAAGGTCGACCTGCGGGCGCTGCGCACGATCGTGGAGGAGAAGCTGGAGTCCGGCGCGGGTACCGGCCCCGGTTCCGACCCCGGCGGCACGGCCGGGCCCACCCGCGCCGAGCGGGTCGCCGGGGTCATGGGCGCCGTGCTCGGCCTGCCCGGCTTCGGCGTCCGGGACGACTTCCTCGACCACGGCGGGGACTCCCTCACCGCGCTGACCGCCGCCCTGCGCATCCGGGAGACGCTCGGCCTGCGCGTCGGCATCTCCGACCTCTACGCGCACCGCACACCGCTGGCGCTCGCCGCCGCCGTCCCGGACGACCGGACCCCGGACACCTCCACCGCCGACGACGCCGCCCTGATGGAGCGCGACGCCGAACTGCCGGAGGAGCTGGCCGCGTCGGCCCGCCGGGCAACGGGCAGCCGCCCGGCCGTGCCACCCCGCACCGTGCTGGTCACCGGGGCCACCGGCTTCGTGGGAGCCAGGGCCGTACACCGACTGCTGACGGCCACCGGGGCGCGGGTGGTGTGTGTGGTGCGGGCCCGCGACGACGCGCACGCCGGACTTCGGCTCGTCGAAGCCCTGCGCGCGCAGGGCCTGTGGGACGAGACAATGGCCGGACGGCTCGACGCCCGGCGCGGCGACCTCGCCCGGGCCCGGTTCGGCTGGACGCGGGAGGTCTGGGAGTCGTACGCCGACCGGTGCGACGCCGTCCTGCACATCGGGGCGCTCGTCAACTTCCTGCTCGACTACCGGGCCCACCGCCCGGCCAATGTCGCCGGCACGGTCGAGGTGCTGCGGTTCGCGCTGTCCGGGCGGGCCAAGGCGCTGCACCACGTCTCGACCCTCGGTGTACTCGACCGGCAGGCGGCCCGCGCGGGGGGCCGCCTCGGCGAGGACTTCGATCCCACGGAGGCGGTCCCGCCGACGAGCGGCTACAGCCGCTCGAAGTGGGTCGCGGAGCGACTGGTGCTCGCGGCCGGGCGGCTCGGCGCGCCGGTGACCCTCTACCGGCTCGGCGAGATCATGCCGGCCGCCGACAACGGCGTACCGAATCCGAAGGCGCTGACGCATCTGCTGCTGTCGGCGTTCCTCAGGCTGGGTCTGCGGCCCGACGTGCCCATGCGGTCGGACTACACGCCCGTGGACGAGACGGCCGCGCGGCTGGTGGCCGGGCTCGCGGAACCCGCCGAGGGTGCCGTCCACCATGTGTTCCGGGACGGCGGTGTGGACTTCGCCGCGATCGGTCTCGCGCGGGGCGAACGGACCGTGCCGCCCGCGGAGTTCATGGCGGCGCTGCGGGCCGCCGCCGACGAGGACGAGGGTTCCGCCGCGGCCGTGCTGGCCGCCGTGCTGACCATGCTGCCCGCCTCCGGGCGCGACGGCACGCCGGACTTCCGGCGGCTGCTGACCGACAACCCCGGCCTGTTCACCCGCGACTCCTGTACGGCGCTCGATGCCCGGCACGGCGTGCGGGAACCGCCGCTGGAGGCGGCCCTGGCCGCCTACCGCACCACCCTCACCCACTGAAACGAGAGGACGACATGCGCCATCGCACCATGGGCCGGCTCGGCTGGCAGGTCAGCGAGATCGGCTACGGCATGTGGGGCATCGGCGGCGGCCCCGGCGGGTTCACCGGCTGGGACTACGACACGGCGCCCGACTGTCTGGACCTGGCGGTGGAGGAGGGCTGCACCTTCTTCGACACCGCCTGGGTCTACGGCCGGGGCGTGAGCGAGCAACTGCTCGGCGCCCTGCTGCGCCGGCGTCCGGACCGGCGCCTCCGCGTCGCCACCAAGGTTCCGCCGCTCAACCGTGAGTGGCCGCCCGGCCCGCGGGACACCCTCGACGACGTCTTCCCGCCCGGCCACATCCGGGAATACGTCCACCGCAGCCTGGAGAACCTCGGCACGGACCGTATCGACCTGCTGCAGTTCCACGTCTGGGAGGACCGCTGGAGCGACGACGAGCGGTGGCAGCGAGTCATCGCCGACCTCAAGGCGGAGGGCGTCATCGAGGGCTTCGGCATCAGCGTCAACCGCTGGGAACCGGCCAACTGCCTGCGCGCGATCGACACCGGACTCGTCGACGTCATCCAGGTGATCTACAACATCTTCGACCAGGCCCCGGAGGACGAACTGTTCGAGCGGGCGCTGCGCGACGACATCGGCATCATCGCCCGCGTCCCCTTCGACGAGGGCGGCCTCACCGGCCGGCTCACCCGGGACACGACGTTCCCCGAAGAGGACTGGCGCGCCGTCTACTTCGGCCCGGAGAACCTCGGCCCGACCGTCGAACGCGCCGATCTCCTCAAGAAGATCCTCCCAGTCGGCGTCACCCTGCCCGAGCTCGCGCTCCGCTTCATCCTGCACCACCCCGCCGTCAGCACGGTCATCCCGGGCATGCGCACCCCCGAGCACGCACGCGCCAATCTGGCCGTCTCCGGAGCCCCGCCGCTCGACCCGGCGCTGCTGGCGGAACTGCGCGAGCACCGCTGGGACCGGCAGCCGACGGCATGGTCGATGTGACCGGGACCCCAGCCCCGCGAGCGACGCCGCGCCCGACCGTCATCGCGATGTGGGCGCACCCGCGCGCGGTCTCCACCGCCTTCCTCCGCATGATGATCGAGCGCGGTGACCTCACCGTCGTGCACGAACCGCTGGTGCTGCTCACCGACCACGGCGAAGTGTCCGTCCCGGACCCGGACGGCGGGGAGGCGACACTGCGCGACCCCGGCGAGCTGCTGGCCCACCTCGCGCGGCTCGGCACGCGCCGGCCCGTGTTCTTCAAGGACACCCTCGAATACCACTACCGGCATCTCTTCGACCATCCGGAGCGGATCGCCGGGTTCGAGCACACTTTCATCGTCCGCCATCCGGCCCGCACCATCGCCTCGCACCACGCGGTCAAGCCCGAACTGGCGTGCCACGAGGTCGGTTACGAGCACCAGTACGCCCTCTACGAGCTGGCCTGGAAGATCACCGGCCGACGCCCGGTGGTCGTCACCGCGGAGCGGCTGCTCGCCGACCCGGCGGCGGTCGTCTCGGCGTACTGCGAGCGGGTCGGGCTGCCGTTCCTGCCCCAGGCGTTGAACTGGCAGCCCGGAGAGCGCTCCGAGTGGCGGCAGAACCGGCGCTGGCACCTCGACGCCATCGCCAGCGCGGGGTTCCGCGCTCCGGAGAAGGAGTACGCCGTCACCGTCGACAACGACGCACGGCTGCGCGGCTTCTACGAGCACCATCTCCCGTACTACGAGCGCCTGGTCGAGCACGCGCTCTGATGCCCACCCCGATCCCAAGGACGTACGCCCTGATGACGACCACCGGCTCGACGACCACCGCCTCGACGACCACCGCTTCCCCGGGCGAGCAGTTCGCCCGGGCCTTCGCCGAGGACCCGGACAAGGCCGAGGTCCGGTTCGACTACACCATCACCGACTCCTTCCAGCCCGGGAAGGACCGGCCGCGGCTGACCGCCCGCAATCTGTTCAAGAAACAGCGTGTCACGACGGAGACCGTCCGGTCGTGGTTCGAGACCCGGCCCCCTGTGCCGGGGGCGTCGGGCGGACTGCGGGAGAGCGCGTACCGCTTCGAGGCGGCCACCTACGGAGTGCGGCCGATCACCGCCTGGGTGCAGATACCCGAGGCACTCGCCGGACAACCCGACGCGCTGGCCCAGTTCATCGACCACCGGCTCATGGTCCGCCTCGGCACCGCGGAGAACCGCGCCCTGACCCTGGACATCGTGGACCACCCGGATGTGGCCACGCTGCCGTACACCGGCTCCTACGCCGCCGGGGTGCTCGCCGCCTTCAACGAGATAGAGCAGCAGGGCGGCACCGGCCACGCCCTGATGATCAACCCGCAGGACTACTACGGGGAGTTGGTGGGCGCCGGCAGCCTCCTCGCCGACCTCGCCCGCGAGCAGGTGATGGTCTGCCGCCACCGGCATGTGGCGCCAGGATCCGCGCTGGTCGGTGACTTCGCGATGGCCGCGCGGCTGCTGGAGGCCGGCCGCTCGGTGATCAAGGTCGCGGAGGCCCCGCCCGGCGTCTTCGAGCGGCCGGGCACGGCGGTCTGCGCCGAGGTCCACGAGAGCGTCGCCGTGCGACAGCCGACCCACTTCTTCCACGCGGTACGCGCCTGAGCGGACTCCCGTCAGCGTCAGGTGCTGGCTCCGTCGGGGCCGTTGCCGGGCTGTTCTCCTCGGAGACCTGGCGGTGCTCCGTCAGGTCCCCGCCGCTGCTTCGCCAGCGGCGACGCCGACGTCGGCCAGTGCGGCGACCCCGTGCTGCTCGACCTCCGCTCTACTCTCTTGTGGTTACTCGGGAACTGTCGGAGAGTGGCTGCCGAACGGGACGAACGCACTTTCGGTGACTGGGGAACGTGATGGGGACCAAGCAAGAGCTCAAGGGCCTGCCCGAGGACGCGGACCTCAGGCGCGCGGACTCCCTGGCGCGGGAGATCTTCTCGGATGTCGCCAACAAGTGGGCACTCCTGATCATCGAGGCGCTCGGCGAACGCACCCTGCGCTTCAGCGAGTTGCGCAACGAGGTCGAGGGCGTCAGCCACAAGATGCTCACCCAGAACCTGCGCATGCTCGAACGCAACGGCCTGGTCGACCGCAAGGTGCACCCCACCGTGCCACCACGGGTCGAGTACACCCTCACCGAGCCGGGCCGCGCCCTGCGCACCACCGTCGACGCCCTCTGCGGCTGGACGCACCAGCACCTCGGCCACATCGAGAACGCCCGCCACCGCTTCGACACCTGACGGAACCCCAGCACCACAGCCGGGTTCTGGGCTTCGGGCGGCCCACCGGCCACGCTCTCCGGACAGCCGCTCACATCACGCCCGGCGGTGTGCTGGTCTTCAGCGACGCGGTCGACCTGACGAGCGGGTTGACGCGAGGCACCCCGACTCGTCTTGGCCGGACGCCCCCATCGCCACCTCGCCGGACACCCCGTTGTGACGGCACGGCGAGGCCGGTCCATGCCTGTTGTGTGGATCGTGCGTGCGCTATAAACAGGCCGGTGACATTGATCGTTGAGCGAACCGACGCACGTACGTGGCCCGACGAGCAGATACGAGAGCTCTTCAGTGAGGGCTTCCCGGAGTTCATCACAGCCGATCGGCTGGCCAAGCAGTACATCGGAAGGATCAGGGAGTGGTTCGCCGACCTCGACCTCACGCTGGTGGACGAGCACGGCATTCCTGTCGCGGCCGGCTGGGGCATACCGATCCGCTGGGACGGGCGTACGGAGACACTCCCCTCGGGCTACACCCAGGCGACCATCCGCGCCGTGGAGGGCCGAGAACAGGGCATCGCCCCCGACACCTTGGTGATCTGCGGGGCGATCGTCTCCCCGTCACTCAAAGGTCGCGGCCTGGCCGGGGAGACACTCACCGCACTGCGTCGGCTCGCCGAGGAGGCCGGGTGGCCACATGTCATCGCGCCGGTACGCCCGACGTCGAAGGCCCGCTATCCCCTGACCTCCATCGAGACGTTCATGAAGTGGACCCGCGAGGACGGTACGGCCCTCGATCCATGGGTCCGGACGCACCAGCGTCTCGGAGCACGCATCCTCGCGGCGGCTCCCGAGTCGCAGACCATGACCGGCACGATCGCCGAGTGGGAGCGGTGGACCGGCATGGTGTTTCCCGAATCGGGTGACTACGTCATCCCAGACGGGTTGAGTCCGCTTAGGATCGACCGTTCCGACGATCAGGGCACCTATGTGGAGCCCAACATCTGGATGCGGCACCTCTGAGCACTGGACGACACGATGCTCATGCGGCCCCGATCCGGGGCCTGAACTGACGCAGCCTCAGCCGCACAGGGAGTGCCTCATGCCCTCCGGGTCACGGGCGGCGCGCCACCTCGGCAACAGAGATTCGCCACCGGCACCGGTCGGCGTCATGGTGGCTGGTGGCGGCCTGCGACGATGAGACCGCAGCAGGCCGCCACCGGCCACGACGGGATCCCCGGGGCGAGCGGCTACGGATCGGCGCGCCGACCGAGTGAGCGGGGCCGGCCTCTCAGCCGGACATGGCCTTCCCGGCCCGCTTCTCCAGTTCCTCCGGGGGGACGTCCTCCACATGTGTGGCGACGTGCCACCGATGACCGAAGGGGTCCTCGAACTGCCCGACCCGGTCGCCGTAGAACTCGTCCTTGACCGCGCTCAGCTCCGTCGCGCCCCTGGCGAGGGCCTCGGCGAAGACCGCGTCCACGTCCTCGACGTACACGTACAGGTTCACCGGCGTGCCGCCGAGCGACTTCGGCCCGCGGAACCCCAGGTCCGGGAACTCGTCCGCGACCATGACGATCGAGTTGCCGATCCCCAGCTCGGCGTGATGGACCCTGCCGTCGGGTCCCGCCATCCGCATGCGTTCCGTGGCGCCCAGGACAGCGACGTAGAAGTCGATCCCGGCCGCCGCACCGTCGACACAGATGTACGGCGTGACACGCGGATACTCCTCGGAAAAGGGCTTCACACTCACTGTCTGCCACCTTCCGGTCAGCGAGGACCGTGCCCGGGGACGTGTGACGGTCCTCGCCGCCACCCGGCATGCCGGCCACCCCGACGAACGCCGAGACGCAGCCAAGCCTGGCACTCATCACCGGCCCACGCAGCCCGACGGCCAGTCCCGTTGGTACCGGCCCGGGTGCGCTCCGGCCCGGAGCCACGTCGCCCGATGCCACTCCGGCCGATGCCACTCCGGCCCGGGTGCCGGGCATCGGCCCCCCGATGCATCGGCCGACGTCCCAGCCTCGGACTTTCGGCCGACCGCTCCCCGCCGGAACCGACGAGTCCTGACCGATCGGCCGAGGTCGGGGCCCGGGGCGCGACGGGAGATTGGAGCCTTCTTCCTTCCCGTCCGTCAGGAGCACGGCCATGCCGCTTCAGCCACCCCTCGCCGCGCCCCCGCGTCCGGTCGTTTCCGGTGCTTCCTCGGGCGATGGCGCACCGGCCGCTGGTCGGAGAGGTCGGTGGGAGGGGGTGCGCCGGGACCGTGTCCACTGGGTCTACTGGTCGGTGTGCGCGGGGTTCGCGCTGATGCTGGCGGTGGTCACGACGATCCAGGAGCATCGGGTGTGGGGCGGGTGCGCGGCCGTCGGCTACGGCGCCGCGGCCCTGCTGACCCGTCGGGCCCCGCGTTCCTGGAGCAGGACCGGCGCGATCGCGGCGCTCGTGGGGGCGGTGGGCGTTCCGCTGGCCGTGCTGATGGTGCTGGGGGTGGCTCAGCCCGAGGTCGGTGTCGTCGAACACTCGGCCGGTCTGCTCCTCGGTTCCGGCAGCCCCTACGCGGCGCACCCGCTGCGGGTCGACGACTTCAACCCGTATCTGCCGGGCATGGCGATCTTCGGACTGCCTCACGTGCTGCTGGGCGGGACACCGCTCGGTGACGCCCGGTTCTGGTTCGCCGGGGCCTTCCTGGTGACCATGGCGCTCGCCGTCCGCCATGGAGCTGCCGGGCGCGGGCCCGTCGCGGCGGGCCGGACGAGGCGACCGAACACCGTGCTGCTGCTGGTGGGCTTTCCGGCGGTCGCCCTGCCGCTGGCGGTGGGCGGGGTCGACCTGCCGGTGATCGGACTGATGTGTCTGGCACTCGCGCTCGCGGGACTCGGTGGATCCGGGACGGCGGCGGGTCTGGCCATGGGAGCGGCGGCGGCGCTGAAGTGGACCGCCTGGCCCCTGCTGCCCGTGGGCCTGGCGCTGGTCGCGGTCACGGCGGGCCGCAGGGCCGCCGCCCGCGCGGGTCTCGTCGCCCTCGGTGTGGCGGGTCTCGTGGTGGTGCCCGTGGCGTTGGTCAATCCCCGGGCGTTCACCGAGCACGTGGTGCTCTTTCCCCTCGGCGCGGCCGGCGTGACATCGCCGGCGACCAGTCCGCTGCCCGGGTATCTGCTGGCCACGTATGTGCGGGGTGGGCGTGCCGTCGCGGTCGCGGCGCTCGTGACGACCGCCGTAGCGATGGCGGTCTCACTGGTCGTGCGTCCGCCGCGCACCGTCGTCGCCGCGGCGGACCGGCTGGCGCTCGGACTCGGCCTGGCCATGTGCCTCATGCCGGCCACCCGCTTCGGATACCTGGTCTACCCACTGCTCCTGGCCGCGTGGTTCCGCCAGGACAGGACAACGCCGGTGACCGGCTCCGCGCACACCACCGCACCGCGCCGCGCCGACGGCGGCGCCGGACCTCACCCCGGTGCAGGGGCGCATGGCCGGAGGACGAGTGAGAGCAGGGCCGCATGACGATCCGCGTGGTCCTCGTCGACGACCAGGACATGGTGCGCTCGGTGTTCGCCGTCCTGCCGGCCGCGCAGGGCGACATCGACGTGATGGGTGAGGCCGCCTACGGCCGTCGAGGCGTCGAGGCCGCCGTACGCACCCCGACGTGGTGCCGATGGACATGTGTGCGCCGCTGTTCCTGTGAGAGGTTCGCCCGCGCGCACACTTGTGTGACCGCCCGCCCGGGGTCAACCACGTACGGGGCGTTCGGTGGTGGCGGAAGACCTGTGCGGCCGGGTCCGACGGTCGTGGCCCGGACATCGTCGCCGTCGGCGGTCGCAAGGAAAGGTGCTGTCCGCGCCGAAAGAGACGCGATGGTGAGTACCATCCGCACACAGCGTCATTCGTTTGCCGGGAGGAACTGCCATGACCGAAACACCGTCGGAGACAACCGATCTCAAGGCGCAGTACACCGCCCAGGTCGCCGCCGACCTTGAGCGCAACGCCAAGGAGCAGGACCGTCTCCGTGCGGAGATCGACGCCCTGCAGGAGCAACTCCAGGGCATGCAGCGGGATCAGAGCGTGCTGGTGAACATGCAGCAGGCCCTCGGTGTCGTGACACCTGAGGCCGCTCCCGAGGCCGAAGGGGTCGCGGCACCTTCCGTACCCCGGCAGAAGGCCGCCACCACCTCGGAAACAGGCAAGCGAACCCGCGCGAAGAAGGCCACTCCCCCTCCCCCGCAGGGCGGCAAGCAGACGAAGAAGTCCGCCGCCGCCAAGACCACGGCCCCCACGAAGGCCCAGCCCACCCTCGTCGAGCTCATCCGCCGCCACCTCACCGAACAGAGCGAACCGCGCTCCGCCGCCGAGGTCGCCGCCGCGCTCACCCAGGCTCACCCCGACCGCCGTATCCAGACCAACGTCGTGCGCACCACCCTCGAAGGGCTGGTGGCCAAGAGCAACGCCCAGCGCACCAGGCAGGGTTCGTCCGTCTACTACACCGCTCCCGACGCACAGGAGCCGAGCACATCACCCCAGGCCGAGTCCGAGTCCGAGTCCGCGCAAGCGAAGGGCTGAGGCTGGGCCCTCCACTCCCCGGAGAAGTGGCCTGGGGCCGCACCGAGCAGGCCGTATGCTCGCGTAAGTCACGCAACCTGCTGCGACAAGGGTTCCGAGCATGCGCGGTAACGATGAGGGGTCGACGACGTCCCCAGGGGACCGGCCGAGCGTTCTCGTCGTGGCGGGCGATCCCCAGGACGTCGAGGGACTCACCCGGGTACTGGAGCCGGCGGGCTACCGCGTCGACACGGCGGGCGGTGCCGCCGAGGGGGTGGCACGGCTCAGGCGGGCCGGGTTCGATCTGATGGTCTGGGACGCCACTCTGCCGGAGAACAAGGATCTCACCCGGGGTCGCCGTCTCGTCCTGGACCACCGACCGGCGTCGTCGACACCCCGCAGGGCCGGCAGGAGGCGGCCAACCATCCGTCGATGCGGCGGCTGATCGACGCCACGCCCCTCGGCCGCACCGGCCGGTCGGAGGAGATGGCCTCCGTCGTCGCCTTCCTGCTGTCGGACGAGGCGAGCTTCCTCAGCGGCGTCGACATCCTGGTCGACGGCGGCGTCTACGCGGCCGTACGTGACCGCTGACCCGACGCTTTGGTGAGTAAGGGCCGAACACACCCGGCCCTGACCCGCCGCGCTACAGGGCCATCAGACCGGCGGTCGTCTCCTTGAAACCGCAGGCATCGACGTAGAACGGCCGCAGGTGCTCCTCGAAGTCGACGTGGAGCCATGCGCACTGTGCGGCACGGGCTTCACGAGCTGCGGCGGCGACCAGCGCGGCGCCCACACCTTCCGCGCGGCGATGCCGGGCGACCACCGTGTCCAGAAGGAAGGCATGGACGCCACCGTCCCAGACGACGTTGACGAAGCCGATCAGGGAGCCGTCCTCCCACGCGCAGACCCAGCCGAGGCTGTGGCGCTCAAGTCGTCCTCGCCAGTCGGTCTGAGCGACCGGGTGGCCGAAGCCGTCGGCGTGGAGCGCGTTGAGGGCGCTGTTGGCGAAGTCGCCTCGCCACTCATACGTGATCGTCATTCCGCAATCGTTCCACCCCGGTCGGGGCACGCGCCCCCAGAACGAGTTGGTTCGCCGATCGCGAGGCCGACCCCACCGAAGACGACGGTCGCGCCGACGTACACGGGTAGCGCGATCCGCTTACCGGGGAGGCAATCGCGAGGTGGCCGAGAGCCGTGCGCCACGGGGAGGCCCCGGGGCGCAGGGCTCTCGGTAGCTGGTCACCTCCGGTGTCCGGCCTGGCCTTCGCTCAGGACGACGGCGCTCGTGCGGTTGGTGTGGGCGTCCTGCAGGCAGCCACGCAGGCGCAGCACGTCGTGGGACGGCAGGGCGGGGCGGATGAGTGTGGTGGAGACACCGTCGTCCACGCGGCTCAGCGTGGCGTCCTCGTTCCGGGCGGCGCTGGAGCGGCGGCATGTCTCCCATAGGTCCGCCGCGGCGAGTTGCACAGCCCGGGGGCTCTGGTCGCCGTAGGTCTCGACACGGAACACCACGGTGGTGCTCGCAGCCTCGGCACCGGGTCACGGGGCTGTTCGAGCCGCTTGCGCACTTCCTCGATGCGGGCGTCGGACTGCTCCAGCCGACCCTGCAGTCGGGTCAGGCGGTGAGCAGCACTCGTCCCGGCCGCGCACATCCAGCAACGACTCGAACCGCCCCGCCATGGAGGACTCCTCGGTGCCCCGTACACGGAGGAGGAGCATACGACCAGTGGGCGCTCCCGCCCCTCGGGGCCGGCCAGTGCCCGACAGGCGGCGCGCACGGCGTCATCCCCGGCGGCCGCCCGGGGCGCCCGATGGACGGGCACCAGCACGAACCCGGCAGCGGGCAGCCCCGCGACGGCGGCACCCGCCAGATTGGCGGCCTTCGCTCCAGTGACGGCCGCGTCCTCGACGTCTTCGGCGTCTTCGGCGTCCGGCGGTACGACCGCCGGTTCCGCACCTGTGACCGCCAAGGCCATCAGGACGTACCAACCCGCACGGACACCCGGCAGCGCCAAGTAGTCGACGATCAGGTGGCCGTTTCGGCGAACTGGTTGGTGTCGAAGAGCTGGTTGATGTGGCCACCGAGTTCGGACCAGTGGTGTCCGGAGAGTTCGCCGGCGGCGCGGGCGTCACCGCCGGCGCAGACGTCGATGAGTTCGTCGTGGTGCTCGATGGTGTTGCGGCCGCCGAGCAGCGTGGAGAACTTGCGGTAGAGGATGCGGTGGATCTGCGGGTGGAGCTGCTCGACGATCCGGCTGAGCACGGGGTTGTCCGCAGCCGCGATGGGGATGGCGTGGAAGCGGTCGTCGGCGGCGAGTGCGGCGGTGGTGTCGTTGGCGGCGACCGCACGTTCGAACGCGCGGTTGGCTTCGCGCATCCGCCGCAGGTCCTGTTCGGTCATAACCGGAACCGCTGTCTCGATGGCGAGTTGATCGAGGGAGCGCAGGACGGCGAGGGTCTTTTCGACATCACGGCGGTTGAGGGTGGTGATACGGGTGTAGACGCCGGGCTTGGCCTCGACCAGGCCGATGTCGGCGAGCCGGGCGAGCGCCTCGCGCACCGGAGTGCGGCTGAGGCCGAGGCGCTCGGCGAGCTCACCGTCCCTGACCTTCTCGCCCGGGGGAAGTTCACCGCGCACGATGGAGTCGCGCAGGCGGTGGAACACCTCGTCGCTGAGGAGGCGGCGAGAGACAGGGCGGTCAAGTGACATATTGCGTACAGTACATCGCCACTCACTCGCCCCGTACGGTCTCTCGCCGTAAGGCGTCCTGTACGGCTTCCTGTACGACTTCCTGTACGGCTCCGCCTTCGGCCAAGGCCCGGCGGACCAGGGCCTGGGCCAGCACGAGCGCCGGATCGACGAGGGGTACGGCCACGGCGTCCACGGGAAGCCCGAGGGGGATCTCGGTGCAGCCGGCGATCACCGCTTGCGCGCCCTGCTCGGTCAGGCGCTGTGCGGCGCGGGCCAGCGACGCGGTCGTCGCGTCGTCGCGGGCGCCTGCTTTCACCGCGCGGATGGCGGTCATGACCTCATGTTCCTGGACAATGTCGTCGGGCAGGATGAGGCGGATCCCGAAGCGGTCCAGCCACTCCTGGTAGAGGCCCGCACGGACGGTGCCCGTGGTCGCGAGCAGTCCGGCGGTGTGGATGCGCGGGCTCAGCAGGGTGAGATGCCGGGCGACTTCTCCGATCATGTGGACGATGGGCAGGCCGACATGGTCGGCGATGCGCGGGACGAAGGCGTGCGCGGTGTTGCACGGGATGGCGATGACGGTGGCGCCGGCCTCGCGCAGGACACGGCTGCCGTCGAGCAGCCAGGGAGTGGGGTCGGGGCCGTCACCCAGCAGGGCCTCGGTGCGGTCGGGGATGGTCGGGTCGGACCAGATGACCGCACGAAGGTGGTCCTGGTCGCTGGAACCGGGCGTCATGGAGACCAGCTTGGCGTAGAAGTCGGCCGTGGCGGCCGGGCCCATGCCGCCCAGGATGCCGATGATCTCAGTGGCGCGGGCGGGGGTGTGGGCGGGGGCGCTGGTGGGGGCAGTCACTGGACGGGTTCCTTCTGCAGGGCCTCGACCTCGGGCTGGGCCGGGGTAGGGGCGGCCTCGCCGGTGCCGCGTTTGGCTTCGCGCCGGTTCTCGGAGCTGTCGACGACGGCGGCTGCGAGGGAGTTGCCGATGACGTTCACGCCGGTGCGGGCCATGTCGACGATGAAGTCCACGCCGAGGAGCAGTGCGACGCCTTCGGCGGGCAGGCCGATGGAGTTGCCGGCGGCGAGGAGGACGACGATGGAGGCCGAGGCGACGCCGGCCATGCCCTTGGAGAGGATCACCAGCACGCCGACCATGAGCAGCAGGGCGGGCAGGGAGGTGTCGGCGCCGTAGGCGTTGGCGAGGAAGACCAGGGCGGCGGCCTGGTAGAGAACGGAGCCGTCGGTGTTGAAGGAGTAGCCGAGGGGGACGACGAACGAGGTCGTGGAGCGGCTGAGGCCGAACGCCTCCAGCTTGCCCATCAGCGGGGCCAGCACCGATTCGGAACTGCGGGTGACGAAGGCGATCCCGGCCAGACCGGCGATGGACTTCAGCAGGTGGACGTAGCGGACGCGGTAGATCGCGGCGATGAGCGGGAAGAGCACGCCGACGACGATGGCCAGTCCGGCGTAGACGACGGCGATGAAGCCCATCAGGCTGCGCAGGTTGCCGAAGCCGTAGTGGGCGACGTCGTAGGAGATGAAGCCGAGCACACCGAGCGGGGCGATCCGGATGACGTAGCCGACGACCTTGAACATCACCGAGGCGACGGACTCCAGCACGGCGGCGAAGGGCTCGGACTTCTCCCCGATCGCGGCCATCGCGACGCCCACGAGGAGGGCGAAGACGATCGCGCCGAGCAGGTTGCCCTCGCCGAACGCGGCGAAGATGTTCTTCGGGAAGGCGTGCAGGACCAGTTCGTGGAAGTCGATGCCCTGGCTCAGGCCGTCCAGGTCCTTGGCGTCGGAACCCTCGACGGGGGCGCCCTTGCCGATGCCCGTGAACTTGGCCAGGCCCACCGCGATCAGCAGGATGAGGGTGGTGACGATCTCGAAGTAGAGGATCGCCTTGCCGGCGATGCGGCCGACCTTCTTGACCGACTCCATGCGGGCGATGCCCAGCACGATCAACGGGAAGACCAGGGGCAGGACCACGACCTGCACCATGTTGAGGAACACGTCTCCGAGGATCTTCATCTGCTCGCCCGCGGAGGGGGCGAGGGATCCGATGAGGGCTCCGAGACCGACGGCGATGATCGACTGGATCCCGATCGGCATCCGCAGACATCGCCGCAGGAATCCCGAGGGCCGGGGCGATGGGGTGGCCGGGTCGGCGGGGCGGGGACGAGCGGTGTTCATGAGACCTCCTGCCATACGCAATATATTGCGTTCTGCATGTTGGTCGGTAACACTGGAGCCGGAGGCGGTGGCCTGTCAAGAGGTCCCGCGTCGGCAGCCCGCCTTATGTCCGGCGGCAGGAGACGAGGAGCATCAGATGACGCGGACCACACGCATCGAGCACGACCTGGTCGGAGACAAGGAGGTGCCCGCCGATGCCTACTACGGCGTGCACACCGTGCGGGCCGTGGAGAACTTCACGATCACCGGATCGACCATCGCCCGGTTCCCCGACCTGATCGCCGCACTGGCCTCGGTCAAACAGGCGGCAGCACAGGCCAACCGCGAACTCGGCCTACTGCCGCCGGACATCGCCGGAGCGGTCATCGACGCGTGCGAGGAGATCCGCGCCGGACGGCTGCACGACCAGTTCGTCGTCGACCCCGTCCAGGGCGGGGCCGGCACCTCGACGAACATGAACGCCAACGAGGTCATCGCCAACCGGGCCTTGGAAATCCGCGGCCATCCCCGCGGTTTCTACGACGTGATCCATCCCCTCGACCACGTCAACCTCGGCCAGAGCACCAACGACGTCTACCCCACCGCCGTACGTCTGGCGCTGGTCACCTCACTGCGCCGGCTCGGGGACTCCCTGGGGGCTCTGGCCACGGCCTTCACCGAGAAAGCGGATGAGTTCGGCGGCATCCTGAAGATGGGCCGCACCCAGCTCCAGGACGCCGTCCCGATGACGCTGGGCCAGGAGTTCACCACCTACGCCGTCATGATCGAGGAGGACCGCCAGCGCCTCACCGAGGCCGCCGCCCTGCTGCTGGAGTCCAATCTCGGTGGCACCGCGATCGGCACCGGAATCAACGGCCACCCGCGCTACGCCGAACTCGCCTGTGCGTACCTCGCCGGGATCAGCGGCGAACCCGTGCGGCCCGCGGGCGACTTCATCGAGGCCACCCAGGACTGCGGAGCCTTCGTACAGCTCTCCGGCGTCCTCAAGCGCGTCGCCGTGAAGCTCTCCAAGACCTGCAACGACCTGCGCCTGACGTCCTCCGGCCCCACCACCGGACTCGGCGAGATCAACCTGCCGCCGGTGCAGGCGGGTTCGTCGATCATGCCCGGCAAGGTCAACCCGGTGATCCCCGAAGTCGTCAACCAGGTCGCCTTCGAGGTCATCGGCAACGACCTGACCGTCACCATGGCCGCCGAAGCGGGACAGCTCCAACTCAACGCCTTCGAACCCGTCATCGCCTACAGCCTGCTGCGCTCCCTGACCCATCTGCGCGCCGCCTGTGACGCCCTGGCCACCCGCTGCGTCCCCGGCATCACCGCCAACCGCGCACACCTCCACGACAGCGTCCACCGCTCCATCGGCCTCGTCACCGCGCTCGCCCCGCACATCGGCTACGCCGCCTCGACCACGCTGGCCCGCCGGGCCCTGGCCACCGGCCGTCCCATCAAGGACCTCGCCGCCGAGGCCGGCCTGCTCACCACCGACCAACTGGACACGATCCTCCGCCCGGAGAACCTCACCGGTCACTCCGCGCGTCCATCGGCGGAAGTCGTCCAGGCGTGAAGGGGAAGTCCGCCCAGTCCGGAATCGCAGCGCTACTCGGCCGGCCCTCGATCCCGGTCCACGTTCGCGTCGGGGGGCCTCAAACAGGTGGACCGTCCTGCGAGTTGGAGGGCCTGAACGTCGGCGCCACGCCGTCCGGCGGAGCACCGGCGTGCACACGCAGAGCGGCATGGACGGTTGCGGAGATATGACTCCGGTTGCGGTCGACGACGCGGTTTCCGAGGGGCTCGTCCATGACGCCGTTTCCGAGGGGCCCGTCCCTCCGTCTGCCGACTCAGTCGAGCGGGACGCCGGTGTGGTGCTCCAGGGCTTGGACGAGGCGTGCCTGGAAGGCTTCGTCCCGCGCCGCGGAGTGTGGTGTCTGGGTCCGTCGGTGGTACCAGTAGCCGCCGGTGTGCGGGGTCACGTCATGGTGGGTGGCGAGCCACGTCTGTGTCTGGTGCCCGGCCGCCAGGTCGTCCGATGCGCCGGTACCGCCCATGCGTGTGGGAACCCATCCGGGGTCGACCGCGTGGCTGGTGGTTCCTTCCCAGCGGGAGGCGCAGGCGAGCGCGAGGGCGGTGACCCACAGTTTGGTGTCGTCGTAGGAAGCGGTGCCCGCCGTCAGTCGGCGTAGGTCGGTGGAGCCGGTGCGGTGCATGGAACTGCTGAGGTAGATGAGCCTGGCCGGCTTGTCCATCAGAGCCGTCAGCAGGTAGGGCGCGACCGTGTTGACGGTGACCTGTTCGGGCGAGTTCAGGACGCCGGCGTTGTGGATGACGGTGTCGAAGCGGCCGAACTCGGCGGCCTGCCGGGCCACGTCGCGGATCTCGTCGACCTCGGCGAGATCCCCGGTGACGACGCCCTTCCACCAGCCGGTGTCACCGGCGCCGGTGAGGCGGGCCGGGTCGCGGACATGGGCGACCACGTCATGCCCTTGGCCGGCCAACGCCTCCGCCGTGTCGCGCCCGAGTCCGCTGGATGCCCCGGTCACCAGAACCAGTGCCATGTCAGTCATCTCCCGTCCGCATGTGCGTCGACGACGGCTCCCGTCCGGCCGCTCCGGATCGCCGTCTCGACGACGTCCGGAACGGCTGCGGCCTCCCCCAGTATCACCGGTGGTGCGCACTCGCTCCGGTTCGTCTCCTCGACCGCTCGGTAGAAGTCCGGGCAGCAGCCGGGGAGCAGGGTGACGGGCTCCTTCTCGGTCATTTCGGCGGGGCGCTCGGAGGCCGAGGGGCAGAGACGGTGGCGGTGTCGTGGGTGGCTGCCCAGGAAGCGAGCAGGTGGAGGCCTTCCGCGGAGGGCGAGCCGGGTTCGGCGGTGTAGACGGTGAGGGTGAGACCGGGTTCGGCGGTCAGGGCCAGGGACTCCCAGGACAGGGTGAGTTCGCCGATGACCGGATGGTTGAAGCGCTTGGTGCCGGTGCCGTGGTGGGTGACGTTGTGGGCGCCCCAGCGGGAGCGGAAGGCGTCGCTCCGCGTGGACAGCTCCCCCACCAGGTCGTGGAGCTCCTTGTCGTGGGGATTACGGCCGGCTTCGGTACGCAGGATGTCCACGGTCATGCCGGAGGCGAGGTCCCAGTCCGGGTAGAAGCGCCGGGCCGCGGGATCGAGGAACTGATAGCGGGCGAAGTTCGGCGGCTTCGTGCCGCCGTCGTAGAGGTCACCGAAGAAGGCGCGGGCGAGCTGGTTGGCGGCGAGCAGGTCCAGGCGGCCGTTGATGACGACCGCGGGCCCGGCGGTGACGGCATCCAAGGTCCATTGCAGGCTCTGGCGCAGGGTCCGCTGCTTGCCGGAGCGCCGTCGGGGGCGGGCGAGGGAGTCGGAACCTTCCTGGGCCTGGGCCAGGTGCAGCAGGTGGACGCGTTCGGCGTCATCCAGCCGGAGGGCTCGGGCGACGGCTTCGAGCACGTTGGGCGAGACACCGGCGAGGTTCCCGCGCTCCAGCTTGGCGTAGTACTCCACGCTCACATCGGCCAGCGCGGCGACCTCGCTACGACGCAGACCACCCGGCGCCGGGAACCGGCCGGCAGCCCCACCTGCTGCGGAGTGATCTTGGCTCGCCGCGAGGTCAGAAACTCGCGGACTTCGTCACGGTTGTCCACACCCTGACCGTACGACCGAGTCCGGCGGATTGGGATGTACTGCCAGTACACCCCTCATCAGTAACTGGCTGCCCTCACGCGATGGGGGTTGCCTGGACGCCGTGGTGCTGACGAGTCGCCGTCACCCGAACAGCGGTGACGACGAGCGCTCCACACCTGGACGGTGCGGTTCCCCCGAAGAGGATTCGGCGCCGCAGGCGCTGGTACACGCGAAGCAAGTGAAGAACGTGAAGCAAGGAAAGCAAGGAGCGTCAGGTATGCGTGGAGTGGTGATGTACAAGGCCGGCGACGTGCGGGTGGAGGAGCGTGACGATCCGAAGATCGTCGAGCCCACCGACGCGGTCATCCGGCTGACCGCGACCTGTATCTGCGGGTCGGACCTGTGGCCCTACCGGGGGATCGAGCCCGTCGACCACACGGCCATGGGGCACGAGTACGTGGGTGTGGTCGAGGAAGTCGGCTCCGACGTGAAGAACGTCAAGGTGGGCGACTTCGTCGTCGGGTCGTTCGTGATCTCCGACAACACCTGCGAGATCTGCCGCTCGGGCTACCAGTCGGGCTGCGTGCACCGGGAGTTCGTGGCGCAGTCGGTCGGCACCCAGGCGGAGAAGGCCCGCATCCCCCACGCGGACGGCACCCTCGTCCCCACCCCGGGACAGCCGGACCCCGAGCTGATCCCCTCGCTGCTCGCCGCCTCCGACGTGCTCGGCACCGGCTGGTACGGTGCCGTCGCCGCCCAGGCCGGCCCGGGCAGGACGGTCGCGGTCGTCGGCGACGGCGCGGTCGGTCTGATGGCCGTCCTCGCCGCCAGGCAGCTGGGCGCCGAGCGAATCATCGCGATGTCCCGCCACCCCGAACGGCAGGAGCTGGCGCGGTTCTACGGCGCGACCGACATCGTCGAGGAGCGCGGTGACGCGGGCGTGGCGAAGATCAAGGAACTCACGGGAGGACTCGGCGCACACTCGGTGGTCGAGGCCGTCGGAACCGAACAGTCGACCATGCAGGCGATCGGCGCCACCCGCCCCGGTGGGCACATGGGCTTCGTCGGCGTCAACTACGACGTCTCCATCCCCGGCTTCGACCTCTTCCTCGCCGGCATTCACCTGGAGGGCGGTCCCGCCCCGGTGCGCCGCTTCCTGCCCGACCTGATCCAGCTCATCTGGGACCGCGAGATCGACCCGGGCAGGGTCTTCGACCTCACCCTGCCGCTGGAGCAGGCCGCGGAGGGCTACAAGGCCATGGACGAACGGCGCGCCACCA
Organism: Streptomyces sp. NBC_00310; assembly: GCF_036208085.1. Classification (GTDB taxonomy): domain Bacteria; phylum Actinomycetota; class Actinomycetes; order Streptomycetales; family Streptomycetaceae; genus Streptomyces. Next base: position 338,694 of record NZ_CP130714.1, read on the forward strand.
AGGTGCTCCTCACGTTCTGACCCGCCACCGCGCAGGGCCCCGGGAGCGGTCGCTGTTCTTGTTGAGGCGCGTCCCGTGATCTCCAGCTACTTGCTTACAGGTCGGGGCGGGACGGCGGGGGTGCGGTCGAGCCGCGGAGGACGAGTTCGACCGGTAGCTCGCTCGCGGGAGGCAGATCGGTGTCGGGCGTCTCGATGGCGTGGACGAGGAGCCTGATGCCCTCTCGTGCCGCCTCGTCGAAGGGCTGCCGCACCGTGGTCAGGGGCGGGGTGACGTAGGCGAAGACGGGGTTGCCGTCGAAGCCCACGACGCTGATGTCCTCCGGCACCCGCCGGCCGGCTTCCCGCAGCGCGTGGATCAGACCGATCGCCATCTCGTCACCCGCCGCGAACACCGCCGTCACCGAGCCGTCCGCAGCCAGCTCACGGCCCGCCGCGTAGCCGGACTCGGGTGACCAGTCGCCTTGGAGCGCGGGAGGTTCATGCGCTCCTCTCGCCGCGAGCGCCGCCCGCCAGCCCTCGATACGGTCCTTCGAGGCGTACCACTGCCCCGGACCGGCGAGGTGATGGACCGTTGTGTGCCCCAGATCCAGCAGGTGAGCGGTGGCCGCCCTCGCCAGTTCGTACGCGCCCACGCCCACGGTCAGGGTTTGGGCGGAGGTGAAGGCCGGTGGCGCGCCCAGGAAGAGGAGCGGCACGTCGACCCCGACCCTCACCTCCCCCTCCACGATGGGCTCGGAGACGACGATGCCGTCCACGCCCTGCTCGAGGAGTGAGGTCACGGCGCCGGCGATGCCGTCCGGTTCCCCGTCCACCGTGTTGACCATGCGCAGGGCGTAACCGGCGTCCCGTACGGCCCTCTCGATGCCCACCAGGAGCGAGGCCGTTCCGTATCCGGCCGTCCCCAGGGCCACGACACCGATGGACCGGCTCCGGCCGGAGGCCAGCGCCCGCGCCGCATGGTTCAGGCGGTAGCCGAGCTCCTCCGCGGCTTCGAGGACGCGTCGACGGACCTCGTCGGAGACGTAGGGCTCGTTGTTGAGGACCCGCGACACCGTCTTGCGCGAGACCCCGGCCAGGCGGGCCACATCCGCGCTGCGCGGTGCGGCCGCAGCCGTACCGCGCGCCGCCACTCGTGTCATCGATTCTCCCGGCGAGCGTGAGCCTGTATGAGCGAGGCCCACCATATGACCGCGCGGCGAGTGACCGCGCGGTCATATCTACGGAGTCGCAGGGGCGTGCGTCAAGAGCGCCGACCGATTTTCTCGCGAGCCGGTGTCCACGGCTTCAGCGCAGGTCGGCGGTCAGTCGGTACCGGCTGGAAGGCAGGCGGTACGAGGACACCCCGTCCGCGTGGCCGAGGAAACGCACGCCGTCCACGCGGGTCAGCGGGGTCCGTCCCGCACGGACCGCATCCGCCGAGGCGGCCGGGAGGCGCGGAGTGGCCTCGCTGTTCGCGGGCACGACCGCCTCGTACGCCAGGGTCCGGCCCCGGCCCTGGACCTCCCACTCGCTTCGGATCTCACCGCACGGCGACTCGTAGGTGCCGCGGACCTGGGTGATCCGCCCCGTGGGATCGAGGTGGGGCCGGAGAACGAAGCGCCTGAAGCCGGGGCTGTCCGGGTCGCGGGCGATGCCGGCCGTGTACGCGTACTCGCTGTGAGCACGGTTCGGCGACGTCATGCCGGTCCGTGGCCGCGAGGTGAGAACCCCTCGCGGCCATCGCGGTCGGCATCGTCCGCACCGCGCTCTGCATGGCTCACGCCGTGGTCCTTTCGGTTCGCCGGGGGAATCGGTCACAGATCGCGGGTGGTGAACGTGTGCTGCCCCGAACCGACGACATGGGTGGCGCGGTCGCCGGTGGGCAGCCGGATCTCCGCGGTGGCGTTCGGCGGGAGCTCCACATGGAGCCGGAACCTGTTCTTCTCGCGTGTCCACCGCGCGGACACCACGCCGTACGGGGTGCGATAGCTGCCCTCGGCATGGGTGAGGTCGCCGACCGGGCGGGGGTCGATGACCAACTCGCGGTATCCGGCCCTGCCGCGGGCCTGGCGGATGCCCACCACGCCGCTGTGGAACCACTCCTCGATCTGCAACAGGATCATGTGGTTCTTGGAGTTGCCCATGTCCCACTGTTCGGGGATGGTCGTCAGACCTTCGGGATGGGAGGTGGTGGGTGCCATGAAGTGGCCGTAGCCCGGGCGGGTGTCCTCCTGGAGGACGGCCCACAGGACGTCGTCGTGGCGGCCCTCGTGCAGGGCCCTGACGATCGGGGCGAGACCGATGGTGCCGCCGCTGAGGTGCGGCCCGCCCCCGAACGGCCGGTGGGCGTAAACCAGTTCCACCAGCGCGTCGAGGACCTTCCCGCGCTCGCCCTCCGGTACGAGGCCCTCGTCGAGCGCGAGCGCCTGCGCGGCCTGCGTGGCTCCGGCGGCGCCCCGGTCGCCCTCGGCGGTGTACCGGCCGAGCGCGGTGTTGTAGAAGGCGTCGTTGAACGCGTCCTTGATGGTGGCCGCGAGGTTGCGGTACTCGGCCGCGTCCGCGTCACGCCCGATCAGGGCCGCCATCCGGGCCATGCGGTCGGCGATCTGGTGGTAGCCCCAGGTTCCGGTGATACGGCCCGAGGTGTTCTCACTCGCGATCCAGTCGCCCAGGGCCGCGTCCACGAGACAGGCGTCCGCGCCAATGCCGGCCTTCCTGGTCCTGATGTAGTCGAGGAAGGCCCGCATCCGCGGGTAGTGGCGGCTCATCGTCTGTGTGTCGCCGTACGTCTCGTACAGCAGCCAGGGCACCAGGATGATGCCGTTGCCCCAGTTGATCTCGTCGCCGAACCGGCCGGTGTACCCCCAGTCGTACACCGGGGCCTTGAGCGCCACGTTGCCGATGCCGTCACCGGCCCTGGACTGGCCCTCGACCAGGTGGCGCTGCATGGTGCGCAGGTAGGCCGCGTATCCGAACGTGCGGTGGAGGGAGCCGAAGGGTTGTACGTAGTCGGCAGGGTACGCGAGCTTTTCACGGCCGGGGCAGTCCGTGAAGGTCGACATGACGTTGCTCATGATCGAGTAACGGGCCATGCGGTGGACGCGGTTGATCCGGTCGTCGGAGGTCCGCAGGGAGCCGGCGACCGGCACGTCCGCGTGGATCTGCAGGCCGGTCACCGTGTCCCGGGTCGGTACATAGCCCTCGGGCAGGCCGGTCACCTGCAGCCACTGCATCCCGAAGTAGTGGAACCGCGGATGCCACCGCTCGCTCCGCTCGTCGCCGTACGTCGTGTAGGTGGCGAACACCTGGGTGCCGCGAGCGGCGCCGCCGCCCATGATCGACGCCTGGTCCACGGTGCCGTCGGCGTTCAGCGACTCGGCGGGGGACAGCCTGACCGTCGTACCGGCCGGGAGCGGGCCGTCGAGGTCCAGCAGCGGCCAGCCGGCGAAGTTCTGCCCGAAGTCGAAGACCCACACGCCGGGCCGCGGCTGGGTGACAGCGACCGGGCGGAGCCGGTCGACGATCCTGAGCGGCTCGGCCACCCGCCAGACCAACTCGGTGGTCAGATTGGGCGGCGGGGCGATTCCGGCGTCGGTCCAGCCCATGGCCGTGCCGTCGCGGCGTTTCGCCGACCCGCCGAGATCCGCGCCGGGGGCGGTCCACGCGGGCTGCTCGCGGCGCGCGTCGTGGTCGGAGCCGGAGTACCAGTTGGCGGTGACGGTCGGGCCGAGGGCCGTCCTCCACGAGCGGTCGCTGACGACGGTCTCGACCGTCCCGTCGGCCTTCGTGAGTTCCAGGCGGGCGATCAGACGCGGGGAGACGGCGGCGCCTGCGCTCGGGTCGGTGCTCGCGAGGGAGTTGCCGGAGCCGGTGACGGCCGCGCCGCCGGCGTGCCCGGAGGAGAGGCCGGGCTCGAAGGTGATGCCGGTGCCGTCGGCGCCTGCGGTGCCGACGGCGGTGATGGTGCGGGTCTCCAGGCGCTCGCCGCCGTCGCCGGTGTCGATGTTGACCGTGCCGCCGACGTGGTAGTTGGCCACGCTGCTCACCTTGACGGTGGTGGTGCCCCGCGCGGCGGGCGCGGCCAGGCTGCCGCTGCCTTTGAACTGGCTCTGCCACCAACTGTACGGGGCGGTGCGGCCGGTGGTGGGACGGGTGACGGACCGGGTCACGAGCGCCGTGCCGTGACCGAGTTCGACACCCAGGGTGTTGTCACCGGAGCGGATGAGCCCGGTGACGTCGTACACCCGGTATTCGGTGGAGAGTTGGTAGTTGGAGTTGCCCGGGGCGAGCACCTCGTCGGTGACGGGCCTGTCGTTGAGGCGGGCCTCGTGCAGTCCGACGCCGGACAGGTACAGCCTCGCCCTGACGACCCTCCCCCACCGGCCGTCCACCCGGAAGGCACGGGCGAACACGGGCAGGGGCTGCTCGACGGTGCGGCCCGGGTGCTCGATCCACTGGGCCTCGCCCCAGTCGGAACGCTTGAGGAGCCCCATCTCCCAGGTGCCGGGGCGGCTCCATGGTGTCGCGTCGCCGCCGGTGCTCCACGCCCGCACCTGCCAGACCACCCGGTCCCGCGAGGACAGGGCGGGACCGTGCCAGGCGACATCGGTCTGGGCCGGGGAGCGGACCTTGCCGCTGTCCCACAGCAGACGGCCCCGGTCGAGATCCTTCCGGGTGCGCGCCGCGCGGAGCCGGTAGGCGGACTGCGTCCATGCCCCGTCGGCCCCCACCACCCGCCAGCTCAGTCGCGGTGCCGGGTCGTCGACACCGAGCGGACTGTCCTCGCGGCCGTCGACGGCCAGACCGGTGACCCTCGCTCCCCGTCTGTCGCCCACCTCGTCGGCGTGGGCCGCCGGCACAGGGGGCCCGGGGACGGCGGGGACAGCCAGCCCGGCCGCCGAGACAGCCATGGTGCCGACCACCTGTCGCCGGCTCAACGCCTCCTTCGGGACGTCGGGCATACCAAACCTCCGATCGATCACACCATGGTGGATTTAAACGTTTCATTCAGATGCTGAAGGAGAGCCGTCGGCCGCCACGCGCGGTGGCCGACGGCTCGATGGTCAGCTGCCGGCCTTGTAGTCGGCGTCCATCTCGTCGAGGAGCTTCTCCGGCGTGGACTGCCCGCTGAAGATCTCCTGCAGGCCGCTGAGCATGGTCTGCTGGACCTTCGGGTTGGGCCAGAGCTGGTCCATGAAGGGCACCGTGCGGTCCGACCCGATGAACTCCGAGAGCTCGGCGAGTGACGGGTCCGCGGCGAAGCCCGTGTCGGGGAGGGAGGGCAGGCCGCCCTGCTTCTCGACGAACGTGTTCATGCCCTCGGGCGACATCACGAAGTCCACGAACCTCAGCGCCAGTTCCTCGTTCCTCGCCTTCGCGTTGACACCGTACCCGGCACCCGCGGCGGCGGGTATCAGGGTCTCGGACGGGTCGTCGGTGGCGGGCAGCGCCTTGAGCGTGAACGTGCCCTTCGGGTTCTTCTGCTTGAGGAGGGCGATCACCCAGTTGCCCTGGACGATGCCGAGGGTCCTGCCGGTGGCGGCGAGTTGCTGGCTGGCTTCGTAGGTGGTGCCCAGCGGGTTCTTCTGGAAGCAGCCGGTCTTCTCCATCGTCACGTACTTGTCCAGGGCGGTGGCCCACGGGGACTTCGCGAAGGTGGCGTCGCCGGCCTGCATCTTCTTGTCGAAGTCCCGGTCCTCGCCGTAGACGGTCGTCGCGACCAGGGCGTATGCGACGAGCTGGGTCACCCAGTTGTCCTGGTTGCCGAGCGCGAAGGCCGGGGTTCCCTTCGCCTTCGCGGCCTTGCAGAAGTCCAGCAGTTCCGTCCAGGTGTCCGGCGGGGTGAGTCCGGACTTCGCCACGGCCTGCTCGTTGTAGACCGCTCCGATGCCGTTCTGCCCGAAGACCGCGGTGTACGTCTTGCCCTCGTACTGAGCGACGGACTTCATCGCGTCCGGCAGCTCGGCGGCCCACGGCCGGTCCGACAGGTCGCGCAGATAACCCGGCTCGGCCAGGACGTAGGTGGCCCCCGGATTGCCGTTGCCGGGCCAGACCGACATCACGTCGGGGGCGGTGCCCGAGGACAGCTGGGTGCGGATCTGCTGCTGGTACTGGTCGGCGCCGCTGGTGGTGTAACGGACCTTGACGCCCGGGTTGGCCTTCTCGAACGCCTTGACGACGTCCTCGACCGAGCCTTGGTCGATCGACGCGAGGGTGAGCGTCTTCGAGTCCTTCGAACCGCCGTCGGAGCCCGCCTCGGTGCCGCCGCCGCAGGCGGCCAGCAGGGCCATGGACGTGACCGTGGCGGCCAGGACCGGGAGTGTGCGTGTCTTCATGAAGTCCCCCTCGGGGAAGAGCCACCGGACATGAGGGACGGTCGGGCGTCGGAGGTCATCCCCGCAGCCCTCCCGCGAAGCCGTTGATGATGCTGCGCTGCAGCAGGAAGTAGACGAGCAGGACGGGCAGGATGCTGATCACCAGTGCGGCGAAGATGAGGTTCCAGTCGGTGACGTACTGACCGACGAAGCCGGCGATCGCGACCGGCATGGTCTGCCGGGCGCTGCCGCTGAGGTACAGCAACGGGGTGAAGAAGTCGTTCCACACGGCGACCGCGTTGAGCACCAGAGCCGTCACCGTGACGGGTTTGAGCATCGGCAGCACCACGTACCGGAAGCCCTGCAGAGGTGTGCAGCCGTCGATGAGTGCCGCGTCCTCGAAGTCGCGGGGCAGGGCGCGCAGGAAACCGACGTACAGGAAGACGGTGAACGGCAACTGCAGGCCGGAGTAGAAGAGGACCAGCGCCCAGGGTGTGCCGAGCAGGCCCATGTCGCGCATGGTCTGGTACAGCGGCAGGGACGCGAGCTGGAACGGCAGGGCCAGGCCGAGGAGGAAGGTCAGATACGTTCCCCGGGACCAGCGGGCCGTGGCGCGGGCCAGCGGGTACGCCGCGAGCGAGGACACGGCGAGCACGACGACGACGCTGCACACGGTCACCAGCACGCTGTTGGCCAAGGCCCCGCCGAGGGCGCCCTGTTGCCAGGCCTGGGTGAAGTTGTCGAGGGTGGGTGAGCCGGTCGGGCTGATCGGCGAGGACTGGTCCGACGCGGGCCGCACCGCGAGGTTGACCAGGACGTACACCGGGAAGCCGACGAACAGGGCGGCGGCGATCACCGCCAGTTCCAGGGCGAGGGTGCGGCGGCGGTAGCGGTTCATGACGCCGCCCTCTCGTTGCGGGACAGCACGAGGTACTGCCCGGTCGAGACGACCGCCACGATGATCGTGAGGACGACCGCGAGCGCGACGCTGTAGCCGAACTCGCCGAGCGTGAAGGCGTCCTTGTAGATCAGCGTCGAGATGGTGTCGGTGGCGTGCCCCGGTCCCCCGCCCGTCAACGCGTACACCTGGTCGAAGAGTTTGATCCCGCCGATGATCGACAGCATCAGGTTGATGGTGAAGGCCGGGGCCAGCAATGGCCGGGTCACCGACCAGAAGCGCCGAACGGGACCCGCCCCGTCGATGACCGCCGCCTCATGGACCTCCTTGGGCACCGACTGCAGTCCGGCGAGGAAGATGACCATGGAGTAGCCCGCGAACTGCCACACGATCACCCCGACCACCGACCACAGGGCCAGGCTCGGACTGCCCAGCCAGTCCTGCCGCCATCCCCCCAGACCCACCGCGCCGAGCAGGCTGTTGACCGCGCCGTCCGGGCCGAGCAGATTGCGCCAGAGGTAGGCGGTCACGATCGGGGTGATCACGGCCGGCGCGAACAGGAACACCCGCAGCACGTTGCGGGACTTGATGGCCGAGTTGACCCCCAGGGCCAGCAGCAGGCCCATCGCGTTCTGCACGATCGTGATCGACACCGCGATCAGCAGGGTGTGCCAGATGGCCTGCGTCGCGTCCGGGTCGCTGAGCATGTCGGCGAAGTTGTCCAGGCCGACGAAGGAGAAGTCGGGGTCGAGACCGTCCCAGTCGGTGAAGGCGTAGTACACGCCGCGAACGCTCGGCACCAGGACGACGAAGGCGAACAGCAGCATCGCGGGCAGGGCGAACCACCACGGCGGAGTCGTGCGCGCGGGCCGGATGCGTGCGGCCGGTTCCGTGTCCGGAGGCCGGTCGTCGTCCAGGAGCTGCTTGTGCGGGGCCAGAGCCACCGACGAACCCCCTTCCTTGAAACGATTCAAATGGCCTGCTGGATCAACTCTTCGGCCTGCGCCACGCGGAGGCGCGGCCGGTTGTCTCGTCGGAGTCCGTCTCGGGGATGGGGCGGCCCGATGCCCGGGCCGCAGGAGTCGCGCGGCTGTGGGTAACGTTTCCCAAAGGGTGTGGCCAGACCCTAGGGAGCGTCCCGCATGACGTCAAGATGCCGCGCACACCACAGCGGTGCGACGAGGACGGCGCCGCCCGCTCTCCGCGCCATCGTTCGAGCCACGGGATCCGCCCTAGACTCGGCCGGACGATTCCCCGAGAGGCAAGGACCGGATGGAGCCGACAGCATCACGTCGCAGGATCACCATCGTCGACGTCGCGCGACACGCCCGGGTGTCCGTCACCTCCGTGTCGAAGGTGCTGCGCAACGCCTACGGGGCCAGCCCCGAGATGCAGGCCAAGGTGCGCCGCGCGATCGAAGAGCTGGGCTACCGGCCGCACGCGGGCGCCAGAGGCCTGCGGGGGCAGACGTACACCATCGGCGTGATGCTGCCCGACATCCGCAACCCGTTCTTCCCCGAGATCCTCGACGGCATCACCGACTCGCTGGAGGAGACCGAGTACCAGGTGTTCCTGGGGCCGGGCTGCAACGGGGAGAAGGCGGAGGCCCGCGTCACCGAGGCGATGATCGACCGCGGCATGGACGGTCTCGTCCTGGTCGCACCGGTCTCCTCGCGCGCCCACCTGGAGCACGTCGCCTCCTCGGTGCCGACCGTCGTCGTCGGCCGCCACGGCTCCTCCGCCGTATACGACACCGTGACCGACGACGACATCGAGGGCGCGGCCCTCGTCGTCCGCCACCTCGCCGGTCTCGGGCATCGCCGGATCGCCCACATCGAGCATCACGAGACCGACCCGACACGCCTGGCGGAGATGCCCAACGCCCGGCGCGCCGACGGATACCGGCAGGCCATGCGGGCGCACGGGCTGCAGGAGTGCATCGACGTGCTCTCCACCAGCTACACCCAGGAGGGTGGCCACCGGGCGGCGCTGGAACTGCTGGCCCGCCCCGCCTCCGCCCGGCCCACGGCCGTCTTCGCCGGTGCGGACATCGTCGCCATGGGCGTGCTCGAGGCGGTCGCCGAGGCCGGCCTGTCCGTTCCCGGCGACCTGTCGGTGGCCGGATACGACAACACCACGTTCGCCGCGTTCGGCCCGATCTCGCTCACCAGCGTCGACCAGGCCGGCCAGGAGATGGGCCGCGACGCCGTACGACTCCTCCTGCGACGAATCACCGACCATGACCGCCCGTCGGCCAAGGTCACCCTCTCCCCCACGCTCGTGCCGCGCAGGTCCACGGCACGACCGGCGGAGTGAACCGTCGCCATCGAGTGGCCCGGCAGGTGTTCAACCGTTCGGTTGAAGGTGGAATTGAATCTTTGGGAAACGTTGCCCATACCGCGGTCACAGCGCCACGATGAGGCGCGCCCTGCGACCATGGTTTGTCCCGCTTCAGCAGACGGCATTCAGCAGACGGCACGCCCTCGCCACCGGCGCCGGCGCCGGTGGCCTCGGTGTCGGGGCGCTCGCCGCCGCGGCGAGTCGGGCCGCGGCCTCGCCTGCGACCTCCCGCCGTACGGGCCGGCCGGTCTGAAGCCGATCCGGAAGTACCCCCACGCCAACATGGACGGCTTCCCCCGCTTCATGGCCGACCGCGCCGTGGGCGAGCGCTGGAAGCAGACCTTCACCCTGCATTTCGTCGAGGTCAAGGGCGACCCGACGCCCGGCCGGCTCGGACTCCACCCGCGGGCATAGCGGCGGGCGGTGCCACCGGCCAGCTCGGCCGCGAGCGGGCGGCATACACTGCTCCCGATGTCCACCGCCGTCCCCTGATCGGTTCGTCGTCTGCGTGCTGACGCCGGGCCCCGAGGCCGACTACGGCACCCGCGGCGGCTGCCGCCTCCCTCACCCGGGGCAAGCCCGGTCATGGACGCGGCCGGGCTCGTGACCCGGGCGGAGTCCCCCGCCGAGCGGCGCGGAAAGCCGGTACGGCCGCCCCCGCCGGGCGAGGAGACGACGGTTCGCGCCACCCTGAGCCATAGGGAGAACATCAAGAGGCGCTTCCTGAACCCGCTCCCGGTGGCAGACCGGGAGCGGTTCGCGGAGGATCTTCGTATCCCAGCCATACGGCTCGGGGACACACTCCCCCGAATGCCCTGATCCACGAGCCACCGCGTTTCCCCGATGCCCTGACGGGCGCCACACCTATGGCGCCCTCACACACATCGTGGAATAACTGACGAGTCAACTACTGTTCTGTCAGGTGATCGCCCGCACCGGGTGGGCCATCACACGCCTGTCGAGGTCACCATGAAGCTGGTCTACGTTTTCGACGCCTACTGCGGCTGGTCGCACGGTTTCTCCGCCACGCTGCGCGAGGTGGTCTCCCGCCACCCCGGGCTGCCGGTGGAGGTGGTCTCCGGCGGTCTGTTCACCGGGGCGCGCCGGGTGCCGATCCGCGAGTTCGGCTACGTCCAGGGTGCGAACGCGCAGATCGCGGAGCTGACCGGGGCCGAGTTCGGCGAGGGCTACGAGCGGCTGATCGCCGACGGTTCGTTCGTCATGGACTCCGAGGCCGCCGCCCGCGGTGTCGCCGCCCTGCACCAGGTCGCCCCCGACCGCGCGGCAGAGCTGGCCGCCTCCCTCCAGCGCGCCTTCTACGTCGACGGCCTCAGCCTGTCCGACCCGGCCACGTACCGTGTCCTCGCCGAGGCCGCCGGACTGGACGCGGACACCGTCGTCGCCGCCTTCACATCACCCGAGGCTCGGGCTGCCGCCGAGGCCGACTTCCGCCGCACGGCCGAGCTGGGTGTCACCGGCTTCCCCACCCTGCTGGCCGTCGACGGCGCGTCCCTCGCTCCCGTGGCCTACGGCCGCGCCACCGCGGACGAGGTCGACCGACGACTGGCGTCCCGCACGGCCACCCGTTCCTCCTGATCCTGCCCATCCCCACCCCCTCCAGGAGTTCCGCATGAGCACGCTCGATTTCAAGGTCCTCGACCTCGACTTCCCGGCCGGCAGCAAGAACAAGACCGCCACCCTCGTCACCGGCGAGACCGAAGCCCTGCTGGTCGACGCCGCCTTCACCCGCGCCGACGGCCACCGGCTGGCCGCCGAGATCCTCGACTCCGGCAAGCAGCTGACGACCGTCTTCATCAGCCACGCCGACCCCGACTTCTACTTCGGCGCCGAAGTGATCGCCGACGCCTTCCCCGACGCCGTCTTCGTCGCCACCCCCATCGTCATCGACCACATCCAGCACACCTACGAAGGCAAACTCAAGGCCTGGGCCGCACTCGGCCCCAACCTCCCCACCCGCCTGGTCGACCTCACCCCGCTGACCGGCGACCTCACCCTCGAAGGCCACCGCTTCGAACTCAGGGGCGGCCCCGCCGGCCTGCCCGACCGCCACTACCTCTGGCAGCCCGAGCACCGCGCCCTCCTCGGCGGCGTCCTGCTCTTCCAGCAGGAACACGTCTGGGTCGCCGACACCCCCACCCCCGGCGACCGCGCCGCCTGGACCGACCTGCTCGACGAGATGACCGCCCTCGACCCGCAGCTCGTCGTCCCCGGCCACCGCCTGCCCGGCACCCCGGCCGACGCCTCCGCGATCGCCGCCACCCGCGCCTACCTCCTCGCCTTCGAAGAGGAACTCGACAACGCCGCCGACGGCGCCTCCCTCACCGAAGCCCTCGTCAAGCGCTACCCCGACAACGGCATGCTCATCGCCGCCCAGATCGGCGCGAAGGTCGCCAAGGGCGAGATGAAGTGGGGCTGAACATGGGCGAGTTCACCACCACCACCACCTCCACCGCCCCCGCCGACGTCGTACGGCGTCAGTACCTCGCCTCGGCCGCCGGCGACCTGGCAGCCCTGCGCGCCACCCTCGCCCCCGACGTGGAATGGACGGAGATGGCCGGCTTCCCCCTCGCCGGCACCTACCGCACCCCCGACGGTGTCACCGCCCACGTGATGGAGAAACTCGGCCAGGACTGGGACGGCTGGACCGCCCACGACGACACCTACGTCGTCGACGGAGAGAACGTCGTCGTCCTCGCCCGCTACACCGCCACCAACAAAGCCACCGGCAAGCCCGTCGACGTCCGCGTCGCCCACCACTTCGTCGTACGCGGCGGCCTCATCGTCCGCTTCGAACAGTTCGTCGACACCGCACTCGTGCGCGAGGCGATGAGCGACTGACCGAACCCGGTCAGGTCTCGTGCGCACGTTCAGCGTCTCCGGGATCGGGGGGCCACGGGCCGTGGCCCCCCGATCCCGGCCAGGCATGCATGCATGCATGCTGCGTACGCTCTGTGGGCTGTCGTCGGGTCGCGACCAGGTGCCGACGGACAGCCTGGGAGTATATTCCCCCTCCTTCTTCCCCCGTGATCGCTGTCATGCTGGGCGGCATGACCAGCAATACCCCCCTCAACGAGCTGGGAGAGTTCCTCAAGAAGCGCCGCTCGGAGCTGAGCCCGCGCACGGTCGGACTGCCCGAAACCGGCAAGCCCCGCCGGGTGGACGGGCTGCGCCGCGAGGAGGTCGCCCAGCTGGCCAGCATCAGCACCGACTACTACACCCGCCTCGAACAGGGCCGTATGCAGGCATCCGCGCCCGTGCTGGACGTCCTCGCCCGGGTCCTGCACCTGGACGACGACGAGCGGGGCTACCTCTTCCAGCTCGCGGGCAGGACCACCACCCGCACCCGGCGGCGCGGCAGGCAGAAGGTCCAGCCGCAGCTGCAGCGGGTCCTGGACGACCTCAGCGCCACCCCCGCGATCGTGCAGGGCAGACGCGGGGACATCCTCGCCTGGAACGCGCCGGCCGCCGCCCTGGTCACCGACTTCTCCCGCATCCCGGAGAAGCACCGCAACTACCCCCGGATCCAGTTCACCGATCCGGCCATGCGCACCCTGTACGCCGACTGGGAGACCTCGGCCCGCATCTCCGTCGCCCAGCTGCGGATGGAAGCGGCGAAGTATCCCGAGGACCCCGCCCTGATCGAGCTGATCGGTGAACTGTCCCTGCGGGACAAGCAGTTCGCCCGGTGGTGGGGCGATCACCACGTCGCCGCCCGCACCGTGGGCACGAAGACCCTCAACCATCCGGTCGTCGGCGAGCTCGTCCTGGACTGGGACACCCTCACCGCCAACACCGACCCCGACCAGCACCTCACCGTCTGGACCGCCGCCCCCGGGTCCCCCACCCACGAACGGCTCCGCAACCTCACCTCCTGGGCCACCGAGCAACACCTCTCCGCGTCCCAGCCACTCACCTGACCCGCGTGATCGCCGCCGCGATCGGCTCTCTCCGACCTCGGCGAAGGCTCCCCGGGTCTCACTCCGGAAGTCCCTGCCGGAAGGATGCGGCCCCACGGGGTGCGGGCGGACAGCGTCACCCCACCGTCGCTCCCCCAGCAGCAGCCGTCACTCCCCCAGCAGCCGTCGCAGCCATCCCAGACGGGCCGCACGGGCGTCGACCGAGAGTGCGGCCTGGGGCACGAGGCCGTCGAAACCGTGGAAACCGCCCGGCCACACGTGCAGTTCGGCGCTTCCCCCGGCCTGCCAGATCCTGGAGGCGTAGGTGACGTCCTCGTCCCGGAAGGTCTCCGCGGAGCCGACGTCGATGAAGGCCGGGGGGAGGTCGGAGAGGTCTGCGGCGCGGGCCGGGGCGGCGTACGGCGAGACGTCGGCGGTGCCGCGCGCCTCGCCCAGCAGCGCGTTCCAGCCGGTCTCGTTGGCGGTGCGGTCCCATACACCGAGCCCGGCCATCTGATGGGCGGACACGGTGTCGTTGCGGTCGTCGAGCATCGGGCACATCAGCAGCTGGCCGATGGGACGAGGGCCCTGGCGGTCGCGTGCGAGCAGGGCCAGGGCCGCGGCGAGTCCGCCGCCCGCGCTGCCTCCCGCCAGGATGACGCGATCCGGGTCGCCGCCGATCTCCTCGGCGTGTGCCGCCGTCCAGAGCAGTCCCGCGTAGCAGTCCTCGACCGGCGCGGGGTGCGGGTGCTCGGGGGCGAGCCGGTACTCCACCGACACCACGACCAGGCCCAGTTCCTCGGCCCAGTCCAGGGGCAGGCCCAGCCGGTTGGTGCCCACGACCATGCCCCCTGGATGCGTGAAGTAGACGATCGGGCGGGGGCCCGGCACGGAGGTGGGCCGGCAGATGAGCAGCGAGACGTCCGGTGCTCCCGGCGGACCGGGCACCGCCCGCTCCTGTACGTCGAAGAGCCCGCCACAGCTCAGCTCCTCGTTCGTCATGAGCGCGACCAGGGCGCCGACCTGCTCACGCGCCATGGGAATGCTCTCCGGGGTCGCCGTGGTCGGCGCCGCATCGCCGAGTTCCACGAGAGCGGCGGCCAGCTCCGGATCGAACGGCGGAGGGGGCGTGGTCATCTGGACCTCCTGGGGGATCGTCGACGTCATTGCGGCCCGTCGGGAAAGCCGTCGTGCCGGGGCGGAGCAGTGCGGTGAGGGTGCCCGCTCGCCGAGCGCGGAGGTGCCCGCGAGGAAGAGCGGTTTCCGTCGAGGCGGGCGGGGCCGAGACCCCGGACGGCGGGTCGTACGGGCCGGGCGCGGGCGCTCGTTCCCTCCAAGCCGTGCGGGATCGTATGTCTCCCGCCGAGCAGGCCGAACAGGCCGAACATCGGGTTGCGACCTCGTCGTTCGTTCGAGGGTCCCGGACGCCTCGCGCCACGGAAGACGAGCGGAACCGTAACCGGACGCCCCGTTCACCGTCCAGCCCCCTCACGGAGCGCGACGATCGACGGATCCCGCAGCGGCCGGCCGTGGCATCTCACAGACGCGGGCCCCGACATCCGGCGGGCGCCACCTCAGGCCGAGTCCCGCACCTCCACCCTGAGCGGGTCCTCGACGGGGTCGGCCGACACCTCCTTCCGGTCGAGGGCGTCGACGACTCGCCGGGCCAGACCACGCGCGAGGGTTTCGGTGTCGCGGACGACCGTGGTCAGCGCGGGGCGCAGCAGGGCCGAGCTCGGAATGTCGTCGACACCGATGACGGCCAGGTCCTGCGGGGCGCGCAGCCCGAGGGACTGCAGGGCCACCAGCACCGCCATGGCGATGTCGTCGTTGAACGCGCAGATGCCCGTCACCGGCGGATCGGCCGCGAGCCAGGCCTTCACCGCCTCCGTGGCACCGCCCAGTTCCAGCGGGACGGCCCGGACGACGGGCTCGGGAAGACCGCGTTCGGCGCAGACCTTGCGGACACCGTCCAGCCGCGGCTGGGCCAGGACGTCGAGTCGGGGCAGGTCCGGGTAGGCGTAGCCGAGTCGGCGGTGCGAGCCGACGAGATGGCGGGCCTGCAGCGCGCCGATCGGTTCCTCGGACACCAGAGGGGACCGGAGGTCCCCCGACGCCGAGCCGTGCAGCGTCATGACGACCTCGATGCCGGCCGTTCGCATGGCCTCGGCGTCGGTCGCGGGGAACTCGTTCAGGGCGAGGACCGCGGCGGGTGTCAGGGCCCGCCAGATCTCCCGCAGGGGCCGGGCGGGCCGGCCCGAGGAGTGCACGAGGAAGGTGAGCTCGTGTTCGGCGAAGGCGTTGGTCAGCTGCTGGATGAGGCGCCCGAGCACATGCTGGATCGGCCAGTCCGGCAGCACGCCGAGCACGATGTCCGAACGCCCCGTCCGCAGCGCGCGCGCCGCGGCCGAGGGTGCGTAGCCGAGCCGGGCGGCGGCCTCCCACACCCGGGTGCGCGTCGCCTCGGCGATCTTCTGGTGCGGGGTGTCGTTGAGGACGTAGCTGACCGTCGCCCGTGAGACTCCGGCCTCCCGCGCGACGTCCCCGCTGGTCACCCGTCTGCCTCTGGACGTCCCGACCATGCATCCCCCTCCGACAGACCCCTTGCCAAACCCCGCGATTGCGGGCTAGCTTACCCGCTCAGTCAACCTACACGTTTAAGTGGCGCGTTTAAGTAACGCTCGGTAGCCGCACTCGGCAACTCCCCCCACGCGCCACGCTTCAGGTCCCCACCGTCCCGTCCCCCTCCGGTACTCAACGAAGAGGACCCATGTCTGGCCTGACAAGCACCACGAGCAACCCCTGGAAGACCGCGACACTCGCCGGCATGGCCTCCTACCTGGACGCCGCCGCCCTGGTGACGTCGGGCATCGCCATCGGCGGCTACTACGCCGCGCCGCTCCAGCTCAGCCCCGAGAGCATCGGCTCCCTGCTGGGACTGCAGACCCTGTCGTTCGCCGTCGGTGCGCTCTTCGGCGGTCGGCTGGGCGACCGGTTCGGCCGTCGGACGATCTTCACCTTCTCACTCGTCCTGTACGCGGCCGGCATCCTGCTGCTCCTCGTGGCGGCGAGCCCCGCGCTGCTGTACGCCGGTGTCGTGGCCACCGGCGTGGCCATTGGCGCGGACCTCCCCGTGTCCCTCGCGCTCGTCAACGAGGAGGCACCGCCGGGCAAGAAGGCCACCATGGTGGTGTTCTCCAGCATGCTCTGGCTGGCCGGCATCGTGGCCGTGCTGCTGCTCAGCTCCTTCATGGGAGCACAGGGCCTGCTCGGCGGCCGCATCCTCTTCGCCCACCTGCTGGCCGTGGCCGTCGTCGTGCTGCTCCTGCGCCTCACCCTCAGCGAGTCGGCCGAGTGGGCCGCCGCCCGCCGGGCCGCCGACGCGCACCCGAACGCCGCCTCCGGGACCATCGAGTTCAGCCGCGTCCGGGATCTCTTCCGGGCACCGACGGTCTACGCCCTGCTCGCGACGGGCCTCTACTACGCCACCTGGAACCTCGGCGCGAACACCCTCGGTCAGTTCGGCACCTTCCTGTGGACCGCCCTGGCCGAGGGGGAGGTCGCGCAGTACTCGCAGCTGACCCTCCTCGGACTTCCGGTGGGCTTCGTCGCCGGCCTGGTGTTCATGCGCGTGGTCGACCGCCCCGCCAGGCACGCCTGGTTCGCCGCGGGCACCGCCCTGATCGTCGTCGCCTGGGCACTGCCGGCACTGCTCGGACCCGGGAAGTTCACCCTGGTCGCCGTCATGCTCGTCTCCGGCCTCGGCAACTCCTTCGCCGGCGAGTCCGTCTACAAGATCTGGTCCCAGGAACTCTTCCCCACCCTGCTGCGGGCGACCGCGACCGGCGTGACCATGGCCTTCACCCGGGCCCTGGCCGGCCTGGCCGCACTGGCCACGCCCGCCTTCGCCCTGGGCCACACCGAGCTGTTCTTCGGCCTGCTCCTCGGCGTCACGGTGATCTCGGCGGTCATCGGCCTCGCCTGGGTGCCCCGCCTGCCCAAAACCCCGCAGGCCGAGGAGCCTGCCGACGCTTCCCCGCCCCAGGCGCCTGCCGACCTGAGTGGCGCTCCCACACCCGAGACGACCGAAAAGGCTGTTCCTTGATCCGCCATCACGACTTCCGTCACCACGGTCTGACGCTGCGCTCCACACTGCACATCCCCGAAGGACCGGCGGACACCCGCCATCCGACCGTGGTGTTCGTCCACGGCTTCACCTCCAACCGGATCGAACTGCCGAACTTCGTCGCCATGTCCCGGCTGTTGGCCGCCAACGGCATCGCCTCGGTCCGGTTCGACCTCTCGGGCCACGGCGAGAGCGACGGCGACTTCTTCGACGTGACCATCACCGGCGAGATCGCCGAGACCCGCGCAATCCTGCGGACGGTCCGGACCCTCGACTTCGTCGACCCCGACCGCATCGGCCTGGTCGGCATGAGCATGGGAGGCGTGGTCGCCGGGATCACGGCCGCCGAGGAGACCGGGATCGGCGCGCTGTGCCTGTGGTCCCCGGCGGCGGTCGCCCCGTTCGAGATCGGCAGGGGCTATCTCAAGGGCCGCAGACTCGCCCCGGAGATCGAGGAGAAGGGCTATGTCGACGCCGACGGCCACCGGATGAGCCCCGCTCTCGTGGAGGACATAGCCGGCCTCGACGTCTACGGGAGGTCCGGCGCGTACACCGGGCCGGTCCACATCCTGCACGGCGACAAGGACGACATCGCACCCCTGGAGTACGTACGCCGCTACCTGGAGCACTACGACGGGAACGCGGAACTCGAGATCGTCGAAGGCGCGGACCACGCCTGGGGGACCGTCCCCCACCGGACCACGCTGCATCACTCCACGCTGCGATTCCTCCGGAGGCACCTCCAGCGATGAAGACGTCGAGCCCTGTGCCACGCCACGCGACGGACACCACGACCTCGGTCACCGGCCTGCGGACCGCGGACGACTCCGGTCTCGTCGCCACCCCGTACCCCATGCCGCGCCTGTCGTGGTCACTGACCGGCGAACGGCCGGGCATCCTCCAACACGCCTACGAGATCGAGGTGTCGGCCGACGCGTCCTTCAGCGACACCACCTCCAGCGGAAACGTCGAGTCCGACACGGTGACCGACCACCCGTGGCCGGCGCAACCGCTGAACAGCCGCGAGACCCGGTACTGGCGTGTCCGTGTCCGCACCGACCTCGGGTGGACGGAATGGAGCGACGCCGCCCGGGTGGAGGCCGCGCTGCTCGACGACGTGGACTGGGCGGCCCGCCCCGTCCATCTGCCCAGTGACCGGGGCCGTTCCTCCCCCGGCCCCGTGCCGTTGCTCCGCCGGGAGTTCCACCTCCCGGCGGAGCCGGTATCCGCGCGCCTGTACGTCACCTCGCTCGGCGTGCACCGCACCACGGTCAACGGCCGTGCCGTCTCCGAGGACCTGCTGGAACCGGGCTGGACCAGCTACCCCAACCGGCTGCTCTACGCCACCTACGACGTCACCGGCCTGCTCCGCACCGGCGCGAACGCCCTCTCCGCGGCGGTCGGCGACGGCTGGTACCGCGGTCATCTCACCTGGCACAAGAACCGCGACGTCTACGGGGACACGACGGCGCTGCTCGCCCAGCTCGAAGTCAACCTGGCCGACGGGACCAGGGTCACGGTCACCACCGACGGCCACTGGAAGGGCGGTTACGGCGATCTGCTGGCGGCGGACCTGTACGACGGCTGCGAACGCGACCTCCGCCACGAGCCCGAAGGCTGGCGGCTGCCGGGCTTCGTCGACACCGACTGGGAACCCGCCGCCACACTCCCCCTGCCCACCGGGCTGACGCAGCGGGCCCACCCGCCCGTGCGGGTCGTCCAGGTCATCCGGCCGGAGCGGCGGACCCTGCCCGACGGCTCGATCGCCGTCGACGCGGGCGAGAACATCACCGGCTGGCTGAGACTCCGCGTCGACGGCCCGAAGGGAAGCACCGTCACCGTCCGGCATGCCGAGGTCCTCGACGGCGACGGCCGGCTGCTGACGAGCATCCTGCGCGGCGCCCGTGCCACCGACCAGTACACCCTGGCCGGCGGCACGGCCGAACTGACGCCGGAGTTCACCTTCCACGGCTTCCGGTACGCCGAGATCGGCACCTCACCGGACGTGACCGTCGAGGCGATCGAGGTCGAGGTCGTCGCCAGCGACCTGCGCCGCATCGGCGAGTTCCGCTGCTCCGACGAGCGCGTGAACACCCTGTACGCGAACGTCGTACGCTCCCAGCGCGGCAACTTCCTCGCCGTGCCGACCGACTGCCCGCAGCGGGACGAACGGCTCGGCTGGACCGGGGACATCATGGCCTTCGCCCCGACGGCGTGCGCCACGTTCGACAGCGGCTCCTTCCTCGACAGCTGGCTCACCGACCTCCGCATCGAGCAACGGCCGGACGGCGCGGTCCCGATGGTGATCCCCGATGTACCGCTCGGGGAACTGCCGCCGGCCGAGCTGCCGTTCGCCGGTGCCGCCGCGGGCTGGGGCGACGCCGCCACGGTCGTACCGACCGCCCTCTACGAGGCCTACGGCCGACGGGACATGCTGAACCGCCACTACGCGGCCATGCGCGCGTGGGTCGAGTTCACCGTCGACCACCTGGACGAGGACGGAACCTGGAGCGGCAACGCCCAACTCGGGGACTGGCTCGACCCCGCCGCGCCTCCGGAGGACCCGGCGCGCGCCACCACGGACTCCGCCTACGTCGCCACCGCCTTCGTCGCGCACAGCGCCCGCCTGCTCGCCGACACGGCCCGTGAGCTGGGCCGTCTCGACGACGCCGTGCGGTACGAGGCCCTGCACGGGCGTACCGCCGAGGCCGCCTGGCGCAAGTGGGGCGACCACGCCCGCACCACCCAGACGGGCTGCGCGCTGGCCCTGTCCTTCGGCATCGCGCCCGACACCGAGCGGGCCGACGTGGGCAAGGCCCTCGCCGGTCTGGTGCGCGCCAACGGCGGCCGTATCGCCACCGGCTTCCTGGGCACCCCGTTCGTACTGCCCGCCCTCAGCGGCACCGGCCACACGGCCGAGGCGTACGAGCTGCTGCTCAACCCCGAGTGCCCGGGCTGGCTCTACCAGGTGGCCCGGGGTGCCACCACCATGTGGGAGCGGTGGGACGCGATCCGCCCCGACGGCACCATCGATGTCGAGAACGCGGGCACGATGCTGTCGTTCAACCACTACGCCTACGGCGCGGTCGCCGCCTGGCTCTACCGATCCGTGGCCGGTCTACGGCCCACCGCGCCCGGCTACCGCACCCTCGACATCGCCCCACGCCCCGGCTCCACGCTCACCTCCGCCGAGGCCTCGATCACCACCCCGTACGGCACCGCGTCCGTCGCCTGGTCGATCAGCGGCGACACCCTCACGGTGAAGGCGGTACTGCCGCCCGGCACCACGGGACGCTTCAGCCCGCCCGAGGGCTGGCGCTGCGCGGAGGCCGTCGACGGGCTCGCATCCGGCAGCCACCTCCTGTCCCTGCGTCCGGTCATCGGTCCCTGAAGCCACCCGCAACCGGAGCCCGTCGCCATCGGCTCCCTTCGCACCCGGTCCTGGAAACCGGGCTCACAGACGGCGGCCCGCTGCTCCCTGACACGCGGCGGGCCGCCTCCTTTTGGGCCTCGGGGCCGACCTACACCATGCCGAGGCCTTGGGAAAGGCCGTCCGGGCACGCGGAGTTCGTCGGCGACGTCCCTCTCATCCTCATCGCAGTGCGTCGGCGAAGAAGTCGAGTGACCGGTCGACCTCGGTGAGAGCCGGGGTCCGGTTGAGGTGGCCGTGCGGCATGCCGGCGGCCAGGTAGGTCCTGACCTCGACCTGGGACGCGGTCAACTGCCGCGCCAGGAGCTCCGCCGACGGCCGGAGGTCGTCGTACTCGGAGACCAGCAGGTGAACGGGCGGGAGGCCGTGCAGCGGGGCCGCGCCCGGCAGTGCGTCGCGTGGGAGGTCGGTGAGCCGGCCGACATAGTTCTCCACCATGAACTCGACGTCCGCCGTGGTGAACCGCATCGTCGGGGGGAGGGCCGCCATCTCGGCCGCCATGGTGCTGTCCAGGGCCGGGACGGGGAAGTGCGCGAACGGGTAGGCGAGCAGCAGGAGATCGGCCGGTCGCCGTCCCTCCTCCCGGTCCCGCAGGGCCGTGGCGAGGGCCAGCGCCGCGCCCGCGCTCGCCCCGCCGAGGGCCACGGCATCGGCGTCGGCGGCCAGTTCGGTCCTCAGCCACCGCCACGC
The DNA here is from genome assembly GCF_036208085.1 of Streptomyces sp. NBC_00310. Classification (GTDB taxonomy): domain Bacteria; phylum Actinomycetota; class Actinomycetes; order Streptomycetales; family Streptomycetaceae; genus Streptomyces. The sequence continues at coordinate 360,390 of NZ_CP130714.1, forward strand.
GGCGCACACGTCGTCCACCGGGACCGGGTGGCGAACGCCGCCGACCGCCAGCCGGTAGTCGACGCAGACCACCACGGCCCCGGTCCGCGCGGCCAGTTCGGCCGCGACGACGTGTGCCTCGGGCATGTCGAGGTCGCCGCCGAGGAAGCCGCCGCCGTGCGCCCACAGGACTGCCGCGGAACCGGGGCGCGGCGGGGTGTACGTCCTGACCGGTACCGGGCCGTGAGGGCCGGCTATCTCGCGGTTCGCGACCGTGACATCGGGGTGCACCCACTGCGCCGGATCCCGCATGAACGCGCCGAACCTGGACTGCGCGTCCGGGTCCGCGAGATCCGCGAACGTGATGCCCGCGAGGAGGTGCAGCCTCTCCGCGAGATAGGGGTCGAGGGGCATGGTGACCTCTTTTCCGTGACGTCTGGACATGGGGCGGCGGGCGCACCTGCGGGCACGCCGAAACCGTGGTGGCCCACAGGGGACGCAGCCGGTGCCGGTCACCTGAGTCAGGCCTTGGCCGGGGCTGCTCGGACGGTCACGCCGACTCGCGTACCTCCAGCCGGATGTGCGGCTGCACCTGGTTTCCGGTGGCTTCCGCGCTGTCGAGCGCGGCCCGCACCGAGTCCGCGTACAGCTCGGCGATTCCGGGGAGGTCCTGGACGACGCTGGTCAGCGGAGGGCTGGACACCGCCGCGGCAGGGGTGTTGTCGACTCCGACCACCGCCATGTCCCGAGGGGCTTCGAGGCCGAGCCGGCGCAGCCCGGCCAGCACGCTCATGGCCACGTCGTCGTTGAACGCGCAGATGCCGGTCACCGGGGGATCGGCGGCGCGCCAGGACCGTACCGCGTCGGCCGCGGCGTCCGGTGTCAGGGGGACGGTCCGGACATCGGGAGCGGGCAGTCCCAGCTCGGCGCAGACCTTGCGGACACCCTCGAGGCGCGGTCCGGCGAAGACGGCGACCCGCTCGTCGTCGGGGTACGCGTATCCCAGTCGCCGGTGGGAGGCGGCCAGGTGGCGGGCCTGAGCGGCACCGATCGCGTTCGCGTTGGTGATGCCCTCGTCCGCCCCGATCCCCTTGTCGTCGTACAGGGCGGCGATCACCTCGATGCCGGCGGCCCGCATCGCCGTGGCGTCGGAGTCGGAGAACGGCGCGAAGGCCAGCACGGCGGCCGGCGTGAGGGCCTTCCAGATCTCGCCCAGCGAGCGGGCGCCCCGGATGCCGGAGTGGACGACGAAGGTGAGATTGCGCTTCGCGAACGCAAGCGTCAGCTCCTGGACGAGGCGGCCCGTCGCGTGGCCGAGCGGCCAGTCGGGCAGCAGGCCGAGCACCACGTCGGAACGTCCGTACCGAAGGGTCCGCGCCGCGGCCGACGGGGCGTAGCCGAGCTTCTGGGCCGCCGCCAGCACCCGCTGACGTGTCGCGTCGGTGATCTTCTGATGCTGGGTGTTGTTGAGGACGAAGCTCACCGTCGCCCGCGACACACCGGCCTCGCGGGCCACGTCCGCACTTGTCACTCGCTCGCTCCGCGGTGCCATCGACGACCACCTTCCACGAACCTCTTGCGCAACGCAGGAGACACAGTTAGTTTACGGGCACTCACTTTAACGTGTTAGCGACACGTTAAAGCAACTCCGAGTAGCCATGATGCGAGGTTGTGCGATGGGGACGCCCTATCGACTCATCCGATCGCCGACATTGAAGCAGACGGCCTGCGACGCCCACGAGACGGAGTGATCCTCCGGCTACGTCGCAAGGGCTCCCGGCGGTCTCCCCGCCGGGCCCTCATCTGAACACGTACGCATCCGCTCGCCGGGCGTCCGCCTCCAGGGCCCCCTCCGCGAGCCACGAGAACAGCTCGCTTCTCCCTACCCCGGCCCACCTTTTCCTTCGGAGACCCTCAATGAAGAGAAGAACCGCCCTCCAGGCCTCCATCGGCGTGATGGTCACGCTCACGCTCGCCGCCTGCGGCGGTGGACAGACCGACAGCGGCAGCGGCGGCAGCGCCGGCCCGGTGAACCTGACCATCGCCCTGTCCTCGGCACCCAACAGCCTGGACCCCGCCCAGGTCGCCGTCGGGCCCTTCCTGAACTACATGGACCCCGCCTACGCGACCCTGCTGACCCGCAAGCCCGACGGCACCCTGGGCGCCGGCCTGGCCGACAAGTGGGGCTACGTCGGCAAGAAGAACACCAAGTTCGAACTGCACCTGCGCAAGGGCCTGAAGTTCGCCGACGGCACACCGCTCACCGCCGCCGACGTCGTCAACTCGTTCACGTACTTCCAGAAGGGCAGCGGACCCGCCGCCGCCTGGTTCCGTCCCCTGACGTTCGCCACGCCCGACAGCTCGACCGTCCTGATCACCAGCCCCACGCCCAACCCCGACATGGGCACCCTGTTCACTCCCCCGTATATGGGCGGCGCCATCATCAGCCCGGCCGGGCTGAAGGCCCCGAAGAAGCTGGCCTCCACGACCTTCGGCGCCGGACCCTACGTCTACAGCGCCCAGCAGTCCGTCTCCGGCGACCACTACGTCTACGTCCCGAACAAGAACTTCTACGACCAGTCCGCCATCCACTTCAAGAAGATCACCGTCCGGGTGATGCCCAACGTCAACTCCCAGGTGCAGGCCCTGAAGTCCGGGCAGATCGACCTCATGTACGGCACCCCGGACGTGGCGCCGACCGTCAAGGGCACCAAGGGGATCACCACGCTGCAGAAGCCCACCACCTGGGCGGGCCTGTTCCTCCTGGACCGTGAGGGCACCGTCGTCAAGGGGCTCGGCGACGAGCGGGTCCGGCAGGCGCTGAACTTCGCCGTCGACCGCTCCGCGATCACGAAGGCGGTCTACGGGGACTACGGAACCCCGGTCTCGCAGCCCCAGATGCCCGGCTACGACGGCTACAGCACCGCCGCCGCGGACATGTACCCCTACGACCCCGCCAAGGCCAAGAAGCTGCTGAAGGAGGCGGGGTATGCCAAGGGCCTGACCATCCCGGTGAACTACGGGTCGTTCGACCCCTCGACGGCCAAGATGGTCCAGGCCGTGCAGGGGCAGCTCGCCAAGGTGGGCGTCAAGCTGAAGCTGAGGGCCGCCACGAACTTCGGTGGCTGGATCAACGACCTGCTGACGAAGAAGTACGCCGCCACCGTCCTCTCGCCCGGCACGGGCGGCGAGCCCAACTTCTACGCACAGCAGCCGCCCTTCACCAAGACGGGCATCATGAACCTCTTCGGCGTGGCCGACCCCGAGGTGGAAGCCGCGTACGCCCGGCTCGCCGGATCGGACCCGAAGTCCAGCGCGGCTGCGTCCAAGGACCTCACCGACGTGATCGTGCGCAAGGCGCTCGCCCTGCCGATCTCCGGTACCGACACGATCGCCATGTACAACAGCAAGCTGCGCGGGGTGAAGTTCCCGGAGGGTGGCGCACAGCTGACCTCCAACACCCTGTGGACCACCCGCTGACGAGGGCCGATGCTTCCCATCATTCTCCGCAGGCTGGCGCTGTCCATCCCGCTCCTTGTGATCGTCTCGGCGATCACCTTCCTCCTGGAATCGTTCGTGCCGGGAGATCCGGCACGAACGGTGCTCGGGATCAACGCTCCGCAGGAGCAGTACGACGCGCTCAGAGCCGCCATGCATCTCGACCAGCCGGTCGTCGTGCAGTACTGGCTCTATCTCCGCGACGTCCTGCGGGGCGATCTCGGCAGCTCGCTGTTCTCCGGTGAATCCGTGCTGGGGCTGATCGGGCAGCGCCTCCCGGTCACCCTGGCGCTGGTGATCGGAGGGACCGTGCTCGCGACCCTGGTCGGTGTCGTGCTCGGCGTGTACAGCGCGACGCGCGGCCGGGTCAGCCGCCGGCTGTTCGACATCGTGTCCCTGCTGGGCAGCGCGGTGCCCAACTTCTGGATCGCACTGGTGTTGGTCGCCGTGTTCGCCGTCAAGTTCTCGCTCTTCCCCGCCACCGGGTACACCCCGTTCGCCGAGTCGCCGGGGCAGTGGGCGTCCGGCCTGGTGCTGCCCGTGATCTCTCTCGCGATCGGCGGAGTCGCCTTCATCTCCAAGGTCACGCGCGACGCGATGCTGTCCACCCTCGCCCTCGACCACATCAGAACGCTGCGGGCCTCCGGCATCCGGCCCTCGTCGATCATCTGGAAGCACGCCCTGCGGGGCTGCGGACTGCCGGTGGTGACCACGATCGGCCTCATGATGATCACGTTCATCCCCGGCACGATCCTCGTCGAGAACGTCTTCACCCTGCCCGGTCTGGGCACCACGGTCGTGGACGCGACCAACCAGCACGATCTGCCGGTCGTGCAGGGCCTCACCATCACCTTCACGGTCATGGTCATCGTGGTGAACCTTCTCGTCGACATCCTCTACAGCCTCCTCAACCCGAAGGTACGTACGGAATGACCACTGTCGAGGCGCCTTTGAAGGCGCGATCGCGGGCGCGGATCAACCCGTTCGCCGGGATATGGCGCCGTCCCGTCGCCGCCGCATCGCTCGTCGTGGTCGTCGGTATCACCGTCGCGGTGGTGCTCGCCCCGCTCCTGGCACCGCACCCGCCGCTGGCGCAGGACCTGCTCCACACGCTGTCCGGTCCGTCGGCGGACCATCCGCTGGGCACCGACGTCCTCGGCCGCGACGTGCTGAGCCGACTGCTCCACGGCGGACGGCCCACCCTGATCGGGGTGGGGGTGGCCGTACTCGTCTACGCCGTCGTCGGCATGTCGCTGGGCGTGCTGGCCGGCTACCTGCGCGGCTGGACCGACCGGGTCATCGTCGCCCTGCTGGACGTCATGCTCTCGGTCCCCGCGGTCATCATCACGCTCGCCGTCCTCGCCATCTTCTACCAGAGCAACGTCGCCGCCATGCTCACGCTCGGCTTCTTCGCCTCCGCGGGCCTCGCCCGGATCATCCGCAGCTCATGCATCGCGCTGCGCGAGGAGCTGTTCGTGGACGCCGCCAGGGTGTCCGGGCTCGGCCCGGCACGGATCATGGCCCGCCACATCCTCCCCCGGCTGACAGGGCAGTTGCTGGTCCCGATCTTCCTCTTCTCGGGCAACGCCCTCGCCATCCAGACCGGCCTCGGATTCCTCGGACTGGCCACTCCCGCGCCCGCCCCCAGCTGGGGCGGCATGGTCGGGGAGGCCGCGCAGATCATGCAGCAGGACCCCTACCTGCTGTTCGTCTCCGGTGGCGTGATCGGCCTCATGTCCCTCTCCTTCGGGCTGGTCGGCGACGGACTGCGCGACCTCGAACAGGACCGGCGGCAGGCAACGGGCGGCCGGTCGCGACGGCCGGTTCCCGCGGCGGCCTCCCAGACCGCCGCCGAGCCGTCGGACACATCGCTGGACGGGGCGGTGCTCGCCGTGCGCGACTACTCGATCGCCTTCGCCACCGCGCAGGGGCCACGCGACGTCGTCGACTCCATCAGCTTCACGGTCCGCCCCGGTGAGATCTTCGGACTCGTCGGCGAATCCGGCAGCGGAAAGACGGTGACGGGACTGTCCCTGCTCGGGCTCCTCCCGCCCAACGGGGCGGTGACGAGCGGCGCGGCCTGGCTGGCCGGCACCCGCATCAGCGGCCTGCCGGAACGCGAGTTGCAGCGCATCCGCGGCAGCGAGATCGCTCTCGTCTCGCAGGAACCCATGGTGGCGCTCGACCCGTACTTCACCATCGGCTCCCAGCTGGCCGAGGTCATCCGGCGCATCGACGCCGGGCGCGGCGGGAAGGACGCCGTACAACAGCGGATCCGCGAGCTGCTGACCAGCGTCCACCTGCGCGATCCGGACGACATCGCGCGCCGGCACCCGCACGAACTGTCCGGCGGCATGCTCCAGCGCGTCGTCATCGCCATGGCGCTGGCCGGGTCTCCGAAGGTGCTGATCGCCGACGAACCCACCACGGCACTGGACGTCACCGTGCAGGCGGGAATCCTGGACCTGCTGCGGTCGCTGCGCGACGAACACGGCATGGCGATCATCCTGATCACCCACGACCTGGGCGTGGTGGCCGACAGCTGCGACCGCGCGATCGTGATGGAGCACGGCCGGATCGTGGAGGAGGGCTCGGTCGAGGACATCTTCTACCGGCCCCGGCACCCGTACACGAAGAAGCTCATCGAGAGCACACCCAGCATCGCTCGTACGGAGGGCAGGATCACGTGACCGGAACACCCGCACTCCAGATAGACGGCCTCGCGGTCCGCTACCCGGGCCGTGGCTTCCGCAAGCCCCCGACCACCGTCATCGAGGACGTGTCGTTCGAGGTCGGGCACGCCGAGACGGTCGCCCTCGTGGGCGAGTCCGGCTCGGGAAAGACCACCATCGGCAGAGCGGTCCTGGGACTCACCCCGGTCAGCGGCGGACGGGTCCTGCTCGACGGGCGGGACATCACCCGCCTCACCGGCCGGGCCCGTCGGCTGCTGTCCTCCGATCTCCAGGCGATCTTCCAGAATCCGTACGGGTCGCTCAACCCGGCGCTGCCCGTGGGCCGGACGCTGGCCGAGCCCCTGCTCGTCGGTTCGGCCCGCTCGCCCCGCGAGGTCCGTGACGACATCGGGGATCTGCTCCGCCGCGTCGGGCTGCCGGAGGACGCGGCCGACCGCTACCCGGCACAGTTCAGCGGAGGCCAGCGCCAGCGCATCGCCATCGCCCGGGCGGTGGCCCGCAAGCCGAAGCTCATCATCTGCGACGAGCCGACCAGTGCCCTCGACGTCACCACCCAGGCCGCCGCGCTGAACCTCCTCTCCGAGCTCCAGGACACACTCGGGTGCGCGTACCTGTTCATCACTCACGACCTCGCGGTCGTCAAGGAGTTCGCGGCCCGCACCCTGGTCCTGCAACACGGACGCATCGTGGAGGAGGGAGGCAGCGTCGACGTGTGCGACCGGCCGCGGCACGAGTACACCCGGCGCCTGGTGGCGGCCGCCCCCGTCCCCGACCCGGACCTGCAACGCACGCGCCGCCGACAGCGGTTGGAGGTGAAGGCGACCGCATGACGGGGCACGACGGCGACCGCGTGACAGCGGTTCGGGCCGGCGGGCCGGCCCGAGACCGGCCGCCTCAGTGGTCGAGCGGCTCGTAGTCGAACCAGTCGAAGTGCACGGAGTCGGCGGAGGCGAACATGCCGAACACCCGGCCCGTGAACCCGCCGGCGACCTCCGTGGACAGATACCGGCCGTCCAGCGAGGCGAGTTCGACGAAGGCGCCGTCCGGCTCCTCGAAGCCGAGCGCGACGAAGTCGGGGCCGGTACGCGCGTCCTTCACGGTGTCCACGGGGACCGTCTCGACACGGAGAACCACGGGCCCCGAGGGCGCGGGCCGGGACGCCACGACGGTGTGCAACGGGCCGATGCGGGCACGGACCCGCACCTGTCCGAACGTGACCTCCACGGAGTAGTGATGGCTCTCGTCCAGGCGAACGGCCAGGCCGCCCTCGCCTTCCGCCGCGTCGAGCGAGGTGCGCACCCGGCACGACGGGTGCTGCTGCCGGCGGCCCACGAACGTCACGTCGGCGTCGTCGAGTGATCCGCCGCGGGCACGCAGGGTCAGCCGGCCGGGCCGTTCCTTCGTGGTGCAGTCCTCCGAGAGGCGCTGACGCGGCGAGATCCAGTGCGGGGCCAGCTCGGTCACGTCGAAGTCGTCCCGGCGCTCCGGCGCGGCGGCGGGTGGCTGAAGGGGCCAGGGCGGGGCGGGCATGACGCAGGACAGTTCGCCGACGACGGGCCAGCCGTCGACCCACTCGACCGGCACCAGATAGGTCTCCCGGCCCAGTACGTGCCAGCCGGGGGTGCCGCCGCCCGGCCGTACACCGAGCAGCACCATCCACCACGAGCCGTCGGGGCCTTGGACCAGGTCGGCGTGGCCGGTGTTCTGGATGGGGTGGTCGGTGCCGCGGTGGGTCAGGACCGGGTTGGCCGGGCAGGGCTCGAACGGGCCCGTGGGGGTGTGGCCGCGGGCGATCGATACCCCGTGGCCCCGTTCCGTGCCGCCTTCGGCGATGAGCAGGTACCAGTAGTCGCCGATCCGGTACAGGTGCGGTGCTTCGGGGGCCTTGGCGCCGGGCGCCCCCGACCACAGCTGCCGGCGCTCACCGAACGTCTCCCCGGTGTGGGGATCGAGGCGGATCTGTCCCACTCCGGCGGTGGTGCACCAGCAGGTGCCGTCCTCGTCCCAGGCGATGTCCGGGTCGATGCCGTGCACTCCGGGCAGCCTGATCGGATCGGACCAGGGGCCGGCCGGGTCGGTGGCCGTGAACAGCAGATTGCCGTCGCCGCTGACGTTCGTGACGATCAGCCAGAACCGGCCGTCGTGGTGGCGCAGGGTGGGCGCGTAGATCCCCCCGGAGGAAGCGGTGTCCAGCGGCAGACGCAGTTGGCTCGGGCGGTCGAGCGCGTTGCCGATCTGGGTCCAGTGCACCAGGTCGCGGCTGTGGAGGATGGGGACGCCGGGGAAGTACTCGAAGCTGGAGCACGCGATGTAGTAGTCGTCGCCCGCGCGGCAGATGGACGGATCGGGGTAGAAGCCGGGGATCACCGGGTTGCTGATGGTGTTTCCCGCCTCGGACACGCTCGTCACCCTCATCGGGTCCTTTCGCTGTTACGAAAGTTTCTCATCCAACGATGGATAGTTTCCCTTCGAGCAGGCTAGCCACGGCCCGTCCGGGCGGTCAATGACCTCGCGGGTCAGCCCTTCGGCGGGGCCGTACTGGCCCGGACCGTCAGGGTCGTCGCGATCTCCAGCCCGGCCTGGGGTGCGTCCTCGCCGCGCCCGAGCGTGAGCGCCAGCTCGGTCGCGGCCACGGCCATCTCGGTCAGGGGCTGGTGAACGGTGGTCAGGGGCGGATCCACCCAGGCCACGACCGGCAGGTCGTCGAATCCGACGACGCTCAGGTCGTCGGGGATCCGCAGACCGGCCTCGCGCGCCGCCTGGTAGACACCGAGTGCCTGCAGGTCGTTGGCGGTGAAGATCGCCGTCGGGCGCTCCGGCAGATCCAGCAGGGAGCGCGCCGCCTCGTAGCCGTCCTCACTGGTGAGCGGCGCGTACGTGACGAGTTCGGGATCGACCGGCAGGCCGGCGGACTGCATCGCGGAGCGGTATCCGTCCAGCCGGGCGCAGCAGTACAGCTGGTCCTCGGGGCCGCTGATCATGGCGATGCGGCGGTGCCCGAGTTCGGTGAGGTGGCGGGTGGCGGCCCGGCCGCCGGACCAGTTGGTGGCGCCCACGAACGGGACGTCGTCCGGCAGTTCCGTGGCCGGGTCGAAGACGACGAAGGGGATGCCCTTGGCCTTCAGCTGCTCCCGCTCGGCCTCGGAGAGCTGGGCCACGGACAGCACGCAGTTCGGCCGTCGGGAGACGGTGTCGTCCCAGGTGGGCAGGTCCGCGTCGTGCAGCCCGAACTCGGAGACCATGACGCCCACGCGGTGCTGACGGGCCACCCGCTCGACACCCCGGATGATCTCGACGGCCCACATGTGCTTGAGCTCGCGGAACACGAGCTCCACGACGTTGTTCCGGTTGGCACCCGTCGGCTTGCGGTAGCCGTACCTGTTGACCAGCTCCTCGACACGCGCCCGCGTGTCCGCGGAGACGCCGGACTTGCCGTTGATCACCTTGGACACGGTGGGAACCGACACCCCCGCCGACTCGGCGATGAACGCGATCGTGACCGGCCGGGACGTGTCGCCCTGCCCGTCGTTCCTGTCCACCGGCCCGTCAGCCGCGTAATCAGCCAAGATCGCCCGCCCGTCCCATGGATGTGCCCGGTTCATTCTGGCATCGCTTACCGCCGCATCTGTGGTCTCCGGCACCTCTTCATGTTAATTTCTCCGGCGCGAATAGCGAAACTTTCTCTCTCTGCGTTGTATCTCTATCGGCCTCCGGCCGACCCCACGTGTCGCACACCCCCCAACGAGAAGGTGCACGTGATGACGAGGAGACTCGCAAGACTGCTTCCGCGACGCCGGTCGTCGCGCCCCCCACGGAGACTGACGGCACTCGTCCTGGCGCTCGTCCTGCTCCCTCTGCTGCCCGCCACCGCGCAGGCCGCCGATCCTCCCGTCCCGCCGGCGAGTTCCCCGGCCGCCCGCAGCGCGGTCGCGGCCATGCAGCCCGGATGGAACCTGGGCAACACCTACGACGCCATTCCCGACGAGACGTCCTGGGGCAACCCTCCGGTGACCCGGGCCCTCTTCCAGAAGGTCAAGTCACAGGGCTTCAAGAGCATCCGGCTGCCCGTCACCTGGGGCATCCACCAGGGCTCCGCCCCCGGCCACACGATCGATCCGGCGTGGATGGCGAAGGTGCGCCAGGTCGTCGACCTGGCGCTGGCCGAAGACCTGTACGTGCTCCTGAACATGCACCACGACTCGTGGATGTGGGTCAACACCCTGTCCACGGACCACGACGCCGTCCTCGCCCGCTACAGCGCCACCTGGACCCAGATAGCGGCGGAGTTCCGGGACAGGTCGCCCAAGCTGGCGTTCGAGAGCATCAACGAGCCCACGTTCAGCAACACGTCCGGTGACGACGAGAACTACCGGCTGCTGGCCGAGCTCAACAAGGTGACGCATCGGATCGTCCGTGAGTCCGGCGGCGGCAACACGAACCGTCTGCTCGTGCTGCCCACCCTGTACACCAACGCCGACCAGGGCCGGCTCGACGCGCTGGCCACCGAGCTGGCGGACCTGCGCGATCCCATGGTGGCCACGACGGTCCACTTCTACGGCTGGTGGCCGTTCAGCGTGAACATCGCCGGGTACACCCGGTTCGACGCCACCTCGGAGCAGGACCTCACCGCCACCTTCGACCGCGTGTACAACACCTTCACGGCGCGCGGCATCCCCGTCGTCATCGGCGAGTACGCCCTGCTGGCCTACGACCACAACCGCCCCGGCATCATCCAGCGGGGCGAGCAGCGCAAGTACTTCGAGTTCCTGGGCGACTACGCCCGCCGACGGAACCTCACCACCATGCTGTGGGACGCCGGTCAGTTCCTGAACCGCAACACCCTGCAATGGCGTGACCCGGAGCTGTTCGGCCAGATCAAGTCGAGCTGGACCACCCGTTCCGGGACCGCCTCCAGCGACATGGTGTTCCTCCCGAAGTCGGGCGCCATCACCGGCCAGGACCTCACGCTGAACACCAACGGCACCGACTTCCAGGGACTTCGGCACGGCTCCCGCAATCTTCTGAGGGACAGGGACTACACGGTCTCCGGCAACCGGCTCACGCTGACGGCCACCGCCCTGACGGAACTGGCCGGTGACCGGGCGTACGGCGTCAACGCGACGCTGGAGGCCAGGTTCTCCCGCGGCGTCCCGTGGCGGATCGATGTGATCACCTACGACAGACCGGTCCTGTCGAACGCCTCGGGGAACACCGGCGGCCTGTCCGTCCCCACGCAGTTCCGGGGCGACATGCTCGCGACCATGGAGGCCAAGTACGACGACGGGAGCAACGCGGGCCCGGCGAGCTGGACCTCGTACCAGCAGTGGGACACCGCGTTCTCGGCGTACACCGGCGACTCCGTCAAGCTGACCGCCGAGTTCTTCAGCTCCCTGCGGGACGGCGCCCGGGTGACGCTCACCTTCCACTTCTGGAGCGGTGCCACGACGACGTACCACGTCACCAAGTCGGGAACCTCCGTGACCGGTTCGCCCGCCTGAGCATCCCCTGAGCGTCCCCTGAGCACCACCGCCGCGCGGCCGGGGCACCGGCCGCGCGGCCCCGAGCCTTCCCTTCCCAGTCGCATCGGCGAAAGCAGCCCGCCCATGACCAACCGCATGAACCGCAGAACCCTCCTGAGCACGGCCGCCGCCGTGGCCGGTACCGCCGCCATGGCGCCACCGGCGGAACCAACACCAGGAAGGGGCTCAAGGCCGCACTCCCGGCCCATGTGCCCAGCCGCGCCGTCCAGCCGGACATCCCGTCGGTCGGCGGCGGCTCCGACATCGCGACCGACCCCGGCTTCCTGAACTACCCCGCCCAGCGGCCAGGACGGTCGACGGCGTTCCGGGCCGGGGCGGCAGCTACACCGCCGTCACTCCGCTGTGGGGCACCGTCCCGGCCCCGGGCAACTCGTTCAACCGGGCCATGAACAAGGCCTTGGGCATCGACCTCACGGTCAAGCCCACCGACGGCAACAACTACCGCACCATCGTCCCCACGATGACCTCGGCCAAGAAGCTGCCGGACTGGATCCAGCTGCCGGCCTGGTGGAACTCCGGCTTCAACACGGGCGGTCTGGCCGGCACCCAGCTCGCCGATCTCACCCCGTACCTGGCCGGGGACAAGATCAAGAAGTACCCGAACCTGGCCGCCCTGCCCACCGGCGCCTGGCAGGTGGGCGCTTGGGGCAACAAGATCTACGGCATCCCCTCACAAGTGGATAGGGTGATCCGATTGCTAGGATGATCGGCATGACCCCTGGCGCCCGACATCCTGACGAACCCACCGCGCCTCGGCTGCGCAGTGACGCCGAACGCAACCGGGGGCGGATCATCGCCGCCGGACGCTCGGTGTTCGCCCGCGACGGCCTGAACGCCTCGATGGCGTCGGTGGCACGGGAGGCGGGTGTGGGGATCGCGACGATCCTCCGTCACTTCCCCGCGAAGGAGGCGCTCGTCGCCGCGGTCTTCTCCGACCGGATGGACGCCTACGCCGACGCGGTCGCCGTCGCCCTCGACGACCCCGACCCCTGGCACGGCTTCGTCGGCTACATCGAGACCGCCTGCGCGATGCAGGCCGCCGACTACGGCTTCGCCGACGTCCTGACCATGACCTTCCCCACCGCCAAAGCCCTGGAGAAGCGCCGCGACGAGGCGTACGAGTCCATGGTCGAGCTCATCGGCCGTGCCAAGGCCACCGGTCGTCTGCGGGAGGACTTCGACCCCTCGGACCTGGTCCTGATCCACATGGCCAACGCCGGCGTCGTCAACGCGACCGGCGACGCCGCCCCGGACGCCTGGCGCCGTGTCGTGGCCCTCATGATCCAGTCCCTGGAAGCACCGGCCCGCGGCCCTCTGCCCGCCTCACCCGCGCACGACGCCCTCTACAACGCCATGCTCCGCGCCGGGCCGGCAGGCCCCACCGCACCGGCGCCGGGCAAGAGCGGCTGAGCCCGAGGCCGCACAGCACCTCACCGTCCGGACCGCCGACCAGCACCTACCGGCCTCCTCCGCCCTCGGCGTCCTCGACGGATGACCACCGACGGATGACGGCCGACGTTCCGGCACCGCTAGGCTGAATCTCCACGTGAGGGACAGGGGGCCGAGGTGGCCGAGACGACGCTGACCGGGACGACGGTCGCCGAGGTGATGGCGGAGCTGGCCGGGTTGGAGGACCCGAAGGCACGCGAGGTGAACGAGAGACACGGTGACGACCACGGTGTGAACCTTGGCAAGCTGCGCGCGCTCGCGAAGCGGCTGAAGACGCAGCAGGAACTCGCGTGCCGGCTCTGGGAGACGGGTGACAGCGCGGCAAGGCTGCTGGCACTCCTGATCTGCCGCCCGAAGGCGTTCGGGCGGGACGAGTTGGACGTCATGGTGCGCGAGGCGCGCACACCCAAGGTGCACGACTGGCTCGTGAACTACGTGGTGAAGAAGAACCCGCACGCGGAAGAGCTCCGCCTGGCCTGGTCCGCCGATCCGGATCCCGTGGTCGCGAGTGCCGGCTGGGCGCTGACCACCGAACGCGTGGCGAAGAATCCCGAGGGCCTCGATCTCGTGGGACTGCTCGACGTCGTCGAGACGGAGATGCAAGACGCCCCGGACCGCCTGCAGTGGGCGATGAACCACTGCCTGGCCCGGATCGGCATCGACCACGCCGAGCACCGCGCCCGTGCGATCGACATCGGTGAGCGCCTGGAGGTGCTCAAGGACTATCCGACCTCCCCGGGCTGCACCTCTCCGTTCGCACCCGTCTGGATCACCGAGATGGTGCGCCGACAGCACGACACCTAGGACACCGGCCTCGATCGTGTTCGTGGCCACGGGCGTCGCGCCGTCAGCCGCTACGGGGCCACGAGCGCCCGCTCCCGGTGGATGGGGCCGGAGAGGTCGGACAGGGGCAGCCCGCTTGCGCCGTTGACGGGCGGGTTTTATCCCCCCTTGGGTTTCTCACCTGCGGGTAAGGGGCCATCGGCCGGTTCTCTGACTACATGTCAGGTTGTTACCGTGGCGTACGTCGCGGCCTCGCTGCGCCGGTTGTGGTTTCGGCTCTCCGGTCGTCTCGCCCGTCGGCTCCGGTCACCCGCCGGACCAGGTCCGCCCAGGCGGTCCGCAGGCGTGCGGCGGTGACCTGGTTCTCGTCGCGCAGGTGGTCCATGGTCCCGAGGTTCACGAAGGCGAGCATGGCGTGGGCGAGCAGGGTGGGATCACCCCCGACCTCCGCTTCACGCAAGAGGCACTCGATGTGGTGGTGGAAAGCCCGGCAGGTGTCCGAGTCATGGCGCCGGTCGACGGAGACCTGGCGGGCCAGCGCGGCGCCCAGGTTCTCGTCGTCGGCGATGCGCTCGATCAGGGCGCAGCCGAACGCCATCAGCCGGTCCCGCGCCGGTGCTCCCGGCCCGAGTGGAGGAGGACCGCATGTGTACGCCTCATGGAATTCCGCCTCGGCGTCGCCCTGCAGGGCCAGCAGGAGCCCGTCACGGTCACCGAACCGGCGGAAGAGCGTGCCCTTTCCCACCCCCGCCGCCCGCGCGACCTCGTGCATCGTCACGTGCTCGGCTCCCCGGTCGGCCACCAAGCGGGCAGCCGCCTCCAGTAATCGGGCGCGGTTGCGGGCGGCGTCGGCCCGCTCCGCGGTGGCGTCGTCCGGCGTCCTCGTCACCGTTCGCTCCGCGGTCCCACTCGTGCGTAGACGCGACCGTCCTCGACCCGCACCGGGTACACGGGGACGGGACGCGACGCCGGCGGATCGAGGGGGGCTCCGGTCCGCAGGTCGAAACGGGAGGCGTGCAGCCAGCACTCGACCGTGCACCCGTCCACCTCACCCTCGGAGAGCGATACGGCGCTGTGCGAGCACACATCGTAGATCGCGAACACCTGCTGCTCCGTCAGGACCAGGGAGACCGGGACGCCCTCCACCTCGAACCGTCGGGGGACGCCCTCCTGCAACACGTCGAACGTGCAAAGGTACGTGTAGCCGCTGCCGGGCATCGCTCTCCTCGATGTGTCCATGACACAGGGGTCGGCCTTCGGCTCCACAGGGGTACACAGGGCACATCCGCCCAGGGCCAGGAGCGTCACGCGTGTGATCGTGTTGGATCGTCAACGCTAGCGACGCGGCCCGGGACGGGGACCCGACCCCAGCCCGAACCGGTCTCGGCACATGGACCTAAGCCGCTGTCACATCTCCGCGGAAATCGGCCTGTACGCGCGCGTGCCACGACTGCCCGCTTGGCCGGACCGCGCACGAACCGACGAGTCCTTGTACGCGTACCGGACGGGGGCGGTCCGGGGGACGGGGCACGCGTGGACGCAGGCGCGAAAAGCGGAGAAACACACATGCCGCGCGCCCTGAGCGGTGCTCTTCCTGGACGGCACCGCTCTCACCAGCGAACGAGACGGCGGCGACACCCTGGCGGTGGCCGTGGCTACTGCGGCTGCGTCGCGATCTGGATCAGGTTGCCGCAGGTGTCGTCGAAGACGGCGGTGGTGACGGGGCCCATCTCCAGGGGCTCCTGGATGAAGCGCACACCGAGGCCACGCAGCCGCTCGTACTCCGCCTGCACGTCGTCGACGGCGAACTGGGCGAGCGGGATGCCGTCCTCGACGAGCGTGTCGCGGTAGGTCCGGGCGGCGGGATGGCCTGCGGGTTCCAGGAGGAGTTCGGTGCCGTCGAGCTCGTCGGGCGAGACGACGGTCAGCCACCGGTCCTTTTCACCCACCGGGACGTCATGTTTCTTCACGAAGCCGAGGATCTCGGTGTAGAAGTGCTCGGCCCTGGCCTGGTCGTCGACGAAGACGCTGGTCAGATGGATCTTCATGGGGTGCTCTCCTGCGGTCCGGATGGGTCGGCCACGAGCCATCGCTCGGCGATCTGCCGCAGCGGGGCCGTGTTCAGGTCGTGGAACTTGTAGCGGCCCTCCCGCCTGGTCTCGACGAGCCCGGCGGCCTCCAGCACGGCGAGGTGCTGGGAGATCGCCTGGCGCGAGATGCCGAGCTGATGCTTCATGCTCAGTCGCGAACAGATCTCGAACAGTGTCTGTCCGGACTTCTCGGTGAGCTCGTCGAGAATGATGCGGCGCGTGGGGTCGGCCAAGGCTTTGAACAGGTCGTCGGCCACGTTCCCCAGGATAGGCAACTTTTCACTTGCCTATCAAGTCACGTGCCTATCAAGTCACACGCGCCCGCGCCCTGCCGATCCGCATCCGGCCCACCCGCCACCGATGGAGATCAGGACACCGACACCGACACCGACGCCGACGGCGGCATCGCTCTCGACTCCTGCATCGCCCGGAAGAAGGACCGACGCTCGACCAGCTGCGCACCCGGTACCCCCGCCAGCCGCTCGGGATGGTGGCCGAAGCCGGTCGGGAGTGAGGGGAGCCCGAGTGCCGTGAACGCCTCGTCGAGGTGTCGGCGCGGGCCGCCGAGGCCGCGCCGTACCGGGCCCTACCCGGCGGATCCGCCGGGGGCGCCGTCTCGAAGAACGTGCGGCCGCCGGCCGCCGGGACGAGGCGCATGGTCGTGCCGGTGATGAGGATCGCTTCGCGGACGTCTCGCGGCGGCACGCCGACGAGCGCGATGGCCAAAGCCATGGCCGCGAACGGGGCAGCCGCTGCCGCCGTCGCGGCGACACCCGGCGGACGGCAGACGGGCGGCCAACGGACGGCCGGCGGACGACGCCGGTACCGTGCCGCCGAATTACGGCGTCCGGCGGGCGACATCGGAGCCGTTCCCCGTGAGACATCACGAAGGGGCTCTCACAGTCCGAACAACCCCGCCGCGTTGTCGTGGCACACCGCCCGCAGCCACGGCTCCCCGAGGTTCAGCCGCTCCAGGGCCTGGAGCTGGTGGACGTACGGGTAGGGGATGTTGGGGAAGTCGGAGCCGAGGAGGACGCGGTCACCGAGGGCGGCCAGCCGAGGCAGGGCCCGGCGGGGGAACGGCATGAACCCCTCGCTGAAGTCGGTGAACGCCATCGTCGTGTCCAGCCGCACCTCGCCGTACCGCTCGGCGAGGCCGAAAAACTCCTCGTACTCCGGCATCCCCATGTGTGCGACGACCAGCCGCAACCGGGGATGTCGCGCCAGTACCCGGGCGATCGGCTCGGGGCCGGTGTGCTTGCCGGGCGCGGGTCCGGAACCGCAGTGGATCACCACAGGGATGCCCGCCTCCGCCAGCAACCCCCATGGCCGCTGGAGGAGTTCGTCGGCCGGGTCGTACGCCCCCACCTGAACATGCGCCTTGAAGACGCGCGCGCCCGCTTCTACGGCCTCCCCGACGTATTCCTCGGCGCCCGGCTCGGGGTAGAGGGTGGCGGTGTGGAGACAGTCGGGGGTGCGGCGGGCGAAGTCGGCCGCCCAGCCGTTCAGCCATCGGGCCATGCCCGGCTTGTGCGGGTACAGCATCGAGGTGAAGGCCCGCACACCGAACTCCCGGAGCAGGCCCGCCCGTTCCGCCTCCTCCTGCCGATAGGTGATCGGCCACTCCATCCCGCCGGTCAGCGGTCCGAGTCCGTCGAAGTACTGCCACACCTTGCGCAGGACACGCTCGGGCATGAAGTGGGTGTGGACGTCGACCAGTCCGGGAAGACCGAGCGACTCCCAGAAACGGCGGACCTTACCGGTCTCCTCGGCTCCAGGCACGTCACGCATGGTGTCCATGATCGGCTCGGACGAGGTGGCGGGTCCACTCCTCCGCACCAGGTTCGGTGAGGTATCCGTCACGCGGCCGCCCCGGACTACACGTTCTTGTCGCCCTTGACCGCTCGTACGTCCTCCACGAACAGCTGAAAGAGCAGGCGTGTGATGTCGCTGTCGCCGATGGAGAAGCTGAACGGCTCCTTGGCCTCGGGCTTCAGGCCGATATAGCCCGCGAGTTTCCCTTCGCCTGCCGCGGCCTTCGGGAATTCGCTGCCGGTTTCCGCTTCACGAGTCTTCTTGATGTGGAGTATCGGCGGCCTGGCCCTCGTCACCCAGGTGATTGCTCACGGGCATGGCATGACCCCGACCGGGTCACTGCCACCCGCCACCGCGTCACGGAAACGCTTCGCGATCCCGGCGCCGTCCTGGCTCTCCGTCTTCAGCCGCTCCTCCGTGGCTCCGGCCTTTCCCTTCCACTCCATGATGGCGACGGCCTCGCTGATGAACATCGTCCGGTAGAGCTTCAGGCGCCCCTTGAACGCGTCCCCCCGCCGTTGATGTCGGCATTCTCCTCCGCATCCGGCCTACGCGCCCAGCGACCGACCAGCCGCCACGGGGCGCCCCGCTCGCACGCTCGCGAGTCGGTGTGGTTCTCACCGGGCCGGGCACTCGGCTGTCGACCGAGGCGGTACGGGCTGGAGGTGCGGCATGGCTGTACGGCATCGTCTGATCAAGGTGAGTCCGCAGGCCGTGTGGGCCGTCCTCGCGGACGGCACCCGGTATGCGGAGTGGGTGGTGGGAACGTCGGCCTCCGAGCCGGTGCGGGGGCAGTGGCCACAGGTGGACTCGGCGATCGCCTACGAGGTCCGCGTGGGCCCCGTGCGGCTGAGCAACGAGACCGTCGTCCGGCACTGTGTGGAGGGCTCCGAGCTGGAGCTGGAAGCGCAGGCAGGCGCGCTGGGAACGGCGCGCATCTTCATCGAACTCCGCCCCTGGGGACGGTACTGCCTCGTGATCGCGGACGAGCACCCGCTGCAGGGAGTGGGCGGAACACTCCACAACATGGGTGTGGAGGCACTGATCCAACTGCGGCACCGCACGATGCTGGCCCGGCTGGCCCGGCTCTGCGAGGCACAGGCCGAGGCCGGGGCCAGGGCCGAACAGCCCACGAGCCTGCACGGGAGGCGCAGGGCGGCACACGGCACCGGCGGCCATGCCTGACGCGGTGGTCGTCGGAGCCGGCCCCAACGGGCTGGTGGCCGCCAACCTGCTGGCCGACGCCGGATGGAGCGTGGCGGTCCTCGAGGAACAACCCGAGCCCGGGGGCGCGGTACGCCACGACAGGAATGTCGACCCCGACTTCGTCAGCGACCTGTTCAGCTCCTTCTACCCCCTCGCCGCCGCGTCACCGGTGGTGGCACGACTGGGTCTCGACGAGCACGGCCTGCGCTGGAGCCACGCGCCACACGTCCTGGCCCACCCCCTCAGCGACGGCAGGTGCGCGGTGCTCTCCCGCGGGATCGACGCCACCGCCGACTCCCTCGACGCCTTCCACCCGGGCGACGGGGACGCCTGGAAACGACTGCACGCCACATGGGAACGGCTCGGCCCCGACATCGTGGACGCGCTGTTCACCCCCTTCCCGCCGCTGCGCGCCACAGCCCGCCTCGCCGTCAAGCTGAGGGCGGCCGGCGGCCTGCGGATGGCGCGCACCCTGGTCACGCCGGTGCGCCGCATGGGGGACGAGGAATTCCAGGGGGAAGGCGGCAAGCTGTTGCTGGCCGGGAACGCCCTGCACGCCGACCTCGCGCCGGAGGCCGCGGGCAGCGGCGGTTTCGGCTGGCTGCTGTGCATGCTCGGACAGACCTACGGCTTCCCCGTGCCGGCCGGCGGCGCCGGCGCCCTCACAGCGGCCCTCGTGAGCCGGCTGGCGGCGCAGGGTGGCAGCGTCCGCTGCGGGCAGCGGGTCCGCCGCGTCCTGGTGCGTGACGGACGGGCCGCCGGGGTGCTCACCGCCGACGGCGAGACGGTGGCCGCGCACCGCGCCGTCCTGGCGGATGTGTCCGCGCCGGCCCTCTACGGCGAACTCGTCGAGGCGGAACACCTCCCGTCCCAGTTGATGGCCGACCTGAAGCGCTTCCAGTGGGACTTCGCCACGTTCAAGGTCGACTGGGCCTGCGACGGGCCCGTGCCCTGGCAGGCCGAGGCGGCGGCTCGGGCCGGAACCGTCCACCTGGGCGACGGAGTGGACGAACTCACGCGCTGTGCCGCCCAGATCGCCATGGGCCAGGTACCCGACCGTCCCTTCGCCCTGTTCGGCCAGATGACGACCGCGGACCCCTCCCGCTCCCCCCGGGGCACCGAAGCCGCGTGGGCCTACACCCACGTGCCGCACGTCATCAGATCCGACGCGGGCGACGAGGGCCTGACAGGCACCTGGGACACCACGGAGCGGGAGGTGATGGCCGACCGCGTCGAACGCCAGGTCGAGCGGTTCGCGCCCGGTTTCCGCTCCCGTATCCGCGCCCGGCGCGTGCTGGCCCCGCCCACCCTCCAGTCACTCGACCGCAACCTGTACGGCGGCGCCCTCAACGGCGGCACCGCGGCCCTGCACCAGCAACTGTTCTTCCGCCCCGCCCCCGGCACCGGCCGTCCCGAGACGCCCGTGGACGGCCTCTACCTCGCCTCCGCGTCCGCCCATCCGGGCGGCGGGGTCCACGGCGCCCCCGGCGCCAACGCGGCCCGCGCCGCGCTGCGCCGACATCGGCTGCCCGGCCTCACCCGCGCCCAACGCGTACTCGCCCACCGGGACCGCACCGGCGGAAAACCGGGCCTCCCCCGCTGATACCCCCCTCGCCCGTACGGCAGCCGGGTCGCCCGTGAGCACGGAGCGCGCCCCCTGCACGAGGAACATAAGAGGCACAGAAGAGGCACCCGGAGGGAGGACGAGCCGTGGACGACAGCCCTCTCAAGGACCGCACCGTCGTGGTGACCGGGGCGGCACGCGGCATCGGAGCGGCGCTGGCGAACGCGCTCGCCCGGCGAGGTGTACGGCTGGCCCTCCTGGACCACGACGAACCGGCACTGGAGGCCACCGCCGCCACCCTCCCCGGCCCGGTGCTGGCCCTGCGAACCGACATCACCGACGGCACGGCCCTCGGCGACGCGGCCGAAGCCGTCCGCGCGGGTCTGGGCCCGCCCTCGGTCGTCGTGGCGAACGCGGGAATCGCCGAAGGCGGCCCCTTCGCCGAGTCGGACCCCGCCACCTGGCGCCGGGTGA
Organism: Streptomyces sp. NBC_00310; assembly: GCF_036208085.1. GTDB lineage: Bacteria > Actinomycetota > Actinomycetes > Streptomycetales > Streptomycetaceae > Streptomyces. The sequence continues at coordinate 381,481 of NZ_CP130714.1, forward strand.
TCGAAGTCAATCTGATCGGCAGCGCCGAGACGGCCCGGACGTTCCTGCCGGACCTGATACGGACCGGCGGATACCACCTGCAGATCGCCTCGCTGGCCTCGATCGGCGCCGCCCCCATGATGAGCGCGTACTGCGCCTCCAAATCCGGCGTGGAAGCCTTCACCCACACCCTGCGCGCCGAGACGGCACATCACGGCGTGGCCGTGGGCATCGCCTACCCGCCAGGGCGTGGCGAACGGCGTGGTGACGGTCGAGGTGGTCTGCACCGTGCCGCTGCCCCGGGCGGTCTTCTTCATCAGGTACGCCTTGAGTGTGTTGCTCTGCCCGGAGACCGAGGTGAGCATCCCTCGCGGGTAGTTCACCCGGGAGGACTCACAGGTGCAGGCGCGCAGCCCGCCGGCCAGGGTGACCAGCAGCGGCATGTCGGTCAGCGGGCCGACGTCGGTGCCGGACGTGCCGGTGGAGGGGATCGCGTCCGGTGCGACGGCGCTGTACGCGTTCTCGTCCCGGGCGCTGTGGACCAGGGTTCCGCCGGGGAACACGAAGCTGGTCAGCTCATCCGAGATGGTGGCCTTGCCCGTGTCGAGCAGCGTGTAGCGCAGCGCGACTCCACTGTTGTAGGCCCGTATCTGGATGCCGAAGGTGACGCCGCTGCCGCTGTCCTGCAGTTTCCAGCGCATCTCCTGGTAGCGGTCGCTGATCGTCGCGTTGCGGCCGTACACCGGGGTCCAGGGCTGTCCTGGGTCCAGTGCTGGTAGGTCGTCATCACGGTGTCGGCGGTGCCCAGCGTGGTGCCGTCGCTCATCGCGAGTCCGAGCACCGAGGTGTCGACGACCGTCGTGCCGGCCCGCTTGACCGACCAGGAGAGTGCTCCGCCGACCAGCGAGACCGTGATCTTGTTGCTGCCGTCCGGCGACGTGGCGGTCATGGCGGCGTCGGCCGCGGCGGCCTCTCCGGCGCCGACGAGGCCCAGCGAGGCGGCCCCCACCGTGACCGCCGCTCCCTTGAGGATTCCACGCCGGGACAGCGCTCCGGGGCGGGCGGTTCCGTGCGGGTCGGGCTATTCCTGACGTGGTGACGTTTCCATGATCAGTACATCTCTCCCTTGAACGAGTCGCGCGAGGGGCCGGCGTGGGGAATCAGGCGGAGAGCGTGGGCGTCCCGCACGGACTCGGTCCGTGATCAGCCGGGCACGCCCACGCTCACCGGGTCGGCCCTGGCCGGTGTCACCGGCCGCGGGCGTCGTCGATCACTGCTCGGTCAGGGTGACCTCGTCGCAGTAGCCGTCGCCGGTTCCGGAGACGAGGTGGCAGTAGATGCGAGCGGTGTTCACACCTGCCCCTGTCGTGAAGGTCGTCGACTGCTTCGAGTAGGTGCTCGACGTGGTCGAGGCACTCGTGACGGCGGAGCCGTTGTAGAGCTTGGCCTCCAGTGCAGTTGTGGTGCCGGCGGTCTGACTCGCGATCGAGCCGCTCAGCCGGTAGGTGGTGTTCGGCTTGAGCGTGTAGACGAGTTGCCACAGGGTGCCACCGCTCAGGGACGAGTTCGTCAGTCCGGCGGCGTTGCCGTTGGACGACGTGCCCGTGAGCGAGAAGTCACCGTTGCGCCAGGGCACGGTGTGGCCGGACTCGAAGTTGCCGTTGATGACGTGGTTCTTGACGGGGGTGACGGCGAGGTCGTCGCAGTAGCCGTTGCCGCTGCCCGAGCTCTTGTAGCAGTACAGGCGCACCGTGCTGTTCGCCGCGCCGGTGGTGAAGTCGGCGGAGACGAACGTCCACGCGGTGCCGCTGGCGCTCGCCACCGTTTCCAGGCCACCGGTGTTCTTGACGCCGATGTTCATGACCTCACCCGCGACGGCGGACTTCACCCAGCCGGAGACACGGTACGTCGTCCGGGGCGCGACGGGGACGTAGTTCTCCACGGAGGCGGGCGACGGGCCGACCCGGACCGCGTAAGTTCCGCTGTGGGCGCCCGAGTTCACCACCGAGGCGGAGTTCCACGCGCTCCACGCCGTGAGCGATCCCTTCTCGAAGCCGAGGTTCTCGTTCGCGAGGCAGGTCGCGTCGGACGGCGTGCTGAACTGGTCGGCGCCGATGTCGGGTGCGCAGACCGCGGGAACAGGTGATCCCCAGTAGTCCTTGCCGCCGTTGTCGGGCATGACGACTCCCGCGCCGATGGCCGGGGAGCTTGCGGTCAGCTGGTAGCCGTCGACGGAGTCGATGCCCGTGCCGCCGCTGCCGGGCGAGACCAGCAGGGGATCCGCGGTGATGTTCCCGTTGCCGGTCGGCTCACTCGCCGGGTGGTTGCCGTAGAAGAGGTTGTTCCGCCAGGCGAAGTTCGAGGCCGGCTGACCGCTGGTGTAGACGTAGCCGCCGCTGCCCAGGTTGTAGATGAGGTTGTTGGCGAGCGTCAGGTCGTTCCAGGCGCCGGAGACCTCGAAGATGTTCGCGGTGGACCCGGAGGGGACGTAGATGGTGTTGTTGTAGAACGTGGAGTCCTGGGAGCCGAGCATGTTGACGACGCGGAGGCGGTCGTCCTCGCTGACGTTGTAGCGGACCACGGCGTTGCTGCTGAGGCGTGACCCTCCGCCGCAGCCGCAGAAGAGGAGGAACCCTCCCTCGTTGTCGTGGCTGTAGTTGTACTGGACGATCGTGCCGTCCTGCCCGTAGTCGACGTCGAAGCCCTGGCCGTCGGGGTTCCCGGTGAGCTTCTTGGTCCCGTACGCCTCGTTGTACTGGATCACGGTCCCGTCGGAGTCCCAGGCCCAGATGCCGGCGTTCGCCGCGTTGGGGGCCTTCGCCGCGTTGTAGACCACGTTGTGCTCGATGAGGGCGTCCTTCGACATCTGCACCACGATGCCGTCGCCGTCCGTGTCATGGACGGTGTTGTTCCTGACGACGACACCCGTCCAGGGGGTCCAGGCGGGGTTGTTGCATCCGATGGACGGCCGGCACAGCCATGTGCTGGACATGTTGATACCGCTGCGGGCGATGTCGGCGACGGTGTTGCCGTCGATGACGACGTCGTTGAAGGCGCTGGGTGTCGTGGTCCCGAGAACGGAGAAGAGGATGCCCGCGCTGCCGTCGACTTCCTTCGAGTTGTTTCCGTTCACGTCGTGGATGTTGAGGTTGCTGATCTTGTAGTGGTTGCCGGTGCCGTAGTTCTCGAGCACCACGTAGACACCGCGCCGCGCGTTCGCGCCCTTCACGGCACCGGTGTTGGTCACCTCCAGGTTGGAGATCTCCCAGTACTCCTGGTTGTGCAGGTAGATCGCGTCCGTGCCGCCGCCTCCGGCGATGATCGGCAGGGCGCCCGTGCCGTAGGCGTCGATGGAGATCGATCCGTCTGCCGCGCTGCCCGAGCCCAGCGGGTGCAGGGTTCCGGTGCAGGTTGTTCCTCTCTTCAGCAGCAGCTGGTCCCCCGGGGCGAAGGTCTTCGCGTTCGGGCCGGCCAACGAGTTCCATGGCGAGCCGGAGGTGCCGGTCCCGTTAGTCGCCGCCGAGCAGTCCACGTAGTAGGAGGTGCCCGCCGCGTGGGCCTGGACGGCCGGCGTGAGCACTACCGCGGCGCAGGCGAGCAGCATGGTGACGACCAGGCCTGCGATGAAGCGTCTTATGTCGGTGACATGTCTCATGGTGCCTCTCCCCGTACAACATTGTCGGGTTGGGTGGTTGGGCTCGCCGTGCTCTTGCGGAGCGCGGCGACGATCGCCTGCGTCGGAGCGGGCTGGTTCGCCCAATCGGCGGCCACGTGTCCGTCGGCGCCGATCAGGAGTGTGTGGAGCTGTCCGTCCATGGACAGCCGGGTGCCGGCGGAGGCCGAGTCCGCGGCGACCACGAGGCCGGGCGGGATGGACCAGTTCGCCGCGAAGTTCTTCAGCGCGCCGTCGGTCGTGCGGCCGTCGGAGTCGGCGATGAGGACCCTTACGTCGGGGTACTGCAGCGCCACGCTCTTGAGCGACGGGATCTGGCTCCGCGCGTGCGCTGCTCCGACGTTTCCCTGGTCGTCGACGGGGAGGGCCGATATGAGGGTCGGCCCGGAGACGGCGATCCGGTTCCCGTCGAGCAGGGTCACCCCGGAGCCGGCCGGTCGTTCTTCGGCCTGGCAGGCGGTGACGAGCAGGAGCGCGGGGACGAGCAGGAGCACGCCGACGAACGGGACCCTCCCCGTGCGACGGGCCCCCTTCGTCGCCTTTCGAATCCCGGTCACCGGACCGGCCCTTCGAGAGGAAGGATGGGTGCCTCAAGGGCTTCGTCGCGGTCGCACACGAGAGTGTCTCCGCTCACCCGCAGGCGGGCGACCTGGATCGAGCTCCGGCGGTCGTTGTCGTCGCTGCGGTGTACGGCGCCGTCGTCGGACCGCCCCGGGTGCGTGAAATAGAAGACGTAGGCGCCGAGTTCGCTGGTGACGACGTCGGCGTGGTAGCCGTATCCCCCGTCGTCCGGGCCCTGGCCGGAACGGTCGAGGACGAGTCCTCGCGGTTCCCATGTCTCCAGGTCCCGGGAGTGAAGAACCCGCTGTCCATGCCATTCGTCGACGAGCATCCAGTAACTGCCGCCGAGCTCGAAGACGTTCGCGCCCTCGTGATTCGAGCACTCGACGGCAGGCCCCCGGACGGTCCACCGTGCCAGATCGTCGCTGTCCGCCGCGTAGGTGTGCGCGTGATCGGCCTCGTCCTTGTACCACATGCGGTAGCCGCCTGTGGGGAGCCGCAGGACGCAGGCGTCGATCACCCTCTCGGACGAGAGCGGCAAGGTGGAACGGTAGGTCCACGAGAAGAGGTCGTGGCTCGTGTAGTGACGGATCACGCGCGTGTGGCCCGCCCACTGGGTCGGGACCCCGCGGATCACGCTGACGAACATGTGGTACTCGGTTCCGTCGTCGACGATCTCGGGCGCCCAGTAGGTGTGGCGCCCTGGCTCGATGTCGAGCCCCTCGGCGGTTCCCCGGTACAGCCAGGTGGCCCCGCCGTCCGCGGAGGACGCGATCCCGAGGTCGGTCCCGTGGACCCAGCTCACGTCGTTCATCGGTGGCGCGTCGGCGCGGCGGCTCGTGTAGAACATCCACCACTCGCCGGCGTGCCGGTTGAAGACGACGGTGGGGTCGGTCGCGCCGTCGTGAATGGGGTCGCGGAACAGGGGGCGGTCAATGGCTGTCATCGGTGTTTCCCTCAGTCCTGACGGCGCGTCAGGCGGATCATGTTCCAGGACATCGGTTCGAGTTCGGCGTGGAGGACGCCGTCGCCGACGGTGGTGCCGGTGGCGGTGTGCGGGGTGACGCGGTCGGGCCTGTCCGCGGTGTTGGTGGCCTCCGGGTCGTTGTCCGCCAGGACCAGGTGCTCCGCGAGGGTGAGGGCCTCGACGCCGCTCAGGTCGATCGTCAGCGGCAGGGCCCGCGTCTGGCCGCGGTTGACGGCGAAGACGGTGACGGCGCCCGTCTCGTCGTCGGTGACCGCGGTGGCGTGCAGCAGCGGTACGTCACCGAAACGGGCGGTCGGGTACGTCGGGCTGTCCACCTCGACGCGCAGCACCCGGCCACGTCCGTACGCCGACGCCTGGGCGAAGGGGTAGAACGTGGTCTGCCGCCACGCCGGGCCGCCCGGCTCGGTCATGATCGGCGCGATGACGTTGACGAGCTGCGCGAGGGATGCCGCGGTGACCCGGTCGGCATGCCGCAGCAGGGCGATCATCAGCGAGCCGAAGACCACGGCGTCGGTGACGGTGTAGACGTCCTCCAGCAGGCGCGGCGCCTGCTGCCACTCTTCCACGGCGTGCGGGTTGGGCCGCTTCTGGTACCAGACGTTCCACTCGTCGAAGGAGAGGTTGATGTGCTTCTTCGCCTTGAGGCGGGCGCGCACGTGGTCGCAGGTGGCGACGACCGACTCGATGAAGTGCTCCATGTCGACGGCGGAGGCCAGGAAGGAGTCCCGGTCGCCGTCGATCTCCTCGTAGTAGGCGTGCAGGGATACGTAGTCCACGAGGTCGTAAGTGGCCTGGAGGACGGTCGACTCCCAGGAGGCGAAGGTCGGCATGGAGGAGCTGGAGCTGCCGCAGGCGACCAGTTCCAGACCGGGGTCGACCTGCCGCATGGCACGGGCGGTCTCGGCGGCGAGGCGGCCGTACTCCTCGGGTGTCTTGTGGCCGGTCTGCCAGGGGCCGTCCATCTCGTTGCCCAGGCACCACATCCGGATGCCGTACGGCTCCTTGTCGCCGTGGGCGGCTCGGCGGTCGGACAGCTCGGTGCCGCCGGGGTGGTTCGCGTACTCCAGCAGCCGTACCGCGTCCTCCACGCCTCGTGTGCCGAGGTTGACGGCCATCATGGGCTCCATGCCCGTCCTACCGCAGAAGTCCATGAACTCGCCCAGGCCGAACTGGTTGGTCTCGGTGGACTTCCAGGCCAGGTCCAGCCGGGCCGGCCGCTCCTCGCGCGGGCCCACGCTGTCCTCCCAGCGGTAGCCGGAGACGAAGTTGCCGCCGGGGTAGCGGACGGTGGTCACACCGAGCTCACGGACCAGCTCCAGGACGTCCTGGCGCAGTCCGTCCGCGTCGGCGGTGGGATGGCCGGGCTCGTAGATGCCGGTGTAGACGCAGCGCCCCATGTGCTCGACGAACGATCCGAACACACGTGGGTTGACACTGCCGACCGCGAAGGCCGGATCGAGGGTGAAGCGGGCGGCGGGCGTGGTGCCGGGCTGGGACATGACTGCCTTTCAGGTGTGACAAGGAAGAAGGAGGGCGGGAGGGGGGCGACGGGAGAGGGGGATCAGAGCGCCAGCGCGCAGACCACCGAGGGGGCGGAGACCGGCGGGTGGGGCCGGGTGAGGGTGCCGTCGTCCAGGACCCGCAGGGCGGCGAGGGTGCCGCTGTGCTGGTTGGCGACGAGCAGGTGGCCGGCCGCCAGGGTCAGGCCGCGGGGCCATGTGCCGCCGGCGGGGACCTCGCCGACCGGTTCCAGGGTGGTGCCGGTGAGGCGGAACGCGGCGACCGTGTCGGCGCCCCGGTTGCTCACCCACACGAAGCGTCCGCAGGGCGAGGCCACGATTCCGGCGGGCTGGTTGACGACGTCGTGGGCTGTCGTGGCAGGAGCGGAGGAGACGGCCGTCAGGGTGCCGTCGGTGGCGTCGTAGCGGTGGCAGGTGACGGTCGAGGACAGCTCGTCGGCGCTGAACACCAGGTCACCGCCGGGGGCGAAGGCGAGGTGGCGGGGGCCGGATCCGGCGCGCGTCGGATTCACCGCGACCCGCTCCAGGGTGCCGGTGCGGGTGTCCAGCCGGTACGTGAACACCGCGTCCGCCCCCAGGTCGGTCACCAGCAGGAAACGGCCCGCGGGGTCGAGGAGGACCTGATGGGCGTGGCTTCCCTCCTGGCGTCCGGTGACCGGGCCCGAGCCCTGATGGACGACGAGGTCGGTCGGTTCCAACAGGCGTCCGTCCGCGCCGAGCCGGTGCACCGCGACGGTGCCCGGCGCGGTGTCGCTGCCGTAGTTCGCGGTCAGCAGCCACTCACCGCCCGGGTGGACGGTGAGGTGGCACGGGTTCGCCCCGCCGCCGCTCACCGGGTCGCCCAGCGGGGACAGGGTGCCGTCTCGGTCGCGGGCGACGGCGCTGACGGTGCCCGCCCCGGTCTCGTTCGTGCTGTAGACGACGTCGAGCGACGGGTGAGCGGCCAGGAAGGAGGCTCCGCTGACGGGCAGCGGCTTCACCTGGTCGTCGTACGTCATGCGGCCGGTGGCGGGGTCGAGGAGCAGGGCGGCGATGCCGGGGCCGTCCCCGCCGGAGTCCGGTGTGTAGGAGCCGGTGAGGAAGGGGATCGCGCCGGTGGAGGGGCTTGTGGGCATGGGTGGTCCTGAGAGTCGCTGTGCCGGGGCGGAAGGAGGTGTCAGCGGACGATGTCGTCGTGGTGGTCGAGCAGTCCCAGTTCGGAGCGCCGGGGCAGGCCCTCCCAGTCGCCGGCGGTGCTCACCGCGAAGGCGCCGAGCAGGGCCGCCGTCCTCAGCCGCCGCTGCGGGGGCTCCCCCGCGAGCAGTTCGGCCAGGTAGCCGGCGGCGAACGCGTCTCCCGCGCCCACCGAGTCGTGGACCTGGACCGGTACGGCGGGCTGCCGGTGGGGCCGTCCGTCGAGGAGGGCGTACGCCCCGTCGGCACCGATCTTGATCACGGCTCCGTCGGGTCCGAGGTCGCAGATGCCCTGGGCGAGTTCCTCCGGTCCTTCGGCACCGGGCACCACGAGCCCGGCCTCGTGCGGTCCGGCGAAGACCAGGTCGCTCCTGCGCAGCAGAGGCAGCAGGGTGCGCCGGGCCTCGGCCTCACTCCACAGCAGCGAGCGGAAGTTGACGTCCAGGGAGATGGTCACGCCGGCGTCGGCGGCGATGTCCACGGCCCGGGTCACGGCCTGGGCGGGGCCCTCACCGAGCGCCGGGGTGATGCCCGTGATGTGGAGGACCGCCGCCCCCGCGACGACGTGCTCGGGAATGTCGTCGGCGGTGAGCCGCGCGCCGGCGGTGTGGGTGCGGTAGTAGCGCGTACGGCTCCGGGTGGAGGTGCGACGCTCCTTGAGCAGCAGGGATGTGGGGGCGGCGTCGCGCGCGGCGACGGTGGTGACCCCTTCGGCCTGTAGTTCCCGCAGGACGAGTTCGCCGAGTTCGTCGTCGCCCACCCGGCCGATCCAGGTCGCGGATCCGCCGAGCCGGCTGACCCCGATGGCGACGTTGGACTCCGCGCCGGCGATGCCCAGGCGCAGCGTGGTGCCGAGCGCGAACGGGCCGGGGGCCCGGGCCGCCATGACGGCGAGCACGTCGCCGAGGGTGACGAGGTAGGGCTCGCCGGGCGGGGGTGCGGATATGCTCACGCGTTCGCCTCCCCGGCCCGTGCGGTGGTCCCTACCGCGTCCAGCAGGGTGCGCGCCCTCGTGGTGAGGGCGCCCAGTGCCTGCGGAGTCGGGTCCTGGTCCGTCCCGCGCAGCAGCGGGGAGCCGATTCCGACCGCACAGGCGCCCGCGTCCAGGTAGTCCCGCGCCTCGTCGATGCCGACGCCGCCGACGGCGAGGAGTGGGATGTCGGGCAGGGGCGCTCGCAGTTGGCGCAGGTGAGCGGGGCCGCCCGTGCTCGCGGGGAACACCTTGACGGCGGCGGCGCCGGCCCGCCACGCCTGTGACACCTCCGTCGGTGTCCAGGCCCCCGGGTAGCACGGGACACCCCGGTCCACCGCGTTCCGGACGACTTCGGTGTCCACGACGGGGGCGACCAGGAACTCCGCTCCCGCCGCCAGGGCGTCCCTGGCCTGGTCGCCGGTGATCACGGTGCCCGCGCCGACCGCTACGTCGGGGCCGAGTTCCGCCCGGATGCGGGCCAGCGCGTCGAGCGCTCCTGCGGTGGTGAGGGTGACCTCCAGGCAGGTGACGCCGCCGGAGGCGAGGGCCCGGGCCACGGCGGGCAGCCCGGAGGCGTCGGCCGACCTGAGGATGGCCATGACCCGGGTCCGGCCGAGCTGCGGGGTGAGGGCGGGACGCTCCGTCATGACCCCACCGCCGCGGGGGACGTGAGAGCTCCCTGGGTGTGCGTCATGCGAAGTTCCTTTGCCTGAAGGTGAGTTGGTGAACGTGGGGTCACTTGAGTCCGGAGGTGGCGGCACCCGCGACGAAGCCCCGCTGCACGATCAGGAACAACGCCAGCACCGGGACGACGTACATCACCGCGCCTGCGGCGACCAGGTTCCCCAGCGGGGCACCGTGCTCGTTGACGTAGCCGTAGGCGAGCTTGACCGCGAGCGTGGTGTGGGCGTCGTCCAGCAGCAGGGCGGGCGCGATGTAGTCGCCCCAGGTCCAGCTGAAGGACAGGATCAGGCTGGTGGCGATGACCGGCCAGGACTGTGGCAGGAAGATGCGCCAGAAGATGCGGATCTGCCCGCAGCCGTCCACGATCGCGGCCTCCTCCAGTTCCTTGGGCATGTTCGAGAAGAACTGCCGGAACAGGAAGATCAGGTACGGGGCTCCGCACAGGCCCCACAGCACCCACGGCACATAGGTGTTGGTGAGGTGCATCTTGGCGAACAGCAGGTAGGTCGGGATGAGGGTGAGAACCTGCGGCAGCATCATCGTCGACAGGAGCACGGAGAAGATCAGCCGCTTGCCGGGCGCGTCGAGGCGGGCGAATCCATAACCCGCCCACGCGGAGGCCAGCGTGACCAGCAGGGCGTAGACGGTGGCGATCGTCAGGGAGTTGCGGGCGTAGCCGAGGTAGTCGATCTGGGTCAGCGCGTCATAGAAGTTGTTCAGGCTGGGGTCGTGCGGCCACCAGTGGACCGGCAGCGCGCGCAGCTCGGAGGGGTTCTTCAGGGCGGTGTTCAGCAGCCAGCCGAACGGGCCGAGGAAGAGGACGAGGGCGCCGACGAGCAGCATGTAGACGGCGCTTCTACGAGGGAACACCATCACTTGCCTCCGATCGTGCGCTGTCTGGACGGCTTGGCCGCCTCCGGGTCGACGGAGTAGAAGACCGCGCCCTTGCTGAGTCTGAAGACGAGGAAGGTGATCGCGACGATGATCAGGAACAGCAGCCAGAGCATCGCGGAGGCGTATCCGTAACGGCCGTTGGCGAAGTACTGGGCGAACACGTTGATCATGAACAGGTAGTTGCTCTCGGGGACGGACGTGACGCCCCTGGGGGTGGGGTCGAGGGAGATCAGCAGCGGCAGGAAACTCTGCACGGCGGCGATGATGCCCGTGATGACCTGGAAGAACAGCACCGGGGAGAGCATCGGCACGGTGATTTTGGTAAAGGACTGCCAGGCGTTCGCCCCGTCCACACGGGCGGCCTCGTGCAGCTCCTTGGGAATGTCCTGGAGCCCCGCCAGTGAGATGATCATGGTGTTGCCGGCGCCCCACAGGGTCAGGGTGACCAGGACCCAGCGGGCGTAGGGGTCCATCAGCCAGCTCACACCGTTGACGTGCAGGGCGTCCAGGACACCGTTGGCCGCGCCCGAGTCCCGGTCGAAGATCAGCTTGAAGGTGAGAGCGGCACCCACCGGCGGGACGATCGCGGGCAGGTACAGCAGGGTGCGGAACAGCCCGCGGGCCCGGATCGGCTGGTTGACCAGCACCGCCAGCAGCAGCCCCGCGGCGATGGACAGCGGCACGGTGATCGCGACGAAGACGCCGGTGCGGGCCAGGGAGGACATCGTCTCCGGGTCGGTCAGGACCTCCCGGTAGTTTTCCAGACCGACGAAGCGGGAGTTCTGCGACAGCCCGTCGGCGTTGGTCAGACTCAGCCACAACGCGTAGCCGAGCGGGAACGCCGTCAGGGCCAGGAAGCCCAGCACCCAGGGTGCGGCGAACACGTAGAAGGCCCAGGCCCGCCGGGTGGTCAGCGAGCGGGGCCCGCGACCGGCGTGCGCGCGGGTGCGGGGCCCGGGCCGGGCGGCCGTCCCCCCGGAAGGGGACGGCGCGCCCGGCGCGGTGATCTGTTCGGTGCTCATCCCACGAGTTCCTTGCCCTGGGCGAGCGCCTCGTTCATCCGGGAGTTGAGCTGATCGGCGACCTTGCCGGCGGACGTGCCGGACTTCACGGCGCCCGGCAGCACCTTGTTCAGCACGCCCTCCAGGGCGGCCTGCTGGGCGTAAGGGGTGAAGCTGAGCACCGAGAAGTGCGGCAGCTCCTGTTCCTGCACCTGGAACGCCTGCTTCTGGAAGGCGTTGGTCTGCGGCATGTTCGGGCGCAGCGACTTCAGGGACGGTATGCCCCATCCGCTGGCCGCCCGGTCCTGGGCGGGCTTGCCGGCGAAGTACCACTCGAAGAACTTCCAGGCCGCGTCCTTGTTCTTGGCGTCCCTGGGGATCCAGAAGCCGGTGGCGCCGAAGCAGGAGCTGACGCGGTTGCCACCGAGCTGCGGGGCGGGCGCGAAGCGGGAGACCTCGGCGAGCTTGGGATCGGCGCCGATCAATCCGCCGAACCAGTAGCCGTTGCAGCTCATCGCCATCCGGTTGGCCTGGTAGGTGGGGCCGTCCCAGCCGTCCGGGTTGGGGTTCACGACGCTCGGGCCGATGTCGGCCTTGGCGTAGTCCAGGTACCACCGCAGGGCCTTCAGCGCCTCCGGGGAGGAGAAGTCCACCGTGGCCAGGTCCTCGGCGAACAGACTGCCGCCGGCGGAGGCGGTCATGCCCATGAGCTGGGGGAAGACTCCCATGCCGGTGGCGTTCAGGCCGTACACCTTGACCTTGCCCAGGCGGCGCTTGACCAGCTTCTTGCCCAGGTCGAGCCACTCGTCGTAGGAGATCGGGTCGGTCGCGCCGGGCACGTCCAGCTTGGCGGCCTCGAACAGGTCGGTGCGGTACCAGAACATGGAGTCCTGGGAGTAGTCCTTGGCCATGCCGTAGCGCGGGCCCGCGCCCTGCTTCTTGCCGTCGTAGCGCCACACGTCGTTGACCGGGTCGAGGTCGGAGGGCTTCAGCACCGAACTCTTGGCGAAGTACGGGTCCAGGTCAGTCATCAGGCCGCGGGCGGCGAAGTACGGGGTCTCGGTCGCGCCGAAGCCGCGGACGACGTCCGGCGGATTCTTGGCGGCGAGCATGGCGTTGAGCTTGGTGGCGTCCCAGATGATGACGTTGAGGTCCATCCCAAGCGCCTCTTCGGCGGCCTTGAGGCCCTTCTTGTCCCACTCGTTCTCGACCGTCATCACGGTGAGCGTCGTCTTGCCGCTCCCCGAGCCGTTCGTGCCGTTGTCGACGGAGCCGGCGCAGGCGGACAGACCGGTCGCGGCGAGCGCGGTTCCGGCGGAGACGGCGAGGAAGCGGCGTCTGTCAAGGGATGTCATCTTTGACATGGGCATGCTGATGGGCCTTTCGTGGCGGACGTACGCGGCTACGGGATGTACGAGGGGGCCCATTGCGGCATGAGGGGTTGCCGCAACGAGCGAACAGAGAGGCACGGCGGCCGGTGGAGTACCGGCTCGCTCGGCAGTGGTGTTGATGCCCTGGTCGCGGCGCATCCGTCGGCGTGGACGAGTGCGCGCACCGATCCAGCGGACCGCGGGTGCGACGGTGGTCGCGTCGGCGGTGAGCTCGGGGCACCTTCGGCCAGCTGACTCCGCGTCAGATTTGGCCGATAGCTAGCAGTGTCTCTATGGCCGGTTTAAAGGGCTCTGCATAGATTTACCGCTTATTTCCGTCTGGGGAAACCGGTTGACTGAAACTTTCGCGAACGTTAAGTTGCGTTTCCAGGAAGTGTCAAGAGCTACGAACAAGTCACTCTCGGCCCGCACCAGTGGACCCGGGCGACGTCTAATGGGAGGGGGAGCACGTGCCGGAACAGCCCGTCAGGGCCAGGCTCGTGGATGTGGCACACGCGGCCGGGGTCTCCAAGGCCACCGTGTCCAAGGTGCTCAACGGCCGACAGGACCTGTCCGTACGGCCGGAGACGCGCCGCCGCGTCCACGAGGCCGCCGAGACACTCGGCTACCGCCCCCACTCCGGGGCCCGTGCCCTGGCCGGCGCCAGCACCCACGCACTGGCCCTGCTGATCCCCGCCCTCGGCAACCCCACGTACGTCACCATCGCCCGCGGCGCCTATCAGCGGGCCCGCGAGCTGGGCTATCTCTCCCTGCTGGCGGAGGACTTCGACGGGCAGGAGGCCGACGACTCCTTCAACGACCTGGTGCAGGAGGGCAGGGTCGACGGACTGCTCATCGCCTCCGCCCGCCCCGGCCACCCCCTGCTGGACACCCTGAACCACAGCCCGGTCCCCCACGTCTTCCTCAACCGCGCCGTGGAGGGGTCCGGCCGCAACGTCACCATGGACGTCGCCCGCTCCAGCGTGACCGCGCTCGACCACCTGCACGGGCTCGGCCACCGCAGGGTCGGCCACATCGCGGGTCCCGCCGGGATCACACCCAGCGAGGTCCGCAAAGAAGCGTTCCTGCGCCACGCGGACGCCCTGGGGCTGGACGCCGCTCCGGTGGCGTCCGGGGACTTCACCGAGGACGGCGGCGGCTCGGCCGCGCGGGAACTGCTGCGTCCCGCCGCCGGCAGTGCGCACCCGCCGGTCACCGCCCTCTACACCAGCTCGCTCGCCCAGGCGATAGGCGCCATGGCCGCGATCAGAAACCTCGGCCTCCGGATCCCGGAGGACGTCTCCGTGGTCGGCAACGACGACCTGCCCGTGGCCGCGCATCTCCATCCCCCGCTGACCACCGTCGCGATGCCCCTGTACGAACTGGGGACCGCTGCCGTGGACGCCCTGGTGGCCACCATCGAGAACAGGCCGGTGGGAGACGTCGTCGTACCGACCGAGCCGCGGCTGGTGCTGCGTGGCTCCACGGCCGGACCGGCAGAACCAGGAGGAACGCCATGACCGTCGCCGCCGCACCGGCACGTTTCACCGGCCGTACGGCCCTGCTCACCGGGGCCGGCTCCGGCATCGGGGCGGCCACCGCCCGGCGGCTGGCGGCCGAGGGGGCGTCCGTCCTCGTCACCGACGTGGACGCCGAGGCCGCCCAGCGCGTGGCCGAGGACATCCGCACGGGGGGCGGGCGGGCACGGGACCGGCCCCTCGACGTGACCTCCCCGGGTCAGTGGGCCGCGGCCGTCGCCGAGGCCGAGTCCTGGACCGGGCGCCTCGACGTGCTCCACCTCAACGTGGGCCGCAACCTGCACGGAGCGGCACACGAACTCGACGACGCGTCCTGGCACGACCAGTTGCGGCTCTGCCTCGACTCCGTGTTCTACGGCGTCCGGGCCGGGGTTCCCCTCCTCAGGACGGCCGGCGGCGCGGTGGTGATCACCTCGTCCGTGCACGCGGCCATCGGCTTCAAGGGCTTCCCCGCCTACGCGGCGGCCAAGGGCGGAATCGACGCCCTCGTAAGGCAGTTGGCCGTCGAGTACGGGGGGCGGATCCGGTTCAACTCCGTCCTGCCCGGGGCCGTGCTGACCGCCCTGTGGGCCGGTACACCCCCGGAGTACAAGGCGCAGACCGTCGCGCGCACGCCGGTCGGCAGGCTCGGTGCCCCCGAGGACATCGCCGCCGCCGTGGCGTTCCTCGCCTCCGACGACGCCTCCTTCATCACCGGCCAGAACCTGCTCGTGGACGGTGGCCGCAGCATCAGCTCCCAGGAATAGGGCGTCGGGCGTCGGCCGATGCGCCCTGCCCCTTCCCCTGCTTTCCCGCGCCTCCCCCCGGACGGCAAGCCCCTCCCCCGTACCAACGCCCCTTCCGTCCCCGCGAGCAGGCAGTTCCCCGCGCTCGCTTTCGGCCACGACCGATCCACCCACCACCCACCACCCACCGAGCCTCGGCCCACACCGGGCCATACACAGCACAGGACCCGGAGGTCCAGCCCATGAAGATCACTGGATACGAACTCTTCCTCGTCGAACCGCGCTGGCTCTTCCTGCGCGTCGACACCGACGAGGGAATCTCCGGCTGGGGTGAGCCCATAGTCGAGGGCAAGGCCCACACCGTCGCCCGCTGCGTCGAGGAGATGTTCGACTACCTGCTCGGCCAGGACCCCGCCCGCATCGAGGAGCACTGGCAGGTGCTCGCCAAGAGCGGCTTCTACCGCGGCGGAGTCGTCCTGAACAGCGCCCTGGCCGGAATCGACCAGGCGTTGTGGGACATCGCGGGCAAGGCACACGGCGTCCCGGTCCACCAGCTCCTCGGCGGCCACGTGCGCGACCGGGTCCGCGTCTACGGCTGGGTCGGCGGCGAAACCCCCGAGGAGCTGGCCGAGTCGGCCGCCGAGCAGGTCGCCAAGGGCATGACGGCGGTCAAGCTGAACCCCTGCGGCCAGCTGGAGCCACTCGCCGCCCCCGCCGCGATCAACGCCATCGTGGACGGAGTGGCCGCGGTTCGCGATGCCATCGGGCCGGAGCGCGACCTGGCGCTGGACTTCCACGGCCGGTTCAGTGGGGCGATGTCCCGCCGCGTGCTGCCCCACCTCGAGCCGCTCCTGCCGCTCTTCGTCGAAGAGCCCGTGCTTCCGGAGTTCTCCCAGGACCTCGGCGCCGTGGTGCGCTCCACCTCCATCCCCATCGCCACCGGCGAACGGCTGTACTCCCGCTGGGACTTCCGCTCGGTGCTCTCCGACGGCATCGCCGTGGCCCAGCCCGACATCAGCCACGCCGGCGGAATCTCCGAGAGCCGCCGGATCGCCGCGATGGCCGAGGCGTACGACGTCCTGGTGGCACCGCACTGCCCGCTCGGCCCGATCGCCCTCGCGGCCAGTCTGCAGCTCGACTTCGCGATCCCCAACTTCCTCATCCAGGAACAGGCGCTGGGCATCGGCTACGGCGACAGCAGCGGACTGCTGGACTACCTCGCCGACACCACGCCCTTCACGTTCCGCGACGGCTACATCGACCGCCCGACCGCACCCGGTCTCGGCATCACCATCGACGAGGACGCGGTCCGGGCCGCCGCCGAACGCGGCCACCGCTGGCGCAACCCGGTCTGGCGCAACACGGATGGCTCACTGGCGTCCTGGTAGCCCGGCAGGGGACTCCGGCCGGATGTCGCAACGCAGCCGTAGCAGATGCCCATGCGACACCCGGAGCGCATGAGCGAGCAGGAGCTCGTCGCGGCCTGATTCCTGGTATCGGTTCAGATCTCGGCTGTACCGGCGGCACCTTCGGTTTCGGTGAGATCCGGTTGTAAGCGCCCGTGTATGTCGCCGATCTGGCCGACGAGGCATGTGAGTGGGCGCTTCATCAGTCGATGTCCGTTTCTGGCTGAGGTGGGGGCAAGGTTGCTGGTGGGGGTTCTGTCGGCTATTGCTTCCTGGCGAAGTCGCCGGCGTCGGCCTCGGTGAGGATGCCGAGTTTGCCCAGTCGTTTCAGCTTGGCGCGGGTGCCTTCAGGCTCGGCGGAACCCCGAGTGGCCGTTCGGCGCGGTGATCGTCGACACCCGTACCGGCGAGGTCCTGGGGAGCGGGGTCAGCTCCGGGGCGGACGGCCCGGTGCTGCACGGTGAGGTGGTCGCCCTCCGGGCTGCTGCCGGGCTCCGGGTTCGTCGCAGGGTTCGCACGGCGCTTGTCGAATCGCCCTGTCCGCACGGCAGGTGGCGGCCGCCGCACGGTCCTTCTACACCCCGGAGCTGCTCCTGGGCGGCGTACTGTCCGACCACACCGACCGTCTCTTCCAGGAGGCCCGGCGGTTGCGGGTGCGCGAACGGCCGGCGACGCACAGGGCGTGCGGCGGCACGGGCGTGCGGCGTTCGGGGGCACACACGGGCGTGCGGCGTTCGAGGGGCACACACGGGCGTGCGACGGCTGTTCAGCGCAGGCATCGGCGCGTCATGAGGGCAGGCAGGCCCGGGCCGGCGGCGAAGGAACGGATGGGCTCGGCGACCTGGACAGGGCGTTCCGGGCGCACCGCGTGCGACGCGTCGGCCGTGTGCACGGTGAAGTGGGGCTGCCCGGCAGCAAGCTCGCCCGAGGTCCCGGAGGGGCCGTCGGCCGACCCGGAGAGCGGGCCATCGTAGGGCGCCGTGAAGAGACGGGGTTCGGCCCCGAGGTGCGCGGGGGCGCGGCCCGAGCCAATCTGATGATCATGCGGCGTAAAGGTGCGCGAGACAGTGACGGCCACGACATGGAAAGGGCTCTGAACGAGCTCTACGCCACGCCGCCGCCCGAATTCGTCGCCCGCCGCGAGGACATGGCGGCCGAGGCCAAAGCCGCCGGACGCGTGGAGGACGCACGCCGGATTCACGCGGCCCGTCGTCCCTCGCTCGCGGCCTGGGCAGCGAATCTGCTGCTGCGCTCCCAGCCGGAGGAGAGCCGGCGGTTCCTGGAGTTGGGACGGGCGCTGCGCGACGCCTACCGGAGTCTGGATGCCGACGGGGTCAAGGAGCTGTCCGAGCAGCGCCGGAGCATCGTCGCCGCAATGTCCCGCCAGGCCGCCGAGCTCGCCGTCGAGGCAGGCCACCGGCTGTCGGACACGATGCAGCGAGACGTCGAGGCCACGCTGCGTGCCGTGCTCGCCGACCAGGAAGCGGCCGACCGGTGGGCCACCGGCCGTCTGGAGAGCGCCCTCACCCCGCCGACGGACTTTCCCAGTCGTACGGCCGCGACGCCCGACACACCCCGAGAGCAGGTTCGAGCGGCTGACAGGCCACCTGCCGCACGGACTCGCGGAAAGGACGAGGTCGCCGAGCAACGCCGCCGGAAGCAGGAGCGACTCGGTCAGGCCCGCGAAGCGGCCCGGGCCGCCGACCGACGGCTGCGTGAGCTGCGCACCGCGCGAGCGGACGCCGACGCGCTGCTGAAACGGGCACGTGACCGGCACGACCAGGCCGGACGAGAGGTGTCCGCCGCCGAGCGGCGGCTGCGGCAGGCACGCGAGGACCTTCAACAGGCGGACCAGGAACAGCGGGAAGCGCAGAAACGGTACGAGGCGGCGGCTGACGGCGTGTCCCGGGCCGAACAGGCAGCACGCGAGGCCGCCCAGGAAGTGAAGCGCCTGTCCCGTCCCGTCGGGTAGCGGACGGACCGGTCCCGGAACCAGGGCGGCCTCGCAGCCCTTGGGGACGGCGATGAACTCTCCCGCGGTGGGAGAAGTTTCCTCGATGGCGTGCGCGACGGACTCCTCACCGAAGATGCTGAAGCGGTCGGCGGAAGGTGCTCCGCCCGGAGGACCGTGGCCGAGACCCTGCGTATCGGCCTCTGCGCCCCAAACCGATGACCCGGCCGATCGTCCCTGTCCAGGAGAGCGCGGCATGACCCACGTGAGAGACATCGAGCCTCGCGGTACGCAGCACTGCGAGACGACTGCCCTGGGGGTGCTGCTGCGCCACCAAGGGCTCGATCTGTCCGAGCCCATGCTCTTCGGTCTCGGCTCGGGCCTGTCCTTCATCTACTGGGACAGCAAGAACATGGCCTTCCCCTTCCTCGGAGGGCGGGTCAAGCCATTCGACCTCACCAGAAATCTGGCCGCCGGACTCGGCTTGGAACTGCTGGTCAAGGAGACCGGCTCGCCTCGCAGGGCTTGGGAGAACGTGACGGCCCCGATCGACGCCGGCCGTCCGGTCGGACTGCAGCTCGACAGCTACCACCTGGACTACTTCGGATCGAAGGTGCACTTCGGCGGTCATGTCGTCGCCCTGTACGGCTACGACGACCACGACGCCTACCTGGTGGACACCGACCAGCAAGGTGGAGCCGTGACCACCAGCCTGGCCGGCCTCGCCCGGGCCAGAGCCGCACGCGGTCCGATGAGCGCCAGGCACCGCTCGTTCACCCTCACCACACCACCAGGAAGCCCGCCCTCCCCACGGGACCGCATCGTTCCGGCCATCACCGCCTGCGCCGACGCCTTCCTCGACCCGCCCATCGCCAACCTGGGCCACCGGGGCATCGAGAAGGCCGCCAAGCTCGTACGCACCTGGCTTCAGCGCACCGACAACCCGGGCCGGGATCTGCCGCAGGCCGCCCTGCTGATGGAGAAGGCCGGCACCGGCGGCGCCCTGTTCCGCAACCTCTACCGCGACTTCCTCGCCGAATGCGGCGCAGTGCTCGACAGCGGCCACTTGCGTACCGGTCACACGTTGTACGCCGAGGCAGCCACCCTGTGGACGGAAGTGGCAGCGCTGATCAAGAAGGCCGGCGAATCGGGCGAGGAACAGTGCCTCCAGGAGGCCGGCACGGTTCTTCTCGATCTTTCACGCATCGAGCGCGAGGCCATGCAGGCGCTGAGCGGCCTGGGAGTTCCCTGATCCGTTGAGTCCGACTGTCGGCTCAAGAGGCCCGCGTCGTGAAGGCGTCCGCGTGCCGCGCGGCCCACTGGGCGAACGTGCGGGCCGGGTGGCCGGTGACCTTCTCGACGGTGTCGAGGACCGTGCGGCCGACCTCCGGCGTGTTCCCGTACGCCTGGAGCAGGAAGCCGATCACGTCCTCCGGGTGGCCCGCCGCCCGCCATTGCGCGACGGCCTGTTCCTCGGTGAGCTCGATCAGGGTGATCTCGCGGCCCCGAGCGGCGGCGATCGTCGCCATCTTGTCGCCAACGGTCAGCAGCTCGGGGCCGGTGATCACGTACTCCTGGCCCGCGTGGCCCTCCTCGGTGAGCGCGACCGCGGCGACAGCGCCGATGTCACCTTCGTGGACCATGGCGCTCAGCCGGGAGACGAACGGCTCGCGGACTGCGTCGGCGCCCACGATGCCGTCCGCCCACTCCAGGGCGTTGGCCATGAACTCGACCGGCATGAGCACGGTCCAGTCCACACGGTCGTCGGCACGCACAGCGTCCTCCAGCGGGGACGGCCCGCCGCCATGCAGCACGGTGACCCGGCGTACGCCGGCCGCGCGGGCCGGCTTCAGGATCTGCGGACCGGTCTCGAGCGGGGCGAAATATGCCCCACCGAAGGTGATCAGATGGACGCCGGTGACACCTTCCAGGGCCGGGATCAGACTGTCGGGGTGGTCCAGATCGCCCTGCACCACCTCGACTTCGGCCGGGAGCGCGGCCCTCGACGCATCCCGGGTGAGGGCGCGGACAGCATGACCGCGGGCGAGAAGCTCGGCGACGACCTGACGCCCAACGGTTCCGGTGGCGCCGGTGACAAGAATCCTCTGCGCCTGCGCCTGCGTCTCTGTCTGGGGATGTGTCTGGGGCTGGGGCTGGGTCATGACACGACCGTAGGGAGCCTTGCGGTCAGCTTCCGTCCGCAAGGCGGGGCGCGTACAGCGTGACGGCCGGGCGTCGGCGCCGCCGCCGCGCCGACGAGACGTATGACACTCACCCACACCCCCCTTAAATACGTATCTGCGATGCAACATTGATACGCTGCCTCCGTGAGGCTGACCAGATACACGGATCTCGCACTTCGGGCAGTGATGCGCCTGGCCGTCGTGGACAGCGAGGAGTTGCTGACCACGAGGCAGATCGCCGATTCCATGAGCGTCCCCTATACGCACATGGCGAAGGCGATCGCACAGTTGCAGCATTTGGGTGTGATCGAGGCGCGGCGCGGGCGCAACGGTGGGCTGACCCTCACCGACTCCGGCCGGAGCACTCGGGTGGGGAATCTGGTCAGGACGCTGGAAGGGGACCGGGAAGCCGTGGTGTGCGAGGGCGACACCCCCTGCCCCCTCGCAGGCGCCTGTCGGTTGCGGCGGGCACTGCGGGAGGCGCAGGAGGCGTTCTACTCCTCGCTGAACGGTGCGACCGTGGACGATCTGGTGACGTCACCGACGGGCCCGGTACTGCTGGCACTGGGTACTCCCCCCGGCTGACGCCCGACTGACGCCCGACTGACGCCCGACTGTCGATGCAACGACCACATCGCGGGATCGTGCGCGCCCGGCAGACGTGCGAGCAAAAATTCGAGTCCCACATACCAATTCAACCAACCGACATCGAACCAGGAGTGTGTCTGATGCTTTCCGCTCAGTCGGCCCCCGTCGTACGGACGACGCTTCCCGTGGTGGGAGCCTCGCTGACCACAATCACGGAGGTGTTCTACCGGCGGTTGTTCGAGGAGCGTCCGGAACTGCTGCGGCATCTGTTCAACCGGACCAACCAGGCCACCGGCGCCCAACGCGAGGCACTGGCCGGCTCGGTGGCGGCCTTCGCCACGCTCCTGGTCGAGCGACCCGACGAACGCCCGGACGCCGTTCTGTCGCGCATCGCCCACAAGCACGTCTCGCTGGGCATCACCGCCGACCAGTACCCCCTGGTCGGACGCCACCTGCTCGGGGCGGTCGCCGAGGTGCTCGGCGACGCGGTCACCCCCGAGGTCGGGGCTGCCTGGGACGAGGTCTACTGGCTGATGGCCAACGCCCTGATCGCCATCGAGGCCCGTCTGTACGCCGAGGCCGGCGTGGCCGACGGTGACGTGTGGCGGCGCATGGAGGTGGCCGAGCGCCGCCAGGAGTCCGCCGACGCCGTGTCCCTGGTACTGCGCCGGACCGACGGTCGGCCCACCGCTCCCTTCCGGCCCGGGCAGTACGTCAGTGTCCGCGTGGAACTGCCCGACGGCGCCCGCCAGATCCGCCAGTACAGCCTGTCCACCGCACCGGATCACAAGACCTGGCGCATCACGGTCAAGCGCGAGAAGGCCGCCCGCGGTACCGTTCCCGACGGCGAGGTCTCGTCCTGGCTGCACGCCCACGCCGAGGTGGGCGACATCCTGGATGTCTCGCTGCCCGCCGGTGACCTCGTACTGCCCGAGGCCGACACCCCCCTCTTCCTCGCCTCCGCCGGTATCGGCATCACCCCCATGCTGTCGATGCTCGACCATCTCGCCCTCACCTCCTCCGCGCGTCCGGTCACCGTCGTCCATGCCGACCGCTCTCCCCTCGACCATGTCCACCGCGACGAGCAGGCGGACCTCGTCAGCCGTCTGAACAGCGCCGATCTTCACCTGTGGTACGAGAACGACGCCCACCACTCCCCCGGCACCAACGTCTTCGCCGGCCTCGCCACGCTCGACCACCTCACCCCCGCCCCCGACACCACCGCCTATCTCTGCGGACCGTTGCCGTTCATGCGCATGGTGCGCGGCGAACTGCTGGCGAAGGGGCTGCACCCCTCCGCCATCCACTACGAGGTCTTCGGTCCCGACCTCTGGCTCGACCAGTGAGGGACGGAGCGGACGACACCATGCGTCGAACCCGGTTCCCGAGGAACCGCACGGCCCGGGACGACCAAGCGCAGCGGTCGCCCGCCGCGCCGGGGCGACTGCGCGACATCCACGACCGCCAGGACGTGGAGCGGCTGGTCGAGGCGTTCTACGACGAGGTCCTCGACGATGCGCTCATCGGGCGGCTGTTCACCGAGGTGGCGCGAGTCGACATGGCCGCCCACCTGCCGGTCATGGCCGACTTCTGGGAGAGTGCTCTGCTCACCCCGGGCGTCTACCGCCGCAACGCCCTCCGCGCGCACCGGGACCTGCACGCCGAGAGCCCGCTGCGCGCCGAGTACTTCGATCGCTGGCTGGACCTGTGGACCGCCGTCGTACGCCGACGTCACGCGGGACCGGTGTCCGACCGAGCGGTCGTCAAGGCGCACGCCGTGGCCCGGGCACTGCTGCACAACACCGCGGGCGACGGACGGCCCCGCCCGGACCGAGGTCCCGTCTTCGTCGCCATCGGACCCCACCCGCCTTCCGGCCCCCCATCGGCGAGCCACCCCGGTCGGTAGTCGTGCATCGCCGGGAACTACCGGTTCGGCGCTCGTGGACCTCGACGGGCGGATGGAAGCCGTCCAGGACGCCTCGCGCCGGCTCGGGCGGGGGCGGGCGCGCGGCGACCGAGGAGCGCCTGGGTAGGCTTTCCTTACGGAGCCGCGCGACCGTGTGCGCCCGGGGCTCCGTACCAACCGGTACGGTGTGCCGCTCGACCGAGAGAGACATGATGTCCCCGACGATTCGCAGGGCTGTGATCCCCGCCGCCGGCCTCGGTTCCCGTCTGCTGCCCCTGACGAAGGCGACACCGAAGGAGATGCTGCCGGTCGGTGACAAGCCGGTCATCGAGCACACCGTGCGCGAACTGGTGGACTCCGGCATCACCGACATCACCATCGTCGTCTCCGGCGGCAAGAGCCTCATCCAGGACCACTTCCGCCCCAACCCGGCCCTCGTCGAGCAACTCCGCGAGGACGGCAAGACAGCCTACGCGGACGCCGTGGAAGAGGTCGCGGAGCTGGCCCGCCAGGGCCACATCACCTACCTCGACCAGTACGGCCCGTACGGCAACGGCACGCCGGTGCTGAACGCCGCCCGGTCCTTCGGTGACGAGCCCGTACTGGTGCTGTGGCCCGACGACGTCTTCGTGGCCGAGATCCCCCGCGCGCAGCAGCTGATCCGCGCGTACGAGCAGACCGGCTGTCCGGTGCTGGCCCTGCTGCCGATGGACCCCACCGAATCCCAGCGCTATGGCGTGCCCATAGTCAAGGAAGACCTCGGCGACGGCCAGCTCCGCATCACCGGCCTGGTCGAGAAGCCCGAGCCCGCGGCCGCTCCGTCGGCGTACGCGGCCATCGGCGGCTACGTCGTCACCCCCGGCATCATCGACGAACTGCGCGAGCAGACCCGCCGCTGGTACGAGCACCGGACCGGCGAGGTCTACCTGACCGACGCCATCAACGCCTACGCCGCCACCCGCGCGGTGTACGGGCAGGTCATCAAGGGCCGCTGGTACGACACCGGCAACCCGGCCGACTACCTGGTCGCCCAGATGGCCTTCGCCCTGTCCCACCCGGAGTACGGCCCCGTCCTGCGCGGCCTGGTCAACGGCCTCGACACCACCGCGGACTAGCTTGACTCTGTCGGGGATCTTGGGGTTGGCGAGGTCAACTGCCCAGGGTTCGCCAGGATTTCAGCCGAGGTAACTCGCGCTGGTCGAGGTAGCTCTGGAAGGCAGTCGGTCGGCGGGGTATGGGGGCTTCCTCGGCCGGTGGCAATCCGCTGAGGCGCTCGATGTTGACGGCGATGGCCGTCAGGACGTGCTGGATGTGGGCCTTTCCCTGCCCTCGGTAGCGGCAGCGCCGCATGCCGTGGCCGTGGGCGAACTCGTTGACCGTGCCCTCCACTCCGGAGCGGACCGCGTAACGCGTCTTCCACTCGGGCGTCTGCTGCTCGGCGCGGACACGGAGTTGCAGGTCACGGAGCTCTCGTGGAGGAAATCCCACGGTGCGGGCGCTGTCGGCGGTGGTGGTGCACTGGATGCGGGCCGGGCAGGGGCGGCACTGGCTCTTGGTGAACCTGGCCACGATCAGCGGGGCCGCGGTGGGCGAGGAGGTCGGGTAGGGGCCGTGCCAGCCCGCACTGACCTGCCCCTGCGGGCATGTGACTTGCTGATGGTCGTAGTCGATGCGGAAGTCGTCCCGGGCGAAGCCCTCATTTCGGCGGTGTTGGCGGGTGGGGTTGCTCTTCAGCGGCCCGGAGACGGTGACCTGGTGTTCGCGGGTGGCCTGTTCCAGGTGGGGCAGGGAGGTGTAGCCGGCGTCGACCAGGTGCTCGGCGGGCAGCAGTCCGCGGCGGGAGAGGCGGGTGTGGATGCCGGGCAGGACCTGGCTGTCGTGGGTGGTGGCCGCGGTGGTGGCCACGTCGGTGATCACGTTGGGGCCGTCGGGAGCGCAGGTCTCGGTAAGGTGGGCGGTGAACCCCTTCCAGCTGATGATGTGTCCGTGCCGTGCGTAGCGGGCCGAGGTGTCGTAGGGAGAGACGACCGCCCGGGACGAGGGCGGCAGCCCGGGCCCGCCTTCCTTCTCGGCGGTGCGCCAGCGCAGATGTCCTGCGGCGTCACGGTGGTAGTTCTGCACCATGATCTGGCGCAGGGCCTGGATACGAGGACCGGATGTGCGGTCTGCTCCGTGCTGGTAGAGGTGTTCCAGGAGTCGGACGGCGTCGTTTCCGGTGGCAAGA
Organism: Streptomyces sp. NBC_00310; assembly: GCF_036208085.1. Lineage (GTDB taxonomy): Bacteria > Actinomycetota > Actinomycetes > Streptomycetales > Streptomycetaceae > Streptomyces. The sequence continues at coordinate 406,818 of NZ_CP130714.1, forward strand.
ATCCTGGTCTTGGGCTTGGTGGGGTTCCTGCCCAGGCGGACCGGCCGGCCGTAGCGGAGCCCCCAGTCCTCATCGACCAGCTCGTCCAGCAGGTGCGGGGATGTGCCGGCGACTTCTTCGAGTGCGGCGCGGACCGCCTCGGTGACCATCTCCAGGCGGCTCAGGTCGCGCACCGAGGCCAGGACGTGGGTGGAGTCGGTGCGCTGCGTGGTGCGCCCGCGCACCAGGCCGGCCTCCTTGAGGCGGGCCAGTGCGAGGTCGAGGAGGCGGTCGGCGCGGTCGTCTTCGGCGAGACGGTCTCGGAAGTCGGCCAGCACACTGTGGTGGAAGCCGGGATCGTCCAGCTCCATGGCCATGGCGTACTTGAAGTCAATGCGGCAGCGGACCGACTCGGCGGCCTGCCGGTCCGACAGGCCGAGCAGGAACTGCAGCACACAGACGGTGGCCAGTTGAGCAGGCGAGAGCCCCGGACGCCCATTCCGCGGGTACCAGTCGGCGAAGTCCTCGTCGCACCACAGCCCATCGAGGCGGTCACGTACCCATATCGCCGTCGTGCCGTCCGGGTTGCTCGCCCGCGCAACCTGCGCAGTCAGAGACGGGACCTGCTCACCGGAACGGGGACGAAGAGACAACGAGCACCTCGACAGCTGTATCGGTCGGCGGAACTACCCGAGCATGCCCGTCGATCTTGCTGCCGCACCGGGAAACTCCAAGATCCCCGACAGAGTCAAGCTAGGGCGTGTTTCGGAAGTCCCTTCTGTCGCCGCACCGGACGAAAGGCCAAGTACGCCCAGTACGAGGCCTTTCGTCCGGCGCGCCGAGAGCACGCACCGGACGCCGCAGAGCCGCCCTTCGGGCGACGAAGGGACTTCCGAAACACGCCCTAGTGTTCTGAGTCGGGAATTCTGTTCAGATGTATAGGCTTGCTCCATGGCACGGACGGGGCGGCCGAAGGCCGAGTTGACACTGTCGGACGAAGAACGGGCCGCACGCAAGGAGTGGGTGCGGCGACGTTCCACGCCGCAGGCATGGGCGTTGCGGTGTCGGATCATCCTGGCCTGCACCGAGGGCGCCTCGAACAAGGACGTGGCTGCTCAGCTCGGTTCCACACCCCATGCGGTGGGCCGCTGGCGGGCCCGGTTCGCGCAGTACCGGATCGCCGGTCTGGGTGACATGCCGCGTCCGGGCGGCCCAAGGACCGTGACGGACGAGCAGGTCGCCGCGGTAGTCACCAAGACGCTGGAATCCACTCCGAAGCAACGCCAGTGCGTTAAGGATGTGTGCGCTCTGTCAAGAGGGCGGGACCTCTGGTAGTTCGCATGGTGTCGAAGCCATTGCGAGTGTCCCGGAGGTCCCGTTGCCTCAGAATTCTGTCAGCGTCAGCTCCGGCGCGACAGCCCTGGACGTGTACGCGCCCGGCCATCTGGGCGAGTTGACCGAGATCATCGACCCCGAGTTAGTCGACGCGGTTCTGGAGGACACCGGTGTCCGCACGCAGCGGCTGCGGCTGCTCCCGGCGCGCGTCGTGGTGTACTTCGTGCTGGCCCTCGCCTTCTTCGAGCGATCCTCCTATCAGGCGGTATGGGCCAAACTCACGGCGGGACTGGGCAGCGTGCCCGTGCCCCGCCCGTGCCCCTCGTCGCTGGCACGTGCCCGGCGCCGGCTGGGAAGCGGACCGCTGCGCCACCTGTTCTCGATCCTGGCTGGACCTGTGGCCGACCACCGCCAGTCCTGCGCCTTCTACCAGGGCCTGCGCCTGGTCGCCGTGGACGGCACCACCCTGTCCGCCCCCGACGAGGAAGCAGTGACCTGGCATTTTCGCAAACACATCGGCAGGGTCCGCTCGTTCGGCTACCCGCTGGTGCGCCTGGTGGCCCTCGTGGAGTGCGGCACACGGGCTTTGGTGGACGCGGTCTTCGGACCCGACGACGTCGGCGAACTCGCCTACGCGCGCCGCCTGCTGGGACATCTGGACCCATCGATGCTCCTGCTGGCCGACGCCTACTACGACGCGTTCGACTTCCTTGAAGCCGTGCAGGACACCGGGGCCCGTTTCGTGCTCCGCTCGACCCGCAAGCGGCGCCCGACCGTGCGCCGCCCCCTGCCCGACGGTTCCTACCTCACCGCGGTCCTGCCGCGCCGCCACCGTGCCAGGGCAAGCGGGCAGCGGGTGGAAGTGCGGGTGGTCGAGGCGTGGCTCACCGTCGTCCTCGCCGACGGCACGCGGCGCACGGAGCTGTGGCGGCTGCTGACCAATCTTCTGGATGCCGAACGCCACCCCGCAGACGACCTGCTGCGGCTCTACCACCGGCGCTGGCAGGCGGAGACCTGCTACTTCTCTCTGAAGTCCACGATCCTGGACGGGCGAGTGCTGCGTTCCCGCAGTGTCCCCGGTCTTGAGCAGGAGATCTTCGCACTGCTGACGGTCTACCAGGCGCTGGTCCGCATGGCCGGCGATGTCACGACGGCCACGCCGGGACTGTCTGTTCAGCGGGTGAGCTTCACCGTTCTCTTCCAGGCCGCCGCGGACCAGATCATCGCCGCCCCGGGGCCTGCCCGGGGCAGTACGGCATCGTTGATCGGGGCCATCGGCCGGGCCGCGCTGGCCAACCTCCTCCCCGAACAGCGCCGCCAGCGCCTGAAAGCCCGCTACCGCAAGACGTCCAGCAAGTACCAGTTCCAGCGGGACCAACATCCGCGCACCGTGCAGGCGTACACGCTGGACTTCAAGATGGTCAAGGACGGAGACATTGACGCCGGGCCTGACGGCTAACGCAACGGTGTTGCACTCCGAAGAACGCAACGCACTGGTCGACGCGGTCGATGGCGAAGGAGACGGGCCTCTCGCAGTCGTCGGTTTCACGGATCTGGCGGGCCTTCGGCCTGCAGCCGCACCGGTCGGAGACCTTCAAACTGTCGACCGATCCGTACTTCGTCGACAAGGTCCACGATGTCGTCGGCCTTTACCTGGACCCGCCCGAGCGGGCCCTGGTGTTCTGCGTCGACGAGAAGTCGCAGATCCAGGCCCTGGACCGATCCCAGCCCGTGCTGCCAATGATGCCCGGGGTTCCCGAGCGGGTGACCCACGACCACGTCCGCGCCGGCACCACCACCCTGTTCGCCGCCCTCGAGGTCGCCACCGGCAAAGTGATCGGCTCCCTGCACCGCAGACATCGGGCTGAGGAGTTCAAGAAGTTCCTCACCAAGCTCGACAAAGAGGTGCCCGCCGACCTGGATGTCCACCTCATCTGCGACAACTACGCCACCCACAAGACCCCCGCCATCAAGAAGTGGCTGCTCGGCCCACCCCCGCTTCCACCTGCACTTCACACCGACCGGCTCGTCCTGGCTGAACCTCGTCGAGCGATGGTTCGCCGAACTGACCAACAAGCAGATACGGCGCGGCGTTCACAGGTCCGTCCAAGCCCTGGAGAAGGACATCCGCAACTGGATCGCCGCCTGGAACACCGACCCGAAGCCCTACGTCTGGACGAAGACCGCAGACGAGATCCTCGAACGCCTCGCCAGTTATCTGAACAGAATTCCCGACTCAGAACACTAGGGGCTGCGGGGAAAGTCCTGGTCACAGCCATTCGTTGAGGACTGCGCCCTGCACGGTCGCCTCAGTCCGCGCCGCCCTTCCGGCTCTGCGCCGACCGCATTTGGCGCTCATGATGTTCGAGGAGCGCCTCATCCGAGGGGTGCGGCGACCCGCGCCCTGAACTCGTCGTCAAGATCTGCGGGGCAGCGACGGCGTGGCCCGGTACTCCGGTGCCGCCGGATCACCCGGTCGAGCCAGCACCTCCGCCACACCTCCGCCACACCCCGCGCTTCACCGGGGCGGTCCTGTCACATCTCTTGCAAAGGTCCGGACCAACTGCTAATTCCCTTTCTGTTAGGAAAGTTTCCTACCAGTTGGTGAGACGGCTCGATCGACTTCCGTCGATGGTCGAACGTCACCCTTGACCGCCAGGAGTCCCCCATGAGACCGGCACGATCCGTTCCGCTCGTCGCCGTGCTGCTCCTTCTCGGCCTCGTCCTGTCCCCGGGAACCGCACAGGCAGGCCTTGCGGCCCCGACGGCAGCCACACCCGTCGCCGCCAACGGACAGCTCAAGGTCTGCGGCACCAAGCTCTGCAACCAGCATGGAAAAACGATCCAGCTCCGAGGTATGAGCACGCACGGTCTGCAGTGGTACAGCCAGTGCGTCACCGGCGGCTCGCTCAACGCCCTCGCCACCGACTGGAAGGCGGACGTCCTGCGCATCTCCATGTACGTCCAGGAGGGCGGCTACGAGACCGATCCGCGCCGCTTCACCGACCTCGTCCACTCCGCCATCGAGCAGGCCACGGCCCGGGGCATGTACGCCATCGTCGACTGGCACATGCTCGACCCCGGCGACCCGCACGAGAACCTCGCCCGCGCCAGGACCTTCTTCTCCGAGATCGCCCAGCGCCACCGCGACAAGGACAACCTGCTGTACGAGATCGCGAACGAACCCAGCGGGGTCAGCTGGTCCCGCATCAAGAGCTACGCCGAGCAGCTCATCCCCGTCATCAGGGCCAAGGACCCGAACACCCCGATCCTCGTCGGCACCCGCGCATGGTCCTCGCTCGGCGTATCGGACGGCGCGAACGAGTCCGAGGTGGTGAACAACCCGGTGAACGCGGCCAACATCATGTACACGTTCCACTTCTACGCGTACTCGCACCGGGACGAGTACCTGCGGACTCTCGCCCGCGCGGCCGACCGTATACCCGTCTTCGTCACCGAGTTCGGCACCCAGAACTACGCCGGTGAGGGCGCGAACGACTTCGCCATGTCGCAGCGCTACCTCGATCTGCTGGCGGCCAAGAAGATCAGCTGGGTCAACTGGAACTTCTCCGACGACGAACGCAGCGGCGCCGTCTTCAAGCCGGGTACCTGTGCCAACAACGGTTCCTGGAACGGCACTTCCTCCCTCAAGCCCGCAGGCGTCTGGATCCGCGACCGCGTCAGGACACCGGACGACTTCTGATCGGAGACAAAAGGAGCGAAGGGAGCGACAGGAGCCGGCCCACAGCCACACCGGGCCGGCTCCCGTCGGCCTCCCGGCCCTGGAGGCGGCCGCGCGTGGCGGGGCGTCAGCTGCGCGGTTGCCACCGGTGCTGTGGTGCCGTGTCGAGGTTGGCCGCCGGCCACGCCGCTGCCCTCGTGGACGCCGCCCCCCTCCGAACCGGAGCGACGCCTCGCGACGGCGAACCGTGGCTGAAATAGTCCACGGCCTCGGCCCCGGTCGGCCGCTGGAGAAGGCGGGGGCGGTGAGCGCCGTGCACAGGTGGGTGACAGGCGGTCAGCTCGCCCGGTCCGGGTCCGGGTCCGCATCCACGTCGGTGGCGAGGGCGATAGCGAGGGCGAGGGCGATAGCGGCGGCCTCCGCCGCCCCGACACGGCCCGGGCGCCCGCTGGGTGGGCCTCGCGGAGCCGGCCGGTCGCGCTGCGCAGCGCCGCACTCCGACGACGGCCTCGGCATCCCGCCCGGCCCCGGCGCAGGCGGCCCGGTAAGCGCGTCCACGACTCCGCACCGACCCGTCAGGGGGCGTGGATGTCGCGTGCGGGCAGGGTCGGCACCCTGCGCACCGTCAGTTCCCCTCGTCGGCCAGTCGCCGGACGCCGGCCTTGTCCAGCTTTCCGGAGGCGTTCCTCGGGACGGCGGGCACGATCGTCAGGCGCGTTGGCAGCTTGTAGCGGGCCAGCCTTCCCGCCGCGTACGCGTGGACGGCCTCCAGGGTGATCTCCGTCGTGCCGTCCACGCTCATGACGGCCTGCACGCTCTCGCCCCACTGCTCGTCGGGGATGCCGAGGACCGCGACGTCGACCACACCCGGCATGGCGGCGAGGACCCGTTCGACCTCCGCCGGATAGACGTTCTCGCCCCCGCTGATGATCATGTGCTTGAGCCGGTCGACGATGTACAGACAGCCATCCACGTCGAGATGGCCGATGTCGCCGGAGTGGAACCAGCCCTCGTCGTCGAAGGCCGCGCGGTTGGCCTCCGGGTTGTTCCAGTAGCCGGCGGTGACATTGGGGCCGCGGACGACGACCTCCCCCGGATCCCCCGGCTTCAGGGGCGAGTTGGTGACCGCGTCGACGACCCGGACCTCGGTGAACGGCATCGCGATGCCCGCGGAGCCGATCTTGTCCAGGGTGTGCTCGACGGGCAGATGGGTGGCGAACGGGGCGGTCTCGGTCAGGCCCCACGCCTGCTGGAGCAGCACGCCGTGCCGGGCGTAGAGCTCGATGAGCGAGGGCGGCACCGGCGCGCCCGCCACCACGATGGACCGCAGGTGGCTCAGATCCTGGTCGAACAGGCCGGGTTGTCTCGCCAGGGCGGCGAACATCTGGGGGACGCCGAACATGGAGTTGACCCGGTGGGTGACCAGGTCGTCGAGACACATCCGCGGGTCGAACCCGCGTCTGATGACCACCGTGCCACCACGCACCAGCGTGCGGAGCACGAAGCTGTTCAGGGTGCCGATGTGGAACAGCGGAGCGGCCGCGTAGGTGACGTCGCCACGGCGGGTGTCGAGACGGAGCTCGACGTTCACCGAGTTCCAGAAGACGTTGCCGTGGGTGAGGACGACACCCTTGGGCGTGCCGGTGGTGCCGGAGGTGAACATCAGGACCGCCGGGTCGTCCGCCGACTTGGCGGCGATGGCGGACCTGGGTACGGCGGTGGCGAGGAGGGGCGCCCAGGGTTCCCAGCCCGCCGCGCCCTCGGTCGGCACCTCGGGGTCGTCGTCCACCAGGAGGAAGCGCGCGAGAGCGGTCCTGTCACGTACCTCGTCGACGCCCTCCCGGTGGCCCTCCTCGCAGACCAGGGCGGAGGCGCCGCTGCGGACGAGGACGGCCTCCAACTCGACTGCGGCCAGCCGGAAGTTGACCGGGACGAACACGGCACCCAGCCGGTGGGCCGCCAGCAGCGCGACGAGGAAGGAGCTGCTGTTGAGCCCGAGGTGGGCGACCCGGTCCCCGTCGCCGATGCCGCCGTCGGCCAGGACGGTGGCCAGACGGGCCGCCCTGTCGTCGAGTGCGGCGTAGGTGAGGTCGCCGCCCGCGTAGCGGATGACGACGGAGGCGCCCTGGTAGCGGGCGTTGCGCGCGACGGCGGCGGCCGGATTGAGGTCGACCCGCAGGCCGGAGTTGCGTGGGTGCGGTCTCATCGCGTCGGGTGTGGTCACGAGCGGCTCCTCATCGAGCGTCAGGATCGAGCGTCACGGGTGGTTGCCACCGGCGGCACCGGCGAGGCCGCGTACGCCGATACCTCCGTCGACAAGGACCGCGTGCCCGGCGATCGGGCCGCTCCGGGCACGGGAGGCGAGCAGCACATGGGGCTCAGGCTGCTCCGGAGGTGACCGCGGAGAGCGTCGCGGGGGTGGGGCCGTCGGGGCGGACGGTGATGCCGTGTACGGCGTTCGTGGGGGTGGAGTGGAAGGTCGGGGTGTGGGCCGGCAGCAGGTGTTCGAGGAGGACGGTCGATTCGCGGAGCGCGAATTGCAGGCCGAGGCAGGCGCGGGGGCCGATACCGAAAGGGAAGTAGGCGCCCGGGCGGGTGGGGCGGCCCTGCGGGGTGGTGAAGCGGCGGGGTTCGAAACGCTCGGGGTCCGGCCAGAGTTCCGGGTCGCGGTGCGTCAGGTAGGGGCAGACCAGGATGTCGGTGCCCGCCTCGATGGCGTAGCCGGCGAGGGTGTCGTCCTGGCCGGCATGGCGCGGCAGGATCCAGGCGGACGGGTAGAACCGGAGCGTCTCGTGGACCAGGGCCTGGATGGCCTGACGGCGTTGCGCGGAGCCCTCGTCACCGGCGGCGAGAGCCTGTTCGCGGGTGGCGGGATACCGGTCGAGGAGCAGATAGAGCCAGGTCAGGGTGGTGGCGGTGGTCTCGTGCCCGGCCGCGAGCAGGGTGACGAACTCGTCGCGGATCAGCCGGTCGGTGTACTCGGGCCGCTCGGTGGCGGCGTCGGTCAGGACGTGCAGCAGGCCCGGACCGTCGGGGCCCGCCGCCCCGCTGCGAGCGGCCTCGACGGCGTGCCGGACGACCGCGTCGATCCGGTCGAGATCGGCGGCGACGGCGTCCCGGGCGTCGGTGGCGTCGGCGGGCAGGGTCGGAAGGGCGGCCCCCACGGCTTCCACCGCTGACAGTTCGCGCTGGGTCTCGTCGTCGAGGGGGTGTCCGGTGAGGGAGCGCCAGATGGCGTCCAGGGCGAAGCGGTGCATCTCCTGGCCGACGTCGAAGGTCTGCCCGGTGCGGGCGTACGCGCGCCAGCGTTCCGCGGTGGTCCGGGCGGCCTCGGTGATCCGCTGCTCGTAGCGGCGCATACCGGTACCGGTGAACTGGGACTGCAGCAACCGGCGTTGCCCCTTCCACGCCGCGCCGGTGGCGGCCATGACCCCGTCGCCGATCAGGAGACGGGCGCGGTGGGAGCGCTTGACGTACCGCTCCGGCCGGCGGGCGAGGACGTGCTGGACCGCCTCGGGGTCGGTGACGAGAACGGTGGGCAGGGGCCCGAGGCGGAACGCCGCGACACCGCCGAGCCGTTCGCGCACCCGCGTCAGCAGGGCGACCAGCTCGCCTCCCTCCGACCGCCACCGCTCCACCAGCCCTGGATCGGCCTCGGGGACCGGGCGCGCCGCCCCGGGCACGTACGGAAGAGATCCGAGACCGGCTTCGGTGTCCATGTGTCTTCCCCCTGTTCGACCGCCCGGTCGGCCAGTCGGCCAGTCGGCCATGAGCCGAGCACTACAGCACGGACTGTACGGGAATCGGCACATTCGGTGACAGTCGATCGCGGCGCGCAGGGCCCGAGCGGGTGTGGTGACGCCCGTCCGGCTCGGTGGTGCCGCACCGTTGTCGCGGCGGGAAATTCGGTCGCGCCCCGTGAGGCGAGCCGTCAGCTTCCGGCTGAGCGCCGTGAGCTACGAGGCGCGAGGGCGGAGGGAGCCGTAGGTGGAGACCGCAGGCGTGCGGACCGACCGTTTGGGCTTACCGCTCGACCAGTTCGACCAGGCCAGGGAGATGGCCCAGGTGCGGCTGACGGGGCTGGGCGACGACGAGTACCTGTGGGAGCCGGTGCCCGGTTGCTGGTCGATCCGGCGCCGGGGCGAGGCGACGACGCCCAGGGCGTTCGGGCCGGGCGGGTGGGTGGGTGCTCGACCTGGGCGCCCCGGACATCCCGGCGAGCGAGTACGCCGAGGTCGCCCGGCAGGCCGCCGACGGCATGAGCGTCGCCCGGATCGCCGACGACTGGAGGGTGAGTGTGGAGCGGGTCGAGCAGGTCCTCGCCCACACCGGTGTGCCGGAGCCCGACAGGACGCCGGTCACGGCCATCGCGTGGCGGCTGGCGCACCTGCACGTCCAGTTCGCGGGCGGTTGGGAGTGGACCTTCGGTGAACGGCGGCAGGATCCCGAAGCTGTCGGTCGACTTCACCCCGTCCGCCGCCTCCGCACTCGAACGGTTCTGGCCGCTGGTCGACCGCTGGCGCGACAGCGTCGCCGCCGTCACCGACGAGCAACTCGACACGGTCGGCTTCTCGCAGTACCCGTACGGCTCCGCCCCCGACGACCCGTTCGCCGCCGTCCTGGCAGGAGCCAACCTCGAGTTCATCCACCACATGGCCGAGATCGCCCTGCTCCGCGACCTGTGGCGGGCCCGTTTCACAGCTGCCGGGTGAGTTTGGCCCTTCGCGTCGATCGTGTGGTCAGTGCCTGATGCGAGGATCCCCGCCCAGCCGGGCAGGGAGATCCCCGTGGGCACCTGGGGCACCTGGGGCACCTGGGGCACCTGGGGCACCGACCCCTTCGGCAACGCCACGGCCGCGGACTTCGCCGACGCACTCGACGCCACCGGGCCGGAGGGGCGAGAGGCCCTGATCCGCGGCGTCCTCACCCGCACCGTCGACGCCACCGGCCACCTCGGGGAAGCGGACGATGCGGTGGCCGCCGCTCTGCTCGCGGCGCAATACCCGGGCGGCGAACCGGCCGAGACGCCTTACGGCCCCGCCTCGGACCGGGTCGACCCGGACGACTCGAAGCAGTGGCGGGCGATGCTCAACCGCCTTCGCACGGTCCTCGCGCCACCGCCGTCCTCCCTCGCCGGGGAAGCGGCGCGATCGCGATCGTGAACTACATCGCATACCCGGGGTTCAGGTTGCGGACGGGGGTGGTGCACATGTTCGGATGAGACGATGCGCTCCCCCCACCGCACAGATCCGCATCAGTACGGCCACGACCGCTCCGACACGCCCCGCAATCCGTACGACGAACTCGGCACTCTCGACGACGGCCCGCTGGAAGTGACCTCTCTTGAGGAGTTCTTCGACGAGGACACCGCCGAGCGGAGGGACGAGCCGGAGCAGGAGCCGGAGTGGACGCCGCCCGTCCATCGCCGGGGCGGCCGGCGTCGGCGTGGCCGTTTCGCCGGGCTGCCGCTCGCGGTGAAGGCGGTCGTGGGCCTGGTCGTCCTCGCCTCCTTCGTGGCCCTCGGCGACCGCTGGGCACTGCTGTACGCCGAACACGAGGCCGCTGACACCCTGGAGGACCGGCTGGACCTGGCCGCGGCGCCCGAGGTGGAGATCGGCGGCTTCCCCTTCCTCACCCAACTCGCGGGCAAGCGGCTGGACTCCGTGCGGGTGACCGTGCCGGACGTGGCCGCCGACCGCGTGTCGCTGGCGAAGGTGTCGGCCACGGCCCATGACATACGACTGGACGCCGACGGCCTCACCTCCGTACGCGGCGCCCGCGTCCCCCGGCTCGACGGCGACGTCCTGCTGTCCTTCGCCGACCTCAACCGCGAACTCGGCGCGTCCCAGGTGACGTTCACCGGCGACGGTCGTGACCGGGTCCGGGCGCGCGGCACCCTGCCGGTCGCCGGGCGCGATCTGCGGCTGCGCGCCGAGGCCACGATCCAGCGGCAGGGCGAGCGGGGCATCGCCACCCGGATCGGCGGGATGCGCCTGGACATCGGGGACCTGGCCACGTACCGCCCCGGCACGCGCGCCTCGGACGGCCTGCACCTGACGCCGCAGGCCTCCGCCGACCTCGCCCGGGAGACCCGTAAGGCGAAGGCGCTGCTGTCGGTCCCGGCGATCGTGCGGAGGCTGGGGGTGTCCGACGCGGCCGCGCGCGAGGCGTTGAGCGACGACGGCGAACTCGCCGAACTGACCGGCTCTCCGCGCTTCGCCCGCCAGGCCCAGAGCCTCAACCTCATCGACCTGGCCCTGGACAACCCCGCGGTGCTGCGCGGTCTGGGCCTCGACCCCGACCTCCTCGACGCCCTGTCCCGGCTCACCCGACCCGTCCTCGCCGACCGGCTGTCCCTGTCCTTCGAACTGCCGGAGCCGGAGCACGGGACCATGCGGCTGCGGGACGTCCGCGTCGAGGAGGACGGCATCCGAGTGCGGCTCACGGGTTCGGAGTTGGCCGTGGGCAGCTCGTGATCCTGTGTTCTTGATGAAATTTGGTGTGCAGATGTGTTGACCTCTGTTCGAGATCTCTTCTAGTTTGCGGAAGCCAAAGAGCCGCCGACCTGCGCCTCGAGGTTTCGCGGACGCAACTGCCCTGAAAGGGATCTGGTGCCACGAAAGAACCATCGCGGGACAGCCTGCCTCGCGGCGTCGCTGGCCGGTGTCACGGCATTCGGCGGAGTCCTCGGCTCCCCCGCGTCCGCCGCTCCCGCAGCCGCCGCCCGCCACGCCTCGCCGCCGCCCGTCAGCGACTTCCGCGGCGTCAACTGGGCCGACCCACGCGACAACTACGCCGACGACGCGGTCGTGCCCTCGGGCCTGTCCACCTCCGACAGTTACGCCACGACCTACGCCAAGTCCCGGGCGATCATCGGCGGGTTCTCCCAGCTCGGCGCCAACACGGTCCGCCTCCCGGTCAACCCCACGTCCGTGAACGGCCCGTTCTGGACGTCGTACCGAGGCGCGATCGACGCCGCCACCGCCAAGGGTTTCAAGGTCATCCTGGGGTACTGGGAGGCCGACAACACCAAGGACGGCAAGATCGACGACCAGGCCTCCTGGGACCGGATGTGGGCGCGGATCACCTCCGCCTACGGCCACAACTCCAAGGTGTACTTCGAGCCGATGAACGAGCCGTTCGGCTACACCTCCGAGGAGTGGCGCGACGTGGCCGCGCGTTGGCTGACCACGCACCGGTCCATCCCCCGCGACCGGGTCCTCATCGGCGGCATCAAGTACAGCGAGGACGTCAAGCCGGTCTGCGCCGACAGCCGGCTCGACGGCACCCGGATCGCCCTGCACAACTATGGCTTCTGGCACACCGACTGGACCAGCGTCGAGCAGTGGAAGGCGGACTTCAAGGAGCGCATCGGCACCTGCGCCTCGCGGACCGTCCTCGACGAGTTCGGCGCCTCCATGACCACCGGCCTGAACTACAACGGTCCCGTCAACGGCTCCAACGAGGTCGCCTACATCCAGGCCGCGACCGACACCATCCGGGAGCTGGGCCTCGGTTCGGTCTACTGGCCCGGCCTGCGCAACGGTGACACCTACTCCCTCACCATCCTCCAGGGCACGGGCACCCGCCTCAGCCTGAAGGTGAACAACCAGAGCGGGCTCGACCGCCTGCACTGGGCCTGGAAGAAGTAGCGGCGCCACGACAGCCGCAGGCCCCTTCCGGGTCCGACGCCACAGCGCGACCGGACCCGGAAGGGGCCTGCGGGCCTGACGTCCGAGCGGAACGCGTGACAACGGACCACGGTCCGGGGAAGCGCTCGTCCCGTCTCGGTCGGCCTGGGTCTGGGATGCAAAGTGCCTTCCCACAACGCAGTTGACGGCATGTGACCATCCCGCGCTCCGCTATGCTCAGCCCCGTTCGAACGAATGACGACCGACCGAACGAGCGACGACCGGCGGACATCCCGTCCTCCGGGAGGAAACGTGGGCGAACACGTGATATCCGGAGACGGCGACGACCAGACGGCGACGCGTTCGCAGCGCGGCTCGGAACGGCTGATCGCCGGTCGGTATCTTCTCCAGGAGGTCCTCGGCAGGGGCGGCATGGGCACGGTCTGGCGCGCCCAAGACCAGTTGCTGGACCGCCCGGTCGCCGCCAAGGAACTGCACACCCTCACCCACGGCGACGACGAGCACCGCATACGGATGCGCCGGGCGATCCGTGAGGCGCGTGCGGTCGCCCGGGTACCGCACCCTCATGTGGTCGGCGTCCACGACCTGGTCGAGGCGGAGGACCGGCTGTGGATCGTCATGGAACTCGTCGAGGGCCCCTCGCTGGCCCACCACCTCGCCGAAAGCGGACCGCTCACTCCTCAGCACACGGCCGTCCTTGGGATGCAGCTGCTGGACGCGCTGGAAGCCGTGCACGCGGCCGGCGCCCTGCACCGTGACGTCAAACCCGCCAACGTCCTGCTGCGCCGAGATGGCAACGCCGTCCTCACCGACTTCGGCATCGCGGCCCTCGACGACGGCGAGTTCCTGACCAGCACCGGCCAACTGGTCGGCTCCCTCGAGTACATGGCGCCCGAGCGGGTGACGGGGGCGGAGAGCGGCCCGGCCTCCGACCTGTGGTCGCTGGGCGCGACCCTCGCCATGGTCTGCGGCGGTCGGTCCCCGTTCCGCGGACCGAGCGGGCCCGCGACGCTGCACGCGGTGGCCTACGAGGAACCCGTCCTGCCGGAGCGGCTCGGCCCGCTGCGGCCGGTCGTCGAGGCGCTGCTGCGCAAGTCCCCCGACGAGCGCCCTTCGGCGGCCGGTGCGCGTTCCGCACTGCGGCGCGTCGCGGCGGGCGGGACGGAGGCCGGGCCGCTGCCCTCGGCGACCGTACGCGTCCCTCCGCCTCCGTCCCCGTTGGCCGACGTCGACACCGTGACCAGCGGCCATGAGCGGCTCGTGCGGGCCGGGCAGACCGTACCGACGGCGGGGCACACCGGGTCACCCGCCCCCTCACCTCATCGGTCGCCGCGTCCGGCGGGGCGCAGGCCGCTGTGGTGGGCGTTGGCCGGCACGGCGGTAGTGGCGGCGGGCGCCGTGGGGGGTCTGTTCCTGACCGGAGTGTTGCCGTTCAAGGAGGATCCGACGACGACGGCCGTCAGCCACGTCGTGCAGTCGGCGACCGGCTGGCAGCCCGTGGCCGGGGTCACCGTCCGGCGGGGCGACCGGGTCACCGTGCGCTTCGTCTCGGGCGAGTGGACGGCGGACCACCGGAACATGCCCATGACCGGGCCGGCCGGCTACGACGCGCTGCTGGACGGCGCGAAGGACTGCAAGGTCAAGGCCGCAGCGCCGTTCGGCACTCTGCTGACGGTCCTCGCGGGCGGCAAGAAGTTCCCCGTCCACGTCGTCGGCCGCAAAACGACCTTCAAGGCCAGCGGAAACGGCACTCTGCAACTGGGCATGAACGACGCCGCCGGAGCCTGCTCCGAGGACAACAGGGGCACGCTGACCGTGAAGGTGAGCATCACGCACCCGAGTTGACGGGTACGGCCCGGTCGTCGTGGGACTCCCGGATCGGCCGGGTCATGGCAGCAGCCCCGCCCGCCGTGCCGCGGTGACGGCTTCGAAGCGGGTCGTGGTGCCGAGTTTGCGCATGACCGAGCGCAGATAGCCCTTCACGGTCTCCAGGCCGATGTCGAGCCGGTCGGAGATGCCGAGGTTGGTGCAGCCCGCGGCGACCGCGGTGAGCACGTCGAGTTCGCGTGGCGACAGCCGCGCCGGATTCTCCGGGGACGCCCGCTCGGGCCCCTCGGAGCAACAGCCCTGTTCCAGCAGGGAACACACCTCGTGGAAGCGGTCCTTGAGGTGGCCGTCCTCAAGTGTCGCGGCGAGGTCCAGCAGGTCGGCGTGGGCCTCGTGGACGCGTTCCAGGGCCGCGCCGTCACGGGGCGCGGTGTTGTCGCGTACGGCCCGGGCCTCCGAGAGCAGCCGGTGGACCTGTTCGTGGGAGGCGAGGAACTGCTCCAGGTCGCGCGCCGCCTGCGTCATCGCTGTCAGTACCCGGTCGCCGAGACGCACCGCGTCACGCGATCCCACGAAGAGAACGGCTCGGACGGCGGTCCCCACGATCACGGGTGCGGCCGCCATCGCCCGCACCCCCTCGGCCGCGACGAAGGAGTCGTACTCATGGCTGATCCGCCGAGCAGACCGGTAGTCGCTCACCGCCGCCGGCCGACCGGTCGTCAGCACCTTGCCGATCAGTCCGGCCCCCGCCGGCACGGACAGCCCCCGGCGGTCCGGTGATCTCACCCCGCTCGTCTCGCTGATCCGCAACTGCCGCGGACCGACGACCCAGGCCGCCCCGGCGACGGGCATCCCGCTCTCCCTGCGCAGGGCCAGAACGGCGGCACGGGTGGCCGCTGCCTCTTCACTGTCTTCCGCCGGTAGCACGACCGGGTCGTCTCCCTACCTGACCGGCAGCGGGGACGCGCTGCCACAGCCGACTCCCCCGTCGTCAGAAGAACAGTTCTGCAAGCGACTGGATCGCGTCAAGAGCGCCCAGGTGGAACATAATTGACGGAACATCATCTCTTACGGGGGTGACACGTGCCCGCATGACCGGTCCCCGCACATCACCCTCAGACGGGGGTAGCTGGGCGGCCTGGTTTGTCTCATGGTGGTGCTCTCAGCTCCACGAGGACGTATACGAGACCGCGCTCGATGGCAGCAGCCGCAGTACCAGCACCACTCCCGCACGACGCCCGTGCTTGTCCCGGGCAGGGGGCGCAATCTCACCCCCGGGCAGATCGAGGAACCGCATGACAGTGACATCACCCCCCACTTCGGACGACGACCGCCAAGTGAAGCGTGGCATCACGGCGTTACGGGACACCGCCGGGGTGGACCTCGCCTTCGGCGGTGTCGTGGTCAGGGGCCGGCACGCGCAACTGACCGAGTTCACGGGCAACTCCACCAACGCCCTGTCCGGGCTGACCCTCGGATTCGGCATGGGGCTCGGCGGCAAGGTGGTGGCCCTGCACCGCCCCATCGCCGTCAACGACTACGCGAACTCCAAGCAGATCAGCCACCATTACGACCTCATGGTCGCCGCGGAGGGCATTCACGCCGTCGTGGCGGCGCCCGTGGTGGTGAACAGGACGGTGCGGGCGGTCATGTACGGCGCGGTCCGCCGTTCCGTGGCACTGGGCGACCGGACGGTCGACGCGGTCATGGGGGCCGCCCGGGATCTGGAACAGAACATGGCGGTGCGGGACGAGGTGCTGCGCCGTCTCGACGCCCTGAACGAGCCCACGGAGGGCGCCGGGCCGCCGGATTCCCCCGTGGCCCCCCGATGGGAGACGATTCGCGAGGCATACGCGGAGCTGCGGATCCTCGCCCAGCAGCTCACCGACGACGACCTGCGCGACCGGGTCGCCGGTGTGTGCGACACGCTGGCCGGCGCCGGGGCTCCGGCCCCTCGGTACCTGAGCGCCCTCTCCAGCCTCTCGTCACGGGAACTCGATGTGCTGTCGTGCGTCGCGCTGGGACGGACCAACGCCGACGTGGCGGATGAACTCGGCCTTCGGGCCGAGACGGTGAAGAGCTATCTGCGCAGCGCCATGCGCAGGTTGGGCTGCCACTCACGGATGGAGACCGTCGTGGCGGCCCGCCGCCTGGGGCTGCTGCCCTGAGCATCGCGGCGGCGGGTTCTCCTGGTGCCGGGCCCGACCGACGCTCCTCGCCACGCTCCGAAGCCGCCCGGCAGTCGCCGGGCGGCTTCGCCGTACGCGGGCCCCAACGGCCCGTCCCAGGGCGACGGTTCAGGAGGTGAGGGCTTCCTTTCGGAGGCGCTCCAGGACGGCGAGCCGGTCTTCGTTCTCGATGCGCGCGGTGGCGGTGCGCTCGGGATAGCAGCGCATGAACATGTTGGTGAAGTGCGTGCCGTAGTGGATGAACTCGTCCGCCCCGCCCGCTTCCAGCGGTCGAGCGACAGCCTGGAAGGACGGCTCGTGGAAGTACGCGATGGTGTACCGCTCGCGGTCGGCCAGACGCACCTTGTGCGGCGTGGCGAGGAGGGTTCCGCCGGTGATGAACTGCATGATGTCACCGGGGAAGACCGTGAACACCGCGGGGACCGGAGTGACGAAGGTCCAGGGCTCCTCGTTCTCGTACCGCCCGGCCATGGACTCGTCGGGCAGCCAGTTGCGTCCGCGCGTCTCGCCCGGTACCGGGGGGCGGATGTAGAGGCCGCCCACGTCGTCCTGGACCGCGATGACCAGCAGACCGTAGTCGGTGTGGGAGCCGATGCCCCGCTCGGAGGTGGCGTCCGCCCGAGGGAAGCGCAGGACCCGCATGTGGTGCCAGCCGTCCTCGGTGAGCTTCGTGAAGTGCTCGATGTCGTCCAGGCCGAGGCCCAGCGCGACCAGTCGGAGCAGTCGCTCGCCGATGTCGCCCACGGCACCCGTGTAGTCCTTCATGGCCGCGGCGTACTGCTCGGACGGCCAGGGCGCCGGGCCGTGGCAGGGCCACCTGTCCATGACGCGGGCGTCGTCCTCGGGGATGTCGGGGCAGACGGTGAAGATCTCCGAGCCGTCCTTCTCCCCGGCCGTCTCCTCCTCCCCGGACGCGACGTACCCGCTGTAGGTGAGGTCGGACACGTGCCCGGCCTTCTCCTTGAACGGGCGGCCGAAGAAGCCCCGGGAGGCGTCGAGGGCCCGCTCGGTGACAGCTTCCTGATCCGGGGTGGCCCGCACCTGGAAGATGCCGTCGGCCTGCCAGGCGGCGATCAGTGCCTGGCCGAGTGCCTGGTCCGTGTCACTGCCGTCAACCGTCGAGGGCAGTACGAAGGTCTGCAGTTCTGTCATGCCGTTCACCCTGAACCGGACGCACATAATCCACTACCCCCGTCTGAGGGGGCCGTCCAGCAGCGTGGTGCCGAGTCCGGATGGCCTAACTCTCGACGAGCCGGGCCAGGTTCGCCAGTGCCATGCGTGTGCCTGTCTCGTTGTCGGCGGCGGGCACGGCGTCGGGGATCCCTTCGTGCACGACGAGGACCTCGGTACCCCCGTCCGCGTCGGTGAGCGTGGTGGTCATCGTCATCGTGCCGCGCAGCGCGGGATCCTCGGTCTCGAACTCGAGGACTTCGACCACCTCCTCGTCCGGCACGAGCCTCGCGAAGTGGCCGTGGTACGTGTCGGTGTGGGACGCGGACTTGCCGGTGCCGGTCGGCGCGTCGTAGGTCAGGGAGACACGGAACCTCCCTCCTTCACGGGCGTCGAACTCGTGCACATGGCTGCTCATGCCGGCCGGAACCCGCCATCGCGCGATCGCGTCCGCGTCGACCAGCGCCCGGTACACGGCCGCACGGGAGGCGTTCACCTGTCGGGAGACCCGCGTCGAGTACATGGGGCCAACCTAGCCTGCGGGCTCACTGTCGTTCGGACAGCGCCCGCAGCCGGTACTCGCTGGGTGAGACGCCGTGGGCGGTGCGGAAGGCGCGGGTGAAGTCGGAGGCGCGGGGCATGCCCCAGCGGGCGGCGACGACATGGATCGGCGTGGTGCGCAGGGAGGGGTCCGCCAGGTCGCGGCTCGCACCCTCCAGGCGCCGGGCTCGGATCCAGGCGGCGACCGTTTCGCCCTGCGTCTGCTGCTGGAAGATGCGGTGGAGGTAGCTGAGGGAGATGTGGTGCGCGGCGGCGACCACCGGTGGCGTCAGTTCCGGGTCGTGCAGGTTCTGCCGGATGAACGCCCGGATGCGTTGTGTCAGCGCATGCAGGCGGGTTTCCGGGGACAGGGCGGCCTCGGCCTCCAGGACGTGGGCGGACCAGGCCGCCAGCAGATCGAGCAGGACCGTGCCCAGACGTGGCGCGTCGGACGGCTGAAGGAATTCGGCCTGCCGCTCCAGGCCGGTGAGGAAGTCCGCCAGCAGGGCGCCCAGGCCCTCCCGCCCCGACAGTCCTCGGCACAGCAACTCCCGGACCCGGTGCGGCGGAAGCGGCAACAGTGCCTTGGGGAAGTCGACACCCACGCCCCGGATGAGGCCGGCCCCCCGGCCGTCCGCCGACCGGACGTCGTAGGGCCGTGAGCTGTCGGCCAGGTGCAGGTCGCGGGGGCCGAACGTCTCGTACCGGCCGGCGTGATCGAGGGTCAGGCCCCCGTCGAGCAGCAGCGTCAGGTGGTACAGCTCAGGATCGGACCGGCGCACCATCCGCTGGTTGCGCCAATAGCGGGTGGGCAGGAACGACGCCGGCCACACGGTCACCGGACCCAGCTCCATCAGCCGCAACTCCGCCCGGAAGTCGGCGGAGTGGGTGCTGATCACCTCGCTCGTCCGTGTCCCGCCGATCAGTTCTCGCCAGTAGTCGAATCTGTCCCCCGCAGGCACGTCCTCGCTGCGGAACACGGTCCCGATCATTGCGTCCCATCTCCGATGTCCCCGTCGGGCATTCGCGCCGACATCCTTACATGCGGAGATTTCCGCGGTTCCGGCGCATCCGCCCGGTGCAAGAGGCGAAGGGGCAGGTCCATGGGCATCGGCCCTGCCTCGGCGTTCCCCCTACGATCAGCGCATGAGCGTCTGGAAGCAGGGCCTGGACGGCGCGGGTGTCCGGGAGCCGGGGTTGCGGAGGGACTACGACAGGCAGCGGGACTTGGTGGCGCGTTCCCGGCGCACCTCGTACCTCGCGGCTCGGCTGTTGCTGCCTCGACGGGTGTTGCCCCACGTCGTGGCGGCGACGGCGGTGATGCACCACGGGGACGACCTCCTGGACACCGGCCCGAAACCGCAGCGGGCCTCGGCGTGGGCGTCGTGGGAGCAGGAGGTACGCAAAGCGCTGGACACGGGGCTGAGCGACGATCCGTTGATCCGCGCACTGGTGCACACCACGGGGACGTATCCGCGGCTGCGGGAGGCTGTGGAGGAGTACCTGTCCACCGCCACAGCCGAGTTGGAGTTCACCGGCTTCGCCACCGAGGCCGACTACCAGGCCTATGTGGACGCCTATTCGCTGCCCGCGTTCATGCTGGTCGCGTCGTTGCTGGGTCCGGAGGACGACGACGGACGGTTCCGCGCGGGCTGCCGAACCCTCATCGAGGGCAGTCAGCGGCTGGACTTCGTCAACGACCTGGCCGAGGACCTCCCGGAAGGCCGCCTGGGCATCCCGACGGAGACACTGGAACGCTTCTCGGTCACGGTGGAGGACCTGGCGGAGGGCCGGGAGTCGGCAGGCGTACGGGAGTTGGTGCAGGATCAGGTCGAGGCGGCCCGCGTCTCCCTCAGCGCGGCCTGCGCTCTGCCCGTTCTCACGGACGGCCCCAGCGGAGTGCTGCTGGACGCCGTCATCAGGATCGAGCTGTTGACGGCGAACGCGGCACTCAGGCGTGGTGCCCGGCTGCTGCGCGGCTCCGCGTCCCCACCGGCGGCGGGAACGCTGCGGGTGCTGCTGGGTGCGCGCCGAAGGGCTCGCGGGGAACGACGCTGAGCGGTCAGGTCACGGGGGCGCCGAGAGGGCGGGAGACCAGGGGTGGGGCGGATGAGTGAGGAAGACCGGATCCAGCGGGCCTAGACGGCGTACGAGCGTGCTTTTCTTCGCCGAGGACGCGGGTGGACCGGACACCGCCGAGGGGGATCACGGGCTTAAGCGGCGGCGGGGTCCGCTCGACCGGATACCAAGGTAGGACTTCCGAGTGGTACCGCGGTACCAGTGGGACGCCGAAGTGTCCCCTGCGGTCCCAAGGGCGCGGGCCACTGGACTCGTAGTTTCGAAGGCGGAGGTCGCGGGGGATCGCGGCCCGGTTCGAGGCTAGAAAGGCCCACTGCCATGATCGAAGCGCGTGAGCTGACGAAGCGGTACGGGGACAAGACGGTGGTCGACCGCCTGGGTTTCACCGTGAAGGCCGGTGAGGTGACCGGCTTCCTGGGACCCAACGGCGCGGGCAAGTCCACGACCATGCGCATGATCATCGGGCTGGACTCCCCCACCGCGGGCTCGGTCACCGTCAACGGGCGCTCCTACGCCCGGCACGCGGCGCCGTTGCACGAGATCGGCTCGCTGCTGGAGGCCAGGTCGGTCCACCCCGGGCGGACCGCGTTCAACCATCTGATGGCGCTGGCCCACACGCACGGCATCGCCCGCCGCCGGGTGGACGAGGTGATCGAGCTGGCCGGGCTGACCGGTGTGGCCGGCAAGCGGGTGGGCGCCTTCTCGCTCGGCATGGGACAGCGGCTCGGCATCGCCGCCGCCCTGCTCGGCGACCCGGCGGTCGTGATGCTCGACGAGCCCGTCAACGGTCTCGACCCGGAGGGTGTGCTGTGGGTGCGCAACCTCCTGCGCTCGCTGGCCGACGAGGGCCGGGCCGTGATGCTGTCCTCGCACCTGATGAGCGAGACCGCGCTGATCGCCGACCACCTGGTGATCATCGGGCGGGGGCGGCTGCTGGCGGACACGACCGTGGACGACTTCGTCCGGGACGCGGGCGGCGGCGGGGTGAAGGTCGCGACCACCGAACCGTTGAAGCTGCGCTCACTGCTGGCCGGTCCGGACGTCACGATCAGCTCCTCCGCCACCGAGGAACTGATCGTCGCCGGGCGGGACGCCCGGGAGATCGGGGCGATCGCCGCCCAGCACGGGGTGCCGTTGTACGAACTCACTCCGCAGGCCGTCTCCTTGGAGGAGGCCTTCATGCAACTCACCGCCGACGCCGTCGAATACCAGAGCGCTCCCGCCGAGCCCGCGCGAAAGGCCGCCTGATGACCGCCACCGATCTCTCCGTGGTCCCCGCCCGCACGAGAGTGCTCAAGGTGACCGGCCGCCGGGTGCTGCGCTCGGAGTGGGCCAAGTTCTGGTCGCTGCGCTCCAGTTGGATCACCCTCGGGGTGGCCCTGGTGCTGCTGGTCCTCTTCGGGGCCATCGCCAGTTACACGTACAGCCCCGACGTCACCGCCGACGCGGGGCCGCCCGGGCCGCGCTCCGGCGGCGGCGACGCGGTCAGTCTGGCGCTGACCGGCGTGACCTTCGCGTCCCTGGCGGTGGGCGTCCTCGGGGTGCTGCTGTCGGCGGGCGAGTACAGCACCGGCATGATCCGCTCCACGCTCGCGGCGGTACCGCGGCGGCTGCCGGTGCTGTGGTCGAAGAGCGCCGTGATCGGTGTCATCGCACTGGCCCTCACCACCCTCGGCGCGCTGGCCGCGTTCCAGCTGGGCGTTCCCGGCCTGGACGGGGAGAAGATCTCGCTCTCCCTGGGCGACGACGGGGTGCTGCGCAGCCTGGCCGGCGCCGGCGTCTACCTCGGTCTGGTCGCCGTGTTCGGGGTGGCCCTGGGCGTACTGCTCCGCTCCTCCGCCGGAGCCATCGCGGCCCTGGTCGGCATCCTGCTCATCCTCCCCGGCCTCGCCACGCTGCTGCCGGACTCGTGGTACGACACGATCACCCCCTACTTCCCCAGCAACGCGGGGTCGGCGGTCTACGCCCTCACCGAGTCCGCGGACTCCCTCTCGCCCGGCCAGGGGCTCGGGGTCTTCGCCGGCTGGGTGGCCCTGGCCCTGGCGGGGGCGGCGTACCGGCTGGTCCGCACGGACGCCTGACCTGCGAGACCACGGCCCCCTGACTTCCGAGACCGAGGACAATGAGGACCATGAGTCCGCACCGCGCGACACCCGCCGCGGAGACCACCCCGGGGACGACGCTCCCGCCGTCCCCGGGGTTCGACGCCGCCTGGCACCCGGTCCTGGGCCGCATGCTGCACGGACAGCACCGGCGGCAGCTGCTGGACCGGCGCCACCCCTGGCTGCTCGACACCGCGGTGGTGCTGGTCGTGGCGCTGCTCAGCCTCCCGGACCTGCTCACCGACGACAGGGACGGCGGCCCCTTCGGCGAGGCGGAGCACCGTAGCGACCTGCCGGTCACCGTCCAGGTCGCCTTCGCGGCCGCCCTGGTCATCCCGCTGTGGTGGCGGCGCCGGGCCCCGGCCGCCACGTACTTCGTGATCGCGGCGGTCTCCCTCGTCCAGTGGTCGCTGGACCTGTGGCAGCAGGCCGGCGTCAGCATGCTCGTCGCCCTGTACAGCCTGGCCCTGCACGGCTCCCTGCGGGTGCTGGGCTGGGCGGTCGCGGTGACCGTCGGCGAACTGGCCCTCGCGGTCTGGCTCCTGGGGCAGGTCGAGCATCCGCTGCTCGGCCTCTTCTTCCTGCTGGGCACGGCCACGGCGGCCGTCACCCTCGGCCTCACCCTCCGCATCCGCCGGATGTACCTGGCGACACTGGAGGACCGCGCCACCCGCCTGGAGATCGAACGCGACCAGCGCGTCCGGCTCACCGCCGCCGCCGAGCGCTCCCGGGTCGCCCGCGAGATGCACGACATCGTCGGCCACAACCTCTCCGTCATGGTCGGGCTCGCCGACGGCGCAGCCACCCTCGCCGCCCACAACAACGAGCGGTCCGCCGAGGCCCTGCGCCTCCTCGGCGACACCGGCCGGCAGGCCATGGGCGAACTCCGCCGCGTCCTGGGCGTCCTGCGGGCGGACCCGGACGGCCCGGACGACGAACGGCTGCTCGGCCCGCAGCCGGGCATCCGCGACCTGGACCCCCTGCTGGCACGGGTCCGCGCGGCGGGCCTGCCCGTCACCTACCGGACCGTGGGCGATCTCGACGCGCTGGGCAGCGGCGTACAGCTCACCGTGTACCGCATCGTCCAGGAGGCCCTGACCAACACCCTCAAGCACGCCGGTACGGGCTCCGCGGCCGAGGTCGGCGTGACCGCCGAGGCCGCCACCGTACGCGTCCGGGTCACCGACACCGGCGTCCCCGAGGGGACACACCGCCGCGCGGAGCCGGGGCCGGGGACCGACCACCCGGGGCACGGCCTGGTCGGTATCAGGCAGCGGGCCGCCATGTACGGCGGCACCGTCGGCATCGGCCCCCGCGACACCGGCCACGGCTGGATCGTCGACGTCCTGCTGGACGTACCCCCCGCACCACCCACCGTGCCGGCCTCAGGAGACCATCTGCCATGACCACCGTGCTGATCGCCGACGACCAGCCCCTGCAACGCCTCGGCTTCCGCATGCTCCTCCAGGGCACCCCCGGCCTCACCCCGGCCGGCGAGGCCGAGCACGGCGCCGAAGCGGTCCGTCTCGCCGCGCAGCTGCGCCCGGACGTCGTCCTCATGGACATCCGCATGCCCGGCATGGACGGCCTGGAGGCGACCCGCCGGATCGTCGCCTCCGGCGGCCGCACCCGCGTCCTCATCGTGACCACCTTCGACCTCGACGAGTACGCGTACGAAGGGCTACGGGCCGGCGCCAGCGGCTTCCTCCTCAAGGACGCCCGCCCCGAGGAACTCGTCGCCGGTATCCACGCGGTCGCCACCGGCGACGCCGTCGTCGCCCCCAGCCTCACCCGGCGGCTCCTCGACGCCTACGCTCATCAGGTCCTCGCCCCGAGCGGCACCCCCCTCCCGGCAGACCCCCGGCTGCAGAGCCTCAGCGACCGCGAACACGAGGTACTGGTCGCCATCGGCCAGGGCTGGACCAACGCGGAGATCGCCGAGCGGCTCGTGCTCACCGAATCCACCGTGAAGAAGCACGTCGGCCGCGTCCTCGCCAAGATCGGCGCCCGCGACCGCATCCAGGCCGTGATCATGGCGTACGACGCGGGGCTGGTCAGGGCGAAGCCGTAGCCGCGCGGAGCGGGCAGGTCAGAAGGGGCGATCGTACGGGCGGGCCCGCACCCGGTCGTAGATCTCGCGCAGCCACGGCCGGCGGACGGCAGGCAGCCGGGCCAGCGTGTGGAGGAACACCGCGGAGTCGGGCCGGAACGGTGACCATGGGCGCATGGGCAGCGGGTCGTCACGCTGGACGCCGTCGGGCAGTCCGCCGGTCGCGGGCACGGGCAACCGCACGCGCGGGGACACCATGTGCGTCCAGACATCGGCCGGCAGCGACACGTCAGCCGGGGCGCCCGTCGGCCGCCAACTCCGCCCTGTCCGCGGATGCCGGGGGACCAGGGCGATGTCCGGGGCGGGACGTGCGGGAGGAACCCCCGGTCCGGCCGGCGCAACCTGCCTGACCGGCGTCCCCGACGGGAGCAGCGCGCCGAGTGCGCGGCCGAACGTGTCCGCGAGGACGCCGTCGGGGACGGCCACCGGTCCGCCCTCCGAGGCCACCAGCAGATGCGCGAGGGCCGCTCCGACCGCCGCCTCCCACCGTGGGCTCCATCGACCGTCCGGCTCGACGGGCGGCGTGCCCCGCTCCCGCTCGACCAGCGCGGCCCAGTCGGCCACTTCGGGCGCGGGCCCGTCGTCGGGCAGCCGGCGCACGGCACGCGGGTCGAGCCACACCACCTGCCAGTACGAACAGTCGTCGATCCGGGTCGCCACCGCCTGCCCGCAGCGCGCGCAGGCCAGGTTCGGTCCGTCCCTGCCGTCCAGGCCCATGCAGTAGCCGTCGCACCGCTCGGGGATCAGCATCGTGCCGCGGGTGTCGCCCGGCGCGACCGCGACCGCCCCCGGCGGCCCGAACGACAGGGCGCCCACCGGCGCGAACACCCCACGCTCCGCCGCCTCCTGCGCCCCGACCTCGCTCCACGGCCACCATGGCTGCCCGGAGGGCTCCGGGTCGACGGCGTACGTCCCCGTCTCCATCAGCGCGGGAAGCAGCGCGTGCCCGTAGCGGTGATGCGCCTGCACGGGGAGCGCGACCCGCACGACGGAGGCGGTGAGCGCGGCACCGCAGCGCGAACACCCGAAGACAGCCATGGGTCCTTCCTCTGCCGGTCGGCGGTGCGGGCTCGCGTCGAGTGACGCGGTCATTCGGCGTCGAGCTGGTGGTCGGCCCAGACATAGCTCTCGGGCAGCAGGTCGGTGATGAGGACGGTCCGGACGCGGTCGCCGGCGCCAACGATGACCTTGAGGGCGGGGAAGTAGTCGAGGAGGACCTGCCGGCACCGGCCGCACGGCGGAACGACCCCCCGGTCGCGGTCGCCCACGGCGACGATCGTGTCCAGCTCGTAGATGCCCTGGGCGGCCGCCGTGCCGATGAGGACCAGCTCGGCGCAGGGGCCTCCGGTGAAGTGGTAGGCGTTCACCGCCGTGACGATCCGGCCGTCCCGGGCGCGGGCCGCGGCCGCCATGGTGTGGTTGTCGCCCCGGCAGCGGGTACGAGCGACGTGCGCCGCGGCCTGGACGAGGTCGTGGTCGACGTGGTCGATGGGGTGGATCCGCGTGGTCATCATCTCTGCCTTCGTCGGGTGTCAGGTGACGTTGACCCGAGCGACGAGGGCGCGCAAGCGAATTTCGGAGGTCCGGCAGGCGGCCACGCACCGGGCCGCCGCGCGTCCCTGATCCGCCGGATGGGCCGCCCCGGTGAGCGGTCGAGAAGGGCGGGGTCGGATCGCCACCGCCCGGGACCGGGTCGTCACCGCCCGGACCGGATCGCCACCGCCCGGACCGGATCGCCACCGCCCGGACCGGATCGTCACCGCTACCGATGGGGGTCGGGTTCCTCTTCCTTCGTCGTGCGCCCCAGGTAGGTCACGGGGCCGGGGTTCGGCACGTCGATCTCGTGGAAGCCCAGGCGGTCGTAGAAGGCGCGAGCCGGGGTGTTGGTGGTGAGCATGGAGAGGTGGACGGCCGGGACGGATGCGGTGCGCAGGGCTCGGAGGAAGGTGCGCATCAGGGCCCTGCCGTGACCCCGGCCCTGCCAGGCGGGGAGCAGGTCGATGTGCAAGTGGGCCGGATACGGGGTGAGTTCGGGGAGGAGCATGCGTTCGGGGTGGTGCAGGAGCTCGATGACCGCCTCGTCGGGGGTGACCGGCGGGCCGTCTGGCACCGGGAAACGCTCCGCCACCAGAGGGAGCCACTTCTCGCGGAAGCCCTCGACGAAGGCTGCGGTGTTGGCGGTGCCGAGGACGTAGCCGACCGCTTGTCCCCGGCCGTCGTCCAGGACGAAGGTCAGTTCCGGTTCCAGGTGGGCGTACGGGGTGGCGAAGGTCGCCGGGAAGATGTCGGGGTCCGTGTAGGCGGGGCGGCTGTCGCCGCCGTTGTGGGCGGTACGGACGCAGATGTCGTGGAGGGCGTCGTGGTCCTCGGGGCGGTACGAACGTACTGCGGGAGGCGAGGTCATCGCAGCATCCTGCGTGGTGCGGGACGCTCCCCACAACCGTCGGAGCGACCACGCCTCCCCCGTACGACCACGCCTCCCCCGTACGACCGCGCTCAGCCGGCTGCGGCCCCGAACCACCGCGGGAGCCGGTCGAGCAGCTCCCGCTGCTCCTCGCCGGCCCACGCCACATGGCCGTCGGGGCGCAGCAGCACCGCGGGCGCGTCCAGGTCCTCGGGAGCGTCGACGACGTGATCGACGCGGTCCGCCCAGCCCTCCACCGAGAGCCGGCCGGTCCGGTCGAGCAACAGGCCGCGACCGTCGTGCATCAGCTCGTAGAGGCGCCCCCGCTTCAGCTGTACGTCCCTCATCCGGCGGCCGAGCAGGTCGTGGCCCTCGCCGAAGTCGTAGCGGATGTCGACCCCCGTGATCATCCCGGTCACGTACCGGTTCACCTCCTCGAAGTCCATCAGCTTCGAGAACAGCTCCCGCAGCGCGGTCGGACCCGGATCGGACCCCAGCAGGGTGATCTGCGCGCGGGTGTTGACCAGCACGCGGGCGGCCACCGGGTGCCGCTCGGCGTGGTAGCTGTCCACAAGCCCCTCCGGCGCCCAGCCGTTGACCGCGGCGGCCAGTTTCCAGCCGAGGTTGAACGCGTCCTGCACACCGAGGTTGAGCCCCTGTCCGCCGGTCGGCGGGTGGATGTGCGCCGCGTCGCCGGCCAGCAGCACCCGGCCGACCCGGTAGCGCTCGGCCTGCCGGGTGGCGTCGCCGAACCGGGACAGCCAGCGCGGCGAGTGCACCCCGAAGTCGGTGCCCGCGTAGGCGCGCAGCCGCTGCCTGAACTCGTCCAGGGTCGGTGCGGTCGTACGGTCCTCGGACACGCCCTCGGCCGGTACGAGGACGCGGTAGTTCCCGTCGCCGAGAGGGGCGAGGCCGAACCGCAGTTGGGTCTTGCGGACCTCCTCGACGACAGCGGCGATCGTCGCCGGGTCCTCGGTCGCTCCCATGTCGCCCAGCAGCGTCTCGACCGTGGCGGGCTCGCCGGGGAAGGCGACGCCGAGGAGCTTGCGCACCGCACTGCGGCCGCCGTCGCAGCCGACGAGGTAGCGGGCGCGCAGCCGCGTGCCGTCCGCCAGCTCGGCGGTCACACCGTTCTCGTCCTGGCTCAGCCCGACCAGTTCGCTGCCGCGCCGGATGTCCGCGCCGAGCTCGACGGCGCGCTCGTGGAGCAGGCGTTCGGTGACCGGCTGCGGGGTGGCCACGCCGTACGCGTGCGCCGTGTCCAGACTGTCCGGCCAGGGTTTCATGATGCCGCCGAAGAGGCCGCCGACCTGGAACTTCTCACTCACCGCGAGGAACCTGTCCAGCAGGCCGCGCTGGTCCATCACCTCGACACTGCGCGCGTGCAGTCCCTGTCCGCGGGACTCCCCGGTCGGCTCGGTCAGCTTCTCCAGCACGACCGTGTCCACGCCGGCCAGCCGCAGCTCGCTCGCCAGCATCAACCCGGTCGGTCCGCCGCCGACGACGATCACGTCGATCATCTCGATCCCCCATGTGCGCAGATTCTCGCTTCGGTCGGCGATTCTGCGGCACGGGCCGGGCCTTGCCGCAAGCCCCCTGGTGCGCTATACGTTGAGAGTGGCAAGGAGTGGTCGAACTCCTTGCCTTTGTCGTTTCCGGATTTCCGGAGTCGTTCCAGGTGCTTTTTCCGGCGCCTTTCCCGGAGTCGTTCCCGGCGCCCTTTCCGGTCCGCCGTGGACGGACACCCCGTTCCCCGCCACGTCCGCTCCCGCCGGTTCGCGTGACGGCCCGGACCGTGCCCACAATGGCGCTGTGCCGGGAACGGAGTGTCCGATGTTCTCCCGAACCGCGGGCGGCCCGGGGGCGGGCCGCCAGTCGTTCGGACGTCGGCGCAGGAGTTGCTTGCCGAGGTCGGCGTCCCTGCGACTGTCGGCCTGTGCCTTGCGGAACAGCTCGACCACCTCGGTGTCCTTCTCGCGCTCCGCGTCCTCCTCCGTCGCACGCCGCCCGGTGAGGTGTCCCTGCGTCGTCCGAGGGCACACGGCTCTCACCACCTAGCGCAGAAGGGCCGGATGACGTGCGTACCGTCGGAGTGGAAGAGGAACTCCTCCTGGTCGACCCCGAGACCGGCGAGCCGCAGGCGCGGGCCGCCGCGGTGCTGGCGCGGGCCGCGCAGGAGGGGACGGGGCAGGACGTGTTCGAGAAGGAGCTCCACGACGAGCAGGTGGAGTTCGCCACGCACCCGCAGTCGGCGATGGCCGACCTGGGAGCCGAGATCATCCGGTGTCGCAAGGACGCGGCGCGCCATGCCGAGGGGCTCGGCAGCGCGGTCGTGGCGCTGGCCACGTCGCCGCTGCCGGTGAGCCCGACGATCACCATGAACAGCAGGTATCTGTGGATGGCGCGGGAGTTCGGCCTGCACACACAGGTGCAGCTCGTCTGCGGTTGCCATGTGCACGTGTCCGTCGAGTCCGACGAGGAGGGTGTCGCCGTCCTGGACCGGATGCGGCCCTGGCTGTCCGTCCTGACGGCCCTGAGCGCGAACTCGCCCTTCTGGCAGGGCCACGACAGCGGGTACGCCAGCTACCGCAGCCAGGTGTGGGACAGGTGGCCGATGGCCGGGCCGACGGACGTCTTCGGCTCGGCTGAGCGGTACCACCATTACGTCGCCAACCTGATCGCCACGGAGGTCCTGCGCGACGAGGGCATGATCTACTTCGACGCGCGACTGTCCCGGCGCTATCCGACCGTCGAGATCCGGGTCGCGGACGTCTGTCTGCACCCCGACACCGCGGTCCTCGTCGCGACCCTCGTCCGCGGGCTCGTGGAGACCGCGGCGCGCGAGTGGCGGGCCGGGGCCGAGCCGCTCGGACACAGGGCGGGAATGCTGCGGCTGGCCAACTGGCGGGCCGCCCGCTCCGGTATGTCGAAGAACCTCCTGGACCCCGTGACGATGCGGCCCCGGCCCGCCGTCGACGTGATCCGCGCGCTCCTCGACCACGTCGAGGAGGCCCTCGTCGACAGCGGTGACGCCGACCGCGCCCGTGACGCCGTCGCGGAGCTGATGGGGCGCGGCAACGGGGCACGGGTGCAGCGCGAGGTGATGGAGCGGACGGGGAGTCTGCGGGACGTGGTCACCGCGTGCGTACGGCACACGCAGGCGTGAGCCCGACGGGCCCGGGTCCGGCACCACTCGCGTAGGACGCGGACGGTGACCGGGGCGTCGCCGTTCGCGCACGGCAGGCGGCGGGCCGCACGGCGACGAGCCACGCTCCCACCTGCGGTCGAGGACCTTGTGAGCGTAGGTCGTCGGAGACGGGGTAATGCGTGCAGCACGTACCGCGGACCCGTCGGTCGGCACGTGCGACAGACCCGTCCGCGACCGGAGTCGGAGGAACCCCGAGCATGAGCGCGTGGAGTCCGGATCACACCGAACGGCAGCCGCCCCCGGCTGTGCGGTCGCCGGACGGGCTGCCCGATCTCGTACACGCCGGCATGTACGTGGTGGACGACCACGGCGCGATCGTCACGGTGAACACCCGGGCGGAGACCCTGCTCGGCCGCCCGGCCGACGAACTCGTCGGCCGGGACGCCCACGAGCTGCTGCACCGCGACCATCTCGGGCAGACCGTGCCCCGTGCGGCGTACTCGATGATGCGGGCGTTCCTCAGCGGCCGTACGAGCGGCGGGGCCCGCGTGTGGTTCCGACGCGGTGACGCCACGCTGCTGCCGGTGACCTGGCTGGTCACACCGTGCCGGCTCGGCGACACCGTGACCGGCGCGGCGGTTCTCTTCTACGAGTGCGACCCGGAGGAGGGCACGCTCCGAACCACCGAGTCGACGACGCTGTCGCAGCTGGAGCGGCTGGCGCTGCTCGCCGAGACGACGACCCGGCTGACCTCCACGCTGGACGCCGACGAGGCGGTCGCGCGCCTGGTCCGGCTGGTGGTGCCACGGCTGGCCGACTGGGCGATCGTGGATCTGATCACCGAGAGCGACGACGTCTGGCGGACCACGGTGGCGACCCACCGCGACGGCGTCGTGGTGCGGCGCGAGGAGCTGGAGGGCCCGCTGCCGCCGGTGCACGAGGAGTCGTTCATGCCGCTGTCCCGCGCGCTGCGCGGGGCGGCGTCGGCCCTGGCCGGGCCGGCGACCTACCAGGGGCCGCCGGATTCGGGGATCGCGGTCGCGCAGCAGAAGCTGTTCCAGGAGACGGGTATGCGCTCGGCGGCGATCGCGCCCATCCGCGGGCCGCGGGCGGTGCTCGGCGCCCTCACGCTGGGCCTCAGCGACCGGCCGGGGGCCTTCACCGACGCCGAACTGTCCCTGCTGGAGGACATCGCCCGCCGGGCCGGGCTGGCACTGGAGAACGCGCGTCTGTACCAGCGCCAGCGGCACATCGCGGAGACCATGCAGCGCCATCTGCTGCCCCAGATGCCGGAGGTGCCGGGGCTGCGTATGGCCGCGCGTTACGAGTCGGCGTCGGAGTCCTCTCAGGTCGGCGGCGACTGGTACGACGCGTTCTCGCTGGCCGACGGGTCCACGGCGGTGGCCATCGGGGACGTCGTCGGGCACAACATCGACGCGGCAGCCGGGATGGCGCAGGTCCGCAACATGCTCCGGGCCTATGCCTGGGCTCTGGAGGAGCCGCCGAGCGCGATCGTGGAACGGCTCGACCAGGCCGTGGTGAACGTGGCCGAGGCGTCCATGGCGACCCTGATCTTCGGCCGGATCGAGCAGAGCGACGACGCGTGGGCCCTGCGGTGGACCAACGCGGGGCATCCGCCGCCGCTGCTGATCACCCACGACGGCCGGTCCCGGTTCCTGGACGAGGAGCACGACCACCTGCTCGGCACGGGGCTGATACGGGCGCGCACCGACACGCTCACCCCGCTGCCGCCGCGGTCCACGCTCGTGCTGTACACGGACGGCCTGATCGAGTCACCGGGGTACACCCTCGACCGGGGCCTGGCCCGGCTGCGCCAGCACGCGGCGGCGCTCGCCCACCGGCCCCTGCACGTGTTCTGCGACCTGCTCCTGGAGCGCACCCGTCCCGTCGACAACGACGACGACGTCGCCCTGCTGGTCTTCCGCATGCCGACCGAGGACGGTGAGGCGGGTGACCGGTAGAGCGCCGACGCCCGGCGAGGACCCCGGAGGGCCACTCTCTTCCCCAAGGCCCCACACTTCCCCGCGCTTTCGCACGCGTAGCCCCTCCCCGCACGGGAAACACGAGCGTCGGAGGAGAACGCGACATCGCGTCCGCCTCAACCAGCCGATCCGGGGAAGACGAGATGGCAACAGAGCCACGTAGGGACGACATACTGCCTGCCGAGGAGATCTACGACAGCCACGCCGCCTTCGACGGAGAGCTCGGCGACGTGACGGGGGCCCGTACGGCCGCCGAGGGGTTCCTGGGCGTCCTCGCCCACACGTCACCGCCTGGGGCGGTCGAGCACTGGGACGACATCCTGCTGGTGGTCACCGAGCTGGCGGCCAACGCGGTGCAGTACGCCCCGGGGCGCTTCGAGCTGACGATGCGCCGCACCCTGGACGGTGTGCATGTGACGCTGAGGGACACGAGCACGACGCCGCCCGCGCCGCGCCCCTTCAGTCCCAGCAAGGGTGGCGGCGGTATCGGCTGGTATCTGATCCACACGCTGTGCGACGAGGTGAGCGTGGTGGTGCACGACCACGGCAAGGACGTCCACGTGTTCCTGCCCTGGTGAGGCGTCCTTCCTGCCCCGGTGCGGCGTCAGGGGGAGGCGTCAGGGGGAGGCGTCAGGTCAGCGGCACCAGCACGCTGATCGTCTTGCCGCCGGACGCGCGGCGCTCGACGTCGACCTCGCTGGAGAGCCTGTTGATCAGCGGCCATCCGTAGCCGTTGCCCTCGTGGGCGCGGGGCAGCACGCCGGGCCCGTGGAGGCCCACGGGCACGGCGGCGCTGTGGTCCCGCACACTCAGGCGCACGCCCTCAGGAGTGAGGGCGACATCGAACTCGGCGATGCCGCCGCCGTGCCGGACCGCGTTCGTGACCAGTTCGGAGACGACGAGGATGAGATCGATCATCGACTGCTCGGTCGGCGGCCCGCCCGAGGAACGCCACCTCTCCCCCACGAACTCCCGCACATGACGGCGGGCCGCCGCGGCGGTGGTGATCGCGACCGGCGGCCGCGCCGCCCGGGCGGACGATCCCTCCACGGATGCGGTGTCGTGGTCCACGAGGGGGTGACGTTCCGTCGATGTCATGGCGTGTGCGGGGTCGACGACTCGGGACAGCTCCGCTCATCACTGTTCATGGAGCGCCGCATACCCGCTCGCGCCCGGACCATGGCTGCCGAGGTCGGCGGGAAGTATCACCCGGTTCCCGCACAGCTCGGCGGTCGCGCTCGCCTGCGCGGCGGCGAGCTGCCCGCGCGCCGCCTCCAGGGCCCGTTGGACGTCCCGGGTCCCCGTGGACACGCACAGCGTGTACGCCAGGTCCTGCGCGCGGCGAGCGGTCTGGGGGTCGCTCCGCTCGCCCTCGTGGGCCACGAGTGACTCGTATTCCTCGACGAGCCTGCGCAGGGTCGCGGGATGGGGCATCAGCATCTGTTTCGCTCCTGGGTGTTCGGGCCTGGGTGTTCGGGACGACGGGGTCCGGCCGCCGGGCGGAGGGGCCGGCCGGGACGACGGCGTAGGGCGGACGGTTCAGGCGGAGGGTGCGGTGCGGCCGAGGGCCTCTTCACGGACGCGGGCGCAGCTGCGGCTGATGAGGCGGGAGACGTGCATCTGGGAGATGCCGAGACGGTCGGCGATACGGTTCTGCGTCATGTCCTCGAAGAAGCGCATGTAGAGGATGGCGCGTTCGCGCTCGGGCAGTCGGCGCAGCCCTTCCTTGACCGCCTCCCGGTCCACGACGACGTCGTACGCCGTGTCGGGTGCGCCGAGGGTGTCGGCGAGGCTGTAGCCGTCGTCTCCCGAGGACATCTCGGCGTCGAGCGACAGGGCGCTGAAGCTGTCGAGCGCCTCCATGCCGGCGTTGACCTCTTCCTCCGTGAGCCCCGCGAGGGCGGCGATGTCGGCGACCGAGGGCTCGGCGGCACCGCCGGAGGTCTGGCTGAGTTCGCGGCGTGCCACGCGCACCTTGTTGCGGAGGTCCTGGACCCTCCGGGGGACGCGGAGCGTCCACATCCGGTCGCGGAAGTGCCTCTTGATCTCGCCGGTGATGGTGGGCACGGCGTAGCTCTCGAACGCGCCCCGCTCGGGCTCGTAGCGGTCCACCGCCTTGACCAGTCCCATCGCGGCGACCTGGCGCAGATCCTCCAGCGACTCGCCGCGGTTGCGGAAGCGGCCGGCGATGCGGTGCGCCATGGGCAGCCAGGCCCGGACGAGTTCGTCTCGTACGTGGTCACGTTCGGGTCCCGGCTCCATGGCCGCGAGCCGGGCGAAGGCGGTGGCGGTGTCGGGGGCGTCGTCGTGCGTCCTCCTGTCGGGGGTACCGGGACGGACGGAGGTGCCTGAACCGTTTGCGGACACATTGACCAGCATGGGAAATCGCTCCTGAACGACGCTTTCAGGGACTTGCGGCGGGGAACGGTGGGCGGGCGACCAAGGCCCGGGCGCGGAACACCGTTCCCGCCGGCGTGCCTCCGATGCGGAGGCGTGGACTTCCGCTTGCCCCGCGATTCCAGGGACAAACAACGCTGCCCGCATCCGCGGTGACGGATCGCCGGCGGCGGTGATTCCCGTTGCCGGGATCGGCGGCGACTTCTGGCCAGAGTGGGGAGGGACACGGTCCCTTTCCCGGCGAAGTGGGACTGAGTCGCCGGTTGCGGGGCAAGCGTGGGGTGGCAACAAGGCTTCGGGCGAGAGGGGTGGACAGCATGGCAGCCGTGACGGCACGCACAACGGCCACGGCACGGGGGAGGGTCACGGCGGATGGGGTGGACCTGCCCCTGATCGAGGACCCGTCGCGGGTCAGGCCGAAGGACGCGCGGGAGATGTCGCGGCAGTTCTTCGACCGGCTGGCCATGTTGGACGAGGGCACGCACGCGTATCAGTACGTGCGCAACACCCTCATCGAGATGAATCTCTCGCTCGTGCGGTACGCGGCATCGCGCTTCCGCGGCCGTGAGGACTCCCTGGAGGACATCGTCCAGGTCGGGACCATCGGGCTGATCAAGGCCATCGACCGGTTCGAGCTGTCCCGGGAGGTGGAGTTCACCACGTTCGCCGTGCCGTACATCGTCGGCGAGATCAAGCGGTTCTTCCGGGACACGAGCTGGGCGGTCCATGTGCCGCGGCGGCTGCAGGAGGCCCGGGTGGAGTTGGCCCGCGCCACGGACGAACTGCAGTCCCGGCTGGGCCGCATGCCGACGACGCGTGAGCTGTCCGAGCTGATGTCCCTGTCCGAGGAGGAGGTCATCGAGGCGCGCAAGGCGTCCAACGGCTACAACACCTCCTCGCTCGACGCGGCGCTCACCTCCGACGGCGGTGAGGACGGCGACACCGCGCTGGGCGACCTCATCGGCGAGGAGGACCCGTCGCTGCAACTCGTCGAGGACTTCCACTCGTTGGCGCCGCTGATCGCCGAACTCGACGACCGTGAGCGGCGGATCCTCCATCTGCGGTTCGTGGAGGAACTCACCCAGTCGC
Organism: Streptomyces sp. NBC_00310; assembly: GCF_036208085.1. Classification (GTDB taxonomy): domain Bacteria; phylum Actinomycetota; class Actinomycetes; order Streptomycetales; family Streptomycetaceae; genus Streptomyces. The sequence goes on from NZ_CP130714.1 coordinate 442,524, forward strand.
AGATCGCCGAGCAGCTCGGGGTGTCCCAGATGCATGTGTCCCGGCTGATCAGCCGCATCATCAAGCGGCTGCGCGCGGGCCTCCTGGAACCCGGAGTCGCCTGATCGGGGCCGTGTGTCCGGACGATTCGCGGGTATGCGCACGGGCGCATCGCCGGGCGATGCGTCGAATCCGCGAATCGGGGCACCCGTCCCGATCGGTAGCGCCTTGGAGGCTCTCGTGTCCGTTGCCCAGAATCCCCTGTCGATCAAGGTCGACCTGCCCCGGGACGACGCCGTGCTGCTCACGATCGAGGGCGAACTGGACATCGACACGGCCACCGAGCTGCAACATCACCTGGCGAACCAACTGCGCCACGGGCGGCGGCATTTCCTGCTGGACGTGTCGGCCGTCCCCTTCATGGACTCGTCCGGCATGAACATCATCCTGCGGACGTATCAGGAGGTGCGGAGGATCCCCGGCGGCGTGTACGTCATCGCCCCTACGCCGGCCGTGCGGCGCATACTCGATCTCACCGGCGTCAGCATCACCGTGGCCACGGTGGACAGCGTGGACGAGGCGCTGGCCGCCGTGGATTCCGGTCAGGTCGCCCGGCATCCGGACGAACCCACGGCGAAGGAATAGCCGTCGTCGACGCGCCGATGAGCAGCGCCACTCGGTGCGTTCCGTCGGCGTGCGGGGCACACACATGACCAACAGTTGTCGTTTGACAACTATGGCCGGGAAGCAACAGAGTGAGCCGGGGCCAAGAGCATGGAAAGGGTTGGGATGAGGCTGTCGGACCGGGATCGGGTCGGCGGCGGTCAGGCGCTCCGGGCGTCGGTGGCGTCGCCCTCGTGGATCTGCGTCGCCGCGGCGACACAGAACGCCTCCAGCCCCTCCAGCAGCGCGGTGCGCTTCACGGCCGGCATCTGCTCCAGCACGGACCGCAGGGCGCGTTCGCGGCGGGCGCGCAGGTCCACCAGGAAGGACCGTCCGCGCCGGCTCAGCCGCAGACACAGCTCGCGCCTGCTGGCCGTGCTGGCGTGGCGCTCGACGAAGCCCACCGCCTCCAGGCGGTCGCACAGCCGGCTGGTGGAGGGCGGTGTGGAGCCGAGGGCGTCGGCGAGCATCCGCAGATTGATGCCGTCGTTGTGCTCCAGGATGAACAGCACGCGGATCTGGGAGGCGGACACCGGCGCCGTCGAGGCGCGCCCCCACAGGACCTCCAGCAGCTCGGACGCCTCGGAGGTCACTCGCGCCACCTCGTCCGGCCGTGGCTGCGGGGCGGAGGAAGTCACGCACCCACTCTTGCAGGCTTCTCGAACACTGTCAGCCCGCGAGGGCGGACAAACCACGCACGAAATCCGAAACAGGTACACAAGTACCGGCAGATGGCGTCCGCGGCAGCGCGGGCGCCACACCGTCACCGTGGAAAGAATGGCGTATCCGACATCGTGAACAGATTCGTGGCAGCCGAACGAGCACTTCGTTCCGCTGCTCCGCACCACTTGGTGGACGTGGTCCGCGACGTACTGCACGACGACTGGTCGGCGCGGGACGTCGAGCTCTACCTGGCCGACTACGCGCTCCTCGCGCTGCGGCCCGTGCCCGCGCGCCCGCACCCGCCGGAGCCCCTGCCGATGCACGACGGTCCGACCGGCCGGGCGTTCGGGGCGCAGGAGCCGTACGTGGAGAAGCGCGGCGACGGCCGGGTGCGGGCGCATCTTCCGGTCACCGTCCGCGGTGACCGGCTGGGCGTGCTGCGTCTGACACTGCCGTCCGCCGCGCACGCCGAGGAGAGCCTCGCCGAACTGACCGAGCTCGCCGAGGTACTGGGACACGAGCTGGTCGTCGCGGAGCGGGACACCGACGTGTACGTCCGGGCACGTCGCTCCAGCCGACTGACCCTGGCGGCCGAGATGCAGTGGCAGCTGCTGCCGGGCCGGTCCTCCACCCGGGCCGAGTACGCGCTGGGTGGCCAACTGGAGCCCGCCTACGCCATCTTCGGCGACAACTTCGACTGGTCCGCCGACGCCGACCACCTGTTGCTGTACATCACCAACGGCATGGGCGAGGGCATCGAGGCCTCCCTGCTGACCCATCTGGGAATCAACGCGCTGCGCAACGCCCGCCGGGCCGGCATCCCCATCGCGGACCAGGCGGCTCTCGCCGACCAGGCCCTCCACGCCCAGTACGGCGGCGACCTCCACCTGGCGGTGCTCCTGCTGGATCTGAACCTGGCCACCGGACACCTGGAGGTCGTCGACGCGGGCTCCCCGCGGATGCTGCTCCTGCGCGAGGGGAGCGTCAGCTCCGTCGCCCTGGAGGCACAGCTGCCGCTGGGCATGTTCGAGGAGACGGACTACACCACCCAGGAGTTGACGATCGAACCGGGCGACCGGCTCGTCTTCGTCAGCGACGGGGTGTACTCCGTCGCCACACCCGGCGGGGAGACCTACGGGGAGCGGGCACTGGCCCGGGCGGTCAACGCCACCCGTCTGCTGCCCGCCGCCGATGTCCCCGGCGCGGTGCTCCGAGAGCTCTCCGGACACCGCGGCACCCCCGTGGCGGACGACGACGCGCTCGTGGTCTGCCTCGACTGGTTCGGCCGCGAGGAGGCCGGCCGGTCCCACCGATGAATTCGTCCACCAGCCGTTTCCCGATGCGGGGAGGCGCACGACAGCACATGAGGAGACACCCGTGCCGGAACAGGACACGGCAGGCCAGCAGTTGACACCGGCGCAGGAAGTGGCGGACTTCCTGCGCAACCGCCAGGAACAGATCGCCCAGCGCTGGGCCGACGCCGCGCTGTTCCGTACCGTCTTCACCCACTCCCGGGACGAGGCGGTGGAGGCGGGCCGGGCCGTCGTGGACGCGCTCGCCGCCGTGGCCGCCGCGGACAGCGTCGAGGACGCGGAGTCCGGCGGCTTCCACGTGGTGCGCGAACAGCTCGCGCGGACGGCGGCCTCCCGGGCCCGGGCCGGTTCCACCGTGACGCAGATCTCCGCCGAGGTGGACGCGCTGCGGCCGCCCGTCACCGAACTCCTCGTCGCCGAGTTCGCCGCCGCGCCGGCCACACACCTCCGCGAGTGCACCACGACCCTGACGGTCCTGATGGGCACCCTGCGGCTGGTGGTGCTGGAGACCGCGCTCAGCGAGGGCGAGGAACTCATCCACCGGCAGCGGCTGCAGCTGATGGAGGTCGCCACGCCGGTGATCAGCCTGTGGGAGGGCATCGTCGCCGTCCCCCTGATCGGCACGCTGGACAGCGCGCGCAGCCAGGTGGTGATGGAGCGGCTCCTCGACTCGATCGTCGAGCAGCACGCCCGGTTCGCCATCCTGGACATCACCGGGGTCCCCACCGTCGACTCCCTGGTGGCCCAGCACCTCATGAAGACCGTGGCGGCGGCGCGGCTGATGGGAGCCGAGTGCATCGTCTCCGGTATCCGGCCGCCGATCGCGCAGACCATCGTCCATCTGGGCATCGACCTGAGCTCGGTGCTCACCCGCACCAGCCTCGCGGACGCCCTGGCCTACGCGTTGCGGAAGCTGGGGACGGACATCGTGTCCCGCGACGGCACCGGTTCGGGGCACAGGTGAGCGGCGAACTCTTCGCCGCGTACGGCGGACCGTCCTCGTACGGGGCGCCCGTGCCGGTGCTCAAGCTCGGCAACGTGCTCCTGGTGTCGCTCCAGGGCGATCTGCACGACGGCGCGGCGGAGCAGCTCCAGCAGGACATCAGCGACACGGTCGCGCGCAGCGGCGCCACGGGCGTGGTCATCGACCTCTCCGGTGTGGAGATGGTCGACTCGTTCCTGGGCCGGGTGCTCGGCGACATCGCCGCCCAGACGAGCCTGCTCGCCGCCGGAACGGTGGTGGCGGGCATGCGTCCGGCCGTGGCGATCACCCTGGTGGAGCTGGGTCTGACCCTGCCGGGGCTGCGTACCGCGCTCAGCACCGAGGACGCGCTGCGCCTCCTCGGCGAACCGGACCCGACCTTTTCCCGCCGAGGGCACGCCCGCCAGGAGAGTCCGTGATGCAGACCGCCGGCGGCATCTCCGCCTGCCTGCCGATCCACTCGGACCTCGATCTGGTGTGGGTACGTCAGCATGTGCGCCAGGCGGCCGCCCAGCTCGGCTTCAGTCTGGTCGAGCAGACCAAACTCGTCACCGCCGCCAGCGAGCTGGCCCGCAACACCCTCGTCCACGGAGGCGGGGGCCAGATGGAGTGCGCTCCCGTGGACAAGGGCGGCGCACGGGGGCTTCGGCTGGCGTTCAGCGACGAGGGGCCCGGCATCGCGGACCTCGACCAGGCCCTCATCGACGGCTACACCTCCGGCGAGGGCCTGGGGATGGGTCTCGGCGGCGCCCGGCGGCTGGTCCACGAGTTCGCGATCGACAGCCGCCCCGGCTCGGGCACGACGGTCACGGTGACGTCCTGGCCGGCGGGTGCGCCGCGCCCGCGTGAGGAGCGGTGATGCCACGCGTCTGGGAGGTTCCGGTGCACGATTCCACCCGGGTGCGCGACGCCCGGGTGGCCGCCGAGGCCGCGGCCGCGCGGGCCGGGCTGGACGACAGTCGTGCCGCCGGTTGCGCGCTGGTCGCCACCGAACTGGCGACGAATCTGCTCAAGCACGCCGGTGGCGGGCTGATACTGCTCGACGTCGTCTCCCGCCCCGCCCCGGAGCGGGCGGACGGCGCGGCCCCCATGGTGCAGATCGTGGCGATCGACCACGGGCCGGGGGTGCGCGACGTCGCGGGCGCGCTGCGGGACGGCTTCTCGACGACGTCCTCGCTCGGCGCCGGTCTCGGCACCTGCCGACGGGTCGCCGACGACTTCGACCTGCACAGCACGGTCGGCCGGGGCACCATCGCCCTGGCCCGGCTCGGCGCCCGACCGGAACGCCGCTCCGGTCCGTCCCCCTCCCCCGCACCGGCCGTGCGCGCCGGCGGCGTCAACGTGCCCTTCGCGGGAGCGGAGTTCTCCGGCGACGCCTGGGCCTGGGTCCAGGCGGGCGACCTCACCACGCTGATGCTCGCCGACGGCCTGGGCCACGGCACGGCGGCGGCGCGGGCCTCCTCGGCGGCCGTGGAGCAGCTGTACCGCGCGCCCGAACTGCCCCCCGCACAGCTGCTGCGACGGCTGGAGGGCGCGCTGCGCGACACCCGGGGCGCGGCCGTCGCCGTCGCCCAACTCGACGTAGGCGCAGGGCGGTTGCTGTTCTCCGGCATCGGCAACATCGGCGCCCGGCTGCGCACCGGCGCGGACTGGCAGCCGTTGCTGTCGCGGCCCGGCATAGTCGGCGCCCATCGGGCCGCCCATCTCCCGCAGCACGAGGCGGCCTGGGAGGACGACTGCCTGCTCGTGCTGCACAGCGACGGCCTGCCCAGCCGCTGGAGTCCGGGGCCCGCCGCCCACAGCCCCTCCCTCGACCCCGCTGTGATCGCCGCCGTGATCGTGCGCGACGCGAGCAGCCCCGCCCGGCCGGTACGCGACGACACCACCGTCGCCGTACTGAGCCCCTCCCCGCCGGACCACCTTCCATGACCCGTACCTGGCATGTCAGTTCCGTCACCGACGCCGCCCGGGCCCGTATCGCCACCGCACGGCTGGCCACCGCGCACGGCGTCTCCCCGACCGACCGGGCCCGGCTGGTGTCCATGCTCACCGCGCAGCTGCGGCAGTGCCTCACCAAGGGAGGCGCGTGGCTGCTGACCACGCGGGTCACCACGGCGCGGCCCGGCGGTACCCGGTTCCTGGTCGAGGTGACGTCGCCGAACCGGCGGCCGGGCGAGTTCCGGCAGCCCTGGCGGCTGACGGTCGCCTGCTCGGAGGAGGGCCGACTGCCGGACAGCGAGTACGTGTCCGGTGATCCGACGACGCTCGCGGAGGCCCTGTTCGGGGCCGACGAGGACACCGCGCTGCTGCTGGAGAAGCTCGACGAGCAGGAGGCGCTGGTCGCGTTCCACCGCGAGGAGCTCCACCAGACCAACCAGGGCGTCCTCGCCCTGCACGCCGAACTGGACGCTGCCGGGCGTGCGCAGCGCGACCTCTTCGCCGCCGAGCAGAAGGCCCGCAAGGAGGCCGAGAACGCGCGGGGCCGTCTGACCTTCCTCGCCGACGCCAGCGCCGCCCTGACCGCGTCCCTCAACCCCGACGCGATCATGCGGCTGCTGCCCACCCTCCTGGTGCCCCGGTACGCCCGCACCGCCGACGTATGGCTGTTCGACGGGGAAAGCGACGTGGCCCGCGGCGGCCCCCGTCCGGCCGCCGCCGTCGTCGCGGCCCGCCGCGGGCGCCCCCAGTACGCCGCCGACCACCCCGGCGGCCTCCCCGGAGTCGACGACCAGCCGCCCTCGGCGCTCGACCCCGCCCGGCCACTGCTGTGCGTGCCCCTGATGACCCGGGGCGCGCCCCTGGGCGTGCTGACGCTGTCACCGCCCCATGACGAGCGCTGGGACGCCGACGACGCCTTCATGCTGATCGAGCTTGCCCGGCGGGCCGGTGTCGCCCTGGAGAACGCCCGGCGCTTCGAGCACAACCGCGACATCGCCGAGACCCTGCAACGGGCCCTGCTCACCGAGCTGCCCACCACCCCGGGGCTACGGCTGGCCGCGCGCTATCTGCCGGCCACCCGGGGCCTGAACATCGGCGGCGACTGGTACGACGCCTTCCGCCAGCCCGACGGCGGCCTGATCACCGTGATCGGCGACGTCACCGGGCACGGTCTGCACGCCGCGGTGATGATGAGCCAGCTGCGCACCGCGCTGCGCGCCTACGCGGTCGACGGCAAGACCCCCGGTCAGCTCCTCACCCACCTCCATCTGTTCCTGCACCATCTGCAGCCCGACCTGTACGCCACCGCCGTCATAGCCCGGTTCCATCCGCACGAACCCACCCTCACCTGGGCCGCCGCGGGACATCCGCCGCCGGTGCTGCGCTCACCCGACGGGGAGGTGCGGATCCTGGACGCCAAGCCCGGCGCGATGCTCGGCATCCCCCTCCACCAGGAGATCGCCGACCACACCGCCCCGCTGCCGCCCGGCTCGACCCTGGCGCTCTACACGGACGGGCTGGTGGAACGCCGTGCCCAGGGCATCGACCCGGGCATCGAACAGTTGGCCACGGTCCTCGGGGGGCTGCCGCCCGCCACGCTCGACGACGACCTCGAGGAATCCGCCGACCAGCTCCTCCACCCCTTGCTGGACGACGAGCACGAGGACGACGTGTGCCTGCTGCTCTGCCATGTGCACAGTGCCGCGGGGCGTGTCACGGCGCAGCTCGCCTAACCGGATCCCCCCAGGGCCCGCAACACCTGCTCGACACGCGCGCGTCGCGCCGGCGGCATCGCCGCCAGGACGTCGCCGAGACGCGCGGACAGACGCTCGGTGACGTCCGCGAGGAACCCGTGCCCGCCCTCCGTCAGCACCAGGCGCACCTCGCGCCGGTCGTCGAGCCGGACGTACCGCTGGAGCAGACCGGCCGCTTCGAGCCGGTCGCAGAGCCGACTGGCCGTGGGCAGGCCGACGGCGAGCTGCTCCGCCAGGGCGGTCAGGTTCAGCTCGGGACGATGGCGCACCGCTCTGAGCGCCAGTATCTGTCTCGGGGACAGCCGCGGCGTGACGTCCTCGACTGCCGAGAACCAGAGCGGCACCAGGTTCTCCACGGCGTCGAGAACCTGCCGGTCGAAGTCGGCGGGGCCGGTCATGCGGGGGGCCTACCCGAAGTGCCCGGGAGTACACGGCAGTCACCGGATGCTCACCGACCGCCCAGGTCTCCCGCGCCGGGCCGGCGCCGCTACGCCTTGTAGGCCACTCCCCCGTACACGTCCGTCGGCTCCGGGTCCGTGCCCGGCTCCGGACGCCACAGCGGGCAGGACACGATACCGGGCTCCAGCAGCTCCAGGCCCTCGTAGTAGGCGTGCAGCTGCCGGGGGCTGCGCAGGACGTACGGGACGGCGCCGGTGTCGTCGTAGCCGTCCTGGGCGCGCTTGAGTTCGGCGTCCGTGTCCGTGCTGTCGTAGTGGACGAAATAACTGCCCGGCGGCAGGGCGGCCTGGAGGCGGCGGACGATGTCCTTGGCCTCCTCGTAGTCCTGGATGTGACCGAGGATGCCCATCAGCATCAGCGCCACGGGCTTGCTGAAGTCGAGGATCTTCCCGGCGGCCTCGAGGATGGTGTCGGGGTCGTGCAGGTCGGCGTCGACGTAGTCGGTGACCCCTTCGGGTGTGCTGGTGAGCAGCGCCTGCGCGTGCCGCAGCACCAGCGGGTCGTTGTCGACGTAGACGATGCGGGACTCCGGGGCGACCTTCTGGGCCACCTGGTGGGTGTTGTCGTACGTCGGAAGGCCGGTGCCGATGTCCAGGAACTGGCGGATTCCGCGCTCGCGGGCCACGAAGGTGACCGTGCGGATGAGGTAGACGCGGGAGGCGCGGGCCATCGTCTCGATGTTGGGGGCGATCTCGCGGTAGGCGTCGCCCGCCTCGCGGTCGACCTCGTAGTTGTCCTTGCCGCCCATCCAGTAGTTCCAGATGCGGGCCGAGTGCGGCACCGTGGTGTCGATCTTCGACAGGGCTTCCTGATCGGGAGTGGGGTGGCCGTCTGCCATGGGAACTCTCCTGCCTCACATCGCGTGGTCGTCGCTAACCTATCGTCAACTGCCGTGCGTTTCGCCAGAGTTGTGATGAACGAGAAGCGGGAGCACGGATGGGGCCGCCCGACTCGCCGACATCGAGGGTCACCACCGGCACATGCTGGGCGAGGGTGCGGAACACCCGGGCGTAGGCGGTGGCGGCCTCCGTGGCCTCGGACGTGGTCAGGTGGAGCATGGCTCCGTCGCGTTCGGCCACGGCGTCGGCGAGATCCAGGGCCTGCATCCAGGTGACCCGGGAGCGGCCCCGGCACAGCGGCCCGTGGACGAGTTCCGCGATGAGGTTCCCGTCGACGGCCAGGCGTCCGGGCCCGGCGAGGAGTTCGCGGTAGGGCAGGGCCGGGTCCAGGTGGTGGAGGGACGTCGGCATGTGGCGGACCTCGAAGCCGAGTTGGGCCAGCTCGGCGACCAGCTGGGTCCGGCCGGGTCCTTCGTGCCCCTCGATGATCAGGGTCCGATACCGGGTGAGCGTCGGGGGCGAGGTCATCCCCGCCCCTCGGGAGCGGCCCGGCCGGGGCGGCCGGCGTGTCCGGCGGACGGCATGGCTCGACCCGGGACACGAGGCGGCGTACGCATGCCGCTCCCTTCGGGTGGTGCGCGGCGGGTGTCGGCCTCCCGGACCCGTGCGCGGCCCGGAGGTGACCCCAGTCTGGGCGCGGCCGACAGGTGACGGGAGTGCGTGTACGGGTTGTCCGGTTGTGCGGGCGTAGTGATCCGCGCGGCGACCGTATCGGCCGTCAGGTCGAGCGGAGCGTCCGCGGGGCCGTCGGGTGCGGTGGAGCGGCGGCCTCAGGCGATGAGGAAGTCGGCCTCGCCGGCCTTGGCGCCCTCCAGGAACGCCACCATCTCCTCCCGTGAGTAGACGAGGGCGGGGCCGTCCGGGTCGGTGGACTGGCGGAAGGCGACACTGCCGTCGGGCAGGCGCTTGGCCTCGACGCAGGAACCGCCGTTGGTGCCGCTCCAGGGTTTGCGCCAGCCCTCGGCGCCGAGTTCGGGAGCGGGCATGCCGCTGTGGACGGGGCCGTCGGGTGTCCTTGCCATGTTCACAACTCCTTGCGTAGTGCCGCCAGGATGTCCCTGGTCCGGGCCACCGGTTCCGCCTGCACGGACATCCGGTCCAGTACCTCCAGATAGGTCACGACGTCCACGGGCTGGTCGACGTACTGGGCGCCCGCGAGGCCCTCGGTGTAGACGATGTCGGGGAGTTCGGAGAAGCCGAAGCGGAAGTAGTGGAAGGGGCCGTACGCCCCCGGGTGGGGTCCGGCCGCGAACCGCATGATCTGGATCCTGACCTTGGGCCGTTCCGTCGCCTCGACGAGCCGGTCGATCTGGGCCCGCATGACCTCGGGGCCGCCCACCGGCCGGCGCAGTACGGTCTCGTCGAGGATGGCCCAGACGGCCGGTGCCTCGGGTTTGACCAGCAGGTCCTGGCGCCTGAGGCGCAGCTCGACGTGGCGCTCGACCTCCTCGGGGCTCGCGTTGGGGAAGCCGACCCGGATGAGGGCGGCGGCGTAGTCGTGGGTCTGCAACAGACCGGGGACGTACTGGGGTTCGTAGAGCCGGATGACAGCGGCTTCGCTCTCCAGGCTCACGTACGCGCTGAACCACTCCGGCAGCACGTCGCGGAACTTGTGCCACCAGCCGGGCTGGTTGGCCTCACGGGCTAGGGAGAGGAAGCCCTCGATCTCGGTGCCGGAGACCCCGTAGGTGCGTAGCAGCTCCTTCACGTAGGGGATACGGAGACCGACCTCGGCCTTCTCCATGCGGCGGACGGTCAGGGCGGTGACCTCGATGGCGCGGGCGGCGTCGTCGAAGGAGACTCCGGCCTGCTCCCGCAGCTGGCGGAGCCTTTTGCCGAGGACCATGCGCAGGACCGTGGGCGCCGCAGGAGCGCTCCCTCCTGAGCGGGTCTCACTCACGTGCAACCTCCCCGGGCGGGATTCACAGCGTGCAGTGTGCCACGCGATCCGTTGACACGGACAGGCTCTCGCCGTTCATTCTGAAATTATCAGAACGCAGGTTGCGGGCTGCGTTGTTCGGCCACCATAGTGATCGAGCGACCTGCCGCACATCGCGGGCAGCGTCCCTCGAACTCCTCCGGCCCGCCCAGGAGTTGGCGCCACGGCGGGCGCGGGTCAAGCCGTGCGCCGACACGATGCGACATCTGGATGGCCGCCGTGACGAACGGATTACCAAGGAGCCCGGTCAAGGGGACCGGCGGGCCCAACAAGCCGCTGGCGACGGCTTTGAAGGAGGCGGGCTGCTCGTACGCGTCCCTCGCCCTCCGGGTCAATGAACTGGGCCGCTGCCAGGGCACGGAGACCTGCTACGACAAGGCCTCCGTCACCCGCTGGCTCCAGGGCCAGCAACCACGTGGCAACACACCGGAGTTGATCGCCGCGGTCCTCGGCGAACGGCTGGGCCGCGCGCTCACTCCGGCCGACCTCGGTTTCCCGCTCGATCGCGGACGACCGGTGACGGGACGGGCGTTGATGTACGTCGAGAACGTGGCGGAGACGCTGCACACCCTGGCCGAGCTGGGCTCCACCGACATCGCGCGGCGCAGTCTGCTCGGTTCGGTGCCGTTCGTTCCGGGAGCCCTGACGAACCCTCAGCGGGCCTGGCTGCTGTGGCTGGTGGAGAGCCGGGACGCCCCCCGCCTCGCACCGGTGTCGGGTGGCGGGCCGGTGGAGCAGGTCCACGCGATGCTCCGCATGTTCGACGAGATGGACAACCACTACGGGGGCGGCGGTATCCGCACGAGCATCGTGCAGTACCTCACCACCGAGGTCGTCCCCCTGCTCCAGCAGCGCGGCATGCCGCCGCACCACCGGCGCGAGCTGTTCGCCGCCGCCGCCCGGCTCGCCGCCATGGCGGGCTGGAGCTCGTACGACGCCGGGGAGTACGGCCTGGCCCAGCGGTACATGACGCAGGGGCTCCGGCTCTGCGCGGAGGGCCGCGACCATGTGCTGGGCGGGCAGATCCTGGCCGGGCTGTCCCATCTGGCGACCAGCCTGGGCCGCCCCGACGAGGGCGTGGCCCTGGCCCGGGCCGGGGTCGCCACCGCCAAGGACGCGGGCAGCCCCCTCGGCCTGATGCGGCTGCACGCCATGTCCGCGCGCGGACACGCGGCGCTGGGCCGGCCCCGCGAGACCGCCGAGGCGCTGCGCGCCGCCGAGAAGCAGCTCGACGCGAGCCGGGGTGCCGCCCAGGAGTCGCCCTGGGTCCGGTTCCTCGACCACCACTATCTCCAGGCCGAGTCCGCCGTCTGCTTCCGCGACCTGGGCCTCGCCGCGCAGGCCGAGCACACCGCGCGCGAGTCGGTGCGAGCCCACGCCGACCGCCGTCGGCGCCAGGCCATCAGCCGGTCGGTCCTCGCGACCGCCCATCTCCAGCAGAACCGCCTCGACGAAGCCATCGCCACGGCCACCGACGCGCTCGAAGCGCTCAGCGGTGTGCACAGCGAACGGTCCATCCAGGCCCTCCGCGACTTCCGGGGCCGACTGGCGTCCCGCCGCCACGAGCCCCTCGTGGCGGACTTCGAACGCCGGTCGCGGATGGTGCTGGGGGCGGCGGCCTGACGGTGGGACCGCTTCGGCCCAGGACTGCCTCAATAGCCGTCCGGCGAGGGCGCGTTCTGGGCCCGGTCCACGGGCAGGTGGGCGCCGGAGACGCCGGTGGCCCAGTCGGAGAGCAGGAACACCACCGTGCGCGCCACCTCGTGCGGGCTGACGGGGGCACCGGTCGGCAGCTCCGCCCCGACGAAGGCGTCGTACGCCTGCGGGTCCTCGCGGCGCATACGGTCCCAGCGCCGGCCCGGGGTCAGCATCGAGCCCGGTGACACGGCGTTGACGCGGATGCGGTCCGGGCCCAGCTCGCGGGCCAGGGAGGCGGCCAGGTGGATCAGGGCGCTCTTCGCCACGCCGTACTGGGCGGGCGGCCCCGGCTTCCAGCCCGAGATCGAGCCGATCAGCACGATCGAACCGCCGCCGGCCGCGCGCAGACACGGCAGCGCGGCACGGACGAGACGGGCGGTGTGCCCTACGTTCAGTTCCCAGGTCGCCGCCCAGTCGGCGCCGTCCGCCTGTTCGAAGGCGCCACCTCGGGAGCCGCCCACACAGGCCACGAGGCCGTCGAGCCCGTCGACTCCATCGAGTACATCGACTCCGTCGCCTCCATCTGCGCCGAAACGTTTCGTCGCTGCCGTGACGAAGTCCTCCAGTCGTCCGGGCTCGGTGACGTCGAGTCGATCGGTGAAGAGCCGGTCCCGCTCCTCCCCCGTCAAGGAGTCGCCCAATGCCCTCAGCCCCGCCTCCTCCCGCGCGCAGGTCGCCACCCGGGCGCCCTCGGCGAGCAGAAGCCGTACGACGTCCGCGCCCAGACCCCGGCTGCCCCCGGTGACCACCACCCTCTTGCCGCGCATGCCGGGCCAGCCGGCCGGGACGTACCGCTCGCCAAGCAGCGGGTTCTCGTCGACGTTCACCATGGTCGGGAACCTATACAGCGCGCGCCACTACCCGCCCGCAACTGCACAACCCCTCCACCACCTGGTGATGTGTGTGCCCGGTGCTGTTGTCTTCGACAACAGCACCCCCAAGGACTCGGAGGACACTCGATGACGGCGGTCAGTGTCGGCACATCCCGCCGACGGATCCCTGCCGCAGCGGCACACGACCCCGGGTGGAGCGTCCTTGACGCCCCGTCCGGCGGGGCCGACCGACCACTGGGCGGGGTGAGGCTGCCTTGATCCCCCTCAGGAGACCCCGCCTCTTCCCGAGGGCGGTACGCGCCGGGCGCGACCTGCGCGTGACGTTCGCCGAGCCCTCGCCCGGGTCGCCCCCGTCACGGACCGTGGGCCCGGTCGCCGAGTCGGGACGCGGGCTGTGTGTCGTCGCCGCGCCGGGCGACGACCGGGGTACCGATCCACCGGAACCGGGTGACGTGGGCGGGACGGTGTGGTTCTCGCTCGCCGCCGGGGAGCCGATGTGAAGGGCGCCCCTGCCGTGGAACCCACCTCCGACACCGCGCCGCCCCGCGCACGGGTGCTCGCCGCCGAGCTGATCCGCCGGGCCGAGGACGAGCGGCGGCTTGCCCACGAAGCCCGCTCCACACCCACCGCGGGGGCCCGCGACCGTATCGCCGCGTGCCGCGCCGGCAACGGGAACGCCCTGCGCGCGATCGTCGGCCGCCACGGCTGGCCCACCGCCGAGTCCGTCGGCGAACCCGCCTCCACGGCGGCCCTGATGATCCTTCTGCACTCCCCCGACCTCGGCTTCCAGCTCACCTGCCGCGACCTGATCGCCGAGGCCGTCGCGGACGGCCGCTGCCCGGCCGTGCACCACGCCTACATCGCCGACCACTGCGCCGTAGCCCTGAACCAGCCCCAGTTCTACGGCACCCGCATCAACCCCGGCACCCTCTTCCCGTACCCCGTCCGCCACCCGGAGACGGTCGACGAACGCCGCCACGACGTGGGCCTCGGCCCCCTCGCCGAACATCTGCGGGCGGTGCGGTGCGGGTTGGGTGCGAGCGGCGGGCTGTAGGCAAGGGGCTCGACCCGCTGCGGGTTCGACGGCGGGGTGGATTCGACCCGAGGAGTCCCCAGGTCGTCGGATCCGGGTGAGGAGGCCTCGGCGCAACGGGCGCCGGAACGCCGTGGGGGCAGGATGTCGTCGACCGCGATGAGATCGGTCGTCGGTCAGGTCGGTCGGGGTGATGGCGGCGGCGCGGTGTTCGTCCGGCGCCGAGGGCGCTCCGCCGTTTCCGGCTCGGATATCCGATCGCTCCCGTCCCGTGATCGCGTTACGTTGGCGCGATGTCCGAACTGCGAACCGATCGTCTTCTCCTGCGCGACTGGCGGGAGTCCGACCTCGTCCCCTGGGCGGCCCTGAACGCCGATCCGGAGGTGCGGAAGTACTTTCCGGGCGTCCTCACGAGCGAGCAGAGCGCGGCGTCCACCGCGAGCTTCCAGGCCGACCTGGACCGACGGGGCTGGGGCTGGTGGGCGGTGGAGGTGCGGGCCACGGGCGAGTTCATCGGTTTCGCCGGACTGGATCCGGTGGACGAGGGCATGCCGTTCTCCGGAGTGGAGGCGGGCTGGCGGCTGGCGCGTACCGCGTGGGGCCACGGTTACGCCACCGAGGCCGCGCGGGCCGTCGTGCACTTCGGCTTCGACCACCTCCGGCTCCCGGAGATCCTCGCGGTGACCACCGCCACCAACCTCCGCTCCCGGGCGGTGATGCGCCGCCTCGGCATGACCCGAGACCCGGCCGACGACTTCGACGACCCGACCGTGCCGGAGGGGCCACTGCGGCGGAACGTGGTGTTCCGGCTGGCGGTGAGCACCTCGTAGCGCAGGCGGGCTCGGCTCGCCGGGCTTCCTCCCGACGCCCTGGCGTCGGATGCGTCCCATGCCGACCGGGGCAAGGAAGAAAGGACGACGCCCAGGCCGACTTCGACCAGGGAACAGACGGTCTGCGTCAACTGGCAGACGCCGACTGTTCGTTGGGCGGCATCGCCGATGGACCGGGCCGCCGCCGGTCCGTCGGCGTGCGGACGGAGCATCATGTGGCCGACCTTGTCCTTGTCCTCCGGGCGGCGGACCGGCAGGCCCAACGGGGGCCGCGCGACGCCTGGGACCTGTCCGGGCGATCCCGACGGTGGCCTTGACCTCAAGTTCGCTTGAGGTCGCAGAGTGATCTGCATGAACACCGAAGCCGCAGATATCAAGGCCATCGAAGAGGTCGTGGCCACCGTCGAACGCACCCAGCGCGCCAGAGACGCCGAGGGATTCCTCGCGCTCTTCCACCCCGAGGCCCTTTGGACGACCGGCCATGGCAAGGTCCTGGTCGGGTTCGACGCCATCGCCGAGTTCACCCGTGCCGTGCTGCCCGGCGCCGGCTGGGACGGCGAGGTCACGTACGAGGCGATCCACACGCAGTTCCTGCGGCCCGACGTGGCAGCCGTCAAGGTGCGGCAGGTCTACCACTCGGCAGAGGGTGACACAGAGGGCGCCCCGCTCTACGTCATGACCAAGCAGGATGACGGCACCTGGCTGTTGCACGCCTGCCAGAACACCGAAGTCCGGTCGGAGTAGGACGGGGTGGCCGTCCGCCGCGTGAGCCCTCGCGCAGACGGGCGGCCTGACTGTCGGTCTTCTTCAGAGGTACGGCCGGGCCGCCAGACTCGTGTGCGGCCTGGCCGACCCCGTGGAAGATCGGGACCGAGGTGTACGCGCGGCGGCCGGCACCTCACCGGGCAGTCGTCCGTCTCAGCCCGCGGCCCATCCCGCGTAGAACAGACCGAGGCCGGCGATCACGCAGATGCCCTGGATGGTCCAGAAGCGGACCACGACCAGGACCTCGGACCAGCCCTTGAGCTCGAAGTGGTGCTGGAGCGGGGCCATGCGGAAGACCCGCTTGCCGGTCAGTTTGAACGAGCCGACCTGGATGACGACCGACAGCGTGATCAGGACGAACAGCCCGCCGAGGATGGCGAGAAGCAGTTCGGTGCGGGAGCAGATGGCGAGGCCGGCGAGGGCGCCGCCGAGCGCCAGGGACCCGGTGTCGCCCATGAAGATCTTGGCGGGCGAGGTGTTCCACCAGAGGAACCCGAAGCAGGCTCCCATCAGCGCGGCGGCGACGACCGCGAGGTCGAGCGGATCGCGCACCTCTATGCAGGAGGCGGGGTCGGTGAGTTCCATGGCGTTGGCGCACGAGTTCTGGAACTGCCACAGACCGATGAAGGTGTAGCCGCCGAAGACCATGACCGACGCGCCGGTGGCGAGCCCGTCCAGACCGTCGGTCAGGTTCACCCCGTTCGACATGGCCAGGATCATGAACAGGGCCCATACGACGAACAGCACCGGCCCGATGGTCCAGCCGAAGTCGGTGACGAACGACAGCTTCAGGGAGGCCGGCGTCTGGCCCCGGTCGTCCGCGAACCGGATGGCGAGAAGGGCGAACACGATGCCGACGATCAGCTGACCGGCCATCTTCGCCCCGGCCCGCAGCCCCAGCGAGCGCCGCTTCACGATCTTGATGTAGTCGTCGAGGAACCCGACCACGCCCATGCCCGCCATCAGGAAGAGCACCAGGGCACCGGGGTACGTCGGGCTCTCACCGGTGATGATTTTGGTCGAGGCGTAGGCCACGAGGGTGGCCAGGATGAAGGCGATACCGCCCATCGTGGGCGTCCCGCGCTTGCCGGCGTGGCCGCGTGGGCCGTCGTCACGGATGAACTGCCCATAGCCCTTTCGGGCCAGCAACTTGATCAGCAGCGGTGTGCCGATCAGCGTCAGGAACAGGCCGATGGCCCCGGCGTACAGGATCTGGTTCATCGGACGGCGGTCTCCCCCTCGGTCGCGTTCGGATACGCGACTGCCTCACCGGTGTCGCTGGTTCTCACGGGCCCCACCCTATGCAGACACCTGATCTTCGTACGGCGGAGGGTAGTTGGCGGCGAGACCGAGGAATGCGAGCGGGTGGCATCGCGCGATGTCCGCGGCGCGATCGCCGGTACTACTCCGCTCCTTTCGAGTCCGAGCACCTGCGCGGAACGAACACCGGCTGCCGGATCTGCTGACGTCGGCCGAGGCCGAGTCACCCGAAACGGTGCTCACGACCTGGCTGTCCCGCGGGGAACATCCGGACCCCTCCGGCGGCGAGTGACCCGTCACCACGGGCGCCGACCGGCCGTCCGGCACGGACCGCATGGCCGCCGCCCCCACCGGCCCACCGCTCGGGCACCCGGCCAGGGCTGAGACACTGCACGTCATGGCCTCCTTCACTCCCGCGCGCGCCCTGCTGATGCTGACCACCGGGCTGACCTGTCTGCTGATGGCGGGCGGTGCCCTGATCGGCGCGCTGATCGGCGGCGGTCTCGTCGCCCTGGGAGCGGCCATGTGCGCCGGGCTCGTCGGCATGGTGGGCTCGCTCGTCGTGCGGCGGCGGGCCATGGCGCACTTCGCCATGGCCCAGCGGCAGGCCGGTCAGCGGGGCTACGCCGAGGGCATCGCGCACGGCGTGCTCATCCATGTGACCGCCTACGAGGCCGCCGTCTTCCCGCGTACCGGGCCGAACGGCGTCAGCCCCGAGGAGCGGGCGGCCCGCCGCACCATCGCCTACCGCATGGCCGCACTCGACGAGGTGCCGCAGCGGGTCCGCGTGGCCGCCGCCGACGCCCTCGCCCTGCTCGACAAGACCGACCGCGAGGGGGCCGAGGAGGCCCTGGCCCGCCTCGCCACCACGGTCCGTCTGGAGTACGCCCGGCCGTGACGCCCGCGCGGCCCCGCGCGGGCGCCCGCCGCTCGAAGCCGAGCGCCGCCGGGCTCAGTGACCGCTGATCGCGCGGGGTGTGTAGGGCCGCTCCAGCTCTTCGGTCTCCTTCTCCGTGAGGGTGATGTCCAGGGAGGCCACGGCGTCGTCGAGGTGGTGGGGCTTGGTCGCGCCGACGATGGGGGCGGTCACGGTGGGCCGGCTCAGCAGCCAGGCGAGGGCGACCCGGGCGCGGGGCACCCCGCGCTCGCCGGCGATACGGGTGACGGCGTCGACGATCTCGCGGTCGCCCTCCTGGTAGAGGGTCCTGCCGAAGTTGTCGGTCTCGGTGCGTGCGGTGACGGTGTCCCAGTCACGGGTGAGGCGACCGCGGGCGAGCGGGCTCCAGGGCAGCGTGGCGACGCTCTGGTCCTCGCACAGCGGGAGCATCTCGCGCTCCTCCTCGCGGTAGAGGAGGTTGTAGTGGTTCTGCATGGACACGAACCGCGTCCAGCCGTTCTGACGGGCGGTGTGCTGCATCTTGGCGAACTGCCAGGCGTACATCGAACTCGCCCCGATGTAGCGGGCCTTGCCCGCCTTCACCACGTCGTGCAAGGCCTCCATCGTCTCCTCGACCGGGGTGTTCGGGTCGAAGCGGTGGATCTGGTAGAGGTCCACGTAGTCGGTGCCGAGGCGCCGCAGGCTGTCGTCGATCTCCGTCATGATCGCCTTGCGGGACAGGCCCCAGGCGTTGGGGCCCTGGTGCATGGCGCCGTTCACCTTGGTCGCGACGACGATCTCCTCGCGCCGGGCGAACTCCGCGAGCGCACGGCCGACGATCTCCTCACTGGTGCCGTCGGAGTAGACGTTCGCGGTGTCGAAGAAGTTGATCCCGGCGTCCAGCGCCTGACGGATCAGCGGGCGTGACGCCTCCTCGTCCAGGGTCCACTCGTGCGTGCCTCGGTCGGGGAGCCCGAAACTCATGCATCCCACACAGATCCGGGACACGTCCAGACCCGTCGAGCCGAGCTTCACGTACTGCATCGTTGCAACTCCTGCCTGTGGGGTGTGCGGCTGCCCAGCGTACGGAAGACCGGATGTGCCGGTGGATCAGATCCGGTAGCGCCGCAGTGCCGGTGTCGCCGTCGCCAGGAGCAGTGCGGCGGCGATGACCAGCAGACCGCCGCCGGCGACGGCCGTCCGGGCGCCGAAGGCCGCGCCGGCGGTGCCGTGCAGGACGTCGGCGAGACGGGGGCCGCCGGCCACGACCACGGTGAAGACGCCCTGCATCCGGCCGCGCATCTCGTCGGTCGCGGCGGACAGCAGGATGGCCCCGCGGAAGATCATGGAGACCATGTCGGCGACCCCGGCGGCGGCGAGGAACAGCACGGCGAACCACAGGCTGGTACTCAGTCCGAAGCCCGTGACGGCCGCGCCCCAGGCCATGACGGCCACGATGACCATGAGGCCGTGTCGGCGGGAGCGGGAGAAGGTGCCCGACATCAGGCCTCCGACGACCGCCCCGACGGGTATCGCGGCGAACAGCAGGCCGAGGGCCAGACCTTCGCCGTAGGGCGCGTACGTGGTGTCGGCCAGCTGGGGGAAGAGGGCGCGGGGCATGCCCAGGACCATCGCGATGATGTCGGCGAGGAAGGACAGCAGGAGCACCTTGTGCAGGGCGATGTAGCGGAAGCCGGCGACGACCTCCCGCCAGCCGGCCCGTCTGGCCCTCGCGGTGTCCAGGGGAGGCAGGGAGGGCAGCTTGTAGACCGCCCAGAGCGTGATGCACAGGGCCAGTGCGTCGATCAGGTACAGCTCGGGCAGGCCGATGACCGGGATGAGGGCGCCGGCGAGCAACGGCCCGGCCACCAGACCGAGTTGCATCACGGTCGAGCCGAGGGCGGCGGCCGCCGCCAGTTCGTCGGCGGGGACCAGCCGGGCCACGGAGGCGTTGCGGGCGGGTGAGTTGAGGCCGAAGAAGGCCTGCTGGAGGGCGAGCAGGGCCATCAGCGCCCACACGGATTCCAGGCCGGTGACGGCCTGGATCCAGAACAGCACCGAGGTGACGGCGATGCCGGTGTTGGTGACCAGCAGCAGGGTGCGGCGGTCCACGCTGTCGGCGACCGCGCCGCCCCACAGCGCGAAGACCACCAGGGGCAGCAGGCCGGCGAGGCTCGCGTAGCCGACCCAGGCGGAGGAGCCGGTGATGTCGTAGATCTGCTTGGGCACGGCGACGGCGGTCAGCTGACTGCCGACGGCCGTGACGATGGTCGAGGACCACAGGCGACGGTAGGCGGGGCGGCGCAGCGGGCGGGTGTCCATCGCCCAGCGGCGCCGGCCCCGGCGAGGTGGCGCCGGTGAGTCGCCCTCCGGTGCCATGTCGTCGCCGGCGCTGCTCTTGGTGGTGTCCACGGGCATCCTGATGCTCGATACATCTTTCGATACGGGCACCACTATCGCGGAGATCGCCACCGCCGGGACAGGCGATTTCGCCGCCGTCTCACATGCTGTCGCCGCACCGGGAACGGCCGGGGCTCACGCTCCGGCGATCAGCATCCCGCCGAGGGCGAGCATCGTCACCGAGACCAGACCGTCGAGGACGCGCCAGGCGGCCGGGCGGGCCAGGAAGCGGCTGAGCAGCCGGGCGCCGAAGCCGAGGGCGGCGAACCAGCACAGGCTGGCGAGCGTGGCGCCCAGGCCGAAGGTCCAGCGCAGGGGCCCGCGGTCGGAGGCGATGGAGCCGAGCAGGAACACGGTGTCGAGGTACACGTGGGGGTTGAGCCAGGTCAGTGCCAGACAGGTGAGGACGGCCCGGCGCCGCGAGCCCGCCGATCCGCTCTCCGCGCGCAGCGCGTCGTCGCCCGGCCGTAGGACGCGGCGGGCGGCCAGGGCGCCGTAGACCAGCAGGAAGCCGCCGCCGACCAGGGCGACCGCGGTCAGCGCGCCCGGCCAGGCGACGACCACCGCACCGACCCCGGCCACACCGAGGGCGATCAGCAGCGCGTCGGAGAGGGCGCAGATGGCCACGACCGGGAGCACCGCGGCGCGGTGCAGCCCCTGGCGCAGGACGAAGGCGTTCTGGGCGCCGATGGCGACGATGAGGGAGAGGCCGGTGCCGAATCCGGCCGCGAGGGCGGTCATTTCGTTGAACACACCCACAACGCTAGGAAATGTCCCGCCATGCGTACAGCTAAAGATTCTTACGTATCATTAGCGATCGTGATGCCTCAGCTTCCGCTCGATCTGGTGCGCACCCTGCTCACGGTGGTGGACGAGGGCACGTTCGACGCGGCGGCCGGTGCCCTGCGGGTGACGCCGTCGGCGGTCAGCCAGCGGGTCAAGGCGCTGGAGCAGCGGGTCGGCCGGGTCCTGCTGATCCGGGAGAAGCCGGTGCGGCCGACCGAGTCGGGCGAGGCGATCGTCCGGTTCGCGCGCCAGCTGGCCCGCCTCGAACACGACACGCACGCCGCGCTCGGCCTGACGGGCGAGGGGGAGACCACACGCCTGTCGATCGCGGTGAACGCCGACTCGCTGGCCACCTGGTTCCTGCCCGCCCTGACCCGGGTGCCGGAGGAACTGCGCCCCTGTTACGAGCTGCTCCGCGAGGACGAGCAGCACGCGGCCCGGCTGCTGCGCGAGGGGCTGGTGATGGCCGCGGTCACCTCGGCACCGGACGCCGTGGCCGGCTGCTCGGTCCGTCCGCTCGGCCGGATGCGGTACGTACCCTGCGCCGCCCCCGCCTTCGCGGAGCGGTGGCTCGGCGTCGGATCGGGCGTGCCGCTGAAGGACGTGATCGTGGACGCGCCGGTCGTGTTCTTCGACCGGCGGGACGAGTTCCAGGACGCCTTCGTCCGGCGGCTGACGCGGGGGCGACCTGCCAGTTCCCGACGGCACTACGTGCCGACGTCGGAGGGCTTCGTCGACGCCGTGGTCGCCGGAATGGGCTGGGGCATGGTGCCCGCCGTCCAGGCCGAGCCGCTGCTCGACGCCGGACGGCTTGTCGATCTGGGGCCGGGGCGGACCATGGACGCCGAGTTGTTCTGGCAGCAGTGGAAGCTCGACTCCCCCGCGCTGACGGCCGTGGCGGAGGCGGTCGCCGCCGAGGCCGCCGAGGCACTCGACCCCTGAGGCGCGAGCCCGCCCGCCCTCGCCTCAGGAACCGCCCCCTGCGGCGAACGGCCCTTCCAGCGCCGCCCATTGGAGCAGCATGATGGTCTTGGCGTCGGCGATCTCCCCGCCGCGGATCATCTCCAGGGCCCGACGGAAGGGCAGTTCGACGAGCTCGATGTCCTCGCCCTCCTCGTCCAGGCCGCCGCCTTCGTGGGTGCGGGTCGTCGGGCCGTACGGGGCGGCGTAGAAGCTGACGCGTTCGGTGACCGAGCCGGGGCTCATGTAGATGTCGAAGACGTGCTGGATCTCGCCGATGGTGTGGCCGGTCTCCTCGACGGCCTCACGCCGCACGGCGACCTCGGGGTGCTCGTCCTCCTCGTCGAGCAGGCCGCCCGGTGTCTCGATCAGCATCCCGTCGGGGTGGCCGTTGACGTACACCGGGTAGCGGAACTGCCGGGTGAGCAGCACGGTTTCGCGTTCGGCGTCGTAGAGGAGGACGGTGGCGCCGTTGCCGCGGTCGTGCGTCTCGCGTTCCTGGGTGCTCCAGGTGCCGTCGGCGTGCTGGAAGTCGAAGGTGGTGGTGCGCTCCACGTACCAGTGGCTGGACAGCAGTCGCACGTCCCGCACCTTGACGCGCGGGTTGCCGGTGAGGTCCCGGCCGGTGCGGTCGAGCCCGGTGCGGCCCCGGCGGTCCGGGAGGTCGACGCCGACGGTGTTGTTGGTCATGTCCGCTTTTACCATTCCGCTCGCGACGGTGTCAGGCGTCTCAATTCACCTACCGCGCGCGTCGCTTGGCGGAATCGGGCAGTCCGGGACAGCATGCCCGTATGAAGAGCGATCTTTTCTCGAACGAGAACATGGTTCAGCCGGCGTACGCGCCGGGGATGAGCGTCCAGAACGCCAAGTCGATCAAGTACGCCGTCAACGGCGAGATGCTCGCCCGGCAGGGCGCGATGATCGCCTATCGCGGGAACCTGCAGTTCGAGCGCAAGGGCCAGGGCATGGGCGGCATGCTCAAGCGCGCGGTCACCGGGGAGGGGCTGCCGCTGATGGCGGTGCGCGGACAGGGCGAGGCCTGGTTCGCGCACGAGGCGCAGAACTGTTTCATCGTCGACATCGAGCCGGGCGACGTGTTCACCGTCAACGGCCGCAACGTGCTCTGCTTCGACGCCTCGCTGTCGTACGAGATCAAGACCGTGAAGGGCGCCGGCATGACCGGGGGCGGCCTGTTCAACAGCGTCTTCACGGGGCAGGGCAGGCTCGGTCTCGTCTGCGACGGCAATCCGCTGGTCATCCCGGTCTCGCCGCAGCTGCCCGTGTTCGTCGACACGGACGCGGTCGTGGGCTGGACGGCCCACCTCAACACCTCGCTGCACCGCTCCCAGTCCTTCGGCTCGATGATCCGCGGCGGCTCCGGCGAGGCCGTGCAGCTGAAGCTGGAGGGCGAGGGTTTCGTGGTCGTCCGGCCGAGCGAGCTGACCCCGCAGAAGGCTCAGCAGCACTGAGACGACGGGCGACGAGGGAGCCCGCGCCACCGGGAACCAGCGGCAGACCACGGACGGACACACCGACGGACCACCGACGGGTCTGAACGAACAGGTTTTCGAATCCGGGGGTACGCTGCAGGTATGGCCATGCACCTCCAGGGCTCCCTCTTCGACCAGTCCGACGACCTTCGCCTCGGCCCCCTCGACGGTCTGCGCCGACGTGATCTGGGCGCCGGGGCCTGGGTCGATCTGCGGCCCGGATGGCTCGGCGGGGCCGACGCGCTGTTCACGCGGCTCGCCGAGGAGGTGCCCTGGAAGGCGGAGCGACGACAGATGTACGAGCAGGTCGTGGACGTGCCGCGACTGCTCGCGTACTACGGCGCCGAGGACACCCTCCCTGACCCCGTCCTGGACGAGGCCCGGGAGGCGCTCACCGCGCACTACGCCGCCGAGCTGGGTGAACCGTTCGCCACGGCGGGGCTGTGCTACTACCGCGACGGCCGGGACAGCGTTGCCTGGCACGGCGACCGGATCGGGCGGGGCGCCCGGGAGGACACCATGGTGGCCATCCTGTCCGTGGGCGACCCCCGTGATCTGGCCCTGCGCCCGCACGGCGGCGGGGAGACCCTGCGGTTCCCGCAGGGGCACGGCGACCTGATCGTGATGGGCGGCTCCTGCCAGCGCACCTGGGACCACGCGATCCCCAAGTCGACACGGGCGGTGGGGCCGCGTATCAGCATCCAGTTCCGGCCCCGGGGCGTGCGGTAGAGGTGCGTGGTAGGGGCGCCCAGGGGCCGGCTACTTCCGGTCGGCGAGGGCGCGCGACTGCGACGAGCGGGCCAGCTTCGGGCCCAGCCAGCGCTTGAGGCGGCGCAGGGCCTCCAGGCGGCCGGCCGCGCGGTCGAGGCGGTAGTAGAGCTGCGGCGGCACGTACGGCAGCAGCGGGGAGTGCCGCTGGCCGAGGAGCGCGAACATCTGCTCCGGGGGCAGGTCGATGTACCGCTGGATGTTCTCGTACCACTGGGCGCTGTGGCGGGCCGCGCTCTGCAGCCGCAGGAGTTCGGACTTGCGCCGCCGCTCGTACGCGGCGAGCGCGGCCCGCGTGTCCGGGTGGGCGCCGAGGGCTTCGGCCAGGCAGATGGCGTCTTCCAGGGCGAGCGTGGTGCCGGCGCCGATGGAGTAGTGCGTGGTGTGGGCGGCGTCGCCGAGCAGGACGAGGTTGCCGTGGTGCCAGGCACGGTTGGTCAGGGTGCGGAAATTGAGCCACTGGGCGGTGCCGTCGTCCTGGGCCCGGCCCAGGAGCGGGTGGCCGTCCAGGATGTCGGCGAAGAGCTTCTCCAGCAGGGCCAGCCCGTCCGCCTCGCCCAGGCGGTCCAGGCCCAGGCCGCTCAGTGTCCGCGGGGAGCACTCGATGACGCAGGTGCTCTGTTCGTCGCTGAACGGATAGGCATAGGCCCAGATCCAGCCGTGGTCGGTCTCCTGGAAGGAGAAGGTGAAGGCGTCGTAGACCTTGGTGGTGCCGAGCCAGATGTAGGCGTTGCGGCCGAGCGTGATGTCGCTGCCGAAGCGGTCGGCGTGGCGCTCGCGCACCGTGCTGTTGACTCCGTCCCCCGCGACGACGAGGTCGGCGTCCGGCAGGTCGTCGGCCGTGATCTCGTCCTCGTACTCCACGCGGACGCCGAGGGTCCGCGCCCGTTCGGCGAGCAGTTCGAGCAGGCGGCGCCGGCCGATGCCGAAGCCCTCGTCGCCGGGCTGGACCGTCGTACGGTCACGGACGTACGCCACCCCGCTGTTCCAGTTGACGGAGTTCTCGCTGATGGCGAGGGCCGTCTCGGGGTCCTTCTCGCGGAGCCTGTCCAGTAGCTCGGACCAGTAGGTGACACCCCAGCCGTAGGTCGATCCGGCCGTGTTCCGTTCATGGACGGTGATGTCGTGGGACGGGTCCTGCCGCTTCATCAGGATCGAGAAGTACAGGCTTGCGGGTCCGCCGCCGACGCACGCGATCTTCACGCACACTCCCATTTCGCTGCGCAAAGCGATCAATTGACCACGAAGAGTAGCAGTGCGCGTGCGCTCCGGATTCACGTCACTTTGCCCGCGTGACCCCGACCACGCGATCCACGTCGACACCGCAAGATCATCGGCACTACCGCCGGCTCCGGGCGGAATATCCCCCTCCACCTTCACCCGGAGTGCCGCCACAGCAAGATCATCTTTGTTCAAGCTTGCACGACATTTACTTAATTGTCCGGATCGCAGCCAACCGACTTCCTGGGATTTCTCCCGTTCCCCACTTGATCGATAGGCATGACGGGTCATCAATCCCCCCTTTCCCAGGAGGCTCCCGCATGCCCGACATCACCCGCCGCCACGCCCTCGGCGCCGCGGCCGCCCTCGCCGCGACCGTCGGCGCCCCGCTCACCGCCGCCGTCGCGGACGACCACGGCGGCCACGCCGGCCCTCATGACCCCCAGGCCTTCGACGAGGTCTACCGGGGCCGCCGGATACAGGGCCACGCGACCGACGGCGGCGGTCACCATCACGGCACCGGGTACGCCGTGTTCGTCGACGGGGCCGAGCTGCACGTGATGCGGAACGCCGACGGCAGCTGGATCAGCGTCGTCAGCCACTACTCCCCCGTGCCGACCCCGCGCGCCGCCGCCCGCGCCGCGGTCGACGAGCTCCAGGGCGCCCGTCTCGTCCCCTTCAGCTGACCCGCACCGCCACCCGCACCCGCACCCGCACCCGCACCCGCACCCGCACCCGCACCCGCACCACAGGAAACACCGCAAGGAGCCGCAGAGCCATGACCATACGCAAGAACCAGGCGACCCTGACCGCCGACGAGAAGCGGCGTTTCGTCGACGCGCTGATCGCGCTGAAACGCTCCGGCCGCTACGACGAGTTCGTCACGACGCACAACGCGTTCATCCTCGGCGACACCGACAACGGCGAACGTACGGGCCACCGTTCGCCGTCCTTCCTGCCGTGGCACCGCAGATTCCTGCTGGAGTTCGAACGGGCCCTGCAGTCCGTGGACGCCACCGTCGCGCTGCCCTACTGGGACTGGACGGCCGACCGCACGGCGCGCTCGTCCCTGTGGGCGCCGGACTTCCTCGGCGGCACCGGGCGCAGCCGCGACGGGCGGGTGATGGACGGACCGTTCGCGGCGTCCACCGGGAACTGGCCGATCAGCGTGCGCATCGACGGCCGCACCTATCTCCGGCGGTCCCTCGGCAGCGCGGTGCGGCAGTTGCCGACCCGGGCCGAGGTGGACTCCGTGCTCGCGATGTCCACGTACGACATGGCGCCCTGGAACAGTGCCTCGGACGGTTTCCGCAATCATCTGGAGGGCTGGCGCGGCGTGAACCTCCACAACCGGGTGCATGTCTGGGTGGGCGGCCAGATGGGCACCGGTGTCTCCCCCAACGACCCGGTCTTCTGGCTGCATCACGCGTTCATCGACAAGCTGTGGGCCGACTGGCAGCGCCTGCACCCGGGTTCCCCGTACCTGCCCGCCGCCGGCACGCCGAACGTGGTCGACCTGGACGAGACCATGAAGCCGTGGAACGACACGGCCCCGGCGGCACTGTTGGACCACACCGCGCACTACACGTTCGACGCGGCCTGACCACGTTGATCCACGAGAGACCTGGGTACCCGCCGCGTCGGACGCGGCCGAGGCGACTCGGACGCGACCGCGACGCAACCGATGTGAGGAGGCGAACGATGACCCAGATCGAGGAGTCCATCGAGGTCCAGGTCCCCGTGCGGACCGCCTACAACCAGTGGACGCAGTTCGAGACGTTCCCCGCGTTCATGAGCGGGGTCGAGCGGATCGAGCAGCGGTCGGACACGCTCACGCACTGGGTGACCAAGGTGGACGGCGTGCACCGGGAGTTCGACGCGGAGATCACCGAGCAGATCCCGAACGAGCGGGTCGCGTGGACGACCGTCGCCGGAGAGGCCCGGCAGGCCGGTGTCGTCACCTTCCACCACCTCTCGGAGGAGCGCACGAAGGTGATGCTGCAGATGGAGTTCCAGCCCACGGGAGCCGCCGAGAAGGTGGCCGACAAGCTGGGGGTCGTGAAGCGGCAGACCAAGGGTGACCTGGAGCGCTTCAAGAAGTTCATGGAGGAGCGCGGCCGGGAGACCGGGGAGTGGCGCGGCACCGTCGTGTGACGCCCGCACCCCTCCCGCTCCGTCCCGTCGGCGGCTACTCGGCTCCGGTCGTCGCCGCCGTACGGCACTCCGGGTGGCCCCAGCCCTGGTCGTTCTTGGCGATGGGCTCGCCGGCGGCGTAGGGGCGGCCGCACAGGCAGCGGCCGGGGAACTTCGCCTTGATGGTGCGGGACGAGGGAGACGAGGAGGACGAGGCGGCGGACGAGCCGGTACGGCCGCCGGGGCGGGCCGACTTCCCTGGTTTCTTCGCCGAGGCGCGGCGGGCCGGGACCGTGTCGGGCACGGCCGGCGGTTCCGGGGAGCCCAGCTCGGTACCGGCGGGTTCCTGGACGATGGCCGCCTGGCTCGCCGCACGGTCGGCGAAGTCGTTGAGGCGGTCGCCGTCGACCTGGTGGGCGGGGACGTAGCGGAACTCCACGGAGCGGCCGGCGAGCAACTCGTCGATCCGGACCACGAGTTCCTGGTTGGCGACCGGCTTGCCGGCGGCCGTGCGCCAGCCGTTGCGCTTCCAGCCGGGCAGCCAGGTGGTGACCGCCTTCATCGCGTACTGGGAGTCCATCCGGATCTCGATCGGCACGGCCGGGTCGGTGGCCGTCAACAGCCGCTCCAGCGCGGTGAGTTCGGCGATGTTGTTGGTGGCCCTGCCCAGCGGGCCGGCCTCCCAACGCGTAGGGATCTCATCGTCCTCGGCGACCACCCAGGCCCAGCCCGCTGGTCCGGGGTTTCCCTTGGACGCTCCGTCGCAGGCGGCCACAACACGTTCCGGCATGCGCTCGATCATGCCATGCGCGGGGGCGTGGGACCGTCCATGGGTCCCACGCCCCCGCGCATCGCCGTGTCCGCTCAGTCGACGTCCGTGAGCGCCGGCATCTCACCCTGTGTGTTGGTGACGTCGATGACCGAGAACGACGCGCCCTGCGGATCGCTGAGCGCGGCGAAGCGGCCGAAGGGGGTGTCCATCGGGCCGAAGCGCAGGACGCCGCCGAGCTTGGTGGCCTTGGCGACCGCGTCGTCGCAGTCGGGGACGGTGAAGTAGACGTTGATGTACGAGGGCACCTCGGGCGGGAAGTCCTCCGGTGTCATCTTCATCCGGCCGAGGAGCGGGTTCTGCCCCAGGTCGAAGACCCGGAAGTCCATGTGCGGGTTGTCCGGGTCGTCCATCTGCTTGGTGCGGAACGAGAAGACGGCCGGGAAGAACGCGTCCGACTTCTCGGGCTCGCGGGTGAAGATCTCGGCCCACACGTACGCGCCGGGCACGCCCATGGCCTCGAAGCCCTCGTGGACGCCGGCCTGCCAGCCGCCGAAGACGACGCCGTCCGGGGAGCGGGCCAGCAGCATGGAGCCGAACTCGCCGACCCGCATCGGTTCCATCAGCACTTCGCCGCCGTTGTCGCGGATCCTGGCCGCGGTGGCGTTCACGTCGGACGAGGCGAAGTACAGGCACCAGGCGGACTGACCCTCCTGCCCGGGCATCGGCGGGACGACGGCGGCCACCGCCTTGCCGTCCGCGTACGCCTGCGTGTAGTTGCCGTACTCGGAGGACGACTCCCCGAACGTCCAGCCCAGTACGTCGCCGTAGAAACGCTTCGCCCCCTCGACATCACTGAACATCGCGTCGACCCAACAGGGCGCTCCCTCGGGATGTGCGGCCATGGCTGCCACTCTCCTCGGTTCTCCAGGCGGATTCCCCGGATCTCACGCTAGCCAGGACCGGTCCCGGACGCGCGCCGAAGGGGACGGACCGTGTGAAACCGGCACGGGATCCATGGGACGGGACCACGCCTGTGCGTCGTCTGATAATTTCAGCGACGCTCGCACTCCCGTTCGCCTCGATTCGTGAGGTGCCTCCATGTCCGGCCGACCGTTCAGACGTACGGCGCTGCCGTGCGTCCGGGGCCGGTCGGCGCGCCTGATGCTCGTGGTCTCGTCGGCCCTGGCCACGTTCCTGTTGTTCTGCGCGGGATCGCCTCCCGGTGAGGCTCCGGCGCAGCGTCCGCATTCGGTGTCGGCGGGGCCGGTGCAGGAGCGGTCGGTCGCCGCGCGGGCGAGCCAGGTGGAGCGCGACCCCTGTGAGCACGGTCCCGGTGAGCACGACTGCCACTCCCCCGACCCGGCCGCGGTGCTCGGCCAGGTGCCGTTGCCCGGCGCGGACCACACCGCCGCACCCTGGCCGCCCGCGCCCGCATCGGCCCCGGTCGCGCCCGCCGGATCCCGGGAGCCGGGGCGGGCCCGCCCTCCCGATCTCCACGAACTGCAGTTGCTCCGCGTCTAGGCCGGCCACCGGCCCCCACGACAGCCCCCAGACGACTCGCAGGACCGCCGTGCCCGTGCGCGCACGGCAGGGAGAAGAAGGACGATCCCCATGGCTTCATCCAAGTCGAAGGCCAAGAACAGCGGACCGACGGGCAGGAGCAACAGCCCGAAGGCCAGGGAGGCGGCGCGGCGCGCCCGCGTCGAGGAGATACGCAAGGCGGAGCAGGCCCGTGAGCGGCGCATGCGTGTGCTCACGCTCGGCGTCACCACCGCGATCCTCGTAGGGCTCGTCGGCGGCGGCTGGTTTCTGATCGACTCCGCCCAGGAGAAGGAGGAGGCGAAGGCCGCGCCGGTCGACGGCGTGAAGAGCTGGTCGAAGCTCACCCAGAACCACGTCTCCGAGCCCGTCGACTACAAGATGAGCCCGCCCGTGGGCGGCGACCACAACCAGGTGTGGGTCAACTGCGACAAGCAGGTGTACACCAAGGCCCTGCCGAACGAGAACGCCGTGCACGCGCTGGAGCACGGCGCCGTCTGGATCACGTACAACGACAAGGCGGCCAAGGCGGACGTCACGTCGCTGACCGGGCTCGTCAACAAGACGACGTACACCTTCATGAGCCCTTACGAGGACCAGTCCTCGCCCATCGTGCTGAGCGCGTGGGAGCACCAGTTGAAGGTGGACAAGGCGTCCGACCCGCGGGTGCAGAAGTTCCTCGACAAGTACGTGCAGGGCGAGCAGACACCGGAGCCGGGTGCCGCGTGCACCGGCGGTATGACTCCGTGAGCTGACCGGTGGGGGCGTCCGGCAGGACCGGGCGCCCCTCGTGGCCGAGACGGGTCTTCCGCCTTGTCCCGGGCTGTGCTTGCCTGGGGAACCGTTTCGATGGCCGGGGCTGGAGTCGCCGTATGCGCAAGCCGTGGATCGTGGGAGTGGCGGGGGCGGTGCTCGCCGCGCTGCTGCTCGGCGCGTGCGGGGATCCGCAGTCCGCGCCGGAGGAGGCCCCGCCGTCGGTCGCGGGGCCGGACGCGTCACCGACCACGCGTCAGCGGGCCGCCACGGCTGCCCCCGACGCCGAGACCGACGCCGACGCGGCGAAGGCGGCGAAGGCGCCCAAGGTGCTCTATCTCGGGGACTCGCTCGCCATGGAGAACCAGACGGTCCTCGGCACGTTCCTGAAGGACGACCTCGGCGCCCGTTACACGAGCGCCCCCTACTCGGGCACCACTCTGTGCGACTACTTGGAGGGCACCGCCGACCGGTCGCTCGTCCCGACGAAGGACAAGGCGGCCGCGCTGGTACGGCGGCTGAGCCCGGACTACGTCGTGCTGCAGTTCTGGGGCAACGCCTGGGACTACACGCCCTGCATGGACGGCATCACCTACGGCAAGGCCCGCACCAAGTACTTCCAGCGGTACACGGCGGCCGCCGAGCAGCTCACCGACCAGATCGCGAACGCGGGCGGCGCGCACCGGCCGACGATCGTGTGGGTACTGCAGGGCCCGGACCCGATCACCCCGGACCGGGTCCGGCGGGTGAACGCCCTGTACGAGAAGCAGGCCAAGGCCTCCGGTGACATGGTCGCCGACGCGGGCAGGGCCGTGAGCCCGGCCGCCGACCGCTACACCTGGACCCAGTACCTGCCGTGCACCCCGTACGAACGTGAGCACGACGGCTACTGCACCCAGCCGGGCCGGGCCCGCACCGCCCTCCACCACGACGAGGACTACCTCCACTTCTGCCTGGCCCCCACCACCTCCAAGCCGAAGCCGTGCCCGGTGCTGTCCCCCGGCATCACCCGGATGGCCAGGGAGATCACCCGGGCGATCGCCGACGCGCGTTCCTAGACCCGCTGGGACGTGGGCTCGTCGTCCCCCGCGCCGGTCGTCTCCTCCCCCTGCTTCTCCTGCTTCTCCTGCTTCTCCTGCTTCCTCGACGCCCACAGGCTCGTCGCGGTCGTCACGGCGAGGACCAGGACGATGAAGCCGAGGGAGAAGGGGATGGAGATCTCCGGGACGTGGACGCCGGACTCGTGCAGGGCGTGGAGGACGAGTTTGACGCCGATGAAGCCGAGGATGATCGACAGGCCGTAGGAGAGGTGGACGAGCTTCTTCAGGAGGCCGCCGATGAGGAAGTACAACTGGCGCAGGCCCATCAGGGCGAAGGCGTTGGCGGTGAAGACGATGTACGGGTCCTGGGTGAGGCCGTAGATCGCGGGGATGGAGTCGAGGGCGAAGAGGACGTCGGTGGAGCCGATCGCGAGCATCACGACGAGCATCGGCGTCATGACGCGCTTGCCGTTCTCCTCGATCCACAGCTTGGTGCCGTGGTACCGGTCGGCCACTCCGAAGCGTTTCTCCACGGCCTGAAGGAGCTTGTTCTCCTCGTACTCCTCCTCGTGGCTGTCCTTGCGGGCGTCCTCCACCAGCTTCCAGGCGGTGTAGATCAGGAACGCGCCGAAGATGTAGAAGACCCAGGAGAAGCTGGAGATGATCGCCGCACCGGCGGCGATGAAGATCGCGCGGAGCACCAGTGCCATGAGGACGCCCACCATCAGGACACGCTGCTGGTACTGCGAAGGCACGGCGAACTTCGCCATGATCAGGACGAAGACGAAGAGGTTGTCGACGCTCAGGGACTTCTCGGTGATGAAGCCCGCGAAGAACTCTCCCGCGGGCTTGCCCCCGCCGACGGCCAGCACACCCAGACCGAACGCGATCGCCAGGGCGATCCAGACGGCCGACCAGATGCCGGCCTCCTTGATCGACACATCGTGGGGTTTGCGGCCGATGAAGAAGTCGACGGCGACCAGCACGCCCAGGGCCACGATGGTGAGCAGCCAGGCGGTGAGGGAGACGTTCACTGTTCCTCCGGGTAACAGGCGGTGCACGGGAAAGCCTCACCGGCGCCCGTCACGACCGCTACCCGGCCCAGGTAAAGATTGGCCGAAAACCCGGCATGCCCCCTGGTGAGGGGCCCCGTCACGGGGACCGCCCACCAGGGTGAGGGGTGCTTCCGCAGTCGGCTACTCGCCCGCGTACGCCTTCTGCAGGGCGGCGAGGTCGAGCTTGCCCATCGACATCATCGCCGCCGTCGCGCGGGACGCCTTCCGCGGGTCGGAGTCGCTGATCATCTCGATGAGCGCGGTGGGCACGACCTGCCAGGACACCCCGAACCTGTCCTTGAGCCAGCCGCACGGGCCGGGCTCGCCGCCCTCGGTCAGGCTCTTCCAGTAGTAGTCGATCTCGTCCTGGTCGTCGCAGAGGATCTGGAAGGAGATGGCCTCGGTGAACTTGAACTCCGGGCCGCCGTTCAGGGCGACGAACGTCTGGCCGTTGGCCACGAACTCCACGGTGAGCACGGAGCCGGCCGGCCGGGGCGCGCCCTCGCCGTAGTGGGTGACCCGGCCGAGCCGGGAGTTCTTGAAGACCGAGACGTAGTGGGCGGCCGCCTCCTCGGCCTGGCCGTCGAACCACAGGCAGGTGTTGAATCCGTCGCTGGACATGTGCGCCTCCTCCGGCGGGGTGTGTCGTCGTCTGTGTCGACCGATCCTGGTCCGGAAACTCATCGGTGGCTCGGGCAAGTGATGCGGAGGATGGGGCGGGCCGTGGGCGCTCTGCTGTCGGCGAATCTGCCGTGGGCAGAGAAAGGCCAGGTGAGGGGCGGTTCCCGGGGAGAGTTGAGGCAGCGGCCACCGCGGTCGCGTCCATCCAGAGGGAGGAACCGTGGCTCCACTGATCACCGGCCGGGCCCCGACGCTCGCCCCACGCGGCGAGGAGGGCGACACTCCGCCGTCGCGCTTCGACGACCACCTCGCCGCGCAACTCCTCGCGCAACGGATCGTCCTCCTCGGCACCCAGGTCGACGAGGTCTCCGCGAACCGGGTCTGCGCCCAGTTGCTGGTGCTGTCGGCGGAGGACCCGCGCACCGACATCAGCCTCTACATCAACAGCCCGGGCGGCTCGGTGACCGCGGGTCTCGCCATCTACGACACGATGCGGCTGATCCCGAACGACGTGTCCACGCTGGCGATGGGCTTCGCGGCGAGCATGGGTCAGTTCCTGCTGAGCGTGGGTACACACGGCAAGCGGTTCGCGCTGCCCAACGCGCGGATCATGATGCATCAGCCGTCGGCGGGCATCGGCGGCACCACCGCCGACATCGAGATCCAGGCGGAGAACCTGGAGTTCACCAAGCGGACCATCGAGCGGATCACCGCGGAGCACACCGGCCAGAGCGAGGAGACGATCTCCCGGGACGGCGACCGCGACCGCTGGTTCACGGCCGAACAGGCCAGGGAGTACGGGATGGTGGACCGGGTCGTCGAGTCGCTCGACGACGTACGGCCGGCCTCCTCACGCCGACGGATGGGGCTTCAGTGATGGGGACGTACACGATTCCGAACGTGGTCGAGCGGACCCCGCAGGGCGAGCGGTCGTACGACGTGTTCAGCCGGCTGCTGTCCGAGCGGATCATCTTCCTCGGCACGGAGATCGACGACGGGGTGGCGAACGTCGTCATCGCGCAGCTGCTCCATCTGGAGTCGTCGGCACCGGAGAGCGAGATCGCGATCTACATCAACTCGCCCGGGGGATCCTTCACTTCGCTGATGGCGGTCTACGACACGATGTCGTACGTGCGGGCGCCGATCTCGTCGTTCTGCGTGGGGCAGGCGGCCTCGACGGCTGCGGTGCTGCTGGCGGGCGGGGACCCGGGGCGGCGGTTCGTGCTGGAGCACGCGCGGGTGCTGCTCGGGCAGCCGGCGAGTGGCGGCCGCCAGGGGACGGTCTCCGATCTCTCCCTCCAGGCCAAGGAGATGGTGCGGATCCGGGCGCAGGTGGAGGGGGTGCTCGCGCGGCATACGCGGCGCGATGTGGTGGATCTGCGGGCCGACATGGATCGGGACAAGGTGTTCACGGCGGAAGAGGCGGTGGCGTACGGGCTGGCGGACGAGGTGTTGAACCGGCGGTTGGTGGAAGTCTGAGCAGCGCGGTTCCCCGCGCCCCCGAGGGGCGCGGGGAGTGAGCGTCAGGCCACGAGGCACAGTCCGTTGTAGGGAACGTTGGTCGCCGAGCGGGTGGCGTGGCGGGTCAGTTCCGTCTGAGCCAGGGACAGGAGGTCGCCCAGGCCCAGCCCCAGAGCCTGGGCGGCTGCCGCGAGGACTTCCGACGAGGCCTCCTTGCGGCCCCGCTCCACCTCGGAGAGGTACGGCATCGAGATGCGGGCCTCGTCGGCGACGTCCTTCAGTGTGCGTTCCTGGGCGAGCCGTTCGCGGCGGAGGACGTCGCCGACGAGATCGCGCCAGAGGGGTTCCTTGGCGGGTGGGCCGGCCGGGCGGGCCGTCGCCGGGCGCAGGGGGATGACTCGGGCTTCGTTCGACGGTTGTTGGCTCACCTCTTCAGCCTAGGAACTGCGGGCGCGAGGGGAAGAGGGCCGCGTTCCGCCCTCAGAAAAATCCCTCGGGGCAAGCAGGTCCGGGGCCCTCACTCGCCGATGCGGCCGTCGATGCGTTCGCGCAGGAAGTCGGCATGGCCGTTGTGGCGGGCGTACTCCTCGATCATGTGGACCAGGACCTCGCGCAGGGCGATGGGCTCGCCGTCGTGGCGGCCGGTGACGGCGAGATCGGGGGCCGCGGCCACGAACCGCTCGGCGAAGTCGACCTCGGAGCGCCAGGTCTTCCAGGCCTCGGCGACGGCCTCGGGGTCGGCCACGGCGTCGTTGAAGTCCCCGTCGGGGTCGTCGCCGGCGCGGTAGTGACGCGGTGCCGGCTCGCCCGCCAACGCCTCGCGGAACCAGTACTGTTCCACGCCGGCCAGATGGCGTACGAGCCCGAGCAGCGACATGTTCGACGGCGGCACCGAGCGGCGGGCCAGGGCCTCGGCGTCGAGCCCCGCGCACTTCAGCTCCAGGGTCAGCCGCTGGTTGCGCAGATACCCGACCAGCGTGGCCCGCTCCCCCTCGAACCCTCCTTCCCCGCGCGGGTCGCCCTCGGGGCCGACGAACCGGTCGCCCCACCCGGGCTGCCTCTCCGGCAGAGCTTGTTCGTCGGGCCGCGTCTCACGATGGTCAGTCATGCGCAGGAGCATCGGCTGTCACGGCGACGGTCCGCCACTGCTTTTCACACCCCGCACCACTGTCCTCGCTCTTCGGGGTCTTCCTCGTGGGCACAAACGCTCTCGCGACACGGTCCGTCGGCGTCCGTGAACTCCCGTACAACCGTTCCTGTGGACTGAGCAGAAGTGACTCCGCTCAACCGCACGCCCCGAACGGTCTTGGGCGTACTGGTCCCCGGCGTACTCAGCCCTGGGGCAGCGACACGGATCCTGTCCGTGGTCCGGGCCCATCATGTCTGGGTGCTCTCGGCGGGCGCGGGCGGTATCACGGCATCGGGGTCGTGGACGTACAACGGCGCTTCGCTCGGGGCGCCCTACGTGGACGCGCGGTTCGGGTCGGCGATCGACGAGTGAGGCGCCCGGGCTCGGGCCCCTTCGGGGTCAGGAGCCCGGGGTGATCGACTCCGGAGTGCCGTGGAGGGACGCCGACTCGTTCGTCGTGGTGTCGTCCGGCGGCGAGTCGGCCGTCTCGGG
The DNA here is from genome assembly GCF_036208085.1 of Streptomyces sp. NBC_00310. GTDB lineage: Bacteria > Actinomycetota > Actinomycetes > Streptomycetales > Streptomycetaceae > Streptomyces. The sequence continues at coordinate 479,029 of NZ_CP130714.1, forward strand.
GCTCTCCCGCTCGGGCTCGGAGGTCTTCGTCTCCGTCGGGGCGGAGGTCGACGGTGTCACCGAGGACGACGAAGGGCACGGGCTGCCGCCCTTGTCGGCGTCCGTGGCTCCGCCCGGAGTCGAAGGACACGGCTCGGGCGACTCGGAGGGCGGTTCCTCGGAGAACGACGTCGACGCCGACGGGGAGGGCTGGTTGACGGGCGGGGTGGTCTTCTTGTCCTTCCCGCCCGTGTCGCCCCTCGGCCGGGTGAACCAGTCGTCGCGTTCGGGGTCGTAGAGGACGAACACGTTGATGATCACCGTCGAGCGCTCGACGACCACCACGTTCTGCGGCCGGTACGACGGCCAGGAGTCCCCCTTCGGCTCGGGTGTCGTCTTCAGGGCGACCGGCGGCTTCAGCGGGTTGCCGCAGGCGCAGCGCACCCGGGGCACGCCCCGGTCGTCGACGAGGACGGCGGTGCCGGCCTGGAGGACGGCCTGGTAGCTGGTGGCGGCGCCGTCGCGGTAGCCGTGGTTGGTGACCCGGGTGTCCATGCGCAGCTGCACCGGGGTGAGCGAGCGGAGATAGGCGGGCACGTCGGAGGACTCGACGCCGACGACGGAGGCGAACGCGTCGTTCTTGGCGGGGTTCGCCCGGAGCACCGTGACCTGCTTCTCCACGTCGCAGCTGGAGACGTTGCGGGTGCCGCCGTAAAGACCGGGGGCCGAACCGTCCACGGCCCGCGTCACGTTGTCGGGTTCCGAACTGCTCGGGGTCGCCGTGGGCGTCTCGGGCGGGGTGGAGCTGTCCTTCGCCGTCGACTCGGTGAACGGGTCGGGGCCGGACTTTCCGGCGGCCTGGAGGAAGACCTCGCCGTCGGCCGAGCCGCCCGAGTCGTCGGACCGGGTGAGGACGACGATCAGGACCACGGCGACGACGGCCGCGGTGACCATGAGGGCGATACGGGGAGCCGACCGCCACCACGGGTGGCCGGGGCCTCCGGGTCCCTGCCCGGCATCACGGGAGCCTCCGCCGGGCCCACCTGGCCCACCTGGCCCACCTGGGCCTCCTCCCGCCCCGCCGGTGCCGCCCGGGCCCGAGGCGTCGCTCGGCGGTTCCGGGGGCACCTGGCCGCTCGGCCGCGTCGGATCGGGCGGGGTGGGGCTGGGCTGCGACGGCCCGGACAGGGGACCGGAGGGCGGTCCTGTCGGGCGGCCGGAGGACGGTTGTTCGGCGCTCACGGGTCTTCTCCCGCCGTAGGGATTCTGCGGCGATTCACCAGCTTGATGATGTTTTCCGCCACAACAGGCCCATTGTGTGCTCTGGTCCCGTGCCGTCCGCAAGCCGAAGGCCCCGGCCCGCGGGCCCCGCCCGCGGGCCGGGAGAGCTCGACGCGCGCAGTGCCTCCGCCGTGCTTAGCGTGGCAAGAGTGAGTCCTCAGACCCTGCGTCCACGGCAGACCGCGGCACCCGAGCGGCCGGTCGCCCGCCACGGCTGGCTCCAGGCCCTCGGAACCGTGCTGGCCGGGCTGATCGCGATGATCGTGACGGCGTGCCTCGGTCTCTGGGCGGCGGGCGCGGCGGACCTCCCGGACGGCGCCTTCCCCCGGGTCGTCGCGGCCACCGTCGTGACGGCGGTCGGGGGCACCATCGAGCTCTCCGGCGGCGCCGGGTCCATCGCCGAGACCCAGGCGGGCCTGACCGTGATCCCCCTGTCGGTGACCCTCGTCGGCGCGCTGGTGATCGCCGCCGGGTTCCTGCGGCCCCTGCGCCACCGGGCGGTCGCGGGGGCGACCGAACTCGCGGGCTGGGCCGCCCGCATCGCCGTCCTGTGGCTCGCGGCGCTCATCAGCCTCGCGCTCGCGGCCCGGCAGACCTTCGACATCCCTCTCGGGGACGTGGGCGACTTCTTCGGGACCTCCGCCGACGTGGGGTTCGAGACGGCCATGGCGCCGACCGTGTTCTTCGGGCTGCTCTGGCTCGCCGGGGTCCTGGTCCTGGCACTGCTGGTGTCGCGTGGGGCGCCGCTTCCGGCGCGGCTGCTGCGGTTCCAGGAGTCGGTGCGCCCGGCCGCGTACGCGATGGTCGGGCTGCTGCTCGCGTACGTCGGTCTCGGGCTGGTGATCGCGGTGGTGGTGGCGCTGACCCGCGGGCATGCCGCCGAGACGGCCGCGGTGATCCTGCTGGGCCTGCCGAACGTGGTGTGGCTGGTCTTCACGATCGGTCTGGGCGCCACCTGGGACAGCCAGGTCGAGGGGCCGTTCGGGCTGCCGATGCCGAAGATCCTGGACGAGGTCGTGCGCGGGCCCGACGTGTCGACCCTGAACCTGGGCTCGCTCGCCGAGTACGACGGCCGGGTGTGGTGGCTGGTGGTCGTGGACGCCGTGCTGCTGATCGTCGCCGCGTTCGTGCTGGCGGCGCGCTCCCCGGCCCGGGTACGGCTGTGGCAGCACGCGGTGCACATGGCGGCCGCCCTGGTGCTCACCGTCCTGATGATCTGCCTCGTGGCCCGGATCTCCGCACACTACGGGCTGTCGGTCATCGGTATCGGCGACCTCGGCGGCGACCTGGGCGGTGAGCTGTTCCTGCGGCCCCGCCTGTGGTCCGCGCTGGGGCTCGCCGTGCTGTGGGGGCTCGTGACCGGGTTCGTGGGCGGGGTGCTGGCGAGAGGGGTGCGGCGGCGGGGTGCGGTCGACGCGGACGCCGACCGCCGGTAGGTGATGACCGGTTCACCTCGCGAGCGATGACGCCTGAGCCGCGCGGGCGTCGCCGATGAGATGGAACGCGGGGAACCGCGCGGTCGGCCCCGCACTCCCCCGCACTCCCCGCGGACGCCCACGGACGAAACCCTCACGGCGAACAGGCGTCGGCCCTCAGCCCTCCGATGCCGTCAGGTCCGACGCACGGCGGGCGAGGAGCGAGGCACTGATCTCCCCGGCGCGTACGGCGGTGGTGGACAGCAGTGTCGACGTGAGGCCATGGGTGTGTTCGGTACCGCCCTGGAGGTAGATGTCGGCCGAGACATTGGTCGCGGTCACCACCCGGTGGTCACGGCCGACCCGGAGCGCGTCCTCGTCGTCGCGCAGGCAGAGCTTGCCGATCTCCCCGAGGTTGTCGCCGACGCCCCGCGGCTGATAGCCGGTGGCGTAGACGAGGAGGTCGGAGGAGACGATCTCGCGCTCCCCCGTTGGCAGGAACTCCACGGTCACCTTGACGTCGTCCGTGCCCACCTCCACCTCGCGCAGCCGGGAGACGTTCATCATCCGCAGCCGCTCCCGGCCCTGGACCTGCTCCTGGTACATGGCCCGGGACAGGGACTCGATCAAGTCCATGTCCACGACGGAGTAGTTGGTGCTGCGGTGGTAGTCGAAGAGCGACTGTTTCACCTCGCGGGGCGCGCCGTAGTACAGGTCGACGGCCTCCGGGTCGAAGATCTTGTTGGCGAAGGGGCTGTCGTCGGCGGGGGTGTAGCCGTACTTGGCGAAGACGGAGCAGATCTCGGCCTCGGGGAAGTTGCGGCGGAGGTAGTCCACGGCCTCCGCGGCGCTCTGGCCGGCGCCGAGGACGACCGCGCGGTGCACCGGCCGCCCGGAGCGCCGGACCTGGTCGACGCGGGGCAGCAACTCGCTGTTGTGCCAGACGCGTTCGGACAGGGCGGCGCCGGGCGGGAGGTGCGGTTCCAGGCCGGTGGCCAGGCAGATGCTGCGGGCCCGGCGGACGGTCAGGCGTTCCGGGTCGCCGGGTACGCGGCTGGTGACGTCGAAGTAGCGGATCTCGCCGTCCCGTGTGACGGGGCGTACGGAGACGACTTCGGCGGAGTACTCGACGAGGTGCGCGACGCGGGCGGCGGCCCACTCGAAGTAGTCGTGGAACTCGATGCGCAGCGGGAAGAGGGTCTTGAGGTTGAGGAAGTCGACGAGGCGGCCCCGGTCGCGCAGGTAGCACAGGAAGCTGAAGTCGCTGGTGGGGTCACGCATCGTCACCAGGTCCTTCAGGAAGGACACTTGCATGGTGGCGTCGTCGATGAGCATGCCCCGGTGCCATCCGAACCGGGGTTGTCTTTCCAGGAATCCGACGCGGAGCCCGTCCGCCGGCCCGGAGGCGCCGGAGTGTTCGTGGAGCGCGATGGCGAGTGCGAGATTCGATGGACCGAACCCGATACCCAGTACGTCGTAGATGGAATCCGGCCCGGTCTGCAGCGTCGTCACCGCGTCATCGCCTCCCATAACAGGGGTCATAGAGTTTCCCAAGCTGGAACACAGCCTCCCCCAAGCAGACACATGTTAGATAAGGTTAGCCTTACCTAGCAACGGCTGAGGAGGGCTCATATGCGGGTCGTCATGTTCGGGTACCAGACCTGGGGACACCGAACGCTGCAGGCTCTGCTGGACTCCGGACACGAGGTGGTCCTCGCGGTCACTCATCCGAAGAGCGACCACGCGTACGAGAAGATCTGGAGCGACTCGGTCGCCGATCTCGCCGAACAGCACGGCGTACCGGTGCTGTTGCGCAACCGGCCGGGCGACGACGAACTCCTGCGCGCGCTCAAGGAGGTCGATCCGGATCTCATCGTGGCCAACAACTGGCGCACCTGGCTGCCGCCCGAGATCTTCGACCTGCCGCCGCACGGCACACTGAACATCCACGACTCGCTGCTCCCGGCCTACGCGGGGTTCTCCCCGCTCATCTGGGCGCTCATCAACGGCGAACCGGAGGTCGGGGTCACCGCCCACCGCATGGACGCCGAACTCGACATGGGTGACGTTCTGTTGCAGCGTTCCGTGCGGGTGGGGCCACAGGACACGGCGACGGACCTGTTCCACCGCACGGTCGATCTGATCGGCCCGCTCGTCACCGACTCGCTCGAACTCATCGCGTCCGGCAGGGCCGTGTGGACACCCCAGGACCGCTCCCGGTCGAGTTTCTTCCACAAGCGGTCCCTGGAGGACAGCCGGATCGACTGGACCTGGCCCGCCGAGGACCTGGAACGGTTCGTACGGGCCCAGTCCGACCCGTATCCCAACGCGTTCACCCACCACCGCGGCCAGCGCGTCCGGATCGTCTCGGCCGCCGTGTCCGAGGGGCGTTACGGCGGCACGCCGGGGCGGATCTTCATCCGCGAGGGCGACGGCGTCGTCATCGTCGCCGGCACCGAGGCGCGCTCCGGACGGCTGCCCGGGCTGGTGGTCAGGCGGGTACGGACGGAGGACGGCACGGAGCACGCGGCGACGGACTACTTCCGCACGATGGGCGGTTACCTGACGGCCCGTCCGTGATCCCGCCCCGTGACAGGCCTGTCCATGATCTCGCCCGGTGACGGGCCTGTCCATGATCTCGCCCGGTGACGGGCCACCCGTCCCGTCCGTGCCCCGCACGGATGATTGCCCTTCCGTGACCTCTCACGGGCCCGTCGCCGTCGCGGGCCCGTGAGCCGGGGCACCGTCGGCCGTGTGTCAGCCGGCGGCGCCCGACACGGGCACCGCGTCCGCGTCCGTGCCCTCGTGGTGGCGGCCCATCGGGATGACCATGGGGGTGCGGCTGACGGGGTCCTCGCCGACGACACAGCGCAGTCCGAAGACGTCCTCGACCATCGGGGCGGTGATGACGTCGGCGGGGGCGCCCTCGCCCGCGATGCGCCCCTTCTTCATGGCGATGATGTGGTCGGCGTACCGGCAGGCCTGGTTGAGGTCGTGCAGGACCATGACGACGGTGCGGCCCTGGTGCCGGTTGAGGTCGGTGACCAGGTCGAGGACGTCGATCTGGTGGGCGAGGTCGAGGTACGTCGTCGGCTCGTCCAGCAGCATCACCGGGGTTCCCTGGGCGACGGCCATGGCGATCCAGGCGCGTTGCCGCTGTCCGCCGGAGAGCTCGTCGACGGACCGGTGGGCGAGATCCGTCATGTCGGTGGCCCTGAGCGCCTCGTGCACGGCCTCCTCGTCGCTCTGCGACCACTGCCGCCACCACGTCTGGTGCGGTGAACGCCCGCGCCCCACCAGGTCGATGACGGTCAGCCCCTCGGGCGCGACGGGCGTCTGCGGGAGGATGCCGAGCTGCTGCGCGAGGGTGCGGGTCGGGATGGAGTGCACCGAGCGGCCGTCGAGGTGGACGGTGCCCGCCTTGGGCGTCAGCAGGCGGGCCAGGGCGCGCAACAGGGTGGACTTGCCACAGGCGTTGGCGCCGACGATCGCGGTGACCCGGCCCGTCGGGACGACCAGGTCGAGATCCTCGACGACGATCCGGTCGTCGTAGGCCAGACGCAGGCCCTCGGCGCGCAGCTCCGGGCCGTCGACGGAACCGCCGGTGCGGTCGACGACACGGCCGTCGCCACCGCCGACGGCACGGGCGTCGGGGCGAACGTCGGCACGGGCGTCGGCACGGGCGTCGCGCTTCGTGACCGGTTCGTACTTCGATGACACGTCTTCAGCCTCCTGAACCGGCGCGGTTGGCGCGGATGAGCAGCCACAGCAGTACGGGTGCGCCGAGCACCCCGGTGACGACCCCGACCGGGAGTTCCGTGTCCGGGACGATCGAGCGGGCGGCGAGGTCGGACACGAGCACCATCACGGCGCCGGTCAGCCCCGCCGCGACGGGGGGCGGGAACGGGGTGCCTGCCAGGCGCTGGGCGACCTGGGGCGCGGCGAGCGCCACGAAGGCGACGGGACCCGCGGTGGCCGTGCCGAAGGAGACGAGGCCGACGGCTATCAGCAGCACGGCCACCCGGACGATCTGCACGCGGGTGCCGAGGCCCCTCGCCACGTCGTCCCCGAGTTGCAGGACGCGGATCTGCCTGCCGAGCAGGACCGCCAGGGGCACCAGCACGGCCATGGTGACGGCGAGCGGGCCGATCTGTTCCCAGGTGCGGCCGTTGAGGTTGCCGACGAGCCAGCCGAGGGCCGCCTGTGCCTGGAAGCGCTGGCCGCGGGCCATGAGGTAGTCGGTGATGCTGGTGCAGATCCAGGCGATACCGATGCCGACGAGGACGATGCGGTATCCGGTGGTGCCGCGTTTCCAGGCCAGGACGTACACCAGCAGCCCGGCGAGCAGCGCGCCGAGCAGACCCAGGGCCTGGGTGCTCAGGCCCGCGTCCCAGCCGAGGACGATCCCGGCGACGACCGCCGTGCCGGCGCCCTGCGTGATGCCGATCATGTCGGGGCTGGCCAGCGGGTTGAGGGTGACCGTCTGGAGCAGGGCCCCGGAGATACCGAAGGCGATGCCGACGAGCAGCCCGGCCAGCGCGCGCGGCAGCCGCAGTTCGTGGACGATCAGTTCGGTGCCGGGGTCGCCCGTGCCCACCAGGGCCTTCATCACCTCGGTGAGCGGGAGGTCGATGTCGCCGACGGAGGTCTCCACGGCGAACGCCAGGAAGGCCGCCGCCGCGAGCAGCAGACAGACCGCCAGCAGCCGGGGTCGTACGACACCGGAGACGGGCGGTGCGGGCAGCCGGAAGGCGAGGCGGTCGGCCGTAGGGCGCTTCGGCGTCGGGTCCACGGCGCCCTTCGGGGGCGGCCCGGACGCGAGATCGGTCGTCATCGGCTCACCGCTCCACGGGTTCGGTCGTCATGGGCCCACAGCTCCATGGGGGTCGGTCGTCATGGGCCCACCGCTCCATGGGTTCGGTCGTCACGGGCCGACGGCGCCACTGCTTCGAAGGCCGCGGATCGGCGATGCCCCGCCGGCCGGCCATGGGCCCGCCGTTCCACGGCTCGGTCGTCAAGGGCCGCGAACCCGACGGATCGGTCGGCACGGACGGTGGACCCGACGGCTCGGTGATCACAGACCGCGCCCCCGACGGCTCGGTCGGCACGGACCGCGCCCCCGGGAGCTCGGCGTTCACGGGACAGGGACCCCGCTGTTCACCGGCCACGGGTCCGCGCCTCCCCGGTCGAGAAGTCATGGTTCACAGCTCCGCGAGGCGTCGGCGGCGGACCAGCGCGATGAAGAACGGGCCGCCGATGAAGGCCACGAGGATGCCGGCCTGGACCTCGGTGGGGCGGGCGATCAGGCGGCCGGCGATGTCGGCGGCCAGGAGGAGGCAGGGGGCGAGGACGGCGGACAGCGGCAGCAGCCAGCGGTGATCCGGGCCGAGGCCGGCGAGTTGGGCGAGGACGCGGGCGATGTGCGGGACGACCAGGCCGACGAAGACCACGGGCCCGATGACGGCGACCGCTCCCCCGGTGAGCAGGGTGACGGCGACGACGCCCTGGACGCGGACCAGGCCGAGTTTGAGCCCGAGCGACTTCGCGACGTCGTCGCCGAGCGCGAGGCTGTTGAGAGCCGGCGCGCAGGCGAGGGCGAGGACCGCGCCGACGGCCAGGAACGGCAGGACGCGCAGGAGGACCTCCTCGTCCTGGTTGGCGAGGGAGCCCGCGTTCCAGAAGCGGTAACGGTTGAGCGCGTCCGGGTCGGTGAGGGCGATGGCACTGGTCAGCGAGAACAGCAGCGAGGTCACGGCCACTCCGGCCAGCGCCAGTTTGACCGGGGTGCTACCGGACCGGCCGAGCCCGCCGAGGAGGTACACCAGGACGCTGGCCACGAACGCGCCGCCGAAGGCGAACCAGATGTACCCGTACACCGAGCCGATGCCGAGCACGCCGACCGACAGGACCACCGCGAAGGCCGCGCCCGCGCTGACACCGAGGATGCCTGGGTCTGCGAGCGGGTTGCGGGTCAGCGCCTGCATCAGCGCGCCCGACAGACCGAGGGCGGCGCCGGTGGCGAGGCCCAGGGCGGTGCGTGGCACGCGCACGGACCAGATGACGTTGTCGATACGGGAGTTGGGGGCGTCACCGAGCAGGGTGTGCCACACCTGGTCGAGGGGGACGCCGAGCGCGCCGAACGCCATCGACAGGGCGCACAGCGTGAGCAGGGCCGCGCCCGAGAGCGTCAACAGCAGTACCGCGCGGGGGCCTTTCGCCGCCCGGACCGTCGAGGTCCCCACGTCTTCAACTTCCTTTGATGAGGCTTACCTTAACTGTAGGGCGAAGGCGGGTTGATCTGTAGGTCTTCCTCCGATTGCCGCCCCGCCCCCGGGGTGACTCTCTTTGAGCACCCTGTGAATTAGGTAACCCTTACCTTAGTATGTCGGCGACCCCGGCCCTGGCCGGGACCCCGACCCGCTGGGGAGGCTCACTGCTGTGTGCGGTTCCGAGGAAGTCCTGGCCCATTGGCGGCGGTTGCTGACACCGCTTCCGCTGGAGATCTCACTGCCCGCCGATCGGCCCCATCCGCCGCAGCCGCTTCCCGAACGGGACACACGCGCGCTGTCGGATGTCCCGGACGCCCCCGACGCCGTACGGCTCGCGGCGTTCGTCGCCCTGCTGCACCGCTACTCCGGGGCGACGGACCTGACCGTGGGCCATGACGGGCTCCCCCTGCGGGTGTCCGTCGAACACGAGCCGACGTTCGCCGAGTTGGTGCGGCGGGTGACGCAGGCGTGGGAGGAGGCGGAGACCCATCGGGTGCCCGTCGGTCTCCTGGTCGAGGAGCTGCGGCCCCGGCCGACGCGCGGCGGCGGACTGTTCTTCAACACGGCGTTCGCCACGGCCGCACGGCCCGCCGGTGAGCCGCCCGCCCCGCTCGACGTGCTGCTGGAGGTGGACGGGGACTCGGCGCGGGTGTCGTACCACCCCGGGCTCTTCGACGGTACGACGATCGAGCGGCTCCTCGGCCACTACCGGACCCTCCTCGCCGACGCCGTGGCCCGGCCCGACACGGCGGTGGCCCGACTGGATCTGATGGGCCCGGAGGAGTACCGGCAGGTCGTCCTCGACTGGAACGACACCGCGCACTCGGTGCCTTCGGACACCTGGCCGGCGATGTTCGCCGAGCAGGTACGGCAGCGCCCGGACGTCGTGGCACTGGTCTTCGAGGACGAGGAACTCACCTACGCCGAGCTGGACGAGCGCGCCAACCGACTGGCGCACGCGCTGATCGCGCGGGGTGCGGGTCCCGAGCGGATCGTCGCCCTCGCCCTGCCGCGTTCCGCCGAGCTGATCGTCGCCGAGGTGGCCGTCCTGAAGTCGGGCGCCGCCTATCTGCCGATCGACCACGACTACCCGGCCGACCGCATCGCGTACATGCTCGGTGACGCGCGGCCCGTCTGCATGGTGACCACCGCGGAGACCGCCCGGGACCTCCCCGACCCGGTCGACGGCGTGACACTCCTGGAGCTCGACTCGGCGGCCACCACCGGCGAGTTGGCGCGGCGGCCGGTCCACGACCCCACCGACACGGACCGCGGGGCGCGCCTCACCGTCCTGAACGCCGCCTACGTGATCTACACCTCGGGCTCCACCGGCCGCCCCAAGGGTGTCGTCCTCGCGCACGGCGGAGTGGCGAAGCTGGTGGCCACGCAGAGCGAGCGGTTCGGCATCGGCCCGCACAGCCGGGTGCTGCAGTTCGCCTCACCGAGCTTCGACGTCGCCTTCTGGGACCTGTGTCTCGGGCTGCTGTCCGGCGGCCGGCTCGTCGTCGTACCGGCCGAGCGACGGGTGCCCGGCGCTCCGCTCGCCGACTACGCGAACGCGCACGGCATCACCTTCATGATCCTGCCGCCCGCGCTGCTCGCCGCCATGCCGGACGACGTCCGACTCCCGCCGAACGCCACGCTGTTGGCGGGTACCGAGCGTGTCTCGCCGGAGCTGGTGGGACGGTATGCGCGCGGGCGGATGATGTTCAACGCCTACGGTCCGACCGAGGCCACCACCAACTCCACGCTCGGGCTGTGCGATCCGGACATCCCGGCCGGGGCGATCGTCCCCATCGGCGTGCCCGACCCGGGGACCCGGGCGTACGTCCTGGACGCGTTCCTGCGGCCCGTGCCCGCCGGGGTCACCGGTGAGCTGTATCTCGGCGGCGCGGGCCTGGCCCGGGGCTATCTCGGGCGTCCGGATCTCACCGCCGAGCGATTCGTCGCCGACCCCTTCGGGGAGCCCGGCGGCCGGCTCTACCGCACCGGTGACCTGGTCCGCCGGCGGTCCGACGGCCGGCTGGAGTTCCTGGGACGCGCCGACGCCCAGGTCAAGATCCGCGGCTTCCGTATCGAGCCGGGCGAGATCGAGTCGGTGCTGCGCGGCCACCCGGCCGTCGAACAGGTCACGGTGGTCGTCCGCGAGGACCGGCCCGGCGACCGCCGCCTCGCCGCCTATGTCGTCCCCGCCCTCGACGCACCGCGGGACGCGGACCCGGACACGCGGGTCGAGGAGTGGAAGGAGCTGCACGAACTCCTCTACGGGGCGGCCGGGGCCGAGGACGCGGACGGCCGGGGCACGGACCGTTCGGGTCTCCGCGAGAACTACGCGGGCTGGAACAGCATGTACGACGGCACACCGATCCCCGTCGAGGAGATGCGCGAGTGGCGGGCGGCGACCGTCGAGCGCATCCGTGAACTCGGCTCGGTCCGGCGGTTGTTGGAGATCGGCGTCGGCAGTGGCCTGATCCTGTCCCGGATCGCGCCCGACTGCGAGGCGTACTGGGGCACCGATCTCTCGGCGGCGGCGGTCGCGGCGCTCCGCGCGCAGGTCGACACCGATCCGGAGCTGGCCGCGAAGGTCGAGCTGCGGACCCAGGCCGCCCACGACACCGACGGGCTCCCGGACGGGTACTTCGACACGGTCGTCATCAACTCGGTCGCCCAGTACTTCCCCAGCGGGGAGTATCTCGTCGACGTACTGCGCCAGGTGTCGGGGCTGCTGGCCCCCGCCGGCCGGATCTTCGTCGGCGACGTCCGCAATCTGCGGCTGCTGCGCACGCTGCGCGCGGCCGTGGAGACTCGTCGGGCGACCGGTGACGAAGGTGAGGGCGAGGACAAGAGCGCGCTGCGGGCGGCCGTCGAGCGGTCGGTGCGCTGGGAGGGCGAACTCCTTCTCGACCCGGACTTCTTCGCCGGCCTGGACGGCTTCGCCTCGGAGATCCGGATCAAGCGGGCCGCGCACCACAACGAGCTGAGCCGGTACCGGTACGACGTCGTGCTGCGCCCGGGCGCCGCGCCGGTCACCCGGGAGTCGGCGGAGGTCGACTGGGCGACGGTCGGTGGTCTCGGCGGTCTGGCGGAACGGCTGGCCGAACGGCCGAGCGCGCTCCGCGTCACCGGTGTGCCCAACGCCCGCCTCGCGGACGACCTGGCGGATCTGCGGCGGCTGGAGGGCAGCAGCCGCGAGGCGGCTCCCGGGACCGATCCGGAGGACGTGCACGTGCTGGCGGCGGAGTACGGCTACCGGGCGGCGCTCACCTGGAACGGGAGCGCCGACGACGGGGCCTTCGACGCCGTGTTCGTCCTCGACGGGCCCTTCGGCCCCCTGTACCGGACGGCCGACACCTATCCGCACGCCAACCGGCCCGCGCCCTTCCGTGACGTCGGCGCGCTGATGCGGACCCTGCGCGGGCACGCCGCCGAGTGGCTGCCCGACCACATGGTCCCCTCGGCGTTCGTCCCGCTGCACGCCCTGCCGGTCACCCCCAGCGGCAAGATCGACGCGAGAGCGCTGCCCGCCCCGGACTACGCGACCATGAGCTCCGGCCGCGCCCCGCGCACCACCCGCGAGAAGCTGCTGTGCGCGCTGTACGCCGAGGTGCTCGGGCTGGACACGGTGACAGCCGAGGACGACTTCCTCGCGCTCGGCGGTGACAGCATCAGCGCGATCCAACTCCTCATCCGGGCACGGGAGTCGGGCCTCAAGCTCACCACCCGTGAGGTGTTCCGGCACCGCACGGTCGAGGCGCTGGCCAAGGCCGCCGTCGAACGCGTCGCCGAGCACACCGCCGACGACCCGCTGGTGGAGGTCGACGAGGCCGAGCTCGCCGAGATCCAGGGCTCGCGCCCGCTGCCGGTCGAGGAGCTGCTCCCGCTCACCCCGCTCCAGCAGGGCTTCTTCTTCCACTCCCTCACCGTCGGCGCCGACGGGGACACGTATGTCGTCCAACAGGTCCTGGACCTCGCCGGGCCGGTCGACGGCCTGGTACTGCGCCGGGCCGCGCAACGCCTGCTGGACCGGCACGCGCCGCTGCGGGCCGCCTTCCGCCAGCGCCCGGACGGCACCCCGGTGCAGATCATCACACGGGACGCCGAACTGCCGTGGCGGGAGGTCGATCTCTCGGCGCGGGACGGGGAGGTGCGGGAAACGCTCGGTGACGCCGTGGCCGCCGAGGAGCGGGCCCGGGGCTTCGACCTGACCGCGCCCCCGCTGCTGCGCTGCGCCCTGGTCCGGCTCGGCGAGGAGCGCAGCCGTCTGATTCTGACGTTCCATCACATCATCGCGGACGGCTGGTCGTTGCCGGTCCTCCACCGCGAACTGATGGCGTACTACGGCACCGACGTTCCCCCGCTTCCCGAAGTCGCCCCCTACCGCGGTTTCCTGCGCCGCTTGGCCGAGCAGGGCGGCGACGCGGCCCGCGACGCCTGGCGTGACGCGCTCGCGGGGCTGGACGAGCCGACGCGGCTGGTCGGTACACCGGCCGACGGAGCGCCCCTACGGCCGGAGCATGTGCGGGTGGAGCTGTCGGAGCGGACCACCGCGCGGCTCGCCGAGCGGGCCCGTGCGTACGGGGTCACCCTCGGCACGGTGGTCCAGGGCGCCTGGGGTCTGCTCCTGGGCAGGCTGACCGGCCGGGACGACGTCGTGTTCGGCACCACGGTCTCCGGGCGCGACGGCGAGGTCGACGGCATCGCCTCCATGGTGGGCCTGTTCATCAACACCCTTCCGACACGCTTCCGTTGGGCGCCGCGCGAGTCCCTCGGGGAGCTGCTCGTCCGTCTGCAGGAGGAGCAGGCACGGCTGCTGGACCACCAGCACCTGGGCCTCGCCGAGATCCAGCGGCTCACCGGGCACGCGGGCTCCGGCGAACTCTTCGACACGCTCGTGGTGTTCGAGAACTACCCCGCCGAGACGGACCTCCGGGACGCCTCGGGCACCGTACGGATCACCGGCGACGCCTTCCACGACGCCGTGCACTATCCCCTCGCCCTCGTCGTCAAGCCCGGCCGCCGGCTCGACCTGCGGCTCAAGCACCACGCGGAGCGCCTCGACGGCGACACCGTCCGCGCCCTCGGCGACCGGCTGGCCCGCGTCCTGGAGGCCGTCGCCGAGGCACCGGACCGCGCGGCCGCCTCCGTCGAACTGCTGTCCCCCGACGAGGCCCTGCACGCCCATCCCACCGGCGAGGAACGCCTCGTACCGGAGTCCACCCTGGCGGAGGGCTTCGCCGCGCAGGTCGCCCGGACGCCGGACGCGACCGCCGTCGTCTTCGAGGGCGAACGGCTGAGCTATGCCGAACTGGACGCCCGCGCGGAGGAGTTGGCCGTACGGCTGCGCGGCCGGGGTGCCGGGCCGGGGGCGTTCGTGGCGGTGGCCGTGCCGCGCTCGGCGGAGCTGATGGTGGCGCTGCTGGGCGTGCTGAAGTCCGGTGCCGCGTATCTGCCGGTGGACCTGGACTACCCGGCCGACCGGGTGGCCCACATGCTCGCCGACTCGGGCGCCACGACGGTGGTCACGCTGTCCGCGACGGCCGACCGGCTGCCCCAGGCGTCCCGACCGTCGCACACGCCCGAGCGGACCGTTCCTTCGCTTCCTTCGGTGCCTTCGGTGCTGCTGCTCGATGCCCCGGACGACGAGCCCGCCAGTGACCCCACCGCCCCCGTCGCCGCACGCCCCGACGACCCCGCGTACCTGATCTACACCTCAGGCTCGACCGGCCTCCCCAAGGGCGTCGTCGTCACCCACCGCGCCGTCGTGAACCGGCTGGCGTGGACGCAGGGCGAGTACGGACTGGGCCCGGACGACCGGGTGCTGCAGAAGACACCGTCCAGCTTCGACGTGTCGGTGTGGGAGTTCTTCTGGCCGCTCCTCGAAGGCGCGACCGTGGTGCTCGCCCGCCCCGACGGCCACCGCGACCCCGTCTACTTGGCCGGGCTCGTCCGCGAACAGGCCGTCACGACCATGCACTTCGTGCCGTCGATGCTGGAGGCCTTCCTCCAGCACGACGAGGTCACCGGCGACCCCACCTGGTCGGCGTCGCTGCGCCGTGTGCTGAGCAGCGGTGAGGCGCTCCCGGTCACCGCCGCGAGCCGCTGGCACGCGCTGACGGGCGTGCCGCTGCACAACCTGTACGGCCCGACCGAGGCGGCCGTCGACGTCACGTACCACCCGTACGCCTCCGGTGAGGACCACGGCGCGTCCGTGCCCATCGGGCGTCCCGTGTGGAACACCGGCCTGCGCGTCCTGGACGCCTGTCTGCGGGCCGTCCCCGACGGCGTCCCCGGCGAGTTGTACCTGACCGGCGTCCAGCTCGCCCGCGGCTACCACGCCCGTGCGGCGCTGACCGCCGAGCGGTTCACCGCCGACCCGTACGGACCGCCCGGCAGCCGGATGTACCGCACCGGTGACCTGGTCCGGCGACGCGCGGACGGGGTGATCGAGTACCTGGGCCGCACGGACCGGCAGGTCAAACTGCGCGGCAACCGGATCGAACTCGGCGAGATCGAGGCCGCGCTCGTACGGCTGCCGGAGGTGGCGCAGGCCGCCGTGACCGTACGGGACGACGCGCTCGTCGCCTATGTGGTGCCGGTCGGCGGCGCCGAGGTGAACGGCCTCCGCGAGGCCCTGGCCGGCTCCCTGCCCTCCCCCATGGTTCCCGCCACCTGGGTGGCCCTCGACGCGCTGCCGCTCACCCCCAGCGGCAAGCTGGACCGGGCCGCGCTGCCCGCCCCGCAGGCGCTGCGCGGCACCGTCACCCGGGCCCCGGCAAGTCCCCGCGAGCACCTGCTCGTCGAGATCTTCGCGGCCGTGCTGAAGCTGACGGAGGTCGGTGTCGACGACGACTTCTTCCTGCTCGGCGGTGACAGCATCAGCTCGATCGCCGTCTCCAGCCGGGCCCGCCGCGCGGGCCTGGTGATCGGCCCCCGTGACGTGTTCGAGCACCGCACCCCGGCCGCGCTCGCCGCGGCGGCGCACGTGGAGGAGGCGGCTTCGCAGGACACGCCCGCCGTGTCCGCGTTCACGCCGACCGAGGAGGAGCGGGAACGGGTCGAGCGGCTCGCCCCCGGCCGGATCGAGGCCGTGTGGCCCCTCGCCCCCCTCCAGGAGGGCCTGTTCTTCCACTCGAACTTCGACGACAGCTCCCTGGACGTCTACACGGTCCACGAGTCCTTCGACTTCGCCGAACGCGTGGACGCCGAGCGGCTGTCGGTGGCCATGCGCACCCTGTTGGACCGCAACCCCAGCCTGCGCGCCGGGTTCACGAGCGAAGGGCTGCGCCAGCCGGTGCAGTTCATCGTGCGGGACGCCGAGGTCCCGCTGACGGAAGTGGATCTGACGGGACTGTCGACGCCCGAACAGAACCGTCGGATGCGGGAGTTGCTGGACGCGTCGCGGTCGCGGCGCTTCGACCTCACCCGCCCCCTCCTCTTCCGGATGCTGCTCGTACGGCTCGGTGAGGAGCGCGGCGACCGGCTGATCGTCGGCCGTCATCTGATCCTGTGGGACGGCTGGTCGGCCTGGCTGTTCCTGGACCAGCTGTTCGCGCTGTACGAGAGCGGAGGGGACCCGGCGGGTCTCGTCCGTCCCGGCTCCTACCGCGACTACCTGACCTGGCTGGAGCGGCAGGACGACACCGAGGCCACCCGCGCGTGGCGGGCGGCCCTGTCCGGTTTCGAGGAGCCCACGCTGCTGGTGCCGGCCGCCTCCGACCGGGGGCGGGAACCGGTGATCCCGGAGCAGCTGGACGCCGTGCTCGACGCGGCGGTCGCCGAGCGGCTGCGCGGCATCGCCCGGGGCCACGGCCTGACCCTCAACACCGTGCTCAACGCGGCCTGGGGCCTGGTCCTGGCCGGCGCCACCGGCCGTACCGACATCGCGTTCGGCACCACGGTCGCCGGGCGGCCCAGCGAGGTTCCGGACGTCGAGAACGTCATCGGCATGTTCCTCAACACCGTGCCCGCGCGCATCACCTTCGATCCGCGTGAGCCGGTCCTCGCCCTGTTGCGCCGCATCCAGGGCGAGCGGCTCGACGTCATGCCGTACGAGTACCTGGGCCTGGGTGTGCTCCAGGCCGACACGGGTCACCGGCGACTGTTCGACACGCTGTTCGTGCTGCGCAACGCCGACACCGACGAGCGGCTCGCCGAGCTGCGCGAGCGGCACGGCGCGACGGCCGTGGCCAACGTGGACGCCACGCACTATCCGGCGAACCTGGTGGTCACGCCGGGCGAACGGGTGCGGGTGACGCTCGCCTACCGGCCCGACCTGCTGGGAGGTGCCTACGCGCGACGCCTGCTGGACCGTTTCGTGCTGCTGGTCGACCGGCTGGTGGCCGACCCGCACGCCGCCGTCGGCTCGCTGGATCCCCTGCTGCCCGCCGAGGCCGCCGCGCTCGCCCACGAGGAGGCCGGGCAGCGGCAGCCCGTGCCGCACGAGACGGTGGCGGACATGCTGGCCGCTCAGGCCGCCCGCACCCCGGACGCGACCGCTCTCGTCTTCGGCGCGCAGACCCTGACGTACGCCGAACTCGACGCGCGCTGCGACCGCATGGCACGGCTGCTGATCGCGCGGGGTGCCGGGCCCGAGAGGGTCGTCGCGCTCGGGCTGCCCCGCTCGATCGACATGGTGGTGGCACTGTTCGCGGTGCTGCGCACGGGGTCGGCGTATCTGCCGCTGGAGCTGGACCACCCGGCCGAGCGGCTGTCGCTGATGCTGGCCGACGCCCGCCCGCTGCTCCTGCTGTCCACGCAGGGCGTGTCGCGGACGCTGACGGGCGACACGCCGCGCGTGCTGCTCGACGACCCGGCGGTAGCGGCCGAGCTGGCGGCCCTCCCGGCCGACCCGGTGTCGGTGTCCTTCAGCCTGGACCACCCCGCCTACGTCATCTACACCTCGGGGTCGACGGGGCGCCCCAAGGGTGTCGTCACGCCCTACGTCGGCCTGACGAACATGCAGCTCAACCACCAGAAGGAGATCTTCGCGCCGGCGATCGCGTCGGCTGGCGGGCGGCGGCTGCGGATCGCGCACACCGTGTCGTTCGCGTTCGACATGTCCTGGGAGGAGCTGCTGTGGCTCGTCGAGGGACATGAGGTGCACGTCTGCGACGAGGAGTTGCGGCGGGACGCCACCGCGCTGGTGGCGTACTGCGAGGAACACCGCGTCGACGTCGTCAACGTGACCCCGACCTACGCCCATCTCCTCATCGAGGAGGGCCTGTTGGAGGGGCACCGGCCGCCGCTGGTGCTGCTCGGCGGGGAGGCCGTCACCGAGACGGTGTGGAACACGCTGCGGGACACCGAGGGGACGTACGGCTACAACCTGTACGGCCCGACCGAGTACACGATCAACACGCTCGGCGGTGGTACGGAGGACAGCGCGACCCCGACCGTTGGCAAGCCCATCCGCGCCACCCGGGCCCGCGTCCTCGACACCTGGATGCGGCCGGTGCCGGACGCTGTGGCGGGTGAGCTGTACATCGCGGGTGTGGGTCTGGCGCGCGGCTATCTCGACCGGCCGGGCCTGACCGCCGAGCGGTTCGTGGCCGACCCGTACGGGCGGCCGGGCGAGCGTATGTACCGCACCGGTGACCTGGTACGACGCCGTCCGGACGGCAACCTGGACTTCCTCGGCCGTACCGACGACCAGGTCAAGATCCGGGGCTACCGGGTGGAGCTGGGCGAGATCGAGACCGCGCTGGCGCAGCACCCCGAGGTGTCCCAGGCCGCCGTGATCGCCCGCGACGACACCTCCGCGCCGGGTACGAAGCGGCTCGTGGGGTACGTCGTCCCG
This sequence comes from Streptomyces sp. NBC_00310, assembly GCF_036208085.1. GTDB lineage: Bacteria > Actinomycetota > Actinomycetes > Streptomycetales > Streptomycetaceae > Streptomyces. The sequence continues at coordinate 497,769 of NZ_CP130714.1, forward strand.
GCCGAACCCGACGCGCGTGCGCGGGAGTCGGCCGAGCGGGAGCAGATCGGCGAGTGGCAGGAGATCTACTCGGCCGAGTACACCGAGATCGGCACCGCCCTGTTCACGGAGGACTTCGCGGGCTGGGACAGCTCCTACGACGGCACGCCGATCCCGGTCGCGCACATGCGGGAGTGGCGTGAGGCCACCGTGGCCCGTATCCGTGAGCTGCGGCCCCGGCGCGTCCTGGAGATCGGCGTCGGCTCGGGCCTGCTGCTGTCCAGGCTGGCCCCGGACGCCGAGGCGTACTGGGCGACCGACTTCGCCGCGCCCGTGATCCGCAAGCTCGGCGAGGGCATCAGGACCGACCCCGAACTGGGCGGCAAGGTCGAACTCCGGTGCCAGGCAGCCGAGGTGACCGACGGCCTGCCCACCGGTTTCTTCGACACGGTCGTCATCAACTCCGTCGTTCAGTACTTCCCGAGCCTGGACCACCTCCATCAGGTGATCCGCGGCGCGCTGGGTCTGCTCGCGCCCGGCGGGGCCCTGTTCCTCGGTGACGTCCGCGACCTGCGCCAGGCCCGCGTCTTCCAGGCGGGCATCCAGGCCGCCCGCGCCGACGCGGACACGGAACCCGAGACCGTGCGCCGCGCCGTGGAGCGTGGCCTCGCCCTGGAGAAGGAACTCCTCGTCGACCCGGACTGGTTCACCACTCTCGGCGTCGGCGTCGACCTGCGCACCAAGGCGGGCCGCCACCACAACGAGCTGACCCGCTACCGGTACGACGTGGTGCTGTACGAGGGCGATCCGGTGCTCTCCCTGGACGGCGTCCCGACCGTCGACTGGACCGGGCGGGACGCGCTCCTGGCCCGTCTCGACGGCACCGGATCCCTTCGGATGCGGGGCGTCCCGGACGCCCGCACGGCCGGTGACCTGGCCGGTCTGCGGGCCCTGGAGACCGGCCGGCCGTCACCCGTCGCCGCGACGGGCGTGGAACCGGAGGATCTGCGGGAGGCGGCCGAGGCACGGGGCTACCGGCTGCTCACCACCTGGTCCGACGAACCCGGCCGCTACGACGCGGTGTTCGTCCCCGGCACCCGGGCCTCCGGCACGGAGGTTCCGCGCACGGCCGGCCTGTACCGGCCGCGCGCCGACCGGGGCGACGTCCCGTTCGCCAACACCCCGGCCGCCGGGCGCGGGCACACCGCGCTCATCAGGCGGCTCCGCGACGATCTCGGGCAGCGGCTGCCCGGCTACATGGTGCCCGGCGCCTTCGTGGTCCTGCCCGGGCTGCCGATGAACGACAACGGCAAGCTCGACGTGCGCGCTCTGCCGGACGCCGAGCCGGCGGTCGCCCTGTCGGCCGGTCGCGGCCCGCGCACCCCCGTCGAGGAGGTGCTGTGCCGGCTCTTCGCCGAGGTGCTGGGGCTGCCCCGCACCGGCGCCGAGGACAACTTCTTCGACCTGGGCGGCCATTCGCTGCTCGCGACCCGGCTGATCAGCCGGGCCCGCACCGAACTGGGCGCCGAGCTGGCCATCCGTGACCTGTTCGAGGCGCCCACCCCGGAGGCCCTGGCCCTGCGGGCGGAAGCAGGCAGACCTGCGCGTCCCCCGCTGCGGCCGGTGCCCGAGCGGCCCGAGCGGATCCCGCTGTCGGCGGCCCAGCGGCGGCTGTGGCTGGTGGAACGCCTCACCGGCGGGGGCGTGGCCTACAACTTCCCCCTCGTCTTCCGACCGCGCGGCGAACTGGACCTCGCCGCGTTGCGGGCAGCGCTGGGTGATGTGACGGACCGTCACGAGGCGCTGCGCACCCGATTCTCGGAGGAGGGCGGCGAGCCGTACCAGTGGATCGTGCCGCCGGGCGCGGCCGAGCCCTACTTCCGGGTGTCCGAGGTGAGCGAGGACGAGCTCGCGGCCCGGATCGAGTCGGCCCAGCGGCGTCCGTTCGACCTGAGCACCGAACTCCCCGTCCGTGCCGAGGTGTTGCGGCTGGGGCCCGGTGACCTGGTCGTGGCGCTGGTACTGCACCACATCACCACCGACGAGTGGTCGGACCGGCCGTTCCTCGGTGATCTCACCACCGCGTACCGGGCCCGTACCGAGGGCCGTGCACCGGAGTGGACGCCGCTGCCGGTCCAGTACGCCGACTACACCCTGTGGCAGGACACGCTGCTCGGCGAGGTCGGCGAGGCGCAGCGCGCCCACTGGACCGAGGCCCTGCGAGGGCTGCCGGAAGAGCTGTCCCTGCCTCTCGACCGGCCCCGTCCTGCGGAGCCCACCGGCCGGGGCGGCAAGGTCCGTCTGGATCTCTCCCCCGCCACGGCCCGGGCCCTGCGCGCACTGTCCGGCGCCACCAACACCAGCATGTTCATGCTGTTCCAGGCGGCCACGGCGGCACTGCTGCACCGGCTCGGCGCCGGGGACGACATCCCGCTGGGGGCGCCCATCGCGGGACGTACGGACGACGCGCTGGACGACCTGGTCGGGTTCTTCGTGAACACGCTGGTGCTGCGCACCGACCTGTCGAGCGGGGAGAGCGGCCTGACGTTCACGCAACTCCTCGGCCGGGTCCGGGAGTCGGCCCTGGAGGCGTTCGGGAACCAGGATCTCCCCTTCGACCACGTCGTCGAGGCCGTGAACCCGCCCCGGGTCACCGGCCGCAACCCGCTCTTCCAGGTCATGCTCGGCTACCACTACCGGCCCGACGGCGACCCCGAGGTGCTCGGCATGCCCACCGAGTGGTTCGACATGGACACGGGCATGGCCAAGTTCGACCTCCACTTCACCTTCGTCGACGAGGCGCGCCGGGACCGTCTCACGCTGCTCCTGGAGTACGCGCTCGACCTGTACGACGAGGCGACGGCCCGGCGGCTCGGCAGGCTGCTGGCGCGGCTCCTGGACCAGGTGGCCGCCGAACCCGACGTCCCCGTACGGGAGCTGGAGGTCCTGGAGCAGGCCGAGCGGGAGTCGGTGCTCGTCCGGTGGAACGACACCGGGCACGACGTACCCGCGACGACCCTGCCGGAGCTGTTCCGCGCGCAGGTGGCGCGGACGCCGGACGCTCTCGCCCTCGTCGACGGCGAACAGCGCTTGACCTACGCGGAGTTGGACGCACGGGTCGAGCGGACGGCTCGGGTCCTGGCCGGGATGGGGGTGGGCCCGGAGCGCACGGTGGCGGTGGCGGCGCCGCGTTCGGCGGATCTGGTCGTGGCCCTGCTGGCGGTGCACCGGGCGGGCGGCGCCTATCTGCCGCTGGACGCCGATCAGCCCCGGGAGCGGATCGCGCTCATGCTGGAGGAGGCCCGGCCGGTGTGCGTCGTCGAGGACACGCTGCCCCAGGGCCCGGAGGGTGAACTGCCCACGGCATACGACCCGTCGAGCCCCGCCCATGTGATCTACACCTCCGGCTCGACCGGCCGCCCCAAGGGAGTGGTCGTGCCGCACGAGGGCATCGTGAACCGGTTGCTGTGGATGCAGGACGCGTACGGGCTGGGCCCCGACGACCGGGTGCTGCAGAAGACCCCGTCCGGGTTCGACGTGTCGGTGTGGGAGTTCTTCTGGCCGCTGATCACCGGGGCCGCCCTGGTGGTCGCCCGGCCGGAGGGCCACAAGGACCCGGCGTATCTGGCGGAGCTGATCCGCGCGCAGGGCGTCACGACCACGCACTTCGTGCCGTCGATGCTCCAGGTGTTCCTGGAGGAGCCCGCCGCCGCGCGGTGCACGAGTCTGCGCCGGGTGATGTGCAGCGGTGAGGCGCTGCCGTCGCCGGTGGCCGCACGCTTCCACGAGGTGCTGTCGGCCGAGCTGCACAACCTGTACGGGCCGACGGAGGCCTCGGTCGACGTCACGGCCGGCCAGGTGGTGCCGGGCGCCGACCGGGTGGTGATCGGGCGTCCCGTGTGGAACACCCGTGCCTATGTCCTGGACGCGACGCTGCGTCCGGTGCCGCCGGGTGTGGCGGGTGAGCTGTATCTGGCGGGCGTCCAGCTCGCGCGTGGCTATCTCGACCGGCCGGGTCTCACGGCCGAGCGGTTCGTCGCGGACCCGTACGGCGGCCCGGGGGCCCGGATGTATCGCACGGGCGACCTGGCCCGGTGGCTGGCCGACGGCACGCTCGACTTCCTGGGCCGCACCGACCACCAGGTCAAGATCCGTGGGGTGCGCGTCGAGCCCGGTGAGATCGAGGCCGTGCTCGCCCGGCACGGGTCGGTGGCCCACGCGGTCGTCGTCCCGCACGAGCAGCGGCTCGTCGCCTACGTCGTCCCCGCCGCCGGAGCGGTCGCCGACCCGGACGTCCTGCGGGGTCACACCGCCGCCTCCCTGCCCGAGCACATGGTTCCCGCGGCCGTCGTCGTCCTCGACAGGCTGCCGTTGACGCCGAACGGCAAGCTGGACCGCCGGGCGCTGCCCGCGCCCGACTTCGCGGCGGGCGGTGGCACGGGCGGCCGGGCACGTGATCCGCGGGAGGAGATCCTGTGCGGTCTGTTCGCGGACGTCCTGGGTGTGGACCGGGTCGGCGTGGACGACGACTTCTTCGCCCTGGGCGGCCATTCGCTGCTCGCGATGCGACTGGTCGCCAAGGTCCGGTCGGCGTTCGGCGCCGAGGTGTCGCTGCGTACGGTCTTCGACGCGCCGACGGTGGCCGGTCTCGCGCGACACCTGGCGGAGGGCTCCCCGGCCGAGGTCCACGACCGGCCGACGCTCGGCACGCGGACGAGGCCCGAGCGGCTGCCGCTGTCGTCCGCGCAGCAGCGCCTGTGGGTGCTGTACCAGGTGGAGGGCCCGAGCGCGACGTACAACATCCCCTCGGCCTGGCGGCTGAGCGGGGAGCTGGACGTCGAGGCGCTGCGGGCGGCCGTGCACGATGTGGTCGTACGGCACGAGACGCTGCGCACGGTCTTCCCCGACGAGGAGGGACGGGCCTTCCAGCGGGTGCTGGACGCGGCCGAGATACGCGTCCCGTTCGAGGTGGAGGAGACCGACGCCGAGCGGCTCCCCGGGCGGCTGGCCCTGGCGGGCGCGTACGGCTTCGCGCTGGACCGGGAACCGCCGTTGCGCGTCCATGTGTTCCGCACGGGCCGGGAGGAATGGACACTGCTGCTCCTGCTGCACCACATCGCCGGTGACGAGTGGTCCCAGGGGCCGCTGCACGGTGACCTGGCGGTGGCCTACGCGGCCCGTGCGGCCGGGCGGGCGCCCGAGTGGGAGCCGTTGCCGGTCCAGTACGCCGACTACACGCTGTGGCAGCGGGACGTCCTCGGTGACGAGAAGGACCCGTCGAGCCTGGCGGCACGTCAGGTCGCGTACTGGCGCCGGGCGTTGGCCGGGCTGCCGGAGGAGCTGGCGCTGCCCGTGGACCGGCCGCGTCCGCTGGAGTCGACCTATCGGGGCGGCGCCGCCGATCTGTCGCTCGACGCCGAACTCGCCGCGGACCTGCACCGGTTGGCGCGTGACCACGGCGTCAGTGTGTTCATGGTGATGCAGGCCGCCGTGGCGACCCTGCTCACCCGGCTCGGTGCCGGACACGACATCCCGATCGGCAGCCCGATCTCCGGGCGGACGGACGCGGCACTGGAGGACCTGGTCGGGTACTTCCTCAACACGCTGGTGCTGCGGACGGACACGTCCGGCGAGCCGACGTTCCGGGAGCTGCTGGCCCGGGTGCGGGAGGCCGATCTGGGTGCCTTCGACCACCAGGACGTGCCGTTCGAACGGCTGGTGGAGGTCCTCAACCCGGCCCGCTCCCTGGCCCGGCACCCGCTGTTCCAGGTGATGGTGGTGTATCTGGCGGCCGGCGACGAGGACACCGGACTTCCCGGTCTGCGGGCCCACCGGGACGACGTCGTCAACACCACCGCGAAGTTCGACCTGTCCTTCGACTTCGTGGAGCGCGGCGACGGCGGCGTCGACGGTGTGCTGGAGTACAGCGCCGACCTGTTCGTCCACGCGACCGCGCAGTCCTTCGCCGACCGGCTCCGGCGGGTCCTGCGGGCCGTCGTCGCCGACGCTGACCTGACCCTCGGACGTATCGGCATCCTCGACGCGGACGAACTCCGGCTGCTGTCCGACGGATGGCAAAGCCGGCCGCCCGTCGCCGGCCCGACCACCGTGCCCGCGCTCTTCGAGGAGCGGGTGCGGCTCCACCCCGACCTGCCCGCCGTGGCCTCAGACGGCATCGAGCTGGCCTTCGCCGAGCTCAACGCCGAGGCCAACCGCCTGGCCCGTCTCCTGGTCGAACGCGGTGCCGGGCCCGAACGGTTCGTGGCCCTGGCGCTGCCGCGCACCGCACGGTTCCTGGTCGCCGTACTGGCCGTGCACAAGGCGGGCGCGGCCTACCTGCCGCTCGACCCCGACGCGCCGGCGGACCGTACGGCGGACGTCCTCGACGACGCCCGGCCGGTACTGACCCTGACCACCCGGGAACTCCGCGGCACCCTGCCGCCGGACGCCGTCCCCTTGGTGCTCGACGACCCCGCCACCGCCGACCGGATCGCGGCCGGGGAGGCCACCGACCTCACCGACGCCGACCGGACCGCGGACCTGACGCCTCGCCACCCGGCGTACGTCATCTACACCTCCGGCTCCACCGGCCGCCCCAAGGGTGTGGTGATCACCCACGAGACCCTCGGCAACCTCTTCCACAGCCATCGCGAGACGCTCTACGCACCGGCGATCGAGACGGCGGGACGCCGGCATCTGCGGGCGGGGCACGCCTGGTCGTTCTTCTTCGACGCCTCCTGGCAGCCCCAGCTGTGGCTGCTGGACGGGCACTGTGTGCACATCGTGTCCGAGGAGGTGCGACGCGACCCCGAACTGCTCGCCCGGGCCGTGGTCGAGCACGGTTTCGACTTCCTGGAGGTCACCCCGTCGTTCTTCGCGCAGATGGCCGACAGTGGTCTGCTGGACGGCGACGACTGCCCTCTCGCGGTGGTCGGCGTGGGCGGCGAGGCCGTTCCGGTCGCGCTGTGGCGGCGACTGGCCGCGCTGCGCGGCACCGAGGCGTTCAACCTATATGGCCCGACCGAGTCGACCGTGGACGCCCTGGTGGGACGTGTCGGGGACAGCGAACGCCCGCTCGTGGGACGGCCGGTGGCCGGCACCCGGGCCTACGTCCTCGACAACCTCCTCCAGCCCGTGCCGCCCGGCGTCACCGGTGAGCTCTACCTGGCCGGGGGTGGTCTCGCCCGTGGGTATCTGGGCTCCCCCGGGCTGACGGCCGAGCGGTTCGTGGCCGACCCGTTCGGGGAGCCCGGCTCGCGGCTGTACCGGACCGGCGACCTGGCCCGTTGGACCGCTGACGGACGGCTGGACTACCTCGGCCGGGCCGACGACCAGGTCAAGATCCGTGGCTTCCGGATCGAGCCGGCGGAGATCGAGTCCGCGCTCGCCACCCATCCGGACGTCGGACAAGCGCTGGTGACGGTACGTCAAGAGGGCCCGCGCAAGCTGCTCGTCGCCTACGTCATCCCGTCGTCGGCGGGCTCCGCTCCCGACCCGGCGGCGCTGCGCGCCCATGTCGCCGCCCGGCTCCCCGACCACATGGTCCCGGCGGCCGTGCTGGCCCTGGACCGGTTCCCGGAGCTGGCGAACGGCAAGCTCGACCGCGCCGCTCTGCCCGCGCCCGACTTCTCCGCCCTGTCGTCGGGCCGCGCGCCCGCCACCGAGATGGAGCGGACGCTCTGCGAGGTCTTCGCGGACGTGCTCGGGCTCGAACAGGTCGGTGTGGACGACGACTTCTTCGCCCTCGGCGGCGACAGCATCGTCGCAATGCAGCTCGTGGGCCGGGCGCGGGCCGCGGGCGTACGCATCACTCCGCGGCTGATGTTCCGCCATCGTACGGTGGCGGCGCTGGGCGCCGTCGCCGAGCCGGTCGACACGGCCGCCCGGCGCCCCGAGGACGACGGCACCGGCGTCGTGCCCCTCACCCCGGTCATGCACTGGCTGCGCGAACTGGGCGGCTCCTTCGCCTCGTACCACCAGTCGGCGCTCGTCCGCACCCCCGCCGAACTGGACCTGCCCGGCCTGACCGCCGTCCTCCAGGCCCTCGCCGACCGGCACGACCTGCTGCGGGCGACCCTCGTGCGGCCGTCGCCCGAGGCCACCGACGGCTGGTCGCTGCACGTGCCGGCCGTCGGGGCGGTCGAGGCCGCCGGGTGGATCGACCGGGTGGACGTGGCCGGTCTCGACGCGGCGGCTCTCGGCGAGGTCGTGGCCGAGCGGGCACGCGCGGCCCGGGCGCTCCTCGCTCCCGACGCGGGGGTGATGGTCAGGGCCGTGTGGTTCGACGCGGGCGACGCGCCCGGGCGGCTGCTGCTGATGGCCCACCACCTGGTCGTGGACGGCGTGTCGTGGCGTGTGCTGCTGCCGGACCTGGCCGCCGCGTGGCGGGACGTCCTTGCCGGGCGGCCGGTGCGTCTCGACCCGGTCGAGACGTCGTTCGCGAGCTGGTCGCGGCTGCTCACCGAGCGGGCGCAGGGACCGGACCGCGAGGCCGAACTCCCCCTCTGGGCCGGGATCCTGGAGGGTGGCTCCGAGCCCTTCCCGCTGCTGCGGGAGCCCGACCCGGACCGCGACACCACCACGACCCGGCGCGAGGTGGTCCTCCGGATGCCCGCCGAGCACACCGGTCCGCTGCTGTCGGCCGTGCCGGCGGCGTTCGGGGCCGGCGTCAACGACGTGCTGCTGGCCGGCCTCGGTCTCGCCTTCGCGGACCGGAGGCGACGGGACGGCGGTGCGGACAGCTCGGTCCTCGTCGACCTCGAAGGGCACGGCCGGGAGGAGGAGTTGGGGGGCGACGGCGTCGATCTGTCCCGTACGGTCGGCTGGTTCACCAGCGTCTTCCCGGTACGGCTCGATCCCGGGCCGGCCGACCCGGCCGAGGCCTTCGCGGGCGGCCGGGCGGCGGCCGAGGCCGTACGACTGGTACGGGAGCATCTGGCGGCGCTGCCCGCGAACGGGGTCGGGTACGGACTGCTGCGGCACCTCAACCCCCGTACGCGCGAGGTGCTGGCGGCCCACGAGCCGGCGCGTGTGGAGTTCAACTACCTGGGCCGGTTCGGCATCCCGGAGGAGACGGACTGGTCGTACGCACCTGAGGAGGACGCGGCGGACATCGGGCCGGAGGGCTCGATGCGGGAGGGGCACGCGCTGGAGATCAACGTGGTGACCGAGGACCGGGCGGACGGGCCGGTGCTGGCCGCGCACTGGTCGTACCTGGAAGGACTGGTGCCGCGCGAGACGGTCCAGGATCTCGCCGAGACCTGGTTCCGGGCCCTGCGAGGGCTGCTCGCGTGGGCGGAGCGGAATCCGAAGTGAGGAAGAGGAGTGGCATGAGCAACCCGTTCGAGGACCCCGAGGGCACCTACCTGGTGCTGGTCAACGACGAGAACCAGCACAGCCTGTGGCCGGACTTCGTGGACGTGCCGGCCGGCTGGCGGGTGGCCCACGGGCCCGACTCGCGGCAGGCCTGCCTGGACCACGTCGAGACGAACTGGACCGACATGCGGCCGCGCAGTCTGGCCGAGTCGATGGACGGCTGACATGCGGGAGGGGGGCCGGTCGATGACCGGCCCCCCTCCTTCCTTCACAAACCCCGAACCGCCCGTCAGGACGCGGGCTGCTGCCCGTCAGGACGCGGGCTGCTCCACCTTGGTGTCCGTCTTGCCGTCGACGGCCGCCGCCAGCTGCGGTGCCAGCCGCTCGACCACGTACGGCAGGCTCAGGACGGACACGAAGGACGTGGCGTGGCCGTAGTCGCCGGTCTCGTTCACGAAGACCTCGCGGCCCTCCTTGACGACCGTCAGGTCCTTGTACGAGGCGTCCTTGTGCAGCTTCGCGGCGTCCTTGACGGGGTCGCCGACGATCCACACGATGGCGTCCTGGTCGAGCAGATCCGTGCGCTCCTTGCTGATGTTCGCGCCGAACTGGTCGCCGATCGCCTTGTCCAGGTCCGTCGGCAGGGCGAACCCGAGACCGGTCAGCAGACGCGAGCGGGCGTCCTGGCTGCCGAACACGAACATGCCCTCGTACGGGGTGGCCATGACGGCGGTGGCGCCCTTGAAGCCGGCGTGCTCGTCGGCGGCGGCCTTGATCTTCGCCTCGGTGGCGGCGACCGCCTCGGCGGCCTCCTCGGGCTTGCCGAGGGCCTTGCCGATGATCTCGGTCTGCTCCTGCCACGGGACGCCGTAGTCGTTGTACTTCTTCGGCTGGGCGACCACGGGCGCGAACGTGGACAGGGACTCGTACTGCTCCTTGGTGAGTCCGCCGTACACCGCGAGGATCAGGTCGGGCTTGAGGGCGGCGATCTTCTCCACCTGCGGGCCGGTGCCCGTGTCCTTCAGAACGGTCGGCGCTTCGGCGGAGCCGAGCTTGTCCTCGGCCCAGGGGCCGATGGCGCCCTTGTAGCCGCCGAGCCATTCGGTGGTGCCGACGGGGACCTCGCCGAGGGCGAGGACGGAGTCCTGGTCGGTGAGGCCGACGGTGACGATCCGCTTCGGCTCTGCCTTGATCGTCGTGCTGCCGTACTTGTGGGCGACGGAGACCGGGAACGCGGACTCGCCGGAGGAGGTGCTCGCCTCCGCGCCGGCGCCGGAGGCGTCGGAGTCCGAGTCGCCGCCACCGCACGCGGTGGCGAGGAGCAGGGTGGCGGAGGCGAGCACGACGGCGAGCCGTGGCGCTCTGCGGGAGCGGAACATCAGCGGTCCTTCGGTTCGGGTTCCTGTGGAGCGGTACGTGTGGGGGTCTCGGGGGCCGGCCGGGGGCCGGTGTCGCGGGCGTCCGACCAGGCCGCCCACAGGGCGGCGTAGGGGCCCCGCGCGGCGCGGAGTTCGTCGTGGGTGCCGCTCTCGACGACGCGGCCGGCCTCCATGACGACGACGCGGTCGGCGGTGGACGCCTGGCTGAGGCGGTGGGCGACGATCAGCGCGGTGCGGCCGTCGACGGCGCGGGCGACGGCCTTCTCCAGGGCGCGCGCTCCGGCGCTGCCCGCCTCGGCGGTGGCCTCGTCGAGGACCACCAGGGGCGGGTCGGCGAGGATCAGCCGGGCCAGCGCGAGGGCCTGCGTCCGCTCGCCGCTGAGCCGGTGGCCGCCGTCGCCGACGACCGTCGCGAGCCCGTCGGGCAGGGCCTCGGCCCAGGCGAGGGCGTCGACGCGGTCGAGCGCGGCGCGCAGTTCGTCGTCGGTGGCGTCGGGTTTGGCCAGTCGCAGGTCGTCGGCGAGGGGGCCCGCGAAGACGTGGGTCTCCTGGGTGATCAGGGCGATGGTGCGGGAGGCGGCGGAGCCGAGGTCGGTGGGCGGGATCCCGCCGACGAGGACGGTGCCGGTGGTGGGCGGCTGGATGCCCGCGACGAGTCGGGCCAGGGTGGTCTTGCCGGCCCCGCTGGCGCCGACGAGCGCCACGCGTTCCCCGTGGTGGATCGTCAGGTCGATGTCGTGGAGGACGGGGTGGCCGGGCCGGTAGGCGTGGCCGAGGCCGCGGACGGTGACGTCGGCGCCGCCGGCCGCGACGGTGTGCTCCGGCTCCGGGGGCACGGGTTCGTCCGTGACGCCGACGAGCCGGGCGAGGCCCGCCGTGGCCGACTGGGCGTCGTCGAGGAGGGCGAGGGCCGCGTTGACGGGGCCGAACAGGCTGTGGAAGTACAGGGCGGCGGCGGTCGCCGTACCGATGCCGGCCGAACCCTCGCGGACCAGCCAGTAGCCGGTGACGAGGACGGCGGCGAGCCCGATGTACTCGGCGATGTGCAGCCGGCTGTAGAAGCCGAGGACGAGTCGTACGCCCCGCATGGTCAGCGCCACCACGGACCAGGATCGTTCGGTGACCCGCTCGGTGTGCTCCCGGCCCAGCCGGAACGCCCGCACGGTGGCGCTGCCGCCGATGGTGTCGAGCATCTGCTGCTGCTGAGCGCCGGCGGCCACCCGCTGCTCGGCGTAGAGGGGGACGGCACGGGCCACGTACCAGCGTGCGGTGGCGGCCTGTACGGGGACCGCGAGCAGCGCGGCCAGCAGGAACCGCCAGTCGAGCAGGGCCATGGCCCCGAGGGTGAGGACGATGGTGAGCAGCGAACGCCCCAGTGCGGGCAGCGCGTTGCGTACGGCGTCGGCGATGAGGGAGACGTCGGCGGTGACCCGGGCGGTCAGGTCGCCGGCGCCGGCCTTCTCGACCCGGTCCAGCGGGAGGGCCAGGGCGCGTTCGACGAAGCGCTCGCGCAGCCGGGCCAGGGTCGTCTCGCCCAGCCGGGCGATCTGCGACAGCCCGAATCCGGCGGTGACGCCCTGAGCCACGGCGACGGCCACGAGGAGCACAGCGGTGGCCGTGATGGCGTCGACGGACCCTCGGTCGGCGGCCAGGTCGACGATCCGTCCCAGCAGGGGCTGCACGAGCAGGCCGACGGCGGTGGAAGCGACCATGACGGTGAACGCGGACAGCGCCAACCGTCGTTGCGGGCGCAGTAGTTCGGCGACGGCGGCCCGGGTACGGGCGGGGGTGGCGACGGGCAGCAGTCGGGGGCCGGTGTGGTCGCCGCCGGGGGACCCGGCCTCGACGGCGTCGGCGTGCTCGGTCATGTGAGGACCGCCGTACGGTAGTCGGCGCGCTCGTGGACGAGGCGTTCGTGGGCGCCGGTCGCGGTGACCCGGCCGTCGTGGAGGAGGACGACGCGGTCGGTGACGGCGAGCAGGGCGGGGCTGTTGGTCACCAGGAGCGTGGTGCGTCCCCTGCGGACCTCCCTGATCCCGGCGGCGATCCGGGTCTCCGTGACGGCGTCGACGGCGGTGGCGGGCTCGTGCACGACGAGGACCGGCGTGTCGGCGGCCAGGGCCCGGGCCAGGGCAACCCGTTGGCGCTGTCCGCCGGAGAGCGAGCGGCCGCGTGCGGTGACGGCGGTGTCGACGCCGTCGGGCAGGGCGCAGGCGACCTCGTCGGTGCCGGAGGCGGCCATCGCGGCCATGACTTCCGCCGGTGCGGCCGTGTCGTCCGCCCCGGTGGCGGTGGTGACCGCCGCGGTGACGTTCTCCAGGACCGTGCCCTCGAACAGGTCGGCGTCGTGTTCGGCGACGAGCATCGCCGCGCGTACGTCGTCCAGGCCGAGCGCGGTCAGTGCCGTGCCGTCCAGTTCCACGGCGCCGTCGTCGGGGTCGGCGTGGCGGCCGAGGCAGCGCAGCAGCGCGGAGGCGTCGGCGGGGTCGGTGGCGGCGACGCCGACGGTCTCGCCGGGGGCGATGTCGAGGTCGACGCCGCGCAGGGGGCCGTAGGTGAGGGCGCGGAGCGTCAGCCGTCCCTCGATGCCGCCCGGCGGGACGGTGTCGGCGGACGGCTTCCCGGTTACGGCGGCGGGGGCGTCCAGCACGTGCGCGATACGGGTGGCGGAGGCGCGGCCCTGGGCCAACTCGGTGTTGACCCAGGCGAATTCGGTGAGCGGGCCGACGATGAACAGGGCGAGCCCGACCGAGGAGACGAGTTCGCCGAGGCCGATGTCGCCGCGTGCGGCGAGGCGTCCGCCGACGAGGGCGACGAGGGCGATGAAGGCACCGGTGAGGATGGTGACGACGCCGTTCTGCCAGGCCTCGGCGCGGGCGGCGCGCAGGGTCGCGGCGAGGGAGTCCCGGCTGACGCGCCGGTAGCGGGCGACGGCGGCCGTCTCGGCGCCGATGCCCTTGAGGACGCGTAGTCCGGCCACCAGGTCCGCGGCGACGCCGGAGGCCCGCGCGGCGCGTTCCTGTTCGGTCTCGCTGCGCCGTTCCAGGGGCTTGCTCAGCACATGTCCCAGCCACAGCAGCAGCGGGGCGCCCAGGAGGACGAGCAGGCCGAGGACGAGGGAGACCCGCAGCAGGGCGACCGCGCTGACCACGAGGCCCGCGGTGGCCGCGAAGGCGACGATGAGGGCCATGGCGACGGCACCGACCCGTTTGGCGTCCTCGGTGGCGATGTTCGTCAACTCGCCCGGCAGACGGCCCTCTTCGGCGCCACCCTGGGGAGCGAGGACACGGCCGACGAGTTCGGTTCTGAGGTGGTGCGCCGCGGTGACGGAGGCGCGCTCTCCCGCCCGGGCGCTGAAGCGGAAGCTGAAGGAGAGTCCGACGTACACGGCGGCCAGGATGACCAGCCACAGCAGCAGTCCGGGGACGTCGCCGTCCACGACTCCGCGCTCGATGGCCAGTCCGATGAGCACCGGCACCAGGGCCTCGCCCGTCTGGTGCCCCATCCCCAGAACCGAGCCCAGCGCGACGTCCCGACGCTGTCCGCCGACCGCGCGCCACAGGACGTTCCGTCCCGGCGGGTCCGCTTCTCTCACGCAGTCCTCCGGACCGGTTTCGCCAACACAGGAAAGGTACAAGAAAACTTAGGTAAGGCTAACTACATTTGTCTTCCTGGACCAGCCCCCGAACCGTCGCCGAGACCGAACCGATCTCCCCCGAACGCCGGGACGTTATCCGACCGAGCCGCCAACTGGCGGACGAATCAAGCCGGTTCACCGATACGAGACCGCACCGAGCGCCGCCCCGACCGGAAGGACCTGTCCGTGCTCAGCACCAGGATCACCAACGCCCGCATCGTCACGATGGACCCGGACCGCCCGGCCGCCCGGGAGCTCGGGATCTGGCGGGGGCGTGTCGTCGGCCTGGACGAGGACGTGGCGGGGCGTCCGGCGCGCCGGACGCTGGACCTGGGCGGCGCCACGGTCCTCCCGGGGTTCATCGACGCCCATGTGCACCTGGCGTGGGCGGGCCTGAAGGCCAAGGCGCCCGGTGTCGCGCCGAGCCGACAGGCCGACGACGTGCTCCGCGTGGTGGCGGAGGCGGTGGCGCAGGCCCCCGTCGGCGGCTGGGTGGACTTCGGCGGCTACGACCAGCGCACGCTCGACCGCCCGCTCACCGCGCGCGACCTCGACGCCGTCAGCGCCGGACGCAAGGTGTACCTGGGCCACCTCTCCGGGCACGCCTGCCTGGTCAACTCGGCTGTGCTGAACGGACTTCCGGCGGAGGTCGCCCGGCCCGACGGCTTCCTCGCGGAGGGCGCGATGGGCGCCGCGCTGCAGTCCAGGCCGCCGCACTCGCTCACCGAACTGGCCTCGGCGATCGAGCACGCCGCGCGCGTCTGCCGGTCCGAGGGCATCACGGGGTGCGCCGAGGCGGGGGTCGGGGCCCGGCTCTTCGGGCACAGCCCGATCGAGGGCGCCGCGTACCAGCTCGCGCACGAGTCGGGCCGACTGCCGGTGCGGGTACGGCTGATGGTGGCCGCCGACGCGCTGCGCCCGGTCGGGGCGGACCCCGAGGACACCACGAGCCGGGCGATCGACCTCGGCCTGCGCACGGGCTTCGGGGACGGCGCCCTCTCCCTGGGCGCCCTCAAGATCTTCACCGACGGCGGCATGATGGCCCGCACGGCGGCCCTCACCAGCCCCTATCTGGGCACCGACGGCTCCGGTCAGCTCATGCACGAACCCGAGGTGCTGGAGAGCACGATCGTCGAGGGTCACCTCGCCGGCTGGCAGCTCGCCGTGCACGCGATCGGCGACCGGGCGCTCGATGTCGCCCTGGACGCACTGGAGAAGGCCCGGAAGCTGAGCCCGCGCCCGGAGGCACGTCACCGCGTCGAGCACGCGGGCCTGGTCCGCCCCGACCAGCTCCCCCGGCTGGCCGCGCTCGGCGTCACCGTCGTCATCCAGCCGAGCTTTCTGCGCTACTACGGCGACGACTACGCCACGATCATGGGCGAGGACCGGGCCGGCTGGCTGTACCGGGGCCGGGCCTTCCTCGACCACGGCGTCCGGGTCGCCGGCAGCTCGGACCGCCCGGTCGCGAACGGCGCCCCGCTGCGGGCGATCCAGTTCATGGTGGAACGGGCCTCGGAGTCCGGCCGCCTCATCGGCCCCGACGAGGCGATCACGGTCGAGGAGGCGCTGCGCGCGTACACCACCGAGGCCGCCCGCGCCTGCCACTGGGAGAGCGACGCCGGCAGCCTCGCCCCCGGCAAGCGGGCCGACCTCGTGGTGCTGGGCGACGACCCTCGCCGGGTGGACGTGTCGCGCATCGGGGAGATCGAGGTGGTGCGGACGTTCGTCGAGGGCGAGGACGAGTTCTGACGAGGAGCCGGACGGGGGCAGCCCCTCGTCGGCGATCCCCTCCGGCCCGACGCCCGTGGCAGGGGCGTCAGTTCGGCGGGCGACGGACCGGGACGGTGCGCAGGAAGTCCGCCGAGGGCACGAAGAACATGGTCCCGGTCACGGCCCGGGAGAAGTCCAGGATCGGGTCGTGACCGGTCGGTGGTTCGCCGACGAACATCTTCCGCAGCATGGCCTCCGGCACCGAGGGATCGCGGGCGTAGGCGATGAAGTACGTGCCGAACTCGCCCTGGCCGGGCCTGCCGAAGGGCATGGCGGCACGCAGTATGCGCTGCTCGGTGCCTTCGGGGCCGAGGATGGTGTTGACGTCGACGTGGGAACCCTCCACGTCCAGCTCCAGGTTGGTCAGCTTGGTCCGGCCGATGACCTTCTCCTGCGCCTCGACGGGGAGTTTCTCCCAGGAGTCCACGTCGTGCAGGTACTTCTGCACGAGCGCGTAGCTGCCGCCGCGGAAGTCGGGGTCCTCGTCGCCGACCAGCACGGCGTCGGCGGCAAGGCGGCCGACCGGGTTCTCGGTGCCGTCGACGAAGCCGAGGAGGTTGCGGGAGTCGAAGTACGTGAAGGCCTGGACCTCGTCCTCCAGGGTGGCCGCGCCGCGCAGTTGCCGCATGATCTCGGCGGCCAGTGCGAAGCAGAGGTCCACGCGGGTGGCCCGGATGTGGAAGAGGAGGTCGCCCGGCGTGGACACGGCCCGGTGCCGGGGGCCTTCCAGCTCCCGGAAGGGGTGCAGGGCGGCGGGCCGGGGCGAGCCGAAGAGCCGGTCCCAGGCCTCCGCGCCGATCCCGGCCACACAGCCCAGGGCGCCGTCGGGGCTGGAGAAGCCCACCGCCCGTTCCAGCCCGGCGAGTCCGGCCAGCACCCCACGGGCCGTCGACTCGCCGCCCGGGGCGACGCCGACGACCAGAAAGACCGCGGCGGGTGTCAGCGGGCCGAGCATCGGCTGCGGCAGGACGTCCTCCGGCATGACCGGCAGCGCCATGGTTCCCCCTTCACGCACCACACGTGCGCACCACGCGTGGACCACCTTCACTCAGGACGGCACGGGCGGCACCGGCGCCGCCGCACACCCGACCCCGCCCTCCGCCCCCTCACCATGCCCGGTCGGGACGAGGACGATACCCGCCGCCTCCCACTCCCCCTCAAACCATGATGAACGCCACAACCTCCCAGGTCACAAAGGCAGTTACCGAAGTGCGGTCCTCGTTGTATACGCCGAGACCCGGACGTCCAATACTGTGCGCACACGTCACCAGGGGGACTCCATGAAGTGGTTTCAGCGCGACCGTGCGAAGCGACAGGCCCAGGTGGTGCCGCTCTCCGGGGTCGGCAAGAGCGACGAGCCACCTCGGCAGGCTCCCCCGCTGCTCACCGCGGGCGGGCCGGCACTCCAGCGGATCGGCGGGGACGGCGACAGGGTCACCCAACTGACCACCGGGACGGGGCCGGTCGTCCTCGACATCACGCACACGGGGGCCGGGCACTTCGTCGTGGACACCCTGGACGGCAGGCTGCACTCCCAGAGCCAACTCGTCTACACCGACGGGCCCTTCTCGTGCCGTGCCCTGGTGAACGCGGACGACCGGCCGGTGCGGGCGCTGCGCATCCAGGCGGACGGCCCGTGGACGGTCGACGTGAGCCCGGTGTCGAGTGCGCTGGCCTGTGAGGGCACCACGCGGCGCCCCGCGTCGGACGTGCTGCGCCACACCGGCGGCCCCGGGATCGCGACCCTCCGGTACGAGGGCGATCCGCGGTCCGACGACGGTGGCTACTTCCTCGTCGACACCTTCGAGCCGGACGGCACCGGCTTCCTCGACCAGTTGGCCAACCACGTCGGCCCCTGGCACGGCGAAGCCCCCCTCACCGGCCCCTGCCTCATCTACGCCCGCTCCGACGGCCCGTGGTCCATCGACGTGCGGCTCCTGAAGCCCCCCGCCCCGCCGTGACGGCCACCCCCGCTTCCTGACCGGTCACGGGCCCCACGAGCCCTTTCTCCGCGCGCCGCTACGCGGCGGAAGCGGGCGCCTCCACCGTGCTCGGGTTCTGCTCCTCGGGACCGGAGCCGGAGTCGGCGACCGTTGCGGCGGGGATGAACACGGCGACCCCGGCGGCGACCAGCGCGGCACCGCCGCCGATCATCAGGCCCGTACGGAAGCCGTCCTCCGAGGGCAGACTGAAGCCGCCGAGCGTGGTGGTCATCTGGGCGAGCACCACACCGACCACGGCGGCGGCGGTGGAGGTGCCCAGGGCGCGCATCAGCGTGTTGAAGCTGTTGGCGGAGGCGGTCTCGGACAGCGGCACCGTACTCATGATGAGCGCGGGCATCGCGCCGTATGCGAGGCCGACACCGGAGCTGACGACGAGGGAGACGATCAGCAGACCCCAGGCGGAGCCCATCAGCGCGAGCGACAGACCGTAGCCGGTGCCGATCACCAGGGAGCCCGTGACCAGGGTGAACTTGGGCCCGCGGGCGTTGGTGAGCTTTCCGCCGAGCGGGGAGAGCGCCATCATCATCAGGCCCGCCGGAGCCATCCAGAGGGCCATCGCCAGCATCGACTGGCCCAGACCGTAGCCGGTGGCCTCAGGCAACCTCAGGAGCTGCGGAGTGATCAGCGCCTGCGCGTACATGCCGAAGCCGACCAGGACCGAGGCGATGTTGGTGAGCAGCACGCGCGGATGAGCGGTGGTACGCAGGTCGACCAGCGGCTCGCGCGTCCGCAACTCCCAGAAGCCCCAGGACAGAAGGAGTACGGCGGCACCGGTGAACAGGCCGAGCGTGGTCGCCGAACCCCAGCCCCAGTCCGCGCCCTTGGACACCGCGAGCAGCAGGCACACCACACCACCGCCGAGGCCGAAGGCGCCCACGAAGTCGAAGCGCTGGCCCTTGGCACCGGCGGGGGTCTCGGGGACGAGGAAATAGATCATGGTGGTGACCGCGACGGCCAGGCCGGCGGCGCCCCAGAACAGCACCCGCCAGCTGGCGTACTGGGCGACCGCGGCGGCGATCGGCAGGCCGAGGCCGGCGCCGATCCCCAGGGAGGCGCTGACCAGGGCGATGGAGCCGCTGAGCTTCTCCGGCGCCATGACGTCACGCAGCAGGCTGATGCCGAGCGGCACCACGCCCATGCCGATGCCCTGCAGTCCCCGGCCCACGATCATCGGCACGACGGTCGAGGACAGCGCGCACACCACCGAGCCGATGATCAGCGGGGCACAGCACACCAGGAGCATGCGCCGCTTGCCGTGGAGGTCGCCGAGGCGCCCGCCGATCGGGCCGAAGACCGCTCCCGTCAGCAGCGTCGCGGTGATCACCCAGGAGGCGTTGGCCGCGCTGGTGTCGAGGATCGTGGGCAGCTCGGTGAGCAGCGGTGTCACCAGTGTCTGCATGATCGCGGCGACGATGCCGGCGAGCGCCAGCGTCGCGATGACGCCGCCCGGGCGGGCGGCGGTCGGGGGGTTGGCCGTCAAGGGATTCCTCCGTGCGATGAACCGGTGACAGGGCATACGTCATGCACCTGGCGTGCAGCATACCTGCCTCATGTATGGCACACGTCTCGTGCATGATGCACATGTCGGGTACGCTGCCTGGTCCGGTGGAGCCGGCCTGTCGGGATGGAAGGATCGCCCTGGTGGTATCCGCAACGAGGAGGTAGGCGACCGTGGAAGAGCCGACGCGCCGGGTCGAGTACGAGAACATGCTGCTCGGGCGCTACCACCATCTGAGCAAGAGCAAGGGGCGCCGCAAGGACTCCACGCTGGAGCGCAGCGCGTACATCCTCCTCAGCCGCATCCGTATCGAGGGGCCGATGTCGATCAGCGAGCTGAGCGACGCCTTCGGTCTGGACGCCTCCACCCTGCGTCGGCAGACCGCCGCCGCGCTGCGGGCCGGGCTGGTCGAGTACACCCTCGACCCGGAGGGCGGGGTGGCGCGCAAGTTCCGTATCACCGAGGAGGGCGAGCGCCGCCTGGACGAGGAGCGCGAGGGCAACGTCCGTACGCTCGCCATGGTGCTGTCCGGCTGGTCCGACGAGGACATCGCCGGGTTCGCCGACTACCTCGAACGCTTCAACACCAGCATCGAGCGCCTGCACGGCAAGCCGTGGCCGCGCCCGTAGCCGGTGTCCGCGCGCCGGGTAGCCTCGGGGGCATGCGGATCTCCGTCTCCTCGGACATGGACGAACCCGTCGCGCGCTTCCTCCTCGCGGAGTTGCGCGGCCGGGGTCACGACGTGCTGGTCCACGGCGCGCTGCGCGCCGGGGACGACCCCCGGTGGGCGGTCTGCTCGGCGGCGGCGGCGCGCGAGGTCGCCTCCGGTGCGTCGGACCAGGCCGTCGTGTGCTGCTGGACGGGCACCGGCGCGTCGATCGCCGCGAACAAGGTGACCGGGGTACGGGCCGCGCTGTGCACGGACGCGTACACGGCCGACGGTGCCCGCCGCTGGAACGACGCCAACGTGCTGGCGATCGGGCTGCGGCTGACCTCCGAGCCGCTGCTCAAGGAGATCCTCGACGCCTGGTTCGGCGCCGAGGCCAGCCAGGACCCCGACGACCGGGAGAACGTGGCCCGCGTCGAGCGGCTCGACGTCAGCCGGGGTACCGGCCGGACCGGATGAAGACGGGTCTGGCCCACAGCGGCGGCTCGGGCGGGGCTTCCGGCGCTCCGGACGCCCTCGGCGCGGCCGTCCTGGTCGGCGCGTGTCCCGGCGGGAAACCGCGCGACGCCTCGGCGGCCCTGAGCGCCGCCACGAAGGACAGGCAGGAGTCGTACCGGTCGTCCGGGGACTTGGCCAGCGCCGTCGCCATGACCTGATCCATGGCGGGAGGCAGATCCGGGCGCCCGCCGGTCAGCGGGGGCGGCTCGTCGTACTGGTGCGCCCACAGCAGGGCCATGTCGTCGTCCCGTTGGAAGGGCGGCCGGCCGGCGAGGGTCTCGTGGACGACGCAGGCGAGGCTGTAGACGTCGCAGCGGCCGTCGACGGGCTTGCCCGAGATCTGCTCCGGCGCCACGTAGTCGAGCGTCCCCACGAACTGGCCGACGCTGGTGAAGCCCGTCAGGGACAGCGACTTCTTCGTCAGGCCGAAGTCGGTGAGGTAGACGTGCTCGGGGTGGTCGCTGTCGGTTCCCTTCGCGACCAGGATGTTGCCGGGCTTCACGTCCCGGTGCACCAGACCGTGGTCGTGTGCCGCGTCGAGCGCGGAGGCGACCTGGGCGGCGATCCGGGTGGCGGTCGCGACCGGCAGCGGGCCCTCCCGGTCCAGAAGATGCCGCAGGTCGCTGCCTGCGACGTACCGCATGGCGATGTAGAGGACGCCGTCCGTCTCCCCCGCCTCGAAGACCGGCACGATGTGCGGATGGTCGATGGCGGCGGCCACCCGTGACTCGTGCGTGAAGCGGCGGCGGAACGTGTCGTTGCGGGC
The DNA here is from genome assembly GCF_036208085.1 of Streptomyces sp. NBC_00310. Lineage (GTDB taxonomy): Bacteria > Actinomycetota > Actinomycetes > Streptomycetales > Streptomycetaceae > Streptomyces. The sequence continues at coordinate 519,281 of NZ_CP130714.1, forward strand.
CAGTTCCGGTGCGAGCAGTTTCAGCGCGACCGTGCGTTCCAGGCGCAGATCCATGGCCTGGTAGACGACGGCCATGCCGCCGCGGCCGATCTCACGTTCGATGCGGTAGCTGGCGATCTGCCGTCCGACCAGCTCGGAGGGGCGGCCCGCGTACGGCTGTGTCTCACTCATCGCGGGTCACCGGTGGGATCAGACGCGTGGGTTCGTGGTCGCTCGGCTTGTGGTCCGCCGGCCGCCGGCCGGCCGGCCGGGGGTCGTTCGCCTGGTCCTGCGCCGGTTCCCGTTCGGGTTCCCCCACGACCCTCGTCGGTTCCGGGGTCGGGGCGGCGGCCGGTGGGAACCGTCGGGCGGCCGGGGTCTCGCGCGGCCTTTCCCCCACGGCGAACGTGCTCAGCCGCGCCCCGTCGCAGTACACCCACCGCTCGTGCGCGGCGTCGAACAGCCACAGCGACTCGCCGTCGACGACGACGCCGATCCGCAGCCCCTTCGTACGGTCGTGGAAGGACTCCCCTCCCCGATGCCCGGCGGCCAGGGCCTCCGCCTCGGTGCGGTAGCGCGTCAGGGCCTCCTCGGCGCGGGCCAGCAGCGGGCGCGGGTCGGCCGTACGGGCGGGTGCGGTGCCGGCGGCGGGGGGGTCCTGGGGCACGGAGACGAGGAGGCGGCCGTCGACCCAGGCGGACCAGCCGTTGGCGCACAGGACGTGGCCCCAGTCGCCGCGCCGCTCCAGGAGCTGGACCGGCAGCAGCGCGTCGAGGGCCACGGTGGGACGGGACGGGTCGGGGTCGTCCCAGGCGGGCAGTCCGCCCGGTGGGACGACATGGGTGGGGAGGAAGCCCGGGGTCGTCATCGCGGCTACTTCCGCATCACCGCGGGTTCGCGGCGGCGCAGCAGCCGGGCGACGAGCCAGCCGAAGAGCAGCGACAGGACGACGAGCATCCCCAGGTCGAGCAGCCACACCCCCGCAGAGTGCTCGAACAGCGGGTCCGAGGTGTCGGGGACGATCCGTTCGAGGTCGATCGTGCCGGCCATCGCGGCGAACGCCCACCGCGACGGCACCAGCCACGCCAGTTGTTCTAGGACGATCGTGCCCCGCACGTCCAGCAGCGCGCCGCAGAACACGACCTGGATGATCGCGAGGAGCACCAGCAGCGGCATGGTGACCTCCTCCTTGCGGACCAGCGCGGAGACGAGCAGACCGAGCATCATCGCGGTGAACGCGAGCAGCGCCACGGCCACCGTGATCTCGACCAGGGGCGGCAACAACACGCCTTCGCCGCCGGGGGCGTTGAGATCGACGCCGAGCAGGGCGACCAGGGTCAGGACGACCGCCTGGAGGACGGTGACGGTGCCGAGGACGACGACCTTGGACATCAGATAGGCGGATCTGGACAGGCCCACAGCCCGTTCGCGCCGGTAGATCACCCGTTCCTTGACCAGTTCGCGCACGGCGTTCGCCGCGCCCGTCAGCACGCCGCCCACGCACAGGATGAGCAGCGCGTTCATGGCGGTCTCCCGGTCCAGCGTGCTCCCCGCGAGCGCCCTGGCCATGGCGCCCATCACGAAGGGCAGGGCGATCATGATGACCAGGAAGGTGCGGTCGGCGCCGAGCGCGGCGGCGTACCGGCGCACGAGCGTGCTCAGTTGGGCGCCCCAGCTCTGTGGCTTGGGCGGCGGTGCCACGGCGATCGGCTCCAGGTCGGGCGGATACGGCTGCCCCGGGGAGGCGGTGACGTACTGACGCTGGAAGGGCGAGTCGCGGTACTCCCCCGCCCAGTCCCGTTCCTGGTCCCGCTCGAAGGCCTCGAAGGCTTCCGGCCACTGCTCGAACCCGAAGAAGGCGAGGGTGTCGTCCGGGGGCCCGTAGTAGGCGACCTTTCCGCCGGGCGCGAGGACGAGGAGGCGGTCGCAGACGTCGAGGCTGAGGACGCTGTGCGTGACGACGATGACCGTGCGGCCGTCGTCGGCGAGGCCGCGCAGCATGTGCATCACCGAGCGGTCCATGCCGGGGTCGAGACCGGAGGTCGGTTCGTCCAGGAACAGCAGCGAGGGCTTCGTCAGCAGTTCCAGGGCGACGCTGACCCGCTTGCGCTGGCCGCCGGAGAGGCTGTGGATGGGCTGGGCGGCGCGTTGTTCGAGGCCCAGTTCGCGGATCACCTCGTCCACCCGCGCCTGCCGCTCGGCCTTCGCGGTGTCCTGCGGGAAGCGGAGTTCGGCGGCGTAGGTGAGGGCCCTGCGGACGGTCAGCTGGGCGTGCAGGATGTCGTCCTGCGGGACCAGGCCGATGCGCTGGCGCAGTTCGGCGTAGTCGCGGTAGAGGTCGCGGCCGTCGTAGAGGACCGTGCCGCTGTCGGCGGGGCGCTGACCGGTGAGGGCGTTCAGGAGGGTGGACTTGCCGGCGCCGCTCGGGCCGACCACGGCGAGGAGGCATTTCTCGCCGACCGGAAACGACACCTTGTCGAGGAGCGTCTTCCGGCCGCGGTCGACGGCGACGGTCAGTTCCTGGACGTCGAGGGAGACCTCACCGGTGTCGACGTACTCCTGGAGTTCGTCGCCGACCAGGCAGAACGCGGAGTGCCCGATGCCGACGATGTCACCGGGAGTGACCGGCGCCTGATCGACGGGCGTGCCGTTGAGGAAGGTGCCGTTGTGGCTGCCGAGGTCGACGATCTCGTAGGTGCCCTCCGGCCGCGCCCGCAGCTCGGCGTGCCGTCGGGAGACGACGAGGTCGTCGATGACCAGGTCGTTGTCGGCGGCGCGGCCGATCCGGACGGTCCGCTCGGGCAGCGGACGGACGCTGGTGGGCTGCCGGAAGGTGCCGGTGGAGGCGGGGTGGAAGACCCCGGAGGGGCGCTCGGGGGCGAGGCCGGTGAGTACCACCCGGGGGCCGTCGGGGAGGCTCCCGAAGTGGATGACGGTGCCCGGGCCGACGTCCCACTCGTGGACGCGCCGGCCGTCGGCGTAGGTGCCGTTGGTGCTGTTCTCGTCCGCGATCGTCCAGTGGCCGGCCTCGGCCCGGAGCACCGCGTGGTGCCACGAGACCCGGTCGTCGTCGAGGACGACGTCGCTCAGCGGGTCGCGCCCCACGTGGTAGGCGTGGCTCGGGGTCATCACGGTGGAGCCCGACTCGGTTTCCAGCACGAGTTCGGGTGGAGTCGGTGCGAGGGACCGCTCTGCCATGCCGAAAATTCTACCGATTCACCCCGATATGCGCCCGGCCGCTCCGGCGCGGACCGGCGGACCACGGCGATCCCGGGCCCGGGGGGTCAGGCGGCGGGAGCGGCGATTCTCTGGGCGATGCGCTGCATGCGCACGGCGTCGACGGACTCCGCGAGCAGCTCGTACTCCGTGGTGTCGTCGTTGGTGGCGATCCGGACCAGGTTCCCTGCCGCCAACTCCTCGGCGACCAGCACCTGTTGCCCGTCGTCGGTGGACCAGGCGCGCAGCAGGCTCGGCACGTCCGGTACGGTGTCGGCGACCGGAACGACCGCATTCGGGGGGAAGTTCGGGTTCTCGGGTCGCGGGTCGAGGCGCTCGGCGATCCATAACGCGCGGTCGCGCATCCACCACAGCGCCAGCGCCAACGTGGGCGCGCGATAGGTACCGAGGGGGACGCCGACGCGCCGGCCGCCGCACCAGCCGTACGCGGTGACATGGCACAGGAACTCGTCGTGCACGCTTCACTCCCCCGATCACACCGCCGATGTCCGCCCGGTCCCATTCGCCGCGCGGACCCGCTCCCGCCTCACAGACTTGCTGGTCGTGCGCACTCCGACGACAAGATCGTCACGCACAGTGACGTGAGGAACGCACATGGGTGCGCGTTCGTTCATGACTCAATCGCCCTGTCACTCGAGTATCGCCACTCCTGACACTCTGTCACCATGCCAATTCGGCCAGTCTCCTGGCATATGCGAGGGCGCGATTGGCCGAAACGGCTCGAAGGGCCCTCCGACCGGGCCTTCCTCGGCATGACCTCCGAGGTGATCGACGCCCTCCGGCAGGTCCGGGCGTCGTATGCGGTGCCGGAACGAGGAGGCAGCAGTCGACTCCGCACCCGGTCACCGCCCCATACGTATGTCCTCGACGGAGGGTTCAACGATCATGCCCGCGGCTCAAGACCGCCCAGACCGCTACGAGACCACCGTCGCCCGCTGTCTCCAGGCCTGGAACACGGGTGGCGGGGAGGCGCCGGCCGAGGCGGTCGCCGCCTGGGCCGCCGACGGCGGCTACACCGACCCGCCGGCCGACGTGCGCGGGCACGCGGAGATCGCCGCCCTGATCACGGCGGCCCGGGAACGGTTCCCCGGCCCGGCCTTCCACCTGGTCACGGCCGTCGACGGACACCACGACACCGCCCGCTTCGGTTGGGAGCCGGTGGACGAGGCGGGCCGCGGCGCCCCGGGCGCCGGGTTCGACGTGATCACGCTCGACGCCGAGGGCCGTATCCGCGGCGTGTACGGCTTCCTGGACCGGGTGCCCGCGGCGGCGTAGCCGTCGGGGTGCCGGAACCCGCCGCCTCGCGATGAGTTTCTCCGCTCCCGGTGGTCTCTTGTTCGTAGAGCACCACCGGGAGCGAGGACGACACCATGAGCACGCTCGACGAACAGTTCACGGCTCAGCTGCGCAAGAGCCCCGCCAAAGGCGGCTGGACCTACCTCGTGTGGCCCGGGTCCGCCGCCTTCTTCGGCACCCGCGGCCCGGTCAAGGTACGCGGCACCATCGACGGCCATCCCTTCCGCAGCTCCTTCATGGCCCTGGGCGACGGCACCCACAAGCTGCCCGTCAAGGCCGATGTACGCAAGGCGATCGGGAAGGAGGCGGGCGCGTCGGTGACCGTACGGCTGGAGGAGCGGATCGAGGGCTGGATCATCAGCCCTTGCCCTCGATGATCGCGTCGATGCGGGCCAGCTCGTCCGCCTCGAAGTCGAGGCGGGAGACGGCGCCCACACTGTCCTCGATCTGCCGGGCGCTGCTCGCGCCGACGAGCGCCGAGGTGACCCGGCCGCCGCGCAGCGTCCAGGCCAGCGCCAGCTGGGCCAGGGTCTGGCCGCGGGACTTGGCGACCTCGTCCAGCGCGCGCAACCGGCCCACCAGGTCCTCGGTGACGGCCTCGGAGTTCAGGAAGGGGCTGTCGCTCGCGGCGCGCGAACCCTCCGGGATGCCGTCGAGGTAGCGGGAGGTCAGCAGACCCTGCTCCAGCGGGGAGAAGACGATGGAGCCGACCTGGAGTTCGTCGAGGGCGTCGAGCAGGCCCTCGCTCTCGGGGCGCCGGTCGAGCATCGAGTAGCGCGGCTGGTGGATGAGGAGCGGGGTGCCCAGCTCGCCCAGGATGCGCGCGGCCTCACGGGTCTGCTCGGCCGAGTAGTTGGAGACGCCGACGTACAGCGCCTTGCCCTGCTGAACCGCCGAGTGCAGCGCGCCCATCGTCTCCTCCAGCGGAGTCTCCGGGTCGGGGCGGTGCGAGTAGAAGATGTCGACGTAGTCCAGGCCCATGCGCTTCAGGCTCTGGTCGAGCGAGGAGAGCACGTACTTGCGGGAGCCCCACTCGCCGTACGGGCCGGGCCACATCAGATAGCCGGCCTTGGTGGAGATGACCAGCTCGTCGCGGTACGGCGCGAAGTCGGCCCTGAGGGCCTCGCCGAGGGCGGACTCGGCGGAGCCGGGCGGCGGGCCGTAGTTGTTGGCCAGGTCGAAGTGGTTGACGCCCAGGTCGAAGGCGCGGCGCAGGATCGCGCGCTGCGTCTCGACGGAACGGTCGGGGCCGAAGTTGTGCCACAGGCCGAGCGAGAGCGCGGGCAGTTTCAGACCGCTGCGTCCGGTGCGCCGGTAGGGCATGTCCGCGTAGCGGTCGGGGTGTGCGGTGTACAACGCGACTCCAGAGAGGTTGGCACGGTGGGACCGGAGTCCCTGAGAACCGGTGTCCACTCTTTCGCGATCTGGGGGCATTGGTCCAACAGAAGAATCCGATGGGATTCAGCACCTACGCTTCTCAGTCATGGAACTCCGTCATCTCCAGCACTTCGTCGCGGTCGCCGAGGAGGAGCACTTCACCCGGGCAGCCGAGCGACTGCTGGTCTCCCAGTCGGGTCTGTCCGCCTCCGTACGCGCCCTGGAGCGCGAGCTGCAGACACCGCTGTTCGTGCGCACGACCCGCCGGGTGATGCTCACGCCGGCCGGGCGGGCGCTGCTGACCGAGGCGGAGCGGATCCTGGCGCAGGTGCGGTCGGCCCGTGAGGCGGTGGCCGCCGTGCAGGGCGTCCTGCGCGGGATGCTCGCGCTCGGGTCCGAACAGTGTGTCGCGGGGCTGCATGTGGCGGGGCTGCTCGCCTCCTTCCGTCGCCTGCACCCGGATGTGGAGATCTGTCTGCGACAGGCGGGCTCGGGCGCGCTCGCGGAGGAGGTCGCGAGCGGGCGGCTCGACCTGGCGTTCGCCGTGCGGACGGCCCAGGAGGACACCGACCAGCTGCGGGTCGTACCGCTGTCCAGCGAGCCGATGACCGTCCTGTGCCACCCCAGCCACCGCCTCGCGGCCGTCGGCGCCCCCGTGACTCCGCAGGAGCTGGGCGGCGAGGTCTTCGTCGACTTCCACCCGGACTGGGGCCCGCGCCGCACCACCGACGCGGTCTTCGCCGCCGCGGGTGTGCGCCGGGCCGTCGCCCTGGAGGTCAACGACGTGCACAGCCTCCTCGAACTCGTCGACGAGAACCTCGGCATCGCCGTCGTCCCGCGCCACTTCCGCCACAAGCGCGACTCCCTCACCGCCCTCGCGGTGAAGGGCACCGGCGAGACCGTGTACGAGACGGTCGCCCTGCTGCCGCCCCCGCAGGCCACGAGCCCGGCGGCCCGAGCCCTGATGGGACTGCTCGACCCGCCGGTCGCGTGTCCCGAGGTCAGCCGGTGACGGGCGCCCACCGGTGCTTCGAGGTGTCGTACTCGTAGCGCGGCACTCCCTTGATCCCGGTCGTGCGGAAGGGGCGGCCGTCGTCGTCGATCCGGACCGTGCCGGTACGGCCCTCGGAGGACCACTCCAGTTCCAGGTACCAGCGGCAGTCGCAGGTCACCGTCTGCGCGCTGACCCTCAGGACCTCCGGGTCCCCGGCCGACACACTGTACGGAAACCGCACGGCGGGGATCGGTATGTCCAGGTCGGCACCGTCGACCGGGCGGGCGATCGGCCGGTCCTTGTCCAGGTCGACGTCGAAGTACCGAGGGCTGACCCGTCCTCCGCAGCCCTGGTCCATCGCGTAGACGTTGCCCCCGGCGGGAGCCGTGCGTCCGACGACGCGCACCCGCAACGCCGTCAGGACGACGGCCGCGGACTTCCGCCCCTGCACCGTGATCTCCACGATCGTGTTCCGCCCGTGTACCGCCTGCTGCGTCGCGGCCCAGGCGCCCGCGTCCTGCGGCGCCGGTGGCGGGGGCACCTCCTTCGGCGGCTTGGCGATGACGTAGTCGTGACCGCAGCCGAGCAGCCAGAGCTGGGAATTCGCCGTCCAGGTGAGGGGCGCTCCGGTGGCCGGGGCCCGGCGCTCCGCGGGGTCGTCGTCCTTCGTGGGGCTGCTTCCGGGCTCGGTGGGTGTGGGTGTGTCCGAAGGGGTCTTCGTGGTGTCCGCCGGTGAGGGGGACGGGCTCGTGGGGGCGGTCGACGGTCGCTGGGCTCCTGATGTCGTACGGGATGGTGCCGGGTCGCCGCCCCGCACGGTGCTGTCGGCCGGGGGACGGCCGGACGGCAGGGCGGCGAGGCTGCCCAGAGTGGCGAGGAGCACCGCGGCGACGGCCGCGCCGACGAGGGTGCGTCGACGGCGGTGCCAGGGGCGCCGGGGCGGGGCCGGGGCCGCGGTCAGTCGGACCGAGGGGTCCTGCGCGGGAACCGACGAGCCCGGTTCGGCGGCGTCTACGGGTCGCGGCGGTTCGCCCGGCTGAGCGGGATCGGTGGGACCGGTGGTATCAGTGGGACCGGCGGTATCAGTGGGACCGGCTAGCTCGGCGGGATCGGCTGATTCGGCCGACTGCACCGTTTCGGCCCGCCGGCCCGCCTCCGTCGTCGTCGAGGAACCCGCCCCTGCCCCGGCCGTCCGTGTCTTCTGCCGCGCCGCCACCGCCGACAGCCACAGCCGGTGCAGTTCCAGCCGCTCCTCCCCCGTCGCTCCGCAGAGCGCGGCGAAGCGCTCGATGGGCGCGAAGTCGAGAGGGACGGTGTCCCCCGCGCAGTAGCGGTGCAGCGTGGAGGTGTTCATGTTGAGGCGGCGGGCCAGTTGGCCATAGCTCCGGTCCGTGCGTTCCTTGAGCCGCGTGAGCGACGCCGCGAACTCCTGGACGTCATCCGGTGCTGCCGACACTGTTCCCCCGGGTTCTCCCCGCCCCGGGACGGCATCCCAGGACTCCATATAAGGGCACGTCACAAGGGCTGGGATGGTTCCATGGCCGTGAATCGGGCGCCGGCCGTTGCGGCCGCACCCGATGACGGCCGATGCTCTTGGTGTCGCACCGACCAGGCCGGACGGACCATCCGGCGTCGGCGACGAAGAGACACCTCGCACTCATCCACACACTCATTCACGGGGGACACCCATGCCCAAGCGCACCCGAGCAGGCGCACTCACCGCACTCGTCGTCGCGGGTCTCACCGCGGGCTCCGCACTCGCCGCGGGCGCCGTACCGGCGGCCGCCGCGAAGGCGAGCAGCGCACCGAAGTTCCTGTCGGCGTCCGAACTCCCGCCGCACCCCTCGTCATCCTGGACCGCGGGCAGGATCGAGGACGGCGTCCCCGAGGAGTTGCAGTACTGCCTGGGCGACGCGCTCCTGGCGTACGACGGCCGCCACCGCTCGTTCCGAACGGACCTGGACACCGGTGCCAGGCAGCTCGTCGTGGTCGCCGGCAGCGCCGGCAAGGCCAAGGCTCTCGCCACGCGGCTCAACAAGGACTTCCGGGAGTGCGTGAGCGAGTCCTCCGACCCGGACGTCGAGGCCGAGTACCGGGACCTCGGGACGCTCCCCGTCGAGGAGGGCGCCCACGTCCACGGTGTGGCCACCGTCGCGTCCTGGGGGGCCATGGACATCCGGCTCCTGTCGGTGGGCCGGGACGGCCGGACGGTCACCGTCGTGGACTGGGGGCAGATGGGCGGCTTCAAGGACGCACCGGTCAAGGCCTTCAAGAAGACGACGACCACCGCCGTCAACAAGCTCCACTGACCGCAGACCACCGCGAGAAGCGTGGCCGCCCGCCCGCGCGAGGGGGGTCGGTCGGGCGGCCACGCGACAACCCCGGGGCATCACCCTGCCCCGGGGCGACGGCAGGACCACCGAACTGGTCGTCGACATGACCCGCCACTTCAAGATCTGCCACATCGGCACGAAGGGCGCCGCCGGAAGCTGACGCGTTCCCCGCGGCGCGCGTCGGGGAGCGGTGCGGGCACGGCCCCGATGCCCGATGGTGGACGTATGGATGTGAAGGACGTTCTCATCGACGCGTTCGGGCGGATCAAGGAGGAGGTCCACGCCGCCGTGCACGGACTGTCCCCGGCGGACCTCCACGCCCGCCCCGCTCCCGACGCCAACTCCGTCGCCTGGCTGGTCTGGCACCTCACCCGGATCCAGGACGACCATGTGGCCGACGCCTCCGGGCTCGCCCAGGTCTGGCCGTCCCAGGGCTGGGAGAAGCGCTTCGGGCTCGGTCTGCCGGCCCGCGACACGGGCTACGGACACAGCCCGGCGCAGGTCGCCGAGGTACGGGTCGCCTCGGGCGACCTGCTGACCGGTTACCACGACGCCGTGCACGAACAGACGCTGGAGTTCGTGCGCGGCCTCGTGGCCGACGACCTGGACCGGATCGTGGACGAGCGGTGGACGCCGGCCGTCACCCTCGGCGTACGCCTGGTCAGTGTCCTGGCCGACGATCTCCAGCATGTCGGCCAGGCCGCGTACGTACGGGGGTTGGTCCAGCGCGACGACCGCTAGGACCGCTGGGACCGCTGGGACCGCTAGGAGGCGGACGCGTAGCCCGGCAGGACGACGTCCTGGATGAGGGCGTTGCGCTCGTCGAACGGGATGAAGGCGCTCTTGAGGGCGTTGACGGTGACCGTGCGCAGGTCGTCGAGGGTCCAGTCGGCCTCCTCGACGAGCAGGGTCATCTCCCGGGTCATGGTGGTACCCGACACCAGACGGTTGTCGGTGTTGAGGGTGACGCGGAAGCCGAGGTCCCGCAGGGCCGTGATCGGGTGCTCGGCGATGGAAGTGGCGGCGCCGGTCTGAAGGTTGGAGGTGGGGCACATCTCCAGGGCGACACGGCGGTCACGGACCCAGGAGGCGAGGCGGCCGAGCTTGCCGTCGACGATGTCCTCGGTGATGCGGACGCCGTGGCCGATGCGCTCGGCGCCGCAGACCTGGAGGGCCTGGTGGATGCTGGGCAGACCGTGGGCCTCTCCGGCGTGGATGGTGAAGGGGACGCTCTCCCGGCGCAGGTGCTCGAAGGCGGCCAGGTGGTCGGCGGGCGGGAAGCCGTCCTCGGCGCCCGCGATGTCGAAGCCGACGACGCCGGCGTCCCGGAAGGCCACCGCCAGGTCGGCGGCCTCGCGGACGCGGTCGAACATGCGCATCCCGCACAGCAGCGTGCCGACGCGGACCGGGGTGCCCTGGGCCGCCGCCTTGGCCATACCGGCGGCCAGTCCCTCCTGCACGGTCTCGACCACCTCGGAGAGTGCCAGCCCGCCGCCCACCATCAGCTCGGGGGCGTAGCGGACCTCGCCGTAGACGACGCCGTCCTCGGCCAGGTCGAGCACGTACTCCTCGGCGGTGCGCAGCAGGCCCTCGCGGGTCTGCAGCACGGCGAGGGTGTGCTCGAAGGTGGCTATGTAGCGCACCAGGTCACCGGAGTTGGCGGCCTCGTAGAACCAGGCGGCGAGGGCCTCCGGGTCGGTCTCCGGGAGGGTGTGGCCGGCCTCCGCCGCGAGCTCCACGAGCGTGGCGGGGCGCAGACCGCCGTCGAAGTGGTCGTGCAGGACGGCCTTGGGGAGGCGGCGGATGGTGTCGGCGTCGATGCGGGGCACGGTCATGGCGTTCGTTCCTCGGCAGGTGGTGCGGTGGGTTGGGGTGGGGACGGAGGGTCGGGTGGCTCAGCCGGTGGCGGGCTGGAGGAGGTCCCAGCGGTTCCCGTACAGGTCCTCGAAGACCGCGACCGAGCCGTACGGCTCGTGGCGCGGCTCCTCCAGGAACCTGACGCCCGCGGCCCGCATCCGGGCGTGGTCGCGGGCGAAGTCGTCGGTGTGCAGGAAGAAGCCCACGCGTCCGCCGGTCTGGTCGCCGATCCGGCCGCGCTGCGCCTCGTTCCTGGCCCTGGCGAGCAGCAGTCCGCCGCCCTGCCCGTCGGTGCCCGGTTCGACGACGACCCACCGGCTGCCGTCGGGCCTCGGTTCGTCCTCGACGAGCCGGAAGCCGAGCGCCTGCGTGTAGAAGCGGATCGCCTCGTCGTAGTCGTCGACCACGAGGGTGACCAGGGCCATGCGTCTCATCGGGGCCTCTCGGGTGGGGCGCGAACCGTGCGGAGATCGCACGGAGAGCGTGCGGTGATCGTCCGAGGCTCGCTCGGGGTTCCCGGGAGGTTATACGTAACACGCACCGGACGGCAAATGGCATTTTCCGGTACGTCGCGAGGGGTACCCGCAGGGCACGACTGAGGCCCCCCGCCGCGCGGGGGGCCTCAGGATCAGGGAGGGCCGGAGCCCGGGGTCACTCGCCCGGCCCCGCCTTGCGCAGGGCGGCGATGCAGGTGTTGAGGGCCTGCTGGAGCTCCTCCAGGCGCTGGAGCATGTCGTCCTCGTAGATGGCGTCGAGGTCGACGGCGTCGTCGAGGGTCAGCTCCTCGAAGACCTTGGTCGCCTTCTGGAGGCTGCTGTAGAACTTCGTACGGCGCTCCTGGACCCGCAGTTCGGGGTCGGCCTGCACGGTCTGGACGACGAGTTCCTTGACGGTGTCGTACGCCTCCGTCGCCCACTCGCCGGTGTCCTCGTCGTCGTCCAGCTCGTCGATGAGGGACAGGTGCCGCTCGGCTTCGGCGCGCAGCTCGGCGGTGGCGTCGATCACCTGGCCGGCGGGGGTCTTGACCTGGCCGTTCTCGACGATCTGCCGGACGTACCCGATGCGGCTGGCCGCCTGGGTCTCGCTCGCGACCGCCTTCTTCAGCTCGTCGGTGCGGGCGATGTCACGGGCCAGCTCCGTCTGCAGGGAGGGGTCCTCCTTGAGACGGTCCAGGAGCGCGGTGCGGGCCGCCTGCGCGGTGGAGGGATCGGCGAGGATCGCGGCACGCAGCGCGGTGGGGTTCTCGGCGACCTCCAGCGCCTTGGTCGGGCGGATGCCCTCGGCCTCGGCCGCCGCCGTGATCGCGGTGCCGCGGTCGGAGGTCGCACCGGACCGGGAGCTGTAGTACGACAGCCACACGTCCGAGTCCGGGAGGTCGATCTCCTCGCCGGGGGTGAGCGCCTCGAAGTGCGGGACCATGCCGTCGTCGGCCGCCTTGTCCCACGCCTTGTAGTACCGCATGACCCGCTCCGGCGAGCAGCCGGCCAGCTCGGCGAACCGCTTCGCCGACACCTTCGGCGTCTCACCCGCCGTCTCCCCGCCGGGCCGCACACTGCGCGCCACCTTCAGCGCGAACGCCCAGCCGCCGGTGCGCGCGTACACCCCGAACTCCCGGGCGTCGCGGGCGACCTGCTCGTCCACGGCGTCGACAGGCGCGTCGACGGGGGCGTCGACCGCGGCGTCGTCGCCGGGTACCTGCGCGGGCACACCGGCGGGCGCCTGCGCGGCGACCTCGTCGACGGACGGCTGCGCTGCCTCGCCGACGGACGGTTGCCCGGCCTCCTCGACGGACGGCTGCGCGGAAGCCTCCTCGCCGGAGGACTGTGCCGGCACCTCGACGCCGGAGGTGCCCTCGTGGGACTGCCCCTCGGCCGCGCCGGGCTCGACCCAGAACTCCTCGTCCCGCGAAGGCGCTCCGCCGGTCGCGGGCGTCTCGTCGGCGGGCGGTACGGCCGATGCGGAGTGGGCGGTGGCTACGCTCACGGGTGACTCTCCCGGGTGGTGACGAACGGCAGGGGCAGAACTGGCAGCCTATATGAACCCGTTGGTGGCGCTTTGCCCTGACGCCTCGCCTCGGTGCACGGCGTTCAGCCGGGCCACCTCCCGCTCCGTGAGCCGGAGGGCGCCGGCGGCGATGTTCTCGGCGAGGTGGTCCGGGTTTCCCGTGCCAGGGATGGCGAGGACGTGCGGCCCCTGGTGGAGGGTCCAGGCGAGCCGGATCTGGGCGGGCGTGGCGTCGTGGGCGCGGGCGACGGCGAGCAGTTCGTCGTCGTGCGCGGTGCTCGCGCCCTCGGGTCCCGCTTCGCCGGCGATCGCGTAGAACGGTACGAACGCGATGCCCTGTTCACCGCAGATACGGAGCACGTCGTCGGCGGCGGGGTCCGGGCCGCGCAGTCCGTACTGGTTCTGGACGCAGACCACCGGTGCGATCGCCTGGGCCTCCGCGAGGTGCCGGGGTTCGACGGCGGAGATCCCGAGATGCCGGATGAGCCCGGCCTCGCGCAGCTCGGCCAGCGCGCCGAAGTGCTCGGCGATGGAGTCCTGCCGCATCCGGCGCAGATTGACGACATCGAGATGGTCGCGGCCCAACTGCCGCAGGTTCTCCTCGACATGGCCGCGCAACTGGTCGGGGCGCGCGGCCGTGCCCCACTCCCCCGAGTACTCGCGGTGCGGCCCGACCTTGGTGACGACGACCAGGTCGTCCGGGTAGGGCCCGCCCAGTGCGCTGTTGATCAGCTCGTTGGCGGAGCGCAGGGAGGAGAAGTAGAAGGCGGCCGTGTCGATGTGGTTGACGCCCAGCTCGACGGCGCGCCGCAGCACGGAGATCGCCCCCTCGCGCCCCCTCGGCGTCCCGAGATGGAAGGCGGCGCTGCCGGTGAGCCGCATCGCACCGAGACCGACACGGTTGACCGGCAGGTCGCCCAGCGTCCACGTGCCGGCGGCGGTCGCGGTGATCGTCTCCGAGGTCATCACCGCAGTCTCGCACGCGCCGGGCACGGGGGTACGGCCGTGGCCGGCCGCACCCCGGCGGAAGTCAGGTGCATGACATCCAGAATATGCCGGTGTCAGCAGTACAGGTTGCCGCCCGCCGAGGTGCCGAGGATCTGGACGAACCGCTGATACGCGCTCACCCGGCTCTGCACCTGGGCGGGGTTCTTGCCGTCGCACTCCAGCGAGCCGTTGATGCTGCGGATCGTGTGCCCGAAGCCGGCGCCGTTGACCATCGCGTTGTGGCCGGTCATGGTGCCGGGGCCGGTCTGCGTGTTCCAGTACCACAGGGCGGTCTTCCAGGCGACGGCCGCGTCGTTCTGCACCAGCCAGGGGTTGCCCAGGAGGTTCAGGCCGAGCGCGTCGCCGGCCGCCTTGTAGTTGAAGTTCCAGCTGAGCTGGATGGGGCCGCGCCCGTAGTAGGCCGCCTGTCCGGCCGGGCAGCCGTACGACTGGCTCCAGTCGCAGTAGGTGGGGTAGTTGGCGGTGTTCTGCTCGACGATGTGGACGAGTCCGCCGGTCTCGTGGTTGACGTTGGCGAGGAAGGCGGCGGCCTCCTGCTTCTTGACGGTGTCGCTGCCGGTGGTGGCGAACGCCGGGTAGGCGCTCATGGCCGCCCGCAGCCCGCTGTACGTGTAGAACGAGTTCCGGTTCGGGAACATCTGCTGGAACTGCGCCTCGCTCACCACGAAGCCGGAGGGGTTGGTGGGGCCGTTCTCGCAGGCGTACGGCTCCCAGTACCAGGTGCTGATGGTGGGGTCGTACCCCGGGTTGTCGTGCTCGGCGATGTACGCCTTGCCGTCGGTGTAGCGCACGATGTCGCCGGTGACGTAGGACCGGCCGGCCGTCCAGCTCGCGTAGCTCGAACAGGGGGCGGCCGACGCGCTCTGGGCGGGCAGCAGCAAGGGGGTGGAACCGCCAATGACCAGCGCGGTCAGTACGGCGGAGATACGACGCCTCGACACGGGACCAACTCCTTCGTGGAGCACGGCCGCACCCGGGCAAGGGCCCGAAGGGCATGACTGGGACAGAACCTCGCGCGCACGCGCCGGCGGGGCCGGCCACGGCGTGGGGGCGGCCGTGGTGGGGGGTGTGGGGCACACTCAACCGCGTTGGTCTGTACCAGTCAAGGGTGTAGACCAGTCGACTCGTTTGACACGAGGTCAGGTCAGTCGTCGGGGCAGCCGAGCCAGTAGCCGAAGCCGCGCCGGGTATGGATCAGCGCGGGTTCCTCCTGATCGGTCTTGCGCCGGAGCCTGGCCACGAGTTTCTCGATCGCGCCGTGCGCGCGGTACTCGCCCCAGACGTGCCGACCGATCTGCTCCTTGGACAGCACCCGTTCCGCGTTCGCCAGCAGATACCGCAGCAGCCGGTACTCGGCGGGCGTGAGGCACAGCGGCCTGGTGCCGCGCCGCGCCTCGCACGCGGCGTCGTCCAGGACCAGGTCGCCATAGCAGGGCATGCCCTCGGGCCGTTCGGGGCCGCCCCGGCCGCGCAGCAACGCCCGGGCGCGGTCGAGGACTTCGGCGATGCGTACGGGCTTGACGACGTAGTCCTCGTCGCCGGGCCGCAGGCCGGGAAGCAGGTCGTGGAGGGTGTCGCAGGTGGTGAGGAACAGCAGCGCGGGCCGGTCCGCGGGCGCGCCGCGCCGGCCCCGCCCGAAGCGCTCCGGGTCCGGCAGCGCGGCGTCCCAGACGGCGAGGTCGTACCCGCCATGGGCGATCCGCAGGGCCCCCTCGGCGCCGGTGACCGCCGTCGCGACCCGGTATCCGGCCAACTCCATGGTGGTGGCGAGGAGTTCGGTGACATCAAGGTCGTCGACGACCAGCAGGACGTGCTGCGCGGTGCCGCGCGGCGACGACGGTTTCCCGGTGAGCAGACTGCGCATGACAAGACCGTTCGCGTAGGGCTTGCGTGGGGGGATCGCGCGGCGCGCCGTATCAGTCGGCGGGCCGGGGCTCGACGACCATCTCGGCGTGTTCGACGAAGTCGTCGACCAACCGGTTGAAGAGGTGGGCGAGTTGCCGCAGGTCCTCCGTCGACCACTCGTCCAGCACCGCCCCGATGCCCCGGCGGCTGGCCTCCCTGACGCGGTCGAAGGCCGCGAGACCGGCGTCGGTGATCTGGACGCGCTGCGCCCGGCGGTCCTCCGGGTCCGGGACGCGGACGACATAGCCGTCGCTCTCCAACTGCCTCAGCTGCCGGGTGACATGGGACGCCTCCACGGACAGCCGGACCGCGAGCACCCCCGGGCGCAGCGGCTCGCTCTCGGCGATGTGCCGCAGGATCGACACGGAGGCACGGTCCAGGGACAGTCCGCTGTCGGACATCAGACGCTCGTGCTGACGAGACCGGCCGGCCAGATACGCGACACGGGTGAGCAACCGCTCGATCTCGGTCACGTCCGCGAGGGCGGCCGCTTCGGTGGGGCGCGGTGTGGACATGCGGCCACCGTAGCAGACATTTGCCTAAGTCAAGCAACGTTGCAGGGGTCGCCCCACACGCGTCGGCGCCCCGGACGACACCTGGTCGTCCGGGGCGCCGGCGTACGGGAGTCGGGTCCTCGTGTCAGCCGAGCTTCAGCTGGTCCGTGCCGTGCCCGATGTGCGCGACGACCAGCCCGGCGCCGGACACCTCCGCGTACTCGGCGGTGTGGTGACGGAAGACGCCGCCCGCCTCGGGCCCCCTGCGGGCCTCGACCGTCCAGCGCAACTCGTGGAAGAAGAACCAGTCGTCGAAGTGCTGCTTGACGACCTCGATCTCCCGGACCTCGTAGTGGGCGTAGAACTCCTCCAGGTGGGCCCTCAGTTCGTCCTTGGTGTGCAGTTCCACCAGGGTGCCGACACCCGCCGCGTAGTCCCGCACGCCCGTCTGGATCTCGGGGTGGGCGCGCTCGACGATCGCGTCCACATCGCCCTTGCGATAGGCGTCGAGCAGCGCGTCGTGCACCCTGGCCACGGCGAACCTGCTGGCCAGCGCCCCGTCGGCCGGGTCGCCCGGCAGCGACTCGCGCTGCGTACGGCCCCAGAAGAGCTCGCCGGTGATGCCCTCGGAACCCATCGTCGGGAACAGCACGATGATGGGACGCTCGCTCTCGGCACCGGTGTTCTTGTCACGCCCCCGGCCCGAGCCGCTCACGAACGTGTACCAGGAGGTGTTGATCTCCGCCACGGGCCGGATCCCGACCACGGCGGCGAACCGGTGCATGTTGCGGTAGCTGCTCTCGATGGCCTCGTACGTGTCGACGATCCGCTGCGTCGGAATCTCCTTGCCCTCTTCGAGGGTCGGGACGACGGTGTACGCGTAGGGCCCGCTCGGCGCGAGCGTCGCCAGGATGTCCTCGACGATGTCGACGTACTCGGCCTTGACGTGCTTCCAGGCGACCGCCGAGGTCTGCACCTGGAGGTCCGATGTGACGAGGAGATCCTCGACCTTGGCCCGGTCTTTCATGGTCTTTCTCCTTACGGGGCAGAACGCCCCGGTGGGGGGTGGAGCGAACCGTCGCTCGTGGAGCCGCCGGGGGCGCGGCCCCGACGATCACATGCAAGCGCAGCGGCCTGACCGCTTGCGCCCTGCGACCTGACATCGGACCGACGTGGCGCAGGTCACACCCACGGCGCCCGCGCCCAGGGGTCCGGCCGAGTCCATGGAGGTCGAGGCGAGATCGTGGACGAGGACGAGGTGATCCGCCGGCCCCGACGATGTGATCTTTGGGGCCGGAGCCGGGGAGAATCACCCCATGACCACGTCACCGCACCCCCTCGTCGTCCAGGCGCGCAGACTCGCCGCCGAGGTGCTCGCGCCTCAGGCGGAGCGCGTCGACCAGGAGGGGGTACCCGCGAGCAGTATCGAGGCGATCAAGCGGTCGGGGCTGCTCGGAGTGAGCGCGCCGGTGGCCTACGGCGGGTCGGGCGCCCCCCATTCCGTGGCACGGGAGACCGCCGAGATCCTGGCGGGGGCCTGCTGCTCCACGTGGTTCGTGCAGACCCAGCACTACACACCCGTACTGACCCTGGTGAAGAGCGAACTCCCCGCCCGCGAGAGCCTGTTGGGGAAGCTGGCCACCGGCGAACTGCTGTCCGGCGTCGCCTACGCGCATCTGCGACGGTACCCGCAGGTGCCGGTCCGTGCCGTGCCGAAGCGTGGTGGCTGGCGGTTCCACGGCACGGTCCCCTGGTACACCGGGTGGGGGCTCAACGATGTGATGCTGCTGGCCGGCGTGACGGACGCCGACGAGGTGGTGTTCGCCTTCACCGAGGCCAAGCAGCAGTCCGGTCTGAAGGCCTCCGCACCCATGCGGCTCGCCGCGCTCACGGCCGCCCGTACGGTCTCGCTCCACCTCGACGGGCTGTGGATCCCCGACGACGCGGTGGCGCTGCACGCGCCGTACGAGTCCTGGGCCGCGAGCGACCGTCCCAAGCCCACGAACGCCTCGCCGGCGGTGTTCGGGGTCGCCGAGTCGGCCCTCGGCCTGCTGGAACAGGACGACCCCACGACGAAAGGGCTGCGTCTGCGGCTGGACAAGGTACGGCGCCAGGCGTACGCCCTGGCCGACCATCCGGCGCCGCACGAGCACATGGAGGAGCGGCTGGCCTTCAAGACGAAGGCGTTCGACCTGATGCGCACGGCGACGACCGCCGCGGTCGTCGCGGGCGGCGGACGCGCCCTCGACCTGGACAGCCGCGCGCAACGGCTGGCCCGCGAGGCGCTGTTCCTGCTGGTGCAGGGCCAGACCTCCGAGGTGCGCCGGGCCCACCTCGGCGCGCTCTCGGCCGCGTACTGACCCTCGCGGAAACCACGCGCAGCGGGGTCGAGCGGCGCCCGGCCGGTGTCGTGTGATGCTGGCGTCATGACTGCTCGGCGCGAGATCTCCATCGTCCGCTGGTCCGGCCGGACCCCTTCCGTCGAGGCCGGGCCGGCCCCGTTGCTGGCCGCCTACCATCTGCGGACGGAGGCCGAGAAGGGCCGCCCCGTCGCCGAGGTGGACGGGCTGCCGGATCGCTACCGGGCGGAGATCTCCGACCCGGGGAGTGCGTTCGCCGGCGATGTCGTGCTGGTGGCCGTGAGCGGGGACACCGCGGTGGGCTGTGTGGTGGTGACCGCCCCCGCCGACGGGCGGGCGGAGATCAAGAGACTCTGGACGGACCCGGCGTTCCGGGGCCGTGGCATCGCCTCCGGCCTCCTCGACGCCGCGCTCGCGCAGGCCGCGGAGCACGGCGTGGACACCGTGCGGCTGTCGGTGTGGAACTGGCGGACCGGGGCCATCGCCCTCTATGAACGGCAGGGCTTCGGCGTCACCGCGTCATGGGACGAGCGGGAGCAACTGGTGTGCATGGAGCGCGCGGTGTGAGCGTCACGCTGTGCCGGCGCCTGGTGCGGCTGGGTGCGAGCGCCCGGTGCGGCCCGCTGCCGCCCACCGCCCGCCCCCGGCCACTCGCTTTCGCCGCTGTGCCCTCTAGCCGCGGCAGGCATCGTTTGCCCGTCAAGGAGCGGCGTCCGGTGCGTGCTCTCGGCGTGCCGGGCGCAAGTCCTCGTACTGGAGGTACTTGGGCTTGCGTCCGGTGCGGCGAGTGGGGGCACCTCCCGCGCCCTTGAGGCAGCGGGGGAGCGTGCCGGGCGTCGCGACGGGGCAAACGTTGCCTGCCCCGGCACTAGCTCGCGAACGGCACCTGTGCCGTAGGGACCGTCGGCTTGGCGAAAGGGTGGCGCCACAGGCCCTGGGCGGCGAGGCGAGGGAGGACGCCCTCGCCGAACCAGTACGCCTCCTCCAGGTGCGGGTAGCCGGAGAGGACGAACTCGTCGATGCCGAGGGCGTGATACTCCTTGATGCGCTCGGCGACCTCTTCGTGGCTGCCCACCAGTGCGGTACCAGCGCCGCCGCGCACCAGGCCGATGCCGGCCCAGAGGTTGGGGTGGATCTCCAGGCCGTCCCGGTTGCCGCCGTGCAGGGCGAGCATGCGCCGCTGCCCCTCGGACTCGCTGCGGGCCAGTCCGGCCTGGACGGACCGTACGGTCTCGGCATCGAAGCCGTCGAGCAGCCGGTTCGCCTCCGCCCAGGCCTGCTCGGCGGTGTCACGGGTGATGACATGCAGCCGGATACCGAAGCGGAGGGTGCGGCCCTCCTTCGCCGCCAGCCCCTTGATCCAGGCGATCTTCTCGGCGACCTTGGCCGGCGGCTCGCCCCAGGTGAGGTAGACGTCGACATGCCGGGCGGCGATCTCCCCGGCGATGGGTGAGGAGCCGCCGAAGTACACCTCGGGCACCGGATCGGGCACTCGGGCCAGCCTCGCGTCCTCGACCCGGAGGTGCTCACCCTTCAGGTCGACGGTCCTGCCCTCCCACAACTCCCTCACGACTTCCAGGAATTCACCGGTACGGCGATAACGGTCGTCCTTGTCGAGGAAGTCGCCATAGGCGCGCTGCTCATGGCCCTCGCCGCCGGTGACGACGTTGAGGAGGAGCCGCCCGTCGGTGTGCCGCTGGAAGGTGGAGGCCATCTGGGCGGCGAGCGTGGGCGAG
Source organism: Streptomyces sp. NBC_00310 (assembly GCF_036208085.1). Lineage (GTDB taxonomy): Bacteria > Actinomycetota > Actinomycetes > Streptomycetales > Streptomycetaceae > Streptomyces. Next base: position 539,861 of record NZ_CP130714.1, read on the forward strand.
ACGAAGCCCGGCCGGAAGGCGACCAGGAACTTCAGACGTTCGGTGTTCTGGCTGACCATCGCGGTCGTCAGCCAGGCGTCCTCGCACCAGGCACCGGTGGGGGTGAGCGCGCCGACGAAGCCGAGGTCCTCGGCTGCGCGGGCGATCTGGCTCAGATAGGCGACCGTCGGCGGTCGGTCCCGGCCCGACTCGGTGGCGGGGGTGCCGTGGCCGCCGCCGACGACGTGTCGGCTGTCGCCGTTGGTGGGCAGGAACCAGTGGAAGGTGAGGGACACGTGGGGTCTCCGATCAGGAAGGCCCGCGGCGACAGGTCATCGGGGTCGCCCTTCAGAGCAGGCCGTGGCGTGGGGGTCGGGTGCCGTTGAGCACGTACCGGCCGATGTGCTGGACCTTCCAGCGCGCCGGGTCGTGCAGGGTGTGGGTGCGGGCGTCGCGCCAATAACGGTGCAGATTCGCGGAGTTGAGGGCGGAGCGGGTGCCGGAGACCTCGAAGAGGGCGCCCGAGATCTCGACGGCCGTGTGCGCCGCGTGCGCCTTCGCGGCGGCCACGGCGATGGAGGCCTCGGCCGCGGAGTCGTCGGTGAGGTCGGCGCGGGCCGCGTCGACCTCACGGGCCGCCTCCCGCAGCAGAGCCCTCGACGCCCGTGCCTGGACAACGAGTTCACCGAAGCGCTGGATCAGCAGAGGGTCCTCGGCCGCCGTCTCGAAGCCGCTCTCGAACCAGGGCCGGCTCTTGGTGCGCACGAACGCGACCGCCTCCGCGAGCGCGCCGTCGGCGATCCCGACGTCGATCGCCGCGTGCAGCAACTGGGCGACAGCACCGTGGAGTTGGGGACCCCGGAAGGTGAGGTGGTGCGGCAGGACCCGGTCCGCCGGGACGGATACCTCCTCCAGCCGGACCGTGCCGCCGGCGGTCGTCCGCTGGCCGAGGCCGTCCCAGTCGTCGACGACCGTGACGCCCGGGGCGTCCCCGGGCACGTACGCGACGTGCAGATCGTCGTCCTCCGCCCGCGCGAGCACCGGGATCCAGTGGGCGAACAGGGCGCCCGTGGCGTAGTGCTTCACCCCACTGAGGAGGTACGAGCCGTCTTCCTGTCGCGTGAGCCGGGTGCGGATGTCCTGGATGTGTCTGGTGCCCGCCTCGGACTGGGCGTTGCCGAAGCGACGCCCGGCGAGGAGCTCCCCGAAGAAGAACTCGCGCTGCTCGGCCGTTCCCTGGCGTCGGATCACGTTGACGTATGCGAAGTGGCTCTGCGGGATCTGGGCGAGGCTCGCGTCGGCGGAGGCGAGCAGTCGGAAGACCTCCGCCAGGGTCTCCTGGCGCACATCCGCTCCCCCGTACTCGGCGGGCACGGTGACGGCCAGCAGCCCGGAGGCGGAGAGCCGGTCCAACTCGGCGCGCGGAAGCCGCCGTTCGGCGTCCCGCTCCGAGGCCCCGGCACGGAACTCCTCGGCGAGCGCGGCGGCGACGGTCAGGGCCTCGACGTCGTCGGCGATGACCTTGGCGGCCGGGGAATCGGCGGTGGCATCGGACAGGGAGCCGGCCGGGGCGTCGGTCATGGGTCAGCTCGCGGCGGCCAGGACCGGCGCGGGGCCGAGCGCGGTGAGGAACTGGTCGACGACCTCACCGAGGGCCTCGGCCGTGGCCGGGGCGACCGACACCTTGCCGTCCTCGCCGACGGTGATGTCCTTGTCGAGGGTGAACCAGCCGGGGACGATGTGCCGGGCGCCCATGGAGCTGAGCACCGGCCGCAGGGCGTAGTCGATGGCGAGGACGTGGGCGGTGGTGCCGCCGGTGGCCAGGGGCAGCACGGTCTTGCCGGTGAGGGCGTACTGCGGGAGCAGGTCGAGCAGGGCCTTGAGGACCCCGGAGTAGGCGGCCTTGTAGACGGGCGTGCCGATGACGATGCCGTCGGCGCGCTCGAAGAGTGCGGTGGCCTCGACGATGGCCGGGTGCTTGAAGTCCGCCCCGAGCAGGGCCTCGGCGGGAATGGTGCGGATGTCGAGCGGCACGACCTCATGGCCCTGGGCGATCAGACGGGCGTCCAGGTGGCGCACGAGTTTCGCGGTGCGGGAGGAGACGGAGGGGCTGCCGGAGACGGACAGGACGGTGGCCATGGGTCCTCTTTCTGGGAGCCCGGGGTGCCCGTACGGACGGGCACCCCGGAAGGGAGTGGTCAGGAGTACCAGGTGGGTTCGGGCAGTTCGCCTTCGAGGACCCAGCGGCCGACCTCGCGGCGCTTGTAGGCCACCGGGTCGTGGAGGGTGTGGGTACGGATGTCGCGCCAGAAGCGGTCGAGCCCCTCGGAGGTGGCTGTCGAGCGGGCGCCGGTCACCTCGAAGACGCTGTTCGCGATCTCCAGGGCCACATCGGTGGCGCGCGCCTTGACGGCCGCCACCCTGACCTCGAAGTCGCCGCGCGTCTTCTCGGTGACGGCGTCGGGGTCGTCGTGCAGTCGCTGTCCCTCGGCGGCGACGGTGTCGGCGAGGGCCTCGACCGCCCAGAGCTTGGCGGTCAGATCGCCGTAGACATCGATGACGTACGGCTCGTCGACCGCGCGCTCGTGTCCGCCGTGCAGCCACGGCCGGGACTTCGTACGGGTGTACGTCGCCGCCGTCTCCAGAGCGCCGGCCGCGATGCCGAGGTAGAAGTTGACGAAGACGAGTTGGATGGTGGGGACGTTGAGGGTGTTGTACGTGCGGGGCCGGAACTCCTTGTCGACGTAGCCGGCCGCGGAGGACCACGGGGTGCGGACGCCGTCGAGGGTGACGCCGCCGCTCTCGGTGAGCCGCAGGCCGATGTTGTCCCAGTCGTCGTGGAAGGTCAGGCCCTCGCTGTCGGAGGGGACGATCGCGAAGACGTGGCTGTCGGTGCCCTCCAGGACGCCTTCGAGGACGGTGACGTCGGAGACCTTGCTGCCGGTGGAGAAGGACTTGCGACCGGTGAAGACGAGGTCGTCGCCGTCCTCGGTGACCACGACGTCCTTGTCGCGCGGGTTGACGGCCCCGCCGAAGAACCAGCGGCCCCGGGCGGCCTCGGCCTCCACGTGCTCCCACTGTTCGCGGGTGCCGACCAGCCGGGCGGCCCAGTTCCAGAGGTAGTGGTAGCCGAGGAGCTGGCCGATGGAGCCGTCGGCCTTGGCAACCTCGCGGACGACCCGGTAGGCGGTGGGCCAGTCCTGGCCCGCGCCGCCGTGCTCGGTGGGGCCGAGCAGGGTGACGAGGCCGGAGTCCTTCAGCAGTTGGACCTCGGCGTACGGGGTGGCTCCGGCGCGGTCGCGCTCGGCGGCGTCGGTGGCGAGGACGGCGGCGACCTCGCCGGCGCGGGCGATCCACTCCTGGGCGGTCCGCGGCGCGGGGCCGGTCTTCCAGTCGGTGGGGGTGGCGGTGCTCATGCGTGATGACCTCTTTCGCAGTGCGGTGCGCAAGCAGTGGGGTGTTGCGGTGGCGGTGGGAGCGGTCAGACGTGCAGAGGAACGGACGCGGGCTCGGACTCGATTTCGCTGTCGGGGAGTTGGGCCTCCAGCTCGCGTACGAGCGGCAGCACACGGCGGCCGAAGTACTCGACCTCCTCGTGGTAGTGGAGGAATCCGAGAAGGAAGAGGTCGACGCCGAGCTTCTTGTAGGCGACGATCCGTTCGGCGATCTGCTCGGGGGTGCCGATCAGCCCCGTACGGAAGCCGTCGTTGTACTGGACGAGGTCCTCGAAGCCGGAGTCCTGCCACATGCCCTTGCCGTCGCCGGTGGACTGTCCGGCCTGTTTGACGGCGGCGCCGAACCCCTCGACCGCCTCCCGGTCGGCGTTCGCGACGATCTCCCGCAGGGTGTCGCGGGCCTCGGCCTCGGTGTCGCGGGCGATGAGGAAGCCGTTGAGCCCGAACTTCGGCGCCGCACGGCCGATCTGGGCGGCGGAGGCGCGTACGTCCTCGATCTGTTCGACGACTCCGTCGAAGTCCTTGCCGTTGGAGAAGTACCAGTCGGAGACCCGGCCGGCCATGGCCCGTGCGGCGGTGGAGTTGCCGCCCTGGAAGATCTCCGGGTGGGGGCGCTGGGGGGTGTTGAGGGGCTTGGGCTTGAGGGAGAAGTCGCGCAACCGGTAGAAGTCACCGGCGAGTTCGGTGTGGTCCTCGGTCCAGATCTGACGCAGGGCGCGGATGAACTCCTCGGAGCGGCGGATGGGGGTCCCCCCGGTTCGAGCGAAGCCGAGAACTGGGGGAGTTCGTCGTGCTCCAGCCAGGGCTCGCCGAGGGCGGTGAACTCGCCCTTGAACCAGCCGGATACGACGTTGACGGCGAAGCGGCCGTCGGAGAGGTGGTCGGCGGTCGCGCCGAACTTGGCGAGGACGCCGGGGTGCCAGAGGCCGGGGTGGACGGCGGCGATGACCTTCAGACGCTGGGTCGCCAGGAGCAGGGCGAGGCTGAAGCCGGTCGACTCGTGCTGGTACTCGGCGCCGTAGCCGGCCATGTAGCGGACCTGGCTGAGGGCGTACTCGAAGCCGTTGTTCTCGGCGAGGACGGCGAGTTCGCGGTTGTACTCCCAGCCCCAGTCGGTGCGCTGCTCGATCTTGCTGGTGACAAGTCCCCCGCTGACGTTGGGGACCCAATAGGCGAATTTCACGGGCGCGGCGGGCATGCGGAACTCCTGTTGCGGAATGTTTTGGGCACGCCGAATTCAAGGGGGTGCGCGGGCGCTCCAAGAGAGGCGCGTGCATCTCAAGGGGTGTGCGGGCGCGGGGAATTCAGGCGAGGAAAAGCCAATACGCGCGGCGGATCGCGGGGAGGTGATCAGGCCGCGGCGCGACAGGAGGCGCTGGAGACGCGCGCGAGGTCGACATGGCGTCGCCGCGTGAGGTCCAGTCGCATCTTCATGCCGTCGATCGTGACAGCCGTCGTCGACGACCGTCAAGGAGAACCCGACCGGTCTCGAATCCCGGACCATTGAATTTCACGAAGGTGTGACAGGGAAACCCTTGAACGGGCCGGAAATCGGCACGCATTCTGCTGCCGTGCGGACAGAACAGTTGGAATACATCACGGCGGTGACCAGGCTCGGTTCGTTGCGCCGGGCCGCGGAGGAACTACGGCTCTCCCAGCCCGCGTTGAGCGAGACCGTGCGGAACCTGGAACGCGAACTCGGGGTCGATCTGCTGGAGCGCAAGCGTTCCGGCGCGACGATGAGCGCCTCGGGCCGGGAGTTGCTGCCGCACATCGTCGGGGTGCTGGACGCGGTGGACCGGCTGCGGGCCGCGGCGGGCGAACAGCACCGCATCAGCCGTATGGTCCGCCTGGGCACGGTCAACGCGGCGACCGTGCCGCTGCTCATCCCGGTGATCCGCGACTTCCGCGCCACGCATCCCCTCACCCAGGTCGAGGTGGTCGGCGCCCAGCAGACCGACATCCACCGGGGCCTGCTGGAGGGCTCCTTCGACCTCGGGCTCGTCAACCACCTCGACGGCGACGACGTGCCCGCCGAGTTCGAGGCCACCGAGCTGCTGCGGGGCCGCCCGGTGGTGGTCGTCCGCCCGGACAGCCCGCTGGCGTCCCGGGCGGCGGTGGCCGTGGACGACCTGCTCGACGTACCGCTGATCGGCATGCGCTCGGGGTACGTCATGCACCGCTTCGTCCACCGGCTCCTCGACGGCCGCGACCCGGCCTTCGCGTACTCCACCGACGGCGCCGAGATGGGCAAGCTGCTGGTCGCGGAGGGGCTCGGGGCGACGGTCCTGCCGGACTTCAGCGTGATCGGCGACCCTCTGGAGCGGCGGGGCGCGCTCGTCCACCGGCCGATCGTCGATGACACCACCCGGGTCCTGCTGATGCTCCAGCGCCGCAGGGCGGACTCCGTGCCGCAGGCCGCGGGGGACCTGCACGAGGCGTTCGTCCGCCGGGCCCGGGCGGTGGGCGCCCGGGCCTCGTCCCGACCCGGGCGCGGGACGGTCACCGCTCGTCGTGGGCGCGTGCCTCGCCGGAGGCCATGCTCCCCGGCCACCAGGCGCGCTCGCCGAGGTCCCGTACCAGCGCCGGCACCAGCAGGGAGCGCACCACGAGGGTGTCGAGGAGGACTCCGAAGGCCACGATGAAGGCGATCTGGGCGAGGAAGGCGAGCGGGATCACGCCCAGCGCGGCGAACGTCGCGGCGAGCACCACGCCCGCGGAGGTGATGACCCCGCCCGTGCTGACCAGCCCGCGCAGCACGCCCTGGCGTACGCCGTGCCGCAGTGACTCCTCGCGGACCCGGGACATGAGGAAGATGTTGTAGTCGACGCCCAGCGCGACCAGGAACACGAACCCGTAGAGGGGCACGGACGGGTCGGTGCCGGTGAACCCGAACACGTGCGGGAAGACGAGTGCGGAGACGCCCAGCGTGGCGAGGAAGTTCAGGGCGACCGTGGCGACCAGGAGGACAGGCAGCAGCAGGGAACGCAGCAGGCCAATCAGGATGAGCAGAATGAGGGCCAGGACGACCGGAACGATCAGCGTGCGGTCGCGTTCGGCGGTGCGCAGGGTGTCGTACTGCTGTGCGGTGTAGCCGCCGACGAGGGTGTCCGCGCCGGGCACGGTGTCCAGGGCGGCCCGTAGGCGGGACACCGTCCGCTTCGCGGCGTCGCTGTCCGCGGCGGCGTCCAGGGTGACGTCGACCCGGACACGTCCGTCGACGACCAGGGGGGCACCGCCGGGTCGCCCGGGCCCGCCGACGGCGGCCGCCGTCGCGACGCCGTCGGTCGCACGGGCCGCGGCGAGCACCCGGTCCAGCCGGTCCGCGTCCGCGACGACCACGGCGGGGTTGCCCGAGCCGCCGGGGAAGTGCTCGCCGAGCGTCTTCTGGGCGGCGACAGAGGGGGCGTCGTTGACGAAGGTCTCGTCCAGGGGGACGCCCTTGGAGGTGAGCGCGGGCGAGAAGGCGGCCCCGGCCAGCAGGACGACCAGGGTCGCCGCCCACACGCGGCGCGGCGCCCGGTCGACGAGGCCCGCGACGCGCCGCCACACCCCTTCACCGGTGCGCGGGGTGGCCGATCGGCCACCCGGCCTGGCGGGCCAGTAGGCGGCGCGGCCGAGCACGACGAGGACGGCCGGCAGGAACGTGAGCGTGGCGAGGACGGCGCAGCCGATGCCGATGGCGCCGACCGGCCCGAGCGCCCGGTTGTTGGTGAGGTCGCTGAGCAGCAGGGCGAGCAGGCCCAGCGCGACGGTCGCGGCGCTGGCCACGATCGCGCCCCAGGACTGCCGCAGCGCGGCCCGCATGGCCTCGAAACGGTCGGTGCGCGCGCCGAGTTCCTCCCGGAAGCGGGCGGTGAGGAGGAGGGCGTAGTCGGTGGCGGCGCCGATGACGAGGATGGACAGGATGCCCTGGACCTGTCCGTCCACGCGGACGACTCCGTGGTCGGCGAGCGCGTACACGACCGCGCAGGCGAGGCCGAGGGCGAACACCGCGCCGAGGATGATCACCAGCGGGAGCAGGACGCTGCGGAGACGAGCAGCAGGATCACCAGCACGGTGAGGAGCGCGACGGCGAGCAGCAGACCGTCGATGCCGGCGAAGGCGTCGGAGAGGTCCGCCTGACTCGCGGCGGGGCCCGCCATCCGGACGGTGGTGCCGGGAACGCGTTCGGCGGCGGCGCGGACCCGGTCCAGGGTGCCGGGCAGATCGTCGTCGAGGCCGGGCCGCAGCGGGACCACTCCTCGGAGGGCTTCGCGGTCCTCGGAGAGCAGTGCGGGCGAGACCCGCCCCGTCACGCCGGGAGTGCTGTCGAGGGAGGCGAGGGCACGGTCGGCCGCGGTGCGCCGCTCGGCAAGGCTCGGGCCCGTCCACACGACGATCGCCAGGAGCGCCTCGTCCTCCCGGAAGGCCCGCTGGGCGGCTATGACCTCGGTGGATTCGGCGCTGCGCGGCAGGAACGCGGCCTGGTCGTTGGTGGCGACCTCACCGAGGCGTCCGGCGTAGGGGCCCAGGACTCCTCCGATGACGAGCCAGACGGCGATCAGCGCGAAGGGAACGAGCCGGCGAGGGCGCCGGGGGGTGGTGGACATGGTGCTCCAGGCTCCGGATGGATGTATCTCAACGAAAAACAATCTCAATGATTGAACTTGTTGGCGGGCGTGATCATAGACGCCGCCTGGTCTTCCGTCCTCACCCGGCCCTTGGATGCACCCTGTCCCTTGGATGCACGATGCACCCTGTCCTTGGATGCACCCGGTCGACCCGGTCAGCGAGAACGGTCGGCGCCCGCGCCCAGTTCCTCGTTCATCGCCGCGAGGAACCGCAGCACCACGCCCAGTTCGTCTCCGGTGAACCGGGTACGGGCGGCCTCGGTCGCCTCCGCGAGGGGCCGGAAGTAGGTGCGGGCCGCCGAGCGCGCGTCGGCCGCGTAGTACAGGTGGACCACACGGCGGTCGGCGCTCTCCCGGACGCGGCGAACGTGTCCGGCGCGCTCCAGCCGGTCCACGCAGGCGGTGACGGCTCCGGAGGTCAGTCCGAGGTGTTCACGCAGACGTTTGGGTGTCATGGGCGCGTCGGCGTCCAGGATCGCCGCGAGGGCCTGGACGTCCGTCGCGTGCAGTCCGTGGTCACCCGCGAACGCGTGCACCAGCCGGTTGATCTCGCCGTTCATCCGGCGCAGGGCGACGGCGAAGGCGTGCAGGTCGGTCGGTGCCGTGGGGCGGCCGGACCCGTCTTCCCCCGCCCGCCGCTCGGGGTCGTTCACTGTGGCCACGCGGTCAGCGTAGCCGCCGTACCGATCACCCGATCGCGCGGCGGTGCCCCTCCGGCGCATCCATGACCGCTCTCGTGGTGGAAGTGATTCCTGGGCACGCCGACGCGGAGAACCGAACGCGAAGAACCGAGGAACCCATGACCGACGACGAACGCGGCAGCGGACCGCTCTGCCCGGTGACCGGTGCGACCGGGTGCATCGGCGGGTGGCGCGTCCCGGAGCCGCCGGCGGCGGACCGGCGGCATGGCACGCGACATCGCCCGCACGGGCGGCGGTGGCGGACGCGCCCGCCCAGGCGCGAGAGGGGGCGCCCCTCCCCTGATCCGCCCCTGATCCGCGCCGCGCGAGGGCCCGCGCCCCCTTCCCGGAAATGTGCCGTGCGGCGGCCCGTGTCCCGGTCCTCCGCCTCCGGCCCGCGCATCCGCCGGGCGCCTCCGGCCGGAAGCGTGCATGATCCGTCTTCACCTTTCCCCGGAGTCCGCCATGAACGTCTCGGTCGTCCTGTTCACCTGCGACCTGCGGCTGCACGACCATCCGCCGCTGCGCGCCGCCCTCGACGGATCACGGCAGGTGGTCCCGTTGTTCGTGCGCGACCGGGCCGTGGCGGGGGCCGGGTTCGCCGCACCCAACCGGCTGGCGTTCCTCGCCGACTGTCTGCGCGACCTCGACGAGGGACTGCGTCAGCGGGGCGGCCGGCTCGTGGTGCGCTCCGGGGACGTGGTGGAGGAGGTGTGCAAGGTGGCCACCGAGGCGGACGCCGACGAGGTGCACCTGGCGGCCGACGTCAGCGCGTACGCCCAGCACCGCGAGGAACGGCTGCGGCGCGCGCTGGAGGCCGAGGGCGTGCGCCTGCACGTCCACGACACGGTGACGTCCGCCGTGGACCCCGGCGCGGTGGCGCCGGCCTCCTCGGACCACTTCGCGGTGTTCACGCCGTACTTCGGCCACTGGTCGCGGCAGCGGCTGCGCGACGCGCTGGCCGCGCCGCGGGCCGTGCGCGTGCCGGACGGCATCGGCTCGGAGGAACTCCCCTCGCGCGACCGGCTGTCCGGACTCTCTCCGGAGCTGGCGACGGGCGGTGAGACGGAGGGCCGCGCACGGCTCTCCGCCTGGCTGCGGTCGGGCATCGAGGCGTACGGGGACCGGCACGACGACCTGGCGGGCGACGCGACCTCCCGGCTCTCGCCCCATCTGCACTTCGGCACCCTCTCCCCCGTCGAGCTGGTCCACCGGTCCCGCCGGGCGGGCGGTCCGGGCGCCGAGGCGTTCGTACGGCAGGTCGCGTGGCGGGACTTCAACCGCCAGGTGCTGGCCGTGCGACCGGAGGCCGCGTTCGTGGACTACCGGGCCAGGCACGACCGTTGGCGGTCGGCTCCGGACGAGGTCGAGGCGTGGCGGGAGGGCCGTACCGGCTACCCGGTGGTCGACGCGGCCATGCGCCAGCTCCGCCACGAGGGCTGGATGCACAACCGCGGCCGGCTCCTGACCGCGAGCTTCCTCACCAAGACGCTGTACGTCGACTGGCGCGTCGGCGCCCGGCACTTCCTGGACCTCCTCGTCGACGGCGACATGGCCAACAACCAGCTCAACTGGCAGTGGGTGGCCGGGACCGGCACCGACACCCGCCCCAACCGGGTCCTCAACCCCGTCACCCAGGCCAAGCGGTACGACCCGGAGGGGGAGTATGCACGGCGCTGGGTGCCGGAGTTGGCGGACGTCGCGGGATCGGCGGTGCACGAGCCATGGAAGCTGCGGGGACTGGATCGTGCCGCGCTCGACTATCCGGAGCCGATCGTCGAGTTGGCGGAGGGGCGGGAGCGGTTCCTGCGGGGGCGTAAGTCCTGGACCGGTCGGGCCGCCCGTCCGTAGAGGCCGGACAGCACGTCCGTCGCCTCGTCCAGCGAGGACGGCCGGACCGTGCCCGGGGCGGGGCACCCGTGCCAGCCGGGGCCGCCCAGCACGAGGAGCGGCTGCCGGCGGGCGCCCTTCACGCCCCAGCGCATGGCGGCGACATGGCGGGCCAGGGGCAGGCTCGCCGTGGAGCGGGCCTGGGCCCAGAGGACCACGGCCGCCGGGCCGAGCCGGTCGACCGCCCCGGTGAGGGCCTCGGCGGGGACGGCCGCGCCGAACATCCTGGCGGGCAGGCCGAGTTCGCCGAGTGCCGCGTTGAGGGCCTCCAGCGGGAGGGTGTGCTGTTCGCCGGGCACGCAGGCCAGGACGACCGGGCCCGGGGTGGTGGTGTCGTGGCGGGGCACGGGCGGCCGGGCGTGGCGGCGCAGGGTGGTGGAGACGTGCCAGGACAGCAGGTGCTCGACCTCGACGTAGCGGTCGCCGGACGACGCCCACTTGCGGCCCACCGCGTGCAGCGTCGGCACCATCACCTCCTGCCAGGCGACCGTGAGCCCGTGCCGCTCGACGGCTCCGGCCAACTGTTCCTCCACGGCAGCAGCGTCGAGGCGTACGGCGGCGCGGGCGAGGCCCCGGCACTCCTTGCGGATGTCTCCCGGAGACGGCGGGCCGGAGACGGGTGACCGCTGCGGACGATCTCCGTCCGGCACCCGCGCACCCCCGGCCCTCTCCCGCACGTCCCTCGCACTCGGGGTCCCGGCACCCTCCTTCGCCACACGTGCCGCCTCGGCCGGTGGCACCCCGGCGGACGTCAGCCGGCACATCGTCTCGACCATCGTCACGTCCTGCGGGGTCCAGCGCCGGTGCCGGCCGTCGGCCCGGACCGCGGGTCCGATGCCGTAGCGGCGGTCCCACGAACGCAGCGTCGTGGGCGAGACGCCCAGTCGACGGGCCAGGGCACCGCTGGTGAGCCCCGGTTCGGCGGGGTTCTCCTCCGCGTACGCACCCATGAGGGTGACTATACGATGCAGAAGCGATGCGAGTTGAAGCCCGATCTCGCGGGCTCGCACGATGGCGGCATGCGCACCGCCTCCCGTGAGGAGCCGCCCTCATGAGCCCTGTGTGTCCGAGCACCGCACCCTCCGACGAGGAGCTGGCGCGGGGCCTGGTGGCGGGCGACGACGACTGCCTGGCCGCCACCTATCACCGCTGGTCGGCACTGGTGCAGGCGCTCGCGCGGCGCAGTCTCGGCGACGCGGGCGAGGCCGAGGACGTCACCCAGCAGGTGTTCCTGGGCGTGTGGCGCGGCCGGCACGGCTACCGGTGCGAGCGCGGCGCGCTGGGCGCCTGGATCGTCGGAATCGCCCGGCGCCGGATCGCCGACGCCCTCTCCGCGCGGACGCGCCGGGCCGACCTGGTGACCTCGGCGGGCACCGCGCTCGCCCTCACCGACCACTCCCGCCGCACGCACCCCGAGGCCGTCCTCGACCGCGCACTGATCCGCGCCGAACTCGCCAGGCTTCCCGGGCCCCAGCGGCAGGTACTCCACCTGTCCTTCTACGAGGACCTCACCCAGACCCAGATCGCGGAACGCACCGGCCTGCCCCTGGGCACGGTCAAGAGCCACACCCGGCGGGGACTGCGACGGTTGCGCAGCCGCCTGGAAGAGGAATTCCGCCCCGGCTCTTCCCTCGCCTCCGACCACTACACATAAAGACAAAATAAGCGCATGATGAACATACGCGGCGCTTACCGCATACCCCACCAGACGCGGTCAGGCCTGCTGAGTTCAAAGGAGTCGAGTCATGGCCAACGTCTCACACAGGAGTGACATCTCCAGCCACCCCGACGCACCCGAAATGCAGGCCCGGTATGCCCGCATGCTCGGTGGTCGCGATGTGGCGCTCGTGGACGGACCGGTGTTCCTCCTCGGTCTGTACTGCGCCGTGTCCCCGTGGATACTCCACTACACGACGAGCCAGCCCGCGCTGGCGCCCCACAACCTCATCATGGGCATCGCGATCGGCCTGCTGGCCCTCGGCTTCACCGCCGCACCGGAGAGGATGTACGGCCTGAGCTGGGCCATGTGCGCGCTGGGAGTCTGGATGATCGTCTCGGCGTGGATCGTCGGTGACAGCCCGGACGCCGGTGTCGTGGTCAACAACATCATCATCGGCTGCCTGGCACTGATGCTGGGACTGATGTGCGCCGGCGTCTCGGCCAAGGGCGGCACACGTGCGGGCCGCACGCCATAGGTGTAAACAGGAACGCCCGCGAGGGGTAACGGCGGCCGATCCGCTCCGGCGGGTCGGCCGTCGCCGCGCCCCGGCCCACCGGACCGGGCCCCACACCGGCCGCACCGACCGGACCCTCACCGGGTGCGCGGCACCTCCCACGGCTGTTGCGGCAGCACACTGCCGGTCTCCAGCAGCGACTTGAGGTTGGACAGCACCGCGGGCCAGCCGAAGGACACCTCGGCGAGCGCGCCCTCGTCCGGCAGGTCCTCGTGGGTCACGGTGAGCCGCACGATGTCGGCGTGCCGCTCGATGTCGAAGGTCACCCGTGAGTACGCGTCCCCCTCGCCCTCGTTCTCGGGCGAGGCCCAGGTGGTGACCAGCCGGGCCGGGGGGTCGCTCTCCACGACCGTGCCGACGACGTCCTCGACGCCGGAGCCGTCGGTGCGGACATGGGCCCAGCGTGAGCCCTGCCGCCAGTCCGACTCGTTGCGGTGGCCCCAGTAGTCGGCGGTCAGATCGGCGCTGGTGAGCGCCTCCCAGACCTTCTCGGGCGTGCTCGCGATATAGGTGACGTACACGTAGGTGGGCTTGTCGGCCATGGCTTCCTCGGCTCGTCGTTTCACGGCACCGAGCGCTCTCAGCCGCGGGCGCTCGAACTTGTCGATCCACCGCTCCTGCATCTCGTGGAGCGGGACCGGATTGAGGTAGTGCAGCTTCTCCCGCCCACGCCGCACCGTAGTGACCAGGTGGGCGGCCTCCAGGACGGACAGGTGCTGCGTGACGGACTGCCGGGCCATGTCGATCCGCTCGCACAGCTCGCCCAGCGTCTGCCCGTTGTGCTCGTGCAGCCGGTCCAGCAGCCTCCTGCGCGTCTCGTCGGCCAGCGCCTTGAAGACCTTGTCCATGTCCGGGTCACCCTCTGATCGCACACTCCACGTTATGCAGGCAATTACCTGCATGTCAATCGGCGACCGCTTCGATATTCGTTGGCCGCCATCCGTCACGCCCTTCAGGCTGTCGCCGTGAGTCGAACCTTCAGCGCATGGGTGACATCGGGTGCGGACTTCCTCGGCGTCACCGGCCCTTTCCCCGTCGACGTCCCGTGGTGGGCCGAGGTCGAGCCCGTCGTGGGGCGGTTGCGGCGCACGCTCGGGGTGCCCGTGCTCGTACTGCGACTGCTGGAGGTGGACGGTGGCGAGAGCGGGCGCGACGGGCATGTGACGTACCACGTCGAGGCGTTGGAGCGGCCGGTGCCCGGGGCGCTGGAGCAACGCCCGGTGCATCAGGGGCTGTTGGACATGGACGACGCTCTTCGCTCACCGTGGGGGCGGGCCGACGGGCTGCGGGAACTGATCGACTGGGCCTCGGAGACGCTGGCCGCTCTGGGGCGGCCGATGACGGGACCGGTCGAGCAGCGGCGCACCTGGAACCTGGCGGGCCTCTTCCGACTACCCACCGGGCAGGGGCCGGTCTGGCTCAAGGCGACCCCGCGCTTCGCCACGGACGAGGCCGCGGTCATCGCCGCGTTCGCCCGGGTGGACGCGGAACTGGTGCCGACGGTTCTCGCCTCCGGAGAGCGGCGGGTGCTGCTGGAGCACATCCCCGGCGAGGACTGCTGGGCGGCCGACGCCGCCACGGTCGAGGCCGGGGTACGCCGTTTCGTCGCCGCGCAGGCCGCGCTGGCCGGCCGACGGCCGCCCGGACTCCGGGACCGGCGGGACCGGGTCCTCGGCGGTCTGGTCCACGAACTGCTGGACAGACGGGTCGAGTTGGACATCAGCGACCAAGAACGCGACGACGCACGGGAGTTGACGGCCCGCTGGGATCGACTCGCCGCCTGCGGGCTCCCCGACACCCTGGTCCACGCCGACTTCCATCCCGGCAACTGGCGCAGCGACGGCAGGCCACCCGTCGTCGTGGACTTCGCCGACGCCCACTGGGGCAACCCCGTGCTGGACTGCCTGCGCCTGTACGACTTCCTCCCCGAGGCGGTCCGCCCCGCGGCCGTCCGCGTCTGGGTCGACGCCTGGAAGACCCACGCCCCGGCGAGCGATCCCGCCCGCGCGCTCGCTCTGGCCGAACCACTGGCGCACCTCTCGTACGCGGTGCGCTACCAGGAGTTCCTCGACGGTATCGAGGCGTCCGAGCGGCCGTATCACGCGGGGGATCCGGCGGCGGTCATCCGGAGGGCGCTGTGGTCCGCCGCGCAGCCGGGTTTCGACTCCCTGGAGGTGGCGGGGGAGGTGGCGGGCTAGACGGACCGCGCGGAGGTCCTGCTCATCGGCGGGCAGGCCGGGGTCGGCAGGCATCGCCGACGGAACCTCACCGCTGAATGGGCAACTACGCCGACCTCGGCTACCGGTGGCTCGTCCACACCAACACCCTCAGCGTACTGACCGAGACCGCGGGCACCTTCCAGCGGGCCCTGGGCGCCGACGCACGGATCGTACGGTCCTCCTCACCGCCTCCGACGACGCGGCCGAACGGCGGCTCGGAGGACGGGAGATCGGCTCCGAGCTGGAACGGGAGCCGGCCGGCAGTGCGCGCAAGGCACGCGTGTTGGACGAGCGGGCCCCCGCGTACACCGACCGGGGCGCGACCGACGGATGCGCCGTCATGGACATCGCGGCGGAGGTGCCGGCCGTCACGGGATGGGTGACGCTCTCGTGAAGAACGTGAAACGGGGGCGGACTGCACTCGCGTTCGAAGGGCACTCGCAGGGGTGCGGGGAACCGACGAACAGGGGCGGAGATCAATGGAGATCGACGGCATCATCAGTGCCATCATCATCGGCATCGTCATCGGGATACTCGGCCGGCTCGTCGTGCCGGGTCGGCAGCGCATCGGCATCCTGCTGACGATCCTCGTCGGCATCGTCGCCGCGCTGATCGGCTCCGCGATCGCCGCGGGGGTCGGCGTGGCCGACACCGACGGCGTCGACTGGGCCGAGTGGCTCATCCAGATCGCCCTGGCGGCACTGGGCATCGCGGCCCTGGACCGCACGAGGGCACGACGCTGAGGGCCACGGGACGACCGGCCGGCACGCGCGTACGTCCCGGGTGACCCCCGGCGCTGACGGATGTGGCGCGAACGGCGATCGGCGCGCGCACAAGTCCTGAACGACGCGTGGCCCTCGCGTACGTCCCGAACGGTGATTCGCGCTCGCGTACCTCCCGAACGGTGATTCGCGCTCGCGTACCTCCCGAACGGTGATCGACGCTCGCGTACGTCCGAAGCGCGGCGGGCCGGGAGACCGCGCGTGCCCGAAATCCGTTGCGGGTCGTCCTGCCCGGCGGCTAGCGTCGCCGGGCCCTCGTCGTTCGCCCGCCGACCAGCTCCGGAGTTCCCTTGCCCCCGCGCCTCACCAAGCTGACCGACCCCGCCGCCACTCCGTCGAGTCACCGGCTGGCCTGGCTGGCATCCGGGGCGGACGGCACGCCCCTCGGCTCGGCCTTCCTGCGACTGTTCACCAAGGAGGGGCAGACGCATCTCGCGGAGCTGGACGTCACCGTGCACCCGGCCGAGCGGCGGCAGGGCGTCGGCGCCGCGCTGCTCGACGAGGCGGTCGCCTCGGCACGGGACGAGGGGCGCCGCGCGGTCATCGCCCAGACCGAACAGGGCTCCCCCGGCGACGCGTTCCTCGCGGCACGAGGCTTCCGCCGGGTGCTGACCCTGACATACGCCCGACTCGAACTCGCCGGGATCGACCCGGACCACGTCACCCGGATCGTCGAACAGCCCCGCCCGGGCTACCACTTGACCGGCTGGGCGGGCGTCGTACCGGCCGAACTCGCGCGAACCTACGCCGCGTCGCGCCGCGCGATGGACGACATGCCGATGGGCGACACCGACTACGGCACCGTCGTCTGGGACGTCGAACGGGTCGTGGCCGCCGCCGAGGCGATCGCGCAGCGCGGCGACTCGCTGTACACCGTGGCCTCGGTACACACGTCAAGCGGCACGATCGTCGGCTTCTCGGAGCTCGTCCTCCCGGGCGACGGCAAGGGCGACGGGCAGCACTACGGCACCGCCGTGCTGCCCGAGCACCGGGGTCACGGGCTGGGGCTCTGGATGAAGGCGAAGGCGGTCCTCCACGCCCACCGCCTGGTCCCGGACCTGGCGCTGCTCACCGACACCGCCGAGAACAACATCCCCATGCGCCAGGTCAACGACGCGCTCGGCTACCGGCCCACGCACACGGCGATCGAGTACCAGCTCGACCTGTGACGCACCGGGGCGCGACCTTCTGGGCGACCTATCGGCCCCCGGCGACGCCGCAACCGGTCACTCCGCCGCGCCCCCGACCGCGTACTCGTACGGCGTCGTCGTCGTGAGCGGCTCGAAGCCCAGGCGGGCCAGGATCGGGCGGCTGAGGGCCAACGCGTCGACCTGGACGTAGCGGTAGCCGCGGTCGGCGGCGACGCGGGCGCGATGGGCGACGAGGGCCCGGTAGACACCGCGACCGCGCCAGCCCTCGACGGTGCCGCCACCCCACAGGCCGGCGAAGCGCGTGCCGGGGAGCAACTCCATCCGGGCGGCGCTCACCGGTTCGTCCCCGGCGAGGGCCACGACGGCCACGACCGACTCGGTGTCCCCGGTGAGCTGGGCCAGCAGCTGGTGGCGCAGGCGGGTGCTGTCCGTGCCGAAGGCCTTCTCATGGACGTCGGCCACCATGTCCACACCTTCACGGTCGGTGACCGGCAGCAGCCGTACGCCCTCGGGCGGCTCGACGTCGAGGGTCAGGTCGGCGACCTCGGCGATCATCAGCGTCTCCTCCGGAGCGGCCGTGAAGCCGGCGTCGCGCAGGCGTTGTCCCAGGTCGACCGGGAGATCGTGGCCGTACAGCTTCCATTCGAAGTCGCGTCCGAGGCCGGAGAAGTACCGGATCTGCTCGGTGATCGCCGCGTCCGCTCCGGCCTCGTCCAGGTCGGACCAGACGACGCCGCTCCAGCCGTTCTCGAAGCCGACCTGGCGCACCACCCCGCCGACGCGCTCGATCCGGGCTCCGGGCCCGTCGGGGCGGGCGCCCTCTCGCATGTCCCGGTCGAACAGTGCCAGCACAGCAGCGTGATCCATGCTGCTCACTCCATCATCAGTCGTTCGCCCTGGCAACGGAATTCACCCGCCGTCTCACGCACCGGAGCGCTACGGGCCTTCGCCCGCGCCCTGCGTTGAGCCGGCCGGTGGGGCCGTACGGGTGTCGCTCGCGAAAGGACGTGTGCCCCGGACACACGCCGTAGGGTGCACCCCGCGGAGCGCGGCCGAGCGCTCCACGAGGAGGGTGCGTACGAGCATGGTGAACGAGTCCGAACTGGTGTACCTGCGACGCTGCGTGGAGCTCGCGACCGAGGCACTGGAGACCGGAGACGAACCGTTCGGTTCGGTCCTGGTCGGCGGTGACGGCACGGTCCTGGCCGAGGACCACAACCGGGTGGCGGGAGGTGACCGCACCCGTCACCCGGAGTTCGAGCTGGCCCGCTGGTCGGCCGCCCGGCTCACCCCCGGGGAACGCGCGGCGGCGACCGTGTACACCTCGGGCGAGCACTGTCCGATGTGTGCCGCCGCCCACGCCTGGGTGGGTCTCGGCCGTATCGTGTACGTCGCCTCGTCCGAGCAACTGGCCGTCTGGCTGGGCGAGTTGGGGGTGCCCGCGCCACCGGTGCGGACGCTGCCCGTACGGGAGATCGCACCCGGGGTGGCGGTCGAGGGGCCGGTGCCGGAGCTGGCCGGGGAGGTACGGGCCCTGCACCGGCGGTTCCACGCCAAAACCGTCGGTGCCGTCGCCGACGATGACTGACAGCCGCGGGACGGGGCAGGCGGTCCGGGTTCCGTCGTCGCAGTCCGGAGAGCCTTCACCGATGCCCGAAGACGTGGTGCAGCACACCCGCCCCACCCCCACGGCCCCTCCCGACCGGGAGAAGCCACGGGCGAGGCGGGCCTCGCGGGACCCGTACTTCGACAACGCGAAGTACCTGACCATCGTCCTGGTGGCCTGCGGGCACGCGTGGGAGCCGCTGACGTACGGCAGCCGGGCCGCGACCGCCGCCTATCTGACCGTCTACGCGTTCCACATGCCGGCCTTCGCCCTGATCTCCGGGTACTTCTCGCGAAGCTTCGACATGGCGCCCGGCCGGCTGAAGCGGCTGATGACGGGGGTGGTCCTGCCGTACGTCGTGTTCGAGACGGCGTACACGCTGTTCTACCGGTGGGCGCAGGACGATCCGGGCTATCCGCTGAGCCTGCTGGATCCCTGGTACGTGATGTGGTTCCTGGTCGCTCTCTTCATCTGGCGGCTGACCACGCCCCTGTGGCTGATGCTGCGCCACCCGCTGCCGGTGGCGCTGGGTCTGGCGATGCTGGCGGCGGTGTCACCGGATCTCGGCGGCGACGTCTCCATCCAGCGCGTGCTGGGCTTCCTGCCGTTCTTCGTGCTGGGCCTGACCCTGCGGCCCGAGCACTTCGAGCGGCTGCGCACCCGCCGGGTACGGCTGTGTCTGTTCCCGGTCGGGCTGGGAGCGCTCGTGGTGGCGTACGGGGTGGCGCCGTGGTTCGACGCCGGCTGGTTCTACCACCGGGGCAGCGTCACCGGCCAGGGCGTGTCCCGCTGGGCGGGGGTGCTGACCACGCCCGCCCTGTTCAGTCTGGCGGTGCTGCTGACGGCCTGCTTCCTGGCCTGGGTGCCGCGCCGGCAGCTGTGGTTCACGGCGCTCGGCGCGGGCACGATGTACGGCTATCTGCTGCACGGCTTCGTGATCAAGTGGGCGCGTTTCCGGGACTGGTACGCCGTGGAGTGGCTGCACACCCCGCTCGGGGAACTCGCGGTCACGGCCCTCGCGGTCGGCGGCATCACCCTGCTGTGCACCGCGCCCGTACGGGCGGCGCTCCGCTGTGTCGTCGAGCCGCGCATGGAGTGGGCGTTCAGGAAGGGCGACGCCCCGCCGACCAAGGCCGCTCCCCCGGCCGGGGTCGCCGGCGACGCCGCCCCTGCGCCTAGCCGAGCTCCAGAGTCGTGACCCCGAAGACGCGCTCCGCCGCGTACGGCCGGATCGGGCCGGTGTACATACGAGCCGTCTCGAAGGAGGGCGTCAGACCGTACTCCTCGACCAGCGCCACGGCGGCCGTGTTCGGCTCCGGCACGTCGACGGCCAGCTCGCGGCCGGCGGCCTCGGCGGCCAGTCCGGCGAGGAGCGCACGGGCGTCGGCGGCGGTCTCGGCGAACAGCGGGCCGATCCGCAGGGCGTCCCGGCCGGGACGGATGACGCCGTAGCCGGTGAGCCGCCCGTCGACGACGCGCGCGAGGGCCCGGTGTCCGTCGGCGGTGAGCCAGTGCCGCAGGAAACGGGGGCGGTCGGCCGGGTGGCAGGCACTGTCGTACGCGGCGAGGGAGGCTGCGTCCTCGACCGGCCGGACACCGTCGGGCACGGGTGTCCCGGGCACGACGCCCGAGTACCGGAAGGTGCGGTGGGCGGGCTCGAAGCCGGACTGCCGGTATTTGTCCTGCTGCGCGACGACGCCGTCCAGGCCGACCGCGCGGCCTCCCGCGTGGGCGAGGGCGGCCTTCCAGGTGGCGAGGCCGTGGCCCCGGCCCCGCAGATCCGGGCGGACCAGATAGAAGCCGAGGAAGGCGTATCCGTCGCCGTAGTTCACGACGGAGACGGACGAGACCGGTTCCCCGTCGAGCCGGCCGATGAAGAAGCCCTCGGGGTCCTGCGCGAAGAAGCACGCCGGGTCCGAGAGCCCCGGGTTCCAGCCCTCGTCCCCCGCCCACCGGGCGACCACCGCCCAGTCGTCGAGCGTGGCCCGGGTGACGACGAGGTCCTGATGCCCCGGAGAGGTCATCTCTGCGCTCCTTCGCTGAGGTCACGGGTGCGCGGTCGCCGGGCGACCGCGGGTGCGTGGTAGGCCGCACCCCGCAGCATCCTCGCCGACGCCCGATCGTGCCCGCGACGCGGGAAACAGCCGACATCGCCGGGCGCCTGACCCGTCCTACGCCCCGGTTCACGCGTACGGGCGACCTGCTCACGGCCGTCGCACGGCCTCGTCGCGGCGCAGGGTACGGCGCTCCCGCCCGGCCCGCCCGCCGGGAGGCGGGGCCGCGAGGGGCCGCCTATGGTGATCCGGGGGTTGTCCCCGGCCGCCCCGGCCGGGTGTCCCTGGAGGCGCGCATGCGGTCCACGCACAGACGGCGCCCGCTCGCCGGAGCCGCGGTCGCGGTGCTGGCCCTGCTGGGGGCCGGACTGCCGGCCACGGCGGCGGGCGCCGACGACGAGCAGGACGACAAGCAGCCCGATCTGACCCGCTTCTACCAGCAGAAGATCAAGTGGTCGAAGTGCGAGGGCACGGAGATGCCCAAGGATCTGCGGTGCGGCAAGGTCACCGTGCCGATCGACTACACCCGGCCCAAGGCCGGAACCCTCGACCTGGCGATGGCCCGCTACCGGGCCACCGGCGACTCGCGCGGCTCGCTGCTGCTGAACTTCGGCGGCCCCGGCGGCCCGGGCGTCCCCGAACTCGCCTACGGCGGCAAGGACTTCATGGATCTCACCGACGGCTACGACGTCGTCACCTTCGATCCACGCGGCGTGGGCCGATCGTCTCCCGTCAGCTGCGGCGACGGCACCGACGAGGCACTCGAGGCGACCGACAGCGGCGAGGACGCGAACGACCCGCAGGCCGCCCTCAAGCAGCTGCGGCGGGCCGCGGCCGCGTGCAGGAAGCACTCCGGCCCGGTGCTGCCGTACATCGGCACAGCCAGCGCCTCCCGCGACCTGGACGTGATGCGCGCCGCCCTCGGCGACAAGAAACTCAACTACCTCGGCTTCTCCTACGGCACCCGGCTGGGCGCGGTGTACGCGGCGCAGTTCCCCGAGAAGGTGGGCCGGATGGTCCTCGACGGGGTGGACACCCTGACCGAGCCGCTGGCCGAGCAGGGTCTGGTGGGTGCCGCGGGCCAGCAGACCGCGTTGGAGGACTACCTCGACGCGTGCACCGAGGAGCTGACGTGCCCGTTCGGACAGGACTCCCG
This sequence comes from Streptomyces sp. NBC_00310, assembly GCF_036208085.1. GTDB lineage: Bacteria > Actinomycetota > Actinomycetes > Streptomycetales > Streptomycetaceae > Streptomyces. The sequence goes on from NZ_CP130714.1 coordinate 561,680, forward strand.
CTCCGCCCGTGAGCAGGTCGTGGCGCTGGTCGACTCGCTCGACGAGTACCCCGTGCCGTCGGACTTCGGGCAGGACTTCACGGGCCAGGACCTGGTGGGCGCCATCAGCCACGCCCTCTACAGCGAACAGATGTGGCCGATGCTCACCCAGGCGCTCAACATGCTCGTCCACGACGGGGACACCCGGGGCGTCGTGGCACTCACGGGCGGCGGCTTCGCCCCGACGACCGTCCCGTACCGGTCCTCGGCGCCGGCCCGCCCGCACGAGCCTCCCGAGCCCAGCGCGTCCGGCACCCCGACCCCACACAGCGGGCTCGTCGACGCCGGGGAGGTCCCGCCGGACAACCTTCCGGCCGCGCTCATGGCGATCAACTGCGCCGACGACCCCGACCGGCCCACCGCCAAGAAGATCACCGACAACCTGAAGGACCTGCGCGCGGCCTACGAGGACGCCTCCCCCGTGTTCGGCCGGTACCGGCTCACCCAGGTGCTGATGTGCCACGGCCGCCCGGCGGGCACCGACTACATCCGCGACGAGGTGCGGGACGTCGACACCCCGAAGATGCTGCTCGTGGGCACCCGGGGCGACCCGGCCACCCCGTACCGCTGGACCGTGGAGACGGCTGAGCGGCTCGGCTCCTCGGCGGTCGTCCTCGACAACAAGGGCAAGGGGCACACCGGGTACGGGTCGTCCAAGTGCGTGCACGCGAAGGTCGACGACTTCCTGCTGTTCGGGACGCTGCCGGACGACGGAAGTTCCTGCGGAGCCGACGATTGAGCATCGGGCGTGTAACACGCACGGGTCGGGTACAACCCCGCGCGCACTCGGCGCGTCACACTGGGCAGGCGTCGCCTTTGCGCGTGCCGTACCCGTACGTGACCAAAACTGGGGGATTCCACCGATGCGTATCCGTTCCTTCCTCACCGTCTCGACCGCGGCGGCCGCCGGCGCCGCTCTGCTCCTCACCGCCGCCCCGCAGGGGCTGGCCGCCCAGCCCGCCGCGAAGACCCCGGTCTGCAAGGCGAAGGTCCTCAAGCTGGGGGCCAAGCAGTCCAAGGACGCGCGGGTCGTGCACATCAGCGTCAAGAACACCGGCACGCGCACCTGCACGATCGACCGCCTTCCCGTCGTCACCTTCGGCGACCTCGACGGGGCGGCCCTGCCGGTGCCGTCGGGCGAGAGCGGGCCGTACAAGGTCGGCTCGGGGAAGACGGTGTACGCGGCCGTCCGTACGATCGCCGACCTCAAGGACCCGGACGCCCGTCGCGTCGGCACGATCACCGTGTCGGCCAACCCCAACCTCAACGGCCGTACCTTCACCGCGAAGCAGCTGGGCGCGAGCAAGAAGGTGAAGGTCTGGGAGCCGGTGACGACCTGGTGGAAGCCGTCCAAGGCCGCCGCCGACAAGGCGCTCAAGAAGGAAGTCGGCTGACCCTCACGGCAGCCGCACGGCATCGACGAGCCCGTCGGCGCGCGCCCCATCACCGGTGCGCGCCGACGGGCTCCTTCGCTGCCCTCCTGCGACCGCCGAGGCCGCCTGCGGCGGGAGCCTTCTTACCCCAAATGCCCGACACGCGAATCAGTCCTATCGTGAAGTCATGGAGCATGCCCTCAGTCCCACGACCCTCACCGAACTGCGCCGCCCGCGGCCCTACCCCGCGGTGTCGGTGCTGACGCCGACCCACCGCCGGGAACCCGAGAACACCCAGGATCCGGTCCGGCTGCGCAATGTGGTGGCCGAGGCGAAGAAGCGACTGGAGCACGATCCCGCGGTCACGCGGGAGCGGCGCCACGACGTCGTCGAACAGCTGGACCAGGCCCTGTCCGAGGTGGATCTGACGCACGCCGAGGACGGCCTGGCGATCTTCGCGGCGCCCGGTGAGCACCAGGTGTGGTCGCTGGCCCGTCCGGTGCCGGAGCGGGTGGTGCTCGCGGACACCTTCCTCACCCGGAACCTGGTGGCCGCGCAGGCCGCCGAGCGGCCGTTCTGGGTGCTCTCGGTCTCCTCGGACCGGGTCACCCTGTGGAACGGCGGCGGCGACCGCGTCTCCGAGGCGCACACCGGCGGGTTCCCGCTGACCAGGGACCGCGACAACTTCGACGCCGAGCGGCAGGAGCGGATCGGCGACCTGCCGTCCGCCTTCCGCGACGAGGACACCCGCCGCTTCCTGCGTGACGCCGACACCGCGCTGGCCCGGCTGCTGCGCGCTCGGCCCCGGCCCGCGTACCTCACCGGGGAGACGGCCGCGCTGTCCCTGTTCGACGAGATCGGCACGGTCACCAGGGACGCCACGCACATCCCGCACGGCGGTCTCGCGCACGGCACCCCGGAGGCCGTGTGGCAGGCGGTCGGGCCCCTGATCGCCGCCGAGGACCGCAGGAACGTCGACACCGTCGCCCGGCGGCTCGAAGCGGCCCGCGGCCACAAGGCGTTCGCCGCCGGGGTCGACGAGGTCCGGCAGAACGCCCAGCAGGGCCGCATCCAGCTTCTGGCCGTGGAGGAGAACTACCGGACGGCCGTCCGCGCCGACGGAGGCGGCGGGCACCTCGTCCCGGCCGAGAGCGGCGACCTCGACGTCCGCGAGGACATCGTGGACGAGATCGTAGAGCGGTGTCTGGACACCGGCGCCGAGGTCCGCTTCGTCCCCGACGGCACGCTGGGCGACGCCCGGGGCATCGCGGGCGTCCTGCGGTACTGAACCCCGGCCGTCGCCCACCGGCACACCTCGGGACTGGTGTCAGACACCGCCGAGGAGGGTCGTCAGGCCCCGGTCGAGGGCCGGGCCCAGCTCTTCTCTCCCGGCGCCGACGACGGCGTAGCTGCGCACCAGGAAGCGCTGGAGAGCCGCCTTCTCGAACCGGAGCAGGGCCATGCCGTACGGGGAGTGCAGTTCGACCACCGTGCGGAAGCGGCCGCAGGGCCAGATGTGCACGTCGCCGGCGCCGGCGGGGGCCCGCACGCCTTCCTCCAGCAGTTCGCGGGAGAAGGTCCAGGTCACCATGGAACCGTTCAGCGAGATGTCGGCCGGGAAGTCGAGGTGCACGGCCAGCGGATCGTCGGAGGAATAGCGCAGGCTCGCGGGCACCGGGACCTCCCGGTCCTCGGCGGTGATGAGGAGAGCGCGGGCGGGCTGTTCCAGCGTGACGGTCATGAACGGTCTCCGTTTCGGGTGAAGCTCTTCCTGCGGTGCGGGCCGACCGGGTGCGCCGACGTGCCTTCTCGACCTCGCGGAGGGCTTTCGCATGAGACGGCTCCCTGGATTCACCTCTGTGACCCATGTCACCCGCGCCGCGACCTTCGGGCTCACGCGGAGGCGTCGACGAGGCCGGGTTCACAGAGGCCGTTCCATGGAATCGAGGGGCTCGTACATATGCCCCTCGAACAGGGGAATGAAAGACAGGTGAATGCGGTCGACGGTCCGTCAAGTCACGTACGATTCCTACGACTTGGACCCTCAGGACGCGTACCCGCGTGCGGTGGAGAACCCCGACCGCAAGGACGGTGGCATATGCCAGAAGCACCACCGTATCGTGTCTTGCCAAATCCCTTACAGCGCGTCGCGGGCTGTGCAACAGTCGTAATCGGCCCTTACGTCAGCGTTGGTCGTACCGTCCCCCATCGGAGTACGTGATGCCGTCCCCTCTCTCTGCGGATCGCCCCGCCGCCCAGCCGCCCCGACGCGGCACGGTCGACGCGCTCATCTCGCAGACGCGGCGACTGCGGGGCGACGTGGACGCCGTACGCCGTGACGCGCCCGCCGACGAAGCGGACCCGGAGGTCCGCTGGCAGCGCGCGCTCTATGATCTGGCGCTCAATCAACTGAGCGATCTGGACGGCCACTTGGCCCAGCTGCGGGACGGTCCGGCCCCGCCGCCGACCCCCGCGGCCCCGGCCGGGCTCCCGGTCGCGCCGCCCCCGGCGCCCCGGCGTGAATCGCTGCTCAGCCGGGTCGGCAGCGCCGAGTGGAACCTGCTGACCGACGAGGCGAGCTGGTCCGGGGAGCTGTATCAGATCCTCGGCCGCGACGCCGCCGCCCCGCCGCTCACCCTCGACGAACTGCCCTCGCTGGTGCTCGACGAGGATCGGCCGAAGCTGACGGCGATGGTCACGGACTGTCTGATCGACGCACAACGCATCGACGGGGAGTTCCGAGTCCTGCTCCCCGACGGCGGAGTGCGCACCGTGCACATGATGGGCGAGCCCGTGCTCGACGACGACGGCGGTACGGCCTCGATGTGGGCCGTCCTGCGGGACGTCAGCGAACTGCGGCGCAGCCAGCGGGCAGTGAGCGAGACCCGTGACTCGCTGCACCGTCAGCGGCACTTCGCGCAGACCGAGCACCGGGTCGCGGTCGAGCTGCAGGAGGCCGTGCTGCCGCCGTGGCGCGGCTCCCTGCGGCTCCCGCACCAGGGCCCCGAGAGGCTGGACCTGGCCGCCCATTACCTGCCCTGCTCGACTAGTGCGCTGATCGGCGGCGACTGGTACGACGCCCTCGAACTGCCGGGCGGCGAGAGCCTGTTGAGCGTGGGCGACCTCACCGGTCACGGAGTCACCGTCACCTCGGGCATGGCGATGCTGATCGGCGCGCTGCGCGGCCTGGCCATGGCGGGCACGGAGCCGGGCCGGCTGATGGCCTGCCTCAACCAGTTACTGGACGCCACGGTGCAACCGGCCCTCGGCAGCGCCGTCTGCTGCCGCTACCGGCCGGCGACCCGCACCCTGGTCTGGGCGCAGGCGGGGCACCCCGCCCCGCTGCTGTTCCGCGGCGGGACGGGGCGTGTGCTGACATCGCCGGACGGCGTCCTGCTCGGAGCGACCTCGGGTGCCGTCTACGGGCAGGCCGAAGTGACGCTCGAACAGGGCGACCTGCTGCTCCTGCACACCGATGGACTGGTCCCCCGGCGGGGAGGAGAGGCAGCCGTGCAGCGGCTGCTGGACCTGGCCCCACGGATCGGCGCGGCGCGTACGGCCCAGGAATGTGTACGGACAGTGGTGGAAGAGTTCGGCGAGACCGAGCGTGCGGACGACGCCTGCGTACTCGTCGCCAGGGTCAGCTCCTGAGGAGTCTGCCCCCGAGGGGTCACGCCGACGCGATGTCGCCCTTGTTCTTCGGCTGGGTCTTGGGCAGGGCGAGTTTGATCTCCTCCCGCAGGTCCTGGATCTTCGGATAGCTGGAGTACTGACCGGTGAGCCGGTACATCTCACGCAGCCGGTCCCAGGTGCGGTGGGAGGAGTTGGAGCCCATCGCCGCCAGGGCGAGGCGGGCGTAACTGGCCGCCTGTTCCGGGTCGTCGGCGATGAAGGAGGCCGAGGCCATGGACAGGAAGTCGAAGATCTTCGACCGCTGCCGGCCGTCGACGCGCAGTTCCAGAGCCTTCTGCGCGTAGTGCTGGGCCTGCTTGGCCGCGGCCGGTTCGTGCTCCGCGAGCGTGCGGTAGGCCAGGGCCTGCATGCCGTAGAGATCCTCCTCCTTGAACATCTGCATCCAGCTGGGCGGCGGAACGTCCCCCCGGTCGGAGACGAACAGGTCCTCGGCCTGGCCCAGGGTGCGGCGCATGGCCTGGCCCTTGCCCAGGGAGGCCTGGGCCCAGGCCTCGACGGTGTGGAGCATGGCCTTGGTGCGCGGCAGCACCTGCTCGCCGGAGCCGGACTGGGCGAGTTTCATCAGGTCGAGCGCCTCGTCGGGCTTGCCGAGGTGCACCAGTTGTCGGGCCGCCCGCGAGAGGGCCTCTCCGGCGCGGGGCCGGTCACCGCCCTCCCTGGCGGCGTGGGCGGCGATGATGAAGTACTTCTGGGCGGTGGGTTCCAGGCCGATGTCGTGCGACATCCAGCCCGCTAGGACGGCGAGGTTGGCGGCGACGCCCCACAGGCGGCGCTGGAGATGCTCGGGGTGGCGGTAGGAGAGCATGCCTCCCACCTCGTTCAGCTGTCCCACGACAGCCTTGCGTTGCAGCCCGCCGCCGCGGGCCGCGTCCCAGGCCCGGAACACCTCGACCGAGCGCTCCAGTTCCTCGATCTCCTGCGCCCCGATGGGGGCGGCCTCGTAACGGTCGAACCCGGCGGGGTCGGCGTGCAGGGGGTTGTCGAGATCGGGTGCGTCGGCCGCGAGGGCCGGATCGGTGTGCAGCCAGTCGTGCATGGCGCTGCTGAGTGCGGATCCCGCGGTGAGCGCGACGCCCGCACCCACCAAGCCGCGTCGGTTGAGCATGAGGTCCATTCCCGTGAATTCGGTGAGGACCGCAGCAGTCCGTTCGGGCGCCCACGGCACACCGTCGGGATGTTCCACATTCCCGCCGTCCTGCCGTCTTCCCGTACGCCCGTGCCGGACCAGACCGAGGTCCTCGATGGTCACGACACGGCCGAGACGCTCGGTGAACAACGCCGCCAGCACCCGCGGCACGGGATCGCGCGGGATCTCTCCCATGTCGATCCACCGCCGCACCCGTGAGGTGTCGGTCGCCAGCTGGGGGTGGCCCATGGCCGCCGCCTGCCGGTTGACCAGCCTCGCGAGCTCTCCCTTGGACCAGCCGGCCAGGCCGAACAGGTCTGCGAGTCGGGTATTGGGTTGTCCGCTCACGTCAAGCCCCCAGGTTCTCGGCTGAGTTGAATGTAGCCCGCTGTCAGTTGCTGGGGGACTATTCGCCAGGCTTCGCCAGGGTGCGCTACATGGTGTGCCATGGGCCATCCGGTGTCAGGTAGGAAAGCGCCACCCCGACCCGGTCGCCCCGACGGGCACTCCCCAGGGTGTCCTCGGATCGGCCGGGGCGGGCAGCGCGTGACCTCGCCGGCACACGAAGGGATCTGTCTTCCCCCATGTACGCAGCATCGTCCTCCGTGTCCGCTCCTCCCCGGTCCCTGCACCCCCGCCAGCCGGGCAGCGGCGGCCCCTACCTCGACCCCACGCGTACGGCGGCCCCGATGCTCGGTGGCGGCCGGGCTCGGCGTGTGCCGGGGCTCGGCACCCAACCGCTCAGCGGGAGACTCGACTTGTCCGGCCCCCAGGGCGCGCAGCTGCGCACGGCGATCGCCTCGGTGCATCGCATCTGTCCGGAGTTCACTCCGGTCCAGGTGCTGCGCCGCAGCGGCCGCTCGGTGCTGCTCGTCGGTACGACAGGGCGCAGCACGGCCGTCGCCAAGTGTTTACTCGACCATTCATCCATCTGGGAGGAGCGGCTCCGGCACGAAATAGCCGCATACCGCTCGTTCGTCCGGCACCGCCCCCCGGTGCGGGCGCCGAAGCTGATCGCGGCGGATCCGGACAACTGCACCTTGGTCATCGAGCGGATGCCGGGCCGGGTGGCAGCCCTGCAGCGGCATCCGGTGGAGGCGCCGCCGCGCGCCGACATCCGGGCGGCGCTCGGCGCGATCTGCCGGCTGAACGCGTGGCGGCCACCGGCGGGGACGTTCGACGCCCCGCTGGACTACGCGGAGCGGATCTCCCGATTCCATGAGCTGGGTCTGCTCACCGACCGGGACATGGGCGATCTGCAGAAGCTCCTGCACGGCATCGCGCACGCGTCGGGCCGTCAGGGCATGGGCCAGTTCTGTCACGGCGACGCCCTCCTGTCGAACATCCTTCTCTCACCGGCCGGTCCAGTGCTGGTGGACTGGGAGCACGCGGGGTGGTATCTGCCGGGGTACGACCTGGCGACGCTGTGGGCGGTGCTCGGGGACGCACCGGTGGCGCGGCGGCAGATCAGTCAGCTGGCGCAGTCGGCGGGCCCGGCCTCACGGGACGCGTTCCTGGTGAACCTGATGCTCGTACTGACCCGTGAGATCCGTACCTACGAGACAGCCGTGCAGCGTTCGATGCACGACTCGACCCCGGCGGCACCGGGCCCGGCCCACCCGGCCGCCGCGCCGTCCGGCGAGGAACAGCGGCTGCTGCTCAGGCGGCTGCACGACGACTGCCAGATGGCCCGCAAGGCCGTACGGGCGGCGGTCGGCACTCGCTGAGAGGAAAGGAAGGTCCGCAGTGCGCCCTGGACAGGGGCGCGCCGCGGACCTTCGTCATGTCAGGGCAGCCAATCACCGGGGAAACGGCCTCCTCCGGGCATGATTGACGGATCGTCGGCCGACCGATAGCACTGGTGCACTCCCCCACGCTCGGCTTCTCCCCCCAGCGTGGGAGGTGTCCCCAGGCTCCGCCCGGCCCGCCATCGCCCCACCATTCCAGGAGGCCGCCTTGCGAGGATCCCCCACCGACCGCAGGCCCACCCCACTGCCCGGACGTTTGCGCAGAACGGCGTTCACCGCAGCCCCCGCCGTCCTGCTGCTGCCCCTGCTGGGGGCTGCCCCGCCCGCCGCCCAGTCGTCCGCCGCGTCGGTCCGTCTGCAGGGCGCGTTCGGCGCCGCTGCCGCCGAGTACGGCGTTCCGCGCAGCGTTCTGCTCGGCGTCTCCTATCTGCAGTCCCGCTGGGACGCCCACGGCGGCGCGCCGAGCGTCACCGGCGGCTACGGCCCCATGCACCTCACCGACGCGCGCACGGCCCTGGCCGAGGCCCCGCACCACAGCGAGGGCACGGAGGACGCGCGCGGCGACGACTCCCGGCCGCCCCTGGTGGCCGAGGCGGATCTGCCCGAGTCGTCCGAACTCCCGTCCCGGCTGCGGACGTTGACGAAGGCGGCCGAACTGACCGGTCTGCCCGCGCGGACGCTGCGCACGGACGCCGAGGCCAATGTGGCGGGCGGGGCCGCGCTGCTCGCCGCCGCGCAGCGGGAGCTCGGCGCGGAGCCGAGTGCCGATCCGGCGGACTGGTACGGGGCGGTGGCGCGCTTCTCGGGCGCCGACGACCGGGCGACGGCGGCGGCGTACGCGAACGAGGTGTTCGCCGTGATCCGCGACGGCGCCGGGCGGGTCACGGACGCCGGTCAGCGGGTGGCGCTCGCCGCCGAGCCGGGTCTGCGCCCCGACACCGGGCAGTTGTCCCGGGCGGGGCTGCGCGCGGCGGCCGCGGACGGCGCGGAGTGTCCGACAACGGTGTCCTGCGAGTGGATCCCGGCTCCGTACGAGGAGTTCGGCGACAACGACTACGGCAACCACGACCTGGCCGACCGGCCGACCTCGCAGCGCATCCGGTACATCGTCGTCCACGACACCGAGGGCTACTGGGACACCACTCTCGAACTGGTCCAGGACCCGACCTATGTGTCGTGGCACTATTCGCTGCGCTCCACGGACGGTCACATCGCCCAGCACATCAAGAACAAGGACGTGGGCTGGCACGCCGGCAACTGGTACGTCAACGCGGGGTCGGTCGGCCTGGAGCACGAGGGCTTCCTGGCCTCGCCGGACGCCTGGTACACGGAGGCGATGTACCGCGCGTCGGCCCGTCTGGTGAAGTATCTCGCCGCGAAGTACGGCGTCCCGCTGGACCGGCAGCACATCCTGGGCCACGACACCGTACCCGGCCCGACGACGGCGACGATCCCGGGGATGCACACCGACCCGGGCCCGTACTGGGACTGGCGGCACTACTTCGAGCTGCTGGGCAAGCCCTTCGGCGCCACGTCCGGCAAGGACAGCGCCATGGTCACCATCCTCCCGAAGTACGCCGACAACCGGCCCGAGTTCACCGGCTGTGTGAGCGGGGGCGAGCCCTGCGCGGTGCACGGCTCCAGCGCCGTACGCCTGTACAGCGAGCCCGCTGTGACCTCACCCCTGATCAAGGACATCGGGCTGCGGCCGGGCGGCGACGACTCGACGATCGATGTGAACGACCTCGGTTCGCGGGTCTCCACCGGGCAGCAGTACGCGGTCGCCGGGCGGCAGGGCGACTGGACGGCGATCTGGTATCTGGGGCAGAAGGCCTGGTTCCAGAACTCCAAGGCGAAGCCGACGGCGGTCGGCGCGGCCGGACTGGTCGTGACGCCCCGGGAGGGCCTGGCGGAGATCCCGGTGTACGGCCGCGCGTACCCGGAGGCGGCGGCGTACCCGGCGGGTGTGCCCGCCCAGGCGGTGTCCCCGTGGCCGTACAAGCTCCTCAAGGGGCAGAAGTACGTCGCGGGTGACCGGGTGCCCGGCGAGTACTACTACGCCGTCTCCTTCGACACGAGCGGGCACAGGGTCGTGGTCGGTGAAGACCTGTATTACGAGATCCAGTTCGGCCATCGGGTGGCGTTCGTGCGGGCGGCGGATGTGCGGGTGCTGCCGGCCGCGTGAGGACGAGGCCGCCTGAGGGCGCGAAGAAGGGCCGGGTGTGAACCCGGCCCTTTCGTCTTCGTGCTTTGCCGCTCTCAGCCCTGCTGGAACAGCTCCGCCGGGAGCGGCTTGAGCAGCGCGTACAGGTCGTCGGTGATGGGGCGGTCCCAGGCGGCGATGGTCACCAGGACGTTGTCGCTGCGGTCGAACTGGACGCAGGAGATCCGGGACTCGGAGAGCTTGAGCCGGCGGACGATCAGAAGGTTGTCACCCTGCATCACCGGCATGTCCTCGGCACCGACGACGGTGATCTCCTCCTCGTTCTCCAGCGCGATCAGCAGCTGGGCCACCTCGAAGGGGATCTCGCCGTCGGCGACCTCGCGCGCCGGGGAGCCCTCCGGGAGGTTGCCGATGATCATCGCGGGGCCGCGGCCGCCGTAGAGGTCGTAGCGCAGGAAGACGCCCTGGCAGCTGCCGTCGGGGGCCGGCAGCAGGCCGGCACCGAGATTGCCCGGCCAGTCGCCCGGGTCCATGGCCAGTACGTCGAAGTCGGGACCGGCAGGAGTGGCGCTGCGGCGGCGGAGGAAGGACATGCCGCAATGGTACGGCGTGCCGTCCGGCGGTGGGGCCGAGGGAGCGTGGGGGGCAGGGGTCGCTCTCCGAGGCGATGGTCAGCTCGCCGCCTTCTTGTGCCGTTCGTGGTGGCGGGCGACGCGGGCGCGGTTGCCGCAGGACGGCTTGCACCATTCCTGGCGGGGGTGCTCCTTGAGGAAGTAGCGCACGCAGCGTGGTGCGTGGCAGGCGCGCAGCCGCTGCCGTTCGGGGCCCGCGAGGAAGGCGAGGGCGGAGCGGGCGAGGGCGGCGGTGAGCGGGTCCTCGCCGGTGGCGGGCTCATGGCGTACGACGGGTTCGGCGCCGGGACCCCAGGTGAGCACAGGGACGGTCGGGGTGAGGGCGGCGGCCTCGTTGAGGCGTGCCAGGGCTTCGGGGACGGGCACCGGGCGGGTGCCGTCGGCGGGGCTGGGCTCGCCGGGGCCGACGGCGCGGGCGAACAGGGCCCGCACGGCTCCGCGGAGCTCGCGTACGGAGGTGAGGGCGGCCTCGTCGACGGTGTGGCCGACGGTGGCCGGCAGGACGTCCGCATGCGCCCGGACCCAGGTGGCGAGCCCCACGGGCTCGGTCAGGTCGTCGGCGACTCCGCCGTGGCCGTCATGGCGGAGGGTCGATGCGAGGTCCAGGGCGAGCCGCGCGTCCGCACTGATCGAGTACTCCATGAGGCTAATGATAGGCGAGTCGTCATCCATTAACCCGAGGGAAGCCACCGCGCGGCCGTCTCCTCGTCGCGGGCATCCGAGCCCTGTCGGTGGGCGGCTCCCGGCCGCCCACCGACAGGGCTCGCACGGCCGCTCAGGTCAGGTCGAACTCGCCCTCGCGGGCCCCCGACACGAAGGCACCCCATTCGGCGGGGGTGAAGATCAGCGAGGGGCTCTCGGGGCTGCCGCTGTTGCGCATGGCGATGAACCCCTCGACAAAGGCGATCTGGACATCTCCCCGCCCCTGGCTGCTCGACCGCCAGTCCGCGTTGCTCAGGTCCAGTTCCGCCGGCTTGTGCCAGCCGTCGAGGGATCGCTGCTCCATGATGGTCTCGGCCACGTCCGTGCTCCTCCCGGTTCGTCGTCCGCCCGCCAGACTAGCGATCGCCCCCCACCGCCGACAGGCCACGTGAGGGGGAGGTTCAGGAGGTCGGCGGCTCGGCGCCCACGAGCCACATCGAGAAGAACTGCGATCCGCCGCCGTAGGCGTGCCCGAGCACCCGGCGGGCGCCCTCAACCTGGTGCTCTCCGGCCAGCCCCCTCACCTGCAACGCCGCCTCCGCGAAACGGATCATGCCGGAGGCGCCGATGGGATTGGTGGAGAGCACTCCGCCGGACATGTCGACCGGAAGATCCCCGTCCAGTTCGGTGACGCCCGACTCGGTGAGTTTCCAGCCCTCGCCCTCGGCCGCGAAGCCGAGGTTCTCCAGCCACATCGGCTCGTACCAGGAGAACGGCACGTACATCTCCACCGCGTCGATCTCCCGGCGCGGATCCGCGATGCCCGCCTGCCGGTACACGTCGGCCGCGCAGTCCCGTCCCGCGCGCGGCGACACGCTGTCCTTCCCCGCGAACAGGGTCGGCTCGCTGCGCATCGCGCCGCCGTGCATCCACGCGGCGGGCCGGGGCGCCCGGGCGGCGCCCGCGCGGTCGGTGAGGACCATCGCCACGGCCCCGTCGGAGGACGGACAGGTCTCCGAGTAGCGGATCGGGTCCCACAGCATGGGCGAGGCCTGGACCTTCTCCAGCGTGATGTCGTGCTCGTGGAGATGGGCGTACGGGTTCTTCAGCGCGTTGCGGCGGTTCTTGTACGCCACCAGGGAGCCGACGGTGTCGGGGGCGCCGCTGCGCCGCATGTACGCCCGGACGTGCGGGGCGAAGAAGCCGCCCGCGCCGGCCAGCAGCGGCTGCTGGAACGGGATCGGCAGGGACAGTCCCCACATGGCGTTCGATTCGGACTGTTTCTCGAAGGCGAGGGTCAGCACCGTGCCGTGGACACGGGCGGCGACCAGGCTCGCGGCGACCAGCGCGGTCGATCCGCCGACCGAGCCCGCCGTGTGCACCCGCATCATGGGCTTGCCCACCGCGCCGAGCGCGTCGGCGAGGTACAGCTCGGGCATCATGACGCCCTCGAAGAAGTCGGGCGCCTTGCCGATGACGACGGCCTCGACGTCGGCCCAGGTCAACTCGGCGTCGTCGAGGGCCCGTTGGGCGGCCTCCCGGACGAGCCCGGCGATCGACACGTCCCGGCGGGCCGCCACGTGCTTGGTCTGGCCGACGCCTACGACGGCCACGGGCTCCTTGCTCATCGGGGATCCCCTTCGAGTACGGCGACCAGGTTCTGCTGCAGACAGGGGCCGGACGTGGCGTGTGCCAGCGCCCGGTCGGACTCGCCCCGGTGGATACGGGCGGCGGCCTCGCCGATCCGGATGAGCCCGGCGGCCATGATCGGGTTGGCTGCCAGGGCCCCGCCCGACGGGTTGACCCGCACGCCGTCGTCGAGCCCCAGCACCTCGCGCAGGATCACCTCCTGGGAGCTGAAGGGGGCGTGCAACTCGGCGGTGTCCACCGGCCGTTCGTACGCGCCGGCCCGTTCGGCGGCGAGGCGGGTGGACGGCGAGTCGGTCAGATCGCGTACGCCGATGCCGTGCGCCTCGATGCGGTGGTCGATGCCCCGGATCCACGCGGGCCGCTCGCACAGGTCACGGGCCCGTTCCCCCGCCGCGAGGACCACGGCGGCGGCCCCGTCACCGATGGGCGGACAGTCCCCCGTGCGCAGCGGCCGTACGAGATAGTCCCCCTGGGGCACCGGACCCCGCGGCTGGGCGTGGGAGTTGGCGGCGGCGTCCGCGCGGCTGCGCGCCCCGACGGCGGCCAGTGCCGGCTCGTCCGCGGTGCCCGCGTCGATGAGCGCCTGGGCCTGGAGGGCGGCGAGGGCGACGGAGTCGGGCCACAGCGGAGCCACGTAGTACGGGTCCAACTGCCGGGTCAGGACGTCCCGCACCGACCCGGGCGAGGACTTGCCGTACGAGTAGACGAGCGCGGTGTCGGCGTCCCCCGTCCGCAGTTTCACCCAGGCCTCGTACAGCGCCCAGGCCCCGTCCATCTCGACGTGCGACTCGGAGATCGGCGGCCAGGCGCCCACGCCGTCGAGGGCGAGGGTGAAGGAGAAGGCGCGGCCGGCGAGGTAGTCGCTGGAGCCGGAGCAGGTGAAGTCGATGTCGGCGGTCTTGAGCCCGGTGCTCTCCATGACCTCGTGCAGTACCGGCATGAGCATCTCCACCTCGGAGATCTCCTCGCTGGTGCGCCGGTGGTCGGTCTGGGCGAAGGCGACGACGGCGATGTCACGTACGCCTGCGGCTCGTGGTGCCTCGCGCGTCACAGCGTCTCCCTGTAGGTCTCGTAGTCCGCGTCCGGTTCGCCGGTGGGCCGGTAGTGGTCGGGATAGCGGGACCCTTCCGTCCACACCGGCTCCACGCGCAGGCCCATGCGCACCTGGTCGTAGGGGATGCCGGCGATACGGCCGTGCAGGGCGAGCCCGGCGCCGTCGAGGGCGATGTGGGCGTAGACGTAGGGGACTTCGATGTCGAGGTTCTTCGCCTTGATGTTGACGATGCAGAACGTGGTGACCGTCCCGCCCGGACCGACCTCCACCTGCTCCGCCGTGGCCACCCCGCAGGTCGGACAGGCGCCCCTCGGCGGGACGTACACCTTGCGGCAGGACGGACAGCGTTCACCGACGATGCGACGGCCGCCGAGGGCGTTGATGTAGCCGGTCTGGGCGCGGCCGGGCGAGTAGGTGTAGTCCAGGCGGGCGGGGGCGACGATGCCGGTGATCGCGTCGGCGAACTCGCCGGTGTGGCCCGCCGGTTCCACCGGTTCGCCGTCGTACGGCTCGAAGCAGGCGATGTCCGTGATGGCACCGGACCGTTCCTCGGCCCACCGGACACGGACGCGCGCGCCGGTGCGTACGGAGTCGGGTCCGGGGGCGTCGAGGGCGTGGAGCAGGGCCGTGTCGGCGCCGTCGAGCTTCACCAGCACCCAGGCGAAGGGGGTGGCGAGGGGCTGCCCGCGGCGCGGCTCGTGGTTCCAGGCCCAGGTGGTCACGGTGCCGGTGGGCGCGACCTCGACGAGATCGCGGATCTCCTCGGCGGTGACGGGGTCGTACTCGACAGGGGGGACCAGAACCCTTCCGTCGCCGGTACGCACACCGAGGAGGACCTGTTCGCGGAGGCCGGTGAGGAAAGCGCTCTGGACGGGGCCCACGGACCGGGTGAACGGGAACTCGACGGTGAGGGGTGCTGTGAGGATTGCGGACATCGAAGCTTGCCTCCTTCAGAAGAGGGCACAGGCACACGCCCGTCTTTTAGGGGCGCGGGGAACCGCGCGACCAGCCACGGACCACCCGCAGCCGACACACGACATCCCCGGGCGGTACGCCTACGCCCGCTTGTAAACAGGGGGCCGTTTCTCGGCGAAGGCACGAGCCCCTTCCTTGGCATCGTCCGTGTCGAAGATCGGCCACCCCCGCTTCAACTCGGCGGCCAGCCCATCCGCTTCGGTCATCTCGGCCGTCTCGTACACGGACGCCTTCACCGCCTCCACGGCCAACGGCCCACACGCGTTGATCTGCTCGGCGATCTCCAAAGCCTTGGTCAGTGCAGTGCCATCGGGCACGACATGCCCGATCAGCCCGATCCCGGCGGCCTCGCGCGCGCTGTACGGCCGCCCGGTGAGCAGCATCTCCAACGCGTGAGTGCGCGGAATCTGCCGCTGGAGACGGACCGTGGAGCCGCCGATCGGAAAGAGCCCGCGCTTGACCTCGAAGAGGCCGAACATCGCGGATTCGCCCGCGACCCGGATGTCGGTGCCCTGGAGAATCTCCGTGCCACCCGCGACGCAGTACCCCTCGACCGCGGCGATCACCGGTTTGCGCGGCCGGTGGTGGCGAAGCATCGCCTTCCAGTGCAGATCGGGGTCGGCCTTGAGCCGGTCCCGGTACTGCTGCCCCTCCATGCCCTTGCCCGCCAGGGCCTTGAGGTCCATCCCGGCGCAGAAGGCACCGCCGGCTCCGGTGAGGACGATCGAGCGGACCTCGTCGTCCTCGTCGGCCTCGGCCCAGCCGTCATGGAGGCCGACGAGCATCGACAGCGAGAGCGCGTTCTTGGCCTCGGGCCTGTTGAGCGTGAGCACCAGGGTGGCGCCTTCGCGGCGCACGGTCAGGTGTTCCGTACCACCCATCGCTTCCTCCCGTCGGGCAGAGCGAGCACGGGTTCCGTCTCCGGAACGAGAACAGGTTGCAGGAGGCGCGGAGCCAGTACAAGGGTTTTCTGACACACAGTCAGATTTCTTCTGCGCGAACCCTTCACAGTCACGGCGCCCTTTGCTCTGATGACCGACGAACCAACGCGTACCGCACATCGGTTGGGCACGTCCGGGGTCAGGAGGAGCGCGGTGGAGTACAACCTTGCCGACCTGTTCGAGTCGGTCGTCGACGTGGTCCCCGACCGGGCGGCGCTCGCCTATCTCGACATCCCGGGTACGGGCGCGGAACACCGGCTCACGTACACGGAGCTGGACGCGGCGGCCAACCGTGTCGGGCATCATCTGCTCGACAGCGGGATCGAGCCCGGTGAGCACGTGGGGCTGCATCTCTACAACGGCATCGAGTACCTGCAGACCGCGCTCGGGTGCCTGAAGGCCCGGATCGTGCCGGTCAACGTCAACTACCGCTATGTGGAAGAGGAGTTGGTCTACCTCTACCGGGACGCGGATCTGGCCGGTCTGGTCTTCGACACGGAGTTCACGGCTCGGGTGGCGGCCGCGCTGCCGCGGACGGAGAAGCTGCGGCACCTGGTGCGGGTGGGGACCCCCGCACCGGACGCACCCCCGCTCGACGTGGTCGACTTCGCCGAGGCGGAGGCGTCCGCGTCCGCCGAGCGGGGCTTCCCGGCGCGCTCGGGCGACGACCAGTTCATCATCTACACCGGCGGCACGACGGGCATGCCCAAGGGCGTGATGTGGCGTCAGGAGGACCTGTTCTTCTCGGGGTTGGGCGGTGGCGCCCCCACCGGGGAGCCGGTGAAGTCGCCGGAGGAGCTGGCCGAGCGGGTCGCGGCCGGCGGTGACGGGATCACGTTCTTCCCCACGGCCCCGCTCATGCACGGGACGTCCACCCTCACCGCCTTCATCGGATTCAACTTCGGCCAACGGGTCGTCATCCACCGCAAGTTCGTGGCCGAGGAGGCCCTGCGGACGATCGAGAAGGAGAAGGTCACCAGTGTGTCGCTGGTCGGCGACGCGATGCTGCGGCCGCTCATCGACGCGCTCAACGGCCCGATGAGGGGCACGGACTGCTCGTCCCTGTTCAGCGTGTCGTCCTCCGGCGCGATCATGTCGGAGACGGTCCGGCGGCAGTTCCAGGCCCTGGTGCCGAACGCGATGCTGCTGAACAACTTCGGTTCGTCGGAGTCCGGCTTCAACGGCACGGCGACGGAGGACTCGGGCGCGGGCGACGGTTTCCGTATCCGCGTCCACTCCCGTACGCGGGTCGTGGACCCGGCGACGTACGAACCCGTGCCCGTCGGGGTGCCGGGCCGGGTGGCGCAGTGCGGCCATGTTCCGCTCGGCTACTACAACGATCCGAGGAAGACCGCCGAGACCTTCTTCGAGCGGGACGGCGAGCGCTGGGTGCTCCTCGGCGACATGGCGACCGTCGACGAGGAGGGCGTCGTCACCGTCCTCGGGCGGGGCTCGCAGTGCATCAACACCGGTGGCGAGAAGGTGTACCCGGAGGAGGTCGAGCAGGCCCTCAAGGCCCATCCCGACGTGTACGACGCGCTGGTCGCCGGGGTGCCGGACGCCCGCTGGGGCAACCATGTCGCCGCCGTGGTGCAGCTGCGCGCGGGCGCGGCGAGGCCGTCCCTGGAGGACATCCAGAGCCACTGCCGTACCCGCCTCGCCGGCTACAAGATCCCCCGCCAGCTGGTCCTCACGGACGCCATCCGGCGCTCCCCCAGCGGCAAGGCGGACTACCGCTGGGCGCGGTCGGTGGCGGTGGCCGACGCGTGAGCCGGCCCCGGAACCGCGTCAGCGGCCGCTGAGGAAGGCCGTCACCCGCTCGGCGAACCCCTTGGGGTCGTCGAGCCAGGGGAAGTGCCCGCCGCCGGGCTGGACCACGAACCGGGCGTCCGGGAAGAGGCCGGCCGCGCGGCGGGCGAGGTCGGGCGTCGGGCCGGTGTCGAGTTCGCCCGCGTACACGAGGACCGGGGCCGACAGTTCGGCGAGTGCGGCTCGGGTGGCGGGCGGGTCGTAGGCGCCCGCCGAGCCGTAGACGGCGGCCGCGTCGTCGTTGGTCTGCTGTTCCTCGGCGGCCGTGTGGGCGCGGGCGGTGGCGTCCCAGCGGCCGTAGAAGAAGGGCATCATGGCGTCGTCGAAGGGGCCTCGCCCGGTCCAGGCCGCCTCGAAGGCGGGATACGCGTCGGCGAACCACGATTCCCCCTCGCGCAGGCGGGCCGCGGTGAGGCGGTCGTCGACGGTCACCGGGAGTCCCACCGCCCAGGGGGTGGCGGTGATCAGTGCCAGGCGGGACACCTGCTGCGGGTACCGGGCCGCGTAGAGCGTGGCGAGGTTGCCGCCGGCCGAGTGGGCGAGCAGGTCCACGCGGTCCAGGCCCAGGTGGGCGCGGAGTGCCTCCACGTCGTCGACCTGCCGGTCGCACCGGTACGTCGCCGGATCGACGGGGATCGCGGAGTCGCCCGTGCCTCTGAGGTCCAGCAGGACCAGGCGCCGGTGGGCGGTGAGGCCGCCCAGGTCGCCCAGGTAGGCGGAGGCGCGCATGGCTCCGCCGGGGAGAACGATCAGCGGGTCGCCCTCGCCGCACAGGTGGTAGGCGAGTTCGGCTCCGTCGGGTGCGGTGAAGGTCGGCATGGCGTCGATCTTCGTGTCGGAGGAGGACCACCGCAACGGAGTTCAGCGGCGAAGGCGGGCCTCGGCGGCGAGGGCGGGGTGGCCTCTGCGGCGCGAGCGGGGTGGCTTCTGCGGGGCGGGCTGGGTCAGGCCTCCGCGAAGCGGTCCCGCAGCTCCCGCTTGAGGATCTTCCCGCTCGCGTTGCGCGGCAGTTCGTCCACGAACAGGATCTTCTTCGGTGCCTTGAAGTGGGGGAGTCTCTCGCGGGCGTGGGCGATGAGTTCGTCCTCGGTCGTCTCTCCCCGACGTACGACGACCGCCGTGACGGCCTCGATCCAGTGGTCGTCGGGCAGGCCGATCACCGCGACCTCGGCGACGTGGTCGTGGGTGTAGAGGGCGTCCTCGACCTGGCGGGAGGCGATCAGGACGCCGCCGGAGTTGATGACGTCCTTCACGCGGTCGACGACGGTGAAGAACCCGTGGGCGTCTCGCACGGCGAGGTCACCGGAGTGGAACCAGCCGTCGCGGAACGCCTCGGCGGTCTCCTCCGGCTTCTCCCAGTAGCCCTCGCAGAGTTGTTGCGACTGGTAGACGATCTCGCCCGGGGTGCCGTCGGGCACCTCCTCGCCGTCCTCGTCGACGACCTTGGCCTCGACGAACATGACGGGGCGTCCACAGGAGTCCATGCGGCCCTTGTGCTCGTACGGGCCGAGGACCATGGACAGCGGACCGATCTCGCTCTGCCCGAAGCAGTTGTGGAAGGCGAGCTTGGGCAGCCGCTCCTTGAGCCGTTCGAGGACGGGCACCGGCATGATCGACGCCCCGTAGTAGGCCTTGCGCAGACCGCTGAGGTCACGGGTGGCGAAGTCGGGGCGGTTGGAGAGGGCGATCCACACCGTGGGCGGGGCGAAGAGGCTGTCGGCGCGGCCCTGCTCGACGAGGTCGAGGATCCGGTCGCCGTCGGGTGCGTCGAGGATCGTGTTCGTGGCACCGACCGCGAGGTACGGCACCAGGAAGACGTGCATCTGCGCGGAGTGGTACAGCGGCAGGGAGTGCACGGGCAGGTCCCCCGCCTGGAGGTCGAGGGCGGCGATCGCGCTGAGGTACTCGTGCACCAGCGCGCGGTGCGTCATCATCGCGCCCTTGGGGAGCGCGGTGGTGCCCGAGGTGTACAGGAGCTGGACGAGGTCCTCGGCGCGGGGCTCCTCGCCGTCGTACGGCTCGGTGTCGGCGAGGCGCGCGAGGAGCGAGTCGTCCGCGTCGCGCAGCGGCAGGGTGCGGGTGCCCTCGGGAAGGTTTCCGGCCAGGTCCGGGTCGGTGAGGACGAGCGTGCTGCCGGACTGGTCGAGGAGGTAGGAGAGGTCGTCGCCGGTGAGGTTCTGGTTGACCGGGACGTGCACCAGGCCGGCGCGGGCGGCGGCCAGGAAGGCGATGAGGTAGGCGTCCGAGTTGTGGCCGTAGGCGGCGACCCGGTCGCCGGGCCGGAGTCCGGTGTCACGCAGGGCGCGGGCCGCGCGGGAGACCGCGTCGTCCAGCTCGGCATAGGTCCAGGACCGTTCGCCGTAGTGGATCGCGACGCGGGCGGGGATGCGCCGGGCGCTGCGTCGCAACGTCCCGTCGACCGTCACACTGCGGCCAGCCGTCATGATTCCCGCTCCTTCGTCCGTGTTTCCGACGCGATCCTCGTTCCGTCGCGCGAGCGAGGTCAAGCGCACCACCCCCGTGGCCGGAATCCGGCACACATGGCGTGAAGTGGCTCAACGTCGACCCCTGGGGCGCGAGTCAACAAGAGCGAAGATCCATCACACGTATGGACTACGCACCGATGGATTGACACGCTCAACCGTCCCTTCCCTCAATGATGTTGGGAGGCTCCATGCGCACCCGCCTGAGACAGCTCGTGGTCTCGGCCGTCGCCCTGTTCACCGCCTCGGCCGTACTGCCCTCGGCCACCGCCGCCGACGAGCGAGCCGGTGGGCACCACCCGTCCCACGGTGGTCTGTCCGCCGTGATCCGCTACACCGAGTACGGCGTTCCGCACATCGTCGCGAAGGACTACGCGAACCTCGGCTTCGGCACCGGCTGGGCGCAGGCCGCCGACCAGGTGTGTGTGCTCGCCGACGGCTTCGTGACCGTGAAGGGGGAGCGCTCCCGCCACTTCGGGCCCGACGCCGCCCCCGACTTCTCACTCTCCTCCGCCTCCAGGAACCTCACCAGTGACCTGTACTTCCAGGGTGTCCGGGACGAGGGCACCGTGCGGCGGTTGCTGGACCAACCCGAACCCCTGGGACCGAGCCGCGCGGTCAAGGACCTGATGCGGGGCTGGGCGGCCGGCTACAACGCCTGGCTGAAGAAGAACCGGATCACCGACCCCGCCTGCCAGGGCGCCGCCTGGGTACGGCCGGTCACCACGCTCGACGTGTTCTCCCGGGCGTACGCCCTGGCCGTACTCGGCGGCGAGGGGCGGCTCGTGGACACGATCACCACCGCGCAGCCGCCCACCTCCGGCGCCACGGACACGGCCCCCGCCACCCCGGACGCCAGGACCGCCGCCCGAGCCGCGAGCGAGCTGTTCGACGCCACGAACGCGGACATGGGCTCGAACGCCGTCGCCTTCAGCGGTGACACCACGGCGAACGGCCGCGGTCTGCTGCTGGGCAACCCCCACTATCCATGGGCCGGCGGGCGCCGCTTCTGGCAGGCGCAGCAGACGATCCCCGGTGAGCTGAACGTCTCCGGCGGGTCGCTGCTCGGCTCGCCGATCACCCAGATCGGCTTCAACGCGAAGGTCGCGTGGAGCCACACCGTGGCGACCGGCGTCCCCATGAACATCCATCAGCTGACACTGGACCCGGCCGACCCGACGACGTATCTCGTGGACGGCAAGCCGGAGCGGATGACGAAGCGGACCGTGACCGTCGCCGTGAAGGACGGCTCCCCGGTCACCCGCGCCCAGTGGTGGACGCGGTACGGCCCGGTGGTCACCTCGCTCGGCGCCGACCTTCCGCTGCCGTGGACGGCCGGGACCGCTTACGCCCTCAACGATCCCAACGCGGCGAACATCCGCTTCACCGACACCTCGCTGGGCTTCGCCAGGGCGGGCGGCACGGCGGACGTCCTCACGTCCCTCGCCCGGCACCAGGGCCTGCCCTGGGTGAACACCGTCGCCGCGGACTCCGCGGGGCACACCCTGTTCACCCAGTCGCAGACGCTCCCCCGGATCACCGACGAACTGGCGGCGCGCTGCTCGACCCCGCTGGGCAGGGCCACGTATCCGTCGGCGGGTGTCGCGATCCTCGACGGCTCCCGCTCCGACTGCGCGCTCGGCAGCGACGCCGACGCCGTGCACCCGGGGATATTCGGGCCCGCGAAGATGCCGACGCTCAAGGACGCGCCGTACGCGGAGAACTCCAACGACAGCGCGTGGCTGGCCAACGCGGACCGGCCGCTGACCGGGTACGAGCGGGTCTTCGGCAACGTGGGCACCCAGCGTTCGATGCGGACGCGCGGCGCGGTCGAGGACGTGGCGGCGATGGCCGACCAGGGCGGCCTCACCGTACGGGACCTCCAGCGGCAGCAGTTCGCGAACCGGGTGCCCGCGGCCGATCTCACCGTCGACGACGTGGCCGAGGCATGTGCCGCGCTGCCGGGTGGTACGGCGACGGGCAGTGACGGCAAGGTCGTCGACGTCGCCGAGGCGTGCGGCGTGTTCAAGGCGTGGGACCGGACCACGGACACCGACAGCCGGGGCGCGCTGCTCTTCGACCGGTTCTGGCGGCGGCTCAACGCGGTCGTGCCGCGCGGGCAGTTGTGGAAGGTGCCCTTCTCGGCGGCCGACCCGGTCAACACCCCGCACACGCTCAACACCACCGCGCCCGGATTCGCCACGGCCCTCGCCGACACGGTGACGGAACTGCGGACGGCCGGCACGGCCCTGGGCGCGAAGCTCGGCGACCACCAGTTCGTCGTCCGGAACGGTCAGCGCATCCCCGTGCCCGGAGGTACGGAATCGCTCGGCGTGTGGAACAAGATCGAGTCGCCCTGGCGCCCGGCGGAGGGTGGCTATCCGGAGGTCTCGTCGGGTTCCAGCCACATTCAGGCGGTCGGCTGGGACGGCGGCCGCTGCCCGGTGGCCCGCACGCTGCTGACGTACTCGCAGTCCTCCAACCCGAATTC
The DNA here is from genome assembly GCF_036208085.1 of Streptomyces sp. NBC_00310. Lineage (GTDB taxonomy): Bacteria > Actinomycetota > Actinomycetes > Streptomycetales > Streptomycetaceae > Streptomyces. The sequence goes on from NZ_CP130714.1 coordinate 584,500, forward strand.
ACCCCACTACCGGGACCAGACGCGGCTGTTCTCGGCGGAGAAGTGGGTGACGTCCCGTTTCTGCGAGAAGGACATCCTGTCCTCGCCGAAGCTGAAGGTGGTCCGTGTGAGCCAATGAGCCAATGAGCCAAGGGATATGGTGCCGCCCCCGTTCGGGGCGGCACCATGCCCTTGGCATATAACCGTTCCTCATGAGGAGGCCGCCCGGTGGCGCAGGACTCGTTACGTCCGGAGACGGATTCGACCACCATGATCGACACGACGGTGCCGCACTCGGCCCGTATCTGGAACTACTGGCTGGGCGGCAAGGACAACTACCCGGTCGACCACGCGGCGGGCGACGCCTTCCGCGCGGTGTTCCCCGGCATCACCGACCTCGCCCGCGACTCCCGGGCCTTCCTCGGCCGCGCGGTCACCTTCCTCGCCGGTGAGGCGGGGATACGCCAGTTCCTCGACATCGGCACCGGCCTGCCGACGGCGGACAACACGCACGAGATCGCCCAGCGGGTCGCCCCGGACGCGCGGGTCGTCTACGTGGACAACGACCCGCTGGTCCTGACCCACGCGCGGGCGCTCCTCACCAGCACCCCCGAGGGGGCGACCGACTACATCGACTCCGATCTGCACGACCCGGAGACCGTGTTGCGGGAGGCCGCCAAGACCCTCGACCTCTCCCGGCCGGTCGGGCTGACCTTCATGCAGGTCAGCGGTCACATCGCCGACTACGACGAGGCGCGCGCCATCGTCGGCGCCCTGATGGCCGCGCTGCCGTCGGGGAGTTACTTCGCGTTCAACGACAGCGTGGACACCAACGAGGCGAACGCCGAGGCCACCCGCGGCTACAACGAGAGCGGCGCGGTCCCCTACTACCTGCGCAGCCCTGCCGAACTCGCCGGTTTCTTCGCCGGTTTGGAGCTGCTGGAGCCGGGGGTCGTGCCACTGAACGACTGGCGTCCCGGCCCTTCGACCCCCGAAGGCGGCGAGGTGATCGCGTTGGGCGGGGTCGCGCGCAAGCCGTGAGACCCGCGCCGTCCTCGGTGGCGGGGCGACGGAGTCCTCAGACGGTCTTCTCCCGGCCTTCCCAGTACGGCTCCCGCAGCCGCCGTTTGTAGAGCTTGCCGTTGGGATCGCGGGGCATCGCCTCGGTGAAGTCGACGCTCTTCGGACGCTTGTACCCGGCGAGTTGGCGGGCGCAGTGGGCGAGGATCTCCTCGGCCAGGACGGGCCCCTCGGTGAATCCGGGGGCGGGCTCGACCACGGCCTTGACCTCCTCGCCCCAGTCGTCGTGCGGGATGCCGAAGGCGGCGGCGTCCGCGACGGCGGGGTGGGTGAGGAGGGCCGCCTCGATCTCGGCGGGGTAGATGTTGACGCCGCCGGAGATGATGAGGTCGATCTTGCGGTCCCGGAGGAAGAGATAGCCGTCCTCGTCGATGAGGCCGAGGTCGCCGACGGTGAAGAAGTCGCCGATGCGGTTCTTCCGCGTCTTGCCCTCGTCCTTGTGGTACGAGAAGCCACCGGTGCTCATCTTCATGTAGACGGTGCCGAGTTCGCCGGGTGGCAGCCGGTTGCCGTCGTCGTCGAAGACCGCGAGTTCGCTGATGGGCCAGGCCTTGCCGACCGTGCCGGGCTTCTTCAGCCAGTCCTCGGCGGTGGCGAAGGCGCCGCCGCCCTCACTGGCCGCGTAGTACTCCTCGACGCACCCGCCCCACCACTCGATCATGGCCCGCTTCACATGGTCCGGGCAGGGCGCGGCCCCGTGGATGGCGTGCCGCATGGACGACACGTCGTAGCGGGCGCGCACCTCCTGGGGAAGGGCGAGGAGCCGGTGGAACTGGGTGGGCACCATGTGGGTGTGCGTGCAGCGGTGGGCGTCGATGACGCGGAGCATCTCCTGCGGCGTCCACTTGTCCATGAGGACGAGCCGGTGCCCGATGTGCAGGGACGCTCCGGCGAACTGCAGGACGGCCGTGTGGTAGAGCGGCGAGCAGACCAGATGCACGTTGTCGTCGAACGGCCTGATGCCGAAGATGCCGAGGAAGCCGCCCAGATAGGACTCCTCGGGGAGCTTTCCGGGCAGCGGGCGGCGGATGCCCCGGGGGCGTCCGGTGGTGCCCGAGGTGTAGTTCATGACCCAGCCGAGGGTGCGGTCGTCGGGCGCCGACTCGGGCTGTCCGTCGAGGAGTTCGGCATACGGACGGAAGCCCTCGACCGTGCCGACCGCGTACCGGTGGCTCACGGGCAGCTCGGCGTCGTCGGCGGCGTGCCGCGCGGCGTCGGCGAACCGTGCGTGGGCGATGAGCACCTTGGCGCCGGAGTCGGAGACGATCCAGGCGATCTCGGGGCCCACGAGATGGTGGTTGACGGGGACGAGGTAGAAGCCGGCCTGGGTGGCGGCCAGGTAGGCGGTGAGGAACTCGACGCTGTTGGGCAGGACGACCGCGAAGGCGTCGCCGCGTTCGAGTCCGGCCGCACGCAGTCCGTGCACCAGCCGGTTGGCCTCGGCGTGCAGGCGTCCGGCGGTCCACTCCTCGCCGTCGGGGGCGATGAGCACCGTACGGTCGGGGTCGGCGGTGGCCTGGGCCCAGAAACCCTGGGGGGCTTGGCCTCGGGGGGCTTGGCCTCGGGGGGCTTGGCTCACTGTCCCTCGCTCCTTCCGGCGATCCGGTTGACGCGGTCCACGGCCTCCTCGAAGCCGCGGGTGAGGTCGTCGAAGACGGCCTGGACGCTGCGTTCGCTGTTCATCCGGCCGACGATCTGCCCGACCGGGGTGCCGAGCAGCGGATCCACCTCGTGCTTCTGGATGCGGGACACCGCCTCGGCGACGAGCAGGCCCTGGAGGGGCATGGGAAGGGTGCCGGGTCCGGAGGGGTCGTCCCAGGCGTCGGTCCATTCGGTACGGAGCTGGCGTGCGGGTTTGCCGGTGAGGGCGCGGGAGCGGACGGTGTCGCCGGAACCGGCCGCGAGCAGCTTCTCAATCAGCCGGGGTGAGGGCAGTTCGGCCTCGGTGGTGGTCAGCCACAGGGAACCGAGCCAGACACCCTGGGCGCCGAGCGCGAGGGCGGCGGCCACCTGCTGTCCGCTGCCGATGCCGCCGGCGGCGAGGACCGGCAACGGGTCGACGGCGTCCACGACTTCGGGGGTCAGCACCATGGAGGCGATCTCGCCGGTGTGGCCACCGGCCTCGTAGCCCTGGGCGACGACGATGTCGATACCGGCGTCGGCGTGCTTGCGGGCGTGGCGGGCGCTGCCGGCGAGCGCGGCGACGAGTACGTCCTGTTCGTGGGCGCGGTCGATGACGTCGGCGGGCGGGGAGCCGAGCGCGTTGGCGAGCAGCTTGATCGGGTACTCGAAGGCGACGTCGAGCTGGTTGCGTGCGACCTGCTCCATCCAGCCGGTGATGCGCCAGCCGGAGATCTCCCCCTCGGCGAGTTCGGGCACGCCGTACTTGGCGAGGGTGTCCTGGACGAACTGCCGGTGCGCGTCGGGGATCATCGCCTCGACGTCGGCCTCCGTGACCCCTTCGACCTTCTTGGCCGGCATGACGACGTCCAGGCCATAGGGCATGCCGTCGACGTGGGCCTCGATCCAGTCGAGGTCGCGCTTGAGGTCGTCGGGGGCCGTGTAGCGGACCGCGCCGAGCACCCCGAAGCCGCCGGCCCGGCTGATGGCCGCGGCGACGGCGGGGAACGGCGTGAAGCCGAACACGGCGTGCTGGACTCCGAGTTTGTTGCTCAGCTCCGTCTGCATGGTGCGCAGGATGCCGTAGTCCTCGGGACGAGGGAAGAGGTTTTCTGATGCTCCGTCAGATTTGGCGGGAGAGCGCCCTGCTGATCGCGGGCAACCAGCAGGGCGCTTCCCCCGGGAACGGTCCCCCTCGCCGCTCCTGAGAGGATTTCAGCGGAGGCCGCATTGTTCGGCAGGGGTGTTCCGGTGACCGGACAAGGGCGGCACCCGCCTACGACGGCCCACCCGTCTCGTACTCCTCCAGAACCGCCATCGCCGCGTTGTGCCCGGGGACTCCGCTCACTCCGCCGCCGCGCACGGCGCCCGCGCCGCACAGCAGGACGTTGGCGTGGCGGGTCTCGACGCCCCAGCGGCCGACGCCTTCCTGGACGTAGGGCCAGGCGAGGTCCCGGTGGAAGATGCTGCCGCCGGGGAGACCGAGGTCGCGTTCCAGGTCGAGGGGGGTCCTGGCCTCGATGCAGGGGCGGCCGTCGGCGTCGGTGGCCAGGCAGTCGGCGAGAGGCTCGGCGAGGTGGGCGTCCAGCTGGGCGAGGGTCGACTTGAGGAGGTCCTCACGCACGGCGTCATTGTCGGCCTCGAACAGCCTTGCGGGTGTGTGCAGGCCGAACAGGGTGAGTGTCTGGTAGCCCTGCTCGACGAGGTCCGGGCCGAGGATGGTCGGGTCGGTGAGGGAGTGGCAGTAGATCTCGGAGGGCGGGGCCTCGGGCAGTGCGCCGGAGGCGGCCTGTCGGTAGGCGGCCGCCAGTTGGCCGTATCCCTCGGCGATGTGGAAGGTGCCGGAGAAGGCCTCGCGCGGGTCGACGGACTCGTCGCGCAGTCTCGGGAGCCTCTTGAGCAACATGTTCACCTTGAGCTGGGCACCCTCGGCGGGGGCGGGCGGTTCGTCGCCGGTCAGCGCGGCCAGCTCCTGCGGGGAGGCGTTCACCAGGACGTGCCGTGCGGCGACGGTGCCCTCCGTGTCGGCCGTCCGGTAGGTGATCTCGGCGGACCGTCCGTCCGTCGCGATCCGCCGCGCCTCGTGCCCCGTGGCGATCACGGCACCCGCCTCCCGCGCGGCCGCGGCCATCGCGTCCGTGAGGGCGCCCATGCCGCCGACGGGCACGTCCCAGGCGCCCGTGCCGCCGCCGATCACGTGGTAGAGGAAGCAGCGGTTCTGGCGGAGGAAGGGGTCGTGGGCCTCCGCGAAGGTGCCGATGAGCGCGTCCGTGAGGACGACACCGCGGACGAGGTCGTCGGTGAAGGTCGCTTCGACGGCCGCCCCGATCGGCTCCTCGAAGAGGACCCGCCACGCCTCCTCGTCGTCGACGCGCCGACGCAGGTCGTCCCGGGTGGGCAGCGGTTCGGTGAGCGTCGGGAACACCCGTTCGGCGACGCGGCCCGTCATCCCGTAGAAGCGCTGCCATGCCTCGTACTCCCGGCCCGAACCCGTCAGTCGCGCGAACGCCTCGCGGGTGCGGCGCTCGCCGCCGCCGACGAGCAGGCCCGTGGGGTGACCGTCGCGTTCGACGGGGGTGTACGAGGAGATGGTGCGGCCGCGGACGCGGAAGTCGAGGTTCAGGTCCCGCACGATCTTCCGGGGCAGCAGGCTGACCAGGTAGGAGTAGCGCGACAGCCGGGCGTCGATCCCGGCGAAGGGCCGCGTGGACACGGCGGCGCCGCCGGTGTGGTCCAGCCGTTCCAGCACGAGCACGGAACGCCCGGCGCGAGCGAGGTAGGCGGCGGCGACCAGGCCGTTGTGGCCGCCGCCGACGATCACGGCATCGTACGAGTCGTGCGGCCGGGGCCCGCTCGGGCGTCCGGGCTGTGCTGCGTGTGCGGGGGTGGCAGGCATGGCTCTTCGTAACACGCGATGATCGGGGTCGGCCAGGGGTACGGGTCAGGTGGCCGAACCGGCCGGACCGCCGACGGAGCAGGCGCACCCGGGGCGACGCGGGCCGCTGGTTTCCCACGTCGTTGCCCAGCACCTGACAGTGCTGACCGGGTCATGCCAATCCATTCCCTTCACTTGAAGGCGGGTCGAGAGCCATGCGAAGGCCCTCCCTCCACGACGGCCCACCGGCCCCAGTGAGGCGCCCTCGGCTCAGCGCCCACCGGTCGCCCGCCGCTGCCGTGATGCCGCCACGCGCCGGTACAGCTCCACCGCTTCCTGGCCTCGGCCGAGTTGTTCCAGGCAGTGGGCCTCGTCGTTGCGGCTGGCCAGGGCGTCGGGGTGGTCCGGGCCCAGGACACGTTCGCGGGCGTCGGCGACGAGGCGGTACTCGGTGAGGGCGTCGGCCCACCGGCCGAGCCAGCCGAGGCCGACGGCGACCTCGCGGCGGCTGACGAGGGTGTCGGGATGGTCCGGGCCGAGGACACGCTCGCGCAGGGCGCACACGTCGCGGGACTCGACGAGGGCCTCCTCCCAGCGGCCGAGACGGCCGAGATTGACGCCGAGGCCGTGGCGGGCACGGAGGGTCTCGGTGTGGGCGGGGCCGTGGACGCGGATGCGGTCGTCGACCAGGGCGCGGTACAGGGTCAGCGCGTCGGTGCTGCGGCCGAGCCGGCCGAGGCTGATCCCGACCTCGTGGCGGGCGGCGAGGGTGTCGGGGTGGTCGGGGCCGAGGGCCTGGGCGCGGGCCTCCGCGACCTCCCCGTAGGTCTGCAACGCCTCGGGCCACCGGCCCAACTGGCCAAGGGCGTAGGCGACTTCGTACCGGGTGACGAGGGTGTCGGGGTGCTGGGCGCCGAGCACCCGGGTTCGGGCGGCGGCGACCTCGCTCGCCATGCGGTACGAGTCCTCCAGCCGGCCGAGCCTGCTGAGGTTGAAGGAGAGATTGTGGCGGCAGCGCAGGGTGTCCGGATGGTCCGGCCCGGCGATGCGTTCCCGCGCGGCGAGGACGGACGTGTAGGCCTGGTGGGCTTCGAAGTGTCGGCCCAACTGGCCCAGTACGTAAGCCATTTCCTGCCGGGCGGCGAGTGTGTCTGGGTGCTCGGGGCCCAGGGCGTGCTCACGGGCGCGGGCGACGTGGGCGAACTCGCGCAGCGCGTCGGCGGGGCGGCCGGTGCGGCTGAGGGTGAAGCCGACCTCGTAGCGGCTGGACAGGGTGTCCGGGTGGTCGGGACCGAGGGCGTGCTCACGTTCGACGGCGACCGCGCGGTGCACCTCGCCGGCCTCCGTCCAGCGGCCGAGGCGGCCCAGGCTCAGGCCGGCGTTGTGCCGACCGGCCAGGGTGGTCATCAACTCCGGTGACGGGGTGGGCCGTTCGGAGCGTACGGGGCGCTCGACGCGGCCCGTGGCGGGGCGGGCGATCCACTCTCCGGTGAGCCCGGCGGAGGCGTCCGGCGGGGTGAGGCTCAGTCCGGTCCCGGTGGCCTTGTGGCCGGTGGTCATGCCACGGGTCCAGGAGGGCAGCCGGGATTCTCGCGACGGCGGCTGCCCGGGGCGTGTCCGGGACCGGGGCGCGCCGGGAGCGGCTTCGGGTGCGACGGGGGGAATCGAGACGGCGGTCGGCACATGGGCGCGGGCGGCCACGCCGGCCGTCGCCGCCCGCCCTTCGCTGACCCTGCGGCCCAACTCGCGGGCGTCGTACGGTCGTTCGTCGGGTTCCTTGGCCAGCAGGTCCAGGATGATCCGGTCGAGGTACTCGGGCACTTCGTCACGGTGGGTGCGCGGGGGCGTCGGGGCGGTGTCGCGGTGGCCCAGGAGGACCCCCCAGGCGTCGTCGAGGTCGAACGGCGGTACCCCGGTGACGATCTCGTAGAGCACACAGCCGAACGAGTAGAGGTCGCTGCGCCGGTCCACCTGGTCGCCGCTGATCTGTTCCGGCGACATGTAGTGCGGGGTACCCATGGCGATGCCGGTGCCGGTGAGCCGGGAGGTGAAGGTGACGTCGCGGCCGAGGCGCGCTATGCCGAAGTCGCAGATCTTCACGGTGCCGTCGGTGAGCAGCATGATGTTCGCGGGCTTCAGGTCACGGTGCACGATGCCCTGTTGATGGGTGTAGGCGAGGGCGGCGGCCACCTGGTCGGCGATCTCGACGACCGCGGGGAGGGCCAGCGGATGGTGTTTGTTGTCCTCCAGCAGCTGGCTGAGGTTGCGGCCCTCCAACAACTCCATGACGAGGAACAGCACCCCGTCGGACTCGCCGAAGTCGTGGACGACGGTCACCCCGCGGTGCTGGAGGCCGGCCGCGACGCGCGCCTCGCGCCGGAAGCGTTCCCGCAGGACACGGGTGAAGGACTGGTCGGGCTGGGTGGTGACGGGCTTGAGACACTTGACCGCGACCTGCCGTCCCAACGACTCGTCTCTGGCGCGCCAGACCTCGCCCATCCCCCCGCGCCCGATCAGATCGATCAGCCGGTACCGGCCCTGGATCAGCCTGGTGTCCGCCATCGCCAACGATCGCCCCCGTCCGTACGGACCCGCCTCGCCCTCCCCTGGCCCGTCCAGTATGGCGACCTATCTGCCGACTTTGTACGGTGCCGGGCGGGAGCCGGGGCCGAGCCGTGACATGGCGCGGAGGATGTGTTTGGGCGGGAGTTGCCAGCGCAGACGTGCGGGAACACAGCGCAGCAGGGTGCCGGTGAGCCGTAGGCGGCGGGTGACCACGGCCGGTGCGGGGCCCGGTCTGCCGTACAGCTCGTGGGCGTACGGCGGCAGAGAGGCGTACGCCAGGTTCGCCGCGCGCCGCCACAGTGCTTCACGTGCCGGTACGAGCAACGGGTGGGTGGGCGGCCGGCGCAGGAAGTCGTCGACGTCCTGTGCCTCGGGGCCGGCGGCCAGTTCGGGCCGCACCGTCTCGAAGTAGGCCGCCAGCTCCGCCCGGTTCCCGGGTACCTCGGCCGGGTCGAGGCCCACCAGACGGGCGCTGACGCGGTGTTCGCCGACGTACCGGTCAGCGGCGGCCTCGGTGAGGGGGTAGCCGGAGCCGCGCAGGATGCGGAGATAGGAGTCGATCTCGGCGCAGTGCACCCACAGCAACAGGCCGGGTTCGTCGACGCCGTACCGCTCCCCCGTGTCCGGGTCGGTCGCCGACAGCAGGCTGTGGATCCTCCGGACGCGGGCGCCCGCCTTCTCGGCGGCCTCCGTGGTGCCGTACGTCGTCGTGCCGACGAAGTTCGCCGTCCGTATCAGCCGGCCCCACGCGTCCTTGCGGAAGTCGGAGTTCTGCATGACGCCGCGCACCGCGCGCGGGTGCAGGGCCTGGAGGTACAGGGCCCTGATCCCGGCGATCCACATCACGGGGTCACCATGGGCCTGCCACGTCACGGAGGCCGGTCCGAACAGTCCGGGGTCGCCTGTGAGGGGGTCGCTGGGGGCATCCACGCAGCCAGTGTGACCGGGCTCGTCTGTCGGCATCAAGCCACGTTCGTGGCCCGCACTGATCCCCACCGGCTTCAGCGGCGAGCGAGAACCACCCTGTTTCGGATGTCCCGCAACAAGGCGTCAGGGCCCCTTGGCAGCTCGAGGTCGCGAAACCGATCCGAGCACCAACGGGCCCTGTTGCCGCTACGCCGAGCGCCCTGCTACATGTTGATCATGTGACCTGAGAGGCCGTGAACGGCTTCCTTGACCGCTTCGCCCAGGGTGGGGTGGGCATGGACGTTGCGGGCGACCTCGTGGACCGTGAGGTCCCACTGCTGGGCCAGGGTCAGTTCGGGGAGCAGTTCGGTGACGTCCGGGCCGATGAGGTGGCCGCCGAGAAGTTCGCCGTACTCGGCGTCACTGATCAGCTTCACGAAGCCGCTCGGGTCGCCCAGACCGTGGGCCTTGGCGTTCGCGGTGAAGGGGAACTTGGCGACCTGGACGTCGTATCCCTTCTCCCTCGCCTGCTCCTCGGTGTAGCCGAAGCTGGCGATCTGGGGCTGGCAGTAGGTGGCGCGCGGGATCATCGCGTAGTCCAGTTCCATGGTCTCGGCGTCCGCGAGTGTCTCGGCGGCGATCACACCCATCGCCTCGGCGGCGTGCGCGAGCATCAGCTTCGCGGTGACGTCCCCGATGGCGTAGATGTGCGGGACCGAGGTGCGGCAGCGGCCGTCGACGTCGATCGCGCCGCGCTCGGTGACGCGCACGCCGGTGTTCTCCAGGCCGTAGCCGGTGACGTTCGGCGCGAAGCCGATGGCCTGCAGGACCTTGTCGGCCTCCAGGACCTGCTGGGTGCCGTCCTTGCCGGTGACCGTGACGCGGACCTGCGGACCGGACTCGTCGATCGACTCGACGCGGGTCGAGGTCAGGACGTCGATACCCAACTTCCGGTACTGCTTGGCCAGTTCGGCGGAGACCTCGGCGTCTTCCAACGGGGCGACGCGATCCAGGAACTCGACGACTGTGACCTTCACGCCGTAGTTGTTCAGGACATAGGCGAACTCGATGCCGATGGCCCCGGCGCCGACGATCACGATCGACCGGGGGAGGTCCTCGGCGAGGATCTGCTCCTCGTACGTCACCACCCGGGAGGTGCGGCGGGTGCCGGGCAGCAGCTTGGGGGTCGCGCCGGTGGCGATGACGCAGTGGTCGAAGCCGATGGTGCGGGTGTTGCCCTCGTAGTCGGCCACCTGGAGCGTGTGCGGGTCGAGGAACGAGCCGCGACCGCTGATTTCCGTGATCTTGTTCTTCTTCATCAGGTAGTGGACGCCCTTGACCCGGCCGTCCGCGACCTTCCGGCTGCGGCGGAAGGCCTCCCCGTAGTCGAAGGAGACCTCACCCTCGACCTTGATACCGAAGGTCTTCGCCTCACGCGTGAAGATGTGCGCGAGCTCGGCGTTGCGCAGCAGGGCCTTGGTGGGGATGCAGCCGACGTTCAGACAGACGCCGCCCCAGTACTTCTCCTCGACCACCGCGACGCTCTTGCCCAGTTGGGCGGCCCTGATGGCGGCGACGTAGCCGCCGGGGCCCGCGCCTAGTACGACGACGTCGAAGCGTTCACCCTGCTCGTCCATGGACGGCCCGGGCCGTGGGCACCTTGCGCGCCGACGTCGCCCCAAAGACATGCTCATGCCGCTGATCACCAACGCGGACGTCGCCGCCGGGGTCCGGGATGCGCCCCACTCGGTCACCCCCCTCCCACTTCCCCTCCAACTGCATACACACATGAGATCAGGTGAGCCATCAACACAATAAATTCGCGCTTCCCCCATTACTGAAGTAACCAAAAGTGCGCACACTTTTGCATGGCACAGGCCATCGACGACGGGTCACGCAGCGATGGTCGGCGGATTACGGATCCGTGGAGGAGCACCATGATCGAAGTGAGCCGCACGCTTGTCGTGAACGACGGCGACGGCCCGGTCCTGACCGTGGACGACGTCTGGGAGGGCCTGGTGGACAAGGCCCAGAACCCCCTGCCGTACGTCGCCAGCATCAGCGAATACACCGTGACCGAGCGGTTCGACGGCGGTCTGGTGCGCGACATCGTGCACGTCGGCCGGTGCGCGAGCTCGTCACGTTCTACCCCAAGCAACGCGTGCACTTCGTGCGTACGCACGGCACGGCCCGGGGCACGATCGACAACGAGATCGGCCTCGGTGACACCGGCCGGCCGGAGCTGACCTTCACCTTCCGCATCGTGGTGGACGGCGTCGAGCCGGGCGGCCCGGTGGAGAAGGTTTTCGCCGAGCGCATGGAGGCGGACTACCTGGACGCGGTGCGCACGACACTCAAGGCCGTGCGGGACCGCGTCGCCGTCGCCTCCGACACAGCGGAATAGGGGGCCGGCCATGGCCGGTGATTTCGCCGGCAGAGTCTTCGCCCTGGTCGACACCACCGACGCGGCGGGCTTCACCGACTGTTCGCGCTCCAGGGGCGCCTGCGGTTCGCCAACAACGAGCCGATGACGGGGCCCGACGCCATCGAGGCCGGGGTGAAGGGGTCCTATCACCACCATCGAGGGCCTGGACCACACGGTGCTGCACGAGTGGGCCGACGGAGCCGACACGATCGTCGAACTGTCCGTCGACTACCGCTTGCCGCCGAGCACGGGCTCGACGCGGCGGGCGACCTCGGGGGCGAGGCGGGCGCCGCCGACCTGGAGCAGCCGTAGAGCGGGTGGTGCGGTGTGACGGCCTTCGGCGACGGCGGAGATCGACGCTCCTCGTAGATCTCCAGGGCGCCGGCACGCTGTGTACGGCGACTCCCCCATGGCCTCGGCGAGCGCGACCGCGTCCTCCATGGCCATCTTGGTGCCGGAGCTTTCCGTCGTGTTCACAGCCACGCGGGCAGCTTGGGTACGGGTCCGCCGCGGGCGGGGTACAGGGGGCCGGGTACGGGGCGCCCCGTCGCGTAGGCGGCCAGGCTCGGGATGTCGCCGGCCACCACGACCTGGTCCGCGGTGCCGGGCACGCCCAAGAGCCAGTTCCGGCCACCGTCCTCGGCCCGCAGTTCGACAGGCGGAAAGTCCGTACAAGCCCGGAAGGCGGCAGCCACGTCGTCGATGAGTGCCGCGCACACCTCACGCGGAACGTCGTCGAAGGTGGTGCCGGTGTTCAGGTCGACGGTGTGTACCCACACCTCCCGCACCCGCATCCACGGAACCTCCGAGGCGAGTACTTCGCGTCCCCGTGCCGTCCGCACGGTCGCGCCCCAGCACTCGTCCGGCAGGGTGGCCAGTTCCGCGGCCAGTCGTCCGTCGGCCGTGAGGAGGTCGGAGCGCAGCGCTCCGGTCGGTTGGCGGGCGCCGTCCTCGATCTCGTTCGCGCGCTGGTCGGCGCCGGCGTACATGGGCGTCTCGACCCCCGTACGGGACCAGGTCAGCAGGTTGACCAGCGCGTCGGCGTTGCGGGCCATGTGGGCGACGACGTGGGCCCGGCTCCAGCCCGACAGGTATGAGGGCCTGGCGAGGCCAGGGTCGGTCACCCAGTGCACGGCGGCCTCGAAGACGGCCGTACCCTTGGCGACCCACTCCAGCATCGCCTCCGGCTGGGCACTCACCGCCGCTCCCGGCGACAGATGTTGCTGCACTCGCCGATCCCCTCGATCCGGGTGACCAGGACCGAGCCGTCCGCCAGATAGCGGGCGGGCTTGCGGGCATGGCCGACCCCGCCCGGGGTGCCGGTGGCGATCACGTCGCCGGGGGCGAGCGTGACGATCTCGGACAGGTACGCGACGAGCGTGGCCGGGTCGAAGACGAGGTCACCGGTGTCGGCTTTCTGGACCGTGTCGCCGTCGACCTCGCAGGTCAGGTCCAGACTCCCCGTGGCCACCGCGGGGTCGTCGGCGGTCACCAGCCACGGCCCGACGGGTGTCGTCGCCTCGAAGGTCTTGCCCTGGTGCCACTGGGGCGTGCGGAACTGCCAGTCCCGGGCGGTCACGTCGTTGAGCACCGTGTACCCGGCGATCGCGGCACGCGCCTCGTCGGGGTCGGCGTGCCGGACCTCGGCCCCGATGACGACGGCGAGTTCGGCCTCCCAGTCCATCTGCGTGGAGGAGGCGGGCAGGATCACGTCGTCGTACGCGCCGACCAGTGCCCGCCGGTACTTGGAGAACAGCGTGGGGTACTCGGGCAGTTCCCGGCCCATCTCCAGGATGTGGTTGCGGTAGTTGAGGCCGACGCAGATGACCTTCTCCGGGGCGAGAACCAGTGGGGCGTAGTCCAGGCCGATGAGCGGGTACGTCTCGCCGTCGGCGGCCACGGCACGCGCGGACCAGTCGGGGTGGCGCAGGAGGACCGCCAGGTCGCTCTCGCCGAGGTCCACCGCCTTGTCCTTGTCGACGCGGACGGCGCGGGTGGTGCCGTTGACCCGGATGGTGGCGAGCTTCACTTCTGTTCTCCTCGGGAGGTACGGGCGAGGCCCAGGGCCTCGTAGACGGGTTCGTCGCTGAACCGGAACAGGTCGACCTGGGTGCGGGCGGTCAGCGTGACCTCGCACCAGGACGGGACGACGAACAGGTCGCCCTTGGTGATGTCGTAGACCTTGTCGCCGACCTCGGCGACCGCCTCGCCGTCGAAGACCTGCCAGACCGCCGAGCCGACCGAACGCACGGAGGCGGTCCGCGTGCCGGCGCGCAGTCGGCGCATCTCGGTCCGGATCGTGACCAGGGCGTCCCTGCCGGTGGTGGGGTTGGAGAAGCGGACTCCGGCGTGTCCCGGCTCGATCGCCCCGGCCACCCCCTCGGACTCCAGCTCCAGCTGTGCGGTGAGCGCGGCGTCCGTGTGTTCCCAGCGGTAGGCGGCCAGTGGGGAGTTGGGGCGGGTGGGCTGCCCGATCGGGCGCAGTCCCGGGTGGCCCCACAGCCGTTCGCCGCGCGAACGCTCAGGCGTGGCCCGGGTGGACAGCTCGTCGGGGCCGAACTCGAAGAAGCCGGCGTCCAGTTGGGAGACGAGCGGGATGTCGAGGCCGTCGATCCAGGTCATCGGCTCGTCGGTGACGTTGTGGTGTTCGTGGAAGGCCCAGCTCGGCGTCAGCAGCAGATCACCGCGGCGCATCGCCACCGCGTCCCCGTCCACGTTGGTCCACACACCCTCACCGTCGACGACGAACCGGAAGGCGCCCTGGCTGTGCCGGTGCGACGGAGCGGCCTCGCGCGGACCCAGGTACTGGATCGCGGTCCACAGCGTCGGTGTGGCGTACGGCAGCCCCGGCAGGCCCGGGTTCGACAGCGCCATCGCCCGGCGCTCTCCGCCTCGGCCCACGGGCACCAGTTGTCCGGAGCGCTCCGCGATCGGCAGCAGCTCCGCCCACCGCCACAGGTGTGGCACCGCGGCCGGCTGCGGCGTCATCGGCATGAGGTCCTCGCGCTGGGTCCACAGCGGTATCAGGCCCGCGTCCTCGAAGTCTGCATACAGCTCGTCGAGCTGCTTCTGCTCGATTTCAGCTCTAGCTGGGTCTGTCACGGCAACCTCCAGATCGCACACCCATCATTCCGCCCAAAGTGTGTACAGTTTGGCGTTGATGGAGACGTTACGCCGGGATTTCCAGGACAGGAATCCTCGAAGGCTAGGATTCTTCTATGCAGAATCCGTCGTATCCGGTGAGCGCTGCCGGCAACGCCCTGCGCGCCGTGCGCCTGCTGCACGAGCGGGACGAACTGCGCGTGATCGACGTCGCCGCGCAGCTGGATGTCGCACGCTCGACCGCCCACCGGATCCTGGCGATGCTCGTCTTCCACGGCTTCGCGGAACAGGACCGCCACAAGGTCTACCGGCCCGGACCGGCCCTGCGGGCGATCAGGGGAACTCACGCCGCCCCGCCACCCGACCTGATCACCCGTGCCCACCGTCACCTGATACAGCTGGCGGCCACGGTCCGCGAAACCACGCACCTGATGGTCCTGGAGGGCAACGGAGCCCGGTTTCTCGACGGTGTGGAAGGCCCCCAGGCTCTGCGCGTCAGCCACCGGACCGGCACGCTCCTGCCGGCCCACGTGACCTCCGGCGGCAAAGCCCTGCTCGCCGAACTTCCACTGGACCGGCTCAGGGCCCTCTACCCCAACGGGCTCCCGGGCGACGGAGCGAAAGCGCCCGGAGACTTCGCACGCCTGGCCGCCGAGCTGACGGCCGTCCGGCGCACCGGCTACGCGTACAACCTCCAGGAGAGCGAGCGTGGTGTGAACGCCGTCGGCGCCTGTGTCCGCGACCGGACGGGCACCGCCGTCGCCGCTGTCGCCGTGGCGGCACCGACCTCCCGCTGTCCTCGCGCCCGGCTCGCGGAGCTGGCGCAGCCCCTGCTCGCGGTGGCCCAGGAAATCGGCCGCGGCCTGTGACCGTCGGTGGCCCGCACCGAGGAGCACCACACCGAACCCCGGGGGCGCGGGGCAAGGCAGCCTGCGACCCCGGGGTTCGGTGCGCGAGAGGTGAACCGTCAGCCCGCCATCCGGGCGAGTGCCTTCTTCAGGTCGTCGACGGTGTCCAGGACGACGTGCTCGTCGGCGATCGACGGCATAGGCGGACGCTCCAGGGCGGTTTCGCGGTCCTGGAGCGTCGGCGGCACAGCGTCGGCTCGGCGCGCCTTGCGGGTGGTGCGGCTCAGCGGCCGGCGGGGGCGGGGTCCGCGTGGGCGGTGCGCAGGGCGGAGAAGAAGGTGTCGGCCGGCTGGGCGCCGGAGAGACCGTAGGCCCGGTTGATGACGAAGAACGGCACGCCGGTTGCGCCCATACGCCGCGCCTCGTCGATGTCCGCCCGCACCGCGTCCGCGTACGCGTCGCTGTTCAGCGTCCGCCGGCTCTCGTCCTCGGGAACGCCCACCTCGACGCCGAGCCGCACCAGGGTGTCGGGGTCGTCGACGATCTCGCCCTCGCACAGGTGGGCGCGCAGCAGCCGCTCGTGCATCTGGTCGCCCAGTCCATGGGCGGCGGCCAGATGGCTCAGGCGGTGGGCGTCGATCGTGTTGACCGAGACGGACCGCTCCAGGTCGTACCTCAGCCCCTCGGCGGCGGCGAGTTCGGTGACCTGCCCGGTCATCGCGCGCACCTGGGCGAGTGGGGCTCCCACCTTCTTCGCCAGCGTCTCGAAGACGGGCCGGCGGTGGCCCTTGGGGTGGGAGGGGTCGAGCTGGAAGCTGTGCCAGTGCACTTCCACCTCGTCGGCGTGCTCGAACCGGCCCAGTGCCGTCTCCAGGCGTCGCTTGCCGATGTAGCACCACGGGCAGACGACGTCGGACCAGATGTCGATGCGCAGCGAGCTCACAGGACACACACCCCGTCCGCGCAGACGGGCACGCTGTCCGAGCCGAGGTCCGCGAGGAGCGGGGCGGTGCCCGCCCCTGGAGGGTCCTCGACCATCGTGTCCGGTCCGCCGGGAGTGGGCTCCACGCCCGGCCCTGTGCCGTCACGGAGGGAGAAATCAGACATGATCATTCCAATCGTCGCATCGCGGTGCGTCACGCTGAACGGCCGGTACGCGCACGTCGTCGGCCGACACGAAGGTCTTCCGCCCCTCTCGCGGCATGCACCCGGTCCCGGCGGATGACCAGGCCGAGCGCCATGGGCATCAGGCAGCGGCGTTCAGCGCGGCCGCCTTGCCCTTGCTCGTCGCGTCGTCGTGGGCCTTGACCTTGGATGCCTCGGCGAGCGGGATCAGCTCGGCCATGGCCGGGTTGGAGTGCGCCAGGGTGAGCTCGGGAACGATGAAGTCGACGTCCAGGCCCAGCATGTCGCCGAGGACCGCCCCCAGATAGTTCTGCACGTATTCGTAGCCCTCGCGCGGGGTCCCGGGAGCGTAGGAGCCGCCGCGGCTGGCGACGACGTACGCGGGGATGCCCTTGGTCGGTGAGTTTTCGACGGCCGCGTTGCGGCCCACGAGGATCACCTGGTCGAGCCACGCCTTCAGCGTGGAGGGAACCGCGAAGTTGTACATCGGGGCGCCGATCAGGACGGCGTCCGCGTTCTCCAGCTCCTCGATCAGCTTCAGCCGCTCGGCGAAGGCCGCCGCCTGCTCGGGGGTGCGGTCGGCGGGGGCGGCGTAGCCGGCGGACGCGGCGAGGCCGTCCAGGTGCGGCACCGGGTGGGCGTCGAGGTCCCGGTAGATCACGGTGCCGTCGGGATGCTGCTCCTCCCAGGCCTTGCGGAAGGCGGCCGTGACCGCGCGGGAGGCGGACGCGGCCTCGGGCCAGAGGGACGAGTCCAGGTGCAGCAGCGTTGCCATGAGAGATCTCCAAAAGGGCGAATCGCGCGGTCTGCGACAGGGAAGAGTTGCGTGTCATTCCGTTCGTACCTATTGATAGCACAGGTGCTTACTTTTTTTCAGTCACGAGGGTGGGCGCAGTACACTGACGTCATGGCGGCATCAGGCTCAGATCCCTGCAAGACGGTCGACGGCACCATCACACGCGTCTTCGCGCTGCTCGGTAAGCGCTGGAGCGGCCCCATCATGTCCGTGCTGATGGACCGCCCCATGGGATTCGCCGACCTCCGCCGCGCCATCCCGGGCATCAGCGAGCGCATGCTCTCGGACCGCCTGACCGAGTTGGGCGCGGCGACTCTTGTCGTGCGCGAGGTGGACGAGGGCCCTCCGCTGCGCGTCTCGTACCGGCTCACGGATGCGGGCGCGGCACTCGAACCCGCCCTGCAGGAACTCGCCGCCTGGGCGGAGAAGCACCTGCCGGCGGCTGCGATCGGCCTGGAGCCGTGCTCCGCCGCAGCCGCAGCCGCACGCGCGAAGTAGAGAAGCGGCCTCGCGGACCCGAGGGAAACCCTCGCCGCCGCTCCGGAGTCCTGCCCGACGAACTCGTCTCCGGCATCCGCGCGGGGGCCGTCGGAGACGCCGTCATTTCGCCCGGTCCGACCCGCAAGCTCATCGACGCCTTCAACAGCCGCCTGCCGCTGCCACACGCCCGCACAGCAACGGCAGCCGGCCCGCCTCAGCAACCGCGAACGCGCAGTACTCACCGCCATCGCGACCGGCTGGAGCAACACCGAGATCGCCGCACGCCTCTCCCTCGCCGAGTCCACCGTCAAGTCACGCGTGAGCAGCATCCTCACCAAGATCGGGGTCCCGGACCGGGTCCAGGCCGTGATCTTCGCCTACGACGCCGGCCTCGTCCGGTCTGCCTGAGCACGGCCGGAGGACTTCGTGACGGGCTCGGACGCCCGTTCCCGGGGCGGAGGAGACGGGCGGCACCCTTCTTCGCCACAGCAGCGAGCCCCCGATCGCCATCAGTACGACCAGGGCGAGGGCAGGGCCGCCCAGCGCGAGAACGGTTCACCGACTCGCCCCGTCCGACCGCGTCTCGATCAGGTCGGCGGAGACGAGGGGGCGTCGCAGATGCCAGACGTAGACGGGAGGAAGGTTGGCCCATACCGTCCAGCGGCTCGTGGCGTGGGTGCGCTGGTAGGTGGTCATGATCTCGTCCACGGCGGCGTGGCGGCGGGCTTCCGCTCGCGATGCCGTCAGGGCGCGGGCCTTGCGGGTGCCGAGGTAGGCGAAGTAGGTCAGCGTGCCGCCGGGGTGGAGGAGTTCCATGTAGCGGGGCCATGATGCGCTCGACCTGCGCATGGACGGCATCACGGCCACCACCCGGCTACGGGCCCTCCCCCACCCGCCGAAGGTGATCACCCTGACCACCTTCGACCTCGACGAATACGTCTACAACTCGCTTGCCGCGGGAGCCGACGGGTTCCTCCTCAAGGACACCGACCCGGCCGAAATACTGCGCGCCGTCCACCTGGTGGCCGCCGGGTCGGCCATGCTCCACCCCACTGCGGCCCGTCTCCTCATCGACCACTACCACGCCACCAACCAGCCCCGGGCCACCGCGGCCCGGGCCGGGTTGGAGCGACTCACCCCGCGCGAACGCGACGTGCTCGCCCTGCTGGCCCGGGGCGACACCAACGCCGACATCGCCGTTCACCTGTCCTCGGCGAGCAGGTCACCGTGGCCGTCGATCACCCGCCCATGCTCGATACGGGACGCGAACTACCGCTCGCGGCCTGCGAGAAAGCGCCGCACCAGTTGTTCCGTCTCCGTCATCCCTTCGGGCACGGAGCGTCGTCAGCCGGCGCGTGGATCTGCGCGAAGCCGGCCTCCCACCGCGACGACAGGGCGTCCCGCGCGCCCTGCTCGTCCACATCCCGGCCACGGGCGCGTCCACGTGCCACGCGGCGAGGTGCCGGGCGACGAGGTGCCGGGCGACGCCCGGGACGGCCCCCTCTCGTGCCAGGCGGGAGAGTCGCCGGTCCGCGGGCATGCGTCGCATCACCACGAGGGGCTCGGGACCTTCGTCGTCCGGGCTGCTGAACTCGCCCAGGCCGCGAGGGGGGGGTGGCCCGTGGTGGCCGGGCTCAGTCATGGGGGACGACGGCAACGGGGCAGCTGCCGTGGTGGACAGCCGCGTGGGCGACGTGACCCAGATGGTGTGCCACACCGTGCCGGTGTGCGCGTCGGCCGACCACCAGCAGCGCGGCGCCTTCGGCAGCCTGCACGACGGTCTTGGCGGGGCTCGCGAGACGAATCATGTCGGCCACGTCCACCTGCGGGTACTTCTCGTGCCACGGGCGGAGGGCCTTACTCAACTCCGTCTGCGCGTCCCGCGTCATCTCGTCCGTGGCGGCGTGGTCCACCCCCCAGGGCACGCGCGCGTGGAGCGGCACGCTTCGGCCGTGAACGGCCAGGAGCGGAAGTCCTCTGGCCGCGGCGGTGTGGAACGCGAAGTCGAGCAGGTCGTCGGAGGATCCGTGGAGTTTGAGGGCCACGACCACACGGCTCGCGGGCTGCGGCTGCGGCTGCGCTCCATCCTGCCGCGTTTCGGCGCGGACGAGTACGACCGGCCGCGCCGCGTGGGCCATGACCGGCATGCTGACGTCGCCCAGCAAGTGGCTCTCGGGCTGCAGCCCACGGGAGCCGAGCACGATCATCTCGGATTCCGACGCCGCCTGGATCAGGGCGTTCTGGGCGTCGTCGGCCACCAGGCTCCCGATGATGGTCAGGCCCGGGTGGCGAGCCTGCAGTTCGGCCTTCGCGGTGTGCACGAGGCGCTTCGCCCAGTAATTCTGATCGACCTCGGAGGAGGCGTGGGCGGGTTCCGGCGCGAGCAGGGGCCACGCGTGCAGCAGGCGCAACGTGACCCTGCGCTTCTCGGCCTCGTCGGCGGCCCAACGGGCGGCAGCGAGACTCTCGGGTGAGCCGTCGAGGCCCACGGTGACGACTGGCTGCATGGCAGCGGCCTCCGTCTCGTACGAAGCTGGATACGACGGTGGATGACGGTGAACGAATCCGATGGCGCGCATGCTCCGGACCTCGCCGACATGCCGAGCGCGGTGCTTCTCTCCTTCGAGGAGTACCCCAATCCCCTCCCCGGCGCATGTGGAGCCGTGGCGGAGGAGGCCGGCCACGTGGCACCCGCCACGCCCAGGACGCGGTCGACCTGCTTCTATCCGCCGAGATCCGGCGCGTACACGTCTGCGGAGCGGACCGCTGCGCGCTGCGCTTCCTGGACCGCTCCCCGGCCCGCAACCGCCGCTGGTGCTCGATGTCCCGCTGCGGAAACCGCACCAAGGTCCGCCTCCATCAGGCGCGTACACGAGAGAGCGGCCGGAGTACAGAAAGCTGACGGAGGAGTCCTCAGCTCACTCGGGCGACCTCATACGAAAGGCGGGGCCTGGAACGCTGTCAAGGTCCTTCGCTTGCACCGGGTGCCCTCGTTCGCAGCGCAATTGGACGTCGACGTGCCCACCGCACTCGCGGTGTCGCGCCAGTACCGCCGGCCCCTCCGGGTCTGCACGGTACCGGTCACCCCACTGCAGCAGCCCCATCACGGCCGGCACCAGATCCATACCCTTCGGGGTGATCACGTACTTCGGCCGACTCCGCGAACCGGGCTCCTTGTACGTCTCGGTGGCCAGGATTCCTTCCCCCACGAGCATCCGGAGCCGCGCCGCGAGGAGGTTGCGAGGACAGCCGAGGACGCGTTCGAAGTCGCTGAAGCGGGACGAGCCGTACCAGACCTCGCGCAGGATCAGGATCGTCCACTTCTCGCCCACGATCTCAAGAGTCCGCGCGATCGAGCAGTTGGACGTGTCCCGGTCGAGTCGGGGGTCCATGCCGGTGTCTTGGAGAACTTCGGTCCACGCATCCATGGGAGCGATACTAACCGAGTTTGAGTTTACTTTTAGATACCCAGGAGCCGGGCGGAGCGCACGCCCTCACCAATGAGGAGGTGAGGAGGTCACGGCTCGCCTGGGGTCGGACACTCATCTCGGGTCGTAAGCCACACACATTGCCTCGCGGGCATAATATTATGTGCGTCAGACTATGAACCGAGCTCGGATACGACACATTGCTCGGATACGACACATTGCGGCCCGGCCGACAGGGACTCGAGGACTTCGTTCGCGGCTATCTGTCACCCGAGCACCGTGACCAGCCCAGCACCGGATGCCCCTCCGCCGCACTGCTCGACGAGATCGGCCGCTGCGCGGACCCCACCAAGCAGGCGTACACCGAGGGCGCGACGGCCACCGTGGACGAGATCGCCGCCCGCCTGGCGCCTGCGGATCCGCAAGCCGCTCGCGGCAAGGCCATCGGGCTCTTCATCCGTGATGGTGGGGACGCTGCAACTGTCCAGCGCCCTCGTGGAGTCGACCGCAAGTTCGCCGACGAGGTCCTCGAGCGGGGAATCGAGAACGCCCACATGCTCATGCGCCGAGAGGAAACGACCGAGCCGCAACAGCGTGGTGGTCGCCCTCCGTCGCCGGGCGATACGCCAGGGCATCGAACCGAGCCTGGATGCGCCAACCGTTCCGCGCGTCCGAGCATGGACCCTCGCGACCACGCGCGGGCTGGTGAAGCGGCCTCTCCCACCTCGCCTCATGACCGGTGGACGGGCGTGGACCACCCGGGCCGGAGAAGCCTCCAATGCCCCCGGCGCACGGACCGCCCGCCCCTGACACCCACTACTGACACCCACTACCGCTCAAGGAAGTCGAGGGCTTCCGCCACGAACTGCTCGTGGAACTGGAAGATGCCTCCGTGGCCGGCGTCGGGGTAGACGACCAGGTCGGCGTTCGGCAGTCGCCGGGCCAGTTCGAACGAGTTCTTCGTCGGCACCATTCTGTCGCTCTCGCCGTTGGCAATGAACACGGGCTGCTGGATGACGGAGAGGTCCTGGGGCTGCGCGAGCCCCCAGCGGTGGATGGCCTTGAGCTGGGAGAAGTACGACGTGAGGGAGATCGCCTTGTCCCGGTCGTGGGTGCGCTCCTTGAGACGGGCCAGGAACTGCTTTCCGGCACGGCGCCCGCCTGCGGTGCGGGTGAAGAAGAGGAACTGCTTCGGGTCCTGGAGGGTGAACAGGGCCCGGAGGGTGTCGAGATGGGACAGCCGGCTCACTTTCTTGATGCCCTCGCCGCCCGCGGGGCCGGTGCCGGTGAGGATCAGCTTGCGAACGAGCTGCGGGGCATCCTCCACGATCACCTGGGCGATCATGCCGCCCATCGAGAAGCCGTGGATGTCGACATGCGCCAGCCCGAGTCCCCGGATGAAGGTGACGGCATCCTTCGCCATCTCCTCGATGGTCTTCGGCGTCGAGCCGCTGGAAGCGCCGACGCCCCTGTTGTCGAAGGTGATGACCCGGCGCTTGGCGGCGATGCCGTCGACGACCCAGGGGTCCCAGTTGTCGAGGACAGCGGCAAGGTGGGTGATGAAGACCACCGGCACGCCAGTCCGGGGACCGAGGTCACGGTAGGCGAAGGTCACTCCCCCGGCGGTGAGGGTGCGGGTCGGTGCGTCCTTGTACGAGGTCACCACGTCGCCTCGTACTCCTTGTGCGTCGTTCATGGCCGTGCCCTTCCGCATGGGGTTTCCGGACTGCGGCGGCAGTCGGTCCGGTCGGCAGCAGAAGGCCCGTAGGAGTGGGAACCCTGGTCGGTCGATTCCTTCAGCATCCGCCAACAATTGAAGTATGACCATACTTCCATGAGCTCCGCAAGGGACGCGCCGCACGCGATGACGGTGAGGCCACGACAGCGACTCGACCCCGCCGCAAGTCCGCCCCCTTCCCCCGGGGAGCAGACCCTCGATGTCACGACAGCACACGAGGCCACTCCGCCGGAGCGCGCCGACCATCGGCCGGGCCTCACGTCACGACCTACCCCCGGGACCAACCGATCGCCACCCCGCGTCGCCCGAGCGGCGGCGGGTCGGCGCGGTCAGGCGGCGAGGACGTCGGCCACCTGCCCGGCGAAGGCCTCGGCGTACCGGAAGGGCATGGCGTGGCCGACTCCGGCGCGGAGGACCAGACTTACACCTCACCGAAGAGGGCCGCCGACAGCGCGTCCGCCGCCATTCGCACACCCTGCGCCGCCACCTCGGAGACCGAGGGGCCGCCGCCCGTGAGCCGGTGCGCGACATGGTCGAAGTGCTCGTGCCGCCGACCGGCGCCGCGCGCCCACCACGAGAGCGGCGCACACGACCCACCGGCACCGCATGACATAAAAGATCAGAAAAACCCCATACACATAATGTGCATGACCGGGGAAGGCCGGACAAACAGCGCCCCGTCCGCTTGCGGGCAAGATACGGAGAGACGATGTAAGCCCTTTCCGGGCGGTCGGCTTCCTCCGCATCGGCGAGCCACCCGGGCAGCCCCGGAACACCGCCGGTCACCCCATCAAACGCAGCCCGTCCTCGAAGTCGATGCGCGTGAGGTCAGCGCGCGAGACGATGCCGAGCTTGGGGAAGACGTTGGTCAGGTGGTGACCCACCGTGCGGGGACTGATCAGCAGTTGTGCCCCGATCTCCCGGTTGGTGAGTCCCTGCGCGGCCAGCCGTGCGACTCTCAGCTCCTGCGCCGTGAGGATGGCCGCGGTGTCCCGGGCCGGTGCCCAGTCGCGGCGCGGGTGCTGCCCGGTCAGCTCCAGTTCCGCCCGGGTGCGGGCGAGCAGGGGCGCCGCGTCGAGTCGCTGGAAGGTTTCCGCGGCTTCGGCCAACTGCGTCCGGGCGTCGGTACGGCGGCCGGTCCGCCGCAGCCACTCGCCCTACAGCAGGCGCGTGCGGGCGTGGTTGAAGGGCCGCGACGCGGCTCCGGGGACCTCCAGCGCCAGCCGGAACTGCTTGTCCGCATCCGCTCGGGATGCCAGGAGCGCGTGGAGGAGGTGCGTCGCGGAGATCGCCCACGTCGCGTTCGTCCGTTCGGCCCACTGCCGCAGCAGCCGCGCCTGTTCCTCGGCCGTGGCCCGGTGCCCGGCCTGGAGGGCGGCCTCGGCGGCGTCGGGTGCGGCGAGCACGGCGATGGTGGCGTTCGCCGCGTGGTGCCCGTGCTCGCTCAGCCGGACCAGGCGGTCCAGCGCCTCCTCGGCCCGGCCGGCGAAGAGCGCCGACATGCCGAGGTTCCACTCCGCGCAGGCGCTGAAGACGCGTACCCCACGCGGCACCCAGACCTCGACGGTGTGGGCGGCGAAGTCCGCGACGGTCTGCTCGTCGCCTCGCGCGGCTGCCAGCCATCCAAGACCGGTGCGGCACTGCGCCGCCAGGTGGTCGTCGCCGGTCCCCTCGGCCACTTGGATGCCCTCAAGGGCGTTCGCCGCGGCCGAGGTCCAGGAGCCTTCCGCGATGTCGAGCGCCACGGTCTGGGCCAGTGCCTGGGTCAGGGCGGTGACCTGGTCCGTGTGCCGCAGCATGTCGGTCTCGCGGCGGAGCGCCTCATGCAGGGCCGACTCGATGCCCCAGGCCACCGCCAGCGGTGCCGGTGGCATCAGGAGCCAGGAACTGCCGCTGAGTTTGGTGAGGATGTCAGCGACGGGGGCCACGACCTGGTCGCGGTCATCGGCGCTACCGCCCCGTTCCTGCGTCCACCACTGGCGCAGCAACGGCAGCAGATCGGCGTTGGGGAAGTTCCCTTGCGGGAGCCGCCGTTCGAGCCGCTGGAGCGCCTCGCGCTGAAGTGGGCCATGACTGGCCGCCCATGCCGCCCGCAGTGCCATGCTGCCGAGCCTGAACGCCTGTCCGGGGTCGGCCACCCGCTCCATGTCCCGGGTCAGCTGACGGCAGGCGGTTTCCAGATCGCCGTGCGCGAACTCGATCAGCCCGCGCAGCCCCTCGCTGAGATCCGCGACCGTGGCTTCGGAGGAGAACCCCTCGGCCCGCTCCAGCATCCCGCGCGCCACGTCGACGTGGCCGGCCTCCCAGGCCGCCCTCGCTCCGTGAGCCAGCCGTCTGGCCGCTTCGTCCGTCGAGGGCGACAGCTTCGCCGCACGCCGCAGGGCACGGGCCGCCGTGGCACAGCCACCGCGCGCCCAGGACCGGTGGGCCGACTCTTCCAGCAGCCGGGCCACCTCCTCGTCGGGTCGGCCCACGGCATCCCAGGCCGCGGCGAGGTGCCAGGGCCGCAGCTCGTCGGCGTGCTCACCGGTCAGTACGGACGCGAGGGCGTGATGAACGGCCTGGCGGTTCGCGGGCGGCGCCTCCTCGTAGACCACCGCCTCCATCAGTGGGTGACGGAAGCGGATGCGCCCGTCCGAGCGCGTGGTGAGCAGGCCCGAGTGCAGCGCCTCGTCCCACGCGACCGCGTCGAGGCCGAGCACGAGTCCGGCCTGGCGCACGGTGTTTCGGTCGCTGCGGTCATCGGCGGCGGTGACCAGGAGCGCGGTGCGGGCAGCCGCGGACAACCTCTCGATCCGGGCGCGGAAGGCACGGCGCAGCCGGGGCCCGACGGCGATCCGCCCACCGGCAAAAGGGTGCGTCGAGATGTCGCCGGCCGCCATGGACGTGGGCAGTTCCTGGAGCGCGAGGGGGTTGCCGGCCGCCGCGCGGACCGTGCGGCGGATGACCGCCTCGTCCGCGTGCGGAGCGACGGCACGGGCGAGGAGCCGGGCATCCTCGTCGCCCAGCTCCCGGACCTCCATCGCCGCCAGCTTCTCCCAGGGGCCGTCGACGGGGTCGTCGTGTCCGGTGAGGAGCATGACCACGGGCTCGTTGCGCAGTCGGCGCGCGACGAAGGCCAGGCACTGTGCGGACGGCTCGTCGAGCCATTGGGCGTCGTCGGCGACGATGAGCACCGGCCGTTCCTTGGCCAGCTCGCCGACGAGCGTCAGTACGGCCACGCCAATCAGGAACCGGTCCGCCACATCGCCGCTCATCCCGAGCGCCCCGTTCAGGGCCTTGGCCTGCGGCTCCGGAAGCGTACTGATCCGCTCCGTCACCGGCCACAGCAATTCGTGCAGCGCGGCGAACGTCAGCCCCGACTCCAGGCGAGTGCCCCGCAACGCAAGACAGCGAAGTCCGCAGCGGCGGACTCGGTCACGTATTCCAACAGGGCGGTCTTGCCGATGCCGGGGTCACCCCACAGCACCAGCGTTGCCCCGTTGCCTTGCCGAGCACCGTCAAGGATCCGGTCAAGGGCTGCCTGCTCCTGGCGCCGTCCGTACAGGTCCATTTGCTTGAAAGCTTAATGGGTTGCGATCGCCCCGAGCCACTCCCGGTACCCACGTTCCACCCGATTTGGCAGTTCCATGACCGATACGGTGACGGATTCGCTGCCGTCCCTTCATCCGTAGCGTCGAAAACGTGATCAGCGCGTTCGCGGAACTGGGCTACGCCGTCGGCCCGACCAACGGAGGCATCAGCAGGCTCCACCAAGTCGTTCCCGCCCAGGACTTCGACAGGCGACTCCGCACACTCAACCGGCCGGCCGACTGTCGACCGTGAATCAACCACCAAGACCTCGAAGGAACGGCAGCAAGGAGAAGTACGCCGCTGACGCCGTCATCCGCGATGACGGCGGGAAGCCGGACGACATCCATACACACCCCAGTCGAGCCTGGTCGGCCGCGTCGCCCTGTCGCGGCGGGCCCGCGCCGCCGTACCCACCGCCACCCCACACACCGAGGGCGACGCGGCAGGCCTCACCCAGGGCTCCAACTCGCCGTCCACCGCGTCGTCCAGGAAGTCCTGACCAACATCGTCAAGTACGCCGCCCCCGCACACCGCGGCGCACGTCATCGTCGCCCCCGCCCTCGACGCCGTAGACGTCACCGCCGAGGACACCCGACCCTCGCGCACCCCACGGGTGGACGGTCATGACGGCGGTGACCAGAGGCCGGTCGGCATACGTGAGCGGGCCGCCCTCTGCCAGGAGAGGTCACCGCGGGCCCCAGCTCCCGCGGCGACAGGACCGTCCCTGCCCTTCTCGCCCCCACCACCCCCACCACCCCCACCACCCCCACTACCCCCACTACCGCCCACACGGAGACTTGACATGACCACCGTTCTCATCGTCGACGACCACGCCCTGCAGCGCTTCGGATTCCGGATGCTTCTGGAACAGCACCCCGATCTGACCGTGGTGGGCGAGGCCGCCCACGGCGCGGAAGCGGTCCGCAAAGCAGCCGAACTTCGCCCCGACGTCGTACTCATGGACGTACGGATGCCCGGCATGGACGGCATCGAGGCCACCCGCCGCATCATCGAGTCCGGAGGCCGCTCCCACGTCCTGGTCCTGACCATCTTCGACATCGACGAGCACGCCTGCGATGCCCTGCGCGCCGGTGCCAGGGGATTTCTGCTGAAGGACGCGCGGCCCGACGAACTCGTCGCCGGTATCCGGTCCGTGGCCGCCGGGGACGTGGTCATCGCCCCCGGCCTGACTCGCGAGCTCATCGACGTCCTCTCCGACCGTCTGCCCGGCCACGCCCCGGGCCAGAAGCAGCGCCTCGCCTTCCTGACCCAGCGCGAACGCGAGTCCCTCACCCAGCGCGAACGTGCATCCCTCACCCAGCGCGAGCGCGAGGTGCTGACCGCTCTCGCCTCCGGCTGGAGCAACCTCGAGATCGGCGAACGGTTGTCGCTGGCCGAATCCACCGTGAAGACCCACGTCAGCCACATCCTCGCCAAGATCGGCGCCCGGGACCGTGTTCAGGCAGTGATCTTCGCCTACGACATCGGACTGGTCAGACCCGCACGACCAGCTGGTTTTGTTGAGGGAACCCGACACCACTTGTCGCTCAGGGCCGAGAACGCCGCGTCTGGCCGGAGGGCGATGTCTGTGAGTTTTGGCAACGCTTGAGGGCTTGCGGTGGGAGAGGGCCGGGCCATGGCCGACATCGGGGAGGCGACGGCCACCCCGTAGCCGGGCCACCGGTCTCTCCCCCGGGTCGGTGGCCTCGCGGCAGCGGAGTGGTCATCGCACCGAGCGCGTGCGCCGAGGTGCGCCTGCTCCCCCCGCCACTTATGTGAGTACGGTCATAATCCCAAAGCCGGCCAGACCCTTGCCCGTGGACCGACCCCCTGCTTATTATCGTACGGTCGTAATGTAAAAGTCTCAACGAGCGTGCGTGCGCAGCGTCCTGCGGAGCCGCCGACCAAAGAGGCCCAGCAACTCTCTCAGCCGAAGGGGACTTCCCATGAAGTCGCTGGTCTTGCCGAAGACGACGCCTGGGGCAGCGGACGAGGCGCGGGGTGCGGAACGGACGGACACCGATACGGCCGCCGCACGACGAAGCCCGGGTGCTCCCGGTCCACTCGCCTCCTTCGCCCGGTTCGTCCTGTTCGGCGGCGGTGTCGGGGCCGCGTCCAGCACTGCCGTGGTCGAGCTCGCCGGACTGATGCCCTGGGCTGTGGCGAATGCCCTGATCACCGTCGCCTCGACTCTCCTCAGTACGGAGCTCCACGCGCACTTCACCTTCGGGGCAGGGCGAGCAGGATGGCGGCGGCACTGGCAGTCAGCGGGGTCGGCCATGGCCGCCTACGGGGTGACCTCCACCGCGGTGCTCGTCCTGCACCTCGTGCAGCCGTCGGCCGGAGTGCTCTACGAGCAGGTCGTCTACCTCACCGCCGCCGGGCTCGCCGGTATCGGGCGTTTCCTGGTGCTGCGTGTGTTCGTCTTCGCCGGTGGCCGGACCCGGACCACGGTGCCGGCCATGAGCCCGGCGCCGGCACGGGAAACGGGCGTCAAGGTGTCCGTGCTCTTCCCGGCACCGGCGCTGTCCTGAGGGTGCGCTGGTGCGCCGGTCCCCGATCGCCGCGCGTCCTCGGCCTCGGCTCGCCCGCCCTCTTGTGAGACCTGTGCCTGCCCGGGAGAAGCCCGCGACGCCGGTGCAACTCGTCCCCGCCCGGCTACGCCGGGACGCCGGGACCCGCGTGCGCAGCACTTCGCAGGTGACGAGGCCCCGCAAGGGGGCGTTCGCGGGCGTGGGGTGCCGGCGCTCGCTGGAGTGCGGCTCGTCGGCCGCCGGAACCTGCCGTACCAGGAGAACGCCGCCGGCCGGCGACTCAGTTCGACGTTCCTCATCTGCGAATCCGCAAGGGCCGGTCCAGACACGTCGGCGCCGACACCGCACACCTCTCTGACAGCCCGCCCTGTTCCGCACCATTCCGCCGGCAGCCCCCGGTCGCGAAGGAGGGTCCGCCCCGGCGGTGCACGATGATCGGCCAGCCACGGCAGGAACGGTTCGCAGCAACGGTGTCCGCAGCGACGTCAGAGGCGGTGTAGAGGCGGTGCCAAAGGCAAAAGCCCTGTTCTGACGTCACCGCGCCAGGGCTCCGCTCCGTACGGGCGGGCCTCCTACCTGCTCCCCCGCAGCACCTCTGACTCGGTCACGGCACCCCGGTCCGCCGCTGCTTCGGCGGCATGGTGCTGTGCCACCTGGATGTGGCGCAGGCCGAACCAGGCGACCAGTGCTATCAGCGCGAAGGCCGCCCCGGCGAGGACGAAGCTGAGGGTGAACTGCGATTCGGCGGGCAGAGCAGGGGAGCCGGCAGGGAGGTGCCCGACGCTCTTGGAGGCCAGCACGGTGGTGATCACAGCGCTGCCGATGGCGCTGCCGGTGGAGCGGGAGATGGAGTTGATGCCGTTGGCTATGCCGCTCTCGCGCTGCGGCACGGCGGCCACGATGATCGCCGGCATGGCCGCGTAACCGAGACTGATGGCAGCGCCCACGAAGGCGCCTGCCGCGATGACTGACGGAGTACGGCCGTGGTCCAGGGCGAGCCAGGCGAAGCCCGCGGTGCCGCTCGCCGAGGCCAGCGCCAGGACGGCCCGCGGACCGTGCCGGCGGACCAACTGTCCGCCGACGGGCGCGGCGAGCAGCGACACCACGGTGCTGGGCAGCAGGTACTCCACCGAGGCGCGCAGCACACTCGCGTCGAATCCGTAACCCGCGACCCTCGACGGCATCTGGACCAGGTAGGACACGCCGATGATGAACACGAACGTGCCGTAGCCGACCAGGAGCCCGGCGAGATTGGCGAAGAGCACCGGCCGGTGGGCGAACATCCGCATGTCGACCAGCGGTTCCGGCACCTGCCGCTCGACCAGCACCCATACGGCGGCCATGGCGGCGGCACCGGCGAAGCAGCCGATCGTACTCGGTGAGGACCAGCCCCACTCGTGTCCCTGGGTGATCGGCAGCAGAAGCAGCACGAGAGTCGTGGCGAGGGTGAGGGTGCCGAGGATGTCGGTTCGGCCACCGGCGGTGTGGCGAGTGGCCGGCACGAGGGTCAGGACAGCGATGAGGACGACGACGGCGAGCCCGGTGGCCAGCCAGAACACGCTGCGGTAGTCGGGGTGGGAACCCGCTGTGAGCAGACCTGCGGCGACCAGGGCGAAGCCGCTGCCGAAGGCGAACGCACCGCTGGCCATCGCCAGCGCCGCCGGGAGTTTCTGCGGGCGGACCTCATCGCGCAGGACGGACAGGGCGAGGGGGAAGATCGCAGTGGCGGCGCCTTGCAGCACCCGGCCGGTGATCAGCCACAGCAGGGAGTGCGTGGTGGCTGCCAGTACGGTGCCGGCGATCAGCACCAGCAGTACCCCGACGAGGGTGGGTTTTTTGCCGTGCTGGTCGCCGAAGCGGCCGAGCAGGGGCGTGAGGACGGCGGCGGACAGCAGGGTGGCGGTGGTGACCCAACTGGCGCCTGCGGCGGTGGTGTGCAGGCTGTTCTGGATCAGGCTGAGGATCGGCACTACCAGCGTCAGCATCATCGACACGATCATGGCGGCGAGACTCAGCGCCAAGACGATGGCCTTCTCGCTCCTGTGCCGCCCTGCGGGGGCGGAGTCGTGGACGGGGGCACTGCCGATGCCGGCGCTCATGGGTTCGAAGTCCTTCGGATTGAGCCGGGGACGGCGGGTGCGGCGGGGACGGCAGGGACGGCGGTCACCAGGAAGGCTGCGGCCGCGTGCGGAACGCGCGGCTCGCCGCATGCGGCCAGGGCGAATTGATGCGTACGTGCGGTGGTACGGCCGTCCGCCGAGGTCGCGGTTCCGGAACCGGAACCGGAACCGGAACCGGTCGGGAGCGCTGCCCGGTGCGAGCGGTGAACATGCCTGTCGCGGTTCAGGGCGCGGGGAAGGGAAAGAGCATGCAACTGCTGGTGGCGTGGGCGAGCAGGCGGTCCGCCTCGTCGAGCAACTGGGCCTGGGCGAGAGCGGTTTGGCGTCCCCTGCTGACGACCGTGCCGATGGCGCGGACCTTGCCTGTGTCCACGGTGATCCGCCGGAGGAACTTCACGGTCAGGTCGAGCGAGGTGTATGCCATGCCCTGCGGCAGGGTCGACTGGACTGCCCCGCCGGCCGCCGAGTCGAGCAAGGTGGCGTAGACCCCTCCGTGCACACTGCCGATGGAGTTGTAGTGCTCCTCGCCCGGGACCAGCGAGAAGACCACGCGCCCCTCCTCCACTTCCTCCAGGACGAAGTCCAGAGCGGCCACGATGGGCGGTGGGGGCAGGCGTCGCTCGAGCAGGTCGCGCAGCACCTCAACGCCGGAGGTGCGGCCGGCGGTTGCTCCCACGATCGCGGGATCCTGCCACTCATACGTGCGCGTCCGTCCCACGATCCTGCCCTTCTCCATCTGAGTTCGAGAAATGAACCTAGCCACGCACCCTCTGACTGTCAATGATGAAGTCAGAGTCAGTGACAGCGATGGCGGGATGAAGTGCCTTAGGTGTGCTGTCTCACGTAGAAGCCGCCCTCGCGGTCCCAACCGCCTTGCCAGTGCGGACGGGTGAGGTCGGCGACCTTCGCCCTCCGACTCCTGGCGGAGTGCTTGCCGACCGGGTGGAAGACGAGCAGAACAGGCGGGCGCACACGCTCGTATCCCTCCCAGGCGGGTGCGGACCAGCGCGTGCGGCACCTCGGCTTCTCGATGCCGTCGGTGCCCCTCTCCTTCCGCTGGAAGAACCAGGCGCACTCGTCGGACTTCGCGGCGATGAGGGCGGCTTCCTCGGTGCAGTTGCCGACCTCGACGAACAGCAGCGGCACATCGTCGGCCGGGGCGATCACGACGACGTCGACGCGGGCGCCGCCGATCGCGAGTTCTTCCAGGTGCCCTCCACCGGGAGCGCGACCTCGGCGGCGCAGGAGGTGATGGCGCCGATCCCCTTGAGGGCGTCGACGGCGGCCTGCGCGGAGGCGACCGTACCGACCGGTTCCCCCGCGACCAGGTCGAGGTCGGGCCTCGGGCCGATCAGCGCGATCACGGCGGCGTCGGGCTGCTCCCCTGGAAGGCCCAGCAGGGGCTGGGGATGTGGTTCGTCAGACGCGCTGCCCGCCGGCGTCCAGCAGGGCGAGGACGTTGTCTATCCCCTGATCGAGGAGCTCATGGGCGAGTTGAACGTCGGTCAACGCGCGGGAAAGCTGCAGCGTCCCGACCATCAGGCCGAGGAGGCTGAGCGCCTTCACACGTGCGGAGGACGGGGCCTCGGGCGCCATACGGGCGGCAATGCCGTCGATGAGGACGAGCACGCCGTCGGTGTACGCCTGCCTGGTCGTGTCGGTGCAGCGCCCGATCTCGTCGAGCAGCGCGGCATTGGGGCAGCCGTCACCAAGGCTTTCACGGTGCTGGGGCGACAGGTACGCGCGCACAATCTGTTCGAGTCCGGCGCGGCCGGGCGCAGCGCGCGCGACGACGCTCTCCGCCTGCGCCTTCAACTGGTCGGCGATCGCCGTGGTGACGAGATCGTCCTTGGATTCGAAATGAGCGTAGAAGGCCCCATTGGTCAGCCCCGCGTCCTTCATCAGCGTCGAGACCCCGGAGCCGTCGATGCCGTCCTGCTTGAACCGGCGGCCCGCCGTCTCGATGATCCGCCGCCTCGTCTCCTGCTTGTGCTCCTTCGCGTACCGCACCACAGCGCATGCTCCTTCGCCGCCCGGTAGGGCCGGTTGCCCTTCACCGACTCCACCAGTCTATGGTATTGCGAACGTAATCCAAAGAGTCGACAGCGGTGACGGCCGACGCCGCCTCGTCGCCAGCGCCCTGCTCCTGTCCGCCGAGATCCGACGCGTACGCGTCTGCGGAGCAGGCGGCTGCGCTCTGCGCCTCTTGGACGCGGAGTCACACCCGAGGGGCGGGCACCGGGAAGAGCATGCAGCTGCTGGTGGCGTGGGCGAGGAGACGGTCCTTCGCATCGACCAACTGGGCCTGGGCGAGGGCGGTTTGGCGACCCTTGCTGACGACCGTGCCGATGGCGCGCACCGGGCCCGTGTCCACGGTGACCCGCCGCAGGAACTTCACCGTCAGGTCGAGCGAGGTGTACGCCATGCCCTGCGGGAGGGTGGACTGGACGGCGCAGCCCGCCGCCGAGTCGAGCAGGGTGGCGAAGATACCGCCGTGGACGCTGCCGATCGGGTTGTAGTGCTCCTCCCCCGGCGTCAGCGAGAAGACCGCCCTGCCGGGCTCCACCTCGTCCAGGGCGAAGTCGACGGTGTGGCTGATCGGCGCCCTCGGCAGCCGCCCCGCCTGCACCTCGCGCAGGAAGTCGATCCCGGCCATGCTCCCGGCGGCCTCCGCCGAGATCGCGGGATCGTCCCAGTGATACGTACGCGTTCGCCCCACGGTCCAGCGCCCTTCCCTCTGACTGTCAGCTGACTTTTTCAAGCGAAGCTAGACTTTTGTCCACCTGACTGTCAATGCCGAAGGCAGACCCTTACGATGGCGGTATGGAGTGGCTTGAGGCGAGCACGGAGAACTGCCCCGTCCAGCGCACGCTCGACGTGATCGGGGAGAAATGGACGCTGCTGATCCTGCGTGACGCCGTCAACGGGGTCCGCCGCTTCGACGACTTCCACCGCCACATCGGCCTGTCCGAGGCCGTCCTCAGCGACCGCCTCCGCAAGCTGACCTCGGCCGGCATCCTGAAGACGGTCCCCTACCAGGAGCCCGGCAGTCGCTCCCGCAACGAATACCGCCTGACCCGCAAGGGCTGGGACCTGTGGCCCGTCCTGATGGCCCTCACCCAGTGGGGCGAGGCATACACCCTCGGCTCGGAGGGTCCTGTCCTGGACGTCCGCCACACCGACTGCGACGCCCCGGTCCGCGTCGTCGTCGAGTGCTCCGTGGAGCACTCCGCCCTGACTCCCCGTGAAGTCACCGCCCGGCTGGGGAAGGGCGCCCGCCTCCGCTCGTGAGTCATCGACCTCTCGGTCGCCGGCCAGACTGCGGTGAGACATCAGCCGAGTGCCGTGTACGCCGCCGCCCGTTGCCCCTCGACACGATCGACTTCGGCGCGCCGCCGAACCGAACTCGATGGGCGCTCCGCTCGCAGGTCCTGCACCTTCGCCGTCGCCGCCGTCCTGTCCTGGCGTTCCTGGGCGAAGGCCGGACCGGGACGAGATCGCGGGCGTCGCGAACCTGCGCGCCACCGCAGGCCATGTCGGCGTCCGTCCACCGTCCCGATCCGGCAGGCGCGCGGAGCTTGCGTCCACCGCGCCCGTACCCGCTCGGTCAGATCTTCGTCTTCTCCCGGACCCACGCGCCGATCCGTGCGAGGGCGGCGTCGACCTCCGGAACCCGGCCGGCACCGTAGACGTACGAGTGCTGGCCTCCCGGGACCACCACGGTCGCCGTGTCGATTCCGGCGTCCTTGACGCGGGCGGCGAACTCCTCGTCCTCGCCGGCCAGGACCTCGTACGTGCCCCAGGAGACGAGAGTCGGGGGCAGACCGCTCAGGTCCGCCCGGTTCAGATTGATCCGGGTGTCCGTGACCTCGATGCCCGTGCCGCCGATCCAGGCGTCCCGGAAGAACTCCAGCAGTTCCTTGCTGAGAATCTTGTCCGTCCCGGCGTTGGTCACCATGGTCTCGTTGGCGATCTCGAGGTCGCACCAGGGTGAAATCGACACGATGGCGCCGGGCAGGGGCTGCTTCTTGTCGCGGAGGCGAAGCGCCAGGGCGACGGCGATGAACCCGCCGATCGAGTGGCCGATCGTGATGATGTTCCCCGGCTCATACCCTTCGGAGAGCAGCCAGTTGAAGGCCGCCTCCGCGTCGTCCACCTGAGCCGGGTACTTGTGTTCCGGTGCCCGCCGGAAGTCCAGGACCAGTACCGGGGCCCCGACGGCCTTGGCGATGTGGCCGGCGAGCTTTCGGTCGACGAACGCCGACGACAGAACGGAGCCCCCGGCGTGACCGTGCAGGAGGACGTAGTCGGTGTCGGCGTCGACGGGTTCGCACCAGATTCCCGGCACGCCACCCGCGTCCACCTCCCGATAGGTGACGCCTTCCGGCTCCCGGGCGGTGAGATGGACGCCCTCCGACACGATGCGCATCGCATCCAACTCGGACGCGGGTAGCGCCAGTCCGGCCATAAAGTCCGCGAACTCGATCGCTTCCGGGCTCAGTTCAGCGGCAGTGTGCTCAGACAGGTGGTACCTCCATGGGGCCGTCTGGGCATACCGGCCCGCCGGGACCGGTATGGCCGGGGTTTGTCAGGCGGTGAGGGTGGGGTAGTCGGTGTAGCCGGCCTCGCCGCCGCCGTAGAAGGTGGCGGGGTCGGGGGTGTTGAGGGGGGCGCCGGTGCGTACGCGCTCGACCAGGTCGGGGTTGGCGAGTGCCATCGTGCCGACGGTGACGATGTCGGCGATGCCGTCTTCGACGTCCTTGGCGCGGGTGGCGATGTCGGTGCCGGCCCGGTTGAGAACCAAGGTGGTCGGCCACAACTTGCGCAGGGTGTGCAGGGGTTCGTCGTCGCCGCCGTGGACGATGTGCAGGTAGGCGAGGTCGAGCGGGGCGAGGGCGCGCACGAGTGCCGGGTACAGCTCGTGGGTGTCGCTCTCCGCGATGTCGTTGAACGGGTTGCCGGGAGAGATCCGGAAGCCGGTGCGGCCGGCGCCGATCTCCTCGGCCACGGCGGTGGCGACCTCGACGGCGAAGCGGATGCGGTTGTCGAGGGAGCCGCCGTAACGGTCGGTGCGCCGGTTG
This sequence comes from Streptomyces sp. NBC_00310, assembly GCF_036208085.1. Taxonomy (GTDB): domain Bacteria; phylum Actinomycetota; class Actinomycetes; order Streptomycetales; family Streptomycetaceae; genus Streptomyces. The sequence continues at coordinate 620,775 of NZ_CP130714.1, forward strand.
GTGTTGGTGGCGAGGAACTGATGCACGAGGTAGCCGTTGGCGCCGTGGATCTCGACGCCGTCGGCGCCGGCCGCGATGGCGGCCGCCGCGGCGCGCCGGTAGTCCTCGACCGTCGCGGCGACCTCCTCGGTGGACAGCTCACGCGGTACCGGCATCTCCTGAGGGCCGGACGGGGTGAACATGGTGCCCGCCGGCTGGACCGGGGAGGGGGCGACCGGCTGCCGGTGGTGGGGGGTGTTGTCGGGGTGGGACATCCGTCCGGCGTGCATGAGCTGGATGACGATGCGTCCGTCGGCCTCGTGCACGGCGTCGGTGACCTTGCGCCACCCGGCGACGTGTTCCTCGGAGTAGATGCCGGGGGTGAGCAGGTAGCCCTGGCCGTCGGCGTTGGGCTGGGTGCCCTCGGTGATGATGAGGGCGTGCGAGGCACGCTGGGCGTAGTACTCGGCGTTCAGCTCGGTGGGTATGCCTTCCGGTGTGGACCGGTCCCGCGTCAGGGGGGCCATCGCCAGCCGGTGCGGCAGGGAGATCTCCCCGGCGACGATCGGGTTCCACAGGGCGTTCGACATGGATGTTTCCTCAGAATAAAGGGTGAGTGGGGGCTGCGGGGTGGCGGGCTGCCTGCCCCGCGGATGAGTAGGGGCCAAAGCGTCGGCCTCGCTTTAGATTACGATAGACATCTAAAACGATCCAGTCAACGGCCCGCCACCGTCAGCCACCGCCCGCGGCCGGAGACTGCTCGACGTGCATGCGGGCTACAGGGCCGGCGGCCGATCAGCTTCGGACGGAGACCCCCCGGGCGCATGATCACCGTGAACGGTTTCGCGAACCGCCCTCACAGCGGGCGCGCGCGGGCACGGCGAACGACACCTCTACGGAGACCCGCACGCTGCAGATACGCCGAACACGCCGCGAGCCCCCTCCGACCGGTGTCGGATCACCCCCCCGGCCGCTTGGGGGCGAGCAGCGCGGCCTCCGGCTCGACAGCCCTCGACTCGCCCCGTACAGGCTCAAGCACCCAGGGACGAACCGAGCTCACCACGAACTTCTGGCGCAACCGCGCTCAGCCCGCCCGGCGGGCCCCATACGAAATGCGGGGCCGGGGGCACTCTCCATGCCCTCCCCCAGCACGGCGTGACCCCGTTCGCGGCGGATCCGGGTGTCGACGTGCGCGCCGCATACCGGCGCCCTGAAGGGCTTCAGTCCTCGCGCCCATGAGGGTGACCCCAACTCCACCTGAGTTTACTTTTCTACACTCAGCCGATAGCGTCATGACCAGCACATCAACCCGGCCGCACGCGAGAAACGGGCGCGCAGGGGGGACCTGCGCGAAGAATCAGATCGACTACCAGAACACCCACACAGAAGGGCGGCCGACATGAAGGCATTCGTCGTCGAGAAGTACGGCAAGGACGGCACGCGCGCCGCAGAGGTACCCGAGCCCGCCGTCGGGGACCGCGACGTCCTGATCAGCGTGAGCGCCGCCAGTATCAACCCGTTGGACAAAATGGTTCGCAACGGGGAGTTCAAACAGCTCATGAAGTACAAACGCCCCTTCACGCTCGGCCACGACGTGGCCGGCGTCGTGACGCGGGTCGGCTCCGCCGTACGCGGCTTCGAAGTCGGTGACGAGGTCTACGCCCGTCCGCGCGACCTGCGGATCGGCGGCTTCGCGGAGTTCATCGCGATCGACATGGACGATGTCGCGCCCAAGCCGGCCTCGCTCACCCTCCAAGAGGCAGCCGCCGTGCCGCTGGTGGCCTTGGCCGCCTGGCAGGTCCTCGTCGACCGTGCCCACGTGAAGCCGGGTCAGAAGGTGCTCATCCACGCCGGCGCCGGCGGCCTCGGCTCGACGGTCATCCAGCTCGCCAAGCACCTCGGCGCCACCGTGGCGACGACCACGGACACCAAGACCGAGCAGTTGGTCAGGAGCCTCGGCGCCGACATCGTCGTCGACTACACCAAGGAAGACTTCTCGAAGGTACTGTCCGGCTACGACCTGGTGCTGGACTCCCTGGGCGGAGCCAACCTCGAGAAATCGCTGACCGTGCTGAAGCCCGGCGGCCTGGCCATCAGTGTCGTCGGCCCCCCGGACGCCGGCTTCGCCAAGCAGCTCGGCACCCCCTCCTTCATGGGTCTGGTCATGAACACGCTCAGCCGCAAGATCCGTAAGCAGGCCAAAGCACTGGGTGTGCGCTACCAGTTCTTCTTCATGCAGGCCAACGGCTCCCAACTGCGCAAACTCAGCGCCCTCTACGACAGCGGGAAGCTCCGCCCGGTCATCGACAGCACCTTCCCGTTCGACCAGACACTCAAGGCGATGGCGCACGTCGAGCAGGGCCGCACCAAGGCCGGCAAGGTCGTGGTCTCGATGGAGCCCGACAACCACTGAGACCAGGCCGGCCACAGCCCCTCCGTCCGGCACGGTCACCGGAGGGGGCGACGCCGCCGTCGGCGACCCGATGGCGACTACGCTCGCGCGGAGCCGCCGCCGCAGGCGTCGTCTCGGTGCCATTGCGCATGCCCTACGGCTCGCGACACAGGGCGCCACACGGCTCTACGCCGCCCCGAGCCATGGTCGAGCCCTCGCACCCGACGCGTGTCAGGAGTGTGCTCACGGTGTCACTGGCCGTGGCGCTGTCGGTACCGGAGGCGCTCGACTCCGGCGCCCCCTTTCCCGACCGCGACGTGATCGTCTTCGTGACCTCCGGCGTCATCATGCTGACCCTGGTGGTGCAGGGCCTGCTCCTGCCCCGCGTGGTCCGCTGGGCCCGCCTGCCCCACGACACCTCCGCCGAGGAGGAGCACTCCCTCGCCGAGACCACCGCCGCCGAGGAGGCCCTCAAGGCGCTGCCGGACGTGGCCGCCGACCTCGGCACCGCCCCGGAGGTCGCCGAATGGTCGCGCCGCGAGTACGAGACCCACCTGCGCGTCGTGCGGGCCGCCGGCGACGACACCGACGGCGTGGTCCTGCGACACAAGGAGGACTACACCGCGCTGCGCCTCGCGCTCCTCACCCGCAAGCGCGCCACGGTCGTCCGACTCCGCGACGAGCACCACATCGACGACACCGTGCTGCGCCAGGTGCAGGCCTACCTCGACATCGAGGAAGTACGCCTGTCCGGAGCCGACTTGAGCGACTGACCCGGCGCCATCCCTTCTCCTGTCCCACCTCACGCGCGGCCACCTGTGCGCCTCTCGAAGAAAAGTGCGATGAACCACATGGAAATCTCCACATCAACCACCGCAGCAACCCCCCTGCAGAAGCGGTTCGGACTCGCGACGGCGATCGTCGTGAGTGCGACCGTCCTCATGTCGGCGCCGTACGCGTCCGCCGAGACGGAGGCGACCTCCCCGAAGCCGGTCGTCACCGACGTGAAGACTCTCGCCTCCTTCGACTTCACCGCCGGCGACTCCCCGGAGAACATCACCGCCAACCCGGACAACTCGCTGACCGTCTCCATGCTGGGCAGCGTGGCGGGCAAGCGTCCGGCGCTGGTGCGGATCGACCCGTCCGGGCGCAGCAAGGTGATCGTCGCCGGGCAGCAGGGCGACACATTCACCGGCAACACGCGCGACCGCAAGGGTGTCATCTACTACAACGTGGCCTCGTCCGACGCATCCCGCGCCGGCGTATGGAAGCTGCCTCCCGGCGGCACCCCGCGCCGCGTCGCCGCCCTGCCCACCGACGGCCTTCCCAACGGCCTGGCCCTCGACCCGACCGGACGCACCCTGTAAGCGGCCGACAGCAACAAGGCCACCGTATGGTCTGTCCCGTCCTCCGGAGGAACGGCGACCGCATGGCTGACCGACGCCGCCCTCGCGGCAAACCCGTCCGCCCCCTTCGGTGCGAACGGGCTCCGCTTCCACAAGGGTGCCGTCTGGGTTTCCAACCTGGCGAAGGGCACCCTGTTGCGGATCCCGGTCACCGCCCCCGGCGCCCCCGGCCGTATCCACACCGTCACCAGCAGCCTCACCGGCGTTGACGACTTCACCTTCCTCAACGACCGCTCCGACGTGGTCTTCGCCGCGCAGAACGGCCTCAACCAGGTCGCGCTCGTCCACCCCGACGGGACCACCGAGACCGTCCTGACGGCCAAGGACGGCCTCGCTTCCCCCACCTCCACCGCGGTACGGGGAAACCGGCTCTACATCACCAACGCCGGTCTCAACGAGCCCCACGACGCGAAGGTGCAGCGCGGAACGATCGACCCCGCCGCACTGAACTGCGGCCCGACCTCCTGAACCTGCCGCAGCCGGCATCCGCCGCACCACCTGCTTCGGATGCCGGCGACCAGACGCAGCCAACGCCGCGTACGGGAGATGTTCGCACTGTCGACGAGCCAGAGCCCGGGCGCGGCGAAGGTGTTCACCAGGATCGTGGCGCCTGCGTCGTAGACGTCGAACGGCGGCGCAGGTCGCCTGACGCCGATCAGGCCACGCTTGCGCCTCCGTCGACATTCAGGAACGCGCCATGAACGAAGGCGGCGTCATCGGAGGCGAGGTATGCGACGGCTTCGGCGATCTCGCGCGGCAGGCCGAAACGACGGGCGGGAACAGCGTCCACTGCTGCGGCGGCCCGGGGATCATCGGCGATCGCGGCCTGCACTTCTTCGGGCACGACAGCGCCGGGTGCGACCGAGTTCACACGCACGCCTGACGGACCGTACTGCTTCGCCCACGCCTTGGTGAGGTTGTTGAGAGCGGCCTTGCTGGAGGAGTAGGCGACACGGTCCGGAGCGGCCTTGTCCGCGACGAACGAGCTGACGTTGACCACCGCGCCGCCGCCGCGCTCAACCATGCCCGGAACAAGTTCGGCCACCAGGAAGAACGGCGCCTTGACGTTGGTGTTGTACACCGCGTCGAAGAGCTCCTCCGTCGTATCGGCGGTGGCGCCCTCAGGGAACACGCCCGCGTTGTTGACGAGTATGTCGATCTGGCCTGTGACTGATCGCGCCTGCTCGGCCAGGGTCCGCGCGCTGTCCGCAGACGTCAGATCTGCCTGTACGAAGTCGGCCTTGCCACCTGCTTCCCGGATCTCGGCGACGGCTCGCGCGCCGCGCTCGGTATTGCGCCCGGAGACGATGACATGGACACCACGGTTGGCCAGTACGTCGCCAATGGCGCGGCCGATACCGCTCGTGGACCCGGTGACCAGTGCGGTCTTGCCGTTCAGTGGGGTGGACATCGCAACTCCAGCCTGCGTTGGGGGGAAGTAACTCACGCTTCCATGCGTGGAACTGAGTGTCAGACTAGCAACTGGATTTCAAACACGTAAACATGAGTCAAGTAAGGGTCTGGTCATCAGTTGCTTGACGCGATGGCAGGCCGACGACACCGTTCGGCCGCCCTGAGCCAGCGACTCATCGACCGGCGACAGCACGCGGTTCTGCACAAGGTGGGCGGCGAGCTGCTGTCCAGCGGGAATCAACGCCATTGACAGGCGGGCGCCGCGGAAGGGGCAGGCGCAGTCGTCATCACTGTTGCGCGGAAGGTGACAGTGACACTGCTGCTGCGATTGAACTCCCCAAGGCCTCGGTCGGCCCGGGCTTCATCGCATCAGCGGGGGCTGAGCGCGGCGAATGCCTGGTCCAGCAGGTCGACGAGGTCAAGGCGACCGTCGGAGGCGGTCCAGTGGTCGAGAGCGATATTGAGACAGTCCAGCGCGACGGCGGCCTTCACAGAGGCGGCCAGCGGCAGAGGCCGTGGGGAATTGGCGCGCTCGCCAAGCGCATTGGCCAGGGCAGGCCACCAGCCGCGCTGCTTCTCCATCTGCCGGGCGCACAGGGCGGGCGTGTCGCGGACGAGCCGGGTCATCGTCAGAGCCCGGTCCGGGTCCTGACGGTAGTGCTTGAGGGCGACGTCCAGCCCGTGACGCAGCGCCGTCCAGTCGTGACGTCGACCTGCTGGAGATGGACCCGGCCGTGTGGCGCCGCACCCACGACGTGAACCTGCTCGGCTACGCCCTGACCTGCCGCGCGGTCCTCCCGCACCTGCTGGGTCAGGGCGGCGGCGTCATCGTCAACACCTCCTCCGGCGCGGCTTGGGGCGGCGAGCCCACGCGGCCCGCGTACGCCGCCTCCAAAGCCGGGATCAACGCGCTGACCCGCCACATCGCCTCCCGCTGGGGCAAGGAAGGCATCCGCTGCAATGCCGTCGCCCCAGGCCTGGTCATGGGCGAGACCCAACAACGCCAGGACGACCAGCCGTTGCAGGCCATGGCATTGCAGTACGCCCGCAGCCCGCGGCTGGGCGAGCCCGCCGACCTGGCCGGCGCCGTCGCCTTCCTCTTCTCCGACGACGCGGCGTGGATCAGCGGCCAGGCCTGGTCGATCGACGGCGGCATGAGTGTGCGCGGCTGAAAGCAGGTGCTGCGGCTCCGCCGCATCTGCTCCCTCCACGAACCCCATGCGCCCTTCCCGTTCACCTATGTCAACTGACCGGAGACGTGACCCCATGACCAAGACCCTCGGACTCATCGGCGCCGGCAACATCGGCAGTGCGCTGGCTCGCCTGGCCGTGGCCGCCAGCCTGAATGTCGTACTGAGCAACTCACGTGCCCCGGAGACCCTCGCCGAACTCGTCGCCGAGCTCGGCGAGCAAGCGCGCGCGGCCACCCCCGCCGAGGCCGCGCAGGCCGGCGACCTGGTGGTGGCGACCATCCCGCTGAGCAGCTACGACAAGCTTCCGGCCGCCGCCATGGCCGGGAAGACCGTCATCGACACCATGAACTACTACCCCGATCGCATCGGCCACATCGCCGAGTTGGACGCCGGTGGGCTGACCTCCAGCACTCTGGTGCAGCAGCACCTGGCCGACTCCCGGGTGGTCAAGGCGTTCAACAGCATCGACTTCGTGCGCCTGTTCACCTCAGCCCGGCCCACCGACGCCGACGACCGCAGTGCCCTGCCCATCGCCGGTGACGACACGGCCGCCAAGGCGCAGGTGGCCGAGCTGCTGGATTCGCTGGGCTACGACACCGTGGACATCGGCACCCTCGCCGACAGTTGGCGCAGCGAGCCGGGCACCCCGGTCTACGTCCAGCCGTACCTGCCGGCGCAGCCCGAGGGACTGACAGACGAGGAGAAGTGGCGCTGGTTCTTCGAGGCCTCGGTTGTCCCGGTGCCTGCCGCCACGGTGAGGGAACTGACCGACACCGCCGTCCGACGCTCAGCGGGCGACGCCCGCGCGACCCTCGCCCGGGAGTGAACCAGGAGACGCGGGCCATGATCTGCGGCCGAAGGCTGACATGCGACTGGCCATCAACATCGTGGGATTCGACGATCCTCCGGGCGACCTGACGAGACACGGTGGGCTGGGGCCGGAGCCGGCCGCAGTCGGGGCCGCCGCCGAGGCGGCGGGGGTGGGCCGGCTGTCCACAACGGACCGTTACTTCCAGATGGAGGTAATGGGCGGCGCCGACAGCGCCATGCTGGAGTGCTGCACCACGCTCGGTTACCTCGCCGCGCACACCTCCACCGTGCGACTCGGGGCTCATGATCGGCGGAAGCGGTGAGCAGAAGATCCTGAGGCCGGTGGCCCAGTACGCGCACGCCTGCAACCTGACCGTCCCCACCCCTGCCGAAGTCGCACAGGCTCGATGTGCCGAGCCGTCACCTCGACGACGTCGGCCGGGACTACACACAGATCCGAAAGTGGCCATGTACTCCGGGGAAGCGACATCGGCGGCTTCGCCAGGGCGATGGCCGACCATGCCGAACTCGGCATCGAAACCGTGATCGCTTCTGTTCCGCTCGCCGGTCGGCCCGGTGGATCGACGACCGCGCCGCGCCCGCAGCGCGGCGGCTGGCCCACCTCGACTGACGGAAGCCGTGTCTGACCGGTCGAGGCCGATCCATGGTCAGGGCGGACAAAGCCACCCGAGCCCTGGGCACAGGCTCGGCCCCGGTGGACAGCGCGCCTGGGCCTCCGTTTTCCCGCCTGCCCGCCGCACCACTCACCGCTCACCACTCACCACAGGGAGAAAGATGCCTGATCAGCAGTCGCACAACAGCCGCTACCGAGTCGCGCAATGGGCAACGGGCAACATCGGGACGCGAGCCCTTCGATGCGTCCTGGAGCACCCGCAGTACGACCTGGTCGGCGTGTATGTGCACTCCGACGCGAAGGTCGGTCGCGATGCCGGTGAGCTGTGCGGCACCGAGCCGACCGGCGTCCGTGCCACCGGGGATATCGAGGACATCCTTGCCGCCGAACCGAACTGCGTGCTCTACATGCCGGCACCTGAAGGCGTCAAGATCGACGATATGTGCCGGCTCCTCGAGTCGGGGGCCAACATCGTCACGTCCGTCACCGCGTCCGACCTCACCCCTGACGCGCAGCAACAGATCGAGGCAGCGTGCCGGCGCGGTGGGGCGTCGCTCTACGCCACGGGTTCGAGCCCGGGTTGGATCACCGAAGTTCTCCCTCTCGCGGTGACCGCCCTCCAGCGTCGGCTCGATCGCCTGACGATCGAGGAGTTCGCCGACATGTCGACGCGCGACTCGCCGGAACTGCTCTCCCAGATGTTCGGCGGCGATCCCGCGGCGATGGACCTCACCTACTTGACCGCCCGCCTCAAGGACGGATTCGGCAACTCGCTGCGCCAACTCGCCGACGGGCACTCAACACCTCTTGATGACATCACCACGACGGCGTCAGTGGCTGTCGCGGCGAAGACAGTGAAAGTCGGCTCGGTGGCGATCGAGGCCGGCACGGTCGCCGCGTGGCGGTTCGAGGTCACCGGGCTGCGGGACGGCAAGCCGTTCATGGTGATCCGGCCGACCTGGTACGTGACCAGGGACCTCGAACCGGCCTGGGAGGTGCGAGACAGCGGCTGGCGCGTCGTCGTCGAGGGCGACGCCCCGCTCGCCATCGACATCCGCGTCGCCACCGAGAACTCCACCGCGGTCTCACCCGGCTACACGGCCCACATCGTCGTCAACGCCGTACCCCTGGTCTGCGAGGCGCAGCCCGGCATCAGGACCACCCTCGACCTGCCGAGGATGGTCGCGAACCTGGCCTGAACACCCGCGTGCGGTCGTGCTTCACGACTATGCCTGGGGCGACGCGAGTTCGACGACGGTGATGTCGGACGGCGCGCCCACCTTGACGGGTGGGCCCCAGGCACCGGCGCCACGGCTCACGTACAGCTGGGTGTCGCCGTGGCGTTCGAGTCCGGCGACGGTGGGGTTGGCCAGCTCCGCGAGCAAGTTGCCGGGAGATCTCCGCGTGACCGCTGGCATACATCCGCACGTAGGCGAAGTCGAAGCTCTGCGCGAGTCGGCGCGCGTCGGTGAGGAACAGCGCTGTCGCCAGTCCGTCGGCGAGAGCGGCGCTGTCGGCCGCGACCCAGGTGGCGACCACCTTCCGGGCGGGGCGACCGGTGCGCGCGTCGAGCAGGTGGTGCAGCCCGTCGCCCCAGGTGCGGGCACCGACCCCGGAGGCGCACAACGCACGGCCCCGCACGTTCGCCACGCCGATCACGAGCTGCGGGTCGAACGGATACTCAAGGCCGACTCGGATGGCGCGTTCCCTCACATGGCGCAGATCGCCACCGGCGTCGACGACGAAGCGGGCTATCCCGGCTTCCCGCAGGATCGCCGAGACGATGTCCACGAGGTAGCCCTCGCCCACCGCTCCCACGTCGATCACGACCGGCCGCCGGGTGAGCAGCGTCCTGCCGTCCCTTACGATGTCCGCCGCCCGGGTCGCCCGGCCCCGGGCGCGCTCCTCGGCCCGGACCGCGTCCGGGACCGGCATGAGGGAGTACGAGGCGTCGTACCCGAGGAGTTCGAGATCACGGCCGACAAACGGGTCAACCGCACCGCCGGTCGCGGTGACGAGGCGGTCATAGAGGTCGAACAGGGTGAGTGAGTCCTCCGGGAACTCGAACCGGCCCCCTGTCGAAGCGGTCGCGATCCGGGACACGAGCGAGTCGGGACGGAAGCGCGAGTACGTGGCGTCGAACTGTTGGATGCGGTCCAGGAGCCGGTGGCGCAAGCTCCCGCTCAGCGGCTCGTCGGTGTCGATCTGCCAGTCGGTGCCGATGGCGTCGAACGTGAACCGGCTGTGCTCGGCTGCCGGTCCGCCCGGGGCTGCCGTCCCGGAGGCCTCGACAGGGTGGCGCGTGATGTGGTGCACGATTGCCGCTCCGCTCGGTTCGGTGGGTGACTGCTGCGGGTGCGCGTGGCCTCGGCCGGCCATCCGAAGTGAGGTGAGAGCCCCGTCGCCCCATCGAGGCAGCACGGTGGTGGCACCCCGGCCTGCCGGCCTGCCTGGGACGACGTCAGTCCAGCTCAGCGCCGCCGTTGACGGTCCGGGCGCTCTGCGCGAGGCCGAACGGGCCGTAGGGGTAAGGCGCCGGGCCAGGATCGCTGGCCTTGTCGAGGAAGGCCACAGCGCCCACGTCCAGGTGCAGGTCGGCGGCGCCGAGGTTGTCGGTCAGCTGCTTCATGTCACGGGCACCGATGATGACCGAGGTGACTTCGTCCCGGTCGGCGACCCAGCTCAGCGCCACCTGGGCGGGCGAGGCGCCGGTCTTCTCAGCGACCTGGACGACGGCGTCGGCCGCGGCCCAGGTCCGGTCGGCGTTGGCGTAGTTGGCCGAGGTGTACTGGTACAGCGGGTTGTCTCCCCCGGCCCGGGTGTCGGGCCCTGGCTGGACGCCGCGCGCGTACTTGCCCGTCAGGAAGCCGCTCGCCAGGGGCGACCAGGGGAGCACGCCGAGGCCGTTGTGCGCCGCCGCCGGTAGGACCTCCCACTCCACCTCGCGGACGGCGAGGTTGTACTGCTCCTGCAAGGTCACCGGGACCGGCCAGCCGTTCGCGCGGGCGGTGGAGACCGCGAGCTGGAGCTGCCAACCGGTGAAGTTCGACAGGCCCGCGTAGCGGATCTTGCCCGCCCGGACGGCGGAGTCGAAGAACGACAGGGTTTCCTCGATCGGGGTCAGCGGGTCCCAGGCGTGCACCTGGTACAGGTCGACGCAGTCCACACCCAGTCGGCGCAGCGAGCCGTCCAGCGCCCGGGAGAGATGGCGCCGGGACAGGCCGACGTCGTTGACGTCGTCGGTGAACGGGAACCGGCCCTTGGTGGCGAGCACCACCCGGTCGGTGACCTCGCTCGGACGGCTCTCGAGCCACCGGCCGATGATCTCCTCCGTCACGCCGCGGTTATAGAGATCAGCGGTGTCGAAGAAGTTTCCGCCCGCTTCCAGGAAGGCGTCCATCTGGGCGAACGCCTCCTCCTTCGAGGTCTCGTCACCGAACGTCATGGTGCCGAGCGCGAGGTTCGACACCACCGTGCCCGTGTTGCCGAGTCGGCGGTATTCCATCGTGCGTTCTCCCTAGGAGTGGAGTGGAGTGGAGTGCGATCGTGCGAACGGGAAAGTGGCTGTATGGGAGCGGTCCGAACCCCGGGGAACGGGCCCCCGCTGTGCCGGGGGCCCGTCGTGCTCCGGCCGTCAGTGCGCGATGACCGGAACCTGGGCCTGCTCCGCGGCCTCACCTGAGGAGTCGGCCCTGCCGCGGCCGCCACCGTTGACGAGGACGAAGGCGATCAGCGCGGCCAGCGCCATGATGGCGGTGCCCCAGCCGAAGGCCACGGCGTAGCCGTGGACGGCGGCCTGCTGGGCGGCCGTCTCGGGGACGGAACCGGAGAACGCGCGTGCGGCGATCCAGCTGCTGGTGGCACTGGCGGCGATGGTGTTCAGCAGCGCGGTGCCGATGGAACCGCCGACCTGCTGCGAGACGTTGACCATCGCGGAGGCGACGCCCGCGTCCTGCGGCCGGACGCGGGAGGTGGCCAGGCTCATGCCCGGCATCGAGGCCGTACCCATGCCCAGGCCGAGCAGGATCTCGGAGGGCAGGACGTGGGTGGCGAAGGAGCTGTCCACCTCCAGCCGGGTCAGCAGCAGCATGCCGATGGCGGCCAGCAGGAAACCGGGGCCCATCAGGAATCGGGCCGGGACACGGTTGACCAGTCGGGTGCCGATCTGAGTGGAACCGATCACCAGGCAGACGACCAGGGGCAGGAAGGCGATCCCGCACAGGACCGGCGAGTAACCCTTGTTCAGCTGCAGGAAGTAGGTCAGGAACAGGAACTGACCGAACATGCCGATCATGGCCAGCCCGAGGGAGAGGTAGGCGCCCCCACGGTTGCGGTCCGTGATCACACGAAGCGGCAGGAGGGGTGCCTTGACCCGGGACTCGACCAGCGCGAACGCGGCGAGCAGGAAGACCGCGGCGACGAACATGCCCATGGTGAGGCCGGAGTCCCAGCCGTCCTGTTCCGCCCGGGCGAAGCCGTAGACCAGGGCGACGAGTCCGACGGTGGCCAGCAGGGTGCCCACGACGTCGAGCCGGTCACGGTTGCGCTGGTCCCCCCGGTCGTTGATGTAGAAGGTGGCACCGGCCGCGGCCACGACGGCGAAGACGATGTTGACGTACATGCACCAGCGCCAGTTGATGTACTCGGTGAGCACACCGCCCAGGAGCAGGCCGACCGCACCGCCGGCCGCGGCGATGGCGCCGAAGATGCCGAACGCCTTGGCGCGCTCCCTGGCCTCGGTGAACGCCACGGTGAGCAGGGACAGAGCGGCCGGGGCGAGCAGGGCGCCGAACACGCCCTGGAGGGCGCGGGAGGCGAGAAGCATGCCGAGGTTGACGGCTGCGCCGCCCAGCGCGGAGGCCAGGGCGAAGCCGGCCAGGCCCACGACGAAGGCCCGCTTGCGGCCCCACAGATCGCCGATCCGTCCGCCCAACAGCAGCAGACCGCCGAAGGCGAGGCTGTAGGCGGTGATCACCCACTGCCGGTCGCCGTCGGAGATGTTCAGGTCCGCCTGGGCGTGCGGCAGTGCGATGTTCACGACCGTCGCGTCCAGCACGACCATCAGCTGCGCTATGGCGATGACTGTCAGCGCTTTCCAGCGCCGTGGATCGACTGCCGGGGCACCGGCGGGAGTGTGACGTGCAGACATGGGAACGGCTCGGTTTCTGTGACGGATGGAACGAAGGGAAGCGCCGGACACCTCAGAGCGGGGACCACGCTGCCGGCCGCGCGGGCAAGGCCCTCTTCCACACGCGTCCAGCGTGCGGGCCGGCGGCGACATGTGGCAGGCCGGGCTGTGCCCTGGAGCCGTGTTCGGTGCTGTGGCAGGGCACCCCACGCGCCTTCCGCCCAGGTCCTGACATCCCCACACTTCGAACACATGGATCGTGAGCAGCACAGCGGCGGCACCCGCGGTACGGAGCTGGGGCGCTTCCTGCGCGCCTGCCGTGCCCGGCTGATGCCCGAAGAGGTGGGCCTGGTGGCCGGCGGTGGGCGACGCCGGACTCCCGGACTGCGCCGGGAGGAGCTGGCCACTCTCGCCGGCGTCAGCATCGACTACTACGCGCGGCTGGAGCGCGGCACGGAGACCCGGCCCAGCCCGTCCGTGATCGACGCCTTCGCCCGCGCGCTGAAGTTGGAGGAAGACGAGCGCGATCACCTACGCGCTCTCGCCGCTCTCGCGGCCCGGTCGACGCCCGAGCCGCCGTCGGCGCCCAACCGCACCGTGCGGCCCGGCGTCAAGCTGCTGCTGGAGAGTCTGCGCCCCTACCCCGCGCACGTGTTCAGCCGTACCGGCGACGTGCTGGCGTACAACCCGGGCGGGCTGCGGCTGCTCGCCGGCCTGGACGACTGGCCGGCGAAGCAGCGCAACATCGCCCGCTACGTCTTCCTGCACCCCGCCGCCCGAGGCCTGTTCGACGACTGGCACATCCAGGTCCGCACCTGCGTCAACGGACTGCGCGCCCTGGCCGGCAGGGAGCCGGACGCACCCGACCTGACGCAACTCGTCGGCGAACTCCTGCTCAAAAGCCCCGAGTTCGCGCGCCTGTGGGAGCGCTACGACGTCAAGGGCCACACCTACGGTCGCAAGACCTTCCACCACCCCGAGGTCGGGGACCTCACCTTGGGCTACCAGACCATGCAACTGCTGGGCACCCCGGACCAGTGCATGGTCGTGTACCACGCCGAGTCCGGAACACCCGAACACGACGCGCTGACTCTGCTCGACTTGGCCGCGGCCGAGGCCGAGCACACGCCGAGGCTCTCGCCCGACAGCCAAACCATCGAGAACGCGTGACGGACGGCTGAAAAACCCGGTCGTCACGACACCCGTTGTCGGTGCGACCCGAGCCGGACACCTCACCGACACTGTCACGGCCATCGACATCGTCCTTACCGATGACGAGATCCGCTCCCTGGAGCAGCCGTACGCCACGCGCATGCCCACGAACTTCTGACAGCCCCGGACCCGGACCCCAGACGGATCACATGCCTCCTGACGTCACACCCACCAGCGCACATCCGCCGTCGCGCCACCCCGTCGGCGAAGGTTTCGAGCCCGAACTGGACCGGCGCGCCGAACTGCGGGAGTTCCTCCGATCCCGCCGGGCCCGTCTCGGACCCGAGGACGTGGGGTTGCCGTCATCCGGGCGACGCCGAGTGCCGGGACTGCGCCGCGAGGAGCTCGCGCAGCTGGCCGGGGTGTCCTTCGCGTACTACACCCGCCTGGAACAGGGACACGGCGACACCATGTCAGCCGAGGTACTCGACTCCGTCGCTCGCGCCCTGCGCCTGAGTGGGTACGAGCACGCGCACCTGTTTCGCCTTGCCCGGCCGGAACTTCACGGGAATCGGCAAGCCCTGCCCCAGAGGCTGCGGCCAGGCGTCCAGCAGCTGCTGGACGCGCTCGACGGGGTCCCCGCCTACATCTGCGGCCGGCGCCTGGACATCCTGGGCTGGAACCGGCTCGCCACCACCGTGTTCGGGGATTGGTCCCGGCTCCCACCTCGGGAGCACAACCTGTCCCGGCTGGTGTTCCTCTCCCCCGCGGCACGCGACCGTTTCGCCGACCTGGAAGCCAAGATGCTGGACATCGTCAGCATCCTGCGCGTGGACGCTGGCACACACCCGGAGGATACGGAACTCGCCGCTCTGATTGGCGAACTGGCGGAGAAGAGCAACGACTTCCGACGGCTGTGGGCCCGCCACCACGTACGCTGCAGGGGCCACGGCGTCCAGCGGCTACGCCACCCGGTGGTGGGCGAACTCGCCCTCTCCTTCGAAGCCATGGGGTTACCCGGCGACGCGGACCAGACCCTCGTCGTCCATCACGCCGAGCCCGGCTCGACGTCCCGGAAAGCCCTGTGGCTGCTGACAGGTCTGACGGCCTCACTCAGCGGGTCTGCCTCCTGACAACGCACACATGAAGCAACAGGATCCGGTCGTCGCTCGCGGGGGAAGCGGCACATCCTGTACTTCCTCGAACCGGGATCCCCGGCCCACGTGCGGCAGTTCCCGACCGAACCTCCGGGCGTACAACAGTGGCGACAGGGAAGACAGGCGTCACGGCTCCCGAGCTCAGCGACGGCGACGCACTGGGACGGTTCCTACGCATCCGCCGCACCCGGGCAGCCCAGCCGCCGGATTGCCCCAGGTCGGCCACCGCCGCACACCCGGCCTGCGCCGCGAGAAGCTGGTGCTGCGACCGGCATGGTTCACCGGGCTGATGGGCGGGGCAGTGGCGGTGCCAATCGAGAGGCGCTTTGAGGAGGTGGCGCAGCCGCCGGGGACGTTGTGGCGCTCCGCCAGGAGGGTGCGCAGTCCCAGCGTTGGAGGGTGGCGGCGGTCAGTCCGGCGTTGCCCCGCGCCGATGACCACCGCGTCGAAGGCCGTCGTCGTGGTTACTGTTCGGCGGCCTCTCGGGCGATCTGCTCGAACTGGGCGCCCATGGCCTCGCCGAGCGCCTGGGCGGCGGAGAGCGGGCGCACCATCACCGTGAACTCGTCGATCTTCCCTTCGTCGTCGAAGTGCAGGAAGTCGCATCCCTGGAGCTGCTTGCCGGCGACGGTGGCGGTGAAGACGAAGGCGTGATCGCGGCCGTCGGAATTGGCGATCTCACGGATGTAGGTGAAGTCCTCGAAGACCCGGAGCACGCCGCGCAGGAGCGCCGCGGTGATCGCCTTGCCCGGGTACGGCTTGAAGGTGACGGGGCTGGTGAAGACGACGTCGTCGGCCAGCAGAGCGGCCACAGCGTCCAGGTCGCCGCTCTCGACGGCCTTACGGAAGGGATGCATGAGCCCACCTTTGATACTCAGAAAAGTGAATAGGTGTGTTGGAGATTAGAGGGCCCGTTAGGGCTTGTCCACAGGAAAGCGGTAATCATTAGTCACTTAGTTGATTAATCTGTTAGCGTGCAATCCATGGCTTTGCGGAACGCGGTGATGGCCGCACTGTTGGAGGGCGAGGCGTCCGGGTACGACCTCGCGAAGGCGTTCGACGCGACGGTCGCCAACTTCTGGATGTCGACGCCTCAGCAGCTCTACCGGGAGCTGGATCGCATGGAGGCCGAAGGACTCGTCACGGCCCGTATCGTCGAGCAGAAGCGCCGCCCCAACAAGCGACTGTTCTCCTTGACGGAGGCCGGGCAGAAGGCCGTCCACGCCTACACCGCCGAGCCCTTGGGTAAACCGGCGGTGATCCGGGACGAGTTGCTTGTCAAGGTGCAGTGCCTGGACGCGGGCGACATGGAAGCGGTCCGGACCGCCATCACCGAGCGCTTGGAGTGGGCCACCGCCAAGCTGGCCCGCTACGAGCGGCTCCGGCAGCGCCTGCTCGACGGGCGCTCCGAGGAGGCGTACTTCGCCGAGGCCGAGCGCATCGGCCCGTATCTCACCCTGCTGCGCGGGATGTCGTTCGAGCGGGAGAACCTCCAGTGGGGGGACATGGCGCTGCGCAGGCTCGAACAGCGCACGGCCGCGCTCCGGGCCGACGGCTGACGGCTGACGGCTGACGGCTGACGGCTGACGGCTGACGGCTGACGGCGGCGGTCCCACTCATACAGGTAGTCAACAGAGTGGGTATCTTGGGTGGAGGTGACTGGCGGGTCGATGTTGGACTGACGTAGAACACGGTGAACAGCAGTGCCACGACGCCTACGACCACGTCGTTGACGATCCGCAGACGCTTCGCGCGCAGTAGGCGAAGGGATGGATGTCACTCATTCCAGCTCCCGTCCGGTGAAGAGCAGTTCAGCACGAGGAGCCGCCTGGCGTCGTCGCGAGCCAGAGCATCACACCGATGGGGAGATGTCCCCAGCGGACGCGGCCACCGGAAGCAGCGCCGGCCGCTTGGCCTGGCGGCCGTCGCCGGAGGAGCGGCCACGCAGGCGGCGGCCGACCCAAGGGCCGAGGAAGGTGCCGGCCCAGCGCACTTCGGCACCCACGGTCCTCCAGACAGAGACGTCTGTCCCCTCGACCGGAAGGGGAAGGGTCCACTTGTCGTCACTGCCCGGCAGACCGAGCGCCTGGGCCACGGCAGCCGCGATGCGCGCGTGTCCCAGCGGGCCGGCGTGCAGCCGGTCAGCACTCCACAACCGCGGATCGGTCGCCGCCGCGTGCGCGGCCGTCTCCGCCACTACTACGCCGTGGCGGTCGGCGGCCTCCCGGATGCGCGCGTTGAGTGCGAGAACACGGTGACCGATCGGGCGAGCCAACGGCGTGATACGCCCGACATCGGGAAACATGAGGGTCGCGACGGTGGCGCCCTGCGCGGTGAGGGCGGCGAACATCGCCTCAACATGGCCGGCCACCTCGTCGAGGTCGCAGCCCGGGCGCAACGCATCGTTGACCCCAGCCACCACGGTGGCGAGGTCGGGCCGCATCGCGAGGGCCGGAGCCAGCTGCTCGGCGCGCACCTGACCGGCCTTACGGCCGCGCACCGCGAGGTTGGCGTAGAGCAGGCCGGGGCTGTGGCGGGCGACCTGCTCGGCGAGCCGGTCCGCCCAGCCCCGAAGACCACGGACATCGTCGCCGTCCCCGAGCCCCTCGGTATGACTGTCGCCCAGGGCGACATAGCGCAGATACCCGCTGCTCGACACGGGGCCGACCGCCTCTCGTCAACACTGCTGATGGAAGTGGCACACGGCCATCGCTAAACAACTAGGCACCTAGTCGCATTGTTGAGTATGAGGATAGCTACGGGCTCACCTTCCTGCAAAGTGACGCCGCTCAGGCAGGTGCTGAGGCCGTCGAGGGCGGTCCACCGCCTCGGTCCACCGCCTCGGTCCCGCGCCGACCTCACCGTCCATCCCCTCTTCAGACCTGAGCACCGACCACGGTCTGCGCTGGCACCTGAGCGCCCGGGTCGTCAACGGCATGCACAACGAGGACGCGGTCGGCTTCACCACCGCCCGCCGTTTCGCGCCGAACCGCCCGTACCGGGTCACCTTCAACGGTGGCGTCCACGGCCCGGGCGACAACGCCTGCTGCCAGGCCGCCATGCCCCCGGCTCACCTCCGGCTCTTAAGAGCCGGGGACGGAGTTCACCCGGCCGATCCGGCCGGGAGGGCCCGCCGGCGGCGGCCGGGCGCTCGGAGCGGGCCCCGTCGAGGGGTCAGACGAGGGGTCAGACGAGGGGTCAGACGAGGGAAATTACGACCGACTTGGTCCTCGTGTACGCCTGCAGCGCCTCCGGGCCGGATTCGCGTCCGTAGCCGGACTGCTTGACGCCCCCGAAGGGCACGGCGGGATCGAGCATGGCCCAGTCGTTGACCCAGACGATGCCGGCGTCCAGTCGCGCGGCGACCCGATGGGCGCGCGCCAGGTCGGAAGTCTGCAGACCGGCGGCGAGTCCGTACGGCGTGCTGTTCGCCAGCGCGATCGCCTCTTCCTCTGTGTCGAAGGGCTGAACCGTCAGTACCGGGCCGAAGATCTCCTCCTGGACGGTGCGGGCGTCGTTGTCCAGGCCGGCGATGACGGTGGGCTTGAAGTAGTAACCGCCGTCGAGTTCCAAGCGCTCACCGCCGACGACGATGCGGCCGCCGTCCTCGACGGCCGCTTTCACGAAGCGCTCGACGTTCTCCACGTGCCGCTCGCCGGCCATCGGCCCGACGACGGTGGCCGGGTCGAAGGGGTCGCCGACGGGGACCGCCGGAACCGCGTCGGCGAGGATGCCCAGCATGGTGTCGTACAGGGACCGGTGGACCAGCAGCCGGGGTCCGCCCATGCAGAACTGTCCGGTGTTGAAGACGAAGGCCTTGATGATCGCGCCGATCGCTTTCCCGACGTCGGCATCCTCGAAGACGATGTGCGGCGCGTTGCCGCCCAACTCCATGGTGACGGGCTTGAGTTGTTCGCCGGCCGTGCTCGCCGCCAGGCGGCCGACCCTCGTCGACCCTGTGAAGGCGATCTTGTCGACGCCTGGGTGACGCACCAGTGCCTCTCCCAGGACGGGGCCGCTGCCGGTGACGACGTTCACCACTCCCGAGGGAACGCCGGCATCGGCGAGGATCTCCGCCATCAGCAGCGCGCTGAGGGGGGTCTCGTCGGCCGGTTTGTGGACGATGGTGTTGCCGGCCGCCAGGGCGGGGGCGAACTTCGACGTGCTCAGGATCAACGGGAAGTTGAACGGGGTGATCGCTCCCACCACGCCGATGGGCTCCCTGCGGGTGTAGGCGTGGGAGGGTATGGGGAGCTGCCGCGTGGCCCCGTCGAGGCTCTGCGCCAGCGCCGAGTAGTACTCGTACGTCTCGGCCACGGTCTCCACGTCCACCCCCCGGCTGAACGAGACGGGCTTGCCGACGTCGAGGCTCTCCACGGCGGCGATCTCGTCCGCCCGTTCGCGCACCAGATCGGCCACCCGGTGCAGCACACGGGCGCGCTCGCGGGCCGGTGTCCGGGGCCACGGCCCCGCGTCGAACGCATCACGGGCAGCGGCCACCGCGGCGGCGAGATCGGTCCCGTCGGCGTCCGCGACCGTGGTGACGACTTTGCCGGTGGACGGGTCGATGACGTCGCGCCGTTCCTTGGACTCCGCGTCCCGCCACTCTCCGCCGATGAACAGCCTGCCCGGTTCGATGTGCGGTCGCTGCACGCTCATGCCCGCTCGCCTTCCCGGTGCGGCGCGAAGCCATCACCGTACTCACGCCGGTCGCGCCACTGCGACCGGCAGGTTTTCGGATGATGGCCCAGCGGTGACGGCACTGGACAGAGAGCCGGGAGGCGAGCGCTGGAAGTAAGGACGAATGACGTATCTCGTGCGCGACGTTCGGCCTTGCGAGGTCGGTCTGGTGTCGAGTGGCACGCCTTCGCGGTCCGTGCTCCCACCGGCCCGGCAGCGTTCCGTCCGATGGGCCGAGGAGAGTCAGGACATTCGTCGCTGTGCACATGTACTTGAACTCTCAAGAATTGATCCAGGAGCCCAGCCGGACCGGCACGGCCCGTCTTGTTTTCCGTGGAAGGACGATCGATGACAAGTTCTCTCGCACGCAGGCAGATTCTCGGCGCGGGCATCGCCCTGGGAGCGACGGCCCTGATCGGTGGTACGGCACAGGCCGCCCCGGGCACCGCCAGATCCTGGCCCGGGGAGTTCTCGCTGCCCAACGGCTGGGGGCCGGAGGGAGTCGCGATCGGCTCCGCGCCGTACGCCTACTTCGGATCGATCGCCACCGGCGGCGTGTACCGGGTGAACCTCACGAACGGCAAGGGCAAGGTCGTCCACCGCGGCCTGGGACGCATGACGGTCGGCCTGAAGGTCGACTCCTGGGGCCGGCTGTTCCTGGCCGGCGGCAGCAGTGGTGAACTGCGGGTCGTCGACGCCCACAGTGGTGCGCTGCGCGCCAACCACGTGGTCGCCGGCGAGAACAGTTTCGTCAACGACGTCCTGCTCACCCGCGACGCCGCCTGGTTCACCGAGTCGTTCAGCGCACAGCTGTTCAAGCTGCCCCTGGGCCGGCAGGGCCGCATCGGCGCCCCGGAGAGCCTCACGCTGAGCGGTGACTGGGTGCAGTCCGGTTTCACGTCCAACGGCATCTCGCTCACCCCCGACGGCAGCGCCCTGCTCGTCACCAACGCGGCCGCGGACGGCGGATCACTGATGCGCGTCAACCCCCGCACCGGCGTGGCCCGCAAGGTGGACCTGGGTGACACGGCGCTGCCCAGCGGCGACGGGCTGGTGCTCATCGGCCGCACTCTCTACGTGGTCCAGCCCAACCCCAACCAGGTGGACGTGATCCGGCTCAACCGGTCGGGCACAAGGGGCACCGCGATCGGGGTGATCAGGGACGACCGCTTCGACCTGCCCACCACGGCCGCCGCGTACAAGGGTCGGCTCTACCTGCCCAACTCCCGCTTCACCACCCCGGACCGGGACGAGAACACCCCTTACAACGCGGTGTCCGTGCCGTTGGTGTGACGTACGGCCGGAGTACGACTGGACCCCGTCCGCTCGAAGCGGGCGGGGTCCGTTGCTCTGACGTACGGCCGGAGTGCGGCTGTACCCCGCCCGCTCAAGGCCGGCGGGGTACAGCCGCACTCGCCGTTTCTATCCGTGCGTCGTGATGGTGTGCGCTTCGGTGAAGGAGAGTCGTTGTTGACCCGGTCCACCACGGAATCGACGTCGTCGAAAGGCAGGATCGGCAGGGCGGGGCCGAACTGCTGCTCGGTGACGATCCGCAAGCGGGGGTCGGGGTCGAGGACGAGTGCGGGACGCAGGAAGTGGCCCGCGGAGGTGGCGGCGCCGGGGGCCAGGGTGCCCCGTTCACGCACCTCGGCTCCGGCGTCGGCGGCCTCGGCCAGCATGGCGGTGACTGTGTCGCGTTGGGCGGCGCTGTTGAGCGGGCCCATGGTCGAGGCGGGATCGGTTCCCGCGCCCACGCAATGAGTGTCGAGGGCGGAGGTCAGCGCGTCGACGAGTTCGTCGTAGCGGGAGCGATGGACGTACACCCGTTTGACCGCCATGCAGACCTGGCCGCTGGTCAGGGAAGCGCCCTGGACGAGCTACCAGGAAGCGCGGGAAGGAAGGGGCGATGACGCCTGTCGGACAATCATCCACCTGACGGACAGCTTTGGGTCAGCGTCACTTCGGACCCTTCCGGTGTCAACCCCTTCGCTGGGAAGCCCCGCCTGAACTCATGTCCGCAGCGCGGACACGCGTTAGGGTGACGGCGGGAATCCATAGCTCGACCGCAGCCGAGGAGTCGCGTGCCACGCCAGGGAACAGGACCGGATTTCATCGAGGCATTGGCCCGAGGGCTCGGGGTCATTGCCGCGTTTCCGCCCGGGCAGCCACAGATGTCACTGGCTCAGGTCGCCGGCGCCACCGGGCTCGCCAGGCCGACCGCCCGCAGGATTCTGCTGACCCTGGAGGAACTGGGCTATGTCCGCTCGTGTGAGGCGGGGTTCGCGCTGACCCCCAGGGTGCTCGAACTCGGGGTCGCCTACGTACGCTCCATGGGTCTGTGGGACATCGCGCGGCCCCATATGGAGCGCCTGGTGGAGCGAACCGGCGAGTCGTGCTCCGTGGCTCAGCTGGACGGATCGGACATCATCTATGTGGCCCGGGTGGCTGTCCCCAAGCTCGTGACCCTGTCGGTGCAGATCGGAACACGGTTTCCGGCTCTGCAGACCTCTCTGGGAAAGGTACTGCTGGCAGCCTTGCGGGCCGATGAGCTGAAGCAGGTGCTCGCCGAGCCTTCCCGCTCGGGGCTGACGCCGTGCTGGCAGCCTGACCTCGGCGAACGTGACGCGGCCCTGCGCGAGGTGCGAGCACGGGGATGGGCGCTGACGGACCAGCAGTTGGCGCCCGGTATCCGGTCGGTCGCGGCCCCGCTGCGTGACGGCTCCGGCCAGGTCATCGCGGCGCTCAATGTCAACTGTCACGCGGCCGAGACATCGGTCGAGCGACTTGTCGAGGAGCATCTGCCACCGCTGTTGCAGACGGCGGGAGACATCAGCGCGGATTTCGCCCGCGTCGCCGCGGTGCCGCAGGCCTGAGGAGCCACTGCCCCCTGCACGGACCTGAGGGCCGTCGAGGGGCCGCGTGCGCGTCACGCCTCCTCGAAGGCCGCCAGATCGAGGGGCGTGGGCCTGAAGTCCTGAAGCCGGTCCGCATAGGTGCCGGAGAAGAGTTCCGCGACTGATCCGGCGGTCCAGCCGTCCTGCCGGAACCGCTCCTCGACCTCACCGGGGTGCGTCCACAGAGCGATCCGGTCGCCCCCCGCCGCGATGGCCTGTCCGGTGATGTGGGCCGACTCCTTCGACGCCAGATACACGATGACCGGTGCCACGTCGTCCGGCGATCCCAGCCCCTGCCGCCGGACGGCGTCGGGAACGGGCTCCCCCGCGTCGACCTTCGCCACGAGGTCACCGACCCGGGGCATGGTCGCCACCATGCGGGTCAGCGCGGTGGGCACGATGGCGTTGACGGTGACATCGATCTTCGCGAGTTCGAGCGCCCAGGTGCGTGCCATCGCGACGATCGCGCCCTTGGAGGCCGAGTACGCGGTCTGGCCGAAGCTGGCGCGCTGCCCCGCCGGCGATCCCACCAGGATGAGCCGACCGCCCTCGCCCTGTTCCCGGAAGTGGGCCGCCGCCGCGCGGCCGCAGGTGAACGTACCGCGCAGATGGCTGTCGACGACGACGTCGAAGTCGTCGTCGGTGGTGTTGCGCAGGGTCCTGTCACGCAGCGCACCGGCGTTGGTGACCATCACATCGAGCCGGCCGAACTCGTCGACCGCGCGCCGCACCAGCCCGTCGGCGAACTCGGAACCGCCGACCGCCCCGACGTGCGCGACAGCTGCTCCGCCCGCGTCCGTGATCAGGTCGACCGTCTCCTTGGCCACGTCGGCGTCCAGGTCGTTCACGACGACGGAGGCACCCGCCGCCGCCATGGCACGGGCGTAGGCACGTCCCAGGCCTCGGCCCGCACCTGTGACAATGGCGGCTTTGCCGTCGAGCATGATGTCCTCCTGAGCTGGTCGATACGGCGTCCTTCTGAGCGTAGGAACGCCGGGGCCCGTGAGGATCCCGCTGATGACGGCACCTGTGGCCGACCTCTGTCCCGTCCGGTCCGGGACATCCGTCGCGGTCGGCGGAGCGGTCAGCCCTTCGGGGGCACCAGCCCTTGCCGTACCGCGAGCAGCGCGGCCTGGGTCCGGGAGGTGAGCCGGAGTTTGCGCAGGACGTTGCTCACGTGGGTGCGGGCGGTGCGCTCGCTGATCACCAACTCGTCGGCGATCTGCTGGTTCGACCGTCCTTCGGCGACCAGGACGAGGACATCGCGTTCCCGGCCGGTGAGCGAGGCGAGCCCGGTCGGTGGCGAAACGATCTCCTGGGTGAGTCCCCTGGCCACCGCGGGGTCGAGGAAGACCTCGCCCCGGGCGGCCGCGCGGATCGCGGCTACCACCTCACCCGCATCGGCGTCCTTGAGCAGGTAGCCGGCGGCTCCCTGGGCGAGCGCCGCGTGGACGCGTTCCATCTCGCCGAAGCTGGTGAGCACCACGACCCGGACACCGGGGTGACGCTGCTTGATCGCTCCGATCGCCGTGGCCCCGTCCATCCTGGGCATGAGCAGGTCGATCAGCACCACGTCCGGCAGTTCCCGGTGCACGGCCATCGCGTCCAGCCTGGTGAGCGCCTCCTGGCCGTCGGCGGCCTCCGCAGCCACCTCCATGTCGTCCAGGACCTCGAGGTAGGCGCGGATTCCGCGGCGTACCACGGCGTGGTCGTCGACGATCAGGACCCGGACCGGGCGGAGTGCTCCGCCTCCGTGAGCGGGACTGCCGACGGAGCGTTCCGGCCGCGCTCCGAGTCCGCGGGCGGCGCCTGGGGCACTCGTACCGGAAGGGGTACGACGACCCGTACGGTCGTGCCGCTCCTCGCGCCGGATCTGATCCTCATGGTGCCGCCCCATCGCTCCGCCCTTTCGCGCATGGTCGTCAGTCCGTAGCCGTGGTGCCGGTGGGGACCGGTGCTTCGGCCCCCTTCGCTGTCCGGCGCGTCCCGTCGTCCGCCGGAGTCCGCGAATCCGCAGCCGTCATCGCGGATCACGGCGGTCAGTGTGTGGTCACGTATGCCGAGGCGGATGGTGACGGCGGTGGCCTCCGCATGCTTGACCACGTTGTGGATGGCCTCGGCGACGATCCGGTACATGTCCTCGGCCAGTTCGGGTTCGACCGCGTCCACTTCCTGCCCGCACTCCAGCCGAATGCTGAGACCCGTCCGGTTCTCGGTGCTCTTGACGAGCGTGGTCACCGCGTCCTCCAGCCCGAGCCGTAGGGAGTCGGACGGACGGAGTTCATGCACCATGGCCCGGAGATCGGCGAGGACGGTCCGCGACAGGGACCCGACTTCGTCCGCGAAGTTCCGGACCGCCACCGCGGAAACCGCTTCGCCCCGCGCACCCAGCACTCCCACGGCGTTGGCCTGCATGCCGATGGAGAACACCTGCTGGACGATCGAGTCGTGCAGGTCGCGGGCGAGGCGCTGACGCTCGTTGCGGCGGGCACCCTCACGCTCCGTCTGGAGCAGCGTGGCGTGGTCGACGGCGAGGGCGGCCTGTTCCGCCATGGCGGCGAGGAACTCCAGTGTCCGGCTGCCGATCTCCTGGCCGGGGGCGAAGTAGGCGTTCAGCACCCCTTCGGGACGGCCGCGCGCCATCAGCGGCACACTGACGAAAGAGTCCCAGTTCAGCTCCCCGAGGTACGCGTGCAGCGGTTCCCAGGCGGGGTCCTCGAGGATCTGGGCCCATCGGTGCGGCACGACGATCGGCTTGCGCTCCCTCAGGGTGTCCAGCATGCGCAGCCTGGCGCCCCGGTCACGACACTCCAGGAGACGGTCGAGGAACCCGTCCCAGTGCCGCAGCCCTGCAGAACCCATCAGCCTCAGTTCTCGGCCGGTGCTGTCGAGGGTGAGGATCTGCACGCCGGCCAGGCCGTCCGCCTGGACGATCTGCTGGGCCACGGCGTCCAGTGTCGAGCCGAGCGAGCCTTCCGAAGCCAGCGCTATCGACGTCCGGGCGATCGCCGCGATCCTGCGCTGCCGATGCCATTCGTCGGTGACGTCGCGGAACGACACCACCGTGAACTTCGGGTCGGTCGGCAGACTGCGGGTCCGGTAGGCAAACTCGCGACGGGGTCCGGATGCGGGCTCCCAGTGGGCCACCTGCTCGTCCGATCGAGCTTCCAGCAGCCCGGCCCGGCATGCGCCGACCCCCTCCGCCGGCGTGAACGGGGACGGCCCACCGATCAGCTCACCCTCCGAGTCCGCCTCGAGCAGCGCGACGGCCGCCGGGTTCAGCCGTACGAAGCGGCCCACGCAGTCCAGAACGGCGAGGCCGTCCGGCGCGGCGGCGGCGATGTCGTCCCACCCCACGAGCGGCGACGCGGACATGACCGATCTCCTCATGGTCGACGAACGATGAACCTGCCCGGAAGCCCGCTCTGCCAGGCGGACGCGGCGTGGAACCGGGTACCTGCGCGGCAGGCGTCGGTCGGCCTGGGGACGAAGCCGACTCAGGGCCGGTCACAGCATCGTAGCCTGGCGGATTCCGGGCGGTCCTACGTCATTCGACCTGTTCATCGGCGGGACGAAGCGCCGATCAGGTTCAGTCAATGCTCGCGTTCCCCCTCCTGAGGGCGGCTGCCTAGGTTGGAAGAGCGCCCCGTGGACCGTTACTCCCCCCAAAGGGTCCGCGGGGCCGCACGAGCGGCCTGCTCGATCATGTGGTCCGCGCGAGCCATCGAGGACGAGGAGGTCCGAGACGTGGACGTGTCCATCGGCACGATCTGGGAGGCGGTGTGCCATGCGCTGCCCCACGCCGTCGCCATCACGGAGCCCGGGCGCGAGATCACTTACCGTGAGTTCGACGAGCGGGCGTCACGGCTGGCCACCGCGATGGAAGAGGCCGGGGTCGGCGAGGGCGACACCGTGGCCTGCTACCTGTACAACGGCGCCACCTACCTGGAGACGGTCTTCGCCGCATTCAAACTCGGTGCCGTACCGGTGAACGCCAACTACCGCTACACCGGCGAGGAGCTCTCCGAACTCCTGACCGACGCCGACGCGGCAGTGGTCGTCTTCAGCGGCGCCCTGGCCGCCCGGGTCACGCATGCCGCCGACCATGTGAGCACGCTGAAGCTGCTCGTGAGGGACGGCGCTGAGCCTGCCGACGGCCCGGCCGGGCCTGTCGTACCCGAGCTGGAAGAACTGCTGGCGGAGCATGAACCGCGTAAGCCGCAGCCACGCCCCGGATCCGACCGGCTCTTCATGTACACCGGCGGGACCACCGGCAAGCCGAAGGGCGTGGTGTGGCGACAGAGCGATCTGCTGCACTCCCTGGTGGTCCCGATCTTCCATCCGCTCGGTGTCACCGAGCTGCCGGCGACGCTCGACGAGGCTGTGACCATCGCGGTCGAGGCACACCGCGAAGGCAGCGCGCCGACCACGATGCCCGTCGTGCCGCTGATGCACGCCACCGGACTGTTCAACACCATGGGCGCTTTGATGGTGGGAGGCAGGGCGGTCACCGCGCGGCAGGGCGGGCTCGACCCGGAGCACGTCTGGCGCACGGTCGCCGAGCAGCGGGTCGCGACGGTCATCGTCGCGGGCAATGCCGTGTGCCGACCGCTCGTCGACGAGCTCGTGCGGGCGGAGCAGGCGGGGATGCCGCACGCTCTGCGCTCTGTGCGCAGGGTCCTCAGCTCCGGCACGGCTCTCAGCGACGTACTCAAGCGGCGACTGCACGAGCGAGCCGAGATCACGGTCATCGATGCCATCGCGTCGAGCGAAGGGGGGCCTTTCGCCTTCGCGATCACCTCCTCCCTCAGAGACCTGCCCGCCCGATTCTTCCCCGTGCCCGCGACGAGGGTGATCGGCGACAACGACCGGTTCGTCGAACCCGGCAGTGACGACGTCGGGAAGCTCGCCTACTGCGGGCCCATGCCGCTCGGTTACTACAAGGACACCGAGAAGAGCGCGACGACGTTCCGCACGATCGACGGGGTCCGGTACGCGATCCCCGGTGATCTCGCCCGTCTTGAGGCCGACGGCGCGATCCGGTTCCTCGGACGCGGCTCGGGCGTGATCAACACGGGCGGGGAGAAGGTGCACCCGCAGGAAGTGGAGAATGCCCTGCTCTCCCACCCCGGTGTGACCGACTGTGTCGTCGTCGGCGTCCCTGACGAGACCTGGGGCGAGCGGGTCGCCGCCGTCGTGGCTGTCCGGGCGGACACGACCGTCACCGGGGAGGAGCTGCGCGACTGGGCTCGGCAGAGCCTCGCCGGCTACAAGGTGCCGCGCTCCGTGGTCCTGACGGACGTCCTGCCCCGAACCCCCACCGGCAAGCTCGAAGTCGCCTGGGCCAAGAAGACCGTCCAGGAGTCCGACGCGGGCGACAGGGTGTGACAGTCGGGTGCGAGCAGCCATGGCCGACCATCACGCCGCCGCGCGGCCCGTACGGCGGTCCACGCGGCGTTCCAGCGGCAGCGTCGGTCCGCAGGAGGCGTACGGCTTCGGTCCCGAGCCGATGGACGGAAGGGCCTCGTTCCCGCTCCCGGAAGGCGGAAGGCACTGGGGGTGCCGCGGGTCCGCCGTGGTCTGCTGCCACGGCCGGGCTCAGCTCGCGCGTTCCTGGCGGGCTTCGAGCGTCCGCAGTGTCTCCACCACACCGGCCACATGGTCCCGCACGGCGGCTTCGGCCGCCGCCGGGTCCTCGGTGACGATCGCCGCGATGATCCGGGTGACATCAACTTGGCTGATCCATTTCATCGCAACATCGGTCAAGTCCGTGCGAAGGCATGGGAGTTCGGCCGACATCCAAGCTCTCCGCCCCGGCACGCCGACAGCGATCCCGGCCGTCTCCGGCCCACATCCGGGGCCCACGTGCCTTTCCCTCTGCTCACCCACCCACCCCACTCGACCCAAGGAGTCCTGATGAGCCACGACACCTCCACTACGTCCGAAGGCACGCTGCTGGTGATCAGCGCGCACGCGGGCGACTTCGTCTGGCGGGCCGGCGGCGCCATCGCCTTGGCCGCCGAACGCGGTCAGCGCGCGAAGGTGCTGTGCCTGAGCTTCGGCGAGCGCGGCGAGTCCGCCCGTGCCTGGCGGGACGGCCTGCGCCTGGACGAGATCAAGGCGCTCCGCCGCACCGAGGCCACGAACGCCGCTGCCGCGCTGGGTGCGGAGATCGAGTTCCTGGACGCCGGGGACTACCCGCTGCTGGAGACCCAGGAGTTGGTGGACCGCGTCGTGCGCGTGTACCGGGAGGTGGATCCCGCGGTCGTCCTCACCCACACCCTTACGGACCCCTACAACGGCGACCATCCGGCCGCCGCCCGCATGGCGCTCCAGGCACGCGTGCTCGCCCAGGCGGTCGGTTACGACGCGCCCGGTGAACCGCTCGGCGCTCCCCCGGTGTTCTTCTTCGAGCCGCACCAGCCGGAGCAGTGCGACTTCAAGCCGAACGTCCTGCTGGACATCACCCCCGTCTTCGACAGGAAGCGCAAGGCCATGGAGTGCCTGGCCGCACAGCAGCACATGTGGGACTACTACACCGACCTCGCCAAGCGGCGCGGCGTTCAGCTGAAGCGCAACGCCGGACCCAACCTCGGCCTCGCACACGGGACCATGGGTGAGGCGTACGTGCGGCTCTACCCGCAAACGACGGATGTCCTGGCATGACGGCGCACAACGCGACGGGTGCCCGCGAGGCCACACACGTCTGGGTTCCCTTCCTCGACACGTCCCTGTACGTGCAGTTCACGGACGAAACCGACAGGGTGCACGGAACGGCCAGAACGTACGCCCCCCGGAGTCTGTTGGCCGAGGCCGTCCCCGAGGACGCACTCACACGCGACGACCGTTACGGCGTGGTGATGTGGCGCACCGACGTCGAACGGCTGCACGCCGTCGTGGAAGCCCTCTGGAACGAGGACGACCGCCAGGTGCGGATCCACCTCGACCAGGCCCCGCAGGCAGGCAGGGACGACGACATGCCCGGCCCGCGCGACGGATGACGTAGTCCGGGCCACGACCATACGCCGCCCCGGTCCGGTCATTCGAGCGATGACCTGGGCATCCTGCGGTGGCTAGCGTCGATCGTGCCGCCACCGACACCGGGCGGCCCGCCCTGCCGACCGTACCGAGGAGATGACGAACGTGACGAGCCCATCAGCCACCGCCCCGGACACGCGCCCTCTCGGTTCCGCCGCGGCCGGAACGCCGTCCGGGACCCGGCGCGGCACCGAGTTCGAAGGCACCGTCACGGTGCTGACCCGGCAGGCGGTGGCGGACGACGTCGTGTCGCTGGAGCTCGCGGCGAGCTCGGGCGAACCGCTGCCGGTCTGGCAGCCGGGCGCGCACATCGACGTCGTCCTGCCCACGGGCGCCACCCGGCAGTACTCGCTGTGCGGCCCGGTGGGAGACACGGCTCATTGGCGTGTCGCGGTGCTCCGGGAGCCCGACGGGCGCGGCGGATCGCAGTGGATCCACGACCACGTCGAGGAGGGCGGCGAACTTCGGGTGCGCGGCCCGCGCAACAACTTCCCGCTGCGGCCCGCCACCCGATACCTGTTCGTCGGCGGCGGCATCGGCATCACCCCCTTGCTCCCGATGATCGCCGAGGCCGATGCCGCCATGGCCGAGTGGTCCCTGCTCTACGGTGGCCGCACACCCTCCTCCATGGCGTTCCTGCCCGAACTGGAGGGCCACGGCGAGCGCGTGACAGTGCGGCCGCAGGACAAGCACGGACTGCTCGACCTCGCCGGCTTCCTCGGTGATCCCGACCCGTCCACCCTGGTGTACTGCTGCGGCCCCGCAGGGCTCATCGACGCGGTCGAAGCGCACTGCGCCGACTGGCCGACCGGTGCGCTGAACATCGAGCGGTTCGCCGCGGCGGCCGTCCGGCAGCCCGCCGACGACACGGCCGAGCAGCCGATCGAGGTGGAACTGCGGGCGTCCGGGACCACAGTGACCGTGCCGCCCGGCCTGTCGGTCCTCAAGGCCGTGGAGCAGGCGGGCGTCCCTGTCCTGTCCTCGTGCGAGGAAGGCATCTGCGGCTCGTGCGAGACCTCCGTCCTGGAGGGCGAGGTCGACCACCGCGACTCACTGCTCACCGAGGACGAGCGCGCCGCGAACGACACGATGCTGATCTGCGTCTCCCGGGCGCGCGGCGGACGCCTCGTCCTGGATCTCTGACACCCCCAGCTCGGTCCGGACAGCGCCCTGTCGGTCGCAAGCGGACCGGCTCACCTCAGTACCCGTCACCGACCCGGCACACGCCCGAGCCGGACGGCCGACGCCGAAGAAAGGACCCGCGATGACATTGACACAGCACGTGCGCAACGGCTGGTACCTGGGAGCCTGGTCCGACGAGATCGGCCGAACCCTCAAGCAGCGCTGGATCACCGACATCCCGGTCTGCTTCTACCGGCTGCCCGACCAGACCGTCACCGCCGTCGAGGACCGCTGCCCCCACCGCAAGTACCCTTTGTCCCTGGGTCACTTGGACGACGAGGGAACCCTCCAGTGCGACTACCACGGCTACCGCTTCGACGGCCAGGGCGTGTGCGTCGGGGTCGCCGAGCAGGCCGACCGACCCAAGGCGGCACTGCGCCGCTTCCCCCTGGTCGAGCGCGACGGTGCCATATGGATCTGGCCCGGCGACCCCGAACTGGCCGACGAGAGCCTCCTGCCCGACACCTCGTGGCTGACCGACCCGAGCTGGACCCATGTGCACGGCGTCGTCCCGCTGAAGGCACGGCACATGCTGCTCCTGGAGAACCTGCTCGACCTCACCCATGAGACGTTCCTGCATCCGACGAGCATCGGCAACGCCGCCGTCGCCGCGACCCCGATCGACGTGACCGTGGACGGCGACCGGGTCGGCTTCAGCCGCCGCATGATCGGCATCGAGGCCCCTCCGTTCTACGAGAAGTCCTGCGGACTGACCTCTCCGGTGGACCGCTGGCAGGACGGCGACTTCTACCCTCCGGGCATCTTCGTCCTCAACATCCGCGTCGCGGCCACCGGCACCGAGGAGCCGGACGGCTTCCACATGAAGGTGCTCTACGGGATGACACCGGGGCGCGGCAACGAGACGCACGACTTCTACGCGCTGGGCCGCGACTACCTCATCGACGACCAGGAGCTCACGAAGTTCCAGCACGAGCAGCAACTCGCCGTGATGCAGGAGGACGTCGACGCCCTGGAGGCGCAGGAGATCATGTACGCCACCGATCCGGGCGGCAGCGCCGAGTCCAGCATCAAGTCCGACCTCGCCGCACTCCGCGGACGCCGGGCGGTGGCGAAGATGCTCGCCCGTGAACAGCGCGCACAGCAGGACGCCCGCGTCCCTCACAGCAGGGCGTCCGTATGAGCGGCCGCCCCGTCTTCGTACTGCTCCACGGAGCCTGGCACGG
The DNA here is from genome assembly GCF_036208085.1 of Streptomyces sp. NBC_00310. GTDB lineage: Bacteria > Actinomycetota > Actinomycetes > Streptomycetales > Streptomycetaceae > Streptomyces. The sequence goes on from NZ_CP130714.1 coordinate 653,017, forward strand.
CGGATGGGTATGGCAGCACGTCACACCTCTGCTGCGTGCGGCCGGGCACGAAGTGCACTCTCCCACGCTGACCGGGGTGAGCGACCGTGCCCATCTGCTCAGCCCGCAGGTCGGGCTCAGCACCCACATCCAGGACGTCGTGGCGCTGATCGAGACCCACGACGCCCGGGACGTCGTCCTCGTCGGGCACAGCTACGCCGGCCAGGTCGTCACCGGGGTCGCGGACCGGATCCCCGACCGGCTGGCCCAGCGCGTGCACCTCGATGCTTTCGTCGGCGACGACAAAGACGCGGCGATCGACCTCCTTCCCGAACACATCGCCGGGCACTACCGGGAGTCCGTGGCCGGACCCGGCTTCGGCTGGCTCATCCCGGTGCGCTCGCTGAGCGTGCTCGGCGTCGAGGACCAGGCGGACCTGGACTGGCTCGGCCCCCGGCTGACCCCACACCCCTGGCTGACCTACACCGAACCCCTCCGTCTCACCGGGAAGGCCGACCAGGTACCCGGCGCCTTCATCGAGTGCACCGACTGGATGCGGGTGTTCACCCCGCACGCCGAGCGTGCCGCCGCCCGTGGCTGGCAGGTCCACGAGATCGCCACCGGCCACGAGGCCATGGTCACCGCCCCGGGCCGACTGGCCGAACTGCTGCTGGAGATCGCGGCAGCCTGACCCGTGAAGGAACGCCCCATGGAATTCCTCGTCCGTACCGAGAACACGCTGCCCCCGGACACGCCTGACGACGTACGCGAGACCCTGCGCAAGGGCGAGCGCGAACGGGCCATGCAGCTCAGGGAGTCGGGAATCCTCAAGCGGCTGTGGCGGGTCCCGGGCCGCAACGCGACCATCGGCCTGTACGAGGCAGCCGATCCGGCGGAACTGCACGACGCTCTGGTCTCCCTGCCCATGTGGAAATGGATGGACATCACCGTCGAGGCGCTCGCCACCCATCCGCAGGAGAAGGCGCCATGACCGTGTGCCCTGACGGTCGAAGCCCACGGGTCGCGGTGGTCACAGGTGCCGCCGGTGGCCTGGGGCTCGCCGTCGCCCGCAGACTGGCCGAGGACGGATTCACGGTCGCCGCCCTGGACATCGCCGAACCCGACGACACGGACCCGACTCCGGGTGTCCGGGCCTGGCGTTGCGACGTCACAGATCCGGCCGCGACCCGCCAGGCCGTGACGGAGATCGCCGAAACGTACGGCGGTGGCCGGATCGATGTACTCGTCAACAACGCAGGATTGCTCTCCGGCCGGGCACCACTGCTGGAGACGACCCCGGAGGAACTGCACCGATTCTTCGCCGTCAACGCCGTCGGCCCGCTGCTCATGGTGCAGGCCTGTGTGCCCTGGCTGAGCGCAAGCCCGCATCGAGGGCGGGTGATCAATGTCGGGTCCCGCACCTTCTTCACGGGAGCGCCGGGCCAGATCGCCTACGTGGCCAGCAAGGGCGCACTCATCGGCATGACCCGGGTGATGGCCCGCGAACTGGGCGAGCGCCGGATCACCGTCAACGCGGTGGCACCCGCGCAGGTCGCGACGCCGGGCACCCGGGCGCACTCCGACGACGAGGTGTTCGCCGCGACCATGCGCCAACAGGCGATCAAGGAGTTCGTCACCCCGGAGCACTTCGCGGGACTCGTCTCCTATCTCGCGTCCCCCGACGCGGCCATGGTCACCGGCCAGACGCTCGTCTGCGACGGCGGCGGCCTCCTGCACTGACCGGCAACAACACGGGAGAGGAGAGGAACGGCATGTCCAGCACCACGCCCCAGGTCCCCGGCACCTACGTCTTCGACGCCGCGGAAAGCCGCCGCGCCCGGGCCCTCAACCGGCTCTGCGGTTCCCTCAAGGAGGCCGAGAACCGGGAGAGGTTCACAGCCGACGAAGCCGCGTACTGCGAGACGTACGGGCTCACGGCCCAGCAGCGGGACGCCGTCCTGCGACGGGACTGGAACCGGATGATGGAACTGGGCGGCTCCATCTTCTACATCTTCAAGCTCGCCATGGTCGACCAGAAATCCATGCAGTACCTCGGCGGGGTCTTCACCGGCATGACCACCGAGGAGTTCACGCAGGCGCTGAAAGCGGGAGGGCGGAACTTTGGCTGAGGTGACATGGGGTCTGGCCACCTCGCACGTACCGTCGATCGGTGCGGCCATGGACCACGGGAAGACGCAGGACCCGTACTGGAAAACGCTGTTCGACGGATACACGCCGGCGCGGGAGTGGATGGCCCGGCACACCCCCGACATCGCGGTCGTCATCTACAACGACCACGCCAACGCTGTCGACATGAGCGTCACCCCGACCTTCGCGCTGGGGACGGCCGAGTCGTACCGGGTGGCCGACGAGGGGTGGGGCAGCCGCCCGGTGCCCGCTGTCACGGGCGCTCCCGAGTTCTCCGACCACCTCGTCACGAGCCTGATCGACGCCTCCTTCGACCTCACCGTCTACCAGGAACTCGACGTCGACCACGGCCTGACCGTTCCCCTGTCGGTGTACTGCCCCGACCCCGGCGAACGCTGGCCCTGTGCTGTGGTCCCCCTTCTGGTCAACGTCATCCAGTACCCGCAGCCGACCGCCGCCCGCTGCCTGGCCCTCGGCCGCGCGCTCGGCGAGGCCATCCGCTCCTTCCCCGAGAACCTCAAGGTGGCCGTCTTCGGCACCGGCGGCATGTCCCACCAACTCGCCGGTGCCCGCGCGGGACTGATCAACCAGGACTTCGACCGGATGTTCCTGGACGCCATCGAGCACGACCCCGAGAAACTGGCCGCACTGACGCGCGAGCAGTACATCCGCGAGGCCGGCTCCGAGGGCATCGAACTCATCATGTGGCTGATCATGCGCGGCGCGCTGGGACCCCGGATCCGACGCGTGCACGCCACCTACCACGTACCCGCGTCCAACACGGCGGCCGGCATGGTGTTGTTCGAGAACCTGAGCCGGTGATTCACCGCAGTCCTGACCGGCCGACGCTGGTGACGTGGGAGCGACAGGGTGCTGGATCGACTGCTCGGGGTTTCACCCGGCGTGATCGACATGACGCTCGATCCGCTGGTCGGAGCCCCGAACGGCGGCGTGACGACGGCATCGTGGCTGACCGGCGCGGTTCACGACGATGGGCAACCGCCCCCGCGTCCATGGAGGCGATCTCGCGGTGCTTGCTGTGTACGCCCAGCCGCTCGGTGTTCTCCGGTTCGCCGTTTCCTGAGTGGTTGGTGCGCTGTCGGACGCGTCCGGAGTCGGTTCCGCCTCTGCGGGAGCGCACGCCGAGCCCCTTCCGACGAGGGAAGAACGCAGGTCGCTCGGCGCTGTGGCGGGAGACGCGTGTGACCTGGTCCGGCGTGGACCGCGGGCCGGGTTTCCTCCGGTGTGGGTCTCGCGACCGAACGGAGCCCGACGGCCCTACCGCTCCCGGCACGGGTGTGCCTCGCGACGAGGCCTGTCCTGGACACCCTTCGCACCGGGGTGCGTCAGCCGGAGCGGTAGCGGAGCCCGTCGAGCAGGAGGTCGAGCATGCGGCCCGCGCGGTCGCGCAGCCCTTTGTCGCTGGTGATCAGCAGAACACCGCCGAGGCTGAAGCCGACGTCCAGGGGGTCCACGTCCGAGCGCAGGACTCCCACTTCGGCCCCGGCGTGCAGCAGGGTGCTGATGGCGGTGCTGATCCGTTCCAGACTTTCGGCGAACGGATCCTCGTCGCCCGAGGCGATGACGGCCTTCAGCGCGTCCCCCATGCCCTGCTTGGTGGCCAGGTAGTCGATGAACAGGTCCATCCACTGCCGCATGGCCTGGTCGGGAGGGAGCTGTGCGAGCAGTTCCGTGGCGCTGTCGCAGACCCGGGCGAGTTCGTTGCGGTAGGCGGCCTCGAGCAGGGCCTCGCGGGTGGGGAAGTGCCGGTAGAGCGTTCCGATGCCCACGCCGGCGTCCTTGGCGATGGCCTCGAGGGACGCGTCCGTGCCGACCTCGGAGAACGCGCGCCCCGCGACTTCCAGCAGGCGTTCCCGGTTGCGTCTCGCGTCGGCACGCAGTCCACGTGTGGTGCTGGTCACAGCTTTCCTTCCTTCTAGACAACCGGAGGACCCTCCGTTTAAAGTTCAAACAACCGGAGGCACCTCCGCTTCAAGCGTAGCAAACAGGGAGCATTGCGAGAATGGCCACGAGGACAGGCATCACCACTCCGTTCACCAGCCGGTCCACGGCTTCCGACGTCATCGCGGGCATCGACCTCACGGGCCGCCGCGCCGTCGTCACCGGGGCCGCGTCCGGCATCGGCGTGGAGACCGCCCGGGCGCTCGCCGGCGCCGGCGCGGAGGTCACACTCGCCGTACGGGACACCGAGGCCGGCCACCGCACCGCCGAGGCCATCCGGGCCACCACCGGCAACGAAGGCGTACGGGTCGCCGCGCTGGACCTGACCGATCCGGCATCCGTCCGCGCGTTCACGGCCGCGTGGCAGGGTCCGCTGCACACCCTTGTCAACAACGCCGGGATCATGGCCGCCCCGGAGAGCCGCACACCCCAGGGCTGGGAGCTGCAGTTCGCCACCAACCACCTGGGGCACTTCGCCCTGACCACCGGACTGCACGGCGCGCTCGCCGGGGCCGGCGGTGCCCGCGTGGTGTCCGTGAGTTCCAGCGGGCACCTGTTCTCGCCCGTCGTCTTCGACGACCTCCACTTCACCGAGCGGCCCTACGACCCGTGGCTGGCGTACGGGCAGTCCAAGACGGCCAACGTGCTGTTCGCGGTCGAGGCCGGTCGGCGATGGGCCGACGACGGGATCACGGCCAACGCGCTGATGCCCGGCGGGATCCAGACCAATCTAGGGCGCTACATGGACGAAGCGCAGATTGGCCTGTTCATGACCCACCTGCAAGCCCTCCTCGGTGAAGGAACGCCCCTGCCCGAGATGTCTTTCAAATCGGTCGAACAGGGCGCCGCGACCTCCGTCCTGCTGGCCGCCTCACCCTTGCTCGACGGCATCAGCGGCCGGTACTTCGAGGACTGCGACGAGGCCCCACCGCACCAGCCGGGCACCAACACCGGGGTCGCGCCGCACGCCCTGGACCCGGAGGCGGCCGAGCGACTCTGGCAGGTCTCCGAGCAGCTCCTGGACTGACCTCACGCCGCTCGCCGACCACGACTGAGCCCGCGGACACCCGTAGCAGCCCTTCCGCCCAGGCCGACCCTCAATCAAATACTTGAAACTTCAGTTGAAAGTCCAAAATACTTAGGGAGACACCATGACAGGCAGTATCCGCAGGCACTGGAAGCGCTGGCTCATCGCCGGTGCGGCAACCGCCGCCGTGCTGGGCACGGCGGGCCCCTACGTCTACATCAACTACGTCCAGGACAAGCCACCGGCCGCCCTCTCGCTCGACAACCCGCCAGGCTCAGATTCCTCCGGCAGTTCCTCAGGCTCCGGGGAGCAGGCCGGGCAGGAGGGTGTCGACGGCGCCTGGCGGGTGGGCAGCGGCTCGCAGGCCGGCTACCGGGTCGACGAGGTCCTCTTCGGCCAGAACGTCACGGCGGTGGGCCGCACCGAGGAGGTCACCGGCGAGCTGGAGATCGAGGGCAACCGGGCCGTCAGCGGATCCTTCACCGTCGACCTGGCCTCGGTGAAGAGCGACTCCGACCAGCGCGACGGCCAGTTCCGCGGCCGGGTCATGAACACCGAACGGTACCCCGAGGCCACCTTCGAGCTCACCGAGCCCGTCGACTTCGGCTTGACGCCGGAGGTGGGCGAGCAGGTCAGCGCCGAGGCCACGGGCGAGCTGACCGTCCACGGCGAGACCAACCCCGTCTCCTTCGACCTCGACGCCCAGCGCACCGCCGACGGCTTCCGGGTCAACGGCTCCATTCCGGTCACCTTCGCCGACTACGGCATCGACGCACCCAACTTCGGCGGGATCGCAGTGGAGGACGAGGGAGACATCGAGTTCCTCCTCACCTTCGACCGCGCCTGAGCCCATACGGGGCCAGAGGGTTACACCAACCGTTCCTGTGGACTGAGCAGGGGTGAGTCCGTTCAGCCGCGCGCCCCGAACGGTCTTGGGCGAGCTGGTCCCCGGCGTACTCGACCCCGGGGCGGCGACACGCATCCTGTACGTGGTCCGGGGCCGGGAGGCCAGTTCCCTACGCGACCTGGCCAATTGGGTACGGCCAGAGACGACGGAGAGGCCCTGAACCATCACTCCGGTGGAGCAGAGGCCCCGCACACCGACGCCGTACCCGGCGTCCCAGATCGCACCATCACGCTAACCCGAACGGCCCAGGACACCGCAAGCCCGGAAACACGGTCGAGCTAACTCGACCTCATACGCACTCCTGGCGAGCAGCTACCACCCCTCGCTCACGCCCGATCTCTCACCAGACACCCAACGACGCGCTTCACCGCCGTCCGCACAGCATTGGAGACCCCCCATGTACGGCACCACACGGTCGAACAGCACCACCCGGACGACCCGTAAGGCCGTAGCCACCCTCCTGGCCGTGGCGACCGTAGGAGCAGTGGCCGGCTTCGCACCCGCCGCCACCGCCTCCGCACCGGCCCACAGCGGACTGACCCTCGGCCTCGACGCCCCGCACACGAGCCCCGCCACACAGGAGCGCAACAAGCGCGTCGCCGTTCACGTCCTCACCCAGCTCTTCGAGGAGGGCAACCTCAAGGTCGCCGACCGGTACATCCGCGCGGACTACATCCAGCACAATCCGGCCGCCCCCAACGGCCGGGAAGCGATCAAGAACTTCATCCGCGACTGGACCGCGCGCTTCCCGGACCACCAGTACAACGTGAAGCGGGTCCTCGCCCAGGGCAACCTGGTCCTGGTGCACTCCAACCCCGTCTATGAGCCCGGCACCCGTGGCGCGGCCGTGGTCGACATCTTCCGCTTCGACCCCAAGAGCGGCATGATCGCCGAGCACTGGGACACGGTCCAGGACGTGCCGGCGACCACCGTCAACGGCAACGACATGTTCGGTACGGTCAGCAACCCGCACACGAACCAGCCCAGCGGCCCCCGCTGGAGCACACCTCTCAGCGAGAAGATCGCCACCCGTTACTTCGACACCCTCCTCGTCGACAAGAACCCCGACGCCGTCAGGTTCCTCGCGCCGGAGTACTACCAGCACAACCCGACCATCCCCAGCGGCTCGGCCGGCCTGCGTGAGCAGTTCACCAATTTCTTCCGCCAGTTCCCGAACTTGATCGTGGAACGCAAGCGCGTCATCGCCGACAAGGACTACGTCGCCATCCACGCGCACTACCGCCTCAGTCCCGAGGACCGTGGGCAGTCCGTCGTGGACATCTTCCGGGTCAAGAAGCAGAAGAATGGCGAGCTCAAGATCATCGAGCACTGGGACGTCCTGCAGGACGTCCCGGCCACCTCCGCCAACGACAACACGATGTTCTGACCTCTCCGATCCTCGCGGTCCCGTGGCCCGTCACCGGTCGGTGACGGGCCACTCATTTCTCGGCAGCGGACATAACTCCGACCGCGTCACCCCATTGCAGCTTTGCATGTAGCCATCCAAGGGCTTGATTTACCAGCCACTCCTGCACCACTGTGTCCGCTGTACGGACGATCGTCCGTCCAGCGGTCGAGCCCGGAACGAATCGAGGAGGATTCCATGGCCTTCGTGACGGAGGACAACCTCAGCGACCTGGCGGTCAAGCGGTGGGCCACCGCTCACTCGCCCCGGCTCGCCGAGCTGATGACGGCGCTGGTGCGGCACCTGCACGCGTACGCCCGCGAGGTCCGGCTGACGGAGGAGGAGTGGGCGGCAGCCGTCGAGTGGCTCACGGCGACCGGCCGGATCAGTGACGACAAGCGCCAGGAGTTCATCCTCGCCTCCGACGTCCTCGGTCTGAGCACGCTCGTCGTCCAGCTGAACCACCGCTTCTCGGCGAAGGCCACTCCGGCGACGGTGCTCGGTCCCTTCCACATCGACGGCTCTCCGACGGCGGGATTCGGAGCCGACATGTCGGACGGCGTCCCGGGCACGCCGGTGTTCATCACCGGCCGGGTCCTCGACCTCGACGGCACGCATCTGCCCGACGTCGTCCTGGACGTATGGCAGGCCGACGCCGACGGCGCCTACGAGGCGCAGCTGCCGGAGATCGACGAGGCCCGGCTGCGCGCGCTGTACCGAACGCGGGCGGACGGACGTGCACACCGTGCTGGTCAACGGAACCGTGGTGAAGTACGCGCACGAACTGGTCGGCGTTGACCTGGAGCGGGCCCGCACCGCCGTCGCCGCGACCGTGGACTACGCGCGGACCACCATGGGCGAGGACGCGTGGCGGGAGGCCGTCGAGCCGGAGATCCCGACAACCGAGGTGATCTCCAACCCCTACACCTACAGCGAGTACCGCAGCGAAGGCGTCGCCGTGCAGAACGAGGGGGCGTAGCCCATGAACGGCGGTTCACCCGGGCCGCTGGACGGGCTGCTGGTGGCGGACTTCTCCCGCATCCTGGCGGGTCCGTACGCGACCATGCTGCTGGCTGACCTCGGCGCCGACGTGGTGAAGGTCGAGGGCCCGGGAGGGGACGACACTCGCGGTTGGATGCCGCCGGTGCGCGACGGTATGTCGACCTACTACCTCGGGATCAACCGCGGGAAGCGGTCGATCGCTCTCGACTTCCGCGACGAGGGCGACGCGCGGCTGGCCAGGGAGCTTTCGCGGCGCGCGGACGTCGTGATCGAGAACTTCAAACCGGGCGGGCTGGCCAGGTACGGCCTGGACCATGCCTCGGTGAGCGCCGGGAATCCGGGCGTGGTCTACGCGTCGATCAGTGGTTTCGGCGCCGGGCCCGGCCGGAAGGTGCCTGGCTACGACCTGATGGTGCAGGCGATCTCCGGGCTGATGAGCCTCACCGGTGATCCGGACGGGCCGCCGTACCGGGCGGGCATCTCGGTCTTCGACGTGATGGCGGGCAACCACGCCGCCATCGGCATCCTCGCCGCGCTGCGGCACCGCGACGCGACCGGCCAGGGACAGCTCGTCGAGGTGAACCTGCTGTCCTCGGCACTGACCGGGCTGGTCAACCACAGCTCCTCCTACGTCGCCGGCGGCACCGTGCCCTACCGGATGGGCAACGCGCACCCCAGCGTCTTCCCCTACGAACCGCTGCCGACGGCCGACCAGGACCTGATCGTCACCGCGGCCAACGACGGCCAGTTCCGCAAGCTGTGCGAAGTACTCGGGATCCCCGAGACCGCCGACGATCCCCGCTTCCGGCACAACGCCGACCGTACCGAGCGACGGGAGGAACTCCGGCCCCTCCTGCTCGAACGGCTGAAGACGAGGACCGCTTTGGAGTGGTTCGATCTGTTCGTCGACGCCGGGGTCCCCTGCGGACCGATCAACACCATCGCCGGCGGATTCGCGATGGCCGAACGCTTCGGACTCGACCCGGTCGTCGAGGTCGGCGAGGGAGACCGGGCCGTACCCACGACACGGCACCCGATCCGCTTCTCCGAGACGCCCGCCGCCTACCGCCTGCCCCCGCCCGAGTTGGACGAGCACCGGACCGAACTCCGCAAGTGACTGGAGGACGGAGTGGGGGATGATCCGGAGGACGAGAATGCCTGAGAAACCGAATGCGCCCGAGTACCCGACCGCCCTCGGTGCGTCCTCCCTGGACAGCATCACCCTGCTCGGCCAGGACCTAGCGGCCGATGTGATGGGCGAGGTGGGATTCGGCGAGCTGGCGTTCTGGCTGGCCACGCAGCGCCGCCCCACCTCCGGGGAGACACGGGTGTTCGAGGCGGTGCTCGCCGCACTCGCCGACCACGGCTTCACCCCGACCGCCATAACGGCCCGGCTGACATACCTATCAGCCCCCGACTCGATACAGGGAGCCATCGCCGCAGGGCTCCTCGGCGGCGGCTCCCGCTTCCTCGGCGTGACCGAGGACTGCGGCCGCTTCCTGCATGACGCCCTGTCCACGCTGGAGAACGGCCACCCGACCGACGAAGCCGGCTGGGACGAACTCGCCCTGGCCACCGTACGCTCCCGAAGAGAAGCCCGGGAGCTCATCCCCGGCCTCGGACACCACGTCCACAAGCAAGGTGACCCCCGCACTCCGAGGCTGTTCCAACTCGCCACGGAGGAAGGGCTGTTCGGCCGCACCTGTCGCTGTTCGCGGCCATCGGCCGGGTCCACCCCCAGGTGCTGGGCAGCACCCTGCCGCTCAACGGCGCCGGGGTCTGCGGTGCCGCACTCGCCGACCTCGGTCTTCCGCTGGACCTGCTCCGCGCCTTCGCCCTGCTCGCCCGCACGGCCGGACTCATCGGCCAGCTCGCCGAGGAGATGCGCAACCCCGTCGCGAACGACATCTTCCTGTCGGTGGACCTGAACAACCGGCCCGTCCCGCCGCAGCCCCGCGACGCCCCACGCCCCGCGGGGCACGCGTGACCTCACTGTCCGGGGCCGGGTCCACGAAGGCCCCGCCCGGGACGGCGGCAGCGACCTGGGGCGGCGGTTCCTCTGAAAGGAGCGAGCCCTCTCAGAGGAAGCGAACGTTCTGGGCCGGTGCGAGTCCGGTGGAGTAGTGGTTGGTGTGGGTGGCCGGGCACATAGAGGCGCTCCAGGCGCCGGAGCCGGACTCTCGGCCGCCTCGCCGCCCAATGCGTCGATCGGGGCGAAGCTCTCCTTCTGTCGCACCGGCTCCCCGTTGAGCCGCTCCAGGAGTTCGACGGCTTTCTGCCGACCGGAGAGCTGCCTGATGCGGGCGTGCAGTCCGTGGTTGAGGCCGGAGCAGGTCACCGTAGTTGGCTGCTGGTTGGGTAGGGCTCCTGTGGGAGGGACGCCATGTCGAACATCCTCCGCATCGAGTTGACTGCCGATCAGCGTCGCGAGTTGCGCGAACTGCTGGCTCGGCGGGATCTGACCCGCTACACCCGGCAGCGGGCGGAGTGCATCCGCCCGCTCGACCGCGGCAAGACCGCCCCCGAGGTCGCCGACCTGCTGGAGTGCAACGTGGTCACGGTCCGCGCGGCGGCCCACCGCCTCCACGACGGCGGGGTCAAGGTACTGCCGGACGCCCCACGCCCGGGGCGTCCGGCCAGGGTGCTCGGCGACGACGACCGCGCCGCGCTGGCACGGCTGCTGGACGTCTCCGCCGCGGAAGGGATCACCTGGACCGTCCCGGCACTGCGCGACTGGCTGCGCGAACAGCGCGGAGTAGAGATCTCCGCTGACTGGCTGTGGGAGCTGCTGCGCCGTGACGGCTTCCGCTGGAAACGCACCCGCGACACGGTGCGGCACCAGGCCGACCCCGTCCTCCAGCAAGCGGCCCGGGCCCGGTTGGAGGACTTGCGGACTTACGGATGGAGGCGCACGCGGGCGAACGCGACCTGATCTTCCTGGACGAGTCCGGCTTCGCCCCGACCCTGCCCACCGGCTACACCTACTCGCGCATCGGGCAGCGGGCGGTGGTGCCCCGCGAGGCCACCAAGAACCGCCGGGTCAACGTGCTCGGCGCCCAGATCGTGGGCACCACGCCGGACCTTCTCTGGCAGCCCACCTGCGGGAAGATCGACGCCGGGATGCTGCTGGAGTTCGTCTGCGCGGACCTGGCCGGCCTGCCCGGTGGGGCCGCAGCCCTGGAGCTGGCCGCCGACGGCCTCGATGGACAGCTGCCCGGCTGGGCACGCTCGCGGCCGTGCACCGTGGTGCTGGACAACGCCTCAGCGCACACGGCCAAGGCGTTCAAGGGCCGCCGCAAGCAGCTGACCAAGATCGGGGTGGAGCTGTTCTACCTGCCACCGCGCAGCCCGGAGTTGAACGACATCGAGTTGGTCTGGCGTCAGGCGAAGTACCAGGATTACCCGCAACGCGCCCAGACCAGCACCGACGCCATCGGCAAGGCCGTCGACCAGGCCATGAACCATCAACGCGACCGGATCCGACAGTCAGCAACGAACCGCATCCAAGCCGCTTAGCCGCGCTTGGGCCAGATCGGGCCCTGGTCGGTCCAGATGACGCCCTTGTTGCGGCACAGGCAGAAGGGGTGGCCGATCAGGTCGGTGTAGATCTGCCAGCCGTAGCCGTTGGGGCCGATGAAGTCCTGCCTTAGCGTCGCGCCGAGGTCGAGGACGCGGCGCTGCTCGGACTCGATCTCGTCCACTTCGAAGTCGAGGTGGAACTGCTTGGGGTGCTCGCTGTCGGGCCACTGCGGAGCGCGGTAGTCGTCCACCCGGATGAATGCCAGCTCGATCTCGCCGAACTGGATGCCAGCCCAGTCCTCGGAGCTGCCTTCCTTGATCGGACGGCCCGTCACCTCGGAGTAGAAAGCCGCCAGCTTCATCGTGTCCGGGCAGTCGATAATGAAATCGGTGAGTCGCAGCATCCCGCGATCTTGTCACGAGCTCACACCCGACTTCGAGACAGGCCCTAAGCAGCTCCGCTGAGGTGCGGGAACAATAAGTTCCTGGGGCTTCGCCCCCAGACCCCGTTCACCAGGGGCGGCCAGGTTTGTACCGCAGGTGCGGATCAGGCAGCGGACCTCGGCGGAGCGGCGGCGGTTCCGGCGAAGTCACGTGCTGATCCTTCGGCCTCTGAGCGCTCGACCAGGCCGAACTGCGAGGTACCAGCAGCACACTGCACGGCATCCGCTTAGCCAGGCTGGCGATCAATGTTCCGTCCGACCCTAAAAGGTTCTAGGTTGCCCGGTCGGACGAGGCCTCGCAGCCCGGTAGCACTGCCAGCCAGTCGATGGGAGACCTCCGAGTGCTGAAGAACCGAGTTGCACGTGCCACGGCGGCACTCATGCTGAGCACCGTTGCACTGACCGGTGCGGGCGTCGTGGCCACCGCGACTCCTGCAGCGGCCGCGGTCATCGAGAGCACAGCGACGCGCGCAACCTGAACAGTTGCAGGCACCCCAGCACCTGCATCCGGGAGACAGTCAGGCGTGCCCGACCGGCACGTACCCCACTGGGACAAAATCGGGGAGCTGATTCCTTGTGCGCCTTCACGTGAAACTGGCCAAGCGGATGGGCTGTCGTGGCGACAGCGGCCGCCGCGCTCGCCACCGCTGGGCTGGCCACGGCCCCCACCGCCTCGGCCTACGACTACAACGGATGCGGCTGGCCCCGCGTCTGCTTCTACCTGACCGACAGCGACTGGAACAACGGCAAGCCCACGGCCGCGTACCAGGACGTCACCAGCTCCTACCAGGACCTCGGATCCAATAGCCGGGGCGCCAACAAGATCAGGAACACCCGCAACGACGACCGGGTCTATCTGCGCTACTACGACCAGTACGGTGTGACGTACTACACGTGCCTGAAACCGAACCAAACCTCCAACTTCAGCTCCAACGCCACGGTGACCGGCGTCCGCATCGACACCAACTCCACCTGCCCCTCAAGCTGACAGGGGCTGTCGGTCCCACAGGGCTGAACAGGCGCTGATGAGAGCGAGGACCCGGCCGCCCCCGATGTCGGCCCGGTTCATCAACTGGCCTGGGACATCAGGTGGTTCGGGGCCACGGCGCATTCGTCGATTTTCGTAGGGTGGAGGAAGCGCCGCTGGATCCGGGAGGCACCGGTCCTGGTCCGCCACCGTCTTCCGTCGATCAGCTGCCGACGACCCCACATGGGCGGCCGGCCCGGCTTGGTGAACTGCGGTAACAACGGCTCCAGCCGGGCCCACTGATCGTTGGTCAGATCGCCCCGCCTCACGCAATGTGATCATTCACGACCAAAATCCACTTTCGCAACAGACCCTGGCGGGCGCTGATGCCGACGAGGTGGAGGGCGCGGGGGCGGGTAGCGCGTTCGGGCGGGCGAGGCCGGCTGAGCGGATGACGTGAAGCGCACTGCTGGTCCCTCTCCGTTCGGCCTGGTCGAGCGCTCGGACGCCACGAAGAATCAACACGTGACTTCGCCGGAGCTGCTTAGGCCGTCGTCGCGGTCGGCGCGATCGGCGACGAACTGGTCGACAAGATCCGCGAGCGCGCCGAGAAGATCAAGATCGGCCCCGGCAACGACCCGACCTCCGAGATGGGCCCGCTGATCACCGCCGTGCACCGCGACAAGGGTGGCCTCCTACGTGGAGGGCGCGGCGGCCGAGGGCGCCAAAGTGGTGCTGGACGGCACCGGCTACACGGTCGACGGCTCCGAGGACGGCCACTGGATCGGCATCTCCCTTCTCGACAAGGTCCCGACCACGGCGAAGGCCTACCAGGATGAGATCTTCGGCCCGGTGCTGTGCGTCGACACGTACGACGACGGCGTGGCCCTCATCAACAGCTCGCCGTTCGGCAACGGCACCGCGATCTTCACCCCGGGAGGGCGGCGCGGCCCGCCGCTTCCAGATGGAGATCGAGGCCGGCATGGTCGGCGTGAACGTCCCGATCCCGGTCCCCGTCGGCTACCACTTCTTCGGTGGCTGAAACGATTCCCTCTTCGGTGACCACCACATCTACGGCAACGACGGCACCCACTTCTACACCCGCGGCAAGGTCGTCACCACCCGCTGACCCGACCCGGCCGACGCCCCCTCGGGCGTCGACCTGGGCGTCCCGCGCAACCACTGAGCCCTGTGCGAGGGGGAGGCTGTGCACCGGCCGCCCCCTCGCCGTCGTATCAGCTGGGGCGCATCAGCTGGAGCGGTCGGAGAAGCCGAACGTGTCGCTGCCGGAGTCCATGGTCAGGCCCAACTTCCCCAGCATTCCTGGCCCGGCCAGCACGCGGAGAGGGTGTGGACGTTTGACGATGCCTGTCGGGGGAGCTTGTTCTGGCCGTTGTCGGCGGAGGCGATGCCGAAGGCTGTGGCGATCAGGGCTGCGGTGGCCACGGCCGTGGTCAGGGCCTTGGTGATGAGTCGTTGCATGGCTGTACTGATTCCTTCGCGTAGTGGGGATGCGATAGATCATCAGCTTGTGGGATTACCGCTCCCGCGTCAATGTGAAGTTTCAAGTAACTCTGCCGTGTCGCACGGGGCTTGGAGTCCGGACGCGGCTTGTTGAATCACGTCGTACCAGTCGCCGCCCACGCCTGCCCGGGATCCGCCGGGCAGGTAGCGGCAGGCGGTCTCGACGGCGGACTGTTCGGGCACCTGATGCACCGAGTCGATCCAGTGAGCTGACCGCATTCGTCCAGCCCCGCACCCACGCATCCGACCAACTCGCCACCTGGGGCCTGGAAGTCCCCGACCCTCTCGAGGGCGACACGATCCTGATCGACGGCCAGGAGTCATCGGCAAGACCATCGTCAAGATCGCCAGGGCGCGCCGCCCGCGCACCCGCTACCGGGTGGGTTTCGGGGCCGCCCCCACCATGTTCCTGCGCTGGCTGCGGCCGGACCGCGCCTTCGACTTCGTCATCCGCAGTGGCTTCGGCGTCTGATCCAATCTGGTTCCAGGAGAGATCGGTCCTCTGCGGCCCCGCGCCCACACCGGTGCGGCAGGTGGTCACGACGGCCGGAGGAGGGCTGCTCTTCAGCGGGGTCTCCCGGCTGATCGACAGCATCCACCGCCATGAGCTACAGGACGATCTACTGAGTGCCGTACACCAGATTTGGTCCCCAGCCACGAAGTCAAAGGCCGACGCAATTGCCGAGCGTCTGCCATACGAACCTGCCGCCGAAACAGCGCATTGCGGCTGCGGGCGCGCGGGTTCACCGCCAGAGGCGACCCAGAATCTGAGATCCCGCCCGCTTTCGCGTTCGATCTGTTGCGGCTGTCCGGGACGGACACGACCTCTTGGCCGTATCGGCGGCGCAGGACCGCGCGGGAGTCCGTGTTCGCCGCCCGTCGGCTGACGGCGCCGCGGGTGTTGTGTCCGTCGACCACTGAGGTCGACGTCGTGCGCGAGTGGCTGACGTGGGCGTCGGTCGGGATGGAGGGGGTGGTCTTCAAGAGGCTGGACGACGCCTACCGCCCGCCGGTGAGGGGCTGGCAGAAATACAAGGTCCGCGAGACGAGCGAGGCGATCACCGGCTCTCTGGCCGTTCCCAGCACGCTGCTGCTCGGCAGGTACGACACCGAAGGCCGCTTTCAGTACGTCGGCCGCACCACCGCCCTCGCCCAGGCGGCAGGTGCTGCGGTCGCCGACCTGCTCGCTGCGGGGCGGCGCGGTCATCCGTTGACAGGCTGAAGCCAAGTACCAGAGAGCGGCTGCTGGAGGCGGCGGCCACGCTCACCTACCGAGACGGTGTCGGCATCGGCGTCGAGGCGCTGTGTCGGGGAGTCCATGGGAGCGGTGCTCGCCCTGACCACTGCGGCCGACCTGCCCGGGCGGGTACGGCGCGTCGTCGCTGTGAACACGTACGACTTGACCGGCGGGATCGCCCGATCCAGTCTTCTCGCCCGTGTGGTGGTCGGCGGTGTTCTCACTCCGGGGGTGGGCCATGTGGTCGCCCGGGTGGAGTCCAAGGCCGCCTTCCGCAGGATCCTGCAGGGCGGGCTGGTCGACAAGAGCGCGCTGCGGGAGGACTACGTGGACGAGCCCCTCCAGGTGGGCAGCCGCCCCGGCTACCCGGCCGTCGCCCGGGCCGTGTACCGGAGCCTGCCCAGTCTCATGGCCGCCCGCTCGCGCTACCCCGAGGTCAAGGCACCCGTCCACCTCGTCTACGGGGAGAACGACTGGTCCCGACCCTCGGACCGGCAAGCCGACAAGAAGCTGCTGTCCGCCGCCGATTTCACGCAGGCGCCGGGCGCGGGCCACTTCATCGCCTTGGAACGGCCCGATCTACTGGCCGACCTGCTGAACGCGGTGGCGTGACCGCCCCGGGAACGCCGTAGCCACCCCCGTTCGGGTGTAGTGCGGGACGGGGACCAGGTTCCACCATGTGCCTGACAGCGTCATGGCGTGCAAAGGAGCAGCGCGTGGCAGAGATTCAGATCGAGTTCGATGTTCCGGCCGAGATGCGTGACGGCACCGTGCTGCGCGCCGATGTCTACCGCCCCGGGGGCACGGGGCCGTGGCCGGTGTTGCTGAGCAGGCTGCCGTACGGCAAGCAGATGGCCCTGGCGATCGCCCTCCTCGATCCCCTGGCGGCGGCTCGGCGTGGCTTCATGGTGGTCATCCAGGACACCCGCGGCCGGTTCGCCTCCGAGGGCGCGTGGGAGCCATGGACCTACGAGGAGAGCGACGGGTACGACACCGTGCGGTGGGCTGCTGCCCTTCCTGGAGCGAACGGCGCCGTCGGCATGATCGGCGCCAGCTACTTCGGCAACACGCAGTGGATGGCGGCGCTGTCCAAGCCGCCGGAGCTGAAGGCGATCGCGCCGATGGTCACCTGGTCCGACCCGGACGACGGGCTGTGGACGCGCGGCGGCGCGATCGAGCTCGGCATCACCGCGCCCTGGTCCCTCATGATGGGCGCCGACGCGCTGATGCGCCGGCACAGCGCCGACCCCGCCGCGCTCGGCGGCAGCCTCGTCGGCCTCGTACAGGACCTCGACATCCTGGCCGACGGCGGTTACGGCGAACTGCCCGCCGGGCGGTTTCCCGCGTTCGCCCGGCACGACCTTCCCGAGCTGGGCTACGAGAGGTCCCGACGGGAGCCCGAGTGGGCGCGTTCCTCCCGTGTCGCGGGTCGGCACGACGAGGTCGACCTGCCCACCTTCCAGGTCGGCGGCTGGTACGACATCTTCACCCAGGGCACACTCGACAACTTCACCGCCATGCGCCGCGCCGGCCGGTCCGCCACGCTGATCATGGGTCCGTGGAGTCACGCCAACCAGCAGCACGTCATCGGCGACGTCAACTTCGGGTTCAGCGCGAACTCCGCCTTCATGGGCATGCGTGGACCCCTGAACGGCCTCCAGCTCGACTGGTTCCAGCGCACGATCGGCGACGGCGAGGCTCTGGAGCCGGACACGGGCAACGTGCTGCTGTTCGTCATGGGCGTCAACCAGTGGCGCGAGGAGACGGAGTGGCCACTGTCGCGGGCCGTGGACACGGACTTCCACCTGCGCGCGGACGGACGCCTGACGCAGGAGCCGCCCGCTGTCGCCGAGCAGGCCGAGGAGTTCACCTACGATCCGGCGGATCCCGTGCCCACCACCGGCGGCGCGCTGCTGATGACCGACGAGTTCCGTCCCGGGCCCCTCGACCAGAGGGACGTGGAGGCGCGCGAGGACGTCCTGGTCTTCACCACCGAACCCCTCGCCGAGGACGTCGAGGTGACCGGCCGCGTCAAGGCCGTGCTCTTCGCCGCCACGGACGGGCCCTCGACCGACTGGGTGGCACGGCTGTGTGACGTCGACGAGAACGGCGTCTCCCGCAATGTGGCCGACGGCATCGTGCGGGTGCGCGCGGCGACACCGGGCGAGCCGGCCGAGCACGTCGTGGACCTGTGGTCGACCAGCATCGTCTTCCGTGCCGGTCACCGGATACGGGTCCAGATCACCTCCAGCAACTTCCCCCGCTGGGACCGCAACCTCAACACGGGCGAACCCGAGGAGAGCGCGACCACGGCCCGAGTGGCCCGCCAGCACGTCTTCCACGACCCCACCCGGCCCTCCCGCATCGTCCTGCCGGTGGTCCCGGGCTGACAGGTAGCGGCGGCGGAGTCGGCCGAGTGGTTGCGTCACTGAGCAGAAACCAGGACCGCGGCCGCGGTTGCACCCCGGATCGGCGACGCACGATCACCTTCATCCGCCCCGCACCGTCCGGTGCGGGGCGGGGTACGAGGGAGCCAGGACCGGCACGGCGGGGACGGAGCCCGATGTCAGAAGCGGCCTTGCCGGCCACACACCTTTCTGTACGGCGCGTCGGATACGTGCGTGTTCCATTCCGCTCTCGTGAGGTCGATGTTGCCCGCGCGGGCGCAGATCTGGGCCACGGCGCGGCTCGGGTCGACCGTGTAGCGGCGGAGGGGGACGTGGCTTCCGGCAACGAGGAGAGTGGCGTTGTCCGGGCTGAAGGCGAGGGAGGTGATCGGCTCGCCGGGGGTGGGGAGGGGGCCCAGGAGCTGTTGGGTGGTGATGTCCCAGAGCTTGATGGTGCCGGCGTCGCCGCCGACGGCGAGGGTGTGGCCGTCGAGGCTGAGGGCCAGGGCGCTCACCGCTTCGGGGGTGTTGCCGAGCGGGGCCGGGAAGACATTGGGCAGGACGCCCGCGCGGCGGCGCAGGTCACCGTCCCACAGGGCGACGCGGCCGGTACGGTCGCCCGCCGCCAAACGGCTGCCGTCGGGGCTGAACGCCAGCGCGCTGATGCGGTCGCCCTGGACCAGGTCCAGCGCGCCGATGCTGCCGGTGGCCTTGCGGGCCACCCGGTTGTCGCCGACGACCAGTTCCGTGCGGGGGCTGAGCGCGAGGCGGGAGCTGACCAGGCCGGAGCCGGTGAGTGACTCCGTCCGTCGGCGGGTGGTGGTGTCCCACATCTCGTTCGCGGGTTCGCCGCCGGGCGGGGTGCGGGTGGTGAAGAGAATACGGCCGTCGGGGGTAAGAGCGAGCGCGGTCACCGCCGTGCCGGACCGGGTCGAACCCACGTCCAGCGTGCTCTGTTCCCGGTCGCGGGTCAGGTCCCAGACGGTGAACCACTGTGACACGGCCCGCCCGCCGGGCGCGGTGACGCCGTAGACCAACCGGCTGCTGTCGGGGCTGAACGCCATTCGGGCGGCGGTGTCCGGGGGCGCGAGCGGCGTCCCGCCCCGTCCGCCGGCGGCGGCGACCGGCGAGGGTCGGCGCGGCAGTGTGCGGACGAGCCGGCCGTTGTCGGTGGCGCGCAATTCGAAGACGTGGCCGTCGGTCGCGCGTCGGGCGGTGACAAATCGACGGCCGTCCGGGCTGATGAGAACGGCGTCCATGGGGTGGTCACACCAAGCGGCGGTGACAGTGGTCGTCAGGTCGAGGGTGTGGACGGTACCGCCCTCCAGGTAGCGCAGCACCGGCAGGCCAGGGTCCCAGGCGAGGCCGCCGTGCGGGTGCTGGTTGTCGAGGGCGTGCCGAAGGACGGGGGCGGCCGGGGTGGACAGCCGCCAGACCCGGATCTCGTCGGCGGAGCCCGCCGTCGCCAGGAACTGTCCGTCCCGGCTGAAGGAGGCGTACCGCACCCCCGGGTCACGGACCTCGGCGACCCGGACGCCGGTACGGACGTCCCACACCCGCACCCGGTCCCCGGCAACGACGGCGAACCGTCCGTCGGCCCCGAACACCACCGCCGAGTCAGCATCGCAGACCCCTTGGTCCCGCTCCCACTCCCCGTGCGGCGCCCGCCCTCCGCCGACCTCCCAAACTTGCGGCACCTTCCCCGTCGGGCAGACCGCGACCAGCCGGTCGTCACCGCTCGGCGCCACGTTGGCAGGGGTCGCCCCCCGCGTCTCGAACAGCACGGCACCATCGGCCACGGCCCGCACGCGTACGAGGTCCGCGCCGGAGTCGGAGCCGGCACCCGAGCCGCCGTCGTCCACACCGGGTTCGCCCATCACGAAACTGCGCCCACTCGACCCGAAAGCGATATCCTTCCGCCCCGGCGCCGACGGCGCACCCCCCGTCCACCGGCCCGCCCTCCTGTCCCACAGTCGTACGTGCCCGTCCCCGCTCGCGCCCGAGATCGCCAGGACACGGGCGTCGGGGCCCACGGCCAGGACCTCGCCCTCGGGAAGGCGGCCAGAGCCGGTGCTGCGGCGGGTGCCGAGGTCCCAGGTCTGCCAGGCTCGGTCGTCGACACTGAGGAGGGTGCGACCGGAGTCTGCGAAAAAGCGCTGGGATCGGAACCCGGAGGCCGGGTCGCTGAAGGAGTCGGACTCGGGCTGGAGGAGGGAGCCGAGGAGGACGCGGCGGGTCTCCGGGAGCGGGGCGATGCGCCAGGCGGCGACGCTGAGGAGGAGAGCGGCGCGGGGGTCGGTGGTGCGCAGTCCGTCGGCGACGGCGGCGATCCGCCGAGCGGAGTACTCCGTGCGCTGCCGCTGGTTGTGGTCGTGCTGCCGCCAGGCGGCCAGGCCGGTGACCAGCGCCACCGCGAGGACGGCCGAGAGGGCGCCGACGAGTTGGCGGGACCGCCGGGTGGAGCGGGCGGCGGCCCGCCTCTCTGCCTCGCGGGCTTCGCACGCGGCGGTGAGGAAGGACCGTTCCGCCGCCCCCAGGGCGGGGTGGTTGTCGTGGCCGGGAAACATCTCCTCGGCACGGGCCAGACGGGTGCCCCTGTAGAGGGTGCCGGCGTCGCGGTCGTGCTCCAGCCAGGCGCGGACGGCTTCGGTGAGCTGCCGGTGATGGCGCAGTCGTTCGCGGTCCTGCTCGACCCAGCCGTGCAGCCGGGGCCAGCAGGTGATCAGTACCTCGTGGGCGAACCGGACTCCCTCGTCGTCGACGGTCAGCAGGCGGGCCTGGGCCAGCCGCTCCACCACGACCGGTGTCTCGGAGTGCGTGCACTCCCGGAGTTCGGCCCGGGTGAACGGGCGCCCTGTGTCGACGGTGCCCCTCCCCGGCTCGACCAGCCGCAGCAGCAGCAGCCGGGCGACGGCGGCCTGGGATGCGGACAGTTGCCCGTACACCTCCTCGGCGGTCGTCGCGATCGCGCCACTCAGCCCGCCCGCCGCCTCGTACGCGGCGGTCGTCAGCATGCGGCCCTTGCGCCGCCGCCAGGTCTCCAGCAGGGCGTGCGAGAGCATCGGCAGCGCGCCGGGACGGTCGAGCACCTCTTCGACGATCGTCGTGGCCAGCGACCGCTCCACCAGGACGCCGGCCACCAGCGCGGGCTTCACCACCGCGTCCCGCAGTTCGTCCGCGGTCATCGGGCCGACCGCCAGCCCGGCGCGGCGCAGCGCGTCCGCCAGCTCCGGGTGGTGGACGCAGCGCCGGTGGAAGTCGGCGCGCACGGCGATGACCACCCGTAGCCGGAACGCGGGGTCGCGGGCGGTCAGCAGCAGCTCGATGAAGCGGGCGCGCTCCGCCTCGTCCTGGCACAGGGTGAAGACCTCCTCGAACTGGTCCACCACCACCCAGCGCTCCGGCTCGCCCTCCGCCGGTGTCAGCAGATGCCCGTACGTCTCGGCCGGCCGGGCTCCGGGCGTGAGGACGCGCACCGCACCCTCGCTTCCTGCCATCTCCTTCCTGACACGCGGGAGGAACCCGGCCCGTAGCAGCGAGGACTTGCCACTACCGGAGGCGCCCAGCACCGCCGCGAACCGGTGCACGGACACGAGCCGGCAGAGCTCAGTCAGGGCCCGGTCACGGCCGAAGAACAGCTCGTGGTCGTCCGGTTCGAACCGGGCGAGGCCCCGGTACGGCGCCGGCCCGTCCCCTTCGTCGGGGACGAGAGCGGCAGCGACCGCCGCCTCGGCCTCCTTCCACCGCGTCTCCCACTCGCCGGGGTCGCCCCCGCAGGCACGCGCATATCCCTTGACCACGGCGTGCGACGGCAGCCGCTCCCCGGCGGCCGCCTGTGACAGCGTCGTCGCGGAAAACCCCGCCTCCTGAGCCATGGCCCGATACGACGGGCTGCCGGCCGTCCTGCGCAACTCCCGTAATGCATGGGCGAGTTGCTGCACAGGGCCGGCAGCCGGGTCAACGGGTCTCTCGGGACGTCCCATAGGTCCACCCATTCACACTGAACATCGGACGAAAACGATCTTCACTGCGCACCCCCATCAAAATAGCTTGTACTTTCAAGTATCGGCACTCTGGCCGCACGGAGTGTGGTGTTGATGACAACCGCGGGACACGCCGCCGAACAACCGACCACCCCTCACCCGGATTGATTGCCCTGGTGGAATCAGGTGTGGATCAACTCTCCACTTGCCAGCGTCTGTTGCGCCGATCCGGATCACCGGCACACCCCGCGTAGCGAGTGGAGAAAACGCTGATGTCCCACGCAGTCATGAGCCGCGGCAAGAACCGCGGCACGTCCCTTCTCGGCCGATTCGGCCGTGCCGCAGTCGTCGCGGTCAGCGCCGCCGCGCTGCTCATCGGTATGACGAGCAGTGCCCACGCCGGCGTACTGACTCCCCTGCCCGAGAGCACCACCCCGTTCCAGAGGACGTTCCAGCCGGTCTTCGACTACGACTCGGACGGCTGTCTCCCGGTCGCCGCCATCGACATCAACGGCAAGCTCAACGGCGGTCTCGACGACAGCGGATCCGTCACCGGCCAGTGCCGCTCGGGCCACCTCGGCAACGCCAACACGTACTCGCGGGCCAAGTGCAACAACGGCTGGTGCGCGATCATCTACACCCTTTATTTCGAGAAGGACATGAGCTGCCGCGACTGCACGCGAACGTCGCACCGCCATGACTGGGAGTCGGCGGTGATCTGGGTGCGGCAGGGCTCGGGCACGCCCTCGTACGCGTCCGTCTCCCATCACGGCGACTACACGACCTCGCAGTTCAGCGCGGTCCCGAGGGACGGGGTCCGCCTCAAGGTCGTCTACCACAAGGAGGGCAACTTGTGGGACACCCACTCGTTCCGCTTCGCCGGGGCGGGCGAGGTGGCGGAGGCCTGGGGCGACGGCGGCTGGGACTTCCCGCGCCTGGTGACCTGGACCAGGTTCCCGGCCGGCAACAACGGCGTGAACCTCCAGGACCGCATGCAGAACGCCACGTGGGGCGACGCGAACTTCCCGCTGAAGGACGGCCGCTTCAACGACGAGCTCAGCAGGGCCAAGAAGCAGGCCGCCGCCGGCATCCCCTTCGACCCGTACGGCGCCGGCTGACGGCACACGGACGGCCCGCCGGGTTCCTCCGCACCCGGCGGGCCGGTCGTGCGTATCCCCTCGCACCGTTCCACGGTGAAGGTCCAGACGCCTGCGCCACAGGGCTCTCCGGCTCAGTCCAGGGATATGACGACCGACTTTGTCTTGCAGTACCGTCAACGCAGTGCCCTGGTCGAGCCGGGATTCGCCCGATCTCGAAACTGACGTGACGGCGAACAGCACTGATCCCCAAGCCTCGGTGGCGACGCGGACCGTGCCGAGCCGGCCCTATCGCTCCTGCAAGGGCGGAAGGCTGAGGATCACGCCGAGGGTCCTGTTGCGCGATTCACGGGACTTATCGCTGCCCTCTACAGAGGCTTACCTGTCCGTGCAGGAGGGGAGGCCGCTCTTCGTCAGCCGCGGAGATCCCGCCGACGGCCCAGGCGTGCAGCAGGGTCTTGCGCGCGGCGTAGGCGCGGGTGGGACCCTGGGCGGCCTTGCGGGCGAAAGCGGTCGCCTCGGCCAGCAGGCACGCGGCGGCGGTATCGGCGCCGCCGCCAGCTAAAGGATCCCGCTGCACACAGTGGGCGGAAACCTCGCCGCTATCCGTTGTGGTGTGCCCGGTCATGCTTCGAGCACTACTGCGAGTCCCTGGCCGACGCCGATGCAGATGGCGGCGACGCCGATACCGCCGCCGCGTGCAGAAAGTGCGTGTGCGAGGTGTCCGACGATGCGTCCTCCGGAGGCGCCGAGGGGGTGGCCGATGGCGATGGCGCCGCCGTCGACGTTCACCTTCTGGGGATCGAGTTCGGGCCAGAGCCGCATGCAGGCGATGCTCTGGGCGGCGTATGCCTCGTTGAGTTCGACGAGGTCGACGTCCGACCAGGTTCTGCCGGCGCGGGCGAGGGCGCGGTTGGCTGCCTCCACCGGGGTGATGCCGAAGACGTCCGGGGCGTTGCCGGCCACTCCTCGTCCGGTGATGCGGGCCAGGGGTTGTGCTCCGGGCAGTGCGTTCTCGGCTCCGAGCAGTACTGCGGAGGCACCGTCGTTGAGGGGAGAGGAGTTGCCCGCTGTGACGCTTCCGTTCGCGAGGAATGCCGGCTTGAGCGCGGCAGGGGCGGCCATGCTCGTGTCGTCGCGGATGCCCTCGTCGCGGTCGAGGTGGACACCGGGCACACCGATGATCTCTGCCGCGTAGGCGCCGTCGGCGAATGCGCGTGCCGCGTTCTGATGGCTGCGCAGGGCGAAGGCGTCCTGCTCCTCGCGAGCTCCTTTCGCCGGTGCTGTGCGGCGGTGTCCAGCGTGTTCATGTGCTGTCGGTCCCGGCGCGGCGTGCCCATGACTGGGCGACTTCGAAACGAGGGTCATCATCGCCTCAGCTGTCGTAGTCAACGGTCACCATCTCGGAGACCGGGTAGGCCTGGCAGGTCAGGACGTAGCCGGCGTCGCGCGTTCAGACGAGCTTCGACCAGTTCACCAACCTGGTCGACGACGCACAAGCCGGCAAGCTGGACGGCATCGCACTGCCCTGGCCTCACCGCCGACTGCCGTGCAGGGTCGGGGGCCACTTACATCCCAGCAGACCGGTCGCCGAACGCGTCGTGGAGATAAGGGCCCTGAACTCCCTCCACGACGATCACCTCACGCACCGCGACCTGCTACTGCAGGTCGCCGCACTCCACCAGACCTCCCGCACCCGATCCACGTCATGGGCCAACCTACAAACACGAACGCCGCCGCAAACCAGAGCCGAGCGGTCTGCTAGAGATGACCGGCCGCGAAGCCCTGAGCGCGGAACTGAACCCGCTCCGCGCACCGACGTCGCCCAAACACCTGGTGGAGCACCACCACGACTGCTGCGCGAGATCGGCATGACTCACTTGCAGATAAGGTGGACGAAGCCATCGAGACCCGATCGGCTAGGCCTGGAACACGCCGGATTGCTTGATTGATCATGGTGCCAACCATCCTCGGCATGTGACAACTAACGTCTGTGGTCACAACGGGCTAACGCCGCACCCGAGGCATCCCCAGGCCGATCCACGAGATGATCTCGCGTTGGATCTCGTTGTTGCCGCCGCCGAAGGTGAAGATGACGGCCGAGCGGTAACCGCGTTCGAGTTCGCCGTGGAGGACCGCGCCCGCGGAGCCGTCCTTGAGGGCGCCGGCGGTGGCGACGATCTCCATGAGCCAGGCGTAGGCGTCGCGGCGGGCCTCGGAGCCGTAGACCTTGACGGCGGAGGCGTCCTGCGGGGTGAGAGTGCCCTCCTGGACGGCGCTGACCATGCGCCAGTTGAGGAGTTTGAGGGCGTCGAGCTTGGTGTGGGTCTGGGCGAGGCGGCGGCGGACCCAGGGCAGGTCGATGACGCGGCGGCCGTCGGCGAGCTTGGTCTCCATGGCCCAGCGCTGGACGTTGTGCAGGGAGCGGATCGCCATGGTGCCGTGGGCGGCGAGGGTGACGCGTTCGTGGTTGAGCTGGTTGGTGATCAGGCGCCAGCCCTTGTTCTCCTCGCCGACGCGGCGGGAGACGGGGACGCGGATGTTCTCGTAGTAGCTGGCGGTGGTGTCGTGCGAGGCGAGGGTGTTGATGAGGGTGCAGGAGTAGCCGGGTTCCGTGGTCGGGACGAGGAGCATGGTGATGCCCTTGTGGGGCGGGGCGTCGGGGTCCGTGCGGACCGCGAGCCACACCCAGTCGGCCGTGTCGCCGTTGGTCGTCCAGATCTTCTGGCCGTTGACGACGTACTCGTCGCCGTCCCGCACCGCGCGCGTCTTCAGCGAGGCCAGGTCCGTACCGGCGTCGGGCTCGCTGTAGCCGATGGCGAAGTCGATCTCACCGGAGAGGACGCGCGGCAGGAAGTACGACTTCTGCTCCTCGGTGCCGTACTGCATGATCGTCGGGCCGACGGTGTTGAGCGCCATCAGCGGCAGCGGGACGCCGGCCTGGGCGGCCTCGTCGAAGAAGATGAACTGTTCGATGGCGGTCAGGCCGCGTCCGCCGTACTCCTTGGGCCACCCCACGCCGAGCCAGCCGTCCGTACCGAGACGGCGGATGGTCTCGCGGTAGAACCGCTTCTGCGCCGCCGGGTCGGCATGGCGGGTGTAGGAGCCCGCCGGGACCAACTCGGTGAAGTAGGCACGTAGTTCGGTGCGCAACCGCTGCTGCTCGGGCGTGTATTCGAGGTGCACGGCGCCTCCAGGCTCCCCAAGGCCGACCTGACGGCGCACACGCTAGAACGTGTTCCAGTAATTGGGAACAGGCGGGAGCGGGACCCTTTCCCCGCGCCCGGGACTCAGCGGAGGGTGGCGAGGAAGTCCGTGCAGGCCTGGGCGCACTCGCGGCAGGCCTTGGCGCCGTCCTCGGCGCCGGGGGAATCGTCGAAGACACGCGCGCATTCCAGGGCCACGGTTCGGCACCACTCCACCTGGAGGCGAATGCCGGCCTCGTCGAGGTTCGCCTCCTCGGACAGCACCCTGCACGTGGCGTCGCACACCTCCGCGCACATGATGCCCTTGCGTCGCATCTGTTCCTGGCCTTCGGGCCCGTCCGGATCGGCGAGGCTCGCCCGCAGCGCGCAGGCCCGCGCACATTCGGTGCAGGCCTGCGCACACGCGAAGCGGTCCTCGAGGAACCGGATGAGCTCCTGTTGGGATGTCGTCATCGAGGTCACGACGGGCGGGTAGCCGGAGGAGATCCGACCAAACACCGCGGGGCCGCATCCGCCCGCACACGGTCCGCCGGGTTCCGTTTTCCCTGCCGCAGGACAGGGCACCCGTCCGCTCCCGACCCGCTCGGTCGAAAATGGGGTCGGTTTACTCGACCTATTGGGGGTATTCATCCCATATGAACATGGAATGGACTGATATAGCCGCAGAACGAAGCGTCCTGGGCGGTATCGCACCGTTCCTGGCCGGCGTCGTAGTGGTGGCCATGCTCATCGGCGCACTCTGGTTGGGCGCCCGCGTACGCGCCCGTGAGCCGCGTCGGCCGCGCCCCGACGAGCAGCCCCGGATCCCCGAGGGCGGCCCTGTCCATGAGGAGCAGCTGAGCCGCGAACCGGACGAGATCCCCAAGAGCGACTACCGGCTGACACCGTACGAGGTGCACGGCAACCAGGGGACCCGGCCGAGCCCGGAGAAGAAGCGGCCGCGCTGGGGCAAGAACAGCAGTGGCGGCTTCGGCAGTGGCGGCCTCGGCGCCCATTGACATCCGCGCACGGCTGAGGGCCGTCCCCCGAGACGGGGGACGGCCCTCAGCCGTGCGGTCGCGCACCGGCGCGGTCACGCGATGTGACCCGTCAGAGGCCGGCGTCCAGCGGCAGGCCCGTGTAGTTCTCGGCGAGTTCGGCCGCCGCGTGGCGCGAGGTGGCGACGCGGTCGAGCTGGGAGAGCTGGAGCCGCGTCTCGAACGGGGACTGGTCCGGGTCGGCATGGAGGGTCGTGGTCATGAAGTAGGAGAAGTGCTCGGCCCGCCAGACCCGGCGCAGACAGGTGTCGGAGTAGGCGTCGAGCAGTTCGGTCGAGCCGGTCTCCTTGAGCCGGGCGAAGGCGCGGGCCAGCACGATGACATCGGTGGCGGCCAGGTTGAGCCCCTTGGCGCCGGTCGGCGGCACGATGTGGGCGGCGTCACCGGCCAGGAAGACCCGGCCGTAGCGCATCGGCTCGGTGACGTGGCTGCGCATCGGCAGGACGGCCTTGGAGGTGATGGGCCCGCGCTTGAGCCGCCAGCCGGGGTTCGCGGTCAGCGCGAAACGGGCGTCCAGCTCGTCCCAGATCTCGTCGTCGGACCAGTCTGCCGGGTCGGTGCCGTTCGGGACCTGGAGGTAGAGGCGGCTCACGGACGGCGACCGCATGCTCGCCAGCGCGAAGCCGCGCTCGGAGTGGGCGTAGATCAGTTCGTCGTAGACGGGCGGGGCGTCGGCGAGGATGCCCAGCCAGGAGTAGGGGTACGTCCGCTCGTACGTCGTCCGAACGCCGTCCGGCACCGCCCCCCGGGCCACGCCGTGGAAGCCGTCGCAGCCGACCACGTAGTCGCAGGTCAGGGTCTGCTCGCGCCCCTCGTGGGTGTACCGGATCCGCGGGCGATCACTGTCCGCACCCTCCACCGCGTGCACCTCGGCCTCGAACAGCAGGGGTCCGCCGTCGGCGAGCTGGAGGGCGATGAGGTCCTTGACGACCTCGGTCTGGGCGTAGACCCACACCCGGCGCCCGCCGGTCAGCTCGGGGAAGTCGACGCGGTGGGCGCGGCCGTCGAAGCGCAGCTCGATGCCGTCGTGGGGGATGCCCTCGGCGTCCAGTCTGGTCCCCGCGCCGGCGGAGCGCAGGACGTCGACGGTGGCCTGCTCCAGGATTCCGGCGCGCTGGCGCTGCTCGACGTAGGCGCGGTCCTTGCGTTCCAGAACCACACTGTCGATTCCCGCGTTGTGCAGCAGACGGGCCAGCAGCAGCCCCGCCGGGCCGCCGCCGATGATGCCGACAGTGGTGTGCATTGAGTACTCCTCGTCGTTGAGGACGAGCCGCGTCCCGGCCCCGGGCGAGCCGACCCTGTTCGTCTGGTGAAATTCATTTCACAAATCTGTCCACATGAGTCTGCGCCCGGTCTGCCCGCCTGTCAACGGTCACACTCGCCCAGAGGGTCGGGCGGACAGTCGGGTTCCGTCCGTCGAGGAGCGAACGGGAGGATCAGTCGGCGAACGGGAGGATCAGTCGAGGAAGTGGAAACCGGGACGGGGATGCATCAGGAAGTCGTGGTGCGAGATGTTCCACGCGTACGCGCCCGCGAGGGCGAAGGCCACCCGGTCCCCCGCCCTGAGCCCCGGCGCGTGGACGTTGCGGGCGAGCAGGTCCTTCGGCGTGCACAGCTGTCCGGTGAGGCTGACGTACTTCCCCTCGGCCGCCGGGCGCGGCCACGGATACGGCCACTCCCCCGTCGCCAGCACCGAGCACGGCTGGTCGTGCCCCTTGGTCGCCGGGGTGCGCAGATGGTGGGTGCCGCCCCGGACCACGGCGAACTCCTCGCCGTGGCTGTGCTTCACGTCCAGCACCTCGGTGGCGTACCAGCCGCAGTACGCGGTGAGCGCCCGCCCGGGTTCGATGCGCAGCGTCAGTTCGGGGTGGGCGGCGGTGAGTCGGGCGAGGCCCTCGCCGTACGTCTTCCAGTCGAAGCGGCTCTCGGGGAGCGCGTAGTCGACGGCCATACCGCCGCCGACGTTCACCTCGGCGAGCGGCACGCCCAGGCCCGTCGCCCACTCCACGATCGAGCGGGCGACGGAGAGCTGTTCGGGTGCGTCGAGTCCGCTCGCCAAGTGGGCGTGGACTCCGAGCAGTTCGAGGTGCGGGTACGTGCCGTCCGTGAGGGGGCGGAGCACGTCCGGCGCCTGCGAGGGGTCCAGGCCGAACGGGGTGGGCCGTCCGCCCATCGCGAGCGAGCTGCCCGCCAGTGAACCGTCCGCCACCGCGAGGTTGAAGCGGAGCAACACCCCGACCCGCGTGGCCGGTGCCGCCTGACGTGTCAGCTCGGCGAGCATGCGCAGGTCGTGCTCGCTCTCGACGTGGAAGCGTTCGACGCCCTGCTCCAGGGCGGCCCGGATCTCGTCCGGAGTCTTTCCGGGGCCGCCGAACGCCAGCGGACGGCCCGGTACGGCCTTGGCGACGTGGGCGAGTTCGCCGCCGGAGGACACCTCGTAGCCGTCGACGTAGGGGCCGAGCGCGGCGAGGATCTCCGGCTCGGGGTTGGCCTTGGCGGCGTAGTACAGCTCGACCCGTTCGGGGAGGGCGGCGCGCACCTGTGCGGCGTGTTCGCGCAGGGCTGTCACGTCGTAGACGTACGCGGGGAGTTCGGTGGGCGTCAGAGACAGGACGCGGTCGCGTACGGCGGGGGTCGGGTGGGTCATGGACGGCTCCTGGCTCGTCGAGGGCTCCGGGCTCGGCAACGGCTCGTGGCTGGGCACGGCTCATGGCTCATGGCTCATGGCTCGTGGCTCATCGAGGGCTCCAGCGGAGGACGTCCTCGGCGAGGGGTGAGGGCAGGCGGACGTAGCCGGCCTCGCGGTCGGCCTTGCGCTCCCAGCGGGTGAGCAAGTTGGTCTTGGCCGGCAGCGGGACCCCGGCGAGGAGGGCGGAGAGGCGGGGCGGGCAGCCCTCCTCGTCGGCGTAGGCCCGAAGGGTCGCGCGGACCGCCGCCCACAGGTCGGCCTCAATCTCGGGGTGCAGGTCGGCGAGGGCGGCGAGCAGCTCGGCGACGTGATTGACGAGCAGGCAGTACACGACGCGGTCCCAGCCGCGCTGGGCGTCGTACGACATCGGGCCGGCGACCTCGGGCGGCAGCGCGGCGAGGGTGTCGGCGTGATGGTCGGGGACCAGCTTGGTGCCCTCCAGGTCACGGAAGAGGACCTGGGCGGGCATACCGTCGGTGTCGACGCAGATCAGAACGTTCTGGAGGTGGGGTTCCAGGACGAGGCCGTGGTCGAAGTAGGCGGACAGCACGGGCGGGACGAGGAGGCGGAGGTAGGCCTTCCACCAGTTCAGGGCGGTCTCGGGGCCCGCGCCGTCGAGGAGGCGGGAGATGTGGGCGGCGCTGGTCGGGTACTCGTCGGCGACGGCGGCCGCGAGCAGCGGGGTCGTGCCGGGCAGCAGCCGTCGGGACAGGCCTTCGCGGACGATCACGCCGAAGCCTTCGAGGAGGGCGCGGTCGGGGGTGCCGTCGGGGCCGGGGACGGCGAGGCTGCGGTAGGCGGGTTCGCGGAGCATCGCGCTGCCGGGGAAGCGGGTCTCCAGGTCGGCGAGGGCCGGGGCGAGGAGACGGGTGAGGGCGACGGCGCCGGAGAGTTCGTAACTGGCGTTCTTGCGCAGGCAGTTGGTGATGCGGACGTTGAGGCTGAACTTCAGGAAGGAGTCGCCGTCGAAGAGGGTGCGGACGGAGGCGGTGGCCGCGTACTCCCGGCCGCCGGGGCCGAGGTCGAGGATGTCGCCGCGGCCGAGAGCCTCGCGCAGCAGGCGGTGTTCGCGCAGCATCTCGTACTGCCAGGGGTGGGCGGGCAGCAGCCGGTAGCCCTCGGGGACGTCGCCGCGTTCCCGGTCGAGCACGGCGGTGGCGCCCGTCTCCGCGCTCTCCTCCGCGATCAGATGGTCGCGGACGGCGAGGTAGCGCAGCGGGAAGGTGGCGCCGGCCTCGGGGGCGTACGACTGCCAGGCGTCCGCGTCGCCCGTGCGGGCCTTGGGGGTGGGGTGGAAGCGGTGGCCGAACAGCAGGGACTGCTCGGAGGCGAGGTAGTCCGGCAGCCCGTGCGGGGCGGTGGTGGCGTCAGGGGCGAGCACGGTGGTCTCGCGGGCGGCGAGCGCGGTGGCGAGGGTGCGGTGGCTGGAGTCGACCTGGTGCAGGAACTCGTCGTTGCGGACGCCGGTGCGCAGTGACAGCTCGTCGTGCGTGTACTCGGCCAGGCGACGCCAGTCGAGTTCCGTCCAGCCGGTCTCGGACTGTTCCTGGACGGGGCCGGTGAAGCGGTGGGCGCCCAGCAGGGACGTACGGCGCAGCGCCACACGGAGGAGGAGGCCGCGGCGGGGCAGGCGGAGCAGGAGGCGACCGTCGATGACGGCGGTCTGGTGTTCGGGGCCGGACACCTCGCGCAGCAGGCAGTTGAGGAGGGTGTGGACCACCGCGTCGTCGGCGGTGGGCAGGTGGGTGGTACCGAGCGAGTCGGTGAGCGGGGGCATTCAGTGGCTCCAGCGGGTACGCGGACGTGGGGGTAGGAGAGTCGCGAAGACGGTGAGGGCGGCTATGCCGCCGCCTATCAGCACCGGCGCGGTGGGTCCGAACCGGGCGCTGCCCACGGCGGCGGTCACCCCGGCGGCGACGGCGCCGGCCTTGGAGAAGAACTCCAGCGAGCCGAACATCGCGCCGGGGGCGCGGCCCCGGGCACAGTCGGCGGCCAGGACCGACAGGCCGACCATGCCGAGGGTGAGGCCCGCGCCGAGCAGCAGCCGTACGGCGATGAGCGTGGAGAGGGTGTCGGCGACGCCGTGTCCCGCCAGGCCGAGGGCGATCAGCGCGAAGCCGAGGGCCATGCCGTGCCGAGGGCGGCTGTGGAGGGCGCGGTGCACCGCCATCGCCGTGATCAGGTAGCAGAGGTGCGGCAGGGCGAACAGCAGGCCGGAGAGGGCGGCGGAGGCGCCGGGGAGGCGTTCCTCGACGAGGGATATCAGGTAGGGGAAGGAGATGACCGTGGAGAACACGAAGGCGAACTCCAGCGCGTAGAGCCTGCGCAGCGCGGCCGTGGGGGCGAGGTCGGCGGTCTCCGTCTCGCGCTGTCCGGTCGCGCCGGTCTCGCCGGTCTCGCCGGTCGCGGCCGGTTCGGGCAGGGCGGCCAGCAGCAGGGCGGCGGCGAGCGGGAGCAGCGCGAGGAGGGCGTACTGGCGGTGCGGGGACATCCACGGCGCGAGCGCGCCGACGACGATCGGCGCGAGAACGAGGGCGGCCCGCGCGCTGCCCTGCATGAGGGTCAGCGCCCTCGACAGCCGCGGCCCCTCCAGGGCGGCGCCGAGATAGCCGTTGGAGGCGGCGAACGTGCCGCCGAGGATGCCCTGGAGCACCAGCGCCACCGTGAACATGGTGAGCGAGTCGGCCCAGCCGGCGAGCAGGAAGGACAGGGCGAGGCCCAACTGGGCCCGCAGCAAGAGCCGTTTACGCCCGAAGCGGTCGGCGAGCCGCCCCCACAGGGGTGCCGCGACCGCGCTGAACACGGTGGGCACCACATACAGCACCCCCGCCCAGCGGGCTGCCCCGTCGCCGAGTCCGGGCAGTATCTCGGTGAAGTACGGCGGCAGGCCCAGCGCGGCGAACGACGCCACGAAGTAGCAGGCGGCCACGGCGTGCACCTGACGGCGACCGAACGCGGGGCGCGACAGCGCGAGCACCTCGGCGGTCATTCCGAACCACCCTCCCGGAGCAGGTAGTTGGGCCCGGTGGTGTAGTGCTTGTTGATGTCGGTGGCGCCCGACCGCTCCTTGCTGAGCAGGGTCCCGGCGGTCACCATCGCCTTCACCGGAAGCTCGGGCGCGTTCAGCACCCGCTCGCGCAGGACGGCCGCCGCGTCACCGCCGAGGCGGTCGACGGCCTCGGTGAGCCGGTCCCGCACGAGGTCCAGCAGCTCCGGCAGCGGGGCGCGGCCGTGCCCGGCGAGCCCGAACGCGTAGGCGCCCGCGCACAGATGGACGGTGATGGTGGTGAACACGTCGGCCACCGCCCGGTCGTCGGGGCCGAAGGTCCGCGTGTCGTCGAAGCCCCAGCCGCCACCGCCGTCCCCGAGCCTGGCGGACAGGCGGGTGCTGTTGATGCGCGGCCCGTCGTTGTCCTTCAGCAGCAGCCGCAGGTCGCCGGGCTCGGGGCCGAACACCAGGGAGACGTTCTGCTGGTGCGACTCCAGGGCGATGCCGTAGCCGAAGAGCGTGGTCTGCCAGTCGAACAGCAGGGTGAGCACGGCGTCGAGCAGGGCGGTCGGGTCGCCGCCGTGGAAACGGTCGGCGAGGTGGTCGACGACCAGTGACCCGTCGGGTGCCTCGGCGAGCAGGGCGGCCAGGGGGACGACCACACAGTCGTCGAGGTCCGTGGGGTACCTCCTGCACAGGACGGCGAGCAGTTCGTGCCCGGCGTGCGCGTACACCGTCTCGTCGGCGTGCAGCACCCGGCCCCTGAAGCGGGGCTCGCGGTCGATCACCGCCGCCAGCAGCCGCTGTCCGGCGGCGCCGTCGACGAGGGTGCCGGGCTTGATGGAGCGCTTGTTGCGCAGACCCAACGTGGCGGTGGCCAGGGGTAGTTTGAGGTGCAGCGAAGGGGCGGCGGCGGGCGCGACCGTACGCATCGACAGCGTGGGCACGACGGAGAGGTACGTCCGGTCGGCGAGCACCGCACGATCCGCGAGCCCGGCCTCGCGCAGGGCCGCGTCGAGAGGCGCGCCGACGGTCAACGGGTGGACGGGCAGGGCGACATGGGTGCGGTCGAGGTCCGCGAGACCGAGCCCGGAGGGGGTGGGCCAGCCGTCCGGGAGGGACCCGGTGACGGTGAGGGACTCCCGGGGCACGGCCAGCCACTGGAGTGCGAAGCTCGGGTGGAACTCCGGTGCGTGGCAACGCAGTTGGTCTTCGACGAGGCCCGAGCGGCCGCGGGCGGTCGGGTAGACCGGGTGGTCGAGGCGTGCGGCGAGGGTCTCGTACGCGAGGCCGCCGCGCAGGCCGGTCCAGTCGGCGAGGTCGGTGCCGTAGAGCTCGGTGAGCCCGTCGGCCACCTCCTTTCCCGTCGCCTCGTGCAGCCGCATCGTCGCGAGCGTCTGGCGGCACTCCTCGGCGAAGGCGTCGAAGCCGTCTCGGTCGACGGGGTCGGCGAGTGCGCGTAGTGCGGCGAGGACGGTGTCGCAGGTGGTGAGGGATGTGCCGTCCGACTCCCGGACGAGCAGGGGCAGTCGTGCGGCGTACGTGTGCTGGAAGCCGTCCTCGGTGACGGGCAGACGCAGGGCGTCGTCGCCGTCGGTGGTGAGCAGGCGGAGCCAGGGGCCGTCCGGGTGGTCGACGAGGGTGCTGCGGGTGCGCAGGCCGACGACGTCCTCGCGGAGCAGGGCGCCGAGCACGCGGGTGAGGAGTGCGGCTTCGGTGGTGTCGGTGGGCGCGGGCGAGGGGACGGTCACGGCGGTGTTCACGGAGGCCACGCCGGTCACGGCGGCATCTACCGGAGCGACGGCGGTCACGGCTGGATCTCCCAGCGCTGTGCGGCGAGGAAGTCCGCCACCACACGGTCGACGGTCTCCTGGTCGGTGCCGATGGCGCGGAGGACGCCGAGGTAGTCGCGGTTGGTCCGGTACAGGTCGTGGCGTTCGCCGAGCTCGCGCAACGGACGGTACGTCAGGTGTACGCCGTCGAGCGCGAGTTCGGTCGCGGCGGGGGCGGCGACGAGAGTCCCCGCCCGGTCGGCGCACGGGTACTCCAGGCGGGCCGCGCCGTCGCGTCGGATGTCCAGCTCGGCGGGCAGCGGCTCGCCCAGGTGGGTGCGGAGGATGTGCTCGAAGAGCGGGAGGTCGAGCAGCTGGGCGAGGAGCAGGTCGCACTGGTCGCCGATGGCACGGTAGTTGACCTCGATGATGCGGGCCCGGCCGTCGTGCACGACGAACTCGGTGTGGCAGGCGCCGAATCCGACGCCCAGCGCGTCGAGTTGGGCGAGGATCTGCGCGACGACCGGCTCGGGGTGGGCCGGGGCGAAGCCGAGCCGCTCCTCGATGAAGTACGGCGGCGGGGACAACTCGGTGTGAAAGCCGCCGAGCACGTGCCGGACGTGGCCGTCGCCGAGGGTCTC
The DNA here is from genome assembly GCF_036208085.1 of Streptomyces sp. NBC_00310. Classification (GTDB taxonomy): domain Bacteria; phylum Actinomycetota; class Actinomycetes; order Streptomycetales; family Streptomycetaceae; genus Streptomyces. The sequence goes on from NZ_CP130714.1 coordinate 688,938, forward strand.
CAGGGTGTACAACTCGCCGGGCAGGTACTCCTCGACGACGAGGGTGACGCCCGGGCGGCGGCTCAGGATCTCCTTGCCTCGGGCCACGAGGTCCTCGGCGGTGTCGACGAGCACGACGTCCTCGCTGGCGACGCCTTCGCGGGGCTTGACGACACAGGGGTACGGGGCGTCGGCGACGAGGGGTCCGGTGAGGTCGGCCGGCTCGGTGATCTCGGCGGACCAGACGGTGTCCACACCGGCGGCGGCCAGATGGCGGCGCATCTCGCCCTTGTCCTTGCTGCGCAGCGTGGCCCGCCAGTCCTTGCCGGGAAGCCCGAAGTAGTGGGCGGCGAGGGCGGCCTGGGTCTGGAGGTGGTCGCTGTTGGTGAAGACCGCGCCCGGCCGGTGGTGGGTGGAGACCCGGGTGACGACGGCACGGTGGTCCCGTACGTCGCACTCCAGGATCTCGGTCCCGGGGTGCTCCGGATACGCGGTGCGGTGGGCGCCGGGCTGGTCGGTGAGGATCGTGACGTCCAGGCCGAGCCGGGCGGCGGCGGGCAGGAAGCCCTCGGTGACGGAATCGGTGGGGTTGAGGGCGAGCAGGTACAGGCGCATGGGGTGGTGCACGACTTCCGCTAGCGGGTGGGGGGTTCGGCGGGGCGGGCCCGGCTCGTGGTGGGGCCCGCCCCGGGTACGGCGGGAGTTACCGCTTGGGCAATTCGACGCCGGTGGCCTCGGCCACGTCGGCGAGCATCTCCTCGGCCGCCTGGACGCCGATGCCGGACATCCAGGTCTCGTCCGGGACCTCGAAGACCTTGCCGTCCTTGACGGGGGGCAGGTCCTTCCAGACGGGGTTGGAGGTGACCTGCTTGCGCTGGGTCTTGTCCGGGGTGTCGGCGGTGGTGACGAAGATCAGGTCGGCGTCGGCCTGGTCGATCTCCTCGGAGCCGACGTCCTTCATGGTCACGGCCGGGTCGTCGGAGATCTGCGACTTCGGACGCTGGAAGCCGATGTCCTTCAGGACGACACCGCTGTAGGAGTTGGAGGCGTAGAGACGGGTGGGGCCGGCGACGAAGCGGACCACGGAGACGGTCGGCATGGCACCGTCCTTCTTCTCGATGGCCGCGCCGAGCGCCTCGGCCCGCGTCTCGTACTCCTTCAGCTTGGCCGCGGCCTCGTCCTCCAGGCCCAGCGCCTCGGCGTGGACCTTCAGGTTCTCCTTCCACACGCCGCCGGTGGTCTCGGTGAAGACGGTCGGGGCGATGGCGCTGAGCTTGTCGTAGACCTTCTCGTGGCGGACCTTGGAGGACAGGATCAGGTCGGGCGCGAGGGAGGCGATCTTCTCCAGGTTCGGCTCCAGGAGCGGGCCGACGTCCGTGGTGTTCTTGAGGTCGCCCTCCAGGTACGTGGGGAAGCCGCCCTCGGTCTTGAAGTGCGGGGCGACGGCGCCGACCGGGTCGATCCCGAGCAGGGTGACGTCGTCCAGTTCGCCGGTGTCGAGGACGACGACCTTCTTCGGCTGCGACGGGATCTTGACGTCGCCCATCACGGTCTTGAGGGTGCGGGGGAAGGCGGCGCTGTCGGCGCCGGCCTGCGCGGTGTCGCTCGCCTTCGTCGAGTCGTCGCCGCAGGCGGCCAGGAGGCCCGTACCGAGTACGACGGTGAGCAGCGCGGCGGCGGGGCGGCCGAATCCGCGCAGGGGGGATCGCTTGGGCATGAGGGGGTGGTCTTCCTTGCTGGAGGAGCGGTCGGTTGGACAGGGGATGTGCGGTCAGGCGGTCGCGGGCGCGGTGGTGTGCCGTACCGCGCTGCCCTTCGGGACGACCAGCGGTGTGCCGGTCTCCGGGTCGGGGATGACCCGGCAGTCCACGTCGAACACGGACCTGACCAGGTCCGCGTCGAGCACCTCGGCCGGTGGGCCGGCGGCGGCGAGGCGCCCGTCCTTGAGCACGACCATGTGGTCGGCGTAACGGGCGGCCTGTCCGAGGTCGTGCAGCACCATCACCACGGTGCGGCCGGCCTCGGCGTGCAGGGCGGCGACCAGGTCGAGGACGTCGAGCTGGTGCCGGAGGTCGAGGAAGGTGGTCGGTTCGTCGAGCAGGAGCAGCTCGGTGTCCTGCGCCAACGCCAGGGCTATCCAGGCGCGTTGGCGCTGGCCGCCGGAGAGCCGGTCGACGGGCTGGTCCCGCAGCACCGCCGTGCCGGTCCGCTCCAGCGCGTCGTCCACGGCCCGCTGGTCGGCGGTCGACCAGGGGCTCAGCAGCCGCTGGTGCGGGTACCGGCCGAGCCGTACGAGCGCCTCGACGGTGATCGCCTCCGGGGTGACCGGCTGCTGCGGCAACAGCCCCATCCGGAGGGCCAGCGCCCTGGCGGACAGACGGTGGATGTCGGAGCCGTCGAGCGTGACCGTCCCGGCGGCGGGTGCGAGCAGTCGGCTCAGCCCTCTCAACAGGGTTGATTTACCACAGGCGTTGGGCCCGACGATGGCGGTAACGGCCCCGCCGGGCAACGTCAGGTCGAGGCCGCCGACCACGAGCCGGTCGCCGTAACGCAGGTCGAGGCCCTGCGTGGAGAGCTGGTTGGTGGGGGTCATGCGGGCTCCTGGGGCGAGCGTGGGTGGCGGTACGAGGGGACGGGGGCGGTGGGGTGTGGTCTTCGGGTGCGGGTCCGGTGGGGCTTGTCGCGCAGTTCCCCGCGCCCCTGAAAGACCAGGCCCCTGCGGGCCTGACAGACCACGGCCCCGCAGGCCTGACGGGCCCGGGCCGACGTGCCGACGTGCCGACGTGCCTGAAAAGCACGGGGCGCAGCCCCTGCTTTTCAGGGGCGCGGGGAACTGCGCGACCAGCCCCCACCGGACCCGCACCCGCCAACGCACCCCGGGCGAACCCCACGGACCGCGCGATCACACGCAAGGAGCCGCGGCCGCTCATGCCCCACTCCCCCGCACCGGCTTGCTCTGCCGGAACATCAGCACCAGCAGCCAGGGGGCGCCCAGCGTGGCGGTGGCGGCTCCGACCGGGAGGCCCTCGACGGGAAGGAGGTGTTGGACGACGAGGTCGGCGGCGAGGAGGAGGACGGCTCCGGTGAGGGCCGCCAGGGCGAGGGTCGCGGCGGTGGGCGGGCCGGTGAGGGAGCGGACGATGTGGGGGACGGCGAGGGCGACGAAGGTGACCGGGCCTGCGAGGGCGGCCGCCAGGGAGGCCAACGTGACGGCGACGAGGAGGAGTTGGAGACGGGCGGCGGAGGTGTTGAGGCCGAGGGCGCCCGCCGAGTCGTCGCCCAGGTCGAGCACGGCCAGACGGCGGTTGGTGACCAGCGCCGCGGCCAGGGCGAGCGCCACGGCGGCGGCCCCGCCCCAGACCTCCGTCCAGGTGCGGCCGTACACCGACCCCGTCGTCCACTGGAGCGCCGAGCCCGCGAGCTCGGCCGGGAACCGCACGATCATCAGGTTGACCGCGGCGGCCAGACCCGCCTGGACCGCGAGGCCGGTGAGGACGAGGCGGGTGACGGCGAGCCCGGACCGCCACGCGAACACGCCGAGCAGCAGGGCGGCCAAAGTGCCACCGGCCAACGCGCCGACGGGGATGAGCAGTTGGGAGGCTCCGGCGGCCAACAGCGCGACCGCGCCGAGCGAGGCCCCGCCGGTCACGCCCATCACGTCCGGGGACGCGAGGGGGTTGCGGAACAGCCGTTGCAGGACGCCGCCGGCCGCGCCCAGACCGGCACCGGCCACGAGGGCGGCGACGGCGCGCGGCGCCCGGAACTCCTGTACCACCAGCACATCGCCCGGATCGCCGAGCCCGACCAGCGCCCGCAGCGCGGTGGACGCGGGCATGCCCATCTCCCCCGTGGAGACGGAGACCGTGAGCAGCACGAGGAGGGCGAGGACGCCGGTCGCGCCGTACACGAGGAGGCGGGCGCGGCCGGGTGCGCGGCGCGTGTCATGGCGTACGGCCGCCTGGTGGGTCGGCGTCATCGGGCGACCTTCCGGGCGAGCAGGGCCAGCAGGGGTGCGCCGAGGAACGCGGTGACGATGCCGACCTCCAGTTCCGCGGGCCGGATGACCAGGCGGCCGAGGACGTCGGCGGTGAGCAGGAGCAGAGGGCCGGCGATCAGGCAGCCGGGGATCAGGAGGCGGTGGTCGCCGCCGAGGAGCGGGCGGACGAGGTGGGGTGCGGCGAGTCCGATGAAGGCGACGGGCCCGGCGACGGCGACCGCCGATCCGGCGAGCAGCACGACCGCGATGCCTCCGGCGAGCCGGATGCGGGTGACCGGCACGCCGAGCGCCTGGGCCGAATCGTCGCCCAGGGCGAGGGCGTTGAGGGCGGGCGCGACGGCTCCGGCGAGCAGCAGGCCGAGCCCGAGGGCCGGCAGCACCGGCCAGAGCGTGTCGAGTGGCCGTCCGGCGATGGAGCCCGCCAGCCAGAAGCGTGCCTCGTCGAGGGTGCGCTGACTGGCCAGCATGACCACCGACGTCCAGGACAGCAGCACCAGTTGGAGCACGGTGCCGCCGAGGGCGAGCCGTACGGGGTCGATGTCGCCGGCGCGGCGGGCCAGTGCCTGGGCGAGGACGGCGGCGCCGACGGCCCCGGCGAAGGCGAACCACACGTACTCGACGGGGTCCGTGAGTTTCAGGGCGAAGATGGCGACGACGACCGCGAAGCCCGCACCCGCGTTGATTCCCAGGGTCGTTGGCGAGGCGAGCGGATTGCGGGTGATCCCCTGCGCCACGGCACCCGCGACGCCGAGCGCGGCGCCGACCGCGAGACCGATGACCGTGCGCGGCAGCCGAAGCCCCGTCACCACCAGTGCGTCCCGGCCCTCCGCGTGACCTGACAGCGCGTCGAGCACGGTGGCCAGGGGCACGGAGCGGGCTCCGAGGGCGAGGCTCAGCGCGGCGCACAGCGCCAGCGCGCCGATTCCGCCGAGGAACAGGGGCAGGTGCCTCAGGGCACGCGGGGGCACGCCGGTCGGCGCGGCCCGTTCGGTCGCAGTCACGAAACGTGAGCTTAGGTTAGGCATGCTTTAGCTTTCAACGGCTGTGGGTTCACTGTGATCCACACCGCCCTTGATCAACTCGCGAGTAACTTCGCTGGTCAACGACGCACACGACTGCTTCACACCCCGCCTGGTCATCAGTACGCGATCTTGCAGCTAAGGTAAGCCTTACCTCCTCCGCTCGCCAAACCTCTTCACGCTCTGGAGTTACCGATGACCGTGGCCCACCTGGAAACCGCCCAGGCCGACACCGCCACGCCTGTCCCGGCACTCCTCTCCGCCGCCTACCGCCGCCTGGACGCGGTGTGCGAGGCGCTGTCCGTACGGGTCACGGAACCCGGCCGCTCGGCCACCCGGCAGCCGCTGTCCCGCACCACGCGGCCGGCCCTCTCCCGCGCCACGCGCGCACCCCGACCCGCCGCGCACACGATCGGCTTGATGGACGGTCAGGAAAGCGTGGAGGCCTTCGTCGAGGCGGAGGCCGCCCGCATCCAGGACCGCCACGACCACTCCGCGCCCCGGCATGTCGCCGCCTCCCGCGCCCTGCACGACTACGCCTGGTCGGTCGGTCTGCTGATGAGCGGTGTCTGGTACCTGGAGCGGCGCGTGCCCCGCGTCGCACCGTCCGACATACGGGTCGACCTCACGACCGGCATGTACGAGATCACCCCCGGCACCGACCTCGTGTGCCTGCCGGACGACGCGGCGACGGCCCTGCCCGGCACCCGGACCGTCGCCCATCAGGAGGCGCTGCGCGCCGAGTTGAGGGCCGCCGTCGCGGACCACATGGGCCCCGTGCTGGACGCGATCGGGCCGTACGCCCGCCGGGGCTCGCGCGCGCTGTGGGGCCTGGTCGGCGACGACCTGGTCTCCGGCCTCTGGTACCTCGGTCGGATGCGGGGCGACGAGGCCTCCGGCGTCCGGGCCGCCTCCGCGGTCCTTCCCAGCGCCCACGCGCCCTTCCCCGGCGGCGCCGACTTCCGTTCCCTCCGCACGAGCGACGGCCGCGAGCATCCGACCCGCACCCGCATGGGCTGCTGCCTCTACTACACGATCCGCCCGGCCGAGGCCTGCTCCACCTGCCCCCGCACCTGCGACACGGAACGGCTGCGCCGGCTGGAGGGCTGACCGCGCGACCGGTGCGACCGCGACCTGCGCGAAAGGCATGCTCGCCGAAACTTTCGATGCCGCCCCGGAGCCACGGGGCGATTGACGCCGCTCACCCCAGATAGCAACACTCTTCGACGGGTTTCCAACGGGAAATCTCAAAAGGTCACAGCACTGGAGGTCGGCTTGCAGGAGTACGCCGGTTACGTCTTCGTCTATTTCACCGGCGAGGGCAGCCCGGACGGCGAGCAGATCAGGTTCGCGCTCAGCCGGGGCGACGACCCGCTGCGCTGGCGCGAGCTGAACGGCGGTGCGCCGGTGCTCACTTCGGACCTCGGGACCCGGGGGCTGCGCGATCCCTTCGTCGTCCGCGCCCCGGAGAGCGACAGGTTCTACCTGATCGCCACCGACCTCAGGATGTACGGCGAGCAGGACGGCGGCTGGGAGCAGGTGCAGCGCACCGGCAGCACCTCGCTCATGGTCTGGGAGAGCACCGACCTGGTGCACTGGACCGACCGCCGCCTGGTACGTGTCGCCCCCGACACCGCCGGCAATGTCTGGGCTCCCGAAGCCTGCTACGACCCCGAGCTCGGCGCGTTCGTCGTCTTCTGGGCGTCGAGGCTCTACGCCGAGGACGACCCGGACCACACCGCCGAGACCCACAACAGGATGCTGTACGCGACCACCCGCGACTTCCGTGTCTTCAGCGAGCCCCGGCTCTGGAACGACCCCGGCCACTCGGTCATCGACTCGACCGTCGTCCGGCACGACGGCGCCTACTACCGTTTCACCAAGGACGAACGCGGCAACTCCCCCGCCACGCCCGGCGGCAAGTTCATCACCGTCGAGAAGTCGGCCGGGCTGCGCGCCGCCTCGTACGCCTTCGTGGCCGACCGGATCGGTCAGGGGGCCGTCGAACAGGGCGAGGGGCCGATCGTCTTCCGGTCGAACACCGACGACGCCAAGTGGTACCTCTTCATCGACGAGTTCAGCGGGCGCGGCTATGTCCCCTTCGAGACCGGCGACCTGGATTCCGGCACCTGGACGCCCTGCGAGGGCTACGCGCTGCCGCCCGGCGCCCGGCACGGTTCGGTGCTGCCGGTGACGCGGGCCGAGTACGAGGGACTCCTCGCCGCGTACGCGCCGAAGGCGTCCGTCGTCGACGCCACCGTCCCGGGAGGTCTGAAGGCCTACGCGATCGTCGACGACGCCGCCTCGAAGGTCGTCCTGCCGGTGTACCCGGGCACCGAACTCGACGGTCTCGCCCCGGAGTTCGACCTGTCGGTGGAAGCCCGGATCGACCCGCCCTCCGGCACCCCGCGCGACCTGCGCACCCCGCGGTCGTACACCGTCACCACGCCCGACGGGACCGGTCGCACCTGGACGGTCGAGGCCGTGCACATGCGCAGCCCCCTGTTGCCGGGCCTGCACGCCGACCCCAACATCCAGGAGTTCCACGGCCGTTACTACGTCTATCCGACGACGGACGGCTTCGAGGGCTGGGGCGGGACGCGGTTCGAGGTGTACTCCTCCGACGACCTGGTCACCTGGGAGGGCCACGGAGTCGTCCTCGACCTGGAGTCCGATGTGAGCTGGGCGGACCGCTACGCCTGGGCACCGGCCGCCGGGGAGCGCGACGGGTCGTACTACTTCTACTTCTGCGCGAACCAGCAGATCGGCGTGGCCGTCGCCGACAGTCCGACCGGCCCTTTCCGGGACGCCCTGGACCGGCCGCTCATCGGGCGCGACGACTACGAGGGACAGATGATCGACCCGGCCGTCTTCGTGGACGACGACGGCACGGCCTATCTCCACTGGGGCAACAGCGAGGCGTACGGCGTACCGCTCAACGAGAACATGGTGTCCTTCGATCCGGCGCTGGTACGGCGGTTCACGCCGGACGGCTTCCGCGAAGGGGCCTTCGTCATCAAGCGGCGGGGCGTCTACTACTTCATGTGGTCGGAGGACGACACCCGCAGCGAGGACTACCGGGTCGCCTACGCGACCGGACCCTCACCACTCGGGCCATGGACCGGGAAGGGGGTGATCCTGCGGAAGCGGCCGGAGTACGGAATCCTGGCCACCGGCCACCACACGGTGGTCAACGTGCCCGGCACCGACGACTGGTTCATCTGCTACCACCGGTTCGCGATTCCCGGCCCCGGCACTCCGCGCGGCGACGGCATGCGCCGCGAATCCACCCTGGACCGGCTGGTGTTCGCGGCGGACGGCTCGATCGAGGAGGTCATACCGACGCTGGAGTCCATCGGGCCGGTGGTCAGCCGAGGGTGATGCGGGCGGCCACCGGGAGATGGTCGCTGCCGGTGGCGGGCAGCGTGCGGATGTCGGCGACGGTCGCCGAACGCGCCATCACCTGGTCGATCCTGGTCAGCGGGAAGCCGGCGGGGTAGCTGAAGGCGAAGCCCCGTTCCGCCACGTTCATGTGTGAGGTCACGGGGGCCAGCCCGCGGTCGTCGGCCGTGCCGTTGAGGTCGCCCAGCAGGATCACCGGATTCCGCTTCTCGGCGGCGACGGCCTTGCCCAGCAGGTCGGCACTCTCGTCACGCCACTGGGACGCGAGTCCGCCCGCTCCGACGCGGACCGAGGGCAGGTGAGCGACGTACACCGCGATCGCACCGTGCGGCGCGCGGACCACCGCACGCAGCCCGCGGCTCCATTCCTCCGTGATCCCCCGGGGCTTGATGTCCAGCAGCCGGGCCTCGGTGAGCGGATGCTTCGACCAGAGTCCGACGGTGCCGCGGACCTCGTGGTACGGGTAGTCCGCGGCGAGAGTCCTCTCGTAGACCGGCAACGCCGTGGGCACCAGTTCCTCCAGGGCGATGAGATCGGGCTCGGCGTCTGTCAGGGCGCGGGCCGTCCCGGCCGGGTCGGTGTTCTCGTCGCTGACGTTGTGCTGCACCACGACCAGGTCGCGCGCGCCGGGCTCGGCCCCGGGCAACAGCAGCCCGCCGAAGACGTACGTCCAGGCCGCCGCCGGCAGCAGGAGGGCCACCAGCGCGACAGCCGAGCGGTGCAGCAGCCCGAGGCCGAGCAGGACCACGACCACCAGGCCGAGCCAGGGCAGGAAAGCCTCCAGCAGACTGCCCACGCGGCCCGCGGAGTTGGGCACCGCGCGAGGGAAGAGCAGCAGCCCGACCGTCAGCACCGCCACCACGGCGGCCACCCGTCCGGTCCCGGGGCGGTCCGGCCTCACGCGGCCGCCGTCGCCAGGATCGCGCGCGCGTACCGGCCGAAGGCGCGTGCCCCGCGGCCGGGCATGACGCTCGCGGCATGGGCGACCACGACTCCGACCTCCTCCCCCGGGTCGCCGATCGGTCCCGGCGCCAGGGGCAGGCCCTCGACGCCGGAGGTGCGGTAGCGGATGAGACCAGCGGTCATGGGCCTTCCTCAGTCGTGCGGTGCCTGCCCGCTGACCCGGTGGTCGGCGTGGCTGAGCGCCTCCACGACCAGGCGCCGCAGATGCCCGTCGGCGAGGCTGTAGTAGATGTGACGCCCTTCGCGGCGGGTGTCCACGAGCCCGGCGAGCCGCAGCTTCGCCAGATGCTGGCTGACCGCCGTGCGGGACGCCTCGCAGCGGTCGGCCAGTGAGCCGACGTCCGACTCGCCCTGCACGAGCAGCCACAGCAGATGCAGCCGGGTGGCATCGGAGAGCATCGCGAACACTCCGGTCGCCTCGGTGAGCCGCGCGCTGTCGGGGGCGCGCAGATGCGCACCGGACGCAGGTGAGACGGCGTGGCGTTCAGGCATGAGCCCAGCGTAGGCGCTCCGCTCGAACCGCGGGGCGCCGTCCGTCGGCCGCGGCGCCGTCGTGGCTCGTCGCGCCCGCGCGGCGGAGCCGCCTTGTCACAGCCCCCGCTTGCCTTCGGGCGCCCCAAACCATCATGTGCGCATCTGCGCACATGATGGCTACACTCGGCTGTGCGGACACCGAACGCCACGCCGAGGGGAGCCGCCCGTATGCTCGCCGTCCTGCGCCACCGCGCCTACCGGCGCCTCTTCGCCGCCCAGGTCATCGCCCTGGTGGGCACGGGGCTCGCAACCGTCGCCCTCGGGCTGCTGGCCTACGACCTCGCGGGCGCCGACGCCGGTTCCGTCCTCGGTACGGCCCTCGCGATCAAGATGGTGGCGTACGTGGTGATCGCCCCCGCCGTGGGCGCGATCGCCGACCGGCTGCCGCGCCGGGCCCTCATGGTGACGGCGGACCTGGTGCGCGCCGGGATCGCCGTGTCCCTGCCGTTCGTCGGCGAGGTCTGGCAGGTGTACGTCCTGGTCTTCCTCCTCCAGTCCGCCTCGGCCGCGTTCACGCCCACGTTCCAGGCCGTCATCCCGGAGGTGCTGCCCGAGGAACGCGACTACACGCGGGCGCTGTCGATGTCACGGCTGGCGTACGACCTGGAGAGCCTCTTCTCCCCCGCGCTGGCGGCCGCCCTGTTGTCGGTCGTCACCTACAACTGGCTGTTCACCGGCACCGTCCTCGGTTTCCTCGCCTCGGCCGCGCTGGTGGTCTCGACCGCCCTGCCCGCGCGGGCCGCCGCCACCGTCCCGCGCGGTGGCAGGGCGTACACCAAGGCCACCGCCGGCACCCGTCTCTTCCTCCGCGCCCCCGAACTGCGGGCCCTGCTCGCCCTGAACCTCGCCGTCGCGGCGGCAGGTGCGATGGTGACGGTGAACTCCGTCGTCTACGTCCGCGATGTGTTCGGTCTGTCGGCGGGCACCGTGGCGCTGGCGCTCGGGGCGTACGGGGCCGGGTCGATGGCCGTGGCGCTGGTGCTGCCGCGTCTGCTGGACCGGGTGCCGGACCGGGCAGTGATGCTGCCGGGCGCGCTGTCGCTGACCGTCGTCTTCGCCGGGCTCGGGGCCGTCACGGCCGCGCGGGACGGGAGTTGGCGGCTGCCACTCCTGCTGGTCCTCTGGGCCGCGTTCGGTGCCGCGTGCTCGGCGGTGCTCACCCCGACCGGGCGGCTCGTCCGCCGCTCGGTGGCGCCCGGGGAGCGTACGGCCGCGTTCGCCGCGCAGTTCTCCCTCTCGCACGGCTGCTGGCTGCTGACGTACCCCCTGGCCGGCTGGCTGGGTGCGGCGGCCGGGCTCAACTGGGCGGTGTTCGCCCTGGGTTCGATCGCCCTGGGTGCGGCGCTGCTGGCCGTACGGCTATGGCCGGCGCGCTCGACGGACGACGTGCACGCGGTGCCCGCTCCGGCGGTCCACGTGCACGCGGACCTTCCTCTCGGTCACCCCCATCTGGCGGGTGCCCGGCGTGTGCCGACGGGCTGGCGGCACAGCCACGGCCACCTCACGGACGGGCTGCACGCCAGGTAGAAGGGGGCCACAGGGCCGGCCGTATCGGCGGGCCCTGTGGACGACGACGAGCCGTCAGACACTGAGCGCCGCCCGGACCGTCTGCTCGGCCCCGGTTCCGCCCGCTCCCGAGGAGGTGACCCGGCCCGCCTCCAGCACGTAGTACCGCTCGGCCGCCCGCATGGCGAAGCCCACGTGCTGTTCGACGAGGAGGACGGAGAGGCCGCCACGGCCGGTCAGGGCGAGGATCGTCTCCTCGATCTCGGCGACGACGGAGGGCTGGATACCCTCGGTCGGCTCGTCGAGGAGGAGAAGCCTGGGGCGGGTGATCAGGGCGCGGGCCAGGGCGAGCTGCTGGCGCTGGCCGCCGGAGAGCAGACCTGCCCGACGGCCGGACAGCTCCCGCAGGACGGGGAACAGGTCCAGGGCCTCGGCGACGGCCACCTTGCCGTCCGGGCGGCCGTCGGCGACCAGCTGCAGGTTCTCGGCGGTGGTGAGGTGCGGGAAGGACTGCTGGCCCTGGGGGACGTACGCCATGCCCCTGGCCACCCGCTGGTGCGGGGCGAGGTGGGTGATGTCCTCACCGTCCAGCAGGACGGTCCCGCCCTTCGGCTTGATGAGACCCATGGCGGCGCGCAGGAGGGTGCTCTTGCCGGCGCCGTTGTGGCCGAGGACGGTCGCGACACCGTCCCCCGGGACGGAGACGGTCACGCCGTGCAGCACGGTCGTACGGTCGTAGCCGGCCTGGACGGAGTTGATCTCCAGCATGGGGGTCACGCCTCCTCGGCGACGGGTACGGGAGCGGCGACCGGTCCGGCGGCGGGTTCGGGCTCGGACGCGCGGCCGAGGTAGACCTCCTGGACCTTGGCGTCGGCCTGGACCTCGGTGACGGAGCCCTCGCTGAGGACCCTGCCGGCGTGCAGGACGGTGACGCTGCGGGCGAAGGAGCGCATGAAGTCCATGTCGTGCTCGATGACGACGACCGTGTGGTCCTCGCCGACCCGCTGCAACAGCTCGCCGGTGGCCTCGCGTTCGTCGTGGCTCATACCGGCGACCGGCTCGTCGAGCAGCAGCAGTTTCACGTCCTGGACGAGCAGCATGCCGATCTCCAGCCACTGCTTCTGGCCGTGCGCCAGGACACCCGCCGGGCGGTCGCGCAGCTCCGTCAGACCGGTCGTCTCCAGCGCCTTGGTCACCGCCTCCGGCACGGACGTGCGGCGCCGGAGCATCATCAGCGGGCCGCGTCCGGCGCCCGCCGCGATGTCGAGGTTCTGCAGGACGGTCAGCTCCTCGAAGACCGTGGCCGTCTGGAACGTCCGGCCGATGCCCCGGCGCGCGATCCGGTGCACCGGCTTGCCGATGAGCTCCTCGCCGCCGAAGCGCACCGATCCGGTGGACTTCACCAGTCCGGTGACGGCGTCGACGAGGGTGGTCTTGCCCGCGCCGTTGGGGCCGATGAGGAAGCGCAGGTCGCCGGGGCGGATGTCGAGGTCGACGCCGTCGACGGCCTTGAAGCCGTCGAACGTCACCCGCAGGTCGCGGACCGTCAGTCCCTCGCCGCTCATGCCGTTCCTCCTGTCGGGGCCGGGGTGGTCGGGTTCACGTCCGTGGTCGTCGTGGTCGTGGGGGTACGGCGCCTGCGCACCACGCTCGCCAGGGACGCCAGGCCGCCGGGCAGGAAGCCGACCGCGAGGACGAACAGCAGGCCCTGGAGGTAGGTCCACGCGGCGGGGAAGGCGTCGGAGAGGGTGCTCTGCGCCCAGGCGACCGCGATCGCGCCGAGTACGGCACCCACCAGCGAGGCCCGGCCGCCCACCGCGGCGCCGATGACGAAGCCGATCGACGGGACGATGCCGATCAGTGCCGGGGAGATGATGCCGACCGCCGGGACGAAGAGGGCACCCGCGAGGCCCGCCATGCCGGCCGCCACGACGTACGCGACGAGCTTGACGTTGGCGGGGTCGTAGCCGAGGAAGCGGACCCGCTCCTCGGAGTCCCGTACGGCGACGAGGAGTTCGCCGTAGCGGCTGACGAACAGCTGCCGGGCGGCGGCCATCAGCAGCAGGAGCACCGCGGCGATGACGAAGTACACCATCCGCTGGTTGACCGGGTCGTTGAGGTCGTAGCCGAAGAAGCCCCGCATGTCGGTGAGGCCGTTGGTGCCGCCGGTGGTGGCCTGCTGGCCGACGAGCCAGATGGCGAGGGCGGCAGCCAGCGCCTGGCTGAGGATCGCGAAGTACGCGCCCTTCACCCGGCGTCGGAAGACGAAGAAGCCGAGCAGGGCGGCGACCGCCATCGGCAGCAGGACGGTCATGGCGAGGGCGAAGAGCGGGTTGGCGAACGGCTGCCACCACCAGGGCAGGGTGTCGCCGGTGCCGTACAGCTGCATGAAGTCGGGCAGGGTCTGGCCGGTGTCGGCGGCGTCGGCGAGCTTGAGGTGCATGGCCATGGCGTAGCCGCCGAGGCCGAAGAAGACGCCCTGGCCGAGGACGAGGAGTCCGCCGCGGCCCCAGGCGAGGCTCACGCCGACCGCCACGATCGCGTAACACAGGTACTTGGCGAGGAGGTTGAGCCGGAAGTCGGAGAGGGCGAGCGGGGCGACGCCGAACAGCAGGACGGCGCCGAGCAGGAAGGCGCCGGGCACGCGGAAGCGGTCCAGGAGAGAGACCGAGGGCTCTGCCAGGGGGGCCGTCTTCTCGGGAGGGGACGTTGTCGTCGTCATGCCAGGCTCCGGGTGCGCAGGGTGTACAGGCCCTGGGGTCGCCACTGCAGGAACGCGACGATCGCCACGAGCACGACGACCTTGGCGACGCTGACCGTCGTGGAGTACTCCAGTACGGACTGCAGGACGCCGAGGGCGAAGGCGGTGATGACGGCGCCCTTGAGCTGGGCGACGCCGCCGACGACCACGACCAGGAAGGCGTCGACGATGTAGTTGGTGCCCATCGTCGGGCCGATCGGGCCGACCAGGGTGAGCGCGACTCCGGCCACGCCCGCGAGGCCCGAGCCGATGAAGAACGTCGTACGGTCCACCCGCTCGGTCGCGATGCCGGACACCTCGGCGAGGTCCCGGTTCTGCACGACGGCCCGGATACGGCGGCCCAGCGGGGTGAGCCGCAGGATCAGGGTGAGGCCGAGGACGCAGAGCAGGGCGAGGCCGAGAATGAACAGCCGGTTGGTGGCGAAGGTGACGCCGCCGACCGAGATGTTGCCGGTGAGCAGGTCCGGGGCGCGGGTCTGGACGTTCGGGGCGCCGAAGACGTCACGGGCCAGCTGCTGGAGCATCAGGGAGACACCCCAGGTGACCAGCAGGGTGTCCAGGGGTCTGGTGTACAGGCGCCGGATGAGCAGCCATTCGAGCAGCGCGCCCATGGCTCCGGCGACGAGGAAGGCCAGCGGCAGGGCGAGGAGCAGGGAGACGCCGGCGCCGCTGATGGACTTCTGCAGCACGTACGTGGTGTAGGCGCCGGCCATGATGAACTCGCCGTGTGCCATGTTGATCACGCCCATCTGCCCGAAGGTGAGGGTCAGGCCGAGCGCGATGAGCAGGAGGACGGCTCCGATGCTGATGCCGGTGAAGGATTGATTGAGGACGACCGTCATTGAGCGGCTCCGGGGCGGGGGTGGGGGGCGGGGGTGCGTCGGCGGGTGCGGGTCCGGTGGGGGCTGGTCGCGCAGTTCCCCGCGCCCCTGAAAGACCAGGCCCTGCGGGCCTGGAAGACGGCGGGCCTGCGGGCCGAAAAGCACGGGGCGCAGCCCCTGCTTTTCAGGGGCGCGGGGAACTGCGCGAGAAGCCCCACCGGGCCCGCGGACTCACGAGAGACCGGCCGCCCAGTCGTACCCCTTCAAATACGGGTCCGGCTTGATCGGCTTGCCGGAATTCCAGACCTCCTCGATCAGGCCGTCCGAGCCGATCTTGCCGATGCGGGCCGTCTTGTAGACGTGCTGCGTCGCCCCGTCGACGGTGACCTTGCCCTCGGGTGCGTCGAGTTCGATGCCCGCGGAAGCCTTCTTCACCTTCGCCACGTCGAAGGAGCCGGCCTTCTCGACCATCTCCTTCCAGAGGTACACGGAGATGTACGCGGCCTCCATCGGGTCGCTCGTCGGCTTGTCCTTGCCGTACGCGGCCTGGTAGGCCTCCACGAACTCGGTGTTGGCGGCGCCCGGCGTGGTCTCGTAGTAGTTCCAGGCGGTCAACTGGCCCTCCAGGTACGGCGTGCCGATGCTCTTGACCTCCTCCTCGGCGATCGACACCGACAGCACCGGCAGGCTCTTCGCGGTCAGCCCGGCGGACTTGTACTCCTTGAAGAACGCCACGTTGCTGTCGCCGTTGAGCGTGTTGAACACCGCGTCCGCGCCGGCGTCCTTGACCTTGTTGACGATCGTGCTGAACTCGGTGGAGCCGAGCGGCGCGTAGTCCTCCCCGACCACCTTCATGCCCTGGGCCTCCGCGTACGCCTTGATGATCTTGTTGGCGGTGCGCGGGAAGACGTAGTCGCTGCCCACCAGGTACAGCCGCGTCAGGCCCTGCTTCTTGAGGTAGTCGAGGGCCGGGACGATCTGCTGGTTGGTGGTGGCGCCGATGTAGAAGATGTACGGGGACTGCTCCAGGCCCTCGTACTGCACGGGATAGAACAGGAGCGACTTGTAGCGCTCGAAGACCGGCTTGACGGCCTTGCGGCTGGCGGAGGTCCAGCAGCCGAAGGTGGCGACCACCTTGTCGTCGGTGATCAGGGCCTCCGCCTTCTCGGCGAAGGTCGGCCAGTCGGAGGCGCCGTCCTGGCTGATGGGCTTCAGCTTCTTGCCCAGGACACCGCCGGCGGCGTTGATCTCCTTCACCGCGAGCAGCAGCGCGTTGTGGACGGTGACCTCGCTGATGGCCATGGTGCCCGAGAGCGAGTTCAGCAGACCCACCTTGACGGTGTCGCCGGAGGTGTCCGCCTGTGCTCCGGCGGCCGACGACGTGTCGCCGCCGGTCTTGGCGCCGCACGCGCTGAGGGCGGCGGTCGCGCCGAGCGCCGACGCGCCCGTGAGGAGACCGCGTCTGCTCATACTGAGGCCGGACATGCAATACCTCCTTGCCCGCGAGGGGCGTTGCGAAGAGGAGTGGAAGTGCGACCACAGCCTGCGAGGGAACTGTTTCCCTCGCGTTTCAAGGCAATTGAAGAACAGTTTCCAGGGGAAGTATTTTCCGAGGCCGAGAAAGCTTTATTACTTCCCTCGGAAAGGATATGTTTCCTGGTTTCCGCAGTCAGGTGGGCGGTGGTCGAAGGTAGGCTCCGGGCATCCCCGTCGCGGGGTCGTGTGAACGCGAGTTGAGGAGAGCGATGGCGAGGCGGCCGCAGGAACTGCTCCATCTGCTGACCCGTGCCGAGCGCCTGTCCGTGCGCCGAGTCCAGTCCGTGCTCGACGAGTTCGACTGCTCCGTCGAGGCGTGGCGGGTCCTCGACCTGCTCTCCGACGGAGAGGGCCACAACATGACGGCCCTCGCCGAACACGCCTTCCTGCCGGCGCCGAGCCTGACCAAGCTGATCGACCAACTCGTCGACCAGAACCTGGTCTTCCGCCGCGTCGACCCCGCCGACCGGCGCCGCGTCCTCGCCCACCTCACGCCGCGCGGTATGGGGCGATGGCAGCTGCTCGCCCGTGAAGTGCGCGCCGACTGGGCCGAGTTGGAGGCGCCGCTCACCGACGAGGATGGTAGACGGCTGGGACTCCTGCTGGACCGGCTGGCCCGGACCCTGGAGGGCGGCGGGAGCGCCGACGGTCAGGGCAGGGTCAGCGCGGGTCGTACGGAGCGCGCAACTGGGCGAGGACGTTGAAGTCGTAGCCGTCCGCCTGCGCGAGGTAGATGCGCTGGCGCACATGCCGTCCGTCCAGGCTCAGCAGGCCGCGCGGCCCCTCGTACGAGACGGTGTCGGCGGCCGCCCCGATCGCGGTCACGTCCAGGGCGCGCGCCCGCTCGACGAGCGCGGCGAGCAGCAGGACACCCTCGTAGCAGGACTCGCCGAGGCTGCCCGGGGTCGGCGCCTCCAGGCCGAAGCGTCCGGCGTACTGGCCGTGGAAGTCCAGGGTGTTCCGGTCGGCGAGCGAGGCGAAGAACCCGGCGGTGCTGTAGAGGTCGCGGGTGGCCTCGGGGCCGCTTCCCATCAGCATGTTCTCGTCCATCAGCGTGCTCAGCCGAAGACACCGCTGGTCGAGGCCGGAGGCGGCGAAAGCCCGGTTGAAGCGGACCGCGTCGCTGCCGACCAGGAGCATCAGGACCCCGTCGGCGTCGGCGCGCTCGATGCGTCGCAGGACGTCCTCGAAGTCCTCGGTGCCGAGCGGCAGATAGGCCTCGCCGCAGACCCGGCCCCGGCATTCGCGGGCGTAGCCCCGGGCCGACCGGGCGGTGTGCCGGGGCCACACGTAGTTGTTGCCGACGACGAACCAGCGGCGCACGCCCCGGGACTCGGCGAGCAGCCGCATGGCGGGCAGCAGCTGCCGGGACGGGGTCTCGCTCGTCATGAAGACGCCCTCGGTGCGCTCCCCGCCCTCGTACAGGGCCGTGTACACGTACGGCACCCGGTGCGCGATCCGTGGGGCCAGCGCCTGCCGGACGGAGGAGATGTGCCAGCCGGTGACGCCCTGGACCGCGCCCGAGGCGACCAGGGCTTCGACGTCCTCGGCGACCCGCCACGGCTCGGCCCCGCCGTCGACCTCGATCAGCCGCAGCTCCCTGCCCAGTACTCCCCCGGCCTTGTTGACCTCCTCGGCGGCCAGCCGCGCGCACGCCCCGCAGGTGGGGCCGAAGATCCCGGCGGGCCCCTGCATGGGATAGACCAGCGCGACGTTCAGGGTCGAACTGTCGGCCGTGCACCAGTCGGGGGTGTGGAGGCGGTGCGGTGGCCGGTTCATGGCCTCATGATGGCGTGATCGTCATCGGCGCCCCAGGTCGTGCCACGGATCGAGACCGATTCGTATGCCGAGGCCATGGGCGGGGCGCGGTTGGGGCGCGGGTGGGTGTTCAGCCCGTCGTCCACTTCTCCTCGATCCGCCCGAACCTCCACACCAGCAGGGCGACCGCCCAGGTGACGAAGAACAGGCCGACGACGACATAGCCGACGGTGTTGAGGTCGAGGCCGGAGACCCGGTCCCAGAACGTGCCGTGCAGACGCGCCTTCTCGGCGACGAGGCCGAGCAGTTCGACCGTGCCGATGACGAGGGCGACGGCCACCGAGAGGCCGGTGATGATCAGGTTGTAGTAGACCTTGCGGACCGGCTGGGAGAAGGCCCAGCCGTAGGCGAAGTTCATGAACGAGCCGTCGATCGTGTCCAGGAGGGACATACCGGCCGCGAACAGGATCGGCAGGCACAGGATCGCGTACCAGGGCAGCCCGGAGGCCGCGCCCGAACCGGCCAGGACGAGGAGCGCGACCTCGGTCGCCGTGTCGAAGCCGAGTCCGAAGAGCAGGCCCAGCGGGAGCATCTGCCACGGCTTGGTGATCGACTTCATCAGCCGTCCGAGGAGCCGGTTCATGAAGCCCCGGCTGTTCAGCCGCTCTTCCAGGGCGGCCTCGTCGAAGGCGCCCGAGCGCATCTCGCGGAACACCTTCCAGATGCCCACCATGATCACCAGATTGATGATCGCGATGACGTACAGGAACGTCCCCGAGACGGTGGTGCCGATCCAGCCGGTGATGTCGTGCAGTGCGGAGTCGTCGTTCCGGACCGGTCCGGCGAGCGTCTTGACGCCGAGGGTGAGCAGGAAGGTGAGGGCGAGGACGATCGACGAGTGTCCGAGGGAGAACCAGAAGCCGACCGACAGCGGGCGCTGCCCCTCGCCCATCAGTTTGCGGGTGGTGTTGTCGATGGCGGCGATGTGGTCGGCGTCGAAGGCGTGCCGCATGCCCAGGGTGTAGGCGGTGACGCCCATGCCGATTCCGAAGGTCCTGCTGCCGACGCCGTAGTGCTCGGGGGCGACGATCACCACCAGCGTGAACCAGCCGATGAGATGCAGCGCCAGGATGAGCCCGGCATCCCGCCCAGGCTCGCCCGCTCCGCGGGTGTCATCGAGGCGCGGATCCGACGCCAGGGGAAACCGCCCGTCCCGGCGGTGGCCGAGGGGGCGGTGTCGGTAACAGGAGCCATGGGGCATGCGCCTTACTCGTCGTGCCGCGTCCGTGTCGTCGAACCCCATCAGCCTGGTGCGGTGGGCTGGCAGCTGCAAGCAGGTCGCAGTAAAGCCCGTGCCACGTTTCGGTCAGGCCAGGGTCTCCCGGAGGACGGTGCGGTCGCACGAGCCCCGCACGGGCGGACCTGTCAGACGGCGCCGCCCCGGCGGGACCGGAACCACCACACCCCACCGCCGAGCGCGAGGAGGACGGCCGCGCCGATGCCGAGGAGGGCGGCGACGGGGAGGCCGTCGTCCCCGTCGGTGCCGTCCGCCGCGGGCTCGGCCGACGGCGTGGAGGCCTCGGCACTCGTTTCGGGCGAGGGCGAGGGGGAGGCCGTCGTGGGTTCGGCCGAGGGGGTGGGGCTGACGAGTTCGGCACCGGGCGCCGCGGCCTTCAGGTCCAGGCGGGGCGCCGGGTGACCGTGGCCGTGGCCGTCCCCCTCGGATTCCTCCAGTTCGATCCAGCGGTCCACCTTGCCGTCGCTGTACGACTGCAGGGTCTTGAAGACCAGCGACTTGGCGTCGGGCAACTGCCGTACGGTGACGACGTATTCGGCGTCCTCCCCCACCGCGAGCTTCGCACCCGAGACGGTGTAGCCCCGGCCGGTGGGGGTGAACTTCCAGCCGTCGGGACCCTCCTTGTAGGTGATGTCGGCGGGGACGAGGCCCTCGGGCAGGATCACCTCCAGCTTGGTGATGCCGGCGGCGGAGGACTCCGACTCCGCCAAGAAGGTCAGTTCGACGTTCTGGTCCAGGGCACGCGCACCCTCCGCCTCGACCTCCGTATGGGCCGCGGCCGGGCCCGCGCCTGCGACGGCGAGCGCGAACGCGGCTGCGGTGAGAACGCCGAGACGGCGCGAACGGTGTATCAAGGTCGGGCGGTGCACTGCGACTCCCTGTGCCGGCGGCGTGAAGGATGAATTCAAGCGCAGGGCGGGACCCGTGGCCAAGGGCGACCAGGTGTGCGAGCGGTTCCGGCCACCTGCCGTCGTCGTGTGCGCTCGCGTGGGGTGTGAGGTCCGCGAGGCGTGCGCCGGGGTGTGAGCTGTTGCACGGCGCCCGCGCGCCCCTCGGCTCCGCTTGTCAGCGTCCTTATGTGGGCACTACTGTCACCACGCCTTGGTGAACGGGAAATCCGGTGTCATGCCGGTGCGGCCCTCGCCACTGTGATCGGGAAGTCCGGCTCCGGCCCTCGCGGGCAGCCACTGGGTCCTTGTGACCCGGGAAGGCGGAGCACGGGCGGTGGTACCCGTAAGCCAGGAGACCGGCCAAGGCGCGTCAACCATCCACGAGGTGCTGGAGAGGGTCTGCTGAGCCATGCACATAGCCGAGGGTTTCCTTCCTCCGGCGCACGCGATCGCCTGGGGCGTAGCGTCCGCGCCGTTCATCGTCCACGGAGTACGTTCACTCACCCGTGAGGTCAGGGAGCATCCCGAGAGCACGCTGCTGCTCGGTGCCTCGGGGGCCTTCACCTTCGTCCTGTCCGCGCTGAAGCTGCCGTCGGTCACCGGGAGTTGTTCCCACCCCACGGGCACCGGACTGGGCGCCATCCTGTTCCGTCCGCCGATCATGGCGGTACTGGGCACCATCACCCTGCTCTTCCAGGCGCTGCTGCTCGCGCACGGCGGTCTGACCACGCTCGGCGCCAACGTCTTCTCGATGGCGATCGCCGGCCCCTGGGCGGGTTACGCCGTCTACCGGCTGCTGCGGCGCTTCGACGTGCCGCTGATGGTCACGGTGTTCTTCGGCGCGTTCGTCGCCGACCTGGTCACCTACTGCGTCACCAGCGTGCAGCTGGCGCTCGCGTTCCCCGACCCGAGCAGCGGCTTCCTGGGCGCGCTCGGCAAGTTCGGCTCGATCTTCGCCGTCACCCAGCTCCCACTCGCGGTCAGCGAGGGTCTCCTCACCGTGCTGGTGATGCGTCTGCTGGTGCAGTCGAGCAAGGGCGAACTGACCCGGCTCGGCGTGCTCCTGACCGGCGGAAAGCGGAACCGGACCGAGACCGAGACCGAGACGGAGACGGAGACGGTGGCCCGATGAACCGGAACACGAAGATCAACCTTCTGCTGCTGGTCGTCGTGGCCGCGCTCGCCGTCCTGCCGCTGGCCCTCGGCCTCGGCGACCACAAGGAGGAGCCCTTCACGGGGTCCGACGGCGAGGCGGAGACGGCGATCACGGAGATCGAGCCGGACTACGAGCCGTGGTTCTCGCCCCTGTACGAGCCGCCCTCCGGTGAGATCGAGTCGGCGCTGTTCTCCCTGCAGGCCGCCCTCGGCGCGGGCGTCCTCGCCTACTACTTCGGTATCCGCCGCGGCCGGCGCCAGGGCGAGGCACGGGCCCGCGCGCACCTGGACGCGGCCGGGGACACCGACACGGCGGCCCCTGCGGCTTCGGCGACCCCGGTGAGCGCGACGGTCGCGGCCACCACGGCAGCCGCGACGGCCCCCAAGGCCGCGGCCGGTGACGAAGGCTCGTCCGGTGGTACCGGGGAGTCCCCCGCCGGGAGGGTCTGATCCCCCGTGCTGCCGATCGACGCGGCGGCGCACAGCAGTCGCTGGCGCCGCCGCCATCCCGTGGACAAGGCCGTGCTCGGGCTCGGCCTCACCGTGCTCGCGATCTCCCTGCCGCCCTGGCCCGGCGCGGCCCTGGTCCTGCTGACCGCGCTCGTCGTGCTGCTGGGCCCGGCGGGCGTGCCCGGCCGCCGGCTGTGGCGCGCCTACCGGGTGCCGTTGGGCTTCTGCGTGACCGGCGCGCTGCCGCTGCTCGTCCAGGTCGGCGGACCGGACGGCTTCGTGGCCCTGGCCGAGGGCGGACCCGTCCGCGCCGGGGAGCTGATGCTGCGCACCTCGGCCGCCTCCTTGGGCGTACTCCTGTTCGCCTTCACCACGCCCATGTCGGACCTGCTGCCGCGCCTGGTGAAGGCCGGGGTGCCCGCGCCGGTCGTGGACGTGGCGCTGGTCACGTACCGCATGAGCTTTCTGCTCCTGGACTCGGTGCGCCGTATCCGGGAGGCGCAGGCGGCCCGGCTCGGGCACACCACACGGGCCGCCACCTGGCGTTCCCTCGCCGGCCTCGGCGCCACCGCGTTCGTACGGGCCTTCGACCGGGCGGCGCGGCTCCAGACCGGGCTCGCCGGGCGGGGGTACGACGGCACCCTGCGCGTCCTGGTGCCCGAGGCCCGGATCTCCGCCCGCTTCACCGTGATCAGCGTCGTGCTCCTCGCCGCGGTGGCCACCCTCACCTTCGTCCTCGAAAGGCCGCTGACATGAGCGAGCCCGTGCTGGTCGCCCTGCGGGGCGCGTCCTTCGCGTACGAGGACGGCCCGGCCGTGCTCAGCGATCTCGACTTCGAGGTGGCCGAGGGGCGCGCGCTCGCCCTGCTGGGCCGCAACGGCAGCGGCAAGACCACGCTGATGCGACTGCTCAGCGGCGGACTGCGGCCCCGTGCGGGCGAGCTGGCGGTGGAGGGGCAGCCGGTGACGTACGACCGCAAGGGCCTGACCCGGCTGCGTACGACGGTCCAGCTGGTCGTCCAGGACCCGGACGACCAGCTGTTCGCGGCCTCCGTCGCGCAGGACGTGTCGTTCGGGCCGCTGAACCTCGGGCTGCCCGACGCGCAGGTGCGGGCCCGGGTGGACGAGGCGCTCGGCGCGCTCGGCATCGGTGCCCTCGCCGACCGGCCCACCCATCTGCTCTCCTACGGCCAGCGCAAGCGGACCGCCATCGCCGGCGCGGTCGCGATGCGCCCCCGGGTCCTGATCCTCGACGAGCCGACCGCCGGGCTCGACCCCGACGGCCAGGAGCGGCTCCTCGCCACGCTGGACGAGCTGCGCCGGTCCGGCACCACCGTCGTGATGGCCACCCACGACGTCGACCTCGCCCTGCGGTGGGCCGACGACGCGGCGCTGCTCACCCCGTCCGGCGCGCGCACGGGCCCGGTGGCCGCGATGCTGGCCCGCACGGATCTCCTCCAGCAGGCGGGGCTACGGCTGCCCTGGGGCATCGCCGTCGCTCAACTGCTCCGCGAGCAGAGCCTGTTGTCCGACGGCGAGTCCGGCCCGCGCACACCGGAGGAGCTGGCCGCCATGGCGGGGGCACGCGTCGCTCCGCCGCTGACGGCTGACGGCTGACGGCTGACGGCTGACGGCTGACGGCTGACGGCTGACGGCTGACGGCTGACGGCTGACGGCTGACGGCTGACGGCTGACCTTGACACACCTTGGGAGTCTTCGGCGAGGCCCGCTTCAGATCCGAAGGCCGTACGTGCGGACGGCGGTGCCTGCGAAAACCTCCCGGTGTTCTGCCGGGCCGAGTCGGGACACCAGACACTCGACCACGTCGATGACTTCGACGTAGTCGGAGGCGAGCTGACAAACGGGCCAGTCGGAGCCGTACATCAGCCGCCGGGGACCGAAGGCGTCCAGCACGGTGTCGGCGTACGGCACGAGGTCCGCGACGGACCAGGAGTTCCAGTCCGCCTCCGTGACCAGGCCGGAGAGCTTGCACACGGTGTTCGGCAGGGCGGCCAGTCGACGCACCTCCCCCGCCCACGGCTCCAGTTCGCCGGAGGCGATGGGCGGCTTCCCCAAGTGGTCGAGGACGAAGGTGAGTCCGGGGAGCCGCCCGGCCACCTCCACGGCGGCCGGGAGCTGGTGCGGCTTGACCAGGAGGTCGTAGACGAGTCCCGAGTCGGCGACGGCGGTCAGACCCCGCAGTACGTCCGGGCGCACCAGCCAGCTCGGGTCGGGTTCGCCCTGTACCTGGTGGCGGATGCCCACCAGGTGCTCGCCGCCGGGTCCTTCGCGCAGCTTGGCGAGGTTCTCGGCCACGTCGGGCGCCGTGAGGTCGGTCCAGCCGACGACCCCCGCGACCACGTCGCTGCCCGCGGCCAGGGCCAGGAACTCGGGGGTCTCCTCGGGCACGGTGATCGTCTGCACGAGCACGGTGGCGGTGACACCGACGAAGCGGGCCGCCGCCTCCAGCTCGCGGAGGGGGAAGTCGCGGCGCAGCGGGGCGAGTTCGGGTCCGGTGATCCAGCCCTGGTCGCGGACGGAGAGGTCCCAGACGTGGTGGTGGGCGTCGACGATCAAGGGAGGAGGGTCCGTGTCGGCCCCCGCTTCCACGGATGCCGGACCGCTCACCGGCCCCGGGCGGTCCGCGCCGCTCACAGTTCCCACACCACGGGCAGGCCGGCCTCGGAGCCCTCCGCCGAGTAGTCGTGGACGACGTCGAGCAGGTCGGCCATGCGGGCCTGCCAGGCGATGTTGACCGGCAGTTTCTCCAGCTCGGCGATCATCCTCGCGTAGTCCTCGACCTCCAGCAGGTGGAAGAGGTCGGTGCCGCTGCGCCAGATCGTCCACTGGCTCACCCCGGCGGCGCGGATGGCGGTGGTCAGCTCTTCGGGGACCTCGCGGTGGGCCGCCTCGTACTCCTCGACGCGGTCGGCGCGGACCTTGGTGTGCAGGGCGACCCTCACGACGGCTCCTTTTCTTCGAGAGGCACGGGGGTTTCCGGGGCGAGCAGGCCCTCCGCGCGCAGTTCGTCCCAGAGGGCGTCCGGCACGGGGTGGCGCGACTGCTCCACGGTGTCGCGGACCTCGTCCGGTGAGCGGGCGCCGGTGAGGACGCTCGCGACGGCCGGGTGGCCGAGCGGGAAGCGGAGGGCTGCGGCACGCAGGGACACGCCGTGGCGTTCGGTGATCGCCCTCAGGCGCAGGGCCCGTTCGAGTACGGGTTCCGGGGCGGGCGCGTAGTCGTAGGTGGCACCCGGCTTGGGGTCGACGAGCAGGCCGGAGTTGAAGACGCCACCGATGAGGACGCTGCGGCCTCGGGCGGTGGCCCCGGGGAGCAGTTCGGCGAGGCCTTCCTGTTCCAGGAGGGTGTAGCGGCCGGCGAGGAGGACGACGTCGATGTCGGTCTCGCGCAGGAAGCGGGCGGGCAGGGCGGACTGGTTCATGCCGACGCCGATGGCTCCGACGACGCCTTCGGCGCGCAGCCGCTCCAGTGCCGGGTAGGCCTCGTCGAGGGCCTGTTCGGCGTGGACGTCGGGGTCGTGGAGGAGGGCGACGTCCACCCGGTCGAGGCCGAGGCGGTCCAGGCTGGCTTCGAGGGAGCGCAGCACTCCGTCGGCGCTGAAGTCCCAGACGCGGCGGTGGGTGGCCGGGACGGCGAAGCCGTTGGCGAGGTCGTCGCCCTGGGTGTCGGCGGGCACCAGCAGTCGTCCGACCTTGGTGGAGACGGTGTACGTGTCCCGGGGGCGGTCGCGCAGGGCGGCGCCCAGGCGGCGTTCGGACAGGCCGAGGCCGTAGTGGGGTGCCGTGTCGAAGGTGCGGATCCCGGCGTCCCAGGCGGCGTCGACCGCTGCGGCGGCCTCCTCGTCGGCCACCGGGCGGAAGAGGTTACCGATGCCCGCGGCGCCGTAGGCCAGCTCGGTGACACGCACCTCGGTGCGGCCGAGGGTCCTGGTCCTCATGGCCGGTTCGCCGGGCGGAGCCGGAGTCCCTGCATGCCGCCGTCCACGGCGAGGGCGGTGCCGGTGACGGAGGCCGCGGCGGGGCTCGCCAGGTAGACGATGGCGGCCGCGACCTCGTCGGCGGTGACCAGGCGGCCCAGGGGCTGGCGGGCGTTGAGGGCGGCGCGCTCGGCCTCGGGGTCGTCGGCCGCGTCCAGGAGCCGACCGACCCACGGGGTGTCGGCGGTGCCGGGGTTGACGCAGTTGACGCGGATGCCCTCGCGCACGTGGTCGGCGGCCATGGCCAGGGTCAGCGAGAGGACGGCGCCCTTGCTGGCGGAGTACAGGGCGCGCTGCGGCAGGCCCGCGGTGGCGGCGATGGAGCAGGTGTTGACGATCGCGGCGTGGGCGGAGCCGCGCAGATGGGGCAGCGCGGCCCGGCTGGTGCGCACCATGCCGAGGACGTTGACGTCGAACACCCGCTGCCACTGCTCGTCCGGGTTGTCCTCCACGGTGCCCTGCGCGCCGATGCCCGCGTTGTTGACGAGGATGTCCAGACCGCCGAGCCGCTCGGCCGCCTGTTCCACGGCGGCGCGCACCGAGGCGTCATCGGTGACGTCGGCCTTCAGACCGAGCAGCGGGGCCGAGGCCCCGGAGGGGTCGACATCGAGCACGGCCACCGTGGCGCCCCGCGCGGCCAGCAGTCGGGCGGTGGCCAGTCCGATGCCGGACGCGCCCCCGGTGACGACCGCCTTGAGACCGGTCAGTTCACCTGTCGGTCCGGTCGGTTCACCTGTCGGCTCGGTCGATTCACCTGTCGGCTCAGTCAGGTCTCGTGTCGGCTCGGTCATGCGACTTCTTCCCGTCCAGCGAGGTCGGCGGCCCAGAACGTGCCGTCCGGGTAACGGTATTCGGCGATGGACTCCTCCCGCATGGTGGCGGAGAAGCCTGGAGCGAGCGGCGCGGTGTAGTGGCCGTCGCGCATCACCACCGGGGCGGTGAAGTGCTCGTGGAGGTGGTCGACGTACTCGATGACCCGGTCGTCGGTGGTGCCGGACAGGGCCAGGTAGTCGAACATCGACAGGTGCTGGACCAGTTCGCACAGGCCCACGCCGCCGGCGTGCGGGCAGACCGGGACCCCGAACTTCGCGGCGAGCAGCAGGATCGCGAGGTTCTCGTTGACACCGCCCACCCGGGCCGCGTCGATCTGCAGGACATCGATGGCACCCGCCTGGAGAAGCTGCTTGAACACGATGCGGTTCTGCACGTGCTCGCCGGTGGCGACCTTCACGGGAGCGACGCCCCGGCGGACGGCGGCGTGGCCGAGGATGTCGTCGGGACTGGTGGGTTCCTCGATCCAGTACGGATCGAAGGCGGCGAGCGCGTTGGTCCACTCGACCGCCTCGTCGATGTTCCAGCGCTGGTTGGCGTCGATGGCGATACGGATCCCGTCACCGACCGCGGCGCGGGCGGTGCGCATGCGGCGCACGTCGTCGGCGAGGTCGGCGCCGACCTTCAGCTTGATCTGGGTGAAGCCGTCGGCGACGGCCTGTTTGGCCAGCCGGGTGAGCTTCTCGTCCGAATAGCCCAGCCAGCCCGGCGAGGTGGTGTAACCGGGGTATCCGCGCTCCAGCAGCGTGCTCTCGCGCTCGGCGAGGCCCGCCCGGCCCCGCTGGAGCAGGTCGAGGGCGTCCTCGGGGGTGAGGGCGTCGGCGATGTAGCGGAAGTCGACCTGGGAGACCAGCCACTCCGGCTCGGCATGGGCCAGCAGCCGCCACAGGGGCTGCCCGGCGCGCTTGGTGGCCAGATCCCACACGGCGTTGACCACGGCACCGATGGCCATGTGCATCACGCCCTTCTCCGGGCCGAGCCAGCGCAGCTGACTGTCCCCGATCAGGTCGCGGTTGACCGAGCCGGGATCAGCGCACAGCTCTTCCACCAGGCGGCCCACCAGGTGGGGCCGCAGGGCACCGATCGCGGCGACCTGGACGTCGTTGCCGCGGCCGATGGTGAAGGTGAAGCCGTGGCCTTCGAGGCCGTCGCCGGCATCGGTGCGCAGCACCACGTACGCAGCCGAGTAGTCGGGGTCCGGGTTCATCGCGTCCGAGCCGTCCAGCTCCCGCGAGGTGGGGAACCGGATGTCGTAGGTGTCGACCGCGGTGATCCGGGCCGGGGTTGCAGTCACGGGGATGCCTTTCACGCTTGGCCGAAGATCTGGCGCTGGCTCCCGAGCCCGTCGATGGAGAGCTCGACGGTGTCACCGGGGCACAGGAAGGAGGTGCCGGGCAGGCCCAGGGCCACACCCGCGGGGGTACCGGTGTTGATCACGTCACGGGTGACCAGCCACGGACCCATCGGATTGAAGGTCTCGCACGATGTGCCCAGGTCCCACTGCGAGGAGTACTCCAGGTCGAGCTCGGGCAGTCCGCCCGTCTCGACCGCCGCCCGGGCCCGGGCCACTCCCCCGGAGGCGAGAAAAGCGCCGTCGATGTCGCAGGCCACAGAGGGCGGATCCAGCAACCGGCCGTCGTCGGTACGCACGGCGGGGCGCTCCTCTCCCGGGGCGCCGACGCGTAGCAGTTTCACTGGGGCAGCTCCCTTGCCATGGGTTCGTTCATTCATCGGAGGAATAGCGCACCGTGACTTTATGGGCAGTTCGGCGCCCTGACAACGTATTCCTCGGATGTATTTGATCGACGTCAGGCTTTCCGCAGCTCACAGATCCGGCATGTACGACATCATCTCGGCCTGAGCGTCGCCCGTGCTCCATGATCGGGTTGGCAAACTCATCGGGATCGACCTCTTGTCAACCCCGGCAATGCCGTCGTAACGTCCTCGACGTCCGAGATACATCGGAGGAATCGCACCGCCGCCATCGCTCGTCCTCGACAACGTAGTGGCCGTTCAAACTCCGCTGCTCGTTCACCGGTTGACCCTCTATCCCTCCCCTCCGACGGTCCACGCATGCCTGTACCGGAGGGCGGCCTCCCCGTCCTGGCTAAGGAGAACCCGGCCATGAAGTTCGCTCGCACCCGCTCCACCGCCGCAGCGGCCTGCGCCCTAGCGGCCCTCACCCTCCTCACCGCGTGCAACCGTGACAGCTCCTCCGGGACGGCCGCCTCGGGCGGTGACAAGCCCGCGATCGGGATCGACCTGCCGCGCTCCGACTCCGACTTCTGGAACTCCTACGCCGAGTACCTGAAGAAGGACGTCAAGACCGAGGACATCAACGCGCTGCCGCTCAGCAACTCACAGAACGACATCACCAAGCTCGTCGCCAACGTGCAGGTCTTCCAGAACACCGGCGCCAAAGCCATCGTCATGGCCCCCCAGGACACCGGCGCCATCGCCTCCACCCTCGACACCCTCGCATCGAAGAAGATCCCCGTCGTCAGCGTCGACAC
This sequence comes from Streptomyces sp. NBC_00310, assembly GCF_036208085.1. Lineage (GTDB taxonomy): Bacteria > Actinomycetota > Actinomycetes > Streptomycetales > Streptomycetaceae > Streptomyces. The sequence goes on from NZ_CP130714.1 coordinate 718,346, forward strand.
CCGGCCCGACAAGGGCGACGTCTACATGGTCGTCCGCGCCGACAACCGGGCCTACGGCACCAAGGCCTGCGAATTCCTCGGCGAACAACTCGGCGGCAAGGGCAAGGTCGCCGAACTCCAGGGCGCCCTGGACTCCATCAACGGCCGCGACCGCTCCGAAGCCTTCGCCGCATGCATGAAGACGAAGTTCCCGAAGATCAAGGTGTTCGAGCTGCCCACCGACTGGAAGGGCGACGTGGCCTCCGCCAAGCTGCAGAGCCTGCTCGCCCAGCACCCCGACCTCAACGGCATCTACATGCAGGCCGGCGGCGTCTTCCTCCAGCCCACCCTGGCCCTCCTCGAACAGAAGGGCCTGCTCAAGCCCGCCGGGCAGAAGGGCCACATCTCCATCATCTCCAACGACGGCATCCCCCAGGAGTTCGACGCGATCCGCAAGGGCCAGATCGACGCCACCGTCTCCCAGCCCGCCGACCTCTACGCCAAGTACGCGCTGTACTACGCGAAGGCCGCGGCCGAGGGCAAGACCTTCAAGCCCGGCAAGACCGACCACGACTCCACCATCATCGAGATCCCCGGCGGCCTCGAGGACCAGCTGCCCGCCCCGCTGGTGACCAAGGACAACGTCGACGACAAGACCCTGTGGGGCAACAACGTCGGCTAGTGCCGCAAGGGCCGACGCCAGGGCGGAGGGACGCGGCCCGTCCCTCCGCCCGCACCCCCTCGTATCCACCCCACGAAGGACGGTATCCACCATGGCGGACACCGCGACCGCCGCGGCGAACGGCGGCGGGACCCCCGCCGCCGGGAGCCCCGCCCCGGTGGCCGAGGCCACCGGCATCAGCAAGAGGTTCGGCGCGACCGTCGCGCTGCGCGACGCCCGCATCACCATCGCCCCCGGCGAGGCCCATGCCCTGGTCGGCCGCAACGGCGCCGGCAAATCCACGCTCGTATCCATCCTCACCGGCCTCCAGCACGCCGACACCGGCACCCTGCGCTTCTCCGGCGAGGCGGCGCCCGCCGTCGGCGACATCGACGCCTGGCGCTCCAGGGTCGCCTGCGTCTACCAGAAGTCCACGATCCTCCAGGACCTGACCGTCGCCGAGAACCTCTTCCTGAACCGGCAGAGCGACGGTCCGCTGCGGCCCATCCGCTGGAAGCAACTGCGCGCACGGGCCGAGGAGTTGCTGGCCGGGTACGGCGTGGACGTGAAGGCCGACGCGCGGGCGCGGGATCTCACCGTCGAGCAGCGGCAGTTCGTCGAGATCGCACGGGCCCTGTCGTTCGGCGCCCGCTTCATCATCCTCGACGAGCCCACCGCGAAACTCGACGCCCGCGGCATCAACCGCCTCTTCGACAAACTCCACGACCTCCAACGCCAAGGCGTCGCCTTCCTCTTCATCTCCCACCACCTGCAAGAGGTCTACGACCTCTGCACCACCGTCACCGTCTACCGCGACGCGGCCCACATCCTCACCGCCCCCGTCGCCCAACTCCACCACCAGGCACTCGTGGAGGCCATGACGGGGGAGACCACCGTCACAGCGGCGGCAACCGTCGAGAACCGCCCGCCGGTGCGGAGCGACTCTCCCGAACTCCTGAGGGTCGAGGACCTCACCCTGCCCGGCGCCTGCCAGGACCTGTCGCTCACGGTGCGCGCGGGCGAGGTGGTCGGCCTCGCCGGGGCGGCGGCCAGCGGCAACGTGCGGGTGGGCGAGACCATCGCCGGTCTGCACCGCCCCGAGCAGGGGACGATCTCGGTCGGCGGACGGCGGGTGCGCGGCGGCAGTGTGCCGTCGGCGCTCGCCGTCGGGGTCGGGCTGGTCCCCGAGGACCGCCACCTCCAGGGACTGGTCAACAACCGCAGCGTGGCCGAGAACGCGACGCTCACCGTCACCGACCAGCTCGGCCCGTACGGCACCGTGCTGCCCGCCCGGACCAGGACCTTCGCCCAGCGCATGATCCGGGACCTCGACATCAAGACCCCAGGCGGGGCCACCCCCGTGTCGGCCCTCTCGGGCGGCAACCAGCAGAAGGTCGTCGTCGCTCGCGCCCTGGCCACCGACCCGCACGTACTGGTCGCCATCCGCCCCACCAACGGGGTCGACGTCAAGTCCAAGGAGTTCCTGCTGCGCCGGATCCGCCAGATCGCCGACGGCGGCAAGGCCGCGCTGATCGTCTCCGACGAGCTGGACGACCTGAAGGTGTGCGACCGACTCGTGGTGATGTTCCACGGGCGGGCGGTCGCCGAGTTCGACCGCGGCTGGAAGGACGAGCACGTGGTCGCCGCCATGGAGGGCGTGGCCGACCGGGCCGAACCGCCCCACACCACCTCCCACACCACCTCCCGCACCACCTCCGATCCCGCCTCCGACCCCGCATCGGACACCACCGAAGATCACGGAAGGTAGTCATGTCCGCCACCACTGATGTCACCGACCCCGCCGCGAGCGTGGCGCGGGAGACCACCGGGGACACCCGCCGTGGACTCGGCCTCGGGCGCTTCCGTGAACTGTCCCTGGTCCCGGCGATCCTCGTCCTGGGCCTGATCGGCTTCATCGTCTCGCCGGCCTTCCTCACCGCCGACAACCTCATCGGCGTGGCCCAGCAGTCCACCGAACTGAGCCTGCTGGTGCTCGCCACCGCGCTGATCCTGGTCTGCGGCCGGATGGACCTCTCCCTGGAGTCCACCATCGGCGTGGCGCCCGTCATCGCGGTCTGGCTCGTCCTGCCGACCAGCGGCGCCCGGTTCACGGGCCTCGGGCTGCTGCCCGAGTGGACGGCCGTACCGCTCTGTCTGCTGGTGGGCGTGGTCATCGGAGCCGTCAACGGCTTCCTGATCCTGAAGCTGCGCCTGAACGGCTTCATCGTCACCCTCGGCATGCTGACCATGCTGCGCGGACTCCAGGTCGCCCTCTCGGAGGGCCAGTCCATCGTGGAACTGCCGTCCTCCTTCACCTACCTCGGGAAGGCGTCCTGGCTGGGTGTACCGGCCGCGATCTGGATCTGCGTGGTGCTGTTCGCCATCGGGGGCAGTGCCCTGGCCTGGCTCCGTCACGGCCGGGCGCTGTACGCGATCGGCGGCAACGCGGAGGCGGCCCGGACGGCGGGTATCCGGGTGGACCGGATCGTGTGGGCGGTGCTGATCCTCGGCAGTGTGCTGGCCGCGTTCGCCGGCATCCTCTACAGCGGCCACTACGGCTCGATCTCCGCCACCCAGGGCAGCGGCTGGATCTTCCAGGTCTTCGCCGCGACCGTCATCGGCGGAGTGAGCCTCAACGGCGGCAAGGGCTCGGTGTTCGGCGCGCTCACCGGCGTCCTGACGCTGCAACTCGTCGTCAACGTCATGACGTTGGCAGGTGTGCCGCCGCTGTGGAACCAGTTCCTCAACGGCGCGATCATCATCGTCGCACTGATCATCTCCCGCTTCGCCTCCGGCGAGAAGCAGGAGTAGCTCCGGTACAGGGAGGCACCTCGTGGCACTGACGGACGAGGCGATGGACAAGATCAAGGCGATGATCGTGGCCGGTGAGCTGGCGCCGGGCTCACGCCTGCCCAAGGAGGAGATCCTCGCCGCCCAGCTCGGCCTGTCCCGCAGCTCGCTGCGGGAGGCGGTACGCGCGCTGACGGCCATGCGGATCCTGGTCACCCGGCAGGGCGACGGCACGTACGTGTCCAGTCTGGAGCCGCATCTCCTGCTGGAGTCGCTCTCCTTCGCCTCGGACGTCTCCCAGGGGCAGACGGCCCTGCAACTGCTCCAGGTACGGCGGCTGCTCGAACCCCAGGCGACCGGGGCGGCCGCCGCCCTGCTCACCGCCGACGACCTCGACGAGCTGGGCGCCATCCTGGAGCGGTCGCGGGCGGCCGCCACGGTCGAGGAGTTCGTCGGCCACGACATCACCTTCCACCTGCGGATCGTGGAGGCGGTCGGCAACCCGGTGCTGTCCATGCTGCTGCGGGTGCTCTCCACCCGCACCCAGCGGGCCCGCATCGTCCGGGGCACACGCACCGAGCGGTCCGTGGAGCACGCCCACCGCGAGCACGAGGAGATCCTCCGTGCCCTGCGGGCCCGCGACGCCGCGCTGGCCGTCTCCGCCGCGACGGTCCATGTGGCGGCCGTGGAACAGTGGCTGGCGGCGGGGCTCGACGAGGACCCCCTCGGCGCGATCGACGGCTGACCGCAGGTCGACGAAGGTCCCGTCACGGCCGCCGAGGGAGGTCCGTCACGCCACCGGGGGAGGTCCGTCACGCCACCGGGGTAGGTCCGTCACGGCCACCGGACCTCCGCAAGCCCGGCGAGGAGCCTGCGACCCGGTGGCCGTGACGGGCACTCACATATCGGTGGCGTCCACCAGCTCGCCGAGGTCGACGAACTTGAAGCCGGTGGCCGTGCGGGTGCCGCCCTCGCCGTCCGGGACCTCGGGCGTCTCGTGGCCGTCCTGGACGACGAGGAGGCCGCGCGGATAGCGGCTGCCCAGCGGGGCGTTGAGAACGGCGGCGCCGTCGCACTCCTCCACGCCGTCGAGCGTGGGTGAGGCGGCGCCGATCCGGAAACCTCCCTCGTACTCGTTGCCCTCGCTCACCTCTCGGTCGTACAGGGCGAAGGTGTCGTCCCCCTGGCTGGAGGCGAGCAAGTAGCCGTCCCCATCCTGTTCCTGATAGAGCGTCAGTCCCTCGACGTCGGCCGACAGCCGCTTCCCGCCGTAGCCGGGGTCGGTGCCCGGCACACACTCCTCGGTCTCCTCGTCGTACGTGCCGGGGACGCCGTACTCCTTGGTCCTGTCGACCAGGGCGGGCTTGCCGGTGAGGTCGGCGCGCAGGCGCCAGATGCCGATGTCCTCCTGGCCGGCGTAGAGGGTGCCGGTGGCCGGGTCGACGACCATGCCCTCGACCTGCGGGAGTTCACCGGGTTCGCCGCAGGGGCTCCACGTCGTGCCGTCGGGCAGGCGGAAGGAGGAGGGCAGGTCGAGGGTGCGGATCTTGCGGTAGCCGACCTTGCCGTTCGCCGCCGGGAGGAGTTCGAGGAGGGCGAGACGGGTGCGCTCGCGTTGGCTGACCAGGGCGTAGGTGCGGCCGGTGGTCCTGTCCGTCCAGGTGGCGAGGCCGTACGCGGTGCGCTGGTCGTTGATCTCGGCCTGGTCGGCGGAGAACACCGGGGCGGCGGCCGGGTCGGTGACGTCGGTCAGTGGGCCGTTCCGGCGGGAGGGGTCGATGCGGTAGATCCGCAGCCGGTCGTTGCCCCGGTCGCTGACCACCGCCACGTCGGCCCGGCCCGGGGAGGTGCGCAGGCCGGTGACGAGGTCGACGTTGTTGTAGCGGCCCGGGGCGTCGCCCTCCGTCGGCGGCTTCGGCGCGGCCAGGGACTGCACCAGGCGGGCGTCCAGGTCGTAGACGCGCAGGCCGCCCTCCTTCGCGGTGGCGACGACGAGGCTGCGGCCCGGGTCCGCGGGGTTCCGCCAGATCGCGGGGTCGTCGGCGTCCGAGTCGCCACCGGCCTCGTCGTCGTGGAGCGCGGCCGACTCGCTCGTCGCGGTCACCGTCGGGAGGCCGGACGGGCCCGCTCCGGCGGGGGACGCCGCGAGAAACGTGGTCAGCGCGGTGCCCGAGGCGAGGAGGGCAACTCTTCGAGCAGTACGGGGCGTTCTCACACGCGCTCCCTTGAATGTCGTTGGTTGTTGGGGACATGCAGATGGTGCGGAGAGAAGCTTGCGCGCAGGCGGACGTGACCTGTCCATGCCGTCATGGTGAAACGACGGTGGTTTGGCCGAAGTTCGCCCGGTCCTCACCTGAGGGAGCGCGCCGGGCGGGTGCTGAGGTGGAGCAGTTGCTCCAGCGGCCCACGGCGGAACCATCGGGTCCAGGCGGTGGCGAGCAGCATCGCGACCAGGCTGTGGACCAGGAGGTCGACGAGCGCCGGTCCGGTCTCGTCCGCCATGCCGAACTCCCGGATGGCGAGGATGTGCAGCACGTACGCGGTCAGGGCCGTCATGCCGACGGCGCGGACCGGGGTGGCGAGGCGCCGGAAGCGCGGCAGCCGGTCCGTGGCCGTCACGCACAGCACGACGACGAGGAGGGCGACACCGGTGTTGCCGAGGATGGAGAAGGTCGTCTGACTGTGCGGCGCACCGACCAGGAGCCAGGCCGCCGGGGTGTCGTCGACGATGTAGCCGACGGTGTCGGACCACCAGGCCGAGGCTCCCGAATCACCGTCGGTGGCGGCGGCGACGCTCGCCCGCGCGTGCGGGACGAGGCGGAGTGCCAGCCAGGATCCGCCGTAGCCGAGTACGGCCAACGCGCCGCCGGTGAGGACTAGTTGGGTGCGGACGGCGTTCCGGGTGAGGTCGAGACGGGCCACCGCCATGCCGACGAGCATGAACGACATCCAGGTGAGGACGGGGTACTCGCCCGTGAACAGCAGCTCCATGAAGCCGTCCGTGTCACCGAGCCGGGCCAGCGGGTCCCAGGCGACAACCGTGTCCGCCCAGCTGCCCTCCTCGATCGACAGCCTTGTCACGTACAGAACTTGGGGCATCACGAATGCGCCCGCGGCGGCGAGGAGCGCGAGCGTCCGGGCGCGCAGCCGGTACAGCGGGAGGACGGCGAGGAAGGTCAGCCCGTAGAACGCGAGGATCACGTCGACCTCGGTGTCGAGGGCGGTCAGGGCGAACCCCAGGGCGATGAGGACGAGGGAACGGATGACCATCCGGGCCACGGCCTGCCGTCCGGCGCGCCCGGTGCGGGGGTGCGGGCGGCCGGTGATCAGTACGAGGGTGAAGCCGGCGAGCAGCGCGAACAGGGCGGAGGAACGGCCGCGTGCCAGCTCCATGACGAAGCCCAGCGGTCCGCCGACCGCCGGGTCCGGGCCGACGTGGGCGGCGTACATCCCGAAGACCGCGAGCCCACGGGCCAGATCGATGCCCACCAGGCGCCCGATCGACGGCCCTCGGCCGGCTGCGTCGGGACGGCCGGCTGCGTCGGGACGGCCCGCTTCGGTGGCGGGGGCGATGTCCGGAGCAATGACCTTATGGGCGGCCTCGGTTGCGGTGGACGTGGCGGTGGCGGTGGCGGTGGACGTGGCGGTAGCGGCCGACGGGGCGGCGGCGCACGGGATGGCGGCAGCGGACGGGGCGGCGGGTGGGGCGGGTAGGGGGGCCCGCTTGGACGACAGGTCCGGTGACGTGTCTGGTGTCATGGCCTTCAAAGTCGGGGGCGCGAGGGGCGCGTTCCCATCCGGCGGGTGGCTGGAAGCTCCCCGCCGACCAGCCGTGGCCACCCCCGCCAGGTGACCGGAAACCGGGAGGAAAGGAACCTCGCGGCGGCCCGGGACGTCGTAGGGGTTCCAGGAGAAGTGCGGTGGTGGTCCGACGGCGAGCGGGGCACAGGTGATCCGGGTACTGGTGGTCGACGACGAAGCCCTGATCCGTACGGGCTTCCAGCACATCCTCAACTCCTCGGACGACCTCGACGTGGTGGCGGCGGTCCCCGGCGGCCGGGCGGTCCAGGCCGTGCGGGAGCTGCGCCCCGAGGTCGTCCTGCTGGACATCCGCATGCCGGACGTGGACGGGCTCACCGTCCTCGCCGAACTCCGCAGACTCCCCCGCCCTCCCGTGGTGGCCATGCTCACCACCTTCGACATGGACGAGTACGTGGCGGCCGCCCTGCGCTCGGGGGCCGCCGGTTTCCTGCTCAAGGACACCGACCCGGAACAACTGCCGTATCTCGTACGGACATTGGCGGCCGGCGGTGTCGTACTGTCGTCCCGGGTGACCCGCACCGTGGTCGACGGCTACCTGGACAACGGCCCCCGGGAGGCCGCCGTACGGCTCGTGGGACGGCTGACCGAACGCGAGCGTGCCGTTCTCGTCCTCATCACCGAAGGGCTGTCCAACACCGACATCGGTGACCGGATGCACCTGAGCACGGGGACGGTCAAGGACCATGTGAGCGCGCTCCTCACCAAGTTGGAGGTGGGCAGCCGAGTACAGGCGGCGCTGCTGGCCGAGCGGGCGGGCCTGCTCAGGCCGTCGCGCCCCGTCGGCCGCGGACGGGAGGACGGATGAGGCCCCCCACCCGCACCCCGCACGGGCCGACGACGGATGCCGTGCTCGTCACGACGTCGCTGCTGGACGTGTGGATCCATGACGTGGGCACCCATCACCCCCACGAGTTGGCCGCCGCCCTGCTCGCGGCCTTCGCGCTCGTCATGCGCCGCAGTCTGCCGCTGCCGGCCTTCCTGCTCACCCTGCCGACCGCCCTGTTCACGGACGCGGTGTTCGCCACGCTGGTGGCGCTGTACACCCTCGCCTCGCGCACCCACCACCGGGTGCCGTTGGCCGTCTGCGCGCTGGGGTTCACGGTCTGCGACCTCACCTGGTGGTCCTGGCCCTCACCGGAGTTCGCCGACCTGTCCGACCGCCATGCCCTGATCCCGCTCTCCTACAGCTTGGCGCAGGCGACCGCGCCCCTCTTCCTCGGGCAGCTCGTCCAGGCCCGTCGGGAGCTGTCACTGCGTCTCGTGGAGGTCTCCGAGGCGCGTGAGCACGAGCGGCTGCTGATCGCGCAGGGCGTCCTGGCGCAGGAACGCGCCCAGCTCGCCCGGGAGATGCACGACGCCGTCTCCCACCAGGTCAGTCTGATCGCCGTCCGCGCCGGAGCCCTCCAGGTCGCCGGCCGGGACCCGGAGACGAAGGAGGCCGCGGCCACGATACGGCTGCTCAGCGTGCAGACCCTGGACGAGCTGCGGCACATGGTCGGCGTACTGCGCGCCTCCGGCAGTCGCCCCACCGAACTCACTCCGCAGCCCTCCCTCGCCGACCTCGACCGGCTCGTCACCGGCAGCGGTATCGACACCGACCTGCGGACGGACCTGCCGGACGACCTCCCGCCGCCCGTCCAGCGCGCCGTCTACCGCACGGTCCAGGAAGCCCTCACCAACATCCGCAAGCACGCCCCCGGCGCCACGGCCACCATCCGTGTCCGCCAGCGGGACGGCACCCTCCGCGCGACCGTCACCAACACCGCGCCCGGCCGCCCGGCCCTCTCCCTCCCGGGCGCCCACCACGGCCTGATCGGCCTGCGCCAGCGCGCCGAACTCCTCGGCGGAACGGTCACGTCCAGGCACCTGGGGGACGGGGGCTACGAGCTGCGTCTGGAGCTGCCGGTCGACGCGTCCCGATGAGCCGCCCCGGGGCTGGTCCGCGGCAGTGAGCCGCCCCTCACCGTCCGACCACCCGTCGGGCTCGGTCGGGGGCCCGATCGCAGGACAGGCTCGCGATGTCCACGGCGTCGGCCCGAAGTGCCCCGGGCCGAGTCCGGCCCGGGGCACTCGGTCACGCGTTACGCGACGCCGACGGGCCGAGCCCTGACCCCGCTCCGCCCCGTCAAGCGGAACGTTTCGTCAAAGCGGTCGAGTCGGTCCGGCCACCCCGAGCGATCCGCACGGACCGGCCTGTCCGACCTGTCCGACCTGTCCGACCTGTCCGGAAGACCAAACCCGTCCGGCCTGTCGGTCCGCAGTGCGAGGATCCCTGCACGCAGGGCCGTCACGATGAGATGGGTGCGGTTCTTCGCGCACAACTTCTCCCGGATGCTGCGCATATGGGAAGCCACCGTGCGGGGTGAGATCGACAGCTGATGGGACATGTCCGCGTCCGACATCCCGTGGGCTGCCAGAAGGAGGATCTCCAGTTCCCGGGCGCTGAGTCGGCCGGAGCTGTCCACTGTCATGGGTGCCTGCCTTGTTCGAAAGGGGGTCGAGAAACCCCGTGTCGTCCGTCGGGTGCGCTGTGACTCTTCCGTGACACCCGGCCCCCGGTCATCGACCATTCGACCGATACCCGGCAGTAGTCATCGGCCGATCGGCCTGCACCCTTCCGCCCACGGCGGATCCTTCGCCGGGAAAGCACCAACCGCCCCTTTGCATACGGCCGTTCGACCTTCGGCTTCTGCGGACCGCCGGACCGGCCACGTGATCCATGGCATGCTCGGCCGCGTGAGCAGCACCCCCACGCGTGTGATGATCGCCGACGATCAGGATCTGGTCCGGGCCGGTTTCCGGCTCATCCTCGACGCCCAGGAAGGCATCGAGGTGGTCGGAGAGGCCGCCGACGGACTCGCGTGCGTGGAACTGGCGCGCACGTTGCGGCCGGACGTGTGCCTGGTGGACGTCCGTATGCCGAAGCTGGACGGGCTGGAGGTGACCCGACTGCTGTCCGGACCGGGGGCCACGCACCCGACCCAGGTCGTGGTGGTCACCAGCTTCGACCAGGACGACTACCTCAACATCGCCCTGCGCAACGGAGCTTGCGGCTTCCTGCTCAAGGACGCCGCGCCCGCGTTGCTGATCGAGGCGGTGCGGGCGGCGGCGCGTGGTGACGCGCTGGTCTCGCCCGGGGTGACGGTCCGGCTGCTGAAGCAGCTGGAGGAGCGGGCGTCGAACCCGGCGGACGGCTGCGGTGTGCCCGAATCAGCCCTCAGCGCACGGGAGTTGGAGGTCGCCAGGCTGGTCGCGGTGGGCCGCACGAACCAGGAGATCAGCGACGAACTGTGTCTGTCCCTGTCCACCGTGAAGACGCACCTGGGCCACATCCACCACAAGCTGGGCGTACGCAACCGCGTCGAGGTGGCCGCGTGGGCCTGGGCCAACGGAACGGTCCGGCCCGGGCGTTGACGGTGATTCCGTGAATGTCCTGTAGTCGATCTGTGTCGCTCCCCACAGATCGATCCACCCTCTGCCGGGGAGGCATGCCCATGCCTAACCTGCCCTTCCATGACAACTTCGTCACTCGCGGCACTCTCGGCACGAGCGACCCAGCCGCACCTCGGCCCTCCGCGGTTACCCGCGCAGCGGCTGAACCACCGCACCCTGTACCCGGCGCTGGGCGTGCTGTGGCTGCTCGACGTGGGCATCATCGGATCGCAGCACCAGGGCCCCCTCGACTGGCTACCGCTCCTGACCGGCCCCGTCGCCCTGGCGCTGGTGCTGGTGCCGGAATCGAGGCTGAGCATCGAGTGGCGGGCGGGGCTCTCCGCGGCCGCCTCGACGACGGTGACGCTGGGCACCTCCCTGATGGGGCTGGCCCTGCCCGCATGGGGCCTGCTGGAGACGGCGTGCATGCTGGTCCTGCTCGCCCGCACCTGCCGCAAGGTCACCCGGCCCGGCGTCGCCCTCGCCCTGGCCGGCGCGATGGGGGCCAGCGTCATCGACGAACCCCTGCGCACCGGGGGTACGGGAATCACCCTGACCTACCCCTTCCTGCTGACGTTCGCCGTCGGCGGGGCCGTCGGGGCGGGCTGCTATCTGCGCACCCTGGACGCCCGGCGTCGCCGTACGATCGCCGCCGTCCGGCTCGCCGAGCGGATTCAACTCGCCCGGGAACTGCACGACTTCGTCGCCCACCATGTGACGGGCATCATCGCGCAGGCACACGCCGCCGGTGTGATCCACGAGAGTGCGCCCCAGCAGGTCGGCCCCATCCTGGGCAACATCGCCGAGGCCGGGCAGAGGACCATGGACTCCATGCGCCGCCTGATCCGGGTGCTGCGCGAGGACGGCGAGCAGACCTCCATCGAGCGCCCCGAGGAGCCGTACGCCGAACTCACCAAGCTGGTCTCGGCGTTCAGCGACCAGGGTGACGGATCGACGGCCCAACTGGAGATCACCGGAGCCGCCCGGCGGAGCGGACTGCTGCCCGAGGTGGGCTCCGCGGTCCACCGCGTGGTGCAGGAGGCGCTGACCAACGTCCGACGGCACGCACCGGGCACCCAGGCGACCGTGCGCGTCCACCGCACCCGCGGCGACCTGCTCCGGGTCGACGTGTACAACAAGGCGCCCGAGCGGCGGGTCTCCCGCCCCACGGGAGGCCGTGGCGGCTACGGCCTGGTCGGGCTGCGCGAGCGGGCGGAGGCGGTCGGCGGCTCCCTGGCGGCGGGCCCCGCCGACGACAGCGGCTGGTGGGTCATCGCCCATTTCCCGGTACTCCCGGAAGCCGCGCCGCAGGACGCGGAAGGGGCCGCGGACGCGGGTCCGGCGTCCCGCCGGACATCCGGACGCCATGCCAAACCGCATGCGCATGCGGAGCCCGAGCCGGACATGAGTTGGGACGCGAGTTAGGCGGTCCGGGGCGGGAATTAGGCAATTCTGCGCATCGCGCCGGGACGGCCCACCCTCTAATGTCGAAGACCCAGAGGCGCCGGGACGGCCTTCTCACGTCCCGCAGAGTGGTGAATCGGCCCGGACCGGGCCTTTTCGAGGGCCCGGTCCACCGCTTTTCCCGTACGCCACTTCGCGAACCGGTGGACCGGCGCCCGTCGTAAAGGAGACGCAGGAGACGTATGACTACGGCCGTCGTGGTGGGCAGCGGTCCGAACGGTCTCGCGGCCGCCGTGTTCCTCGCCCGGGAGGGCGTCGAGGTCACCGTCCTCGAAGCCGCCGACACCATCGGAGGCGGCACCCGCACCAGCGAACTGACCCCGGGCCTCCTGCACGACCACTGCTCCGCCACACACCCCATGGCCGTCGGCTCCCCGTTCCTGCGCGGCCTCGATCTCGGCCGCCACGGCCTGACCTGGCGCCTGCCGGACATCGACTGCGTGCATCCGCTGGACTCCGGCGAGGCCGGGGTCCTGCACCGGTCGGTGGAGGAGACGGCCGACGGCCTCGGTGACGGCGACGGCCGGAGGTGGCGGCGCGTCTTCCGGCCGCTCGCGGACGGCTACGACGCGCTCGCCGAGGACCTCATGCAGCCGCTCCTCCATCGGCCGCGCCATCCGCTGCGCCTGGCCGCGTTCGGTCCGCAGGCCCTGCTGCCCACCGCCGTGGTGGCCCGGCGCTGGCGGTCGCAGAGCGCCCGCGCGCTCTTCGCCGGGGTGGCCGCGCACGCGTTCCGCCCGTTCGACCGGCCGGCCAGCGCCGCGGTCGGCCTGACGATCATCGCCGCCGGTCACCGGTATGGCTGGCCGGTGGCCGCGGGTGGTTCCCGGGCGATCGGCGACGCGCTCGCGGCGCAGCTCACGGAGTTCGGCGGCCGGATCGAGACCGGTGTACGGGTGCTCTCCCCTGCCGATCTGCCCCCGGCCGACCTGGTCCTCTTCGACCTCGCCCCCCGTGCGGTCGCCGACATCCTCGGCGACCGGCTGCCGGGGCGGGTGGCCCGGGCCTATCGCCGCTACCGCCACGGCCCGGGCGCCTTCAAGGTCGACTTCGCCGTCCAGGACGGTGTGCCCTGGGCCAACGAGGCGGCCCGCCGGGCCGGCACCGTCCACCTCGGCGGGGCCTACGAGGAGGTCGCCGCCACCGAGCGGGCGATCCACGCCGGGCGTATGCCGGAGCGGCCGTTCGTCCTGGTCGGGCAGCAGTATCTGGCCGATCCACGGCGTTCGAAGGGCGACCTCCACCCCCTCTGGACCTACGCACACGTTCCGCACGGCTACGACGGCGACGCGACCGAGGCGATCGTCGGGCAGATCGAGCGGTTCGCCCCGGGGTTCCGTGAACGTGTCCTCGACATGGCCGTCCGCCCGCCGGCCGCCTTCGAGGACTACAACCCGAACTACGTCGGCGGGGACATCGTCACCGGGGCGAACACCGCCCTCCAACTGGCGATGCGTCCCCGCGTCGCGCTCGACCCGTACCGCACGGGAGTCCCCGGGACGTACATCTGCTCCGCGGCATCACCACCGGGCGCCGGCGCCCACGGCATGTGCGGCGCGAACGCCGCCGCGTCGGCCCTGCGCGATCTCGGGCGGCGACGCGGGAAAGGATGAACCGGGAAGGCGCCGCGGTGCGCACCATCACGGAAAAGGCCTGGACCTCTTCGGTCCAGGCCTTTTCCGTGCCCGCAGGAGTCTGTTTCCGGCGCGAAAGACAGCGCTCAACAATAGGTAATTTTATCGATGCGGAGGCGGCCGGCGAGAGCCTAATGTTTTCTCCAGAAGGGCACCGGAAGAAAAGAACTTCCGAAGTCCCGAACGCGAGAGGATGAAAGAAATGAGCAGCATCGAGAACGCGCTGAACAGCGTGGAAATCCCCGTCGAGGGTGTCGTCTACGTCGCCGCTCGCCCGACCCTGGGCACCCCGCGGATCGCCCGGATCGGCAGGATCGCCCAGGCGGCCGAGGGCGTCGGCGCCACCCTGGCCGGCATCGGCGCCACGGTCGGTGTCGCGCAGGCCGCGGAGGCCAACAACCTGGCGGCGGAGGCCAACGCCCAGAACGCGGCCGCGCTCGCCGCGGCCGGCGGTCCGCCGCCCGCGGTCTGACAACCGGCGGTGAACTCATAGGAACCCGCTGTCGGACCAGAGGGCTGTTCTGGTCCGGCAGCGGGTTTCGCCGCACGCAAAAAACGTGCTCAAAAGTACCAGGAAAAGAGGTTCCATGAAACTCGTCCGAAGGATCACTTCCGCGGTGCCGGGCAGGGTCGCCTCCGCGGTGTTCAGCCCGATGCCGGTCGGCAGGGACCGGGCGCTGGGCCTGTCGGAGCGGCTGGCCGCCGCGACGAGCCTCACCTCGTCCCTCGAATACCTCACCCAGCGCCACGAGATGGGCAAGGGGGGAATGAACGACTGGGAGATCGCCAAGGACAGCATCGCGCACGCGCATCCTCTGCTGCGTCGACTGGTCGACATCGCCAGCGGAACCCGGACCACGACGGCACTGCACGTCACACGGGCCGCGGTCGCCTCCGCCATGCTGCTGCCGGGCAAGTCCGGTTGGCGCGGGGCGGGCAGCCTCTTCCTCGGTGCGACCTCCGCCCTCCTCGGCCCTCGCCAGCACTACGGAAGCGACGGCGCCGACCAGGTGGCGACCCTCGTGCAACTCGCCACCGGCGGCGCCCGCCTGGTGCCCTCGCCGGCCGCCAAGGACGCCCTGCTGTGGTACGTCGCCCTGCAGTCCAACCTCTCCTACCTGATCTCCGGCTGGGTCAAGCTGCTCGGCCCGGACTGGCGCGACGGCTCCGCACTTCCGGGCGTGATGCGCACCCACACATACGGCCACGAGGGCATGCACGCGTGGATCCGGAACAACCCCCGGGCCGCCAAACTGCTCGCCCACAGCGTGCTGGCGCTGGAGTGCCTCTTCCCGCTCGCCTATCTCAAAGACGGCAAGCTGACCCGTCCCGTCCTCGCGAGCGCCGCCGCGTTCCACCTGGCCAACGGCTACTTCATGGGGCTCGGCAGGTTCGCCACCGCGTTCCCCGCGATGCACCCCCTGGTCGCCTACACCTCGGCTCCCCGCACTCACCCCGCCGTCGCGGGACGCGACGACCGCGCTCTGCCGGCCGCCCTCACCGTGCTCGCGGGGGCGACGGCGGCCGCTGCCGTCACCGCCGTACAGCGACGCATCCGCACCACCGAGGGCTGGCGGACCTCTCGCGTGCTGACGACCCGGCACGGCAACCGGCTGCAGTACGAGGAGATGTCGGTGGGGGACGCCGGGCGGCCGGTCTTCGTGCTCGCCGCCGGTCTGCTGTCCACCAGCGAGCACTACGCCTGGATCAGCGAGCGCCTGTCCTACGAGACCACGTACGGCGTCATCGCCTACGCCCGCGCCGGATACGCCGGCAGCCGCCGCGGGGCGACCACCGCCTACCGGCTGTCGGAGTCCGTCGACGACCTCGTCGACCTGGTGAACGGCGCCGTGGCACCGCACCGCAAGGTGATCCTGGTCGGCCACTCGATCGGCGGGGAACTCGCCCGCCGAGCCGTCCATCACCTCGGCGACCGGGTGCACGGCGTCGTGTATCTCGACTCCTCGCACCCGGACCAGTTCAACCGCTCGGCCCAGCAGAGGGTGTCCGGCGCCGGCCTGGGCGGCACCTTCGAGTCCATGAGCCGGGCACTGCGCCTCGGCACCGGGGCTCTCCTCACGCGCCCGTGGTGGATCAAGGAACTGCCCGCCGCCTACCACGACAAGGTCTTCGCCCAGTACGCGGACGCGCGGATGTGGTACGCGGCGCGCCGCGAATGGAAGGCGCTGCAGGAGGACTTCAAGGCCTACCCCGGGCGGCTCGACCCGATCGAGGGCGTGCCCGGCCTGGTGATCTCCGCCCAGCGGACCGTGGACCGCGACCCCGAGCAACTGCTGATGCACCGGGAGCTCGCCGAGGCCCACCGCCGGGCGCCCAGCGAGACGGTGGTCATCGAAGGCGCGGGACACGACACCCTGCTGATCAACAGCCGTCTCGCCAACCAGGTCACGGACCGTGTCCTCGCGTTCTTCCAGGGCGTCGACGAGCGCTCCCGGGCACCCCGGTCCACCCGATCCGTCACGCTCGACAAGGAGGCCGCGCGGTGAGCACCCTGCGACGTTTCCCGCTGAAGAATCCGTTCACCGGCGAAGGCGCGGCCTGGCGGATCGCCGGAGCCGCCATGCTGGTCGTCACCGTCGCGGGCCAGCACCCCTTCGAGCAGTTCTCCAGGTTCCGCTCGAAGGACATCCTGTCCCTGGTGCCGAACTGGAGGTTCTTCGCCCCCAATCCCTGCATGCACGACAGCCACTTCCTGTACCGCACGGTGGACGCGGACGGCAACGCCTCCCCGTGGCACGACGCGTTCACGACCGAGACGCGCAAGCCCCAGCACATCGTGTGGTTCCCCACGCGCCGCGCGGACAAGGGGGTCTTCGACGCGTGCGCCGACATCCTCCCGACCCTGGAGTTCGGTGGCTTCGAGGCGGCCTCACGCACTCCCGGGTACCGGATGGTCACCGAGCACCTGCGCGTCCTCATCAGGTCCCGGGGCCCCGTGGCCGGGGAGTTCCGGGGGTTCCAGTTCGCCCTGGCCCGGGCCACCGGCTACGACACGCGCCACCGTCCCGAGCTCGTGTTCGTCTCCCCGTTCGTCCCCCTCGACCCGCAGGCCCCCGGCACCCCGCTGACACGGACCCCGGCCAAGACTCCAGAAAAGGTGTGATCATGGACATCGCCACCCCCTTCATCCTCCTCGGAATCCTGATCTTCGCGGTCGGCCTCCTCAAGGCGGGCCTGCGGCTCACCAGGGACCGGGCGGAAGCGGAAGAGGACGGCAGGGAGCACGAGTGAACGGGGTGCGGACGGCCGCCGCGGGGCCGAGGGCGCGAAATGAGTGACCGGTCGGCCGGCCGGGGACGGCACACACGCCCGCAGGACCCGCCGGTGAACCTGGAGAAGGAGGGCGGGCCCGGTGGCGGGCGGCGCGCCATGCACCGGGCGGTTCCCCAGCTCAACCTGCACCTGCTGTGGGGCGAGGGAGCGAAACCCTGGCGGGCCATGGGCCGGCACCGCCGCCTGGTCCTGCTCGGCATCGTCCTCGGCCTGCTGGGAGCCGCGACGTCCCTGGCCCAGCCCGCGGTCATCGGCTCACTGGTCGCCGCCGTCGGCGAAGGGCGCTCGCTGACCGGCCCGATCATGGTGGGCGCGGCCCTGTTCATCGCCGACGCCACCCTGGGCGCACTCCACTCGTACGTCATCGGGCTGGCCGGGGAGAACATCGTCTACGACATCCGCCGGACCCTGGCCTCGCGGCTGCTGCGCTCCCGGTTCAAGGCGTACAGCGGCCTGCAGCAGGGCGACGTGTTCTCCCGGATGGTCAGCGACACCATGCTCGCCCGCTCCACCATGACGCACGCGATCGACAGCATCCTCAACAACAGCTTCCTGGTCATCGGCGGGATCGCCCTGATGGCCTGGATCGACACCGTGCTGCTCACCGCCACCCTGGTCTGCCTCGGCGCGACCAGCGTCGTCTCGCTCTACCTGGCGCGCGGGGTGCGGAAGGTGTCGGTGCGCAACCAGACCGACCTGGGCACCTTCGGCTCCGCCCTGCTGCGGGTACTGGGGGCGATGCCCACCGTGAAGGCCTCCCGGGCCGAGGACCGCGAGGCCGAGGGGATCGCGGCCATCGCACGGCGGGCCCGGAAGTCGGGGATCAAGGTGACGGTGATGTCGTCGCTGCTCGACCCGACCATGAGCATCGGCACCCAGCTCGCCCTGACGGTCGTCATCGGCCTGGGCGCGGCCCGCACCGCGACCGGGGCGATGCCCACCGCCGACCTGACGGCGTTCATCCTCTATCTGTTCTACCTGGTGGCGCCGTTGCTGACGCTGTTCGAGTCGATCGCGCAGTTCCAGATCGGCAGAGCGTCGGTGGAGCGGCTCGCGGAGCTCGGCAAGATCGAGGTCGAGACGGACCCGGACAGCAGCCGGCCGGAGGAACGGCCGCGTGCCGCCCGCCCGTTCGGGCGCGGGTACGAACCCGGACTCACCTTCGACGGCGTCCGGTTCTCCTATCCTGGCAGCGACAAGGTCGTCCTCGACGGGGTCTCCTTCACCGTCCCGTCCGAGGGTCTGACCGCCGTCGTCGGCCCCTCCGGCGGTGGCAAGTCGACCGTCTTCCAGCTGATCGAGCGGCTCTTCGACCCGGTGTCCGGGGCGATCCGCATCGACGGCACGGACATCACCGACCTGCCGCTCAACCAACTGCGGTCCATCGTCGGCTACGTCGACCAGGACCACACCCTGCTGCGCGGCACCATCCGGGAGAACCTCACCTACAGCGCGCCGGACGCGGACGACAAGGACATCGCCGAGGCGCTGCGCATGGCCAACCTGACCGAGGTGATCGCCGCGCTCCCCCACGGCCTGGACACCGAACTCGGCGACCGGGGCGCCGGTCTGTCGGGCGGTCAGCGGCAACGCCTCGCCATCGCCCGTACGTTGCTGCAGGCACCCCGGTTCCTGCTCCTGGACGAGGCCACCGCCAACCTCGACACCGAATCGGAGAACGCGCTGCGCGACAGCATCGCGATGATCTCCGGCTTCTGCGCGGTCATCGCCATCGCCCACCGGCTGTCCACCGTCACCGAGGCCCAGCAGATCGTCGTGCTCGACCGGGGCAGGGTGCACGCCGTCGGCACCCACGACGAACTCCACCGGCACAGCGACCTCTACCGCCGGCTCGCCCGACTGCAGGAACTCAGCGACATGGCGTCCTGACCCAGAAAACCCGACAGGAGAACGAATTCCCGACAGGAGAACCTGATGAACGACTTCCTGCTGATCCCGTTCGTGGTGGCCCTCGGCATCGTCGGCTTCCTGATCACCACCCGGGCCGTCAGTACCCCCGCCGTCATCGGCGCCGCCCTCGTGGTGCTGTTCGGCGCCTGCTCACAGGCCAGAAGGAACGCCCATCCGAGGACCACACCGACCAAGAAGCGGAGGCACCACCCATGAGCACACCCGCCACGCCCACCACCGCGGCCCCGTCCACCCCATCCGCCCCGTCCACCCCCTTGCCCACGGCCGCCCACTCCACCACGACCGGCATCATCGACGACATCGGCTACGGCCGGCAGTTCGACGACTGGTACCACCGCCTCTTCCCCGACGACGCGTCCGTCGCCGCCGAGGTCGAGAGCCTGGTCTCCCTCCACCCCGACCCGGCCTCGGGCACCGTCGAGTTCGGCGTCGGCAACGGGCGGATCGCGCTCCCGCTGTCGCGCCGCGTCGGCAGGATCACCGGCGTCGACTCCTCGCCCGAGATGCTCGAACTTCTGCGCAAGAACCTGACCGACGACACCCCCGTCGAGCCTCTGCACGCCGACATCCGCACGTACACCGCCGACCGCACCGTAGGGCTCGTCTACGCCGTCTGCGCCACCCTGTCGATGCTGCTGACCCCCGAGGAACAGCGACAGGCCGTGCAGCGCGCCGCCGACCTGCTGACCCCCGGCGGCCGACTCGTCGTGGAGACCCACAACAAGCCGGCCATCCTCACCCTGCACGAAGGCCGCGCCCGCGCCACGTACTTCACTCCCTACCCGGAACCCGGCACCGGACTGCAGAGCCACTCCCTCCTCCTGCCCGAGGGGTCCCTGTGGCACCTCTCCCACGTCTGGTACGAGTCCGACGGCACCACCCGTGTCGGCACCGAGGTCTCCCGGCTCACCGCCCCGGACGAACTGGACGCCTACGCGCGCGACGCCGGTCTCCTACCCGAGCGCCGCTTCGGCGACTGGCCCGCCGACACGTCCCCGTACGGCCCGCACAGCCCCTTGGCCATCTGCACCTACATCAAGCCCTGACCGCCCGCGCAGGCCGTCCGGCCCGGCGCTCCGGGAGGGCATCGATCCTCAACCTCCATGCCCCGGGAGGGACTTGACCACTCTCACCGTCGTCGACGACGACACCTGCGTCCCGATCAGCAACGCCCTGGTGGAGGTCTGGCACGCCGATGTACTCGGCGAGTACTCCGGATTCTCCGGTACCGCCGCCGGTGCATCCACATCCACCTCAAGGTGCACGTCATCGTGCGACTCACCCCCGACGGCTCGTTCACCGGCGGCCAGGAGCTCTTCAGTCGGCCGGGTACGCCGGGCCCCTGACGGTCGGAGTCGAGTCGAGCTGACGCGACCCGCCCCGCTTCATCCCCGACTTCATGCCCGACTTCATCCACGGCCAGGTGCACCGGCCCCTCCCAGACCGTGCGGGAGGGGCCGGTGCCCTTCGCGTGGCAGCGCCGGTCTTCCAGCAGCCCCAGGGCCACTTCCCACTCGTCCTGAGTGAACCAGCGACGGCCCGGGCGAACAGGCGGGAAGATCGTGATTCACTCGGCTCGCCCCGGGACCACGCACTACTGTCGCGAGCATGGCCGAACACGATGCCCTCGACGCCACCCGCGAGGCTTACGACGCCGTTGCCCCCACCTATGCGGAGCTGTTCCGCGACACGCTGCGTGACCGCCCCCTGGACCGCGCGATCCTGGGCGCCTTCGCCGAGGTCGTCCGTGCGGGTGGGGACGGTCGGGTCGCGGACCTGGGGTGTGGACCCGGCCAGATCACCGCTCATCTGGACGAGCTGGGGCTGGCGGCGTTCGGCGTCGACGCCTCTCCTGCGATGATCGAGTTGGCTCGACAGGCCTATCCGGACCTGCGGTTCGACGTGGGCTCGATGGCCGCGCTGGACATCGCCGACGGCGCGCTGGGCGGCGTGCTCTCACGCTGGTCCATCATCCACACTGCGCCACGGGAACTCCCCGTCATCCTGGCGGAGTTCCATCGTGTGCTGGCGCCCGGCGGCCACCTGCTGGTCAGTTTTTCGGCAAGCGACGACCCGTCTCAGCCGACGCAGGTCTTCGATCACGCCGTCGCGCCGGCCTATCGGTGGTGGCCTGATCACCTCGCCGCGACGCTGCGCGAGTTCGGGTTGGCCGAAGTGGCCAGGATGGTCCGCGAGCCTCAGCCCGCCGACCGAAGGCAGTTCAAGGAGGTTCAACTGCTCGCCCGCAAGGACTAGGCAGGGGACCGCCTCGTCGACCACGTGACCGCATGCCCGAACACCGCACCCTTGCTCGGCGCCCTGCCGCCACACCACCGCCCGCATCCCCCGTCCAGCCGTCGACACCAGCGAAGCCGGTCCGCACATCCATGCCGCCCGTGCCGCGCGCCCCGCGTACACACGTCGCGGCCTCGACCGGCTTCATCGCACAGCGTTCGGCCGCCTCCTCACCTTCGGAGCGCGTTGTTAGCCTCACGCGGGTGAACAGTTCCTCCCTGCCAGGCCCGAGGCACCTCCTGAGGGTCGCCGAATCCTGCCCGCTCGGTGCCGCGACCACGCTCGCCGAACTCGCCGGGGACCCGCATCCGCGACTGGCGTTGCTCCGTGCGCGGGAGCCGGTGTCCTGGGTCCCCGAGTTGGACGGCTGGCTGGTGACCCGTCGTGATCTCGCCCTGAGCGTGATGCGGGACGCCGAGACCTTCACCGTCGACGACCCCCGGTTCTCCACCGCGCGGGTCGTCGGCCCCAGCATGCTGTCGCTCGACGGCGACCAGCACACCCGGCACCGCGAGCCCTTCAACTCCCCCTTCCGCCCACGGGCCGTGCGTGACGGTTTCGCCGCGTTCATCGAGCGGGAGACCGACCGGCTCGTCACCGCGCTGGAGCCGACGGGCGCCGTCGAACTGCGACGGGCCTTCGCCGGACCCCTCGCCGTCGCGGTCGTGACCGAGGCACTGGGGCTGGTCGGCACCGACGGGGACACGGTGCTCGCCTGGTACGACTCCATCGTGCAGTCGGTCTCGGACATCACCGCCGGCCACGAGGCGGGCCCCGCGGGCGTCGCGGCGTACGCGCGGCTGCGAACCGCCGTGGAAGCCACCGTGGCCGACCGGAACGCCTCTTCCCTCCTCGTCTCGGCAGCCGGGCAGCTGTCCGTGCCCGAGGTGGCCTCCAATGCCGCGGTGCTGATGTTCGGAGGCATCGAGACCACCGAGGCGATGATCACCAACGCCCTGCTGCACCTGCTGCGGCACCCCGACCAACTCGCCCTGGTCCGGGCCGACTCCGACCTGCTGGACGGCGCGATCGAGGAATCACTGCGCCTCGAACCGGGAGCGGCGGTCGTGGACCGCTACGCCACCCGTGACACCGTCCTCGGCCCGGCCACCATCCACCGTGGTGACCTCGTCACCGTCTCCCTCACCGGGGCCAACCGCGACCCGGCCGTCTTCCCCGACCCCGACGTGTTCGACGTCCGCCGCGAGAACGCGCGTCTGCAACTGGCCTTCGCACACGGCCCGCACCACTGCCTCGCCGCGCACCTCGCCCGCCTGGAAACCCGCATCGCCCTCCGCCACCTGCTCGAAGGCCTCCCCGCCCTGCGCCTCGACCCCGACCGCCCCGCGGCCCCGTACGGCCTGGTGTTCCGCAAGCCCGCCACCCTGCATGTGCGGTGGGACCGGACGGCCAGACCCGACTTCGGCGCGACCGGAGTGCTCCCCACGCGCTGACCACCCCACCCCCTGCCCGAGCCGGGTCACGCGCCCTCGTCCGGCGTCCGCGCGGCGGACCGCACCGCTCGAACGGCCCGGATCCCACGCGGACAGGTGGGTGGAGGCATGGGTCGACGCATTCCCGGCGTCGGAGCCCAGCACGCGTCGAACAGCGCGGCGGCTGACGGCCGTTGGGCCTCCACGACACGCATCGGTGCCCTCCCGCCCGCCGGCCCGCAGCTTCGCGGCCGCCGGACGCTCACCGTCAAGGCCGCCCTATGAGCGTCACGGCGGACCGGGCAGGGGAGAATGAGGGCCGTACCCAACGGTCGACCGTAGCGGAGGAGCCGGGAAATGCAGGACGCGCGAGCGGGGCAGGTCGCCGGGCCCGAGGACCTCATCGATGTGGCCCGTCTGGTCACGGCGTACTACGCGCTGCACCCCGACCCGGCCGAGCCCGGGCAACGGGTGGCGTTCGGGACGTCGGGACACCGCGGTTCGTCCCTCGCGGCGGCGTTCAACGAGGACCACATCGCGGCCACCAGCCAGGCCATCTGCGAGTACCGCGCCGCCCAGGGCACCGACGGCCCCCTCTTCCTCGGCGCCGACACCCACGCCCTGTCGGAGCCCGCGCGGATCACGGCACTGGAGGTGTTCGCCGCCAACGACGTGACCGTCCTGATCGACCAGGCGGACGGCTACACGCCCACCCCGGCGGTCTCGCACGCCATCCTCACCCACAACCGCAACCGCACGTCCGGCCTCGCCGACGGCGTGGTGGTCACCCCCTCGCACAACCCGCCCGCCGACGGCGGTTTCAAGTACAACCCGCCGAGCGGCGGCCCCGCCGGTTCGCAGGCGACCTCCTGGATCCAGGACCGCGCCAACGACATCATCACCGGCGGCCTGAAGGACGTACGGCGCATCCCGTACACCCGCGCCCTGGCCGCACCCGGCACCGGCCGCCACGACTTCCTCGGCACCTATGTGGCCGACCTGCCGAACGTGCTGGACCTGGAGGCGATCCGGTCCGCCGGCGTGCGCATCGGCGCCGATCCGCTGGGCGGCGCCTCCGTCGCCTACTGGGGCCGGATCGCCGAACAGCACCGGCTCGACCTCACGGTGGTCAATCCGCTCACCGACCCCACCTGGCGCTTCATGACGCTGGACTGGGACGGCAAGATCCGCATGGACTGCTCCTCGCCGTACGCCATGGCCTCGCTCATCGAGCGGCGCGACCGGTTCGACATCTCCACCGGCAACGACGCCGACGCCGACCGGCACGGCATCGTCACGCCGGACGGGGGCCTGATGAACCCCAACCACTATCTGGCCGTGGCGATTTCGTATCTCTTCTCGCACCGGGAGCAGTGGCCCGCGGGCGCCGGGATCGGCAAGACCCTGGTGTCGTCCACCATGATCGACCGGGTCGCCGCGGACGTCGGCCGGCAGCTGGTCGAAGTCCCGGTCGGATTCAAGTGGTTCGTGGACGGCCTGTCCGACGGAAGCCTCGGGTTCGGCGGCGAGGAGTCGGCGGGCGCGTCCTTCCTGCGCCGCGACGGCTCGGTGTGGACCACCGACAAGGACGGCATCACCCTGGCCCTGCTCGCGTCCGAGATCACGGCGGTCACGGGCAGGACTCCGTCGCAGCACTACGCCCAGCTCACCGACCGCTTCGGCACCCCGGCCTACGCGCGCGTCGACGCCCCGGCCTCCCGCGAGGAGAAGGCGCTGCTCGCCAAGCTGTCCCCGCGCCAGGTCACCGCCGACACCCTCGCCGGGGAGCCGGTCACCACGGTGCTCACCGAGGCCCCCGGCAACGGCGCCGCCCTCGGCGGGATCAAGGTCGCCACCGCCAACGCCTGGTTCGCGGCCCGCCCTTCGGGCACCGAGGACGTCTACAAGATCTACGGCGAGTCCTTCCTCGGGCCGGACCATCTGCGGCAGGTCCAGGAGGAGGCCAGGTCCGTGGTGCTGACGGCGCTGGGCGCCTGACGTGGACGAGGCCGCGGTGACGGCACTGATCGCCGCCGGGGCCGCGATCGGCGGCGGAGCTCTCACGGGGGTGTTCACGCTCGCCGCCGCCAAGCGCCAGGCCGCGGCCGCCTGGGCGGCGGGCGAGCGCCAGGCGGCCGCCGCGTGAGAGGCCGGACGGCAACAGGCCGCCGCGGCCTGGGACGCAGGCCAACTCCAGGCCACCGCCCAGCTCGACGTCGCCCGCCGCACCCTCACCGAACAGACGCTGGCGAACCAGCGGGCGGTGCGACGGGCGGCGTACGTCACGTATCTGAGCCGCACCGACGGCGCCCAACGGGCACTGGCTGCCTGGCAGAGCGCCATCGGCACCACGGAGGAGACCCCGCGGCGGCAGGAGTACGACGCCGCCGTGAGCGCGGTCGCCGAGACGCTGAACGTCGTACGCCTCGAAGGCCCCGACGCCGAGCGAGCAGACCCCGCCCGCTCGGCGTGACCTCGGTTTCGTCGGACGCGCCCGCACGTTGGCTGCGCTGCGCAGGACCACCCCGAGGTCTCTCGGTGACGGCGAGGTCGGTCGGCTACTGCTCGCCCAGACCGGTGGCGTGCTGATCCACCTCGGTGTCCGAGCGCCGTACGCCGGTGAATCGTGTGGGCCGGAAGGGCCCAAGGAGGTCCTGTTCCCGATCGGTTGTGATCTCGGTCGCGACCAGCCGTCCCAGAATCGGTGCCAGGGTGACCCCGCTGTGCGAGACGAGGCAGTAGACGCGGGACCGCGTGGAGGCGTAGCCGGCGACGGTGTGGCCGTCCGCGGGCAGTGACCGGAAGCCGATGCGCAGGTCGATGCGCGGGGCGATCTCCGCTGCCCGGCCCGGGTCGGGCAGCAGTGCGGAGAATCGCCGCGCGAGGGTGCTCGCGATGTCCCCGTCCGCGGACGGAGGATCTGCCGGATCGACGTCGGCGTTCAGATCGAGCGCCTGCAGGACGGTATGCCCGCCGGCCTCGGGGCGGAGGTTGAGGCCGGGGCTGTGGATCACACAGCGCAGGTCGAGTTCCGGGGACCTGGCGTATCCGAGCAGGCCGACGGTCTGCGCCCCGCGACCGGTGTCCGTCACCATGGGAACGTCGATCCCGGCCCGCGCGGCGAGCCGTTGTGTCCAGCGGCCTGCCGCCAGGACGACTCGATCACCCGTGCGGACCTCGCCTCCGGCCAGGGTGACGGACACTCCGTCAGGCCTGTCGTCGATGGCTACGACCTCGCCGATCGCGTATGTGGCTCCGTGTCGCTCGGCGTCCGCCAGCAGGTTGTGCACGAAGAGGTCCGGCAGCACGTATCCCTCGCTGGGGAAGTGCGCGATGGCCGTGACGGTCGCCGGGACGCGGAGGCCGCCTGCGATCCGCGTTGCTTCGTCGGGGGTGACCCAGTGTGCGGGGTAGTCGAGGGCCCGGAGTCGTTCCACGTTGTCGGCGAGCCGCCGCTCGTTCGCGGCGTCCGCCCACTGCAGCGCCCCGCTGGGGAAGTACGACGGTGCGCCGCGCAGTTGCTCGGCGAGCCTGGCGTGCTCCTCCATCCCCGCGAGGTTCAGGCGGTGGTAGTCCGGGTCGGGCTTCCGGCTGGAGTTGGTCCAGGCGAAGGTGGTCGCGGTCGTTCCCCTGCCGGCTCCCCGCTGATCGAGCAGGAGAACGTTCTCGCCGGCGAGGGCAAGCTGCCTTGCGACGCTCACGCCGAGCACGCCGGCACCGATGATGATGACCTTCATTGTCTGCGTGTCCCCTTTCTGGAAGCGACACGTTGCTCACTTGGCCGGGACCGGAAGCTCCAGGAAGAACTCGGCGGTACCCGGGCGGACGAGGGTCGTGACCACCTCGACGGTGCTGCCGTCGTCGGCACGCAACTCCCTGCGCCTCATCAGCGCGGGCGTTCCGGCCTCGCTGTGCAGCAGCGTGGCGTCGTGCTCGTCGAGGGTCACCGGGTCGAGGTAGAGCCGGATCGCGTCGATCGGTACTCCCCTGCGCTGCAGATACGGGAGGGTGACGAGGTCTTCGAGGTTCTCGTTCAGCAGGTCGGGGGCGGCTGCGAAGAGCACGACGTGCCGCTCGACCGACTGGGGCTCCTCGCGTACGTTCAGCTTGCGGCGGACCAGTTCCACCACGGCCGTGTCGGCGGAGGCGCCGGGGAGGGTCAGGACGGCGTCGGCGGCCCTGACGATCCGGGCGGAAACGACGTCGTGTCTGCCCGGTACGCCCTTCGCGGCTGCCGAGGGGGTGACGAAGTTGAGCAGGTTGATCTGCCGCGTCACGTCCGCGACGAACGTGCCGTGGCGCCGACGGCGGATCACCAGTCCCGCTTCCGCCAGGTCGTTGAGGACCCGTTGGGCCGTGGCACGACTGACGCCGTACTCGGCGGAGATATCCATCTCGCTCGGCAGACGCGAGCCGGGCGGCAGCCCCCCGTCCCGGATCTTCGCTTCGAACTCTCGCCTGATCTGTACGTAGAGCGGCACGGCCATGCCTAGACCGTACAATCACCCAATTGACCGGTCAATAGCCCCTTCGTCGCGGGAACAGAAATGCGCGGATCGAGTGACCGATTCCCAAGTGTGGTGCCTGTGCGGGATTGTGGCGTTCTGCTGCTGGTGCGGATGGTCTGTGGCTAGTGTTCCGGGGCAGGGTCTCGTGACCGGGGGGTTGGGGCGTGCGGGTGCGGGTGTGGACACCGGTTCTGGTGACGCTGGCCGCGGCGAGTGCGGTGCTCGCGGTGCTACTCGCGCTGGCGGGGAACGCCGCCACATCCACCGCGCGTTGGCCCGGCGTGCTGGATGAGCTTCGCCGACATCCGTGGCCGTGGGTCGGTGTGCTGGGAGCGCTGACCTTCCTGTCGGCCGGAGTCCTGATGTGGATGCAGGTGCGTCCACCGGCGGGCCGGGACGATCCGCCGCTCCCGCCGCCCGTGACCGTTCCCGACTGGTTCGTGGACCGGGCCCAGACCCGCGCCACCGCGGCAGCCGTGTGCCGCGGCGGCCGCGCCGTGGGTATCACCACCTCCCTGTGGGGAGCGGGAGGGTTCGGAAAGACCACACTCGCAACCGCCGTGTGCGCCCGCAGGCGCGTGCGGTGGCGGTTCCGTTCCCGGATCTACCACGTCACCATCGGACGGGACGTCCGCGGACGTGCGGCCGTGGCGGCCAAGGTCGCGGAGGTCACCCGGTTCATCACCGGCGACACCACCGAGTTCGACGACCCGAACCTGGCCGGCGCCCACCTGGGCAGGCTCCTCGACCAGCGCCCCCGCACCCTGCTCGTTCTCGACGACGCGTGGGAATCGGAGCAACTCGCCCCCTTCCTGGCAGGGGGCCGTCGCTGTGTCCGGCTGGTCACCACGCGCAACCCCTCCCTGCTGCCGTCCGGCACGGTCCGCATCCAGGTCGACCAGATGTCGTACGACCAGGCCGAGGCCGTACTGACCTGGGACCTGCCCCCGCTGCCGTCGGCCCTCGTGGACGCCCTGCTGAACGCCACCGGCCGCTGGGCTCTGCTGCTGCGCCTGACGAATCGCCTGATCGCGGAACAGTGCGCCGCCGGGGCCGATCCCGCAGCCACCGCCGCGCGGACCCTCCAGCGGCTGCGCAGCATCGGGCCTGCCGCCGTCGACGCTCCCGACGCCGTCTGGGACCTCGACGACCCCGTCCTGCGCAATCAGGCCGTCAAGGCATCGGTCGAGGCCGCCACGACCCTGTTGCCGTCCGGTGGCGCCGACCGCTTCACCGAGCTCGGCATCTTCGCCGAGGACGAGTCCGTTCCCGTATCCGTCGTCGCCCTGTTGTGGCAGGCGGGCGGCGGACTGGCGGACGACGAGACGCGCGTACTGTGCCGGACTCTGGAACGTCTGTCCCTGTGCACCGTCGACCCGCGGCGCGGTGGCACCATCAGTCTGCACGACGTCATCCGCGACTACCTCCGCGGTGATCTCGGTCCTGTCGGCCTGGTAAGCCTCAACGGCCGCCTGATCGACGCGATCGCCGCCACCCTGCCCCCGGCGCAGCCCCTCGTCCCCACCGCACCCGCTCCCGAACGCGCCTGGTGGCAGCTCCAGGACGGCTATCTCCTCGACCATCTCATCGACCACCTGCTCGCAGCCGGGCGCGCCGCGTCGGCTGAGGCCGTGGCGGGTGACCTGCGCTGGGTGGAGGCCCGCCTCGTGCAGCGTGGACCCGGTGCGCCCTGGACGGACCTCGCCCGCATCGACACCCCGCACACCCGGCTCCTGGCCCGCAGCCTCGCCCAGACCGCTCACCTCCTCACCCCCACCCGCCCGTCCCATGTCCTCACCGGCGTCCTGCACACCCGCCTGGACACCCATCCGCTCTGGCAGCCCCCGGTCACCGCGCGTCGGCGTGATCCCGCCCAACGCCCCTGTCTGGCAACGCGATGGCCCCTGCCCGACGCCCCCTCACCCGCGTTGCTCCGCACCCTCGCCGGCCACAGCGGCCGGGTGTGCTCGGTGGTGTTCGCGCCGGACGGCACCTGGCTCGTCACCGCCGGAGAGGACGGGAGAGTGCGCATCTGGGACCGAGCCACCGGGGCCTGCACAGCCACCCTGAACGGCCACACCAACGCAGTGAACTCCGTGGCCGTCGCCCAGGACGGCACCTGGCTCGCCACCGCCGGAGAGGACGGGAGAGTGCGCATCTGGGACCGAGCCACCGGGGCCTGCACAGCCACCCTGAACGGCCACACCAACGCAGTGAACTCCGTGGCCGTCGCCCAGGACGGCACCTGGCTCGCCACCGCCGGGGAGGATGGGAGAGCACGGATCTGGGACCGGGCCACCGGGACCTGTACCGCCACCCTGGACGGCCCCACCGGCCCGGTGGCGATCGCCCCGGACGGCAGCTGGCTCGCCACCAGCAGCGGGGGCGACAGGACGGTGCGGATCTGGGACCGGGCCACCGGGGCCTGTACAGCCGCTCTCACCGGCCCCAGCGGCTCGGTGAACGGGCTGGCGGTCGCCCGGGACGGGACCTGGCTGGCGGCCGCCGGCAACGACGGCCGGGTACGGATCTGGGACCGGGCCACCGGGGGATGCACCGTCACCCTTACCGTGCCCACCTACTACTCACTGACGTCGATGGCGATCGCCCCGGACGGCGCCTGGCTCGCCACCGCCGGCGACGACAGGACCGTGCGGATCTGGGACCGGGCGACCGCAGCCTGCACGGCCACCCTCGACGGCGACACCCACGGGGTGAACTCGGTGGCGATCGCCCCGGACGGCAGCTGGCTCGCCACCGCCCATGACGGCGGAACGGTGCGGATCTGGGATCACGCGTCGATCACTCCGACGTCCTCACGCCCGGGCCACACCGCCCGGACGAAGTCCGTGGTGTTCGCCTCGGCCGGCACCTGGCTGGCCGCCGTCTGCGCCGACGGGAAAGCGCGGATCTGGGACCGGGCCTCCGAGACCTGCACGGCCACCCTCACCATCCCCGCCGCCCGGGTGACGTCGGTGGCGTTCGCCCCGGACGGCAGCTGGCTCGCCACCGCCGGCGACGACGAGACGGTGCGGATCTGGGACCGGGCCACCGGAGCCTGCACCGCCACCCTCGACGGCCCCACTGTCCGGGTGAACTCGATGGCGGTCGCCCGGGACGGGACCTGGCTCGCCACCAGCGGCGACGACGACAGGACCGTGCGGATCTGGGACCGGGTCACCGGAGCCTGCACCACCACCCTTACCGGCCCCACCAGCCCGGTGACCTCGGTGGCGGTCGCCCGGGAGGGGACCTCGCTGGCCGCCGCCGGCGACGACGGGACGGTGCAGATCTGGGACTGGGCCTACCGGGCCCGGAGGGTCACCCTCACCGTGCCCACCCGCGACTCGCTGCGCTCGGTGGCGATCGCCCCGAACGGCACCTGGCTGGCCGCCGTCTGCCGCGCCGGGTGGGTGTGGGTGTGGGAGCGATACCAGCAGGGCCGGTCGACCGGCTGGACCTTCCCCCGCGTCGTCGCCACCGGGGCGAATTCGGTGGCGATCGCGCAGGACAGCAGCTGGCTCGCCGCCTGCGGCGTCGACGGGACGGTGCGGATCTGGGCTGCCACGGGATAGGACGTCGTGGCCGTCGCGCGAACCGAAGGAGCACTGCTCTCGGCTGCCTGGGGGACAGATCACGAACTCGCGGTGGGGGGCGAACGAGGCCTGTACCTCTTCCAACTCCTCACCTGAGACACCCCCGCCGGGGTGCGCTCCCGCCTGACCCTTCCGTCAGCGGTTCGCAGCGGATGCCCCGCCTGCCGCTGCGAACCGCTGACGCGACGCCGCGTCCGATCACGGCGGCGGAGGACAAGGCCACCAGGGCAGCGTGGAGGACCGTGGAGGCCCCTGGAGGACCATTCCGTCCTGAAGCCGGACGACGGCGGGAGCTGGCGAGGCCCCTCTCTCCGGACCGCGTCCGTCCGGGGTAATCGACCTCGAACAGGGCACGCCGTGGCGATCGCGGGCCCGCCACCGGGCCATCGTGGTGCCGCAAACCGGATGGCGCTACGGATGGGATACGCGAATGTCGGAATCGACGCAGGCCATGAGTCGGCGCAGTCTGCTGATCACCGGTGGGGCGGTGGCGACCACCGTCGCCGCAACGGGCGGGGCCAGCGCTCTGGCCGGGGAGGAAGCTGTGCTGCGAGGCTCGGAGAGCGGCGATGACGCCGGCCGGGCGAGGATTGACCTCCACCATCATTTCACCGCTCCGGCATGGGTTGACTGGGCCGAGGGTGAGGGCTTGGTGCGACGGCAGGAGCTGCCGTGGTGGGCGCGTTGGGATCTGGACTCCACTCTGGCGCTGATGAACCGGGTGGGAATCGCTACCGCGGTCCTCAACCCGACCATGCAGGACCGGTACCGCTCCGCGGTGCAGGCCAGGGAAGGCCTCACCGTCCTCTTCGAGGCGCTGGCCGACTTGGTGGCCGTACACCCGGACCGTTTCGCCATCCTCGCCCCTGCCGTCCTGGACCATCCCGAAGTGACCACGTGGGCTCTCCAACGCGCCTTCGACGAGCTCGGTGCCGTTGGAGTCAGCGTGAAAGCCAACTACAACGGCGTCTACCTCGGCGATCCCTCCTACGACCGCTTCCTCGCAGAACTCGACGAACGCTCCGCAGTCCTTATCACCCACCCGCTCGACCTCCCGGGCGGACCACCCGGCGTGCCCACCGTCCCCGGAATCCCGAACTTCATGTGCGATTTCCTGCTGGATTCCACGCGTGCCGCTGTGAACCTGATCCGCACCAGGACACTCGACCGCTACCCGCACCTGTCAGTCGTTCTGCCACACGCCGGCGGATTCCTCCCTCAGATCGCCACCCGCATGAAGGCCTTCGGCGACTTCTGCACCCCACCGCTCGATGCTGCCCGTGTCCAGGACTACCTCCACCGCTTCTACTACGACACGGCGGGCCCGCTGGCCCCCTCGGGCACTCTGGTCGCCACCGCCGGTGCAGACCGGATCCTCTTCGGCACCGACTGGCCGGCCGCCTCCGCCGACGTCATCACCGACTTCACGGTGCCCGTCATCGAGACCGACCCCGTCCTCACCCACCGCCAGCGTCGCGGCATCAACCGCGACAACGCGCTCCGCCTCATGCCGACGCTGAGGCGCGCCTAGCTTGACTACGTCCGCGGCACGGCGCTGTCGGATTCACGGCAACACGGCGGTGCGACGCCACCTGTCGGCCGCGAGGCACGGCGGCGCCGACGGCAGGTGGGGTGGCTCTATCCGTCCGCCGTTCCGTCCGACCGGCCGGACGGTGCCGATGGACAGGTCGCCCGGTAAGGGATCCCCGGCAGGTATGTCCGCCAGTCCGCCGGGGACAGTCCGGAGCCCGCCCGTGCGCAGAGGCGGGCGGCGACCCGGTCGGGGTCGATGTCGTACGCCTGTACCGGCACGTGCGCGCCCGCCCCGTACAGGGTGCCGCCGTCCGGGCCGAACGCGAGCGAGTGAATCATGTCGCCCGGCGTGGACAGTGCTGATCCGAGGAGCCGGTGCGAGTCGGTGTCCCACAGCTGCACCGTGCCCAAGTCACCCGCGACGGCCAGGGTCTCGCCGTCCGGCGAGAAGGCCAGTGCGCCCACTCCCTCGTTCTCCGCGCGACGGGACTCGGTGTACGTACCCGGCAGCACGCCGAGGCGTTCGCGGAGGTCCCCGTCCCAGACCGTGACCCGGCCCAGCCCGTCGCCCACCGCCAGACGGGCGCCGTCCGGACTGAACGCCAGGGCGTTCGTATCGTCCCCGCCCAGCACCCGCTGCGTCACCTGTCCGGACGACAGGTCAGCGACCGAGTCCTGCCACGACACGACCACCCCGCCGTCCGGGCGCACGACCAGTTCCTCGCCCGCGAAGCCGGGCAGCGTGCGCAGACGCTTTCCCGCGCGTACGTCCCACAGTTCGAGCACCTCCCGCTCGGCGGCGCGGGACACGGCGAGGGTGCGGCCATCGGCACCGAGGGCGAATCCGGAGACGCCGAGGGGCATTTCGCCGTCCGGCACGGGCGTACCGCCCCTGCCCAGGTCGACCGTGGCGAGCACGCGGCGGGCGCGTACGTCCCACACAGTGATCAACTGGCGTTCGGAGGAACTCGAGTCGTGGTCCCGCCGGATCCGGCCGTACGCGAAGTACCCGCCGTCGGGGCTGAACGCCATGCCGTCGGAGCAGTTGTACAGGCGCACCGCCGCGGCCTGCAGTCGGCGCACGGACGTCTCGACCTCTTCCTCCAAGGCCCCGTCCTCAAGCGTCTGTTCGCCCGGACCCCTCCGGTCGGGCTCCGGCGGAGGGCAGGGCTCACCCGGCAGCTTCGCCACCAGGCTGCCGTGCGCGTCCAGCAGCTCATACCCGGCCAGGTCGTCGGTGCGGCCCACGGTGGCCAGCGTCCGGCCGTCGCCGCTCCACTTCGCGCCGCCCGTCTCCCGGTTCTGCCAGCGGTCGGTCACCGCGCTCCCGAGCCTCAGCGACCGGACGATCGCGCCACTGCCCGACATGTACCGTATGACGCCTTCGGCAAGGTCCAGCCGGAGTTCCTGCGGAGTCTCGTTGACCAGGATGTAGCGGAACACAGGGGCGCCGGGCGCCGCGACCCGCCACAGCAGGATCTCGTCAGGGGTGGACGCCACGACGAAACGGCCGTCGGCGCTGAACCGGAACTCCTCGATGCCCTCGGCCTTGAGCTGAGCGAGGGCGCGGCCGGAACCGAAGTCCCAGAGACGGATACCGGTGTCGCTCATGAGCGCGATACCGCGGCTGTCCGGGGTGAAGGCGAACTCGCCCGCGAAGCAGTCGCGCTTCCCCGCACGGTCCAGCCAGGGCAGCGGCAGCTTGCGGCCCCCACCGCCGAGGTTCCGTATCTCCAGCGGCCGTGCGTCGGTGCAGACGGCCAGCCATCGGCCGTCCGGGCTGACGGCAGTGTCCTGAACCGTCTCGGACTCCCCGATCGGGAGACGCAGGAGCCGCCGCCGCTGCCGCAGGTCCCACGCCTGCAGGTTCATCGGACCGTCGAGGTCCGGTCCCCAGCTCTCCACAACGAGAACATGCCCGCCCGGCCCGAACTGCGCGTCCATGGGCGACTCCACGGCGAGCCTGCCGGTCTCGTGGGCCGTGCGGACATCCCACAGCCGTACGGCTCCCTCGTCCAACAGGGCGAGCGTGCGCCCTTCCTGGCTGACCGCCATCCATTCCTCGGCCTGGTCGTCCGGACTCCCGCCGACGCCGGGCTGGGTGCGGGTGCGGCGGTGGGTGCGTACGTCCCAGGTGTCGATACGGTCCGGTGTGATCGACAGGACTGTCCGGCCGTCGGCGCTCAGGTGGTCGTCGGCGCTCTCGGCGCCGGTGCCGGCGGGGACGGTGAAGACGTCCTGCTCCTTCTGCCCGAGGGAACCGAGCAGAGCCGACCGGGTCTCCGTGGTCCTCGCGAGCCGCCAGGCGGCGATGCTGAGGCGCATCGCCTGCTCCGGATCGGTCAGACGCAGGGTGGCGGCGAGGGCGGCGAGGCGGCCGGCCTCCGCCTCGACTCGCCGGCGATCGCTGGTACTGCTCTGCTGCCAGGCGATGGCACCGGCGACCAGAGCCAGGACCAGCAGGCAGGACAGGGCGCTGACGAGGACGTGACGGCGGCGGCGCTCCCGGGTGCGGTCCGCGAGGGAGGCGGTCAGGAAGGCGTCTTCGAGGGAGGTGAGCGCGGCAGAGCGCCCGGAGGTGCCCCGGAAGTGCTCCCCGGCGGCGGCCAGGCGGGCGCCCCGGTACAGCGCGCCCGGGTCGCGGCCGAGGTCGTCCCAGGCACGGGCGGCCTCGGTGAGGTGACGGTGGGCGCGCAGGCGTTCGCGGTCCTCGTCGATCCAGGCGCCGAGCCGGGACCAGGCGGTGATCAGGGCCTCGTGGGCAAGACTGACGGTGTCGTCGTCGAGAGTGAGGAGGCGGGCGCGGGCCAGGCGGTCGAGGACGAGTTCGACATCGTCGGGGGCGGCGACGTCGAGCTCGGTGCGGGGAACGGGGCGGCGGGTGTCCTGGGAGCCCTCGCCGGGCGCGATCAGTCGGAGCAGCAGAAGCCGGGCCAGCTCGGCCTGTGCGGGCGAGAGCCCGGTATAGATGTCCTCGGCGGTCTGCGCGATGGCGCCGTCGAGCCCGCCCGCCGCCTGGTACGCGTCCTCGGTCAGCGCCCGCCCCCGACGCCTGCGCCAGGTCTCTCGCAGGACATGCGACAGCAGCGGCAGGCCGCCGGGGCGGCCCTCCACCTCGCGGACCAGGCGGGCGGTGAGCGAGCGTTCGACCATCAGGCCGGTCGCCTGGGCAGGCTTGACGACAGCCTCGCGCAACTCGGCCGGACTCATGGGACCCACGAGCACGCTGGTGTCGCGCAGAGCACGGGCGAGGCCGCGGTGTTCGGCGCAGCGGCTGTAGAAGTCGGCGCGTACTGCGATGACGACCCTCAACCCGCTGTCCGGGCGGTGGGCTGTGAGCAGCAGGTCGATGAACGCGGTGCGCTCGGCCTGGTCTTGGCAGAGCGTGAAAACCTCCTCGAACTGGTCGACCACGACGAGGATGTCTCTCCCTGTTCCGGGCAGGTCCGTGGGCGGCCGGAGCGCGTCGGCGTGTGTGGTGAGAGGGTGCTCCCCCGGGGCCAGGACGCGGATGGCGGCCAGCTGGACGCCGCTGCCGCCGTGGCCTTCGTCGCCGTCCCTGCTGTGGTTGCTGTCACCGTTGCCGCCGTCGCGCCGCAGGGACGGGATCAGCCCGGCACGCAACAGGGAGGACTTGCCGCTGCCGGACGGGCCGAAAACGGCGGTGAAGCGGTGTTCGGCGACCGACTGCCGTAGAGCGGAGGTGAGTTCACCGCGACCGAAGAACCGGTCGTGGTCTTCCGGCTCGAACCGGGCGAGGCCCTGGTAGGGCGGCTCGGCGTCCTCGTCCTCGCGGACCTGGACGGCCATCTCCCCTTCCACCGCGCGCCAGCGCCGCTCCCACTCCACCGGGTCGCCGCCGCAGGCACCGACGTACCCCAGGGTCACCGCCAGCGAGGGGAGCTGCTCGCCGGCCGCCGCCTGGGAGAGCGAGGTCACCGAGTAGTGGGCGCGCCGCGCCATCTCCCGATAGGTGATGCCGTCCGCCTCGCGCCGCAGCTTCCGCAACTCGTACGCGAAGCGCTGTACCGGTCCCGCGTTCGGGTCGACCGGTCTCTCTCGACGCCCCACCGCATTGTCCCCCGTCCCCCGGCACAGATCCCTGCGCCCGGCACGCGGACAACTCCCCGTGCGTGCGGCCACGTTAGGAACCCACCCGGCCGCCTGGCAAGCGTTCGCGGTCGCTGACCGGCCACTTATGTTTTGTTCGGTGTGGCGAAGGGGGCCTGCCGAACAACCGACCGGGCTGGTGAACTCGGTGTTGCCGGCCCGGTCGAAGGCCGGACACCGCTCTGTCAGGGGCGGTCCAACGGGAGGAACAGATCATGAACTCAGGTACATCACGCCCCCTGCGCCGGAGGCTGAAGGCCATCGCGACGGCGGGCGCGGCAGCCGTGGCGGTGAGCCTGCTGCCGTCGGCGGCGGGGGCGCAGGAAGCGGGGGCGTCGGCGGCCGAGGAAACGTCGGTCGAGGCGGCTGCCGCGAAGGGCAGCACCTACCTGTCGTTCAAGAAGAACAAGAAGGACCCGTCCAACTCGCGTCTCTCCTTCTACTTCGTGCAGCAGGTCGCCCCGGACAAGACGCGCACGTGGCGGGTCGCCAGCTGGCGTGCGGGCTCGGGCCTCGGCACCGCCGACAACAAGATCGGCCGCGACGGCTGCAAGAGCAATGTGGGCTGGCTGCCCAGCGGCACGTACAACATCACGACTTTCTCCAGCAACTTCTCGGGCAAGATCAACGGAATCGTCTGGCAGCTCAGCAACAAGAGGTGCACGGGAAAGGCCAAGACCGAACGCACCGCCCTGTTCATCCACAGCGAGATGAAGTCGAACGGCAAGCAGGGCTCCACGGAGTCGACGCGCTGGGACGGCAACAGCGACTACAAGTCCAACGGCTGCGTCAAGCTCAAGCCGGCCGACGTGCGTGAGCTGAAGAGCTACCGGTCGAGCTACCCGAAGCCGACACGGCTGTACGTCTCCTAACCAACGGGCGCACGTCCGGGTGCCGGCCCTGCCGCATGAGCGGCGGGGCCGGACGCCTTCGCCCCGGACGCGATCGCCCACACCGCAAGGGCACGGCCCCCGCACGATGACGGCGCGGGGGCCATCCGCTACGCCCCCTCAGCGGCACCGGTACCGCTCAGGCCCTGCGTACGGCCGTCCTGGCCGCCACCGTGATCGACTCCGCGGCCGCCGGCACCCCGGCGGGCCGGCTGTGCGCCCACTTTGCGGCCCGCCTGCGCACCGCGTTCCGCGTTACGCGTTACGCGACCATCTCGCCACCTGCGCCCGGCTCTCCCCCAGGCATTTCCCACCCCCGCCTGGCAGCACGAACTCGACGCCTGCCGGTCGGGGTGACGGCCGGGCGGGGACGCGGCGCCCCGCCCGAAACCGCGACGCTCCCGACGAGGCCCGCGATCGCGCCTCGGACGGCTGCCGAGCGTCAGCTCCGGAGGTCTGTCGCCAGCGCTCGGAAGAGAAGGATCCGGATACCGCGCCACCTCTTTCCGGTACATGTCTCGATTGCTTACGCCTACCGTCAGGAAAAACGGCACCGGCTTATTTATCGGCACATCCGGAAGTCGCCATGTGACGCGCAAGTTGCCTGCTCGATAACGCGCAGGTCAGAAATTGGACTCCTTTGTTGATTTGCCGCAGAACTCCGTCCGGCCGGTGTGCTCTCCCCCACACCCAGTGAGGTTTGGCAGGGTTTTTTCCTCTTTTCCGGCACTTTCTGCTCCCCCTTTTAGTCCTTTGACAAGCCGGACCGTCGGTTCTTATTCTCGGCGAATATTCGGAGCCCCGATGTCGTGGCTCCAGGGACTGGCCTGGTCGACGGGGGACGATGAACAGGTGCTTGCCCGATGAGCCGGCGGAAATCGGATCCGGCTCTTCCGCTTATTAGCCCTCGGGTGAGGGCCGCGCCCGCCGCGCCGCCTCCCTGCTTTCCCGGCCACCGTCACCGCCACCCTTTCCGCGCGCGGTCGAGTGTGACTCACCAGCACATCCGAACGACTTTCCGTACACCGTTCAGCACGCCGTTCCGGTGATCCCGGGGACGACGGCCGACGAAGAGGAAGAAGGCATCCCGCATGACCACAGCCGTGACGAGGACGCGGACCATCGTGGACCTGTTGTGCGACGCCGCCCGGGACCACACGGAGTCCGGGTTGCGCTATCCCCGGGGCGCGGACGACCAGGACGCACCCTTGCAGAGCTATTCCGGCCTCCTCGACGAGGCCCGCTCGGTCCTCACCGGCCTTCGGGAACGCGGCCTCGCCCCAGGCGACAAGGTCGTCCTGCTCCTGGAGAAACCGCGGGAGTTCCTCGCCGCGTTCTGGGCCTGCCAGCTCGGCGGATTCGTCCCATGCCCGATGGCCGCCCTGGGCGGCGACCCGGAGCGTTGGGCGGCCCAGCTGACGCACGTCGACACCCTCCTCGGCCAGCCGCTGATCGTCACCAGCGCCACCCTCGCCGCCGAACTCCCGCGTGTCGAGGGCCTGTCCGTCGTCCCATTGGAGGATCTGCGCGCCGAGCACCTGGCGGACTCCTTCCACGAGGCCGATCCCAAGGACGACGCCGTCCTCGTGCTGACGTCCGGCTCCACCGGCAATTCCAAGGCCGTGATGCTCAGCCACGCCAACCTGCTCGCCTCCATGGCCGCCAAGAACGGCTACCACGGGCTGACTGCCCAGGACATCAGCCTCAACTGGGTCTCCTTCGACCATGTCGCCGCCCTCCTCGAATGCCACCTGCTGCCGCTGTACGCGGGCAGCACCCAACTGCACGTCGAAGCGCCCGTGGTGCTCCAGGAGCCGCTGAACTTCCTGCGGATCATCTCCGGCTTCGGCGTCACCATGACCTTCACCCCCAACTTCCTGCTGGGGCTGATCAATCCGCAGGCCGACCGACTCGACGAGGAGAACGGCGACGAGATCGACCTGTCGCGGTTACGGCACGTCATCAGTGGCGGCGAGGCCGTCGTCCGCACCACCGGCGAGACCTTCCTCAGCCGCTTCGCCCCGTACGGGCTGCGTGCCGACGCCCTGTGGCCCGCGTTCGGCATGTCGGAGACCTGCGCCGGCAGCATCTACTCCGTCGATTTCCCGGCCGCCGACCAGGGCCAGGAGTTCGCCAACCTGGGACAGCCCGTCGAGGGGCTGCGCATCCGCGTCGCCGACGAGGCGCACCGCGAACTGCCCGCGGGCGCGGTGGGCGAGCTCCAGCTCAACGGCCCGATGATCACGGCCGGTTACTACAACAACGAGCAGGCCACACAGGACGCCTTCACCCCCGACGGCTGGTTCCGCAGCGGTGACCTCGGCAGGATCGACGACGGTCGACTCACCCTCGTCGGGCGCACCAAGGACAGCGTCATCGTCAATGGTGTCAACTACTTCAGCCACGACATCGAGACCCTCCTCGAAGGCCTCGACGACGTGGCCCCCTCCTTTGTCGCCGCCTTCCCCACCCGCGCCCCCGGCAGCGACACCGAGCAACTCGTGGTCGCCTTCCATCCGGAGTGCGCCGACGGCGACGAGCTCGCCCTGTACCGGGTGCTGAGCGCGGTGCGCAGCAGCGTCGTCATGCACTGGGGCTTCAGGCCCGCACTCATCCTGCCGCTGCCGAAGGACGCCTTCCCCAAGACCAGCCTCGGCAAGATCCAGCGCGCGCTGATGCGCAAGCGGCTGGAGGCCGGGGCGTACGACGAGGTGAAGGGTGCCGTCGACGACCTGGTTCTGCGTCGGCTCGGCGGCTACACCGCGCCCAAGGGCGACACGGAGAAAGTCCTCGCCGGCATCTACGCCGAGATGTTCGACACCGGCTCCGACCGGATGAGTGTCACCGCCAACTTCTTCGACCTGGGCGGCACCTCACTCGACATCCTGCGTCTGCGTTCCCTGGTCGCCCAGCGCCTCGGCGCGGACGGCCTGCAGATCATCACCGTGCTGCGGGCACCCACCGTGCGTGCCCTGGCCGCTCACCTCGACGGGGCCGCGGACGGCGAGGGGGAGTACGACCCGATCGTGCCGATGCAGGTCACCGGCGACAAAACCCCGCTGTTCTGCGTCCATCCGGGCGTCGGCGAGGTCCTCGTCTTCGTCAACCTCGCCAAGTACTTCGTCGGCGAACGGCCGTTCTACGCACTGCGTGCCCGCGGCTTCAACCCCGGCGAGAGGCCCTTCGAGAGCTTCGCAGAGATGGTCGACACGTATGTCAATGCCATCCGCTCCCGCCAGCCGCACGGCCCGTACGCCGTCGCGGGGTACTCGTACGGCGGGGCGGTCGCCTTCGAGATAGCCAAGGTGCTCGAAGCACAGGGCGAGCGCGTCGACTTCGTCGGCAGCTTCAACCTGCCGCCGCACATCAAGTACCGCATGAACGAGCTGGACTTCGTCGAGACTGCCGCCAACCTGGCGTTCTTCCTGGAGCTGATCGACAAGAAGCAGTCGCTCGAACTGCCCGCACAGCTGCGGTCGTTGTCCAAGGACGAGCAGCTCGCGCACTTCATCGACCAGGCGCCCGAGGGCCGCCTCGCCGAACTCGACCTCACCTTCGAGAGGTTCAAGGCATGGGCGGAACTCGCGGACGGCCTCACGAACCTCGGACGCGGATACTCGCCCGCCGGCACAGTCCGCTCGATGAGCGTCTTCTACGCCATCCCGCTGCGCGGCACCAAGGAGGACTGGCTCAACAACGAGCTGCGCCGCTGGGACGAACACGCCACCGGCGAGAACCACTACATCGACGTACCCGGCGAGCACTACACGCTGATGGGCCCGACCCACGTGGCGGCCTTCCAGTCGATCCTGCGCAAGGAGCTCGACCGCGCCCTCGGCGACGTCTGAAGCGCGCCG
The DNA here is from genome assembly GCF_036208085.1 of Streptomyces sp. NBC_00310. Classification (GTDB taxonomy): domain Bacteria; phylum Actinomycetota; class Actinomycetes; order Streptomycetales; family Streptomycetaceae; genus Streptomyces. Next base: position 759,576 of record NZ_CP130714.1, read on the forward strand.
ATCCCCGACCCCGGACCCCAAGGAGGGGCAGTACGTGAACCGCAAGAAGATCCTGGTGACCGGTGCCACAGGACTGGTGGCGGGACCGGTCGCCGAGGCGCTGGCCGACGGCAACGAGGTGTGGGCGCTGGGGCGCTTCGGCGCCCCCGGGGCCGAAGAGAAGCTCACCCGCCACGGCATCCGCACCTTCCGCTGGGACATGGACGACACCGGCGCCGGCTCCCTCAAGGGCCTGCCGGAAGACTTCACCCACGTCTTCCACTCGGCGGTGAACCGCGGCGAGGACGGCGACTTCAACGCGGCCGTCGAGGCCAACTCGGTGGCCGCGGGGCGCCTGATGACCCACTGCCGTACCGCGGAGGCGTTCCTGTACGTGTCCACCGGCGCCCTGTACGCCCGCCAGACCCTCGACCACAAATACACCGAGACCGACCCGTTGGACGGCAAGGCCGACTGGCTGCCCGCCTACCCCGTGGTCAAGATCGCGGCCGAGGGCACGGTCCGGGCTTTCGCGCAGACCCTCGGCCTGCCGACCGTCATCGCCCGCCTCAACATCGCCTATGGGCCGGCCGGTTACGGCGGTGTGCCGATGCTCTACTTCAAGCGCATGCTCGCGGGCGAGCCGATCCCGGTCCCGCTGGAGGGCCAGAACTGGACCTCGCTGCTGTACATCGACGACCTCGTCGAGCAGGTCCCGCACCTGTGGAGCGCGGCGAGCGTCCCGGTGACCCTGACCAATTGGGGTGGCGACGAGTCCGTCGGCGTCACCGACTGCGTCCGCTACCTGGAGGAGCTCACCGGGGTCGAGGCGAACCTCGTACCGAGCGAAGTCACCCGCGAGACCTACCAGTTCGACCCGACGCTGCGCCGCTCGCTCACCGGGCCGTGCAAGGTGCCGTGGCGCGAGGGCATCCGGCGCACCCTCGCGGCCCTGCACCCCGAACACCTCAAGAAGTGAGAGGAGCGACTCCCGTCATGACCGACAGCAGCGGCAGTACGGACAGCACGGACCCCACGGACAGCACAGATCCACTGGCACCGATCCACGCCGCCTACGCCGCCTTCGCGGCCCGCGACGTGGGCGCGCTCCTGGATGCCTTCGACCCCGACATCGAGTGGGTGCACCCCGAGGGGATGGACAAGTACGGCCTCGGTGGCACCAAGTACGGGCACGCCGGTGTCAAGGCGTTCCTCGCGCACGTGCCCACCGTCCTCGGCGGCATGCGGCTGCACCCGGGCGAATTCATCCGGGAGGGCGAGCGTGTGGTCGTCTTCGGCCGCCGGGACATCACCTCCCTGAGCGGCCACACGGAGACGCAGCCGTTCGTGCACTCCTGGGTCCTGCGCGACGGGCGGGCCGTCCGCATGGAGGACATCTTCGACACCGTCGCGTTCCACCGTGTGATCGAGAGCTGACGGGCGACGATGACGTACGCCTATCTTGGTCCGGAGGGGACCTTCACGCAGACCGCGCTGCGCCGGCTGCTGCCGACGGTCCCTCCGGACCGGGAACCGGCGCACCGCCCCTTCCCGAGCGTGGCCGCCGCGCTGGAGGCGGCCTTCCGGGGTGAGTGCGACGCGGCGGTGGTGCCGCTGGAGAACTCGGTACGCGGCGTCGTACCCGCCACCATGGACCAGCTGGCCTCGGCGAGGATGCACATCAACGCCGAGGTCGAGGTGCCGGTGTCCTTCGCGCTGATGGCCCCCGAGGGCGACGTGGAGGACGTGACCGTGGTGCACAGCCACCCGCACGCGCTGGGCCAGTGCGAGGACTGGCTGCGCACCCGGCTGCCCGGTGCCCGCACCCGGACCGCCGCCTCCACCGCCGCGGCCGCCCGGGAGGTCGCCGAGGCGGGCGTCCCCGGCCACGCGGCCATCGCGGCCGCGCCGGCCGCCGGCCTGTACGGGCTGCGGGTCCTCGCCACCGGCCTCGGCCGGGAGGCGGGGGCCGTGACCCGGTTCGTGTCGGTGGCTCCCCGCTGGTCCCACCCGGCCCGAACCGCACGCGAACGCACCTCCCTGCTGGTGTCCTTGGGCACCGCGGGCCCGGACCTCGTCCCCGACGTACTCAACGAGTTCCGCACCCTCGGCATCGCCCTGTCCTGGATCCAGTCCTGGCCGACGGGCTGGGCGCTCGGCAGCTACCACCTGTTCCTCGACGTCGACGCCCACATCGACACCCGCCCGCTGCGCCTGGCCATGGCTGCCGTCGAGGCCCGGGGCCTGGAGGTGCGCTTCCTGGGCAGCTATCCACGCTGGTCCGCCGCAGCCGGCTGACGCGGTCGGCCGTCGGCGGTGGGAGCGAGACGGTCGCTGGGGGCGGAAGCGGCTGGTCGCTGCGGCGGAAGCGGCTGGTCGGGCGGCGTGGACGCGGTCGGTCAGCCGACGGCTGACGAGGCCGTCACACCGTGGTCCGGGGAGGTTTCCTCGGCCGTCGGCCGACGGCCGACGCGACGCGTCGGGCGCGGGCCGGGGTGACGGCCGGACTCCCCTCGGCGGAGCTCGTCGGCCCCCAGGGGGCGGAGTCAGTCTGTCGCGGGGTGGCTGATCTGGCCCGCCGAGGACCGTCGCAGTTCGTCGGCCGCCTCCCGTACGGCCGGCAGCAGGGCCGCCACCGGCGGGCTGTCCAGGGCACCCTCGCGCACCACGAGGGTGATCCGGCGGATGGGCCGGATCCCCTTCAGAGCGATGCGGGCGACCGGATGCCCCGGCCGGTCTGGCACGAGGTCGGGGACGAGCGCGACGCCCCAGTCCAGCGAGACCAGCCCGAACACGGCCTGCATGTCCCCGATGTCGGAGACGATGTCGGGGACGAAACCGGCGTCGGCGCACAGGTGGAGGACCAGCTGTCCGAGCCGGGACGTCCGGTCCAGCAGCCACGGCTGCTCCGCGAACTCGGCGAGGGCACGCGGCCCCTCGCCCCGGGCGAGCGGGTGACCGGGCGCGATGGCCAGGCGGATGCGGTCGCTGATCACCTCCTCCTCGTACAGCCCCGGCACCCGTGGCTCGGGCACCTGCGGGTAGCCGGAGGCCAGGACGGCGTCGAGCCGCCCGAGCCGGACCGTCTGCCGGCCCTCGTCGGGATCGACGCCGTGCAGGGTGATGCGCAGTTCCGGATGGCGTGCGCGCAATCGGTTCAACGCCGGCACCAGCAGGGCCGGACCCTCGTGGAGCGGTACGCCCACCCGCAGCTCGCCGGTGACCTTGCCGTCCCGGGCGAGCAACTGTGCCTCCGCAGCTTCGAGTTCGGCGAGGACACGCTCGGTGTGAGCCACCAGCAGTCGTCCGGCGGCGGTGAGCTCGGCCCGTTTGCTGCCGCGGTCCAGCAGCGCGGCGCCCGTCTCCGACTCCAGGGCGGACAGCTGCTGGGAGACCGCTGAACGCGTGTAGTTGAGTGCCTGCGCGGCTGCGGCGATCGAGCCCCGGGCCCCGACCTCGCGCAGCAGCACCAGCTTCCGTACGTCCAGCACCGTCATCCTCGCTAACGCTTCTGGTTAAGAAGTGCCACGCCAGATTACGGGACAACGGTCCTGACGGCGACTTCAATGGAGATCAATACCCCTCCAACGCGCCGACCAGACAAGGGACTTCCGCCATGCCCACACTGCTTCATCTCGACTCCAGCCCTCGCCTGGGCTCGGTCTCTCGCCAGATCTCGGGCGAATTCGCGGAGACCTGGCGCAAGACCAACCCCGACGGCCGTTACGTCTACCGCGACCTGGCCGCCGACTCCGTCCCGCATGTCGACCACGCGCAGATCGAGGTCATGCACCGCTTGGAGACGGAGGGCATACGTGACCTCGCGGTGGCCCGCGGGGCGACGCGGACGCCCGAGGAGGAGGCGAGCTGGGCGGTGACCTGGCCGCTGATCGAGGAGCTCCTCGCGGCCGACACCATCCTGCTCGGCGTACCGATGTACAACTTCTCGGTGCCGTCCACGTTCAAGGCGTGGTTCGACCGCGTCCTGATCGCGCCGCTGATCGCCGACCCGGCCACCGGTCAGGGCCCGCTCTCCGGCAAGAGGGTCGTGGTGGCCTCCGCGCGCGGCGGCGCCTACGGGCCGGGCACGCCCCGCCACGACTTCGACCACCAGGAGCCGTACCTGAAGGCGGCGCTCAGCATGGTGGGCCTCGCCTCCGACCTGACGTTCCTGCACGCGGAGCTGACCAAGTCGGCGCACGTGCCCCGGCTCTCCCAGTTCAAGGAGATGGCGGCCACGTCGTACCAGGCGGCGATCGACGGCGCCCGCACGCACGGCGAGGCCTGACAGCCCCCGGTAGGCGCCCGGTAAGTCCCCGGTACGCCCCGGAAGCCGCTCTCACCGCAGCGGGAAGTTGCGGTCGAACACGTTCTCCGGGTCGTACCGGGCCTTGAGCGCGCGCAGCCGGGTCAGGACCGGCTCGGGGAACGCCTCGGCGAGGACCTCGGGGGAGCGGCGGGTGTCGAAGCTGAGATACACGCCGTTCACCTCGGGGGCGAGCCTTGCCCAGTGGGCGTCGAGGGAGTGCTCCCGCTCGGGCACGGTCGCGGAGAGCAGTTGGAAGTTCTGGGTGCGGTGGGTGTAGGCGGTGGCCGAGGGACTGACGTCGTTGACCGCGCCGCCCACCGAACGGAACTGCCCCATCAGTACCTGCCCCGACGCCAGCGCCTCCTCGAGGGAGCGGGCGGTGTGCGGGGAGACGCGGTCGAGCAGTCCGGAGCGGGTGGCGCCCAGGCCCTGCCCTTGGTGCGGGGCGCCGCCGACCGGCACCAGCGCCGGGTACGAGGCGAGCACCGCCTCCTGGCGCAGCAGCGGGCCCAGGCCCAGCAGGGGGGTCAACACCCGCTGGGCGGCGTCCGGTCGGTCTCCGGCGTAGACCGCGGCGACGTGGGCCATGGCCGGGCGGCCCGGAGCGGCGGGCATGAGGGTGAGGAAGCTCGTGAGCTCACGGGGCGCGGCCTCGAGGACGGCTCCCCACTCCTCGACGAGCGGCGCGGTTTCCCGCGCGTCGAAGATCAGGTTGGCGAAGACGACGTCGCCGGTCTCGGACGCCTCCAACTCCACCGCCGTGACGACGCCGAAGTTGCCGCCCGCGCCCCGGACCGCCCAGAACAGGTCGGGGTGGTGCTCCGCGTCGGCGCGGACGAAAGTGCCGTCGGCCAGGACGATTTCGACCGCCGTCACATGGTCGATGGTCAGCCCGTCCCGCCGCGCGAACCAGCCCATGCCGCCCGCGGTGACCAGCCCGCCCACGCCCACGCCGCCGGTGTCTCCGGAGCTGATGGCGAGCCCGTGCGGGGCGAGGAGCTGCGCGACTCTCCCCCACCGGGCGCCCGCGCCGATCCGGACCCGGCGTCGCGTCCGGTCCAGCACCGCGACGTCGTCGAGGCGGGAGACGTCAACGACGACACCGCCGTCGTTGGTCGACCGTCCGCTGATGCCATGCCCGCCGCTGCGCACGGACACCACTGTTCCCCTGCTGCGGGCGTACGCCAGTGCCACGGCCGTCTCCTCCACGCTCTCGGGGAAGATCACCATGGCCGGGGCGCCCCGGTGCACGTATCCGTGGCGCACCCGCTCGTAGCGGGCGTCGGACGGCAGGACCGTCCGGCCGGTGAGGGACGGGGGTAACGCGACGTGGGTGAGGCTCTGTTCCGTCATGATGGATAGGTCCCTTCGGAGGACTCGGGAGGATCGACAGGCTCGGCCTGATCGATGGGATCGATGGGATCGAGGGGCTCAAGGAGGCACCGGAGGGTGCGCGTCAGGTAGGCCACGAGCCGCTCCGGCGGCATCTCGGCCACCGGGCCGCCGCGCAGTACATACCGGCTGAAGATGACGCCGATGAGCTGGGAGGCGAGCAGGTCGACGCGCTCGTCCGCGTCGGGCCCACTCAGCACCGTGCGGTATGCCTCCGCACTGCTGCGCCGCATCGCCGCGTACAGGCCGGTCGCGGCCTGCTCGTCGGAGGCAGCGCTACGGATCAGCGCGAGGAACGGATCGTTGCCGTCGGCGTGTTCCATGCGTTCGACGAAGGCCCGTGCGATCCGGTCCGGCAGGGTCTCGGGCGGGCCGGGCAGCAGTTCGGGCAGGTCCCGGGGGCCGGGCACGGCCGCGAGAAACAGCTGCTCCTTCGAGCCGAAGTGCCGCATGACCAGACCGTGCGTGACACCGGCCCGCCCCGCGATCTCCCGGATGGTGGCACGGGTGTAACCCCGCTCGGCGAACGCGGCCCGCGCCGCCTCCAGGATCGCCTCGCGGTGGACCTCGGGGGCACGGACGCGTTTCCTGACGACGGCAGGGGCGCTGGGACGTTCGCTACTCACCCCCTTAATGTACATCTGGTCATTAGTGCCGCTCCTGGCCGCCCCTGGCCGCCCCGCTCGAAACACCCGGTCATTCGGCATTCCGACCCCGCCGAAGTGGCGTACACCGGCCAGGGAACGGAGAATTCTTCTTGGTCCTGGACGATTCTGTTCACCTCGCGCGCAGCGAGCGGATCTCAGCCGGCCCAGGTTCCTGGCGCTTCAGAAGCTCTCGCTGGGCGCGGTCGCAAGAACGGAGGCGGCATGACTAATCCCCGAACCGTCCTGATGCAGGCGAGCCAAGGTCCCGTCCCGGAGAATTGGCGGGTCTTCACCAAGAAGCGGGGGAAACTGTCCGGCTTCCTGCGCGGGACATCGGATGATCCGGATCCGCTGCTGGTCATCACCCCTGACGAGGTCATCGAGTACAAAGACGAACGCAAGCCGCTGAAGATCGTCAATTTCTACGATCTAGCTGGAATAACGCTGAAGGCGACCGCAAGAACCACCTCCGACAGCATGCTGGCGAACATTGACGTATGGGTGGAGCTCAACTATCGCGACGGCCGGAAGGACAAGTGGCGATCCACATCCTTCGCGAACGACCTGCAGACGATTCAGGGGTTCATCGAGGCGTACGGGGTCCACCAGGCACTGCGAGGGCGCTACTGACCTCTGGCCCGTCGGGCGCTCGATGGCGCCCGACGGGCCATGTCGCGTGTCAAGGGCGTCAGGTCGCAGCCCCTCCTTTCCACAGTGGCGACCTCGGTGCTGCGGGGGAACATGGTCGGCTCGTACTCGGTGAGCGAGACCTCGATGTCTTCGGGGTGCGTGGCGTAGTGGGGCGCGGAACCGGTGCGGTGTCGCTGTCGGTGATCAGAGTGAGCGCCGCGTAGGCGTGCAGGGCGTCGCCGCTCAATCAGGGATGCGGGCTGACCGGTTCGGCTCGTGCTGGTCTCGAGGGCGGGCGCCGGCACGGCTCAAGTCGTGTCCACCGGGCGGTCACCTGCACACAACCGTTCGCACACCTCGTGAGTCACACCTCCACAAACCTTTGCCCTCATTTCGTCTTTTGACTATGGGAGTTCACCGTGCGCGCACGCACCCTGGCCGCCACCGCCGTCGTGGCGGCACTCACCGCAGCCGGCCTGACCCTGCCGCTCGCCGGGAGCGCTGCGGCTGCACCGACTCCGCGATTCGACTTCAACGGCGACGGATACGCGGACATCGCGGTCGGCATGCCCAACGCCACGGTGAACGGCAAGGCCAGGGCCGGCTACATCAGCGTGATCTATGGCGGTCCGCAGAGCCCGAGCCAGTCCACCGGCGTCATCAGCCAGGCTGAGGCCGGCATACCCGGCACGCCCGAGGCCGGCGACCGCTTCGGCTCCTCCGTGGCACCCGTCGACGTCAACGGCGACGGCGTCTTCGAGCTCGTCGTCGGCGCGAGCGGCGAGTCGCTCACCTCCGAGCAGCTCAAGGACGAGGGCACCATCACCGTCGTGGACGGCTCGGAGTGGAACGTCAAGGGCACCACCGTGGCCAGGGGCACGTCCGAGTACAGCAGCATCGGCCGCACCATCACCACGGGTGACTACGATGGCGACGGCGACACAGACCTCGCGTACGGCGAGAACGACGAGGAGGGCGGCGCGCTCCGGTTCCGCCCGGGTCCACTCACCGCCGCCCCGGTGACCACCACCACCTTGCGCAACTACGGCATGGGCGGCAGCACCCGCGACCTGGTCACCGGCGACTTCGACGGCGACGGCCGGGATGACCTCGCCACCGCCTGGCAGGCCTTGGACGACTCCGGCACCTTCATCACGCGCTGGGACGAGCAGGCCAAGCCCGCCCGCTGGTGGGCCGACGCCGACCGCGGCAGTGCGCTCGCCGCCGCCGACTTCGACGGGGACGGCACCGACGACCTCGCGGTCGGCCTCGTACAGCCCAATCCCGAGTCGGAGACGACGCATTGCCAGGACCGGCTCGGTGGTGCGCTGCTCCTGTTCAAGGGCTCGAAGACCGCGCAGTTCGGCACCGAGAACGACTGCATCACCCAGTCGAATCCGGAGGTCGGCGGTGCCGCCGAGGAGGGCGACGACTTCGGCGCCGCGCTGTCCGCCGGCGACCTGAACGGCGACAACCGCCCGGAACTGGTGGTCGGCGTGCCCGGAGAGGACGTGGGCACCGTGAAGGACGCGGGCGGATACGTCGTCATGAACGGCACGGAGCACGGCCTCTACGGCGGGCCGGCCCGTAGCCAGAGCACCCCGAACATGCCCGGCACGGCCGAGGCCGGCGACCGCTTCGGCGCCCAGGTGGCCGTCGGCGACTACAACCGCGACGGCCTGTGGGACACCGCGGTGAGCGCACCCGGGGAGAACGCCGGTGAGCCCAGGTCGGGTGGCGTCTGGTTCGCGCCGAGCAGCACCGAGGAGACGTACCCGCTGGGCAAGTCGCTGACCCCGTTCGGCTTCGCGCTGCCCATCGGGGCCATCAAGTACGGCGAAGTTCTGGGGTTCTAGGCATCCGCTCGCCCTTCGTCCCATGAACTCGCCCAGGGGCGAATCAGCGTCCCGTCTCGAACGGCTCCCTCGGCAGCGGCCGCAGTGTGCTGGACGACGTGGACGCGGCCCGGGCGGGCGCTGCACTTCGGGGCGGGGCCGGCTGTCGGTGCGAGGCACTGCCAGGTGTCGGCCCGTGACTCACGCGAGGATCACGGTGGCGAACTGGTCGCGGGCGGCGGGTCGAGGGCCTCGCCGGCCGAGTTTCCGCGCAGGCCCCGCGAGCGTCGTGACGGAGCCTGACGCCGTGCGCAGGCTCACCGAACACGCCCGCACCGGCTCGCCCAGTGATTCGAGCATCCTCTTCCTGAACTTCCTGACAGAGTCCCCTCCCCTTCACTGCCGCCGCATCGACGGGCGCCAGGTCGGGGGCACGCTCACGCATCGCCCCCTCATGCTGGACCGCCCATGGCGCAATCGGCGCAGAGCCTCAGGCACCCTGGCACGCTCATGAGGGTCCATGCGCGTGACCTTCGCTACCGCAAGGTCGATACTTCCAGCAGATGCGACTCCGCCGACCCCTGCCCGACCTCTCCAGACACCTGACGCCCCGTCATCAAGGTCGGTAGTGAGCCGACATCCGTATCCGCCGCAGTCCGCCCACGAGCGCCACGAACCACCAAGGTCGACAACTGGCCGAACCTGTGATGACCTGCAAAGGCCCAGGCCGGAGGCTCGTCTCATCGTCTCACCAGGAGGTACCCATGAAGATGCTGATCAACGTCTCTTAGTTTGGCGCGGCCGCAGGTCAGGACCATGCTGAGGGCCCCTTGGTCAGCAAACTCCCAGCATGAGTCAGGAGACGTGACGTTGGCGACCCAAATCGTCCGTGGAATGGGCAGTTCGTACAAGAGTTGCGCCTGCTCGCGCAAGAGCCGATGCTCCCACCCATACGTCATTCGCTACCGTGATGCTACGGGACGTCAGCGCGAGGAGACCGGCTACGCGACACAGGCGAGCGCACTTGAGCGCTTGAGCAAGATCTACGACGATAAGCGCAATACACCGCCCCAACAGGCGGAACTCAGGCGCATGATTGGGAATGAGCGTTTCGCTCCTTACGCATCCAAGTGGCTCACTCGGCAACGCCACTACGCACAAGGCAGCGTTCGCGCAGTCAATCAAGTACTCAACAGCCTTGTCTTCCCGGCGCTCGCATCGCGCCGGATGCATTCGTTCACATCAACAGTGGTCGAAGACTTCATTATGTCGATGGATGAGAGAAGTGTAGGTCTGGCCTCACAACAGAATGCCTTCGACATCCTTCGGAAGATTCTGCTTGACGCCCGTCGACGAGGCGGCATAGTCGAAGATCCCATCAGCGGAGTCATCCCACCTGAGTACATACCCCGAAAGATCACCATCCCAACGGTGGACGAAATCAATGCCCTCAAGGAAGTCGGCAGCGCCGAGTTGGGTGTCATCATCAACCTGATGTCCGGCAGTGGACTACGGAACGGCGAGGCGTACGCCGCCAATACAGAGCGTATGGTCGCGGATGACGTCTACCGCATCACCGAACAAATAGACGGTGTCTCTCGTAAACCGGCACGCCTCAAGCATCGAAAACACGGAGAGTTCCGGGAAACTCCAATGCCGGAGTCCGTCCGCGATTCACTCCTCAGGTTCGTGAAGGACCACGGAGTGGACGCGAACGGGTATCTGCTCCGAACGCAGCGCTCCCCCCATTGGGCGCACACAACTCTCCAGTACCAGTGGGGCGCCGCGAAGAAGCGAGCAGGAATCACCAAGCCGCTGACCGCCTACTCTCTGCGCCACTTCTTCGCCTCCAACTGCCTATGCAGCGGGATCCCCGTCACAGATGTAGCTGAGTGGATGGGTCACAAGGACATCAACATGACCTTCAAGATCTACCGCCACCTTATGCCGGCCTCTATCGGCCGGGCCGCGAAGCTCCTCAACAAGGGTCTGTAGACAGGAAGAGGGGCCGGGATGAATCCCGGCCCCTCTTCAGGAGACTCTCTGCTGCCGCGCCCAACTGTCCAGGTCTTCGACCTTGAACCGAAGCTTTCCACCAAAGTAATAGCGAGGAATCCCATGACGTCTGGACTCGCGGTACATCCAGCGCCGACTCAGACCGAGATGCGTAGCCGCTTGGCCAACCCCCAGGTATGAGCAGACGTTTTCTTCGCTGTCGATACGGCGAGAATCATTTTCCCTCATGGAGTGATCGCCTCACAGATACTTCGGAAAGTTGCAGGCGATCCAGCGTTGACAAGGGCAACAACCCTCCGCTCTCGGCGCAGGAGCTTCTTCACATGCCCTTCCGACACCTTGAGAACCTGGGCAAGCCTCAGGGTTGGTGCCCCCGACTCGACAGCGCGCCGGATCAGATCCTCCCGCTCTCCCTTGGTGAGGTACACATCCTTCCCCGAGAGAGCAGCAGAAACCCGTTCAGGATCGCGTCGGAGGTCGAAAAAGTGTCGAGAAGCCTTGCGTTCGGACTCGGTCATCCCACCGCGGATGCCGCTCGCGTCACCAACCTCCAGAGCCGCTTCCAGGCACACACTCCTGACCTGGCAGCCCGAGCAAATCCGCTTCGCCAAACCGATCCGCTGTTCATCCGCAGTCGGCCCGGGAAAGAAGAGATCAGCATCTCGCACTACCTCAATGGACCGTGCACACGCAGCGCTGTCCTGCCAGGTTTGGTCTCCTCTGACTCGGGGCTCGGTGCTCCCTACGTGCATCCCTGGCACTACCCACTCCGTCGCTCTCGTTAGACCACGGGCCGCATGCGGCCCAACAGATGACGCAAGCATCCGCAGAAGCACCGGTTTCGCTAACCGGGAGTCCTGGGCTATCTTGCCGCTGGCCATACGAGTGCGAAGGTGCTGGTGTACGGCTTGTCCAGGTCCATTGCCACGAATCTTTGACATGGGCTATGTCGGCTGGGGCCAGGGGAGTTGATGTCGTTTCGAGTGCTGTCTCGTAGGCGATGGGACTGCGTTGCCCGAAGCTGCAGTGGCGGCGTCGGGTGTTGTAGCGGTGCAGCCAGCGGAACAGGTCGAGGCGGACTTCGCGCTCGTCGGCCCAGCCCCTGCAGCCCTGGAGTGTCTCCCGCTTGCAGGTGGCGTTGAAGGACTTGGCGAGTCTGCGAAGGCAAGATACGCCGCGAAGCCATTCGCTGCCTCAAACGCTACGTCGCCCGCGAGATCTATCAGGCGATCGTCACGCTCCGACCGAATATGAACAAGTCAAGATCAACTGTTTGACATCCATAGGGCATCAACTCGCGATCGTCTATCGCTCTGCAGCCGTGCTGGCTGCGATCATCGCCTGGCTACGGAGTGAGAGACACGACCTAGGGAGCGTATTTAGTTGTGATCAAGGGGTGGCTCGTGTGAGGTCCTTGAGCCAGATCATCGAGGCGCGCAGGTGGAGGCCGGCGAGGTAGCTGTCCGGGGTCTTGTCGTAGCGGGTGGCGATGCCTCGCCATGCCTTCATCCTGTTGATCGCGCGTTCGATGGTGTTCCGTTCCTTGTAGAGCTCGGTGTCGTGGCTGACGGGCCTGCCACCCCTGCTTCCCTTCTTCTTCCGGTTGGCGGTCTGGTCCTTCTTCTCCGGGATCACCGCCTTGATGCCGCGTTTACGCAGGTAGGCGCGGTTACCGCGGGACGAGTAAGCCTTGTCTCCGGCAACCGCGTCGGGCCGGGTGCGGGGACGGCCGGCAGGCCCGCGCACCCGCACCTTCTTCAGGACAGGGATGAACTGCGGGCTGTCCGCCGCCTGGCCCGCGGTCAGGAGGAGGGCCAGGGGGCGGCACTTCCGATCGGCGGCGAGGTGGACCTTGCTGGTCTGCCCGCCCCTGGAACGTCCCAGGAGGGCGGCCTTCAGCCGGAGTTTCCGTCGGTGCCGGATGCGTCGCCGCTCCTCCCGCCCGGCATCGATCTCGGCGTCCTGCCCGTCTTGTTCTTCGAAGCTGCCCCTTTTGATCTGGCCTTCTCTGCCTCGGTGGCTGCCTTCTCCAGGGCGGTGAGGACGTCCTCGCCCAGGTGCATCCCGGCAGCGTCGTGGTGAGCGCGCGCAGTGGTGGAGTCGATGCTGACCAGGGACAGATCCACCTCACCCCGTTTCGCGGCTTCCGCGATCAGGCCCTCCAGCAGGGCCTCGAAGACGCAGGCGTCACGCCACTGCCGGAAGCGGTTGTGGACGGTCGACCAGGCGCCGAACTCCTGCGGCATCTCCCGCCACTGTCCGCCCGTCTTGAACCGCCAGATCACACCCTCGAACTGCTGCCGCAGCCGCTCGGGGTACGGGCCGTACTCGCCGATCGGCAGATACGGCCCGATGAACTCCCACTCGGCATCCGTCAGTTGCACTCGCGTCATGCAAGAAGGTCTATCGGTCCATGCCCTGCCGCGAGGGCGAATCCCGCAGATTGATCACGACTCAATACGCTCCCTAAACCACAACATCCTCCCGGCCCTCTGCCACAAGTCCGGCGTCCCGCAGACCGACTCCCGCGGCGCGCTGACCAGCCACCGCGCCCGCGCCACCATCGCCACCCAACTCCTCAACGCCCGCGAGCCGCTAACCCTCAACGACCTGCAGCAATGGCTCGGACACAAACACCCCGCCAGCACCCGCTACTACGCCGCGATCCTGCAACGCACCCTCACCGCCGCCTACAAGAAAGCTGACTACTTCGCCCGCAACGTCCGCACCATCCAGGTCCTCATCGACCGCGAGTCCATCCTCACCGGCGCCGCCGCCGGCGGCGAACAGCCCTGGAAGCACTACGACCTGGGCGACGGCTACTGCAGCTACGACTTCCTCGCCAAATGCCCCCACCGCCTGGCCTGCGCACGCTGCCCCTTCTACGTCCCCAAACAGTCCACCCGCGGCCAGCTCCTGGCCGTCAAGGACGGCATCGATCAGATGCTCGAGCAACTCGACCTCACCAATGACGAGCGCGAAGCCCTCGAAGGAGACCGCGAGGCCGTCACTGCACTCGCCGAACGGCTCGCAGACACTCCCACTCCCGCTGGACCGACACCACGTGAACTCGGAACAAGTGACAGCTTCATCCCCTTGACCCAGCTGATCAAGACCATCACGCCACCGAACGAGGAAGACCCCCAGTAACTGCACTCACCCGCCCAGGCGCACACTCAGCTGACCGCCCATCGCCCGAAACCCGAGCGCAGCCGCCACTCGCCGGGAACCCGGGGGACGCGCCCGCCACTGAGGCAGCAGACCAGCATCAAGTGCGTGCGCCACCGCAGCGGAGGCCACCTGCCGCGCCAGACCGCGCCCCCGCCGCTGCGGAACCGTCAGCACACACAGGTGCGCAGTCGAGGACGGCCACAACTCGTACCCCGCCGCGGCCAGGACCTCCGAGCCGTCACGCACGACGAACACCGGAGAGTCGATCTCCTCGATACCGCTCTCGCCCGCATCGTCCGACCCCACTGACTCCACCAGCCTACGGATGTCCCCATGGACCGGGGGCAGGCTCGTGATCCGTGCACCGTCCAGACCAGGGCGGAAGTCGTCTCTTGAGAGATAGGCCAGCGCAGCCGGGCCGAGCACATCAGTAACAGCCACCCTCGCGCGAAGCTCGCTGGAGCACACAAGAGAAGGCACCGGCACCTGCTCCAGAGCCTGGCGCAGCAGGCCAGCCTGCGCCTCACCCGGCGCCGTGACGATCGCCGCGTCGCCCAACTGCACAATCCCTGCCCAGGAGGGCGGGCACAGCCGCGAACCGGGAGAGGCGGCAATCGCTATTCCCCCGCTCGACGGAAACGACAGCGGCACAGCCGCCAACTGCTCCCACAGGCCGCGCGCACGGGCCATCACCCGGTCATCAGTCATGACCAGATCCTGCCACTCAGCGATCACCGCATGTCCGGACGTCAGGCAACGCACCCCCACCCCGCTGACCTCCAGATACACCGACCAACCCCGTCAGCGCCTACAGAAGAAAGGACACGACCCTGTCTCAATTCTCAATAACTTGCCCATTCCATGGAAACGCACAGTGGAGGAATATCCGGGACAGCAGTCCGGAGGAATGGGCGGACGTGGTCGCGTTCGACGCAGACATCCGCCAGGGCAACGCACGCGCGAACGCCTCCGGGAACCGGCTGCTGGGCCAGGCTTTCCTGCACCGCTCCCGTGTCCCGCTCGACCAGGCCCCCATCGACCACGTCACCGCCGCGGAGTGGGCTGCGCGCCAGCAGGAACTCGACGATGGTGCCGCCACGGTGGAGGAGCTGGAGAACGGCGTGGTCGACGGCTGCTCTCCCTGGGCCTGCCGCGGAGCCTCCGAGCACGAGCCGGTGCAGGACGACTTCGGACTGGCCTCGTGAGGCGGATCATCCTCGATCTGTTCGCCGGGCCCGGCGGCTGGAGCCACGCGCTCACCGTCCTCGGCGCGCGGGACATCGGCCTGGAGTGGGACGAGTGGGCCTGCAAGACCCGGGCCATGGCAGGGCAGTTGACGATCCGGACCGATGTCGCCCGCTATCCGACGTGGATCTTCTCCGGCCGGATCCTCGGGCTGATTGCCTCCCCGCCGTGTCAGGCATGGAGCATGGCGGGCAAGCGCCTCGGTCTGGTCGACCAGCCGCTCGTCCACCAGGCCGTCGCCGACCTCGCGGCCGGACGCGACACCCGCGAGCAGCTGCTCGGCGCGTGCGCGGACGAACGCTCTCTCCTGGCGGCCGAGCCCATGCGCTACCTGCATGCCCTGAACACCGTGGGCGAGCCCGAGTGGGTGGCCATGGAAGAGGTCCCCGACGTTCTGCCGTTGTGGAAGCAGTACGCGGCCATCCTGCGCGCTTGGGGCTTCTCGGCCTGGGTCGGCATTCTCAACGCCGCCGACTACGGTGTCCCGCAGACCAGGCGGAGGGCGATCTTGCTCGCCTCCCGGGTACGGACCGCCGAGCCCCCACCCCCCACGCATGCACAACTGGCCGAGCCGGAAAGCCTGTTCGGGCCCGGCCGCGCCCGCTGGGTGTCCATGGCGGAGGCCCTCGGCTGGGGCGCCACCGACCGGCCCGTGCCCACTGTGTGCGCGGGCGGCGGACCAGGCGGAGGCCCAGAGCCCTTCCCCTCCGGCTCCCGCAAGACCCTCACCGACGCCCGCGCCCGTGGCACCTGGGCACCCCGCCCCGAGGACGAGATCGTCCTGGCCTCCCGGCGAGAGGGCGCCGGCTGGACCGCCCGGCACGGCGCCCGCGACAACCGCCCCGCAGACGCTCCAGCCCCCACGTGCACTGCCGAGGCGCACCACTGGTCGTGGTCACTGCGCAGTAACAACCAGACCAACGCCACCATCCGCCGGTCCGACGAACCCGCCGGCACGCTCTTCTTCGGCCACCGAGCCAACGAGTGCACCTGGGTCGCCGAACCCACCGTCGAGGCAGCGGGGTCGGCACCGGAGCCGATCAAGATCACCGCCCGGGAAGCGGGCGTGCTGCAGAGCTTCCCCGCCGGCTATCCGTGGCAAGGCAACAAGGGCCAGATGTTCTCGCAGATCGGCAACGCCGTCCCCCCTCGCCTGGCCGCACACCTGCTCGCCCCGCACCTCAACATGCCCTTCAACCCTGCTGACTTCACCCTCGCCGCCTGATGCCCCACACACCCGATTCCCATGACGACGACGGCCTCGACCGCGTCCCGGCGCCGAAGCCCGTGCACTACGCCGAGCAGGCCCTGCTCGGCGCCCTCCTCCTCGAGCCTGCGCGTCTGGCCGACACCGAGCCCTTGACCGCCCACCACTTCGACAGCCACACCCACGCCGCGTTGTTCACCGCGATCCGCACGCTCCCCCCGCCCGGCCCCGCCGCCCACACCAAGGACACCGCCTGGCTCAACGCGGTGCTGGACCACGCCCGTCCTCACGCTCGCGGCCTGAGCGCCTCCTACCTCCACGCCCTCATCCAGTTCTGCCCGCAGCCCAAGCACGCTGCGGCATACGCCAGGATGATCCGTGCCGACAACGCTCGCCGGATTCTGCGCGGGCACGCCGAGCGCCTCGCGTCCACCGCAACCGACCCGGGCCTGCCCAACCCGGTAGCCGCGACGCTCGGCCTGGCCGACGACATCGGCCGCGTCCTGGATTCCCTCGCCGAACAGTTCACCCCGCACCCCGGCTCCTTCCCCCGCACGGCACTCCCCCCGGATGTCCCACGGCAGACCGGCGAGGAAGACCTCGACGAAGAGCGCCTCCTCCTGGCGACCGCCACCGCCTATCCGGCAGAGGTCCAGCAGATGCGGTGGCTGACCGAGGCGGACTTCCTGCTGCCGCTGCACGCCGCGCTCTGGCAGTCCATCACGGCGCTGGTCCACCGCGGCGACATGGTCGACCCGGTCACCGTCCTCGGCGAGGCCCAGCACCGCGGGCTACTCACCGACTCCCTCACCCCCAAAGACCTGATGGCCCTGGTCTCCACGCCCGCCGGCTCCCCCGAGTACTGGGGCGAGAGAATCCTCCGGCGCGCCCTCCTCGCCCGCGCCCGCGCGGTTGCCGACCGGATCACCGCCTACACCGACGACACCGCGAACACCCCCCACCAGCTCATCACCGGCAGCCGCCGCGCCCTGGCCGAGCTCAACTCCCCGCGCACCCGCTGGAACCGCGCCACCACTCCAGCCCCATCGCCCGCCACCCGGCCCTCGGCACGCCCCACCCCGGCCCCCCGAGCCGGTCCGCCCAACCAGCCGGCCTTCACCTCCGCACGCGCCCACCGATGACCTCAATCACCGGACCCGGCCAACCCACCAGCCGGGACCGAACCCGAATCGAGCCCCACCTCCATGTCCGACCACCCGATCGACGCCCACGTCCGCTTCGACACCCACCCCGCCCACACCAGCGCCGTGACCGCCACCCTCACCGGCACCCACCACCGCGCCGCCCAGGCCCTCCTGGCCGCCCGCGGCTTCGAGAACCTCGACGACCACACCATGGTCCTGGCCCGGATCGACCACGAAGAGCCCTACTGGGCCCACCAAGCCACCCACGCCCTGCACGCCGAAGGCATCACCACCGAGATCACACCCCGGCTACGTAAAGCCATCGACGAGGAATGGACCTGGGCGAACTACCCCATGCACTGGCTGACCCGCGCTGAGGTACGGGAGGTCTCCAACGCAGCCCAATCCATCTACGACGACATCCGCCACGGCCGGCTCATCATCCACGCCCATGCCCACGACGGCTGGACCACCGTCGCCATCGGCACCTACCTCGACGGAGGGACCGTCGCCCTGCACGGCGAGAACCACCTGCGCTCCATCGCCGACAGACTCGAATCCCCCGTCCAGGCCCTCGCCTCCTTCCAACGCCTCCACGGCGACGCCGTACGCCCCGGACCCGCCCCCATGACCGACACCGAACGCCAGATCGCCGCCGCGGTCACCTCACTCGGGCCCCAGACGCTGGCGAACACGATCAGCCCACCCACGACGAACCGCCCGTCCCTCACACGGAGACCGTTCCCGTCTACGCCGCCGATCCTGGCGACCATGACGCTGTCCTCGACGAGTTCGTCGCCGAGCAGAGCGACTGGGAGAAGTGGCGGACCTTCTCCGACGACACCACGCACGTCATCCACGAGTCACAGACCCTGCGCATCCAGCTCCTGCACGAAGCGGACCCCCGCGAGGACGCCTGGACCATCGCCGCCTATGAGACGCCCGTCTCTGACCGGATGTGGCACCTCACCCTGACGGCAAACACCCCGGCCGGACTCCTGAACAGCCTTCTCATATCCCTCGCCCACGGGGAATGGGACACGAGCCTCGACAGCCCCATCACCGAGAAGAGCGTCACCCAGGTCGCCCGCCCCCTCACCGAGCCGGCTGGACATCCACGGCACAAGGACGCTGGCTGCACTGGAAGTCCGCCCAAGGAGACGCCGGACTCACGCTCGACGCCTTCGCCGCCAAGGACCCGAACGCCAGCCTCACTTCTTGGACCATCTGGGCAGGCGACAACCCCGACCGGCCCACCTGGGCCATCAACGCATCCACCTTCACTCCTGCCGACCTTCTCGCCGACCTCACCGAAGAACTCGCCCACGGAATCGGCTCCCGCCGGACCAGCCCTCAGCAACCGGCCAAGCACATCAGCACAGCACCCCCGCCAGCGTCCCCACCGCATGCCGCCGAAACCGGCCATCGACTCTGATGTGCCGGGCCCGCAGCCGAGTTGAGTCCCTGCCCGGCAGCACACCACCGCAGCAGTCGTGCCTCCCCACGAACGGACCCGAATCCGCTGCCGTCCTGAGCAGGGTCGTCATGCCCCGGTGGTACGCAGGGTTCACTTGGCGCAAGCCGGGCGAATTAGTGATGTGGCGGGCGGATGAGATGGAATCGGCCAAAGCCGCGCCGATCGGTCAACCCGCTCTCGTGATCCCGGATGCGTGCGCTGAACGCTTCGCTGGACGCTCTCGCTGCCCACTCCGCACCCCGCGTCGCCACGCCGAACACCGAAACCATCACCCAGGAGCTGGTGATGGCAACCCTTGGGGAGGTCTTTCCCGAGGTTACCGACACCACGGTGGAGGAGTTGGACGACGGCCCCGCGGGAGCTGCCCGAACTGACCGTCATCCGGCGTCTGGCCAGCCGTCGAACGAAAGGATCGGGCCCCCGTCCAGGTACGGCTTCACGGCGACCAGGGGCGGCCCGCGAGTTCGTGAACGATCCGGCGGGCACCCCACCGGGGATGCCGGCGACGCAGCTCGCAGATCTCGGCTTCCACCTCTGCCGACAGGGGGGTGGGGCTGTTTCGCGGGCGCCGAGAGCGGTCCAGCAGGCCGGGCATGCCCTCCTGCTCGAACCGCCGTCGCCAGCTGTGGAGAGTCTGACGCGAGGTGCCGTACCGGGCTGCGACCTCACCGATTGGAGACCCGCCGAGCACCTCGCGGACAGCCCAGTAGCGGTACTCGGCCAACTGCTGTACATCCACGACCATCGAGCGAAGCACCCCCGGCTTCAACGCGGGGCCGAAGTTGACGGACGTTCAGCCGAACGTGTCAACCATGTCCGGAGGACAAACCGTCAAGGAAGTCCTGAGACCTCACACCCACCTGCACGACCTCGCCGAGCCCCTTGACGCCGAGCGCGTGCCTTCGTTGTCCTCGCCGTCCAGGTAGATCGCCCTGACCTCGGGGACATCGGCGTTCACGGGTACGAGGTAGTCGGCGAGGTTGGCGTTGACGATCCGGCCGTTCTGAAACACCCCCTGTCGCCAGAGCCCCGGGTGCCGGTCCGCGAGCGCCACCCGAAGCGCGGCCGGTCGGCGTCCACACCGAGGGGATCGGTGCGGTGTTCCACTGTCAGCCCCCGTACGGGGCCGCCCTGCGGGCGGACTTTTCCGCCGCCGCACTTGTTCCACCTGCCATGGCACTGGCTCCTGTCGTCATGGCGCCTGCTGTCGCTGTGAGCACAGTGTGGCGACGTAATACCGGTCCGGGGCCGCGAGGTGAGGCCCCTCACGACCGGCATCGTCCGCACTGCGCCCTTCATGGCTCACGCCGTGGTCCTTTCGGTTCGCCGGGGGAATCGGTCACAGATCGCGGGTGGTGAACGTGTGCTGCCCCGAACCGACGACATGCGTGCCGCGGTCGCGGGTGGGCAGCCGGATCTCCACGGTCGTGTTCGGCGGGAGCTCCACATGGAGCCGGAACCTGTTCTTCGCGCGCGTCCACCGCGCGGACACCACGCCGCACGGGGTGCGATAGCTGCCCTCGGCATGGGTGAGGTCGCCGACCGGGCGGGGGTCGATGACCAACTCGCGGTATCCGGCCCTGCCGCGCGCCTGGCGGATGCCCACCACGCCGCTGTGGAACCACTCCTCGATCTGCAACAGGATCATGTGGTTCTTGGAGTTGCCCATGTCCCACTGTTCGGGGATGGTCGTCAGACCTTCGGGATGGGAGGTGGTGGGTGCCATGAAGTGGCCGTAGCCCGGGCGGGTGTCCTCCTGGAGGACGGCCCACAGGACGTCGTCGTGGCGGCCCTCGTGCAGGGCCCTGACGATCGGGGCGAGACCGATGGTGCCGCCGCTGAGGTGCGGCCCGCCCCCGAACGGCCGGTGGGCGTAAACCAGTTCCACCAGCGCGTCGAGGACCTTCCCGCGCTCGCCCTCCGGTACGAGGCCCTCGTCGAGCGCGAGCGCCTGCGCGGCCTGCGTGGCTCCGGCGGCGCCCCGGTCGCCCTCGGCGGTGTACCGGCCGAGCGCGGTGTTGTAGAAGGCGTCGTTGAACGCGTCCTTGATGGTGGCCGCGAGGTTGCGGTACTCGGCCGCGTCCGCGTCACGCCCGATCAGGGCCGCCATCCGGGCCATGCGGTCGGCGATCTGGTGGTAGCCCCAGGTTCCGGTGATACGGCCCGAGGTGTTCTCACTCGCGATCCAGTCGCCCAGGGCCGCGTCCACGAGACAGGCGTCCGCGCCAATGCCGGCCTTCCTGGTCCTGATGTAGTCGAGGAAGGCCCGCATCCGCGGGTAGTGGCGGCTCATCGTCTGTGTGTCGCCGTACGTCTCGTACAGCAGCCAGGGCACCAGGATGATGCCGTTGCCCCAGTTGATCTCGTCGCCGAACCGGCCGGTGTACCCCCAGTCGTACACCGGGGCCTTGAGCGCCACGGTCCTACAACTACGACCCGCGGTTCGCCCCCTCGCTCATCCAGAGCGATCTCATCGCCGCAGGACGGCTCGGCCGCAAGACCGGCCGTGGCTACTACGAGTACGGCGAGAGCTCCGAACGCCCGCTCCCCCGCGCCGCGGAGTCGAAACCCGAAGCGGCGGCACTCACCACCCCTGTGGTGCTGCACGGTTCGGCCGAGCAGCTGGAGACTCTGCTCACCCGCAGCGGCCTGGAGTTCGACCGGGCGGAGGCCGACATTCCCCGCATCGAGTTCGTCGGAATGGGCTCGGTCATGGTCACCGGCGGCCGCAGCGCACGCGAGGAGTCGAGCCGACGGAACGAGCCCGTGCTCCTCCTCGACCGCTGCCTGGACCCCGCGACGGCAACCGCCGTCGCCCTCGCGTCCACCGACGCCACGCTCACCGACACCGTCGTCACCCTGCTGGGTCGCGCTCGTATTCGTGTCTTCCCCGTTGCCGACGCACCGGGGCTCGTGGTGGCCCGAGTTCTGTCAATGATCGCGAACGAGGCGTGGGAGACGGCCTACCACGAGGTCGCGACCCCCGCCGACATCGACACCGCCATGCGCCTGGGCACCAACTACCCCATGGGCCCGTTCGCTTGGAGCGCCCGATGGTCGACCCGCAGGGTGCTCGAACTGCTCGACGCGCTGTGGTCGGCATACCACGATCCCCGGTACCGCGCCAGCCATGCCCTGCGCTCCGCGGCGCTCGACACGTAGGTCGGCGACCGCGGGTGACGGCGGTCAGTGCGACTTGTCTGTCCGCAGACCCGGCCCGACACGGCCACATGCCTGCCCGCTGAAGCCCGAGCTTCTCCGCGTGAGGCGTCCACGACGCGCGAACACACTCGATGGGGAGAGACTGTTTCCCGGGACGGTTGCGTCCTGGGAAAAATTCCTCCCCTTTGCCAGGCGGTGCGATGGTGGCAGGCTCGACGAGGCAGTCGGTGGTGAACACCACGACAAGGTGTTGCCTCGACTTCCCGCAGGTGGCCGGGCAGGGACCGGGCTGATCGAGTCACCCCCTCCGCCTTGCGGCTGCCCCCGCCGTCTTTTGCTGGCCCTCAAACTCTCTCCCAACGTGGTGAGCACGCAGCCAACCGAACCCCCGCCACCGCGAGCACCTTCGATCTGGGTGGCGACCTGACCGTGAACCGTCTCGGTTACGGCGCCATGCAGCTGACGGGTCCCGGTGTCTGGGGCGAGCCGCGCGACCCGGACGAGGCCGTCCGGGTCCTGCGCCGCGCAGTGGAACTGGGCGTCAACTTCATAGACACGGCCGACGCCTACGGGCCGTTCGCCAACGAGCAGCTAATCCGCAGGGCTCTGCATCCCTACTCCGATGACCTGGTCATTGCCACCAAAGGGGGCCTCACCCGCCCGGGTCCGGGCGACTGGCGTCCCAACGGTCGACCCGAGCATCTGCGCCGACAGGTGGAGTTGAGCTTGAGCCACCACCTCGGACTCGAGCGCATCGATCTGTATCAGCTCCATCGCATCGACCCCAAGGTTCCGCTTGCCGATCAGCTCGGTGAGCTGGCCCTGATGCAACAGGAGGGCAAGCTCGGCCACATCGGTGTGTCAGAGGTGACGGTCGAGCAGCTGAAGGAGGCCCGCACGCATACCGAGATCGTCTCCGTGCAGAACCTCTACAACCTCGCTAATCGCTCCGCCGAGGACGTGCTGAACTACGCCGAGGCCGAGAACATCGCGTTCATCCCCTGGTTCCCGATCGCCACCGGCGAACTCGCCCGCCCGGGCGGCCCGCTGGACGCCGCGTCCCGTCAGCATGGCGCGAGCTGCTCGCAGCTCGCCCTCGCCTGGCTCCTGCGCCGCTCCCCGGTGATGCTTCCGATCCCCGGTACCTCCAGGGTCGCGCATCTGGAGGAGAACACCGCCGCCGCTGCGCTGGTACGGCTCACCGACGACGAGTTCAGGTCCCTCACCGACGCAGTCTGATCCGCAGGGCACCCAAAAGAGCCGAGACGGGGCGTCCTTCGGTGTGAACGCGTTCGATCATCATCAGGGTCGGCTGGGTGTCCCCTGCGTCGCAGGCCGCCAGCGCCGCTCAGTCGCCGGGTCTTCCGTGTCGGCCTGGCTCGATGGATCGTGGAAAATGTGGAGAAGCCGATCCTCCGGCGTCCGTGTGAGCACGGCGGCGACGCCTGTTCGAACGCACCGCAACAGTCCTGATCAGTTCTCCGGTCCACGACCTGCCAGGGGACAAGGACCGCTGCGCCGGCGGCCCCAGAAGCGGGCATCGTCGGCGGTGGACGCGCAGAGCGTGGAGCCCTCAGGCGACGTCGTCACAGCCTGGCCAAGGCATCGACGTCTACGAGGTCACGACCGCGTCCCCGACTGAAAACAGGCTGTTTCGGACCTTTGCCGTGGACGCCTCGTCATGGGATGCCCACGTCGACAGAAGGCAGGGAAGCGCCGTAGCACCTGCCCCAACACGCCCACGCCGCAGCTCACTTACACCACGTCTCAGCATTGGGGAAAAAAGCTAAGGGGGAGAAAAGTCTCCCTGCCACGAGTGCCACGGTGATGCCAGACTGCCGACCTGACCGGACCGCGGCTGTGATCCGCACGGTTGTCCAGGTTCTGCGGCGACGACGGTCCCGCCTCCTGCCGTGCCGTTGCGCACGGCATGATCTGTCCGCTATGCGAAGGCGTACCCCCCATGTCCACTGAACTCCCCGAGTCTGCCGCTCCACCCCCCACGGGCGCCGGCGAGTCCTCTCCAGCGCCCAGTCGGCGCACCTTCATCGCCACCACTGCGGTGGGTGGTGCCGTCGTCGCGGGCGGTGTGATCGGCGGGACGATCCTCGCCGACTCGCAGGAGGCGAACGCCGCAGGAGCGTCGCCCTCCAGTCAGGTCTCCCTGACGGTCAACGGCAAGCGCCGGACCGTGACGGTCGACAACCGTACGTCCTTGCTGGACCTGTTGCGTGAGCACTTCGATCTGACCGGCTCGAAGAAGGGCTGCAACGCCGGTGCCTGTGGTGCGTGCACGGTGCTGGTCGACGGACGCCGGGTCAACTCCTGTCTGACGCTGGCCGTGCGTCTGGAGGGCGCCGAGGTCACCACCGTCGAGGGGCTGGCCGACGGCGACGAACTCCACCCGTTGCAGAAGGCGTTCATCGAGCAGGACGCCTTCCAGTGCGGCTACTGCACGCCGGGCCAGATCATGTCGGGTGTCGGCTGCATCGAGGAGGGGCACACCGACTCGCCGGAGGAGATCCGGGAGTGGATGAGCGGCAACATCTGCCGCTGCGGCTGTTACGTGAAAATCGTGCGCGCGGTCGAGCAGACCGCGGGCCGGAAGTAGAGGGCGGCCGTCATGTATCCCTTCTCGTACACTCGTGTCTCCACTACACGGGAAGCTCTCGACGCCGGTCGCCGTGGCGGACGTTACATCGCCGGCGGGACCACGCTGGTCGACCTGATGCGGGAGACCGTCGAGCGCCCGGAGACTCTGGTCGACATCTCCGGTCTGCCGCTGGACGAGGTCACCGTCACCGAGCGCGGCGGCCTGCGGATCGGCGCGCTGGTGACCATGTCCGAGGCCGCCGCCCACCGCAAGGTGCGCACCCTGTTCCCGGTCGTCTCCGAGGCGCTGGAGCTGAGCGCGTCGGCACAGCTGCGGAACATGGCCTCCATCGGCGGCAACATCATGCAGCGCACCCGGTGCACCTACTTCCGTGACGTGACCGCCGACTGCAACCGGCGTGACCCCGGTTCCGGCTGCGCCGCGCTGGAGGGCGTCAACCGTACGCATGCGATCCTGGGCACCTCCGACTCCTGCGTGGCCACCCACCCCTCCGACGCCGCCGTGGCGTTCGCGGCACTTGAGGCGACCGTGCGCCTGCTGGGCCCGGACGGGGAGCGCCAAGTCCCTTTCAGCGACTTCCTCCTCAAGCCCGGCAGCACTCCACACCGTGAACAGGCGCTGCGGAAGGGTGAGTTGATAACGGGAGTGGAAATCCCGGCCCTTCCTCGCCCGCTGAAGTCCGGTTACCTGAAGGTCCGTGACCGTCAGTCCTACGAGTTCGCCCTGACGTCGGCTGCCGTCGCGCTGCATGTGCGCGGCGGGGTGATCCGGGAGGCGAAGGTGGCCGTCGGTGGGGTGGGCACGGTGCCGTGGAAGCTGCCCGCCGTTGAGAAACACCTCGTCGGGGAACGCCCCTCCGAGGCCCTGTGGGCGGCCGCTGCCCAGAAGGCGTCGGACGGGGCCCGCCCGCTGACGCACAACCGGTTCAAGGTCGAGCTACTCCAGCGGACCGTTGAGCGTCAGCTGCGCATCGTAGGAGGTACGAAGTGAGTCCCCAGCCGCAGGCCGCCGTGGGTGCGCCGCTGTCGAGGGTGGACGGCAGGCTGAAGGTCACGGGCAAGGCCTTGTACGCCGCCGAGTACGACGTCGACGGGGCCGTACACGCGGTCGTCGTGGACGCGAGCATCGGACGTGGCCGGATCAGGTCCATCGACACCGGTGCCGCCGAGAAGCACCGGGGTGTGCTGCGGGTGATCCACCACGGAAACGCGCCGAAGTTGCCGTACCGCGACAATGCCGGGTCCAACAACCCTCCTGGGCGCAGGTTGCGGGTGTTCCAGGACGACCGGGTCGTCTTCCACGGCCAGCCGGTCGCTGTCGTGGTGGCCACCACGCTGGAGGCCGCGCAGCACGGCGCCAGCCTGGTCAAGGTCGAGTACGACGCCGAACAGTCCTCGACCGACCTGCACGAGGCCGAGCCGGGCGAACCGACGAACTACGCGCGCGGCGACGCGGAAGCCGGACTTCGCAACGCTCCCGTACGGCTGGACCTGACGTACCAGCTGGCACGCAACCACCACAACCCGATGGAGCCGCACGCCACCATCGCCCGCTGGGACGGCGACAAGCTCACCGTCTGGGACAAGACGCAGTGGGTCGTCGGTACGCACGACGAGCTCGCCGCCGTGTTCGACCTGCCCGCGGAGTCGGTGCGGGTCATCAACCCGTTCGTCGGCGGCGGCTTCGGCAGTGGGCTGCGGTGCTGGCCGCACACGGTCGTCGCCGCCCTGGCCTCCCGGGTGACGGCGCGTCCGGTGAAGCTGGTGCTGAGCCGTCGGCAGATGTACTTCGGCACCGGCTTCCGGCCGTTGTACGAGTACCGGCTGCGGCTGGGCAGCGACCGGCGCGGACGGCTGACCGCCGCGATCCACGACATCGATGCCGAGACGTCGTCGTACGAGACGTTCACCGAGGCCGTCATGGCGGCGGGGCAGATGATGTACAGCATGCCCAACGTCCGCCAGGCATACCGGCAGGTGCCGTTGGACGTGAACACGCCGATCTGGATGCGCGGCCCCGGTCTCGCCACGGCGTCGTTCGCCATCGAGTCGGCGATGGACGAACTCGCCCACGAACTCGGCGTCGACCCCATCGAGCTGCGTCGGCGCAACGAGCCCAGCGAGGACGAGTCGAGCAATCTGCCGTTCTCCACCCGCCGGCTGCGTGAGTGTTACACGGTCGGTGCCCGGGAGTTCGGCTGGAGCCGCCGCTCGGCCCGGCCGCGTGCGCGGCGCGAGGGCGACTGGCTGATCGGCCTGGGCATGGCAGCCGGTGTCTACGATCCCGGGCGTTTCCCCGCGGAGGCCAGGGCGCGTCTGGACGCCGACGGCACCGCTGTGGTCGAGTCGGCCACCAGTGACATGGGGCCGGGTACCTACACCTCCCAGACCCAGGTCGCGGCCGACGCTCTCGGGCTGACCATGCGCACGGTCACCTTCCGGCTCGGCGACTCCCTCTATCCGCCGACCGGCCCGCACGGCGGCTCGGCGACCATGGCCAGCGTCGGCAGTGCCGTCGTCGACGCCTGTGACAAGGTCCGCGAGCAGGCGATCAAGCTGGCCGTCGAGGACCGCGAGTCACCGCTGTACGGGGTGGACGCCGGTGATGTGGTGGTGCGCGGCGGCCGGCTGCACGTGCAGGGCAACCAGGCGCGCGGCGAGACGTACCGGAGTCTGCTGGCCCGCAACGACCGCTCGCATCTGGAGGCGAGCGGCTCCTACACCGGGCCGCCCAGTCCGGCGCGGCGCTCCTACCACGCCTACAACGCCACCTTCGCCGAGGTCGCCGTGGACGCGACCCTGGGCCTGGTGCGGGTACGGCGGATGCTCGGGGTGTACGACGCGGGCCGGATCATCAGCCCCAAGCTGGCCGAGAGCCAGGCGTTCGGCGGCATCGTGGGCGGCATCGGCGCGGCCCTGCTGGAGCACACGGTCACCGACCACCGCGACGGGCGGATCGTCAACGCCAACCTCGCCGACTACCTCGTCCCCGTCAACGCCGACGTCCCCGAGGTCAGGGCGATCTACCTCGACGGCGAGGACAACGACGGCAACGCGCTCGGCGTCAAGGGCCTCGGCGAGGTCGTCCAGGTGGGTGTGGCGGCCGCGATCGGCAACGCGGTCTTCAACGCCACCGGCCGCCGGGTTCGCGAACTTCCCATCACCGCCGAGGCGTTGCTCTGATCCGAGTGCCTCGGGCCGCTGCGCAGCGCCCGGTGGGCCCGGGCACTCTTCCCTCGTCCGGCAGCCAGTCCCCCGGTCCGGCTGCCGGACCTCCCAGGGCCGCCGCCGCGTCAAGCCATACTCCCCGGCGGCGCGGCGGCGGCCCACCCCACGCCACCCCCTCCACGAAGGACCCGTTCATGCTGAACATCGCGGACACACTGCACCGCTGGTGCCGCGAGGACCGCCCTTTCGCCCTCGCCACCGTCGTCGACGTCACCGGCAGCGCACCCCTGCCCGTCGGCACGTCGGTAGCGGTGGACGAGGACGGCAACGCCGTCGGGAGCATCTCCGGCGGATGCGTCGAGGGCGCGGTCTACGAACTGTGCCAGCAGGTGCTCCGCGTCCGGGGTGCCCCCCAGCTCGCCTGGTTCGGCTACTCCGACGACGACGCCTTCGCTGTCGGCCTGACCTGCGGCGGCGAACTCGACGTCCTCGTCCAACGTATCGATCCTTCGACCCAGCAGCACATCGGCGCAGCCCTCGCCGACGTCGTCCGGGGCCGACCCACCGCTGTGGCGCAGATCGTGGACGGCCCCCGCAACCTCCTCGGCTCGACCCTGAGCGTCCTCGTCGGCGGCAGCGTCACCTACGGCACCCTGGACGACGGGCCGGCGGACCGACTGGTGGCGGAGGAAGCCAGGGCCCTGCTGCGAGCCGGACGCACCGCCCGGGTCTCGGTCGGCGGCAACGGTGGCGGCTGCCCCGAACCATTGACCGTCCTCGTCCATGTCAACGGGTCCCGCCCGCGCCTGCTGGTCTTCGGCACTGTGGACTTCGCCGCCGCCCTCAGCCAGGCCGGGGCCTTCCTGGGCTACCGGGTCACCGTGTGCGACGCCCGCCCCGTCTTCGCCACCGCCGCCCGCTTCCCGTACGCGGACGAGGTCGTGGTCGACTGGCCCCATCGCTACCTGGAGCGCACCGAGGTGGACGCACGCACCGCGATCTGCGTTCTCACCCACGACGCGAAGTTCGACATCCCCCTGCTGCGCCTCGCCCTCGCCCTACCCGTCGGCTACATCGGTGCCATGGGCTCCCGGCGCACCCACGACGAACGCCTGCGCCTCCTGCGCGAGGCCGGCGTGACCGAGGAGCAGCTCGCCCGGCTGCGCTCACCGATCGGTCTCGACCTCGGCGCCCGTACTCCCGAGGAGACGGCGATCTCCATCGTCGCAGAGATCATCGCTCACGCGGGCCAGGGCACAGGCCTGCCCCTGGCACAGGCCACCGGTCCGATCCACCGGCCGCTCTCTCAGGGGAGTCCGGTCGCGGTGGGCTGAGGGAGGCCGCGGCAGACGCTGGGCGACGGCCGACGAGGTGCCCCCACGACGTAGGACCTTCGGCGGCCTCGCCCCGGGACGCACGCTGTGCCGCTGGTTCCCGTCCCGTCCAGCGCCTGGGGTCGTCGGCACCAGCGTCCACGGCCGGACGTCCCCCGTACGAAGCAGTTCCTCATCTGCGCCCTGATGCGCTTCACAGCGCATCAGCACCGGCTTATCCGCGATCGGCCGCCGCCGAAAGCTCGATCGATCGCCACTCCGCCACAAAGCTGGGAGGAATTCCTCCCCCTCACAAAGCGCCGGCGCGGTGCGATGCTCTTCGGCGTCCCCCGCCCCACAGCGGTCGCGCGTCGCCATGAAAAGAGAATGCCACCGAATGTCACACCCGAACGACGACCGCACCCGCAAGCTGCCCTTTGTCGTCCTGGTGCTGTCCGCCGGAACATTTCTCATGGGCACCACCGAATTCGTCATCGCGGGTCTGCTCCCCGAGATCGCCGACGACCTGAATGTCAGCGTGTCTCGCGCGGGCCTGCTGATCACGGCGTTCGCCGCAGGCATGATCGTCGGCGCGCCGGCGATGGCTGTCGCGACGCTGCGCCTGCCCCGGCGCTCCACGCTGATCCTCGCGCTCGTCGTCTTCGCCCTCGGTCACCTGGTCGCCGCGCTCAGCTCGTCCTTCGCGCTCGTGCTCGCGGCCCGCCTGGCGACCGCACTGGCCACCGGCACCTTCTGGTCCGTCGGAGCGGTCGTGGCCACGACCGCGGCTGGGCCGGCAGCGACGTCACGGGCACTGAGCATGCTCCTGGGAGGTGCGACCGTGGCCACCGTGGCCGGCGTACCTCTGGGCGCGTGGCTGGGGCAGCTGTCGGGCTGGCGCGGGCCGTTCTGGGTACTGGCCGCGCTGTCAGCCGCCGCGGCGGCGGTCATCGGCCGGTACATCCCTGCCGACGAGCGACGCGAGGCGCCTTCCGTCCGGGCCGAGTTCGGCGCGCTGCGGGATGTCCGGGTCTGGTTGACGCTGAGTGCCATGACACTGCTGATGGGCGGTGTTCTGGCGACGTACACCTACATCTCGCCCCTGCTCACCGAACGGGCCGGCATCCCGAATGGAGCCGTGCCCGTGGTCCTGACCGCCTACGGCCTGGGCGCCCTGCTGGGCACCACGGTCGGCGGGCGCCTGGGCGACCGTCATCCCCTTGCCACGCTCATCACGGCCGCCGCCACGACCACGCTGGTCCTGCTCTTGTTGACCTGGCTCTCCCCAAGCCCCGTGGCGGCCGTCGTCCTGGTGACACTGATGGGGATGACAGGCTTCGCGGCAACCCCGGCGCTCGGCGCGCTGGCCCTGCGCTTCGCCGGTTCCGCGCCCACCCTCGCCTCCGGCCTCAGCGGCGCGGCGCCCAACGTGGGCATCGCCGTCGGCTCCTGGACGGCGGGCATCGCCCTGACCTCACCACTGGGCCAAGCAGGGCCCCCGCTGGTCGGCACAGCGGCGACAGCCCTCACTCTCATACCGTTGACCGCACTCGCGCTGATGCACGCCACCCGCTCCGAGGCGCCCCCGCCTCAGCGAGGTCGAGCCGCAGACCAGTCGGTCTGGCCGAGCGAGAGCGCTCCGAACATCGGCTGACCTGCTGCTCGCCCCACGGGCGAGCAGCAGGTCAGGCTCACGGGCCGATACTGTGAGGTACGTACCGCCCGGCGAAGTCGCCGCAGGTGTCGGCACATCGCCACAACTGGGAATGATCCCCAGGACGGCGACGCCCGTATTGCCGCGGTGAATCTCCACGTCGTCCGGCTGTTCGGTCCGACAATCTGTGTCGACGGAGGTTCCGGTGCTTCGCGAGCGAGAGCTCCTCGGCTGCCGTAGGCATCGCTCAGCGGAGGGACGAGGAAGCGGGCAGGTTCTGGTCGGCGGCCCAGGAGGCGAGGATGCGCAGCCGCTCGTGGGTGGGGGAACCGGGGGCGGCGGTCCAGACGGTCAGGTGCTGGTCGGGATCGGTGTTGGCGGTGAGGGTGTCCCAGTCCAGGACCAGCTCACCCACCACGGGGTGATGGAGGGTCTTGGTGCCCACGGTGCGGGCGGCGACACGGTGATCGCCCCACCACTGGGCGAACTGCTTGTCTCTCATGGACAGTTCGCCGACCAGCTCGATGAGACGGGGATCCTCGGGATACTTCGCCGCCTCCATCCGCAGCTGCGCCACGGCGATCCGTGCCGAGCCCTCCCAGTCGGCGTACAGGCCGCGCATCGCCGGATCGATGAACAGGAGCCGAGGGTAGTTACGGTGCTTCTCCGGCATACGGGAAAAGTCGGTGACCAGCGCGGCCGCCAGCGCGTTCCACGCCAGGATGTCACCGCGCCTCCCCTGCACGATGGCCGGGGTGGCGGTGAGATCATCCAGCACCCGCTGCAGCTGCGGCTGGACCTTCTGCACGCCGCGGCGCCGCGTGCGAACGGTGGTCTTGCCCGCAAGCTGGAACAGATAGCCCCGCTCGTCGTCATCCAGATGCAGCACCCGCGCAAGGGTGTCCAGGACGGGAGCGGACGCCTGCATGCGGCCCTGCTCGAGCCGGGTGTAGTAAGTCGGTGCTGATCGACGCGAGTTGGGCGACCTCCTCGCGGCGCAACCCGTCCACCCGGCGCGGCCCGCCGGTCTCCGGCAGCCCGACCGTGCGAGGGCTCAGCTCGGAGCGACGCTTCTTGAGGAACTCGCCGAGCTCATTGAGAGGAACGTTGCTGGTCATGCTTCCCATCCTGACGAGGCCGGCAGGTTCTGGTCGGCGGCCCAGGAGGCAAGGATGCGCAGCCTGTCGTGCGCGGAGGATCCCGGGGCAGCGGTCCAGACCGTCATGTACTGGTCGGGGTCGGTGTTGGCGGTGAGGGTGTCGCAGTCGAGGGTGACCTCGCCCACGACCGGATGGATGAGGGTCTTCGTGCCCACGGTGCGGGCGACGACACGGTGATCGCCCCACCACTGGGCGAACTGCTTGTCTCTCATGGACAGTTCGCCGACCAGCTCGATGAGACGGGGATCCTCGGGATACTTCGCCGCCTCCATCCGCAGCTGCGCCACGGCGATCCGTGCCGAGCCCTCCCAGTCGGCGTACAGGCCGCGCATCGCCGGATCGATGAACAGGAGCCGAGGGTAGTTACGGTGCTTCTCCGGCATACGGGAAAAGTCGGTGACCAGCGCGGCCGCCAGCGCGTTCCACGCCAGGATGTCACCGCGCCTCCCCTGCACGATGGCCGGGGTGGCGGTGAGATCATCCAGCACCCGCTGCAGCTGCGGCTGGACCTTCTGCACGCCGCGGCGCCGCGTGCGAACGGTGGTCTTGCCCGCAAGCTGGAACAGATAGCCCCGCTCGTCGTCATCCAGATGCAGCACCCGCGCAAGGGTGTCCAGGACGGGAGCGGACGCCTGCATGCGGCCCTGCTCGAGCCGGGTGTAGTAGTCGGTGCTGATCGACGCGAGTTGGGCGACCTCCTCGCGGCGCAACCCGTCCACCCGGCGCGGCCGGGTGGACGACGGAAGCCCGACCGTGCGAGGGCTCAGCTGGGAGCGGCGCTTCTTGAGGAATTCTCCCAGTTCATTCAAGGGGACGTTGCTGGTCATGCTTCCCAGCATTACATCGATCGCACCTGGGGAAGGGGGGAGAATTTCCTCCCTGGATGTTCCCGTCCCGGGATAAATTCCTCCGCTTTTCGCGCCCCGCCCTCGCGTGTAAGGCTCGATTTCGAGCAGCCGTTCAAGATTCCCGGTTGTGGTTCCAAACCCTCGTACTGAAGGAAGCACCCCATCATGCGCGGAGCAGTCATTCACGCCCCCGGCGACGTGCGCTTCGAGACCCTGAACGACCCGAAGATCCTCCAGCCGACCGACGCCGTCATCCGTACGGTCGCCACCTGCGTGTGCGGTTCGGACCTGTGGCCCTACCGCGGCGCGGAGCCGGTGGCCGAGCCCCATCCGATGGGGCACGAGTACGTCGGCATCGTCGAGGAGGTCGGCAGCGAGGTCACCAACGTCAAGCCGGGCCAGTTCGTCGTCGGGTCGTTCGCCACGTCGGACAACACCTGCGTGAACTGCCAGGGCGGCTGGCAGTCCTCCTGTCTGAACCGCGAGTTCATGAGCACCTGTCAGGCCGACTACGTGCGCATCCCCAACGCCCACGGCACCCTCGTCGCCACCGACGAGCACCCGGACGCCGAACGGGTACCGAGCCTGCTCGCCGTGTCCGACGTGATGGGCACCGGCTGGTACGCCGCCCTCGCCGCCGAGGTGAAGCCCGGCTCTACGGCCGTCGTGGTCGGCGACGGAGCGGTCGGCCTGTGCGGCGTCATCGCCGCGAAGGAACTGGGTGCGGAGCGGGTCATCGCCATGTCCCGCCACGCCTCCCGGCAGAAGCTCGCCCTCGAGTTCGGAGCCACCGACATCGTCGCCGAGCGCGGCGACGAAGGCATCGCCCGCGTCAAGGACCTCACCAGCGGCATCGGCGCCGACTCGGTCCTGGAGTGCGTCGGCACGGCCGAGTCCATGCGGCAGGCCCTGCACTCCGCCCGGCCCGGCGGCAACGTCGGATTCGTCGGCGTCCCGCACGAGGTCTCGGTCGAGGGCCAGGAGCTGTTCTTCTCCCAGGTCGGCCTGCGCGGCGGCCCCGCCCCGGTGCGCCGCTTCCTGCCTGACCTGATCGACCGGGTCCTGACCGGCCGGATCAACCCGGGCAAGGTCTTCGACCTGACCCTGCCCCTGGACCAGGTCGCCGAGGGCTACAAGGCGATGGACGAACGCCGCGCCATCAAGGCCCTCCTGAAGCCCTGACCACAAACCGTCCCGCCACCGGGGCCGGGCATCCCAAGCCCGCCCCGGCACAGCCGCTCGCCACCAAGGACTCACCGTGACCACCTTCGCCCTCATCGGGGCCGGCCCCGGCCTCGGGTTGGCCACCGCCCGCCGCTTCGGAGCCGCCGGCCACACCGTCGCCCTCATCGCCCGCGACGCGGAGAAGCTGAACGGTCTGACGGCCACCCTCGCCCGTGACGACATCCAGGCGCGCGGCTACACGGCCGACGTCCTGGACATCGAGTCCCTGACCGCGGCCCTGCACGCGGCCGCGGCCGCCCTGGGCACCGTCGAGATCCTCCAGTACAGCCCCGTGCCCCGCGCCGACTTCATGAAGCCGGTCCTCGACACGAGCGCCGACGACCTGGACGCCCCGCTCGCCTTCTCCGTCAAGGGACCGGTCACCGCGGTGAACGCCGTCCTGCCCGGCATGCGCGAACTCGGCCGCGGCACACTGCTGTTCGTCAACGGCTCCAGCGCCGTACGCCCCAACCCGAACGTCGCCGGCACCTCCATCGCCTTCGCCGCCGAGAGCGCCTACACCCGCATACTCCACGACACCCTCGCCCCGGAGAACATCCACGCCGCCCAGCTGATCATCCCCGGAGCGATCCGGCCCGACGCCGAACACAGCAGCCCCGACGCGCTGGCACAGCGGCTGTACGACATCCACCAGCAGCGGGACGGCTTCCGCCACTACGCCGAGCCCCTGCCCGACTAGCCACAGGACGACGCGTGAACCCCGCCCTCCTCCGCCGCCTCCTCCTCCGAGTCCGCGTCGCCGCAGGCTTCGACGGCCCCGGCGGCCACCACACCGACCGGCAGGACAAACGCGATGAACATCCGGCTCACCCTCGACGGCCACCCCGTCGCCGCCACCCTGAACGACAGCCCCACCGCACGCGACTTCGCCGCCCAGCTGCCCCTGACCCTCTCCCTGCGCGACCTCAACCAGGCCGAGAAGATCGCCGATCTGCCCCGGAAATGTCCACCTCCGGCGCCCCGGAAGGCGCCGACCCCGAGGTCGGTGACCTGGCGTACTACGCCCTGGAACCAGCTCGCCACCTACTACCGCGACGCCCCGTACGCGACCGGCCTGGTCATCCTCGGGCACATGGCCGACGGCGGCGCCGAGCAGCTCGCCACCGCCGATGAGATCACCATCGAAGCCGCGCCCTGACCCGCCCCACCGTTCGCTCCTGCAGGAAGGGGGGAGGAGATCCTCCCCTTTTCGTCTGGTTCGCTGCATGGGACCGTCGAAGACGTGGCCGCGCCGTCCACTGTCCGCCGCGACGGCTTCAGCCGCCACCATGATCCCTCGATTTCCACGCAAGGAGAGACCTCACGTATGCCTTCCGCATCCGGGACCACCCCCGGCAAGCTCCCCTTCGTCGTCTGGGTGCTCGCCGCCGGCACGTTCCTGATGGGGACCACCGAGTTCGTCGTCGCCGGCCTGCTGCCGGAGTTGGCCGGTGACCTCGGAGTCAGCGTCTCCCACGCCGGCCTGCTGATCACCGCCTTCGCCATCGGCATGATCATCGGCGCGCCGACCATGGCCATGGCGACCCTGCGCCTTCCTCAGCGCCGGACGCTGATCCTCGCCCTGTCCGTGTTCTGCCTAGGACATCTGCTCGCCGCTCTCAGCACGTCCTTCACAATCGTCCTGGCCGCCCGGGTCGTCACCGCCCTGGCCACCGGAGCGTTCTGGTCCGTCGGCTTCGTCGTCGCCACCACCGCTGCCGGGCCGCGCAACGCCACGCGCGCCACCGGCGTCATGATCGGCGGCCTGACCCTGGCCAACGTCGTCGGCGTGCCGATCGGCTCCTTCGCCGGCCAGTTCACCGGCTGGCGCGGCCCCTTCTGGGCCCTGGCCATCCTCTCCGGCCTTGCCGCCGTCTTCATCGGCCGCTTCATCCCGGCCCAGGAGCAGCGCGTCCAGGTGTCCCTCCGGGCCGAGGTCCGGGCTCTGCGGCAGGGCCGACTGTGGCTGGCGCTCGGCGCCGCTATGCTCATCATGGGCGGCGTCCTGGCGACGTACACCTACGTCACCCCGCTGCTGACCGACCGCGCAGGCATCCCCGATGGCGCTGTACCGCTCGTTCTCATCGCCTTCGGCGTCGGCGCCCTGGGTGGTACCACCACGGGCGGTCACCTGGGCGACCGGCGTCCGATGGCCACCACCATCACGGCCGCCGCGGCCACCGCCCTGGTCCTGCTCCTGCTGATCCCGCTGTCCGGCAACCCGGTGACGGCCACCCTCCTGGTCTTCCTCATGGGCCTGACCGGCTTCACGGTCAACCCGGTCGTCACCGCCCTCGCCATGCGCTTCGCGGGCGCCGCCCCCACCCTCACCTCGGCGCTGACCACGTCCGCCTTCAACACGGGTATCGCCGCCGGTTCGCTGATCGCCGGTACGGCCCTGGACTCCTCCCTCGGCCTGACCGGACCGCCCCTGGTCGGCACCGTCATCGCCACCCTCACCCTGCTGCCCCTGATCGCCCTCGCCGTCCACGGCTCATCCGGCAAGGGCCGGATCGTGGCCCGGAGCAACGCGCCCACGCAGGCGCGGCGCGACGAACTCGCGCAGGTGCCGTCGCAGCACTGACTCAAGGCTGGATCCGCGTACGGCCGACGATGTCTCAGCAAGCGAGAGGACTCCGCACATGACTGTGAGCAGCACGGCCTTCACCGGCAAGGTGGCCTTCGTGACCGGAGCCGGCTCCGGCATCGGCCGCAGCGCCACCGTCGGCTTCGCCCGCGCGGGTGCCCGCGTCGCCCTGGCCGACCTGTCGGCGGACGGACTGCGGGAGACCGCACGGCTCGTCGAGGAAGCGGGCGGACAGGCTCTGTCCCTCGCCTGTGACGTCACCAGCGAAGACGAGGTCCGGTCCGCGCTGGACGACACCGTCCAGGCGTTCGGACGATTGGACGTCGCCTTCAACAACGCCGGCGTCGAGCAACCGGTCAAATCGGCCGCGGACATCACGAAGGACGAGTGGGACCGTGTCGTCGGCGTCAGCCTGACCGGAATGTTCCTGTGCATGAAGCACCAGATCCCCCTGATGCTCCAGCACGGAGGCGGCGCGATCGTCAACGCCTCGTCAGGCGCCGGCGTCAAGGGCTTCAAGGGACAGGCCGTCTACGCCGCCGCCAAGCACGGCGTCATCGGTCTGACCCGCTCCACCGCCCTCGACTACGCGGCGTCCAACGTCCGTGTGAACGCCGTCTGCCCCGGCACCATCGACACCCCCATGGTCAGCGACATGATCGCCAAGGGAGAACTCGACCGCGCCGAGGCCGAGGCCAACCAGCCCATCAACCGCCTGGGTACGGCCGAGGAAATCGCCCAGGCGGTCCTGTGGCTGTGCAGCCCCGGAGCCGGCTTCGTCGTCGGAGTGGCCCTCCCCGTCGACGGCGGCTACGTCGCCCGCTAGGGACAACCCACGCACGAAGGAGAGCTGAGAGACACCATGGAATTCATCAAGCAGCAGCCCAGCAGCAAGGCCCCGGCCAACTGGTTCACCGGCGACGTCTGGTGGGACGTCATCATGGCCGGCCAGGAGCCGTCCCGGATGCGCGCCAACCTGGTCCGCTTCTCACCGGGCGCCCGCACCAACTGGCACACCCACGCCCTGGGCCAGACCCTGCACATCGTTTCCGGCATCGCCCTGATCGGCACCCGGGACGGCACCGTCTTC
The DNA here is from genome assembly GCF_036208085.1 of Streptomyces sp. NBC_00310. Lineage (GTDB taxonomy): Bacteria > Actinomycetota > Actinomycetes > Streptomycetales > Streptomycetaceae > Streptomyces. Next base: position 797,448 of record NZ_CP130714.1, read on the forward strand.
GAGGCCCACCCCGGCCAGACCGTCGCCTGCCCGCCGAACGAGGAACACTGGCACGGCGCAGCCCCCGACCGGTTCATGGAGCACATCGCCCTGTGGGAGGGCACAAGCGACGGCACCCCCGAGACCACTTGGGCCGAGCCGGTCACCGACCAGCAGTACAACGGCCGCCGCACCCGCGACCAGTAACCCCGGCCCGTCCATTACGCATCTGGGGCCCGCTCAGGACGTCACGGCATCCCGGGGAGGAGCGTGTCGCCGACCTGCTCGGAGTGGACGATCGGACCGCCACGCATGCCGACGTGGTGAGCGACGCGGCTGTGTCCTGCCTCGCCCCGCGCGCAACGGCGTAAGGGGGATCGGCGGATCGGCAAGGGCGTGGCCGCCGGCGTCTACGACACCGCCCGCATGCCTGCCCAGGCCCGGGCCCTCCTGGACGCCGACGGCACCGCGCTGGTCGAGGCCGCCGCCACCGATATGGGCCCGGGGACGTACAACTCCCAGACCCAGGTCGCCGCCGAGTCCTCGGGCTGACCGGGCGCACCGGTCACGGCTGGGGGACTCCCTCTACCCGCCGACCCCACCGCACGGCGGCTCCATGACCATGGCCGACGTCGGCTCCGCCACCCCTCAATGCCTGCAACCAGGTTCGCCGTCAGGCGATCGAACGGGCGTCAAGGACCGCGAGTCACCGCTGTTACGGGATGGCCGCCGACGGCGGCCATCCCGTCCGGCTGCCGGACTTCCCGGGGCCGCCGCCGCGCGGCGCTCACCCGCGTCATGGCGGCGGCCCGCTCACGTTTCCGACTCTGGTCCTGCCGTGGAGAACTGTCATACTGAACATCGCGGACACACTGCACCGCTGGTGCCGCGAAGCATGCCCTTCGCCCTGGCCACCGTCGTCGGCAGCGTCTCCGGCGGCTGCGACCAGGGCGCGGTCCGCGAACTGTGCCGACCGGTGTTCCACGACCGAGGCGCCGCAGCACGCCTGCTTCGGTTACTCCGGTGACGACGCCTTCGCCGCCGGTCTGACCTGTGGCGGTGAACTCGACTCCTCGTCCAGTGCATCGATCCCGCAGCCTGGCCGCGCGTGTCCAGTCAGGCCCATGAGGAAGACGAGGACGGTGGCCGTGAGCGGCTTGCCGGACAACGGGATCATCAGGAACAGGACCAGGGCGGTGGCCGCAACGGCCGTGATGGTGGTGGTCATCTAACGCCGAGCGCCCAGACGGCCGCCCGTGGTGGTGCCGCCCAGGGCGCCACGCCGAAGGCGATGATCAGCAGGTTGTTGTCTGGACGCCGAGCGGGGGAAGTCCTTACGTCCGGTCGAAGTCGGCTCCGCACCGCGGAGCCTGCGCCGGGCGACCAGGGTCGAGCCTGCGACCAGCCCGAGGGAGACAAGGGCGAGCCGGCCGGCGATGGAGGGGCAGTCCGACGGCGTGTCGTAGCCGCCGTCATCGAGCCCGGCCTGACGTTCGAAGTGGTTGAACGCGCCGGGGAAGAGTGCCTCGTCGAGGGCATACAGCGCGGGGAAGGCGGCAGGCCCGCCGACGAGCGAGAAGGCCGCCCACTGGTCGGTGTGCCGGGCCTCGTGTTCCGCCAGGCGCTGCGTGCGCGGCGAGTCCACCTCCATGTGCTGGTCGGTCAGGAAGACCGTGCCGAACATGGTGCCGGCGCGGACGACCTCGTCGTCCAGGACCACAGCGGTCGTCCCGTTGTCGCCCTGATGCACCTCGCCGCCCTTGCCGAGGCCGTAGAGCAGGGCCGCTCCGGAGACCGGCGCGTTGACGACCATGCGGGTGGTCTCCCGCAGACCTCCGTCACCTTCGGGTACGGCTACCGCGAAGGAACCGGCAGACGCCAGCTGCACAGCCGCCCCGGCCAGGACCACCCCGCGCCGCAGCCGGGACGGTGCTCGCCCGCGCAGCGTGCCGACGATGGCGAGGACAAGGCACACGAGACCGCCACAGATCAGGCACGCCGCCCACCACAATGCCCTGCGGGCTCTCCGGCTTCCCAGCCGTATAGCGGGCGCCTGTCGGTCCGGGACGGCCGGCCGGGGTTCCAAGGCAACCGTGGGAGTGGGCCGGTCCAGCGTCGGCGTCGTCATGGGCGCCTCTCGGAGTCCCGGTCGGCGCTGGTGACAGAGATGACCTTGCTCATCGTTTCCTTGCGTTCCGTCAACGGTTTCCATGATCACGCACAGGAATTGCCAAGGCGTGATCCATCAGCGAGAAATACTCGATTCCGACCCTCACACGCGGGCACGGGCACGAAAAGAGGAGAAATTCATCCGGGAAGAAGAACATCCGGGGAGGAAACTCTCCCCCCTTGTCGGGCGGTGCGTCGGACCAGGCACCTTGGGCGGCGAGGGTGCGCAGTTGATCCGCGGTCATCGGCAGTCCGTCCGAGTTGCGGGGGCGAACGGTGGAGCGAATCTGGTAGACGTAGCGGGATGACCGTGGACGCGTAGGCATTCGAGGCCGGTGGCGTCCGTCGGGTCGCCACCGTCGCGCCCGCAGGTCGAGGCCGCCGTAGCGCGGGTATCTGGCGACCACGGCGGAGCCGTCTGGGCCCCGCCCCGGCCAACGGGAACGCGTACGGGGACCGTGAGCCGGCGCCGATAGCCGCACACGGCGAACATCGGCATGGCCAGCAGGATGAACGGGTCGAGCACGGGCACGGAAGAATCTCTTTCCTGTTCCCAAGACCGATTGATTGGCTTTGGGTAGGTAAGACGTCCGGCAGGATTGTCGCCGTTCCCGATTGTGAGCCATATCGCAATTCAAGGAATGTAGCGGCCAGCAGGGGGATTCATTCTCCGCGGAAGGCTTCACCCTGCGAGGGAATTGCCTAGCCGCCGATCGCCGACATCGGCCGGTCCGGCTGGACGAACGTCGGGTCGTCCAGGCCCGCTCCCGCCTTCTTGCCCCACATCGCCTCGCGCCAGATGCGGGCGATTTCCTCGTCGCCGACGTCGGAACGCAGGGTTGCTCGCAGGTCTGCCTCCTCGCGGGCGAACAGGCAGGTGCGGACCTGACCGTCGGCCGTGAGGCGGGTGCGGTCGCAGGCCGCGCAGAACGGGCGGGTCACGGAGGCGATGACGCCCACTCGGTGCGGGCCGCCGTTCACCACCCAGCGTTCCGCGGGGGCCGAGCCCCGGGCCTGCGAGCCCTCCTCCGTGAGGTCGAAGCGGGTGCGCAGGGAGGTCAGGATGTCCCCGGCGGTGATCATGCCGTCGCGCTTCCAGCCGTGCTGGGCGTCCAGGGGCATCTGCTCGATGAATCGCAGTTCGTAGTCGTGCTCCACCGCCCAGGCGAGGAGGTCGGGGGCCTCGTCGTCGTTCAGGCCGGGCATCAGGACGGAGTTCACCTTGACCGGGGTCAGGCCCGCCTCCCGGGCCGCGTCCAGGCCCTCCAGGACGTCCTGGTGGCGGTTGCGGCGGGTGAGGGTCTTGAAGACGTCCGGACGCAGGGTGTCCAGGGAGACGTTGACCCGGTCCAGGCCGGCGGCCTTGAGGGCGCTGGCCGTGCGCTTGAGGCCGATGCCGTTGGTGGTGAGGGACATCTGGGGGCGCGGCTCAAGAGCCCCAACGCGCTCGACGATGCCGACCAGGCCGGGTCGCAGCAGGGGCTCACCGCCGGTGAAGCGGACCTCCTCGATACCGAGGGAGGTGACGGCTATGTCGATCAGGCGGACGATCTCGTCGTCGGTGAGCAGATCGGGCTTGGCCAGCCACTGCAGGCCCTCTTCCGGCATGCAGTACGTGCACCGCAGATTGCAGCGGTCGGTCAGCGAGACTCTCAGGTCGGTGGCCACCCGACCGTAGGTGTCGATCAGCATGTTCGTGAGACCGTTCCTGCCCCATGCCCCGCCGGCTCCGGCGCCGCCCCGGACACACGGTGGATCGGGCCGCTGACCCGGGCCAGAGGCAAGCCACTCGCTCGGCCGGCGTGGGCGATGATCTCGGCGGTGATGGAGATGGCTGTCTCCTCGGGGGTGCGGGCGCCGAGGTCGAGGCCGATCGGAGACCGAAGTCGGGCCAACTGCTCCGGTGTGACGCCGGCTTCGCGCAGACGGAGAAGGCGTTCTTCGTGGGTGCGCCGGGAGCCCATCGCGCCGACGTAGCCGACGGGCAGGTCGAGTGCCCGCTGCAGCAGCGGGATGTCGAACTTGGCGTCGTGGGTGAGCACACAGATCGCGGTACGGGCGTCCACGGCCGTATGTGCCAGGTAGCGGTGGGGCCAGTCGACGACCACCTCGTCGGCGTGCGGGAAGCGTGCCTTGGTGGCGAAGACGGGGCGGGCGTCGCACACGGTGACGTGATAGCCCAGGAACCGGCCGGCCTGGGCGAGGGCGGCGGCGAAGTCGATGGCGCCGAAGATCAGCATGCGGGGGCGGGTGGTGGCCGCGTGGACGAGGACGGAGAGCTTCTCGGGGCAGGTGTCGGCGTCTCCGCCGAGCGCGAGGCGTGCGGTGTGCCCGGTGCGCAGTTGGGCGGTGGCCCGGTCTGCCACAGCCCGGCCGGTCGGCCCGTCGCCGAGCGCGCTGTCGGCGATCCAACTGTCGCCGAGGACGCTCAAAGTGGCGCCGAGCAATCCCTCAGGCCCGTCCACTACCTGGGCGACGGCGGCCGGCCGGCCCTCGACCGCCTCGGCGAGCGCCGCACCGAGATGCGGATCGACGGCCGGATCGACACGCTGGACGAGCACGTCGAGTTCCCCACCGCAGGTCAGGCCGACGGCGAAGGCGTCGTCGTCGGAGTAGCCGAACCAGGCCCGCTGTGGGTCACCTTGCTCCTCGAGCACCTGCTGGCACAGTTCATACACCGCGCCTTCGACGCACCCGCCGGAGATGCTGCCGATGGCGTTGCCGTCGGCGTCCACCGCGACCGACGTCCCGATGGGCAGGGGTGCGCTGCCGGTGACGTCGACGACGGTGGCCAGGGCGAAGGGGCGTTCCTCGCGGCACCAGAGGTGCAGTGTGTCCGCGATGTTGAGCATGGGGTCTCCAGAGCAGACGGTCGCTGTCGCAGAAGGTGAGCGGGCCGCCGCCGCGTGGACGGGGGCGCATGCGCGGCGGCGGCCCGGGGGCGGCAGCCGTACGGGGGGTTCGGCTGCCGGACCCGTCCAGGGAGGCGGTGGTGTCAGAGCAACGCCTCGGCGGTGATGGGCAGTTGGCGGATCCGGCGGCCGGTGGCGTTGAAGACTGCGTTGCCGATCGCCGCTGCCACGCCCACTTGGACGACCTCGCCGAGCCCCTTGACGCCCAGCAGGTTGCCGGCGTTGTCCTCGCCGTCCAGGTAGATCGCCTTGATCTCGGGGACGTCGGCGTTGACGGGGACGAGGTAGTCGGCGAGGCTGGAGTTCACGATCCGCCCGTCGCGGTGGTCGGTGACCGTGTGCTCCAACAGCGCCTGGCCGATGCCGCCCACGATGCCGCCGAACGCCTGGCTCTCGGCGAGCTTGGGGCTGATGATCCGCCCCGCGTCGTACACGCCGAGCATCTTGCGCACCCGCACCAGTCCCAGGTCCGCGTCCACCGAGACCTCGGCGAAGGTCGCGCTGTAGGCGAAGTAGGCGGACCGCTCGGAGCCAGGTCCCTCGTAAGAACCGTTCGCCTCCAGGTGGGAGCGGTCGTTGCGGGCCAGCAGGCTCTTGTACGTCTCCCCACGCGCCGTGTTGTTCCGGTCGTGCAGCCGGCCGTTGCGTACGACCACGTCGTCCGCGTTCACGCCGTGCAGCGGTGACTCGCGGTCCTCGACGGCCAGCTTGATCGCCTGCTGCCGTACCTTGTTGCAGGCGTCGACGACGGCCGAGCCGACGCTGGCCATGGTCGACGAGCCGCCGTGCGGCGAGGTGAACGGATACTCCGAGTCCCCCAGCCGGAACGTGACCGTGCGCATGGTCAGCCCGAGGGCGTCCGCAGCGACCTGGGTCTGGGAGGTGTACGTGCCCGGTCCCATGTCGGTGGTGGCCGCCTCCACGACCGCCGTGCCGTCGGCATCCAGCCGCGTCCTGGCCTGCCCCGGATACCGCCCGCAGTCGTAGGCCCCGGCGGCCATGCCCAGGCCGATCAGCAGGTTCCCCTCCCGTGTGGAGCGCGGCTTGGGGTTGCGGCGGTCCCAGCCGAACTCGCGGGCGCCGACCGTGTAGCACTCGCGCAGCCGCCGGGTGGAGAACGGCTCGTTGGCCGACTCGTCCTCGGCCGGTTCGTTGCGCCGGCGCAGCTCGATCGGATCGATGCCGAGTTCGGTGGCGAGCTCGTCCATGGCCGACTCGATCGCGAACGACGCGGGGGCGAAGCCGGGCCCGCGCATCCAGATCGGGGTGTTCACGTCCAACGGCACCTGCCGGTACGCCTGGCGGACGTTGGGCATGCTGTACATCATCTGACCCGTGCCCAGGACTGCCTCGAAGAACGTCTCGTACGACGACGTCTCGTGGTCGATGTCGTGGATCGCGGCGTTCAGCCGGCCCCGCCGGTCGCTGCCGAGGCGCAGCCGGTACTCGTATGCCGGCCGGAATCCGGTGCCGAAGTACATCTGCTTGCGGCTGAGCACCAGCTTCACCGGGCGGCGCGTCACCCGCGCGGCCAGCGCGGCGACGATCGTGTGCGGCCAGCAGCGCAGTCCGCTGCCGAACCCGCCGCCGACGAACGGGTTGATGACCCGCACCGCGTCCGCCGCCAGGTCGAAGACTGCGGCTATCTCGTCGCGCGTGCCCATCACCCACTGTGTCTTGTCCCACACCGTGAGCCGGTTGCCTTCCCAGCGGGCGACGGTGGCGTGCGGCTCCATCGGGTTGTGGTGGTTGCGGGCCAGCTCATACGTCAGGTCCAGCCGTACGGCCGACGAACGCAGACCGGCTTCCGCGTCCCCGCGCGCATAGGGCGTTGGCTCACCCGGCTTGGCCTTGGTGATGTCGGTCGAGGGCTGCTCTGCGTCGTAGCGGACCTTGACCAGGCTTGCCCCGTGCTGCGCGGCCTCCAAGGTGCTGGCCACCACCACGGCGACCGGCTGACCGTGGAAGAGCACCCGGTCGTCCTGGAAGACCCGAAGCCTGCGCCCGGCCGGGTTGTTGGACCCGGCGTTGTCGCGGTACGGGAGCTTCGGCGCGTTGCCGTGGTGGATCACCCGCACCACACCGGCGTGTTTCTCGGCAGCGCGCGTGTCGATGGATCTGATCCGGCCGCGGCCGATGCTCGCGTCGACGATGACGGCGTGTACGGCTCCCTTGAGGTCGTGCTCGGCGGCGTACTCCGCTTTGCCGGTGACCTTCAGCACGCCGTCCACGCGGGACAGCGGTGCGCCTACGGCTGCCTGCGGCTGGGGGCTCATTCCATCTCTCCTACGGTGTGCAGCTGGCGTTCGACGGTCCGCTTCAGGAGCTCGACCTTGAACCGGTTGTGCTGAAGGGGGCGGGCGCCGTCGGCCGCGTGACTCGCGGCCTCGGCCCACAAACCGTCCGAGGGGCGCTCGCCGATCAGGGCCCGCTCGACGGCCGACAGCTTCCACGGCACCGTGGCCACACCACCGGCAGCGACCTTCGCCTCACGGATCACGCCGCCCCGGATGTGCAGGGCGACGGCCGCCGAGGCGAGCCCGAACGAGTAGGACTGCCGGTCGCGGAGCTTCAGGTAGGCCGACTTCAGCGGACGCGGATAAGCCCGGATCTCGACCGCCGCGATCAACTCGCCCTGCCTGATGGCCTGTTCGCGGTGCGGGGTGCTGCCGGGGCGGAGCAGGAAGTCGCCGAAGGGGAGGCTGCGCTCCTTGCCGTCCGGGGCCTGGAGGTGGACGGTCGCCTCCAGGGCGGTGAGGGCGACGGCGAAGTCGGAGGCGTGGGTGGCCACGCAGTGGTCGGAGCCGCCGAGGATCGCGTGGCCGCGGTTGTAGCCGTCCAGGGCGGCGCAGCCGGAGCCGGGCTCGCGCTTGTTGCAGTTGGCGGTGACGTCGCGGAAGTAGGTGCAGCGGGTGCGCTGCATGATGTTGCCGCCGATGGTGGCCATGTTCCGCAGTTGGGCCGAGGCGCCCCGCAGGGCCTGGGCGGCCACCGGGAAGAGGGAGTTGAGCTTGGGGTCGGCGGTGGCCACGGACATCGGGACGAGGGCGCCGATGCGGATGCCGCCGCCCGCGGTGGCGGTGATCTCGCTCAGGGGCAGGGCGCTGATGTCGACGAGCGTGTCGGGGGTTTCGACGGTCTCGCGCATCAGGTCGACCAGCGTGGTGCCGCCGGCGATGTAGCGGCCGCCGCGTCTGCCGGCGGCCAGGGCTTCCCGGACGCTGTCGACGCGGGTGTAGGAGAAGGGATGCATGGGGGCCGCTCCTTACTTGCGGGCGGCGGTCTGCTCGACCGCGCGCACGATCTTGACGTAGCAGCCACAGCGGCAGACGTTGCCGCTCATGTACTCCCGGATCTCCTCAGGCGAGTTGGTGTGGCCCTCCTGGATGCAGCCGACTCCGGACATGATCTGGCCCGGTGTGCAGTAGCCGCACTGGAAGGCGTCCTCGTCGACGAACGCCTGCTGCAGCGGGTGGAGTTCGTCGCCGTCCGACAGCCCCTCAATGGTGGTGACCTCTGCGCCCTCCAGCCGCACCGCCAGCGTCAGGCAGGAGTTGACCCGCTGCCCGTCGACCAGCACCGTGCACGCCCCGCAGGCCCCGGCGTTGCAGCCCTTCTTCGAGCCCGTCAGGTCAAGGTGCTCCCGCAGCAGGTCCAGCAGCGAGGTCCGGTTGTCCACTGTCACCGTCCGCCGGGTGCCGTTAACCGCCAGGGACACACGGCTGGAGGGGGCCGCACCCCTGCCGGTCGCTTCCTCGGCGCCGGCCAGGAACGATCCTCCAGCCACCACGACACCGCCCACCGCGACACCGGTGGCGATGACGGTGCGCCGACTGGGCCCCGAGGTGGACTCACCGGCTCCGGTGGGCGGAGAAACTGAAGAATCAGGGAGTTCAGAGGACATGCGTTCGCCTTTGCATCACGGACGGATCAGTCGTGCACACCAGCGGGAGACCCAGGCACGAGATCGACGCCACCGCGGGAGACTGGGTGACCGCTCGCCTCGACAGGGCGGCGGATCACGCGACGAGTCTTGCACCACGGGAGTCACCCATGGCAGGGAGAGTTTTGTCCCCCCTTGCTTTTCCTTGGCATTCCCTTGGTTTTTTGCCCGCAAGTAAGCGCTAGTATTACAGCCGGTTTTTTCCCGGTGAGTGAGCACGTGCGGCTCGGGCACGGTAGTGGCTGATGCGGGCCCGGACTTGGTGGCGGGTGCGCCAGGGGTGCCAGTGCATGGCGAGCCAGGTCCGGGCGGTGCGGGCGGGGGCTAGGACGATCCGGTCGTACAGGCGGCGGATCTCGTTCACGGTCGGGGGCCGGGTGTCGTCGGCGGGGCCGGTGTAAGCCGGCTCCGGACGGTGACCAGGACGACCATGGCGAGCATGCACACGGTGGTGTGCCGGTACCACGAGCACCACTTGCGTACCTCGTGTTCGTCCAGCCCCACCTGTCCCTTTGCGACCTGGAACGGCTCCTCCACCATCCAGCGCTGTCCGGCGGCGACGACCATCTCGGCCAGGGTCGTGTCCGGGTGGGTGTGGCACAGGAAGTAGGCGATCTCCCGGACGAGTTCGCCGGTCTTCCTGTCCTTCTTGTTGGGCACGGTCGAGCGGCGGATCAGCAGGTGACGCTCCAACCCCGTGGAAAAGGAGGCGAGTTGGACAGCGGCCCAGTCGTACTCGCGCGGACCCTTGGCGCCGTCCGCGCAGGACCAGCGCTCGAAGGCATCCTCCGGCACCAGCGCCCACAGCTCGCGAGTCTGCCGGGTGCGCCCGTCGGGCAGCGGCAGCACCTCGTCCTTCGGGATGGCCAGCACGTAGCGGACCTGGTGTTCCTCCAGCCAGGCGCGCAACGCACGGCACTGCCCGTAAGCCTCGTCGGCCAGGAAATAGGTGAACGGAACCGAGGCCGCCCGCGCGCTCCAGCATCCGCCGGGCCAGCTCCGGTTTGGTGGCCACCGCGCTCGCACGTTCGGGCGGGATGCCCTGCTCGGCGCAGCGGCGTTCGTGCTCCGCGGTGGCGCCGGCCCAGTGCTTGCCGAGGTAGAGCTCGCTGTCGACCAAGGTGCGGTCTTTACCGGATCCGGTGGCGCAAGGCACGCTGGCACTGCACCGAACTCGACTGCGACCGCCGCTCATTCACCGAGTCCATAGGCCAGGTACCCGCGCGGATGCGTACGACCGCGGCGTTTCGGCGGGCGGCTGGGGCCGCGGTGTGTGACGGCGGACGATCGGTGGTGCAGGCCGGCCAGGATCTGGGCCTGTCCTGGCCGATCGTGCAGCACTGCTTCGAGGACTACGCCGCGAAGGTCCTGCCCGAGGAGCCGCCGGTGACCGAGGCGATCGGGATCGACGAGACCCGGCGGGGCAAGCCGGTGTGGAAGCAGAACCCGGACACGGAGAAGTGGGAGCTGGTCGCGGACGCCTGGCACATCGGTTTCGTCGACGCGGTCGGCGGGCGCGGCCTGTTCGGCCAGGTCGAGGGCCGCAACTCCGCCTCCGTCGCCAACTGGCTGACGGCCCGGCCCGCCGCCTGGCGCGAGCATGTCCGCTACGTCGCCATCGACCTGTGCTCCACCTTCCGCGCCGCCGTCCACCGTGCCCTGCCGCACGCGGCGGTGGTCGTGGACTGCTTCCACATCGTGCAACTCGCCCAGCGCCACCTCGCCGGCCTGCGCCGACGCCTCACCTGGAAACAGCACGGACGCCGGGCCCGCAAGGGCGACAGCATCTGCAGCGTCCGCAAGCTCCTGCGCCGCAACAAGGAAGACCTCACCGACGAACAACGCGAGTTCCTCAAGACCGATTTGGAGTACATGGGGACCTACGGCCGACAGATCTATGCGGCCTGGCAGGGCAAGGAACTCCTGGGCGGCCTCCTGGGCCTGACCGTCACCCGCAGGCACGTCACCCCCGACCACTCCGCGATCCCCGCCGCCCGCCACCGCTTCTTCGCCCACGTCGCCGACCACGCTCACCTGCCCGAACTCGTCACCCTCGCCGAGACCATCGAGCAGTGGTGGGACGGCATCGAGACCTACCTGACCACCGGGATCACCAACGCCGCCTCCGAGGGCAATAACCGCCTCATCAAGCTCGAAGCGCGTAACGCCTTCGGCTTCCGGAACCGAGCGAACCAACGCCTCCGCTCACGCTGTGCAACCACCTGGCGAAGCCGACGGGAGGCACACCCCCACTAAATTCGAAGACCCAGGTTGCCCGGCGGCGGTGTTCTCGGCACGGATTCGCTCGACCACGCCGGGGAAGTCGTGGTGGAGTGTGTTCCGGGTGATGCCTGCGCGGTCGGCCAAGGCGGTGACGCTGGGCCGGATGAGCCCGACGCGGCGGTGAGTTCGGGCTGTCGTCGTGGTTGGCCCAGGGGCGGCGGTCACAGCGAGCGCGGTGCTACGGCCGACCAGAGGTTGACGGAGGACACAGCGGCGGGGCCGGGACACTCGTGCTGTCCCGGCCCCGCCGGTTCACCGCGCCGCGAGGGCGGGTGTGGTGCCCGTAGGCAGTGTGCCTGTCACCTCGACTGCGGTCACCGGACGGGGTTCCATCCGTCGTTGCCGGCCAGATACTTCTGGGCGGTGAAGTCGACGGCCTCGGCGTCGGTCAGCTTCGGTGCGTTCTGGACGCCGGCTCCGAAGCCGGAGTTCTGGTACTCCTTGAACCGGGCCCACGACCAGGGGTAGTCAGGGGTCATGTCGGTCCAGGGGTGCGTGTCGTTGACCTGGGGATACACCACAGTGTTACGGACTACCGCCTGGGGGTGGGCCTCCGGCACGTTGTGCCACGGCCGGCCCAGGTACATCGAACGAATGGGCGCCTGGCCGTCGCTGGTTATCTCGCTGTGGGTGATGAGGATTCCGTACTTCTTCCGGTAGTCGGTGTTCGGCGCCAGCACTGTGCCGCCGGGCCAGTAGAGCTCCTGGATCCTGGACCGGTCGATCACCGCCGTGGCGTTGCCGAAGATGAAGTCCACATCGCCCCTGATGAAGCAGTTGTAGAAGTACTGCCGGGCCTGGGTGGTGGGTGTCTCGCCCTTGACGAGCAGGGTGTCCTGATGGCTCCAGATCTCGACGTTGCTGTACACCTGCCGGTCGCCCATGGCGGCGATCGCGACGGCCTGGGTCTCGTACCCGTTGATCTCCGGGTGCGCGTTGCGGTCGAAGGTGTTGCTGATCCTGAGATTTTTGACGGTCAGGTTGGCCGGCCTGAAGGTGGCCACGGCGCTGCCCTGGGTGCCGTACTTCAGGCCGGTCGCAGGGTTGATCATCCCGTGGCACCTGGTGTTGTAGATGACCACATCCGCGGCCTTGCCGGTGACACCCTCGATCGTCAGCCCGCTTATGGCCTTCGGGACGCTGATGATCTCGTGGTAGACGCCGTTGTCGATGACGATGGTGTCCGCGCCGGTCTGCGGAGCGGCGTTGATCGCTTCCTGTACGGTCCAGTGGTCGCCGGTGCCCTTGGCCGAGACGAGCAGTGTGCCACCCTCGAGAAGTTCATCCCTGTGGCTGTTCGGGTGGCTGTAGGTGCCCTTGCCTGAGTGGTGGGCCAGGTTGAGTTCCCGCGCGAGTTCGCTTGCATAGCGGTAGACGGCCGCGCCGATCGTCAATGTCTGAGCGAGGACGGGAATCCCACTCAGGAACGCGTCCAGAAACGCGGCGCTCATCCGGGACCAGTTGTTGTGCTGCTCTTGCTGTTCCGGGGTGACCCTGTACGCCTGCCCTGTTCGAAACGCCTCCAGGGTCGCCTCCCTTTGCCTCCGGAACCGAGAGGCTTCGGAAACCCCCACGATCATCTGAAGGATCGCCGACGCCGCGACCCTGACGTAACCGACGAGATTGCTGTCTCCTGCCTGGAGCCTCAGCACGGCTTCGTTGAGGCTGGAGACACTGATCTGCATGTCGTCGCGGGTGGCGCCCTGTCCCCTCAGGGCGTCGTATCCGGCGAGCGTGTTGAACCGGGTGTTCGGCCTGCTGCTCGTGCCGCCTTGTGGTATCCCTCCCTGGCCGTTCACCAGGCCGGCCTCCAGCGGGAAGAAGGCGCCGAGCTGCACGACTCCGGCGCCGTCCTCGGTGCCTTGGAACCAGCCCATGAGGTAGGCGTCCGACCGGCGCAGGACCAGCCGGATGAGCTCGGGCCTGCCCCCCGCAGCGTGAAGATCGACGGTGATGTACGAGTTGGTCCCGCTGCTCTGGGTCACGTCGACGGGGTGCCCCGTGGAGACACCGCCTGCACCCTGGTCCCATACTCTGGTCCGGTGGTCGGAGACTGCCGTCGTGACGGCAAGGAGCATTTTGGCGTAGCCGAGCCTGTCGTCTTCGGGCTCACCGGTGATCCGCCACTCGACGTCCGCGCCGGTCGCGGCGCTCGCCATGGGGGCGGCGGCAACCACCAGGCCCAGACCGCCGCCGGCCACTACACCCGCGGCCGTCAGAGCGGCGAGAAATGACCTTCGGGAAGGTCCACCCTGCATCTCGGTCGTCACAAGAGCTCCTTTTTGTATGAGCGACGTATTGATTCGATTGCGGTGCGCGGCAGCTGCCGATCTTGACGGTGACCTTCATGCCGACTGGCCGGCACGGGGCGCTCACGCACTGCTGGCCGGACTGGCCGGCTGTCGCTTCCAGGTGCCGTGTGCGACAGGGGCGGAAGCAACTGACATCGGTCGGCGCTCTCCCGTCACAGATCCGGTTGCCGACCGCCGCCGTGGGGTGGCGGGGAATGGGGGCGCACGCCTGGGCGCAGGCCCGAAGGCCGCAGCGCAGGACGGCTCACCTTGGTGTATGTCATGCCAAAGACTCGGCGAGGGGTCCGCCCCGAGGCCATGGGTATTTGTACGGGCCCGGGCCCCGCCCTGGGCCCGGGTATTTCTACGGGGTTGTCCTACGGGGTGGGTGCCTGGTTCGCTGTCCACCAGGACGCGACCTGGGCGCGGGAACCGAAACCGAGCTTGGCCAGGATGTTCTCGACGTGGCCGTGGACCGTGCGCGGGGAGCGTCCGAGCGAGGACGCGATCTGCCGGTTGCTCATGCCCTTGGCCACCAGCGCGGCCACTTCCTGCTCCCGGGGGGTCAGCGGGCTCAGGGCGGGGGCTGCGGCGGTCGGCTCGGGTTCGGCACGCAGGAGGGCGTAGGCGATGGCCTCGTCGGGGCCGCGGTGGCTGCCGCCCTCCGCGAGGGCCTGCTCGTACGCCGCCGGGCCCAGCGCCCATGTGACGTCTTCCTCGCACTGGGCGTGCTGCTCGGCCATGTGCGGGCCGAACGTGGCGATGGGGGTGTCGATGTCCTGCCACAGGGCACGCGCGGCACCCAGCAGCCGCCCCGCCTGTTTGTGGTCACCGCCCGCAGCGGTGACCCAGGCGAGCTGTTCCAGCATCAGTGCGACCCTGAGGTAGTTGTTGAGGCCCTGCTCGTTCTCCAGCGCGGCCCGGATCATGACCACGGCCTCCTCCAGGTCGCCGCGCCTCCAGGCGTCGTAGCCGAGCGTCCACTGCGCCCGCGCGCGGGCCAACCGCACCTCATGAGCCTCGGCGAGGGCGAGCGCCTGCCTGCAGGTCTCCGTGGTGCGCGGATCTCCGAGGTGGGACTGGGCGGTGGCCATCTGGATCAGCGCGTAGACCGCCCCGATCTCCTCGCCTGTCCCCAGATGAGCGGCCACAGCCGCCTCGAAGAAGGACACGGCCTCTGCCAGCCGGCCGCTGAACAAGGCCAACGTCCCACGCAGGCTCTGGACGTGGGCGCACACCACCCGGTCGTCCAGCCGCTCGCCCAGCTCCGCGGCCTCGTCCAGCCATCGGTGCGCCGCGGCGTGATCGCGCTGCAGCACCGCCACCCAGCCGGCGACCCACAGCGCCCTGGCCCGGGCCGGACTGGGTTCGGGTGCGGCGGCGAGCGCCTGGTCGAGCCAGCGGCGTCCCTCACCGAGGAAGCTGCCCTCGCACCAGTGGAAGCGGAGCGCGGCCACCAGCGCCAGGATGGCCTGAGGGTCGCCGCCCTGGACCAGCGCCGCGCGCAGGTTGGCATGCTCGGCACGCAGCCGGGTCAGGCTCTCCTGCTGGCCGGGGCCGTACCAGCCGTCGGCGACGCGCTCGGCGAGGGCCAGGTAGAAGTCGTGGTGCCGGCGCAGCAGCTGCTGCTTCTGGCCGGACTCGGCGAGCCGGTCCCGCCCGTACCGGCGGATGGTCTCCAGCAGCCGGTAGCGCGGCAGGCCCTCCTGCTCGGTGGGCACGACGATCGACTGGACGACCAGCCGGTCGAGGAGATCGAGCACCTCGTCCCGGCCGATGTCGTCGCCCGCGCAGACGGCCTCGGCCGCGTCCAGGCCGAAGTCACCGGCGAAGACCGACAGCCGGTGCCACAGCAGCCGCTCGGCGGGGGTGCACAGCTCGTGGCTCCAGTCGATCAACGCGCGCAGCGTCCGCTGGCGCGGCCGGGCTACCCGGCTGCCGCTCGCGAGCAGCCCGAAGCGGTCCTCCAGCCGGTTCACCGCCTCGTCGACGGTCAGCATCCGCAGCCGGGACGCGGCCAGCTCGATGGCCAGCGGCAGCCCGTCCAGGACCTCGCACAGCCGGAGGACCTGGGCGCGGTTGCCGTCGGTGACCCGGAACTCCCTGCGCACGGCGGTGGCCCGGTCCCGCAGCAGCTCCACCGCGTCGTCAGGCGCCAGCGGAGGGACGGCGAAGAGGTGCTCGCCGTAGATTCCCAGCGCCCGACGGCTCGTCGCCAGAACGCGCAGCCCGGGGGAGGCCGACAGCAGCGCGTGTGCCAGCTCGGCACAGGCGTCGACGAGGTGCTCGCAGTTGTCCAGCACGATCAGTGGAGCGCGGTGGGCCAGAACGGCGGCGAGCTGGTCGATGACCGGCCCGGTGCCCAGGTCCGGCACCCCCAGCGCGGTCGCCGTGGCGTTCGCCACCAGCGACGGGTCCCGCACCGCCGCCAGATCCACCAGCCACACCCCGTCCACGAAGTCCGCCACCGACGCGGCCACCTCCAGCGCCAGCCGTGTCTTGCCCACCCCGCCCATACCGGTGAGCGTCAGCAGCCGCGTCGTCCCCAGCCGGCGGCGCACTTCGGAGAGGTCCCGGCGCCTGCCCACGAACGTGGTCAGGGTGGCAGGCAGATTCCCCACCTCTGATGTCCGGGTGGTCACGTTCGATGTCTGGGCGGTCACGTCTCTTCTTGCCTTCCAACGGCTCACAATCGTCCAGGAACATCAAGGACGCCTGTCTGCGGTGGCAGCACGCTTCATTGCGGGCGGTCGGGGTGCAGTCCTGTCGCCGTACCCCAGCTACCGTGCCCCATCCCCGCAACCGCCACGAAGGTGTCATCAGTGATATTCCGGTGTACGGTACGCATAGTGACGGAGTGGTCACAGTCGCACTTATATCGCTAAAAAGTATCCAGTGGATGATAGGCCCCAGGTGCGGTCTGTGACCAAGTCCTCATGAGTACCTGGGAGCAGCCCGACCTCGTACGGGCGGTGGGACCCGTCGGCGCTCGGTCTGGGAGGGGCCGTCACCGGCGCATCGGAGGGGGCGCGCCGGTGACGGCTCGCTGCCGGCCGCAGGCGGTTGGAGAGGGTAGGTCAGCAATCGCAGCCAGCAGCGAGGCCGACACCTCGCAACGGTGACTCATCCGGCAGTCGCGTCGGTAGGACGGGGCGGGGGTGGGTTCCCGGATCGTGGGTGATTTCGGGAAGGGCCTTGGGTCAAGGCCCTACCTCGTTGGCCCACCTCCGCGCCTCAATGATCTGGTCAACGACCTGCTGAAGGCAACCGGCTGATCACAACGCCACACAGGCCCTAGCTAGTTGTATTGCCCTGTGAGGTTGGGGACGCGGCTGGCGGGTGGTTTGCCTGCGAGCGCGGTGTGTCCGCGGTGGTGATTGTAGGTGTGCAGCCAGGCGGGAAACGTCTCGCGTCGTTCGGCTTCTGAGCGGTAGGGGCGGGCGTAGGCCCACTCGTCCAGCAGGGTGCGGTTGAAGCGTTCGACCTTGCCGTTCGTCTGCGGCCGGTAGGGCCGGGTTCGCTTGTGGGTGATCCCGGCCGCGGTGAGCAGGTCGCGCCAGTCGCGTGAGCGGTAGCAGGAGCCGTTGTCGGTCAGGACGCGTTCGACGGTGATCCCCGCCTGGGTGAAGAACGCCTGGGCGCGGGTCCAGAAGCCGGTGGCGGTCTCTTTCTTCTCGTCGGTGAGGATCTCGCTGTAGGCGAGGCGGGAGTGGTCGTCGACGGCGGTGTGCAGGTAGCTGTAGCCGGCGTTCGAGCGGGTCTTGCGGCCCGCTTGCCGGCCCAGGATCTTGTGTCCGCCGCCGTCGGGGATGTTGCCGAGCTTCTTGATGTCGACGTGCACCAGTTCGCCTGGCCTGTCGCGTTCGTAGCGGCGTATGACACGGCCGGTGGCCCGGTCCAGGTGCGTCAGGCGGGCCAGCCGGTAGCGGGTGAGCACGCGGTGCACGGTCGAGGGCACCAGCCGCAGCAGGTGCGCGATGCAGGCCGGTCCCCAGCGGCGCAGCACGCGGACCTTGATG
Organism: Streptomyces sp. NBC_00310; assembly: GCF_036208085.1. Taxonomy (GTDB): domain Bacteria; phylum Actinomycetota; class Actinomycetes; order Streptomycetales; family Streptomycetaceae; genus Streptomyces. The sequence goes on from NZ_CP130714.1 coordinate 815,044, forward strand.
ATCCGCCGTTCTGTGCGGGTCGGGGTGCGGCGCGGGCTGGAGTGGGGACGGCTGGAGCGGTCGTTCATGCCTGCTTCGCCGAACATCCGGTAGCGGTCGGCCCAGCGCCGGGCGGTGGTCGGCGAGACCTGGAAGCGTTCGGCGGCCCGGCGCAGGGGCCAGCCGTCCTCGACCACGCAGCGGGCCAGACGCAGACGGCCGGTCTCGGTCAGGGGTGCATTACGGTGGGGCACGAGGGCCTTTCTGTTGCTGGTGCAGATGTCGCAATCCACACCAGGCCAGAAGGCCCTCACCCATTTCAAGATCAATCAGCCGTGATCCCTGTCACCGTCCACAACCTCCCGGGACAGAACACCTAGTGATGTCATCCACGCCGGCGACCACAAGGGTGTCGCCGCCGCGTTCGAGCAGCAGATGACGGTTGCGCAGCGGCTCCCAAACCAGTCGCAGAGCACGACCTGTCCACCGTCGGTGGGGGCACCTCAGGCCAGTGGCACTGGCTTCGCTCCTCGCCCGGTTCCGGAATCGGGGCAGGAGAACCTGCCCCGATGGAGTGGGCCCATGAGGGAGTGGAGCAGCCTCCTGTCCAGGGTGCTTCGGCGGGGCGCCGTTCTACTTGCCGACCAGTGCCAGTTCCTCGGCACAGCGGTAGGCCAGCGCAAGGATCGTCAAGACCGGGTTCACGCCGCCATTCGTGACATGCAGGGACGCGTCCATGACCCAGAGACCGGGATGCCCGTGCACCCGCCCGAAGGAGTCGGTCACCGAGGTCGCCGGGTCCGAGCCCATGCGGGCGGTCCCCGCCTGGTGCTGGCCCGCGGACAGACCCGTCTCCACGGGCCGAGTCCATACCTGGCGCGCGCCGGACGCATGCATCCAGGCCAGAGCCCGCTCGCGCAGCGCTGTTGCGGCTCGGACGCTCTCCGGGTGCTGCGCCCCGGAGAGCCGGGCCACGGCGTCACCGCCGGAGTCGAGCACCCCGGAGGCAAGGGTCACCCTTGCCTCCGGATCGGGAATCTCTTGGATCGGACCCATGATGTGTGAGGTGCGCAGGTAGGAATCCCGCATCCAGCGCTTTGCCTCATGACCCCAGCGCGGTACGTCCGACGCCATGGCCCAGTCATGGAACAGCACGGGCATCTTCACCACTTCATTGGCCAGTACCCCACCCCCGATCACCTCGCCCCCCAAACCGTGGGCATGGTCGAGGGTCGCTATCGACACACCCGGACCTTGGAGATCTTGGACCGGTTCGTCAAACAGCCCGTACGCGCCGACATAGTTGTGCCCCTGCAGGTTTCGCCCGACCTGGTCCCCTTGATTTCCCAAGCCTGCGGGATGCCCGTCGGTGGCGCTGGCCAGCAACAGCCGGGCGGTCTCGATCGCCCCGGCCGCCAGCACCACGGCCCCGGCGCGCACTTCGACACAAGCACCCGTGTCCATGTCGAGCACCACCACACCGGTCGCCCGCCCCGAGCCGTCCACCAATACTCGCCGCACCCGCTGCCCGGTGACGAGTCGGCACAGACCCGTCTCCAGCGCCAGCGGGATGACCGTGTTGTGGGTACCGGCGCGGGCGTCCACGGGGCAGCCGAATCCGATGCACTCACCGCACCGCACGCAGGCGGCGCGTCCGTCACGCGGCTGGGAGTTGAGCAGTAGTGGCACCGGCCCGACGGTCAGGCCGAGAACTTCGGCGCCCTTGCGGAGTACATCGGCTTCGCGGGTGGGTGGCTGGGCGGGCATCGGGTATGCACGGCTGCGGAAGCCCTGGTGCCGGTGAGCCCGTCCGTCCCCGCAGACACCGAACTCCTGCTCGGCGCGCGTGTAGTGGCGCTCCAGATCGGCATAGGTCAGCGGCCAGTCCGCGAGTGAACTACCTTCGGGGACGCCATACCGCGACGCCATGCGGAAATCGTCGGGGTGGTACCGCCAGGCCATGCCCTGGTAGACACGGGTGCCGCCGCCGACCGTCATCGCATTGTTGTGCCAGTCTCTGTGATATGGCTGATCGACCCGGCGATCCGGATGGCCCGGTACGGACACCACACGGGGGTTGCCGTTGTGGCCGGGACCGGTGGTGTGGCCGTAAACAGAGAATCGGTGATTGGCGAGATGGTCGTGACCTATCTCCTCGTAGGGGAGAAAGCGTCCCCGGTCCAGCAGGAGCACCCGGGCCCCAGCCTCGCTGAGGACACGGGCGGCCACTCCGCCGCCGGCGCCGGACCCGACCACGATGACGTCCCATATGCGTCGCAACGCCTCAAGCCCTGACTGGATGGGGCGGACATGGCGGACCGGCACCTGGGCCGGCTGTTTCGGAGCCGGGTCGTATCCGAGGCCCTCCCAGGATCCGCTGTCGCGACGCCCGTAGTACCCGTGGGCAGCGACGGCGGCCATCGTCGCGACGAACTCGGCCGGTGAGACCGGCCACCTCGGCCGCGTCCGAGCCGCTTCCAACTCGGCGACCAGCTCAGCATCCAGGACGGCTCCCGCTTCGAGCTCGGCGGACAGAGCGTCCAGACCGGGGGTGAACAGCTGTGCCCAGTGCGCCGTGTGGTCGCTGTCGGCGAGGCTGTCCAGCCAGTCCAGCAGTCCGGCCTCGGTCGCGCCGGGCTGGGAATCGGCGGGGAGGAGGACGTCGAGCAAGTCGGCGACCAGCGCACGATTGGGGTACGGGATCACGGTGCTGTCCTTTTTGATCACACGGTCTCTGGTTCTGTCTTCAGAAGATCTTGATTGGTGGATCTCAGTCGGGTGACACGTCGTCATGAACTGTCCGATGACGAGGTGGGAGTTCGTCCGACCGCTGTTGCCTGTGTCACTGCGGGGTCGGAAGTTTCCGGCGGGCGCGGCGACGGTCACCGACGCGACGACCGTGGCGAGTATGCGAGGCCGTTCTGGAGCCAGGGCAGGGCGGTGTGAAGACCAGGATCGCCGCCGGGCCCGCGACGAGCGTGGCGCCTGTCAACAGTGGGACGAGGTTGGGGCATGACAGAGGCAGCGTTCCGGCTCTGCCAGGCGTCGCGAACCGAGCTCCCCCTCTGTTCGGAGCTTTTGAGAGCGGCCCGCTGTGTGTCAGGCACAGCGGGCCGCGGTCGGTGAGCCCGGTGATCAGGACCGGTCGCAGTGATCAGGTGCCGGCAGGCTCCGGGTACGTATCGCTCATCTCCACAAGCCGCTCCAGTACGTCATCCGCAATCTGCCGGGGAAGGAACCCGGCGAACTGACGCATCGCCATGGACGACGCTATGAGGAGTGCGTCAGCGTTCCCCTCCACGGCAGCGGCGGCCTCTTCTTCGGGGAGCCCGGATGTCATCGCCGCGGTCAGGGCAGGGCCAACGGTCGGATGGGTGAACCACTCGCTGACGGTGGAGTCGAGGGTGAGCGGTCGCAGCAGGTTGTCACCCTTCAGGACGAGCGTGACGGTGGCGACGACGTCGTGGGCGTTGTCGGCGAGCTGCACTTCGTACTGCCCGGTAGCGACGGTCCAGTCGTCGCGGGTGATGTCCCAGTAGGCGAAGGCGCGACGGTCGAGGGCGATCTCGACGGTGGTGGATTCGCCCGGAGTGAGAGCCACCTTGGCGAAGCCGCGCAGTTCCCTGGCTGGGCTGCTGACCGGGCGCTCGGGGGCGGCGACGTAGATCTGCACCACGTGCTTGCCGGACCGGTCGCCGGTGTTCGTGACCGTGACGTTCGCCGTGGCGGTGTCCGGCCCGGTGGGGGTGACGCGGAAGCCGGTCTGCTCGAAGGAGGTGTAGCTCAGGCCATGCCCGAAGGGGTGGCGGACGGCGACGTCGGCGGTCTCGTAGTAGCGGTAGCCGACCATGACACCCTCGCCGTAGCGGACGTGGCCCTGCTCGCCGGGGAAGTTGAGGTAGGACGGGTTGTCGTTCAGCCGATACGGGATGGTCTCGGCGAGGCGGCCGGAGGGGTTGACCCGACCGGTGAGCACGTCGGCGATGGCGCCGCCGCCGGCCTGTCCGGGCAGCCAGGCCTTGACCACAGCATCCACGTCGTCGTGCCAGTCCTCCAGGCTCACCACGCCACCGTTGAGTAGCACAATGACCGTACGCCGGGCCAACTGAGCCACGGCCCGCACCAACTCCACCTGATCAGCGGGCAGTTGAATGTGTTTGCGATCGAATCCCTCCGACTCGTCGGCCTCACGCAGGCCAACCACCAGGACAGCGGTCTCCGCCCGGCCGGCCAGTGTGACAGCCTCGTCGTGCAGCTGCCTGGCATCCGCCTCCCCCTTGGTGTCATAACCTTGCGCGAAGTCGATTTGGGCCTCGGGCAGCAGGGTGCGCAACTCGTCCAGTGGGCTGTCGACGCGGGTCGCGTTGACGTGGGAGCTTCCGCCGCCTTGGAAGCGGAGGGCCGCGGCGAACTCGCCGATGACGGCGATGCGGCCGGTGGCAGCGAGCGGCAGGGTCCGGTCTTGGTTCTTCAGCAGCACCAGGCAGTCGGCGGCGACCTCGCGGGCCAGCCGGTGGTGCGCGTCGAAGTCCGCCGGCATGGGGTCCGCCTGGGCGCGGACCCGCTCGGCCAGACCGCGCAGCCGGGCTATGGCGGTGTCGACGACGGTCTCGTCCAGCTCGCCGGAGCGGACCGCGGCGGCGACCTCCGCGTCGGTGTCGCGATGCGTGCCGGGCATTTCCAGGTCGGTGCCGGCGAGCAGCGCTGCGACGCGGTTGCCAACGGCGCCCCAGTCGGAGACGACCAGGCCTTCGAAGCCCCACTCCTCGCGGAGCACCTGGGTGAGCAGCCACCGGCTCTCGGCGGCGTAGGTGCCGTTGACCTTGTTGTAGGCGCACATGACGGTCGCGGGGCGGGCCTGGACCACGATCCGCTCGAATGCCGGGAGGTAGATCTCCCGCAGGGTGCGCTCGTCGACGTCGGCGCTGACCCGCATCCGGTCGGTCTCCTGGTTGTTGGCAGCGAAGTGCTTGACCGACGTACCCACGCCCTGGCTCTGCACGCCGGCCACGTGCGCCGCACCCAGCACGCCGCTCAGCAACGGATCCTCCGAGAAGTACTCGAAGTTGCGGCCGCACAGCGGCGAGCGCTTGATATTGACGCCGGGACCCAGCAACACGTCCACGCCCAGTGCCCGCGCCTCGCGACCGAGCGCCTCGCCCACCCGGCCGATCAGTTCCGCGTCCCAGCTGGAGGCCAGCGCGACCGCGGGCGGGAAACAGGTCGCCGGATGACTGCCGTGAAAGTCGAGGGCGTCGGAGTCAGGGCGCGGGCGCCGGAGCCCGTGCGGACCGTCGCTCAGGACGAGTGAGGGAATCCCCACCCGTTCGGCGGGTTCGGTTGTCCACACATCCTGACCCGAGAGCAGGGCGGTTTTCTCGTCGAGGCTCAGCTCTGCTGAGCCGTGATCGTGGCTGGTCGTCATGGTGCGGATCCTTTGGCAGGTGAAGGGCGAGGGGATAGGAGTGAAGGGCACAGCTACCGTGCACCGGAGGCATGCTCAGGCCGTCCCGCCCGCGTGGAGCACGAGCCCTCGTGTGGCACGAACCGTCCGGCATTGCCTTACGGCAGTCGGCGTCCACCATGAGGTGGTGCCGTTCAGCGAGATGACAGATGGTGATCCGTACGGGACGGCGATCGAGGCCTCGGCGGTGCTGTCGTTCAACCACTACGCCCACGGTGTCGTCGCGCCTGGCTCTACCAGTCCGGTCACCGCCGGTCGGTCGGCACCTGGACCCCGTAGGCTTGCTGGAGGACGCCCGGTCTTTCGCTCGCCGGCGGCCACGACAGGCGCGGTTCGGGATACGGGGCGGCCACGAGACCGGAGTCGTCCCCGGTGTGCAGCCCGATGACCGTCGTTGTGGTGTCCGTGGTGAGGAGTCCCCTGAAGCCCGACGTCGCCGTCACCTGAGGTGCCTCCGGAGAAATCGCAGTGTGGACTGGTGCAGGGTGCTGCGGTGTGGGACGGTCCCCCAGGCGTGGTCCGCGCCTTCGACGATCTCGAGGTGCGCGTCGCCGTCGTAGTGGTCCAGATAGCGGCGTACGTACTCGAGGGGTACGACGTCGTCCTTGTCGCCGTGCAGGATGTGGACCGGGCCGGTGTACGCGCCGGACCGCCCGTAGACGTCGAGGCCGGTGATGTCCTCGACGAGAGTGCGGCTCATCCGGTGCCCGTCGGCGTCGAAGTAGCCTTTCTCGTCGATTTCCGCCGCGAGACTGCGGCCGTTGAGGCGACCGCCGGCCATGTCGGAGGGAGCGACGGCGGCGGGGGACCACAGGCACAGCGCGCTGATACCGGGTTCCTCGGCGGCCACGATGCCGGCGACCACGCCGCCCATGCTCATGCCTACCAGGCCGATGCGGTCGGGGTCGACGAAGTCGAGGGTCCGGACCGTTCGCAGGACCGCGCGGGTTTCGGTGATCTCGCCGGTGATGGTCACCTCGAAGAAGTCGCCGTCGCTCTCGCCGTGGCCAGAGAGGTCGAACCGGACCGAGGCGATTCCGTTGGCCGCCAGCAGCCGGGACATGGCGACGAAGTTCGGCAGTTCGATCCGGTTGGACTTGAAGCCATGGACGAACACCGCGGTGGGCCAGCGGGTTCCGGGCCGCCCTTCGGGGATGTGCAGCGTCGAGCGCAGCGTCAGGCCGTTGTGCTGAAAGTCGTGATGGCGGATCACAGGGCCGCCGCCTTTCTCGTCGTCTCGGGGACGGGAGCGCCGCTCAGGTCGGCGGGCTCCCCGGGCAGGGGCCATGGGCAGCGGGGCACCAAGAGCACGCCGATGACCATCGCGGCACCGTGAAGCCGAGGATCAGGCCGAAGGTCGGCGTGTCCAGGGGTGGCAGTCCGGCGGCGGCCCGGGTGAAAAGGCCATCGTCACGTTGCCGGGGGCGGCCCGCAGGAGGCCTGTGACCACGGTGGGCCGATCGTCGTCCGCAGGTATGTACAGGTGTTGCCTGCAGCGGGCGGTAGTCGAGAGGGGTCGCGCTGACTCAGGCCGTTTGCGGCGGTGGACGCCGCGAATCTCCTGGTGCGGTTGGTAGCGGCTCAACGGTGAATGTGTCCCCTGTCATGTGGTTGCTTCCATCCCCACCCGTTGTTGACGGCGTTCGCGTTGCAGGACCGGGTCGGGGACGGGCGCGGCCGCCACCAGTCGCCGGGTGTACTCGTGCTGGGGCTGGTCGCAGACGTCGGTGCTGCGTCCCTCTTCGACGATGCGTCCGTGTTGCAGTACCAGGGTGCGTGCCGCGAACTCTCTGACGACGGCGAGGTCGTGGGTGATGAACAGGTAGGCACACCGGAGGGATTGCTGGAGTTCGGCGAGTAGGTCCAGGGCGGCGGCCTGGGTGGTGACGTCGAGGGCGCTGGTCGGTTCGTCGCAGATGATGATTCTGGGTTGTCGGGCCACCGCCCGGGCGATGGCGATGCGCTGGCGCTGACCGCCGCTGAACTGGGCCGGATACCGGTCGGCTGCGTCCTCGGGCAGGCCGACACGGCGGAGCAGACCGTTGATGTGCTCGCGGACTTCGCCCCGCGAGCGGCTCGAACCGGAGAGGAGGGGCTCGGCCAGGGTCCGGCCCACAGGCAGGGCCGGGTTGAGTGAGCCGTACGGGTTCTGGAAGATCGCCTGGATGTCGGTGGCCAGTGCGCGACGGGCGCGGCCGGAGAGATGGGTGGTGTCCCGCCCGTCGAGCAGCACACGCCCGGCGGTGACCGGGGTGAGTCCCAGGACGGCTCGGCCGATGGTGCTCTTGCCCGAGCCGGACTCGCCCACGAGCGCGACCGTCTCGGCCTGACCGACCTCGAACGACACGTCCTCGATGACCGTGGTCGGGGGCTTGCGCCAGCCACGGGAGGGATAGCGGACGGCGAGAGCGTCGACTTGGAGTATGGGTGTGCCGGTCACGCGATCCTGCCCTCGGTCCGAGCGATGCTGGGTGTGCTGTCGATGAGTTTCTTCGTGTAGGGGTGCTCGGGCCGGTAGAAGATGTCCTCGACCGGGCCCTCCTCCACGATGCGGCCCTTCTCCATGACGATCGCGCGGTCGCAGGTGTCGGCGACCACGCCCAGGTCGTGCGTGATCAGGACGATCGCCATGCCGCGCTCGTCGCGCAGTGACCGAAGCAGGTCGAGGATGCCGGCCTGCACCGTGACGTCCAGTGCCGTGGTCGGCTCGTCGGCGATGAGCACCTTCGGCGACCCGGCCAGTGCCATGGCGATGGCGACCCGCTGGAGCATGCCGCCGGACAGTTCGTGCGGGTGGCGGCGTGCGACGTCGTCCGGATCGCGCAGGTGCACGCTGGTCAGCAACTCGCGGATCCGCAGCCTGACGGTGTCCTTTCCGTCCGGCACGTCACCGATACGGCGGATGACCTCCCCCAGCTGGGAGCCGATGGTGAAGTACGGGTCGAGTGCCACCATGGGTTCCTGGGACACCAGGGCTATTTCGCGGCCGCGGATGCGCTGCAGTTCCCGTTCCGGCAGCCCGGTGATCTGGTTGCCGGCCAGCCAGGCAGAGCCGCCCGTCACCGTGCCACCCGGGGCGAGCAGCCCGAGCAGCGACAGACCCGTCACCGTCTTTCCACTGCCGGATTCGCCCACCAGACCGAAGATCTCACCGCCGCCCACCGTGAAGCTGACGGAGTCGACGACGGTGCGTGGGCCCTGCGCGGTGCCGAAGACGATCGAGTAGTCGCGCACCGCGAGCACACCCGTGTCCTGCGGTGTGTCCGACGCTTCGGCAGTGTCCTTCGCGACCGCCACGGGAGTCGGCCGCCGCGACCGGCCGCCGGTCCCTCGCTTCCGGTCCTGATTGAGGTCGCGAAGCCCGTCGCCGAGCAGCCCGAAGGCGACGGACATCAGGCCGATCAGGCCGCCGGAGATGAGCAGTAGGGAGGGGTTCTGCTCCATGACCTGCGAGGCCTCTCCGACCATGCCGCCCCAGCTGGGGGCGGGCGGCGGGGTGGCCAGGCCGAGGAAGCCGAGGCCGGTCTGCACCATGAGGGCGATACCCGAGAAGAGGCAGACCTGGACCAGCAACAGCCCCACCAGGCCGGGGAAGATGTGCCGTGTCATGATCCGCGCAGCGCTGAGCCCGGACACCCTGGCGGCGTCCACGAACAGTTCCTCGCGCAGCGCGATGCACGAGCTGCGGATGATCCGTGCGAGGCCTGCGGCGGACAGGAAGCCGAGCATCAGCATCGCGGCGACGTTGCTTTGGCTGAAGATCGCCAGGACGGCGAGCATGAGGATGACCACAGGAACGGAAAGCATGACATCCATCACGGCCACGATGACCCGGTCGGTCCAGCCCCGCAGATAGCCGGCCAGGATACCGAGTGACATGCCCAGGATGATGTAGACGCTCACCGCCACACCCACGCCCAGCAGGGCCGGCCGTCCGCCGTAGAGCAGTCGGCTCAGCACGTCGCGGCCGAGGTCGTCGGTGCCCAGCGGGTGGCTTACAGACGGACCGCCGCGCGCGTGCAGCAGGTCCTGCGCCAGCGGCGGGTGCGGTGCCAGCAGGGGGGCGAGAATCACCGCGACGGTGATCGTCAGGACCACGGCGAGCGCTGCCGCGGTAAGAGGCCGGCGCCAGATCCCGGCGACGGGGCTGGTCCACCTCCGTGAGGGCACGCTCACAGGCGGATCTGCAGCGGTCATGCCACACGCACCTTCGGGTTCAGGAGGCTGTAGAGAACATCGACGAGAAGGTTGATCACAATCACCATCACCGTGAACGTGATGGCGAGCCCCTGCACGACCGGCAGATCGTGCTGGTTGGTCGCGTCGACAACCGTCGTGCCGAGCCCGGGCAGGGTGAAGACGTTCTCGACGAGAATCGTGCCGGGGATGTACGAGATCATCGTGATGCCGATCGCGGTCGCCACCGGCAGCCCGCAACCGCGCAGGGCGTGCTTCCAGATAATGGACGCGGGCCGGACGCCGGAGGCTCGCAGCGTTCTGATGTGGTCGAGGGCCAGGGTGGACAGCATCGCATCGCGGGTGATCTTGGAGATGAGGGCGACCCCTCCGATCGACAGCGCGATCACGGGCAGCACGAGGCCGGCCGCCCACTGTCCCGGTGACTCGGCGAACGGGGTGTACCCGGTTGCCGGGAAGATCGGGAACCTGATGGCGAATACGGACACGAGCATCAGCGCGAGCCAGAAGTTGGGCAGGGCGCTACCCATCAGGGACATCACGTCGGTCACTCGACGGGTGACCGGGCCACGCGTCGCGCTGTACACCCCGAGCAGGACACCGACCAGGGTCGACAGCACGGTGGCTCCGATCACCAGCGCCAGGGTGACCGGCAGGCGTTGCCCGATGAGCCCCAGCACGGATTCGCCAGTGAACAGCGAGCTGCCGAAGTCGCCGTGCAGGATGTCGCGCAGGTACAGCCAATACTGCTCGAGGAACGGTTTGTCGAGATGGAGCGCGGCCCTCAGCGCGTCGTACTGCTCCTGCGTCGCGTTGATACCCAGGACCGTTCGTGCCGGGTCACCCGGCACGAACGACTCCAGGAGGGAGGTGATCGCCGAGACGACCACCAGGAGCGGGACGGCCAGCGCCAGCCTGCGGAGAATGATGGGGAACATCGGCCCTCGCTAGCGGGTGGTCCACATGGTGTTCGAGGTCAGCTGAGCGCCGCCCTCCGGGAACTGCACCCCGCGCAGCTTGCTGTTGTGCATGACGATCGTGTCGGTGGCGGACACCGGCAGCGCGAGCGCCTTGCGCACGATCACATCGGTGAGATCCTTCGCCGCGGCCCCGCCGGACTTCGCGTCCGACTTGGCAAGCCGGGCGTACGCGGCATCGAAGTCCGGGTCGGTCACGCCGAAGAGGTTCATGATGCCCGTCTTGGTGAACGCTCCCTGCTGCGCGTAGAAGTTGGCATCGCCACCCATGCCGGGCGAGAGCACAGTGGCCGCGTACTTCTTCGACAGTAGGTCGTTGATCCAGCCACCGAAGTTGGCAGCGGCCCTCAGCTTCAGTTTGACGCCCACCTGGGCAAGCTGGTCCTGCACGGCCTGGATCATCTTGGTCGTCGAGGGGTCGAACGACCCGTAGTTCACCGGGATGGTCAGCCCCTGCCCGTATCCCGCCGCCTTCAGCAGATTCCTGGCCTTGGCCGGGTCGTAGGAGTACGTCTTCTCAGCCGCGGGGCTGTAGCCGTCGTACCCGGGCATCGCAGGCTGGGAGATCGGTGTGCCGAAGTCTCCGTAGACAGCCTTCGTGATCGCGGTGCGATCGATGGCGAAGTTCAGTGCCTTCCGGACACGCTCATCGCCCAGTCCCTTGACGACGGTGCCTTCACGGTCCAGGAGGAACAGCCCCGCCCAGGTGGTGGGCTTCTGGAGCGTGGTGATCGCCTTGTCGCCCTTCACCGTCGGCGCCACGTCCGGAGTGCCGTACATGAGATCGATCTGCCCGGACTTCAGGGCCTGCGCCTGCGAGTTGACGTTCGGCATCACCCGGATGGTGATCTTCTTGAAGTGCACGGCGGACTTGTCCCAGAAGTTCTTGTTCGGAACGTAGACATAGTGGTCGCCGGAGACCGATTGCTGGGCGCTGTACACGTACGGCCCGGCGCCGAAGGTCGCGGAGGCCAGCTTCTTCGGGGCCTTCAGCCCGGCCGGGCTGATGATGGCGCCCCCCAGGAACGCGGGCGTGAACAGTGCCCCCATGTCAGGGTTCGGCGTCGGGCTGCTGACTACCAGGGTCGAACTGTCCGGCGTGGAGTAGGTCAGGGGACGGAACCAGGCGCCGGCGGGTCCGCTGCCCTTCGCGAAGTACTTGAGGGACTTGACGACGTCGGGGGCGGTGATCGGTGTGCCGTCGGCGAACTTCACGCCCTCGCGCAGGTGGAGCTCGAACTTGGTGTTCTTCTTGCCGACGTAGCCCCACTTGTCGGCCAGCCCGGCCCCCAGGGTGCCGTCGGCCTTGCGGGTCAGCAGCGTCGCGTAGGCGGGATCCATGTAGTTCAGGAAGGGCCCGACAGCGATCTGGGCGGGGTCCAGGCTGTTGGGCGCCGAGGACAGCGCGATGGTCAGGTCCACCGGGCCGGCACTGCCACCGCTGGTGGTTCCGCCGCCGCAGGCGGCGAGCGCGAGCGACGCCACCACGCCGATCGAAACCTGGAGTGCGGTTCTTCTCTTCATTGAGGAGTCTCCGTTGTATGAGCTGCCGGCGTGAGCCAGGAGCGGGAAGTTACGTGGCTCGTCAGGGGGCCTAGGACGATGGTCCGGACTGCGGGCTGTGAGTCTTCAGGCGTCCACTTCAGCGCCAGAGGTCGCTGAAGTGGACGTCGATGCTGTTTCGGCGGCCCGGGGCGAACGCGTGAGAGGTCACGCAGAGGCCCAACTGGGTGCTTGTACGCCTCACCGGGGGTCAACCGGTGACGCGGCGGGGTGGCGTATCCGTCGTCGGGTGGGCACACGCCGGTGTACCGAACGGCTGGCGCAGTGGACCGGCCGTCGGCCGGTCGTAGCGCAGCCGCACCGCAACAGGTTTGTCCGGAGCATCGGCGGCGGACCACGGTCGGTGGTACATCAGCGGTTTGGCCCCGGGGTGTGCCACGTACGCGATTTGCCGGAGGGTCACTCCGTCTCGGGGGCGACACGAACAGCCTGCTTCGATGCCGACGACAGGAACGAGCTGGCACGACGTCTCATCGCAGCACCTCGCATTTCTGACTACTCTGAGTCACTATAACGTGTCGTTAACACGTTATAGTGATTGCCCGTAAACTAACTGTGTCTCCTGCGTTGCGCAAGAGGTTCGTGGAAGGTGGTCGTCAATGGCACTGCGGAGCAGCAGGGTGACGAGTGCGGACGTGGCCCGTGAGGCCGGTGTGTCCCGCACGACGGTCAGCTTCGTCCTCAACAACACCCGGCATCAGAAGATCACCGACGCGACACGTCAGCGGGTGCTGGCAGCGGCCACAAGGCTCGGCTACGCCCCGTCGGCCGCCGCACGAACCCTCCGGTACGGGCGTTCCGATGTCGTGCTCGGCCTGCTGCCCGAGTGGCCACTCGGCTTTACGGTCGGGCACCTCGTCCAGGAGCTGACGGTGGCGTTCGCGAAGCGCGATCTCACCTTCGTCGTCCACTCCAGCATCCGGGGTGCCCGCTCGCTGAGCGAGATATGGAAGGCCCTCACACCGGCCGCCGTGCTGGCCTTCGAGACCTTCTCCGAATCCGACGCCACGGCGATGCAGGCTGCGGGCATCGAGGTGGTCGTCGCCCTGTACGACTCGAAATGGCTCGGGTCGGGCGACGGTGTCGCCGGCGAAAGAGCGATCGGTGCCATGCAGGCCCGCCATCTGGTCGCCTCCCACCGGCGACTGGGGTACGCGTACCCCGATGACGAACGGGTCGCCGTGTTCGCCAAACCGCGCCTGGGTGGCGTCCGAGGCGTCTGTGCCGACCTGGGGCTGCCTGCCCCCGAGGTCCGAACCATCCCGCTGACACCGAGCGTGGCCGCCGACGTCATTGGGGCTTGGCTCGCTGCCGACCCCCCGGTTACCGGCATCTGCGCGTTCAACGACGAGGTGGCCATGAGCGTGCTGGCCGGTCTGCGGCACCTCGGCCTTGAGGCTCCCACGGACATGGCGGTGGTCGGCGTCGATGACACCCCCGTCGCGGCAGTAGCCTGCCCACCGTTGACCACCGTCGTCCAGGATCTCCCCGCCATCGCCGAGCAGTGGGCGGACACTGTGACGGCCGCGCTCGCCGGCACGCAGGCCTCTGACGGCCCGGTCGAGGCGTACATCCGGCTCGTGGTTCGCGAGTCCGCGTGACGGCTGTCTGTCGACGGCGGTGCCTCCACGGACGGCGAACGACCAGCACCGACCGCCTCGTGGAACGCGTGCAGGCCGCCCGCATGTCTGGGCGCGCCGGTCGCGTTTCATGGCCACTTTGCCTGTAGTCGACACCTCGAGGCACACCGTGAGGTGGGCCGCCGGGCGAGGTGACAGCGGAGCTGTTCCTTTTCCCGGCGGCCTCCTCCCGAACCCGCCGTGCGACGTTAACCGCAGCGGGCTCTCCAGTGATCTTCACCGTGTGAGGCAGTGGGTTGCCCGGCGTGGATGTCCTCATGGCAACGTGCGCAGACCACCAGTGTCTTGCGGCGTCGCTTGATCATGAGGGCGGCCCAGTCGGGCTGTTGTTCTCCTGGTTTCCCGAGGTCGGCGAGCCTGCGGATCTGGTGGACCTGGACGTTGCCGGGTCGTCCGCACAGCTCGCACCACCGGGCGAGGAACCGTCCGATCAGTTCCTTGCGTCGGTGGGAGGCCCAGGAGGGTTCGCGGTCGAGGAGGACCGCTGTTTTCTGCCGTTGCAGTGGAATGCCGCCGAACCGTGCGACCAGTGGTTTCCTGCCAGGTCCTCGCTCCGTGCTGACCTGGAGACAGGTGCGCCGCCCGGCTGGTGTGTCGATGGTGGCCTTGTACGTGCGGGCCGTCTTCGACACGGTCGAGCGGTGCTTGTTCGCCAGGGTGTGCAGCAGGGAGGTCTGCATGACCCAGTGCAACCGGTTCAGTCGAAAGACGTCGCCGGCCAGCAGGTAGTACTGGACGATGCCGCGGTATCGGGCCCCGTAGAGGTTGACGATGGTGTGGTCGTCGGCGTGTGTCAGGTGGGGCCGGCGGGCGGGTTTGCCGCCCTTGAGATACGGCGTGCTGTGAGCCTTGATCACGTCTTTCGGCACGTGCAGGGCGATGGCTCCGTTCACCGTGCGGCGGTTGCGCCGGTCGGTGGCGAAGCGCTTCAGTCTGCGGTTTTCGTGCCGCACCGTGATGTCGTAGCCGAGAAATCTCGCCTTGCCGGTTCGGGCGTGCGTGATCAGCGTCTTTTCTTGCGAGAGTTCGAGTTTGAGGTCGTCACGCAGGAACGTCGCGATGCGCTGTTTGATCTGCTCGGCTTCGGCTCGTGGTCCTGCGAACCCGAGGAGGGTGTCGTCGGCGTAACGCACATACCGCAGCCGCCTGTAGTCAGGGTCGTTCATATCCTGACTGGGAAGGCGGTGCAGCTGCTGCCGCAGTTTCCGCGCTTGAGCGTGGTCCTTGCGGTTGCGTGCGCTGGTGAGCGCCCAGAGCACCCGCTTGTACTCCAGGTTGCGTGCCCGGAGTTTTCCTCGGGTGTATTCCGGAATGAGAACTGTTTCGATGAACGTGTCCAGCCGGTGCAGGTAGATGTTGGACAGGAGAGGAGAAAGAACGCCGCCCTGCGGTGCGCCGCTGAGCGTGGTGTTCCATTTCCAGTCCTCCAGGTATCCGGCGCCCAGCATGTTGCGCACCAGCCGAAGGAACCGGTTGTCGCGGATTTTCTCGCCCAGGGTGTCGAGCATGACCTGATGGTCGAGGCGGTCGAAACACTGGGCGATGTCTCCTTCCACGAACCAGGCTGTCCCGGTCCAGGTGCGAACCACTTCGCCGAGGGCGGTGTGGCAGCCCCGGCGGGGACGGAAACCGTGGGACCGGTCGGAGAAGGTCGGCTCGTAGTACGCCTCCAGCAGGAGCCGCATCACCTCGCCGACCAGCTTGTCCGACCAGGACGGCAGGCCCAGCGGGCGGGTCTTCCCGTTCTTCTTCGGGATGTGGACCCGTCGCACCGGATCGAATCGGTAGCGCTCGTGGCGCAGCGCATCGATGATGCGGCCGATCTTCTCCATGGACATTCCGTCGGCGGTTTCCCCTGTTGCCCCGGCCGTCATCGCTCCCTGGTTGGAGTAGATACGTCCGTAGGCCATGAGATACAGCTGCGGGTTGAACAGTTGTCGATACAGTTCATTGCACGGCAGATTCCGTCTGCCTCGTTCACGGAGGACAGCAAGTACCGTTTCAGCGTTCTGCATTACGCATACCTCCCGGTCTCGTCTCCATCCGGTCACCTGTGCCCCTTCGCCCTGCGGACGGCTTTCCCGTCCTCCTTGGCAGGCCGTTACCCCTGCGACTACTACGGGCACTCCGTCACCATGGGACTCGCGTCCTTTAGGTGATCCCTTGTTCGTCCTGGTCGTACGTGATAGCGCAACGTAGGCGTCCCACTCATCTCCTTGAATACCCTCATTGGGTATCGCTTCGCCGCCCGGAGGTGTGCCGATGGGCAGAAGACAGCGGCACAGGCGACGACACCGGTATCAATGCCATTCCGGTGGACTCGTCTTTTAGTCGACTGGAGATTGGGATTCAGGCAATCCAGCTTTCGCCATATTGCGCGGGTCCCGCTGGGCACCGTCTCAGGCACTTGAACCCGGCCCCGGCTTTCCTGACATGCTGTGGTCCCCTTCACCTTTCGGCTCCAGGTAAGTCATCGGACCCAGGAATATCCTCCAAATCCCTCCCGGCTTTACCGGGGATACAAACAGGCGCTTACAAGGCGCACTCGGCCCAGACGGTCTTGCCGGCAGGCAGGAGCTGCTCCGTGTCGGCCGTGGGGCGCGCCTCCGGTTGACCACCGGGCGCGGCGTACGGGTACTGGCGGCACACGGCGCGCTGCCTGCTCACGGCGGCTATCCGACGGCGATCAGTGGTTGACGGTAACCATCGGGTAGTGCTTTTATTTTGAAGCACTATTCTTTGAAGGTTCAAATTCTTACGCTCGGGCTCAAATGCGAGCCGACGCCGTGTTGTCCCCCACAGGAACGGAGAGCAGTAACTCCATGACCAACACCGCACGTCTCCGCCGGACCCTTGCCGCCGCGCTCGTGGCCACGGCCCTCACCGCGACAGCGGTGGCCGTGCCCGCCACCGCGGCCGCTTCCTCGCCCGTCGCGGGCCATGCCGGTCACGGCGAGAGCGCTCGTCTCGCCTACCAGAAGCGCGTCGCCGTCCAGGTTCTCAAGGGCGTGTTCGAGCAGGGCGACACGGAGGTCGTGGACCGTTTCGTACGGCCCGACTACATTCAGCACAACCCGCTCGCCCCCGACGGCAGAGAGCCGCTGAAGAACCTCGCCGTGACGTTCCACCAGCAGTTCCCGGACGCCAAGTACGACGTCAAGCGCGTGATCTCCGAGGGCGACCTCGTCCTCGTGCACTCCAACATCGTCTTCACCCCCGGCACGCGGGGCTGGGCCGTCTTCGACATCTTCCGCTTCAAGAACGGGAAGCTCGCTGAGCACTGGGACACCGGCCAGGAGGTTCCCGAGACGACCGTCAACGGCAACGACATGTTCTCGACCCTCAGCCGGCCGCGCACCGAGCAGCCCGGCCCCCGCCAGTTCACTGCGTACAACAAGAAGCTGGTCATCAAGGCCTTCGACGAGCTCCTGGTGCAGAAGGACCTGTCCGCCATCGACAGGCACTGGGACACGGAGTACCCCCAGCACAGCCCGTACGTCGCCAACGGTGCCGACGGTGTGAAGGCCGGGCTGGGCTGGTACTTCAACCAGTTCCCGGAGTTGAAGGTCACCCGGAAGCGCGTCATCGCCGAGGGCGACCTGGTCGCCGTCCACGCCCACTACGTCAATGCGCCCGGCGACCGGGGTCAAGCCGTCGTCGACCTGTTCCGGGTACGGAACGGGAAGATCGTCGAGCACTGGGACGTGACCCAGAACATCCCCGAGACCTCGGCGAACGACAACACGATGTTCTGAGGGGCGGTATGGGGTATGGCACCTATCCCGCGATGCCAGCCTATCGATGGTGGCTGGCAACCTCGTTCGTCCTGTGGCTAGTCGGGCAGGGGCTCGGCGTAGTGGCGGAAGCCGTCCCGCTGCTGGTGGATGTCGTACAGCCGCTGTGCCAGCGCGTCGGGGCTGCTGTGTTCGGCGTCGGGCCGGATCGCTCCGGGGATGATCAGCTGGGCGGCGTGGATGTTCTCCGGGGCGAGGGTGTCGTGGAGTATGCGGGTGTAGGCGCTCTCGGCGGCGAAGGCGATGGAGGTGCCGGCGACGTTCGGGTTGGGGCGTACGGCGCTGGAGCCGTTGACGAACAGCAGTGTGCCGCGGCCGAGTTCGCGCATGCCGGGCAGGACGGCGTTCACCGCGGTGACCGGTCCCTTGACGGAGAAGGCGAGCGGGGCGTCCAGGTCGTCGGCGCTCGTGTCGAGGACCGGCTTCATGAAGTCGGCGCGGGGCACGGGGCTGTACTGGAGGATCTCGACGGTGCCCAGGGCGGCCGCGGCCGCGTGCAGGGCCGCGGTCAGGGACTCGATGTCCAGGACGTCGGCCGTGTAGCCGCGCGCCTGGATGTCGTCACGGGCGAGGGTGGCCGTCAGACCGTTCAGCTTCTCCGCGTCGCGGGCGATGAGGGCGACGGTGTGGCCGGCGGCTCCGAAGCGGCGGGCGGTGGCCAACCCGAGGCCGGGGCCGGCCCCGATGAGGGCGAAGGTGGTCACGGTGAGTCCTTGGTGGCGAGCGGCTGTGCCGGGGCGGGCTTGGGATGCCCGGCCCCGGTGGCGGGACGGTTTGTGGTCAGGGCTTCAGGAGGGCCTTGATGGCGCGGCGTTCGTCCATCGCCTTGTAGCCCTCGGCGACCTGGTCCAGGGGCAGGGTCAGGTCGAAGACCTTGCCCGGGTTGATCCGGCCGGTCAGGACCCGGTCGATCAGGTCAGGCAGGAAGCGGCGCACCGGGGCGGGGCCGCCGCGCAGGCCGACCTGGGAGAAGAACAGCTCCTGGCCCTCGACCGAGACCTCGTGCGGGACGCCGACGAATCCGACGTTGCCGCCGGGCCGGGCGGAGTGCAGGGCCTGCCGCATGGACTCGGCCGTGCCGACGCACTCCAGGACCGAGTCGGCGCCGATGCCGCTGGTGAGGTCCTTGACGCGGGCGATGCCTTCGTCGCCGCGCTCGGCGACGATGTCGGTGGCTCCGAACTCGAGGGCGAGCTTCTGCCGGGAGGCGTGGCGGGACATGGCGATGACCCGCTCCGCACCCAGTTCCTTCGCGGCGATGACGCCGCACAGGCCGACCGCTCCGTCGCCGACCACGACGGCCGTAGAGCCGGGCTTCACCTCGGCGGCGAGGGCGGCGTACCAGCCGGTGCCCATCACGTCGGACACGGCGAGCAGGCTCGGTACCCGTTCGGCGTCCGGGTGCTCGTCGGTGGCGACGAGGGTGCCGTGGGCGTTGGGGATGCGCACGTAGTCGGCCTGACAGGTGCTCATGAACTCGCGGTTCAGACAGGAGGACTGCCAGCCGCCCTGGCAGTTCACGCAGGTGTTGTCCGACGTGGCGAACGACCCGACCAGTCGGTAGTCGCAGTCGAGGACGCATCCTGCACTTCCTCGGCGGACACACCGCCGATGTCGTGGGCGACCGCGCCATCACCCAGACCAAGATGACCATCAACCAGCGGGCCGAGGTGGACGGAGTCGAGGTCGATGTCGTCTGTACAGGACGCTTCTATGACTTCTGCGCGCGTCACGAGGGCGCGTGGAAGATCGTGCGCCGACAGCCCATCTACGAGAAGGACCGTCTCGATCTCGTCGATCCGTCCGCGACGCTCCGCCTGAACGGGGAGTTGCTGGACCGTTTCCCCACCGGCTACCGCCATCTCGCATATCTGCAGACGAAGGCGGGCTTCACGGTGAAGACCGGGCTGCCGGGCCTGACGGGCGAGGTCGTGCAGCGTCTCTACGAGGAAGGCGCGAAATGGCTGGCAGGCTCAAGCAGACGTGCGCCACCGACCGAAACGCCCGGTGCGCCGCCATCGGCGCACGGCCCTGGCACGTCGGGACCACTGATTCCCGGGAGGCGCGGCGCGCGGGCGGCTGCGGCATGGAGGCGGTGGCCGGCCTGCGCCGCCGCTTCACTGCCGACTGGCGGCCCGCGTGCCCGCTCACGTCCCTGATCGGTCCCAGCCAGGGAAGCTGACCAAGCCGTCGCGAAGGCGGAGATTCACCCCGGCGACCGACGGAAAGACACCGCCGACCCCGGGTCGCCCCCGTTGCCCGGGACGGCGGTCACCATGCTGATGCCCCAGTCGCCACCACGCGCGGCTCGGGCATCAGCGGCTGCCGCATAGTGGCACGGGAGCCAAGAGCCGGAATCCGGTGGGCCGGCGACCGCCAGGTCAGACCACGAGCCGCAGCACATCCGTCAGGCCGCGCTCTCCGGTGCGGTGTTCCGCCGGCAGGATGTAGGTGCGCAGACCGCAGGCGGCTGCGCCGCCGTCGCGGACCGGGTTGTCACCGACCATGAGGGAGGCGCGGGGGTCCGCGCCGAGATCTGCGCAGGCTTTGAGGAACAGCTGCGGGTCGGGCTTTTCCCGGCCCTGCTCGTAGGAGATGACGCAGGTGTCGATCAAGGCGTCCAGCCCGTTGTGGGCGAGGTGGGTGCGCAGGTCCCAGGCGAAGTCGCTGACGACGGCGATGTGCAGTGCGCGCTCGCGCAGGGCACGCAGTACCGGTTCGGTGTCGGGATAGGGAACCCAGGCGTCCGGAGCGGTGAGCTCCCGGTAGGCCGCCTCCTCCGCGCCGCGCAGGAAGTCCACCTGCTCCCACCATCCCCACATGGCGCGGCGGTGCTGTTCGGAGGAGAGATCACGACCTTCCTGGAGGGCGACGACGCAGGGCAGCCGGAAGGCGGCGCGCAACTGGTCGGAGATCCCGGCCACCGCGCCGGGCTCGTTCAACACGGCCAGGCGGCCAGCCGCGGAGCCGACCCGGCGCAGCCACGTCTCCAGGTCGATCATCTGGAAGAGGGTGTTGCTGAAGTCGAACAGGACGGCCTGGACCGGGGGCACCGGCGCGGCCGTCTCGGCGTCGCTGGGGCGGTAGGCGCTGGGGGTTTCGAACAGGGTGCGTATCACAGGGTGGGCTCTTCGGGTTCGACCGTCTCGGCGGGGACTCCAAGGTCGCGTATGGCCGCGAGTTCCGCGTCGGGGGTGGCGGTGTCGGTTATGACGGTGTGGTAGTCGGCCACGGTGCCGTACGCGTACGTGGCGGTCTTGCCGAACTTCGAGTGGTCCACCAGGAGCAGCGCCTGTTCGGCGGAGGCGAGCATGGCCAGCTTCACCTCGACGTAGTCGTTCAGGGGGTGGAAGAGGCGTCCGTCCAAGACTGCGGTGGCGGACATCAGGGCGAGATCAGCCCGGATTCGGGACAGGGCGCGGGTGACGGTCGGGCCGGTGCAGGAGTTGAAGTCGCCGCGGTAGCGGCCGCCCAGCAGGGTGACGTTCACCGCAGGGGCGGCGGACCCGAGGCGCTGGGCGAGGCCGACCGAGTTGGTGACGACATGCAGCTGATCCACCTCTGCCAGTGCCGGGACCAGGGGGAACAGGGTGGTCGAGTCTTCCATGAGCACCGTGCTGCCCGGTCTGATCCGGTCGGCGACGGCCGCGCACAGCGCGTGCTTGGCCGCGAGGGCGCTGTTCTCCCGGAAGCGGGTGGCCGTCTCCATGGTGAGGGCGGGGAACGCGACGGCCCGCCCGCGCTCCTTGCGCAGCAGATGCCGCCCGGTGAGGTCGTCCAGGTCCCGGTGCATCGTCATCAGGCTGACGTCGAAGTGCCGGGCGAGGTCGTCGATGCGGGTCTCGCCGTGGTCGGCGACGTACCGCAGCACGGCCTGGCGCCGTTCCTCGACGGCCGCCTGTGACAGTCGCGTACGGGCGGTCACGGCGCCTCTCCTTCTTCCCGGTTGCTCCGGTCTCGCAGTTTCCCACACGGGCCGGTGCGGGTCGGGGCCCGTCCTGCTCGCGGGCCTCGGGCCGCTCGTGCGGCGGCTGCGTACGACGCGCGTATCCGCGTCCATGGCTGTGTCCCTGCCTGCGTGGCCGTGGGCTACGGTCCGTCCACCGTGACCAGTACCTTGACCTGCTCGGGGTCGACGGATGCGGCGAACGCCTTGGCGGCGTCCTCCAGCGGGTAGGTGGCGGTGACGATCTCGGCCGTGTCGATGGCGCCGGACGAGATCAGGGACATCGCGGTGCGGTAGTCGTCGCCGGTGTACATGAGGGTGCCCTCGACGCGGATTTCGCGGTCCTGGATCAGGTCGAGGCGGACCGGGGTGGTGCCGGCGGCGCCGACGCCGACGACGATGATCGTGCCGCCCTTGGTGACCAGGTCGGTGGCCTGGGCGATGGACTGTTCGCGCGCCACGCAGTCGAAGACCACGTCGGCCGGTCCGCCGAGCGCCACGTGGGCCTGGTCGGCGAGGTCGGTGGCGTCGGCGGGCAGAGCCGCGTCGGCTCCGAGACGCAGAGCGCGGTCCCGCTTGCCCGGCAGCAGGTCGGTGACGGCGATCCTCGCGGCGCCCGCGTGCCTGGCGGCAGCGAGGACGAGCAGACCGATGGGCCCCGCGCCGAGTACGACGACCGTCCGTCCGGTGAGGTCACCCGCCTTCGCCACGGCGTGCACCGGGGTGGCCAGGGGCTCGACGAGGGCGGCCTCGATGTCGGTCATGCCGTCCGGAACGCGGTGGACGCGGTCTGCCGGGATGGCGAACAGGTCGGCCATGGCGCCGGGCGTCTGGCAGCCGAAGACCTTCAGCTCCTGGCAGATGTTGTAGCGGCCGGAGCGGCACTGCGGGCACCGGCCGCAATACAGGTTGGGCTCGATGATCACCCGGTCGCCGGGCGCGAAGTCCTCGGCTCCCTTCCCGGCCGTGGCGACGATGCCCACCGCCTCGTGGCCGGGGCGGTAGGGAAGGTCGATGAAGGGGTGGTGGCCGGCCGCCGCATGGGTGTCGGAGCCGCATACGCCGACGACCGTGGTGCGTATGAGGAGTTCGCCGTCATCGGGAACGGGGGTGGGCACCTCCTCGAGAGTGATGTCGTCGAGAGAACGGACGAGAACACGGCGGATCTGCTCGGTCATGGGGGGGGTTCCGTTCGGTTCGGGCGTTCACGCGGTGGCGAGGCCGGGCTGGATCTGGATCTTGCGGCCGATGCCCGCCCGGAAGCGGGCGATGGCGTCCGGGAACGCCTCCAGGGGCAGGCGGTCACTGATGAAGACGCGTGGGTTGATGACACCGGTGGCGAAGAGGTCCGCAGCGCGTTCGAAGCTGGGCAGCACGGCCATGGAACCGGTGATCGTGATCTCCTGGTTGTAGATCCTGTACGGCTCGATGGTGGCCCGGGCGACGTAGTCGGCGACCCCGAACTGCAGGTACGTGCCCCCTTTACCCACCCGGCCGAGGGCGTCCTGGATGGCTTCCGCGTTGCCGATGGCGTCGACGACCAGATCCCATCCGTAGGGTGGCCGGTCGAGCTCGTCGGCGGACGCGGCACCGGCGGAGCAGCCCAATTGCCATGCCGTCGCCAGGCGTTCGGCGTTGATGTCGACGACGTCGACGCTCGCGGCGCCGGTGGCCTTGGCGAGCTGGAGCATCATCAGGCCCATGGTTCCGGCGCCGTAGACGAGCACGCGGGAGGCGAGGCTGCTGCGCAGGACGTCGTAGCCGCGCACCGCGCAGGACAGCGGCTCGATCAGGGCCGCGTCGTGGGCGTCTATGTGGTCGGGCAGGCGTACGCAGTTGGCGGCGGGCGCCACGGCGTACTCGGCGGCGGCGCCCGGGTGGGTGACGCCGATGGCAGCCCAGCGTTCGCAGAGGTTGTTGTGACCGAGGCGGCAGTAGTGGCACTCGAAGCAGTACAGCGACGGGTCCACGGCGACCTGGTCGCCGAGCGCGAGTTCGGTGACCTCTCTGCCGAGGGCCACGATCTCCCCGGCGAACTCGTGGCCGGGGATGATGGGCAGCTTCGGTGCGAACTCCCCCTGGAGGATGTGCAAATCGGTGCCGTACAGCCCGGTGGCCGCGACCTCGACGACGACCTCGCGCGGGCCGGGAGCGGGGTCCTCGACGGTGGCGAGCTCGACGCTGCCGGGCTCGGTGATGACGGCCGCTCTCACTTCACCGCTCCCAGGGACAGGCCGCGGACCAGCTTGTCCTGGGCGGCGAAACCGGCGATGAGGACCGGCAGCGACACCAGGGTGGCCGCCGCGCACAGCCGGGCCAGGAACAGGCCCTCGTTGGTGATGAAGCCGACCAGGAACACCGGCGCGGTGGACGCCTGGGTGGCGGTGAGGTTGACGGCGAACATGAACTCGTTCCAGCTGAAGATGAAGCAGATCAGCGAGGTGGCGGCGAGTCCGGGCATGGCGACCGGTGCGACGACCCGCAGCAGCACGGTGGGCAGGCCCGCGCCGTCGACCTCGGCGGCCTCCAGGATCTCCTTGGGGACCTCGGCGAGGAACGAGCGCATCATCCACACCGCGATCGGCAGGTTCATGGCGGTGTAGAGGATGACGAGTGTCCACACGTTGTCGAGCATTCCGGCGTCCTTGACGATCAGGTACACGGGAAGCAGGGCGGCGATGGCGGGGAGGAACTTGGTGGACAGGAAGAAGAACATCACGTCGGTCCACTTCTCGACCGGCTTGATGGACAGCGCGTAGGCCGCCGGCACCGCCAGGGCGAGCACCAGCAGCGTCGAGATGACGCTGGCCATGGCCGAGTTGAGGAGGAAGGGGGTGATGTCCCGGCTGAAGAGGAGTTCGTACTGGTCGAGGGTGAGGGCGGCGAGGGGGGTCGGCGGGTTGGTCGCCGCGTCCGCCTCCTGGTGGAAGGAGGTGAGGACCATCCACGCCACCGGAGCGAAGAACGCCAGCGTGGCCAGCCACGCGACGAACGTCCACAGAGGGGAGAGCCGGGGCGCACCACCTTGGTCGTCGCGTCGGCGGCGCAGGAGCTTGGTGAACCTGCCGGGGGTGGCGACTGCTGTGTGGCTCATCGGGATACCTCCTCGCGGAACAGCGACGCGATGGTGCGCAGCGCGAAGGTCGCGATCACGAACGCGCCGAGCACCACGACGACACCGGCGGCGGCCGCCTCGCCGTACTCGTACTTGCGGAACATGGTCAGGTAGATCTCGTAGGGCAGGTTGGTGGTCTGCGAGCCGGGGCCGCCCTGGGTGATGGTGAAGACCGCGTCGAAGGTCTGCACGACGTAGATCGTGCCGAGCAGGACGCCCAGCTCGATGTACTGGCGCAGGTGCGGCAGCGTGATGTGGCGGAAGGTCTGCAGCGCGGAGGCGCCGTCCATGCGGGCCGCCTCCAGGACGTCACCGGGCTGCGCCTGCAGGCCCGCCAGGAGGATCAGCATCATGAACGGCGTCCACTGCCACACCAGCGACACCACGACCGCCGGCATCGGGTAGGAGGACACCCAGTCGACCGTGGGGCCGTTGTCCGCTCCGAAGAACCGGTATACGGCGTTGAGGGTGCCGTTGAGCAGGCCGTAGTCGGGGTTGTAGACGGCGTGCTTCCACAGCAGCGCCGCCGCGACCGGCATGACCAGGAACGGGGCGATGAGCAGGGTGCGCGCCAGCCCTCGGCCCACGAAGCGGCGGTCGAGGAGCATCGCCAGCCCGAGGCCGAGGAGCACGCTGATGAGCACCACCGACGCGGTGAGGACGATGGTGTTGAGTACGGCGGTGCGCAGTCGCTCGTCGGTGAAGACGAACGTGAAGTTGGACAGGCCGACGAAGTGCCTCTCGCCCGGCTTGAGGATGTTCCATTGGAAGGTGGAGATGACGAGCGTGGCCACGAAGGGCAGCTGCGTGACGACGATGGTGAAGACCAGCGCGGGCAGCAGCGGGACGCGGCGCTTCCATTTGGCTGCCGTGCCCGAGGGCTTGCGGGTACGGACGGGTGGGGGTGCCTGCTTGGGGGGTGCGGTGAGCGTGGTCATGGATGGTTCCTCCGCCGGTGACGGCCGGGGTCGGGGAAGCGGCGCCCGGCCGGCGACGGGCCGGCCGGGCGCTGAAGGTCACTTCTGGTAGGTCTTGGCGACGTCCTCGGCGAGCTTCTGGCCGTCGTCGAGGGCCTTGTCCACGCTGGTCTTGCCGGCGATGGCGGCGGAGATCTCCTGGGTGACCTTGGTGCCGAGGTCCTGGAACTCGGGGATGGCCACGTACTGGATGCCCACGGTCGGCCGGGGCTGGACGCCCGGGTTCGCCGGGTCCGCACCCTCGATGGACTTCAGGGTGATGTCGCCGAACGAGGCGGCGGCCTTCTTGTACTGCGGGATCTCGTACGTGCTGGCCCGCTTGCCGGCCGGGACACGCGCCCAGCCGAGCTTCTCGCCGACGAGGTTCTCGTACTTCTTGCTGGAGGCCCACAGCATGAATTGCGAGGCGGCGTCGGCGTTCTTCGTGGTCTTGGGCATGGCCCACGACCAGGCCCACAGCCAGCCGCTGCTGTCCGTCTCGACGGTCGGGGCGTACGCGTAGCCGACGCTGCCGGCGATCTTGCTGGAGGCGGGGTCCTCAAGCGATCCGGCGGCGCTGGTCGCGTCGTACCACATCGCGACCTTCTTCTGGCTCAGCGCGTTCAAGCACTCGGTGAACCCGGCCTGCGGGGCACCGGACTCGCCGTGCTCGCGGACCAGCTTGACGTAGAACTCGGTGGCCTTCTTGAATCCACCGCTGTTGACCTGGGCCTTCCAGTCCTTGGTGAACCAGGTGCCGCCGAAGGTGTTGACCATGGACGTCAGCGGCGCGCCGAGCTCGCCCCAGCCGGCCAGACCGCGCAGGCAGATGCCCTTCATGCCGGGCTCCGCGCCGTCGACCTCGGCCGCGATGTCGGCGATCTGCTGCCAGGTCGGCCGTTCGGGCACCGTGATGCCCTTCGCCTTCATGACGTCCTTGTTGTACATGAGCATCGAGGACTCGCCGTAGAACGGCAGGGCGTAGAGCTTGCCGTCCGAGCCGGTGAGCGACTGCACCATCGGCTTGAGCAGGTCGGCCTTGTCGAAGCCCTTGTCCTTGTCGGCGTAGGAGCCGAGATCGTGCAGCCAGCCGTTCTTCTCCCAGATGGGCACCTCGTAGGCGCCGATGGTGGCGACGTCGTACTGGCCGGCCTGGGTGGCGATGTCCTGGGTGACTTTGTCGCGCAGCTCGTTCTCGGGAAGGATCGTGAAGTTGACCTTGATCCCGGTGTCCTTGGTGAAGTTGTCCTTGGTGAGCTTCGCGATGTCCTCCATCTGCGGGTTGCCGACCATGAGGACGTTGATGCTCTTGCCCCCGCCCGAGGACCCGCCGGCTCCGGCTCCGGAACAGGCGGTGGCGAGGAGGGCGGTGGCGGCGGCGCCGGCGATGAGGGCGTATCTGTTCGATCGCATGTAGACGGGGGACCTCTCGTGCGGGTTCGTCGGGACCTCGACTGAGGCTCGGCGGGGAGGGCGGAGGGGTGGGGTGGGGGTGCGTCACTGGGGAGTCGGGCGCGTTTCGATGGCCGAATTATTAGCAGGAGACTGCGCCGTTGTTAACACATCTTGCGAGAAAATCTCTTCAGACTTATCGTCAAGCGGTCTCTGGGGCTACGGAACTCCACCAAACAGCCCAGCCCCAGCCCTCGACCTTGCCGCCGCCGTCCCCGAGGAACCCACATGAGCACCAGACCGGAACCCGCAGACCAGCCTGCCGTCGTCGTCGCCGGAGACGCACTGGTGGACCTCACCCCCACCCGCGCGGCCGACGGCGCCGCCGCGCTCCAGCCGCGCCCGGGCGGCTCCTGCCTCAACGTCGCCGCCGGTCTCGGCCGACTCCGAGTCCCCACGGCGCTGCTCGCCCGCATCTCCGACGACCACTTCGGCGATCTGCTGCGCACGCACCTCGCGGCATCCGGCACCCGCCTGACCCATGTGCTGCCCACGGCCGACCCCACCACCCTCGCCGCCGTGCACCTGCGCGAGGACGGATCGGCCGCCTACTCCTTCCACGCGAACGGCGCCGCCGACCGCGGTCTGCGCCCCGAGCACCTCGCCGCCCTTCCCGGCGGCGGCGCACTGCCCCCCGGCGCGGCACTGCACCTCGGCTCGCTTGGGCTGCTCCTTGAACCCCTGGCCTCGACCCTCGACGGGCTGCTGCGCCGCGAGGCGGGCCGGCGGCTGGTGTCCCTCGACCCGAACGTGCGGCCGGGCCTGGTCACCGACCGCGCCGCCTATCTCCGACGCTTCGCCGAGTGGGTGGCTCTCTCCGACGTGGTGAAAGCGAGTGACGAGGACCTGGCCTGGCTCTACCCCGGCGAGTCGTACGAGGCGGTGGCCGAGCGCTGGCTCGCGTCCGGGGCCGGGCTCGTCCTGATCACGTTCGGCCCCCGAGGAGCCTGGGCCGCCGGCCGCGATGCTGGCGTGCATGTGCCCGCGCCGACGGTCGAGGTCGTCGACACGGTCGGAGCGGGCGACGCCTTCACCGCCGGGGTACTCGCCCACCTGCACGACACCGGCCGACTCGACCGCGAAGGCGTCGACGCTCTCGGCGTCGGCGACCTCGCCCGACTGCTGTCCTACGCCGTGGAGATCGCGGCCGACACCTGCACCCGCGCGGGCGCCCAGCCACCGTATCGCCGCGACGGTGAGCCGGCCCCGGCGTAGGGTCCGCTGTCCGAGCCTTGCCGGGATCTCTCATGGTCCGTGAGGCGATTCCTTGTGCATGACACTCGCTGCGTCCTCACTCGTTGGCCTTGGGCGCGTCCAGGCGAGCCCAGACCGGTCCGAGAGCCTCCAACGCCTCCCGGTACACCGCATACGCCTCGTCGAGTACGGCGACCCGGTCGGGGCGGGGTTCGTGGCGTCTGCGTACGGCGGCGGTGGCGCGCGGGTCGGTCACGTCGTCAAGCAGTCCGACGGCGGTGGCCGCGAGCAGGGCAGCTCCCCGGGCGGCGCTCTCCGGCACGTCGCTCACCACGACCGGCCGCCGCAGGGCGTCGGCGAACATCTGGCTCCATACCGCACTGTGTGCGGCGCCACCGGTCAGCCGGGCGGCCGCCCCGGTGACCGGCAGCTTCGAGCAGAGCACGTCGACGTGCCAGCGGTGATTGAGGACCACGCCTTCCATCAGGGCCCGCAGCAGGTGGCCGCGGCCGTGCCAGCCGCGCAGGCCGAGGAACGTCCCGGACGCGGGGTGCGGGTGCGGGGAACCGTAGACGAACGGGTGGAACAACACCTCCGACGGACCGTCCAGGCATGCCTCGACCTCTCGGCCGATCGCCTCGTGGACGCCGTAGCGCTCATCGGTCGGCGCGCCCGTGACCCGCAGGAACCACTCCAGGTTCGCCACCGAAGCGGGTGAGGTGGACATGGTCATCCACTGGCCCGGGCGGACGAAGTGACGGACCTGCCAGCGCGGATCGACGACCGGGCGCTCGCTGACCACCTGATTGATGCTGAACGACCCTGCGATCAGGCACAGTTCGCCCGGCGTCGTGCCGCCGATCCCGAGCGCGGCGGCATCGACGTCATGGGCGCCCGTGACCACGGGCGTGCCGGCGGTGAGCCCGGTGAGCACCGCGGCCTCACGGGTGACGGTTCCGCTCACCGCGTCGCAGGGCAGCACGGGCGGCAGCAGGCCAGCGAGAGCGCCGAGGCCGTACAGGTCGAGGAGCTCCGGCGAGTAGCCGCCCCGCCGCATGTCGGTGAACGAGGCACTGGCGTCCGTGGGATCGGTGGCCACCGCTCCCGTCAGCCTCAGGCGCAGCCAGTCCTTGCAGGACAACAGCCAACGGGCCTGCCGAAGCACTCCCGGCTCATGGCGGACGAGCCAGGCCAGCAGGGCGGCCGGGGAACCCGAGAACGGCACCGTGCCCGACAACTCCAGGGCGCGCGACCAGACCGGAGTGCCACGCCACTCCTCCAGCACCGGTTCGGCACGCGTGTCCATCGCCACGATCCCGGCCCGTACCGGCCGACCCCGCCCATCGACGGCGTACAGGCCGTCGCCGTGCCCGGCCAGTCCCACCGCGGCGACGGCCCGCCCCGCGTCCGGTCCCGCCTCGGCGAGACAAGCGGCAATGGCCTGGAACGCCGTCCGCCACACCTCGTCCATGTCCCGCTCGACCCAGTGAGGCCGAGGGGTCTTCAGCGGCAGTGTGCCGCTGCCCCGCGCCACCGCTCGGCCGGTGGCGTCGAACAGCACGGCCTTGGTCACGGTGTGTCCCGCGTCGACACCGAGCAGCAGTTCACGTGCCACCGCTCACACCCGCCCCGGGCCGCGGGCATGGACCACCGGCGGCGCACCGGCCAGCCGACGCTGCGTTCGGCGACGAACCGCGCCGAACGCAGTGTCGTCGTCGCGCCGGAACTTTCGGGTTCCGATCAGTCAACGCCTCGCCCCGTCCCGAGGCACGGGCCGCACACCGTTGCCTCGGTGTCGAGGTACCCGGCAGAGATACGTCGATCACCAATGACTGGAACGCACACTGCGGTCTCCTCGCGTGCCGAAGCCACCATCCACCGAGCCGATCGTCCCACGTAGCCGGTCGGCGCGCCCTGAGTGTCATCTGTCCGACGGACGCGCATGCGGACGCCAGGGTGGCGACCCGCAGTTGGGCCGTCGCTTTGGGAAGCGGTGCCGGCTGCCAGCGGTGGCAGGTTGGTGGAGCCGGTTCGGTGCATGGAGCTGCTGAGGTGGATGAGCCTGGCCGGTTTGTCCATCAGGGCCGTCAGTCACGTAGGGCGCGACCGTGTTGACGGTGATCGCTTCGGATCTGCAACAGGCCCAGCCCAGACACGTCTGGCGCGAAGGACGAAGCTCCCACCGTCAAGCCCGGCCAGTTCGTCGTCGGCGGTTTCTCCACCTCGGACAACACCTGCGAGAACTGCCGCGCCGGCTACCAGACCGCCTGCGTCCAGCGCGAGTGGATGAACGAGATGGGCGCCCAGGCGCAGCGGCTGCGCGTCCCGCTTGCCGACGGCACGCTGGTGGGCACCCCGGGCATGCCCGACGAGGACCTGGTGCCGAGCCTGCTGACCGCGTCCGACGTGCTCGGCACCGGCTGGTTCGCGGCCGTGGCCGCCCAGGCGGGGCCGGGCAGGATGGTCGCCGTGGTCGGCGACGGCGCGGTCGGTCTGCTCGGCGTACTGGCCGCCAGGCAACTCGGCGCGGAACGGGTCATCGCCATGAGCCGGCACGCCTCCCGCCAGAAACTCGCCCTGGACTTCGGCGCCACCGACATCGTCACCGAGCGCGGCGACGTCGGCGTCGAGAAGATCAAGGAACTGACCGGCGGCTACGGCGCACACTCCGTCGTCGAGGCGGTCGGCACCCAGGAATCGATGCTCCAGGCGATCCGCTCCACCCGCCCCGGCGGACACGTCGGCTACGTCGGCGTCTCCCACGACGTCACCCTCGACGGCCAGGAGCTGTTCTTCTCCCACGCACACCTGCACGGCGGCCCCGCCCCCGTCCGCCAGTACCTGCCCGAGCCGATCGACCTGATCTGGAACCGGCAGATCGACCCGGGCAAGGTCTTCGACCTCACCCTCCCGCTGGAGCAGGCCGCCGACGCCTACAAGGCGATGGACGAGCGCCGCGCCATCAAGGTCCTGCTGAAACCCTGACGTGAGAGATACCGGTCCCAGGACTCGGACACACTTCAACGCGAACGAACAAGGATCGAGGACACCATGAGCGACCCGACCACCCACCCACCCAGCAGCGGCGAGCGGCACCTTCTCCGTCGGCGGTGACCTGCCGGTGCGCAGGCCTCGGCCTACGGCGCCATGCAGCTCACCGGCCCGGGCGTGTGGGGTGAGCCCGCCGACCGCGACGAGGCGATCCTAGTGCTGCGCCGTGCTGTCGAGCTCGGCGTCACACTCATCGACACCGCCGACGCGTACGGGCCGTACGTCAACGAGAACCTGATCTCCGAGGCACTCCACCTGTACGCCGACGACCTGTTGATGTGACGAAGGGCGCGCTGACCCGCCCGGGGCCCGACCAGTGAGTACCGGAGGGCCGCCCCGAGTACCTGCGGCAGTGCGTGGACGGGAGCCTTCAGCGTCTGAAGCTGGACCGCATCGACCTCTACCAGTTGCACCGGATCGACCCGAGGGTGCCGCTGGCCGAACAGGTCGGCGTGCTCGCGCAGTTGCGGGAAGAGGGCAAGATCCGGCACGTCGGCCTGTCGGAGGTGACGGTCGAGGAACTGGTGGAGACGCAGCAGTACGTCCCGATCGTGTCGGTGCAGAACCTCTTCAACCTCGACGAGCGCAAGTCCGAGGCGGTGCTCGAGCACTGCGAGCGGGAGGGCATCGCGTTCATTCCGTGGTTCCCGCTGGCGACCGGGCAGCGGGCTGGGCAGTTCGGTTCCGCGTCCGAACCCGAGGTCATCGCACTGTCGGTCTGGGGAGCGGCCCACGGTCTGGTGTCCCTGGTGCTGTCGGGGAACGAGCCGCCGGGGCTCGCGGTCGCCGACTGCTTCGAGCGGGCGCTGCGGGCATTGGTGAAGGGATGGCGAGACAGCGAGGATCCGGTTGCGGGATTCGCGGAGGCCACGTGATCCCGGACCGCCTCGGTCGACAACACCCAACCCCCGCTGCGACACCGGACGATGGGGCGCTGATCCGGCACAGCCGCCGCTTGGGCTTGCATGCCGTACGGCTCACACCGGCGACGTGGCCCGGATCGTGTTGACGCTTGAGCTTGCGCATGGAAACCGACCAGTTTACGGTGAAGAGAAACCGATCAGTTTCGAACCAGTCAGGATTTCATGATGACGACGAACCGGCCAGTGGCACTCGTGACGGGTGCGTCATCCGGCATCGGCAG
This sequence comes from Streptomyces sp. NBC_00310, assembly GCF_036208085.1. GTDB lineage: Bacteria > Actinomycetota > Actinomycetes > Streptomycetales > Streptomycetaceae > Streptomyces. The sequence continues at coordinate 847,516 of NZ_CP130714.1, forward strand.
GGAGACCGCGCTTGCACTGGTCGCAGCGGGTTTCGACGTGGCCGACACAGGCCGCGACACCTCACGCATCACCCCGCTCGACGGCGTGACGTTCCTCGGTCTCGACGTGTCCAGTGACGCCTCGGTCACCGCCGCGGTCCAGGAGGTGTGCGAACGGTTCGGGCGGATCGACGTCCTGGTCAACAACGCCGGCGTCGGCTCGATGGGTGCGGCCGAGGAGACCTCCGTCGAGCAGGCCCAAGGCGTCTTCGACACCAATGTCTTCGGGGTCATGCGCATGGTGAACGAGGTCCTGCCGCACATGCGCGCTCAGCGACACGGGCGCATCATCAACATCTCGTCCGTACTCGGATTCATGCCTCAGCCCTACATGGCCGCCTACGCCGCCTCCAAGCACGCCATCGAGGGCTACACCGAGTCCCTGGACCACGAGGTCCGCGACCACGGCATCCGGGCGCTCATCGTCCAACCCGCCTACACCAGGACCGGGTTCGAGGCCAACAGCGCGAAGCCCGACACCCCTCTGCACGCCTACGCGAAGCAGCGGCTCACCGTCGACCGCGTGATGACGGAGGCGATCAGGGGCGGCGACGACCCCGCCGTGGTCGCCCGGGCGGTCGTCGCGGCCGCGACCGACGCGAAGCCGAAACTGCGCTACGCCGCCGGCCCCCTGGCCGGACGCGCACGCATCCTGCGCCGCCTCGCTCCCGCCCAGGTCTTCGACAAGCAGATCCGCAAGATGAACCAGCTGTTCGGCTGACGCCTGCCCGCACCCAAACACACAGCAAGAAGAAGGCGCAATGGAGCGGCGTATGGCGGAGATCCAGATCGAGTTCGACGTTCCGGCGGAAATGCGTGACAGCACGGTGCTGCGCGCGGATCTCTACCGGCCACCGGCCCGGTGGTACGGGACCGTGGCCGATGCTGCTGAGCCGACTGCCGTACGGCAAGCAGACGCCCATGATGGGCGCCATGCTCGATCCTCTGGCGGCGGCCAGGCGCGGCTTCCTGGTGGTCCTCCAGGACACGCGCGGCCGGTTCGCCTCGAAGGGGAGCGGGAGCCGTTCACGTATGAGGAGAGCGACGGATACGACACCGTACGGGGGGCCGCCGCCATGCCGGGCTCGAACGGCTCCGCCGGCATGATCGGGGGCAGTTACTTCGGCAACACCCAGTGGTTGGCGGCGCTGTCGAAGCCGCCGGGGCTGAAGGCCATCGCACCGATGATCGCCTCGTCCGACCCGGACGACGGATTGTGGACGCGCGGCGGTGCGATCGAGCTTGGCCTCAGCGTCCCCTGGTCGCTCCTGCAGGGCGCCGACACCCTGATGCGCCTACACGCCACCGATCTGGACGGGCTGGTGAGCGGCATCACCGGGCTCGTGCAGGATTTCGACGGCCTGGCGAGCGGCGGTTACGGGGAGCTGCCCGCCGGGGCGGTTTCCCTCGTTCGCCCGGCACGACCTGCCCGAGCTGGGCTACGAGCGTTCCCGGCGCGAGCCCGAGTGGGCGGCTTCCTGCCGGGTCGCAGGCCGGCACGGCGAGGTCGAGCTGCCCACCTTCCAGGTCGGCGGCTGATTCGACATCTTCGGCCAGGGCACGCTCGACAACTTCACCGCCATGCGCCAGGCCGGCCGGTCCGCCACGCTGGTGATGGGCTCGTGGAGCCACACCACCTGGCGGCACGTCGTCGGTGACGTCAACTTCGGGTTCGGAGCGAACTCCGACTTCATGGGCATGCAGGGACGCGCGCACGACATGCAGTTCGACTGGTTCCAGCGCCTCCTCGGCGAAGGCAGTGGCGAGGCTCCGGAGCCGGACACGGGCAAGGTGCTGCTGTTCGTCATGGGCGTCAACCAGTGGCACGAGGAAACGGAAAGGCCTCTGTCGCGGGCCGTGGACACTGACTTCCACCTGCGTGCCGACGGACGCCTGACCCCCGAGCCCCCACCCGCCGCCGAGCAGGCCGATCAGTTCACCTATAACCCCATGAACCCGGTGCCCACCACCGGCGGCGCGCTCCTCATGGGCGACGGGCTCCTGAACACCGACGAGTTCCGTCCCGGCCCCCTCGACCAGGCGGCCATGGAGGCGCGCGAGGACGTCCTGGTCTTCATCGGCGAACCACTCGCCGATGACGTCGAGGTGACCGGCCGGGTCCGGGCGGTGCTCTTCGCTGCCACGGACGGACCCTCGACCGACTGGGTGGCCCGCTTGTGCGACGTCGACGAGAACGGCGTCTCGCTCAATGTGACTGGCGGCATCGTGGGCGAGGCGGCCGAGCACGTCGTGGACCTGTGGTCGACCAGCATCGTCTTCAAGGCGGGTCACCGGATACGGGTCCAGGTCACCTCCAGCAACTTCCCCCGCTGGGACCGCACCTCAACACGGGCGAACCCGAAGAGACCGCTACCACGGCCCGAGTGACCCGCAGCAGGTCTTCCACGCCCCCGCCCGACCCTCCCAAATTGTCCTGCCCGTGATCCAGGCCCAATAGGAAACACCGGAGATCCACACGGGCCACGCGGCTGACGTCATCAGCGTGCGTCGCCCGGTCCGCACAGGCGCGGCACGCCAGCCCTCCCTGACGGACCGGGCCTCGACGGCTCGCCCTAGGGAGCGTATTGAGTCGTGATCAATCTGCGGGATTCGCCCTCGCGGCAGGGCATGGACCGATAGACCTTCTTGCATGACGCGAGTGCAACTGACGGATGCCGAGTGGGAGTTCATCGGGCCGTATCTGCCGATCGGCGAGTACGGCCCGTACCCCGAGCGGCTGCGGCAGCAGTTCGAGGGTGTGATCTGGCGGTTCAAGACGGGCGGACAGTGGCGGGAGATGCCGCAGGAGTTCGGCGCCTGGTCGACCGTCCACAACCGCTTCCGGCAGTGGCGTGACGCCTGCGTCTTCGAGGCCCTGCTGGAGGGCCTGATCGCGGAAGCCGCGAAACGGGGTGAGGTGGATCTGTCCCTGGTCAGCATCGACTCCACCACTGCGCGCGCTCACCACGACGCTGCCGGGATGCACCTGGGCGAGGACGTCCTCACCGCCCTGGAGAAGGCAGCCACCGAGGCAGAGAAGGCCAGATCAAAAGGGGCAGCTTCGAAGAACAAGACGGGCAGGACGCCGAGATCGATGCCGGGCGGGAGGAGCGGCGACGCATCCGGCACCGACGGAAACTCCGGCTGAAGGCCGCCCTCCTGGGACGTTCCAGGGGCGGGCAGACCAGCAAGGTCCACCTCGCCGCCGATCGGAAGTGCCGCCCCCTGGCCCTCCTCCTGACCGCGGGCCAGGCGGCGGACAGCCCGCAGTTCATCCCTGTCCTGAAGAAGGTGCGGGTGCGCGGGCCTGCCGGCCGTCCCCGCACCCGGCCCGACGCGGTTGCCGGAGACAAGGCTTACTCGTCCCGCGGTAACCGCGCCTACCTGCGTAAACGCGGCATCAAGGCGGTGATCCCGGAGAAGAAGGACCAGACCGCCAACCGGAAGAAGAAGGGAAGCAGGGGTGGCAGGCCCGTCAGCCACGACACCGAGCTCTACAAGGAACGGAACACCATCGAACGCGCGATCAACAGGATGAAGGCATGGCGAGGCATCGCCACCCGCTACGACAAGACCCCGGACAGCTACCTCGCCGGCCTCCACCTGCGCGCCTCGATGATCTGGCTCAAGGACCTCACACGAGCCACCCCTTGATCACAACTAAATACGCTCCCTAGTGGGGCTCTCAACGTTGCTGACGTCGACGACGTGATCAGCACTTTCGCCTGGGCAGTCGCGGCCGCCCGGGCGCCGGGCCTCGACGGCTTGGAGCTCCACGAAGCGCACTGCCACCTCATTGATCACCTCCTGTGATAACGGACCAACCGTTGAACCGATTCCTACGGCGGCGGCTTCGCGTCCCGAGTCCGCGTCGCTGCATGGGACGTCGCAGCCGTCGCGCCTGATTTCCCTCCCTTCTCCCGGCCGTCGGTGAAAATCCAGGGAATCGGTGCTTGCGCCGTCGGCAATCGGCCGGCCTGATCGCCGACCGCGGCGACGCCGAGCCGGACGGCGCGCCGCTTCATCAGTCCTCCGCCGGACTCTGCCTTGTTAAGGCCCTCACTCCTTCTGCGGCTGCCGGCCAGGTCGATCGCTGGCGGCGGACAGGTGACCTCACCGGCCCTGCGCAGGGTGAGTACGGACCGCACCGTCGGATGCGCGGCCGCCTCCCCGCAAAGTCTGCTCTTGCATGACGAACCCGATCGGTTTACAGTGGCGAAAACCGATCGGTTTTCATCTCCCTAGAGGTAAGAGTGACAGCATCAAGGGTGCCAACGTCTGCGTCACCGGAGGCAGCCGCGGCATCGGCAAGATGCTGGTCGAGGATCTCCTACGCGCGCGGGGCCGGCAAGGTCTACGCCACGGCCCGTGACCCACGCACGGTGACCCACCCCGATGCCGTTCCGCTGGCGCTCGAAGCCACTGACCCGGCGTCCGTGGCGGCGGCCGCCGAGCAGGCCCAGGACGTCACTATCCTGATCAACAACGCCGGTTCATCCGTCCGCGCTTCGTACCTCAACTCCCCGATGGAGGGCGTGCGCCGGGACCAGGAGACCAACTTCTACGGGCCGCTGCTGGTCACCCGGGCCTTCGTGCCGATCATCGAGCGCAACGGCGGCGGCCGCATCCTCAACGCCCACTCCGTCCTGTCCCGGCTGGCCGACGACACGCCCTACGGCGCCTCCAAGGCCGCCCTGTGGTCGCAGACCAACTCCCTGCGCCTGGAGCTGCAGCCGCGCGGCATCGCGGTGACCGGGCTCCACATGACCTACGTCGACACCGACATGACCTCAGGCGTCGACGCGCCCAAGGCCGATCCCCGCGACATCGCCGTGGCCGCACTCGACGGCATCGAGACAGGGGCGCACGAGGTGCTGGCCGACGACACCACCCGCTGGGTCAAGTCCCAGCTGTCCGCCGACCTGGACGCCATGTACGCCCAGCTGAAGAAGTAGCACGCACTCACGCACGCAAGGAGCTCCTCGTGGAAAGTCCGCTCACCCACCGCTTCGTCGACGTGAACGGGGTCAGGCTGCACATCGCCGAGCAGGGGCAGGGGCCGCTGGTCCTGCTGCTGCACGGCTGGCCGGAGACCTGGTACTCCTGGCGTCACCAGTTCGGGGCGCTGGCGGCGGCCGGATACCGGGTCGTCGCCCCCGACCAGCGCGGCTACGCCCGCAGCGAGCAGCCGCCGGACGTCGCGTCGTACACCCTGCTCCACCTCGTCGGCGACGTGATCGCCCTGATCGAGGAACTCGGGGAGGAGCAGGCGGTCGTCGTCGGCCACGACTGGGGCGCACCCATCGCCTGGACCGCGGCGATGCTGCGCCCGGACAAGGTCCGCGCGGTGGCCGGGCTCAGCGTTCCGCCCATCCTGCCCGGCGGGTTGGTCCCGCCCTCGATCACTCGTGCCCAGTACGGCGAGGGCTTCTACCAGGTGTACTTCCAGCAACCGGGAGTCGCCGACGCGGAGTTCGCCAAGGACATCCCGGACTCCTTGCGCCGCTTCATGGTCGGTGTCTCGGGCGACAACCCGCTCGGCAGCGAACCCCGCCTGATGGTCATACCCGAGGGTCTGGGCTTCCTGGACACCATGCCGGAGGCGCCGGCTCTCCCGGACTGGCTGACGGAGGAAGACATTCAGGTGTTCGCCGAGGACTTCGCCCTGCACGGCGAGCGGGCGTTCACTGGAGCCTTCAACTGGTACCGGAACATCGAACGCAATAACGAACTGCTCACACCGTTCCGAGGACGCGGGATCGACGTCCCCGCGCTGTACGTGGTGGGAGACCGCGATATGGTCACCGCAATGCGCGGCCCGGACGGGCCTTCCCTGGGCGAAATGATCCGTGGCGAGGGCGGGTCGGACAACCCGCTGACCGCTATCGCGCCTCAACTGCACGACCTGGTGGTGCTGCCGGGCTGCGGGCACTGGACACAGCAGGAACGTCCCGCCGAGGTCAACGCCGCACTCCTCGACTTCCTCGCCCACATCGACGGCCCCGCACCCCGATGACCCTCCGCCGAATCCGCCTGGCCGGCACCGTCCGGACACAGCAGAGCCCACAGCGCACGCGCAGGCGGTCATCGAGCTGGGCGACTGGAAAGATCCTCCGCCGCCCGGGAGTCCTGATTGAGACCCTGGCCTGCGTTCAGGAAGTGCGTCGAGCGGACCTCCGTACGCCGTGCAAGGCGCTCCTCGTACCTCAAGCAGCCCAAAACGGTCGCCGACACCCACCGCACGTGTGCAAGGATAGTAAGCAGATGAGTGATGAGATGAGATACGGCCACCTGGTCCGCTCTGGTCTGGTGGTCAGTCGAATCGGCCTTGGGACGATAGACTTCGGTTACATCGTGGACGAACCGACCAGTTTCGCGGTCATGGACACCGCCATCGAGGCGGGTGTTAACTTCTTCGACACCGCCGACGTCTACGGCGGCCCGCAATCGGCGGACATGGAGAAAGGGTACGGCGTCTCCGAGGAGACGATCGGCCGGTGGCTGAAGCGCAGCGGGCGCCGTGACGACATCGTCCTGGCAACGAAGGTGTACCAGCCGATGGGACTGGGTCCCAACGACCGCCGGCTGTCCGCTTACCACATCCGGCGCGCGTGCGAGGCGAGCCTGAGGCGACTACAGACGGATCACATCGACCTCTACCAGATGCACCACATCGACCGGGCCACGCCCTGGGAGGAAATCTGGCAGGCGATGGAGCAGCTGGTACGCGAGGGCAAGGTCAGCTACGTCGGCAGCAGCAACTTCGCCGGCTGGGACGTGGTCCTCGCCCAGTCGGCCGCCACGGCACGGCACTTCCTGGGCCTGACCTCGGAACAGAGCCTGTACAACCTCGCCGTACGAGCCGTGGAAATGGAGCTCGTCCCCGCGCTGCGCCACCTCGGCATCGGCCTGGTCCCCTACAGCCCGCTGCACGCCGGTCTGCTCACGGGCGCACTCGAGTCCGCCGCCGAGGCACACGTCCAGGACGCGTCGATGCTTCAGCGCATCGACGGGCACCGCGACCAGCTCGAAGTGTATGAAGAACTGTGCCGGGAACTGGGTGCCAGGCCAGAACACGTGGCGTTGGCCTGGGTGTTGCGTAACCCTGCCGTCTCCACCACGGTCACCGGAGCGGCGACGAGCGAGCAACTGCGGTCCAACCTCGGCGCGCTGTCCGTGCAACTCGACGACGAGGTCATGGAACGCCTCGACCGCATCTGGCCGGGGCCGGGAGAAGCCCCGCAGGCGTATGCCTGGTGAACCAGCCCCGGCCTGACCGGCCGTCCCAGGCCGCTCTGTCGTCGCTCGCCAAGCCCCTCCGGGCGGCAATCCGCCCACGGCGTGGATCGCGCCCCGACCGCGATGCCGCCAACCGGGCCGACATCCGGGACTTCTTCGTCGGCCAACCTGCCAGGATCACCCCCGAACAGGCTGGACTGCCCACCAACGGCCCACGCCGGGTGCCCGGGATGTGGCGCGAGGACGTCGCGCAGCTGGCTTCCGTCAGCACCGACTACCACACCCGAATCGGCAGGGGCGCACGCGGGCGATCATCCACGCCGGCGCCCAGGTCGCCACACGCACCGTGTTCCAGCCCGACTCCTGGCCCCTGCGCGTCAGCGCACACCACCCCACCGGCGCCACCAAGACCGGACCACTCGTAGCCCAGGACATCGCAGGCCCCCTCTGCTTCGCCGGCGGCCTGATTGCCAAGGGAGAACTCGACCGCGCCGAGGCCGAGACCAACCAGCCCATCAACCGGCTCGGCACCGCCGAGGAAATCGCCCAGGCCGTCCCGTGGCTGTGCAGCCCCGAAGCAGACTTCGTCACCGGCGTCGCCCTGCGGCGAGGAGCGTTCCGTCGGTGGGCACCGGGTCGGCGGGGGCGGGACACATCGCGTTCACGGTCACGTCCGTCAGGCCGTCGGCAGCGCGGGACGACGGTTCCCGTACCCGGTGGCGGTCTCGAACGCCTCGGCGAAGCCGAGGAGCGGGGCCTCCCCCCGGTACCGCCCCACCAGTTGCAGCCCGACCGGCAGGCCTTCCGGGGTGAAGCCGCCGGGGACGGAGAGTGCCGGATGCAGGGTGGCCGTGATGCGCGTGCAGGCCCGCATCCACTCCAGATAGTCCGCCATCGGACGCCCGTCGATCGCGGTCGGCCACTCCCACTCGACGGGAAAGGGCGGAACCAGGACCGTCGGTCCGGCGAGCACGTCATAGCGAGTCAGCAGTTCCCGTGTGCGGCCGAAGAGCTCTGCCCGCAGCTTCCTGGCCCGGCTGACCTGCTCGGCGGTCTGGTGTCGCCCCTGCTCGGCGTTCTGCCTGATCGTCTCCTTGAGGAGAGGGGAGTGACTGTCCACCAGCGGCCCGAATTCGGTGGCGAAGGAGTCCGCCCGCAGGGTCTCGAAGACCTCGTCGGCCTCGCCGAGGCCGGGGGCCTGCTCCTCGACCCTGCAGCCGAGGTCGATCAGCGTCTGCCGGCACCGGTCGAGTACCGCCCGAACCGCCGGATCGACGGGCAGCCCTCCCCAATCGTCACTCCAGGCCACCCGGAGCCCGCGCAGGTCCCAGGGTGCGTCGTCGTCGATGTTCGTCACCCGCGGCACACGTTCGTACGGAACCGGCACGGCCCGCAGCAGCAGTCGAAGGTCTGCGACCGAGCGGGCGATGGGCCCGAGAACGCCCTGCTCACTGGGCCGGTCGCAGCCATCGAGCACCGCGGGCGGGGCGAGCGACGGGCGCAGCGCGACCAGGTTGCAGAACGAAGCCGGGTTGCGCAGGCTGCCGCCGGTGTCCGAGCCGTCGGCGAAGGGCAGCATTCCGGCGGCCACCGCCGCGGCGGCCCCTCCACTGCTGCCTCCGGCCGACCGCGAAAGGTCATACGGATTACGGGTCACGCCGAACACCTCGTTGAAGGTGTGCGAGCCGACCGCGAACTCCGGCACGTTCGTCTTGCCGATGACCACCGCCCCGGCCCGCTTGACGCTCGCGACCATGGGTGAGTCATGGGCCGGCACATGACCGGCGTGGATCGGGGAACCGTGAGACGTGGGGATCCCGGCGGCATCCTCGAGGTCCTTGATGGCGATGGGGAGCCCGCAGAGCACCCCGGGGTCCTCGCCTCGGGCAAGTCTGCGGTCCACGTCTGCCGCACCGGCCAGCGCCTGTCCCGGTGCCGCCGACACGATGGCGTTGACCAGCGGATTGCATGCCTCGACACGGTCCAGGAAGGCCCGCATGACCTCGCTCGCGGACACTTCACGTCTGCGGACCAGCCCCGTCAGCTCCACCGCCGACAACTCGTGCAGGGGCACCGCCGACGTGTTCACGCGGTCACCTCGGCCTCGGCAGCTGCCTCTTCCTGCCTCGCCGGAGCACCGGAGGGCAGGCCCGGAAGGAGGACTCCCGCTTCCAGCGGCCAATGGACGGTGACGGCGTCGCCGGGACGTACGTCCTGGCCGCCGACCGCGGGCTCGCGCACGCTCATCGGACCGTGCTCGGGGATGTCGACGTCGATCCGGCGGACGGAGCCGAGGTAGACGACGTCGCGCACGGTACCGGCGAGGCGGTTGTCCGTCGTACCCACGCTGGCGATGGCTGACGCCGTGACCCGACAGCGTTCGGGGCGTACCAGGACGCAGCCGGTGGCGCCCGGGCCGGAAGCACCGAGCGGGATCCGCACCCCGGCGCCGCCGACGGCGATGGTCACGATGCCGTCGGCGACGTCGGCCAGCCCTGTGAAGATGTTGGAATCGCCGAGGAAGTCCGCGACGAAGCGGGTTGCGGGGCGTTCGTACAGGTCCTCCGCCGCAGCGACCTGCTCGATGCGGCCGTCGTTGAAGACGGCGATCCGGTCGGAGAGTGTGAGCGCCTCCTCCTGGTCATGGGTGACGAAGACCACCGTGACACCCAGCTCGCGGTGGATACGCCGGATCTCGGTCTGGAGCACGTCGCGCAGCTTCTTGTCCAGAGCGCCCAGCGGTTCGTCCATGAGCAGGATGCGTGGGTTGAACACCACGGCGCGGGCGAGCGCGACGCGCTGCTGCTGGCCGCCCGAGAGCTGTTTGGGGTAGCGGTCACCGAATTTCTCCAGATGGACCAGGGCCAGCGCTTCGCGAACCCTTTCCTCCGTTTCGGCCTTGGACACCTTGCGCTGCCGCAGCGGGAAGGCGATGTTCTGCGCCGCCGTCATGTGGGGGAACAGTGCGTAGTTCTGGAAGACCATGCCGATGTTCCGGCGGTGCGTGGGCAGGGCCCCGATCGGGTTTCCGTCGGCGAGGATCTGCCCGCTGCTCGGCTGCTCGAAGCCCGCGTTCATGTTGAGCGTGGTGGTCTTGCCGGAGCCGCTGGGTCCCAGCAGGGTGACGAACTCCCCGGGCTCGATGCGCAGATCCACCGCCTTCACGACGTCCTGGTCGCCGAACCGCTTGCGCAGGCCGCGCAGTTCGAGTGAGGCACCGGCTCCGGCGGGCTTCTCAGGCTTCATGGGTCTTGCTCCTCCTGGCTCGGACGGTGAGAGCCGCTAGGAACAGCACTGCCGTCAGGGCGGTCGTCAGGGTCGAGGCGGCGGCGATGGTGGGGTCGGATTCCTTGGCCGCGCTGGTGTACATCTCCACGGGCAGGGTCCGCAGGGTCGGGGACACGAGGAAGATGGAGACGATCGTCTCGTTGAACGATCCGAGAAAGGCGAGCAGCGCGCCCGTCAGCATGCCCGGCATGATCATCCGCAGCGTCACCTGGAAAAAGGCCGCCAGCGGGCCGGCGCCGCAGGACGCCGCGGCCTGTTCCAGGCTCCGGTCGAACGTCTGGAGTGCGGCCGTGACCGAGATGAAGACGAAGGGCAGTGACAGCACGGTGTGCGCGAGGACGAAGCCCAGCGGAGTGCCGGTCAGGTGCCATCGCAGAAACAGCGAGTACATGCCGATTCCCCCGATGAGCACCGGCACCACCGTTGGCAGCAGCAGCACCGACTGGATCGTGGAGTTGCCCCGGAACCGCGAGCGGCTCAGCCCCAGGGCGGCGGCTGTGCCCAGCACTGTGGAGACAACCATGACCACGAAGGCGATCTGCAGCGAGTTGTCGCCGTACGTGTGAACGCGGCCAGTCACGTACGAGTGAAAAGGGCCGCTTGTTGATGCGGTGAGTCCTGCTGCTCGGCACTCTGCTGCTGGTTGGTAAGGGGCGGCGGAGGGCAGCTGACGATGGTCTTGGACCCGCAACGCTGGTTGGAACTCCGGCGCTTCCGTGCCCTGTTCGAGTCCGGTGCGGTGACTCTGACGGAGGTCGCCAAGGAGACGGGCCTGAACAGGAAGACGGTCCGCAAATACCTGTCCGGGCAAGCCCCGGCCGCACCGCCGAGGAGGACGTCGAACGGCCGGCCACGCAAGAAGGCGGTGGACGAGGTCGCGCCGCTGATCGACGCGATGCTCAAGGCGGAGATCCTCATCAAGGGTGCGGTGGTGCACGAGCGCCTGGTGAAGGACTACGGCTCCACCATCAACTACCAGCGCGTCAAGCTCTATCTGCAGGAAGCCCGCCCACGAGTCGCCGAGGAACTGGGCATCGCGCCGCGGGAGTTGGCGGGCATGCACCGCCGCTTCGAGGTCGTGCCCGGGGCCCAGGCCCAGGTCGACTGGGGCGACGAAGGCAAGGTCCTCGCCCACCTGGGCATCCCCAAGGTCTATTCGTTCCACATGACCCTGTCGTACTCCCGCGACCCGTTCTGCTGCTTCACCACCAGCCAGGATCTGCAGACCTTCTTCGACTGCCACCGTCGTGCGTTCGCCCACTACGGCGGGGTGCCGATGTCGATCGTCTACGACCGGACCAAGACCGTCGTCCGTCGGCATGTCGCGCCAGGTGAGGCGGTCCCGCTGCATCCGGAGGCGGTGGGTTTCGCCGGCCATTACGACTTCGACATCGACGTGCTGGCCGCCTACCGGCCCACCGGCAAGGGCCGGGTCGAGCGCCAGGTCCTGATCGTCCGCGACCACGTGCTCGCCGGACGGGCCTTCTCCTCCACCGAGGAGATGGACGCCGCGTTCATGGCCTGGGTGCCGCAGCGACGCGCCCGCACCCATACAACCCACCACGAGGTCATCGGACATCGGGCCGCCCGCGACCACGCGGCCCTCAAGCCGCTGCCGCCCACCCCTTATCTGGTGGCCGAACGGCAGCTGCGGCATGTCGGCAAGGACTGCCTCGTCGCCTTCGACGGCAACCTCTACTCCGTCCCGGCACGCAAGGTCCGCCCCCGCCAGCTGGTGGAGATCCGGGCCACCAAGTCGCAGATCAGCCTGCACTCGGCCACTGCGGCCGTCGGCGGTGACAGTTTGCTGGCCGTCCATGCAAGGGCTGTCGGCCGTGGTGTCCGCGTCGTCGACGAGAGCCACTGGAGTGGGCTGCCCGAGGGGAACAACCGGCGGACCACGACCGAGGTGTCCTTCTCCCCGCCGCGGCAGCACGCCACCGACGGGCAGGGCACCGGACCGCTCCAGGCCCTGCTCAACAGGGCCGCGGCCACCCGGATCGAGGTCGGCCGCCGGCCGCTGTCGGTCTATGACGAGCTCACCGGCACCCGGCCCTTCAACTCCCGTCCTCAGAGCAAGGAATCGTCTTGAGCGAGCTGACCGGCAACCGCATCCGCACCACGGCCACCAAACTCGGCCTGCCCCATCTCGCCGATGGGCTGGACCAGTTGGCCCGCCGGGCCGAGGAGGGCAAGCTCGGCTATCTCGACTTCCTCGACCTGGTGCTGTCCGAGGAACTCGCGGTCCGCGACGACCGCCGCTTCCGCCGGTCTCTGCTGTTCTCGAAGCTGCCGCACCACAAGACGCTGGACGACTACGACTTCTCGTTCCAACCCGACCTCGACCCGCGCAAGATCAAGGACATGGCCACTCTCTCGTTCATCGAGGCCAAGGCCAACGCGGCCCTGCTGGGTCCGCCCGGGGTCGGCAAGACACACATCGCGGTCGCCCTGGCGGTCGCGGCCTGCCGGGCCGGGTTCTCGGTCTACTTCACCACCCTCGACGACATGGTCCGCAACCTGAAGGCTGCCGAGGCAGCGGGTCGGCTGACCAGCAAACTCGGCTCCTACCTGCGGCCCGGCGTTCTCGTGGTCGACGAGGTCGGCTACCAGCCCCTCGAACGTGCCGAGGCGAACCTGGTCTTCCAGGTCATCTCGAAGCGTTACGAGAAGGGCTCGATCATCCTGACCTCGAACAAGACCTTCAGCGAATGGGGACAGGTGTTCGGTGACGAGGTCCTCGCCACCGCGATCCTCGACCGGCTCCTGCACCACTGCGACGTCGTCGCGATCAACGGCCCCAGCTACCGGCTCAAGAACCGCCTCAAGGCCATCGAGCGCGACACCAACGTCGCCTGACCGAGGAACCGCAGGCCCCTGTCCTAGCGGGCGGGGAGACCGGCCCGCAAACGCCAGTAATCCGCATCACGAGGATCTGCCAGCCAGCCCACCAGCCGGTCAACGCCGACTCGGAATGCCTGGCCCAGCGATGTGTCGCCGTTGATGATCAGGCGGAGTGCATCGACATCATGGGTCGCGTGGTCGGTGTCGCACCAACAGGCCACATTCACTGCCGCGCTGACCGACAGCTCAGCCTGGTCCGTCCAGGCCACATCCAGCAGGAACTCCAGCTGATCGCCCCGCTCGGCCTGCTCGGTGATCTCCGCGAGAAGGATCACTGCGGCCCCCGGCCCAGCACCGGGGAACACGGAATGGCTTGGTTCCCACAGCCACGTCGGCTCGGCTTCTCTGACCCTTGCAGCATCGACGACCAGAGCTGAACATCGCAGGGATTCCATCTCAGTAGCCGAGAGCCGCGGAAAAAGCGTCGGCAGAGGGACAGCATCGAGGGAGCCGCGGGCCATGACCATGAACCCGATCATCGGTCCGCTTATGCCCTGACCACAAGGAGCGTGGGGCCTCCCCCTGGGTGGTGGACACGCTGATACTGGATCTGCTTGATCCGGAGGAAGCGAGAAGACCCGCCGATGGCGATGAAGGACTACTCGGACGAGTTCAAGGCCGATGCCGTGGCCCTGTACGAGTCCACACCCGGGGCGACGTACAAGAGCGTCGCCGCTGACCTGGGCGTCAACCGGGCGACCCTGCGTGAGTGGGTGCTGCGTGAGCGCGAACGCCGTGGCGTCAGCGCCGCGGCTGCGAAGCCGGCCGCCCGGCCTCGGGAGGCGGCGGCGTCCGCTGATCCGCACGAGCGGGTGCGGCAGCTGGAGGCGCGGGTGGCCGAGCTCGAGGCGAGTGAGCGCAAGCTCGCCACCGAGCGAGACATCCTCCGCAAGGCGGCCAAGTATTTCGCCGGGGAGACGAACTGGTGAGGACCCGCTTCCAGTTCGTTGACGACCACCGGGACACCTACGAGGTGAAGCGGCTCTGCCAGGTCCTGGACGTGAACCGGTCCAGCTACTACAAGTGGCTCGCCGGCGCCGAGGCCCGGGCCGCCCGGCAGCGGCAGGACCGGGTCCTGGCCGAGGAGATCCGCGAGGTCCACGGCGAGTCCGGCGGAGCCTACGGCTCCCCGCGAGTGACCGCCGAGCTCCGCGGGAAAGGGCGGCGGGTCAACGAAAAGCGGGTCGCCCGGATCATGCGGGCGTTCTCCATCACCGGAATCCGCCTGCGCAGACGCGTGCGCACCACCGTCCCGGACCCGGCCACCTCACCGGTCCCGGACCTGTTCCAGCGGGACTTCACCGCCACCGAGCCGGGGCGCAAATACATGGGCGACATCACGTATCTCCCGCTGGCAGGCGGGGAGTTCCTCTATCTCGCGACCGTGCTGGACTGCTTCAGCCGCAAGGTCGTCGGCTGGTCCATCGCCGACCACATGCGCACCAGTCTGGTCGCCGACGCACTGCGGATGGCGGCCTCGACCCGAGGTGGCCTGGACGGTGCCGTGTTCCACTCCGACCATGGGGCCCAGTACGGCTCCCGGTCCTTCGCCGGCCTCTGCGACCAGCTCGGGGTGACCCGGTCGATGGGTGCGGTCGGCACCAGCGCGGACAACGCGGCCTGCGAGAGTTTCCACGCGTCCCTGAAACGCGAGACTCTCCAGGGCGCTCGCGACTACGGCGACGCCGGCACCTGCAGAAAGACGGTATTTGCCTGGCTGACCCGCTACAACACCCGCCGCCGGCACTCCGCCAACGGCCACATCAGCCCCAACGAATACGAACGCCGACACCACACCGCTAAACTCACGCTCGCGGCGTGATCAATAACCGCGTGCCCACCTTCACGGGGGAAGGCCCCGTGGCCTTCGCTCCACCACCCAACCAGCCGACAAGCCGGGGACGTTCATTCGTACCGAGCTGGCCGCATCGGAGAGTACGCGGACACGAGTTGAGCAGCGACTGAGACGCCATCCGCTTTCCGAACGTGTTGCGTTGGTCCGGGATGGGTGGGCATGAACTCCGGTTGGTAGCGGGAGAGATGAGCGTGGTTCGTCCGCTCGTCTGGCTCGTGGAGGTGGTGGCTGGTGCCGTCGGTGCTCGGTCTGCTGGAAGCCCGGGAGAAGAGAGTTCGGGAAGAGATCGCGCGGTTGCGGGAGGAGGCCGAGCAGGTGCAGGCCGCGCTCGGTGAGGCGGAAGGAGCCCTTCAGCGGCTGGTGGATGCCCGGGCGACGGTGGCCGAGGTGCTGGCCGAGCCGTCTTCGGCAGTCGCGGAGCCGGTGCGGGGCGCCATGGCGGGTTCACCGGTGCCGCACCGGATCGACGGCATGGCGGCGTCGGTACTCGCGCCGGATTATCAGCAGATCGTGTCGGTGCTGGAGTCGGAGGCGGGCCGAGAGGGGATGCGCTGCCAGCAGCTGGCCGTGGCCCTCGGCCTTCAGGCGGTCCCGGCGAAGGTCGAGGGACTGCGGTCGAAGGCGAAACGCCTGGTGGAGCGAGGGTGGGCCCTCCAGGTGCGGCCGGGGGTGTTCACCGCGCTCGAAGGGCCGGCCGGCTGAAAGCACCTGGGCGGCGTCCGGCCAGGCGGCCGCTCATAAGCATGGTCATCGACCACAGCACCATGGCCTCGTGCATGGCGGGCAGCGTCTCGTAGTCACGCGCCAGACGACGTGAGCGCATCAGCCAGCTCAGCGTTCTTTCCACCACCCACCTGCGGGGCAGCACCACGAACCCGGTGGTGTCGTCGGTGCGTTTGACGATGTCGAGGGTGAGCTGGAGTTTCTCGGCTGCCCAGTCGACCAGGCGCCCGGCATAGCCGCCGTCCGCCCACACCAGGCGGATGGAGAAGTACATCTTCCGAAGCCGCTCGAGCAGGGGGACGGCGGCGTCGCGGTCCTGCACGCTCGCCGCGGTCACAGCCACGGCCAGGACCATGCCGAGGCAGTCCACCACCAGGTGCCGCTTGCGGCCGCCCACCTTCTTCCCGCCGTCCCAGCCGGAGGTGGAGCGCGGGATGTTCGCCGCTGCCCGCACCGACTGTGAGTCCACGATGGCAGCAGTCGGATCCACCGTGCGGCCTTCCTTCTGGCGGACCTTGTCGCGCAGCCGGTCGTGGAGCTCGGCGAGCAGACCCGTGATCTGCCAGCGGCGGGCGAAAGCATGCACCCGCCGATACGGCGGGAAGTCCGCAGGCAGGTTGACCCACTTGACGCCGTTGTCGGCCACATAGCGGACCGCGTCGATCATCTGCCGGTGGCAGAAGCCCTCCGGCCGCCCGCCCCGGCCCTCCAGCCAGGCCGGAACCGGCAGCACTGCCCGGATGACCTGCCACTCCGCCTCCGTCATGTCGGAGGCGTAGCACGCAGTGCGGTCCGGCCGGTCTGCCGCGTTGCCGAACCTGTGCGCGAGGCAGTCACACGACAGGGAAGGCGAGTTGGACTCCACGCACGCGAGCGCGAAAGACTGCGGCAACAGGGCCTCCTGGTGCTTGGTTTGGTTCGCACCCCCGAGCTACCAAGAGGCCCTGCTGTCATGCGCCGACTCTCGCGCGATCACCCGATCAGGAACCCTGTTCGAGCAGGCCAACTCCGTGATCGATAAGCGGATGGCGTCTGAGGCGCAAAACGGGGGGGCCCAAGCCACACCCCCGCCGGCGGCCCGGCCTTGCAGCGAGACCTTGATCGACCTCAGGAAGCCGTCGCTGCGAGACGGAAGTCGTCGTCATGACCGCCTGGGGAATTGCCGATCTGGGCACGAGCACCTCTTGCAGGAACTAGGGTGGCGCGCATCACATCGCAGTAGGTGGCGGGGGGCTCGATGCCTGAATTGCTTAGGGTGCCGCTGGAAAGCGGCGGTTCAGTGCTGGTAGAAGTCGACAACGGGCCGCAGGCGGTGGTCAGAGTTGCCAGGCCCGGGATGGTGGCTGAAGCATCTGAGACGCTGGAGCGCGGTCTGGAAAGCGTGCGCGAGGCCGCGCATTCTGTGCTCGCTAAGGTGGCCGATCTGCCGCGGCAACCAGACAAGATCACTCTTGAGCTTGGGTTGAAGCTGTCGGCGGAGGCGGGCGTCTTCCTCGCCAAGACCGCCGGAGAGGGATCACTCACCCTCACCATGGAGTGGGACAGGCAGCAACCGGAGGCTGTGCCGATCACCCAGGCCGTCGCCGCGCGCGACGGCGCCGTGGCGGGATAAGGGCGCGGGGACTCAGCGGTGCCCGGACCTGTGCCCAACCCCGGGATTGCCCGCCTGTGGTCGCGCGGCGCGTGGGCCACGCCGCAGGGTGCTGGCTTTCTTGCAGGCCCCAGGATCGTGCTTTCGTGCGCGCATGTGGTTTCGGCCGTCGCCGGAGAACAGGAGGGGAGTCCCCTCGCTGTGGGGCTTACCGTCGATCTGGACTTTCCCCTTGCCGGACGAGCAGCCCGCCGACAGAGCGCGCGGCTCATCACACACATACCTGTCGCGGAAGACGGCTCTGGTGACATTGCCGTCCTCGCGCTTGATGAGGATCCGCCGCTTGGGGCTGAGCCTGTGCGACTGCTGGACGTTGAGACAGTGCGCGGCCACCCCTTCCGGGCATTCGGCTTCCCGGCCGGCGACGACGAGGGCGTCTGGTCGCTCGGCACGATCGTGGATGACCGCGGACGGGGCTGGCTGCAGTTCGAGAGCACTAGTGCCTGCGAAATCCGACAGGGCTTCAGTGGCACGCCCCTGTGGGATGAGCACTTCAAGGGTGTGGTTGGCATGGTTGTCGCCACCGACGGGAGGTTCCTTCAACGGGCGGCCTACGCCATTACCGCCGACGTCCTGCTGGAGGTACACCCTGAACTGCGTCGCCTCGCTGCACCGCCATCGCCGTTCCGTGGGTTGGAGTCGTTCCGGGAGCAGGACGCCACCCACTACTTCGGGCGAGCCGAGCAGATAAAGGCGTTGACCGAGGCGGTCACCACGTCGTCGATCGTCCCGGTCATCGGGGTGTCCGGAGTTGGCAAGTCATCGCTGATCCACGCCGGTCTCGTACCGCAGCTACGCAAGCGTGGGGACTACAGCATCGCCTCGCTGGTCCCAGAGCCCGCCTTGGGAGCGGAGCTCATGCTCGCTTCCGCCCTGCTGCCATTACTCAACGCGCCGGACGACGTTATCAAGCCGCTCGACCGTTTCGATCAGGTCGAACGGCTCGTCGGGCGGCTGCGGGAGGGAGGGACTCTTCCGGTTGTCAGGGAGTTACTCACCCGCCAGGGAAGGACCCAGCTCGCCCTGATCGTAGATCAGTTCGAGATGCTGTTCCGCTGCTCGCCCGATGCGGCCGAAAAGTTGGTCGACCAATTGGTGGCCATGACCGGATGGCGCACTGCGGACGGCGGACCATTAGTGCGGCTGGTCTTCGCCCTGCGACTGGACTTCCTGAAGGCCATGAAGCGCTTCCCCGTTCTGGAGCGGGTGTGCGAGGCGTCCCCGGTGCTCGTCGACCGCCTGGCCGAGGACCAGCTCCGTCAGGTGGTGCTGTCCCCGATCGCTTCATTCCACGGGGCCATACGTTTCGAGGACTCGCTCGCCGAGCGGCTGCTCTCGGACGCGGGCCGCAGCCCCGGCGCGCTGCCCCTACTCGAGTTCACCCTCACCCTGCTATGGGAGCAACAGCGTCAGGGCATCCTCGGGCACGCCGCCTACGAGGAGATCGGCCGAGTGGCGGGTGCCTTGGCGTCGCATGCCGAGCGTGTCGTCAAGGAGCGGCTGGGCGACGCGCATGACGAGGTGCGACGACTGTTCGTGCAGCTTGTTCGCCCCGGCGACGGAGGCCTCAACAACCCCGTCGACACCGGGCGCACCGCACGCCGCACCGAGCTGCACCCCGACTGTTGGAAGGCCGCACAACTACTCGCCGTACAGCGTCTGGTGCACCTCGATCGCGCGTCTGACGGCATGGAGACGGTCGCTCTCGCCCACGAAGCGCTACTCGAACACTGGCCTGCACTGCGCTCGTGGGTCGACGCCGACCGCGACTTTCGTAGCTGGCAGGAACATGTGCGCGAGCGCATCGCGCGCTGGGAGCAAAGCGGCCGCGACCACGCTCTGCTGATGCGCGGCTCCGAACTCAAGCAGGCACGGGAGCAACTGCGCGACCGGTCGGACGACATCCCCGAAAGTGAACGCGCATACCTTCAGGCGAGCCAGATGCGGCGTCGGCGCCAGCGGTCACGCAAAGCCATCGTCGCGGCGGCAGTTACTGCGGTAGCGGGGACCCTGGCCGGCATAGGAGTGCACTCGGTACGTGGCAGCAAAGCCGCCGAATTGTCGGCCAGCCTCGTGCAACAGGCCCAGGTCCAGGCGGACTCCCATCGGGAAAAGGCCGCATTACTGTCCGTGGCCGCCTGGCGCACCGCGCCCACCCAACAAGCACACAACAACCTGTTCACCCGCTATCTGGCCGATGCCCCGTACGACGCCATCCTGCCCGCGGGTGGGGAAGTCGCGGAGACAGCGCTGGACGACTCCGGCCAGGTCATCGCGGTACGAAACGTTGGGGGCCGACTGTCGGTATGGCGTGTCGGGGCCGACGGCCCCTCCCTGATTGTCCGCATGGACGCCGTCTCGGCCGTAGCGGTCAGTCCCGACGGCACCCGGCTCGCCCTGGGGGGCGACGGCAACCGCATCAAGATCTGGGACCTGCGTGAAGAGGGGACCCTGCTAACCCTACGAGCCGCGATGAGCACCAACAGCACCGCTCAGGCGGTGGACGAGCTGCGCTTCGACCGCACGGGACGCCGCCTGTTAGCCCATCCTCCAAAGGACGACAGGGCCCAGGTATGGAACCTCGACCGACCAACCGCCGCACCCGTCACCCTAAAACCGCTGCTTGAGGGCTCACCCACTGCCTTCGTCTTCGCCGCGGACGGCAAGCACGTCGTAGCCTCAGGGCCGGGGGCCCTGTCCCAGGGCGTCTGGGATGCGCGCTCCGGCCGCTTAATTACCGTTCCCGGCTTCAACGAGCCCGAGTTCGCCCCGGGTCCTCGTCCGGTAGCCACGATATGCGCCGATGACAAGTGGCGGCTGACCGATGTCTCCGCCGGCAAGCCCGACCCCCGTCTCTTCCAGAGCCTGCCTTGCAGCACCGAAGACATGACGATCGGCGAGTTGGTCGGCATCTCTGACCATGTTGTGCTGACCCGCGACAACGGAGCTGTGATCGTGCACGACGCCGCCACCGGACAACCGCTACTCGTACTGGCGGAGGACGGTACCAAGGGCCGCTACACCCGCTACGCCCTGGCCGGCGCGAGCCGCCGCATAGCCTTCGCCCGCGGGACGGAAGTACTGGTCGCCACGGCCCCCGCGCCCGGCTCGCTCGCAACCGCCGACATGTTTACCACCGGCGGCGACGAGGAGGCCGTGCACTTCTCCCCTTCTGGCCGCTATCTGGTCACGGTAGGCGCTGGCGGGGAGGTCGCGGTTTGGGACCCGACGACCGGACGGCGGCTCGCAGCGATCGGTCGGGGCGGGTACCAGACGTCCGCGCGGCTTGCGTTCGACGCCGAGGAAAAGACGCTGGCCGTGAACGAAAGCTCTGCGGAGTTGGTCACGCTCTACAAGCTGCCCTCCCTTGAGGTACTGCGGCGGATACACGTCGATCGGCCCCTCGGGTCGGCGCCCCAGGACACGGAGCTCCGTAACCTGGGATTCACCCGGCACGGCCGCCTGGTCGCCCTCGTGGCAGGCGCCGTCTCGCAGTGGGACATCACAACCGGCCGCAAGGTGGGTGAGACGCTGCTGTTCCGGGACAACTCGGAAGTCGAACGAAGTCGGTACGCAACCACTCTGGCAGCCGACCCCGCGTCCGAGCGGATCGCCGTGGCCACCCCGGACCTGCGCGGCGTGGAGGTCTGGGATCTCCGCGACCGACGGCGGGTCACCGTCGTCATGCCCAGCTTCCGCGCTCCGCTCGCCGATCGGAACGCTGTGCGGTTCAGCAGCGACGGCCGGCGTCTGCTGCTGATTGGCAAAGACGGGAGTGCAGAGGTGTGGGATGCCAAGGGTGGGCAGCGTGAGACCAGCATCCCCCCCGACGTCGCCCGAGCCACGATGTTCCTCTCCGATAGCGACGAGACAGTCAGCGTAAGGCAGGGCATCGTGGAGCGGTGGGGCCCCGGCGGGCTCATAACCCAAACCCGTATACCCGCAGCCGCTCACGTTCGGGCCGTCGTGCCCTCCCCCGACGGTGAGCGCCTATTGCTGAGCGTGCCCGTGAGCTCTACCCAGGGAACTGAGACGGATTTCGGGACCACGGCGGTCTTCCAACTGAGACAGGCATCCGCCAGTAGCTGGGCTGCCGAACTCTGCTCACATGTCACACGCAACATCTCCCAGGAGGACCTGAAAACTATGCAGTACGGAATGCTGGAGCGGGTCTTTCTGGGGGTGACGGCGTGCGACGAGCGGTGAGTTTCCCGGCCGCAGCGGCGGTGCTCTGCCTGACGCTGGTGACAGCGTGCGGAGGGCCAGCGGACAAAGTTCAACCGGAGTCGAGCCCGTCCGTTTCCCTGTGGGGTACCACGGGCCCGTCAGCGGATAAGCCCTCACAGGTTGGAAGAGAGCCCTTCGACGTGGACCGGGCGGTGCTCCGCATCAAGCGCCTGGGATACACGGCCGACACCAAGGCCAGCACTCTAAAGAACCTCCGTGGACCCCTTCGTGCGATCCACGCTCACTGCACCGGCAGCGTCGATGGGAAATGCGTTTCCGTGTTCTTCTTCTACGGCAACGAGTACGCCGGCTACGACGTGACCGCGGCCGCCCAATCAACGATCAAAAGCCAGGACGGAAAGACGGTTACCCTGTCCTATCCCGTGTACCTGCCAACGGATCCGCAGTGCTGTCATTCCGGTGGGGAGCGTGAGTACCAGGCGCGTTGGGAGGACGGCAAGGTGATCTTTTCGCCACCGCTGCCCGAGAATCCAAACTACCCAGATGAGTGACGTCAACCGCCGTGTCCCACTCATCGGCCGCCCATATGAGAGCCCCGGACGTCAACCGGGCTTAGGCGGCGTGTGCTGGACGGGGAAGACACGGACGACTGGGTCGGGGGTGGACATATGTTCGCGCAACTGTCGGTTTTCCAAGGTCAGTTGGTTGACCACCCGGACGAGCCCTTCGACATCGGCGCTTAGGGAGCGTATTTAGTTGTGATCAAGGGGTGGCTCGTGTGAGGTCCTTGAGCCAGATCATCGAGGCGCGCAGGTGGAGGCCGGCGAGGTAGCTGTCCGGGGTCTTGTCGTAGCGGGTGGCGATGCCTCGCCATGCCTTCATCCTGTTGATCGCGCGTTCGATGGTGTTCCGTTCCTTGTAGAGCTCGGTGTCGTGGCTGACGGGCCTGCCACCCCTGCTTCCCTTCTTCTTCCGGTTGGCGGTCTGGTCCTTCTTCTCCGGGATCACCGCCTTGATGCCGCGTTTACGCAGGTAGGCGCGGTTACCGCGGGACGAGTAAGCCTTGTCTCCGGCAACCGCGTCGGGCCGGGTGCGGGGACGGCCGGCAGGCCCGCGCACCCGCACCTTCTTCAGGACAGGGATGAACTGCGGGCTGTCCGCCGCCTGGCCCGCGGTCAGGAGGAGGGCCAGGGGGCGGCACTTCCGATCGGCGGCGAGGTGGACCTTGCTGGTCTGCCCGCCCCTGGAACGTCCCAGGAGGGCGGCCTTCAGCCGGAGTTTCCGTCGGTGCCGGATGCGTCGCCGCTCCTCCCGCCCGGCATCGATCTCGGCGTCCTGCCCGTCTTGTTCTTCGAAGCTGCCCCTTTTGATCTGGCCTTCTCTGCCTCGGTGGCTGCCTTCTCCAGGGCGGTGAGGACGTCCTCGCCCAGGTGCATCCCGGCAGCGTCGTGGTGAGCGCGCGCAGTGGTGGAGTCGATGCTGACCAGGGACAGATCCACCTCACCCCGTTTCGCGGCTTCCGCGATCAGGCCCTCCAGCAGGGCCTCGAAGACGCAGGCGTCACGCCACTGCCGGAAGCGGTTGTGGACGGTCGACCAGGCGCCGAACTCCTGCGGCATCTCCCGCCACTGTCCGCCCGTCTTGAACCGCCAGATCACACCCTCGAACTGCTGCCGCAGCCGCTCGGGGTACGGGCCGTACTCGCCGATCGGCAGATACGGCCCGATGAACTCCCACTCGGCATCCGTCAGTTGCACTCGCGTCATGCAAGAAGGTCTATCGGTCCATGCCCTGCCGCGAGGGCGAATCCCGCAGATTGATCACGACTCAATACGCTCCCTAGTTGTTCGAGCTGGGCTTTGTCCTTCTGACGGAGTTCCTTGAGCCGTACGACCTGCTTGCGGAGCCGGATCTCTGCATCTGTGGGCTGTCCGCGCTCTTTGACCCTGGCATAGAACTCGTTCTTCAGGTCGAGGTGGCGCTGGGTGAGAGCGTTGCGGGGGACGTCGGCCTCGATGGCGAGGGCCACGATGGTCAGGGCCCCGTTGGAGCGCTCGGGTCGGCCGGTCAGGATGCGGTTCATGGCGGCGCGGATGCGGTCGCGCTCGTCTGCTGCTCCGCTCACGGTGCGGTGTCCTTCAGGGTGATACGGGCCCGGTCGTGGGTGTCGGCGATGCCGCGCAGGCGGTCGGCCTGGTCGCGTAGCCGTTCACTGATCGGCTGGGGCACGTGCGTGGCCTGTTTGTCGAGGGTGTCGGCGCGGTCGCGCAGTGCTGTGGCGTGGTGGTCGGTACGGACGACGTTGCCGCAGCGGGGCACGCAGTGATCGAGCCGCGGGGTCTCGCGGACGCCAGTGCGGTGGCACAGGGCCTGCTCGCGCTTGTAGTGGCACAGCAGGAGCGCCTGAGGGTTGTAGTACAGCATGGCGTCGTCGTTGGTGAGGAGGCGGCGGGCGGTGGTGGCGTTGATGACGGTGCCCTCGAAGCGCGGGGCGCGGGCGGCCGCCTTGATGGCGCGCCGGGCGGCCGGGCCGGAGAGGCCGCCGCCGGCCTGGAGGTCGTCGTTGAGGTCGGCGACGGTGTCGGCGACGGCGCGGACGGTCTCGATGTCGATCAGTTCGTGAATGCCTTCGCGGCTGCGCGCGGCGTAGCCCTCTGAGACCAGTGCGGTGCGGAGGTGGCCGTACTGGATGGCGAGGGCGACGAGCCCGCCCGGGCGGCGCGCAATGTGCCAGGCCAGGGTGCGACGGAAGCGCCTCGTCCCGACCGCTCCGCCCGGGTCGGGTGGAATCATCTCGCTGGGCAGGTGGTGGCGGGCGGCTTCGGCGTTGGCCCAGGTGACGAAGTCCTCGATGCGTACCCGCAGGGCGGGTGAGCGCAGGGAGCCGGTGCTGGGTCCGGCCATGGCGCCGTGGACGGCGTGGCTGAACAGCAGCTCGCCGGGTTCGACCATGCGCTCCAGCACGCGGATGGCGTTGACGACGGGAGTGATGGCTACCCAGGGGACTTCGCGCTCGCGTCCCGCGGAGTGGTGGTTGCCGTGCTCGTCGGTGGCGTTCTTGTACTCGTGGCCGTAGATCAGGTGCCGGCCGGTGCGGCCGGAGGCGTCTGGCTCGGGATCCGGGCAGCAGCCGTGGCGCAGCCCGAGTACTACTGGCGGGAGGGGGTTATTCCAACCGTGCAGTATTCCTCCCTGTCTGTGGTCGCGGCCCGATCGTCTGCCCGACGCGTTGGTGGAGGAGCCCAAGGCCAGAGCCTTCGTTGTCACCAGAGAACTGCGAGATCGGGTCCGTTCATCTGTGCCGGTAGACCTCTTCCTGATCTTGCCCCATGCTCGCGCCCCCCTCCTGCGACTCGGCGAAGGTGCACCCTGCGGCGAGCGCTGGGGCTGAGCTTCGGTGGTTCGGAGCGGATGGAAGCCAGCGGACCCCTGTGAACAGGCAAAACTAATTATATTCAAGATCAAGTAGATATAGTATCCATGGATCCGTTGACATCTTGTGTGGGTAGGCGTCAAGGTTATGTCTGGCGGTAGCGGCATAACTTGATGGGGGGCGTTGGCATGTCTGACGAGATGGCTGTGATCGCGGCGCGGTGCCGTGCCGAAGGTGGACTGACTAAAGCGACGCTGGGAGAACTTCGCGAGCAACTCGGCTATGGGAAGCTCGGGAAGTGGGTTCTGGTCGAGGTGGCGGAGGCGATCAAGGACGCTGGCCTGGGGTACTTCCCACTCGCTCCACTTGATCCCAAGCACAATGAGACGCCCCGCAAAGAGCAGTCGGTGTGGATCTTCGATGCCTCCGAGGGTGATCTTCGGTGTCAGGTGATTGAGATCGTTCTGGACCCCCGGGACTACCTCGATGAGGACGTTCGGTCCATCCTCAACGGCGTTGCTGGCGGCGACTCCGAAGCGTTGACCGCCGAGCAGAAGCTGGAGCGCATTCGGGAAATCGTGTCGCCTGATACATCTGCTTGAGAGTAGAGGGTGGACGCTCGGCCAGAGCCAAAGTAGCCGTGCCGAGCGTCTCCGGTTGATGTGGAGAGTTCGGTAGTGAAGTGGGGATGGTCGCCGCAGGGCAGTACCAGTCCTCGTGGACAGGGCATCAGTGCTAGTCGAGGTTACGTGGCTGGTTCTTGGGATTAGCCAGGCGAAGTCTCTCGTTGATCTTCTCGTTTTCTCTGAGAGCCTTCATGAGTTCAGTCAATGCCTCGCCGTCGAGAAGCAATGGATTCACCTCAAGCGTCTTGACGATGTTCGCGGCTTGCCGAGGTGTAAGCTCGTCAACTGCGTGTTTCAGCTCCACGAAACCATCATCATCATCATCATCTTCAACATGGGCATTAGATAGTATTCTTAGCTGCTCCTCGCTGAATGCCCTAGCCGCTAGGGCCAACAGAAAGCGCGCTCGCGCTTCCGCGCTGCTCATGGTGACTCTATTCTCATCGAGCGCGACAACCAATTCTTGCGGGGAGTCTACGGCGGTAGCCTCAATTACGGTCGGCGCTTCGGCAGTGGCGGGTCGACTGTCGGTCTCGCGAGTTGCAGCAGGCCTGTTCCGTCGAGGCATCTTGTTCCATCGAGACTTTATTGCCGGAAGCACCTGATCGTCCAACCACCTCTTAACGCGCGGCGTAGCCGCAATGGCAACATCGACGATAATGTGAGCAAGAAGATCATAGATCTCCTCACGGATCGCCTCAGTGAACTCGTCGCGCTCCTTCGTTCGCGAAGTCGACCTGTATTCGCTGCCTGTTAGTGAACCTGCTTCAATGCCGCCGCCCGGAATGAAGTCGCTGTGACCTGCTAGGCGCCCTTGACTGTCGTAGAGGTTGCGATGGGGTCCGCCTTTCTTTGATTTCCCAGGAGTCAGGTTCTCGGGGTATTCAAGGAAACCTGGAATTCTAACCATGCGTGGCGTTTCATTCTTTTCGGGTTCACGCTCTGATCGATCCGTCATTCCCTTTCATTCCTCTCTTGCGGTTTCTTGGTGTGAGTCGCGGCGCGTGCGGCGAGGTATTCGGCCCAGTCGCGTCGGGCGTAGGCGACCCAGCGGAGTGCGGTGTGCCGGTGCATGCCGGTCACGTCGGCGAGGATCGGGCTGGGGAGGTCAGCTGCGAGGGCGGCCAGTGCCGCGTTGCGCGCGGTGCGAACCGGGATGCCGTGCCGGTTGAGTTTCTGGGTCATGCCGTGTGTGGAGATCGGCTTTCCGGGGACCATGCCCGGGAATAGCCATTGTGGGCCGGGGTGTACTCGCGAGAGCTGGGGTCGCAGCAGCGGTTGTTCGGCGAGGTGCCGCAGGAGTTCGGCGAGTCGTGGGGGCAGCAGGACGGGGTGTCGGCCCAGGACCAGGTGGGCGTGCTTTTCGCCGAACTTGAGGTGCTCGGGTGTCAGATGGCAGAGGCGTTCGGTGGACGGGCCGAACAGCAGGGTGATCGCGCCGGCGGCGCGGACGTCCGTAGGCAGGGCATCGTCGGTCAGGCAGCGCTGAAGGAGTGGCCATCGGTCGTCCTCGTCGAGCAGGTTCTGGGGCTCCTGGCTCGGGATGGAGGGGATGGTCAGCTCGCGGGTGAGCCGACGGCTCGTGGTCCATTTCAGGAAGTGTCGGATCAGGTAGCGGCGTTGGCTGGTGGCTCCGGTGATCCAGTCGTCGATGTGCTCCTGGGCGAGGTCGCCGAGGGCCAAGCCTCGTTGGTCCATCCAGGCCAGGAAGTCCAGGGCGACGCTGACACGGCGCCGCAGGTCGCGGTCGGCGGAGGCGGGATGGTGCCGGATGGCGGCCCGTTGGCGTGCTCGCCGAAGCAGGAACCAGTGCAGGAACGGACGGGCAAGCTTGGCGTGCGCGCCCGGCTTGTCCGCGAGCTCGTGCTCCAGCCAGCCGGGGATGCGTTCGAGGTCCTCATGACGCTCGTCCAACACGCCGGTGTGTACCAGGAGTTGCCGGATGTAGCGCTGGTTCCGGCTGGGCGGGAGCTCGTCCAGCAGCTCGTGGCTCAGGGCCTGGCCTTCGGCCGCGAGCTGGGCGAGGAGCCTGGTGTTCGGGCTCTCCTTGATCCACTGGATGGCGGGGAACGGTGAGGGGAGGGACGCCAGCGCGGCCGCGAGCGGTTCCAGTTGCGGAACGACAGTGCCGTCCGGCCCGGCCAGCAGGGCGCTGACCCGCTCGGCGAGTACGCAGTGAGCGCATCGGCCGCGGCTGTGGGGGTTGCCGGCCCGGCCGCACTGTGTGCAGGTGTAGTCGGCGGCAAAGCCGACGCAGGGTCCGCAGAGGCCGGCGCCGTCGTCGTCCCGCGCGATCAGTGGCTGGACCGTGCCGCAGCGGGGACACTCGGCTGGGGATCGGAGCACGGCGGTGTAGCAGACTTGGCAGACGGGCCCGATTGGCCATCGGGTGTTGACCGGCTTGGTCTGGCCGCAGCGGGCGCACGGCTCGCCGGTGCGGTGACGCTGGTAGCAGGTGGCGCAGATCGGCTGGCCTCGCTCGTCGTGGCTGACGCAGGGGCGGACCCGGTTGCAGAGCGAGCAGATCACCTCGGGGCCCTGGTAGCAGCCGTCGCAGAGGTCTGGCTGTCCGTCGCGCGCGTTGCGGGCGATGCGCTTGAGCTGTCCGCATCGACCG
Source organism: Streptomyces sp. NBC_00310 (assembly GCF_036208085.1). Classification (GTDB taxonomy): domain Bacteria; phylum Actinomycetota; class Actinomycetes; order Streptomycetales; family Streptomycetaceae; genus Streptomyces. The sequence goes on from NZ_CP130714.1 coordinate 876,019, forward strand.
CAGAGCCGTCGTGGTCGGCGGTGGCGGTTGTAGCAGAGATGGCAGAGTGCGCCGTCGGCGTCAACGAGGGCAGCGGCTGCGGACTTTCCGCAGCTGACGCAGGTATGTACCGGGCGTTTCCAGCACTTCATGCACAGCCCTCGGCCGTCGTCGCGTCGTACCACCGGGTGTCGGAGCTGGCCGCAGTCGGCGCACTCCTCGAACGTGGCGGGGTCCGCGCGGTAGCAGCGGTGGCAGATTGGGCCCTCTGGGCGCCGGGCAGTGACGCGCTGGCCTTCGCGGTGGCAGCGTGCGCAGGTTTCGCGCTTGCGGCTTCGTGCGTCGCATGAACCGCAGAGCCGGCCTTCGGGACGGAGTTGCCGCAGGTCAGAACGGATCTTTCCGCAGCGTGCGCATCCGGGGCGAACGACTGGATGTCCGGCTTCGTGCAGCACCTCGGCCAGCCGCAGCAGAACCGGTGGGCACAGAGAGCTGCCCGAGGTCAGGGCGTCGGGGTGCGTGGCCATGTGCTCGGCCAGCTCCTCCAGGAACCGGGCGGCTCCGCGGACAGGGATCGGCACCGCCGTCTCCAGCACCGCGTTCGCGTCGGCGGTGCTGAGGGTCGGCAAAGCCTTGGTGACCTGGCCAACGGCAGCGTTCGTGGCGGCTTCCATCCGCGCCGCCTGCGCGGCAAGTCGGGCGACGATCGACGGGGCGGTCGGCGAGGGCGCGGTCACAGACCCTCCGGTCGCCGGATCGAGGTCCGGCGCACGGCCGGGAGCGGGCTGGGCGTCTCGCCGCCGGCGGTCTTGCGTACCTCTTCGTTGACGACCTGGACCTCGATGAGGTCATTGGGCTGGCAGTCGAGGATGTCGCACAGAGCCGCGAGAGTGTCCATCGACATCCGCTGTGGCGGTTGCGTGACCAGGCGGAAGACCTGCTCGCGCGAGAGCGTGACGCCCCGCTCGGCCAGCAATGGCACCAGGTCGGTGGTCTGGAACATCTCCCGGTCGGCCATGAGCTTGCGCAGGTTCCAGCGGTAGCCCATCTTCTTGATCACTTCGGGTCCTCCCAGATGCCCGGGTAACGCTGGCCCAACTTCTTGTGCACCAGCCGGTTGCGGTACTCGTCCGAGACGCCGGTATAGAGGACTGTCGTGCTGGCATAGCCGTGACCGGCCTGGTCCTGGATGAACCGCTCCGGGTAATCAAATTCGGTCAAATGTGTGATATAGGAATGTCTCAGGCAGTGCAATTCGAGTTCTTCGGGCAGGCCGGCGGCCTGCTTGGCGGCTTCGAAGGCTTCGTTTGCCGACCGGCGCGACAGGCGCCCGGAGCGTTCGGTGACCCAGATCGCGGGGTGCTTGCCCACGCCGAAGCGGGGTCGGACCTCGGTCAAGTAGTGGTCGAGGTCCTCGACGATCCAGTCCATCTCGGGAACGGTGAAGATGGTGCGGCGCTTGGGCGGGCTTCCCTTGGAGGACTTGCCCCAGCGTACGAACACCGCCCCGTGGCGCTTGTACTGCGGGGCCTTCGGATTGCGCCTCAGGTCGGCGATGTCCAGGCCGACGTTCTCCCGGCGCCGCATGCCATAGGCGTAGTAGGTCTTGAGCAGGGCGGAGTCGCGCATCGCGGTCAACGCACCCTTACGGCCGCGCTTCCGGATCTCCTCGACCCGCCCGTCGGCGGCGTCGAACAGATCCTGGATCTCGTCATAGGTCAGCGGTCGGCGGCCCGGGTCACCCTCGTACTCGCTGACATGGGTGACGGTGTTCCACTCATGCAGAATCTGGACCGGCACCTCACCGAAGCGTTCCTGACAGACGGACATCCAGCCATAGCGCGGATCGGTGATGAACTCGCAGAACAGCCGCAGGTGGTTCTGGTAATTGCGACCGCTCGACACTGTGAACGTCGGCGTCTTCGTGCGCAGGTGGTCGATGAACGCCTCGAACTCCGCCGGCTGCCACTGCCACGGGTACTGGTTGGAGAACTCGGCGAACCGGCGGACGAGCGACAACCGCGGCTTGATGGTCCCCTCCCACTGCAGGAAGCGGGCCCGCTGCTGCTTGGTCCACCCCTCCAGCATGGCCTCGAACACGGCAGGCGCGGGGTCCATGTAGGAGATCCCGTCCACGAGCGTCAGGTGTGCCGCACCCGCCAAATCGGCCGCTTTCGCCACTCCAGCCTCCGTTGCGTTAGACGCATCATTGTTGGGATGGCACCGGTGAAGCGCAAGCGTCGCTGGTAGATCGCCTGCACCGTGCGAGAGGATGGTGGAACCGAGGCCCATCACCTGGCGTTTCGCGCTTACTTGAACCCTGCGGAGTGCTGCATCAGATGCAACTCCGCCCCGTTCTCGCCCGGGCGCATCCCGGTGAGGTAGGCGATGACGATGAAGCACGCGGTGACGAGCAGCCGGATCAGTCCTGGGGTCTCGGCGAAGTCGAGGGCCTCGCGCCAGGGGCGTCCGGCGATGCGGCCGGTGATGGGGGTCGGTAGCGGGCAGGGGCCGGGTCGCTCCGCGGCGGCGGGCACCAGGCCGTGGCGCTCGACGTACAGGGCGACCTGGTGGCGTGAGGCGCCGGTGAGGCCGCCGACGTAGTAGCGGGCGAAGCCGTATCCGTCGTGGCCCTTGAGCCGCACGGCGGGCAGTGGCGCCCGCGCAGCGACCAGCGGATCCAGGTACGCATCCAGGGCGGCCTGACCGGCCGGGGTGCTGGGGATCGTACGGCCCACCTCTGCCAGCCGCCGGGTCTCGGCGAAGCCGGCGAGGATGTCGTTGGCGAGGTCGTCGACCATGCGCAGGGCCCAAACCAGAAGCGGCCCCATGGTCTCTTCGGCGATCGGCTCGCTGGCGTTCTCCCCACCGCCGGCGGAGGAGTCGGCCGGCAGGTAGTCGTCGGCGCCGAGTTTGTCCCACGGCGGCCGGGCGATGCCGACGGGGCGGGCGGAGAGCTGGTCGAACGCCCACAGACGGGTGAGGGCGCCGAGGATCTCCAGCACGCGCTTCCGGCTGGAGCCGGCGGCGAGCAGGTGCTGGTCGTAGGTGTCCCACACGGCGGTGGTGCACTGGGCGAGCGAGGTTAGCCCGCGCTCCTCGAGCCAGGCTGCCAGGTACATCCACTGCCGTACCGCCTCGGTCAGGTCACTCAGGCTGACGCGGGCCCGCAGCCGGGTGGCGCGCTCGGCCAGGAAGGTGGGCCGCAACTCGCCGTTGATCATGGTCCAGGCGGCGAGCCGGAGTTCGTCCCGGAAGGCCGCGGGGCATTTACGCCAGCGGATGCTGGCCTTGTTGCTGCTGGGGTTCTCCGTGAGCGCCGCCAGCGGCCAGGTCCATTCCGCGTAGCGGCCATTGATGTGCGCGTGCATGGGCAGGACGCGGTGCGGCAGCACGACAGGCGTGTCCGGTGTGGGCATCGGCAGGATGTAGGGATCGTGGTGGGCTGCGGTGGTCACGCGTCGAGCACTCCGGTCAGCAGGCAGTCGATGAGATCACGGTCGGCGTCGATGACGCGGGCCAGGGCTTGCGCCCAGACCGGCTCGCCGAGGCGGCGCTTGAGGTCCTCAAGCCGGGCGTGGGCCTCGCCCCAGTCGGCCTCCCACACCGTCGGTGGCTGGGCCGAGCGCAGGTGGTTCAGCGCCTGGTGCAGGTGGGCCAGGCGCGCATGGTGGCCGGGGTGGATGCGGGCGTTGGTGCAGCCCAGGCAGAGCAGGAACGAGGCACGACAGCCCTCGCCGGGCCCGGTGAAGGGACTGTGCTCGTAGTCGTGGCAATCCGCCGTCGCGGTCTCCCGGTCGTCGGGGTCCGGGTCGGCGCGGAGTTCGGCGATCAGGACCGCCTGGCGAGCGCGCGCGGCGGCGTCCTCGGCGCCGGCCGCGATGATGTCCGCGGCCTCCTGCTGCACCCGTTGGTCGACCAGCACGTAGGCACGGTCGTGGGTGGCCTGGCTGTTCTGCCCCGGCTCACGCCTGACCAGGGCATTGACCGTTCGCCGGCCGCGGCGGAAGGGCGAACCGGCCAGTCCTTCGGCCCGGGCCCAGGCGCGGCCAGCGCTATCGATCACGCCGAATCGGAAGAATCCGACCGGCGGGTGGTGATCGGAGGTGGTAATGGCGTGACCGCCCTGCGCCCAGCGCCACACGATCAGCAGGTCGGTGCCGGGCGCGAGGTCCTCGACGACGGCACGCGCGAAGCGGGTGGCCTGCAGGGCTTCGGTGATCAGTCTGCCTGGGGAGCCGGCCCCGTGGTCGGTGACGTTGCGGGTTTCGAAGTAGCGTGCGCCGCCGCGCCGGTACTTGACCACCGGGATGCGGTAGGTCGGGTGCTCGTCCTCACCCTGGTCGGGGCTGGCCTTGGGGGCCTTGGCCTGGTGGATCACGGACAGGTTCCAGCCGAACTCGGCCATCAGGAGCACTCCCAGGGCGGCGGCTTCCAGCCGGGACAGGAACAGCCGCTGCCACGTCGCGGCCGGGCTGGTGTTGCCCAGGATGCGATGGAACCGCCAGATCACGTTCCGTGCCCCCTGCGCACTGACCCGGCGCGGGATGTCGCCGGTGCGGGCCAGGGAATCCAGTGCCTCGCCGAGGATGAAGTCGTGGCTGCCCGGTGCGAAGGCGCCCGCCCGCCACCGCTCCAGGTGCGTCGAGTTGTCGTTGATACGCAGCAACGCGGCGCGGAAGGTACGCCTCGCCGCCCGCTTGATGCGGTCGAACTCGTCCTCGCTGTAAGACTGCGTTGTGCTCTTCGGCTGTTGGGTGCGCACGGCAAGCTCGTCCGCCACCGGTCCGCTCGCCAGCCGGGCGTCTTGGCGCAGCAGGCTGCCAACCCGGGTTATGGCGTTGTAGCCGCCGGCCGTGCCCGCCTGGCTCAGCCGCCACTGCTTGACCTGCACCACGGTCAGCTCGTCCACGTCCTTCGGCGGCCGCTCGAGTCCGGACAAGAACGCGGTGAACTTCTCCAGCAGCTGGAACATCAGTCTCGACGAGCGGTGGCTGCCCCACCGGTTGGGGTGACACCGCGCGGCGAACAGCACGGCGAGGGAGCGCTGCATCGGTTCGGCGACCGGCAGTGCCGCGAAGTCGTACGCCCGCACCCGGCCGTGGCGGTCGACGTGCTGGACGATAAGCCCGCCCGGATCCAGGGGGTCGGGGCGTGAGTGATCGCCTGGGGGCAGGGAGGCCCGGCGTCCGCGTCGGCTCACGCCACATCCCCGAAGGGGGCGAGATGGTCATCGAGGTCCTGGATACCCTCCGACTCCCGGGCGACGCGCGCGAAGACCTCATCCAGCTCCGGCATCGGCGCCTGGGCCGGATCGTCGTCGGCAGTGGCCAGCATTGCCCGCAGCTGCAGGTCGGCCACCGGGGCGAGGTAAATGTCGACGGTGGTCTGCCGGGAGGCATGCCCCAGCAGGTTCTGCACCATGAACCACGGATCCCCGTACAGCAGACGGAAGTCCCGCCGCTCGGCCGGACTCAGCCCGAACCGCTGGTCCATCAGGTAGTTCAGCACCACGAGCATGTACAGGGCAAACGAGTGTCGTGCCGAGTGCGGCGTCGCGTACGGGGCGAAGACCTGGTGCGGATCCATCCCGAGGTGCTTCGGCGGCGTCAGCACCTTCGCGCACCGCTCGTTCGCCGTACGGAAGACTCCGTCCCAGGAGTGCGGCCGAAACGGCATGCCCTGCTCGTTCAGCCACAGCCACAACGGCTCTGGACCATGCAGCCCTTCGGTGAACAGCAGCATCCGTTCCCGCACAGAGAGCAGATTCAACTCCCGCTCCCCGGCAACGCCATGCTGATCGCGCCACCGCACCTTCGGCTTCAGCCCGCGTGTCACCTCGGTGACCAGCCGCAGCTGAGCAAGCCGCTCGTACCGGCCGGCCTGCTGGGCCTTGCGGACCACCCACGCCCGCGAGGAATCGACGTACGCCTCGACGTCGCCGAGCGCATCGGCGGCCACATAGAACGTCCGCGGCCGCTTCGACCGGGTCACCGCCGCGGCCACCTTCCCCCGGTAGTAGCGGCCCCCGCCGATCCGCCGCACCGGCAGCTCGAACGTCAGCAGTGACCCGCCCTCTCCCCGCCGCAGCCCGGACGACGTCAGCAGCCGCACGAAGGCCACATTGCGGTCCTCCAGCCGTCCCGCCCAGCCCGGCTGCGGCATGCCGCCGCGCGTGTGGCCGCGCAGGCCGACATCGATCCACCTCCGCCATGTTCGCGGCGTCAGCCAGTGCACGTTGCTTGGCCGCACGTCCTTCGGTGCCGCCTCCTGTACCGAGATCACCTCGCCGTTGCGCCCCACGATCTGCCGCACGGCCAGGGGACTACGCACCAGGTGGTGCTCACGGATGGCCCATAGGAACAGGCTGGCGAACGCGGCCAGTTCACGTCCCCACTTCGACCCGCCGACCCGGCTCGGATTGCCTTCCGCCCTCCGCCGCCAGTGCTCGTAGTCCTCCAGATCCCGCGGCGTCGCCTCCAACCAGCCCCGCCCGCGCTTCCACAAGAACGTCAGCAGTAGAGCGATGTCCGTGGCGTAGTTGCGGCGAGTCTCCTCCTCGTAGCGGCGGAACGTGCCGGACTGGCCGTACAGGCTCAGGAGGGGGTCTACCCGGTGATCTGGCGACAGGAAGATGGGGTCGCCGGCCATCACGCCTACTGCGTCCTCGCGAGATGGCAGGTTGTCCCATCCCTCGACGACACTGCCCCGAACTCCGCCCCGTACCGCGTCCGGCGGTACCCAGAACACACGCCAACTCACCGCGAGCGCACCCCTCTTGATCGGCTTCAACACGCCAATTCAATAGGGAACTGCGCGACACCGGACTCGCCCTCGGTCTGCCGCCCCAGGTCGTCGGCGACATCGCTAAATCGTTCCCGCATATCCGGGCCCGGGACATCCGCGGTGCGCTGGCCGAGCTGCCGGAGGTGCGGCAACTCGCTGCTCAGGCAAGGAAGTTCGGGCCGCTGTGGGAGCTCGCCGAGGGCCTGGACGCTTTGCCGCGCGGATACGCCATGCACCCGTGCGGGGTGATCATCTCGAACGCGGCACTGCTGGACCGGCTTCCGGTGCAGCCGACCCCGGCCGGCTATCCGATGGTGCAGGCCGACAAGGAGGACGTCGAAGACCTCGGGCTGCTCAAGCTCGACGTGCTGGGCGTTCGGATGCAGTCCGCGATGGCGCACGCGGTCGCCGAGATCCGCCGCACCACCGGCCGCGCGATCGATCTCGACAACCCCGACCACGTCGACCTCAACGATCAGCGGGCCTTCGAGATGATCCGGGCCTCGGACACCGTCGGTCTCTTCCAGCTCGAAAGTCCTGGCCAGCAGGATCTGGTGGGCCGTCTGCAGCCCCGGCACATGCGGGACGTCATCGCCGACATCAGCCTCTTCCGGCCCGGCCCCGTGGCCGGGGGCATGCCCGCTCTCTTCATCGCGGCCCGGCACGGCGCCACCCCGACCTACCCGCACCCGGACCTGGAGCCGGTGTTGTCCGATACGTACGGCGTGGTCATCTGGCATGAGCAGATCATCGCGATCCTCACGACGATGACCGGCTGCGACCGCGCTGCCGGCGACGTCGCCCGCCGCGCCCTGGCCGACCCCGAACGGCTGCCGAAGGTCGAGATGTGGTTCCGCCGTACGGCGGGCGAGCGCGGCTACGCCACGGCGGTGCTGGACGAGGTGTGGGAGATCATCGCCTCCTTCGGCGCGTACGGCTTCTGCCGCGCGCACGCGGTGGCCTTCGCCGTCCCCGCCCTGCAGTCCGCGTATCTGAAGGCGCACTTCCCGGCGTATCTGTATGCGGGGCTGCTGGAGCATGATCCGGGGATGTGGCCGCGCCGGGTCATCGTCGCCGACGCCCGCCGCCACAACGTTCTCGTACTGCCTGTCGACGTCAACCACTCCCGCGGCCACCACAGCGTGGAGCAGACCGAACAGGGCTGGGGCGTGCGCCTGGCGCTCACCACGGTCAAGGGCATCAGCGAAGCGGAGACCACCCGCCTCGTCAGCGGGCAGCCCTACACCGGGCTGCAGGACCTGTGGCTGCGCGCCCGCCCGTCGCTGCCTCTCGCGCAGCGCCTGATCCGTATCGGCGCCCTCGACGCCCTCTCCCCCGGCCTGACCCGGCGCGATCTGCTGCTGCAGGCCACCGAACTGCACCGTCAGTCCCGCAACCGCACCGCCACCGACGGACAGCTCCCCCTCGGCGGGGAGCTGGTGACCGCCGAGCCGAGCGGGCTGCCGGACATGACCAGCCGCGACAAGCTCGGCGCCGAGCTCGACACCCTCTCCATCGACGTCAGCCAGCACCTGATGGAGCACCACCACAGGCTGCTGCGCGAGCTCGGCGCGACCGATGCCGCCCACCTCCGCTCGTTGGCCCCCGGGCAGAAGGTCCTCGTCGCCGGCGTCCGGGCCTCCACCCAGACCCCGCCGATCCCGTCCGGCAAGCGGGTCATCTTCTGCACGCTGGAGGACGGCTCGGGCCTGGTCGACATCGCCTTCTTCGAGGACTCCCACGAGGCCTGCGCGCACACCGTGTTCCACTCCGGGCTGCTCCTGGTGCGCGGCGCCGTGACTGCCCGCGGCCCGCGCCGCACCATCGTCGGAGAGATGGCCTGGGACCTCGACGAGGTCGCGGCCGCCCGCCGCGACCACGGCCCGCAAGCCGCCCTCGACCTCCTCGGCCGCACCAGCCCGGCACCCACCCCGCCCCAGTCAGCCGCACCGCAGCGCACCCTCGCCGACGGCACCGCCGGGGCACGCCTCCACCCCTACGCCGACCTCCAGCCCGCCGGCACCCGCTCGGCGGACCTGCGACGGCTCGGCCACCGAAGCCAGGGAAGCGCAGGGTGAGCACCATGAGCGGCCGCACGATCCTCCACCTCCGCTTCGACCTCCCGCCCGACCACGATGCCGAGCTCCCCGAGAGGTTGCGCCGCCTGCTGGAGACCATCACGCCCCGCCTGGAGATGACCGGCCCGGACACGGCTGTCCTCGATCTCACCGGCGCGCTCCCCTACTGGAAACGCGACGCGCGCGGGCTGACCGCAGTGGTCCAGCTCCGCGCGCTCGCCCACTTCGGCCTGCACACTTCGGCGGGGGTGGCCCCCAACCGGATGCTCGCCGCTATGGCCTGCGCGCTTACTCCGCCCGGCCAGCGCACCGTCATCGACGACTCCCCCGCATCGATCACGGCGTTCCTGCGGCCCCGGCCGGTCCGGGAGCTGCCCGGCATCGGCGCGAAGGCGGCCGCCACCCTCGCCGAGTACGGGCTGCAAACCGTCGGCGACGTCGCCGACGTCCCCCAGATCACCCTGCAACGCCTCCTCGGCGCCCGGGCCGGCCGCGCCCTCCACGAACATGCCCTCGGCCGGGACACCACGATCGTCGACCCCACCCCCACACCGGCGAGCATCGCGGCCGAGCACCGCTTCGACCGCGACGAACTCGACCCCGCCCAACACCGCCGAGCCCTGCTCACCCTCGCCGACGAACTCGGCACCCGCCTCCGCGACTCCGGCCAAATCGCCACCGGCCTGACCTGCACCGTCCGCTACGCCGACCACAGTTCCACCCGACGCAGCCGCACCCTGCCCGAAGCCACCCAGCACACCGTGCTCCTGGCCCGCACGGCGTATGCGCTGTACGAGTCCCTGGGGCTTCAGCGCGCCCGGGTCCGCGGCATCGCCCTGCGCGCAGACGCCCTCCGACCCGACGACCGGGCCACCCGGCAGCTCACCCTCGACGAAGGCGACGACAAACCGCTGGCGATCGAAGCCGTCGCCGACCGCGCCCGGGCCCGATACGGGCACAACGTGCTCTACCCCGCCGCCCTCGCGACCAACGCTGCGCCTCTTGCGGTCCGCAGGGCGAAACGTTCTGGCAGGCCACCCCCGCCGTGACGGCGTCCTCGCCGATCCATCCGGCGGCGCCGTGAGACGAACTAGGTCGGGTGAATCCTGCGCTTGCGGAGAACCCCGCTGTGCACCGACACGTACTGACAGACATGGACCCGATCAGAGAAACGCACCTGTCCGAACCCGGCCTGCTCGTCATCGACGTGGCGGGCAAAGACGACGACACCGTGCTCGCATTCCAGAACGAGATCGCCCGGACATGGGCCTCGACCGTCGACCGCACCACCCGAGACGCAGGCCAGCCCGGCGTGCGGCTGCGCATGTACGTCGATATGCGGCAGGACCTGACGCAGCCCTCTCCGCCCGATCGCTCCCTGGGCGTCGGCACCCCATGAGGCCCGGTCCGGATATCAGCCGACTGCCTCTTCGGCCAGGGTCGTCTCCGGCCGTACGACTTTCATGATCAGGTCGCGCACGGGCGGCGGCAGTACCCCCGGCATCTCCAGGACCGGCCACTGACAGCCAGGCACCAGCCCGTCGAGCACTGCGACCATCTGGAGCTGAAACAGCAACGACCGCGACCACGCCGACCAGTGGCGGAGTATCGGATGCACAAGCGTGCGAGGCCGTGGGAGGAATCCCGGCCGAGACTCAGAGCGGCTACTTGGCGCGCTTGCCGGGAAGGGGGTGGTGGTCGCCGAGAGAGCCCTTCTGGCAGGCGAGATCGCGACGTCTTTCGGTGCTAGCCCAGACGAGGCGGCTGCTGCCCGCTCGGGGCTCGTTCGGGCATCCATTCCGGACGGGGGGCGGAAACGGTCGCTGGTCGACCCGTGATCCACCACTCCCGCGGGTTGACTGCAACGCGTCCCGCGGCGCTCACGCCGCCGCAGACGAAGAGCCCGCCCCAAGCCGGCATCGGGGGCATGATGGGACATAGACGCAGGGGGCTACGCGCAAAGAAGATCGTTATGAAATACAGGACCGCCAGCATCGACGCTGCAGTAGTCGTTCTCCTCGCCGGTGGTGCCGCAGCCTGCGGAGACGGTGACGATAAGTCGTCCCCGACGTCGACCCTGACCGGGAGGGAAGGGGTGTCACCCCCGCCGTCACCGCAGACGCCCACCACCTACACCCCGCCCAGGCTGGCAGTGGGGCAGACCCTCCGCATCTCCACCAGCCCCGCCGAGATGGCCAATCCGGTGCCCGGCGGCATCGCGGACGTCACCCTGGTGGATCTGGACGTGACCAAGAGCCTGAGCACCGAGTTCTACGGCGTGATCAAGGCAGACCCGGGCGAGCAGATCGTGGTTTGGACGATGAAGGTCAAAAACACCGGCCCGGACCAGTTCGACCTCTACCCACTGACGGACGCGAAGCGCTGGACCAGCAGCGGCCAGGTGACGCAGCCCCAGGATGTCTCCGTCGACGAGTCGTTCATCAACCAGCCCGAACCCCGCCCCGGCGAGACGGTCACCGGCCGTGACGCGGCAAGTGTTCCCGACCAGGATGGGACGCTGGAGTTCGCTGACCGCCTGGGCGTTCCCATGTTCGAGATCGCCGTCACCAGGTAACGAGTCACGACGGCCGGGCACGAATGGAGCTGTGAGCCATGCTGGCAGCCCTAGTAGAACTGATCATCAACGCGTGGGATGCCTGGCACAACAACCGGCGCCGCCGCTCCTGAAGCACGAACGCTCCCGTACCCGAGAAGGTGCGGGGCGCTTCGCCGGGGAGTCGCTGGACAGACCCGCGACTGCCCGGCGCCAGAAAACGGAACCGACGTCCATGACCCCGCTCTCACGCCATCCGGTGTCCAATGAAGACGGGGGCGGAAACGGTCGTCTTCGCCCCCGGTAGTCGATCCAATCCGCCGAATCGCCCAAACGGGTAAAAACTCGCCCTAGAGCGGGCTGCGATCCATTGGAATCCGTTCCGTACTTGCGCCCCCCTTTTCGCCCCCCTGGGGTGGTGAACGGAAGCCTCGCCGCCCCGGCGCGGCCGAACAGAGGGAGCCCCTGTGAGCACACCCGAGCACGAGCGGTGGACGGCCCTGACCGTGCGGCGCCCCGACGACGTCCGCACCGAGGCCGGCGGGGCCGTCCCGCTGCCGTGGCAGATGGAGAAGCTCACCGAGTACAACGACCGGCTGAGCAACCGTCGGCTCCCCGCCGACTTCCCGTACGACATCGAGCGGGGCGACGCCGACGACTCGCTCGCGGCTCTCGCTCTGGGCACGTCCATCCGCCGGGATATCGAGCGCGAGCACGCCAGCCTGGTATGCGAGGCCATCGAGCTGGGGGCCACCTGGGACCAGGTCGCCGCCGCCCTGGACATCTCCGCCGACGAGGCCCGCTACCTGCTGCGCGAATGGGCTGACGGCCAGCGCAGGATGCGGCTCAGGTGCGCGTTCATGGCCGCAGTCCCCGCTGGGAGGGGCCGCTCGCCCTGCTGGTCCGAGTGGTCCTGCCGGGCGAGCGCTGAGGCCGGCGTTCAGCGGGTTGCCGTCTCCCCCACCTGTGGGTGAACTGTCTCAGGAGGCGCAGGTTCAGGGCTGGTGGCAGTGTGGCCGGGGTCGTTCGTTGGGGGGTCGTGAGCTTCTGAGCGGGCGGGCAGGGCGCTGGGCACGTGTGGCCTCGCGGCCGCCGCAGTGAGCAGGGCGCTGATCCTGTCGGCGAAGTCGGGGCCCGGCACCGGCAGGTCCATCTCGGGTTCGCGGAGATATCCGATGGCGACTGCGGTGGGCACGTAGGCCATGAGTTCGGTGACGGCTGCCGGGCGGGGCCGGACGGTGTACTTCGCGAGGTGGCGCAGGATCCTGAGGATCGTCGTGGTGGATGAGCTGTTGATCAGGTGCTCCGCTGGGTGCCAGGCGTGGGAGGGTCCGCGATCTGTGCCCGGGCCGTGGTCGTGGACGAGCCGGTCGGGCGGTGGCTGCACGCTATCGGTCTGGCGGTGCCACCAGGCGGCGGTGTCGTCCTCTCCCAGGGCGAGGTGGTGGAGGTAGAGGCAGTATGCGGCGGCGGCCTGCCCGGCGCCGGCGGCGTACTGCCACCAAAAGCGTGCTCCGTCGTCGGTGTCGGTCAGCTGCAGGACGCAGGCGAGAACCAGCGCGCTGCGGGGTTCGGGGACCTGGCCGGTAACGAACTTGCTGACGACCGTAGCGGGCGTGTGGGTGACGACGGTCTCGCATAGGGACCGCAGGTCCTCGGCGGCGACCGCCGAGCTCTGCTTCGAAGGCGGCGGAGCACCAACGAGCCGGGGGGGCGGGGTGGTTGACGCGGCTGTGGACGGGACGACGTCGCGGGGCACGGTGCGTTCACGCACCAGCAGGGCCCGGGACAGGATGTCGTCGATGCGGGTCATGTGGTCTTCCCTTCTGTCTCGGGCAGCGGGCAGATGGCGCTCTCCAGGAAGTGGACGGCGTGGCGCTCGTCGGACCGCACGGTGGCCAGCGGGATGCCGAGAAGGGCGGAGGCGTCCTCGCAGGTGATCCCGCACAGACGGCGCAGCACCATGACGTCGAGCTGTTGGTCGGGCAGCCGGCTCATCGCCTTGAACAGCTGCAGCGTCTCTGCCATCTGGTCCAGGCGTTCGGCGTCGGTGGTCAGGGACTGCAGGGCGACGGTGTCGAACGCCGCTCTGCCGAGTTCGGGCCGGCCGTCCAGGTGCGGGGTGCGGGACATGACGGTTGCCCGTAGGACGTTCCAGGCGAACCGTCGGGTGTCCGGGCTGGCGAGGGCGTCGTTCCAGCACAGCCAGAGGATGTCGAAGGTGTCGGACACCGCGGTCTCGCAGTGGTCGGCGTCGAGGAGAAAGACCTGGGCGTAGCGGAAGTAGTCGTCCTCCACGAGCTCGTGGAACGCACGGTGGTCCAGTGGAGGGGCCGCGTGCGTGGTGGTGGTCAGGGTGAACTTCTCACTGGAGCGTTCCACCCACTCCCGGCTCTTGTGGGCCTCGAAGGCCGCCTGCCTCCACAGCCGGTACAGAGGCGAGTAGGGGATTTTCATCTCGATGGACAGGCTGAAGATGATCTCCCATCGTGGGTACAGGCCCGTTCCGCGAAGGAGTTCGGAGATTTTCGACTTGGCGATACGGACCCGGCCGCTGAGTTCGCTCAGCGTCAGTCCGCTCTTGAGGTAGTTCTCCCGCACCGGTTCCAGCCAGGCGCGGTGGGCGCTGCCCACGCTGTCCGCGATAGGGCCCAGTTTCCGGCCGGGCCGGGCGTGTGCCGGCCTGTTGCGCCGGATCGGTGGTTCATAGGGGGTGGTCATGGCGCGCTGTCCTCCTCCTTGTCGGGGACTGCCGCCACGCGGTGCCCCGAGGCCGGCGCGGTCCGCGCTCGTACGGCGCGGACGACCTGCTGCACGGTCAGGGCCAGAACCGGGGCGGTGGTGATGATCGCGGCCTCCTGGCCCATCACCGCCATCACCGCGCCCCAGGCGAACACCGTCACCGTCACAACCGCGGTCACTATGGGCTTGCGTTCCATCCAGACTCCCTCGATGCCGGCCATGCTCAAGCGGCCCATCCGGAGGCCGCAGGGGAAGCCCTGGGCAGCGGTGCCGAAGCCGCCGTCCCGGGGAGCAACCAGCATGGTGGGAGGGGGCGTTGCTACGCCAAGTGATCAGAGATTCACGGAACAATGCCTGTCACGGAACAACATCCGGGCGAGCACCGATGACCGGTGCTGCACAAGAAAGGCACCGCACAGCGCGTTCAGGGTGGAAGTTCCCGGTTCTCCTTGCATTCCCGCCGCGCACCCACGTCAATGGAAGGCAAGGCACCTTCGGTGTCGGCCTTCCCATCCGGAAGGGCTCGCCTCTCATGCCGAGAACCACCGGGGAGCGAGCACCCCGCTCTCGCCTGGCCGCTGTTGGAGGCCAGGCGAGAGCGGCCAGTCCAGCCCAGCCGGACACCCCGACGGTAGTCCAGGCCACCGACACCAAACGCGGGGTTCACACCGGCTCCACTTCTGGTGCTCCCTGCGCCGTCCGACGCGCCCCGGGGAATCTTGTGGTCACCAGCGACGTTGCTCTTCCCCGGCGCCCGCCAGGCTGTCCAGGCACAGCGGGCGGCGGCTATGGCCTCCCGACGATCACGATTTCAATCGAGGTCTCGGTCCACGGGGTCCGGGCGAGATCCTCGGCGAACCTCAGCTCCGCGGTGGACGGCTGCCACCGCCTGCTCGCGTGGTCCTGCTCCAGGGCCTCGACGTCGCGGGTAAGGACCGCGTCCACGCCAGATCGGCCGGCCCCACGGCGGAGGTGACACGGGCGGGTCGACCGACGCGGCAGGGTGCGCACAGGCCTGACCGGCCGGCACGGGCCGGACACTGGGTGGAGGACGACGGCTGCTTCGGCTGACGGCCGAGGCCACACGGATGACAGGAGGGCGTAAGGACGGCCAAGCGGCGGCTTCGGCTGGGTGACGTCACACGGTGCTCAGCGGCAGGCCCGTGGCGAAGGTGCGGCTGTCGGTCTCTCACTCCACGGCCTTGCCCGGTGGCCCGCGTCGAGGCTGGGGGCTCCGGCCGAAGGCGGGTCCGATGTCCGAGCCCGCTGATAACGTGCCGCGTCCGGTCGAAAGATCATGAGAGGACGGCTGCCGTGCGGGAAGTGACGTGTCATGAGGTCGACGGAGACCATATGGCCCAGGCGCTCGACGACATCGACGGGCGGACCCACGGCCGGTGGCTCTGGATGCGCTACGGCGACGGCTCCCTGAAGGAGATGCGGGAGATGCGTGATGAGCTCCTCGACCACGTCGCCGCACGCACCCTGGAGGATCGAGGTCTGGATGAGGAGTCGCTTACGGCACTGCGGACCGCAGCTGAGTGCTCCCTGGGGGTCCTGAGCGTCGGCTGTCACCCCAACGGCGACCAAGAGATCCTCTTCCCGCTCATCGGCCAACGGCTCAGCAGCGAGGACATCGAGTTTCGCTACATCGTCAAAGAGGCCCCCACGGCCGCAACATGGATCGACACCTTTGAGATGTGCGTGGTGAGCGGCCTGGTGTGGGAGTGGCAGCGGGTGATCGGTCTGATGCTGCGGGGCGACTTCGCGCCCACGATCCGCGAGGGGGTTCCGTACTCGGACCTGGAGTCGGTGTCGGATCCGGCCGATGTCGCGGCAATGGACGCGCTGTGCGGCTATCTGACGGAGACGGACGGGCATTTGCCGCGCGACTGGCCCACCGTGCCCCTGCGTAAGCCGGATGCCGGCGAGCGCGCCGAGGCTGCCCGCCACCTGGACGCAGTCGGCACCCTGACACCGGACCAGCGCCTTCTTCGCGTACTCCTCGACGACGACCAGCATGCCTTCGAGCAGGCGCTCGTGGCCCGGCTCATCGAATACCGGGAGAGCATGGGAGCCGACCCTGCCCCCCGCACTCTGCTGCCGCTGGGCGTGCTGGCGCTGGCCGCTCTCGCCGTCCAGGTCCACGGGTGGGAGCTGAGGGTCCGCTCCGGCTATCTGCCCCACTCCCTGCTCCGCTCCACCGACGCGCTGCGCCAAGCAGCCGACTCCAACAGCAACGACCTCGGTCTTTGGACCGCCAGGTAGCAGTCAGACGCCGCTTCAGAGCATGCGCAGGACGCCGACGACCTTCCCCAGGATCTGCGCCTGGTCACCGCGGATGGGCTCGTAGGACGGGTTGCGAGGCATGAGCCACACCTGCCCGTCTTTCCGTCGCAGCACCTTGACGGTGGCCTCGTCTTCCAGAAGCGCGGCGACGTTCTACGGGGTTCCTACAGGTGTGGTGTGGCGTGGTGCGAGTGTTCCTCGTTGGTGCTTGGACGCTCGTACTCGCGGGGTGTGGCTCTGTGGCGGGTTGTTGCATGATCCGTCAGAGCACCGGAGTTGCACATGCGGGCATTCCCCGTGGTCCTGCCCTCGGGCACGCGGTACTGGACCGTCCTTGATGACGACTTCCGAGTCGTCCCCGTCGCCGACAGCTGGGGTCGATACCAGCGCTTCGGCCGCAGCCGAGCCGAACTCACGACCAAGACGAACGCAGGCGGCGCGGCGCTCTACCTCCGGTGGTGCGGCGCAACCGGCCGCGACTGGAGGAAAGCCGCTCGCGACCTCGGCTTGTTCATCGTCTGGCTGAAGCACACTCCCTCCCGAGCGGATGACGACGGTCCTGTCGTTGTCCGGTCCGGTCCGGGCGGCACGCCGGTTCGGCGCGAGCGCCGGATCAACGTCGTGCTCTCGGCAACCCGCGGGTTCCTCTCGTACGCGGTCTCGATCGCCGAGGCGCCGCGGTCTGTGCTCGGTCAGCTCTACGAACTGGGCGACACCCGAGACCTGCCCGCAGAGGCGCAGGGCGAGGACTCCGGGCTGTTTTACCGGCTCCGGGCCCGCCACCGACTTCAGGAGCCAGAGACCGAGGTCGACCGGGCTTCCGACGAGGAGATCGTCGCAATGTTCATGGAGTGCCGCTGCGCCCGCGACCGACTCGTCGTGCTGCTGCTGGGGCGGGTGGGGCTGCGGCGTGGGCAGGCAGCGGGCATCCATCGGTCCGACTGCCACCTGCTGGCGGACTCGCGTGCGCTCGGCTGCGACTACAAAGGGCCCCACATCCACGTGCGGCGCCGGGACAACGCCAATGGCGCCTGGTCCAAGTCCCGGGAGTCCTGGATTCAGCCCGTGGACTTCCTTGTCGTGCAGGCCTACGACCAGTACGTCGATGAGCGGTTCACCCTTCTCGGCGCCGGCGGCAGCGACTTTCTGCTGGTGAACCTCTTTCGCGGAGTGCTCGGGGCGCCGATGACGCCGGAGGCGATCTACGAGCTGTTCGAGCGACTGACGCGGCGGGCGAAGCTGTCCAGGAAAGTGGGTCCGCACATGGCCCGTCGCGCGTTCGGCAGCAATGTGTCAGACGCCGGCGGCGAACTCGACGAGGTCCAAGCCCTGTTGGGGCAGAAGCACCCCGAGTCGGCCCGCCCCTATGTGATCCCAGATCAAGCCCGGCTGCGGGAGGCGGTGGAGCGTGTTCCGTCTCCTCGGGAGCTGTACGGGCGAGGTGAGCGCTGATGTCGGCGATCCCCCTGCCGGTGCAGCAGCCGGCGGCCGCCGCGAGGACCCAGGAACTGATCGAGGCCCTGGACTCCGAGTTCCTCGAACTCATCTCCTGGGACTGGGAGTTGCGAATTCTCCACTATCCGCTGGACAACCCGGTGATCGGGATGCCGGAGTGCCAGGTGAGGGGGTGCGACAAGGGATACGAGAGCAGGGCCCGTTGTGCTCCGGCTGTCGCATTCGCTGGAACAAGTCGGGCCTGAGCATCGAGGACTTCCTCAGCAGCCAGGAGCGGTACAACGTCGTCCACGTCCGCCAGGAGCTGTGCCAACTTCCGGGTTGCAAGCGGCCGTGGCGGAGCCCGACCGCAGCTCTGTGCCAGAACCATCACTACCAGCGGAAACATCGGCTGAAGATCTCTCTGGAGGAGTTCCTCGTCCACCCCGTCCCGCAGCCGCTTCCGAGTCATGGAGCATGCGGAGTGGCGGCCTGCCTCCGTCAGCGGGTCACCCCGAGTACGCCGTACTGCGACGCGCACCGGCAAAAGCTCAGCGCGGCGAAGTTCTCGGGCACCTTCGACGGCGACGAGGAGCTGTGGCGGCTGACGACTCCGCCGATCCACATGGGCCGCGAGGTCAGCATGCGGGGCCTTCCGCGGCGGTTGATCGCCGAGCTTCTGTACTGCGTGCAGCAGCGCACCGCGAACGGCGTGCGGACGGTCGGGCACTGCCTGCGGGCGATCTGCGACCGACTCCGTCTCTTGCGGTGCGAGACCCTCGACGACCTCGAAGATCCGGAGACGTCGGGGCTGAAGGGCCACAGCGTCTCGCTGGTCACGACCATGCGCAGGAGCCTCCACCGGCTCGGCACAACCCCGGAGGAGGAGTCGCGCCGCGATGTGTGGGACCCCGCGATCTTCGGGTTCGGCGGCACAGCCGACTTCACGGAGATCCGCCAGGACACGCTGCGCGAAGCCACGAGGCTATGGGCCGCCGATGATCTGCCGCGGCGCCGCGGGAAAGGCGGCGGTCGCACGCTGCATCGGCAGATCGACGCGATGGTGGAGCTCTCGAAGAGCCTGCGCCTCCAGCGCGAGGACGGCGGGCGGATCGTCGCGCTGCTCGACCGGCGCGACATCGTGGCGTTCTGCAACCGGCTCGCCTTCAAGACAGAGAACGGGCAGCTGAGCGCACACCAGCGCCTCTACATGGCGCGGACCGTACGCAAGATCCTTAACCGGTGGCGCACCCTCGGTCTCACGGGCAAGGGCGAGATCCTCGAAGGTCTGCGGGCCGACTTCGTCATGGGGCCCGAGGACATGCCCGATGATCCGGAGGACACAGAGGCCGGCAAGGACCTGCCTGACGAGGTGATGCAGCAGCTCTGCGACAACCTGAACCTCCTGGAGGAGATGAGCGGCACCGAAGTACGGGTCTGCACGGAACTGCTGATCGACACGGGCCGTCGGCCCGACGAAGTCTGCCGTCTCCCCTTGGACTGCCTTGAGCGAGATCCGGACGGCAGCCCCGTGCTCCTCTACGACAACCACAAGGCCTTCCGGCTGGGCAGAAGGTTCCCGATCGCCAAAGTGACCGCGTCGGTGATCACCGCTCAACAGGAACGCGTACGTGAGCGCTTCCCCGACACGCCGTCATCCGAGCTGAAGCTGCTGCCCTCTCCGGTCGCCAACCCGTGGGGGACCAAGCCGATCTCCGGCATCTGGGAGCAGCACCGGAACTGGGTCCGCGCCCTGCCCGAATTCCTCGTGCCCCTCGAAGTGGAGGTGGATGGCGAACTCGTCACGAAGCTCCTGCCGTTCGACAGGAAGAAGATCTTCCCGTACGCGTACCGGCACAGCTTCGCCCAGCGGCACGCCGACGCGGGAGTCAAGCCGGAGGTCCTCAAGGACCTCATGGATCATCGACAGCTGCAGACCAGCCAGGCGTACTACCGCATCGGCCAGGACAGGCGGCGTGAGGCCATCGACCGGGTCGCGGTCATGCAGTTCGACCGGCACGGCAACCGGGTGTGGCGCCAGGTTCAGGGGCTCTTGGACTCCGAGCACGTACGGCGTGAGATCGGCGAGGTCGCCACGGCGTACGGCATGTGCAGGGAACCCACGAACGTGGCAGCCGGCGGGCACAGCTGCCCGCTGCGCTTCCGCTGCCTGGGCTGTGAACACTTCCACACCGACGTCTCCTACCTGCCGGACCTGGAGGCGTACCACGCAGACCTCCTGCGAAGCCGAGAGAAGCTGATGTCCGCCTTCGAAGCGGACGACTGGGCCCGCGCCGAGGCCATGCCGTCCCAGGAGGAGATCCGCCGGGTCCGCCGACTGATCAACCGCGTCAAGGCGGACCTGGACGATCTCACCGAGGAGGAGCAGGCACAGATCCAGCAGGCGGTCGCGGTCATCCGCCGCGGGCGCAGCGTGATGCTGGGGATGCCTCGAATCGGCCAGCCCTTGCCCGACGTCCGGCCGAGGAGGACCGCATGAGCTCCATGATGAGCGTCGGCCGCAAGGCAGATGGCGACCGGCGCCGCCAGCGGGTCGTGAAGGCCATCAACGCCGCGGCGCAAAAGGGGAGCCGCATCACGGTCTCGGGCATCGCCCGTCAGGCCGGGGTGGACCGGACCTTCCTGTACCGGCACCGGGATCTGCTCGCCCTGGTGCACGCTGCCGAGCTCGAGCCCGCGGAGCGGGACCCCGCATCAGGTGCCTCCGCGGTGAGTAGGGCCTCGCTCCAGGCCGACCTCGCGAACGCCCAGGCCCGCACCGTCCGCCTGTCCGCACGAATTCAGCAGCTGGAGAAGCGCTTGTCCCAGGAGCTGGGCGAGCAAGCCTGGCGCGAGTCGGGCCTTGGCGCTCCCACCGACATCGAGGAGCTTCAGCGAACGATCACGAGACTCGAGCAGCGCAACGTCGAGGTGGCCGAGGCACTGGAAGAGAGCCAGGCCGATCTGGCGGCGGCCAGGGAAGCCAACCGTGAGCTGACCCGGACCTTCAACCAGCGTGGAGACCGGAAACGGGACGAACCCGCCCGCAGTAACGCTGGATGAGGCCCCGGGACGGGCCCGTCACGGATCTGTTCTCCCACCGCGGGGATCAGGTCGGCTGGTTCAGTCGATTCGGGGTGCGACATCGGCGCCATAGAACCGGGGCTACGCCACTGACCGTCTGTACATGGCGTGTGGACCTGCAATTCTTACGAAGCGTAACGAAGAGGTACCAGGGGTACCGTGTTTTCCGTTCTCTCAAGGTCATCAAGAGGACCGGTGTGCTGTTCGACCGTTGGCTCATTCGGATCGCCGCGGAAGCTGGTGAGAACCGCGTCCCAATCGGCAGCGTCTGCGTATGGGCGAAGATGTTGGTAGGCGGCCGCAACATCTTCCCTTTCGGGAGTAACTGCCAGCAGCAGTTCGGTGGCGCGGTACAGCCACCGCAGACCATCGGTGTAGGAAGGCAAGCCGACGTCTAGGGCCTGGTGGATTCGGGCACGCACTTCATCTTGATCAGGTTCTGAGGCTTGTAGCAGTTGGCCGATCCGGACAACAGCGGCGTCGGGCAGTTGAGGGAACCAGTCAGCGAGATTTTTAGGCCATTCGTGCGTTTGTCCGAGTGCGCGTGAACGTAGCAGGTGGTATCCGCCGACAATCGCCCCTAGAGGGCTGGACACCTTGTCGTAGAGCATGGTTTCGGCGAGCGCATCGTAGTGGTCCGCGATAATCTGCGCGGCTGTAAGTTGGCCAGCTGCGTTGTAGGCCAGCAGTGCCTCGGCTCGCTCGATGTCGCTGTGAGCCTGCAATACGTATCCGGCATTGAAGCCCAGCTCATCGTCCCCCGTGTGGGTCAGGGTGACTGTGACTTGGTCGGTGGGGGGAAGAAGGACGCAGCGGTGCGCGATGTGGTCCCCGCCGACTTGCAGCACACATCCGCCAGCCTCGTCCATACCCCACTGCAGCGCTCCAGATCGCAGTACCAGAGCGATCGGTTCGAATGGCACCGGCGTCCAGGACTTCTGGTCCGCTGCCAGGCGCCACAGGCGAGCCCAGCTGCCGCTGTACAGCGCTGCCACCTCACGTTCCAGGGCGGGGAACGCATTGCTGCTGGTTGCTGCGTTATCCATCGACGGCTGTTCATCCTCAAGTGCAGTGCTGTGCGGCTTCAGGGTCACACGAGCGGCGCCACGCATGTCGGCGAACGCTGTGAGGACCTGACCGTCGGCGAGTTTCGCCTGAACGTACAGGGGGCCCTCTTTCACGTCCACTTTCGTGACCATTCCGCAGTGTGCCAGCGCGTGGATGGTGTGCCCTGTCTGCAGGTCGAGAACTTCGAGGGGCACTATCGACCCCTTGGGGGTGTGAGGTACCTCCAGGGACACGGCGAGGGCGCTCATGACGGGAGCGGCCGCCGGAAGCGGGTTTCCGTCCCAAGGGAGGTAGCGACGCAGACTGGCCGTGAGATCGACCGCGGAGGCGTTGGGGTTCTCCTGGGCGAGCAAAGCGACGGCACCCGCGACGTGCGCCGTGGCCATGCTGGTGCCACTCATTAGCTGGTACCCGCCACCAGGAGCAGCCGAGTGCACCTGCCAGCCGGGCGCAGCGACGTTGAGCTCACCCCACTGATCGTTGATGCCGCCGTTGGAGAAGAATGCCGTGGTCAGTGCCTTGTCGAGCGCGCCCACCGCGAGGATGGAGGGGCAGTTGGCGGGTCGATCAACGGGCGCCACGAACCCAGGTCGCTCGCTGCGGTTGCCCCCAGCGGCGACGATCACCGTGTCGAGGGCGAGCACGCGCTGGGCCAGCTTCTCGTACGTCTGCGGGAAGAGCTCACCTGGCTGGACGGGGACGCCGAGCGACATGGAGATCACTCGCGCGCCGCGGGCGACGGCCCAGGCCATGCCCGCCAGAATCTGCCCGTCGGTGCCGGTGCCCGCGTTGCTCAGCACCTTCGCCGCGAGAATCCGGGCCTCGCAGGCGACGCCGTAGCGGGGTCCCTGCTGAGGATTGACCGGACCTGCGGCGGTGCCGATGCAGTGTGTGCCGTGCCCGTGCATGTCCTCGACACTTTCTCCGGGCACGAAGGAGACCGCTGCCTCGATGCGGCCGGCTAGGTCCGGGTGGTCGGTGTCCACTCCGGTGTCGAGGAAGGCGATCTTCACATCACGGCCCGTCAGGTTGGACAGGTTGGACAGGTTGGTCCGGATCACTTGTAGGCCCCAGGTCCATTGCTGCTCGTCCCAGGCCGGGCCCTGGGAGGCGGCGGTT
Source organism: Streptomyces sp. NBC_00310 (assembly GCF_036208085.1). GTDB lineage: Bacteria > Actinomycetota > Actinomycetes > Streptomycetales > Streptomycetaceae > Streptomyces. The sequence goes on from NZ_CP130714.1 coordinate 899,152, forward strand.
GTGGCCCTGGTGTGGCGGGCGACCACGTCCTCGTCACTGCGGTATGCCGGGAAGAATTCGGTCGGCGCTTGCGTCGCGACGGTGATCGGTGAGGCGTAGACAATGCGCTCCGGCTCCGCTGCGATGATCGACGATGTCGCCTCGGCCGTGGTCACCAGCGCATGGCGTTTCTCGGGCCGCACTTCGACGACCGCGGCGCCGAGTTCCTCGAAGAGCACCGAGACGTCGGGGCGCTCAAGGAAGGCAGTGACGGTCGCGGCCTCAATTCCTCCGACACGCTCGACGAACGCGATGTCGGCGTAGGAACGCAGCGCGTTCAGCCCGTTCTCCTGGTCACCTGGTTCGAGCAGCACCACGTATCGACCTGTGTACTCCGCGCCCTGGCCGGTGAGCCGATCGTGCTGCCCGCCGAAGGCGCGCCTGTCCATGGGGCCGTTCGCCATTCAATTCCCCACTTTCTGTGCGCTTCCCCCCTGGATCGTGACGTGTGCCGAATCACGGCGCGTCAGGTGCCAGGTTTGATGGGGCGTTGCTCCGCCGTGTGTGAACCGCGGGCACACGAGGCAGCGGCGGCAGCACTGCTACGGGGCGTGACCAAGACGTTCCATCAAGGTAGGAGGCTTGAAGCTGGTACCAGCAAGAGGCCGGAGCCTTCAGTTGCCATGGACCGGCTATCTGATTCCTGGTTTGGTGGAAGTTTCGGTGAGATGAGTCAAGGCTGAGGGTCGCGACCTCGGCGCTCTCGGGAGGGTCGTAGTCGATTTGGAGGGACACCAAGGGCGGTCCAGGAAGGTGGCCCAGAATCACGTTCTCCGACTCGCCGTCTGTGCGGCAGCACTGGCGCTCCCCTGTGGCCGGACCGAAGGGGCCGTAGGTCAGAAGATCCTGAACGGCATCTGCCAGCTTGCGATAACGGACCACCCACGTGTCGTTGTTCCCGGGGTCCTCGCCCCCTGCGCCGCGGAGCGCGGCCAGGAGTGCTTGCGTGAAATATGTGACCTGCCCAGGCGCTCCGAGGGCGGTACCGCCCTTGCGGGTGGCAAGTAGGACCGGCGTGTTCCTGTCGGCGTTGCCCCCCATGATGGGTGGTATGAGCGGGTCTCCAAGGGTGTCAAATGTTTTGAGCAAGTCCCATTTCACCTGGCGGCATGCGTCAGAGATGAAAATCTGAGTGTCCGCCTCACACCTGGCCATGCCGTACCGCATTCGGTTGAGGTCGATGCTCGTCGACATCGGATTTAGCGGTGCCTGGCCGAAGTCCTCCAAGAGGAGATACTGGTGATCCCGAGCGAAGCCATGACCACAGAAGTAGAACAGGGTGACGTTGGCCTTGTTTGCGTTGCAGCGTTCGATCCAACTGCTGGCCGCGAGTTGGGCGTTGGGAAGGTCTGCCGGCGCTATGTCATGGCCGTCGTATCTGTAGGGGTCGTCGCTTGTCGACATCAACAGCTCGATGCTGCCCAGCGGCACGCCTGAAGGGTGAGGGTAGTCGCCGGTGAGCCAGTCCAGGAAAGCACGAGCTGACAGCGCAGGCTCTTGGATCTGCTCAAGTCCCAGCGTGTTCGCCATCAATGGTCCCGAGCCACCAGGCAGGTGTCTGTAGGCGCCGACACCTATCACGAAGGCGTGCACGGCCGCGTCCCTCGTTTGCTTATCGAGGACTGTGGTCATCGTCCCCGTACCTCCTGGACACGGACGCCCAAACGCTGGAAGAACGATGGCTGCCCGAAGTAAGCACCATGGGCTCTGAGCAGGTCATGGCTTGGATAGCTGTAGTCGATCACGTCGGCGAAGATCGGCTCCAGCTTGTATGACAGCACGTCGTTGTAGTCGAAGACGTTGATCCAGTGCTCGACATTAGGCGGCTTGGCCACCTTGCGCCCTGCTGTGTCGTCGTCACTTACTGCGAGAACCTTCATTTCTTCCAGCAGTCCTACCTGGGAGCCCACTGTGCAGAGAACGTCTGCGGTCGTGTCCGTACAGAACCTCGACAGCATGTCGTAAGCGATCGCTCCACCCAGGCTGTGGCCAACGACGATCAAAGGGTCATCTGCGGTACGCCCCCTCATGCCCTCTTGCAGGGCAGCCATCACCCGGTCCGGTATCGGCCCGGGATCGGAAGTGCTCCCGCGTCCCTCGAGGTACACGAACACATCACCGAGAAAACGGGGGACTGTGGGCACGAGCAGCTCGCGTACGGCGTTCCATGCGGACTTTCCCACAAAATCGGCCGCCTCGTGGTGCAGGCGATCGACGCCTTCCCGCACTCGCTCCCACACCTCCCCGATGAAGCCGAGTCGTACTACAGGAGGCCCTACTGGCTCAGGTTCAGCGGCTTGAAGATCCTCTTGGAGGCGGCGGATGAACTGCTCGTCATCAACAAGCGTGGGCGGTTCAGTCGGCGCAAGCCAGGGAGGCGGAGCCGCTCTATGCGCGAGGGCGTACTGGGCCAGCGGGGCGGCCAGCGCCACCGATTGAGCCTCGTCGCCCTCAGCCACATGCACTGCGGCGAGGTACAGCAGATCGAGGGCGGCATCGAGGTCTAGCCGCGCCAAGGTGAGCAGTACAGCATCCGGAAGGGGAGCATCTGGGGCTGCTGCGGATGCCGCAGCAGCCAGCAAGAAGAAGGAGTCCTGCCCTGCGGAGCCAAGGGTTACGGCGTGTTCCCTGCCAGTGGGGACAGAATCGAGATTGAAGGCGAAGCGAACCCCAGCGTCACCCCAGTACGGGTTGATGACACCGGTGTCCGGCAGCCCTGCCGCTGCTAGGAAAACGTCTCGAAAAAGGGCGTCGCGAGTACCTACTACCTGATCGTAGCCAGGGCCCTTACGGTTGTTGACTCCGTGGATGAAGACGATGGGCATCTTGCCTCCCGTAGCCTCCAGAGGAAGCCCAATTGGGATATTGGACATGCCGGCCCATAGCGTCAGGATAGATCGCTGATTCCTCTTCCGCTTCCTGACAGGATCGGCGCCAGCCGAGACGTACAGAGGGTCCTGAGAGGGGGACGTGGCGCGGTGATGGCGCACCCCATATGGTCTGGACTGTTGCCCAATCAACCATCTCCTTTTACGACCAGCGCATGCCGATGTTGGAGAGTTGCTCCTCCCGCTCCGGGGTGAGGTTGCTGCCCGGGAGCGCTGGTTGCCGATCCACGCCCCGAGCTTGATGCCCCGCTGCCGCAAACGGCCCTGACGGCAGATCAGGCGGCTTCCGGTATCACGTAGCTGTGGGCGACGTCGCGGCGTTCGGCGGGACGGGCCTTGCGGCGGGTCAGCTGCCGTGTCATCAACGTGATTTGCCGCCCAAGTGATCAGAGACTCGCTCATCTCAAGCACCCGTTCTGGTCGCGGCAGTGACGGCGGGCCCTCATGATCGACGACCAGCACCGTTCCACTGCCCAGCGGCGCGGGAGAACGACGAAGCCCTTGGCGTCTGGTGGGCGCCGCACCGTGTTGATGGTGATGTCGAGGTACTGCTTCGCCCAGGGCACCAGACCGTTCCTGGCGCAGGCGGAGTCGGCCCAGACGATGGCGATCTCCGGGTGCGGCAGGGCCAGGCGGAACAGCAACTCCCGTGCCGCCAGGGACTCCTGGGCATGGGCGGGAGTGACCATGACCAGCAGGACGAGACTGCGATCACCGGAGTTGGTACGCGAGCAGGAGGGCCGGAACAGCGAACCGTCCGCGTGCGTGATCGACGCGCAGAGCGTGAAGGCCGCCACCAGCGTCTCCGTCTCAAGCCAGGGCACCGACACGGGCAAGAAAATCGTGGGCCGGAAACGCAGCATCGTGACCGACGCCCTTGGCCTCCTCCTCGCGGTACTGGTCACCGCAGCGAGCGTGCAGGACTCCGTGGCCGGCACCCAGTTCTCGACCGGGGCACCGCTGACCACGCCTCGATCCGGAAGGTATGGGTAGACGGCGGCTACCGCAAATACCTCGTCGAGCACGCCGCCACCCTTGGCATCGACATGGAAAGTGTCCAACGCGCCCCCGGGGCCAGGGGATTCACTCCGGTACCGAAGCGGTAGACGGTCGAGCGGACCTATCGCTGGCTGATGCTCCACCGCCGCCTGGCCCGCGACTATGAGACCCTCCCCGCCCGCTCCAAGGCCATGATCCACATGGCCATGTGCGACCTGATGGCCCACCGCCTCACCGGTGAGTCAGTCCACCATCTCCTGGCGCGACCCGACATCACCGGACCAACTCCCCATCCCGGGATGAAACAACGGGAGAAAACGACCTCTTACCTGATCGGGTGATAGCGCCACACCTGTTGCACGCGGTAGCGTCCTTCGCGCTGCTGCTGAGCTGCACGAATCCTCATCGGATCACGCTGCACGACGGTTGACCCCGCTAGAAGCGACGATGTCCCCGTGATCGGCGCTGTCCTGCCGCCTGACGGTCACGATGTCGCCGTCACAGATCGCCGCGTCGATCATGGAGTCGCCGGAGACCGTCAAGGCGAACAGATCGCCGTCGCCCACGACTTGGCGGGGCATGGAGTAGACGTCCTCAACCATCTCCTCAGCGAGCAGCGGGGCGCCGGCGGCGATCCGTCCGACGAGCGGCACCTCGACCGGGCGTTCGCTCCTATTTCCCAGGTCGGGCGCCCAGGAGGGCCTCACGCGGTAGGCGCGGGGGGTGTGCGGGTCGCGATAGAGAACACCTTTGCGTTCGAGAGCCATCAGCTGGTGGGCGACCGAGGACGTGCTGGCGAGCTTCACGGCCTTGCCGATCTCCCGCATCGACGGCGGGTAGCCCTGTCGGTCGACCGACTCCGTGATGTAGCGGACGATGGCCGCTTGGCGGCTCGTCAGTTCCCCTTCGGCGTTCCGGGGGCCCGGGGGACGGCCCCGGCGTACGGGCGCGCTGTTCTCCATCCCGGTCACCTCCCTGCAAGATTTTTACGGAAAGCGACCCTAACCCGCCATCCAGCGCAAATGGAACACCGTTTCGACCAGCCCCGCATGCAGCCAGATAAGGCGGCATCCCGCCACGTCAAGTGATCGCGGGTCCCCCACTTCACCCGACTCCAGCGAACACCTCCGCCCACGTAAGGGTGAAATGGGCAGCCGGCCAACCCGAGGGCGGATCGGGTCAGTTCGTATTCATCTCCAGCGGCGAGAGCGGTCAACGCACGCTCCTCCGGGGCGGCCTGGACTCTCCCGAGACCCCAGCCCGTGAAGGTCGCCGACCCGGAGCCGCCCCGTGACGGCTCCGACGTCTACCCGGAAACATTGGTCCGCTCGAACTGACGCGTCCGGCTCGCTCGCCGACGCTGGGAGCACCGGACCACTGCGTCAGCCTCGTCGAGGATCTCCTCCCCCGCTTCCCGCCCTACCGCCACGCCTAAGAGGTCGGCAAGCTGCTCGAATTCGCTGCCGTGTAGAAGTGTCCGGGCAGACCGATGCCTGCTGGGAGACGGCTCAGTCGTGGTAGCGGATGTAGCCGTCGCCGTCGGGGTCGGATCCGCTCTTGGTATAGGAGTGGACGTCTGCCCGGTTGCCGGAGGGCTTGTACAGGTAGATGGTGTCGCGGTCGTTGTTCCACAGGAAGTTGCAGTTGTCGCGGTAGACCACGTTGTACTTGTCGGAGTCGCTGCCGTGGCCGCCGCGCAGCTTTACGTAGTCGCCGGGCTCGAGGTAGTGGTTGGCGGGGAAGGTGAAGCGGTTGCCGGTGGCGTCCTTGACGACGTAGCCCTTGAGGTTGACGGTCGCCGTGGAGGAGTAGTTCTTGACCGTCAGGTACTCGGCGGCTGTGTTGCCGGAGGAGCAGCTGTTGGAGTCCCGGCCGGGTGCGTCGTACTGCACCCCGCGGACCTTGAGTGCCGAGCTGTACTCGGCGGCCTGAGCGGACACGGTGGGTGCCAGGGCGGCAACAGTGCCGGCGGTGACGGCTGCGGCCAGGATGGAGCGCTTACGCAAGATGGTCCTCCACGGTGGAACGAACGGTGCTGCATGTGGAGGACTGCAGGGCGCCTTCGGCAGTTGCACGTCAGAGGAGCTGTCACTCATTCGGGTGGCGGAGGATGGCTCGGTTTAACGAGGGTCGGCGACCGGTCCCTGCTTATCCGCCCGGCTGGTGACCTGCCGACAGGTGCCGCCGCGAGGGACGCGGGGGCTGGGCGGTGGGTGATTCCGTAGTCGCGGGTGAAGTGGTTGGCCTCCGTCGCCGATCCGGTCATCCGGTGCAGCCAGAACCCGTACGCCACCGACTCCATCTGCGCAGCCGTCAGATGCAGCTGCCACCGCCTCGCCCCGTGATCACACCGGGCCATACGTACTCGCTCCACCAATCCCTCCGCCAGCGGTACTCGCAACTGGCCGGCGAGGCCGACGAACAGGCGCAGTGCCGCCATCTGTGACGGCCGCAGCTCCACCAGCCGGTGTTCGGGGCCCGGCTCTTCCGGAGCGGCCTCGGGACAGGGGCGCAAGCGGGCGTAGAGCAGGAGGTCGTGGCCGGCCGGGGCGACGCGGGCCGCCCACAGGACTGCGGTGCCCTCCCACGCCGACAGCTCTGCCCGGTCCTCCCTGCTGGCGATCTCCACCAGCCCCCGGTCCGCCAGCGCCCGCACGCTCTGCCTCATCGGCAGCACATCCGCGTCCAGGACCCAGCCATGCACCGACGCCCGCGCCCGTTCCTCCAGCGCCCCGAGCACAGCGAGAACCTGCACCCCACCACCCATAGGCCCCCTCTCCCCCTCCCCGTAGATCAGCGCTCGAGGGCTCCAACGAGGCATGACGGGCGTAAGCAACGAACCGCCAAAACTGGCCTCCGGACGAACAGTTGCCTCCTTGCCAGCGGTGCCGTAGGAGATCCCGCGGTCCTTCAGCTTCATGGCGCCCAGCGTCTTGCGCAGGGCGTCGTAGGCGGCCCCACCTACCCGGCCGCTCACCCTGCCGCCATCACCTTCGCCGCTGTCGTCACCTCGCCAGCACCTTCGCTACCTCCTCACCTGACCGCCACGCAGCGGGGCAGCCGGTCTCACGAACCGCGCGTGCTCAGGGGGCCTCCAACCGGAGCCGTCCTGATGGCATCGCGTGCTGCAGGGCTCGGTCTTCTTGGTCAGCACTGGGACTGCTGAGGTGGGCGGTAATCTAGCTGCCCCGTTACTGCACGATACGGAAAGTGACTTACTGTGACCTCAGCTGCTGTTCCCGCCGCGATCTCAGACTTCTACTGCCACCAAGCCATCCCTGGCCTGGTGGACATCAAGGTCGTGACGCAGACGGACCGGGTGCTGGCGTTCCACCACACCAGGCCATCGCATCCGGTGCACATCGTGGTGGTGCCGAAGGTGCACGTTCCGTCGTTGGTGGACCTCGGGGAGGACAACGCCGATCTTCTCCTTGAGGTCATGGACGTCGTCCGGGAAGTCGCCGGGAAGGTGAGGGCGGAGCACGGCGCTGCGTCGATCACCACGAACGAGGGCCTGTACCAGGAGTCGCAGCACATGCACTGGCACGTCTATCACCGGGGTGAGACCGAGAAGGAGATCCTGGCGATGTACGGGCACCACGACGGCTGATCGCTACCGGTTGCGTGTGGGCCGCGGCCTGGCCACGGCCAGCACCTCGGTGGCTACCAGGCCGGCGGCGCGGTGGATTTCTGTGCGGTCGGGCTGCTGGGTGTCGCCGGAGGCGCTGGCCAGACGCACGCACGCTTCGGTCAGTTTGGCTCCATCCGTCAGTGCTTCGTCGTCGGGGATGACAAGGCACCGGCCGGGGTGGCGACTGGCGTAGGCGTGGGCGTTGTCGAGCTGGTCGCCGCGGCTGACGGAGGCAGGCAGGGGGATGAGCACGGCCGGCTTGGCGAGGGCTTCGATCTCGGCGAGGGTTGTTGCTCCAGCACGGCCGATGATCAGGTCGGCGAGCCAGAGCGCATCGGTCATCTCCTCGTGCAGATACTCCAGTTGCCGGTAGTTCTCGACGCCGGCCAGGGCGGGGTCGAGGTTGCCCGTGCCGCAGACGTGGATGACTGAGAAGTGGGCGCAGAGCTGGTTGAGCTGGCGGCGCACCGCGTCGTTGATGCGGGTGGAGCCCTGGCTGCCGCAGAAGATCAGCAGAACGGGGATGTGGGGCTTGAGACCCCAGTGCTGGCGCAGCCGGTCTGGGTTGCCGTCGGCGAGGTCGTGGCGCAGCGGAAGTCCGGTGAAGACCGTTTTCCTGTTGAGCCAGCGCGGGGCGGAGGAGGAGGGCGGGAGGGACAGGCAGACCCGGGAGGCCATGCGGGCGAGGATGGTGTTCGCGAGGCCGAGCGAGTGGTCGGATTCGTGAATGACGAGGGGTACCCGGTACAGCCAGGCCGCGATGCCGACGGGGACGGTGACGTAACCGCCTTTGCTGAAGACGACGTCCGGGCGCTCGCGCCGCACGGCCTTCCAGGCAGCGCCGATGCCGCGCAGCACGGTGAATGGCATGCGCAGGTTGCTCCAGGAGCCGTAGCGTTTCAGACCTGCTGAGGGGACCGGCCGGAAAGGCATATTCGCGTTCTTCGCGTATTCCTGCTCGATGCTGTCCGAGCGGCCGAAGAAGACGAGTTTGTGTGTGCTGTCTTGGCTTAGCTGGGCTGCTACCGCGAGAGCGGGGACGACATGCCCGGCGCTGCCGCCGCCGGTGATTCCAATTTTCATTGCACCGTGTCCGGTTCAGTTGGTCGTGGTCTTTTGATGGACTGTCTGTCCCGGCGAGAGTGGGTGCCGGTACGAGATGCAGGACGGTCCATCGGGCTGCTGTGCTGCTGCTGTTGGTCGGGTCGGCCGGACTCGAACCGGCTCCTCGGCAAGACTTTTGCCGTGCTCCGCCACTTAAGCTACGACCCGTCGGCGTTACACGAGATTAGGCATGAATGGACCGGGCAGTCAACGCACTGAGGGTAATTGGCCGCAAATTTCAGCCACTTCTTCTGTCGGTTTCTGATGTGATATGGAATTGATTTTCGGCGTGCGAATTTGGATGCCGCCGATGTGGTTCGCGACGGCATCACTCGGACGCTTTTTCGTCTGGTTGCTCGGTTAGCGGGTGCTGGGGAGGCTGGGGATTTGGCTGACGGGCATCGAGTCGTGGCGGCTGGACCAGCGGTCGATGACCTCGACGGTGGTGTCGGTCTGCTGCGGGGAGAGGACCAGGGCGTGGGGGACGCCGACCTGGCGGGCGTAGGCGAACTTTTCACCTGCTGCTTCCGGCCGGTCGTCGACGAGCAGGCGGATGCCGTGCTGCCGTAGCTGTCGGACGATCCGGTCGGTGCGCTCGCGCATCTCGGGCAGGTCGGCTCGCAGCACGATGAGGTGGAGATCGGCGGGGCCGCATCCGGGTTTCCAGCGCAGTCCGTGGTGGTCGCGGTGGAGGTCGGCGAGGGTTTGCAGGCAGCGGGTGATGCCGATGCCGGAGCAGGCCATGTGGGCGGGGCCGCGGTTGCCCTCGGGGACGGGGACGGTGAGGCCCATGGGGGCGGAGTACTGGGTGCCGAGTTCGAAGACGTGGGCGACTTCGATGGCGCGGATCGTGTGGTAGCGGCCGTTGTCGCAGCGGCCGCACCCCATGCCTTCGGCTGCGCGGTGCAGGGCGGTGCCCTCCGGCTTGAGCGGGGGCAGGCCCGGCGGGCCTGCCCAGGACAGGTGAGGGCGCAGTCCGTCGGCTCCGTCGGAGATGGAGAAGTCGTCCAGGTGGGCGACGGAGGTGTCGAAGTAGAGCTCGGTGTGTGAGCAGTCCCAGGGGGTCAGCGTCCCCGCCTGTTTTCCGAACAGGCCGGGCAGCGCGTCGGCTTGAAGGAGGTCGACGCGGGCTGCGCCGGAGGCGGCGGCGAGTTTGCGCGGGCTGACGTTCAGGTCTGAGCGGATGGCCACGGCCGCAGGAGCTATGGAGCCGTCCGGACGGGTGAGAGCGAAGGCGATGACGTTGACCACGGGGTCGTCGCAGACGTGGGGACGGCCGGCGATCACGGCGCCGTCGCCGCGGTGCCCGCAGTGGTCGCAGGCGAGGATGCCGCTCTGCCCGATGCCGCCCAGCACGAGGTGTTCGGTGGATGGTCCGGCGGCGATGGATCCGCCGTCGGCGGTTGCCTGGAACACGCCGGTCAGGCCCATGCCCAGCAGGGCGGCGCGGCAGGCGTCGTTGAGGAAGTCGATCGAGGCGCGCATCCCTTCGGCACTGGTGTCGAAGGTGTAGGCGTCCCCCATGACGAACTCGCGGCCTCGCATGAGGCCGCCGCGCGGGGAGAGCTCATCGCGGAACTTGGCGGTGCTCAGGTAGAGACGTACGGGCAGGTCGCGGTGGGATCGCAGGTGTTCGCGCACGGTGGCGACCGCGATCTCCTCGGAGGTCGGGGCCAGGCACATGTCCTCGCCGCTGCGGCTGCGGGTCGTCATCAGCGTGCCCTCGGCCTGGTAGACGTCCCAGCGGCCCGACTCCTCCCACAGGGTGCGGCTTTGCAGCGTGGGGAAGGCGACGGTGTTCGCGCCGCGGTCCTCGAACGCGTCGCGGGCGATGCGGGAGAGCCGGTCGTGGACGCGCAGGCCGAGCGGCAGCAGCGTGTGGACGCCGGTGGCGGCGGTCCGGCCGACGAAGCCGAGGGACTCGAGCAGGTTCATCGTGGTCAGCGTGGCGTTCACCGCCCGGGGACGCACGGGGGGCCACAGCTGGCTGGCGTACAGCGGAGTGTCAGTCATGGCCGGCTCCCAGCACCTTGGTTGTGAGTGCGTCCAGTTGCTTGGCGGTCGCGGCTATGTCGTGGCGGAGGGCATTGGCGGCCGCGGCCGCGCACAGTGCCCGGCGCGTGTGGGGTGCGGCGGCGATCTGGTCGACAGCGGCGGCCAGGGCGTGCGGGTCGCCGGTGGTGTAGGGCAGGCCGCCGGAGCCGAGGGTGTCGCGCAGTCCGGGCAGATCACCGAACACGACGGGCAGGCCGTGGGCCTGGGCCTCGACGGCGACCAGACCGAACGCCTCAAGCTGGGCGGTGGTGAACACCAAGGCGTCGAAGTCGGCGAAGCGCGTCCACAGGTCCTGGCGCGGCAGGAAGGGGGCGAACTGGACTCGGCCGGTGAGGCCGAGTTCGGCAGCCCGCGCGGTCAGGGCCGGCAGTTCGCTGCCGCTGCCGATGACGGTCAGGTGATGGTCGTGGCGGGTCAGTGCCAGCGCCTCGATCGCGGTGATGGTGGACTTGTTGCGGTCCAGACGGCCGGCGTGCAGCAGCCGCAGATTCTGTCTGTCGGCGGGCCGGGCGGTGGGTGTGGCGGGCAGGGGGATGCCCCACGGGATGATCACGAGCCGGTCGGTGAAGTGGCCGCCGGTGAGGGCGTCGACCTGGCCGGCCATGGCCTTGTTGGGCACGGCCACGGCTGTGCTCGCTGTGACGATTTCGGTCAGTGCCGCGCGGGCCTGCTCGCTGTCGGTGGCGGCGATGACGTCGGTTCCGTGGGCGATGGAGACCATCGGCGTGCTGCGGGCGGCACGGGCGAACGCGAGTGACAGGCCGAAGCCCAGATGCTGGGCGTGGATCACGTCGGCTCGGTGGGCGCGCAGGATCTCCTCGACTTCGCCGGTCAGCTCCGCCACGTACGTATCGAAGTGTGGCCCGTACGGTTCCTTGCCCGTAGTGAGGGTGACTGTCTGTTCGAAGCCGTGCTTCCAGGGCTTCGAGCCGAGCAGGGCCATGAAGGTGGCGTGGAAGCGCGGTGACAGCTGCTGGTAGACGTCGCTCGCCCAGATGGTGGAGCCGCAGGAGGGCTCCAGGGGCAGATCAATGCCGGTGATGATGCGGGGGCGGCTCACCGGGGCTCCCCCAGCGGTGCGCAGGACCGGTGCGAGGTGAAGGCGGCGCGCAGCATGACCGCCAGGCCGGCCCAGCCCACCGCGCAGGCGGCGTCGATGACCGACAGGCCCGGCTTGAAGCCCTGCCGCGGCCAGGCCTGGACGTAGTGGGGGTGGCGGGCGGCGAATTCGTTCCACACGACGGTGATGCCGTGCTGGGCGAGCGCGGAGGTGTCGAGGTACTGGCGGGTGCCCTCGCCGGCCCACAGTTGCTGTTCCTCGGCATGGGCGCAGATCTGGACCAGGCGCTCGTTCTTGTCGGCCGTGTTGGTGTGGGGCATCTCGGAGGTCAGGCGCAGGGTGGTCTGTGCGCCGAGGGCGACGGCGAGTTGGGTCACCAGGTCGAGGTTGAGGTCGACCAGCCAGCGGTGGCCGGCCGACAGAGGTGGGGCGATGGCTTGGAGGGCCTCGTCCAGGTGCGGGGTGCGGGCGTACGCGAGACGCAGGGTCTTGAGCATGCTGGCGGGATCGAAGCTCTCTGCGATCCGTGTCTCGCGCAGGAGTTGGCCGTGGCGGCGGGTGACCGGGACGGTGACCCAGGTGACGCCGTGGGCGGTCTTGATGCGGTTGCGGTTCTGCCAGCCGCGCTCGGTGTACTGCACCGTGTCATACAGGGCGACGGTGCTGCAGCCGATCAACGCCTCGCAGAACCCGAGCCAGGGCAGGAACGGCGGCTGTTCGATGTAGATCACGTGCTACTCCTTTTCCGCCGGGTGCGAGGGCGGGTGCAGCAGGGTGAGCAGAGGGGTCTCGAAGGCCTCGAAGGGGTGGCCCAGCGCGGCTGCGGCCGGGCGCAGCCGCCAGCCGGACTCGGCGGCGCGGTGCCGGGTGTAGTCCTCGCTGAGGTACCAGCGGCCGCCTTGCGTCGCGTGCCGGGACAGAGCGAGGACCTTCGCGTCGAGGAAGGGCTTGATGTCGATGAGGACGGTGGGGTGGAAGCCGCTGCGGGGCGCGTGCGGCTGGCCGTAGAGGACGGTGTGGCATGAGGTGACCCGGGTGGCGGCGTTGGAGGCGGCTTTGCCCAGCGCGAGGTGGTCCTGGTGGTCGTTGGCCGCTGTCGGGCTGTGGGTGATCAACGTGGTGCAGCCGAGGCGGACCAGTTCGCCTTCCACGCGCGAGATCAGGTCGCGGTCGGCGCGCAGGGCCCCGTCCATCAGGTCGAGACAGGTGATCTCGGCGCCTGTGCCGTCCCAGGCCTGGCGCACCTCGTCCCAGCGGTCCTGTGAGGCGATGCGGAGGCCGCGGGCCGCGTCGGCGAGGGAGACGCCGTTGACGCCGCGGCTGGCCATCACCACGGTCACTGCGGCGCCGAGTTGGCGGTAGCGGCGCAGCGTTCCGTAGGCCATCAGCTCGGCGTCGTCGGGGTGCGCGACCAACGCGACGACCCGCTCGGCCTCGGGTGTTGGGGGCACCGGGTCACCGCCTCTGGAAGTCGCGGTAGAGCTGGGACGGCATCGCTTGTTCGCCGGTCGCCTGGTACTTGCCGGAGTACAGCTCGATGTCGCCCTGGACCTTCCAGAAGGTCACTTGGGCGACGCGTAGGCGCGGGTAGATGCGTACCGGCTGTACCGCGTGGAGCTGCAATGTGAGATGGCCGTGCGACCCGATGTCGATCAGGTCGGCTGTGACGTGCACGAACAGGCCCAGTCTGGCCATCGAGGAGCGGGCCCGGATGATCGGCACGAACGTGTCGCTGCCGATGCGTTCCGCGGTGGACGCCAGGTAGATCCGTCCCGGGGAGAGCACCAGGCCGCCGTCGGGGATGGTGTGGTGCTCGAACGGGTTGTCGCGGGCGCAGTCGAGGTGTTCGTGGGTGTACCAGCCGATCCGGGTACCGAGGTGCACGTCGTAGGAGTTGGGGCTCAGCTGACCGGGATCGAAGGGATCGATGTCGATCTCTTTGGTCTTGACCCGGTGGTGGATTTCGGGGCCGGTGAGGATCATGCGATCACCTCCGGCGTGCGCACGTCCCCGGCGACCGCTTGCGGAGACCAGGCGGAGGGGACGCTGAGGTATCCGTAGGTGCCGAGGTAGGGCATGACCTGGCCGTTCGGCTCCCAGAAGCTGACCTGGCCCGTCCGCATGCCCGGATACACCCGTAGCGGCTGGACGACCACGATCTCCAGCGTCCACTGGTGGACGGAGCCGAGCTGGCCCAGGTCTGCGGACACCTGGAGAAAGCAGCCGAGCCGGCCGAGGGAGGAGCGGCCGATCAGACTCGGCACGTAGCGGTGGCTGCCGATGCGTTCGATGGTCGCGCCGAGGTAGGTGATGCCCGGCTGCAGGACGTAGCCGTCGGCGGGCAGATCAATCGTCTCCAGCTGTGCCGACGTGCGCGGATCTGCCACGGTGCCCGTCTGCACCTTGAGCTGGGGGCCGAGCCGGTAGTTGACGCTGTTGGGGTTGATCATGTCGGCGTTGAACGGGTCGAAGGTGATCTCGCCGCGTTCGACGGCCTCCTTGATCGCAGAGCCGGTCAGAATCACCGGGCACCCCCTGGCCCGACGTAGGTCTGCTTCAGCAGCCGCCGCTCCTGCAAGGGAAGGGCGTCCTGCTCCGCGCCCAGCGGCATCCGCCCGTGGGCGTAGCGCCACTGGTCGAACACCAGCAGCTCCCCCGGCGCCAGTCGCACCGTGGCCCGGTACTGGTGGGCGGCGTCGACCAGGCGGCTGAAGGCCTCAGCGATGGACGGCGCCGCGTGGTCGTCAATCGTGAGGAGTTCACCGCGCTGAAGGTGCGGCAGCATTTTGCTGGTGAACCGGATCGCAGCGTGGCCGTCGAGGCATTGGGGCAGCACGGCGAACCGGGGCAGGCTTTCGCCGACGCCGTGCACTCCCTCATCTGCGAAGTAGCGGAACACCGGCCGGCTCAGCAGGTTCCGGTCGGTGAGCGTCAGGGCTTCGGCGGCCGCCCGCAGGTCCGACAGAGCGGAGGCCCCGCCGCCGGCGGGGTCGGCGCGGACGCAGTACAGGGCGATGTAGCGCGGGCTTTCGGCGCGGTCGACGAGGTCCACGTGGAGCCGGTTCTCGCCGGTGCCGTGGGTCCGGCCCGGGTCGACGTCGGTGCGCACGCTCAGATCGCTCCAGCAGCCGTCGTCCGGGTAGACGCTGAGGACCGGACCGAGCGAGGAGAGCAGCCCGAGCGCCAGCTCCAGGTTGCGCTGGTGATCGCCCGGGTCCGGGAAGCGGACCAGAGCACGGCCGCTGCCGCTGCCGGTGAGCTGGGCAGCGAATTCCCGGGGCGCCGTCGGGCCGTGAGTGAGGGCGGGGGCATCGAGCGTCAGCAGGTCGTTCATAACAACTCCTGCAGGAGGGCAGAAAGGACACCGCGAAGGGTGCACGGCGGGGAGGCAGGCCGGGTGGGCAGATTCAGCCGGTCGGCGAGGTAGCGGGTGGTCGCGACGGCACACGCGCCGCCGGACGTGAGGTGAGAATCCTGGGCGGTGACGGGCTCCTCTCCCAGGGCACGGGCGTGGTCGCAGACCGTCTTCAGGGTGTGCGTGCCGTCCAGGAGGACGAGGTCCGCGTCGAAGGGCGCGCAGTCGGCCAGAGCCCGGCGCGTGACCTGTGTGGGCAGCCCGGTGCGGAGGCTGGCCAGGTTGAGAACGAACGCATCGGCGCCAACGGTCCTGCGTGCCTGTTCGGTGGCGGCGCGGGCCACGTCCCTGCGGGAGGCCAGGACGGCGGGAAGACGTCCGAGCGTCGATGCTCCCCAGGCGTCGTACGCGGCCACGACCGGGTCCAGGCCGTCCGGCTGTGCTGGTGGTTCGCTGGGGAAGGTCTCGACGGTGATCCGCGTCCTGCCCGGTTCCGGCAGGTCGATCTGGACGAGTCCGCGCCCGTTCTCCGGCGCCTTGATCACATGGCGGTATTCGGACGACCAGTGGTACCAGGCGCTGTGGCAGTGTCCGGACACGACTATCGGCAGGGGCCAGCCCTGCTCCTGGTCGGCGATGTCGTGGGCGAGACCGCTGTGGCTGATCCCGATGACGACGTCGGCACCCGCGGCCGTCAGCCGGTCACGTTCGACGGCAAGAAGCGTTGCCGTCGGTTCGTGGAAGGTGAAGCCGACGCGCTCCTGAAGCGGGATCGCTTCGAAGGCCTGCCGGCCGAGGTACCCGACGATCCCGACGCGCTGACCCCGCGAATCGAGCACGATGCTGCGCTCCCAGCGACCGGCGAAGCCCTGCGGCGGGCGGACGTTGGCGCACACCACCGGCGGAAACGTCTGTGGGTTCTCGAGCCGCATGAGGTCGGCGACATCGTGGTTGCCCGGCACGAGCGCGTCGTACAACTCTGTCAGGAGTCCTTGTTCGATGAGCCCTTGGGAGAAGGCGTGGAAGGCGTTGCCGCCGAAGAAATCGCCGGCATCCACCACGAGTGCCCCGTTGGCGCGTCGCCGGCGCAGCGCTGCCAGCAAGCCGCGTCCCTCGGGGACAGCGGAGTGAAAGTCGTTGGTGACGATCAGGGAGCAGGTCATCGGCTCCTCCGGATCGCGACCACCCGCAGCGTTCCAGGAGCTTTGGGCCAGAACTCGCCCCGGGAGATGCCGTCGATCTCCTCCCAGAGCAGGCCGTCATCGACGCCGGCGGCGCTGCGGTCCTCCAGGGTGCGGCGCGGCACCACCACCATTCCGCGCGTCACTTTGCGGGTGGCAGCGAACACGTGGGAGGCCAGTGCCACTGACAGCTCCCAGTCGAAGGGCAGGATCGACACCAGCACGCTGCCCTGGTCCAGCCCTCCGTCCAGGTCGATGCGGCGCACGTCGTTGATCGTGATGCGCGCCCGCCGGCCGAAGGGCTTCAGCCGGTCCTGCAGGATTCCGCCGAGCCGTACGTCCCGCTCCACGGCCCAGATCCGGCAGCCGGCGGCCGCGACGGCCGCGGACAGCGTGCCCAGACCTGCTCCCACTTCGAGGACCTGTGCCGCAGTGGTGAGTTCGGCGCAGTCCAGCAGCCGCCGAGCCGAGTCCGCAGAGCGCAGGAAGTGCTGGCCGAACTCGGCACGCGCAGCGAAACCGCTGCGCGCGAGAGCTTCGGCAGTACTGGACGTGCCAGTGCGCAGAAGCGGCGGCGCATCCCCAACTTGGCCCGCCACCTGGTCGTAGGACATGGCAGGCACCCCCTTTCGTATGGCTCTTGTGCCGCCTCGTGTGCTGCGACACCACGAGAATCGGCTCAACTGTTCGATTACGTCGATGGCTTGGAAGGAGTCCCGCGGGAGTCCCTCAGCGGTCACCGGCATCAGCTGGCCGACTGAGAGAGCACGGAGACGCGATCCTGGAGTGCGATGCCGGGCTGCGCCCGACATGCCCTTCCTCTGCGCGGACAGTGAGGCGGCCCCGTAGCCGAAGCCGCCTCCGACAGCGTCGCGCCAGTTCTGAGGGCGGTCATTGCGCATGTTCAGGGCTCGCATTGCGGCAGGCCGCAATGCGAGCCACCGGCCTGACGGACGGGGTGCGGTTCGGCTACCGTGAGCGCTTCCAGGACCGGCTGTACGGGGGTGCCATGGCCGCCTCAATCACCCGCTCGCGCCGCGCCGCCATCGTGCGCGAGGCCGCCCGGATACGGACGCGGTGTCAGCGCGACGGGTACACGAATGAGCAGGCCGCGGCAGCAATCCATGACGCCCTTCCCGAGGTCACGCAACTGGAGGCGTGGCGCCTCGCCCTGGGCTGGTCCCGAGCGGACACCGTCAACCAGGTAGGAGAGCTCTACCGAGCCGACGGACTGATGCCGCCCGGCTTATCGGAATCGATGCTGTGCCGGTGGGAACACGACCTCAACGAGCGGCCGGGCGGGGACTACGCAGTAATGCTGTGCCGCGTCTACCGCGCCCGGCCCGAGCAACTGGGCCTTCATCAGGTCCGGCGTGTACGGCAGTTGTCCGCGTGGACGGCGGAGCTGATCGGGTACGGTCACCACGACGCTGGCGTCGCCGCGTCCGGCAGGCAGGAAGGGGCGGAGCAGATGACCACCGACGCTGGGCTTCCGTCTGTCAGAGAATCCCTCCAACTGGCGCTCCTGGCCGAGCCCGACGGCAGCGCCCTGGTGGCCGAGCTCGCCGAGGCCGCAGCCGACCACTACGCACTGAACTACTCCCGGCACCCGGTACCCGTGCTGTTCAAAGAGGTTCACGCCACCCGCGCCCTGCTGGCAAGGGTCCTCACCCCGGGCGGGGCGAGCACCGATCTGCAGCGCCAGGTCGGCCGGCTCTCGGCCCTGCTGGGCAATCTCGCCTTCCACTTGGACGATCCCTCCGGCGCCCGCACCCACCTGGGAACCGCCGCCGCGTACGCGGACCGGTGCGGCGATGCGGCCCTGGCCGCTTGGGCCTACGGGGCGCTGAGCATGGTCGCGCGCAGCACCGGCAGTCTCACCGCTGCGCTCACCTACGCCGAACGCGGCGCCGGCACAGCCCCCCGCGGACTCCCCCGCGCCCAGCTGCACGCGTGGGCCATGCTGCCCACACTCGCCCAGCAGGGCCGCGACCGCGAGGCAGCCGGTGCGCTCGAGGAAGCACTGACCGAACTCGACGCCGACCCCGTCGGCGAAGCGCCGGGCCGGTTCGGTTTCGACACTGCAGAGTTGACCCTGCATCAGGCCGAGGCACACCTCGCGCTCGGCCGCACCGAGCAGGCCCGCTCCCGCGCCGAAACTTCCGCGGCCACGTGCACGACCGGTACGCCGGGGTGGGCCGCCGCCACCCTCGTCCTCGCCCAGGCCGAGGCCTCCACCCAGCCGACCGACGCCGCACAGCGAGGCATGGATGTGCTCGACCGCATTCCGCCCAGCCGCCTGCGCTCCACCGCCCGCACCCGGCTGAAGCGACTCGACGCCATGCTCGCTGACCGCCCGGCCGACAGCGTGGCAGACCTGAGCGAACGCCTCCGCACCCTGCCGCCCCCGGTCGACGCCTTCGGCGCCGCCTCCGCCTGATACGTCTACGACCTTGGCCGCGCCGACTCACATGAGGCAACGTCCAGCGTCGGCTCGACTGTCTGCATCGGACGACGCTTGAAAGGGAGTCCCCTGGGAGTCCCGCTCCGGCAATCCGTCACTGTTCGTGTGCGGTGAGTGATTGGATGGCTGGGTGGAAGAAACCGCCCGTCACCCCCTGACCGTCGCGCGGATGGCCCGCGGCATGACGCAGGATGCACTCGCGGCCGGCATCCAGGCCGCAGCCCGCCGACAGGGCCTGCGCTCGGGCACCGACCGGATGCGGGTACGCAAGTGGGAGCGGGGTGTAGAACCCAGCCAGGAATCCCAGGTCTACATCGCCGAGGCGCTCGGCCTGCCCGCGGACATCGTCCGCGGCGACGACTGGCCGAACTGGCTCCCGCTCACGGCCAACGGCGTCGTTCCTCTCGGACCCCACAGTTCCGTGCCCGCACTGAGAGAGGCCCTGCGAACAGCGATGGACCGCCGCACCTTTTTCACGATCTCCGGCGTCGCCCTGTCCGCGCTGGCCGCGGACTGGGCCGTCGGCCCTACGAGCGCGCTCGCCCAGGCCCGCGACGGCAAACCGATCGGCGAGGACTTCGTCGCCTTCCTGGAGAACACCACCCAGGAACTCGCCACTCACGCCACCGAGCAGCGACAGCACACCGCCACGCTGCTGGATGCCCACCTGTCCACGGTGACCGAACTGCTCGAACACGGCCGCTACACGCACGCCCTCGGGCTGCGGCTGCACACCCTGGCGGCCTCCCTGTCCCAGACTGTCGCCTGGCACCGCTTCGACCTGGGCCGCCACACCCACGCCAGCCAGAACTGGATCGCCGGCCTGCACAACGCCCACGCCGCCGGGGACCGCGACATGGGCGCCGGCCTCCTGGGCGACCTCGCCTACCAGGCAGCCTGGCGAGGCGACCACACCACCGCGGCAAACATCCTCGACTACGCCCTGACCCGCGCCCAGAACCCCGCCGCTCGCTGCCTGCTCCAGCTACGCCTCGCCCGCACCCTCGCCGCACAGGGCGACCGGAGCGAACGGCGAGCCGTGCTGCGCGCCCTTGCCGCGGCGGAGAAACACCTGGGCGACGCCGGCGCCGACCGGCCCGCCTGGTGCGCCTGGGTGTCCGAAGCCGATCTCGCCGTGGACTCCGGCCAAGCCCTCCTGGACCTCGGCGACACCGGCCGCGCTCACCGGCTGATCACTGAAGGCGAAGGCCTGCTGCCCCCGGCCCGGGACAAGACCCGCGGGGTGTTTCTCGCCTACCGTGCCGCGAGCTACCTCGATCTGAAGGAACCCGAGCCCGCCGTGGCCGCCGCGGCCGAGTCCCTGCTGCTGGCACGTCGCATCGGAGCACCTCGCTGCGTGCAGCTTGTCGACGACCTTCTCCCCCGCTTCCAGCACTACCAGGACGCCCAGGGCGTTCCGGAACTCCTCCAGCTCGCTGCCGCATAGCCGGAAGGGCGAACCGGGGGCCACCGATGCGGTGGCCCGTCACACCGGCAACCTGACCGCCGCGTACAGGGAGGCGGAGAGCGGCGCGGCGGTGACTCCGCCGGTCTGGCGGCGGCCTGACCTCAGGGGTGGCGAAAGCCGCGGTCGGAGTCGCGGGCCTGACCAGGGTCGAAGGCGGCAAACCAGTCGTGCGGGGCGAGATTGATCATGCCCAGTGACTGATGGATCTCGTTGTCAGGCTGCTCGACGCCGTCGAGGGAGTGGTCGAACAGCATCAGAACGTCGTGATCCTGGAAGAGGACGTCGGAACAGGCGCCCCAGTCGAAGTCGCCCCGGTCTTCGGGCAGGTTTGCCACGGTGTCACGCACGAGCCGCGGCCGGTTGCGCGTCAGGTCTTGGGCGCGGGAGATACCGAGGTGCAGGGCCATCTCCTCGCCGGTGCAGCGCGGTTCGACCTCGGCGTTGGACGAGCAGTCGGCGGCCAAGTCGTCGAAGGCCCGGGCCATCTGCCGCCGCCAGGAACCGTCCTGGTGCCAGGTCACCCGCGGCAGCGAGCCGAAGAGCCCGCCGGCGCTCCGCTCGGCCGGCTGATCCCCCAGCCCGGACACCTCCTGCCACGCCTGGTCCGATAGTTCCTGCAGGGCCAGGTACAGCACCGCTCGTGTCCTCGGAGTGAGGACCTCCTCCCCTTCGTCGTCTTCGTCCCAGTCCTCGCTCAAGGGGGCGGTTCCGCCGTAACGGGCCCGGGAGCGCAGGTGCTCGCGCACACGGTGCGCGGCCTCTTCGGGAGCAGCGAGCGACGTGTCGATGATCAGCAGTTCGTCGGAGAACGGTTCGGCGCTCAGCAGGACGCCCGCCTCCGTGAGAAGGGCCGCCTCCGTGTCACCGGAGACCCGTGGGAGGACCACTGCGTACTGGTTGTCGGTCAGCCGGTCGATGATGCTGGAGGTCAGCCCGGCGACGATCCAGGGATCGTCCCAAGGCGCGGCGATATGAAGGTCGTCGACTACGAGGACATTGCCCGGCAGGTCGACGAACGTCTCGTATTCCGGGGTGAACTGGCCGTCGACGTCGAAGAGTTGGCCCGCCGCTACCGCGGCGAGGGACTCCTCGTCGGCCATGCGCTCGCCCAGGTTGTGGGCTTTCCAGAACTGGCCGCGTGTCGCACGCACCCGGGCCACGGCCTTGTCGTCGGAGAGGAGGGAGATCTGCCAGGTCTGGACGCCCTCCGCGGCGGGATCGACAAGCCGGTGCGCATGCCGGAACTCCAACGTCAGGGTGCTGGGATCCGCCTTGGCGGGGGACGTGGTTGCCTGGTCGGTCATCGACTTCCTCTCACCGTGCAGCCGCTCGCGACGGCGCGATCCCAGGCTAGTCAGCACGAAGCCCGCCCCGTGCGCCATCGGCACACAGCACCCGATCCAGCGTCACCCGGCTTTAGGAGCCCGGGGTCAGGAGGCGTGGGAGCCCAGGAGCACGCCGGCCAGCGTCCCGGCCAGCAGGAACGGGCCGAACGGGATCCTGCTCGTACGGTCGGCCCGGCCCGCGAGCATCAGGCCGATGCCGTACAGCGCGCCGAGCAGGTACCCGGCGAACGTCCCCACCAGGACGATCGCCCAGCCGTACCAGCCCAGGACAGCCCCGAGGACGAGCGCGAGTTTCACATCGCCGAACCCGAAGCCCTTGCTGATCAGGAAGAGCACGAAGTAGCAGGCTCCCAGGATGAGGGAACCGAACAGCGCGGACGTCCAGCTGCCGCCGGCGTCGGGCAGCACTGCGGCGACGCCCAGCAAGGCGAGCGCGGCCGCGGCAAGCGGCAGGGTGAGCGCGTCGGGCAGCCGGTGCGCCGCGAAGTCGACGGTGGCGAGCAGCACGGCGGCCGGGGCGAGCAACAGCCAGACCACCACCTCCGGGCGGGTCCCGGTGGCGGCCGCCAGCAGCGCGCAGACCACGGCCGTGACGGAGGCGATGGAGAGAGTGCTCGGCCCATAGGCGTGCCCGGTGGCGCAGCTAGTACGCCCCAGCCATCCATTGCCGACGCCGGTGAGGGGATGTCCGGCCGGGCATGCCGACCGCCAGGGCTCCTCGGGCGGTACGGAGAACCGGTACGCGGGACGGGGTATGAGCACGCCCGTGCCGCAGCCCCACAAGGCGGCAGCTGTGATGATCAGCAACGTCTCCACCGGACGGAGCCTATGCTCAGCTGCGCTCGGTCCCCTCCTGCAGGGTTCCGGCCAGGGCACGCGTACACGTGGTCGGCCGCGTCAGTCGTCAGATGTCTTCGCCGGACGATTTTCCGTGCGGGCGCGGCTCCACTTCTCCTTGAGCTCGTGCCACGTGTCGATCACCTTGAACAGGTCTCGCATGAACGAGTTGAGATCGTGCAGGAGCGCACGCAGGAACATCAGCAAGAGGCCCGCTATCGCAAATACGGCGACGATGATCAAAACGATGTGGTCGGTCTCCACCGGCGGCCTTCCCTTTCCCGAGGGGAAAGCCGAACTGGGTGAAAGGCAGCCTCAGCTCGACCACCCTCAGAGCGGTCGTCGCTGAGACCTGCCGACGTTCAGCGTCTCCAGCAGCGCGTGTCCGACGCGCGCGGGTACTGCCACCGTGGAGCGGGTGCAGTCCCTTGCTCAATGCTTAGGACTGCGTTCGATCCCACCTGTAAGTTCCTGATACGTCGACTCAGGGCCGCCTGCAGGCGAAATCAGGCTAACTCGGACGTGACCCCCCGAGCCAGCACCATCGGGATAGATCGTCATCGCGGGAGGCGCAGTAGATCTTGCGCTCGGCACCGGTCAGGCGCGTTCCGTCCACTCCTTGAGCGCCGCGGCAAGGGCGCGCACGTCTACTTGCCCGGCCGCCACCTGATCGGCGAGGTCGGCGGCCTCCTTGGCGGTGAACCGTACGGGAAGGCCGCTGGCGTGCAGGTAGCCGGCCGCGACCGTCGCGCCGAAGAGGTCGTTGCTGTGCTCCAGGGCCGGCACCCGGGCAAGCGAGTGGAAGAGAGCGGCAGCCCGGTGATGCGGCCGCGGGTACACAGGCTCGTCCATGACGCGGAAGGCATGCCGCGCTCGGGCCGCCTCCAGCGCTCCCCAGTCCGTCACGTCAGGGTCGCCCAGCTGGGTGCGGGCGATCTCCGTGAGCCACGGAAGATCTACCGTGAGGTCCACTGAGTCGCTGCCCGCCCTACGCCGCGGACGCGGTGGGCCCGGGTTCCGGGCCGAACCGGCTGGCGAACTCCTCGCGTACCCCGGGAGTGCTGAGGAAGAGGGCGCTGCCCTCGAGGAACCGCGCCTTGTTGAGCTCCTGGGCCAGGACGCGTCCGGCGTACACCGTCGGATCCTCGTGCCGCTCGTGCGCTTCGCGCTGCAGCTGTGCCCACTGCTCGTCATCGATCTCAATGCGAAGTTCCCTGGCCATGCCCCCACGGTAGCCGGACTCGGCGCCTGGTGGGGAGGGCTCTGAGCAGAAGGGGCTGTGCCGCGTCGTCGCCGTGGCGAACGCCTGTCCCGCCCGCGGTCTGCGGGCCCCGGCCGGTGCGAGGGGTACATGTACCGCATGGCTGGTGAGAGGGTGCGGTGGCCGGTGGTCGTGGACCGGGCACGGGAGATCGTGGAGGGCTACGAGGGCGGCGTCACGCTGCGCCAGGTGATGTACCGGCTGGTCTCCGAAGGAGTGCTGCCGCACACGCCGTCGATGTACCGGCGGCTGTCGTCCCGGCTGGCGCACGCCCGCCGGGAGGGGCGCTTCCCGGATTTGGTCGACGCCCTCCGCGAGGTGCATGCTCCGCCGGCCTGGCCGGATGCGGGCACGTTCTTGTCCGAGGCAGTCGGCTGGTTCGGCCTCGACCGCACCCAGCGCCAGAAGTACGCGCTCTATGTCGCGGCGGAGAAGGACACCCTCCGGCAGTTGCTCACCGGCTGGCTTGCCGAGTACGGCATCCCGGTCCTGGTGGTCCGCGGCTTCGGCTCCCAGTCCTACGTCGACGTCGTCCGCGAACGCACCGCCCGAGACGGCCGCGAGGCGCACCTGGCGTACATCGGCGATTTCGACTGCTCGGGCTCCGATATCGAGCGCGACTGGGTAGAGCGCACCGGCTGCTGGAGCCGAGTCACCCGGGTGCTGCTCACCTACGACCAGGTCCGCGAGCACGAGCTCCCGGCGGCCGAGGGCAAACGCGGTGATCCCCGGTGGAAGGCCTTCGCACGTCGCTACGGTTTCGACATCGAACGCCCGGTGCAATGGGAGGTCGAAGCCCTCGAACCGGCCGAGATGCAGCGTCTGGTCCTCGCCGCCGTCGCTCCTTACATCGACCGCCAGGTTCTCGCTCAGCAGATCGCCCGCGAGGACGACCAGCGCCGCGCCCTGTCCGAATTCGTGCAGCGCTGGGGCGCGGCGGATCAAGGAGGCGGGACGTTGTCGTAGGTGTACTCGACCGGGGCCTGGGCGGCCTGCGCGCAGTGCAGGACGACGGCCTTCTATCCGGCGGCGACTTCATCGGCCAGTCTTCCGTCCTGCGCGGTCTACGCCCAACCCTTGAGGGCGATCTGTAGCTGCGGTGCGCAGGCGGGCGGGCCGTAGCCGATACGCTGCGCGTCAACGGCCGCCGGGTGAGAGGAACAAGCAGGTCATGGGGCGTCAGCAGCAGTGGTGGGGGCGGGGCCTGGCGGCTGTGGCGTTGCTCGCGGTGGCCGGGTGTACCGCTGTCGACGACACAGCGTTCGACCGTGCGCAGGACGCGAAGCCGTCCGCATCGGGCAGCGGGGCCGGCGGCGGCCAGGCAGCCGACGACACGACCCTGCCGGGCGTGCCCGGCGTGGAGCAGGCGCGGGAGGAGCTGGCCGGGCTGGCGGTGGCCGCGCACGGCTCGATGTCCGGCTACAGCCGCGCCAAGTTCCCGCACTGGGCGGAACAGGACGGCTGCGACACCCGCGAGCGGGTCCTGGAGCGCGACGGCACCGATGTCGAGCAGGACGACGAGTGCCGGGCCGTGTCGGGCGCATGGGTGAGCGTGTACGACGACGAGACGTTCACCGACGCTGGCGATGTGGACATCGACCACACGGTGCCGCTGGCCAACGCCTGGCGCTCGGGGGCCGCCGCCTGGACGCAGGACAAGCGCAGGGAGTTCGCCAACGACATGGACCACCCACAACTGCTGGCGGTATCGGCGTCCTCCAACCGGTCCAAGGGCGACCAGGGGCCGGACGAGTGGCAGCCGCCGTCCAAGACGTACTGGTGCATTTACGCCCGCTCCTGGGTGTCGGTGAAGGCCACGTACGGGCTGTCGGTGACCGAGGCGGAGAAGAACACGCTCACCGACATGCTGGACACCTGCTCGTGACCGGCAACGACAGCCCGCCCGGACGGCTGGTCGACGCGGCGACGGCGGGGCCCGGCGGGGCGATGACCGACGACGTCGGCGTCATCACCGGCGACCTCACCATCGCCACCAGCCTCCGGCCCGACGGGCGCGCCCAGATCGCGATCCAGTACACCGGCGCGGAGGAGTGGTACACCCTCACCGGCAGCCCCGCCCCCCTGCCGCCGGGCGGGCTGGCCGCGCTCCACACGGACGTCGTCCAGCGCGTCCGCCACGGAGACGCGGCACAGGCCCCGCATTAGCCGGGACGCGGGAGGCCCGGCGACCGCGTTCCGCCGAAGGTCTTCAGCAGGCGTAGGTCTTTCCGTCTGCCGCGGTGTTCCAGTTGCAGGAGCTGATGGTGCCGGCGGCGGCGTTGTTGTCGGCGCTGCCGGGCTTCTTCAGCCGCAGGTCGGGGTTCTTGGCGGTGCTGGAGTTGAGCAGCACGTGCCGGCCGTAGCCGCGGTAGATGTGGTGGTTGCCGCTTGAGTCCTTGCGGTTGGTGCCGCTGCCGGTGTGTACGTACGCCTTCGCTTTGGCGGGAAGGCTGTAGGAGGGCAGCGCGCGGCCGTAGGTGTTCGTGGTGATGTCGGGGATGTAGCCGCCGGTGTTGACCGTCTTGGTGGTGACGTTCTTGATGATGAAGTACTCGCCGTTGAGATTGACCTGCTTGCCGTTCTTGACGTCGGCCCCGGCCGCGTTGGGCCGGGCGTGCGTGACCATGAGAGTCCCGCTGGTGGAGGCCGCATGGGCGGGCATCGGCAGAGCGATGACGGTCACCGTGGCCGCGGCAAGGGCAGCGACACGTGAGGAACGGCGCAAAGTGGTGCCTTTCTCGTAACCGGGCACGGGCAGAGTCCCGGGCCCAGGGAGCGGCGCCCAGTCTGCACCAGATAGGGACTACACATGGTGAGATTCTGTGATTTGCATTCCCTTCGGTCGCAGCCTGAACTCAGGGACCCGGCAGGGCCGCAGCATCGTTGCGGCGCTTGCCGCCGGTTCCGTCGGCCAGTGGCCGGTACCCCGCCCGCCGTTGCATGTGGAAGGCGGGGACGGCGCGGCTGACAAGTTCGCGAACGGCGGGTTGCCGACGACCGGGCGGGCCCACTGGGGTGGGCCCGCCGTCAGTGTCAGCGGTGGGTCTCCCACCACAGGATGATCAGGGTCACCGCGCCGCTGCCGAGCCTGTTCGCCGCGCCCTGGAGAAACTGGATCTGGAGATCCTGCCCATGGCTTCCGAGCCATTTACGCAGGCGACGGCTGGCATCCATGAGCCGCCTGCCCAGGCGTGCCCAGTGCTTCGGCCCGTGGTTCGCGTTACTCTCGTCCAACGGAGTTCCTCTCGTTCTAGGCGTGCTGGAACACCGCGCAGGGAGCCCTCCCAACACCGTGGCCTGAGAAACCGGTTGGGATGCAGGGCTCCTTCTGCGCGTTCAGGAGAGCCTCATCGGCGGCCGCTCACAGTCGGTTCCGCGTCGTAGTCGTATGTCCGAGCGCCGCAGCCCATGGCCGTGCTGAAGGTGCGGGCAGATGACGTGAGCTCAGCCGTGAGGTGAGGCCCGGCACAGGGTGTATCGCTCGGTGCGGTCAGCGGCGGGTGAAGTCGTGCAGCCGGTCGGCGAGTTGCTGGTCGGGGCGCCGGACGATGATGCAGGAGCCGGCCTTGTCGGTGGCGAGGCGGTCGACTTCCATTTCGAGGCCTCCGGTGGGCGGGCTGGTGAGGCTGGAGCCGGTCCTGCGGACGTACAGGGCGACGGCTTCCAGGGTGGCGAGGAAGGCGCTGTCGGGGGCTTCGGAGTCGAGGACGTCGTGGGTGACCTCGTGGAGCCAGTGCCGTGCCTCGCGCGTCTCGCCGAGGGCGAGGTGGTGCAGGTGCAGGCAGTAGGCGGCGGCGCGGTGGCCGGCGCCGGCGGCGAGCTGCCACCAGAACTGGGCGCTCTCGCGGTGGTCGGTCAGGTGGAGCAGGCACGCGAACACCAAGGCGCCGTCGACGTCCAGCTGGTCGGCGGTCACCGCGTCGGGTTCCTGGGCGAGGCGGTCGACGTGGTCGGCGGCGTCGGGCTTGTTGAGGACCCAGCGGCAGACCACGGACAGCCGCTGGGCGGCCTCCGCGGCACGGACCATGTCCGGGTTCGGTGTCGCCGACGCGGTGGCTGCGTCGGCGGCGAGCCGGCGCAGCGCGGCGCCGACGTCGAAACCCTCGTGCCGGCTGGTGGGGACACGGGCGTCGGCCAGGAGGGCGTCGATGGTGGTGCTCACTGTCCCGCTCCTTTCTTGCTCTTGTTCGGGGAGGCCGGCAGGCGCAGCTGGATGCGCAGGCGTTCCTTGCCCTTGCGGCCGTGGTAGTCGACGGTGCGCGTGTCCAGGCCCATGTAGCGGGCGATCTGCTTGGTGGGGTAGCCGAGCAGATGGCGCAGGGCGATGACGGTGAACTGCCGGGTGGGCAGCTGGAGGATCGCCTCGTAC
Organism: Streptomyces sp. NBC_00310; assembly: GCF_036208085.1. GTDB lineage: Bacteria > Actinomycetota > Actinomycetes > Streptomycetales > Streptomycetaceae > Streptomyces. The sequence goes on from NZ_CP130714.1 coordinate 927,209, forward strand.
AGGCCGTTCGTGCTGCTGGCGATCTCCAGCTGGCTGCGTACGGCTTCGAGGTTGCGGGCTATCGGCGCGTTGATGAGGAAGGCCGGCGGGCGTCCGTCTTCCTTGAGGCGGCGGGTGACACAGCGGTGCAGCACCGCCAGCGTCTGCTGCTCGAGGTCGCCCTGCTGCAACAGATCCTCCCAGCCGCCCAGGATGGCCAGGAACACCTGGTGGACCACCTGTTCGGCAACCCGGCGGCTGCCCAGGTGGATCTCCGCGAAGTCGTGGAAGAACTCCTGATGCCCCAGATAGAAGGCCTCGAAGTCCAGCGGCAGATCGGGAGGGGCCTGGACGAGCTGGCTGTGGCCGCCGTCCTGGGGCGATACGTCAGTGACGTCGCCGTTGCCCATACGTCCTCCATGCGATGCGGGCACCGGCCCTCTCCATTGAGACCGGTGAGATCCAGCGCGGGCCAACTCGCCTGCGCAAGCGCCCGGTTGGATTGGGCCCTCACGCACCACCCTGTCGATTTTTGGGGCCTGAAACTCATACGACCCTCGAAAATCGTCACTCACCGATCTCAACCATAAGCGGAATGTGAGTTCTCTTATCGAGCAGATGTTCTGCATGGGTGCGTTGAGCTGGGGAAACGAGGCCATGCGGAGAGGTTCACTGTTCAAGAACCGACCGGTTCGTGGCAGAGGTCACACTCTGCTCGTTTCTGTACAGGCATCCGGCGAAGCACTCCTGTCATCCACGGCCCCCTGCGTGCAGAGCTGATCCTCCGTCACCTGATCGAGGGGCGTGCGGTGGGCAGTGTCGGTCACTTGCCCTTGCCGATCTGGTCGACGCGGCCGAGGACAGGTCCAAGAACAGGTGCTTTTGGATGCGGCCCCTTGGGCCGGGACATCCGCGTCCTGGCCCCGACCGGACCACCCCGACATCCTGACTAGCCGCGGCAGCCTCGCCCTCGCCCTGGACGGGATGGGGGGAACATGCGCGGGCGGCCGAGCTGTACCAGCAGACCCTCGACGACCGCATCCGCGTCCTGGGCCCGGACCACCCCCAGACCCTGAACAGCCGCCGGGCCCTGGAGGCGGCGTTGGCCGCCTCACACACAACTCGCAGACGAGGCCGCTGGCTACGGCGCAGGACAATCACCGACTGAGCCCACGGCGCGTAACAGCCATCCCGGATCACGTCACCGTGACACCTTCACGATCGGCATCTTTCAAATCATGCGCATCGAGTGGCCTCTGACCTGCCGCCCCAGTCCTCGGCGGCCGTCAGCGGTACGGAGGCGGGCGGCTGCGCCGACGTCGTCAGCTCGATGCGCCGTCCCTCGGCCGACGAACGCAGCAGCGCGGTCATCGTCTCCAGTACGTGCAGGGCGAGTTCGCCGCTCGCGCGCGGTGCCCGCTGCGCGTCGGCGGCGATGAAGTCGAGCAGACCCACTCCCCGTGCGCCGTCGACGTAGCCCGCGGCCGGAGGGAGCGTGCGCCACTGCGTGTCGCCGAGTCCGAAGAGCCGAACGTCGCCGTCGAAGCGGTTCGGATCGGGGACGGTGAGGGTTCCCACCTCGCCGTGGACCTCGATCGGGGAGGCCGTGGTGGCCACCCCGTCGAAGCTCGTCGTGATCGTCGTCAGCGTTCCGTCCATGTGCTCCAGCACACCGGTGACATGACTGTCCACCTCCACCGGTATCCGCTCTCCCGTACGCGGGCCCGAACCGATGACCCGCTCGGCGCGCAGCCGGCTGGACGCCCCCGTCACGGCCCGCACCGGGCCCAGCAGATGGACAAGGGAGGCGAGGTAGTACGGCCCCATGTCCAGCAGGGGGCCGCCGCCCTCGGTGTAGTAGAAGTCGGGGTACGGGTGCCAGCGTTCGTGGCCCGGGGTGACCATCACGGCCGAGGCGAACAGCGGGCGTCCGATGCTCCCGGCGGCCAGGGCCGCCCGCGCCGTCTGCACTCCGGTGCCCAGCACGGTGTCCGGCGCGCACCCCACACCGACGCCCGCCCGCGCGGCGGCCGCCATGACGGCGTGGGCGTCGGCGAGCGTGGCGGCGAGCGGCTTCTCCCCGTAGACGTTCTTGCCGTGGCCGATGGCCCCGAGGGCGACGGCGGCGTGCGCCCCGGGCGTGGTGAGGTTCAGCACCGTGTCCACGTCCGGGCTGCTCAGCAGCTCCTCGACGGTCAGTGCCAGGACGCCGGGCAGTCCGGCGGCGACCGCTGCCGACCGGGAGGCGTCGAGGTCGGCGACCGCGGTCACGCGCACGGCGGGATGACCGGCCAGCGTGTCCAGGTACGCGCGGGAGATGACTCCGAGCCCTACGACGCCGACGCGGTGCGCGTCGCCCACAGCATGCCCCTCTCGATGGTGGTGCGGACGTTGGGGTTCTCCAGCACGTCGAGGCTGTGCCCCGGCGTCGTCACCACGATCCGCCCGGCCCCCCACCGACGGGTCCAGACCGCCGGTGAGGTGACCGGCCGGTGCCAGGGCTCCCACGGCCGGGTGGGATGCGTGGTGGTGGCCAGGACGTCGATGAGGTCGTCGTGGAGCACCCAGTACTGCTCGGTGTGCAGCTCGAAGTCCTCGATGCCCGCGGTGACGGGGTGCTCGCGGCCGGCTTCGGTGACGGCGATGGTGTGCGGCAGGAAGTTGTCCTCCGGCCCGCCCCGGCGCTCGCACGGTTTTCTGCCCGGGTGCGTGGCGAACTGCCCACCCACCAGGTGGAGATAGTCGGAGGAGGCGCGGAACGAGTCGGCGATGCCGCCGTGCCAGCCGGTGAACCCGGTGCCGGCCACGACCGCGGAGGTCAGCCCCGTGAGCTGCTCGCCCGTGATCTCCGACATCGTGACGCACTGCACGATCAGGTCGGTGCCGGCCATCTCGGCGGTGTCGGCGTAGACGTCGGTCGACTCCTCGACCCGGACGGCGTATCCGTTGCTCCGCAGGAAGGGCAGGAACAGTTCCGTCGCCTCGACGGGCTGGTGCCCTTCCCAACCGCCGCGGACCACCAGGGCTTTCTTCAGCGTCATCGTGATCTCACCATGCGCCGGGCGCCCGCGCTCACGCAAGAGGGCCGGGCCTCAGGAAAATTTCGCTGACGAGGCTCGGGCGCCGACCGTCCAACAGGCCGCGGTGAAGCGGACTTCCGTGCCGTGCACGAAGGGCTCGAAGGCGGCACGGACCGTCTCGACGACCCGTCCGCGGGTCTGCTCGTCCACCTCAGGCAGGTACATGCCCACCGGACCGAGCCGGGTGAAGTAACGAACCAGCTCCTGCTCGGGCAGGGTGCAGACCACGTCGACCGGCCGGATGTCGATCCCGGCCCAGCCGCTCTCCGCCAGGATGCGCCGGACCTTGTCCGCGTCCGCGAAGGCGAACTGTCCCGGCTCGTCCGGCCGGCGGACGGGCAGGTCCGGGAGCAACGGTGACGCGGCGCGCTGGGCCGTCGTCATGAACGAGTTCTCGGCCGGATCACGCCAGACGACGCACCGCAGCGCACCCTCGTCCCTGACCGTGCGCCGGAGGTTGGCGAAGGCCCGGACGGGATCGAGGAAGAACATGACACCGAACCGCGAGATGACGGCGTCGAAGGCGCCGGGTTCAAAGGCGTGGTCCTGTGCGTCGGCGCAGACGAACGACGCCGGTACGGCCTCCTGTTCGGCGTCCTCCCGGGCCGTGCTGATCATCGGTTCGGAGATGTCGACGCCGACACAGCGACCCCCCGGACCCAGCCGTCGCGCCACGGCCAGCGTGAGGCCGCCCGTACCGCAGCCGACATCGAGCACATGCCGAGCCTGTTCGGCGGCGACGGCATCGACGAGAAGCTCCTCGATGGGCCTGAACATCTCGTCCAGTACTCCCTTCAGCTCGCCCCACGCCTGACCGGCGGGCCCTTTCCAGCGGGCTGCCTGCTCGTCGTCGGCACTGCGCGCAGAGTCCACGGCTTCTCTCCTTCTGGTTGCCTTCGTCGTGGCGGGATGACAGCGTTCTACTTCAAGTCGACTTGAGGTCAAGCGGAATGGCAGACGTGGACATCGCCGATGTGTCGCACCGCGCCGGGGTCCCGGCATCGACCCTGCGCTATTACGAGGAGAAAGGTCTGATCTCCTCGACGGGCCGGCGGGGCCTGCGCCGCCAGTACGACCCGGGCGTACTGGAGCGGCTGGCGCTGATCGCGTTGGGGCGGACGGCCGGGTTCTCGCTCGACGAGATCGCGCTCATGTTCGCGCCGGACGGGCAGCCGCGTATCGACCGGCAGATGCTGGCTGCCAAGGCGGAGGAACTGGACCACAGGATCCGTGAACTGGGCGTACTGCGCGACTCCATGCGCCATGCCGCCGCGTGCCCCGCGCCGAGCCACATGGAGTGCCCCACCTTCCGCCGCCTCCTCGACGCCGCGGCGTCCGGCGGCGTCGCGGTTCCGGGCAGGCGGGCTCCCGGCAGATAAGGGACGTCAGCGCTCTTGGTCCAATCGTGGTTCGTGCTTTGCCCGATTCCCGGTGTCCCGTGGCTTCGAACGAGTCCATTGGCCCCAGGGGAACGCTTGAGTTCTAGCGATCGTCGCAACACCCCAGCTCAAGGGTGCGATGTTCGAGATCCGCAAGCCCCGGACGGGGCCCGGACCGGCCGCCCTAACGGGGGTGCTGGCGACCGGCCCCGGGGCTCTTACGGTGGCACGAGCAGCTGCACGTGAGCGTCTCCAGCGGCGCCTCCCACGCGGGTGCGCCCTCACGCCGTACCTCGAGCGGCCCGGCGCAGAAGCGGTGCATGTCGAGCTCGCACTCGGGCGCCTTCTTTACGGCCGTCACGGCTGGTCCGCCAGCGGGACGAGGCCGTGCGCTATCCGGCAGCGCTCGCACGCGAACAGCTTCCAAGCCTCACCGACCTGCATCAGGCGCGCGGTGTCGGACAGCCCGCTGTGCCAGCTGCACCAGGCGATCGCGCGCGGCAGCTCGGTGTCCACGGTCACCGGCGACGCTTCCGGCGAGCCGGGTGGTGATTCCTGATCTCCACGTTGAAGTCCGACACCCGCGACAGGTCACCCCGCGCCCTGGCCTCCGCACGCTGCCGAACCAGCGCCGCACACACCCCGCAATCGGCTGGCGGCGTCGGCTCGTCCAGCGGGAGGCCGAGCGTGACCGGCGGCTCCGGGATCGTCTGTCGTCTCATCCGCCGACCTCCACCAGCCGCCCCAATCCGGGACCACCCGTCGCGTTCCGTGTACGTGCCGTCATCACAGTTGGATGATGGGCTGGCACGCAGAGACGCAAATAGGTCGTGCCGTGGCCATCCGTGGCCACGTCACGGCCATGGCCGGGGGACGGCGCGATGACACCTCAGACTGGACAGGTGGGCCGCAACGATGCGCTGAGGGCGGCACGGCTACGGACGGGCTGGCGGACCATCGAGCAAGCCGCCGCCCGGCTGACCGAGCACGGGCAACGGCTCCTCGACGACCCCCACTTCACGGTGTCCCCGCGCACGTGGCGACGGTGGGAAGGCGACCGCCCCGGCTGGCCCCCGGAGGAGACCGCCATCGTCATCCACGACGCGCTCGGCCGCTGGCCCGAAGACCTCGGATTCACCACCCCGCCCGGATGGATCCGACCCGAGCACCACGAAGAGGAGCAGGTGAAGCACCGCGCATTCGCCTCGGTCACCGCGTCAGCTCTCGTCGCGGGACCGGTCGCCCCGCAGCACGTCGACCCCGCCCTGATCGACTACTTCCAGACCCAGTTGGAAGGCCACTACCGGGCGGACATGTTCCTCGGCCCGCACGACCTGATCGGCACCGTGGCAGCGCAGTACCAGCTGATCGACAAGCTCGTGCGCTCGGCGAAGGGCGATACTCGCCGAGGGCTCCTTCGAGTCGGGGCCGCGTACGCCGCGCTGGTGGGGTGGCTGTACCAGGACGCCGGCGACATGGACGGCGCCGCGTTCTGGCGGGGCGTCACCCAGGAGATCGCGATGCGGTCGAGGGACCCGCACCTGATCGGCTACTCCCTGGTCAACCATGCGCAGGTCCGTACCGACCTCGGCGACGGGCACGCGGTCATCAACCTGTGCGGGGCCGCGCTGGAGGACTCGCACCTCTTGGTGCCGAAGGTGCGCATCATGGCCTTGCAGCAGCAGGCCCACGGCGCCAGCCTCACCCACGACCGGGACGCCGTAGACCGGCTGATCGACGAGGCGGACGGGCTCCTCGCACGGGTCGACGACGATCTGCCGTGGGGCAACGCATGCAGGCGTACGCCCGGCTACCTCGAAGTGCAGCGCGCCACCTGCTACGGGCGCCTCGGCCTCGGCGTAGAGGCCGTCTCTCTGTGGGGCCAAGTCCTCGACGTCGTTCCCGAGACCGCGCGCCGTGACCGCGGCGTGTACCTCGCCCGGCACGCCACCGCGGCGGCCGGCGCGGGCGAGCCGGACCAGGCTTTGGAGATCGCCCGTGCGGTGGCGGACATCGCCGTCGAGACCCGGTCGGCCCGTATGCGGCGGGAGTTGGTCACCCTTCAGCGGGCGATGCGGCCGTGGCAGGATGCCCCGGTCGGCCGGGACCTGGCGGAGGTTCTGGCGCCTGTGACCGAGGGGAGCTGACGTGGCGGAGGCACCGGTGCCGCTGACCGAGGACGAGATCACGGCCGCTTTGGGGACCGTGCCGGGGTGGCGGCGCGAGGGGGATGAGATCACCCGCTCGTACGGGATCCGGTATCACGGTGGCGTGGCGATGATCGTGCACGTCGCGGACGTTGAGCGGCTGATCGGCCATCACGCGGACATCGATCTGCGGTGGGGGAAGCTGCGGTTCGGGATCACCACGCACGACGCCGGCCACAAGCTGACGGAAGCGGACTTCGACCTCGCCCGACGGATCGACGCGATCGCGCAGGCGCACCTCGCCGAGCCGCTCGACAAGTAGAGGGTCCTCACTGGTGTGGTGAGTACCCGGCGGTGACCAGCGGCCGGACCATCACACGATCAGGGTCACAACCCGGACACACATGTTCCACATGGCCTTCACGCGGCGCATGATGCGGATCTCCACCACACGCCCTCTGGGGGGACCATGAGCAACGCCACGCCGCCACCGCCCGACTTCCCGCCGCCGCTCCCGCCCGTCGCGCCGGCACCGAAGAAGAACCACACCAACGCGATCATCATCGGCGCGGCTACGGCCATCATCGCCACGATCATCACCACCGGCATCGTCGTCGTGCAGGCCACCAACGACGACAGCAAGCCAGCCACCACCACCTCCACCACATCGAGCGTCCCGGATGAGGACGATGTTGCGCCCGCTACGGAGGAGTCGGAGCCGACGTATGCCGCCCTTACCCCCACCGACTTCAAGATGGGGCTGCGCACCACTGAGCGGCAGTGTTTCGGGTCGGCGGGCTGCAACGTGACGGTCGAGCCGACTCTGTCCTACGTGGGCGCTTGGAACGGGGTCGATCCGGACGCGGTCTACTCGATCACCTACGAGATTCGTGGTGATGAGTCCGGGCCGGTCATCGAGACGGCTGAGTTGTCGGACGAGACGAGTTTGAGCTACACGGCGACTTCGATCAGCACGGCCTCGGCGAGCAAGAAGGTGTCCGTGGAGATCACAGATGTGGTGATGCAGGGGGGATGAGGCGGCCCACGCCGGACGTAGAGAGGCCCCGCACCGGATTCCGATGCTGTTGGTTAATCCGGGGCCTGGCGTGACGTCGACCTTCGAGACCCGGTTGTGGTCTTGAGGGCCGACGTTGTCGTGTGGGGTGGGTGCGGATGTCGATGCAGCCGAAGGGATCTGGGGAGATCCCGCGGAGACGGTGCGGGTGGCTCAGGCCGCGTTCCCGATGGGGAGTCTGGCGATCCGGGTGTGGGACGAGTTGGGGTCGTTGTTCACGGACGAGGAGTTCGTGGACCTGTTCCCGGTGCGGGGCAGGCCTGCCTGGTCACCGGGTCGGCTCGCGCTGGTACTGGTGCTGCAGCACCCGCAAGATGAAAGGGGCAGCGGCCGACGGACGGCGGGTGCCCCTTCAAGTCTTCAGCGAACGTAACCGGGTGATCGTTGACTGACCCTGGCGCGGCCCGAAAACGATCAATGCCCCGTCCGGATCAAGGTTTCCAGGTGCGCAGGAAGGACGCGATCCGGTCGGCGGTGCAGCGATGGCTGTTCAGCTCGTGGGCGAGGGCGGTGAGCTGTTCGCGGGTCGGGCTGACGGGGATGTTGCTGGCCTTGAGATACATGACAGCGACGGCGTAGGCGACGGTGAGGTTGGAGCGTTCCAGCCACCGGCAGCGGCCCAGGGTGTGCACCAGGGCGGCAGCGCGGGCGAAGGCTCCGTCGTAGACGGGAGTGTCGAGGAGTTCGCCGCGACGGCGGCGATGGGCACGCCGTAGTCGTCGGCGGCCGGATCGCGATGCCGCCCAGCGGCTCATCGATGAGCAGGGCGCGTTCCTCAACGACCTGGAGCAGCAGTTTGACGCTCCGTACACCCAGCAGCTGGCCAGCGCCCTGGTGGCTGCGCTGGACGCGACGGGCGAGATGGCCGATCCCGGTTCGGACGCGCTGTGGGTCCTGCTTACCGCGCTGGCATCCGGCGCCGCCCATGGGTACGCGCGCGTCATCGCCCAGCGTGCGTCCGTCGGCAGGGCAGCCACCACGAGCAGACTGCGGTTGGTGCTCGCCGAGTGGCCCCTGGTCGCCGCCGTGCTGCCCACGGTGGGGATCCTGCTTGGCGCGGTAGCCGGGTGGTGGGCAGAGGCCACGGCAGTGGACGCGGCCCTGCTGTTCAACACCGTAGCCTTGTTCGGCTGGGGCGCCTGGGCCGCTTGCACCGCCGGGCACGGATGGCTGTCCTCGTGCCGGGCGGGGGGCCTGGACATGCTGATCGGCCTGGTGATCATTATCGCGAATGCCTTGATCAAGTAGCCGGGCCGTCGGGTGCCATGTCGGCGGAAGGCCGCGAGTCCTTGATCCATGGACACCCTTCCTGTCCCGCGCTGCCGGTCCACCCTCCGCTGATGGAGCCCGCGACGTACGCCATCGACCCCCAGCCCACCGGGCCGCCCTGGCGACTGTGGGAGGAGGTCGGAGCGGACGCGGCTGCCCGGCAGGGCGTGTTCGCTCCGGTGTACCGCGTCTCCTTCGGCGCGCGGAACAGGATCGTCATCGCCCCCGGCGACTCCAGGTCCATGACCCTGATCCCCGACAAGTGCGAAGGCTACTGCCAGGGTGTGGATGGCCGGGCCGGCCCCAACCTGGCGTGCGATGGGTGCGGGCGGCCCGTGGCAACCCGCATGGACGACTGCGGAATGTGGCAGACGGTGTGGCTCGAGCCCGACGCGGTCATACGCCGCCCCTCGGGACTCGCCGCCGGTCCGCCTTCAGACTGGGACGATCTGGAACGCGCCGAGCATCGTGTCCCACCCGTCGAACCCGACGGGTCGTGGAGCCGTCGCTGGGAGGCGGCGGTCGGAGTCGCCCTGGCCTATCTCGTGGCGGCCACCGAGGACCACCCGGTGAACCTGCCGACCGGTCCCGTCGCCGAGTTGCTCGGCCACGCCGTCGGCCAGTACCTCCCCGCCGGGCCCGGGGCCCGGTTCGTGGGGCTGGCCGGCCCAGGGATCCACCTGCCACGGCCCCGCCCCGACATACCTCGTCCCCCGCCACCCCCTCACGGGGGCGCCCTGGCGTCCGCCAGGCGATGAGGGGGCTGTAGTGCCGCTGGACAGCGGGGTCTGGGCCTATCTCGCCCACCAGGCGAGACCTCGCCGATGCCCGCGAGCGGGGTCCTCCCGGAGGGCGTCCTGCGCGACGACTACCCCCTGCCGCCACGCCCCCGGTACCCGCTGACACCCCACCGGCGCGCCTTCGAGGACACCCTTGTCCGGCGACCCGCCGTACGCGCTCCCCGGCTGGGTGATGGCGCTCATTGAAATTGGCTCTGTCCGCAGTTCCGTGAAACGACCAGGTGCCGGCAGGGCGGCCGGTGTGAACGCTCACGTTAATTCTCCCCAGCCAGAAGTTCACGTAATTCCCCAGGCGCCCGGACCGGTCTGGGTGTCTCGGGCCGACGAGGTGGCTCGTTAGAGTGCCTGCGTGTCGAAGACCAGCGTGAGTAACGAGACGGGCAGCCTGCTCTGCCTCTGGGTGGAGCCGTGGGGAACTGATCACTGGATGCGTCCTGGCGAGGAGTTCACCGTCGTGACCGAGACGGAGCCCGAGGAGTCTTCGTTCAACGTCGTCGTTCATGATCAGGGCATCACGGTGTGGGTGAACTCAGGAAGCGACGCCGAGGTCTTCGACAAGAGCGGCGATCCGGCGCCTTGCGGGCATCAGCGGCCCGCCGACGCCGGATCTTGACCGGCAGGGTCGTCAGGTGAGTGCCTTGATGGGCCTGTCGGTGGGGTTCTTGGGCCGCTTGTTCGGGCGGTAGCTGGGGCCGTTCATGATGACCTGGTGGCTGGTGTTGATGAGCCGGTCCAGGAGCGACTCGGCGACGACGGGGTTGGGGAAGAGGGGATACCAGTCGCTGGGCGCCCGGTTGCTCGTGATGATCAGCGAGCGTCCCTGCCGCTCGGAGACGAGTTCGTAGAGGTCGTCGGCCTGGGCCGCGGACAGCTGGCGCATGGCGAAGTCGTCGAGGATGAGGACGTCGGGCCGGATGAGTTCGCGGATCCGTTTTTCCCAGGTGCGGTCCGCGTGGCCGCCGGCGAGGTCGGCGAGGATGCGGCTGGTCTTGGCGAAGCGGACGTGGGCGCCATGGCGGACGGCGAGGTGGCCGAGTGCCTGGGCGATGTGGGTCTTGCCGACGCCGACGGGGCCGAAGAGGATGACCGACTCGCCGGCATGAAGCCAGCGCAGGGCTCCCAGGTCACGGATCTGTGCGGCGGGCAGTTTCGATGAGGCGGTGAAGTCGAACTCCTCAAGGGTCACCTGCTGCTCGAACTTCGCCCGCTGCAGACGCCGTTGTAACGCGACGGTCTCGCGGCGGGTGATCTCGTCCTGGCAGAGGACCTGGAGGAAGTCGAGGTGGCCGAGTTCGCCGCCATGGGCCTGGGCCAGGCGGGCGTCGAGGGTCTCCAGCATGCCGGACAGTCGCAGGGCCTTGAGTGACTCCCGCAGGGCGGCGTCCATCACGGTCATCGGGCTTCCACCTCTGCTTCGTCGTGGACCTGGTCGTCGTGGATGTCGTCCGTCGGGTCGGGGGTCACGACGGTGGCGAAGAGCCGGTCCGGACCGTGGAGGAAGGCTGCGGCTCCGGCGTCTCCGCTGGTCTCGGGCTCGGGATCGGTCTCGGTGCCGGCGATGAGGATGCCCTTGATGGTGCGGTAGGACGGATCGCCGACCGCGATGGCCCTGGCGCAAGCGGCTTCCAGCCGCGTCTCGCCGTACTTCTTCCGCAGACCGAGAACCCCCTGGGCAGCGCGGAGCCGATAGAGCACGTTGTCCTCCAGCAGCTGGTCGACGACCTCGCGGCAGGCATCGCCGATCTCGGACGCCTGGCTTCGGCACCAGACCGGCGTCCGCATCTGGAAGGCGATCTTCTCCGGCGGATAGTCGCTCTTGTCGGTGCGTTTTCCCTGGTCAAGGGCCGTATGCGTCTTGACGAGGGAGCCGTCGTGGAAGACCTGCACCATCGTGGAGGTGGAGCGGACATCGACGCGGCGGCCGATCAGCTTCCACGGCACCGAATAGAGGGTGCGGCCGATCTTGATGTCCGGACCGACGGTGGCAGTCGACCAGCGGGCCAGCACGAATGGAGTCGGCGGCAGAGGCAGCAGTTCGGCCGCCTCCAGCGCGGCGGTGCCCGCGCGGAGGGCGGCGAGGTGTTTGCGGACGACCTGGCGGCTGCCGCGGTAGCCGCGAGCCTGGATCTCCAGGAACAGTCGAGTGCCGCTGACCTGGCCTTGGGCCTTGGTGAAGCGGGCGTTGAGGTATGCCTTGAACGGCTCCAGGACGCCGTTGGGGCGGCGGTCGCGGGCGGAGGCCAGCAGCTCGTCGAGGTCGGTGTCGCGGAAGCGGCGCACGGTCTTGCGGTCGAGGCTCAGACGGCGGGCGATGGCGCTGATCGTCCAGCGTTTCTCCAGCAGGCGGTGGATGTCTTCGTAAACGATCCCCCGCTCACTCCGCTGACCTGGGGATTCACGGAACTGCGGCCAGACCCGATTTCAGAGATCCTCATCAGTGGTCGGGGCCGACCCCGGGACCCCGGCCCCGTCGGCCCCGTAGAACGTCATGCCTCACGTCGGCGGCGCGCCGGGCCGTTGCGGGCCGGGCGCGCCGCCGTCTCAGGTGCGTGGGCGGGTGGCATGCTCAGCCGCCCACGCGCTGTGTGGTGTCAGTGGCGGGCGTCGCCGCGGTGGTGGTTGTGGCCCCAGGACTCGTCGTCGATGAAGCGGCCGCGGTGGTTGCGCAGGGTGGCGGTGTCGGAGTGGTTGTCCCACACGTAGTGGCGGCGGTCCTGGTAGAGGTCGGTGTGGGTGTCGCGGCCCTCACCGGTGTGGATGCGGACCGTGGCGCGGCCGGCCAGGCGGTAGTGGTCGAAGGTGTAGGTGCGGCCGGACTCGTCCTCAAGGGTCCAGCCGTCGAGGTTGACCGCCCTGCGGGTGGTGTTGGTGAGTTCCACCCACTCCCTGTTCAGCGAACGGTTGGAGCGGTCGTCGCGTCCCGGGGAGTCGTACTGAACGGCCGAGATCTCCACCCTGGGGTGGTGCGGGCGGGCGTGGTCGGCCGCGGACGCCGGCAGCGCCACCACCGAGACCAGAGCGCTGGCCGCGAGTGCTGCGGCGGCCAGACGACGGGCGGTGGCAGAAGCGGAAGCGGACAAGAAGTCCCCCTCAGGGGTGCGGGCACCCTCCCCGCAAGCGGTCTTCACGGCCGCCGTGGGAGTCGGTGCGGTGTGCGGGTGGCGACCGGTCGGCCGCCCACACACACTCTGTCCACCTCGTGCGGGAATTGAGGTGAAAACATGGACGGTGTTACCTATTGCCCATATTTCTGTGACTCTCGACTGCATCATCCACGTATGCCGCTGACGCCTGATGTTGACGACCCAGCACACTCCCGCCGCCGTGCAGGAGTTGACCCAGTCCCCGCAGCCCCTACATCACGCCGCCCCGCCACCGCACGAGCCGTCACCCGAAAGTGAGTAACAGCCCCCGCGCTCACCGCAACCGCGGGCGAGCCGGAAGCGGCGCCCACCACAACCCCGGAAGACTCCACAGCCTCATGCCGATACCGGCCGGGGCAGGTAGCCAGCCACTCGCCGCCCTCGTGTACGTGTGGGCCGACGCGGGGTGCACCCCCAAGGTCCGGCTCGGGCAGGCACGCTCCCGCGTCCTGGTTCTGATGGGTGTGTGCCTGGATGGCGCCAAGGAGCTGATCCCGGCCGAGGGGCTGCGGGAGTCGACCGAGTCGCGGGCCGACCTGCTGCGCGATTGCCGCAGGCGCGGCATGCGCGATCCGGAGCTGGTCGTTGGTGACGGCGCAATGGGCCTCTGGAAGGCGCTCGCTAAATGATCATTCGCAGGTCAACCCTGCCCACCCTGCGGGATTAGGGGAACCCACTCCGATGCCGCGGCACGGCTGGACGGCGGTTTCGGGCCCGCCCGCCGCCCCCCTGGACGTGATGCTGCCCCGCCCGCCTGCGAAGGCGGGCGGGACAGCATCATGGTTGTGTCGTCGCTTCAGTGCGCTCGTACTGAGGCTCCGTAGCTGTCGGTCTGGCGGAGTACCGCCACATCCGGGCCGGTGCCGACCAGGCCTGGATGAGGTACCACTCGGTTACCTCGTCGGGAGCCAGGTCGATGGCGGCGTCCCGGCCGCGTGAACGCGCAACCGGCAACTGCCGAACCCATTGAACGACAGGAACGGATGCCACAGCGTGCGCCGTGCGGCACGATGCCAGGAGCCGTCCGACCGGACTTGATCGATCTCCGGCACAACGGCTGGAGGAGACCTGCTTCCAGCTGGACGGCGCCGGCGCACGGTGAAGCGACTCGGCACACTCGTCGGATCGCCGGGCTCACCAGGCCGTCGACTACGTGTCCCTCGATGAGCTGAGACCATCCCCGCGGGCGCGGGGAGCACTGTCCCCAGTGTTCGCCGGCCGGGGGGACGGTGGGACCATCCCCGCGGGCGCAGGGAGCACGATGCCGTCCGACTTCTCTCCGGACATTCGGAGGGACCATCCCCGCGGGCGCGGGGAGCACATCTTGGTTGTCGTCGGGAACCTCTTCGCCGCGGGACCATCCCCGCGGGCGCGGGGAGCACTGCCCTTGCTTGTACGTGTTGTAGATGAACGGGGGACCATCCCCGCGGGCGCGGGGAGCACTCTCCACCTGAATCAGCTCCTCTCGGCGGTCAGGGACCATCCCCGCGGGCGCGGGGAGCACTCGCATGCAGGCCGAACGGAATTATCTGATCGGGGACCATCCCCGCGGGCGCGGGGAGCACTCCTCCGGCCATACGCCACGCTCCTCGTGTCCGGGACCATCCCCGCGGGCGCGGGGAGCACAAGCGGTACCCGGCGGAGAGCCTGCACAACGGGGGACCATCCCCGCGGGCGCGGGGAGCACTTCCCGGCGACGACGGGCTGGCCTGTGTTGATGGGACCATCCCCGCGGGCGCGGGGAGCACGCCGTCAGCGCCACCGCGCTCACGTTCGTCCCGGGACCATCCCCGCGGGCGCGGGGAGCACCACCGCTCGATGACCGGCCTGATCTGGGTCCTGGGACCATCCCCGCGGGCGCGGGGAGCACTCGGAGTACGGCGCCAAGCTCGCTGCTGCCGAGGGACCATCCCCGCGGGCGCGGGGAGCACATTGCTTCGCGGGAGATGACGCGCCGGACGACTGGACCATCCCCGCGGGCGCGGGGAGCACGTCGTCGACCTGGTCGCGGTCGGCGAGGCGCAGGGACCATCCCCGCGGGCGCGGGGAGCACGCGGGTGCGGGAGAAGAGGGTGAGCGCCATGGGGGACCATCCCCGCGGGCGCGGGGAGCACAGCTGGTCACCCTCGACCGACACGGCCAGGTAGGGACCATCCCCGCGGGCGCGGGGAGCACATGTGGTTGTGGAAGTCGGCGATCAAGCCGGCGGGACCATCCCCGCGGGCGCGGGGAGCACGAACGGCTCACGCTCGAACTTGCGGGGCTGGAGGGACCATCCCCGCGGGCGCGGGGAGCACATCATCATGGATCTGAGTCTGACGACTCGGACGGGACCATCCCCGCGGGCGCGGGGAGCACAACACGCGGATGGTCGTCGGGTTGCCGACGCCGGGACCATCCCCGCGGGCGCGGGGAGCACTCATGCCCGGCAAGGGTCCGGGCGAGGGCCGAGGGACCATCCCCGCGGGCGCGGGGAGCACTCGGCGCCCCGACGTCGTTGCGGCGTGCCGGAGGGACCATCCCCGCGGGCGCGGGGAGCACCAGCAGAGCGCACGGGGCCAGGGGCCGGAGTGGGGACCATCCCCGCGGGCGCGGGGAGCACGGCGCGCCCGTCACGGTGAGGGTCTGGACTTCGGGACCATCCCCGCGGGCGCGGGGAGCACTGGTGCATGAGGGACTGGGTGGGCGGCAGCTTGGGACCATCCCCGCGGGCGCGGGGAGCACTTCGGGTCACCAGACTTCGCGCGGACGGGGAAGGGACCATCCCCGCGGGCGCGGGGAGCACGGAGACCGGCGGATCGCGCCCTCGCACATCGGGGGACCATCCCCGCGGGCGCGGGGAGCACACTGCACGACCTGCTGGTTTAGGTTCGGCAGGTCAGATTTTTCAGCACTTACCCAGATTCCGAGATTTGGGGCAAATTAGACATTGCGGAATTCAACCCCTCGTGAAGCGGCGGCGTTTGGCGGCTTTGCTCCAGCCGGGTTGGGGGGCGTTGCCGGCCGGCTGGGTGTTGGGGTTTGGGCGGCGGATGAGGGTGAGGCCTTCGTGGTCGGCCGGGTGCCAGGTGTGGTCGTGGGTTCGGAAGATGAAGCCCTGTTCGTTGTTGGTGGTGTGGGCGAGGAGGGCGCGGCCTTGTCCTGCGTATTGCTGGACTTCGTCCCAGAGGGCGTCGCGGATGCGTGCGGAGGGGTTGCCGATGAAGACGCCTGCGGAGATTTCCAGGAGCCAGCGTGTGAGGAATCCGCGGAGTCCGGGCGGGCAGTTGGTGAGGACGATCACGGTCACCAGAGCACCGCTTCCTTGTCGTCGGTGTTGGCGTAGTTCCGTCCGGAGGGGACCTGTTGGCCGCGGTCGGTGTGGAGTGTGACGCGGTCCGCTTCGTCGGCGGGTTGGGCACCCGTGGCGGTGGTGTCGGGCAGGAGGAGGGTCTTGATGTTCTCGACGCAGCGGTCGAGCAGGGATGTTGCGTTGATGCGGTCGCGCAGGGCGCGGCGGGTTCGGGGGCCGACGTCCTGTTCGTCGTCGGCGGCGATGTCGAAGGCGAGGGGGATTCCGATCTCGGTCTTGTACAGGTCGGCGATGTCCAGGACGAAGGACAGCTCGTGGCCGGAGTGGACGAAGCCGAGGGCGGGGCTGCAGCCGAGGGAAGCGACGACGGCGTGGGCGATGCCGTACATGCACTGGGCGGCGGCGGTCACGGCCTGGTTGACGGCATCGCCGCTGGTGAAGTCGCCGGGGGTGTACTTGCGGCCTTTCCAGGGGATGCCGGTGCGGGCGGCGTGTTCGCGGTAGCAGTCTTTGACGCGTCTGCCTTCGTGGCCGAGGAGTTCCTGGCGGGTGAGGCCGGCGGGGTCCTCGTCGGGGAAGCGCAGGCGGTACATGGCGCGGGCGACGGCGAGGCGGGTGCGGGGGTTGGCCCATTTGAGGGCTTGGGCTTCGGCGAGGGCGGAGGAGCGGGTCAGGGCGCGGCCGCTGGCGTAGTAGCGCACGCCGTGCTCGCCGACCCAGGCGACGGCTGCCCCGGTCTCGCCGAGGACGCTCATCGCCTGGTGGGTGATGCGGGTGCCTGGGCCGAGCAGGAGGGTGCCGATGGTGGCGGAGGGGATGTGTGTGGTGCCGTCGGCGTCCTCGGCGGTGATGGCGTTGGCGTCCCGGTGGACGGTGCAGCGTTCCAGGTAGACGAAGGACAGGCGCTCGCTGGTGCGGGTGAGGTGGCGTGGGGTGAGCGCGGTGCGTTTGCTGACGGTCGTCACTGGCTTCGTTCACCCGTGCCAGGGACCGGGACGAGGGTCATCAGGCCGCAGCCGTATGCCTTGGCCTTGCCCAGGCCCTGGGCGAGGGTGCGGCGCAGCAGGTCGGGGTCGGTGACCTCAAGGCGGCCGTCGAAGGTGACGGCGACCAGGGTGACCGGCCGTCGCCCGGATGAGTTGTTGCTGCGGGGTTTGGCGAAGGACAGGTTGCGCTGGTCGTGGACGAGGAGTTCGTAGCGGTCGCCGTGGTGCGGGGACTTTTTGTACGTGGTGCCGCTGGGCAACAGCCGTTTGTCGTCGGGTTTTTCGCAGATGCGGAATCCGCAGCGTTCCTGTCGTTCCAGGAGCCAGGCCATCTGGTGGACGGGTGTGATGTGGGCGGTGCGCTTGATCGGTTCGTCGTCCTTGCGGCGGATGTGGTGCACCGGGTTGGCGGTGAGCCTGAACGCCCAGGTGGTGCCCTGGGTGAGCCGGTCGAGGAAGGGGGTATAGGGGCGTGTCTGCCAGCCGGGGTTGTCCGGCTCTGCCGCGGCGGCGGCCGGCCAGCCGGCCTGTTCGACGAGGTGGGTGAGATCCGGGCGGTCGGGACTGACCACGTAGAGGAAGACCTCGGCGGCCGCGTTGTGGTCCAGCCGCCACAGCACCCGCGGCCCGCCGTCTGCTGCGGCAGAGCCGGCGGGGGCGGTGGGCAGCAGGTTCGGAAAGGATGCCATGACGGCGGCGTGCAGGGACTGGGGTGAGGAGAGCAGGCGCCGGGCGCCGGGGCGCGCGGTGTTGATACGGAAGCGGGACAGGTACATCAGGCGCTCTCTTCCTCCAGAGCGGCGAACGGGTCGTGCGCGGGCACGACCCTGGCGCTCGGGTTCGCTACTTCCACGGTCGTGGTGACCACGGGGCGCAGGGCGTGCCGGCGGTGTTCGGCGGCGAAGCTGAGGGGCTGGTCTCGCAGCAGGTCTGCGCCGGGTTCATCGGGGCGGGCCTCGCGCAGCACGGTCAGGGACACGGTCGCGTCGCGGCGGCGCTGCCTGCGGTACCAGGCGGCGGCCTGCCAGGGCTCAGCCCGGAGCGCCTTGGTGAGGTCGGTACCGCGGTGCAGGCTGAGGCGGACCGGGTGGGCCGGTGGGCAGGAGCGCCGGCCGAGGAAGGGTGCGTGGACGGGGCGGTGCAGGGCGGCGTCAACCTCGTCTAGGAGGGGGGCCTCGCCCTCGACAGCGGCGACGAAGACCGCGTCGGCGAGGTAGTACCGCTCGGACAGGGGCATCGACTTGCCGGTGTCCGCGTGGTGGGCGGTCTGGAAGTCGCGGACCCGGGTACCGGGCTGGTCGATACGGACGGCGAACCGCAGCACGGCGAGGCGGGCCAGTGCTTCATCGTCACCGCGGTCCATGCCTCGGGCGGCTGCGAGCATGCCGATCACACCGCTCTTGGTGGGGGCGGACTCGGTGGTGCGGCGGGCGAACCGGGCCGAGGCCCCCCACGCTTGCAGGGGGCCCGCCAGCCGCAGAGTCAGCACGCTCATGCGGGCTTGTCCATGCGTTCCGCGACCGCCTGGCCGACCGCCTCGACGAGCGCGGACAGGCTGGGCGTCTCCTGGCCGATGCCGGCGAGCTTGTCGGTGGCGGCTCCCACACGCAGGACCCAGGTCACGGTGGACTGCTCATCGCCGTAGGCTCGTTCGACCTCGGGGATGTACTCGGCCAGGCGGGCGGACGCCTCGCGCAGATGCCCCCCGCCCAGTTCAGCCCTTACCGGCTCCTCGAACGCGGCGACGAGACTGATGGGGCGGGTCGTGCGGAGCTTGACGACGACGGCGTCGGGCAGGGTGTGATGCCCGAACGTATTGATCTTGCCCTTGGGCAGTGAGGCGACGAAGGCGTGAACGAACGCCTCGACGGCCCGCCGCACGGGGGTCGTGACGGGTTCGTCGTCGCGCAGCCCTTCGCCGAGGTTGGCGGTGAGCTGGTGCACGCTGACGGCGGCGTAACGGTAGAGCGTGGCGGAGTTGAAGTCGACCGTTCCGATCATTCCGGCGCCGGTTTCGGCGTCGGTGTTCTTGTCGTCGACGGCCGTGTAGTAGTCGGACTCGTTGTCCACGCGGTGCACGCTGATGGCGTGGGCGACCTGGGCGGCGGCGTCGACGTTGAAGTCGGCGGAGTCAGCGACCATCCGCCCGAACAGGGCGATGTCGACGGAGTGGCGGGTGTCGGCGATCTGCTTGGCCCGCGCCTTGTTGTCCCTCTCTTTCAGATACGCCGTGATGTCGGCGGCGCCGTCGACGGCGAGCGCGGCGAGACCGTCGAGCTGCCGGGCGCTCAGGAACATCAGGTACTTCGACTCGGGCGCCGCCTCCTCCGCCTTCTCCCCCGCAGCATCGGCCTTCGCCTTGCGCGTCTTGCGCTCCGGTGCCTCCATCTTCGAGCCGGTGGCCGTCTCGATCACGACGGCTGCCAGCCGCAGCGCCTCGGCCTCCTTGATCGACGCGTCGAGATCCGTGATGCGGGTGGCGAGAAGCTCGGCGACCTTCTTCGTCCGCACGCCCAGTTCGCTCGGGTCGAGCAGCTGCTCGTCGCGGAAGTACTCGCGGGTGACGCGCTTCCATGCCTGGCTGGAAACCCTGGCCCGGGGAACCCCGCCGTAGACGGCCGACTTCGGGGCGCCGGTGTCGTCGCGGTTGAGGTTGCTGGGCGGCACGGTCTGCAGGGCGTGCACGTCGAGGAAGATGCGGTTCACGAGGCGTCCTTGGTCGTGTCGGAAGCGGAAGCGAGGCCGGTGTCGGAGGCGGATCCGGCTGTATCGCAGGGATCGGGGGCGGCGTCCTTGGGCGGGCGGTAGGCATGGAAGGAGCGGCCCCACGCACGGCGTACCTCGTCCCGGCCGCCCGTCTGCTGCCATCGGCACAACTGCCCGGCGAGCAAGGCGTAGTCGAGGGCGATGTCCTCGCGGCGCAGCAGCACCACGATCTCCCGCAAGCGCAGGGCGAGCGCGGAAAGGTCCGGAGCCTGGCCGGCTCGGATGAGGCGCTTGAGGATCGTCTCGTCGATGTCGCCCTTGGGCATGAGCCGACGGACCGCGGCCCCCAGACCGGCGGGCGCGTCCTTGCGGTGGGGCCGGTGCATCCCGGTCCCCCGCGACTGCTGGTGCAAAGCCCACAGCGTTACAGCGACGTGTACGGCGTCCTCGGCACGGGCCAGGTCCTCTTCACGCGCGGGCCGGCCGCCCTCCTCCGCCGGGTCGTGCAGAGGGCCGGTGTCAATCAGGCCCCACAGATCCGGAACCTGCTGGATCTCCTTGCCGGCGCCTCGGCGCAGCCGGGCCAGCGCGGCCACATCGCGCGACTGGTCGGCCAAGTAGCCCCGCTGCAGACCATTGATGTTCACCGCGGTGATATCTCGCACCCGTTCCGGGAGAGAGGTGCGGGTGGAAGTGGTCACGAGTGTGCCCTTTCTGCGGGAAGGCCTGCAGCGGGATCGGCATCGAGGGACTGCTGGGTATCCGCCTCGGTGCTCGTGGAGAAGTCCGGGAAGCCGAGGGCTTCGCCGAGCCGACGGCGAAACCAGCCTTCGGCGCAGGCGGAGTTGAGCCACACGGCGCCTTTGGCCGTGGTCACGATCCGGCCCTCCCAGGCAGCGTCTCCAGCCTCGGCGAGCAGATGGTCACCGAGCCGGCTGATGATGCGGTGGATCCGGCGTTGCCAGAGCGTGCGCTGCTCGTCGGGGTCCTCGTCGTCGGCCAGCTCGCGCAGCCAGATCCGATAGGGGTCATCCAGCGCGGCGAAGCCGCGCTCCCGCGCCCTGGCCCGGGCCCCTTCCGTCTCCGTGCCGGCCGCCCGCGCCAGGTCGGTAGCCAGATCCCCGAGCCGGGTGACAGCCTGCTCCGCGTCGCCGACCGCGTCGATCGCCTCCTGCGCGTACTCCCGGTCCTGACGGTGCAGCAGCACCACCGCCATGGCCAGGTGATCGTCGACGATCTCGTCGATCACGGACTGCTGCGTGCCGTACACCGCGCCGACCACCCGCGCCCGGATCAAAAATCCACGCGCCAACACCCCCTCGGTGACCAGCCGGGCAACCCACTCCAAAATCCCAGGACGCAGCATGGAGGCGGCCTCGACACCCTGGCCGGCGACCTCCCGCTCAGCGATCAGCGAGGACAGCCCCCGCCACACGGCACGCGACGGGTCATGCTCCCGAGGCAGGTAAACCAGAGCCTCGCCACGCTTCTTCTCCTGCGCCTTGCTACGCCGCCACGCGGTCATGGGCTCGCGGGTGTGCAGGTTATGCGCGGTAAGCGGGTCACCGTAGCCGAGGACGACGCCGTGGACGCCTGCCTCATCGAAGTGGAGCCGGAGCCGCCGGGTCTGCCAGGTGTACAGATCCCGTACGCCCGACGGGTGCCGGTTCGCGACGGCTGAGGGCCCGCACGGCTCGCGGCGCCACGCCGGGCGGTCATCCCTGTCGATGCGCAGCCCCGCGCTGTCGCCGGCGACCAGGTTGAGCAGCAACGTCTCACGCAGGGTCTCGCCCTCGACGAAGACCCCGCCCAGCTGGCCGGCCCAGCCCACCCCGAGCGGGTACACCTTGTTGTTCTTGGCCCGGGCGTCGCCGACGGTGCCGGTCTTGATCCCGGAGGTGTCGTAGGCGTGGGTGTGGACCACCCAGCGGGCGGCCTCGGCGAAGCCGAGACGGTCGACGGCGGGCATCCGGGAAGAGAAGAACGGCTCCCCGTTGGGGACATCGGCGACGATCCGGTTGAGCGAGAACACCTCGTCACGGGCCGTACGCAGGCCCGCCACCTGGAAGAACGGGGCGACCGGATGCAGAAGATCGAACCGTTCACGGTGCTCATCAAGGTAGGCGGCAACCGGTGCGAAGCAGTCGTCGTCCTCCCACAGTTCCGCCCAGTCGTCGGTGTCCTGCGGTCCGTCCAGCGCGTCGTGGGCGACGGCCAGCAGCAGCCGGAGCAGGGCGAACTCCTGGGTGGGCACGTCTCCGACGACCCGGCGCAGGCTGCCGGCCCGGGCGAACACCTCAGCAAGCGATAACTCGCCGCGCCGGCCCTCGCGGTACAGAACCGGGATCCAGGGCCGCAGGGTCAGGTCGAACGACAACGCGCCGTCTCCACGGCTTTCATGGGCGTCAGGCACGCGTCACCTCAAGTCCGTCGGATGGGCTGTAACGGAGTTGGAACCCTGCCAGACGGGTCTGACAATCGGTGTCCAGCGCGAGAATCAGCTGGCCGGCGAGCCAATGACTGTCCTTCACCTGCCAGGCCGGCACATACAGTTCCTCCAGTTCGGCGATGGCGCGGTCCATCACGTCCGCGTACGAGAACTGGCTCGGTAGCCGCAGCCCACAAGCGGCTGCCGCCCGGGCAGCCCGAGGAGACGGTGGCCGGTCCTGGGGCAGGTCCAGGCCCGCCTTGTCCGGTGCGATCCAGTCCACGGTGGCCAGCGATCCGTCAGCTTGCCGCTGTACGACGACGACCTCCAAGCTTTCCTTGCTGTCACGGACCTGGGCCCGGCCGGTGCGCGTGTCGTCCGCGTCCCCCGCACCCGCCGCCACCCAGCCGATCAGCGCCCGCCCCGGCCGACCCACCCCATCGAGCCGGAACACACCCGCCCGCTCGGCCTGGTCCTTGCGGTGCTTCTCATGCCGGCGCAGTGCCTCCGCCATGGCCTCGCCCCAGCCGACCGGACCGACCGGCTGATTTCCGTAGGCGGCCTGGACCAGGGGGCTGATGTCCTGCGGCAGCCGCACCGGCCGGCAAGTTCCGTCCAGGTGCTCCAGCAGGACGGCCGCCGATCGCAGCAACGCGTGCGCGCCATACACGGCAACTGACCCCCGCACCGGCGTCGGCACCGGGCCCGTCCAGTCGACACCGGTTACCAGACAGCGCGCCGTACGCACTCGCCGCGGACGGTCCGCCTGGCCCTCGCCCCGCACGTGCCGGTGCAGGCGCCCCATGCGCTGCAGCAACAGGTCCACCGGGCACAGATCGGTGACAAGCAAGTCGAAGTCGACGTCCAGGGACTGCTCCGCCACCTGGCTGGCCACCACGACATGAGGCCCGGTCGGGCGTTGCCCGCTCTTGCCCGGCGGCCCGAACCGGTTCAGCAGCCCGGCGTCGTTCGCCGCTCGGTCCACATCGATGAAGCACGAATGGGCCACCGAGACGGCGTCGTCGCCGAAACGCTCACGCAGAACTCGCGCCGTTTCCAGCACCCGTTTGACGGTGTTGCGGACCACCAGCGCGCACCCACCGTCGGCCAGTTCGACGGCCAGCCGGTCCGCCAAGACACCGAAGTCATCGTCGAGACGTTCGAGACGGACCTCGGCCCCGCGAGCCGACGCCTGCGGACACTCGGCGACCGGCGCACCGCCCGGCGGCACAGCAGTCAGCAGCGGATATCCATCAGCCCGCCCCACCGCCTCGAACTCCCCGGCGCCGACGGTGCCTCCGGCGCCCGCATAGGCTTCGGCCAGCTGACGCCGACGGCTGGCGGGCAGCGTCGCCGACAGCACCACCACCGGCACCCGGTACGCCCCCAGCCACGACAGCACACGGTCCAGATAGGCACTCATGTACGTGTCGTAGGCGTGCGCCTCGTCGATCACCACGACCTTGCCCGCGATCGCCAGATGCCGCAGCGCCAGATGCCGGCTCTTCAACCCAGCGAACAGCAACTGATCGACCGTGCCCGCGACGAACGACGACAGCATCGCCTTCTTCCGGCCCCGCAACCACGCGTGCGCCACCAACTCGGCCGACGCCACCCGCCGGTCATCCGCAGGCCGCCAATCACCCTCTTCCTCATCCACCTCGACAGCCGCGATCCGCTGGGCGCTCTGGCGCATCAGATCCGCGTACTCGTCGTTAAGCGCCGCCTTGGAATGCGCCAGCAACGCCGACAGCCGCGTCCCCTCCGGGGCGGGCAGCCGCTTCAGCCAGTCCAGCAGCCGGGGAAACATCGCATTGCCCGTAGCCATGGTCGGCAGCGCGAAGAACACCCCGCCCGCCCCCGACCGCGCCGCCAGCACCTCGGCCGCCGCCAACGCGGCCTCCGTCTTCCCTTCGCCCATCGGCGCCTCGATCACCAGCAACCCCGGCGCAGACATACTGCGCGCCAGCCGAACGGCTGCCTCCTGCACTGGCCGCACCACAGCACCCGGCGGCAGGTCAAACCGAGTACCGAACAACTCCCCCACGTCCTCGGGTGGTTCCTCGGCTCTCCACGGCTCGGGCAAGTCCAGCCCCCGCCACGCAGCCTCCACCCGCTCAGCACCCGTACGACCTGCCGCCTGCGGGAAATACGGAAACAGATCAGGGTTGCTGGCGATCCAGTCCGCGACGATCACCAACGCCGACAGCAGCACCTGCACCGGCTGCGGCAGCTTCACCGCCCGCCACACGCCGAGCCGGTCCCCTACGCCGAACTCCTCGGCACACGCATCCAGCAGTTCCTCTTGCACCCGCCGCCACAACGCACGGCTCGGGCCCGACGTCCACAACAAGGACGGACGGTCGTCCAGGCTCTTGAGCTGCCCGTGGTCCGGGGGCACACCGTGATGCCCGCCCACAACCACCGCGAACTGCGCCGACTGCCGCCCCGTCCAGCCGTGCCGCTCCTCCAGCCACTGCGCCAGCAGCACCTGCCCGGCCAGCCCATGCGGAGCCAGCCGCCGGTCCGGCCCGAACTGACGCTGCGTCTTCATCTCCAGGCCGTGCTCACGCATGACGTTGGCGAGCTGATCGACCTGACACGCGAACGCCGGCGTCGCCTTGCCGATGTCATGCACACCCGCCAACCACACCGCCAGCCGCCTGCCGTCCCCCTCACCACCCGGCAACACCCCGGAAATCAGCGCCTTCACATTCGCAGGCAGCCACCGGTCCCACAACAGCCCCGCCACCGCGGCGCTGTCCTCCATGTGCCGCCACAACGGCAACCAGCCCTCACCGTCCCGGTCGTGCTTCGCCCACACCGACCGCACCGGACCCGTGAGCCGATCCCCCAGCCCAGAACTGCACTCCCCGTCACACGCCATGGCAGATACATACAGTCAGATAAACCCCGACGACGCCTCCTTGCGAAAACCGAACACGATCGCGGCCAAAACCTGCCTAACACCACGTAGCGCCAGGTCCCCCGACGTACGATGTTCGGTCAGTCCCGAACAGGAAACCAGTTCCTGACGATTTATAGCTCTCTAGGCGGAATAACGGAATCGGTGAAAGTACCGTCGAATGACACCCAGCAGCGATAAAGCTGCAGATCGCCGAGGGGTGCTCCCCGCACCCGCGGGGATGGTCCCAGTGTCGTCGTCGGCGCGGCGTCCGCGACCCAGTGCTCCCCGCACCCGCGGGGATGGTCCCTGGTCGGACACCTTGAGCACCGCCCTGATCAAGTGTTCCCCGCACCCGTGGGGATGGTCCCCAGCCCCCGCCGCCCACCGACGGCCAACTCCCGTGCTCCCCGCACCGCGGGGATGGTCCCCACGCAACACTGTTGCGGTCGAACAGCTCGCTCTGCCCCCGCACACGCGGGGATCGTCCCGAGGCGTCGCTGGGCGGCATGGCTGCGAACCGGTGTCCCCCGCACTCGCCGCCGGCATAGCGGGGACGGTCCCGAGACCGATGCAAACATCGACTCAACTGGTCGGTGGGCGAGGTGTCCGATTCGATGCAAGTGCCTGCGAACGTCGCCTGCGTGACGCAAACTCGCAGGTGAGAAAGTCTGCTCCCCGCACCCGCGGGGATGGTCCCTTCCTCCGGCGGTGCGGATTCACCGAACAGGTCTGCTCCCCGCACCCGCGGGGATGGTCCCGAGCGCAACCAAGTCGTCAAGCTCCACAAGCAGTGCTCCCCGCACCCGCGGGGATGGCCCCTTCCACAGCTCATCGGGCAGGTAGAGGGTGGCGTGCTCCCCCGCGAAAAGCGGGGACGACACCTCGTCGGGTTGAGCTAGCGTCGACTCAGCTTCCTGGTGGGCGATATGTTCAATTCAGTGAAAGTGCCTACGAACGGCGCATGCGTGACGCAAACTCGCAGGTAAAGAAGTCTGCTCCCCGCACGAGCGGGATGGTCCCGCGTCCAGCCGTAGCGCAGCGTCCACTGGTGGGCTGCTCCCCGCATGAGCGGGATGGTCCCATTCCGAAGGTGCGCATGGTCGACCACGGCTTCTGCTCCCCGCACGAGCGGGGATGGTCCCTGGTGGCGGGCGGTGGGCAGTCCGGACGTGGACTGCTCCCTGCACGAGCGGGGATGGTCCCGAGAGACTCGCCTGCACGCCGAGGGAGTCGGCCTGCTCCCCGCACGAGCGGGGATGGTCCCGCCAGGATCTCGGCGGCGTCCCCGGTGTACGGCTGCTCCCCGCACGAGTGGGGATGGGCCCAGGCTGGCTGTGACCGCCACCCCGCCCACGACGTGCTCCCCGCGCCGGCGGGGATGGTCCCTTCTCGACGTAGAGGTTCGAGCCGTAGAAGAAGTGCTTCCCGCGCGAGCGGGGATGGCTGCCCTTCGTCTCAGGCCTGGTCGTTCGTGGGCTCCGGTGATCAGCTCTGTTGGGTGATGCCGTCTCGCCGCCTTATCCGCAGGCGCTGGGTGCCCCGC
Source organism: Streptomyces sp. NBC_00310 (assembly GCF_036208085.1). Lineage (GTDB taxonomy): Bacteria > Actinomycetota > Actinomycetes > Streptomycetales > Streptomycetaceae > Streptomyces. The sequence continues at coordinate 953,944 of NZ_CP130714.1, forward strand.
GCTGCGGCAAGGACCTACGCACCGGCGTTGGGCAGGTCCGCCAACGTACGATGTGTGGTCAGTCGGGAACAGGAAGCCAGCTTCTTGCGATTTGTAACTCAGTGGCCGGGATGACGGAATCGGTGAAAGTACCGTTAAATGACACCCGGCGGTTGTGAAGCTGCAGGTCGCCGAGGTGCTCCCCGCGCCCGCGGGGATGGTCCCTGCGCCGGACCCTGCGCGCCGGCGTGGGAGGTGTGCTCCCCGCGCCCGCGGGGATGGTCCCGCCGACCGGGGGCCACGTCAGATGGAGCTGACGTGCTCCCCGCGCCCGCGGGGATGGTCCACGTTCGGCTGCGTGAGCGCCGGATAGTAGGTGGTGCTCCCCGCGCCCGCGGGGATGGTCCCAACGTCGAGCTGAGAGGGTGGTATGGGAGCACATAGGAGATTTGTCGTCACCTGAACGTGTGGCGGTGCGGCATCCCGGCCGGTCGGCGGCCATGAGCATGCCGAGCCGGCCCGAATCAGGCTGTGCTCGGTCGGGCGTCACCTCCCGTGCCTGCCCGTCGCGCTCTCTGGCCGGCCTGGAATCCTCACTCTAAGCAATCATTCGATTACTATGTGTATAGAGTAGAGATTCTGGCCCAGCCCGGGACTTCGCAGACCGGAGTACTCGCCGGGCGCCCATCCACCCGGGAAGGGAACAACATGATCCGTAAGCTGGCTGCGGAACTGCTGGGAACAGGACTGCTCGTATATTTCGCCGTCGGGGCGGCAACCCTTTCGTTCGGCTTCGGGACTGCGGGGAGCAGTTACGCCGCTGGTGTGGTCGCTACCGCGCTCGCGTTCGGTCTCGTCCTATTGGCACTGGCGTACGTGCTCGGGCCCGTCTCCGGCTGTCACGTCAACCCAGCCGTCACCATCGGAGCCCTGTTGACGGGCCGAATTCCGCTGGTCCAGGCGGTCGGTTACTGGGCTGCGCAGTTCATCGGCGGCATCCTCGGGGCTTTGCTCCTGTGGGCCACGTTCGCCGGTTCACCCAGGTACAGCCGTTCGGCCACCGGCCTTGGGGCCGACGGCTGGGGCGCCGCCAGTGCTATCCACATCAATGGGGGCGGCGCCTTCCTGGCCGAGGTGGTGCTGACCACACTCTTTGTTTTCGTCGCCCTCGGCGCGACAGATGAGGCCGCGAATGCCACCGTGGCAGGGCTGACAATCGGTCTGGCGCTCGCCGTGTGCCACCTTATCGGGATTCCGATCACTGGAACGTCGGTGAACCCGGCCCGCAGTCTCGGTCCTGCCCTCATCATCGGCGGGACGGCCCTTTCCCAGGTCTGGCTCTTCATCATCGCCCCCCTCGCGGGTGGCATCCTGGCGGCCGGCCTTTACCGGCTGGTTTTCCCGAAGTCCGAACCCGTCCCGCATGAAACCTTGACCAGCGGCGTTGAATAAGAGGGCGTCAACCTCGATTCTTCAGCGGAGTTCGGCCGCTGACCTGCTCGGCGGTTCACCCCGCCACGTCCCCAAAGGGCGGTATGGGAACTGATGCCCGATTCTCCATTTCGTGCGGGACAAGCGGGCAGGTCGTGGCGACGTCGGTCGACTACGGCCGAGGCAGGGTGAACAAGCCTGGCTCGGTCTCGGTCAGGATCCCGCGGTCGGCCAGCCGCTTGAGCTTGAGGCGGACGTTGTTGATGTTGTTGGGCGCGACCGCCACGTCCATCGCCTCGCACACCTGCCGCGCACGCAGCGGATCGTCGGCCGTGGTGAACACCGCCATGATCTGCTGGTAGGCCGGATGATCCGGCAGTTTCGGTGCCGGCGGTGCGGACGGCCGCGGATCGGGCAGTTCCAGCAGCGTCTTGCGGGTGATCCGGACCTCCTCGGCGGCTCTGCCGAGTTCGTCCAGGCCGTACGGTCAGCTGCACGATCTGCTTTCCCGCATCGTCTCGGCCTGCGCGGTGATCTCGCGTTCCCGCTCCTCCAGCCGTGCCAGCACCGCGCCGAGGGTCAGCTCCCCGGCGGTCATGTGCTGCGCCAGGCCGGCGTGGTCGCCCCGGTCAGCCGGCGCAGTATCACCGCGGTCATCGCCCAGTACACCCGCGACTCCGAACTGCGGGGCAGATGCTCGTAGTCGCGCACCAGCCTGCGGTGCAGCATCAAGATCCCATAGGCGGAGAGTCGGCCCGGGACGCGGTGGTCGGGTTTCCCCGACTCCGTTTCCCCGGGCCGCTCACCGAACCGGACGTGCGACTCTCACCGCATCCGGCTCTCCACAGGTTCCTGTCGTTGGTCGATGAACTATGCGATCCACGGTGTCGGGATGTTCAGCCCGCGCCATCGGTAGCGGGTAACCGTCACCGAAGCGATGTTGAACAACGTGACTCCGTCCAGGGCGATCTGCCGCCAGCCCTGAGGGCCTTTGAACTGTCGGCGCAGGGCCGTCCACGTCATGCGCCGCCGGTACGTGATCATGTTGTCCACGCGCCACCACACGAACGAACGTAAGGTGTTGAACGTGTGCTTGGCGACGGCGTGCTTGAAGTAGTTGGCCCAGCCGCGCAGGATCTGGTTGATCCTCGACAGCACGGCGACGAACGGGACCTGCGACCTCCGGTGGGTCAGCGCCCGGATCTTGCGCTTCAGTTCGCGGACCGGCTTGTCCGCGATGAAGGTATAGACGTAGTGCTTGTCCGTTCCCCGCTTGCGCATCCACTTGATGTGGAAGCCGAGGAAGTCGAACCCGTCGGCCATGTGCACCACGCGTGTCTTGGACGGCGACAGGCGCAGTCCGAGCGGGGCGAGGGCCTCGCCGATCTCCGTCTTCAGCGCCTCGACGTGGTGGCCTTCGCCCCTGACGAGCACGACGAAGTCGTCCGCATAGCGCACGATCCGCCAGTTCGGCAGGTTCTTGGCCACCCGTGTGAAGCGACGTGAGTCGCTGGACATCGTCCCGCCGGGCTTCCACGCCCCCATCACGTGCTCATCGAGCACGGACAGGGCGATGTTGGCCAGCAGCGGAGAGAGGATCCCGCCTTGCGGGGTGCCGGTCTCAGACGCCTCCATCGCTCCGGTCTCCCGCAGGATTCCGGCCTTCAGGAACGCCTTGACCAGGGCGAGCACGCGCTTGTCCTTGACCCGAGAGCGCACCTGGTCCATGAGGGCCGTGTGGTCGATCGAGTCGAAGCACGCCTCGATGTCCGCGTCCAGGACCTGGCGGTAGCCTTGAGTGCCCCAGAAGTGGATCTCGGCGATCGCGTCGTGCGCCCTCCGGTTGGGGCGGAACCCGTAGGAGACCGGCGCAAAGTCGGCCTCGAAGACGGGTTCCAGCACCAGTTTCAGTGCGGCCTGGACCACGCGGTCGGCCACGGTCGGGATGCCCAGACTCCTCAGTTTCCCGCCGTGCTTGGGGATCATCCGCTCGCGTACCGGCAGCGGGCGGAACGTCCGCTGCCGCAGCTGCTCGCGCAGCTGGTCCAGGAACACCTCCACGCCCACCCGCTCGGCGATGGACCGGACCGTGGCCCGATCCACGCCGGCAGTGCGGGCACCGGTGTTGCCGGCGACCCGGTCCCACGCCAGCGCGAGGAACCTGCGGTCGCATACCAGGTGGTACAGATCATCGAAGCGGCAGCCGGGATCGGCCGCCGCCCAACGGTGCAGCTTGGTCTGCATCTCCCGTACCCGCAGCGGCCGCACCAACGGCGCGTCGCGCTGCGCGGCCGGAGTCTCCACCCCGGCGTCTTCGAGCATTGCAGTCCCCTTCTACTCGTAACCTGCTGCCGCCTTCGCCATGTACGCGGCTTTCCCGCGCTCGGACTACTACGGCGGCTCCGCCCCGCCCCGACCCGGTCGGCCGACGATGGGCCCAGCCCGGATTGCCGCGCCGGATGCGTGGCCCGTGGCAGGACCGGGACGGTTCCCGTGTTCACTTGTGATCGCTTGTCGGAGTAGGCGCCCGGCTATACCCCGGCGGCATCGCCACGGTTACGCCGCAGTCCTTCACCGTGGCCTTGCGCAGCAGCGAACGAGACCACCGCACAAGTCGCCTGCCCGAGCAGATGGCAGACGTGCACCGCACCCAGCCCAGATCCGTCAGGTTCGAGCCGGTGGGAATTCGTTACGAGGCTTCACGCACCGGTTCCTCTCTTACACCTCTCCGTCGTGCTCGCCGGGCACACGGCCATCTGACGGTTCTGGCCCCGCCCCGGCTTTGTCAGGGCTGCTTCCCGCCCTCCCCGGCACCTCCCGGATCAGGCTGCCCTCAGCTTCAACCCCACTGCTGCGACAGCAGGTTGGTGCAGGTCTCTCACCTCCACACGATCAACAAGCGCCTCACGGCGCACACGCTCCACGACCCACCGCTTGGGGATCGGCACGAACCCGGAATGCGCCGGGTTGCGCTCCACGACCTCCACCTCGATGCCCACCTTCTCCCCGTGCGCGACGACGGCATTCTTGAAACCCTGGTCGACCAGGGCCTTCTGCACGGTGTCAGTGTCGGCTGCGACCTCGTCCAGCAACGCGATGCCGGCGGCGTTGTCGTGCACGGACGCCACCACGCTCGTCACCCAGACCGTCCACACCACCGCGCACAGGCTCCGCTGGCCCCAGTGGCGACGACGCCGTCAAGCCCGGGCCTGCCACTACCAACGGCGGCCCGCCCCACAGTCACATTCGCACGATTAACCTCTCGGCTGGCTTCCGCTGTCTTCTTCCTTGTGGTGCTCGAAGTTGCCCTTGTGGCTCTTCGCACGCTCGGCGCGCACCATCTCGTCGGGCCTGGCCGCCACCTCGCGCTGCCGCTCGTCGTCAAAGTGCCGACAGATCAATGCGGCCTCGATACGGCGCAGGCGGGCGGCGCCGGACGGAGACCGCCTATCGGCCCGGAGTGGGCTGAGACGCCCTCTCCTCACGAAACGAGCCGCTCCAGCTCGTCCGTGATGAACGGGCCAGGATCCGGCACCGCATTCGGCAGCGCCTGCTCGGCCCAGATGGTCTTTCCGGTGGAGGACTGGCGGGTGCCCCAGCCGTGGGTGAGCTGGGCCACGAGAAGGAGCCCGCGGCCACCCTCGTCGAAGACGCGGGCACGGCGCAGGTGGGGGGCGGTGTTGCTTGCGTCGGAGACTTCGCAGATCAGCGTACGGTCGTGGATCAAGCGCAACTGGATGGGCGGTTCGGCGTACCGGATGGCGTTGGTGACCAGCTCGCTGACCACCAACTCAGTGGTGAAGAGAACCTCTTCGAGTTCCCATTCACCCAGTTGAGCGGAGACGTTCTTGCGGGCCTGGCCCACGGCCACAGGATCGGCCGGGATGTCCCAGGTGGCCACCTGTCCGGCGTCCAGGGCGTTGGGGCGGGCAATCAGCAGGGCGATGTCGTCCTGGGGACGATCGGGCAACAGGGCTTCGAGCACCGTGTCGCATGCCTCGTCCAGAGACCGGACAGGCCGGGTGAGCGCCTGGCGCAGCATGCCGAGTCCTTGGTCGATGTCGTGATCGCGGGACTCGACGAGTCCGTCGGTGTAAAGGACCAACAGGCTACCCTCGTCCAGTTCCACCTCGGCAGACTCGAAGGGGAGGCCGCCCAGGCCCAGTGGTGGACCAGCCGGGAGGTCGAGGAGGTCGACGCTTCCCTCGGGAGTGACCATGAAAGGCAGTGGATGACCCGCGCGGGCCAAGGTGCAACGGCGGGAAACAGGATCGTAGACCGCGTAGAGACAGGTGGCGCCGACGTCTCCTGCGGCCGGTGTATCTGCGATGTCCGTTGCGGCACCACCAGGGGTGTACGTCCCGCCGTCGGCAGCCTCGTCGGCGAGATGGGTGACGAGGTCGTCGAGGTGAGTCAGCAGTTCGTCGGGAGGGAGGTCCACGTCAGCCAAGGTGCGAACCGCGGTACGCAGGCACCCCATGGTGGCTGATGCCTGGATGCCGTGACCGACCACGTCACCGACCACCAGCGCCACCCGCGCTCCGGAGAGCGGGATGACGTCGAACCAGTCGCCGCCCACGCCTGCCCGGGCGCCGGCGGGAAGATAACGGAACGCGGCCTCGACCGCCGACTGCCGTGGCAGCCATCGAGGCAGCAGGCTGCGCTGCAGGGTGAGGGCAGTGCTCCGCTCACGGGTGTAGCGGCGGGCGTTGTCGATGCAGAGCGCGGCGCGGGCCGTGATCTCCTCAGCGAGCAGCCCGTCGTCGGGGTCGAACGCCTCCTGGAGCCGGCGGCGGCCGAAGAGGGCCACGCCCAGGGTCTCCCCACGCGCCCGCATCGGCACCACCATCAGATGGAACTCCGCTCGCGGTGCCGCGTGGACCGCTGTGTCCTGATCCTGATTCGCCCACGGCCCGCTGGTGGAATCCGGCCCGGTGACCAGTCGCAAGACGGTGCGCCTGGTCCCCAGGCACTCAGCCTGGGGCGAAGCCTCCGGATAGGTCCGCAGGTCGTCGACCGTCAGGGGAATCTCGGGGCAGGTCTCTGTGATCGACGCATGGGCGAGATGGCGGAGCACGACGGGCGTGACCGTCCGCGAGGGGGAGCCGGGCTCACCATCGACGTCACCGGAGGTGAGTATGTCGACACCCACGAAGTCCGCCAGCCCTCGAACGGCGACGTCGGCGAGCTCCTGCGCGGTGCGCACCATGTCCAGGGTGCGGCCGATACTCGCACTCGCCTCGTTGAGCAGTTGGAGCCGCCGCCGCGCCCAGTGCTGCTGGGTCTCGTCGTGCCCACTGAGACACACGGCGTGCACCTCGCCGTCGGCGTCTTGCAGCGGGGCGAGGGAGACCGCCCATGCCTGGTGACGGCCCTGGCCGGGCGTACTGAAGACATTCTCCCGATGCTGTGGCCTGCCCGTCTCCAACACCTCACCTATGGCCTTGTCGGTGGCCTCCAGATCAGGGTGCGGAACGATCTCCGACACACGCAGCCCACGCATCTCCGGCAGCGTGAGACCCAGTCCCCGTTCCATCACCACGTTGGCCAGCCGCATGCGCCGGTCACTGTCGTAGATCGCGACTCCGCAGGGCTGCTGGGCGAAGGCCCGCTCCAGCAGTTCGGCGTCGTCCTGGGGACTGACCTTGCCCGCGACGGGCGACACGACCAGCCACTCGCTCTCCTCCTGGCTGCCGAAGAACCGCCGCCGATGTACCAGCAACCTGACCGCCACGCTGTGACCGTCCCGATGCCGCAGCTGGACCGTCCCGTGCCATCGGGGCTGGTCTGCCCAGGGGACCCGGTCCGCCAACGATCGCAGCGTTGATTCGGACAGGTCATGCGCCAACAGACGAGCGGCAGACTGTCCCACGATTTCCGCGGTGGTGTAGCCCAGCAGCATTTGGGCCTCAGCGCTCCAGCCCGTCACGGTGCCCCGCCCATCGATGACGGCTGAAGCGGTGTAGCCGACGACAGTGTCGTGCTCGTGCTTCATGGTCTGATCCCCTCGTTTCGGAGAGGCCCCGCCCGGGGTCCGGAGGGTCTCACCGGCGAGCTGTGTGTAATAACCAGCATGCGCCCTGGCACGGCAAACGCCCAAGGTGCTGGTGTTTGTCGTCGGTGCCAGGCGGCCTGCACCGCTGTCGCGGCCCTGACCTGCAAAGTCCCAGCTCACCAAGATCCCCGCCCCTGGAGCCTCGCGGCGCACTACCGACGGATCGGATACACCATGGGGCGGGGCGCCATCCGAGATGGCGAAGAAGAGTCGCGTCACGGAACGTGCCAGTGCCACCGTGAGGCGTGACATCGACAACATTCGTGCCGTTCGTCGGCGCCGTACTCGGTGGCCTCGTGTCGACGCTGGCTCAGTCTCCCTGGCGCGCGCGTCGGAGCGGGCCGAAATGCGGCGGTCACCCTTGCGATCGACTACTACAAGGAGGGCGGTTCCGACCGGGAGACGTGGAACCGGATCTGCGACGGGCTCGCGCACGAGGCGATGAACCTGATGATGGCTCTGTCCGCTCCGGCTCACCCGCATCTGGCCCGGGACTGCGAGCGGGCGGTGCGGGAGGCTGCGGGCGTCACGCCACGCGAGGGCGGTATGCGCGAGGCGCTTCAGCAGCAGGTCGCCAAGGGGATGCTGATGTCCGTGGTCACCGCCGGCCAGCAGATGATGGTCGAGCCCGAGGAGTGGCCGGACGAGCTCCCGGCCGCAGTGCTTGGCGCGGTGCGGAACTCGAAACAGATCAAGGCCGACCCGACCATGGCGAACCTGCGCGATTACATTACTGCTGAATTCCGCTTTCGGTGGGTATAGCTGCTGGTAGCGGGGTGGTTGCGGGTGCTCGGGGGCGGGTGCTGGACGATGGTGTTACGGGCACGGCCGGGCCGTGACGAGGGTGAGCAAGCGGTGGTCCACCGTCTGGCGGCTGCCAGGAAGGCGCCGAAGGTTCTGGTGGAGCGGTGCCGGATGGTGGAGCTGAGCTGGGACGGCTGGCTGGTCCCGCGGATCGCTGACGAGCTGAGGTGCAGTCAGACGCCATCCGCTTTCCGAACGTGTTGCGTTGGTCCGGGATGGGTGGGCATGAACTCCGGTTGGTAGCGGGAGAGATGAGCGTGGTTCGTCCGCTCGTCTGGCTCGTGGAGGTGGTGGCTGGTGCCGTCGGTGCTCGGTCTGCTGGAAGCCCGGGAGAAGAGAGTTCGGGAAGAGATCGCGCGGTTGCGGGAGGAGGCCGAGCAGGTGCAGGCCGCGCTCGGTGAGGCGGAAGGAGCCCTTCAGCGGCTGGTGGATGCCCGGGCGACGGTGGCCGAGGTGCTGGCCGAGCCGTCTTCGGCAGTCGCGGAGCCGGTGCGGGGCGCCATGGCGGGTTCACCGGTGCCGCACCGGATCGACGGCATGGCGGCGTCGGTACTCGCGCCGGATTATCAGCAGATCGTGTCGGTGCTGGAGTCGGAGGCGGGCCGAGAGGGGATGCGCTGCCAGCAGCTGGCCGTGGCCCTCGGCCTTCAGGCGGTCCCGGCGAAGGTCGAGGGACTGCGGTCGAAGGCGAAACGCCTGGTGGAGCGAGGGTGGGCCCTCCAGGTGCGGCCGGGGGTGTTCACCGCGCTCGAAGGGCCGGCCGGCTGAAAGCACCTGGGCGGCGTCCGGCCAGGCGGCCGCTCATAAGCATGGTCATCGACCACAGCACCATGGCCTCGTGCATGGCGGGCAGCGTCTCGTAGTCACGCGCCAGACGACGTGAGCGCATCAGCCAGCTCAGCGTTCTTTCCACCACCCACCTGCGGGGCAGCACCACGAACCCGGTGGTGTCGTCGGTGCGTTTGACGATGTCGAGGGTGAGCTGGAGTTTCTCGGCTGCCCAGTCGACCAGGCGCCCGGCATAGCCGCCGTCCGCCCACACCAGGCGGATGGAGAAGTACATCTTCCGAAGCCGCTCGAGCAGGGGGACGGCGGCGTCGCGGTCCTGCACGCTCGCCGCGGTCACAGCCACGGCCAGGACCATGCCGAGGCAGTCCACCACCAGGTGCCGCTTGCGGCCGCCCACCTTCTTCCCGCCGTCCCAGCCGGAGGTGGAGCGCGGGATGTTCGCCGCTGCCCGCACCGACTGTGAGTCCACGATGGCAGCAGTCGGATCCACCGTGCGGCCTTCCTTCTGGCGGACCTTGTCGCGCAGCCGGTCGTGGAGCTCGGCGAGCAGACCCGTGATCTGCCAGCGGCGGGCGAAAGCATGCACCCGCCGATACGGCGGGAAGTCCGCAGGCAGGTTGACCCACTTGACGCCGTTGTCGGCCACATAGCGGACCGCGTCGATCATCTGCCGGTGGCAGAAGCCCTCCGGCCGCCCGCCCCGGCCCTCCAGCCAGGCCGGAACCGGCAGCACTGCCCGGATGACCTGCCACTCCGCCTCCGTCATGTCGGAGGCGTAGCACGCAGTGCGGTCCGGCCGGTCTGCCGCGTTGCCGAACCTGTGCGCGAGGCAGTCACACGACAGGGAAGGCGAGTTGGACTCCACGCACGCGAGCGCGAAAGACTGCGGCAACAGGGCCTCCTGGTGCTTGGTTTGGTTCGCACCCCCGAGCTACCAAGAGGCCCTGCTGTCATGCGCCGACTCTCGCGCGATCACCCGATCAGGAACCCTGTTCGAGCAGGCCAACTCCGTGATCGATAAGCGGATGGCGTCTCAGAAGACGGTGCGTCGCTGGCTGCACCGCTTCAACCGCTTGGGGCTTGAGGGCCTGGAGGATCTGGGCGGGCAGGGCCGCAAGCGAAGGATCACCGAGGCCGAACGCTCCCGGATCATCGCGATGGTCAAGCAGACTCCGCCCGGCCGGCTTGAGGTGCAGCCGTCGAACGAGATGTGGGCCGCGGACGAGTCGGGACCCTCGGAGTGGACCTTGGACGCACTGGCTGCCGCGGCCCGGGGCCTGGGAATCGAGGTCAGCCGCTCCCAGGTTCGCCGCATCCTGGTGGCCGAGGGCGTGCGTTGGCGGCGCACGCGCTCGTGGACGCGCTCGAGAGATGCGGACTTTGAGGGAAAAGGACGCGGATCGTCGAGCTCTACACCAGCCCGCCCGCCGGCGCGACGGTCGTCTGCGCCGACGAGCTCGGCCCGGTGATCCCACGCTCCTTCCCGCCGGCACCGGGCTGGTCACCGGACGGACACCGCATCAAGAACGAGATCGACTACTCCCGCGGACCGGAGAAAACCTGGGTCTACGGCGCCTTACGCGTCCGCGACGGCCAGGAACTCACGATGACCGCCACCTCCCGCAACAGCGCCTTCTACCAGCAGTTCCTTCAGCTGGTCGAGGACGCCAACCCCATCGGGGACATCTATGTGATCACCGACAACCTGTCCTCGCACAACAGCGTGTCCACCCGGACCTGGCTCGAGGACCACCCCCGCATCAGGCACGTGTTCATCCCGGTCGGCGCCTGCTGGCTCAACCTCCAAGAGGGCTGGTGGCGCATCTTCCGCAAGACGGGCCTTCCCCCGTGAAGGTGGGCACGCGGTTATTGATCACGCCGCGAGCGTGAGTTTAGCGGTGTGGTGTCGGCGTTCGTATTCGTTGGGGCTGATGTGGCCGTTGGCGGAGTGCCGGCGGCGGGTGTTGTAGCGGGTCAGCCAGGCAAATACCGTCTTTCTGCAGGTGCCGGCGTCGCCGTAGTCGCGAGCGCCCTGGAGAGTCTCGCGTTTCAGGGACGCGTGGAAACTCTCGCAGGCCGCGTTGTCCGCGCTGGTGCCGACCGCACCCATCGACCGGGTCACCCCGAGCTGGTCGCAGAGGCCGGCGAAGGACCGGGAGCCGTACTGGGCGAGTTCAACCAGTCGTTGCAACACCGGGCTGTTGCAGCGAGCGTAGCTGCTCTTCGAAGACCTCGGCGGGTGTCCGCCAGCCGAGGGTCTTGCGGGGCCGGTTGTTGATCGCCATGGCGACGGCTTCGAGGTCCGTGGACGACCACCGGGACAGATCGGTGCCCTTCGGGAAGTACTGACGCAGCAGCCCGTTCGTGTTCTCGTTCGTCGGTCGTTGCCAGGGTGAGTGGGGATCGGCGAAGAACACCTTCGTCCCGGTATCGATGGCGAACTGGGCGTGGCCGGAGAGTTCCTTTCCGCGGTCCCAGGTGAGGGTTTTGCGTAGCTGCTCGGGCAGCTGCGTCATCGACGTCGTGAGCGCCGCGTTCATCGCGATCGCGCCATAGCCCCCGAGTGAGGTGCCGTTCTTCACGGGCGGATTCTCGCCCCAGCCCTCGAGCCGGGGCAGGTGCACCAGGAGCGTGGAGCGGCTGCTGCGCTCGACCAGCGTGCCGATCGCGGAGCGACCCGTCCCGATGATCAAATCGCCTTCCCAGTGTCCGGGGACCGCGCGGTCTGCGGCCTCGGCGGGGCGTTCGCTGAGGATGACGTCCGCGGTGACATGCCCCTGCGGTTTGTTCTGTGACCGTGCACGGGGAGTCCGCAGCGCCCGGCCGGTGCGCAGACACGTGACCAGTTCCCGCTTGAGCGCGCCACGGCCCTCGATGAACAGCGCCTGGTAGATCGCTTCGTGGCTGATGCGCATGGACTCATCATCGGGGAAGTCGACATGGAGACGGTGCGAAATCTGCTCCGGGCTCCATGCCGTCGCCCATCGTCTGTCCTGCCGGTGCGGCTTGTTCAGCCCTTTCCATGCGGGCGTCCTGGGCCCGGCGACGATCGTGTTGTCGGGGCGGCGGACACTGCCGACGAGCCGGTCCTGCACGTACTCACGCAACCTGTCGTTGCCTGTGAGCTTCGCGGTCCTCGGGCGCTTGGCGGCCTGCTGTGCTTTCCACTGGGCGACCGTCGCGCGGTACTCCTGCTTGCCGCCGCGCGTGGCGGCGTTGCGGCGCAGTTCGCGAGAGATCGTTCCGGGGTCACGCCCCAGGGCGCGGGCGATCTCGCGCACGCCCTTGTTCATCGCCCTGAGGATCGCGATCTCCTCGCGCTCCTCGAACGCGAGGTACCGGCCCGTGGGCTCGGCCAACGAGATCGGAGGCATGCCGCCAGCGTGACGAAACCACCTCGCACCCACCGGCCACGACACGCCGACCGCCAACGACGCCTCCACCGTCGTGACCCCCGTGGCGATCAGCCGCCAGAACTGGCGCTGCACGACTCGAGACGGATCAGGCCGCCCCGGCGAACGCATCGCCGGCCGCAACGCACGATCAGCGCGCCACTGCCGACGCCGACCCTCCGGAACATCGCTGGTCTTCAAACTCCAGTCCGCCGTGGCCACGTCGCACACCTCCGAGATCAAAGTGTTGCGACGACCAGTTGAATCCACCCTGGGCCCCATGGTCGGAGTGGAACACGGCACCGTCCAGGCCACCTCGGGTCGAGGCCGCCATCCGCAGTGCGTCGGCGACCAGACTGGTGCGCATGTGGTCGGCGATGGACCAGCCGACGACCTTGCGGCTGAAGCAGTCCAGCACGGTCGCGAGATAGAGGAACTCCCCGCCTGCCAGCGGGAGATACGTGATGTCGCCCATGTATTTGCGCCCCGGCTCGGTGGCGGTGAAGTCCCGCTGGAACAGGTCCGGGACCGGTGAGGTGGCCGGGTCCGGGACGGTGGTGCGCACGCGTCTGCGCAGGCGGATTCCGGTGATGGAGAACGCCCGCATGATCCGGGCGACCCGCTTTTCGTTGACCCGCCGCCCTTTCCCGCGGAGCTCGGCGGTCACTCGCGGGGAGCCGTAGGCTCCGCCGGACTCGCCGTGGACCTCGCGGATCTCCTCGGCCAGGACCCGGTCCTGCCGCTGCCGGGCGGCCCGGGCCTCGGCGCCGGCGAGCCACTTGTAGTAGCTGGACCGGTTCACGTCCAGGACCTGGCAGAGCCGCTTCACCTCGTAGGTGTCCCGGTGGTCGTCAACGAACTGGAAGCGGGTCCTCACCAGTTCGTCTCCCCGGCGAAATACTTGGCCGCCTTGCGGAGGATGTCCCGCTCGGTGGCGAGCTTGCGCTCACTCGCCTCGAGCTCGGCCACCCGCGCCTCCAGCTGCCGCACCCGCTCGTGCGGATCAGCGGACGCCGCCGCCTCCCGAGGCCGGGCGGCCGGCTTCGCAGCCGCGGCGCTGACGCCACGGCGTTCGCGCTCACGCAGCACCCACTCACGCAGGGTCGCCCGGTTGACGCCCAGGTCAGCGGCGACGCTCTTGTACGTCGCCCCGGGTGTGGACTCGTACAGGGCCACGGCATCGGCCTTGAACTCGTCCGAGTAGTCCTTCATCGCCATCGGCGGGTCTTCTCGCTTCCTCCGGATCAAGCAGATCCAGTATCAGCGTGTCCACCACCCAGGGGGAGGCCCCGACCGCCCTGGCCGGACGCTCCTTCGGCGACCGCGACCACATCACCCACGCCACCGAAGTGGCCACAGCCCAGCTCAACGCCCGCGCCCGCCCCTGGATCTGGGGCAGACCCGCACCGCCCACACGGCGCTTACGCCGCCGATATGTGTACGTCCTTTGAGGAACGAAGCAGTAGGGACCAGTTCGCGTTACGAGCGCAGGACGGTAGAGCAACCCCGTCCTGGCGAGGCCAGTTCGGGGGTTTTCGTCTGCCCGCGCCGCGCGGCCGGGTATCGGTGGTGCCCGACTGTGCTGATCGAATGGGGCAGGAGGGGCCGATGGCGACGCGGGTGTTTTCTGATGAGGAGCTGGAAGGTTTATGGTCCTTCCCTGCGACCGGCAAGGACGAGATGACCCGCCACTTCACGCTCACCTCGGCCGATCAGGCGTTCCTCGGCAAGTTCCGCCGGGCCCAGAACGTACGCGGCGCCGCCGCCCAGCTCTCGAATCTGCCCTGGCTGGGGTTCGTTCCCGACGACATCCCCTCCGCGCCGCCCGCGGCGGTGGGGCGTCTGGCGAGGCAGCTCGAGCTCGCCGTCGCCGACCTGGCGGGCTGCGGAGAGCGCGAGCAGACCCGCACGGACCACCTGCGGGAGATTGCCGAGTACCTGTCGTGGTAGCCCGCGAAAGCGATCGCGCTCAAGGAGCTGGACGAGTTCCTGCTGGCCCGCTCGATGGAGCACGACTCCCCGAGCCTGCTGTTCCGGCTGGGATGTAGTCATCTCCAGGCATTTGGTGGGGTGTCTCGGTCTTCTCCGGATACGCCATCTCGGTCGTGGCTACACGCGACCCGGACACGCTGACGTACTCCAGCTCTATGTCCTCCGCCAACACCTCACACGCATCCACCCGGGACTTCGGTACGACGCTGACAAGCCAGGACGACCATGACTTCGAAGCTCACCGGCACCGTCGCACTTGTCACGGGCGCGAGCGGCGGTATCGGCGCCGCCACCGCCCGCCTCCTCGCCGAGCAGGGCGCCTCCGTGGCGCTGGTGGCCCGGCGCAAGGACCGCCTGGACGGTCTCGCCACAGAGATCACTCAGGCTGGAGGTTCGGCCCTGGCGGTGGCGGCGGACATTGCCGACTCCGAGCAGGCCGAGGCAGCGGTGCATCAGACCGTCGACCATGTCGGACGCCTGGACATTCTGGTCAACAACGCCGGCCTGATGCTCCTAGGCCCCGTCGTCGGCGCGGACCCCAAGGAGTGGGAGCGCATGATCACGGTCACCGTCCAGGGCCTGCTGCGAACTGTGGATCATGCCCACTGACCAGCCCTGCCCGCCCCAACCGCCTCCACGCCCCCAGACGCCGCCGCACGACGCCCGAGTGAAACGGGCGGACCCGTAGTTCACTCGGCCGTGCCCTTGCCCTGATGTAGCGCTGGCCGAAGTACGTCGCCGGCGGGGGATGTGAACCCCTGCTCCAGCTCTTCGCGCTGCTCTTCGGGGGACCGTAAATGCATTGATTTCTACGATGTTGGGCACATGACACCTCTCCCAATGAGGGGCTCGGGCTGGGCCCCTGACCTGGACCGTGCGTGCGCAGTCTCCTGCATCCGCCACTGAGGCGCCTGATCATGAAGTCCCTGATCGGCATGACCACCCCTCATCCAGGGAGAAAATTGACCCTCCTTTGCGGGGCGCTTGTTGAGGTTCACTGGCTGCGGCACACCCCAAGCCCTCCCAAAGGATCGACTCGGTATGCACTTCATCACCATCGCCGCACCCGTGGCTCGCACCGGCGCCCGTCGCGTCAGGCTGGCGACAGCGTCTCTGGTCTCCGCGGCGATGCTCATCATGTTTTCGGCGGGTGCCGCACAGGCGCACCACGGGTTCGACGACTTCGATACCGATCGCCTCTACTACATCTCGGGTACCGTCTCGCAGGTCCGCTGGGGCGAGCCGCACTCCTACTTCCACGTGACCATCGACAGCGATCTCCCCGCTGACACCCCCGAGCGCGATCTGCCTGAGGGACTGCGGGACGCCGCCGACAGCGACCCGATCAACGCCGCACCGTCCTACAGCGGTTCTCACGAGGAGCTGGAGGTCACCATCGCGCCGCCGAGCTTCACGGGGATGTGGGGCCTGGACCGCGAGCTCGAAGACGGCGAGCGGATCGAAGCCGTCGGTTACGTCGGCAGGAGTCACACCGACGAGTTCCGTCCGGTCGTGTTCTGGTACGAAGAGGGGAAACCTGTCAACCAGGTGCTCAACGAGGAACTTCCGGCGACGCCGCTGCCGGTGCCGTATCCGGAGGGCGACGCACCGTCCGCCGACGCCGACCAGGATTCCCCGTCTGCCTCAGCGGACTCCGAGGGCACGTCACCGGTCGCGGTGTGGGCCACGGTCGGTGGCGTACTGGTCGCCGTCATCGCAGGTGGAGCCTTCTACCTGCGACGACGCTCGCCCCGAGCGTGATGGCGCTCGTCATGGACAATGTCTTCTCCTGGCTGGAGGACGGCTGGTTCGCCGAGGCCGTCCGTGGCACGGCCTACCTGTACCCGATGCTCGAAAGCGTCCACATCATCGGCATCGCCCTCCTCATAGGGCCGGCCGCAGCATTCGATCTTCGGCTGCTGGGGCTCGGCCGACGGGCACTGCGGGTGACGACCGCGGCCAACTACCTGCTCCGCCTGTCACACCTCGGCTTCGTGATCGCGGCAGCCACCGGCGTGGCCATGTTCCTGCCCGGCGCGAGCCTCATCGCCGACCGTGGCAGTGCTCCGTGGAAGCTCGGCCTCATCCTGCTCGCAGGTCTGAACATCCTGATCTTCCATCGGCGGACCTACCGCAGCGTGGCCGACTGGGATATGGACCAGCCGACGCCTGTCGCCGCCCGGCTCGCCGCGGTCGTCTCCCTCACGTCGTGGTCGGGTGTCACGATCGCGGGGAGGCTCCTGGCCTACACCTGACCGCCACAGCGGCACGCCGCACCGCACCGCCCTCAGGTTCGGACGGCTCAGCGGGGAGCGTTCGTCACACGCCAGGCACATCCCGTCGCCGTAGCTCCCGGCCGGCGCAGGGTCTGGAAGACGGTGCCGCAGTCCTGGCATGTCCGGCGCCGCAGATCGGCCCGGCGCCGCGCGTCCCGGTCCCGGCACACGCCGCACATCCCCCGTCGTGGACGGGGGTGAGCCTGCCTGCGGGGCGGGCCTGTTCCAGAGCGGTCGCGCCGGGGAAAGCGCCGGGCTTGCGGACCACCAGGGCCTCCAGGTGGTGGTCCAGCTCCAGGCAGGCTTCGCCCTTGGCGATCAGCCGCTCTGCGCCGGGCGACTTCCTTGCGGCGTCGTAGACGACGACCTCGGAGGCTTGCAGCGCCTACGTCACACACATGCTCACGACGTAAAGCCGCAGTTCGACACGTCAAACTCGCCGAATTCGTTTGGAGAACTGGACATCCGCGGCAGGCAGCTCGCCGGCCGCTGCGTACTGGTCCGCACCGGTCCCTTTGCTCTCAACGCCGAGTAGAGGTCCCTGATCGCGTCCATGGAGAGCACCCTCCGCCTGCACCGGCACGAGCCCAAACCCCGGTGAGCATGGCGAAACACCTCCCCAGCGCACCGGCGGCATGATCGGCAGCCTCGCCCACTTCATCCGAGCCGCTGCCATCTCCTCCATCCTCGATGGCAGCGAACGCATCACCCGGACCACGATCAAGAGCATCCGCATCGACCACAGCAGCGAGTCCTCCGGCCACGGCCGCTCCTCGCCCCTGCCCCGTGTTCCGCCCGGCGCTTGTCCGTCCCCTGCCCGTCACCCTGCCGCCGGTTCCGGGCGAGTGCGAGTCGTCCTACTGGGACCGGCTGGCCCTGGCAAACCATGTCTCCCTGGCCCGTCCACGGTCCCCGTCACGCTAGTGCCGTCCCGGCTCACCAGCCTTCGATATCCTCTGCATCCTCAGCGGACAGTCCCAACAACACCTGGCCCGCACGATCTCCGACCTCCAAGCCGACGGCCTCCATCCGAACCTGCCTGCGGTCCCCGATGGCCACGTGCTTCGCTGGGCCTGCCGCCGCTGCGTCGTCGCGCGCACCGGCGCGACGTTTCCTGCACCGGACGGCCTCACGCCGCTCACCTGCAACGAGATCCAGCGCCTGTTCATCACCCTCGTCGTCCAGCCCGTCCACACCGCTGCCTACCGACTCGGCTGGTCCACCTGGCGACGCCGCCACCAGGCCCGACCCCAGACAAGCCACTACCAGCGACAAGCCGCCCAGGCATGAAGATCACGATCTACAGCTGGAGTACTAGCCTCGATCTTTCTTGAGGGTCCGCCGACGGAGTCGGTGGACCCTTTTGCTTTCCGGAAGCTGATGCCGGGCAGGTTGGTGACCCGGCTGTCGCGTCCGGTGGGCGCCAGGTGCCACTGCCCCGGGCGGGTGATGCTGTCGCAGGGACGGTGGGTTGCTGGTCAGCCGGGGTCGGGCAGGAGCGCGAGCCGTTCAAGTGCGGCGGTGATCTCACCGGTCCTGCGCCGACCGGCGGTGACGAGCTGGCCGGCTGCGGAGAACAGGCGGAGCCGCAGGCGACGCGGTTCCCAGAGCCTCGCCCGGCCGGTCAGGGCGAGCATGGGCATCCAGGCCAGCAGGTCGAGCGCGATCTGCACGATCTCCATCCAGACCTTGTTCTGGGCTGTTGTGTGGAGGGGCAGGTTCCGCAGTCCGGTGGCACGCGCGGCCCGGATGCGGTCCTCCGCGCGGGCCCGCAGCCGGTGGCGGAGTTCGAGTTGGGCGATGGGCCGGTTGAGTGTGTTGGTGGCGAAGCAGGTGATCCGCATGCCGTCAGCGTCTGTGATCCTCAACTGGGCTCCGGGGTGGGGCCGTTCTTTGCAGACGATCAACCGAATGCCCTGCGGCCAGCCGTCGAGCAGGTCGCCGGTGAGTTCGGCGGCCCAGGCCCCGTCACGGATCTCGCCGTCCGACTCGACCGCGGGTGTCCAGGCCGATGCCGGGATCTTCAGGACGTGCTCGTGGATGGTCTCGGTGATCATCATGCCGACCGAGTAGGACAGCCAGCGTCCGCGCTGGGCGAGCCAGGCCACGAACTCGTGGGTGCCGCCCGCGGAATCACAGCGGATCAGCGTCCGCCGTCCCCGTCGGTACTTCTTGGGCAGTTGAGCGAGGGCGAGGCGAGCGGCGGTGATGTGGTCGGCGGCCGTGTTCGAGCCCGCGTTGCCGGGCCGAAGGAGGGCTGCGACAGGTTCGCCGGTTCCTCCTGGGCCGTGGTCGACGAAGCCCATGAGCGGGTGGTGGCCGTAGGTCTTCTTCCAGGTCGGGGCTGCGTCCTGCTTGTCCGAGTGCGCGACGACCAGGACCCCGTCCAGGTCCACGGTCACCTGAGCGCCGACGTCCGGAGCACGGTCGTCGGCCAGTTCCCAGACCCGCCTGCGTACTTCGGAACGTGCGGTGCGGATCGCGGTCAGCGCCTTCTCGCCCGAAGCGGCGAGGGTGTGGATCAGGCGGGAGACCGTTGGGTCGGAGGCGACTGGCCCGAACACGGCCGGCTCGGACCGCAGCAGTGCAATGTCGGCGAGGCAGTCCCCGCCGAGTGCGACCGCCAGTGCGAGGTCCACGAGCATCTTGCCGGGGTCGTGGACGGCTCGCGGTCTCCGCCACGGGGTCAGGGCTGCGGATATCGCCTGGTCGAGGCCGATCTTGCGGACCGTTTCGACCAGCAGGACCGAACCGGCCTGCGAGACCACGGCTCGGCCGTCATCCCGGACAGGACATGGGGATAGGACCCGATAGGCTGGTCGGGTAGCCGGAGTCCATTGCTGGACTCCGGCCCCCTCAGAACCGTACGTGCACGTCATCCGCGCATACGGCTCAAGCAAGCCCCGAAGGCTCTCCGGTGTGCAGGGTTTCCTCGCGGCCGTCCACGTATAGGCGTTGACGGCATGAGGCGTGGGTGAGGCGGAGTTGAACCCCATCCGGCGTCTTCGTCCCCTGGTAAGCGATGTTTTGGGTCTTGATCGCTTTCCGGGTGGTGCGGAGCCACTGCTCCCACTCCCTTGGGGACTGCGGGGACCGGTCTGCGTGCAGGAGCAGTTGCCCGCACCGATGGCAGCGGCCCGCCTGCATCTTCAGTAGACGCATGGTGGCCCGGTCCAGCGGCAGCGGGGCGCCCTTGCGACGGCGGTCGGCCCAGTAGTCGGTCAGAGCAGGGTCATCCGGGGACGCCCCACCCCTGACCAGCTGATGCCGGATGATTTTCGTCCAGGCGAACCGGACCAGGTAGGCGCCGCTGTCGCGGTCACCGAACACCCAATTGTCCTGACGTGCAGGATTGAAGCGACCGAAGTACCGCCTCATGATCCAGCGCCTCGGCTTCTTCGGGTGCCTGGGCAGCGCCCACCGGTAGGTGAGCTGCCATAGGTAGGCGTCCAGCGAGGCGAAGACCTCTTTGGACACCACCGTCCGGTAGTAGGCCGCCCATCCGCGAACGATCGGATTGAGCGTCCGCAGTACTGCCGCAGGCTCCGCGCCACGAAGGGCCCGGATTTCCTCCCGCAGTCTGCCCCGGATCCGCTTGACGGCCGCTTTGCTGGGCTTGATCAGTAGCTTGCCGCTGCGGTAGCGGCGCACGTTGAACCCGAGGAAGTCGAAGCCGGTTTCCGCGTGGACGATTTGCGTCTTGTCCTCGTTGAAGACCAGCCCCCGGGGCGCGAGCCACTCGGCAAGCCGTGCCTTGACCTGCTCAGCCGCAGCGCGGCTGTGGCATATCGCCACGAGGTCGTCAGCGTATCTGACCAGCACAGGAGCGTTCGGCATGATTTCTCCGGCCCGTCGGCCCGAAGGGTGATACCGCACGCCCGCAGCCATCTCCATCCCATGCAGAGCGATATTCAGCAGCACGGGGCTGATCACGCCGCCCTGGGGAGTCCCCTCCTCGGTCGGTGTGAATCTCCCGCGTTCCACGACCCCGGCCTTCAGCCATTGCCGGACCAGTCCCCGAGCGGGGAAAGTGCCGAGCCCGGCCAGAAGCTGGTCGTGATCGATGCGGTCGAATGCCGCCGCCAGGTCCGCGTCCAGGATCCACACGCGCTGCGGGTTCTTGCCGCTGAGCGTATTGAAGATGACCCCGATCGCGTCATGGCAGCCCCTGCCCGGGCGAAAGCCGTACGACCTTGCCTCGAACCGGGCCTCCCACTCAGGTTCCAGCGCCGCCGAGACACGGGCTTGGTGAGCCCGGTCGACGATGACGGGGATGCCGAGCGGGCGCCGCTTGCGTCCTCCCGCCTTTGGGATGAACACCCGCCGGACCGCGCGAGCCTGCCAGTTACTGCCGCGCTGCTGGATGAAGCGCACCAGTTCCGACTTGCCCGAGGCGGTGAGTACGACCTGATCGTCGATCCCCGCCGTCTTGCGTCCGGCGTTGATCTCCGTCACCCGCCGCACGCTGACCAGCGTGTTGCTCAGGCTCCGGAGCATCAGCTTCTGCAGGTTCCTGACCTTCGCCAGGTCCCCTTCCTTCGATGCCGTGAAGATGCGTTGGCGCAGACGGCGTACGTCTTTGTCCGCCTGGTCCCAGTCGATGCTGGGCCAGTCCACGAAGCCGCCCTCCGGTCCGTTCACCCCGGCCGGGGCCGGGGCGTCCAACTTGTCCTTCAGTGCTGTCGCTGCTGTCATCGTCCCTCCTCACAGGCTCACCCGGCTCACGTCAGCGTCCTTTCGGACTCGGACATCGGTCCGTATCCGGCGAGTTGGCCAAAGCGGCGGCGGAGAGTCCACCGTCCGTAGCTGCCTTGGTTTCCTCCGGCCTTTCGGCGTGCCGGCCTTCGCTTCTTGAGCCGTCCTTTCCCGCCGGAAACATCAGCCTTCCTCACGGTCAGCCCACCGCCCGTCCGGTATGGACGGGCGGCTTCCGTCGGGGTTTCCACGTTCCGTGTGCCTGAGCTGCGACCGGGTTGGGTGCCCTCTATATCCCGGGGCGGCGGTGTCCTCCCGGGCGGCGTGAAGCATCCGCCCGGCGCCTGCCGCGTTCCAGCGGCCTGCCCTGCACCCCGCTGTTGCTTCCCACCGGCGGGGCTTTCTCTCACGAGACGTCATCAAGGGTTCACGGTTATTCACCCGTCCGGTCTTCCCCTTGCCTGTTGCCCTCGGGTGGAACGAGGGCACTTGGGCTTTTCCCCCGGAGCTTCACACCCCGCCGTTACCAGCGACGCATGTCCGGGTGGGGACAGGTCATCGGACACTGACCCGGGGCTACTCTGTCGCCGACGCCATCGCCGACCCCCTCTCCAAAAGAGCCCACTCAACACACGCGACCTCGTGTCGCACCTTCACCTGGAAAGTGCCTCTGACAGGGGCGGGAACAAGGACCTCAGCAATCCTTATTCTCGCTGGTCAGAGGCACTTTCTGCTTTCGCGATCACCAGTCGGACAGCCCACCTCGTGTAGGGTCGGGGGCTGGCGCGGTGGCGTAGTACGTACGCTCCGTTTCCAGCCCCCGCCGCATCGAACCGTGCATGCGGTTCTCCCGCACACGGCTCACCGACGCCGTTCACCACCGGCATTCGGCCTGCCCCGCCAGTCCCGGAAGGGTCTGGGTGCAACAACGGTTCCGTGCAGGTCGATCACTCCCAGGGAGTCCTGGGCGGCGAAGGCAACCACCGCCCAGCCGAACTTCCTGGTGCGCCGGTGCTTCTTGGCGAGGAACCCGCCGATCCGCATCCGCGCGTACGAGCCGATCTGGTCAAAGACATGGGCCGAGTTCCCGAACCGGAAATACGCAGCCCACCCGCGCAGGAACGCATTCACGTCCTCCACAATCACCTTGACCGGCCGCAACAGCCTGCGCCGGTCCGTGAGTTCACGGATCCGGTCGCGGGCGTGCTGCATCGCCCTTGCCGAGGGCCAGCGGGCGAGGAAGGCAACCGGACGCCGGTTGCCGCGCGGCCGGGACGCCACCCACCGATGGTGGAAGCCGAGGAAGTCGAACCCCTCGCCGCCAACCCGCAGGTGCACGATCCTGGTCTTGGCCGCCTTCGGCTCCAGGCCGAGTTCGGCCAGCAGGCCCTTCAGCCGCTCCAGGGCGGCTTCGGCCTGCTCGCGGCTGGCGCACATCACCACCGCGTCGTCGGCATAGCGCACCAGCACCCCGTGATCCCGCGTCGACCACGCCCGGTCCAGCCGGTGCAGATAGACATTGGCCAGCAGCGGGGAGACAACCCCGCCCTGGGGAGTGCCGGACACCGGCCGACGGACCTGACCGTCCTCCATGACCCCGGCCCGCAACATCGCGCGCAAAAGTTTGAGAACCGACCGGTCGCAGACGCGTTCCTCGACCGCCTGCATCAACTTCTCATGATCAATCGCCTCAAAGCAGTTGGCGATATCCGTCTCCACCACCCAATGCCTGCCCCGCCACGCCTCATCCACGAGGACCTGGAGGGCATCGTGTACTCCGCGCCTGGGCCTGAACCCGAACGAGCACGCAAGCATGTCGGCCTCGAAGACCGGCTCGAGCACGATCTTCAACGCAGCCTGCACGATCCGGTCGCGAACCGAGGGAATCGACAACGGCCTCTGCTCCGCCACGCCGGGCTTCGGAATGAACACCCGGCGCGCGGGCAACGGCCGCCAGCGGCCTTCCCGCAGTTCTGCGGCCACCTCAGACGCCATCCGCTTATCGATCACGGAGTTGGCCTGCTCGAACAGGGTTCCTGATCGGGTGATCGCGCGAGAGTCGGCGCATGACAGCAGGGCCTCTTGGTAGCTCGGGGGTGCGAACCAAACCAAGCACCAGGAGGCCCTGTTGCCGCAGTCTTTCGCGCTCGCGTGCGTGGAGTCCAACTCGCCTTCCCTGTCGTGTGACTGCCTCGCGCACAGGTTCGGCAACGCGGCAGACCGGCCGGACCGCACTGCGTGCTACGCCTCCGACATGACGGAGGCGGAGTGGCAGGTCATCCGGGCAGTGCTGCCGGTTCCGGCCTGGCTGGAGGGCCGGGGCGGGCGGCCGGAGGGCTTCTGCCACCGGCAGATGATCGACGCGGTCCGCTATGTGGCCGACAACGGCGTCAAGTGGGTCAACCTGCCTGCGGACTTCCCGCCGTATCGGCGGGTGCATGCTTTCGCCCGCCGCTGGCAGATCACGGGTCTGCTCGCCGAGCTCCACGACCGGCTGCGCGACAAGGTCCGCCAGAAGGAAGGCCGCACGGTGGATCCGACTGCTGCCATCGTGGACTCACAGTCGGTGCGGGCAGCGGCGAACATCCCGCGCTCCACCTCCGGCTGGGACGGCGGGAAGAAGGTGGGCGGCCGCAAGCGGCACCTGGTGGTGGACTGCCTCGGCATGGTCCTGGCCGTGGCTGTGACCGCGGCGAGCGTGCAGGACCGCGACGCCGCCGTCCCCCTGCTCGAGCGGCTTCGGAAGATGTACTTCTCCATCCGCCTGGTGTGGGCGGACGGCGGCTATGCCGGGCGCCTGGTCGACTGGGCAGCCGAGAAACTCCAGCTCACCCTCGACATCGTCAAACGCACCGACGACACCACCGGGTTCGTGGTGCTGCCCCGCAGGTGG
Organism: Streptomyces sp. NBC_00310; assembly: GCF_036208085.1. Classification (GTDB taxonomy): domain Bacteria; phylum Actinomycetota; class Actinomycetes; order Streptomycetales; family Streptomycetaceae; genus Streptomyces. The sequence goes on from NZ_CP130714.1 coordinate 978,250, forward strand.
GTGGTGGAAAGAACGCTGAGCTGGCTGATGCGCTCACGTCGTCTGGCGCGTGACTACGAGACGCTGCCCGCCATGCACGAGGCCATGGTGCTGTGGTCGATGACCATGCTTATGAGCGGCCGCCTGGCCGGACGCCGCCCAGGTGCTTTCAGCCGGCCGGCCCTTCGAGCGCGGTGAACACCCCCGGCCGCACCTGGAGGGCCCACCCTCGCTCCACCAGGCGTTTCGCCTTCGACCGCAGTCCCTCGACCTTCGCCGGGACCGCCTGAAGGCCGAGGGCCACGGCCAGCTGCTGGCAGCGCATCCCCTCTCGGCCCGCCTCCGACTCCAGCACCGACACGATCTGCTGATAATCCGGCGCGAGTACCGACGCCGCCATGCCGTCGATCCGGTGCGGCACCGGTGAACCCGCCATGGCGCCCCGCACCGGCTCCGCGACTGCCGAAGACGGCTCGGCCAGCACCTCGGCCACCGTCGCCCGGGCATCCACCAGCCGCTGAAGGGCTCCTTCCGCCTCACCGAGCGCGGCCTGCACCTGCTCGGCCTCCTCCCGCAACCGCGCGATCTCTTCCCGAACTCTCTTCTCCCGGGCTTCCAGCAGACCGAGCACCGACGGCACCAGCCACCACCTCCACGAGCCAGACGAGCGGACGAACCACGCTCATCTCTCCCGCTACCAAACGGAGTTCATGCCCACCCATCCCGGACCAACGCAACACGTTCGGAAAGCGGATGGCGTCTCATCAAGGAGACGGTCAACGCCGTACTCCTCAACTTCAGCCAGAGTGGTGGCGTCAATGCCCGGCGCGCCATTGTTACGACGCACCATCACCCACGCGCGCCTTAGCCTCGCCGTTTCGCTTGAGTACGACGGCTGTTGAGGCGGAAATACGAAAGTGCCTTCCTGACCTGGGACGATGAACCTTGCTGAGGGGTTCTGTCGGTCCAGGCGGAGGGCACTTTCTACGTGCAGGCTATCGGGTTGCGTCCCAAGGTTCAGGTCAGTGCCGATGGTTCGGGGGTGGTCGGTCATGCCGGGGCACGGTTACTGGCGGATCTTGCTGATGCCACCGGGCTGACCGCCGCGTACTCCGCCGCGCTCAGGCCGCTTCGGCCGCGCGGGACAGGACATGATCCAGGCCGGATCGCCACCGACCTGGCGGTGATGCTCGCCGATGGCGGCGAGGCCCTCGCAGACCTTGCCGTACTGCGGGACCAGGCAGCAGTCTTCGGCCCTGTCGCCTCGACACCGACGGCCTGGCGGCTGCTCGCCGATGTCGACGAAACGGCCCTCGCCTCGCTGGCTTCTGCCCGCGCCCAGGCCCGGGAAGTCGCCTGGCTGCAGGCCGCCGATCACGGTGAGGGCATCCCCGCAGCCCGGGCCGCGGGACGCCCACTGCCCGGGCTGGTCCTGGACCTCGACGCCACGCTGATCACCTGCCACTCCGAGAAAGCGCAGGCCGCACCCACCTATAAGGGCGGCTTCGGCTTCCACCCGCTGCTGTGCTTCCTGGCCAACACCGGCGAGGCACTGGCCGGCCTGCTGCGGCCCGGGAACGCCGGCGCCAACACCGCGAGCGACCACATCACCGTGCTCGACCAGGCACTCGCCCAGATCCCCGACGCCCACCGGCACGGCACCGACATCCTCATCCGCACCGACAGCGCCGGATCCGCGAAAGCCTTCCTCGCCCACGTCCGCGACCTGCACAAACGAGGCATCCGCACCTACTTCTCGGCCGGATACGCCATCACCGGAACGGTCCGCCGCGCCATTGGGACCATGCCCGACCGCCTCTGGCATCCCGCCCTGAACCAGGACGGAACCCTGCGTGAGGGCGCCGAGGTCGCCGAGCTGACAGGCATGATCGAGCTGGACGGCTATCCGAACGGCACCCGCGTCATCGTGCGCCGGGAACGGCCGCACCCCGGAGCCCAGCTGTCCCTGTTCGACCAGGACGAGGGCCGGCGTCATCAGGTGTTCCTCACCGACACCCCCTACTCCGGTGGCGGCTCCGCCCAGTTCCTGGAAGCCCGCCACCGCGGGCACGCATCCGTCGAGGACCACATCCGGTGCGGCAAGAACACCGGCTTCGGCCGCTTCCCCTCCCGAGACTTCCACGTCAACTCCGCCTGGCTCGAACTCAGCCTCACCGCGATCGACCTGCTGGCCTGGACGCGCGTCCTGCTGCTGGACGGCGAACTCGCGGCCGCCGAGCCGAAGAAGCTCCGCTACCGGCTACTGCACGTCGCCGCACGCCTCACCCGCGGCGGCCGCCGTCTGCACCTGCGGATATCAGCCACCTGGCCCTGGAGAAACGAGCTGGTCATGGCCTTCCATCGCCTGGCCGCGCTGCCCCGCCCGGCCAGCTGACCAGCAATACCACCTGACCGCCACGACCCGAAGGACCTGGAGAACCCGACCACCGCGCCGGGCCCCCACCCTGCCCGCGCACCGAAAACGACTCGCTCAGCCGACAGCTGACGATCAGCCACGTCTCATCACACCAACCGAAACGGCGAGGTTAGGACGTCCCTGCGGTGGACCTTGTCCCCCAGCGCGTGAAACCGTCGTCCGGGATCGGCCTTGGCCGCCCGGTAGAGCGCATGCTGCAAGGCTCGGACCGGATCCAGCTTCAGGGATCCCGACGTGGTGGAACTAGCCGAAACGGCACTCACCAAGCCCCTCCAGACAACCTGCACATCGACGAAGCAGCGGCCCTTCCCTGCCCGGCGGTTGTGTTGTCCGCCGGCTCATAGCGGTACTACGGCCGCCTCCGACGCCCACCCGGCCCGCGCCCACTTCCCGGGGATCACCCGGTTATAGGACGCGCAGCTTCCGGCAGCACCTATCCGCAGGCCGCCGGGCCGGGGAGGGCCTCCCCAGTTCCCGTTGTCACCGTCGCAACGTTCCATGCCCCATACGCCGGGGAGTCCCTCACGGCTGCATCTCCAGGATCTTCGCCGCTTCCATGGCCTTCGCCCTGATTTCGGGGGCTCGGCACTCCCTGTCCCCGCCCCGAAAGGCGGGCCTCTAACGACGCCGCAGACTTCGCGTGATGCTACGGACCGCTGCTTTACTCCCCCTCGCAGGGCTTTCGACACTGGGCTTCGACGCCGGGCGTTTCCCCCCGACGCCGCCAGTCTGCTACCGGGCCTCCTGGCAGCTACCCAAACCGGACTTCCACCGGCAGGCGACAACGAGCTTACGACTCAAGATCAGCTACATCACGAAGACCTCCGAGTCTGCTGGGCGCGCGAAAGCGCGAGGCTAGCCACCGATGGCCGACATCGGACGCTGTGGTTGCACGAACGTCGGGTCGTCGAGGGCGGCGCCCGCCTTCTTGCCCACATCGCCTCGCGCCAGACGCGGGCTATCTCCTTGTCGGGGGCGCCGCAGCGCAGGGCGGCGCGGAGGTCGGTCTCCTCTCGGGCGAAGAGGCAGGTGCGCACCTGGCCGTCGGCCGTGAGGCGGGTGCGGTCGCAGGCCGCGCAGAACGGGCGGGTGACGGAGGCGATGACGCCGACGCGGTGCGGGCCGCCGTCCACCAGCCAGCGCTCGGCCGGGGCCGATACGCAGAGACGCCAGGATGTCCCCGGCCGTGATCATGCCCTCGCGCTTCCAACCGTGCTGGGCGTCCAGCGGCATCTGCTCGATGAAACGCAGTTCGTAGTCGTGCTCGACCGCCCAGGCCAGCAGGTCCGGGGCCTCGTCCTCGTTGAGCCCCGGCATCAGGACCGAGTTCACCTTGACCGGCGTCAGGCCCACCTCCCGGGCGGCATACAGGCCCACCAGGACGCCCTTGTGGCGGTCCCGGCGGGTGAGGGTCTTGAAGACATCCGGGCGGAGGGTGTCCAGGGAGACGTTGACCCGGTCCAGGCCCGCCGCCTTCAGGGCCGTCGCCGTCCGCCTGAGGCCGATGCCGTTGGTGGTCAGCGACATCTGGGGGCGGGGCTCCAGGGCGGCGACCCGCTCGACGATCCCGACCAGGCCGGGGCGCAGCAGGGGCTGCCGGTGAAGCGGACCTCCTCGATACCGAGGGAGGTGACGGCTATGTCGATCAGGCGGACGATCTCGTCGTCGGTGAGCAGATCGGGCTTGGCCAGTCACTGCAGGCTCTCTTCCCGTACGTGCAGCGCAGATTGCGGCGGTCGGTCAGCGAGACCCTCAGGTCGGTGGCCACCCGGCCGTAGGTGTCGATCAGCAAGTTCGGCCCCTCCCTCCTCGCCATGTACCCAAATGAACGGTCAGGTTATCTGATCGGCTTTTCTGTAGCAGGACGGCTGAGGGGGAGAGTTTTCTCCCTGGATCCGCTGCTCCCAGGAAGAAAAACTCCCCTTACGAGCAACAAAGACAAATGCCAACTTGGGTGACCCATAACTATGGGCGCCAACTATGGGCAACGCGGCAGACACATGAACTGAAGCACAGGCCCGTTCGCTACGAAGGGCGAAACCGATGACCAGGCAGGACGAAGTCCGCGGCTTTCTCACCACGAGGCGTGCGAGGATCACGCCCGAGCAGGTTGGACTAACCGTTCTCGGAGGAGAACGCCGGGTTCCCGGACTGCGCCGCGAAGAGGTCGCGCTCCTGGCAGGGATGAGCGTCGATTACTACACACGTCTCGAACGCGGAAGAATCCGGGGCGCGTCGGACAGCGTGCTCGACTCGCTCGCTCGCGCTCTCCGGCTCACCGCCGCTGAGCAAGACCATCTGTTCGCGCTCGCCCGCGGTCACACGGCATCCGCTCCGCGCCGAGTTGCTCCCGCTCGCCGTGTCCGGGCATCGGTGCAACGGATCCTTGACGCGCTGGACGTCCCAGCCGTCGCACAGAACCCGCGGCAGGACCTGATCGCGGCGAACGAACTCGGGAGAGCACTGTACGCCACGCCGTTCGACAGCACCGACCAGCCGCCGAACCTGGCTCGCTTCGTTTTCCTGGACCACCGCGCCCAGGCGTTCTACCCCAACTGGAACCTCGCCTGCCGCATCACGGCGGCGGCCCTCCGCGCCGAAGCGGTACGCACCCCGCTCGACCCGGCGCTCACCGCTCTGATCGACGATCTCGGGACAGAGAGCCCGGTCTTCCGCGAAGTATGGGCTCACCACGAGGTGCGTGCGCACCACACCGGACTGCGGCAGTTGCGTCATCCGGTCGTGGGAGACCTCAGCCTTGCCTTCGAGATCCTTGACGTGCAGGCCGACCAAGGACTTTCGATCGTCGTCCACAGCGCCGGACCGACGACGCCGACGGCCGCCGGACTGGCTCACCTGAGCAGGTGGGCCGCCGAATCCAGGCCGGCTTCCGCGAGCGACGCAGAGACCGTGAGGACCTGAGCCCTCGACGGCTGACGCTCAGTCGGCCGGCTCGACCCTCGCGGTGAAGCCATTCTCCTGGTCGGCGATCGCGTCCATGTCGCCGTCGAACTGACCGATCCTCAGGATGCCGTCGTAGTAGGGCACATCGCCGTAGTAGAAGACCAGGTCGCCCCCCGGCGCGTAGTAGCCGATGTCCCCCGGGCTGGGGTCTTCTCCCGCGGGCATGCCCTGCGTGGAAAGCTCCTCGGGTAGCGGCCCCGTCTTCTCCATGTTCTGGTGGTCGCTGAACTCCACGGTGACCGGGAGCTTGTCGATCAGGTCCCGAGCGGTGGCGTTGTCCCAGAGCCGGCCCGTGAGCACCGTGCCGCCGATGGTGACACGGATCGGCGTCCCGTCGCTCGACGACTGGTTCGGGTTCGGCGCGGAGGAGGCCGCAGCGGAGGCGGAATCGCCCGGCGACGAGGAACTCGCGGGCGTGGCGCTCTGTGAAGCCGTTCCTTCCGAATCGCTGCTGCAGGCCGTCACGACGAACACGAAGGTCATGGGCAGGAAGAGCGCCAAACCCCGACGCACTCGACGCGGCCGCCCGGGTGCGGAAGAACTGGTCCTGGTCATGACGTCGACGCTAGCAGCGAATTTCCCGCAGGTGGGAAGCCCTGTCAGTACCCCTCAGTGGGGAGCGCGCCGACACGACGCGGCCGGCAAATCAGCCGTGCGGGCACCATGTGAGTGATCGGTACCATCGAGGCAATCGTGCAAAGCCGAGAGCAGGTGTACCGCGACCGGCCCACCTCCGGACCCCGCACCGCAGGACCCCGGCGTGCGGTATCCCTGCAGCACGCTCCTCTGCCCGGCTCGCCCTCATGCAATCCCACATCGCATGGTGCGGTCACGCCTTGGGGGAGATTCCTGTCCCAGGATGATTCTCCCCAGGAAGTACCCTTCCCCTGCGACAGGTGCGTCAGGCGAGGGCGAGGAAGAGTTTTTCGAGTTCGGCTTCGCTCATCGGTGGTGCGTCCTCGTCGGCGGCGGTCATGCACTGGCGCATGCCACTGGCGACGATTTTGAAGCCGGCGCGGTCCAGGGCCCGGGAAACCGCGGCGAGTTGAGTGACGACGTCCTTGCAGTCGCGGCCGGCCTCGATCATGGCGATCACGCCGGCGAGCTGCCCCTGGGCGCGACGGAGGCGGTTGAGAACGGCGGTGCTGGCTTCCTCGTCGACCTTCACAGGCGGCTCCTCTGGGTGGGTTACTTACGGCCGATGGTACCCCCTGGGGTATCGGTGGGCCCCGGCGGGACCGGGGCCACCGGGGCGGGGGCGGTCAGCCGTGGGAGAAACGGATGTCGGGCAGGATCCTGCGCAGCCATGCGGGGCTCCACCAGGCCGCGCGGCCGGTGAGGCGGAGCAGGGCGGGGAGCAGAACGAGTCGGATGCGGGCCGGGTGACGAGGGTGGGGGCGGTGCGGCTTCGGTCTTCGGGGCCTGGTCGACGCTCGTCATGGAAACCTCCTGACATACCCCGGGGGGTAATTTGTTCTGCGGCGACGAGCGTACACGATACCCAGGGGGGTATTATTGAGTGTGTTCGCATGCTTGCCCATCATTCGCATGCTTGCCCATCAGTGGAGAAACCCGTGAGCTACGACCGCACCGTCAGCCTGACCAGTGACTTCGGTACCACGGTCGACGCCGTACGCGAAGCCCTCGCCGCCCAGGGCTTCGGCGTCCTCACCGAGATCGACATCACAGCCACCCTCAAGGCCAAGCTCGGCCACGACATGGAGGACTACCTGATCCTCGGCGCCTGCAACCCGCCCCTGGCCCACCGCGCCATCGAAGCCGACCGCGCCATCGGTCTACTGCTGCCCTGCAACGTCGTCGTACGCCGAGAGGGCGACCACACGCTCGTCCAGGCCCTGGACCCGAACACAATGGTCGCTCTTACCGGTCTGCCCGCCCTGCAACCCGTCGCACAGGAGGCCGCCGCCCGCCTGGACGCCGCCCTCGCCTCGCTCGCCTGACCGCCGGTGAGATCCCTGCCTTGCGAGGAGCGACCTGACGCACCGCTGTGGACTATCGCCGGGTATGGGCGGCCCCCTCGCGGCCGTTTGGCTCCCGGCGAGAGGGTCGGGGCAGTTCTGCCGTATTGGTCGACTCAGCGAGCCCGAGACGGCCGCCCTTCAGTTCGGGCACGTAGTTGTAGATGGTGTTGCGGGAGACCCCGAGGAGCTTCGCGATCGAGGTGACGGTGTTCTCCGTGCGGGCGAGAGTCGCGGGCGTGAGGTACCTGTTCGTCGGTCATGGCCGGCGGACGGCCGAGGCGGGCACCTCGGACGCGGGCAGCGTCCAGGCCCTCGTTGGTGCCCTGGACGATGAGTTCTCGGACGAACTCCGCGAGGGCCGCGAAGACATGGAAGACCAGGCGTCCGTCGGGCGTGGTCGTGTCGAGCGCCTCGTGCAGCGAGGTGAAGCCGACGCCGCGCTTCCGCAGGCCGGACACGATGGCGATGAGGTCCTGAATGGAGCGGCCGAGCCGGTCCAGCGACGGGACGACGAGGGTGTCGCCCTCGCGGAGGAAGTCGAGGGCCTTCCATAGCTCCTCGCGCTCCGCGTTCTTGCCGGACTTCTTGTCGGCGAAGATCCGGATGCACCCTGCTTCGTTGAGTGCGTGGATCTGCCGGTCCAGCAACTGTCCCTTGGTGGACACGCGGGCGTATCCCACGAGGCCGCCAGTCCGTACGGCCGGAACGGGGGCGAGGAGATCGGCGGTGTCGTCGCCCTGGGGTGGCTGCACCCGCCAGATCATACAGAAATCGGTGCTCCTCAAATTCTTGAGCACACTGACTTTCTGACACCGTTTTATGGGCATGATCCGGCGCCGATTCGGTCGCGCGCCGCAGCACATCTTGCACTCATCGGTGAAGTAAGGCCATGGCTGCCATCCGGCTACCCCCTTTCACGGGCTGGTCTGGCGCCATCTCGACTCCGCTCGGTAGGACCCACTGGGCATCCAGCCCTTGCTTGCGAAGCTCTTCGACGAAGTTGTCGGACGACAGCGTGACGGTGAAGACGAGAACATCGGCGATGAGGCCGGCGCACTGCGCCGGCTGGAGTGGATAGATGCGCCAAGGCGGGGCCATGGTGTCGACCTGTTCCGCCCCTTTGGGGCAGCCGCCGCGTCCGGCCATGTAGTCGGAGAAGTATGAGCCGTGCAGCGTGGACGCGGCCGGTTCCGGGTCGGCGTCTTCCCAGAGCTCTCCCCGAACCCCTCAGTAAGGTTCATCGCCCCAGGTCAAGAAAGCACTTTCACGTTTCCGGCCCAAAATCAGCCGTCGTGCATGCGGCACAGTTCGACCTCTGTCAGGCGGAGAACGCCCCCGAGTGAAATGGCGGGGTCGGAGGCCGAAACGCAGCGGGTCGCGTTGCCTCGAACGTAAGGTGACGTGACTGGAGTGTGCTTTTACCAGGCGTATGCCTCGGGGGCTTCGCCGCCGGGGCCGGGCCAGATCTTGTCGAGCTTGTCGAGTGTCTCGTGTGACAGGGTGATGTCCAAGGCGCGCCGGCTGGTGGCGAGCTGTTCGGGGGTGCGGGGGCCGACGATCGTGGCGGTGAGGACCGGGTTGTGCAGCAGCCAGGCGAGGGCGATGTCGGCAGGTTGTTCGCCGATCTCATCGCACAGGTTCTCGTACGCCTCCAGCTGGGGACGGTGCTGTTCGACGGTCTGCTGCATCTGCGGTGAGGATCGGCGACCACTCTGTGTCTTCTTCAGTACGCCCCCGAGCAGTCCGCCGCCCAGCGGGCTCCATGGGACCAGACCGATTCCGTAGTACCGCAGCGCCGGAATCACCTCCAGCTCGATGGTGCGGGCGGTCAGGTTATACAGGCTCTGCTCGGACACCAGGCCCATGAAGTTGCGGGAGGCGGCGGCGTTCTGCGCGGTCGCGATCTGCCAGCCGGCGAAGTTGCTGCTGCCGACGTAGGTCACCTTGCCCTCGCGTACCAGCTGCTCCATCGCCTGCCAGACCTCCTCCCACGGGGTCGACCGGTCGATGTGGTGCATCTGGTAGAGGTCAATGTGGTCAGTCTTGAGGCGTCGCAGGCTGTCCTCCGCTGCCTTGCGGATCTTGTACGCGGACAGGTACTTGTCGTTGGGGCCGGTGCCCATCGGCTGGTACACCTTGGTCGCCAGTACAATCCGTTCGCGGCGCCCGCCGCCCTGGGCAAGCCACCGGCCGATGATCTCCTCGGACAGGCCGTAGCCCTGCTCCATGTCGGGACTCTGCGGCCCGCCATAGACATCGGCGGTATCGAACAGGTTGATACCCGTCTCCAGGGCATCGTCCATGATCTTGAAGGCGGTGGCTTCGTCCGTCGCATCACCGAAGTTCATCGTGCCCAGGGCGAGCCGACTGATCTTCAGGCCACTACGTCCCAGATGTGTGTACTGCATGCCTATGGCCTTCCTTGTGAGGATCAAGGTGATATGTAAGCGACTGGTGAACTCCTGCCTGTCAGGATTTCACCGTCATCCGGACGCGCGGCCTCCCGTCGGCGGACGGTACTGCGACCCCAGGGGCGTCGCTGTCCTTCGGCGGTCGGTTGGCCGTCCGTGAGGTGGGGCCGCGGTCGGCACTGGTTGAGGTCACCGCGTCCTTCGGTGCATGTCGGCTGCTGGGTCCGTGGTGCGGTGCAGGCCGGTGGATGGGGCCGGTCCGCTGAGACAGGGGCAGTCCGCTGGCGCTGTTGGTGTGGGCGATGATCTCCGCGGTGATGGACACGGCCGTCTCCTCGGGGGTGCGTGCTCCGAGGTCGAGACCGATGGGAGAGTGGAGCGCGGCAACTGCTCTGCCGTGATCCCGGCCTCCTCCAGGAGGCGCAGGCGTTCGTCGTGGGTGCGGCGGGAGCCCATCGCGCCGACGTAGCCGACGTAGCCGACGTAGCCGACGTAGCCGACGGGCAGGGTGAGGGCCTGGCGCAGGAGGGGGATGTCGAACTTGGCGTCGTGGGTGAGTACGCAGATGGCGGTGCGGGCGTCGACGGTGGTCTGTTCCAGGTAGCGGTGAGGCCATTCGACCACGATCTCGTCCGCGTGGGGGAAGCGGGCGGGGGTGGCGAAGACGGGGCGGGCGTCGCAGACGGTGACGTGGTAGCCAAGGAGGCGGCCCGCCTGGCTGAGGGCGGCGGCGAAGTCGACGGCACCGAAGATGAGCAGGCGGGGCCGGGTGGCAGCAACATGTACCAGTACGGTCAGCCGTTCGGGGCAGGTGGCGGCGTCACCGCCGAGGGTGCTGCGGGCCGTGCGTCCGCCGCGCAACAGCGCGGCTGCCTGCTTCGCCACGGTGCGGCTCATGTCCGCGTCCAGACCCGTGCCGGAGAGGCGGCCGTCACTGTTCAGGGCGAGGAGGCCGCCCAGGAGGTTCGCGGGTCCGTCCACGACCTGCGCCACGGCGGCGACCCGGCCGCCGGCTGCTGCGGTGAGGGCGGTGGTGAGGTAGGGCTGCGTTGCGGGATCGATGCGCTGCACCAGGACGTCGAGTTCTCCGCCGCACGTCAGGCCGACGGCGATGTTCAGCATGGGTTCTCCCGAGCGCGAGTGGGCCGGTCGGGTGGGCCGCCGTCCGGTGGGGACGGGTACGGCGGCGGCCCGGGGCCCGGCAGACGGTGTGTGGCTGGCTCGTCTGCCGGACGCTATGGCTGCACCGCACGGGTGCACGGGTCAGAGAAGTGCCTCGGCGGTGATCGGCAGTTCGCGCACACGGCGGCCGGTGGCGTTGAAGACCGCGTTGGCGATGGCCGGCGCGACGCCGATCATCACGAGCTCGGCGAGGCCCTTGACGCCGAGCGGGTCGGCATTGGGTGCGGACCTTGGGGTGGGCGGCGGCTTCGGTCATGGTCACCAGGGCACCGATGCGCAATCCCCCGCGTTCGGTGGCGGTGACCTCGTCCAGAGGGAGCCCGCTGATGTCGACGACTTCCCTGGGGCGCTCGACCGTTTCGCGCATCAGGTCGACCAGGGTGGTGCCCCCGGCGATGTAACGCCCGCCGCCGCGAACGGCCTTGAGGGCCTCACGGGTGTCGGAGACGCGGGTGTAGGAGAAGGGATGCATGGCGGCCGATACTCACTTCCGGCCCGCGGTCTGCTCCACCGCGCGCACGATCTTCACATAGCAACCGCAGCGGCAGACGTTGCCGCTCATCCACTCCCGGATCTCCTCCGGCGAACCGGTGTGGCCCTCCTTGATGCACCCGACACCGGAGACAATCTGGCCGGGAGTGCAGTAGCCGCACTGGAAGGCGTCCTGCTCGATGAACGCCTGCTGTAGCGGATGGAGTTGATCGCCCTCGGCCAGGCCCTCGACCGTGGTGACCTCCGCCCCCTCCAGCCGCACCGCGAGCGTCAGACAGGCGTTGTGCCGCTGCCCGTCGACCAGCACCGTGCACGCCCCGCAGGCCCCGGCGTTGCAGCCCTTCTTCGAGCCCGTGAGGCCGAGGTGCTCGCGCAGCAGGTCCAGCAATGAGGTGCGGTTGTCGACCGTCACGGTCCGTCGGGTGCCGTTGACCGTCAGGGAGACGCGACTGGAGGGCGGCGCCTGCGCAGCGCTCACCTCCTCCGCGTCGGCGAGGACCGTCCCGCCGATCACACCGCCCGCGACCACGGCACCACCGACCGCGGTGCTGGTGGCGATGAAGGTGCGCCGAGTCGGTGCCGATGAGGACCCGCCGACTCCGGCGGGGGGAAGAACGTCGAATTCAGGCTGTTCAGCAGACATACGTACGCCTTCGCATCACGAACGGATCCGTCGTGCACGACAGATGGACAGCAGGCGGGATCATCGCCACCACGGGCATTGGTGACCGCTCACCTCGACAGGAAGCTGGCCTCGCGGGAAGTCTTGCACCAACGGCAACACTCGTGGCAGGGAGACTTCTTTCCCCCCTTTACGCTCGGTCAGGAGCGAATAGCCGACATCATCGGGGGCACTTTCGCGCGAGGAGAGGCAGGACACAGCCACGTCGCCTCCCCGAGTGTGAGTTGCGTCCGCGTCGCTCACCACGTCGTCGTGCGTGGCGGACCGACCTTCCGCTCCGAGCAGGTCGCCGACACGGCCCGCAGAATACCGGCCACCACGGATTCGGTGCTGCCCATGAGGAACGTGCCGACAGCCAGCACCTACGCGACAAAGGGCAGTTTGCTGGGTCGTCTGTCTACCAGGGGTGACTGCGGGGCTTTGTCTTTCAGAGCGGAGTGCGATGACCCGCGAGCGGTGCGGATGCCGCACAGCCTCGCACCGGATAGCCGTCCTGTGAGAGGGAGCTATTTCTCCCTTCCCTCGGAGGGCTTGCCGGCAGCGTCCTGGTCGTCTGGCCCAGGCTCCGCCGCTCGTCGAATTCCCCCCGTACCGGCGAGGCGGTGCCGCAGCGGCCAAGCCCTGCTCAGGCCCCGACACATCCGGCTTCGCCACCGACGTAGAACCCAGTCGCCTCTCCGGTTGGCGGTGTACACACGCGCACTCGAGGAGGGAGGTTCTTTCCCCGGGACGGTTCTGTCCTGGGAAAGAACTGTCCCTTCCTCAGGCGGAGTGATGGTGAAACGCTCGGGCAGCCGGTATGAACACGGCGGCGAGGTACTGCCTCGTCGCCGGGCAGGCGGCCGAGCGTCGGGAGAGCTGAACAGGCTCCCGCCTCGTTCAATAGCCGACGTGCCCGCCGTCCTCCTGGACCTTCGAACTCTCCCTAAGGACCATGCTATGAGCACACAGCCCACCACGCGCCCTGCGGTCGCCTCGGGCACTTTCGACCTGGGTGGCGACCTGACGGTCAACCGTCTCGGTTACGGCGCCATGCAGCTGACGGGCCCCGGCGTCTGGGGCGAGCCGCGAGATCCGGACGAGGCCGTCCGAGTCCTGCGCCGAGCTGTGGAGCTGGGCGTCACCTTCATCGACACGGCCGACGCCTACGGGCCGTTCGTCAGCGAGCAACTGATCCGCAAGGCTCTGCATCCCTACGCCGATGGCCTGGTCATCGCCACCAAGGGCGGTCTCACCCGCCCGGGCCCGGGCGACTGGCGCCCCAACGGCCGGCCTGAGTACCTGCGTCAGCAGGTGGAGTTGAGCCTGCGCCATCTCGGACTCGAGCGTATCGATCTGTATCAGCTGCATCGCATCGACCCCACGGTTCCGCTCGCCGACCAACTGGGGGAGCTGGCCCGGCTGCAGCAAGAAGGCAAGCTACGCCACGTCGGCGTGTCGGAAGTGACGGTCGAAGAGCTGAAGGAGGCCCGCACACACGCCGAGATCGTCTCCGTGCAGAACCTCTACAACCTCGCGAACCGCTCGGCTGAGGACGTACTCAACTACGCCGAGGCCGAGAACATCGCGTTCATCCCCTGGTTCCCGATCGCCACCGGCGAGCTCGCCCGCCCGGGCGGCCCACTGGACGCCGCATCCAAGCAGCATGAGGCGAGCCCCTCGCAGCTCGCCCTCGCCTGGCTCCTTCGCCGCTCCCCCGTGATGCTTCCGATTCCCGGCACCTCCAAGGTCGCGCATCTGGAGGAGAACACCGCTGCCGCGCTGGTCCGACTCACCGACGACGAGTTCAGCTCTCTCACCGACGCCGTCTGATCCGCAGGACGCCGAAGTATGCCGGGGCAGAGTGTCCTATGGTGCGAACCAGTGCCGTAGGACGTCCGCCACGCGCACGTGACGGCGGGGGCGTCTCCGCCAACCAGGCGCGTGGAGCGAAGTCTCTTCAGGCGTATGGGGATGACGAGTGTCCTCCTCCGTGAGCCTCAGACCGCCGGCAGCGTCATGCGTCGCCCCACACCGAATTCCTCGGCCTCGTCGCCGACGACCCGAAGGCTCCCGCAGGGACTCGGGGCAGCGTGACTACGTGGGAGGCCACCGTCAGGAGATGCCTTCGTCGGCTCCGGTGATGAAGAAGACGCAAGCCCGCCCGTCGCTGGCTCCGCTTCACCGCCCGATGGCCCTGGACCGACGTCACCACTCACACGATCGACCGGCTCCACACCTTTCCGAACCCCGGCTGACCAGCCACTTCGACCATCTCATCCACCCGCACCGGCGAGTGGAACCCGGCGCCCACACGACGCGAGAGCCGGGCGCTCAGGCTGCCCCAGCCCCGAAAAGACGCCACCGCACAGCCACAAAGTCCCCGTCAGCAAGCAGCAGGCCGACGGGGACTCATGAGCGATCGAGGTTGGCTCTCCAGGGCTTGCGGTGTGCCGGTGTGACTACTGCAATCGAGGCCACGCTGTAGTGGTTACCCACTCGGCGGGACTGCATCACGAGGGGCCACTGTCGTCATGCCAGCAAGTACCGTAGTGAACGCGCCACCTGAGATCGGCTACCGAAAGGATCACTTTCCGGTGGGTGCGGGTGCCTTCCTGACGGACTTGGCGGACGCCTGCTTCTTGGTGAAGTACTTCTTGGCGGAGTGCTTCTTCGCGGAATCGTCTGACGTGCCACCGGCGGCCGACTGCGGGGTGTCGCTCCCCGCAATGATGCGGATCTTGGGGCCGTAGGTGGTGACCAAGGGAGCGGTGACCGACGACGGGGCCGTGGTGACCACCACCACGGTGTCCTCTTCCGGGTTGAAGGATGCTCCGGCGCCGAAATCGGCGTTGAGTATCGTCGTGACGGCGTTGTCCTCGATCGCCGAGATCTCGTTCATGTCGGTGAACTGGCTGTCCCACGCGGCGTAGAGACCGAAGGTGGTCCACGGCTGCCAGCCCGCGGGATACTGCAGATTGTCAGGGCGGTCGATCCAGCGGGGAACACCATTTCTGGCACGCCGTTGTCGTCCACGAACTCTACGAGGGCGCCGTTGTAGTTGCCGAGCTGTACGAACTTGGCCCAGTCCTCCTCACTGATCCCCGCGTTCGTCGGGTCCTCAATGATTGCGTACGACGAGGCGATGCCCACCGCGACTGACGCAGACACTAGGCCGCCCACCAGGAGCGCCCTGAACATCTTTCGCTTCACGTTATTCAACCTCGCCCTATTCTTTAGGCCGCGGATTATTTCATCCGCGATGCATCGGTGATTGGTGGTCGCCGAGCCGATTTCTCGATATTCCAGGAAAGCTGGCTTGCTTCCTATTGTTGGGCCCAGTCCATCGATGCACAAGACTTTCTTGGCGCGCATCAATTCTGCTGTTTCTGAACCCAGATTTCCGCTCGCGGCGCCTCCCTATGGGTCGAACGGGCCCGGCATCGGTCGTTCAGGCGCTCGGTCGAGTTCCGCTGATGGCGGTATCCGCTGCGGCCGCGCTTGGTCGCGCGGGCGCGGCACGTCCAGGGCCGGTGCTGGGCAACGAGACTCCCCATCCTGCGGGAAATTGGGGCAGTGCGGCGAGTTCCAGCTCCTGGGTGCCGTCGTTCCATCGGAAAGGGCGGGGCGCTGTAGGTGGCGGAGAAATGGTGGCAGGCTCAGACCGCAACGGGCGTCTTGGGGCGAGCGCCTGTGGTGTCGGTGGTCGCGGTGGTCGGTGCGGTGCGGCATAGGCTCTTCAGCGCGACCGCGACACCTGCCGTGACGAGGGCGCCGGCGGCGACGGCGACGGCGACGGCGACGGCGACGGCGACGGCGACGGCGACGGCGACGGCGACGGCTTGCCGAGTTGACCGGCGGCGAAGACGCCTCCGAAGGGGACGGCCATGGTGGAGCCGAAGTTCATGGTCAGCATGCCGGTGACGGCGCCGCCGGCCATGGAGGCCGGGATCACTCGCAGCAGGTCGCGCAGTGCGAACGGGACCGCCGCTGCGGGAACGGGGACCAGGCCGAGCAGCCAGGCCACCTTGCCGTAGTTCCGCTCGGTCTCGGTGAACAACTTACGGCGTACCCCGGTGGCCAGCGACATGCCCAGTGCCGGGACCATGCCGGTCGCCACCACCACGGCCATGAACGTCATGTGGGCCAGGGTGGGGACGTACGAATCGATGCCCCCGAGGGCGTAGGCGAAGGCGGCCTTGTAGACGGCCCCTCCGAAGTCGCAACACACGATCAGGCCGAGCACCAGACCTAGCACGAGGTGGTGGTCGGTGAGTTCGAGTGTGACCAGTTTGTCGTAGAGCCACGCGTTGAGCTGGGCGATTTGGGGGGCGACGAGCGCGCGGAAGAACACAACCGCGGTGAACAGGGTGGCGACCAGTGGGATGGCCGCGTCAGCCATGAGAGGTCGCCATCTGGCCGGGACGGTGATCCGCTGGAGTGCCCGGGTGGTGACGCCGGCGATCACGCCGGCGGCCAGACCACCCAGGTAGCCGGTCTCCATGGTCATCGCGGCCAGGCCACTGGCGAAGGCGGGGATCACGGCCGGCCGGCCCGGCGATGCCATAGGCGGTGTACAGGGCGATGGCGAGGCCCAGGAGATCCAGGGTGATGTTGCCGGTCTGCAGCAGTGCCACGGCCCAGCTGTCAGATCGCAGCCAGGAGAATCCCTGGCCCGTGACGTTGACCGACAACGCGGTGATCCCCCAGCCCCCGATCGCGTAGGCGAGAGCGACCAGCAGGCCGCCGAGGGCGGTCAGGGTGGCCAGATGACCGGTACCGGCAGCAAGCCACAGGCCGAGCCTGGTGACCGCACGGCGGCCGGGCGCGGCGTACTGGTCCATCGGTGCCGGGGAGACGGATGAGGTGGGGGACATGATCAAGCTCCGGGGTTGCGCGGTACCGCCCAGCAGGACGGCTCGGGGGTGTTACGGGTGTGTCAAGAAGAACTGGGATGTGGGCGACCTGACGGACCGCGTGGGGAGGGCATTGCAGCGGAGGTGGGGGCGGGGGCACACGGAAGCGGGTCTGGGGGCGGGTGCCGGGCGCTCCGTGAGGAGCAGCCGACACCTGTCCCCGATGCTGGGGCCGCGCCGAACGCACTGCCCGGTCAGTCGCCCACGATGACGTGCCGGGTGGCGCTCAGACGTTCCCCGGTCCGCCGGGCCGGAGAGGGCCGACAGTGCCTGGCGGCCCGACCCTCGGGGCCACGCCCGTCAGCTAAGGGCCGCACCTGGCTGTTTACGCACAGCCGGCCGCTGCGTCCTTAGTACTGCAACGGTGTCTACCGTGACTGCTGACCAGCTCGGTCGTTGGTGTGGTTATGGGTGGGGACCTTGCTGATGTGCGTGTGTGGGCGAGTGAGTTGGATGCGGTGCACGGGCGGTTTGTGCACCGGTTCAGCCGGTCGGAGCCGCGGGAGTCGGTGCTGGCCTATATGCGGGGCCTGATCGCTCCGTTGCAGCGGAAGAACGGCTGGACGCTGGCGGAGGAGGCCGGCCATGCCGGCCCGGACCGTATCCAGAGGATGTTGAACCGGATCGAGTGGGACGCCGACGAGGTCCTCGACGATGTGCGCCGCTACGTGGTCGACAACCTCGGTGACCGGGAGGCGGTGCTCATCGTTGACGACACGGGCTTCCTGAAGAAGGGCACCCGCTCGGCAGGAGTGCAGCGGCAGTATTCCGGCACCGCGGGGGCCCGTATCTCAATAAGTGCTCGGCAGAGGGGTGTTGGTGGGAGTCTGAGATATGACTTCGTGTCTGTCGGGCCGCGTTGCCGCTCGTGCTCTGCGGGCCAAGTTCGATCAGATCCTGCCGCACTTCGATGAGCGCCGCCGTCGGTTGTACCTGGCCAGTGAGGCGACGGCCCTCGGCCGCGGCGGGATCGTCCGGGTCGCCGCCGCCTCCGGCACCAGCACTGCAACCATCGCGCGAGGTATGGCCGAGTTGGCCGGTTGCTCCTCACCGACCCTGCGGGTCCGGGCTCCAGGTGCGGGCCGCAAGCGGCTGACAGACACCGATCCTGGTCTGCTGCCCGCGCTGGAGTCGCTGATCGAGCCGCACACCAGGGGCGACCCCGTTTCCCCGTTGCGGTGGACCACGCTGTCGTTACGGGCCCTGGCCTCGACCCTCACCGCACAGGGCCACCCGGTCAGCGCTTCAACCGTCGGACACCTGCTGCACACCCTGGGCTACAGCCTGCAGGGAACCGCGAAGACAACAGAGGGCATCAGCCATCCGGACCGCGATGCCCAGTTCACCCACCTCAGTGCCACCGCCGCCGCGTTCCTCAACGATGCCCAGCCGGTGATCAGCGTCGACACCAAGGCCAAGGAATGGCTCGGCAACCGGGACCGGCCCGGTCGCACCTGGCGCCCGGGCAAGAACGCGATCAAGGTGGACTGCCACACGTTCACCACCAAAGACCAGCCCATGGCGATCCCCTACGGGATCTACGACATTGCCAACAACAGCGGATGGGTCAACGTCGGCACCGACCACGACACCGCCCAGTTCGCGGTGGAGTCCATCCGACGCTGGTGGCAGCACCGCGGACGGGCGGACCACCCGAATGCCACCCGGCTCCTGATCACCGCCGACTCCGGCGGCTCCAACGACCCCCGCCGCTGGACCTGGAAAAGCAACCTTGCCACCTTCGCACGAGAGAGCGGCCTGGAGATCACGGTCTGTCACCTACCGCCGGGGACTTCGAAGTGGAACAAGATAGAGCACCGGATGTTCTGTCACATCACCGCGAACTGGCGGGGGCGGCCGCTGACCAGCTACCAGGTCGTCCTCGAGACCATCGCCGCCACAACCACCAGGACCGGCCTGACCATCGGGGCCGAACTGGACACAGGCAGCTACGACCTCGGCATCAGCGTCACACCCGCCGAGTTCCACGCCCTTGCGATCACACCCAACACCTTCCACGGTGACTGGAACTACACACTGTCTCCCGTTCCACCGCGAGCGCCAGACGCGCCGGCAACGACACACCAGGCCGACCCGGCCCTGACCGCGATGCTCACCGACCCGGCCCTGACCGGCATGTCACGAACCGACTTCGAGCATCTGGTGGCGGTCTCGGAGCCTTTCTGGGACGCCTTGGCCGAGGCAGCATTCCAGCGACGCTTCCACCGCCCGCGCAGCTACCGCCACCCACAGACCAGCAGCGTGGACCACACCCACCGGCTCCTGGCAGCCATCCTCCGCCGCCGCAGAGCGATGACTATGACGTTCCTGGCACAACTGCTGGGCGTCAACCGCACCAACCTGTCCATCCAGTACCAGGACGCGAAACGGCTCCTGGACCTGCACAGGATCCTCGTCACGCCGATACCCGGATCGCCCGCCCGCACATGGGAACAGCTACACGCCCGAACAACCCCCTCGGAAACCCGTCGCTGACAGTTATTGAAATACGGGCCCCCGGCCGCACGGAGAACTGCCAGATCGGCGTGTTCCTCGCCTACGCCACCGGCCGCGGACGCACCCTGATCGACCGCCGTCTGTATCTGCCCACGTCCTGGACGGACGACCGGGAACGCTGCCGCCGGGCCGGCATCTGTCGGCGTACTCGCGAAAGTGGCCCTGGCAAGATTTCCGTGAAGCTGGGATGTGCCACCGTGCGCCGGTGACGCTCCGTCATAGGTAGCGGCACTGTCGGCGAGTGTGATGACCTCGTACGGATCATGTCTCCGCACCTTGATGCGGTGCGGGTGGAACGAGTGTGGGTCGCGGGTGGCGTGGTCCGCATCGCGGCCTGCACCCGCGAGTTGGCAGTGGAGTGTCCAGACTGTGGTCGCGGTTCTGGGCGGGTGCACAGTCGCTACGACCGCACGCTGGCCGACGTGGCGGTGGGTGGCCGTCCGGTGCTGATCGGGCTGTCGGTGCGGCGGTTGTTCTGTGACAGCCCGGACTGCGGGCGGCGGACGTTCGCCGAGCAGGTCGAGGGGCTGACGGCGCGCTACCAGCGTCGCAGCCCGCTGCTGCAGCACCTGGTGGAGATGGCCGGGGTGCTACTGGCCGGCCGGGGCGGCGCCCGGTTGCTGCAGATCCTGAATGTGCCACTGTCGCGGACCAGCGTGCTGTTCCACCTGATGCGCTTGCCGCTCCCGCCGGCAGCGGCCCCGCGGGTGCTGGGCGTGGACGACTTCGCGCTGTATGCGGACGTCTATGGAACCCTGCTGGTGGATGCCGAGACCCGGTTGCCGATCGAGCTATGGGCCGGGCGCGACGCCGGGCAGCTGGCTGCCTGGCTGCGGACGCATCCCGGCGTTGAGGTGGTCTGCCGGGACGGCTCGCTCATCTACCGTCAGGGCATCTCCGACGGTGCCCCCGACGCGGTGCAGGTCAGCGACCGCTTCCATCTGTGGCAGGGGCTGTCGAAGAGGGTCGGGGACATCGCTGCCGCACACCGCGACTGCCTGTCCGCCGCAGTTCCCGAGCCCGAACCGGTATCGCCACCAGCGGGGCTGTCCGACCAGGCCGACACTCCCGCCCGCCGCCATGCGAAGCGGCTGTTCGAGGCGGTGCACGCGGTGACCGACACCGGTCTCTCGCTCAACGCCATAGCCCGTGAGCTGGGCTTGAACAGGCGCACGGTGCGCAAATACGCCCGAGCAGCCACCTGGCAGGAATGTCTACGACGCACCCCACCCCGCCGTCCCACCAGCCTCGACCCCTACCTGGACTACCTGCGGCAACGCTGGGAGGAAGGTGAGCACACCGCGACAGTGCTGCACCAGGAGATCGTCGCCAAGGGTTACCGCGGTCACTATCAGCGGGTCAAGATGGCCCTCGCGCCGCTGCGTCGCGGCCTACCGGTCAACACCCCACACGAACGGCCTCCTTCGCCCCGCGAAGTCGCCCGTTGGATCACCACCACGCCATCCCGCCGCAGCTTGCACGTCGCTGAGGGACTCAGGCGGCTGCTCGACCACTGCCCGGAACTGCACCGCACCCACGATCTGGTGCGTCAGTTCGCCACCATGCTCGACATCCGCAACGCCGCCCCGCTGCCAGCCTGGCTTGAGCAGCTCACTACCGCTCGCCTCCCGGCCCTCGCCAGCCTGGCCAACGCCATCCGGGAAGACCAAGCCGCAGTCGTGCAGGGCATCACCACCCCGTTCAATTCCGGCGTCAACGAGGGCCGCATCACCGATTTGAAACTCCAGAAGCGGATCATGGCCGGCCGCGCGGGAGTTCCTTTGCTCCGCCACCGCGTCATCCTCATAGCCTGTCTCCGACGCCGCTACCTATGACGGAGCGTCACCGGCGCACGGTGACACATCCCAGCTTCACGGAAATCTTGCCAGGGCCGCGTTCACGTGTACGCCGACAGCCCGGACCCGCAGGGTCGGTGAGGAGCAACCGGCCAACTCGGCCATGCCTCGCGCGATGGTTGCAGTGCTGGTGCCGGAGGCGGCGGCGACCCGGACGATCCCGCCGCGGCCGAGGGCCGTCGCCTCACTGGCCAGGTACAACCGACGGCGGCGCTCATCGAAGTGCGGCAGGATCTGATCGAACTTGGCCCGCAGAGCACGAGCGGCAACGCGGCCTGACAGACACGAAGTCATATCTCAGACTCCCACCAACGCCCCTCTGCCGAGCACTTATTGAGATACGGGCCCCGGGCCGCACGGAGAACTGCCAGATCGGCGTGTTCGCCGCCTATGCCACCGTTCGCGGCCGGGCGTTGGTCGACCGGGAGCTTTATCTGCCCAAGTCCTGGACGGACGACCGTGATCGCTGCCGCGGGGCGAAGGTTCCCGACGAACGGGTCTTCGCCACCAAGGGTGAGCTGGCCAAACGCCTGGTCCTGCGGGCGTTGGCCTCCGATCTCCCCTTAGCCTGGGTGACCGCGGACGCCGCCTATGGGCAGGAGGGGCGCTTCCGCCGCATGCTGGAGCAGTCGGGCCTGGGCTACGTCCTGTCGGTGCCCAAGTCCCAGCAGGTCTTTGGCCCTCGCATCGACCACCTGTTCGCGCAGGCCCCTGGCCAGGCGTGGGAGGCCATCTCGTGCGGCGAGGGCGCCAAGGGCCCACGGATGTACCACTGGGCAGCACTGGAACTGCCCATGGTCGCCGAGTTCGACTACCAGGGTCCCGCCCCTGTCCGTCGCCGGTGGGCGTTGGCCCGCCGCAGTCTGCGCAAGCCTGATGAGATCGCCTACTTCCTTGCCTACGCTCCCTTGGAGACCACGGTGGCCGAGCTGGTGCGGGTCGCCGGGATGCGCTGGCAGATTGAGGAGTGCTTCCAGGCTGCGAAGAACGAGTGCGGTCTCGACGAGTACGAAGTCCGCCGTTACCCGGGCTGGTATCGGCACATCACCCTGGCCATGCTGGCCCACGCCTACCTCGCGGTCATGGCCGCCGATGCTGCGGCAAAGGGGGCTGCAGAAACGCTTCCGCCACCCTGGTCCCCCTCACCCTGGCAGAAGTCCGCAGGCTCCTGGCGCTTCACCTCGCTCCGAACGGCCGAGCCGGCCGGACGGTTCGCGCACACGTATTGACCTGGTCACGTTGGCGCCGCAGGCGCCAGGCAGTCGCCCGCCACTGCCATTACCAGCGGCGGCTCCACTCGTTGGAGGGAAGCTCGGCGAAGACTCCACCGAGCACCACTCCACCCAACTACACTCCCGACAGCCCTTCTGACCAGCCCAGATAGCGAAACGCTGCTGGAGTACTAAGGGGTGGCTGCCTGGTTCGCTGTCCACCAGGACGCGATCTGGGCGCGACACGCGAAGTCCAGCTTGGCCAGGATGTTCTCGATGTGGCCGTGGACCGTGCGCGGGGAGCGTCCGAGCACAGAGGCGATCTGCCCGTTGCTCATGCCCTTGGCCACAAGCGCGGCCACCTCCTGCTCCCGGGGGGTCAGCGGGCTCGGGACGGGAGTGGCGGGGGCCGTGGCGACGGGCTCGGGCCGGGGGCGCAGGGCGTAGGCGATGGCCTCGTCGGGGCCGCGGTGGCGGCCGCCATCCGCGAGGGCCTTCTCATAAGCCGCCGGGCCCAGAGCCCGTACGATTTCCTCCTCGCACCGGTCGTGCTGCTCGGCCGTGTGCGGTCCGAACGCCGAGATGGGCGCGTCGAGGTCCCGCCACAGAGCACGCGTGGCACCCAGCAACCGCCCCGCCTGCTTGTGGTCACCGCCCGCGGCGGTGACCCAGGCGAGCTGCTCCAGCATCACGCCGACCCTGATGTAGTGGTTGAACCCCTGCTCGTTCTCCAGCGCGACCCGGAGCCTTGCCGCAGCATCCGCCAGGTCGCCGCGCCTGCACGCGTCGTAGCTGAGCGCCCACTGCACATGCGCGCGGACCAACCGCTCGTCATGCTCCGCGGCGAGGGCGAGTGCCTGCCTGCTGGTCTCCGTGATGCGTGGATCCCCGAGGTGGTATTGGGCGATAGCCATCAGGGTCAGCGCGTGGGCCATCCCGATCTCCTCGCCTGTCCCCCTGTGAGCGGCTGCTGCTTCCTCCAACAAGGACACGGCCTCCTCCAGCCGGCCGCCGAACAACGCCAACGCGCCACGCAGGCCCTGGACGTGGGCGCACACCACAGGGTCGTCCAGCTGTTCGCCCAGCTCTGCGGCCTCGTCCAGCCACCGGTACGCCAAAGCGTGATCGCGCTGCAGCACCGCCACCCAGGCGGCGACCCACAGCGCCCTGGCCCGGGCCGGGGTGGGTTCGGGTGCGGCGGCGAGCATGTGGTCGAGCCAGCGGCGTCCCTCACCTGCGAATCCGCCCTCGCACCACTGGAAACGCAGCGCGGTGGCCAACGCCAGGGTGGCCTGAGGGTCGCCGCCCTGGACCAGCGCCGCGCGCAGGTTGGCATGCTCGGCACGCAGCCGGGTCAGGCTCTCCTGCTGGCCGGGGCCGTACCAGCCGTCGGCATCGCGCTCGGCGAGGGCCAGGTAGAAGTCGTGGTGCCGTTGTAGTGTGTGCTGCTCTTGGCCGGATTCGGCGAGCTGGTCCCGCCCGTACTGGCGGATGGTCTCCAGCAGCCAGTAGCGCGGCAGGCTCTCGCGCTCGGTGGGCACCACGATCGACTGGACGACCAGTCGATCGAGGAGATCGAGTACCTCGTCCCGGCCGATGCCGTCGCCCGCACAGACGGCCTCGGCCGCGTCCAGGCCGAAGTCGCCGGCGAAGACCGACAGTCGGTGCCACAGCAGCCGTTCGTCGGGGGTGCACAGCTCGTGGCTCCAGTCGATCAACGCGCGTAGCGTCCGGTGGTGCGGCCGGGCGACCCGGCTGCCGCTCGTGAGCAGTCCGAAGCGGTTCTCCATCCGGTTCACGGCCTCGTCGACGGTGAGGGTCCGCAGCCGGGACGCGGCCAGCTCGATGGCCAGCGGCAGCCCGTCCAGGACCTCGCACAGTCGGCGGACCTGGGCGCGGTTGCCGTCGGTGACCTGGAACTCCGGGCGGACGGCGTTGGCCCGGTCCCGCAGCAGCTCCACCGCGTCGTGCGGCGCCAGCGGAGGAACGGCGAAGACGCGCTCGCCGTAGATTCCCAGCGCCCGACGGCTCGTCGCCAGTATGCGCAGCGCCGGGCAGGCCGACAGCAGCGCATGGGCCAGATCGGCGCAGGCGTCGACGAGGTGCTCGCAGTTGTCCAGCACGATCAGCGCCCGGCGGTGGGTCAGAAAGGCGGCGAGCTGGTCGATGACCGGCCCGGTGCCCAGGTCCGGCATCCCCAGCGCGGTCGCCGTGACGCTCGCCACCAGAGACGGGTCCCGTACCGTCGCCAAATCCACCAGCCACACGCCGTCCGCGAATTCCGCCGCCGACGCGGCCACTTCCACCGCCAGGCGAGTCTTGCCCACCCCGCCCGCACCGGTAAGCGTCAGCAGCCGTGTCGTCCCCAGCTGGTCGCGCACCTCGGCGAGGGTGTGACACCTGCCCACGAACGTGGTCAAGGTCGCGGGCAGTTTCCCCACGCCTGATGTCTGGATGGTCACGGCCTTCTCGCCTTCCAACGGCTCGCAATTGTCCTGGAACACCAAGGACGCCTGTCTGGTGGCAGCACGCTTCATTGCGGGCGGTTGGGGCGCAGGCCAGCGCCGTACGTATCCCAGCGACCGTGCCCATCCGCGGCGAATCGGACACAGTCGTGTTTATGCCACTGAACAGTATGCAGTGGTCCTAGGCCCCAGACTCCGGCTGTGACTGAGTTCTCACCAGTCACAGGACTGGTGAGGGGTTGCCTCGGTGCTGTCGGCTGAACCGCGGGTCGACCTCGATGGACACCCAGCCGTCGCGCCCTCCGGTGCGGGCGTGGACCGGGCGCAGGATGTCGGCGGCATCGCGGACGCCGGCGGTGGTCGCGGCGGCCCCGCCGGCCGAGGGTCCGGACCATCCCCACCCGGTCGGCCAGGTCCGCGCCCACCTCTCCGATCCGGCGTGTCCGGCTCCCACCGCGACCGTGTTCCCAGTGGAACCGGCTCCCGGCGCAGGCAAGGGCCAGCACGGGTTCGCCGACATGGGGCGGATCGTCACGATCGACCTGGACGCACCTCCAGGTGCGCGCGTCGACCTGTGGTACCGGGAGTCGCCACCCAGACCGGGTGCGTCGGAGCCGATGTCGTCCCCGAACACCGGTGCCCGATACACCGCCCGTGGCCACGCGGACCGTTTCGAGGCCCTGGAGGACTGTTCGCCACCGGGGTGCTCGATCCCCAGGTCTTCATCAGCCACCGAATGCCGCTGACGGAGTACCCGCAGGCACTGGACCAGTTCGCCGCCGGTCAGGGCGGCACGATCGTCGTGCTGCCCTGACCGCTCGCCGGCACGGCCGGCCTCCCCGTCGACTTCGCTCTCCGGAACCGGGCCGCCTGCGCCACGTCCCACACCACCGTCCACGCCGTCACTGACCAGGGGATCCGGGGCGCCACCGCCCAGACATATCGGGCAGACGGAGCAGGACGTGAACCCGACCCCGAACAGTGGTAGGGGCCCCAGCTCGCTGGGGCCCCCTGATCCCTGATCAAGGGCGTGGCGAGTGGCAGGTGGTTCTCGGGACGTTCGAGTGCCGGGCCAGGTTCAAGACCGCGACCCCGTACACCGGCACGTAGGCCTGCATCCGACGCCGCGGCTCGATGCGGGCGACCCGCTGGCCCACCCGCCGCAGCAAGGACTCCAACTCGGTGGCCCACAGCCCTGCTTCGGTATCCGGCTCCATGGCAGGCTCAGCGCGCCCCAATCGGGTGGGTCACGAGCCATCACCGTCCTGATGCAGCGTCAGCTCACTGGACTCGAAGCAGGCGCGCTGACCAGGGCATATGGACAAGCACAACTGGAGTACTGGGCCGATGGCGGTGAGCGTGACGACCGGCTGACCACCGATGAGCGAGTGGAACCCGCGTCTCTTCGCAAGGGAAATGCCCAGCCCAAGCGGGCGAACGAGGCCCTGCGGACGGCCTCGGCTTTTTTCGCGGCCCAAGTCGACCCGGCCCAGGTGACCGCACTCCTCGACGAGCACCCGCACCTGGAGGCCGAGCCAGTACTGCGGGATGTGTCCATCGCCTCCTCCGCCTGCTGCCGTTGCCGCCGCGCCGAGCGCGAACCGCGCGAACACCGGTGCCGCGATGTGGACCTCACCGAGCACGCGTATCCGTGCCGAGGGCGGTAGCCGAGGGGTCGTCACTCATGCGAGCCAGGTCGGTGCTGCCCGGCTGAGAGGGTCCGCAAGTCCGGGCTGGACGGAGCTGTATCGGCGGCACTGGCACTGCGGCGCAAACGCGAGCCGTGCATGATTCAGGGAAGATCCTGCTGGATGTCGCGCTCGGAGTCACTCTCGGCGGAAGTTCCCTTCTCGGGCATGGTTCAGACTTGTGTGACCCGCATGGTGATCTCGGCGATGCGCTCCGCGGTGAGATCGGGTGGCAGAACCGGCTGGACGAGATGGCTGACCGTCAGGCGCACCACCGCTTCGACGGCCAGCCCCCGCGAGTGGGTGTCGATCTCGGGCCAGACCTCCGCCGCGTAGGCGGTGAGCATGCTGATGGCGGTGTCCAGGAGGGGCTCGGAGCGCGTCGTCAAGTGGGTGAGCAGATCCTCGTCACCGCCCCGGCTGCTGGTCAGGATGGCCTTGAGCAGCGGATTGTCGGCTGCCGTGCGCAGGGTGTACCCGATGGCAGCTGTGATGGCGGCCCTCATGTCGCCTGGGTACGCGAGGAGCTGGTCTTGTATGCCGGTGAGAAAGCGTTCCACCTCGCGCATCACCAGTGCGTGGCCGATGGCCGCCCTGGAGCCGTACTCGGTGTAGACGGTCTGCCGGCTCACTCCGGCGGTGGTGGCGATATGGGTCATCTTCAGCCGGTCCCAGCCCTCGGCCGCGACCCGCTCGTAGGCGGCGTCCAGGATCCGTTCCTTGAGCAGGGAGCGGACCGACTCTCGATAGCGCGTCATCTCGGCCCCATCCTAACGAGAAACGTCCGACACCTTGACGACTTAGTGCAGTACTGTCTAGTTTCTGGACAGTTCACGGTCAAAGTGTCCAATGGAGGTAGGTCATGGCGGGAACCTCGTATCCGCTCGGAGCGTCGGCGTCGCACGTGACGTGGCGAGACGGCAAGCGCTACCTGTGGTTACTCGGACTGGTGCTGCCCGTCTTCCCGTTCGCGGAGTGGGGGCTGGCGGCGGCCACCGGGCACGGCTTCTTCTGGTGGCTTCTGCCGCCGGTCGTCTTCGGCGTGATCCCGCTGGTGGACCTGCTGGTCGGCAAGGACTCCGACAATCCTCCCGACAGTGTCCTCGCCTGGCTGGAGTCGGACCGGTACTACCGCTGGTGCACCTACCTGTTCCTGCCCCTCCAGTACGCCGGGCTGGTGCTGGCCTGCTGGCTGTGGACCAGCGGCGGGCTGTCGGCCACGGACAAGGCGGGGCTGACAGTCACCGTCGGTGTCGTCGCCGGGTTCGGCATCAACACCGCGCACGAACTGGGCCACAAGAAAGACGCGTTGGAACGCCTGCTGGCACGGATCGCCCTCGCCCAGACCTGCTACGGGCACTTCTACATCGAGCACAACCGCGGCCACCATGTGCGGGTCGCCACCCCCGAGGACCCCGCGAGTTCCCGCCTGGGCCAGTCCTTCTGGCAGTTCCTGCCCCGCTCGGTCTACGGCAGCGCCCGCTCGGGCTGGCATCTGGAGACGCAGCGGCTCGGCCGGCTGGGCAAGGGCCCGTGGAACCCGCACAACGACGTGCTCAGCGCGTGGGCGATGTCAGCGGTCCTCTTCGCCGCGCTCACCGTCGTGTTCGGGCCGGACGTGCTGCCGTACCTGGCGGTCCAGGCGGTCATCGGCTTCTGCCTGCTGGAGGTTGTCAACTACCTCGAGCACTACGGGCTGCTGCGGCAGAAGACGTCCTCGGGCCGCTACGAGCGCTGCAGTCCGCAGCACAGCTGGAACAGCGACGACGTCGCCTCCAACATCTTCCTCTACCACCTGCAGCGGCACAGCGACCACCACGCCAACCCCACCCGCCGCTACCAGGCCCTGCGCCATTTCGAGGAGTCCCCCCAACTGCCCACCGGTTACGCGGGGATGATCGTGCTCGCCGTCGTGCCCCCGCTGTGGCGGCGTGTGATGGACCCCCGGCTCCTCGCCCACTACGACGGCGACGTCACCCGGGCCAACATCCACCCCCGCACCAGGGGCAAGGTCCTCGACCATTACGAGAGCCGCCGATGAAGCGCTATCTGTGCCCTGTCTGCGGCTACGTATACGACGAGCGTGCCGGTGCGCCGCGCGAGGGGTTCCCCGCCGGGACGGGCTGGGTGGACATACCTGACGACTGGCCCTGTCCCGACTGCGGGGTCCGCGAGAAGATCGACTTCGAGGAGTTGGCGTGAAGATCTGGGAATGTCTGGTGTGCGGTTTCGTCTACGACGAGGCTCAGGGCTGGCCCGAGGAAGGCATCGCCCCCGGCACCCGCTGGGAGGACATCCCGGACGACTGGTCCTGCCCCGACTGCGGTGCCGCCAAGGCCGACTTCCAGATGGTTGAGACGTCCCGTGCCTGAGACCGCGCCCCGCACCATCGCCGTGGTCGGCACCGGAGTCGCCGGCGCGACCGCCGCGCTCACCCTGCGCCAGGAGGGCTTCGACGGCCGTATCCTCCTGGTCGGTGAGGAGCTCCACCCCCCGTACCGGCGTCCGCCTCTGTCCAAGGACTTCCTCAAGCCGGTGTTGACGCCCGAGCGGCTCAGCCTGAAGCCGCCGACGGTCTGGCAGGAACTGGGCATCGAACTGCGCACGGGCACGCAGGTCACAGGCATCACCGACGGCGCCCTCGAATGCGCCGACGGAAACCGAGTGCCGTACGACAGGCTGCTGCTGGCGACCGGAGGGCGCGCCCGCACCCTGCCGTACACCTCAGGGCACGACCATGTGCACACCCTGCGCGGCCTCAGCGACGTGCCCGCTCTCCGCGCCGACCTGGACTCCGGCGGCCCGCTGCTGGTCATCGGCGCGGGACTGGTCGGCCTGGAAGTCGCCGCGAGAGCGCGGTCGGCGGGACTCGACGTCACCGTCCTGGAAGCCGAGGCGGAGCCCTTGCGCCGGGTGCTGCCCGCTCCCGTGCGCCGCGCCGTCCTGGACCTTCACCGGGCCCACGGGACTCAGGTGCACACCGGGGTCGCGCTCACCGGACTCGCCCGGCGGGACGGCATGCTCGTGGCAACAGCCCGGGACGGAAGGAGCTGGCACGCGCACACGGTGCTGGTCGCCGCCGGCATGCGGCCCGACATCGAACTGGCCGCCCGTGCGGGCCTGGACGTGGGTGACGGCATACTCGTCGACGCCCTGGGCACGACCAGTGATCCGCGCATCTTCGCGGCAGGGGACGTGGCTCTGTATCCCGACCCGGTCCTTGGACGACGGGTGCGCGTGGAGCAGTGGAATCACGCCCAGCAGCAGGGCGCCGCAGTCGCGAGGAACATGCTCGGCGCCGGGACGCCCTTCACCGCGGTGCCCTGGTCGTGGACCGACCAGTACGGTGTCATGCTGCAGATCGCCGGTCATTGCGCCGACGCCGACTCCCTGACGGTGCAGGGCGACATCGCCGATTTCGACTTCGCCGCCCTGGCGACCGCGAACGGACGCCCCGTGGGAGCCGTCGCGGCCGGCAGACCCCACGACTTCCGTGCCCTGCGGACGGTCCTCGACCACGTGGACGACAGCCCGTCCCCAGCCGCCGTGCGGACACCGGCGGTCACGCACGCACTTCTCGCGGGCGGACAACCGCAGTGCCATGTACTCCGGCTGGTGCAAAGGGAGCCGGACGTCCCGGGAACACGGATACCAACGCCTCCTCACGACTCTACGTCACCATCAAATGCGAGACAGGGCCGTTAAGTTGACCCACCCCACCACTCGAATGTCGCAACATCCGGGGCGATCTCGCGTACCTTCTCCCGCCCTTTCAGGGCGTTCCTGGGTACGGTCACGGCCACCTCCGGATCCCATGCACCGGCTGCTGGTTCCTCACGCTAACCGCAGCCACCAGCAACGACGCGTAGACGAATTCTGAGGGGTTTCATGAGCAAGGGGCAGGGAAAAGCGGAGCGGGCGTACGACATCGTGCTCTACGGGGCCACGGGGTTCGTCGGGAAGCTCACTGCGGAGTATCTCGCCAAGTACGCGCCCGAGGGACTGCGCTGGGCGATCGCCGGGCGGAACGCGGAGAAGCTCGCGTCGTTGCGCGAGCAGCTGCCCGGCGGTGCGGAGGTCGGTGTGCTCCAGGCGGACGGGTCCGATGCGCGGGCCGTGCGCGAACTCGCCCGGCAGGCACGGGTCGTGGCCACGACCGTCGGCCCATACGTCATCCATGGCGAGGAGCTGGTGGCCGCCTGCGCCGACGAGGGCACCGACTATCTGGACCTCACCGGTGAATCCGAGTTCGTGGACCAGACGTTTGTCAGACACGACGCACGCGCCCGCGAGACCGGCGCCCGCATCGTGCACGCCGCCGGCTTCGACTCGATACCGCACGACCTGGGCGCGTACTTCACCGTGCAGCAGCTCCCGAAGGACGTGCCGATCACCGTGGACGGCTTCGTGCGCGCCGAGGGCATGTTCTCGGGCGGTACGTTCAACTCCACGCTCATCGGGCTCTCGCGCACCCGGCAGGCGACGGCCGCCGCGCAGGTCCGCAAGCTGCACGAGCCGCACGTGGAGGGGCGACGGGTGTACGCGCCGGTGAGCGCACCTCGCTTCGCCGGGGAGGTCGGGGCGTGGGCGCTTCCGCTGCCGACCCTTGACGCGCAGGTGGTGCAGCGCTCGGCTGCCGCCCTGCTGAGTTACGGTCCGGACTTCCGCTACCGCCACTACGCCGCCGTGAAGACCCTGCCTTTCGTGGTGGGCGGCGTCGCGCTTGTCGCCGCGCTCGTCGCTGCGGCCCAAGTACCGGCATTGCGAAGCTGGTTGGGCGACCGGCTCAAGCCGGGTGAGGGGCCGAGCGCAGAGAAGCGGGCGAAGAGCTGGTTCTCGGTGCGGTTCGTGGGCGAGGGTGGCGGCCGCCGGGTCTTCACGGAGGTCGCGGGCGGCGACCCTGGCTATGGCGAGACGGCGAAGATGCTCGCCGAGTCTGCGCTGTGTCTGGCCTTCGACGACCTCCCCGTCACGGCGGGGCAGGTCACGACGGCGGTCGCGATGGGCGACGCGTTGATCGAGCGGCTGCGCGCGGCGGGGATCACGTTCCGGGTGGCGGCGTCCCGGTAATGGGAACAGGCCAGCCCTGCGTGTCCTGACGAGCCCCAGTCGGCCCACCCCGTCAGTGCGCGGACCATGCCTGTGAAGCCTGTCGGCCTCGCCGTTTCGGTTGGGGTGATTCGGGTGGCCGAGGTGATTTCGGCGCTCGGGGGTGCCGTGCCGGTGGGCGTCGAGGATCTACGTGAGCGCCCGGTCGAGCAGCGTGATGTGATCGGCGGCTGCGTTGGCACCGGCGTTCCAGGGCCGCAGGTGGCCGGTCAGTCCCTTGCCGGTGTCGGCCAGGAAGCACACGCCCTGTCCGTGGTCCGGCACATCGGCCACCGGGTAGCAGCGGTCATGCACCACGGCGAGATCGTCGAGAAGTGGTGACACGTTCACTGTCACCGCCTACCCCGCCCACCCCTACACACAACACCTCTTCCCCGCAGCCCCGGTACCCGACCCCGTGCGCCAGGCGGTACGGCGCGCCGCCCGACTCGACTTCGCCGCCCATGCAGGAGCCACCTCGCATGAACCACGTCCCCACGCTGGCCAACCTGCTGATCCCCGGCTTCCGTCCGGCCTCAGCGTCTGCCGGGTCGGCGACGACCACAACCTCACCTGCGCCTCGTTTGATCGAAGGCGCCACGTCGGCAACACGCCACCGACGAAGCCGCCCGTCACGTGAACACGTCGAACAGGACGCCCCCGCGCGCGACTCGTCGTCAGTTCGCCGGGCCCGGGGCGGCCGGGTGCCCGTCAGCCACCCAGGCCGCAAGGCGGCGCAGCCTGTCATGCGTGGCCGTGCCGGGCTGAGGGGTCCAGATGGTCAGGTGCTGATCGGGATCGGTGCTGCAGGCGAGGGTGTCCCATTCGAGGGTGAGTTCGCCGACGACCGGATGGTTCAGCGTCTTCGCGCCGACTCGTCGAGCTGCCACGTGGTGCTCGGCCCACCACCGCCGGAAGTCCGCGTCTCGCTCCGACAACTCGCCGACCAGCGCGAGGAGCCTTGGGGAGTCAGGATTGCGGGCCATTTCCATACGCAGTTGTGCCACAGCGAGGCGAGCTGCGGCCTCCCAGTCGGCGTAGAGGTCTCTCATTCGGTCGGAAAAGATCATCTTCGCGTAATTGCGGTCCTTCTTCGGGATCTGCCCGAAGTCGCCCACCAGGGCAGCACCCATCTCGTTCCAGGCCAGGACGTCCATCCGGCGCCCGAGGACCATGGCCGGGATGGACATGAGGTCGTCGAGCAGCAGTTGCAGTTGGGGGTTGACGACCTGCGCATCGAGCGGGTACGGGCGGCCGGTTTCCTTGCCCGCCAGCTCGAAAACGTACTCCCGCTGGTCGTCGCTGAGCTTCAGCACCCGAGCGATGGCGTCCAGCACAGGCTCGGAGACATCGATGCGTCCCTGTTCCAGCCGTGTGTAGTAGTCGGTACTGATCGCAGCCAGCAGAGCCACTTCCTCCCGGCGCAGGCCGGGGACCCGACGCGGGGCTCCCGAGTCGGGCAGCCCCACTGACCGGGGAGTCAACTCCGCACGCCGGATTTTCAGGAATTCACCCAACTCATGGGGGGCGCTGCCAGTCATGTCAGCCATTCTCAGAGGGATGGGGCCCCTGGCCGGGGCGGAGTGTTGGCACCACAGAGCTGCTTGTGGTGCACCTACCGGAAGGGAACGCCCGGTAGATCGAGCGCGTACATCGGTCGCGATTGCGTCAGGGCGGCTGGTTCGGCTTCGGGAACGCCACCTGCGCCTCGCCTCCGGGGCACAGCAGGCCTCCTTTCAGCCGTGCCACGCCGCTTACACAGCGCCGCGTGTGGCTGTCTCTTCCAGCGTCATGGGCCGGGTGTGGACTGCGCTGGGCGACTGCGGCACCGCACGGTGGATCGGTCCCGTCGCCCGGGAGAGGAGCTCCGCGGGCAGGTCGAACACCGCGGCGAGCTCATCGTGCGTGCCCATGATCCACTGAGTCTTGTCCCACACTGTGAGCCGGTTGCCGTCCCAGCGTGCGATGGTGGCGTGCGGCTCCATCGGGTTGTGGTGGTTGCGGGCCAGCTCGTAGGTCACATCCAGCCGCACGGGTGCGGAGCGCAAGCCGGCTTCCGCGTCACCGCGCGCGTAGTTCGTCGGCTCGTCCGGCTCGGCCTCAGCCAGGTCGGTCGAGGGCTGCTCGGCGTCGTAGTGGACCTTGACCAGGCTCGCGCCGTGCTGCGCGGCCTCCAGAGTGGTTGCCATCACCACAGCGACCGGCTGACCGTGGAAGAGCACCCGGTCGTCCTGGAAGACCCGCAGTCTGCGCCCGGCCGGGTTGTTGGACCCCGAGTTGTCGCGGTACGGCAGCTTCGGCGCGTTGCGGTGACTGATCACCCGCAGCACACCCGGATGCTTCTCGGCGGCGCCGGTGTCGACGGAGGTGATACGGCCGCGGCCGACGCTCGCGTCGACGATCACGGCGTGCACCGCCCCGTCCACGTCGAACTCGGCGGCGTTCCGGGCCTGGCCGGTGACCTTCAGCCGACCGTCCACCCGGGACAGCGGCGCACCCACGGCTGCCTGCGGCTGGGGGCTCACTTGGTACCTCCGACGACGCGCAGCTGACGCTCGACAGTCCGCTTCAGCAACTCGACCTTGAAACGGTTGTGCTGCAGCGGGAGGGCTCCTTCGGCAGCTCGCTCAGCGGCTGCCGCCCACAACGACTCCGAGGGCCGTTCGCCGACGAGGTGCTGCTCGACGGCGGGCAGCTTCCAGGGCACCGTGCCCACTCCCCCGGCGGCCACCTTCGCCTCCCGGATCACACCGCCACGCACGTGCAGTGCGACAGCTGCCGACGTCAGGGCGAACTCGTAGGACTGCCGGTCCCGCACCTTCAGATAGCCGGACCTGAGCGGGCGCGGAAGAGCGGAGATCTCCACTGCGGTAATCAACTCACCCTGGCGCAGGGCCTGTTCGCGCTGTGGGGTGCTGCCGGGCCGCAACAGGAAGTCGGCGAAGGGGACTTGGCGTGTCCCGTCCGGGCCCAGCAGGTGCACCCGTGCCTCCAGGGCGGCGAAGGCGACGGCGACATCGGACGGGTGCGCGGCCACGCAGGCGTCAGAGGTCCCGAGGATGGCGTGCGTACGGTTGACGCCGTGCAGCGCGGCACAACCCGAGCCGGGCTCACGCTTGTTGCAAGCGGCCGTCACATCCCGGAAGTACGTGCAGCGGGTGCGCTGCATGATGTTGCCGCCGATGGTGGCCATGTTCCGCAGCTGCGCCGACGCGCTCAGCTCCAGCGCCTCGGAGATGACCGGGTACGTGGTGCGCACCTTCCGGTTCGCGGCCGCCTCGGACATGGTCACCAGGGCACCGATGCGCAAGCCCTCACGCTCGGTGACGGTGATCTCGCTCAGCGGCAGGCCGGTGATGTCGACCAGGGTCTCGGGGCGTTCGACGGTCTCACGCATCAGGTCGACCAGGGTGGTGCCCCCGGCGATGTAACGCCCGCCGCGACGACCGGCGTTGAGGGCCTCACGGGTGTCGGAGGCCTTGGTGAAGGAGAAAGGATGCATTGCCCCTACCTCCCGGCGGTCTGCTCGACCGCGCGCACGATCTTGACGTAGCAGCCGCAGCGGCAGATGTTGCCGCTCATCCACTCCCGGATCTCCTCCGGCGAGCCGGTGTGGCCCTCCTGGATGCAGCCGACACCGGAGACGCTCTGTCCGGGGGTGCAGTAGCCGCACTGGAAGGCGTCCTGCTCGATGAACGCCTGCTGCAGCGGGTGCAGTTCGTCGCCGTTCGTCAGGCCCTCGATCGTGGTGACCTCGGCACCTTCCAGACGTGCCGCCAGGGTCAGGCAGGAGTTGACGCGCCGGCCGTCGACCAGGACCGTGCACGCACCGCAGGCGCCGGCGTTGCAGCCCTTCTTCGAGCCGGTCAGACCGAAGTGCTCCCGCAGCAGGTCGAGCAGCGAGGTGCGGTTGTCGACCGTGACCGTTCGACGAGAGCCGTTCACGGTCAAAGAGACACGGTCGTGGGTGCGGCCTCGTCGGCTGCCGCTTCCTCCGCATCGACAAAAGTCGATCCGGCGATGAGGCCGCCGGTGACGACGACACCACCAACAGCAGTGGTCGTAGCGATGAAGGTGCGCCGGGTCGGCGCTGCCGGGGACTCGGTGGAGTCGGTGGGGAGCGGAGCGTCTGGATCGGTGAACTCAGTGGGGGACATACATACGCTTTCGGACTCGGCGGGCAGGGCACCTGGCCTGCGCATCGGCAGGGCTGGGGCGAATCCCGTGACCTCATCACCACCGGGCGCTGGAAAATGCGCACGTGCTGCGAGGCCCGCGGTTGGTCACGCCGGGCAGTCTCGCATCATCGGCATCAGTTCTGGGAGGGAGAGTTTTCTCCCTGGATGTTTCTCTCCCAGAGGGAACTCCGCCGTCTTTCCCGCCGGAGGGAAAGCTGTCGAATACAAGCACCGGAAGCACGGACCTGGGCAGTAGGCAAAGGTGCAGAACGGTGTCAGTGAGCGTCGGATGCACGTGCGGGCGAGTGTGCCGTCCAGGAGGAGAGCAAACGCAGGTTGTCGTGCGATGCCGTACCGGGTTCGGCGGTCCAGATCACCAGTTGCTGCTCGGCATCGGTGGCGCAGGTGAAGCTGTCCCAGTCGAGGGTGATCTCCCCCACGAGCGAGTGCCGCAGAGTCTGTGTTCCCACGCTCAGCGCCGTGGCGTACTCGGCACCCCACCATCGTCGGAAGTCGGCGTCGGCCACGGACAGTTCACCCACCAGTTCGGCCAGCCGCGTGTCTCCAGGGCATTTGGCGCCCTCCATCCACAGCTGCGTGACGCAGGCATGGGCGACACGCTCCCAGTCCGGGTACAGCTCCTTCACCGTCGGCTCGGCGAAGAGGAGCCGGATGAAGTTCCGCTTCTTCCCCCGCAGCAGGGAGAAGTCGGTGAACAGGTTGGCTGCCGACGGGTTCCACGCGAGGATGTCCATGTACCGCCCCAGTACCAGCGCCGGGGTGAACGGGATGTCGTCCAGGAACCGTTGCACCTGGGGCTGGACCTTCTGGGCCGGCCGCCGACAGACCTTGACCCCTACATGGCCGGCCAGCTCGAACAGGCGATCCCGCTGTTCGTCGTTCAGGTGCAGGACGCGGACGAGCGTCGCGAGCACGGCCGCCGACGGTCCTGTGCGCCCCTGCTCCAGGCGGGTGTAGTGAGGACTGCTGAGCCCGGCCAGCCGGGCGACCTCGTCCCGCCGCAGACCGGGCACTCTTCGTGGCCCTCCGGTCTCCGGCAGCCCGACCGTGCGCGGACTCAACTCCGCTCGCCGGGCTTTGAGGAATTCACCCAGCTCCTTCAAATGTATGCTGCTTTCCATGCAAGTAACTGTCGCATGAAACCTTCGAATTATGAGGGGGTCGATTCTATCCCAGGATGCCTTGCCCTCCCGGTAATTCACGCCACTCCGCCGCCGACAGCTCACGGACGAGAGCAGCAGCTTGCTGCGGATGGCGCCGCTGAGACGGCGGGAAGGGGGGAGGGTTTCCTCTCTGGATGATGTACTCCCCGGATGGAACTCTCCCCTTTGCGGGCAGACGCGACACCGGCAAGGTCATTGGCAGGGCCGGAGACCGGCTCCGGCCACCGGATCCTTTCCGGACTTCATGGAATTTCCGAGTGCTGCGTGCGGGAGGCGAGATGGACGTGAGGGCCGAAGTCACGTTCCCCAGCAGCGGCATGCCGCTGGCCGGGCACCTCTACACCCCCGATGTACGTGGCGGTGCACCGGAATCCCTGCCCGCGATCGTGATTGCCCACCCATGGGGCGGCGTCAAGGAGCAGACGGCTGGCCTCTATGCGCGACGGCTGGCCGCCCTCGGCTTCGCCGCCCTCGCTTTCGACGCGGCCTTTCAGGGCGAGAGCGAAGGGGAGCCACGCTTCTTGGAAGATCCCTTCCAGCGCGCCGGGGACGTGACCAACGCCGTCAGCTACCTGACCACGCGTCAGGAGGTCGATCCGGGCCGCATCGGCGCGCTGGGCATCTGCACCGGCGGGGCCACGTCGCGTACTCCGCCGCGACCGACCACCCCGTCGAGGCCGTTGCCACCGTCAGCGCCGTCGACATCGGCAGCCTGCTGCGCGACAGGCTCGGCCGCACGCGTGACCCCGCCGCGTTCCGGGAAGTGGTGGCCCGGGCAAGGCAGCTGCGTACGGAAGAGCCCCTGGGCGTGCCTGCCCGCGAACACATCCTCCCCGAGGAGGTCGACGAGTCCCCGCTGCCCATGTCCGCGAAGGACATGACTACTACCGCACCCCTCGTGGCGGGCATCCTCGTTCGGAGAACGCGTGGGTCCTACGCAGCGCGGACCGGATAGCGCAGAACGACTCGTTCGCCAGGATCGACCACCTCGCACCTCGTCCGCTGCTGATGATCGCGGGTACCGAAGCCGCCACGGCCTACTTCAGTCGCGAGGCCGTCGAGCGCGCGGCCGGTCCGAAGGAGCTGTTCCGGGTGGAGGGCGCGAGCCATTTTGATCTCTACGACAAGGACGAGTTCGTGACCGTCGCCGTCGCGAATCAGACCTCGTTTTACACCAGCCACCTGGGCAGATCCCAAGCCATACACGCGAGCAACGGAGCTCGTTGGTACAGGCAGTCGACAAAGACAGCTGAGCCCCGTTGCCCCGTCATTGTGCCCTGCCCTCGAACCCGTGGATCACTCACCCGCACCTCCCTCGGCCTCCCGGGACGACCGGCACTCCGCCCCAGCCGCGCGGCGCCGACACCGCATCCCGGCCCTGCTCCAGGAAAACCCCACGCATCTTTGGCAGCCCCGCAACATCGCCGGCTAAATCGGCGATGTCACTCTGGAAACCACGACAGACAACAGAATCGGTGGGCCGCCAGCGGCCTCATCCACAAACTCGGCCCCGCCCCTACGCCGCAACACCATGGTCACCAGCCCCACTTGCGTGACCTGCGAAAACGCTAACTACCCGGCCTTGGGTCAAGGCCCGACGCCGGCCTGACCCGGGGCTGGGTCATGATGGCCATCGGTCTCGGGTTGGCCGCGCTCTTCGGCTTCGGCGTGACGGGCTGGTACGACCGCAGGAGGCTGCATCGCATCCCAGACGAGACGAAGCACGAGAAGGCTGCTGTCTCGGCGTAGCGGAACGCGCTCATGGATCATCCCAGACAGGGCCATTTGTGCGGAGTGGCCCCCAGTGTGCGGAGCCCTGTGGGGACGGGAGGCGCGCACACTCCAAGAGTTCGGCGACGGTTCTCCAGGAGCCGTCGCCGAGCTCTGCGCTTCGACCCGGGTGTCCGTTCGGCCGCGCACCCTGTGCCGGACACCACCGGAGCAACTTCGGGAAACCGATCGGTTTTCTTTTTCCTGAAATCGAGTTAACCTCGCTGTATGACAACCCAGGCGAAGGCGACTCCCCGAGAGCGGCTGCTGGAGGCAGCGGCCACGCTCACCTATCAAGACAGTGTCGGCATCGGCGTGGAGGCGCTGTGCAAGGCCGCAGGGATGTCGAAGCGTTCCATGTACCAGCTCTTCGAGAGCAAGGACGAACTACTGGCGGCGAGCCTGGAAGAGCGCGCCACTGCCTTCGCGGCACGACTCCTGCCCGCGGCGGATGACGACCGTCCGCCGCGCGAGCGGATCCTGCACGTCTTCGAGCAGGTGGAGTTGCAGGCGGGCGCGCCGGAATTCCGAGGCTGTCGCTACCTTGCCGTGCAGATCGAGCTCAAGGATGAAAGCCATCCTGCGAGCCAGGTGGCCCGACGCGTCAAGGTGAATCTGACGGCTTTCTTCCGCGCCGAGGCCGAACAGGGCGGGGCGAGCGATCCCGACCTGTTGGCCCGGCAGCTCAGCCTGATCTTCGACGGCGCCAGTGCCCGCGCGGGAATTGGGGTCGACAACTTGGCCGGGCTCATCGCGGCCACCGTGGGCACCCTGCTCGACAGTGCAGGCGTGCGTTGACTCACCTCGCGGTTGGTGCCACCAGGGTGCGCCAGTCACGACCCAAACTCCACCAGCTGTTGCAGATCTAAACGCCCGAGCTGTTGGCCGGAGTCGTCGCCCTCACCGTGCGACACGCCCCTGCCGGCCGGGGAGCCCGCCGCACGCAACGTCTATATCAAACCGAACATGAAGGATGGAAATGGCCGAGTTCCCCCACTTCAACGCTCCCAATGCGGTGTCCGGTGCTGATCGCGCAGACGCCATCGAACTCGTCAATCGCGTGAACTGGCTCTTCGACATCTGGGACGTCGATCGGATCATGGATTTATTTCTTCCCGACGCCGTCACCAGGCACCCGTACGGAGTGGTCAGCGGGCGGACCGCTCAGCGCAAATTTCTCGAAGGGTACTACCCGCTGATTCCAGGCGTCAGCCGGCATGCGACGAACCACATTGTCGACGCTGACGGAGACGACCTAGTGGTGCGTTACTACAATCTTCTGGTCCGATACGCGATGCCAGACGATGCTGAGACGGTACGTGTCGCGACGGAGATGGTGGGCAACGACGACGGCCTGCCGGCGATCTGGATCACCTCTCCCATGATGGATCGGATCCGCCGAACCAACGAGGGCTGGAAGATCGCCGAACGACTCGTGGGCGGCACCGTTCGTAGTGACCGGTTGACACCGCAACAGGGATGACCAGCCGCTCCGAGGAAGCGGCCGACAGCGGGGCGAAGCCCACGCTGGGCGGCTTCCTTGTGGCGGCGTTCCGAAACGGACCAGGACCACGCCGCACTGGGCGGTACGGCGATGCCGTACGCGGACGAGGAGCACCGCGCCGCCCCCCAGGAGCACCGCGACCATGGCGACGCCCGCGAGCACGGCGCTTTGGGCACCGGTGGAGGCGAGGTTGCCGGTCGGCGAAGTGCCGCCGCCGCTGCCGCCGGTCGACGAGGTTCCGCCGGTTCCGGAGCCGGTGGAGCCCGAGTCCGTCGCCGAGGCCGAGGCACTCACGGAGTCCGACGGGGACGGGGTGGTCGTCGGTGTCGCCGGCGGCTCGTTCCCCTCGCCCGGCTTCACGGTCGACGGGTCCACGTCGTCGCCGACCACCCAGGCGAGGGTCTGCGTGTCGCTGACCTTCGTGCCGTCGGCCAGGGTGGCGCTGACGGTGAAGGTGGTGCGGTAGACGCCCTCGGCCGCAAAGGCCCAGACGGTGTGGCGGTGGGTCGGCACGGACAGGTCCAAGCTGTCCGGCAGCCCGTCCCCGCTGTGGGCGTGCATGTTGACCGAGCCGACTGAGCCCCTGCTGGCCACCAACCACCTGGCCCGCGCCCTGTACGCGCCCCTCCTGGCCGACCCGCGCCGCCCCGCCAACGCCGCCCGGTTCATCTACCTCGACCCCGCCGCCCGCGACTTCTTCCCCGACTGGGACAGCACCGCCGACGGCATCGCCGCCATGCTCCGCGCCGAAGCCGGCCGGAACCCCTACGACAAAGACCTCAGCGACCTCATCGGGCAACTCTCCACTCGCAGCGAGATCTTCCGGAAACGCTGGGCCGACCACAAAGTCCGCCGCCGCCACAGCGCCGGTGCCAAGAAGCTCCACCACCCGGTCGTCGGAGACCTCGAACTCCACTTCGAAACCATGACCCTGACGTCCGACCCCCGGCCTCACCCTCGTCATCTACACCGCCACCCCCAACACCCCCAGCGCCGACGCCCTCCGCCTCCTCGCCACCTGGGCCGCCACCCAAAACCAGCCCGCCCCCGACCTCCACGACCATCGCCCCTGACCAGCCGGTCCGGGATCGTCAAACGAACGGTGCAGCGTAATCGGGCGAGTACAAGCGGGACGCGATCGAGCTCGTGTGGTCGTCTGGCCGGACGGTGACCGACGTCGCCCGGGTGCTCGGGATCAGTTCGGAGTCCCTGCGGGACTGAGTGAAGAAGGTTCGCGCCGCCCAGGACACCGGATCAGTCCTCGCCGCCCGGCTGGCCGCCTGGAACCCGGCTGCGTGATCCACAGCGGCCGCGGATCCGGCGAAACCTCCGGACAACTCCACGACACAATCGCAAGTTGGGACGCCGGCAGAGCGTGCGCCGGACCGGGAGCCGATTCGGCAACGCCGCTGCGGAGGGCTTCTGGGCCGTACAGGTGAGATGGTCGTCGACGACCATCGCGTCGTTGACCGTGGCGTCGGTCGTAACGACGTGGGTGATCAGATGCGGGAGCTGTGACTGTTGGGGGTTATAGCTCTCGCTGAAGTGGACTCCGCAGCCCACCCAGGCGGATCCGCGTTTCCTCGCGTACCGGGCATCGGGGTCATAGGTAGTGGCGATCAGCTGTCCAGCAGCCGGGCCAGGAGCGTGCTGGTGATCGCTCTGCGGTGGCGCAACAATCCCTGTCAGGTTGGCGCCGTCGTCATCGCGGAGAATCGGCGCCGGGCAGGCCGAAGTGTGATTCGGCCTGCCCGGGGTCATTGCCGTTCGGGGGTGTCGTGCGCGTCTCAGACGACCATCCACTGCTGGTTCGTGCCGGAGGTGCAGGTCGACTGGGCCAGGGCCGCGCCGTTGGCGGTCGACGCCCCGGCGACCTGGAGGCACTTGCCGCTGCCCACGTTGGTGAAGGTGACGTAGCCTCCGATCACCGCGGTCCTCGTCCACAGTTGGTGCGAGGCGCCGGTGCACGTCGACTGGACGGCCGTCGCGCCATCGGCGGTGGAGGCGCCGGAGATCTGCAGGCACTTGCCGCTGTTGACGTTGACGAGCTGGTAGTTGGAGCCGACTGCGGTGGGCACCCACTGCTGGTTGGCGCCGGAGTTGCAGTTGCCGGAGCTCACCGCCGCGCCGTC
The DNA here is from genome assembly GCF_036208085.1 of Streptomyces sp. NBC_00310. Classification (GTDB taxonomy): domain Bacteria; phylum Actinomycetota; class Actinomycetes; order Streptomycetales; family Streptomycetaceae; genus Streptomyces. Next base: position 1,020,867 of record NZ_CP130714.1, read on the forward strand.
GGCCGTGCTCAGGGACCAGACGTCCGCGCACTTGGCGCTGTTGCGGTTCAGCAGGTGGTTGTTCGCGGCGCCGAGCGGACTGGCGATGACGGGCCAGCCGTTCGCGAAGGTCACCTGGCGGATGTCGAGGGTCTCGCGCCCGGAGTTGTCGCCGTCGTAGTAGTGGTAGGCGAGGAACTTGGACGAGCCGTCGTCATAGGCGTCGGCGCCGCCGGCGGCCACACGGGGATAGGCGCCGGTCAGGACGGTGGTTCCGCCGTTGGAAGCCATGTCCGTGCCGTTCTGGTCGAGGTACGGCCCTGTGATGCTGGTGGAGCGGCCGACCACGGTGTAGTAGGTGCTGTTGGTCCCGTTGCAGCAGGTGCCTTTGGAGCCGAGGAGGTAGTAGTAGCCGCCGTTGAGGATGATCGTCGGGTTCTCAATGTTGATGGCGATGCGCCAGAGGTTGTGGTCGGTGGTGGACAGCTTGCCGGTGGACTGGTCCAGGACGTGCATGTAGGTGCCGGAGCCGGTCCAGGAGCCCCAGGAGATGTACAGCCGGCCGTCCGGGCCCCAGTCGACGTTGGGGTCGATGGGGTAGTTGACGTCGGTGACCATGCCCTGGTCGGTCCAGGGGCCCTCGATGTTCGTGGCGGTGGCCAGGCCCATCACGGCGTAGTTCGAGCCCCAGCGGGAACCGGCGTAGTACAGGTGATACTTGCCGTTGAATTGCTTGATCTCCGGGGCCCAGATGTTCGGCGGGGTCGCACCGAGCTTCTCGGTGATCCAGGACGGGGTCGACTCCCAGATGTTCCCCACCTTCGTCCATCCGGATGCCGCGGTGCCGCCGCACGTCTTGCGGAGGGTGATGGCTCCGCTGGGGTTGAGCGAGTCGTTCTCGAACCCGGTGGAGAAGCCGTAATAGCAGCTGCCCACCTTGATGACGCTCGGGTCGTGCATACGGACGTCACCGCTGAGCGCCTGGGCAGGGGAGGCGGTGACCAGGCCGAGGAGGGTCAGAAAGACGACCAGGACCGCGGCGAGTGCGGGCCGGCCGCGTCTTGCGCGTGTCCCGGGACGCGGCCCGGGGTGGCTGTGGACGCGCATGCGAAACTCCTTTGTATCGCTGTGGAGGGGCGGGCGATCATCCCCCTGGGTCTCGGTCGTTTCGGGCAGCGCCGCGTGCCGTGGGAAGCCCATCGAGGGCGGAGCAGTGCGCGGACGCGAACCGGGCCGGCGGTTCCGCTGGACGCGTCGCCGCAGGGGACGTGTGTGGGACCAGGTTCCGGTCCGCCTCGGCACAGCCGAGACCGCAACCGAGGGGTCCTGGGGGCCGGCTAGCTGTATTGCCCTGTGAGGTTGGGGACGCGGCTGGCGGGTGGTTTGCCTGCGAGCGCGGTGTGTCCGCGGTGGTGATTGTAGGTGTGCAGCCAGTCGGGAAACGTCTCGCGTCGTTCGGCTTCTGAGCGGTAGGGGCGGGCGTAGGCCCACTCGTCCAGCAGGGTGCGGTTGAAGCGTTCGACCTTGCCGTTCGTCTGCGGCCGGTAGGGCCGGGTTCGCTTGTGGGTGATCCCGGCCGCGGTGAGCAGGTCGCGCCAGTCGCGTGAGCGGTAGCAGGAGCCGTTGTCGGTCAGGACGCGTTCGACGGTGATCCCCGCCTGGGTGAAGAACGCCTGGGCGCGGGTCCAGAAGCCGGTGGCGGTCTCGGGCCTTCCCCCGTGAAGGTGGGCACGCGGTTATTGATCACGCCGCGAGCGTGAGTTTAGCGGTGTGGTGTCGGCGTTCGTATTCGTTGGGGCTGATGTGGCCGTTGGCGGAGTGCCGGCGGCGGGTGTTGTAGCGGGTCAGCCAGGCAAATACCGTCTTTCTGCAGGTGCCGGCGTCGCCGTAGTCGCGAGCGCCCTGGAGAGTCTCGCGTTTCAGGGACGCGTGGAAACTCTCGCAGGCCGCGTTGTCCGCGCTGGTGCGGACCGCACCCATCGACCGGGTCACCCCGAGCTGGTCGCAGAGGCCGGCGAAGGACCGGGAGCCGTACTGGGCGAGTTCAACCAGTCGTTGCAACACCGGGCTGTTGCAGCGAGCGTAGCTGCTCTTCGAAGACCTCGGCGGGTGTCCGCCAGCCGAGGGTCTTGCGGGGCCGGTTGTTGATCGCCATGGCGACGGCTTCGAGGTCCGTGGACGACCACCGGGACAGATCGGTGCCCTTCGGGAAGTACTGACGCAGCAGCCCGTTCGTGTTCTCGTTCGTCGGTCGTTGCCAGGGTGAGTGGGGATCGGCGAAGAACACCTTCGTCCCGGTATCGATGGCGAACTGGGCGTGGCCGGAGAGTTCCTTTCCGCGGTCCCAGGTGAGGGTTTTGCGTAGCTGCTCGGGCAGCTGCGTCATCGACGTCGTGAGCGCCGCGTTCATCGCGATCGCGCCATAGCCCCCGAGTGAGGTGCCGTTCTTCACGGGCGGATTCTCGCCCCAGCCCTCGAGCCGGGGCAGGTGCACCAGGAGCGTGGAGCGGCTGCTGCGCTCGACCAGCGTGCCGATCGCGGAGCGACCCGTCCCGATGATCAAATCGCCTTCCCAGTGTCCGGGGACCGCGCGGTCTGCGGCCTCGGCGGGGCGTTCGCTGAGGATGACGTCCGCGGTGACATGCCCCTGCGGTTTGTTCTGTGACCGTGCACGGGGAGTCCGCAGCGCCCGGCCGGTGCGCAGACACGTGACCAGTTCCCGCTTGAGCGCGCCACGGCCCTCGATGAACAGCGCCTGGTAGATCGCTTCGTGGCTGATGCGCATGGACTCATCATCGGGGAAGTCGACATGGAGACGGTGCGAAATCTGCTCCGGGCTCCATGCCGTCGCCCATCGTCTGTCCTGCCGGTGCGGCTTGTTCAGCCCTTTCCATGCGGGCGTCCTGGGCCCGGCGACGATCGTGTTGTCGGGGCGGCGGACACTGCCGACGAGCCGGTCCTGCACGTACTCACGCAACCTGTCGTTGCCTGTGAGCTTCGCGGTCCTCGGGCGCTTGGCGGCCTGCTGTGCTTTCCACTGGGCGACCGTCGCGCGGTACTCCTGCTTGCCGCCGCGCGTGGCGGCGTTGCGGCGCAGTTCGCGAGAGATCGTTCCGGGGTCACGCCCCAGGGCGCGGGCGATCTCGCGCACGCCCTTGTTCATCGCCCTGAGGATCGCGATCTCCTCGCGCTCCTCGAACGCGAGGTACCGGCCCGTGGGCTCGGCCAACGAGATCGGAGGCATGCCGCCAGCGTGACGAAACCACCTCGCACCCACCGGCCACGACACGCCGACCGCCAACGACGCCTCCACCGTCGTGACCCCCGTGGCGATCAGCCGCCAGAACTGGCGCTGCACGACTCGAGACGGATCAGGCCGCCCCGGCGAACGCATCGCCGGCCGCAACGCACGATCAGCGCGCCACTGCCGACGCCGACCCTCCGGAACATCGCTGGTCTTCAAACTCCAGTCCGCCGTGGCCACGTCGCACACCTCCGAGATCAAAGTGTTGCGACGACCAGTTGAATCCACCCTGGGCCCCATGGTCGGAGTGGAACACGGCACCGTCCAGGCCACCTCGGGTCGAGGCCGCCATCCGCAGTGCGTCGGCGACCAGACTGGTGCGCATGTGGTCGGCGATGGACCAGCCGACGACCTTGCGGCTGAAGCAGTCCAGCACGGTCGCGAGATAGAGGAACTCCCCGCCTGCCAGCGGGAGATACGTGATGTCGCCCATGTATTTGCGCCCCGGCTCGGTGGCGGTGAAGTCCCGCTGGAACAGGTCCGGGACCGGTGAGGTGGCCGGGTCCGGGACGGTGGTGCGCACGCGTCTGCGCAGGCGGATTCCGGTGATGGAGAACGCCCGCATGATCCGGGCGACCCGCTTTTCGTTGACCCGCCGCCCTTTCCCGCGGAGCTCGGCGGTCACTCGCGGGGAGCCGTAGGCTCCGCCGGACTCGCCGTGGACCTCGCGGATCTCCTCGGCCAGGACCCGGTCCTGCCGCTGCCGGGCGGCCCGGGCCTCGGCGCCGGCGAGCCACTTGTAGTAGCTGGACCGGTTCACGTCCAGGACCTGGCAGAGCCGCTTCACCTCGTAGGTGTCCCGGTGGTCGTCAACGAACTGGAAGCGGGTCCTCACCAGTTCGTCTCCCCGGCGAAATACTTGGCCGCCTTGCGGAGGATGTCCCGCTCGGTGGCGAGCTTGCGCTCACTCGCCTCGAGCTCGGCCACCCGCGCCTCCAGCTGCCGCACCCGCTCGTGCGGATCAGCGGACGCCGCCGCCTCCCGAGGCCGGGCGGCCGGCTTCGCAGCCGCGGCGCTGACGCCACGGCGTTCGCGCTCACGCAGCACCCACTCACGCAGGGTCGCCCGGTTGACGCCCAGGTCAGCGGCGACGCTCTTGTACGTCGCCCCGGGTGTGGACTCGTACAGGGCCACGGCATCGGCCTTGAACTCGTCCGAGTAGTCCTTCATCGCCATCGGCGGGTCTTCTCGCTTCCTCCGGATCAAGCAGATCCAGTATCAGCGTGTCCACCACCCAGGGGGAGGCCCCGACATCGCGGAGATCCACCACCAAGCACTCATGATGCTCGCTCACGAGATCTTCGACCCCGAGACCAATCGAAGAGTGCTTGTCGACCACGCCTTCATCGTGGCCGGCGGCGAGATCACCAAGGCGGCGCGGAATTGGCTGGGGAACGCATTGGACGCGTCCAGGCGCAGCCAGATCCTCTTCATGGACCGGGACGACATCCTGAACCAGTACGTCGTAGCGAATCTGCCTTTGCCGGCCGACGCTCCTTCCCGCGCGCCCGCCGTCAGCCCTCTCGGCAGCTCTGACGAAGGCCTTTCTCAGGTACTGCCAGCAGATTCTTCGTCTGCTGGTGGTACAGCGGCGACGCGTCGCTGACCTGCGCACATGGCGGCTATCGGCAGCTCGTCGGAGTCGTTGGCCCGGGAATGGTCCGGATCTTGCTTTGCCCGGGGAGGCCGCCTGGTGGTAGCCAGCGGTCGGGCTCCGCGGCAACTGCTCGTACTTCCGGCCAGGCAGTGGCACCGGTGGCCAACACTGCCCTGCACGCTGTTACTGCAGGGCGACGTCCGCTAGCCGTGGCCGCAGGCGGGTGGCCAAGCGCTCACTTGTGGTTCAGGTGCATTACCGGTAGTTCGTTAAATCCGGTGGTGGCATGGATTGACGACAGGTCGGGTTGGCCGTAAGCCGGTGGTAGGAATCAACCGCGCTGCTGGGGGCTGAAGATGACCGCTCGCCGTCCGTGTCCGCCTGCGCCGGGGCCGCTGGAGGAGTACGCGGCCCGGTTCGACGACCTCTTCTTCAGCCTGGCCCAGCGGCGAGGGTTTCGTGAGTATCTGACCGGGCTGCTGGCGCCGCGGGAGCGGAACAAGACGATCACCTGCCTGGCAGGGGCGGAGCCGGTGGCCGGTGCGGGGCAGCCGGGGGTGCAGCGGCTGCAGTTCTTCCTGTCCGAGTCGCCCTGGGAGGCCGAGCAGATCAACGACCGGCGGCTTGAACTGCTGCGCGAGGAGCTGGCGACGGCTCCGCACGACGGCGGGGTGATCGTGATCGACGATTCCGGGGACCGCAAGGACGGCCGAGCGACCGCGAATGTGGGCCGGCAGTGGCTGGGGCGGCTGGGCAAGACGGACAACGGCATCGTCACGGTGACCACGGTGTGGACCGACGGTCGCGTGTACTACCCGCTGCACGCGACTCCCTACACCCCTGCCCACCACTTCGCCCGCGGCCGGGCCGATCCGGCTTTCCGCACGAAACCACAGCTGGCCGCTGACCTCGCGGCCCGGGGCAAGGAGGCCGGTTTCGGCTGCCGGGCGGTGGTCGCCGACTGCGCCTATTCCGTCAGCGACACCTGGTATCTGGCACTGCGCGAGGCCGGCCTGGCCTACGTGGTGGCGCTCAAGCCGCGCCGCGGCACCTGGGCCCGCACCGACCAGCCGCATACCCCCATCGAAGCCGCCCACGCCCTGACCTGGAAGGATGCAAGGCGTCCCGGCGACTGGACGGCCGTGGAGCGTCACTTCCGCGACGGGCACACCGAGACCTGGTGGGCCGCCGATGCCCGACTGGGTGGCTACGGCCCCGACTCATCCTGCCGCCTGGTCGTGGCCATCACCGACCCGGCCGGCCTGCCGGAGAAGGCCACCTGGTACCTGGCCACCAACCTGCCCCACCCCGACGCACCCCACGCAGCCACCAGCCCGCACCCGCCCGCCGACCTCGCCGAAATCGTCCGCCTCTACGGACTGCGGCCCTGGATCGAGCAGAGCTACAAGCAGATCAAGGACGAACTCGGCTGGGCCGACTTCCAAGTCCGCTCCGACCGCGCCATCCGCCGCCACCAGACCCTGGTCAACTGCGCCTTCTCCTTCTGCTGGGACCAGTGGTTCACCCCACCTGGACCCCTGGATGCCACCGCGCCGGACCCCTGCCCCGACGAGGGGGGGCCTCCCCCTGGGTGGTGGACACGCTGATACTGGATCTGCTTGATCCGGAGGAAGCGAGAAGACCCGCCGATGGCGATGAAGGACTACTCGGACGAGTTCAAGGCCGATGCCGTGGCCCTGTACGAGTCCACACCCGGGGCGACGTACAAGAGCGTCGCCGCTGACCTGGGCGTCAACCGGGCGACCCTGCGTGAGTGGGTGCTGCGTGAGCGCGAACGCCGTGGCGTCAGCGCCGCGGCTGCGAAGCCGGCCGCCCGGCCTCGGGAGGCGGCGGCGTCCGCTGATCCGCACGAGCGGGTGCGGCAGCTGGAGGCGCGGGTGGCCGAGCTCGAGGCGAGTGAGCGCAAGCTCGCCACCGAGCGGGACATCCTCCGCAAGGCGGCCAAGTATTTCGCCGGGGAGACGAACTGGTGAGGACCCGCTTCCAGTTCGTTGACGACCACCGGGACACCTACGAGGTGAAGCGGCTCTGCCAGGTCCTGGACGTGAACCGGTCCAGCTACTACAAGTGGCTCGCCGGCGCCGAGGCCCGGGCCGCCCGGCAGCGGCAGGACCGGGTCCTGGCCGAGGAGATCCGCGAGGTCCACGGCGAGTCCGGCGGAGCCTACGGCTCCCCGCGAGTGACCGCCGAGCTCCGCGGGAAAGGGCGGCGGGTCAACGAAAAGCGGGTCGCCCGGATCATGCGGGCGTTCTCCATCACCGGAATCCGCCTGCGCAGACGCGTGCGCACCACCGTCCCGGACCCGGCCACCTCACCGGTCCCGGACCTGTTCCAGCGGGACTTCACCGCCACCGAGCCGGGGCGCAAATACATGGGCGACATCACGTATCTCCCGCTGGCAGGCGGGGAGTTCCTCTATCTCGCGACCGTGCTGGACTGCTTCAGCCGCAAGGTCGTCGGCTGGTCCATCGCCGACCACATGCGCACCAGTCTGGTCGCCGACGCACTGCGGATGGCGGCCTCGACCCGAGGTGGCCTGGACGGTGCCGTGTTCCACTCCGACCATGGGGCCCAGGGTGGATTCAACTGGTCGTCGCAACACTTTGATCTCGGAGGTGTGCGACGTGGCCACGGCGGACTGGAGTTTGAAGACCAGCGATGTTCCGGAGGGTCGGCGTCGGCAGTGGCGCGCTGATCGTGCGTTGCGGCCGGCGATGCGTTCGCCGGGGCGGCCTGATCCGTCTCGAGTCGTGCAGCGCCAGTTCTGGCGGCTGATCGCCACGGGGGTCACGACGGTGGAGGCGTCGTTGGCGGTCGGCGTGTCGTGGCCGGTGGGTGCGAGGTGGTTTCGTCACGCTGGCGGCATGCCTCCGATCTCGTTGGCCGAGCCCACGGGCCGGTACCTCGCGTTCGAGGAGCGCGAGGAGATCGCGATCCTCAGGGCGATGAACAAGGGCGTGCGCGAGATCGCCCGCGCCCTGGGGCGTGACCCCGGAACGATCTCTCGCGAACTGCGCCGCAACGCCGCCACGCGCGGCGGCAAGCAGGAGTACCGCGCGACGGTCGCCCAGTGGAAAGCACAGCAGGCCGCCAAGCGCCCGAGGACCGCGAAGCTCACAGGCAACGACAGGTTGCGTGAGTACGTGCAGGACCGGCTCGTCGGCAGTGTCCGCCGCCCCGACAACACGATCGTCGCCGGGCCCAGGACGCCCGCATGGAAAGGGCTGAACAAGCCGCACCGGCAGGACAGACGATGGGCGACGGCATGGAGCCCGGAGCAGATTTCGCACCGTCTCCATGTCGACTTCCCCGATGATGAGTCCATGCGCATCAGCCACGAAGCGATCTACCAGGCGCTGTTCATCGAGGGCCGTGGCGCGCTCAAGCGGGAACTGGTCACGTGTCTGCGCACCGGCCGGGCGCTGCGGACTCCCCGTGCACGGTCACAGAACAAACCGCAGGGGCATGTCACCGCGGACGTCATCCTCAGCGAACGCCCCGCCGAGGCCGCAGACCGCGCGGTCCCCGGACACTGGGAAGGCGATTTGATCATCGGGACGGGTCGCTCCGCGATCGGCACGCTGGTCGAGCGCAGCAGCCGCTCCACGCTCCTGGTGCACCTGCCCCGGCTCGAGGGCTGGGGCGAGAATCCGCCCGTGAAGAACGGCACCTCACTCGGGGGCTATGGCGCGATCGCGATGAACGCGGCGCTCACGACGTCGATGACGCAGCTGCCCGAGCAGCTACGCAAAACCCTCACCTGGGACCGCGGAAAGGAACTCTCCGGCCACGCCCAGTTCGCCATCGATACCGGGACGAAGGTGTTCTTCGCCGATCCCCACTCACCCTGGCAACGACCGACGAACGAGAACACGAACGGGCTGCTGCGTCAGTACTTCCCGAAGGGCACCGATCTGTCCCGGTGGTCGTCCACGGACCTCGAAGCCGTCGCCATGGCGATCAACAACCGGCCCCGCAAGACCCTCGGCTGGCGGACACCCGCCGAGGTCTTCGAAGAGCAGCTACGCTCGCTGCAACAGCCCGGTGTTGCAACGACTGGTTGAACTCGCCCAGTACGGCTCCCGGTCCTTCGCCGGCCTCTGCGACCAGCTCGGGGTGACCCGGTCGATGGGTGCGGTCGGCACCAGCGCGGACAACGCGGCCTGCGAGAGTTTCCACGCGTCCCTGAAACGCGAGACTCTCCAGGGCGCTCGCGACTACGGCGACGCCGGCACCTGCAGAAAGACGGTATTTGCCTGGCTGACCCGCTACAACACCCGCCGCCGGCACTCCGCCAACGGCCACATCAGCCCCAACGAATACGAACGCCGACACCACACCGCTAAACTCACGCTCGCGGCGTGATCAATAACCGCGTGCCCACCTTCACGGGGGAAGGCCCGTTGGCGTTGCCCGCCCTGGTCATCCCCGCGGCATCGAGCTTTCCCCGCTTCACCTGGATCCCGAAGTACAGGAAGTGACGCGTGGGCAGCGTATAGCGCATCCAGATGTCTTTGCCGTACTCCAGCGCCTTGTCCTTGTGACCCGCTGCGGTGACCTGTTGAAACCCGAGCTGCCGGAACAGCGGAAGCAGCACTTCCTCGATGAGCTGGTCCTCGCTGCACTTCTTGAGGTAGGCGGCAAGGTCGGCACGACGTTGTACCTCTGCGGCGGTGAAGGGTCGATGCGGGTTCGCCGCCAAGGCCGAAACCGTGTTCGTACCAAGATGACGGAGATAGCAGTGCCCGTCGTCAGCGTAGAAGGCCTCGAAGCCCTCCCGGTCAAGTACCTGGTTGAGCTGGCGGAGCGCATGAGGCCGGTCACGCCCCTCATTGAGGGCTTCAGCAGGACTCATCAGATAGACGATCAGCCAGCAGAAGGAATCAGGCGGTTTCGTAGGACCGTCGTGTGGCTCGGCCAGCATAGATTCGAGAATTCCGGCCACCCAACGGTGCCGGGTCGAGCCGTCGTGCACCCAGTCCGTGCCGAGCTCAGCGAAGAACTCGGTGAGGTACTTGCTCGATCGGTAAGGGAAGAACTTCGGCTCCGACGAGTCACCCGCGTCGTCAGAAACGGGGCTCCCGCACACGAGTTCACCCAGCGATTCGAGCGTTCTCCTCCTGAATTTCATGACAGAGGCCCCTACCCATCACCGCCGCGCCAGGTCGCCCGCGCGCAGGCATCGCCCCCTCATTCTGAACCGCCCACGCTGCGACCGACAGAGAGCCTCGGGCGCCCCGGCACGCTCATGAGCGCCCACGCGCGTGACGTTCACTGCTGCAAGGTCGATACTTCCAGCAGACGCGATCGCGCCGACTCATGTCCAACCACCCCCAACATCTGACACACCGTCATCAAAGTCAGCATTAAGTCAGCATCAGTACCGCCAGAACCCGCCCAGGACCGCTATCAACCGCCAAGATCAATAATTGACCAAACTTGCGTTGCCCAGCAAAAACGCAGGTCTGCAGCTCGTCTGATAACGTCTACAGGAGGTACCAGTGAAGATGCTGATCAACGTCGCCGAGAGCGTTGTCGCGGACGCGTTGCGGGGTATGGCGGCGGCGCATCCCGAGTTGACCGTGGACGTGGAGAACCGGGTGGTGGTGCGTCGGGACGCGCCGGTGGCCGGGAAGGTGGGACTGGTCTCCGGGGGCGGCTCGGGACACGAGCCGTTGCACGGCGGGTTCGTGGGGCCCGGGATGCTGTCGGCGGCCTGTCCCGGTGAGGTGTTCACGTCGCCCGTACCGGACCAGATGGTGCGGGCCGCGGCGGCCGTGGACAGTGGTGCCGGGGTGCTGTTCATCGTGAAGAACTACACCGGTGACGTGTTGAACTTCGACATGGCGGCCGAACTCGCCGAGGACGAGGGCATCCGCGTCGCCAAGGTCCTCGTCAACGACGACGTGGCCGTCACCGACAGTCTCTACACCGCCGGGCGGCGCGGCACGGGCGCGACCCTGTTCGTGGAGAAGATCGCGGGGGCCGCCGCCGAGGAGGGGCAGCCGTTGGAGCGGGTCGAGGCGCTGGCCCGGCAGGTCAATGACAACTCCCGCAGTTTCGGCGTGGCTCTCAGCGCCTGCTCGACTCCGGCCAAGGGCAGCCCCACCTTCGATCTCCCCGCCGGAGAGCTGGAGTTGGGCGTCGGCATCCACGGTGAGCCGGGGCGTGAGCGGCGCGCGATGATGACCTCGCGGGAGATCGCCGACTTCTCCGTGAACGCCATCCTGGACGACATGAGCCCGCGCAACCCGGTGCTGCTGCTCGTCAACGGCATGGGTGCCACTCCCCTGCTGGAGCTGTACGGCTTCAACGCGGAGGTGCAGCGTGTGCTCACCGAACGCGGGGTCGCCGTGGCCCGCACCCTCGTCGGCAACTACGTCACCTCGCTCGACATGGCCGGCGCGTCGGTGACGCTGTGCCAGGTCGACGAGGAGTTGCTGCGGCTGTACGACGCCCCGGTGCGGACGCCGGGACTGCGCTGGGGTGTGTGAGGGAGCCGACGGCCACCGCGCCTGGCGGCGCCGCGCGGCCCCCCACTTCTTACGGTCAGTCAATTCACGTACCACGCAAGGAGATTCCGTGCTCGACGCCGACTTCTTCCGTCGCTGGATGACGGCTACCGCGGCCTCGGTGGAGCGTGAGGCCGAGCGGCTCACGGCGCTCGACTCGCCGATCGGGGACGCCGACCACGGCAGCAATCTGCGCCGCGGTTTCACCGCCGTGGTGGCCGTCCTGGAGAAGGAGGCGCCGGGCACACCCGGCGCCGTCCTCGTGCTCGCCGGGCGGCAGCTGATCTCGACCGTCGGCGGCGCGTCCGGCCCGCTGTACGGCACCCTGCTGCGCCGTACCGGAAAGGCGCTCGGCGAGGCGGCCGAGGTGAGCCAGGCGCAGTTGACGGACGCGCTGCGTGCCGGGGTCGACGCGGTGATGGCGCTGGGCGGGGCCGCGCCGGGCGACAAGACCATGATCGACTCGCTGGTCCCGGCGGTCGACGCGCTCGCCGAGTCGTTCGCCGCCGCGCGGGCCGCCGCCGAGGAGGGCGCCCTGGCGACGACGCCGTTGCAGGCCCGTAAGGGGCGGGCCAGCTACCTCGGCGAGCGGAGCATCGGGCACCAGGACCCCGGGGCCACGTCCGCCGCGCTACTGATCGCGGCCCTCGCCGCCGTCGAGAACCCGGAGGCCGCCGATGTCTGACGAGAAGCCGGTCGGCATCGTGCTGGTGTCGCACAGCGCCGCCGTCGCCGCCTCGGTCGCCGAGCTGGCGAAGGGGCTCGCCGGTGCGGGTGCCGCCGTTCCCGTCGCTCCGGCGGGCGGCACCGAGGACGGCGGCCTGGGCACCAGCGCCGAGCTGATCTCGGCCGCTGCCGCCTCCGTCGACCGGGGCGCCGGGGTCGCGGTCCTCACCGACCTCGGCAGCGCGGTCCTCACCGTGAAGGCCCTCCTCGCCGAGGGCGACGAACTCCCCGCGGGCACCCTTCTGGTCGACGCCCCGTTCGTCGAGGGCGCCGTCGCCGCGGTCGTCACGGCCTCGACGGGCGCGGACCTCGCGGCGGTGGCGGCCGCCGCCACGGAGGCGTACGCGTACCGGAAGGAGTGATCCTTCACGGAACCCGGCCCGCGTTCCGGGGCCTGCCGTCCGATCGGACGGCAGGCCCCGGACGGTTCGGTCAGCCCGCCGCCCCGCCCCGCATCGTCGCGCCTCTGCGCATCGTCACCCCCTCCACCCAGGCCCGCGCCAGTTCCTCCCCCTGTGCCACCGCTGCCTTGTGGTTCTCGATCGGGGTCACCCGGGAGTCCTCGAAGACGATGTAGGTGACGCCGGAGCCGGTGCCGCCGCTGCGCGGGACGGGGCGGATGCCGAGGCCCTGGGCCGTGGCGTACGAGGCCTCGCCGATGATGTTCTTGGGGCCGGTGTCGCCGACGACGGCGTACTGGACCCGGTCGCCGTGGACCACGGCGGCGACGGAGCCGCCCTTGATGCCGTGGACCCGGTAGTCCCAGGTGCGGCTCGCGACGGGGACGACGATGAACGGCAGGCTCTCGGAGCGGAGATACCGGCCGTCGGACTGCAGGAACGACGTGGCGGGCTGGAACCAGGGGTCGGTGTTCTTGTTGCAGCGCGGGCTCGGCCGGCCGTCGCAGTCGATGTCCATGTCGGCCTTCCAGTACACCGCGCCGTCGACACCGCAGACCGGGATGACGGCGGGGGTGCCGGCGTCGCTGCTGTAGAGCCCCTCGGAGACCCGGACGCAGCCGCGTGCCTTGGCCAGCAGCTCGGCGGCGCTCACACCGCCCTCGCGTTGTGCGGGGCCCTGCTGGTGGGCCAGGGCGGGAAGGGTGACGGGGGCCAGCAGAACGGCGCCGACGGCGGCCAGCGTCAACGAGCGGACACGCACGATGGGGACCCTCTCCTGGGGGGACATGACGGACACTCACCCAAAGGTGGTGGGGGGCGGAGAGGACGGCCACCGGGAGAGGGCCGGACGGATCACGGCGACCGCCGCACAGGTGTGCGGCCGAGGGCCCGGGCCCCACTCGGCCCCGGCCGCTCGGCCGCTCTCGTCGGCGCGGGATCGGCGACGACAGCGGCCCGCGCCGTACGACATGAACTGACCTGGCAAGAAGGCGAGTTCATGCCGTGTCGGAGCACCAGCATACGTAGCCGCACGCCGTGCCGTGAACCGTGTCCCGACCGGCACCGTCGCGGGGCGGAACATCCGGCCCGCATCCGTTCACTCCGCGCCCACCTCTTGATGTGACCGCGTCAGTCATGTCATACAGGGAGATAGGTACAGACCAATCCCGTCATGGCTCGACGACCGAAGGGGCCGGATCGTGCGACGCGTTCCCGTGCCGGCACTCGTCCTGGTGCCGATGCTCTGCGGCTCGCTTCTCCTCACGGCAGCCTGCGCGACGCGGGAGAGCCCCGGTCGCCGCCCACCGCCGGCCCCGCCCGGTGTCACCGCCACCGCGGGCAGCGCCACCAGCGTGCACGTCATGTGGAACCGGGCGTCCGGCGAGCCGGAGATCGCCGGGTACGAGGTCTACCGGGGCCGTACGAAGGTGAAGGACGTGCCGGGCGGCGAGCACATGGTGGACGTCACCCGGCTCCGGCCGTCCACCACATACGTGTTCACGGTCCGGGCCCGCAGTGCCGCCGGGGACCTCGGGCCGCCCAGTGCGGAGGTCCGGGCCACGACGCCCGCCTCCGGGGTGGCGGACCACAGGCCCCCTGCCCGCCCGGGGCGCCTCGGCGGAAAGGTGGTCGGGAGCAGGGCGGTACAGCTGTCCTGGGAGCCGTCGACGGACGACCGGGACGTGGTGTCGTACGACATCCTGCAGGGCGACTCGAAGATCCACGGTGTGGGCGGGGAGCAGACGGCGGCCGTGGTCACGGGGCTGCGGCCCGGCACCCGGTACTCCTTCACCGTGCGGGCGCGGGACGCGGCGGACAACGTCTCACCCGTGAGCCGGTCGGTCCGGCTGACCACCGCCCCGGGGACGGACGACGGACGGGGCACCGCGCCCACCGGGTTCCGCGCCGTCACACGCCGGGACGAGGGGGCGTACTCCATCGAAGTGTCCTGGCTGCCACCGTCGGTCGACGGGGTGATCACGGAGTACGAGATCCAGCTCGACGGGCGGCCGGCGACCACGCTCGTCTGGGGCGCGACCCCACCCCGGGGCCGGGCCGCCCACCGCTTCTACGTGGGCCGGGAGACCGGGGTGTCGTACCGGGTGCGGATCCGGGCGAAGCTGCCGGACGGGACCTGGGGCGGGTACTCGGCGGAGCGGACGGTGACCACCGGCGGGTGAGGCGGGTCGACCACTGAAGGGCGCGCCGGGTGGATCACCGCCGGCTCGACCGCCGTGGACCGAGCCCGGTCCCCCGCACGGCGCAATCCGTCACCTGGCCGGGGGCCGTCCGCATGCGGACGGCGCGAACGGCACGTTGGCTCACCCTGAGGCAGCACGGGTCTCCCTATCCTCGGCGACGCAAGGGATGTGCCGCCACCGTGCCGCTGGAGGACAGACCATGCGTACGTCTCAGCTACTCCTCCGCTCCGGCCTGTCGGTGGCCGCCGCAGCGCTGCCGATCGCCCTGACCGCGCCGACGGCCGTCGCCCTCCCCACGGGGATCTCGGTGAGCACCACGGGCTCCTCGGTCACCGTCACCACCAGCGATTGCCCCACCAGCACCAACGGCACGTTCGGCACCGCCTCGCTGCTCTCCAGCGGGCAGGCGAACTTCTCCCAGGGGCGTCAGGTGACCCTCACCGGCACGAGCACCACGCAGTCCGCCTCCTGGGCGAACGTGGGCCCGGGCACGTACACCGTGATCGTGGTGTGCAAGGACGGCACCACGGCGGGCACCCAGTCCGTCATCGTCACCGCCGCCACCCCCACCATCTCCACGACGGCCTCGCCCTCCCGGGGGCCCTCCCGGGGTGTCATGGGCGGTGTCGGTGGAGCGACCCGGGAGTACGGCACCGTCACCCTCGTGGGCGGCGGGGCGCTGGTGGCCGTCGGCACGGGGGCGGCCGTCTGGTACCTGCGTCGCCGCGCGAAGCCGCACCGTCTGTGAGCACCGGGTGAGCGGTCGCCCCGTGACGCGGACGGCCGCCTACTCGTTGCCCCCACGTCCTCCGCCGCTGCCGGTGTCCCCCGGCAGCGTCTCGAACTCCTCGAGGGCGTTCGTCAGCCACTGGGTCCAGAAGGTCTGCAGGTCGATCCCCGCCCGCAGGATCAGATGCTGGAGCCGGTCCTGTGCTGTGTCCCGGCCGGGTCCGAAGTCCCGCCTCTCGATCTCCTCGTACTCCGCCAACTGCCGCTGATGCAGGCTGAGATGGCGCCGCAGATCGTCTTCCAGACCGTACGTGCCGACCACGGCGGCCGCGCGGAGCCGGACGAAGAGCGCGTCGCGCCACGGCTTGGGGTCCTGGGGCGCGGAGGTCCAGCGGGCCAGTTCGTCGCGGCCGGCCGGCAGGACCTCGTAGCTCTTCTTCCCGCCCCGGGCGGACCGCTCGGAGGGCAGGGCCCTGATGTAGCCCTCGCCTTCCAGTTTCCCCAGCTCGCGATAGATCTGCTGGTGCGTCGCCGACCAGAAGTAGCCGATCGACCTGTCGAACCGCCGGGTCAGCTCGAGGCCGGACGACGGCTTTTCGAGCAGGGCGGTGAGGATCGCGTGCGGGAGTGACATGGGCTCATCCTAGGAAGGGCCCGGGATCACGACAGCCGCACGCGTCCTGTGGCCAGGCCTTCTACAGCGCCGCCGCCACCTCCGTCCCCTGCTTGATCGCCCGCTTGGCGTCCAGTTCGGCCGCCACGTCGGCGCCACCGATGAGGTGCGCGGAGCGCCCGGCTGCGACCAGGTCGTCGTACAGGTCGCGGCGCGGGTCCTGCCCCGTGCAGAGGACGACCGTGTCGACCTCCAGGACCTGGCGGACGCCGTCGACGGTGACGTGCAGTCCGGCGTCGTCGATCAGGTCGTACTGGACGCCGGGGACCATGGTGACGCCGCGGTGCTTGAGCTCGGTGCGGTGGATCCAGCCGGTGGTCTTGCCGAGTCCGGCGCCGACCTTGGAGGTCTTGCGCTGGAGGAGGTGGACCGAGCGCGGCGGGGCCGGACGCTCGGGGGCGGCGAGGCCGCCGGGAGCGCGGTAGTCCATGTCGACGCCCCACTGCCGGAAGTACGCCGCCGGGTCCTCGCTCGCCTTCTCCCCGCCGTCGGTCAGGAATTCGGCCACGTCGAAGCCGATGCCGCCCGCGCCGAGGATCGCGACGCGGTCGCCCACGGCCGCGCCGTCGCGCAGGACGTCCAGGTAGCCGAGGACCTTGGGGTGGTCGACGCCGGGGAGTTCGGGGGTGCGCGGGGTGACGCCGGTGGCGACGACGACCTCGTCGTACGCCGCGAGGTCGTCGGACGCGACGCGCGTGTCCAGGCGGACGTCGACGCCGTGCGCGTCGAGCTGGGTGCGGAAGTAGCGCAGGGTCTCGTCGAACTCCTGCTTGCCGGGGACCTTGCGGGCCACGTTCAGCTGGCCGCCGATCTCACTCGCCGCGTCGAACAGCGTGACCTCGTGGCCGCGTTCGGCCGCGCTCACGGCGCAGGCGAGGCCGGCCGGCCCCGCGCCGACGACCGCGACGCGCAAGCGCCGCCGGGTCGGGGAGAGGACGAGTTCCGTCTCGTGGCACGCGCGCGGGTTGACCAGGCAGGAGGTGATCTTGCCGCTGAAGGTGTGGTCGAGGCAGGCCTGGTTGCAGCCGATGCAGGTGTTGATGGCGTCGGAGCAGCCCTCACGGGCCTTGTTGACGAAGTCCGGGTCGGCGAGCATCGGGCGGGCCATGGACACCATGTCGGCATGGCCGTCGGCGAGCAACTCCTCGGCCAGCTCGGGGGTGTTGATGCGGTTGGTCGTGACGAGCGGCACCGAGACCGCGCCCATGAGCTTCTTGGTCACCCAGGTGTACGCGCCGCGCGGCACCGAGGTCGCGATGGTGGGGATACGGGCCTCGTGCCAGCCGATGCCGGTGTTGATGATGGTCGCCCCGGCCGCCTCGACGGCCTTCGCCAGGGTGACCACCTCGTCGAAGCTGGAGCCGCCGGGCACGAGGTCGAGCATCGACAGCCGGTAGACGACGATGAAGTCCTCACCGACCGCCTCGCGCACCCGGCGCACGATCTCCACGGGGAAGCGCGTCCGATTCTCGTACGAGCCGCCCCAGCGGTCGCCGCGGTGGTTGGTGCCGGCGGCGATGAACTCGTTGATCAGATAGCCCTCGGAGCCCATGATCTCGACGCCGTCGTACCCGGCCCGCCGGGCGAGGCGGGCCGCGTTCGCGTAGTCGTCGATCGTCTGCTCGACCTCGGCGTCGGTGAGCGCGTGCGGGACGAACGGGCTGATCGGGGCCTGGAGGGCGCTCGGCGCGACCAGGTCGCGGTGGTAGGCGTACCGCCCGAAGTGCAGGATCTGCATCGCGATCCGGCCGCCCTCGCGGTGTACGGCGTCGGTGATCTGCCGGTGCTGCTCGGCCTCGGCGTCGGTGGTGAGCTTGGCCCCGCCCTCGTACGGGCGTCCGGCCTCGTTGGGCGCGATGCCGCCGGTGACGATGAGGCCGACTCCCCCGCGCGCCCGGGCCGCGTAGAACTCCGCCATGCGCTCGAAGCCGCGCTCGGCCTCCTCCAGGCCCACGTGCATGGAGCCCATGAGCACGCGGTTGGGGAGTGTGGTGAAGCCCAGGTCGAGCGGGCTCAGCAGGTGCGGGTAACGGCTCATGGGGCCCTCCGTGCGTGGCGTCGTCCCCACCGTTGTAGACGACGCCGCGCTCTTTGTGCAACTAGTTGCACAACGGCTGAGGGCAAGGCCACATCGGGGCGCGGCGAGTCCCGTGACAGGGGTCGCCCGGAGGTGCGGGATGCCTCAGGGTCTGGTGCCCGTCACCACGTGGGCGTACATCTCCTCCGAGACGGCCACGCGGGCGGTGAGGCCGGAGCGGCGGAGGGCGTCGAGGGCGAGCGGTGTCTGGCGTTCGCTCGTCTCGACGAACAGATGGCCGCCCGGGGCGAGCCATCCGGGGGCCTCGGCGACGACTCTGCGCAGGACGTCGAGGCCGTCCGTGCCGCCGTCGAGGGCGACGAGCGGTTCGTGGTCGCGGGCCTCGCTCGGCAGGAGCGGGACCTCGCCGCTGGGGACGTACGGCACGTTCGCCGCGAGGATGTCGATGTGGCCCCGCAGGCGGGCGGGCAGCGCCTCGAAGAGGTCACCCTCGTGGGCGTGACCGCCGCGGGGGGCGATGTTGCGGCGGGCGCAGCGGACCGCCGCCGGGTCGATGTCGGCGGCGTGGAGTTCGGCCGCTTCGAGCGAGGCGGCCAGGGCGGCGCCCACCGCGCCGGAGCCACAGCACAGGTCGACGACGACCGAGGCGCCGGGAACGGTGGCGAGGGCCTGTTCGACGAGGAACTCGGTGCGGCGGCGGGGGACGAACACGCCGGGTTCCACGGTGATGCGCAGGCCCGCGAACTCGGCCCAGCCGAGGACGAGTTCGAGGGGCAGGCCCGCGACGCGCCGAGCGACCATGGCGGCGGCCTCGTCGGGGGTGCGTGCGGTGGTGAGGATCAACTCCGCCTCGTCCTCGGCGAAGACGCAACCGGCGGCGCGAAGTGCCGTGACGACAGAGGTGGTGGAGAGAAGTGGCATGACAGCCGAGAGCCTTTCGGTGGGCCGAAGGGCGCTCCCGCGGTGGCCTATCGGCGATGCACCGCGCCGCGTTGAGGTGAGAGCACCCGACCTGACACAGCGGTAATGGGTCCCACCTCCTCGGTCGACGAGCTGACTGGCCCGGCAACCCTACCCCATGGTCACGGCCCGCCTTCAAGGACGCGAGCGCCTCCGCCGGGGCGCGCTTCGAGCGCTCGTTTCCGATGCTTCCGGCGACCTGCGACGCGCAGGGCCGGGCCGCGACGCGCAGGCCGAGGTGCGATGCGCAGGGCCGAGGCTCCCGGCGCGGCTCCGAGGCGCACGGCGGGCCCTCCCGGCACACTCCACCACCACACGCCGGCCACCCAGGGCCGCCTTCTCGTCACACGACCGGCCAACCCGGCCCGCCTCCCGGCCGCACGGCCGCCTCCCCGCCGCACGGCCAGCCACCCGTCGCACCTCCCCACCACACCGCCGCGTCGGCGGTCTCGGCACGGCACCGCGTCGCACACCCGGCCGTCGCTCCGGGCTCGGTTCCGAGGCGCACGACCCGGCACCCCGACACACCCTCCAGCCACACGACCGGCCCACCCGTCGCACCTCCCCACCACACCGCCGCGTCGGCGGTCTCGGCGCGGCTCCCCGCGCCCGGCCGACGCTCTGGGCGCGGCTCCGGTACTCGGGCACGCTGCCCGCCGCGCGTCCGCTACACCCCCACCCGCTCCTCCCCCGCCTCGACCACCGGCACGCGGGCCGCCATGAAGCGGGTGGTGCGGCGCAGGCGGAAGCCGAGGGATTCGTAGAGGCGGATGGCGCTCGTGTTGGTCGCGGCGGTGTGGAGGAAGGGGGTTTCACCGCGTTCGCGGATGCCGTGGGCGACGGCACGGATGAGGCGGGTGGCGAGCCCGGCGCCGCGGAAGGCCGGGTCGGTGCAGACCGCGCTGATCTCGGTCCAGCCGGGCGGGTGGAGCCGCTCGCCGGCCATGGCGATGAGGGCTCCGCCCCGGCGGATGCCGAGGTAGGTGCCGAGTTCGACGGTGCTGGGCAGGAAGGGGCCGGGCTGGGTGCGCTCGACCAGGTCGAGCATCTCGGGCACGTCGGCGGGGCCGAGGCGGACGGCCTCGTCGTCCGGGGCGGCGGCGACCCCGTCGTCGACGAGTTGCACGCCCGCCAGGTCGAAGGTCACCTCCCAGCCGGCCGGGAAGCCCCTGCTGTAGGCCGGGACCGGCACCTCGGCGCCGGGGCCGGCCAGCGCCGCCAAATCCGCCCAGTCGTCCGCCTCGAGGTCGTCGGGGAGGCCCAGCCACGGCGAGACGTCGAGCGGGTAGCGCAGCACCCGGCCGCGCCGCTCCGCGAAGTGGGCGTGCGGCCCGGTGAGGGAGGCGCGGGCGGGGTTGTCCAGGACGTGCGGCACGGTGCCCGCGCCCTTGCCGCCACTCGCGTACTCGGTCATGCGCTCTCCCACTCTGCTGCGCGGTCGTTCCGGTCGTCGGCCGCCGGGTCCGCCAGGTCCGTCGGCACCGGCTGAAGGCGGCAAGGGAGATCGCCGGGCCTCTATTCCCGGGCCTGCGGAGAGTTCACGCGGCCGCAATGATCGCCGCCCGCCCCGGGGCCGGAGCACCCTCCCCGGACACGTACGGTTGGACGGCTCAGCAATCACCGCCGTCACGTGGGACACCATGAACGTCACCCGAGGCTTCACCGGACGCCCCCGCGTCCACCTTCCCGGACTGCCGCCCGGCCAGTACGACGCCGGCGACGACTGGCCCGTCCTGTCGGCCGAGGTCACCCCCGACCTCGCGCCCGCCGACTGGACGTTCCGGATCGACGGTCTGGTCGCCGAGCCGCGCTCGTGGGACTGGGACGAGGCGCACGGGCTGCCCGCGTCGGTGTACGAGGGCGACATCCACTGTGTGACGAGCTGGTCGAAGTTCGGGGTGCGGTTCGGGGGCGTATCGCTGGACGCGTTCCTGGACGTGGTCCGGCCCGACGCGTCCGCCACCCACGCGGTGGCGTACTCGCACAGCGGCTACACCACGAACCTCCCGCTCGCCGACCTCACCGGCGGGCGCGCCTGGATCGCCTGGGAGTACGGCGGCCGGCCACTGCCCGCCGAGCACGGCGGTCCGGCGCGGCTGCTGGTGCCGCATCTGTACTTCTGGAAGAGCGCCAAGTGGATCGCGGGCCTACGGCTCCTCGACCACGACGAGCCCGGCTTCTGGGAGCAGAACGGCTACCACGCGCGGGGCAACCCGTGGGAGGAGCAGCGGTACTCCGGTGACTGAGACGACAGCGACTGAGACGGCACAGACCGTGCCGGCAGGATCCGAGCCGGCACAGACCGAGCCGGCACAGCCCGGGCCGGCACGGACCGAACTCGCCTTCACGCCGCCCACGCGGTTCGCCGTGCCCGGCCGTATCGCGGTGAGCGACCGGGCGGCGGCGCTCTGGCAGACGGCGACGCTGACGGAGATCCGGCGGGAGACACCGGCCGTGGCCACGTTCCGGTTCGCGGTGCCCGGGTGGGCGGGGCATCTGCCGGGGCAGCATCTGATGCTGCGGCTGACCGCCGGGGACGGCTACACGGCGCAGCGCCACTACTCGCTGGCGTCCCCGCCGGACGACGCCGGGCACATCGAGCTGACTCTGGACCATGTCGAGGGCGGCGAGGTCTCCGGGTGGTTCCACACCGAGGCCCGGCCCGGCGACGAGGTCGAGGTGCGCGGTCCGCTCAGCGGTTTCTTCGCCTGGCCCGGGGACCGGCCCGCGTTGCTGATCGGCGCCGGTTCCGGTGTCGTACCGCTGATGGCGATGCTCCGCCACCACCGGTCGCGCGGGCTCGACGTACCCCTGCGGTTGCTGGTGTCCGCGCGCGGGCCCGAGGAGCTGATCTACGCGGCGGAGTACGGCGCGGAGACCACGGCCGTGTTCACGCGGCGGGCGCCCGAGGGCGTGCCGGTGGGGCGGCTGTCGGCGGCGCAGGTGGCGCCGCTGCTGGCCGAGCGGCCGCCCGGTGGGTGGGAGGCCTATGTGTGCGGCTCCAACGCGTTCGCCGAGCACGCCTCACGGCTGCTGGTCACGGCCGGGCAGCCGGTGGACCGTATCCGCATCGAGCGGTTCGGCTGACCCTCCGGCCCGGACACCTCACCGTGCCGCCGGTCCGGACTTCCATGATTTCTGGCGCAAACCATGCCATCGCGTCCTCTTTCGGGTACACCGGAAGTGCGGACCAGTCCTAACCGGGGTTCTCGTACACGAGGGCCGTGCCGGTGAGGGAGGGCGAGATGCGAGGCCAGGTGTTCGGGTGGCGTTGGCGCTCCAATTCGCTGCGCCGACGCTCGGACGTCGTCGAGGCGTGGACGGTGCTGTGCGTCGTTCTGCTGCTCGTCCTCGTCGCCCCGGCCGCCGGGTTCGCGGTGGGCCGGTGGGCCCATGGGGACGCACAGGCGCACGCCGTGGCCGAGCGGGCCGCGCTCGACCGGGTCAGTGCCGTGGTCGCCGAGAAGGCCCCGGCCTCCGTGCCCTCGGCGCACGGCGACAAGCAGCCCACCTACTGGGTGCGGGCCCGCTGGACCGAGCCCGACGGCGGCTCCCGTACCGGTGAGGCCCGCGTGCCGGCGGGCACCGAGCGCGGCGACCGCGCCGACGTCTGGCTGGACGAGGAGGGCCGCAGCGTCCAGCCACCGCCGACCGACACGGCCGTCTGGCAGCACGCGCTGGCCATGGGGACCTGCGCCACCGGCGGAGTCGTCGGCATCGTGCTGCTCGGGCACTTCGTGGTCCGCAGGGTCGCCACCCGGCATCGACTGGCCGAATGGGAACAGGAGTGGGCGCGGACAGGACCCGACTGGGGACATCGCTGGGCATGACAGTAAACAAGAACATTGCTCAGCTAAAGGCCGTGCACCACCTGTCGAACAACCCCAGAACATCCACAAAATTCATCCCGCCAACGCAGTTGATACTTCAATTGCCTTGCTGCCATACTCCGCTTTCTCCCCCACAGGCATGAGGCAGCGAAGAGGGTGCATTGTGTCCAACTCCACGGCACCGTACGACAGTTCCGTCCCGTATCCCCTCACACGGACAAGTCGACAGCCCATACACGCACACCCTGAATTTCGTTCAATAAGCGCCGCATATCGCAGATTCGGGGTAGGGGCGACCACGTTGTCCGTCGGTGGATTCCTGTCGTACGTCCTCCTGTCGAGTTTCGTACCAGGAGTAATGAACCAGCGATTGTTCGGACATCTGACGCTGGGGCTGACCCTCGGTCTGGCGCAGTTCGCCGTCATGGGTGTGACCGCGTTCCTGTACGTACGGCACATGCGCCGGAACATCGATCCGGTCGTCCGCCGGCTCCGGTCCCAGCTGGAGGACCGTGAGACCGAGCAGCGTCGGGTTCCGGCCGGACGGCGGTTCCGCGCATGGTGACCTTCTCCGCGAGTGTGGCCGACGCGTTCGGCCTGCGGCTGACGTTCGTGCTGTTCCTGTCCGTCGTCGTGATCACCCTGTTCACCGCGTTGCTGACGGCACCCCAGCGGGACGAGATCAGCGAGTTCTACCTCGGCAACCGCGACATGTCGCCGCTGCGCAACGGCCTCGCCATGTGCGGTGACTACCTCTCGGCCGCGACGCTGCTCGGCAGCACCGGCCTCGTCGCCCTCACCGGATACGACGGTCTGCTCTACCTCGGCGGCACGGTCGTCGCCTGGATGATGGTGCTGCTGCTCATCGCCGAACCCCTGCGCAACGCGGGGAAGTTCACGCTCGGCGATGCCCTGGCCCGACGGCTCCCGCTGCAACAGCGGCCGGTCCGGCTGGCGCTCTCCATCTGCACACTCTCCGTGTGCACCCTCTATCTGGTGGCCCAACTGGTCGGCAGCATCGCGCTGATGACGCAGTTCGTCGGCGAACCCGGCCCGACCACCCGCACGATGACCGTGATCATCATCGGCACCATCGTGACCATCTACGCGGCCATCGGCGGCATGCCCGGCGCGACGTTCATCCAGGTGGTCAAGGCCGTGATGCTCGTCGCGGGTGTCACGGTGGTCGCCGTGCTGGTGTTGAACCGCTTCGACTGGAACATCGACGAACTGCTGGCGTCCGCGACCGCGGGCAGCGGACTGGGCAGCGAGTACCTGCAACCGGGTCTGCGCTACGGGGCGGGCCCCATCAGCAAGATCGACTTCTTCAGTCTGCAACTGGCCATCGTGCTCGGGCTGGCCGCGCTCCCCCACGTGATGACGCGGCTGCTCGCGCCGCGCCGGACCCGGGTGCTGCGGGCCTCGGTGGTGTGGGCCGTGGGCCTGGTCGGGTTCGTGTGTCTGATGGCCGGCGTGCTGGGTCTCGGCGCCACGGCCGTCGTGGGCCGGGAGACCATCTCGGACATCGACCACAAGGGCGACGCGGCCGTCCTGCTGCTCGCCAACGAACTCGGCGGCGAGGTCCTCACGGCGATCGTCTCGGCCCTGGCCTTCGTCACCCTGCTCGCCGTCGCCGCCGGTCTCATGCTCGCCGCGGCCTCGTCCGTCGCCCACGACCTCTACGGCGAGGTCATCCGCAAGGGCAGGGCCAAGGAGACGCAGGAGCTGGGCGTCGCCCGGATCGCCGCGGTGATCCTGGGCGTGCTCAGCATGATGTTCGCCCTCCTCGCCTGGGGCACCAACACCGCCACCCTGGCGTTCCTGGCCTTCGCGATCGCCGCGTCCGCGATCCTGCCGACCATCGTCTACAGCCTGTTCTGGCGGGGGTTCACAGGCCGAGGCGCCCTGCTCAGCCTCTACGGCGGACTGGTCATCTCGGTCCTGCTCGTGCTGTTCTCACCGGTCGTCTCCTCCACCCCCGGCTCGGTCTATCCGGACGCCGACTTCGCGTGGTTCCCTCTGCAGAACCCGGGCATCGTCTCGATCCCCGCGGGCTTCCTGCTGGGCTGGCTCGGCTCCCGTCTCGGTCCCCGGCAGGAGGAGAGCGTGTACGAGGACTTCGAGGTCCGGGCCCTGGTCGGGGCCGACCAAGGGTGAGCCGTGGGGCGTCGCGGGCCGGGAAAAGCCTCTTGGCGGGCCCGCGACGCCCCACGTACGGTGTGATCATCCGCACCTCAGAACTCAAAAGGTGGTCCTTCATGGCCCTGTTCGACCTGCCGTTGGACGAGCTCCGTGGTTATCGAAGCGCTTCGACGGAGCCCGAGGACTTCGACGCCTTCTGGGCGAAGACGCTCCAGGAGGCCCGCGAGCACGACCTCGACGCCAGGTTCGAGCCGGTCGAGACCCACCTGAAGACGGTCCAGGTGTACGACGTCACCTACTCCGGGTTCGGCGGACACCCGGTCAAGGGCTGGCTGGTCCTCCCGGCAGGCGCCACCGAACCGCTGCCCACCGTCGTGGAGTTCATCGGCTACGGCGGCGGACGCGGTCTGCCCCACACCTATCTGCTGTGGGCCTCGGCGGGCTACGCCCACTTCGTCATGGACACCCGTGGCCAGGGCAGCGCCTGGGGCGGAGGCGGCGACACCCCCGACCCGGTGGCCGGCGCCCCCGCCTTCCCCGGCTTCATGACCCGGGGCATCGACGCCCCCGAGAACTACTACTACCGCCGGGTCTACACCGACGCCGTACGCGCGGTGGAGGCCGCCCGCTCGCACCCGCTGACCGACGCCGCGCGCACGGCGGTCGTCGGCTCCAGCCAGGGCGGCGGCATCTCCATCGCGGTCGGCGGCCTCGTCCCCGACCTGGTCGCGGTCGCGCCCGACGTGCCGTTCCTGTGCGACTTCCCGCGCTCCACCACCATCACCGACCGCGACCCCTACCGCGAGATCGGCAAGTACCTCAAGACCCACCGCGGCCGCACCGAGCAGGTCGGGCGCACCCTCGCCTACTTCGACGCCGTGCACTTCGCCGCGCGCGGCCGGGCCGCCGCCCTGTTCTCGGCGGCTCTGGAAGACCAGACCTGCCCGCCGTCCACGGTCTTCGCCGCCTACAACGCCTGGGCCGAGGCCAACAAGCGCATCGAGGTCTACGACTTCAACGACCACGAGGGCGGCGGCCCCTTCCAGGAGGCGGTCAAGCTGCGCTGGCTGGCCTCGCGGCTCTGAGAGGACCCGACGGGATGGACACGGCCGAGGCCGCACAGCGGTTCGTGGAGGTGTGGCGGTGGGCGTGGGCCGCCCATGACGTCGACGCGATCCTGGAGCTGTACGCGAAGGACTGCGTGCACCGCTCGATGCCCTTCCGGGAGCCGCACCGGGGCCGCGACGAACTCGCCGAGTACCTGCGCTGGTCGTTCGCCGACGAGCGGGTCGACGACGTGCGGTTCTCGGAGCCGGTGATCGGCCAGGACGGTCTGGCCGTCGCCGAGTTCCGGGTGCTGTCCGAGGTCGACGAGGAGCCGCAGACACTCGCGGGCTGTGTCTTCGTCCGGTTCGACGCGGCCGGACTGGCCGTGGAGACCCGGGACTACTGGCACCTGGTCCCGGTCCGCACGGAGCCCGCCCGGCCGATGTTCCTGCCTCGGGCCCCTCGCCGGTAGGCGCGGGGCCGCCGCACGGGTTCCCTCCTGTCCGACCAGTCGGTATGTTCGGGGGGCCGGGCGGCCGCGCCCCGGCGAACGGCGGTGGACGACGGAGGGTTGATGTCTCAGTCTCAGGTGCGGGGTCACTGCGAGGGTCGGTTCAAGGCCGTGCGGAGCGCCTTCGAGGAGAACTTCGGCGAGCGTGACGAGCTGGGCGCGGCGGTCACGGTGACGCTGCGCGGGGAGACCGTGGTGGACCTGTGGGGCGGCTGGGCCGACGCGGCGCGGACCCGCCCCTGGGAGCGGGACACCGTGGTCAACATGTGGTCGACGAGCAAGGGCCCGACCGCGCTGTGCGCGCACATCCTCGCCGACCGGGGGCTGCTCGACCTGGACGCCCCGGTGGCCGCGTACTGGCCGGAGTTCGCGGCGGCCGGCAAGGAGCGGGTCCTCGTACGGCATCTGCTGTCGCACCGGTCGGGGCTCGCCGGGCCGCGTGAGCCGCTCTCGTTCGAGCAGCTCTGCGACTGGGAGCTGACCGTCAAACGGCTCGCGGCGCAGGAGCCCTGGTGGGAGCCGGGCACGCAGTCGGGGTACCACGCGATGACGTTCGGTTTCCTCGTCGGCGAGGTGGTCCGGCGGGTGTCGGGGCTGCTGCCGGGCGCGTTCCTGGCGCGGGAGGTCACCGGGCCGCTCGGCATCGACTTCACGATCGGCCTGCCGGACACAGAGGCGTCGAGGGCGGCCGAACTGGTCCATCCGCCGGCCGCTACGACCAGTGAACAGGCCGCTGTCTTCGCCCAGTTGACGCCCACCGCGCTGGCCGCGCTCGCCAACCCGCTCGTCGGCGCCGCCGAGGCCAACACCCCCGAGTGGCGGGCCGCCGAGGTCCCGGCCGCCAACGGCCACGGCACCGCGCGGGCGGTCGCCGCGTTGTACGGGATCCTCGCGCTGGGCGGTACCTGGGGCGGGCGGCGGGTGCTGTCGCCGGAGGCGGCCGAGCGGGTCCGCGAGGGCCAGGGCGCCTGCCGTGACCTGGTGCTCGGCGCCGGGTTCGGCCGGGACACGGAGATCGGGCTCGGACTGTGGCTGAGCGGCCCGCACGGCTCGTACGGGCCGAACCCCAGGGCCTTCGGCCACGACGGCTACGGCGGATCCAGCGGCCTCGCCGACCCGGAGGCCGACGTCTCCCTCGGCTACGTCATGAACCGCATGGGCCCGCACATCGCCGACGACCCGCGCAAGATGGCGCTCGTCGAGGCCCTGTACAGCGCGCTGTGACCCACCCGAGGCTTGGCCGAGGCGCCCTGCGCCACTCCTTGCGGTGCCCCTCCGTAGACCTCCTCGAAGCGCCGCGTGACGTGGCTCGGGCCGGTGAGAGCCCGGGCCCGGGCCACCGAGCGGATGGTGCGTGCGCGGTCGGCGGGCGGGCGGGGCCAGGGTGGAGGCGTACGGCGATGCCGTGGGCGTGTGCGATCCGGGCGGTGGTGAGGTCGGGCTCGGTCATGGGCGAGGGCCCGGGGCAGCGGTGACTCGGGCGGCGCGGCCCGGGCGGGAGACTCCGCGCCAAGCGGCCGGACAGCCGGTACGTGGCGTCGGTACGCGGGAGGGGCACACGTTCAAGGTGCGCGAGGCACAGGAGGCGATCGTCGGCGCGGTCACCGGCCCGCTGACGGCACCGCGGACTCTGCCTACGACAAGCCACGCCCCAACGCCCGGCCCGTGCTGAAGTCCGTGGGTGCACACGCCCGGCCATCGGCGTGGGCGTGTGCGTGGCCCACCGGAGGGGACGGACGTCAACTCGTCCGCCCCCTCCAGTACACGACGTCGTGTTATGCGTTCGCCGGTTCCGGCCGCGCCTCGCGCACCGGTGGTGCCAGGCGGCCCGTGCGGTGCAGCCCGTGGAGGGCGGCCGCGCACGCCAGACCAACTACCAACAGAGCCACCCACGGCAGCGCGGACATCCCCGCGGCCCGTGCGGCGTCGAGCGCCGCACCCGTCAGCAGGTTTCCGAGGGTGATGCCGACGCCACAGATGGTGTTGTACAGACCGTAGTGGGTGGCGACGAGGCGGTTGCCGGAGAGCCGGACGATGGTGTCCATCTCGAAGGGGTAAGCGATCATCGTCCCCATCGCGAGGAGCAGCGCGGACAGTGCCGGCGGCACGGCCGCGAGCATCCACAGCCCCACGCCGCCGTCCGGTACCGGGACCGCGGTGGCCGACAACAGCGGGACGAACGCCAGCCCCATCGTCAGCAGCCCCCAGGTCAGTGCGCGGCCCGGTTCCATACGGGCCTTGCACCAGGCGGTCACCTTCGTCTGGCCGAGGATCGTGCTCAACCCCGACACCGCGAAGAGCACCGCCACCGCGGCCGTTCCGAAGGTCCCTTCCCCGCCCAGCCGCCGCACTTCGAGCGGCAGCGCGAGGTAGACCTGGAAGGACATGACGTACGAGCCGATCATGGCCATGGAGAACAGCAGGAACGGCCGGTTGGCGAAGATGCCGCGCCACTGCGTCAGCACGCTCTCTCCCTGACCTCGCTTGCCGTTCTCGGCGTCGTCGCCCCGGCGGTCGGGCAGGGCCCTGAGCTGAACGACGCTCAACAGCGCGAAGATCCCCGCCGCGGCAAGGCACGTGACGCGGAAACTCACGCCGGTCAGCAGCATGCCCACCAGCGGGCCGAGCAGGATCCCGGCCTGGTAGAAGATGTTGAACAGCGCGAACGCCTCGACCCGCCGCTCGCCCGCGTCCGCCGCCAGATAGGCCCGGACGGCCGGGTTGAACAGCGCGCCGGCCAGTCCCGTCGCCGCCGAAGCGGCCAGTAGGGCGGGTACGGACTCCACCAGCCCGAGGGTCGCGAAGCCGATGATGCGCAGCATCAGCCCGGCTATGATCATGGGCTTGTACCCGAGCCGGTCGGCCAGCGTTCCGCCGAGCAGGAACATGCCCTGCTGGCTGAAGTTGCGTACGCCGAGGATCAGCCCGACCAGCCAGCCCGCCAGCCCCACGGGGCCTGCCAGATGCGCGGCCAGGTAGGGCATCAACATGTAGAACCCCAGGTTGATGGTGAACTGGTTCACCATCAACAACTGGACGCTGCGTTCGTAGGAACGAACCTGGGCGATGGTCGTCCTCACCTGTTCCCCTCCGCGAGTACATCGCTGCCGTCAAGCCGTTCGGCGACGTCGCCGTCCGCGGACGCCCCGGCGTCCGCGTCGTACGTGTCGAGCGGACCGGCCACGTCGGACCGCGGCGCGGAGTCGGCCGGCGTGAGCGGGTCGATGACGTTCTCGCATCGCGTCCAGCGGGTGACCTCCTTCTCGTCCAGGCGGCCGATCACCTCGGGTTCGGGCGCGGGCTGGGCGTCGAGCAGTCCGTGAGCCGCGCAGTAGTCGTCGTCGAAGACCGTGCCGAGGTACCGCTGCGGGCCGTCGGGGAAGATCGCCGCGATCCGGGTGTCGGCGGGCAGAGTGCGGGCCAGCCATCCGGCGACCATCGCCACCGCGCCGACGCTCCAGCCGCCGGTGGCATAGTGGGAAGCGGCCAGCTGACGGCAGGTCCACACCGCCTCCGCCGGGGCGACCCAGTGCACCTCGCTGAAGTTGTCGTAGGCGACATTGCGCGGGTAGATGCTGGAGCCCAGTCCCCGCATCAGGCGGGGACGGGCGGGCTGGCCGAAGATCGTCGACCCGATGGTGTCGACGCCGACCAGCTTGAGGTCCGGGTAGAGCTGCTGGAGTACGCGGGAGACTCCGGCGGAGTGTCCGCCCGTTCCCACGCTGCACACCAGCACGTCGATGTGGCCGAGCTCGGTGGCCAGTTCGAGGGCGAGCGGGGTGTACGCGGTGGTGTTGTCGGGGTTGTTGTACTGATCAGGGCACCACGAACCGGGATGCTGCCGCATCAGCTGAGCGACCCGGTCGCGGCGGGCCTGCTGCCAGCCCCCGGTGGGGTGCGGTTCGGAGACGAGATTGACCTGAGCCCCGTAGGCGGTCAGCAGCCGGGTCATGGACATCTCCAGACCCGGGTCGGTCACCAGCGTGACGGGGTGCCCGAAGACCATCCCGGCCAGGGCGAGCCCCAGTCCGAGGGTGCCGCTGGTCGACTCGATGATCCTGGCACCCGCCTGGAGTTCGCCGCGGGCGCGGGCGCGCTCGACCATGTGCAGGCCCGGACGGTCTTTGATGCCCCCGGGGTTGAAGCCTTCCAGCTTCGCCCAGAAGCCGCGGTCCGGCTCGGTGAAGGGCTGGGAGACGTGGAGGAGCGGGGTGTTGCCGACAAGCCCCCGTAGGGCGGAGCCGGCAGGAGTGAGGTCACTCTTGGTCATGGAGTGCATTTCGTCTTCGCTCTCATATCGATAGGGATGCGTGCGGATGCTCGTCCCGCGAGACGGTCGAGGCGCGCCACGTGGGCGGGGCAACCAGGGCCGACCGCGGTGGGGCTCCTATATGCGCCACCGGCAGATGGCAGTGAGAGCGGATCTGCCGCCGCTGGGAAGCGGTCTTCGAGCGGCGCCGGGGTGGTGACGCACGGGAGTTGCTGTGGCATCCGTCAGCGACAGCACGGCGACGGCGGGCGGTGGAATCCGTGGGGACGACAGCGGGAAGGCTGCCTGCCCGAGGCGAAGGCCGTGGCAACGGTCGGGATACTCGGAGGCATCCAGCTTCTCGACGTCCGAAGCCTCCGCAGACAGCGGGATTTCAGTCGCCGCAGCGGCCGAACGAGCCGGCGACTCCGGCGCATGGCGCTGATCGCCGAGGCACGTCAGCAGCACGAACAGCAGGGCGTACGCCGTGCTGCGGACGAGCCGGCTCCTCCACGGGGGACGTACGAAGGAGAGAGGGGCAAGGGAAAGGGCAGGGGTGGGCGGCACAGGTCCTCCGCGCGGCGGTCCCTGCCCGTGCGGGAACTCTCCCGGTCAGGGCAGGGATCGGTGGGGGTCGGGGAAAAGAGAGCGGTCGACCTTCCCCGCGCCACGCTGTGGGGCGCTGTGGGGCGCGGTGAGGCGCTGTGAGGCGCTGTGCGCAGGAGGTCGGACGCCGTGGAACCGGTCACCGGGGAAGGCATGACGCGGCCTTGGGCCGAGTCCAGAAGTCCCGGGAAGGGTCGACCGGTCGGGAAAGCGCCGACCTAGATGCGAAGAATCGCGGAGTCCGCCGCGCGCGTTCTCGGGGCCGCGAAGTCCCGTCCCTCTGCCAAGTGCCGGGCGGGTCCGGAGCCGGGCGCCTCGTCTCCGCTCTCAGAACTCAGCCGAGACAGACAGGGCACAGCCACAGCGGGCCCCTGGGAGGGCTGCCCGACCGCACAGGTCTCACCTGCGTGCGGCTGTCCGTGGCCGTCGTGGCGGCCCTCCGGCTTCCCCGCCGACTGCACCCACGTGGCACTCGCAACGTTCACGGGTCCGACAGTTGGCTCGAAATGCCCGCCCGACGCCACGACGCTCTTGGCGGAGGTGAGGTGACTCATCGTCGCGTCCGGGCTGACGGCATGCGTATACAGCAGGCCGAAGAGGAACAGGCCCAGCCCAAGCACACGCGACAGAGCCGCTGATGAGCGGCTCCTCGGCATGCGAGAGGGAGACCAGTCCGTAATCACGTCGTGATCCTAACCTGATCACCGCGCCCCGGCGCGCCACCTCGGAAGAACATCGCCTGAACCCAGCCACATGACAGCTTCAGGGGCACCGGGCGGGACCAACCGCCCCGAACCGCCGGGGACTTCAGCGTTCGCAAACGCCCTGATCCGCTCTGCACGACTGCCTCGAAGAACGGGGGAACGGTGCGACCGGACCGCAGTCCGCTCCTCCGGGAGCGTCGACACAGGCGCATGTCGAAGTCAGAGCCTGTGGAGCTGCCGGTCCCTGACGTCGGGGCCGTGGTGCCCTGCTGCCCGCCGATCACCGCCGATCACCGCCGATCACCGCCAAGGAGCTGTAGCAGGCCGACGCGGAGAAGATGGACGCGATGTCCAAGGCCCTGTCCGACCCGGACGCGGTCACCTCGCCGGTCAAGTCGGCGGTGGTCGCCGCCCGTTGACCCGCTCCGCCGGGCCGGGCAACCCTGCCGGGCCCCGGCGACCACACCACCCGGTCACCCCTTGCGGGTGGCCACGACCATCCGGCAGCGTGGGCTGCCGTCGGGCCGCCGCCCGAACTCGGGCAGCGCGAACAGTTCCACCTCGAACCCGGCGTGTTCCAGCTCACGCCGTACGACGCCGAGCCGGAACGGCCGGTAGTACATGACGAACGGCGGCCGCCAGACCGCGTTGCGCACGCGCATCGCCGCGTCGAAGCCCAGGGCCGCCCAGTACCAGGGGGAGTTCGGCGGGGCGGGCGCCGGCAGCGGGAACGCGAAGCGTCCGCCCGGCCGCAGCACGGAGTGCGCCTCGGCGAACAGGCCCGGCAGTTCCTCCGGCAGGAAGTGCCCGAACGCGCCGAAGCTGACGGCCAGGTCGAAGACGGGGGCGAAGGGGAGCGCCAGGGCGTCACCGCGCACCCAGGAGACGCGGGGGCCGCCGGAGCGGGTGGTGGCCCGCCCCGGGCCACCGGAGCCAGGGGTGACCGGAGCCGGACCCTCGGAGTCAGACGGGGCCAGACCCGGGCCCTCGGAGCCAGACGTGGCCGACACCAGACCCTCGGAGCCAGGGGCGGCAGAACCGGGGCCACCGGCGCCAGGTGTGGCCGGGCTCAGGGCTTCGGGGCCGACGGATGCGGCCACCGGGTCTGCGGAGCGGGTGGTGCCGGAGCCCACCCGTTCCCTCCCCACCGCCAGCATTCCCGCGCTGATGTCGACGCCGGTGACGCTCTCGCGGCACACCTCGCGCAGCACCTCCATCCCGGCTCCGGTGCCGCAGCAGAGGTCGAGGCCGTGCTCGAACGGGCCCATCGACGACAGGGCCGCCTCGACCGCTTCCAGGACGGAGTCGGGCGTACGGAACGGCGTCTGGTCGAACTTCGGCGCGAGCAGGTCGTAGCCGTGTTCGACGGACGAGAGCGCCTGGACGGCGAGTTCGCGGAGGCTGGGGCCTTGCGGGGTGAACATCACGTCAGCTTAGGCCTTGGCTCGGGGCAGCGGCGGGCGCGGACCCTCGCCTATGGTCCAGGGCATGACTTCGTTCCGTCCTGCCCCGACCTGGCTGGCCGACGCCGTCTTCTACCAGATCTATCCGCAGTCCTTCGCCGACTCCGACGGAGACGGCATCGGGGACTTCGCCGGAATCACCGACCACCTCGACCATCTGTCCTGGCTGGGCGTCGACACCGTCTGGCTGAACCCCTGCTTCGTCTCCCCGTTCCGGGACGCCGGGTACGACGTCGCCGACTATCTGAACGTCGCCCCGCGCTACGGCTCGAACGACGACCTCGCGGGGCTCGTCGACGAGGCGGGCCGCCGGGGCATCCGGATCCTGCTGGACCTCGTCGCCGGCCACACGTCCATCGACCACCCCTGGTTCCGGGCCTCCGCGAACGACCCGGACGACCACCGCTACATCTGGACGACGGAGGGCCGGCCCGACGGCTTCGTGGCGTCCCCCGGCACCCGCCCGGGCGCGTATCTCCCGAACTTCTTCGACTCCCAGCCCGCCCTCAACTTCGGCTACGCACGCGAGAATCCGGCCGAACCCTGGCGACTGCCCGTCGACGCCGACGGCCCGCGTGCCAACCGCCACGCCCTGCGCACGGTCATGGACCACTGGCTGGGCCTGGGCATCTCCGGCTTCCGCGTCGACATGGCCGCGTCGCTCGTCAAGGACGACCCGGACAAGACCGAGACCACCCGCGTCTGGACGGAACTGCGGCACTGGCTGGACGCCGCCCACCCGGACGCCGTGCTGCTCGCGGAATGGGGCGAGCCGGAGGTGTCCATCCCGGCCGGCTTCCACGCCGACTTCTTCCTCCACTTCGGCGGCCCCGCCGACGGCCTCGCCCTGCGCTCGCTGTGGAGCAACGGCGAGGGCACGGTCCACGAGAACTGGGACCCCCTCGACTGCTTCTTCGACGCGAGCGGCCGGGGCTCACCGCGGCCCTTCGTCGAGGCCTGGCAGCAGGCGTCCGCCGCCGTCGCCGATACGGGCGCCATCTCCCTGCCCACCGCCAACCACGACTTCTCCCGCCTCAACTGCGGCCCCCGCACGGCCGATCAGCTCCCCGCCGCCTTCGCCTTCCAGCTGACCTGGCCGACGCTCCCGGCGATCTACTACGGCGACGAGATCGGTATGCGCTACGTCCCGGGACTGCCCGACAAGGAGGGCAGCGTCCTCGGCCCCCGCTACAACCGCGCGGGCTCCCGCACCCCGATGCAGTGGGACGACACCGCGAACGCGGGTTTCTCCACCGCCCCCACCGACCGCCTCTATCTCCCCGTCGACCCCTCCCCCGACCGCCCGACCGTCGCCGCCCAGCGCGCCGACGACACCGCGCTCCTCCACCTCGTACACCGCCTCATCTCCCTGCGCAGGCGCACACCCGAGCTGGGCTCCGGCGGTTCGGTGGAGGTCCTGCACGCCGGATATCCGTTCGTGTACGTGCGGGGCGGGCGGTACCTGGTGGTGATCAACCCGCAGCGGCACGAGGCCTGCCACCCGTACACTCCCGCCGTGCGGAGCGCTCTGGAGGGGCAGGGCGTGGCCCTCGTGGACGGCACGATCACCGCGCGGGGTTTCGGATACGGGATCTTCGAGCTCGGCGGTTAGCCGTCGGGGCCGGATGCCCGGAGCCCCGCTCCGGGCATCCCCCGTGTACCGTGCGGACGCCTACGCGGACTTCTACGGCGCGGGCGAGGCGGCCACGTTCGGCTCTTCGCCGTACGCCGTGAGGAAGCGGTCGCGGAAGGAGTCCATGCGCCAGACCGGGGCGTCGTCGCCGGGCCGCAGTCCGTCGGACCAGCCCCAGTCGTCGATCCTGTCGAGGACCTCGGGGTCGTGGGCGACGATGGTGACCGGTACGTCGTGGTCCGCGCCGTTGCCGCTGACGCTCGCCATGGGCTGGTGGTCGCCGAGGAAGACCAGCACCGTGTTCTCGTCGCCGTACTTCTCCACGTACTGCAGAAGACTGTGCAGCGAGTACTGGACGGACTTGCCGTACTCCTCCTTCACCTTGACCGGGTCGGTGAACACGTCGGCCGGGTCCTTGCCCGCCTTCTCGATGTCCTGGTAGACCGAGCCGTCGCCGACCTCGTCCCAGCCGACCATCGTCGGCAGCGGCGCCCACGGCTGGTGGCTGGAGGTCAGGATGATCTCCGACATCAGCGGTTTGTCGCCCTTCTTGGCGGCCTCCAGACGCTCGAACGCGGTGAGGGCGTACTGGTCGGGCATGGTCGACCAGCTGAACTTCGGCCCCTGGTAGCCGAGATCACGGGAGTCGTAGACCTTGTCGAGGCCGTAGAAGTCGCCCTCCGGCCAGTTCTTCTGCACCCCGGGCACGATGCCGACGGTCCGCCAGGCGCCCGTCTTGCCGAAGGCGCCGGGCAGGGTGAGGCGTTCCCCGGCGGTGACGGTGCGGTAGCGGCTCTGGTTGTCGATCCACAGGCCGGTCAGGAACGTGGAGTGGCCGAGCCAGCTGCTGCCGCCGTACGTCGCCGAGGTCAGCCAGCCACTCCTCGCCGCGAACCCGGCCTTGCCCAGCGCCTCGCCCTCCTCGTCGAGGGCCGCGTTCACCCCGGGCGCGATGGCCGGGTCCTCCAGGGCGGCGCGGCCGTAGCTCTCGATGAAGGTGATCATCATGTCCTTGCCGCGCAGCCCGGTCAGCAGCCGGTCGGCGGGCACATCGGCGAACTTGTCCTTCTTGGCCTCCTTGGCGAACGCGGCCTCGTCCCGGAGGGTCTCCTGGACCCGGCCCCAGCGGTCCTGCACGAAACCGATGGTGTTCCTGGAGGCGACCGCGGTGTTCTGGATCGGCGTCAGGCCGAGCGCCGCGCAGGTGATCCACACGGTTCCGGCGACGATCGTACCCTTGGTCGCCCGGTCCCGGTCACGGACCAGGAGGTTCACAAGCCGCACCACCGCCAGGGACATGACGACGAACAGCAGCAGCACGAGGGCCACGAGACCGATGACGGCGGCCAGCGCGCCCGTGGAGCCGAACGTGTCCTGGACGTACGATTCGGCGTCGTCCAGCAGGCCCCAGTCGAGGACCACGTTGAAGCCACGGCCGAGGAATTGGTTGAAGCCGATGTCCAACGCCTTCACGACCACCAGCGCGGCCAGCCCCACCCCGATGACGACCGCCGCGGCCAGCCTCGGGCGGCGCGGCAGCACCATCAGCAGGGCGGCGGCGAGGATCGGCTCCACCGGTATCCGCAGGAACTGACGCGCCTCGAAGAACTCGGCCTTGCCCGGCATCAGCAGTGCGAAGAACACCAGGGCGGCGGCCAGCGCGGTGACGCTCCAGGACAGAACGCGTGCGGCGACCGGGTACTTCGTCCGGAACGCCGTCCGGTATCTCCGCCATCGGCGGACGGGCTCACCGGTCCTGGCCGGCGTGTCCTCGACGGGGGTGTCCGACACCGACGGGTCCTCCGCCGGCGACGGGTCCTCCGCCGGCGACGGGTCCTCCGCCGACGACTCGCTCGCCTCGTCCGTCTCGTCCGTGTCCGGTGATGGGCTGGAGCGCGTGAAGAGCGACACGCGACGTTCCTTCCGTGCGAAGACCGCTGGTGGTGCCCCCCTCTGTACGAGGGGCCGACGGCATCAGTTCAAAGACCACGGGTAAGCCATCGGTAAGGAACTCCCCAACGACCGGCCACCGGTGGTGGTACACTCGCCTTGGCACGTGTGTATCGCCCACTCTCGGGCTCCGGTGCCACTCTCTCGGATCGTCAGATCCCTCTCGCCGAACCGCCCGTCGATTCGCGACAGGCCGTCGGCTTCCCCGCACCACCCGCCACCTTTCGGCCCGCCCTCTTCCGCGCTGCCGTGCACGGCTCCGTCGTACCCCGGGTGTGTGCCCTCCTCTCCCCCTTGCGCATGCGTTTTCCCCTTCCCTGACGTCCTCGAAAGGACCACCACCCATGACCACCACCACACTCGAACGCACCTCCACCGATCGGCAGCCTCCGGCCCGGGTCACCGGCGTCCTGGAGATCGCGCAGGGCGGGCAGGGACACCTGCGCGCCGAGCGCGGCCTGCCCACCCCGTCCGACCCGCAGGTCCCCGCCGCGCTGATCCGCCGGTACGGGCTGCGCAAGGGCGACACCGTCGAGGGCGTACGCGACGGCCGGCGCGCCCTCACCGAGGTCGAGCGGATCAACGGGCGTACGCCCCAAGAGCTGCGCGGCCGCCCGCACTTCCACGACCTCACCCCGCTGCACCCGCGCGAGCGACTGCGGCTCGAACACCCGGCGAGCGGTCTGACGGGCCGTCTGGTCGACCTCGTGGCACCCGTCGGCAAGGGGCAGCGCGGGCTGATCGTGGCCCCGCCCAAGACCGGCAAGACGGTGCTGCTCCAGCAGGTGGCCGCCGCGATCGCCGCCAACCACCCCGAGGCCCACCTGATGGTGGTGCTGGTCGACGAGCGGCCCGAGGAGGTGACCGACATGCGGCGCTCCGTGCGGGGCGAGGTGTACGCCTCCACGTTCGACCAGTCCCCCAAGCAGCACATCGCGCTCGCCGAACTCGTCGTGGAGCGCGCCAAGCGGCTCGTCGAGCAGGGCGAGGACGTCGTGATCCTGCTGGACTCCCTGACCCGGCTGTGCCGGGCCCACAACAACGCGGCCGCCTCCGGTGGCCGCACCCTCAGCGGTGGTGTCGACGCCGCCGCGCTGCACGGCCCCAAGCGGCTCTTCGGCGCCGCCCGGCTGACCGAGGAGGCCGGCTCCCTCACCATCCTGGCCACCGCCCTGGTGGAGACCGGGTCCCGCGCCGACGACTTCTTCTTCGAAGAGCTCAAGGGCACCGGCAACATGGAGCTCCGCCTGGACCGCGCCCTCTCCGACCGGCGTGTCTTCCCCGCCGTCGACATCACCCCGTCCGGCACCCGCCGCGAGGAACTCCTTCTCACGCCGGGCGAGTTGACGGCCGTGCGCGGGCTGCGGCGGGCCCTGCGGTCGCGCGAGGGGCAGGCGAACCTCGAAACGCTCCTGGAGCGGATGCGCGCCACCCCTGACAACGCGACCTTCCTGCGGCAGGTGCATCCCACGCTCCCGGCGGCATGACATGAGGCATCCGGGTGCTCGATCCGCGCGCTCGGCCCTGGCACCCCGCTCCACGGCACGACCGTTCCTACGTTTGCGATATGACCATCGGATTCTCATCCCGCGTCCCTCGTGTTGCCCGCGCCGCCGTCAGCTGCTCCCTCGTCTGTGCGCTCGGGGCCCTGGCCGTCGCGACGAACCCCGAAGGTGCCGGCCTCCCGGTCGAGGCGGGCGCGCAGGACCCCAAGGCCGCGCAGGAGACGCCGTCGCTGCACCGGCCGGGGACGCGGGTACGGCCGCGGGCCGGGGCGCCCCGGGTGCCGCAGGACGTCTCCGCGGTGTCGTGGCTCGTGGCCGACGCCGACAGCGGCAAGGTGCTCGCCGCGCACGACGCGCACCGGAAACTCCCGCCGGCGAGCACGCTGAAGACCCTGTTCGCGCTCACCGTGATGCCGGGACTCCCGGCCGGCCTCCGACACACCGTCGACCGCGAGGAGCTGGCGGGCATCGGCGCCGGGAGCAGCCTGGTCGGCGTCAAGGAGGACCGCACCTACAGCGTCGCCGACCTGTGGCGCGGGGTCTTCCTCAGCTCGGGCAACGACGCCGTGCGCGTCCTGGCCGCCCTCAACGGCGGCTGGAAGGCCACCGCCGAGCAGATGCAGGACAAGGCCCGCGCCCTGGGCGCCCGGGACACCCACGTCGTCTCGCCCGACGGCTACGACGCGCCCGGCCAGGTGTCGTCCGCGTACGACCTGGCGGTGTTCGGGCGGGCCGGGCTGCGCAACGCGGAGTTCGCCGGGTACTGCGCCACGGCCACCGCGAAGTTCCCTGCGGGAGGCTGGTCGTACGCCATCCAGAACACCAACCGCCTGCTCACCGGCGCCGGTGTCGAGCGCTATCCCGGGCTGATCGGCGTCAAGAACGGCTACACGAGCAACGCCGGCAACACGCTGATCGCCGCCGCCAGGCGCAACGGGCGCACCCTCGTCGCGACGGTGATGCGGCCCCGGTCGGGTAGCCGCTACGCCGTCTACGAGGAGGCGCGCTCCCTTCTCGACTGGGGTTTCCGTGCCGCCGGGCGCGTCGACGCCGTGGGCTCGCTCCTGCCGCCGCGTCCGGCGGCGGGCCCTCAGGCCGCCCCCGGGTCACCACCCGCCCGCGAGGACGAGGCCGAGGTCACCGCCCCCGGCTGGCCGGTGGCGGGCACGATCACGGGCGCGGCCGGGTTCGGCGCCGCGGCCGTGGCACTGATCCTGCGGCTCAGCAGGGGCCGGTTCTCCCGCGGCTGACCGACCGGCAGCCACAGCAGCAGGCCCAGGGTGATCCACACATAGGTGTTGCTGCCCACGAAGCCGCCGAGGCCGGACGCGTCGTCGAACCACAGCCAGACGACGCTGCTGCACAGCACCCCGTACAGCGCCGCCGCGAGCGGCAGCAGTCGGCGGTGTCTCACCAGGACGGCGAAGGACGGCAGCAGCCAGACCAGATGGTGCACCCAGGTGATCGGGCTGACCAGACACGCGGTCAGCCCGGTGAGGGCGAACGCGGCCGCCCAGTCCTCGGCACGCACCGCCGCACGGACCCGCCGCACCCACAGGCACAGCACCGCCAGCACGAGCAACGCCCATATGACGCGGCCCGGTTCGTGCGGTGCCCCGAGCCGGGCCAGGACGCCCTGCAGCGACTGGTTGGAGACGTAGTCGAGACGGCCGATGCGGCCGGTGTCCCACAGGGCCTCGGTCCAGTAGAAGCGGGAGGCGGCCGGGGCGATCCAGGCCGCCGCCGCGGTGGCGGCCGCGGCGACGGCCGTCGCGAGCCCGGCGGCCCGCCACCGCCGGGCGAGCAGCAGCAGTCCGATGAAGATCGCGGGCGTCAGCTTGATCGCCGCCGCCAGGCCGATGCCCACGCCTGCCCGGCGGCCCCGGCCGGTGGACAGCAGCCAGGCGTCGCCGAGCACCAGGGCCAGCAGCAGGAGGTTCACCTGGCCGAAGCTGAAGGTGTCCCGCAGCGGTTCGAACAGGGCGAGCGCGCAGAGGGCGAGGGAGGCGCCGAACCAGCCGTGGCGGCGCAGGAGCGGCCCGGCCAGCACGTACAGGACGGCCGCGAGCGCCGCCAGGTTGAGCCCCAGGCACAGCACGATCGCGGTGCGCAGCCCGACCAGCGCCATCGGCAGCATGGTGACGGCCGCGAAGGGCGGATAGGTGAATCCGTAGGTCGTGCCGGGCACCAGGTAGTCGTAGATACGGCCGTCGTGGTGGACCCAGGTGTCGATCGTGCCGTGGTAGACGCGCAGGTCGAACCAGTCGCGCAGCAGTGGGACGGTCGCGGTGAAGACGGTGACGGCGACGGCCAGGGCGAGGACGAGGAGGACGCGGGCGCGGTCGGTGCGCGGCCGGAACCACCTCTGGCGCGGTTCGCTCATGCCGTGCGCTCCAGGGCCGGCGCCCGGGAGGCCTGTTCGGCCTGCCACAGCACGACCACCGCGAGCACTCCCCCGCACACCGCCAGAACGATCTGCGCGGTGTCCGCCGGATCACCGCTCGGCAGGACGGCGAGGGCGAGCACCCCGCTGGCGGCCGCGACCCGGCGCTGCACCGAGGCGTTCCGGGCGGCGGCGGCGATGAGGAACAGGCCCCACAGCGCGTACCAGGGGCGGACCGCGGGACCCAGTGCGGCCACGACGGCCAGGCTGAGGCCGAGCGCGTACACGGGGCCCGGCCTCAGCCGGAGCCAGATGAAGAGGACGACGGCGAGGGTCAGCAGGAGTCCGGCGGCGCGCCAGGCCGGGAGGGCGAGGGGGGCCAGGTCGCTGCCGAGGCCGTGCAGGAGGGTGCCGGTGGCGCGGCCGAGGACGCTGGTGGGCGACCAGTTCTGCGGGGACACCGGGGTGCGCAGGGCGGCGATCCAGCCGTATCCCGTGCCGGCCAGGGCGGTCACGGCCGCCGTGGTGGCGGAGGCGACGGTCAGGGTGGCCGCGGTCGTCCGGATCCATCGGGTACGGCCGCGCATCACGACCAAGGCCAGCAGGCCGAGCGCGGCGGGTGCCTTCACCAGGGCGGCGAGCGTGACGAGGACGACGCCGAGGAGGTACCAGCGTCCTCGCGCGAGCACCAGCCCGACGCCCAGCAGCCCCAGCATCATCGCGTCGTTGTGAGCCCCGGCCACCAGGTGCAGGAGCACGAGCGGGTTGAGCGCGCCGAGCCAGAGGGCGACGGCCGGGTCGGTTCCGCCGTGCCGGGCGAGGCGGGGCAGCGCCACGGCCATCAGGGCCACTCCGAGCAGGGCGATCAGGCGCATCCCGATGAGCCCGGCCGGTATCCGCCCCTCGGTCAGGCCGGAGAGCCCGGAGGCCATGACGAGGAAGACCGGGCCGTACGGTGTCGCCGTGTGCCGCCACATCGGTGCCACCTCGTCGGCGAGCGGACCGCCGAGGTGGGCGGGCCCGTGCAGGTAGACGTCCATGTGGGCGTCGACCATGGCGCCCTGGGCGAGGTAGCTGTAGACGTCCCGGCTGAACAGCGGTGGCGCGAGGAGCAGGGGTGCCGCCCAGACGGCCAGCACGAGGAGCAGGGCGCGGGGTGTGGGTGGTTCGGGTCCGCGTATCACCTTTCCCAGCAGCGCCCAGGCTGCTGTCAGCAGGACGACGCCGAAGTAGACACCGACCAGACCCAGCGCACCGCGCCCCGAGGTCGGCGAGAGCAGGTCCTGGACCGGCAGGGCACCGGCGGTTTCACCTCCCAGGGCGAGAAAGGCGGATCCGGCCAGGCCGAGCGCCTGGCAGCGGCGGAGATCGACGGGAAAAGCGATGGCCAACACTCGGTCAGCGTGTCAACGCCGGGTGGCGCGGAGGCGACGCGGCACCTTCCTGACGGGTACCGGGACGTGACGACGAAGAAGTGACGGACCGTTGGTCCTGGTGCCGGACGGGGCCTCAACGCCGCGCGTGGCGGATCTTCAGCCGCCCGAACCCCATGGCCCCGGAGATCCGGATCGTCGGCCCGCCGGCCGGGGGGCGCCGTGGGGGCTTGTAGAGCGTGTCCTTCCACCCGGTGCGCAGATCCTCGAAGTCGACGATCGCGTCGCGAGGCAGCGTGATCTTTGCCCTGCCGGTGCCGAGGTGCAACTCGATGTCGACCACCGGATGCTCGATGACCGCCCGGGACAAGTCCAGGTGCACCCTTCCGAATGCGGACTCGACCTTGAGGGTGCGAGGTACCCGCCATGCGCCTCGCCGCTTGATCCGTCCGCCGGCGGCGGCAATCGTGGACGTGGTGCCGGCATTCTTCTCCGGGAGCGAGGCCAGAGCCGGCACGAGCTCGCTGTGCGTCTTGGCGGTGAGGGCCCGGTGGAGGCGTTCGTCCATCGCCTCGTGTGAGAGGTGCCCTTCGGCGTAGGCCTCCTGCAAGCGCTGCACTGCCATGTCGCGGTCGTCTTCGCTGATCAGTGACGGCAGGTCTTCCGGCACAGAGGTCATCGTCTCACTCTAATGCCGTGCCGACGAGGCACCATAGGTGACCGCGCCTCGGCCGACCGTCCGAGGGTCGACCCACCGGAGCCGGAATTCCCGGTGCCGCACCGCCGGTTCACCCACCGGCGTGGTGAGCTGCGGATCATCGGATACCGCGCGTCCTTCGCCGCACGTCTGCTCGACGCCGTACGCGCGACGTTCCTCCGTGGTCCCGGCCGCGGCGGCCGACCGCGTGTGGGTCACCAGGTCGTGGCCACTGAGCGCAGCGCGGTCCACGTGTCGCCGTCCCTGGCGTAGTCCATGGTGAATCGCAGTGGCCAGTCGGCGTGTGTGCCGTAGACCGTTGCCTCGGTGACGATGCGGGCGACGAGGCGGGCCGTGCCGCCCTCCACGTCGACGGTGACGTTCTTCTCGGTCACGCCGTGGTAGACGAACCGGCCGGCTCGCATCTGGGACAGCCACTCGGCCTTGGGCTGCTGGTACCCGGTGATGTGGGTGAGGGTGAAGCCGTCGTCGAGCAGGTCGTCCAGGGCTTCGGTGTCGCCGTCGGTCATCGCCCGCAGGTGGGCGCGGTAGGCCGCGAGCACCTCTTCGCGGGC
Source organism: Streptomyces sp. NBC_00310 (assembly GCF_036208085.1). Lineage (GTDB taxonomy): Bacteria > Actinomycetota > Actinomycetes > Streptomycetales > Streptomycetaceae > Streptomyces. Next base: position 1,064,676 of record NZ_CP130714.1, read on the forward strand.
GTTCACGTCCAAGGGTGCGTTCATGGTGGCTCCTGTCCTGTTCGGGGTCATTCGGCGGCTTGGCGTCGGGGCAGCCGTACTTCTTCGAGGTCGAGATGGCGCTGGACGTGGCGCAGCACGGTGTCGTCGATCTCGTGGTCGTCGCGGAGGCGGAGCACGGTGGAACGTTTGTGGGCGAGGAGGGCCAGGCGCAGGGCGGTGTAGTGCCGGTGGTGGCGCAGGGCGTCCGTCTCGTCGGAGGCAGCGGTGTCGCCGCCGGCGCGGACGACGAGCAGGTGGGTCTCGTACTCCTGGCGCATGCGTTCGGCGACCGCCGGGGCCGTGTCCAGTTCCTCGGCGAGCGTGGGGAGGGCCTTGAGTGCCTCCTCGGTCGCGGTCGTCTCGGCGAGGAGGCGTTCCCCCGCCACGTCCCTCTCGACCCCGCCGGCCTGGACACGGCCCTCGTGGCAGGCTCGGGTGCCGCGGAACCAGGCGGAGGTGGGGCCGTTGACGGAGCGGACGTAGATGCCGTTGTCCACGCGTACGACCCAGATCGTGCGCCAACCGCTCAGTAGGCCGTCCCGGCTCCGGGAGGCGACCTCCAGTTCCTCGGCCGCGCCGACCCGATCGAGTTCGTCGTCGGTCCAGGGAGCAGTGCTGGTCATCGGTTCATCTCCTCGGTCCTCGGATGACTGCTACCGCAGGGCGGGCTCGAACAGGGCGAGGCGGGAGGGGACTCCCCTCACCGCGGGAAGATCTTCAAGCCTGGTCGCCGTGCTCGCATCACGGCAGACCGTGCCATGCCGGAAGCCGGCGTTCCAGGGTGTGACAGGGCCCCCCACATCGCTGTCGGCGCCGCCGTGATGGTGTCTCCGCCGACAGTGAACCGGCCGCGCCGGGTGACGAACCGTCGCATGAGGGCCCCACGAGCGCCCGCTGTTCGCCGCCGCGCCCCGGTCCTGTCAGCGGCACAGCTCAACCGAACATCGCGGATACGTTCCCAAACTCTTGACGACTGCCATATGACTGCGTAGACATGACCGCGCAGTCAGACGAACGGCGTCTGACCTCATCGGGCTTCGATCGTGCGGCCATCGGGAGACGTCATGACGCGAGGGACGGGGCGGGACGAAATCCCCGGCGCGCCGCGCAGCGTGGACGTGGCCCGTGCGGCCGGGGTCTCGCAGAAGACGGTGTCGCGGGTCTTCAACGACGAGCCGTACGTCTCCGCCAAGGTGCGCAGGCGGGTCACGGAAGCCGCTGAGCGGCTCGGTTACCGGCGTAACAACGCCGCCCGGGCGCTGGCCTCCGGGCGGACCCGCTCCATCGGAGTGGTGACGTTGGGCACGGCCCTGTACGGTCCCGCCTCACTGCTCATGGGTGTGGAGAGGGTGGTCCGGGACACGGGCTACGCGCTCCGCGTGGTCAACACGATGGAAGGCGACCCGGCGGGCCTCGCCGGCGCTGTCGACTCGCTCCTCGACCAGGGCGTCGACGGCATCGTCATCTCCGAGCCGATCGAGGAGGAGGGGGGCGCCGACCTCTCTGTCCGCGTCAGCGTGCCGGTTCTGGTCCTCGGCGCGCCACCGCCCTTCGCGGCCTCCACCGTGTTGTTCGGGGGAGGCGGCTCGGATCTGATGGCCCGGGCGGCCGTCGAGCATCTGCTGGACCTGGGGCACCCGACGGTCCATCACCTCGCCGGTCCCCAGCGGTGGTACGCCGCCAAGGACCGTCTCGAGGGCTGGCGGACGGCGCTGGCCGTACACGGCAGGGACGAGCCGCCGGCCATCGAGGGCGACTGGTCGGCCGCCTCCGGTTACGCGGCGGGCCGGGAACTGGCCGCCGACCCCGAGGCGACGGCGGTGTTCGCCGCCAACGACGACATGGCGATCGGCCTGATCCGGGCTCTGACGGAGGCCGGGCGCCGGGTGCCGGAGGACGTCAGTGTCGTCGGCTTCGACGACAACCCGGTCGCCGCCTATGTGACACCTCCCCTGACCACGGTGCGGCAGCCGTTCGACACGGTGGCGCAGGAGGGGCTCAAGCGACTCGTGCACGCCATCGAGAACCCGCAGGCAGAGGCCGTGCCGGCGAGCGACCCACCGGTCGACGTCGTTGTCCGTGCTTCGACCCGGCCCCCGCCGCTCCGGACGCCCCGGACGCCCCCGGGACGTCGACGACATAGCGGCTCCCGATCCCGAGGAGAGGCGTCCAGTCCCTCGCTCCCGAAGAAAGGCCCGTCCACCCACCACTGAACGGCGCCGATCGGTCTGGGCCGCAGAGCCCGGACCCGGCGTGTGAGCCCAGGGGCCGCCCGCCGTACCGGCCATGGTTCAGCCCTGTCCATCCCGACCGCGTCCCCGCCACGGCGGACGACCCCGCACCACGGACGACGCGCGCATTCCCCTTCGCCCCGCGGCTCTCGAGCCACATGGCTACCTGGCCGCATGGCCGCATGGCCGCAGCGCTCCTCGGCCCGTCCCGCAGACGCCTGCGTGCCGTACACCGGTCGCAGCCCGCGCAGCCGCGCTTCCCGAACCCGTCCGGATTCGACGTCCAGATCGTCCCGCCCACGCCTGCTCTCTCCTCGTCACCCCCTTGCCACACGCCCTCCCCCGGCGTGCCGTCCCCTTCGCCATCGGCGGGAGTTCACCATGCCCACATCCGGATCCCTTGCCGGCTCCTCCCCCATGAGCCATCCCCTGTTCCTCTGTTCCTCACCACGACGGGTGCCTTGTCGCCCGGGGCGGCCCTGGCCCTCACCGCCTGCGGCGGCGGTGGTTCCGGGAGCAGCTCCTCCGACTCCGCCGAGCCGGCCGGTCAGACCGACATCGACAGGGCGATGAAGACGCCGACCGGGCTGAGTTCTGGACCTGGGTTCCGAACATCACCGAGGAGGTCGCGCTCTTCGAGAAGAAGTACCCGTGTGCGCGGGCCGAGGACGCGAAGCTCTCCGACGCCCTGAACGGCACGTCACTCCCCGCAGGCGCGGCACTTGACCTCGGCGCCTGGGAAGTACGCGTGTTCGTCTCCTGATCCGACCCGGACAGGTATCACCATGATCATCCCCCGAGGAGAAACCATGCATAGAAGAAGAGCAGGGAAAGCGCTGGGAACTTTCGTCGCGGCGTCCGCGCTGCTGGCCATACCCGCGTCCGGTGCGCAGGCGTACAACCCGACGGGCGGGACCCTGTACCAGCTCGGCAGCGAACCGTGTCTGAAGGGACGCGGTAACTGCGCGATCTACCCGAAGTCGGCGCAGCTGCCGAGCGGACGTCTGGTCGCGGCTTTCGAGAAGTCGACGGTCGTGACGGAGACGGGCAGCGCCGACAAGCAGACGCTCCCGGTCTACAAGAGCGACGACGACGGCACGTCGTGGCAGCCGCTGTCGGAGGTCAAGGCGCCCGCGTACATCTCCAGCGACTCCAAGTACGCGAAGTACACGAGCAACTGGACCAACCCCTACCTCTACACGCTTCCGCAGGACGTCGGGGACCTGAAGCAGGGCACACTGCTCCTGGCGACCGTGGTGTCGGGCGACGACTACTACTACAAGGAGCACAAGGCGGCCGATCCGAACTGGACGCCCTCCAACGACGGCGACCGCAAGGACCTCGCGATCGCCCTGTACTCCAGCACCGACGACGGTGCGACGTGGAAGATCCTGAACGTCGTGGCGACCGGCGGCTGGCAGGGCGGCAGCGCGGGCGCGACCGGACAGAACATCGCGAACGCCAACACCAACAAGCAGGTCGATCCCCTCTGGGAGCCGTACCTGATGGTCCACAAGGGCAAGCTCGTCTGCTACTACTCCGACGAGAACGACTATCTCGGCTTCAACGCGACCACCGGCGTCCCGACCCTCGACCCGGCGAACGACACCGCCAAGGACTCCCTCGGACAGATCCTCGTCCACAAGACCTGGGACGGCCGCAGCACGAACTGGAGCGCGCCCGTCGTCGACATCGCCGGACTGACCCAGGACATGGGCGGCGGCAAGACGGAGATCGGCGGCGGCCGGCCCGGCATGACGAACGTCGTCCGCACGACGGACGGCAAGTGGATGCTTCCCTTCGAGTACTGGGGCGGCGGGGCAAACACCAGGTACGTGCTGGCAGACAGCCCGCTGGAGTTCTACAAGGGCTCCGCCACCGGCACGGACGTCGCTTCGCTGCCGGTCGACTCCGGTTCTCGTCCGCTCGCCAGAGGCGGCAGTCCGGTGATCATCAGGCTTCCGGGAGGGCGCCTGGTCTACAACGCGGCCGGCAGCGGCAACGTCTGGGTCAACGAGAGCGGCCGCAGCGACGGTACGTGGAAGGAGTATCAGACGACATCTCAGGGCGGCTACAGCCGCAACCTGCAGTACGTCGAGGGCACCGGCCGCATCGCGATCCTCAACAACCAGGGCACCTCGACGCTCAAGTTCGCCGAGGTCGATCTCGGGCACTCGGACGGCGCCTACTACCAGCTGGTGAACAGGAAGACGGACCAGGTGATCGGCACCGGCAACAAGACCAACGACGCGAACCTCGGCAACGGCGACGTCCCCGACGTTCGTCTGGAGGCCCCCGGCTCGGCGGCGAACGCGGACACCCAGTTCTGGCACGTGGTGACCGAGCCCAACGGCGGCAAGACGCTGCTGAACAAGGCGGGCGGACGCGCGGCAGCCATCTGGACAGGGAACGCGACCGTCGGTCAGCGCATCGGCCAGTGGGTCGACAACAGCGCCACCGGCAGCTGGAACCTCATCAAGACCGACGACGGCTTCTACAGACTGCAGTCGGTCAAGAACACGAACCTGTACCTGACTGGCGCGTCCGCCAGTGCGCCGCTGACCTTGCAGAACGCGGCCACGGACGGCTCGCAGGACTGGGAACTCGTCGAGTAGGCTCCGGCCCGGCCGCGGGCCCATCGCTCGGCGGGTGCTGCTGCGCGGGGCGTCGTACTCCTCCTCCGAGACCTTCTCCAGCCACTCGGTCTCGGAGGTCTCCTCGCCCGGCGGGGTGTGGATCGTGTCGCCGGGGGGCCTCGATGACCGTGCCGTCGCGCGTGTCGAGGAACAGCGGGCGGCCCTGCTCGTCGACTGCGGGGTTGCTGCGGGCGCGGCTGGTGCGTTGTCCCCCCATGGCCGGGTGACCAGCCCTGCGGCGAGCGGGCTCCAAGGCGGCGTTCGGCTGCGTTTGGTCGGGGTGCGTGATGCAGACGCGGTCGACGCCGTCGAGCATCGACGACGCGCCGAGGTAGCGGACCTTGCCCGCCTTGACGACGTCGTGCAGCACCCGCGTCTCGGGGTCGAAGCGGTGGATCTGGTACAGGTCGGTGTAGTCGGTGTAGTCGGTGTCCAGGCGGGCGAGGGACGCGCCGACCTGCTCCAGGATGGCCTTGCGGGACAGCCCTCCACCGCCGGGGCCCTGGCGCATCGGATAGAACACCTTGGTCGCCAGGGCGATGTCCTCACGGCGGGCGTACGTGCGCAGCGCGCGCCCGACAATCTCATCCGAGGAGCCCCGCAGCAGATGTTGGCGGTGTCCCAGAACGTCACGCCGAGCTCGGCCGCCTGCCGGAGACCGGCTCGGCCCGCTCGCCGTCGAGTAGCCACGGCATCTCCGCCGCGGGGATGCCGAAGCTCATGCGGCCCAGTGCGATCCGGCTGACCTTCACGCCCGAGGTTCCCAGGCGTGTGTATCCCATCGAGTGTCTCCTTGTGGTGAACGTCCGCTCTGCACCCACCTCGCGGCAGCAGCCGACCGCCGGTGACGGCTCCCTCGCAGTGCATCGCAGAGCTTCGGTCAGCAACTTCTCGTTGCGCGGCCCGACGTGGGCAGAGACCTGCAGGACCGCAGACACGGGGAGGGGGCGAGGTGATCCGGTTACGGCCTGGGCCTGCGGGCGTGCAGGACGTAGGCCGACGGCGAGTTCCGCCAGACGGTGCGGCCGGGAACGACCTCTTCCAAGCGGTCGGACAGCAGGTCGCGGAATCGGCGTGCTGAGACCAGAGGGGCGGCGTGGCGATAGGCGAAGGTCGTGAAGGCGCCGGTCGGTGCGAGAACCGCAGCCAGTACCTCGACGAGGTGTTCCTGGACTGTGACCGCACTGTGGCGCGGACCGGAGGAGAACGTCCTGCCGCTCTGCGAGGAACTCGGCATCGGCTTCGTGTGCTGGGCGCCGCTGGGCATGGGCTTCACGACCGGCGCGATGAGCCCGTACTTCCCGTTCGCGGAGGGAGACCGCCGGACCGCGATGCCCCGCAACAGCCGGGACAACCTGGCCGCCAACATGCCACTGGTACAGCTCCTCCAGGACTGGGCCGTACGCAAGGGCGCCACGCCCGCCCAGATCGACCTCGCCTGGCTGCTGGCCCAGAAGCCGTGGATCGTACCGATCCCCAGCACCACTCGGCTGTCCCACCTCCTGGAGAACATCGGCGCGGAAGAGGTCAGGTTCAGCCCCGACGAACTCCAGGAGCTCAACGCCGGCGTCGCCCGGATCACCATCCACGGCGACCGGCTCCCGGCGCCGGCCCTCGCCATGACGGGTGTCGAGGCGCCACTCCCCCGCTGACCGACCACGCGGACCTGTCTGATCCGGTCCCCGGCCGAACTCCCGCACATCGAGGCGATGTTCCGCCGGGGACGGCTTCGGCTCGCGCTCAAGCGCTCGTGATGACCGCCCGCCGATGCCGGGCGGGCCAACTCCTCGTTGGCGGACTGCTGTCAGAAAACAGACAATCCCGTCAGGGTGGTGAACCGGTCCAGCGCCGCCACTCCCGCCACCGAGTTGCCCCGCTCGTCCAGCCCCGGACTCCACACGCACAGCGTGCAGCGCCCCGGGACGACCGCGATGATGCCGCCGCCCACCCCGCTCTTGCCGGGCAGGCCCACGCGGTAGGCGAACTCGCCGGCCGCGTCGTAGGTGCCGCAGGTGAGCATCACCGCGTTGACCTGTTTCGCCTGGCTGCGGGTCAGGAGGCGGGTGCCGTCGGCGCGGACGCCGTGCCGGGCGAGGAAGGTGGTGGCGAGGGCGAGGTCGGCGCAGGAGGCGGTGAGGGAGCACTGCCGGAAGTACTGGTCGAGAAGGGCCGGTACGGGGTTGTCGATGTTGCCGTACGCCGCCATGAAGTGGGCGAGGGCCGCGTTGCGGTCGCCGTGCGCCGACTCGGAGGCGGCGATCTGCGTGTCGAAGTCCAGGTCGGGGTTGCCGCTCTCCGACCGCAGGAAGGACAGCAGTTCGCCCGCCGCGTCGCCGGTACGGGTGTGCAGGCGGTCGGTGACGACGAGGGCGCCCGCGTTGATGAACGGGTTGCGCGGGATGCCGCTCTCGTACTCCAGCTGGACCAGGGAGTTGAAGGGGTTGCCGGAGGGCTCGCGGCCCACGTGCTCCCAGAGGGCGTCGCCCTCCCGGGCCAGGTCGAGAGCGAGGGTGAAGACCTTGGTGATGGACTGCGTGGAGAACGGCTCGCGCCAGTCCCCCACGCCGTACACCGTGCCGTCGAGCTCCGCGACGGCCATGCCGAAGTGGCGGGGATCGCGGGCGGCGAGCGCCGGGATGTAGTCGGCGGGCCGGCCGCGGCCCGGGGTCCGCTCGATCTCCTCGGCGATGCGTTCCAGGACCGGCTGGAAGGTGAGGGACGACGTCGTTGTCATGATCACCATTGTGCCTTCCGCGCCGGTCCTGGCGCGTCGTCGCAGGTCAGTGGGTGGGCCGGTGCGGGGATGAGCCGGCCCTGGGTACGTCAGGCCAGGGGGCCTACGCTGCCCGCGAGCACCTCGGGCCGCAGCAGTTCCCGGAGCCGTTCGGCGGGCAACAGGCCCTTCTCCTGGACGAGTTCGGCCACGCCCCGGCCGGTGGCGAGGGCTTCCTTGGCGATGTCGGTGGCCGCCGTGTAGCCGATGTACGGGTTGAGGGCGGTGACCAGGCCGATGGAGTTCTCCACGGCCGCGCGCAGCTCGTCCTCGTTGGCGGTGATGCCGTCGACGCACCGCTCGGCCAGGGTCAGGCAGGCGGCCCGCAGATGCGTGAGGGACTCCGACAGGGAGTGCAGGATGATCGGCTCGAACGCGTTGAGCTGGAGCTGTCCGGCCTCGGCCGCCATGGTGATGGTGACGTCGTTGCCGATGACCTCGAAGGCGACCTGGTTGACGACCTCGGGGATCACCGGGTTGACCTTGCCGGGCATGATGGACGAACCGGCCTGCACCGGCGGCAGGTTGATCTCGTTGAGGCCCGCGCGCGGCCCGGAGGACAGCAGCCGCAGGTCGTTGCAGCTCTTCGAGAGCTTGACGGCGATCCGCTTGAGGACGCCCGACATCTGCACGAACGCGCCGCAGTCCTGGGTGGCCTCGACCAGGTTGGCGGCGGTGACCAGCGGCAGGCCGGTGATCGCCGCGAGGTGGCGGCGGGCCGACTCGGCGTATCCGGCGGGGGCGTTGAGGCCGGTGCCGATCGCCGTGGCGCCGAGGTTGATCTCATGGATCAGCTCGACGGCCTCGTCAAGACGGGACCGGTCCTCGTCGATCATGACGGCGTATGCGGAGAACTCCTGACCGAGCGTCATGGGGACCGCGTCCTGCAACTGTGTACGGCCCATCTTGAGCACGTCGCGGAACTCGACGGCCTTACGGGCGAAGGAGTCCTGCAGGACGGCCATCGCCTTGAGCAGTCCGTGCACCGCGAAGACCGTCGCTATCTTGACAGCGGTCGGGTAGACGTCGTTGGTGGACTGGCCGAGGTTGACGTCCTCGTTGGGGTGCAGGTACTCGTACCGGCCCTTCTCGTGGCCCAGCAGCTCCAGCGCCCGGTTGGCGACGACCTCGTTGGCGTTCATGTTGGTGGAGGTGCCGGCGCCACCCTGGATGACATCGACGACGAACTGGTCGTGCAGCTTGCCGTCGCGGATCTCCCGGCAGGCCTCGATGATCGCGGCGGCCTTCTCGGGGGCGAGCAGGCCGAGTTCCTCGTTGGCGCGGGCGGCGGCCTCCTTGACGGCGGCCAGGGCGTCGATCAGATGGGGGTAGGCGGAGATCGGGGTGCCCGTGATGGGGAAGTTCTCCGTGGCGCGCAGGGTGTGGACGCCCCAGTACGCGTCGGCGGGGATGTCACGGTCTCCGAGCAGATCGTGTTCGCTGCGGGTCGCTGCGGCGGTCATGGCGGTGCGGGTCCTCTTCTTTGAGGCGGGTGCGGGCGGCCGCCTTCGTCGGGCGCGGCTCCTGTGGGGCCGCGCCTTCGAAGGCGGTTCGAAGGGAGACGAGATTGCGGAGCCGAGGGTTCAGATGTCCGTGGTGTCCGCGAGCGGATCGAGAGCCCTGGCCGGCCGGATGTGCCCGACGACGTCGCCGCCACCGAGCAGCGGGGCGCCCGCGAAGCCGGCGAGGACGACCGGGTCGACGCCGGCGCGGGTGAGGGCCGCCGCGGTGACGGGGATCCTGGCCCGGTTGGCGCCGTCGGCGATCTTCACGGCGACGGCCCGGCCGTCCGGGAGCGCGGCGACCTGGACCCCCTCGAAGCCGTCCTTGGTGAGCAGTCCGGGCACGGCCCGCATCAGCTCGGCCACGTCGCGCCCGGCGCCGGACGCCATCTCGGCGTGCGCGCGCATGGCGTCGGCGACCGTGCGCTCGGGGGTGCCCTCGGTGGCGGTGGTGATCCGGGCGAGGGCGCGGGCCAGGCCGTGCAGGGAGACGGAGAAGAGGGGGGCGCCGCAGCCGTCGACGGTCACCCGGGCGATGGCCTGCCCGGTGAGGTCCTCGACGATCTCGGCGATGGCCTGCTGCAACGGGTGGGCCGGGTCGAGGTAGTCCTCCAGCGACCAGCCGTTGAGCCTGCAGGTGTAGAGCATGGCCGCGTGCTTGCCGGAGCAGTTCTGCGCGAGACGGGAGGGCTGCCTCCCCTCGCGTATCCACTCGTCCCGGACGGCCGGGTCGTAGGGCATGTCGGTGACGTTGCGCAGATCGTCCTCGGTCGCCCCGGCCAGCTCCAGGATCTGCCGGGTTCCGGCGAGGTGGCGTTCCTCGCCGGAGTGGCTGGCCGCGGTCAGGGACAGCAGTGCGCCGTCCAGGGGCAGTCCGGCGCGCAGCATTGCCACGGCCTGGACCGGTTTGAGCGCCGACCGGGGGTAGAACGCCGCCTCGATGTCGCCGAGTTGGAGTTCCACCTCCCCGTCGGCACCCAGCACCACGACGGAGCCGTAGTGGATGCCCTCGATGACACCTCCGCGTACGAGGTGGGCGACGGGGGCGTGGAGCGGTTCCCGGATCGCGGGGGCCGCGGCCACCGGAGCCGCAGGGATCGCCGCGGCGCCGGTGGTCGTGGGGTCGTACATCACTGCCTGAATCACTTCTTCACTCCGGCCGACTGCTGGGCGACCCGGCGACGGACGCCGAACCACCCCGCGATCAGCGCCAACACGATGAGGGGGAGGCACAGCACGGTCGTGCGGCCCGCGCCGCCGTCCGCGTACATCAGGACGAGGACCGACGCCAGGAAGAACAGCGTCACCAGCTCGGTCCACGGGGAGCCGGGCAGCCGGTAGCTCGGCCGGGTCAGCTCACCCTTCTCGGTCTTCTGCCAGAACACCAGGTGACAGATCATGATCATGCCCCAGGTGCAGATGATGCCGATCGCGGCGAAGTTGAGCACGATCTCGAACGCGTCGGCCGGGACCACGAAGTTCAGCCCGACGCCCAGCACACAGATACCGCTGGTGAGCAGGATGCCGCCGTACGGGACCTGACTGCGGCTCATCACGCCGGTGAACTTCGGGGCGGAGCCGGCCATCGCCATCGAGCGCAGGATCCGGCCGGTGGAGTACAGGCCCGAGTTGAGCGAGGACATGGCCGCGGTCATCACGACCAGGTTCATGATGCCGCCGGCCGCCGGGATACCGATGTTGGAGAGCACGGTGACGAAGGGGCTCTCGCCGGCCTTGTACGAGGACCAGGGCAGCAGCATCGCAAGGAGCAGGACGGAGCCGACGTAGAACAGGCCGACGCGCCACATGATCGAGTTGATCGCCTTCGGCATGATCTTCTCGGGGTTCTCGGTCTCGCCCGCCGCGACGCCGACCAGTTCGACGGAGGCGTAGGCGAAGACGACGCCCTGGATGATCAGCAGCATGGGCAGCAGGCCGTTGGGGAAGATGCCGCCGTTGTCGGTGATCAGGGACGGGCCGGGGGTGTGGCCGTCGACGGGCTGCTGGGTGACCAGCAGGAAGATGCCGATCAGCATGAAGATGACGAGCGCGCTGACCTTGATGATCGCGAACCAGAACTCCAGTTCGCCGAACATCTTCACCGAGATCAGGTTCACCGCGAGGACGACCCCGAGCGCGATGAGCGCGATCACCCACTGGGGGATGTCGGAGAACATGCCCCAGTAGTGGGTGTAGAGGGCGACCGCGGTGATGTCGGCGATACCGGTGGTGGCCCAGTTCAGGAAGTACATCCAGCCGGCCGTGTAGGCGCCCTTCTCGCCGAGGAACTCCCGGGCGTAGGACACGAAGGCGCCGGACGAGGGCCGGTAGAGGACCAGTTCGCCGAGGGCGCGGACGACGAGGAAGGCGAAGAGGCCGCAGACCGCGTACGCGATGAAGAGGGACGGACCGGCGTCGGCGAGACGGCCACCGGCGCCGAGGAAGAGGCCGGTGCCGATCGCGCCGCCGATGGCGATCATGTTGACGTGGCGGGACTTCAGGGACTTGCTGTAGCCGGCGTCTCCGGCGTCGACGTGACCGGGGGTCTGTCCGGCCTGTACGACGTCTTTTTCGAGGGACTGCTCGCTCACGTCTCGCGTCCGCCTTCCGTGGAGCTGTCCGTGCGCGGGGAACGCACGATGTCGGTGAGAGTGGTCTCGACGCGGTCGAGGTGGTGGGACATGGCCTCCACCGCGTCGTGTTCGGAACCGTCGATCAGCGCCTCGACGATGGCCCGGTGCTCGCGGTTGGACTGCTCGCGCCGGCCGCCCAGCTCGTTGAGGAAGGCCGACTGGCGGGCCAGTGCGTCCCGGATCTCCTCGATCACCCGGCGGAACACCGGGTTCTGGGCGGCCTCGGCCACGGCCAGGTGGAAGAGCGTGTCCATCGCGACCCAGGCGGTGGTGTCGGTCTCCCGCTCCATCCGGTCCAGGAGGTGGGCCAGATGGTCCAGGTTCTCCGGGGTGCGGCGCACCGCCGCGTACCCGGCGACCGGGATCTCCACGTGCCGGCGCACCTCCAGCAGGTCGCTCGCCGCGTAGTCGCCGAAGGTGGGGTCCTCGACGGTGTTCGCGATCACGAAGGTGCCCTTGCCGGTGCGGGACTGGGTCAGACCCATCACCTGGAGCGCGCGCAGCGCCTCGCGCAGTACCGGACGGCTCACTTCGAGCTGCCGGCAGAGCTCCGCCTCCGAGGGGAGCTTGTCGCCGATGGCGTACTTGCCGCGCTCGATGGCGCCGCGAAGGTGGGTGAGCACCGCTTCCATGGCGCTGATGCGCCGGGGTGCCGAGCCACCTGTCTGGCTGTCTGACAGGTTCACGGGGGTGATCCTGCGGGTGACGGGCGGGGGCTGTCAAGGGGTCCCGGATTCGATCTTCCAGGTCACGGGCGGTTGTGGATCAGCCCGGTGCCACCGGCCCGGCCCGGGCCGAGCACTGTCAGCTGAGCCCGCCCGCGCCGAGCAGCCCGAAGAGGAGCACCCCGACCACGATCCGGTAGGACACGAACGCGTTGAAGGAGTGCCTGGTCACGAACCTCAGCAGCCAGGCGACCGAGGCGTATGCGACCGCGAACGAGACGGTGGTGCCGGCGATCAGCGGGGCCGCGCCCACCCCCGCACCGAGGGCGTCCTTCAGTTCGTACAGCCCGGCGCCGGTCAGGGCGGGGATGCCTAGGAAGAAGGAGAGCCGGGTGGCCGCGACCCGGTCCAGGTCGAGCAGCAGCGCGGTGGACATGGTGGCGCCGGAGCGGGAGAAGCCCGGGAAGAGCAAAGCGAGGATCTGCGAACCGCCGACGAGCATCGCGTCCCGGAACCGGGTGTCCTCCTCCGCGCGCCTGCGCCGGCCCACCTGTTCCGCGACCCACATCACACCGCTGCCGACGATCAGCGATCCGGCCACCACCCACAGGGAGGCGAGCGGCCCCTCGATGAGCGACCGGGCGGCCAGCCCCACGACGACGATCGGGATCGTCGCGGCGATCACCCACCACGCGAACCGGTAGTCGCGGTCCTGCCGCTTCCCCGCGTCGAAGAGGCCCCGGAACCAGGCGGAGCCGATCCGCGCGATGTCCTTGCGGAAGTACACGAGGACGGCGGCGATCGCGCCGACCTGGATGACCGCCGAGAACCCGACGACGGCCTTGTCCTCGACCTGGATCCCCATGAGCCCTTCGGTGATCTTCAGATGACCGGTGGAGGACACCGGCAGGAACTCCGTCACTCCCTCCACCGCTCCGAGGACGACGGCCTGACCGACGCTGATGGTGCTCATGGGGTCCAGTTCTGCTCGGCGAGGGCATGACCGACAAGGGCATGACCGACGTACGGCCGGCCACGGTCACCACGGTCACGGCGACCGTGATCGCGCCGGGGACGCAGTCGTACTACAGCCGGGTAAGGGTCCGTCGTTCAGGACCAGAGGGCCTGCGCCGCCGCCACCCCCACGAAGGCCGCGCCCAGCCCCGCCGTCACGCTCGCGACCACGTTGGCGGCGGCGTGGAAGCGGGCACCGCTCTGGGCCAGCCGCAGGGTCTCGTACGAGAAGGTCGAGTACGTGGTGAGTGCCCCGCAGAGTCCGGTGCCGAGGAGAAGGTGCAGGTCGGAACTGGCGGCACCGGCCGCGACGGCACCGGTGAGAGTGCCGAGGACCAGGGATCCGGCGACGTTGACCGCGAGCGTCCCCCAGGGGAAGTGCGTGTCGTGGCGTGCCTGCACGGCGCGGTCGGTGAGATAGCGCAGGGGGGCGCCGACCATTCCGCCGACGATGACGAGCACCCAGTTCACGACGACCTCTTACCTTTCTCACGTGCTGCGGCCGGCTCTGCGAACCCGGCCCGTGGGGGCCGGCTTCGCAGAGCCGGCCGCGCCGTCGTCGCCGCGAGCCAGACCGCGGTGAGGGCGGCGAGGAGGGTCGCGGCGAGATAGGCGAGGGCGGTGGCGGGGCGGCCCTCCTCCATCAGGCGCTGGATGTCGACGGCGTACGTCGAGAACGTGGTGAAGCCGCCGAGCACTCCGGTTCCGAAGAAGGGGCGGACGAGGCGGTGGGCCGCGCATCTCTCCGTGATCGCGACCATGACGAGACCGATCAGGAAGCAGCCGACGACGTTGACCCAGAACGTGGTCCAGGGAAACCCGGCGGTCCCCGTGGGCCAGAGCAGGGAGGCGCCGTAGCGGGCCGCCGCGCCGATGCCACCACCGACCGCGACCACCGCGACGACGGGTGCCTGGCCGTGCCAGGGGGCGGGGTGGGGTGGGTCGGCGACGGGGGCGTCGGGGGACCGCGGTGCCTCGGGCGTGCCGGAGGGTTCCAGGGCTGCGGCCCCGCCGGAGGAGGGGAATCTCCGAGCTTCGGGCCCGTTGGGGTGCGGGGCTGGCATGGGCGTGCGTCTCCTACTCGCCGGGGTCCGGGCGTCCGCCGGGCGCGCTCCGTCGCAAGCAGGGACCGTTGTCGGCGCCGGTGCCGCGGTTCGGGTACGGCGGGCCCCACCGCCGCGCCGCGAGCAGATCGCGGCCGGTCGACAGCCTAACGCGACCGCCCTCCGCACCCGTACTCGGCCCGTGGCGGGGCGAGGGCTCCACGCGTCCGGGCTTCGTCGGGCGCCGGACCCTGGCCGGGATGGACCGGCGATCACCGCTGACCGACTGCGGCCCTGACCGGGCCCGGCCTCCCCCGGCCCCTGGCAGGGCACCGGGCCCTCCCTCACGACCTCGGGTTAGGTTGGCCGTCACCGACCAGGGAGACCGCCGTGCCCGCCCGCCCCCGCCTGCTGTACGTCACCGACCTCGCCTACCCTGCCCGGGGGCGGCGCTACGGCGACGAGGACATCTTCCTCACCTCCCGGCTGCGCGCGGACTTCGACCTCGCCCTGTGCCACCCGCTGGACGCGGCGGCGCTGATGGACCGCTTCGACGCCGTCGTGGTGCGCAACAGCGGGCCCGTCCTGCACTACCAGGAGGCGTACGAGGCCTTCCGTGAGCGGGCGACGACTCTCGCGACCCGCGTCTACAACCCGCTGACGGGCCGCGCCGACATGGCCGGCAAGCAGTACCTGCTGGACCTCACCGGGGCCGGGTACCCGGTCATCCCCACCGTCGACCGGCCCAAGGACCGGGGACGGCTGCCCGAGAGCGTCGCGTACGCGGTGAAGCCGAAGGCCGGCGCGGACTCCATCGGCCTGCGTTTCCTGACCGGGCCCGAGCTGGCAGACCTCACCTGGGGTGACGTTCTCGTCCAACCGCGCGTCGACTTCCGCTACGAGGTGTCCTTCTACTACGTCGACGACACCTTCCAGTACGCCCTGTACGCGCCCGACCCCGACCGGCGCTGGGTGCTGGAGCCCTACGACGCCTCCGGGGCCGACCTCGACTTCGCCGGGCGCTTCATCGGCTGGAACACCCTCGACCACGGCATCCAGCGAGTGGACGCCTGCCGTACCCGGGACGGGGGTCTGCTCCTGGTCGAGTTGGAGGACCTCAACCCGTATCTGTCGCTGGACCGCGTGCCCGAGCCGGTCCGGGACTCGTTCGTGGACGCCATGACAGCCTCGCTGCACGGCTTCCTGGACACGACGGTCGGCTCCTGACGACCGACAGGGGCCACACGCCGAGGCGTGTGGCCCCTGTCAGGGACGCTGAGCGCTACCGATGGCTGAACCACGCCATCGCAGGAAGCGCCCTGTCGTCATAGCCGAACAGCGCCTGGTTCTCCCAGCCGTTGCCGGAGGACGCGTCGGTGGGGTCCCAGCCGTTGCCGGTGCGTGCGGTCCAGGTCGACTCCCAGTAGAAGATCCCGAGACCACGGCCGTTCGGGACGGCCTCGACGATGCTCGCGACGTCCTTCATCCAGCGGGTCTGACCGGCGGTCGTGGCCGGGTAGCCGGACACGAGTTCACTGCTCAGGTCGATGATGTTCTCGTGCGAGTCCTCGCTGTCGAGACGGAAGGGGTAGGCCGTCTCGGCGAGGAACACCGGCTTGGAGTACCGGGATGCCGCGTCGTCCAGGGTCGTCTGGAAGTCCGCGAGCGTGCCGTGCCAGTAGCCGTAGTACGACAGGCCGATGACGTCGAACTTCACGCCGTTGGAGACCGCGCTGTCGAACCACCAGCGGGTGCCCGACAGGTCACCGCCCTTGGCGAGGTGCAGTGCCACCTGGGTGGAGGAGTTGACCGCCTTGACCGCGTCGTAGCCGGAGTTGAGCAGACCGGCGAGCTGCGACCAGTTGGAGGTGGAGCCGGCGGACCACAGCATGCCGCCGTTGATCTCGTTGCCGACCTGGACCATGTCGGCCGTGGTGCCCTGGGACTTGAGGGCGTTGAGGACGTCGTAGGTGTGGTTGTAGACGTCCGTCCTCAGCTGGCTGTAGGAATGCCCCGTCCACGGAGACGGCACGGTCTGCGCGCCCGGGTCCGCCCAGGTGTCCGAGTAGTGGAAATCGACCAGCAGCTTCATGCCCTGCGCCTTGATGCGCTTGGCGGCGGCGAGCACGCGCGTCTTGTTGTTGTAGCCGTCGGCGGGGTTCACCCAGACCTTGACGCGCGCGTAGTTCTGCCCGGCGCTCTTGAGGATGGCGAGCGCGTCGCCGGTGGTGCCGGAGCTGTTCTTGTAGACGCCGCCCTTGGCCTCGCTCTTGATGAGCGACGACACGTCGGAGCCCTTGATGGACAGGCCCGTCGTACCGGAGGCGAAGGTCAGGTCGTCGACGTTGATCCAGTTACCGGCGTTCGCGTCGGAGTTGACGCTGATGGTGCACTGGTTGTTCGTCACCGCGATCGAGGTGACGATCCGGATCCAGCCGCTGGAGGAGACCGGGATGTCGGTGCGCTGCTCGGCGCTGCCGCAGTTCTTCAGCGCGAGGTAGGCGGAGTTCTGGCCGCCACCGGAGCGCACCCACGCGGTGAGCTTGTAGTTCCCGTTGGTCAGGCCGGACAGGTACTGGTAGGTCTCCACCTTGTAGGCCGAGGCCGAGTAGTGGGAGAGGCGGTAACTGCCGCCGTGGCCACCGGACTCGGTGAAGGAGGCGGAGTTCTGCCCGCCGGCCGAGTACGTCGACCAGCCGGCCGGCGTCGCGGTCCCGGTGCCGCCGGACTCGAAGCCCCCGTTGGTGAGCGTGGAGGCGGCGGATGCCGACGTGGCGGGCAGGGTGGTGAGCGCCAGGCCTGCGAACAGCGGTATGAGCAGGGCCCTGAGGGCGCGTCTCGCGTGGAACATCGTCGTCCCTTCGACGAAGGTGGGGACCTGGTTGCGCGGTGCTGTGGTGGCGCCGCGCCCGAAGGCCGTGGGCGCGGCGCCACCGTTACCGGCCGGATGTCCCCAGAGATCCGGCCGGTGTCGGGGATGGCCCGAGGCTGGGGGGCGGCCCCGGGCGGGGAGCGGCGGCCGTCACCTCCTACGGCTCGGTGACCGGCCGCCGCCCACATCTGGTGATCAGGTGTCGAGGCGTACGACCCTGATGCCGCCGGCGGGTACGGCGAGGTGGCCCGCCGCGCGTTCGCCGGTGAGGAGTTCGGTGCCGTCGGTGTCGAGCGGCACCTTCGTGTCGAGGGCGGTGTGGTTGATCGCGAAGAGGAAGTCGCCCGACTCCCCCGCGCGGCGGACCACTTCGACGTCGCGCGGCAGGTCGGCGCGGGGCGCGATGCCCGCGTCGTCGGCCGCCCAGCCGAGCAGCGCGTCCAGACCGTGCGCGTCGAGGCGGGTCGACACGTACCAGGCGGAGCCCTCGCCGAGCCGGTGCCGGGTGACGGCGGGCCGGTCGGCGGCGAGCCCGTCGGCGTACGTCCACACGGCCTCGGCGCCGTGCGGCACCACGAACTCCGTCCACACGTCACCGGTCAGTTCGGAGCCGTCGGGCCCGGTGATCCGCACGCTCTCCCCGCCGAGCAGCGGCGAGAACTCCTCGACCGTCAGACCGAGTACGTCCCGCAGGGCGCCGGGGTACGGGCCCTCGTGGACGGCGTCGTGCTCGTCGACGATCCCGGAGAAGTACGAGACGACGAGGGTGCCGCCGTTCTCGACGTACGCCTTGAGGTTGTCGCCCGCCGCTCGCGTCATCAGGTACAGCGCGGGGACGACGACAAGGGGATAGGCCGACAAGTCGGCTTCCGGGTGGGCGAAGTCGACCGTGAGATGACGGTCGTAGAGGGCCTCGTAGAACGCGTCGGCGCGTTCGCGGGCCTCGTGGTCCTCGCTGGGGCGCCAGGCGAGGTTCTGCGCCCACCAGGAGTGCCAGTCCCACAGGACGGCCACGTCGGCGACGGTCCGGCTGCCGCGGATCTGGCTCAGCGAGTCGAGGGAGGCGCCCAGTTCGACGACCTCACGCCAGACCCTCGACTCGGTGCCGGCCTGCGGCAGCATCGCCGAGTGGAACTTCTCGGCGCCCCGCCGGGACTGCCGCCACTGGAAGAACATGGCGCCGTCGGAGCCGCGCGCCACATGGGCGAGGGAGTTGCGGGCCATCTGCCCGGGGGCCTTGGCGGGGTTGCGGGCCTGCCAGTTGACGCCCGAGGTGGAGTGCTCCAGGAGCAGCCAGGGGGCCCCGCCGCCGACCGAGCGGGTGAGGTCGGCGGCCATCGCGAGGTTCACCTGGGTGCGGCGGCCGTCGGTGATCAGGTAGTGGTCGTTGGTGACGAGGTCGACCTCGCGGCCCCAGGCCCAGTAGTCGAGGGAGTCGCACTGGCTGAGCGCGGTCATGAAGTTCGTCGTGACCGGGATGCCGGGCGCGAGGCGGTGCAGGATGTCCCGCTCGGCGACGAAGTTCTCGCGGATGGTCTCGTCGGCGAACCGCTTGTAGTCCAGCGCCTGGCCGGGGTTGCCGACCGTGGGGGCCACGCGCGGCGGGTTGATCTGAGCGAAGCCGGTGTAGTGCTGGCCCCAGAAGGCGGTGCCCCAGGCCTCGTTGACCGCCTCGACCGTGCCGTACGTGCGCTCCAGCCAGCGGCGGAAGTGCGCGGCGCAGGAATCGCAGTAACAGGCGGAGACGGGGACGCCGTACTCGTTGTGCACGTGCCACAGGGCGAGCGCGGGGTGGTCGGCGTAGCGCTCGGCGAGCTGGGTGGTGATGGTCGCGGCGGCGGCCCGGTAGTCGGCGTTGCTGTGGCAGATGGCGCCGCGCGAGCCGAACTCGTAGCGGGTGCCGTCGGCGGTCACGGGCAGCGCCTCGGGGTGCTCGCGGTAGAACCAGACCGGCGGGACGACGGTGGGGGTGCCGAGGTCGACGCGGATGCCGTTCTCGTGCAGCAGGTCGAGCAGGCGGTCCAGCCAGGCGAAGTCGTACACCCCGCGCTCGGTCTCCAGCAGGGCCCACGAGAAGATGCCGACACTCACCATCGTGACGCCGGCCTCGCGCATCAGCCGGACGTCCTCGTGCCAGACGGTTTCCGGCCACTGCTCGGGGTTGTAGTCCCCACCGAAGGCGAGCCTGGTGAGGCCCGTGGGGGTGGTCTCCGGCATGGATTTCTCCCGTTGCGTCGATCATCTGGGAACGTGCACACACAGCGGCGGCGGTGCGAGCCCAACATAACCGCACAGCAACAACCATTGACAAGTGTCCGGGATGTTTCTCTACTGTGAACGCTCACAGACGCACTATCTGTGAACGCTCACAGAGCATGGCATGGTCTTCGCAGCAGGCGAGGACCCAGGTCAGGGGAGAACGATCCATGCCCAACATCACGAAGCACCGGCGCTTTGTGGCCACTGCCGTCGCCGTCACGCTCGGCGCCACCGCACTTGCCGCCTGTGGCGGGTCCGACGACGACAGCGAGGCCCAGTCGGGGCCGGCGAAGCTGACGTACTGGACCTGGACGCCGGGCATGGACAAGGTCGTGGACCTGTGGAACAAGGGGCCCGGCAAGGAGCAGCAGATCACCGTCACGGTGAAGAAGCAGGCCTCCGGCGACACCCTGGTCACCAAGATCCTCACCGCGCACAAGGCGGGCAAGGGCCCGGACCTGGTGCAGGCCGAGTACCAGGCACTGCCGACGCTGGTCAGCAATGACGCGGTGGCCGACATCGCGGACGAGGCGCAGGACGCCAAGGGCAAGTTCGCCGACGGTGTCTGGCAGCAGACGACGCTGGGCTCGGACGCGGTCTACGCGATCCCGCAGGACATCGGACCGATGATGTTCTACTACCGCGAGGACCTCTTCAAGAAGTACGACCTCACGGTCCCCAAGACCTGGGACGAGTTCGCCGAGACCGCGCGGAAGCTGAAGAAGGAGGACCCGGACGTCGATCTGACGACCTTCTCCGCCAACGACTCCGGTCTCTTCGCCGGTCTCGCCCAGCAGGCCGGCGCCGCGTGGTGGACCACCGAGGGCCAGAAGTGGAAGGTCGGCATCGACGACGCGGCCACGCAGCGGGTCGCCGACTTCTGGGGCGGCCTGGTCAAGGAGGGCGCCGTCGACAACCAGCCGATGTACACCCCGGCCTGGAACAAGGCGCTCAACACCGGCAAGCAGATCGCCTGGGTCAGCGCCGTGTGGGCGCCGGGCACGCTGACCACCGCCGCGCCCGACACCCAGGGCAAGTGGAAGGTGGCGCCGCTGCCGCAGTGGTCGTCCTCCGAGAACACGACCGGCAGCTGGGGCGGTTCCTCGACCGCCGTCACCACGGACTCGAAGAACCAGGGTGCCGCCGCGAAGTTCGCCACCTGGCTGAACACGGACCCCGACGCGCTGACCGCGCTGGCCAAGGAGGGCGGCATCTACCCGGCCGCCACGACCGCGCAGACCAGTGACGCGTTCGCCGAGCCGCCGGCCTTCTTCTCCAACCAGGCCGACTTCTACACCACGGCCTCCGAGATAGCGAAGACCACGGCGCCCTCCGCGTGGGGCCCGAACGTGAACGTCGCGTACACCACCTTCAAGGACGCGTTCGGCGCCGCCGCCAAGAACAAGTCGGACTTCGGCGCCGCCCTGAAGACGATGCAGGACGACACGGTCGCCGACATGAAGAAGCAGGGCTTCGAGGTCGCGGAGTGACGACGGCACGCCGGAGGTCGTACGGGGTCAAGGGGGCCCCGTACGCCTTCCTCCTCCCCGCGACGCTTCTCTTCGCCCTGTTCTTCGCGCTGCCCATCGGTTACGCGGTCTGGCTCAGCCTGCACAAGGTGCAGGTCAAGGGCCTGGGCCTCGGCTCGGGGGCACGAAGCGAAGTGTGGGCGGGCTTCGAGAACTACACCGACGCGCTGACCGACTCCGAGCTGCTGGACGGCACCCTGCGCGTCCTCGGCTACGGCGCGATCGTGGTCCCGCTCATGCTCGGCCTGGCGCTGGTCTTCGCCCTGATGCTGGACAGCGACAAGGTGCGGCTGGCCCCCTTCACCCGGCTGGCGATCTTCCTGCCGTACGCCGTCCCGGGTGTCGTGGCGGCCCTGCTCTGGGGCTTCCTCTACCTCCCGGACGTCAGCCCCTTCTACTTCGTCCTGGAGAAGCTGGGGCTCCCCCAGCCGGACCTGCTGGACGGCGGCGGCCTGTACGCGGCGCTGTCGAACATCGCGATCTGGGGCGGCACCGGCTTCAACATGATCGTCATCTACACCTCGCTGCAGGCGATCCCCGTCGAGGTGTACGAGGCCGCGAAGCTGGACGGCGCGACACCGCTGCAGACCGCCCTGCGGATCAAGATCCCGATGGTGGCGCCCTCGCTGGTGCTGACCTTCTTCTTCTCGATCATCGCCACGCTCCAGGTGTTCAGCGAGCCGACCACCCTCAAGCCCCTCACCAACTCCGTGTCCACGACGTGGAGTCCGCTGATGAAGGTGCACCGGGACGCCTTCGGCGAGGGCGACATCTACTCGGCGGCCGCCGGCGCGGTGATCATCGCCGTGGCCACCCTGGTCCTCTCGTTCGGCTTCCTGAGGGCCGCGAACTCCCGTCAGAAGCAGGAGGCAGCACAATGAGTTCTCTTGCCGTACACAAGGCGGCCCCGGCGGCGGGGACGACCCCGGGAACCGCCCAGGGCCCGCCGCTGCGCCGCCGGATCGCGCTCGTCCCGACGCTCACGCTGTTGCTGGGCGCGATCTACTGTCTGCTCCCGGTCGCCTGGGTGCTGATCGCGGCCACCAAGTCGGGCAGCGAACTGTTCTCCACCTTCACCTTCCTGCCGGGCAGCGGTTTCGGGGACAACCTGTCCGACCTGAACGCCTACCGCGACGGCGTCTACTGGCAGTGGATGGGCAACTCCGCCCTCTACGCCGGCCTCGGCGCCCTCCTGTCGACGGCCGTCTCCGCGGTCAGCGGCTACGCGCTGGCGATCTACCGCTTCAAGGGCCGCGAGGCCGTCTTCAACGTCCTGATGGCGGGCGTGCTGATGCCGCCGGTGATCCTCGCGATCCCGCAGTACCTGCTGATGGCGAAGGCGGACCTGGCGGACAGCTACTGGTCGGTGCTGCTGCCGCTGGTCCTCTCCCCGTACGGCGTGTACCTGTCCCGGATCTACGCCGCTGCCGCCGTCCCCTCCGACGTGGTCGAGGCCGGCCGGATGGACGGGGCGGGCGAGTGGCGGATCTTCACCCGGATCGCGCTGCCGATGATGGTGCCGGGTCTGGTGACGGTCTTCCTGTTCCAGTTCGTCGCCGTCTGGAACAACTTCCTGCTGCCGTACATCATGCTCAGCGACGACGAGAAGTTCCCGATCACCCTGGGCCTGTTCACGCTCCTCGAACAGGGCGCGAACGCTCCGGCGCTCTACACCCTGGTGATCACGGGTGCGCTGCTCGCGGTGATCCCGCTGATCGCGCTCTTCCTGGTCATCCAGCGGTTCTGGAGCCTCGATCTGCTGTCCGGAGCCGTAAAGTCATGACCATGAGCAGTACGGGGGGCAGGCGCAAACCGCCGACCATTCACGACGTGGCGCGCGAGGCGGGAGTCTCCAGGGGAACCGTCTCACGCGTGCTCAACGGCGGTCACTACGTCAGCCCGACGGCCGCCGAGGCGGTCAACGCCGCGATCCGCAGGACGGGTTATGTCGTGAACCGGCACGCCCGCTCGCTGATCACGGGCCGCTCCGACTCGATCGGCTTCCTGCTGACGGAACCGCAGGAGAAGCTGTTCGAGGACCCCAACTTCAATGTCCTGCTGCGCGGTTGCACCCAGGCGCTGGCCGCGCACGACATCCCGCTGCTGCTGATGGTGGCCGGCACGGAGGACGAGCGGCGCCGGATCACGCGGTACATCACGGCGGGCCACGTCGACGGGGTGCTGCTGGTGTCCAGCCACTCCGGGAACCCGGTCGCCCAGGAACTCCGCGAGGCGGGGATCCCCCTCGTCCAGTGCGGCAAGCCCATGGCGCCCGGCTCCAAGGTGAGTTACGTGGCCGCCGACGACCAGGACGGCGCCCGTGACATGGTGCGCCATCTGCTGTCGCTGGGCCGCCGCCGCATCGGCGTCGTGACCGGCCCGCTGGACACCCCCGGCGGCGTCGACCGTCTCGCCGGCTACAAGGAGGTGCTCGGGGAGGCGGGCGTCGAGATCGACGAGCGGCTCATCGTCTCCGGGGACTACAGCCGGGCCAGCGGCGAGGCGGGCACCGAACACCTGCTGGCGCGGGCTCCCGACATGGACGCCGTGTTCGTGGCCTCCGACCTGATGGCGCAGGGCGCGCTCGCGGCACTGCGCCGGGCGGGCCGCCGGGTCCCCGAGGACGTGTCGGTGGGCGGGTTCGACGACTCGGCCGCGGCGACGGAGGCCGTCCCCGCGCTCACGACGATCCGCCAGCCGTACGACCGCATCAGCAACGAGATGGTGCGGGTCCTGCTGGCCCAGATCGGCGGCGAGGACCCGGCGGCGGTGATCCTCCCGACAGAGCTGGTACGGCGGGAGTCGACGTGAGGCACCGCACGGCGTGAAGGGCGGGTTCTCCCACGCCTCTCGCGCCGATTCGTCCGGTTGCCGGCCGAACGTCATCGACACGGCGGACAGCATCGCCGCGCGTGCCACGCTCTGGCGCGGCGGAAAGCGGAGCCGGTCGCGGCCGGCCCGGACGTGGGCCTTTCCGTCTGGTCGGCCCTGGAGGGAATCCTCCCTTCGTCCGGCACGCAGCGCATGCGCGAGTGGCCCACCGTAAGGGGCGGGGACGCCTGGTCATCACCCGAACAGTCGTCCGAAGATCGCGTCGCCACCGGGATCGGAACACCGACGTGGGGGTACTCGACGCGCACCGGCCCGGCATCCGGTTGGAGACTGGAGTGCGGCCGGGGTGTGCCGACGGACGAGACCAGGACACGACTGCCATGAACAGCGACAGCAATCACCGGGGCACGGAGACCGTCGTCTCCAGCCATTCCGTCTTCGGGGCGCCCTGCTGGGTGAGCCTCACCAGCCGGGACCTGCCGGCCACGGAGAACTTCTACGCCGCCGTGCTGGGCTGGCAGTGGCGTACGGCCAAGCTCGGCGACCACTTCCGGATCGCGCTCGCGGACGGTGTGCCGGTCGCCGGGATCGCCGGGGTGGCGACCCTGTGGCAGATGGCGGTCGCCTGGACCCCGTACTTCGCCGTGTCCGACGCGGACGCGGCGGCCTCCCGGGCCAGGGAGCGCGGCGGCACGGTGGCGGTCGGTCCCCTCTCCTTCCCGCCCGGCCGGGCGGCCCTGCTGGCGGACCGGCACGGGGCCTCCTTCGGGATCTGGGAGGGCGCGCTCTTCACCGACTGGGACACCTGGCGCAAGGCCGCCCCGGCCTTCATCCGGCTCCACACCCGGGACGCCTTCGACGCCGCGATCTTCTACGGCGAGGTGCTGGAGTGGGCCACCGAGAAGCCCGGCTGCTGCGAGGTCCGCTACGAGGGGAACGAGGTCGTTCTGCGCAGCGAGGGTGAGGCGGTGGCCCGGATCACCTCCGGCGCGCTGGAAGCCGCGCCCGATCCCACCATCCGCCCGCACTGGCAGGTCCACTTCTCCGTCTCCGACGTGGCGGATCGTGTCGAGGCCGCCCAGCACCACGGCGGCACGGTCCTCGCCCAGAACGCGTCCGAGGCGGTGCTCCGCGACCCGGACGGCGCCCAGTTCACGATCACGTCGCGCAGCGAACGCTGACCGCCGCCGGGTGACTCCGGCGGAGTCCGCGGGCCCGTGACGGCCGTGACAGCGGCGGGGGTCAGCCGGCCCGGGAGGGCCGCGACAGCAGGACCAGCCCCCGGGCCTCGACGGTGATCTCCGTGCCCGCCTTGTGCTCGGACTCGTCCGAAACATCGTCCGGCTCCGCGGCCGTGTCGACGCGGGTCGTCCAGCGTTCGCCGTACGCGGCCCCGGGAAGGCGGAAGACGACCGGCTCCCAGTGGCTGTTCAGCAGGAGCAGGAAGGAGTCGTCGACGACCGGGCCGCCGTGGGGGTCGGGCTCGGCGATGGCGTCGCCGTTGAGGAAGACGGCCACGGCGTGGGCGTCGGAGCGGTCCCAGTCGGCGTCGGTCATCTCCTCGGCGTCCGGCAGCAGCCACACCAGGTCCGGGAGCGGCTGGTCCGCGCGGGTCGGCGTGTCACCGCGGAAGAAGCGGCGGCGGCGCAGCACGGGGTGGGCGGCGCGCAGCGCGATGAGGTCGCGGGTGAAGGCGAGCAGCGCACGTCGTTCGTCGTCCAGCCGCCAGTCGAGCCAGGAGACCTCGTTGTCCTGGCAGTAGGCGTTGTTGTTGCCGCGCTGGGTGCGGCCGGACTCGTCGCCGTGACTGAGCATCGGGATGCCCTGGGACAGCAGCAGCGTGGCCAGGAGGTTGCGCTGCTGGCGGGCGCGGAGCGCTCGGACGCGCGGGTCCTTGGTGGGGCCTTCGGCTCCGCAGTTCCAGGAGCGGTTGACGCTCTCGCCGTCCCGGTTGCCCTCGCCGTTGGCCTCGTTGTGCTTGTCGTTGTACGAGACCAGGTCGCGCAGGGTGAAACCGTCGTGCGCGGTGACGAAGTTGACGCTGGCGCGCGGGCGGCGCCGGCTGTGCTCGTACAGGTCCGAGGAGCCGGTCAGCCGGGACGCGAACTCGCCGAGCGTGTGCGGGCGGCCGCGCCAGAAGTCCCGTACGGCGTCCCGGTACTTCCCGTTCCACTCCGACCACAGCGGTGGGAAGTTGCCGACCTGGTAGCCGCCTTCGCCCAGGTCCCACGGTTCGGCGATGAGCTTGACGCGGCTGATCACGGGGTCCTGCTGGATCAGGTCGAAGAACACCGAGAGGCGGTCCACCTCGTGGAACTGCCGGGCCAGCGTGGCCGCCAGGTCGAAGCGGAAACCGTCGACGTGCATCTCGGTGACCCAGTACCGCAGCGAGTCCATGATCAGCTGGAGGACGTACGGGTGCCGCATCAGCAGGCTGTTGCCGGTGCCGGTGGTGTCGTAGTAGTGGCCCCAGTCGCCGTCCACCAGGCGGTAGTACGAGCTGTTGTCGATGCCCCGGAAGGAGAGGGTGGGGCCCTTCTCGTTGCCCTCGGCGGTGTGGTTGTAGACCACGTCGAGGATCACTTCGAGGCCGGCCGCGTGCAGTGCCCTGACCATCGACTTGAACTCGGTGACCTGTTGGCCGCGGGTGCCGTGGGCGGCGTAGGCGTGGTGCGGCGCGAAGAAGCCGATGGTGTTGTAGCCCCAGTAGTTGGCGAGGCCCCGGTCCTGGAGGACACCGTCCTGCACGAACTGGTGGACCGGCATCAGCTCGATCGCGGTCACGCCCAGCGAGGTGAGGTGCTCGACGACGGCGGGGTGGGCCAACCCGGCGTAGGTTCCCCGCAGTTCGGCGGGGACGTCGGGGTGGGTGCGGGTGAGGCCGCGGACGTGTGCCTCGTAGATGACGGTGTCGGCGTACGGCCGCCGGGGCGGGCGGTCGTCCCCCCAGTCGAAGAACGGGTCGGTGACCACGCCGAGCATGGTGTGCCCCGCGCTGTCGGCGCCGGGTTCGTACAGGGAGGGGTGGTTGTCCATCTGCCCGTCCACGGCCGTGCTGTACGGGTCCAGCAGCAGTTTCGCCGGGTCGCAGCGGTGGCCGGCGGAGGGATCCCAGGGGCCGTGCACGCGGTAGCCGTAGCGCTGCCCCGGTCCGACGCCGGGGAGATGGCCGTGCCAGACGAAACCGTCGACCTCGGTGAGCGGGACGGAGCGGTGGCGGCCTCCGTCGTCGACGAGGACGAGGTCGACGCGTTCGGCGACCTCGCTGAACAGCGCGAAGTTGGTGCCGGTGCCGTCGAAGGACGCACCCAGCGGGTAGGGGTGCCCGCTCCACACGGGCGCCCCTTTCCGGTCACGCCGCGCGGTCACCGCGCGTCTTCGCGTGCGTCCGGCGCCTCACCGGCGGGTACACCGGCGAGGACGGCCACGGGCATCTCGCGGGGTACCTGGAGCACTTCGCGCAGGGCGGGCTCGGGCACCGCCGGGATCAGGCGCACGCTCTGGTCGACCGGTGCGCGCTGGGTGAACCAGATGACCGTGCTGCCGGTGTCCGTGGTGCAGCAGCCCCAGCCGTTGCTCAGGGCGGCGATACGGGTCAGGCAGGGGCGCAGTTCACGGTCCGGGCGCAGCTCACGGTCGTTCTCGGCCACCGCCGCGATGAGGTGCTGACCGTTCCACCACATCTCGATCGACGTGTTCTTGTCCGTCGCGTGCTCCTCGATCGCGCGCAGAAGCAGTTCCGCGCTGTGGCAGACGGGCTCGACGAGGGTCTCCAGGTCCCAGAACCGGAGGTGAGCGGCCAGGATGCGCCTGACCCGTTCGACCCGCTCCGGACTGACTTCCACGTCGAGGTGGTAGTAGCGAGGCACTGCGGTCTTCATCGTCGTTGGCTCCTCACCGGCGAAGCTCACGCCCACATGCACCAAGCGTGAGCACCGATCACTTCTGAGTCAGCTCCAGAGTGGGAGGGCTACGCCATTCGTGCAACACGAGCGACTCCCGAGGTAGTTGAAGAACTAACAAGACGCCTGGTGGTTGCGCGTGCACCATGAGTGAAGTCATCGGCTCCGTAAGGGGTCGGTGCTCCTCCGTGCACGACCTCCCCCGGGAAGCGTGCTCCGCCGAGAGTGCCGGGAGGGACCAGCACATGCTGCTGCCCGCCAAGAACGAGGTGGCCAGACATCTGCGGCGCTACCGCACCTGGGAACGCGCGATGCTCGCGTCCCCGACCGACCGCGCGGCCCGGGAGAACTTCGAGAACTCGGGCTACACGCTGTGCGTGCTGATGGGCAAGCGCTGCGCCCGCGAGGCCGTGGCGGCCGCCGAGCGCTACCTGCAGACGAGCCTGCCCACCTACCTGCAGGAACAGACCGGCGTGCGCAAGCAGGAGACGACCGGCGAGACCCGCGAGGAGCGCACCGGCAAGACCGGCAAGACCCGTAAGGACCGGACCGGCAAGACCCGTTCCGTCCGGCGTGGTCCGCCCTCCGGGCGGCGTTCCACGGCGGGGCGGTAGGACCCGTTGCAGCACCCGTTCGGCCCAGCGCCGACTACCGAGCACGGCGGAGGTGAGACCCCATGAGCCCGACCCCGGCACCGGCCGTCGGCCGCGTCCCCGTCAGGGACGTCCGCCCGCTCGTCGAGTGTGGCAGGCGTCCCGCGAAGGCGGTCGTCGGCGAGACCTTCGAGGTCACCGCGACGCTCTTCCGGGAAGGGCATGGCGTGGTGGCCGCCAATGTCGTGCTCAAGGACCCGGAGGGCCGCCCCGCCCCGTGGACCCCGATGCGCGAACTCGCCCCCGGCACCGACCGCTGGGGCGCCTGCGTCACCCCCACCTCCGTGGGCCGATGGACGTACCGCGTGGAGGCCTGGAGCGACCCGATCGCCACCTGGCGCCACACCGCCCGCATCAAGGTCCCGGCCGGCATCGACACCGGACTCGTCCTGGAGGAGGGCGCCGAACTCCACGCGCGGGCCGCCGCGGGAGTGCCGGAGGCCGGCCCGCACGCCGCCCTGGTGACGGCCGTCGCAAAGCTCCGCGACGACACCCTCCCGGTCGCCGACCGTCTGGCGGCGGCGTTGGCGCCGGAGGTGGACGAGGTCCTGACCCGCCACCCCCTGCGGGAACTGGTCACGTCGTCGGAGCCGTTGCCGCTGCTGGTGGAACGGGAACGGGCCCTGTTCGGCTCCTGGTACGAGTTCTTCCCGCGTTCCGAGGGCACCCCCGAGCAGCCCCACGGCACGTTCCGCACCGCCGCCCGCCGCCTGCCCGCCATCGCCCGGATGGGCTTCGACGTCGTCTACCTCCCCCCGATCCACCCCATCGGCAGCACCTTCCGCAAGGGCCGCAACAACACCCTCTCCCCCACCCCGGACGATGTGGGTGTGCCGTGGGCGATCGGCTCCCCGGAGGGCGGCCACGACGCCGTCCACCCGGATCTGGGCACCATCGACGACTTCGACCACTTCGTCGCCGAAGCCCGCGCACTGGGCCTGGAAGTCGCCCTGGACTTCGCGCTGCAGTGCTCCCCGGACCACCCCTGGGTGCACAAACACCCCGAGTGGTTCCACCACCGCCCCGACGGCACGATCGCCTACGCGGAGAACCCGCCGAAGAAGTACCAGGACATCTACCCCATCGCCTTCGACGCCGACATGCCCGGCCTCATCACCGAAACGACACGGGTGCTG
Source organism: Streptomyces sp. NBC_00310 (assembly GCF_036208085.1). Lineage (GTDB taxonomy): Bacteria > Actinomycetota > Actinomycetes > Streptomycetales > Streptomycetaceae > Streptomyces. The sequence goes on from NZ_CP130714.1 coordinate 1,094,377, forward strand.
CGGCACTGGATGGACCACGGGGTACGGATCTTCCGCGTCGACAACCCCCACACCAAACCGGTCGTCTTCTGGGAACAGGTGATCGCCGACGTCAACGCCACCGACCCCGACGTCATCTTCCTGGCCGAGGCCTTCACCCGCCCGGCGATGATGCACACCCTGGCCGCCACCGGCTTCCAGCAGTCCTACACCTACTTCACCTGGCGCACCACCAAAGCGGAACTCACCGAGTACGCCACCGAACTCGCCGGCGAGGCCGCGAGCTACATGCGGCCGAACTTCTTCGTCAACACCCCCGACATCCTCCACGCCTTCCTCCAGGAAGGCGGCCGCCCCGCCTTCGAACTCCGCGCCGTCCTCGCCGCGACCCTCTCCCCCACCTGGGGCGTGTACTCCGGCTACGAACTGTGCGAGAACACCCCCCTCAAACCCGGCAGCGAGGAGTACCTCGACTCCGAGAAGTACCAACTCCGCCCCCGCGACTGGGACACAGCCGAACAAGACGGACGTACGATCGCGCCCCTCATCACGGCGCTCAACGACATCAGACGGCGCCACCCCGCACTGCACGGGCTCAGGAACCTGCGCTTCCACCACACGGACAACGACGCGGTGATCGCGTACGGCAAGCGCACGGGCTCGGACGCGGTCGTGGTGGTCGTCAACCTCGACCCCCACCACATCCAGGAGGCCTGGATCACGCTCGACATGGCGGAACTCGGCCTGGGCCCGGGCGAGCACGTGCCGGTGCGCGACGAGCTGACGGGAGAGACCTACCGCTGGGGAAGGACGAACTACGTGCGCCTGGAACCCGGGCGGGCACCCGCGCACGTCTTCCACGTCCAGCTCCCTGCCGAGAGCACGTCGTCCTCGTCGCAGATCGGAGCGTCAGCCACGCCATGACCATGAACAAACCCATCCCGGACACCTTCGAGGACACTCCGCAGAAGGACCGGGACCCGGACTGGTTCAAACGCGCCGTCTTCTACGAGGTCCTCGTCCGCTCCTTCCAGGACAGCGACGGCGACGGCATCGGCGACCTCAAGGGTCTGACCGCCAAACTCGACTACCTGCAGTGGCTGGGCATCGACTGCATCTGGCTCCCGCCGTTCTTCACCTCGCCCCTGCGCGACGGCGGCTACGACGTCTCCGACTACACCGCCGTCCTCCCCGAGTTCGGCGACCTCGCCGACTTCGTGGAATTCGTCGACGCCGCCCACCAGCGCGGCATGCGCGTCATCATCGACTTCGTCATGAACCACACCAGCGACGAGCACCCGTGGTTCCAGGAATCGAGGAAAGACCCCGACGGGCCCTACGGCGACTACTACGTCTGGGCCGACGACGACAAGCAGTTCCAGGACGCCCGCATCATCTTCGTCGACACCGAAGCCTCCAACTGGACCTTCGACCCGGTGCGCAAGCAGTACTTCTGGCACCGGTTCTTCTCCCACCAACCGGACCTCAACTACGAGAACCCGTCCGTCCGGGAGGAAATGCTGGCCGCCCTGCGGTTCTGGCTGGACCTCGGCATCGACGGCTTCCGCCTCGACGCCGTCCCCTACCTCTACCAGGAGGAAGGCACCAACTGCGAGAACCTCCCGGCCACCCACACGTTCCTCAAACACGTCCGCCGGGAGATCGACGCGTTGTATCCGGACACGGTCATCCTCGCGGAGGCGAACCAGTGGCCGGAGGACGTCGTCGACTACTTCGGCGACTTCGCGAGCGGGGGCGACGAATGCCACATGGCGTTCCATTTCCCCGTCATGCCACGCATCTTCATGGCCGTGCGCAGGGAATCCCGCTACCCGGTCTCGGAAATCCTCGCCAAGACCCCGGCCATTCCCTCCAGCTGCCAATGGGGCATCTTCCTGCGCAACCACGACGAGCTCACGCTCGAAATGGTCACGGACGAAGAACGCGACTACATGTACGCGGAATACGCCAAAGACCCGCGCATGCGCGCCAACATCGGCATCCGCCGCCGGCTCGCCCCGCTCCTGGACAACGACCGCAACCAGATCGAACTGTTCACCGCCCTGCTGCTGTCCCTGCCCGGCTCGCCGATCCTCTACTACGGCGACGAGATCGGCATGGGCGACAACATCTGGCTCGGCGACCGCGACGCCGTACGCACCCCCATGCAGTGGACGCCGGACCGCAACGCGGGCTTCTCCTCCTGCGATCCCGGCCGCCTCTACCTGCCGACGATCATGGACCCCGTCTACGGCTACCAGGTCACCAACGTCGAGGCGTCGATGTCGTCCCCCTCGTCGCTGCTGCACTGGACCCGCCGGATGATCGAGATCCGCAAGCAGAACCCGGCGTTCGGCCTCGGCAGCTACACCGAGTTGTCGTCGTCCAACCCGGCCGTGCTGGCGTATCTCCGGGAGGCCCCCTCGATCGAGGAGGACGGGGACGACCTGGTGCTGTGCGTGAACAACTTCTCCCGCTTTCCGCAGCCCACCGAACTCGATCTGCGCGCCTACGAAGGACGCCACCCCGTCGAACTCATCGGCGGCGTCCGTTTCCCCGCCATCGGTGAACTGCCCTATCTGCTCACCCTCGCGGGCCACGGCTTCTACTGGTTCCGGCTCTCCCGAGTCCTCTCCCGCGCTGCCCGAGGGCGTTGAAGCGCGGGCCGGCGAAAGGACGCGTCACCATGTCGAAGACCGCAACCGCACTGCTCCGGCCGAGCAGCGACGGGGTCGCCGCCGACCTCATGACCTCGCTCGCCGGACTGCTGCGCGCGTGGCTGCCGCGGCAGCGCTGGTTCGCCGGCAAGGACCGGCCCGTCACGGACCTCGCCCTGCTGTCGATGACCGAGCTGTATCCGGGCTGTCTGCATCTGCTCGTGCACACCGGTCAGCCGAGCCACACCGGCCACAGCGGGGTGCCCGCGCCCGGTGGCGCCGCCCCGGCAGGTGACTGCTATCAGCTGCTGCTCGGGGTGCGCGAGCAGGTGGTGCCGCGCCTCGGCCGGGCGCTCATCGGGCAGGCGCACGAAGGTCCGTTGGCGGGGCTGACCGTGTACGACGCGCTGTACGACCCCCGCTCGGCCCAGTTGCTCCTCGAGCGGCTGCGGCACCCCGGTACGACGGGCCCGCTGTGTTTCGAGGCGGACCCGGACGTACGGGTACCGGCCGGTCTGGCGCCTCGGCTGCTGGATGCCGAGCAGTCCAACTCCTCGCTGGTGTACGGGGACGCGTTCATCCTGAAGGTCTTCCGGCGCATCCAGCCGGGCGTGAACCCCGATCTGGAGGTGCCGGGCGCGCTGGCCGGGCAGGGGTGCGGCCGGGTACCGGCGCCGGTCGCCTGGTTCAGGACCACCGATCCGTTCCCGGCGACACTCGGCGTGCTGCAGCCGTTCCTGCCCGACGCGTCCGACGGCTGGACGCTGGCGCTCGGCGCGCTCGCCGCCGGGCACGACTTCACCGCGCAGGCCCGTGAGCTGGGCCGGGCCACGGCGGAGGTGCATCTGGCACTGGCCTCGGCCTTCCCCTCCGGGGCCCATGACGAGAACGGACGGACGGCGGCCGCGATGACCGAGCGGCTGGACGCGGCAGCGCGCTGCGTACCGGCGCTGCGGCCGTTCGTCCCCGGGCTGCGCACCGCCTTCCGTGCCCTGCTCTCCTGCGATGTCGGGCCGCCCGCGCAGCGTGTCCACGGCGATCTGCACCTGGGACAGGTGCTGCGGGCCGGCCGGGAGTGGTTCGTCATCGACTTCGAGGGCGAGCCGTCCCGTCCGCTGGCCGAACGGTGCGGCACCCAGTCGCCGGTGCGGGACATCGCCGGCATGCTGCGTTCCTTCGACTACGCCGCCCGGCAGCGCCGCCCCTGGCGCCCGGAGTGGGCCCGCCGCTGCCGGGAGGCCTACTGCGCGGGCTACGCGGCCCACGCCGGCTGGGACCCGCGCAAGAAGCACGGACTGCTGCGCGCCTATGAGACGGACCGGGCCGTGTACGAGGTCCTCTACGAGGCCCGGCACCGCCCCGACTGGCTTCCCGTACCGATGGCGGCGATCGAGCGTCTCGCCGTGAGAGGAGACTGACCGTGGCCCTGCGCGACACCACTTCCCCCGAGGCGGCGGGCCCGCCCCCGCGCAGGCCCCGGCTGACCGTGGCCGCCCCTCCCCTGGCCCCCGACGACCGTGCGCGGCTGCTCTCCGGCGCCCACCACGATCCGCACGCCCTGCTCGGCGCCCATCCGGTGCCGGGCGGGGTGGCCGTGCGGGCCCTGCGTCCGTACGCGCATGCCGTGAGCGTCGTGATCGACGGCGAGCGCACCTATCTCGCCTCGGAGGGCGACGGTCTCTTCTCCGTCCTGCTCCCGCTGGACGCCGTCCCGGAGTACACGCTGCTCGTCGCCTACGAGGACACCGACCACGAGGTCCATGACCCGTACCGTTTCCTGCCCGCGCTCGGTGAACTGGACCTGCACCTGATCCGTGAGGGGCGGCACGAGCAGCTGTGGAAGGCGCTCGGCGCCGAGCCGATGACCCACCAGGGCGTGACCGGCACCCGCTTCACCGTGTGGGCGCCGAACGCCCGAGGGGTGCGGGTCGTCGGGGACTTCGGCTGCTGGAACGGGACGGCGTTCCCGATGAGGTCCCTCGGTTCGTCCGGCGTCTGGGAGCTGTTCGTGCCGGGGGTGGGCGAGGGCGCCCACTACAAGTTCGAGATCACCTCCCGGCACGGCCACCGTCTCCTCAAGGCCGACCCGATGGCACGCCAGGCGGAGGTGCCGCCCGCGACGGCGTCCGTCGTCACGGCCTCGCACTACGAGTGGGATGACGCGGAGTGGATGGCCGGGCGCGGGGACATCCCGGTGCACGAGGCCCCGTTCTCCGTCTACGAGATCCATCTTCCGTCCTGGCGGCCGGGGCTGACGTACCGTCAACTCGCTGATGTACTCCCGGAGTACGTCCGCGACCTCGGCTTCACCCACGTCGAGCTGATGCCGGTCGCCCAGCACCCGTTCAGCGGCTCCTGGGGCTACCAGATCACCGGTTTCTACGCGCCCACGGCTCGGCTCGGCACCCCCGACGACTTCAGATACCTCGTCGACGCGCTGCACCGGGCCGGGATCGGTGTGATCGTGGACTGGGTGCCCGCCCACTTCCCCAAGGACGACTGGGCACTCGGCCGCTTCGACGGGGAGCCGCTCTACGAGCCCGGGGACAGCCGGCGGGCCGAGCATCCGGACTGGGGGACGTACGAGTTCGACTTCGGCCGCACCGAGGTGCGCAACTTCCTTGTGGCGAACGCCGTGTACTGGTGCGAGGAGTTCCATGTCGACGGGCTGCGGGTGGACGCGGTCGCGTCGATGCTCTACCTCGACTACTCGCGTGACTCCGGCCAGTGGTCGCCCAATGTGTTCGGCGGACGCGAGGACCTGGACGCGGTCGCGTTCCTGCAGGAGATGAACGCGACCGTGTACCGGCGGGCGCCGGGTGTGGTGACCATCGCGGAGGAGTCCACGGCCTGGGACGGGGTGACCCGCCCGACGGACAGCGGTGGGCTGGGCTTCGGGCTGAAGTGGAACATGGGATGGATGCACGACTCGCTGGGCTACATCGAGCACGAGCCGGTGCACCGCAAGTACCACCACAACGAGATGTCGTTCTCGATGGTGTACGCGTACAGCGAGAACTACGTCCTGCCCATCTCCCACGACGAAGTCGTGCACGGGAAGCAGGCGTTGGTGTCGAAGATGCCGGGCGACTGGTGGCAGCGGCGGGCGAACCACCGGGCGTATCTCGGGTTCATGTGGGCCCACCCCGGCAAGCAACTCCTCTTCATGGGGCAGGAGTTCGCGCAGGGGGCGGAGTGGTCGGAGGCCCACGGACCCGAGTGGTGGCTGCTCGATCCGGAATACGTCGCGCAGGCCGACCACCGGGGGGTGCGGGACCTCGTCCGCGACCTCAACACGACCTATCGCCACACCCCCGCCCTCTGGCAGCGGGACACCGACCCGGCCGGCTTCCAGTGGGTGAGCGGGGACGCCGCCGAGGACAACGTCTTCGCGTTCCTGCGGCTCGACGCGGACGGCACACCGCTCCTCGCCGTCTCCAACTTCAGCCCCGTGGTCCGCGCGGACTACCGCCTGGGAGTGCCCGGAGACGTCTCGGCGTGGCGCGAGGTGCTGAACACGGACGCCGCGGTCTATGGGGGGAGCGACGTCTCCAACGCGCACCCCGTGACACCCGAGCCCCACGCCTGGCACGGTCGACCGGCCGGCATCCGCGTGACCTTGCCTCCGCTGGCGACGGTGTGGTTCCGCCCGGCGTGACGTCCTCGCCCCCGCCGCACCCGCCCTTCCCGTCCCCAGGGGCCGCGCCCCTTCTGGTCAGGATCGGAGAAGCCCGGCGGGGCCCTCGCGTCCTAGCGTGGACCGCAGATCCCAACGACCGGAAACGACCTCGGAGGAATACGCCATGACCGCCGGACTCAAGACCATCATCTACCCCGTCAAGGACCTGGCCGGGGCGAAGGCCCTGTTCAGCGCCCTGCTGAAGGTGGAGCCGTACGCGGACTCGGCGTACTACGTCGGGTTCAAGGACGCGGGGCAGGACGTGGGGCTGGACCCCAACGGCCACGCGAAGGGGATGACGGGTCCGGTGCCGTACTGGCACGTCACCGACATCCGGGCGACGCTGGCGGGGCTGCTCGGCGCCGGGGCGGAGACGCTGGAGGACGTCCACGACGTGGGCGGCGGCCGGCTGATCGCCTCGGTGAAGGACACGGACGGGAACCTGATCGGGCTCGTGGAGGACACCGCGGCGGAGTAGCGCGAGGGCGATCGTTGCGCCTGCACAAGTTGCACGGACAACGATCATCTCGCCCTCTGTTACCGTGCACATATGGCAGCGAACACGGCCGACGTCCGGCTCGAGGAGCAGTGGCGGGGCATCCTGTCCGTGCACGCCCGCACGATGTGCGAGATCGACCGCGTGCTGCATCCGCACGGCCTGGGCGCCAGCGACTTCGAGGTGCTCGACATCCTCGCGTCGGGCATGGCGGCGGCCACCGCGGCCGGGGACCTGTGCCGGGTGCAGAACATCGCGGAGAAGGTCCACCTCAGCCAGAGCGCGCTCTCCCGGCTGATCGGCCGGCTGGAGAAGGACGGCCTGGTGGAACGGTCCGTCTGCGCGGAGGACCGGCGCGGGGTGTGGGTCACCCTCACGGACAAGGGCCGCGACCTGCACGCGGAGGTCCTGCCCCTGCAGCGTGACGTCCTGGCCCGTATGTTGCGGCAGGGCTGACCCAGGGCGTCGCGAGAGCGAACGGCCGGGCCCCACCCGGTTCTCCGCGCACCGCTCCCTCAGCGCAGCAGTTCCCGTACGGCCTCGAAGGCGGCCTCCACCGTGGCCGGGTCGGCGCCGGGGCGGGCGAGGGCGCTCATGGGGATGGGGGTGACGGGCGGGAGTCCGTCGTACGGGGTGAGCCCGTCGGGAGCGGGGCCGACGGCGGCGAGGAGGGCGACGCCCTGGCCGGTGCGGGCGATGTCGAGGACGCCGGCGAGATAGCCCGCGTCGCCGACGACCGTGGCGGCGACACCGTGCGCGGCGAGCGTGGAGATGGCCCGGCGACGGATCGCGCACGGGTCCTCGACCGCCACCAACGGGACCGGGACGGGGGCCGTCGGCGCCTCCCAGCCGGGCGGGGCGTGCCAGGTCAGGGGCAGACCGCCGACAGGGGTGCCCTCGGTCGCGGCAGCCTCGGTGACGTACACCGCGACATCGACACTCCCCCGCTCCACGGCCTCGACGAGCCGTGCCGAGCGGTCGATGCGGAACCGCACGCGGCAGCCCGGGCGCACCTCCTGCACGGCCGCCGTCAGCCGTGGCAGGAACTGGTCGGCCGCGTGCTCGGTGGAGCCGATGGTGACGGTGTCGCCGTCGGTGTCGAGCAGGGCACGCACGGCCTCGTCGTGGACGGCGAGGATGCGGCGGGCCTGCTCGACGAGGAGCCGTCCGTCGGGGGTGAAGCGGGTACCGCGCCCCTCGCGTTCGACGATCGCGCGGCCGAGCGTCTTCTCCAGCCTGCGGACGTGCTGGCTCACCGCGGACTGGCTGAGGGCGAGGGAGCGGGCCGCGCGGTGGAAGCCGCCGCAGTCGGCTATCGCGGTCAGACTGCGCAGGGCCACGATGTCGAGGACAGGTTGGGGCATGCGGCGACGGTAGCCGCCGCCCGGCATCGATCGCGATTCCTGATCGGTTTCGATGCGGAATCGTCGTTGGACGTGACGCGGCATCGCCGGTCATGATGAACGCATGATTCCCGCGACCGCCTCTGCTGCCTTTCTGACGCAGCGCCGAGTCATCGACTTCGGCGTGGCGTGCAGCGCGCGTTGTCGTTGATCCGCTGATTTCCCCCGCCGCCGCTACGGCGGCGCTCTCTCCGCGCGCACGTCGAGTGATCCTCCGTTGAACTGACACACGTGTCCGTCCGGCTCTCGCCCACGTGCGCTCTCGCTCCTTTCCCCTGCCCTGAAACGGGAGTTGCTTCCCCATGCCCTCCTCCGCACTGTCCTCCTGGGACGAACCCGAAGGCCTCGCCGCGCGCGGCACGCTCGTCGTGCTCGCCGGACGGGGTGAGCACGGCGGCGTGTACGAGCGGTTCGGCCGCCGTCTCGCCTTCGACGCCTACCGTGTCCGCGCCCTCGGCGATCCGACCGCCGACCCCGCGGTCCTCGACGCGGCGGCCAAGCTCCTGGCCGACGAGTCGCTGCCCGGCCCCAAGGTGCTGGTCGGCTCCGACACGGGCGCCCGGTACGCCGTACAGCTCGCCGCCGAGCGGGCCGCGGGACTCGACGCACTGATCCTCGCCGGGCTGCCCATCGGGTCCTGGACGTCCGGGAGTTGGGAGGCCGAGGCAGCGGCACGGACCGCCTGCCCCACCCATCAGGGGCGGCTGGCGAACGACCCGGACTTCCGGCGGGGCGTGCTCGACGAGAGCCCCGACGACCTGCCGGAGCTGCGCCTGGACCTCGTGGACGTCCCCGTGCTCGCCCTGCACGGCACGGACGACGCCGTCAGCCCGCTCGACGGGGCGCTCGACGCGTACGCGGGCCACCCCGGGGTACGGACCGTGACCTTCGACGGCGGTCGGCACGACGTACTGAACGACGCCCTGCACCGCACCGCCGCCGCCACGGTGGTCCTCTTCCTCGAACGACTGCGCCTGTCCGCCGAACTGCCCGCCATCGCGGAGGGTGCGGTATGAGCGCCGGCACGGACACGGGGACGGACATCGGGACGGGTGCGGGTGGCGGGCGGGACACGCACGGGCGGGTCACCACCTCCGTCGCCGAACTCGCCGCACGGCTCCGCTCCGAGCGTCCGCCCGTACTGCTCGATGTGCGGTGGGCGCTCGGTGACCCGCACGGCCGCGAGCACTACGCGGCCGGGCACATCCCGGGCGCGCTGTATGTGGACCTCGACACCGAACTGGCCGCGCCGCCCAGTCCGCAGGGCGGGCGGCATCCGCTGCCCGAGCTCGCGGATCTCCAGGCCGCGGTGCGGCGCTGGGGTGTCGAGGAGGGGCGGCCGGTCGTCGTGTACGACGATCTGGGCAACACGGCGGCGGCACGGGCGTGGTGGCTCCTGCGGTTCGCCGGGGTGGCCGATGTGACGCTGCTGGACGGGGCGTTGGGGGCCTGGAAGGCCGCCGGGCTGGAGCTGGAGTCGGGGGTGCCCGCCGCTCCGGCGCCCGGTGGTGTCGTTCTGCGACCCGGTGGGCTCCCGGTGACCGATGCCGACGGGGCCGCCGAACTCGCTCTGTCGGGGCTGCTGTTGGACGCGCGGGCGGCCGAGCGGTACCGGGGTGAGGTCGAACCGGTGGATACGCGGGCCGGGCACATTCCGGGGGCGGTGTCGGCGCCGACCGGGGAGAACCTGGCGGCCGACGGGACGTTCCGGTCGGCCGAGGAGCTGCGGGAGCGGTTCGTGGCGAAGGGCACCGACCGGGTGGAGCGCATCGGCGTGTACTGCGGTTCCGGTGTCACCGCCGCCCATCAGATCGCCGCGCTCGCCCTCGCCGGTTTCGAGGCGACGCTCTTCCCCGGCTCCTGGTCAGCCTGGTCCGCCGATCCGGCCCGCCCGGCCGTGGAGGGAAGCCGGCCATGACGACGAAACCACTTGTGCTCCCCCGGCGTCCGGCCACCGAGGGCACAGCGCCCACGCCGGCCCGCGTCACCATCCGGGGCACCGCGAGGACAGCGCGCCGTTTCACCGTCCCCCGTGCCGTCCGCCGCGCCTGCGGGCCTGTCGGTCTGGTCCTGCTGTGGTTCCTGACATCGGCGACCGGACTGCTCCCCGAGTCCGTCCTCGCCTCCCCCGTGGACGTCGTCCAGCAGGCCGTGGAACTGACGAAGAGCGGCGAACTCCCCGATGCCGTCGCCGCCTCGGGCAGGCGGGCCGCCACCGGGTTCCTGATCGGGGCGGCCGTCGCGCTGAGCCTGTCGCTGCTGGCCGGCCTGTTCCGGCTGGGCGAGGACGTCATCGACTCCTCGATGGGCATGTTCCGGGCGATCCCCTGGGTGGGTCTGATCCCGCTGTTCATCGTGTGGTTCGGCATCGAGGAGACGCCGAAGATCGCGCTGGTCGCGCTGGGTGTGACGTATCCGCTGTACTTCAACATCTACGGCGGGATCCGGTCGACGGACGCCCAACTCGTCGAGGCCGCCCGGATGATGGGCCTCGGTCGGCTGGGGCTGATCACGTACGTGATCCTGCCGAGCGCGCTGCCCGGGGCTCTCGTGGGGCTCCGGTACGCGCTGTCGACGGCCTGGCTGGCACTGGTGTTCGCCGAGCAGATCAACGCGGACGCGGGGCTCGGCCATCTGATGAGCAACGCCCAGCAGTACTTCCGCACGGACGTCATCGTGCTCTGCCTCGCCGTGTACGCGCTGCTCGGGCTGGCCTGTGACTTCGCCGTACGTGTCCTGTCGCGCAGGCTGCTGACCTGGCGGGCCAACTTCGAGGGGGAGGCATGACCACCGTGTCCGAGACCGCCACCGGTGTGTCCAACAGCGTGGAGATACGCGGCCTTTCGCGGGCCTTCGACGGTCATACCGTGCTGCACGAGCTCGATCTCGACATCAGGGAGGGCGAGTTCGTGGCTCTCCTCGGGCACAGCGGCTGCGGCAAGTCGACGCTGCTGCGGATCCTCGCCGGACTGGACGAGGAGATCGGCGGCGAGGTGACCGTGCCGGCCCGGCGCAGTGCGGCCTTCCAGTCGCCCCGGCTGCTGCCCTGGCTGAGGGTGTGGCGCAACGTGGTCCTCGGTCTGCCGGGCCGGGCGGACCGGGCGCTGGCCGCGAAGGCGCTGGACGAGGTCGGCATCGCGGACCGCGCGACCGTGTGGCCGAAGACGCTGTCCGGCGGTCAGGCCCAGCGGGTCTCGCTGGCCCGCGCCCTTGTCCGTGAACCCGAACTCCTGCTGCTGGACGAGCCGTTCGGCGCTCTCGACGCGCTCACCCGGGGCAGGGTGCAGCAACTGGTCGCCGAGCTGTGGCAGCGCCACGGTTGCGCGATCCTCCTGGTCACGCACGACGTGGAGGAGGCGCTGCTGCTCGCCGACCGCGTGCTGGTGATGGACCAGGGCCGTATCGCGCACGAGCTGACCGTCGATCTGCCCCGGCCCCGTGATCTGACCGCCCCCGAGTTCGTCTCCCTGCGCGCCCGCCTGCTGACCTGGCTCGGCGTGAACCGCACCCTGGAAGGAACCCCCTCGTGACACCCCCAGCAGTACGCCGGATCGCGGCCGCCGCGCTGAGCCTCACCGCCCTGCTGGCGCTGACCGGCTGCGGCGGCGACTCCTCGGCGCGGGCTTCCGCCGAGGACGGCCGGGTCACGCTGACCATCGGCGACCAGGCCAAGACCCTCCAGACCATCGTCGCCGCCTCCGGCGCTCTCAAGGGCGCCGACTACCGGGTGAAGTGGGCCGAGTTCGAGGGCGCGGCCCCGCTCTACCAGACCGTGCAGGCGAACGCCGCCGACACGACGTACTCGGCCGATCTGCCCGCCCTCCAGGCGCTCAGCGGCGGGGTGCGCTTCAAGACGGTCGCCGCGCTGAAGAACGACGGGCGGCATGTCGGGATCGTCGTCCGGGACGGGTCCGGCATCGACAGCGTCAAGGACCTGAAGGGCCAGAAGGTCGTGGTGTCCTCGGCCAAGGGCAGCATCTCGGAGTATCTGCTCGCCAACGTCCTTCAGCGGAACGGGCTGACGTACTCCGACGTGAAGGTGCAGTACCTGCTGCCGACGGACGCGCAGGCCGCCTTCGCCTCCGGGAAGATCAATGCGTGGGCGACCTTCGGCGTCTACCAGGCCGTCGGTCTGGAGCAGGGCGGCAAGCTGCTCGTCGACGGCGCCGACGGCCGCGTCAGCGGGTACGGCTTCATCGGGGCCTCCGACGAGGCCCTCGCCGACGCGGGCAAGAAGGCCGCGCTCGGGGACTTCCTGAAGCGGCTCGGTACGGCCCTGAAGTGGGCCGACACGCACGAGGACGCGTACGCGAAGGCCATCGTGGAACGCAACGGCGCCGACGAGTCCGTGGCGAAGACCCTCGCCTCGGCCGCGTACAGCCAGGTGCTGCCGATCGACGCCGAGGTGACGAAGACGGTCCAGGGCGTCGCCGACCTGATGAACGGCATCGGGGTGCTCGAACCGAACGTCGACGTGGCCGGGACCGCCGACACCAGCGTCCTCGAGTGACCGCTCTTCGACGACCTCAAGCGATCTTCCCCTGACAGGAGTTCACCATGCCCGTGGAATTCATCAGCGCCGTCCACACCGCCCCCGGTGTCAACGGGCCCGCGGCGAGCGCCCGCACCGGCTTCGACCCGGACTACGTCCGCGAGTACGCCCGCGCCCTGGACGACGGCGGCTTCGACCACACCCTCGTCGCCTACCACTCGGCGTCCCCGGACGCCCTCCAACTGGCCCAGTTCGTGGCCACGCACACCGAACGGATCCGCCCGATCCTGGCCCACCGGCCGGGCGTCATCTTCCCGACGCACGCGGCACGCGCGCTCGCGACCCTCGACCAGATCAGCGACGGCAGGCTGTCGCTGCACATCATCTCCGGGGGCAGTGACGAGGAGCAGCGGCGGGAGGGTGACTACCTCGACAAGGCGGAGCGGTACGAGCGTTCGGACGAATACATCCAGATCCTGAGGAAGGTGTGGACGGCCGACGGACCCGTCTCGCACGAGGGCGAGTACTTCCGGTTCGAGGGCTACCACTCCGATGTGAAACCGGTGAACGGGCTGATCCCGGTCTCGGTGGGCGGATCCTCGCAGGACGCCTACCGGGTGGGCGGGCAGCAGGGCGACATCTTCGGGCTGTGGGGCGAGCCGCTCAAGGAGACGGCGGAGCAGATCGCCGCCGTGAACGCGGTCGCGGACGCCGCCGGGCGCCCCCATCCGCGGATCTGGGTGTCGTTCCGGCCGATCATCGCGCCCACCGAGGAGCTGGCCTGGGAGAAGGCCCACCGCACCCTGGGTGTGCTGAAGGCGGAGTCGGCCTCGTCGGACGCGTTCCGGCACTACCGGACCAGCGGGCGCCCGGCGAACGTGGGCTCGCAGCGGCTGCTCGCCATCGCCGAGCGGGGCGAGGTGCACGACCGCTGCCTGTGGACGGCGCCGGCGGTCGCCACCAACGCGGCCGGGGCCTCGACCGCCCTGGTCGGCACTCCGGAGACCGTCGCGAAGGCGCTGCTCGACTACGTCGACATCGGCTGCGACCTGCTGTCGATCCGGGGCTACGACCCGCTGAACGACGCCATCGACTACGCCCGCCATGTCCTGCCCCTGGTCCGGCAGGAGCTCGCCCACCGCGCCGTCGGCGCCCAGGCCGCCTGACCTTCCGCCGGTCCGCGACACACCCCCATGGAGATCCCGTGTTCCAGCGCACCCTGCGCACGTTTGCCGCCGCTGTGGTCCTGACGCTCACGGCGGCGTGCGGCGCCTCCGCCGAAGCCGAGTCGTCGTCCTCGTCCTCGTCCTCGTCGGACCTGTCGTCCGTGACCCTGAGAGTCGGCGCCACCGGCTGGAAGAGCGAGGAGGCGATCCTCAAGTACGCGGGCCTCGACGACACCCCGTACAAGGTCAAGTGGAACCTCTTCCAGGGCGGTGACCTGCAGCTCCAGGCGATCCGTGCCGGTGCGCTGGACCTGGCGTCCTCCAGTGAGATCCCGCCGATCTTCGCTGCCGCCGACTGCGACCCGAACTTCGAGGTCGTCGCCGTGCAGCGCGCCGCGACCCTCAACCAGGAGGTCGTCGTCCCCAAGGGGTCGGAGGTCACCGACATCGCCGGCCTGAAGGGCAGGAAGGTCGGCTATGTGCAGAACACGACCGCCCACTACTTCCTGTACGAGTTGTTGGAGCAGGCCGGCCTGAAGTGGTCCGACATCGACGCCAAGCCGCTGCTGCCCAACGACGGCCTCGCGGCCCTCAACGGCGGCGGCATCGACGCCTTCGCCTCCTACGGCACCTCGATCATCACCGCGCACCAGCAGGGCGCCACGACGGTCGGCTCCGGCGAGGACGTCCTGTCGGGCAACTTCCTGTGGTCGGCCAGGGACAGTGTGTTGAGGAGCCCCGCGCGGAAGGCGGCGGTGGCTGATCTCATCGCCAGGATCACCCGGGCGTACGCGTACGTACGGGACGGGCACGAGGACGGCTTCGCGAAGATCACCGCCGAGGCCACCCACCAGCCGCTCGCGCAGGCGAGGAAGGATCTGCTCGACGCGCAGGCGCAGCGGCCCACGGTGGCCCGCACGGTCGGCGACGACACGATCGCCTCGCAGCAGCAGGTCGCCGACGCGTTCACCGAACTGGGCGCGCTGAAGGAGAAGTTGGATGTGAGGTCGTTCTGGACGACCGCACTCGACGCCGATCTGAAGAAGGCCCTGTGAGCAGCCACCGACGAGTGATCGACCGCCTCGCCGAACTGGCCCCCGCGTACGACCGGTCCGGCGACTTCCCGGCCGAGTCCCTCCGGGTCGCCCACGCAGCCGGGCTGCTCACCGCCACCGTCGGGGAGCGGTACGGGGGCCGGGGCGCCGGAGTGGAGGAGACGGCCCGCATCCTGCACGCGCTCGGGCAGGGCGACGCGTCCGTGGCCCTGATCTCGGCGATGACGCTGGTCGCGCACGCCCGCCAGGCGGCGCGACCGCACTGGCCCGAGGAGCTGTACGCGCGGGTCGTCAAGGAGTCCGGCGAGCGGCCGGTGCTGATCAACCACGCCCGTGTGGAGCCCGAGTTGGGCTCCCCCGCGCGGGGCGGGCTGCCCGCCACCCGTGCCCGGCGAACGGGCGACGGCTGGGCGATCAGCGGCACCAAGCGGTTCGTGACGGGCGCGGAGGGACTGAGCTGGTTCCTGGTCTGGGCGACCACCGACGAGGCCGAGCCGCGGGTGGGCACGTTCCTGGTGCCCGGCGGCTCACCGGGCATGGACGTCGCCGGCGACTGGGACCCGTTGGGGTTGCGGGCCAGCGGCAGCCACGACGTGACGTTCCGGGAGGTGGAGGTGCCGTACGAGCAGGTCATCGGTCTCGCCCCGTACGGGCCCGCCGCCGAGCAGGACAACCGGGCGGGAGCGGCGATCCATCTCCCGCTGGCCGCGCTGTACTTGGGGGTGGCGCGCGCCGCGCAGGCGTTCTTCCGCGCCTTCGCCCATGAGCGGGTGCCCGCCAATCTCGGGCACCCGGTGGGCCGCACGGAACGCTTCCGGGCGGCGGCCGGGGAGATCGAGGTGCTGCTGACCGCGGCCGAGGAGCTGGTGTTCGGCGGTGCCGCGAAGGTCGACGCGGGCGATCCTTCGTACACGCCTGAACAGGCTCTGGGGGCAAGGGTGTTGGCGGACCGGCACGGGGTGCGGGCGGTGGAGCTGGCCGTGCGGTTGCTCGGCAATCCGGGACTGGCGCGGGGCAATCCGCTGGAGCGGCACTTCCGGGACATCCAGTGCGCGCCCGTTCACGCGCCGCAGGCGGACATCGCGCTGCTCGCGATCGGGTCGAAGGCGCTGGGCCTGTGACGGCGGCACCGGAGACGACCGTATCGGCGCGGTTGCTGGGGCTGCTCGCCCGCGATCTGCCGCTCGACCGGCTCACCACCGACCCGGCGGGGCTCGCCGCGTACGCCACCGACCGCTCCGGCACCCGGCCGGACGGGGGTCCGTCGGCCGTGGTGCACGTCCGGCGGACCGAGGACGTCACCGTGAGTCTGCGGCACGCGCACGCCCTGCGGGTGCCGGTGGTGCCGCGCGGCGCGGGCACGGGCCTGTCGGGCGGGGCCGGCGCCGGCGAGGGGTCGCTCGTGCTGGATCTCTCCGGGATGAACCGGATCCTGGAGCTGTCGGCGGACGACCAGCTCGCGGTCGTCGAACCCGGGGTGATCACCGCCGAGCTGGACCGGGCAGCGGGTGAGCACGGCCTGCGGTACGCGCCCGACCCGGCGAGCGCGGCGATCTCCACGATCGGCGGGAACATCGCCACCAACGCGGGCGGGCTGCGCTGTGCCAAGTACGGCGTGACCCGCGACAGCGTGCTGGGCCTGGAGGCGGTGCTCGCGGACGGCACGGTGGTGCGCACGGGCCGTCGTACGGTCAAGGGTGTCACCGGCTACGACCTGACGGCCCTGCTCACCGGGTCGGAGGGCACTCTGGCGGTGATCACGTCGGCGACGCTGCGGCTGCGGCCCGTGCCGGTGGCGACGGCCACGCTCGCCGCGTACTTCGACACCTTCGAGGCGGCCGCCGAGGCCTCGTACGCTATCCAGCGGGCCGGTGTCGTACCGGCGCTCGCGGAGCTGGTCGACGGGCCGGTGCTGCACGCGATCGATCCGGCGCTGCGGGAACGGGGCGCGGCCCTGCTGGTGGTGCAGTGCGACGGGGCGGGCGCGGAGGCGGAGGCGGAGGCGGTCGCCCGGGTGGTCGCGCCGTCGGCGGCCACGGTGGAGAGGACCTCCGACCCGGTCGAGGCGGAGTCCCTGCTGGCCGCGCGCCGACTGGCCCTGCCCGCACTGGAGCGGCTGGGGCGGCCGCTGATCGAGGACATCGCGGTGCCGCGCTCCCGCCTGGCGGAGGCGGTCCGGGAGATCCGCGCGATCTCCGCACGGCACGACGTGCCGGTGTTCACCATCGCGCACGCGGCCGACGGCAACCTTCACCCGATCGTCGTCGTGGACCCGGCCCTGCCCGAGCTGCCGGACGCGGCCTGGGAGGCGGCGGGCGAGATCTTCGCGCTGGCCCTGCGGCTGGGCGGCACGCTGACCGGGGAGCACGGGGTGGGGGTGCTGAAGCGGCAGTGGGTGGCGGAGGAACTGGGTCCGGCCGCCCACGGGCTGCAGCGGCGGATCAAGGAGGTGTTCGACCCGCACGGGATCCTCAACCCCGGCAAGGGGTTGTGAGGGCCGTGAGGGCCGTTCCCTCGTCCGTGGTCCGTGCGGTCAGATTCCGTGGCCTCCCAGGAGGGTGCCCACGTCATGGGCGTCGAGGGTGAGGCCGTGCGGGGAGCCGGCGTCGATGGTGAGGGAGAGGTCGGCGTCGGCGGGCCACTGGGAGGCCAGGGCTCCCAGCGGGACCACACGGTAGCGCGACACGTAGGGCAGCAGTTCGGCCATCGCGGGTTCCGAGGTGAAGACCGGCACGATCTGTTCGCCGCCCGGCTGCTCCAGGACGGGCAGCGCCACGGCCGTCGGATCGCTCACGGCCGCCTCGTCGGCGTCGTCCGGCACGGGAATCAGCACGTCACTGTCGGCGAGCGTGTTCAGCGCGGCCGTGTCGTGGGTGTCGAAGGCGAGCGCGGTCAGCGCGCGCTGGGCCGGTGTGGAGGCCTGGGGCGCGTGGTGGCCGTTGGGAGATATGTCCATGGAAGATCCCAAGTAGTGATGGAAAAGGCCGCCCGGGACGGCGTCCGTCCCGGGCGCTGCGCCCCTCGCGTACCCGACAGGGACGCGGGCATTCCTGTGCCTGGCCGATGCATGTGAGGTGTCCTGTGATGGGTGTGGAGGGGGCGGGAGGGACCAGGAGGGCGGGGTCGGAGGGTCGGGTGGTGAGGGGGATGCCGTCCGAGGGCAGGCGGCGACGGTCGCGGCCGACACGCCTGACCTCACCGGACGACGCCAGGCGCCGCTCACTTCAGGTACGGACGACAGCCGTGGTGGTCGTCGTCGGAGCGATTCAGGACCACTGGGGTGATCCAGACCGCCGAGAAGCCGATCACCTTGAGGAACGACACGAACCGGCGCCGGGTTGATCGATCGCGCGGCGGACGAATCGCCGGAGCTCCTGAGGGTGAGAACCAACCAGTAGTGGTGACCCGCGCCCACGCGCCCGCCAGGGCCCTCCGCCTAGCGTGGCCGTATGACCATGCAACCCTGGTTTCCCGCCGCCAAACTGGGCATCTTCATCCACTACGGCATCTACGCCGTGGACGGGGTGCCGGAGTCCTGGTCCTTCTACTGGGGCGAGGTGACGCACGAGCAGTACATGAAACAGCTCGACGGCTTCACCGCCTCCGCGTACGACCCCACGGCCTGGGCCGAGTTGTTCGCCCGGGTGGGCGCGAAGTACGCGGTGCTCACCGCCCGCCACCACGACGGCGTCGCCCTGTGGGACACCGCCCAGGGCGACCTGGGCGTCGTCCGGCGCACCCCTGCGGGCCGGGATCTGATCACCGGATACGTCGACGCGCTGCGCGAGCACGGCCTCAAGGTCGGCCTCTACTACTCGCACTCCGACTGGAACCACCCGGACTACGCGAGCGTCCGCCACCCCGAGATCGACCAGTGGTCGAACACCCACCCGGGCGGCAACGACGCCAACCCCTACTCGCATGCCGCACCCGGCGAGGAGGACCCCGCGGCCTGGGACCGCTACCTCGCCTACCGTGACGGCCAGGTGAGCGAGCTGGTCGAGCGGTTCCGCCCCGATCTGCTGTGGTTCGACGGCGAGTGGGAGCGCACCGAACAGCAGTGGCGGATACGTGAGTTGGCAGAGCTGATCCTCGCGGAGAACCCGGACACCGTCCTGAACGCGCGCATGCTCGGCCACGGCGACTACGCCACCCCGGAGCAGGGGGTGCCCCTCGAAGCGCCCGACGGGCCGTGGGAGTTGTGTCTGACCATCAACGACTCGTGGGGTTTCCAGCACCAGGACGACAACTACAAGTCGCAGCGTCAGCTGGTGCGTTACTTCGCCGAGACGATCGGCATGGGCGGCAATCTGCTGCTGGACGTCGGACCGAGGGCGGACGGGACGATCCCCGCCGAGCAGGTCGAGCGGCTGGAGGGGCTCGGCACGTGGATCGGCCGGCACTCCGACGCCGTGTACGGGACGGTCGCCGGGCTGCCCGCCGGGCACCACTACGGCCCCAGTACCCTCTCCGCCGACCGGCGCACCCTGTATCTGACGTGCTTCGACGTGCCGCGTGAGTCCTTGGCGGTCCGGGGGCTGCGTAATCCCGTCAAGAAGGTCACCGTCCTCGGCACGGGTACGGAGCTGGGCCACCGGGTGATCGGCGGCCTGGACGCCGTGCCCGGCGTGACCTGGATCGACGCCCCCGAAGAGGCCGACCTCGACCCGTACGCGACCGTGCTCGCCCTGGAGCTGGACGGGGAGCTGGACCTCTACCGGGGTTCGGGCCGCGACTGACCGAGGACCTCGTCGACGGTCACGACCCGGACGAGCGGCCGGTAGAGGTCCAGCACGTACAGGGCCTTGGCGTGCGACTCGTCGCCCGCGCCCGCGCAGGCGTCGGCGACCACCAGCACCTCGACACCCGCGTCGGCCGCCGCGAGGGCCGTGGACAGCACACAGCAGTCGGTGCTGACCCCGGCCAGGACCAGCCGCCCGTCCGTTCCCAGGCGGGCGGCCAGCTCCGGGCCCCATTTGCCGAAGGTCGGGGCGTCCACCAGGTCCCTCGCGTCGTCGGCGAGTTCGTCGACCAGGTGCCACAGGTGCGCGTCGGGGGGCCGCAGCGCGAAGGGCGCCTGGTCGTAGTACGCCCGCCAGGCTCCCTCGGGCCGCTCCGGCGCGATGAAGCGGGTGAACACCGCTCGTCCGGCGAAGGCCGGGAGCAGACGCCGTACGCCTGCCACGGCCTCGTCGAAGCGCGGGGCCGCCCAGGGGCTGTCGGGCTCGGCGAACACGCGTTGCATGTCGATGACGGCGAGGAGGCCGGGCGAGCGGTCGGTGCTCATGCCCGCTCCTCCTGAGCCCTTACCCGCCCCCGCGACAGGAGCAGCGTGCCGAGGAAGCCGATGGTCAGGGCGATCAGGACGCCCAGGTTGGCGTAGGCCCAGTCGCCGCCCTTGCCGCCGAGGCCCAGGGGGCCGAGGAGATAGCCCTGCCAGTCGAGCCAGCCCGCGGCGGAGTTGGTGACGAGGCCCCAGCCGAGGGCGGTGGCGGCGAGGGTGAGGAGGAGAGGGCCGGGCGGGATGTCGCCGTAGCGGCCGCTCGGGCGGAACAGGTCGGCCTCGGCGTAGTCGCGCCGGCGCAGCAGCAGGTCGGCCAGCATGACGCCGCACCAGGCGGCGATGGGGACGCCGAGGGTGGTGAGGAAGCCGATGAAGGGGCCGAGGAAGTCGTCGGCGAAGAAGACGATGTAGACGGCGCCCGCGATCATCAGCACGCCGTCGACGAGGGCCGCCACCGGGCGCGCCACGCGCAGGCCGGCCGCGAGCAGGGCAAGTCCGGAGGAGTAGATGTCCAGGACGGCGCCGCCGACCAGGCCGAGCACGGCGACGGTGGCGAACGGGATCAGGAACCAGGTGGGCAGGAGCGTGGTCAACGCGCCGATGGGGTCGAGGGCGATGGCCTCGTTGAGGTCGGCGGAGGAGCCCGTGAGGAGCAGTCCGAAGACCAGCAGGAGCAGCGGGGCGAGCGAGGCGCCGAAGGCGGTCCAGCCGACGACGCCCCGGCCGGAGGAGCCGCGCGGCAGATAGCGGGAGTAGTCGGCGGCGGCGTTGACCCAGCCGAGGCCGAATCCGGTCATCAGGAAGACGAGGGCGCCGATGAACTCCTGCGTGGATCCGGCCGGTACGGCGCTGACGGCCGACCAGTGGACATGGTCGGCGACGAGTCCGACGTAGACGACCGTCAGCACACCGGTGACCACGGTGATGACGGTCTGGAAGCGCATGATCAGGTCGAAGCCCATCACGCCGACCACCACGACCAGTGCGGCGACCAGGACGAGGGCCATCACCTTGGTCTCGCTGCCGCCGCCCGTGCCGAGCCGGCGGAAGACGGTGGCGGTGGCCATGGTGGCGAGCGCGCACAGCACGGTCTCCCAGCCGACCGTGAGCAGCCAGGAGACGACCGCGGGCAACCGGTTGCCGCGCACCCCGTACGCGGCCCGGCTCAGCACCATCGTCGGGGCCGAGCCGCGTTTGCCGGCGACCGCGACGAAGCCGCAGAGCAGGAACGAGAAGACGATGCCGACGACTCCGGCGGCCAGGGCCTGCCGGAAGGAGATGCCGAAGCCGAGCGCGAACGCGCCGTAACTCATGCCGAGAATGGAGACGTTGGCCCCGAACCAGGGCCAGAAGAGGGTGCGTGGGGTGCCCTTGCGGTCCGCGTCGCCGATCACGTCCAGACCGTGGGTCTCCACCCGGAGCGGTCGGACGGCTGCGGTGCCGTCGGAAGCGGAGGTGCCGTCGGGGGCGGAAGTGCCGTCGGGGGCGCGGGAGTCCGTCATCGTCGACCTGCCTGTCTGATCGCGGACCTGTCCGTCCGATCATGCTGATCGCGTCGAGGGGAACCTAGGTGCGCCGGTCAGGGGCGTCAAGGTGGCATTCGTCCGGGTGCGGAGAGCGGGCCGCCGACAATGTCGGGCCCTACGTACAATCTTCGGGAATCGGCCGGAGGGTTCGCGTTCACGAACGTCCGGATCGGCCCGGGACGGCCCGGGGCCGGCTTCAGGGGGAATCGCATTGCCGTGGGACGTGGCTCCGCTGGTGAGCCGGCAGACCGAACTGGACCGGCTCGCCGGGGTGCTCGACGGGCTCACGGGGACCGGCCACGGCCCGACGGTCGTCGATGTCACCGGCGCGGCGGGGATCGGCAAGAGCAGGCTGGTGTCCGAGTTCTGCGCCCGGGCGCGGGACCGGGGTATGACGGTGCTGCGCGGCCGGGCGACCGAGTACGAGCGGCATCTGCCCTACCAGCCCCTCGCCGACGCCCTCGCGGACCTGGACGCCGAGGCCGGGATACCGTCCCCGCTCGCCGAGGTCCACACCATGGACCGCTTCGCCCTGCAACGCGCGGCGGCCGCCTTCCTGGCCCGGATCGCCCGGACGGGCAACGGCCTCGTGGTGGCCCTCGACGACGTGCACTGGGCGGACCCGGCGTCCCTGGAACTCCTCGACCACCTCGTACGACATCCGCCGCGGCGCGCCCCCGTGGTGATCGTGGTGGCACGCCGCGAACGGCAGACGTCACCCCGGCTCGCCGCCTCGCTCACCCGGGGCGTCGAGGCCGGGACGGTGCTCCGCCTCGAACTCGGCCCCCTGGACCGGAACGCCTGCCTCGCGGCCCTCGCCCCCGACCGGCCGGCCGAGCTGGCCGCCGAGCTGTACACGGCCAGTGAGGGCAACCCCCTGTACTTCCTCGCCCTGCTCCAGGCCGGCAGACCCGCGGGACTCAGCTCGCTGCTCCTGGACGAGCTGACGCCGCTCACCGACGGTCAGCGCGGGACCGTCCAGGCCGTGGCGGTGCTCGGCGATCACGCGGCACCCGCCCTGGTGGCGGCGGTCACCGGCCGCCTGGAAGTCGAACTCGACGCCGACTTCAGGGAGTTGACCGCCCGCGATCTCGCCCGGCCGGGGGCCGACGGCCGTTGGGCGCTGCGGCATCCGGTGCTGCGCTCCCTCATCCACGACACCACCGATCCCCTGCTGCGCACCCGTATGCACCGGCTCGCCGCCGCCGAGCTGGCGCGGGTCGGTGCGCCGGTCAGTGAGCGGGCGCACCACGTCGAGCGGTCGCTGACCGGCTGGGACCCGCACGCCGTGACCGTCCTCACCGAGGCCGCCCGGCAGGCCGCCGCGACCGCGCCCGCGAGCAGCGCCCACTGGCTGGGCGTCGCCCTCGCCCACCTGCCCGAGCGGCCGGCGTACGGCCCGCTGCGCCGTGATCTGATGCTGCGGCGGGCCGAGGCGCTCGGCGCCTGCGGCGGGCTGCGGGAGAGCCGGGACCTGCTCCACGAGGTGATCAGCCTGTCGCCACCGGGCACCGACGACGGCGTACGCGCCTCGGCCGTCACCCTGTGCGCGGTCATGGAGCGCCACCTCGGCCGGTACGCGGAGGCCGTGGCCCTGCTGCGCCGCGAACTGGCCCGGGGCCGCGACCTCTCCCCCGCCGAGACCGTCCAACTCGGCCTGGAACTGGGCTCGTCCGCCCCGCACGCCAGCTCCTACCCGGATGTACGCGACGACGTGGCCCGCACCCTGGAACTGGCCCGGTCACTGGGCGACGAGGTCGCGGAGGCGGGGGCGCTGGCCGTCACCGCGCTCGGGGAGGCGTACGAGGGCGACACGGTGGCTGCCGCCGAGGCCGCCGACCGGGCCTCCGCGCTCATCGACTCCCTCACCGACCAGGATCTCGCGGGCCTGTGCGAACCGCTGGCCCGGCTGAGCTGGGCGGAGGCGTTCCTGGAACGGTACGCCGACGCGGAACGGCATGCCGAGCGCGGCCTCGCCGTCGCCCGCCGGGGCGGCCTGCTCTATGTGGTGCCTCATCTGCTGCTGTGCCGCTCCCACATCCAGGTCATGACGCTGCGGCTGGGGTCGGCCGTCGAGCTCGCCGAGGAGGCCGAGACGATCGCCCGGGGCATCGGCAGCGACGAGTTGCTCGCCTTCGTGCTGGCGTCCAAGGCCCAGGCGCTGATCCCCGCGCTGCCTCCGGGTGACGGCGGTGCGCTGGCCGTGGCCGAGGAGGCCGTCGCCCGGGCCGGCGCCGGCACCCGCTGGTGGGCGTCCATCGCCTGGTGCATGCTCGGGTACGCCGCGCTCCACGCCGGTGATCCGGCGCGGGCGCGGGCCGCCCTGCTCCGGGCGGGCGGGGAGGACCTCGACGGGCTTCAGCCGAGCATGCGGCCGCTGTTCCTGGAGATCCTCGTCACCGCCGCCGTCGCCACGGGGGACCACGTCGAGGCCCGGCACTGGGCGGAACGCGCCCGCAAGGAGGCGGAGCGGCTCGGTCTCGTGGCGCAGCGGGCGTCCGCGCTGCGCAGCTGGGCGCATGTGCCGCTGGCCGAGGGGGATATGACCGCCGCGGCCGACCTGTTCGAGCAGGCCGCCGAGGAGACGGCCCGGGGCGGTGGCCGGTTGTGGGAGGCGCAGACCCTGCTGCTGGGGGCGCCTCTGAGCGCAGCCGTGGGGCGCACGGCCCGGGCTCGCGCCATGTGGGAGCGCGCTCTGCGCCTGAGCACCGAGGGCGACGCCCACTTGCTGGCCGGCCTCGCGGAGGTGATCCGCCCGGCCGTCTTCGGCGAAACGGGTCCGACGGGCGGGGTGCCGGGCAGGGGTCCCGGCCCGGGGGCGGGCATGGGCGCGGGCGCGGGGCCGGGCGCGGGCGCGGGGCCGGAGTCGGGCGCAGGCGTCGGCATACCGTCTCCGTCTCCGTCTCCGTCTCCGGCGCCGACGCCCGTGGAACCGACCGTGCTGTCCCCGCGCGAGCGGGAGATCGCCGCCCTCGTCGCGGAGGGTCTGACCAGTCCCGCCATCGCCGAGCGGCTCTACCTCAGTCCGCGCACGGTCGAGACGCACCTCTCGCGCATCTACCGCAAGACGGGCGTCACCTCGCGGGCGGCGCTGGCCGCCCTGCAGGTCCGGGGCGAACTGGGCGTCGGCGGCGCGTAGTCACGGTGGCGGACCTCGCGCGCGCCGGCGGCGGACCGGCAACGCGAGGGTCGCCGGGCGCAGACCCGAGGACCTCGCGGTGGGGGTGAGGCGGCCCGCACCGCACCGGCCGCTTGTCGGGGGAGGTCGGGCGTCCAGACGGCCGTGGCGCCGGGCTCGACGCTCCGCGTGGGCGCCCGGCGTACGGCCACGGTCCTCCCGCGCGAGCGAGGCCCCTCACACGCGCGGCCGTCGACGAGGGGTACACCCCCGACGTTCGGGCACGTCGGATCGAGGTACGGGGCCAGGTCGTAGGCGAAGTGAAGTATGGGAAGCCGTAGAGATGGAATCCCAGGTGTTTCCAGTCCCCCCAGACGTGCGCGTTCTGGCACACCCCGCCGAATCGCAGCTCACCATGTGAACGCTGGTCGGCCGACACCTCACTCGGACGTGCTCCCTGGTCGCCAGGAGGGCGGTCCGCGCGAGGAGTTGACGCCCTCTCACACTCCACGCAAGTTCGGCATATCGAACTTCAAGCAGAATGCTGAACTGACATAGACATGACGGACATGGGGCGGTACGGCTGCGCCGTCAAGGGGCGAGTGCGATGGGCACCCCTCGGTGCGTCTCCCCGAGCGGGGTGGTTAGCATATGAGCGCCGCCTAGCTCGAAAGATAAATCTGTGACTGTCAACGAGGACTCGTTCACCCAATGGAAGAACCGCGAGGAGATCGCGGAGTCGATGATCCCGATCATCGGGAAGCTGCACCGCGAGCGGGACGTGACGGTCCTGCTGCACAGCCGCTCCTTGGTGAACAAGTCGGTGGTCAGCATCCTGAAGACCCACCGGTTCGCCCGCCAGATCGCCGGTGTGGAGCTCTCGGTCACCGACACCCTGCCGTTCCTGCAGGCCCTCACCACGCTCGACCTCGGCCCCTCCCAGATCGACATCGGCTTGCTCGCCGAGGCCTACCCGGCCGATGACCGCGGTCTGTCGATCGCGGAGTTCACCGCCGAGGCCGTCGCCGGCGCCACGGGCGCCAACAAGATCGAGGGCGGCGAGGGACGCGACGTCGTCCTCTACGGCTTCGGCCGCATCGGCCGCCTCGTGGCCCGACTGCTGATCGAGAAGGCCGGCTCGGGCAACGGCCTGCGGCTGCGCGCCATCGTCGTGCGCGGCGGCGGGGAGCGAGCCGGCGAGGACATCGTCAAGCGCGCCTCCCTGCTGCGCCGGGACTCCATCCACGGCCAGTTCCAGGGCACGATCACCGTCGACGAGGCGAACAGCACGATCAACGCCAACGGCAACGAGATCAAGGTGATCTACGCGGGCGACCCGTCCGAGATCGACTACACCGAGTACGGCATCAAGAACGCCATCCTCATCGACAACACCGGCAAGTGGCGCGACCGCGCAGGTCTGTCGACGCACCTGCGCCCCGGCATCGACAAGGTCGTGCTGACCGCGCCCGGCAAGGGTGACGTCCCGAACATCGTGCACGGCGTCAACCACGACACGATCAAGCCGGACGAACAGATCCTGTCCTGCGCGTCCTGCACCACCAACGCGATCGTGCCGCCGCTGAAGGCGATGGACGACGAGTTCGGTGTGCTGCGCGGTCACGTGGAGACCGTCCACTCGTTCACCAACGACCAGAACCTGCTGGACAACTACCACAAGTCGGACCGCCGGGGCCGCTCCGCGCCGCTCAACATGGTCATCACCGAGACGGGTGCCGCCTCGGCCGTCGCCAAGGCGCTGCCCGACCTCAAGGCACCGATCACCGGCAGCTCGATCCGTGTCCCCGTCCCGGACGTCTCGATCGCGATCCTCAGCCTGCGCCTCGGCCGCGAGACCGACCGCGAGGAGGTCCTCGACTACCTCCGCAACGTCTCGCTGACCTCGCCGCTCAAGCGCCAGATCGACTTCACCAACGCCCCCGACTCGGTCTCCAGCGACTTCATCGGATCCCGGCACGCCTCGATCGTCGACGCCGGCGCCACCAAGGTCGACGGCGACAACGCGATCCTCTACCTCTGGTACGACAACGAGTTCGGCTACTCCTGCCAGGTCATCCGCGTCGTCCAGCACGTCTCCGGAGTGGAGTACCCGACGTACCCGTCCCCGGCGGTCTGACCGTCGCGCCGCAGTACCCGCGACCACGGGCCGGACGAGCGATCCGCTCGTCCGGCCCGTGGTGGGTCCGGGGTGTGCCCGTGGTGGGACGGCGCCGTGAGCCGAGCTTGAGAAGAGTCCGACCGCCGCATGCCGCGCGCCCGGGACGCCATGGGCCGCGCGAACGCGCGGCCGCCGAACGTAGCCGCGTTGTCGGTGGCGGGATCTACGGTTCCGCCATGCCCTTCTCCCTGACTCACGGACTGCCCGCCGGCCGCTTCACCCCGCACGGGCCGTCGCACATCTGGATCTCGGACGAATTCCCGCGCGCCCTCCGGGAGTTGTGGCCCCGGCTGCTGAGCGAGCACGGGACGACGGGTCTGCTGCCGGTCCTCTACCGCGGCGACGTCATCGGCGAGCCCCTGGACCCGGGGCTGGTCGATGACCTGTGTCTGGAGGAGGTGCTGGCGACGGGCTTCGCCGAGTACCGCCGTCGGCGACTCCCGCTCTGGACGAACCCGACGCCCGAGCCGGAGCCGGTGCCCGAGGACGTCGAGCCGTGGCCGCACGATCCCGGCCCGCCCTTCGCACAGTGGCCGGGCCTGGCGCCCGCGATGCCGGTCGCGCCCACGGGCCCGAGGCCGCAGGAGGCGGCCTCCGGAGCACCGGCGCGCATCGCACGCACGGATCACGGAGTGCTCGACTGCCGTCTCGTGCTCGTCCCGGCCCGGCGCGGCAGCGACGCCCTGGCGTTGCTCGGCTGGAACTCCGAGGCGCCCCTGCCTCTGCTCTGTGCGCTGCTGCGCAGCTGGGAGGAACGGTTCGGTGCCCACCTGGTGGCCGTGCACGGCGGCACACTGGACATCTCCGTCGCCCGGCCGCCGCGCACCGCGGAACACGCGGACCTGCTCGCTCTCGAACATGTGCTCAGCACGGCGAACAACATCGTCGACGACCCGCCGACCCCGTTCCCCGACTACGCGGCCGACCTCGTGGGACGGGACCACTGGTCCTTCTGGTGGGACTAGTCTCCCAGGCGTCGTCCGAGGGCGCCGTCCGAGGGCGTTGTCAGTGGTGGGAGGCAGGATGGTCCGCATGACGACATCAGTTGCAGTGATCGTGGATGCCGCCGCCTACGCGCAGGCCGTCGAGGACGCGGTCAAGGCCTCGGCCGCCTACTACACGGGCGGTACGTCGGTGCTGGACGACGACACCTACGACCGGCTCGTGCGGGGCATCGCGCTGTGGGAGACCGAGCATCCCGAGCAGATACTGCCGGACTCGCCGACCGGGAAGGTGGCCGGTGGGGCGGTCGAGGGGGATGTGCCGCACACGGTGGCGATGCTGAGCCTGGACAACGTGTTCTCGGGCGAGGAGTTCACGACGTGGACGGCGTCGCTGGCCCGGCGGATCGGGCACGACGTGGAGCGGTTCAGCGTGGAGCCGAAGCTCGACGGGCTGGCGGTCGCCGCCCGGTACACGCGAGGGCGGCTGACGCAGTTGATCACGCGTGGCGACGGGACGGCCGGGGAGGACGTCTCGCACGCCATCGGCACCATCGAGGGGCTGCCCGGTGAGCTCGCCGAGCCGGTCACCGTGGAGGTGCGGGGCGAAGTCCTCATGACGACCGCCCAGTTCGAGCACGCCAACGAGGTGCGCACCGGACACGGCGGGCAACCGTTCGCGAATCCCCGCAACGCCGCCGCGGGCACCCTGCGTGCCAAGGAGCGGGCTTACACGGTGCCGATGACCTTCTTCGGCTACGCCTTGCTGGCGCTGCCGGGCACGGACGCCGACTCCGCCGCGCGGCTGGGCGAGCTCGCCCACAGCGAACTGATGGCGCGGGCCGCCGAACTGGGGGTGAACACCACCGCGAGTACGGCCGTGCCCGGTGTCACCGCCGGCACCGTGGAGGAGGTCCTGGCCCGGGTGAAGGAGATCGCCGCGCTGCGGGCCGAGCTCCCGTTCGGGATCGACGGGATCGTCGTCAAGGCCGACCTCGCCGCCGACCAGCAGGCCGCCGGGTCCGGTTCACGCGCCCCGCGCTGGGCGATCGCCTACAAGCTGCCCGCCGTCGAGAAGATCACGCGGCTGCTGGAGGTGCAGTGGAACGTCGGCCGTACCGGCATCATCGCGCCGCGCGGCGTGCTGGAGCCGGTCGAGATCGACGGCTCCACCATCACGTACGCCACCCTGCACAACCCCGCCGACATCACGCGCCGCGACCTGCGGCTGGGCGACCACGTGATGGTGCACCGCGCGGGTGACGTCATCCCCCGCGTGGAGGCGCCCGTCGCCCATCTGCGCACGGGGGACGAACAGCCCATCGTCTTCCCCGAGGTGTGCCCGAGATGCGGCTCCGGCATCGACACCGGGGAACAGCGCTGGCGCTGCGAGAACGGCCGCAACTGCCATCTGGTGGCGTCCCTCTCGTACGCGGTCGGCCGCGATCAGCTCGACGTGGAGGGGCTCGGCCACACCCGGGTCGTGCAGCTCGTCGAGGCGGGCCTGGTGGCCGATCTCGCCGACCTGTTCGTACTCACCCGGGAGCAGCTCCTCGGCCTGGAGCGCATGGGGGAGACCAGCACCGACAATCTCCTCGCCGCGCTCGACACGGCCAAGGGGCGGCCGCTGTCTCGGGTGCTGTGCGCGCTGGGTGTCCGGGGCACCGGACGCTCCATGTCCCGCCGTATCGCCCGGTACTTCGCCACCATGGACAACATCCGCGCCGCCGACGCCGAGGCGATCCAGCGGGTCGAGGGCATCGGCACCGAGAAGGCCCCCTCCATCGTGGCCGAACTCGCCGAACTCGCCCCGCTCATCGACAAGCTCGTGGCGGCCGGGGTGAACATGACCGAGCCGGGCGCCACACCGCCCGCCCCGGCGGACGAGGAAGCCGCCGACACGGAGGGCGGCGTCGAGCCCGCGGGCGGTCCGCTCGCCGGGATGGCCGTGGTGGTCACGGGCGCGATGACCGGCGTCCTGGAGAGGCTCAGCCGCAACCAGATGAACGAACTCATCGAACGGGCCGGCGGGCGCGCCTCCTCCAGCGTCTCCAAGAAGACGTCGCTGGTCGTGGCGGGCGAGAACGCCGGCTCCAAGCGCGCCAAGGCCGAGACCCTCGGCATCCGCCTGGCCGATCCGGACGAGTTCGCCGCCCTCGTCGCCGACTTCCTCGAATGAGCCGGCACGACCAATTAGTGGAACACGCTGTCAGGGGCCATCGGAAGCCCCCGGCCAGGAATCCTCGGTCGACCGACAAGAGCACTGCTCAGAAGAGCAACGGCTCCTCAGACCGCCTCGTCGGCGCCAAGCCTGACACCTCCGGTTCGGGCGAGGACATGTTGGATCGTCTCTGCGCGGCGGAGCAGCCCGAATTGGATGCTTCCGTCGGCAGCGATGCGCACGCCGTGGACCGCGGGGTCGGGAAGACTGTTGTAGTGGAAGGGTGTGGAGGAGTAGTAGGCGCCGGTGTCGAGGAGGGCCACGATGTCGCCGGGTGCGAGCCTGGGCAGCGGACGGGCCTGGGCGACCAGGTCGCCCGCGAAGCAGCAGGGGCCTGCGATGTCCTGGGGTACGGCTTCCCCGTCCTTGAGGGAGCCGGCAGGGTCATGTGCGGTGATCCGCAGCGGCCAGGCTTCGGGCATGAACACCGTACGTGTGGCCACCTGGGCACCTGCGTGGGTGATCGCGATCGGGCGTCCGCCGGAGGTCTTGGTGTATTCGACATACGCGGCGGTGAAGCCGTTCTTGGCCAGCAGGGACCGCCCGAACTCGGTGACGACCCGGTAGTCGCCGCTGAACAAGGCCGGCGCGTGGGCCCGGAGGTGAGCGACATACTCGTCGAAGCCCGGCGTCGGCTCGTCGCTGCCGAAGTTGACGGGCAGTCCGCCGCCGATGTCGATACCGGTCACCTGGCGCCGGCCGAGGTCGGCGTTGACCTGGTCGGCGAAGGCCACGGCCTTCGCGATGCCTTGGGCGATCAGATCCAGCGGGCAGCCCTGCGACCCGACGTGGGCGTGGACCCAGGTGAGCCATGGACGGTCCCGGTAGGCCTGGAGGAGCTGCTCCCGATTGCCGTCGTCCCCCAGCGGTATGCCGAACTTGGAGGTCGCGGTGGCCGTACTCATCGCGGCGATCTCCCCGCTGCCGACCTGAGGGTTGATCCGCACACCGATCCGGGAGGTGGACGAACGGCTTGCGAGGATCTTGTCGACGCGCCGGAGTTCCTGGAAGTTGTCCACGTTGACCGCGACACCCAGGGCCAGGGCCCGGTTGAGATCCGCGCGGGTCTTGGCCGGGGAGTCGAAGACGATCCGTTCGGGCGCGAAGCCGGCGGCCAGCGCCTGGGCGAGTTCGCCAGTGCTGGCGACCTCGCAGCCCATGCCATGCGTCCGCAGTTCCTCCAGCACCGGCACCAGGCAGTTGGCCTTCGCCGCGAACGTGTGCAGGGCCTGAACCGAGGACGGGAAGGCACGGTGCAGCGCCTCGACGCTCGCGGCGACGCCGTCGAGGTCGACAAACGCCGCCAGTACGGCATGGTCGGGGTCGAGAAGCCGCTCGCGTACGGCCGCGCGCAGGATGCGTTCGCGTCGTTCGGCTGCTGGGGAGGTGGTCATTCGGATCCTTCCGGATTCTGCCGAGCGGCTGCGAACCGGCTGCAGGACGAGACGAAGTCGTCGAAGAGACTGCGGTGGGCTCGCTGGTCGATGAGCTCTTCCGGGTGGTACTGGACGCCTACGATCCAGCGGTCGGGGTCCGTGGCCTCGACGGCTTCAACGGTGCCGTCCTCCGCTGTGGCGACCACCCTCAGCGCCGGTGCCGGTGTGGCGACGGCCTGATGGTGCAGGCTGTTCACCCGGAGGAACCGGGCATCGGACAGTCCGGCGAGGCGGGAGCCGGCTGCGATCCGGAGCTCGTGGACCTCCGAGTCCAGCGGCAGAACCTGGAGATGGTCGACCGGGCCGCCGGGCTCCAGGTGCTGGACCAGGCTGCCGCCCAGGGCGACGTTGAGGATTTGACAGCCTCGGCAGATGCCGAGTATCGGCATGCCCAAGTCGGCCGCGGCGGCGATGGCGTTCATCTCCAGAGCGTCGAGGTCCTCGTCGATGACCGTCTTGGGGTGCACCTCCTCTCCGAAGTGGCGGGGGTGCGGGTCGACTCCGCCGGGGAGGAACAGGCCGTCGACGCCTTCCATCACATGCCGGATCGCCGTGTCGTCGATGCCGGGCATGATGGCGATCGGTATCGCTCCCGGACTCGTCAGAGCCTGTACATAGCTGTCGGCCAGCCTGAAGACGGACGGACGGTCAGGCAGGTCCCGTCCCAGGGTGACCGCGATCAGCGGTCGACGGACGACGTTACACACAGGGGGTGTCCCTCTCTTCGTGGCACAAGGTGGTCGGCGAGCGGTCGTGGTCCCGGACCGGACATGCCGGAGTGGTAGCGGCCTACAGGACGCTGTCGAGGAATGTCCTCGTTCTGTCGTGCTGCGGGTTGCTGATCACGTCGGTCGGGGCACCGGATTCCACGACGACGCCGTCGTCCATGAAGACGACCTGGTCCGCCACCTCGCGGGCGAAGCCGATCTCATGGGTCACGACGATCATCGTCATGCCGCTCTTCGCCAGATCGCGCATCACGTTCAGCACATCGCCGACGAGTTCCGGATCCAGGGCCGACGTCGGTTCGTCGAAGAGCATCAGCTTCGGATCCATCGCGAGCGCCCGGGCGATGGCCACCCGCTGCTGCTGGCCACCTGACAGTTGCGCCGGATACATGCCCGCACGATCGGTGAGACCGACCCGCTCCAGTAGTTCCATGCCTCTGGCGCGAGCGTCGGCTTTGCTCCGGCGCGCCACACCGACCGGGGCCTCGACGATGTTCTCCAACGCCGTGAGGTGGGGGAACAGGTTGAACCGCTGGAAGACCATGCCGATACTCCGGCGCTGGGCCGCGATCTGACTGGGTCTCATCTCGCGGGCATGACCACCGTGTTCGCGGTAGCCCATCAGCTCACCGTCGACGTATATACGCCCGCCGTCGACCCGCTCCAGGTGGTTGATGCAGCGCAGGAATGTCGATTTGCCGGAGCCAGAGGGCCCGAGCAGGCACATCACCTGCCCACGCTCGACACGGAGATCGATCCCCTTGAGCACCAGGTTCGCGCCGAAGCGTTTGCGGACGTCCCGCGCCTCCACCAACGGCTTCGATCCGTCGAGGACCTGCGTTGTCATGCGTCTCCTTCCGTCCTCGCGTCGGTGTGTGCGACCTGTGTGACACGGGTCCGCATCTGGCCCACCAGGCGGCGGGCCTGCTGCCAGGGAGTCAACGGCAGGCTTCGGTTGGTGCCGCGGCCGTATCTGCGCTCCAGGTAGTACTGCGGCACGGAGAGCACGGAGGTGAGGACCAGGTACCAGACGCTTGCGACGATCAGCAGCTCGACCTGGCGCAGGTTCTGCGCCGAGATCCAGCTGGTCTGCGTGTAGAGCTCCGGCACCGCGATGAGCTGAAGCAGGGCCGTGTTCTTGAGCATGGAGATCGTCTCGTTGCCCATGGGCGGGATGATCACCCGCATCGCCTGGGGCAGCACGATGCGCCGCAGGGTGTACGCGGGCGACATCCCCAGCGAGTGGGCCGCCTCGACGTTGCCGTGATCGACCGAGAGCAGTCCCGCGCGGACGATCTCGGAGGCGTACGCGGCCTCGTTCATCCCCAGAGCCAGCAAGCCGGCGACGAAGGGGGTCACGATCGCGTTGGTGTCCGCGGAGGCGAATTGAATCGAGGTGAAGGGGATACCCAGGGTGAGCTCCTGGTACAGCAGGCCGAGGTAGCCCCAGAACACGATCTGGACGAGCAGAGGGGTGCCACGGAAGAACCACGTGTACGCCCACGACATCACGCGCAGCACCGGGTTGGCGGACAGCCGCATCACCGCCAGCAGGATGGCGAGAGCCGTCGCCAGCGCCATCGCGCAGCCGGTCAGTGCGACCGTGAACAGGACGCCCTGGACGATCCGCCCGTCGAACAGGAAATCGGCGATCGTCAGGTGCTCGATGTTCGGGTTGTGCCAGAGCGAGAACATCCAGCCGGTACACAGGGCGATCAGCACCGTGGCGGCCACCCATCGCCCCGGGTGCCGCAGGGGCGTGGCAGCTACGTCGTGCGTGCCTGCGGCGGCCCGCTCGTCCGGCGCGAATCGGCTGGACTTCTTGGCCGTCGCGATCTCGTCGGTCATGATCCGCGGTTGATGATCGCGGACTTGACGCCGTACGCGGACAGGTCGTACTTGTCGAGGAACTGCTGGTAAGTGCCGTCCTTCACCAGCGAGTTCAGCGCCGCCTGCAGAGCCAGGACGAGATCGTGGTTCTTTCGGAGCACCCCGATGCCGGTGTACACCGGACCGAATCCTGTGGGATGCGCAGGGTCACTCACGACTTCGAACGCGGTGCCGCTTCCTGCCGTGGCGGCGTTGTACCTGGCGGGTGCCGCGTCGAGCACGTCCGCGACGGCCTTTCCGGCGCGAACCGCGAGGAGGGCGTCGCCTTCGGTGGGCAGTTCGATCACCGTGACCGGCTTCCTTCCGGCGGCCTTGCATTTCGGCTCCTGTGCCCTCATCAGGTCGGCCTGAGTGGTGGCTTTGGCGACCGCGACGGACTTGCCGCACAGGTCGAGCACCTTGCTGATCTTCTCCGGATTACCCTTCTTCACGACGATTTCCATTCCGGCGTGGAAGTAGTCGACGAAGTGCAGAGTCTTTTCCCGCTCCGGCGTGTCATTCATTCCGTACATGATGATGTCATGCTTGCCCGACTGCAGTGAGGGGATGATGCTGTCGAATGCCTGGTTCTTGAAGTTGAACGAGACGCCGAGCTTTGCTCCGAGCGCCTGTCCCAAGTCGTAGTCGAATCCGGTCCACTTCTGGTTGGAGTCGAGCATCTCCATCGGCGCGTAGACGCCGCTGGCCACGTCGATCCCGGCTTGGAATCGCTTGGGAAGCAGTGCCGCGACCTTGGCGTCAACGGTGATCGACGGCTGAATCCTGCTTCCACTCGCGGCCGGGGTCGCAGTGTCGCCGGTGGCCGACGTGCCGCTACAGGCACTGAGCAGAATTCCCACGGTCCCCATTGCGAGTGCCGCGATGGTGAAACGACTTCTGGTCACGTGTGTCTCCATTCGAAGAAATCGGGTCCAGGTCAGCGTCAGGTGTCCGACCGGTTGAAGAATTTCGACGAGTCTTTCCGTGCGGAGTCCCGGAGCGGAAAGGTCATTGCGGCGATTGTTGTCCCCGCCCGCATCACTCGTCCTGATCCGATTGGACTAGGATCTGGCTATGGCTTTGTCCGATCACCCAAGCGGTGAGATCGTCGCCGACGCACCGGCCACCACGGTCCGGCACCTCGTCGCGACCATCGGATCGCCGGTCCTGCAGGTACTGACCGCGCCACGAGGACTGGAACAGACGGTTCGAGGGACCGTCCTGCACGACCCCCACGACCCCCTGCCGTCCGGCGTGGACCAGCTCCTGTTGCTGCCAGGGCTTCAGGGCGACCAAGCGGGCGCCGCCGAGCTCGTACGGGAGGCCGCCCACCGCGGATACTGCGCGATGGTCCTCAAGCTCAGGGGGACGGATACCAGCGCCCTCGTCGCGGAATCGTCGGCCGGCGGCCTCACCCTGCTCGCCGCGGCGGACGAGGTCTCCTGGCGCCACCTCGACGCGCTGCTGCTCTCCGCCCTGGGTTCCCAGGGGGGCGGGGGCGACCCGAAGGCCGGATCCGGGGACGGACTGTTCATCCTGGCGAACGCCGCCAGCGCCGTCATCGGCGGATCTGTTGCCATCGAGGACCTGGACCGGCGCGTGATGGCCTATTCGTCATCGCCGGACCAGCGCATCGACGCCCTGCGGCGCGAAGGAATTCTGAGCCGCCGTGTCCCGGAGATCGATCACAACCTCGAGCGGTATCGGGTCGTGCTCGGTTCGGACAAGGTCGTGCGCTTTCCCGATGCGCTCGGAGCGCTGCCCCGCGCGGCCATAGCCATCAGGGCCGGGACCCAGCCGCTCGGCACTATTTGGGCCATCGAAAGCACCGACGGCCTCGGCGGAGACGGTGAACAGGCGCTGGTCGATTGTGCACGCCTGGCCAGTCTGCACATTCTTCGCAGCCGCAATGCAAATGAACTGGAGCTTCAAAAACGCGAGAGCGCGCTGCTCGGGGCACTGGAAGGATCCTGGGCGGCTCACGAAACAGTCTTTCGTCTTTCCATTCCGTCAGGAGTCGACCTCGGGCTCCTCGGATTCGCCGCGACAACCGACGCGACGGGTTCTGTGGCTTTGACCGCTTACCTCAGCCACGCGCTGTCCCGCTACATCGTCCCCTTCCGCCCGGACGCGAGTATTGCCACGACGTCCCGTGCGGTCTACGTCCTGTTGCCGGGCGGTGGATCACAGGCTGCGAGGCGGATCGCGAGAGACGCGCTCACCGCGATCCGCGGGGCTTTCGGTGACAGCGTCCGCGCAGCGGTCGCCTCCACGGAAACGGATCCGGCGGCCCTGCCGGCCATGCGCCGGGAGATCGACGACATCCTGCGCGTGACGACAGCCCACGCCGACGCACCGCCGGTGGCCGGGCTGACCGACGTACACGCGCGGCTCCTGCTGGCTCGCGTTGCCGACGAGCTCAGCCGCGAACCGCGCTTGGGGCATCCCGCTGTCGCCGCGATGGCCGCCCACGATGCCGAGCACGGTACGGACTTCGTCGTGTCGGTCCTCGCATGGCTCGACGCGGTGGGCAACGTCGCCGAAGCCGCGACCCGGCTGGGTGTGCACTCCAACACCCTGCGCTACCGGCTGCGCCGGACCGCCGAACTCTTCGACATCTCACTGGACGATGCCGACGACAGGCTCTCGCTGTGGCTGCAGCTACGCCTCGTCCACCGCTGAGCCCGCTCATGGGCGCTGTCACGTTGGTTGACTGGGTGGGATGACCTTCTGGTCGATCGTGATGACCATCCGCTTCGCGATCTGCGAAGTTGCGTCGGGCGAGGCCTTCGTGGGGGACCCTGATCGAATACCTACCTTGCCTGCATCCGCGATCAGCTGGCTGTAGCACGTGGGGTCATTGCCATGGAGGCATCGGTGTAGATCTCCGCGGTCCGGGTCGCCGAGCCGGG
Organism: Streptomyces sp. NBC_00310; assembly: GCF_036208085.1. Classification (GTDB taxonomy): domain Bacteria; phylum Actinomycetota; class Actinomycetes; order Streptomycetales; family Streptomycetaceae; genus Streptomyces. The sequence continues at coordinate 1,131,518 of NZ_CP130714.1, forward strand.
CAACTCCTTCTTCTTCGCCGAGAACACCATCTGCGGCTTCGTCTGGGCCGGTGACCACGGCTTCAAGGTCACCAACAACAGCTATTACACGGACCCGTGGCAGTTCAACTGCCCGGACAACATCGACCAGGCCGCCATCATCGAGGGCGTCAAGCGCGCCCAGGAGTACGCCGAGAGCAAGGGCTCCCTCCAGATCGCCGCCGCGGGCAACGAGAACTACGACCTCGCCCACAAGACGACCGACTCCGCGAGCCCGAACGACTCGACGCCGGTCACCCGCACCATCACCAACGCCTGCCTCGACATCCCGACCGAGCTGCCGGGCGTGGTCACGGTCGCGGCCAACGGCACGGGCGTCACCAAGGCCTCGTTCTCCAACTACGGGCAGGGCGTCATCGACGTCGCGGCGCCGGGCAGCAACGTGTACTCCACCGTCCCCGGCGGCGGCTACGGCAGCAAGAGCGGCACCTCGATGGCCACCCCGCACGTGGTCGGCGTGGCAGCACTCATCGCCGGCGCCGACCCGGGCATCACCCCGGCGCAGATCCGCGCCAAGCTGGCCGCCCAGGCCAACGACATCACCTGCCCCTCGGACAGCCGCTGCACGGGCACGACGGCCAACAACTCGTTCTTCGGCGAGGGACAGGCCGACGCCCTCAAGGCAGTGGGGACCACCCCGCCACCAGGCAAGTACGTCGAGAACCTCGCGGACTTCGCCATCAACGACAACGCGACCGTGGAGAGCCCGATCGCCGTCACCGGCGTGACCGGCAACGCCCCGGCCACCCTCAAGGTGGGTGTGGACATCAAGCACACCTACATCGGTGACCTGAAGGTCGACCTGGTGGCGCCGGACGGCACCGTCTACACGCTGCACAACCACGCCGGCGGCAGCGCCGACAACATCGCCCAGACCTACACCGTGAACGCCTCCTCGGAGATCGCGAACGGCACCTGGAAGCTGCGCGTCAACGACAACGCCGCCTCCGACACAGGCAAGATCGACGCCTGGAACCTGACCTTCTAGTAGGACTCCGTTAAGTTGCTCTGGCTCTTGGGTTCTGGCTGGTGGTGGATGTTCTGGGCAGGGGGCGGTGGCAGGTGGTGCAGGTGCCGGTCCAGCAGTTCAGCAGGTCCTGGATGGTGTCGAGGATCTGGTAGAGGGTGAGTCCGCTGTATCGGCTTTTGGGGCCAGGCGCTGTTCGGTGAGGAACGCGTGGGCGGCGGTGACCAGGGTGACGTGGTGGTGCCAGCCGGTCCAGGAACGTCCTTCGAAGTGGTCCAGGCCGAGGCCGTGTTTGAGTTCCCGGTAGTCGTGTTCTATGCGCCAGCGGATCTTGGCCAGGCGGACCAGTTCAGCGTGCGGGGTGTCGGCCGGCAGGTTCGACAGCCAGTAATCGGTGGGTGCTTCGGCGCCTTCGGGCCATTCGACCAGCAGCGTGACGTCGGGCAGGACACCGTCCCACAAACCCTCCTGCGCGGTGGCGGCGGCCTGGGCAAGGCGGCGGGACCGGACACCGGCCGGCCGCACGCGCAGCGCCAGAAAGCGCGAGCGCATCGGCCCGCGTGAGCCTTCACGCCAGGTCACCTCGGTGAAGGCCTGCCGCCCCTGGTCCGCCGCGAGCGCGGCCACCGGGGACGGCTTGTCGCGGTAGCGGGGCTGAGGCTTGCGGCCGTTGCCGGACCAGGGCGGGGCAGCGGGCACCGCATCGTGCGGGTGGACGGTCACGTCCGAGCGGATCGCCACCACGTAGCCGATGTTCCGACGTTCCAGCCCGTCGCGGAAGTCGGCGTTCTGCCCGTAGCCGGCGTCGGCCACCACCGCCGGCGGCACCAGCCCCCACCCGGCCAGCTCGTCGAAGACGTCCAGGGCCAGGCGCCACTTCTCCCGGTGCCCGACCTCCTCAGGAACCCCCGTCCTGCGTCGGCGGACCGGATCATCCGCCCACTCCCGGGGCACGAACAGGCGCCACTGCAGCGGACAGGACGCGGTGTCGGAGACCGCGTGCACGCTGACCGCGACCTGACAGTTGGCCTGCTTGCCCAAAGCCCCGCAGTACTGGTGAGCGACAGCGACCGACATCTTCCCGTCCTTGGGAAACGACACATCGTCGACCGCCCAGGCATCCGGGCCGATTCTCGGCACCATCCGTTCCGCGATCCGCCGCCGCACCGGCACGGGATCCCAGGTCGACTGGTTCACGAACTGCTGCAGGTTCTGCTCGTTGCCGTCCGGCAGCCGCGAGGCCATGGCCTGGATGGACTTGCGGCGACCGTCCACCATCAGTCCCCGCAGATAGCAGTCACTCTTGGCCCGCTGATCCTTGCGCGGCACCGACGCGAACACATCGGCCACGAACAACGCCAACTTCGCCCGGGCACGGTTCACTTCATGTGCATCCACACACCCACCATGCCCCCAAACAGCACCGCGAGACAGACCTAACGGAGTCCTACTAGCGCAGGGCCCGGCAACGCCCGCGTACAGCACGCACTGCGCCGGCGACAGCTCCCCGCCCGCGGTGTACGCCGCGGGCGGGGCCACCATGCCGGAGGCGTCCAGGAAGGCCGCGGGCGGCCTGGGCCGGTGTCCAGCCCACCGTGCGCCTCCCTGAGGAGCTGCAGGGCCGTGTCCACGCTGACCGGCCGGGCTGACCCTGACCCGGGGCACACTGGAGATCGTGTACGTCTGGTCGGAGATCGAGCGGATCGCCGTGGTGGCCTGGCCCCCGGCCAGGCATGGCTGCGGACGTCTGCCAGGGTCCCGGGCGGGCTGCGCATCCGCACCCTGGAGCACTGGGAATCGATGACTCACCGGAAGACCTTGACCAGGCCATAGTCCGCTACGCCGGCCGCCGCCACACCCGTATGGCACAGCTTCGTCAGACGGCTCCGGCATTGTCGCTGGCGGTGGTCCGTGCCGAGCTGCCCCGGATCGCTGCGGCACGACAGGCGTCCGATCCCCACCTCCACTATCTCGACGGACGCGAACTGCTCGGCCCCGACGAGGCAGAGGACCTGGCCGACGGCCTTCACCCCACCGCCGCCGCATACCGTCACATGGGCAAGCGCTTCGCAGCCCACGCCTTCGCGACCGACGGTCCCTTCCGCTGAGTGAGCCGGGCTCCACACCCCGCACCAGGTGTGGAGCTTCCACGTAGGCAGGCAGGGCAGGTTCCCCGCCCGGCCGCGGTAATCCCGTACGCGCGAAGGTCCGTCCGAACCACGCGGGGCGCGGTCCGGCTCGCACCTGGTCAACCCATGGCGGATCTGTGCCGCGAACCCGGCCGTGCGACTCACAGCCGAATGATCACGAGGGCCGCGTCGTCGGTGGCACGGCCGGAAGGCAGGAGGTCGTGGAGGAGGGCGTCGGCGAGGGATTCCGGAGTGGACCGGCGGTGGCGGGCGAGGGCGTCGGCCAGACGAGCGAGGCTGAGGTCGATGTCCTCGTCACGACGCTCGATCAGTCCGTCCGTGTAGAGGACGAGGATGTCGCCCTCGGTGAAGCCGAGGGTGGCCTCGGGGCGGAGGGTGTGTTCCGGGCGGGCGCCGAGCGGCGGATCGGTGGCCTGGTCGAGGAAGGAGACCGTGCCGTCGCGGCACAGCAGTGCGGGCGGCAGATGGCCCGCGCTGCTGTAGGTGATCGTGTGGGATTCCCAGTCGATGCAGGTCTGCACGGCGGTGGTGTTCTCGGCGCCGTCCACGGAGCGTGCGTACAGGCCGAGCGCGTCCAGCGCCTGGGCGGGGCCGTCCGCCACCAGGGACGCGGCGCTCAGCGCGCTGCGGAGCTTGCCCATGACGCCGGCGGCGGCCAGACCGTGGCCGACCACGTCACCGACGGCGATGCCGATGCGGTCGGCTCCGGACAGGCCGACGAGGTCGTACCAGTCGCCGCACACGTTCAGCGCGTCGGTCGCCGGCTGGTAGCGCACGGCCGCACGGTGGTCGCCGAGCGGGTGGGGCGCGGGCAGCATCGCCTTCTGCAGGGCGAGCGCGACCTCCCGTTCATGGGCGTGCGCCTCGCGCAGCCGTTCGTTGACATCCTGCAGCTCACGGGCGCGGGTGTACAGCTCGGCCTCCATCACCCGGGTCCCGTCGCCGGGGGCGCGCTCGCGGGCCCGGATCAGCTCGGTGACCTCCTCCACCTTGTGGATCAGCAGCACCACCTTGCCGTCGGGGCCGAGGACCGGCGCGTTCACCGGGCTCCAGTACCGCTCCTCCCACTCCCCCGGCCGCTGCGCCGACTCCACGTCGTAGCGCTGCAGCGCCATCGCGTCCCGCTCGCCGCTGCGCACCACCCGGTTGAGGGAGGCCGCCAGGTTCCGCATCCCGTTCGCGGACGGGTCGGTGGGGTTGTCGGGGAACACGTCGAAGAGGTACCGACCGACCACCTGCTCGCGGGTGCGGCCCGACATCCGCAGAAACTCCTCGTTCGCGTCCGCGTACACCAGCTCGGGTGTCAGCAACGCCACCATGCCCGGCAGCGCCTGGAACACCGCCGCGTAGTCGATCGCCGTATCCTCCATGGTCGCCGCCTCAGCGTCGGTCGCCTTCCTGTGATCTCCACCATAGGAGCCGAAAGCCGTCGGAGCGCGGTCCTGTACAGCGGAAACAGGCTGGTCACGCACGGTTGTGAGCTATGAGACGCAGCGTCGCGGGTTTCGCGGGATCCTATCGGGTCGAAACGGGTCTCGGCTGAAGCGGTCGTCGACGGTCTCCAGGGCGCTGGCCTCGGTAGGGGAGGCCGCCGCGCCCCGCTTGACCTCGCGGTCCCGCAGGGAGCCCACGCCGTACGTGTCCTCGCGGCTGGACAACTCCGCCGCTTCGCGCGGGTAGGGGCCGATGTCGATTCCCGCCTGCCGCACGTCCTCGCACAGGTCGCGCAGTGCGAGGAGTTCGTCACGGGTGTCGGAGCCCTGGTCGACGGCGGACATGGGGAGCAGCCTCAGAGAGCCGCGTTCACCAGAGCGACCCGCTCCTCGATCCCGATCAACCACTCCACCAGGTCCCCCCTCATGGACCGAACCGAGCCGGGCCCGGCCGGCCACCCCGCCCACCGGACGACAGGGCACCCGGCCGGTGTCGAAGGAGTAGGAGGCGCTGACGACGGCTCGGAGGCTCAGCAGGGCTGTCGCCACACCCCGAGTTCCAGTCGCTTCACCATGGAGGACAGCTTCAGTCGGCGGGACTCGGCGCAGAAGCCGCTCCGGGGTTCCGTGTACTCCACGTGGAACACGGCCTTGCCTGCCTCGATGAAGGGGGTGAGGCGCCCGCATTCGTCGTACTGCGCGCACTCCTCGTTGACCGCGAAGTCGAAGTCCGCCACCAGCTGGGGGATCTGGGGCAGGTCGTTCTTCAGCCCCACCGACAGGCCGCGTTCATGGGCGATGTCCGCGATCATGCGGTTGTACGTCAACTGGTCCCGCGCGGTGAGCGGGAAGCCGGTGTCGTTGCCGTAGCCCTCCACCAGGTCGGGCTCCACCGCGTCGAAGCCCTTGTCGCGGCACATGTCGAAACGGCGTTCCATGAGGGGCCGGAGCACGTCGGACTGGCGGATGTCCAGCCACCGCTCCCCCGCCCAGCCGTTCTCCTCGCCGAGCAGCGACCGCGGGAAGGCGTCCTTGTCGGGCCGGAAGTCCTCCCAGGCGCCGACGTTGATGTAGCAGATGACCTTCCGGCCGTCCCGGTGCAGCCGGGCCACGTCCGCCGCGGAACTCTCGAAGCCGTCGATGTCGTAGACCGGCACGTCCGCCGACGGGTCGACCTTCCCGTCCAGCTGCCACTGCCACGCGAGTCCGGGGCGGGGTTTCCACCGGTCCTTCGCGGAACTCGGCGAGGGCTCGGGCGAGTTGGCCGACCGGTCCCCGCCGCCGTCCCCCGTGCAGCCTGTCAGCGTCGAAGCCGTCAGCACGGCCAGAACCGTCAGCGGGGCCAGGTGCGCGAGCGTCGGCCTCCTCATCGGTCCGTCCCGGTGAGGGCGGGGGTCAATCGGGCCCAGGGGTTGGGTGGTTCGCCGGTCACCGGGCCGCAGACCGCGGCACCTCGGTCGTGTGCGGTGCGGACGGCGAGCGGTACGAGCGCCTCGGGGACGCCGTAGACGAGGTGGCAGAGCCGCTCGGGGGGATGCCGGGCGGCCCAGGTGGGTCTGCTGAACGCCGACACGTACGTCGACCAGTGGCCCTCGAAGGTGACGGTCAGGTCGGCGAGGCGGGCGTACCCCGGGGCCGGATGGACCCCGGGGTTGAGGACGACGGTCCCGGCGCCGAGCCGGCGTACGGTCCGGACGAGCCGACGGCAGTCGGGCAGACCGTCCGGGGTGGCCGTCACCTGGTCGAGGAAGCAGCCGTCGGCCGCGTACCACTCCTGGTGACGGCGTACGTCGTCGGCGATCTCGGCGTGGTCGCGCACCCCGTAGTCGGTGTCGACGTAGCCGAGCAGCCGGGCCCCGGCCGCGCGGAGCGCCCCGGCCGCGGCGGTGAACGCGGGGTCGGGGCCGTCGCCGGGGCCGTTCGCCGGGTTGAGGACGACGCCGTACGTGCGGGTCGCGGCCCGGATCAGGCGGTGCCAGGCGCCCGGGTCCTCTGCCGGGTGGACGTACAGCGGGATCAACAGACTCACGGCGTACGATCACCCTTCTCTCCGCCCCCGCCGACCTTGCCACCCCCGCCGCTCTCCCACAGCGCGGTGAGCGCGTCGTCGAGGGTGTGGACCGGGCGCCAGCCGAGCGCCGCCTCGGCGGCGGTGATGTCGGAGCACTGCCACGACACGTCCGCCGAGCGAACCGATCCGACCACTTCGGCGGAGCCGGGCGGCTCCGCCGCGTCGGCAGCGTCGGCCGCACGAGAAAACGCGGGAGAAGCCGCACGAGAAGCCGCAGGGGACGTCGCCGGATCGGTCGCACCCGTCGAGTCGGCCGGTCCTGTCCCTGCGCTCGCCCCCGTGCCCGCCGGGTTCTCCGTGATCCGTCCCCGGAAGCCGGCCTTGTCGGCCAGGCCCCGGACCACCTCGCGGACCGGGACGGCCCGGCCGCCGCCGATGTTGAGGATGGGCGGCAGGGGCCCGGGGGCGGTGGCCGCGAGGGAGACCGCTCGGGCGACGTCGCGTACGTCGACGAAGTCGCGGTGGGCGGAGAGGTCGCCGAGGGGGAGCACGGCGTCGGGGCCTGCCGTGCGGAGCAGGCCGGCGATACGGCCGGGGAGGCCGGTGGGCGGTGCCCCGGGGCCGACGGGATTGCCGACCCGCAGGACCACCGCGTCCAGGCCGGAGGTGGTCACGGCGACCGTGCCCGCGAGCTTGGTCGCGCCGTAGGGGGCGAGCGGGCGGGTGGCCGCCGATTCCGTCACCCGGACGTCCGGGACGCCGGGGCCGTACTCGGCGGCCGAGCCCAGGTGCACCAGTCGTGCGCCGGGGGCCGCCTCGCGCAGCGCGGCGCACAGGACCGCGGGGCCCCGGGCGTTGACCTCGGCGAGGGTGACGGGGTCGCCGCCGGTCGCGCCCGCACAGTTGATCACGGTGTCGGGCGCGGCCGACGCCAGGGTCTTCGCCAGTTCCTCACGGCGGACGGTGGCGAGGTCGATGGCGTACTCGGCGGTGGGCGCGCGGCCGCCGCCGAGGACCAGCACGCCCGGCAGGGCACGCAGCCCCTCGACGACGTGGGTGCCCAGATAGCCGGTGGAACCCAGGACGAGAATGCGCATGTGGTGCTCAGGCTCCCTTGAGCAGAAGCGACTTGCGGGTGGTGAACTCGGCGTTGGCCCGGTCGTAGTCGTCGGGGCGGCCGATGTCCAGCCAGTATCCGTCGAAGTCGTAGGCGTGCGGCTGGTTCTGAGCCTCTATCAGGTCAAGGACCAACTCGTCGAAGCCCAGGGGCAGTCCGGGGGTGTAGCCGTCGAGGGTCGCGCGGGTGACACCGTAGACGCCCATGGAGACGCGGTAGTCCATGCTGGGCTTCTCGGTGAAGGCGACGACCTTGGCGTCGTGGGTGGTCAGCACGCCGAAGTCGATGTGGACCTTGCGGGCGTAGGTGGCGATGGTGAGCGGCGCCCCGGACTCGCGGTGGTGGTGCAGGACATCGGCGTAGTCGAGGTCGGTGAGGATGTCGCCGTTCATGACGAGGAACGTCTCGGGCAGCCGGTCGCGCAGGTTCAGCAGCGGGCCCATGGTGCCGAGGGGGCTCTCCTCCGTGGCGTAGTCGACGGTCAGGCCCCACTGGGAGCCGTCGCCGACGTAGGCGCGGATGATCTCGCCGAGGTGGCCGATGGCGATGGTGACGTGGGTGAAGCCGGCCGTGGAGAGCTGGCGCAGCACGATCTCCAGGATGGCGTGCTGGTCGCCGATGGGGACGAGCGGCTTCGGCAGCGCGGTCGTGTAGGGCCGCAGCCGGACGCCCTTGCCTCCCGCCAGGATCACTGCGTGCATGTGCTCCTCCTTCGTGGACTTCGCGGACTTCGTGAACTTCGTTGGCTTTGTTTGCTTCGTTGGCTTTGTTTGCTTCGTTGGATTCGTGGACTTCGTGGATGCGCGGGGACGTGCCGGGCGGGGGTCAGATGTTGTAGATGCCCGTCTTGTAGCGGGCGAGGTTGGCCGGGTCGCGGAAGAACTCCACGGTGTGCGCGAGGCCTTCCTCCAGCGTGTGGGCGGGCTGCCAGCGGGTCGCGGCGGTGAGCCTGCTCGCGTCCGCGACGAGCCGCATGACCTCGGAGCCCGCGGGCCGGATGCGTGCCTCGTCCTCGCGTACGTCCAGTTCGCTCTCCATGACCTTGCCGATCAGCGCGACGAGGTCGCCGACGGAGATCTCGCCGCCGGTGCCGGCGTTGAAGGTGCGGCCCACGACCTGTTCGGCGGGTGCGGTGCCGACGGCCAGGAAGGCCTGCGCGGTGTCCTTGACGAAGGTGAAGTCCCGGGTGGGGCGCAGGTCGCCGAGGGTGATGGTCCGCTCCCCCGCCGCGACCTGGCCGATCACCGTGGGGATCACCGCGCGCATCGACTGGCGGGGCCCGAAGGTGTTGAACGGTCTCAGGGTCACCACGGGGGTGTCGAAGCTCGCGTGGTAGCTGTCGGCCAGCCGGTCCCCGCCCGCCTTCGAAGCGGCGTACGGGGACTGGGTGTTGATGGGATGGTCCTCGGTGATCGGCACGGTCCGGGCGGTGCCGTAGGTCTCGCTGGTGGAGGTGTGGACGAGTCGTGGTGTGCCGAGGGAGCGGACGGCCTCCAGGACGTTGAGGGTGCCGGTGACGTTGGTGTCCACGTAGCTGTGAGGAGCCTGGTAGGAGTACGGGATCGCGATGAGGGCGGCGAGGTGGTAGGCGGTGTCGGCGCCGTCGAGGAGGCCACGGACCGAGCCGGGGTCGCGGACGTCGCCGAGGACGATGTCCACCTGGTCCAGGACGTCCGGGTGCAGGGTCTCCAGCCAGCCGTAGGAGGAGAAGGAGTTGTACTGGGCCATGGCCCGGACCCGGTGGCCGGAGGCGACCAGCGCCTCGGTCAGGTGAGAGCCGATGAAGCCCTCGGCTCCGGTGACGGCGGCGAGCGGTGCGGAGGTCAACTGGTGTGTCCTTCCGGTCGGTCGGATGTGAGGGGTGGGACGTGGGACGTGGGGCGTGCGCGGTGGTCGTGGGTGAGCGCGGGGCTCAGGCGTGCGGCGCGGGCCGGCCCAGCAGCCGCAGCGCGCACGCCGACAGACAGAGCGCGGCGGCGGCGCTGCACAGGGGCAGCGCCAGGTCGCCGGGTGGCAGACGCAGCAGGGTGACCGCACCGGCGCCGCCCGCCGCCGCGAGGCAGATCGCGGCCGACGGCCAGGCCGCCCCGAACGCCTGGAGCAGCAGCGCGGTCCACAGGACGGCCGCGAGCAGGAGCAGGGGGGCCGGGTCGGCGTCGGTGAGCAGGGCCGCGGGCAGCAGCGGCGCCAGGTAGGCGAGCAGGCAGAGGCCGAGGATCCCGGCCGAGCGCAGCAGGAACCCGGCGGGCGTCGCGACGGCGCGCAGGGCGGCGACCGACAGCCCCCGGTAGCGGTACAGCAGCCACTCCGCCGGGCCCATGCTGACGGTGAGCACGATCACCGCGTACGGCTCCTCCCGGCCCTCCAGCAGTACCAGCACGCCGGCGGCCAGGCCGAAGAGGCCGTACGGCAGGGACCACAGCAGACGCGGACGGCCGGCGCCGGGCACGGCCGGGACGGCGCGGGCGGCCCACAGGGTTCGGCCGGTGACGGCGAGCGTGGCGCACAGGGCGAGGAGCGGCAGTCCGGCCCGCAGCCACGGGCCCGGTTCCCACCAGGGCAGGACGGCGGCGCCGACGATCAACGGGCTGAGCGCGGCGAGCAGTTGACGCTCCCTGCCCAGGACCAGCAGGACGCCCGCCGCCGCGAGGTACGCGGACTGCGCGGCGGCCACCAGGGTCACCGGGCCGCCCTCGGCGGGCAGCGCCGCGATCGCCGTGGCCACCGCCGCTCCGACGGGCGCGCCGGTCAGGAGCGTACGGCCCGCTTCGTGCCGCCCGGTCGCCATCCGCAGATGGGCGCGGTGGCCGAGGGCCTGGCCCCAGGCCCAGGAGACGAGTCCCGCCACGACGAGGGCCGGGGCGTGTGCTCCGGGGTTCCACAGCGGTGCGGTCAGCAGATAGGCGAGTCCCGGCAGGGCGAAGAGCACGCCTCGCAGGAGACAGCGCACGGTGTCCGGGCGCCAGGGGTCGGCGCTCGGCGCGGGTTCGGGGAACGTCCGTGGCACCCGTTCGTAGAGGGCCGCGGCGAGCGAGAACAGGTTCGGGTGACCGTACCGTTCCTTGATCAGGGAGGCGGTCAGGCCCTCCGCCTCCAACAGGGCGGCCACCTCGTACGGGTGGACGGCCGGGCCGACGCGGTCGGCGAGTTCGGCGGCGAGTTCGCTGACCGCCTCCTCGTCCGGGCCCCGCCGCGGCAGCCGGATGGCGAGTGTCGTGTCGTCGCCGAGGGCCCAGCTGGGGCGTCGGCGCGGGCGGCGCCGGTCGGCCAGCCGGATGGCGAGGGTGTCCTGTTCGACACCGCCGGGTTCGAGGGACATGGGCCCGCTCATCCGGCCACCGTGCTGATCGGGGTCGGTGCCGCCGCCGGGAGCGAGCCGATCGTCGACTGCCTGTCCAGCGTGGGCAGTTCGAGGTAGATGGACCGGAAGGTGTCGATGGTCTGGCGGAGGGTGAACTGCTCGATCACCCGCAGGCGCGCCGCCTCCCCCATCGCCCGGCGGCGCGCGGGGTCGCCCAGCAGTTCCAGCGCGGCCTTCGCCATCGCCTCCGGGTCGCGTGGCGGCACCACGAGACCGGTGTCGCCGACGGCCTCGCGCACGCCGCCCACGTCGGTGGAGACGGTGGCCCGCCCGCACGACATGGCCTCGATGAGGGTGAACGGGAAGCCTTCGCTGATGCTGGAGAGCATCACGACGTTGCCGGCCGCGTAGGCGTCCTTGATGTCGTCGACGCGTCCCTCGAAGGTGACGGCGTCCCCGTGCCCGAGCTCGGTGGCCAGGGCCTCGCAGCGCTCCCGGTAGGCCTCACCACCGCGCGGTGTCCCGCCGAACAACCGCAGCCGGACGCCCGGGAGTCGGGCCTTGACGAGGGCGAACGCCCGGATGAGGGTCTCCAGGTCCTTGATGGGGTCGACGCGGCCCGCCCAGCTGAGGGTGAGCGCCTCCGGCTCGGGCCCGGCGGGCGGGAAGGCGGCGGGGTCGACGCCGTTGTAGACCGTACGGATGGACTCGGGGTCGGCGCCGCCCTGTTCCTCCCAGAGCCGGTTGTAGCGGTTGCCCGGGGTGATCAGGGCGGCCCGGCGATAGGTCTCCTCCGCGAGGAGGCGGAAGAAGCCGAGGACGACGGCCTTGACCGGCCAGCGGTAGGGGGCGGTGCGGTAGCCGAGGTAGCGCTCGCGCAGATAGACGCCGTGTTCGGTCAACAGCAGCGGGACGCCGTGCCGTTCGAGGGCGGCGAGGCCCGGGAGGACGGCGACGCCGCCGCTGACCGCGTGCGCGACGCCGGTCTCGGGCGGCGGTGAGGCCAGCGGGCGAAGGGCGTGTTCGAGCAGGGAGGTCGCGGTGAGTGCGTCGTGCAGGGTGGGGCGGGCCTCCCGCACGGCCAGGCCCGGGCGGTTCCAGACGGCGGTCAGCAGGGTGATCGCCCGGTCCGAGCGCAGGAAGGGGCTCAGTGTTCCGTCCGCCGCGGCCCGTGCCATCGCGTACAGGGCGGGCGCGAATTCGTCCTCGGCCCGCGGATCGAGCAGCGCGGTCAGGAACCGCTCGTAGGCGGTGGCGAGTCGACGGCGGGCGCGGCCCCGGGGCGGGCGGCCCTCCGGCGGGTCGCCCCACATGGGGACGGACAGCACGCGGGAGACGTGGGCGGGCAGGTCCCAGACGACGGGTTCGCGTCCGGTGCCGGTGACGGCGATGACGTCGAAGTCGAGGTCGGGCATGCCCTGGACGAGTTGGTCGCACCAGACGCTCACGCCGCCGTGGCTGTGGGGATAGGTGCCTTCGGTGAGGAGGGTGACGCGCGCCGCGCCGAGTCGGCGCGCGTCGTGAGGAACAGGCATCGGTGTGCTCCACGGCCGTGGTGTGGGGTGGTTCCCTGCCGTCGCGGCCACCGGTGGGCGGTCCGGAACGACTTGTGGGCGGGCGCCGCGGGTCAGTTGTCCGCGGAGTACGGCACCCTCTCGCTCACGCCCGCGGGGACGCGGGTGTCCGGTGCGGGCTCCGTGGCCTCGACGGACTCGGTGGTGACGGCGTCCGGGGCGCCGGCGGACGTCGGCAGGGCGAGGGCGAGGGGGGCGCCCGCGGAGGGGGTCCAGCCGGAGACGGCGCCGGCGTAGGCGTCGCCGAAGGCGGAGCCGGCGAGGGTGGTGCCGGTGGGCGTGGTCGCGGTGACCGCCAGTCCGTCCGTTGCCTCGACGGTCACGGTGTCGCCGATGCGGTAGGCGGTGACCTCGCCGGCCTGGAGGGCGGCCCGCCAGGCGGCCCTGCGCCGCAGTTCGGCGCCGATGTCCTTCATCCTCAGGTTGACCACGGGGGTGTTCTCGGCGAACAGCGCCGCGTAGCCGTCGAGGACGCCGCTGAGCACCGGGTAGGCGATGCGGTCCTCGGCCAGGTTCGACTGGTGGATGAAGTGCGGCTTCGGGTCGTTGGCCAGGACGTGTCCGAGGGCGATCCGCTTCTCCAGCGGCACGATGACCTCTTCGTATCCGGTGGCCGTGTCCAGGGGTGCCGACAGGCAGGTGGTGGTGGCCGGGTTGTCCTCGCAGATGCCGCTGCCGCCCTGGGCGCGGCTGGTGTAGATCCAGTTGTACTCGTCGACCTGCTCGGCCGCCCTGCCCGCGTTGTAGAAGACGTTCATCGGGTAGCGGGGGACGGTCGTGGCGGGGCCGACCGGGCGCTGGGCGGGCTCGCGGGAGTTGTCGGAGCCGAGCCAGGTGATGTCGTTGTCGTCGAGGGCGAGCCCCAGGTTGGGGTTGTCCTCGGGCTGCTGCGGCAGCACCTTCATGCCGGAGTGCTCACCGGTGACCAACTCGTCGTTCTCCAGGGGGAGTCCGGCCGTCTCGCCCCAGACCCGGTTGGTGGCTGTCTCGTCGGAGATGTCGTTGCGGCTCACCCATCGGGTGGAGCCGTCGGCGTTGGTCGCGCATCTCCAGGGGACCACGGTGGTGTCCTGGACGCAGCCGAGGAAGGGGTGCGAGTAGGTGTGGTTGATCCAGCGGAACCGGTTGCGGTCCGCGATCAGCCGGTCGGTGAGCGCGTCGTCGCCGTTGTTGTCCTCGCGGTGGTCGACGCTGCCGGCGCCGTTGTACGCGAGGTCGAGGGTGAAGCCCTTGTCGGTCTGCCAGGCGGTGGCGTGGCCGACGTCGTCCGGGTTCATGCGGATGGGGTCGGGCTCGACGGTCGGGTCGGCGCAGTCGACGTCGCCGGGCGTGCAGTTGAGCTCGGTGTTCCAGCGGTCGTCGGCGGCGAACACGTCGTCGACGTGCACGGCGAAGTAGTTCCGCGAGGCGCCCAGGTGCACCCCGCCCGTCATCCACTCCACGATGCCGCGGGCCAGCAGCCGGAACTGCTGCTGGTACTGGTTGTAGACGAAGGTGACGACGAGTTCGCGCCGCCCGTCGTGCCGGTACTCGCCCACCAGCGTGCCCCGCGTCGCCTGGCCGGGGATCGCCGCCTCGACATAGGGAGTGAAGTCGGCTCCCGTCACGGGCCTGGACAGGTAGGCGTAACTCTCGCCGACGGCCGGGTCGTTGTCCTCGAAGGGCACCGCGCCGTCGAGGTAGCCGAAGGGGCCCGTCCTCCCGGCGTCGGTCACCTGGGCCTCGGCGCCGTCGATGCTGCCGGAGTAGCCGCCGTGGACCGGGTACTGCAAACCGGCTTCTGGACGCGCGTAGGTGTAGGCGTCGACCTGGGGGATCGCGTACGTCTGCTCGTACGCCGCGAGCGCCGTCATCTCGGTGGAACCGGCCGGGAACGGGTTGTCGTTGGGCAGCACGACGGCCTGGAACCTGGCGCGTGGGCGGCCGTCGACGGTGTCCGCGAGGAAGCCGGCGTCGATCACGGGCCGGTCGGAGCTCGTCAGGTCGATCTCGGTGTACGGCGTGCCGGCCGCGGTCAGTTCGGCGGCGATCGCGTCGGTGGCCGGGCCACCGTCGCTCACCACCAGAACCCGCAGGTCGACACGGAGTGCGGTGTCGTCGGCCCGGGCCGGTCCGGCCGGCAGGCCGAGCGCGGCGATGAGCGCGCCCACCGTGAGCACGGTGGTGCGTGAAGTCCGCTTCATGCGGTGAAGTCCCCTCCCCGGGCAGGGGTGAGCACGCCTCTCCTGGAGCGGACGCACCCCCTTGCGTGACGCCGGCGTCCCCCTCCAGAACCCAGTCGTCGACGCATCCGTCGCGTCACATAGTGGTGTCTGTGTGTGGCTTTCGTGGTCATGCTGCGAAACATGACGGAAAAGTGCAGGTGTCCAACTGGGCGAACCTGGAACCGAATTGGTCGTTTTCTCATCCGCCGGTGAGCATGGCGGGCGACGACCGCGAGGGCCCGGCGCGCTGGTCCGGGCCCCGCGAGGCGCACCGGCGGACCGCTCGGGTCCGCCGGCCCTGTCGCCAGTGGTCCAGACCATGACGGAAGCCTGATCGCAGATCATTTCAGGTCACTCCCGTCACGGCCGTCCATCTCCTCGGCGGCCGTCAGCCGCAGAGCACCCGGGTCTCGGGTGTGTACACCGGGCCGCCGCTGACGTTCGTACTGTCGCTGAACTCGGCGTAGAAGTACGAGTAGAAGCCGATGTTCCCGTTGCAGCCGGAGTCGGCGGCGACCTGGAGCGTCAGCGTGACGGTACGGCTCTGGCCGGGCGGGACGGTGGCGCCGTAGTTGGTGCCGAGGTTGGCGGGGCCGGTCCCGGAGCAGGGGGTGGCGCCGGCGGCCGTGGCGAGGCTGCAGCCGGTGAAGGAGTACTTCAGGTCCGGGCGTTGGTTGGTCAGCCAGGTGGGCTCGATGGTCTGGTAGATGAACCAGACGTCGTAGGTGTGGTTGTTCGTGATCGTCATCGACAGGTTCACCGTGCCGCCGGGCGTGGTGGTGGCGCTGTCGGTGGCGAACGTCAGCTCGGCGGGTGCCGCGGCGACCGCGCTCGCGCTGGGGGCCATACCGAACACGGCGAGGGCGAGGGCCAGGACGGCACCGAGGCCGAAGCGTCTCATCAGTGGTGATCGCATGGGCCGGGAGGCTAGGCATCCGGCGAGCGCACCGTCTGCCCCGACGGACACCGAACGGACGCCACTCGGCCGGAAGTGCATGCCACGTGAAGGCCGCGTGCCGGATCGGTGTCGACCACTCGCCGGCCCGCATAAGCGCACTGTAACGGCTGTGTGACGGGGGGTGCGAAGGGGAGCGGTGATGCCTGCCCGCCTCATGATGCGGACGGGGCCGCATTGGCGCGTATCGCACCGTGCGGGCCGCTCCCTCGTCGCCGCGTGGTGCGCGCTTTCTCGGCCATCCACCGATTTCCGGCCCCGCCCGACCGCGTGCCGCCCAGCCCTACGGCACCACGCCTCCCCCTGCCCTGCCTCCCGTTGCCCTCACGGGGCCGGAAGTCATCCGTGGAACCCCTCGCCCCGTTGATGCGTCGGCGCATCGCCTGTTCCATGGCCCTGCCCGGCGGTCGACCGCCGCCGGTTTTTCGATTCTTGGGGGAATGGGGGGACTGTGCGTCGGTCCACGACGAGCGGAAGAACCGGCTCGGGGAAAGCCGGTTCGGGGAGAGCCGTTTCAGGGAGAGCCGTTTCAGGGAGAGCCGTTTCGCGGAGGCAGGCAGGGTTGTCCAGAGCACGACCAAGCCGCATGTCCGGTGCGGCTGCTGCGCTGTTGGGCGTCGCCGCGCTCGTCGTCCCGGCGGTCCCCGCCGACGCGGCGACAGGGGGGACGACACCGCCGCCGACCCCGGGAGAGCTGATCCCGGGACAACGGACGGCGACACCCGCGCTGGTGGAGGGCATCCGGGAGCCCGCCCCGGACGCCCCGAACGCGGTGGGCGCGGCCCGCGCCCACCTCGCCGAACAGCGGGGCCGCTACCGGATCGCGAACCCGGAACGGGACCTGGAACCGGCGGGGACCGTCACGACGGACGGCGGCCACGAGATCGTACGGCTCCGGCAGGAGCACCGGGGTGTACCGGTCCTGGGCGGGCAGTATGTCGTCCGCATGGAGAAGCGGGACGGCGAACGGGTCGTCACCGGCACCTCCGGCAGGTACTTCACCGGTCTGCGGACCGGCACCACCGCCGAGGTCGACGACGCGCTCGCCGTCGAACGGGCCGTGGACGCCGTGCGATCCGAGCTGGGCGCACAGGACTTCACCGCGTACGCGGAGGACGGCGCGGAGGACGCGACCCCGTTCACCGGAACCTCCCACGGCCTGGTCGTCCTGCCCACCGGCACGGGTGTGCTCACCCGGCACGTCACCGTGCGCGGCGAGCACCCCGCGGGCGGTGAACCGGTGCTGCGTGAGGTGTACGTCGACGCCGGGGCCGGCTATCCGGTCCTCCACTACAGCGGTATCAAGACGTTCGGCGCGCCCGGAACGGCCGCGGGAACGACCGCGGGAACAGCTCCGGGCACGGCCGCCCGGACGGCCGTCGAGGGGAACGCGGCCGACCGTCCCGCCCGGCGGGCCGACGCGGCGGGCTCCGGCGTCAAGCTGGACGGCCGGACCGTGGGCCTGGAGGTCACCCTCGACGAGACGCGTGGCGCCCACGTCCTGCGCGACCGGTCCCGGGCCGACCAGGAGACCGGCCGCCCCGTCCTCTCCACCTGGGACGCGCGCGGCAGGCAGGTCACCGACGTGGCCGGCCAATGGCCCGCCGACATGCAGGAGTTCGCCTCGCCCACCCCCGACTTCGGCGCGGAGGCGACCGAGGCGGGCGCGGTGGACGCGCACTGGGCGGCCGGGCAGGTGTACGACTGGTTCAAGGACAAACAGGGCCGGGACAGCCTCGACGGACGCGGCCTGTCGGTCGACTCCCTCGTGGGAGTGACGAATTACGGGCAGCCGTACGTCAACGCCTTCTGGGACGGCGCGAAGATGGTGTACGGCACCGGCGACGCCGAGTACCGCCCGCTCTCCGCAGGACTGGACGTCGTCGGCCACGAGATGACCCACGGCGTCATCGACCACTCCGCCGACCTCGTCTACGCCGGCCAGTCCGGCGCCCTGAACGAGGCGATCGCGGACTACTTCGGCAACGCCGTCGAGACGGACGTGTACGGCGTCCCCATGGACGACCCGGAGGCAGGGCTGCTGGGCGAACGGCTCTGCCGTACCAGGACACCGGGCGAGTGCGCCCTCCGCGACCTGAACGACGGGCGGACCACGGCCAAGTCCTTCCTCGGTGTGGGGTTCGGCACGGACAGCGGTGGCGTCCACCTCAACTCCACCATCTTCTCGGGTGCGTTGTGGGACATCCGCGAGGACCTCGGTGCCGAACTCACCGACAGGGTCGTGTACAAGGCGCTCACCGAGTACCTCACCCCGCTCGACGGGTTCACGCAGGGCCGGGACGCGGTGGTCGCCGCAGCCAGGGCGACGGGGGTCGACGGTCAGGATCTGAACGCCGTGGTGCGCGCGTTCAACGCCCATGGCATCGTGGCCAACTGGGAGCTCGCCCTGGGCGTCGACTCCGACCTGCTCCTCGAACGGGTCAACACCAGCGACTCCCGCCTGGGCGCGGGCGGTGACTGGTGGGTGGCCTCGTCCTCGAACGAGGCGGGCACCGAGGCGTACTCGGTGTGGGCCGGGCGCACGGACGGCACCGGCCGGCTGAAGCTGATGAGCCCCAACGACGGCCGCTACCACGTCAATCCGGCGACCGACGGTAGGACGGTGGTGTGGGCGGCGTACGGTTCCGGCCCCGTGGAGGTCCTCGCGCGGCCGCTGGCCGGCGGTCCCGTCCAGAAGCTGTGGTCCGGCCGGGACGTGGGGTCCTCGATGGCCGTCGAGGGCGACACGGTGGCCTTCGAACACCACAACCACGGCGGGCGCCGGGGCGTGACCTATCTGAGCCTCGAAAATCCGGCGGGCAAGGTCTCCGTCGGGGGCGGCACCTACCGCCGGGCGTCCTTCCCGTCGCTCAGTGACGGACGCGTCGTCTACCAGGACTACCGGCGCGTACGGGCGACGTACGCGTACTCCACCCGGATCATCGACGTCGCGACCGGCGAGGACACCCTGCTCCACCGGTCGGAGTCGACCACGAGCCTCGGCCCGACCGCCGTCAACGGCCGGTACGCGTACTGGCTCGCCAACGAGGTCCGAGGCGACGGCAGGACGCTGCTGCGGCGTGCCGCCCTGGACGGTTCCGGGGTGGTGGACCTGAGCCCGGAGACCGGCCCGAACGCCCTCAACGTCTTCGATGTGACGGCCTCCGAGAACACGGTCACGGCGGGGGCCCGCACGGGCGACCCCGCGATCCGCAACGAGTCCCTGGCCAAGCTCTGGCAGTTCTCCGGCGACGACGGCACTCGCGGCCGCGTCTCCTGCAACCGGGGCGAGCAGCTCTCCGCCGCGGCGGCCACCGGCACCCGGGTGGTCTGGCTCGACGCGACCACCGGCATCAGCCAGGTGGTGACACGGGCCCGGCCGAGCGGCACGTGCGACTGACCCGCCCCGTCCGGGCCAGAGGGTGAGCGCCCGGCCGAGGATCGGGCGCTCACCGTTCCGAGCCGCGTCCCCGATCCGGGGCGCGTCCGGTGCGCGCACCCGCTCCGCGGCGGCGCCTCACCCGCGCGCCGCTGCGGAGGGTGAGCACGCCGACCGTACGGCGCCGGGATCGGCGACTGGCCGGTAATACGTACTCCGGTTACGTAGGTCTACGGATGCGTCGGCGTGCTCGCTTCGATTGGCTTGCCGGACGCCGGAGGGATCCTCTCGCGTGCCCGTTCGTCGTCGGGGTTCCCGACGCGCCGCAGGGGGCTCGCGCGGAGGCTCCCGGACCGATTGTCAGTGCCTGCCGCTAGCGTTCCGCACATGGTCGCACTTGGGCCGGGATTCCCCGGCTGAACTGTGCTTTCTTCTTGTGGAACTGACGCGGAGGGCTGGGGAGCGTGGGTTGGCTGTCGGCGGGTGACGGGTATGAAGTCGCCCTTGTGGAGGGGCGGGTGGCGGCGCGAGCCACCTCGGGCCGGGCGGCGGGACGGCAGTTGAAGTCACTGCCGCGCGCACTGAAGGACCACCCGGAGGTGGACCGGCTGCGCCGGTTCGCCGAGTGGCTGGATCGGCACGCGGCGGCGTGCGTCACGCAGGTGGACGCCTGGATGGTGTCGTCACTGCCCGTACCCACCGGTCTGCTGGCCCGGGTGTGGCCGGACGAGGCGTGGCAGGCCGCACTGCGCGACCTCGCGGTGGTCGGCGACGACCCGGACGAGGTCGGTTTCCTGCGGGGCGCCACCGACTCCGGCGAGCTGCGGGTGGTGAACCTGGACGGTGAGACGGTCCGCCTCTCCCCGCGTACGGTGACCCTGCCTCACCCGGTGCTGCTGCCGGACCTGGACGACATCCGGGAGTTCGCGGCGGAGCTGGGCATCGTCCAGCGCGTCGAGCAGATACACCGGGCGACCTGGCGGCGGCCGGACGGCCTCGCCGCCAAGGCCACGCAGGTGCGGGACTTCACCGGGGGACAGTTCCGCTCCCGCTTCGCCCTCGCCGCGCGCGCCACCTCACTGGGGTACCGCGTCTCCGGGGGTTACGCCACCGCCCGCGTCCGGGACGGCGAGCGCACCGTCGAGGCCTCCGTGTGGATCGGGGAGCCGTACTGGGACGACGAGGTGGAGACCGGCGGCCTCACCTGGCAGGACCAGGACGGCCGTGCCCTGCCACTGGGCGAAGTGGGCCCGGTCGCCTGGTCGGAGGGGATGCGGATGGCCGCGGCGCTGTACGCCGGGCGCGTGATCGAGGAGGGCAAGGACGCATGAGCGGGGGGACGCGGGTGTCGTACGAGGAACTGCTGGCGGCGGGCGGGGTGCTGCCGCCGGACACCGAGGAGGCCGGGGAGCGGGCGGTGCCGCTGACCGCACGGACGTACCGTCATCCGGGCCTGGACGACCGGGTGGTCGTGCGGCTGGTCGCCGGGGAGCTGGGCGCGGCGGAGGATCTGGCCGCCGGGTTCCTCGGTCTGGAGCAGGACGCGGAGCCCGCGGTCGTGGGGCTGGGGCTGCGCCAGTCGCTGGGGTTCCCCGAGTGGGTGCTGGTGCACCACCCGGCGGACGGGCACCACGCGCTGGGCGTCGTGCCGGACCTGGAGCGGGCGGCCCGGCAGGCGAAGACCAAGCCGAAGCTGGCCATGGACGCCTACCTGGAGCTCGGCGAGCGGCTGGCGGCGTCGGTGCCGCACTTCCTGCCGACCTTCTACGAGCAGGCCGGGCGGGTGTTCCTCGAGGAGGAGAACGCCACCTACGCGGCGCAGTTGTTCACCCGCGCCCGCAAGGCCGAGGCGGAGCACGGGCTGACGGTCGAGGAGGAGCGGCTCGACGCCGTGTTCCTGGAGTTCGCGCTGGCCGGGGCGCTCCCGGTGAAGGTGCTGTCGGCGTACGCGAAGGAGCTGGCCGCGCGGGTCCCGGCCGAGGAGGCGCTGCGGCGCTTCACCACACTGTGCCTGCGTCGCACGGCGGGCGGTCTGCCGCCGTCGGCGCAGATGGCGGGCGATCTGCGCCGGCTGGCGCGAGCCGCCGGCCGGGACCCGGACCTGACCGAACAGGCCTATCTGGCCGAGCTGCTGGTGCTGCCCTCCACGCTGCGCGCCGCGGCGGGCTGGTGGAAGGGCCACCGTACGGCGCTGGCGGCGCTCGCGGTGCGCGAGCCGAGCATGCGCGGCACCCTGCTGGACACGCTCCCCTCGTCCCACGACGACGACATGCCCTCGATGTGGCTGGACATGTTGCGGGTCTCCGGCGCCACGGCCGGGCTGTGGGACGGCTCCCTGCCCGAGGAGCAACGGCCGCACGACGGCACGGCGGGCTGGCTGGAGCGGTTCCTGACGTACCGGGAGCGGGCGCGGTCCTGGCGCGGCTCCACCCGGATGCCTGAGCTGTACCCGCTGGTGGAGCGGGCGGCGGACCAGTTGCGTACCGAACTCTCCTCGTCCGGGCGGGAGTTGAAGGTCACCCACGACATCGACCTGATGGACCTGTTGCTGTCCCTGGACGTGCCCGTGGCCGCCCCGGGGAAGGGCGACGGGCTGCCGCTGGAGCAGTGGGCCTCGGGTGACGGGCACCGCGAACTGCTGTCGTTGACCGCCGACTCCCGGTTCCACGAGGCCTTCCAGCGAGGTGCGGACCGGTTCAGCGACGACGACTCCGGGCGGCGGGCGATCCGTGTGCTGGCCGCGTCGCCGGGCGGGCGCCCGCTGCTGGCGGAGTGGGTGAGCGGGGTCGTCCGACGGTTCGCCGCCGTGGGTCTGCCCCAGTTGCCCGACGCGCTCACCCGGCTGAAGTGGCTGCCCGCCGAGGCGTTGGCGCTCGCCGAGGACGAGGTGCGCGCGGCCGTCGCCACCGACCTTGCGCCGGTGCTGTCGCGCACGCTGCGCGCCGGGCTCTTCGACGAACTGGGCTGGCCCGCCTGGGAGGACGCGACCGCCGGCCTCGTCCCGAAGGACGACGTCGAGGACCTGATCGTCGCCGACGCCTGGCCGCACCTCGTCGTGGCGGGCGCCGCACAGGCCCGCGTGATCGGCGCCGAGGGCACGCTCCTCACGCACGACCTGCGTATCCCGGCGGACGACAAGTGGGGCGACCCGGGATTCCACCACGTGGACGGCGAACTGCTCGTCTACTGGCGGTCCCGCAACGGCGGCCTGCGCGGCTACTGGCACACCCGCGCCGACCACCCCCAGACCATGGAGGGCCCGGGCGGCACGCGGGGCACGGAGATGGACTGGTACAAGGCCGACCTGAAGCTCACCCTGCCCCTGCCGGGCGGCGGCCGCACCACCGGCGCGGGCGTCCTGCACGTCGGGGACACCACGATCCCCGACGAGCGGTGGCTGGCCTTCGACGGCGCCTCGTACTGGGTGTGGCACGCGGAGGGCGAGCAGGACACGCACGGCTGGTACGAGTACGACCCTGGGTCGGGCAAGCGCGGGCGCATGAGCATGCCCGCCTTCCTGGCCGACGCGCTGCGCGACGCCCCCGAGGGCAGCGCCTTCGACAGCGGATGGCTCGGCCCCTCGCCGACCGTCGGCCACGCGCCGGTCTCCGCGCCCGTGGACGGCGTGGTCGGTATCCGCACGGTCCAGCTGCCCGACGGCTCCCGGCGGACCCAGGATCTCGCCGGGCACTCCGTCACCCTGCCCGCGGGCCGGGGCAGGCCGTCCGCGCTCGTCGTGTTCCCGGGCGCCGACCGGGCCCGTGCCGTCGTCCGCAACGGCTGGCAGCTCGAAGTCGTCGACACGGACGGCGTCGTCACCTCCGTCGCGAAGACGGACCGTACTCCGGGCGTCTTCGGCGAGGGCACGCTGCTGCTGCCGCCGGTGCAGTTCTGGGAGTGCATGACGGCGCGCGACCCGGAGGGCTCCGCCGCGCTGCGCCGCATCGACGGGGGGACATCGGCGGCCCTCCTGGCGGCCGCCGCGAAGGACGACAAGGAGGCGCTGCCCGACGCGATCCGCGCCCTCCTGCCGGTCACGCATGACGCGCTCGTCGCGGGCATCGCCGGAGTCGTGCGTTACGCCGCCGGCCAGCAGGCGGTCCTCGACGCGGCGGCGGCCCGCCTCACCCGGGCGCTCGACGGAGGCGTGGAGGAGTTGGAGGGGCCCGCCGGGCCGGCGGACACCGTGCTCCAGGACGCGATGAGCGGCCTCGGCGAGTCGACGCGCTCCTGGTGGAACCGCGACGCGGAGGCCGACACCGTCTTCCGCACCCTGCGTGCGATGACCAGGACGGCCGGGCTCCTCCCCGGTACCGCCGCGCCGGAGGGGCCGACCGTGCGCCTCCACCTGGACGGGCCCGGGCTGCCGACCGGGCACCCGGAACTGGCGTCGCTGACCGACCGCGTGGCCGCCATCGCCTTCCGGGCGGCGGCCGGCACGACCGCGGAGGAGCACCGGGAGGCGCTGCGCGCCCTGCTCGACCGGTTCGAAGCGCTGGGGCTCGGTGTCGGCACCGCGTCCGAGCGGTGGCGCAAGGTGGTCCTGCACCTGACGGCCGATCAGCTGCGTACCCCGTCGGGCGAGTGGCGCGAGGGCTCGTGGAACGGGCTGCTGCCGCTGGGCGGCGGCGCCTTCGTCGCGATCGTGGGACGCCGCTCCCTGGACGACGACGGCTGCGCCTTCACCGGGTTCTTCCACGACCCGGCGGGCCGGTTCGAGGCACCGGAGCCGTACACGCTCCGGGAGTCCTCTCCGCTGGGCGGGAAGGGGGAAGCGGCCCGGCTCGGCGCGTTCCTCTCGGAGCTGGCCGCGCGCGGACCGGCGCCCTGGTTCCCGGAGGCCGCCGAGGAGTTCGCGCGCCGCACCGGCGTCACCGAGACGATGGCCCGGCTGATCGTGGCCGGGCTGCCACGGATCGACGTCTACGAGCGCACGTTCCTGACCACGGAGGCACGTGGCACCCTCGGGGTGAAGGCCGCCCCGGCGGCCGTCGCCAAGGACGAACTGCGCGGCGTCGACGGCGGGATCCGTTCCGCGGTGGTGGCCGCGCTGCTGCCCGCCGACCCCGCCCGGCTGTGGACCGAGGGGCCGGACGTGGCCGCCGCGGCCGAGGTCTGGAACAGCGAGGTGGGCCGGCGGACAGCCGTCCCCGAGGAGCTGTTCGGCGACGCGATCCGCGCGGTCAAGCACTCCCCGTGGCCGGTGCGGAGCGCCCTGCCCGCACTTCTGCACCCGGCCGGTGAGCCCCGGCTCACCCGGGATCTGGAGTGGGCGGTGAACGGCGACCGGGTCCGGCCCGTCGGCGACGACGCGGTCGGGTTCACCGCGGACACACTGGTCGGCTCGGTCGGCCTCGCCGCCTGGCTCGCCCACCGGCTGCCCGCCGGCGATCCGCTCCGGGCCGCGCTGCCCGCCGCGCTCACCGCCGTACGCGAGCGGCTGGCCCATCCCGGGCTGGTGCTGGACCTCGGGCGGTACATCGGCCTCTCCCGGTTCCGGAAGACCGCGGGTCACCCGACCGAGGTCGGCGAGGGCTTCGAGCGGTACGGCGCCGTCATCCTGGCGACCCACGACGACCAGCCGGCGCCGGGCCTCCGGGTCGCCCTGCTCGACGAGGCCGGCCAGGACCCGTATCTGCCCGCGCTGCGCGTCGAGGACCAGCAGCCCTTCGCGGCCGAGGTGGCCCTGCGCCTGGCCCGCGACCCCCGGTACGCGGCGCTCCTCTCCGACCCGGGCGACCCGGCGGCGGGCGAGCGCGGCGTGGACGGCACCTGGTGGCCGCAGGACCCGAGCCGTTCCGTGCCCGAGCTGGTGACGGAGGTGGCGAAGGAGTACGGCGTGAGCGAGGACGCCGCCACGCTCTATCTGATGCTGCTCGCCATGCCCGACCCCACCGACCGTATGACGGCCCGTTGGACGGGGTGGAAGCCGGCCCGGCTCAAGGCTGCCCGTGCCGAACTGGCCGGGGGCGAGCTGGTGGTGGAGGCCAGCCGTACCCGGGCCGGGCGTTCGCTCTTCCTGCCCGGCGCCTGGGCCGACCCGAAGGCGCCGCGACTGCCGCTGGAGCGGTGGAAGCTGCCGCTGTTCGGCGAGTTGATGAGCGACGAGCACGCGACGTTCGGCGTGATCGTGCCGACCGAACCGGCCGCCGACCTGTACCGCAGGGCCTGGCAGCGGATCCAGGACGGCGACGCGCCCCGGTTCGAGGAGCTGAAGGTGCGGCGGGGCCGCCGCCGCTGAGGAGCCGGGGGCGCCCGGTCACCGGGCGCCCCCGGCCTCCCTCCCCATCCACGACCGACGGACCTACCGAGCAAGGACATTCATGACCCCGACCGACACGGCGACGGCCCTCCCGGCCCGGCAGACCCTGCCCGCCGAGGAGCGCCACGCCACCGAACTCGACTTCCTCGCCGCCCATGACGAGGGCCCGCGCCCGCCCGGCTGGCGCCTGACGCCGCGTTCCGTGGTCACCTTCGTCTGCGGCAGCGGCGGCGAGACGCTGAAGCTGGCCAAGCCGCACGAGACACTGCCCGACAAGCTGGTGATCGCGCCGAAGTTCGTCGGCGAACGCGCCTTGGTGGAACGGTGCGTGGTCACCCTCGCCGGTGAGCGCGGGCTGCTGCTCGTCGGCGAGCCCGGTACGGCCAAGTCGATGCTCTCCGAGCTGCTGTCGGCCGCCGTGAGCGGCACCAGCGCCCTCACCGTGCAGGGCACCGCCGGCACCACCGAGGACGCCTTCCGCTACGGCTGGAACTACGCCCTGCTGCTCGCCCAGGGCCCGTCCCCCGCGGCGCTGGTCGACTCGCCGGTGCTCGGCGCCATGCGCTCCGGCCGGGTGGTGCGGGTCGAGGAGATCACCCGCTGTCTGCCCGAGGTGCAGGACGCCCTGGTGTCGATCCTGTCCGACCGCCGGGTGAGCGTGCCCGAGCTGTCCGGCACGGACGACGCCCAGGTCCCGGCCGCGCCCGGTTTCACCGTCATCGCCACGGCCAACCTGCGCGACCGTGGGGTCTCGGAGATGTCGGCCGCGCTCAAGCGCCGCTTCAACTTCGAGACCGTGCACCCGATCGCGGACGTCGACGCCGAGACGGCCCTGGTCCGGCGGCAGGCGGAGGCGGCCGTCCAGCGGGCGGGCGCGGCCTTCGGCGTGGACGACGCGGTGCTCGACGTGCTGGTCACCGTCTTCCGCGATCTGCGCGAAGGGCGCTCCGCCGAGGGCTGGGACGTGGAGCGGCCCGGCACGGTCATGTCCACCGCCGAGGCCGTGCAGGTCGCGGCCTCGCTCGGGGTGGCCGCCGCGTACCTGCCCGGCGGGGACGCGCTCGACCTCGTGCCGGGTCACCTCCTGGGCGTGGTCCGCAAGGACGATCCCGCCGACCACGCCCGGCTCCTCGGCTACTGGGACGGTCCGGTGCGCCGCCGTGCCGAGGACGGCTCGGCGATGTGGCGTCGCCTCTGGGACCTGCGGGAGAACCTTCGGTGACGACCACTCAGGACCCCCGGGCGGCCGTCACGGCCCTCGCCGACTCCGGGCTGCCGTATCTGCTGGGGGTACGGCACCACAGCCCGGCCCTCGCCTCGGCCGTGCCCGCCCTGCTGGACGCCTCCGGCGCGGAGGTCGTCTGCGTGGAACTCCCCGCCGACTTCCAGCGCTGGCTCCCCCACCTCGCCGCCCCGGGCACCCTCGCCCCGGTCGCCCTGGCCGGGGCGAGTGAGGGCGGACGGCTCGGCTTCTACCCGTTCGCCGACTTCTCCCCCGAACTCGCCGCGCTCCGCTGGGCGCGTGAGCGGGGCGTGGAGGTGGTGTGCTGCGATCTGCCGATGTCGGATCCGGCGTGGAGCGCGGACCGAGCGGAGTCGGGCGCGGGCCGTCAGGGGGCGGGCGCGGACGGGCGGGCGTCGAGCCCGGACGGACCGTCGAAGGACACGGCCCGGCCGACCCCCGGCCCGGGCGGGCCGGGGGCGGACGCCGACCATCCGGAGTCGGGCGCGGGCCGCCCGCGGTCGGACACGGGTCGCCCGGGAGCGGCCGCCGACCGCCCTGAGGAAGCCGCGGACGGGCCCGGCCCGGCCAGGGACACGCGGAGCGCACTCGCCGATGCCGCTCCCCTCGTCTCGCCCACCGCCTTCGCGGCCGCGCTCACCGCCGCCGGGACGGGACGCGACGGGGACGATCTGTGGGACCGCTGCGTGGAGGTGCTCGCCCCCGGCTGCGCCCCCGAAGCGATCCGCCGAGCCGCCCTCGGCGTGGGATGGGCGCTGCGTCGCGACGCCGAGTCGGCGGGCGG
Source organism: Streptomyces sp. NBC_00310 (assembly GCF_036208085.1). Taxonomy (GTDB): domain Bacteria; phylum Actinomycetota; class Actinomycetes; order Streptomycetales; family Streptomycetaceae; genus Streptomyces. Next base: position 1,158,937 of record NZ_CP130714.1, read on the forward strand.
CGTGCCGCCGGTGGACCTGGCCCGTGAGGCCCACATGCGGGACACGATCGCCCGCGCGGCGGCGGGCGGACGCCGGGTGGCGGCGGTGATCGGCGCGTTCCACGCCCCGGCGCTGACGGACGTGGCCGGAGCGGTGGGGACCAGCGCCGACAGTGCCGGGGCCGAGAGCGCGGCATCTGCCCCGCTCGCCGTCGGCGCCTCGCCCGGGGCCCGGGGAGCAGGGCTCGTCGGGGAGCACCCGCCGGTCGTCACCTCGCTCGTGCCGTACGCCTTCGACCTGCTGGACTCCCGTTCCGGGTACCCGGCGGGCATCCGGGACCCGCGCTGGCAGCAGGCGGTGTTCACGGCCGGGGGCGATCCCGAGCTGCTGCACGGCACCGCCGCGCGGGCGATCACCGATGTGTGCCGGGAGCTGCGCGCGGCCGGGCACACCGCGGGGACGGGTGAGGCCACCGAGACGCTGCGGATGGCGTGCGACCTGGCCAGTCTCCGGGGGCTCGCGGCCCCCGGCCGGGGCGAGGTGCTGGAGGCGCTGACGGCCGTGATGGGCCAGGGCGAGCCGCTCGGCCGTGGCCGGGCCCTGGCCCGGGCTCTCGAAGTGGTCCTGGTGGGCACCGACCGGGGCCGGATCGCGCCGGGCACGCCGCGTTCCGGTCTCGGCCCGTCCGTGGAGGCGGAGTTGGTCGCGCTGCGGCTGCCCGGCCCGGACGACCCCGCCGCGCGCGAACTCCGGCTCGACCTGCTCCGCTCCGCCCTCGACGGCCGCCGCGAGATCCTGCTCCAGCGCCTCGCGGTGTGCGGCGCGGGGTACGGCGAGGCCGTGGAGGTGGCGGGCACGGGCGACGGTACGGCGCTCACCACCCGGTGGCGGCTGTCGTGGACGCCCGCGGTTCCGGTACGGCTCGACCTGGCCGGGATAAGGGGCGTGACGGCGGCCCTGGCCGCCGAGGGCACCCTGCGGGAGACCTTCCGCCGGGAGGCCTCGGACGGCGGGCCCACCTGTGCCCTGGTTCTCGCCGGGCTCCGGGCGGCGGCCCGCTGCGACCTGCCCGCGCTGGTCGCCGACCGGCTGGCCGACGCCGCCGCCGTGCTCCCCGCCGCGGCCACGCTGCCCGAACTCCTCGAAGCGCTCGACCTGTTGGAGGCGCTGCGCCGGGGCCATCTGCCCGGCACCACGCCCGAGGGCAGGCGGTCGGCCGCCGAACTGGCCGTCGATCTCCTGGAGGCAGCCGTCCGCGCGCTGCCCGGCCTCGCGGGCAGCGACCAACCGGAGGACGCCGCCGCGCTCGTCGCGCTCGCCTCGCGGGCGGGCGAACACCGCCTCGGCCTGCGCATGGACGACGCCCTGGGCACGCTCGCGCGCACCGGCTCCCCGCTGATCCAGGGTGCCGCCCTGGCCGCCCGGGTCCTGCTCGACCTCGACGCCGCCGACGTCCTCGGCGCGCGTGCCGCCGGCTGGATCGACACGGCCACCGGCCCCGAAGGCCGCCTCGCGCTGGCCCGCCGACTCACCGGCCTGCTCAGCGGTGCGGCCCCGCTCCTTCAGTCCGCGCCGACCGCGCTGGATCCGCTGCTCGACCGTATCGACACGCTCACCGACCAGGGTTTCCTGGACCGGCTGCCCGCCCTCCGCGGCGGCTTCGACACGCTCACCCCGGCCGGCCGCGACCGCCTCCTCGACACCGTGACCGAGCGTCTCGGCGACCGCCTCGACCTGTCCCTCACCGCCTCACCGACGCTCCTCGCCCTGTGGACGGCGGCGGACGCGGCGGGCCTGGCGGCGGTCGACTCCCTGCGGCTGCCGACCGGTACGGACACCGTGGAGCCGCCCACAAGCACCGGCGTCCCGGAGGCCCCGGTGATCACCGAGGCCACCGGCGCTCCGGTCCTCGTCGGCACGTCCCGCCCTGCCGCAGCGACTCCTCGGACGGCCCCCCGTCCTGCGAAGACGCCCCCCGTCACGCCCCCTTCCCTCCTCCACCTCACCCCCACCGACCGCTGGCGGCTGCTCCTCGGCCGGGAGAGCGAGAAGCTGCCGCAGGGCGCCCGTCGTTACGCGCACGCGCTGGACGAGTTGTACGGCACCGGCCGCGGCGAGGGTTCCTCGGACCTCGGCCGGGGCGGCGGGCGAGGTCGGGGCGGCGGCCAGGACGCGTCCTTCCCCACGGCCCGGGAGTGGGCCGAGGAGTTGGACGCCCTGTTCGGCGCGGAGGTCCGCGAGGAGGTGCTGGCACGGGCGGCCGACCAGGGCCGTACGGACGTACTGGCCGAGCTGGACCCCGAGGCCGTGCGCCCGTCGGTCGACCTGCTGTCCTCCGTGCTGTCCCTGGCCGGCGGGATGCCGGAACAGCAACTGGCCAGGCTGCGCCCGCTGGTACGGCGTCTGGTCGACGAGCTGGCCAAGGAGCTCGCCACCCGTATGCGCCCGGCGCTCACCGGTCTGGCGACTCCGCGCCCCACCCGCCGCCCCGGCGGCCGGCTCGACCTGCCCCGCACCCTGCGGGCCAACCTGGCCCACACACGCCGGACGGCGGACGGCCGCACCGTGGTCGTACCGGAGCGGCCGGTGTTCAGCACCCGGTCCCGCAAGGAGGCGGACTGGCGGCTGGTCCTCGTCGTCGACGTGTCCGGGTCGATGGAGGCCTCCGTCATCTGGTCGGCGCTGACCGCGGCCGTCCTGGGCGGGGTGCCCACGCTGTCGACGCACTTCCTGGCGTTCTCGACCGACGTGATCGATCTGACCGACCGGGTGGACGACCCGCTGTCGCTGCTTCTGGAGGTACGGGTCGGTGGTGGCACCCACATCGCGGCGGGGCTCGCGCACGCCCGTTCCCTGGTGACCGTGCCCAGCCGGACCCTCGTGGTGGTGGTGAGCGACTTCGAGGAGGGGTATCCGCTGGGCGGGCTCCTCGGCGAGGTACGGGCCCTCGCGGGTTCCGGGGTGCACCTCATGGGCTGCGCCGCCCTGGACGACACCGGCACCCCGCGCTACTCGGTGCCCGTCGCCCAGCAGCTCGTCGCGGCCGGTATGCCGGTCGCCGCCCTCAGTCCCCTCGCCCTCGCCCGCTGGGTGGGCGACCGCCTCCGCGGAGAGACCCGATGAACGCCGAACTGCCCCCGGCGGCACCCGACGTGGTGGCCGCCGCCGTCGAGAGCCTGACCTCTCGGCTGCGCAAGAAGCTGGACGCCGCGATCGAGACGTACGCGGCCGTGCCCGTCACCGTCGACGGCGGCGCCCTGCGCGTCCGGGCCGGCGAGGACGCCGAGGTGATACTCACGCCCGGACCTACGGGCACGGTGACCGACGCCGAGCGGGCGGTGTGCAGCTGCCTGCTCGCACCCCGCTGTCTGCACCGCGCCGCCGTCCTGAGCGCCTGCCCGGTGGCCGACGCCGACGCGGACGCCGACGGGGAGACCGAGCCCGGACCGTCCGGCACGGCAACGGGTCTTCACGGAAGCCGAGGTGAGGCCCCGTCGGCCGACGGCCCGCAAGCCGCGGGCGCGATCGGCACACCGGCGACCGGCGAGCCCGTCGAAGCCGGCGTACCGATCGCGGGCACAGCTCCGCTCCACGCCGTCGGAGCCACCCGCGCTGCCGGAGCCGACCCCATCGGCACCACCGGCGCCCAGGGCTCCGACGGCTCCGGAAGCACCAGCGGCACGGGACGCGGCGAGAGCACCACGGACGCGCCCCGCACCACCGAAGCCCAACCCCCCACCCCCGCCCAGGTCGCCGCCGCGGCCGGCCTCTGGGCGGCGACCGCGGCCGTGCTCGCCGCCGGAGTCCCGGCGGCGGGAGCGGTGCCGCAGGCGGAGTTGTTGCGGGCCGCGCACACCGCCCGGCTCGCCGGGCTGCACCGCGCCGAGGCGGCCGCCCTGCGGGTCGTGCGCGGGCTGCGGGGCGCCCGTGCCCGGCACGACGGCCACCGGCTGGCCGACCTGGTCGCCAACCTGCGCGAACTGCTGCTCACCACCGGCCTGTTGTCGGCGGCGGACCCCGAGCCCGCCCTCGTCGGCACGGCCCGCCGCGCCTACCGGCCGGGCGGCAGCCTGCGGGTGCACGGCGTGTGCCGGGAGCCGGTGATCTCGGCCACCGGATACGGCGGTGTCGTCACCCATCTCGTCTCCGACGACGGGGGCTGGTTCTCGATCGCCGACGTCAAGCCCGGGGGCCCGGCCCGCGCCCGCGGTGCCGCCACAGCCACGGTCGCCCTCGGCTCCGGGACCCTCGACCACGCCCAGCTCTCCCGCGGCGGACTGTTGATCTCCGGCGCCACGCTCTCACCGGACGGCCGCCTCGGCTCCGGCAAAGGTGTGCGGGCCACGCCGCTCGCCGGTCTGTCCTGGACGTCGGGGCCGCTGGCCGCCCTGTTCACGCGTCCCTTGGCGGAGGCGGTCGCGGAACGGCTGACGGGCAGCCCCGGCGCCGACCCCGAGCAGGCGGAGCAGACGGCGCGCAGGCTGATCGGCTGCGACCTGGTCCTCGTCGGCGCGGCGGGCGACCACCTGCTCGCCCGCGAAGTGTCCTCCGCCGGAAATTCGGCCGACGACGGCCTCCTCGTCCGGCTGACACCGGCCCATGGCCACCCCGACCTCGCCCACACCGCCAACTTCCGTCAGCTCGCCGCCCGGCCCGGTCTGCGGCTGCGCGTGCTCGGCCGCCTCGAACCCGACCGCGCCGCCACGCTCCGCCCCCTCGCGATCGGCCCGGCCCCGGACGCGGAGGCGACCCTGCGGCTGCCGGACGACTGGCAGGGCCACGCCGACCTGGGCTACGACCGCCTCCAGGGCGCGCACTTCCCGCCGCCGGACGCCCTGCCCACCGTGGACGGCCTCGCCGGCCTCGCCGGCCTCGCCGGCGTCCCGGCCGACCCGCTCGCCGAGGCCCCGTTGTGGCGACTGCGCCGGCTGGTCGAGGTCGCCGTCTCCGGGGGCCGCCGCGCGGTCGCCGAGCCGGCCCGCGACGGCGACCGGAACGGCGGCGGCGCGGCCCTGCGGCGCAGCGGGTTCCGGGCGGCCGCCGACCTGGCGACCGCGCTCACCGCGGAGGCCGACCGCCGTTCCCGCGATGTCTTCGGCCGCATCACCGACCCCGACCCGGACCGCTACGCCCGCGCCTGGCTCGCCACCGCGGTCTACCTGGCCGGCACCGAACGCGCCCTGGTCCAGGCCACCTGGCGGCACCAGCCCTCCGATGCCTGACCGTCGGCCTCCCTCCACGGCCGCCCTCCACGGGCTCCCGCGACGGGCTCCCTCCACGGGCTCCGCCACCCGTGGAGGGAGCCTCGGGCGTGTGGCTGAAGCAGCCCGGACCAGACGTGGCGCAGCCGACCGATCCCCGATCACCCGGACCCGGCGCGGCGCTCCCCGCCGCTTCCGGAGTCGCTGGCTCTGACCAGCCCCTTCTCGTACGCGATCACGACGGCCTGGGCGCGGTCGCGCAGGTTGAGCTTGGAGAAGATCCGGGCCACGTGGACTTCACGGTGGCTTCGCTGAGGGTGAGTTCGACGGCGAGTTCCGCGTTGGACAGGCCGCGGCCGAGGAGGGTCAGGACCTCCCGTTCGCGGGGTGTCAGGGTCTGGAGGTCGGCGTGCACGACGGCCGGGTGGGCGGCTTCCGTGGCGAAGCGCTCCACCAGTCGCCGGGTGATGGTGGGGGCGAGGAGGGCGTCACCGGTGTCGACGAGCCGTACGGCGGCCGCCAGGTGCTGCGGGGTGACGTCCTTCAGGAGGAAGCCGCTGGCGCCGAGGGACAGGGCCGCGTAGACGTAGCGGTCGAGGTCGAAGGTGGTGAGCATGAGCACCCGGCACTCCGGGGCACGGTCCAGGATGCGGCGGGTGGCCTCCAGACCGTCCATGTTCGGCATCCGGATGTCCATCAGCACCACGTCGGGTTCCAGCTCGCGGGCCATCGTCACCGCTTCCACACCGTCGGCGGCCTCGCCCACCACCTCGATGCCCCGGGCGGTGAGGATCAGCCGGAACCCGGTCCGGATCAGCGTCTGATCGTCGACGACCAGCACCCGGGGCGCCGAGACCGTGTCCGCCGCCGTCACGGCCGGTCCAGAGGGAGACGTGCCCGGACCCGGTAGCCACCGCCGAGACGGCGTCGGGCGTCCAGGTCGCCGCCGTACACGGCGACCCGCTCGCGCAGGCCCAGCAGCCCGCGCCCGGTGCCGTCCCGGTGGCGCGGGGCGGTCCGTGCGGGGTGCGGCCGGGTGGGGTCGCCGCCGGTCAGCACGCTGGGGCCGGTGTTCAGCACCTCCACGCGCAGCGCGTGGTCGGCGTACCGCACGGTGACCTCGGCCTTGCCGCCGTCGCCGTGTCGGAGCGCGTTGGTGAGCGCCTCCTGCACGATCCGGTACGCCGTCACGTCGATGCCCTGCGGCAAGGGGCGCGGGTCACCGGAGATCCGTACCTCGACGGGCAGACCGGCGAACGAGATCCGGTCGACGAGCGGGCCGGGCCGGTCGAGTCCGGGCTGTGGCGCCAACTCGGCCAGCTCGCCCGAGTCGGCCGAGTCGCCGCCGAGTCGGCCCGCGCCGGACTCGACCACCGCGTTCCCGTCCCCGGCCATGTTCTCCTCCGTCTCCTCGCCGTTCTGCGAGGGCGCCAGCAGACCCAGCAGATGCCGCAGGTCGGTCATCGCGCCGCGCCCCGCGTCCTCGACGGCCAGCAGCGCCGCCGCGGCCTCGTCCGGCATGGTGCCCAGCACCTCGCGGGCCGCCCCCGCCTGGACCACCATGAGGCTGACGTTGTGGCTGACGATGTCGTGCAACTCCCGCGCGATACGGTCGCGTTCGGCCACGACCGCGGCCGACGCGGCACTCTCCCGCTCCCGTTCGAGCAACCAGCCGCGCTCGCCCACGGCCCTCTGCCAGCGCCGCCGTGTACGCACCAGCTCCACCGCCAGCCAGGCCGCGACCGCGCACGCCACCGCCAACGCCGCTGTCGTCGCGTCAACCCCCCACTCCCACATGGGGTTCACCTTCGCAGACCGGTGCGCCGCTCCGCATCGGCCCAGGGATGCGGGCCCCTGCATCTCCGGGATGCTCATCGACGACCTGTCGGCGCTCGACAACGTGGCGCTGGCCGCCCAGTTGACCGGCACCCCGTCCCGGCAGGCCCGCCGCCGCGCGCTGGAACTGTTCGACGAGCTCGGCATCGCCGACCGGCGCAACGCCTACCCGGCGGTCCTCAGCGGCGGCGAGCGACAACGCGTCGCCGTGGCACGGGCGTTGATGAACCGGCCGGCCCTGCTGCTGGCCGACGAGCCGACCGGCGCGCTGGACAGCCGGTCCGGAGAACAGGTGATGGACCTGCTGCTCGACCTCAACCAGATCGGCCAGACGCTGATCCTGGTGACCCACGACGAGCATCTGGCCCGCCGCTGTGCCAGCCGTCTGGTCGAGTTCGCCGACGGCCGGGTGACCGGCGAGCACACCCTGGAGCCGTCCGCATGAGGGCGGTGTGGCGCGCCGCGCGCGCGGCGGTACGGCGGCGCAGGCTGCAGACGCTGGTCATCGGTCTGGTCACGCTGACCTCGACGGCGGCGATCGTGGTGGCGCTCGGTCTGGTCGACGCGGCCTCGTCCCCGTTCGACAAGGCCTTCGGCGAGCAGCGCGGCCCGCATGTCATCGCCGCGTTCGATCCCGCGAAGGTCTCGGACGGCCGACTGACGCGGGCGGCCCGGCAGTCCGGTGTGGCGGCGACCGCCGGTCCCTTCGCCCAGGCCACCGTGGAGCTGCCGAGGGAGGCCATGGACTTCGGCCTCGGCGGCGAGCTCACCGTCATGGGCCGGTCCGAACCCGGCGGCCCGGTGGACCGGTTGGACGTGTGGGCGGGCCGTTGGGCCACCGGGCCGGGCGAGGTCGTCCTCAACCGGCCGTCGGACCGGACGGCGGACGACCTGGGCAAGAAGCTCCGGGTGCCCTCGGGTCCGGCCCTCACCGTCGTCGGCTTCGTCTTCGACCTGAGCCGGACCGCCGACGCCTGGGTGGCACCCGGGCAGATCGCAGCCCTGAACCCCACCGCCACCCAGATGCTGTTCCGCTTCACGGACGCCTCGTCGGAGAACCGGCTCCGCACGCACCTCGCCACGGTCACCGAGGAGTTGCCGAAGAACGCGCTGACCGGCTCACGGTCGTACCTCACCCTCAGGGAGCAGATAGGCAGTTCGGCGCGGGCGTACGCCCCCTATCTGCTGGCCTTCGGCGTCCTCGGCATCGTGGTGGCCGTGCTCATCGTCGCCAATGTGGTGAGCGGCGCGGTGATCTCCGGCTTCCGGCACATCGGCATCCTCAAGGCACTGGGGTTCACGCCGGGACAGGTGGTGGCCGTCTACCTCGTGATGATCTCCGTCCCCGCGGTGCTCGGCTGCGCGCTCGGGACCGTCGCGGGCAATCTGGCGGCACGGCCCCTGCTCCGGTTCGCGTTCACGGGACCGGACGCGGGGGTCTTCCACAGCAGTGTCTCGCTCGCTCCCTGGGTGAACGTGCTCGCTCTGACCGGCATGCCCACCGTGTGCCTCCTCGCCGCGCTCGCGCCCTCGGTGCGCGCCCACCGGTTGTCCGCCGCGCGGGCGATCAGCGCGGGCAGCGCGCCGCGCGCCGGTCGGGCGCTCGGCGTCCAGCGCCGGCTGGCGGCCAGCCGACTGCCGCGCTCGGTAAGCCTGGGTCTGGGGCTGCCGTTCGCCCGCCCCGGCCGCAGTGCCCTCACACTCGCCGCCGTGGTCCTCGGTGTGACCACCGTGACGTTCGCGACCGGCCTGGCCACAACGATGGACCGGCTCGGCAACGCGGGCCGCGACGCCTACCAAGTCACCGTCTACGTGGGCAGGTACGACAACGGCAAGGAGAGGAAGCCGGACCACGACGACCTCGAACTGCACTCCCTGCTGCGCTCACTGCCCGACGCGCGCGAGGTCACCGCCAGGGCGAACACGGAAGCCCGCCTGGCGGGTTCCGCGGAGAAGCTGATGCTCGAAGCCCGCCGAGGCGACCGGTCACAGCTGGACAGCGTGCTCACCGAGGGCCGTTGGATCCGGGGCACCGGTGAGGTCGTGGCCGGATCGGCCTTCCTGCGCCGGAACGGGCTGCGCGTCGGCGACCACCTCCGGGTGGAGAAGGGCGATCGCGGTGCGAACGTGGTCGTCGTCGGGGAGTTCATGGAGACCAACGCCCGTGTCGTCGTGGTCGACTGGTCGACCATGGGGTCCGTGGCCCCGCGGGAGAAGCCCATCGCCTACCACGTCAAGCTCCGTGACGGCGCCGACCAGAACGCCTACGCGCGGGCGGCCGGTGCGGCCGACCCGGGGCTCAGCCCGTCGCCGACCGGCGCCAACTCCGTCACCGGGACCATCATCGGCTCGGCCACCGCACTCACCTTCCTGCTCGCCGTGGTCGCGTCCCTCGGCGTGTTCAACACGGCCGTCCTCAACACCCGCGACCGCCGCCGCGACCTGGGCATGCTCAAGTCGATCGGCATGACACCACGCCAGGTCACGGTGATGACGGTGGCCTCGATGGCACTGCTCGGCGCCCTCGGCTCGCTCCTCGGCATCCCGCTCGGCATGGCGGGCCATCAGCTGGTCGTACCGCGCATGGCGGACGCGGTCGACATCACCCTGCCCTCGTACATGACGGACGTCTGGCACGCCCCGGCCCTGGCCGGCCTCGCCCTCGCGGGCCTCGTCATCGCCGTCCTGGGCGCGTACGTCCCGGCACGCCGCGCGGCGCGGCTCACGATCGCGGAGGTGCTGCACAACGAGTGAGGCGGCACCTCATCGGGTGAGAGAGCCGCCTGGAAGCATCCAGGGCGACGGCGCCTGTCGGATTCCGGCCCTCACCCGGTCCCGATCAGACCCGCGCCCCGGCGGCTCTCCACCCCGGGTCGAGGGGGAACCCGCCTGCGGTGCCCCGTGGCCCGTGCCCCGTGCCCCGCGCCCCCGTCCAGGATCGAAAGGATCTCGGCAGATGACGGTCCAGAACGACGCCGCGCACGACCGGCTGATCCACCGGCGCGGCGACGCGCCCGGCACCGCCCGTCAGCTCGTCCTGGAGACCGGCGCCGGTTTCCATACCCCGGCGTGATCAGGTGGCCCATGGAGAACGCCGTGCGGTACACCGCCGGGGTGCATCCGGTGCGGGTCAGTCCCGACCACCCGGAGGCCCCCGCCGACCTCGGGGACCCGGTCCTGGCCGTACCGTTCGGGGCGGACCTGCTTCTGGGCACGCTCGCCACGTGAGGACGCGCGGTCGTGCCCGGAGTACATCGACCCCTCAGGACGTGATGCACCCATGACAGAACTCTCGGAAGCGACGATCGCGGTCACCGGAGCCACGGGACACCTCGGCGGGCGTGTTGCCCGCCTCCTGGCCGAGCGGGGCGAAGCGCAGCGGCTGCTGGTGCGCAGCCCCGAGCGGGCACCGAAGCTGCCCGGCGCGACGGTGCTCCCCGGCGGTTTCGGCGACCGTGACGCCGTCGTACGCTGCCTCACCGGTGCGCGGACCGTGTTCATGGTGTCCGCCTCCGAGAGCGCCGACCGGGTCGACCAGCACAAGGCCTTCGTCGACGCGGCCGTGGAGGCGGGCGTCGGGCACCTGGTGTACGTGTCCTTCTTCGGTGCCGCGCCCGAGGCCGCCTTCACCCTCGCGCGCGACCACTTCCACACCGAGGAGCGCATCCGGGCGAGCGGCCTGGACCACACCTTCCTGCGCGACAACCTCTACGCGGAGGTCATTCCCCACCTGGCCGGAGAGGACGGCGTCATCCGTGGTCCCGCCGGGCAGGGGCGGGCCGCCTTCGTCTCCCGGGACGACATCGCCGACGCCGCGGTGACGGTCCTGACCCGGCCCGCCGACCACGCCGGTATGACCTACGACCTGACCGGCCCCGAGTCGCTCACGCTGGACGAGGCGGCGGCGATCCTCTCCGAGCACCTCGGGAGCCCCGTCCGCTACCACCCCGAGACGATCGAGGAGGCGTACGCCTCCCGTGCCTCCTACGGCGCCCCGCCCTGGCAAGTGGACGCCTGGGTCTCCACCTACACGGCCATCGCGACCGGCGAAATGGACGGCGTCAGCAGCGCCGTCCCCGATCTCACCGGCCACCCCGCCCGCTCCCTCGCCGACGTCCTCCGTACCCTCCCCTGACGATGTGACGGACCCGGCCCCCGGACCCCAGCCCCCGGACGAAGGACGACGGACGACGGACGACGGCTCGACCTGACACGAGGCCCGGCCTTCGGCGTCGCCGCCGGCAACCTGATCGGTAGGGGGATGCTGCCGCCGGACTTCACCGAGGGCTCGCCGCGTCCCTCTCCGCCGCGGCGGCATCCCGCCGTACGTCGTCCGCCGCGCCCGAGCCGGTCCTGAAGCGGCACGAACGCCGCGCGACGACCTCACGTCCGTCCGGGGGCTCCCGTGCGCAGGCCGCGCATGACGAGGTCGAAGAGGCGGGCGGCTCGGGGTCGCCAGTCACCCTGGGGGTCCAGCTGCCAGATGCCGGCGATGGCGAGGACGAAGTCGTCGGCGGTCACGCCCGGGCGGATGGTGCCGGCTTCACGGTTGGCCTCAAGCAGGAGTTCGACCGCGGCGACCAGGAGCGGGTAGCCGGGTTTCGCCGGGCCTCCCGCCGCGGCCGTGGCCCGGCGCAGCGCGTCCGCCAGACCGGCCTTGGCCGTGGCGTAGCGGGCGAGGCCGTCCATCCATTCCCGCAGGGCCTGGTCGGGCTCCCGGGTGCGCAGCAACTCGTCGGCGCTGTCAACGAGTTGCCGCACCTCCTGGCGGTGCACCTCCAGGACGAGGGCCTCACGGTTGGGGAAGTTGCGGTAGAAGGTGGCCTGCCCGACTCCCGCCTTCCTGGCGATCGTGCTGAGCGGGACGTCGGCGCAACGCGACAGTTCGGTCAGCGCCACCTCCAGGATGCGCTCACGATTCCGCTGCGCGTCGGACCGCTGGGCCGCCTGACTCGTCGACACCACTCGCCCTCCCCTCGCACTGACGCACACCTGTCTACTTAGGCATACCTTACCGCGAGCCGCGACCAGCGCGGACGCGCTCTCACGGTGCGCACCGCTGCGAGAACCGTCGTCACGTGAGAACCATCGTCACGTGAGAACCGTCGCCATGGTGATCGATCTGGCGTGACGGAGAGGGACCGGAATCACGAGGTCCACCTACGGCACCCGGGGCGACGGCCGTCGGATCAGCCGGCCGACAGGGCTCGGCGCAGGATGCCGTCCAGGTCGGCGGAGCCGGGGAGGGTGCCGAAGGCGTGCCCCCAGTCGCCGTCGAGCCGGGTCGCGCAGAAGGCGTCGGCGATCGCGGCCGAAGCGTGCCGGACCAGCAGGGAGGCCTGCAAGGTCAGGGCCATACGCTCCACCAGGCGCCGGGCACCGGTCTCGTCGGCCTCGCGCACCGCGTCCTTCAGCCGGGCGGCGGCCGCGTCGAGCCGGGCGTCCGCACCCCGGGCCAGGGCGAGTTCGGCGAACAATGCCTCCGCCGTTCCCGGGTTCCGGGTCAACGCCCGCAGCACGTCGAGGGCGTTGACGTTGCCCGAACCCTCCCAGATCGACAGCAGGGGCGCCTCACGGTAGTGGCGGGGCATGCCCGAGTCCTCGACGTAGCCGTTGCCGCCCAGGCACTCCAGGGCCTCCGCGGTGAAGGCCGGGCCGCGCTTGGTCACCCAGTACTTGCCGACGGCGGTGGCGATGCGGCGGAACATCCGCTCACCCTCGTCCCCGCGCACCGACCGGTCGGCGGCGCCGGCCAGGCGCAGGGTGAGGGTGGTGGCCGCCTCGGACTCCAGCGCGAGATCGGCCAGGACGTTACGCATCAGGGGCTGGTCGAGCAGCCGCGCGCCGAAGGCGCTGCGGTGCCGTGCGTGGTGCCCCGCCTCGACGAGTGTCTTGCGCATCAGCGTCGCCGAGCCCATCACACAGTCGAGGCGCGTGCAGTTGACCATCTCGATGATGGTCTTCACGCCCTGCCCCTCGGGCCCGACCCGCCAGGCGACGGTGCCGTCGAACTCCGGCTCCGAGGAGGCGTTGGAGCGGTTGCCCAGCTTGTCCTTGAGCCGCTGGATGCGGAAGGTGTTGCGGCTGCCGTCGGGCAGGACGCGCGGCACCAGGAAGCAGGTCAGCCCGCCCGGCGCCTGGGCCAGCACCAGGAACAGGTCGCACATCGGCGCCGACGTGAACCACTTGTGCCCGCGCAGGGTGTACACACCGGGCTCCGAACTGGGCGTCGCCGTCGTGGTGTTCGCGCGTACGTCGCTGCCGCCCTGCTTCTCGGTCATGCCCATCCCGGCGAGCAGACCACGCTTGCCGGTGGGCACCCGCAGGACGGGGTCGTACTCCCGGCCGGTCAGCAGCGGTTCGTACACGGCGGCCAGCTCCGGCTGCCGGCGCAACGCGGGCACGACGGCGTACGTCATCGAGGTCGGGCAGGTGTGCCCGGCCTCCGTGTGGCCCCACACCAGGGCGCCCGCGATACGCGCGACATGGACGCCGGGCCGGCCGTCCGCCCAGGCCGCGCCCGCCAGGCCCTCGCCCACCGCGGTCCGCATCAGGTGGTGCCAGCCGGGGTGGAAGTCGACCTCGTCGACGCGGTTTCCGTAGCGGTCATGGGTGCGCAGCTCCGGCTCGTACCGGTTGGCCTGCTCGGCCCACTCCTGCGCCTCGACGCCACCGGCGACGAGCCCGAGCCGCCGCACGTCCTTCTCGGCCCACTCCGCGCCCTCCCTGCGCAGCCCCTCCAGCAGGGCCACGTCCTCGGAGGCGTCGTACGGAGCGAGCGGCGGGGGCTGGTTGGCGACGTCGTGGGTGGCGCACTGCGGCTGCGTGTGCGCGAGTATCGAGACCATGAGGCGAGTATTGCATTATTTCTGCAACCGCATCCATGACGTAACAGTGATCGGGCGCCCGTAAGGTACCGGGTCATGCAGACGAACGTGTCCGGGCGGCCCACCGAGCTGGAACTGCGACCGCTGTCCGCGCGGTCGGTCGTCCTGAGCCTGCTGCTGGGCATGGATCCGCCCGAACTGCCCGTGAAGGATCTGGTGCGCCACGTGGAGGCGTTCGGGGTCGCCGGGTCCACGCTGCGGGCCGCACTCAGCCGGATGGTGTCGGCCGGGGACCTGCGACGCGCCAACGCTGTCTACGGTCTCAGCGACCGGCTCCTCGACCGCCGGCGCCGCCAGGACGAGTCGGTGCACCCCGAGACCCGGCCGTGGCACGGCGACTGGGAGATGGTCGTCGTCACCGCGACCGGCCGGGCGCCCGCCGAACGCGCCGACCTGCGCGCCCGCCTGTCGGCCCTCCGGCTCGCCGAACTGCGGGAAGGCGTCTGGCTCCGCCCGGCCAACCTGCACCGCACCCGGCCACCGGGCCTCGGCCCGACGGTCCAGTACTTCACGGGCCACCCGGACCAGCCCGCCGGTGGCATGGCCACCCGGGGCCGGGCCGGCGAGGGCCTTGAAACCGGGGACCTGGAAACCGAGAACTCGGCGGCTGAGGGCCCGGCCGCCGGGAGCTCGGGCACAAAGGGCCTGCGCACAGGGGACTTGACGCCCGAGGACCCGACCCCCGCGGCCCACACCGCGAAGGACCCGGCCGCCGGAGGATCAGCGGCCGCCCACTCGGCCGCCAGGGACCTGGCGACGAGCCTGTGGCCGCTGGACGCCTGGGCCGCCACCGCCGAGACGCTGCTCGCCCACATCGAGCGGACCCGAGAGCCCGCCGACCGCTTCACGGCCCTCGCGGCCGCCGTACGGCACCTGCTGGCCGACCCCGTCCTGCCCCCCGAGCTCCTCCCGGAGGGCTGGCCGGGGCCCGAGCTGCGGGCCACGTACACGGCGTACCGGAGGGAGCTGGTCGAGACGGTGCTGGGGCGCACGGACTGAGAGCCGCGCGGCGCGCCTGCTTCCCTGCGCCGCGTCGACCCCGACCCCGACCCCGACCCCGACCCCGACCCCGCGACGGAGCGTGCGAGCCGCACCCCGTGATCCCCATGTGATCAGCGCGACGTAGTCTCCCCTCGCCCGGGAATTCAGCCGGGTACGCGGTCAACCGGGGGGATGACACATGACATACAGGCGTGCGGCGATACCGGCCGTGGCCGGAGGGCTGCTGCTCCTCGCGCTGTTGTGGTGGGCGGGGGCGAGCGAGAGCGCGCTGCGGCTGCGGGGGGCCACGGACGTGCTGGGCGCCCAGGCCGCCGCCGATCTCGAACGCTGGCTCGCCCCGTGGTCGTACGACCCGCCGGCCTCGTCACAGCTCGGCGACGCGGCGGTGTCGGGCGGGGGCGGGGACCCGTTACAGAGCGACGGCTCCCGTTATCTCTCGCTGTACTCGACCGCGCTCCAGATCCGGTTCGCCGCCGTCTTCGCCTTCTTCGTGCCCGGGGCGCTGCTCCTGGTCCGCAGGCTGCCGCCGGTGCGCGGCCGGCTGACGGCGGCGCTGCTCGCGGTGTGGGCCTGGGGCATGGTGGCGGGAACCCTCGCGGTCACCGTCTCCGCGCCGTGGCTGATCGCCTCGCAGGGACACGGCAGTTACCGCTTCCTGCCCCAACTCGCGGACGTGATCTCGTCCGGGCGGCAGGTCCTGGTGGCGACGGCGCTGGTCGCCGCCGTGGTGACGGTGCTGGTGGCGCGGGTCACCGCCAAGGGTGCCGGCCCACTGCCGCAGGAGGTCGTCCCGGCACGCGCCGCCCGACTGGCCGCGACCGCCGCAACCGTGGTCGTCGCCGTGTCTCTCGTCGTCCTCTCCCACCAGTCGGTCGCGGCCTCCCTCCAGACGGCCTTCTCCGGCGCCGGACTGCTCTCCGAACCGGGCGACCTCCTGCGCCAGTGGCTGCTGCTCGGCGCCTGGACGGGCCCGGCGGGCACACCGCTCGGCGACTGGCTGCTGTACCGCGCCGCCGACGTCCTGCTGCTCGCGGTGGTCTGGTGGGCCCTGCGCCTGCTGCCCGGCCTGCTCACCCGGGCCACCGTCCCCGCGCTGGCGGTCGGCGCGGTCTGTGCGACCGTCCTGGGCCTGCTGGCGAGCCAGTTCCTGCGGATGCTGGTGGAGGGGACGCAGATGCGCTGGGACCTGTACGTGACCGCCGGCTTCGGCGGCGGCGTCACGGCGGCCCTCACGTGGGGCCTGCCGGCCGGGATCGCCGCCGCCGTGACGCTCCGGCTGACCGTGGCCCGCACGGACACCACAGACGCCGCGGACCACACGGACTCTTCGGATGCCAGGGGCACCGGGAAGACCAACGACCCCACGGCCTCCACCCAGCCGTAGCGGTGACGCGCCCGGGGAAGCGCCTCGCCCGGGCAGGCGTCAGCGGACCATGAGGCCTCCGCCGAAGGACCGGCTCCCGTGGTTCCGTCTCAGACCACGGGGTCGAACCACGTGACCGTGCCGGACATCGTCTGCTTGATGCGGAACAGAGCGAACTCGCTCAGATCCGGCAGGGCGTCCAGCGAGAACCAGCCGACGTCCAGCGACTCGTCGTCGTTGACCCGCGCCTCCCCGCCGACGGCCCGGCAGTGGAACGTGGTGTCCATGTACTGGCAGACGTCCCCGTTGTCGTACCGCACCGGGTCCGACGCCTGGACGAGGACGATCCGCTCGGCCACGCACCGGACCGCCGTCTCCTCGTAGACCTCCCGCACGGCACAGGCCGCCGGCTGCTCCCCCGGGTCCGGGATGCCGCCGATGAGCGACCACTTGCCGTTGTCGGACCGGCGGTTGAGCAGCACTCTGCCCTCGTCGTCGAAGACGAGGGCGGTGACTCCGGGGAGCCAGAGCAGCTGGTGGCCGGCGGAAGCACGGAGTGTGCGGATGAAATCAGGGGTAGCCATGGAGCCGACCCTAACGGGCCGGTTCCGTCACCCCCGCCGTTCCGGGACGCGCACGCGAGGCGTACGGCTACACGCCACCGGCGCGCCTCCCGCGCACACCGGCCCCGATCGCCCAGCCGAGCCCACCGGCCGCGACCAGCACCAGCAGCATCTCGGGCGCGATGCCGAGCCTGGTGGCGGGTGTCTCCGAGGAGCGCAACGGCACCTTCTGGACCAGGGAGTCCGGGACGAACATGCCCGTCCGCTGTGTGATCCTCCCGTCCGGCATGATGATCGCGCTGACGCCGCTGGTCACCGGCACGGTGACGGTGCGGCTGTGCTCGACGGCGCGGACCCGGGACATGGCGAGCTGCTGGTAGGTCATCTCGCTGCGGTCGAAGGTCGCGTTGTTGCTCGGCACCGAGATCAGCTGCGCGCCGTCGGTGACCTCGGAGCGCACGGCCCAGTCGAAGGCCGCCTCGTAGCAGGTGACAAGACCGATCTTGGCGCCGTCCATGGTGAACACGCCCGGCTCGGAGCCCCGGCTGAAGTCCTGGCGGACCATGGACGTCCACTCACTGTTGATGGCGCCGATGAGCGACCGCAGGGGCAGATACTCGCCGAACGGCTGGATCTGCCGCTTGTCGTAGGTGTCGACGGGGCCCTTCTCCGGGTCCCACAGGATCTGCTCGTTGTAGAGCTTGCCGTCCCGCTCGACGACACCGCCCACGGAGATGGGGGCGCCGATGGCGGTGGCCGCTTCGTCGATCACCGCGCGGGCGTCGGAGTTGGCGAAGGGGTCGATGTCGGAGGAGTTCTCCGGCCAGAGCACGAAGTCGGGCTGTGCGACCTTGCCGGCCTTGACCTCGGCGGCCAGCCGCTCGGTCTCCTTGGCGTGGTAGTCGAGCACGGCCCGCCGCTGGGAGTTGAAGTCCAGTCCCAGGCGCGGGACGTTGCCCTGGATGACCGCCACGGTCGCGGTGCCGTCCTCGGCCTTGTCGCTCACCAGGGCACGGGACGCGAGGGCGCCCACCAGGGGGACGGTCACGGACAGCGCCGCCACGACGGCGGTGCCCCGGCGCACGGCCTCACCGGTGCGCCGGTTCTCGACGACCAGCCGTACCAGTTCGTACAGGCCGAAGCCGCAGAGGACGACCGCGAAGCCGAGCACCGGGGTGCCGCCGAGCGCGGCCAGCGGCAGGAAGGCACCGTCCGCCTGGCCGAAGGCGATCTTGCCCCAGGGGAAGCCGTTGAACGGGGCACGCGCGCGTGCCGCCTCACCGGCGATCCACAACGCGGCGGCCCACACCGGCCAGCCCGGCAGCTTCGACACGACGGCGACGCCGGCGCCGACGAGCGCCACGAACACCGCCTCGATCACGACGAGCGCGAGCCACGGACCGGGACCGACCTCCACGCCGGTCCACACCAGCAGTGGCAGCAGGAACCCGAGGCCGAAGAGGTAGCCGAGACCGAGCCCCGCCTTCCAGCCGCGCCCCCGCAGCACCCAGCCGAAGACCGCGAAGGCCGGCAGGGCCAGCCACCACAGGGTCCGGGGCGGGAAGCTGACGTAGAGCAGCACCCCGGAGAGCGCCGCGGCGGCGGCCGGAAGGAGCCGGCTGACCCATCGGGAGGCCCGGGACACGGGCGCGGCCTGGGGTTCGAGCTGTTCCGGCTCGTCTACGGGAGTGGTGGTGACGGTCACTCGGGGAGTGTACGGCGCGTCGCCCCGCCGCCGACAGCGCGGCCCGTGCGTCCCTGGTGAGGCTTTTGTCGCACACCAGCCGTAACGTTCCTGCGCAACTCGTCCACAAACCGGCGCATCACCCGTTACGCTGTGCGCGAGCCTCTGACGTGCGGCCGGATGGGGTCCGGACGGTCGAGGCCCGTCACAGTCGGGGGGCTACGGGTTGAGGTCCACGGGGACGGAGTCCGCGGCCGGAGCGTCGGCCGCGCAGGAGAGACGGAACGTCTCCGATGTCACGGGTGTGCTCATGCTCGGGGTGTGCGCGGCCTGGTCGTTGATCACGGCGGCGGCGCGGGGCGGCCGCCCGGAGGGGGTGCTGCTGGCGGTGCTCGCGGTGGCGGCCGGTTATGCGGCGGGCCGGATCTGCGGGGCCCTGCTGCCGGTGGTGGCGCCGTCCGCAGGAGCGCTCGCCGGTCTCGGTCTGGCGGTCATCACCCCGCACACCACGGCGGGCTCACCGCTGATCTCGCCGTTCGGTCACACCGGCGCGACCGCCGCGCTGCTGGCCCTGTCCACCGGCGCCGCCTGCTGTGCCGCCTGGGCGGCCCGCTCCCCCGGACCGCGGCTGGCCCTGCGCCTGCTGGCCTGCGTGATCGCGGTGACGGCGGCCGCGCTCGGCTCGACCACCGGCTTCGCCGCGTGCGCCGGAGTGCTGCTGTGCTCGCTCGCGGCGGCCCGGATGCGCCCCCGGGGCCTGGGGCTCGCGGGGCTCGCGCTCGCCACGGCCCTGGTGACGGCGACGATCTGGGCGATCGCCGAGGACGTACTGCCGGCCGGGCTGACCGACTCGCTGGAGGGGCAGCTCACCCCGCACCGGGTCCTGCTGTGGCACGACGCGCTCGGTCTGGTCCACGACGAACCGCTGCTGGGCGCGGGCCCGGGCCGCTTCGGGGAACTCAGCCCGACGGTCGCCCAGGCGCTGTCGGCCGACGACAGGCCCCACTCGGCGCCGTTGCAGCTGGCGGCCGAGCAGGGGCTCGTCGGTGCCGCCCTGCTCGCCGCGGTGTTCGGCTGGGTCCTGTACGTCCTGTGGCGGAGCCCGCGCTCCACTCCGGTGGTCCTCACCGCGGGCGCCGCCCTGACCGCGCTGGCCGCGATCGCCGCGGTCGGCAACGCGCTCAGCTTCACGACGGTGACGGCGGGCGCGGGCCTGCTCGCGGGGATCGCGACGGCCCGACCCCTGACGGACGGGGAGGACGGAGTCGCGGCACAGGACCTCGACGACCGCTAGTGTTCTGAGTCGGGAATTCTGTTCAGATAACTGGCGAGGCGTTCGAGGATCTCGTCTGCGGTCTTCGTCCAGACGTAGGGCTTCGGGTCGGTGTTCCAGGCGGCGATCCAGTTGCGGATGTCCTTCTCCAGGGCTTGGACGGACCTGTGAACGCCGCGCCGTATCTGCTTGTTGGTCAGTTCGGCGAACCATCGCTCGACGAGGTTCAGCCAGGACGAGCCGGTCGGTGTGAAGTGCAGGTGGAAGCGGGGGTGGGCCAGCAGCCACTTCTTGATGGCGGGGGTCTTGTGGGTGGCGTAGTTGTCGCAGATGAGGTGGACATCCAGGTCGGCGGGCACCTCTTTGTCGAGCTTGGTGAGGAACTTCTTGAACTCCTCAGCCCGATGTCTGCGGTGCAGGGAGCCGGTCACTTTGCCGGTGGCGGCCTCGAGGGCGGCGAACAGGGTGGTGGTGCCGGCGCGGACGTGGTCGTGGGTCACCCGCTCGGGAACCCCGGGCATCATTGGCAGCACGGGCTGGGATCGGTCCAGGGCCTGGATCTGCGACTTCTCGTCGACGCAGAACACCAGGGCCCGCTCGGGCGGGTCCAGGTAAAGGCCGACGACATCGTGGACCTTGTCGACGAAGTACGGATCGGTCGACAGTTTGAAGGTCTCCGACCGGTGCGGCTGCAGGCCGAAGGCCCGCCAGATCCGTGAAACCGACGACTGCGAGAGGCCCGTCTCCTTCGCCATCGACCGCGTCGACCAGTGCGTTGCGTTCTTCGGAGTGGATTCCAGCGTCTTGGTGACTACCGCGGCGACCTGCTCGTCCGTCACGGTCCTTGGGCCGCCCGGACGCGGCATGTCACCCAGACCGGCGATCCGGTACTGCACGAACCGGGCCCGCCAGCGGCCCACCGCATGGGGTGTGGAACCGAGCTGAGCAGCCACGTCCTTGTTCGAGGCGCCCTCGGCGCAGGCCAGGATGATCCGACACCGCAACGCCCATGCCTGCGGCGTGGAACGTCGCCGCACCCACTCCTCGAGTGCGGCCCGTTCTTCGTCCGACAGTGTCAACTCGGCCTTCGGCCGCCCCGTCCGTGCCATGGAGCAAGCCTATACATCTGAACAGAATTCCCGACTCAGAACACTAGGGCGAGTTTCGGAAGTCCCTTCTGCTCTGCGACGCACGCCCTAGGGGAACGCGCCGGTCAGGACGGAGTGCGTCAGCGCGCGGCGCCGGACGCCTTCGGGGTCAGCCGGGCGCGGATGACACGCACGGCCGTCTCCGCGTTGTCCACGGTGATCGTGAACGTGTGGCCGTCCCACAGGCGCAGCACCACGGCCTCGCCACGGCGTACGACGACGGCGGTGCCCTTCTCGGGCCGCCAGCGGTAGCCCCAGCCGCCCCACTCGTGGGGGGTGACGCACGGGGCGAAGTCGGCGTCGGCGACCTGGGACAGGGGGATGCGGCGGCGCGGCACGCCGATGTGGCCGCAGCGGACTTCGAGGAAGTCCTCGTCGACCTTCACCGAGACGTGCACGAACGCGAGCGTGCCGAAGAGGACGAGCAGTCCGGCCGCGATGCAGCCGACGACGGCCATGATGAGCGGGGCGGCACCGGACGTCCACGCGGAGTCGACCGCGAGTTCGATGCCCAGTGCCATGCAGGCGGCACCGCCGACCGCCAGCAGCCATTGGCCGCGGTTGGTCGCGCGGCCGGTCCAGACCTCGGGGTGCGGGCTTTCGGAGGTGCCCGGCTCGCCGTGGGGGTGCTCCCTCATGGCTTTGAGACTACTCAGATTCCGTAGCGCGGGCACCTGGTCGCGGAACGTTACTGCTCCGTGCGGGCGGCCAGCGCCAGACTGGTGATCTGGAGCAGTTTGCCCTCCTCGTAGGCCAGGGCAGGGGCGGGCAGCGCGCCCTCGCGGCCACTGAGGAGGACGGTCAGCGTCGACTCGGTCCAGTCGGCCTCGGGCTTCGGCAGCTCCCCGATGCGGCGCAGCGCCTGGGCGGCCACGGCGCCGGCGGAGCCGTGCAGGACGAGGGGCGGGAGGCCGGGCTGCTGGACGGCCGCGCGGATGCGTTCGGCGACCAGTTCGTAATGGGTGCAGCCGAGGACGACGGTCGTCACGTCGTCGGGGGTGAGCGCGGCGGCCGCGGCGATCGCGGCGTCGATCGCCGCGTCGTCGGCGTGCTCCACCGCTTCGGCCAGTCCCCAGCAGGGCACCTCGGTGACCGCCACACCGTCGGCGAACTCCTCGATGAGGCCGCGCTGGTAGGGGCTGCCGGTGGTGGCGGGCGTCGCCCAGATGCTGAAGGGGCCGCCGCCGGACGCGGCCGGCTTGATCGCCGGGACCGTGCCGATGACGGGCAGCCCGGGTTCGAGGAGGGCGCGCAGGGCGGGCAGGGCGTGCACGGACGCGGTGTTGCAGCCGACGATCAGGGCGTCGGGCCGGTGCGCGGCCGCCGCCTCGGCGACGGCGAGGGCGCGCTCCGTCAGATCCTCCGGGGTGCGCGGGCCCCAGGGCATGCCGTCCGGGTCCGAGGAGATCACCAGATCCGCGTCGGGCCGCAGTCGCCGTACCGCGGCGGCGGCGGGGAGCAGACCGATACCGGAGTCCATGAGCGCGATCTTCACCCGGCCACGATAGACGATGGCCTCGGTAGGGCCGCTCCGGTGGGGCAGACTTCGGGCGTGAGCGCCATCGCGTGGACCGCCGCCGGATCACTCGCCGCCTGGCTGTGGCTGCTGCTGGGCCAGGGCTTCTTCTGGCGCACGGATGTGCGCCTGCCGCCCCGTCGGGATCCCGACGACTGGCCGTACGTCTGTGTCGTCGTCCCCGCCCGTGACGAGGCCGCCGTGCTGCCCGACAGCCTGCCGTCGCTGCTCGCCCAGGACTACCCCGGCCGGGCCGAGGTCTTCCTGGTCGACGACGGCAGCTCGGACGGCACCGGTGACCTGGCCCGTGAGCTGTCCCGACGCTTCGGCGGGCTGCCCCTGACCGTGTCCTCGCCCGGGGAGCCGCCCGCCGGCTGGACGGGCAAGCTCTGGGCCGTACGGCACGGAATCACGCTGGCACGCGCGCGTGGACCCGAGTTCCTGCTGCTGACGGACGCGGACATCGCGCATCGGTCGGACAGCCTGCGCTCCTTGGTGGCGGCCGCGCGCACCGGCGGGTTCGACCTCGTGTCGCAGATGGCCCGGCTGCGTGCCGAGAGCGTCTGGGAGAAGCTCGTCGTCCCCGCCTTCGTGTACTTCTTCGCCCAGCTGTATCCCTTCCGCCGGATCGGCGTACGGGGTTCGCGTACGGCGGCGGCCGCGGGTGGCTGTGTGCTGCTGAGCGCCGAGGCCGCCGAGCGGGCGCGTATCCCGGACGCGATCCGGCAGGCGGTCATCGACGACGTGGCCCTGGCCAGAGCGGTCAAGAGGAGCGGGGGCCACATCTGGCTCGGGCTGGCGGAGCGGGTGGACAGCGTGCGTCCCTACCCCCGGCTGCACGACCTGTGGCGCATGGTCTCGCGCAGCGCCTACGCCCAACTGCTGCACAACCCGCTGCTGCTCGCCGGCACGGTCCTCGGTCTCGCGCTGGTCTACCTCGTCCCGCCGGTCGCGTTCCTGACGGGTCCGGCCCTGGGGGACTGGCCGACAGCACTGCTCGGCGGGCTCGCCTGGCTGCTGATGACGGCGACGTACGTGCCGATGCTCCGCTATTACCGCCTGTCCCTCCGGCTCGCTCCGCTGCTGCCGTTCACCGCGTTCCTGTATCTGCTGATGACGGTCGACTCCGCGGTGCAGCACTACCGGGGGCGCGGTGCGGCCTGGAAGGGCCGCACCTACGCGCGCCCGCAATCGGTGCCGGAAGAGGGCTAGTCCCGCACCGGAGCTCCGCCCGTACGGAGGCGGCGGGCTATTTCCTGCCGGGGGTCCAGTTCATCCCCCACCCGTAGGCGTAGTCGACCGTGCGCTGCGGGCTCACGCCGCGGTCGGGGACGAGGTAGCGGGCCTCGCGCTGGACGATGAGGTCGCCGCCCTGGTTGGTGATGAGGGCGAGGGCACAGACGGTGGAGGGGACGGTGCACTCGTCGAGGGAGAAGTCGATGGCTGCGCCGTGCTGCGGCTGGAGGGTGACGGTGGCGTGCAGATCGGCGAAGGAGCGGGCGCCCTCGTAGATGGTGACGAAGATGAGGATGCGCCGGAAGGCGTTGATGTGGTCGAGGTTGACGGTGAGGTTCTCGCCACTGCTCACGGCGCCGGTGCGGTCGTCGCCGTCGAGGTGGATGAACGGCGGCTGGCGCAGCGACCCGAAGGCGTTGCCGAGCGACTGGACGACGCCCTTGCTGCCGTCGGCCAGTTCGAACAGCGCGCACAGGTCGAGGTCGAGGTCCGCGTGCATGGCGACGGCCCGGCCCAGCTTGCTGCCCCACCCCTTGAACTGCTTGCGCACCTCCCAGTTGAGGTTCACGCGCAGGGCGCCGGAGGTGCCACCCTGCTTGGTCAGGGAGACCGCCGGGGCCTCCTTGGTGAGCGTCACCTTGGTGAGGCGGACCGGGGTCGGGGGTGCCACGGGCGGGGTGGGCGGCGGGGGCGGGGCGGTCGTCACCGGGGGCGGCACGGTGACGGGAGGCGCGACGGGGGCGACGGGCGCCGGCGCGGGTGCGGCCGTCGTCGTGTGCTGCGGCTCGTCCACCGTGATGCCGAAGTCGGAGGCGAGACCCTCGAGCCCGCTGCTGTAGCCCTGGCCGACGGCGCGGAACTTCCAGGCGCCCTGTCGGCGGTAGAACTCCCCGAGGACGAAAGCGGTTTCGACGCCGGCGTCCGCGCTGTCGAAGCGCGCGACCTCGGTGCCCGCCCGCTCGTCGAGCACGCGGATGTACAGCCCGGGCACCTGACCGAAGGTGCCGCCGTCCGCCGACGCGACGAGCACCACGGTTTCGATGGCGGGCTCCACGCGGGCGAGGTCGACGACGAGCGAGTCGGTCACCTGGCCCCCGGCCTCGCGTTTGCCGTCGTGCCGGATCGCACCGGAGGAATGCGCGGGCTGGTTGTAGAAGACGAAGTCGGCGTCCGAGCGCACTTTCCCGCCGACGAGCAACAGCGCCGAGGCGTCCGTGTCGGGCACGCCCGGTCCGGAGCGCCAGCCCAGTTCCACGCGTAGCGCGGTCGTCGGCACCGCGGTGTTCGATCCTTTCGGCATTGACATGTCCGCCCCCATCAGAAGGTCACCCAGAAGATCGTCACCAGGCCGCGTCGCTTGCGGTCCGTCGGATCCGGCCGGATCCGCTGTCGGCCAAACCTATTCCCCCGGGGCCCGGAACCCCCAGAACCCGTACCGAAAGATCCTTGGCCAACCGCCGGTAACCCACTGGGAACTCTGCCTTTACACGATCAGAACGCACTTTGCCGCCCCTTTTCGCCGAGTTCGCTCGCATTGGGGATCCAGCGTCACTGCCGACACGGAAAACAACCCTCTTATCGGTCTCCCCAACCAGCACATCGTGGGCTTAACTTATGTGCCATGACCTCCCCCCGCTCCACCTACGGCGGCGGTTACTACTCCGCCTCGTCCTTCGCGGACACCCCGATCTACGACTCTCTCGTCGCCGAGCGGGGAACCCCTCAGATCGCCCCGATCCGGGTACCCGCCCAGTACGACACCCCGGGCAGCAATCTGCCCGCGCTACCGTCGGCGCTTCCCGCGCTGCCGGCGGGCCCCTCCCAGCCGTCCCCCGCCTACGGTTATCCGCAGGCCCAGCAGCCCTCGCCGCTCCAGCAGGCGCCGAACGCGTACATCCCGCAACAGGCCGCCGCGCCGCGCGGCTACCCGGGCGCACAGCCGCAGCAGCAGCGTCCGATGGCCGGCTACGAGGCCATGCGCCCGGCGGCTCCGCGCCCGGCCCAGGCGGCCCCGTACCAGCAGGACCCGTACAACGGTCAGCAGTACCGCGGGTACTGAGGCACTTGGAATATTTCGTGTGGGGTTGTCACGGCCTGCTGGCAGGATGACCCCATGGGGAATCCGTCGCTGCACTCGATCCATGTCCACCCGCTCAAGGCGGCCCGGGGCTTCGCCCCCGACGAGGCCGTCGTGGAGCCCTGGGGACTGGCGGGCGACCGCCGTTGGGTGCTGGTCGACGACTCGGGCAAGGTCATCACTCAACGTCCGCATCCGCGTATGGCGTTGGCCGCCGCCGGGCTGAAGCCCGACGGCGGTCTCTTGCTGTCCGCGTCCGGCCGTACGCCGCTCACCGTCCCCGTGCCCGAACCGGACGGCACGGTCACCGTGGAGATCTGGCGGGACAAGGTGGAGGGGGTCCCCGCCGACGCCGCGGCGCACGCCTGGTTCAGCGACTACCTGGGCGTCCCCGTGCGGCTCGTGCACCTCGACGACCCGGCGACCCGCCGCCCGATCGACCCCGAGTACGCCCGCCCCGGCGAGACCGTCAGCTTCGCCGACGGCTACCCCCTGCTGCTCACCGCACTCTCCTCGCTGGACGCACTCAACTCCCTGGTCGCACAGGGCGACCACCCCGAAGAGGGCCCGCTCCCCATGAGCCGGTTCCGGCCGAACGTGGTGGTCGACGGCACGGACGCCTGGGCCGAGGACGACTGGCGGCGCGTCGCCATCGGCGAGGTCACCTTCCGGGTCGCCAAGATGTGCGGCCGGTGCGTGGTGACCATCACCGACCAGGACACCGCCGAGCGCGGCCGTGAGCCGCTGCGCACGCTTGCCCGCCACCGCCGCTTCGGCGACAAGCTCGTCTTCGGGCAGAACCTTGTTCCGGAATCCGGGGGCACGGTACGGATCGGCGATCCGGTCCGGGTGCTCGAATAGCGAGTTCGATCTCGATGAGATCTGGGCGTTCTCGCGGCAACCCCGGTGCCCCACTTGAAAATTCAATCTCCTACGATTCGGTTCGCGTGTAGGGAACACGCGCCCTGGGTCCGGCCGTTGAGTCTTCGTGAGAAGTTCATGAGAAGGCCGGTGGGAGGGTGATTTCCCTCTCTCTTGAACGGGACCGCACGTGGACGGCTCCGCCAGGGGTTATCACGGACGCGGAAGGGGGTGTGGGGCTGTGCGGGCAATCGGTGGGCTACGGGCGTTCGGCGGGCTGTGGCGCTGGCGGCACAATCCGCTGCGGCGGACGACCGATCTGGTCGAGGCCTGGCTGGCGTTCGCGGCCCTCTTGCTGATCTTCGTCGCCGCGCCCCTGATCGGCGCCGTCGTCGGCACCACCGCCCAGGGCGCCCTGCAGCAGGCCGTGCGCGACCAGATGCAGACCCGCTACCGGGTGACGGCCACTGTCGTCAAGAAGGTCGACGGCTCCCCGCTGGACCCCGATCCCGAGACCGCCACGAACCGCGACCGGCAGAGCCGGGTCGTCGCCGACTGGACCGGCCCGGACGGCACCGACCGGCACGGCACGGTCATGGCGAACCTCAAGATCCCGAAGCCCGGCGACCACTTCACGCTGTGGACGGACCGGCAGGGCCGCATAGTGGGCCGCCCCCTGGACACCGCCACCGCGACGACCCACGCGGTGCTGGCCGGATTCGGCTCCACCGTGCTCGCCGCGGGGCTCGTCGAGGGCGGCAGACGACTGATCGTCTGGCGCATGATCCGCCGCCGGTACGCCCGTTGGGACCGGGCATGGGACAAGGCGGGGCCGGACTGGGGCAGGACGGGCACGGGCAGCTGACCGCCTTCCCACTCCGGTCAACTCCCCATGCCCGCGCACGCTACGGTGGACCGACCAGCCGAACTCTTCGGCATCGACCCGCGTTCCACGAGGTGGGGGCACAGCAACGCCATGGCACAGGGCACGGTCCAGGTGACGCACACCGGTACATCGCGGTGGCGGCGCCGCACGGGTGAGTACACATCGCTCGCCGCAGCCCTGGAGGCCGCGAGCGACGGCGATGTGCTCATCGTCGCCCCGGGCACGTACCGGGAGAACCTCGTCGTGCAGCGCGGGGTCACGCTGCGCGGCCCCGAGGGCTCGCCCGGCTCGGTCCGCATAGCGCCCGTGGACGGGGTGCCGCTGACCGTGTCCGCCTCGGCCGTGGTGCAGGACCTGCATGTCGAGGGCCAGGACGCGGCGGCGCCCGCGCTGCTCGTCGAGGACGGCACGCCCGAGCTCCTGGACCTGCGGATCGTCACCCGGTCCGCGGCCGGCATCGAGGTGCGCGGCGGCGCCCGCCCCACGGTGCGACGCTGCACGGTCGACAACCCGGCCGGGATCGGCATCGCCGTGGTCGACGGCGGCGGTGGCGTGTTCGAGGAGTGCGAGGTCGTCGCGGCCGGCCAGGCCGGTGTCGCGGTGCGTGGCGGCGGCCATCCGCGCCTGGAGCGGTGCCGCATCCACCACACCTCGGGCTCGGGCCTGACGGCGACCGGGGAGAACTCCGCGCTGGAAGCGGTCGGTTGCGAGGTCTACGAGGTCCGCGGCAGCGGAGTGCAGATCACCGGGCGGGCCACGGCCCATCTCACCGACTGCGATGTGCACCGTACGACGGCCGACGGGGTCACGCTCGACACGGACGCCGTACTCACCCTCGCGGACTGCCGTATCCACGACATCCCGGAGAACGCGGTGGACCTCCGCTCGCGCTCCGTCCTCACCCTGACCCGCACGACGGTACGGCAGTTCGGGCGCAACGGACTGTCGGTGTGGGACCCGGGCACCCGCGTGGACGCCAACCAGTGCGAGATCTTCGACAGCACCGGCGACTACCCGGCCGTCTGGGTCAGCGACGGCGCGACGGCGGTGCTGGAGTCCTGCCGGGTGCACGACGTGCCGGACGCGCTGTTCGTGCTGGACCGCGGCTCGCGCGTGGACGTCGTCGACAGCGACCTGTCGCAGGTGCGGAACACGGCCGTGTCGGTGAGCGACGGGGCGACCGCCCAGCTCGACGACTGCCGGATCCGGGACGCCGCCACGGGCGCCTGGTTCCGTGACCACGGCAGCGGCGGCACGCTCAACGGCTGCACCGTGGACGGCACCCAGACCGGCGTGATCGTCACCAAGGGCGCCGACCCGACCGTCGAGCGCTGCACGGTCACCTCGCCCGCCGAGGCCGGGTTCTATGTCTCCGCCGAAGGCCGCGGCAGTTTCCTCAACTGCCGGGTGACGGGGAGCGGTGGCTACGGCTTCCACATCATCGACGGCTGCCGGGCGACGCTGCGCAAGTGCCGTACGGAGCGTTGCGCGCGGGGTGGTTACGAGTTCGCGGACGGCGGCTCCGGCCCCGCGGGCGGTGGCCCGGTGGTCGAGGACTGCACCAGCGACGAGAGCGCGGGGGTACGGCCCCCGGCCGCGCCGGAGACCGCCACCCAGACCACGGTCCGGTCGCCCGGCCTGCTGGGCTCGATCCCGGCCCAGCGCACCACCGATCAGCCGCTTCCGGCCGCCGTGCAGCCCGAGACGCCGACGCGGGCCTCGAAGGCCGTGCTCGGTGAACTCGACGCGCTGGTCGGTCTGGACAGTGTCAAGCGTGAGGTCCGCGCCCTCACCGACATGATCGAGGTGGGCCGCCGCCGCCAGCAGGCCGGCCTCAAGGCGGCGTCGGTCAAACGGCACTTGGTGTTCACGGGCTCCCCCGGCACCGGCAAGACGACGGTCGCCCGCCTCTACGGCGAGATCCTGGCCTCGCTCGGTGTCCTGGAGAAGGGGCATCTCGTCGAGGTGTCCCGCGTGGACCTGGTCGGCGAGCACATCGGCTCCACGGCGATCCGCACCCAGGAGGCCTTCGAACGGGCCCGTGGCGGTGTGCTGTTCATCGACGAGGCGTACGCGCTGTCGCCGGAGGACTCGGGGAGGGACTTCGGCAAGGAGGCCATCGACACCCTGGTGAAGCTGATGGAGGACCACCGGGACGCGGTGGTGGTGATCGTCGCGGGCTACACGGCCGAGATGGAGCGCTTCCTCACCGTCAACCCCGGAGTGGCGTCCCGCTTCTCACGGACCATCACCTTCGACGACTACGTCCCCGACGAACTGCTGCGCATCGTGGAGCAGCAGGCCGAGGAGCACGAATACCGGCTGGCGGCGGGCGCGGGCGAGGCGCTGCTGAAGTACTTCACGGCGATCCCGAAGGGCCCGGCCTTCGGCAACGGCCGTACCGCGCGGCAGACGTTCGAGGCGATGGTCGAGCGGCACGCGAGCCGGGTGGCCCAGGTCGACGAACCGAGCACGGACGACCTGACGTTGCTCTACGCGGAGGACCTGCCGGAGCTGTCGTAGCGGACGTTCCTGGGGTTAACCCCAGGGGGCGAACCCCACCACAGGTGTGCTGTCGGCCGGATGGGACCGGAGTGATCCGGCGGACAGCATGATCCCCATGACGCATCGCACCCGACGAGCCCTGGTCCTGGCCCTCTCCGTCTCGGCCGCCGCCACCGCGCTGACCGCCGTCACCGGCCCGGCGGCCGCCACGGCCACCCCCTCCTCCCCCACCCTCACCTGGCGCCCCTGCCCCCAGTCCGACGGCCCCGCCGGTCAGGAGTGCGCGGAGCTGCCCGTTCCGCTCGACTACCGCGACCCGGACGGCCCGCAGCTCACCCTCGCCGTCTCACGGGTGCGCAGCGAGAACCCCGAGGCACGGCGCGGCACACTGCTGGTGATCCCGGGCGGGCCGGGCGGCTCCGGCCTCAGGCGGCTCACGCAGCAGGGAAAGGCCCTGCAGCGGGAGCTCGGCGACGCGTACGACATCGTCGGCCTCGACCCGCGCGGTGTGGGCGGCAGTACGCGGACGAGCTGTGAACTCTCCGCCAACGACCGGCACTTGACGACGCTGCGGTCCTGGCCGGCGCCCGACGGCGACATCGCCGAGAACGTGGCCCGGTCCCGGCGTATCGCCGAGGCCTGTGCGACGAACGGCGGGGCGGTGCTGCGCAGTCTCACCACCGCCAACGAGGTACGGGACATCGAGCGCTTCCGACAGGCACTGGGCGAGGACCGGCTGTCGGCGTACGGCGTGTCGTACGGGACCTATGTGGGCGCCGTCTACGCGCAGAAGTACCCGGAGCGGACCGACCGTTGGGTGCTGGACAGCAATGACGACCCGAATCCCCGGCGGGTCGCGCGGGGCTGGCTGGCGAACATGGCGAGGGGTGCGGAGGACCGGTTCCCTGACTTCGCCGCCTGGGCCGCCGACCCGGCACAGGAGACCGCGGGCCTGCGGCTCGCCGAACGGCCGGAGGACGTAAGGCCGTTGTTCCTGTCCCTGGCGGCCGAACTGGACCGCGCGCCGAGGGCGACGACCACCAAGGGCGTCCCCCTGACCGGCAACCGGCTGCGACAGGCCATGCAGACCGCTCTCTACAACGACACCTCGTTCGACGAACTGGCCCGGCTGATACGGCAGGCCATGGACCCGAAGGCGACACCGGTCCTCACACCCGACGTGGCCGGGCCGATGAGCGACGAGGACGCGGCGGTGACCCTCGCGGTGATCTGCAACGACGTGCGCTGGCCCGCGTCGGTGGACGCGCACGAGCGGGCCGTGGCCGACAGCCGGGTGCGGTATCCGCTCACGGCCGGGATGCCCGTGAACATCACACCGTGTTCCTTCTGGAAGAACGAGCCGGTGGAGAAGCCGACCCGGATCACCGACGACGGGCCGTCCAACATCCTCATGGTCCAGAACCGGCGGGACCCGGCCACCCCCTACGCCGGTGCCCTGAACCTGCGGGCCGCGCTGGGCGACCGGGCCCGGCTCGTCACGGTGGAGAGCGGCGGGCACGGCGCGTATCTCGGGACGGGGAACGCGTGTGGCGACCGTACGGTCACGGCATTCCTCCGCACGGGACAGCGGCCGGCGCGGGACGTCTCGTGCCCGGACGACTGACCTGGGCCGTGGGCGGAGCGTGTGCTAGGACGGCCGGGGCTTGGGCAGCTCCGGGCCGATGCGCGCCAGCAGGTGTTGCCGCTCGTGGGCGAAGGCCGGGTCCGCCTGGTAGTCGGAGTGGCCGAGGATCGGGGCAGGCAGCGGGTGGGCGCCGGTGCGGCCGTAGGCGAGCGGGTCCTGGAAGGGCTCCGCGTCGACCTGCGGCGCGCAACCGCCGCTCAGGTGCACGGGGCCGCCGATGGGATCGGTGAGGCGGTACAGGTTGCGCCAGCAGTCGACCTCGCGGTGCAGGGAGGCGAGCGGCTCGGGACCGAAGTGGGCGGGGAACCAGCGCCCGTACAGCCGCTCCAGCGGTGAGCCGTAGGTGAGCAGTGCGACCCGCTTGCGGACCGAGGGGGTCAGCTGCCAGGCGGCGGCCGCCGCGAGGACACTGCCCTGGGAGTGTCCGGAGATGACGAGCCGGCCGCCCGTGGTGCGGGTCCAGGTGGCCATGCGCCAGGTCAGGTCGGGTACGGCCCGCTCGGCGTAGCAGGGCGGTGCGAAGGGGTGTGCGGCGCGCGGCCAGAACGTGCCCACGTCCCAGAGGATGCCGATCGTGCGGCGCGCGGAGGCGTCCTTGTAGGCCCGGCGGCCCCAGGTGACGAACAGCAGGAAACCCACGCCGATCAGCCAGGACCCCAGTGCCTGCGCGGTCTGGGCGGCGCCCGCGACGACGTCGTACGAGTGGTGCGCCGCCTTCGCCGGTGTCTGGCGCGTCGCCAGGGCGCCGGTCAGGGCTCCGGCACCGAGCAGCAGGGTCACGGTGGAGGTGATGCCGATGATGCGGGGCGCCCGGTCGGTGAGGGCCGCCATGGCTCGGGTCCGGGCGATGCGGCGGGTGCGGCCGGCGTCCTGGGACTCGCGCTCCTCGGCCGGCGGGTCCGCGGATTCCTGCCTCGCTCGTCCTTCCGCCGCTCCGTCCCCTTCCTTTTCCTTCAGTCGCTCTTCCGCTCGGTGCGTGTGTTGGTGCCGGCCCTCCACGAGGCCGTACTCCCGCTCCACCGCCGCCGTCTCCGCCCGCCGCAGGACCCAGGTGCGGCGGGCCAGCCAGCCGAGGAGGCCGAGGACGACCAGGAGGAGGGGCGGGATGACGGAGGCCTGCCAGGTGAGGAGGACGGGCGGGCCGG
The DNA here is from genome assembly GCF_036208085.1 of Streptomyces sp. NBC_00310. GTDB lineage: Bacteria > Actinomycetota > Actinomycetes > Streptomycetales > Streptomycetaceae > Streptomyces. The sequence goes on from NZ_CP130714.1 coordinate 1,191,745, forward strand.
GCAGGGCGTCGTCGGTGCCGCCCAGCCAGTCGGCGACGCGTTGGGCGACGCCGGCGGACATCACGCCGCCGAGGGCGCAGGCGAGCATCGCGACGGCGGGGCCGGCCAGCCCGTACATGGCGGTGCGCGGCTCGGGGCGGGAGCGGTACAGGATGTGGGCGACCACGCCGAGCGCGACGACCAGCAGGCCCTGGACCAGGGTGATCCCGCCGAAGGTCATGTCGCCCGGCAGCCGCCCCGCCGACCGCCAGCCGGGGCGGGACCACCCGGCGTACACCATGGCCAGGACGAGCAGGGCGATCGAGCAGGCGGGCAGGCGGCGGATCAGATGCTCGTCCAGGTGCTTGTCGAGGCGCCGCTCGCTGCGGCCCCGGCGGCACACCACCCACACCACGCTCACCGCGAGCAGGACGAGTGCCGTGTTCAGCAGCCAGCCCAATAGCTCCAGGACGGCGGGGCCGCCCGCCCGGCGGTCGTGGCGGGCGGCGGACGTGCCGACGGCCGCCACGACCGTCAGGAAGCCGGCCGCGACGTGGGCGGCGCGCAGTCTTGCCACGAGGCGGCGCCCGTACCAGAAGCCGGGCCGGCCGAGTGCGACGCGTGCCGAGTCCTCTACGTCGGGTGCGACTCCTGCCGGCTTCTGGTCGTCGGGTGCGACGCCTGCCGGCTTCTCGTCGTCGGGACGGGCGTCGTCGCGGTCCATGGGGCGCTGGGACTCGTACTCGCTCCAGGTGCGGTGGGAGAGGTACCACAGGAGGCCGGTCAGCGCGGTGGGCACCAGGGCCGCCAGGGCGAGGCGGCGGCCAGGCTGGCTCCACCAGCCGCCGTCGGAGACGGCCGGAGAGAGGAAGCCGAGCCAGGTGTGCGCCTCCGCGCACGCGCGTGCGCCCGCGCACTGCCAGGCGGTCAGGTCGAGCGCGACCTCGCAGGCCGCCGCGACGAGCAGCACGGTCAGGGTCAGGCCGGCCAGGCGGACGATGAGGCCGTAGAGGCGTACCGTGCTTCGGCGGCCGCGGGTGCTGGGGCGCATCCAGTGGGCGAGGTTGACGACCATGAACGGCAGCAGCAACAGCCACAGGGCACGCGAGCTGTTCCCGGAGGTGAGGTTGCACCAGACATAGGCCTCGGGGACGGGCTTGCCGCGGTAGTCGGCGGGACGTTTCTCCGCGTCGGCGTCGTCGATGCGACGGAAGACCGCGGCCGTGTCGTCGCCGGTGATCCGGATCGTTCGGGGATCGTCCAGCATGCGTTCGGGAGTGGTACCACCGACGCCGTGGACGAGCAGCTCAAGGGCGTTCCCGTCCGTCGTGGACCGGCCGGAATACGGCTGCCCGCCCTCTTCCATGGGCTCCGGATGTTCCCTGGGTTCCGTATGTGTCGTATGTTCCCTCGCACGATCCACTGTTCCGCTTCCCCCGTGATGCGCCGCAAGTCAGGTGTGATGTGCAGGCACTGATGATCGCCCCTGCGGGGGCCTCGTACACCTGTGGTCACCGAATCTCCCCGATCCGTGTGATAGTGGCGGGCGCGAGGAACGGAGCGTGATGTGCTCGCGACTGGGCAGGTAGTGGCGTCACCGGTGGTGGGGCGTGCGAATATGGGGCGTCCTCGGGACCGGGGACAGGGGGAATGTCCTCGTCGGAGGGGGTATGGAAGGCGTGTCGGGTGTGATGGGGCGAGAGGACCGGAGCGGGCGTGAGTGAGAACCAGAACCTCCTCGCGGAGCAGCGCCGAGCCCTCATCCTCGACGAGGTACGACGGCGGGGCGGGGTCCGGGTCAACGAGCTGACACGCAAACTCGGCGTGTCGGACATGACGGTGCGTCGCGATCTGGACGCACTCGCCCGCCAGGGCGCGGTGGAGAAGGTGCACGGCGGCGCGGTGCCGGTGGCCGAGGCGAGCACGCACGAGCCTGGCTTCGAGGCGAAGTCCGGGCTGGAGCTGAGCGCCAAGGAGGACATCGCGCGTGCCGCCGCGGAGCTGGTCGCTCCGGGTTCGGCGATCGCCCTGTCGGGCGGTACGACGACGTACGCGCTGGCGCACCGGCTGGTGGACGTGCCGGATCTGACCGTGGTCACCAACTCGGTGCGGGTCGCCGATGTCTTCCATGCCGCCCAGCGCACGACCGGCCCCCGCCAGGGGGCGGCGACCGTGGTGCTCACCGGTGGGGTGCGGACGCCGTCCGACTCGCTGGTGGGGCCGGTGGCCGATCAGGCGATCGCGGCGCTCCACTTCGATGTGCTGTTCCTCGGGGTGCATGGCATATCGGTCGAGGCGGGGCTGTCCACGCCGAATCTGGCGGAGGCCGAGACCAACCGGCGGCTCGTGCAGTCGGCGCGGCGGGTCGTGGTGGTGGCCGACCACACCAAGTGGGGGACGGTGGGGCTGAGTTCGTTCGCGGCACTCGAGCAGGTGGACACCTTGGTGACCGACGCGGGGTTGCCCGCGCAGGCGCGGGCCGAGATCGCCGAGCACCTGCGGCGGCTGGTGGTGGCCGGGGAGGACTCCGACGACGACGCGGATGCCTGAGCGTCGTTCCGTCGACGGCGGTCCGCGAACCGCGAGTCGTTCGTGCCTGGTGGCGCAGTCCCCCGCGCCCCTAACGGGGCGCTGCCCACACGCCTGTGTGCAGCAGTGACTCGATGGCTGCCACGTAGGGGTCGATGTCCAGGCCCTGCCCCCTCAGCCACTCGTCGGAGTAGTACTTGTCCAGGTAGCGGTCGCCCGGGTCGCACAGGAGGGTGACCACGCTGCCGTGGCGGCCCTCCGAGACCATCTCGGCGATGATCTTGAGGGCGCTCCAGAGGCCCGTTCCCGTCGAGCCACCGGCCTTGCGGCCGATGGCGTTCTCCAGGGCGCGTACGGCGGCGACGCTGGCGGCGTCGGGCACCTTCATCATGCGGTCGACGGCGCCGGGGACGAAGCTGGGCTCCATGCGGGGGCGGCCGATGCCCTCGATACGGGAGCCGCAGTCGCAGGTGACGTCGGGGTCGCCGGTGGTCCAGCCCTCGAAGAAACAGGAGTTCTCGGGGTCCGCGACACAGATGCGGGTGTCGTACTGCATGTAGTGGACGTAGCGGGCGATGGTCGCGGAGGTGCCGCCGGTGCCGGCGGTGGCGACGATCCAGGCCGGCTCGGGGAAGCGTTCCAGCCGGAGCTGGCGGAACACTGATTCGGCGATGTTGTTGTTGCCGCGCCAGTCCGTGGCCCGCTCGGCGTAGGTGAACTGGTCCATGTAGTGGCCGCCGGTCTCCCCCGCGAGGCGGGCCGACTCCTCGTACATCTTCCGTGAGTCGTCCACGAAGTGGCAGCGGCCGCCGTGGAACTCGATCAGGCGGATCTTCTCGGCACTGGTCGTGCGGGGCATGACAGCGATGAAGGGGACGCCGATCAGTTTGGCGAAGTACGCCTCGGAGACGGCCGTGGAGCCGCTGGATGCCTCGATGACGGGGCGGCCCGGCCGGATCCAGCCGTTGCACAGGCCGTAGAGGAAGAGGGAGCGGGCGAGGCGGTGCTTGAGGCTGCCGGTGGGGTGGGTCGACTCGTCCTTGAGGTACAGGTCGATGCCCCATCTCTCGGGCAGCGGGAAGCGCAGCAGATGGGTGTCGGCGGAGCGGTTGGCGTCGGCCTGGACCTTGCGCACGGCTTCTTTGAGCCAGGTGCGGTACTCGGGGTCGCTGTGATCGACGTCGAGGGTGGCGCCAGGACGGGTGGGGCGGGGGGTGCTCACGGCGTGCTCCTCACGCATTGCGCCGACGGCGGATCGCGGCGTCGGACACCCCGATGATAAACACCTTCCGCACGCTTCTCACCTGCATAAACATGCCTTTGAGCCCCTCAAAGGCACTCCTGTGGCAGTCATGCGCGGGGCGCATGGGGGGCGCATGCCGCGCGTGCGCCGGAACCCCGCCCCCGACCCACCGTGCGCACTGGTGCTCGACGCGAGGGACGTGCAGACTTCACCGCACGGGCCAGTAGACGCCGCCGGGGCCGCGCAGGGGGAAACGACCTCGGGCACACTGGATCACGGTCCGCGACGGACCAGACGACGGAGACAGCCGAAGCGCACTAGGGGGCGGGGTACATGGCCGAGCCGGAGTTCACGGCCACGGGCGTGCGGATCGGAAAGAGGCTGCGGCAGCTCACCCGGGCGGGGCAGGTCCGGATCGAGGGCGGCCGGCTGCAGTTGCTGACCAGTTACGGCAGCGAGATCGACAGTGCCCCGGTGCAGGCGGTGCGCGCCTCGAAGCCCTGGTTCGCGAACGAGGACCGGGCGTTGGCCGACGTCAACGGCACCAGGTACACACTCACCCTGAACGAGCACGACCCGGCTCCGGGGAAGCCCGGTCCGCCCTCGGCGCGGCGGTTCATAGAAGCGGTGCGCCGGGCCGCGGGGCGCAGCGGCTGACGGATCGCGAGTTGCGGGACCGGACCCCCTGAGTCACTCTGGTCTCACGTCACTCTGGGTTTACCGGCGATAACGCTGCGAACCAGCCCGCCGGCCACGTCAGCGGGCGGCGGTCGTAGACAGCCACCCCACGAACAGGCGGCAGCCCCGGCTTCCGCCCACACCAGGCGGCAGTCGTAGGCGGCCGCACCACAGCAGGCGGCGTTTTTCGCCCAGCCACCTCGCTGGATCCGTACTCCGATCTTCTTCCGGACTCAATTCGGGGAGTCGCAGCCGTGATCAGCCAGCAAAGCAGGCACTGCACGGTGGAGCTCCAAGCCCTGCCGTCGCGGATCGGCCAGGTCCGCAGAATCGTATCTGCGCAATTGCGCTACTGGCATCTGGATCCCTTGATAGAGCGGGCCGCACTCGGGGTGACCGAGCTGCTGTCCAACGTCCACCGGCACGCGGAGCCGGACAAGATGTGCACCGTGGAGATGGAGTTGCTCCTCGGCCGGCTCACGGTCTCGGTGCACGACAACGACCCCCGCCTCCCGGTCGTCCAGGACGCGGAGCCCTTCGCCACCTGCGGCCGCGGTCTCGCCATGGTCGCCGCGGTGAGCGAGAGCTGGGGCGTGCGGCCGCACGGCGAGTCGGGGAAGGTCGTCTGGTTCACGCTGCCGGCGTCCTCGGCCGCGGTGCCGAAGATCTCGCCGTACGACGCCGGACAGACGCTCGACGTCGGCCAGACACTCGACGCCGGACAGCCGTACGACACCGGACGTCGGCCCGCCGCGCGTGGGCGCAGGCCCGAACACGCTCCCGCCCGGTCGGCCGTCGCAGGCTGACCGGGCGGTGACCCACTCGCCGTCCATCGGCAACAGGTCGCGCATCGCCACCTGTTCACACATGGCGGTTGTCCGTACGTCATTTGGTGCCGACGGCCAGCGGAACGTCCAGGCGTGCCGCCCGCCGGGCCGGATGCGGCCCCGCGGGCGCTCCGGCCGCGAGTCGCACGGGTCGCAGCGCGAAGATGCACCCACGTCGAGGACATCGAGGAGCGCAAGCGGCGTGAGCTGCGGGGCTGGCGTACGAGGCGGGCGGCGCCGCCGGCTCCCCCGCTCGGGTGGCCGTGCGGGGGCGGCGGCCGGTGCCGGGCGGGGTGCCGTTGGGAAGTGACAGGTCACCGCACCCCGATCCGTACCCCGATCCGAGGAAAGGCCCCGCCCCTGGCACTGGAGATGCGCGACCGCTGCGAGCGCTGGGGGACGACGACCCTGCCCGTCGGCGCCCCGGCCCGTATCTGCCCGTACGAGTGCACGTTCTGTCTGTCCTGCGCGAGGCCATGGGCGAGGTCTGCCCCGATTGCAGCGGGGAACTGGTGGCCAGACCTCGCCGCCGGGCGGTCGCATAGAGGCGTCAGGCGTCAGGCGTCAGGCGTCAGGCGTCAGGCGTCAGGCGACCGAGATGTCCACCGACGGCCGGAGCTTTGCCGCCGAGGCGAGGGCCTCGTGGACGGGATGGGTGTCGAAGGACGCCAACAAGGCCTGGTCGGCGGGGTGTTCGGCAGCAGGGTAGGCGATCTGCTCGTAGGCGGTCTGGAAGCGCGGGCCCCAGCGGCGGGCGCCGAGGCGCGCCGTGCGGGAGCAGTTGTCGACCATGTGCGCCACATCGCGGGCGTGCATGTAGGGCAGGAGGGAGTCGACGGCCTCGATGACGGACTCGTTGACGATCTCCGACCACGGGTGGCCGCGTTCGGCGAACTCGTCGATCTGCGCGGTCATGGTGGCGACGAAGACGCCGGCGGTGAACGGGTCGACGGGCAGGTCACGTTCGCCCCGGCGGGCACGGACCCGGTCGCTCACGGACCACATCGGTGAGCCGCCGATCCCGCTCATCGGGCGGGCGCCGAGGCGGCGTTCGGCCAGGATGACGCTGCGCAGTTCGGTGCCGTCTGCGACCTCGTCGTAGATCTCCGCGACGATCTCACGGGCGGGCCCGTACGTGGCCGTGAAGGCGCGGTCGAAGACGTCCCGGCCGACCGTGTCGAGGCCCTCGCGGACCGCGCGGAGCCCGGTGTGGGAGACGGTGCGGGCGATGGGGCCGGTGATGTTCTCGCAGGAGCGTTCGTACGAGGTCAGTTCGTCGTCCCCGGCGAGCCGGTAGCGGGTGTACAGGCTCTCGACGATGCCGTGGACGGCGCCGAGCAGGATGGCGCGCTCGCCGACGATGTCGGAGAGGTACTCGCTCTCCAGGGTGGTGCGGAAGGTGTACGGGGAGCCGAGGGCGACCGACCAGGCGAGGGCGCGGTCGGTCGCGTTGCCGTCGGGGTCGGCGTGGACGGCGTAACTGCTGTTGATCCCGGCGCCGTTGATGTCGGCGCCCTGCTCGTACAGACGGCGGACCGAGTCGCCCATGCCCTTGGGGCAGACGGCGACGACTCCGTGTCCGGGCGGGAAGTCGCCGCCGGTCTCCCGCAGGTGGCCGAGAAGGAAGCCGTGGGAGAGGCCGATGGTGGCGCCGGGCTTCAGGGCGGCGAAGATCTCCCGGTGGTGGGCGGCGAGGGCCGCGTCCGCGATCAGGAGGACGACGAGGTCGCTCTCGGCGGTGACGGCGAGCCAGTCGCCGAGGGTGCCGTCCGCCTCGGTGAAGCCGTGGGCGCGGGCGTCGGCGGCCGATGCGGAACCGGGGCGCAGTCCGACGGCGACGGTGATGCCGGAGCCGGAGAGGGAGTCGCGCAGGTTGCGGGCCTGGGCCCGGCCCTGCGGTCCCCAGCCGATGACGCCGATGCGGCGCACCCCGGCGAAGGCCTGCGGCAGCAGTGGGAAGAGATGGCGGCCGCCACGCAGGATGCTCTCGGTGCCGCCGGGCACGTCCATGGTTTCGAGGGCGAAGACAGTAGAGGTGGAGGTGGAGGTGGAGGTGGTCATGGGGGAGTTGTAGGGTCCCGGCGAGTGTTGCGACAAGCGCAACCTTTGCAGCGGAGTGTTGCAGAAGGTGAAAGATCCAGGTGGGCGGGTATGCGGGACGATCATCGCGAGCTTCGGCTGTTCCTTCATCTGGCCCGGACGCTGAACTTCGGCCGGACCAGCCTGGACTGCCATGTCAGCCCGGCGACCCTGACCCGTACCGTGCAGCGGCTGGAGTCCGACCTCGGGCACCGGCTCTTCGACCGGGGGCCGAGGGGCGTCTCGCTGACGGCCGAGGGGCATCGCTTCCGGGAGTACGCCGCGCGGGCACTGGAGTTGTGGCGCGCGTTCCGCGAGGAGCATCCGGACCCCGCCGAACTCACCGGGCGGCTGGCCGTGTTCGCGACGGTGACGGCATGTCAGGCGCTGCTGCCGGATCTGCTGACGCCCTTCCGTGCGGCCCATCCGCAGGTCCGCCTCGATCTGCGCACCGGTGACGCCGCTGCCGCGCTGGCCAGGCTGGACGAAGGCGAGGTGGACGTGGCGGTCGCGGGCATCCCGGTACGGCTGCCGGAGCCGCTGGTGAGCCGGACGGTGGCGACGACGGACCTGGTGTTCGTCACCGCGCGCCACCGTGCGGACCCCGGACTCGACGGCCCCTTCGTCCTCCCCCACCGCGGTCTGGTCCGCGACGCCGCCGACCGCTGGTTCCGCACCCGCGGAACCGCACCCGCCCTGGCGGCCGAGCCGGAGGGCCACGAAGCGCTGTTGACCCTCGTCGCGCTGGGCTACGGCACCGGTGTGGTCCCCCGGCTGGTGCTCGACCACAGCGCCGTACGCGACCGGCTCACGGCCATCGCCGCCGACACGCCTCCGGAGCCGTTCCCGATCGGACTGTGCGTGCGGCGGGCGGATCTGCGGCGGCCACAGGTGGCGGCGTTGTGGAGTCTCACGGCGGAGTTCACCTTCCGATCACCCTAGGGACAACTTCCGTCCCCTCCAATGCAATTGCCCATTTCCCGCCCCCCTCCGAATTCGGAATTACCGCTTTCACTTCTCACCGGCGGCACAACCATCGTCGAGCGACAGACCTCTAATTCGGCGAATCGACGATGCACGGGGAATGGCGGGGTCCAAAGAAAATGAAGTGGGTCGCTCAACGGCCGCAGGGAAAAGCCGCTCTGTTCTCCGCCGCGTTCGCCGTCGCCGTGCTCTGCGCCGCCGATTTCGTCGCCCGCAGCCATCCGTTCGGGCCGCGCACCCGGAGCGTCAACGACCTGGGCAACCAGTACGTGCCGTTCCACGCGCACCTGTGGGACCTGCTGCACGGCAGGGGCGACGGCGGTCTGCTCGTCAACTGGCGGTCCGGGTTCGGCTCCAGCTTCCTGCCCGACCTCGGCACGTACGTCAGCAGCCCGTTCGCCCTGCTCGTGGCGGTGTTCCCGAGGGACGAGATCGACCTCGCGGTGTACGTGGTCACTCTGCTGAAGGTGGCGTCGGCCGCCGCCGCGACGGCCTGGCTGCTGCTCGCCCTGCGCCCGGGCCGCTGGTGGGCGGCGGGCCTGCTCGGCTCGTCGTACGCACTGTGCGGCTGGACCCTGGCGGACGCGGTCCACAACCCCATGTGGCTCGACGGCCTGATCTGCCTGCCGCTGCTGTGCCTGGTCGGCGAATGGGCCCGGCGGGGGCGGCGTCCGTTCCTCTGTGTGCTGATCGTGGCGCTCGCCTGGACCGCCAACTTCTACACCGCGTACATGGCGACCCTCGCCGCCGGCCTGGTGCTGCTGCTCCGGCTGTGGCTCAGCGACCTCTCGCGCCGGCAGCGGCTGCGGGCGGTGGGCCGCGCCGCCCTGGTCACCGTCCTCGGCACGGGCCTGGCCGCGCCGCTGGTGACAGTCGTGTACTTCGGCACCCGGCACTCCTTTCCGGGCCGCAAGCGGCAGTTCGTGCCCGTCCCCACCGAGGACCTGCTCGCCCGGCTGCTGCCGGGGACGTACGGCTACGGGACGCCGGCCGTGTTCGTGGGCACCACCGCGCTGCTGCTCGCGCTCGCCCTGCCCTTCCACCGGGCGGCCCCGGCCCGGGTGCGCGCCGGGTGGACGCTGCTGGTGTTGGGGGTGGCCCTGTCGATGCAGTGGGGGCCGACGCATCTGCTCTGGCACGCCTTCGCCACCCCGCAGGGCAGCTCGTACCGTCAGGCCTTCGTGCTCTGCGCGCTGCTGGTGATCACCGCCTGGCACACGCTGTCGTACGGCGTCCCCGGCCCGCGTGCGCTGGGCGCGGCGGGTGCGCTGCTCGCGCTGGTGATCGCCTTCGCGAGCGGCGGGGAGCGGACGCTGCGCGCCTTCAGTCTCCCGCTCGCCGTGCTCGCCGCCGTCGGCGCGCTGGGCGGTCTGGTCCTGCTCGGGGTCAGGCGCGAGGGCGGCCGGCCCCTCGCGGTCCTCGCCGTGGCGCTGCTCGTGTGCACGCAGTTCGGCGAGGCCGCCGTGACCTCCGCCGCGGACACCCGGCTGCGGCTCGGGCACATGGACGACTACGCGCCCTGGGGCGCGCGCCAGCGGGACCAGGCGGCGGCGATCGCCGGGGCCGACGGCTGGCCCCGCTACCGGATCGACCCGGGTCGGGAGCAGACCGTCGGCAACGACCCGCTGCTGGTGGGCGGGCAAGGTGCCCAGTACTACAGCAGCCTCACCTCGGACGTGCTCAGCCGGACGCTCACCGCCCTCGGGGGCGGCTGGACCTCGCGCGGGCGCAGTGTGCAGAGCCTGGACAACGCCGTCACGGACGCGATCTTCTCCGTCGGGGCCCGCGTGCACTCCCCGCCGGACCCGCACCAGAACTGGTTCCCGCAGGACGGCAGCCGGGTGACCGTGACCCGGCAGGACGTGCCACCGCTGGTGACGGTGCGGCCGCACGCCGACCGCGCCGACGGCCCTACGGACCTCTCCGCCTTCGGGCCGTCGCCGTACCGCAACCAGGAACTGCTGCTGGGCGCGCGGGTGTACACGGTGCCCCGGCTCACGGTGCGCACCGCCGCCGGGAAGCCGCCGTCGGCCGGTGACGACGGGCGGCCGGGTGTGCGGGTGGGCCCGCTGCCGTATGCGAGCGCAGCGCGGAAACCGACGATCACGGGCGGTTGCCCGGCAGGGTCCGAGCTGTATCTGTGGGCGCCGCACCTTTCGGGGACCGCGCGGCTCGCCGACGGTTCTGCCTCCGGTGCGGAGCCGACCGGGCGGTTCCGGTCCGACCAGCCCGTCACCAAGATCGCTCCCATGCAGCGGCTGGGCAGGGTCGGCGACCTGGGGCGGTTCCGGATCGAGCTGTCGCCGAACAGGACGAGCCTCGTCCCGGAGGGCGCCGTCGGCTGCCTGGACACCACGCGGCTGCGCACCGCGGTCGAGGAGCTGAAGGCCACGGGCGCCACCCGCGTGAGCGTGTCCGACGGCACCATCAGGGCCGAACTCCCGGCCCACAGCACGGGGGTCGCCGTCGTCGCGGCGCCCCGGATCTCCGGCTGGCGCTGTGCCGCCGACAGCGCGCCCGCCGTACCCGCCAAGAACTTCCACGGGCTGATCGCCGTCCCCCTGTACGGCTCCGCCAGCAGCGTGACCTGCACGTTCCACCCGCCCGGACTGCGCCTGGGCACGGCGGTCGGGGCCGTCTCGCTGACCGCCGTGCTGCTGCTCGGGGCGACGGGCGCGGTCCGCCGCCGTCGGGCCCGGGTGGCGCTCACCCGCGTACGCCCGGCCATCGCCCGGCCATCGCCCGACGACCCGACCGCACGCGAGCGCGTGACCACCGCTCCTTGAACCGCATCCCTGGGGGACCAGCATGCTCATCTCGATCGTCGCACCCTGCTACAACGAGGAAGCCGTCGTCGCGCGCTTCCACGAAGAGATCCAGAAGGCCGCGGAGGAACTGCTGCCGCTCGGCCACGACATGGAGTTCGTGTACGTCGACGACGGCAGCCGCGACCGTACGCTCGCCGTCCTGAAGCAGCTGGCGGAGCTGGACGCACGCGTCCGGTACGTCTCGTTCAGCCGCAACTTCGGCAAGGAGGCGGCGCTGCTCGCGGGGTTGCGGCACGCCTCGGGCGACTCCGTGATCGTCATGGACGCCGACCTCCAGCACCCGCCGGAACTGATCCGCCGCATGGTCGACCTGCGTGAACAGGGCTACGACCAGGTCATGGCCCGCCGTACCCGGACCGGCGACGGCCTCCTGCGCACCGCCACCGCCCGGCTGTACTACCGGCTGGTCAACCGTCTCGTCGACGTGGAACTCGTCGACGGCGTGGGGGACTTCCGGCTGCTCTCCCGCCGCGTGGTCGACTCGGTCCTGGACCTCACCGAGTACAACCGCTTCTCCAAGGGCCTCTTCGCCTGGGTCGGCTTCCCGGGCACGACCTTCGAGTACGAGAACGCCGTGCGCGAACACGGCCGCAGCTCCTGGAGTTTCCGGTCGCTGCTCGACTACGGGCTCGACGGGCTCCTCTCGTTCAACAACCGGCCGCTGCGGGCCGCCCTCCACCTCGGCCTGTGCCTGCTGGTCTGCGCGGGGCTCTACACGGCGTGGATCGTGGGCGTCGCGCTCGTCAAGGGCGTGGAGACACCCGGCTATGTCACCATCGTCATGGCCGTCACCGCCCTCGCCGGCGTACAAATGATCATGCTCGGGGTGATCGGGGAGTACACCGGCCGGATCTACTACGAGGTGAAGGGGCGCCCGCACTTCCTGGTGAAGGCGACCAATGTGGAGCAGGCGGAGCAGGTGGAGCAGACGGAGGGGCACGCGGCGTGCGGCACGACGAAGGACCTCATTCGCTGATGGGGACGGCGACGCGTACGCAGACACTCCCCGAGGCCCGCCCGATGCCAGAGCGCCACATATCGGGACAGATCATCTCCTTCGCTCTGGTCGGCGTGGTCAACACGGCGACCTACTACGGCCTTTACCTGTTGTTTCTCAATGGGCTTCCTTATCTGGGCGCGCATATTCTCGCGTTCGCACTGAGCATGACGGGTTCGTTTTTCCTGAACGCGCGATTCACCTATCGCACCAGCCCCACCTGGCGGAAATTCCTGTTGTTCCCGCTGACCAACGCCACGAACTTCCTGATCACGACGGTGGGTGTGTATGTGATCGTGGACGTCCTGCACGCCGGGAACCGGTTCGCCCCGCTGCTCGCGTCGGGCGCGGCGATTCCGGTGACGTTCGCGGTGTCCCGCATGATCATGCTCCGGGGTTCCCGGGCCCGGTGAAAGGCCGTCAGGCCAGCGCGCCCAGCGGGTCGTCGAGCACCGGCTGCCACGCCAACTCGGCCGCCCCCACCAGACTGTTGTGGTCCAGCGTGCAGGCCAGGATCGGGGCGACCCCGCTCTGCCGGCCCCACAGGCTGCGGTCGGCGACGACGGCACGCAGCCGGTCGGGGTCGGCGTCGAGCAAGGTGCGGTGCATGCCGCCGAGGATGATGCGGTCGGGATTGAGGATGTTGACCAGGCCCGCGAGCCCCAGGCCGAGGCGGTCGATGATGGCCTCGGCGGCCGTGCGGACGCCGGGGTCGCCGTACTGGGTGCGGATCAGCTCGTTGGCCTGCTGAAGCAGGGAGCCCTCGGGCCCCGGGTCGCGGCCGACGGCGGTGAGGAAGGCCCGCGGGTCCGCCTCGACGTCGAGGCAGCCGCGGCTGCCGCAGTGACAGGGGCGGCCCTCGGGGTTGACGGTGAGGTGGCCGACTTCGAGGGCGAGACCCGAACTGCCCGTGTGCAGACGGCCGTCGAGGACCAGAGCGCCGCCGACGCCCCGGTGCCCGGTCGCCACGCACAGCAGATCGCGGGAGCCCCGCCCGGCGCCGTGCCGGTGTTCGGCGAGCGCGGCGAGGTTGACGTCGTTGGCCGCGAACGCGGGCCCCTCGATCCCGGCCGCGCGGACCCGCTCGGCGAAGATCTCCCGGACGGGCGCTCCGGCCGGCCAGGCCAGGTGCAGCGGGTTCAGCGCCAGCCCCGCCGGTTCGGCGACGGCGGACGGCACGGCCAGACCCGCGCCCACACACCGTCGGCCGGTCTCCCGCAGCAGTGCGGCGCCCGCGTCGACCACCGAGCCGAGCACCTTCGCCGGGTCGGCGTCCACGATCTCGCAGGCGGGCGCGGTGGCGACGATCCGTCCGCCGAGCCCGACCAGCGCGGCCCGCCAGCCGTCGGCGTGCACCTGGGCGGCGAGCGCGACGGGACCCTCCTCGGCGACTTCTAGGCGGTGCGAGGGCCGACCCTGCGAACCGGCGGCGGCGCCCGGATGCGCGTCGACCCGGATCAACCCCAGCGCCTCCAGCTCGGCGGCGACGGCGCCGGCCGTGGCCCGGGTGACACCCAGCTCGGCGGTGAGCACGGCCCGGGTCGGTGCCCGCCCGGTGTGCACGAGCTCCAGCGCCGGACCCAGCGCGCCCCTCCCCCGGTCCAGCCGAGTGCGTGTCGTCGTCGGTGTCCCTTCGCCCGCCGCCTTGGGGGCCGCCTTCCCGTCCATGAGGGCGAGTCTCCCATGATCCGCACGGCACCGAACCCCGCCCGGCGGGCGTCAGCCGTCGTCGAAGCCGCCGACCCGCAGGGTGACGTTCAGCCGTCCGGTCAGCCCCAGCCCGGGCGGCGCCGTCCCCGCATGCACCCGGGGCACCCCGTGGTACGCCTGCCGTGCCGCCCCGCCGAACACGAAGAGATCACCGCTGCGCAGCTCCACGTCCGTGTACGGCCGGGCCCGGGTCCGCGTGTTGCCGAAGCGGAAGACACAGGTGTCACCGAGGCTCAGCGACACCACCGGCGCGTCCGACTGCTCCTCGCCGTCACGGTGCATCCCCATGCGGGCGTCGCCGTCGTAGAAGTTGATCAGGGCGATGTCGTACGCGGCCGTCGCCGCCTCCGGTCCCAGGGCGTCCACGACCGCGCGCCCGCCCAGCTCCCCCAGCCAGTCCGGAAACGGCTTCACGGGCGCCCCGTCGCCGTCGACGGCCGTGCGAGCGTAGGCGTACGGGTACCAGTGCCGGCCCAGACAGACCTGTCGGGCGGTCATCGTGCCGCCGCCCGGGGTGCGGACCGTACGGAGTCCGGCGGGCGGGCGGGCCCACTCACGGCAGGCTTCCAGAAGCCGCCGCTGCTCTTCCGCGTCCAGCCAGTCCGGCACGTGGACCGCGCCCGGCGCGATCTCCGTACGGTCGCGGGGGAACAGCTCGGCGTCCGAAGGGGGCATGGGTTCCATGTTCGCGCATCGCCGCTCGGAGAAAGGACGTGAGCCGGGCTCGGTTAGCCTGGGCACACGATGAGCGACCGTATGACCGCGCCCTGGGGCGAATACTCCCTGACCCGCTTTCCCGATGACCCGCGTGAGCAGCTGCGCGCCTGGGACGCGTCCGACGCGTATCTGCTGCGCCACCTCGCGGAGAGCGGGACGCCGCTGGACGGCACGGTCGTGGTCGTCGGCGACCGCTGGGGCGCTCTGACCACCGCGCTGGCCGGGTACGGGCCGACGCAGATCACCGACTCGTTCCTGAGCCGGGAGGCGACGCGGGCGAACCTGGAGCGGGCCGGCGTCGAGGCGGACACCGTACGGCTGCTCACCACCCGGGACACGCCCCCGGACCGCGTCGACGTGCTCCTCGTCCGGGTCCCCAAGAGTCTCGCGCTCCTGGAGGACCAGCTGCACCGGCTCGCGCCCGCCGTGCACGAGGGCACGGTCGTGATCGGCACCGGGATGGTCAAGGAGATCCACACCTCCACGCTCAGGCTCTTCGAGCGCGTCCTCGGCCCGACCCGCACCTCGCTCGCCCGGCAGAAGGCACGACTCATCTTCTGCACGCCGGACGCGAGGACCCTTGACGCGCGGGGCAACGATCCGTGGCCGCACACCTACCAACTGCCGGACGACACCGGCCTGTTGGCCGGTCGTCCCGTCGTCAACCACGCGGGCGTGTTCTGCGCCGACCGACTCGACATCGGCACCCGGTTCTTCCTGCGCCATCTGCCGAAGGATCCGGGCGGCGGGCGGGTCGTCGACCTGGGGTGCGGCAACGGCGTGGTCGGCACGGCGGTCGCGCTGGCCGATCCGGATGCCGAGGTGGTGTTCGTCGACGAGTCGTACCAGGCGGTGGCCTCGGCGGAGGCGACGTACCGGGCGAACCGGCCGGACGCCGACGGCAGGGCGGAGTTCCGGGTCGGCGACGGGCTGGAGGGGTTCGCGCCGGCGGGGGTCGATCTCGTCCTCAACAACCCGCCGTTCCACTCCCACCAGGCGACGACCGACGCCACGGCCCGCCGGATGTTCACCGGGGCACGACGGGCGCTGCGGCCGGGCGGCGAGCTCTGGGTGGTCGGCAACCGTCATCTGGCCTATCACGTGACGCTGCGACGGATCTTCGGCAACAGTGAACTCGTCGCGAGCGATGCCAAGTTCGTGGTGCTGAAGGCGGTCAGGCGGAGTTAGGGCGTGTTTCGGAAGTCCCTTCGACGAAGGGACTTCCGAAACACGCCCTAGTGTTCCGAGTCGGGAATTCTGTTCAGATAACTGGCGAGGCGTTCGAGGATCTCGTCTGCGGTCTTCGTCCAGACGTAGGGCTTCGGGTCGGTGTTCCAGGCGGCGATCCAGTTGCGGATGTCCTTCTCCAGGGCTTGGACGGACCTGTGAACGCCGCGCCGTATCTGCTTGTTGGTCAGTTCGGCGAACCATCGCTCGACGAGGTTCAGCCAGGACGAGCCGGTCGGTGTGAAGTGCAGGTGGAAGCGGGGGTGGGCCGGCAGCCACTTCTTGATGGCGGGGGTCTTGTGGGTGGCGTAGTTGTCGCAGATGAGGTGGACATCCAGGTCGGCGGGCACCTCTTTGTCGAGCTTGGTGAGGAACTTCTTGAACTCCTCAGCCCGATGTCTGCGGTGCAGGGAGCCGATCACTTTGCCGGTGGCGACCTCGAGGGCGGCGAACAGGGTGGTGGTGCCGGCGCGGACGTGGTCGTGGGTCACCCGCTCGGGAACCCCGGGCATCATTGGCAGCACGGGCTGGGATCGGTCCAGGGCCTGGATCTGCGACTTCTCGTCGACGCAGAACACCAGGGCCCGCTCGGGCGGGTCCAGGTAAAGGCCGACGACATCGTGGACCTTGTCGACGAAGTACGGATCGGTCGACAGTTTGAAGGTCTCCGACCGGTGCGGCTGCAGGCCGAAGGCCCGCCAGATCCGTGAAACCGACGACTGCGAGAGGCCCATCTCCTTCGCCATCGACCGCGTCGACCAGTGCGTTGCGTTCTTCGGAGTGGATTCCAGCGTCTTGGTGACTACCGCGGCAACCTGCTCGTCCGTCACGGTCCTTGGGCCGCCCGGACGCGGCATGTCACCCAGACCGGCGATCCGGTACTGCACGAACCGGGCCCGCCAGCGGCCCACCGCATGGGGTGTGGAACCGAGCTGAGCAGCCACGTCCTTGTTCGAGGCGCCCTCGGCGCAGGCCAGGATGATCCGACACCGCAACGCCCATGCCTGCGGCGTGGAACGTCGCCGCACCCACTCCTCGAGTGCGGCCCGTTCTTCGTCCGACAGTGTCAACTCGGCCTTCGGCCGCCCCGTCCGTGCCATGGAGCAAGCCTATACATCTGAACAGAATTCCCGACTCAGAACACTAGCGGCCCCCCGCCGAGAAGGTGGCCCCGCGCAGGGCGCGCGGTGAGGCGCCCAGTTCCCGGCGGCAGGCCTTGTTGAAGGCCTGGAGGTCGGGGATGCCGACGGAGGCGGCCACGGCGGGAATGGAGAGGGTCGTGGCGCGCAGCAGATGGTGGGCGCGTTCGAGTCTGCGGCGGCGAATGTAGGCGACGACCGTGCCGCCCGTCTCCGCGCGGAACAGCCGGGTCAGATGGTTGTGGGAGACGCCGGCCACGCGGGCCACCTCCGGGATGGTGAGCGGGGCGGCCAGGTGGGCCTCGATGTGGGCGATGGCGGTGGTGACCGCCGGGTGCGGACCGGGGCCGGCCGCGGCGGGCGGGGTCAGATGGGCGACGCGCCACAGGGTGGTCCAGATCTCGGCCCGGGTGCGGTCGGGCTCGCTCGGGGCGGCTGCCACCGCCTGAAGCAACAGGTCGGTGAGCGTAGGGAGTTCGGGACCGGCGTCCTGCACGACCGGAACCGTGCGGGGCGGCCCGGCCGGGGCGATGCGCAGATGCGCGAAGAGATGTTCGGAGCGGCCCCGGTAGCGGTAGCGGACGGTGGTGCCGGGCGGTACGAGGCTGACCCGGCCGGGGCGGATGGTGTGGACCGTGCCGTCGACGGTCAGTTCGGCCTCGTACTGGTAGAGGTGCAGCTGCCACAGCTCCGGCAGCCGGAACACGTCCGTGCGTCCCGCGACGCCGTGCACGCCGACACCGATGAGGGCGACGACCGGCGGCTCACCGAGGTGGATCTCCGTCTCCCGCATGACCGGAAAAATATCAGTGACGGGCGTCACACTCGGGTTCCGGGTGCCGCGCTTCGCGAGACGGTCGCATTCCCACACGGGACGGACCCGTACGGGCCTCCTACCCGGGCGGACCGGCCTCTCCCGTCCGCAGCACGCCGATGAGCCGGGCCACCGTCTCCGCCATCGCCGCCCGGCCGGCCGCGAGGTACGTGCGCGGGTCCACCACCTCGGGGCGGGCGGTGAGGAAGTCCCGGACCGCGCCGGTCAGGGCGATGTTGAGCGCGGTGCCGATGTTGACCTTGGCGATGCCGCCCGTGACGGCCGCCCGCAGTTCGTCGTCCGGGACGCCGGAGGAGCCGTGCAGGACGAGGGGGACGTCCACGGCGGCGGCCAGCCGTTTCAGGAGGGCGTGGTCGAGGGCGGCGGTCCGGGTGGTCATCGCGTGCGAGCTGCCGACGGCCACGGCGAGCGCGTCCACACCGGAGTCGGCCACGAAGGCCCGCGCCTCGTCGGGGTCGGTACGGGCGCCGGGCGTGTGCGCGTCGAGCGGCGGTGCGCCGTTCTTGCCTCCCACCTGCCCCAACTCGGCCTCGATCCACAGGCCTTGGCCGTGGGCCCACTGGACGGCGGCGTGGGTCGCGGCGAGGTTGTCCAGGTAGGGCAGGCGGGAGGCGTCGTACATCACGGAGCTGAACCCGGCGTCGGCCGCCCGGCGCAGCAGGTCGTCGCTCCGGATGTGGTCGAGGTGGAGTGCGACGGGCACGGCCGCCCGCTCGGCGGCGGCGGACGCGGCGCGGGCCAGTGGGAGCAGGCCCCCGGCGTGGAATGTGACGGCGTTCTCGCTGACCTGGAGGACGACCGGCGCGGCGACGGTCTCGGCGCCGGCGACGACCGCCTCGATGTGCTCCAGGGTGATGACGTTGAACGCGGCCACCGCGGAGTGCGCGGCGGCGGCCGCGGTGATCAGGTCACCGGTCGTCGTGAGGGGCACAACTTCTCCTGTCTCAGCGGTCGTTCGTATCGAGGATCACCGAACGGGTGAGGTGGCGCGGCCGGTCGGGATCGAGGCCTCGGGCGGTGGCCACGGCGACGGCGAGCCGCTGGGCGCGGACCAGTTCGGCGAGCGGATCGAGTGTGCCGGCCACCCACGTCCCGCCGGTCTCCCGCACCTGCTCGGCCAGCCCCTCGGGCGCCTCGCCGAGCATCCAGGTCGCCGTGGACCGGGTGGTGACGCTGATCGGGCCGTGCCGGTATTCCATCGCCGGGTACGCCTCGCTCCACGCCAGCGCGGCCTCGCGCATCTTCAGCGCGGCCTCGTTCGCGAGGCCCACGGTCCAGCCCCGGCCGAGGAAGGTGAACTGGCCGCTGTCGGCGAGCCCTTCGGGCAGCGGTGACTCCAGGGCGGTGCGCGCGTCGGCGACGGCGGCCTCGGTGTGCAGGCCGAGGTGGGCGCGGAGAAGGGTGAGGGCGGTGGTGGCGAAGCGGGTCTGGACGACGGACTTCTCGTCGGCGAAGTCCAGCACGACGACGTCGTCCGCGGCCGTCATCACGGGGGTCTGCGGGTCGGCGGTGATCGCCGTCGTACGCGTACGGCCGCGGAGCGCGTCCAGCAGTTCCAGCACCTCGGTGGTGGTGCCGGAGCGGGTGAGGGCGACGACGCGGTCGTAGGCCCGCCCGTGCGGGAACTCCGAGGCCGCGAAGGCGTCCGTCTCCCCCTGGCCGGAACGCTCGCGCAGCACGGCGGCGGCCTGCGCCATGAAGTACGACGTCCCGCAGCCGACGAGGGCCACCCGCTCCCCCGGCACCGGCAGGATCCCGGTGTGCTCCACCGCTTCGGCGGCGACGCGGGTCCAGCACTCGGGCTGGGTGTTCAGCTCGTCCTCGACGTGGGTCATGCGGTCACCCTCCCGGAGACACCGGAACTCATGCTTGATTGTGCAAGTTATAGCAACATTTCAAGCATCTTCAAGCAAGTCGGCGCGCCCGCCCTGTCCCTCGTGACGAACGCACTCGGCATCGCGAGCGAGTCGGCCGTGCGGCACCGGTTCAGGATCGTGGTGACGGGCGGGGTGGCCCGCGACCAGTCGTACGAACTCGGACGTGGTCGCGGCCGACTCCGGCGAGCCGGCGCGGCGGCCCTTCGCCTGGATCTGTGCGACCGGGTCGGTGGACACCCTGGTCGCGGGCGCGGTGGAGGCGGAGGCGGAGGCGGAGGCGGAGGCGGAGGCGGAGGCGGAGGCGGAGGCGGAGGCGGAGGCGCCGGAGACGGTACGGGGCTTCGAGGAGGCCGAGGTACGGGTCCGTCGCCGTCTGGGGCCCGATGCGCCGGGAGAGGGCGGGTCAGTCCTGCAGCCAAGGGGCCAGCATTCCGCCCCGCTTCAGGGTGGTGAGGACGAGGGAGACGTCGATCGACGCCACCTCGTGGAGCCACGGGGAGCGGGTGACGAAGTCGTGGAGGGCGCTTTCGTCGGGGAACGCGGTGAGGATGAGGAGTTGGCGTTCGCCGGTGACGAAGCTGGCGTAGCGGACGTGGGCGGACTCGGCGAGGGCCGCCGTCACCGAGCCGACCTCGGCCGGGGGTGTCCGGGCCCAGAGGACGGCCTCGACCGGCAGTCCGAGCACGGCGGGTTCGATCACGGCGCGGATGCGGACCTTGCCCTCGCGCCGCAGCGCCCCGAGGCGGCGTCTCGCGGTGGCCTCCGACACGCCCGACACGCGCGCGAGTTCGTCGTAGGTGCGGCGCCCGTCCTCGGCCAGGGCGTGCAGCAACAGCCGGTCGGCGCGGGAGAGTTCGGGTGATGTCTCACCGGCGGGCAGGGGATCGGTGACCGGCGGCGACGTGGCGCCGGAAGGGGCCGAGCCCTTCAGCGCGGCGATCTCGGCCTCGGTGAGGAGGCCCGCGTGCCACTCGCGGATCGTGCGGACATGGCGCAGCACCGGGAGGGTGCGGGTCTCCAACACGCCCGGCAGGCCGGCGAGTTCGTCCAGTACCAGGCCCGCCAGCCGTTCGCGGGGCCAGCGCAGTTCCGCGAGGCAGTCCGGGGTGCCGGTGAGAACGTGGGCGAAGACGCAGTCGGGGCGGCGGGCCAGCGCGGTGGCGGTGACCCGGGCCCGGCCGGGCGCGCAGCGGACGCCGACCACCACGCTGCGGCCACGCATCGCCATGGCCCCGATCCGCACCAGACCGGTCTCCAGCAGCCGGGTGCCCCGGCGGACGACGGTGCGTTCGGGCTCGCCGAGGGCCGCCGCGATGCGGTGCCAGGCGGCCCGGCCGTCGATCTGCAGCGCGCTGATGATGCGCCGGTCCAGCGAATCCGTCACGGGGCCGGTCTGCGATGCGTCCATCGGCCCCAGAGTATGGCGGATTCCGTCAACTCCGCAGGGGTTCTTGTTCCCTTCCGTCGCCGTGGCCCAGCCTGCCGTGAAGTGGAATCGCATGGTCCCGCACGGTCTCCCCGCCGTGCGGGCGCGCCCACCGTCCCCCTCTCGACCCGCACACGCCGCACGAACCCATGACTCCCGTAACTCCCCGATATACGGAGATGGTTGACGTGACCGCGACTCCCGGCAGTCCCCCACGTTCCCCGGCCAGCGACCCCACCGCGCCCGCGCCCCTGCGGCCCGCCGACACCCGGCGCGGCCGCCTGGCTCTCCTGGGTCCCGGTCTGGTGCTGGCCGCCGCGAGTGTGGGCGCGGGCGACATGGTGACGTCGCTCGCGGGCGCCGCCGGGTACGGGATGGCGTTGATGTGGGCGATCGTCATCGGTGTCGTCCTCAAGTACACGCTCACCGAGGCGGTGGGCCGCCTGTATCTGGCCACCGGGCAGACCGTGATCGCGAGCCTGAAGTCGGCCGCCCGCTGGCTCCCGGCGGCGTTCTTGCTCTTCGTCCTGGTCATCGGGCTGCTCTACGGGGCGGCCCTCAGCTCGGTGGCGTCACTGGCACTGTCCACGCTGTTCCCCGTGCTGCCGGTCAGGCCCGTCGCCGTGGTGATCGCACTGACGGCCGCCGCGATCGTGTACGTCGGGCGGTACGCGGTGTTCGAGCGGGTGATGAGCGTCTTCCTGCTCGCCAAGTTCCTCGGCATGGCCGTCCTGGCGGTGGCCACGCTCGCCACCGCCGACGATCTGCCCGGCCTGCTCGGCACGCTGCGCCCCAGGCTGCCGGAGGGTGACGTGGTGACGGTACTGGCCCTGGTCGGCGGCGTGGGCGGGACCGCCGGGATCGCCTCATACAGCTACTGGGTGCGGGAGAAGGGCTGGGCGGACCGGAGCCGGCTGCGGATCGTGCGGGCGGACTCGGCGGTGAGTTACGGCGTCACCCTGCTCTTCGTGCTGTGCACGACGGTGGTGGGCACGGGACTGCTGTACGGCACGGGCGGGAGCATCACCGGCAGCGACGGGCTGGCCGCGCTCGCCGATCCGCTCGGCGCCGATCTGGGGTCGGTGGCGCGGGTGCTGTTCCTGGGGACGTTCTTCCTGGTGACGCTGAGCGCGCTCGTCGGCGGCTTCAACGGCCTGTGCTACATGCTCGCCGACTCGCTGCGGACGCTGCGCGGCATTCCGGACGCCGAGGCGGAGCCCCACATCGCGCAGAACGGCGGCCCGTTCCGCCTGTTCGTCCTCTACTGCGCCGTCACCTCGGTCGTCGTCACCTTCCTGGGCCGGCCGGTGTCCCTGGTGCTCACCTACGCCGCCGTCGGCTCGCTGATCCTGCCGTTGCTCGCCAGCGCGCTGCTGGTGCTGCTCAACCGCCGGAACGTGGAGCCCGCGCTGCGCAACCGCATCACCTCGAACGTACTGCTGGGCGGCTCCTTCGTGCTCTTCGGAGTGCTCGCGGTCGTCCAGCTCAAGGACTCCCTGGGAGGGGCGTGAACCACCTCGTGAACCACCTCGTCGACCACCCCGCGCAGTACCCCGTGAACCCGACGGGCGACGCGGACCCGACGGACGACCTGTGCTTCCGGACCGCTTACGAACTCTCCGTCGCGCTGGCGCGCCGTGAGATCTCCGCGCGGGAGGTGGTGACCGCCCATCTGGAACGGATCGAGCGGGTCAATCCGGCGGTGAACGCGATCGTGACGCTGGTGGCCGACCAGGCGCTGGAGCAGGCGTCCGAGGCGGACGACCGGATGGCGGCCGGGGAGCCGGTCGGTCCGCTGCACGGGCTGCCCGTCGCGCACAAGGACCTGCACGACACGGCGGGCATCCGGACGACGTCCGGTTCGCCGATCTTCGCCGACCGGGTGCCCGGCCGTGACCATC
Source organism: Streptomyces sp. NBC_00310 (assembly GCF_036208085.1). Lineage (GTDB taxonomy): Bacteria > Actinomycetota > Actinomycetes > Streptomycetales > Streptomycetaceae > Streptomyces. The sequence goes on from NZ_CP130714.1 coordinate 1,214,721, forward strand.
TGGTCGTCGAGCGGCTGCGGAAGGCGGGGGCCATCACCCTCGGCAAGACCAACGTCCCCGAACTGGGCCTGGGTTCGCACACCGTCAACCCCGTCTTCGGGGCCACCCGCAACCCGTACGACCTCTCCCGCAGCGCGGGCGGCAGCAGCGGTGGGGCGGGAGCGGCCCTCGCCTGCGGGATGCAGCCCATCGCCGACGGCAGCGACACCGGTGGCTCGCTGCGCAATCCCGCCTCCTTCAACAACGTCGTCGGGCTGCGCCCGTCACCCGGCCGTGTGCCGTCCTGGCCCGACAAGGCGCCCTGGGGCCAGTTGTCGGTGAAGGGGCCGATGGCCCGGACCGTGGCGGACGTCGCCCTGACCCTGTCCGTGCTGGCCGGTCCGGACCCCCGCGACCCGCGCTCGCTGCAGACACCCGGCTCCACGTTCGCCTGGCAACTCGACGGTCATCTACGGGGGTTGCGGGTCGCCTGGTCACCCGATCTCGGCGGGCAGGTGCCCGTCGACCCGGAGGTACGGGACGCGCTGCGCCCGGCGGTGGAGGCGTTCTCCGCGCTGGGCTGCGACGTCGAGGAGGCCTGCCCGGACCTCACGGGCGCGGACGAGGTCTTCCTCGCCCAGCGCGCCTGGCAGGTCGAGCTCTCCTACGGGGCGCTGCTGGACGAGCACCGCGAACGGCTGGCCCCGGACGTGATCTGGAACATCGAGGAGGGCCGCAGGCTCGGCGGACCCGACCTGGGGCGGGCTCAGGCCCTGCATGGCGCCCTCTTCCACCGGGTCCGCGAGTTCTTCGAACGGTACGACCTGCTGTTGCTGCCGGTCAGCCAGGTCGCCCCCTTCGACATCGAGCTGGCGTACCCGACGGTCGTCGACGGCACCCCGATGGAGACCTATCTCGACTGGATGCGCTCGGCGTACCTGATCTCCGTCACGGGCTGCCCCGCCCTGTCCGTCCCGGCCGGGTTCACCCCGGAGGGCCTGCCGGTCGGGCTGCAGATCGTCGGCCCGCACCGCCGGGACTGGTCGGTCCTGAAGGCCGGGCACGCCTTCGAACGGGCGACGCGGGTCGGCGAGCGTCGGCCGCCGGTGGTGAGGGCCGACGCGTAGGCGCTCCGCTGGGGGCGCGGTGATACGTCCGCGGGCCGGTGGGGGCTTGTCGCGCGGTTCCCCGGGCACCTTATGGGGCGCGGTACCGCCGTCAGTGCGTGTGATCGGCCGAAGGCGCCGCCGGTACTTCCGTTGGCGCCGCTTCTCCGGCCCGGACCGTGAACGCCGCCGTGTGGACCTTGCCTTCGTGCTTGAAGTCGAGGAACAGGCGGTAGGCGCCGTCGCTGGGGGCGGTGGCCGTGAAGGAGATGTCCGGGCCGGGGTCGGTCTTGCCGTCGCCGGGTTCGCCGTTCGGGTGGACGTGCAGGTAGGCGAGGTCGCCGGAGCGCAGGGCGACCAGGTGGCCGTACGCGCCCAGGTAGGGCTGGAGGTCGGTGACGGGCCTGCCGTCGCGGGAGACCTTGAGCCTGAGTTCGCTCGCGGCGCCCGGGCGCAGTCCGCCGTCCAGCTCGACCTCGTAGCCGTTGACCTCGGCGGTGCCGCTCGGCGCCGGCAGTTTCCCCGGTTTGTACGTGCCCGAGGCCGCGAGGTCGGCGCCGAGCGTGAGGTTCTCGGCGTCCTCACCGGCCGGGGTGAAGTCGGCGAAGACGCGGTAGCCGCCCGCCCCGGGGAGGTCCACGGGGGTGCTCCAGGTGCCGTCGGCGGCGCGGGAGGGATGCAGGTGGCGGTAGGTGCCCAGGTCGCGTGAGGCGACGATGAGGTGGAGTTCCTTGTCGTGCTCGCGCTGGTACCCGGTGACGGCGCGGCCGTCCTCGTCCCGGATGACGAACCGCAGGTCGGTCCGCTGCCCCGCGGTGACATCCGGGGTCCGCAGATCGAGCGTGTAACCGCCTTCGGAGATCTGCAGCCCGCCGGCCGGGGCCGACGCGTGCCCGCCCTCGCCCTCTCCGCGATCCGTATCCGGTGACTCCTCGTTGTGACCGTCGTGGTGCGCGGGCGCGCTCTCTGCGGTGTCCGCGGTGTCCGCGGTGTCCGAGACGACGGGTTCGATGCCCTTGCCCACGCCGTAGGCGGTGCCGAACGTCGCGGCCAGCGCTGCGGCGAACGCGGTGATCCTCAGTCCGGTGTTCATGGCCGTCTCCTTCGAGGTCCGGGTCTCCAGCACAGCTCACGATACCCCTATGGGGTATACAGTCAAGCGCTGCGGATGACTTGCCACTGATACCCTCCGGGGGTATACAGGCAGTGCGACGAGGATACCCCCGCCCCGTATCAGGCTCGATCGCCGCCCACGATCTACGAGGAGCAGCCATGACCATCACCAGGACCGGGCCCGCCGCCGAGGTGGAGCTCACCATCGGCGGTATGACCTGTGCCTCCTGCGCGGCTCGCATCGAGAAGAAGCTGAACCGCATGGACGGCGTCACGGCCACGGTCAACTACGCCACCGAGAAGGCGAAGGTCAGCTATGCCGACGACGTCGCGGTGCGGGATCTGATCGCCACCGTCGAGGCGACCGGCTACACGGCACACGAGCCCGCGCCGCCCGCACCGGCCGAGCCCGGGAGCACCGGCGAGGCGGCGGACGACGCGCTGCTGCCGCTCCGGCAGCGGCTGATCACCGCGGTGGCGCTGGCCGTCCCCGTCGTCGCGATGGCCATGATCCCGGCACTGCAGTTCACGTACTGGCAGTGGCTGTCCCTGACACTGGCGGCGCCCGTGGTCACGTACGCCGGGTGGCCCTTCCACCGCGCCGCCTGGACGAACGCCCGGCACGGCGCCGCCACCATGGACACCCTGATCTCCATCGGCACCCTGGCCGCGTTCGGCTGGTCGCTGTGGGCCCTGTTCTTCGGAACGGCGGGCACACCGGGCATGACGCACCCCTTCGAGCTGACCATCGTCCGCGGTGACGGCGCCGGAAGTATCTATCTGGAGGCCGCGGCCGGGGTGACCGCCTTCATCCTCGCCGGGCGCTACTTCGAGGCCCGCTCCAAGCGGAAGGCGGGCGCGGCGCTACGGGCACTGCTGGAACTGGGGGCGAAGGACGTCACCGTGCTCACTCGGGACGGCGGTGAACGGACCGTCCCCGTGGCCGAGTTGAAGGCCGGCGACCGCTTCCTGGTGCGTCCCGGTGAGAAGATCGCCACCGACGGGACGGTCGTGGAGGGCTCGTCCGCCGTGGACGCGTCCATGCTCACCGGCGAGTCTGTGCCCGTGGAGGTCGTGGCCGGCGACCCGGTCACCGGCGCCACCGTCAACGCGGGCGGACGTCTCGTCGTCGAGGCCACGAGGGTCGGCGCCGACACCCAACTGGCCCGGATGGCGAAGCTGGTGGAGGACGCGCAGAACGGCAAGGCCGCGGCGCAACGGCTCGCGGACCGGATCTCCGCCGTCTTCGTGCCGATCGTGATCGCCCTCGCCCTGGGCACCCTCGGCTTCTGGCTCGGCAACGGCGCCGGGCTCACGGCCGCGTTCACCGCCGCCGTCGCCGTACTGATCATCGCCTGCCCCTGCGCCCTGGGGCTGGCCACGCCGACCGCGCTGCTGGTCGGCACCGGACGCGGCGCCCAGCTGGGCATCCTGATCAAGGGCCCGGAGGTACTGGAGTCCACGCGCAGGGTCGACACCGTCGTCCTCGACAAGACCGGCACCGTCACCACCGGGCGCATGACCCTGCTGGCCGTGCGCCCCGCCGACGGCACCGACGAGGCCGAAGTCCTGCGGCTGGCAGGCGCGTTGGAGCACGCCTCCGAGCATCCGGTCGCCCGTGCCGTCGCCGAGGGCGCGTCGGCGCGGCTCGGCTCGCTGCCCGCGCCGGAAGACTTCGCGAACGTACCCGGCCTCGGTGTGCAGGGGATCGTCGACGGTCACGCGGTCCTCGTCGGCCGCGAACGACTCCTCGCCGACTGGGCGATGGAACTGCCGGCGGACCTCCGGCGTGCCAAGGACGAGGCAGAGGCGTCCGGCCGTACGGCCATCGCGGTGGCCTGGGACGGCGAGGCGCGCGCGGTGCTCGAAGTCGCCGACGCGGTGAAGGAGACCAGCGCGGAGGCGATCACCAGGCTGCGCGCGCTCGGCCTCACCCCGATCCTGCTGACCGGAGACAACCGCTCCGTGGCCGAGTCCGTCGCCCGCGAGGTCGGTATCGCGCCCGAGGACGTGATCGCGGAGGTGCTGCCGCAGGACAAGGTCGACGTCGTCAAACGGCTGCAGGACGAAGGCCGTTCGGTCGCGATGGTCGGTGACGGCGTCAATGACGCGGCCGCGCTCGCGCAGGCCGACCTGGGGCTGGCCATGGGCACGGGCACGGACGCGGCGATCGAAGCCGGCGACCTGACTCTCGTACGAGGCGACCTGCGCGCGGCGGCCGACGCCATCCGCCTCGCCCGGCGGACCCTCGGCACCATCCGGTCCAACCTGTTCTGGGCCTTCGCCTACAACGTGGCCGCCCTGCCGCTCGCGGCGGCCGGCCTCCTCAACCCGATGATCGCCGGGGCGGCCATGGCCTTCTCCTCGGTGTTCGTCGTCGGCAACTCCCTGCGCCTGCGGTCGTTCCGGGCGGCCGACTGAAGCAACTCGCCGACACCGACATCGGATTGTCCCTTGGCCGAGGAATTGACGGACACAGAAGGAGAGTGATTCGACATGGCGCCGCTGCCCGTCGCTGAAAATACTGACGAATGGCAGGCTCGATCTACCCGACCCGGACACTCCCACGAAAACGATGAGCGTGTCCCGGCCGGTTCCACGGAGACCTCCCGGAGGTTGCGCCGACGAGCGCTATTCCGGGATTACTGGATCGAGGTCGACGAATTTCCCTTGCTCACACCGCGCCAATTCCGTCGAGGGCGGTAAGGAGAAATACGACGCGGCCGGTCACCGGTCGTGGCGCTCACCGAGGTCGGCGAGAAGCAGGTTCGGGTCCCGCATGGTGAAAAAGGCGCCGCTGGTCACATAGACCGTTCGATGGCGTACGGCCACGGAGGTCGGGTTGGAGAGCCCGTCCTCCTGGGTGAGGACGACGGTGTGGGTGCCGTCCGGGCGCACGAGGGCGAGTTCGTTGTCGAGGAACATGGCGGCGAGAACGGTGTCCCCGCGGCCGGTGAAGGCGAAGTCGTCGATTCCACCGAGCCCCGTCGCCCTGGTCTCGATCGGGCCTGCCGACCCGTTCCGGCGCACGGGAATGCGGAGCAGCGTTCCTCGGTCGCTGTTGGAAACCCATACGGCTCCGTCGTGGACCTTGAGCCCGTTCGCGCCGACACCGAAGCCGCCCTCCGAGCCGGGGACGGGGTCCAGGTCGGTGTCCTTGGCCCATTCCGTGGGCGTGCCGCCCTGCTGCGGGACGCTCCAGACGGTTCCCAGCACCGAGTCGGCGACGTAGAGGACGCCTCGACGCTCGTCGAGGCCGATGGCGTTGGGCAGCCCGTTCGGAGGCAGTTGCGCGATCTGGCGGGGCGCGCCGCCGGGGGCGACGCGCCAGACGCCGGTCTTGCGGGTTCCGGTGGCGTAGGTGACGTAGAGCGTGCCGTCGTGGGCGCGGGCGATGCCGAGGACGATGTCGTCGCCGACGACCGGTGTCCGCGGGTTCGCCTCGGCGGGCAGGGTCGCGCGGATCCGGGTGTGCCCCTGCTTGGTGACATGGGCGATCTGGCGGGCGGCCGAGAAGGTCAGGTCGGCGGAGCCGTCGGGTTCGAGGGCGATGTTCTCCGGTGTCTGTCCCTGGGCGAAGTCGAAGTGGGCGACGACACGCGGACGGGACACGGTCACCTCGCCGCTCGGCGGGGGTGCCGCGGCCAGCAGGGCGACGACGGCGGTGGCCGCGGCGACACCGGACAGATAGGGAAGTCGGGGCATGCGTCTCTCCTTGGACGGGCGCGGAGCGCCGGGGTGCGACGCACACGAACATGACGGGGCGTCAGTCGAGGGCGGTGGCCGTCACGGCCGGGCGTTCGCCCGCACGGCCCACGGCATGCGGCCGGTCGAGTTCCCCGCCGGGACCCGATCGGGTCGCGGGGACGAGACGGCCCCGCTTCCTGACCTGCCACGGCGAACGGCGAGGGCCCACCCCCGGTCGGAGCGGGCCGTCGCCGTGGAAACGGAACAACGGAACAGGGATGGGGCAGCTCGTCGGCGGTCGGCGGTGAGGGAGGAACTCGGGATCACCCCCGGCACCCTGGGGCCGCACGCCCGGGTCAGGGGCACCTCGGCCCCCGCCCTCACCCTCTGCGGCCGCGCACACGGCCACCCCGCCGGAGCACTTCGTATCTGACGACCCTCACACCACGGCCCTGACCCCACACCGGTACGGGCGGCCTCACCCCACCCGCAGACCACCCTGCCCCGCCACCCGGACCACCTTGCCCCGGCCCCCGGCCCCACCTAGCCTGGTTTTGTGCCGCGAATAAACAAAACCCGAACGCACAACGCCGTGCCGGGCCACGACAGCGACCACTCACGCCTCCACGTCCTCCGCGTCCTCCGCATCGCCATCACCGCCTTCTTCGCCCTCGACGGCTTCGTCTTCGCCGGCTGGGTGGTCAGAATCCCCGCGATCAAGGAGCAGACCGGCGCCTCACCCGGCGCGCTGGGCCTCGCACTGCTGGGCGTGTCCGCCGGAGCGGTGATCACGATGATGCTCACCGGCCGGCTCTGCCGCCGTTTCGGCAGCCACCCGGTGACGGTCGCCTGCGCCGTCCTGCTGTCCTGCTGTCCCTCAGCGTGGCACTGCCCCCGCTCACCCACTCGGCGCTCGCGCTGGGCGCGGTACTGCTGGTCTTCGGTGCCGCCTTCGGCGGGATCAACGTCGCCTTCAACAGCGCCGCCGTGGATCTGGTGGCCGCGCTGGGGCGACCCGTCATGCCCGGTTTCCATGCCGCGTTCAGCCTCGGCGGCATGCTCGGGGCAGGGGTCGGCAGCCTGGTCGCGGACTCCCTTTCCCCGACGCGCCATCTGCTCGGCATCACCGTGATCGGCCTCCTGGTGACCGCCGTTGCCGCTCCCACCCTGCTGCGCCACGAACCCCCGGAACCACCGAACCGCGCCGCCGAGCGGGAGGACCGGGCGACCGGCGCCCGCCGCCTCGACGGCCGCACCCGCGGCCTGGTCGTCGTCCTCGGCCTGATCGCCGGATGCACGGCGTACGGCGAGGGGGCGCTGGCCGACTGGGGCGCCCTGCATCTGGAGGCGGACCTGGACGCCTCGCCCGGAGTCGCGGCGATCGGTTACTCGTGTTTCGCTCTCGCCATGACGACCGGCCGGCTGACCGGGACGACCCTGCTGGAACGCCTGGGCAGGACCACGGTGCTCGTGGCCGGTGGCGCGACCGCGACGGCGGGCATGCTGCTCGGCGCCCTCGCCCCCTCCGTGTGGGCGACCCTGCTCGGCTTCGCGGTCACCGGTCTGGGCCTCGCCAACATCTTCCCGGTCGCCATCGAACGCGCCGGCGCGCTGGCCGGGCCCAGCGGGGTGGCCACGGCCTCCACCCTCGGCTATCTCGGCATGCTCCTCGGCCCGCCCGCGATCGGCTTCATGGCCGAATGGTTCTCCCTGCCCGCCGCGCTCACCAGCGTCGCGGTACTCGCCGCGTTCGCCTCCGCCATCGCGTTCACCACCCGCCACTCGACCGCGAAATGACCACTCACCGTTGCCCCGTGACACCTCGCGGTGCATGAAGTCAGCCCTCCGAGAACATGAGGCAACCATTCAGTCGTTCGATTCGTATAACTCCCTGGAGGCACTGCGACCCGGCCGAACAGAGGGCGGCCGGAGCGTCACCATCCGGTTTTCCGGATGGTCCCGAACAAGGAGAAACGATGCGACTGTTCGTGCTCAACTACGCTCGCGCCGCTGAGCAGTTGGAGTTCAGCGCTCCGTACACCTACGACTCCGGGCTGCAGTTGAACGTGCTCGCCGACGGGCGGATAGCCGCTCATGACCAGGGCCTGATGAGGGAATTGGGGGCGACGACGTCCACCGCGGGCTCGAAGACCCATTTCGACGACTGAACGCGGACCGGCGACGATGACGGTGCTGATCCTCACCTGCGAACAGGATGTGACGGCGGACCTGGTGGTCGCGCAACTCAACAGGACCGGCGTCCCGGTGGTCCGGCTCGACCCCGCCGACCTGCCCGGCACGGTGGCGCTCTCCGGGGAGTACGTGCACGGCTCCTTCCGCGGGCATCTGTCCGCCGGGGGCCGCCTGGTGAGCATGAGCGGGCTGCGGTCGATCTGGCTGCGCCGACCGGGGGTTCCGGCCGGCCGGGTCGCCGAGCCGTCCGCCTGGCTGACCGAGGAGTCCTCGCAGGCCCTATACGGCATGCTCCGCGGCACGGGCGCCCGCTGGATGAACGACCCGGACGCCGCCCGGCGGGCTCGCCACAAGCCGTGGCAGCTCCGGCACGCCCAGCGCTGCGGACTCCCCGTACCGGCCACGCTGATCACCACGTTCCCGCAGGCCGCCCGCGACTTCGCCGAGCGCTTCCCGGACCTGGTGGTGAAGCCGGTCTCCGGCACCCATCCGCAGGAGCCCGCCCGGACGGTCCCCACCAGCCGTATCGCGCCCGGCACCGACTTCACCGCCGTCGCGTTCGGCCCGACGCTGTTGCAGCGCCGGATCGCCAAGACCGCCGACATCCGGCTCACCGCCGTCGGCGACCGCATGCTGGCCGCCCGCAAAGCCGTCGCCCCGGACGCGCACCCCGACGAGGTCGACGTCCGCTTCGCCCCCTCCACCGCGCCCTGGCAGCCGGTCGACGTCCCGGCCCGCACCGCCACGGCCGTGCGCACCTACCTCCGTGACGCCGAACTCACCTACGGGGCCTTCGACTTCGCGGAGGACGCGGACGGGATCTGGTGGTTCCTGGAGTGCAACCAGTCGGGCCAGTTCGGGTTCGTGGAGATGGACACCGGCCAGCCGATCGCCCACAGCGTCGCCGAGTGGCTGGCACACGAGGAACCGGTGGCGGGAACGCGCCGCGACGGCCGGATCCGGGCGGCGCCCCGACATCCGTGACGACCCACCGGTGAACCGAAGCGCCCGCCCCGGCCGGGGCGGGCGCTTCGAGCACGCTCCATCCGGCAGACTCGCCCCATGGAGACTGCCGAGCACATCAGCGCCCTGGACGAGGAAGGCCGACTGCTCGCCGCGGCCGCCCGCAAGGCCGGTACGGACGCCGAGGTGCCGACCTGCCCGAAGTGGCGGGTACGGGACCTGGTACGGCACACGGGAGTCGTGCACCGCTGGGCCACGGCGTTCGTCGCCGAGGGCCATGCCTCTCCCCGGCCCCTCGGCAGCGACCCGGAGCTGGACGGCGACGCTCTGCTGACCTGGTTCGAGGACGGCCACCGGCGCCTCGTCGACACCCTGCGCACCGCACCCGCCGACGTCGACTGCTGGAACTTCCTGCCCGCCCCGTCCCCGCTGGCCTTCTGGGCACGCCGTCAGGCCCACGAGACGGCCGTCCACCGTGCCGACGCGCAGTCCGCTCTCGGCGGCGAACTCGGCGAGCCCGCGGTGGACTTCGCCGTCGACGGCATCGACGAACTCCTGCTCGGCTTCCACGCCCGCGACAGGAGCCGGGTGCGCACCGAGACGCCGCGTGTCCTGCGGGTGCGGGCGACGGACACGGACGCCGTCTGGACCGTACGGCTGTCGTCGGAGCCGCCCGTGGCGGAGCGCGCGGAAGCGTCGAAGGCCGGGGACGTGGACTGCGAGATCGCGGGACCGGCGCCCCGCCTGTACCTGTCCCTGTGGAACCGGCTCCCGTTGCCCGCCGCCACCGGCGACCCCTCACTCGCGGAACTGTGGCGGGAGACCTCGGGCATCGGCTGAACCGGGCCCGGCGGCGTGCCCGTTGCCTTGTCCGGTACGCCCGCCGCCCGCACACTCACCCCATGGGGAGACGAACGCAGGCCGAGCGGGACGCGATGACCACGGAGATCGGATTCGCGTTCTTCGCGGGGGCGGTGCTGGCGGGCGCGGCCTATTTCGGCGTGACCGAACTCCTCCCGCACTTCTTCGGCTCGCTGCGCGGCCGGTGGAGTCTGCTCGGGCCCCTCGCACTCTCCGTGACCGTGGTGGTGTTCGTCGCGGTCGTCACGATCGTGCTGACCCGCTTCCGGCGTGCCACACGGGTCAGCCGACAGGTTCCCGAAGAACCCGGTCGGCCGCGCTCCGCCCAGCCCAGCCAGCCCGGCCGCACCAACCCCGACTCGTAGGCCGACACGACGAGTTGGGCACGGTCGCGGGCGCGCCGCTTCCACCACGGGGGTCCGCCCCGTGCCATCGCCGGCACGGTGGCCCGCCCCACGCCGGGGGGGGGCCACCCGCCTGCGCACCCTGCTCCGCCACACCGGCCACACTGGACGCCGCCCACCGGGCACGACGTCACCCGAGCGAGGTGACCACCCCTACTCCCGGCGCAGTACGCCCCGCCGGGCCGGGGGGCATCAGCGCGCCGCCGCCTCGGACTGCGGGAACACCAGACCGACGTGGTGGGCGAGTTGGCCCGCCGCGTGCCGGAAGAACACCGCACGGTCCTCGACCACCCGGTCGAACTGCCCGAACACCTCGAAGCTGACCAGGCCGAACAGCTGCGCCCATGCCCCGACCAGCACCGCGACCAGCTCCGGCGGCAGATCGGGCGCGACGTGCTCCGCCATCCGCCGCGCCTCCGGCCGCACCTCGGCGGGCAGCTTCCACTGGGCCACACCCTTGCCCCGGTAGGCATCCCGCACGATCCGGATCAGCAACTGCCCGGCCCGGGACGCAGCAGGCAGGGTCGTGTCGGGCGCGGTGTACCCGGGCACGGGCGAACCGTAGATCAACGCGTACTCGTGCGGGCGCGCCAGCGCCCACTGGCGCACCCCTTCGCACACCGCGACCCACTGCCCCGCCGGGCTCTCACCGGCGGCCTTCGCGTGCGCGGCCTCGGCGGCCTCGCCCAGGGAGTCGTAGGCGTCGATGATCAGCGCGGTCAGCAGCTCGTCGCGGCTCGGGAAGTAGCGGTACAGCGCGGAGGAGACCATGCCGAGCTCGCGCGCCACCGCACGCAGCGACAGCTTGGCGGCGCCCTCGGCGGCGAGCTGTCTGCGCGCCTCGTCCTTGATGGCGGCCGTGACCTCGATCCGGGCGCGGGCACGGGCCCCACGTGCTGTGCTCATGCGAAGAGTGTGCCACAAGGGCAGAGCACTGCACACATTTCGGAGCAGCGCTCTCCAATCGGAGCGCCACTCACAAACGAGAGCGCCGCTCTTGCTTGCGAGCACCGATCTCGTGCACACTGCTCTCAAGCGAGAGCAGTGCTCTCCAAATCACTCGGAGAGCAGCTCCACAACGGGAGGACCCCCCATGCCGTCGTCGCCCCACTACATCAAGTCCAACCCCTTCGACCGCGCGCTGAACGGCTTCATCGGCTGGCTCGCCCGCCACGGCGTCAGCCTCCTCGGCACGGCCGAGCTCTCGGTGCGCGGCCGCAAGAGCGGCGAGTGGCGTCGGCTGCCGGTCAACCCGCTGCCGTACGAGGGCGGCCCCTACCTCGTCTCGGCGCGCGGTCACTCCGAGTGGGTGCGCAACATGCGGGCGGCGGGCGGTGGACGGCTGCGGGTGGGCCGCCGGGTGCAGGAGTTCACGGCGGTCGAGCTGTCCGACGAGGAGAAGCCCGTCGTGCTCCGCACCTACCTGAAGAAGTGGGGCTGGGAGGTGGGCCGGTTCTTCGGCGACGTCAACGCCGACTCCTCCGACGCGGAGTTGCTCGCCGCCGCGCCGAAGCACCCCGTCTTCCGGATCACCGTCGAGCGGTGACCGTACGGGGTGCCGACGGATGGCCGGGCCGTGCGGTCCGGCGGTTCCCGGGCCGGCTCTTCGAAACGTTCCCCGGGCCTACTTGTCGAACGCGGTCAGCGCTCGCTGGGCGATCGGGTGGGTGCGGACGATCTCGCCCAGGGAGGTCGACCCGCGTGCGATGTCGACGAAGGCCCGCCAGGCGGGGCGGAAGCCGGTGATCGCCGCGTGGAAGAGCCCGGGCCGCCGCTCGAAGGCGATCAGCAGCCGCTTGCCGACGCTCATCTCGACGCCGAGTCCCGCCTTCACGGCGAACGCGTAGTTCAGGGCCTGGCGGCGGGTGTCCACCGCGTCGGGCGCCTCGGCGATCCGGACCGCCCACTCCCCCGCGAGCCGCCCCGAGCGCAGCGCGAAGGAGATGCCCTCCCGCGTCCACGGCTCCAGCAGTCCCGCCGCGTCGCCGCAGACCAGCACCCGCCCCCGCGAGAGCGGCGAGTCGTCGGCACGGCAACGCGTCAAGTGCCCGGAGGAGACGCTCGGTTCGAAGCCGGCGAGGCCGAGCCGCCCGATGAAGTCCTCCAAGTACCGCTTGGTGGCGGCGCCTTCACCGCGCGCGGAGATCACGCCGACGGTCAGCGTGTCTCCCTTGGGGAAGACCCACCCGTAACTGCCGGGCATCGGGCCCCAGTCGATGAGGACGCGTCCCTTCCAGTCCTCGGCGACGGTCTCCGGAACGGGGATCTCCGCCTCCAGGCCGAGGTCGACCTGGTCGAGCTTCACCCCGACGTGCGCTCCTATGCGGCTGGCACTGCCGTCGGCGCCGACGACGGCCCGCGCGAGCAGCGTCTCGCCGCTCTGCAGGACGACGGCGACCGTGCGCCGGTCGGGCACGGCCGAGCCGTGCTGCTCGACCCGGGTGACCGTGACGCCCGTTCGCAGCTCCGCGCCCGCCTTCTGGGCGTGCTCGACGAGTTGCTGGTCGAACTCGGGCCGGTTGATCAGACCGAACAGCATGTGCTTGGACTTGCGCGTGCGGGCGTAACGGCCGTCGAGGGAGAAGGTGACCGCGTGCACCCGGTCCTTGAGGGGCAGCTCGAAGCCGGGCGGCAGCGCGTCGCGCGAGGGGCCGATGATGCCGCCGCCGCACGTCTTGTACCGCGGCAGCTCCGCCTTCTCCAGCAACAGGACGCTGCGTCCCGCGACCGCCGCCGCGTAGGCGGCCGAGGCCCCCGCGGGGCCCGCACCCACCACGACGACGTCCCACACCCGCTGCACGTCGTCCGCCGAAGAGTTCTCGCTGCTCACGATGGTCTACTGCTCCCGATCCAGCCGCCTGCCGCACCTGTCCCACGCATCCTACGGCGGGTGACGCCGAGGACCGCTGTGGGAGGATCGGCAGCGCATGCGCCCTACACCGACACACCGGGTCAGCGCGTACGCAGCCACATCCCCAGAAGGACAACGTCGCACCCACGAGGAGCGTGCCCATGCCGTCGAACCCGGTCGCCGAGACCGTCGCCTCACTGATTCCCCGGGCGAAGGAGGAGCTCACCGAACTGGTGGCCTTCAGGTCGGTGGCGGACTTCGACCAGTTCCCGAGGAGCGAGAGCGAGGGCGCCGCGCGCTGGGTCGCCGACGCGCTGCGCGCCGAGGGCTTCCAGGACGTGGCGCTGCTCGACACCCCCGACGGCACCCAGTCCGTCTACGGCTACCTGCCGGGGCCCGAGGGCGCGAAGACCGTCCTCCTCTACGCGCACTACGACGTACAGCCGCCGCTGGACGAGGCCGCCTGGGTGTCACCGCCGTTCGAGCTGACCGAGCGCGACGGCCGCTGGTACGGGCGGGGCGCCGCCGACTGCAAGGGCGGCGTGATCATGCACCTGCTGGCCCTGCGCGCGCTCAAGGCGAACGGCGGGGTCCCGGTCCACGTCAAGGTGATCGCCGAGGGCTCCGAGGAGATGGGTACCGGCGGTCTCCAGCAGTACGCGGAGGCGCACCCCGAGCTGCTCGCCGCCGACACCGTCGTCATCGGCGACGCGGGCAACTTCCGCGTCGGCCTGCCGACGGTCACCTCCTCCCTGCGCGGCATGATCCTCATGCGGGTGAAGATCGACGCCCTCGAAGGCAACCTGCACTCGGGACAGTTCGGCGGCGCGGCCCCCGACGCGCTGGCCGCGCTGATCCGCGTCCTCGACTCACTGCGCGCCGAGGACGGCACGACGACCGTCGACGGACTCGCGAGCGACGGGACGTGGGACGGCCTGCAGTACGCCGACGCGCAGTTCCGCGCGGACGCCAAGGTGCTCGACGGCGTGGAGCTGGTCGGCGCCGACACGGTCGCCGACCGCATCTGGGCCCGCCCGGCCGCCACCGTGCTCGGTATCGACGCCCCGCCCGTGGTCGGCGCGACCCCGTCGATCCAGGCGAGCGCCCGCGCCCTGATCGGTCTGCGGGTCCCGCCGGGCGTCGACGTGCAGCAGGCGATCAAGCTGCTCGAAGCCCACCTGGTGGCGCACACCCCGTGGGGCGCCCGGGTGAGCTGCGAACCGATCGGCCACGGCCAGGCGTTCCGCGCCGACACCTCCAGCCCGGCGTACGAGGCGATGGCCTCGGCCATGGCCGTCGCCTACCCCGGCGAGGAGATGCAGTACGCGGGCCACGGCGGCTCCATCCCCCTCTGCAACGCCCTCGCCACCCTCTACCCCGACGCCGAGATCCTGCTCATCGGCCTCAGCGAACCCGAGGCCCGGATCCACGCGGTCAACGAGAGCGTGTCCCCGGAGGAGTTGGAGCGCATGTCGGTGACGGAGGCGTTGTTCCTCCGCAACTACGCGCACAACTGAGCGAACGGACCAACACCGGTGCGGTACCGCGCCCTTCAGGGGCGCGGGGCTGTACCACCTACGGCTCCGCCGCGTGGGCGCGGTCAGCCACGGTCCACCCGCAGCCGCTCCACGACCTCCCCCGAAACGGCGGCTCGGCGACCCGTCACACCGGCACCCCCGCTTCCAAGTACAACGCGGCACCCCGCTCCCGCGCCCGCAACGCCCACCGCAGCCGCTCGTACCGCACCGGCGGCAACAGATCCGCGGCCTCTTCCTCGGTCACGAACCGCCAGTCACGCAACTCGGGTCCGGGCAGCACGGGCCGCTGTGCCCCGCCGGTGTCGAGCCGACCTCCGTCGAACAGCAGGCGCAGTCCCCCGTATCCCGGCGGCCTAGGCGCCTCCCAGTCCACCACCAGCAGCCGGGGCACCTCGTCGAGCCGTATCCCGGTCTCCTCGACGACCTCCCGCATGCCCGCCCGCGCGGGCGCCTCTCCGGCCTCCACCACTCCGCCGGGGAACTCCCAGCCGGCCTTGTAGGTCGGATCGACGAGCAGGACCCGGTCGTCCTCGTCGAACAGCAGAACCCCCGCGGCGACCGTCTCGGCGGTCGGCTCGGGGGTCTGCACGATGTCGCACACGCGTACGTCGTCGGTGGCCACCGCGTCGGCGATACGCCGCGCGGTCTCGTACGGGGTGAGGGCGCCGGTGTCGACGAGGTGGGCATCGGCGGTGAGCCAGCCGCCCAGCGCGGCACGGTAGGGCGCGATGTGGTCGTACGCCCATTGACGCATCCGCATCTCCCCGTCGGGGAGGTCGGGCGGTATCTCCCGCCCGGCTATTCGCTCTCGCAGGATCGTTTCGGCCGGGGCCAGGAGCAGATGCCGTACGGGTATGCGACGCGAGGCGAGGCCACCGAAGATCTCGTCGCGGTACTCCTGGCGGAGCAGGGTCATGGGGACCACGAGGGTGCCACCCAGCTCGGCGAGCAGGGCGGCGGCGGTGTCGACCACGAGCCGTCGCCAGCTCTGCAGGTCCTGGAAGTCGCCGACCTCGGCGAGGCGTTTGGCCGGCAGCAGGTGTGTCAGTGCGCCGCCGATGACCTCGGGGTCGAAGAGCGTGCTGTTCGGGATCAGTTCGATCAGTTCCCGTGCGGTGGTGGTCTTCCCCGCACCGAACGCACCGTTGATCCAGACGATCACGGTTCCCCCTCTTCTGTTGGCCCCCTGAGCCTTGCCCTCCACTCCGCCACGGAAACCAGCCGCTGATGAGGAGCCGAAATACGACGGCGGCGGGTCCCCCACCGAGTGGGGGACCCGCCGCCTGCGATGCGAGGAGAGGCGGACCGGGAGTCCGCTGTCACCTACGCGGCCGTCAGCCTTCCTTGCCGCCCTTGCCCTCCTGGTCCGCCTGGCCCCCCAGGGCGTCCTCGTCGACCGCCAGGCTGTCGCTGGAGACGGTGCTGCCGACCTCGCCGAGCGTGCCCTCGACGTCCAGTTTGCTCAGCGCGTCCGTCTTCCCGACCGTGTCCCCGGCGTCGAGACCGTGCGACGGCGTGATGGCCGCGACGACGAAACCGGTGGCGAGGGAGGCGATGGCGAGCATGCTGCGCTTCTTCATGCCCCGCTCAACTGCGGAACGTCCCACGGGGTCACGGCCGACGTCCGGCGTTTCGGCTCAACGCCCCGCTCGCCCCGGGCCCGGGCGGGAAGACGACACGGCCACCAGGCCTGGAGCGCGGCACGGCCAGGGGCGGGAGCACGGAGCGGCCACGAGTGGGAAGAGGTGGCACCCTCACCGGGCGGCACCCCCCACAGCGCGGCACCCCCCAGGGCGACAAAGCCGCACGGCGATCCCGCATCCGCTTCCGCCGATGCGGGATCGCATTCCGGCCTCCCCGCTCCCGCGGCTCCCACAACGCCCCCGCAGTCACGCCACCGGCGTGCTCGGCCGGCGCGCCAGTGCCGCCGCGGCGGCTCCCACCAGGCCCGCGTCCGTGCCCATCACGGCCGGGGCGATGGTGAGGTGCTGGACGAAGGAGAGGGTGGCGTAGTCCTTGAGGGCGGTGCGGAGGGGGGCGAAGAGGACGTCGCCGGCGTTCGCGACGCCGCCGCCGATGACGGCGATGTCGATCTCGACGAGGGTGGCGGTGGCGGCGATACCGGCGGCGAGGGCCTGCGCGGCGCGCTCGAAGGAGGCCACCGCGACCGGATCACCGGCCTGTGCGGCGGCGGCGACCGCCGCGGCGGAGGCGTCGCCGTCGGGGCCGGGTCGCCAGCCGTTCTCCCGGGCGCGGCGGGCGATGTTGGGTCCGCTCGCGATGCGCTCGACGCAGCCGCGGGCGCCGCAGGGGCAGGCGTCGCCGTCGAGATCGACGCTGATGTGACCGATGTGACCGGCGTTCCCGGTGGGGCCCGCGTGCAGCTGACCGCCGAGGACGAGGCCACCACCGACGCCCGTCGACACGACCATGCACAGCGCGTTGTCATGGCCGCGCGCCGCGCCCTGCCAATGCTCGGCCGCCGTGATGGCCACGCCGTCGCCGATCAGCTCGACGGGGAGCCCGCCGGTGGCCGCCCGGACCCGCTCGACGAGCGGGAAGCCGCGCCAGCCGGGGACGTTCACCGGGCTCACCGTGCCGGCCGAGGCGTCCACCGGGCCCGCGCTGCCGATCCCGACGGCCGTGGCCCTGCCCCACAGTGGCGCGGCGGTCAGCTCGCCGAGCACCTCTTCCACGGCCCGCATGACGGTGTCGCCGTCCTCCTGCGCGGGCGTCGGGCGCTGGGCGCGCACCAGGATCCGGCCGTGGCCGTCCACCAGCGCCCCGGCGATCTTGGTGCCGCCGATGTCGAGCGCGGCCACGAGGTCGGTCTGCATCAGTGTCAGCTCTCCCGCTGCGAGTCTCCTACCGGGTACCCGAATCCAGCGGCACCCGGATCTCCGGCCGGAAAACGGGCAGCACGACGCTCGCCTGGTGGGGGCGCCGGCCAGAGAATGCGATAGACAGTCTCCCCCGGCTGTGACAACGTTGTCCAGGCTCTATGCTCGACGCCACATCCTCCACAGCCGCGCAATTCCGACACGGCACCACCCGCCACACCCTTGGACGACAGGACAGGACAGCGCATAGTGCCCGAGACCGCCAACGGCATCGCCCGCCGCCCCGAGAACCGCTACGGCAACCGTCCCACGATGAAGGACGTCGCGGCCCGGGCCGGGGTGGGTCTGAAGACGGTCTCCCGGGTGGTGAACGGCGAACCGGGTGTCACCCCGGACACCGAGCGCCGTGTCCAGGAGGCGATCGAGGCGCTCGGCTTCCGGCGCAACGACAGCGCACGGGTGTTGCGCAAGGGCAGTACGGCCACCATCGGCCTGGTCCTGGAGGACCTCGCCGACCCGTTCTACGGTCCCCTCAGCAGGGCGGTGGAGGAGGTGTCCCGCGCCCACGGCTCGCTGCTGATCAACGGGTCCAGCGCGGAGGACCCGGACCGCGAGCAGGAGTTGGCGCTGGCGCTGTGCGCCCGCCGCGTCGACGGGCTCGTGATCATTCCCGCCGGTGACGACCACCGGTATCTGGAACCCGAGGTCAGGGCCGGCGTCGCCACGGTGTTCGTGGACCGCCCGGCCGGGCGGATCGACGCCGACGTCGTGCTGTCGGACAACTTCGGCGGGGCCCGCGACGGCGTCGCCCACCTCATCGCCCACGGCCACCGCCGGATCGGGTTCATCGGCGACATGCCCCGCATCCACACCGCCGCCGAGCGGCTGCGCGGCTACCGGGCGGCCATGGAGGACGCCGGCATACCGGTCGAGGACGCGTGGATGTCCCTGGGCGTCACCGACCCCGAGCGGGTCCGCAGGGCGGCCGAGGACATGCTGTCCGGTCCGTCGCCCGTCACGGCGGTCTTCGCGGGCAACAACCGGGTGACGGTGACGGTCGTACGGGTCCTCGCCGAGCACACCCGTCCGGTCGCTCTCGTCGGCTTCGACGACTTCGAGCTGGCCGATCTGCTCCGGCCGGGCATCACCGTGGTCGCCCAGGACCCCGCCCGGCTGGGCCGCACCGCCGCCGAGCGGCTCTTCCAGCAGCTGGACGGCTCCCTCGTCGCCCCCGAGCGCATCGAGCTGCCGACGCGCCTGATCGCCCGCGGCTCGGGCGAACTCCCGCCCGCGGACTGACTCTTGGACGCCCCCGACCCCCGTACGCTCGAAGCGCTCGGCCTCGCCGTGGCGCCGCGCGAGGACCCGCTCAGCTACCCGGGCGCGTGGCCTGACGTGTCGGCGCTCCTGGACGGCAACCGGATGCTGCCGCTGGACACGCTCGTCTTCGAGGACCGGGTGCCCGTCCTCTCCGTCGGCTCCAACGCCTGCCCCGCGCAGCTCGTGCACAAGATGGCGGAGCACGGTGTCGGGTGCCGGATCCCCATGGTGAAGGCCAGGGTCACGGGCATCGGGGTCGGTGTCTCCGCCCACGTCAGCCTGCTCGGCTACCTGTCCGCGTCGCCGTTCCACTCCCCCGGCTCCACCGGCGAACTGTTCATCACCTGGCTCGACGAGGCGCAGCTCGCCGTGGTCGACGCGAGCGAGGGCGTCGACTCCCCGACCGGCAACTTCCACCGGGCCGCCCTCCCCGCCGCCGACTTCCGTGTCGAGCTGGAGTCGGGCCACGTCCTCGACCAGGCCTGGATCTACGTCAACCGGTGGGGCGTTCTGCGCGACGGCGGACCGGGCCCACGCCCCCACCCGGGCCGACAGCGGCCGCTCATCACCGAACTCCTCGCCGCGTCCCCCGAGTTGCGCGAGCTGTTCGGCACCACACCGGACGAGTTCTGCGCCCGCGCGCGCGGCAACCGGGGGTTGTGCGTCCAGGGCAGGGAGGTGTTCGCCGAGCAGAGGTGGACGACGGTGTCGGGTCTGGAGCAGTACGTACGACCGCATCCGCAGTCGCGGGCCTGACCCGGGCGCGGCCCGGCCCCAGGGCGTGTTTCGGAAGTCCCTTCTGCTCTGCGACGCCCGGCACGCTCCCCCACTCTCGGCTCCGCTCGAGCGGGAGGGACCCCCACCGCCGCACCGGACGAAAGGCCAAGTACGCCCAGCGCCGAGAGCACGCACCGGACGCCGCAGAGCCGCCCTTCGGGCGACGAAGGAACTTCCGAAACACGCCCTAGCTTGACTCTGTCGGGGATCTTGGAGTTTCCCGGTGCGGCAGCAAGATCGACGGGCATGCTCGGGTAGTTCCGCCGACCGATACAGCTGTCGAGGTGCTCGTTGTCTCTTCGTCCCCGTTCCGGTGAGCAGGTCCCGTCTCTGACTGCGCAGGTTGCGCGGGCGAGCAACCCGGACGGCACGACGGCGATATGGGTACGTGACCGCCTCGATGGGCTGTGGTGCGACGAGGACTTCGCCGACTGGTACCCGCGGAATGGGCGTCCGGGGCTCTCGCCTGCTCAACTGGCCACCGTCTGTGTGCTGCAGTTCCTGCTCGGCCTGTCGGACCGGCAGGCCGCCGAGTCGGTCCGCTGCCGCATTGACTTCAAGTACGCCATGGCCATGGAGCTGGACGATCCCGGCTTCCACCACAGTGTGCTGGCCGACTTCCGAGACCGTCTCGCCGAAGACGACCGCGCCGACCGCCTCCTCGACCTCGCACTGGCCCGCCTCAAGGAGGCCGGCCTGGTGCGCGGGCGCACCACGCAGCGCACCGACTCCACCCACGTCCTGGCCGCGGTGCGCGACCTGACCCGCCTGGAGATGGTCACCGAGGCGGTCCGCGCCGCACTCGAAGAAGTCGCCGGCACATCCCCGCACCTGCTGGACGAGCTGGTCGATGAGGACTGGGGGCTCCGCTACGGCCGGCCGGTCCGCCTGGGCAGGAACCCCACCAAGCCCAAGACCAGGATTCTTGCCACCGGAAACGACGCCGTCCGACTCCTGGAACACCTCTACCAGCACGGAGCAGACCGCACATCCGGTCCTCGTATCCAGGCCCTGCGCCAGATCATGGTGCAGAACTACCACCGTGACGCCGCAGGACATCTGCGCTGGCGCACCGCCGAGAAGGAAGGCGGGCCCGGGCTGCCGCCCTCGTCCCGGGCGGTCGTCTCTCCCTACGACACCTCGGCCCGCTACGCACGGCACGGACACATCATCAGCTGGAAGGGGTTCACCGCCCACCTTACCGAGACCTGCGCTCCCGACGGCCCCAACGTGATCACCGACGTGGCCACCACCGCGGCCACCACCCACGACAGCCAGGTCCTGCCCGGCATCCACACCCGCCTCTCCCGCCGCGGACTGCTGCCCGCCGAGCACCTGGTCGACGCCGGCTACACCTCCCTGCCCCACCTGGAACAGGCCACCCGCGAACACCAGGTCACCGTCTCCGGGCCGCTGAAGAGCAACCCCACCCGCCAACACCGCCGAAATGAGGGCTTCGCCCGGGACGACTTCCGCATCGACTACGACCATCAGCAAGTCACATGCCCGCAGGGGCAGGTCAGTGCGGGCTGGCACGGCCCCTACCCGACCTCCTCGCCCACCGCGGCCCCGCTGATCGTGGCCAGGTTCACCAAGAGCCAGTGCCGCCCCTGCCCGGCCCGCATCCAGTGCACCACCACCGCCGACAGCGCCCGCACCGTGGGATTTCCTCCACGAGAGCTCCGTGACCTGCAACTCCGTGTCCGCGCCGAGCAGCAGACGCCCGAGTGGAAGACGCGTTACGCGGTCCGCTCCGGAGTGGAGGGCACGGTCAACGAGTTCGCCCACGGCCACGGCATGCGGCGCTGCCGCTACCGAGGGCAGGGAAAGGCCCACATCCAGCACGTCCTGACGGCCATCGCCGTCAACATCGAGCGCCTCAGCGGATTGCCACCGGCCGAGGAAGCCCCCATACCCCGCCGACCGACTGCCTTCCAGAGCTACCTCGACCAGCGCGAGTTACCTCGGCTGAAATCCTGGCGAACCCTGGGCAGTTGACCTCGCCAACCCCAAGATCCCCGACAGAGTCAAGCTAGCAGACCGGGAGGCCGGGTACCGGGGCGTCGTTGTCGCCGCCCTGGATGTAGACGTCGCTGACGAAGACGTTCGTGTTGCCGCTGTCGTCGTCGGTCTTGGCCCACCAGACGTTGGTCCACTCGCCGGAGGTCTCGCGGCGGCCCAGGTTCTGCTGGCAGTAGAAGTAGTTGGTGCCCTGGTTGAGGACGCCGACCTCGGTGCCGGAGGCCGTGTAGGACTTGGCGGTGGTCCAGACCGTGCAGTTGTACTTGCCGCCGCCGATCGAGTGGCAGACCGGTTCCTCCTGGGTCTCGCCTCCGCCGGCCCCGCCGGTCGTGCCCCCGCTGGTGGAGCCGCCCGAGCTGTCCGAACCCCCCGTGCCGCCGCCGGTGGTGGTGCCGTCGCTCGCGTTCTTCGACGGTGAGGCGGACGCCTCGGTCTCCTTGTCGTCCTCCTGCGTGGCCTTCTCGCCGGGGCTCGCGGACTTGCTGTCGTCCTTCTCCTCGGCCTCGGAGTCGTCGGAGAGGTCGACCGTGCCCCGGCTGCGGCCCGGGGAGGGAGTGCCTCCGCTCGATTCGGTGGCCTGGGGCTGGGCGCCCGTCTCGGAGTCGTCGCCCGCGGTGAGCAGCGCGACCGTGACGCCCGTGGCGGCGAGCACCACGGTGACGGCCACGGCGGCGAGGAGGGCACGGCCCTTGCGTGGACGACTGCCGCCGGTCGAGGACAGGGCGGTGACGGCACCCGACGCGGGGACCGGCGCCTGTGGCGCGCCCGCACCGGATCCGCCGACCGCCGGCGAGGCCCCTGTGCCGGGCCCCGGGACCGGCTGCGGCGGGCCGAAGCCGGGGGTCGGTCCTGTCGAGCCGAACCCGGCACCCGCTCCCGCATCCGTGGCGCCGGTGCCCGCGCCCGCCGTCGGCGGTCCGAACCCCGGCGGCACCGACGGGACGCTTCGCTCGGTCTCCGCCCTCGGCCGCGATGCCGGGCCGCCGCCCGGCCCCGCCGTCGGGGAGTCGAGCCCGTCCCCGCAGGCCACGGCCTCCAGCAGTTCGCGGGCCCGAGCGGCGTCCGGGCGGTGCTCCGGGCGCTTGTCCATCAGCAGTCGCAGCACGGGCCCGAGCGGTCCGGCCCGCTGGGGTTCGGGCAGCGGGTCGACCACGATCGCGGTGAGCGTCGACCAGGTCGACGTACGCCGGAACGGGGAGGCGCCCTCGACGGCCGCGTACAGAGTGGCGCCGAGTGCCCAGATGTCGGAGGCGGGGCCGGGGTCGTTGCCCTGGGCGCGTTCGGGGGCCAGGTAGTCGAGGGAGCCGACGAGTTCGCCGCTGCGGGTGAGGTGGGTCGCGGAGCCGTCGCCCGGGTCCTCCATGGTGGCGATGCCGAAGTCGGTGAGGACGACGCGGCCCGAGCGGTCCAGCAGGATGTTGCCGGGCTTGACGTCGCGGTGCAGGACGCCGACGCGGTGGGCGGCGCCGAGGGCGTCCATCACCTTGGCTCCGATGGCGGCCGCCTCGCGCGGGTCGAGGAGGCCCCGGTCGCGCAGGACGTCGTCCAGGGACGGGCCGTCGACCAGTTCCATGACGATCAACGGGCGTCCGTCGACCTCGGCCACGTCGTGCACGGCGACGACCCCGGGGTGCCGGACGCGGGCGGCGGCCCGTGCCTCGCGCTGCATCCGCAGCCCCAGGTCGGCCAGTTCGGGCGCGCCCGCGTCCGTGTAGGTGCGCAGCTCCTTGAGGGCGACCTCGCGGTGGAGCACCTCGTCCACGGCCCGCCAGACGACGCCCATGCCGCCGCGTCCTAGCTGCTCCACGACCCGGTACCGCCCGGCGAGGATCCGCCCGGCACCGTCCGTCCGTTCGTTGGCCCCCGAAGACACCCGCGCCCCGTTCCTGTGACACACCGACGAATGGCGTACAGCCTAAGCCGTGGGCAGGGGCGCTCCGGACCGGCGGCAACGGCTGTCACAGGACCGCTACTCGTCCGCCGTGCGGCCGACCCCGCTACTGGCCGGAGAGCGTCGGATCGGCCCGCCGGGGCGCCGCGAAGCCCTCCAGGCCGGCGCGGGTCAGACCGGTCGCGCCGGAGACCTCGTCGAGGTCGAGGGCGCCGCAGTCCAGGCCCCGCAGCAGGTAGCCGCTGAGGGCCTTGGCCGTCGCGGGCTCGTCCATCATGTCGCCGCCGACGCGGCCGGCGTAGCGGGAGAGGCGGGCGGCGGCCTGTTCGTAGCCCTCGCGGTAGAAGGCGAAGACGGCCGCGTAGCGGGTGGGGATGTGGCCGGGGTGCATGTCCCAGCCCTGGTAGTAGGCGCGGGCGAGGGCACGGCGGGTCAGGCCGTAGTGCAGGCGCCAGGCGGCGTGGACCTTCTCGGTCGGGCCGACCGGCAGGACGTTGGTGGAGCCGTCCGAGACGCGTACGCCGGTGCCCGCCGCGGCGACCTGCATGATCGCCTTGGCGTGGTCGGCGGCGGGGTGGTCGCTGGCCTGGTGGGCGGCGGAGACACCGAGGCAGGCGCTGTAGTCGAAGGTGCCGTAGTGCAGGCCGGTGGCGCGGCCCTCGGCTGCGTCGATCATGCGGGCGACGGTGGCGGTGCCGTCGGCGGCGAGGATGGCCTGGCTGGTCTCGATCTGGATCTCGAAGCCGAGCCGGCCGGGTACGAGTCCGCGCGCCTTCTCGAAGGCCTCGAGGAGCCGGACCATGGCCGTGACCTGTTCGGCGTACGTCACCTTGGGCAGGGTCAGGACCAGCCCGTCGGGCAGGCCACCGGCCTCCAGCAGGCCGGTGAGGAAGATGTCGAGGGTGCGGATGCCCCGGTCGCGGACCGGTGCCTCCATGCACTTCATACGGATGCCCATGTACGGGGCGGCCGTGCCTGCGGCGTACGCCTCCGCGATCAGCCGGGCGGCGCGGGCGGCGGCCTCGTCCTCCTCGGCGTCCGGACGCGGCCCGTAGCCGTCCTCGAAGTCCACGCGGAGGTCCTCGATCGGCTCGCGCTCCAGCTTGGCGCGGACGCGGTCGTACACGGGCCCGGCGAGGTCGTCGCCGAGGTCGAGGACGGCGGCGAAGGAGGCCGCGTCGGGGGCGTGCTCGTCGAGGGCGGCGAGGGCCCGGTCGCCCCAGGTGCGGACGGTGTCGGCGGCGAAGACGTCACCGGGGACGTAGACGGTGTGTACGGGCTGGCGGGTGCCGGGGTCGCCCGGGTAGCGGCGCTCCAGCTCCGCGTCGACGGGGGCGAGGGAGGCGCTGATCTCCTCGCTGACGGCTCCCGCGAGACTCGTCGCCACGTTCTCCTGCCGACCCTGCCCCATTCCACACCCTCCGTTTTCCGTAGTACGGAATCAAGAATCCGCATAACGAAGCTAAGCGTCGATCTTCACCCCGGTCAATACTGTCTCGAAGTGGGATTGCCCATGCTTTCCCCCTGGTCACTGCTGACCCGCCCTCTTCTTCCGTATTCATGGGGCAAGGTTCATCCTGACTCCCAAGGGAGGAGATCGCGTGTCGAAAGAGGTCGGAGTGACGCGTCGCCAAGGACTCAGGTCCGCGGCGGCCGCCGCCATCGCCCTGCCGCTGCTGACCACAGCGGGTGCGTCACAGCCGGCGTCCGCCGGTGAGCACGCGGGGGCCCTGAACGTGATGACGTTCAATGTGCGCTTCGCGACCGTCGTCGACAAGACACCGCGCTGGGCCGTGCGTCGGCCGGTGATGCGGGAACTGCTGCGCCGCGAGCGACCGCATGTCATCGGCACCCAGGAGGGGCTGTACCAGCAGCTGCGCATGATCGAGAAGGATCTCGGCGGGCACTACGACTGGATCGGCACCGGCCGAGGGGGCGGCAGCAAGGACGAGTTCATGGCGATCTTCTACGACACCCGCAGACTCGACCCGATCGAGTTCGATCACTTCTGGCTGTCCGGCACCCCGTACGCGATCGCCTCCAACACCTGGGGCGCGGACTGGCTGCGCATGGTCACCTGGGTCCGCTTCGCCGATCTCGCCGACGGAGGGCGGGAGTTCTACGTCCTCAACACCCATCTGGACAGCGTCAGCCAGTACGCCCGGGAGCGCTCCGCGGGGCTCATCGGCGAGACGATCGCCGGATGGGACCGGTCGTCGCCGGTCATCGTCACCGGCGACTTCAACGCGGCCGCCCACGACAACCGGGTGTACGACCTGATGCTGGACCACGGCCTCGTGGACGCCTGGGACGCGGCCGGCTCCCGCGGCCCGGCGTACGGGACCTACCACGGCTACCGGGCGCCCGAGCCCGATGGCCGGCGCATCGACTGGATCCTGACCTCGCCCGGGGTGACCACGCACTGGGCGGCGATGAACACCTTCTCGATGGACGGGATGTTCCCGAGCGACCATCTGCCGATGCAGGCCTCACTGACTCTGGGATGAGCCGAGGCCCCCGCGACCGTTCCTTGGGTTCGGGCGGTCGCGGGGGCCTCGGACGACTCAGGAGGGTCAGCCCTTGCGGGTGTTGATCTCCTCGGTGAGCTGGGGGACGACGTCGAAGAGGTCGCCGACGACGCCGTAGTCGACGAGGTCGAAGATGGGGGCCTCGGCGTCCTTGTTGACGGCCACGATCGTCTTGGAGGTCTGCATGCCGGCGCGGTGCTGGATGGCGCCGGAGATGCCGTTGGCGATGTACAGCTGCGGCGAGACGGACTTGCCGGTCTGGCCGACCTGGTTGGTGTGCGGGTACCAGCCCGCGTCCACCGCGGCGCGGGAGGCGCCGACGGCGGCGCCGAGGGAGTCGGCGAGGGCCTCGATGAGTCCGAAGTTCTCGGTGCCGTTGACGCCACGGCCGCCGGAGACCACGATCGCGGCCTCCGTCAGCTCCGGGCGCCCGGTCGACTCGCGCGGGGTACGCGCGGTGACCTTGGTGCCGGTGGCCAGCGCACCGAACGTCACGGCCAGCGCCTCGACCGTACCGGCGGCCGGGGCGGCCTCCACGGCGGCGGAGTTGGGCTTGACGGTGATGACCGGGGTGCCCTTGGAGACACGGGTCCTGGTGGTGAAGGAGGCGGCGAACACCGACTGCGTGGCCACCGGACCGGAGTCACCGGCCTCCAGGTCGACGGCGTCGGTGATGATGCCGGAACCGATGCGCAGCGCCAGACGGGCGGCGATCTCCTTGCCCTCGGCGGAGGACGGGACGAGGACGGCGGCCGGGGACACGGCCTCGACGGCGGCCTGCAGCGCGTCGACCTTCGGCACGACCAGGTAGTCGGCGTACTCGGCGGCCTCGTGGGTGAGAACCCGGGTCGCGCCGTGCTCGGCGAGGGCGGCGGCCGTGCCGGCGGCGCCGGCACCGAGCGCGACGGCGACGGGCTCGCCGATGCGGCGGGCCAGGGTCAGCAGCTCCAGGGTGGGCTTGCGGACGGCACCGTCCACGTGGTCGACGTAGACGAGAACTTCAGCCATGGGATTGCTCTCCTGCGGATTGCGAAGGCCCAAAGGGGGCGGGGCGGTGAAGGGTCGGGCCTCGGCCGGACCCACGGGTCGCGGCGGGCCACAGGGCCTTAGATGAACTTCTGGCCCGCGAGGAACTCGGCGAGCTGCTTGCCGCCCTCGCCCTCGTCCTTGACGATCGTGCCGGCGGTACGCGCCGGGCGCGCGGCCGCGGAGTCGACAGCCGTCCAGGCACCCTCCAGACCGACCTCGTCCGCCTCGATGTCGAGGTCGGACAGGTCCCAGGCCTGCACCGGCTTCTTCTTCGCCGCCATGATGCCCTTGAAGGACGGGTAACGCGCCTCACCCGACTGGTCGGTGACCGACACCACCGCCGGCAGCGACGCCTCAAGCTGCTCGGAGGCGGTGTCACCGTCACGACGGCCCTTCACCACCCCGTCCTCGACGGACACCTCGGACAGCAGCGTCACCTGCGGAACACCCAGACGCTCCGCGACCAGCGCCGGAACCACACCCATCGTGCCGTCCGTCGACGCCATACCGGAGATCACCAGGTCAAAGCCGGCCTTCTCGATCGCCTTCGCCAGCACCAGCGAGGTGCCGATCGCGTCGGTGCCGTGCAGGTCGTCGTCCTCGACGTGGATCGCCTTGTCCGCGCCCATCGACAACGCCTTGCGCAGCGCGTCCTTGGCGTCCTCCGGACCCACCGTCAGCACGGTGATCTCGGCGTCGTCGGCCTCGTCGGCGATCTGCAGCGCCTGCTCCACCGCGTACTCGTCCAGCTCGGAGAGCAGACCGTCCACGTCGTCACGGTCGACGGTCAGGTCATCGGCGAAGTGCCGGTCGCCAGTGGCGTCGGGCACGTACTTCACAGTGACAACGATCCTCAAGCTCACGCCGGCTCTCCTACTGCATCGTCATTTCTGGGCTGCCTTCTTCCAGGCAGCATAGGCGCCTGAAGCGGCCGATCCCGATCGGGGCGACCTGCGCTCCGGTCGAAATATTACTCGCCAGTACGACACCTACGTTCCCGCATTCCGTGCCCGCTAAGCAACCGCTTTGAACTGTGAGTTAGGCAACCCTGCGTAATCGTGCGGGAATCAGTCTCGCAGACCGTTGAAGCGGCCCTGGTGGTACAAGAGCGGCCGCCCGGCGCCCGACGGATCGCCCATGACCACCTCGGCGAGGACGATCCGATGCTCGCCCGCCGGAACGCGTGCCACCACCCGGCAGACCAGCCAGGCGAGCACGTCGTCGAGGACGGGAACTCCCTCCGGGCCGCTACGCCATCCGGTGGGCGCCCCGAACCGGTCGGCGCCGCTGCGGGCGAAGGTGGCCGCCAGCTCCCGCTGATGCTCCCCGAGTATGTGCACGCCGATGTGTTCCGCCTCGGAGATCACCGGCCAGCTGGAGGCGCCGGTTCCGATACCGAACGAGAGCAGCGGGGGCTCGGCGGAGACCGAGGTGAGCGAGGTGGCGGTGAAGCCGACCGGGCCGGTGCCGTCCTGTGCGGTGATCACGGCGACGCCGGCGGCGTGGCGCCTGAAGACGGAGCGCAGGAGTTCGGGGGAGGCGAGCCGGGGCGAACCGAGGCCGGAAGTGGCCGTCATGGAACTGTCCTTCTGCTGGAGTCGGCATGGGGGCACCGCCCGCTCGAGCGAAGTCGAGAGTGGGGGATGGTCCGTGGTTGCTCAGGTTCCCGGACAGCGCGCACTCGCCGTGCGGAACAGGAACGACCTCGGCATGGCGCCACGCTCGAAGAGAAGGAGTTCTCGGGGCATACGGTCAGGCTGACGAGAGGCGAGGCCTACAGTCAAGCGCGTCCCGGAGTGCGGCTTCACACGGCCTCACCGAGAGCGGCGATCACATCCGCCCGACGCGGCTGTCCGGTTGCCCTGCGGACGATCCGGCCGTCCGCGTCGAGCACGAGCACGGTCGGCGTCTTGAGGATGTCGAGCCGCCGCACGAGATCGAGGTGTTTCTCGGCGTCGATCTCCACATGGGCGACGCCGGGCACCATTTCGGCCACTTCGGCGAGCACCCTGCGGGTCGCCCGGCAGGGGGCGCAGAAGGCGCTGGAGAACTGGACGAGCGTGGCCCGTTCACCGAGTCCCTCCCCCAACTCCGCCGCGCCGACCCGCTTGTCGCCGTCCCGCCCGCGCACCCTGACTCTCCCGCTCCGCCGCTGATGCAGCACTCCGTACGCGCTCGCCGCCGCGAGCACCAGCCCACACACCACAAGTCCGGTCACAGCGTGCTTCAGCGTTCACGAGACTGCAAAGATTCCCGGGTCCCCAGGGAGATTGGCCTGCGGAATGCTTGACCCATGGACATCGATGTGAGGGGACCGCGCTTCGGGGCGGCCGTGACGACCGTGGTGCTGGCGGTCGTGCTGATCACCGGCAGCGCCTGGCTGCTGGCCTGGCAGACGTTCGCGTTCGCGCTGGGCGCGGCGAGCGGGGTGGCGAACTCGCCGTACGGCCGGGCCTTCCGCACGCTGGTGCGGCCCCGGATCGGGCCGCCCACGGAGTTCGAGGCGCCGGAGCCGCCGCGGTTCGCGCAGGCGGTCGGGCTGGTCTTCGCGGCGGTCGGCCTGGTCGGTCTCACGGTGGGGCCCGAGTGGCTGGGACTGGCGTCGACCGGCGCGGCACTCGCGGCGGCCTTCCTGAACGCGGTGTTCGGGTACTGCCTGGGGTGCGAGATGTACCTGCTCGTCCGGCGGGTCACCGTACGCACGGAGTAAAGGACGGGTGAACGTCCGGCAGTCGATCGCGTGACCGACGTGACGAGAATCTCGCCGACGCCCGGCACCAGGACTGGCTACTCGCACGTTCTTGGGGCACGATCTGCGAGATGCCGTAAACCTACGGCTGCGTAACTTCCCGCCGGGAGACCCCTTCCCAGGCAGAGAGAAGGGTCCACTCCGCCCATGGCAGAGCTTGTCTACCGCCCCGCGATCGGTCTCGCCCGCACCCTGTTCAAGGCATGGGACCTGAAGATCGACTGCAAGGGGTCGGAGAACATCCCGCGCTCGGGCGGCGCCGTGCTGGTGAGCAATCACATCGGCTACCTGGACTTCATCTTCGACGGCCTGGCGGCGCTGCCGCAGAAGCGTCTGGTGCGTTTCATGGCCAAGGAGTCGGTGTTCCGGCACAAGGTCTCCGGTCCGCTGATGCGCAACATGCGGCACATCCCGGTGGACCGCAAGCAGGGTGAGGCCGCCTACGCGCACGCACTGGACTCGCTGCGCTCCGGCGAGATCATCGGCGTCTTCCCCGAGGCCACCATCTCGCAGTCGTTCACCCTGAAGAGCTTCAAGTCGGGCGCGGCCCGGCTGGCCCAGGAGGCGGGCGTCCCGCTGATCCCGATGGCCGTGTGGGGCACGCAGCGGCTGTGGACCAAGGGCCACCCGCGCAACTTCAAGCGCAGCCACATCCCGATCACCATCCGGGTCGGCGAAGCGATAGAGGCCTCCAAGGACAAGTACGCGGGCGCCATCACCCGCCAGCTCCGTGAGCGTGTGCAGGAGTTGCTGGAGGCCGCCCAGCGCGCCTACCCCGTCCGACCCAAGGGCCCGGACGACACCTGGTGGATGCCCGCCCACCTCGGCGGCACGGCCCCGACCCCGGAGCAGGTCCGCGAGGCCGAGGCACGCTGACGCGCTCGACCGGGGCGGGCTTCAGGGGTTCCAGTACGTGGACAGGGAACCGATGAAGCCCGCCCCGAAGTTGAGCACGACCAGGTGCACCACGGCGGTGAGCCACAGCCGGCAGACCAGGGCGAGACCGACACCTCCGACCGCCAACCGGTAGAGGAAGGCCACGGAGTCCTGCTGGTACGTCTCCCCGTCCGGGGCCGTCATCCCCGGATACGGCAGCCAGTCCTCGGTGAAGACGCCCTCCGTGCCGAGTATCAGGACCCAGCCGATGACGACGAGGTCCACAGCGCCCAGCACCACGGCCGCGCCGATGTCCGCGCGCTGATGCCGCTCCGACCTCACCAGGAACCGCTGGACCCGCCCCGCTGCACGCATCCGCCGAGTCGATCACTTCGACTCGGCGGCGCCTATGGCGGAAGCCACACCTCCGGCAACAGGAGCGTCACAGGCAGCGGCATAGGCCTCAGCAGGGGTTTCAGAGTTCCGTGGGGAGCGTTCGCCAGAGGTGCGGCCGGTCGGCGGCGGCCTTGAGCGTGTCGAGGACCGCCGGATGCGGTGCGGCGTAGAGAACCGGGTAGTCCAGCTCGTCCGCGTCGGGGTCCGGCACCCAGGCCAACTCCTCGCCCTCCAGCGAGAACTCGGCGTTCACTCCCGGCTTGTTGCCGCGGGGGTCCTGGCGGTGCCAGTCCCCGTTGAAGCGCACGGCGACCAGGCCGTGGACGGCATGTCCGTCGCCGTCGTCGTGCGCCAACCGCTGGTAGCAGAGCGCGGTCGGGATGTCCTCCGCGCGCAGCAGCGCGGTGAGCGCGTGCGCCTTGGCGTAGCAGATGCCCGTCTGCTGTTCCAGGACGTCGGAGGCGCGCCAGGTGACGCGCGGATCGCCCGAGTCGGCCGAGTGGGGAATGGTGTCGCGCACGAACTCGTACGCCGCTCGCGCATAGCCATACGAGTCCGCCACTCCCCTGGCGAGATGTGCGGCCGTCTGTCGTACGCGTGGATGGTGATGGTCTATGGCCTCGTCAGCAACCAAATAGGCGGAAAGGTCAGGGTTCTGCTGGATCAGCTCCATGCCTGGAGAGCATAGAAATACGATCACCCGAGAGTCAATTACTTTTCGAGTGACCGTATATCTATGCAGTACTCAGCGTGCCATCTCCTCCTTGAGCGCCGCCACGAACCCGTCCACATCCTCCTCCGTGGTGTCGAAGGAGCACATCCAGCGGACGTCGCCGGCCGCCTCGTCCCAGAAGTAGAAGCGGTAGCGCTTCTGGAGGCGTTCGCTCACGTCGTGCGGGAGGCGGGCGAAGACGGCGTTGGCCTGCACCGGGTGGAGGATCTCCACGCCGTGGACGGCGCGGACGCCGTCGGCGAGCCGCCGGGCCATCTCGTTGGAGTGGCGGGCGTTGCGCAGCCAGAGGTTCTTCGACAGCAGGGCCTCCAACTGCACCGACACGAAGCGCATCTTGGAGGCGAGCTGCATGGACAGCTTGCGCAGGTGCTTCATATGACGGACGGCGTCCTGGTTGATGACGACGACCGCCTCGCCGAACATCGCGCCGTTCTTGGTGCCGCCCAGGGAGAGCAGGTCGACGCCGACCGCGTTGGTGAACGTCCGCATCGGGACGTTCAGGGAGGCGGCGGCGTTGGCTATCCGGGAGCCGTCCAGGTGCACCTTCATGCCGTGCGCGTGGGCGTGCTCGCAGATCGCGCGGATCTCCTCGGGCGTGTAGAGGGTGCCGAGTTCGGTGCTCTGGGTGATCGAGACGACCTGCGGCATCGCGCGGTGCTCGTCGTCCCAGCCGTACGCCTGCCGGTCGATCAGCTCGGGTGTGAGCTTGCCGTCGGGCGTGGGCACCGTGAGCAGCTTCAGCCCGCCGATCCGTTCCGGCGCCCCGCACTCGTCTACGTGGATGTGCGCGCTCTCGGCGCAGATCACCGCGCCCCAGCGGTCGGTGACCGCCTGGAGCGCGACCACGTTGGCGCCGGTGCCGTTGAAGACGGGAAACGCCTCGGCGGTGGCGCCGAAGTGGCTGCGGACGATCCGCTGGAGGTTCTCGGTGTACTCGTCCTCGCCGTACGCGACCTGGTGCCCGCCGTTGGCCAGGGCCAGGGCGGCGAGCACCTCGGGATGGACCCCCGCGTAGTTGTCGCTGGCGAAGCCGCGGATCTCCGGGTCGTGATGGCGTCGGGCGTCGGTCTTCGGAGGGTTCACGGCTTGTCGGTCAGCCACAGACGGTTCCCGTTCACTTCGGCGGCGGACTTCTCCCAGACACCGACGATGGCCTCGGCCAGTTCCTTGACGTCGGTGAAGCCCGCGAACTTCGCGTTGGGTCGGTCGGCGCGCATCGCGTCGTGCACCAACGCCTTCACGACCAGGATGGCAGCCGCGGAGGTCGGCCCGTCCGGGCCGCCCGCCTTGCGGAAGTAGTCGGCCGTGGCCAGCGTCCACGCCTCGGCGGCGGCCTTGGCGGCGGCGTAGGCGGCGTTGCCCGCGGTGGGCTTGCTGGCGCCGGCCGCGCTGATCAGGACGTACCGGCCGCGCTCGCTGCGCTGCAGGGCCTCGTGGAAGGCGAGGGAGGTGTGCTGCACGGTGCGGATGAGCAGCATCTCCAGGAAGTCCCAGTCGTCGAGGCTGGTCCTGGTGAAGGTCTCACTGCCGCGCCAGCCGCCGACGAGGTGGACGAGGCCGTCGACGCGCCCGAAGTCCTTCTCGATGCGGGTGGCCCAGTCCCGGGTCGACTGCAGGTCGAGGAGGTCGACCGTGTCGCCCACGACGGTGGCGCCGCCGTGCGCGTAGCGGGCCGCGTCCACGGCCTCGGAGAGCCGCTCGGGGTCGTTGTCGGAGCCGACGACGATCGCGCCCGCTTCGGCCAGCCGCAGCAGGGCCGCCCGGCCGGCGGGTCCCCCCGCGCCGGCCACCGCGATCACCGCGCCACTCAGTGCACCGTTGCCGTTCTGCATGGTCTTCGCCTCCTGAGCAGCGTCTGTGACGTCCGCGAATCCGGCGCTCACGCGGCGACCCGCTCGGCGTTCGCCGCGGTGATGCCCTTGGTGGAGGCGATCACTGTCTTCAGCTTCTTGGCGAGCGCCTCATAGAACATGCTGAGCGGAAACTCGTCCGGAAGCACGTCGTCGACGAGTTTTCGCGGCGGCTGCGTCAGATCCAGGGCGTCCGGGCCCTTGGCCCAGCGGGATCCCGGGTGCGGGGCGAGGTACGTCGCGACCAGCTCGTACCCGGCGAACCAGTGGACGAGCTTCGGGCGGTCGATGCCGTCGCGGTAGAGCTGCTCGATGTCGGCGCAGAGCTGGTTGGTGACCTGCGGGGCACGCTGCCAGTCGATGTGCAGCTTGTTGTCGGTCCAGCGGACGACGTCGTGCTTGTGCAGGTAGGCGAAGAGGAGCTGGCCGCCGAGGCCGTCGTAGTTGCGGACCCGCTCGCCGGTGACCGGGAAGCGGAACATACGGTCGAAGAGGACCGCGTACTGCACGTCACGGGCCTGCGGGACGCCGTCGGCCTCCAGCTTCACGGCCTCCTTGAAGGCGGTGAGGTCGCAGCGCAGCTCTTCGAGGCCGTACATCCAGAACGGCTGGCGCTGTTTGATCATGAAGGGGTCGAAGGGCAGGTCGCCGTGGCTGTGGGTGCGGTCGTGGACCATGTCCCACAGGACGAAGGCCTCCTCGCAGCGCTTCTGGTCGTGGACCATCGCGGCGACGTCCTCGGGCAGGTCGAGGCCGAGGATGTCGACGGCGGCGTCGGTGACACGGCGGAACCGGGCGGCCTCGCGGTCGCAGAAGATGCCACCCCAGGAGAAGCGGGCCGGGGCCTCGCGCACGGCGATGGTCTCCGGGAAGAGGACGGCCGAGTTGGTGTCGTAACCGGCGGTGAAGTCCTCGAAGGTGATGCCGCAGAACAGCGGGTTGTCGTAGCGGGTGCGCTCCAGCTCGGCCAGCCACTCCGGCCAGACCATGCGCAGCACGACCGCTTCGAGATTGCGGTCGGGGTTGCCGTTCTGCGTGTACATCGGGAACACGACCAGGTGCTGGAGGCCGTCCGCGCGGCTCGCGGCGGGCTGGAAGGCCAGCAGCGAGTCGAGGAAGTCGGGCACCTCGAAACCGTCGTCGGCCCAGCGCCGCAGGTCCTTGACGAGCGCCTCGTGATAGGCGGCGTCGTGCGGCAGCAGCGGGGACAGGGCCTCGACGGCCCCGATGACGCCCTGCACCGCCAGCGCGGCCTCGGCCGGATCGGGGGCGTCCTCGGCGTCGAAGTCGATCGAGCCGTCCTTGGACTGCCATGGCCGGATCCGCTCCACGGCATCCTTGAGCACGGGCCAGGCCGGGTGTTCCACCACCCTGTTGACCGAAGGAACAACGCCCTCCGCGCCCATCTGCACAAGAATTTCCGTCATGACCCATCCTCCACGGGATAAACTTTCGTAAGGACACCGTACGTAGCGGAGGTTCCCCACCGCAAGACCGATCTTGACCGGTCCTGCCGGAAATCCTCCCGCCACCCCCTCTACCTAACCGCTGAATCTCCTGTCACACGCGTCATAGATCACAATTCGTGCGCCTCGCTCCCCGTGTGGAGGCCTCCGGGGTCAACGCGCACCGGACTCGCCCACTCACGGATGACCCGGTCGGTACGGGGCAGGTGCGGAAACGGTCCTGTCCTGCGACGTGGCACGGCATGACACGACCCGAAAGGGCTCGTGCACATACGGATCCATCGCACGGCTGGAGGACTACGCTGCGCCCCAGCCGCGTGCCGCCCCTCCCCCGGTCACGCGGGCCGAGCCGCCGTCGACGGAAGCGAGTCAACCTTGAACTTCCTCACCATCGGTCACCGCGGAGTCATGGGTGTCGAACCCGAGAACACCCTCCGTTCGTTCATGGCCGCCGACCGCGCGGGCCTCGACGTCATCGAACTCGATCTGCATCTGAGCAAGGACGGCGCGCTCGTCGTCATGCACGACGCGGATGTGGACCGGACGACGGACGGCACGGGCCCGATCTCCGACAAGACCCTCGCCGAACTGCGCGCCCTGGACGCGGGCCGCGGCGAGCGCGTCCCCACCTTCGAGGAGGTCCTGGACGCGGTACGGGCACCGCTCCAGGCCGAGATCAAGGACACGGCGGCGGCTCGCTCCCTCGCCGAGGTCATGCACCGGCGTGACCTGGTGGGACGGGTCGAGGTGCTGTCGTTCCACGACGAGGCGGTCGCCGAGATCGCCCGGCTCGTGCCCGGCGTACGCACCGCGCTCGTCGCCAGCCGCTACGGCCCCGATGTCGTGGACCGGGCGGTGGCGGTGGGCGCCGCCACGCTCGTGCTGAACATCCGGCGGCTGACGCTGGAGGTCGTCGAGAAGGCCCGCAAGGCGAACCTGCGGATCATCGGCTGGGTGGTGAACACCCAGGACCACCTGCGCCTGGTCCGCGCGCTCCAGCTGGACGGCGCCACGACCGACTACCCGGACATCAAACGCACGGGACGCTTCACGGCATAGGACCCCGCGCCCGCGGCGTGCTCCGCCGGACAGGCCCAGGTCTCAGACGAGTTCCTTGACCAGCAGCTCGAACCTCAGGCCCGCGCGCCGCGGGATGCCGAAGCGCTCGTCGCCGTACGGGAACGGGGTCATCCGTCCCGTACGGCGGTAGCCGCGGCGCTCGTACCAGGCGATGAGGTCGTCGCGTACGGAGATCACGGTCATGTGCATCTGCCGGGCGCCCCAGGCCTCGCGCACGATCCGCTCGGCCTCGGCGATGATCACCTTGCCGAGACCGGCGCCCTGGAGGTCCGGGCTCACCGCGAACATCCCGAAGTAGGCGTGGTCACCGCGGTGTTCGAGCTGGCAGCAGGCGACGACCACGCCGTCCCGCTCGATGGCGAGCAGCCGGCTGTCGGGCGACTTGATGACCGCCAGGACGCCCTCCGGGTCGGTCCGCTGCCCTTCGAGGATGTCCGCCTCCGTGGTCCACCCGACCCGGCTGGAGTCCCCGCGGTACGCCGACTCGATCAGCGCGACGAGGACGTCCACGTCACCGTCGCCCGCGTCACGGAAGGTCAGGCCGGTGGCGGCGGTCTCCATGGGCTGCTCCTGACGGGCGTCTGTGCGGCTCGAACACGCACGAGGGTAACCGCAGCCGCGCCCCGAAACGGACGCGGGGAACCGCGCGAGCGGCCCCACTCACCCGCACCCGAAACACCGCGTCTCCGACGCCTACGCTCGACACATGATCCACGTACTGAGCAGCCGCACCCTTCTCCGCCCCACCGACCCCGAGCGTTCCCGCGCCTTCTACGGCGAGAAGCTTGGACTCCCCGTCTACCGAGAGTTCGGTACGGGCGACCACCGGGGCGTCGTGTACTTCCTCGGCGGCGGTTTCCTGGAGGTCGCGGGCCGCTCGGAGACCCCGCCGTCGCCCGCGCTGAAGCTGTGGTTGCAGGTGGCGGACGTGGCGGCGGCGCACGAGGAGCTGCTGGCGGCCGGGGTGGAGGTGCGGCGGCCGCCGGTGCGGGAGCCGTGGGGGCTCATCGAGATGTGGATCGCCGACCCGGACGGCACGGAGATCGTGCTGGTGGAGATCCCGACGGACCATCCGCTGCGGTACCGGCCGGGCATCTGACGCGTCGCACCCCGGTGGCCGGGCAGGGGCTCGGGCATAGCGTGCTGGAAGGGGTTCCCGTCCCCGATTCCTCCCGATCCCCGTCCGGAAGGAACACCATGAAGCTCGACGAGCCGGTGACCGGTGGGCCCTGCTGGACCGAGCTGGGGACCGGCGACCTGGGGGCGGCGAACCGGTTCTGCACCGAGCTGTTCGGCCGGCGCCCGGCGCGGTGGCCCTGGCCCGGCTGCTCGGTCGCCCCGGCGCGCCCGACCTGGGCTTCCCGCACGACTTCCTGCGTGAGCCCGTCATCCCCCGGAACGGAACGGAACGGGTGCAGGCCCGCTGGGTCGAGATCCGCGACCCGCGTACGACGGCCCCAGCTGGGGCCGTCGTCCCCTTCCCGTCCGCCTCGCGTTCCCGTCCGCCTCGCGACGACGTGTCCTAGGCGCGCGGCAGCCCCAGGCGGCCTTCCAACTGGATGAGCAACTCACCGAGCAGTACGGCTAGTTCGCGGCGGTCGTCGGTGTCGACGCCGGAGAGTACGGCCTTCTCGTAGGCCAGTTGTTCCGGCATGACGCCGTCCACGAGGTCGCGGCCGGTGTCGGTGAGGCGGACGTGGGCGACGCGGCGGTCACGGGAGTCGCCGCGTCGCTCGACGAGTCCGCGCTCGGTGAGCACCTTGAGGCGTTTGGTGACGGCGGCGCCGGAGGCGAAGGTCTCCCGGGCGATCTCACTGGGGGTCAGCTCGTGGCCGGTGCGCCGCAGGGTGCCGAGGACGTCGAACTCGGGGCGCGTGAGCCCGGCGTGCCGCAGGGGCGCGTCCTCGGCCTGTTGCAGGAGCGCGGCGCAGCGGTTGACCCGGCCGATGATCTCCATCGGGGCGGTGTCGAGACCGGGGTGCACCGTGTGCCACTGGCGCACCACCTTGGCCACCGTGTCCCCCAGAGCCGCGCCGCTCCCCGCTGCCCGCCCGTTGCCTGCCGTCATGCCCGTGCGCCCTCCGATGCCTGGAACCCGTGCTGTCGTACCGTCGCGGCGAGCGTACGGTGTCCGGCCTGCTCGACGTGCGTCACCCGCTCCGACGGCCAGGCGCGTTGCCACCATTCGCCGCTCGCGGCGTCGGTGACGGCACGCAGTTCGACGAGGGCGGCGGAGAGGGCACGGCGGGCGGCACGCAGTGCGCCGGGCGCGGCGTCCGGGTCGGCGGCCGTGCGGACCGTGTGCGCGCGGGCGCGCTCCACGGCGGCGAGGGCGTGGGCGACGCGGTCCCCGGCGCGCCGGTTGGTGACGGCGACCGCCGCGAGGAAGCCGACCAGGGCGCCGACGAGGGTGTCCAGGAGCCGGTCGGCGATCAGCTCACCGGGGTTGCCGTAGCGGACGAACTCGGTGACGAGCAGGGCCATCGGGGTGACGCAGATGCTGCCGAGCCAGTAGTTGCGGCTGATCAGGGCCTCGGCGCCGAAGCCGAGGGCGAGGCAGCACAGGACGAGCGCCGCCGGGCCGAGGTGGGCGAGCGGGACCAGGGCGGCGAAGGCCAGCACCCCGGCGAGGTTGCCGACGACACGCTGGACGCCCCGGCTCCAGGTGAGGGTGAGGTTCGCCTGGTAGAGCGAGGCGGCGGTGACCAGGGCCCAGTAGGGACGGCCGACGCCGATCGCGAGGGAGGCGTACCCGGCGAGGGCGCAGCCGACGGCGGTGCGGACGGCGAGGGGGGTGAGCGGGCCGAGCCTGCTCCACAACGGGGCGCGCCCGCCCGCGAGTTCAGACTCGACGTCGAGCAGTTCGCCGGCCGCCTCCGCCGGGGCGGTGGCTCGTGGGAGGGGTCCGGCACCGCGCAGTTCGCGGGCCCGGGCCCGCAGTCGGCCGGGGTCGGCGTCGACGGGCGCGGCGAGCGCGACGTCGGCGCGGACCAGGAGCGCTTCGAGGGCCCGTCGGGGTTCGGTGCGAGCGCCGGCGGTGAGCAGTGTCTGCCAGGCGGCGTGCACGGCGGTCGCGGCGACGGCGCGGGACCCCGGCTGGCGCGCGTGTGCCGCCTCGATGTGGGCGGCCACCGCGTTCAGGGCCTGGGCGGTGGCACGGCGCTCCGGCCCGTGCGGGCGCAGGAGGCCGGGGGCCATGCAGACGAGCCAGGCCCAGACGCCCGCGACGGCGGACGCGGCGAGGTGGCCGGGGACCTGGGCGAGGGTCTGGGGCAGGAAGAGGGCCGCCGAGGTGACGAAGGTGAAGATCACGTTGGCGGGCGGCCCGATCCGGCTCGCGTCACAGAGCGCCTTCTGCGCGGCGGCGAGGAGCGCGCCCACGGTGACCAGCACCACCGCGTTCGGGGTGAGCGCGGCGGCGACCAGGGCGACCGCCAGGCCGGCGACCATGCCGAGCACCACCCGGGCAAGGGTCCGGGCGCGGGCGGCGTAGGGGCGGTTGTGGGCGTAGAGCGCGCACAGGGACCCGGCCATCGTGTACACCGCCAGGTCCAGGCGGTGGAGGGCCAGCAGCGTCAGGTTCGGCGGGGCGGTCGCCGCGACGACGCTGAGTGCGGGCTTGAACCAGATCTCGGAGGGGCGGTTCGCCCGGAGGACACCGGAGAGCGGAAGGCGGCGGGCACGGGGAGGTCTGACGCTGCGCATTCCATAACCTTAGCTGGTGTTTTATTCGTGAAATATATTGCGCGACTGTGGCACTCGTCTCCGTGGCGCACTCCCGCACGCTCCCCCGCGTACACCCTTGCGCTCGTATGCGCGCCATCGGGCCCGGGCATGCCCTGACCGACTGTCCGAGCTCACTCTCAGCACTGACC
The DNA here is from genome assembly GCF_036208085.1 of Streptomyces sp. NBC_00310. Lineage (GTDB taxonomy): Bacteria > Actinomycetota > Actinomycetes > Streptomycetales > Streptomycetaceae > Streptomyces. The sequence goes on from NZ_CP130714.1 coordinate 1,254,848, forward strand.
GACGTCGTCGAACGGGGAGGTGCGCGGTGCACGGACCGGTTTCGGCCGGCTGGCTGCTGGTCGCGCTGTGCGCGGTGACCGGGGGCTACTGCCTGCTGCGGATGCGCAGCGCCGTCGAGGAGCAGCGCCTGGCCGCGGGCGGCGAGGCGCTGATGGGGTTCGGCATGGCCGTGATGGCCGTGCCCGCCGCGGCCGTCGCGCCGCCGCGCTGGGCCTGGCTCGCCTACGCGGTCGTGTTCGGCGCGGCGGCGGTGCGCGCGCTGTGGTCGGCCCGCACGAGCGCGCACCATCTGCACCACTTGGTGGGCGCCCTCGCGATGGTCTACATGGCCGCGGTGATGGTCGCCTCGCCGGGCGGTGGCCACGGCGGCGCGGGCCTCCCCCTGGTGACCGGCGTGCTGCTGGTGTACTTCGCCGGCTATGTAGTGTGGGCGGGCGTCCGGCTCATGCCCGTACCGGCCACGACGGGGGCGCGGGTTCCGGTCGCCGGGGCTACGGGGTGGGGCGACCGGCCGGAGCTGGCGCGGGCCTGCCGGCTGTCCATGGGCATCGGGATGCTGGCGATGCTGCTGACGGTCTGAGCGGCCGGACGGGTGTGCCACCAGCCGTGAACCGTGAGCTGTGAGCTGTGAGCTGTCAGCTGTCAGCTGTGAGGTGTGAGCTGTCAGCTGTCAGCTGTGAACAGCGGTTCGTCCGGCCGTGGGTTGTACGTGAGGGTGGGGTGCGTCACTTCGGTGGCTCGGCCCGTGTCGCCGTGCACCGGCCCGCTCATAGGCTGCGCCTCATGATGGTCCCCGCGGCGTTGTTGCTGCTCGGCGCCCTGACCGCCGTCGTCGCCCCGCGGCTGCTGGCCCGCGCCGACTGGCCGGACCGTGAACCTGTGGTCGCCCTGTGGGTGTGGCAGTGCGCGGTCGCGGCCGTGCTCCTGTGCTGCGCGCTGTCGATGGCGCTGAGCGCGGCCGCCGCCTGGACGGTGGTGCGCGGGCGGATGTTCGCGCCCGCGCCGGACGGGGTCGTGGAGGCGTACGCGCTGGGCGGCGGGGGCCCCTGGGCCGTGGCCACCGCCGTGGCACTCGCGTGCGGCGGACTGTGGACCGGGGCGATGCTGGTCCGCGAGGTCGTCCGGGCCCAGCGGCAGCACCATCGACGCCACGCCGAACTCCGCCTGCGCGCCCCGCTGTTGCCCGGCGAGAAGCCGGAGGGCGAGCGGCTGGTGGTGGTCGAGGGCGAGCGGCCGGACGCCTGGTGGCTGCCCGGTCCCACACCTCGACTGGTCATCACCACGGCCGCGTTGCGCCGACTGGAGGGGCGGCAGGTGGACGCGGTGGTGGCCCATGAGCAGGGGCACGCGCGGGCGAGGCACCACTGGCTGCTGCACTGTTCGGCGGCGCTGGCGGGCGGGTTTCCCCGGGTGCCGGTGTTCGCCGCGTTCCGCGACGAGATGCACCGGCTGGTCGAACTCGCCGCCGACGACACGGCCTCCCGCCGCCACGGCCGCCTCACCATCGCCCTCGCGCTCGTCGGCCTCAACGAGGACCGGGGTGTGTTCGGGCCCTGCCCGACCCCCGAGGACCATGTGCCGCAGCGGGTCCACCGGTTGCTCGCTCCCCCGGAACGCCTCACTCCGGCGCGGCGGCTGCGGCTGACCGCGTGCGCCGCCCTGGTTCCGGTCGTGCCGGTGTTGGTGGCTTTCGTCCCGGCGTTGCGGGCACTCGGTAGGTCGTGACATGGCAAAGAAGGCACAAAGCGCAGCCCAAGAACAACGCACGACGCGACGACTTTGCTCCGGTCGCGGCGCGTGACAGTGATCTCACGCCCCGGCGTTGGCCTGAGGCCCCGCGAGTCGGCCAGGATCGCTGTATGCACACCCCCACCGTCGACTCGCCGCCCCACCGGCCGTCGACCACCCGCACCGCCCGCTTCGCCGCGGCCTTCGCGGCGCCCTCCGTCCTGCTGCTCGTCCTGGTCGCGCTCTCCTGGGGGCCGCTCATGTCGCTGGACGAGAGCATCGCGAACACCACCCACGGATGGGCCGTCGACGAACGGGGCGTCACCCACGCGTTCCGCATCCTGACGGACTGGGTCTGGGACCCGGTGACGATGCGTCTGCTGGCCGCGGCCGCCGCCGTCTGGCTGGTGTGGCGCCACAGGGAATGGTGGCTCGCCCTCTGGCTGGCGGTCACCTGCGCGGTGGGTACGGCGATGCAGCAGGCGTTGAAGGCGGCCGTCGGCCGGGAGCGGCCGGCGTGGCCCGACCCCGTCGACTCCGCCCACTACGCCGCGTACCCGTCGGGCCACGCCATGACGGCCACGGTCGTCCTCGGGCTGCTGGTGTGGCTCCTGCACCGGTACGGCGCCGGCCCGGTCCTCATACGGACGGCCCTGGCGGTGGCCGCCGTCTCCGTCGTGGGTGTCGGCGCGACCCGGATCTGGCTGGGCGTGCACTGGGCGTCGGACGTCGTGGCCGGCTGGCTCCTGGGCGGTCTGACGATCGCGCTGGCGATGCTGACGTACGAGAAGTGGCTTGCCCCGACGCGCGCTTGACCGGGTCCGGGCGGGCACGAAGGATCGACGGCATGACGATCAAAGGGGTCCTGTGCGTCGATGGATGGTCAGGCCGGGCGTAGCGGAATGGCGTTGAAGGTGTGGACCACCCAGATGCGGCGGGTGGTTTCGGCCGGGTAGGGCGTGACGGCGGTAGGGCGTGACGCCGGGGTCGGTGTCGATGGGCTGGGTGAGACGCTGCTCGGTCTCGTACTCGGGCCGGCCGCCGTGGCGGGCCCGGCCATCGGTGTGGCAGATCCCGACCGGCGTGATCTTCGCCGGCATCCCGCCGGGCCGGGATCATCGATGTCAATGTCCCCGACATGGAAAACAGGCCACCGACTGAAGCGATCAGTCGTGCTGCTCGGCATCCAGCAGTGCCAGGGCGGTGCGGATGCCCTGTTCGAGAAGCTCGTCGGCGAGCTGCTGATCGGTCAGGGCACGGGAGAGTTGCAGGGTCCCGGCCAGCATGCCGAGGAGGCTGAGTGACTTCAGACGCGCCGACGGCGGATCGTGGGGTGCCAGGCGGGCGGCGAAGCCGTCGATGAGGACCAGCGCGCCCTCGGTGTATGCCTGCCTGGTGGGATCCGTGGAGCGTGCGATCTCGTCGAGCAGGGCGGCATTGGGGCAGCCGTCCTCGATGTTGTCGCGCTGCTCGGTGGAGAAGTACCAGCGCACCAGCTGTTCGAGTCCGGCACGGCCGGGCGCCGCCCGCGCGACGATGTTCGCGTGCTGTGCGCGCATCTGGTCGGCGACCGCGGTGGCGACGAGTTCGTCCTTGGACGCGAAGTAGGCGTAGAAGGTGCCGTTGGTCAGGCCCGCGTCCTTCATGAGGGTCGCGACTCCGGAGCCGTCGATGCCGTCCTGCTTGAGCCGGCGGCCGGCCGTCGCGATGATCCGCTGCCTTGTCTCCTGTTTGTGTTCTTTCGTGTACCGCGCCATGTGTTCCTCCATGGCAGCCGGGGCTTGCGCCCCGGCTGCCGCCCTGGTCAGGTCAGTGTGCCGCGCCTGCGAGGGGAGCGGCGAAGTTGATCCTCGCGGTCTGCAGTTTCGGGTCGTGGGGCTCGGGGACGCCGCCGTCGGTGATGTACAGCCGGTCGCCGCGGACCGCGGTCGCGGAGGGTGAGGCGAGACCGTCCGCGCTGGTCAGGACGGGCTTGTAGGTGCCGTTCGGGTAGATCACCACGACCCTGTCCGGACCGTTCTGCGAGGAGGAGCCGTTCTGCGCCGCGAAGACCACATCGGAGCGGGGGGTCAGGAAGCTGAGATCGTCGATGTTGGGCAGGCCGCCCGCGACGAGGCGGATGGGACCGGCCGAGCCGGTGGCGGTGACCGGTACCCGCAGCAGGGTGCCCTTGTTGAAGTTGCTGACCCACAGAGCGCCGTTGTGGAACCTGAGCCCGTTGGCGCCGATCGGCAGGGCCTCGGTCGGCACCGGCGCCAGAGCGGCATCGGTCAGCCACGGAGTCACCGATCCGCCCGAGACGGGAACGGACCAGATGGTGCCCTTCAGGCTGTCGGCGATGTAGAGGGTGTGTCCGGCCGAGTCGATGGCCAGCCCGTTGGGGCCCGAGTCGGCGGGCAGAGCGGCGATGCGCTGAGGGGTACCGTCCACAAGCAGCTCGTACACGCCGTTCCTGGCCGCGTTGCCCGGGGCCCACACGCTGTAGTAGACGGTGCCGTCACTGCCACGGGTGTTGCCGCTGATCGCCTCGCCCACCTGCCCGGTGACGAGCACCGTGCGCTCTCCGGACGGGGAAATACGCATCAGCTGCGGCCCATGGGTGCGCTCGCACACCGCGCAACTGCCGAGCAGGGACAGGGTCACCGAGCCGTCGGGGTTGACGGTGATGTTCTCGGGGATCTCGCCGGCGGCGTAGTCGAACGTCGCCGCGGTCGTTACGTCGGTGACAATGGGGCCGCGATACCAGTGTCCCGTCCCTGCGGACGCGGACGGCGCCGAGACCAGGACGGTCGCCGTCGCGGTGACCGCCAGCGCGATGCCCACGTTCCTCTCCAGGAAACGCCGTGCGCTCGACGCACCGCGCCGGACCGTTTGCTGGTGTTGCTGCTGCATGACTCTCCTCGGTACATCAGCGAGTGACTGATCGATGGGTCAGGGGCTTTGGGGACATCAGGGATGTCGGGAGGGATGTCGGGGGACATTCGGTCTGCAGCGGCACCCTTGGAGCCGGACCGGGACGTCGCCGGACCGGGATGTCAGCCGGGCAGGCGGTTGTTCTTGCGGATCCGCTGGTCGAACGTTCCGGCGGGGACGAGGCGGCGCGCCGTGGTGACGCGCGAGGCCGGCGGGCCGGCGGTGTAGCGCGGCTTCGGCTTCTCGTCGGTGGCCGCCGGTGACGATCGCCTTGGCGAGGTGGGGCCGTCGCCGTCCTTCACCGCATCCGCCATCACCCCGTCGGAGACGCGCCGTCACTTTCGGACGGGTTCGGGCACGCGAAAGGTGGGCGTCAGTTCGGCATCCGGTTGAACCTGCGGACGATGCGGTCGAAGATCCGGGGCGGAAGGACGCGGTGGAACACGCTGATGCCTGCGGCCGTCGAGCCGGCGGTGCGCCGCAGTTTCGGGTTCCGGTCGGTGGCCGCCGCGACGATCACCTTGGCCACGACGGCGGGATCGTCACCGCCGCTGAGGTTCTTCGCCAGCACCTCGTCGAAGGTGCGCCGTCCCGACGCGTAGAGCGCCAACGGGGTGTCGCCCTGCATGCTGTGGTCCCCGAACGGGGTGTTGATCGGGCCGGGCTCGACGAGCAGGATCCGGACGCCGTGCTCGCGGACCTCGTGGTCCAGCGACCCGGAGTAGCCCTCGACCGCGTGCTTGGTCGAGGTGTAGATGGCCATGAACGGGCTGGGGACGAACCCGCTGAGGGAGGAGACGTTGATGACGCGTCCGCGCCGTTGAGTGCGCATGTGCGGCAGAACCGCCTTGGTCATCCGCATGACGCCGTAGACGTTGACGTCGAAGACCTCCTGCGTCCGGGCTACGGAGAACTCCTCGGCCGCGCCGTTGGCGCCGACGCCGGCATTGTTGACCAGGACGTCGATGCGCCCGAACCGGCCGATCACCTGCTTGACCACGGAGGCGACCGATTCGTCGCTGGTCACGTCGAGGTCGAGGTAGGTCACCCCGGCGGGCGCGGTGACTCGCGCGGTGTTGCGAGCGGTTCCGATCACCTCGAAGCCCGCCGCGGCGAAGGTGCGGGCCGCCTCCTTGCCGACCCCCGATGAAGCGCCTGTCACGAGTGCCACCGGCCGAGTTGCCGCCATCACGGTCCCCTTTACTTGAATTACGTTCGTAAGTCTTACGTTCGTACGACCATAGGGCGGTCGTCGGTCAATGGCAAGTGGTCATGCCCGGAGCTCCGAGAAGATCTGAGAAAGGTCCGGAACGTGGGGCGTGATCGTGGCGCTGGCGGTGAGCCCGGAGGCGTCATCCGCTGGTCGGGAACGGGTCGTCGCAGTCGGTGTTCACCGGCTCTCCTCGAAGAAAACGGATCCGTCACCGTGTCCGTCACCGTGTCCGTCAAGATGTGGCCTGGCGTCGTTGAACTCGGGTTGTCGGCAGTGGCTCGGGGCGGCAGCAGCCCTTTAGCCTTTCAAGCGAATGGACCTGTACGGACGGTGCCAGGAGCAGGCGAGCGGCGAGGGGGCGGACCGGTTCCTGATCGGCGTGGCCGTACTGCCGCCGCCGTGAGGACGGAACCCTTCTCCGCGATCCGTAGGTCGATCCGCCTTCCTTTCGGTCGGCCTCACAGTGCGCCCTTCAGCGCTCGTGCCTGCCGGCGCCAGAACTCCCGCGAGACCTCGGCCTTGGGGAATACCAGGTCGAAGCCGTGGAAAGCGCCGGGGATGACGTCGAGGTCGCAGGGGACGCCGCTGTCACTGAGCCGGCGCGCGTACTCGACGTCTTCGTCGTGGAAGAGATCGAGGGTGCCGACGCCGATCCAGGCCGGAGGAAGACCGGTGAGATCCTCGCGGCGGGCCGCAGCGGCGTACGGGGAGACGTCCGGGCCCGCGACGGCGTCGCCGAGGTAGGACGACCAGCCGTACCGGTTGCTCTTGGGCGTCCAGACGCGCACCTTGAGGGTGTCCAGGTCGGTTCTCGTCGTCGTGCGGTCGTCCAGCATGGGGTAGAGGAGCAGTTGGAACACCGGCCGGATCTCGGCCCGGTCGTGGGCGAGCAGCGCGAGGGCGGCGGCGATTCCGCCGCCGGCGCTGGCGCCGCCGATCGCGATGCGATCGATGTCGATGTTCAGGTCGCCCGCGCGCTCGGCCAGTCCACACAGTCCGGCGTAGGCGTCCTCGACCGCGGCGGGCGCGGGATGGTCCGGCCCCAGTCGACATCGAAGGGGCTGACCGGACGCGGCCGAGTGCGACGCCACCGCCCGAGCCCGCAGCGACCTGGTCGACGAGCCGCTTGCACGGTCGGCCACGAGACGCCGGACCGATGCGACGCGGGAGGACGAGTCGACGTCGGCGGCATTCGACGAGGCCGTCGCCGCAATCCCCGAGGTTCCACAAGCGCAACGCCGCTGCGGCGATACCGACTGCCTTGTGCACAGCGTGGCCGCCGACCTCGCCGACTAGCGGAAGCTTCACGAAGGGCAGCTGACCAGACTGCCGGGTGTACGGAAACCGACCTTCACCATCGTCATGAGGCACATCGTCGAGGCGCACCCTTTCCCCACCATAAACGACGCCCGGCCACCCCACCCGGCTCAGCACTGAGCCGCATACGGGCGACGCGGAGAAGGTGTGCGGCCCCGCCGGCCGACGGTTTGGAGCGCCCGTGGCGCACGTGCGGTCGGCTCGAGTAGGCGGCTCGGGCGGCGAAGCAGTCGCCGTCCGCCAGGGAGGACGTCTGCCATGGGCTCGTTGTCGGGAAAACCCTAGGTCCGATGCCGGACGTCGAAGTGCGCGGAGTGCGCGGTCAGCTTGCCGAGCAACTCGATGAGGGTCTGCCGCTCGTCCTCACTGAGGGCGCCCGCCCACTCCTGTTCACGTGCGTTGTGCGCCTGGAAGGCAGTGGTGATCGCCTGCACGCCGGCCTCGGTGAGGCCGAGCTGGACCGCACGCCCGTCGTAGGAGGCGCGCTCCTTGCTCACCAGGCCGTCCCGTTCCAGTGTGTTCACCAGCGCCGACACGGCGGCTCGGCTCATGCCGGACAGTTCCGCGACCTTCTTCGCCTCGACCGGGCCCGACAGCCAGATGGCGAACAGCACTCGGAAGCCGGGCCACGACCAGCCGCGAGGCCTGTGTACGGCGGATTCGAGGTCGTAGACGAGCATGTTGGCCGCGCGGTGGAGGGTGAGCACCAGCCGCATGGCGAGCGGGTCGATGCCGGGGAGTTCCCGCGAGGCCCGCTCGACGGCGTGGTCGATGAACGACCAGAAGTGCAGGTGGTCGGCGTCCAGCGGTTCCGGTTCCTGGGTCACAGTCGGAGTCTAGGTCGGACGGCTTCATGGGACCGCACTCGGGAAGCAGGGCATGCGTCGGCACCCCGTCCAGGTTCCCGGACCGTAGAAAATCCTTCGGTCGAGGGCTTCCCCAGAGATGCCGACGGGGGTACGGTCCCCAATTAGTCAAAGCATTGATTACATGCTCTGAGCAGTAGTCGTCCTGTTTTGTCCCCTGGGTCTGTCAGGGGACAGGTCTCCTCCCGGCCGTGCGTCCCGATGTGCGGCCGGGTAGCCCCGGCCGTTCCTCCCTCTCCGTCGACGGGCACGGTCCGGCGCGCGATCGATCCCAAGGAGCCTCGTATGCCCGAAGCACTCGCTCCCCCCAGTCCCGGCGCGCTGCGTGCCTGCATGTCCCGTTTCGCCACCGGCGTCACAGTGGTGTCGTACGCGACCGACAGCGGTCCGCGGGGCGCCACCATGAACTCCTTCACGTCCGTGTCCGCCGAACCGCCGCTGGTGCTGGTGAGCGTCGCCCGCCGGGCCCGCTGCCACGACCAGTTGGCCGACGGGCCCTTCTGCGTGAACATCCTCGGTGCCGAACAGGAGCAGTTGGCCCGGCTGTTCGCGGGAGCCCGGAGCGCCGCGGAGCCCCGCTGGGCAAAGGGCGCGCGCGTCCCCCGGCTGGCCGACCCGCTCGCCTGGGTGGAGTGCGAGCCCTGGCGCGCGTACGACGGCGGCGACCACACCCTGGTCCTCGGCCGCGTCACCGACCTCGGTCACCGCGACGGCGACGCCCTGACCTACGCCTGGAGCCGTTTCGCGTCCACGACCGAGTCGACCGACGGCATCGAGCACCTCTTCTGAAGCTCTTCCGCCCGTCCCACCCCCTCCCGAGCCCCACCGCACTCCCCAGGAGAACCGCCATGGCCGCACGCACCGGCAAGGAATTCCTCGATCGCCTCTCCCAGTCCCGCCCCACCGTGCACATCCAGGGCGAGACGCTCACCGGAGGAATTCAGGAACACCCCGCTTTCCGCAACGTGGTGCGCACCTACGCCGAGCTGTACGACCTCCAGCACAGCGACGAACACAAGGACGTCCTCACGTACGCCTCCCCCACCTCCGGTGAGCCGGTCGGCACGTCCTTCCTCACTCCGCGCACACCCGACGATCTCGTCAAGCGCCGTAAGGCGTTCAAGGTGTGGGCCGACCATGGCAACGGCATGCTGGGCCGCACCGGCGACTACATGAACAGCTCCCTGATGGCGCTCGCCTCGGCCGCCGACTGGTTCGCCCAGGCCAATCCCGCCTTCGGCGAGAACATCCGCCGCTACTACGAGAAGGCCCGCGAAGAGGATCTGCTGTGCACGCACACGCTGATCCCGCCGCAGGTCAACCGGGCGGTGGCGGGCACCCAGCAGGCGGGCGGCAAACTCGCGGCACGCATCGTGAAGGAGGACGACAACGGCGTGGTGATCCGCGGGGCGCGCATGCTCGCCACCATCGCCCCCTTCGCCGACGAGATGCTCGTCTTCCCCTCGACCGTGCTCCGCGGCACGCCCGAGGACAAGCCGTACTCGTACGCCTTCGCCATCCCCAACGACACCCCCGGCCTGCGCTACATCGCCCGCGAGCCCCTCGACTACGACCGCCCGCGCCACGACCACCCCCTCGCCTCCCGCTTCGAGGAATCGGACTGTGTGGTCGTCTTCGACGACGTGCACGTGCCCTTCGAACGCTGCTTCGCCCTCGGTGACGCCGAGCTGTGCAACGGCTTCTACTCCCAGACGTCCTCCGTGGTGCACATGACCCACCAGGTCGTCACCCGCACCACCGCCAAGACCGAGTACATCCTGGGACTGGTGACCCTGCTCACGGAGGCCATCGGCATCGAGCAGTTCCAGCACGTCCAGGAGGACATCGCCGAGATCATCACCACCCTGGAGACGCTGCGCGCCTTCCTGCGCGCGGCGGAAGCCGACGCCGAGGTCAACGAGTACGGGGTGCTGACCCCGGCCTGGGCCCCCCTCAACGCCGCCCGCAACCTCTACCCCAAGCTGTACCAGCGCTTCCCGCAGATCCTGCGCAAGCTCGGCGCCTCCGGCCTGATGGCCACCCCGACCGAACTGGACATCACCGGCCCGGCGGCCGCCGACATCGAGGCCTACCTCCAGTCGGCCACCCTCACCGGCGCCGAGCGCGTGAAGCTCTTCCGTCTCGTCTGGGACACCTGCATCTCCGCCTTCTCCAGCCGCCAGGCCCTGTACGAGTACTACTTCTTCGGTGACCCTGTCCGGATGGCGGGCGCGTACGTGAAGTCGTACGACCGTGAGCCGTACAAGGCGAAGGTCCAGGACTTCCTGAATCAGCGCAGCCTGGAGCGCTCCTGATGACGCACCCCCTGGGGAACCCTCCGTCGAAGATCATCGCTGTTCACCTCAACTATCCCAGCCGGGCCAGGGAGCGCGGCCGGATCCCGGCCCAGCCCTCCTACTTCCTCAAGCCCCCCTCGTCGCTGGCGGGCACCAAGGAGGCCATCGTCCGCCCGGAGGGGTGTGAACTGCTCGGGTTCGAGGGCGAGATCGCCCTGGTCGTCGGCGGCCGGGCCCAGCGGGTGCGGCCGGAGGACGGCTGGGCGCACGTGCGGTGGGTGACCGCCGCGAACGACGCCGGGGTCTACGACCTGCGGTATGCCGACCGCGGCTCCAACCTCCGCTCCAAGGGCGCCGACGGATTCACGCCGATCGGGCCGCGGCTGCTGGACGCCCGCCAACTCGACCCGGCCGCACTTCGGTTGCGTACCTGGGTCAACGGCGAACTCGTACAGGACGACACCACCGACACCCTCCTTTTCCCCTTCGGACAGCTCGTCGCCGATCTGTCGAGACTGGTCACCCTGGAGCCCGGGGACGTCATCCTTACGGGCACTCCGGCCGGCGCGTCCGTCGTCTCCCCCGGCGACACGGTGGAGGTCGAGGTCACCGGCGGCGGACAGTCCACCGGGCGGCTACGCAACCCCATCGCCTCCGGGCCCGCCCTGGAGACGTACGGCGCGATGCCGAGGACGGACGCGGCCGAACGCGAGGCCGCCCACGGAGCCGCGTTCACCCCCGAGCCTCCCCCAGCTACCGCTGGGAGGTGCCCCCAGCTCGACGAACGCGTCGAGGACGGACTGCGTTCGGTCGCGGTCGCCACACTCAGCGCGCAGTTGCGGGGGCGCGGACTGCCGCACATGTCCATCGACGGGGTACGTCCCGCACGGCCGGACACGAAGATGGTCGGCGTCGCCCACACGCTGCGCTACCTGCCGCTGCGTGAGGACCTGTTCAAGCGGTACGGCAACGGCATGAACGCCCAGAAGCGGGCCGTCGAGCAGCTGCGACCCGGTCATGTGCTGGTCATGGACGCCCGCCGGGACACCTCCGCCGGCACGCTCGGCGACATCCTCGCCCTGCGCGCCCAGCAGCGCGGCGCGGCCGGGGTGGTCACCGACGGAGGCCTGCGCGACAGCGTCGCCGTCACCGAACTGGGGCTGCCCGTCTACCACGGCGGAGCCCACCCCTCCGTCCTCGGCCGCCGCCATGTGCCGTGGGACACGGGAGTGCCGATCGCCTGTGGCGGAGCCCTCGTACAGCCCGGCGACCTGCTGGTGGGAGACGCGGACGGCGTGGTCGTCGTGCCGCCCGACCTGGCCGAGGACCTGATCACCGACTGCCGGGAGCAGGAACAGAAGGAGCGCTTCATCACCGAGCAGGTGCGTGCCGGACACGGCATCGACGGCCTGTATCCCCTCGGTCCCGACTGGCACGAGATGTACGAGCGGTGGCGCAAGCAGCACAGCACGCAAGGAGAGCCCACATGAAATTCCGCAGCGACCCGTCCGCCATCCGCGGCTCCATCGCTCCCGCCATCACCCCCTTCACCTCGGACGGAGCCGTCGACCACGACAGCCTGCGCGCGCTGATCCGCTTCCAGCTGGAGTCCGGTTCGCACGGCATCTCGCTGGGCGGCTCCACCGGCGAGCCCAGCGCGCAGAGCGTGGCCGAACGGATCGCGGGGATGCGGACGGCGGTCGAGGAGATCGACGACCGCGTCCCGTTCCTGCCCGGGACCGGATCACACAAGCTCGACGAGACCCTAGAACTCACCGCCGCCGCAGCGGAGTTGGGCGCCGACGCCGCGCTCGTCATCACGCCGTACTACGCGCGCCCCACGCAGGAGGCGTTGTACCAGTGGTACGCGACCGTCGCACAGGAGTTCCCGGACCTGCCGATCGTCGCCTACAACGTGCCCTCGCGCACGGCCGTCGACATCGCGCCCGAGACGGTGAAGCGGCTGTTCACCGACTTCGAGAACTTCGTGGGCGTCAAGGAGACCACCAAGGACTTCGAGCACTTCTCGCGCGTGTTGCACGCCTGCGGGCGCTCACTGCTCGTCTGGTCGGGCATCGAGCTGCTGTGCCTGCCGCTTCTCGCGCTCGGCGGTGCGGGTTTCGTCTCGGCCGTCGCGAACCTGGCGCCCGGTGCGGTGGCTCGGATGTACGAGCTGTGGGAGGCGGGCGATTTCGACGGTGCCCGCGATCTCCACTACCGCCTGCACCCGCTCGTCGACCTCCTGTTCGTCGAGACGAACCCGGCGCCGGCGAAGTGGGTGCTGCACCAGCAGGGACGTATCGAGTCACCCCATGTCCGCCCGCCGCTCACCTCCCCCACCGACGCGGGCCTGTCCAAGATCCGCGCGCTGCTCCGCGAGGGCGGAGACCTCACCCAGCAGATCGGAGCCGTGCAGTGAGCACCACCCCTGAGCACCTTCCCTCCACCCCTGAGCACCTTCCCGCCGTGATCCCGCACTGGATCGGCGGTGCCTTCGTCGACGCCGCGGACGGACGCACCTTCGACGTCGCCGACCCGGTCTCCAACACGGCCTACGCGCAGGCCGCGCGTGGCTCCGCGGCCGACGTGGACCGGGCGGTGACGGCCGCCCGGGTCGCGTTCCCGGAGTGGGCCGGGCTGTCCAACCGGGCACGCGCGGGTGTCCTGTACCGGATCGCCGACGCCGTCGAGGCCCGTCATGACCGGCTCGCCGCCTTCGAGTCGTACGACTCCGGGCTGCCGATCACGCAGGCCCGCGGCCAGGCGCGGCGCGCCGCCGAGAACTTCCGCTACTTCGCGGATGTCATCGTGGCCCTCGGCGAGGAGGCGTTCCGGCAGGGCGACGACCAGTTCAGCTATGTGGTGCGCACACCGGTGGGGGTCGCCGGGCTGATCACTCCCTGGAACACGCCGTTCATGCTGGAGAGCTGGAAGCTGGCACCCGCGCTGGCGTCCGGCTGCACGCTGATCCTGAAGCCGGCCGAGTGGACCCCGCTGTCCGCGTCGCTGTGGCCGGAGATCTTCGAAGAGGCAGGCGTGCCCGCCGGGGTGGTGAACATCGTCCACGGCATCGGCGAGGAGGCCGGCCAGGCCCTCGTCGACCACCCGGACGTGCCGCTGATCTCCTTCACCGGCTCCTCCGACACAGGTCGGCACATCATCCGGTCCTCCGCCGAGCACCTGAAGACGGTGTCGATGGAGCTGGGCGGCAAGTCCCCGGTCGTCGTCTTCGCCGACGCCGACCTGGAGGCCGCGCTGGACTCGGTGGTCTTCGGCGTGTTCTCCCTCAACGGGGAGCGCTGTACGGCCGGTTCACGCGTACTCGTCGAGCGCCCGCTGTACGAGGAGTTCACCCGGCGACTGGCGGAGCGGGCCGCGAACGTACGGGTCGGGCTTCCGTCCGACCCGGCCACCGAGGTCGGCGCACTGGTACACCCCGAACACTACGAGCGCGTCCTGAACTACGTGGAGATCGGCCGGAAGGAGGCCCGACTGGTCGCCGGCGGCAGCCGCCCCGAGCACCTCGCGGACGGCAACTACCTCCAGCCCACCGTCTTCGCCGACGTCGAACGCGACGCCCGTATCTTCCAGGAGGAGATCTTCGGCCCGGTCGTGGCCGTCGCTCCCTTCGACGACGAGACCGAGGCCGTGGAACTCGCGAACGCCACGCAGTTCGGTCTGGCCGCCTACGTCTGGACCTCGGACCTCAAGCGCGGCCACCGCATCGCGCACGCGGTCGAGTCCGGCATGGTCTGGATCAACTCCCACAACGTCCGTGACCTGCGCACCCCCTTCGGCGGGGTCAAGGCCTCCGGCGTCGGCCGCGAGGGCGGCGCCCACAGCATCGACTTCTACACCGAATCGAAGATCGTCCACGTCGCCCTCGCCGAGGTGCACACCCCCCGCTTCGGAGCCACCTCATGACTGCCTCGAACGCCCCGGACGTCGTCCGGTCCGCCTACGCCCAGCTCGCCGTCACCGACCTCGGTGCCGCCCGCTGGTTCTGGGTCGACATGCTCGGCTTCCACATCCAGTACGAGGACACCGAGTCGCTGTACCTGCGCGGCACGGACGAACTCACCCACCACTCGCTGGTGCTGCGCAAGGGCGACCTGGCGGCCCTCGACCACATCGCCTACCGCGTACGCACCCCCGAGGACGTCGACAAGGCGGAGAAGTTCTTCACCGAACTCGGCTGCCCGGTCAAGCGGTTGAAGAAGGGCGAGGGCACACACGGTGTCGGCGACGCGGTCCGCGTCATCGACCCGCTCGGCTTCCCCGTGGAGTTCTTCCACGAGATCGAGCGCGCCGAGCGCCTCATCCAGCGCTACGACATCCGCCACGGCGCCGAGATCGCCCGCCTGGACCACTTCAACATCTGCACCCCCGACATCCCGGCCGCCTACGCCCACTACCGGTCCCTCGGCTTCGGCTGCTCGGAAACGATCGAGGGCGACGAGCACGAGCTGTACGCGGCCTGGATGTACCGCAAGCAGACCGTCCATGACGTCGCCTTCACGGGGGGTGCCGGGCCGCGTCTGCACCACCTCGGGGTGGCCACCCACGAGTCCCACCAGGTACTGCGCGCGGCCGACATCTTCGGCTCACTGCGCAAAGAGCACCACATCGAACGAGGCCCCGGCCGGCACGGCGTCTCCAACGCCTTCTACCTCTACCTGAGGGACCCCGACGGCCACCGCGTGGAGATCTACACCTCGGACTACTACACCGGTGACCCGGACCACGAGACGTACCGCTGGAACGTGCGCGACGACCGCCGCCGCGACTTCTGGGGCAACGCCGTCATCGAGTCCTGGTACAAGGAGGCCGTCCCCGTCCTCGACCTGGACGGACGCCCGCAGCCCGTGACCGACACCGTCCTCGACGAGTCCGCGGTTCAGGTGGGTGCGGACGGCCTCGGCTGATCATTCGGGGGGGGGTAGGGGGTAGGGGACCCGGAGGCGCTTCGCGCCCCTTCCGGGCCCCCTCGCCGCGCCCTCGACAGACAAGAAATCTTCCTATACACCCCATTCATCACACTTTGTAAAAACCGGATATGACAGTTAGTATCCGGCGGCACGCCTACCTGCCGGCTTGCCGAAGGGCCCGCAGAGGAGACCCATGCCCTCGATGACGACTCCGTCGGACGACACCTCCGCAGGACGCTTCGAGTTCTGGCGGGACGTGGTCGGCCAGAGTTTCGTGCCGCTGGAAGCGCTGCCGCGCGAGGTTCCCGACTTCCGCGCCTCCCTGCACACCGCCCAGCTCGGCGCGGTGCAGGTGTCCGTCGTGGCCGCGGATCCGCACGGCGTCGCCCACACGCGGAGGCACATCGCCTCCGACCCGGCCGATTTCGTCAAGGTGAGTCTTCAGCTGGCCGGCCAGTGCATGCTGACCCAGGCGGACCGCCAGGCCCTGCTCAAGCCGGGCGAGCTGGCCATCTACGACACCCGGCACCCGTACACGCTCGACTTCGACCAGCGGTACCGCACACTCGTGCTGATGTTCCCGCGGGTCATGCTCCGGCTGCCCGAGCGCGACCTGACCCGCGTGATCGCCACCACCGTGTCGTGCAGTGACGGACTGGGGCCCGTCGTACACCCGTTCCTGCGCGGACTGGCCGGGCAGGTCCGGCAACTGGACGCTCTCGGCACGCAGCGGCTCGCGGACAGCGTGGTCGACCTGGTCGGCGCGATGCTCTCGGAGCGGTGCGCCGTGCAGGTGGCGCAGCAGGACGACGGGCGGGAGCTGCTGGCCCGGCGGATCCTCACGTACATGGAACAGCGGCTCTCCGACCCGGGGCTCGGCCCCGACCGGATCGCGGCCGCCCATCACATCTCGCGGCGCTTCCTCTACAAGCTGCTGGCCGAGCGGGGATACACGGTCTCGGGCTGGCTCCGGGAGCGTCGCCTCGCCGAGTGCCTGCGCGATCTCGCGGACCCCGCGCTCGCCCATATGCCCGTCGCCACCGTCGGGAGCCGCTGGGGCTTTCCGGACCCCGCCCACTTCAGCCACGCCTTCCGGAGCGCCTACGGCATGAGCCCGTCGGAGGCACGCGGGGCCGGGCGCACGGCGCTGGGCGCCTGAGCGCTCCGCTGAATATGCGGGTTGTTCACCGCGGGCCGGTGGGGGCTGGTCGCGCAGTTCCCCGCGCCCCTTGCGGGGCGCTGTAGCGCAGCGGACTTCACCGATCCCGCTCAGCGAGCGCTCAGTGGCGGTCACGCGGTTTGGCTGCCCTGTAGCTGCCCTTTCGCTGCCTGTCGTAGCACGTCCCGAACACGGCGGATCCGCCGATCGTGCCCGCGCCCGCAAGGGCCGGTGCACCATCACGCAAGCCGGAGTGGGCCGCCGAGGTGCACCCTCCGGTCGTGAGAGAGAGCCGCACACGCCTCACGGGCCCGCCTCGCGGGCGCCGGTGAGCGGCTTACGCAGGAACGTCCACAGACACGGGAACGGGCTGACGTCCCGACCACCCCCAGGGCCGAAGCGCGTCACCGCGCCGATCGACAGCCCCGTTGCCGTCTCTTCTCCCCACGGCTCCCCCTTCCTGCCTCTCCGGCTCCCGCTCGTCCGACGAATGAGGCATTCATGCTGAGAAAGCGATCCGCCGCGCCCCCTCCGCTCGGTGGCGCCGGCCCCGACGCCCGCCGCTACGAGAACAAGCTGCTCGTCATCCTTTTCCTGGGCTTCGGCCTCGTCTTCTTCGACCGGCAGGCACTTCTCTTCCTCGTCCCCTTCATCAGCGAGGACATCCCCCTCTCGAACACCGCCCTGGGCGCGCTCTCCGGAGTCCTCGCCCTGACCTGGGCCCTGTCCGGAATGATCTCGGGACGCCTGTCCGACCGGCTCGGCCGCCGTAAGCCCGTGGTCATCATCGCGGTGGTGCTCTTCTCCAGCCTGTCGGCGTCGAGCGGTCTGGTCACCGGATTCGCCGCGCTGTTGGCAGTCAGGGCGCTGATGGGGCTGGCGGAAGGTGCCGTTCTGCCGGCGTCGCAATCCCTGATGGTGGAGGCGTCACAGGAGCACCGGCGCGGGCTGAACATGGGCCTGCTGCAGGGGTCCTCGGCCGGGTTGCTGGGCGGCATCCTCTGCCCGCTCGCGGTGGTGTGGATCGCCACGCAGTACACCTGGCGACTGGCGTTCGTCATCACCATCGTCCCCGGCCTGCTGCTCGCCCTGTGGATCTGGCGGTCGGTACGGGAGGAACCGCCGGGTGGCCGTGTGATGACGGAGCCCGCGGCGGAATCCGTGGATGCCGCGGCCAAGCCGAGCATCGGCAGCATCCTCCGGCAGCGCAACATCATCCTCTGCGTGCTGATCGCCTGCGCGTACATGACCTGGTTCTTCGTCATCATCACGTTCGCGCCTGTCTACATGACCTCGGTCAAGGGCTTCTCACCCGCGACGATGAGCGGCGTCGTGACCTGTCTCGGGGTGGCGTGGGTCGTGTGGGGCTTCGTCACACCGGCGATCTCGGACCGGTTCGGCCGCAAGAACACACTGATCGTCTTCACGGTGATGGCCGCGCTCTGCCCCCTGGCCGTGGTGTATGTGAGCAGTCCTCTGGCGCTCGGCGCAGTGGTTCTGCTCACGTATACGGGTCTCGGCTGCTTCACCCTGTTCATGGCGACCATCCCCGCGGAGACCGTCCCCCGTGGCGCGCTGGCGACCGCCCTGGGCCTGGTCATGGGCATCGGGGAACTCGCCGGCGGGTTCCTCGCTCCGGTGATCGCCGGGTGGGCCTCCGACAACTGGGGGCTTCAGACGGCCATGTACATCTCGGCGGCGGGTGCCGTGTTGGTCGTCCTGCTCGCGCTCGGGCTGAAGGAGACGGCTCCCGCCGTCCTGCGCAGGAAGAACGCGGCGGCGGTCGGCGCCGGCGCCACGGAGCGAGTCCCGAGCGCACCCGCCGTGTCCTGACTCCGCCCCCCCCTTTCTGCGACTCCCGCGACGGGCCGGGACCACCTCGGTGGTCCCGGCCCGTCGCGTGCTGCCTCGGCGCAGCCGCTCGCCCGCGCGGCCGGGCCCGGTCACCCACGGCGGCTGCCAGGTCGCCCATAGGCCCGCAGCGGGCAGCGTGCGCCCGGCCACCGGGCCCGTCCGTCCGCCCGTGCACAGCCGTTCGTGCCCGCCTCCGCAACAGCCCGTGCACGACGGCACAAGCCGGCGGCCCGTCCGTCTGTGACCCTCCCGTCATGCGAGCAACACACACCGTTTACGACCACATCGTGGTGGGCGCCGGGTCCGCGGGCTGTGCGCTCGCGCGCAGACTCGTGGACGCCGGCCGGACCGTCCTGCTGATCGAGATGGGCGACCGGGACGACAACCCGGCCATCCACGACCCCGGGCGCCTGTGGGAGCTGTGGAACTCCCCGCAGGACCACGCGTACACCACCGAACCCCAGCGGCACGCCTCCGGCACCCAGGTGTTCTGGCCGCGCGGCAAGGTCCTCGGCGGCTCCAGCGCCCTCAACGGCATGATCTACGTCCGCGGTAACCGGGCCGACTACGACAGCTGGGCCTACCAGGGAGCGGCGGGCTGGTCGTACGACGAGGTGCTGCCGTACTTCAAACGCTCGGAGGACTTCGAGGACGGCGCGTCGTACTACCACGGGGCCGGCGGCCCGCTGCCCGTCAGCCGGAACCACTCCCCCAACCCGGTGACCACCGCCTTCATCGAGGCATGCCAGGACTACGGGATCGCGTACAACGACGACTGCAACGGCCAGGACCAGCTCGGCGTCAACCTGATTCACCGCAACATCCGCGACGGCAGGCGCGTCAGCGCGTGGACCGCCTTCATGGAGCCGGTGCTCGACAGCGCGCAGCTGACGGTGATGACCGGCGCGGCGGTCACGCGCGTCCTGGTGGCCGACGGCCGGGCGCGGGGCGTCGAGCTGCTGCGCGAAGGCCGTACGACGGAGGTCCGCTGCGAAGGGGACGTGATCCTGTCCGGCGGCGCCATCGGATCGGCACAGCTGCTCCTGCTCAGCGGTGTCGGGCCGGCGGACGAGCTGCGGGCCCTCGGGATCGAGTCGACCGCGGACCTGCCGGGAGTGGGCGCGAACCTGCACGACCACACCCTCGCTCCGGTGGTGTGGGAGTCGGCACGTCCGGTGCCGCAGGGTACGGCCAACAACCTGGAGGCCCACTACTTCGCCAAGTCCGACCCGGCGCTGGCCGTGCCGGACCTGCAGCCGCTGATGTCCCACCTGCCCCTGCCGGTGCCCGACATGGACGTTCCGGAAGAGGGCCACGGCTTCTCGGTCCTCGCGGGGACGATCCGTCCGCTCAGCCGTGGCCGTCTGTGGCTGCGCTCGGCCGACCCCACCCAGGCTCCCGCCCTGGACCCCGCTTACTTCTCCGAGCCGTCGGACCTCGCGGCCATGGTGCGGGCCGTGCGGCAGGTGCGGGAGATCGGCGAGGAGAAGTCGCTGGGCGACTGGCGGGCCCGCGAGGTCGCACCCGGACCGTATGTGCGTACGGACGCGGAGATCGCCGCGTACATCAAGCGGACCCTCCTCAGCTATCACCACCAGGTGGGCACCTGCCGTATGGGCATCGACCGTATGGCGGTCGTCGATCCTCAGCTGCGCGTACACGGCGTGGCCGGCCTGCGCGTCGCGGACGCCTCCGTCATGCCCTCCGTCACCTCCGGCAACACCCACGCACCTGCCGTCATGATCGGCGAGCGCTGCGCCGACCTCATCCTGGGAGCACAGCTGTGACCAACACCCTTTTCATCGGTGGCGAGTGGCAAGCCGCGGCCTCCGGAGCGGAGTTCGAGACCCTGGACCCGGCGACGGGGCAGCCCCACGCCCAGGTGTCCCTGGCGGGGGCCGCGGAAGCCGACGCGGCCGTACGGGCCGCCCGCGCCGCCCTCGAGAACCCGGATTGGGCGGGACTCACCCCGGCCCGGCGCGCCCGGATCCTGTGGCGCATAGGCGACCTCATCGAGGAACACGCCGAGGAACTGGCCGAGTTGGAGACCCGCGACCAGGGCCAGCCGCTCGGCATCTCCATGGCGGTCAGCGTCGCCGCGGCTGCCGAGCACTTCCGCTACTACGCCGGCTGGGTCACCAAGATCTACGGCGAGACGGCGCCGCTGTCCTTCCCCGGCGTGCTGCAGTACACCAAGCGCGAGCCGGTGGGAGTGTGCGCGCTGATCACCCCGTGGAACTTCCCGCTCATGATCGCGAGTTGGAAGATCGCACCGGCCCTCGCCTGCGGGAACACCGTGATCGTCAAACCCGCGGAACAGACCCCGATGACCACGGTGCGGCTCGTCGAGTTGTGCCGTACGGCCGGTGTGCCGGACGGCGCCATCAACCTGCTGACCGGTGGTCCCGAGGCCGGCCGGGCCCTCGTCGAGCACCCCGGCGTGGACAAGGTCTCCTTCACCGGTTCGACCGAGACCGGCAGGGACATCGTCCGGGCCTCCGCGGGCAACCTCAAGCGTGTCACGCTCGAACTCGGCGGGAAGGCACCGAGCCTCGTGCTGCCCGGCGCCGACCTGGACGCGGCCGTGGCGGGCTGTCTTCAGGGCGCGCTCCTCAACAGCGGCCAGGTGTGCGCGGCCTACACCCGGTTCCTCGTCCACCGCTCCCTCGCCGACGAGTTCGCCGAGCGCTGTGCCAAGGCCGTCAGCGGGATGCGACTCGGCGCGGGCAACGCGCCCGACACCGAGCTCGGTCCCCTGGTCACGAGCGAACACCGTGCCCACGTCCACGCACTGGTGCGCAGCGGGGTCCAGGAAGGCGCCCAGCTGCTCGCCGGCGGGGCCCCCGTCGACGACCTGCCGGGCTTCTTCTACCAGCCGACC
Source organism: Streptomyces sp. NBC_00310 (assembly GCF_036208085.1). Taxonomy (GTDB): domain Bacteria; phylum Actinomycetota; class Actinomycetes; order Streptomycetales; family Streptomycetaceae; genus Streptomyces. The sequence goes on from NZ_CP130714.1 coordinate 1,276,005, forward strand.
GTGTTCACGGGTGTACGGGACGACATGCGCATCGCCCGCGAGGAGATCTTCGGCCCGGTGCTGTCCGTCCTGCCGTACGACGACGAGGACGAGGCCGTCGCCCGCGCCAACGACACCGAGTACGGCCTGGCGGCGGCCGTATGGACCCGCGACGTGGGCGCGGCGCACCGCGTGGCCGGCTCCATCCGGGCGGGCACGGTATTCATCAACATGCCCAACCCCGTGGACGCCTCCGCCCCCTGGGGCGGGTTCAAGGCCAGCGGCTGGGGCCGGGAGATGGGCAGCGGAGCCATCGACGCGTACACGGAGGTCAAGAGCGTGTGGACCTCGCTCGCCTGAGGTGCCCGCCCGTCGCGGACAGGCGGCCCCGAGGGTTCGGACCGCACGATCCTGAGGATGATGCGCGGCCTGTCCGCCTGTCCGTCCGGGCGCCTGAAGAAGCCCGCAGAGATCCTGATCGCCGTCCGCGCGGCCGGCGTCAACCCGACCGACTGGTGGAACCGCGCCCAGCCCATGACCGCCAACGGCCTGCCCCTCATCCTGGGCTGGGACGTCTCCGGAGTCGTCGAGACCGTCGGCACCGGCGTCACCCTGTTCAAGCCGAGCGACGAGGTCTTCGGCATGCTGCCCTACCGTTCCTGTGGACGGAGCGGGAGTGAGTCCGCTCAGCCGCGCGCCCCGAACGGTCCTGGGCGAGCTGGTCCCCGGCGTACTCGACCCCGGGGCGGCGACACACATCCTGTGCGTGGTCCGAGCCCGGGAGGCCAGTTCCCTGCGCGACCTGGCCAATTGGGTACGGCCAGAGGCGACGGGGAGGCCCTGAACCATCACACCGGTGAAACAGGGGCCCCACACGCTGACGCCGTACCCCGCGTCCCAGATCGCACAGCCACGCTAACCCGAACGGCCCAGGACGCCGCAAGCCCGGAAACCGACCATCACACGATCGAGCTAACTCGACCTCATACGCACTCCTTGGCAAGCAGCTCATACCCCCACGGGGTCGGCTCCCACGCCGAGTACGTGACCGGCCGGGCCCGCGCCTTCGTCCACAAGCCCGCCGGCATCGACCACCTCCAGGCCGGCGCGCTCCCGCTCGCGGCCCTGACCGCCTACCAGGCACTCGTCGACACCGCCGACGTCCAGCCCGGGCAGCGCGTCCTCATCCACGCGGCCGCGAGCGGCGTCGGCCATCTCGCCGTCCAGATCGCCAAGTCCCGCGGCGCGTACGTCATCGGCACCGCCAGTGCCGCCAAGCACGACTTCCTGCGTTCGATCGGAGTGGACGAGGCCATCGACTACCACACGGTCGACTTCACCGAGGCCCGTCGAGGACATCGACGTGCTCCTCGACCCGATCTCGTTGGACGCCGCCGCCCGCGCCCGCTCCCTCACGGTGCTGCGCCCGGGCGGAACCCTCGTCTCGATCCTTCCGGTACCCATCGACGCCGACGAGCTGGCGGACATCGCCGAGCGGGGCATCCGCTACGAGGCCCTCCTCGTCGAGGCCGACCGCGCCGGCATGCAGGCCATCGCCGACCTCGTCGAGACCGGCGCCCTGCGCGCTCACATCGAGGCCACGTTCCCGCTCGCCGAGGCCGCAAAGGCCCACGCCCTGGGTGAGACCGGCCGTACCACTGGCAAGATCGTGCTGACCGTGGAAGGGACGGGGAAGGCATAGCGGAGGCTCGACCGGCTGATATGGCGGGGCATCCCGATTCCCCGCCGCACCACCTCCCACCACACCTGTAGGAACCCGTAGAACCTCGCCGCCTCGCGGGATCGCGGAGAGGCCGTCGGCGTGGTGAGCAGCATCGGGTGGGATCCGCGGCCGGTGTGGCGCGCGCACGGCCTCGATCCGTACGTCGGCGAGTACGTGCTGTCGTACGAGCACGGCGGCCGGAAGACGGACCCCAGGCTGTTCTCCCTCGCCTGCGAGGCGCTCGGTGTCGACGCGCGGAACACCCTGATGGTCGGTGACGACCGGCGGGCCGACGGCGGTGCCGCGGCTCTGGGGTGCGGGGTGCACTTCGTCGACCAGCTGCCCGCCGCCGAACGGCCGGACGGGCTGCGACCGGTGCTGGATGTGGTGGACTGAACTGCCGTCAGCCGCTGCCCGACGAGTCGGACCGGGTGCTCGAGTCGCGTTCGCCGATCGGCTGTTCGTCACCGCTGGACGTCCGTCCCGGACCGTCCCCCGTGCGGCCCGGGACGAACAACGGCCGGGAGGGAGCACGTAAGGTCGCCGCCCGGAAGCGCTGAGTATAGTTGGCCGACTGCCGCCCGACGCGGGAGTTACAGGATGTCCTCGCGCGGTGCCCCGGTCAATGAAGAGCTCGCGAGTGGTCCGTCCCGCCGGACCCCGAAGGGCCCGGCGGGACGGGTGACAGGGATCTGCCGCGGCGCTTCTACCAGTCGAAGTAGTCCGGCTGGGTCTGCACGTTGAGCTCGCGCAGGTGGACCCACTTGGCCGGATCCGTCCGCCGGTCGTTGATCTTCAGGACGTCGAAGCCCTTCACCAGGTCGTTCGAGTAGATGTAGCCGTTGTAGTAGTACGCCGACCACGAGCCGCCGCCGACGAGGGTGTCGGTGGAGATCGGACCGCGCTCGAAGTAGGCGATCTCCTTGGGCTTCGAGGAGTTGGTGAAGTCCCAGACGGAGACACCGCCCTGGTACCAGGCCTGGACCATGATGTCCTTGCCCTTGACCGGGATCAGCGAGCCGTTGTGGGCGACGCAGTTCTCGGTGTCCGCCTGGTAGCGGGGGATCTTGTAGTAGCTCTTGAAGACGAGCTTGCGCTGGTCGCCCTTGCCGACGATGTCGTAGATGCCGTCGGCGCCGCGGTCCGGCCCGATCGCCGCGTTGCAGGTGGCCGCGCCGCCGCCGCCCAACTCGTCGGTGAAGACGACCTTGTTCGCCTTCTGGTTGAAGGTCGCCGAGTGCCAGAACGCGAAGTTCACGTTGTCCTGGACCTGGTCGATGACCTTCGGCTTCTCCGGGTCCTTGATGGAGAACAGGATGCCGTCGCCCATGCACGCGCCGGCGGCCAGGTCCTTCGACGGCAGCACCGTGATGTCGTGGCAGCCGGTGGTCTTGGAGACGCCGGGGTTCGTGGGCGATCCCGGGTTGCCGCCGCCGTCCGCGCCCTCACCGGGGAACAGGACCGGGAAGCCCACCACGGCCGCCTTCTCCGGGGACTTGCGCGGCACCTTGATGATCGAGATGCCGTCGTGCGGCGGCTGGCAGTCGGGGAACGCGGCGTTCGGCGAGTACGAGGAGACGTAGACGTAGATGTTCCTGCGCTCGGGCACCAGCGTGTGGGTGTGCGAGCCACAGGGCGTCTCCACGGCGGCGACGTACTTCGGGTGTGCCTTGTCGCTGATGTCGAAGATCTTGACGCCCTCCCACGACGACTTCTCGGTCGCGGGCTGCGTGGTGCTGTTGCAGGAGTTGTCGCTGCGCGAGGAGTCGGTGGACAGGAAGAGCAGGTCGCCGGAGACGGAGATGTCGTTCTGCGAGCCCGGGCAGAGGACCTGGGCGACGGTCTTCGGGGCCTTCGGGTTGCTGATGTCGAAGACACGGAAGCCGTCGTAGTTGCCGGCGTAGGCGTACTTGCCCTGGAAGGCGAGGTCCGAGTTGGTGCCCGGCAGCGCCTCCTTCGGGATGTTGGTCAGGTGCTGGATGTTGGCGGAGTGGACGATCTCGTCCTGGCCGGGTATCTCGCCGGCGGCTATCGCCTCCCGCGCCTCGGCGGCATCACTCTTGGAGACCTTCTCCCGCACGGTGGGCGAGTCCCCGGGGTCGGGGGTCGCGGCCGCCGGTCCGGCGGTGAGCAACGCGGCCAGCAGGCCGGCCGCAGTCGCGGCGACCCCCAGACGTCTGCGCCGCGTCCGAAGGTTGTTCAACAGGGTCACTGTGTCCTCCCTTGTAGCCGTTCGCGGTTGAACGGTTCAGGCACCACCGAAGTATCGTCTTCATCATGCACAGATCAACAGACGGCAATGTACTTGTAACGAACAAATTTGATCACCAGCTCGCGAAAGCGTGTTAGGAACGTTCGTCAACACTCACGAGGTGTACGCCCGTTGCTGTGTCCCAGGAGGTCACTGTGCTCGTTCGCCGCACATCCCGCGCGCCGCTGGTCACGGCCTCGCTGACGGCCGCTCTGCTGGCACTCGCGGGCTGCGACTCGGGGTCGGACGCCGGCCCCGACGGCGGCTCCGCCAAGTCGAGCGGCCCCGCGGTGATCGCCCCCGGAAAACCCGGTGAGGCGGCTCAAACCCTCTCGCCGGAAGAAGTCGAGAAGCAGCGCGCCGAGGACGACTCGCCGAATTCCGCGGACTTCGACTACGCGCGCATGATGATCGCGCACCACACCCAGGCCCTGGAGATGACCGAACTCGCCCCCGACCAGGCGAAGTCGACCCAGGTGAAGCGGATCGCCGAGCGCATCTCGGCCGCCCAGAAGCCCGAGATCGAGGCCATGGAGGGCTGGCTGAAGGTCAACGGCGGTGACGGGCGGGCCACTTCGCACGACCACGAGACGATGCCCGGCATGGCGACCGAGGCCCAGCTGACGGAACTCGGCACGCTCGACGGGGAGAAGTTCGACCAGCTCTTCCTGAAGCTGATGATCACCCATCACGAGGGGGCGGTCACCATGGCCACGGACGTGAAGGCGCAGGGCAACAACATCCTGATCGAGGAAATGGCCGACGACGTGATCGCCCAGCAGACGACGGAGATCAGCCGGATGCGCGACCTGACGAAGTGACCGCGGGGCCGCTCCCGGTCCAAGGGCTCAGCGCCGGGCGTGACGGGGGCCGAGCAGGCCCTCGTCGCGCGCCCCGGCGATCAGCCGGAGCGACTTGCGGCGGCTGTGCCCGGTCGCGCACATCACCGCGAGGACCGGGTCGTAGCCGGACCGCTGCGCCGCGAGGTACTCCTCGGCGACCATCCGCCGCCCCTCCACACCGCGCGGCCACGCGGGCCTGGCCCGGCGCCCGGGCCCGTACGAGTCGTCCTGCGGCTCCTCGTCGAGGGGCTCCGCCGCGGTACCGCACGCCTCGAACAGCGGGCCCTCGATCCAGTCGGCGAGCTCGGTCAGGTCCTCCAGGGACAGCGGCGGCTGGGCGTGTACGTCCTCCAGGGACAGCCGGCCCTCGCAGACGACGACGAGCACCTCGACCACGGCGCCGTCCGGGAAGGACAGCCGGGCGTTGAACCAGGCCGTGGCGCCGCCGTGCTCCTGCACTTCCCACGCGGGCCGCACGGTCACCGCGCCGTCCTGCCAGTGGCGATCAGAGAGATTGAGAAAGGATGCTTCCAGCACATACGCAACGTAAGCGCATGATCACATTCTCTGCGTACAGCCACGCATACCGGGGGCGCACGGCACCCCGACGGCGCAGCACCCTCCTCTCTCGCCTCCGCGCCCCTCCCCCGGTGGGCCCGGTGGTGGGATCCTGGAGGCATCAGCGATCTCCTCGGGTAAGGAGTTCCGCGTGCTGCGTGTCGCCGTCGTCGGTTCGGGGCCGAGCGGGTGCTACACCGCCCAGAGCCTCGTCCAGCAGGATCCCCAGGTGCGCGTCGACGTGCTGGACCGGCTGCCGTGCCCGTACGGCCTGGTGCGCTACGGGGTGGCGCCGGACCACGAGAAGATCAAGTCGCTGCAGAACAATCTGCGCACCGTGCTGGAGCACGAGCGGGTGCGGTTCCTCGGCGGCGTCCGGGTGGGTCCGGACGGGGTGCCGGCGGCCCGGCTGCGGGAGCTGTACCACGCGGTCGTGTACTGCGTGGGCGCCGCCGGGGACCGACGGCTCGGCATCCCGGGCGAGGAGCTGCGCGGCAGCTGGTCGGCGACCGAGTTCGTCTCCTGGTACAGCGCGCACCCCGATGCCAGGGCCGACGGCTTCGTCCTCGGGGCGCGATCCGCCGTGGTCATCGGTGTCGGCAACGTCGCGGTGGACGTCACCCGTATGCTCGCGCGCGGCGCGACCGAGCTGAGCCCCACCGACATGCCCGAGGCCGCCCTCGCCTCCCTCGCCGCCAGCGAGGTCACCCGTGTGCACATGGTGGGCCGCCGCGGCCCCTCGCAGGCCCGCTTCACCACCAAGGAGCTGCGCGAGCTGAGCACCCTCCCGGACACCCAGGTGACGGTCAACCCCGCCGAGCTGGAACTCGACCCGGCCTACGCCGACCCGTCGTCACTCCCCGCCGCCCAGCGCCGCAACGTCGAGGTCCTGCGCGGCTGGGCCACCGCGCCCGCCCCGGGCGGCCGCCACCGCATCCGGCTGCGCTTCTTCCTCCGCCCCGTCGAACTCCTCGCCGACGGCGACCGCGTCTGCGGCGTACGCCTGGAGCGCACGGAACCCGACGGCCACGGCGGCCTGACGGGCACCGGCCGGTACGAGGAGATCGAGGCCCAGCTGGTCCTCCGCTCGGTCGGCTACCGGGGCGTCCCCGTCGACGGCCTGCCCTTCGACCCGGCCCACGGCACGGTCCCGCACACCGCCGGACGCGTCCTGCGAGAGGGCGTGCCGTCCCCGGGCGAGTACGTGGCCGGGTGGATCAAACGAGGCCCCACCGGAGTGATCGGCACCAACCGCCCCTGCGCCAAGGAGACGGCGACGTCACTGCTGGAGGACGCCCCGGCGCTCGCGTCCGGCAGCGTGCCGGACGATCCGCTGGCGGCACTGAGGGCAGAGGGCTGCCGGCCGGTCGAGTGGCCGGGCTGGCAGGCGATCGAACGGGCGGAGGCGGAGCTGGGCGCCTCCCTGGGCAGAGGTGTGGTGAAACTCCCCGACTGGGAGTCCCTGATGACCGCCGCCCACCGGGGCACCCCTTGAGGGACGCGGCGAACCGCGCGATCGGCCCCCACCGGCCCGCACTCTGAGCACACACAGGCAACACCCCAGAAATCAACAAACTGTTCAAGTCCCCTATCGTCTCGCCCATGGCATCCACCACCCACCCCGTCGACGAAGTACCCCCCACCCGCCACCTCGTCGCCTTCGGCCTCCAACACGTCCTCGCCATGTACGCGGGCGCGGTGGCCGTCCCCCTGATAGTCGGCGGCGCGATGCGGCTCCCGCCCGCCGACCTCGCCTACCTGATCACCGCGGACCTCCTCGTCTGCGGCATCGCGACGCTGATCCAGTGCGTCGGCGTGTGGCGCTTCGGCGTACGGCTCCCGATCATGCAGGGCTGTACCTTCGCGGCCGTCTCCCCCATGGTGCTGATCGGGACGGAGGGCGGCGGGCTCCCCGCGATCTACGGCTCGGTGATCGTGGCCGGTCTGGCGATCATGCTGCTGGCACCGGTGTTCGGAAAGCTCCTCCGCTTCTTCCCGCCGCTCGTCACCGGCACCGTCATCCTCGTCATCGGCCTGTCCCTCCTGCCGGTGGCCGGGAACTGGGCGGCCGGCGGCGTCGGCGCGGAGGACTTCGGTGAGCCGAAGAACCTGGCGCTCGCCGCGTTCGTGCTGCTCGTCGTGCTGGGCGTGCAGCGGTTCGCCCCGGCGTTCCTCAGCCGGATCGCCGTGCTGATCGGCATCGTCGTGGGGCTCGCGGTCGCGGTGCCGCTGGGCTTCACGGACTTCGGCGGGGTGAAGGACGCCGACTGGCTGGGCATCAGCACGCCGTTCCACTTCGGGGCGCCCACGTTCCACGTCTCCGCGATCCTGTCCATGCTGGTGGTGGCCCTGGTGACCATGACCGAGACCACCGGTGACCTGATCGCGGTCGGTGAGATGACCGGGCGCGAGGTGAAACCCCGTTCCCTCGCCGACGGACTCCGGGCCGACGGTTTCTCCACGGTTCTCGGCGGCGTCTTCAACACCTTCCCGTACACGGCGTACGCGCAGAACGTGGGCCTGGTCGGCATGACCCGGGTGCGCAGCCGCTGGGTCGTCGCGGCGGCGGGCGGGATGCTCGTGCTGCTCGGTCTGCTGCCGAAGCTCGGCGCCGTGGTCGCGGCGATCCCGGCGCCGGTGCTGGGCGGCGCCGGACTCGTGATGTTCGGTACGGTCGCCGCGAGCGGCCTGCGCACGCTCACCCGGGTCGAGTTCAGAGGCAACGACAACCTGACGATCGTGGCCGTCTCGGTGGCCGTGGGGCTGCTGCCCGTCGGGGTGCCCACGGTCTACGCGAAGTTCCCGGACTGGTTCCAGACGGTGATGAACAGCGGCATCAGCGCGGGCTGCCTGACGGCGATCGCGCTGAACCTGCTCTTCAACCACCTTCCGGCCAGGTCCGGTTCAGGTAACGCCGAGGCGGGCGACCCCTCGGGCGGCGGCGCCCACGGGGGCGTCCACAAGCCCCGGGAAGAGGCCGTCTAGGTCGAACGTCTAGGTCGTCCCGGCGCAGGCCCTTGATCTTGGCCGTGCCGTGGTAGACCTGCCGGATCACCCCGCTCTCGCGCAGCACCCGGAAGTGGTGGGTGGCCGTGGACTTCGTGACCGGCAGGTCGAAGTACGAACACGAGAACTCGTCGCCGTCGGCGGCGAGTGCGGGATCCTGCTCGCCGAACTCAACGCGGACTCCCGGCTGGACCGGTCCCGTTGCGTGGTCGACTCCTCCCACGCCAGAGCCCCAAAAGGGAGCAGCACACGGGCCCCTCGCCGGTCGACCGGGGCCGGGCCGGCTCGAAGCACCACCTGATCACCGACGGCCACGGCACCCCGTCTCACCGCCTACTGCGCACGACCGCAATGCACTCCGCTTGCCCGATCATTGACATTGTCATATCGTGGCAATAAGTGATCTTGCACGCCTCACAAAGCCGCCTCACACCGTGGAGTCGCGGCCAAGAGGATCCTCAATCTCCTACGTGCATACGTGCATACGCGCCGATCAGGGGGAAGCTCGCAGCGGGATTCCCTCCCTTGCCCGCAGGCACAGTTATCACATTTCGGCAATATCTCCTCTCTGGTCGGGGATTCCGGCCAATTCACGGTCCTCGATCCGAATATGCGGAAGCTCGGCTTCGAAGGTGACGACGCCAACGGCATCCCCGGCAAGGCCAGTTGGGACAAGCCGCAGGTCCCCAACGTCTCGAGGATGGGTCCTGCGGCACGACCGTATCTACATCCACCGCGTGGATCCGATGACGGTTGACGACATCTCGACTGGTGACGTGAGAATTCCTGATCCTGAGTACCACTGGCGACACAAAGTTGTGGAACTGAAAGGACGGCGTCATGTCTGAGAAGAACTTCGACGACGAGGACGTGAAGGCGGCTCTCGAGAAGACAGACGCCGGCGATGGACCCGGCATCGACAATCTCGATGACCTTCCGGAGAGCGACTTCGTCGCCTTCGCCGAGGACGGCGTCGAGAACGACGCGGTGCCCCCCGCCATCGCTTACGACCGTCCCGTCACGAACCTCATCGACGAGCTGAGCGCGACGGGCCACGTCACCCACGAGTCCTACAGGAAGACGTCGGTCACCCTGCACCACAACGCCGGCCGGCTTTCGCACCAGGGTGTGCTCGAGGTCTGGACGACGCGTCCGGCTTCGGCCCACTTCGACGTGGACGCCGCCGGTGCCGTCGCTCAGTACGTCAAGGTGAACGAGTACGCCTGGGCAGTCGGCAACATGGCCGGCAACCAGAGCTCGATCAGCATCGAAATGGCGAACGCGACGCTCGCGCCCGGCTGGACGGTCGCCGAAGTCACCTGGAAGAGCGCCGCACGTCTCGCTGGCTGGCACTTCGCCAAGGTGATCGGCGAACGCCCCAGCAAGAGCAACCTCTTCTACCACCATCACTGGTCCGCGACCGTCTGCGCCGGCCCGCACATGGACACGATCTACGACAACGTCCTCGCGGCGGCTCAGGAGGCGTACGACCACTTCAAGGAATCACACCCCGTCCCCGGGCCGGACGATGCCAACGGCATCCCTGGCAAGGCCAGTTGGGACAAGCTGCAGGTCCCCAACGTCTGACCGTCCTCGCTGATGGCTTAGCTCACCACGGCTCGTACGAGAACCGGGTCCGCTACGCGTTCGAGGTCGTCGACGCCGTGCGGGAGGTGTGGCCGGCGGACAAGCCGCTGTTCTTCCGTGTCTCCGCCACCGAGTGGCTGGAGAAGGGCGGTGGACGGCCGACGACACGGTCCGCCTCGCCGCCGAACTCAAGACCCACGGGGTGGATCTCCTGGACGTCTCCACGGGCGGCGACGCCTCCGGGGTCCGTATCCCCGTCGGTGCCGACTACCAGGTGCCCGTCGCCGCGGTCGGTCTGATCACGGAAGCCGAGCAGGCCGAGCAGGCCGAGCAGGCCGAGAGGATCCTCGCCAACGGCGAGACCGACGCGGTCCTGCTCGGCCGTGAGCTGCTGCGCACCCCTTCGTGGGCCCGGCAGACCGCCCGTGAACTCGGGGGCGAGGCGCACGTGCCCGAAGCAGTACCACCGGTCGGTCCAGCCGGGGCTCGGACCACCGGCCGAGCCGGTCAGCTCCGTCGGAGCAGGCGGGCCGGAACCGCTTCGGCCAGGGTCCGGTAGCCCTCCGGGTTGAGGTGCAGCCAGTCGCCGTCGTGGAGGTCGGGGAGGAGTCGGCTCGGATCGCCCGGGTCGCGGACCGCGCGGTCGAAGTCGAGGACCGCGTCGAAACGGCCGCTGGTGCGGATCCAGGTGTTGACGGCCTGCCGTGCCGCCTCGCGGTGTCCGGCTGTGTCGTCGTACGGGGTGTTGCCGCCGAAGGGCAGCAGGGTCGCGCCGTACACGCGGATGCCCTGGGCGTGGGCGCGGACGATGATCTGCTCGTAGGCGGCGATGAGGTCGGCGGTGACGCGCTGCTGGGCGGCGGGAGTGGCTTCGGCGGTGCCGAGGTCGTTGACTCCCTCGAAGACGATCAGCTGTTCGACGGCGCTGTGGGCCAGGATGTCGCGGTCCAGGCGGGCGAGGGCGTTGGGACCGAGTCCGTCGTTGAGGACGCGGTTGCCGCCGGCCGCCTGGTTCACCACGGCGATGTGCCGGGTGCCGGGCTGCCGCTGGAGGCGGTCGAAGAGCTGGTCGGGCCAGCGGTTGTTGCCGTTGGTGGTGGAGCCCCGGCCGTCGGTGAGCGAGTCGCCGAGGACGGCGACGGCGGTGGTGGCGGGCCGGGACAGCACCTCGACATCGCTGAGCAGGTACCAGTGGTTGGTCGGGGTCGCCCCCGGGAGGTCCGCGTCCTCGGTGTGGTCGCCGTGCCGGAGGTACGAGGTGGTGCGGGACCCGGGGTGCGAGGTGAGGGCGAGGGAGGCCTGTCCCGCGGCCAGGTACGCCGTCACCGTCAGGTTGGTGCCCGGCCTCAGCGTGAAGTCCAGCGGGTCGGACACGACCTGGGCGCCGACCGGAACGGTCGTGGCCTCCCTGCCGCTGAAGGTCACCGTCCGGGAGGTGCCGGGTTCGATCGCCCCCACCCCCGCCCGCCCGCCCAGCGGGAGCGCCACCGTCACGGCGGTCAACGGCAGGGCGCTGCCGCCGAAGGCGTTGGAGAAGCGCAGCCGGACGCGGTCGCCGCCGGTGGTGACGCGTACGGTCTGCCGCAGAGTCGTGTCGACCAGCACGGCGCGCTCCCCGGTGAACGGCGCCGGTGGCATGTTGGCCGGCTCGGTGAGCTGTGGCATCGCGGACCAGGTGTTCACCCAGTGCCGGGCGGACGTCGCCGCGTCGCCGGTGCCGGCCCCGTCCGTCCGCTGCGGGCTCCTGACCAGGGCGACCACGGCGGCCGACGCCACGACGAGGGCCAGGGCGAGGACACAGGTGGCGATCACGGTCGCGAGCGGCGCCCCGCTCGACGGCCTGGCGGGCTGGGGGCTGCGGAGCGCGTGCAAGGGCGGTGCCTTTCTCCGGAGGTCGGGCGAGCGGGGCCGATCACCGACGCCGTCCGGGCGCGCGCCTGCTCGGCGCCCGGACGGACGGACGGACGGTCGGACACGTCAAGCGGGCGTACAGGCCGTGCCGTTGAGGGTGTACGCCGAGGGTGCGGCGCTGTTGCCCGTGTGGTTGGCCTGGTAGCCGATGCTGACGCTCGCGCCGGGTGCGATCGCGGCGTTGTACGTGGCGTTGGTCGCGGTCACGGTGCCACTGACCGGGCTGTACGTAGCGCCCCAGCCGTTGGTGACGGTCTGTCCGGAGGGCAGGGTGAAGCCCAGTTTCCAACCGTTGACCGCCGTCGTACCGGTGTTGGTGATGGTCACCGAGGCGGTCAGGCCGGTGCTCCAGGCGTTGGTGGTGACGGTCACCTTGCAGGGGCCGGCCGGGGGTTGGGGCGCGGGGCCGGAGCCGTTGAGGCCGAAGAAGGTGAGGACGCGCTCGGCCATGCCCCAGGCGTAGAGGTTGTGGCCGGTGCCCTGGAGGCTGATGGCCTCGACGGGGGCGCGGTCACCGGTGCCGCCGTAGCGGGTGCGGGTCCAGCCGGACTGGGGCGAGTCGGTGGCGGCCGGTGTCTGGCCGACACCGTGCACGTCGGTCCACTGCTTGATCTCCTCGCCGAAGTTCGGGTAGCGCAGCACGTCGTCCGCGGTGCCGTGCCACAGCTGCATGCGCGGGCGGGGTCCCGTGTACCCGGGGTAGGCGCCGCGGACCAGGTCGCCCCAGGCCTGCGGGGTGCGGGTGACGGTGCCGTTCGCGCAGTCGCTGTTCCACTCGGAGCCGTTGGTGGTGGCGAAGCAGGCGAAGGGCACGCCCGCGAAGGCGGCACCGGCGGCGAACACGTCCGGGTAGTCGCCGAGGAGGACGTTGGTCATCATCGCGCCGGAGGAGATGCCGGTGGCGAAGACGCGGTCGGTGTCGGCGCCGTAGGTGCGGACGGTCCAGTCGACCATGGACTTGATGCCCACGGGGTCGCTGCCGCCGCCACGGGTCAGCGCCTGCGGGGAGGCGACGTCGAAACACTTGCTGCTGCGGGTGACCGACGGGTACACGACGATGAACCCGTACCGGTCGGCCAGTGAGGCGTACTCGGTGCCGTTGTACATCGCCGGACCCGAGCCGGTGCAGTAGTGCACGGCCACCACGATCGCCGGGTTCGCGGTGACGCTGTCCGGTACGTACAGGTACATCTGCAGGTTGCTGGGGTTCGTGCCGAAGCCGGTGATCTCGGTGAGCGCCGCACGGGGAGCGGCCTCGGTCTTCGCGGCCGCCGCGGCGGCCGTGGGCGCGGTCAGGAGCGTGGTGGCCGCGAGCAAGGGCACCAGCGCTCCCAGCAGCGCGACGAGCACCGAGCGCAGCGGTCCACGCGTGCGGTCGTGGGGGGTGAGGGTCACGTCGTCGTGCCTTCCTGTGACGCGTTCGGCGGAAGGGAGAAGTCGGTTCAGGTCAGCAGGAGCAGCATCGTGACATGGACATGGTTGCCATGGAAGCGCTCCCACGCGTCGAAAGAATTCGCTCCCGCCGAGCCGCCGCGCCCCCTCGGCCCGCCCGGCGGGCGCGGCCCACCTCCCCCACCAGGCCCGACCCAATGTCTTTTGCGCAAAGCGTTGACTAGAAAGCGCTTGCCCCCTACGTTCCGTTCAGCAGTGTGAACCGGCTACGGCCGACCCGCCTCAGGGACCCCGCACTCCGGAGTCCGACACCCCCTGAGAAACCGCTCCACCTGCTCCATCGAGGTCCACGCCGCATTGCGTCCGCTCGCGCGCGTCGATCAGCACGATGAACAACGTTCATGTACATGGCCCGTCAGCTCTCCCTGAAGGGACGCACCCGCATGCGTACCGTCCCCCCACGTACACAGGCGCAAAGATCAGCTCTGGTGGCCGCCGCGGCCGCCCTGGCGACAGCCGCCGTCCTCGTCCTGCCGCACTCCGCGGGTGCGGCGGAGACCTCCCCCATCGGCTACGGCGCCGGGACCACCGGCGGCGGCAGCGCCACCCCTGTCACGGTCTCGACGCTCGCCGCCTTCCAGAGCGCCGTCACCGGCAACGCGGCCAAGGTCGTCCGCGTGAGCGGCCTGATCCCGTTGAGCGGTCAGGTCGACCTCGGCTCCAACACCACGGTGCTGGGCGTGGGTTCGTCGTCCGGGTTCACCGGCGGCGGCCTGCGGATCAAGGAGGAGACCAACGTCGTCGTGCGCAACCTGACCATCAGCAAGCCGGTCGCGCCTGCCGACGGGATCACCGTCCAGGAGTCCACGAAGGTGTGGATCGACCACAACTCGTTCTCGGCGGACCGCACGCACGACAAGGACCACTACGACGGTCTGCTGGACATCAACCACGGCTCGGACAACGTGACGGTGTCCTGGAACACCTTCAAGGAGCACTTCAAGGGCTCACTGGTCGGCCACAGCGACAACAACGCCTCCGAGGACACCGGTCATCTGAAGGTGACGTACCACCACAACCACTTCAGCAACGTCTACTCGCGCATCCCCAGCCTGCGCTTCGGCACCGGGCACTTCTACAACAACTACGTGGACGGCGCCGAGACCGCCTGCCACTCGCGCATGGGCGCGCAGATGCTCGTGGAGAACAACGTCTTCCGCAACACGGGAGTCGCGGTGACCACGAACCGCAGCAGTGACGTGGACGGCTACGCCAATCTGCGCGGCAACGACCTCGGTGGGGCCGCCACCGAGATCTCCCGGGTGGGGACCTTCACCACCCCGCCCTATGGCTACACCGCCGAGCCCGCCTCCTCCGTCGTCGCCTCGGTGACGTCGGGCGCGGGCGCCGGAAAGCTCTGACACCCCCCATCCGCCCGGACAACAGAAGGAATCGGGACATGACTTCTGCAACACGTCCGCGTGCCCGCACGCGCGCGCTGACCGGCACGTTCGCCGCGTTCAGCCTCTCGTTTGGCATGATCATGACTAGCGGGGCCACTCCGGCCAACGCCGCCACCTGGCCGACACCCAGCAGCAGCCAGCCGGTGTCCTCCACCATCTCGGTGTCGGGCACGAGGGACGGCGGCATGGTCCGCTACTACGGCAGCGGCGCCCTGGCCGGCGACGGCCAGGAGGAGGGCCAGGACCCGATCTTCAAGCTCGCGGCCGGCGCGACGCTGAAGAACGTCATCATCGGCGCGCCCGGCGCCGACGGCATCCACTGCGAGGGCAACTGCACCTTGCAGAACGTGTGGTGGGAGGACGTCGGCGAGGACGCGGCGACCTTCCGCGGCGGCTCCACCTACACGGTGACCGGCGGCGGCGCCAAGAAGGCGGCGGACAAGGTCTTCCAGCACAACGGGCCCGGCACCGTGAACATCTCCAACTTCGCGGTCAGCGAGTTCAAGACGCTGTACCGCTCGTGCGGCGACTGCTCCACGCAGTACACCCGCAAGGTGAACCTCAGCAACATCGAGGTGACCGGGACGGGTTCGACCGCGCGGCTCGTCGGCATCAACGTCAACCGCGGCGACGTGGCGACCCTGCGGGGCATCACGATCCTCAACGACAGCAGCCGCAAGGTCGTCCCGTGCCAGAAGTACAACAACACCACCGCGGTCGGTACGGGCCCCGACAGCACCAACTGCCTGTACTCCACCTCGGACATCACCTACAGGTGAGACCGCTCGTCACTCACCGGTGAGTCCGCTCGCGACGGCCGGACGGAGCCTCCCCCCACGGGCCTCGTCCGGCCGTCGGCCGTTGCGCGCGGGGCGCTCACCGTCACGTTCACGCCCCGCCCGTCCTCACCAGATCTTGCGCTCCCAGAGCGGGGCGATCCGCTCCCACTCCTCGTCCCACCGGTCCATCCGCCGCCGCTCCATACGGCCGCGCACGAGCCGGCCGCCCACGAAGGGCACGGCGCCCACGAACAGGCCCGCGAGGGCGCCGACGAGCACGGCGCGCAGCCGCGCCTGGGACTCGCCGGCGGGCTTGGTGACCAGGAGACCCTCGGCATCCGTCCAGACGGTGACCGGGGCGCCCATCAGGGTGGCGGGATCGACCCGGGCCTGGCCCTCGTGGGCGGAGCCGTCCGGCGCCGTCCAGCGGACCTTCGCCCACACCTTCTCCGTGCCCGTACCGCTCGGGCCGGACGGCTCCGGCGCGTCCTCGGTGAGGACGGCGCCGACCGGGCGCCACTCGGCGCGCTGCCGGGCGAGGCCCGACTCCACGGAGTCGGCGGCCATCAGGCCCGTGACCACCCCGCCGAGCAGCGTCAGCGCCCAGGCGATCAGCACGACCCAGGACTCCAGCCGATCGCTGCGCCTTCTGAGCGGGTTGCGCCGCCACCGCCACAACCACACCTTCGGACCACGGAATGCCACCATCGGGGGCACCCTCCCTCACACGCGCAGGACTGCCGGACCGCTCTCCCATACGGCGGCGGTCCCCCCGATGCTCATGCGATGTGGGTCACCCTGCCGTCACCCTGCCCGTTCCCAGCGGGCCCCCGCCCCGCACGTCACACCCGTCCACGCCCGCTGACCTGCGGCGCAGGCGTGCCGAAGGGTGACTGTCAGTGGCGGGGTGCAGACTGGCCGGTGACTGGGACGACGATGTCCGGGAGGTGGCCGAGATGGCTGACGTAATGCTCACCGTGGGCACACGCAAGGGGCTGTTCATCGGGCGGCGCCGCAAAGGCGCCTGGGAGTTCGACGAAAGCCCGTACTTCAACGCGCAGGCCGTCTACGCGATCGCCATCGACACCCGTACGGACACCCCCCGGCTGCTCGTCGGCGGCGACAGCGCCCACTGGGGCCCCTCCGTCTTCCACTCCGACGACCTCGGCCGCACCTGGACCGAACCCGCCCGGCCCGCCGTCAAGTTCCCCAAGAACACCGGCGCCTCGCTGGAGCGGGTGTGGCAGCTGCACCCCTCGGCCGCCGAGCCGGACGTGGTGTACGCGGGCACGGAACCGGCCGCGCTGTACCGCTCCGAGGACCGCGGGGAGACCTTCGAGCTGGTACGGCCGCTGTGGGAGCACCCGACCCGCGACAGGTGGGTGCCGGGTGGCGGCGGCGAGGGGCTGCACACCATCCTCACCGACCGGCGCGACCGGCGGGCGATGACCGTGGCCGTCTCCACCGCCGGGGTGTTCCGCACCGAGGACGGCGGAGACAGCTGGTCGCCGTCCAACTCCGGTGTCTCCGCAGTGTTCCTGCCGGACCCGAACCCGGAGTTCGGCCAGTGCGTGCACAAGGTGGCCCGGGACGCGGCGACCCCCGACCGGCTGTACCTGCAGAACCACTGGGGTGTGTACCGCAGCGACGACGCGGGCGCGCACTGGGAGGACATCGGCGAGGGCCTGCCCTCCACGTTCGGGTTCGCCGCGGTCGCCCACCCGCACCGCGGGGACACCGCCTATGTGTTCCCGATCAACGCCGACGCCGACCGCGTCCCGGCCGACCACCGCTGCCGGGTCTTCCGCACGGCGGACGCGGGCAAGAGCTGGGAGCCGTTGTCGGCGGGGCTGCCGGTGGAGAACCACTACGGCACGGTGCTGCGCGACGCGATGTGCACGGACGACGCGGACCCGGCCGGCGTGTACTTCGGCAACCGCAACGGCGAGGTGTACGCGTCGGCCGACGACGGCGACAGCTGGCGGCAGCTGCTGTCGCACCTGCCGGACGTGCTGTGCGTGCGCGCGACGGTCGTCGGCTGAGTGGCCGGGAACGGGGGAAGCCGGTTGTTCGCGTCGCTCTCCGGGCGGTCTCCGTCGTCCGCGGGCCACCCGTACCATCCGCCAAGTCGGCCCGGAAACGGCCGCGTTCGGCACCGGAACGGTCGTCATCGATCACCTGCGGACCGCCGGTTGATCGTCACGACCGTTACGGCAGTAGGGTGACGCCGTGGCACCACGACCGTTGCATGAAATCGTCGAAGCGGGCTGGGCGAAGGCCCTGGAACCCGTGTCCGGGAAGATCGCCGAGATGGGCGACTTCCTGCGCGCTGAGATCGCCGCGGGACGCACCTACCTCCCCGCCGGATCCAACGTCCTACGGGCCTTCCAGCAGCCCTTCGACGAGGTCCGCGTCCTCATCGTCGGGCAGGACCCCTATCCGACACCGGGGCACGCGGTGGGGCTGTCCTTCTCGGTGGCCCCGGAGGTCCGGCCGCTGCCGGGCAGCCTGCTCAACATCTACCGGGAGCTGAACACCGACCTGGGGCTCTCCCAGCCGTCCAGCGGTGACCTGACGCCCTGGACCCGGCAGGGTGTGCTGCTGCTCAACAGGGCGCTCACCACGGCCCCGCGCAAGCCGGCCGCGCACCGGGGCAAGGGCTGGGAGGAGGTCACCGAGCAGGCGATACGAGCGCTGGCCGCGCGTGGTCGCCCCCTGGTGTCCATCCTCTGGGGCCGTGACGCCCGCAATCTCCGTCCGCTGCTCGGCGACCTGCCGTCCATCGAGTCCGCCCACCCCTCCCCCATGTCCGCCGACCGCGGCTTCTTCGGCTCCCGCCCCTTCAGCCGCGCCAACGACCTGCTGACCCGCCAGGGCGGCGCTCCCGTGGACTGGCGTCTGCCATGACGGGCGGCGCGCCCCCCGTCGTGCTCGCCGTGGACTCCGGTGGGTCCGGGCTGCGGGCGGTGCTGGCCCGGGGCACCGAGGTGCTCGGCGAGCCGGTCGCGTCCGGGGAGGCGGTGCGGACCGGCGCGCGCGGTATCGACGCCGGACATCTGCTGGAGCTGCTGCTCCCCCTGGCCCGGCGGTTGCTCGACGCCGCCGGCTGCGAGCGCCCGGCCGCGGTGGCCGTCGGCGCCGCCGGGTTCGCGACGCTCGGCGAGCAGCTGCGCGCCGAGCTGCCGTCGGCGCTGACGCGCGAGTTGGGGGTGGGCCGGGTCGCGCTGGTCGCCGACGCGGTCGCCGCGTACACCGGCGCCCTCGGCGCGCGGCCGGGCGCGGTGATCGTCGCCGGTACGGGGCTGATCGCGATCGGCACGGACCTGGACAGGTGGCGTCGGGCGGACGGCTGGGGCCATCTGCTCGGGGACTGCGGCGGCGGGGCCTGGATCGGGCGCGCCGGACTGGAGGCGGCGCTGCGGGCGTACGACGGGCGCACCGGCGGTTCGGCCCGGCTGCTGGCACGCGCCGAGGAGGTGTTCGGCCCGATGGACGGGCTTCCCGGCCGGGTCTACCCGAGGCCCGACCGTCCGGCGGTCCTCGCGTCCTTCGCGCCCGAGGTGGCCGCCCGCACCGGGGACGACCCGGTGGCGGCCGGCATCCTGCGCGAGGCGGCCCGGCACATGGCCGACGCGGCGGCCGCCGTCTGCCCGGCCTCGGGCGAGCCCCGAGTGGCCCTGACCGGCGGCCTGTTCAAGCTCGGCGACCCGCTCCTCGTCCCCCTGAGGGCGGAGTTGGCCAAGCGGCTGCCGCACGCGCCGCTGGTGCCGGCGGAAGGAGATCCGCTGGTCGGTGCCGTGCGGATCGCGGTCGCCTGGGCGGGTGGCGGACTCGGGTTGCCCTACGACGAGCGGATGTTGTACGCGGTGGCCGAAAAGTAGTACCTGAAACAGGGAGCAATCCAGCCTGTCGGACAAACATCACCGTGCACCCCCAAGAACACCGCTCAGCAGATAAATGCGGTATTGATCGGTCCTGATCGGCACGTAACTCATCAGACAAATCAGGACGGATACCGCTCACCTGCACCCTCCCCGAACAGGGGAGCCCAAGAAGCCAGTAACATGCGGCGCCATGAGTTCCCCCACTGGGCCCGCGTCCGGCCTGCCAGTACGAATGCCGCGACCCCGCCAGCCCGGGCGGCACCGCCGTCCCGAGCCGCTGGCGGCTCCCGAGGGCGCGCCCGCGCTCGTCCTCGCGGTGCCCGGCACGCCCAGCGCCGCCACGCGCAGCCTCGCCGAGGAGGTCGTGAGCATCGCGCGCTCCGAGCTGCCCGGCCTCGACGCCCGCATCGGCTACGTCGACGGCGGTGCCGACGAGTTCCCCACGCTGCAGTCCGTGCTCACGCGCGCCGCCGAGGAGCGCACCGCCCGATACGAGCAGGCGCGCGCCGCCGGCCTGGACGTCAAGGAGCCGGACGGCCCCGTCGCCGTCGTCGTGCCGCTGCTGGCCGGCCCGGACAGCGCGACGCTGCGCCAGGTCCGCCAGGCCGTCATGGAGAGCCGTATCGCGGCCGAGCTGACCGATGTCCTCGGCCCGCACCCGCTGCTCGCCGAGGCGCTGCACGTGCGCCTGTCCGAGGCCGGTCTGGCGCGTGCCGACCGGGCCCGGCTGTTCACCGTCGCCACCGCCGCGGACGGCATCGTCCTGGCCACCGTGGGCGGCGAGGAGGCCGTGCAGGCCGCCGGGATCACGGGCATGCTGCTCGCCGCGCGGCTCGCCGTGCCGGTGATGGCCGCCGCCCTCGACCAGGAGGGCTCGATCACCTCCGTGGCCGAGCAGCTGCGCTCCTCGGGCTCCCAGCAGCTGGCGCTCGCGCCGTACCTGATAGGGCCGGAGATCGACGCCGGTCTGATCGAGGCGGCCGCGACGGAGGCGGGCTGCTCCGCCGCCGACGCGCTCGGCCCCTACCCGGCGATCGGCAAGCTGGCGCTCGGCAAGTACACGACCGCACTCGGCATCGCGCCGCAGCAGCCGCAGGGCATGCCGGTCCGCTGAGCCCGGTGCACCGATCCCGGACCGCGACCCGTACGGCCGAGGGCCCGCTCCTCTCGCAGGAGCGGGCCCTCGGCCGTACGCGTGCCGCACCGCGCGGCCCACTGGCAGGGGTCCGGATCAGACGTCCAGGACGACGCAGGAGGCGGCGGGCGCCTCGATCGAACCGCCTCGTACCGGTACACCCGTGTCCGGGTCGACCGTGAACCAGGTGACGTCGCCCGAGCGCTCGTTGGCCACGTACAGCGTCCCGGCCGCGTAGGCGAGGGCGCGCGGCCAGTGGCCGCCGCAGGGCACGGTCGTGACCAGACGCAGCCCGTCCTCCACGACGGCGAGCACGGAGAGCACGTCCGTGCCACGGGTGGCCGTCCACACGAAACGCCCGTCGGGGGACACCACGACGCCCGAGGGGTACGCGTCGCCTTCCGGGGCGTTCTGGAGCACCGGGGTCTCTCCCAGCGCCTCCAGCGGCCCGTCAGGGGCGTTCCAGCGGCACACGGTGACCGTGGGGGCGAGTTCGTTCAGCACATAGACGTACGACCCGTCCGGCCCACCCGGGTGGAAGGCGAGGTGGCGCGGTCCCGAGCCCGGCGGCAGCGCCGTCTCGTGGCGCACGACGGGGACGCCGTCCTCCAGGGCGCACACCCGCACCGAGTCCGTGCCGAGGTCGACGGCGAGGAAGCGGCGGCCGCTCGGGGCGGGCAGCACCTGGTGGGCGTGCGGCTCCTGTTGGCGACGGGGGTCGGGCCCCGATCCGGTGTGCCGGAGTGTTCCGGACGCCGGGGCCGCGAGGGTGCCGTCGGGGCGCAGGGGGACGGCGGTGACGCCGCCGGAACCGTAGTCGGCGGTCAGCACATGGCCGGCGTGCAGACAGAGGTGGGTGGGACCGCCGCCGACCGCCACCGGGGGCCCGGTCAACTCGGGCTTGTCGCCGGTCACCCGGTAGGCGGCCACGGCGCCCTCGGGTCGCTCGCTGACCGCGTAGAGCGTGCCCCCGTCCGGTGAGAGGGCGAGGTGGGACGGGTCGGGGACGTCGTCCGCGCCGCCGAGGACGGTCAGCGCGCCGCTCCCCTCGTCCACGGCGGCGACGAGGACACCGAGGCCGCCCGCCGAGGTGAACGACCCGATGTAGGCCCGTCGTCTCCTGCCGTGTGTCGTCGTGGCTGGTGCCATCGTCCGTCCCCTCACCGGTGGCTCTTGTGCGGGCGAGGGTAGCAGTAGGTCTAGACCAGAGGGGTTGCGCCCCCGCCGCCCCTACCCGTCCCATCCCCCCAGGGGCCGACGCCCCTTCGACCCCGCACGCCATCGAGCTCGGGGGGTGGGGTGAGTTGGCGGGTGCGGGTTGGGTGTGGTTGCTCGCGCCGTTCCCCGCGCCCCTAAAGGCTCCGGGCGCCACCCATGCTTTTCAGCGGCGCGGGGAACTGCGCGACAGGACCCTGAGGTCAGGCGCGGGCCGGGGAGGAGCCGTGCAGGGGGTGGGCCAGTTCCGCCAGGGCCCCTTCCAGGGCATGGAGGTGGGCAAGGGCCTGGTCGGCGCGCGGGTGATGACCGGACGTGGCCGCGTGCGCCGGCGCGGGGCGCTCGGGCACCGCGCCGACCAGGGCCTCGACGGCCGACTCGACACGACGGCAGGCGGCGGTGAGACGGGCGTCGTGGGAGGCGTCCGGGTCGGCGGCGACGGCGGCGAGGCCGCGGGCCTCCCGGGCACAGTCGTCGAGCAGCGCGAGCACCCGGCGGGCCCGTTCCTTGCGCGGCAGCAGCGGGTTGAGCGGGTGGACCAGGGGCGCGAGGGACAGCCGTACGCGCCCCAGGAGCGCCTCCAACTCCGCCACGCGCGGCGCCGGGTCCGCGTCGGCGTCTCCCGCCAGGCGCAGGGCCGCCGTCGCGGTGCAGCCGTGCACCGCGTGCAGGGCCCGCCGCACCCATCGGTCGGTGACGGCGTCCGTGGTGACGGGGAGGACCAGCGCCACGGCGAGCGCGGCCCCGAGCGCGCCGACCCCGGTCTGCGCCAGGCGGAGGCCGAGCAGTGCCGGATCCAGGACGCCGAGGAGGCCGTAGAGCAGGCCCGCCATGACGGTGACGCAGAGCATCATCCAGGAGTACGACACGGCGGCCGTGTAGAAGATGCCGAACACGCAGACGGCGACCAGCGCGGCCGTGGGCGCCGGGGCGCCGTGCAGGGGGACGGCGACCAGGAGACCGACGAGGATGCCGGTGACCGTGCCGAGGACGCGCCGGAAGCCGCGGACCAGGGTCTCGCCGCGCGAGGTGGTGTTCACGAAGATCCACCAGGCGGTGCCGACGGCCCAGTACCAGCGTTCCTGCGAGAGGACCTGCCCGGCGGCCATCGCGAAGGCGCAGGCGGCGCTCGCCTGGAAGGCCTGGCGGGTGGTGACCCGGGCCAGTCCGCGGCCGTCGGCCGGGGCGGGGGCGGCCGTCGGCGCGGTGCGCCGTTCGATGCACCAGGCGCCGAAGCGCACGGCCGAGGACGCGGCCAGCGCCAGGGTCATCGCCGTGTACAGCTCGGGCAGCTGGCCGGGGACGGCGTGCAGGAACTGGGTGACGAAGAAGGTCATGAACGCGAAGATGCCGAGCGCGTGGCCGCGTGGTCCCCAGCGGCGGGCGTGGACGCCACAGAAGATCACGACGAGCCAGGTGGCGTCCCGCAGCGCCGGCATGTCGTGCAGCACCGTCGCGAGGGCCAGGACCGGGAAGCCCACCGCGGGCAGCAGCGCGGTGGTGACCGCCTGGCCGCGCACCGTCGGGTCGGCGACCGTAAACAGCGCGAGGAGCGCCGCGAGCCCGCCCGTGATCGAGGCGGTCAGCGTCAGCCCCGCCAGTTCCGACAGCGTCACCGCGAGGCCGATGCCGAGCACCGCCCGCAGCGAGACCCGCAGCCGCAGCAGCCCCGGGTCCGGAGCCATGAACATCCTCTTCACCGCCGGCCGCCCGCCCCTCTCCCGTTCAGCTTCGGCCCGCACGGGCCCTTCGCGTTCGCCCACGCCGCGCCGGCATGGAAATGGCGCCGCGGGCACGGACCGGCCTCATTGCCGTCCTGCGCTGCGCGGCGCCATCGATGGTCAGTAGGAAAGCACCAGAGGAGCTGATGGCTCAACCGGCACCCGAATCACTGAGCCATTGGTACAGTTTTCCATGATCACCGAATGCCAGAGGGAGGCCAACGGACCATGGCCGTCGACGAGCTCGACACCCGCATCCTGCGGCTGCTGCTGGACCAGCCGCGCACCAGCGTGCGTGAGTACGCCCGCATCCTCGGCGTCGCCCGGGGCACCCTCCAGGCCCGCCTCGACCGGCTGGAACGCGACGGTGTGATCACCGGCACGAGCCCGTCACTCTCCCCCGCCGCGCTCGGCCACCCGGTGCTCGCCTTCGTGCACATCGAGGTGACCCAGGGGCACCTGGACGACGTGGGCGACGCGCTGGCGGCCGTACCGGAGATCATCGAGGCGTTCTCGATCACGGGCGGCGGCGATCTCCTGACCCGGGTCGTGGCCCGGGACAACGCGCACCTGGAGGACGTCATCCAGGCGCTGATCAGCCTGCCGGGCGTCGTGCGCACGCGCACGGAGGTGGCGCTCAGGGAGCGCGTGCCGTACCGGCTGTCGCCGCTGGTCGAGTCGATCGGCTCGGCGGCGGGCAGACCGGCGAGGAACTGACCGATGGCATCCTGGCGTTCATGAGCACCATCCGCGGCACCACGGTCATCTTCGATCTCGACGGAACGCTCGTGGACAGCGAGCCGAACTACTACGAGGCGAGCCAGCCCGACGTGATCCTCATGATGAGCAAGGGACTCGAGTCGGTCGGCGGTGTCGACGGGCTCGTGGAGATTCCCGGCATCAGGGAGACCCCGGCCGGGATGGACCGCCGGGTGGTGGACCTGGAGGACGGGGTGCTGCTCAGCTTCGGGCCGCGTACGCCGCTGGTGATCGATGTCTTGGTGGAGCGGTTGCATCGGGGCTGACGGCGGGTTGGGGCTGTGTGGTGGCCGCGGGTGGGTGGGGGCTGGTCGCGCGGTTCCCCGCGCCCCTGACAAGCAGGGGCTGCGCCCCGTGCTTGTCGGCCCGCGGGGCCGTCGTCTTCAGAGGCGCGGGGAACCGCGCGAGAAGCCCCAACCACCCGCACCCGGCAACCCGCCTTCGAGCTCAGCGGGCCTCCTCGTATCTCACGTGTCGAAGTCGACCGTCAGAGTCTCCGAGACCGGGAACGACTGGCAGGTCAGGACATAGCCCGCGTCGACCTCGGCCGGTTCGAGCGCGAAATTGCGGCGCATGTCGGCCTTGCCGTCGGTGACCAGGGCCCGGCAGGTGCCGCAGACACCGCCCTTGCAGGCGAAGGGCAGGTCGGGGCGGGTGCGTTGGGCGCCGTCGAGGATGCTGCGCTCGCGGGAGAGCGCGGCGGTCGTGGAGCGGCCGTCGAGGGTGACGGTGACCTCGCTGACGGGCCCCTCGACGGCGGCCTCCTCGTGCCGGACCTCCCGTACGGGTTCGTCGTCGGCGTAGAACAGCTCCTGGTGGACGCGGCCGGCGGGCACACCGAGTCCGGCCAGGACCCGCTGGGCGTCGCGGACCATGCCGTGCGGGCCGCACAGCCACCAGTGGTCCGCCGTGTCGACGTCGACCAGGGAGTCGATCAGCGCCGAGAGCCGATCGGCGTCGAGGCGGCCCGAGAGCACCTCGGCCTCGCGGGGTTCACGGGACAGGACGTGGGCGAGCTGGAAGCGGGCCGGGTACAGGTCCTTCAGGTCGGCCAGTTCGTCGGCGAACATCACCGTGCCGCTGCGGCGGTTGCCGTAGAAGAGGGTCACGGTCGAACGGGGGTCGGCGGCCAGCACCGACTCGGCGATGGAGACCATGGGGGTGATGCCGGAGCCCGCCGCGATCAGCACATGGTGGCCGGAGGTGCCCAGGTCGGGGGTGAAGAACCCGGTGGGGCCCATGACCTCGACGGTGTCGCCGGGCCGTACGTCCTCGACGAGCCACGAGGAGAACAGTCCGCCCGGCACCACCCGCACCCCGATACGCGGCGCCGAACCGGCCGGGGAGCAGATGGAGTACGAGCGCCGCTCGTCGCGTCCTTCGATCTCCCGCCGCAACGTCAGCGACTGCCCGGGCACGAACGCGAACTCCTGCGCCAGTTCCGCCGGAATCTCGAACCCGACGGCGACGGCGTCCTCGCAGAGCGGCTGTACGCCGGCGACGCGGAGGCGGTGGAAGGCGGGGCGGCGACGCGGGCGCACCGCCGCGGCGAGAGTGGCGTGGGCCGAGCCCGGACCGCCGGAGGCGGCCGGGGCGGAGACATCGGATGCGGTTGAGGCGGTGGGGGCCGCAGCGGCGGAGGTGGCCCGGCCTTCCGACGCGACCGCCGGTTCCCCCCGCAGGCCTCCCGTCGGTTCTTCCTTGAGGCCCTTCATCAGATCTCCTTGACGTGCTCGAACGGCTCGCGGCAGGTGCGGCAGCGCCACAGGGACTTGCAGGACGTGGCGGCGAAGCGGGAGGTCTCCTCGGTGTCCGCCGAGCCGCAGCGGGGGCAGCCGACCGACCGCCGGGTGGGTGACAGCAGGAGGGGGACCGCGCCTCGGGGTGCCGTGCCGGGTGGAGCGATGCCGTGTTCCGTCAGCTTGCGGCGGCCCGTGTCGGTGATCCAGTCGGTGGTCCACGGCGGGTACAGGACCGTGCGGATCTCCACCTGCGCGTAGCCGGCCGCGCGCAGCCGGGCCGCCACGTCGGCGCGCATCTCGGCCATGGCCGGGCAGCCGGAGTAGGTCGGGGTCAGGCTCGCGACCACCGTGCCGTCCTCGGTCAGCTCGACGTCCCGCAGGACGCCGAGGTCGGCGAGGGTCAGCATGGGCAGCTCGGGGTCCGGCACCTGCTCGGCGATGTACCGGGCGCGCCGCGCCTCGGTCGCCGTGGTCACCATGTCGCCTCCGGGTGGGCGCGGGCCACGCTCTGCAACTCGGCGAGCAGCGGCGCCAGATGCTCGGTGTGGTCGCCGCCGCGGCCGGCGCCCGGGAGCGGCCGGTACACCGGCATGGGCAGCCCGGCCGTCTCGGTGACCTGGCGGAGCACGGCGGCGACCTCGTCCCGTACGTCGCAGGCGGTGAACAGCTCACCGAAGTACGGGGCGACCTGCTCCATGGCCCTGCGGACGCGCCGGTGCGACTCCTCCGTGCCGTCCCCCAGCCGCACGGCCCACTCGGCGGCGTACTGCCGGTGGTACGTCAGCTCCTTGACGCCCTTCGCCGCGATCGCCGCGAGCACCGGGTCCGGGTGCGCGACCAGCCGCTCGAAGTGCGCGAGGCGCCAGCTGGACAGGACCAGCAGCCGCACGATCGAGAACGCGAAGTCACCGCCCGGGAGTTCGGCGAGGCGGACGTTGCGGAAGTCCTCCGGGTCGCGGAAGTAGGCGTACGCGTCCTCGCCGCGCCCCGTGCCGTCGACCTGCCCGGCGCGGGAGTACAGCAGGCGGGCCTGGCCGAGGAGGTCGAGGCCGATGTTGGCGAGGGCGACCTCCTCCTCCAGCTCGGGCGCGCGAGTGGTCCACTCGGCGAGTCGCTGGGCGGAGACCAGGGCGTCGTCGCCGAGGGCCACGCAGACGGCGGCCAGTTCACCGGCGTCGACGCCCTCGGGCACCGTGGTGTCCACGCCGTGCAGGGGGTCCTCGAAGCCGGTGCCGTACGCCCAGCGCGCGTCGTCCTCGTGTCCCTCGGCGAGGGTCAGGTAGACGTGGTCGTCACTCATACCCTGCTCCTCAGATGTGCGGGACGTCGTCGGGGATGTCGTAGAAGGTGGGGTGGCGGTACACCTTGTCGGCGCTGGGCTCGAAGAAGGGGTCCTTCTCGTCGCGGGTGGAGGCGGCGATGTGCTCGGAGCGCACGACCCAGAGGGAGACGCCCTCGTTGCGGCGGGTGTAGAGGTCGCGGGCGTGGGTGAGGGCCATCTGGTCGTCGGCGGCGTGCAGCGAGCCCACGTGGACGTGGTTCAGGCCGCGCTTGCCGCGGACGAACACCTCGTACAGCGGCCAGTCGCCCTTGTTCGTGCCGGTCATGCCGCCGTCCCCTTCCGGGCTCGCTCGCTCTGCCTGGCCGCGTGGGCGGTGGCCGCCTCGCGCACCCAGGCGCCTTCCTCGTGGGCGGTCCGCCGCCGTTCCATCCGCTGGTCGTTGCACGGCCCGTCGCCGGTGATCACGCGCTTCAGCTCGCCCCAGTCGGGGGTGCCGAAGTCGTGCCGGCCACGCTCCTCGTTCCACCGCAGCTCCGGGTCGGGGAGCGTCACGCCGAGCTTCTCGGCCTGCGGGACGGTCATGTCCACGAACCGCTGCCGCAACTCGTCGTTGCTGTGCCGCTTGATCTTCCAGGCCATCGACTGCGCGGAGTTGGGCGAGGCGTCGTCGGGCGGGCCGAACATCATCAGCGAGGGCCACCACCAGCGGTTCACCGCGTCCTGCACCATCTCGCGCTGAGCGTCGGTGCCGCGCATCATCGTCAGCAGCAGTTCGTACCCCTGCCGCTGGTGGAACGACTCCTCCTTGCAGATCCGCACCATCGCGCGCGCGTACGGCCCGTACGAACTCCGGCACAGCGGGACCTGGTTGCAGATCGCCGCACCGTCCACGAACCAGCCGATGACCCCCACGTCGGCGAAGCTCGCCGTCGGGTAGTTGAAGATCGACGAGTACTTCTGACGGCCCTCGATCAGGCGCCGGGTCAGGTCCGCGCGGTCCGCGCCGAGGGTCTCGGCCGCCGAGTACAGGTACAGCCCGTGGCCCGCCTCGTCCTGGACCTTCGCGAAGAGGATCGCCTTGCGGCGCAGCGAGGGCGCCTTGGTGATCCACTCGCCCTCCGGCTGCATGCCGATGATCTCCGAGTGCGCGTGCTGCGCGATCTGCCGGACGAGCGTCCTGCGATAGCCCTCCGGCATCCAGTCGCGCGGCTCGATCCGCTGGTCCCGCGCGATCGTCGCGTCGAAGTGCTCCTGCAGCGCGTCCTGGGTGTCCGGGGTCCCCTCGGCGTCCTGGGACGGCGCCCCGGCGGAGTCTGTCGTCGTCATCGAAACCAGCTTCCCAACCGACCATTCGTTCGGTACCAGTGTGACGCGATTCGCGCGGACGGGCAAGACCCGCACGCCCCTCCCGCGATCAGCACCTTCTTGACAGGCGGCGACCCCGCTGGATTTCATGAGGTGACGCACAGCAACCGAATGGTCGGTCGGCTCACGGGGTCGTGGGCACGAAGGAGTCGCGATGAGCAGCCTGGGCGATCCGCTCCCCCACGACCTGCTGGACGACGGCGAGCGCCTCACCCAGGAGCAACTGCGGGAGCTCCAACTCGACCGGCTGCGGGCGACCTTGCGGCACGCGTACGACAACGTGGAGCTGTACCGGAAGAAGTTCGACGCGGCCGGGGTCGGCCCCGGCGACTGCCGCTCCCTCGACGACCTGGACCGGTTCCCCTTCACCACGAAGGCCGACCTGCGGGACACCTACCCCTACGGCATGTTCGCCGTCCCCATGTCCGACGTACGACGCGTCCACGCCTCCAGCGGCACCACCGGGCGCCCCACGGTCGTCGGCTACACGGAGAACGACCTCGCCCTGTGGGCGGACGTGGTCGCCCGCTCGATCCGGGCCGCCGGCGGGCGCCCCGGACACAAGGTGCACATCTCCTACGGCTACGGCCTGTTCACCGGCGGCCTCGGCGCGCACTACGGGGCCGAGCGCGCGGGATGCACGGTGATCCCGGCCTCCGGCGGCATGACGGCCCGCCAGGTGCGGCTGATCCAGGACTTCCGCCCCGAGATCATCATGGTCACCCCCTCCTACATGCTGACGCTGCTCGACGAGTTCGAGAAGCAGGGCGTGGACCCGCGCTCCACGTCCCTCCGGGTGGGCATCTTCGGGGCCGAGCCGTGGACGGAGGAGATGCGCCGGGAGATCGAGGAGCGGACGGGTCTCCACGCCGTCGACATATACGGACTGTCGGAGGTGATCGGCCCGGGTGTCGCGCAGGAGTGCGTGGAGACCAAGGACGGCCTGCACATCTGGGAGGACCACTTCTACCCCGAGGTGGTCGATCCGCTCACGGACACGGTCCTCCCCGAGGGCGAGGAGGGCGAGATCGTCTTCACCTCCCTCACCAAGGAGGCCCTGCCGGTCATCCGCTACCGCACCCGCGACCTGACCCGGCTGCTGCCCGGCACCGCCCGCCCCGCCTTCCGCCGGATGCGCAAGGTCACCGGCCGCTGCGACGACATGATCATCCTGCGCGGCGTGAACCTCTTCCCCAGCCAGATCGAGGAGATCGTGCTGCGCACGCCGGCCGTGGCCCCGCACTTCCAGATCCAGCTGACGCGACGTGGCCGCATGGACCACATGACGGTCAGGGTCGAGGCACGGGCGGGGACGGCCCCCGACCAGCGGGAGGCGGCGGCCACGGTGATCACCCAGGCGGTCAAGGACGGTGTGGGCGTCACGGTGGAGGTGACGATCGTCGATCCGGAGACCCTGGAGCGCTCGGTCGGCAAACTCAAGCGGGTCAAGGACCTCCGCGACGCCGAGATCTGACGACCGGGCAGCACACCGACCAGGTCAGGGACGCGGGGAACGGCGCGACCGGCCACCGACGGCCCGCGGTCGGCAGGCCGACGGCAAGCGGAACGGCGCTCTCCCCTCGTGCGGCGCCGCTGCGCCGCGCTCAGAGCCCTCGATGCACAACATGCCCACCCGTCACGGTCAGCAGCACCGGCGCATCGGCGACCTCGTCCGCGGGCGCCTCCACGGGGTCGAGCCCCAAGGCGGTGAGATCAGCCCGCAGCCCCGGGGCGATACGGCCGACGACATCCCCCTCGCCCGCCGCGAGCGCCGCATGGCTGGTGCAGCCCTCCAGCGCCTGCACCCCCGTGAGTCCCGCCCCCGAGGACGCCGCGCCCTTCGGCTCCCTGGCCGTCGCCAGCACGACCCGCGCGTCGTAGTGGGCGATCGGCCAGTCCGACCCGAGCGCGACCACCGCACCCGCGTCCCGCAGATCACGCAGCCGCCACGCCCGCACGGCCCGCTCCTCACCGAGCCGCACCGACCACTCGTCGGACAGATCGGCCCGGGTGAAGTCGGTGTGCGGCGGCTGCATGGACGCGATGACCCCCACCTCGGCGAACCGCGCCACCAGCTCGTCCGGCACCGACTCGACGTGCTCCACGCGATGCGCGAGCCGCCCGCCGGGCCCCAGGGAGGCGACGGTGTCGAGAACGTGGCGTACGGCGGCGTCCCCGATGGCGTGTGTCGCCGTACGCACCCCGGCGTGGTGCAGCCGCCGTACGGCTTCGCCGTACGCCGCCGGGTCGGGCCAGAACGCGTCGGTGCCCTGGCCGTGGCAGTCGGGATGGTCGAGCCAGGCGGTGCCGCCCTCGACCGTGCCATCCATGAAGAACTTCACCCCGCCGACCCGCCAGTGCCGTCCTCCCCGGCCCTGGAGCGCGACGAGTTCCGCCAGGTCGTCCGCGTCGGCGCCGGGCATGCACCAGGGTGCGAAGCGCAGCCGCA
The DNA here is from genome assembly GCF_036208085.1 of Streptomyces sp. NBC_00310. Taxonomy (GTDB): domain Bacteria; phylum Actinomycetota; class Actinomycetes; order Streptomycetales; family Streptomycetaceae; genus Streptomyces. Next base: position 1,307,048 of record NZ_CP130714.1, read on the forward strand.
GCGGCAGTACCGACTCCTCGGCGACCTCGCCCACCAGGTCGAGGTCGCCGAGGTCCATGACATGGGCGCCGGTGAGGCCGGTGGCCGCCATGCCGTCCAGCAACTCCGCCAGCCGGGCGCGTCGTTCGGCGTAGGACGGCCGGGGCATGACGGGCTGGAGGAGCTCCATGGCGGCGTGTTCGACGAGGTGGCCGGTCAGCCGCCCGTCGGTGTCGACGGCGATGTGCGACCGCTGGGCGAAGGCGCGCGGCCCGGTGATGCCGGCGGCCTTCAGCGCGGCCCCGCTGACGAGGGCGGAGTGGCCGTCGTACAGGCGCAGGAAGGCGGGGGCGCCCTCCAGGACGTCCTCGACGAGGGCACGGTCGATGGTCCGGCCGCCGAAGGCGTTGTGGTCCAGTCCGTAGCCGATGACCCAGCCGTCGACGCGTCGCCCCGAGGTGAGCGCGGCGCGCAGTCCGTCGAGGTCGGTCACGGCGGTGAGGTCGATGCCGGTGGCCATGTCCAGGCCCCACACGGGGTGGCTGTGGCCGTCCGCCAGGCCGGGCACCAGCCGGCCGCCGCCCAGGTCCACCACCTCCGTGCCCCGCCCGCGCCAGTCCCGTACGTCCGAGGCCTCACCGACGGCGGCGATCAGCCCGTCGCGGACGGCGACCGCGGTGGCGTACGGCCGTCGCGGGTCGAGGGTGCGGACGTGGGTGCCGGTGATGACGAGGTCGGCGGTGGGCATGGAGAGGTCTCCTCCGGTGGTGAGCGGGACGGCGGTCGGCTGGGGCGGGGTCAGTCGGCGGTCCGGGCCGGTGGTTCGGCGGCGAAGCCCGCGTAGACCTCGGGCCGGGAACGGCGCAGCCACCGGGCGAGGACGAGGCCGATGACCAGGACGGCCGGGACGAGAGCCGCGAGGAAGGTGTTGACCGTCGTGGAGGCGCCGGTGAACTGGTCGAGGTGGCTGACGACCAGGGTGATGGCGCCGGTCAGGAGCGCCGCGGCGAGGACGGGGGCGACGACCGTGCGCAGGACGCCCTCGGTGTGGGTGACGCGCCGGAAGTAGAAGGGCACGGCGAGCGCGGCGAGCAGTTGCAGCAGCATCAGGGCGAGCATGCCCGGGGTGTTCACCCACAGCAGCAGCTGCATGTACGGGTCGGCGCCGGCCGCGGCGAAGGCGAGGACGACGAGGGCGCCGAGGACGGTCTGGGCGAGGCCCGCGACGTACGGGGAGCGGTGGCGCGGGTGGACGCGGGCCAGGGCCTTGGGGAGGATCCCCTCCTCCGCGAGGGCGAGGCCGTAGCGGTTGATGGCGTTGTGGAAGGCGAGCAGGGAGGCGAGGACGCTGGTGACGATGAGGACGCGCATCAGGTCGGCCGCCCACGGTCCGACGTAGGTGGTGATGGCGGAGAAGAAAAGGTCCGCGGGGTTGGCGCCGGCCGCCGCGATGACCTGGGCGTCGCCGAAGGCCTGGATCACGGTCCACACGATGAAGGCGTAGAACAGACCGAGGAAGCCGATGGCGAGGTAGGTGGCGCGGGGCACCGTGCGGGCCGGGTCGCGGGCCTCGCGGCGGTAGATGACCGTCGACTCGAAGCCGGTGAACGCGGCGAACGCGAAGGCCAGGACGGCCACCATGCCGGGCACCATGACGTTGTCGGGGGCGAAGGAGGCGAGGGAGAGGCCGTCGGCGCCGCCCTTGGTCAGTACTCCTCCGGCGAGCAGCACGAGGATGCCGGTCTCGGCGACGAGCAGGACGCCGAGGAGCTTGGCGCCGAAGTCGATGGACCGGTAGCCGGCCCAGCCGATGAGCAGCAGGCCCGCGAGGGAGACGGGCAGCCAGGGGATGTCGGCGCCGAACAGGGAACGGGCGGTGTCCCGGGTGGCGGTGCCGAGGAGGCCGTAGACGCCGATCTCCATGCTGTTGTAGCCGATGAGCGCGAGGAGCGCGGCGCCGATGCCGGCCGGGCGGCCGAGGCCTCGGGTGATGTACGCGTAGAAGGCGCCGGCGCTGCGGACGTGGCGGCTCATGGTGGTGAAGCCGACGGCGAAGACGGCGAGGGTGAGGCCGGCGAGCAGGTAGCCGACGGGGGCGCCGATGCCGCCCATCAGGAGGGCGAGCGGGGCGACGCCGGCCATCACCGTGAGCGGGGCGGCGGCGGAGACGACGAAGAAGGCGATGTCGGTGGTGCCGAGCGAGCCGGAGCGGAGGGACGGGGCCGGGGCGGCGGCGTTCTCCGCCGGGCCGGTGGCGGTCGCGTCAGGGGTGACAGTCATGAGGGGAAAACCCTTCTGGCTGCGGGCAGGGACGAGGGGACCGGGCCGTGCGGGATGACCGAGCCCGTAAACCTAAAGGCTTTCGGTTTTCGCAATGTAGCCTTCTCCTCGGACTACTGGGAAGACCCCGGAGGGGACGGACACCATGGGACGGCCGCGCACACCCCTGCTGGACAGGGAGCGCATCACCACCACCGCGCTGGAACTCCTCGACGCGCAGGGCGAGTTCAGCGTGCCGCAGATCGCGCGGCGGCTCGGGGTGCAGACCGGCTCGGTGTACCACCACGTGGAGGGCAGGGACGGCATCGTCGAACTGCTGCGCGAGCGGGTGGCGGAGGGCATCGACGTCACCGCCCTGGACCTGCACCCCTGGGACGAGGCCCTCGCCGCCTGGGCCCGCTCCTACCGCGCCGCCTTCGCGGCCCACCCCCGGGCCGTCCCGCTGCTGATGACCTCCCCGGTACGGGCCCCGCGCGTCCTCGAACAGTACGAGCGGGCCGTCACCCTGCTCCTCGACGCCGGCTTCCCCCTCCCCGACGTGATGCCGGTGCTGGTCGCCCTGGAGAACGTCGTCCTGGGCTCGGCCCTGGACCTCGCCGCTCCCGTGGCGATGTGGGAGATCACCGACGAGTCGGCGACCCCGCGCCTGGCGCAGGCCCTGGACGCGGTGGGCGACGGTCGCGCGGACGACGCCTTCGCACTCGCCCTCGACGGCTTCCTCGCGCACGCGCGGCGCAGGCTGGAGGCGTACGCGCGGGCGTAGCGGGACACGTGCGAACCGGGCCGCGTACGGAGTGCCGGACTGGGCCGCGTACAGAGTGCGGGACCGGGCGGCGTACGGGAAACTCCCGTGCGCCGGTTCGCACACCTCTGCGATCATCCCGGAATGGCGCAGAGTCCCGAATCGCTGGTCATCCGGCACACCCATCGCCTTCCCGTCCCCAAGGGGTCCGTCGGCGAAGGCACCGCCGCCGCGCGGCAGTTCGACGCCGCCCTCATGAACGTGGGCTTCAAGCTCTCGGCGGAGCTGCTGGAGCGGCTGTCCGGGCTGTCCGAGGCCGCTGTCCTGCACACCGCCAGGCGGACGCTGCGCATCGTGGGCGAGATGGTGGGCGACCACGTCCGGCACAACTCCTACTTCATCGACTTCCCGGCGAACGTGCCGGACACGGAAGAGTTCTGGACGCGGTGCGTGGCGCAGGCCCTCGGCGACGAGAAGTCGCGCGAGAACGTGCTGACGCAGCTGGCGAACGGGGTGCTGGACCTGCTCAGCCTCCCCACGTACGGCCGGTACCAGCACACCTACGAGGAGATGCTCGCGGCGCAGGACGAACTGATCGCCTCGGCGGGCGACCGGGTGACCGTCCTGCACCTCGGCCGGGACCTGGACGACGAACTCACCGACCTGTACCTGTCGCTGGCGGGCAGCACGACCCCGCTGGGCGAGGAGCACCTGCGCGACCTCAGGACGCTCGCCGGGCGGTGCGCGCTCGGCCCCCAGCCGGAGCGGATCCCGGTGCGGGAGAACCGGGCGGTCGTCAACGAGGCCCGGCTCGGCGTCGGCGCGGACCTCCTCCTCGACACCGTCACCGATGTGCTGCGGCTGGCCTGCGCGCTGTCGGGCGGCGACGTGACGCTCCAGGAGCCGACCCGGTTCCGGGCGCTGTCGCGGCCGGTCCGCCGAGGGCTGCTCGCGGGCCTCGACGCCGTGGTCGCGGCGAACCCCGCCAAGCTCTCCGATGTGCCCGCGCACCGGGAGCCCTTCAAGCGGCTCGGCGAGCGTCTCCACCCGCACGAGTACCCGCGCTGGCCGCACGCGGCCGACGTGTTCGCCGTCGCGCGGGGCGAGAAGGAGGCGCCGTCCTTCGGCGGCCGGGTCGAGAAGCTGCTCGACGGGTTCGACGTGCTCGGTGCCGTGAAGCTGCTGAAGTCCGCTCCCGGCAAGCTGTTCCGCGCCCTGGACCTCCTGCTGCGCATCGCCGCCGACCAGGCGGAGCGGGACGCGGTGGTGGCCGCCGCGGTGGAGGTCGCACCCGGCGTCTCCGGCCGGGTCGTGCTCTCGGTGCGCGAGCACTTCCACAACCGGGAGCGGGAGAGCGACGAACCCCGCATCTTCGTCAACCGCCGGGGCCGCGCCTGGGTGACCCCCGACCTCCGGCCGCCGGTGCCGGCGGCCGACCGCGACCGGCTGATCGCCGCCCTCGACGCCGAGCTGCGCCGCCGGCTCCCGGCGCCGTACCGGCTGCTGCTCGACCCCGACGTCCTCGACGTGGCGCTCCCGCTCAGCGGCCGGGCGACCGCGGCCGGGCTCGGTGTGCTGCCGCGGGGTTCGGTCTCGGCGGTCGAGGGCGAACAGCTGCGCTTCTTCGTGTACTGGAAGGAGACCGAGCACCGGACCGACTACGACCTGTCGGCGCTGCTTCTGCACCCCGACTACAGCACCGACTCCTGGCTCTCCTACACGTCCCTCACGGCGGTCGGGGGCGAGCACTCGGGAGATGTCACCGAGGCGCCCGACGGGGCGTCGGAATTCATCAACCTGTCCCTGGACCGGGTGCGCGGCCCGTTCATCGTTCCGCAGGTCAACATCTACTGCGGCGAGGGCTTCGAGGAGGTCGAGGAGTCGTTCTTCGGCTTCATGGTGCGTGACGGTGAGCAGAAGGGCCGGCCGTTCGAGCCGCGCACGGTCCGGACGAAGTCGGAGCTGCGCGGAGTGGGCCGGGTGGCACTGCCGCTGGTGTTCCGGCGCGGGGACGACGGCCGGTGGCACGCGAAGTGGCTGCATCTGTATCTGAAGGGCATCTCGGAGGCCAACCGGGTCGAGGAGAACCAGGTTTCGGTGTCCAAGGTGGTGCGCGCCCTCGTGGAGCGCGAGCAGCTGACGGTCGGGTACCTCATCGACCTGATGTCCCAGGACACCACGGTCATGGACCTGTGGGACGGCGAGCGGGTCCCGGACGAAGCCGTGACGTACATCGGTCTCGAACGCCCCGAGGGGCTGCACCCGGACTCCCGGGTCATCACCCTCGAAAATCTGCGCGACCTGATCCCGGGCTGAGTGCTAGCGTTGCGCACGGCGAGGCCATGAAGGGGCTTCCTTCTCCTTCACTTCACATGAATCAAGTCCTTTCGCTCTCCTCGCCCTCGACTTCGACCGGGAGGCGCCCGCGCGGCGCCTCCCGGTTCTCGTGTGCGCCGCCGGACCGTCGCCCGGAAAATCGGCGCGACCCGGTCCCGGGCCGACTGGTAGCGTTGCCGACGGCGAGGCCATGAGAGGGCTTCCTTCTCCTCCGCCGTGAAAACGGCTTAAACGCGACGAGTTCTCTCGCCCTCCTCGCCGTCGACGTCGCTCCGGGCGGCGCCCGCGCTCACCGCGCGAGCGCCGCCCGAGCCGTTTCCAGGGCCTGTTCCGCGTAGCCGCGGCCGAAGAGCACCGCGTGCACCAGCAGCGGGAAGAGCTGATGCAGTCCGACGCGGTCCTGCCAGCCGTCGGCGAGGGGCGCCGCCCGCTGGTAGCCGTCGAGGATGTGGCCCAGGTGGGGGCAGCCGAAGAGGGCGAGCATCGCCAGGTCGGTCTCCCGGTGACCGCCGTGGGCGGCCGGGTCGATGAGCCGGGCGTGGCCGTCGGCGCCCCACAGGACGTTGCCGTTCCAGAGGTCGCCATGGAGCCGGGCGGGCGGCTCGTCGGGGCCCGCGAGGTCGGGCAGCCGCACGCAGACGTCCTCGATCAGGGCGGCTTCGGCCGGGCGGACGGTGCCGTCGTCGACCGCGCGGCGCAGATACGGCAGTACGCGGTGCTCGGCGTACCAGGCCGGCCAGTCGGTGCCGGGGACGTTCCGCATGGGGGCGCGCCCGATGTACGCCTCGCTCGGGCCGCCGGGCGGTGGGGCGCCGAAGGAGGGCGCGCCAGCGGTGTGCAGGGCGGCCAGATCGGCGCCGAGGCGGACCGCCGCCGCGGCACTCGGTGCCCCCTGTTCCACCAGGTCGATGACCAGGCGGCGCCCGTCGTGGCCGTACACCGTCGGAACGCGGACCGTGCCCGCCTCGGCGAGCCAGCGCAGTCCGGCCGCCTCGGCCCGGGCCGCGCCGGGGCCGTCGCCCAGCTTGACGAGCACCAGGCGGCCGTCGTCGAGGGTGACCTCGGCGAGCGTCCCGGACAGACGGCGTTCACCGGTCGCCGAGCGGCCGGTGAGCCGCGCCGCCAGGGCACCGGGTGCCGTGCGATCGGCCACGGCGACCACCTCCCCATCTCATGTTCCCCGGCGTGCCACAGGATCCCGCAAGCTCCAGGTGTGGTGCCGGTGAAATCTCCTACCCATGTCTTGACATGCAAACGAAACGCTCCGTAGCTTGGCCGATCATTTAGATTCGTGAAGCGAGTTCACGGATATGAACAGCCGGGCGGACGGCCCGGAGGAACAACGGAGTGTGCCCATGGGCGTTCGCCGACGAAGTCGCCGCCTGGCCGCCATCATCACCGTCGCGGGGCTCGCGTTCGGGGCCGCGGCCTGCGGACCGGGGTCCGACAGCGCCGGGAGCGGTGACCCGAACACGCTGGAGGTCTGGACCCGGAGCAACCCGGACCCGGCCGCCACGTACGAGCGGGTGTTCGCCGCCTTCACGAAGAAGACCGGCATCAAGATCGACTACCAGCCGGTCATCAACTTCGACCAGCAGCTCCAGAGCCGGGCGTCCACCAAGGACCTCCCCGACGTGATGATCAACGACACGGCACTGATGGGCAGCTACCAGAGCCAGGGCCTGCTCGAGCCCGTCGATCCGGCCGCGATCGAGGGCCACGAGCAGATCACCGACAAGACCTGGGCCTCCACCGTGGGCATCGACGGCGAGCACTACGGCATCCCGTACTCCCGCCAGGCCCAGACCCTGATGATCCGCACGGACTGGCTGAAGAAGCTCGGGCTCCGGGCACCCACGACCTGGACGGAGATGATCGGCGTCGCGAAGGCCTTCGCCGACCGCGACCCGGACGGCGACGGCAAGAAGGACACCTACGGCATGGTCGTGCCGGGCAGCGCCCAGAACGGCTACGCCGCCTGGTGGGGCGCCAGCTTCCTCTGGTCCGGCGGCGCGAAGATCATCGAACCCGAGGGCCGGGGCTACCGCCCCGCCATGGACTCGGCCGCCGCCGTGCGCACCGTCACCTGGATGAAGGACAACCTCTTCTGCGGTGACAACGGTGTCATCCAGCCCGGCGCCATCAGCGCCGTCACCGGCACCGCCACCAACTTCCAGGACGGCAACGCCGGGATGTACCTCACCGGCCCCTACAACATCGCCACCTACGACGCGACGCCCGGCAAGGACACGTACGAGGTCGTCCCCTTCCCCGCGGGCCCGGCCGGGTCCACCGTGCTGGCCGACGGCGAGAACGTCTACTTCGGCGCCAGGACCGGCAAGACCGGGCAGGAACAGGCCCTCGCCGCCTTCCTGATCTCCCCCGAGGGCCAGAAGCTCGCCATGACGGGCGAGAACCAGCCCGTGGTCCGCATCCCCGTCAACGCAACGCTCGACGCGGCCCGGGTGCGGGACGACCCGCGCTGGAGCGTGGTGCAGAAGGCGTACGAGGACGCCTCCGAGCAGTTCCCCAACGCACCCGACTTCGCGCCGATCAAGCAGGACACCGCCGACGCCCTCAACGCGGTCTTCACGTACTGCGGCAGTGACGTCGGCTCCAGTCTCAAGGAACTCAACGACACCCTCGCCGGTGACCTCAAGGACCAGGACCTGTTGAAATGACCGCGACCACCGCGACCACCCTCGCGCCGGACCGGCGCGGAGCGCACGCCAGGCGGGCCCTCTCCAAAAAGGCCGTCCTCCCCTGGCTGTTCCTGGCCCCCGGTCTGCTGCTCGCCCTCGTCTTCAAGTTCCTGCCGATGGGCAAGGGCATCTGGCTCAGCTTCTTCGACGTACGGCCGTTCCTCGGCGACCAGTGGGTCGGCCTCGACAACTACACCCGGGTCCTGACCGACCACCGCTTCCAGGACGCGGTCGGCCACACCCTCCTACTCGGCGTCGGGCAGTCGCTCGGCGCGATCGTCGTCGGCTTCCTCCTGGCCCTGCTCCTCGAAGGCCAGGCCCGCTCGCTGAAGATCATCCGGGCGGCCGTCTTCCTGCCGGTCGTCACCGCGACCGCCGTGGTCGGTGAGCTGTGGCGGCTGATGTACTACCCGACCTCCGACGGCCTCGTGAACGGCGCCCTCGGGCTCCTCGGCCTCGGCCCGACACCGTTCCTCGACAACCCGGACACCGCGCTCTGGGCGACGATGGTCATGGGCATCTGGATGACCGCCCCCTACAACATGGTGATCATCCTCGCCGGACTCGCGGGCGTGGACCGCACGTTGTACGAGGCGGCCGCGATGGACGGCGTCTCGCTGTGGCAGCGGCTGCGGTACGTGACCCTGCCGGCGATCCGCCCCGCCATCGGGATCGTCCTCACCCTGGCCGCCATCCGTGGTCTGCGCGTCTTCACCGAGGTGTACGTCCTCACCGGCGGCGGTCCCGCCGGGTCCACCGAGGTGTGGATGACCCGCGCCTACACCCTCGGCTTCACCCGCAACGACATCGGCGGCGCGTCGGCGGCCTCCGTCGTCCTGCTCGCGGTGACGCTGCTGCTCACCGTCTCCGTCAACCACTTCCGCACGAAGGGAGACGTGCGATGAGCGCACCCGCCCTCGACCCCGTCCGGACGCCGTCGTCCGACGAGGCCGTCACGTCGTCCGGGAGAACCGGCAAGCAGGCCCGGACGACTCCTGCCCGCTTCGACACCGCGCTCGGCTGGAACGACCGGCCCGGTGTCTCCTGGGCCCTGCGGATCCTGCTGTGCGCGACAGCGCTCGGCATCTTCGCCGTGCCCTTCCTGACCATCGTCTCCGGCGCCCTCACCACCCACCCCAGCGGCTCGTCGCTGACCTTCCTCCCCCACGACAGCACGCTGCTCAACTTCCGGGTGGCCGGGGAGCGCGGCATCTGGGACTACTTCACCAACTCGCTCGTCATAGCGGGCGGCGGACTGCTCCTGCAGCTCGTGGTGTGCGTGCTCGCCGCGTACGCGCTGGCCCGGCACCGGTTCCGCGGCCAGGCGATCGTCATGACGCTGTTCATGCTGACGATGATGCTCCCCGAGGAGGTCATCGCCATCCCGCTGTCCCTGGTCCTCGGGCATGTCCCGGTGGTCGGCATCGACCTGAAGGGCACCGTCTGGGGCGTCATCCTGCCGCTCGGTGCCTGGGGTTTCTCGGTGATGCTGCTGACCGAGTTCATGAAGGACATCCCCGGCGAGATCGAGGAGGCCGCCCGTCTCGACGGCGTCGGCGAGCTGCGGATGCTGTGGCAGGTCGTCCTGCCGCTGTGCAAGCCCGCGCTCGGCGTGGCCGGGGTCCTCGGCTTCATCATGATCTGGGACCAGTACCTGCTGCCGCTGATCGCCGCGAAGGACCCGACCGACTACACGGTCACCGTGGCCCTCTCCATCCTGCGCACCGACCCCGAGGTCGGCTCGGGCGTCGTCCTCGCCGGCGCGGTCATCGCCCTGGTGCCCAGCCTCGTCGTCTACCTGCTCCTCCAGCGCTCACTGGTCACCGGCATCGCCGCCGGGGCCACCAAGGGCTGAGCCAACCCCCCACGTTTGAGGGAGACATGAAGTTCCAAGGAGTGCTGTTCTTTCCGGTCACGCCGTTCGCCTCGGACGGTTCGCTGGACGAGGAACGGCTCGCACAGCACATCGAGGCCGGGGTCGCGGCCGGTGCCGGGGGCGTGTTCGTCGCCTGCGGCACCGGTGAGTTCCACGCGCTGACGTCCGAGGAGATCGAGCGGGCCGCACGGGTCGCCGTGGCGACGACGGCCGGGCGGGTCCCCGTCCTGGCCGCCGCCGGGGGCCCGCCCCCGGTCGCCCGCGACCAGGCCGCCCGGCTCGAACGCGCCGGTGCCGACGGCATCCTGCTGCTGCCGCCGTACCTGGTGAGCGCGCCACAACAGGGCCTGGTGCGCTACGTCGCGGAGGTCACGGCGGCCACCGGCCTGCCAGTGATCTTCTACCAGCGCGGCACCGCCCGCCTCACCGCGGACACCGCCGCCGAGATCGCCGCCCTGCCCCGCGTAGTCGGCCTCAAGGACGGCATCGGGGACATCGAGCGGATGCACCGCATCGTCCGCGCGGTACGGGCCGTGCCGGGCACGGAGGGCTTCCAGTTCTTCAACAGCCTGCCCACCGCCGAGATGACCGCGCCCGCCTACCAGGGCATCGGCGTCGGCCTGTACTCCTCCGCGGTGTTCGCCTTCGCCCCCGAGATCGCCCTCGCCTTCCACCGGGCGCTCGCCGAGGGCGACGAGACGCTGGTCGCCACGCTCCTCGACGAGTTCTACGGCCCGCTGGTCGAACTGCGCGACGAGGTTCCCGGATACGCCGTGGCGCTGGTCAAGGCCGGGGTGACCCTGCGCGGCCTGGATGTCGGCGGCGTACGGGCGCCGCTGATCGATCCGGCCCCGGAGCACCTCGCCCGGCTGGCGAAGCTGATCGACCACGGACTGGAGGTGGTGGGCGCGTGACGCCGAAACAGCCGGGCCGTCCGCCCGCTGGCAACCCCCACGGCCCCGACCTTCACGGCCTCAAGGGGATGGGCACATGACCGGCACACCGGGGACCCGGATCCGGGAGCTGATCGTCACCCCGATCGCCTTCCGCGACCCGCCGCTGCTCAACTCGGGCGGCGTCCACGAGCCGCTCGCGCTGCGGACGATCCTCCAACTCGTCCTGGAGGACGGCACGGTGGGGCTCGGCGAGTCCACGGGCGGCACCGTCCGCCTGGAACGGCTCGACGCCGCCGCGAAGGCGGTCGTCGGCCTGGACGTCTTCGACACGACCGCCGTCGCGGCCGCGATCGACGCCGCCCTGCTGCCGACCGTGCCCAGTTCCCACGAGCGCGGCTGGACCACCTCGGCGGTCGAGGTGGCCTGCCTCGACGCACAGGGCAAGCTGCTCGGCCGCCCGGTCAGTGATCTGCTCGGCGGCCGGGTCCGCGACTCCGTGCCCTTCGCCGCGTACCTCTTCTACAAATGGGCCGAACACCCCGCCCTCGACGGCCGCCCGGCGGTCGGGGACGACTGGGGCGAGGCCCTGGACCCGGCCGGTGTCGTCGAGCAGGCCCGGCTGATGCGACAGCGGTACGGCTTCCGCTCGTTCAAGCTCAAGGGAGGTGTCTTCGCGCCGGACGAGGAGATCGCCGCGATCGAGGCGCTCGCCGAGGCGTTCCCCGGGCAACCGCTCCGGCTGGACCCCAACACGGCCTGGACCGTGGAGACCTCGACGTACGTCGCCCGCCGGCTGGACGGCGTACTGGAGTACCTGGAGGACCCGACCGCGACCATCCCCGGTATGGCGGAGGTGGCGAAGGAGTCGCCGATGCCGCTCGCCACCAACATGTGCGTGGTCGCCTGGGAGCACCTGAAGCCGGCCGTCGAGCGGAACGCGATCCAGGTGCTGCTCACCGACCACCACTACTGGGGTGGTCTGCGCCGCACCCGTGAACTGGCCGCCGTCTGCGAGGCGTTCGGGCTCGCCCTGTCCATGCACTCCAACTCGCACCTGGGCATCAGCCTGGCCGCGATGACCCATGTCGCGGCGGCCATCCCCAACCTCGACCACTCCTGCGACACGCACTACCCGTGGAACTCGGCGGACGACGTGATCGTCCCCGGCGTGCTGGAGTTCCGGGACGGGGAGGTCGCGGTGCCCACCGGGCCCGGGCTGGGCGTGGAGCTGGACCACGACGCCCTCGACCGGCTGCACCGGCGCTACGTCGACTCCGGCATGCGCTCCCGGGACGACACCGGGTACATGCGCCGGATCCAGCCGGGGTACGAGCCGAGACTGCCGCGCTGGTGAATCACCGCTGATCAGGGGCCGCCTTCGGGCGGCCCCTCTTTCGCGCGGCGGCGCCATACGCCGTCCGCCCTTCTGCCCTCCTTCTGTTCTTCTGCCCTCCTTCTGCTCCGCGCCCCGTACGTCCACGCACCTCCGCTCACCGATCGGGAGGGAATGTGACCGCCCCCGTAAGCTCCTCCGAAAGCGCACCGGAGCCCGCCGACGAACGGCAGTTCACCAGCCTCAGTACCCGGGCCGCGCGGCAGCTCGCGACGACCACCACAAGTCCGAACCGCACGTGCAGGCCATCACCTCCCGGTGGCTGCTCAGGACGCTGCCGTGGGTGGACGTCAAGGGCGGCACCTACCGAGTCAACCGCCGTCTCCAGCTGCGCATCGGCCGGGGCCGGGTGCAGTTCGACCAGAACGGCGCCGACGACGTCAGGGTCATCCCGGAGACGCTCACCGAACTCCTCGCGCTGCGCGGCTACTTGGACGTCGCGGCCCTGCGGGAGATCTCCTCCCGGTTCCGGGTGCGGGAGGTACGCGCCGGCCAGGTGCTGGTGGACGCAGGACAGCCGGTGACCGAGGCGTATCTCGTGGTACACGGCCGGTTCACGCGGTACACCATCGGCAAGTACGGCGAGGAGGAGGTCCTCGGCGTCATCAGTGACGGTGACGGTCTGGGCGACGAGGCCATCGGCCACGCCGACCCGCTGTGGCTCAGCTCGGTGCGGGCCGACACCGCGGGTGTGGTGCTGGCGCTCAACTGGGACGTGCTGATGGCGTTCGTGGAGCGCACACCGTCCCTGGCGGCCCAGTTCGACGCGTTCACCGAGCAGCAGCGCAAGCCCGTGAACCGCAAGGGCGAGGCCGACGTGCCCCTGGAGGCCGGGCACGTGGGCGAGTTGACACTGCCGGGCGGCTTCGTCGACTACGACCTCGCGCCGCGTGAGTACGAACTCTCCCTCACCCAGACGGTGTTTCCAGTACCTGCTGATCGCCGCGGACCGGGTCTGACAGAGGGGGCGGCGGGCCCGCACGGTCGGCGGCTCCGGCATCCCCTCCGCCTGCCGCGCGTGTTGGCCGGGCCCGGAATTGCCACCGCGGGGTTCCGGGCGCAGGCTGGAACGAGGAGGGGTGGCGGACAGTGGGCGCCGGAAGAAGGGCGCGGGGTCATGCCCTCTCTCAAACATCTCGTCCGGGAGACCGGCCGCGTCGCGTGGTCGTGGCCACCGACGGGGGCGCGCCGGGGGCGGCGGATCGCCCGGCTCCTCAGGGCCGCGCTCAGTGCCAGCGCGTTCTTCCTGCCGCTCGCCGCCGCGCTGGCCGTGCTCGCCGTGACGGGCGTGGTCGACGAATTCTCCGGGAAGTGGTCCGTGGCGGGGTGGGTCGCGCTCGTCGTGGCAGTGGTCCTGGTCCTGCTGACGGTCAGCCGACGCGGTTCGCGGCCCGTGCGGATCCTCTCGTTCAAGAACCTGGTCGCCGGCGACGACGTCGGCGAGCTGGACAAGGTCGCGGCGGGCTTCGCCGATTTGCTGCACAGCGAGATCGAGCGGATCTCGGAGCTGGTCAGACAGGAGCCGTTCATCACGCCCGCCGATGTGCTCAACCCGGCCGGGGAGCGGGGCGAGATGGTGCTGCGGTCGTCCGCGCGGGTGCCGTTCAAGTCCGGCGTCGCGGCGACCGGGCTGCACGGCGACATCAAGGAGACAGAGCTCGGCACGGTCGCCCTGGGCCCGCTCCAGCTCCAGGTCGGCACCCTGCTCACCCTCGTGGAGCGCGCGTTCGGCCGCACCCTTCAGGGTTCGCTGGTGGAGGCGGACGGGGTCCTGCGGGTCGTCGCCTCACAGTCCGGCCACGGCGGACGCACCTGGTCCGCGCAGACCGACATCGCCGGCGCCGACGTCCGCCGGGCCAGCGCCTCGCTCGCCCGGGAGGTGGCCCACCGCATCGAACTGGAGCGGCCCGGGGCCGCCGAGTCCGGTGCCGACGTCGACAGTTTCCAGCGTCTGGTGGACGGTCTGGAGAGCTATCAGCGGTTCCAGCGGGAAGGCCTGCTGCACCATCTCGACGCGGCGGAGGAGCACTTCCGCGCGGCTCTCTCGCACAGCCCCGGCTACGCGGCCGCGTACCACAACCTCGGACTCGTCTACCGCGAGCAGCGCCGCATCCGCACCGACATCGGGCTCCGGGCGTCGGCCGTGGTGCGCAGCGCGGCCACGCTGATGTGGCAGAAGGCGGTCGCCCTCGACCCGACCCTCGCCCCCGCCCGTATCCAACTGGCCAGAGCCGCCCTCGAACAGGCCGAGCATCCGGACGTCGACGCCCCGAAACGGGCCGAACTCCTTGACCAGGCGGCCCAGTCGGCCCACAGCGCGCTGCGCCAGTCCGTCGGCGGCCATCCCATGGACGGCGCGCTTGCCTCGTACTGGCTCGGGGTGGCACTGCTACGGCAGGAGGCCGAACTGCAACGGAAGACGGGGCCGGGTCAGGAGGCCGCGGAGGCACGGGCGGACGGCAAGGTCCGTGAAGCTCTCCGCCTCTTCCATCGCACCGAGCAGGATCTGATCGACGAACGGGCCCGCCGACTGGTCGAGGACGGTGACGAGACCGCGGTACAGCCGTTGACCGAGCGGATCGCCCATGTGATCGCGATGCGCTCCGAATGCTGGTTCCGGCTGGCCCGGGGCGCGGACGACGGGCCGGGGCGCCGCGCCCGCAAAAGGGCGGACCGGTACCTTCGTACAGCCATCCGCTGGGCCCCCGACATGGCCGAACTGCACGCGCTGCGGGGCCGCATGCTGCAGAAGCACAACAGCGAGGGCGCGCTCTTCGCGTGTCTGGAGGCGATCCAGCGGGACCCGCAGAACCATCATGTGGCGGTCCGGGACGTCGGCCTGTTCGCGGCCGGCTCCCCGGACGTCGACGGCACGCACGAGCTGGCCACCGCCCTGTTCACCGTCGCCGCGCACCAACACCCCGACGACGCCGAGGCCTGGCTCCTGCTCGCCGTCAACCAGATGTTCTGGCGGGAGAACCGGACCGCCGCCCGGGCCCTCGCGGGCATGGCGCTGGCCCTTGAGCCCGGCCGGGAGGACGTACGGCGGATCGTGAACGCGTACTGGCCTTCGCCCGACGGCGCGGACGGCGCGGACCGGAAGCCCTTCATCCTGGATTGGGCGCGGGCCTGGGCCCATGCCCGGGAGGCGGAGCAGCACTTCGACGAGGTGGGTCTGCGGGAGGCGCTGGCCGAGATCGAGTCGCTGCGGTGCGCACCGGGGGCGTCGGTGCCCGAAGTCTCGCTGGCCGCACGGGAGATCGGGCTGCTGCACGGCTCGCTCGCCGGACTGATCCGGCCCTCCGACCGACAGCGTCACCACTGGGCGACGGCGGTCGAGGAGCTGACCCGGGCGGTCACCGAAGGTCTGCCCGCCGGACTGGAGACGCCGCCGCAGTGGCACGTCGAACTGGGTGACGCGCACGCGGCCCTCGGTGACTCCCTGTCCGACGCGGAACACCGGCAGTTCGCCGCGGGGAGCTACCGGGAGGCCGTCGGGCAGTACGACATCGTCCTCGACCGGCCGCCGAAGACCGTCTGCCCCCGCTACCGCTCGGGGCGCCGGGGGCAGGAGAGGCTGACGGAACTGTCCGCCGAGCCGCCGGACCTGCCCACGCGGGCCCGGGCCCTGGCGGGGCGCGCGGCGGTGTACGTCCGGCAGGGGCGGACGAGCGACGCCGTGCGGGACTGCCGGGACGCGTTGAAGCTGGCGCCCCTGTACGCGTATCCCCGCTTCACCCTGGCGCGGCTGTACCGCGACCACCGGGCCCAGTACGACCTCGCCGAGCAGACGCTGCTGCGGTTGATCGAGCTCCTTCCGGCCGGGGAGCAACGGGATCTGGCCCGTCTCGAACTGGCCGTCACCCATCGCGGGCAGGCGGAGACCTCGCAGGGTGACGAACGCGCGGAACTCCTGGAGCGGGCGCGGGAGGAGTTGGTCGACGCCACGCGGGAGGCGTCGCTGAGCGCGGACCTGGACGCCCGGATGCACGAGGAGCTGGCCAACGTCCTCGATCTGCTGGGGCGTTGCGACGACGCGATCGTCGCGCTGCGCTCGATCGGCGGAACGGCCCGGCAGTCGGGCGCCGGCCGGCACCACGAGTGGATCGCGCATCTGATCGCCGGGCGTGAGCAGCCGTGGGAGGTGGAGCAGGAGCTCATCGAGGCCCAGGACGCCTGCGCGGCCCGGCTGACCGCGTTCCGCGGCACGGACGAGGAGCCTCCGCTGCGGGCCGCATTGGTCATTCTCACCGCGCGGCTCGCCATGTTCTACGCCGAGCAGGGGATCCGGCTCGACGAGGCGCGCCTGTTGGCGGAGGGGGCGCTGAAGAGTGCGCGCCGGGTGCTGGAGCCGACCCGGATGGCCGTGTGCGAGGACGCGTGCGGCTGGGTCGCCTTCCGGCAGGGGCGCCTCGACGAAGCGGTCGAGCTCCTGCAGGACGCCGTCGAACACTCCGGGGGCCATGCCCAGGAGTGGGCCCACCTCGCCCAGGCCCTCGAAGCCCGCGACGATCCCGAAGGCGTCGACCACGCCCGCGACATCTGGCAGCAGATCGCCGAACAGTTCCCGCACAGCGGCACGGCCGAACAGGCCCGACGCCACCTCGACCTCCTGGCGACCGGCTGAGCGACCGAACCGGGCCGACTTCCGCGGGGAATGGCGGGCCGCATCACGACCTCGTCGAACTCGGCGCCCCTGCGGCCGAGGTGGTGGAGGGCGTCACGGCTCCGATGTCTCGGATTCGAGCGAGGCGCGCGTCGCCTCGCCGTAGACGCCCGACTCGTCGTCGAGGAGGACACGGGTCAGCTGGTAGCCGCGGACCGCGCTCTGGACCTCGCGGTCGTAGTCGCCGTCGGCGTCGGCGTTGTAGTAGCCGATCTGGGTCAGACGGAGCTGGAGTTCGGTGACCTCCGCCCCCTGGTCGCCGAGGCCGAGGACGGGGGGCCGGCCGTCGGACCGGGTCGGCGCGGGGGCCGCCGTGGCGGTGGCGTCGCTGTTGGACGGGGTCCTGGTCGGGGTGCCGGAGCGGGTGGGGGTGGCCCCGCTCTCGGTCGGGGTCGCCTCCGGCGAGGCGGACGTCGTCCGGGACGGGGATGCCGTGGAGGCCGTGCGGGACGGGGTCGCCGGCGATGACGACGCCTCCGCGCCGGCCGCCGCCTCCGGGAGTCCCGCCCTGACGTCGTCGGGGCCCGAGCCGTCCCGCGAGGGAGCGTCGTACGAGAAGAGTCCGCCGATGATCCCTCCCGTCACCAGGACGGCCGCGGCGGCGATCCCCGCCCCCGTGGCCAACGCCGCTCGGCGCCGTCGCCGACCGCCCCGGGCACCGTCGTCCGGAGGCTGTTCGTCGAGGGGAGGGTGTTCGTCGAGGAGAGGCCGTGCGTCGAGGGGAGGCTCTTCGCCGAAGGGAGCCGATGCGTCGAAGGGAGCGGCCGGCGCGTGGTGCGGCTCGGTGAGGGCCGCCGTCGGTGCGTCGTCGTCATCCGAGGTGCTGGGCCGTGGTTCGTCCATGGGGGCCTTGGCGGCGGCGTCGACCGGCTCGTTTTCGTCGCCGACCTTCACGAACGGCCGTATGCGTACCGGGTCGAAGTCCTCCGCGGCCTCCGCCTGCGCCGCACGTGTGTCCCGATGAGCCTCCGACGCGAGGCGGCCGCAGGAACAGGCCGGAGTGCCGTCCGTCGCCCGGGGTGTACCGCACTGCGGGCAGACAGGGGCTGTCGGTTCACTCACGCGTGGTCTCTCTTCGAGCGGATTCCAGAGTTCAAACAGATCTTCTGCACAGAATCCCCAAGACTTGCTTGAATCTCAAACCTTTCCCGGCCAAGTTCCGTCCGGAGAAGACCGGTTGCCGCTCATGATGTCTTCATGCGCCGGGGCTGGTGCGCGACCCGGCACCGGGTGTGTCATGCCTCTGACATCAACCCGGTGTGCCGGAGTGGAAGGAACCCCGTGAGCCTGTCCCGTCCCCATCCCCGTCCCCGTTCGCGCCCTCGCGCCCATGCCCGTGCTCGCGCCCGCGCGCTGGGCGCGGTCGCCGCGCTCGCCCTGGGCGCGCCCGTCGCGCTCTCCGGCCCCGCAGCCGCGG
Source organism: Streptomyces sp. NBC_00310 (assembly GCF_036208085.1). Lineage (GTDB taxonomy): Bacteria > Actinomycetota > Actinomycetes > Streptomycetales > Streptomycetaceae > Streptomyces. The sequence goes on from NZ_CP130714.1 coordinate 1,325,336, forward strand.
CGGTCCCGACGTACTCGGTGTATCTGCAGAACTCCGTCACCGGGCTCAACGCGGCGGACAGCGGCGGTACGGTCGCCGCGCACAATCCCAAGGGCAACGAGGACCATCAGCAGTGGACGCCGGTCGCCGTCGGCGGCGGCCACCAGCTGCGGAACGCCGACGGGTCGGGGATCTGCCTCGGGCGCAGTGGCACGTCGGCGGTGACCACGACCTGCGGCGAGGACGGCACCACCTGGACGATCACCGAGGCCGCGAACAGCACGTACACGATCGGCGTTCCCGGGACCTCGCAGTATCTGACGGGCGCCTCCGCCGACTCCTCCCTCGTCCAGATCGGGTCGAGCGGCGACCAGGCCCGCTGGTACCTCACGCCGGCCACCTACGCCACGTCGGCCATGCCGTCCACCGACACCCGCACCCTCGACCAGGTCTCGTTCCTCACCTCGCACAACGCCTACGCCAACGGCGTCGACGGTAACTTCGCCTCGTTCCCCGTGAGCCTCTTCCCCAACCAGTCGCGGGGGGTGAGCCGACAACTCACCGACGGCGTACGGGGGTTCATGCTCGACACATACACCGTGTCGGGGCAGGCGATGCTCTGTCACAACAGCTGCGACGGGGTCGGCAGCCCGGTTCCGCTCGCCACCGGCCTCCAGCGCATGGTCGACTTCCTCAAGGCCAACCCGGGTCAGGTCGTCACCGTCTTCCTGGAGGACTACACCTCGTCCGACGTACTCAAGTCGTCGCTGGCCTCCGTGAGCGGTCTGTCCGACGTGCTGTACCGGCCGGACCAGGACGGTGTGGCGACGAGCGGCTGGCCGACGATGGCCGATCTCGCCGCCCGGGGCAAGCAGTTGCTGATCTTCAGCGACCGCACACGGGCGAGCGACGTCTCCGCCGGCCAGACCACCCGGAACACCTTCGGTGTGATGTACCAGCGCGAGTGGACCGTGGAGAACTACTGGTCGATGGGCGGCGGGCTCGGCGGCTCCGACTGGTCCTGCTACAGCCGTTGGGGCACGAGCAGACCGCTCACCGCGGACTCGTCCGCCTTCCATCCGCTGTTCGTGATGAACCACTTCCGCGACTACACGATCAGCGGCACGGCCGAGACGGACAACGCCAAGCTGCTCAACCGCGCGCAGAACTTCTGCACCCCGGCCGCGCGCAAGAAGCCCAACTACCTCGCCGTGGACCGCTACGAGCTGGGCTCGCCGTCACCGCTCACCACCGTGGGGAACCTCAACACGTACGTCCTCACGGCCGGCCAGTAGCCGTCGCCGCGACAGGCGGCCGGCCGTCGGCCGTCGCCGTGCCAGCCGCTCGCCCATCCTGCGGGGCGCCGTGCGCATGCCCCGCAGGACGGGCAGCTGGTTCCGGGACAGCTTCGCCCGCTCGCCGCCGCCCGCGATCAGGGCGTTGACCGACGCCATCGGGTCGGCGCCGGCCGACCGGGCCACCAACGCGCCGATCACCAACGGCAGCAGCACCACCGCGAGGGCCGAACCGGTGGCGGTGGCCGTGGCGGTGACGTTCCGGAGGGGCCTCGGGCGCGAGGTGTTCGTGTCCATGACGACAGTGCACCAGCGGCCGGGGGTGCGGGGCATCCGAGCACGTACTCAGTCGGCCCGTCCGACGTACTCAGGCCGCCGCCACGGCTCCCCGCTCCCCCGCGTCCCGGTGGATCGGCGTCCCCGAACCGGTCAGCGGCACGCCCGTGCCGCCGCGCCGGGCCGCGACGATCTCCGCCGCGATCGACAGGGCGGTCTCCTCGGGCGTACGGGCGCCCAGATCGAGCCCGATCGGGGACCGGAGCCGGGCCAACTCCCGATCGGTGAGACCGACTTCACGCAGCCGCCGGTCGCGGTCGGCGTGCGTGCGGCGGGAGCCCATCGCCCCCACGAACGCGACCGGCATCCGCAGAGCCGTGTCCAGCAGGGGAATGTCGAACTTGGCGTCGTGGGTGAGCACACACAGGACGGTGCGACCGTCGGTCTCGGTGCGCCGCAGATACCGGTGCGGCCAGTCCACCACGATGTCGTCGGCCTCCGGGAAACGGGCCCGCGTGGCGAAGACCGGGCGGGCGTCGCACACGGTGACGTGGTAGCCGAGGAACTTGCCCGCGCGTACGAGTGCCGCCGCGAAGTCGATCGCGCCGAACACGATCATGCGGGGTGGCGGCACCCTCGTCTCCACCAGCAGTGTGAGCCCACCGGGGCAGTGCGATCCTCCCCCGGACTCCGTCCGGGGGGACCCCCGTCCCGCTCCGCTCGCCGAGAGCTCGACTGTGCCCGTACGTCCGCCGTCCAGCAGGGCCCGGGCCTCGGCGGCGGCCGTCCGGTCCAGGTCGGGATGCCCGCCGAGACCGCCTTCGCAGGACCCGTCGGGGCGTACGAGCAGGACCTGTCCGAGGAGTTCGGCCGGGCCCCGGACGACGCGGGCGACAGCCGTCGGCTCGCCCTCGGCGGCGGCCGACAGGGCGGTGTGCAGCACCGCTCGGGCCGGTGACCCGGCGGTGACGGGGGTGACCAGGACGTCGATGACGCCGCCGCAGGTCAGGCCGACGGCGAAGGCGTCCTCGTCGCTGTAGCCGAAGCGCCGGAGCACGGTCTCGCCGTCCGCCAGGGCCTGTTGGCACAGCTCGTACACCGCGCCCTCGACGCATCCTCCGGAGACCGAGCCGATGGCCGTGCCCGCGCTGTCGACGGCGAGGGCCGCGCCCGGGCCGCGCGGGGCGCTGCCGCTCACCGCCACGACGGTGGCGACGGCGAAGTCCCGGCCCTCCCCGGCCCAGGCGCTCAGCTCGGTGGCCAGGTCAAGCATCGCGGCCCGCCATCAGGACGCGGTCGGGTCGGATGGGCAGGTGGCGGTGGCGTACGCCGGTGGCGTGCCAGACCGCGTTGGCGACGGCGGCCGCCGCGCCCACGATGCCGATCTCGCCGATGCCCTTGATGCCGACGGGGTCCTCGGGGTCGGGGTCGTCCACCCAGTCGGCCTCGATGGCGGGCACGTCGGCGTGCGCGGCCACGTGGTAGCCGGCGAGGTCGGCTCCGTAGTGGCCGCCGGATGCCTGGTCGCGTACCGCTTCCTCGTGGAGGGCCATCGAGATGCCCCAGGTCATACCGCCGATGAACTGGCTGCGGGCGGTGAGGGGGTTGACGATCCTGCCCGCCGCGAAGACGCCGAGCATCCGGCGCACGCGTACCTCACCGGTGGCGGGGTCCACGGCGACCTCGGCGAACTGGGCGCCGTAGGAGTGGCGTTCCCTCTGGGCGAGGGCGCCGATGGCGGCGGTGGTGTCGGAGCGGACGGTGACGCCTTCCGGGGGGATGCCGTCGCCCAGGGCGAGCCGTTCCCTCAGCTCGGTGCCGGCGGCCGTGACCGCCCAGGCCCAGGAGCGGGTGCCCATGGAGCCGCCGGCGATCATGGCCGGTCCGAAGTCGCTGTCGCCGATCCGCACCCGGACCCGCTCCGGTGCCACCTCCAGCGCGTCGGCGGCGACCAGGGTGAGCGCGGTGCGCGCTCCGGTCCCGATGTCCGCCGCGTTGATCCGCACGGTGAAGGAGCCGTCGGCCTCGGCCGTCAGGGACGCCGTGGACGGAGCGGCTCCCGCGCCGAAGGAGGCCGCCGCCGTGCCGGTGCCGAGCAGCCAGCGGCCCTCGCGCCGCAGGCCGGGGCGCGGGTCGCGGTCGGCCCAGCCGAACCGGCGGGCGCCCTCACGGAAGCAGGCGTGCAGATTGCGGCTGCCAAACGGCAAGCCGGAGACGGGGCCCCGCTCCGGCTCGTTACGGGCCCGCAGCTCGATCGGGTCGATGCCCAGCTTCTCGGCGAGTTCGTCGAAGGCCGACTCCAGCGCGAACGACCCCGGCGCCTCACCCGGCGCACGCATGAACGTCGGTGTCGGCACGTCGAGCCGTACGACCCGGTTGGCTGTGTGGTGGGCGTCCGCGTCGTACATCACGCGGGCCGGTCCGGCGGCCGGCTCGACGAACTCGTGGACGGTCGAGCTGAGGCACTGGGAGCGGTGCTCCAGCGCGCGCAGCCGTCCGTCGGGATCGGCGCCGAGCCGGACCCGCTGGGTGGTGGGGCTGCGGTAACCCGCCAGGGAGAACATCTGGCGCCGGGTCATGACCACCCGGACGGGGCGCTGGAGGACGGTCGCGGCCATGACCGCGGCGACCTGGTGCGCGCGGACGCCCTTGCTGCCGAAGCCGCCGCCGACGTGCTCGGAACGCACCCGCACCGAGGCGGGGTCGAGGGAGAACAGGTTGGCGAGTTCGCCCGCGACCCACATGGTGCCCTGGTTGGAGTCGACGACGTCGAGCCGGCCCGCGTCCCAGCGCACCGTCACCGCGTGGGGCTCCATCGGGTTGTGGTGTTCCTCGGGGGTGGTGTACTCGGCGTCCAGGACGACGGCGGACGCGGCGAGTTCGGCCTCCAGGTCGCCCTTCCCGGTCACCGCCGGGCCGAAGCCGCCCGCGTCGTACGCCTCCGGGTGCTCGGCGGCGAAGTCGATGTCGTGCGGCTCCTGCTCGTAGTGCACCACCAGCGCCTCGGCGGCCTCCCTGGCCTGCTCGGAGGTCTCGGCGACGACCAGCGCCACCGGCCAGCCCAGGTGCGGCACCCGGTCGTGCTGGAAGACGGTGATGGTCGGATCCGGTGTCATCCCCATGAGACCCGTGTAGTCGGTCGCCACGCGCGGGGCGTTCTCGTGGGTCAGGACGGCGAGCACGCCCGGCATCGCGAGCACGTCGGCGCTCTCGATCGCGCGGATCCGGCCGCGTGCCACGGTCGACAGCGCCAGCCAGCCGTGGACGAGTCCGGTGAACGGGACCTCCCCGGCGTAGCGGGCCGCTCCGGTGACCTTGTCGCGGCCCTCGACGCGGGTGTGCGCGGTGCCGACGGCGCCCTTGTGCGCCGTGGGGGCGGTGGTCATCGGGTGGCCTCCTCGGTGAGTTCGGAGGTGAGTTCGGACAGGACGGCCACCACGAGGTTGCGCATCAGCGTCACCTTGTATCCGTTGTGCGGCAGCGGCCGGGCTTCGGCCAGTTCGGCGTCGGCGGCGGCCGCGAAGGTCTCGGCATCGGCCGGCGCCCCGGTCAGCACCCGCTCGGCCGCGTACGCCCGCCACGGCCGGGACGCGACCGCCCCGAAGGCCAGCCGCGCGTCCCGTACGACGCCGTCCCGGACGTCGAGCGCGGCGGCGACGGAGCCGATGGCGAAGGCGTACGAGGCGCGCTCGCGGACCTTGCGGTAGCGGGAGCGGGCGGCGACCGGGGCGGGCGGCAGGACGACGCCGGTGATCAGGGCGCCCGGTGGCAGGGCGGTCTCGAGGTGCGGGGTGTCTCCGACCGGAAGGTAGAAGTCGGCGAGCGGCGACTCGCCGGGGCCGTCGGCCGTTTCGTACGTCACGACGGCGTCGAAGGCGGCCAGCGCCACGCCCATGTCGGAGGGGTGGGTGGCGACACAGTGCCCGGAGGCGCCCAGGATCGCGTGGTTGTGGTGCTCACCCTCGATCGCGGGGCAGCCGCTGCCGGGGATCCGCTTGTTGCAGGGCTTGGTGACGTCGGCGAAGTAGCCGCAGCGGGTGCGCTGGAGGAGGTTGCCGCCGACGGTGGCCATGTTCCGCAGCTGCCCGGAGGCGCCGGCCAGGACCGCCTGGGTCAGCGCCGGGTAGCGGCGGCGGACGTCGGGGTGGGCGGCGAGGTCGCTGTTGGTGACGGTGGCGCCGATCCGCAGTCCGTCGTCCTCGGTCGACTCGATCCCGTCGAGCGGGAGTTCACGGACGTCGACCAGGCGGGCGGGCCGCTCCACGCCGGTCTTCATCAGGTCGACGAGGTTGGTGCCGCCGCCGAGGAAGCGGGCCTCGGGGTCGGCGCCGAGGAGGGCCACCGCGCCGGAGACGTCGTACGCCCGCTGGTAGTCGAACTCCTTCACGCCACGGCCTCCTTGGCCTTCGCTGTGCTGTCGGCGGCGGCGCGGGCGACGGCTTCGACGATCGACACGTAGGCGCCGCAGCGGCACAGGTTGCCGCTCATCCGCTCCCGGATCTCGTCGGCGCCGAGAGGTGGCGGGCCCGCCTCGGGACGGACGTCGTCGGTGACCGCGCTGGGCCAGCCCGCCGCGTGCTCCTCGATGACCGCGATGGCGGAACAGATCTGGCCCGGGGTGCAGTAGCCGCATTGGAAGCCGTCCAGATCGAGGAACGCCTGCTGCACCGGGTGCAGTTCGTCCCCGTCGGCGACGCCCTCGATGGTGGTGATCTCGCGCCCCTCTGCCGCCACCGCCAACTGCAGACAGGAGACGTTGCGGCGGCCGTCGACCAGGACGGTGCAGGCACCGCACTGCCCCTGGTCGCAGCCCTTCTTGGTGCCGGTCATGTCGAGTCGCTCGCGCAGGGCGTCGAGCAGGGTGGTGCGGTGGTCGACGGAGAGCGTGTGCTTCTCGCCGTTGATGTTCAACGTGATGGCGCTGTACGTCGATGAGGTGGCTGGGGACATGATCAGCCTTCTTTCGCGTATCCGGGGCATGTCGAAGGGACTCGCTCCGGCAGGCGGTCGAATCGGGAATGCGGGACAGCTGGGGTGCCGGGGCCGGTCGTGCCGACGCTACGATGAAGCAACCGGACAGCTGTCCTCTCCGGGAAAACGTAACGGACAGTTGTCCGGTTAACAAGAACGGGTTTCGGCCACGGATCCCTGAGGAGGACGCGTGCGGCAGAAGAAGGACGCCTCTCTGCGCTCGGACGCCCAGCGGAACCGTGAACGGATCCTGGCGGTCGCGCTGATCGAGTTGACGCGCTCGGCGGACACACCGCTGAGCAGGATCGCCAGGAAGGCGTGCGTGGGACAGGGCACGTTCTACCGCCATTTCCCGAGCCGGGAGGCCCTCGTCCTGGAGGTCTACCGGCACGAGATGCAACAGGTCGCCGACTCCGCCGCCGAGTTGCTGGCCACCCGTGAACCCGACCGGGCGCTGCGCGAGTGGATGGACCACCTCGCCCGCTTCGCCATGACCAAGGCGGGCCTCGCGGACGCGATCCGCCAGGCCACCTGCGGCCCCGACCGCCCGGACAAGCCGGGGCACGGCCCGGTGGCCGAAGCCGCCGAGCTCCTGCTCCGCGCGGGCGAGAAAGCCGGAACCGTCCGCCCCGGAGTCACCCCGGACGACTTCTTCCTCGCGATAGCCGGCCTCTGGCAGATCGACCCCCAGGACTGGCAGGCGCGCGCCGCCCGCCTCCTCGACCTCGTGATGGACGGCCTGCGCACCAGGGCACCGCTCACCGGGACGTGAGTGCGCCGCCCGGTCCGGCCGGGCGGCGCACGGGCCGTGCCAGGGGTCGGCCTCCGTCAGAGCCGCGCCCCCACGTCCGCACCGTTCGCGGGCCGCAGGAAGGCCGAGGCCGGGATCGACCCGTCGGCCGCCCTGGCCCCGGTGATCGTGGCCGCGTCGGTGCTCGCGAAGGACCAGGTGCCGCCGAGGTTCCAGGAGTTGCCGCTGCCGCCGGAGTTCGAGCCCAGTGAGACGTTCGTGCCGTTGGCCACCGCGAGGTTCTTCGTGAGTGTGCCGTCGGCGTCGGCGAAGTCGAATCCGGTGCCCTTGTTGCGCCACGCCGTGCAGCGCTCGGCCACCAGCGCACCGGGGTTGGCGTTGTCGATGAACCCGCCGGCCGAGTTGTCCCACGCCATGCTGTTGCGCACGACGTGCGCCGCGGGCAGGTCCTCGTCACCGCCGCCGCCGAGCTTGAAGCCGTTGCCGTCACCCGTGTAGTCGGGCAGGTTCCAGCGGTTGTAGCCGTTCCCGTACGCGAGGCTCCCCTCGACCGTCACCGGGGAGAGGAACTCCCAGAAGTCCAGCCCGTCGTCGGCGTTGTTCCACAGCCGGGCGCCACGCACCACGTTGCCCGTCCCGGAGCCTTCCTTGATCGCCAGGCCGTCGGCGCTCTCGCCGTTCTTGCGCGGGTCCCGGTTGCCGTGGCTGTCCAGATTGATGAACTGGTTGGCGCTCGACGCGCCCTGGATGTGCACGCCGGACTCGTAGTTGTTCCGCGTGACCAGCCGCTCGAAGACATTGCCGCTGGTGTCCACGCCGAAGATCCCGTACGGCCCGTTGACGATCTCCAGCCCGCTCAGCCGCCAGTACTCCCCCTCGATGTGGATCGCGCCCCGCTGGGCCCGGGGGATGCTGGAACCCACCGCGCCGGGTGTGTACGGCATCCCCTCGCCGTCGATGACGACCCGCTCGCCGTTGTAGTTGCCCATCCTGATCGGCTGACTCGCCGTACCGCTCTTGAGCAGCTGGATATTCGCGGTGGGCGCGTAGGTTCCGCCCCGGATGAGGATCGAGTCGCCCGCCTGCGCCAGATCCACCGCGCGCTGGACGGTCCGCAGCGGGGCAGCCAGCGTGCCGGCGTTGCTGTCGCTGCCGTTGGTCGCCACATAGAGGCTGGTGGCGGCGTGCGCGGCGGGGGCGGACAGGGCGAGGAGTCCGCCGGCCAGGACGCTCAACAGGCCTACGCACGCGGTGAATCGCTGTGGACGCATGGTTCGTCTCCCGGGCAGCCGAAGGGAAAGCGCTTTCCATCTGGGAAGCTAGGGGCTTGTCCCGAGCACGTCAATATCCATGCACGTGATAGACGTTCTTACTCTTGAACGATCACCACCCCGGGGTCGAGTCGCCCGAGACGGCCTCGCGGGGGATGGGGCTGCGCCGGCCCGGCATCGCCGACTCGCTGCCGCCGCGCGCACAACAAGCCAGTCACGCACCCATCTTGACGCGTTAATGACAACGATGGCATGTTCACCTGGGAGCGCTCCCATCTCACCAGGGAAGGGACACACCATGCGCAAGCCCCGCCACTCCCCCTCACGGCACCTGCCGCTTCTCGGCCTTCTGACCACCCTGCTCCTCACCCTAGGTCCGACCCTCGCACCGCCCGCCGCAGCCGCGTCCGCGCCCGACATCGCGGCGGCTCCCGTGCGCATCATGCCGCTCGGCGACTCGATCACCGGCTCGCCCGGCTGCTGGCGGGCGGTGCTGTGGAACCGGCTGCGGAACGCCGGCCACACGGACATCGACTTCGTCGGCACGCTCGGCACGCAGGGCTGCGGGCAGGAGCACGACGGCGACAACGAAGGCCACGGCGGCGAGTTGGTGACCAACGTCGCCGACCAGAACCTGCTGCCCGCCCGGTTGGCCGCGACGCTTCCCGACATCGTTGTCATGCACTTCGGCACGAACGACGTGTGGAGCAGCATCGCGCCCGACCGCATCCTCGCCGCATACACCAAGCTGGTCGGGCAGATGCGGGCCTCCAACCCGCACATGCGGATCCTCGTCGCGCAGCTCATCCCCATGAACCCCAGCAGCTGTGCGGGGTGCGCGCAGCGTGTCGTCGACTTCAACGCGCGGATCCCCGACTGGGCGCGGGCCACGAGCACCGGGGACTCGCCGGTGACCGTGGTCGACCAGTGGACGGGGTTCAGCACGGCGACCGACACGTACGACGGCGTGCATCCGAACGCCGCCGGCGACGACAGGATCGCCTCCCGCTGGTACCCGGCGCTGAGCGCGGTGCTGGACGCGTGGGTACCGGGCGACCCCGGTGATCCGGGTGGCGGGGAGCCCCTGTGCGGGGCGGTCTTCCGGGCCACCAACGTCTGGCAGGGCGGCTACCAGGGCGAGGTGACGGTGACCAACACGTCGGCGGCCACCGTGTCGGGGTGGACCGTGTCCGTCGCACCGGCGGACGGGGCCCGTCTCACCCAGGTCTGGAACGGGAGCTCCACCACGGCGGCCGACGGCACGGTCACCGTCACCAACGCCTCGTGGAACGGCACGCTCGCTCCGGGTGCGAGCGCCACGTTCGGGTTCGTCGCCACGACGCCCACGACGGCCGGGACGCCGTCGGCGAGCGTCGGTTGCACGGCGAGGGCCGCCACCTCGTGACGGACGGCGGGGTGCCGTCGTGTCCGCCGTCCGCACGGCGAGGACCGCCGCCCCAGGCCGTCGTCGTGCGACGACGGACCGACGGCCCCCTGCCCCGAACGCATCGGAACACCGCCCCATCACCCCCTCCCCACGCCCCCTCTTGGAGCCGCCATGAGATCCCGTAGGCGCACGCCCGCCCTCCCCCGCACGGCACGCACGGCACGCACGGCACGGACAGCACGCGCGGCACGGAAAGCACGGACAGCACGCACGGCACGCGCGGCACGGACAGCACGGACGGCACGCGCGGCCGCGCTCGCCGCAGCCCTCCTCGGCCTGCTCCTCCCTCTGTTCGCCTTCGGCGCGCCGGCGCACGCGGCACCCGCGGCGCCCGCCGGTTTCCGGATAGAGAACGGCCGGCTGTTGGAACGCTCGGGCAACGACTTCGTGATGCGCGGCGTGAACCACGCCCACACCTGGTATCCGAACCAGATCGGCTCGCTGGCCCACATCAAGGCCAAGGGCGCCAACACCGTGCGGGTGGTCCTCTCCAGCGGGGACCGGTGGACCCGTAACGACACGGCGGACGTGGCGAACGTCGTGGCGCAGTGCAAGCGGAACCGGCTCATCTGCGTTCTGGAGGTGCACGACACGACGGGTTACGGCGAGCAGAGCGGCGCGGTCACGCTCTCGCGCGCCGCCGACTACTGGATCGGTGTGCAGAGCGCGCTGACCGGCCAGGAGGACCACGTCATCGTCAACATCGGCAACGAGCCGTACGGCAACACCAACTACGCGAGCTGGACGGCCGACACCAAGGCGGCGATCCAGAAGCTGCGCACCGCCGGATTCGACCACACGATCATGGTCGACGCCCCCAACTGGGGCCAGGACTGGGCCTTCACGATGCGCGACAACGCGGCGTCGGTCTTCGCCGCCGATCCGGACGCCAACACGATCTTCTCCATCCACATGTACGGCGTCTTCGACACGGCGGCCGAGGTGAGCGATTACCTCAACCGGTTCGTCGCTGCCGAACTGCCCATCGTTGTAGGCGAGTTCGGGCACGACCACTCGGACGGCAACCCCGACGAGGACGCCATCCTCGCGACCGCGCAGCGCCTCGGCCTCGGTTACCTCGGCTGGTCCTGGAGCGGCAACGGCGGCGGTGTCGAGTACCTGGACATGGTGACGAACTTCGACCCGAACCAGCTCACCGGCTGGGGCCAACGCCTCTTCAACGGCGCGAACGGCATCGCCGCCACCGCCAAGGAGGCCGCCATCTACTCCTCCTCCGGCGGCGACACCACTCCCCCGAGCACGCCCGGCACCCCGACCGCCTCCGCGGTGACCTCCTCGTCGGCCACCCTGACCTGGACCGCCGCCACCGACGCGACCGGCGTGACGGGCTATGACGTGGTCCGCGTCAGCGGCACGACGGAGACCGCCGCGACGACCACGACCGGCACCTCCGCCACACTCACGGGTCTGACTCCCGCCACCTCGCACACCTTCGCCGTCTACGCGCGCGACGCGGCCGGCAACCGCTCTACGCGCTCGGGCACGGTGACCGTCACGACCGCCTCCGGCGGTTCTACGGCGGCCTGTGCCATCGGCTACCGGGTGACGGGCGAGTGGTCCGGCGGCTTCCAGGGCGAGATCGTCGTCCGCAACACGGGCACCTCGGCGATCAGCGGCTGGACCCTGCGCTGGACCTTCCCGGGCAGCCAGCGCGTCTCCAACCTGTGGGGCGGCACGGCGACCCAGTCCGGAGCGGACGTCACCGTCACGGCCGCCTCGTACACGGCGAACATCCCCGCGTCCGGCTCGGTCACCCTCGGCTTCACCGCGACGCGCGGCACCACGAACCCGGCCCCGACCGCGTTCACACTCAACGGGGCGGCCTGCACGTCGACTTGACCGCCTCGATCGCTCGCATCCCCCTGCTGCCTCAGCCCGGGCCCGGCCCGACCCCGCCCTTGAGCCGCTCCAGGTCGGACGGCCGGACCTGGATGGCCAGTACGGCGATCAGGGCGGCGATGACCGTGAAGACGGCGGCCATGACGAAGGCGGCCGAGACGCCTGCGGTGAGCACCTCGTGGGACCAGGGCGGCGGAAGCTGCCCGGTCTGTTCGAACCGCAGGCGCTCGGCCGGGGTCGCCTGCGACAGGAACTCCGGGACCTGTTTCTCCGCCTCGTTGCTGCTGGCCGTGCCGTACATCGTGACGAGGATGGAGAGGCCGAGCGAACCGCCGACCTGCTGGGTGGCGTTGAGGAGTCCGGAGGCGGCGCCGGTCTCGGGGGTGGGGACGTCGGAGAGCGCCATCAGGGTCAGCGAGACGAACTCCATGCCCATGCCCAGGCTGAAGACGAGCATCGGGCCGAGGACACTGCCGGCGTAGGTGGAGTTGACGTCCGTCAGGGTCAGCCAGGCGAGCCCGGCCGCGGACAGGATCGCGCCCCCCACCATGAACGGTTTGGGCCCGTACGTGGGCAGGAACTTCGAGGCCAGGCCGGCGCCGACCGCGATGACCGCGCTGACCGGCAGGAAGGCGAGGCCGGCCTGCAACGGGCTGAAGCCCAGCACGTTCTGCACGAAGAGCGTCAGGAAGAAGAACATGCCGAAGATCGCGGCGGCGAGACACAGCATGATGCCGTAGGTGCCCGCCCGGTTCCGGTCGCGGAACATGTGCAGCGGTGTGATCGGCTGCTTCGAACGCCGCTCGACCAGGATGAACAGGGCGAGAAAGGCGACGGCCCCGGCGAACGAGGCCACCGTGAGAGCGTCCCGCCAGCCTTCCTGCGCGGCCCGGATGAAGCCGTACACCAGGAGCACCATGCCCACGGTGGAGGTCAGCGCGCCGGTGATGTCGAAGTGCCCCGGGTGGCGTTCCGACTCCTTGATCCAGCGGGGCGTCGCCAGCACGATCAGCAGTCCGATCGGCACGTTGACGAAGAGCACCCACCGCCAGTTCAGCCACTCCACGAGGATGCCGCCCGCGAGCAGCCCGATCGCGCCGCCGCCCGCCGAGACCGCCGCGAACACCCCGAACGCCCTGTTGCGCTCCGGTCCTTCACGGAACGTCGTACTGATCAGCGCGAGGGACGTCGGGGACGCGATGGCACCGCCGACACCCTGGAGGGCGCGGGCGGCGAGGAGTTGGCCGGCGTTCTGCGCCAGACCGCCGAGCAGCGAGGCCAGCACGAACAGCAGCACACCGAACACGAACACCCGCCGCCGGCCGAGGATGTCCCCGGCCCGCCCGCCCAGCAGCAACAGCCCGCCGAAGGTCAGTGTGTACGCGTTGACCACCCAGGCGAGGCTCGTCGTCGAGAAGTCCAGCGACCGCTGGATGTCCGGCAGTGCGATGTTCACGATGGTGATGTCCAGCACCACCATCAACTGACACGACGCGATGACGAACAGCGCCATCGCACTCCCACCACCACCTGTTTCCCGGGTGGTGGTCCGCGCTGGGGAAGTCGGGTGTGGGTTGCTCATGGCAGATCGCAAAGGCAGGATTCGGTGAACGGTTCCGTCCACCGCCGCGTTCACTGTTCGACCGTACGCCGCCGCCCCGGCCCTCACCACTTGGGCAGCCGGTGCCGCCCGGCCGCGCTCAGTGCCCGCGGAACGCCTCCTTCAGCCACCACGACCCGTGGTCACGGGTGACCTTGGCGTCGGTCAGGAAAGGGGCGGCGCGGGGGCCGGTGAGCCAGTCGTCGAAGGCTGTCGAAAAACATGTGCGGGATCAGCGCGGGCGGCGTTACGATCCCCGCGATGACTACTCATTCCGTTGGCAGAATGGGGGTCCCGTCCGCGCAAGGTGAGTGCTGATGCTCACTCCCATCGCGAACGGGGATTCCCGGCTTTCCTTCTGGTCGCGCGTGCGCGAGTTCGCCGTGCCACCCTCCATGATCGAGACTGCGACCGCCCGCCGTGCCGTCGGCGACTGGGCCGGGGCGTGTGCCGCCGCAGGCTTCGACATCGACTTCGACATGCGTTCCCTGGCAGGCGGTCACGGCCAGGAGCTGGCGGCCCGAGTCCGCGCCGATCTACGGCATCTGGCTCCGGATCTGCTGCGCTGGCACATGCCGAGAATCGCTCCGGACGGGCTGCTGCGCCCGGGCCTGACCATCACACTGGCCCGGTACCCCGCGGCGGGGCGCGACGGCCCGCACGCCGTGCACCTCGTGGCCCGGACTCCACCCGCCTGGGCGGATGCCGGGCAGCGGATCGGCCTCGCGCTGTGGGACGGCTCCCGTTCCGAGGCCGGTGCCCGCGGGCATCCGCATCCGCGGCCCAGCCGTCGGTACCGGCTCGATCTGCATCGTCATCTGTGGGATGCCCGCAGGGCGGGTGAACTGCGGGTGCGTTCCGGAGCGGATCGGCCGGCCGCCGACGGGCCGCCTCCACCGTGCCCGGAACCGCAGGTGCCGCAGGTGCCGCAGGTGCCGCGGACGGAGATGCTGGGGACGGAGATGCTGGGGACGCTGGCGTCGGAGCGCGGTTGTGCCGTCGAGCGATGGGCGGACGAGGCGGCGACGGTGTTGCGCGCCGAGGGACGGTCCGCCGGATCCGTCCTCGTGCGGTGCGGCACCCGACGCCGAATCGTCCTGGACCTCGACCCGGGCCCGAGCCCGGGTGCGGGTGCGGGCGACCGCACGGGCATCGGCGACGGCGGCAACGGGCCACCCGCGCTGCGGATCAGGGCCGTGTCCGGCGACGTCGGTGCCACCGGCTCGCTGCCGGTCCTGCCCGACGCCGCGACCTGGGTGCTGCCCGATCTGGAGCTGATCCGTGCCGGCGCGATCGAGGTCGAGCGGCTGCATCCGCTGGTCGCGTCGGCGCTGGTGCCGGATCACGTACGGTCGGGACCGTCCGAGGCCGCGGACCGGGCGGAGCGAGCGCGGATCGTGGAGTGCCGGGGTGAGCGGCACCGGATCGGCCTGGTCGACGGGGTGCTGGTGGCACTGGACCATGACCCGGCCGAGCTCCGCCGGGAGGAGCTGCTGGTCGAACTGACCGGTACCCCGCTCCCCTGTCTGCGGGCCATCGACGAGGCACACCGTCGCCCGGACTGTCTGTCCGGAGTACGCGAACGGCTGGACCACGGGGACATCGCCGGTGCGCTGGCCGTCGTCGAAGGGCTCCTGGGCCCCGAGGCGGTGCTGCGCGACGGCCCTCTGCGGGACGAGCTGGAGTCGGCCGCGCGACGGCGGATCGCCTACGGCCTGTACCGGGCGGGCCTCGCCGATCCCGCCCCCGGCCGGGTCCGCTCCCACGTGGGCCGCCGCCCTTCCCGCCACCGCCGTCCCCGCGTGGCGACCTTCTTCTGACCGAGGACCCGGGCCCCACGCCGAAACACCGGGACGCTTTCAGCCCACTACACACCCAAGGTGATCAAACATGCCCACACGCACCCCCTCCGTCCTGCCCACCGTCTTCTCCGATACCGCCGCCTCCGACCACACCTCCCAACTCGACGTAGCCGGTGACCTGTTGAGCCTGCTGCGCACCACGACCACCGAACCGCGTCCCGACACACAGTTGGAGGCGCTGACCCTGGCCGTCGCCGCGGACCTGCCCGTACTGCTGTGGGGTGAGCCGGGGATCGGCAAGACCGCGGCGCTGACACAGCTCGCGGCCACCCTGGATCTTCCGCTGACCACCGTGATCGCCAGCGTGCACGAGCCGTCCGACTTCTCCGGGCTGCCGATCGTGGGAGACGACCCGGCCGAGCAGGGTGTGCCGATGGCTCCGCCGGACTGGGCGGTGCGACTGGTGCGGGCGGGCCGGGGACTGCTGTTCCTGGACGAACTGTCCACGGCGCCGCCCGCCGTTCAGGCCGCGCTGCTGCGGCTGGTGCTGGAGCGGCGGATCGGCGCGCTCCAACTGCCGCCCGGCGTAAGGATCGTGGCCGCCGCCAACCCCCGGTCCTCGGCGGCCGACGGCTGGGAGCTGAGCCCACCGCTGGCCAACCGGTTCGTGCACCTGCAGTGGACGCACGACCACGAGGTCGTCGTACGAGGTCTCGGGGGGACCTGGCCGCGGGCCACCCTGCCGCGGCTCGCGCCGGAGCGGCTGTCGGAGGCGGTGGTCTTCGCCCGACGCGCGGTGTGTGCGCTGCTGGCCGCGCGCCCCAAGCTCGTGCATCAGCTGCCCAGCAGCGAGACCCGTCGGGGCGGGCCGTGGCCGTCGCCCCGCAGCTGGGAGATGACCCTGCATCTGATCGCCTTCGCGACCGCCTCCGGTGTCTCGCGCGATGTGCTCTCCCTGCTGGTCCGGGGCACCGTCGGCGACGGCCCGGGGCTGGAGCTGCTGGCCAGTCTGGACCGGCTGGACCTCCCGGATCCCGAGGTGCTGCTCGCCGATCCGGCGGCGGCGGAACTGCCACAGCGAGGGGATCTGCGGCAGGCGGTGCTCGACGGGGTGGTGGCGGCGGTCCGGGCGCGTCCGGAACGGGCCCGCTGGGACGCGGCCTGGGCGCTGCTCGTCCGGGCGCTGGAGACCGGGGCCCCGGACCTGGTGGTCGTCCCCGCGACCACCCTCGCCTCGCTGCGCCGAGACGACTGGGACGTTCCGGCGGCGATCGAGAACCTCGCCGGAGTGGTCACCCTGTCCCGGCGGGCGGACCAGGCGGCGGCCCGCGCCAGGACGGCGACGAAGGGCCGCCGATGAGCACGGGCGCGCGTGGGGACATGAACCCCGGAGCGAGGGCCGAAGTGAGCACCGACACGAACACCGGGACGAGCGCGAGCATGGGCATGGGCAGCGGCAGCGGCAGCGGCAGCGGCAGCGGCAGCGGCAGCGGCAGCGACACAGCGACGGCCACGAGCAGCGGCAGCAGCATCGGCAGCGGCAGCGGCAGCGGCACGGCGACGACCTCGGGCACCGCCACGGCCACGGACACGGCCGGGGGCATGGGCACCGCCACGGCCACGGGCACGGCCACGGCCACGGCCACGGCCACGGGCACGGGCACGGCCACGGCCAGGGGCACGGGCACGGGCACGGCCACGGCCACGGGCACGGCCACGGCCACGGGCACGGGCACGGGCACGGGCACGGCCACGGGCACGGGCACGGCCACGGCCACGGCCAGGGGCACGGCCAGGAGCACCGACGGGAGTCCCGTCGCCATCGGCGCCCAGAGCCTCGACCTCGACAAGCTCTTCACCGCCCGGTTGCAGGCGGCGCGGGCCCGGCCCTACCTGGCGACGGCGTTGTTCGCGCTGCACACCGTCGAGTCGCGGCACGTGCCCACGATGGCCGTGGACCGGCACTGGCGGTGTTACGTCTCCCCGGCCTTCGTGGACCGTACGCCGGTGGAGGAGCTGGCCGGCGTATGGGTGCACGAGGTGTCGCACCTGCTGCGCGACCATCACGGGCGCAGCGACCGGGTCGCCAGGGAGCGTGAGCTGACCGGCCCCGGGGAGCGGCTGCGGATGAACATCGCCGCCGACTGCGAGATCAACGACGACGTGTTCGGCGACGGGTTGGTCAAGCCCGAGGGGGTCGTCGATCCGGCGTTCCTGAGGCTGCCGGAGGGACAGCTGATGGAGGACTATCTGCGCCAGTTCCAACTCGGGCCGCGCACGCTGGAGTTGGCGTGGCTGGACTGTGGCAGCGGCGCCGACGGCCTGGAGCGGGAATGGGAGCTGGGGCCGGACGGGGCGCACGGCCTGAGCGACCAGGAACGGGACGCGGTCCGGTTCCGGGTGGCGCAGGGCATCACCGGCCGTCCGGGGTCCGCGCCCGAGGGCTGGCGGCGCTGGGCGGAGGAGGCCTTCCATCCGCCGCAGCCGTGGCGGGCGTTGCTGGGCGCCGCGGTCCGGTCGGCGGCCTCCGCGCCCGGCGCGGGCGAGGACTACAGCTACGGCCGGCCGTCACGGCGTTCGGCCGGTGTGCCGGGAACCGTGCTGCCGAGTCTGCGGCGCCGCCCGCCCCATGTCTCCGTGATCATCGACACCTCCGGGTCGGTCAGTGACGCGGAACTGGGCAGCGCCCTCCTGGAGGTCGCCGCGATCTCCCGTGCCGTCGGCGGCCGACGTGATCTCGTCACCGTCGTACCGTGCGACGCGGCGGCCCGGATCGCCCACCCGCTGTGCCGGGCCGAGGGCATCCCCCTGCTGGGCGGCGGCGGTACGAACCTCCGCGCCGGCTTCGCCAAGGCGCTCCGCAGCCACCCCAGGCCCGACGTCATCGTGGCCCTCACCGACGGACAGACCCCCTGGCCCAGCACCCGGCCACCGTGCCGGACGGTGGTCGGCCTGTTCCCCCGGCATCACCGGCACACCTCGTGGGACGAGGACGACCCCGACTACGTACCGGACTCACCGCCCGACTGGGCCCGTGTGGTCGAGATCGGGTAGGCCCGTGGGCACCGCCGGAAATCATTGGACGCCCCCACGAAGGCCCTGCTGACATGGGCGGATGAGCGACTTCTGGACAGGTGAGCGGGTACGGCTGCGCGGGATCGAGCCCGAGGACTGGCAGGCGTTCATGCGGATCGACGGGCACTCGGGACACCAACGGTCGGTGGACGCGCTCTTTCCGCCGCGTTCCGCGGAGGGCTACCGCCGCTGGGCGGCGGAACAGGCCGTCGCCCAGCCGGACGGGGACGTCTTCCGGCTGGCGATCGAGGCGTTGGACAGTGGTGAGCTGGTCGGGGCCGTCTCGACGCACGACACCGAGCCGCGCGACGGCAGGTTCGCGTACGGCATCGGGGTCGGCGGCGACCATCAGCGACGCGGGTACGCGTCCGAGGCGGTGGTGCTGCTGTTGCGCTTCATGTTCGGCGAGCGGCGCCATCACAAGTGCGAGACGGGCGTGTACGCCTACAACGAGGCGTCGCTCGCGCTGCACCGGAGGCTCGGCTTCGTCGAGGAGGGCAGGCGGCGCGACCACAAGTTCTTCGCCGGACGCCATCACGACCTGGTGCTCTTCGGGATGACCGCACCGGAGTTCGCGGCGCGACACCCGTTCGGCGCACTCTGACCGACACCACTCCCGCATCCCCGTCACCCTCTCCCCATGACAATGAAAACGATTATCGATAAGGTGCACATGCCAAGCCGGGCACCTCCTTGTCGAGGTGTCGCCGGGCTGCCGTGACGCCTGAACGCACCGCACGAAAAGGGGAGCTGTGGCTCATCTGTTGGTGGTCGAGAGCTGGGTCGGATCGATGAGCAGGCTGCTCCCACGGGCCATCCGGGAGGGCGGGCACGAGTTCACGTTCCTCACCCGCGACCTGCACCACTACCTGCGCTCCGCCCCCGAGGGCACGGCCCATCCGCTGCTCGGCGCGCGGAACGTGGTCACGGCCGACACCAACGACATCGACACCCTCCTGCCGGAGGCGGAACGCCTGCACGCGGTGTTCGGCTTCGACGGGGTGATCTCGTCCTGCGACTACTACCTGCCGACAGTGGCCCGGATCGCCGGCCACCTCGGACTCCCCGGGCCGGGCCCGGAGGCCGTCGCGAACGCCTGCCGCAAGGACGCCACCCGCCGGGTCCTCGCCGACTCCGGCGTGCCCGGCCCCCGTTTCGCCCTCCACGAGGAGTGGGCCGACATCGCCCGCGCGGCACGGGAGATCGGCTATCCGCTGGTCGTGAAGCCCGTCGACCTGTGCGCGGGCATGTACGTACGGCGCGTGGACAACGAGACCGAACTCACGGATGCGGTAAGGCTGTTGGCCGACTTCCCGCTGAACGCGCGCGGACAGCGGCGGGTGCCCACCGTCCTCCTCGAAGAGCTGCTGAGCGGGCCCGAGGTGAGCGTGGAGACCGTGTCGTACGCGGGGGCCGTGCACGTCGTGGGAGTGACCGACAAGAGCATCGGCGGGGCGCCCGCGTTCATCGAGACCGGGCACATGTTCCCCGCCGCCCTGTCCGGTGCCGACGCCGATGCCGCCGAGCAGACCGCGCTGGGCGCGCTCAAGGCGCTCGGTCTCACCGACGGCGTCGTGGCGCACACCGAGATCAAGCTGACCCCGGCCGGTCCGCGCGTGGTCGAGGTGAACCCCCGGCCCGCCGGGAACCGCATCACCGAGCTGATCCGCCATGTCACCGGCATCGACCTCGCCGCGGCCGCCGTGGAGGTCGCCCTCGGCCGCGAGCCCGATCTGCGGCACCGGGAGACCGGGCTGCGCAGCGCCGCCGTCGGCTTCCTCGTACCGGAGAGGTCGGGCACGCTCGAAGCACTGGACGGCGATCGACTCGTCGATGTCGCAGGGGTGTTGGAGGTGCAGCTCGCCGAGCCGGGAAGGCAGGTCAAGGCGGCCGGCAGCAACAACGAGTATCTCGGCCACGTCATGGTGGGCGACCCGGCCGGGCCGGGCGCGCGCGGGCAGGTCGAGGCGCTGTTGGGCGAGTTGAGCTCCGGCCTGGTGATCCGGTGACCGCCCTCGCTCCGGTGGCCGGCGCGGCCACCTACGAGGAGTTGGTGGAGCGTGCAAGATCCGGCCGGCTCGGCCCGGATCCCGGGACGCTGCGCATCGCCGTGGCGTTCGTGACGCGGCAGGCCGTGCGGCACGACGGGCGCGGCACGGGTTATCGCAACGAGGTGCTCAGTCTGCGTCTCGCCGGGGCCGTGGGGTCCTGCGCGGTCGAACCCGGTGCCCTGCGGGACGCGGCGATCGACGAGTGCGTCGGCGCCGATGTGGCCAGGCTCCTGGAGCATCCGTCGCTCCCGGTGCGGGTGGCCGCGCTGGACGCCTATCTGATGCATGTCGACCCGCACACACCGGAGAACGGGGCACGGCCCTTCCCGCTGCCGGGCGGCACGTCGCTGGAGAAGTCGAGGGCGCGGGCGCGGGCCGTCGTCGAGCTGCTCGATCTATCGCCGGGCGCGAACGTACTGGTGGTCGGCGTCGTCAACTCCCTGCTGGAGGCGCTGCGTTCACGCGGGCTCCGCTATGTGCCGTGCGATCTCAAGGGCGGGGTCACGGAGTGGGGCGAGAAGGTCGTCACCGACGCGCTCGGCGCGGCCGACCGCTGTGACGCGCTCCTGGTCTCCGGGATGACGTTGAGCAACGGCAGCTTCGAACCATTGCGGCGGCACGCGCTGGCGTACGGCAAGCAGTTGGTGATGTTCGCGCAGACGGGCAGCGCGGTGCTTCCCCGGTTCCTCGGTCACGGGGTGAGCGCGGTGTGCGCGGAGCCGTATCCCTTCTTCTGGCTGGACGCGGGGGCGGGCACACTGCACCGCTACCGCCTGAACGGAGCGGACGCCGGTTCGGGTTCGTCTCCCGATTCGGTTCCTGATTCGGGAGACGGCCAGTGACCGCGCCGACCGCCCTGCGTGCCGTCGCACGCCCGGAGTTGCTGTCCCTGGTCGGACGGACGCCGCTGGCGCGCATCACCGCCGATCTGCCCGGTCCGCAGCCGGGGTTCTGGGCCAAGCTGGAAGGGCTCGCGGCGGGCGGTATGAAGGCACGGGCCGCCGTGTCCATGTTGCTGGGTGCCCGCGAACGCGGTGAACTGCGGCCCGGCGCTCCGGTGGTGGAGTCGACGTCCGGCACGTTGGGCATCGGGCTGGCGTTCGCGGGGCAGGCGCTCGGCCATCCCGTCGTGCTGGTCGGAGACAGTGAACTGGAGCCGTCCATGCGGCAGTTGCTGCGCTCCCACGGTGTACGGCTGGAGCTGGTGGACCGTCCGGCGCCCCTGGGCGGCTGGCAGGCGGCACGCCTCGCGCGGCTGCGGGAGCTGCTCGCCGTGCTGCCGGGCGCGTACTGGCCCGACCAGTACAACAATCCCGACAACACCGCCGGTTATGCCTCGCTCGCCGCCGAACTCGCGGTCCAGCTGGACCACTTGGACGTCCTGGTGTGCAGCGTCGGCACCGGCGGCCACAGCGCGGGCATCATCGGCCCGCTGCGGCGGCACTGGCCGGCGCTGCGCCTCGTCGGCGTCGACTCCACCGGTTCGACGATCTTCGGCCAGCCGGCCCGGCCGAGGCTGATGCGCGGCCTGGGCAGCAGCATCCACCCGCGCAACGTCGCCTACGACGCCTTCGACGAGGTGCACTGGGTCGGCCCGGCGGAGGCCGTCGACAGCTGTCGACGCCTCGCGCGGGGCAGCTTCGTCAGCGGTGGCTGGAGCACCGGCGCGGTCGCGCTCGTCGCCGCCTGGGCGGCCCGCGTCCACCCGGGCGCCGTCGTCGCCACCGTCTTCCCGGACGGCCCGCACCGCTACCTCGGCAGCGTCTACGACGACGACTTCGCCGCCGCCCACGGCCTCGACCCGGCCTCCGCCGCCACCCGCCCCGTCGAGATCCCCCATCCCGGAGCGGCCGAGGCCGTCGGCTGGGTCCGGTGCGGCAGGGTCGCCGACCCGCTCAAGGCCCCCCGTTCGGAAGAGAGACTGTGAAGGTCACCCAGCGCACCGTACGCCTCGAACTCGCCGAGCCGTTGCGCATCTCCCGCTCCACCATGTCCGCGCGTGACGCCGTGTGGTTGACCGTCGAGGACGACGACGGGGCGCACGGCCACGGTGAGGCCGTCACCAGCGTCTACTACGGCCTCGACGCCGACGCCCTGGAGCGGCTGTTCACGGACGTCGCCACGGACCTCGCGCGCTTCCGCGATCCGGAGAGCGCGCTGGAGGCCCTGCGGGGCGGCGAGTCGGCCGGGGCGAGCGCTCCTGCGGCCGCCGGCCGGGCGACCGCCGTCCCTCCGGCCGTCACCGCCGCCGTCGAGGCCGCGCTGCTCGACCTCGTCGGAAAGCGGGCGGGCAGCCCCGTGCACCGGCTCCTCGGCGCGCCGGTCGCGCCGACGGCCGCGACCGCCCGGACCATCGGCATCACCTCGCCGACGCGTGCCGCGGCACAGGCGCGTCGGCTCGCCGCGAGCGGCTTCGAGGTCCTCAAGGTGAAGGCCGGAGCCCCGGACCCCGAGGACGACGTCGAGCGCGTACGGGTCGTCCGTGACGCCGCTCCCCGTGCCCGGCTGCTCCTCGACCCCAACGGTGCCTGGACACCGGCGCAGGCCGAGGCCCTGCTACCGCGTTTTGCGGAACTCGGGGTGGAGGCCGTCGAACAGCCCCTCGCCCCCGGCGATCCGGACGCCCTCGCGGCCCTCGCGGAGCGCTCGCCGCTTCCCGTCGTCGCCGACGAGGACGCCGTGGGGCTGGAGGACGTACGGCGGCTGGCGGGGCGGGTGCACGGCGTCAACGTCAAGCTCGCCAAGTGCGGGGGCGTCCACGCCGCGCTCCGGATCGCCCGGCTGATCGAGGGCAGCGGCACCGAGCTGATGCTCGGGTGCCTCACCGCCAGCAGCCTCGGGCTCGCGCCCGCCGTCCATCTCGCCGACCGGGCCCGCTGGGTGGACCTCGACGGACATCTCCTGCTCGCCGACGACCCGTGGACCGGCATCGGGGGCACCGACGGGTTCGTGCGGACAAGTGCCCTTCCGGGGCTGGGAGTTCGGCTCCGCGAGTCCAAGGAGACCGGGAGGACCGGGAGGACCGGGAGGACCGGGGAGACGGCGGAGACGGCGGAGACGGCAATGACCGGGAAGGCGGGGGAGATACGTCGTGCAGACATGGCATGAGATACGCCGCTTCCCGTTCGCGGTCCGCCTCCTGCTGGTCAACCAGCTCGGCGTCAACATCGGCTTCTACCTCCTGATCCCCTACCTCGCCACGCACCTCACCGAGAACCTGGGCATGTCGGCGGCCGTGGTCGGCATCGTCCTGGGCGTCCGAAACCTGAGCCAGCAGGGCCTGTTCATCATCGGCGGTTCCGCCTCGGACCGGCTCGGCGCGCGGGGCGTGATCATCGCCGGGTGTGCGCTGCGGACCGTCGGGTTCGGGCTGTTCGCGCTCGGCGACGGGCTGCCGGTGCTGCTCGCCGCGTCGGTGCTCAGCGGGCTCGCCGGGGCGCTGTTCAACCCGGCGGTGCGGGCCTATCTGGCGCAGGATGCCGGGGAGCGCAAGGCGGAGGCGTTCGCGCTGTTCAACGTCTTCGCGACGACCGGTGCGCTGATCGGTCCGCTGCTGGGGAGCGTGCTCCTGCTCGTGGACTTCCGTACGTCCGCGCTCACCGCCGCCGGGATCTTCGCGGTCCTCACCGTCGCGCAGGCCCTCGTCCTGCCCGCGCGGAAGGCCGAGCCGAGCGGCGGCGGTGTCCTCGGGGACTGGCGGGAGGTTCTCGGGAACCGGGCCTTCCTGGCGTTCGCGCTCGCCATGGTCGGCATGTTCACCCTGGAGAACCAGCTGTATCTGCTGCTGCCGGCCGGGGCCCGGGAGGCCACGGGCTGGGACGGCGCCGCCGGTCTCGTCTTCCTCGTCGGCACGCTCGCCAACCTCGCGCTTCAGCTGCGCATCACCAGATCGCTCAAGTCGCTTGGCGACAGGGCTCGTTGGATCGGTGTGGGACTCGCCGTGACAGCTCTGGCGTTCCTGCCTCCCGCTGTCGGGGCAGGACTCGGCACCTCGGGGTGGCCGGCCGCCGCACTCGTCCTGCTCGGCGCGCTGCTCCTCTACCTCGGCCTCATGGTCGCCTCGCCCTTCGTGATGGAGCTGATCCCGCGTTTCGGGCGGCCCGAGCTGACCGGCACGTACTTCGGGATCTTCTACGTCGTCTCGGGCGTCGCCGCGGCCATCGGCAACACCGCCGTCGGGTGGGCCATGGACGCCGGGGAGCGCGGCGGACACGCGTGGCTGCCCTGGGTGAGCTGCGCCCTGTTCGGGCTGGTCTCGGCGGCCGGCGTCGGCTGGCTCCACCGGCTGGGAGCACTGCCCGCGCCCCCGGCCCCGGCCGCCGCCCCGCCGGCCTCCGAAAGGAGCAACGCGTGACCGGCCGAGCGACCGACGAGGTGACGGCCGGAGTGAGCGACCGAGCGACCGACGAGGTGAGCGACCGGACGACCGGCGAAGCGACGGCCGAAGCACCCGCCGCGAGGACGGACAGAGGTACCGGACGACCGACCGGCGCAGCGGCGGCCAGGTCTCGGGGTCGCGCGACCGGCCCCGTGCCGGGCCGTAATCTCCTCACCGACAACCCCGAGCTGTACGAGGCCCGCTTCCCCGATCCCGAGCGGCTGGCCGGGCGCTGGGCCGAGGACTGTCTGCGGCGCCACGGGGCCGGACCAAGGATCCTGGACGTGGGCTGCGGCACCGGTCGCGACGCCGCCCACCTGCACGGCGTCGGCCGTACGGTGACCGGCGCCGACCTCTCTGAGGCGATGCTCGCCCATGCCCGTGCCCGGCACCCCGGTCCCACGTACGTGCGGGCCGATCTGCACGGCTTCGACCTGGGCCGGGCGGCCTTCGACGCGGTCGTCTGCCTGGACAGCTCGCTCCTGTACTGCCACACCAACACCCAGCTCGACGGCTTCCTCGCCTCCTGTCGCCGGGCACTCGCACCCGGCGGGCTGCTGGTCGCCGAGATGCGCAACGGCGCCTACTTCCTGGGCCGTACCGACCTCCTCGACACCCCGACCGTCAACGCCTTCACCTGGCAGGGCACCGCCCACCGGTCCACCACCACGCTCACCGTGGACCGCGCCGCCCAGCTCCTGCGCCGTATCCGCGTCTGGACCTCGGACGACGGCGCACCGCCCGCCGAACAGCGGTCCGCCTGGCGGCTGTTGTTCCCTCAGGAACTGCGTCATGTCCTGGCCGGGCACGGTTTCGAGGTGCTCGAACTCCACGACGGTCCGGGCCCGCGCACAGAACCACCCTGGCGGGAGGGGCAGTTGCCCGGCCGTACGGCGGACGCGGACCGGCTGCATGTCGTCGCCCGCCTCGGCATCGGCACTCGCTCCCTCTGACACCCGCCCCACTCCACTCCACTCCACCGCACCGCTCACCTCACCTCACCGCACTTCACCTCACCCAAGGAACTTTCATGCACGACGAACTTTTCCCCGGCCTGCGCCGACGCGGCTTCCTCGCCGCCACAGGTGCCGTCACGCTCGGCGCGCTCGCCCTGACCGGGTGCGGCGGGAGCGGCGGTACGGATGCCCAGGCGGACGACGGCGACGGCAAGCCGAAGCGCGGCGGGCGGCTGCGGGCCGCGTTCGCGGGCGGCGGTGCCGGCGAGACGCTCGATCCCCACCTGGCCAATCTGTTCGCCGACGTCGCCAGAGCCAAGGCGCTGTTCGACAAGCTCGCCGACTACGGGGCCGACCTGTCCGCGCAGCCGCGCCTCGCCGCGAAGTGGGAGTCGAACAAGGCCCTGGACCGCTGGCAGGTCACCCTGCGCGAGGCCACCTTCCACGACGGCAGGCCGGTCACCGCGAAGGACGTGCTGTACAGCTACCGCCGTATCGCCGACCCCGAGAAGGCCTTCCGCGCCAAGGCTTCCCTGGAACCCATCGACCTGGACGCCAGCCGGGCCACCGGTGAGCGGGGCATCGAGTTCGTACTGAAGCGGCCGACCGCCGAATTCCCCAATGTACTGGCGGCGTTCGGCGCGTACATCGTGCCGGAGAACGCCGGGAAGAACGCCACCGACTTCGACAAGAAGCCTGTCGGCTCCGGTCCCTTCCGCTTCGTGTCGTTCTCCCCCGGCCGCTCGGCCGTCCTCCGCCGTTACGACGCCTACTGGGAGGGCGCCCCGCACCTCGACGAACTCGAATTCGTCGTCGCCAACGAGGAGTCCGCCCGTGTCAACGCGCTCCTCGGTGGCCAGGTCGAGTACGCCCATGAGCTGAACCCCACCACCGCCCGTGCCCATGAGGGCAAGGGGCAGATCGAGATCGTCCGGCTGCGCAACAGCGCCATGCAGGCGTTCTGTATGAAGACGGACCGGGCGCCCTTCGACGACAAGCGGGTGCGGGAGGCGTTCTTCCTGATCGCCGACCGTCAGGAACTCGTCGACGGGGCACTCTCCGGCGCCGGCGTGGTCGGCAACGACCTGTTCGGCAAGGGCTACGAGTACTACGCCGCCGACCTCCCGCAGCGCGAGCAGGACCTCGACCGGGCCCGGGCCCTGCTGAAGCAGGCCGGTGCCGAGAAGCTGAAGGTCTCGCTGGACACCTCGGCCGTGGCAGCCGGGTTCATCGAGGCGGCCGGCATCTTCCGGGACCAGGCCGCGAAGGCGGGCGTCACCATCGACGTGAGGACGGGCAGCAAGGACTCGTACTGGAGCGACATCCTCGACTCCGGCACCCTCGCCTGTTACCGCTCCGGCGCCATGCCCATCGAGGCGCACCTCTCGCAGCGGCTGCTCACCGACTCCACCACCAACGCCACCAAGTGGCGGCACAAGGACTTCGACGCGCTGTACCAGCAGGCACAGTCGACGCGGGACAAGACCGAGCGGGCCGCCGTCTACGAGCGGATGCAGCGTCGGCTGTACGCCGAGGGCGGCTTCCTGATCTGGGGGTTCGCCGACTGGATCATCGGAACGGCCAAGATGGTGAAGGGAGTTGAGGCCAAGGCGCCCGCCAACACGCTCGACTGGGCACGCTTCGACAAGGTGTGGCTGGCGTGAGCGGAGGCGGTCTTCGCTCCTTCGTCGCCCGGCGGCTGCTCCTCGGCGTGGCGCAGACCGTAGCCGTCGTGCTGCTGGTCTTCGCGCTCACCGAGGCGCTGCCGGGCGACGCCGCCGTCGCCCTCGCCGGCGACCAGCCCGACCCGGCGCGCATCGCCGCCATCCGCGAGTCCATGCACCTCGACCGGCCGGTGCACGAGCGGCTGGCCGACTGGGCGCTGGGCCTGCCGCACGGCGACTTCGGCACCTCCCTGACCTCCGGCCGCCCGGTCGGCCGGTACATCGCCGACGGCTTCGGGCCGACCCTGCTGCTGGCCGCGCTCACCGTGGCCCTGCTCGTGCCGATCGGCTTCGGCCTCGGCGTACTGGCCGCCCGCCACGAGGGCGGACTCGTCGACCGGCTGATCAGCTCCCTGACACTCGCCGTGTACGCGGTCCCCGAGTTCGCCCTCGGTGTGCTGCTGGTGACCGTGTTCGCGCTGAAGCTGGGCTGGCTGCCGCCGACCGCCGTCGGCTACGGCACCGACCTGCTCGCCCACCCGGCCGCGCTCGTCCTGCCCGTCCTGGTCCTGCTCTCCCGGCCGGTCTGCTCCCTCGTCCGCCTGGTCCGCGCGGGCATGGTCGACGCCCTCGCCTCCCCGTACGTCGCCCACGCCCGCCGGTACGGCGTCCCGGGCGCCCGCGTCCGCTACGCCCACGCCCTGCCGAACGCCCTCGCCCCGGCCGCGCAGCAACTCGCCCGCACCGTCGACTGGTTGCTGTGCGGCGTCATCGTCGTGGAGGCCCTCTACGTGATCCCCGGTCTCGGCACCGTCCTCCTCAACGCCGTAGCCGAACGCGACGTGCCCGTCGTCCAGGGCCTGGCCGTGGTCTTCGGCGTCCTGACCGTCGTCCTCAATCTGGGCGCGGACGTGGTGGCCCGGCGGCTGGCACCCCGGGCGGGGGTGGCGGCGTGACGGCGGGCGCGGACATCAGCGCGGCCGACACGGGCCCCGTCTCCCCTTCCCGGCGGCGGCGTACGGGCCGTTTCGCGCTCGGCGTCACGATCATCGCCGTACCTCTCCTCCTCGCCCTCCTGGGACCGGTGTTCGCGGGTGAGCCGGGGGCGCGGTCCGCTTCCTTCACGCTCGGCGACGGGCACTGGCTCGGCACGGACTTCGTGGGCCGGGACGTATGGCGGCAGGTGCTGCACGGCGGCCGACCGGTCGTCCTGACCGCGCTCGGCGCCGGTGTCCTGGCCTACCTCGTCGCGCTACCTGTGGGTCTGTTCGCCGCGCTGACGCACCGGCGCTGGCTGGAGGAACTTCTGATGCGGCCCCTGGACGTGCTGATCGCGATCCCGTCGCTGCTGCTGATCCTGCTGGTCGCCTCCGTGTTCACCCCGGGAGCCATGGGCATCGCCCTCCTCGTGGCGCTGGTCAACGTGCCGGACGCGGCCCGCCTCGTGCGCGCCGCCGCCACGGAGGCCGCCGCCCGTCCGGTCGTCGAGGCGCTCCGTCTGCAGGGCGAGAGCTGGTGGCGTACGGCCGTCGGCTACGTCGGCCGCTCCATCCTGCGCACCCTCGGCGCCGACGCCGGCACCCGGCTGACCGGTGTGCTGTACCTGGTCGCCACGGCCGCGTTCCTCGGGGTCGGGGTGGCCCCGGACGCCGCCGACTGGGCGGTGATGGTCGACCGCAACCGCACGGGTCTGTTCGTGCAGCCGTGGGCCGTGGTCGTACCCGCCCTGCTGATCGTCGCCCTGACCACGGGCACGAATCTCCTCTTCGACGCCGCGCTGGAGAAGCCCGGCGGACGCGACGGGAACGGCCGGCGCGGCGAGCGCCGGGTACGGAAGGAACGACGGTCGTGAAGCGGTTCGACGACGAGACCGGCCCGGCCGCCCCGGCACCCCTGGCACCTCTGGCCGAGATCACGGATCTACGGGTAGAGGTGGGCGGCCGGGCGATCGTCGAGGCAGTGAGTCTGCGGGTGCTGCCCGGCAGGATCACCGCACTGGTGGGTGCCTCGGGGAGCGGGAAGACGACCACGGGGCTGGCCCTCCTCGGTGAGTTCCCGGCGGGCGCACGCGTCACCGGTGACGTCCGCGTGACGGCGGCCGACGGCCTCGTCGGATACGTGCCCCAGCATCCGGCGGCCGTCCTCAATCCCGCCCGCCGGATCACCGCCCTCCTGAACGACATCGCCCACGCGCGGGTACGTCACCTGCCCCGTGGCGCCCGCCGAGCAGCGATGCGGGAACGCGTCCTGCACGCCCTGACCGATGCCCAACTCCCCTCCCCCGCGACCCTGTTGCGCCGCTATCCGCACCAGCTCTCCGGCGGCCAGCAGCAACGTGTCGTCCTCGCCCAGGCCCTCCTGCTCGGTGCCCGGGTCATCGTCGCCGACGAGCCCACCACCGGCCAGGACGCGCTGACCAAGAGCCTCATCGTCGAGCAACTGGCGGCGGTCGCGGCTCAGGGCATCGCGGTCGTCCTGCTCAGCCACGACCTCGACGTCGTCCGCGCGCTCTCCGACGAGGTCCACGTCATGCGAGCGGGGCGCGTCGTGGAGTCGGGCCCGACATCGCGGGTGTGGTCGGCACCCCGACACGAGTGGACCCGCCAACTCCTCGCCGCGCAGCTGTCGTTCACGGGGACGGCCGGGGGCGCGGAAACAGGGCCGGGAGCGGGCGCGGAAACGGGGTCACCCGGAGGGACGGGGTCACCCGGAAGGACAGGGTCGGGCGACCGGAGCGGATCGGCGGCCGGGCGAGCCGCACGCCCCGTGGTGCGCGTCCGCGACCTCATCGCCCGCCATCGCGACGGATCACGCGGCACGTCGGTGACCGTGCGAGTGCCCGAACTCGCCCTGTACGCAGGCGAATCGATGGCCGTCGTCGGCCGTTCGGGCAGCGGCAAGACCACGCTCGCCCGCTGTCTCGCCGGGCTCCATCGCGATCACGACGGCGCGATCCTCCTCGATGGCAGCCCCCTGCCGCACAGCCTGCGCGACCGCGGCCGGGGGCAGTTGGCGGCGGTCCAGTACGTATTCCAGGACGCCCGCGCCGCCTTCGACGAGCACCGCCCGGTTCTGAGCCAGGTCGCCCGTACGGCGGTTCGGCTGCGCGGAGTCGACGCCGCTGCCGCCGAGACCGAGGCCCTGACCACCCTCCTTCGTCTGGGCCTCCCCCAGGAACTGGCCCACCGCCGCCCCGCCCGGCTCTCCGGCGGCGAACTGCAGCGCGCCGCCCTGGCCCGCGCCCTCCTCGCCCACCCCCGCGTCCTGATCTGCGACGAGATCACCTCGGGCCTCGACACCGTCACCCGGCGCGGCATCCTCGACGTCCTCACGGGTCTGCTGGGCGACGGCCACGGCGACGGCGACGGCGGCAGTCACAGTGGCGGACCGGTAGAGGGAGAGGGCCCGGCCCTGGTGCTGATCACCCACGACCTGGACACCGCTGCCGTCGCCCACCGCATCGCGGTCATGGATGCCGGGGAACTGGTCGAACAGGGACCCGCCGAAAGGGTTCTCACAGCGCCGCAACACGCCTTCACCGCCTCGCTCATCGCCACGACGACACGGGCAGCCCGTCCCACGATCTCTCCGCATGCGGACGTGTGACACAGGCAGCGGTATGACGAGCGCGAACCGATCGCACACGCGGCGCTCTTGGCGGGTCGGAGACGTATCGGTACGTGAGTACGCGCGTCAAGCCGACCGGCATCGGCCTCGAGAAAGTTGTGGTGGGTGTCGTCGTCCGGCCATCCGACCGGGGTCAGGGCTCGCCATTCGCCCGTGCGTACGGCGGCGGCAGCCGACAGCACGTGGCCGCCGGGGTCGACGACGTAGTTCCGTACGCAGTACGGGGATCCGGCGATGTCCGCCTCCGTGAGGTCGGGCAGGGCCGCGCGGAACGACGCCATCAGGTTCTCGTCGCGCAGGGCGATACGCCGGCCGGGCTGCGTTCCCACACCGTTTCTAGGGACTGAGCGGGAGTGAGTCCTGTTGCCAGGTCTCATGCTCGGCCGAACGCCCCGGACGGTGTTGGGCGTTCTGGTCGCCCGCGTTCACTCCGCAACCGGGCAGCACGGATCGTGTCCGTGGTCCGGGAATGCGGCGGCGGGGTTCCTCACGCCCAGGAACACCTGGTCGGGCCTGGACGGTCCGATGCCCCACCGCATCACTCCGGTGCTGTGGGGGCGGTGCCGTCCGTCGCCGGATCGGGTGTTGCTGGGCGCGACTTCCGATCGCCACGGCGGCAGCGTCGTGGCGGGTGGTCTGACGGGTGGTGCTGGTGAGGGGCTTCTGCCAGTGCTGGGCACCCCAGCGGCTGGTGTAGGCCGGGTCGACGGCAATGACAGCGATACCGGTGGCGTCGGCCATCGAGGTCAGTCGGGCGCGGAGTTTGCCGGTGGGCATGCCGGAGATCAGTTGGCGGAAGCGTGTGCGGCGGCCGTGTTTCTCGCGGGTCTTCTCGGCGGCGAAGTCCAGGTCCTCCACCGCGACCGCCTTCACATCACAGGTACGGGCCCAGTGCAGGAGGCGGGTGAGGGCGTGGCGGACCTGGGCGTCACGGTGTCCGGCGGTGCCGGTCAGGTCGTGGAAGAAGCGGCGCGGGCTGCCGGTCGGGTTGCCGTGGATGTCCAGGCGCCAGGCGGCCAGGTGGTCGGCGTTCATGTCCACGCCGACCACACCGTGGGCGAGCGCGGCGTCCATCGGGACGGTCTGTGCGGTCGGAATCTGCCAGACGGCCGTCAGGTACCAGCGGTCCCGGCCGGTGTCGTAGTGGATGCGACAGGCGATCGCCCGGTCGGTGGCGACGCGGTCCGCCCACTCGCCGCCCCGGTGCGCGAACGCGACCCGGCAGGCCAGGACGTACCGCCCGTGCGGGACGTTCGCCAGATGTGCGAGCGGCGCGGGGACTTTGATACTCGCTTCGCCGTCGGGGCTGATGCGGATGGTCTCGTTGCCGGAGCGCTTGCCGGACTCCCCGTCCCGCCTGACAGAACCAGCGCTCCGCCTCCCACCGCCCACGCCACCCGGACTCGGACAGCCCGGCCGCCTCCAGGTGGTGCCGGGAGCGGGCCAGACGCTTGCCGCCGCGCACCACGTGCACGACGCCCGCCTCACGGTCCGCCCGCGCGGCAGCCAGCCGGTCCTCAAGGACCCGCAGCCGCCTCGACTTCGCATGCCACTCCCGCCGGGACCGGCAACCCCCCGGCGCCTTCTTCGTCCCCTTCTGCACGACCGGCCGGGACAGCCGGTCCTCGTTGGTGCGAACACCGGCTTCCAGGCCCTGGATGTGCGCGAGCTGGCAGCGCCGGGCCAGCGCCCACTGGTCATGCGAGGCCTTGGTGATCGCCCCCGCCCACCGCGACGACGACAGCGGCGTCAGCTCCCGCTTACGCACCGCCCACGCCTGACCGGAATGCTCCAGGCCGACCCGGCACCGCGCCTTGAGATCCTTCGAAGCCAGCGACCCCAGATGTCCGCCGACCTGGCGCAGCGCCTTCTCATCGTCCGGCGTCAGCTGCTTGAGGCGGGTTCGCACGGCCACACCACTCGGACCGGACGCGACGAACGGCGCGGCGATGCTCCTCAGTCCACCCACTCTGTCACTCCCGCCCGGCCCCACCCGAAGAACCCTGTCGCCATGGAAAACGAGCGCCACCCACGAAGGTCACGCATTCGATGAGAGAACGTCAGTTCCCCGCTGAAACCGACACCACCACCGAGGCGCGTGACACAACACAGACCAGCAGCACTCACTCCCGCTCACCAGAACGCACTTGAACGCACTCCATCGGCAGCAGTTCCACACCCTCATCAGCCAGACGGCGTCGAGGCCCGGCAGCGCGACCTCGTCCCAGACCTCGCCGGGCACGTCGCCGAGGGTGACGCGGCGTCCGTACCGTTCGCTCAACTCCCGTAGCCAGACGAGGGTGTTGATCTCGTAGATCACCGTCATGGCAGGCGTTCCTCCCTCGCGGCCGCCGGGGCGCGGCGTCCGCGTCGGTGTCGGCCGCCGCTGCCCCGGGGCGGGCAGGGGCGGGTCGCGAGGGCGGCGGACCATACGGAGGCGGGCGGCACCGTTCCGTGCGGACCGGGTTTTCCGGTCGACCGGTCGCGATGCCGCCCGCGGGTGGGTCAGACGATCTCGACGAGCAGGTCGCCGCCCTCCACCTGCTGGATCTTGTTGATGGCCAGGCGGGACACCCGTCCGGCCTTCGGGACGGTGATGGTGGCCTCCATCTTCATGGCCTCGATGGTGGCGACCGTCGCACCGGCCGCGACCTCGTCGCCCTCGGCGACCGCGAGGGTGACCACGCCGGCGAACGGGGCGGCGACATGGCCGGGGTTGGAGCGGTCGGCCTTCTCGGTGACGGGGATGTCGGAGGAGGCGGCCTTGTCGCGGATCTGGATGGGGCGCAGTTGGCCGTTCAGCGTGGACATCACCGTGCGCATGCCGCGTTCGTCGGCCTCGCCGACGGCCTCCAGGCCGATGAGGAGCCGGACGCCGGGCTCCAGGTCGACGGCGTACTCCTTGCCGGGACCGAGCCCGTAGAAGAAGTCCTTGCTGTCGAGGACGCTGGTGTCGCCGTAGGTCTGGCGGTGGGTCTCGAACTCGCGGGTCGGGCCGGGGAACAGCAGCCGGTTGAGGGTGGCGCGCCGGTCCTTCTCCAGTCCGGTACGGTCCTCGGCGTTCAGGTCCTGGACGGGCTTGGCGTCGGCGCGGCCCTGGAGGGCCTTGCTGCGGAACGGCTCGGGCCAGCCGCCGGGCGGGGTGCCCAGCTCGCCGCGCAGGAAGCCGATGACGGAGTCGGGGATGTCGAACCGGTCCGGCGTCGCCTCGAACTCCTCGGGGGCCACTCCGGCGCCGACGAGGTGCAGCGCGAGGTCGCCGACCACCTTGGAGGAGGGGGTGACCTTCACCAGGTGGCCGAGGATGCGGTCGGCGGCGGTGTACATCGCCTCGATGTCCTCGAAGCGGTCGCCGAGGCCGAGGGCGACGGCCTGGGTGCGGAGGTTGGAGAGCTGGCCGCCGGGGATCTCGTGGTCGTAGACACGGCCGGTGGGTGAGGCGAGGCCCGCCTCGAACGGGGCGTAGATCCGGCGGACGCTCTCCCAGTAGGGCTCCAGGTCCCCGACGGCTTGCAGGTCGAGGCCGGTGGGCCGGTCGGAGTAGTCGGTCGCGGCCACGATCGCCGACAGCGACGGCTGCGAGGTGGTGCCCGCCATGGACGCCACGGCCCCGTCGACGGCGTCGGCGCCGGCCTGGATCGCGGCGAGGTAGGTGGCGAGCTGGCCGCCCGCCGTGTCGTGGGTGTGAATGTGCACCGGCAGGTCGAACTCGCGGCGCAGCGCCGTCACGAGCTTCGTGGCGGCCGGGGCGCGCAGCAGTCCCGCCATGTCCTTGACGGCCAGCACGTGGGCGCCCGCCTCGACGATCTGTTCGGCCAGCCGGAGGTAGTAGTCAAGCGTGTAGAGCTGCTCGCCGGGGTTGGAGAGATCGGAGGTGTAGCAGAGGGCGACCTCGGCGACGGCCGTCCCGGTGGCCCGTACGGCGTCGATGGCGGGCCGCATCTGGCCCACGTCGTTGAGCGCGTCGAAGATCCGGAAGATGTCGATGCCGGTCTCGGAGGCCTCCTGGACGAAGGCGTCGGTGACCTCGGTCGGGTACGGCGTGTAGCCGACGGTGTTGCGGCCGCGCAGCAGCATCTGGAGGCAGATGTTGGGCGCGGCGGCGCGGAAGGCGGCCAACCGCTCCCAGGGGTCCTCGGCGAGGAAGCGGAGGGCGACGTCGTAGGTGGCGCCGCCCCAGCACTCCAGGGAGAGCAGCTGCGGCAGGGTCCGGGCGACCACGGGGGCGACGGCGAGCATGTCCTTCGTACGGACGCGGGTGGCGAGCAGCGACTGGTGGGCGTCCCGGAAGGTGGTGTCGGTGACGCCGATGGTCGGGGACTCGCGCAGCCAGCGGGCGAAGCCCTCCGGGCCGAGTTCGACGAGCTTCTGCTTGGAGCCGGCCGGGGGTTCGGTGACGGTGGGCCGAGGCAGCTTGGTGGACGGGTCGATCAGGGCGGGCCGCTCGCCGTGCGGCTTGTTGACCGTGACATCGGCCAGATAGGTGAGCAGCTTGGTGCCCCGGTCGGCGGAGTGCCGGGAGGTGAGCAGGTGCGGGCGCTGCTCGATGAACGACGTGGTGACGTTACCCGACTGGAAGTCCGGGTCGTCGAGGACGGCCTGCAGGAACGGGATGTTCGTGGCCACGCCCCGGATACGGAACTCGGCGACGGCGCGCCGGGCCCGGTTGACGGCGGTGGTGAAGTCCCGGCCCCGGCAGGTCAGTTTGACCAGCATCGAGTCGAAGTGGGCGCTGATCTCCGTACCGGCGTGGGTGGTGCCGCCGTCGAGGCGGATGCCGGAGCCGCCGGGCGAGCGGTAGGCGCTGATGCGGCCGGTGTCGGGGCGGAAGCCGTTGGCGGGGTCCTCGGTGGTGATACGGCACTGGAGGGCGGCGCCGCGCAGCGTGACGGTCTCCTGGGAGAGCCCGAGGTCGGCGAGGGTGGCCCCGGCGGCGATGCGCAGCTGGGACTGCACGAG
Source organism: Streptomyces sp. NBC_00310 (assembly GCF_036208085.1). Lineage (GTDB taxonomy): Bacteria > Actinomycetota > Actinomycetes > Streptomycetales > Streptomycetaceae > Streptomyces. The sequence continues at coordinate 1,361,298 of NZ_CP130714.1, forward strand.
GTCGACGTCGGTGACCTCCTCGGTGACCGTGTGCTCGACCTGGATACGGGGGTTCATCTCGATGAAGACGTGGTTGCCCTCGCGGTCGAGGAGGAACTCGACGGTGCCCGCGTTGCGGTAGCCGATCTCCCGGGCGAACCGTACGGCGTCGGCGCAGATCCGGTCGCGCAGGGCCGGGTCGAGGTTCGGGGCCGGGGCCAGCTCGATGACCTTCTGGTGGCGGCGCTGCACCGAACAGTCGCGCTCGAAGAGGTGGATGACGTCGCCGTGGCCGTCGGCGAGGATCTGCACCTCGATGTGGCGGGGCTCGACGACGGCCTTCTCCAGGAAGACGGTGGGGTCACCGAAGGCGGAGGCGGCCTCGCGGGACGCCGCCTCGATGGACTCGCGCAGCGCGGCGGGGTCCTCGACGCGGCGCATTCCGCGTCCGCCGCCGCCGGCGACGGCCTTGACGAACACGGGGAAGCCGATGTCGTCGGCGGCGCGGACCAGTTCGTCCACGTCGGTGGAGGGCTCGGAGGAGCCCAGGACCGGTACGCCGGCGGCGCGGGCGGCGGCCACGGCGCGCGCCTTGTTGCCGGTCAGCTCCAGGATGTGCGCGCTGGGGCCGACGAACGTGATGCCCGCCTCCTCGCACGCCCGGGCCAGCTCGGGGTTCTCCGACAGGAACCCGTAGCCGGGGTAGACGGCGTCGGCGCCCGCCAGCCGGGCGGCGCGCATGATCTCCTCGACGGAGAGATACGCCCGCACGGGGTGCCCCGGTTCGCCGATCTCGTAGGCCTCGTCGGCCTTGAGCCGGTGCAGCGAGTTGCGGTCCTCGTGGGGGAAGACGGCGACGGTCCGCGCGCCCACTTCGTAGCCGGCGCGGAACGCCCGGATCGCGATCTCGCCTCGGTTGGCGACCAGTACCTTGCGGAGCATTCCCGTTCCCTTCGGCCTGCCTGGTGAGGAACACCATGGTCGCGGCAATGCGGCCGACGTGCCATGAGAGTCCCGTCACTGACAGGTGATCGGAGGTCTGGCCTACGTGACGGAGCGGGTGCGGGCCGCGCGGGCCCGTGCAGGTTGTACGGCCCGGGCTCGGGGCTCGGCCGGACCTCTGTCAGCTCCGCACCGCGAACTGGCTTCCCGTCTTCTCGCCGTCGTCCGTCACCGCCGCGGCCACACACCGGAAGACGCGCAGCCCGTTGTCCCACTCGACCGCCGACGGCGGGACGACGTCGACGTTCCACTCGTCCGCGACGTCACGGCCGCCGGAGGTCATCGTGGCGGCCATGACCTTCTGCGAACAGAGCGCCTTGACGTCCGGATGTCTGACCAGGTCGCGCGCGTTGTTCGTCATGCCGTCCTTCGGCAGCGGCGCGATCGCGAAGGTCTCCCAGACGTGCTTGGTCTGGCAGTCCGCACGGCTGACGGTGACGATGCCGGAGATGTCGACGATGCCGCTCCAGCACTCCGGGGTCGCGACGCACCGGCCGCCCACGCCGCCGACGTCCGCGGCGGGGCAGTTCTCCGTCGTGGTCGCCACCTCGAACCCCGAGGTGCCCTTGCCGTCGGCGGTGGCACCGGTGGACGGCGTGGCCGTCGAGGAGGAGTCGCCTCCCCCGCTGTCCCTGTCGTCGTTCTGGTACGTCACCACGGTGACCGACACGCTCACGGAGACGGCCACGGCCGCCAGTACGGCGATCACGGCCGGCCGGCGCCGCGCCACGCCCTTCCGCCCGCCGTCGCCACCGGGCCCGGGAACGACGGTGGTGCCGCCCGCCCCACCCGGCCCGGGCACCACGGTGCTGCCGCCCCCGCCCGTGGGCGCGTCCCCGTACGGCGACTGCGTCGTCGCGGGCGGCGTGTCACGGTACGGCGGCATCGTCGTGGGCGGCGCGCCCCGGTACGCCGGGACCGTCGTCATGCTGGGCGGCGGTCCGAAGCCACCGCCGCCGCCTCCCAGGTCGACGGTGTCGAGGTCGACCCCAGCGAGGGCGTCGCGGAAGGCGCCCGCGTCGGAGAGGCGCCGGGCGGGGTCGGACGCGAGGGCGTGGCGGAGCGCCGAGTTGAAGGCGGGCGGCAGTCCGGGGAGGTCGGTGTACGGCCAGGTGTGGCGCACGATCAGTTCGGCGAGGCTGAGCTGGGTGCCGTCCTCCGGGTAGTGCGGCGGGCGGCCGCACAGCAGGGCGTAGACGGTCGCGGCCAGGGAGTACACATCGCCGGCCGGGCTGGGGTCCGCCATGTGGAAGGCCTCGGGCGGCGCGTACGCGGGGGTCAGCGCCTCCCGGGTCACGGACAGTTCGCGGCCCGGCCGGGGCATGGCGGCGAGGCCGAAGTCGGTGAGGGCGACGCCGCCGTACCGGTTGACCATGACGTTGCCGGGCTTGATGTCGCGGTGCAGCACCCCGGCGGCGTGGGCGGCGGCCACCGCGTCCGCTAGGCCCACACCGATGTCGCGTGCCTCCTTGGCCGGGAGCGCGCCCTGCCGGTGCAGCCGGTCGCCCAGGGAGCCGCCGGGGCACAGCTCCAGCACCATGTAGGGGCGGCTGTCGGCGAGGACCCCGGCGTCGTACACCGGGACCACGTGGGGGTGGCCGGACAGTTGCCCGGCGGCCGTCACCTCGCGCAGGAAGCGCTGCCGGTCGCGCGGTGTGGTCAGCACCCTGCTGTCCACCTTCAGCGCGACCTCCCGGCCCACGGCCAGTTGCCGGGCCCTGTACACCGTGGCGAATCCGCCCTGGCCCAGGACTTCCTGGATCTCGTAACCCGGCAGGTCCGTTCTTTCGGGCCCCATGTTGCCGTACCCCCAGCGCACAGCCCCGGTCAGGACGTCCGACCGAGGTGAGGCGAGACTCTAGCCGAGGCCGGTGACACCGGTACGCCGGGTTCGTCCACCGGGCACCACCGTCGTTCGGGCCGGCGGACCGAGGTCCCCTTCGAGGACGGTCCGGCTGATCGGAGGGCGGTCCCAGCGGGCGAGGATCTCGTTGGCCAGGTCGACGATCGCGGCCCCGGCGTCAGGTCCACCGCGATCCGGTCGCCGCAGCCGTTGTCGCCGACGACGATCCAGCCGGGCGAGCCGACGGAGGGGCCGGCCGTACGCCGGGCGAGCCCACCCCCGCTCAGGGCCGGCACAGCGCCCCCACAGGGTCGGTTAAATCGTTTCATTCACCAGGATTCGAAGTGCGTCCCACCCATTGACCGGATTCGACGCGGAACCCTAACCTCCGGGCAATCGCATTGAAACCTTTCATGAACGGTCGTTCTCACCGGCCGACCTCATCGACATCGACCCGAAGGTGCACCATGGCGCGGGACTTCTCACGGCGAAGACTTCTCCAGCTGGGCGGCACCGCAGCCGCCTCCGTCGTCCTGTCCGGGCCCCGGGCCTTCGCCGCCCCCGGCCCGGCAGGCACGATCGGTGCCGCGGGGAAGCCGCCCGCGCCCACCGGGATGCTCACCGATCTGCTGCCGCGGGCGCTGGGCACGAGTGCCGGACACAAGCCTCGCTTCAGCTGGCAGGTGCCCGACTTCTGTGCCGGTACCGTGCAGCACGCCTACCAGCTCCAACTGGCGGCCACCCCGGGCGGTTTCCAGGACGACGAGCTGGTGTGGGACTCCGGGAAGCGGAAGTCCGCCGACTCCACGGCCGTACCGTACGGCGGACCCGCCCTGCAGCCCCGTACTGCCTACTGGTGGCGGGTCAGCAGCTGGGGTGAGCGGCGTTCGGCCTGGTCGGAGCCGACCCTGCTGGCCACGTCGGTCGAGGACGAATGGGAGGCGAAGCCTATCTGGGCACCGGCCGGGCCGGTGATGACCGACGGCACCCTCACCGTCCGCGTGAAGATCAGCGCCGTGGCCGCCGGGCTGTGGTTCCGGGCCACGAACACCGCCAACAACTACATGTGGCAGCTGCGCGCGGGCACCACCGGTGTCCTGCGCAAGCACGTCTGCGTGGGCGGCACGTACACCGTGCTCGGCGAGGTGAAGCTGCCGTTCGCGGTCACCGCCGGGGAGTGGGTCGACCTCGGCGTCACCATGGCGGGCGCCACCTTCACCACCACCGTCAACGGCACCGTCGTCGACACCACCACCGACAGCCGCTACGCCTCCGGCAACGTCGGTCTGCGCAACGGCAGCACCGAGTCCCAGGTCTACGACCGGGTCACCTTCACGGCCGCCGACGGCACGGTCCTCCTCGACGACGACTTCGCCTCCGACAAGGGCACCTTCGCCACCGGCACGGTCGCCGGCGGCGTCCTCACCTTCCCGGCCGGCGCGTCCTCGCTCTCCTCCTACGGAGCCGACGACACCTGGGCGCTGCTGCGCCACGAGTACGACACGGCGGCCGGCAAGGAGATAGCCGCGGCGATCCTCTATGTGGCGGCCACCTCGCCCGATCCGGCCCGGCAGTACGTCGCGAAGGTGTGGAGCAACGGCACGACGGTCGGTTACGCCTCCGTCCGCTCCGGCGAGGGGACCGCCTACCAGGCCTTCGACGTGACCTCCACGCTGCGTGCCGACGGCAGGGCCAACGCGCTGGCCGCACTGTGCTGGACCACCTCGCAGCAGAAGTTCCTGGCCCAGCTGGAGATCACGTACACCGACGGCAGCCGGTCGACCGTCGCCTCCGGGGACCACTGGACGGCGCGCCGCCAGGCCGGGTTGCTGCCGTCGAAGGGCAGCGCGGGCAGCAGCTACTTCACCGTTCCGCAGGAGTACTGGGACCTGCGCCGCGAGCCGGTGGGCTGGACCAAGCCGGGCTTCGACGACGGCGACTGGCTCAAGCCGGTCGTCCGTACGGCGATCGACGGTCTCGTCCCGGCCCTGATCGAGGCGATACGGCCGCACGACGTCACCCCCGCCTCCGTCACCCAGGTCGCCGACGGACGCTGGCTGGTCGACCTCGGCCGGGAGATCGTCGGCGGGCTGGCCCTGGAGGTCACCGGCGGCGCGGGCGACACGGTCGAGGTGCGGCTCGGCGAGGAGCTGAACGCGGACGGCACGGTCAGGTACCAGCTGCGCGCCACCAACGCCTACCGCGAGGTGTGGACCCTGCGCGACGGCGAGCAGCGTGTCGAGCACTGGGGCTACCGCGGCTTCCGCTGGGCCGAGCTGCGCACCACACTCGACCTGTCGAAGGCGGTCGTCACCGGCCGCGCCTGGAAGCTCGACTGGGACGACTCGCACGCCTCGTTCCGCAGCTCCGACGCCGACCTGGACCGGGTGTGGGAGCTGTGCCGGTACTCCATCGAGGCCACGCGCGGCGACCTCTACACGGACACGCCCACCCGCGAACGCGGCCCGTACGAGGGCGACGCGCTGATCAACCAGCTCTCCGAGTACGGGGTGCAGCGCTCGTACGCGCTCGCCCGCTGGTCGAACGACTATCTGGTCCGGAAGGGCACCTGGCCCACCGAGTACCGGCTGATGTGCGCGATCTCCGCGTGGGAGGACTACCTCGCCACCGGCGACGACCGGCAGCTCGCCAAGGACTACGACCTGCTGACCGCCAAGAACCTCACCTCGTACCTGGACTCCGACGGGCTGGTCCGCAAGGCGCCCGGCGGCACCAGCCAGAACCTCGGCGATCTGGTCGACTGGCCGACAGCCAGCCGTGACGGTTACGTGTTCACCAACGTCAACACGGTCGTCAACGCCTTCCAGTACGCGGCCTTCGAGGCGCTCGCCGAGTGCGCCGCGGCCCTCGGCGAGGACGCCGACGCGACCGCCCTGCGCGGCCGGGCCGACACCCTCGCCACCGCCATGCGCGCCACCCTCCTCGACGGTGCGGGCGGGCGGTTCCTCGACGGCGTCGGCACCACGCACAGCGCCCAGCACGCGACCGCCTTCCCGGTGGCGCTGGGTGTCGCGGACACGCTGGACGAGGAGGTACGGGCCAGGCTGGGCGACACCCTGGCGGCGGGCGGCATGAAGGTGAGCGTGTACGGGTCGCAGTTCCTGCTCGACGCGCTGTTCCGGCTGGGCCGCTCCGACGCGGCGCTCGCCCTGCTCACCTCCACGGCCACCAACTCGTGGCTGCACATGCTGGACGCGCTCAAGGCGACCGTCGTCACGGAGGCGTGGGACCCCGCACTCAAGTCCAACATGACGCTCTCCCACGCCTGGGCGTCCGCGCCGGCCAACGCGGTGGCCCGGCACATCCTCGGCGTGCAGGTCAGCGAGCCCGGGGCGGCCGGGTTCCGGATCCGGCCCAGGACCGGGTCCCTGACCGAGGTCGAGGGGACGGTGCCCTCCGTGCGCGGGCCGGTCTCGGTCCGGGTGCGCCGCTCCGAGGACACGCACGCGACCCGGGTGACGGTGCCGCCGAACTCCCGTGCCGTGCTGGAGGTGGAGATCGGGGACGCCGACCCGGAGACGTACCGGGTGAACGGCACCACGCCCGGCGGGCAAGGTCGGGTGGAGGTCGAGTCGTTCACCGATCTGACGGGCACGGTGCTGCGGATCGGACCGGTGGGATCGGGCACGACGGAGGTGCGACGCGCGGCCTCCTGAGCCGCGGGTGGGGCGGATGTGACCGATAACCCGGAACGTGAGCCCATGCTGAGCTAGCCTCAGTTTTCTGGGGGCGAACTGATGTACGCCAAAAATCACTTCGGGGGTGTTGTGTCAGAGCAGCGGCCGGTGCCACCACGTGCGACGGCGGACAGGGCCGCGGCGCTGCGAGAGGCGGGGGCGCTGCCCCTGCGCCCCGGCGACCCGGACCGTATCGGTCCCTATGTGCCGGTGGGATTGCTCGGGAGCGGCGGGATGGGGCGCGTCTATCTGGCGCGCCCCACGGACGGCGGCCCCGACCTCGTCGCGGTGAAGGTGATCAGGCCCGAGTACGCGGAGGACATCCGGTTCCGCCGCCGGTTCGAGCAGGAGGCGTCGGTGCACAGCCGGGTGCGGACGCCGCGCATGCCGCGCCTGGCCGGCACGGGCTTCCGGGACGAACTGCTGTGGATGGCCACCGAGTATCTGCCGGGGCTCGATCTGGCGGCGGCCGTGCACGAGGACGGCCCCTTGTCGGCCGTCGCCGTCCGGCGGCTGGTGGCGGAGCTGGGGCCGGCCCTCGCCGATCTCTCCGCCGCGGGGATCGTGCACCGGGACCTGAAGCCGTCCAACGTCCTGCTGTCCGCCCGGGGCGCGCACGTCATCGACTTCGGTATCGCGAAGGCCGCCGACGCGAGCGCGATCACCGGCACGGGCAACCGGGTCGGCACCCCGGCCTACATGTCGCCGGAGTATCTGCGGACAGGCACCTGCGACACGGCCTCGGACGTGTTCTCCCTGGCCTGCACCCTGATCTTCGCGGCGACCGGCAGCGCGCCGTTCGGCGACGGCACGGGCGTCGACGTCATGCACCGGGTGGCGTTCGAGGAGCCCAACCCGGAGGTGCTCGCCGAGATCTCGGCGGCCGACGCGAGGCTCACCGCACTGCTCTCCGCCTGCCTGGCCAAGGAGCCCGGAGATCGGCCGACGCCCGAGCAGTTGATCGAGGCCGCCCCGTCCGGCTCCCCGGGGTCCGAGGCGACCGGACCGTCCGGGACGTTCGGCTGGCCCGACCCGCTGGGCGGCAGAGTGCTGGCCCGGCAGCAGGCGTACGAGGCGCTGTGCCGGCTCCCCCTCGAACAGCCCGGCCCCGAACCGCGGGGGAAGGCCCCGGCCGCCGTCGCCGCGTCGCCGGGTCCGTCCGCCGACGCCTCGGCACAACCGTTACCCCCGACGCCGCCCGGCACCCGGACCCGCCGTAGGCGCGTGCTGATCGGAGCCTCCGGTCTGGCTCTCTGCGTCGCGGCCACCGGTGTCGTCGTACTCACCCTCCGAAGCCCCTCCACCACCACGGCCTCGCCGCAGCGAGGTATGACGAAGTCCGCCGACGCACGGCCCGGCGACGCCGCCTCGGGGTCGGCGACCGCGGGCTCGAACGGTGCGGCGGCGGCCCCGGACGGCGGATCGGGGGTCTCGGAGGTGTCCGGCAAGGACGACCGGGACGCGGTCGACGACGGCCCCCCGCGCCCCGACGAGTCCGGTTCGGGTTCCGGTTCCGCGAGCGACGACGAACACGCGGACTCCTCCGCTCCCGCCACCGAGACCAGCGCGCCCACCGAGCCCACGGCGAGCCCGACCGACGAGCCCACCGAGCCCTCGACCCCGGCCTGGCTCTCGGAGTGCACGTACTACTCCGGCAATGGGCGCACCCGTCTGGGGAACAGCGGCAAACGCGTGGTGCAGGTCCAGTGCATGCTGACCAGGCGCGGGTACGGCGTCGGGGACGCGGAAGGCGACTTCGGGACCGGGACGCAGGACGCGGTGCGGAACTTCCAGAGCGACAAGGGGCTGGACCCCGACGGCGTCGTCGCGCAAGGCACCTGGGCGGCGCTGCGCGGCACGGACTGACCTCTCGGTCCGCCGGCGTCCGCCGGGCAGCCCGGGCCGCGCCTCGGTCAGTCGACGAACAGCCCCCGCGCCGCGGCCCGCGCGTCGAACTCCTCCAGGTGGGCCTGGGCGTCCGGGAGGGCGTCGCACATCGCCTCCAGGAGGACCTGGCCCAGCAGCATGGGGGCGCTGACGGTGTCGAAGACGAGGCCGGTGCCCACGGCGGCGGGGAGCAGCAGGTCGCTGTGGGCGGCGACCGGGGCGAACGTGCCGTCGGCGACGGTCACCACGGTCAGGCCGACGGCACGGGCATGGGCGAGGGTGTCGAGGAGTTCGCGCGGGTGGCGGGGCAGCGCGAAGCACAGCAGCGCGCTCGCGCCGGCCTGCTGGGCCGCGTCGACGCGGTCGGCGAGCAGTGAGCCGCCCTCGTCGAGCAGCCGTACGTCGGTGTGGACCTTCGCGGCGAAGTAGGCGAAGCCGCGGGCCTGGGCGGCGGAGGCGCGCAGCCCGAGCACCGGCAGGGGCCGGGAGGCGGCGAGCAGACGGCCCGCGCGTTCGACGGGTTCGGGGTCGGTGAGCAGGGACGCCAGGTGCCGCAGGTTGTCGATCTCGGCCTGGACGGCGCGCTGGTACGGGTTGGCCGACCGTCCGTCGAAGCCGTGCCCGGTGGGTGCGACCGCCCGCAGGTGCTCGCGCAGGGCCGGATAGCCGTCGAAGCCGAGGGCGACCGCGAAGCGGGTCACCGACGGCTGGCTGACCCCGGCCAGGTGTGCCAGTTCCACGCTCGACAGGTAGGGCACGTCCGCCGCCTGCCGGACCAGGCAGTGCGCGATGCGGCGCTGTGTCGGAGTGAGCCGACGGCCTTCGAAGAGCTGCTGCAGCCGCGCGGCCGCGCCGACTCCGCCAGTTCCCTCGGTGCCGACTCCGCCACGTCCTTCGGTGCCGACTCCGCCACTTCCCTCGGTGCCAGCTCCGCCACTTCCTTCGGTGCCGACAACGTCAGGTCCTTCGGTGCCGACAGCGTCAGTCATCTGGTCCCCCAGCCGGTCGTCGTGCTCGGTCCCCTCCCCCTGCCCGGCGGGGTGGCCGGTGCGTGATGCCGGGCAGGAGTGGGGGCGACGGTGATGGCGTGACCGAGCCGGTCAGCTCACGAGGCCGGTGGACGTCAGCCAGTCCTCGGCTACGGCGTCCGCGTCCTCCTTGTCGTTGACGAGCTTCTTCATCATCTCCAGCAGGTCCTCGGTGGTGAGCTTGGCGGAGACGGCGTTGAGCGCCTCCTTGGCCTTGTCGTTCACCGCGTCCTTGTAGACGAGGGGCGTGACGTTCTGCGAGGAGAACAGGTTCTTCGGGTCCTCCAGGACCACCAGCTTGTCCGCGACGATGGCGGGGTCGGTGGTGTACAGGTTGGCGGCCTGCACCTTGTCGTCCTTCAGCAGCTTCACCAGGGTGGTCTGGGCACCCGCGTCGAGCGGCTGGAACTTGCCGAAGTCCACGCCGTAGACCTTCTTGAGGCCGACGCCGCCCTGGGTACGGGTCTTGAACTCCGACCCGGCCCCGAGGGTCATGTCGCCCGCGACCGGCTTGAGGTCGGCGAGCGTCTTGAGGTTGTACTTGGCGGCCGTCTCGGCGGTGACCGTCACCGAGTCCTTGTCCTCGGCCGCGGCGGAGTCGAGGATCTCCACGGACGACGGGAGCTTCTCCTTCAGTTCGGCGTTGATGTCCGCGGTGCTGGTCGCGGTGCTGTTCTTGTCGACCGCCACCGACAGCAGGGCGCCGTTGTACTCGGGGAAGACACCTATGCCGCCCTTGACGACCTGGTCGTAGTAGACCTCGCGGGCCCCGATGTCGAACTTGCGCGTCACCTTCAGGCCCTCGCTCTCCAGCGCCTGCGCATAGATCTCGGCGAGCAGCTGGTTCTCGGGGAAGTTCGCCGAGCCGACGACGATGGTCTTGCCGCCGCTGTCGCCACTGCTGCCGGTCAGCGGGTTGTCGTCGCTGTCACCGCCACCGCCACAGGCCGTCAGCGTGAGTGCGGTGATCAGACCGAAAGCGGCGCCTCTGTACATGCCTCGCATGGGTTTTTCCTCTCTGGGAGCCCGGGAGCTCGGAAGATTCGGCATCAGAAAATTCGGGGATCGGGGATCGGGGATCGGGGATCGGGGATCGGGGATCGGGGATCCACGAATCCGGGGATCCGGGGATTCAGGACTTCGACGCCGAGACCCTCAGGCCCGGCGAGACGACGGCGCGCCGGAGCGCGGTGAACGCGATCTGGACGACGAGCGCGAGGGCGACGACGACGGTGGAACCACCGATGACCAACCCGTAGTCGTTGCGGGAGAGTCCGTCGACGATGTAGCGGCCGAGGCCGCCGAGACCGGGGTAGGCGGCGACGGTCGCGGTGGCCACGACCTGGATCGCGGCGACCCGCAGTCCGAGGAGGATCAGCGGCAGCGCCATCGGCACCTCGACCCGGGTCAGGATCTCCCACTCGGTCATGCCGACCCCGCGCGCGGCGTCCCGGGTGGCGGGGTCCACGCCCCGTACCCCCTCGAAGGTGTTGATGAGGATCGGCGGGACCGCCAGCGCCACCAGGGCGACCAGTACGGGCGTGGTGCTGAGCCCGGCGAGCGTGACGACGAGGACGACCAGGCCGAAGGTGGGGATCGCGCGGGCGAGGTTCGCCACGCTGGCCACGGCGAAGGCGCCACGGCCGGTGTGTCCGACGAGCAGTCCGAACGTCAGGCCGATGAGGGCGGCGAACAGCAACGACAGTCCGCTGTAGGTGAGGTGCTCCACGAGTCGTCGCGGGATGCCCTCGTCTCCGTGCCACTGCGCCGAGGACGTCAGCCAGTCCCCCACGAGCTCCATCTGGTTCAGGAAATCGTTCATGCCGACGTCACCTTGTTCCGGGACCACGGGGTGAGCAGCCGCTGCGCCAGGACCAGCAGCGCGTCGGTGGTGAGCGCGAGCAGCATGATCAGGACGATCGCGGTGACGATCGGGGTGGGGAAGTCGAGTTGGAGGCCGCGGGTGATGTAGTAGCCGAGGCCGCCCTGGCCGATCAGCTGTCCCACGGCGACGAGGCTGATGGACGAGACCGCGGCGACGCGGACACCGGCGATGACGACGGGTACGGCGATGGGCAACTCGACCTGGACGACCCGGCGTACGGCGCCGAATCCCATGGCGGTGGCCGCGAGCCGGACGGGTTCGGGGACCGAGGCGAGGCCGTCGACCACGTTGGGGACCAGTACGGACAGGGTGTAGAGCGTCAGCGGGATCATCACCGTCTGTTCGGTCAGCCCGGTGTAGCGGACGAAGATCATGAACAGGGCGAGGGACGGGATCGAGTACAGGATGTTCGACACGGTCAGCACGGGCGGGTAGAGCCAGCGCCAGCGGTGGCACAGGATGCCGAGCGGCACGGAGATGATCAGCCCGAACAGCACCGGCAGCAGGCCGAGTCGGAGATGGATGCCGGTGTACTCGGCGAGTTCGGCCGTGTGATCGGCTATCCACTGCCACCGGACCAGCGGTTCGTCGTCGCTCATCGGTCACCGCCGCCCGGGGTGTCGGCGGAGGCCGTCTTGTCCACGGGCGACGCGGACTCGGCCGGCGCGGACCCAGCGGGCGCGGGGCCCGTCGGCTCGGACTCGGTCGGCGCGGACTCGGTCGGCGCGGTCGCCGTCGACTTGCCCTTTGCCGACGCGTCTTCGGCGGACCCGGCGGCGGTCGCCCCCGCGGACCGCTCGGCGGCGACGGCGCCGGCGGACAGCTCGTAGGCGTCCGCGACTCCGGCGACGGCGCCCTCCGCGTCGACGGCCACCGCGAGGCGGGCGGGTGACAGGAGCGCCGAGTCGAGGGCGGCCCGTGCCGAGTCACCGACGAGGCTGAAGGTGTGGCCGAGGGGGACCAGGGGCGCGTCCGCGAGGGTGCCGGCGTCCGGCAGTGCGTCGGTCGCGGCCCAGCCGAGGGGGCGCCGGGCGTCGTCGACGACGAGTACCCAGGGCGCGTCCACCGCCCTGGCCTCGGCGACGGGAGAGGTGGCCGACAGCACCGGGCCGTCGCGCAGCGGCAGTTCGGCCGCGTCGACGAAGGAGAGCCGGCGGATGCCCCGGTCCTGCCCCACGAAGTCGGCCACGAAGTCGTCGGCGGGCCGGGCGAGCAGCCGCTCGGGGGTGTCGAACTGGGCGAGCTTGCCGCCCGTGCGGAACACGGCGATGTTGTCGCCGAGTTTGATCGCCTCGTCGATGTCATGGGTGACGAACACGATCGTCTTGTGCAACTCCTTCTGCAGCCGGATGAACTCGGCCTGCAACTCCGCCCGCACGATCGGGTCGACCGCGCTGAACGGCTCGTCCATCAGCAGCACCGGCGGGTCGGCGCCCAGTGCCCTGGCCACCCCGACGCGCTGCTGCTGCCCGCCGGAGAGCTGGTTCGGGTAGCGCTTGGCCATCTCGGCGGGCAGGCCCACCAGTTCGAGCAGTTCCGCCGCCCTGGCCCGCGCCTTCTTCTTGCCCCACCCCAACAGCAGCGGAACGGTGGCTATGTTGTCCAGGATGGTGCGGTGCGGGAACAGCCCCGCGTGCTGGATCACATATCCGATGCCCCGGCGCAGCTCCGGCGCGTTGACCTCCCTGATGTCCCGGCCGCGCAGGCTCACCGTGCCGTCGGTCGGCTCCACCATGCGGTTGATCATGCGCAGGGTGGTGGTCTTGCCGCAGCCGGAAGGACCGACCAGGACCGTGATGCCACCCTCGGCCAGCTCCAGGGACAGGTCGTCCACCGCTGTCGTGCCGTTGGGATATTTTTTGCTCACCGCGTCGAATCTGATCAAGACTGCCCCTTACCCGACTGTATATGGCCATTCAGAGTCGTCGGTGACTGAATGACAGTCAATGGGATTCCGTGAACGGCACGTTACGTTCACACCAAGCCGGACCGGAAATGTCCAGATCATTCAGCTTCCACCCTTTGCGCTCCCTCCGGGCAGGGTGCCCTGGCCCTCGCCCTCGACACCCTCGCGCCGGCGCTGGCGCAGACCGCGTCGGTCTCCGCCGACCCCCGTCAGGGCGCGGCGGCCGTCGAGGACGACTCGACCAACGCGGCGCTCGGCGCCCGGCGGCTGCCGACGATGCCGGCCCGGCCGCGGCGGTTGCTCGCCGTGGAGGCCGTGGTCGCCGCGCAGGCGGTGGATACGGCGGCACCGGCCGCACTGGGGCGGGGACCGGAGTTCCTGCGGCGCGCGATCCGGGAAGTTGTTCCCCGCCTGGAGGACGACCGGCCGTGCGGGGTGGACGTGGAGGCGGTGCGCCACGCCATCCTGGAATCCGACGACGTCCGGAGCACACCGCGCGCCCTGACCGGGGAAGCGTCGGCCTTGTGAGAGGAACGGCATGACCAACTGCGACGTGCACCAGCATCTGTGGACCCCCTCGCTGGTGACGGCCCTGCGCGCACGCCGCGAACCACCGTTCCTGGACGGCTGGACCCTGTTCCTCGACGGGGAGCCGCCCTACGAGATCCCGCCCGCCGACCACGACACCGCCCGTCGTGCGGACCTCGCCGGCGCCGACGGCCTCGGCCTGGCCCTCGTCTCGCTCTCCTCCCCGATCGGCGTGGAGTGGCTGCCCGCGGCCGAGGCACGCCCCCTGCTCGACGCCTACCACGACGGCTCGGCCGCGCTCCCCGAGCCGTTCGGCGCCTGGGCCGCCGCCTGCGTACGGGACGTCGACGCGAAGGCGACGGCCGAGGACCTCGACCGGGGCTTCGTCGGCCTCCAGCTCCCGGCGAACGCCCTTGCCGACGCGGCCGGTTACGCCCGCTGCGCCCCGCTCCTCGACCTCCTCGAAGAACGCGGCCTCCCGCTGTTCGTCCACCCGGGGCCCGCGCCCGGCGGCGCCGAGGGGCCCGGTTGGTGGCCCGCGATGGTGCCCTACGTGCAGCAGATGCACTCCGCCTGGTTCGCCTTCCGCGCCCACGGTCGGCCCCGTCACCCCCGTCTTCGGGTGTGCTTCGCCCTGCTGGCCGGGCTCGCCCCGCTCCACGGGGAGCGCTTCGCCGCCCGCGGCGGCGGGAGCGACGCGGGGGTGGACCCGGGCGTCTTCGTCGAGACGTCCTCCTACGGACCGACCGCCGTCGAAGCGGTGGTCCGCGCCCTCGGCGTGGACGCCGTCGTCCAGGGCTCCGACCGCCCCTACGCCGAGCCCCCGCAACAGCCCGGCTTCGGCCTGGGCGGGGCGGCGGCGTACGCCTTCCGCATCGCCAATCCACGGCGACTGCTCACCGGGACGGAGTGGCACGCCGGTACGCCCGGAGCACGGTGACCGTCCGTCAGCGGCCGGAGCGGATCAGCCCCGTGAGATAGCGCCACAGCGAGGAACGCTGCCGGGCGGACACGTCCGGCGTCACCGGCCGCGCCGCACCCGCCGCCGGGTCGTCCACCGGCGGCCGTTCGGGCATCGGCGCGAGTTCGTACCGCACGGGCAGTGAACGCAGGCCCCGCATGAAGGGCGAGGAGCGCCAGGGCAGTTGGTCGACGGGGAGGGCGAGGTCCAGGTTGGCGAAACGCTCGAACAGCCGGCCCACTCCGACGGCGGCGACCGTCGAGGCGAGTTCGCGTGCCGGGCACTGGCGCGGGCCCGCGCCCCAGGACAGGTGCGCCCGGGTGCTGACCGTCGTCGTACTGGGTGCCACGTGGTCGGCGAAGAGCGGGTCGGCGTGCGCCGCGGCGGAGGAGACCCAGACCGGGTCGCCCGCGCGGATCGTGTAGTTGCCGAGCTGGGTGTCCCTGGCCGCGAACCTCGGCACGAAGTTCACCAGCGGCGGCTTGCGCATGACGACCCGGTTCATGGCCTCCCGGACCATGCCGGCGGAGAGGCTGGCCCGCACGCTGTCCTCGCCGGAGAGGACCTCGACGACCGTGTTGGAGATGAGAATGCCGACGTGGTCGGACGTCATGCCGAGCAGCATGAACAGTTCGCGGGCCAGCTCGTCGAGCGACAGGTCCGGGTGAGCGGCCAACAGGTAGGAGGGGAAGTCCTCGCCCGGCGACTTCAGCTTCAGCTCCGCCAGTTCCGCCAGCGCGCCCAGCAGCCGGTCCAGGGCCGGCCCCGCGTCGGGTCCCGCGTCCAGTACCCGCCACATGTCCATCAGGGCGTCGTCGCCCTGGGAACCGGGGAAGCCGAGCAGATGGCTGGCCACCATCAGCGGCAGGGGCCGGGAGAACTGGGCGGACAGGTCCGCCAGCCCCGTGCCGCCGGCCTCGCCCATCAAGGTGATCAGCTCGTCGGCGTAGGCGGTCACGGCCATCTTGAGCCGTTTGGCCTGGGGGTTGCGCGGGTCCTGGAACGGCTTGAGCGCCTGGTCCCACGCCGTCCGCAGCGTCCGGTAGCCGGGTCCGCCCTGGATCAGTACGTGGTTGACCTCCAGGGAGGGACCGAGCGGCCAGTCGGCCGGGACCCTGCCCTCGGTCCTGGCCCGCCAGTTCTCCAGGCCCTTGGGCCATCCGTCGTCGTCCTGGAGCACCTGGAGCGCTTCGCGGTAGCCCAGCACCAGCCAGGCGGGTACGCCCAGCAGATCGACCGGCGCCACCGCGCCGTGCCGTTGCCTCAGCCGCTCGTACACCAACGACGGGCGCGTCTCGTAGTCCCGGGTCAGCAGCGGTTCGGGAGACATCGCCTCCAACCCCGCACCGTCCAGTTCCACGGACACGCCCTCACCCGACTGGGTTTCCCTCACCATGCCGCCCCTCCGACACTCCCCGTACCGGCCCACCTTCAGTCGGTAGCCGGAACGTGGGGACCCTACCCCAGGGTCACTTCCGGGGGAACGCCGGGCATCACCACTCACAGCTCCGGCCCCGTGACTCACAGAGGTGGACACGGCGGCGGCACCGCCGCCCGTCACCTCCCGGCGCGGGCGGCCTTGACGAACTCCCTGATCAGACCGGGGTCCTTGACGCCTCGGCTCTGCTCCACGCCGCTGGAGACGTCGACGCCCCAGGGGTCGGTGGCGGCGACGGCGTCGCGCACGTTCTCCGGGGTGAGGCCACCGGCGAGGAGCCACTTCTCCCCGGCGGCCGCCAGCGGCTTGCTCGCCCAGTCCCAGGCGATGCCCGAGCCGGGGACGGGCGCGTCGAGGAGGAGCATGTCCTCACCGAACTCCCCGCAGCGCGGCACCGAGTCGCCGAACGCCGCGGCACGGATCAGGGTCCAGTCGCCGGTCGCCAGGTCGTCGTAGTAGGCGCGGTCCTCGGGGCCGTGCAGCTGGATCGCCCGGATCCCCGACTCGGTGGCCAGGGACCGCACGCCGTCGAGGGGTTCCTGGCGGAAGACCCCGACCGTCAGGACGTGCTCCGGCACGCGGCGGCTCAGCCGTGCGGCGGTGGCGGCGTCGACCTGGCGCGGGCTGGCCGAGAAGACGAAGCCGATGGCGTCGGCGCCCGCCTCGACGGCCGTGTCGACGTCCTGCTCGGTCTTCAGACCGCAGATCTTGATGAAGAGGGAGTCCCTGGAGTTGCTCACGGCCCCAGCCTGCCGTATCGGCGTCGGCCCGGGGACGGCGGCCACCCGCTCCGGCTCGACCGGCCCGGTCAGCGCCACGCCCCCGACAGACGCCGGGTGACGGCCGCGCTGAGCGTCCGCACGCCCCGGGTCGAGCCCGGGTCGATGCCGGTGAGTTCCCGTACCCGGCGCAGGCGGTAGTCCAGTGTGCGGGTGTGGACGTTGAGGGCGGTCGCCGTGGCGCCGCGGTGCATGTCGTGGCGGTAGTACGCGTCGAGGGTGACCAGCAGGTCCGGGCCGGAGTCCAGCCTGCGGGCCAGCGAGCGCAGCCATGCGTCGACGAACGGCACGTCCGAGACGGCGAGTTCGACGAAGACGTCCGCCAGGGCGTGCGGCCGCAGCCGGGCGGAGGCGCGCCGCAGCGGGGCCGCCCGGCCGATCCGCCGAGCCCGGTCCAGGGCCTCGGCCAGCTCGGGCAGCGGTGCGGTGGCGGTGCCGACGGCGCACGGGCGGCCGAGGGCCCGGGCGAAGTCCCGTACGAGTTCCGGCAGGTGGTCGGGGGCGAGATCGGGTAAGAGGTCGGGAACGGCGTGCGCCGGTACGTTCTCCGCTTCCGCGGCGCCGGAATTCAGGGGAACCAGCGCGATCAGCTCACCGCTCCCGTCGGCGTCCTCCGGCCCCCACATGACCGGCACCCGGTGACTCTTCACCAGCGTTTCGATCTCGTTTTCCAGGAAACGGTCGACGGTGGGAGGGTCCGGCAGCCGGAACACGGTCACCGCGCAGTAATCCGGCAGTTCCATGTCGACGGCCGCGGCGAGTTCCGCCGATATCGGATCGCCGCTCAGTAATGACCGGGCCAGCAGGGCGACCTGCTCGGTGTACGGCATTCGGCGGCGCAGTACGCGTACGAATCCCCGGCGGTAGGCGCCGATACCTCGCTCGCCCTGCGGGGCGAACCAGGTCATCATCCGCATGAGTTCGTCGACACCGCCGCCGCGCTGGGCGTCGGTCGCCTCGTTGATCTCGCGCAGCATGAGCGCGGTGTGCACGCGCAGCACCCGCTGCCGTGCGTCGAGCGACATGCCCGCACCGGCCCGCAGCTCGCCCATGGACGCGATGTAGCCAAGATCGTTGCTGCTCAACTCGCTGTTGTCCGGCGACAGTTCGACGGTCCGGTGGCGGAACCAGACCGAGTGGTCCAGCGTCTCGGCCCGCGCCCGGGGGTCCTTGTCCAGGAACCCGAACTCCGGGATCTCGCGTGTGTACGTCTCTACCTCCCGGCGGGCGTTGGTCGACGCCTGACGGGCCAGTTCGGCGAAGAGGCTCCCCATGGACGCGAGCATGTCATTCCGGACGAACCGGCCGACAGACGAGATCCGGACGGCGTTCATCACTCCGCATAAATCGGCGGCAACTATGCCGACAGGGTTTTTGTCACAGTGCGCAAAATTCCCGGATCAGGGCGTTCCCGTCACCCCTTCCGCTTGTGGAGGAGTCGTAAAACAGCCTTAATGAGAGCCGCGTACACGCCCGTGGGGGAAGACCGAGGCCAATCATTCCGGTGCGACTCCGGAAGGGCTCCGGCAATCAGTACGGGCACGGGTACCGAAATACCTCAGTCAGGCGCCACACAAGGGCGCTCGCCCGAACGGGAGGGAAACTCCGATGAAAGCAGGCACGCGAAAGAGAATCACGGCGGCGATGGCGGTCGCGGTCACGTCGACGGCGCTCATGCTCGGCACACCGGGCACCGGATCGGCCGCCCCCGCCGCCGCCCCCAGCCTGCGCGCGTACGGAATCAGCGGCGACGGCACCCTGATGGCCACGTTCACGACCGACCGGCCGGACGTGCTCAACTGGGTGCGGGCCATCACCGGCCTCAGCGGCGACACGGCCCTGATCGGCATCGACTTCCGGGTGCAGAACGGCGTGCTGTACGGCGTGGGCAACAAGGGCGGCATCTACACGATCAAGTACCCGCCGGCCACCACCCAGGACGTCGAGGTCACCAAGGTGTCCCAGCTGCAGTACGCGCTGAACGGCACCAACTTCGGTGTCGACTTCAACCCGGCGGCCGACCGGCTGCGCGTGATCAGCGACAACGGACAGAACCTGCGGCACAACCTGGGCGACCACACGACCATCCAGGACGTCAACCTCACCACCCCGCCGATCGAGGGCACGACCAAGGGCGTCTCCGCCGCCGCCTACACGAACAACGACCTCGACGGGTCCACCGCGACCACGCTGTTCGACATCAACACGACCAGCGACCAGGTCGTCATCCAGTCCCCGGCCAACAACGGCACACTCGCCGCGACCGGCAGCCTCGGCATCGACGCCCAGATCAACGCCGGCATGGACATCTACAGCACCCTGAGCGGCGGCAAGACGGTCGACAACGCCGCCTTCGCCACCCTCACCCCCTACGGCGCGAGCACGCCCTCCCTCTACAGCGTCAACGTCTTCACCGGGCAGACCACCCTCGTGAACGATGCCGCCAAGTCCAAGTTCCCCCTGAACATCACGGACGTGGCCATCTCCCTCACCGGCAGCTGACCCCACGGACCTCACCCTCGCCGCGGACCGGCCACGACCGGACCGCGGCGAGCCGGAGCCCCGTCACGTCACCGCATCTTCTCCAGGTCGAGGTCCGACCCCACGACCAGGGTCACCACGCCCGCCGCGGCGTCCGCGGACCGCGTGGCCTTGGCGTCGGGCAGCCGCGAGGCGAGAACCTTCGCCTGCTTGGTGAGGTCGGCCGGGTAGGCGACCGTGGTGACGTCGGTGTTCTCGGGCGCGTTCCCCGTGCCGACGACGGTGAAGCCGGCCGCGCGCAGCTTCTCGGCGACGGCGGCGGCGCGTCCGTTGACACCGGTGCCGTTGAGGACCTGGACGCGCACGGTGGACGCGTAGATCAGGTCGTTCTTGGCCTGTGCCTGCAGCCGCTTCTTGTCGACCTCCTTGTCGCCTGCGAGGGAGGTGAACAGGTCGGCGGCCTGCGGGTACTGCCAGACGATGTTGGCCTTGTCGGCGGGGACGTCGGCCTCGCGCGGGTAGTTGGGGACGGTCAGGAACGTCAGCCGGTCGCTCGGGATGCCCTTCAGCTCGGAGGCGAGGTCGTAGAGCGGGTCGATACCGGCGAGATCCTCGTCCGTGGTCAGGGACTTGGTGGCGGACTGCAGGAAGTCGTAGAGCGAGGTGGGGCTGGTCAGCTTGGACTTGGCCTTGGCGGCCAGGGCCTCCATGAACTCCTGCTGGCGGCCGATGCGCCCGATGTCGGAGCCGTCGCCGACGGCGTAGCGGGTCCGTACGTAGCCGAGCGCCGTCTCGCCCTTGACGGTCTGGCAGCCCGCCTTCATGTCGAGCAGGGCGTTCTCGTCGTAGATGGCCTGCTCGGGGCAGACCTCGATGCCCTCCAGAGCGTCGACCATCCCCTTGAAGCCCTGGAAGTCGACGGACATGAAGCTGTCGATGCGCAGACCGGTGTTGGCCTCGACCGTCCTGATCGAGCAGGCGGCCGCGCCGGCGACCTCGCCGCTCGTACCGCCGATCGCGAACGCCTCGTTGATCTTCGCCAGATGCGGACCGGAGGAGCTGCCGTCACCCTTGTCGCACGCCGCTATCTCGACCCACGAGTCACGCGGGAACGACACCACGGTGGCCCATTCGCGGTTGGCGGGGATGTGCAGCACCATCAGCGTGTCCGACTGCATGGTGGTCAGGTCCTTGCCGTACTTCGCGTTCGCCCCGTCACGGCTGTCCGAGCCGACGACCATGATGTTCTTCGAACCCGGGCTGAGATTGACCGGTCGGTCCCCGCCGAGCTTGCCGTCCACGTCGGCGCCCGTGATGTTGTTGTCCAGGTCCTTGTAGACCCAGGCGCCGACACCTCCGACACCGAGGACGAGCACGGCCGCGCCGCCGGCGAACCAGCTCACCGTCCGGCCCCGCCGCGTCAGCCGCGTCCCCCCGCCCACGGCACCCGCGCGCCGCCTTCCCGTACCGCTCACCGGCCTTCCCCCACCTCGGCCGCATCCGGCCGGTCGACTACCCCCTGGGCGTCCGGTAGTTGTGATCACCGAACCCGCAGGACTCTACATGCATGTAGATATACGGATCGGCGCCACACACGTCTCATCACGCCCCGCGCCCACCGACGTCACAGAGGGGTCGCAGCGTACGGAATCAGGGCCACCGTCCCGGCCGAGGCGGCCGATGACCTCACCGACACGGCCGCGCCCCACGCCTGCCGGCCCCACCGAGGCGAACGGCGACGGCCGTCGGCCACCGCGGGCGCCGGGCCCAGCAGGGCCGCCACGCGGCGCGGCACCGGGCGCGACGCCTCGAAGCCGGCGAGCGTGGCCACCGGTGAGGCGACGGACAGGAGCGCTGCCCGGCCGATCGCGCGCGGCCGGACGGTCGGCGGCAACCGGTGGTGTCGGGCGACGAGATGGGCACGCTCATGGGCGAACAGCGCGCGCCGCTCGGCCGGTTCCCGGCACGACAGCATGACCTTGGCGGCCACCACACAGTCGCGGCGCCGCTCCGGCGGGATGTACGCGTACGGCACTTCCTCAGCAGTACGGCCACCTCGGTGTCCGGCAGTCCGGCCAGGGCCCCGGTGGCGCTGCGGCGCACCCGCCCGTGCCGCCGCAGGGTCCGGCCACGGGCGCCAACAGCGCGGCGAGCAACGCGGGATGGCCGGCCGACCGGCGACCGCGTCGGACGGCACCACCGCGCCCACCTCGGGGTCGGACCAGCCATCCGGCAGCGGTTTGCGGGCAGTTGGGCCTGTGCTGACCACCATCGCCAGGCCCGGACGCACCGTGCCGCACACCGCCATCACCCCGGCCACGCCGTGAGCGGCAGGCCCAGCGGCAGCGAGACGAACACCCCATGGGGCTTCGGTCGTCCCCGAGGGTTCGGTCGTCCCCGAGGGTTCGGTCGTCCCCGAGACTTCAGCGCCGTCCCCGACGCTTCAGCCGTCCCCTTCACCCTTCGCCCGATCGAGCAGCTCGCGCAGCAGCCGTTCGTCATCCGGCTCCAGGGAGGTGACGAAACTGGCCAGCACGGCCTCGCGGTCGCGCTCGCCGTCGAGGACCCGGCGCATCCGGTGCGCGGCCAGGCCCGCCTGGTCGGAGGCCGGGGTCCACACGAAGGAGCGGCCGGAGCGCTCCCGGGTCACCGCGCCCTTGGCCAGCAGTCGGGTCAGGATCGTGATCACCGTCGTATAGGCGAGGTCTCCGCCGAGGCGTTCCTGCACCCACCCCGCGCTCTCGGGGCCGTCCGCCTCGCCCAGCGCTGTCAGGACGAGTGCCTCCAGCTCGCCCTGCCCCCGCCGCCGGGGACGCTGCTGGTCCGTCACGCCCTGTCTCCTTCCGGTGCCCGATCGTATCCACATCACGATCTACAGAATTGTAGAAGCAGAGCGGCCCCAGGGCCCCTCACTTTCTACAGTTCTGTAGATCCCGAATCCCGGCAGGGCACTGCGACATCGACGCATCGGCCTACTGCTCGCGCCTCCGCAAAGGTGCTCTCCGACGGGCGCTTCGTCGTCTACAGCCACCTCACCGGCCCGGCCGGTGACGGCGAAGGCGAAGACGAAGACGAAGACGAGTCGGTCAAGGTCAACCTCGCGGCCGTGCCCGCCGGGGCCGGGCGGACCGGCGAGTGATGGGACGGACGCGACCGAAGCCAGACGCGGGGCGACGAGGGGGACGCCGTCGAGGCCGGGGCTGCCGACCGCGCTGTTCTGTACGGCGCCGAGGGGACACCCTGCCCTCGCGTCGCATCCCACTCCACCGGACCAGACTCGACCGGCCCGGCGGCAGGCCCTGTCGCACCGCGGCCCGCACCCGCACCCGCACCCGCGCCGCTGCCGCAACGAGGACCCGTCCCTCCGGGCCCTGCGGCTGGCCAGGGCCCGGAGGGACGGGTCCGGATGGGTCCGGACCGAGCGAACTCGCCGCGCGGCCGCCGGGTCAGCGGAGCGAGCCCCCGGAATCGTCCCGCTTTGCCACGCACAGAGCCCAGATGATGAAGGCCGAGAAGGCGATCATCACGATGGACCAGACGGGGTAGTACGGCAGGGACAGGAAGTTGGCGATGATGATGAGGGCGGCGATGGCGACGCCGGCGACCCGCGCCCACAGGGACTCCTGGAAGAGACCCAGGCTGACGAGGACGGCCACGGCGCCGAGGGCGAGGTGGACCCAGCCCCAGCCGGTGAGGTCGAACTGGAAGACGTAGTCGCTGGTGGCGACGAAGACGTCGTCCTCGGCGATGGCCATGATGCCCCGGCAGACGTCGAGGACACCCGCGATCATGAGCATGACGGCGGCGAAGGCTGTCAGCCCCTCGGCGAAGGGCCGTGACCGCTTGGTCGGATGCACGTGCCCGCTGTGTGTGGCGGTCATACCGATACCTCGATTCCGTGTGCGGTGCCCTCAGCGCCCCGGGGCGGACGGGCCGGCGCCCGCGCCCGCCGAGGTTCCGTGGCCGCTCAGGACCAGTTCCTTCGCGCGGCGGAACTCGTCGTCCGTGATGTCGCCGCGTGAGCGGATCTCGGACAGCCTGGCGAGTTCGTCGACACTGCTGCCTCGTCCGTCCCCGCCCTGGGCCGTCTCGCGGATGTACGAGTCGAGAGCGGCCTGCTGCGCACGTGCCTGTGCCACCTCGCGACGGCCCATGTTCTTCCCGCGCGCGATCACATAGACGAACACGCCCAGGAACGGCAGCAGGATGGTGAAGGCCAGCCAGCCCGCCTTGGCCCAGCCGCTCATGTCGTCGTCGCGGAAGATGTCGACGACGACCCGGAAGAGCAGCACGAACCACATGATCCACAGGAAGAACACCAGCATGGACCAGAAAACGCTCAGCAGCGGATAGTCGTACGCGAGGTACGTCTGACCACTCATATGTCTCTCCTCCGTCCCGGGCGCCCGCCCGGCAGGTGTTCTCCGCCGTTCGCGGCGCGCCCACAGCGCCGTGCTCGGCGCCGTTTTCAGCGTGCCCACGGCAAGGGCCGGGCGGCCTCACCCCGGGCGGGTGAGCCCGGCCTCGTCCGACTCGGGGGCTGCCGCGGGGTCCGCCGCGGCGGCGAGTACCGCCACGACCGCCAGTAGGGCCATGACCAGGACGGCGACGAGGACGGCGACGAGGACGGCCGCGCCGACCGTGGGGCGGTTCCGGAGGACGAGTGCCAGGGCGCCCGCCCCGAGGACGACGCCGTTGGTCCACCGGGGGTGGGGGTGGGCGGCCAGCCGCCGTCCGGACTGTCCGGTGCTCACCCCGGCGCTCCGCAGCGCCCGCCCGGCCGACGTGGTGCCGGTCCGGGCCAGGGCCCGCACCCGGCGGGCGCCCCGCCCCGGGCCGTACGGAGGAGGCGGCGAGGGGCGCGAGCAGGAGGGTGACCACCAGCAGGACGGCGGCGCCCGCCTTGCGCAGTTTCCGGTGGCGTACGCCGGCGTGCCGCCGGAGCCGCTCCTACTCGGCGCGCTCCTCGGAGGTCAGGGTGTGTCCGGCCGCGCGCCGGACGAGCCGGCACCGCCCGGCCCGGTTCCGCCGCCTGAGCCGGTTCCGTCTTCCGGTCCGGAGTGGGGCGGTGGAGTCCTTGCCCGAGACCATGAGGTTCGTCCTCCGGTCGAGGGCAGGCTCAGGTGGTTCCGGCGGCCTGCCCTTGGGACCCCGTGAGGCCCGCCCGGTGGAGGGCGGCCCGCCAGGCGAGTGCGACCGCCGCCTCGGCCAGGCCGATCAGGACGAGCCACAGGCCGAGCAGCCGGGTCAGTGCCGTCGCCGACTCGGTCGGCAGGGCCAGCACCACGATCCCCGCGACGATGCCGAGCACCGCGGCGCCGAGGACGAAGCCTCGGTGGGGCAGGTCCCTGGAGGCGAGGGCGGTGTAGAGGGTGAGGATGCCGGTCGCCAGCCAGACGATCCCGACGATCAGTGAGAGCGCGGCGATCGTCTGCAGCGGGTTCCTCAGGCAGAGCACCCCGGCCAGGACGTACAGCAGCGAGAGGAGCAGCCCGGACAGCCGCTCGCCCCGCTCTTCCCGGGCGAAGACGTCGACGAAACGGAACGCCCCGATCGCGAGCAGGTACAAACCGATGAGGACCGCGAGGACGTGCAGGGTCCCGTCCGGCCAGACCAGGACGATGACGCCCGGCACCAGCGTGGCCAGCGCCGAGCCGAGGATCCACTTCCAGGACCGGCCGACCCTCCCCAGCGTCTCCGCCGGGTCGCCCATCACTCCGGGATCCGCCCCGCCGGGCCGGCGGTCCGCCCCACCGGGCACTCCGTCGGCGCCGCCGGGCCTGTCGTCCGCCCCGGTACGCGGTGCCGGGCCATGGGACTCGGTCATGGCTCCTCCTCGCGCGGCCGAGCGGGCCGCTTCCGCACCGCCGGCACGCGGCGGTGTGCGGTGATCTCACCGGACCAGCGTCCCGCCACCCGCCGGCCGCCGGATCACCCCCGACGGGTGATCCCGGCGCACCGCCGGGGCGGGGAGGGTGGGGGTGGGCCCGGCCGGCTGTTCAGGAGGTGCGTGTCATGACCGTATCGAGCGCATTCACGGCGTCGCTGTCCGTGGCCGAGAGGGCGGCGTACGGCCGGGACGCGCGCAAGCGCGCCTCGCGCTCCTGCCACGGCTGGTTCGAGGCGGACAAGGACCACGAGCGAGCCGACCCGATCGAGGTGATAGAGCGTCAGTCGGCCACCCGGCTCACCGAGTTGGTTCCCATCCGCTACGGCCGCATGCTCGAGTCCCCGTTCCGCTTCTACCGGGGCGCCGCGGCGATCATGGCGTCGGATCTCGGGTCTCTCCCCAACACCGGCCTGACGGTGCAGCTCTGCGGTGACGCCCATCTGCTCAACTTCCGGCTGCTGGCCTCGCCCGAACGCCATCTCGTGTTCGACATCAACGACTTCGACGAGACGCTGCCCGGGCCGTTCGAATGGGATGTGAAGCGGCTGGCGGCCAGCTTCGCGATCGCGGGCCGGGCCAACGGCTTCTCGGCCGACGAGCAGAACGGCGCGGTGCGGACGTGTGTGAAGGCGTACCGGCGGCGGATGCGCGAGTTCGCCGGGATGCGCACCCTGGACATCTGGTACGCGCAGGACGACGCCGACCGGTTGGGGGAGCTGGTGGCCTCGTCGATGGACAAGGAGAGCAGACGCCGTACCGCCGAGGCGACGGCGAAGGCCCGTACACGCACCCATCTCCAGGCCTTCGAGAAACTCACCCGGGTCACGGCCGAGGGCCGGCTGATCGCGCCCGACCCACCACTGATCACACCGCTCCGGGACCTGCTGGCGGCCCCCGCCGCGGAGGGCCAGGAGAAGGAGCTCCAGAACGTGCTGGACCAGTACGTGCGGACCCTGTCGTCCGAGCGCCGGCATCTGCTGCGCCACTACCACGTCGTCGACATCGCCCGGAAGGTGGTGGGCGTCGGCAGCGTGGGGACGCGCTGCTGGATCGTGCTCCTGCTCGGCCGCGACGACACCGACCCGCTGCTGCTGCAGGCCAAGGAGGCGCAGGAGTCCGTCCTCTCCGCCCAGCTCGGCGGCGACAGCTACGACAACCAGGGCCGCCGCGTGGTGTCGGGGCAGCGGCTGATCCAGACGACCAGCGACATCTTCCTGGGCTGGACCCACGTCGTCGGTCTGGACGGGCTCGAACGTGACTTCTACGTACGGCAGTTGCGCGACTGGAAGGGCATCGCTCGGCCGGAGACCATGGATCCCGGCCTGCTGCGGCTCTTCGCGCGACTGTGCGGCGCCAGCCTGGCTCGGGCCCACGCCCGCTCCGGCGACCCCATCGCCATCGCCGCCTATCTGGGCGGCAGCGACCGCTTCGACCGTGCGCTCGCCGAGTTCGCGCAGTCCTACGCCGACCGGAACGAGCGGGACTTCGAGGCGCTGGGCGTCGCCGCCCACACGGGCAGGGTCCACGCCGAGAACCTCTGAGACACCGAAACGGCCTTCTCCGGCCCACTGCGGCGCGCGGGTCCGGCCCACTCCGGCGTGCAGGAGTGGGCCGGACCCGCGTGCAGGAGTGGGCCGGACCGCGTGCAGGCTTCGGCTCACTCCGGCAGCTGGCGCATCTCCAGGACCCGCAGGCCCAAAGACTGGCAGCGAGCCAGCAGCCCGTACAGATGCGCCTCGTCCACGACGTGCCCGAACAGGACGGTGTGGCCGGACATCACCACGTGGTCCAGCTCGGGGAAGGCTCTGGTCAGCGCCTCCGACAACTGTCCGTCGACGCGGATCTCGTAGCGCATGTGCGGTGTTCCCCCAGGGCCTGGTGCGGGCGGGCTGCGCCCCTTCTCCTAGCGATCGTCCGTCCCGACCACCGGCCGGGCCTCACCCCGGGAAGGTGAGTCAGTGGGTCAGGCGGCCAGGGGGCAGTGGGTCAGCGGGTCAGTGAGTCAGTGGGTCAGTGGGTCAGTGGGTCAGATAGAGCTTGAACCCGATGATGAGGAGGCCGAGCAGCAGATTCACCGAGGCGGTGGCGGCCATCAGCCCCCACGAGGCGTGGGCCCGGCGGGCCGCGGCCGCCGACCAGCCCACCTGTCCCGCGACGGCCACCGAGAGCGCCAGCCAGAGGGCGCCCGACACATCGAGGCCGAGGAGCGGGCTGACCGCGACGGCGGCCGCCGGGGGGACGGCGGCCTTGACGATCGGCCACTCGTCGCGGCACACCTCCAGCACCACCCGGCGGTCCAGACCCCGGTGCGCCAGCCGCGCACCGAACAGTTGGGCGTGCACATGCGCGATCCAGAACACCAGGCCGGTGAGCAGCAGCAGAAGGACGAGTTCCAGGCGGGGATAGGGCCCCGGGGCGCCGGCGCCGATGATCACGGAGGAGGCGAGCATGGATCCGTAGACGCCGCCGGTGTAGTCGGCACGGGCCCGGCGCTCGGCGCGGGACGTGGCGTGCCCGGTGGTGGACATCGTCGCGGCCTCCTCTCGGGGGCGGCGCGCCGAGCGGCGCTTCCCCCGCGTCCGGTTTTGGCGGCCGAGACGGCGATCGGCCGGATCCCCGTTCTCACCCGCCGTCCGGGTCACCGACCGAGTGCGTCGAGCGACGCGCGACGCGCGACGGCCGGGGCGCCGGTCCCGGGCGGCTCCGGCCGGTCCGTCCCCGGCGGCTCCGGCCGGTCCGTCCCCGGCGGCTCCGGCCGGTCCGTCCCCGGCGGCTTCGTACGGTCCGTCCGCCCGCTCGGCAGTTGCGCGGTGACCAGGAAGGCGGCGAGGGTGATGCCGCCGGTGGCGAGGATCGCCGCCTGCAGACCGTTCAGCCGGGCCGACGCGTAGGAGTCGGCGATGGCGTCGACCTCGGACGGCGGCAGTCCGGCGCGCTCGGCGGCCGTCCGCACCCGGTCGGTGGGGACGAAGCTGATCCCGGCCTTTTCGCCGAGTCGGCCCCGGAACGCCGGTGGGCGCCGGCCGGGCAGCGACCACCGCCGACCGGCCGCCACCTCCATCGCAGCTCAGGAGCCCTGTCGCCGCCTCACCCGCTGCGGGCGAGGCTGCCACCGCGCCGCTGGTGACCACGGACCGTCGGAGCCGTGAACAGAACATGCCGACCGCAGCTCGCGCGCCCGGCGCACCGCATCGCCATCGCCATCGCTACCGCCTGGCCCACACCAAGGCTCTGGCTGGGCGGGCCGCCGCCGGCTGCGAGCGGGGCCGGGTGCCGGCGCGGATCTTGCGACCGCGCCGGCACGTCTCATGCGCCGATCACTCCGTCGATCTGTTCGCGGATGAGGTCGGCATGACCGTTGTGACGTGCGTACTCCTCGATCATGTGCACCATGATCCAGCGCAGGGAGACACCCTGATCGCCGACGTGACCCGCTTCCTGTGCGGACAGGCGGCCGGAGTCGTCCAGCGACGCGTCGGCGATCAGCTCACGGCCCCGGGCGATCTCCGCCTGCCAGGCAGCCGTCGCCTCGTCGAGTCCTCGTTCCGGCTGAAGGGCAAAGCCGTCGAGGTTGCTCTCCTCGAAGACCGGCGACACATCCTGACTTGCGAATACACGCTGGAACCAGTTGCGCTCCACCTCAGCCATGTGCTGAACGAGACCGAGCAGCGTCATCGACGAGGGTGACGCCGCTGTGAACCTTAATTGATCATCTTTGAGGCCCGAACACTTCAGGACCAGAGTCGCACGGTGAAAGTCCAGCCATGCCTCCAGCATGGCGCGCTCGTCGGCATGCGCGGGTGGGATGGGCCGTCCATCCGGTGTCGTATTCATACGCACACCCTGGCAGCAGCAGTCGTGGCCCACGACCGTCTTCGCCGGCGACGAACATGCGTCTCGCCCATCTCCCGGGCGAGCCAGTGACAACGGCGGCACTCCGCCGGCTCGTCAGCCCGCCGCTTGCTGGAGGCCGTCGAGGATGAGGTCCAGTCCGAATGCGAACTCGTCGCCGTAGGCGTACCCGGGACGCATGACATGAGCGGTCGCGATCTCGGTCAGGTACGGGTACTCGCCATCGCCGAAACCGCTCATGATGGAATCCGCCAGTTCGGCGGTCTCCTCCGGGGAGTCGAAGGGCAGGGTCTTCTCCTGCAGGGCGAACCCGTAGATGTAGCTGTCGAGAACCGAGACGGCGTGGGCGGTCAGGGTGAGGGAGAACCCGCCCTGACGCAGGCAGCCGAGAACGGCGTCGTGGTGACGCAGAGTGGCTGGGCCCGGAGTCGACCGTGACTCCATCAGCCCGATGGCCCAGCGGTGGCGGGACAGCACCAGGCGCATGGAGACGGCCCGCTGCCGCATCGCCTGTCGCCAGTCGACACCCGGCGTGGGCACCTCGACTTCGCCGAACACCAGGTCGACCATGCCGTCGATCAGGTCCTCCTTGTTGGCTACGTGGTTGTACAGGGACATCGCCTCGACTCCGACGGCCTCACCGAGCTTGCGCATGCTGAGCGTCTCCAGGCCGCCGACGTCGGCGAGTTCGACGGCGGCATGCAGCACCCGCTGCCGGGTGAGGGTCTCGCGGGTCGGCTGCCGGACGGTACGTCGGGTCACGGTGGACATCACTTCCTCTTTCGGTCTCCCAGCATTGACGAGCTTACGCCGTAAGTGTTGTACTTACGGCGTAAGCCTGACTTACAGCGTAAGTACGCGAGCGTGGGAACGGGAGCAGGGACGATGCGGAACATGAGTGAGCCGATCGCAACCACCGGTGGAACCGCAACCATGGCGTCCGTCGTACAGGAGCGGTACGGAGCAGAGCCGGAAGCCGTGCTGCGCACCGCACGGCTCGCCCGGCCCGGCATCGGGCCGGGCGAGGTCTTGGTACGTGTGCTCGCCTCCAGCGTGGACCGGGGCACCTGGCACATGATGGCCGGTCTGCCGTACGCGATCCGGCCCGTGAGCGGCCTGCGCAAGCCGAAGCTCCCCAACCCCGGCCGCAACCTCGCCGGTGTCGTCGAAGCGGTCGGCCCCGAAGTGACCGGCTTCGCGCCCGGCGACGAGGTCTACGGCACGGCAGTGGCCGCGTTCGCCGAATACGCCGCCACCCGTCCTGACAGGATCGCTCCCAAGCCGACCGGACTCACCTTCGAGGAGGCGGCGACGGTACCCGTCAGCGCGCTCACCGCACTCCAGGCGGTTCGCGACAAGGCCAAGGTCCAGGAGGGCCAGCAGGTCCTGATCACGGGAGCCGCCGGCGGCGTAGGCACCTTCGCCGTCCAGCTCGCCCACGCCTTGGGCGCCCGGGTCACGGCCGTCGCGAGCACCCCCAAGCTCGACGCCGTACGAGCGCTGGGCGCCGACCACGTGATCGACTACACGCGCGAGGACTTCCTCGCCGTCCCGCGGCGCTACGACGCCATCATCGACATCGCGGGCAACCGCGGTCTGCGGGATCTGCGCCGCGCCCTCACCCCCCGCGGCAGGCTGGTCATCACCGGCGGCGGGACGAACGGCCGCTGGCTCGGCGGCACCGACCGGCAGCTCCGCGCACAGCTGCTGTCCCCGTTCACGGGCCGGCACCTGGGCACCTTCATTTCCTCCGAGCACGCCGACGGGCTGCGCGACCTGACCGTTCTCATCGACACAGGCACGCTCAGCCCTCTCGTGGACCGCGTCTACCCGCTCACCGAGACTGCCGCGGCCCTCCGCCACCTTCTCGCCGGCCGCGCCACGGGCAAGGTGGCGCTCGCCCTGCCCGCGGAGTGACGCCGCAGGCCGATGCCGGCACCTTGCCGGCACCTTTCCGGCACCTTTCCGTCCACCAGCAGCTTCAGCGATGAGTTTGGGCGGCGGATCGGGTCTGCCCTGGTATGACTCGCATCATCGCTGACATCTCGGTCTCCCTCGACGGCTTCGTCACCGGGCCCGACCCCGGCCCGGACAACGGTCTGGGCACCGGCGGCGAGGCCCTGCACACCTGGGCATTCTCCGACGACCTCGACGACCGCCGGGTCCTGCGTGAGGCGACCGCCCGCTCGGGCGCCGTCGTCCTCGGCCGCCGGCTCTTCGACGTGGTCGACGGGCCGCACGGCTGGGACGACAAGACCGGCTACGGCGCCGGCGAGGTCGGCAAGCCCGCCTTCGTCGTCGTCACGAGCTCGCCGCCGGAGTCGGTGCGGCTCACCGGCCTCGACTGGACGTTCGTCACCACCGGTCTGCCCGACGCCATCACCGTCGCGCGCGAGCGCGCCGAGGCGGCGTCGTCGAACAGCGGCAAGAACCTCGACGTCGTCCTCATGGGCGGCGGCGCCACGATCGGCTCGGCGCTCGCCGCAGGGCTGGTCGACGCACTGACGCTGCACCTCGCCCCCGTCGTGCTGGGCACCGGGACGCCACTGTTCACCGGTGGAGCACCGCGCATGCTCGTGCAGCGGAGCGTGACCTCGACGTCGACCACGACGCACCTGACCTACGACGTGGTCCGGTGATCCGATGACCACCGTCAACGTCAATGAGATCGCCTTGGGCATCGAGTCGTTCGGTGACGACGACGCGCCCCTCGTCCTGCTCGCGGGCGGGACAACGATGCTCTCCTGGCCCGACGCGCTGTGCGAGCACCTCGCCGCCGGCGGGCGCCGCGTGGTGCGCTACGACCTGCGCGACAGCGGAGAGTCGACGACGGCGGACCCGGAGGCACCCGCCTACACCCTGCGCGACCTCGCCGCCGACGCGGCGGCCCTCGCTGACGCGCTCGGTGGCGGGCCCGCGCACCTCGCGGGGATCGGCGTCGGCGGGATGGTCGCCCAGGTGGCCGCGCTCGACCATCCGGGCGCGTTCTCGGCGCTCACCCTGGCCGGCACCCGCGCGGTTGCGCCCGGCCCGCCTGACGACGACCTCCCCGACCATGACCAAGCGACGATGAGCCGACTGTTCGCGCATCCGACGCCCGACTGGACCGACCGCGAGGCGGTGGCGGAGTTCGCCGCCGACGGCGCGGAGGTCCGCGGCGACGACCCCGTCGCCGTGCGCGCGATCGCCGCGCGCATATGGGACCGCACGCCCGGCACCGCACCCCCGGTCCAGATGGCCAACCAGATGGGCATGGTGTTCTCCAGGCTCGACTGCAAACCCCGCTGGCGCGAGCGCCTGCGCGCGATCGATGTCCCCACGCTCGTCGTCCACGGCCGCCGCGACCGGTTCTTCCCCGTCGGCAACGGCGAGGCGATCGCGCGCGAGATCCCCGGGGCGCGGCTGCTCGTCCTGGAGGAGGCCGCCACCGCGATCCCCGAAGCAGCGGTCGGAGAGGTCGCCGAGGCGATGCTTACGCTCGGGGGAGGACGGCGCGTGCCGGGGGTATGACATCCGCGCTCGCCGCGCGGCGGCGAGCGCCGGATCTGCTGGTGACCTGCGAACAGGGGCCGCGGTGAGGGACGCGGGGGCTGGGCGGTGGGTGATTCCGTAGGCACGGGTGAAGTGGTCGGCCTCCATCGCGCCCGGGGAGTCAAGGTCGTCGGTCTGCTCCGCCGGGGGCGAGGGCCGGCTGGAGTTCGGCCTGCTGGAGTTCGGCGAGCAGCTCACTCTGGCCGGCGAGCAATTCGGTCAGGATCCGGCGAGCCGCACGCAGGAGTTCAGCCACATCACCACCAGCCAGCGCGTAACTGACGGTAGAGCCCTCCCGAATGGAGACCACGATCCCCGAACGGCGGAGTACACCAAGCTGTTGGGAAAGGCTGGACGGTTCGATCTCGATCTCGCTGAGCAGGTCGCGTACGGCAAGAGGACCGCTTTGCAGCAGTTCCAGGACCCGGATACGTACCGGGTGCCCGAGCATGCGGAAAAACTCGGCCTTGGCCTGATAGAGGGGGACCTGCATCAGAATCGCTCGCTCCCTGCCGCGTTCGAGGGCTTTCTCCGGGCACGGTGGCCCGTGCGTCCGCCGCAGGCGGTACCGCGCAGACCAATCTTCGTGGATCCGGCCTCGCACACCCATGGGATTGACCGGATCTGGATATGCCCAGTTGAAGAAATCTTCAAGTCATGGGCGTGCGAGGCCACGAAGCGCGGCGCCTTCTACACCTCGAGTCCGACCTCGATGCGCTTGAGCTGGTGGCGGGCCATGGCCAGGTTCGATTTCGCCCGGTCGAGCACGAGGTAGAGGAACAGTCCATTGCCGCCACGGCCCTTGAGCGGCTGGATGATGTGGTACTGGTTGCCGAGTGTGATCAGCACATCCTCGATCGCACCGTTGAGTCCGAGGTGTTCCATGGTGCGGGTCTTGGCACGAATCACGTCCGTGTTGCCCGCCGCCGCGACGGTCAGGTCGAGGTCCTTGCCTCCCCCCAGCGTGCCCAGCGCCATACCGCTGGTGTAATCGACGAGCGCGGTCCCCAACGCGCCCTCGATGGACGTCATGATCTCCTTCAGGGAAATCTCCACATTGCTCATACCAGCATCTCCTCCTGGACATTGCGCGGCCGGGCATCGCCCTCTCCGCCGGTGCCAGGACCCTACGAACCACCCATGCCCGGCACCCCTGTTGTTCCGGTACTGAACAAGGGAGCCCCGAATTGCCGGATGATGCGTCGCTCATGACCGCTCATGATCAGCAATTAACCATCGCTGTCGGGGACGAAGATCGCGGGCTTCACGCTGCCCGTCGGGAAGGTGGCCGCCTCCCTCGCAGCAGAGCGCCGTCCGACGCCCAGGACACGGCCACCGGTCACGAGGCCGTCGCTAGTGTTCTGAGTCGGGAATTCTGTTCAGATGTATAGGCTTGCTCCATGGCACGGACGGGGCGGCCGAAGGCCGAGTTGACACTGTCGGACGAAGAACGGGCCGCACTCGAGGAGTGGGTGCGGCGACGTTCCACGCCGCAGGCATGGGCGTTGCGGTGTCGGATCATCCTGGCCTGCGCCGAGGGCGCCTCGAACAAGGACGTGGCTGCTCAGCTCGGTTCCACACCCCATGCGGTGGGCCGCTGGCGGGCCCGGTTCGTGCAGTACCGGATCGCCGGTCTGGGTGACATGCCGCGTCCGGGCGGCCCAAGGACCGTGACGGACGAGCAGGTCGCCGCGGTAGTCACCAAGACGCTGGAATCCACTCCGAAGAACGCAACGCACTGGTCGACGCGGTCGATGGCGAAGGAGACGGGCCTCTCGCAGTCGTCGGTTTCACGGATCTGGCGGGCCTTCGGCCTGCAGCCGCACCGGTCGGAGACCTTCAAACTGTCGACCGATCCGTACTTCGTCGACAAGGTCCACGATGTCGTCGGCCTTTACCTGGACCCGCCCGAGCGGGCCCTGGTGTTCTGCGTCGACGAGAAGTCGCAGATCCAGGCCCTGGACCGATCCCAGCCCGTGCTGCCAATGATGCCCGGGGTTCCCGAGCGGGTGACCCACGACCACGTCCGCGCCGGCACCACCACCCTGTTCGCCGCCCTCGAGGCCGCCACCGGCAAAGTGACCGGCTCCCTGCACCGCAGACATCGGGCTGAGGAGTTCAAGAAGTTCCTCACCAAGCTCGACAAAGAGGTGCCCGCCGACCTGGATGTCCACCTCATCTGCGACAACTACGCCACCCACAAGACCCCCGCCATCAAGAAGTGGCTGCCGGGCCCACCCCCGCTTCCACCTGCACTTCACACCGACCGGCTCGTCCTGGCTGAACCTCGTCGAGCGATGGTTCGCCGAACTGACCAACAAGCAGATACGGCGCGGCGTTCACAGGTCCGTCCAAGCCCTGGAGAAGGACATCCGCAACTGGATCGCCGCCTGGAACACCGACCCGAAGCCCTACGTCTGGACGAAGACCGCAGACGAGATCCTCGAACGCCTCGCCAGTTATCTGAACAGAATTCCCGACTCAGAACACTAGGACGGCGGTTCGGCCTCCGCCTGGGCGGTCCGCAGATCGGCGAGCAGCTCGGCCTGTCCCGCCAGTACGCCGGACAGGATGGTGCGCGCCACTCGCAGCAACTCCGCCACGTGCGGACTGGTCAGGGAGTAGTAGACGGCCGAGCCTTCCTTCCGGGTCACCACGAGGTTCGCCCGGCGCAGCACCGCGAGCTGCTGCGACAGATGCGCCGGCTCGATCCCCACCACGGGCAGCATCTCCGCGACCGCGTGCTCACGCTCGCTCAGGAGTTCCAGGACCCGGATGCGCGCCGGATGCCCCAGCGTCTTGAAGAACTCGGCCTTCAGTTGGTATAGCGGCGTACTCATCGTGCCACCCCCTCCCCCACGGAACAGCGCGGCCGTATCGGCCGTTCCTCGGCGCATCGAATCCACCCACTCGTCACACACATGCTGCCCATCCTCGCCCGCGACACCGGAGGCGCCGAATCCGTGCTTGGGAACCGGAACCCGACGCAGCCACCGCAGCAGACCCCATGATGATGACCTAAGCAATTGCTAAGATAAGCAACTCCATACATTATGCGAGGGAGGCCTGCGTGAGAATCATTCCGCTGCGTGGCGCGAGCGTCGTCTGGCTCAAGTGCCCCGCCTGCCGAATGAAGTGCCGTCCTGCGG
Source organism: Streptomyces sp. NBC_00310 (assembly GCF_036208085.1). GTDB lineage: Bacteria > Actinomycetota > Actinomycetes > Streptomycetales > Streptomycetaceae > Streptomyces. Next base: position 1,397,135 of record NZ_CP130714.1, read on the forward strand.
CGGTCGGCGCGAACGGACGATGCCCACGGTGCGGCGCCGCCCGCATGGTGAAGCTGTCCTTCGGTGACCGGGCGGCCGCCCCCGCGCCGGACGCCGACCACAGCTGATCCTCTTTGCTTCACGTGTGATCAGCGCCGTGATGTCGCCGTGGCCTGGAACGACGTCAGCCGGGCCGGTCGTCGGCTGAGCATGTGTCCGCGGCCCAACCGGTTCACGACGCATCAGTCGAGAGCAAGCGGCCTGGGGAACATTCCGCGGGGCCCCGACCCCCGCTGACACCGGTCAGCTTCCTCGCACAGTCAGCCTGTTGGTTCAGAGCGGGAGAGAGATCCAGATGCTCTTGCCCTTGCCGTCGGCGTCCCCCCGGACGACCGCGGTGCCGCCCAGACCGCAGGTGAGCTCCATGACCGTGCCCAGACCGCCGACCCCGGTGACCGCGCCGAACAGGGACGGCTGGTAGGGGTGGCGGTCGTGGACGGCGAACGCCAGACAGTCCTTGCCGGCCGCGTAGATGACGGTCACCTCCGGGGAGAGCACCGCGGCGTGCCGGACGCTGTTGGTGACCAGCTCGCCGAGAATCAGCAGAGCCGGTCCGATGGCCGGATGGCGCAGGCTTATGCCCCACTCGACCAGGGCCTGCTCGGCGGTCTCCCGGGCCAGGCGGACCGCGGAGGGCATCATCGGCAGCGTGAGCACATGGCGGTAGGGCAGGGCTTCGAGCTGGGTACTCATCCCACCTCCGCGCGGGCGAGCCGGAATCCGCTCACCGTCTTGGGATTCAGGCGCAGCAGCGTGTCGTGCGGGCCGTGGGTCCAGCCGGGCAGCGTGCGCTGGTAGTGGGCGGCTTCATCGCGGTCGGTTATCACTGTGGTCGGCCCGGCGACGGTGACGGTCCAGCCGGTGCCGGCCACTGCCCGGATCTCGTCCACCTGGTACGTCGCCGTCGTCGGAATCGCGAACGCCGGGACGGGGGCACGCATCACCACGCGGCCGAACTCCCAGGTGTGGCGGCCGGGCCGGACGACGGTCAGGTCCCGGTGCGTGTAGACCAGTCGCCCCAGCGCGCTGCCCTCCAGCAGCCACAGTGCCTCGGCACCGGAGACCTCGACCATGCGCAGGGGTACGGGCGACATGCTCATCCGACGGTTTCCTCTTCTTCCTCGCTGATCGGCCGGTGCTTCCGGGCGGGGAGGGGCGGCACGACCCCTGCGTACTCCAAATAGGCGCGAGCACCCTCGATCGCCTCGGGCGTGGTGGCGTACTCGCCGCCCTCCCGGCACAGCAGCTCCAGCGCGCCGACCGAGTACAGAGCCTGGCGCTGGCCCGGTCGTATCCCGGAAGCCATGACGACGACGCCGCGTCGGTTGAGCTTGTCGACCGTGTCTTTGAGGACGAGGGCGCCGGTGGCGTCGATGGTGGTCACCCGGGACATGCGCAGGATGACGACGCGCACGTCGGCGACCTCGGCGAGTTCGAGGAGGAAGCGGTGCGCGGCGGCGAAGAACAGCGGCCCGTCGATGCGGTACGCCACGATGTGCTCGGCCAGCAGCGCGTGTTCCTCGGCGCTGTGGTCAGCCCGGTCAAGGGGTACCTGGTCCAAGCGGGCTTGTTTGGCCACGGCGCGCAGGGCCAGGGCGCCCGCCACGACCAGGCCGATGATCACGGCGTAGACCAGGTCCAGGGCCAGGGTCGCGACGGCGGTCAGTACGAGGATCAGCGCGTCGGAGCGGGTCGCCTTCGCCATCGCCCGCAGCGAGCCGACCTCGATCATGCGGATCGCCGTGGCGAGCAGCACGCCGGCGAGGGCGGCCAGCGGGATCTTCGAGACCAGAGGCGCCGCCGCGAAGACGATGACCGCGAGGATCACGGCGTGGGTGAGGGCGGCGAGGCGGGAGTTCGCGCCCGTACGGACGTTGACGGCCGTACGGGCGATGGCTCCGGTCGCGGGCACCCCGCCGAAGAGTGGGACGGCGATGTTGGCCAGGCCCTGGCCGAACAGTTCGCGGTCCGGGTCATGCTGCTGGCCGACCGTCATGCCGTCGGCCACCGAGGCGGACAGCAGCGACTCCAGCGCGGCGAGGACGGCGACCGCCACCGCCGGAGCGAGCAGCGAACTCAGAGCACCGAGATCGAGGAAGGACAGGGACGGCGCGGGCAGCCCGGACGGCAGGTCACCGATCGGCTTCGCCTCGTCCAGCCCGGCGGCCTGCGCCACCACGGTCGCGGCGATCACCGCGACGATGGAGAGCGGTACGGTCGGCCGCCACCGGGCCCCGGCCAGCATCACGACGGCGACCGCGAGCGCGAAGCCGACCGCGGTCCAGTTCGGGTGCCGGACGAACTCCTCCGCGGCCCGCCAGGTCACCACCAGGACGCGGTCGCCCTCCGGCTTGGGCACCCCGAGGGCGTTCGGCACCTGCTGCAGCCCGATCACGCACGCGATGCCGAGCGTGAACCCCTCCACGACGGGAGCGGGCACGTACTGCATGTACTTGCCGGCCTTCAGCGCCGCCAGCGCGACGAGCATCCCGCCCGCCATCAGCCCGACGGTCAGCACGCCCGACGGTCCGTGCTCGGCGACGATCGGCACGAGTACGACCGTCATCGCGCCGGTCGGCCCGGAGACCTGGAGGTTCGAACCGCCGAACAGCGCGGCGATCGCACCCGCGACCACCGCGGTCGCCAGCCCCGCCGCCGCACCCAGCCCGGAGGAGACCCCGAAGCCGAGCGCGAGCGGCAGCGCGACGACCGCCACGGTCAGCCCGGCCAGCAGGTCCCGGCGCGGGTCGCGCCGCATCTCCGCCAGATCGGCGCGGCCGGGCAGCAGCGCGGCAAGTCGGGCCCTCACCTGGCCGAACAAGGTGGTCATCGCGCGGCGGCCCCGGCTTCCCGCAGCTCGGCCAGCAGCTCGTCACGGCCGGCCAGCATCTCCGTGAGAATCCTCCGCGCGGCCGTCATCAGATCGGCGACGTCCCCGCCGGCCAGCTCGTAGACGACACGTGAGCCCTCGCGCACCGAGGCGACGATGCCCGACCGGCGCAGCATCGCCAGCTGCTGCGACAGATTGGAAGGCTCCACGTCTATGGCGGCCAGCAGGTCCCGTACCGGCAGGGGCCCGTCCTGCAGCAGCTCCAGCACCCGTATGCGCACCGGATGCCCCAGCATCCGGAAGAACTCGGCCTTGGCCTGATACAGCGGAACGGACACAACTCCTCAGCTTTCCCTCGACGACACCCACCCCGGACCACGCGAATCGGCGGTGCCCGCGGCAACCAGGTGACAGGGCACATCCCTCACAGCATCTAACCAATTGCTAAATTACGCAATTCAGCATTCCATGCGTACACTCGCCCGGTGACCGAGACCCTGCCGCCGTGCCCCGAGTGCTCCAGCACCTACGCCTACGAGATGGGCGCACTCCTGATCTGCCCCGAATGCGGCCACGAGTGGTCGCCCGCGTCCGCCGAGCCCGCGGACGCGGACGGCAGCGAGGCCAGGGTGATCAGGGACGCCGTCGGCAACACCCTCGCCGACGGCGACAGCGTCACCGTGGTCAAGACCCTCAAGGTCAAGGGCAGCCCGACCGGGATCAAGGCAGGCACCAAAGTGCGCGACATCCGCCTCGTCGACGGCGTGGACGGTCACGACATCGACTGCAGGATCGACGGCTTCGGCCCCATGCAACTGAAGTCCAGCGTGGTCAGGAAGGCCTGACCCGACACGTCAGCGCAGAGCGAGGTCCCACCCGCCCGCCGCCACCCGGGTGCCCGCGCTGATCGTCGTCCACCGGCGCTCCCCGCCGACGCCTCCAGGACCATGCAGAGTCGGCACCTCCCGCGTCCGCTGCGTCACGGGCCCGTTCGTCTCCGGTCACCCCCAGCGCGGCCGACGCGACGGCGGCCGACCCGGCCAGCACGGGACCGGTCGCGGCGCGGGCCGGGACCTTGCGGGCCGTCCGGGCCGCCGCGGCGAACAGGGGCCGGGCCACGGCGTAACCGGTCGGCAGACGGTCGGATTCACAGGTGCGCGTCGATGTGCGTCGGCTTCGGGCGGTGGAGTTCGAGGAAGGGACGGCCGGCGGCCGTCCACCGGCCGGTCAGGACCCAGCCGGTGGCGTCGGCGACGCGCAGCAGCGCGGTGGTGCCGAGACGTGCCCAGGGGAACGGCCGGCCGTGCCGCCCCCGGCCGTCCTCGACGCGGACGGTCAGGCGTTCGTCCACGTCGTGCGGGGCGGCCTCGGCCAGCAGGCAACCGCCGGGAGCGACCAGTTCTCGCAGCCGGGTGAGCAGGGCCGGCGGGTCGCCGCCGATACCGACGTTGCCGTCCATCAGCAGGGCGGTGCCCCAGCCGCCTTCCCCCGGCAGGCGGTCGAAGACGGACCGCCTCACGGCGGCGCCCCCGTGGCGCCGGGTCCGGGTGACGGCGGCCGGGCTGACGTCCGCACCCAGCGCCGGCACACCGCGGGCGGCCAGGGCGGCCACCAGACGTCCCGGCCCGCAGCCGACGTCCAGGACGGGACCGGTGCAGCGGCTCAGCACGCTGGTGTCGGCGGCGTCGGGGGGTGCGCACCAGCGCTCGACGTCCAGCGGCAGCACCTCCTCACGGAGGCCGTCCGGGTGATCAGGGGGTGACAGGCGGCGCAGGAACAGCGGGCCGCGGCCGGCGCGAAGGGCGTGGGCGTAGGGGTCGTCGGTCCACGGTTCGCCCGGCTCTCCGGGTGCGAACGGATCCGTGGGTTGTGTCGGCGTGGAGATCCGCGCCGTGCGCGCGGTAAGGGTCCGCGGCTGCGTTCCCGTTGTGGCCGGCTCTGTCCCCTCGGTTACGGCGGTGTCCAGACCGGTCGCCACCGTCCCGCTCATCGGGCGACCTCCGCGAGCGGGGCGAGGGCGGTGGTGAAGCGGGAGCCGGGCGGACAGCAGGCGGCGACCTGCGCGGCGTCGGCGGCGGTGTCCACGTCGCGCAGTACCGGCAGATCGGCCACCGCCCGTCCCGCCTCGGCCAGGCGCGACCGCTGGATCGCACCGAAGCAGTCCGTGAACATCAGCAGCAACGCGGGGTCGAGGGAGGCGTCGCCGTCGCAGAAGCGGACGACGTCGGCGGTGGCGGCGGTCAGCCCGGCGTGGCACACGGCACCGAAGCCGCGGCGGGACTCAGGGACGACGTACGCTCCGAGGTCGCGGGCGATGTCCGCGGAACCGTCGGCCGAACCGTTGTCGACGACGATCGCGCGCCGGCCGGCCGGGATCCGGTCCAGGACCCACGGCAGGGCCCCGGCCTCGTCGAGGCAGGGCAGCACCACGTCGCCCCGGGCAGGGGTGGAGGGGGAGGTCTCGATCACCCCACTCACCCTACGAACCCGAAAGGGACATAAGGGATTTGGCGATCTTACGGATCGCTGACGTCCACAGCCGCTCCCCACAGACGAGCGGACACCGGTGCGAGACTCACCAACGTGAAACGCGTACTCGTCGTGGACGACGATCCCACCGTCTCCGAGGTCGTCGCCGGCTATCTGAACCGGGCGGGCTTCGCCGTCGACGTGGCCGCCGACGGCCCCGCCGCCGTGGCCGGGGCCGCCGCGCAGCCGCCGGACCTGGTGGTGCTGGACCTGATGCTGCCCGGCATGGACGGACTGGAGGTCTGCCGTCGTATCCGGCGGGACGGCCCGCTGCCGGTGATCATGCTGACCGCGCGTGGCGACGAGGAGGACCGCATCCTCGGCCTGGAGGTCGGGGCGGACGACTACGTCACCAAGCCCTTCAGCCCCCGCGAACTGGTCCTGCGGGTGGAGTCGGTACTGCGCCGCGCCGGGGCGGTGGCGGCCGCGCGGACCGCGCCCGCCGGGGCATGGCTGCGGGCGGGGCCGCTCGCCCTGGAACCCACCGCCCGCCGCGCCACCCGCCACAACGATGAACTCGCGCTGACCATAAGGGAGTTCGATCTACTGGAGTTCTTCCTGCGCAATCCCTGGCGGGCCACGAGCCGGGAGGAACTGATGCGCCAGGTGTGGGGCTGGGAGTTCGGGGACCTGTCGACCGTGACCGTCCACGTGCGGCGGCTGCGCGGGAAGATCGAGGACGATCCGGCGCACCCCCGGCTGATCACCACGGTGTGGGGAGTGGGCTACCGCTTCGACGTCCCCGGCACGAACGGAGGCGGCGATGCTGCCTGACACCCTCCTGATCGCGTTGTACGCGGCGATCGGCGCAGCCGCCGCCGGGCTGCTCGGTACCGCCGCCCTGCGACTGCTGCGCCACCGCTCGGTCACACTGTCGCTGGCCGTTGTCGCCGCCGTCACGGTCGCGGCGATGCTCGCCGGAACGATGCTGGTGGCCTGGGCGATGTTCCTCTCCGACCACGACCTCTGGGTCGTGACGATGGTGTGCTCCATGGCGGCCGTCGTCTCACTCGCCGTCGCCCTCCTCCTCGGCCGCAGCGTCGTCAAGGGCAGCCGCGCCCTGACCAGGGCCACCCGCGCCCTCGGCGACGGCGGCAGCTTCACTCCGCCGGCCGCGGCACCCACGGCCGAACTCGCCGCGCTCAGCCGCGAGTTGGCCGCCACGAGTGCGAAGCTCGCCGCGTCCCGGGAGCGGGAGCAGGCCCTGGACGCCTCCCGCCGCGAACTGGTCGCCTGGATCTCCCATGACCTGCGTACCCCGCTGGCCGGACTGCAGGCGATGACCGAGGCGCTGGAGGACGGCATGGTCGCCGACCCGCGTGTCTACCACGCCCGGATCCGCACGGAGGTCGAGCGGATGAGCGACATGGTCGGCGACCTGTTCGAACTCTCCCGCATCCAGGCCGGCGTCCTGGCCCTGAACACCGCCCGTATGTCGGTCTACGACCTGGTCGGTGACGCCCTCGCGGGCGCCGACGCCCTCGCCAGGGAATACGGCGTCCGGCTGGTGGGCGACGGGGTCGAGCCCGTGCCGATCGAGGTCGACGGCCGCGAGATGTCCCGGGTCCTGGCCAACCTGTTGGTCAACGCCATCCGCCGGACTCCCACCGACGGCACGGTCGCCGTGTCCGCCCGCCGCGAGGCCGACAGCGTCGTCGTGTCCGTGACGGACGGCTGCGGCGGCATCCTGCCCGAGGACCTGCCTCGTGTCTTCGACACCGGCTGGCGCGGCACCGACGCCCGCACCCCGCCCGCCGGGGCCGGACTCGGCCTGGCGATCGTGCGCGGCATCGTCGAGGCCCACAGAGGACGCGCGGCGGTGAGCAACGTACCGGGTGGCTGCCGCTTCGAGGTCCACCTTCCCGCGGCTGTCTGAGCGGCCCACCGGCGCAGGGCCGGCCCTGCGCTTGCGGGGGCCCAGGAGCGCGGTGGCCGCACCGGGATGTCAGTGCGCCCGCAGCGGTGCCTTCGGCGGAGCCGTGCGGTGGGCGGCGGACGGCGGACGGCGGACGGCAGCGAGTCGAGCACGCGCACCTCGTGCCCGGCGCCGGCAAAGGCCGTGACGAGGTGCGAGCCGGTGAAGCCCGCGCCTCCAGGGCCCAGGATCAACATGCGGCCGACGCTACGGCCGCGCGTTCACCCACGGATCCCGCGGTGGGGGTCCGGCAGGATGGCAGTCCCGTTCAGGCGCAGCGCGAGCAGGGTCAGGGGCCGCGGGCGTGCTCGTGCCCCCCTCTCCGAAACCCGGTAGCCGCCCCGGGTCCGCAACGACACCACCCGCACCCACGCGTGCGGCGGGGCTCTCGCCCACTCCACCAGGTCCATGACCCGCACGCCCGTCCAGCGCGCCGACTTGCTCCACCCCTCCACGCAGGCGATCGGCAGCTCCGCCTCGTGCTGGGGCAGGGCTCGCAGGCGGGCCCGCGAACAGGCGTGAACATGGACGCTGATGGCACCTGGCACCTGGCACCTGGCACCTGGCACCCCACCGCATCGCATCGCATCGCATCGCATCGCATCGCATCGCATCGCATCGAGCCGTCGCACCGATTGTCGGCACCGACGACCTCGATCACGCGGGCCTGCCCGCGGTATGTGGTGGCCGCGGACAGGCCCGCGCGGTGGTTCAGCGCATCACGGTCACTGGCATTCGCGGCCGGTGTCGATGCACTCAACCATGGTGTTCATCAGCTGCTCGTCGAAGACCTTGACGGGCGGGCGAGTCACAGCAGCCGCAGCTCACGGGCGCGGCGTACGGCGTCGTTGCGGCGGTTCACCGACAGTTTGCGGAAGACGCTCTTGAGGTGGGTCTTGACGGTGTTCACCGACACGCACAGGTCGGCGGCGATCTCCTCGGTGGACATCATGCGGTCCAGCCGCCGCAGCACATCGCGTTCGCGGCCGCTCAGCTCCTCCACGACCGGCGGCCGGTCCTCGGGCCGGGGCGGCCCGGTACGCGACGGCGGGCCGGGGGAGCCCGGGGTGAGCCAGCCGGCCGCGAGGTCCCTGAGCGGCGCGGTGTCGAGGACGGGCCGGAGCCATCCGCCGGCTTCGGCGAAGGGCCGGCGCAGCCGCTCGCGCCGGGCCTCGTGGAGCGCCTGGGCGACGAGTCTGCGCACAGTGGCCCGGTCCCCGACGGCGTGCGCGGCGCCGGCGCGGACCAGCAGGGCCCGTACGGTCACGGCCGGGCCGGTGCGGCTCTCGGGGCGCAACCCGTCCAGCAGGTCGATCGCCGCGAGGGGCGTGCCCGCGGCGAGCCGGGCCCGCGCCTCCCCCACGGCGCACGCCGGCTGGTGGCCGGGCACGGCGTGCAGCAGTTCGGCGGCGGCCTCGGGGTGGCCTCGGGCGAGGTGGGCGGCGGAGGCGACCAGCGCCGTGTGACCCTCCGCCCAGGGTGAGGCCACGTCGGCGGTCACGGCCGGTTCCGTCGCCGCCAGGGCGGCCCGGGTGTCACCGCGGGCCAGCAGCAGACTGGCGGTGGCCAGGGCCCGGCCCGCCTCCGTCACCGGGTCCCGCGTCTCTGGCCGGGCGTCCGCCGCCGCGTCGAGGTGGGAACGGGCCAGCCGCAGCTCGTCCCGGTCGACGGCCACGGCGGCCAGGACCAGCCGTCCGATGCCGAAGCCGGACGGCTGCGGCAGGCCGTACCGCTCGGAGACGGTCAGTGCCGCCATGGCCTTGCGTTCCGCCCGGCCGAGCCAGCCGTTCAGATAGTCGATGAGGGCCAGCCGGCCGAGGGAGTCCTCACGTGGCAGTGCCGTCGACGCGCCGCCGGCGCAGTCGGCGACGAGGGACAGGGCTGCACGGGCCTCCTCGAAGCGGCCGGCCCACAGCCGTGTCGACCCCAGATGGGCCAGGAGCAGGGCGGTGAGTTCGGGGTGCTTGTCCAGGAGGTGGGCGGGGACCTGTTCGCGCAGTCTCTCGGCCGTTCCGGCCGCCAGCTCGGCCCTCTCCGGCGAGCCGGTCAGCCGGGCCGCCAGCGCCTCCAGCAGGAGACAGCTCAGCCGGGCCGCCGCCGGACCCGGTTCGTCCGCCGCCTCCGCCCGGTCCTCCTCCCCCGCCAGACTCCGTTCCGCGTGCCGCAGATGGGCCAGGCCCCGGTCGACCTCGCACCGGGAGAGCTCACGGGCCGCCCGTACGAGATCCGTGGCGGGGCTCGTGGCCTCGGGGCCCATGGGGGAGAACAGCTCGGTGAGGTCGTCGGCGCGCAGGCCCGTGAAGAGCTGACCGATGGCGAGGTCGTCGACGAGGGCGCCGGCGGTGAACTCCCAGTCCCCCGCGGCGGCCCCGTGGTCGAGCGCCTCCGCGAGGGTCCCCGAGCGGCGCAGCCACTCCGCCGCCCGCCGGTGCAGTACGGGTTCCAGGCCGGGAGAGCGCATCCGCAGATGGGCGCGGAGGATCTCCCCGAAGAGCGGGTGGAGGCGGTACCGGGTGTGCCCGAGGTCCTCGACGAAGGCGTTCCCGCGATGCAGGCCGGCCAGGATGCCCTCGGCGTCGGTGCGCTCGGTCAGCGCGTTCGCCAGCTCGGGGCAGAACCGCTCCAGGACGCTGACCCGCAGGAGGAGATCCTGGGTCTCGGGGGTCTGCCGTCTGAGCACCTCGGCGAGCAGGAAGTCGGCGACCGCCGTGCGCTCGGCCTCGAACCGTTTCAGATACGCCTCCGGATCCGGACTCTCGCGCGCCGCCAGCGCGCACAGCCGCAGGCCGGCCGCCCACCCCCGGGTGCGCTCCACGAGCGCCTCCGCGACGGCCACCGGGACCCGAAGGCCGTGCAGGCCCAGCAGTACGGACGCTTCCTCGGGCGTGAAGGCCAGCTCGGCGTTCCTGATCTCCGTCATGTCGCCGGCCGCCCGGTGGCGGTGCAGTGGCAGCAGCGGTTCGGTGCGGGTGACGAGGATCAGGCGCAGGCCGGGCGCGCCGTGGTACAGCACGAACTCCAGCTGTTCCGCGATCTCCGGGTCGGTCACCCGGTCGTACTCGTCGAGCACCACGATCACCGGCCGCTCCAGGGCGCCCAGCTCGGTGGCGAGCCGCGTCAGCAGCGTACGGTCCACGTGGCTGGCGTCGGCGGGGCACCCGATCCCGGCGGGCAGCGGCACACCGGCGGAGCGCAGCGCCTGGAGGAGGTACGCCCAGAACATGCCGGGGCCCTGGTCGCCTGCCTCGGTGGTGAGCCAGGCGACCGGCCGGTCCCGCCGCGCGGCCCAGTCGGCGACCAGCAGGGTCTTGCCGGCCCCGGCGGCCCCGTTGACCATGGTCAGCGGGGTTTTCAGGGCCTGGTCGAGGTGCTCGACGAGGCGGTTCCGCCGCAGGAACGTGGCGGGCCGGGCCGGTACGGCGAACCGGGTGCGCAGAAACGGGTCGCCCTGGGGATCGGCACACGGGACGGTAGGCCCCGAACCGCTCTTCCCGGACCCTGCCACGGCGCTCACCACCACAGGTCGTAGAACTGGGGCAGTTTTCCCCGTTCAGCATCCCAGGGTTCCTCCGCGCCTGCGCGCTGCGTCGGTCTTCGCGGCCGTTGCCGACTTTTAGGTCGAGGAGATCAGTGCGACTCGCGGCTCACCTCGGAGCCGCTGGAGCCGATGAGGAAGTCGAGGTCGGCGCCGGTGTCGGCTTGGAGGACGTGGTCGACGTAGAGGCGTTCCCAGCCGCGCCGGGGGGCGGCGAAGCCGTCGACCGTGGCGCGGTCCGGCTCCCGGCGCGCGAGGTCGTCGGCGGGGACGTCGACGTCGATGCGGCGGGCCTCGACGTCGAGGACGACGACGTCACCGGTCCGTACGAGGGCGAGGGGGCCGCCGGCCGCGGCTTCCGGTGCGACGTGCAGGACGACCGTGCCGTAAGCCGTGCCGCTCATCCGGCCGTCGCAGACGCGGACCATGTCGCGGACGCCCTGTTCGAGGAGTTTCCTCGGCAGGGGCATGTTGGCGACCTCGGGCATGCCCGGATAGCCCTTGGGGCCGCAGCCGCGCAGGACGAGGACGGAGTCGGCGTCTACGTCCAGGTCGGGATCGTCGACGCGGGCGCGGAAGTCCTCGATGGAGTCGAAGACGACGGCCCGGCCCCGGTGGCGCAGCAGGTGCGGGGAGGCGGCGGCCGGTTTGATCAGTGCCCCGTCGGGGGCGAGGTTGCCGCGCAGGACGGCGATGCCGCCCTCGGCGACCAGTGGTTCGGCGCGCGGGCGGATGACCTCGGCGTCCCAGACGGTGGCGTCGTCGAGGTGGTCGACCAGCGGCTCACCGGTGACGGTCAGCGCGTCGGGGTCGAGCAGGTCGCGGACCTCGCGCAGCACGGCGAGCAGCCCTCCGGCGCGGTGGAAGTCCTCCATGAGGAAGCGCCCGGCCGGCTGGAGGTCGACGAGGACCGGCACCCGGGAGCCGACGCGGTCGAAGTCGTCGAGGGTGAGGTCGATACCGAGGCGGCCGGCGATCGCCAGGAGATGGACGACCGCGTTGGTGGAGCCGCCGACCGCGGCCAGCGCCACGATCGCGTTGTGGAAGGACGCCCTGGTCAGGAAGGTGCCGGGCCGCCGGTCGGCACCCACCATGTCCACGGCCAGCCGACCGGTGCGGTGCGCGGCCTCCAGGAGTCGGCTGTCGGGGGCGGGGGTGCCCGCCACGCCGGGAAGCACGGTGCCGAGCGCCTCGGCCACCAGGGCCATCGTCGACGCCGTCCCCATCGTGTTGCAGTGGCCCCGGCTGCGGATCATCGCCGACTCGGAGCGGGTGAACTGCTCCTGGGAGAGCGTGCCCGCCCGCACCTCCTCCGACAGCTGCCACACACCGGTGCCGCAGCCCAACAGGCCGCCGCGGAAGATGCCGTTGAGCATCGGGCCGCCCGGGACCACGACCGCGGGGAGGTCCACCGAGGCGGCGGCCATCAGCAGCGAGGGGATCGTCTTGTCGCAGCCGCCGAGGAGCACGACCCCGTCGATCGGATTGGCCCGCAGCATCTCCTCCGTGGCCATCGCGGCCATGTTCCGCCAGAGCATCGCGGTGGGCCGCACGTTCGTCTCGCCCAGCGACACCACCGGCAGGTCCAGGGGGATGCCGCCCGCCTCGTACACGCCGTTGCGCACCGAGGCCGCGACCTCGTCCAGATGCGCGTTGCAGGGGGTCAGGTCCGAGGCGGTGTTGGCGATGGCGATCTGCGGCCGGCCGGTGAAGGCGTCACCCGGCACACCCCGCCGCATCCACGCCCGGTGGATGTAGGCGTTGCGGTCCTGTCCCCCGTACCACTGCGCACTGCGGAGCGTCACCCCGAGCCCCTTCCGGCTATCGGTACGGCGGTCTACAGTCCGGAACGCGATGAAGCATACGCAGCCGTACGAGGGATCGACAGACCTCGGTGAGGACGGCCCGACAGGTGCCGGGGGCAGCCGGCTTGTGGGATCGGACCGGGTGCTGGCGGTCCTCAAGGAGCTGGCCCGGTACCCCGGCGGGGTGGGCCTGGAGGAGCTGAACCGGGCGATCGGCAGTCCCAAGCCGACCGTGCACCGGGCGCTGGGCGCGCTGCGCCGGGCCGGGCTCGCCGACCAGGACGCCCGGGGCCGTTACGGGCTCGGCGACGAGTTCCTGCGCATGGCCTTCGCCCACCACGAGGCACGGCCCGAGCACCTGCGCGTCCGCCCGGTGCTCGAAGCGCTGGCACACCGGTTCGGCGAGACCGCGCACTACACGGTGCTCGACGGCCGTGAGGTGGTCCACCGCGCCGAGGTCGACCCGCCCGCCGGTGCCGTCCGGCTGACGTCGACGATCGGCGGGCGCAACCCCGCCCACGCGACCGCCGCCGGAAAGCTGCTGCTCGCCGGGCGGTTGACCACCCTGGAGGAGGTCGAGGCGTGGATCGGCGGCTCGCCCCTGGAACGTCGTACGCCACGGACGCCGTGCACGGCCGCCGGTCTGCACCGTGAGCTGGCGGCCACCCGAGCCCGCGGCCACGGCGTCGACGACCAGGAGACCGAGACCGGGGTCAACTGCCTCGCCCTGCCCGTGTTCCTCACCTCGCCGACGACCCCGTCCGGAGCCGTGAGCGTCAGCGCGCTGGCCTACCGGACGCCCCTGGCGACCCTGGTCGACGCGCTCGACGAGATCCGCGGCCTCCTCGGTCGCCTCGGCGAGCCGCACCGATGAGACCCCGCTGAAGACCCGGCTCACGCCCACCCCCGCCCGCTGCTGGAGAAAGACCGGTGAACCTCATGCGCGCGTTCGTCCTCACCGCCCCCGGCGCGTACGAGGTCCAGGACCTTCCGGCGCCGGTGGCCGGGCCCGGTGACGTCGTCGTCGACGTCGAGCGGGTCGGGGTGTGCGGCACGGACATGGAGTTCTTCACCGGCACGATGGCCTACCTCCACCAAGGGCACTCCGCCTACCCGATGAGGCTCGGCCACGAGTGGGCCGGGCGGGTGTCGGCGGCCGGCGACGGTGTCGACCCCGGCTGGGTCGGCCGTCGCGTCATGGGCGACACGATGCTCGGCTGCGGGGACTGCCGCCGCTGCCTCCGGGGCGACCAGCACGTGTGCGAGCGGCGCGAGGAGGTCGGCATACGCGGGGGCCGGGCCGGCGCCCTGGCCGAGCGGCTCGCCGTACCGGCCTCCTCCCTGCACGCCCTGCCCGACTCCGTGGACGCCGTGCTCGGAGCGCTCGTGGAGCCGGGCGGCAACGCTCTCCGCGCCGCGCAGGCCGCCGCGACCCGGCCGAGGGACCGCGCCCTGGTCCTGGGGCCGGGGACGATCGGAGTGCTGGTCGCGTTGTTCCTCCGCGCCGCCGGTACGGAGGTCCACCTCATGGGCCGGACCGCCGACTCCCTCGCCTTCGCACGCGGCCTGGGCTTCGCGCACACCTGGACGGAGGACTCCCTCCCGGACCTGCCCTTCGACGCTGTCGTCGACGCCACGAACGCCGCCCATCTGCCGGGCAGCGCCCTGGAGTTGGTGGAGCCGGGGGGCCGCGTCGTGTACATCGGGCTGGCCGCCGGGCCCAGTCGGATCGACACCCGCGCCCTCGTCCTCAAGGACGTCACGGCCGTCGGCATCCTCTCCGCCTCCCCCGGCCTCGACGCCACCATCCGCGCGTACGCGGCCGGCACGGTCGATCCCCGGCCGCTCGTCGCCGCCACGGTCGCCCTCGACGAGGTCGGCCCGGTGCTCGCGGGTGAACGCCCGGCCGGAGCGGGAGCCGGACCGAAGATCCACGTCACCCCTGCCCGACCGGCCCGCTGAGGACCGGCTCGGCAAACCCTCGGGAGCTCGGCTCGGCAGGCCCCCGGGAGGCCGGATCGGCAGACCCCGAGAGCTCGGCTCGGCGGACCCTCGGGGCGACCGAATCGGCGCACCCGCCGCAGCTCGGCTCGGCAAGCCCCCCGGAGGGGCCGGATCGGCGGACTTCCGGGGCGACCGAATCGGCGCACCCGCCGGAACTCGGCTCGGCAAGCCCCCCGGAGAGGCCGACGGGCAGACCCCGAGAACTCTGCTCGGCAGACCCCCCGGGGGCCCGGATCGGCGGGGCGTCTCTCGGACGTGACGGGGCCCGGCTTAACGTACGGGGAGATCACGATCTGCCCGGGAGTTCGTATGGCCGGTAGCCGCCGGAAGAGACCTGTCGAGGCCGTCGATGCCTTCGAGGCCATCGAGCCGCCGGGCAACGCCGAACTGGTCCTCGGCGTGCTGGCGGTGACGGCCCTGGTGGAGGCGCTCGGGGTGCTGTCCGGGTCCGAGGTGTGGCTCCTCGGACTGCTGGTGTTCCTGCCGGGGACGGCGTCGGCGCTGTGCACCGTCCGGCAGACGGCTTTCGTCGCCGCGTGGACCACGCTCGTCGTCACCACCACGGCGGTGGTGCGCAACGTCGACGCGGACCGATGGCTCGACCGCCTCCTGCTGGTTCTGCTCACCCTCGCCCTGGGTGTGGCCTCGGTGTACGCCTGCCACCGGCGGATCGGACGCGAGTACGAGATGCTGCGGCTGCGTTCCACGGCCGCGGCCATGCAACGGCACATCCTGCACCCCCTCCCTCTGGTCACCGACGACGTCCTGGTCAACGGCATCTACGAGCCGCTCCAGGAGGACCGGCTCGTCGGCGGCGACATCTACGACGTCGTCGCCTCGCCCTGGGGGACACGGGTGCTGATCGGAGACGTGCAGGGCAAGGGACTGGCCGCCGTGGGCGCCGCGTTCGCCGTCATCGGCGCCTTCCGCGAGGCGGCCCATCGCGAGTCCACGCTCACCGCGCTCGTCGACGCCCTGGACGCGGCCGTGGTCCGCCACAACTCCTACGCCGAGAACACCGGCGACGACGAGCGCTTCGTCACCGCCCTGGTGATCGGCATCGACGCGTTGACCGAGGAAGCACAGGCCGTCAACTGCGGGCACGTCCTGCCGCATGTGATGCACGAGGGCACGGTCACCACGCCCGCGCTGGACTCCGGCGTCCCGCTCGGTCTCGCCGAGCTGGCCCTGGAACCCACGACCGTCGACTGGTTCACGTTCCCGGACGGCGCGACGCTGCTGCTGAGCACCGACGGTCTCACCGAGATCCGGGCCGCCGACGGCACGTTCTACCCGGTCGACGAGCGCCTCGCCAAGCGCCTCGGCCTCTCCCCCACCGAGCTGCCCCGGGCCCTGTACGAGGACGCCCGCGCGTACGCGGGCGGCGGAGGCCGGCACGACGACGTCGCCGTCCTGACGGTCCGCCGCTCGCCACGTCGGTGAGCCCGGCCGCCGTGCCCGCGGACGCGCGCCCGGAAAGGAACCGAAAAGGATTTCCGGGGGCTGCGGCGGCCCTCTCGATCGCCCCGGCGCCCGGAGAGGGGACGCTCGCACTGTCCTGAACCGCTCGGTCCACGAACTCGGGCCTCTCCCAGCTCTCTTGACACTTCAACAGCCCGCTCCTACGTTGCGAAAACCTTTCAGGTCGTTTCCGCACTCCCCGGTTCACGAACGTCGGTGCCATCGCGAGCGAACGCGTGTTGTCAACGGGACAGGGAGCATCCGATGAGAAGACCGCACGTCCTCCTGGTACGACGCCGGCGCACGAGGTGTCTCCTCGCCGCCCTGGCGCTCAGCGCATGTTCCGTCGTCGCCGCTCCCCCGGCCGCCGCGGCGCAGACCATCGGGTTCCCCACCTTCGGCGGGCCCGCGATCCCCGCACCACCCGTCGCCCACACACCGGGCGACATGATGAAGGCCGTCTACGACGCGGAGAGTTCGGGAACCGACTTCTGGATGGACCGCCTGCTCGCCCGCTCCGGCAACGACCCCGCCGGGCCCTGGCTGATGAGCCGCGGCCGGGCGCTCTTCATGAAGGAGCACACCCCCTCCCAACTCGGCTTCGGTGGCAAGGTCGCCTACTGGGAGAGCGTCAACGACAGCAGCGCCTACACCGTGGCGATCACGCCGGGCACTTTCACCGAACAGGTCGCCCAGCGCCGCCAGACGCCCAGCCACTGGAAGAGCGTGCACACCAGCGGCTCGATCACGGTCGACCAGACGAAGTTCATCACCGACAACAACGTCGCCGTGACCAACCTGTCCATCAAGAACAACGGCTCCGGTTCCACGACACTTCAGCTGCGGGCGACTTCGCCGTACGCCACCTCCGGCACCGGCGGTGAGCTGACCGGGCAGGTCAACGCCTACAACAACCTCACGACGCTCCGTCCCCGGCTCACCGGCGACGGCTTCGGCGTCTCCAGCGGCGGCCTCAACCGGTCCGTGACGATCGCGGCCGGGGCCACGGTGACGGCCAAGGTCGTCATGGGCTTCGTCACCGACGAGATCCCGCAGTCGCTGACCGAGTACACCGCCTACGCGGGGTACTCGCCCGCGACCGCGTTCGCCACCCACGTCAGGGCCTACAACCTGTGGTGGGCGCAGAACGTGCCGTACATCGACGTGCCCGAACCGGCGATCAAGAAGAACATCTACTACCGCTGGTGGCTGATGCGCTTCAACAGCCTCGACGCGGACATCCCCGGGCAGACCTTCCAGTTCCCGACCTCCACCGAGGGCGTCCTCGGCTACAACAACGCGATCGCGCTGACCCAGCCGATGCACATCGACGACCTCAAGTACCTGCGCAACCCGGCCTACGCGTACGGGGACTGGCTGAGCGTCGGCCAGACCTCCAAGGGCGGCCGTTTCCTCGACAACCCGGGTGACCCGGAGAACTGGTCCAACAGCTACACCCAGTACATCGCCGAGGCGGCCTGGAAGAGCTACCAGATCCACGGCGGCCAGCCGGGTATCGCGGCCAACCTGGCCCGGTACGCGGAGGGTGACGTCAAGGGGCAGCTCGCGTACTACGACCACGACGACAACAAGCTCATCGAGTACGACTGGGGCGCCCTGACCGGCAACGACGCCGACGCCGTCTCCTTCCACTGGAAGCCCGGCAACATGGACCGCGCCGAGTCCGCCTACCAGTACAGCGGCGCGCTGGCCGCCGCCCAGGCCTACGAGGCGATCGGCAACACGGCCAAGGCCACCGAGATGCGTACGCTGGCGACGCAGATCAAGGACGCGATCGTCAACGTGCTCTGGAACCCCAACAGGCAGCTGTTCGAGCACCGGTTGAAGTCGACGAACGAGTGGGTGCCCTGGAAGGAGATCAACAACTACTACCCGTTCTCCGTCGGCGCCGTCCCCAACACCGCGACGTACCGGCAGGCCCTGCGGCTCTACGACGACCCGGCCCAGTATCCGATCTTCCCCTTCTACACGGCCAACCAGGTCGACAAGCAGGCCGCGGCCGACGCCGGGGAGCCGGGCTCCAACAACTTCTCCACCATCAACTCGACCGTGCAGTTCCGGCTGTACTCATCGGTGTTGCGCAACTACCCCAACTCCTGGATGAACGCGACCGACTACAAGAAGCTCCTCTACTGGAACACCTGGGCGCAGTACGTCGGCGGCAACACCCAGTGGCCCGACGCCAACGAGTTCTGGGCGGACTGGAACGGCAGCTCGATCGACTACCGCTCGTGGATCCACCACAACATCCTCGGCAGCAGCAACTGGACCGTCATCGAGGACGTGGCCGGGCTGCGGCCCCGCAACGACGCCAAGGTCGAGCTCTCCCCGATCGACATCGGCTGGAGCCACTTCACCGTCAACAACCTCCGCTACCGGGGCGCAGACCTGTCCGTCGTCTGGGACGACCCCGCCGACGGGGTGGTGCGCTACCCGGGCATCCCGGAGGGCTACTCGGTCTACGTCGACGGCGACCGGGTCGCCACCGTCAGCTCGCTGGTGCCCCTGACCTGGGACCCGGCCACGGGTGACGTCACCACGAACGGCACGGTCACCCACCACACCGCCAAGTCCGGGCTGAAGGCCCCCCACCAGGTCGTCCAGGACAGCCCGCAGATGGTCGACATGCTCGCCAAGGCCGGCGTCGACCTGACCGCCGACCTCACCAACCTCGCCGCCGGCGCGACCGCGTCCGCCTCCCACACCGGGTCCGGCGGCAACGTCTCCGGAGCGGTCGACGGCTACCCCACCAACGAACCGTTCTGGGGCGCGGGCGGCTCCGCCAACAGCCAGGACTGGTACGAGCTGAACTTCGGCACCACGCGCACGCTCAACGAGGTCCGGCTGCACTTCAAGGACAGCCGCCCGGCGAACAGCACCTACCGGGCGCCCTCCGCGTACACCATCCAGTACCACAACGGCAGTTCCTGGGTGAACGTCCCCGACCAGACGAAGAGTCCGGCGGCGCCACGGGCCAACTACAACCAGGTGCGGTTCCCGGCGGTCAGCGCCCAGCGCATCCGGGTCCTGGCCACCCACGCCTCCGGCGCGAAGACGGGCCTCACGGAGGTCAAGGTGTTCAACCGGGGTGGCGTCCAGCCGCCGGGCAACCTGGCGACGTCGGCCACGGCGTCGGCGTCGTACACCTCCTCCTGGGAGAGTGTCACCGCCGTCAACGACGGGATCGATCCGCCGTCGTCCGACGACACCGTGAACCCGCGCTGGGGCACGTGGCCGGAGACGGGCCAGCAGTGGGCCGAGCTGACCTGGCCGTCCGCAAAGACCCTGAACAAGGCCGAGGTGTACTTCTTCGACGACGACCAGGGCATCGACATGCCCGCCTCGTGGAAGCTCCAGTACTGGAACGGTGGCGCGTACGTGGATGTGCCGGGCGCCGGGACCTACCCGCTGGCCAAGAACCAGTACAACACCGTCTCCTTCAACGCCACGAGCACCACACGACTGCGTGTGCTGCTCACCGGCAACGGCACGAACTCCGTCGGACTCCTCGAAGCAAAGGTGTACGGACCGTGACTCGTCCCAGAATCCTGTCGGCGTTCTTCGCGTCGGTCACCATGGCGGTCGCCTTCCTGGTGGCACCGCAACCCGCTGCCGCCGCCGTCTCCTTCACCTCCACGGGGGTCAACCAGAACGGCGGCAACTGCCTTGATCTTCCCGGCGGTTCGACCACCAACGGCGCACAGCTCCGCGCCTTCGCCTGCGGCGGCGGGGCCAACCAGAGTCTGGGTTTCACACCGGTCTCGGGGACGACCGACACCTACACGATCACCACCCGGTCCGGGCAGTGCGTCGACGTGTACGGCGCCTCGACCGCGGACAACGCCGCGGTCATCCAGTGGCCCTGCCACGGCGCGACCAACCAGCAGTGGCGGATCGCGCCGGTGTCGGTCGCCGGCACCGACAAGACCTTCAACCTGGTCTCCGTCGGCTCGGGCAAGTGTGTCGCGCCGAGCGGGGGTTCGTCGGCCTCGAACACCAACCTGGTGCAGCTGCCGTGCGCCACCGCGAACGGCAGGGTGTGGCGGCTGCCCGGCTTCACCGGCGGCGGCACGGCCCCGAGGACGTTCACCAACCCGCTGGCCCAGCGCGGCCCCGACCCGTGGCTGACGTACCACGACGGCTTCTACTACCTCGCCACCACGACATGGAACTCGACGGTCACCATGCGCAGGTCGAGCACCCTCGCGGGACTCGCCACGGCCA
Source organism: Streptomyces sp. NBC_00310 (assembly GCF_036208085.1). Taxonomy (GTDB): domain Bacteria; phylum Actinomycetota; class Actinomycetes; order Streptomycetales; family Streptomycetaceae; genus Streptomyces. Next base: position 1,417,498 of record NZ_CP130714.1, read on the forward strand.
ACGAACAGGTGATCTTCAACCTGACCCGGCCCAACGGGGCGGGCACGATGTGGGCCCCGGAGTTCCATCTCCTGGACGGCCCCAACGGGAAGCGCTGGTACTTCTACTACACGGCCGGCCGGGAGCCGTTCGACCTGGGCACCCAGCGGATCCACGTCCTGGAGAGCGCCGGCCTGGACCCGATGGGCCCCTACAGCTTCAAGGCCGACCTGCTCGACCCGACCCAGGACAACACCTGGGAGCTGGATCCCGGCATCCTGCAACTCGACGGCAGCCTCTACCTCCTGGGTACGTACTACAACGGCTCGCAGCCCATGTTCATCCGCCCGCTGTCGAACCCGTGGACCGCGAGCGGCACCCGCCGTGTGCTGTCCACGCCGACCTACAGCTGGGAGACGGTGGGCGGCGCGGTCAACGAGGGCGCCGAAGTCCTGCAACGGGGCGGCAAGACCTTCATCGTCTACTCCGCCAGCCACTGTTCCACGCCCGACTACAAGCTCGGGATGCTCACGTACAACGGCGGCGACCCGCTCAACTCGTCCTCCTGGGTCAAGTCCCCGAACCCGGTCTTCCAGCGGTCCAACGCCAACGGTGTCTACGGCCCCGGTCACAACGGCTTCTTCAAGTCGCCCGACGGGACCGAGGACTGGATGGTCTACCACGCCAACAGCTCCGCCTCCGGAGGCTGCGACATGAACCGATCGACCAGAGCGCAGAAGTTCACCTGGAACGCGGACGGCACCCCAGACTTCGGCACTCCGGTACCCCTCGGCGTCACCTTGACCGCACCGTCGGGCGAGTAACCGGCCACCGGGACCGGCCGCGCCGCCGCCCTGTGAGCGGCCGGAGTGTCAGTCCTGGACGAGCTGATCGGCCAGGCGATGGGCCTGCGCCAGCAGCGTGCCGTAGGTCACCAGGGCGTCGGGGTCGTCGGCGACCGCGCCCGGCAGCCGCCGGCGGAATGCGTCGAGGGAGCGGTGGAGTTCTCCGACGGCCTCGCGAAGCTCTTCCGCGGCCGAGTCGTCGTGGCCGCTCGGGGCGAATCGGGTCCGGCCGTAGAGCCGGACGGCCTGGGCGGTGCGGCGCAGGAAGTCCGCGTAGGGGCGGGCGATCGCCTCGGCCGGTCGTGCCGCCTTACGGCCGTGGTCCGCGGTCTCCCACACCGTCCGCGTCACGCCCGAGGTGTGGACGGCTACGTAGTCGAGTACGGCCAGCGCGTCTGCGTACGCCTTGCCGGGCGGGGCGGTGGCATGCCTGCGTCGTCCCCTGGGGTTGACGCGCATGCTCTCCCGGCTCCAGCCGATCGCCGACCGGGCCTGGTCGACCAGACGGCCCAGCCGCAGCGCGCGCTCGTGCCACTCCCCCGCCTGATGCCCGTCCCACTCGCCGGCGGCCAGCCCGTCCGCCACCGCGTCCAGGATCTCCTCGGCCTCGATGGCGGCGTCCTGCAGCGCCGCGCGGGTGTCGCGCAGGTACACAGGGGGCCGGATCAGCGCGTTGACGACGACGCCCACCACGGCACCGAACACGGCCTCCGCGATCCGGGCGCCCGACGCGGCGACGGTGACCTGGCCGCCGGTCAGCACGAACAGCGCGCCGGTGGCGGCGTAGACCCCCTGGCTCCCCAGCCGCTGCCACTGGCCCAGCAGCAGCACCGTCGGCAGGACCAGGGCCATCGTGACCATCGTGCTGTCCAGCACCAGCGCCGCCCCGGTGGCCACCACCGTGCCCACCGCGATCGCCGCGAGCTGCTGAAGGCCGTGCGCGAGCGACCGGTACACCGTCGACTCCACCAGGACGACCGCCACCCAGGGCGCCACGAACGCCATCGGCGCGGCGAGCCACCAGCCCGCCACCGCCCACGCCACCCAGGCGGCCAGCGCCGCCTTGCCGGCCTGCGCCACCAGGTCCCGCTCACGGCCCGGCCCCGCCCACGCCAACCGCACCGTCTCCACGGCGGCCGCACCGCGCCGCCGCACCTCCCGCACCACCCTGCCGGTCCACTCCATGACACACCAAGTGCCACGTCGTCGGCGAGACGCACCCGCCGACCGCGAATTCACGACGGAAGCACCTCGATGCGACGCAGCTCGACGGACTCGACGGACTCGACGGACTCGACGGACTCGACGGACTCGACGGACCACGATCGCACGGTGGCCGGACCTTCCACGGTGATCGACGTGGTGGGCCACCCGGTGACGCAGCACGCGGCCGCGGCACGCGGCCCGTACGACGCGACGGCGGTGGCGTAATCGGCCGCGGCCCCGGGAAGGCGGCTGTCGTAGCCGCGTCTCCACGGGGCGCGCGTGCAAGGCTGGGTAGGAGGGCTGTCCGGGACGAGCGTGAGCGGAGGACGGGGTGGACTGGGACCGGTTCGCACAGCAGATGGCGTCCATGGCTCGCGATCTGCTGGCGCAGCACTCGGTCGATGCCACGCTGGAGCGGATCACCAGCTCGGCCACCGAGCTGGTGGAAGGCTGTGACGCGGCCGGCATCCTCGTGCTGAACGGCACGACGGTGAAGACACTCGCCCCCACCGACCCCTTGGTCCTCGACAGCGACCGGCTGCAGGAACGGCTACGGGAGGGGCCCTGCTTCGACGCCGCGCTCAGCTCGGACGGAGAACGGGTCTTCCGCATCGCCGACCTCACCGAGGAGCCCCCGCGCTGGCCCGCCTACGCCCCACGGGCGCACCGTCTCGGCGTGGGCAGCATGATGGGCTTCCTGCTGTTCACCGAGGACGAAGATCTCGGCGCCCTGAACCTCTACTCGCGCAAGCCCGGCGCTTTCACCGAGGTCAGCGAGCTGGCCGGCTGGCTGCTGGCCTCGCACGCGGCGGTCGCCTTCTCCAGTGCCCGCACCCACGCCCAGATGGAGCAGGCCGTCGCCACCCGCCATGCGATCGGCGAGGCCATGGGCATCCTCATGGGCAGCCATCACCTGACCGAGGGGGAGGCCTTCGACGTGCTGCGCCGCTTCTCGCAGGAGAACAACATCAAGCTCCGTGAGGTCGCCCGCCGGGTCTGCGAGCAGGGCAGCCTCTGACGGTTGCGTTGGGGGACGGCTCCTCCGGCACGTTGTCAGAACCAGAGAAGCCTGGCCGGGCCGACCCCCAGGGGAACGCCGCCGAATCCGGCCTGCCCACCAAGTCCCCCCGACTGGCCTCCCCACACCTCGGAAACCCCCGCCGACATCAGCTTGACGATCCCCGGCCGGCGCGGACCCAGGGGCACCTGGGCCCCGGGGGCCGGGCCCCGACCGTCCGAGGGAGCGGCTTGCGACGCGAGTGGCGGCAGCGGTTTGGGCTGCGGCGCGCTGGGCACCCGGTGGGGCGCATACGAAGCAGCGGTGCCGTGACAGCCCGTCCCCGGGCTACGGCCGGCCCCGGACCGGAAAGTGGATGAGACACCGTGAGCACGCACTCCGTCGAGAAGCTCGTCGTCCGCGAGAGCGGCTGGGCCAAGGCCCGCCGTCGGCGCGGGAAGGGTGTGCGCATGTGCCTTCCCGCCCTCCCGGACCGGGACGGACCCCGTATGACGGGGGCCGAGACGGACTCGAACATCGTCAGGGGTGACGACTGACGACTGACCCGCTCGTCCGCGGACGACGCGGGCGAGCGGGGCGAGGCACGGCGATGGGCCGGCAGAGACAGACGGAACTGTCTCTGCCGGCCCATCGCCATCCGGTACGGAACCCGGTCCTGCTGGTACGGAGAACCGTCCGGTACGGGTGTCGGTCACGGGGAACGGTTACTCGGCTCGCTCACGGGTCCAGTCGTCCACGGGTCTCAGTCGTCCTTGCCCCGGCCGGTCAGCGCGTCGCGCATGCGGTCGACGAGGCCCATGCCGGGGGCGAGCAGCTTGTTGGCCGGCGGGGTGTCCGGGGCCGCCGGGTGGGGCCGGGTCGGTGCCGTCTTCTTGGCCGTGCGGACCTTCTCGCCGAGACTGTTCAGGACGTCCGCCGAACAGGACGCGCGCAGCCGGGGGAAGAGGTTGCTCTCCTCGTCCTGGATGTGCGACCTGATCTCGGTCATCAGCTGGGTGATCAGCAGGTCGAAGTCCGGGTGGTCGGCCTCGCACCCCTCCAGGGCCTTCATGGTGCGCTCGGCCTCGGCGTGGTCCTCCAGCTCCCGGTCGGCGATCTCGTCCCCGTCCGGGATGTGCTCGCGGACTGCCGGGTAGAGGTACGCCTCCTCGGCGACCGAGTGACGCACGAGTTCGATGGTGACCTTGTCCGCGTACTTCTTGCGCTGGGGGTCCCCGGAGGGCAGCGCCTCGAGCTGGCCGAACATCTCCTCCACTTCCCCGTGGTCCGTGGTCAGTTCGGCGATGACGTCTCCGCCGTGGCCCATGTCCCGCTCCTCTCCTGAGTGAAACGCATCCGCATCCGCATCCGCATCCGCTGTCGCATCCGTACCCGTCGGCCCCGTCGGCCTTTCGGCGCGACCCCGAGTACCCGCGAACGGCCCAGCCACGCGGCTGCCCCGGGGCCGCCCGACGATCCGCTCGACCTGGGGCTGAGGGGGCACCGGAGCCCGCCCCTGGTTCCTCCGCCGCCGGATCGGGGCCGAGGACCGGCGAGCAGCGATGACCCGATGCGGCGCGACCCGATGCCGCCCGACCCGATGCCGCGCGGCCCGATGCGGCGCGGCCCGATGCGGCGCGACGAGGAGTCACCGGCGACCGCGGCAGGACCGCGGCAGAGGAGCCGCCCGAGGCCGCACCCGGCGGCCCTTCCTGGCCGTCCTCGGCCCCGGTGCGGCCGGCCGCCCGCTCGGTGGGGACATGCTGCACCTCGGCGTAGAGGGAGCGGTCCACCGGCCTGGCACCGACCTGCGGGATCACACCGCCCCGAGCTGATCGGGCGTGTGCCCCTTACGATCTCCGAAAGCGAACGTGCGGGGGTGCGGGAGTGAGCGGGTTGCCATCCGATTCCTGGCGCTGGGTCGGCGGTGAGGCGTGGTGCGTGACGTTCACCCACGGCATCTCGCCGGAAGAGGTCCTGGAACGGTACGGAGCAGATCCGGCCCATGCCGAGCTGTTCGACCTGGAGGAAGCGCGCGACTTCCTCCACGACGGCACCGCACTCGACGTCAGCAGGTCGGCCCTGCGCGTGGGTTCACTCGGTGACTGGTCCTTCTGCTACGAGGAGGGATCGGGCGTCGACGGGGCGATGCCCGAAGTGCTGTCCGTCCTCTCCCGGGGCACGGAGACTTTCTCCGTCGTCCTGGGCGGGACCGGCATGAACATCTTCGAGCACTGGTCCGACCGGCAGTGCACCGAGTTGTTCGAGCCGGGAGAGCCGGTCAGCAGGACGCTGTCGACGCGCCGCTGGTGGGACGCCGTACAGGCACGTCTGGAAGCGGCCGGTGCGGACCACCCCGGGCTCGGCCCCGTCATCGAGGTGATCGTCGCGTACATGGGTGTCGCGCTCGACGACAGCACCGTCGAGGGCCCCTTGCTCACCGTGCTGATGGAGGACGTCGAGGAACCCGGCCCTCGGCAGCGCTCCGGGTGAGCGGCACGCACACGTTCGTCGTCGGCGAGCCCCTGCTAGCCTCCGGGCGCGCCCCGACCCCCGCGGACCGACCACCGGCACCGCACAGCCCGTACTCTCGAAGGACTCTTTCACCGCGATGCTCCACGGCCCCCGTCCGACGACGGCGCCCACCGACTGGACCGACCGTCTGCGCGGGTTCGGGTACACCGCACGCCCCCGGAGTGACATCCGCGAACGCCTGGTCCCGCCCTTCCCGGAGCCGGCGACGCGGTTCTGGGAACGCCTGGGGCTCGGGCCGGTGTCGGCGTACCGCGTCGCGAGGGCCATGGGCTGGCTGGGACCGCTGCTCGTCGCCCTGTTGGCCGGAGCGATTCGCTTCTGGCGCCTCGGGCAGCCGCACGAACTCGCCTTCGACGAGACCTACTACGCCAAGGACGCCTGGTCCCTGCTGCGGTTGGGCTACGAGGGCACCTGGCCGGACCGCAAGGTCGCCGACCCGCAGGTCCTGGGCGACCCCCAGGTGATCCCGCTCTCCGACACCGGGAGCTTCGTCGCGCACCCGCCCACGGGCAAGTGGGTGATCGCCGTCGGTGAGTGGATGTTCGGTCTCGAACCGTTCGGCTGGCGCTTCATGACGGCCGTCCTGGGCACGCTGTCGGTGCTGATGCTGTGCCGCGTCGGACGCCGTCTGTTCCGTTCGACGTTCCTGGGCTGTCTGGCCGGCGCGCTGATGGCGGTGGACGGCCTGCACTACGTGATGAGCCGCACCGCGCTGCTGGACCTGGTCGTCATGTTCTTCGTCCTGGCCGCCTTCGGATGCCTGCTGATCGACCGGGACCATGCGCGGGCCCGGCTCGCCGCGGCGTTGCCGGTGGGCGTGGACGGGCACGTCGGCCCGGACCGGGACACCGGTGACCGTGCGGGGACGGGATGGCGGCCATGGCGGCTCGCGGCTGGCCTCTGCCTGGGTCTGGCCGCCTCGACCAAGTGGAACGGCCTGTACTTCCTGGCCTTCTTCATGGTCCTGACCGTGCTGTGGGACGTCGGCGCCCGCCGCGTCGCGGGGGCACGCCGACCGTACCGGGCGGTGCTGCGCAAGGATCTCGGCCCGTCGGTGCTGTCCCTCGTCCCGGTCGCCGTGGTGACCTATGTGACGACGTGGACCGGCTGGTTCCTGTCCGACGACGGCTACGGGCGGCACTGGGCGGACGGCCGCGGCGGCACCTGGTCGTGGATCCCGGCACCGCTCCGCAGCCTGTGGCACTACGAGTACGGTGTCTACCGGTTCAACGTGGAACTGGACGCGTTCCACAAGTACGAGTCCAACCCGTGGAGTTGGCTGGTCCTCGGCCGTCCCGTGCTGTTCTCCTACCAGTCGCCCGAACCCGGGGAGGCAGGCTGCCACGCGATCACCGGCTGCTCGCAGGCGATCCTCGCCCTGGGCACGCCGATGCTGTGGTGGTCGGCGTGCTGCGCCCTGGTGTATCTGCTCTTCCGGTGGGCCCTGCGCCGCGACTGGCGCGCGGGCGCCCTGCTGTGTGCCGTGGGCGCGGGGTATCTGCCGTGGTTCCTGTACCAGGACCGCACGATCTTCGCCTTCTACGCCGTCGTGTTCGTGCCGTATCTGTGCCTGGCCGTGGCGATGACGCTCGGTGCGCTGCTGGGACCGCCGGGCGCGCGTGCCGAACGCCGCCATCGGGGAGCGGTGGCGGCGGGCACGCTCGTCCTGCTCATCGCCTGGAACTTCATCTACTTCTTCCCGATCTACACGGGGCAGACGATCCCGTATCCCGACTGGCACATCCGCATGTGGCTCGACACCTGGATATGAAGCCGCCATGGACGATCTTGTGACGGAACGGCTCGCGCTTCGACCTTCTCGGACCCGCTCCTACCGTCTCGGGCCGCTACCGCCTCGGGCCGGCGAGGGCGTAGGCCGTGGTGCCGGTGACCGCGAGGGTCAGGGCCGTCCAGGTGGCCGTCGTCGTGCCGGGCGGCAGCAGCATCCAGTTCGCCACCTGCATCGGCACACTCGTCGAAGGCGGGGCGAAGACCGAGAACGACAGCCAGGCGATCGGCAGGGTCCACGCGTACTGCGCCCCGCACACCACCGCTCCGACGGCGGCGAGGCCCATCAGCCCCGCGCTGTCGCGGACGACGAACGCGGTGGCTGCCAGGTCCTCCCCGCCCATCGTCTGTACCGCGAGGAGCACGGCACAGACGACCATGCCGATGAGCAGCACATGTGCCGCTCTGCGGGGCCTCCAGCGGATCGCGGCCGTGCGGTCCAGCGCGAGGTCCTGCCCACCGAGCCCGGTCGAGGCCGCCGTCACCCCCGCGACCAGGACGAACACGGGCAGCTTCGGATCGGCCGGCCCCCCGCCGCCGTCCCGGGCGACGAGTGCCCACACCGCCACCGTGCCGATCACCACGGCGGCGAGCGACGCGGGCACCTGCCGGGAGCGGGCGTACAGCGTCAGCCATCTCACCGGGACGTACCGCCGTCCAGGACGTCGAGCGGGTCGCCTTCGCAGGAGACGGCGGCGGTGTGCGCCGACTTGACGCGTGCGACCTGTTCGGACCAGGGCAGCGCCTTGAGTTCCGTCAACACCGGGCGGGCCGCGGCGAGTTGGTCGCTCGACGCGTGCATGGCCCCGTTGAACGGCCTGAGGTCACCGAGGACCCAGCCCGCCGCCACGCTCTGCGCGGCGATCTCGCCGAGCGTGCCGCTCTCGTTGGCGCTGCGGGCGGAGCAGAGCGGCACCATGCCCTGTGCGAGCAGGACCCGGGTCAGTTCCTCGCCCTTCGCGTCGGCGATCACGAAGTCGTCGAAGTCGACGAGCACGGACGTGCGGGACCGATCCGGCGGGTCGAAGATCCCCCGTGGGGCGGTGCTCTCCCGGACGGACGTCGGTGCCTCGCCGCCGAGGACGCCCCGCAGGAGGCGGAGCGCCTTCTTGCCGGGACCCGCGAGGCCGGCGAGGCGGTCCTGGTGCGCCATCGCCACGCACACCGGGCCGTCGCACACCTGGGCCGCGGCGGCCTCGTCGACGACGTACGCCCGGCGCGGGTCCGAGGGGAAGAGGAGCAGGGCGACGGCCGCGCACGCCAGGACGGGTGCCAGGGCGAGCAGGCGAGCGCGCGGGGTCGCGGCGGCCAGCAGCGCGAAGCCGGTCGCGGCCATGCCGAACAGCCAGACCGTCTGGCCCAGATGCACGGGGGCGGAGAGCGTGAGGAACACGTCGCGTACCTCGTCCACCGGCGGTGACAGCAGCGCGACCCGGGTCGGCGCCGTGGTCGTCGGTATCCCCGAGCCCGTCGACAGCCGCAGGAGGTTGACGAACACGAAGGCGGCCACGGCCAGCGCGGGCGGGGTCAGCGGGGAGGGGAGGCTGCGCCCGAGCCCCATGCCGAGGACGGCCCCCGCGACGAGGGCGAGTGTGCCGACGAGCGAGATCGGCAGCCAGCCGAGGTGCGTGTACTCGGTGGCGCCGAGCACCTGGACCGCGCCCAGGAGGACGAGGAGCGCGAAGGCCGAGGCCAGCGTGATCGCCGTCGCGCCCGCGGTCGTGGCGGCGCGGTGCCGGGCGGGTCGTGGTGTGCTTGTCAGCAGCTCGGACATCCGCGAACGGTGGTCGCGCAGCCCCTGGAGCGCCCCGAGCGCCATGGCGAGCGGCCACAGGAAGACCAGCAGGAAGCGGGTCCACAGGGCCATGGACGTCCACTGGGTCGTCCACAGCGCGGTGCCCTTCCACCATGGTCCGCTCAGCAGGTAGAGGAACGCGAGGGAGACGGTCAGCGTCACGGCGCCGGCCCACGGGGCGACGGAACGCCTCAACTCGATACGCAGGACACGGACGTTCACCAGGTCCCCCTTGCCTGTTCGGGGTCGAGCAGCAGCGCCGAGTAGCCGCGCTCCAGCGGGCTGTCGCCCACGTGTTCGGGTCCGCCCGCCGCGGCCAGTTCGTCCGGGGTGCCCTGGAAGACCAGCCGGCCCTCGGCGAAGAGCACCACATCGGTGCAGGCGGCGGCGACGTCCTCCACCAGATGGGTCGAGACGACGACGCAGGTGTCCGTGCCCAGCTCCTGCAACAGCTCCCGGAAGCGGAGCCGTTGGGCCGGGTCCAGGCCGACCGTCGGCTCGTCGAGAAGCAGGATCGCCGGGTCGTTGACGATGGCCTGGGCGATGCCGACGCGCCGCACCATGCCGCCCGACAGGGATTTCATCCTGTCGTCGGCGCGGTCCGCGAGGCCGACCCGCTCGACCGCCCGCTGCACCGCCGCCGGAATGTCCGCCTTGGGGACCTCCTTCAGCCACGCCATGTACTCGACGAACTCGCGCACCGTGAAGCGCTTGTAGTAGCCGAACTCCTGGGGCAGGTAGCCGATCCGGCGGCGCAGCGCCCGGTGTTCGCCCAGGCCGCCCGCCGACTCGCCGAGCAGTTCCAGGGTGCCCTCGGCGGGGCGCAGCACGGTGGCCAGCGCCCGGATGAGGGTGGTCTTGCCGGCCCCGTTGGGTCCGAGCAGGCCGTGCACGCCGGTGCCCAACGACAGGTCCAGCCCGTCGACGGCCATCCGTTTCCGGCCGACCCTGACCTTCAGCCCCGTGGCCCGTATCTCCCAGGCGTAGGGCGTCGGCGCGAGGTCGGCCGCGCTCACCGCGGACATCACGTGGTGTTCCTTCCGGTTGGTCATCGATGGGCTCCCAGCACGGCGTACGCGCCCCTGCGGGCGATCACGACACCGATGCCGAGGGTGAGGATCAGCCCCCAGACGGGCAGGCCGTCCGTCCGCAGGGCGAAGGGCGTATGGCTGGTGGCCAGGGTCGGCGCCACGACCACGGCGGCCCACACCACGACCAGCGCGACGGCGGCACGGGTCACGCCGACGACTCCGCCGAGCGCCAGGGTGGTCGAGGTGAAGGCCAGACAGGGCAGCAGCCACTGCGCGGTCGTCACCCCCGTCACCCATCCGCCCGCCAGCAGCGCGGGCACGACGACGGCGAGCACGGACGCGGTGCGCCGCAGCACCAGGGGGAGCCCGGCTCTGGGCACGGAGGCCGTCAGCTCGTACGCCGGGTCCAGGCCGCGCGACCACGACGCCGCGACGCCGAGCACGGGCAGGACGGGGGCGAGGAGCAGCACCAGCGACACCTGGCCGGAGCCGTACCCCGTGCCGCTGTCGGCCAGGTCGAGCAGCAGCGCGAGCAGGGTCACGCTCATGACCATGGCCAGCCAGGGCGCCATCGTGGGCGTCAGCCACCTCGACAACCGTGCCGACCAGCGTCGGCGGCGGGGCATCGTGGGGGTGGCGGCCAGCCGGGGTTCGAGGTCGGACCAGACGGTGGCGACCAGTGCCGCCACGGCGGGCGCCGTCGCGGTGGCGGCCGACAGCCTGTCCCGGCAGACCGGGCACCCCTCCAGGTGGGCCTCCAGGGCCCACACCTCGTCGGCGGCGATGTCCGTGTCGCCGCGCGCGTATCCGTCGATGAGCCGCGTCGACGCGTGTTCCACGCTCATGCCAGGGCCCTCCGCATCTCGGTCCGGGCCCGGCGGGCGCGGGTCTTGACCGTGCCCTCGGGCACGCCGAGCAGGACCGAGGTCTCCCGGACGGACAGTCCGTCGAGCACCATGGCCTGCAGTACTTGTCTGAGTTCGGGCGCGAGGCGCCGCAGCGCGTCCCCGACGTCACCGCCGACGCTCGACGCGAGTGCCTCGTCCTCGGCGGCGGGTGCCATGGGCTGCGCGGCAGCCGCGGGCGGCGGCTCCGCGTGGTGGGCCCTGCGGCGGAACGCGTCGACGAGACGGCGTGCCGCGATCGTCCAGAGCCAGCCGACGGCGGTCCCGCCGACCGCGGCCCCGGCGAACGCGCCCGCGGCGCGCCACACCGCCAGATACGTCTCCTGCATGACCTCGGCGACGATCTGCTCGTCGGCGCAGCGGCGCCGCAACCGCACCGCCAGCCATGGCGCGGTGCGCCGGTACAGCTCTTCGAACGCCGCGCGGTCGCCCCTCGCCACCAGCCGGACGAGGCGCTCCTCGTCCGGCTCGTCGGGTGCTTTCCTGACTGATCTCACACCCGCTAGACGCGGGGCCCGGGCGGTGGGTTTTCCATCGGGAGTGATCCCCGTCACAGTCGGGGGGTGTGGGGGATGTGGGGGGTGTAGGGGATGCGGGGAGTGTGCGGAGCGTCAGCCGGCCGGCTCCGCGTCGGTCACGGTTCGTTCGAACCGTTCACCTCGCGAAGCGGTACTTCAGGTGGGTGGCGAGAGGGGTGTGGACCACCCTGATCGGTTCGAGGTCGCGCCGCCCCGCACCCGGCTCGTCGAAGAGCCTCAGCCCCGCGCCGAGGAGCGCGGGAACGACGTGCAGTTGCAGCTCGTCGACGAGCCCTTCCCGGAGGTACTGCCGCACCGTGTTCGCCCCGCCCGCGATGTCGACGTTCCGGTCCCCGGCCGCGGCCTTCGCCCGGTCCAGGGCGCTGTGGATGCCGTCGGTGACGAACGTGAAGGTGGTGCCGCCCTCCTTGACCAGGGTGGGCCGGGGGCGGTGGGTGAGCACGAAGACCGGGGCCCGGAACGGCGGGTTGTCGCCCCAGAACTCCTCGCCCGTGTCGTACATCATCCGGCCCATGACCACCGCTCCGGTGGCGTCGAACCACTCGCGCATCAGCTCGGAGTCGCGGTTCTCCTCCCCGCCGGTCATGCCCTGGCGCTCCCGCCAGCTCGCCAGCCCGTGGATCCACTCGAACAGCGGCTCGGCGCCGTCGCCTCCCGGGTTGTCGAGCGAGACGTCGGTGCCGGCGATGTAGCCGTCGAGGGAGATGGCCATATCCGCGGTCACGGTCACGATGGGTGCTCCTGAGGTCTGGGATGTACTGCCTGCACCCTCACGTCGATCGGGGACCGCCGCATTCGACAACGCCGGAGCATCCGGATGAACGGCATGGAGGCCGAGACGCCCGGCTGCTTCGCGCCGGCGCGAAGCGACCACGCCGCCCGCCGCCGCCCGGTCTGCGGAAGGCGGCGGACCAGCGGGAGGCCCGGGAGGCGGCGGACGGTCGAGGCGCGGCCAGGCCCGTCACCGTGCCGACGGCGGCCGTGCGGGCCACCGCGGCGGCCGTAAGGGAACCGGTGGCCGACCGACCACGCGGCCGGCCGCCTCCGTGCGGTGCGGCGTGGTGCGACCTGCTGGGGCGTGTCAGGTCTCCCGCTCGTCCGGCGAGGGGAGTCGGTCGTCGGGGACGACGTGCATCGCCGCCTCCTCCGCGCCCGCCGCTCCACCGTCGATGCCCTCGTCCTCGGCGACGAGTTCCTTGGTGGTGTCCGTGCGCGCGCCCTCGTCCGGCGCGACCAGGCGACCGGCGCGGTCCCAGCCGGCCTCCGGGTCGAGTGGTTCGCCCTCGCCGCCCGGCAGGTCGCCGATACCGTCCCCGGCCGGCACGTCCACGTCGGGGACCTCCTGACGCAGCCTGTCGTCCAGGGACTCCCCCTCGTGCTGCTCGGCCGCCGTGGTGCCGCTCTTGGTGACACCCAGCGGCTTCTCCGGCGGCGAGTAGCCCTCGTCCAGCATGTCGTCGTAGGTGCGCTCGTCGACCGCGTCCTGGAGATCCAGCGGGGCGGCGTCCTCCTGCTCCTCGTTGCCGCCCGTGGGCTGATAGGCGTCGTCCGCCATGTTCTCGTCAGTCATGATCGCCTCCGGAGACCGTTGGCTCGTTCCTGCCTCCGTGCGGAGTACCGAGTTCCGCCGGATGTAACACCTCGGTGCCGCGACCGTCCCCATCGTCGCGCCGGTCGGCACGACCGGCGGGCATCGGCACCACGGCGCACGCCCTCGCGCGCGCAGGCTTCGGCACCGCGGAGCCGGAACCGGAGCCGGAGTCGGACCCTCCGGTAGGCCCCCCGTTCCGGGGATGGCGCCGGACCGGCCCCACGGTCAGGATGCTCCCTCGCACCACCCATCCCGCAGTGGGTCAAAGGGGGCTTTCCGATGGGTTCGCACGCGGCACCGAAACGTCGTGGACGCGCACTGTGGCCATCCACGAGTCTCATGCTCCTGGTGGCTCTGCTCGGTGTTCCGCGGGCCGAGGGAGCGCCCGTGTCGGCCGACGCCTGCCGCGCCTCGGGCACCGACCTGCCCCGAGGCGACTGCGGGCCCTTCTGGCAGGTCCTCGCGGAGGACTTCGACGGCGACCGGGTGCCGCTCGGCGCGTTCGGCGACTGCGATCACCGGGTCGATACGTCCGCCGCGTACTGCGGAGGCCTGCGCGGCACGTACCGTGACAACTGGTGGGCCTATCCGACCGGTTGGCGCGACACGGCGAACGACCGGGGCCGGGACGTCGTGGGCGTCTACCACCCGGAGGACACCGTGAGCGTGGGTCCTGCGGAGAACGGCGACGGCAGGATGTACATCCGGATGTGGCGGCCCGCCGACGGGGGTCCCGTGCACGCTGCCGCAGTGGTACCTCGTGCCGTCATGCAGATGAGGTACGGCAAGTACAGCGCCCGTATCAAGGTGACGAAGCTCGCTCCGGGATACAAGTCCGCCTGGCTGCACTACGGCGGGGGCTGCGAGATGGATCATCCCGAGGGCGAGTGGACCGGCGACCTCACCGCCTTCCACCATCCCTGCGGCGGCGGCGAGCAGAGCTACTTCCCCGGAAGCGACGACTGGACCGAGTGGCACACCGTGTCGACGGAGTGGACGCCCGGACAGGTGCGCTTCTTCGTGGACGGCCGGCAAGTGGGTCACGACACCCGGGACGTGCCGGACCGGCCCCTGTCCTGGGTACTGCAGAACGAGAGCGCCCTGCAGGGGCCGGGCGCGGCTCCGGGCAGCAGCGCCCAACTCGACATCACCTGGGTCGCCGCCTACGCCTACGGGTGGAAGTGACCGTCCCGCCTGTACGAGGAGCCGCGCGAGCACCGGGCCCCGCCGGGCGGCGCTTGCCCGTGCCGCGCGCCCGGCGCACGCTGGTCCTATGGCTGAGCACGAAGGCCCCGGCCCCACGCTCATCACCTCCGTGCAGCGGGCCTTCCGCCTGCTGGAGGCGGTGAGCGCGCACGAGAACGGCGCGCCGGCGAAACAGCTGGCACGCGAGACGGAGCTGCCCCTCGCCACCGCCTATCACCTGCTGCGGACCCTGGTGCACGACGGCTATCTGCGGAAGCTGGGCGACGGCGGGTTCGTCCTGGGCGACAAGGTGCAGACGCTGCACACCACGGGCCGGGGACAGGCGCTGCTCAGCCGGGTCCGTCCGACGCTCGCCGCGCTGCGCGACGAGCTGACCAGCGCCGCCTACCTCACCTTCTACGAGGACGGCGAGATCCGGGTCGCCGAGATCGTCGACAGCGCACGCGCTCCCCGGGTCGATCTCTGGGTGGGGTTCGAGGACGCCGGGCACGCGACCGCGCTGGGCAAGTCGGTGCTGCGCGAGCTGGACGAGGACTCCCGCAAGGACTATCTCTCCCGGCACCGGCTGGCCGATCTCACCCCGCGGACCATCACCGACGCCCCGGAACTGCTCCGGCGACTGGACTCCTCCCCCGTCGCGCCGGCCGTCACGGACCTGGAGGAGTACGCCCTCGGCACGGTCTGCATCGCGGTGCCCGTGTACAGCGGGGACACGCTCGGCTCGCTCGGTGTGTCGCTGCGGGCGGACCGGCTCTCCCGGCTCGAGGAGGTCCGGGCGCGGCTGCTCCCGACCGCGAACCGCGTGACCAGGGGCCTGTCACTCACTATCTGAAAATCGTCTCCTTGTGGTGCCCGACCCCATCCCCTTTCCTGGATCAAACGGACAATTCCGGAGCGCGAGCTCCACGCACAGGTGAGGACTGCGGGCACAGACATGAGTCACACCCGAGAGCGCGGCATCGACCACGGGTCGGTCCCGCCGTCCAGGAAACGAGCGGCCGCCCCGGGGACGGTGGCCCGCCATCGCGTCGCCGCGCAGCTGGCCTCCCGTACGCCCGTCCTGCCCGTGCTGATCGTTTCGGTCATCGTGGCCGTCGGCCTCCCCGGCGGAGCCGGGCTGACCTGGCTGCCGCTGCTGGCCGCGGGGCCCGCGCTGGCCGCCACCACCAGCGGGCCGCACGGGGTCCTCTGCGTCGGCCTCCTCGCCGGGGGGCTGGGCACGCTGCTCGGCGTCCACGGCGGGGCGCCGGGCCGCGAGCTGGCCGCCGTACTGTCCGCCCTGCTGGCCGTCACCCTGGCCAGTGGACTGGCCAGCGCGTTGCGGGGGCGGCGCGAGCGGGTGCTCGCGGCCGTCCGCTCGGTCGCCGAGGCCGCCCAGCACGCGCTTCTCCAGCCCGTACCGGCGACCGTCGGCCCGTTCCAGGTGGCCGTCCGGTACAGCGCCGCCGCCGCGGAGGCCCGTATCGGCGGAGATCTCTACGCGCTGGTGCCCACCCCGTACGGGGTGCGGCTGATCGTCGGCGATGTACGCGGCAAGGGGCTGCCCGCGGTGGGGGTCGCCGCCCTGGTGGTCGGGGTCTTCCGCGAGGCGGCGTACGAGGAGCCCGACCTGCTCGCCGTCGTCGACCGGATCGAGCGGAGTCTGGCGCGCAACCTCCGCTGCGACGACTTCGTCACCGCCGTGATCGCCGGACACCCTCGGCCGGGACGGCTGGAGCTGGTCAACTGCGGGCACGCGCCGCCGCTGCTGGTGCGCGGCTCCGGAGTCGTACCGGTGGAGCCCGCCCGTCCGGCCCCGCCCCTCGGGCTGCGCGCCCTCACGGGCGAGACCCCCGGCCTCCAGACGCTGCCCTTCGGCGACGGTGATCAGCTGCTGCTCTACACCGACGGCGTCACGGAGGCACGCGACCGCGACCGCGCGTTCTACCCGCTCACGGAGCGGCTGGCACGCCACCTGTCCGACGAGCCGGCCCACACCCTCACGGCCCTCCACGACGAGTTGCTCGAGCATGTGGGCGGCCGACTGCACGACGACGCGGCCCTGCTCATGCTCCGCAAACCGACCACTCCCGAAGCAGCCTTGGCCGGGTGCGGCGCCCAGCCGCAGCCGTGACCCCGGATGTTCCCACCCGGGGTTCTCAACGGGCTTTCGCCCCGGCGTACGAGAAGTCGTACACGGCGAAGTCGGTGACCGGAACGTATCCGATGCGCCGATAGAGGGCGTTGCTGGTGGGGTTGGCCAGGTCGGCGAACAGCAGGACCTCTGTCGCGCCGGCCGCCAGCGCGGCGCGGCTCACCTCGGCCGTCACGGCGCCCGCGTAGCCGCGACCGCGTAGAGGGGCCGGGGTGTAGACGGGCGTCACCCTGATCTGGCCGGCGGTCATCGGGGTCATGCCCGCCATGGAGACAGGAGTGCCGTCCGGGGTCTCCCAGAACGTGACGTGGCTGTCCGCGAAGCGGTCGGCCGCCCGGGAGCCGGCGTCGGCGACGGGGGCCTCTGCGATGTCGGCGGCGAACTCGTGGTGCCAGCGGACGAGTCGGTCGCGGTCCTGCTCGCCCGCGACCCGGCTCCGGCCCTCCGGGAGCGGCCGCGGCGGGGTGAGCGTGCCGAGGCGGTACAGGCGCTGCCGTTCGCGGAGCTCCGGCGTCGCGCCGGTGTGCCGCTGCCAGGCCCGGGCGAAGGCGGTGGCGGTGGCGTGGTCCGCGCCGACACCGGGGAGGGGGTGGCCGAGGCCGGAGAGACGGGCGGCGAGGGTGTCGGCCTGCTCGGGCGTGAGCGGGGTGAGGCTCAGACGGTGGGGCGGGGTGCGGAAGAAGGTGGCGCGGACCTCGCCCGCTCGCTCCAGCCGGCCGAAGACGGGCGCCCCGGCGCCGTACGCATCCGCCCCGCGGGTGCGCAGTGTCTCGGTGACCGTCAGCTGCACGGTGTGCGGGGCGGGGCGCGAGCGCAGGAAGTCTCCGGCTCGGGCGAGGAAGTCGTCGAGGTCCTCGGTGAGGTGCCAGTCGTCCGGGTTCATGCTTCATGGTTCCTCAAGCCACGGGGACGCGTCCCGTCCCGGCGCCGAGGGTCATTCGTTCTCCGTCGTGGTCCTGTACGCCTCGTGGCGTACGTCGGCGTTCGCGTGTCCGCGGAGCAGACGCACCAGGGACCGCCACTCCTCGGGCCAGCCGAGGGCGGGGCCCGTTCCCTTCACCAGGCCGACCGCCAGCAGGCCCGTCGCGGTGCCGCCGTCGTGGGCGAAACGGTCGGCCGCGGTCAACAGGGCCTCGGCGCGCCCTGGATGGGCGCGGTACGCGGAGAACGTCCGCAGTCGGTCGGACGCGTGGACCGCGACGGTCACCCCGCCATCCTCGAGTGCGTCCGCGAAGGCCCGCAGCCATTCGAGCAGAGCGGTCGGCTCCACGGCGCGGTCGACCAACTGGCCCAGCACGTGGGCGCGTTCCGCCGCCAGCAGGGGTTCCGGCGCCAGCTGTTCCGCGACCGCTTCGAGCAACTCGGGGCGCACGCGGTCGACGTAGCCGAACGACGTCAGGGCCCGGAGCCGCTGCAGCGCCGGCAGGTCCCGGCCCTCCAGCGCGTCACAGCCGCCTTCCGGCGTGTGCATCGCGGCCAGCAACTCGGCCACCGTGCCATGGAACACACTGCCCGGCGCGGCACCGCCGAGGGGATGCGGCAGCTCGGACACGGCCAGGTCGCGCAGCGCCCACCCCGCGAACTGCCAGTGCCTACGGTCGCCGAGGTCGCGGACGGTGCCGGAGATACGGTCGGCCAGTTCGGGGGCGTAGCGGCACCACACCCCCATGGCGCGCAGCCGGGCATAGGCGCTCCCGAAGCCCTCGGTGAGCGCGAGGGAGGTGTCGTACGCCGCGAGGACGACGGCGGCGTAGGCGCGGCGGTGCGTCTCGGCCAACTCCCAGGGGGTGACGGCCAGGAGGGCATCGTGCACGGGCCGGGCGTCGTCGCGTGCGACGTCCTCGAGCAGGTGCCGGGCCTCGGGCTCGCCGAGCAGCGGTGGCAGGGCACGGACGACGGCGGCCCGCACGTCCGGGTGGCGGTCGGGGGCCCGGAAGGTCCGCGCCAGCAGGGCCACGGCCCGCCGGGGTGGCAGGAAGCGGGCGGCGAGCCGTACGGCCTCCTTGCGGGAGGTCACCTTCGCGGGCCGCTCCCCGGTGAGCAACGCGCCCAGCGCGAGGGCGAGTTCGGACGGGGCGGTGAAGCGGGCGGCGCGGGCGGCCGCGTACACGGCGACCCGGGCCCGGTCGCCGCCCGCGTGCTCCAGCAGCGCGGGCAGGGTCTCGTGGGGCCGGTCGGTCCAGGGCAGCGCGCCGAGCGCCGCCTCGGCGACGACCACCTCCGCGTCGTCCGTGTGCGCGAGCGCCAGGGCCCGCCCGAACTCGGGCACCGGGGCCGCGGCCCGGATCAGGGCGGCCCGTTCGTCGAGCGGAAGCGAATCGTCCGCGACCGTCTGTCCGGCCAGCCGGACCGTGGCCCGCTGCTGGCGGGGCAGCCAGCGGTCGCTGTCGCCGAGGTCCGGCAGCGGGCGCCGGGCCCCGTCCACCAGGAAGCGGCCGTACGGCGGGGTCTCGTCGAGCAGTGTGTCCAGCAGATCCGTGCGCCGCCGGGTCAGCACCCGCCGTACGGCCGGGAGGACGACCGACGACGGTTCGAGCGCGACGATCCTGGCGACCCGCTCGTCCCGGGTCGCCGGTGCGGCCAGCCACAGCTCGGCCGCCGTCCGGAACGTCTCGTCGTCGCCGCGTTCCAGGGCCGTGGCCAGCCTGTCCTGCAGTTCGGGCAGCCGCCGGGCGCGCGGTCCCAGCGCGGCGGCCAGGCCCAGCAGCAGCCGGAAGTCGGCCCGCCCCGCGCCGGCGTCGAGCCAGGGGCGCAGCGCTTCGAGCACCTGGTGTTCCTGGCCCCGCCGCAGGACGCGGTGCAGCGGGCCGAAGTCGGGGACGCCGACCCGGCTCGTGATGCCCTCCAGGGTGCGCAGGGCCCAGTGCCGCAGGGCCGTCTCGTCGTCCGTGGCGTGCTCGACGAACAGTCGTACGGCGAGCGTGCGCAGCGCCGCCAGGGTGCCGGCCGAACTGTCCCGTGCCTCCAGGGCGTCGGCGGCGATCCTGTCCAGCAGGGGAGCGTGTCCGGAGCCGAACAGCCGAGGGTGCGCTTCGGCGAGTGCGCCGAGCGCCGCGGCGCGTACCGGGTCCCGGTCGTTGCGCAGGCGGCGGCCCGCCGTGGTCAGCACTTCGCCGACGGCCTCGCGGCTGCCGTCGCGGGCGGCGCAGGCCACGAACAGCGGCCAGGCGGCGGCCCGGTCGTCCGCGTCGGACCGCCCGATCGCGGCGAGCAGCTCGGAGCGTGCCTCCTCGATCGGGCCGTGGGCGAGGGTGTCCAGGTCGTCCCACCAGTAGTCGGTGCCGTCGAACTCGGCCGCCGCCCTCCGCACTTCCGCCCAGCGACGCTCGCGGGGCAGCAGGTCGAGAACGAGCAGTGCCGGCTCTCCCGTGGTCCCGCCGCCGATGACGGCGTCCACGAACGCGGGGCGCCGACCGGGTGCCATGGCCTTCACCAGTGCGGTGAAGTGGCCGCCCCGGTTCAGCCAGTGACGGCCGAGCGCGGTCAGCGACGCGGGCTCGGCCCGCACGAGCCTGTGCAGGACTCCGGGCGGTGGTACCGGCTCGTGGCGCTGTTCCTGGCGGTCGGGGGAGGTGATCCAGCGGATCACGCGTTCGGCATCGGCGGTGACCAGCGGGCCGAGTGCGTTGTTCAGCGCGGGCGGCAGGCTGTAGGGGCCGTGCCGTTCCAGCAGGGTCAGCAGCCGCTCGGGGCGCAGCCGGGCGAGCGCCGCGGCCGTGGTGGCGTGCAGGCGCCACCAGGCGTCCCGCCGCTGTCCGTCGGCCCGGTCGGCCAGGGTCTTCTCCGCGTGGTCGAGCACCGCGTCGGGGTGTCGGCACGCGAGCCGCGTCCAGCCGTCGACGGCGTGCGCCAGTCCCGGCAACTCCCTGGCCACGAACGGGGTGGAGCAGGCCGGCAGCAGCCGTGCGGCCTCGGCGTCGCCCCACTCCGCGCGCAGTCGCGCCACCAGCCGCTCGGCGAGTGCGCCGCGGCCTCCCGAGGCGAGCAGACGGGCCAGGTGCTGCCGCAGCACGGCCGGTGCGTCGTCGTACGCCGCCTCCACCGCCCGGTCCGGCACGGGCAGGTCACGTGCGGCGCGCCACGCGTACCCGGCGACGACCGGGTCCGGGTCTGCCAGCCGCTCCGCCAGGAACCCCGCGTCCCGCCCGACGAGGGCCGCCAGCGCCGCGAGCCGCCGCTCGTACGGTCCGCGCCCGTCCAGCTCGGTCAGGAGCGGGGCGAGCGTGCCGTCGTCCGCGAGGCTGCTGGCGGTCCGCGCCGTCAGGGTGAGGCGCGCGGGGAACGGCAGCGGTTCGAGGGCGGACAGCAGTTGCTCCGCGGTGGTCGGCATCCGCCGATTCTGCCCGGCAAGATCCGTTCATGCGATCGATTAAGTACGGACGGGACGAGACGGGACGAGACGCGCCGGCGGGTTCCCGCGCCGAGCGTGCGGCTGCCGCACGCTCGGCACACCTGGCCGGGGTCGCGGGCGACCACCCGGTCCGGACCGCGTCACGGATGGTTGATGTTCCAGGCCGTCGAGCCGGCGGGTGAGGGGCTGGTGGTCGACCGGCCCGCGTCGCACGGCGCGGAGTCCTGCGGCGGGAGCAGGCGGTACGCGCCGATCCGCGCCGTCCCGAACCGCACGTCCGTTTCCCCGGAAGTGGCCAAGTCCCTCGTCGTCCACGGCAGTTCCCCGTCGGCCAGGGGCGCGCCCGGGTACGCCGCCACAAGGACCCGGGTGCAGCTGCCGTCCTGTCCGGCGGGAAGGCCGGCGGGGAATCCGACGGTGCGGGCCCTGCTCCCGTCCGTGGACAGCCGGTAGCGCATGACGAACGACGTCTCCGTTCCCGTCGTCGTGGCCGTGAGGGTCCAGAACTCGACCTGCACGGCGAGCGGTTGGCACAGCACCCGGACATCGCCGGTGCGCCCCGCACGGACGACGACCGATGCCTTGTCGTAGGACGGGTCCGCCACGTCGGCGGCCGTCCCGCGAAAGGCCACCGCGGTTCGCAACCACGCGGCCCGCTCCCGTTGCGACCAGTGGCCGTTGTCGCGGCAGCCGTCGTCCTGCGCGCCCGCGGACTCCTTCGAGCAGCCGACCGCGAGCAGCGTGAGAGCCGCCGCGCACGCCGTCAGGGCTCCGTGGCGGAGGCGGGTCCGGGTGCTGTGCATGGTCTCCCTCGATCGGAACGGGCGGGCCGCGGACATCGCGCGGCTCGAGCGGCGAGGAGTCTGCCGGTGCGCTGTCCGCGGCGGGGGTGCCGACGGCCCGCTGTGTCCATCCCGTGATCAAGAAGGTGACCGGCGTCCGGCGGAGGGCCTGCCGTCCGTCTCGTGCCGACGGCCCCGCGGGGCTCACCCGAAGACGGTTTGCCGATCACCTGCTTCGATTTCGGCGATTCGTAGCCGAATTCGCCAAACAGTTGAGCGCCTGTCGTCCTCTCTTCACGATTCCCCTGTCAAGTGCCCGACGGCCAGGCCTCGGGCCCCAGCGCTGCAGAAGCGAGTCCAGCATGGTGCGTGTCCGTGCGTCCCTGTCCCAGCTGCCCGCCTACGTCCCGGGCCGCAAATCGCCCGGAGCCATCGTGCTGGCCAGCAACGAGTCTCCGTACGGGTTGCTGCCGGGGGTGGCCGAAACCCTCGCGGAGGCCGCCGGCGGGGTGTCGCGTTACCCCGATCTGCACGCCGCCCCGCTCGTCGAGGCCCTGGCCGCGCACCACGGGGTCGAGCCGGACCGGATCGCGGTGGGCGCCGGATCCTCCGAGGTGTGCGGGCAGCTGCTGCACACGGTCGTCGGCCCCGGTGACGAGGTGGTCTTCGGCTGGCGGTCGTTCGAGGCGTACCCGATCCTCACCGCCGTCGCGGGCGGCACGGCCGTACGGGTGCCGCTGCGCGACCACGCACTCGACCTGGACGCGATGGCCTCGGCGATCACCTCGCGGACCCGGCTGGTCTTCGTGTGCAACCCCAACAACCCGACCTCCACGGCTGTCGGCGCGCGGGCCCTGACCGACTTCGCGGACCGGGTGCCGCGGGACGTGCTGATCGTCGTCGACGAGGCCTACCGCGAGTACGCCGATCCCGACCGGGTCCCCGACGGCCTCGCCCTGCTCGGCGACCGGCCGAACGTGGCGGTGCTGCGGACCTTCTCGAAGGCGTACGGACTGGCGGGGCTGCGGGTCGGCTACTGCGTCGCGCCGCCCGGGATCGCCGCGCACGTGCGCCGCACGCAGGTGCCGTTCAGTGTCAGCGCCCTCGCCCAGCGGGCCGCCGTCGTCGCCCTCGGCGAGGGCGCGGAGGTCGCCCGGCGGGCCGACCTGACGGTCGCCGAACGCGACCGGGTCACCGCACGGCTGCGCGCGCTGGGCCACGAGGTGCCCGACTCCCAGTCCAACTTCGTCTGGCTGCCGCTCGGCGAGGACAGCGCGGACTTCGCCCTGCGCTGCCTGGACGGGAAGATCGTGGTCCGCCCGTTCCCCGGGGAGGGCGTCCGGGTGACGATCGGGCTGCCGGACGAGAACGACGCCCTGCTCGCGCTCGCCGCGATCCGGAGAGGCTGACGGCCGTGCGCCCCGGTCCCTACGAGCGGCACCGCGAGCTGCTCGACGATGTCGTCGGTGCCCTCGCCGCCGGTGAGTGCCGTCGCCCCTTCACCGAGGCGACCGGTCAGGACGCGGCCGACGCGGGCATGAGGTCCACCCGCACCGCGGGGAAGGTGTTCCGCTCGCTGCTGGGACGGCCCTTCGTTCTGGGGCAGCCCGGCGCACTCGGGCAGGTGCGCACGGAGTCGTCGCCGTACGGCGTCGCGCTGGCCATCGCCTACCCGCGCTGCGATCCCGCGGAGCTGGTCGCGGCGGCCGGGCGGGCGGCGGCAGGCTGGCGGGCCGCCGGGACGTACGAGCGCGCCGGGCTGGCCGTGGAGATCCTGCGCCGGCTCAACACCCGTAGCCACGAGCTGGCCCTCGCCGTGCACCACACGACCGGCCAGCCGTTGCACGCGGCGTTCCGGGCCGCCGGGCCACGGGCCCAGGACCGTGCTCTGGAGGCCGTGGCCCAGGCGCTCGCCGAGTCGGAACGCGTCCCGGCCGACCTGCGGTGGGAGAGCGCCGAGCGGGGTGGGCGGCCGCTGGCGCTGCGGGGCACCTGCACCCTGGTGCCCCGCGGGGTGTCCCTGCTCGTCGGCTGTCCCGACTTCCCGCTCTGGAACGGGTATCCGGCCCTGTTCGCGGGCCTGGTGACCGGCAATCCCGTCGTCGTGGCCCCCCATCCGCGCTCGGTCCTGCCGCTGGCGATCACTGTTCTGGTCGCGCGCCAGGTGCTGGCGGAGGCCGGCCACGACCCGAACGTGGTCACCCTGGCGGTGGCCGAACCGGAGCGGCGGGTGCACCGGCGGCTGGCCACCGACCCGGCGGTGCGCATCGTCGACTTCACCGGCTCGGCACGCTTCGCCGACTGGTTGGAGCGACACGCCCGCCAGGCCGCCGTGTTCGCCAACCGGACGGGGCTGAACACCGTGGTCGTGGACTCCACCGACGACTACCGGGGCCTGGTGCGGGGCCTCGCCCTCTCCTCGTGCCTGTGCAGCGGCACGGTACGCACCACACCGCAGAACATCCTGGTGCCGGAGCGGGGCTTTCCCACCGACGAGGGGCACAGGACGCTGCGGGACCTCGGGGCCGACCTCGGTGACGCCGTGGACCGGCTGCTCGGGCATCCCGCACGCGCGGCGCGGGTGCTGGGCGCGATCACCGCCGACGAGGTGCGCGACGCTCTGGCGGAGGCCGCGCGGTACGGCCCCGTCCTGCACGCCTCCGGACCCGTCGTCCACCCCGGGCAGACGCCCGCCGACCTGCGCAGCCCGCTGCTGGTGCGGCTGCGCGCCTCCGACGAGCCGATCTACACACGCGAGTGGCCCGGACTCGTGTCCTTCCTGGTGGGCACCGAATCGACCTCGCACAGCCTCGCCCTGCTGCGCCGCACGATGGCGCGGCACGGCGCGCTCCACGCCTCGGTGCACTCCACCGACCCGCTGGTCCTGGCGGCGGCCGAGACCGCGGCGCTGGACGCCGGGGTGCATCTGGTGGAGAACCTCGACGACCTGCCCGCCGACCCGTCCTCGGCCCGCGCCGACCTGCCGGGCGCCGGCGCCCACTTCATCACCGGACGGTTCCGCGTGGTGCGCTCGCGGCGGCACGCACCGGCGACGGCTCCCGTCCCGGCGGCCCCGGACCGGCCGACGGTCGCCGCGCGGAGCCCCGCCGCCACCGTCGCGCTGCTCGACGTGTGACCGCGAGCCGCTCGGCGTAGGACCGCGCCGGTCCTCAGTCCGTCCAGGTGGCGCCGCGCCCCCGCACCTCGTCGAAGACGAGCCAGGTGCGGGTGGAGCGCACGCCCGGCACCCCTTGGATGCTCTCCAGCACCACCTTGCGCAGCGCCAGATTGTCCGGCGCGCGCACCAGCACCAGGACGTCGAAATCGCCCGTGACGAGGGCGACATGCTCCACGTACGGGATGGCGCGCAGTTCGCGGGAGATGTCGCGCCAGGCGTTCTGGTCGATGCCCATCGTGACGTAGGCGCTGGTGCCGAGGCCGGCCCGCTGGGCGTTGAGCTGCGCGGTGAAACCGGTGATGACGTCCTCGGCCACGAGCCGGCCGATGCGCGTGTAGGCGTTGGCCCGGGAGATGTGGACCTGTTCGGCGAGGGCGCGGACCGAGATCCGGCCGTCCTGGAGGAGCCGGGTCAGGATCTGCCGGTCGATGTCGTCGAGCGGGACGGCAGTTCGTCCGGCCGCCGCCCCCTGCGGAGAGATTTCCTCGGACACTTTGCCCTCCCAGAGCTTTCCGATCGGCAATTGGTCGCCGGTTCAGCCGAGCTATTGAACACATATTCCGCAATGGCCACCATTCTCCTGTCAAGTGTCCAGAGAAAGCGAGTGCCCTCCATGTCTGTGAAGAGCCTCCGCCAGACGGTGCAGGGCCTCCTGCCGTCCCTGTCCCCGGTGCGGTTCGTGGCCGAGGACGGCACCCCGGTCGCCAGGCGGCCGGCCGACTACACCGAGCCGCCGGTCGAGGCCCTGCGGGAGGCCTGGCGGCGGATGGTGCTGGGCCGCCGGTTCGACACCCAGGCGACCGCCCTCACCAAGCAGGGCCGTCTGGCCGTCTATCCGTCCAGCCGTGGTCAGGAGGCCTGTCAGATCGGCGCCGTGCTCGCGCTGCGCCCGGACGACTGGCTGTTCCCGACCTACCGCGATTCCGTCGCCCTGGTGACCCGCGACATCGACCCGGTCGAGGTGCTGACCCTGCTGCGCGGCGACTGGCACTGCGGCTACGACCCCGCCGCCACCCGGGTCGCGCCCCAGTGCACCCCGCTGGCCACCCAGGTCCTGCACGCGACCGGCATGGCCGAGTCCCTGCGCCGCAAGGGCGAGGACGGCGTGGCCATGGCGCTCGTCGGCGACGGGGCGACCAGCGAGGGCGACTTCCACGAGGCGCTGAACTTCGCGGCCGTCTTCCGCGCGCCGGTCGTCTTCTTCGTGCAGAACAACAAGTACGCGATCTCCGTGCCGCTGGCCCGGCAGACCGCGGCGCCCGCCCTCGCCTACAAGGGCATCGGCTACGGGGTGCGCTCCGAACAGGTCGACGGCAACGACCTGGTGGCGGTGCTGGCGGTGTTGAACGCGGCCGTCGAGCACGCCCGCGCCGGGAAGGGCCCGGTGCTGGTCGAGGCGCACACGTACCGCATGGACGCGCACACCAACGCCGACGACGCCACCCGCTACCGGGAGGACGAGGAGGTCGAGCGGTGGCGGGCCGCCGACCCGGTCGACCGGCTGGAGGCGTACCTGCGCTCGCGCGGGGCGCTCACCGACGAGGACGTGGCGGCGCTGCGGGAGGAGGCCGAGGAGCTGGCGGCGCGGGTGCGCGCCGGCATGAACGCGGACACCGTCCTGGACCCGCTGGAGCTGTTCGACCACGTCTACGCCG
Source organism: Streptomyces sp. NBC_00310 (assembly GCF_036208085.1). GTDB lineage: Bacteria > Actinomycetota > Actinomycetes > Streptomycetales > Streptomycetaceae > Streptomyces. Next base: position 1,444,015 of record NZ_CP130714.1, read on the forward strand.
AGCCGACCCCGCAACTGCGCGAACAGCGTGCCCAGTTGGCGGCGGAGCTCGCCGAAACCACCCAGGCCCAGGAGGACTGACGACCATGGCCAAGGTCACGATGGCGCAGGCGCTCAACACCGCTCTGCGCGACGCGCTCCATGAGGACGAACGCGTCCTCGTCTTCGGTGAGGACGTCGGCCCGCTCGGCGGGGTGTTCCGCATCACCGACGGGCTGACCCGCGACTTCGGCGAGCAGCGCTGCTTCGACACCCCGCTCGCGGAGGCCGGCATCGTCGGGCTGGCGGTCGGCATGGCGATGGGCGGGTTCCGGCCCGTGGTGGAGATGCAGTTCGACGCCTTCGCGTACCCGGCTTTCGAGCAGATCGCCTCGCACGTCGCCAAGCTGCGCAACCGCACGCGCGGGCGGGTCAACCTGCCGATGGTGATCCGCGTCCCCTACGCCGGCGGCATCGGCGGAGTGGAGCACCACTGCGACTCCAGCGAGGCCTATTACGCGCACACGCCCGGCCTGAAGGTGGTCACCCCGGCCACGGCCGAGGACGCTTACTGGCTGCTGCGGGACGCGGTGGCCGACCCTGATCCGGTGGTGTTCCTGGAGCCGAAGAAGCTGTACTGGTCGCGCGAGGACACCGACCTTCTCACCCGTGGGGCGCTGCCGTTCGGGCGGGCGGCGATCCGGCGGGCGGGGCGGGACGCCACCGTCATCGCGTACGGCCCGTCGGTTCCGGTGGCCCTGGCCGCGGCCGAGGCCGCCGCCGAGGACGGGACCGAGCTGGAGGTCGTGGATCTGCGGACGCTGGTGCCCTTCGACGACGAGACCGTCACGGAGTCGGTGCGCAGGACGGGGCGCTGCGTGGTCGTGCAGGAGGCGCAGGGCTTCGCCGGGGTCGGCGCGGAGATCGCCGCCCGGGTGCAGGAGCGCTGCTTCCATTCGCTGGCCGCTCCCGTACTGCGGGTCACCGGCTTCGACATCCCGTACCCGCCGCCGAAGCTGGAGCACGCGCACCTGCCCGGCGTCGACCGGATCCTCGATGCCGTCGACCGCCTGCAGTTCTCCGACGAGCCCGACACCCGGCACCTGTCGAAGGGAGCGGTCGCATGACCACCGCGACGCTGCACGAGCAGCTGTTCCGGCTCCCCGACCTCGGCGAGGGCCTGACCGACGCGGAGATCGTGGAGTGGAAGGTCGCCGTCGGCGACACCGTGACGATCGACCAGATCGTGGTCGAGGTGGAGACCGCGAAGGCGGCGGTCGAGGTGCCGGTGCCGTACGCGGGCACGGTGCTGCGCCTGCACGCGGAGGCGGGTACGGCGCTGGGTGTGGGGGAACCGCTGATCACGGTGGGGGCGAATGCCTCCGGCGGGGGCGGCGGCACGGGTGAGCGCTCGGGCGATCCGTCGCCCGGCGTAGTCGGTACCGAGTCTCGCCGATCCGGCTCGGCGAGCGGACCGGGCGGCGGCATGGGCGAGGCCCTCGGGTCTTTGCCATCCGGCGAGCCCATGACGGGACCGGCGTCGGCCAACCCGGGCGCAGAGCGGTACCGGGAGGAAGAGCAAGCCGGATCGGGCAACGTGCTGATCGGCTACGGCACCGGACACGAACCGGCGTCGCGCCGGCGTCGCCGACGCGTGGGGGCCGCCGCGGCGCCCGCCGGGCCGGTGGCCGAGGCGACGCCGGTGATCGAGCCGCACGCTCCCCGGGTCATCTCGCCCCTCGTGCGCCGGATGGCCCGGGACCACGGGATCGACCTCACCGCGCTGACGCCGTCCGGCCCCGCCGGGGTCGTCCTTCGGCGGGACGTGGAACAGGCCGTCGCCCAGGGCGCGCGGCCCGCGGAGGTGCCGTCCGGCGGGTGGACCCGCACGGAGCCGACACCTGCGTCTCGGTCGGAACCCACGCCCGTGTCCCGGCCGGATACCGCGCCCGTCCCCCGACCGGCGCCCACGCCCGTCCCCCGACCGGGCCTCGCACCCGTGTCCCGACCGAAGAGCGTCTCGGACGGTCCCGTTCGCATCCCCCTCCGAGGCGTTCGTAAAGCCGTCGCCGACAAGCTCTCCCGCAGCCGGACCGAGATCCCCGACGCCACGACGTGGGTCGACGTGGACGCCACCGGACTGCTCCGGGCCAAGAAGGCGCTGGAGGCGGCCGAACCCGGCCGCCGGGTCGGGCTGTTGGCCCTGTTCGCCCGGATCTGCGTCGCCGGTCTGCGCCGCTACCCCGAGCTGAACTCCGCAGTCGACACCGAGCGTCGGGAGATCCTGCGCTACGACGAGGTCCACCTGGGCTTCGCCGCCCAGACCGAACGCGGGCTGGTCGTCCCCGTCGTCCGCGACGCGCACCGGCTGACGACGGTCCAACTGGCCGCCGAACTCGCCCGGTTGACGGAGCTGGCCCGGACCGGAAGCCTGCCGCCCGACCGGTTGACCGGCGGCACTTTCACCCTCAACAACTACGGCGTGCTCGGCGTCGACGGCTCCACGCCCATCATCAACCACCCGGAGGCGGCCCTCCTCGGCGTGGGCCGCATCGTCGACAAGCCCTGGGTGGTGGACGGCGCGCTCACCGTCCGCAAGGTCACGCAACTGTCGCTCAGCTTCGACCACCGCGTCTGCGACGGCGGCGTGGCCGGCGGCTTCCTGCGCTTCGTGGCCGACTGCGTGGAACGCCCGGCGATCCTGCTCGCCGACGTCTGATCCGACCCGCCTCCCCTCCGCCGTGCCCCCTACCCGGGCGCACCACACCCACCAACCGACCGAACGTTCGGCCTGGAGCTTTCATGTCCCCCGACCAGCATCCCGACTTCTTCTTCCGCCACGCGGACCTCCTCGACCAGGCGGTGGCCCGCACGGCCGACCGCGGCTACTGGACGCCCTACCCGGAGACCCCGAGCACCTCCGCGTACGGAGCCGGGGCGCCCGCCGCGGGCGAGGCGGCCTTCCGTGGCCTCCTCGACCGCCCCTTCCCTCTCGACGGGCACCCCACCACCGGCACCGTCCCCGCCACGGAGGTGTCGCCGTACGGCTTCCCCCTCGGCATCAGCTACCCGCACCTGGCGCCCGAGACCGCCGTGGCGACGGCCAAGTCGGCCGCCTCCGCCTGGCGTTCCGCGAGCCCCGACGTCCGGGCTGGCGTGGCGGCCGAGATCCTGGCCCGGCTGAACGCGGCGAGCTTCGAGATCGCGCACGCCGTCCAGCACACCACCGGTCAGCCGTTCGTGATGGCGTTCCAGGCAGGCGGGCCGCACGCCCAGGACCGTGGCCTGGAGGCGGTGGCGTACGCCTGGGAGGCACAGCGGCGTCACCCCGCCACCGCGCGCTGGAGCAAGCCCCGGCGGCGCGGCGGGCCGCTGGTCATGGACAAGACGTACACACCGGTCGGCCGGGGCGTGTCCGTGCTCATCGCCTGCAACACCTTCCCCACCTGGAACGGCTATCCGGGCTTCTTCGCGAGCCTGGTCACCGGTAATCCGGTGATCGTCAAGCCGCATCGGCGGGCCGTGCTGCCGCTGGCGATCACCGTGCGGATCGCCCGCGAGGTGCTGGCGGAGGCCGGTTTCGACCCGGACGTGGTGCTGCTGGCCGCCTCGCGCCCCGAAGAACGCACCGCTCCCGCCCTGGCCACCCACCCCGACGTGCGGATCGTGGACTTCACCGGTTCCAGCGAGTTCGGCGACTGGCTGGAGGACAACGCCCGCCAGGCGGTCGTCCACACGGAGAAGGCGGGCCTGAACACCGTCGTCGTGGACTCCACGGACGACTACGCCGGGCTGCTGCGCAACCTCGCGTTCTCCCTGTCGCTCTACAGCGGCCAGATGTGCACCACCCCGCAGAACATCCTGGTGCCCCGCGACGGGTTCCCCACCGATCGAGGAGCCCGTACGGCCGACGAGTTCGCCGCCGACCTGGGCTCCGCGCTCGACGACCTGCTCGCCGACCCGGCCCGCGCCACCGCCACCCTCGGCGCCATCGTGAACGGCGGAGTGCTCGCGCGGCTGGAGGAGGCGTCCGCCCTGGGCCGTACCGCCCATCCCTCCCGTGCCGTGCCCCACCCCGACCATCCGGACGCCGTCGTCCGCACCCCGCTGGTGGCCCGGCTCGATGCCGAGGCCGACGAGAAGACCTATACGAGCGAGTGGTTCGGGCCGGTCTCCTTCGTCATCGCCACCGACGACACCGCGCACTCGCTGCGCGTCCTGCACGACACCGTACGACGCCACGGCGCGCTCACCGCCTGCGTGTACGCGACCGGCGAGGACGTCCTGGCGGCGGCGCGGGCGACGGCCCTGGAGGCCGGCGTGCACCTGTCGGAGAACCTGACCGCCGACGTGTTCCCCAACCAGTCCGCCGCCTTCAGCGACTTCCACGGCACGTCGGCCAACCCGGCCGCCAACGCGACCCTGACCGACCCGGCGTTCGTCACGGGCCGGTTCGCGGTCCTCCAGTCCCGCCGCCACGCCCCCGCCGGGGAGCACGAGGAGCACTCCGATGTCCGATGAGGTCTATCTGATCGACGGGGCCCGCACCCCGCAGGGCCGCTACGGGGGTGCCCTGGCGTCCGTACGCCCCGACGACCTGGCCGCCCTCGTCGTCGGCGAGGCCGTGCGACGCGCCGGGATCCCGGCCGACTCCGTGGACGAGGTGATCCTCGGCGCCGCGAACCAGGCCGGCGAGGACAACCGTGACGTCGCGCGGATGGCCGTCCTGCTGGCGGGACTTCCGCACACCGTGCCCGGATACACCGTCAACCGGCTGTGCGCCTCCGGACTCACCGCCGTCGCCTCCGCCGCACAGGCGATACGAGCGGGCGAGGCCGACCTCGTCGTGGCCGGCGGGGTCGAGTCGATGACCCGCGCACCCTGGGTGATGGCCAAGCCCGGCACGCCCTGGGCCCGGCCCGGGGACGTCCACGACACCTCGCTCGGCTGGCGCTTCACCAACCCGCGCTTCCCCGCGACGACCACGCTGTCGATGGGCGAGACCGCGGAGGAGGTCGCGGCGCTGGACGGCATCACCCGCCTGGAGGCCGACTCCTTCGCGTTGCGCAGCCACCGCCGGGCGGTGGCCGCGCAGGCGGCGGGCCGTTTCACGGCGGAGATCGTCCCGGTGCCGGTGGCCGACGGTGAGGTGACCCAGGACGAAGGGCCCCGCCCGACCACCACGTTGGAGAGGCTGAGCGGCCTGCGCACCGCGTTCCGCCCGGGCGGCGTCGTCACCGCGGGCAACTCCTCGCCGCTGTCCGACGGGGCCGCCGCCCTGGTGGTGGCGAGCGGGGCCGCGGTGGAGCGGTACGGGCTGACTCCCCGGGCCCGTGTCGTCACCGCCACCTCGGCCGGGGTCGAGCCCCACCTGATGGGCCTCGGCCCGGTGCCGGCCACCGCTCAGGCCCTGGACCGGGCGGGCTGGACGGTCGACGACCTCGACGCGGTCGAACTCAACGAGGCCTTCGCCGTCCAGGCCCTGGCGGTGATACGCCGCCTGAAGCTCGACCCGGACCGCGTCAACGCCGACGGCGGCGCCATCGCCCTCGGCCACCCCCTGGGCTGCTCCGGCACCCGCATCCTGCTCACCCTGCTCGGCCGCCTGGAGCGCGAGGGCGGCCGACGGGGCCTGGCCACCCTCTGCGTCGGGGTCGGACAGGGCGTGGCGATGCTCGTGGAGCGCGTATGAGCGCGACAGCCGCGGGCAGCCCGTACGAGACGCTGTCGGTCGAGGAGCGCTCGTACGAGACTTTGTCGGTCGAGGAGCGCACCGACCGGGTGGTGGTCACCCTGCGTCGGCCCGCCGCCCGCAACGCCGTCAGCGCCCGAATGATCGCCGAACTGCACCGCGTGTGCGAGGACTTGGAGCGCTCTCCGAAGCTGCTGCTGCTCACCGGGCACGGCGGGGTCTTCGCCGGTGGGGCCGACATCGGCGAACTGCGCCGGCGCGGCCGGGACGAGGCGCTGGAGGGGATCAACAGCCGCCTGTTCGAGCGGGTGCGGAGGCTGCCCCTGCCCACGATCGCCGCCGTGCCCGGCTGGGCGCTGGGCGGCGGGGCCGAGTTGGCGTACGCCTGCGACCTCCGGATCGCCGGCCCGGACGCGGTCTTCGGCAACCCCGAACCGGGGCTCGGCATCCTCGCCGCCGCCGGGGCGTGCTGGCGGTTGCGGGAGCTGGTGGGCGAGTCGGTGGCCAAGCAGGTCCTGCTCGCCGGGCGGAGCCTCGACGCCGCGGCCGCGCTCGCCTGCGGCCTGGTCATGGACGTCGTACCGCCGGATCGGCTGGTCGACGAGGCGCACGCGGTGCTCGACCGGATGTCCCGTTCCTCGGCGCTCGCCCTGCGGCTCACCAAGCTCGTCACCGACGCCTCGGGAGCCCATCCCGTGGCCGACGACCTCGCCCAGGCGGTGCTCTTCGAGAGCCCGGACAAAGAGGAGCGCATGACGCGCTTCCTGGAGAAGAAGGGAGCCCGGGCATGAGCTCGGCAGCAACAGCGCCCGCCGTGGTGGGGGTGATCGGCGGGGGGCGTATGGGCGCGGGTATCGCCCAGTCGTTCGCGGCCGCCGGGTCGCGGGTGGTCGTCGTGGAACGCGACGGCGCCACGGCGGCCGCCGCTCTGGAGCGGATCGCCACAGGGCTTCGGCGGGCAGCCGAGCGCGGAACGCTCGCCGGGTCCTCGGACCTCGACCTGCCGGACCGGGTGATCGCCGTGTCGTCGGTCGCCGAACTGCCCGACGACGCGGATCTCGTCGTCGAGGCGGTCCCCGAGAACGCCGGGCTCAAGGCAGAGGTGCTCGCCGCCGCCGAGCACGTCGTGCCGGACGGATGTGTGCTGGCCAGCAACACCAGCTCCCTGTCCGTCACCGAGCTCGCGGCGGCTCTGCGGCGTCCCGGGCGTTTCCTGGGGATGCACTTCTTCAACCCCGTACCCGTGTCCGACCTCGTGGAACTGGTCCTGGCCCCGGGCACCGACGCGACGGCCCTCGACGCGGCGGTCCGCTGGACGCACGCCCTCGGCAAAGAGGACGTCGTCGTCAAGGACTCCCCCGGCTTCGCCAGCAGCCGCCTCGGCCTCGCCCTCGGACTGGAGGCGATCCGCATGGTCGAGGAAGGGGTCGCCGACCCGGAGGCCATCGACACGGCCATGCGCCTCGGCTACCGGCACCCGATGGGACCGCTGCGGCTGACCGACGTGGTGGGACTCGACGTACGGCTCGCCATCGCGGAGCACCTGCACACGACGCTCGGCGAACGCTTCGCGCCGCCCCGGCTGCTGCGGGAGAAGGTCGCCCGCGGTGAGCTGGGCCGCAAGACCGGTCAGGGGTTCTACCCATGGTGAACGACGACACGGCCCTGGGGGCGGACCGCCCGCACGGGGTGACGTACGAGGTCACCGACGGAGTCGCGGTCCTCGAACTGTGCGGTGCCGCGAGCGGCAACGCGCTCGACGCGCACCTGCGCGGCGCGCTCCTGCTGGCCGCGCGGCGCCTGACGACGGACACCGCACGCGGTGTCCGGGCGGCCCTGCTCACCGCGCGGGGCAAGCACTTCTGCGTCGGGCAGGACCTCCAGGAACACGCCCGGCTGCTCTCCGCCGCGCCGACCCGGGCGTTCGCGAACATCCCCAACGACTACAACCCGCTGGTGAAGGAGCTCGACGCGCTGTCCGTGCCGCTCGTCGTGGCCGTCGAGGGCGCCTGCGTCGGGGCCGGTCTCGGCATCGCGCTCTGCGCCGACGTGCGGGTCGCCGGCGAGGGAGCCCGGTTCGCGACCGCCTTCGGCGGCCTCGGGCTGGCCTCCGACTCCGGGGTGGCCCGCGCCCTGGTCCGCCGGCTCGGCCCGTCCCGGACCGGCGGACTCATGCTGCTGGGCGACCGTTTCTCGGCGCGGGACGCCGAGGACTGGGGGCTGGTGCACCGTGTCGTACCGGACGGCCGGGCCGCCGCCGAAGGACTCGCCCTCGCCCGTCGTCTCGCCGACGGCCCCACCGCCGCGTACCGGGAGACCAAGGCGCTGCTGCGGTCCGCGTCCGCCTCGACGCTGCCCGCCGCCCTGGAGCGCGAGGCCGTCGTGCAACGCCGGCTCGGCGCCACCGACGACCACCACGAGGCCGTCCGCGCCTTCCTGGCACGCCGCGCCCCGGTCTTCCGCGGTCACTGACCGGTCCCGCCCCTCGATCCCGAGAAGACCACGAACCGACCACGAACCGACCACAGACCGACCAGAACCGACCAGAACCGAGACCACGACAGGACACCGCCGTCATGAACACCATGGACAACCCCGACTCGGCGGCCTCGGGGCCGTACGACCCCGAGGCCGCCTTCGAGGACACCATCGCCCGGGACCAGCGCGTCGAACCCAGGGACTGGATGCCCGACGCCTACCGCGCCACACTCGTCCGGCAGATCGCGCAGCACGCGCACTCGGAGATCATCGGCATGCAGCCGGAGGGCGAGTGGATCACCAAGGCGCCCTCGCTGCGCCGCAAGGCGATCCTCTTCGCGAAGGTCCAGGACGAGGCGGGCCACGGCCTCTACCTCTACTCCGCGGCCGAGACGCTCGGCGCCGACCGCGCGGACCTGACCCGGCGCCTGATCGACGGCCGCCAGAAGTACTCCTCGATCTTCAACTACCCCACCCGCACCTTCGCCGACGTGGGCGTCGTCGGCTGGTTCGTGGACGGTGCGGCGATCTGCAACCAGGTCCCGCTGTGCCGCACCTCGTACGGCCCGTACGGACGCGCCATGGTGCGCGTCTGCAAGGAGGAGTCCTTCCACCAACGGCAGGGCTACGAACTGCTCCTGACCATGATGCGCGGCACCGACGCACAGCGGGCCATGGTGCAGGACGCCGTGGACCGCTGGTGGTGGCCGTCCCTGATGATGTTCGGCCCGCCCGACGACGACTCCCCCAACTCGGCCCGGTCCATGGCCTGGAAGATCAAGCGGCACAGCAACGACCAACTGCGGCAGCGGTTCGTCGACATGACCGTGCCGCAGGCCGAGAAGCTCGGCGTGACGCTCCCCGACCCGGAGCTGCGGTGGAACGAGGAGCGCGCCCACCACGACTTCGGCACCCCCGACTGGGACGAGCTGAAGCGGGTCGTCGCCGGCGACGGGCCGTGCAACGCCGAGCGGATCGCCCGCCGTCGGGCCGCCCACGAGGAGGGCGCCTGGGTCAGGGAGGCCGCCACCGCGTACGCCGCCAAGCAGCAGGCCGGTCGCGCGCGGGAAGGAGCGGCGGCGTGAGCGCCACGAGCAGGACCGGGTGGCCGCTGTACGAGGTGTTCGTCCGCGGCAAGCGCGGGCTCAACCACGTCCATGTCGGCTCCCTGCGCGCCGCCGACGACGAGATGGCCCTCCGCCACGCCCGTGACCTCTACACCCGGCGCAACGAGGGGGTGAGCATCTGGGCCGTGCGCTCGGACACCATCACCGCCTCCGCACCCGACGAGAAGGACCCCTTCTTCGCGCCCAGCGGCGACAAGGTCTACCGGCACCCCACGTTCTACGACATCCCCGACGACGTCCCCCACATCTAGGGACGCCCACCCAGGGACGCCCGTCCAAGGGCGTCCGTCCAAGGGCGTCCGTCCAAGGCGATCCGTCCAAGGGCGTCTCCCCCATCCATGACCATCTAGGAGCAGCGCATGACCGACGAGGACCTGTACGTCGACGGCGACAGCGCGCGCTGGGCGTTCGGCACCGGGTTCACCGACCCGCTGCACGGCGTCGACCAGGCGGTGCCCGAGGGCGTCGACGCCGAAGAGCTGGCCGCCTGCTGTCTGGCGCTCGGCGACGACGCCCTGGTGTCCGCGCAGCGACTGGCCGAATGGTGCACCCGCGCCCCGGAGTTGGAGGAGGAGCTGGCGCTGGCCAACATCGGCCTCGACCTCCTCGGGCAGGCCCGCCTGCTGTACGCCAGAGCCGGTGGGGCCGACGGCACCGGGCGTGGCGAGGACGCGTACGCCTACTTCCGCGACCCGGAGGACTTCCGCAACGTCCGCCTCGCCGAACTCCCGGGCGGCGACTTCGCGTTCACCGTCGTCCGCCTGCTGGTGCTGTCGGTCTGGAGGCTGGCCGTGTGCGAGGCGCTCGTCGCGGCCCCCGATCCGGTGCTGTCCGCGATCGCCGCGAAGAGCGTCAAGGAGCTGGCGTACCACCGCCGTTACGCCGCCGAGTGGACGGTACGGCTCGGCGGCGGCACCGCCGAGTCCGCCGGACGGCTACGGGCCGCGTGGGGCGAACTCGCCACCTGGGTGGACGAGTTGCTGACGGACCGCACGGCGGAGCGTCTTGGTGCGGATCCGGCCGCCGTGGCCGAGCGGACTCGGCCGGAGCTGTTCCACGTGCTGGCCGAGGCCGGCCTGAACCGGCCCGGCGACGTGTCCCCGCTCGACACACCGGCGTCCCCGGTGCCGGGCTCCGGCAGGAACGGCGAGCACACGCCGCATCTGGCACCGCTCCTGGCCGAACTGCAGAGCGTCGCCCGCGCGCACCCGGACGCGTCGTGGTGACGGCGTCGCGGGAGCAGACCGGCCACCACGGCGAAGGGGCGGAACAGTCGGAGCATGTGGAACGGGCGGAGCGGGCGGAACAGTCGGAGCAAGTGGAAAGGGCGGAGCGGGCGGAACAGTCGGAGCATGTGGAACGGGCGGAGCGGGCGTGGCGGATCGCCGCCGAGGTCCCCGATCCCGAGCTGCCGATGCTGACGCTCGCCGCTCTCGGGGTGCTGCACGGCGTCGAGGTGACACCGGACGGAACCGTCGTCGCACGGCTCACCCCGACGTACGCGGGCTGCCCCGCCGTGGCCGAGATGCGCGCCGAGGTGGCCACCCGACTGCGGGCCGCCGGCTTCGCCGACGTCCGGGTGGTCACGGTGCTCGACCCGCCGTGGACCACCGACCGGATCACCGACGAGGGCCGGCGCAGACTGACGGAGCACGGCATCGCGCCGCCGGGCCCTCGGCGCACGCCCGGTCCGGCGGCGGGCCGGACATGGCTGAGTCTGACGACCGCACCGGCCGCCCAAGCCCAAGTCCCTTACCAGGAGCTGCCCTTGGACCCGGATCCGGGCCAGGAGCCGCCCGCCGTTGCCTGCCCGCGCTGTGCCTCGGCCGACACGGAGGAGCTCTCACACTTCGCCGCCACCGCCTGCACGGCGCTTCGGCGCTGCCGCACCTGCCTGGAGCCGTTCCCCCACGTCAAGGACCTGCCATGACCGTTCCCGCCGTTCCCTCCCCCGTTCGGTCCCGCCGCCGTCCGGCGTTCCACGCGCTGCGCGTGGCAGCCGTGGAACCGCTGTGCGCCGACGCCGCGGCCCTCACTTTGGAGATCCCCGACCGTCTGGCCGACGAGTTCGCGTTCCGGCCCGGTCAGTGCCTCACCGTGCGCCGTGAGATCGACGGTCGCGACGAGCGGCGCTCGTACTCGATCTGCTCGCCGGCCGGTACGGCGCCGCGCATCGGCGTGCGCGTGGTCTCGGGCGGGTTGTTCTCCTCCTGGCTCGTGCACGGCGTGAGTCCCGGGGACACCCTTCACGTCATGCCTCCGGCCGGTGCGTTCACCCCGGATCTGACCGGTACCGGCGGCGGCCTCGGCCACCAGGTACTCGTCGCCGCCGGGTCCGGCATCACGCCGATGCTGTCCATCGCCGCGTCCGTCCTCGCCGCGGACGACGACGCGCGCGTCACGCTCCTGTACGGCAACCGGCGCACCCGCACGGTGATGTTCGCGGACGAACTCGCCGACCTCAAGGACCGTTACCCGGCCCGGTTCCAGCTGGCCCACGTCCTGTCCCGCGAGCCGCGCGAGGCCGAGTTGCTCTCCGGCCGTCTCGACACCGAGCGGCTCACCGCGCTGCTGGACGCCCTCCTCGATGTCCGGGAGGTCACCCACTGGTGGCTGTGCGGCCCGCACGGCATGGTGCGCGACGCCCGCGCGCTCCTCACCGGACTCGGGGTCCCGGCGGACCGCGTCCACCAGGAACTGTTCCACGCGGACGAGGAACCGCCCACGACACCCACCGTCGACCGCGACGACGCCACCGACCGTGGGCCGACGAGCGAGGTCACCGTGGTCCTCGACGGGCGGGCGACCACGTTCACCGCGCCTCGCGACCGCAGCGTCCTTGACGGCGCCCAACAGGCCCGCCCCGACCTGCCGTTCGCATGCAAGGGCGGCGTCTGCGGCACCTGCCGTGCCCTGGTCACCGACGGCACCGCCGACATGCGCCGCAACTACGCGCTGGAACCGGCGGAGGTCGCCGCGGGCTACGTCCTCACCTGCCAGACCTACACCGGCTCCGCCACACTCACCGTCGACTTCGACAGTTGAGACACGACGCCGGATCGGACACGACGGCCGGATCCGACGCGACGGCGGATCCGACGCTACGGCGCCAAGGCACCGGGGTCACGGCGGACTTCGCGAGTACAACAGCCATGTGGCGTACGCCGGGCCGCCGTTGCCCAGGACAGCCGATTCGGCCCCCCTGGGCAACGGCGGCCTCGCCCACCGGATCAGACTGGTCGCCGTCGGCGTTCAGCAAGTCAGGCCCCATGGCTCCCCGCCTCGGCCTGTTCCCCGCGGGTCAGCGGGACACCGTAGTCCTTCGCCAGGAATTCGCTCACGCGTCGGGCGTACTCCTGCGGTGCCACCACATGGCTGGCCGGATGCCGGCCCCTCGACACCCGCCAGGTCTCCGCGTGGCCGGCCCAGTGGTCCTCGACGAATCGACGGCTGACCCGCGCGTCGAACAGCGACTCCCGCTCGCCCACGATGTACAGCAGTGCCACCCCGGACTGCTGCCGGGCCGACCGGCGCGCGTGCCGGTACAGCGCCGGTGACCTCGTCCAGGCCGACACGGCGGACGCCGTCGCCCGGTCGGCCAGCGCCCGCGGTGTCCGCCATCGAGCGCCCTGGCGCTCCCGGCGCAGCTGCTCGCCGAGCATGTCCTTCCAGCGCACCAGCGGAGTGGAGTCGAGAATCAGGGCGGGGTGGCGTGCCGCGCCGGACGGCCTGCCCAGGTGCGCGAGGGCCATGTTGCCGCCGAAGGAACAGCCGAGCAGTGCCACCCGTTCGGCCAGCGGCGGGGTGTCCGCGAAGCGCCTTCGTACCCGGTCCGACACGGCCTCCAGGTCCGCCAGCGGGTCCCACAGACTGCCGCGCAACCTGCGGCGGGAGGCATCGCTCTCGCCGCAGCCTTGATCCATCGTCTCGGACTACAAGCTGAGCGCGTCCTCCGCGTTACCCACCCACGCGGTCACGGAGTTCTTGTCGGAGACGTACAGGCCGGGGGTCGACACCTTGAGTGGCGTCTGCTCCAGATCGGACTCGGTGTTCATGGTCATCGCGATCGAGTCGACGGTCTTCCCTGTGCCGTCGTCGACACCGCCCATGAGCCCGGCGTATGCCGACTCGCCCGCCTCCAGCCTGGACGCGTCTTCGATACCGGGGGCCTCGCCTCGCTCCGTGGCCTGCCCATCCAGATCACCGAAGGTCACGACCGGATGGCCCAGCACCTTGCACGCCTTGGTTCCCTTGTTGGTGATCTTCAGCAGGTAGCTACTGGTCGTGGACTCCGCCAGGGTCGCGGTGAACTTCACGTCGAAGGTGCTGCAGGGAAAGACGTCGTAGTCGGGGTCGGGCGACGAGCCGTCCCCGCCGCTGGGCGAGCCCTTGCCTGCGGACGCCGACGGTGTCGACGGCTTCACAGACTCCGTCGTGCTCGCGGTGGGCCCCTCGCCCCCGCTCGACGCGTCGTCCTCGGCAGGGCCACAGGCAGTCAGGACCAGGCCGGACACGACGGCGAGACCCACAACAGCTCTACGAACAGTACTCATGGTGATGTTCCCCCCCCGATGGTGAAGCACTAAATGCGCTGACAAAGCACAAGATCACACGGTAGTTTCACAATCCTGTGACGGCCGCTTGCCGAAACCACCACAGTTGCCGGTCCCCCGCACAGCCGGCAGCAGCAAGCGACACATCTCATGCACACACCCGGGCGGCGTTGTCAGTGGCGGGTGGCAGCATCTGGCACATGACGGACATCACGGCATTCGACTGGCGGCCCTTCCTGCTCAGGTGGAGCGGCGAGTGGGCAGATTCCCTGCCGGACGGCGAGACGCGGGGCGAGGACGACGAGGCCGCGCTACGGGCGCGGTGGCTGGGATTCCCACCCGCGTCGCAGGAGCGGATCGCAGCGATGGAGGAGCGCCTCGGCCGACGGATGCCCCCGTCGTACCGGGAGTTCCTCAAGGTCAGCGACGGATGGCGGCACGCGGGCGGGTTCGTGTGGCTGCTGGCGGGGACCGAGGACGCGCACTGGCACAACAACGAGTCGGAGCTCGCGGACATGTTCGAGGAGTATCTGGACGAGGACGCCGGGCCCGACGAGCGGCGGGAGGCGGACCTCTGGCGGCGCGGGCTGCAGCTCGACGTCGAATCCGACGTCACCCACGTCCTCCTGGATCCCGAGGACGTGGGTGAGGACGGTGAGTGGGCCGTGTACACGTGGGCGAGCTGGCGGGCCGAACCGCCCGAGCGGCACGCGAACTTCCTTGAGTTCATGCGGGACATGTACCGGGAGTTCCACAGCCTGCGTGCGCACCGGAGCGACGGGGAGCCGGTGTTCGCCAACGACACGACGCGAAAGCTGGACGCTCGGGTGGAGGAGGTCCGGCTGGAGGCGCTGCGCGGCGACTGGGAACGGGCCGTGAAGGCTCTGGACGAGGCCAAGGAGTACGGCAGACCGCGGGCCGCCGGGCTGGGCGACCAGATACGCCGGCTACTCGGTGAGACCTACATGGTGTACTTCGACGGCCTGGTGACGGACCCGCGATACGCGCGCGAGCTGCTGCCACCGCTGGTCGCCGAGCATGCGGCGCACTCGTACCGGGACGACTCCACGCTGACGTACCACCTGCGGGGCGCCGACGACGACCTGGTGGCCCTGGCCTACGCGACGCTGGATCAGGTGCGGAACGGCACGTACCGGTACACGGCGGCTGGACCGTTCGGGGAAGCGGTCGCGCGGGCGCGGGAGCTGGCACGGTGGGGGGACACCGACGGGGCGTGGGGGACGCTGAGGGACGCCGTGCCCCTGTGGGAGCCGCTGGGACCGGACCATCTGGCGCCGCTGGGCTGGGTGGCCGACCCCGTGCTCGGGCCGCTGCTGACCCCGGAGCGGGGCCGGGAGCTGCTGTCCACGCCGAGGGGCGGTCAGGCCGGCGAGGCTCCGAGGCCGACGGCCGGGCTCGACCCGGGTGACCTGACGTGGCTCGCGGAGCCGGACCCGGGCAACAACCGCACCTCCTACCGGTTCGTCCTGGTGGAAGGGGTGGAGCCGGAGGAGTTGCCCGGACGGCTCGCAGACGGGGACGGGGACGGCACCGTGCTGAACGAACCGATGACCCTCTGGGAGGCGCGCCGCAGATCGCTGCACAACAAGAGGGAGTTCTCGTCCTACGAGGACAGGGCTCTCATGGCGGTCGGCCGGGCCGGCACCGATTGGAGCTTCGCCTTCGACGGCGATCCCGCCCCGTTCAACCGCGAGCGGTTCGTCTCACCGGCCTCGGCCGCCAGCGCGGGCACCCGCGCGGTGGTGGTGTGGAGCGGCCTGAGGGCGGGGCACGGGGAGCCGTTCTTCCACCTTTCGGTGGCGCGAGACGGTGCCGAGCAGTACGCGGTCACCTACGCGGACGGAGAGGTCCGGTCAACCGGGGAGATACCGGGGGCGCTGGATCCCAGCCGGTTCTTCGGTGACCTGGAGGACGGCGCCGAGGTGGAACGGTCGCTGCTGCGAGCGGTGACCGGGGAGTTGGGTGCCTTTCTGCCACGTCATGCCGTCGTGAACGGACGGCTGCACACATTCACCACCCGTTCCTGGACGCGACCGCCGAGGGACGGCGAGTCGTACATGGTGATCCGCATGCACGGGGAAGCCGCGCGTCCGGCGGACGGCGAGCGGCCGGGAGACGACGGGCAGGGAAGCAGATAAAGACCGGCCAGGCCGCGCACATGCTCGATGCGGTGACATCTGACAGTACGAAGCCCTGGCACGTCAGAAGACGAACTCCCGGGGCCTACTTGTAGGTCGTCTCTTGTAGGTCGTCTCTAGTAGGTCGCCCCTTGCCATCGGATGTCCACCCGGAACCCGGCGAAATAGCCGCCGGTGTACCGCGAAATACCGTTGAAGGCTTCATGCCACTTACTGCGGCCCGGCACGAAGGACTCGTATCGATGAGAAGCCACTGCGCGAACTGGAGTCAGCTGGCCGGTCTGAGGATCACCGCCTGACCGCCCGCGCTGGTCATGGCCACGCTCAGCACGGTGTCAGCGGTGACCGTCCGGGTGCTGACCACGGTGGGGGTCCCGTACGGGGAGGTCGCCGCCGTTCCGTCGGCGTAGACGGTGGCCGTGTAGGTGGTGCCGCTGTCGAGGAAGGACAGCGGGACGGAGAGGGTACGCGCGGTCTCGTTGTTCATCGCCCCGAGGAACCAGGTGGTGCCGCTGCGGCGGGCGACCGCGACGTACTCGTTGATGGACGCCGCCACGGTCGTGCTCTCGTCCCAGCTGGTGGGGACGGCGTCGAACCAGGCCAGGCCGGGCCAGTTGGAGGTGGTGGCGTAGGCGGAGGGCTTGGAGTACCAGTAGAGGAAGTTCAGGGGCTGGTAATAGACGGCGGCCATCGCCATCTGGTGGTTGTTGGTGGTCTTGTCGCGCGACTGGCCGTAGCAGATCGTGTAGTCCATCGGCCCGCCCACGTTGCGGGCGAAGGCGAGGTTCACGTTGTTGGTGGCGGTCGGGAACTGCTCGTTGCCCCGGACGCCTTCCAGGCTGATCCAGTTGGGGTAGGTGCGTTCGTAGCCCCAGGGCCGCACGTTGTCGTGCATGTCGATCAGCAGCCGGTGTTTGGCCGCGATCTTGGCCCAGGTGATGATCTGGTTGGTCATGGTCTGGGTGCCGTCGTTGATGAAGCCGAGTTTGATGCCGGCCACGCCCCAGCTCTTGTACAGGGCGAACAGCGACTCGGGGTCCGAGAGGGCCAGGCGGTTGACGTAGAGGAAGACGCCGACGCCCTTCTGGGTGGCGTAGGCGATGACGGCCGGCAGGTCGATGGCGCTGATCGGGGTGGTGGCGTCGGTTGTCGTGAACTCCGGCCCGTACCAGCCCGCGTCGTACTCGATGTACTGAAGGTTGCGGGCGACGGCGAAGTCCACGCCCTCGGTTCCGGCGGCGGTGGTCAGTTCGCAGCGGAACACCTTGCCCGGCTTGATCCACGACGTGTCGGTCAGGGCGTTGCCCGGCGCCAGATTGAGGACCAGCTCGGCGTTGTCGATCAGCTCGCCGTGTTCGGAACCGAGCAGCATCACCCGCCACGGCGTGGTGAACGGCGTGGTGACCGTCGAAGTGTTCTGCACCGTGCCCGAACCCCGCGCCGTCTTCTTCATCAGGTACGTCTTCAGGGTGTTGGGCTGCCCGGAGACCGAACTGAGCATCGAGCGCGGGTAGTTCACGCGGGAGGATTCACAGATGGCGGCGACGAGCCCGCTGTCCAGGGTGACCAGCAGCGGCAGGTCGGTGAGGGGGCCCGTGTCGGTGCCGGAGGTGCCGGTGGACGGGATGGCGTCCGGGGCGACCGGGCTGTAGGCGGCCTCGTCGCGGGCGCTGTACACCAGGGTGTTGGAGGGGAAGACGAAGGTGGTCAGCTCGTCGGCGATGGTGGCGCTGCCCGTGTCCAGCAGGACGTAGCGCAGCGCGACACCGGAGTTGTAGGCGCGGAGCTGGACGCTGAAGTTGATGCCGCTGGTGTCGTCCCGGAGATTCCAGCGCATCTCCTGGTGGTGGTCCCGGACGGTCGCGTTGCGGCCGAAAGTGGGAGTCCAGGTGGAGTCCCTGGTCCAGTGCTGGTAGTTGGTCACCGTCGTGTTGCTCCGGCCCAGCGTGGTGCCGTTGCTCAGCTGCAGGCCCAGCACCGAGGGGCCGGCGACGGTCGTGCCGTTGCGCTTGGCCGACCACTGGAGCACTCCGCCGACCAGGGACATCGTGATCTTGTTCTTGCCGTCAGGTGAGGTGGCGGTGATCGAGGCGTCCGCCGCCTCTGCCGCACCCGCGGCACCGAGGCCGAGGGCCACGCTCCCGGCCGTGATCGCCGCGCCCTTGAGGAGCCCTCGGCGTGACAATGCCCCCGCATGCCCGGGTTGCTGACCGTCGGGCAGGTCCTGGCCTTCAGAGGTTGCCATAGGGTGCACCTTTCCGAACAGAATTGAACAGGAGTGAACGCTTTCAGGCGAGCAGGGGCTGTTTTACGCCACCTTGATCGTTCGGGTCAATGCTCGGAGCAAAGATTTTCAGGACGGGGGGATGCCCGTTGCGGCCCGGGACAGATGGGCAGATCGGCCCAGTTTGGCTCTCCCCTCCGATACCGTCCTCTGTCTCTGACGAGGACGAGGCCGAGGACCTGATCGTCTTCGAGCCCTTCGTGCACGCCGCGAACTGCCTTGAGGCGATCGGCGTATCGGATGGTGAGTACACGGCGGGGTACTCGCCGGATGGTGGCGTGTTGGCTCTGACTGCTTCCGGGGGCCGGAGGGCTCGGTCGTGCCGACCAGGACCGGCAAGGGCGACCTGGCCGACCTGGAGCGGAGCGGGGCCCGCTAATTGGTCCCACCGGAGTGCGCAAGGCGCAGGCCGGCGGGGTGGGGTCGGCATCGCCTGACGCGGCCCCGGTGGCGGCGGCGGTGGGGCCATCGAACGCTGCCAGATCACGGGGCAGGCCGTGCGGCCAATGGCCCAGGACAGCCACCCGGAAAGCGACCTCTGCAGAGGAGCCACCCGTCTCCGACAGGACCAGCGGCTCGCCCTGTGAGATCCGTCCGTTCCGGTTCGCCGACGCGGCGGTTACGACGATCAGCAGGAGAGAATGACATGCGGGGGAAATGTAAAGAGAAGGGGGCAACTGTGGGAGCGGACTGGGTAGTTGGGGGCGGCGGGAACGGGGCTCCGTTGCTGGGCCGCTCCGTCGAACTGGCCCGGTTCGACGCGCTGCTCGACCGTGTTGCAGGCGACGCGCGCGGCCCGGCCGGGGGCGAGGAGTTCCATGACGACGGCCGTTCCCGGCTCGTCGACATCACCGGTGAGGCCGGTATCGGCAAGAGTCGGCTGCTCGGCGAGGTCTGCGCACGGGCGCGCCGACGCGGAATGACTGTACTGCGCGGCAGAGCCACGGAGTACGAGCGGCGGGTGCCGTTCCAGGTGTTCACCGACGCGCTCGCCCACCTCGCCCCGCACGCCCTGGACGGCTTCCCGGAGACCGAGGCGGTGGCGCCCCTCCTTCAGCGGAGCGGCGCGGTCGACCGTTTCGGACTGCACCGGTCCACGGCCGTCCTGCTCGCCCGGCTCGCCGCCCCGTCCGGGCTGCTGCTGGCCCTCGACGACCTGCACTGGGCGGACCCGGCGTCACTGGAGCTGCTGGACCATCTCGTACGCCATCCCGTGCACGCTCCCGTCGTCCTGGCCGTGACACGCCGTGACCGCCAGAGTCCCGAGTCCCTCGCCGCCAGGCTCACCCGAGGACTCGACACCGGCACGGTCGTCAGACTCGGCCTGAGACCGCTGAGCGCACGCGACTGCGCCGAACTGGCCGGCCCCGGCCTGCCGCCCGCCGAGGCGGCCGCGCTGTACGCCGCGAGCGAGGGCAACCCGTTCTACTTCCTGACCCTCCTTCAGGCCCACCGTGAGGGTACGACGCCCGAGTCCTCGGCGCCGCCCGGGCTCGGCACCCTGTTGCTGGACGAACTCGCCGTGCTCGCCCCCTCCCGGCGCGGCATCGTCGAGGCCGTGGCGGTACTGGGCGAGCACGCCACCCCGGCGATGGTGAGCCGGGTGACCGGCCGCTCCGGCACCGCGTTCACCGACGACGTCCACGCTCTCACCCGCCGCGACCTGCTGCGCCCCGCCCCGCAAGGCTTGTTGACCCTGCGGCATCCGGTCGTGCGCACCCTCGTCCACGAAAGCACGCCCTTCTTGAGGCGCGTCGAGATTCACCGACTCGCCGCGCGGGAACTGGCCCGCGTCGGCGCCTCGGCCGCCGAGCGAGCCCACCATGTGGAACAGTCGCTGACCGCCTGGGACCCGGCAGCGGTGGCCGTGCTCGACGAGGCCGCCGCACGAACCGCCCGAACGGCCCCGGCGAGCTGCGCCCACTGGCTCGATGTGGCACTCCGCCACCTTCCGGACACTCCGGAACACGCCGCCCGGCGGCGTGAGTTGGCCCTGCGGCGGGCCCGCGCACTGGCCGCGTGCGGTGGCCTGCGCGAGAGCCGCGATCTGCTCCAGGAGCTGATCGCCACCCCGCAGCGGTCCCCCGGTGGCCCGACCAACGGCGAGGACCAGGACCTCAGAGTGCGCGCGGTCGTCCTGTGCGCGCTGGTGGAGCGTCATCTGGGACGCTCCACCGAGGCCGTCGCGCTGTTGCGCCGCGAGCTGGCCCACGGCCCCGCGCCGAGCCACGTCGTCCGGCTCGGCCTGGAGCTCGGCTCGGCCGCGCCCCTGGACAGCGACACCTCGTACGCCCAGGTGCGCACCGAGGTCGAGGCGGCCCTCGCGGCGGCCAGGTCCACGGGGGCCGAGGTCGGGGAGGCGGGCGTCCTCGCCGTCGCCGCCCTGGGAGAGGCGTACGAGGGCAACATGACCGCGGCGCACCGGCTCGCCCGGCAGGCCGCCGCCCTGGTCGACTCACTGCCCGACAACGACCTCACCGCACTGTGCGAACCACTGGCCCGGCTCGGCTGGGCGGAGGCGTTCCTGGAGCACTACCCGGACGCGGAGCGGCACGCCGAGCGCGGCCTCGACATCGCCCGCCGAAGCGGTCAGCTCTATGTCGTGCCCCATCTGCTGCTGTGCCTGTCCCATGTCCGGATCCAGACCTGCCGGATCCCCTCGGCGCTGGAACTCGCCGACCAGGCCGAGGACATCGCCCGCGGGATCGGCAGCGACCAGTTGCTCGCGTTCGTACTGGCGAGCAAGGCCGCGGCGCTCGTCGCCGTCTGCCCGCCGGGCGATCCGCGCCCCCTCGCCGTCGCCGAGGAGGGGGTGGCCGCGGCCGGTAACGGGGTCGACTGGTGGGCCTCCACGGCCTGGTGCATCTTCGGCTGGGCCGCGCTCATGGCCGGCGATCCGGTCCGTGCCCGGGACGCGATGCTCCAGGCGGGCGGCCCCGAACTGCAGCGGATCCAGCCCTCGATGCGGCCGCTGTACCTGGAGATCCTGGTCACGTCCGCCCTGGTGACGGGAATGTCCGAGGAGGCCCGTGGCTGGGCCGAGCGGGCCCGTAAGGAGGCGGAACAACTGGGGCTGCCGATGCAGCGGGCCTCCGCGCTGCGCAGCACCGCCCATCTGCCGCTGGCGCAGGGGGACACGGCAGCGGCGGCGGACCTGTTCGCGGAGGCCGCGGCGGAGAGCGCCCGCTGCGGCGCGGTCTTCTGGGAGGCCCACTCCCTGCTGCTCGGCGCCCCACTGGAAGCGGCGGCGGGCCGCGGCCGGGGCGCCACTCACGCCTGGCTCAGGGGGCGCCGGCTCGCCGAGGCGGGCGGCAGCGGAATGCTGGTCGGCCTCGCCGACGCCACCCGTCCGCCCGGTGGCGGCTCCGAGGCTCCGTACGGTTCCCCGGACCGCACCGAACTCACCGAACGGCTGGCCACCCTGACCGCCCGGGAGCTGGAGATAGCCGAACTGGTGGCGCAGGGGCTCACCAGCCAGGCCATCGCCGACCGGCTCTACGTCAGCCGGCGCACCGTCGAGACCCATGTCTCCCGCACCTTCCGCAAGACCGGGGTCTCCTCGCGTACCGCCCTGGCCACGCTGATGGCCCGCCGCCGCAGCGGGAGCCGTTTCGGGGACGCCCGCGCGGAGCAGGGCTGAGCGTGGTCCAGGTGCCCTCGGCGGTGATCAGTGAGCCTCTGCGAACCGGCACCGCGGTCTCGGCCGGGAAGCTGCCTACCTGACGTCGACGAAGTCGCCGGGCGCCGTCGCGGAGCCGGTCGTGGTGGTGCCGGCGAAGACGAAGCGGTAGTAGCCGTCGGAGCCTGCCTTGGTGGTGGTGCTCAAGGTGCCGGTGCCGTTGGTCTTGACCGTCTTGAGGGTGGTGTAGGTGCTGCTGCCCTTCTTGCGGAACTGCAACTGCACCGGCTGGGTCGCGTATCCCGCGTACTTGCCCGTCGTCCAGTTGGCGCGACTCAGCTTGCCGGTGACCGTGATGGTCCTGCCCTTCTTCACCGGCTCCGGGGAGGCGTTGGCGGTCAGCTTGGCGGCACGCTTGATCTTGGTCCTGGCGACGTCGTCGTCGTAACTGGCGTTCGCGTAGAGGTCGTAGGCGCCAAGGAAGACTTTCCAGGTCCCCGCGGTGCCGTTGCCGTCCTTGAAGGCGACCGCGGGGTCGATGGTGAAGACCGTCTTGCAGCTGTAGCTGTAACCGCCCTGGACCGGCGTCTCCGTGCAGGTGGGGTAGGCGTCCGACTCCAGGGCGCCGGTGATGGTGTCCGTGTTCGAACTGTCGGTGCCCTGCCACAGGAAAGCCTGGGTGATGGCCACGCCTTCCTCGTCGAAGGCGGTGAACGTGACGGGAACGGCCTTCTTGCCCGTCACCCCGAGAACGATGTCCTTGCCCTTGTTGACGACCCCGTCCTTGAAGGTGGTGCCGCCGAGCGCGTCCTGCGGCTGGACGTTCTCCGAGGCGAAGGCTCTGAGATCCGTCGCCGCCCCAGAGTGCCCCGCTGCCTGGGCGGCACCCGGAAGAACGAGCGCCGAGAGTACGACGGCGCCGGAAAGGACGGTGGCCGTGGTGTGTATACGCATGTGATTCCCCCCATGATGAGGTCGGGTGGCCCTGCCGAACTGTCCTTGTGGCAGGGCCTGTTGAGGTGGTGAAGAGGTCGGTGCACGCCCGGCCCCCTCGGAAGAGGCTCAGGGCGTGGGAGAGCGGAGGACATCGTTGATGTCGAAGCTGTAGTCGGGCGTCGGGTAGAGGTCCGTCGGCTGGGAGCGCCGTGTGGGGACATCGGCCGGGTCGGCGGCGGGCTTGTTGTCCGGGCCGCACACCTGCGGTGCCGAGGGCTCGGACAGTTCGTAGTCGGCGACCGGCTGCGACCGGAAGCCCACCGTGGCGCGACCCCAGAGGTCCTCGCCGCCTCCCCGACCTCGACCGCCTTGGGCAGTTCCTTGCTCTTGAGCGGCTTGCCTGCGGTGACCGAGAGGAGGGAGCCCTCGCAGGGGCTGCGGTCCGTCGCGTAGAGGGACGCGGGCAGGGCGATCTTCCGCTCGGCGCTCGCGTCCGCATGGAGTTCGACGCGTTTCACCCGGCGGATGCCGAAGTAGTAGTCGGGTCGCGTCCCGGCCGGGCGCCGATCGCCGTCGGCGCCGTTCGCGACTCCGTACACCAGCTTCCAGACCTCGACCTGCACGGTGATCTTCCGGCAGGGCGGGCGTTGCACCCCGGCAGACTGACAACCTTCAGTCCGTCGCCCTCGTAGTTCTCCCCGGGTGTGTCGACGACGAGCTGAACCCACTCCTTGCATTCCTCGGCCGTCCACCCCTCGTTGTCGTGGCAGCCTGCCGCCCCGGGGCGATGCCCGGGACAACCGAGATGCCGCCCCCCTGGAGCAGGCTCAGCGCACCGTTCAGCAGGCTCAGCGCATCGAGGACGATGGCTGTGGCACGTACCCCGTTCGACCGCTCGCCCGCGAAAACGCCGCACAGCGGGAGCGCCCCCGCGATCAGCAGCGACAACACCGCCACGAACCGGAGCAATCCGGACCCCTCGTCCTGACCGTGGTCCGCCGCGTCGTTCTCCACGGCCGGCAACAGGGGGCCGGCCGCCAGGCTCAGCACAGCCTGGACCCGTACCCCACCATCGCCGACCTGCCGTTCTTCGGCATCCGCGCTTTCACGCCCGGTGTCGTCATGAACGCAAGGAAACAGCACAGGTGTCAGGGGCGCGTCGGTAGGAGTACGTATTCCACATACGTATGTGCCATGGATGCCTGTCGCCTTGACCTCCTCCGCCGTCGCTTCGGCACGCGGAAACACACTGCCTGCTCTTGGCGCCGAGGAGTCGCCTCCATGCCGTACGACCGTTGGCACACGTCGCGCCCGAAGCCCGGACGAGGCCCGCGGGCACGAGAACCGTGGCTCCTTGTAGCACCCGGTGACCGTCCTGGAGCCATGAGCGCCCAACCCGAGAACACCCCACGTGATCTGCGCACCAGATAAAGAGATCATGGACGCCGTCCGGAGTGGCCAGTCCTTCACCGTCACCCGCGACGGCCACCGCATCGGCGAGCTGATCCCCCTGCGCCGACGCCGACGCTTCGTCCCGCGCGGCGAGTTCGCCGCCATGTTCCGCACCGCCCCGGACGTTTCCCTGGACGCCTTCCGTGCCGACCGGGACGCCACCGCCGAGTCGCAAACGAGGCGCGGTGCCTGTCTCTTGCCGCTCTCCGGTCATGCCCTTGAGACTGTCGGGATGATCGCTTGGTTTGCGTGGGCCGGTTACGTCCTGGGTTATGCGGCCCTCGTGGCGGGAGCCGTGGCGCTCGACGGCAGGGTCCGCACGAAGGCCGTCGCGGAGGCGCTGGCCCGCTACGAGGCCGCGAAACCGGATCCCCCCGACGCCGTACCGGACGACGACCTCCGGCTGGGGATCGCCGGCGTCGCCGTCCTCGTGCAGGGGGACGGCGGAACCCATCGCGCGTTCTGGACGGTGATCATCGATATGGTGGCACGCGGGGTCCTGGAGCCGGGCACGACGTACGACGGAAAGCCGACCCTGCGGCACTCGGCCTCCCATCGGACACCCGCGCCCGACGCCTCGGACACGGAGCGGCAGATATGGTCCCTCGCGTCCTACCGGAACCCCGCTGCCGTGGCCCCGCACAGCGTCACGCACCCGCTTGCCCAGAACCTTCACGCGCAGGGGTACTTACGGGGCAGAGGGGTGTTCATCGACTTCAAGGTGCCTCGCCCAGTGTGGTCCTGGACGGTCGCCGTACTGACCCTGCCGCTCGCCGCGCTGATGGTGTTCCTCTTCCTGCACTGGCGGTACGGGCTGGTGGCGACGTGGACGGCGATCGCGATGGTCGTGGTCGCCTGGGTACTCACCATCTCGGACGACAACCCCGCCGCGCTGCGGCTGCCCGTGCTGACGGATCGCGGCGATCAGGCGGTCCGTCAGGCGCGGGCGCGTCACGCGCATCTGGACCCGGCGAAGCGGACCGAGCCGTACGCTCCCGGTGAGGCGGCGGCCGCCTACGCCGTCTTCGGCCCGGAGGCGTACAACCACTTCGCCTCACACACGCCTGGTTTCTCCGCCGCGGTCGACAAAGGCACCGACGAAGGCGAACAGAACAAGGCCGCCGAGGAACGGCAGCGCAGCCGGACCGACTTCAACGGGTGAGAGTGCCGTTCCCTTGGCCTACAGTTCGGTTCATGGGGGGCGACGATCTGGAGTGGGGTCCGCGAGCGGGTAGAGGCTCTGGCCGGGGTGGATGAGGCACGGCAGGTCTTCGGGGCCCGGAGCCTGTCCGGGGGAGCGGGTCATCACTTCCGGTTCATGGATCCGCTGTCGGAGGCGGAGGTCTCCGAGGCGGAGGCCCAGTGGGGTGTCTCGCTGCCGGCGGAGTACCGGGGCTTCCTTCTCGAAGTCGGTGCCGGCGGTGCGGGGCCGGGCTACGGGCTCAGCATCCTGCGTCGGACGGCAGCAGGATGGCTGTGGAGCAATGTGGATCTCGCCATGCGCCACGACTACCTGGGGCTTCCGTTTCTGACGGGGGACGAACGATGGCGTGTTCTGGGCGAGCACGACGACAGGCAGCCACTGCCTTCCGCCTTCGACGACGAAGAGGCGTACTTCGCGGCATACAGCGCCTGGATGACAGCGGGTGACGAACTCTTCGACTGGGTCACCCGCGGTGCGTTGAAGCTCAGTCACGAGGGCTGCGGTTACTGCTACTGGCTCGTCCTGACAGGCCCGGAGCGTGGCGGCATGTGGAGGGACGACCGCCCCGGGGACGGTGAGTTCAGCCCCCTCGGGACGCCACAGACGCCGGTCGGATTCGCACGTTGGTACCTCCAGTGGGTGGAGGGCGCCGAGGCCGCCGCGCGTCGCCCGCTCCGGCGTCCGCGATAGGAGGCGGTGCTGGGGAGCGTGGTTGAACTCGTATGCGTTGCGGTTGTGGACGCTCACGTTTGACTGACGCCGAACCCACCTGAGGTGGGGAATGACATGTGGTGCGGCCGGACACCCCGCCTACAGTCCCCCTACCGTCCACTACCCGAGGAACGACAGGCGAACGTGACGGTTGACGTTGTCCTTGTTGGTATCCACCAGGCACACCGACTGCCACGTCCCCAGTTCCAGCCGCCCGGCGATGACCGGCAGTGTGGCGTGCGGCGGGACGAGGGCGGGGAGGACGTGGTCGCGGCCGTGGCCGGGCGTGCCGTGGCGGTGCTGCCAGCGGTCGTCGGCGGGGAGGAGGTCACGGAGGGCGGCGAGGAGGTCGTCGTCGCTGCCGGCGCCCGTTTCGATGATGGCGATGCCGGCCGTGGCGTGCGGGACGAAGACGTTGAGGAGACCGTCCCGGCCGGCGGCCGCCTCGCGGAGGAACGCCTCGCAGTCGCCGGTGAGGTCGACGACCCGCTCGCGGGAGCCGGAGGCGATGTTCAGGACTCGGGTGGTGAAGGCATCGGACATGCTTCCATCCTCGCGCACCGCGTGGGCGTCACACGGGAGCGACCGCCCGCACCACAGCCGGGATCGGGCGCACCCTGTGCTACACGGCGTCCACTTCGCGAGACACCATTGACCGTGTGCGGACCAGCTGGCTAATTTCGCCGCATGTTGCGTTCAGCCCTGCTCACTTCGCGCGGTCACATCGACCTGCTGCGGGTGGCCTCCGCCGCATGTCGCCGCGGCTGCTGACGCCTCTTCGCCTGTTTTCACCTCCCCCTCGGCCCTGCGCGCCGCCCCACCCGCACCTCTGACCAGCCGGGTCCACTGAGCGATCCGTCGGCCTGTGTCCGACGCGGCGACGCCGCACGTCCGCCCCCACCCACCGGCGCTCTCCTCCCGTGGAGCTCTCATGAGCATCAGTCATGCCCCACCCGATTCCGGTGAGACGGATATTCCGGATATGGGCCGTGCCGAGAACAGCTCGCCAGGCTCTCTCAGCACTCCAGCCTCTCCAGGCTCTCCAGCCTCTCCTGGTTCACCCGGCTCCACCGTTTCTCTCCGCCTCGGACCCGACCTCGCCCCCGTCGTCCCCAGCTCCACCCGCCGCACCCGCGTCCCCCGCTGGCTACGGCGCACCTCCGGCCCGCTCCTGTTGCTCACGCTCTGGCAACTCCTCAGCGTCACCGGTGTGTTGACCGCCGACGTGCTGGCCTCTCCGGGGCGGATCGCGCAGGTGGGCGGAGACGTGATCGCTGACGGCTCGCTGCCCTCCGCGATGGGAACGTCGTTGCAGCGGGTCGCGCTCGGGTTGTTGTTCGGGACCGTCGTCGGCACCGGACTCGCCCTGGTCTCAGGGCTGTTCCGGGCCGGTAAGGACCGTCCTGCTCGGCCTGCCGGGCAGGCCCGAACGCTCCCTCGCCGTCGCGTCCCTCGAGAAGGCCGGGCTGAAGTTCAGCGACGTCAAGGTCAAGTACCTCCAGCCGGCCGACGCGCTCGCCGCGTTCACCTCCGGCAAGGTCGACGCCTGGGCGGTGCGGGACCCGTACACCTCGCAGGTGCTCAAGGCCCAGCAGGGGCGCGTCCTGACGACGGGGGACGGGATCACCAACGGCCTCACCTTCCAGGTGGCGGCGCCCACCGCGCTCGCGGACGGGAAGAAGTCCGCCGCGATCAAGGACTACTTGGAGCGGTTGCGGCGCGCCTACACGTGGGGGTACTCGCACGAGGAGGAGTGGGCGAAGGTCTGGGCGAAGGACACCGGGCTGCCCGAGGACGTGGCGCTGGCAGCGGTGAAGCGCACCTACACCACCCGGGTCCCGGTCGCCGTGGACGAGCCGCTCATCGCCTCCGAGCAGGAGATCGCCATGCCGAGGTCGCGAACCTGATCGAGGAGTACCACGCGCTGGGCGTGGAGCACTTCGTGCTCTCCGGCTACCCGCATCTGGAGGAGGCGTACTGGTTCGGGGAAGGCGTGATTCCGGAGCTGGCGGCGCGCGGACTGCTGGCGGGCGCCGGCTCGACTGCGGCCGGGGCGCCGCTTATCGTGGCCGGCGGGCGCTGACCTTCGGAGGTCGCCGGGAAGACGGGAAGATCCGAGGCACCCTCCCCGTTGGTAGAAGCGTGAACAACACGCGTGAGGTCGAGGTAGTCGTCATAGGCGCCGGCCAGGCAGGTCTGGCCGCCGCCTATCACCTGCGCCGCACCGGTTTCGAGCCGGAGCGCGACTTCGTGGTGCTGGACCACTCCCCCGGCCCGGGCGGCGCCTGGCAGTTCCGCTGGCCGTCGCTGACGTACGGCAAGGTGCACGGGATGCACGCGCTGCCGGGCATGGAGCTGACGGGGGCCGATCCGGCACGGCCGTCCGCCGAGGTCGTCAGGGAGTACTTCGACTCGTACGAGCACGCCTTCGACCTGCGGGTACGGCGCCCGGTGGACGTTCG
Organism: Streptomyces sp. NBC_00310; assembly: GCF_036208085.1. Classification (GTDB taxonomy): domain Bacteria; phylum Actinomycetota; class Actinomycetes; order Streptomycetales; family Streptomycetaceae; genus Streptomyces. The sequence continues at coordinate 1,472,670 of NZ_CP130714.1, forward strand.
CGCGGTGCGTGAGGGCGAGGGCGGACGGCTGCTGGTGGAGACCTCGGACGGTACGTGGTCGACGCGGGCGCTGATCAACGCGACGGGTACGTGGGACCGGCCGTTCTGGCCGCGCTACCCCGGCCAGGAGACGTTCCGTGGGCGGCAGTTGCACACCGCCCAGTACCCGGGGCCCGAGGAGTTCGCGGGGCTTCGGGTGGTCGTGGTGGGCGGGGGCGCATCCGGGACGCAGCATCTGCTGGAGATCGCGCGCTACGCCGCCGCGACGACCTGGGTGACGAGGCGTCCGCCCGTCTTCCGCGAGGGGCCGTTCGACGAGGGTGCGGGGCGGGCGGCCGTCGCCCTGGTGGAGGAGAGGGTGCGGCAGGGGCTGCCGCCGAAGAGTGTCGTGTCGGTGACGGGGCTGCCGCTCAACGACGCGATCCGCCAGGGCCTCGCGGACGGCGTCCTGGACAGGCTGCCGATGTTCGACAGGATCACACCCGACGGCGTGGAGTGGGACGACGGCCGTCGCGTGGACGCCGACGTCGTCCTCTGGGCGACCGGCTTCCGCGCCGCCGTCGACCACCTGGCCCCGCTGCGGCTGCGCGAGCCCGGCGGCGGCATCCGCGTCGAGGGCACCCGCGCGATCGCCGACCCACGGATCCACCTGGTCGGCTACGGCCCCTCGGCGAGCACCATCGGCGCCAACCGCGCCGGCCGCGCGGCGGTGCGGGACATCAGGCGGCTGCTGGCGAACGAGCCCGCCGCCGCCTGACGTTCCGAGCCGACTCGGCAGAGGTCCCGAGCCGACTCGACGGAGGTTTCGAACCGGCTCGGCACGGCCCTCAGCCGGCCGTCCGCGAGGGAGCCCCGGTGCTCGCCCCGGCGCTCGGCGACCGTTTCCTCCGGTTCTCGTTGAACTCGGCGACATTGCGCAGGTGTTCCTGGTAGTCCGCCGTGAAGCGGGTGTCGCCCGGCTTGACCGTGACGAAGTACAGCCAGTCCCCCTGCGTCGGATTGACGGCGGCGCGCATCGCCGCCTCGCCCGGGTTGGCGATCGGTGTGGGCGGCAGACCCATGCGCCGGTACGAGTTGTACGGGCTGTCGATCTTCGTGTCGTCGGCGGTGCTGTCCAGCGTGAAGCGGTTCAGCGCGTAGTTGATGGTGGAGTCCATCTGCAGCGGCATCCCGCGCTCCAGGCGGTTGAAGACGACCCGGGACACCCGGCCCATGTCCTCCTCGGTGGCCGCCTCGGCCTGGATGATGCTCGCGATGGTGACCGCCTGGTAGACGTTCATCGCGTTGCGCTGGGCCCCGGCCGTGACCTGACCGCCGTTGAACTTCTTGTTCGCGCTCTCGACCATGGACGTCAGCAGGGACTCGGGGGTCGACTTCTCCTTCAAGGGGTACGTCGCCGGGAAGAGATAGCCCTCCGGATTCCCCTCGGCGTCGGCCGGGAGCATCAGCTTGGCCTTGACCAGGGACTTCTTGGTGGATCCGGCGGGCAGGGCGAGGGCCTTGTCGACGGCTTCGTAGACCTGGCCGGAGCGCCAGCCCTCCGGGATCACCAGAGACGTCGGGCGCTCGGCCTCGCCACCCCCGCCCTCCACGCTCAGCAGCGGCACCGCCACGGCGGTGGCCGCCACGACGGCTCCGGTCGCGATGAGGGCGGCCCGGCCCCGGCGCGTCAGTCGAATCGTGCTCCGTGGCGGAGTGTTCATCTGCATGCGGGCACGGTAACCCGCATATCACCTCAAACCCGGCATATCTTCATCTTGTCGGTACCGGTTTCGGCGCCCTGGTCAGTTCGCGGCCCGGCTTGAGCCGCGCGTCCCGCCGTACGAGCGCCGCGTACCGCCCGCCGCTCTCCAGCAGTTCCTCGTGCGTACCGCGCTCCACGGCGCGCCCGGAGTCGAGAACGACGATCTGGTCGGCCTCCCGGACGGTGGAGAGCCGGTGGGCGATGGTGACGGTGGTGCGGTTGGCAGAGAGCGCGTCGATGGCCTGCTGCACCGCGTGCTCGGTACGGGTGTCGAGGGCACTGGTCGCCTCGTCCAGGATGAGGACCGGCGGGTCGCGCAGAATGGTGCGGGCGATGGCGAGGCGCTGCTTCTCACCACCGGAGAAGCGGTGGCCGCGTTCGCCGACGATCGTGTCGTAGCCGTCGGGCAGGGCCGCGATGTGGTCGTGGATCTGCGCCGCCCGCGCCGCCGCGTGCAGCTCCTCGTCGGTGGCGTCCGGCTTGGCGAAGCGCAGGTTGTCGGCGACCGAGGCGTGGAAGAGATACGTCTCCTGGGAGACGACGCCGATGCCCCGGGCCAGCGTGTCGAAGTCGAGGTCGCGGACGTCGACCCCGTCGAGGGTGACCCGGCCGCCCGTGACGTCGTACAGCCTCGGCACCAGGCAGCCGAGCGTGGACTTGCCGGCGCCGGTGGGCCCGACGACGGCGAGGCTGCCGCCGGCCGGCACGGTGAGGTCGATGCCGTCGAGGATCGGGCGCCCCGGGACGCCGTCCCCGCGCCTGCCGCCCTCACCGTCGTAGCGGAACTCGACGTTCTCGAAGCGGACTTCGCCCTTGATCTGGTCGAGGTGGACCGGGCGCTCGGGCTCGGTGATGTCGATCGGCAGGTCGAGGTATTCGAAGATGCGCTGGAAGAGGGCGAGCGAGGCCTGGATCTGCACGCCGGTGGAGAGCAGGCTCACGGTCGGCCGGAACAGGTTCTGCTGGAGCGAGACGAAGGCCACGAGCGTGCCGACCGAGACGGACGGACCGCCGAACTGGAACGCGATGCCGGCGGTCCAGTAGATGACGGCGGGCATGGCGGCCATGACGACGGTGATGACGGCCATGCGCCAGCGCCCGGCCATGTTGGCCCTGACCTCCAGGTCGACGAGCCCCTCGGACTCCTCGGCGAAGGACCTGGTGAGAGAGTCGGCGCGGCCCATCGTGCGGCCGAGCAGGATGCCGCTGACGGAGAGCGACTCGGTGACCGTCGCGGCCATGGCGGCCATCTGGTTCTGGCGCTGGGTGGTGATCTTCTTGCGTTCGCTGCCTACCCGGCGACTTATCCACACGAACAGCGGCAGCAGGAGCAGCGTGACCACGGTGAGGCGCCAGTCCAGGGCGACCATGGCGACGACCGTGGCGACCACGCTGGTCGTGTTGGAGACCAGGGAGGTGGCCGTGGAGGTGACGGTCGCCTGCATGCCGCCGATGTCGTTGGCGATGCGCGACTGGACCTCGCCGGTGCGGGTCCGGGTGAAGAAGGCGAGCGACATGCGCTGCAGCCGGCCGTAGACGGCGGTACGCAGATCGTGCATGACCCGCTGGCCGACGGTCGTGGAGATGAGCGTCTGCAGGACACCGAAGATGCTGGTGAGGACCGCGCTCAGGATCATGCCGAGGGCAAGAAGGCTCAGCAGGCCGGTGCGGCCCTCGGGGATCGCGGTGTCGAGGATCTCCTTGAGGAGGAAGGGCGTGGCGACCGATGCCAGCGACGCGGCGCCGACGAGCAGGCCGACGATCGCGAGCCGGCCGCGATACGGACGGAAGAGCTTCAGGATGCGGCGCACCTGTCGGGGCTGTTCCTGCGCCTCACCGGACGGTGCCCAGGTGGGGTCGTGGTCGGGATGCATGGGCTCCTACGGGAGGTGAGGTGAATCGGACTGACGGAGCTTAGCTCATTGTTACCTATACTCACAATGAACATGGTCCTGATATTGTTCCCGTATGACCACCCCCGACGCCGACGGTCTGCTCGCCGAGCAGTTGCTGCGCCTCACACGCCGTGTGCACCGCATCCAGAAGCACCACCTCCAGCAGAGCGGGTTGGAGATCACCCCGGCGCAGTCCCGACTGCTGCGCACCCTCGCGCACTACGACGCGCCGCCGCGCATGGCCGATCTGGCGGAGCGGCTCGAGGTCGTACCCCGGGCCGTGACGACCCTGGTCGACGCGCTGGAGGAAAGCGGCCGGGTGCGCCGGGCGCCCGATCCCACCAACCGCCGGGTGATCCGGATAGAGGTCACGGACGAGGGCCGCAAGGTCCTGCGGGAGCTTCACCATGCGCGACGGTCGGCGGCGGAGGAGATCCTGGCGCCACTGTCGGACGATCAGCGGGGGGTGCTCGGGGGGCTGCTCGACACGTTGGTGGACGGCGCGCCGGGTGCGGAGCGGCGCTGCTGAAGCCGGGGGGCGTGTGGGAGGGCGTACGAAGGGGCCCGGCCGGAGGGAGCGCGAAGGCAGTCCCGGACCGAGGGCGCACGAAGGCAGCCCGGACCGAAGGCGCACGAAGGCAGTCCGGACCGAAGGCGCGCGAAAAGGCCCGGCGCTGAGTTCTGACGCTGTTGGTTAATTCGGGCCCCTGCGTGACGTCGGCCTTCAAGACCCGGTTGTGGTCTTGAAGGCCGACGTTGTCGTATGGGGTGGGTGCGGATGTCGATGCAGCCGAAGGGGCCGGGGGAGATTCCGGCGGAGACGGGGCGGGTCGCACGGGCCGCGTTCCCGAAGGGGAGTCTGGCGATCCGGGTCCGGGACGAGCTGGGGCCGTTGTTCACCGACGAGCAGTTCGCGGATCTGTTCCCGGTGCGAGGAAGGTCGGCCTGGTCGCCGGGGCGGCTGGCGCTGGTGGTGGTCTTGCAGTTCGTCGAGGGCCTGACCGACCGGCAGGCCGCGGAGGCGGTGCGGGCCCGGATCGACTGGAAGTTCGCACTGGGGCTGGAGCTGACCGATCCGGGCTTCGACTTCTCGGTGCTGTCGGAGTTCAGAGACCGCCTGGTAGGCGCGGACGGCGGGCGGTCGATGCTGGACGGCATCCTGGCCGCCGCCCAGAAGAAGGGGCTGCTCAGCCGAGGTGGCAAGGCGCGGACGGACTCCACGCATGTGCTGTCGGCGGCACGGGATCTGAACTGGCTGGAGCTGGTCGGCGAGAGTCTGCGGGCGGCACTGAACGCGGTGGCCCGCGCCGAACCGGACTGGCTCGGCGTGCACGCACTGCCGGACTGGTTCACGCACTACGCGACCCGCATTGAGGACTCCCGTTTCCCCAAGGCCCAGGCCAAGCGGGTCGAAGTGGGGCGCCGGATCGGCGCGGACGGCATGCGCCTGCTGGAAATGATCTGGACGGACGGTGCGCCCTTGGAGCTTCGGGCACTGCCGGAGGCGGAGTTCCTGCGGCAGCTGTGGGTCCAGCACTTCCACCTGGCGGAGGGCGAGGTGGAGCGGCGGGACCCAAAAGACCGGGCGCCGGGTGCGAAACGCCTGGTCACCCCCTATGACCCCGAGGCCAGGGGCAGCGTCAAGCGCGACACCTTCTGGGACGGCTTCAAGGTCCATCTGACTGAGACGTGCGAGCCGGAGACCGTGCATCTGATCACGAACGTGACCACCACCGCCGCCACCGTCCCCGACGACCGGATGGCCGCCGTGGTCCATGCCGGCCTCGCGAGACGCGACCTGCTGCCCGACGAACACTGGGTCGACACCGGCTATGCCAACGGCGGCGCGCTGGTCGCCGCCCGCCGTGATCACCGGGTCGCACTGCACGGGCCGCTGAAGTCCGTGACCGTTCCGCACGCCCGTGGCGAGGCCGCCTTCGGGCAGGACGCGTTCACCATCGACTGGGACAACCAGCACGTGACCTGCCCGAACGGCATCACCAGCACGCAGTGGCACCAGCGCCGCTCGGAAGACGGACTGCCGACCATCCGGGTCCGGTTCTCCCCGGCCGACTGCCGCACCTGTCCCCAGCTACGGCAGTGCGTCAACTCCCCCAAGGCCCAGCGCCGCGAGATCAACCTCAAGCCCCGCGACGAGTACGAGGCACTCCAACAGGCGCGAAAACTCCAGGGAACCGACGAGTGGAAGGACCGCTATAAGATCCGCGCCGGGGTCGAGGGGACCATCTCTCAAGCAGTGCAAGCCTGCGGCCTGCGCCGATCCCGCTACCGCGGCCTGCCAAAGACAAGCCTCCAGCACCAACTCACCGGCGCCGCGGTCAACCTCATCCGCATCGACGCCTGGCTCACCGGCAAACCCCACGCTCGCACTCGCACCAGCCCGGTGGCAGCACTTCGCCCCGCCGCATAACGACGGGGCGAAGCAACCAGGCCCGAATTAACCAACAGCGTCTGAGTTCTGCGCCGGGCCCTTCGCATCCGGGAGTCCGGAGAAGGAGCGGTCAACTCACCTCGTGCGCGGGCTCCTTCGCCTCAGCCTTGGAGAGCGCGGGAGCCTCTGCCTTCGCGGGGGTCTCGGCGGTCTGGGGCCCGACCTCCTCTTCGGCGGCCTCGTCCTCTTCCTCCACGAACTGGATCTCCCCGTCAAGCATCTTCTTCGCCCGGTCGGTGTCCAGCGCGCCCTCCCACTTCGACACCGCGAAGACGGCGACGCAGTTGCCGAGGAGGTTGGTGACGACGCGCATCGAGTCCATGATGCGGTCGACGCCGAGGAGGAGGGCGACGGCGCCGGCGGGGATGGCGCCGAGCGAGGAGGCGGTCGCCGACAGGGCGAGGAAGGCCGAACCGGGGATGCCGGCCATGCCCTTGCTGGTCAGCATGAGGACCAGGATGACGGTGATCTGCTGGCTGAGGCTGAGGTCCACGCCCACGGCCTGCGCGATGAACAGCGTGCCGATGGAGAGGTAGATGGACGCGCCGTCGAGGTTGAAGGAGTACCCGGTGGGCAGCACCAGACCCACGGCGTCGTCACGGGCGCCGGCCTGCCGCAGCTTCTGCATCATGCGGGGCATGACGCTCTCGCTGGAGGCGGTGCCCAGCGCGAGCAGCATCTCCGCACGGGTGTAGCGGACGAACTTCCACAGGCTCAGCCCGGTCACCAGCTTCAGCGCGACGCCCAGCAGCACGAGGAAGACGAGGGCGACGGCGTAGCAGAGGATGATCAGCTTGGCGTAGGTCTTCATCACGCCGAGGCCGTACTCGCCCACCAGGTGGACCATCGCGCCGAACACGGCGAGCGGGGCCAGCTTCATGACGAAGCCGACGATCGCGAAGATGACTTCCTGGGCCTGCTCGATGGCGGGCAGGATCTTGGGCACCTTGGTGTGGCCGAGGTGCAGCAGCGCGGCGCCGACGAGGCAGGCGAGCACGAGCACCTGGAGCAGGGAGTTCTCGGCGAACGCGCCGATCGCGCTCTGCGGCAGCGCGTTCAGGATGAACTCGCCGGTCGTCGGCAGTTCGCCGCCGGCGGTCTTCGCGTCGACCGCCGAGGTGTCGAGCTTCGACGGGTCGACGTTCATGCCCGAGCCGGGGCCGAAGACGTTGGCGGCGATCAGACCGATGAGCAGCGCGGCCGTGGAGGCGATCTCGAACCAGATCAGCGCCTTGAGGCCGATCCGTCCGAAGGCCTTGAGATTGCCAGCCTTGGCGATGCCGACGACGACCACGCAGAACACGAGCGGCGAGATGACCGTCTTGATGAGACGGATGAAACCGTCGCCGAGCGGTTGGAAGGTCGTGGCCGTGTCCGGCCACAACCTTCCGACGACGATTCCGAGCACAAGCGCGACACCGACTTGTGCGAACAATGAGGTACGCAGCATGCGTGCGACGCGTCGCGGCAGGGACGGTACGGACTGCGGCACGGGGCACTCCTCCGAAGGGACTTTCTGTCATGCGGAAAAGTGCTTCCGCGCCGATCACTATCGAGGAGTTGTCGCTCACGGGGAAGACCCCCGCGTTTCACCGATGTAAATCATCGAACAGACGTCACATCGCACGCATACGGCGTCAACAGCCCATTCGGTCCTCCGCCAGCACTCCCTGTACGGAGACCAGCGAACGGTCGTAGCAGCCGCCCGATCCGTACGCTCGGTAGCGCTCACTCGTCGTCCCGACCGCATGCCGCTGGTCGCGCGGCACGTTCGCCGTGTACGTGGCGTCACCCGTGTAGGTGTCGTCAAGCCGGGACCACGCTGTACGGCGTCCGCCCCGCGTCTCGGTGACCGTGGCCCGGTCGCCGAGCGTGAGCACGGTCCGCAGCCGGTCGCCCGCGCCGAGCGTGGTCGTTCCGTCCATCGTGTACGACCGCTGGACGCGCGTCGTCCGGGCCGGTCCGCGCCCGTCGACGGTGACCGTCTCGTCGTCGCTCCATGTCGCGTCGAGCGCGTCGGGGTTCTCGCCGTCCGACCAGGTGTGCGTGGAGATGTTGGCGAGGCTCCGGCGGACGGTGGTCGTCACCCGGCCGTGCGAGGTGTCGACGTACCCGGCGACGGTCAGCCGGTGGCTGCCGTCGGTGTCGAGGCGGTGCTCCGCGCCAGGCGTGTACGTGGACGAGTTGGCGAGGTCGCCCGCCTGGACCTTCGTCAGGGCGCCGGTGACGTGTTCCCTCTTCGCGTCCTGCCAGACGAGGACGTTGACCGGGGTGCTCCAGCCGGTCTGCCCTTCAGGCACGCCGACGACGGAGACCTCGATCCGGTGCGGGCGGCCGTCGTTGAGGAGACCCGCGAAGGGGGTGAGGTCGTAGCGGAGGGGCTGGATGTCGAACGCGCGGGGGCCGGGGACGACGTACCAGAGGAAGGGGTTGGACCAGCCGCCGGTCCACACGGTCGGGAACGGCGCGGCGATTCCGGCCAGTTGCCCGTCCACCTCGATCCGCACCTCGCGGTACGGCCCCTCGTCCGCCTTGCAGGAGTACGGCGCCTCCTCGGGAACCGTCAGATACCAGTACTCCTCGCAGCCGCCGCCGGACCCGGTCGCGTACACCTCGGCGATGACGCGCTCGCTGTTGCGCGGGGTGGTGAGGGTGTCGTCCTCCTGGAGGGTGAGGACGCGGTCGGGGGTGGCCTTCGCCGTCTCCGCGTCGGGCCTGCCCACGTAGAAGGTCAGTGTGACCTCGACGTCGAGGATTCCGGTGTACGTGTCGTCGACGACGTTGCCGATGAGCATCTCCACGGACTGCGTGGTGCGCAGGGTGTCGCTGTAGCGCGTGACGTCCTTCTCCACGGACCACTCGATGCCGTCGGGCGAGGGCTGCGGCGTGGACGTCCGGAACACCTCGACGCCGCCGATGTGCAGATGGCCGAGGCGGTCGAACTGGCGGCCCTTCACCTTTCCGTCGAGTCGCAGGACGACCTTGCTCCAGCGTGTGCCGCAGTCCCCCGGCGGCGCGTAGGTCCCCCGGTAGGGCGTGAAGTCCTTGAACTGCGCCTTGGCGACGGTCACTTCGCACGACTTCGTGTGGTCGGGTCGGGTGACGGGCGGGGCGGCGGTGATCGGGTCGTGCCAGTCGGTGCCGAACTCGGCGGGGACGTCGGCGGATTCGCCGGATTGAGCCGTCCGGGCGGGGGTGGCGGAGCCGACTGCGGATTGGGCGGGGGTGGCTGCGAGGAGGGTGCTCGCCAGGAGGGTCGCTCCGGCGAGCATGGACATGATGATCCGGCTTCTCATGGCCGGAGTTCTACGGGGAGTCGACACCTCGCCGCAATAAGATCTCCGGCCACAAGAGTGCGCGCGAGCACCTGGCGCCTCAGGCCTTCAGCTCCGCCTTGTCCCCCATGACGATCACCGGGTGCTGGGCCGGGTCGAGGGTGCGCAGCAGGTACTCCATGCCCGACTTGGACAGGCTGACGCAGGCCGAGGTGCCGCTGCCGTGGTCCATGTGCAGCCAAATACTGCCGCCCTTCGACTGACCCTCGGGCCGCGTCGGATCGATCGGCGAGGTGCCCTTGACCCGGTTGTAGTCGATGGCGATGACGTAGTCGAAGTCGTGCCAGTGCGACTTGGCCCAGTAATGCGGCGCCTGGAACGACGCCGACCGGCTGTACGGGAGCTTGGCACCGGGGTCGGCGAGGACACCCCCCGCGTCGCTGAGCGAGAACACACCGACGGGACTGCGCCGATCGCCCTCCCGATGATCGGTGGTCCACCCCTTCTTGCCGTTGTGCCCGTCCCAACTGCGGGTCTTCTTCCAGGTGGAACCGCTCTTCGTGTAAAGGACGACCGTGGCGTCCGCGTCGTTCTCGCCCTCTCCGTAGACGGCCACGACCTGGCGGGATTCGGCGGGGATCTGCTTCTGGAGACGGTCGCCGACATCCGGGATACGGGTCGGGTCCACGGTCCGCGCCTCGGCCCGGTCGGTCGTGTCCCCGGACTTCGTGGCGTCGGCCTTGGCCCCGCCCGTCGTGTCGCCCGAACCGCCGCACGCCGCCAGGGACATCACCAGCGCACCACAGACCGCCGCCGCGAGCGCGGCACGAGCCGCGCCCCACATCACGCCCTCCTCGTGCGCACGGCCCGCATCCACATCGCTCGTCACGCCGGTTCGTCCCCGCCTCGTACCGCCTCTTCGCATGCGGTCCATCGTCGCACCGCGCACCGGACCCATGCGCCCGCCGTCCCGCTCGTCGGGCCCCACCCGGACAGTCCAGGCCGAAACTTTGCCCGGCGCCGGAAAACCGTTTGCTTCCGACCACGCTGCGACGCGAACCTTTCACGGCCGGTCGCTGGACCACGCCACCCCTTTTCTCCCCACTCTCCCCCACCCTGACACGAGCCTCTGGGACGTCATGCAGATTCAAGACCTTCCGTATCAAGACCCGGGTGTGCCGGACGCGCGCTCGGGTCCCCGATTCCTGTGGTGGCTCGGCCGGAATCAGCTCGGCGGGCAGTTCAAGGCGCTGGCCTGGGGGTTGTTGCACTTCACCTCCGTGGCCGGACTGCCGTTCTGCGTCGGTTTCGCCATCCAGGCCGTGGTGGACCGCTCCGGCTCCCGGCTCGCCCTCGCGGGCGTGCTGCTGGTGCTGTGCGGGTTCACCATCGCGCTGGGCGACACCTTCCTGCACCGGTCGGCGATCACCAACTGGATCACGGCTGCCGCGCGCGTCCAGCAGCTCCTGGCCCGCAAGACGGCACAGCTCGGCTCGGCGCTGACGCGCCGGGTCGCGGCAGGTGAGGTCGTCGCGGTCTCCACGGGCGACGTCGAGAAGATCGGCTGGTTCGTCGAGGCCGTCTCCCGCTTCACCGCCGCCGCCCTCACCGTGGTGCTGGTCTGTGTCAGCCTGGTCGTCTACCAGCCCGCGCTCGGCATCGTCGTCGCCGTCGGTGTCCCTGTCCTCGCCCTGGCCGTCCTGCCGTTGCTGCCCCGCGCGACCCGGCGTGCCGACTTCCAGCGCGAGAAGGCGGGCCGTGCCACCGAGTTGGCCTCCGACACCGTCGCGGGTCTGCGCGTCCTGCGCGGCATCGGCGGCGAGGACCTCTTCCTGGACCGCTACCGCCGGGCCTCCCAGGAGGTCCGTCACGCCGCCGTCCGCAGCGCCCGTATGTGGGCCCTGATCTCCGGCATCCAGGTGCTGCTGCCGGGGCTGCTGATGATCGCGGTCGTCTGGCACGGTGTGGGTCTCGCCCGCGAGGGCCGCATCACGGTCGGCGAACTGGTCACCGTGTACAGCGCGGTCATGCTGCTGACGTATCCGCTCAGGCACTTCGAGGAGATCGCGATGGCGTACTCCTTCTCCCGTCCGTCCGCCAAGCGGGCCGCCGGGGTGCTGTCGCTGGAGCGGGCCACGGACACCGAGGGGTCCCGAGAGGCGTCCGTGCCCGTCGGAGACCTGTACGACCCGGCGACCGGGCTACTGGCGCCCGCCGGGTGTCTCACCGCGGTGGTGTGCGGCGACCCGGACGCGGCCGGACAGCTGGCGGAACGGCTGGGGGGCCACGCCCCCGAGGAGGGCACCTCCGTCCTCCTCGGCGGCGTACCGCTCGACGAGCTCCCCATCGACTCCGCCCGCACGGCCGTCCTCGTCCAGGACAAGGACCCCGTGCTGCTCTCCGGCACGCTGCGCGAACTCCTCGACGTCCCCGCCTCGGGCCAGGTCACCGCCGAGGAGGCGCTGGCCGCCGCCCAGTGCGGTGATGTGCTGGAAGCCCTGGTCCAGGGGTCGCTGGAGGCCGAGGACCCGATGGACGCGCGGATCACCGAGCGCGGCCGATCCCTGTCCGGCGGGCAGCGCCAGCGGCTCGCACTGGCCCGCTCCCTGATCACGGACCCGGGCGTACTGGTCCTGGACGAGCCGACCTCCGCCGTCGACTCGCACACCGAGGCCCGGGTCGCCGACGGCATCCGATCGCTCCGGGCCGGCAGCACGACGGTCGTCTTCACCTCCTCGCCCCTCCTCCTCGACCTCGCCGAACGCGTCGTCCTCGTACACGGCGGCGAGGTCGTGGCGGTCGGCGTCCACCGCGACCTGGTGCACAAGGAACCCCGGTACCGGGCCGTCGTCACCCGCGAGACCGACGAGGATGCCGACCTGGCCGACGGGCCCGACGAGAAGGCCACCCCGGCCGCCGGGCCCGCCAGGAAGGCTGCCCTCACGAGCCGACCGCAAGACCGCAAGACCGCCCTCAGCGATGTGCTGGACGAACTGGAAGAGATCGAGGAGACCGCATGATCGGCGTGGCGCCACCGGCCTACGACCCGGCCGCCCCGACGACGGCGAACACCCTGCCCGTCGGTGCCCCCGCGACCGTACGCGCCTACGTGGCCGAACTGTTCCGTCGGCACCGCCGGGCCTTCGTCCTGCTCATCACCGTCAACACGGTCGCCGTCGTCGCCTCGATGGCGGGCCCCTACCTGCTCGGCGCACTCGTCGAACGGGTCGCCGACGATGCGCGTGAGCTCCATCTGGAACTCACGGCGACGGTGTTCGTCGTCGCCCTCGTCATCCAGGCCGTCTTCGTACGCGAGGTGCGACTGCGCGGCGCCATGCTGGGCGAGCGGATGCTGGCCGACCTCCGCGAGGACTTCCTCGTCCGGTCGGTCGGACTGCCGCCGGGAGTCCTGGAACGCGCCGGCACGGGTGACCTGCTCTCCCGCATCACCACGGACATCGACCGGCTCGCCAACGCCATGCGCGAGGCCGTGCCCCAGCTGGCGATCGGCGTGGTGTGGGTGGCGCTGCTCCTCGGCGGACTCGCCGTGACCGCACCCCCACTGGCCCTCGCCGTACTGCTGGCCCTGCCGCTGCTGATCGTCGGCTGCCGCTGGTACTTCAAGCGCGCCCCTTCCGCCTACCGCTCGGAGTCCGCCGGGTACGCCGCCGTCGCCGCCGTCCTCGCGGAGACGGTGGACGCCGGCCGCACCGTCGAGGCCCACCGCCTCGGCACCCGTCGCATCGACCTGTCCAACCAGCGTGTCCGCGAGTGGACCGCCTGGGAGCGGTACACCCTGTGGCTGCGATCGGTGCTCTTCCCCGTCATCAACCTCACGCACACCACGATCCTCGGCTCTGTCCTGATCATCGGCGGGGTGTTCGTCCTGCAGGGCTGGATCGGGCTCGGGCAACTGACCACGGGCGCGCTCATCGCCCAGATGCTCGTCGACCCGATCAACCTGATCCTCCGCTGGTACGACGAACTGCAGGTCGCCGAGGTGTCTCTGGCCCGCCTGGTCGGTGTCCGGGACATCGAGCCGGAGGCGGGCGACCCGGCCGTCGCCCCCGAGGGGCGTCATGTCCACGCCGACCAGGTGCGCTTCGGGTACCGCGACGGCGTCGACGTCCTGCGCAAGGTGTCCCTGGAGGTCGCGCCCGGCACCCGACTCGCCCTCGTCGGCCCCTCCGGCGCGGGCAAATCGACCCTGGGCAGGCTCCTCGCCGGGATCTACGCGCCCCGCGACGGCAGCATCACCCTGGGTGGCGCCGAGCTCTCCCGGATGCCCGCCGAGGACGTCCGCTCGCACGTGGCGCTGGTCAACCAGGAGCACCATGTGTTCGTGGGCTCTCTGCGCGACAACCTGCTCCTCGCCCGCACGGCTGCGCAGGACGCCGAGCTGTGGGCGGCACTGGGCTCGGTGGACGCCGACACCTGGGCACGTGCCCTGGACGAGGGACTGGACACGGAGGTCGGCTCCGGGGGCTTCTCGCTCACTCCGGCACAGGCCCAGCAGATCGCGCTGGCCCGACTGGTCCTCGCCGACCCGCACACGCTGGTCCTGGACGAGGCCACCTCGCTCCTCGACCCGCGCGCGGCCCGCCATCTGGAACGCTCCCTCGCCCGCGTCCTCGACGGCCGCACCGTCGTCGCCATCGCCCACCGGCTGCACACCGCCCATGACGCCGACGTCATCGCCGTCGTCGAGAACGGCCGCATCAGCGAACTGGGCAGCCACGACCAACTGGTCGAGGCCGACGGCGCCTACGCCGCCCTGTGGAGGTCGTGGCACGGCTGACCGGCTCGGGGGCGGGGCCGTCACGGGTGTGACCGGCGGACGCGGGGCCACCGTCCCGTGCCCGGTGAACCTGCCCGCAGCCGTCACGGTCCCGTGCCCGGTCGACTCGCTCGGCGCCGCAGCCGTCGCGGGTTCGGTGCCCCTCGGCGGGGAGACCGCGGCCCGAACCCGGGCCACCGGCGGTTGCGGGGCCGCCCGGGCCGTGCCCTGCCGCCGTACCCGGATCGGACGCGCCCCGGAAGGGCCGCGTCCGGGTGGGCGACGGCCAGGTGGTCCGGCGGTCTCCGGCCCCCTGCCGTTGCGCGGTGCCGAACGCGAGTGGAAGGCTGGTGGTGGGCACTGATTCGGGGGACGCCCGTGAACCGCCCGGTTCGCGGGGTTCGGGCCGCAGCCCAGCGGCCCGCGCGCCCACCGTCGCCGAGCGGTGGCACCGGGCCCGTCCCACCACTGGAGGCACCCGTGGACAGAGCCGGCGGATGGGGAGACGACGTCTACCAGCCAGACGGATCCGAGATCCAGGACGACGCGGGGCTGCTGGACGCCGAGGACACCCTGGTCGCCGACGGTGTGACCGACCCCCTCGACCGGGGCTGGTCCCCACCGGAACGGCCATGGGCTGTGGAGCACACCGGTGTGACGGCGGCGGAGCGACTGCGCGGCGAAACCCTGGAGCAGCGCCTCGCCGAGGAGCTCCCTGACATCGCCTACCCCGACGGGGACGGCATCGGCGACTCCCGGGACACCGACGGCGAGCCCTTGGACAACGAGGTGGGAGACCTCCGCTCCGGCCGTCTCGTCGCCCCCGACGAGGGCTCGCACGAGGACGAGGAGAGCGGGCTGATCGCCACCGACGTGGGCATCGACGGGGCGGCCGCCTCCGCCGAGGAAGCGGCGATGCACATCGTGGACGAGGAATCCCAGCCGGGCTGACCCACCCTCGAAGGAGCCGTCCGGGACCGAACGACCGCCACGTCGGTGGTGGCCGCGGCGCGTCAGATGACGTTCAGCGCTGCCGCCGCGCCCACTCCCCCGAGCACCATGAACACGGGCATCAGCACCCGCAGCTCCACCCAGCTGCCGGCCCTGAACCGCATGGCCTTCGGCGGGCCCAGCGGGTACCAGCGCTTGCGCCCGATCGGTATCGGCCACAGGACCGGGCATCCCGATACGGTCAGCGCGTCCCCGATGTCGTGCACCAGCGCGCCGAGCACGATCGGCAGCCCGAGCCACAGGTACTCCTGGCCCGGCTGCGTGAACAGCCAGTCCGCCCCGTTGCCCGGCTTGTCCAGGACACCCGCGAGGATCCAGGCACTCGTCGCGGCCAGCAGCCACACCAGCACATCGCTGCTCGAGCCCCGGGCCGCCCGCCACAGCAGACCCTCGATGGCCAGCACCAAGTGGACGAAGAGGATGGCCAGCACGGCCCAGCGGCCGCCCGTGATGGCGATGCCGGAGGCGCCGGCACCGAGCAGAGCCGCCCACAGCCAGGTGTGCGTGAGGGTGCGATGCCCGCCCGAGCGGCGCGGGTCGCCCTGCTTCTTCGTCGCCTTGTAGACGGCGTACGAGAGCTTGTCCACGATCTCGCACACCCAGCGCGACAGCGGACCGAAGGAGCGCGAGATCGTGGCCGCCTTGTGGTCCAGGTCCGGGGCGAGCGCGGCACCCGCGCAGATCAGCGCACCGACCAGGAGAACCGGCCAGGGCATGGTGTGCCCGGTGGCGGCCGCTACCGCCCCTACGCCGAGCCAGGCCGCGGCTCCCGACAGTGAGTGTGCTGGTCCCATCATGGCCGTGCCCCGTCCCATTCCGTTCGTGCCGCTGTCCAGGCGCCTTGTGCCGCTGTCCAATTGTCCAGGTGCGCTGACGCCGCGTCGGCGCCACAGCGTAGCGTTCGCGATCTTCGGTCCGGCATCCGATTCCCCCATCAGGTGCGCGGGCAGGCAAGATGGGGGCGTGACCCTCATCGATCAGCTGCCGCGGACCGCCGACCCCGACGCCCTCTACGAAGCCTTCGAGTCGTGGGCCCAGGAACGCGGTCTCACCCTCTACCCGCATCAGGAGGAGGCGCTCATCGAGGTGGTCTCCGGCGCGAACGTGATCGTGTCGACGCCCACCGGCTCCGGCAAGAGCATGATCGCGGCGGGCGCGCACTTCGCGGCCCTCGCCCGGGACGAGGTCACCTTCTACACGGCCCCGATCAAGGCGCTCGTCTCGGAGAAGTTCTTCGAGCTGTGCAAGATCTTCGGCACCGAGAACGTCGGCATGCTCACCGGCGACGCCTCCGTGAACGCCGACGCCCCCGTCATCTGCTGCACCGCCGAGGTACTGGCGTCCATCGCGCTGCGCGACGGCAAGCACGCCGACGTCGGCCAGGTCGTGATGGACGAGTTCCACTTCTACGCGGAGGCCGACCGCGGCTGGGCCTGGCAGATCCCGATCCTGGAGCTCCCGCAGGCACAGTTCATCCTGATGTCGGCGACGCTCGGCGACGTCTCGATGTTCGAGAAGGACCTCACCCGGCGCACCGGCCGGCCCACCTCGGTGGTCCGCTCGGCGACCCGCCCGGTGCCGCTCTCCTACGAATACGTGCTGACCCCGATGACGGAGACGCTCACGGAGCTGCTCGCCACCAAACAGGCTCCCGTGTACATCGTGCACTTCACGCAGGCGCAGGCCGTGGAGCGGGCACAGGCGCTGATGAGCATCAACATGTGCACGCGGGAGGAGAAGGACCGGATCGCCGAACTGATCGGCAACTTCCGCTTCACCACCAAGTTCGGCCGCAACCTCTCCCGTTACGTGCGGCACGGCATCGGTGTGCACCACGCCGGCATGCTGCCCAAGTACCGGCGTCTGGTGGAAAAGCTGGCACAGGCCGGTCTGCTGAAGGTCATCTGCGGCACGGACACGCTCGGCGTCGGCGTCAACGTCCCCATTCGCACCGTGTTGTTCACCGCCCTCACCAAGTACGACGGGAACCGGGTGCGGACGCTGCGGGCCCGTGAGTTCCACCAGATCGCGGGGCGTGCCGGGCGGGCCGGCTTCGACACCGCGGGCTACGTGGTGGCCCAGGCGCCCGAGCACGTCATCGAGAACGAGAAGGCGCTCGCCAAGGCCGGCGACGACCCGAAGAAGCGCCGCAAGGTGGTCCGCAAGAAGGCACCCGAGGGGTTCGTCGGCTGGACCGACAACACCTTCGAGAAGCTCATCGCCTCCGACCCGGAGCCGCTCACCTCCCGCTTCCGCGTCACCCACACGATGCTGCTGTCGGTGATCGCCCGGCCGGGCAACGCCTTCGAGGCGATGCGCCATCTGCTGGAGGACAACCACGAGCCGCGCAAGCAGCAGCTGCGGCACATCCGTCGGGCGATCGCGATCTACCGTTCGCTCCTCGACGGCGGCATCGTCGAGAAGCTCGACCAGCCGGACGCCGAGGGCCGCATCGTCCGGCTGACGGTCGATCTCCAGCAGGACTTCGCGCTCAACCAGCCACTGTCCACCTTCGCGCTGGCCTCGTTCGAACTGCTGGACCCGGAGTCCCCGTCGTACGCCCTCGACATGGTGTCGGTCGTCGAGTCGACGCTGGACGACCCGCGGCAGATCCTCGCCGCCCAGCAGAACAAGGCACGCGGTGAGGCCGTGGCCGCGATGAAGGCGGACGGGGTCGAGTACGAGGAGCGCATGGAGCGGCTCCAGGATGTCAGCTACCCCAAGCCGCTGGAGGAGCTGCTCTTCCACGCGTACAACACGTACCGCAAGAGCCACCCCTGGGTCGGCGACCATCCCCTCTCGCCGAAGTCCGTGATCCGGGACATGTACGAACGAGCCATGTCCTTCACGGAGTTGACCTCCTACTACGAGCTGGCCCGCACCGAGGGCATCGTGCTGCGCTACCTCGCCGGCGCCTACAAGGCCCTCGACCACACGGTCCCCGACGACCTGAAGTCGGACGATCTGGAGGACTTGATCGCCTGGCTCGGCGAGATGGTGCGTCAGGTCGACTCCAGTCTCCTCGACGAGTGGGAGCAACTGGCCAACCCCGAGGTGATGACCGCCGAGGAGGCCCAGGAGAGGGCCGACCAGGTCAAGCCGGTGACCTCCAACGCGCGTGCCTTCCGTGTCCTCGTCCGCAACGCCATGTTCCGCCGTGTCGAGCTGGCCGCCCTCGACCAGGTGGGTGAGCTGGGCGAGTTGGACGCCGAGTCCGGCTGGGACGCCGAGCGGTGGGGCGAGGCCATGGACAAGTACTGGGACGAGTACGAGGAGCTCGGCACCGGTCCCGACGCCCGTGGCCCGCGGTTGCTGATGATCGAGGAGGAGCCGCAGAACGGGCTGTGGCGCGTCCGCCAGACCTTCGCCGACCCGAACGGCGATCATGACTGGGGCATCAGCGCGGAGGTCGACCTCGCCGCCTCCGACACCGAGGGACGCGCCGTCGTCAAGGTCACCGACGTCGGTCAGCTGTGAGCACAGGAGAGGCCAGTACATGACCACCAACCCCGCCGAGCGGCTCGTCGACCTGCTCGACCTGGAGCAGATCGAGGTCAACATCTTCCGTGGGCGCAGCCCGCAGGAGTCCCTGCAGCGGGTCTTCGGCGGCCAGGTCGCCGGCCAGGCGCTGGTCGCCGCCGGGCGGACGACGGAGGGCGACCGGCCGGTGCATTCGCTGCACGCGTACTTCCTGCGCCCGGGCCGTCCGGGCGTGCCGATCGTGTACCAGGTCGAGCGAGTCCGCGACGGGCGGTCGTTCACCACGCGCCGGGTCACCGCCGTGCAGCAGGGCCGCACGATCTTCAATCTGACCGCCTCCTTTCACAAGCCTGAAGAGGGGAGCTTCGAGCACCAGCTGCCGCCCGCCCGGAAGGTGCCGGACCCCGAGTCGCTGCCGACGGTGACGCAGGAGATCACCGAGCATCTGGGCACGCTCCCCGAGCAGTTGGAGCGCATGGCCCGGCGTCAGCCCTTCGACATTCGGTATGTCGACCGGCTGCGCTGGACCGCCGAGGAGGTCGAGAACGCCGAGCCGCGCAGCGCGGTGTGGATGCGGGCCGTGGGCCCTCTGGGCGACGACCCTCTGGTGCACACCTGTGCGCTGACGTACGCCAGCGACATGACCCTTCTGGACGCCGTCCGTATCCCGGTCGAGCCCCTCTGGGGGCCCCGTGGCTTCGACATGGCGTCGCTGGACCACGCCATGTGGTTCCACCGGCCGTTCCGCACGGACGAGTGGTTCCTGTACGACCAGGAGTCCCCGATCGCGGTGGGCGGCCGCGGGCTGGCTCGTGGCCGCATCTACGACCTCGAGGGACGTCTGCTCGTGTCCGTCGTGCAGGAAGGGCTGTTCCGCAAGCTCGGCGCCTGACCGGCGGGTCAGTGCTTTCCGCTCCGGAGCCATCCCAACAGGCCGCGTCGCCTCTCGGGAGCCGTGCCCGCTGTCGGCCGCGGTTTCCCGGGACGCCGCCCGCCCTGGGGTGAGTGCGCAGATCGCGCAGCCACGACGGGTGTCTCGTGTCGGGCGGCGGCGGTCGACGCCGGCGCTTTCCGGCGTGGCCTCGGCGCGAGTCGGTGGGCGCGGGCCTCGATGAGGGACTGCTGGAGGTCCGTCCGTAGCCATTCGATCTCATCCGGGTCGTCCGCCGTCATGATCCGTGTGGTGATCCGTGCGGCCGGCGAGTCGGGGGTGCCGTGGTCGGCCCGCTCGGGCAGGTGGCGGGTCAAGTGGGCGCGTTCGTAGGGGTCCTGGACGGTCCTCGCGACCTGGATCGGATCGAGCAGGGAGGCTGGGGCGGCGGCGCGCCGCCAGGGGTTGTCGGCCTGCCGCAGCAGGAATCCGAGATGCCGTCCTCGCCAGTTCCGTGCGCGCAGGTCCAGCCCCGCGTCGAGCTGACGCCTCAGTTCCTCCGGGATACGGCCCGTCAGCCACTGGGTGTTCTTCCCGTCGGCGACGAACTGACTCAGTTCGACCGCCAGATAGAGCCAGACCACCGCGCGGTAGCGGTTGAGATGCCACTTGACCGGCGTGACCAGGCCCAGCCGTGCCAGACGCATGAACCGAGAGGTCGGCACGCCCAGGATCTCGGCGGCCGCGTGGGAGCCCACGGCCTCGACCCGTTCCCGCAGAGCTTCCGGGAAGCCCTCCTCCTTACGGACCCGGTCGATCTCCGCTCGGGTGACCCGACGGCCTCCGCCCGCGTCGTCGACGACCGTTCGTAGGCAACCCAGTTGTACGGCGAGGTCGAGTTCGCTCCGTTTCAGGCCCAGTTCGCGGGCGGCACGGCCCGGAGTGAGGGTGCGGCCGGTCGCCCCGGCCGCTGCCGGGGCGCCGCTCGACGTGGTGGGCGTGCCGGGCTCGGTGGTCGTGGTGCGCGTGATGGGCTGCGTGATGGTGTCGCCGGACATGGCGGTTCTCCCCCGTGCGTTGTGGTGCTCGCGCTGGTCTCGCGCTCGCCTCGGGAAAAACCGTAGCCCGTTCGCCGCATGTCGTGGCGGCCCTGTGGATAACTCTGCCCACAACGACGAAAGACCAGGTCAGCGGTCCATCGCGGCCGAGTGTTCAGGCTTACGGGCATCCACGCGGAGGTGTTCGCCGACACGGTTCACCAGCAGCGTCATCTCGTAGGCGATCTGACCGATGTCCGCCTCCGCGGCGCTGAGGACGCACAGGCAGCTGCCCGGTCCGGCAGCGGTGACGAAGAGCACCGCGTCGTCGAACTCGATCATCGTCTGCCGTACGTCACCGGCTCCGAAGTGGCGGCCCGAGCCCTTGGCGAGGCTGTGCAGACCCGAGGAGACCGCGGCGAGGTGTTCGGAGTCCTCGCGCCGCAGGCCGGTACTCGCCGCGGTGACGAGTCCGTCGGTGGACAGCACCAACGCGTGCCGTATGGGTTCCACGCGCTCGGTCAGATCGTCCAGCAGCCAACCGAGTCCCGCGTTCTGCACCATTGTTCGTACTCCCCGTTTCGTCGTTCCCCCTGCCAAGGAGGATCCGACGATTCAGCCTTCCCCACTGCTGCCGTCGGAGCAAGCAGGATGGGGACATGGCAAGGAAGATGACCGACAAGGATGGGCGGGCCTTCTTCGCGAACGGCGACAACGCGCTTCCCCGCCCGAAACAACAGTGTCAAGGGACGGAAACCGGCCAGGAGCGGCCGTGTCGACGCCGGTTCAGCCCACGGAGTCGAGCAGCCGGGCGGTGTGCATCCGTCCGGCGTACTCGACGAGCCGGATCAGCACTTCCTTCCCCGAGTCGCGGTCACGGGCGTCGCAGAGGACCACGGGGGTGCCCTGATCCAGGTCGAGGGCGCGGGAGACGTCCGGGGCGCCGTAGGAGCGGGCTCCCGCGAAGCAGTTGACGGCGACCACGAACGGGATGTGCCGGTGCTCGAAGTAGTCGACTGCCGGGAAGCAGTCCTGGAGTCGCCTCGTGTCCGCGAGGACGACGGCGCCTAACGCCCCCTGCGCCAGTTCGTCCCACAGGAACCAGAACCGGTCCTGCCCCGGTGTGCCGAACAGGTACAGCGAGAGCCCGGACCTGATGGTGATGCGACCGAAGTCCATGGCGACGGTGGTGGTGACCTTCTGGTCCACCCCGTCGGTGTCGTCGACCGACTGGCCCACCTCGCTCAGGAGTTCCTCGGTGCGCAGCGGCCTGATCTCGCTGACCGCGCCGACCAGGGTGGTCTTGCCCACGCCGAATCCGCCTGCGACAAGGATCTTCAGTGCCAGGGCGCCCGTGTCGCCGTCTGTCTCATCGGAGTGCTCGGAGACCATCGATCACTTCTCTCGGGAGTGTCGGCCGTGGTCGACATGGATTCGGCTGTGAGGAGTCAGCATCATGGCAACTGCCACTCTTCGGTGTGGCGTTGGACCGCTATTTCATGTCACCGACCGCTTGTGCGCGTTCGGTGCCGGGTTGGATGCACAAGTCGGTACGGGATGAACCCATGTGCTTGTTCATCTACAGGGCCCTCAGTCCCTCGATCACCTCGCGCAGGATCCGCTCGTCCGGCAGCTGCGCGGGCGGTACGGGGCGGCTGACGGCGACATGACCGAGCTCCAGGAGGTCGCCGAGGAGCACCCGCACCACGCCGACGGGCAGGTCGGCACCCGCGGAGAGTTCGGCGACCGACTGGGTCTCGGTACGGCATAGTTCGAGGAGAGAGCGGTGTTCCGGCCCGAGCGAGGTGTCGTCGTCGACGCCGGGTGCACCGGTGTCGAGCGAGACCAGCGCGATCAGGTCGAAGTGGGCACCGTTCGGGCCGGGCCTCGTGCGGCCGCCCGTCATGGCGTAGGGACGGACGAGCGGCCCGGCCTCGTTGTCGTACCACCGGCTGTCCGGCGGCTCGTGCGAGGCTTCGGTGTTGCTGCCTTCGGTCATGAGCACGCCCTGTCCCTGGTTCATCCGCTCGTGGGCGGGCGCGCGCCGGCGCGGGTCGGTGTGCGGAAGTGCTCTCCGACGCGTTTCACCAGCCGTGCCATCTCGTACGCCACCAGCCCGATATCGGCTGTGACGGAGGTGAGAACGGCGAGGCAGGAGCCGTCTCCGGCGGCGGCCACGAAGAGGAAGCCGTCGTCCATCTCCACCATCGTCTGGCGTACGCCGCCCGCGCCGAAGTGGCGGCCCGTGCCCTTGGCGAGGCTGTGGAAGCCGGAGGCAACGGCGGCGAGATGCTCGGCGTCCTCGCGCCTGAGGTCGCTGGAGGCTCCGACCGCGAGTCCGTCGTTGGACAGCACGACAGCGTGCCGTACCTCGTGTACGCGCAGAACCAAGTCGTCCAGCAGCCAGTCGAGTTCACCGGACCGCTCGGTGGCCCGGGTGCTCGGGTCCTGGATCATGCAGGGTCTCCTTCACTGCTGTCGCTGCCCGTGGCGGGGCCGTGGGTGACGCCTCGGCCGGGTGCCCTGCCGCCGCCTCGTGCCCAGCCGTCGCGGTAGGCCGCCATGCGGTCCCGTACGAGTTCCGGAGTGCGCTCGTCGTCCGCCCGGGGTGTCGCCGCCTGCGCCGACTGCCCGGTGGGCTGTTCGCGCAGTTGGGGTGCGAGGTGCGCCTGGCGTACGCGGCGCGGCAGTTCGTCGGTGCGTTCCGGTTCCGGCGGAGGGCGGTGCGGCCGCAGGGTGGTGACGCCCGGCGGCGGCTCGGGCGTGCCGTCCGCCCTGGTCTGCCTCGCGGAGTCGACGGGGGCCATGAGGGCGCGCCGGTCCGCGGACTGTTCGACGGGTTCCTGGTGCGGGGCGGCGGCCACGCGCGCGTACTCGCGTTCCGCGGGCTGCGGCCGTGCTTCGGCGGTGGCTCGGGGGGAACGTTCCGGCATGCCGCTGTGCAGCAGGGTGGTGGGGAGGAGGACCACCGCGGTGGTGCCGCCGTAGGGCGAGGTCCGCAGGTGGACCTTGATGCCGTGGCGGGCGGAGAGACGGCTCACCACGAACAGACCGAGCCGGTCGCTGTCGAACAGGTCGAGGGCCTCGGACTGTTCGATCCGGCGATTGGCCTCGGCCAGGGTCTCCTTGCCCATGCCGAGCCCCCGGTCCTCGACCTCCACGGCGTAGCCGTTGCCGACCGGTTCCCCGGTGATCCGCACGCGCGTGTGGGGCGGCGAGAACTGGGCGGCGTTCTCCACGAGTTCCGCCAGGAGGTGGGTGAGGTCGGCGACCGCGGCACCGCCGACCTTCGCCTCGGGAAGTTGCCGTACCTCCACGCGCGCGTAGTCCTCGATCTCGGAGACGGCGGCGCGCACCACGTTCGTCAGTGAGACGGGCATACGCCAGGCACGTCCCGGAGCGGCTCCGGAGAGGATGATCAGGCTCTCCGCGTGGCGTCGCATACGGGTGGTGAGGTGGTCGAGGCGGAAGAGGTCGCTGAGTTCGTCGGGATCGTCGGAGCGGCGTTCCATGCTGTCGAGCAGGTTCAGTTGGCGGTGCACGAGGATCTGGCTGCGGCGGGCGAGGTTGACGAAGACCCCGGAGATGCCGCCGGCCAGCTCGGCGCGCTCGACCGCCGCGCGGAGGGCCGCTCGGTGCACGGTGCCGAGGGCCTCGGCGACCTGACCGGTCTCGTCCTCCGCGGGTGGGCCGGGCGGGGCCTCGGCATCGACATCGATTTCCTCCCCGGCACGCAGTCTGCGCATGGCGTGGGGCAGTTTGCGGCGGGCGATCTCCAGAGCATCGTTGCGCAGGCTCACCAGCTCGACGACCAGGCCGCGTCCGATGCGTACGGAGATGACCAGGGAGGCGGCAACGGCCGCGAGGCCGAGGAGCACCGCGGCCCCCGCCGGGGAGAGCAGCGCGCGGGTGAACGGGTCGGCCCGGTCGGCGACTTCGTGTCCGGCGTCGGCCTCGATGCCGCGCATGTCGTCCCGCACGCGCGCGTGGACGGACTTCCAGGCCGCTTCGGGGGCGGCGTGGAGCGCCTGCGCTCCGGGGTGGCTCGCGAGCACCTCGTCCTCGACGGCGCGCAGGTCCGCGTAGGCACTTCCTCCGGCGAGTTCCCGCCAGGCGGCGCGCTCGGGGCCGCGCAGATCGACACCGGCGGCTTCGGTCAGGGTGCGGCGGGTGTCGACGGCGCCCGTGAACAGGCGCAACCGCTCTCGGTCGAGTGTCCCGGCGAGGCGGGCGCCGGCCAGAAGCGCGTCCTCCTGGGCCAGGGCCTCACCCGCGCGGGAGAACTCGAGCAGCACGCGCGCGTCGGAGCCGAGATCCGCGTCCTGGATGCCGGTGAGCGCGCCGCCCACGCCGAAGGCCGTGGAGATGGTCGTGGTGTACCGCTCGTACGTGTCGGCCCAGCCGCTGCGGCGGTCGAGCACCGATGTCCGCAGCGCACGCAGTTGTTCGGCTCCGGTGACGAACCCGGCGAGGCGTTCGGACACCCCTGTGGGCAGGTCGGTGCCGTCGGCGATGGTGTGCCGGTCACCCAGGCGCAGTGCGTCGATCGCCCGGGCGCTGCGCTGCGACAGCCTCCGCAGCGTGCTCTCGTGCTCCGTGGAGGGCTTGGTGGCGAACCGGACGGCGGCCACGCGCTCGGCCTGGAGCGCCGCGACGGCGTCGGCGACGGGGCCGCGTACGGAGGCGTCGACGCGCTGCACCTGCCGGAAGCGGGCGACGTCCTGGGCGGTGGTGACGGTGGCGTACGCCCACAGGGCGAGCAGGGAGACGACGGGCACCATCAACAGGCAGACGATCTTGGCCCGGACGGTGCGGGGCCGTAGGTGCCGGAGTCCCGCGCGCGTGAGCGGGCGGGTCGTGGGGGCTCCGGTCTCGTCGGGGCCGAGATGCTCGTCGGCCGGAGGTCCGGCGTGGGCGCGGCGGCCGCGTATCGATGGCTGGGGCGGCGGCGCCTCGGCGCCGGCTGTCGGGGTCCTGCGGGGTGTACGCATGGCCTCCTCGATCGGAGTGGTTCGGGGGCGGGCCGCGAAGGCCGCCGCGCGCGGCCGGTCGGCGGCGGCTAGGGCGCGGCGGCGTTCTCGACCGGCCGCTGGGCCGACGCGGATGCCTCGCGCTCCCCGGCCGTCGGTGACAGCGCGACGAACGCGGAGGTGAGGAAGAGGTAGGACCCGAGGCCGACGGCGAGGGGGAAGATGAACTGCATCGCCGTGGCCCCGGGCAGGACCGCCCCGGACGGAGTGACCTCCACACGCACCGCCCACATCGCGGTGTAGTGCATGCTGCTCACCGCTCCGCCCATGACCAGGGACGCGACCGTGACCGCGACGGGCGACTTGATGTTGAGTGCCGCCCAGAGGGCGGCGGTCGCCGCGACCACGGCGATCACGACGGAGAGCGCGACGAGCGCCGGATCGTAGGTCACGTCGCCGTGCAGCCGCACGGCCGCCATGCCCAGGTAGTGCATGCTCGCGACGCCCAGGCCGGTGGTGAGCCCGCCCAGGAGGAGCGCTCGGGCGCGGTCCCGGCCGTAGCCGACGGCGAAGACCCCGGCGCAGACCACGATCATGGCGATGAGAAGGCTCAGGATGGTCAGTGGCACGTTGTAGCGGATCTCGGTGCCGCTGACGCCGAAGCCGAGCATCGCCACGAAGTGCATGGTCCAGATGCCGGTGCCGATCGCCGACGCCGCGGTGACGAGCCAGTTGCGGCGGGACCTGCCGGTGGCGCCGAGCGCGCGGACCGTGCAGCGCAGTCCGAGCGCGGCGCCGATGGAGGCCATGACGTACGACAGCGCGGGGGTCAGCCAGCCGAAGGTGGCGTGGTCCAGGTGTCCCATGGCTCCGGGACGCTAGTGGGGGCACGGGAGCACGGAGGGGGCGCATTTCGAAAGGTGCTGGAATGTGGCGCATATATGCACTGGAACGATCGCCTGCCGCCCGAACATGCGCGTCACCTCTCCTACCGTTCGAGTGAGGGATCATGCGGAGCATGAGCGACGACCACACACACGTCCAGGAGTTCTTCACGGCACGGGCCGCCCACTGGGACACCCGGTTCCCCGACGACGGGCCCGCCTACGCCGCCGCGGTCGCCGAACTCGGCCTGCGCGCGGGCGACCGGGTACTCGACGCGGGGTGCGGCACAGGACGGGCCCTGGAGCCGTTGCGCGCCGCCGTGGGACCTTCCGGAGTGGTACTCGGGGCCGATCTGACGCCCGCCATGCTGGAGGCCGCCGTACGGGCCGGACGCGACCGCGACGGGCAGCTGCTGCTCGCCGACGTCGCCCGGCTGCCGTTGCGCACGGAATCACTCGACGCGGTGTTCGCCGCAGGACTCGTCGCACACCTCCCGGACCCCACGGCGAATCTGCGGGAGTTGGCGAGGGTGGTCCGGCCGGGCGGCACGCTGGCGCTCTTCCACCCCATCGGCCGGGCGGCGCTCGCGGCGCGCCAGGGGCGGCAGATCACCGCGGAGGACCTGCGCGCCGAGGGGAACCTCGGTCCGCTGCTGGCCGGTGCGGGCTGGCACATGTCGTCCTACGTCGACGAGGACATGCGTTTCCTGGCGCTCGCCACGCGCGTCGGCTGAGCGGCGCCGCCCGGGAGGGCCGCCCCGCACAACGTCCTGAATGCGCCGTTCGCGGTGGCTTCACCTCACCCTCCCCCTTCTGTGGCCGCGCCTCCGTCTCTACGTTGAGTAGAACGAGCTGTGATACCGACGCGGGGGGGTAGGTAGCCCATATGTTCGGCAATGTTCGCAAGTCCTTCGACAGATTCCTCGACTCGTTGCGCGCGGAGACCACCACGCGGGAGGCGAAGCGCACCCACAATCTGTTCGAGGCCGCCGCCGTCTACATCTCGGCGTGCGCCGAGGACGACCAGGATCAGATCGACGAGGCCGTGACCTGGGTGTCGCCCGAGGCCCTGTCGTTCGGAGTCAGTGAGCTGGCGTGTCGAGCGGTCATCGCACTCGCACGGGAGCGGGACGAGTCTCCGGAGACGGTCGCGCGGTCACTTCTGGGGCTGCCCGCAGCCTGAACGAGTGAGGGTTGCCGGTCGATTCGCCCCTGTCCACCCGGATACCTGCAGCTCGCCCGGGATATCCGCAGCTCCGCACGGGGTTCACGCTCGTGACAAGGGCCCGCCGGGCGCATTAGGGTGCGCCGACGGACGAGCGAGAGCGATGGGAGGCCGGCATGGCCGGGACGGACGACGACGCCGTCACCGCCGGGGACGACGACGCGCTGTATGTGCTGACGGCGGTACTGCTCACGCCCGCGAACTTCCCCAGCGTGCTGGGCGACGACTACCCGGAGGCCTGCGCGGCCCTCGGCCTCGCACCGCTCGCCGACGGGTACGGGATCGTCCTGGGACAGGACGGTGACGGGGCCCGGTGGACGGTGGCGGTCGACGACGTGTCGTTGGTCGCCGTGGCCATCGCCTCGTGGGACTGCGGTATGGAGTACGACCTGTCGCCCGACGAGGATTCGGTCGTGGCCGCGCTGCCCGGCTGGCCCCTCGCGGTCGCCGTGGCGGCCCCGGGGGTGCCCGCGCCGCACGACCCCGACCCGGAGGTCTCGGACCTGCCCCCACTGAGCCCGCCGGACACCGGCACCTGGGGTCCCGCCCAGCGACGCCTGGGCGCCGACGAGATCGCGCTGCAGTGGGCGATGTGGCGGGAGCAGATCGACGACGCCGCGTTCACCGGGCAGGACGGTTCGAGCCGGACGGCGACCGGTGACGCGTCGGAAGCCGGGGCGGCGTCCGACGCCGGGAAGGGCGAGGGCGCCCCTCGCACGGGCATCCGCCGGGTTCTCGCGGAGGCACGCGCGTACGTGGAGTCCCCGCCACCCCTCGGGCGCGTCCGCTCCTCGTTCGCACCCGGTGACGCCAGGACCCTCCGTGCCGACGGTCCCGGCTGGTCGATGGTGGCCAGGACCGACGACATCGCGTTCGTCCTTCTCGACGAGGAACCCGGCGAGGTGCTGCCGGTAGGCCGGGGCCCGGAACTGCCGGGCCTCCTGGAGTCCCTCGACAAGATCGCCGTACGCCCGAACTGAGCCCGCACGCCCACCGGCCCGCACGCGCGGGCCGGTGGCACCTCAGCGGCCGATCTCCTTTCGGCCGGCCCGGCGCAGCCTGCGCCGCTGTGAGGGGTCCAGTGCGAGGTACGCGGCCGTGGGAATCCCCAGGACTATCAGGAGATTGGCCCAGAAGGGGAAGGGCAACAGGATCAGTAGGACGATCCCGATTGCCGCACCCCCCGCGGCGATCTTCGTGCTCTTCGACATCTCCGTCGCCTCCTTCGCGGCCACTGCCGCTCTCTGTCCTGAAAACGGGATCGGGCTCCCCGCAGTTCCGGACCACGACCCTGACACGTCCCTGAGTCGAACCCCCGTACAACCCTGAGATGCCCCCACCACCGACTGGGAAAAGTGACCCACGTCACTCCACAGTGCACCCATCGGAGGTTTTAGGTGCAGTATCCTCGGCGATTCTGCCTACGGTAGTCAAATTTGAGGAGTTCAGCATCCCTGTGCCGTCGAACCCCGTGGCAACCCCCTTCGAAGTCTCCGAGCTGACCCGCTGCCACGCCGTCTTCGTGGCCGCGGACCCTGCCCGGGCCGGCCACGTCGCCTTCTGGCGCGTGGACGGCCCGGCACCGCCCCTGGTCGCGCACGGCTCCCCCGGGGAGCTGACAGTCGTCCGACCTGGTGACGACGGCGTCGAACGGGTGACAGTGCCGGCCGTGTCGCTTCCGGTACGCGCCGCGCTTCCGGTGCTCACACGCGCGCGTACCGCCACGGGCGCCCACCGGTCGGCGGCCTTCTGGGGCGCGGCCGCCGTACTGGCACTCCAATTCGCCGCACGGGGACTGCTGTTGCCCGGCGTGACCGGCGGCGGTCACGACGCCTGGCGGGCGGGTCCGCTGCGGGCGGAGGACGTGGACCGGGTCAGGGAGCTGGCCGCCGCGATGCCACCGGAGGCACACGCGGCACCACTGGACCAGCGCGAGTCGCTGTGGCTGCCCGATCCGGAGCGGCTGTTGCGCGATTTCCTCGACGCCGTCATGGACTCGCTGCCCCGCACCCCCGCCGCGGGCGTCGCGACGGGCGACCCCGCCTTCGCCGCGCGGGAGCCGCAGTACGTGCCCGCGCAGCGGGCCTGGGCCGCCGATGTCGCCGCCGGGCACGACGCGGGGGTCCGCGTCTCGCTGCGCGTCGAGATCCTTGGGCTCGCCTCGGTCCGGGCCGACGAGGCGGCCGGGACGAAGCTGCCGTTCCGTGTCGTCCCGCAGGTGCACAGTGTGAGCGACCCCGCGCTCGTCGCGGACGCCTCCGCCGTGTGGGCCGGAGCCGAGATCTTCGGCCCGCGCGCGCGGATGGACGCCCTGCTGGCGCTTCGCCGGGCGGCCCGCGCCTGGGCCCCGCTCACTCCGCTGCTCTCCGCAGCCGTGCCGGATGCCGTGGAACTCGCCGACGAGGAGGTCACCGAACTGCTCGGGGAGGGCGCCCGGTTGCTGGCGGCGGCCGGTGTCGACGTGCACTGGCCCAAGGAACTGACACGCAAGCTGACCGCCCGCGCGGTCATCGGCCCACAGGACGACCAGCAGAGCACCGACAAAGCCTCGTCGGACACCCCGTCGTTCCTGTCCTCCGACGCGCTGCTGACCTTCGACTGGTGGTTCGCGCTCGGCGACCAGCGGCTCACCCGGCAGGAGCTGGACCAGCTCGCCGAGGCGAACCGCCCCATGGTGCGGCTGCGCGACCAGTGGGTCCTGGTGGACCCGGAGGAGATCCGCCTCGCCCGTGCGCAGCAGGACCGCAAGGTCTCCCCCGTCGACGCGCTCAGCGCCGCTCTGACGGGCTCGACGGAGGTCGACGGCCGGACGGTCGAGGTGCGTCCCACGGGGTGGCTGGCGACACTGCGGGAGCGGCTGTCGGACCCAGAGCGGCAGGAGCCGGTCGGGCAGCCGTCCGGACTCGCCGCGACGCTGCGGGACTACCAACTGCGGGGCCTCGACTGGCTGGCCCGGATGACCGCCCTGGGGCTCGGCGGCTGTCTCGCCGACGACATGGGCCTCGGCAAGACGATCACCCTGATCGCGCTGCATCTGCACCGCCAGGCGGACGCCTCGTCGGCGGGCCCCACCCTCGTGGTCTGTCCGGCCTCGTTGATGGGCAATTGGCAGCGGGAGATCGAGAAGTTCGCGCCGGGTGTGCCGGTGCGCCGCTTCCACGGGTCCCGGCGCGACCTGGACGGGCTCGCCGACGGGGAGTTCGTCCTGACCACGTACGGCACGATGCGGCTCGACGCGCCACGGCTCGCCGACGCGCCCTGGGGCATGGTCGTCGCGGACGAGGCTCAGCACGTGAAGAACTCCTACTCGGCCACGGCGAAGGAACTGCGCACGATCGGCGCACGCGCGCGCGTGGCGCTCACCGGCACTCCGGTGGAGAACAACCTCTCCGAGCTGTGGGCGATCCTCGACTGGACCACGCCAGGCCTCCTCGGCAGGCTCGGCACCTTCCGCACCCGGTACGCGCAGGCCGTCGAGGGCAGCCGGGACCCCGCCGCGGCCGAGCGCCTCTCCCGTCTCGTACGGCCGTTCCTGCTGCGCCGCCGCAAGTCGGACCCGGGCATCGCGCCGGAGCTCCCGCCGAAGACCGAGACCGACCACGCCGTGTCGCTCACCAGGGAACAGGCGGGGCTGTACGAGGCGTTGGTCCGCGAGACCATGGCGGAGATCGCCGCTGCCGACGGCATGGAGCGGCGCGGACTGATCGTGAAACTGCTGACCGGCCTCAAGCAGATCTGTAACCACCCCGCCCAGTTCCTCAAGGAGGAGCGGCCCCGGATCCCGGGCAGATCGGGGAAGTCGGAGCTGCTGGACGAACTGCTGGACACCATCCTCTCCGAGGGGGCGAGCGTTCTGGTGTTCACGCAGTACGTCCGGATGGCACGGCTCCTGGAGCGTCATCTGGCGGCGCGCGGTGTGCCCACGCGCTTCCTGCACGGCGGGACACCGATCCCCGAGCGCGAGGCCATGGTCGAGCGCTTCCAGGAAGGGGAGGTGCCCGTCTTCCTGCTGTCGTTGAAGGCCGCCGGCACGGGTCTGAACCTGACCCGCGCCGAGCATGTCGTGCACTACGACCGCTGGTGGAACCCGGCCGTCGAGGCGCAGGCCACGGACCGGGCTTACCGCATCGGCCAGACGCGGCCGGTGCAGGTGCACCGGCTGATCACGGAGGGGACGATCGAGGACCGCATCGCGGACATGCTGGTGCGCAAGCGAGAGCTGGCCGACGCGGTGCTCGGTGCCGGCGACACGGCGCTCACCGAGTTGTCCGACGCCGAACTGGCCGACCTGGTGGAGCTTCGAGGGGGCGCGGGATGACGGAACGCATGGGCCATGACGGAGAGCGCACGTTCGCGCCGCAGGCTCCTGTGCGTGGGCGGGGTTTCGCGCAGACGTGGTGGGGCCTGGCCTGGCTGAAGGCGCTCGAGGACGCGGCGCTGGACGGGGAGCAGGTGAACGCGGGGCGAAGGCTCGCGCGGGCGGGAGCCGTGGGCGCGGTGTCGGTGCGCCCCGGGCGCGTCACCGCCGTCGTCCAGGATCGCGACGGCTCCGCCCACCGCGCCGACGTCCTGCTCCAAGAACTGTCCGCCGACCACTGGGACCGCTTCCTGGACATGGCGGCCGAACGGGCCGGGCACATCGCCGCCCTGCTCGACCGCGAGATGCCACCGCATCTGGTCGAGGACGCCGCCACAGCCGGAGTCGAACTGCTGCCCGGGCTCGGTGATCTTGAAGCGGAGTGCGACTGTGGCGCCTGGGACCACTGCGGGCACACGGCGGCCCTCTGCTATCAGGTGGCCAGGCTGCTGGACCAGGACCCGTTCGTCCTGCTGCTGATGCGGGGGCGCGCCGAGCCCGCGCTCCTGGACGAACTGCAGGTGCGCAGCGTCGCCTCCGCGGCGGTCGGCCAGGAGGCGCCGGAAGGCCTCCAGGACAGTCGCCGCAACGGCTTGGACGCCGCCGAGGCGTTCGCGGCGGGAGAGGTCCTTCCGCCGCTCCCCGAGCCGCCCCGGCTGCCGGTGGAGCCCGGCCTGCCGCCCTCCCTGGACACCGAGGCCCCGCCCGCACCCGGGCTGGATCCGACCGCGCTCGAGTTCCTTGCGGCGCGGACGGCCCGGGAGGCGCATCGGATGCTGGCCGAGGCTCTTCGCCCCGGACACGAGCAGCAGCCCCTGGACGTCGAGTTGACGCTCCGACAGGACGCGGTTCGACTTGCGGCCGGTGGACCCGGGCCGAGCATCGGTGCACGGCTCGCCCAGGGTTCCGGGCGCGGCCCGGAAGGGTTGGCGCTCGCCGTCCGCGCCTGGCGGTACGGCGGGGTGGCCGGTCTCGCCGTACTCGACGCGGAATGGCACGTAGAGGCGGAATCGCTCGCACGCGCGCGTGCCGCTCTGGAGGCGGCGTGGGACGAGGACGAGCGGCCGTCGCTGCGGTCCGCGCACAACCGGTGGACCGTCGTCGGCGGATCGGCCCAGTTGCGCCTCGGGCGGGACGGCCGCTGGTGGCCCTACCGCAAGGAGCGGGGCCGCTGGGCACCGGCGGGCCCGGCAGCCCATGATCCGGCGACGGCTCTGGCTTCGGTCAGCGCCGAGACCGACGCCTGAGGCCGTCCTGGGCGAGCGAGGCCGGATGCCGTACGCGCGCGTGAGCCGCACTGCGGTCCACGCGCGCCCGGGGCCTCCTCGTCCAGCCTGCGGTTCGGCGACCTGCGTCACTCGGCGTCGCCGGCCGGGGCCGGGAACAGCGAGTCGAGGTCGCTGGGCAACCCGCTCGGGAACTCGCTGGGCAGATCGCTCGGGAAACCCGAGGGCAGCGTCGGAAGGTCGCTGGGCAGCCGGGACGGGAGGCTCAGCGACGGGGTGGGCGATGGGCTCGTACCGCCGCCGGTCTCACCCGGCGGCTTCTCGTCCGGCGATCCCGCACCCCCGGTGGCCATCAGCACGGCAGCGACGACGGCGCCCAGGACGACGATCACGGCCAGGACGATGAGCACGAAGGTGCGACGCCCACCGGGAGAGGGGCCACGGGGCGGATCGGGTGGCCGACCGCCCCCGCCCTGACTCGGGGGCTGCCGGCCACCACCCTGCCCCGTCGGAGGCAGACCACCACCCCACGAAGGAGGACCGAAGCCTCCGGGCGGTGGCGTGTATTCCCCGGTCGGCTCGCCCGGCGGCGGGTCGTAGCCCCGAGGTGGCGGCCCGGACCCTCCGCCGTTCGACGGCGGTGTGCCGTCCGGGGGCCGGGGCGGCTGGGACGGTGGCGGCGGCATGCCCATACCGTCCAGAGTCGCCTCGAAACGGCCAAGGCGCGACCCCTGCACGGAAGTTGATACGGACTCATGCCACGGATCGCATGATTCCGGAGAATTCCGCGCAGGGATCGGCCGAGGGAGACGAACGGGTCGGCCGAGACAGAACCCGACCGAGCCGGGGGAAACCCCTTCCGCCTCGGCGGAAGGGGCCCCACGCGCGCGTGATCAGCCGCGCGCACCCAGCAGGTGGTCCATCGCCAGCTGGTCGAGCTGCTCGAAGGCCATGCCGCGAGCGGCGGCGGCCTCGGCGTCGAACTCCTCGAAGGCCGTACGGTCAGCGAGCAGGGCCTGCAGACCGTCGGCGGCCGTGGGCTGGGCCAGCTGGTCCAGCCGTGCGGCGCGCAGGGCCTCCTGGACCTCCGCGTCCGCGCGGAAGGCGGCCGCCCGCTCCTTGAGGATGAGGTAGTTGCGCATGCAGCCCGCGGCCGACGCCCACACACCGTCGAAGTCCTCGGTGCGCGGCGGCTTGAAGTCGAAGTGCTTCGGGCCCGCGTAACCGGCACTCTCCAGGAGGTCGACCAGCCAGAAGGCGGAGCGCAGGTCGCCCGCGCCGAAGCGGAGGTCCTGGTCGTACTTGATGCCGGACTGGCCGTTGAGGTCGATGTGGAAGAGCTTGCCCGCCCAGAGGGCCTGGGCGATGCCGTGCGGGAAGTTCAGCCCGGCCATCTGCTCGTGGCCGACCTCGGGGTTGACGCCGTACAGCTCCGGGCGCTCCAGGCGCTCGATGAAGGCCAGGGCGTGACCGACCGTGGGGAGCAGGATGTCGCCGCGCGGCTCGTTCGGCTTGGGCTCGATCGCGAACTTCAGGTCGTAGCCCTGGGAGGTCACGTACTCGCCGAGGAGGTCGAAGGCCTCCTTCATGCGGTCGAGCGCGTCCCGGACGTCCTTGGCGGCGCCGGACTCGGCGCCCTCACGGCCGCCCCAGGCGACGTAGATCTTGGCGCCCAGCTCGACCGCCAGGTCGATGTTGCGGATCGTCTTGCGCAGCGCGTACCGGCGGACGTCGCGGTCGTTGGCGGTGAACGCGCCGTCCTTGAAGACGGGGTGCGTGAAGAGGTTGGTGGTGGCCATCGGCACGGTCATGCCGGTCGTGTCCAGGGCCGCACGGAAGCGCTTGATGTGCTCCTCGCGCTCGCTGTCCGAGGACCCGAAGGGGATCAGGTCGTCGTCATGGAAGGTCACCCCGTAGGCGCCGAGCTCCGCCAGACGCTGCACCGACTCGACCGGATCGAGGGCGCGCCGGGTGGCGTCGCCGAACGGGTCCCTTCCCTGCCAGCCGACGGTCCACAGGCCGAAGGTGAACCTGTCGTCGGGGGTGGGCTGATAGTTCATGCCGCGGCTCCTTGCGCTCCGACTATTTCGTCATGGCGATTTACAAATTAGTATGCGGACGCGTCTCTGGGAAGACAAGATGTCGCCCGCCGGAGGCGTCAGCCGTGTCAGCGGCAGTCTCGAGCCGTGTGAGAGGGAGAGCCCGATGTCAGCAGCCGAGGGTCCGCTCGTCGTCGGTGTGGACTCGTCCACACAGTCCACCAAGGCCCTGGTCGTCGACGCGTCGACCGGACGGGTGGTGGCGAGCGGGCAGGCGCCGCACGCCGTGTCCTCCGGGGCGGGCCGGGAGAGCGACCCCCGCCAGTGGTGGGACGCGCTGTGCGAGGCGCTGCACCAGTGCGGGGATGCGGCGCGCGAGGCCTCGGCGGTGTCGATCGGCGGCCAGCAGCACGGCCTCGTCACCCTCGACGCCCGCGGTGAGCCGGTCCGTCCGGCGCTGCTGTGGAACGACGTGCGTTCGGCGCCGCAGGCAGCCCGCCTGGTTGAGGAGCTGGGCGGCGCGAAGGCGTGGGCGGAGCGCGCCGGCAGTGTGCCGGGCCCGTCCTTCACCGTCACGAAGTGGGCCTGGCTGGCCGAGAACGAGCCGGAGGCGGTCCGTGCCACCGCCGCCGTACGCCTGCCGCACGACTACCTCACCGAGCGCCTCACCGGCCAGGGCACGACGGACCGCGGCGACGCCTCCGGTACGGGGTGGTGGGCGTCGGCGACCGAGGCGTACGACGCGGAGGTCCTCGCCCATGTGGGGCTGGACCCGGAGCTGCTGCCCCGTGTGGTCCGGCCGGGCGAGGTCGCCGGGACCGTACGGGACGCCCACGACCTGCCGTTCGCCAAGGGCACCCTGGTCGCCGCCGGTACGGGTGACAACGCCGCCGCCGCGATGGGGCTCGGGCTGCGACCCGGCACCCCTGTGCTGAGCCTCGGCACCTCCGGCACGGTGTACGCCGTCTCCAGGCACCGCCCCGCGGACCCGACCGGCACGGTGGCGGGCTTCGCCGACGCGCACGGGGACTGGCTGCCCCTGGCCTGCACCCTGAACTGCACCCAGGCCGTCGACCGGGTCGCCGCCCTGCTGGGCCTGGACCGCGAGGCCGTGGAACCCGGCGCGAGCGTCACTCTCCTGCCCTACCTGGACGGCGAGCGCACCCCGGCCCTGCCACACGCCTCGGGCCTGCTGCACGGACTGCGCCACGACACGACCGGTGGTCAGCTGCTCCAGGCCGCGTACGACGGTGCCGTCCACTCGCTGCTCGGCGCCCTCGACCTGGTGCTCGACGCCGACGCGGACACCTCCGCACCGCTGCTGCTCATCGGCGGGGGTGCACGGGGCACCGCCTGGCAGCAGACCGTACGTCGCCTTTCGGGGCGTGCCGTGCAGGTCCCCGAGGCCAAGGAACTGGTCGCGCTCGGCGCCGCCGCGCAGGCCGCCGGGCTACTCACGGGCGAGGACCCGGCCGCGGTCGCC
This sequence comes from Streptomyces sp. NBC_00310, assembly GCF_036208085.1. GTDB lineage: Bacteria > Actinomycetota > Actinomycetes > Streptomycetales > Streptomycetaceae > Streptomyces. The sequence continues at coordinate 1,509,396 of NZ_CP130714.1, forward strand.
CGCCGCTGGGACACCACCCGGGGGCCGGTGCTGGAGGCCGTGGAGCGGGACGAGGAGACGCTCGCCAGGATCTCGGGGGTACTGTCCGACGCGGCACCGCTGCTGGAGCGCGAACCGGGCGGCAGCTGACCGGGCCAGGGGGTGTCCGAAGTGGGAAAATCTGATTCCGGCATGATCTACAGGACCATGATCTACAGGACACCCACCAGGACACTCCGACGGGAGCCGAGGGAGGCATGAGCGCACCGCTGCACGAAGCCCACCCGAGCGGCTCGGGCCGTCGCCTGCCCGACAACCAGCAGGGCATGCGCCGCCGCAACCTCTCCCGGGTCATGCACACCGTCAACGCCGAGGGACCACTGTCCCGGGCCGCCGTCGCCTCGCGGATCGGTCTGACCCGGGCCGCCGTGTCGACCCTGGTGGACGAGCTGATCCGCTCGGGACTCCTGGAGGAGCTGGGCCCCGAGCGCCCCGGCCGGGTCGGACGGCCCGGCTCGGCGCTCGCCCTCAGCGGACGCGGCCCCGCCGGCATCGGCGCGGAGATCGGTGTCGACCACCTCGCGGTCTGCGCCGTGGATCTGCGCGGTGAGGTACGGGCTCGGGCGGTGCGGCACGGCACCAACCGCGGCCGGGCGCCCGAGCCTGTCATCGAGGAGCTGGCCGAGCTCGTCCGAGGGGTCGTCGCCGACGCGGAGGACGAGGGCTTGTGGCCCGCGGGGCTCGCGGTCGCCGTGCCCGGGCTCGTGGCGAGCGACGCCCGGACCGTGGTCCGTGCCCCCAACCTCGACTGGCACGACACGGACCTGGGCGCCCTGCTGCCCGGCGGCCTGCCGGTGACCGTGGACAACGAGGCCAACTTCGGCGGCCTCGCGGAACTCTGGCTCGGGGACGGCACACCGCCCGACTTCCTGCACGTCTCCGCGGAGATCGGCATCGGTGGCGCGGTCGTCGTGGACGGTCGACTGCTCCGCGGAACGCGCGGTTTCGCGGGCGAGTTGGGGCACATTCCCGTACGACCGGAGGGCCCCGACTGCGCGTGCGGGGGACGCGGCTGTCTGGAGCAGTACGCCGGTGAGGAGGCCGTGCTGCGGGCGGCCGGACTGGAACCGGGAGAGCACCGTGTCGAGTTCCTCGCCGAGCGGGCCGCCGCCGGTGACCAGGATGTGCACCGGGCCCTGCGCGGCGCCGGCACGGCGCTCGGTATCGCGCTGACCGGCGCGGTGAATCTGCTGGACCCGGAGACCGTGGTGCTGGGCGGCGCCCTGGCCGCCCTCGCGCCCTGGCTGCTGCCTTCGCTGGAGCGGGAGCTGGCGCGGCGGACCGCCGGTCCGGCCTGCGCCGTGACCGTGTCCCGGCTGGGCTCCGAAGGACCGCTGCTGGGCGCGGCCCACTCGGTGGTGCGGGGTGTGCTGGACGATCCGGCGACGGTCGGCGTACGACCGTAGCGCGGCCACCGCACCCCACCACCGTTCATGGGCCTACGCGGCTCGTGGGCCTGCGCGGTTCGTGGGCCTACGCGGCTCGTGGGCCTGCGTCGGCCGCTTCCCTCTTCCGGGTGACGAAGTTATCCACAACTCACTGCTTTTCCACCGTTTTCCACACGCTCGGACGGCCCGATCGGCAATCGCCGTACCGTGATTCACGCGAGGCGCAGCCATTCGACCAGCGGATGCGTCTTCGCGTACGACGTCCGAGCGGAATCCCCATCCCCGAAAGGCGAACCCAGATGGAGCGAGCCAGGCCGTTGCCGAGCAGGCGACGGCTGTTGCAGGGCACCGCCCTCGCCGCGATCCCCTACGCGTTGCTCCCGAACCCCCGGGCCGGCGCCCACTCGCCGGCCGTCGACTACGCGCACGGCCGGTGGGAGCCGGCGAGCGCGGCCAACTACACCGCGGCCGACCGCCCGACCGGCCAGCCCGTCGATCTGCTGATCATCCATGTGACGCAGACGACGTACAAGAACACCCTGCCCGTCTTCTGGAACCCGGCGAAGCAGGTCTCCGCGCACTACGTGCTCCGGTCGGCCGACGGACGGGTCACCCAGTGCGTCCGCGAGCGCGACATCGCCTGGCACGCGGGCAACTGGGACTACAACGCGCGGAGCATAGGTATCGAGCACGAGGGCTGGATCGACCGGCCCGAGTACTTCACCGGTGCCATGTACGAGCAGTCTGCGGCGCTCGCCTCGGCGATCTGCGACAAGTACGCCATACCGAAGGACCGCGCCCACATCATCGGCCACTACGAGGTGCCGGGCACCGACCACACCGATCCAGGACCGCACTGGGACTGGGATCGCTACATACGCCTGGTCAACGCCGCCTGACCCGGTCGGGACCGACGCCGCCTCGGGTAATCCGGGCCGCATCCTCCGAGGTCGTCCGGGCCCAAGCGATCCAGGACCGTCCGATCCGGGGAGGGGGACCGCGTGGCTTGTCGGGGCGTGCCTTCGGCGGTGACGATGGGTTCCTGCAGTGAGTGCTTTCCCGGGAGGCCGAGTTGACCGATCCATGGGTGGCTCTGGAGCCGGGAGCCGATCCCGTCGAGCGCGTGCGGGTGCTGCGCCGCGCGCATGAGGCGTTCACGCAGCAGGGCACGATGGCGCGACCGGTGCGTTCCGTCGTGGCGGACTCGTGGCGGCGTTCGGCGAGGGCTGGTGTCGGGCCGGAGGGCACCGCGTGCGTGGAACTGACGGACGGCGACCTCGGTTCCTACCGCGCGGAGCATCCGCTGGCCCGGGTGATGCCGTTGGTCCGCGAGTTGCTGGGCACGTTCGCGTCGGACGGCGAGCATCTGCTGGCCGTGTGCGACGCACAGGGCAGGCTGCTGTGGGTGGAGGGGGACGCGACGACCAAACGGAGAGCGGACCGGATGAACTTCGTACCGGGGGCGCGTTGGGCGGAGTCCGCGGTCGGGACGAACGCGCCGGGCACCGCGGTCGCCGTGGACCGGCCCGTGCAGGTGTTCGCGGCCGAGCACTTCATTAGGCGGGTGCAACCGTGGACGTGCGCGGCGGCGCCGGTGCACGATCCGCGCACCGGGCGGGTGCTCGGCGCGGTCGACATCACCGGCGGCGACGGCCTGGCGCATCCGCACAGCCTCGGCTTCGTGCAGGCGGTGGCCCGGGCAGCCGAGTCCCAGCTCGCCCTGCTCACCCCGCCCGGGGCTTCGGCCGACGCGCTCGAACTGGCCGCTCTGGGGCGCGACGAGGCCCAACTCCTCGTCGGGGGGCGGAAGATCAGGCTCAGCCCTCGGCACAGCGAGATCCTGGTGCTGCTCGCCCGACACCCGGAGGGTCTCTCCGGCGACGAGTTGCTGTGCGCACTGTACGAGGACGAGTCGGTGACGCCGGTGACACTGCGGGCCGAACTGGCGCGGCTGCGTCGCCTGCTCGGGCCGGGGCTGCTCGGGTCGCGGCCGTATCGGCTCACCCTTCCGGTCGAGTCCGACGTGGCGGTCGTGGAACGGAGGCTGGAGACGGGCGCGGTGACGGCGGCCGTGTCGGCGTACCGGGGTCCGCTGCTGCCGGGTTCGCAGGCGCCGGCCGTCGTACGGCTGCGACACAGGCTCGCCGACGGACTGCGCACCGCCCTGATAGCACGCCGCGATCCCGATCTCCTGGCGGACTGGTCGCACTGCCCCTGGGGCGAGGACGACCTGGACGTGTGGCGAGCGCTCGCGGCCGTACGACCGGCACCGGCCGTATGGTCCCGGTTGCGCGAGTTGGAGTCGGAGCTGTCGGCACCACCGGGGTGGGAGCATTTTCGGGGCCCCTGAGCGCTGTCTCCAGGACGCCGGTATCGCACGTGCTCCGGGCTTCTCTGCGAAAGCGTGGCCGCGCAACGTCGTTGCAACATTCGGGTTCCTAGCCTCCTCGCGAGAGCCGCCCAACGGCGGGTGGCGCTTCTCGGGAGGCAGGTATTCATGACCCGTTTCGCAGCGCCCGGTACGGACGGCGCGGTCGTCTCCTACGAGTCGCGTTACGACCACTTCATCGGGGGTGAGTACGTGCCGCCGGCGCGCGGGCAGTACTTCGAGAACCCGAGTCCGGTGAACGGGCTGCCGTTCACGGAGATCGCGCGAGGTACGAGCGAGGACGTGGAGCGCGCGTTGGACGCGGCGCACGCGGCCGCGCCCGGCTGGGGGCGTACGTCCGTGACCGAGCGGTCGGACATCCTGCGGAAGATCGCCGACCGGATGGAGGAGAACCTGGAGAAGCTGGCGGTCGCGGAGAGCTGGGAGAACGGCAAGCCGGTGCGCGAGACGCTGGCCGCCGACATCCCGCTCGCCATCGACCACTTCCGGTATTTCGCGGGGGCGATCCGCGCGCAGGAGGGTTCGTTGGCGGAGCTCGACGACGACACGGTGGCGTACCACTTCCACGAGCCGCTGGGTGTGGTCGCCCAGATCATCCCGTGGAACTTCCCGATCCTCATGGCCACGTGGAAGCTGGCGCCCGCGCTGGCGGCGGGCAACGCGGTCGTGCTCAAGCCGGCCGAGCAGACCCCGGCGTCCATCCATGTCTGGCTGAGCCTGGTGGCGGATCTGCTGCCACCGGGAGTGGTGAACATCGTCAACGGGTTCGGAGTGGAGGCGGGCAAGCCTCTGGCGTCGAGTCCTCGGGTAGCGAAGGTGGCCTTCACGGGCGAGACGACGACCGGGCGCCTGATCATGCAGTACGCCTCGGAGAACATCACGCCGGTGACCCTCGAACTGGGCGGGAAGTCGCCGAACATCTTCTTCGACGACGTGTGGTCGGCGAACGACGACTTCCGTGACAAGGCCCTCGAAGGCTTCACGATGTTCGCGCTCAACCAGGGCGAGGTGTGCACCTGCCCGTCGCGGGCGCTGGTGCAGCGCGGCGCCTACGCCGAGTTCATGGAGGCGGCCGTCGCCCACACCGAGCAGATCAAGACCGGGCACCCCCTGGACACCGACACCATGATCGGCGCCCAGGCCTCCAACGACCAGCTGGAGAAGATCCTCTCCTACCTGGACATCGGCCGACAGGAGGGCGCGAAGGTTCTCACCGGTGGTGAACGCATCGAGCATGACGGTGAGTTGAAGGGCGGCTACTACGTCCAGCCGACGATCTTCGAGGGCGACAACCGCATGCGGATCTTCCAGGAGGAGATCTTCGGACCGGTCGTCTCCGTGACGTCGTTCAACGACTTCGACGACGCCATCAAGATCGCCAACGACACCCTGTACGGCCTCGGGGCGGGCGTCTGGACGCGGGACGCCAACACCGCCTACCGCGCGGGCCGTTCCATCCACGCGGGCCGCGTCTGGACCAACTGCTACCACGCCTACCCGGCCCACGCCGCGTTCGGCGGCTACAAAGGGTCTGGCATCGGCCGCGAGAACCACAAGATGATGCTGGACCACTATCAGCAGACGAAGAACCTGCTGGTGTCGTATTCACCGAAGAAGCTGGGCTTCTTCTAGACGCAAAAAAGGGCGTCTGACCTGGGCAAATGCCCGTCAGGCGCCCTCCGGAGCCTACACTTAGGCAACGAGTCGAAATACGGCTCTGCTCCCGATATCTCCCACCGCTATCCCACCTCTGACCAGCTGTTCCGGGATATATCCGGGCCAGTTCCCGGCTGGCGCGACTTCAACGGCCACCGGCCCCCGGTTCCTCCCAATGCCTCATCGACTCCTCGATCCGAGAGCTCTGTGAACTCTTGGGGCATCGGCAGAATCGAAGCAAACGAAGCGAACGAAGCCTCCTGGCTCACCAGTAGCCAAGGACAGCGAACCAAGCGGCTCCGGCGCCCATCCAGATGACGATGTTGGCCGCGGCGGCGATCAACCCGGTGCGCCACCATTCGGCGAGGGTGACGTAGCCGCCGCCGAAGAGCACCGGTGCCGGTCCGGAGGCGTAGTGGGTCAGGCCGCCGTACAGCGAGCTGACGAATCCCAGGACCAGGGCCGCCATCAGGGGCGGTGCGCCGGTGGCGATCGCGGCGCCCAGGAAGGCCGCGTACATCGCCGCCACATGGGCGGTGTTGGAGGCGAACAGGTAGTGCGAGAAGAGGTAGACGAGGGTGAGGATCACGAACGCCTGTTGCCAGCCGAGGCCTTCGGTCGTGTGAGTGATCGAGTCGCTGAACCAGCCGATCACGCCGAGCTCCTGAAGCTGTCCGGCCATCATCACCAGCACGGCGAACCACACCAGCGTCGCCCAGGCGCCCTTCTCCGCGACCAGGTCGCTCCAGGTCAGCACTCCGGTGACCAGGAGTACCGCAACTCCGGTGAAGGCACTGGTGGTCGCCGACAGGTCGTACACCTGGCCGCCGACGGACCACAGCAGGAGCAGCAGCACGAAGGTCCCGCCCATGATCCACTCGTGGCGTGACATGGAGCCGAGGTCGGCCAGTTCGGCGCGGGCCTGCCGCGGCGCCTCGGGGGTGTCCCGCAACTCCGGCGGATAGACCCGGTACAGCAACGCTGGGAGGACGAGGAGGGCTATGAGCCCCGGGACGGACGCGGCGACCGCCCAGCGGGTCCAACTGAGGTCGACGCCCTCCTCCGCGGCGAACTTCTGGACCAGCGGGTTGGCGGCCATCGCGGTGAGGAACATCGCGCTGGTGACGGTGTTGACCTGCATCGCGGTCACACTGAGGTAGGCGCCCAGCTTGCATCTGCTCTCATCGCCGGGCTCCGAGCCGGCGTTCACGCTCAGCGAGCGGATGATCGGCTGGATGACGCCGCCGGAGCGGGCGGTGTTGCTGGGGGTGGCCGGGGCCAGCACCAGGTCGGTGAGGGTGACGCCGTAGGCCAGGCCGAGGCTGCTCCTGCCCAGCGTCCGGACGAACAGCAGGGCGATGCGCCGTCCCAGGCCGGTCTTGGTGAAGCCGATGGAGATGAAGAACGCGGCCACGATGAGCCAGATGGTCGGCTCGGAGAACCCGCCCAGGGCGACATCGGGTTCCAGCGTCCCGGTGATCATGGTCGCTGTCAGCCCGACGAGCGCGACCGCCGCCAGCGGCAGCGGTTGCAGGATCAGGCCCAGGACCGTCGCGGCGAAGATCGCCAGGACCGCCCAGCCGGCCGGCCTGACCTCGTCCGGCCTCGGCAGCAGGAAGAAGACGACGACTCCGGCCACGACGGGGAGGACCCACTTCATGGCCGTCCACAGCTGATCGCCGTGGGTCTTCCGCCGCACCGGCTCCGGCCCGGAGCCGGTGCCCGGTGCTGTGTCCACGTACTGCCTCATGCCCCACATCCCTGTTCCGCAGAGTTCCGCAGAGCCATGAGGCTCTGTTCCCTTGTGCGATGGCGCGGTGGCGCCTGCAAGTCCATGGTCATGTCGGGGCGTTCGGCACGGCAGCGGACGGTGGGCCCTGATCCCGGGACCAACGGCACCCACACGCGGTGCCGTTCGGCCCGAGGGGCGCCGTGGGTCTTCAGTCCGCCTTCAGTCCGCCAGGAGACCCTGGGCGCGGAACTGCTCGCAGACCCGGCTCACCAGAGCGGGGTCCGGCGCGGCGATGTCGCGTAGCGGGAACGGAATCCCCAGGGCGTCGTACTTCGCCGCGCCGAGTTTGTGGAAGGGCAGGACGTCGACGCGTGCCACGGTGCCGAGCCCGGCGAGGAAATGGGCCAGGCCGTCCACGGCACTCTCGTCGTCGGTCCAGCCGGGCACCAGGACATACCGGATGCGCACGGGTATGCCAAGCCGGTCGAGGCGGGTGGCGAAGTTCAGGGTGGGGGAAAGTTCGCCGCCGGTCAGCTTCCGGTAGGTGTTGACGTCGAAGGACTTGCTGTCCAGCAGCACCAGGTCGGTGTCGGTGAGGAGTTCGTCGGTGGCGCGGGCGCCGAGGAAGCCGGAGGTGTCGAGGGCGGTGTGCAGTCCGGCCGCCTTGCAGCGGCGCAGGACCGCGCCGGTGAAGGCGGGCTGGAGCAGGGGTTCGCCCCCCGTGATCGTCACTCCCCCGGCCGCCGCGGTGATGAAGACACGGTACTTCTCGATCTCCGCCATCACCTCGTCGACCGAGGTCTCCCGGCCGTCGCGCATGTGCCAGGTGTCCGGGTTGGCGCAGTACAGGCAGCGCAGCGGGCAGCCGGAGACGAAGAGCACGAACCGGGTCCCGGGACCGTCCACTCCCGTGGACAGGTCCCAGGAGTGGATCCGGCCCGTCGTCCGGTCGGTCACGGTGCTCACCGTGCACCGTGGAAGGTCCGGCTGATCACGTCGAGTTGCTGCTCACGGGTCAGCCGCACGAAGTTCACGGCGTACCCGGAGACCCGGATGGTCAACTCGGGGTACTTCTCCGGGTGTTCCATCGCGTCCTCCAGCGTCGCCCGGTCCAGGACGTTGACGTTCATGTGGAACCCGCCGGCGGCCATGTAGGCGTCAAGGATGCCGACCAGGTTGCCCGCGCGTTCGCCGGGCACGTGGCCCAGCCCCTCCGGGGTGATCGTCATGGTGAGCGAGATACCGTCGCGGGCCTGCTCGTACGGCAGCTTGGCCACCGAGAGCGCGGAGGCGGCCACACCGTGCCGGTCCCGCCCGTTCATCGGGTTGGCGCCGGGTGCGAAGGGCTGCCCGGTGCGGCGGCCGTCGGGGGTGTTGCCGGTGTGCTTGCCGTAGACGACGTTCGAGGTGATGGTCAGCACCGACTGCGTGTGTTCGGCGTCGCGGTACGTGGGGTGCTCGCGCACCTTCGCCATGAAGGACGTCACGAGATCGGTCGCGAGGGCGTCGGCGCGGTCGTCGTTGTTGCCGTACGCGGGGTAGTCGCCCTCGATCTCGTAGTCCACGGCCAGCCCGGTCGCGTCCCGGATCACCTTGACGCGCGCGTACTTGACGGCGGACAGACTGTCGGCGGCGACCGAGAGTCCGGCGATGCCACAGGCCATGAAGCGGTGTACGGGGTGGTCGTGCAGGGCCATCTCGATGCGCTCGTAGGCGTACTTGTCGTGCATGTAGTGGATGACGTTGAGCGTGTTGACGTACGTGGCCGCCAGCCAGTCGAGCATGTGGTCGTACGCCGCGGACAACTGCTCGTAGTCCAAGTACTCGCGGGTCAGTGCGGGCGCCTCGGGGGCGATCTGCTCGCCGGTGATCTCGTCGCGCCCGCCGTTGATCGCGTACAGCAGCGCCTTGGCGACGTTGACACGGGCGCCGAAGAACTGCATCTGCTTGCCCACCGCCATCGCGGACACGCAGCAGGCGATCGCGGTGTCGTCACCGGTGCGCGGCCGCATCAGGTCGTCGGACTCGTACTGCACGGCGCTGGTGTCGATCGAGACCCGGGCGCAGAACTCCTTGAAGCCGGAGGGGAGTCGGGACGACCACAGGACGGTCAGGTTGGGCTCGGGGGCGGGCCCCAGGTTGTACAGGGTCTGCAGGAAGCGGAAGGAGGTCCGGGTGACCAGCGTCCGCCCGTCGGCGCCGATACCGCCGATGGACTCCGTCACCCAGGTCGGATCGCCGGAGAACAGCGCGTCGTACTCGGGGGTGCGCAGGAACCGCACGATCCGCAGCTTGATCACGAAGTCGTCGATCAGCTCCTGGGCGCGGGTCTCGTCGATGGCCCCCTCGTCCAGGTCCCGCTGAAGGTAGACGTCGAGGAAGGTCGAGGTACGGCCCAGCGACATCGCGGCGCCGTTCTGCTCCTTCACCGCCGCGAGGAAGCCGAGGTAGAGCCACTGGACGGCCTCGTGCGCGGTGACTGCGGGGCGGGAGACGTCGCAGCCGTACGATGCTGCCATCCGCGTCAGCTCGCCCAACGCCCGGATCTGCTCCGCGAGTTCCTCCCGGTCGCGGATGACGTCCGGGCCGGAGGGCCGCGCGTCCAGCAGGGCGCGCTCGGCCAGCTTGGCCTCGACGAGGCGGTCGGTGCCGTAGAGCGCCACCCGCCGGTAGTCGCCGATGATCCGGCCACGGCCGTACGCGTCCGGCAGCCCGGTGATGATCCCCGCCTTGCGGGCCGCGCGCATCTCAGGGGTGTAGGCGTCGAAGACACCGTCGTTGTGGGTCTTGCGGTAGGTACCGAAGACGCGTGCGACGAACGGGTCCGGCTGGTAGCCGTACGCCTTCAGGCCGTTCTCCACCATCCGCAGGCCGCCGTTCGGCATGATCGCCCGCCTGAGCGGAGCATCGGTCTGCAGGCCCACGATCAGCTCACGGTCGCGGTCGATGTAGCCCGGCCGGTGCGAGGTGATGGTGGACGGGGTGCCCGGGTCGACATCGAGGATGCCCTTTCGGCGCTCCTCCGGGAACAGGGCGCTGACCTTGTGCCAGACCGCGAGGGTGCGGTCGGTCGGGCGGGCCAGGAAGCCCGCGTCGCCCTCGTAGGGCGTGTAGTTCGCCTGGATGAAGTCGCGCACGTCGATCCGGTCACGCCAGCGCTCGCCCGTGAAGCCGCGCCACGCGGACTCGGGTGCCTCCGCGCCTGTCGGTACCACCGTGGTCATCACTGCCTCCGCATATGTTCACGACACCGTCCACGGGATCCCGCTGACGTCTCCGCTGTCGATGCTCGTCCGCTTCGGCGGCGTCCGACAGGGCCCTCGGGTGCCCGGTACGATGCCGTCCGGCCCTCGGTGGAGGACGCTTCCAGGGCCGATGTGCCCGAGTGACCGGGCCCGGTCGGGCCCCTCGTCTCCCAGCGCGACGACACAACCTGCCGGTGCCCGGCGCCCTGCCGGTGCCCGGGGCCCGGCGGGGCGCACGCCGTGTGTCCGGGGCGCCGGCCGGCGCTCAGGACGCGATATTCACCCCGCGGATCGTGTGCCCGCCGACGAGTTCACGGCCGGTGACGAGCTCGGGCTCGATGCGTATGAAGACGTCCTCTTCCTCGGAGGAGGTGCCCCAGCACCGCGGACCGGTCCGGGACAGCCGCGTGTGCTCGGCGGGGTCGGTCACCACCGTGGCCCGGCCGGTCACGACGACACTCCAGCCGGACGGCGGGGCCGCGATGACCTCGTCCGCTTCGAACGCAACCACCGCGCCGTCGATCGCGCGGCAGAGCTCCGAATCCGCCGCGGTGCGCAGCACCACGGCGGAGTTCGCGTCGAGGGAGAAGTGCACAGGCAGGACCGCGGGCAGGGCGTGACGGGTGTGGACGACGCGGCCGACGGAGGCTCTGGCCAGGAGACACAGGCACCACTGCCGGTCGAGTTCGCGGAAGCCGTCGTGGGGATTCATCACAGGGTCCAACCTTGAGGCGGAACATCGGTGTACGTCCCATGCTGCGCGGCGACGGTGGCGGGGACGAGGGTCCATCGGTCCAGGACGGCCGGAGAGCGGCCCCGGCGCCCTCGTCCGGTCGGCTCACCGCACCGGCTCGGACCTGCGGGAACCGCTCCGGGCCGGCTATCGGCGCCGTGCGGTCTCCAGGGCCTTCGCCAGTACATGGGGATCGTGGTGGCCCTTGTAGACCTCGGGTGGCCGGCGGTCGAGGCCGAGGAGGTCCGCGACGGCGGTCCACGCGGTGCGTACGGAGTACTCGACGGTGAAGACAACGTCGTCGGGGACCTCGGCGAACTGTCCGATGAACGCGAGGTTCACCGACCCCTTGGGCACGACCCGCGGCCGGTCGCCGTGGCGGCGGACCAGGAACTGGCTGGTGATGTACGGCATCAGGCAGGGGACGACCGTGGAGGTGGCGCGTACGCGTTCCTTCGCGTCCTCGTCGAACGGCAGGTGGTGCAGCACCTCTTCGAGGATCTCCGCGCCCGAGCACTCGGTCATGGGCTTGTCGACGTGGTTGCCCGGCTTGTCGGGGAAGAGGGCGTAGCCCCACCAGACGGTGACGCCTTCCGGCTGGTCCCGGTAGACAGGTTGGTGGTTGGCGACAATCGTGAGCAGCCAGTTGGAGGCGGTGAACGTCATCAGCCCGCCCTTTCCGGTCGCACGGCCGCTGAACCGTTCCAGCGCGTCGAGGAAGGCGGGGTCCTCGGCGGTGACCGTGAACGACTCCCACTGGGATTCCCCGACGCTCTTGTCGAAGACGCCCGGGTCGCCGAAGTCGTCGCGTCCGCGGGACACCCGGTGCCAGAGAAGCCACGCGTCCGAGCACCGCGGCGGGCGCGGGGGCGGGGTGGTGTGTGAGCCACGCGTGGAGGCGTCGGTCATGGAACCGTTGGTGACCAGGACCAGGTCGGTGGGGGCCACCTCGATGTGCTCGTCGTGTCCCTCGGCGTGCTCGTCGTGGTCCTCGCGGGCCAGGAGGATGCGCTCGACCGTCGTGCCGTGACCCGCCGCGAGCACCAGGTCCCGCACCCGGCAGCCGGTGTGGACGGTGACGCCCCGCTCCCGCAGCCACTTCCCGAGCGGACGGACGACGGAGTCGTACTGGTTGTAGCGGGTCCGCTGGATGCCCGACATCGAGGCGAAGGCCGGGAAGAGGTGGATGAAGCGCTTGAGGTAGCGGCGGAACTCGATCGCGCTGTGCCACGGCTGGAAGGCGAAGGTGGTGCTCCACATGTACCAGAAGTTCGTGGTGAAGAAGCGCTCGCCGAAGCAGTCGGTGATCCTCTTCCCGTCCAGCTTCTTCTCGGGCGTCACCAGGCACCTGGCCAGGTCCAGCCGGTCGTGTTCGGAGAACCCCATCGACCGTACGTCGGTGATCGTCCCGTCCGCGCCGACGAGACGGGCGGCGTCGTCCCAGCCGAAGTCCTCGTACGCGGCGAGGATGTCCTCGGTCACCGACACGAACGGGTCGTCGAGGGAGGGGATCCGGGACAGCAGGTCGTACGTGCAGCGGAACTCGGCCTCGAACATCCGCCCGCCACGCATGGTGTAACCCGTCTCCGGTGTCCCGCCCGCGTCCAGGCTGCCGCCCGTCAGCCGGTGCTCCTCGAAGAGGTGGATGTCGCTCCCGTCGAACCCGCCCTCACGGATCAGGTACACCGCCGCGGCCATCGCCGCGATACCGCTGCCCACCAGATACGCCTTCGCCATCACACATCTCCTCGCTGCTCTCGCCCCGTGATCGGGAACCCCGGACTCCAGGGTTTCCCGTGCCCCTGACCGACGTCAGTGGGCCGCCTGGCACCAGCGCCCGGACCGACCGGCCCCGGCCGGCTCGGGTCCCGGTGACAGGAGTCCGGGTGGGGACGGCTCGGAGCCGAGACGCCGTCGGCGGCCCCGGCCCGGGTCACGCGCCGACCTTGTACTCAAGACGGCCCCCGCCCTGGACCTGGTCATGGCTCAGGAGCCCCTGGCCCGAGAGCGGTTCGTCTCTGGATCGTCGCGTGGGACCGAACTCGCCCACCGTCGCTCGGCGTTGTCCGGCAGGCCCGGACCTGTACGGCGAAGTCGACCGCACAGGTTCGCCGATGGAACGAGCGGAGTGCATGTCGGGGCGGCGCCGTGTGTCCAGTGGTTCTGCCACCCGGACGGAGGTCCGGCAACGGGCCGGGCTCCGTCGTCGACACCCTGCTGTGGTACACCGGCGCCGTGACCGTCATAGCACCCTGCGGCTACCGCACGGCCATCAGCGGGACGGGCCCGTGGTTCGTCCGAAGCTCCGGCCTCGGGCCGGAGCCAAGGCCGGCCCGGACTCCCTTCCTTCGGGTCAGGAACCCGGGCCGGCCGACGCGCCCTTCCGCCCCACGCGGACGGCTCAGCCTGTCTCCGCTCCCCCCGTCAGCTCGGTCCCGATGCGCGCCGCCCACTCCTCGATCGCGGTGAAGTCCCGGAAGTCCCCGCCCTTGCCGTTGCAGAGGATCATCCCGGCGACCCATCCCTTGGCGCCCTCCTCCAGGCAGCCTCCGAAGGTGACATGGTCCTCGGCCCCGAGGCGGGCCATGGCCTTCTTCACCCCGGGTACGGGCGGGATGTCCCGCTCCGACGCCGAGGCGTCGAGCGGGCCGCTGCTGAAGAGCCACAACGGCCGCTCGGCCAGCTCACGGTGGTGACGGCGGAGGAAGCGGCGGGCGTGCTTGTGCCAACGCCCGGCGTAGAGCCCGCCGCCGACGACCACCGCGTCGTACGACGTCACGCTCGCGACGGACCGGGCGGGCCGTGCCTCGACGGTCAGCCCGTCCTTGCGCAGAACGTCGGCGATGGCTTCGGCGATCCGCGCGGTGGATCCGTTCGTCGTTCCGTAGGTGACCAACACGCTGCCGGGCATGGCGGTCCACCTCCTTTCACAGCTTGCGGAGCCAGTCGTCGGCGATGCCGTGCACTGCCGGCTCGCCGGGCTGGAGGCGCGAGTCGTCGACGTGGTAGCCGAGCTTGTCGACGACGGCGACCACGCCGTCGATCTGACGGGTCATGGAGACGGCGATCTCCGCCTCGCTCCTGCGCTCCGTGTGGCCGTCGAGCGTGACCACGCCCTCGGCGACGGAGACGTCGACGGTCCGGGGTGCCAGCCACAGCGCACGCTCCAGCACCTCGCGGACGACCACGTCGCGGATCTCCCGGTCGGGTCGCAGGAAGACCTGGAGCAGATCGCGCCGGGTGACGATGCCGACGAGCCGGTTCTCCTCGTCCAGGACGGGCAGCCGTTCCACCCGGTGCCGCGCCATGCTCCGGGCGGCCTCGACGATGGTGTCGTCGGCGAGTGCGGTCACCGGCGGTTCGGTCATCAGCTGTCCCGCGGTGCGAGCCTTCGCCTTCGTGGCCCGGCTCCTGGCGCCGCGCGTCAGGTCGGTCAGCCGGAAGCGGCGCTTCGGCCGGTAGGGGTCGGGGGTCTCGGCCTGCCGGACCATCAGGTCGGTCTCCGAGAGGACGCCGATGACGTTGTCGTCCTCGTCGACCACCGGCAGCCCGCTGATCCGGTGGTCGGCCAGCAGCCGTGCCACTTCCTTGAACGGGGTGCCGTACTCGGCCCGGACCACATCGGTGGTCATCACCGAGCTCACCTTGTCGTGCCTCATGTCCGTAATCCCTCCTCAGCGGAGCCGGCGCAGATAGGGATCCTGAGGCCGGCGGGGCAGTAGCCGTACGCGCGCATCGAGCACAAAGACCCCGCCCGGTGTCGCGAGAACGGGGTTGAAGTCGGCCTCGGCCAGCTGCGGCAGGTCGCTCGCCATGCGGGACAGCCGCAGGAGCAGCTGCTCCAGGCCTTCGAGGTCGATGGGGCCGCTGCCACGCGCGCCGAACAGGAGCGGGGCGCAGCGCGGCGCGGTGATCAGGTCGTGCACGTCCTGGTCGGTGAGCGGGGCGAGTCGGGCGGCGTGGTCGGCCAGTATCTCGGTCGCCGTTCCGCCGAGCCCGAAGAGGACCAGCGGGCCGAAGACCTCGTCCTGGACGACGCCCGCGAACAGCTCTGTGCCGCGTGCGGCGAGGGGCTGTACGAGCACTCCGGTGAGCAGTCCTTCGAACCGGGCCTCGAAGTCCCGGAAGGCGGCGCGTACTTGCGTGTCGCCGCGCAGGTCGAGGTGGACGGCGTGCTGCTCGCTCTTGTGCACCAGCCCCGGCCAGTGGGCCTTCATGACCACCCGGCCGTCGGCGCCGCGCAGTCGCTCGGCGGCGGCCGAAGCCTCGTCCTCGGTCTCGGCCCAGGCCCAGGGAAGCTGGGGGACGCCGTAGCAGCCGAGGAGTTCGGCGCAGGTGCGCGGGTCGAGCCAGCCGCCGTCCGGGTGTGCCGCCAGGAAGGCCTCGGCGACCGCGTGGGCGCGTGCGGTCTCGACTCCTTCGAGGTCCGGGAACGTGCCGACCGGGCGGCTCAGCCACTCCGCACGGCGGGCGGCATGGGCCAGGGCCCGCGCCGCCGCCTGGGGTTCGGCGTACGAGGGGATCGCGCCGCCTCCGTCGGCGGGCAGCAGCTTGACCGGCAGGTCCTGCTCCAGGCGTACGACCACGGCGGTCCGGGTGCGGATTCCGGGACCATGGGTGAGGGCCCGGACGAGGTCGTCGCCCGTCGCGGCGGCGACCGCGGTGGGGACGAGCGCCAGCACGACGGCGTCGATGCCGGGACACCGCATGATCCGGTCCACGCACGCTCCGAGCTGCTCCTCCGTGACCGCGGCGGTGGCATCGACGGGATTGCCCACCGCGGCGCCCTCGGGCAGTACCGCGAGCAGGTCGTCGACCGTCTCGGCAGTGAACGGTGGGATGGCCAGCCCCGCCTCCGTGCAGGCGTCGGCGGCGAGCACACCCGCGCCGCCGGCGTTGGTGACGATCGCGACCCGGCTGCCCGCCGGGAGCGGCTGGGAGTGCAGCAGGGCGGCGGCTTCCATGAGTTCGGCGACCGAGCGGGTGGCGGTGATGCCGGCCTGGGTGAACAGGGCCTGCCGGGTCATCGTCCGGGTGGCGGCGGCCGCGGTGTGCGAGGCAGCGGCACGGCGGCCCGCGTCGGTGCGCCCGGCGTCCACGGTGAGGACGGGCATACGACGGGTCACGCGCCGCGCCGTGCGGGAGAAGGCCCGGGGGTTGCCGAAGGACTCCAGGTGCAGCAGAGCGAGGTCGGTGCGGCCGTCGCTCTCCCACCACTGGAGCATGTCGTTGCCGCTGACGTCGTACTTGTCGCCGAGGGAGGCGAAGGAGGAGACGCCGACGCCCAGGCGGGACAGGCCGTCGAGCAGGGCGATGCCCACCCCGCCGGACTGCACGGCGACTCCGGCCGTGCCGGGGCGCGGGTGATCGACGGCGAAGGTCGCGTCGAGGGAGACTGCGGGGTCGGTGTTGGAGACGCCGAGGCAGTTGGGACCGACGAGCCGCAGGCCGTACTCGCGGCACGCCGCCACCAGCGCCTCCGCCTGCGCGCTGTCGAGGCCCGCGGAGACGACGAGCAGGGCCCGAACGCCGGCCTTCCCGCACTCCTCGGCCGTGGCCGGGATCGCTGCGGACGGCACCGCGACGACCACCAGGTCGGGGGTCTTCGGCAGGGCACTGACCGACGGGTAGGACGGGACGCCGAGGATCGAGCCGGCACGGGGGTTCACCGCGAAGAGCCGCCCGGTGTAACCGCCCGTGTGCAGGTGGTGCAGGACGGCCCGGCCCACCGACCCGGGTTTGCGCCCCGCGCCGACGACGGCGACGGTGCCCGGCCGCAGCAGGGTTTTCATGCTGGCGATGTTGGCGGCCCCGCCGCGTGCCTCGACAGCGGAGAGATAAGTGTCGGTCTCGTCGAGTTCGACGGTGCAGCGCACCTCCGGACCGTCGAAGCGGCGGGAGGTGCGCAGGCCGAGGTCGGCGAAGAGCTGGAGGACCTCGTGGTTCTCGCTGAGCGCGTCCGCCGTGAACGAGGTGATGCCCTCCGCCCGGGCTGCCGAGACCAGGTGCTCGACGAGGAGGGTGCCGACGCCGCGATGGTGCAGTCCGTCGGCGACCGCGATGGAGATCTCGGCCGATGTCGCGTCCTCACCCGTCTCGTACTCGGCCAGGCCGATGACCTGTCCCTGTGTCTCGGCCAGCAGGGCTCGGTACCCGGGGTGTGGCGGCGCGCAGGCCCGCTCGGCCGCCATCTGTGCGGAGCGCCGGCTCGCCGCGAAGAACCGCAGCCTCAGGTTCTCCGGGGACATCTCCTCGTACAGTCCCTGCAGCTGATCGTGGTCGGCCCGCGCCACCCCCCGGATGCACACGGTGGTGCCGTCCATGAGCAGGGCGTGGACCATGGGGAGGCTGGACGGGTCGGTCATGGCGGTCCTCCAAGGCTTTCGACACGTTGAGCATCCGGCGGATCGGGGGCCGATCCCATGGGCTGTCCGGGCGTGACCCAGGGCCGGTCGGCCCTAAGTCCGCCCGGGAGGGTTGTCGAAGGATGCTCGTGCTCCGAGGCCCGCGGGGCGGGTAGTCCGCGACGGCGCGGCATACGGCAGCACGCTTCCCCAGCGCCTTTCTCACAGGTCCGGGCCTTCCCCGTGGCCCCGCTGTCACGGTCCGGGCCGGCGATCCGCACACCGCACCACGTCCCGTGCCCGGTCGCCGTCGTCCCGGGCTGCTGACGTGCGGCCCGGTCGGCGCCCGCGGCAGTTCGGGCCGTTCGTCCCCTTACCCTCGGTCACGCGCAAGGCTGAGATGGAGACAGGCACGGTCCGAAGCTACTGGGCACGCGACTGGGGAACGTCATGAAACGCGTCATCACCGTCCCGGGAAAGCAGCTGCGTCGGCTGTTCGCCGCGGTGTCCCTGCCCCCGAAGATCGAACCAGCCCTCCTCGTCGTCACGGCCGCCGCGCTGGCGGCCGGGGTCGTCGCCTGGTTCCTCGGCGCTCCCGAGGTCGCCGACCTGTGCTGGGGCCTCGGCACGGTCGTGGCCGTCGTGCCCGCGGTGGGCTGGGTGCTGGCGGCGCTGCGGAGCGGTCACGCGGGTGTGGACCTGATCGCGGTGCTGGCGCTCGGCGGCACCCTGGCGGTCGGTGAGTACCTGGCCGGTGCCCTGATCTCGCTGATGCTCGCCACCGGCCGCACCCTGGAGGCCGCGGCCCAGCGGCGGGCCTCCCACGACCTGCGCGCGCTGCTGGAGCACGCGCCCCGCACCGCCCGGCGCCGCACCGGATCCGAGGTGCGCACGGTGCCGCTCGCCGAGGTGGCCGTCGGTGACCTGCTCGTCGTCGGTCCGGGCGAGGTCGTCCCCGTCGACGGACGCGTGGCCGGCGCCACGGCCGTCCTCGACGAATCGGTGCTCACCGGAGAATCCCTGACCGTGGAGCGTGCTCCGGGCCGGTCGGTGCGCAGCGGCGTCGTCAACGCGGGCAGTGCGTTCGAACTGCGTGCCTCGGCCACCGAGCAGGACAGCACGTACGCCGAGATCGTGCGGCTCGCCCGGCAGGCCGGAGCTCAGTCCGCTCCCGTCGTCCGCCTGGCCGACCGGTACGCGGCCTGGTTCCTGCCGCTGTCGGTGGCGGCGGCCGGGCTGGCCTGGCTGGTCAGCGGTGACGCGGTGCGGGCGGTGGCGGTGCTGGTGGTCGCCACGCCGTGCCCGCTGCTGCTCGCGGCCCCCGTGGCGATCGTCTCCGGGTTGTCGCGGGCCTCCCGCCTCGGCGTGGTGATCCGTGACGGCGGGGCGCTGGAGAGCCTGGGCCGGGCCCGGACCCTGATGCTCGACAAGACCGGCACCCTCACCACCGGTCACCCGCGCGCCCTCGACGTGACCGCCGCCCCGGGGTGGAAGCCGGCCGACGTGCTGCGGCTGGCCGCCTCGCTCGACCAGTACTCCCCGCACGTCCTGGCACGGGCCATCGTGGACGCAGCCCGCGAGCGCGGGCTGGAGCTGTCCGTGCCCGTGGATGTGTCCGAGGAGCCCGGCCGGGGCGCCACCGGCACCGTCGAGGGGCACCGGACGACCGTCGGCCGCCTCGACACCCACGCCGAACAGGCGGCCTGGGCACGCTCGGTCGACAATCGCGCGCTCCTGGACGGGGCGGCCGTCGCCTGGCTCACCGTCGACGACCGCCCGGTGGGCGCGGTCCTCCTGCGTGACCCGCTGCGCCACGACGCGCCCCGCACCCTGCGCCGCCTGCGCGCGGCGGGCATCGACCGGCTCGTGATGCTCACCGGTGACCGCCCCGAGCCCGCCCGTGAGATCGCCGCCGTCCTCGGTCTCGACGGCGTACGCGCCGAACTCGATCCGGCCGGCAAGGTGGCGCAAGTGCGCGCCGAAGCCGACCGCGCGGTGACCGTGATGGTGGGTGACGGCGTCAACGACGCCCCGGCTCTGGCCGCCGCGGACATCGGCGTGGCCATGGGCGCCCACGGCTCCACCGCCTCCTCCGAGGCCGCCGACGTCGTCCTGACCACCGACCGCGTGGACCGCCTGGCCGACGCCGTCGGCATCGCCGTCCGCGCGCGGCGCATCGCCGTGCAGAGCGCGCTCGGCGGCATGGTGATGTCGCTCGCGGCCATGGTCGCGGCGGCTTTCGGCCTGCTCCCGCCCGCTGTGGGCGCCCTGCTCCAGGAGGGCATCGACGTCGTGGTCATCCTCAACGCGCTGCGCGCCCTGCGCGTCGACCACGCCGCGCAGCCCGCCCTTCAGCCCGCCACGGAAGCCCTCATCCACCGCTTCGCCGCCGAGCACGACGATCTGCAGGACGTCCTCGAAGCCGTTCGGGCCGCCGCCGACCGCCTCTCGGACACCCCCGGTCCCCAGGCCCTGGCGGCGGTGGGTGAGGTGCACCGGCTGCTCACCGAACAGCTGCTGCCACACGAGTACGCCGAGGAGCACCAGCTCTACCCGGCGCTCGCCCCCGCCCTGGGCGGTCCCGAGTCGACCGCCACCATGAGCCGCGCCCACGCCGAGATCGAACGGCTCGCCCGGCGCATCGCCACCCACCTCGCACTGGCCGACACCGGCGAGGGGCCGGCCCCGGAGCAGCTCGACGACCTACGCGCCAGCCTCTACGGACTCCACACCGTGCTGCGCCTCCACTTCACCCAGGAGGAGGAGAACTACTTCTCCCTCGCCCCGTGAGCGTGCTCCGCGGGACGAGGAGAGGGCGGCGCAGTGGGTCCAACGGCCCCATGAAGGGCCCGTGCGGTCCCTGTCCCCGCCGGGGCACGGGGAAGACGCTCGACTCGACGGCCGGGCCCGCCCGGTGCCTCGACGTCCAAAGGCAGGGAGCACGCCCATGACCGACCGTGAGCGGGCCACCGTCATGGCCTCGCCCCCCGGCCACCGCGACCACCCCGCAGGGGACAGCGGCCCGGCAGTCCTCGACTGCGCACATCTCGTCCGGCGGTTCGGCGACCGCACCGCCGTTGACGACGTGAGCCTGAGCATCGCTCCCGGCGAGACGTACGGCCTGCTCGGGCCGAACGGCGCCGGAAAGACCACGACGATCAGGATGGTCTGCGGGCTGCTGCGGCCGCACGCCGGAACGGTGCGGGTGGCCGGGCAGCCGGTGAGCACGGGCGCGGGACCCGCCAAGCGACTCATCGGCTTCGTACCGCAGGACGTTGCCCTCTATCCCGATCTCAGCGTCCGTGAGAACCTCCGCTTCTTCGGTCGGCTCTACCGGCTCCCGCGCCGGCAACGGGAGCGCCGCGTGGACGAGGTCCTGGACCTCATCGACCTGTCGGCCCGGGCCGGCGACCGCGTCGACTCACTGTCCGGCGGCATGCGCAGGCGCCTCAACATCGGGGCCGGGCTGGTGCACGCGCCGACACTGCTGGTGCTGGACGAGCCGACCGTGGGGGTCGACCCGCAGAGCCGCCACGCGATCCTGGAGAGTGTCCACCGCTTCGGCGAGGAGGGCATGGCGGTCCTGTACACCACGCACTACATGGAGGAGGCCGAGCGTCTCTGCGACCGGGTCGGCATCATCGACCGGGGCCGCCTCGTCGCCGAAGGGCGCCCCCGTGAGCTGGTGGCGCTGGTGGCCGAGCGCGACCGGGTACGGCTCACGGCCATCGGCGACCCGGCGGCGTACGCGGAGGCCTGCCGTCGGCTCGCACGGGTCGAGGGCGTGGCGTGTACCGGCGAGCGCGGCGATGTGGTCGAGGTGGTCGTCAGGGACGCCCGCAGTCTGCTGCCGCACCTGCTCGACCTCGCCCACGAGCAGGGCGTCGACATCAGGAGCGTCGAGATCGACGAGCCCGACCTCGAAGCGGTCTTCCTGCACCTGACCGGCACCGCGCTGAGGGAGTGAGCTGTCGTGCGTGTCGTTCTCGCCATAGCGGCCAAGGATCTGCGGCAGCGCCTGCGCGACCGGTCGGCCTGGGTGATCGTGTTCCTGGCCCCGGTGCTGATCTCCGGGCTGATGGCCATGGCGTTCGGCGGCGGCTCCGAGTTCCGTGCCGACATCGGGGTGGTGGACCTGGACCGCGGCGCGGCCGCCACCGGCCTGACCCGGGTGTTGAGGAGCCCGGAGCTCAAGGACACCGTGCGTCTGCGGTCGTACGACGACGAGGCGGGTGCCCGACGGGCCGTCGACGCGGGTCGCGTCCACGCCGCGATCGTCGTGCCCGAGGGCTTCACCGCGGCGCTGCGTGGCGGCGGTTCGTCGCCGGTCACGGTCCTGGACAGCGTCGACTTCGGGCTTCAGGCGCAGCTGGCGCGTGCCGTCACCGAGTCGTACGTCGCCCAGGTCAACGCCGATCGTCTGTCGGTCGCCACCGCCGTGGCCGCGGGCGCCCCGCAGGAGGACGTACCCGAACTCGCCGGCGAGGCGGCCCTGTTGCACCTGCCGGAGGAGGTACGGCCGGAGGGACTCGCCGACGACCCGCTGAAGGTCATCAGCTACTTCGGGCCGAGCATGGGCATGTTCTTCGTGCTGTTCACCGTCGGTTTCGGGGCACGCGGATACTTCGTCGAGCAGCAGCAGGGCACCCTCGACCGGATCGCGGCGGCCCCCGTCGGCAGGGGTGCCCTGCTGCTGGGCAAGTCGCTGTCCACGTTCGTCTACAGCCTGGCCGGGCTCGCCACCGTCACGGTCGTCTCGTGGCTGGCGTTCGGCGCCCGCTGGGCGGATCCGGTCGGGGTGGCCGCGCTGAGTGCGGGCATGGCGGTGGCCGTGGTGTCCCTCACCGCGCTGGTGATCTCACTCGCCCGGACCGAGAGGCAGGCCGAAGGGCTCGCGTCGATCGTGGTGTTCGCGCTCGCCCTGCTCGGCGGCAACTTCGTCTTCGCCTCCGGCACTGCGCTCATGCGGCGGTTGACGCTGTTCACCCCCAACGGCTGGGCCCTGCGCGGTTTCACCGACCTGGGCACCGGCGTGAGCGGCTGGGCGGCGGTCGGTATGCCGCTGCTCGGCATCGCCGCGTTCTCGGCGGGCGTCGCGATGGTGACCGTACTGCTCCTGCGGCTGAGGAGGACGACATGACCGCTCTCGCCGTGACCCGGGCCACGATGACGCGCACGCTCCGCGACCGGACGGCGCTGTTCTTCATGGTGCTGCTGCCGGTCGCGATCATCGTCGTCATCGGGGTCACCGTGAGCGGCTTCGACCAGTTCCGGGTCGGCCTCGTGCAGGCCGCTCAGGCAGGCCCTGTGGCCAGGGAGTTGGTGTCCGGTCTGGAGGACGCGCCCGGTCTGCGTACGCAGGCCTACGCGACCGCGTCGGACGCGAGCGCCGCTCTGCGCCGTGCCGAGCTGGACGCGGTCGTCCTGGTGCCGTCCGGTCTCGACGAGGCGGTGCGGGCCGGACGTTCCGTCACGGTGCGGGTGCTGGTGGAGCCGTCCGGGAGCGCCGGGCACGCGGCGGTCTCCTCGGTGTCGGCGGTCGTGGCCGACCACGCGGCGCGGTTGCAGGCCGCGCGCTTCGCCGCAGGTGAGACGGACGGAGGCTTCGACGAGACTCTGGCGCTGACCCGCCGCGTCGAGCGGGCGGCGTCCCCCGTCGCGGTACGCGCCGAGACCGTCGACGGCCGGAGCGACTACCTGCCGCTGGGCTACAGCTACAGCACCCCCACCATGCTGGTGCTGTTCGTCTTCATCAACGCCCTGGCGGGCGGCGCGGCCATCGTGCAGACCCGCAGGACGGGGGTGTACGCCCGCGCGCTCGCGGCACCCGTCTCCGCCCGCACCCTGGTGTTCGGCGAGACGGTCGCGTATGTGCTGCTGGCCCTGCTGCAGTCCCTGCTGATCGTGGGCATCGGCGCACTCGCCTTCGGCGTGGCCTGGGGCGACCCGCTCGCCGCCGGGGTCCTGATCACCGTATGGGCGCTGGTCGGGACGGGAAGCGGGCTGCTGGCCGGCGCGCTGTTCCGCACCCCGGAACAGGTGCATGCCGTCGGCCCGGCGCTCGGCACCGGGCTCGGCATGCTCGGCGGCTGCATGTGGCCCCTGGCCCTGGTGCCCGACTGGCTCAGCACGGCAGGGCACGCGGTGCCGCACGCCTGGGCCGTCGACGCCTGGACCACGCTGCTGTCCAAGGACGGCGATCTGCCCGCGATCCTCCGGCACCTCGTCGTCCTCACGGCGTTCGCGACGGTGCTCCTCGCCCTCGCCTCCTTCGCCCTGCGGCGCCGGCTGACGACGGGTCGCGGCTGACACCCGACACGCAGGAGGAGGCACGAACATGCCCGAGACCGCGCCACAGACCGCCCCCCCTGTCGCCGGGTGCGCAAGCGCACCGGATCGAGGTCTCTCATGTGGACGGCGACGCGTACGCCGTCGAGATCCGCGGTCACCGGTTGCCGGTCGACCGGCCCGAGGAGGCCGGTGGCCAGGACACCGCACCGACGCCCACCGAGCTGTTCGCGGCGTCCCTGGCCACCTGCGTCGCCTTCCACTGCGGCCGCTAGCCGCGGCCGCTACCTGCGGCGCCACGGCCTGGAGCGGGCCGGACTCCGGGTCCGTGCGGAGTTCACCATGGCCGCCGACCGCCCCGCCCTCGTCGCCCGCGTCGCGTCCGTCCACGTCACGGTCGCTCCGCCGCCCGGACCGACGGAGCGGCGCCGCGCGGCTCTGCTCTCCGTCGCCTCGCACCGCACCATCCGCAACACGCTCCACCGGCCACCGGAGGTCGCCGCCGAGCCGGCCGTGACCTCGTCGCCGACTTCGGCGCGTCCGCGGCTTCGTTCTCCGTAGCGGCTTCTCGTCGTGGTCAGCGGGAAACGCCCACGGACCGGGTGGCGCCCGCCGTGAGGACCTCCAACGCCGGGCGCCGTGGAACCGGACAGGTGGACAGCGCGGAGCCGAGGCGCAGGATCATCTGCGGGAACTCTCCCGCGGTGAGGGTCTCACGTACGCGTGTCCGCAGGCGTGGGAGTTCGAGGGGCTGGGTGTGGAAGGCCGCCATGACGTGGCGGGTGGCGGCGTGCAGCAGGATCCGTTCGAGGGCCTGTCCGGCCCGGAGCCAGTCCGGCGGGTCGTCGCGCTCCGTGCTGAGCACGACGATCAGCCCGGTCCGCGCGGACCAGCGCCGCGCAGGGGAGGGGAGCGTTCTGGGCACTGCCTGCGAAGTCCCGTCCTGGCAGGAGGGTGCGGTCCGGGTGGGCGACGGACGCGTAGGCGGGCACTCCGTCGTACCCGGGCCGACGGGCCGGCCCGGCCCACCGGGCTTGTTCGGCGAGGTGTCCGGGATCGGTTCGATGCACGCCCTCGACGGCCCGGACGAGTTCGGCGAGGTGAAGTCGATCGTGGGCGATGTCCATGACGTGCAGCGTGGCTCCTTCGGCGGAGGCGTCCTCACGCAACGCGTCGATCAGCGGCACCGGAACAGGATCGGTGCGGAACGGTCCACGGACGGTGTGCCGTCGGCTCAGGGCACCGTACATGCGCTCTTCGTCGAGTGTGGACGGCCCGTACGCCCCCCAGCCCACACGAGCGAGGAACGCCGGGCTCCCCGGGTGCGGAAAGGGCTGGACGACAGGGTGGAAACCGAGGTGCCGCATCGCGAGGCGGATGTTGAACAGGGAGGCACCACAGCTGATGACCATCTCCCTGCCGCACGGATCGGTGCGGAGGAGGCGTCGGGTGACGTCCGCGTGCACCTCGATGCCGCGGTCCCTGCCCTCCTCGACGGACAGCCACGGCTGTGTGTTGTGCACGGAGGGCGCGGTCACGGCGGCGCGGACGAGGTAGTCGGCCGCGTGGCTCGGGCGCGCGGGGACATCAGCCATGCGGGGTGCCGCCCTTTCTGAGCTCTGGACCGGCGCCGAGGACAGGCGCAGGCTGAGAGGAAGGGATGTCGCCGTGAGGTCCGCGACGCCCCTCCGGGGCCTGTCGGCCCTACGCCCGGCGCGCAGGAGTGATCACGATGGAAACCAGGCAAGCCAAGGAGTGGACCGTGCGGATCCACATCACCGAAGAGGGTGACGAGACCCGCGCTCGCGCCGTGCTGACCACCGAGGCCACGTCGACGGTCACCGGCAGGGGCGTGGCCCGGCGCAACCCGGTCGACCGCCCCATCCCGGAGATCGGCGACGAACTCGCGGCCAGCCGCGCCCTGGATGATCTCGCCATCCGGCTGCACGACGTCGCCTCCGACGACATCGTGCAGCTCACCGGCCCGGTGCGAACCTGACGGGCGGGTCCGCGGCCTCTCATCCATGCGGTACGACAGCCACGGGGCAGCCGACGTGATGGATGGCCGCGTGGGTCACGGGACCCGTGCGGGGGCCCACCGGACGCTCGGTCAGACGGTGGCCGACGACCAGCAGACCCGCCCCGGAGGCGGCGCGGAGCAGCGCGGTCGACGCCTTGTCCTTCGGCACGCATTCCACGACCTCTACGTCGGGGTACTTGTCCCGCCACACCTGGAGCAGTGCGGACAGGAACCCCTGCCACTCCTCTCCACGCTGCGGTTCGTCCACCAGGGCGATGTCCCCCGGTCCCAGGCTGATGGCGGACGGCGACTGCCAGGCGTACACCACTCGCAGCCGGGCCCGGCGCAGCCGAGCCGCCTCGAAGGCGAACTCGATCACCTCGTCGCAGGGATCACCGAGGTCCAGGCCGAGCACCACGTCCCGGTAGCCGGTGTGGAGGGAAGCACTGCCGTCGTCCGCCGACAGGTGTTCGTCTCCGGCCTCCTCCCCGGCCCGTACGAGAACGACGGGACGTTTCGCCTTCGCCACGACGCCCAGCGCGACCGAGCCGACCAGGAATCCGGTGAAGCCGCTGAGCCCACGCGAGCCCAGCACCAGCAGCTCGGCCCGGTCCGCCGCGGCGAGGAGAGCCGGTGTCGCGGGCCCCTCCGTCTGCTCGTCGTACACGAGTACGCCGGGGCATGTGGCTCGGACGCGCTCCTCCGCCTGACGCAAGCAGCGCCGGGCCAGGTGTCGTTGGACGGCGTTGACCGATTCGCCCTCTCCCTGACGCGGATGCCAGTTCCACACGTGCACCAGCCGCAGGGGGCACTCGCGCCGTAAGGCTTCGCGCGCCGCCCAGTCGGCCGCGGCCAGACTCTCGGCGGATCCGTCGACTCCGGCGATCACAGGCAGAAGCATGACTCGCACCTCCCACACTAGGTCTGCTCCTCCTGACCAGCGTCGCCCTTCGACAACCCGGCGGGGAGGGGCTACCAGGCCCTCCCCCGGACCATCCGGCCCAGTGTCCGCCGCCCACGAGGACGCACCGACCTGGACCACGGTGCAACAGACCGCGGGCAGGGTCGAGTTGTCGGTTCATTTGGGAAGCACCAGCCGACATGTCTCCCCCGGCCGGACGCGGACCGCGCGATCGGGCAGCCGTACGTCGATCGGGTCGCGGTCGGACGACGGCGGTCGCCTCACCGGACGGGCGGCAGAAGGGACGGTTCGGCCCTCGACGGGACGTTCGGCCCATGCCGTTCCTCTCGTGGGAGGGCGTGGACGGTCACGCGTCCCGAGTGAGGGAGCGGGGACGCGGGCCGACGCCGCAGACGGACGCGATGACGGGAGAGGCGGGAGAGCCCCTGCCCGGTCCTGCGCACAGGCGTCGAGGGCCTTTCGGCCCGGCTGCCTGCCCACTCAGCCCCATGTGCCGGAGAGGTCCCGCGGCAGACGCTGGAGGCTAGGCCCAAAGGAGGCGCTCCCGGGCGACACCCGACAGCCTCGGCGCACGCGGAGATGAGCCGACGATCGGCTCCCGGCATCCGCAGGACCCGGCGTTGCGACCGGGCAGACGAAAGGAAGACAGCCATGATTCCCCTCATCCTGATCGCCGCGGCCGTGCTGGGGGCCTGCCTGGTGTTCGGTTACAGCTCGTTCGTCGTCGGCTTCGTCCTGATGGCCGCCGGTGTCCTCGGCCTCATCATGTTCATGGCGACGCCCGGCGCGGTCCGGCGGCCCGGTGAGCGGGAGGTGGTCCTGGAGGAGCGGCACTACATCGGCGACCACGAGGACCACCGCCACTACCGCTGACGATCGGCACCCGCATCCGAAGGGAGGGGCCGCCATGAGCACGGAAGCCGTACGCCCCGTGCACCCCGCCCGGGTGACCGCGGTCCGCGACGCACAACTGTCCCGCAGGCTGTGGCTGGTGAAGTGGCTGCTCGCCCTGCCCCACTACCTGGTCCTGGGCTTCCTCCTGGGCGGCGTCAGCGTGTCCTGGGGTGCGTGCGGGCTCATCGGCCTGCTGACGCTGTTCGCCGGGGTCGCCCTGGCGGCCACCGGACGCTGCCCGCGCGGGGTCTTCGACCTGGTGACCGGGCTCAACCGCTGGGTGCTGAGGGTGGCCGCCCACGCGGCCCTCCACACCGACGCCCACCCGCCGTTCCGGCTCGACCAGGGCGGCACGGAACCGGAGGCGCGGCCATGACCACGGCGCTCGTCGCCACGTTCCTCTTCCTGCACGGCCTCGTCCATCTGCAGGTGTGGCTCGCGCGGACGGGCGGCGACGAACCCTTCGACCCCGGGCGCTCCTGGGTACTCGCGGCGGCGGGCCTACCGCAGGCCCGCTTCATGAGGGTGACGGCTGTCGGCCTCGCGTCGGTCACGGCCACCCTGTATGTCATCGCCGGGTCGGCCACGGCGGCACAGAGCGGCGGCCTGGCGACCGCCGCAGTCCTCGCGGCAGCCGTCGAGCTGGTGCTCAAGGCCCTCTGGTTCAACCCCTGGTTGTCGCTCGGCGTACTGCTCGACGTCGGCGTCATCACCGCCGTACTGACGAACTGGCCGGCATCACTGTACTGAGCCATCGGGGAACAAGGGGACACCCAGGGAGGAAGCGATGTCGGAACTCATCGCCGGAAACAGGATCGTTGTGGGCGTCGACGGCTCCGAGGCGTCGACGGCCGCTCTGCGCTGGGCCACCGAACAGGCCCCCGCGCTGCGCGCGGAGGTCGTCGCCGTACACGCCTGGGAACCGGCCGGGCCCGGACTCGCCCCCTACGCACCCGTCTCCGCGCACCCGCCGGTCGCGGAGCAGCGCGACCGGGCCGCGGAACTCCTCGCCTCGACGGTGCGAGAGGTCTTCGGCCCACGAGTCGACCGTGCCTGCCGCGCCGTCCTGGTGGAGGGGCCGCCCGCGCGGGTGCTGCTCCAGCAGGCGCACGGCGCCCTGCTCCTGGCCGTGGGGCGCGATGTCCACGGCCGGGATGGGCTGCCCCCGATGGGAGCGGTCGGCCGCGCGTGCCTGCGGCACGCGACGGTCCCCATGGTCGCGGTGCCCGCCACCGCTGTCCCGCCCGCGTCGCCGCTCCGGGCCGTCGGGATGTCTGCTCCTCTGCGGAGCGGCGCCGCGTAGAAGGAAAGAGAGAAGGAAAGGGGGACGCGCGATCGTGGAACGACCGCCGTATGCTCCGCCGTACGGCGTCGCCGTCTGCCCCGGGCGTACCCGTTCGGGCCCGACTGCCGTGTTCCATGCGGCGGCCTGGCTCAGCCTCGTCCGTCCGAGCCGAGTCCCCCGCCGTCGTCGGCGTCGTCGGACGAGCGCAGTACCTCGGCGGTCTCGACAACACGGCGGAGATCCGCCACGAAGCGGGCGGCGGGCGCGCCGTCGGTCACGTTGTGGTCGAAGGTGACGGTGAGGTCCAACACCTCGCGGACCCCGACGCGCCCGTCGACGACGCGGGGCTGCTCGGTCAGCCCGCCGACGACGACTTGTAGGGGGAACAGGGAGGGAGAGGCGATCCCGAACCCCCCGCCGGCGCCGAACATGCCGATCGCCGTGACGGCGACGGTCCCGGTGGTCTGCCGCAACCGTACGGACCTGGCCAGCAACGCGTACATCGCCGGCAGCAGGCCGGGCAGTCGGGTCAGGGTGCTGCCGTATCGGTCGAGGATCCGCCCCGGGCCGGTTACCGTGGGGTCGGCCTTGACGGCCCGCAGCTCTGCCGTGAGGTCGGGGACGTCGCGTACGTCGGCGTCGCGCAGGACGTGCGGCAGGGCGAAGGGGCCCTGCGCGGTGTCCACCTCCACCATCGTCCCCACGTCGACGTGATGATGTCGGACGAGGCGGCCACGCCAGTCCCGATAGGCGTGGACGTGCGGATGTGCCGCCGCGACCCTGGCGACGGAGGCCGCCACGAACGCGGTGAGTGACACCGGCCGGTGCGACGCGGCGAGCAGCTCCCGCGCTGTCGTCACGTCGAGTTCGACGAGACAGTGCATGGCCGCCATGCGTCGCCCGGCCCGCTGGGCGGCGACCACCAGCCTTCTCTCGGCCGGGAAGGAGCCGACGTCGATGCGGCGTGGTCGGTCCCCGGTACCTGTCGATGTCATACGGCCATGCTTTCCTCAGCAACGGATGGATGTACCGTCACCGGACGTGGCGTGATCCGTCGTGTCCGAACGGAACGGCACCGGTGGCTGCACCCTGCGCACACGCCGCCTCAGCAGGCGGACCGCCCACGCGTCGAACACCGCGGTGAGGACGCAGGTCACTCCCATGGCCACCACCAGCAGCACGGCGAACCGCTCCCAGAACTCCGGTGTGAGACTCGTACCCATGGCCCTCACTCCCCTCAAGGTGGATTTGTTTCCCTGATGCTCAGTCAACTCCGGTACCGGTCACGGCGCATGAGCCGACCGGCCCCGGCCTCGGGGCCGGTCGGGGCAGGACCGCCCGCGCCCCGCACACATACCGAGGGCCGGGTGGAAACGCCACGTCACCGGACCGGTAGGCGCTCCCGAAGCGCACTGAACGCGGTCGTCACGATCCGCTCCCGGAGGCCGCGGCGCGGCAGCTGTGGCAGGTAGCCGATGTCGTCGTCACGCGCCCGGTCGCCGACAGCGCAATCCGTGAGCACGCTGCCGCGCACCGGGGCCGAACGACCCCTTCCCCAGGACCGGACGACCCGTGGCGCCCCGCCCGGTGCGCGCCCACGATGGGACCAGTGGCCCCCACGGCATTGTGGAGGGGAACGATGGCAGACAGCGCGAGAACGGCGGCCCTGGACGGGAACGGACCCCGCGTCCGTCCGCCTCGTGCCGCGCACCACGCGGAACCGGGGCGTCGTCGACGGCGACCCGGTCCGTGCGTCTCCCGCGCCACCCATGTGCCGGACCTCGGTTTCGAACGCACCTGACCCGCCAAAGGAGGACGCCATGTTCGGCAGCCCGCGCGTCGTGAGCGATGTGATGACGCATACCGTCGTCGCCGTCGGCCGCGATGCCCAGTTCAAGGAGATCGTGGAGCTCATGGGGCAGTGGAAGGTCAGCGCCCTGCCCGTGCTGGAGGGCGAGGGCCGGGTGATCGGCGTCGTCTCCGAGGCCGATCTGCTGCCGAAGGAGGAGTTCCGCGACAGCGACCCCGACCGGTTCACCCAGATGCGTCGCCTGGACGACCTGGCCAAGGCCGGTGGGCTGACGGCGGGGGAGCTGATGAATGCACCGGCCGTCACCGTCCACGCCGACGCCACCATCGCCGAGGCCGCACGCATCATGGCCCTGCGCAAGGTCAAGCGGCTGCCCGTCGTCAACGAAGTGGGCATGCTCGAAGGCGTCGTCAGCCGAGCGGACCTGCTGAAGGTCTTCCTGCGGACCGACGACGACATCGCCGAGGAGGTCCGCCACGAAGTCGTCACACGCCTGTTCCCAACCCCGGTCGAGCCCGTCCGGGTGCGGGTCTCCGAGGGCGTCGTCACGCTCACCGGACGGATCAGGGACACCTCACTGGTGCCGGTGGCCGCCCGCCTCGTGCGCGCCGTCGAAGGCGTGGTCGACGTCGAGTGCGACCTCACCGCCGGAGCACCTCGGAGTGACCCGAGGTGACGTACCCCGCCGCCCCGTGCCGCGACCCGGTGCTCGCCGGGCGTCTGCCGGACGCGTGGCGCGGCACGGCGGCCGGCCCTGGCGGACCTGGGATGCGCACCGCCGGCATCGTCGGCGGCGGACGGGAGGCTCGTCCGCCGCCGACGGGCTCGCTCCGAGGGGCAGAACGCGGCCCGCGCCGGAAAGGTCGTCGGGGAGTGTCCGATCGGCCGGGTACCGCGTCTGCCGGCGGTCGGACGTACGGGTGCGCGGCCGGTACGGCACCCGGCCGCGCACCGTGGTGCGGCTGTTCAGCCGTGCCGCACCGGGATGGTCCTGGCACCCGTCTCCTCCTCCGGGACCGGGACCGTGACTGTCAGGACGCCGTCCTTGTACTCCGCGGTCGCCTCGTCACCCCTCGCTCCGGCGGGCAGCCGGACGGAGCGGGCGAAGGTGCCGTAGCGAAATTCCGTACGGTGCTTCTCCGTGGTCTCCTCACCGCGCTCGGCCCGCAGGGTCAGAACGCTTTCCTCCACGGTGATCTCGACGTCCTTCGCGGGGTCGATGCCCGGAAGTTCGGCGCGCAGCACATACGTTCCGTCCGCCAGATGCTCTTCGACACGGATGCCGTGCAGCCCGGGAACCATGTGCGCGCCGGGGAACCCGGACTCGGCCCAGCCGAACAGGTCGGGCAACGCCGGCCAGCCGTGCAACCGCTCGATCACGCCGTTCATGTTCTCCCTCCTCTGCTTCCTTCCTCACTTCCTCACTCCAGCGTGGCGCGCCCGACCGGGACACGCGTGGGCCGACCGGGTCCCGTACGGGGCCGGTCGGCCTCTGTCAGCCGGTCATCCTCTTCCGCCACTGCGGACCGACCTGCTTCCACTCCGTCTCCCACTCCCCCATGCGCCGACGTTCCAGATGCCGGCGGACCAGCCACCCGCACAGCAGCACTCCGGCTCCGACGCCGGCCCCGGCCAGCACACCAGCGAACGCCGACTCCAGCATCGCCTCGGTGCCCGTGGCGGGCTCGGAGACCAGCTTGCCCGTTCCGTCCGTCCACACGGTGGCCGTGGTGCCCGCCTTGCCGCCCGGCTCGACCCGCGCCCGGCCCGTGTGGGTGGCACCGTCGGCGGACGTCCAGCTCACCTTCGCCCACACCAGGTCACCGCCGGTTCCGGACGTCGTCACACCCGGGGTCTTCGGCGCGTCCTCGGTGAGCACGGCCGACACGGTGTGCACCTCCGCACTCCGTGAGGCGATGCTGTCCTCTGCCGACCTCAGCGCCCACTGGCCGGCGGCAGAGCCGCCCAGGAGGGTGAGAGTCCAGATGCCGAGTACGATCCACGCCTCCATGGAGTCGCTGCGGCGCCGCAGTGGATTGCGCCGCCACCGCCAGAACCACACCCTCGACGCCTTCGCACGCCGCGTCCGCTCCATCGGTGGACACCCCCTCACGAGAACCGCTGTCGATACCTGACACCTGTCGCAAGAAAAGTCCCACCTCCCCTGGGCCCCGGGCAGAGGCCGACCAGGCACGCCTTCCGGGACGTTCGGGCCCGGTTCCGGATGCCGCGACGGGCCGTTCGGTCCCACGCGAGCACAGGAGCACAGGAGCACAGGAGCACGCAGGGAAAACCGGTCGGGGCCGGGAGCCCGGTTCATGACGGCTCGCGCCCTCGGGAGGGCTGTGGGCCGTCCTCACCGTCCGGGAGATCCGGGTCGAGATCCGTCGAGGCCCGGATGACGGCGTGGGCCCATGAGCGCGCAGTCCACGTCCACCACGCCCTCCACGGCACGTACCAGGCGTACGGCGACGGGCACGAGAGCGGTGTCCCCAATGTGGCCGGTGAGCGTGACGATTCCGCCCCGCACCCCCACCCGCACCGGTTCGACCGGATCGGGGAACAGGAAGGCCACGACCTCGCGGCGGATCTCCTCGGCGATGTCATCGTCCCCCCGCAGGAACACCTTGAGCAGGTCGGAGCGGCTGACGATGCCTTCCAGCACGCCCTGGTCATCCACGACCGGCAGTCGCTTGACCCTGCGCCGGGCCATGATGCGCGCGGCCTGTGCCAAGGTCGCGTCCGCCTGGACGGTCACGGCCGGAGCGGTCATCAACTGCTCGGCCGTCACCGCGCCGGCCTTGGTGAGATCGGACAGGCGCCGCAGCTGTGTGATGGGGGTCCCCCCCGGTCGAGCGAAGCCGAGACCGGGGGAGGTCCGGGTCTCCGTCGCGGAACGCCTCCTTCGGCAACAGGTCGGCCTCGGAGACGACACCGGCGACCCGGTTCCCGCCGTCCAGTACGGGAAGGGCGCTGACCCTCCGCCGCTGCATGGCCCTCACGATGTCCTTGAACGTCGCTCCACGTTGCAGGGCGACAACCGTGCGGGTCATGACATCACTCACGAGGTGGGGCGTGCCGTGCATGGCATTCTCCAGGTGTGCTCAGGTACGGGCCGCCGGGCGGGGTGAGGCGGCATACCGCGTTCACCGAGCTCCCGGCGCCGCCGCGGGCGTACGGGCCGAGTCGGCGTGTGCGGGACCGTGCGCAGGCGGTGGGCCCCTGACCCCGTCGACCCGGAGCTCGATCACGCTCTCCGTCTTGAGAACGGCCCGGCACATCCGTCGTACGCTGCGGCATCGAACTCGTGAGCACACGGGCGGCCGTCGTCCACTCCTCCGCGCATCACGCCACACCTTCAGCCTGCGGGCCACGGACCCGCCCAGGGCAGGGTCCGAGTGACCCAGTCCTGGGCCCGGTGGGCTCTCGTCCGACGCGTGTTCCGCCCATTCCCTTCGGGCCCCGGCGCAGAAGGCGACGCTCCCGCGCCGTTCGCGCGGGAGCCTCGCTGCCTCGCCGTGCTGTTCAGGCGACGAACTCACCGACCGCTGCCTTGAGTTCGGACAGTCCCTTCTTCGCGTCGGAGAAGAACATGCCGGTCCTGGGATTGGTGTACAGCTCGTTGTCGATGCCCGCGTAGCCGTGGCCCATCGAGCGCTTGATGACCACGACGCTCCTGGCCTTGTCGACGTCGAGGATCGGCATTCCGGAGATCGCGTTGCCGGGACGGCGGGCGATCGGGTTGGTGACGTCGTTGGCGCCGATGACGAGGGCCACGTCGGCCTGCGGGAACTCCGGGTTGACGTCCTCCATCTCCTTGAGCTGTGTGTACGGCACGTTGGCCTCCGCGAGGAGGACGTTCATGTGGCCCGGCATGCGGCCCGCGACCGGGTGGATCGCGTAGGTGACGTCGACGCCGTGGTCCGTCAACAGCTTGGCCAGGGCGCCGAGTTCGTGCTGGGCCTGGGCGGCGGCGAGGCCGTAGCCGGGGACGACGACGACCTTGCTCGCGTACGCCAGCTGGATCGCCACGTCGTCCGCGGAGACCGCACGCACCTGGGCCGGCGCACCACCCGGGCCGGCCGCCGCCTGCGCGCTGTCGCCGGTGCCGAAACCGCCGACGACGATGTTGACGATGGAACGGTTCATCGCGTCGGCCATCAGCTTGGTGAGGATGCCGCCCGAGGCGCTGACGAGCATGCCCGCGACGATGAGCGCGGTCTCGTCGAGCACGAAGCCCGCCATCGCGACCGCCGACCCCGTGAAGGCGTTCAGCAGCGAGATGACCACCGGCATGTCGGCTCCGCCGATCGGCAGGACCATCGTCACGCCGAAGAGCAGCGCCACGGCCACGAGCCCGTACAGCGGTGCGCGCGAGTCCGGCGCGAGTACCAGCCAGACCGTGCCGGCGACGAAGGACGCCGGCAGCAGGACGTTGAGCAGGCGTGCTCCGGGGAACACCACCGGCGCGCCGGGCACGACGCCCTGCAGCTTGCCCGCGGCGACCAGCGATCCGGAGAAGGTGACCGCGCCGATGACGACGGACAGCGCTCCCGGCAGGGAGACCCGCGCGCCCAGGGCGGCCGGAGCGTCGGCCTGGAGCAGGTCAGCGACCGCGATGAGCGCGGCCGCGCCACCGCCGACGGCGTTGAAGAGGCTGACCAGTTGCGGCATGGCCGTCATCCGGACCTCGCGTGCGGCCCACAGGCCGAGGGCCGCGCCGACCAGCCCGCCCGTGATCAGCACGAGCCATCCGGTCCGGCTGATCACGTTCTCGTCCGCCACCAGCCACACGGTGGCGGCGACGGCGACGGCCATGGCCCCGGCGGAGAGGGTGTTGCCGCGGCGGGCCGTGCGGGGGTGGTTCATCAGGTGCAGTCCCAGGACGAAGCAGGCTGCGGCTGCCAGGAAGATGTAGTGGACGGCGTCGGAGACCGTGTCCATGGCGCTCACACCTCCGTCTTCTCGCGTGTGTCGGTGACGGGCTTCTCGGTGGCCGGCCTGGCCTTGAACATCTCCAGCATCCGGTCCGTGACGACGTATCCGCCGACGACGTTCATCGCGCCGAACACCATGGCCACGAAGGCGAGGCCGTAGCCGAGCCAGGTGTGTGCCTCGGCCGCGATGAGCATCGCGCCGATGACGACGATGCCGTGGACCGAGTTGGAGCCGGACATCAGCGGTGTGTGCAGTGTGGCCGGGACCTTGCTGATGACCTCGATGCCGACCAGGACGCTCAGCACGAAGACGGTGATCGCGGTGAGGAGATCGAGGTTGTTCATGAGGATCCTCCTCGGGTGAGGGCGGCCGTGATCTCGTCGGCCGGGTCGAGGACCAGTTCGCCGTCGCGCACGAGATGGCGCAGCAGCGCGACGAGGTTGCGGGCGTAGGCGGTGGAAGCGGCCGTGGCCATGGCGGACGGCAGCCGGCCGGCGCCGATGACGGTGACGCCGCCCGCCAGGACGGTGGTCTTGTCGGGCTCGGAGCCCTCGACGTTCCCGCCGAGTTCGCTCGCGGCGAGATCGACGACCACCGAGCCGGCCTTCATCCGCTCGACCGCGGTGGTGGTCACCAGGAGCGGCGGTCTGCGGCCCGGTACCTGTGCCGTGGTGATCACCACGTCGGAGCGGGCGATGTGCCCGTCGAGCGCCTCGCGCTGGGCCCGCTGTTCCTGTTCGGTCAACTCACGTGCGTAGCCGTCCCGTCCGGCGCCCGATTCCTCTTCGGGCGGGCTCTGGACGTCGAGGAACCGGGCACCGAGCGATTCCACCTCCTCTCTCGACTCGGGGCGTACGTCGTACGCCGAGACGACGGCGCCGAGACGACGGGCCGTGGCGATCGCCTGCAGCCCGGCCACTCCGGCGCCGAGGACGAGGACCTGCGCCGGGCGCATGGTGCCCGCCGCGGTGGTCAGCATCGGGAAGAACCGGTCGTACGAGTCCGCCGCGACCAACGCCGCCTTGTAACCGGCGACACTGGCCTGGGAGGTCAGCGCGTCCATGGACTGGGCGCGGCTGAGGGTACGGGGCAGCAGATCGAGGCTCACCGTGCGCACACCGCGTCCGGTCAGCTCCTCGACCGGCACGGGGTTTCGCAGCGGTTCGAGCAGACCGATCAGGGTCTGCCCCGCGCGTAGCGCGGACGCGCTCTCCGCGTCCGGCGGGCCCACGCACAGTACGGCGTCCGCGCGTTCGTACAGTTCGTCCGGGGGTACGACGTTCGCGCCCGCCGCCGTGTAGTCGGCGTCGGTGAACCAGGCGCCGGATCCGGCTCCGGTCTCTACGAGGACGTCGAGTCCGGCCCGGCGCAGGAGGGTGACGGCCTCGGGGACGAGGGCGACACGGCGTTCGCCGGGTGCCCGCTCCCGTACGGCTCCTACAGTGACGGTTCCCATGGTCTGCTGCCTCTCCCGGTGGCCCGGTGGGTGCCGGGCCACAGAACTCTCAGAACTCGAAGACGAGCCGCGCTTCGGCCCGTCCGCCGAGGACCTCGTCGAAGGAGTCGTTGACCTGCTCCAGGCGCCGTGGTTCGGCGATGACCTGGGTGCGTCCCGCGGCGTGCAGGGCGAACACCTCGGTCAGGTCCTGGCGGGTGCCGACGATGGAGCCGATGACGGAGATCCCGCCGAGCACGGTCTCGAAGATCGGCACGTTGATCGCGGCGTTGTCGGCGGGCAGGCCGACCATGACCAGGCGCCCGCCCCGGTTGAGGGACCGGTAGGCCTGCTCGAACGCCTTCGCGCTCGCGGCCAGGACGACGGCCACGTCCGCGCCGCCGGCCGCCTTGATCTCCGCGACCGGGTCGTGCGTACGGGCGTTGACGAGCTGGTCGGCGCCGAGCCGGTGGGCCAGGCCCAGCTTGTCCGGTTCCAGGTCGACGGCGGTGACGAACCCGCCGACGAGCCGTGCGTACTGGACGGCGAGGTGGCCGAGGCCACCGACGCCGAAGACGGCGACCCGTTCGGCCGGGACCACACGGGCGACCTTGATCGCCTTGTATGTGGTGACGCCCGCGCAGGTCAGCGGCGCCGCGTCGAACGACGACACACCGTCGGGCACCTGGACGACCGCGCCCGCGTCGACGACGGCGTACTCGGCGAAGCAACCGTCCACGGAGTAGCCGCTGTTGACCTGGCTCTCGCAGAGGGTCGCCCAGCCGGTGACGCAGTAGCGGCAGGTGCCGCAGGACGAGCCGAGCCACGGGATGGCGACCCGCTTGCCGATCAGTTCGACGCTGACGCCCTCGCCGACGGCCTGGACGGGTCCTACGCCCTCGTGGCCGGGGATGAACGGCGGTTGCGGCTTGACCGGCCAGTCGCCGTGGGCCGCGTGGATGTCGGTGTGGCAGAGGCCGGAGGCCTCCATGCGGACGAGCATCTGGCCGGGACCGGGCTCGGGGACGGGAAGTTCCTGGATCTCCAGGGGCTTCCCGAAGTCGGTGACGACTGCTGCCTTCATGGTCTGCTCCTCAACTGGGCTCTGTGCCGGATGCCGGCTCTCGGCCGGTTCCTCGATCCGTGTGACGAAACGCAGCCCGTCCCCTGCCGCGAGGGAGAAGCCGCCCGGGGTTCCCTCCTCGACGTCCAGGACGAGGCGTGGGCGGCCGAGGGCCTCGTACAGATCGGCGTCTATGTGGAAGGTGCCGCCGTCCAGGACGCCGAGCAGCATGTCGCCCTCGCCGAGGAGGAATTCGCCGCCGGGGAAGCACATCGGGTCGCTGCCGTCGCAGCAGCCGCCGGACTGGACGAACATCACCGGCCGGCCATGGGCGGCGCGCAGGGTCTGTATGGCCCGGTGCGCCGCCCGGGTGGCGGTGACGCGCCCGGCGTTGCCGTTCTCAAGCGTCGCGGGCATGTCGGTGCACCCTTTCGGATCCGCTGGGATCGCTCGAATCGCTGGGATCGCCGGCTCGGCTAGAACAGGCCGAGCGGCTTGGTGCCATAGCTGACCAGGAGGTTCTTGGTCTGGCTGTAGTGGTCGAGCATCATCTTGTGGTTCTCGCGACCGATGCCGGAGACCTTGTAGCCACCGAACGCGGCACCCGCGGGGTACTGGTGGTAGCAGTTCGTCCAGACGCGGCCGGCCTTGATGGCGCGGCCCATCCGGAAGGTGCGGTTGGTGTCGCGGCTCCACACGCCGGCCCCGAGGCCGTACAGCGTGTCGTTGGCGATCTCCAGTGCCTCGGCCTCGTCCTTGAACGTGGTGACCGCGAGGACGGGACCGAAGATCTCCTCCTGGAAGACCCGCATCTTGTTGTGGCCCTTGAGCACGGTCGGCTCGTAGAAGTAGCCGTCCGCGAACTCCCCGCCGATTCCGGGCCGGTGGCCGCCGACGAGCAATTCGGCGCCTTCCTTCAGGCCGATGTCGACGTACGAGGCGATCTTCTCGATCTGCTGCTTGGAGACCTGCGGACCGAGCATGGTCGCGGTGTCGAGCGGGTCGCCCTGCTTGATGGCGCGGATCCGCTCCAGACAGCGGCCCATGAACTCCTCGTAGATGTCCTCCTGGATGAGTGCGCGCGAGGGAGCGGTGCAGACCTCGCCCTTGTTGAACGCGTACAGGACGAGTCCCTCGACGGCCTTGTCCAGGAAGTCGTCGTCGGCGGCGGCCACGTCGTTGAAGAAGATGTTCGGCGACTTGCCGCCCAGTTCCAGCGTGACGGGGATGATGTTCTGCGCCGCGTACTGCATGATCAGCCGGCCGGTGGTGGTCTCACCGGTGAAGGCGACCTTGGCGATGCGCTTGTTGGTGGCCAGCGCCTTGCCGATCGCGGCGCCGGGTCCGTTGACGACGTTGAGGACGCCCGGCGGCACGATGTCGCCGATGACCTCCATCAGCTTCAGGATCGACCACGGGGTCGGCGACGCCGGCTTGAGGACCGTGGTGTTGCCGGCGGCGAGCGCCGGGGCAAGCTTCCACGCGGCCATCAGCAGCGGGAAGTTGAACGGGATGATCTGTCCGACCACACCCAGCGGCTCGCGGAAGTGGTAGGCGACGGTCTCCTTGTCGATCTCGGTGATCGAGCCCTCCTCGGCGCGGATCGCCGCGGCGAAGTAGCGGAAGTGGTCGGCCGCCAGCGGGATGTCCGCGGCCAGGGTCTCGCGGACCGGCTTGCCGTTCTCCCAGCTCTCGGCAACCGCCAGTTCCTCGCGGTGGGCGTCGATGGCGTCGGCGACCTTGTTCAGCACCGCGGCCCGCTGGGCGGTGGAGGCCTCGCCCCACTTGTCCTTCGCCGCGTGCGCGGCGTCCAGGGCGAGTTCGATGTCGTCGGGACCCGACTTCGGGACCTCGCAGATCGGCTTGGCCGTGGCGGGGCACAGGTTGGCGGAGTACTCGCCGGTGGTGGGTGCCTCCCACTTGCCGCCGATGAAGTTCTCGTACCGGGGCGCCACATGTACGGGGCTGCCCGGCCTGCCAGGAGGCTGGTACTTCATGACCGTCCCCTCTCTCATCACGACGATCGTGCTGATGTTCAGCACGCTAGGGACGGGAACGCTGCAACAACGCTGCATGGCGTCCCACCTGGGGCGGGACCACCAGCTCCGCGTCCAGCGCACGAGCGCGGGCCGCCGCTGCCGCGCGCTGCGGCGAACCGCCGGGCAGCAGGTGGGCGAGCGCCAGCCATGCGGCGGCGTCGTCGGCTCCCCGGGCCGCGTCCACCCAGCGGCGCAGCAGCCCGGCA
This sequence comes from Streptomyces sp. NBC_00310, assembly GCF_036208085.1. Taxonomy (GTDB): domain Bacteria; phylum Actinomycetota; class Actinomycetes; order Streptomycetales; family Streptomycetaceae; genus Streptomyces. Next base: position 1,549,822 of record NZ_CP130714.1, read on the forward strand.
TCACCAGCGCCGAGGACGGCACCTCGCAACTGCTGCTCCAGGGCCCTGCGATGCTCGGCGATCGCCGGCGCCTCGGAACGCGGCAGCAGCGGACCGGGACAGCGGTCCAGCGCCTCGGCGACCCGGCCCTGGGCGAGCAGCGCGGCCACGTCGGCGAAGTCGGTCCGCACAGGGCGCAGCAGAGCGTACGGCCGTGATCCGAGCAGGGCGGGGCCGAGCACGGTGCGCAGCCGGGTCAGCTCGGCACGCAGTGTCGACGAGCACACGTCCCGCTCGGACAGGTCCACCGCGAGCCGTTCGCCGGTGACGCCCCGGCCCTCGATGACGAGCGCTACCACGATCTCGCTGTGCCGCGGGCTCAGCCGGTGGACGCGCCCGTCGCACTGCAGCAGGGCGTTGTCCCGGCCCAGCGCGGTCAGCCGTACCTCCGTCTCACATCGGGCGGCGGACGCACGCAGCACGTGCCCGTCGGGGCCGAGCAGGGCCGGCGGTCCGGGCAGCGCACGGGCGAGTTCCGCCTCGGCCGCCAGCGCGGCCCCTCGCACCGCGGCCAGGGCGGAGGGCGTGGCGATGGTGCCGCCACCGGAGAGGTCGACCACGCCGAGCACCCGCCCGGTGCCGGGGTCGCGCACGGGAGCGGCGGCACACGACCAGCCGTGCACCGCGGAGCTGTAGTGCTCGCCGGCCACGATCTGCACGGGGTGGCCCACCTCCAGCACCGTGCCCGGCGCGTTGGTCCCGGCCTGCGCCTCCGACCACAGGGCCCCCTCGACGAAGCGCATCCGCTCGGCACGCTCGACGGCCGCGGAATCCCCCTCGACCCACAGCAGCGTCCCGTCGGCGTCGCCGACCGCGAAGACATGCCCGTCGTCCGCGGCACCGGCTCCCAACAGCTCCCGGAACAGGGGCAGCACGGCGGCCAGCGGGTGGACGCTCCGGTACACGGCCAGTTCCTCGGACGTCCTGGGCAAGCGAGGCGGACGACTGCCGTCGGGTTGTACACCGCACGCTCTGCAACGCCGCCACGAGTCGGCCACCAGACGCCGCACTCCTGACGGCGTTGCGGGTGAGGTCACGAACCGCTCGTGGGCTGTGCGCAGCGCGGAGGCCGAGGCCGCGGTGGAAGCATCCATACGGCCAGCACCTCCCAAGCTCCCTGCTCACTGTCCGGTCGCGCCAGCCTCACCCGCACACGGGACCAGTCGTAGGGGCCGAACGGACTTCGTGTCTGGGCCATTTGGGTCCTGCCGCTACAAGATGCCCCGCCTGTCGGCCACTCGCCCTGGCGGACGGTCTGCGGGTTCACACGGCGCCGGGCGGAAAGCGATCGACGGCCGAAGGAGCCACCTCGTCCGCGACAACCGTGCCCCGGTGCCTCACCCGCCGTACGGCCCGTCCCGCCGAGCGGAGCGACGGTGCCCCGCGCTGTCCGGCGCAGACGGCCCGGCCGACGTGGAACGCCCGGACCGGGGTGAACCACTCGGCTTCGCCGAAGTCGTCGCGCGACGGCTCGGCTCTGCGGGCCAGGGTCACGCCGTCCCGCACCGGGCGGCCTACTCCGGGGAGTCGCTCGGATCGTCCGTCCCGTTCTCGTCCGGGCGGTGGGCGGAGCCGGGCAGGGGGAGCGAGAACCACACGGTCTTGCCGTCCTGGGTGAGCAGGGTGCCCCAGGCCGAGGCCAGTTGGTCGAGCAGGACCAGTCCGCGTCCGGACTCCTCATCGGGACCCGCGGTCCTGGCACGGGGCAGGACCGGGCTGCCGTCGCAGACCTCGATGTGGAGTTCGTCCCTGGCGCGGCGCAGGCGCAGGCGCAGGGGGTCACAGGCGTGGCGCACCGAGTTGGCCATGAGTTCGGAGGCCAGCAGACAGGCGGTGTCGGTGAGGTGCTCACAGTGCCAGTCCCGCAGGGTGCGGCGCAGAAAGCGGCGACCCTCCCCCACGCTGACCGGTTGCGCGGGCAGCAGCGCGGACACCACGGTCATCGGAGCGGGGGGTATGCGGGCCAGCAGCAGGGTCACGTCGTCGCTGTAGTCCTGGGGATCGGGCAGCAGGGCGGTGAGGACGGAGTCGGCGGCCCGCTCCAGGCAGGGAATGTCGGCGAGGGCCTTCTCCAGAGCTATGGCGAGGGCGTCGATCTGCAGTTCGATGTCGCTGGTGGGGGTTTCCACCAGGCCGTCGGTGTACAGGGCCAGTACCGAGGCCGGCGGCACGGTCATCCGGGTCTCCTGGTGGGGTACTTCTCCGACGCCCAGGGGCACGCTGACCGGAACCGGGAGCCTGCGGACCTGTCCGGTGGGGTCCACCAGCAGCACCGGCAGATGCCCGGCGGAGCACACGGTCAGGGCGCTCTCGTCCGGGTCCAGGACCAGGTAGCAGCAGGTGACGAGCTGGTCGGGCAGTTCGCTGACGACCGCGTCCAGGGCCCGCATCAGCTGCCAGGGGGGCATGCCGGTCTTGGCCAGGGCGTGCGAGGCCGAGCGCAGTTGGCCCATGACGGCGGCGGCCTCCAGGCCACGGCCCATGACGTCGCCGATCAGCACTCCCATGCGACCGCCGATCAGCACTCCCATGCGACCGCCGCCCAGGGCGATCAGGTCGAACCAGTCCCCGCCCACACCGGGACCCTGCCGTGCCGGGAAGTAGCGACTGGAGGTGTCCATGCCGGGCAGGGGAGCGGGAGAGCCCATCAGGCTGCGCTGCAGGGTCAGGGCGACATGGCGCTGCTGTTCGTAGAGTTCGGCGAGCTGGGCCTCGGCCCTCTTGCGTTCGCTGACGTCGCGGATGGCGGCGGAGACCAGGGTGCCGTCCGGGGTTTCCAGCGGGCTGAGGCTGATCTCGACCGGGAACTCGACTCCGTCCTTGCGCAACCCGTACAGGTCCAGGCCGGCGCCCATGGGGCGCACTCGGCGGTTGTCGACATAACCGTGGCGGTGGGCAGGGTGGTGGTGATGGAACCGCTGGGGGACCAGGACTTCCACCGGGTGTCCCAACAGCTCTTCGCGCCGATAGCCGAACAGGGCCTCGGTCTGTGCGTTGACCAACTGGATCGTGCCTGCGTCATCCACGATGACGATGGCGTCGGGAGCCGCCTCCAGCAGCGCGCGGAAGCGTGCTTCGGCCGCCTTGCGCTCGCTGACGTCGCGCACGGCGGCGGAGATCAACAGTCCGTCGGGGGTCTGCAGCGGGCTGAGGCTGATCTCGACCGGGAACTCGGCTCCATCCTTGCGCAGCCCGTAGAGTTCGAGGCCGGCGCCCATCGGACGGACCTGCTGGTTGCCGGAGTAGCCCGCGCGGTGGCCCGGGTGCTGGGCACGGAAGCGCCGCGGGACCAGCATCTCGACGGGCCGGCCGAGCAGCTCGTTCCGAGGGTGACCGAACAGCGCTTCGGTCTGGGCATTGACCAGGCGAATCACCCCGGCGTCGTCCACGATGACCATCGCGTCGGGAGCCGCTTCCAGCAACGCGCGGAACGGTTCCTCGGCCACGGGGATCGAGCCGGGTTGCGCCTTGTGCTCGCCTGCTTCCATGGCGCATCTCAGCATCGACCGACCCCGGAGCGGGCACCTTGTCGCTGATTGCCCGTCTATGACATTTTCCCGCCGAAATAAGAGGGATCGGGTTCCGGACGCGGGACGGCCGAGCCGGAGACGGCCGCCCCTGGCCGGCCCGACCGGCACGGAGCCCTGTCGCTCGCGCACGCCGACGGTCGGCCTTTACCGCCTTTGGCGTCCCGCGACCGGCACTGACCGTCTTTGCGTGGGTGCGTCGGGAACAGGGGTTGACGTCCCGTCACACGGGGCAGTACGCGACCATGTCCAACGGCAGGGCCCGGTGTCTGCGGTTCCCGGTCAGCCCGGTCGAGGGGGCCGGCGCCGCGCCGCCGTCACCGGGATCCTCAGCGGCCCTCCTGCTTCGACCGGTCCTGCGCCTGGGTGGCGATGACGGCCGCCTGGATGCGCCGCTCCACACCGAGCTTGGCCAGCAGGCGGGAGATGTGGTTCTTCACGGTCTTCTCGGCGAGGTAGAGCCGCTGGCCGATCTGGCGGTTGGTGAGTCCTTCGCCGATCAGGGCCAGGATCTCCCGCTCCCGGCCGGTCAGGCCCGGCAGCGCGTCCGGTTCCGTCTCCTCCGGCTGCTGGTCCTGACGGAGGCGGGCCAGCAGCCTGGTGGTGGCGCTCGGGTCGAGCAGGGACTGGCCGGCGGCCACGGTGCGGACGGCGGAGACCAGGTCCGAGCCCCGGATCTGCTTCAGGACATAGCCGGACGCCCCGGCCATGATCGAGTCGAGGAGTGCCTCGAAGCGTCCCGTGGTGATACCGACGCTCAGGGACAGTCCGTTGATGACCAGCGCGAACCCGCCGTCTTCCACATCACTCAGGGCACGCGCGAGCACCGTGAAGGACAGCGCGACGTGCGTGGGCACCTGGCTAGGGTCTGTGTAGCGAACGGTGAAACTCAGTCGGTTTTGTTCAGCGTCGTCCGGCGGTGAGCCGGCCGTCGAAGGTGATGTCGAAGGCTTGGAGCGCGGCCTTCCAGCGCATGGTCCAGCGTTTGCGTCCGCTGCCGGTCGGGTCCAGGCTCATGACGGCCAGGTAGACGCACTTGAGAGTGGCCTGGTCGGTGGGGAAGTGTCCCCGGGCCCGGACGGCCTTGCGGATCCGCGCGTTGATGCTCTCGATCGCGTTGGTAGTGCAGACGATCTTGCGGATCTCCACGTCGAACCGGAGGAAGGGCACGAACTCCGCCCAGGCCGCCTCCCAGAGCCGGACGATCGCCGGATCCTTCCCGCCCCAGGTGTCGGTGAACTCCACGAACCGCTCCAGCGGCGCCTCTTCAGTCGGGGCGGTGTAGACGGGCCTGAGTGCCTTCGCGATCTTCTCCCAGTCCTGCCGGGCCGCGTAACGAAAGCTGTTCCTCAGTAGGTGAAGCCGTAAGGAATCAAGGTGTCGCTTCCGGGGTTGCGTCTCGTTGGTCTGGTATGGCGATTTCGGAGGGGGATCTCGGGCAGCTCGCTGTGCGGTTCGGGGTACTGCTGCCGCACCTGGACGAACGACAGCGGCGTTTGCTGATGGGGTCCGAGGCGAGGCTGCTGGGGCATGGTGGCGTTCGAGCCGTTGCACGGGTCACGGGGGCCAGCGAGACCACGGTTCGACGGGGCGTCTTCGAGCTGGAGGCCGGCGAAGGCGTGGTAGGTGCGGGGTGCGGGTTCGGCGGCCGGGCGGCGGACGCAAGCGAGCCGAGGAGCTGGATCCGGAACTGGTGGACGATTGACGCAGGCCAGACCGTGTTCACGGCGTTCGGGAAGCCGGTCAGGCCGTCGCAGACCAAAGACGACCGGGTAGACGCTGTCCAGGGGACGGTTCTGCCAATCCGTCATGCCGGCCATCACGCTGTCGGTGATCGTGGAGATGGTGGACTTGGAGATCTCCGCGCCGTACACCTCGGCGAGATGCGCGGAGATCTCCCCGTGCGTCAGCCCTTTCGCCGACAGCGACAGGACCATCTCGTCCACCCCGCCCAGACGCCGCTGACGCTTCTTGACCAGTTGCGGCTCGAACGACCCGGCCCGGTCCCGCGGCACCGCGATCTCGACCGGCCCCGACTCGGTGATCACCGTCTTGGAGCGGTGCCCGTTGCGGTAGTTCTCCCGGCCGCCCTCGGCCCGCTCACCGGGCTCGTGCCCCAGATGATCAGTGAGCTCGCCCTCCAGCGCGGACTCCAGCACCCGCTTCGTCAGCTGCTGCAGCAGGCCGTCATCCCCGGTGAGCTTCACCCACCGGCCTGGGCCCGGGCCACCAGCTCGGCGACCAGCCCGTCATCCACGGCGCCCGCCCCACTCACAACGGCCTCCCCGGCCCCGATGTCACTCGCCACGTCAGTCATCAACTGTCGCTTCCAGCTCGGGAGTTACACCGCGCACCGTACAGACCCGACCTGACCTGTGGGGTCCGCCGGAGCCGGCCGGAAGACCCCACAGGGTGCCGGGCGTCAGCTCTTGCCGAGCAGGCGCCAGATCTGGTTCTTCTTGGTGCTCAGAGTGCTCGCGGAGTCGCAGGGCCACTGGTGGATCTTCGCGCCGGAGGCGGTCGATATGTTGCTGACGTCGACGCACTTGCCGCTGTTGACGGCGACCAGTTGGTAGTCCTGGCTGTTGCCGAGCGCGGTGACGGGCTTGAGGGTGAACCGCTGGTTGGTGTCGCCGTGGCAGGTCCACTGCTGGACGGCGGCCCCGTTGGCGGTGGAGTAGGCGGAGATGTCCAGGCACTTGCCGCTGGAGTGGTTGACGATGGTGTAGGTGTCGGTCGCGCCGCTGACGGGGTGGAAGTCGAAGCGCTGTTCCTGGCCGCTTCCGCAGGTGTTCTGCTCGTACTGGGTGCCGTCCGCGGTGGACTTGGCTGGGTCTTCCAGGCAGAGCCCGCTGTGCTGGGCGACTGCCGTGGAGGAGAAGCCGGTCGAGGCGCCGATGTGCAGACTCGCCGGTGCGAAGGAGACCTGGTCGAGGTGGGGCGCGGAGCTGGAGCGCATGGGCTGTCCGATGTCGCTGCCGCCGCCGGAGTAGACCAGGCCGATGGTGGTGCCGTCGTAGTTGTAGAGCTGTGAGGAGGTGAACCTGACGGTGTTGGCGCCCTTGGCGAGGGTGACGGGAACGGTGTAGTCGTTGAACTGGTTCCAGTGCAGCGTGCTGGCGAAGTTGACGCGGGTGGCGTCACCGCCGTTGACCCTGACATCGGCGTGTTCGGCCATGAGGTCGGGGTTGTAGTGCTTGGAGGGTAGTTCCTCGGCGTTCGCGTAGCGCATGGTCATGGCGTACGTGCCGGCCTCGGGCGCGTTGACGTTGAGGGTGAGGGCATTGGCGGTTCCGTTGCCGATGCCGGTGACGACGCCGCCGTTGGCCTGGCTGTAGGTGGTGTCGGCGGCCGCGGTGCCGGTGAGGGTGCCGTTCTCGGCCTGGTAGGTGACGACGTTGCCGGTGGTGACGGCGTTGGTGGGGCTGAACGGTGTGACTGCCAGGCGGTCCAGGGTGAGGGTGCCACCGGCGCCGGTCGCCCTGACCTTGTTGATTCCGGCGTTCAGGTAGACCCGGTTGGCGGAGGTCGACCATGCGCCGGCCGTCGCGCCGGCGAGGGTCTGGTCGTTGACGGTTCTGCCGTTGACGGTGAGGCCGGCCTGGCCGGTGTTGCGGTAGCGGGCCGTCAGGTCCGCGTAGCCGTCCCGCTCGGAGTAGACCCAGAACGTCGCGGACTTGCCGGAGGTCAGGTTCACCGCGCCCGCGCCGGACTGGCCCTGGGAGGTGTAGGAAGTCGTGCCGTTGTCGGACAGCGAGGCCTGCTCGGCCTCGTGGACGGTGGTGCCCTGGACACTGGAGTCCTGGTACTGGAGGTCGATCTTGTCGACGATGGCGTCGCCGTCGGTCGCGGCACCGTTGTCGCCGGTTGTGGCCAGGCTGATGGTGTGGCTGCCCGCGGTCAGGTGCACGGTGGCGTCGCTGTGGCCCCACACCACCCACTGGAAGCCAACCGGCAGGTCGACCCTCTTGGACGCGCCGCCGTCGACGCGCATGTACACATTGGTCGGGCCCTTGACCTGGGCGTCCTTGCGGTAGCTGTTGGCGAAGACCGACACCTTGTAGTCGCCGGTGGTGGGCACCGTGACGGGGAAGCCGATGACGGTGTCGGAGCCGGTGCGCAGGCCGCCGACGTCCTGGCGGCCAGAGGTGGCGAAACCGCCGACGTTGCTGGGCGTGCCCTCGGTGTTGATGTTGTGGTCGCTGCCGCTGAGGTTGGCGTTCTCGGCCTCGTACGTGGCCGTCCAGGTGCTGTCGGAGGCGGTGCTGCTGCCAGTGCCGCCGGGGGAGACGATGATCTCGTAGGCGGACATGGCGTCAAGGGTGATCGGTATGGTCACCGAGCCGTCGGAGCCCACGCTGACGTCGGTGTCGGAGAGCCTGGTCGGGGTGGCCGCCGCGCCGAGGTAGCCGCTGTAGCGGTCCTGGAAGACGCTGACGTGCACGCTGCTGCCGAAGACCGTGGGGTCGATGTTCTTGATGACCGTGTTCGAGTCACCGCTGGTGCCGCCCCCGGCGAGGATGACGCGGGCCTGCTTCTTGTCCGTGTCGAGGCTCGCCAGGCCCTGGAGGGTGTACGCGGCGTCGTTCTCGGCGCCGGTGACCTTGACGGTGTCGCCGCTCATGGAGGTGTACCAGTTGTACAGCCACCACTGGGCGTTGGGGGTGTTCTGGGCGGCGGCGGAGTCGCCGAGGTTGCCGTTGATGTTCCAGTACGGCAGGTTGCCGTCGATCTTCTTGTCCTCGATGGCCGAGATCCACTGCACCATCTGGCCGGGGTCGGTGAGGTGGTAGCGGTGGGCGTACTCGTTGAGGTTGATCGGCAGGTGTGAGGGGATGCCGACCGAGGTCTCGGCGGCGCGGTAGTTGTCGACGGTGCTGCGCACCTCCGCCGGGCTGCCCAGGGTGTGCCAGGTCACCACGTCCGGCAGGCAGTTGTTGGCCTTGCAGTAGGTGAGGAAGCCCTTGAGGGAGGACTCGGTGTAGCTGGAGGTGTTGGGCCCGGCCAGACGCGCCTGAGGCCAGATGCCCTTGATGAAGTCGTAGGTCTGGCGCCACTCGGAGTTGAAGGCGGCCAGCGGCCCTGCCTGTGTGCGCATGCCCTGGAACCACATACCGTCGGGCTCGTTGTAGGGGACGAAGACGATCCGGTCCTTGTAGGGGCTGGCCATCGCCTGTTCGACCTGGGTCTTCATGGCCGCCTGGTAGGCGGCGTAGTCGGCCCGCTCGTAACTGAACGTGCGGTACACGTCCGTCATGTAGATCATGATGTCTTTGCCGCCGCTGTCCACGAAGGGCTTGGCGACCTCCAGCGCGTCCGAGCCGGGGTGCTGCTGTCCGTCCTGGGCCTTCGTGTTGGTGGTCTGGAGTCCCATCCCCTCAATGAGGTTGTTGGTCGGTATGTCCGGGCCGTACAGGCCGTACAGCGCGCCGGAGGCGCCGTAGTGGAGGGCTCCGGTGGTGGTGCCCAGGTCGACGGTGAGGGTGGGGGTTGCGGCGGAGGCCGGCGTTACCGTCCCGGTGGTGACGCCGGCTATCACGGTCAGCGGAATCAGCGTTCTGGTGATGCCGTGGAGAAGGCGTCTCGTGGTCGAGCGCCGTTGCCCGATTCTTGGCATGTGCTTACGTCCCTTCAGGGGTACGGCTGGTTGTTGCTGCGCCGGCCCCCGTGCCGGACGTGTGGGTGGGTTGTCGCTTCGCTGGTCAGGCGACGGTGGTGGCAGTGGTGTCGGTACCGGCGTCCGCGCGGCGCTGTTGGTGGTCGCGGGCGAGGAACAGGTAGCTGCTGGCGGTCCAGGTGTAGGCGCGGTCGCGCAGGCCGGTCCCGGTGAGGGCGTCGAAGTTCTCGGCGAAGCCGTAGGTCTCGCAGAGGGTTCGGAAGCGGGCGCTGATCTCGTCCGCCAGACGCCGGTGGCCGGCGCGGCGCAGGCCGTCCTCGACAAGAACTGTGGCGGGGGCCCAGATCGGGCCGCGCCAGTAGCCGTCGGAGAGGTAGTGCGGCGAGGTGGGAAGTTCGGTGGCCAGACCGTGCGAGGTGAGGTGGGCCTCGATCCGGTCGGCCAGCACGCCGCTGACGCATTCGGGCAGGTGTTCGCCCAGCGCGATGGGCATCAGGTCGAGCAGGCTGGAGCTGCTCCAGGTGTCGTCGCTGTCCACACCACGGGCGACGAACCGTTCGCCGGTCCAGAGCTGGTCGAGCATCGCGGCCTGGGTCGCGTCAGCCGTACGCGTCCAGGTGTGGGCGTCGTCGGGCCGGTCCAGTTCGGCGGCCAGGTCGGCGAGTTCGCGGAGCTGGAGGATGAGGAAGGCGGCCAGATCGGCGGTGACGGCCACGCGTTGGGGGTCGAAGGTGGTGGCGTTGTCCCAGCCGCTGTCGTTGCCGTGCTGGTAGTGGGGCAGGCCCGCGCCGGGTGCGCGCCGTGCGGTGAGCCAGAAGTCAGTCCAGCGCGCGAGCCTGTCGTACGCCTCGGTCAGTTCCGTCCGGCCGGGAGGCTCGGGGAGCCGCCTGCGCAGGTGGCCCAGGGTCCAGCCGTGGATGGGTGGTTTGACGAAGTTGTAGAGGACCTCGGAGTGGGTGACGGAGTCGGGCAGGGCCCCGGCCTCGTCCTGGTGGTCGAACGGCAGGGAGAACTGGTCCCAGGCCAGGCGGGGGGATCCGGGGGCCAGGGCGAGGGCGTTGAAGCAGTGGTCCCAGCTCCACACCTTGTCCATCCAGTGCTTGGACATCAGGACGGCGGGCCGGGTGACCAGCCCCGCCGGGCGCACGGTCGCGGACCACACCACGTAGGCGGCGAGTTCGGCGGCCGGGGTGGCGGCCGAGCGCCACGGGGCGGCCGTGTCGACGAACTCGGCGAACGACTGCCGTGCGGCCTCCGTGACCTCGCCGAACGTCGACGACGAGCGGAAGGGCCGTCGCGCGCTGTCGAGTTCCTCGACCGCGGCCTCCCACGAGCCGTCGGCCTCGGCGGTGACCGTGAGACCGCGCTCACCCGCGCCCAGTGTCTGGTAACCGGACACGTCGGCGACCGTGCCGGACAGCACGGTGACCCGGTAGCGGCGCCCGGTCTCGTAGGAGGTGAACACATGCGCGTCGTCCACCGGGTCACGGTAGAAGTAGGTGCCGCTGAAGGGAGTCAGGGTCTTCGCCGCCGCGGTGACGCGCAGGCCCAGTCCCTCGCCGCGCACGCGGACGGTGTCCGGCGACTCGTAGGCGAGATCGATACGCCCGTCCGTGCCGGTCCAGCTGAGCAGGCTCGGCGTCGCCCGGACGGTGGTATCGGCCCGCTCGCCCGTCGCCGCGTCGAGGGGGACGAGGCGCAGGACGGGGTGCATGCCGTTCTGGTGCGAGACGAGGTGGAGGTCCTCGGCGCGCGTCTTCTCCGCCAGCACGGGAGAGATGCCGAACCAGGCTCCGTGCGTGCTGAAGGGGATGTCGTGAACGGAGAAGGCCGGGCCGGATGAGGCGGCGGTCATGAAGGCGGCACTCATTTCTTGAGTGGGGGTGGTCGGCGGTCTGCCGGGTGGGGCGACGGCGCCCTCGGGGGCGCGAGCCGGGTGGTCCGGCGTCAGTCCTTGACGGCGCCGGCGGTCACGCCGGCGGCGACGTAGCGCTGGGCGAGGACGAGTATGACCGCGGCGGGCAGGGAGGCCACGACGGCGGTGGCCATGATGGCGTTCCACTCCTGGTTGTTGTTGCCGATGTACTGGTAGATGCCGAGGGTGATCGGCTCGTGGGCACCTCCGTTGACCAGGGTGCTGGCGAAGATGAAGTCGGACCAGGACCACAGGAACGCGAACAGCGAGACCGTGACGATCGAGTTGCGGCTCATCGGCAGGACGATCGACCAGAAGGTGCGCAGGGGGCCGGCTCCGTCTGTCTTCGCGGCCTGGAGCAGTTCGCCGGGTATCCCCGACATGAACGCGGTGAAGATGAGGACGGCGAAGGGGACGGCCAGCGTGGAGTCGGCGACGATCAGGCCGGACATCGACTGGAGCAGGTCGAGCTGGAGGTAGATGGCGTAGAAGCCCATCGCCATGATGATGCCGGGGATCATCTGGGCTGCCAGCAGGACGAAGTTGAGGACTCCGCCGCCGCGCGGGCGCAGTTTGGCCAGCGCGTATCCGGCGGGTGCGGCCAGCGCCACGGTCAGGGCGACGGTGCCCAGGCCGATGACGAGGCTGGTGCCGAGGTAGGGCAACTGCTGGTCGACGACGGCCCGGTAGCCCTCCAGGGTGGCGTGGGCGGGGAAGAGGTCCGGCGGGCTCTTGCGCATGTCCTGGTCACGGGTGAAGGACACGTTCAGCATCCAGTAGACCGGGAAGAGCATGACCGCGGTCAGCAGGAGACCGATGACCGTCTTCCACCACGTACGGGGGTGCCGGTTCGGGACTGTCTGTGCACTCGTCATGACAGCGCCTGCTTTCGCTGGACTCGGACGTAGACCAGGCCGAAGACCAGGGCGGCGACGACGAGCAGGTTGCCGACGGCCGCGCCGGGGCCGAAGGCGGGCAGGAGGTTGCCGAAGCCGAGTTGGTAGGACCAGGTGGCGAAGGTGGTGGACGAGTCCGCCGGGCCGCCCTTGGTCATGATCCAGATGATGTCGAAGACCTTGAGCGTGTAGACCAGACCCAGCAGCAGGGTGATGGCGGACACCGGGCGCAGGAGCGGGAAGGTGATGCTCCAGAAGCGTCGCCAGGGGCCCGCGCCGTCGAGGGCGGCGGCCTCGTACAGGCTGGTGGGGATGGACTGCAGGCCGCTGTAGAGCACGACCAGGTTGAACGGGACGCCGATCCAGATGTTCGCGATGATCACCGAGGTCAGCGACCAGGACGGCGAGGTCAGCCAGTTCACCGGGCCGATACCGACCGCGTGCAGTACGGCGTTGACGATGCCGGAGTCGCTGTTGAGCATCCACGACCAGGTGGAGGCCGACACGATCAGCGGCAGCAGCCACGGCACCAGGAACAGCGCCCGCAGGGTTGCCGAGAGCCGGAAGTGCTGGTGGAAGAAGACCGCGAGGGCTAGGCCGATCGCGTACTGGAAGAAGAGGCATACGGCGGTGAACACCACGGTGTGCAGGAGTGCGGGGGCGAAGGCCGGGTCGTCGAAGACGGTCCGGTAGTTCGCCAGGCCCGTGAACGGCGCGTCACCCTGGACGAAGGAGCGCACCGTGTAGTTCCGCAGGCTCAGGTCGATGTTGCGGTAGAGCGGATAGGCGTAGAAGAGGACGAGGTAGAGGACGACCGGGGCGAGGAACGCCCAGGCGGCCCACTGCGGGGAGGCGGGACGGCGCCGGGCCGTGGTGTGGGCCGGGGGCGGAGCGGCAGAGATCGCCGCTCCGTTCCGGTCGCGCACCGGCCGGCGTTCCGGCAGCTGTGTCGTGTGCTTCATCGGCGGGCCCGCGTTCCGGTTACTTGACGGCGGACTGAGCGGCCGTCAAAGCGTCCTTGGGCGACTGGGACCCGCTCAGTGCGGACTGGACGGCCTTCCACATCTGCTCGGAGATCTTGGGGTACTTGGTGCCCAGGTCGTCGCTGGTGCGTCCCTTGGCCGCCTTGACCGCGTCGACCCACGGCTTCAGCTCGGCGTTCGCCGCGACCTGCTTGTCCTGCACCTCCGTGGTGGGGGCGACGTAGGACAGGGTCGTGTCGGTGGCGAGGAGGTTGTCGGTGCTGGTCAGGCAGGTCACGAGCTTCTGCGAGGTGGCGTAGCGGCCGGTTTCTCCCTGGACCGGGACGGTGACGAACTCGCCGCCGGTCGGGGCGGCCGCGTTGCCACCGTCGGCGCCGGGGACGGGGATGACGCCGTAGTCGAAGCCGGCCTTCTCCGCGTTGGCGAGCTGCCAGGTGCCGTTCTCGGCGAACGCGTAGTCGCCGCTCGCGAACTCCTGCCAGCTGGTCGTCTGCGTATTGTTGATCACCGAGTTGGGGGCGTAGCCCTTGTCCAACCAGTTCTTCCACAGCGACAGCGCGGACACCGCCTCGGCCGAGCCGATGTCGGTGAGCTGCGCGCCCGAGCCCCAGAACCACGGCAGGAACTGGAAGCTGCCCTCCTCGGTCCCGATCGCCGAGAACGTGATCCCCTTCTTCCCTGCCTTCTCGACCTTCGCCAGCGCCGCCGTCAGCGAGTCCCAGTCCTTCACCGAGGCGATGTCCACGCCGGCCTTCTTGAGGACCTCCTTGTTGTAGTAGAGGGCCAGGGTGTTGGCGCCGACCGGAGTTCCGTACGTCTTCCCGCCCGACTGACCGGCCCCGAGCAGGTTGGCGTCGACGGCCGAGGTGTCCAGCTTGTTGTCGTCGGTCGTGGTCAGCACGCCGGCCTCGGCCAGGGTGGAGACGACCGGGTTGTCGACTATGAGGACGTCCGCGGAGTTGTCCTGCTGCGCCGCCAGCAGCGCCTTGTTCGTCAGGTCGCTGGTGTCGAACGCGGTCCGCTTGATCTTCACTCCGGCCTTGCTGCCGCAGTCGTCCAGCAGCTTCGCCCACGCCGAGCCCTTGTCGAACTGCGGGTACGGGTCCCAGATCGTGTACGTACCGCCGTCCGCCGCCTTCGTGGAGGTATCGCCCGAGCCGGAGGAGCACGCTGTGGCGCCGGCGGTGACGGTGACGACGGTCAGGACTGCGGCGGTGAGACGCCGTCTGGCAGATCGGTTCATGGCGCGTTCCTCATGGTTCTTGGCACGGGTGTGCCCTGGGACAGGTGATCGGTGGCTGCTGAGTTCGCCGAACTCGGGCGGTGAGCTGCTGGGGCGGCCGGTATGGGATGCGGAGGCTGAAGAGGACGGTGTGGAATGACGGTCAGGGGTGCGTGAGGGCAGCGGGGTCGGCTGGGGTGATGCCGGTAGGTCCGGTGCTCGCTCGCAACGAGATCGGTGGCGCGAGCAGGTGATTCCGGGCCGGTGCGTCGGGGTGGTCGAGCCGCTCCACGAGCAGCTCGACGGCGAGGCGACCCATCTGTTCCGCCGGTACGTCCGCTGCGGTGAGCTGCGGCGTCACGGTCTCCGCCCACCTGCTGGCCACCACTCCGGTGACGGAGAAGTCGCGTGGCACATGGCGGCCGGCCTGGGCCAGCCCCCGGTAGAGGCCGCCGAGCGCGGCCTCGTTCAAGGTGACCAGGGCCGTAGTGGCGGGGTCGTCATGCAGGATCCGCTCAAGACAGGCGAGGCCCGAGGCGGCGTCGTCCTCGCAGCAGTACGTCCGGACGGTCAGCCCGCGTTCCGCCGCGGCCTTGGTGAACCCCTCGAGTCCCCGGTGGGCGGACTCGTACCCGGCCCGCAGCAGCTGCTCGGGCCGGTTGACGAAGGCCACCCGATGGTGACCCAGGTCCGCCAGGTGGTGCACACAGGCCGCAGCCAGTGCCGTGTGGTCCAGACCCACCCACCAGCTGCCCTCCGGATGGGCGGTGCGGCCGATGGCGACGGAGGGGAAGTCCACCGTGGTGAGGTGGTCGATCCTGTCGTCCTCCAGCCGGATCTCCATCAGGATCGCGCCGTCGACCCGCCGCTCGCCCAGCAGCCGCTGGAACGAGCGGTCGCTGTCCACACCACTCGGAGAGAGCAGCACGTCGTAGTCGTAGGCCGCGGCGGCCTCGGTGACGCTGCCGATGAAGTCCAGCTGCATGCCGGTGTAGTGGTTCCCGGCCGGAGGAAAGACCAGACCGATGGTGTTGGTCCGGCCGTTGGCGAGGGCCCGCGCACTCGCGTTGGGCTGGTAGCCCAGCTCGTCGATGACCCGCTGGATCTTCTGACGGGTGTCCTCGGACACGGGGCGCTTCCCGCTCAGCGCGTAGGACACGGTGCTCCGCGAGACACCGGCCCGCTTGGCAATCTCACCGATGTTCACGGGGACTCCTCACAGAGAGCAGTCGAATCGGTTCGATGATTCCTGAGAACAAGATCGGCCGGATACCGACCATCGAACCGGTTCGCGTGAAGTGAAGGTAAGAGCAACCAAGACGGGTGTCAACGCACCGTGTCAAATTTTCCGTAACGGCCTGGAAACCTAGGCGTACGGAGGCGTGACCCCTGGCCCGCCTGGACTCGCGCACGCTTACCAGCAGGCCAAGAGACCACATCGGCGGACGGCAACACCTTTCCGCCGTCAGGGCGGCCGACCGCACGCGACTGAAAGAAACGCGTCGGGGGTATTGCTGGCCAGTTTCCTCGGTGCTAGCTTCCCCGAACCGGTTCGACAACGCATCGACAGGCCATGACCGCTATCGAGGCGTCACTCACGCATCGGAGCGTCGCCGGGGACCTGACCCCCTGTACATCCGCCGCCCGAAGCTCCCCCTCCGGGCGGCGGATGCCACCGAGTGACCGTCGCCCTCGTACGTGCCGGCGGTGGCTCGCTGACTCGGCACACCCGCCGCAACGGCATGCGGTTCGCCTCCCGAAGGCCGTCCGAGTGCTCCGTAACCCGGAACCTGAGCACCGGTGAACTGAGGCGACTCCTGTCGGGCAGCGGAACGTCGAACCGATTCGCCCCCTGGCGGGACGGGGCCGGGACCGCCACACGGACCGGCCCCGTCCCGTACGAAACGCATCGGATCCAGCGTCCGAGATGCCATGGAATCCACGGAGACCTCAGTGCGACAAGGAAAAAGAACGATGAGAGCGGGCACCGCGGTGGCGGCCGTCCTCACGACCATGCTCGCCGTGCCGTCCGCCGGAACGGCACAGGCCGCGGAGCCGGAACGGCTCGTCATCGATCTGGCCACCGATACCGGTGCCTTCCACGGCGGGGCGAGCGGCTCGCTGTATGGGATCTACGGCGACGGCGCGCCCAGCCGCAACCTCATCGAGGGCATGAACCTGCGCACGGTGTCCACCAAGGCGCAGGACGGCCCGCAGCACCCGGGCGCGGACGCCCTGGAGATTCTGCCGCCGTTCGTGGACTCGGGCGGCAAGGACGTCTACATCTACATGACCGACATCTACCGAGGGTTCCCGTACCAGTGGCCGGGCGCCAACGGCCCCGAGCGCCTCGCGGACTTCAAGGAGAAGATCAGAAAACAGGTCGCCCAGGTCAAGACGATGGGCGACTACAAGGACCACGTCGTCTACGTCCCCTTCAACGAACCCGAAGGGAACATGTTCGGCTCGGGCGCGTGGAGCTACAACAACGTCTCCTGGCTGAACGACCCGCAGCACTTCTTCGCGGCCTGGAAGGAGACCTACCAGCTCATCAAGAGCCTGGACCCGGACGCGCGGATCGCGGGCCCGAACACCTCCCTCCTCTTCGACCAGGTCAAGGGCTTCCTGCAGTACGCCAAGGCCAACAACGTCGTCCCGGACGTGATGACCTGGCACGAACTGTCCAGCCCCGCCGCGGTCCGCACGAGCGTGGCCAAGTACCGGCAGTGGGAACAGGAGGTCGGAATCGATCCGCTGCCGATCAACGTCAACGAGTACGGCCACAACTACCACCTGTCCGTGCCCGGCCAGGTCGTCCAGTGGGTCTCCGCCATCGAGGAGTCGAAGATCGACGCCGACCTGGCGTACTGGAACATCGACGGCAACCTCAACGACTCGGCCGTCGACGCCAACAAGGGCAACGGCCAATGGTGGCTGTTCAACGCCTACGGCCAGATGTCCGGACACACCGTCCAGGTGACCGCTCCCCATCCGAACCAGCAGTACACCCTCCAGGGCGTGGCTACGCTGGACGCCGACAAGAGGCAGTCCCGGACGGTCTTCGGCGGCAAGAGCGGCGACGCGGACATCGTCTTCGACAACATCGACCCGAAGCTGTTCGGGACGACGGTGCACGCCACCGTGCATGAGATCCCGTGGACCGGGCAGGTCGGTGACTCGGCCCAGCCTCAGCGACTGGCGGACCAGGAGGTCACCGTCGGCGAGGACGGCACAGTGACCCTGCCGATGACCGGCATGAACGAGATGTCCGCCTACCAGGTCATCCTCTCCCCCGGCGGGAACGGCGGAGAATCGGCCGAGCCCTCCGTCAGCTGGCGGAAGTCCTACGAGGCGGAGAACGCCACCTACACCGGCAGCGGTTACTCCAAGAACGGTCCCGAGGGCACACCCTCCAACGTCGGCAAGTTCGCGACAAGCGGCAACTACAACGTCGGCGGCCTGCGCACCGGCTCCGACGGCGTGCTCGCCTTCGACGTGGACGTACCGCAGGACGGCACATACGACCTGAGCGTCTTCGCCAACTCCTACAACCTGGACGGCCGGGTGAAGGAACAGGGCCCCACCAATGTCTTCCTCCGCGTCGACGGCAAGGACCCGCAGGAACTGCGGCTGTCGCTCGGCTACAAATGGGTGGTCTGGGGCCACACCGACACCACCGTGAAGCTCACCGCCGGCAAGCACAAGATCACGCTCTCCGCGAAGGACACGGACCTGGGCGTCACCAAGGGCGACGCGATCATCGACAAGATCGACCTGGCCCTGCGCGACGAGCACGTGACCCAGCCGGCGATCTACGAAGCCGAGTACGCCACCCTCACCGGAACCCGGCCCGGCTACACCTACCCCGAGGCCTCGGGACCGGGCGCGGTGCCGCTGCCCAAGAGCGCCTCCACGACCTTCTGGGTCCACGCCCCCACCGACGGTGAGGCCACGGTCTCCCTCGACCACCTCGGCGGCGGCAAGGCGAAGGTGTCCCTCAACGGTGACAAGCTCGACATCCCCAAGGTGGGCGCCGGCAACAGGGGCACGGACGTCGTACGGGTCTTCCTGTCCGCGGGCATCAACAAGATCACCGTCACCGGCACCAAGAAGGAACTGGTGGTCGACCGGCTGCGGGTCGCGGCGTCGAGCGGCAACCTGGCGACCAAGGTGTACCAGGCGGAGGGAGGCACCCTGAGCGGCGCCGCCAAGGCCACCGAGGCGTACACCTTCGCCACCGGCGGCAAGGCGGTCACCGACATCGGAGACGGAACGGCCAACGCCCTCACCCTCGACGTCGTCGCCAAACGCGCCGGACAGCACGCGGTGACCATCCGCTACTCCAACGCCGAACAGGCACCTGCCACCCACTACAACCCCGACCCGATCGCCCGTCACGCCGACCTCTCGGTCAATGGCGAATCGACACACCAGATCCTGTTCCCGACCACCTTCCACTTCAACAGCTTCCGGGACCTGACCGTCCCGGTCACCCTCAAGAAGGGGACGAACCGACTTACCTTCACCGCCGAAGAGCTGCCCGACTTCAACGGCGACACCTACAACCCATACGACCAGCGATCCCCCTACGCGCCGGTGATCGACCAGGTCGCCGTCACACCGCTGACGGAGAAGTAGCCGCCCGGCCTCGCCGGAACGCCCAGGTGCCGACCGGACTCCGGTCGGCACCTGGGTATCCACAGGTTCCTTGGCCCCGGAGTGGATCGACCTGCCGCAACTACCTCTCAAGCGTGCAGGCCCAACCTCACCCGCAGCTCAGGGCAGTCTGGTCGTCGATGGACTGCGGACCGCCTGGCCGCACACGAGGCAGCGGGCCCGTGCGCGGCGCAGCGGGTAGCAGCGCCGGGTGAGGCACGTTGGGCGACGAACGCCTGGCGAGGCAGGGGCTTCGCAGCGGTAAAGAAAGGATGCCTGCCTACAAGGTGTTCCTGGTATCCCGGATGCGGGAGCAGTACGACCAGCTGGGCAACAGCACGCAAACCGGGGCGACGAGGCTCAGCTCCATCGGCCGCCTGGTCGTGAGCGCTCTGCACTGATGCGCCTGCTGCTCGCGGCGATCGGGACAAGCGGTGTGCCGCCCATCAAGTGTTCGGTGTCGGCATGGTGTTCGGTCCTGACTGACGCGCATCCTGCCAGGAACGGCCGTCATGAGACTGCCGGGCAGGACGGCATGATGGGATCCGGGCCCGCTTCTCCGACCGGTTCGGCATCAAGGAGACCGACGTGTCGGCCGAAACCGACGAGCGGGCGCCTATCGCCTGCTACCTGAAGCCTGCGAGCGGGGTGCCGGTGGCATGGGGGGGGGACACAATGCCGGGGACTCACTCCGCCGACCACTCCCCTCCCCCGCAGGCGCGACGATGATGGCGGTGGTTCGATCACCATGTACGTGGAAAGCCTGACCAGCGCCCTCTTCGACGGCGAAGGTATGAGCTGTCATCAGCCCGCCGCCCTGCACCTCACCCACCCCGAACCTATCTGAAGCGCCCCTCCGACATGGTCGGGAAAGCCGGCCTCAAGCTCCTATCGGTGACCCGACTCGGCTGATGCCGCCCTTGAGCTTGCGCTTGGAAACCGATCGGTTTACTGTAGCGGAAACCGATCGGTTTCCGAGTCTATGGAGGTAGCCATGACCGCGCTGAAGGGCGAGATGCCCAGCCACGAGTCACGTCCCACGATTCACATCCCGGGGACCACCAGCCACACCCTCGCCCCGCGCACAGGACGCCACAGCCGCGAGGGAACACTGCGCTACCTCAAGGCGGGCACCGGTGCCCCCCTGGTCCTGCTGCACACCGTGCGCACCCAGGCCGAGCACTTCCGCCACCTCATCCCCCTGATCGCGGACCAGTACACCGTGTACGCCCTCGACCTGCCGGGGATGGGCTACTCCGAGATCGTGCCCGGTGCGTCGTACGACGAGCCGGCCATGCGCGCGGGCGTCAAGCGGCTCCTCACCGAACTCGACCTCCACGACGTCACACTGGTCGGGGAATCCATGGGGGCGGTGCTCGCCCTGACCACCGCAGCCGACCTTCCGGAGCGGGTCCGGCGCGTCGTCGCGGTGAACACCTACGACTTCCGCGGCGGAATCGCCCGGTCCAGCCTCCTCGCCCGTGTCGTGGTCACCGGTGTCCTGGCCCCGGGGGTGGGTCCGGTGATCGCCGGCGTGGAGCCCAAGCCCGCCCTCAGCAAGATCCTCCAGGGCGGCCTCGGCGACAAGAGCGCACTGCGGGAGGACTACATGGACGAACTCCTCCAGGTGGGCAGCCGCCCCGGCTACTCGACCGTCGCCCGAGCCGTGTACCAGGCCCTGCCCAGCCTCATCGCCGCCCGCTCGCGCTACCCCGAGGCCAAGGCGCCCGTCCACCTCGTCTACGGCGAGAAGGACTGGTCCCGGCCCTCGGACCGGGAGGCCAACAAGAAGCTGCTGCCCGCCGCCGAGTTCACACAGGTGCCGAAGGCCGGCCACTTCATCGCCCTGGAACGGCCTGATGTGCTGGCCGACCTGCTGAACGCGGTGGCCTGACCGTCCCGAGGGCGCCGTGCCCACCCCCCCATCTGGGGGTGGTGCGTGACCGGGACCGGGTTCGACCATGTCGCGTGACAACGTCGTGGCAGGCAAAGGAACAGTACATGCCAGAGATGCAGATCGAGTTCGATGTCCCGGCTCAGATGCGTGACGGCACGGTGCTGCGCGCCGATGTCTACCGGCCCGGGGGCACGGGACCGTGGCCGGTGCTGCTCATGCGGCTGCCGTACGGCAAGCAGACGCCCCTGCTGGCCGCGGCGTTCGATCCCCTGGCGGCGGGCGGCGGGCGGCGGCCCGGCGCTGCTTCATGGTGGTCGTCCAGGACACCCGTGGCCGGTTCGCCTCCGAAGGGGAGTGGGAGCCGTTGACGTACGAGGAGAGCGACGGATACGACACCGTACGGTGGGCCGCAGCCCTGCCCGGCGCGAACGGCTCGGTCGGCATGCTGGGCGCCAGCTATTTCGGCAACACCCAGTGGATGGCGGCGCTGCCCAAGCCGCTGGAGCTGAAGGCGATCGCCCCGATGGTCACGTGGTCCCACCCGCACGACGGACTGTGGACACGCGGCGGCGCATCGAACTCGGTACGACCGTGACCTGGTCGCTTCTGCACGGCGCCGACACCCTGATGCGCCGTCACCGCACCGACCCCGCCGCGCTCGTGGCCGGGCCTCGGC
This sequence comes from Streptomyces sp. NBC_00310, assembly GCF_036208085.1. GTDB lineage: Bacteria > Actinomycetota > Actinomycetes > Streptomycetales > Streptomycetaceae > Streptomyces. The sequence continues at coordinate 1,571,250 of NZ_CP130714.1, forward strand.
GGGCTCGTGCGGGATGTCGACGGCCTCGCGGGCGACGGCTACGCGGAGCTGCCCGCCGGGCGGTTCCCCGCGTTCGCCCGGCACGACCTTCCCGAGATGGGCTACGAGCGGTCCCGGCGCGAGCCCGACTGGGCGCGCTCCTGCACGATCGCGGGCCGGCACCACGAGGTCGACCTGCCCACCTTCCAGAGCGGCGGCTGGTACGACATCTTCAGCCAGGGCACGCTCGACAACTTCACCGCCATGCGCAGCGCAGGCCGGCCCGCCACGCTCGTCATGGGGCCGTGGACCCATGTCAACCGGGGGCACGTGATCGGTGACGTCAACTTCGGGTTCGGCGCGCACTCCGACTTCATGGGCATGCGGGGCCGCGTGCACGACATGCAGATCGACTGGTTCCAGCGCACCATCGGCGACGGTGAGGCTCTGGAACCGGACACCGGCCAGGTGCTGCTGTTCGTCATGGGTACCAACCAATGGCGCGAGGAGACCGAATGGCCCCTGTCCCGCGCCGTGGACACCGACTTCCACCTGCGCGCCGACGGACGCCTGACCGCAGAGCCGCCGCCGGTCGCCGAGCAGGCCGAGGAGTTCACCTACGACCCGCTGGATCCGGTGCCCACCACGGGCGGAGCGCTCCTCATGACCGACGACTTCCGCCCCGGGCCGCTCGACCAGGCGGCCGTGGAGACGCGCGAGGATGTCCTGGTCTTCACCACCGAACCACTCACCCAGGACACCGAGGTGACCGGCCGCGTCCGCGCGGTGCTCTTCGCCGCCACCGACGGACCCTCGACCGACTGGGTGGCACGCCTGTGCGACGTCGACGAGAACGGCGTCTCCCGCAACGTCACCGACGGCATCGTGCGCGTACGCGCGGCAGCCCCGGGCGAGGCGGCCGAGCATGTCGTGGACCTGTGGTCGACCAGCATCGTCTTCCGGGCAGGACACCGCATCCGGCTTCAGGTCACCTCCAGCAACTTCCCGCGCTGGGACCGCAACCTCAACACCGGCGAACCCGAGGACAGCGCCACCACCGCCCGAGTCGCACGCCAGCAGATCTTCCACGACCCGGACCGGCCCTCCCGCATCATCCTGCCCGTGGTGCCTCCCGCCTGACCGGAAACGGGGAGAGCCGGCCATTGAAGAGAAGGTCACCGCATTGTGTGACGGGACTCTGCGCAGCCGGAACAGAGCCATCTCAGGGCATTCGACGACGACGGCAACTCGTACGAGATCCATGGCGACATCGCACACCCTCCGACCGTCGAGAGAAGGAGTGGGCGCAGCGGGCAACACTCTGTCGAATCAGTAAACCGCTCCGGAGATGAAGTCCACGGTGTCCTCCACCGGCTGGCCAGCTTTGATCACGGCGGCCAACGGCGGCTGATCGCCTCAGTGGACACAACCAATTTTGTGACACGAATTCACCCGTACGAGTTTTCCATTCCGTGGGTTCACCAGCATTTGCATGCCGAAGTCAGATACGGAGCAGCATCCGTGCATGGAGAGTTCTGGATACGACGGAACACCGTCGGCAGAGACGATTTTGTCTGGCACTGAGGTCGTCTTCACGGCGGACTTCGCATCTACCCGTCAATGGGTTGCAGGGCGTTCGTGGGCATATCCGAACGGCGGACCGATCAACCCCGGTGACAACAAGCTGGATCACCTGACGGCGGACCCCGCCTACAGCCGTTCGGGCACCTTCCGTGCCACCCGCCGCAAGGACGGCCGGTGGGACACGGGCCTGCTGACCACGGAGGGGAGCGAGGAGGACTTCACCGTCCGCGCGGGGGATGTCCTAGAGGCACGGGTCAGGTTGCCGTACGAGGTCGGGGCATGGCCGGCCATCTGGACCTGGCGGGACGGCGACCAGGAGATCGATGTCTTCGAGTACCACCCCGACAACGCCGACCTCCTGGAGCTGACCAACCACGTTCGCGGCAGCAACCTCTACTACCGCGACCCCGCCATCGGCCCGGGCACGTGGGTCGATCTTCGCGTCGAGTTCGGTCCGAGGTCCGTGATCTGGTGGGTGAACGGCAGTCGGGTGTTCGCCGACCGCCGAGGTGTGGGACGTTCCTGGCACGCCTACCTCATCGTCAATCTGTCGGTGTGCGCAGGCCAATACCACCCCCCACCGGAACCCCACGTCAAGGAGATGTCGTACAAGGTCGAGCACCTCGCGGTGCGGCGGCCAGTCGCACTCTTGGAGGCACTGTCCGACGAATCCGAGGAGGTGTCCGACAACGACGGACCGTGAGCCTGCGGGGCGACGGAGATGTTCCGCAGGTGCCAGTCGTGAGTCGGCCACGCAATCCTGGATCAGTCTCACCAGAGCATGGCCAAGGTGCTTCTGGGGAGGCGGCAAGGCAGAATTCGTGCAGGTCACTGAACTGCCCCAGCAGGTCTTCCTCGGGCCGTCGACGGAAATGTCCGTCCCATGACCGATCAAGGAAGCGGCCTCGCTGTCGTCGGTCGGCAGACAGGTCCCCCGTCAGTTGCCACCCGGTCACCACCGAGTCTCACCGAAACCTGCGGTGCCGCCGGTACGGCCGAAAGATCTGAACCAATACCGGGAATCAGGCCGCGACGAGCTCCTGCTCGCGGTCCGGCGTGTTGACCTTGGGCTTCTTGTTCGGCAGTGAGAGCCGGAAGACCTTGTGCCACGCGGAGAACACCTGCTTGGGCAGCGGCCCGGTGACGTACTCCAGCTCGTACTTCTCGAACAACGCGCGCACCTTCACCGCGACCTCGGCGTACCGGTTGCTCGGCAGGTCCGGGAACAGGTGGTGCTCGATCTGGTGCGACAGGTTGCCGGTCATGAAGTGCATGGCCTTGCTGCCGCTGATGTTCGCCGAGCCCATCATCTGGCGCAGGTACCACTGGCCGCGCGTCTCGCCCTTGATCGACCGGCGCTCGAAGACCTGCACACCCTCGGGGAAGTGCCCGCACATGATCACCGAGTGGGTCCAGATGTTGCGGACCAGGTTCGCGGTGAACGTGGCGGCGAGCGTCGTGAGGAACGACGGGCCCGACAGCAGCGGGTGGATCACGTAGTCCTTGAGCACCTGCTTGCGGATCTTGCGGCCCACGGCCCTGGCCCGCGCGCGGAACTCCGGGTTCTTGCGGCGGCGCTTGTGAAGGTTCTTGCCGAGTTCCAGGTCGTACGCGGCGATGCCGTACTCGAAGAAGCAGGCGTTGATGAAGTTCCACAGCGGCTGGCCGAGGTGGAACGGGTGCCACCTCTGGTCCTCGTCGACGCGCATGATGCCGTAGCCGAGGTCGTTGTCCTTGCCGATCACGTTGGTGTACGTGTGGTGCAACTCGTTGTGCGAGTGCTTCCACTGGTCGGCCGGCGAGACGTGATCCCATTCCCAGGTGGTGGAGTGGATCTTCGGGTCCCGCATCCAGTCCCACTGGCCGTGCAGGATGTTGTGGCCGATCTCCATGTTGTCCATGATCTTCGCGACGGACAGACCGGCGGTGCCGATCAGCCACGCGGGCGGGAAGATCGAGAACAGCAGCACGCCCCTGCTGACCAGCTCGAGCTTGCGCTGCGCCGAGATGACCTTGCGGATGTACGCGGCGTCTTTCTCGCCGCGGTCGGCGATCACCTCGTCGCGGATCGCGTCCAGCTCGCGGCCGAGCTCCTCGATCTGCTCCGCGGTCAGGTGGGCGGTGGGGTCGATGGCGGTCAAGGTGCTCCTACCGTTCGATGTCGCAGGGGCCCGCCGCGGCGGACACACAGGTCTGGATGAGGACGCCCGGCTCGGCCTCGGTGATCTCGCCGGTGCGCAGGTCGCGGACGGCGCCGGCCTTGAGCGGCGTGACGCAGCCGAAGCAGATGCCCATACGGCACCCGGACGGCATGAGCACGCCGGCCTCCTCGCCGACGTCCAGCAACGGCGTGGCGCCGTCCGCGTCGACGGTCTTGCCGGTGGTGCTGAACGTGACCTCGCCGCCGTCGCCGGCGACAACGATGCTGGGGCGGAAGCGTTCGGTGTGCAGGCGCTCTCGGACGCCGTGCTCGGTCCAGTGCTCCTCGGCGGCGTCGAGCAGGCCCGCGGGCCCGCAAGCCCAGGTCTCGCGCTCGGCCCAGTCGGGCACGAGTTCGTCGAGACGGGCGATGTCGAGCATGCCGTCTGTGTCGGTGTGCACCTCGGTGAGCCGCAGCTTCTTGTCCGCGACCAGGTCGTGCAGTTCGTTGCGGAAGATCACGTCTTGCGGCTGTGGCGCGCAGTGGACCATGACGACGTCGTCGAACTCGATGTCGCGCAGCATGCCCATCACAGGCGTGATGCCGCTGCCGGCCGTCAGGTAGAGCACCTTGGCGGGCTTGGCCTGCGGCAGCACGAAGTCACCGGTCGCCTGGTCGAGCTGGATCAGCGTGCCCGGTTTCGCCCTGCGGACCAGGTGGTTGCTGACCTTGCCGTCCGGGATCGCCTTCACGGTGATCGTGACGCGGCCGTCCTGCCGGTTTGTCGGGGAGGTGACCGAGTAGGCGCGCCACAGGCGCACCCCGTCGACATCGACCCCGATCCGCACGTACTGACCGGCTGTGTGGCCGCGCCAGCCCCGTCCCGGCCTGATCACGATGGTCGCGGCGCTACCCGTCTCGGGGTGCACGGCCTCGATGCGCCCACGCAGGTCAGCGCCCGCACGCAGCGGGCTGACCAGGTCGAGGTAGTCCGACGGCAGCAGCGGCGTCGTGACCATCTCCAGTAGTTTCCACGCCCTACTGCGGAGGGCTGCACTCGTCATGACTCCAGCTTGATGCGCCTCAGGGCGTAAAGTCCTGTCCGCAGGACGTAAATCTGGTCGGCTGAATTGTTCGCAGGGAACAAAACATGAGCCATGCAATCCGGAGGGCCACCGAGCTGGCCCTGGATGAGACGACGGTCACCGCACTTCGGGCCGCGCTGAAGACCACCGCCGACGAGGTCGTCCAGGCGATCATCGACGAGGTCCCTCCCTACGCCAACGCCCTTTCGGGCCGCATGGGCGGCACCATCCGCCGAGCCGTCCGCACCGCCCTGGGGCACTACCTGGACCTCGCGAGCGGGAAGGCCACGGGCGGCGACGCCGGTGACGCAGCTTACGAGCTGGGCCGCGGCGAGGTGCGCGACGGCCGTTCGATGGACGCCCTGCTCAGCGCCTACCGCGTCGGCGCCCGCGTGGCCTGGCGATGCCTGGCCGCGGGTGCCGTACCCGCAGGCCTGCCCGCCGCCGACGTCGCCAAGTTCGCCGAGCTGACCTTCGCCTACATCGACGAGCTCTCCGCCGCGAGCGCCGCGGGCCACGCCGACGAACTGGCCGCCTGGGGCAGGGCCCACGAGCGCCACCTGGAACACCTGGCCCGCGACCTCCTCGCCGACGCGAGCCCGGACGTGCTGCTGGCCTCTGTTCAACGGGCCGGGTGGCAGCCTCCGGTTTCACTGACCGCGGTCCTGCTGCCCGCCGCCCAGGCCCGGCCTGCCTACCGCGCGCTCGACCCGAGCACCCTCGTCCTCGACGATCTGCCGGACGCCACCGGTGTGCTGCTCGTCCCCGACGCCGACCGGTCACGTCTCTTGAGGCAGCTGACCGACCGCGCCGCCGTGGTCGGCCCGGCTCGGCCATGGACTCGTGCGTCCGCCTCGTACGCACGAGCCGTACGCGCGCGCTCCCTCTCCTCTGATATTCGCGACACCGAGGACCACCTGCCGGAGCTGGTGCTGAGCGCCGACGTGGACGCGTTCGCAGACCTGCGTGCCCGAGCCCTCGCACCGTTGCGGACCTTGCCTGTCGCCACCGCGCGGCGACTGGAGGAGACGTTGCGGGCGTGGCTGCTGCACCAGGGCAGGCGGGACGAGGTGGCGGCGGCGTTGTTCGTCCATCCCCAGACCGTCCGGTACCGGATGTCGCAGCTGCGGGAGCTGTTTCCGGATCTCGGGTCGCCGAACCGGGTCCTAGAACTGACGCTGGCGGTCGGTCTTCGGGGCAGCTGATGCGTTCTTCGACCGTCCACGACCGCGTCCGCGAGCGGTCCAGGAATCATGTCTCGTCCTCGGTGCGAACAGCTGGCTCATGCGGCCCGGGGAAGAGCGGTATTGCTGAGCTTACCCGCTGCCCTCTCGCAAAGCATTCATCGAACGCTCGGTCACGTGCGCCACGGGACCCAGGGCTGAGACGCTGACGACCAGTTTCCGCGACCGGTAGTAGTCGATGACCGGAGCGGTGGCGCGGTGGTAGACATCGAGGCGTTCGCGGACCGTTGCCTCGGTGTCGTCCTGTCGCTGGTGCAGTTCGCCGCCGCACAAGTCGCAGAGCCCGGGTTCACGTGGTGCGTTGTACATCGGGTGGAAGATGTGACTGCCGTCGTTCCGGCAGATCCGTCGGCCCGTGACCCGCCTGACGGCCTCCTCCTGCGGCACCTCCAGGTCCAGTACCGCGTCGAGCGAGCGCCCGTCGTCCTTCAGCAGCTGGTCGAGCGCCTCGGCCTGGAACACATTGCGCGGAAAGCCGTCCAGCAGGAAGCCCCTGTCGGCATCCGGCTGCTCCATACGGGACCTGGCCATGCCGATCGTCACCTCGTCGGGTACCAGCTGTCCGGCTCGCATGTACTCCCGCGCCTGCCGTCCCAGGTCCGTGCCCCGGCTGATGTTCACCCGGAAGAGGTCACCAGTGGAGATGTGCGGAATACAGAGGTTCTTGGCAAGGTGAACGGCCTGCGTACCCTTCCCGGCGCCAGGCAGCCCCACCAGCACTATGCGCATCGGTGTTGAGCCCCTTCGTCATCGTGCGGCGACTCGCCAGAGCTACGCACGCGCGGTCTTGATCTTCTCGGTGAGCTGGGGGACGACGTCGAAGAGGTCGCCGACGACGCCGTAGTCGACGAGGTCGAAGATGGGGGCCTCGGCGTCCTTGTTGACGGCCACGATCGTCTTGGAGGTCTGCATGCCGGCGCGGTGCTGGATGGCGCCGGAGATGCCGTTGGCGATGTACAGCTGCGGCGAGACGGACTTGCCGGTCTGGCCGACCTGGTTGGTGTGCGGGTACCAGCCCGCGTCCACCGCGGCGCGGGAGGCGCCGACGGCGGCGCCGAGGGAGTCGGCGAGGGCCTCGATGAGTCCGAAGTTCTCGGTGCCGTTGACGCCACGGCCGCCGGAGACCACGATCGCGGCCTCCGTCAGCTCCGGGCGCCCGGTCGACTCGCGCGGGGTACGCGCGGTGACCTTGGTGCCGGTGGCCAGCGCACCGAACGTCACGGCCAGCGCCTCGACCGTACCGGCGGCCGGGGCGGCCTCCACGGCGGCGGAGTTGGGCTTGACGGTGATGACCGGGGTGCCCTTGGAGACACGGGTCCTGGTGGTGAAGGAGGCGGCGAACACCGACTGCGTGGCCACCGGACCGGAGTCACCGGCCTCCAGGTCGACGGCGTCGGTGATGATGCCGGAACCGATGCGCAGCGCCAGACGGGCGGCGATCTCCTTGCCCTCGGCGGAGGACGGGACGAGGACGGCGGCCGGGGACACGGCCTCGACGGCGGCCTGCAGCGCGTCGACCTTCGGCACGACCAGGTAGTCGGCGTACTCGGCGGCCTCGTGGGTGAGAACCCGGGTCGCGCCGTGCTCGGCGAGGGCGGCGGCCGTGCCGGCGGCGCCGGCACCGAGCGCGACGGCGACGGGCTCGCCGATGCGGCGGGCCAGGGTCAGCAGCTCCAGGGTGGGCTTGCGGACGGCACCGTCCACGTGGTCGACGTAGACGAGAACTTCAGCCATGGGATTGCTCTCCTGCGGATTGCGAAGGCCTAAAGGGGGGCGGGGCGGGGCGGTGAAGGGTCGGGCCTCGGCCGGACCCACGGGTCGCGGCGGGCCACAGGGCCTTAGATGAACTTCTGGCCCGCGAGGAACTCGGCGAGCTGCTTGCCGCCCTCGCCCTCGTCCTTGACGATCGTGCCGGCGGTACGCGCCGGGCGCGCGGCCGCGGAGTCGACAGCCGTCCAGGCACCCTCCAGACCGACCTCGTCCGCCTCGATGTCGAGGTCGGACAGGTCCCAGGCCTGCACCGGCTTCTTCTTCGCCGCCATGATGCCCTTGAAGGACGGGTAACGCGCCTCACCCGACTGGTCGGTGACCGACACCACCGCCGGCAGCGACGCTTCAAGCTGCTCGGAGGCGGTGTCACCGTCACGACGGCCCTTCACCACCCCGTCCTCGACGGACACCTCGGACAGCAGCGTCACCTGCGGAACCCCCAGACGCTCCGCGACCAGCGCCGGAACCACACCCATCGTGCCGTCCGTCGACGCCATACCGGAGATCACCAGGTCAAAGCCGGCCTTCTCGATCGCCTTCGCCAGCACCAGCGACGTACCGATCGCGTCGGTGCCGTGCAGGTCGTCGTCCTCCACGTGGATCGCCTTGTCCGCGCCCATCGACAACGCCTTGCGCAGCGCGTCCTTGGCGTCCTCCGGACCCACCGTCAGCACGGTGATCTCGGCGTCGCCTCCTTCCCGTTGGCACTCCTCCGCGATCTGCAGCGCCTGCTCCACCGCGTACTCGTCCAGCTCGGAGAGCAGACCGTCCACGTCGTCACGGTCGACGGTCAGGTCATCGGCGAAGTGCCGGTCGCCAGTGGCGTCGGGCACGTACTTCACAGTGACAACGATCCTCAAGCTCATCTGACTTTCCTTCCAGCCGGAGTGCCGGAGTAGTCGTGGAAGCCCCGGCCCGTCTTCCTGCCGAGGAGACCGGCGTCCACCATCCGGAGCAGGAGGGGCGGTGCGGCCTGCAGCGGTTCCTTGTACTCGGCGTACATGGAGTCCGCGATCGCCTTGAGGGTGTCCAGGCCGATCAGGTCCGCCAGGCGCAGGGGGCCCATGGGGTGGGCGCAGCCGAGCACCATGCCGTTGTCGATGTCGTCGGCGGAGGCGAGGCCCGACTCCAGCATGCGGATCGCGGACAACAGGTAGGGCACCAGGAGGGAGTTGACGACGAATCCGGCCCGGTCCTTGGCGTGGATGACCTGCTTGCCCAAAGTCAGGCTGACGAACGTCGCTGCCCGGTCGCGGGTCTGGTCACTGGTCAGCAGGGACGGGACCAGCTCGACGAGGTCCAGTACCGGCACCGGGTTGAAGAAGTGCACGCCGATCACCTGCTGCGCGCGTCCGGTCGCCGTGCCGAGTTTCATGATGGGGATGGAAGAGGTGTTGGAGGCGAGGATCGCGTCCGGCCGGGCGAGCACCTTGTCGAGTGCCGCGAAGATCTCGGCCTTGACCTGTCCGTCCTCGGCCACCGCCTCGATCACGATGTCGCGGTCGGCGAGGTCGGCCAGGTCGCTGGTGAAGCCGATCCGGCGGAGGGACGTACCGCTGTCGGCCGGGGCGAGTCTGCCGCCGCGTACCGCGCGTGCCAGGGATCTGGCGATTCTTTCACGGCCCGCCTCGACCGCCTCGGGGCCGGTCTCGCTGACGAGGACGTCGAGGCCCGCGCGGGCGCAGACCTCGGCTATGCCGCTGCCCATGAGTCCCGCTCCGACGACACCCACGCGGCGGATGGGCTCGGGGGCCGCGCCGTCGGGGACGGCGTCGGAGGGGGTGCCTGACGGCTGTGTGGTCATGAGTACCTCTCCATGTGTCTGGTCCGGCCGGGCTCAGCCCCGCAGCAGGCTGCGCTGCAACTTGCCGGTGGCGGTGCGCGGCAGACGTTCCCGGATTTCGAGCCGACGGGGGATCTTGTGTCGGGTGAGCGAGGCGGACAGGAACGTCTGGATGTCTTCCAGGGAGCAGTCCGCACCCTCGGCGGGTACGACGATGGCGGTGACGACCTCTCCCCAGACGGGATCGGGCGTTCCGACGACCGCCGCTTCGTCCACGCAGGGGCACGCCGCCAGCGCTTCCTCCACCTCCGTCGGATCCACGTTCTCCCCGCCGGTGATGATCGTGTCCTTGATCCTGCCGACCACCACCAGGCGGCCCTCGGAGTCCATGTAGCCCCGGTCGCCCCCGTGGAACCAGCCATCGGCGTCGCGGGCCGCCGCCGAGTCCTCCGGCAGGCCCAGGTATCCGGCAGCCACGCTGGGGCTCCGGACGACGATCTCCCCCGTCGTGCCGTGCGGCACGGGGCGGTTGTCGGCGCCGACGATCCGGACTTCGGCCAGCGGGGCGGCCAGTCCGGCCTCGCCGGAGCAGCCCGGGCCGTCACGCGGGTCGCGGTAGGTGACGCCGGCGGCGGTCTCGGTGAGGCCGTAGGAGCTGAGGACCGGGATGCCACGGCGGTGGAACACCTCGGCGACCGGCGCCGGTGCCGCCGCTCCCCCGCTGAGGATCCAGCGCAGAGAGGACAGGTCCGCCGCTGCGAAGCCCGGGTGTCGTGCGATCAGGGCGAGCATCGCCGGTACGGCGAAGGTCACGCTGACCCGGTGCCGTCGTACGGTCGTCAGGAAGCCGTCGACGGAAAAGGTGGGCTCCAGGACGACGGTTCCGCCCTTGGCCCAGGTGTACGAGCCCACGCCGCTCAGTACCGCTATGTGGAAGACGGGTGTGGTGATGAGCGTGACGTCGTCCCGGGCCAGGTCCAGGCCCAGGAGTCCGTTGACGCAGCTCCAGAACACGTTGCCGTGGGTGAGGAGCACACCCTTCGGACGGCCGGAGGTGCCTGAGGTGTAGGCGATGAGGGCGAGGTCGTCCTCTGTCACGGGTGCCGGGGTGTCGTCGCCGACGGGTTCGTCCGGCGTCCGGTTCAGTGGGGTGTATCCGTCGGGTGGCTCCTCGTCCAGGCACAGACGGGTGACGCCCGGCGGTACGCCGCCGCCGACGAGTTTCGCGGCGCAGGGGGCGTCCGTGATCAGGACGTCCGCCCCCGAGTCCGCCAGCAGGTAGGCGATCTCGGGAGGCGTGGCCGCCCCGTTGACCGGGACGAACACGCCTCCGATGCGGGATGTGGCGTACATCAGGACGAAGACCTCCGGGCGGGAGGCGCCCGCGTAGGCGATGACGCTGCCCGGCCCGGCACCGTGCCGGCGCAACTGCCGCGCGGAGGCCACGATCCAGTCCCGCAGCTGCCCGTAGGTCCATGCGCGGTCACCGAATACCAGCGCCGTGCGGTCGGGGTGCAACTGGGCGCGGCGTTCCAGCAGCTGGCCCAGGCGGAACATGGAGCGTGATCGGGTAGGGCCGGTCATGGCGTCGGTCCTTTCAGACGTGGCGGCCGGTGGCGCCGGTTCTGCTTCGGGGATCGGGTTCGTCGGTGCGGATGACCGTGAGGTCGTGCGGTCCGTCAGGCATCGGCCGGCTCCGCGGTGGCAGGAGCGTCCGGCCGGTCCCCCTTGATCAGGACGACGGTGACCACCGCCGCCGCGACCGCGCACAGCCCGACGATCAGGTAACCGAGCGAGTACGCGTTGCCCAGGGCCTCGAAGGCGGTGTCCTTGAGCGGGTTGAACGGCACGGTCGAACCGTCGGGCAGGGAGACGGTCCCGGGGACGGCGTTCGCGCCGAGGGGGCCGGAGTTGACGGCCGCGACGGCACCCTGCACGGCCTCCTGCTGCCCGTCCGGAGCGGTCGCCGCCGAGGCGTTGAAGGTGTCCAGGGCCTGGCCGAGGGCCGGGTCGGACGCGACCTTGTCGCTGATCTCGTGCGCCGCCCGGCTGAGGGCGATCGCACCCACGACCGCCGGGCCGAGGGTGAACCCGAAGTCGCGCAGCAGGCTGGTCCAGCCGGCGGCCATGCCGGCGAGGTTGTGCGGCACGGTGTTGATCACCACGGCGGTGACCGCGGACAGCACGAACGCCACGCCGGCACCCGCCACGACGAGCGGAGCGATGAGGGGGGTCACGGACTGCTGGCCGATCGGTATCGAGGCCATCCAGAAGTCGCCCGCGCCGAGGAGCAGAAGACCACCGCCGAGGATCCATTTCGGGTCGTACCGCTCGATGAGGCGGGAGGCGATGGGCACCTGGATCAGAGCCGAGACACCGTTGAACACGATGAACGCGAGGGATGCCTTCAGGGGCGTGAAGCCCTGGATGGCGGTGAGGCGGATGCTGGTCACATAGCCGGTGCCGAGGTAGCAGAACATGCCGACGACCGTGACGATCGCCGCGACGGTGAAGTTGCGGTTGGCGAACAGGTCGAGCTGGAGCAGCGGGGACGCCGAGCGACGTTCGGCGAGGACGAAGGCGACCAGGAAGACGGCGGCCACGACGAAGCCGCCGATGACCTCGATGCTGGCCCAGCCGCTCGTGGGTCCCTGGATGACGGCGAACAGCAGGGCGACGGCGGCGACGGCGATCGTGATCTGCCCCGGCCAGTCGAGGGAGCGGCCCTCGGGCGACTTGGAGTCCTTGGCCAGGACGAAGGCGAGCACGGCCGACACAGCGGCGAGTGCGACCACGACCAGGAACGCCCACCGCCAGCCCGAGTTCGGCCACGAGCCGAACTGCGACTGCGCGACCAGGCCGCAGGCCAGGGGCGACAGCACACTGCCCATGGACAGCGCGGCCGCCCAGACGGAGATGGAACGCGCTCGGGCGCGCGGCGTGTGCGTGCCCGCGGCGATCATCGCCAGCGTCGTCGGGATCACGGCTGCCGCACCGATACCGGCGATGATCTGGCCGGTCCACAGCACGGCGAGCCGGGTGCCGTGGTCGGCCTCGGGTCCCGGCGTCAGCACGCAGACGGCGAACCCGACCGCCACCAGCACCGAACCGCCGACCAGCAGCCGACGCCGTCCGAACATGTCACCGAGCAGACCGAAGGTCAGCTCCAGGACCGTGACAGGGACGAGGAAGGCATCGGTGATCCAGGTCAGCTCGGAGGCCGAGGTGTGAAAGTCCTGCTGGAACAGGCCGTTGAGGCCGGCGGGCACGGTCAGGGCGAACTGGGCCATGAAGACGCAGAGCGCCGCCGCGATGAGCGTGCCCCGTGCCAGGGTGTCGATGCCGAGTGCCTGCTCGTTCTCCTGTTTCACCGTCGAAGAGGCGGTCTTCGCTGACGATGAGGCGGTCGGGGAGCCGGCGCCGCTTCCGACGCCGGTGTCGGATCTGGCCATACGTGGGTCCTTCCGAGGTGATGCGTGACGTGACCTGTCGGTGAGGGGGTGGCTGGTCGTGCTGGTCGTGCTGGTCAGCGCCCGGAGGCGGGTGAGATGACGAAGTTGCTGAACCCCCCGTGGCGGGAACCCACGCTGTTGATCGCGGCGTTCACCTCGTCGAGCGGGTAGACGTGGTGGCGCAGCGGCGACAGATCGAGCGAACCCGCTTCGGCCATGTCGGCCATGTCCTGTCCCTCGCCGGGCGTGAACCAGACCGATCCGCGGACGATCTGGTCCATGTCCATCATTCGGTGCAGGTCGAGGGGCACCTCCCCGGCGACGGCGCCGATGTTGACGGCGATGCCGCCGCGGCCCAGCGCACGCACGCCCTGCTGAAGGGTTTCGTGGGGCGCGCCCGGCCCGAGGGCGTCGATGTAGACGTCCACACCGGCCCCGCCGGTCTCCGCCGCGATCCACTCGTCCACCGGACCGTCGTGCAGGGAGTGCAGGCGCAGCCGCCCCGGGGCCAGCTTGTCGATCTCCGCCAGCAGTTCGCGGTCGCGGCCGGTGCCGTACAGCGTCGTGATGCCCATCGCCGGGGCCAGCAGGGCCGCGGCGATGCCGAGTGTGCCGGTGATGCCGTTGACCAGGACGCTGCGTCCCGGTCCGGCGGCGGCCTTGCGGAGCGCCGAGTACATCGTGCCCAGGTAGCCGAAGCGCGCGGCGGCCTCGAACGACACGGAGTCCGGGATGCGGACGAGCGAGGAAGCCGGAGCGATCATCTTCTCCGCGAGTCCGCCCTGGTAGCGGTCGAGCAACCGGACCGAGGTGGCCGAGAAGCCGAAGTAGCCGGCGAAGGCGTAGCTCGCGCAGTGCACGATCCTGCCGTTGCGGCAGGCGCGGCACGCGCCGCAGGTGCGGCACGGGTTGACGTACACCCGGTCGCCGACCTCGACGCCCTCGACCCCTGCGCCGACCTCTTCGACCACGCCCGCGGGGTCGAGCCCGAACACGGCCGGCAGCGGCGGCAGCGGGTTGAGCGGGAACCAAGTCGTCCAGTTACCAAGGATGTTGGCGAGGTTCGGTACGATGTTCACGGCGTGTACCGCCACCCGGACATCGCCCGGGCCCGGTGCCGGGACGGCAATCCGCTCGATCCTCATCGGCTCGCCGACGTTGTGCATTCGCGCTGCGCGCATGGTCGAGGTCATGGCCTCTCCTCGTTGAGGGCGAAGTTGTCTCCGCGTACGACAGGGCCGCGCACCGGCCAATGAGGGCAAAGAGTGCTGTCGGCCGCTGCCGCCGCGGTCTTCCGGTGGCTCCACGGGCGGCCCCTGAGCCTGGTGACGACACGGGTCGTCGGAGCTGTTCCAGAGGCGTGTGAAGAGTGGGCGAACCCGGTGTGCGGGTCGCGCGGTGAGGGCCGGAGGGGCGTCGGTGTGTCACCTGACGTCGGTCCCAGGTCGGCTTCTTATACGTACGTGCTGGTGGGCGGCCCGGCGGCGAGGCGTCTGTTCCCGTGCTCGGGGTCGTGCCGGCCCTTGCGCGGTGGTCCTACGCCGCGTCGCGCGGGGCCGGTCTCACGGCCGCACGGTCAGCGGTATGCGGCGAGGCCCGTGACGGACTCGCCGACGACCAGAGTGTGGATCTCCTCGGTGCCCTCGTAGGTGAGCACCGTCTCCAGGTTGTTGGCGTGCCGTAGCACCGGGTACTCGGTGGTGATGCCGTTGGCCCCGAGGATGGTGCGGGCTGTCCGGGCGGTGTCGAGGGCGGCGCGGACGTTCGCGAGCTTGCCCAGGCTGACGTGCTCCGGGTGCAGCTGCCCGGCGTCCTTGAGCTTGCTCAGGCGCAGGGCGAGCAGCTGGGAGTGCACGAGGTCGACCTGCATGCCGGCCAGCTTCCCCTGAGTGAACTGGAAACCGCCGATCGGCCGCCCGAACTGCTCACGGGTGGTGGAGTACTCCAGCGCCGACAGGTAGCAGGTGCGGGCCGCTCCCACGACACCGCACAGGATGCCGAAACGCGCCTCGGACAGGCAGGACAGCGGCCCGCGCAGCCCGGTCACGCCCGGGAGCACCGCGGAGTCCGGCAGTCGCACGTCCTCCAGGTGCAGTTCGGCGGTGACCGACGCGCGCAGCGAGAGCTTGCTGTGGATCTCGCTGGTGGTGAAGCCGGGGGTGTCCTTGGGGACGAGGAAGCCGCGGATGCCGTCCTCGGTGCGGGCCCAGACGACGGCGATGTCGGCGATCGAGCCGTTGGTGATCCACATCTTGGTGCCGTTGAGGATCCAGTCCTCGCCGTCACACTTGGCCACGGTGCGCATGCCGCCCGGGTCGGAGCCCTGGTCGGGTTCGGTGAGCCCGAAGCAGCCGATCGCCTCACCGGAGGCAAGCTTGGGCAGCCACTCCTGCTTCTGCTCCTCCGAGCCGTAGCGGTGGATGGGGAACATGACCAGGGAGCCCTGGACGGAGACGAAGCTGCGCAGCCCCGAGTCGGCCGCCTCCAGCTCGCGGCAGGCCACCCCGTACGCGGTGGCACTGGCCCCGGCACAGCCATAGCCCTCCAGGTGCATGCCCAGGAGGCCCAGCTTGCCGATTTCCGGGCCGAGTTCGGCGGTCGGGAAGGTGCCCGCCTCGAACCAGCCGGCCACATGGTCGGTCACGCGGTCGCGGACGAAGGCGGCGACGGTGTCACGGATGAGTCGTTCGTCGTCGTCGAGTTCACTGTCCAGGTCGAGGGCGTCGACGGGGTTGAGGTGGGGCATCAGGAGTTCCTCCGGGCACCGATGAGAACGAAGAGCAGGGTCGCGGGTGAGGTGGAGCGGTTGCGCCAGGCGTGGCGGGTGCCGTTCTGCACGACGACGTCGCCCGGGGCGAGGGTGGTCTCGTTGCCGTCGTCGAGTTCGAGGACGATCTCTCCCTGGAGGAGGACGCCGTAGTCGACGGTGTCGGTGGTGTGCATGCCGGGGTGGTCCGGCTCGAACAGTTCGGCCAGGCCGGGGCTGGTGCGCAGGCGTTCGGCGACGGCCGCGGCCGGGTCGAAGTCCTCGCTCGCGTAGACCGTGTCCGGCGGGATGACCAAGTGCAGCACGCGGGTGGCACCGGACTCGGGGGCGTACGAGGTGACGGCGGGTGTCGGGTCGGTGCCGTCGAAGGGCACGGTGGGCTCGGCGGGGGTGGCCCAGACGAGGGACGAGACGAAGCCGGGGGTGTGCTTCAGTGCGTTGGTGCGGGGTGGCTGCCCGTCCTGGACGACGGCGGCTTTGCCGTCCGCCGTCCGGCCGGTGACGATTCTCCGTGGCATGGTGCGGCTCCTCGGAAGGGGAGGTGCGAGGCCGTGTGTCGGCATATCGGGCGGGCGGGTGGAGAGATGATCGCGCGGGTGCCCGAATCGGACTGACGACGAGGGGCGGCCGGGAGAGGCCGTACGGCTCGAATTGCTGAAGATGTGCGTGACTGCCTGGACTGCCGACAGCGGGTGGCGGCTCGCTGACCCGGGGCAGCGGGAAGGGAGGGACGGCGGTGTTCTCTCCGTCGTTCTCCAGCTGGTG
Organism: Streptomyces sp. NBC_00310; assembly: GCF_036208085.1. Taxonomy (GTDB): domain Bacteria; phylum Actinomycetota; class Actinomycetes; order Streptomycetales; family Streptomycetaceae; genus Streptomyces. The sequence continues at coordinate 1,587,819 of NZ_CP130714.1, forward strand.
GAGGCGTTTCGTCGGCCACTGGGCGCTGCGTGACCGGAAACTATTCGTAAGAATCCTGACCGTCAAGGGCCGTACAAAACGGTCGTACAGAACGGGCCGACGTCCCACCGAATGCCTCGCGGCACGACGGGGTTCCGTCGAAGCCCCTAGGCAGGGCGCTCCTGGTTGACCAGCCTGCCGAGCAGGACCACCAGCCGGGAGACCTCCTCGTCGTCGAGGACGGCCAGCCAGGCGTGCTCCCGGGCGGTCTGCCCCTCGATCGCCTGGTGCAGCAGGTCCAGCCCGGCCGGCGTCAGTGAGACACGGACGACCCGGCGGTCGTCGCGCTCACGGCGCCGTTCGACGAGCCCGCGCTCCTCAAGGGTGTTGAGCGCGCTGGACACACTCGCCCGGGTGGTGCCGGAGATGCGGGCGATCTCACGCTGCTCCAGATCGCCGAAGATCCACAGCGTGTTCATGATCCGGAAGCCGGCCCAGGTCATCCCGAGCGGCCGGTGTACGGCGCCTTCGAAGTCCTGGACCAGGCGGGCAACGAGCCGGGTGAGGTGGGTGACCGCCTCGACTCCTCGGATCTGGCGCTCCGCGTGGCCCAACTCCTCGTGGTGTGCCCGTACCTTGGCGGCGAACTCGCGGGAGCGCGGATGATCGACGGCGTCACCGGGGACATCCGACACGGGCAGAGCTCCCTTCAGAGGCGGCGGCGCCGTGAGAGCGCCCGGCAGATTCAGCGGCTGATCGGATTGCGCATCGTACCGGCCCCCGAAACCTCGGTCGTCAGCGTCATCCCGGGTTCCAGGTACAGCCGAGGCGTGCGCCGGACCCCGCAGCCGGCCGGGGTGCCGGTGAAGACCAGGTCGCCCGGCTCCAGGGTCACGTACCGGGACAGCCAGGAGACCAGCTCGGGGACGCTGAAGATCAGGTCCGAGGTCCGGCCGCGCTGCACCTCCAAGTCATCGACCCAGCCCGCGACCTCGATGTCGTTCGGGTCGTCGTACTCGTCGACGGTCGCCATCAGCGGCCCGCACGGGCTGAAGGTGTCGTAGGACTTGGCGAGGCTGAACTGGTTCAGCGGCTTACGCCACTGCTCCTTGCGGTCGGTGACGTCCTGGCCGGCGGTCACGCCCGCGATGTTCTGCCACACGTCCGCCTGCTCCACGGCGCGGATGGTGCGGCCGATCACCACCACGACCTCGGCCTCGAAGTCGACCTTGTCGATGCCCACGGGCACGGACACCGGCTCGTACGGGCCGGCCAGCGAGCTGGTGAACTTGGCGAAAATGCCCGGCTCGGCCGGGATGGGCATGCCCGACTCCTCGGCATGACCTCGGTAGTTGAGCGCCACACCCAGGATCTTCCCGGCGCGCGGAGAGACCGGGCCCAGGTGCTTCTCGTCGTAGACGACCAGGTCGGTGCCGGTCGCCGACTGCGCGAGGCGCCGCAGTTCGCCATGGTTCGCCAGGTCGTACAGCACGGCGGGGTCGGGGCCGAGCGCCCCGTTGCTGGCCTTCTCCACGTCGAGGGCGCGGTCGCCGACGATGATGGTGGCCCGGCCGGCGAGGTTGGCGAGCTTCATACGTGTTTCCTCCTCGGAGTTGGGATGGGTGGTCAGGACACCGTCGGCGCGGGCAGCGGGAGTTCCTCGCGCAGCGCGGCGATGTCCGGTTCGGGCTGGATACGGAAGGTATTGATCGCCATGGCCACGGTCTGGTACTGGCCGACCGTGTACACGAGATCGATGAGCTGCTCGGTGGCGAGGTGCTCGCGCAGCTCCTTCCACACGGTGTCGTCCAGGTCGGCTCCCCTGAACAGCTGATCGGTCGCGGCGAGCAGGGCCCGCTCCACGCCGCCGAACCCGGGATCGCCGGGCAGACCGAGGGCGCGGATCTCGTCGTCGGACACCCCGGCCCGGCGGGCGATACGGACGTGCTGCAACCACTCGTACTCGGCCTGGGCGAGCCAGGCGATCCGCAGGATCACCAGTTCACGGGACCTCGCGGGCAGCGTGTTCTTGCCCAGGACGTGGTTGCCGAAGACGAGGAAGCGGCGCAGCGCGTCCGGGTGGGCGGCCAGGGTCGCCCAGATGGCGTAGATCTCGCCGTCGCCGCCCCGGTACGGCCGCAAGGCTTCCAGGGCCTTGTCCGGTATGGCCTTCTCTTCCACCGGAGCCAGGCGCGGCTCGGTTACAGGCATGGCATCGCCCTTCACAGGTGACCGGCGTTGGTTCACGCCACGGACGATAGATAGATAGAACCCAGATAGTCAACAGGTTTACATTTTCGGGTTTCGTCTGTATGAATTTTGATGATTAGAACTCGATCAGACTGACCTGTCGGCAGCCGGGCCATCCCGCACCGCCACCGAGCAGGCCACACAACGACCATGGGAGGTCTCGGTGAGCATTCGCAGCCTGGGTTACCTCGGCATCGGCACCCCTGACCCCGACGGCTGGGTCGCCTACGCCAACGACGTCATCGGCACCATGCCCGTCGGGCCGCCAGGCTCCCCGGGGGAGCGGCTGCTGCGGCTGGACGAGCACCCGTACCGGTTCAGCGTCGAGAGCGCCGAGTCGGGAGGCGTCACCCGGATCGGCTGGGAGATCGGCGATCCGCCCGGCCTGGAACGGATGGCACTGCGGCTGCGCGCCCACGGAGTGGAGATCCATGAAGGGACGCCCGAGGAGTGCGCCGACCGGCAGGTCGACCGCATGGTGTGGTTCGACGGACCGTGCGCGGTGCGCACCGAACTGTTCACCGGCCGGCACCTGTCGCCCGCACCCTTCGTCTCGCCGCTCGGCGTGACGTTCGTGACCGGGGACCAGGGGATGGGGCACGTGGTCCTGAAGTCGCCCCGCGCACTGGAGGCGGTCGACTTCTACCGGAACGTCATGGGCTTCCGGCTCAGCGACGTGACCCACCTGCCGCTGGGCGGGACGTTCTACTTCATGGGCTGCAACCCCCGCCACCACAGCATCGCCTTCGTCGAGTCCCGCAAGCGCGAAGGCACGCACCACATCCTGTGCGAGGTCTCGGACATGGACGCCGTCGGCCGCGCCCACGACCGGGCCCGCACCCACAAGGTCCCACTGATGGCAACGCTCGGCCGGCACTCCAACGACCTGATGTTCTCCTTCTACATGCGCTCCCCCGCCGGCTTCGGCATCGAAGTGGGCTCCGAGGGACGGCGGGTGGACGACGAGACGTGGGTGAGCCGCGTCTATCACTCGGACATCTGGGGCCACCACCCGGTCAACGAAGGCGACGACGCGTACGCGGGAACGGAAAGGACGGCCCGATGAACCTGCTGCCGAGCTATGTACAGGACCGGTGGTACACCCCGACCGGGGACGGCACGCCGGTGTACGACGCGGTCACCGGCGAGGAGATCGCCCGGGCCTCGTCCGCGGGCATCGATATGGCGGAAGCGCTCAACCACGCGCGTACCGTCGGCGGGCCGGCGCTGCGCGCGCTCACCTTCCACCAGCGCGCCGCACTGCTCTCGGACCTCGCCGCCCATCTGCGTGGCCACCGCGAGGAGTTGTACGCCCTCTCCGCCCGGACGGGCGCGACGCCGTACGACTCGAAGTTCGACATCGACGGCGGCATCAGGGTGCTGCTTCACTACGCCGCGCTGGGGCTGCGTGAACTGCCCGGCGGAGACGAGCGGTTGGTCTACGCGGAAGGTCCGCAGGAGTCCCTGAGCCGGGACGGCAGCTTCGTCGGCGGGCACGTCTGCACGCCGCTGCGAGGTGTGGCAGTGCAGATCAACGCGTACAACTTTCCCGTGTGGGCTCCTCTGGAGAAGCTGGCCCCGGCCGTGCTCGCCGGCGTCCCCAGCCTGATCAAGCCCGCCACCCCGACCTGCGTACTGACCAGCCGGCTGGTCGAGCTGATCGTGGAGTCCGGTCTGCTGCCGCCCGGGAGTCTGAGTTACGTCTGTGGCGGCGCCGGCGACCTGCTGGACCACGTCACCGAGCAGGACCTGGTGTCCTTCACCGGCTCGGCGGCCACCGCCGAACGGCTGCGCACCCACCCGGCGGTCGTCCGGCAGGCGGTGCGCTTCAACGCCGAAGCGGATTCCGTCAACTGCTCGGTGCTCGGCCCGGACGCCATCCCCGGAACTCCTGAATTCGACCTCTACATCGATCAGTTGATCACCGAGATGACCGTGAAGGCGGGGCAGAAGTGCACCGCCATCCGCCGCGCCTTCGTCCCCGTCGACCTGATGGACGCCGTCGGTGAGGCCGCCGCGGCCCGGCTGGCAGAGGTCGTCGTGGGCAACCCGGCGGACCCGACCGTGCGCATGGGCGCGTTGGCCGGGCTCGCGCAGCGCGACGAGGTACGCCGCTGTGTGAAGACGCTCCTGGACTCCGCGCGCCTGGTCTTCGGGCACCCGGACCGGGTGGACGTCCGGGGCGCCGATGCCGAACGGGGCGCGTTCCTCTCCCCGTTGCTGCTGCGCTGCGACGACCCCGGCGCCTCCGCACCGCATGAGGTGGAGGCGTTCGGCCCGGTCAGCACGCTCATCCCCTACACGTCACCGGAGCACGTGGCCTTCCTGGCCTCCCTCGGCCGAGGCAGCCTCGCGGGGTCCGTCGTCACCGGCGACGCGGCCTTCGCCCGTGAGGTGGTCCTGGGGGTCGCGCCGTGGCACGGCAGGCTGCTGGTCCTCGACACCGAGTCCGCCAAGGCGTCCACCGGCCACGGTTCTCCGCTGCCCGCCCTGATCCACGGCGGTCCCGGGCGGGCCGGCGGCGGCGAGGAGATGGGCGGCCTCCGCAGCGTTCTGCACCACATGCAGCGCACCGCCCTCCAGGGCAGCCCGCGCATGCTGGCCACGCTCACCGGCCGCACGGCCGAGGAGCGGTGACGGGCGGGAACGCCCGCCTCTGAAACCCCGTGGGAGGCCTGCCCCTGCCTCCCACGGCGACAGGCGGCCGGGCCGGCGCCACGACGGGATGTCCGCTCACCGCACGGCGGGCATCCTGGCCGGTCCGGCCGCCGGGCAGTCACATCGGACGCGATGGCGGCTTCTCCCCTCAGTGCTGCTCCTGCCCCGCAGGCTCCAGCTCTGCGCGGCCCACTGGCACTTGTACCTTCGTGTGCCGCACCGCGTCGCCGACCAGCTCGCTCACAACGATCTTGGTTGAGCCACCCCGGCGCGCCGGGGCCCTGCGCAGAGGGGCGGCCCGCCAGAACCCCGTGGGGCCTGTTTTCGGCCCGGGCGTACCAGGAACACCAGGCACAGAGTGGCGCAGATCAGCGAAACGAGCATGATGGCCGCCATCGGCATGGCACTTGCGGTGCCGAACGCGCCGACGAGCGGTGAGGCGAGGGCGCCGAACAGGAACTGGATGCCGCCGAGCAGTGCGGAGGCGGCTCCGGACGCCTCCCGTCCGAGCGACTGGCCCATGCTCATGCTGGCCGGGAAGATGCCGCCGATACCGAAGGCGGCGAAGAAGAGGGTGACCCAGGTGCCGGCCAGGCTGCCGCCGACCGTGACCAGGAGGAGCACCTGGACCAGTACGGCGGCCACCGCGACCGCCACCGAGGCGCTCAGCAGCGTGCCCATCGTCAGTCGCCGCGAAAGCACGCCGAACACCGCACCGACGAGCAGCATGCCGCACGCGTTCACCGCGAAGACCAGGCTGTAGAGCCCGGCGGAGGTGTCGTACACCTCCTGGAAGACGAAGCTGGAGCCGGCGATGCAGGCGAAGAGCGCGGCGGCGGCGAACGCCAGCGTGAGCGTGCAGCCGAGGAAAGTTCGATGGCCGAGCAGCCGGACCATGGCGCGGAAGCTGCTGGCCACCCCGCCCTGGTGGCGCCGCTCCGGCGGGAGGGACTCGGGGACCCCCGGCAGGACTGCCAGGAGGAGCAGGGCCCCGAAGATCGCGAGTGCCACGAAGGCGAGACGCCAGCTTCCGACCGACAGCAAGGCGCCGCCGATCACCGGCGCGACGACCGGCGCCACGCTCAGCACCATGGTCAACAGCGAGAAGTAGCACGGCAGTTCGGGACCATGGAAGCGGTCGGTGAGGACCGCGCGGGCCAGCACCATGCCCGCGGCACCCGCGACGCCCTCCAGGAAGCGGGCGGTTATCAGCAGCTCGATGGTCGGGGCGAAGGCGCACACCAGCGACAGCACGGCGAACAGCGCGGTGCCGGGGACCAGCAGCCGACGGCGGCCGAGGCCGTCGCTGAGCGGGCCGATGAGCAGTTGGCCGATGACCAGCCCGGCCAGGAACGAGGTCATGGACAGCTGCACGGCCGAGTCGCTCGCGCGCAGCGTGCGGCCCATCTCCGGGAAGCCGGGGACGTACATGTCGGTGGCGAGAGGCGCGATCGCGGTCAGTGCGCCCAGCAGCGCGATCAGCGCACCGGCCCGTCGGGGCGAGGCGGTGACGACCGACGTCTCGGATGCCGGTTCGGAAGTCGTGGTGGGTACCATGAACCGCACGGTAAACTATTTGTCTACCAGTTAACAATTGGCGGCAACAATGACTTCCCCGTCGACCCCCGAGGACTTCCGCGCCATGTGGACGGCAGCACGCCCCGACCTCGACACCTCCCCCATGGATGTCGTGGGCCCCGTCAAACGCATCGAGGCGCTGCTGACCACCGCCCTGGAGCCGCTGTACGAGGGCGCCCCGCTGACCGCACCGGAGCTGGACGCTCTCGTACAACTCCGGCACACCGAGGGCCCGGTGATCGCGCGTCGGCTCGCCGAGACCCTGGGCTGCTCCCGCGCGGCCGTCAGCAAGACACTGGCCAAGCTGGAGAAGCGCGGCTTCGTCGAGCGCCGTCCGAGCCCCGCGGACCGCCGCGCCGCCCTGGTCACCGTCACACCGGCGGGGTGCGACGCGATCGACACCATGTTCCCCCGACAGCTGGCGGCCGAGGCCGATCTGATCGACGGCCTCGGCGCGGACCGCGACCGGGTCGTGGAGGCACTGAACCTGCTGGAAGAGGCCCTTCAGCAGCGAGTGGTGAGACAACGCGCCTGACACCCCCGCCCGCGTACACGGCTGGCGGCCCCGCCTCGATGCGAGTCGCGCACAGCAGCCGGACCTGGGCGGCAGACCGGCCTGCCCTTCCGCCGGTGGCCCGCCGAAGCGACAGTCGGCCGTCATCCGGTGAATGTCTCGGCATGCCGACGGCTCTCGGCCCGCCGACCTGCCGCTCACCCTCTTCCACGCTGAACTCGCGGCCCGCCGCCCCGCGCAGGTCAGGCGCCGACACGAAGCCGTTCGATGTCGTCGAGGACCCAGGCGGCGGCGAGGGGTCCGGCCGCACTGCTCCACACGTTCCCGTCGACCAACGAAGACCTCAGCGCCGGCCTGGCGGAGCGAGTGCGCGCGTTCGTCGTCCGGCTCACACCACCGATCGCGCCGGCGGCACCGGTGACAGGACGGAATTGCGCTCCGCCATCAAGGTGTCCTCTGCCTGATGGGGTGGGGCAGCTGTTCGGAAAGCCCAGTCAGCGCCTGCGCGTCAGCCGGTCAGACCGACAGGACCACCAGCTTCTTCGCCTGCGGCAATGCTCGGCAGCACGCTTGCGGCCATCGCGCTCCCCCCGATGGCCGCGCGGTGAGGGAGCGCCCTGGAAAGGTGACGCGTCAGCCCACGCCTGCCGCGTCGAGCAGGGTGGTCACCGTGGGTGCGACGAGTCCCGTGAGCTTGTCCGCCCCGATGCCCGCGCGGGCGCTGGCGCCGTCGAAGACCAGGCTGAGCTGCCGGGCCAGCAGGTCCGGATCGGCCGCCCCGCCCCGTTCGGCCTCGACGCGGAAGAAAGTGGTCAGGTTCACCTTGACCTGATGGGCGACCCGGCTCGCGGGGTGGCTCTGGTCCTTGAGTTCGATCTGCACGGCCAGGTACCGGCAGCCTCGGAACTCGGGCGCCCCTGCCTGCGATTCCACCTGCGCGAAGACGTACAGGATCCGCTCGCGGGGCGACCGGCCGCCGTCCGCCGCAGGCAGGAGAGTTGCCACGTAGGCGGCGGCGCGCTCCTTCAGGCTCGCCGCCAGCAGTTCGTCCTTGCTCTCGAACAGTTGGTACATGGAGCGCTTGGACACCCCTGCCGCCTTGCACAGTGCCTCGACGCCGATGCCGACACCGTCTCGGTAGGTGAGCGTGGCCGCAGCCTCCAGCAGTCGCTCCCTGGGGCTCAGTTTCACTTCGGTGGTCATACCAAGAGGTTAACCCGAAGCGGACGAAATGAAAACCGATCGGTTTCCAGGGCCTGCAGGCATGGGCTCGGCGGGCCTGGGGGTAAGACCGTCGCCGAGCCATGATGGTGTGCGCGCCTGTCGTTCCCGGCAGGGCGACACACGCCGGGGCCACTTCGAGTAGTGGCCCGTCCTGGGTGGTCTGCCGTTACGCCGGGGCGGCGGTTTTCTCGGGCTTCGTCTCCTCCGGGATGCGGTGCAGTCCCTTGCGGTCGTACCACCCCAGTACGCCGAAGCCGAACAGTGCGGCCGCGACGAGGCCGGCCGCCATCATGACCCAGCCCCGGGTCAGCCCCGCGTCGCCCTGGGCGTCGTAGTAGAGGATCGAGCGGATGCCGCCGGTGATCTGCCGCAGCGGCTCGAACTCCGCGAGGAAGCGGTAGAAGCCGGGCAGCGCCTCGATCGGGGTGGTGGCCCCGGACGTGGGCACCGCCATCCCGATGAAGACCAGTGTGACCACCAGCATGCCGGGCGTGCCGAAGACCGCGAGGAGGGTGAGCGCGCCGATCCCGGTGACGGCGATGGCGCACACCGAGTACAGCCACAACAGCGGCAGGTGGGCGGCGTCCATGCCCATGATGCCGACCGCGCCGGCCATGACCAGGGTGCCCATCGGCAGGGACAGGGCGGCCGTGAGGGTGCTGCTGATGGTGAGGGTCTGGACCCGGGTGGCCCGGATGAGCGGGCGGTGCAGGCGCAGGGGGCCCATGTCGTTGTGGGTGTAGCCGAGGGCGTGGTCGACCTGGCCGCTGATGACGTTGGCGGAGAGCATGCCGACGACCACGAGGGTGAGCGCGTAGTAGAACGCCGTCAGGCCCAGGCCGCTGTGCGAGTCGAGGGGGTGGCCGTCCTCGACCGTGACGGCGGCCGGGTCGGTGAGCAGGACGCGTGCCGCGGCGGGCAGCTTCGCCTGCCCGGGTCCGATCTGGGCGGCCAGTTCCCTGCCCACCTGGAGCGAGGCGTTCTCGGCCGCCTGGGTCGTCGCCGTCCGGGCCAGGCCGGAGCCCAGGCTGCCGGCGGACTGGTTGGTCAGCACTGTCAGGGTCGGGCGGGCCGGGGTCCCGGTGGGCGCGGTGCCGGTCAGTGCGGTGGCGGAGGTGGTGAAGTCGGCGGGCACGACGAGCGCGCCGAACAGTTTGCCCTTGCCGAGCTCGTCCTTCATCTCCTTCTCGTCCATCACCTTCCAGTCGATCCTGTCCCCGCTCGCGGTCGACTTCTTGATCGACTCGGTGATCTGCGCCCCGAGGTTGACCTGCTTGCCGCCGACGGCGGCTCCCTCGTCGGCGTTGACCAGGCCGACGGGCAGGTTCTTCATGTGATCTACGGGGTCGATGTTCGCGCCGACGTAGAACACGGCGAACAGCAGCGCGAGTACGCCTGTGATGACGCCGTTCGCGATCCACAGAGGCTTGGCGCGCAGGACGCGGAAGGGGTGAGTGCCACTCATGACGTACGTGTCTCTCGGTCGGTGGACGCGGGGCGTTTCGCCGGGGGCTGCCAGCCGCCGGTGACTTCCTTGACGGGCTTGTGGGGGAAGCGGCGACGGGCGTACTCCTGCGCGTGCGAGCCCGGCAGGACGTAGAGGGTTTCCTTCTTCGATCCATCAGAAGGGCCCTGCCCCAATCCGGCCCACCCCCTCTTCGCAGTGCGGCCCGCGGTCGGCACGCACGGCCGCGCCGTCAGCGACAGGACGCCCGGGGAGGCCGACGCCGGGCGAAACCAATGAGCGGGCGCCTGTCGCGCGGGCCGCACCCTGCGAGCGGGGTGCCGGTGCCATGGAGACGCCCCGCCAGGGCTCACTACCGACCACCCTTCTGCCTCGCGGGCGCAACAATGGTGGCGACGGTTCGACCGCCATGCGCGCGGAAGCCCGACCGCGCACCCTCCGGCAGCGAATCCCCCCGTGCCTCTCCCACGTTTCGTGGCCACCCGAGACCGTGCGGTGCGGATCTCGGCGTGCAGTACTCCAGCCCATGACATCGCGCTGTTCTGGGACGGGGCCTTGCCCGACCGTCCCCCCTGGACACTTGTGCAGACCCACCGTCCACCCACAGAACGGCTGGTGCCCTGCCGCTCGGCGCGCCCGACGAGGGGCGACATGGCCGACAAGACCCGGGGTCGGTCTGCCGGGGTTCCGGCTGGTCCGCCATGACGGCGCGGTCGGAACGCCTGCCAGGCGCCGTGTCCCGGTCAATTGCCGCCGGTCCGGCTCTGGCCGGCGAACGTGGTCAGGTTCAGCCTTGTCACCGCCCGGGCCAGACCCGGGGCCTGGTCGGCGCGCCGGTCGGTGAGTGCGGTGATCCGCCCGGCGTAGGCCTTCCGCGATCGTGGCGCGAGAGCACCAGCCTCAGATACCCCGTGGGCGGCCGGCGCCGCGCCGCCCGGCTCCGCCCGACCAGGCCTACCAGGCCTACCAGGCCACCCTCTCGTGTGTGTTCGTGCGATCCGACCTGAAGCGAACCGTCAGCGCCCAACCCACAGGATGGGCTGCGGTCGTCTGCTCCCGATGTGGGTCAGAGGTCGAGGACCAAGCGGTCGCCCTTGGCCCGGGAGACGCAGATCATCATGGTGTCGCCTGCGGCGCGCTCCTGGGTGTCCAGGACCGAGTCGCGGTGGTCGATCTCCCCGGACAACACCTTCGTCTCGCAGGTTCCGCAGATTCCCTCCTCGCACGATGTCATCACCGGCACACCGGCACCTTCGACGGCCTCGAGGATGGACATGTCCTCAGAGATCGTCAGCGTCCTGCCGGACTGGGCGAGTTCGACCTCGAAGGTCGTGAGCGGCCCGGCGGTGGCGTCCTTCTTCGGGGCGAAGCGCTCCAGGTGCAGAGATCCGCTCGGCCACTTCTCGCAGCCGGCCTCGATCGCCGCAAGCAGCGGTTCCGGTCCGCAGGCGTAGACGGCTGTCCTGCGTTGCGGCTTGCCGAGTAGCGAAGCCAGGTCCAGCAGCCCGTATTCATCCTGCGGCCGCAGGCTCACCCGTTCTCCGTATGCCCGCTGCAGGGTCTCACCGAACGCCATCGAAGCTCGGGTGCGGCCCCCGTAGAGGAGGCGCCAGTCGGCGCGGGTCGCGTTGACGGCTGCCAGCATGGGCAGGATGGGGGTGATCCCGATTCCGCCCGCGATGAACAAGTACTTTTTGGCCTTCACGAGCGGAAAGTGGTTGCGTGGCCCGCGGATACGCACCTGCTCGCCTTCTGTGAGCACCTCGTGCACGTAGCTCGACCCGCCGCGGCTTTCCGGTTCACGCAGCACCGCGACCTGGAGGCGGGACCGGTCCGCCGGGTCCCCGCAGAGTGAATACTGCCTGACCAGGTCGGCTCGCAGTATCAGATCGATGTGGGCTCCCGGCTGCCATTCCGGCAGCGGACGGCCTTCCGGGTCCCGCAGCGTCAGCAGCACGACACCTTCGGCCATCGTTTCCTTGCGTTCCAACACGAGGTCGAGCTCGACTTCGGTGCTGAGAGTGCTCATGATCCGCCTTTCAACTCTCACAGTGATGATTCGGTGATGGGTTCTTCCTGACCGATCAGGACGGGAAGCAACGGCCGAAGTCGCGCAGCAGTCGGGGGGAGCCGTGCAGCTTGATCTGCCGACGTACAAGTGCCCACGCCAGCAGTGACGGCTTGGCGAGGAAACGCAGCCAGGTGCGCGTGTCGGCGGTGATCCTGAGATCCGGCTCACCGTGATGTCCGTCGGAGACGTCGAGTTCGCGGTCGCGGATGGTCACGGTGATCTGCCGGGACTCGTCGCCGGTGAAGGTGAAGTGGTAGGTGGCGGACATGTCCTTGGCCTGTTCGCGCTGAAAGATCAGCGGCAGGCCTTCCACGAGACCGTCGATGCTGTTCGCTCGCAGGCTCATCGCCACATGCTTCGTGCTCTTGTTCGGGAACCGATTGGCCACGTGCTGCTCGGCGTCGGAACCCGGGACGACGTAGACGGTCTCCTCCTTGTCCAGCAGGGGGCGCACGACCTGGGTCAGATGTGCCTTGCGATCGTCCAGCCAGGGGCCGATGACGTCCTCGCCGGCCGGGCAGACCGACATGCAGTAGGCGGCTTTGTAGTTGGCGCCGAAGGACAGGCTCTGCCACATGGAGGCGCTCTCGCTGTCGCTCACTCGCGAGCGGTAGTCGTGTGCGTTACGGCTTTCTGCGACCTGTTCGGCCCAGTCGCCGAAGCCACCCATGAACTCGCGGTAGTTGTGCGTGTAGCAGGCGGAGAAGTTGAAGTGACCGTCGGAGGCGATCGCCCCGGTCGGGCAGGCTGTCACGCACAGCTTGCATTCCAGGCAGGGGTTGTACTCGATAGGGCGTGTGTATTCGCTGACCTCAGCGTCGATGAGGACGGTGCCCAACAGGATGAAGTTGCCGAATTTGGGGTGGATGACGTTGCGGTGGATACCCATCTTGCCGAGCCCGGCCGCCACGGCGACCGGCTTGTGCGAGACGACCCACGCCTTCCTGGGGAACTTGTCCATCTCCATCGGAAAACCCATCGCGGGGTTGATGGCGCGCACGCCCATCGCCTCCAGCTTGCCCACCACTTCCCGGCCGACCTCGTTGGAGTGGTCGCCGGTGTGATGGAACTCCAGGTTGGCGACCGAGCGCGCGGGAGTGCGGATGTTCTCCCGGTTCATTCGGGACACGATGCTGATCAACGTTCGGACGCCCGGCAGCGCGGCGTCCAGATCCTCTCGCTGGTCGGCGATGTCCGGCCGGCCGATCTCGACGAAGCCGACGTCGTCCGCACCCGCGTCGAGACACAGCTGGCGCAGCCACGACGCATCCAGCGGCTCGGCGGGCCGGGCGGCGGTGCGGTCGCGTCGGCGGGCTTGGACGACGGTGGGATGGTCTTCGAGCTTGTTCTTGGCCATCGAGCGTCACCTCACGGGGCGGGGTACTTGCAAGTTTCATGAAGCAACTCAAACCCTAGCCGGGTGAGTTTCGTGAAGCAACTTACGGTCGGGCTGTGATCATTCCGCCGAGCCTTCTGCTGGATGCGAGTACAGCCGACCGGCCCAGAAGGGGAGTTCGGCGTGCTGCGTTCGCCGAACCGCGAGAACGGCCTGCACTCCTAGCAGTTACGGCAGCAATAGGAGGTGCGCCCTGATGGTTCACGCCCGGCGGGCAGGGGTGGGAGATGCCGCTGGAGTTCGTCATCCGGTCGGCCGTCCACCACCACTTCTGCCACAGAGGGCGGAAGGCCGGCTTACCGCGGCGTCGGCAGAGCACTCCGGCGGGATGTCGAATCGGATCCCCGGCGAGAGGGTGACGATGTATCAGGCGTCGGCGTGAACTCCGACTGCGAGCCGTTCTTCGCGCGCACTCCAGGGGCGAACCGACCAGCAAGGTCCACCTCACCGCTGACGGGAAGTGCCGCCCACCGGGATGGCGTTCGTCCTGACTGGAAAGACAGGTCACCGACAGCGCGCAGTTCAACCCCGCCTGGGCAAAGAGCGGATCTGCCGGCCCGTCGGCCGCCCCCGCATCGGTCCAGACGGCGATCGAACCGGTGATGACGCGTACTCGGCAGACGCAAACCGGCGGTGGCCCGCCCGTCAGTCGCGCTGCAGATCTCCCCCAGGGAGAGGATCATCGTTGAAGCGTCAACCGCGTGCCGCGATGACGTGGAGCAGGCCTCACGCGGGCCACCCGCTGACAGGGACTCGGCACGCGCCCCAGCTGGTGGTGGCGAGTCCATCGAGGAACATTTCGGATGTCAGGCCGGCGAGTCGGTGAGTGCTGGGCCGGGGAGCAGGTGAACGGCGTCCGGGCCCACCGTTTGTCCGCATTCGGTGCACACGAGCCGTTCCCGAACGTTGCCCCCGCATCCCGCATGGCTGGCGATCCGCGGCGGACCGGCCGGATCCCCGGCGTGCTCATCGCCCCAGTGCATCAAGGCGAGCACGGCAGTGAGCAGGTCCTTGGCCTTGCTCGTCGGCCAGTACTCATAGCGGGCGGGCCGCTCCTGGTAACAGACCCGATCCAGCAGCCCCTCGTCGACCAGCTTGGAGAGGCGGTTGGCAAGCACATTGCGGGCGATACCGAGACTGTCCTGAAATTCCTCGAACCGGCGCAGCCCAAGCTGCGCGTCGCGAATGATCAGCAAGGTCCAGCGCTCGCCCACAACCTCCAGAGTCCTGGCGATGGAGCACAGTTGACTGTCGTATGTTTGGCCCAACATGCTGCGAATTTAGCACGTTGCGTCAAGCAACTGACCGCTGCGAGGGGTGAGGTCGCTCGCCTCTCGAGACGGGCGGCGAGCGCAGCGGCTCGTTCTGTGACCGACGAGTCCGCGGAAGGTCAGCGCCCGCGTCGGGTCACCGGGGCAGGCATCTCCCCGGGGCCGGGTGACCACGGCGCTCCGGGGGGATCAGGCCACCGCGTTCAACAGGTCGGCCAGCACGTCGGGGCTTTCCAGAGCGATGAAGTGGTCCGCTCCCGGCACCTGGGTGAAGTCGGCAGCGGACAGCAGCTGCCTGTTGGCTTGCCGGTCCGAGGGCCGGGACCAGTCGTTCTCCCCGTAGACGAGGTGGACGGGGGCCTTGACCTCGGGGTAGCGCGAGCGGGCCGCGATGAGGCTGGGCATGTTCCGGTACAGAGCGCGGGCGACGGTCGGGTAGCCGGGACGCCTGCCCACCTGGAGGAGCTCGTCCAGGTAGTCGTCCCGGAAGGCGGTCTTGTCACCCACGCCGCCCTGAAGGATTCCGCGAAGAATGGGCTTGGGCTCCTGCTGGGCGATCACCGGTCCCACCCCCGGAGCGATGATCCCGCCGATCACCACACGGGCGAGGAGACTGGAGCGGGCGATTCCGTCACGGTAGTCGTACGCGTTCACCGCGACAACGCGTCGTACCCGCTCCGGGAGATCGGCCGCCGTGGTCAGGGCGAGTACCGCACCCAGCGACTCCCCGACCAGAGTCACATCATGAAGGTCGAGTTCGGTCAGGAGCCGCTCGACGCCCGCGCGCAGCGCCGGCTCGTCGTACGACGCACCGGGCACGATCTCGGAGTAGCCCATCCCCGGCAGGTCCAGGGCGTACACGGTGTACCGGTCCGCGACCAGCGGGATGAGATGGCGGAAGTGCTCGGCCTGCGTGCGCACGGTGTGCAGAAGGACCAAGGGGGCACCCGCGCCCGCCTTGAGGTAGCGCAGCGTCCCCTCACGGCTGCGGCGTCCCGCGCGCGGGGCGAGGGTGTGACTGGTGGTCCCCGGAATGTGGATCGTGGGACCTGAATCGAGGCTGGGCATCTCGCCGACTCCTGGCGTGTGCGTTGTGGATGGGGTGATGCGGGTGTGGGTCCGGGCCGGGAGGGGTGACGTCGAGGTCGCGCGGTCTGCGGCCCCTGCCGCGCTCTACTTCGCCAGCTGGGCGTACAGCCCGGCCAGGTCGCCGGCGAGACCTGCCTTGACCTGCCTTGACCTGCCGCGAGATGTCATCGGCTAGCACCTCGTACGCGCCCGCCTCAACCCCGTCGAGGGCGAGTGCGGCGACGTCACGGGGGGCGGACTTGGGTGCGTCGACGCCGGCCGCCAGGTCGGTGTCCACGTATCCCACGTGCAGTCCCGTGACAGCGATGCCGCGCGGCTGAAGCTCCAGTCGCAGGGAGTTGGTCTGCGACCACAGGGCGGCCTTGGAAGCGCTGTAGGAGCCACTGAGGGCCAGCCAGGAGAGCACGGAGTGCACGTTCAGGAGGTGGCCGCCACCGTTGCGCTCGATGACCGGCACGAAGGCCCGGGCGACCAGGAGCGGGCCGTAGAAGTTGGTCTCGAACTCCCGGCGTACGTCGTCGACCGGGGAGTCGAGGAAGGACGCGCCGACCGCGGCACCGGCGTTGTTGATCAGTACGGTGACGTCTTCCGCCTGTGCGGCGGCCGCCGCCACGGAAGCCGGGTCGGTGACCTCCAGCGCCACCGGGACCGCATCGGGGTGCGTCACGGCGCGCGCGTCGCGGGCCGTGGCGTAAACCTTGCCGGCACCGCGCGCGTACAGCTCCTCCACCAGCGCCTTGCCTATGCCACGGCTGCCACCGGTGACGAAGACGTTGGCGCCCTTCAATGCGGTCATGACTACCTCCACAGAATGAGAAACCGATCGGTTTCCGCCATAGTAAACCGATCGGTTTTCGAACGCAAGGTCAGGCAGGAACTGCTGCCCGGACCGGACAGCGGTGAACTCAGGTCGATCCGCGATCAGGGAACCGCCGCCCGGCCGGCCAGGCCGGACACATTTCGCCCTCGGGGTTCCGGCGAAGCCGGGCGGAGGGCCGTCATGGAGCTAAGCAATCCAGGATCTTCAGGTCGACCGCGATCTCGCTGGTCTCGGCGAGGGGGGCGGAGGTCGCGGCGCATCCTGGCCCGGCCGGCGATGCCGAAGGCATCCTTCGTGCCCAACACACCCGCATCCACCTGGAGCGACGCACCGCCGAAGGAAAGGGAAGACGCGAGGTCATGCGCTGCCTGAAACGCTACGCAGCCCGCGAGGTGTATCTCCTGATCCGCGATGACATGATCACGCGCCCCCAGCAGCCCGATCCTTCAGCAACCCTGGTGGCCGCAGCTTGACGAACACAGGGGCATCCGTTCGACCACCAGCCTCAACGGCGCCCTGAACGACAGCAGATCGAGCATGGGTGGTTCCGGCGCCCCGGTTGCCGGCTGGATGTGCGGGAGTCCGCGTGCTGCCGCGCGCAGGGCCACCGCTGCCTCCGTGCGCGCCAAGGAGGCGCCGGGGCAACGGTGACGACCGGCACCGAAGGCCAAATGGTGGCGGACGTTCGGTCGGCGCAAGCACATCCGTTCCGGCTCCGGAAAGATCTCCGGATCGGATCCGCTGCCCATGAGCATCAGCAGCAACGGTGCGCGAGCCGGCAGTCGCACCCCGCCCAGTCGAGTGGCCTGCGCGGTCACGCGCCGCCACGTGGTCACCGGCGGCTCTCGCCGAAGGATCTCTTCCACCCACGCCTCGGCCAGGCCCTCCTCTCCCGCCAGCCGCGCCCACATACCGGGCTCGGCCAGCGCCCGGCGCAACACGGTGGCTATGAGCTGCCCGGTCGTGGACTGCCCGGCGATGAGGACGAAGAAGCACGCGGCGACCGCCGTCTCGACATCCAGTGGTCTGCCATCGGGTAGCCGGTGGCGAGCGAGCGCCCCGATGAACGACTCGGCAGGGGCTGTGCCGCTACGCACGGTCCCGGTGAGCCACTGGTGGAAGTCCGCGACGAGTGCCGCCGGCTCCAGTTGGCGCTGGAGTGGGTTCCTTCCCCAGAACAACTCCAGTGCGGCGTCGCTCCAGCGGATCAGAGTGGCCGGCGCAATGCCCTGGACACCGAGGAGTTCCATCAACACCCGGCACGGCAGAACCTGCGCGAACGAGGGGAACAGATCGCAGCCACCGGTGGATTCGAGTTGGCCACGCGCTCCGTCGAGCAGTTCGTCGGCTACGGCATCGATCATCGGTACGGCGGCTTGGACACGCTGGGCGTTGAAAAAGCGCGTGACCACTCGACGCAGTCCAAGGTGGCTCGGGGTCCCGTTGTTGGCGAGCGAGGGTGGAAGGGTGAATCCGGCGCGGGCGAGGACGCGCAGGACTGATACGGGCAGCGGGGTGACAGCGTGCTGGGCGTTGTCCGGGAGGAACCGTTCCGTATCGAGCAGGACCCGGCGTATGTCCTGGTGACGGCTGACCAGCCACAGACCGGTGGCAGGGTCGTAGTGGACAGGCGACTCGGATCGCAGGCGATCCAGCCAGGGGTAGGGGTCGCGAACGAAGGGGTCACCGAACAGGTCGAGCAGATCGAGAAGATCAGGGCTGTGGGAAGGTTCCGGAGTGGTCGCCGAGTCACGCCCGGCTCCTCCGGTACCGGATTCGAGGGCGTTGAGAGCCGGGGAGGTCACGGCGGGAAGCTAGCACGCACGCGACACGGCCCCGCATCGGTTGTGCGCGGCATCACTCGGTGCTCCGCCGTTCAACTCGCGGTGGTCCAGGCGGCCGGTCGGTGGCCTGGACCACACGAAGCGACAGCCCCAGGCAGAGTGTCACTCTTCGACGAGGCGCCGTAGCTCAGGGAGCAGTTCTTCGATGTCCTGTCCCGTGCGGAACGCGACGACGGTGGTCCCCGCTCCTCTCTCCAGCGGGGAGCCCGGCGCCGGAAAGAGCGAGAGTACTTCCCGCATCGCCTCGTCGACCTCCGTGACAGGGTCGGCGGACTCCCCTCGCAGCCACCGCCGTAGCACGTGATTGTGGGCCGCAACGACGGACGCTGCCATGAGTTCGGCTCTCAGCGACGCCGACTCCGTCGGATCTCCCATCCAGTCCGCGATGAACTCGCGGAACAGCCGCTGATACCGGGCCACACTCGCGATCTCCCGGTCACGCAGGGCGCCCACCGAGCTGGTGAGCACGTACCGGCGGCGAGCCAGTTCGCCTTCGTCGATGTAGTGCAGCAGGACCAGGCGCACCGCGTCGGAGACCGCGACCAGGGCGGTGCTGTGGCTGGAGGTCGCCAGTCGGTCCCTGATCAGATCCAGCAACCGGTCATGGTCGGGAAAGACGACCGCTTCCTTGGACCCGTAGTGCCGGAAGAACGTCGTCCGTCCCACTCCCGCTCGTTCGGCGATGTCGTCGACGGTGGTCTGCTCGTATCCGCGCTCGTCGAAGAGGGCGAACGCGGCGTCCGCGAGTCGCGTTCGCGCAGGTGACTTGCTCATGACCGGACATCCTTCCCCGTTACCAGCCTCCGGGGCCACTTGCCTCAAGCAATGGAACTGAGTACCGTAAAATTGATATTGAGTACCAGTATGGAGGTTCCGGCGTGGATTCCGTTGCACACAGCGAGTCCGGTCTGCCGATCCAGCCGGTCTACGACGGCCGGGCGCTCTCGGGCTTCGACGCGGGCGCCGGTCTGGGCGCTCCGGGTCGGTTCCCGTTCACCCGGGGTGTGTATCCGTCGATGTACACGGGCAGGCCGTGGACGATGCGGCAGTACGCCGGGTTCGGCACGGCGAAGGAGTCCAACGAGCGGTACCACGAACTGGTCGGTGCCGGCACCGGTGGCCTGAGCGTCGCGTTCGACCTGCCGACGCAGATGGGCTACGACTCCGACGAGGCCATCGCCCGGGGCGAGGTCGGCAAGGTCGGTGTGGCGATCGACTCGATCGAGGACATGCGGACGCTCTTCCAGGGCCTGCCGCTGGACAAGGTCTCGACGTCGATGACGATCAACGCACCCGCCTCCGCCCTCCTCCTGCTGTACCAGCTGGTCGCGGCCGAACAGGGCGTGAGCGGCGACCAGCTGACCGGCACGATCCAGAACGACGTGCTCAAGGAGTACATCGCCCGCGGCACCTATATCTTCCCGCCGAAGGAGTCGCTGCGGTTGATCAGCGACATCTTCGCCTACTGCCACAAGGAGCTGCCGCGCTGGAACACGATCTCCATCTCCGGCTACCACATGGCCGAGGCCGGGGCGAGCCCCGCGCAGGAGATCGCGTTCACCCTGGCCAACGCGAAGGAGTATGTGCGTACGGCGACCGCGGCGGGTCTGGACGTCGACGACTTCGCGCCACGTCTGTCGTTCTTCTTCGTCGCCCGGACCACGCTGCTGGAGGAGATCGCCAAGTTCCGCGCCGCCCGCCGTATCTGGGCCCGGATCATGCGTGACGAGTTCGGTGCGAAGAACCCCAAGTCCCAGATGCTGCGCTTCCACACCCAGACCGCCGGTGTGCAGCTGACCGCCCAGCAGCCCGAGGTCAACCTCGTCCGAGTCGCCCTGCAGGGTCTGGGTGCGGTGCTGGGCGGTACTCAGTCCCTCCACACCAACTCCTACGACGAAGCCATCGCCCTGCCCACCCAGAAGGCGGCGCGGCTCGCCCTGCGGACCCAGCAGATCATCGCCTACGAGACCGACGTGACGAAGACGGTGGACCCCTTCGCCGGGTCGTACGTCATGGAGTCGATGACCAACGACCTCGAAGCGGCGGCCCTGGAGCTCATCCAGGCTGTCGAGGACCGCGGGGGCGCGGTCGCGGCGATCGAACAGGGCTTTCAAAAGTCGGAGATCGAGAAGTCGGCGTACCGAATCGCTCTGGAGATCGACAGCCAGGAGAGGACCGTCGTCGGTGTCAACAAGTACGTCCTGGACGAGGAAGAGCCCTACGCAGCACTACGCGTCGACCCCCAGATCGAGAGCGAACAGTGCGAACGCCTCACGGCGCTGCGCAGGGAACGGGACAACGGCGCCGTTCAGCGTGCCCTCGATGCCCTGCGCACTGCAGCGCGTGGCACGGACAACGTCCTGCCCCCGATGCGCGAGGCCCTGGGGCTGTGCGCCACGGTCGGCGAGGTCTCCCACGCCCTCCGCGACGTCTGGGGCGTGCACGTCCCGCACGACGTTTTCTGACGCAAGAGAACCGATCTCTCTTCGGGAGCCCTCGCACACCACTTCCGGAGTACGAGCATGACACCTCAACGACTTTCCTCAGCGTGCCTGCCGTTCGGCCGCCTCAACCAGAAGGGACCCACCCGGTGAGCACCCGGACCACAGACCCGTCCGACGCCGACATTCACACGACCGCGGGGAAGCTCGCGGATCTGCAGCGCCGTATCGATGAGGCGACGCACGCCGGCTCCGAGCGCGCGGTGGAGAAGCAGCACGCCAAGGGCAAGCTGACGGCCCGTGAGCGGATCGAACTGCTCCTCGACGAGGACTCCTTCGTGGAGTTCGACGAGTTCGCCCGGCACCGCTCCACCGACTTCGGCATGGAGAACAACCGCCCCTACGGCGACGGTGTCGTGACCGGCTACGGCACGGTCGACGGCCGCCCGGTCGCCGTCTTCTCCCAGGACTTCACCGTCCTCGGCGGTTCGCTCGGCGAGGTCTTCGGCCAGAAGATCATGAAGGCCATGGACTTCGCCCTCAAGACGGGCTGTCCCGTCATCGGCATCAACGACTCCGGCGGCGCCCGCATCCAGGAAGGCGTCATGGCCCTGGGCATGTACGGCGAGATCTTCCGCCGCAACACCCACGCGAGCGGTGTGATCCCGCAGATCTCCCTCGTGGTCGGCCCGTGCGCGGGCGGCGCGGTCTACTCCCCCGCGATCACCGACTTCACGGTCATGGTCGACCAGACCTCGCACATGTTCATCACCGGCCCGGACGTCATCAAGACGGTCACCGGCGAGGACGTCGGCTTCGAGGAACTGGGCGGCGCCCGCACCCACAACGCCACCTCCGGCGTGGCCCATCACATGGCGGGCGACGAGAAGGAGGCGATCGAGTACGTCAAGCAGCTCCTGTCCTACCTCCCGTCGAACAACCTCAGCGAACCCCCCGCGTTCCCCGAACAGGCCGACCTCGCCCTCACCGACGAGGACCGCGAACTGGACACCCTCGTCCCCGACAGCGCGAACCAGCCGTACGACATGCACACCGTCATCGAACACGTCCTGGACGACGCGGAGTTCTTCGAGACCCAGCCCCTCTTCGCCCCGAACATCCTCACCGGCTTCGGCCGCGTCGAGGGCCACCCGGTCGGCATCGTCGCCAACCAGCCGATGCAGTTCGCGGGCTGCCTGGACATCGACGCCTCCGAGAAGGCGGCCCGCTTCGTCCGCACCTGCGACGCCTTCAACGTCCCGGTCCTGACCTTCGTCGACGTCCCCGGCTTCCTCCCCGGCGTCGGCCAGGAACACGAGGGCATCATCCGCCGAGGCGCCAAGCTCATCTACGCCTACGCGGAAGCCACCGTCCCCCTCATCACGGTCATCACCCGCAAGGCCTTCGGCGGCGCCTACGACGTCATGGGCTCCAAGCACCTCGGCGCCGACCTCAACCTCGCCTGGCCCACCGCCCAGATCGCCGTCATGGGCGCCCAGGGCGCGGTCAACATCCTCCACCGCCGCACCATCGCCGCCACCCCCGACGACGAGCGCGAGGCGGTACGCGCCCGCCTCATCCAGGAGTACGAGGACACCCTCCTCAACCCCTACACCGCGGCCGAACGCGGTTACGTGGACGCGGTGATCATGCCCTCCGAAACCCGCCGCCACCTCACCCTCGGCCTCCGCCAACTCCGCACCAAGCGGGAATCCCTCCCCCCGAAGAAGCACGGAAACATCCCCCTCTAGGCCCCAGGAGCGTGCCATGACGATCAAAGTCGTACGGGGCAATCCGACCCCGGAGGAACTCGCCGCCGCCCTGGCGGTGGTACACGCTCGCGTCGCGGCGGCATATGTTCCCAAAGCACCCGAGCGGCTTTGCGAGTGGGCGGACAAAGCGCGCGATATCCCCCGCCACACCCTCACGCAGCCGGGGTCGACAACCTGGCGAACCTCCCATTGGCCCCGTTGAACGAGCGGGGTCCCGCCTCGTCCCGCGACTTGGAGAACTCATGAATGCCCTGCAACAGCGGCCGGAGCCCAGCACGGCTCCGGCACCCCGCGCCCGCGTGGTGGTCGCCAAGCCAGGACTCGACGGCCACGACCGGGGCGCGAAGGTCATCGCCCGGGCACTGCGTGACGCCGGCTTCGAGGTGATCTACACCGGCCTCCACCAGACTCCCGAACAGATCGTCGCCACCGTCATCGCCGAGGACGCACCCCTCCTCGGGCTCTCCGTGCTGTCGGGCGCTCATCTGACGATCGTCGAGAGCGTATTCCAGCTGCTGCAGCAGGAAGAGGCTGGTGACGTCCGCGTTCTTGTCGGCGGCATCATCCCCGACGACGACATCCCCACGCTGGAAGCCCTCGGCGTCGACGCGGTCTTCACCCCCGGTTCGGGCATCAGTCAGATCGTCGAGGCGGCGAACCGCCTCACCACGATTCGGAGCGACACACTGGAGCCGTCATGCTGACCAAGGTGTTGATCGCCAACCGAGGCGAAATCGCTGTCCGCGTCGCCCGGGCATGCCGGGACGCCGGGATCGCGAGCGTGGCCGTGTATGCCGAGCCGGACCGGGACGCACTGCATGTGCGGGCCGCGGACGAGGCGTTCGCGCTGGGTGGTGACACGCCGGCGACCAGCTACCTGGACATGGGCAAGGTGCTGCAGGCGGCGAAGGACGCCGGTGCGGACGCGGTCCACCCCGGCTACGGCTTCCTTTCGGAGAACGCGGAGTTCGCGCAGGCGGTGCTGGACGCGGGTCTGATCTGGATCGGCCCGCCGCCGCAGGCGATCCGCGACCTGGGCGACAAGGTGGCCGCCCGTCACATCGCCCAGCGTGCCGGCGCCCCGCTCGTCGCGGGCACCCCCGACCCGGTCTCGGGCGCGGACGAGGTCGTGGCGTTCGCCCGGGAGCACGGTCTGCCGATCGCCATCAAGGCCGCCTTCGGCGGCGGCGGGCGCGGCCTGAAGGTCGCCCGCACCCTCGAAGAGGTCCCCGAGCTGTACGACTCCGCCGTCCGCGAGGCCGTCGCCGCGTTCGGCCGGGGCGAGTGCTTCGTGGAGCGCTACCTCGACAAGCCCCGTCACGTGGAGACCCAGTGCCTGGCCGACAGCCACGGCAACGTGGTCGTGGTCTCCACCCGTGACTGCTCCCTGCAGCGCCGTCACCAGAAGCTGGTCGAGGAGGCCCCGGCCCCCTTCCTCTCCCCGGCGCAGAACGCCGAGCTGTACGCCGCGTCGAAGGCCATCCTCAAGGAGGCCGGCTACGTCGGCGCCGGCACGGTGGAGTTCCTGGTCGGCCTGGACGGCACGATCTCCTTCCTGGAGGTCAACACCCGCCTGCAGGTCGAGCACCCGGTCACCGAGGAGGTCACCGGCATCGACCTGGTCCGCGAGATGTTCCGTATCGCCGACGGCGAGGAACTCGGCTACGACGACCCGCCGCTGCGCGGCCACTCCTTCGAGTTCCGCATCAACGGCGAGGACCCCGGCCGGGGCTTCCTGCCCGCCCCCGGCACCGTCACCACCTTCGCCCCGCCCGCCGGCCCCGGTGTCCGCCTGGACGCGGGCGTGGAGTCCGGCAGCGTGATCGGCCCGGCCTGGGACTCCCTGCTCGCCAAACTGATCGTCACCGGCGCCACCCGGCAGCAGGCCCTGCAGCGTGCCGCCCGCGCCCTGGAGGAGTTCCACGTCGAGGGCATGGCCACCGCCATCCCCTTCCACCGCGCGGTCGTCACCGACCCGGCGTTCGGCCCCGAACTCACCGGCTCCACCGACCCCTTCACGGTCCACACCCGCTGGATCGAGACCGAGTTCGTCAACGACATCAAGCCGTTCGCGACCCCGGCCGACACCGAGACCGACGACGACACCGACCGCGAGACCATCGTCGTCGAGGTCGGCGGCAAGCGCCTGGAGGTCTCCCTCCCGGCCGCCCTCGGCATGACCCTGGCCCGCACCGGCCTCGCGGCCGGCGCCAAGCCCAAACGCCGCGCAGCCAGGAAGTCCGGCCCGGCAGCCTCCGGCGACACCCTCGCCTCACCCATGCAGGGCACCATCGTCAAGGTCGCCGTCGACGAAGGCCAGGAGGTCAAGGAAGGCGACCTCGTCGTCGTCCTGGAAGCCATGAAGATGGAACAGCCCCTCAACGCCCACCGCTCCGGCACCATCAAGGGCCTCAGCGCGGACGTCGGCGCCTCCATCACCTCCGGCGCCACCATCTGCGAAATCAAGGACTGACCCACGCATAGAACCCCCGCGCCCCCTGCTCCACAGGGGCGCGGGGGACCGCGCGAGCAGCCCGCCGACGCGTGCGCGGCCCGTGCGCGGCATTCCTGGAAGCCGGGTCAAGGGGTCCATCGGCCCCACATACTCCCTCGCCCACTGCAACCGACGTCGGGCCGAGCCCGAGCCGACTCGTCCTCAGCACGGGCCAGCTCGCCGATACGACGCTCCAATGCCGTGCAGTACGCGCTGAGGACAGCAGCCTCCTGCCGGCGCCCGGCCTCTTCGCGAAGTGCGTCGGCGAGTTGATCGCGAACAGCTCGTCAGACGAACTCCATCTGCTGCCGCGTCACAGTCTCCCCGGCAGTGAGTCCGAGCGCGGGCAGGCCGCGCCCCATCCACACCTGAGGGTAGGAGCCCGGCCATTGGCCACCGCCTGCGGCCACGGCCAGCGGACGTCGCCCCGCAGTGACAGCGTGCAGGGCAGTGTTGGCCGCCGGCGCCACTGCCTGGCAGGAAGTACGAGCAGTTGCCGTAGCCCCCGACCGCTGCCTAGCACCAGGCGGCCGCCCCGGGCAGAGCACGATCCGGACCATTCCCGGGCCAATGGCTCCGACGAGCTGCCCGTAGTCGCCATGTGCGCAGGTCAGCGATGCATTGGTGCTGTACCACCAGCAGACGAAGAATCTGCCGGTGAGCTACTCACCGAAGAAGCTGGGCTTCTTCTACTGGCTCATCTCGATTGGTGGGCTGGGTAATTGATCGGTCGTCTCTGAAGCGGCGACCTGCCTCCAGGTGGTCATGGGGTGGCTGTGGGGCGTCGTCCGGAGGTGTTCGTCCGGCCGGTCAGTTTGGAGGAGGGTCGGCGGCTGCAGCGGATCAGCCGGACCGCGAAGGATCCGGTGAGGCTGCGGCGGGCGATCGTGGTGATGATGTCCGCCAAGGGCCGGTCGGTGCCGGACATCACCTCGCTGTTGCAGGTCAGCGCCGACTACGTCCACGATGTGATCCACGCGTTCAACGAGCGAGGGTTCGACGCGCTGGACCCAAAATGGAGCGGGGGACGCCCCAGGACGATCAGTAGCCGAGTGCGCGAGCACATCTGCCTGATCGCTCGGACGTCCCCCGCCGACTGGGGACTCACCGGCCCTCCGCGGCGCCCGGCGAGCGGGCCGGCGGCATGCAGCGGCCCGGCTGGACGGTCCCGCCCGGTTGCGTGCCGAGCGCGGGCCCCAGCCGGGTGGCAACGGGTGGCACCGCCACGTGAGCGCCCGCCCTTGCCTGGAACAGGCAGCGGCCGCGACGGCGCCGAAAGCCTTCACTCGATCTCAGGCGAGAGTCCAATTGACGCTGTCGGTGTACGTGGAGCCGTTGATGGTCGCGGTCACCAGCACGGTGTTCTGCCCCGGCTTCAGTGTGATGCCGGCCCACCTGAAGATGTGGTCGCCGCTGCTCAGGGTTCCCAGGGAGGTGCCGTTGAGGGTCGCGGTGACCTGGTCCGCGTTGGAGTAGACCTTCAGCTCGGTGGTGGCATCGGTTCGCTGGGTCCAGCGACGACTGGTGATGTGAAGGGTCGGAGTGCTCGCCCAGTTGGCCTTGTACCAGTAGAAGGCGTCCTTGCGGATCTGCCGGTCGCGGGTGACCAGGCCCTTGTCGTTGATTCCGGGCCGGTCTCCTTCGTTGCGGCCGTCGGAGGCGAAGTCGAACATGGCCCAGACGAACGAGCCCCACATGTACGGACGGGCGGCGAGCTGTTTCCAGGCCGCCTCGTGGAACAGCGCCTGGTACTCCTCCGGGTGCCAGGAACCCCCGGGTGCGGGCTTGGGCGGGTTCAGGGCGTGCTGGGTGGTGCTGGCGCCGACGCCGTACTCCGACATGGCGATCTTGCGGGACGGGGAGTTCGCGTGCAGGTTGTCGGCCCAGGCACCAAGGTCACCGTCCTTGGAACCGTAGTACCAGCCGTAGTACTTGTTGAAGCCCGTGGTCCGCGTGTGCAGCCCTGCCTGCGCGTTGTCGGGGTCTTCGCCGCGCACGGCGTAGGTGGAGAGCCGGTCCGGGTCCTCGGCCTCGATGATGCCGGCCAGTGACGCGAGCAGTCTGTTCGTAGCGGTGCCGTTGTAATCGGTCAGCTCGTTGCCGATGCCCCAGAAGACGATCGACGGGTGGTTGTAGTTCTGCCGGATCAGCTCACGCATCTGGTTCTGGGTGCTGGCAGTGAAGGCGGGCGAGTCGGTGACGGAGTTGACCAGCGGGATCTCGGCCCAGACGATCAGCCCGCGTTCGTCGGCGAGTTCGTAGTCCTTCTGG
The DNA here is from genome assembly GCF_036208085.1 of Streptomyces sp. NBC_00310. Classification (GTDB taxonomy): domain Bacteria; phylum Actinomycetota; class Actinomycetes; order Streptomycetales; family Streptomycetaceae; genus Streptomyces. The sequence goes on from NZ_CP130714.1 coordinate 1,614,956, forward strand.
TCGTGCTGGTAGTGCGCCATCCGGATGGCGTTGGCGCCGAGTTCCCGGATGAGGTCGAAGTCCTGTGTGTGATCGGCGTCGGTCACCGCCCAGCCCTTGACGGCCCGCTCCTGGTGCAGATTGACGCCGTGCAGGCCGAGGTGGCTGCCGTTGAGGTGGAAGCCGGTGTCGGCGTCCACTGCCACGGAGCGAAGGCCCAGGCGTTCGGTCACCACATCCGCGATCCTGTCCGCGCCCGCGGTGACGTCATGGATCTCGACGCTTGCGCTGTAGAGGTACGGATCCGCCAGGCCGTTCCACAGGCGGGGGCGGTCGATGCCGAGGGTCTGTCTGATCTCGGCGCCGGCGGCCGCGGCGAGGGCCTGCGCGGTACTGCTGCTCTCCGCGACGACGGTCCCGCTCTTGTCGGCGATGACGCTGCGGACGACCACCGATCTCGTGGTGCTGCTGTCGTTCCACAGCTTCGTCGTCACCGTCACCGTGGCCGATGCCGCGGTCACGTTGCTCTGCCGCAGGTAGATCCCGGGGCCTGCGTAATCCTCCATCCGCACATGCAGGTTGTCGATGGCCCACAGGCTCACATTGCGATAGATGCCACCCTCGAAGGTGTAGTCCGCGCTCACCGGCGCGATGTTGGTGTCGCGGGCGTTGGTCACCTTCACCGCGATCACGTTGTCCCCGCCCGCAACGAGCACGCCGGTGACGCCGAACCTGAACCGGGAGTATCCGCCCTTGTGCTGCCCGAGATACGTGCCGTTGACCCACACGTCGGCGACCTGGTTGACCCCGGCGAACTGCAGATACAGCCTCTTCCCGGCCAGTTCGGACGGGACGGTGTAACGGCGGCGGTACCAGCCCACTCCACGGTGGTAGTTGTTGCCACCGTCGGCACCGTCGACGGCGTTCCAGGTGTGCGGTGTGTTGATGGACGCCCATCCGGAGTCATCGAATCCGGGATTTTCCGCACCGCTGACGTCTTCTCTGACGAAGCGCCACCCCTTGTTGAGGTCGATGCGAACACGCGGGTTCGGCGCCGTGTACGTCGTGGCCGCGAAGGCGGCGCCGGCCGGCGGAATCCCCGCCAACGAGGCAAGCACTCCCCCGGCCGTCCCGCTCAGCACCTGTCGGCGCGTGGGGAAACCTGTCATCTCATGACTCACTTTCTCAGAGGTGAAGTAGAAGGCTTTTCTGGTGGCGCTTCGTCGACGGACCGCGGCATCACGTTCACGCCGGCGTCACCGTCGCCTCGGCGAGCTGCAGGCGGTACGTGGTGGTCTCGTCCGACGCGGGCTTGCCGAGCTCGGTGACGCGCAGACGGAAGGGACGGCCGGTGGCGGAGGTGAGGGTGTAAGTCCGGGCGGCCCCGTTGGGGTTTGGTTCGGCAGTGATGGTGCGGAAGGTGGTGTGGCGCTGACCCCGCCGGGCCGGCCCTGAAAGGTGAAGTCGACGGGAAGCCCGCCGTGCCGCCGCCGGACTCGCCGGTGTCCGTGCGCGGGTGGAGGGTGACGGAGCCGATCCACCCACTGGCTCGTCGAACTGGCCGCCGCCCAAATCCACTTCGCGCTCAGCAGACCGCGGCGGACGTCATGGAGGGCGAGCGGAGGCCGTGCGGGACAGAGCTGCCGGGCTCACCGACTTGGCCCGCGTGCCCGGCAGGCGGGATGTTGGTCGTCCCTGCCTTTCGTCTGGTCAGTTGATGCGGACGATCTTCCAGAGCTGGTCGTCAAGCTGAGGCTGTTCCACTGGACGACGGCCGCACCTGCCGTGCTGGAGGAGTTGCGGATGTCGAGGTTGAGGTTGCTGTTGCTGTTGACGTTCCTGATGGTCCAGGCTCCGCCGCCGGCGGACCGGAAGGTGAACAGTTGGCAGGCGCAGGCTGAGTCGCGCCGCTGGTTGGCGGTGGTGGAGCCCTGGGGGATGCCGAGGTACTTGCCGCTGTTCTTGTCGACGAGGACGTACGGTCGTATGGCCCAGATCCAGCAGGTGCTCGGTGGCCGCCCGCGCCAGTTCGTACGCGCCCACGCCCACTCCCACGGTCAGGGTCCGGGCGCAGGCGAAGGCCGGTGGCGCGCCCAGGAAGAGGACGGGCGCGTCGATCATGACGGGCACCTCCCCTTCCACGACGGGCTCGGAGACGACGACACCGTCAACTCCCTGTTCGAGGAGCGACAGCACGGCGCCGGCGATGCCTTCGGGGTCACCGTCCACCGTGTTGACCACACGGAGCGCGTAGCCGGCGTCCCGTACGGCCCTCTCGATGCCCACCAGGAGTGAGGTCGTTCCATACCCGGCCGACCCCAGGGCGGCCACACCGATCGAACGATTTCGGCCCGAGGCCACCGCCCTGGCCGCGTGGTTCAGCCGGTAACCGAGTTCCTGGGCGGCTTGGAGAACGCGTCGACGGGCCTCGTCGGAGACATACGGCTCGTTGTTGAGGACCCGCGACACCGTCTTGCGCGAATCGCCGGCCGCACGAGCCACGTCCTCGCGGCGCGGCGCGGGGGGACCCGCGCCGCGCCCCACCACTGGTGTCATGGGAACTCCCGACGAGTGTGACCACGAGTGACCATCGAACGAGGTCAACCGTATGACCGCGCGGTCACTGACCGCGCGGTCATGTCTACGTAGCCGCAGGCTCCGCGTCAAGAGAAGGTGCAGCATTTCTTCCGTCGCCGACCGGATTCCCTCGCCAGGGGCGGTTCGCTCAACTCGTTCTCCGCAGACGCTTGACAGCCAGTCCCTGGAAAGTTCACTCTTCGACGCGTCAGCCGATTGGATCTGTCCGATCACGTTCGCTTCTGGTCGCATCGTCGACCGCTTCTTCCCGCCACGCCCCCTTGAGCCGATGTGCCATGCCCGGGTTGTGACAGCCTCTCAGGAGCCGAAATGCGCCATTCACCCCTTGGTCAGTCCTTGCCTGGCACCAGCCGCCGCGCCGTGCTGCGCGGACTCGGTGGGGCCGCACTCCTCGGTACTGGTGTCCCGCTGCTGTCCGCCTGCGGCGGCAGTGGCACCGCGGCCGACCCCAAGACCGTCACCGTCGGCTCCAACGCGTCCGACGCCGTCCCGAAGAAGGGGTACGCCGACGTCTACGCGGCCTTCACGAAGCAGTCCGGGATCGCGGTCGACATCAACACCAAGGACCACAACACGTTCCAGGAGCAGATCAACACCTACCTGCAGGGCACGCCGGACGACGTGTTCCAGTGGTTCGCCGGCTACCGGATGCAGTTCTTCGCGGCCAAGGGGCTGGCCACCCCGATCGACGACGTGTGGAAGTCGATCGGCGGCAACTTCCCCGGTGCCATGCACGACCTGAGCAAGGGTCAGGACGGCAAGTACTACATGGTGCCGCTGACGACGTCCCCGTGGGCGGTCTTCTACCGCAAGAGTGTCTTCCAGCAGTACGGCTACGAGGTCCCCACCACGTGGGACATGTACGTCGCCCTGTGCAAGCGGATGAAGAAGGACGGCCTCGTCCCGATCGCCTTCGGTGACAAGGACGCGTGGCCGGCGATGGGCTCCTTCGACCAGATCAACTTCCGCCTCAACGGCTACGACTTCCACGTCGAACTGATGGCGGGCAAGGCCTCCTGGACCGACGCGAAGGTCCGCAAGGTCTTCGACACCTGGGCCGAGACCCTCCCCTACCACCAGGAAGGCGCGGTCGGCCGTACCTGGCAGGACGCCGCCCAGACGCTGGTGGCGAAGAAGGCCGGCATGTACATGCTTGGCATGTTCGTGGCCCAGCAGTTCACCGACAAGGCAGACCTGGACGACCTCGACTTCTTCGCCTTCCCGGAGATCGACCCGACGTACGAGCAGGACACCGTGGAGGCGCCGACCGACGGCATCATGCTCAGCAAGAAGCCCAAGAACCACGCCGGCTCCGTCAAACTGCTCGAATTCCTGGGCACGGCCCAGGCCGAGGAGATCTACCTGAAGGCCGACCCGAGCCTTATCGCCGCCTCCACGAAGGCCGACACCTCCGGCTACAGCGCCCTGCAGAAGAAGGGCTACGAGATGATCAGCGGCGCGAAGCATCTCACGCAGTTCATGGACCGTGACAGCCGGCCGGACTTCACCTCGACGGTCATGCAGCCCGCGCTGCAGAAGTTCATCCGCAATCCCAAGGACATCGACAGCCTGTTGTCCTCGATCGAGCGCCAGAAGAAGACGATCTTCGCGTCCGACTGAGACCGACCCCCTTCTGAAGCGGATGAGCACCGACACCATGAGCTCCGAACCGCCCACGGAGATCCCGGAGGCGGCCGCGGCGCCGCCTCCGGGCGCCGCGGGCGGCAAGGGGGCGGGTTCCACAGGACCACCGGCGGCTGCCGACCCGCCGAGACAGGCTCACGCTGGGCCTGATGGCGGGTCTGCCGGCCGGACTGGTCGCATCCGGCGCGCTCGACCCCCACGTCACCGACGTCGCGCTCCCTTCGAACATGTCCGGCTCGGTCCCGGCCAGGATCCCGCGGCCAAAGAGCCGCTTGCCGGCGTCACGCAGGAGCAGGACGCACCCGCCGGGATCGAGGTCGTCCGGCGCCGGGGCGCGGAGGCAGACTGCCTGTTCCTCATCGACCACACCGGAAAGGGCGCCGAGGCACCTGCCGAAGGCGTCGAACTCCTCACGGCACACCGGTCACCGGAACCATCACCGTCCCACCGGGAGGCGTCGCCGTCGTCCGTGAGCCCGGCTGATCCACCTGCCGAAGTGACCGGACCGCAGCACCATGCCAGGTGCCTGCCCGGTCACCTGCGCTGTGTCGAAGCCGCTGATCAGTGCGTCCGGGCGGTCAAGCGATGGTGGCCGGACGCGGTCGGCGCCAGGAGCAGGCCTCCGTTCCTCCGACCGGTACGGAGACGCTCAGCACCGCGCCCGAGGCCGCAGTCGGGTTCGTCACCCCGTAGCGAGCGGTGGTGATGTAGAGGCGGTTGTCGCCGGGGTGCAGACACACCGACGTGGGGTGGGGGGCCGGCACGGTCAGGGTGTGGAGCAGGTGACCGTCGGGGTGGTAGCGGCGGACCGCGGAGGCGCCCCACATCGCGACCCACAGGCAGCCCTCCTCGTCGACGGTCATCCCGTCGGGGCTGCCTTCGCCGTCGCGCAGTCGGGCGAAGGTCTCCGGGCCGCCGACGAGGTCGCCGGAGGCGGGGTCGACCCGGCAGCGGAGGATGGTGCCGACGGCCGTGTCGGCGAGGTACATGGTCGTGCCGTCAGCGGTGAAGGCCGGCCCGTTGGCGATGGTCAGGCCGTCGAGGACGCGAACCACCGTGCCGTCGGGGTCCGTTCGGTAGAGCGAGCCCGCGCCGGGGGTGCCGTCGTAGGCCATGCTGCCGGTCCAGAAGCGGCCCGCGGGGTCCGCGACGCCGTCGTTCATGCGGCCGGCGACGGGAGTGCGGTCCTCGGGGCGGTCCAGCCATTCCAGTGCCCCATCGGCGGTGAGCAGCGCGATGCCGGTGCCCGCGGCGGCGATCCACGCCCCAGGCCGGTCCCCCACCGGCGCGACGGCGCCCAACGGCACGTCGAGCCGGGCCAGTTGGCGTGGTGTCGCCAGGTCGGTGCCGTCTCGGAGTTCGAAGAGCCGACCGCTGAGAATGTCGACGTACACGTACCGGCCGTCGATCCAACGGCCGCCCTCGGCGAGCTCGTACGCGCCGTCCACGACGACCGACGTCGGTGTTGATGCGGATGTCATGATCACTTCTCCGGGTCAGCGAATGGTCGTGCCCTCGGGCTCGTCGAACAGGCCGAGTTCGTCCCGTGTCGGCAGGCCCTCCCAGTCACCCCGGGTGGCGACGGCGAAGGCCGCGGTGGTGACCGCCCGGTGCAGCCGGGCGGGGATGTCCGTGCCGTCAAGGAGGCCGGAGAGGTATCCGGCCACGAAGGCGTCGCCCGCGCCGACCAGGTCGACTGCGTCAACTTCTCGCGCGGCACGGTCGGTCGCGCCGTCGGCGGTGAAGACGGTCGCACCCCGGGCGCCCCGCTTGACGACCACCTCGGCGACGCCTGCCGCCAGCACGGTGTGCACGGCCTCGGACTCGCCCGCCCCGGGCACTTCCTGCACCAGCGGCAGTTCGTCCTCGGAGGCGATGAGCAGGTCCGTATGGTCCAGGATCGGTCGCAGGGCGGTGCGGGCGCGGTCGGACGTCCACAGCCGGGAGCGGTAGTTGACGTCGAGGCATACGGTGACACCGCTCTCGCGGGCGGTCTTGGCGGCGGCCAGGACCGCCTCGGCCGCCGAGGGACCGAGCGCAGGCGTGATGCCGGTCAGGTGCAGAACGCGGGACCCCGGGGCCAGCGCGGGCAGTACGTCGTCCGGTGCGACTGCCGAACCCGCGGAACCCGCACGGTAGTAACTGACGCGGGTCAGCGTTCCCAGACGAGGTTCGGTCAGCAGCAGTCCCGTGGGCCGGCCGGCGTCGTCGGTGACCACGTGGTCGGTGTCGACGCCCTCGGCGCGCAGCGTGCGCAGGACCAGCGCGCCGAGTTCGTCCGCACCGACGCGGCCTGCCCAGCGCACCCGGTGGCCGAGCCGGGCGAGGCCGATCGCGACGTTGGACTCGGCTCCGGCGACGGACAGGCCGAGACCACCGCCCAGCCGCAGCGCGCCCTGGGCCCGGAGCGCCGCCATGGTCTCGCCGAAGGTCACGACTTCAGGTGGTGTCACGGCCTCTCCCCGACGGCCATCTTGCGGAACTCGGCGGCGCGGGCTCGGAGTTGGCCCAGGTCGCCGCCGTCGGCCGCGTCCCCGACGAGCGGAGAGCCGACGCCGACGGCGAGGGCACCCCGGTCGAGGTAGTCGCGGGCGGCCTGCGCGTCCACTCCGCCGACGGGCACGAAGGGCACCTCGGGGAAGGGGTCGCGCAGAGCCTTCAGATAGCCGGGTCCGCCGAGGGAGCCGGGGAAGAGCTTGATCGCGTCGGCGCCACGTGCGAGGGCGGTTTCGATCTCGGTCGGTGTCAGGGCGCCCATCAGCACGGGTACGCCGTAGGGCTCCAGTCCGTCGACCAGTGCCGGGGTGACGAGGAAGGAGGCGCCCGCGTCGACGGCACGGGCGGCGTCCGCGGCGGAGCGCACGGTTCCCGCGCCGAGCAGTGCGTCGGGGCCGAGTTCGGCGCATGCCTGCCTGATGACGGTCAGGGCGTCGGCGGTGGTCAGCGAGACCTCGACGGCCGCGATGCCCTCCTCGGCGAGGGTGTGTACGGTGCGCAGTGCCGCGGCGGGGTCCTTGCCGCGGACGATCGCCAGCAGGCGGTGGGTCCGGAGCGATTCCACCAGGTTCATACGAGCGGGTTCTCCTTGGGCGTGGGGTGCGGGGGTCGGCCTGGTGGTGGTCACCACTCGGTGAACGCCCCGTCGGACCCGCGCCATATGGGGTTGCGCCAGCGGTGTCCGGTCTCGGCTGCGCGGCGTACCGCCTTCTCGTCGATCTCGACGCCGAGCCCCGGGCGGGACCCCAGGACGGCGTAACCGTCCACGAATCGGAAGGGTTCGGGGTCCATCACGTAGTCCAGCAGGTCGCACCGCTGGTTGTAGTGGATGCCCATGCTCTGTTCCTGGATGAGGAAGTTCGGCACGGAGAAGGCGATCTGCAGGCTGGCGGCCAGGGCGATCGGTCCGAGGGGGCAGTGCGGAGCCATGGTCACGTCGTACGTCTCGGCCATGGCGGCGATGCGGCGGACCTCGGAGATACCGCCGGCGTGCGAGAGGTCGGGCTGGGCGACGGCGATGCCGCTGGTCATGACCTCGCGGAAGTCCCAGCGGGAGTAGAGGCGTTCGCCGGTGGCGAGGGGAACGCTGGTGGACTCGACCAGGCTGCGCAGGTTGCCCGAGTGTTCCGGCGCGACGGGTTCCTCGACGAACAGCGGGTGCAGCGGCTCCAGTTGGGGCAGCAGGCGGCGCGCCATGGCGGTGGAGGCGCGGCCGTGGAAGTCGACGGCGATGTCGCGCTCGTCGCCGAGCACGTCACGGACCGCGGCGACGCGTTCGACGACCTCGGCGGTGCGGGCCGGGGTGTCGATCGGGGCGAGTTCGGCCGAGCCGTTCATCTTCACGGCGGTGAAGCCCGCCTTCATCTGTTCCTCGGCCAGCTCCGCGACCTCGCTGGGGCGGTCGCCGCCGATCCAGGCGTACATCCGGACGCGGTCGCGGACGGGGCCGCCGAGGAGGCGGTGCACCGGGACGCCGTAGGTCTTGCCGGCGATGTCCCACAGCGCCTGGTCGATGCCGGCGACGGCGCTGGAGAGGATGGGGCCGCCCCGGTAGAAGCCGCCCTTGGTGAGCACCTGCCAGTGGTCCTCGATGCGCAGCGGGTCGCGGCCGACGAGGTAGTCGGCCAGTTCGTGGACCGCGGCGCGCACGGTCTCGGCGCGGCCCTCGATCACGGGCTCGCCCCAGCCGGTGACGCCCTCGTCGGTGGCGACACGTAGGAACAGCCAGCGCGGGGCCACCAGGAACGTCTCAAGTCCGGTTATCTTCAAGGAAGTTCCTTCGGCAGCGAATCGGTCGCCGCGTCGTCGTGGTCGTCCCGGTCGGCGCGTACGGCTGCCAGGTCGTCGGAGGCCTGGGCCAGGAGGGACTCGACGGCGGCCACGGCAGCGTCCGGATCGCCCGCTTCGACCGCGTCCAGCAGTTCCTGGTGCACGGGGATGGAGTCGGAGAAGTGCCGGGCGCCGTGCACGATCCGGTCACGGATCCGCAGGCCGGCCTCGATGACGACCTCCATCCGGCTGAGCAGTTCGTTGTGCGCGGCGTCCAACAGGGCGCGGTGGAAGGCCAGGTCCGCCTCGACCATCGCGTCCGCGTCCGTCCCGGCCGCCGCCATCGCGTCGAGCGCCTGCCGCATCGCGTCCAGGTCGGACGTGGTGCGGCGCACGGCGGCGAGCCGAGCTCCGGCGGGCTCGACTATCGCGCGGACCTCGCCGAGGTCCTCCAGGAAGCCCTCGGTGGGAGCGCTGCTGCCCTGCCAGCGCAGCAGGTCGCTGTCCAGCAGGTTCCAGTCGGCACGGGGCCGGATGGTCGTACCGCGCTTCTGCTTCGACTCGATCAGACCCTTGGACGCCAGCACGCGCAGCGCCTCGCGCACCACGGTCTTGCTGACGCCCAGCTCCGTCTCGAACCTGACCGGGTCCACCACGGAGCCCGGAGGGTAGTCGCCGCGAATGATGCGCCGGCCCAGCTCCTCCACGGCCTGTCCGTGCAGCCCCTTGGGGGGATGGGTCACCACGTTCTCCGTTTCCGTATCGGTCCTGTCGGTCGGCGCCCCGCTCGGGGCGCGGCGCTCACGAGGACTCCTTCATGACGCTCCATCCTCCATCGACCACGAGGCTGGCTCCGGTCACATAGGAGGCGTCCGCCGATGCCAGGAAGGCTACGGCGGCGGCCACCTCCTCGGGCCGGCCGAACCGCTTCGCCGCCGTGGCCGCCACGCTGCGCGCGCGGTCGGGCTCCGGTATGCCTTCCCAGGCGGCGGTGAGGATGGGGCCGGGGAGGACCGTGTTGACCCGGATGTCCGGCCCGTACTCGACGGCCAGTTGGCGCCCCAGTGCGCACAGCGCGCCCTTCGCGGCGGCGTAGGCGGCGTGGCCGGGCAGTCCGATGACCGCGTGCACCGAGGAGGTGAGGACGACGGACCCCGAGGATTCGCGCAGCAGGGCCGCGAACGTCTTCATCGCCCGCCAGGCCGGCTTCAGCAGCACGGCCATCTGGCCGTCCCACTCGGCTTCGCTCAGTTCGTGGGCGGGCTTGTTGAGCTGGGCGTAGGCGTTGCTGTGCAGTACGTCCAGCCGGCCGTGGTGCTCGGCGACGTGACGGGCCAGGTTCTCCCAGTCGGCGGCCGAGGTCACATCGCAGCGCACGTACTCCGCGCGGCCTCCGCTGTCGGTGATGCCTGCCGCGACCTCCTTGCCGGCCGCGTCGTCCACGTCCGTGACCACGACCACCGCCCCTTCGGCCGCGAGTCTGCGAGCCGTGGCCGCGCCGATTCCGTGCGCGGCACCGGTGATCACCGCCACGCGCCCCGTCATCCTGCGGCATTCCGTCATCACGTACGTCTCCCCTCGCTCCTGCCTACGCGCCCACCATAGCTGTTTCAATTAATTATGAATATATCTTGACGGGGTGGTGATGCCGCTCCGAAACTGACCGGCAGCACAGGCACCTCTGTACGAAGCGAGGAAGGACCTCCTCCCATGAGCCGCATGAGCCGCACCAAACACCTCCGCAGAAGCCGAGGCGCACTCGCAGTGACCCTTGCCGCCGCCGCCCTGGTGATCTCCGCCTGCGGGGGTTCGACCGGTTCGAAGGACCCCGCAGTCCAGGAACCCGCCAAGCCCGGCCAGAAGGTCGACCTGCGCTTCTGGTCGTGGGTTCCCGGCGTCGACAAGGCCGTCGACAGGTGGAACGCCACCCACCCGGACATCCGCGTCAAACTGGAGAAGATCCCGGCAGGCAGCAGTGGCGGCTACGCGAAGATGCGCGCCGCGCTCAAGAGCGGCAACGCGCCCGACCTGGCGCAGGTGGAGTACCAGGAGATCCCTTCGTTCCTGCTGGAGAACGGCCTGGTGAACCTGTCGCAGTACGGCGCGGACAAGGACCGGTCGAAGTTCGTGGACTGGCAGTGGCAGCAGGGAGTCTTCGGCTCGGCCGTCTACGCGATCCCCCAGGCGTCCGGTCCGATGGGCCTGTTCTACCGCGCCGACCTGTTCAAGAAGTGGGGCATCACGCCGCCCGCCACCTGGGACGAGTTCGCCCAGGCCGCGGAGAAGATCCACAAAGCCGACCCGAAGGCCTACATCAGCACCTTCCCCGCCGGCAACTCCGCCTGGTTCACCGCACTCGCATGGCAGGCCGGCGCCAAGTGGTTCGGCGTGAACGGCGACACCTGGTCGGTGAACATCGACTCCCCGCAGACCCTCAAGGTCGCCGCCTTCTGGGACGAACTGCGTAGCAAGAAAGTGATCAAGACCGAACCTGACTTCGCCAACGGCTGGTACAAGGACCTGCAGACCGGTGCCATCACCTCGTGGGTCAGTGCCCAGTGGGGCGACGCCATCATCAGCGGAAACGCTCCTCGGACCACCGGCAAATGGGCGGTCGCACCCATGCCGCAGTGGACCAAGGGCTCGAACGTGTCCGCGAACTGGGGAGGATCCTCCACGGCTGTCCTCAAGGGCGCCAAGCACATCCCCGAGGCCCTGAAGTTCGCCGAATGGCTCAACACCGACCCCGCGAGCGTCGACCTGCTGCTGCAGGGCGGATACGGCTGGCCCGCGGCGGCCGACGGGTACAAGGGCTCCTCGCTGGACAAGCCGTCGACGTTCTTCGGAGGCCAGAAGTACAACGAGGTCTTCGCGGAGGCGGACAAGAACATCGACACCTCGTGGAAGTGGATACCGACGATCGGCGCCACCTACCAGCACCTCAACGACGGCTTCCAGGCCGCCCTGGCCGGCAAGGGGACGTTCGTCTCCGCGGTCCAGCAGGCGCAGAAGCAGACCGTCGAGGACCTGAAGAAGAAGGGTTTGAAGGTTTCCACCGGCCAGTGACCACCTCCGGAGGGCGCGACACGGCCGCCGCCGCTCTCCCCTCCGGACTCCAGAAAGAACCCTGATGCCCACCCGAGCGCCCCGCCGCCGCAGAAATCTGGCGCCCGTCGTCTTCGTCGCGCCGTTCCTCCTGCTGTTCCTCCTGACCTTCGCCCTCCCCATCGGCTACGCCGTCTACCAGAGCGTCATGGATGTCGAGCGCACCGGAGCCCTGGGGCTCGGCGGCAGCCATACCGTCTTCGCAGGGCTGCGCAACTACTCCGACGCGTTGTCCAATGACGCCTTTGTGCGCAGCATCGGTCGCGTACTGCTGTTCGCGGCCGTCCAGGTGCCGGTGATGGTCGCGTTGGCCGCCGGGCTCGCGCTGCTGCTGGACAGCGCCTCGGCCAGAGGCGTGCCGTTCTTCCGCGCCGCCTTCTTCCTGCCCTACGGCGTTCCCGGGGTCATCGCGTCCATCCTGTGGGGCTTCTTGTACGTGCCGGGAGTCAGCCCTCTCGTGGACGGCATGCGCCACCTGGGGGTGTCGGTCGACCTGCTGGGCGGAGACACGGTTCTGTGGTCCATCGCGAACATCGTCACGTGGGAGTTCGCCGGCTACAACGTCCTGGTTCTCGTCGCCCAGTTGCGCACCATCCCCGCGGAACTGTACGAGGCCGCCCGCATCGACGGCGCCAGTGCGTGGATGACCGTCCGGCACGTCAAACTGCCGCTGCTGCGCCCGGCGCTGATCCTCACCACGGTCTTCACCATCATCGGCACGCTGCAACTGTTCGCGGAACCGCTGGTGCTCAAGCCCGTCTCATCGAGCATCGACAGCGCCTACACCCCCAACCTCAGCGCCTACAACGAGGCGTTCACCAACGACAACTACCACCTCGCCGCCGCCGAGGCAGTGCTGCTCGCCCTAGCCGCGTTCGTGCTCTCCTTCGGTTTTCTGCGGCTGATCAACAAGAGGGGTGGGGACGCGTGAGTCTCAAGACACCGGCCCGCACGGTCCCGCCAAAGGGCGAGACGCCGGCCCCAGACGACGGCACGACGCCGCGCGGCGGCATCACCGGGGTCACCACGCGCAGTCGTATCCTGGTCACCGGCCTGCTGGTGGCGGCCGCCGGGTACTTCCTGCTCCCGGTGTACTGGCTGGTCGTGGCGTCCACGAAGTCCACCGGCGACCTGTTCGGCAGCTTCGGGTTGTGGTTCTCCCATCCCCGGTTCCTGAGCAACCTGCACCAGGTGGTCACCTACGACGATGCGATCTACCTGCGCTGGGCCGCCAACAGCCTGCTGTACGCGGGCGTCGGCGCGGGTGTGGCGACGCTGCTGGCCGCGATGTCCGGCTACGCGCTGGCCAAGTTCTCCTTCGCCGGCCGCGACACGATCTTCAACATCGTGCTGGGTGGCGTCCTGATCCCTGCCACGGCGCTGGCGCTGCCCATGTACCTGCTGTTCAGCGAGGCAGGCATGGCCAACACCTACTGGGCCGTACTGCTGCCGAGCTTCGTCAGTCCCTTCGGCGTGTACCTGTGCCGGATCTACGCCGCGGCATCCATACCGGACGAGCTGTTGGAGGCAGCCCGCATCGACGGCGCGGGAGAGCTCCGCATCTTCACGGTCGTCGCTCTGCGCATCATGACCCCCGCCCTGGTGACGATCTTCCTTTTCCAGTTCGTCGGCATCTGGAACAACTACTTCCTGCCGCTGGTCATGCTCTCCGACTCCAGGCTGTACCCCATCACCCTCGGTCTGACGTCGTGGCAGTCCTTCGCCGACCGCCAACCGCAGCTCTATCAAATGACCGTGGGAGGTGCCTTCGTCTCCGTCGTCCCTCTGATGATCGCCATGATCGCCCTGCAGCGCTTCTGGCGCAGCGGTTTGACCGAGGGCAGCGTAAAGGGCTGACGCCGCCGGAGAAACAAGATGTTGGCGTACTGGTCGTCGTCGGGCAGCGCCTCGGCCAGTTCGCGCGTCCACGTGGACGGTGTGTGCGGCGGCCGCCGCGTCGCTGAGCGCTCGAAGGCGGAAGGGGGAGGGGCGGACCGCCCCTCCCCCTTCCGCCGCACCCTGGCAGGTCACCTGCCCCTGGGATTCACCGCCTCGCGGAACGCGTCGTGGACCAGCTTGGGCCGTTCCTCCTCGAAGGTGAGCAGGCCCATGACGGAGATGCCGTTGTAGGCCTGGTTGTACCCGGCCCGCTGCTTGTAGTCCTTGAGGACCCAGTACGTGAAGCCGGCGACGAACTCGCTGCGCGCGGTCACCTGCGCCCAGTGGGCGGTGAAGCTCGCCGCCTGCCACTCCTCCGTACCCTGTGTGGTGCTGGGGCCGTGGGTGCCCGCCACGGACCAGGTGCCGTTCTCGGTGATCAGGATCGGCTTGCCGGGATACTTCGCGTGCACCGCGTCCAGCGTGGGGCCGAGGTCGGCGTCCTTGCCGTAGAAGTAGCCGAAGTACTCGTTGAACCCGATCACGTCGGCGAGGTCGAAGGCGGGGTCGTTGCTGGTGTTGGAGGCCCAGGTGACGGGGCGGGCGGTGAGGTCGACCGCCTTCACGGCCGCCTTGAGGTCGGCGAGCCAGGCTCGGTAGACCGGGGCGCCGTCGGCGTCGATCTCCGACTCGTTCTGGAGGCACCAGAGGATCACCGACGGGTGGTTGTGCTGGTTCCACGCCATGGTCAGGGCCAGGGCGCGGGCAAGGCCGTAGCGTTCGGTCTGCAGCTTCTCCTGGGCCGTGTTGAGCCACATGGTGTCGATGTCGTCCATCACCAGCACGCCGTGCCGGTCCGCCCAGTCGTAGACGTACGGGTGGCGGTTGTAGACGCAGTTGCGGATGAAGTTGGCGCCCACTGCTGTGACATGGCCCAGTTCCCGGTCGTACTCGGCCGGTGTCATCGCCCTACCGTGCGCGGCGGTCTCCTCGTGCCAGTTGAGGCCCTTGAGGAAGAGAGGTTTGCCGTTCAACCGCAACTGGGCCTCGCCGATGGTCAGTTCACGCACGCCGTACCCGGTGGACAGCGTGTCCACCCGCGCCCCTGAGTGCCTCCCGGCGGTCAGGGTCGCGCGGGCGGTGAGCGTGTGCGGCGCGGCCGGGCTCCAGCGCGGGGCGTGGGGTATCGGGACCGAGACGCGGACCACGCCCGCCGACCGGGCCGCGATCCGGGCCGCGACCACGACGGGCCGACCGCCGCTTCCCCGGCCGGGATCCAGGGTGAGCCGGCCCTCGAAGTCGGAGGCGCTGTGGTTCTCGACGACCGCGCGTGCCTCAAGGCGCCCGTTCGCGCCGACGGCGAGCAGCTTGGCGATGGTGACCTGCGGGACCGCCTCGATCCAGGCCGACCGGGTCAGGCCCGCGTAGGGCCAGTAGTCGACGGGCTTGTACGGCAGCTCATGGTCGTCCGTGACCGGCTGGGGAGTCGAGTCCGTGTAGTCGGTGTAGCTCGCCCGGCGGAAGACCCGGACGGCGATCGTCTGACGCGTTCCCGGTCTCAGCGCCCCCGCCACCGGAAGCGCGAAGGGGGAGTTGGCCCCCTCGTGCTTGCCGAGATGCCTGCCGTCGAGCCAGACCTCGGCGCTGTACCCGGCGGCGAGGAAGGCGATGCGTACGTGCCGGGCACGCCAGGACGCGGGCACGTCGACGGTGGTGCGGTACCAGGCGTAGCCGTCGCTGAACGCGGTGCCCCGGGCGAAGGGGCCGGTCTCCGAGCCGAATCCGGGAGTGTCCAGCAGGTCCCAGGCCGCCGGGACGTCGATGCGGCCCCACGTCCTGTCGTCGTGGTGCGCGGACTGCCAGCCCTCGCCGAACCCCTGGTTGTCGGGGTCGAAACGGAAGCGCCATTTCCTGTCCAGGGACAGGTACTCGCGGGTCGGCTCATGGGTGCGCCAGCCGTCGAACGCGGGGAGGACCGCGCCGTACCGGAAGACAACGTTGGTGCCGCCGATGTCACGCACATGGGTGCCGGAGGGCTCGGTGGTGGGGTGGGTGTCCAGCACCGGGCCGTCCGCGGCGGCGGCCGTACCGTCTGCCGCTCGCGCCGTCTCCGGCCAGGCCGGCAGGGCGACGAAGGCGGCCGCGCCGAGTGCCGTGACGACGGTGCGCCGGGACGGGACGGTGCGCCGGGACGGATGGATGGATTCGGTCATGGCAGGCGGCTCCTCGGATCACGTACGTGTTCGTCCGCCCCACAGCCTGGACAACCCCGCCACCCTCGTCAAGGATTATTCATAAATAATGAATTGAGCTAGCGTGGTGCCGTCGAGCCGCCGACGGCGTCCTACCGCACACGAACGACGGGTGACCTCATGACCACCACACCGCAGCGAACAACCACGAGCGAGCCCACGGGCCGGCTCGCCATCACCTTGTGGGACTTCAGCTGGTACACACAGGCAGGACCCGGCGAACCGTTCGCCGACCTCGACCGCGCCTTCGCCGAGACGGTGGAGCGGGGCTTCAACACCGTCCGCATCTGCGCCATGCCCTTCCTGCTGTTCTCCGGACGCGTCCACGCCCCGGAGTCCATCCAGGTCCGCGGCCTGGGCGAGCAGTTCGGGCAGCGCACCCGCTGGTACGACGTGCGTGGCGGCTATCCGCTGGACGGCCGCTGGCGGCTCGTCGAGCTGTTCGAGGCGGCCGCCCGCCACGACTGCAAGGTGATCGTGTCCTCGTGGGAGTACCAGCAGTCCCCCAGCTTCGCCGACACCGACGCCTGGCACCGCGCCCTGGCCGCGGTTCCCGGCCCGGACCGCGCCGAGGCGGTGGCCGAATCCCTCGCCGAACTGCTGGACTTCCTCACCGGACGCGGGCTGGCCGACCACGTCGCCTACGTCGAGGTGCACAACGAGGTCGACAACTGCGACCTGGTGCCGGCCGACGGCACCCCCGGCCACTACGCCCGGCTGCGCGGCCCCCTCGAACGCGCGGTGAAGCTGCTGCGGGCACGCCACCCCGACATCCCCGTCACCTACTCGCTGGGTGAGCCCTGGCCCGACGAGCTCGACGACCTGCCGGAGCAGGCCCAGATCGCGCACTTCCACTTCTACGTCTACGGCGTGCTCGGCGCCCTGTACGAGGTGGTGGGACTCGGCCACGGCACCGAATCGGCACCCGAGACGGCCACCTGGCCCACCCCCGAACTGGCCGCCATGCTGCGCCCCGACGCGCCCGCCTTCGCCGACTACCAGCCGGACGAGCCCTGGCGGCTGGCCGCCACCGGCATTCCGCGCGAACTGTTCTACGCCCACGACTGGGTCGACCCCGACCGCTGGGACCTGTGGCTCTACGAGAACTATCCGGCGCACCGACAGGCCATGCGGGAGACCCTGGCCGGATGGGTCGACTCGGTCGCCGAGTTCGCCCGCCGCCGCGGCATCCCCGCCGTCCTCGGCGAAGGCGTCGTGGGCTACACCCCCCTGCTGACGCGCTTCGAGGAGGACGCCGTCGGCAAGGACATCGCCGAGTTCGTCGTCGACAGCTGCCTCGCCGCGGGTTTCCAGGGCGTGCTCCTGACCTCCAACGCGGCCCCGCACCACCCCATGTGGCACACCGACGCGGACTGGATGCGACGGGTCAACTCCCGTATCACCGCGGACTGAACCCGAGTCCCACGGCGGCCCGGGGTGCGGACGGCAAGCCGATCGGGCAGGGCGTCATGCGGTCCGGGTCAGGCCGAGGGACAGCTCACACCGGAGCATGAGCACCGGCTGTCGCGGGAGTGCCCCCAACGCTCCCGTACGTCGGGGGGCTCAGCCGAGGCCGTCCGCGCCGACCTGCACGGCGGACTCGTCGAGACGACCCTGGCAACCCCTGCGGGCGGCGTGACAGGCGGTGGACAGACCGGTGAGGCACCGCCTACCACCACCACGTCCGCCTCGTCGGGCAGATCCTTTCCGGAACGGTGTGCTTATGGCGTGCCTCCTCTGTGTTCGATGTCCGGTAGTCGGCAGCCGCAGCGAGTGCGAGCTCCGCGTCACCCGGGAAGATCCGGTTCAAGTCCACATGGCCCCAGGCCCCTGGCTCGATGTCCTGCTAGGCCGTTGAACCGGCCTTTCGACGCGCCTGACAGGGCCCATGAGAACAAGCGTCCCTGGTCGTCTCCGAGTCCTGAGGAACGGCTCCTCGTCGCCCGTGGTGACGGCTGGTCACAGTCGCGCCGCTACACGATCCCGCACGGCGCCGAACACGCCATTCCGTGGTGCAGTCTGGTCATGGCCTCACCGCTCGAGGACGACCAGGACACCCCGGCGCCTCCCCAGACCCGCGAACGCCCCTCCCTGCTCATAGACATCGCGGTCGCCCTGCTGTTGCTGGTCGCGGACGCGGTCATCGTCGCAGTCGCCACGATGCTGTTCGTCATGGTCGGCATGGGCAGCGCGCAGCCGCCGCGCTCCTCCGCAACCACGCACTCCCGCGACGTCCCCGTCCTGATATGGCTCGTCGTCTGGGGCGTTCCGGCCGTGGCGGCGACCGGTGCCGTCGTGCACGCCCGCCTGAGAATGCCGGTCAGCGCCGTCGTGCAGAGCCTGTTCGCGCTCACCTGCGCGTTCCTCGCCGTGATATGGACGCGAATGCTGCTGTCGTGACGCCGGTCGTTCCGGCGCCGAGGCTCTTCGTCCGCACGCGGCAAAGTCCGGCCGCTGCCCCTTCGCGCCACGTCCGGCCGAAAGCCTCTGCCAGGCCCTCTTCGGCACCTTCTTCACCAGCACATCAGCGCGGAACGGACCTGCGCCGGTGGTCATTTCGGCTGAGCAGGCCACCGCGAGAACATAACCGGTGCCGCGGTATTCCAGCGCGGATCGCAGTATCGGGTTGCCGCCGTAGACCTCGTCACCCGTGGCCCAGCCGACGCTGTGTCCAGTGTCCAGGAACCTTTCGATCACCATCCGGGCCACTTCCGGCTTGGCCGCGATGACGGTTTCCTCACTGAGTCCCGCGACCCGGCAACGGTCCGGATCGCAGGTTCAGGAGCGGGGGATCGCCGAACTGTCCGGCCGTCCCCTGCCGACCGGGACACCAAGGCCAAGGAACGGCTCGGCAACCGCGACCGGCCCGGCCCGGCCGCACCTGACGGCCGGGCAAGGACCCGATCCGCGTGGAGCGGTGTCGGTGCCGTCCTTCTGCTGTTTGCCCTCGCGGCCGTGGCCCTGACCGCGGCCCTCGGCGTGCTCGGCGACGCGACGTGAGCTGATCGCCAGGACGGCATCCGATCCACCGCCCTGCGCCGGTGCCAGAGCATATGGACGGTCTCGCCGAGATCCTCGCCGGTCCTCTCGAGGTCCTGTGCCCGCGCCCCGCGTAGCCGGGTCCAGGCGCACGGGACCAGCGGCCGTCCTGGGCTTCCGGCAGGCCGTCGCCGACCGTGCCGTTGTGCCCAGTCGTGCGCAACGCCCCGCCCCGCCCCGCCCCGGTGATATGACGCGATGGGCTGGGTCGATGGGCTGGGTCGATGCGCCGTTCACTCGGCTGCCAGCCCGTCACGCATCCATCTCGGACCCTCTCGGAGTCGGCCGGCCATCTCAGTCGGCAAGAGCGCTCGCCTTGGGTGGCCGCGCATGCCGTACGGCGTTCAGGAGGCTGTCCCAGGACTGCTGGAACTTCTGGAGCCCTTGCTCCTCCAGGACGTGGGCGACATTGCGGTAGGAGACGCCCAGTCCGGCGAGGGCATCGAGGTCGGCACGGGCCTGCTCGTACGTCCCGGCGATGGTGTTCCCGGTGATCTCGCCATGGTCGGCAGTGGCATCGAGGGTGGCCTCCGGCATGGTGTTGACCGTGCCCGGTGCGACCAGTTCGGTGACGTAGAGAGTGTCGGGATAAGAGGGGTCCTTCACCCCCGTCGAGGCCCACAGGGGGCACTGCTTGTTCGCCCGGTCCCGGTCGAGGTCGGCCCAGGCGCCGGAAGGCCGTGTCGATCCGTCGGCAGAGCCGAACACCTCCTCGTACGCCTGGTAGGCGAGGCGGGCGTTGGCCAGTGCGGACTTGCCGCGGGCCCCCTTGGCCTCCGGGGTGCCGATCGCGTCCAGTCGCTTGTCGATCTCGGTGTCGACGCGGGACACGAAGAAGGACGCCACCGAGTGGATCTTCGACAGGTCCAGGCCGCGCTCCCTGGCCTTCTCCAGGCCCGCGAGGTACGCGTCCATGACCGCGCGGTAGCGCGCGAGCGAGAAGATCAGTGTGACGTTGACGCTGATACCGAGGCCGATGACCTCGGTGATCGCCGGCAGGCCCGCCATGGTGGCCGGGATCTTGATGAGGGTGTTGGGGCGGTCCACCAGCCAGGCGAGCTGCTTGGCCTCGGCCACGGTCGCGGCCGTACCGTGCGCGAGGCGCGGGTCGACCTCGATGGAGACCCAGCCGTCACGGCCGCCGGTGGCGTCGAAGACCGGGCGCAGGATGTCGGCGGCGTCGCGGACGTCCGCCGTCGTGATCATGCGGACGGCCTCGGAGACCGTCACCCCACGCAGCGCCAGTTCACGGATCTGGTCCGCGTAGTCGTCCCCCTTGCCGACCGCCTGCTCGAAGATGGTGGGGTTGGTGGTCACGCCGACCACATGCTTGCGCTTGATCAGTTCGGCGAGGTCGCCGGAGGTGATCCGTCTGCGGGAGAGGTCGTCCAGCCAGATCGCGACGCCTTCCTCGGAGAGGTGCTTGAGTGCGTCGCCGGTCATGGAAGTCGCTTCTCCTATCTGGTGGTGCTCGCGGTTGCGGTCGCTGTCCAGGGCGGCGATGGACTCCCGGGCCTTGGCGGCCACGTTCTCGGCAGTGAAGCCGAACTCCTGGAAGAGGACCTTGCCGTCGGCCGAAGCACCGAAGTGCTCCAGCGAAACGATGCGACCGGCGTCACCGACGTACCGGTGCCAGGTCAGACCGATCCCGGCCTCGACCGCGACACGCGCCTTGACGGACGGCGGCAGAACGCTCTCCCGGTACCCCTGGTCCTGCTCCTCGAACCACTCCACCGACGGCATCGAGACGACCCGCGTGGGCACCCCGCCGGCCTCGAGCCGCTCACGCGCCCCGACGGCCACATGCACCTCGGAACCGGTCGCGATCAGCACGACCTCCGGGCTTCCGGTGGAGGCCTCGAACAGGACGTAACCACCCTTGGCGGCATCCTCGTTGGCCTCGTACGTCGGCACACCCTGACGGGTCAGCGCCAGACCGTGCGGCGCGCCCTTGCCGAACTCCTTGGTCCAGCGCCTGAGGATCTCGCGCCAGGCGATCGCCGTCTCGTTGGCATCGGCCGGACGGACCACGTTCAGACCCGGGATCGCCCGCAGCGCGGCCAGATGCTCCACCGGCTGGTGGGTGGGGCCGTCCTCGCCCAGACCGATGGAGTCGTGCGTCCACACATACGTCACCGGCAGGTGCATCAGCGCCGAGAGACGGACGGCGTTGCGCATGTAGTCGGAGAACACCAGGAACGTGCCGCCGAAGATACGGGTGTTGCCGTGCAGCGCGATGCCGTTCATCTCCGCGGCCATCGCGTGCTCACGGATACCGAAGTGGATCGTGCGGCCGTAGGGGTCCGCCTCCGGCAGCGGGTTGTCCGCCGGCAGGAACGACGACGCCTTGTCGATCGTGGTGTTGTTCGAACCGGCCAGGTCCGCCGAGCCGCCCCACAGCTCCGGGATCACCGCGCCCAGCGCCTGCAGGACCTTGCCGGACGCGGCACGGGTGGCGACACCCTTGCCCGTCTCGAACTCCGGCAGATGCGACTCCCAGCCCGTCGGCAGCTCACCCGCGCTGATCCGGTCGAACTCGGCCGCCCGCTCGGCGTTGTTGTTGCGCCACTCCTGGAGCTGCTTCTCCCAGGCCGCCCGGGCCTCACGGCCACGCTCGCCCAGGGCACGCGTGTGCGTGATGACCTCGTCGGTGACCTCGAAGTTCTTGGCCGGGTCGAAGCCCAGGACCCGCTTGGTGGCCGCGACCTCGTCCGCACCCAGCGCCGAGCCGTGCGCGGCCTCGGTGTTCTGCGCGTTCGGCGCGGGCCAGGCGATGATCGAGCGCATCGCGATGAACGACGGCCTGTCGGTGACCGCCTTCGCGGCCTCGATCGCCGCGTACAGCGCGGCCGGGTCGAGGTCGCCGTCCGGCTTCGGCTCCACACGCTGCACATGCCAGCCGTACGCCTCGTACCGCTTGGCGGTGTCCTCGGACACGGCCGTCTCGGTGTCACCCTCGATCGAGATGTGGTTGTCGTCCCACAGCAGGACCAGGTTGCCGAGCTTCTGGTGACCGGCCAGCGAGGACGCCTCCGCGGAGATGCCCTCCTGCAGACACCCGTCACCGGCGATCACGAACACGTGGTGGTCGAACGGGGAGTCGCCCTGGGCGGCCTCCGGGTCGAACAGACCACGCTCGTAGCGGGCGGCCATCGCCATGCCCACCGCGTTGGCCACACCCTGCCCCAGCGGCCCGGTCGTCGTCTCCACACCCTTGGTGTGCCCGTACTCGGGGTGGCCCGGGGTCTTCGAACCCCAGGTGCGGAAGGACTCCAGGTCCGCCAGCTCCAGCCCGAAGCCGCCCAGGTACAACTGGATGTAGAGGGTCAGGGAGGAATGACCGGCGGACAGGACGAACCGGTCACGGCCCACCCAGTCGGGGTCGGCCGGGTCGTGCCGCATCACCTTCTGGAAGAGGGTGTACGCGGCGGGCGCCAGGCTCATCGCCGTACCCGGATGGCCGTTGCCGACCTTCTGTACGGCGTCGGCGGCCAGGACGCGGGCGGTGTCCACGGCCCGCTGGTCCAACTCGGTCCACGCGGGGGCGGAAGCGGTCGAGCGCGGATTCACGCGTGAGCTCCTGTGTCTACGGAAGGACGGTGAGGACGTGGGAGAAGGTGAGGACGGACGGAAAAAGAGGAGACCGGGGCCGAGGGAGCCGCCCCCGCCCGCCGGGGAGCGACGGGAGGGACGTGCCGGCGCCGACGGTGTCGTCTACTTGCCCCAGAGCTTTCGGTACGCCTCGCGGTATCCCTCCGGGTCCCAGGAGGAGCCGCCGCCGCTGTTGGCCGCCGTGGTGATGTGTACCGGGGCGACGTAGCCGCTGGCGGGCTTGCCGGCGAAGGCGCGGTTGAACTCGTCGACGATCTGCCAGCCCTGCTCGGACAGCGGTTCGGGCACCGTGGCCGCCTGGAACTGCTTGCTGTTGATGCGCTGGAAGGCCGAGGGGTCGCCGTCACCGGCGCCGATGCTGAACGGGGCACCGTTGCCCTGCTTGCCGCCCGCCCGCAGCGCGGGTGCCGCGTCGGCGAAGTACAGGTCGTTGATGGCCACCGAGTGCGTCCACTTGGTGCCGAAGCGGGACAGCAGCGCGGAGACCTCCTGGGGGGTACGGCTGCTGGCGTCGGCGATCGGGATGTTGGAGGTGGACAGCACCTTGGTGTCGGAGCAGGTGGCGAGCTCCTTCTCGATCAGGTCCGACTTGCCCTTGGCGAACGGGATGGAGGCGTCGGTGAAGACCACCACGCCGGCTCGGCCGTTGGACTGGCTGATGACCCAGTCGGCGCTGATCTTCGCGACGTCCTCGACCTTGGTGGTGATGTTGCTGAAGAGCTTCGGGTTCGTGCTGGGTCCGGGGGTACCGACGGCGTGCCAGCCGATGAGCGGGATACCTGCGGCGTTGGCCTGTGCGACCTGCTGTGCGGTCGACTTGGGGTCGAAGCCGGACAGGACGATGCCGTCGGGCTTCACGGCGACGGCCTGGCTGACGGCGGCCTGGATACCGGCCGGGGTGCCCTGTCCGTCGATGATCCGCGCCTTCCAGCCGATGGCCTTCGCGGCCTCCTTGACGCCTTCGGCGGCGCCCGCAACGCCGGGATTGGTCATGCTCTGGGCGACGTAGACGACCGTCTTGCCGGCGACCGCCTTGGGGCCCGTGGTCGGCCCACCCCAGGGGGCGTCGACGGCCTCGGCGCCCGCGACCGCCTTCTTCGCCTTCGCCAGGACGGCCGGACAGCCGGCCTCCGAGGACCCGCCGACGGAGGTGGAGCCGGCGCCCTCGGAGCCCCGGGTGCAGCCTGCGACGGAAGCGGTGAGCACGGCCAGGGCGGCCACGGCTCTGATGGTTGCCTTGCGAGTGGGGTGGTACGACACGGTGGTGCTCCTTGAGGGCGATACGACAGACGGGAGTCGAGCAGGCGACGAGACGGGCGCGGAGGTTGTCCGCGGTCAGGGGGTGTGCGGCGCGTCGTCGTCGGACGCGGCGGTGACGGACGGACCGGGCGCGGAGGTTGTCCGCGGTCAGGGGGTGTGCGGCGCGTCGTCGTCGGACGCGGCGGTGACGGACGTGACGGACGGACCGGGCGCGGACGAACCGATCACGGCAGGAGCCGGATGCTCCGCCGCGGGTTCCGCCGCGGGTTCCGCCGCGGGTTCCGCCGCGGGTTCCGTCCCGGGTTCCGCCGCGGGTTCCGCCGCGGGTTCCGTCCCGGGTTCCGCCGCGGGTTCCGTCCCGGGTGTGGACAGTGAGCGGCGGGTGGCACTGGCGCCGGCGCGCAGCCGGCGGCGGGCGGAGTAGCCGGCCAGGCCGACCGCGAGGAGCAGCGTGCCGCCGTTGAACAGGGAGGTCGCCCAGAACTCGGCGCCGAGTTGCTGGATGCCGGCCAGGCCGATGGCGAGGATGGCGACGGCTACGACGGTTCCGGCGGCGTTGGCGCGGCCCGGTTTGATCGCGGTGGAGCCGAGCAGGGCGCCGACGAAGGCGGGCAGCAGGTAGTCCATGCCGACACTCGGGTTGCCGATCTGCTGCTGTGCGGCGAGCAGGACGCCCGCGAAGCCGACGACGAGTCCGGAGCCGGCGAAGGCGTAGATGCCGTACCGGCGGGTGGGGATGCCGACGAGGTCGGCGGCGCGGGCGTTGGAGCCGATGACGTACAGGTAGCGGCCGAGCGGCAGGCGCTCCAGCAGCAGCCAGAGCACCAGGGCGAGCGCGAGGACGTAGAACGCGGGGACCGGCAGGCCGAGGAACGTGGAGTCGTACAGGTCGGTGAAGGCCGGGGGCAGGCCGCCTGGGCCGGGTACGATCCGGGCGCCGTCGGTGATCCAGCCGGTGCAGGCGTACAGGAGGCTGCCGGTGCCGAGGGTGGCGATGAAGGAGTCGATCTTGGCGAACTCCACCAGCAGGCCGTTGAGTACACCGACGATGCCGCCGCCGAGGATGACGACGACGCAGGCGATCGGCCAGGGCCAGCCGCTGTTCACGATGAGCTGCATGGCCAGGACGTGGGCGAAGCCGAGTCCGTAGCCGACGGAGAGGTCGAACTTGCCGGTGACGATGGGGATCATCGCGCCGAGGGCGAGGATCGCGGGGATCGACTGGTTGGACAGGATCGACGAGGCGTTGTCCATCGTCGGGAAGGTGTCCGGCAGGGCCAGCGCGAAGATCACGAACAGCAGGAGGGTCAGGCCGAACAGGCCGTAGGTGCCGATGAGGTGGCCGCCGCGCAGCCGGGCGACGAGGGAGCCGCTGCTCGCGTCCTTGTCGGCGCCGCCCGGGGACTGCTTGCGCGACCCGCGGGGTGTTCCCTTGCGGGCGCCGTCCCCGACGGTCCCGTCCTGCGGTGGGGTTCCGCCGTGGTCGGCCCGCGGGCGAGCGGCTTCGGTCTCGGTGGCCATCAGTTGTCCGCCGTTCCGGTCAGCGCCGGCATGGCCGACGCGGCGTGGGTGAGTTCGGTGACGGTGAGGGCTTCGCCGCTGAGTTCGGCGGTCACGTGGCCCCGTACGAAGACCAGGGCGCGGTGACACACGTCGGCGACTTCCTCGAAGTCCGTGGAGATGAGGAGGACAGCGAGTCCCTGGGCGAGCGCGTCGTCGAGCAGGCGGTAGATCTCCGCCTTGGCCCCGACGTCGACTCCCGCGGTCGGCTCCTCCAGGATCACGACGCGCCTGCTGAGGCGCAGCCAGCGGCCGATCATGACCTTCTGCTGGTTGCCGCCGGAGAGGGTCGCGATGGGTGCCTCGGAGTTGGCCGGGCGTACGCCGAACCTCTCGACCAGCGCTGCCGCCCGGGCGCGCTCGCGTGACGGGCTGATCCAGCGCCACGGGGAGCGGCTGTCGGCCCGCGGGTTGGCCAGGAAGTTCTCCCTGACGGTGAGTTCGAGGGCGCAGCCCTCCTCCTGGCGGTTGCTGGTGACGAAGCCGATGCCCGCGTCGACGGCCGCGGCGGGCGAGTCGGGCCGGTAGGGCCTGCCGTCGAGCAGTGCCTCACCGTCCCGGATCGGCCGGGAACCGGCGAGGGCACGGCCGAGATCCATGTGGCCGGCGCCGGTGAGGCCGACCATGCCGAGGACCTCCCCGGCGCGCAGTTCCAGGTCGACGGGGCCCGCGCCCTCGGTGGTGACACCGGTGAGACGCAGCACGGTAGGGGCCTCATCGGTGGGGGCCTTGGGGCCGGGCTCGGGGCGGTGGGTCTCCGCTTCGTGGCCGACGATGTCGCGCACGATGCGGTCGGGGCCGTGGTCGGCGAGGCGGCCCTCGCTGATGAGGTGACCGTCGCGCAGGACCGCGAAGCTGTCGGCGACCTGGTAGACCTCGTCGAGCCGGTGGCTGACGTAGACGATGCCGTGTCCTCGGTCGCGCAGGGTGTGCAGGACGTCGAAGAGGCGGGCGCAGTCCGCGGCGGGCAGGCTCGCGGTGGGTTCGTCGAGGACGATGAGCCGGGCCCGGGTGGAGAGGGCGCGGGCGATGGCGACGAGGGAGCGCTCGGCGCGGGTGAGGTCGGCGACCGCGGCGTCCGGGTCGAGGTGACCGGCGACGATGTCCAGCGCCTCGGTGCTGCGCTCGCGGACCTGCCTCCAGGAGACGAGCCCGGCGCGGCGCGGGTAGCCGGTGCCGAGTGCGATGTTCTCGGCGACCGTCATCCATTCGACGAGGCCGAGGTCCTGGTGGATGAAGGACATCTCCGCGGAGGCGGCCTCGGTGCCGAGCAGGTGGCCCGCGACGGTGACCTCGCCCTGGTCCGCTTTGTAGACCCCGGCGAGGACCTTGATCAGGGTCGACTTACCGGCACCGTTGTGACCCAATAGGGCGAGAACCCTGCCCGGGTGAAGGTCGAGGTCGACGTCGGCGAGGGCGAGAGTGCCGCCGAATCGCTTGCGCAGCCCCCGGATGCTTACCAGGGGCCGGTGTGGAGCTGTGTCAGCTGTGTCAGCTGTGTCATCGGGAGCGTCATACACGGACTTCTCCGAAGGGATCTGCCAGCCGAGGACCATTCCATCGGCTCGACCAGAATCCTGTACAGCTACCAGCATGTTGGTCAATGGTTCTGCCGGTTTTTTATTGCCTCAAAGTTACGGCGGCCGTACGGAGAGAACTCCGTACGGCCGCCGCGGGTGACACCGAAGAGGGCGCGCGCAGGCCCTCGAAACTCAGCCGCCGGGCGGCGCCCCCTGCGGAAGCATGGGGTTCTCCAGCCCTGCGGCGATGGTCCGCAGGTCCTTCAGCAGGGCCTCTCGGAACTCGTCGTCGAGCCGGGCCTTGAGCACGGTGACACTGATCGCGAAGGGCGCCGAGTCCGTACGGAAGCCGTTGACCGGCACGGCCAGGCAGAGGATGCCCGCCGTGGCCTCCTCGTCGTCGATCGCGTAGCCGCGCTCCCGAGCCTTCGCCAGGTCGTCCATCAGGGCGGGCACGGAGGTGATGGACCGCTCGCTGAGCGCGGGCAGGGTACGGCCGCGCAGCCGGTCCTCGGCCACGGCCGGATCCAGTGTGGACAGGATGGCCTTGCCGGTGGCCGTGCAGTTGGCCGGGAAGCGGTCACCGATGTTGGCGGTCAGCCGCAACGGCTGCGTGCCGTCGTAACGCCCCAGGTAGAGGACGTCCAAGCCGTCGAGTACGGCCACCCGTGCGGTCTCCCGCGAGATGTGGGCACTGCGCCGACACAGCTCGTAGAAGTCGCGCAGCTGATCGACGGTGGCCAGGTAGCGGCCACCCAGCTCGACGAGCTTGCGCCCCAGACTGAAGCCCGAGCCGTTGCGCGCGATCATGCCGGCCGCCTCCAGCGAGGCGCACAGATTGCCCGTCGAGGACTTCGGCAGGCCCAGGGCGCGCGCGATCTCGCTCACCGACAGCGGGCGCCCTTCCGCCTCGCCGAGTGCGTCGAGGATGGCCACGGCCCGCGTCACAGCGGGAACGAGGCTACCCGGGTCACTTGCGCTCACCAGCAACTCCACCCATCATTCTGTTCGTCGTTCAGCATATTGGCTATTGTCTCTCGTGTGCCCCCGAACGACAATGCCGTCGGCGCACGCTTTGCCGTCGAGATTCTCCGCATCCCTTCGGGACCACTCGACCGTAGCGCGCCCTCCGGGCCGGCCGACGACACCCTGCGAGCCTTGGAGCGCTGAGCAGCAGATGACCAGCAGCCCGCACGATCCATCTCCCCCCTCCCCCCGCGACCACGCCTCCGGCCGCGAACCGGACAACGGACCCGCCCTGTCCCGCGCACAGTTCGACACGCTCTTCGACCAGCTGAGCACCTGGGGCCGCTGGGCCCCGGCCGACGCCGACCGCGGCGCCTGGAACCGGGTCACCCCCGAGCACGCCCGCCGCGCCACCGCCCTGGTCCGCACCGGCACCACCGTCCCGACGGCCCTGCCGTGGAACACGGCGCCCGGCCCGGACAACGGCAAGCCCGCCCTCCACTACATGTCCGACCTCGGCGACGTCGAGGCCCCCGAACCGTCCTGTCACAAGGACTTCATCGCCGTCGACTACCACGGCAAGGGCGTCAGCCACCTCGACGCGCTCTCCCACATCGCCTACCGCGGACAGCTCTACGACGGCCGCACCGCACGCGAGGTCGTCGACGCGGGCGGCGCCCGCTTCGGCGCCGTGTCCTCGCTCGGCCCCTTGGTCACCAAGGGCGTACTGATCGACATGCCCGCCGTCCTCGGCACCGACTGGCTGGAGCCCGGCCGGGCCGTGCACGCCGAGGACGTCACCGCCGCCGAGAAGACCCTCGGCATCACCATCGGCGACGGCGACGCCGTGCTGCTGCGCTCCGGCCACTTCCGGCGCCGCGCCGAGCTCGGCGCCTGGAACCCGGACGACGCGAGCGCCGGCTTCCACGTGGACGCCATGCCACTGTTCGCCGAGCGCGGGATCGCGCTGCTCGGCGGCGACGGCGACAGCGACGTACGGCCCTCCCCGGTCGAAGGGCTGCACTCCCCCGTGCACGCCCTCGCGATCACCGCCATGGGCGTGCCGCTGCTGGACAACCTCGACCTCGAAGCGCTCTCCGCCGCCTGCGCGCAGGCCGGCCGCTACGAGTTCCTGTTCGTCGTGGCCCCACTGAACGTCCCCGGCGGCACGGGTTCGCCCGTCAACCCGATCGCGGTGCTGTGATGAGCGCCGCGGGGTTCAGAGTCGGAGTCAGCCGGGACTTCCTGGACGCGGACGGCCGCAACGTGTGGGGCGACATCCGGCTCGGCGAACTCGACGCCGCCGGCGTCGACTGGCACTACCTGCCGCGCGACACCCAGGAACTCCTCGCGGCGGACGTCGACGGCCTGGACGCCGTCCTGTTCGCCGGCCCCGCCGTCACGGCGCGCACCTTCGAGGGCGCCGCCCGCCCACCGCTCCTCTTCGCCCGCTTCGGCGTCGGCTACGACACCGTCGACCTCGACGCGTGCACCCGCAACGGCGCCCTGGTGACCATCACCCCGGACGGCGCCCGGCGCCCGGTCGCCACCGCCGCCCTCGCCCTGCTGCTCGCCGTGCTCCACAACGTGACCACCAAGGACCGGCTGGTCCGGGAGGGGCGCTGGGCCGAGAAGGAACAGTGGATGGGCCTGGGGCTCACCGGCCGCCGTATCGGTCTGATCGGCCTCGGCAACACGGCCCGCGATCTGGTCGGACTGCTGCGGCCGTTCGAGGTCGACATCGTGGCGTACGACCCCTACTGCCCGCCGGAGACCGCCGCCGGGCTCGGCGTACGGCTCGTGGACGTCGACACCGTGATGGCGCAGGCCGATGCCGTGATCGTGATGTGCGCGCTGACGGAGGAGACCCGTCATCTCGTCGACGCGCGACGGCTGTCGCTGATGAAGCCCACAGCCGTCCTCCTCAATGTGGCCCGCGGACCCATCGTGGACGAGGCCGCCCTGATCGACGCGCTGCGGGTACGGCGTATCAGGGGCGCCGGACTGGACGTGTTCGAGAGCGAACCGCCCGCCGCCGACAATCCGTTGCTGGGCATGGACCAGGTCGTGCTCAGCCCGCACGCCCTGGCGTGGACGGACGAGATGTCCGCCGGGAACGGTGGCAGCGCGGTCCGGGCCGTGCTGGAGGTGTCCGCGGGCCGCGTACCGCCCTTCGTGGTCAACCGGGATGTGATAGAAAGCCCCCGACTGATCGGCCGCCTCGCCGAGTTGACGAATCGTCAGAGCACTCCGGCGGGAGCCGGCGCATGAGCGTCGCCGACGTCGGCCCCGACACCGGGCGGCCCGGCCGTCCGGCGACTGGTGGTCGAGAGCCCTCGACTGATCGACCGTCTCGCCGAGTTGACGGCTCGTCAGAGTACTCCGGCGGGAGCCGGCGCATGAGCGTCGCCGACGTCGGCCCCGGCACCGGGCGGCCCGGCCGTCCGGCGACTGTCGGATTCCTCGGGCTCGGCGCCATGGGCCTGCCCATGGCGGTGAACCTCGCCCGGGCCGGTTTCGACGTACTCGCCTGGAACCGCGGCCGGACCCCGCTGCAGACCGCCGCGGCCGCCGGCTGCCGTACCGCCGACAGCCCGGAGCAGGTGGCCGCCGCCGCACCGGTCGTCCTCACCATGCTCCCCGACCTCCCCCAGGTGATCGAGCGGCTGGACGGCCCGGACGGACTGCGCTCCGGACAGCCGGTCATGGACACCCTGGTCGTGATGGGCACCGTCTCCCCCGTCGCGGTACGCGCCCTGGCCGGGAAACTGCGCCCGCAGGGCATCACGGTCGTCGACGCCCCCGTCAGCGGCGGCGTGAGGGGCGCCCGCGACGCCACCCTGTCGATCATGGCCGGGGGCCCGGCCGAGACGGTCGCACGGATCCGCCCGTATCTGGAGGCGATGGGCTCGACCGTACGGCGCCTCGGGGACACCGGCTCCGGCTCCCTCGCCAAGGCCTGCAACCAACTCGTCGTCGCCGGAACCCTGGTCGCGCTCGCCGAGGCCGTCCTGCTCGGCGAACGCGGCGGCCTCGAACCCGCCGCACTGCTCGACGTACTCGCCGGCGGGCTCGCCTCCTCCGAGGTGCTCGCACAGAAGCGGCACCACCTGGCCGAGGGCGACTTCACCCCCTCCGGCCCGGCCCGCTACCTCCACAAGGACCTCGGGTTCGTCCTGGACAGCGCCGCCGATGAACGCGTCGCACTGCCACTCTCCACGACCGTTGCCGGGCTGTACGCGGCGGTCGTGGACCAGGGCCTCGGCGACCTGGACAACAGCGTCGTCCTCGGCCTGTTGCGCGGCGCCTCGCCCCACTCCTCCGATCACCCCCACCCCTCCGATCACCGCACGAAGGACTGAAGGCACATGCAGATAGGAATCGTCGGACTCGGACGCATGGGCGGCAACATGGCTGCCCGCTGGCGGGACCGCGGCCACGAGGTGCTCGGCTACAGCCGCACCTCCCCCGACCGTGACGCCGGCTCCCTGGAGGAACTCGTCGCGAAGCTCGCCGGACCCCGCGTGGTGTGGCTGATGCTCCCCTCGGGCGACCCGACCCGCCAGGCCCTGCGGCAGCTCGCGGAACTGCTGTCCCCCGGCGACGTGATCGTCGAGGGCGGCAACTCCCGCTTCAGCGACGACACCGAGCACGCCCGGATGCTCGCCGAGCACGGTATCGGCTACGTCGACTGCGGGGTCAGCGGCGGCGTCTGGGGCCGGGAGAACGGCTACGCCGTGATGTGTGGCGGCCGGGACGAGCACGTCGAGCGCGTCTGGCCGCTGCTGGAGGCGCTCGCCCCCGACCGGGACGGGCTGTGCCACGCGGGCCCGGTCGGCGCCGGGCACTACGCCAAGATGGTCCACAACGGCATCGAGTACGGCATGATGCAGGCGCTCGCCGAGGGCTACGAGCTGCTGGAGGCCAGCGAGTACGTGCCCGACGTGCCCAAGGTGCTCGCCTCCTGGCGGCACGGCACGGTCGTCCGCTCCTGGCTGCTCGACCTCCTGGTGCGGGCCCTGGACGAGGACCCGGGCCTGGCCACCCTCTCCGGCCGCGTCGACGACTCGGGAGAGGGCCGCTGGACGGTCGAGGAGGCGGTACGCCTTTCCGTGTCCGCCCCCGCCATGACCGCCGCCCTCTTCGCCCGCTTCGCCTCCCGCAAGCCGGACGCGGACCAGCTCAAGGCCCTCGCGGCGATGCGTCGGCAGTTCGGCGGCCACGCGGTGCACGCCACCGCCGGGGGCGGGGCGACGCAGAGCTGACCGCCCCTGCCGTGTCCCGCCGGGGACCCGCACCAGGTCGGGGAACCGCCGAAGGCCGTACGGCAGCCGTACGCACTGCAGGTGGTCGACGTCCCCGGACGACGGCCCCCCGAAGAAGCGAGTGCCAAGCACCACGCGCTCACACCAGGGCCCTCGAGTCGCCCCCCGGTCCGTGGTCCGCCACGCCCCGGATACCCCCCGAGTGCGCCGGGAGAGGCGAGGACACCGTCCGGTCCCGAGGCGGATGCCCCGGGGGCGGGCGACCAGGAGCCGTAGCGGCGGACTGCCAGGGGCGGACACGCCGGCGTGATGAGTGAAGGACACCATGCACACCCAGGACGGCGACAACCCGACGGGCGTCGCCCGTTCGGCGCTCACCCGCCGACGCCGATGTCCGTGCCCATGAGCACCGGCACCGGCGGGCCGTCGTCGGGACAGCACAGTACGGAGAGGCACCGGTGAGTGGCGGGGACGGCCCGAAGGGCTCGGTAGCGGGCCGGGCACTGGCTCTGCTGGTCGCCGGGGCCTTCTTCATGGAGAACCTGGACGGCACGATCATCTCGACGGCCGCCCCCGACATGGCCGCGTCCTTCGGGGTGCGACCGGCCGACATCGGCGTCGCCATGACGGCGTATTTCGTCGCGCTGGCGGTGTTCATCCCGGTGAGCGGCTGGGCCGCCGACCGCTACGGCGCCCGCCGGGTCTTCGTCTGGGCGATCGCCGTGTTCACTCTCGCCTCGGCGCTCTGCGCGGCGGCGGGCGGGCTTCCCGAGCTGGTGGTGATGCGCGTCGCGCAGGGCATCGGCGGGGCGATGATGGTGCCCGTCGGCAGGCTGGCGGTGCTGCGCTCCACCCGGAAGCCGGATCTGCTGCGGGCGATCGCCTGGCTGACCTGGCCCGGGCTGCTGGCCCCGGTCCTCGCACCGGCGCTGGGCGGGCTGTTCACGACGTACGCCTCCTGGCACTGGATCTTCCTGGTGAACGTGCCGCTGGGCGTGCTGGCGCTTGCCGCTCGCCCTGCGGCTCGTCCCCGATCTCCGGCGGCCGGAGCGCACCCGTCTCGACTGGGTGGGCTTCGCGGCCGGCGGTGCCGGGCTCGCGACCTTGGTGCTGGCGCTGGAGCGGTTCGGGGATGCGCCCGCCGCCTGGGGCGCGGGCGCGTCCTGGTTCACCGCGGGAGTCGCCCTGTGCCTGGTGACGGTGCGTCACTTCCAGCTCTGCCGACGCCCGTTGCTCGACCTCGGAGCACTGAAGGTGGACACCTTCCGGGTGTCGAACTCGGGTGGCGCCCTGTTCCGCGCGTCGATCACCGCCGTGCCGTTCCTGCTGCCCCTGATGTTCCAGGGGGCCTTCGGCTGGAGCGCGGCCACCGCCGGGCTGGTGCTCATCGCGGTGTTCGCGGGCAACGTCGCCGTCAAACCGCTCACCACCCCGCTGCTGCGCCGCTTCGGCTTCCGTACGGTGCTGCTGGTGAACGGTGTCGCGACGGCGGTGACCTTCGTGCTGTGCGGGCTGCTCGGCCCGCACACGCCGATGGCCGTCGTGGTGTCCGTGCTGTTCATGAGCGGTGTGTGCCGGTCCGTCTCGCTCAGCGCGTACGCGACGATCGGCTTCGCCGACATCGAGGCGGACCGTACCAGCGGCGCCAACACGCTCTCCAGCACGGTGCAGCAGCTCGCCGCCGGCCTCGGGGTCGCCTTCGGCGCCCTGGCGCTGCACGCGGCGGGCCCGATCGCGCCCCTGCTGGGTCTGGCCGGTCCCGCCGCCCCCTACCGGGTGGCGTTCGCGCTGCTCGCCCTGCTTCCCCTGGTCACGGTCGCGGAGGCGGCACGACTGCGGCGGGACGCCGGCGCAGTGGTCACAGGTGCGGCCTCTGCACCTCGCGCAGGAGCTGGTACAGCTGTTCGCTGAGTCCGCGGGTCTCCGCCAGCCGTCGCGCCGCCGTCGGATCGGGGGTCACGGTGCGGTGGGCGCGGGCACCGGGCACCGGAGAGGTCAGCGAGGGCAGGGCTCCGAGCGCGTGCCGGGCGAGCAGTGCCGCGCCGAAGCCCGAGCCCGCGGTGTCGTCGGTGATCTCCAGAGGCATGTCGAGCGCGGCGGCGACGATCTCCGCCCACAGGGGGGAGCGCAGGGCTCCCCCGGTGGCCCGTACCGAGGTGATCGGCGCGTCGGCGGCGAGCAAGGAGTCGCGTACCAGGGCGAGTTGCTGCCCGACACCCTCGATCATGGCCCGGGTCATGTGGGCTCTGCCGTGTCCGCGGCGCAGCCCGATCAGGGCGCCGCGCGCGTCCGGGTCCCACCAGGGTGCGCGTTCCCCGAGCAGATGCGGCAGGGCGATCAGGCCCTCTGCGCCCGGCTCCACCTGGCCCGCCTCCTTCAGCAGATCGCCCACGTCGACGCCGCCGAAGGACTCGGCGGCCCACTGGGCGACGACCCCGGCGTTGCTGACCGCCCCGCCGAGTACCCACAGCCCGTCCGCGAGGTGGTAGCAGAACACCCGGCAGCGTTCGTCCACGCCGGGCCGGTCGCGTACGACACGGAGGGCGCCGCTGGTGCCGAGGGACAGCGCGGCCGTGGCCGGAGCGGTGGCCCCGACGGCGAGATTGGCCAGCGGGCCGTCCCCGGCCCCCGCGACCACGGGCAGCCCGGCGGGCAGGCCCAGCGCGGCGGCGACGTCGGGGAGCAGTGTGAACGCGGCGGTCGTCGGCACGAGTTCGGGCAGCCGGTCGGCGCTCACCCCGGCGATGTCCAGGGCGGGGCCGTGCCATCGGGTGGTGCGCATGTCCAGCAGGCCGGTGGCGGAGGCGCAGGACCGGTCGGTGACCAGCCGACCGGTGAACCGGGAGAGGACGTAGTCCTTCAGGCCGCACCACGTGGCCGTGCGCCGTACGAGGTCGGGCTCGTGTGCCGTGAACCAGGCGAGTTTGGTGAGCGGGGCCATGGAGTGCACGGGGGTTCCGGTCGCCCGGTGCAGCGCGTCGGCGCTTCCGGTCGCGCGCAGCCGTCGGGCGACGTCGGCGGCCCGGGTGTCGGCCCAGCTCAGCGCCGGGGTCAGCGGTTCGCCGGAGGAGTCCAGGGCGAGCAGGGTGTGCAGCGCGGCGCTGAAGGACAGGGCGACGACCGGGAGACCGCGCCCGGCGCAGATCCCGGCGCTCTCCCGGACCGCTTCGATCGCTCCGGCCAGCACCGTCTCCGGGTCGTGGACGGCTTCCCCGTGCCGTCCGGTGCGCAGGGGTGCGGGTCGCTCGACGGTCGAGACCACACGGTAGGCACCGTCCACCGCGACCACTTTGGTCGCGGTGGTACCCAGGTCGATCCCGAGCACCACCTGGGTCTCGTCCTTCATCACTGTCTCCTTCTCCGTTTCCGTGGCGGGTCTCGACTCGGTGTGCTGTTCCGTGGGGTGGCGTGGATGCCGGCCCCGCGCCCGCGGGCAGGGGGCAGGGCGCGGGGCCGGCTGTCTCAGGGCCCGCCGTCCGGGGGCCGGGCTCAGGGCCCGCCGTCCGAGGGCAGGGGCCGGGCCGCCGAGGGGCGGCCGGATCGCTCAGCGGGCGTCGGCGAGATCGGTGAGATCCCGGCCCCGGGTCTCCGGAGTGACGAAGGTGGTGACGAAGGTGATCAGCGAGAGGACGACGACGTAGGCCGCCAGCGGCCACCAGGCGTCGTCGAAAGCCAGCAGCAGCGTCGCGCCGAGCAACGGGGCGATACCGCCAGCGATGATCGCGCTGAACTCTCGCCCGATCGCGACGCCGGTGTAGCGGTGTCTCGCCCCGAACAGTTCGGCGAGCAGCGCGCACTGGGACCCCAGCATGCCGTTGACGCCGACTCCGATGCCGAGGGTGATGACCACGCAGATCAGCACGGTGTTCCCGGAGCTCATCAGCGCGAAGGCGGGGACGGCGAAGACCGCCTGGAACAGTGCGGCCATCCGGTAGAGCGGAACCCGGCCGATCCGGTCGGAGAGCATGCCGAACAGCGGGATGGTGACGATACCGGCGAGCGAGGCGCAGGCCACGGCGAGCGGGCCGACCGAGTTGGAGACGCCGATCACGGTGGTCACGTAGCTGATGCTGAACGTGGAATAGAGATACGAGGTGCCGTTCTCGGCCATCCGCAGGCCGAAGGTGATGAACAGATTGCGGCGGCTGTTGACCATGAGGTCGCGCAGCGGTCGCCGGCTGATCTCGCCGCTCTCCTCCAGTCGCTCGAAGGCTGGGCTCTCCTCCAGCTTCAGCCGGATGTATACCGCGACCAGGATCAGTACGGCACTCAGCAGGAACGGCACCCGCCACACCCAGCCGAACAGCACGTCCTCGTCGAGCTGGGCCAGCGGGATGAACAGGGCGGTGGCGAGCAGCATGCCGACCTGGATGCCAACGAAGGGCAGTGCCGCGTAGTAGCCGCGTCGGGCCGGCGGGGCGTACTCGGCCATCAGCGTCGAGGCCCCGGCCTGTTCCGCTCCGGCTCCGAAGCCCTGGAGCAGACGCAGGAACATCAACAGGACGGGGCTCCACACCCCGGCCGTGTGGTAGGTGGGCAGCAGCCCGATGGCGAAGGACGAGCCGCCCATCAGCGCGACGGTCACCACCAGCACGGTCTTGCGACCGTGCCGGTCTCCGAGCGAGCCGAAGAAGAGCCCGCCGAGCGGGCGGGCGAAGAAGCCGACCGCGTAGGTGGCGAAGATGGCGACGAGCCCGACCGCCGGGCCGAGTCCGGGGAAGAAGAGGTGCTTGAACACCAGGGCCGAGGCGGTGCCGTAGATGGCGAAGTCGTAGTACTCGAGGGCACTGCCCACCGAACTGGTGACGAGCGCACGGCGCAGACGGGGGTTCTTCCGGTCGCTCGCCCCGTCGGCAGGCCGGGATGTCGTCGTTCGCACCTGCATGGGATGCCGCCCTTCCGTCTCCACGGTGCGCGGTGACGCGCCGTACATCTGTAGACGCCCAGGACCGTAACAGCATGCGGGACTCAAGCCAATATGCTGAACAGACAAGGATGCACGGCGACGAACAGTTGCACTTCCCCATCACCTGCGGCCAGTATGTTGTTCGACGAACAGCATTTGGTTCAGGAGGTTGGTTTGAGTGTCAGGACATCCAGAGGTGGGCCTCGCCGGGCTCGGGGTCATGGGGTCGGCCATCGCCCGCAGACTGCTGCGGCGTGAACGCATCGTGCGGGTCTACGACGTCCGGCAGGACGCGGTGGCGGATCTCGCCAGGGACGGCGCCGTCCCGGCGGACTCGGCGGCACAGCTTGCCTCGTCCTCCGTGGTGATCCTCTCCCTCAACACCGCCGACATCGTCGAGCAGGTGGTCTTCGGCCCCGAAGGGGTCCTCACCGCCACACCCGAGGGCGTCCTGGTCATCGACATGTCCAGCATCGATCCCGGGCGCACCCGCGACTTCGCCGAACGTGCGGCGAAGCTCGGCGCTGGCTGGGTCGACGCCCCTCTGTCGGGCGGCGCGCCGGGCGCGGAGCGCGGCGAGTTGACGCTGATGCTCGGCGGCGAGGACGACCAGGTGGAGCGGGCGCTGCCCGTGCTCGGGGCGCTCTCCTCCCAGCTCACCCACCTCGGCCCGGCCGGCTCGGGGCAGCTGGTCAAGTCCGTCAACCAGGTGCTGGTCGGCTGCGGTCTCGCCGCCCTCGCCGAGGCCGCCGCCCTGGTGCGGGCGGCCGGTCTGCCGCCACGGCAGGTACAGGCGGCGCTCACCGGGGGCAGGGCCGACTCGGCGCTGCTCCAGGAGTTCTTCGTCAAGTTCGCCGAGATCGATCTCGCCCCCACCGGACGGGTCAGCAACATGGTCAAGGACCTGGAGGCGGCCCGCGACTACGCACGCTCGGAAGGAGTGCCGCTGCCGGTCACCACCGCCGTCTCCGAGCTCCACCGCTGGCTGGCCGCGGCGGGCCACGGCGACGCCGACAACGCCGCACTCATGCACTACTACGGAACCGGAACCGGAATGGGAATGGGAATGGGAATGGGAACCGGAAACGGTCCGGCGGGAGACGGGTCATGACGGTTTCAGCCAAGGGCCCTTCGCTGTTCGACCTCTCCGGCCGACTGGCCCTGGTCACCGGATCCAGCAAGGGCATCGGATTCGCCCTGGCTGCGGGACTGGCCGAGGCGGGCGCCGAACTCGTCCTCAACGGCCGCGATCCCGAGGCCCTGGAACGCGCCCGCGCCGAACTCGCCGAACGCACCGGGACCAAGGTGCACGCCGTGCCCTTCGACGTCACCGACGAGGCGGCCGTACAGGCGGCGGTCCAGGAAATCGAGAACGGGGTCGGCCCGCTGGACATCCTGGTCAACAACACGGGCGTACAGCACCGCGAACCGCTCCTCCAGGTCTCGGCCGACAACTTCGAACGGGTCCTGCACACCAACCTCACCAGCGCCTTCCTGATCGGCCGCGCGGTGGCCGCGGGCATGGTCGGGCGCGGCCACGGAAAGATCGTCAACATCTGTTCCGTCCAGACCTGGCTCGCCCGTCCCGGCATCGCCGCCTACGCGGCCTCCAAGGGCGGCCTCGCCATGCTGACCCGGGGCATGTGCGCGGAGTGGGCCGGGTCGGGGCTGACGGTCAACGGCCTGGCGCCCGGCTATGTGGTCACCGAACTGACCCGCCCCCTCGTCGACGACCCCGCCTTCGACTCCTGGATCCGGGGCCGTACCCCGGCCGGGCGCTGGGCCTCGGTCGAGGATCTCGTCGGCACGCTGGTGTGGCTCGCCGCCCCCGCGTCGGACTTCGTCAACGGTCAGGTGATCGCCGTCGACGGCGGCCTGACCGCGGTCATCTGAGAAGGACCGAGGACATGAACCCAGCAAACTCGTCGAGCTCGAACCCACCGAGCACGAACCCACCGAGCAATAACCCATCAAACTTGCCCTCATCTTCCTCATCTTCCTCATCGACGATGCGAGCGGTCGTGGCCCACGGGGCGGGCGACCTGCGCGTGGAGGAGCGGCCGGTGCCGGTGCCCGGCCCCGGCGAGGTGGCGGTCGACGTCCGCTACGGCGGGATCTGCGGCTCCGACCTGCACTACTGGCGGCACGGCGCGGTCGGCGAGTTCCGGCTGCGCGAACCACTCGTCCTCGGTCACGAGATCGTCGGCCTGGTACGCGCGGCGGGCCCCGGCACGCAGGCACCGCCGCCCGGAACCCCGGTGGCCGTGCATCCCCTGGCCTCCTGCGGCACGTGCCGACAGTGCGCGGCGGGACGGCGCAACACCTGCCTGGACACCGGCTATCTGGGCAGCGCCGCCCGCAACCCCCACGTCCAGGGCGGCTTCGCCGATGTCCTGGTGGTGCCCGCGGAACGGGTCCTGCCCCTGCCCGTGGGCCTCGACCTGCGGCTCGCCGCGGTCGCCGAGCCCGCGGCGGTCGCCTGGCACGCGGTACGACAGGCCGGCGACGTACGAGGCAAGCGGGTCCTGGTGACCGGTGCCGGACCGATCGGCTGCCTGGTGGTCGCGGCCCTGCGCGCCGCCGGAGCCGGTGAGATCACCGTGACCGATGTCCACGAGGCGCCGCTGGCCGTCGCCAAGCAGGTGGGCGCCGACTCGACCGTACGGATCGGCGGCCCCGCGAGTACCGGGGACGGTTTGGAGGGACTGGCGGCGGACATCGCCATCGAGTCCTCGGGCAACCCCGCCGGGCTGCGCACCTGCGTGTACGGAGTGGACCGCGGCGGCCTGGTGGTGGGCCTCGGCCTGCTCCCGCCCGGGGACACCCCGGTCGCCGCGAACGCGGTGATCACGAGGGAGCTACGGCTGATCGGCTCCTTCCGCTTCGACACCGAGCTCGGCGAGGTACTCCGGGCGCTGGCCGACGGCCGCCTCCCGGTGGACCCGGTGGTGACCTCCGTACTCCCCGTGGCGCACACCGGCGAAGCCTTCGAACTGGCAGCCGACCCGGCGCGGTCCTGCAAGGTGCTCCTCGACTTCTCGGATGCGACGAAGCCCTGACGCGGTCCGACTACGCCCGCACGCGGACCGGCCACGCACCGGACCGCCTGTCGCGGCGGCGGTCGTGTCCGCCCGCCGGGCCCGAGCGGCTCCTTCCCTGGCCAGTTCACCCGCACGGTCCCGGCGAGGTGCCCCATCCACTCCGGCCCACCCAGGGCTACCCCTCACCCGCCAACATCCGCTCCGACCATGGGAGTTCAGCATGTCGGGCACACCCGTACCCCGTCCCCGCGTCGCGGTGAGCCGCACCGGCCTGCCAGGCCCCGCCGTCGGACGGCTCGCCTCGCGATACGACGTCACCGCCTGGGAAGGAACGGCGCCCCCCGGCTCCGCCGAACTGGGCACGCTGGTCCGCGGCTGCGAGGGGCTGCTCGTCCTCGGCAGCGACCGGGTGGACGCCGCACTGCTGGACGCGGCCGGCCCCGGCCTCCGCGTCGTGGCGCTCGCGTCGATGGGCTACGACGGCGTGGACGTCGACGCCGCCGCCGCGCGCGGCGTGGTGGTCACGCACACCCCCGACGTGCTCGCCGACACCACCGCCGA
Organism: Streptomyces sp. NBC_00310; assembly: GCF_036208085.1. Taxonomy (GTDB): domain Bacteria; phylum Actinomycetota; class Actinomycetes; order Streptomycetales; family Streptomycetaceae; genus Streptomyces. The sequence continues at coordinate 1,655,408 of NZ_CP130714.1, forward strand.
CGTGGCGATGGCGCTGATCCTGATGGCGCGGCGGCGCCTCGGCGCCAGCATGGCCGCGTTGCGGCGCGGCGAGTGGGGCGCCTTCAGCATGGACGCTTTCCTGGGGCTCGACGTACAGGGCGCGACGCTCGGGCTGATCGGCTACGGGCAGATCGCCAAGGCCCTCGCACGGCGGGCGGCCGGATTCGGCATGCGGGTCCAACACCACCATCCGCGCCGCAAGGAGGACGACGACCTGTCCCGCTGGGTCACCTTCGACGAGCTGCTGCGCACCAGTGACGTGGTGTCCCTGCACACTCCCCTGACGCCCGAGACCGCCGGCATGATCGGCGCACCGGAACTCGCCCTGATGAAACCCACGGCGACGCTCGTCAACACCGGACGGGGCGGAATCGTCGACGAGGAGGCACTGGTCGCCGCGCTGCGCGCCGGGAAGCTGCACTCGGCGGGACTGGACGTGATGGTGGACGAGCCCCGTACGGACCCGGGCGATTCACTCTTCGCCGAGCCTCATCTGGTGGTGCTGCCGCATGTGGGCTCGGCGACGGAGGCCACGCGCGCGGCGATGGTTGAGCTGGCGGCGAGCAATATCGAAGCGGTGCTGGAAGGCGAACCGGCACCGACGCCGCTGCCGGGGACCAGGGCACGGCCGGCGGTGGCCCGGACGAACGGTCGGGCTGACGTGGCGAAGTGATAACCCCAGGCCAATCGGCACACGCCTTCCGTTTCGACTCCGAGGTCGACGACCCGATCGGCCTGCCGGCCCGGGGCCGCCCGTCAACGCGATCGTGACGCGCACCCTGAGGTAGCGCCGCATCCCTCCTTCTACGGGCCAAGCGGGGCTTTCCGAGCCCGGAACGGGCGTCCACGGAACCCCGGCTCGAAATCCGGCGGACGTCAACGCGCCGACGCGCCGACGCGACGGCTGAGAGCACCGGCGCCTCCTGTTCGAAGCGATGAGAACGGGCAACGCTGGTGGTGTGGGATGCGCACGCACGTCGCGACCCGTGCCCTCGCCGGGCTCTCCGGACCGCGGTGCGCCGCATCCAACGCGACGTGCCGCCCTGGTCGCCCTTTCCGAGCGTGCTGCCGCCGCGATTGACCCAGGTACGGCGGGACCGACCTGAGGTCAGCTGGTCGTGTCCGGTTCCGGCGTGGTGAGGTCGGCGGAACTGGCACGGAGCATGGCCTTGTGGAGGTCGTCGTGCGGGGGCGAGGGAGGCAGGGGCCCGCGGGCCGGGGCCTCCAAGGACTGGACGAACAGGGCGACGACGCGCCGCCAGGCGTCGGGGGCGGCGGCGCCGGTGGCGTTGACGACGCCGGCGTTGGCCATGTGGAGCAGCACGATGTCCGAGGAGTCGAAGTCCTCACGCAGCCGGCCCGCGGCCTTGGCACGCTCAATGAGCCGCAGCATGCCCTCGAGTGCCTCGTTGCGGCGCCCCTCCATGTCCTTGGCCGTGGGGAAGGACGTGGTCAGCACGTCGGCGAAGCCGTAGTCGGCGGCCTGCATCGCGCAGGCGGTCTCGAGGTAGCCGACGAAACCGTGCCAGGGATCGGGGTCGTCGAGGGCGGTGGCGACCGCGTCGGCGTAGGCGTCCATCCGGTCGGCGAAGACGGCGGCGACCAGCTCTTCCTTGGTGGGGAAGCGCCGGAACATGGTGGCGATCCCGACACCTGCCTCGCGGGCCACGGATGCCATGGAGGCGTTCAGGCCGTCTCGGGCGAAGACCCCGCGTGCGGCGGCGATGATCCGCCCCCGGTTGCGCTCGGCGTCGCTGCGCAGCGGCTGGGCGGCGGTGTCGTCGGGGTGCTGGGGGCCAGGGGTCATGTCTGCCAGTCTAGCAATTGGATTGACCTATCCATTTTTGGTGCTAGCCTGGCTTCGACGAGCCGGAAAGGTCTATCCGGTTCTTGAATCGGATAGATCTATCCAGTTACTGTCGCTTCCCCGCTCCCCACCGAGACTTACGAAAGGATCGCTGTGACCAGCATCGCCATCATCGGAGCCGGCCCTCAAATGGGCATGGCCATCGCCCGCACCTTCGGCTCACAGGGCTTCGACGTCGCCCTGATCTCCCGCAACCGCGAGAAGCTCGACGGCCTCGTCGACACGCTCACCGCCGAGGGCATCACCGCCGCCGCGTTCCCCGCCGACGTGCTCGACCACGACGCGCTCACCCAGGCGCTCAAGGACGCCGCGGCCCGGTTCGGCGGGATCGACGTCCTGGAGTACTCCCCGCTCGCCGTGGAATCCACCATGCTGGTCACTCCGGCCGAGAGCGACCCCTCCCACATCCAGCACGAGATCGAGTTCCAGCTGTACGGGGCCATGGCGGCCACCAAGGCGGTCCTGCCCGCGATGCGCGACGCCGGCACGGGCACCCTGCTCTACACCACCGGCGCCGGCTCACTCGACCCGCTGCCGATGGTCGGCAACGTCAACGCCGCCGCCGCGGCGCTGCGCAACTGGGTGGTCAACCTGCACAAGGAACTGGAGGGCACCGGCATCCAGGCCGCCCACGTCGCCATCGACGTCGCGCTCGGCGGCGCCTCGATCGACCCCAACCTGAAGGCGGCCACACCCGAGGCCATCTCCTCCGTCTACTGGGACCTGCACACCACCAAGCGCGACCAGGGCGAGATCGTCTACAGGGGCTGAGGCCGCGTCGGCTCCCGCGCCGGCCCTTGGTCGCGACGCGGTGCGGCATGCCGTTCCGCGTCGTGACCAAGGGGAAGGCTGCCGCTCCGGTCACGTGCCGATCGTCCACCGCACGGGCCCGCACCCCTCACCGGGTTGGTCTGCCACCGAGCGGTACGACGACGACCAGCAAGAATAAAACTTGTGGATACCGAACATCCACATAATCGATTTCCCTGATTGTGGCGGCGGGGTCCAGATTGGTCAGACCGCAATCGGGAGGACCCGTCCGTGAAACCTGAACCCGCGCCCGCACACTTCGCCGGGCCATGCGCCCTCGCCGAACTCGGTGTCTTCGTCGCCCCGCCGGCCTGACCCCACCCCGACTCCCGGAGGCGCGGTGGCCCTGTCAACCGCCCTGACTGCCCAGCGACGCGCCCCCGGGCCCCAGCCTGCCAGGAGCCGCACCATGCGTTTCGCCACCTACGAACACCAGCACCGCCACCGCGTGGCCGTCGTGGAGGACGACGGCACACTCCTCCCCCTGCCCGGCGTCACGTCACTCACCGCCCTGTTGTCGGAAGCCGACGGTCTGCCAGGGTTGCTGGCCGCGGGCGCGGCCGCGCTGGACGTACCGCCCGGCCCCCATGTCTCGGAGGTCCGGCTGCTGCCTCCTCTCCAGCCCGCGTCGGTACGGGACTTCGTCACCTTCGAGGAGCACGTGGAAGGCGTACGGCGGTCCGTGCAGAGTGCCGTCGGTGTACCCGAACAGTGGTACGCCGCTCCGACCTTCTACTTCACCAACCCGCACGCCCTGTACGGCCCCCATGACGACATTCCGGTGCCACCCGGCTCCAGGGTCCTGGACTTCGAGCTGGAGGTCGCCGCCGTCATCGGCCGCGAGGGCCGCGACCTCACGCCCGAGCAGGCCCGCGACCACATCATCGGCTACACCGTCTTCAACGACTGGTCCGCCCGCGACCTGCAGTCCGCCGAAATGAAGGTCGGCCTCGGCCCCTGCAAGGGAAAGGACACCGCCACCACCCTCGGCCCCTACCTGGTGACCAGCGACGAACTGGAGCGCTACCGCGACGGCGAAGGCTTCCTGCGGCTGGCGCTCACCGCCGACGTCAACGGCGAGGTCGTCGGCCGGGACCTGCTGTCCAACATGAGCTGGACGTTCGAGGAGATGGTCGCCTACGCCTCGCGCGGTACGCGGGTGATGCCCGGCGATGTCCTGGGCTCCGGCACGTGCGGCAACGGCGGCTGCCTCGCCGAGCTGTGGGGCGTACGCGGCGAGCAGACCCCACCTCCCCTCAAGCCGGGCGACACCGTCACCCTCACGGTGGAAGGCCTCGGCAGCGTGTCCAACACCGTCGTCCCGGGCGCCGATCCGGTGTCTCTTCCCGCCGGCCGACGCCGGTCCCGGGAGCGGCCATGAGCGACCTGTATCGCAAGAGGCTCCTGGGCAAGGTCGTCGTCGTCACCGGCGCGGCACGCGGCCAGGGCGCTGCCGAGGCCCAGGCGCTCACCCGGGAGGGCGCGCGGGTGATCGCCACCGACGTGACGCCGGAGGGCGACTGCCGCCGACTCGACGTCACCAGCGAGCAGGGCTGGGCCGAACTCGCCGCCGAGCTGAAGGAGGCGTACGGGCAGGTGCACGGCCTGGTGAACAATGCCGGCATCACCTGGCGCGCCCGCCTCGGCGACGTACGGGCCGAGGACTTCGACCGGGTCCACGCCGTCAACGTCACCGGCCCGCTCCTCGGCATCCAGTACCTCGCCCCGCTCATGCCGCCCGGCTCCTCGATCGTCAACGTAGGCTCGTCCGCCGCGCTCACCGCGCACTATCCGGTCGCCTACACCGCCAGCAAGTGGGGGCTGCGCGGCCTTTCCAGCGTGGCCGCACTGGAACTCGGGCCACGCGGAATCCGCGTCAACACCGTCCACCCCGGCTACATCGAGACCGAGATGACCGCCTCCGCCGCACCGGCCTTCCGCGAAAGCAACATCCGGGAGACCCCTCTGGGGCGCACCGGAACCGTCGGCGAGGTCGCGCCCCTGGTCGTGTTCCTGCTGTCGGACGAGTCGTCGTTCATCACGGGCGCCGAGATCCCGGTCGACGGCGGCCTGACCGCGCACGGCGGCGTCAAGTCCGTGTCCGACGCCCTGCGCTAACGGGACCAACCGGAGCCGCTTACTCAAGGATTAGGAATTCACACCGTGGACAAAGTCATCGGCAGCGCCACCGAGGCGGTCGCCGACATCCCCGACGGCGCCTCGCTCGCCGTCGGCGGCTTCGGCCTCAGCGGCATACCCGCCGTTCTGATCGGCGCCCTGCATGCCCAGGGCACCGGCGCTCTGCGAGTCGTCTCCAACAACTGCGGGGTCGACGGCCGCGGCCTCGGCGTCCTGCTCGCCGACGGGCGCATCGCCCGGGTCACCGGCTCCTACGTCGGTGAGAACAAGGAGTTCGCCCGGCAGTACCTGTCCGGCGAGCTGGAGGTGGAACTCGTTCCGCAGGGCACGCTCGCCGAACGCCTGCGGGCGGGCGGCGCGGGCATCCCCGCCTTCTACACCCCGGCCGGCGTCGGTACTCAGGTCGCGCAGGGTGGCCTGCCCTGGCGCTACGCCCCCGACGGCTCGGTCGCCGTAGCCTCCCCGCCGAAGGAGACCCGCGACTTCGCGAACCGCCCGTACGTCCTGGAGCACGGCATCACCACCGACTACGCGCTCGTCCGCGCCTGGCGCGGCGACCGGCACGGCAACCTCTGCTTCCGCCGCGCAGCCGCCAACTTCAACCCGCTGGCCGCCATGGCCGGCCGCGTGACCATCGCTGAGGTCGAGGAGCTCGTCGACGTGGGCGAGCTGCGTCCCGACGCGGTGCACCTGCCCGGCGTCTTCGTCCAGCGGGTCGTGGCTCTCACCGCTGAAGAGGCCGCCGACAAGCAGATCGAACACCTCCTGATTTCCGCGTCTTCGACACGAGGGACGGTACGACGCTGATGCCCTGGACCCGCGACCGGATGGCCGCCCGCGCCGCCGCCGAACTCACCGACGGCTCCTACGTCAACCTCGGCATCGGCCTGCCCACCCTGATCCCCGGCCACCTCCCGCCCGGCGTGCACGTCGTCCTCCACTCCGAGAACGGCATCCTGGGCACCGGCCCCTACCCCACCGAGGACGAGGTCGACCCCGACCTGATCAACGCGGGCAAGGAGACCGTCACCGTGCTGCCCGGCGCGAGTTTCTTCGACTCCGCCCTGTCCTTCGGCATGATCCGCGGCGGCCACATCGACACCGCCGTCCTCGGCGCCATGCAGGTCTCCGCGGCCGGCGACCTGGCCAACTGGATGATCCCCGGCAAGATGGTCAAGGGCATGGGCGGCGCGATGGACCTCGTCCACGGCGCCCGCCGCGTCATCGTGCTCATGGACCACACCGCCAAGGACGGCAGTCCGAAGATCCTCACGGAGTGCACCCTGCCGCTCACCGGTGAGCGCTGCGTCCACCGCATCATCACCGACCTCGGTGTCCTCGACGTCACCGCCGACGGCCTCGCGCTGGTCGAGACCGCTCCCGGCGTCAGCGTGGAGACCATCCGAGCCCACACGCACGCCCCTGTACGTCTGGACACCCTCACGGCCGCCTTCTGACCCACCCTTTCCCACCCGCTCCCTGCCGCACAGGTCCGCCGCCTCTCCCTTGGCGAACCGCTCCGGACTCGGAGGGCGATGCCGTAGAGCGTGACTACGCAGGCTCCGCCCAGGCCGATGGTGTGCTGGAGTGCGGTTCGTGCGTTGTCGACCTGGCGGGAGTCGGCCTGGCCGCGCAGCTGCCAGACGAGTTCGGCGCACTGGGCCAGAGCGGTGGCGCCCAGGGGTGCCCTTTGGAGAGCAGGCCGCCGGAGGCGAACCTACGCGGTCACGGCACCGGCTCCTCGCCTGCGACGGGTTCCTCGCCGACGTGCGCGCCGACCCGACCGTTCGCGTCTCACCGGTCCTGCCGGAGCCTGGGCGGAACCCCGGCCGACCGGGTTCCGCCGCCACACCGTCGGCTCCGCGGCCTCGGCCTGCGTCGCGAAGACGTCCGTCCACGCGGACCGTCGCCGCTGTCAGGTGACCAGCCGCAGCACATCCGTCAGGCCGCGCTCACCGGTGCGGTATTCCGCCGGCAGGATGTAGGTGCGCAGGCCGCAGGCGGCCGCACCGCCGTCGCGGACCGGGTTGTCGCCGACCATGAGGGTGGCGCGGGGGTCGACTCCGAGGTCGGCGCAGGCTTTGAGGAAGAGCTGCGGGTCGGGCTTTTCGCGGCCCTGCTCGTAGGAGATGACGCAGGTGTCGATCAAGGCGTCGTGCCCGTGGTGGGCGAGGTGGGTGCGCAGGTCCCAGGCGAAGTCGCTGACGACCGCGATGCGCAGTCCGCGTTCGCGCAGGGCGCGCAGGACCGGCTCGGTATCGGAGTAGGGGACCCAGGCGTCCGGGGCGGTGAGCTCCCGGTACGCCTCCTTCTCCGCGCCGCGCAAGAAGTCCACCTGCTCCCACCAGGCGTGCATGGCCCGGCGGTGCTGCTCGGCGGAGAGGTCCCGGCCTCTCTGCAGGGCGACGACGGAGGGCAGCCGGAAGGCCGCGCGCAATCGGTCGGAGATCTCGGACACCGCACCGGGCTCGTCCAGCACGGCGGACCGGCCCGTGGCGGCACCGACCCGGCGCAGCCATGTCTCCAGGTCGATCATCTGGAAGATGGTGTTGCTGAAGTCGAACAGCACGGCCTGCACCGGCGGCACAGGCGCGGCCATCTCGACGTCACTGGGGCGGTAGGCGCTCGGTGTTTCGAACAGGCTGTGAATCATGAGGAGGGCTCTTCTGGGTCGACCGTCTCGACGGGGACCCCGAGGTCGCGCATGGCCGCGAGTTCCGCCTCGGGGGTGCCGGTGTCGGTGATGACGGTGTGGTAGTCGGCCACGGTGCCGTACGCGTGCGTGGCGGTCTTGCCGAACTTGGAGTGGTCCGCCAGCAGCAGGGCCTGTTCCGCGGAGGCGAGCATGGCCAGCTTCACCTCGACGTAGTCGTTCAGAGGGTGGAAGAGCCTGCCGTCCAGGACGGCGGTGGCGGACATCAGGGCGAGGTCGGCCCGGATCCGGGACAGGGCGCGGGTGACGGTGGGGCCGGTGCAGGAGTTGAAGTCGCCACGGTAGTGGCCGCCCAGCAGAGTGACGCTCACGCCGGGCGCGGACCCGAGGCGTTGCGCGAGGCCGACGGAGTTGGTGACGACATGGATCTGGTCCAGCTCGGCCAGCGCGGGGACCAGCGGGAACAGGGTGGTCGAGTCGTCCATGAGCAGCGTGCTTCCCGGGCCGATCCGGTCGGCGACGGCCGCGCACAGCGCGTGCTTGGCCGCGAGGGCGCTGTTCTCCCGGAAGCGGGTGGCCGTCTCCATGGTGAGGGCGGGGAAGGCGACGGCCCGCCCTCGCTGCTTGCGCAGGAGATGGCGCGCGGCGAGGTCGTCCAGGTCCCGGTGCATCGTCATCAGGCTGACATCGAACTGCCGGGCGAGGTCGTCGATGCGGGTCTCGCCGTGCTCGGCGACGTACGCCAGCACGGCCTGGCGGCGCTCCTCGACGGCGGCCTGTGACAATCGCGTTCGGGCGGTCACAGCACCCCTCCTTCCCGGTCGTTGCGGTCTCGCAGTTTCCCACACGGGCCGGTGCGGGGCCGGGGTCCGTCCGGCTTCCCGGCCTAGGGACCGTCCACCGTGACCAGCACCTTGACCTGCTCGGGGTCGACGGACGCGGCGAACGCCTTGGCGGCGTCCTGGAGCGGGAAGGTGGCGGTGACGATCTCGGCGGTGTCCACGGCGCCCGAGGCGATCAGCGACATCGCGGTGCGGTAGTCGTCGCCGGTGTACATCAGGGTGCCCTCGATACGTATTTCCCGGTCCTGGACCAGGTCGAGGCGGACGGAGGTGGTCCCTGCGGCTCCGACGCCGACGACGATGATCGTGCCGCCCTTGGTGACCAGGTCGGTGGCCTGGGCCATGGACTGCTCGCGCGCCACACAGTCGAAGACGACGTCGATCGGTCCGCCGAGCGCCGCGCGGGCCTGCTCGACCAGGTCCGTGGCGTCGGCGGCCAGGGCCGCGTCGGCGCCGAGGCGGAGGGCACGGTTCCGCTTGCCGTCCAGCAGGTCGGTGACGGCGATCTTCGTGGCGCCCGCGTGCTGGGCGGCGGCGAGTACGAGCAGGCCGATGGGTCCGGCGCCGAGGACGACGACCGTGCGTCCGGTGAGGTCGCCGGCCTTCGCCACGGCGTGCACCGGGGTGGCCAGGGGCTCGACGAGGGCGGCCTCGATGTCGGTCATGCCGTCGGGGACACGGTGGACCCGGTCGGCCGGGATGGTGAACAGCTCGGTCATGGCGCCGGGCGTCTGGCAGCCGAAGACCTTCAGCTCCTGGCAGATGTTGTAGCGGCCGGAGCGGCACTGGGGGCACCGGCCGCAGTACAGGTTGGGCTCGATGATCACCCGGTCGCCGGGCGCGAAGTCCTCGGCCCCCTTCCCTGCCACCGCGACGACGCCGACCGCCTCGTGCCCGGGACGGTAGGGCAGGTCGATGAAGGGGTGATGGCCGGCCGCCGCATGGGTGTCGGAGCCGCAGATGCCGACGACCGTGGTGCGTACGAGGAGTTCGTCGTCCTCGGGCACGGGCACGGGTACCTGCTCGATCATGATGTCGTCGAGGGAGCGGACGAGAACGCGGCGAATCTGCTCGGTCATGGTGGGGGTCCGTTCGGTTCGGGTGTTCACGCGGAGGTGAGACGAGGCCGGGCTGGATCTGGATCTTGCGGCCGATGCCCGCCCGGAAGCGGGCGATCGCGTCCGGGAAAGCGGCCAGGGAGAGGAGAGGCGGTCACTGATGAAGACGTCCGGGTCGATGACACCGGCGGCGAAGAGGCCGCGGCACGTTCGAAGCTGTGCAGGACGGCCATGGAGCCGGTGATCGTGATCTCCTGGTGGCAGATCCGGTACGGCTCGTTGGTGGCCCGTGCGGCGTAGTCGGCGCCCCCGAACTGCGGGTACGTACCGCCCTTGCCGACTCTGCCGAGGGCGTCCTGGATGGCCTGGGCGTTGCCGGTGGCGTCGACGACCAGGTCACGGCCGTAGGGCGGCCGGTCAAGCTCGTCGGCTGACGTGGCTCGGCCGGATCAGCCCGACTGCCGGGCCGTGGCCAGGCGTCCGGTGTTGGTGTCGACGACGTCGACGCTCGCGGCGCCGGTGGCCTTGGCGAGCTGAAGCATCATCCTCGGCGGCGGCGCCCGGGTGGGTGACTCCGATCGCGGCCCCTCGTTCGCAGCGGTTGTTGTGGCCGGGGCGGCAGTAGTGGCACGCGAAGCAGTACAGCGACGGGTCGACCGCGACCCGCGCGCCGACGGCGAGTTCGGTGACGGTGGAGCCGACCGCGACGACGACCTCGCGCGGGCCGGGGGCCGGGGCGTCGACGCTGGCTGGTGCGACACTGCCGGGCTGAATGATGACGGCTGCCTTCACTTGACGGCTCCCAGCGAGAGGCCGCGGACCAGTTTGTCCTGGGCGGCGAACCCGGCGATGAGGACCGGCAACGACACCAGCGTGGCCGCCGCGCACAGCCGAGCCAGGAACAGACCCTCGTTGGTGATGAAGCCGACGAGGAACACCGGGGCGGTCGATGCCTGGGTCGCGGTGAGGTTGACGGCGAACATGAACTCGTTCCAGCTGAAGATGAAGCAGATCAGCGAGGTGGCGGCGAGTCCGGGCATGGCGACCGGCGCGACGACCCGCAGCAGCACGGTGGGCAGGCCCGCGCCGTCGACCTCGGCGGCCTCCAGGATCTCCTTGGGGACCTCGGCGAGGAACGAGCGCATCATCCACACCGCGATCGGGAGGTTCATGGCGGTGTAGAGGACGATCAGCGTCCACACGTTGTCGAGCATTCCGGCGTCCTTGACGATCAGGTACACGGGAAGCAGGGCGGCGATGGCGGGGAGGAACTTGGTGGACAGGAAGAAGAACATCACGTCGGTCCACTTCTCGACCGGCTTGATGGACAGCGCGTAGGCCGCCGGCACCGCCAGGGCGAGCACCAGCAGCGTCGAGATGACGCTGGCCATGGCCGAGTTGAGGAGGAAGGGGGTGATGTCCCGGCTGAAGAGGAGTTCGTACTGGTCGAGGGTGAGGGCGGCGAGGGGGGTCGGCGGGTTGGTCGCCGCGTCCGCCTCCTGGTGGAAGGAGGTGAGGACCATCCACGCCACCGGAGCGAAGAACGCCAGCGTGGCCAGCCACGCGACGAACGTCCACAGGGGGGAGAGCCGGGGCGCACCACCCTGGTCGTCGCGTCGGCGGCGCAGGAGCTTGGTGAACCTGCCGGGGGTGGCGACTGCTGTGTGGCTCATCGGGATACCTCCTCGCGGAACAGCGACGCGATGGTGCGCAGCGCGAAGGTCGCGATCACGAACGCGCCGAGCACCACGACGACACCGGCGGCGGCCGCCTCGCCGTACTCGTACTTGCGGAACATGGTCAGGTAGATCTCGTAGGGCAGGTTGGTGGTCTGCGAGCCGGGGCCGCCCTGGGTGATGGTGAAGACCGCGTCGAAGGTCTGCACGACGTAGATCGTGCCGAGCAGGACGCCCAGCTCGATGTACTGGCGCAGGTGCGGCAGCGTGATGTGGCGGAAGGTCTGCAGCGCGGAGGCGCCGTCCATGCGGGCCGCCTCCAGGACGTCACCGGGCTGCGCCTGCAGGCCCGCCAGGAGGATCAGCATCATGAACGGCGTCCACTGCCACACCAGCGACACCACGACCGCCGGCATCGGGTAGGAGGACACCCAGTCGACCGTGGGGCCGTTGTCCGCTCCGAAGAACCGGTATACGGCGTTGAGGGTGCCGTTGAGCAGGCCGTAGTCGGGGTTGTAGACGGCGTGCTTCCACAGCAGCGCCGCCGCGACCGGCATGACCAGGAACGGGGCGATGAGCAGGGTGCGCGCCAGCCCTCGGCCCACGAAGCGGCGGTCGAGGAGCATCGCCAGCCCGAGGCCGAGGAGCACGCTGATGAGCACCACCGACGCGGTGAGGACGATGGTGTTGAGTACGGCGGTGCGCAGTCGCTCGTCGGTGAAGACGAACGTGAAGTTGGACAGGCCGACGAAGTGCCTCTCGCCCGGCTTGAGGATGTTCCATTGGAAGGTGGAGATGACGAGCGTGGCCACGAAGGGCAGCTGCGTGACGGCGATGGTGAAGACCAGCGCGGGCAGCAGCGGGACGCGGCGCTTCCATTTGGCTGCCGTGCCCGAGGGCTTGCGGGTACGGACGGGTGGGGGTGCCTGCTTGGGGGGTGCGGTGAGCGTGGTCATGGATGGTTCCTCCGCCGGTGACGGCCGGGGTCGGGGAAGCGGCGCCCGGCCGGCGACGGGCCGGCCGGGCGCTGAAGGTCACTTCTGGTAGGTCTTGGCGACGTCCTCGGCGAGCTTCTGGCCGTCGTCGAGGGCCTTGTCCACGCTGGTCTTGCCGGCGATGGCGGCGGAGATCTCCTGGGTGACCTTGGTGCCGAGGTCCTGGAACTCGGGGATGGCCACGTACTGGATGCCCACGGTCGGCCGGGGCTGGACGCCCGGGTTCGCCGGGTCCGCACCCTCGATGGACTTCAGGGTGATGTCACCGAACGAGGCGGCGGCCTTCTTGTACTGCGGGATCTCGTACGTGCTGGCCCGCTTGCCGGCCGGGACACGCGCCCAGCCGAGCTTCTCGCCGACGAGGTTCTCGTACTTCTTGCTGGAGGCCCACAGCATGAACTGCGAGGCGGCGTCGGCGTTCTTCGTGGTCTTGGGCATGGCCCACGACCAGGCCCACAGCCAGCCGCTGCTGTCCGTCTCGACGGTCGGGGCGTACGCGTAGCCGACGCTGCCGGCGATCTTGCTGGAGGCGGGGTCCTCAAGCGATCCGGCGGCGCTGGTCGCGTCGTACCACATCGCGACCTTCTTCTGGCTCAGCGCGTTCAAGCACTCGGTGAACCCGGCCTGCGGGGCACCGGACTCGCCGTGCTCGCGGACCAGCTTGACGTAGAACTCGGTGGCCTTCTTGAATCCACCGCTGTTGACCTGGGCCTTCCAGTCCTTGGTGAACCAGGTGCCGCCGAAGGTGTTGACCATGGACGTCAGCGGCGCGCCGAGCTCGCCCCAGCCGGCCAGACCGCGCAGGCAGATGCCCTTCATGCCGGGCTCCGCGCCGTCGACCTCGGCCGCGATGTCGGCGATCTGCTGCCAGGTCGGCCGTTCGGGCACCGTGATGCCCTTCGCCTTCATGACGTCCTTGTTGTACATGAGCATCGAGGACTCGCCGTAGAACGGCAGGGCGTAGAGCTTGCCGTCCGAGCCGGTGAGCGACTGCACCATCGGCTTGAGCAGGTCGGCCTTGTCGAAGCTCGTGTCCTTGTCGGCGTAGGAGCCGAGATCGTGCAGCCAGCCGTTCTTCTCCCAGATGGGCACCTCGTAGGCGCCGATGGTGGCGACGTCGTACTGGCCGGCCTGGGTGGCGATGTCCTGGGTGACTTTGTCGCGCAGCTCGTTCTCGGGAAGGATCGTGAAGTTGACCTTGATCCCGGTGTCCTTGGTGAAGTTGTCCTTGGTGAGCTTCGCGATGTCCTCCATCTGCGGGTTGCCGACCATGAGGACGTTGATGCTCTTGGCCCCGCCCGAGGACCCGCCGGCTCCGGCTCCGGAACAGGCGGTGGCGAGGAGGGCGGTGGCGGCGGCGCCGGCGATGAGGGCGTATCTGTTCGATCGCATGTAGACGGGGGACCTCTCGTGCGGGTTCGTCGGGACCTCGACTGAGGCTCGGCGGGGAGGGCGGAGGGGTGGGGTGGGGGTGCGTCACTGGGGAGTCGGGCGCGTTTCGATGGCCGAATTATTAGCAGGAGATCGCGCCGTTGTTAACACATATTGCGAGAAAACTTCTTCGAAGTTATCGTCACGCCGTCTCGCGAGGGCTACTGGGCTCCGCCGAACCGCCCCGACCCCTCCGCCCCTACGCCCCTACGCCCCTACGGCGCCGCGGCCTACCGGCCGCGCCCGGGCGGCTCATGCCTCAACGCCGTCACCGGTCTCCGCCGCCTCGGAGTCCCCACGGCACTGCTCGCACGCATCTCCGACGACCACTTCGGCGGCCTGCTGCGCGCACCACACGGCATTCCGGCACCCGGCTCACCCACATGCCGCAGATGTCCGACCCCACCGCGGCCTCGCCGCCGTACACCTGCGCGAGGGCGGGTCGGCCTGCTGTCGGCCCCGACGTAGGCCTTCGTTGTTACTCGGCGGCTTCGGACGCGTCCAGGCGGGCCCAGACCGGCCCGAGCGCATCCATTGCCTCCTGGTACACCTGGTACGCCTCGTCGAGTACGGCGACCCGGTCGGGGCGGGGTTCGTGGCGTCTGAGCACGGCGGCGTCGGCGCGCGGGTCCGTCACGCCCGCGAGAAGCCCGACGGCGGTGGCGGCGAGCAGGGCCGCTCCCCGGGCGGCGCTCTCCTGCACGTCGGTCACCACGACCGGCCGCCGCAGAGCGTCGGCGAACATCTGGCTCCACACCTCGCTGTGCGCGGCGCCGCCGGTCAGCCGGGCCGTCGCCCCGGTGATCGGCAGCTTGGAGCAGAGTGCGTCGACGTGCCAGCGGTGATTGAGGACGACGCCTTCCATCAGGGCCCGTAGGAGATGCCCACGGCCGTGCCAGCCGCGCAGGCCGAGGAACGTTCCGGAGGTGGGGCGCGGGTGCGGGGAGCCGTAGACGAAGGGGTGGAACAACACCTCGGACGGTCCGGCCAAGTGCGCCTCGACCTCGCGGCCGATCGCCTCGTGGATGCCGTCCCGATGCTCGGCCGGTGTGCCCGTGACCCGCAGGAACCACTCCAGGTTCACCACCGACGTGGGCGAGGTGGACATGGTCATCCACTGGCCGGGGCGGACGAAGTGGCGGACCTGCCAGCGCGGATCGACGACGGGGCGCTCGCTGACCACCTGGTTGATGCTGAACGACCCGGCGATCAGGGACAGTTCGCCCGGCGTCGTGCCGCCGACCCCGATCGCGGCGGCGTCGACGTCGTGGGCGCCCGTGATGACGGGCGTGCCGGGGGCGAGCCCGGTGAGCGCGGCAGCCTCGGGAGTGACCGTGCCGCTCACCGCGTCGCAGGCCACCACGGGTGGCAGCTTGTCGGCGAGCGCACCGAGGCCGTACAGGTCGAGGAGCTCCGGTGAATAGCCGCCGCGCCGTATGTCGGTGAAGGAGGCACTGGCGTCCGTGGGATCGGTGGCCACCTCACCCGTCAGCCTCAGGCGCAGCCAGTCCTTGCAGGACAACAGCCAACGGACCTGGTGAAGCACTCTCGGCTCATGGCGGGCGAGCCAGACCAGCAGGGCGGCCGGGGACCCCGGGAAGGGCACCGTGCCCGACAGGTCCAGGGCACGGGACCAGACCGGAGTGCCCCGCCACTCCCCCAGCACCGCTTCGGCTCGCGTGTCCATCGCGACGATCGAGGCCCGCACCGGCCGGCCCCGCTCGTCGACGGCGTACAGCCCGTCACCGTGCCCGGCCAGCCCCACTGCGGCGATGGCGCGCCCCGCGTCCGGGCCCGCCTCGGCGAGACAGGCCGCGATGGCTTGATGCGCCGTCCGCCACACGTCGTCCATGTCCCGCTCGACCCAGTGGGGACGAGGGGTGGTCAGCGGAAGCATGCCGCTGCCCCGCGCCACCGGCCGGCCGAAGGCGTCGAACAGCACGGCCTTGGTCACCGTGTGGCCCGCGTCGAGACCGAGCACCAGTTCACGCGTCACCGTTCACACCCACCCCGGGTCGCGGGCCTTGACCGCGGTGGTGCACCAGCCGGTCGCGGCGAGCTCGGCGGTCACCTCGGCGACGAGCCACGTCAACGCGACATCGTGGATGTCGCATCACCGGCGTAGCCGACACCCTGGCATCACCCACCGGGTCCATGATCCCGCCGGACACCGCCACCGCCCTGGCCTCGCACCGCTCCACCACGCAATGCGGTCTCCTCACGTACCGAAGCCACACCACACCCACCACGTTCCGATCGTCCCACGCAGGGGGGCGGTAGGCCGGTCCGCCACCATCGGATGGCCCGCGGAGCGGTGGTGCGACCACCCGATAGGGACTCCCGTTCGACCGGCAGCCCCGAGATCGGTACGCCTACAGCTACTGGAACCCGAGGCGCCCACTGATCCGCCCGAACTCCGTGGCGGTACGAGTTCTGCCAATTGCCGGTTCGTTCCGGGGTGCTGGGCGTCGGTTGCCGGGTGGTGGCGGCCCAGGACCAGGCGGTCGCGAAAGGCGCGGCGATCGCGGTCGCGGGCCTTGGGGTCTCCGAGGAGCCGGCAGGCGACATTCGATTCGAGGATCGCGCCGTGCAGCTCGAAAACGAGCCGGTCGGTTCGGAGACGGAGCGGCTGGAGACGGCGCACGTCCGGGAGCGACGAATGCGCCCAGCGGCGCCGCCCATGGTCGCCCTCCCGTGCGTCCGACAGGAGCGGCAGGCAGCGACCGAAGCACAGGTCGAAACGTTTCTTTCAACAGACGAACGCCCGAGCATCGAACAATGCAGCGCAAAAGCAATCACAAGGAGAGGGGCACGGATTCCAAGGAATTCAGATTCCTCATATGAGATGAGCTTCGCGCATGCTCTTGCCCTGCGCTCACGGTCTGCAGCTAGCTAGGTGCTGCGCCCACTTCCTGGCCCGGGTTCCCGATGAGCCCTGGGCAGACCGACGGCACACCGGGCGAGTCCCGCGGCCGCCGCTCAGGGAAGTGGCCGGAAAACCGTAGATGAGGAGTAGTCATGCAGAAGGCATACGAGGCCCCGACGCTCGTCCGGCTCGGTACGTTCCGCAAGGAGACGGGGCTCCTGGGACGCGCCGGCAACGACCGGCTGATCCTGAGCAAGAACTGACGAGCGGCGGTCCTTGACCCGACGTCATGACTGAACTGCACGAAAGTGCGGGGACGGGCCCCGGCGACGCGCACTTCGCGGTCTTCACCGACCGTGCGGACGCGGCCGCCGTGGCCCGCTCCTTCGCCCGTCCCGGTAGCCGGACCCTCGCGCATGCGTCGGGCCGGCCCTGGCTGGTCGGCCACTGGCACGACGACGAGGTCGTCACGGCGACCGTCGGCGGCGTCGGCCTCGCCCTGGTCGGCTGCTGCCCGATCGACGCCGACGCGCTGCGGCGGCGAGCCGCACAGCTGCGTGATCTCGCGGAACTCGACGCACTGGCCCGGTCCCTTCCCGGCAGTTTCCACCTCGTCGGCTCCCTCGACGGGCAGATCAGGGTTCAGGGCACGGCCTCCGGACTGCGACTCGTCTTCCACGCGGAGATCGACGGCGTACGGGTGGCCGCCACCCGCGCCGACACGCTCGCCGCCGTCCTCGGCCTCGACCCCGACGTCGAGGAGTTGGCCGTAAGGCTGCTGTGGCCCGCCCCGTATCCGCTGTTCGAAACGTCCCTGTGGCGTGCGGTCACCGCCGTTCCTCCGCAGGACGCCGCGATCGTCGCGGCGGACGGGCGCACCGTACGGCACACCCGGTGGTGGACGCCGCCGGAGCCGGTCCGGCCGCTCTCCGAAGCGGCGCCCCTGATCCGCAAGGCACTGGAGGAGGCCGTCGACGCCCGGACCCGGCAGGGCGGCGTGGTCAGCTGCGACCTGTCCGGCGGCCTGGACTCGACCTCCGTCTGCTTCCTGGCCGACCGCTCCCCCGCCCGCGTGGTGGCCAGTACGTGGCCGGGTCGCGATCCGGCGGACACCGACCTGTACTGGGCCGAACAGGCGATGGGCCACCTCCCGGACGTCGAGCACGTGGTCTGGGACGCCGACGCGTCGCCGCTGGTCTACGAGGATCTGCTCTGTATCGACGACCTCCTCGACGAGCCCACCATCGGCGTCATGGACCGCTCCCGGGTCCTGCACCATCTGCCCGGACTCGCCGCACGCGGCAGCCGGTTGCACCTGACCGGCATCGGCGGCGACCACGTGGCATGGTGCTCCGAGGCGTACTACCACCGAATGCTGCACACCCGCCCGCTGTTCGCCGTGCGGCAGTTGCGCGGGTTCCGGGCACTGTGGCAGTGGCCGCTCGGCGGCACGGCCCGCGCGCTCGCCGACTCCCGGCCGTACGGGACGTGGCTCGCCGACGCCACCGACCACCTGCGTGACCCGTCGCCCCCCTCCGTCGCGACGGGTCTCGGCTGGGGCATGGCCCCGCGCCTGTTCGACTGGGTGACTCCCGAGGCCGAACGCATGGCACGCCGGGCGCTGCACGGGGCCGCGGCGAGCGTTTCGCCGCTGCATCCGGACCGTGGCATGCACAGCGACCTGGAGCAGATCCGCTCGTGCACCCGGGTCATCCGCCAATGGGACCGGATGGCGGCCCGCGCCGGTCTGCCGATGGCCTCTCCCTTCCTCGACGACCGCGTGATCGAGGCCTGTCTCGCCGTACGCCCGAGCGAGCGCGTCACGCCCTGGGCGTACAAGCCCGTCCTGAGGGCCGCGATGCGCGGGATCGTCCCCGAGGCGTGCCTGGGGCGGGCCAACAAGGCCACGGCCTCCATGGACGCCGCCAACGGACTGCGGGAACACCGCGCCGACCTGCTGGCTCTGTGGGAGGACTCGCGGCTGGAGGCGCTGGGCCTGGTGGACGGAGCCGAACTCCGCCGCCTCGCCCGGCGGCCCGCCACACCGGGACTGTCCGACGCCATCCTCTACTCCACGATCGCCGCCGAGGTGTGGCTGCGGGGGCTCTCCCGCGGCCACACCCGGGTCCCGCGCCCCTGAGACCCCGTCCCCGCGCCCCTGAGACCCCGTCCCCGCGCCCCTGACCCCGTCCCCCCGTCCCCACATCCCCGCGTCAGAAAGGTCCCCCCACATGTCCCTGCGTTTCGGCGACAACGTCTCCACGGCCGAGACCGACTACGGCACGGTGCTTCTGGACGAACGGGCAGGCGCCTACTGGGAGTTGAATCCGACCGCCACCCTGGTCGTGCGGACGCTGCTCGACGGCGGCGACGAGTCGGACGCGGCCGCCGCCCTGGTCCGGGAGTTCGACACCGACCGGGCGCAGGCCCTGCGGGACGTCGAGACCCTGGTGGGGCAGCTGCGCAGTGCGGGGCTCGCCTCATGACGACGCCCAGCGCGCTGGAACGACCCACCGGTGTTCCCCTGGCCCGACGCCTGTCCGCCCGCCTCGTCCTGCTCCCGGCCGTCGCGCTCGCCCTCCTGCCGCCCCGCCGCATCCGCGCCGTACTCGGCGTCCTGCGACGCGGTGCCGCTCCCGCCACCACCACACAGGCCCGGAACGCGCGCGACGCCATGTGCGCCGCCAGCCTGCACTGCGCCGGGCCGAAGGGGTGCCTGCCGCGCTCCCTGGGGGCGGCACTGCTGTGCCGGCTCGGCGGGACATGGCCGACCTGGTGCACCGGCGTGCGCGTCGTCCCTCCCTTCACCGCGCACGCCTGGATCGAGGCGGAGGGCCGTCCCGTCGGCGAGGGCGCGCCGGAGGGCTACTTCGCCCCGCTGATGACCGTCGGCCCGCTGCCACGACCGACGGACCGATGACCGGCACGACCGCTCTGGACGGCGGCCGGGCCGAGATCACCGACGGCGACAGGTCCACCCGGGCGGCGGTGGCCACGATGTACCGGCTCACCGCCGGGCACCGCAAAGCCATCGCCGTCGCCGCCGTACTGACCCTCGTGGCCTCCGCCCTGGGGTTGACCCAGCCGCTCGTCGCCAAGCACGTCGTGGACGCGAGCGGCCGCGGGCAGGTCATCTGGCCGCTGCTGGCACTCCTGGGCGCCCTGTTCGTCGCCGAAGCGGCGACGGGGTCCGTGGGGCGCTTCCTGCTGGAGCGGATGGGCGAAGGCGTCGTACGGCAGCTCCGGCACGGTCTGGTGGGACGACTGCTCCGGCTGGACATGAGGGAATACGACCGCCACCGGGGCGGCGACCTCATCTCCCGGGTGACGGCCGACACCACCCTGCTCCGGGAGGTCGTGTCGCAGGCCCTCGTCGATCTGGTGACGGGCAGCCTCGTAGCCGCCGGGGCGATCATCCTCATGGCGTGGCTCGACCCCCTGCTGCTGCTCCTGGTCGCCGTCATCGTGGCCATGGCGGCCCTGGTCGTCACCTCGCTGCTCAAGGGCATCCGATGCGCGTCCGAGCACATGCAGAACTCGGTCGGTGCCATCGCCGCCGACCTCGAACGCGCCCTCGGTGCCCTGCCGATGGTCCGCGTGCACCGTGCCGAGGAGCGCGAGGCGGCGGGCATCGGCGCACGTGTCGAGGCGGCCTACGGCGCGGGGATACGCACCGCGAAGCTCGCCTCGGTCATGAGCCCCGCCGTCGAACTCGCCGTCCAGGGCTCCTTCCTCATCGTCCTGGTCGTCGGCGGCCTGCGCGTCAACGGCCACGCCGGCTCCCTCGGCGACCTCGTCGCCTTCCTGCTGTACGCCTCGTACCTCGTCCTGCCGCTGTCCTCCGTCTTCCATGCCGTGGGCCTCATCCAGCGCGGGATGGGTGCCTACCAGCGCATCGAGGAGGCGCTCTGCCTGCCCGTGGAGCCGACCGCACCGCTGGTGGCGCGCATCCCCGCACCCACGCGGCGGCCGGCCGGGCCCGTCACCTGCCCCGAACAGCCCGCCCTCGCCCTGCACGACGTGCACTTCGGCTACGACCCGGAACGGCCGGTCCTCCGCGGCGTCTCGTTCACCGTGGCGCACCGGCAGCACGTCGCTCTGGTGGGCCGGTCGGGAGCCGGCAAGAGCACGGCGTTCGCCCTGGTGGCGAGGTTCTACGAGCCGGACGCCGGCTCCGTGCTCTTCGACGGGCGGCCTGCCACCGAACTCACCCTTGACGCCTGCCGCCGACGCATCGCCGTCGTCGACCAGAACGCCCACGTCGTCCACGGCACCCTGCGCGACAACATCACCTACGCCGTGCCCGATGCCACGGAAGCCGAGATCCGGCGCGTCGTGGAACTGGCCCGACTCGAAGAAGTCGTCGACCGTCTGCCCGGCGGCCTCGCCGCCGTGATCGGCGAACGCGGCGGCACCCTCTCCGGTGGCGAACGACAACGCGTCGCCATCGCCCGCGCGTTGCTGGCCCGCCCCTCGCTGCTCCTGCTGGACGAGCCCACCTCCCACCTCGACGCGATCAACGAATCGGCCCTCACCACCGTCATGAAGGACGTCGCCCAGGAGTGCGCGCTGCTGGTCATCGCGCACCGCCTGTCCACCGTGCAGCACGCCGACCACATCGTCGTGCTGCAGGACGGCCGCACCGTCGCCGGCGGACGCCACGACGAGTTGCTGGCCGGCAACGCTCTCTACCGCGAGCTGGCCGCGAGCCAGATGCTCCGGCCGGGCCGGGGCCCAGGGAGCGCCGGCCAACCGGGGACATCGGGCGGCTGAGTCCCTTCGCCGAGCGGTAGAGCGCGGCGCCCCGTTCACCGCCGGGGCGGGCGCCATGAAGGTCGCGACGCCCGTCGCGCCCCTGTCGTCGGGGTCTCTCGGGTCAGGCCTGCGGGAGCCTGGCGGCGACGTACTCGGTGAGGTCCAGGAGCCGGTTGGTGTAGCCCCACTCGTTGTCGTACCAGCCGAAGATCTTGACCAGTTCGCCGTGTGCCTGGGTCAGCGGGGCGTCCAGGACGCATGAGGCGGGGTCGCCGACGATGTCGCGGGAGACGATCGGGGCGTCGGAGACCCGCAGGACGCCCTTGAGCGGCCCGTCGGCGGCCTCCCGGAAGGCGGCGTTGACCTCGTCCGCGGTCACGGGCCGCTCCAGGACCACGCTCAGGTCGGTCAGGGAGCCGTCCTCGACGGGGACGCGTACGGCGATGCCGTCCAGCGTGCCGGACAGTTCCGGCAGCACGAGGCCGACCGCGCGGGCGGCACCGGTGCTGGTGGGGATGATGTTGACGGCGGCGCTGCGGCCGCGGCGCAGGTCCTTGTGCGGGCCGTCGAGGACGACCTGGTCGTTGGTATAGCCGTGGATGGTGGTCATCAGGCCCTTGACGAGGCCGAAGTGCTCGTCCAGCACCTTCACCATGGGGGCCACGCAGTTGGTGGTGCACGACGCGTTGGAGACGACGTGGTGCTGCTCGGGGTCGTAGGTGCCCTCGTTGACGCCCATGACGACCGTGGCGTCGACTCCCTTGCCGGGCACGGAGAGCAGGACCTTGCGTGCCCCTGCCGCCAGGTGCGCTCCGGCCTGTTCGCGGGTGCGGAAGCGGCCGGTGGACTCGATGACCACGTCCACGCCGTACTCGCCCCAGGCCAGCTTCGCCGGGTCCCGCTCGGCGGTCACGGCGACACGGTGCCCGTCCACGGTCAGTGAGGCGTCGTCGTGGTCGACGGTGCGGCCGAGCCGCCCGTACGTCGAGTCGTACTGCAACAGATGCGCCAGCGTGGCCGGCGAGGTCAGATCGTTGACCGCCACCACCTCGACGGGGGTCCCGGTGCCGTTCCGCGCGCGTTCCAGTACGCAGCGCAGGTAGTTGCGTCCGATGCGGCCGAAGCCGTTGATACCCACGCGCACGCCCATGTCCCGTGTCCTCCCGATCGATCCCAGGTCTGTGTCTGTTGCACAGCGTGGGCGAGGCGGGCCGGGCGGAACATGGGCCTTACGGGGGCGGGATGAGGGCCGTTCGGCCCGGCGGACCGCACGGCCCTCCGAAGCCGGGGGCTCGGTGTCCGTCCCGCTTCAACCGCTTGACGGAGCCGGGCCATCACCCTGGTGGTGGTGCTGGGGTCGAGCGGGGACTGGCGCCTGGCCACCGTGCGGACCGCCGAGACCAGGTCCGGCATGCGCGAGCGCGTTTCCCGGCACACGCTCACGCCGTCTCCGTCTCCGTCTCCGTCTGGCAGGCGCACGTCGAGCACCGTCACCTGAGCACGCAGGGCGGGAACACGTACCAGGGCCTGCTCGACGGTGGCGGCCGTCGAGGTCGCCGCCCGGAAGACGTCCCGTCCCGCACTCGGCATCCGCATCGGGCCTGTCACCCACGCCGTCCCGTGCCAAACCGTCCCGTGCCATTCCGCCGCCCCCGTCGCGGTCGTCCCGCACGCCCGAGAGCCGGCCCGCTGGAGGCCGCGTCGGGTTCCGGAGGTCGAAGGGCCGGTTTCCGCACGTGCTGAGGGCCGAAGGTCTCATCGCCAAGGACCTCCGGTACCTGCCCTCGCACCGGTGCGGAGCCCGAACCTGGAGCCGCACCGTACCGACAGACACCGACAGACACCGACCGATCCGGGGAACATCGGATGAAGGCAGCGGTCGCCCGGTCCTTCGGCGAGCCGCTGGTGAGCGAGGAGCGGCCCGCCCCGGAGCCCGGCCCCCGGAGGCCGGAAGCCAGAAGCCGGAAGCCGGAAGCCGGAAGCCAACAGTCAGAAGGATGTGCACACGTCATGGTCCGTTATGTGTACGAGTTCACCGAAGGCGGCCGGGACATGGCCGACCTGCTCGGCGGCAAGGGCGCCAACCTGGCCGAGATGACCCGGATGGGCCTGCCGGTGCCGCCCGGTTTCACCGTGACCACCGAGGCCTGCCGGGCCTTCCTGGCCACAGGCTCCGAGCCGGCCGGTCTGGCCCACGAGATCTCCGAGCACCTCACCGCACTGGAGCAGGCCTCGGGACGGCTGCTCGGAGAGCCGGACGATCCGCTGTTGCTGTCCGTCCGCTCAGGGGCACGTTTCTCCATGCCCGGCATGATGGAGACCATCCTCGACATCGGTCTCAACGACGAGTCCGTGCTGGGATTGGCCAAGACCTCCGGGAACGAGCGCTTCGCCTGGGACTCCTACCGCCGCCTCGTACAGATGTTCGGCAGTACGGTCATGGGTGTCGACGGTGCGCTGTTCGAGGACGTCATGGCCCGCCTCAAGGAGGCCCGCGGGGCCACGGACGACCTGGGGCTGGACGCGACCGATCTGGCCGAGCTCGTCGAGGCGTACAAGGAGCTGATCCGCCAGCAGACCGGCGCGTACTTCCCCCAGGCTCCGGCCGAACAGCTGCGCCGGGCCGTTCTCGCGGTGTTCGAGTCCTGGAACGGCGGACGTGCCCGGCTCTACCGCCGCCGCGAGCACATCCCCGACGACCTGGGCACCGCGGTCAACGTGCAGACCATGGTCTTCGGCAACCTCGGCCCCGACTCCGGAAGCGGCGTCGCCTTCACCCGCGACCCGGCGACCGGCCACACCGGCCTGTACGGCGACTACCTGTCCAACGCGCAGGGCGAGGACGTCGTCGCCGGCATCCGCAACGCCGTCCCGCTGACCGAGCTGGAGCGCCTGGATCCGCCGTCGTTCGCTCAACTGCGGGACCATCTGCGGACGTTGGAGTCCCACTACCGGGATCTGTGCGACATCGAGTTCACCATCGAGCGCGGCAAGCTGTGGATGCTGCAGACCCGGGTGGGCAAGCGGACCGCCGAGGCGGCGTTCGCCATCGCCGCCGCGTTGGTCGACGAGGGCCTGATCACGCCGGAAGAGGCTCTCGCGCGCGTCTGCGGAGACGGGCTCGCGCGACTGATGTTCCCGCGGTTCGACACCTCGGCGGTCGGCGAGGCTCTCGCGCATGGCATCCCGGCCTCGCCCGGTGCCGCTGTCGGCGCGGCCGTCTTCGACTCCGCCGAAGCGGTACGGCGCGCGGCCGCCGGGGAGAAGGTCGTCCTCGTACGGCAGGAGACCACCCCCGACGACCTGCCCGGCATGGTCGCCGCCCAGGCCGTGCTGACCAGCCGTGGCGGCAAGACCAGCCACGCGGCCGTGGTGGCCCGGGGCATGGGCAAGGTGTGCGTGTGCGGTGCCGAGGAGATCACCGTGGACCCGCAGGGGCGCCGCTTCACCGTGGGCGCCACCACGGTCGAGGAGGGCACGGTCATCTCCGTCGACGGATCCGAGGGCGCCGTGTACCCGGGCGCGGCGTCGTTGGTCGACTCCGCGGTGATGCGGTACTTCGAGACCGGCGGGCTCGGTGAGCGGTCGGCCGGGCTGGTCGACGCCGTGGCCCGCGCCATGCGGCAGGCCGACGGGGTACGGCGGCTTGGCGTGCGGGCGAACGCCGACACCCCCGAGGACGCCGCACGGGCCCGGCGCTTCGGCGCCGAGGGCATCGGGCTGTGCCGTACCGAGCACATGTTCCTCGGCGACCGGCGGCAGTTGGTCGAGGCGATGATCCTGGCCCGTACCGACGCCGACCGTGAGCGGGCACTGGACGCGCTGCTGCCGCTGCAACGGCAGGACTTCACCGGCATTCTGGAGGCGATGGACGGGCTTCCGGTGACCATCCGGCTCCTGGACCCGCCGTTGCACGAGTTCCTGCCGGACCGCACCGAACTCGCCGTGCGTCTCGCGGCCGCCGAGGCCCAGGGCAGCCCGCCCAGCGCGCACGACGCCGAACTGCTGGAGGCCGTGAACCGCATGCACGAGGAGAACCCGATGCTCGGCCTGCGCGGCGTGCGCCTGGGACTGGTGGCACCCGGCCTGGTCGCCATGCAGGTGCGCGCGATCGCCGAGGCGGTGGTGGACCGCAAGCGGGCAGGCGGAGATCCACGGGCGGAGATCATGGTGCCGCTGATCGACACGGTCGAGGAACTGCGTCTCGTACGCGAGGAAGTGCGGCAGGTGCTGGCAGAGGTCTCCGAGGCCTCGGGGATCACCGTGGAGTGCCCGGTCGGCACGATGATCGAACTCCCCAGGGCCGCGCTCACCGCGGGAAAGATCGCCGAGGAGGCACGGTTCTTCTCCTTCGGCACGAACGACCTGACCCAGACCACCTGGGGCTTCTCCCGCGACGACGTCGAGGCGGCGTTCTTCTCCGCCTACCTCGACAAGGGAATCTTCAAGGTCTCTCCGTTCGAGACGATCGACCGCGAAGGCGTGGGCCGACTCGTCGAGATCGCGGTCGCGGAAGGCCGCGCGGCGCGCCCCGACCTGAAGATCGGTGTGTGCGGCGAGCACGGAGGGGATCCGGAGTCGGTGCACTTCTTCCACGCTGTGGGGCTGGACTACGTCTCCTGCTCGCCCTTCCGGGTCCCGGTCGCCCGCCTGGAGGCCGGCCGCGCCGCACTTCGACCGACGGAGACCAGTGACAGCAGATGAGCGCAGAAAGGGAGTGGCGTGCGCACGCGCCACGACCGCGCGGGACCTGATGTCGACGCCCGCCATCACCGCGCACCCGGAACGGGGCGTCGCGGACGCCGCCCGGGTGGTGGAACGTGGTGGAACGCCATGGGCCAGGCCGTCCCACACCGTGATCGTCGCGGTCCGGGACGGCCTGGCCACCCCGAAGGGACGGTTGGAGCCCCGGGGCCCGGTCCTGGTGAAGTGGTGGCCGCCGGCCGTCCCGCACCACGTCGTCATCGGCTTCTTCGTCGGCGGCCGGCACCTCGGCCGGTGGGACGGTGGACGCGTCGCCGTACTGACGTTGATCGCCGCCGTGACCATGGCCTTCACCGAGAAGTACCCCCACGGACCTGGTCGACCTGATCCTCGGCCTCAACCGGTGGGTGCCGCGGGTCGCCGCCCACGGCTCCCCGATGACGGACGCGTATCCGCCCTTCCGGCTCGACACGGGCGGTAGCGAGCCAAGGGCCGCCGAGAAGCCGTCATGGCCCCCGAGCCGGTGTCGTCGCCGCCGTGACCCGCGACTGCCCGGGGGCTGTGATCAGTCGTGCGGGATCACCGCCACCGGCGCGGAGGCGTGGTGGAGCACCTCGTGGGTGACCGGGCCGATGTGGCTGCCGACCGGTGCGCGGCGGATCCGTCGTCCCACGACGACCAGCGCCGCTTCCCGGGACGCGTCCACGAGGTGGGCGCCCGCGCCACCGACCACGCTCTGCGTACGCACCTCGACGTCGGGGAACTTGTCCTTCCACTGCTCCAGTACATCGGCCGGCCCACGTCGTTCCCGCACGGCCGGCCCGGCGTCGAGCCCGGTGTCCAGGGCATCCTCGTCGCCGTAGGAGGGCGGCACGCTCCAGCCGTGCACGACGCGCAGGACCGCCGCGCGGCGCCGGGCGGCGTCGAACGCGAACTCCACGACCGCGTCGCCGGGGTCCACGAGGTCCAGCCCCAGCACGACCTCCCGGCGGGGGAGGGCGCTGGACGGGGTTCCCGTGGCATCGGGCAGATGCTCGTCCTCGGCGCGCCCACCCGTCCGTACGAGGACGACGGGCCGCTCGGCGCGGGCCAGGACGGCGAGGGCGACGGAGATGGTCGGGCATCTGGGCGTGGACCATACGTTCGACTTCATCCTGGAACAGGCCGGCCGTGCCGACGAGCGGTCGTGGCGACGGTCTCGACCACGAGCCGTCGCGTCTCACCGGGCCGAAGGACGCGCAGACTCTCGGTGCCCGTGCCGGGGCCCGCGGCCATGAAGCGTCCGTCGCGTTCCTCGACCCTCTGGGCGCTCAGGCGAAGGCCCGCGGAGCCCGGCCCCGTCAACTCTGCTTCCATGTCGTGGACCGCTTCCCTGGCGTCGTTGCGGATCTCGAGGAACACCAGCCCCGGGTCACGCCGTATCACGGCGGAGACCAGACGGGCCGTCGACGCTTCACGGTCTCGGAGCTCGGACGCCAACCTCCTGTTGTCCCTGAAGGAGACCAGGAGAGCCACCACGACCGCGGCCAACGTGCCGAGCGCCCCTGCCACCTGCCCAACGGCGCTCAGCCAGTCGGTGATGGACGACATCCACAGGCCCCCTTCCCGGACGGCACCACCCTGCCTTGATCTCTGCCCCGGTGCGCCCCGAGCGAGACCTGCCGGTCAGAGCAGCCACCGGTTCCGGCTGACGAACGGCAGTCGTGCCCATGCCCTGCCGAGCCCCCAGGTGGCACCGGCGCCCGCGGCCGCCAGCGCGATGAGGACGACGGCGTAGACGAGGTGGTAGTCGGCGAACGGGTTGGTGGACATGCTCGCCGAGCCGTCGGAGAGGTGCTGGGCGGGCGGCCACTCCGCGATCCACATGAACGCCATCATCGCGGTCCCGGCGACGGCGGCGAGCCGCAGACCTATGCCCGCCACCAGGGCGAGACCGACTCCGAGCAGGCCGAGCATGAACAGCCAGTCGGCCCAGGTGTCGCCGGCCCAGGAATGGAAGGTGGACTCCATCGGCCCGACGGCCACGCCGCCGAGGAAGCCCTTGGTCGGTGAGCCGCCGTCGATCCAGGCCCTGCCCGACTGGGTCGCGTAGCCGAGGCCGAAGGTCTTGTCCAGGAACGCCCACAGGAAGACGAACCCGGTCAGCAGACGCAGGCCGGCGAAGACGTACGAGGTGGTCGTGATGGTCGCGGTGGTCGCGGTGTCGCCCGCCTGGGCGGCACCGGTCCGGCGCCGCGACGGGAGGTGGAACCGTGTGTGCCGGTGGGGGTGTCCGTGAACCGCCATGTCACTCATCCCTTTCGGAGAGGTTCTGCACGAAGCCTCGGCGACTCCGTCACCCCCTCAATGTCCCGCTCACGCAAGGGAGTTCGGAGGGGCCGCAGGCCCCGGGCACCGGGGCCGAACGTCCCTGCCCGACGGGGACTCACCGGCCCGGTCCTCGTGCAGCCGTTCAGACGCGGGACGGGACGCACCGCGCCGTCGTGGACGGGGTCGAGGAACTGCTCACGCACCCGCTCTCGGCGTGCGGCAGAGCCCGTGCTCCACCCTGCGCAGACCGCCGTTCGGCATGGTCGCGCGCTTCAGCACGTCGAAGTCGAGGACGCCCTCGCGCCGCTCCTCCGGGAAGGGGGCGCTGGCCTGCTGCCGGACGGCGTGCGTGCGGTCCGTGGGACCGGTCAGGATGGACGCGTCACCTTCGTACGGCTGCACAGGTGTGCCTCTCATCTCCGATGCCGGTCTTTCGCGGTACTCGTGGGCCGTTCGGCCGACAGCCCCGCCCGACGGCCTTGAGCACAGCAGCGGTTCGGGCCGCACGACATGGTGGACAAGCGGCTGCTGCCACGGTTTCGCCGGGGACGGACCGCCGTTGCGGGCTCCGCGCCCGTCCGCGCCCGCCCTCAGGTCGGCGAGGGCCGGACGAGGATGTTGTCACCGGTGCGGCCGGCGACGTAGTCCTCGATGTTGGTGACCGTCGTGGCGACGATCTGTTCCACGGCGTCCCGAGTGAAGTACGCCTGGTGCGAGGTGACCAGCACGTTGTTGAAGGTCATCAGCCGGGCGAGGCGCTCGTCCGTCATCACCTCCAGGGACTTGTCGAGGAAGAACAACCCGGCCTCCTCCTCGTACACGTCCAGGCCGACACCCCTCAGCCGCCCCGCGCGCAGGGTGTCCAGCAGGGCGTCGGTGTCGATCAGACCGCCGCGGCTGGAGTTGACCAGGATCGCGTCGTCCTTCATCAGGGCCAGGGCTTCGGCGTCGACCAGATGATGGGTGTCCGACAGGAGCGGCACATGCAGACTGACCAGGTCCGCCTCGGCGAACAGCTCCTCACGCGTGGTGTA
The DNA here is from genome assembly GCF_036208085.1 of Streptomyces sp. NBC_00310. Classification (GTDB taxonomy): domain Bacteria; phylum Actinomycetota; class Actinomycetes; order Streptomycetales; family Streptomycetaceae; genus Streptomyces. The sequence goes on from NZ_CP130714.1 coordinate 1,684,569, forward strand.
GCGCATGCCGAGGGCCAGGCAGTCGGGATTCTCGGTGCTGTCCCAGCCCAGCAACCGCATGCCGAAGCCGTGGGCGATCCGGGCGAACGCGGTCCCGATCCTGCCCGTGCCCACCACACCCGCGGTCCGGCCGTGCAGGTCGCGGCCCATCAGTCCGTCGAGCCGGAAGTCGAACTCCCGGGTGCGGTGAGCGGCCCGGACGATCCGGCGGTCGACGGCCAGCGCCAGCGCCCAGGCGAACTCGGCGACCGCGTACGGCGAGTAGGACGACACCCGGGCCACCGTCAGCCCCAGCTCCTCGGCCACCGTCAGGTCGATGTTGTTGAAGCCGGTGGCCCGCTGGGCGATCATCCTCGTGCCGCCCGCGGCCAGCGAGCGCAGCACCTTCGCGTCCAGGGTGTCGTTGACACCGCAGAGCACGATCTCGTGGCCGTCGGCGGTCGGGGTGGTGTCCTCGTCCAGGAACAGCGACAGACAGCGGAGCCGATGACGGCCGGCGAACGCCCGGTCGAACGCCTCCCGCAACAGCGGCTCCTCGTCCGCCTGGACGCCGTACGCGACGATCTCCACGTGCTTTCCTCCCATGAGGGCGGTCATGAGGACGGGTGGTCCACCTCTCCACCGTAGGACGACACCCATGAGACGACGGGCACGGCGGGCCCCACCGTGGGGCCCACTGGCGCACACCTGCGGAAAAGTGACCCGTTCCGCGCACAGTGGCGACGGCGTCGTGGTGCCGAAGGGCGGCCCTGGCACCTCGCCGCCCCCGAACGGCCGCTGCCCTGTGCGTCGGTGAGGCGGGGGTCAGCTCCTTCCCTGCTCAGCGCCCACGAGTTCGGCCGCGATGCGGGCGGCCCACTCCTGGATGGCGGTGAAGTCACGGAAGTCGCCCCCCTTTCCGGAGCGGAGGATCATCCCGGCGACCCATCCCTTCGCGCCCTCCTCCAGGCAGCCACCGAAGGTGACGTGTTCCCTGCAGTCGAGGCGGTCCATGTCCTTCTTCACCCCCGGTACGGGCGGGATGTCCCGCTCCGAGGCGGAGGGGTCGAGCGGGCCGCTGCTGAACAGCCACAGCGGGCGTTCGGCGAGTTCGTGACGGTGACGGCGGACGAAGCGTCGGGCGTCCCGGTGCCAGCGCCCCGCGTACAGTCCACCGCCGACCACCACGGCGTCGTACGACGCCACGCTCGCCACGGACCGGGCCGGCAGTGCCTGGGCGGCGAGTCCCTCCTTGCTCAGGACCTCCGCGATGGTCTCGGCGATCTGCGCGGTCGATCCGTTCGTCGTTCCGTAGGCGACCAGCACGCTGGTGGGCATGGCGGTCCGCCTCCTCTCACAAGTGTCGTGGTGCGGTCTCGACGATGGGGTGCTCGGTGACGGACGGCCGGGTCATCGACTGGCCGGCGGTACGGGCCTGCGCCTTCGAGGCCCGCCTCCGGGCGCCGCGTGCCAGTCCGGACAACCGGGAGCGACGCTTCGGCCGCCAGGGATCGGGGGTGTCCGCCGGCCGCGACATCAGGTCCGTCTCGGAGATGACGCCGATGGCCTTGCCATCGCCGTCGCCCACCGGCAGTCCACCGACCCGGCGGCCGGCCGGCCGGCGCACCACCTCCTCGAAGGGGGTTCCGTACTCGGCGGGGACGACCTCCGTGGTCATCACGGAGCCGGTCTTGTTGTGTCTCACGTCCATCTTCCCTTCTCGTCGGAGTCGGCGCAGAAGCGTGTGCGGGGGATCTCGCGACGCCCATATCCGTGGGGGGGGGATCTCCATCGTGCGTTCCCTCCTCGACCTGCGCGTGGTGCGTCAGTCGTGTGCGATGACGGCGACGGGAGCGGCGGCATGGTGCAGGACGGCGTGGGTGACCGGGCCGATGTGCGCGCCCAAGGGACTGCGGCGGATCCGTCGGCCGACGACCACGAGGGAGGCCTCGCGAGAAGCGTCGACGATGTGGTGGGCCGCGCTGCCCCAGCGGGGCACTTCGACGACGTCGACGGCGGGGAACTTCTGCCGCCACGGGGTCAGGGCCTCGGTCAGGAGGGTTGCCTGCTGCTTCCTCAGTTCAGGGCCGAGCTCCGGATCGGCCGGGATGGCGTACGCGTAGTACGGCGGCGGGTTCCAGCCGTGGACGACCCGCAGGGTGGTCTCCCGCCGAGCCGCGGCGTCGAAGGCGAATGCGATCACCGTGTCGTGCGGGTGGTCGGTGTCGAGGCCGAGGACGACGGGCCGGAACGGAGTGCCGTCGCCGGACGGGATTCCGGCCGGGTCCACCGCGTGCTCGTCCGCGGTCTGCTCCCCGGCTCGGACCAGGATCACCGGCCGCTCGGAGTGGGCGACGACCAGCTGGCCGACGGAGCCCACCAGGAAGCCACCGATGCCGCTCAGGCCACGGGAGCCGAGGACCAGCAGTTCGGCGTCCTTCGCGACGCGTGTCAGCACCTCGCCGGGCCGGCCGCTGATCTGTTCCACGGTCACGTCCACCTCGGGGTGGCGCACCCTCAGTCCTTCGGCCGCCCCTCGCGGTATCCTCCCCCAGCCTTCGGCCGGGGGTACCCCCATATCGCTTCGCTCGCTCCAGTGCCGCAGCGTCTCGGCACCGAGGAGCGGCGCCTGGGCCATGGGCTCGGGAACGGGTTCCCAGACGTGGACGAGCTTCAGCGGCAGGCCGCGCAGCTTCGCCTCGCGGGCCGCCCACTCCGCGGCGGCCAGGCTCTCGGCCGAGCCGTCGATGCCTGCGACAACGGGGTTGACCATGGTTCTGCCTCCTGAAACGGGATGTGATTCCAGCGTCGCCGCCGGGGAGTCGCCCGTGCAGGGGCCGCAGGTCCCGGCCCGCGGCCCGAGCGGCCCTGAGACCCGCCGGGTGCGGCACGGGTCCGTGGCTCGGTACACGGCATGCGGACGGGGCCGAGGAGGGAGCGTCACCGCGCTGTCCGGCCCCTTACTCGTGCGGGCAGGCCGCGGACGTCAGTCCGGGAGGACCAGTCGGCTCCTCTCCCCCGGCTGGAGACACACACCACGATCGGGCAGACGGACGTCGATCGGGTCCCGGTCGGACGACGGCACCGCGATCTCCACCCACCCGCGCTCCAGCCGCAGCCGCACACCCCAATGCCCCTGGTAGCGCAGGGTGAACCCGTACGACGACAGTTCCGGTAGCGGCACCGGGTCGAGCCACAGCGCATCGTCGCGGGTCTCCAGTCCGGTCAGCCCGCGCTGGACGAGGTCGAGGGTGCCGGCCATGGCCCCGAGATGGATGCCCTCGCCCGTGGTGCCGCCCTGCAGATCGGCGATGTCGCCGCGCAGGGCCTCCTGGCAGAACTGCCACGCCTCGGCGCGCCGCGCCCGGGACAGTACCCAGCCGTGCACCAGGCCGCTGAGGGTGGAGCCGTGGCTGGTGCGTGCGAGGTAGTGGTCGACGGTGCGCCGCCAGGCGTCCTCGTCCAGTCCGTAACCCAACCTGCCGAACAGACCTTGGAGTTCGGCCGGTGAGAAGAGGTAGCCGAGCATCAGGACATCGGCCTGCTTGGACGCCCGGTAGCGGTTCACGCTGTCACCCTCCGCCTCCAGGATCCGATCGAGGCGCCGGATGTCGCCGTACCGCTTCCGGTAACCGTCCCAGTCGAGTTCGGCGAGGTCGCCGTACCCCTCGAACTGGCTGACGACGCCCTCGTGGAAGGGCACATGGAGGGTGCGCGAGACGTCCTCCCACTGTTCGAGCTCGCCGCCGTCCAGGCCGGTCCGCTCGACCAGTTCGCGTCGGCGGGGCTCCGGCAGTGCCCGCAGCACCTCGAGCGTGCGGGTGAGCACCCACACGGCGGTGACGTTGGTGTACGCGTTGTCGTCGAGACCGGGCTCCTTCGCGCCGGGATAGGCGTCGTGGTACTCGTCGGGGCCGACCACACCTCGGATGCGGTGCCGTCCGAGGCTCTCGTCCCAGGTGGCCGAGTCCGCCCAGAAGCGGGCGATCTGCAGCAGCATCTCGGCGCCCTTGGTGTGCAGGAACTCCGCGTCACCGCTGGCCTCGCAGTACCGCCAGACGTTGTACGCGATCGCCGACCCCACATGGTGCTGGAGCCGCGAGTGGTCGGGCAGCCACCGTCCGGAGCGCGGGTTGAGGTGCAGTTTCTGCGTCTCCTCACGCCCGTCGCTGCCGCTCTGCCACGGGTACAGCGCGCCGCGCCGCCCGACCGCGCGGGCCGCGGTACGGGCCTGCTCCAGACGGCGGTGGCGATAGCGGAGCAGGGCGCGGGACACCTCCGGGAAGTGCAGGTTGAGGTACGGCAGCACGAACAGTTCGTCCCAGAAGACGTGGCCGCGGTAGGCCTCGCCGTGCAGCCCGCGGGCCGGGACGCCGACGTCGAGGTCGGCCGTGTGCGGGGAGAGGGTCTGCAGGACGTGGAAGAGGTGCAGCCGCAGGATGTCGCCCGCCTCCCCGCGGACGTCGAGCTCGGCCCGTCGCCACAGCTGGTCCCAGGCCGTGAGATGAGTGTCGAGCAGCTCCTCGAACGCGGGCGCGGCGCCCACCCGCTCGATCGCGGCGTCCAGGGGGTCACTGATCGCGGGGTCGCGTGAGGTGTGCAGGGCGATGGTCTTGTCGACGGTGGCCGCGGTGCCGGGGGTCAGGTGCAGGCGCACGCGCTGAATGGCGTGCGGGGGTGCGTGCCCGGCCAGGACCGGGGCGTCGGCGGTCAGCCTGGCCGCCATCCCGATCCGGATGTCGGAGGTACGTGTCCGGCAGCGCAGCCACACCGTGTCCGGGGCGGCGGAACCGGTGTGCACGTGGGTCAGGTGGTGTCCGTCCAGGTCGCGGTAGCGCGGCACCCCGGCGTTGGTGACGCCGCCGTCGAGCGTGGCCTCGACCTCGACCTCGCCGGAGAACCCTTCGGCGGTGAACTCGGTGCGTAGGGCCGCCAGATGGGGGTCGGCCATGTGCACGAGACGCTGCTGGCGCACCGACAGCACCCGATCCCCGCCGAGCGCGTACCGCGTGCGACGCTCAAGGAGTCCGGAGGCCAGGTGCAGCACCTGCCGGTGGTCGAGGACCTGCGCGGTATCGGGGGTCAGCCAGTGCTCCCCGGCGAGCCGGAACCGGAGCGGCAGCCAGTTCGGGAGGTTGACCATGTCCTCGTTCTCCACGCGGTGTCCCGCGACGTCCGAGGTGAGCCTGTTGTAGCAGCCGGCCGCGTAGGTGCCCGGGTAGTGCACGTCGTCCGCGGCGCATTCGGGCAGCACCCCGCGGGTGGCGAAGTAGCCGTTGCCGAGCGTGCACAGCGACTCCCGCAGCCGCTCGTCCGCGGGCTCGTAGCCCTCGTACTCCCAGAACCAGCCCGTCACGTCGGTGCTCCTCCCCCGACCAGTTCTCCGAGGTCCCGTACGACGATGTCGGCGCCGTGCCGCCGCAGCGCCTCTGCGGTGTCCGGACCGGCGGTGCGGTCCACGCCGACGACGAGGGCGAACCCTCCGCTCCGGCCCGCCTCCACACCTGCCAGCGCGTCCTCGACGACGGCGGCGCGGTCGGCGCCGACGCCGAGCCGTCCGACGGCTTCCAGGAAGAGGTCGGGCCGCGGCTTGCCCGGCAACGCCAGCCGAGCAGCCTCACCACCGTCGACCAGCACCTCGAACAGGTCCAGGACCCCGGCGCGCGTGAGGAGCTCACCGGCGTGGCGGGACGCGGAGGCCGCGGCCAGCGGCACCCCTGCCCGGCGCAGGGCCTGCACCAGCCGGACCGTCCCCGGATAGGCGTCGACGCCGTGCGCGCGCAGCCGCTCGGTGAACAGTCGCTCCTTCTCCGCGGCGACGGCCCGCACCGTCTCGGCCGACGGATCGAGGCCGCGCGAGGCGAGGAAGGCGGCGGCCCCGTCCGAACGGGACTTGCCGTCCACGTACCGCAGGTAGTCGTCCCGGGTGTCGAACGGGCGTCGCTGCCCGGGATCGTCGGGCGGATGTTCGCCCAGGAAGGCGTCGAAGGCGGTCTTCCAGGCGGCGGCGTGCACACGCGCCGAGTCGGTGATCACTCCGTCGGTGTCGAAGACGACGGCCCGTACGTCCCGCAGTACGGGTGCGAGCGCGTCGCGGGACTGTACGGGCATGAGTACTCCCCTGTGAGCGAGTCACCGGTCGGTCCTGATCACACGTTCGGCCAGTCGACCACACCTGTCGCGAACGATCGCCGGCGGACACGGCTGGTGGCACGGCAGCATGTGGGCCACCCGGCCGAGCAGGAGTCCGGAGTGTCCCTGCCCGCGCCGGGCCGGACACCCACGACCAGGTGCGGCTCCACCTGTCCCACCGCCTTTCGCCGGGCCGCAGGGGTGTGCGGGGCTTCATCGCCACTTTCGCACCGTCGGCGGGGTGACGGGAGAGGCCGTTCGGCCCTTGCGCCCTGGTCACCGGTCACCGGTCACCGGTCCTGAGGACGTCGGAACACCGGCGGGCCGGGGTGATGACTAGGGCGTGTTTCGGAAGTGCCTTCTGCTCTGCGACGTTCGGCACGCTCCCCCACTCTCGGCTCCGCTCGAGCGGGAGGGACCCCCACCGCCGCGCCGGACGAAAGGCCAAGTACGCCCAGTACGAGGCCTTTCGTCCGGCGCGCCGAGAGCACGCACCGGACGCCGCAGAGCCGCCCTTCGGGCGACGAAGGGACTTCCGAAGCACGCCCTAGAAGCCGCGGAGTCCGAGGGCTCCTGGGAGAGGATCTCCGAAACCTCCGCCGCAGCTCGGTCGATCCACCAGACCTGCCGTTGTTTCCCAAGGGAGAAGAGGCGGCGGGCATGGCGAACAGCGCGCTTCTGGTGATGGACGTCCAACGGGACGTCGTGGCGATCGCCGATGACGGTTCCGGATATCTGCCGCGCCTGCGCAGGGCGATCGACGGTGCCCGGGCCGCCGGTATCACCGTGATCTACGTGGTGCTCGGGTTACGGCCCGGCGATCCAGAAATCAGCCCCCGCAACAGGGTGATGACCAACGTCATGCGGGCCGGCCTGTTCCGCGAGGGGGCCCCTGGCACCGAGATCCATGACGACGTCGCGCCCCAGCAGGGCGACGTCGTGGTGACCAAGAGGCGGGGGAGCGCCTTCTCGGGCAGCGACCTCGACCTGGTACTCAGGGCTCGCGACATCGACAGCCTTGTCCTCACCGGCATCGCCACCAGCGCTGTAGTGCTGTCCACCCTGTGGCACGCCATCGACCTGGACTTCGGCCTCACCGTCCTGGCGGATGCCTGCCTCGACACCGATCCCGAGGTGCACACGATGCTCACCGAAAAGCTGTTCCCGCAGTGGGCGGATGTCGTCGCCGTCGAGGACTGGCTCCAAGCCATCGCACCGCGATAGCGGGAGGCCCTCCGGCCACCGAAACTCTCGTTCGAGGCGATGCCGTCGCCCTCGACCCACAGCAGGGCCCCGTCGGCGTCACCGACCGCGAAGACGTGCCCGTCGTCCTCGGCACCGGCACCGGCACCGGCACCGGCACCGGCACCGGCACCGGCACCCAGCAACTCCCGGAACAGGGGCAGCACCGCGGTCGGCGGATGCGTGCGCCGGTGCGCGTCGCGCGTCGCGCGGCGCGGCAGCCGAGACTGCGGGGGCGGGTTGTTCACGGCGTCGGGCCCGGCCACGGCCCGACGCCCGGGCGAGCGGGTCAGCCGTGCGGTACGACGGCGACGGGGCAGCCGACGTGGTGCAGCACCGCGTGCGTGACGGGCCCGGTGTGCGGGCCGAGGCGGCCCGCCCGGGTCCGGCGGCCCACGACGAGGAGGGAGGCTCCGGCCGACGCGCGCACCAGTGCGGTGGCCGCCCGTTCCTCGGAGACGGTCTCGGTCACGGCGACGCCGGGGAACTTCTCGCACCAGGGGCGCAGCGTCGCGACGACGGCGTGTTCTCGCGCCGCGAGCAGTTCGGGTCCGGCCGGGGCCACGGGCAGTCCGGGTCCGGGCTCCATGTCCGCACCGAGGCCGGCGCCGCCGGTCCGCGTGGCGCTGAAGGCGTGGACCACGTGCAGGGCCGCGCCGTAACGCCGGGCGGCCTCGAAGGCGAACTCGATCAGCTCGTCGCAGGGACGCCGGGTGTCCAGCCCGAGGACGACATCGCGGAACGGGGTCTCGGGGATCTCGTCCGGGGAGACACCGTCGGACGCCGGGAAGTGTTCGTCGGCGGAGGTCTCGCGCGCCCGGACGAGCACCACGGGACGCGGGGACCTGGCGACCAGCCGCTGCGACACCGAGCCGAGTATGAACCCCGCGACACCACTCAACCCGCTGGAGCCCAGCACCAGTACCTCCGACTCCGCCGCCCCGGTGAGCAGGGCGTCGACAGCGGAGTCGGACACCAGCTGCTCCACGATCCGCAGTCCCGGGTGCGCGGCACGCACACTCGTGACCGCCTGGTCCAGGGTCCGCTCGGCCCAGTCGCGCTGGCTCACGTCGATCGGTACGGAGGGGGCCGGGTTCGGGTACCACGTCCAGGCGTGCACCATCCTCAACGAGACGCCGCGGCGCAGGGCTTCCCTGGCCGCCCAGTGTGCGGCCGCGAGACTCGCGGGAGACCCGTCGACTCCCGCAGTGATGTGCCGAAGCATGCTGCGCACCTCCTCCGTCCAAGCCTGTTCGTTCTTCCGCTCCAGCGTCGTGCGTGGCCGGCTTCGCGCTAAGGGGCCGTACAGGCCCTTCCCGGGGGCCCTTCGGCCCAACTCCCTTTGTGTGAAGGGCTCACGCGGCCCGCAGCCGGGACCCGCCCGGGACTCTCGCCGGTTCAGTGCCGGACCAGCACCCCGGCGATCGGGTCGACGGGGCGCTTGGAATGGACCGGCGCACGGTATTCCTTGGTCCCGAGCCCGCGGGCGGGCCGCGTCGGCAGTGCGGTCGGTGGCTCATGGTGCGCGTGGCGGCCCCGCCGGCGCGGCGCGAGCGCGTCGAACAGCGCGGTGAGAACGAAGGTCCCGCCCATCGCCGCGAACAGCAGGAGCGCGAACCGCTTCCGGTGGTCCGGTGTGAGAGTCGTACGCACGGTCCTCGTCCCTCCTCGGGTGGGCATCTTCCTCTGCCGCTCCCAGTCAACTTCGATGCGCCTCGGCCCGCATGAGCCATGAGTCCCGAACGAAGGGCCGCAGTGCCCCTGCCTCTGGCCCCTGCCCCTGGCCTCGTCCGCGGTCCCGCAGCCGCAGCCGCAGCCGAGCGCAGATGCCACGCCGCCCTCGGCAGCCGGACCCTGCGGGCACGTGCCCTCACCTGGCACAACGCACGAGGAGACATCCCCGGAACGGTGTGCGCGGCGGGCGGGACGCGCCTGGGCCGACCGGTCCCGCGGGAGACCCGATCAGCCCCGGTCGGCGGGCCGCCCTGCCCGGCGCCCGGCCCCGACGAGCCGGCATGCGCCGGACGGCTGCCCCGACGCCTCGTACCGCGCCCCGAAGCCGCGATGACCAGCGGAAAGGTCCGTTCGGCCCAGGGCGGGGGCCGTATCGGCCCCCGCCGGTGCCGGTGCCGCGCGGGGATACTGGTAGTGGTCGGCCGCACAGGCACCAGCGGGAAACCGATCCCGGGAGGTGTTCGCCGTGCTTCGCCCTGTGGTCGTGGGACTGGACGGTTCGTCCGAGAGCCTCGCCGCCGCCGAGTGGGCGGCCCGGGAGGCACTGAGGCGCGACCTGCCACTGCGTCTGGTGCACGCGTGGCCGGGCGGTGTGACACCCGCCGGGTCGGGGCTGCCCGAGTTGGACGCACCGCGTCTCTGGGCGCTGCGGATTCTGCGCGATGCCATGAACCGGCTCGACGAGCGCTACCCACGGGTCCGTCTGAGCGCCGATCAGGTCTCCCGGCCCGCGGCCGAAGCTCTCGTCACGGCGGGCGACGAGGGCGAGCTGCTGGTTCTGGGCAGCCGGGCGTTCAGCGGCTTCGGCGGCTTCATGGCCGGTTCGGTGGCGCTGGCGGCGGTGGCCCGCGTGTCACGCCCCGTCGTGCTCGTACGGGCCGACCGGACCGTCGAGGACGAGCACGTGCCGGACGAGGACGGCCACCGCTCCGCCCTCACGCCGTACCGCGCCGTCGTCGTCGGCGTGGATCCCACGACTCCGTGCGAGGAGTTGCTCGCCTTCGCCTTCGAGAGTGCGACGCTGCGCTCGGCTCCGCTGCGGGTGGTGCACGCGTGGCAGCTGCCGTACATGCCCAGCGCGCTGGAGGCCAAGGCCTGGAAGGCGGTACGCGGATCCGCCGAGCGCGCTCTGGTCGCCGTACTCGCACCGTGGAAGGAGAAGTACCCCGCGGTGGAGGTCCGCGAGCTGGTCGAGGAAGGACGTCCGGCGCAACAGCTGCTGGAGGCGACACGCGATGCCGGTCTCCTCGCCGTCGGCCGCAGGATCCGTCCCCAGAAGCTCGGCGCACACACCGGGCCGATCGCGCACGCGGTGATCCACCACGCCCGTTGCCCGGTCGCGATCGTGCCGCACACGTGAGTCCCCCACGGCGGCTCAGCCGCCACCCCACGCAGCGGCACGGCCGGCATCCGCACGCGTCTCGCGCCGAGAACCTCGGCGGCATGGTCGCCGCAGCTGTTCGGAGATCTCCGCCCGTGGCACGACGGGGGCCCGGATCCGGCGTGCCACAGACGGAAGCCCGGAGACGGGAGCCCGGAGACGGAAGTCCGTAGACGGAAGCCCGTAGACGGAAGTCCGGAGACTGGAGTCCGGAGACGGCGTGCCGCAGACGGAAGCCCGGCCCGGTCGGCGGCGAGCTTCTCGCGTTCACCGCCGTTTCGCGGACCACATGCGCCACCGAGAGATCTGCGGTACTCCTCGACGGAGAAGCGCCGTGCTCGGCGCGCCGACCGACGGGGACGGCGGCAGTCCGATCGTCGGCAACACTCACCCGTCCTTCCAGCTCTTACGACAGGGAGGCAGTCGTCATGGAAAGAGCCCTCACCGTCGGCCTCGACGGCTCGCCCGAGAGCCTCGCCGCCGCCCACTGGGCCGCCGACGAGGCCGAGCGACGCAGACTCACCCTGCGCCTGCTGCACGCCTGGCCCCTGCTGGTGCCGGAACCGACCCACGTCCCCTCGGAACTGGACCAGAACTACTGGGCGAAACGGCTCGTGCACAACGCTCAGACAGAACTCCAGGCACACCACCCGGGCCTCACCGTCGTCGGAAACCTCGTCGCCGACGACGCCGAGGACGCACTGCTCCAGGCCGGGTCCGACTCCGAGATGCTCGTACTCGGCTCACGGGGCCTGACTCCCGTGGAGAGCTACTTCATGGGCGACATCAGCATGATCGTCGTGGCACGCACCGAGCGGCCCGTGGTCCTGGTGCGCGCGGACAAGCCGGCAGAAGGATCCTCGGCACCCGAGCCAGGTGCGGCAGGGGGTGTGGTCGTGGGACTGAAGCTGCGCGCCCCGTGCGAGGACCTGCTCGAATTCGCCTTCACCACCGCCGCGGCCCGAGACGTGCCCCTCCGCGCCGTCCACGGCCGCAGCACGCCACTCCACGCCTACACCCCCTGGGGCGTGGACCACACCCTGACCCAGGAGATCGTCCAGGACGCGCGGAATCACGTGAACCAGGCCCTCCGCCCCTGGCGCGAGAAGTTCCCGGGCGTGGACGTGTCCGACACCATCCGGCTCGAAAGCCCCGCCAAGGCCGTCGTGGAGGCCGCCGAGGGCGCAGACCTGCTGGTCGTCGGCCGGCACAAACACCACCCCGACCTGGGGCCCCGCCTGGGCCCCGTGGCCCAGGCCGCCGTCCACCACGCGCGCTGCCCGGTCGCCGTCGTCCCCCATGACTGAGCCCAGCCCTCACGGAGAGCCGGTGGGATCGGTTCAGCGGTCCGACGCCTCCGTACTCCGCAGCGGCGCCGCTCACGGGGCTCCGCCGCTGCCGCGTGCGGAGGTGCGCGAGACCCACACCGCCGTGGTCCTCTTCATCGGGGAACGCGCCTACAAGCTCAAGAAGCCGGTCGACCTCACGTTCCTGGACTACACCACGGTCACCGCCCGTCGGGCCGCGTGCGAGCGGGAAGTCGTCCTCAACCGCCGCTTCTCCCCCGACGTCTATCTCGGCGTCGGTGAATTCCACAGCCCGGACACGGACGCGCCCGAGCCCGTCGTCGTCATGCGCCGCATGCCCGACGAGCGCCGCCTCTCCCGACTCGTGCGGGAGGGCGCGGACATCGACGACGCCCTGCGCGCCGTCGCCCGGCTGCTCGCCGCCCACCACGCGAACGCGCCCCGCAGCCGGGAGGTGGACGAGCAGGCGACCCGCGACGCGCTGGCCTCACGCTGGGAGGCGAGCTTCGCCCAGGTCCGCGCACTCTCCGACGACGGCACCGCGCCCGACGGCGTGTCGGAGACCGAGCGCCTGGTGCGCCGCTATCTCGCCGGCCGCGAACCCCTGTTCGACACGCGGATCGAGGAGGGGAGAGCGGTCGACGGCCACGGGGACCTGCTCGCCGAGGACATCTTCTGCCTCGACGACGGCCCGCGCGTCCTGGACTGTCTGGAGTTCGACGACAGCCTCCGCCACGTCGACGGCCTCGACGATGCCGCCTTCCTGGCCATGGACCTGGAACAGCTCGGCGTACCGGAGGCCGCGGCGTACTTCCTCGCCGAGTACGGCGAGTACTCCGGCGACCCGGCACCGCCCTCCCTACGGCACCACTACGTCGCCTACCGCGCCTTCGTCCGTGCCAAGGTCTCGCTGATCCAGGCCCACCAGGGTGCCCCGGGTGCGGAGGCGGCGTCACACCGACTCATCACGACCGCCCTGCGGCACCTGCGCGCCTCCACCGTCGGCCTGACCCTCGTCGGCGGCCTCCCCGGCAGCGGGAAGTCGACGCTCTCCGGCGCCCTCGCCGACCGCCTCGGCGTCACACTGCTCAGCAGCGACCGCCTCCGCAAGGAACTGGCCGGCATCCCGGCCGAACAGTCGGCCTCCGCCGCCTACGGCGAGGGCCTGTACTCACCCGCATGGACCAACCAGACCTACGCGGCCCTGCTCGACCGCGCGTCCGTCCTGCTGTCCCGCGGCGAGTCCGTCGTCCTGGACGCCTCCTGGTCCGACCCGGAACAGCGTGCAGCCGCCCTGCGCATGGCCGAACGTACCCACGCCGACCTGGTGGCCCTGCACTGCCGGGTTCCGGGCGAGACCACGGCCGCCCGTCTCGCCACCCGCGCCCCCGGCGCATCCGACGCCGACCTCGACGTGGCCACCGCCATGGCGGCCACGGAGCCGCCATGGCCGCAGGCCGTCGCGGTCGACACGAGCGGCTCCCTGGAGGCAGCGGTCGTCCAGGCCCTGGCGGCCATCCGCCCGCACGCCGCTGAACAGGCCCCGGTCTTCCGCCGCCCCTACATGGAGCCGGACTAGACGCGTGCGTGCCGAACGGCCCGGTCGGCCGCGGCCAGGCTTCCGTCCGAGCCGTCCTGTCATACGTTCGGCACCACGAGGACAGGGCAGTGCGCCCGGTGCAGCAGAGTGTGGAGGGTGTGGGCGACCGGCCCGAGGCGTGCGCCGAGCATGGTCGCACGGTGGTGGGCACCGATGACGACCACGGCGGCCTCGCGGGTCGTCTCCAGCAGGACGGCCGCGGGAGCGGCGCGGACCGTGCGGGTCTCCACCTCGACGGCGGGGTACCGGTCCCGCAGTCGCGTGAGGGCGTAGCGCGGTACGGGCCCCTCGGCTCTGGCGTCCTGGGTGAGCAGTTCCTGTCCCGGGCTACGGGCCGGTATGAGCGAGGGCAGTTCGGGGGTGTGGTGCCGATGAGTCCGGGAATGCAGGACGCGCAGCCTCGCACCACGCCGCTCGGCCTCCTGGAAGGCGTGGTCGGCCGCCTGGCCGTCGGTGTCGTCCTCCAGTCCGAGCAGCACATCCTGCCCCTGGTCACACCGGTGATCCCCGCGTACGACCAGGAGCGGGCCCCGTGCGAGCGCCGCGAGCCGCAGGCTCACCGAGCCGAACGCGGCACCGGTCAGAGCACCGAGGCCGCGTGTTCCCACGACGGTCAGCTCCGCGTCCGCGCTCTCGCGCACCAGCACCGGTACCGCTCCGCCCTCCGCGGCGACGGTCTCCACCGCGAGATCCTGATACCGCTGTCGTACGCGCGACGATGCGGAGGCCAGGACCGGTGCGGCCTCGTCGCGGTCCGCGACCGCGTACACCACGCGCAGGGCGGTGCCACGGCGGACGGCCTCCGCCGCGGCCCAGTCCAATGCCCGTACGGAGACCAGGGAGCCGTCCACTCCGACGACTGTGTGGTGGAGAGTCATGGCCGTACTTCCCCTCTGTCGGCGACCGTCCGATGGAGGCGTCCGGCCCGAGGGCCCCGCCTCTTCGAACGATGCTCGCCGTGCGCCGCCTCCCAGGGGCAGAAGCCGGGAGGGCCGTGGAAACGCCGAACGGCCCCTGTTCCAAGGGCCGTTCGGTCCACGCCGGGGAACCCCGGTCGGCAGGGTGGGGAAGGGATGTCCAGCCGTGGCAAGCCGGTCCACGAGCTGGGTCAGGGCCTGCTCGGCCCCCAACCTCCAGCAGGTCGGGCCGTACGGGATGGTAACTCCAGTCCGTACGATCGAAAGGGCAGTACCCTACAGTTAACTGTCCATGGAAGATAATTCTTCGGAAGATGAGTGATGGCTGACGCCGACCTGAAGCTGCTGTACCGGGAGCTGGTCTCGCTGGAGATCGAGATGTGGGACGGCATCGAGGGGCGGTTGCGGGCCGAGTACGACATGGCACTGACCTCGTTCGAGGTGCTGCACCTGCTGCTGCGGCGGCCCGGGCGGCGGATCCAGGACATCGCGGAGGAGTTCTCGATCACGGTGGGTGGCACGAGCAAGGTGGTCGATCGTCTGGAGGCGGCGGGCCTGTGTGGGCGGCGGGCCAATCCGGACGACCGCCGTTCCTCGATCGTCGAGCTGACGCCCGAGGGGCGGAAGCTGGTGGACGGGGCACTGAAGGTCTTCGAGGAAGAGCTGGAACTGCGGATCGGGTCGGTGATTCCCGAGCAGTCCGTACGCGAGGTGACGGCGGTCCTCAGCACACTGCGGGCAGCCGGACGCGCCCTGGACGCGGAGCGGAAGGCCGCCGCGCGGACGCCGGCGCCGGCTGTGCGGGGGCGGAAGCAGCCCGGCCGGCCGGCCTCGTGAGCGGCGTCGGCTCCGCAGTGCGCGTAAGTTGATCAGCCGGGGCCGGACGGACACAACTCCCGGCCCCGGCCCGTCAGTCCACGACTCGGTCGGCGATGCCGGCGAAGGCGATGACCTTGTCGATGCGCCCCCGGACGAGGAGGTTGCCGGGGCCGCCGTTGCGTGCGGCGTACTCCTCCGTGCGGTCGTCGCCCATGTATCGGGCGCCGAGGAGGCCGCCCCAGCGCACCATGTCGTCCGCGTCCTCGGAGACCGTCGCGCGGCCCTGGAGGAGAACGAACGCGTACGGGGGCCGGTCCTCGTCGACGCAGAGGGCGAACCGTCCGTCGCGGGCGAGGTTGCGGCCCTTGACCCCGTCCTTCTCGGTGGTGAGCACGATGTCGTCGCCGTCGAGGAGGAACCAGACCGGTGTCACATGGGGGCTGCCGCCGGCGCGGACGGTGGACAGCTTGCCGGTGCGGGTGCCGTGCGTGACGAACGCCCGCCACTGCCGCTCGGTCATCTTCCGCATGGGGGCGCCTTTCGTGTGCGTACGGATCGGCTCGTGGGTGCCCGAGGCCGAGTTCGACGGCCTCGGGCACCGCGGGTTCTAGCCCCAGAAGGCGTCTTCGGCGGCCGGGTCGGAGGAGAAGAGCCACATCTCGGTGATCCTGCCGTTCTCGATGCGCAGGACGTCGACGCCGTCCATGCTCATCGACGCGTCGCCGTGGCGGCCGGTGAAGTGGATGGTGGCGGCGACCAGGTCGCCGTTGCCCATGAGGGTGTCGATCTTGTCGATGGCGAAGGAGCCCTGACTGGCCTCCATCATGCCGCCGAGCATCTGGAAGACGGCGGCCTGGCCCTTGTGGTCACCGGAGAACCGGTTGGCACCGGGCTGGTGCCAGACGATGTCGGCGTCGAGGAGTTGGCCGAGAGCGGCCATGTCTCCGGTCTGGACGGCCTGGAAGTAGGTGCGGGCGATGTCGATGTTCGCGCTGGTCATGTCGTGTGCTCCTTGGGTTGGGGTTCTTGGGGTTCTTGGGGGTTCGTGGGCGAGGGTGGGTGGCTATCGGCGAAGTCGAGGCGGTCGGCGAGTCCGGCTTCGGTGGCGGCCCGCGCGGGCAGGTCAGGGGGCGGGTGTGGAGAAGACGCCGAAGTGATTGCCCGCCGTGTCCCGCAGCCGGGCGAAGCTGAAGCCGGCGGCGTCGGAGACCGGCCCCATGAGCACCTTGGCGCCCAGTTCGCCGGCGCGCTCGACGGTCGCCGCGATGTCCTGGACGAGGACGTAGAAGATCGCGTAGTCGGGGAACTTGCCCTCCGACTCCCACACGCCGCCCGCCGGCTGCTCGGCACCGGGCGGCATCACCGAGTGATAGGTGACGCCCGGGGTGTCGGTGTTGAGGACATAGCTCCAGTCGAAGAGCTCCCCGTAGAACTCCTTGACCTTCTCCGGCTGGTCGGTGCCGAACTCGAACCAGGCGACCGAGTTGAAGGCGGGAACGGTCATGACACTCACTCCTCGACGGTCCCATAGCGGGACAAAGGAAACCCTTCACGGCGGGCTCGATCCGGAGGGCGATGGCCGCACTCCACCGGCATGGCTCACAGGGCCTGCCTGCTGGAGCAGGCAGCCAAGGCCCCGGATCGGCCGCCCGGCAAGCTAACCATTTAGATTCCATGGAATCAACTTCCAAGGATTATTGTTCTAGGTCATACAGGCTGCAGGCTGCAGGCTGCAGGCTGCAGGCTGCTGAGAGGAAGCCCGTCATGGAACCGGTCGAGATCGAGGCGAAGACCTTGATCCAGAAGTCGAAGACCCCGTCGAACGACTACGTGATCAACCCCTACACCGGCTGTGTTCTGGGCTGCGCGTACTGCTTCGCCTCTTTCGCGGGACGGCAGTTCGGCCGGTCGGCCAAGGAGTGGGGCGATTATCTGTACGTGAAGAGGAACGCCGTCGACCTGGCCCGCAAGGAGCTGGCCAGGATGCCCGAGCACAAGCGCCACGGCACGATGCTGCTCAGCTCGGTCACCGACCCCTACCAGGGCCACGAGACGCGGTACCGGCTCACCCGGGGCATCCTGGGCGAGCTGGAGGCGGTCGAGTACCCGGGCCTGGTCCGCGTCCTGACCAAGTCGCCCGTCGTCACCCGCGACATCGACCTGCTCACCAGCCTGCCCCGGGCGGAGGTCGGCATGACCGTGACCACCGCGGACGACAAGGTCAGCCGCTGGCTGGAGGTGCGCGCCCCGCTCGCCTCCCGCCGCCTGCGCACCCTCGCGGAACTACGTGAGGCCGGCATCCCCACCTTCGCCTTCGTCGGCCCGCTCCTGCCCCACTTCGCCACCCGGCCGGAACTCCTGGACCACCTCTTCGGGCAGCTCGTCGAAGCCGGCGTCACCGAGGTGTTCATGGAGCACATCAACCTCAAGCGGTACATCCGCGAGCGCATGGACCAGGTCCTCGCCGACGAACCCGACGAGGTGCGCGAGGCGTACGTACAGGCCCGCACCCAGGAACACCGCGAACAGCTCGACGCGATCGTGGCCGGCCTGCTGGCCGAGCACGGGCTGCGACTGCGCTTCGACGAGGTCGTCCACCACGACGACAACGACGCCCTGCGGCAGAGGCTGGCGGGCTCGGCCTGAGCGGCGTCGCACCAGCGGGAATGTCAGGTGACGGCGTCGGGCTCGGGACCGGGGACCGCCTCGAGCGCCCTGACGTCACCGGTGTGGTCTCCGTCGGCCAGTACCCCGCGATCACCGGGCCGGACCTGGCCGAGGCGTTCGGCACCCGGCTCGGCCGGGACGTCGTCTTCGGACCGATCACCCCAAAGGAGATGCGCGCCTCGATCGCACGCCTGATCGGGGAGGGCGCGGCCGCTGACATCGCGGGGGCCTACCGGGCGATGAGCACCATGCCGGGCCGTTCGATCGCGCCGGAGGCCTCCGCCCAGAAGCTGCTGGGCGTCACTCCCCCGGACCACGGATCGGAGGCTGGCCGACATCGGCGTCTGACCGTCGTCACCGCCGGCTTCGACCGGGTTTGACAGGCAGCACGTGGCAAGTCGCCCAGCCCTGCGAGCGGCCTGCCACGAGGTGACGGACACCGGCCGCGACACGAGAGGTGAGGGTGTGCGGCAGGGCACTGTGGCGGGCGGCGCGCGCCCGTCACGTGCGCGCTGTCGTCCCGAAGGGGAGAGGTTCGCCGGAGCGCAGGTGTTCCCTCAGCCACTGCTCGGTGTTGCTCACGTGGAGCAGCGCGGCGGCCTGGCTGAGGGCGGCGTCACGGGTGGACAGCGCGTTGAAGATCGCCTCGTGCTCGGCGAGCGTGCGGCCCGCGGCCTTGTCGTCGACCAGACCGCGCCAGATGCGGGCACGCAGGGTGCGACCGGAGATGCCCTCCAGGAGGGTGAGGAGGGTCTCGTTGCCCGTGGCCGAGATGACCGCACGGTGGAAGGCGGCGTCGTGGGCGTTGAGCTGTTCGACATCGTCTCGGGCCTCGCGCATGGCATCCAAGTGCCGCTTCACTTCGGCCAGTTGGGAATCGGAGATCCGGGTGGCGGCAAGGGCCGTGGCGAGCGGTTCCAGGAGCCGCCGTACCTCCATCAGGTCCTGCAGGGCGACCGAGTCCCCCTGGAGCAGCTCCACCGCACCGCCGAGCCCCTCCAGCAGCAGGCTCGGCTGGAGGCTGGTCACGTAAGTGCCGTCGCCCCGCCTGACCTCCAGGACCCGTGCGACGGCCAGCGCCTTGACCGCTTCGCGGGCGAGGTTGCGGGACAGGCCCAGCTGAGCGGCCAGGTCCGGCTCCGGCGGGAGCTTCGACCCCGGAGGCAGGGCGCCGGTCCGGATCAGCTCACGGATCTCATCGATGGCCTTGTCCGTCAGAGACACCGCTCATCCCTCCCTCCACCGTGCACTTGCCGATCATGGAGTTCCACGTGTCGTCCGACCTGTTCCGGAGTCCGTATGCCGAGGGTGACGTTGATGATACGGGGATGCGTGTGCGGGAACGCGATCACGGCGGCGGGCAGAGTGATCCCGTGCCTGCGCCGCGCGGCCTCGGCGATCGCCGAGCTCGGGCGACCGGAGTCGGCGGGGCGTCCTGGTAGTCGTCCCTCATGCTCTCGGCGGGCCGGTCGCGGGAGAGCAGTCCCGAGTTGCAGACACCCACCGCCACCACGCTCCTGCCCGGCGTAGGCAGGCGGCGGCACCATCACGTGGGACCCCATGGAGACACCGTGAACGACAACCACCCGGCCGGCCATGGGCCCACTCGCGCGGTCACCGTCGCCGACGTCCTGGCCCTTCCCGTCCTGGCCGCCGGACAGCCCCAGGTCGTCACCGGTGTGCCCCACCTGGACCGGCCGGTCGGGTGGGTCCACATCACCGAACTGACCGACCCCGCGTCCTTCCTCAAGGGCGGCGAACTCGTCCTGACCACCGGAATGCCGCTCCCGGACGACGTGGCCGGCGTGCGCCGGTACGTCGACGAACTCGCCGACGTCGGGGCCGCGGCGCTGGTCATCGAACTCGTACGCCGCTATCACCGCCCGCCGGACGCACTCGTCGACGCCTGCCGCCTGCGGGGCCTTCCCCTCGTCACGCTCGCCAAGGACGTCAACTTCCTGGAGGTCACCCAGGTCGTGCACGCGCTCCTGCTCGGCAACCAGGCGGACGCGATGCGCCGCACCCAGCGCATCCACGAGACGTTCACCGCCCTGACCCTGCGCGGCGCCGGCCCGGAGGACGTGGTGCGCGCGGCGGCGGAGATGTGCGGCCGCACGGTCGTCCTGGAGAACCTGGTGCACCAGGCACTGATCTGCGAACCGTCCGGAGGCACGGTGGAGGAGGCGCTCACCGGTTGGGAACAGCGCTCCCGAGCCACCGGGGCGGGTGATCACCCGGCGACATGCGGCCCGGCGGGCTGGCTCACCGCACCCGTCGAGTACCAGGGCGAGCGCTGGGGCCGTGTGGTCATGCTCCCGGCCCGCGCCGACGGCCCCGCCTTCGGTCCGGAGGACGTCACCGTGCTGGAGAGGACCGCGATGGCACTCACCGTCGCCCGCCTCATCGCGCACCGAACTCCACGCGGCTCTCACGGCACTCGATGTGCTGCGAGCCCACTGACATGGACGAGCCGCGGCCTCGGCAACGCTCCTCCCACCACCGGCGAACACGGCAACCGGACGACCGAGTCCGGCTCGACGACGGCCGGCCCGACGACGGCCGGCCCGCCATCGTCGAACGCGCCCCGTCGAACGCGCCCCGGCGGACGGGGTCGCCGGACGGGGCGGCCGTACAGCGCCGTCAGGCCAGGCCGAACCGCTCGGCGTGCACCTGCTGGTGGGGAACCTTCAGGGTGCGCAGGGCACTGAGCACGGTCGAGGTCATCGCGGGCGGGCCGCAGACGTACACGTCGCGTTCGGTGATGTCGGGAACCAGGGTACGGAGACTCTCCGGCTCGAACGGCGGGCTGCCCTCCCCCGTGCGGCCGGTGAGCAGGTGCAGCCGCCCGCCGCGGTCCGCGACCAGTGTGCGTACCTCGGCGGCCAGCACGGCGTCGTTCTCGCTGCGCACCCGGTAGAGCACGACGACGTCGCCCGCCGGTTCCTCCTCCAGCAGGGCTCGAACCGGCGTGATCCCCACTCCTCCGGCGATCAGCAGTGCGCCGGGCCGCGTTCGGTGCAACGAGGTGAAGGCCCCGTACGGCCCCTCGACGAACGCGCGGCTCCCGACCGGGAGATGCCGCAGGCCGGCGCTGGCGCTGCCGACCGCCTTGGCCGTCAGGCGCAAGGTGCGGCCGTCGGGTGCCGCCGACAGCGAGAACGGATTGGCCAGCCACCAGTGGTGGTGCCCGGGGAACCGCCAGATGCAGAACTGGCCCGCCCTGGCCGGCAGCCTGTCGAGGTGGCGGCCGGTGACGTGCACCGACACCACGTCGTCCGACTCCGGCACCACCGCCACGACCTGGAATCGGTGATAGGCGTTGCGCCACAGAGGCATCACGATCCGCCCCGTGACCAGGGCACCGAACGCGAACAGCCACAGGGCCCACCAGTAGGTCATCGCGGGCGCGGAGGAACTGAAGGTCGTGGTCTCCTGCAACTGGTGGACGAACGCCAGCCCCAACGCCAGGTACAGCAGCAGGTGCACGCCGTGCCACGTCTCGTACCGCAGCCGCCGCCTCACCTGTCGGGCGGAGACCGCGGCGACCACGACGACGATCGCCGCGGCGAGCATCCCGAGCAGGGAGGCCGGCACTCCGGCCAGCGCGAAGAACGTCTTCGTCGTCGACGTGTCAGAGAGCCGCGCGTAGCCCAGCACGACCAGCACGGCGTGGGTGAGCAGGGTCCACAGCAGGGTGAAGCCGACCCACCGGTGCCACACCGTCAGCCGGTCCATGCCGATACGGCGGTCGAGCCAGGGCAGCCGGGCCACCAACAGCAGTTGGAACAGCATCAGTTCGGCGGCGTGCAGGCCGAAGAACTTGGCGACCGTGAGCACCCCGTTCTTACCGGTCCCGGCGGTGAGGAACAAGACCTCGACGATCACCAAGTTGACGATGACAAACGTCCACAGCGCCCATCGCGCCGCGACGACCGGAGGTATGGTGCGCTGCCGCACCTGTGTACTCGTCGCCTCCACCGCGTCCCCTCTTGTCCATGTGAACTACTGGTGCCCGGAGCCCGCGAGGTCGCGGGGACCCGAGCGTCCTGATCTGCGTCCTGATCTGATACGGCCCCTGGGCGGGGCAAGAATACGGAACATGGCGAGAAGTTGGCCCTACTTGGCCTCGGCTGTTCTTGTTCCGAGAACATCTGGCATCTGCTCACTCCTCGCCCGACGGCAGCCGTCCCGGCCGCCGTCGCCGGTACGCTGAGTGATTAAGGCGTTAACCACAAGCCCTCATGGGGCTGTTGGGGTGCATGGGGTACACACATGACGAGCTCGCGTGTCTGGCGGCGTCCCACGCTCGGCGCCGTGGCGGCACGGGCGGGGGTGTCCACGGCCACGGTGTCGAACGCGCTCAACGGCACCGGGCGGCTGTCCGAGGCGACCAGGCAGCGCGTGCTCGCCGCGGCGCGCGAGGTCGGTCACGCCCCGGCCAGCACGGCCCGGGCCCTGGCCCGCGGGAGCACCGGAGTGCTCGGCCTGACCATGACGACGTACGGCGACCTTCCCGTCTCGTACATGGAGATCCCCTATTACGCCCAACTGGCGCTGGGCGCGATGTCGGCGGCGCACGAGCGCGGCTACATGCTCATGGTGATGCCGAGTTCCCTGTCACCGTGGATGTGGCTCAACACGCCGATGGACGGCGTCATCCACGTCGGGCCACGGGCCGACGACCCGGTGTGTTCCATCCTGCGGGAGCGGGGTATCCCGATGGTCACCGACGGCCGGCCGCCCCGGCCGCACTGGCGCGACGCGTGGGTGGACCCCGACTACGAAGCGGGCCTGCGCCTGCTGCTCGACCACCTCACGGAGGCCGGCGCCCGGCGGATCGCCCTCTCCCAGCCGCTGCACGACGACGAGTATCCGCACCTGATCGGACGCGCCTACGCCTCCTGGTGCGCCGAGCACGGCCTGCCCGCCCTCGTCGAGGAGTACGCCTCGCTGCCCGACTACTTCACGGCAGAACGGGACGCCGTCGGCCGGCTGCTCGACCGCGATCCACGGCCGGACGCCGTCATCGGCGTCTACTCCGACTCCGGTCACAACATCCTCGCCGCCGCCCGGCGCCACAGGCTCCGGGTGCCGCAGGATCTGCTGGTGACGTGCATCAGTGAGGATCCGGACTACGCGACGACGACCCCGCCCGTCACCACGCTCAGCCTCCGCCCGGACCGGGTGAGCGACGAAGCGGTCGACCTGCTGATCGCTCTGGTCAACGCACGCAGCGGAGTGGACCGGCATCGGCTCGTGCAGCCGGCCCTGACCCCTCGCCGGTCCACACGACGCCCGGTACGGCGAGGGAACGGCACCACCTGATCGCAGGGCCGCGGACCGCATCGGCGGGGCCTTGCCTCGCCCGGCCGCCTCTCCGCCTCCGCCGCGGGGCGCTCCGAGCGAGCCGGTCGGAACGGGCAGGTGTCCCTCCAGCGCGTGACCAGAGAAGTGTCGCTCCCCTACGGCCCGACTCGTGCTCGAACGACATGGGGCGCAGGTCCGCGTGGCGCGTACGAGTTCCGCGTCGAGGCCGGGGCCCGCGACGTTCGGCGCCCCCTGACGGACACGTGACCTCGCTCGATCCGACCGCCGGCCGAAGAGGGGCCGGGTCGGCGGATCTGTGTACTTGCTGTGAAGGTCGGCAACCTCCTGCCCGTCGACGGCGACTGAGGGGGGAGACCGGCTCGATCTTCCAGAACGGATGAGCAATGAAGAAGCAGCAGGCCCCACAGCACCGCCGACGCAACCTTCGGCTGGCAGTGGGTACGCCGCTGGCGGTGGCGGCCGCGGGCGTTCTCGCCTACGGCACGGTCTTCGGGACGTTCGGCGACGACGCCCGGCCCGAGGCGGCCGCGGCACCGGTTCCCGGCGACGCGATGGCCGCCGTGGCCGCGATGCAGCCGGGCTGGAACCTGGGCAACAGTCTGGACGCCATCCCGGACGAGACCTCGTGGGGCCAGCCCCGCACCACGAAGGCCCTGCTCGACAAGGTCCGCGCCCAGGGCTTCAACAGCATCCGCGTCCCTGTGACCTGGACCGACCACCAGGGAGCCGCGCCGAACCACACCGTCGATCCGGCGTACTTGAAGCGGGTCAGGCAGGTGGTCGACCAGGCGCTCGACAGCGGCTTCTACGTGATCATCGACATCCACCACGACTCCTGGCAGTGGGCCGACTCGATGTCCACCGACCACGACAAGGTGCTCGCCCGCTTCAACGCCACCTGGACCCAGATCGCCACCGCGTTCAGGAACGAGTCCGCCAAGCTGGTCTTCGAGAGCGTCAACGAGCCCCAGTTCGAGCACGCCGACGATGCCCGGAAGGCCGAGCTCCTCAACGAGCTGAACACGTCGTTCCACAGCATCGTGCGCAAGTCGGGCGGCAACAACGGCAAGCGGCTGCTCATGCTGCCCACCGAGGTCTGCACACCGGACCAGCGGCTGATGAACAACCTCGCCACCACGATCAAGTCGCTGCACGACCCGCGGCTGATCGCCACCGTGCACTACTACGGCTACTGGCCGTTCAGCGTGAACGTCGCCGGCAGAACCCGCTTCGACACCACAGTGCGGAAAGACCTCAGCCAGACCTTCAAGCGGATACACGACACCTTCGTCGCCCAGGACATCCCCGTCGTCATCGGCGAGTACGGCCTGCTCGGCTACGACCACGGCCCCGGCGCCGTGGAACGCGGCGAGATGCAGAAGTACTTCGAGGCGCTGGGCCACACCGCCCGCACCAACAAGGTCACCACCGTCCTGTGGGACAACGGCGCCTTCTTCGACCGCGGCGAGCTGCGGTGGAAGGACGCCGGGATGTACCGCCAGATCAAGTCGAGCTGGACCACGCGCTCGGCCACCGCTTCCACGGACACCGTCTTCGTGCCGAAGGCCGGCCGCGTCAAGGACCGTACACTCACCCTGAACCTGAACGGAGCCGCCTTCAAGGCGCTCAGGCACGGCACGACCAAGCTGGTCGACGGCAAGGACTACACCCTCGCCGGCAACCGGCTGACGCTGAAGGCGGCCGCGCTCACCCGGCTCGTCGGGGACCGTTCCCACGGCGTCAACGCGACGCTGCGGGCCGAGTTCTCCCGAGGCGTCCCCTGGCGGATCCAGGTGATCACCCAGGAGACCCCGGTGCAGTCGAACACGACCGGGACGACGAACTCGTTCCGGATCCCCACGCGGTTCAGGGGTGATGTGCTGGCGACGATGGAGGCCACGTACACGGACGGCGGCAACGCCGGCCCGACCAGCTGGACGCCCTACCAGCAGTTCAACACCGCGTTCGCACCGGACAAGGCCGAGAACACCATCAGCCTCACCCCCGCCTTCCTCGACGCGGTGAAGGGTGACGCACGCGTGAAGCTCACCTTCCACTTCTGGAGCGGCGCCACCACGACGTACTACGTGACCAAGTCGGGAAGCACGGTGACCGGCACGACGTCCTGAACGAAGGCCGGTGCCCGCCCGGGAGGCTCCCGGGCGGGTACCGCGCTCAGCCGCGGGAAACGGCACCGCGACGCGTTCACCGGACGTGACGCGCGATGCCGGTCGCCTTCGCCGTCAGCCACTCCAGCACCCGATTCGCCCGCCCGCTCAACTCTTCTTGATCTTCGAGGAGTTGTCGGCCAGCCAGGCGTCGAAGCTCTTGAGCGCCGGGTTGAGCTCGCGCACCTTGTCCAGATCACGGGCGCCGGTGAACTCCTGGTCGAAGTCGCCGTAGTACTGGAACATGTTGCCGAGCTCGTCAGCGGCCGGGATGTCCAGCGAGCGGAACACGTCGTAGGGCACCGACTGGAAGCGCACCGGCTCGCCGAGCACGGCCTCGAACTTCGCCGCGTACTGCGCTCCGGTCAGATGGTCGCCGGCCAGGCCGACGGTCTCGCCGATGTACCGCTCGCCGCCCTTGAAGAGGGCGAGAGCCGTACGGCCGATGTCCTCGACGTCCACTCCGGAGAGCAGCTTTCCTTCCTCGATCGGCAGGGACAGGGTCAGCACGCCGTCCTCACCGCGCTGGGGCCCGACCGCATCCAGGAAGCCCTGGAAGAAGAAGGTCGTGTTCAGGAAGGTGGTCGGCACCCCGGCCTGGCGGAAGAGTTCGTTGGCCTCGCCCTTGGCGTCGAAGTGCGGCACGTTGTATTCGTCCTGGAGGACCGGCATCCGCTCGTCGTCCAAGGGCAGCAGCTCGCGGGTGTCCTCCAGCGTCGACCAGACGACGTGCTTCAGTCCCGCGGCCTTGGCGGCCCGGACCAGGACCTCGATCTCCTCGATCTCCTTGGCCGCCGAGCCGTGCGCCCAGAAGTTGGTGACCAGAAAAGCGCCGTAGGCACCGTCGAAGGCCTTGTGCACGCTCGGCTCGTCGTAGAAGTCCGCCTGGACGACCTCGGCGCCCAGCGCGGCCAGCTCCCGGGCGGCGGGCGAATCGGGGTTCCTGGTGAGCGCGCGCACCGCGAAGCCCGAATCCGGGTCGGCGAGGATCGCCCGCGCGGCACCGCCGCCCTGGGACCCGGTTGCTCCGGTGACCGCGATGATCCTGTGGTCGCTCATGGCTGCTGCCTCTTTCCGAAGAGAACCGTAAAGTTGATGTGTCAATTAAGCGTAAGGCCGCATGGATGATACGTCAACCTTTTCGGTGAGGCTTGAGTCATGAGTGACTCCCGGGGGCCGACCCAGGCCCCGCCGCATGCCTGGCGGGACTTCAGCGCCATGCAAGCGGCGCTGTCCGGGCGCTTGAACACGTACCTGCAGGAGGACAGCCGGCCGCCCTCCGCGGACTACGCGGTCCTGGTGGCAGACGTTCCGACGCCGTACGGACCGAAGCCGGACGTGCCGCCACAGAAGCCGCCGCACCGTGCCATGCGGCCCACGTACGCGCATGGTCCGTCAACGCGGTGACCCCGGATCAGCTCACCGCGTTCGGCCAGATACGCGAAGCGGTGCCGGCCCGGGTGAACACGCCGGAGGACGACCCCTGCCTGCTGGGCCGCCAGACCTCCGCGGTAGATCCGCGTCCCCCGTCGATCTGCGGCAGGGCGACCTGCCCTTGAAGCCGAAGCGGGTGCCGGTCATCCGCCACATCGACCGATGTCCGGATGACGCGTCAACAACTCGTTACACTTACACGTATGACGGACACACCGCGCTGGCTCACCGAGTCGGAGCAGCACGCCTGGCGAAGCTTCGTACGGCTGCAGGACAAGCTCATCGGCCGGCTGGCCCGCGAGGTGCAGGCCGAGTGCGGTCTGTCGAGCGCCGACTACGGAGTGCTCGTCCACCTCGCCGAGGTACCCGAGGGCCGGCTGCGCCTCCTGGAGCTCGCCAAGGCGGTGGAATGGGAGAAGAGCCGAATGTCCCACCACATCAACCGGATGACCAAGCGCGGCCTGGTCGTCCGGGAGGAATGCGCCGATGACGCGCGCGTGGCGTTCGTCGTCGTCACTCCCGCCGGCCGCGAGGCCCTCGCGACCGCGGCTCCCCTTCACGTCGAGGGGGTCCGCCGCCTTTTCATCGACCCGCTCACCCCGGCAGAGCTCGCCATGTTCGCGCAGATCTCGAACCGCATCCTCGAAGGGCTGGAGGAGGACTGCCCGTGAGCGCGACGCGGTGACCGCCGGTCAACGGCACGACGCAGCCGGACACCTGTTCGCCTGTTCACCTCAAGACGCCCCACCGCCGTGAATCCGGCCGTCGACCCCACCACGCAACCGAGTTTCACCCTGAGCCACCGCGCACCTCCGGCACAGCCGAGCACCACCGCCCACAGAAGTTGACCCATCAACTCCTGGTCCCGTATTTTTGTAGACGCATCAACCAGGTTCCCGGCAGCGAACACCCCCCAGCCGGGCATGTGGACGGCCTGTCTCCGGCGGCACCGGTCCTTCGAGCCGCTGCCGGACGGCGTTCCCTCGATCTGGGGTCGGCTCTCAAGGAGGACTTATGACGGTCAAGGTCATCGACGTACCCGGAGCACGTCGCTACGAGGCACGGATGGACGGCGATTCCGCGGTGGCGGGCTTCGCGGAGTACATCCGCACTACGGAACTGATCGCGTTCGTGCACACCGAGGTGGCCCCGGAACACGAAGGCAAGGGCGTGGGATCCGAGCTGGTGCGGACCTCCCTCGACGAGGCCCGCACCGCGGGACTGCGCGTGCTGGCCACCTGCCCCTTCTACGCGGGCTGGATCGAGCGCCACCCCGAGTACGCCGACCTGCTGTACCAGGCCCGGAGCCAGGTCAGGGACTGACTGGCCGAAGACGCAGTGAGAGAGGCCGCATGAGCGATCAGCCCCAGAAGAAGACGTACAAGGCGCAGGCCATCACCGTGACCTTCGAGGCGACACGCTGCCTGCACGCAGCCGAGTGCGTCAGCGGCCTGCCCGAGGTCTTCGACTCGAGCAAGCGCCCGTGGATCCGGCCGGATGCCGTCCCGGCCGACCGCCTGGCCGACGTGGTGCGCCGCTGCCCGTCGGGCGCGCTGCGGTACGAACTGGCGGATGGCGGGACGGAGACTCCCGACCGGCCCACCCGGATCACCCCGACACCGACCGGCCAACTGGTCGTGCGAGGCGAGCTGTCGCTGGACACGCCACAGGGGCAGCGCGCCGAGACCAGGGCCGTGCTGTGCGGCTGCGGGCACAGCCGACTGCGGCCGTACTGCGACCACTCGGGCGCCTGCGGCCGGTGATGCCGACGGCGACCGCCACCCACCCCCTTTCCCGGAGCGCCTTGGCGCGACAGCAGGGCTGCGAAGTCCGCGCTCAGCGCGGCCAGTTCCGTCTGCCACGGCTGGGAGTTCCAGCCGGTGGAGGTGTCGTAGCGGCCCAGCTTGGTGAGCAGCAGCACCTTGGTGGCCTTGGCCACCACCAGGGTGGAGCCGCCGGCGGTGACCGAGGCGTTCGCGCCGGTGACGACGACCCGGGTGACGCCCTCGTGGCCGTACGCCCCCTTCCCCGCGGGGTAGGTACCGCGCAGGTTCAGATAGCCGTCGCCGCCGCTGACGGTTCTGCGGTCGAGCGGAAGATCGGAGAGACCCATGGTGTGGTCCCTTGCGTATCGGCGGGGTGACCCACCCGGGCGCCGGACGGACGCACGGTCGCGTCGGCTCCGGTCCGGGACCGCTGGGTGAGCAGGGGTGGCACAAGGAGCGTGCTCGACCGACGCGAGGGACCGGTGCCGCGGTGCGGCACGGCACCGGTCCCTCACTGGACGCCGTTCACCGGACGGTTACAGGGCGACGAGCTGCCATTCCTGGTTGGACCCGCTGGTGGTGGGCCACTGGATGACGTGGGCGCCGTCCGTGGTGGAGGCGTCCTTGACGTCGGCGCACCGTCCGTTGCCGACGTTGACGAGCCGGTAGTGGCCGCTGGTCGCGGCGACCAGCTTCCACCACTGGTTGCTGGTGCCGGCGTCGGCCGACTGGTCGAGCTGTGTTCCCTGCGCGGAACCGCTCGGGCACTCCAGGAGTTTGCCGCTGCGGACGTTGGACAGCCGGTAGGAGCCGTCGCTGTTCGGCAGCAGCTTCCACTGCTGGTTGGTGCCGCCGGTGGAGGGCCACTGGATGATGACGGCGCCGTCGGCGCTGGACGCGCCGCTGACGTCCAGGAGCTTGCCGCTCTTGCGGTTCACCAGCTTGAAGGTGCCCAGGTCCGCGGTGAAGGGCCGGTCGTAGAGCTCCAGGTTGCGGATGGAGGCCCACACCCCGGTGGGCAGGCCGGTGACCGTCACCCGTACGTACCGGGCCTCGGCACTGAGCACCATGGTCTGCACCTGGCTGGTGCTGGTGGTGTCGGTACGGTCGACGAGGGTGGTCCAGGTGGTGTTGTCGGTGGAGCCCTCGATGCGGTAGCGGTAGTTGGTGGCGTCCAGCTCCCAGGCGATACGGGCGCCGGTGAGGGATTTGGTCGCCCCCAGGTCCACCTTCAGCCAGTTCCCGACGCTGCCGTTGTTCGCGCACCAGCGGGTCGCGGTGGAACCGTCGACCGCCTTCGCCGCGGTGTTGCCCTTGGATGTCTCCTGGCTGCTCGCCGTCGCCGTCCTGCCCACGGCGATGTCGGCCGGCTGCACCGTCCGGTCCAGGGTCACGCCGACGACGCTGTCCTCGGGGATACGGGTGCGGTTGATGCCGGTGACGGTCACCTTGCCGTCCGAGCTGACGGTGTACGCCAGGTCGGTGCCCGAGGCCACGTCGAAGACACGGGTCACGCTCGCGTCCCCGATGGACGGGGTGGTGAACGAGGTGCCGCTGTAGCCGGACAGCAGGTGGACGTAGAAGGTGCTGTCCTTGTACGTGTAGCCGTACTTGCCGTCGACCGGGTTCCACGGGCCGCCGCGGGTGCCGTACACGGCCTCGCCGCACGTGGTCATGAAGGAACCGATCCGGCGCACCAGGTCGGCCTGGGCGGTGGGCACCACGCCGGTGCGGTCCGGGCCGACGTTGACCAGGCAGGTGATGTTCCGTACCCAGGAGTTGACCAGGAGGTTCATGGCCGTGCCGAAGCCCATCACGCTCGTGCCAGCCTTGTAGCCCCAGGCTCCGCCGATGGTGAAGCACTTCTCCGCCACCTTGCCGGTGCGGATCGCGCCGGACGGGACAGAAGGACCCTCCTCGCTGGTGAAGTCGCCGATCCAGCCGGCGCGCAGAGTGGTGACCGCGTCCGGCTGGTGCTTGCGCACCAGGCCGGTCAGGCCCAGCGGCTTGCCGGTGGCGGCGTCGGTGTCGCTGTAGGCGGAGTCCACCGGCCACTCGTTGGAGGCGTCGCGGAACTTGCCGGGCTCCCAGAAGAAGGCCGCGTCCCGGTCGGAGCCCTGCTGGCCCAGCCAGCCACCGTCCCACCAGATGTCGTCGATCGCGCCGTACTCGGTCACCAGCTCCTTGACCTGCTGATACACCTCGTTCTTCATGATCCGCGCGTTCTCCTTGTGCGCGGGATCGGTGGTGTAACCCCAGGCGTTGTCCAGGCAGTTGGTGCCGTGGACGTCGTAGTAGCCGGGGTAGCGCCAGCTCAGGGGCGAGAAGTACAGGCCGACCTTCAACCCGGCCTCGCGCACCGCGGTCACGTACTGGCTGATGAAGTCACGCTGCAGCGGCGCCTGACCACTGTGCCAGGCATTGTCGTGGGTGGAGGGCCACAGCGCGAAGCCGTCGTGGTGGCGGGCCGTGAGCACCGTGTACTTCGCACCCATGTCCTTGGCCAGCTGCGCCCAGTCGGCGGGATCGTAGGCGCTGCCGGTGAACTGCTCGCCGGTGGCGTCGGTGACGTACTTCTTGTAGTTCTCCGGCGTGACGGCGGCGTTCTCCATGTACCACTCGCCCTTGGCCGGGCCGGAGTAGGGGCCCCAGTGGATGAACATGCCGAGCTTGGCGTCCTGCATCCACTGGATCTTCTCGTTGGACTGTTGCTCGACGCCCATGTCGATCTTGGGGATGCGCAGGGGCGGGAGCGGCAGCGGCTCACCGGTGGTGGCGGCAGCGTGGGCGGGTATCGCCAGTGTCGGGGTGATAGCGGCGGCGACCGTCATGGCAGCCATACCGGCAAGCACCCTTCGTCGAGTGAGCGGTTCTGACAACTGGATCTCTCCTCATGGTCCACAGGGCAGCACGGACCTTCTGCGGCTCAGCATCCGGCCGAACAGAGGGGATGTTCACCGACAGGTGGCGGGTGCAGGGGAGCCGCTGGGAAGCGTGCACCTCGCCCCCTTGAACATCGGATGTATTAACGGGCATGAAACCTGGATATGTCCAGAGGGAGGGCAAAATTACCAGTCGCGACGCGCCGGCTGATCAGACTGAAGCCGTAAGCGCCACATACATAGGAGGTATGGCCAGCTCCTCAGGTTGCGAGGGTCTCGCCCTCCTTCAGACCCGACTCCCGGCCCGGCCGGCCACTCCGATCCCGTCCGGATCATTGACGAAGTACGACTCGCACCTCTAGCGTCCTCCGACGGAGCCGCACACAATCCAACAATTCAGACCGTGTCGACATGGTCCGCCGTGTTCTCGCCCCGATCCGCCGGGCGTCCGCGAGCAGGCCCCCATGAGCGCCCCCGGCCCAGTCGCCCTTCGCGGACGCGGCCGTCGGGCGGCCCGCGCCCCGTGCCCCTCACCGTCGGCACCGGACCTCGTCATCCGCCCGGCCCTTCACCTCTTCCAGAAGGAATCCTGATGCTCCGACGCGCCCTCACCCTGGTGCTGACCGCCGCAGTGAGCGCTTCCGCACTGCTCATCACCGCGTTCCCCGCCCAGGCCGCCCAGGTCACCGTCACCAACGCGACGCAGTTCACCGACACCACGGGAGCCGTCGTGCACGCCCACGGCGGCGGGGTGATCAAGGTCGGCTCCTCCTACTACTGGTTCGGCGAGAACCGCAACGCCGACAACACTTTCAAGGCCGTCTCCGCCTACCGCTCGACCGACCTGAAGACGTGGGAGTTCAGGAACGACGTCCTGACCCAGTCCAGTGCCCCCGAGCTGAACGTCGCCAACATCGAGCGCCCCAAGGTCATCTTCAACAGCACCACCGGCAAGTTCGTCCTGTGGATGCACAAGGAGAACGGCAGCGACTACACCCAGTCCCGCGCCGCCGTCGCCGTCTCCGACACCGTCGACGGCGACTACACCTGGCAGGGCAGCTTCCGGCCGCCGACCGGCACCACGTCCCGGGACATGACGCTGTTCAAGGACGACAACGGCACCGCCTACCAGATCACCTCCGCGGCCGGCAACGCTGACCTGCAGATCTGGAAACTCAACGCCGACTACTCCGCCTACGACAGCCTGACCGCCAACCCCTGGCCCGGCACCTTCCGGGAAGCGCCCGCACTGTTCAAGCGCAACGGCGTCTACTTCATGCTCACCTCCGGCAACAGCGGCTGGAAGCCCAATCAGCAGAAGTACGCCACCGCCAGCAGCATCGCCGGACCCTGGACCGCCATGACCGACATCGGTGACTACACCGGGTACGACTCCCAGACCACCTTCGTCCTGCCCGTCCAGGGCACCTCGGGCACCTCGTACCTCTACATGGGCGACCGGTGGGGCAACTCCATGGGCGGCACGGTCAACGACTCGCAGTACGTCTGGCTCCCGCTGACCTTCCCCACCAAGACCACCATGAACCTGCCGTGGTACCCGCAGGTCGCCATCGACACCACCGCCGGAACCGTCACCGGCGTGGGCGGCGGCCCCTACTACGACCTGGTCGCCCGGCACAGCGGCAAGTGCCTCGACATCTCCGACAACTCCGCCGCCGACAGCGCGGTCGCCGTCCAGTACACCTGCATCGGCGGCCTCAACCAGCAGTGGCGGCTGCAGGACGCCGGTGACGGCTACGTCCGCGTCCTCGCCCAGCACAGCGGCAAGTGCCTGGACGTGGCGAACAACTCCACCGCCGACGGCGCCTTCGTCAACCAGTACCGGTGCGGCACCGGCACCAACCAGCAGTTCCAGTTCCAGGACCAGGGCAACGGCTACTACCGCCTCATGGCGCGGCACAGCGGCAAGTGCCTCGACGTGAGCAACGCGTCCACCGTCAACGGTGCCCGCCTCATCCAGTGGCCCTGCGGCACCGGCACCAACCAGCAGTTCCAGCGCCGCACCGCCTAGTTCTAGCACTCCAGTCCAGTTCGCTGTCACCGCCGCTCAGGGCGACCAACTCATCGGATGGGTCACGTCGTTGCCCAGTGGTGCGCGACGCGGTAGCGCGAGGCCGGTGCGTCGGCAGAGCAATGCGCCGCTGATACGGCCGAGGAGTTCACGCGAAGCCGATCCGCACAGCCGTCCGGCGTTCGGCGCGCTCGTTTCGAGACGGGTACGGAGCGCCGCCGCACACCGGAAGGCTTCCGCGCGCTCTGCCGTGAGCACCACCTCGACGCCTCGGCTGTCGGTGGCACGCGGAACTTTCTTGCCTCGTTCCGCCACGGTAGTGCCGCCCATCCCATTTGTTGACACATCAAGCACATGGGGCAATGATTGACACGTCAACGAATTAACCGGCGTGCTCGATCGAGCTGACGGGTCGCCATCGCACCCCGCGAGTGCGAGAACCGCTCACGAAGGAGTCCGCCCATGTCTGATCTCGTCTTCGGCCTGGACACGTTCGGCGATGTGCCGGAGGACGACTCCGGCACCCTCGTTTCCGACGCGAGGGCCATCCGGCAGGTCGTCGACGAGGCCGTGCTCGCGGACGAGATCGGCGTCGACGCCATCGCCCTCGGTGAGCACCACCGCCCGGAGTACTCGATCTCCACTCCGGAGACCGTGCTCGCCGGCATCGCCACGCGCACCAGCCGTATCCGCCTCGCCTCCGGCGTGACCGTGCTGAGCTCCGACGATCCGGTCCGCGTGTTCCAGCGGTTCGCGACCGTGGACGCCCTCTCGAACGGCCGGGCCGAGGTCATCCTCGGCCGCGGCTCCTTCACCGAGTCGTTCCCCCTCTTCGGATACGACCTCAGCGACTACGACGTGCTGTTCGAGGAGAAGATCGAGCTCTTCGCCAAGCTGCTCGAGGAGAAGCCCGTCACCTGGAGCGGCACCAAGCGTGCGCCCCTCGACAACGCCGACGTCTTCCCCAAGACCGAGTCCGGACACCTCACCACCTGGGTCGGTGTCGGCGGCTCACCCCAGTCGGTCATCCGCACCGCGCGCTACGGACTTCCGCTCATGATCGCCATCATCGGCGGCAGCCCGGAACGCTTCGCGCCCTATGTCGACCTCTACCAACGCGCCACCGCGGAGTTCGGCACGACCGCCCATCCGGTCGGGATGCACTCACCGGGCTTCGTCGCCGACACGGACGAGGAAGCCCGGGAGCTGCACTGGCCCCGCTACCGGGTCATCCGTGACCGCATCGGCGCCCTGCGGGGCTGGCCACCGGTCCGCCGGGAGGAGTACGAGAACGAGATCGCACGCGGCTCCCTGTACATCGGCTCGCCCGAGACGGTCGCCCGCAAGATCGCAGGTGCCGTCACAGCCCTCGGGGTCGGCCGGTTCGACCTCATCTACACCGCGGGATCCATCCCGATCAGCGCTCGCCTGCGCGCCGTCGAGCTGTACGGCACGAAGGTGATCCCGATGGTCCGCGACATCCTCGCCGGCTGACACCGTGAACGGAGAAGAGAACGGAGAAGGCATGACCAGCGCGGACATCGCCACGGTCGGCATCCTGGGGGCGGGAAAAGTCGGCACCGTGCTCGCGCGCCTGGCCCTGGCAGCCGGCTACCGCGTGCTGGTCGCCGGATCGGGCGACCCCGCCAAGATCGCCCTCACCGTCGAAGTGCTCACGCCCGGCGCGGTCGCCGTCACCGCGACGGAGGCCGCGGCCCGGGCGGACATCGCCATCCTCGCCCTCCCGCTCGGCAAGTACCGCACCATTCCCGCCGAAGCACTGCAGGACAAACTCGTCATCGACGCGATGAACTACTGGTGGGAGGTCGACGGCGTCCGCGAGGACCTCACCGACCCACACACGTCGTCAAGCGAGATCGTGCAGG
The DNA here is from genome assembly GCF_036208085.1 of Streptomyces sp. NBC_00310. Lineage (GTDB taxonomy): Bacteria > Actinomycetota > Actinomycetes > Streptomycetales > Streptomycetaceae > Streptomyces. The sequence continues at coordinate 1,719,843 of NZ_CP130714.1, forward strand.
CGTTCCTGCCCGGAACGCGCGTGGTCAAGGCGTTCAACCACATGGGCTACCACGACCTTGAGGACGGCGCCCGGCCAGGGGGAACACCGGGACGCAAGGCGATCGCGATCGCCGGTGACGATCCGGGCGACCTCGCCACCACCGCGCGCCTCGTCGACGCCTTCGGCTTCGACCCCGTCATGGCAGGCCCCCTCGCCGAAGGCGTACGGCTCGAACCGGGTACCGAGCCCTTCGGGGCCAACGTCGACGCCGGGGAGTTGCGCGCGATGCTCGACCGCTTCCCGGAGTCAGAGCGCGGACGAGCCGTCATCAGTGCGAGGGCCGCTGCTTCGGCAGGCCAGGAGGGGAACACGGTTTGTTCGTCGAACAGTTCCCCTGGCTGAAAGCAGTGGTAGCGCTGACCGGTCAACCGGTGAACAGGTGCTGCCGGATCGATCGACCATGGCCCGGGCCACCTGTACGCCGCTGCCACTCACTACGAGCTGGTCAGGTCCGCTCTCAGCGTCAGCCGCGCGTACTGGGCCGGCTGTCGCGCTCGCGCGCACGCTCATCCGGCAGGGGCTGTTCCGCCCAGATCGTCTTGCCGACGGAAGTCTGACGACTGCCCCAGCGCTCGGCCAGTTGGGCGACGAGCAGCAGGCCACGTCCGCCCTCGTCGAAGACGCGGGCCCGCCGCAGGTGCGGGGCGGTGCTGCTGCCGTCGGAGACCTCGCAGATGAGTGCGTCGGCGCGGATGAGCCGCAGCTCGACGGGGCCGTTGCCGTACCGGATGGCGTTGGTGACGAGTTCGCTGACGATCAACTCGGTGGCGAACTCGAGCTCGGCCAGCCCCCAGGTGTCCAGCTGCTCGGACGCCGCCTTGCGGGCCCCGGCGACGGCCGCGGGATCCCTGGGCAGCTGCCAGGTGTGCACCTGGTCCGCGCCGAGAGTGGAGGTGCGGGCCAGGAGCAGGACGATGTCGTCGGCAGGGGGTTCGGGCAGTACCTTGCGCAGCACTTCGTCGCAGGTCTCCTCCAGGTCGGCGGCCGGGTGGCGCAGCGCTTCGCACAGCAGGTCGAGTCCGACGTCGATATCGCGGCCGGGGGTTTCGATCAGGCCGTCGGTGTAGAGGGCGAGCACGCTGCCCTCGCCCATCTCGATCCGGGCGGCCTCGAAGGGCAGTCCTCCCAGGCCGAGCGGTGGCCCCGCGGGCAGGTCCAGTACGTGTACGGTCCCGTCGGCGGTCACCAGGACGGGCGACGGGTGCCCTGCCCGTGCCAGGTCGCAGCGGCCGGTGACGGGGTCGTAGACGGCGTAGAGGCAGGTGGCCCCGACCTCTCCCGAGGTCCCCTCCGCCTGCCCTCGCGCATCCGGGCCTTCCTCCCGGTCGAGGCGGACGACCAGGTCGTCCAGCCGGGTGAGCAGCTCGTCGGGGGCGAAATCGGCGTCGGCGAGGGTCCGTACCGCGGTGCGCAGGCGGCCCATCGTGGCCGAGGCGTGCACGCCGTGGCCCACGACGTCACCGACCACCAGCGCGACCCGTCCCCCGGACAGGGCGATCACGTCGAACCAGTCTCCGCCGATCTCGTCCCCCGAACCGGCGGGGAGGTACCGGTGGGCGAGGTCCACCGCATCCGCTCCCGTCAGCCGCTCGGGCAGCAGACTGCGCTGGAGGGTGAGCGCGGTCCGGTGCTCGCGGGTGTAGCGGCGGGCGTTGTCGATGCTCACCGCCGCCCGGGCGGCGATCTCCTCGGCCAGCGTCAGATCGTCCTGGACGAAGGGATCCGCCGTACGGTGCCGCAGCAGGTGCATCACGCCCAGGGTGACGCCCCGCGCGCTCAGCGGCACCATCATCACCGAATGGATCTTCAATCGCCTGATGCTCTCGGCACGGGCCGGGGAGGCCGTCGACCACTCGCGCAGCAGCGGGTCGCCCACCGTGTGGTAGCTGCCCCGGCCGGTGATCAGCGCCCGGGCCTGGGGTGAGCCGGGAGGGCAGACGTCGGTGTCGCCCACCGGGATCACGGATTCCGGGCATCCCGGGAGCACCGACCGTTGCGCGGTCCGGCGGCAGACGACCGGTGTGGCAGGGGGTATCGGCTGCGGCTCGTGTCCCTGGACGACCGATTCCAGCAGGTCGACGGTGACGAAGTCGGCGAACCCCGTCACGGCCACCTCTGCCAGTTCCTCGGCTGTCCGGGTCACGTCCAGGGTGCTGCCGATGCGTACGCTGGCGTCGTTCAGCACCGCCAGGCGCCGCCGGGCCCAGTACTGCTCGGTGATGTCGATCACCAGCGCCGACACCCCCAGCACCGCGCCCGCCCGGTCCTTCAGCGGGGAGAGGAACAGCGACCACGCGTGATCGCGGACCTCACCGGAAGCGCGAAAAGGCTGCTCCTCACGGAAGATCGTCTCCCCGGTGCGTACGACCTGGTGCTGGAGACGGTCGATCTCGTCCAGGGGCGGGGCGGGATAGATCTCCCACAGTGTCCGCCCTCTCATCTCCTCCGGCGTCAGCCCCATCGCCTGGCTCATCACCTCGTTGCAGGTGACGAACCGCGCCTCGCTGTCGTAGATGGCCACGGGCAGCGGGAGCTGCGCGAGCGTGAGGTTCCACAGTCCCGCCGTCCCCGGATCGGTCGGCCGGGAGGAATACGTCAGCGCCGCCGGGGTGACGACCCAGTGGCTCCCGCCGTCCGCGTCCACCAGCGGCGTGCCCCGGAGCCGCACGGTGACACGGTCTCCGTGCCGGTTCCGCAGCGCCAGATCGCTCGTCCACGGCTCCCCGGCGGCCACGTGGTGCCGCATGGCGTAGGGCAGCTCCGCGGCGAGCAGGTCGGCGGCCGGCCGCCCCGTCACTTCCTCCGGCTCGTACCCGAGCAGCCGCCCGGCTCCGGCACTCCACACCATGACGGCACCGCGGGCGTCGATGACGACCGCGAAGTCGTCGGGTGCGGCTACTCCCCTTGCTCCTATGGTCGTGTCGGGCTCATCGTCCATGGGTATCCCGACCTCGTTCCTGCCGCACCCCGTCACGCCGCTGCGTCACCCACGGGGTGCTGCCTCCAGCATCTCGCCGCGGGACACGGCTCTCAACCGGCCGCAGCGGACCGGGCGGCCGACGCGTCTCGGGGACCAGCCGGGCTAGAGGGGCGTCGTCGCCGACGGCACGAAGGGCGCCCCGTGTCCCGGCACGATCAGGGCCGGGCCGAGAGCCAGGACCTTCTCCCTGGCCGCCCGCAGTTGATCGCGGTCGGGCGCGAAGGGGTCGTCGGCCGGTCCTTCGGCGGTCCACCACAGATGGGTCAGGACCACCAGGCCCTCGTCCGCCGTCACCAGGGTGCTGACGTCCTCGGCGGTGTGGCCGGGCGTCGTCATGAGCGTGATCGACGGGGAGAGCCGGTATCCGTCGGCGTTCCGGTCCTCCCAGACGTCGTCGTGGTAGATGGCCATGTGGTCGTGGAAGCGGGCTTCGGGAAACAGGGCGGCGTTCAGCGTGTGGTCCGGGTGGTGGTGGCTGAAGATCACGTCGGTGACGTCCGCGGGGGCCAGTCCGTGGGGCGCCAGCGGGTCCAGGATGAGCCGGCGGTCCGCGACCATGCCGGGATCGACGATCGCGACGGTGGCGCCGTCGACGAGCAGGGTGACGGTGCCGGCCACCCGCGTGTCGGCGTAGCCGGTGGTCAGGACGTGGAACGAGGCGGTCATGACGGGGCTCCTCCGGTGAGGCCTTGAGTGACTTGAGCGACTTGAGTGAGGGGTGTGAGGGGTGTGGGGCCGTGCGCGCCGGTCACCGGGGGAAGGAGCGCCCGGAAGCCGGTGATCAGGGCGCGGAGACCGACGTCGAAGGCGAGCTCGGCGCGGCGGTGGTCGGCCGGGGTGTGCGCGAGTACGGCGGTGAGGTGCGGGGCGGTTACGCGGGTCACGTCGCGGACCATCACCGGCGGGGCCACGAGATCGAGAGCGGAGCCGAGGATGAAGCTCTCCATCGCGGTGATCAGAGGCATGACCTGGCTCGCGCCGAAGCCGGCGGTCAGCAGGAGTCGGGCGACCTTCTCGTACATCGCGTGCAAGAGGGGTTCGGCGAGCGGGGCGGTGGCGAGCAGGGGCACCGCCCCGGGGTGCGCGGCGAAGGCCCTGCGGTAGGAGCGGGCCCATTCCTCCAGGGCCTGCCCCCAGGGCTGTGCCGCGTCCCAGGCGTCGGGGCTGGTCTCCCGGGCCAGCTCTTCCCGCATGAGCGAGATGATCTCGTCCCGGCCCGACACATGGTGGTAGAGCGCGGAGGGGGCGACGCCGAGCTCCCTGGCCAGGGCGGGAATGGTGAGGACGCCCTGGTCGTCGGCGAGTCTCAGCGCTGCGGCGCCGATGCGGCGGCGGTCCAGCAGAGGGGTGCGCGGCCTTGGCACGAGGGCTCCTCTTCGTATGTCCCGCCGTTCGGCAGGCGGCACGGCCGCCCGCACGACGTCACCGGAACCTTATCGAATGGCATTCAGTAAAACTCTCCGGTCCTCGCGGTGCGGATCGGCCGCGAGCGGCCGGAGGTCTGCGCGAAGCTCGGTTCACGGCGGGCGCCCTCGGGTACCGCCGTGCCGGTCACCGCGTCCCTGCTGCCCGCTCAGCCCTGTGCGGCGGACGCCTGCGCCCGGAAGACGTTGTTCGCGACAAGGGTCGCCGACTCCCCATCCCCCGCGATCCGCAACGGACCACGACTCACGTGCCGATGGGAGAACTCAAAACCAGCCACCAGGGCATGTCCGGCGGATCTCACGTCCTTGCCGAGCGCCACCAGGGAGCATGCATCATGAGCGGGTGACGACATCTGAATCTGCCGCAGCCCGGTCTCTGTCACCTGCTGACGCGGGCGCGTTGCTTGCGCTGGCTGACAGCCACCATGCCCGCACCGTACGCCCGTTGGGCAGTTCCGAGGTTGCCGGGCACGTGGTGAAGTCCTATGCGATCGAGGCGCCTGGGCGGACCGTGACGGACCGGGACGCACAGGCCGCGCTGCGGATCGCGGCCGACCACCTGTCGTCGGCTCATCTGCGGGGCTCACTCGGGCTTTCCGTGCTGCTGATGCATGCCGGTGGCGACGGTGACTACGTTCTGGTGCACACCTGGATCGAGGGGTACATGTCCGACCTCGCCTTCTTCACCGGGCCTGCCGGGGACCTCGGCCGGCTGCGGCCCGGCCGGTCGGGCCTTGCTCCCTGCGTGTGGGAAGCGGCGGTGCTGGCTCACGAGCGGGACTCGTTCAGCCGGCAGGTGCTGGATGGAGACGGCGCTCTCGAAGAGCGGCTGACCGCGTGGCGCGGCGACGTGCTGGAAGGCGAGGTTCGTTGACGGGCACCGGGGTGCCTCGGGTGCGGCATGCGCGCCCCGCCGATCTGCCGCACATCGCCCGGCTGGCGGCCGAACACGCCGCGTACGAGGGGGCGGTGCCGCCGCCTGCCGACCTGCCCCACCGGCTGGAGCCACTGCTCTTCGGTCCGGCGGCTCCGCGCCTGTGCTGCTTCGTCGCGGAGCAGGCCGACGGCGAGCTCATCGGATACGCCTCGTGCGCGCCCGAGTTGTCCACCTGGGACGGTACGGAGTACCTCCACATGGACTGCCTGTTCCTGCGAGACGGTCACCGGGGCCTGGGCGTCGGCCCGATGCTGGTGGACGCCGTGCTGGCCGAAGCACGTGCACGGGGACTCAGCCAAGTCCAGTGGCAGACTCCACCGTGGAACGAGGACGCGATCAGGTTCTATGACCGGCTGGGTGCCCGGGCGAAGGAGAAACGGCGGTACTTCCTGTCGGTCGACTGAGGTGCGGTTGTCGGCCCGTTGCCGGAGGCACGCTCTGACGGCAGCCACCGTGCCGGCCCCCTGGAGGACGTGGGCCCGCTCGATACCCCCTACGGATGTCCTCCGGCGGAGGTCGGGGCCTTGCTCGTGGGCCCGCTCGGGGATGCCTACGGCGTGCCGGGAAGCCGGACCGTGACGAGGAGACCGCCGACGGGGCGGGGGACGAGGTCGAGGGCCCCGTCGTGGGCGCGGACGATGCTGTGCACGATGGCCAGACCGAGGCCGACGCCGGCGTGCTGGTCGGTGCGTACGCGTTCCGTTCCTCGGCGGAAGGGTTCGGTGAGGGTCGGTACCAGTTCTGGTGGGAGCCGACGGCCCGTGTTCTCGACCCGCAGCACGCTCGTGCCGCCGTGCGCCTCGGTGCGGACCGTCACGGTGCTGCCGCCGGGGAGATTGTGGACGATGGCGTTCTGGACGAGGTTCGTCACCATCCGCAGCAGGAGCTCCGCCGAGCCGCTGGTGCGGGCCGCCCCGCCGGAGACCTCGAGCGTGATCCGGCGCTGTTCGGCGAGGGGAAGCAGCGTTTCGGCGGCTTCTTCGGCGATGAGGGAGCGGTCGACGCTCTCGCGGGTGAGGTTTCCTCGATCGCCGCGGCCGAGCAGCAGGAGGGCCTCGGTGAGGTCGATCGCCCGCGTGGTGACAGCGTGCAGGCGTTCGATGAGTTCGCCCGGGTCCCGCGTGGGGTCCTTGCGGGCGACGTCGAGAAGCACCCGCGAGATCGCCAGCGGGGTGCCCAGTTCGTGGGAGGCGTTCGCGGCGAACCGCTGCTGCTCGGCGACGTGCGACTCGAGCTGTTCGAGCATCGAGTCGAACGTGTCGGAGAGTTCGCGGAATTCGTCCTGGCGGCCCGTCATGCGGATCCGGTGGGAGAGCGACCCGTTTCCGGCCATCCGTGCCGCATCCGTGATCCGTGTGAGTGGTGCGAGCATCCGGCCGGCGAGGATCCATCCCCCGACGAGGCCGAACACGAGCAGGAAGACCATCGCCACGGCCGCGGCGGGGGCGAAGGTGCGGACAAGGAGGTAGCGGTTGGGCGAGATCCCGAGAAGGCCCTGGGAGTTGTCGGGTACGTAGCGCAGCAGGAACATTATGCCCGCGATACACGCAATCCCAGGACCTCTCAGGCAGCGCCGGGGATATCACCGGAGGCGGGCGGCTGCCAACCGTGCGGTGGACACCGGCTTCGTGCGCTCACGGCACGCCTGCACCACCCCTACCTCCGGTCATGGCGATTGATAGGTGGGCCGGGAGGGGCTGCCCATCAACTCTGGGCGTACTGGAGTTGCTGGCGTTCACCCCGTGTCGGGGAGTTCGAGGCCGGGGCATGCGCCGGCCTGTCATTCCATTGCCAAGGTGTGCTGGGGCCGATCGGCCACCCGCACCGCCAACGGGAGGTTTCGTGAAGTTCGTCAAGGGTGTCCTTGCCACCGTCATGGTGGCCGGGATGGTGTCGGCTGTCGCACCGTCGGCCTCGGCACAGCCGGCGTCGGCTGATTCGGCTGAGGGGACGGACAAGGCGGACGCGATACAGGTGGTCGACCGTGACGGCCGGCCGTTGTCGGCGGAAAGCATCGGGTACGGCGCCACCGGGAGGGCGCAGGCAGCCAATCCGCCGCTGGGCAGCAGCTTCGACGGGTACGTCAGCGGGGTACTGGTGCACTTCAGTAACGCGTACCAGTGGCTCGACCGCGGAGGAAGCTGGAGATTCGGCAACGCCCGGCTGTCCATGCAGACCGACGGCAACCTGGTGTTGTACGACGTGCGGAACAACGCGGCGCGGTGGGCGAGTAACACCAGAGGCTCGGGGGCTACCCGGATGCTGTTCCAGCCCGACGACAACCTGGTTCTCTACACCGCTGGTGAGACCGCCCGGTGGGCGACGAATACCACCAACGACTGCGGCAGCCTCGTCCCGCTGCTGGCTTTGCAGGAGGATTCGAACTTCGTGATCTACTGCGGCCAGGTCAGCGGCGGCAGCCTCAGCGTTCGTCCGATCTGGGCCACCAACACCAGGTTCTGACAGGCAAGGTCCACCAGGTCCACCAGGTCCACCAGGGATGGGACCCCAGCGGAATCGGGTTGTCCCTCCCGGGTGGACTCGGCAGTGGCTGATGCTGATGGCGTACCCCCACGAGAGGCGGATCGGCTCGACGGTGTCTGGCGGCGGTGCACCGGTGTCCTACACGGTTGGTCCAGATCGCGGAGACGTCGGTACGCCGACCCTTCGTGATCACCACCAACGTCGTGTCAGCCGCAGGGGGGAAACAGAAGATGGGCCGCCGTGAGAGTCCGCTGGATCCCGAAGCCGGGCCGGTCCAGCGTTTCGCCCATCAACTGCGCACGCTGCGCCAGGAGTCCGGCGGGATCACCTACCGCGCCATGGCCGAGCGTGCCGAGTATTCGGCCCCGACCTTGTCCGAGGCCGCCGCAGGAGAGCGGCTGCCCTCGCTCCCGGTGGTCCTGGCCTACGTAGCGGTGTGCGGCGGGGACCCTGAGGAGTGGGAACCGCGCTGGCAACGGGCGCTGGACGAGTCCTTACAGCCGCCGCATGACGACGGGGCGGTGGCGCCGTACTCGGGTCTGGCCCGATTCGAGCCGGACGACCGTGACCGGTTCTTCGGCCGTGACCGTCTGATAGCCGAACTGGTCCAGTTGGCGGGGGCGCACCGTTTCGTGGGTGTCGTCGGTACGTCCGGCAGCGGGAAGTCGTCGCTGCTGCGGGCCGGGCTGATCCCGGCGCTGCGCTGCGACCGCCCGCCCCAGGACCGTCCTGCGGCCATCAGGATCCTCACCCCGGGTCAATATCCGGCCACCGCGCACGCGCACGCGTTCATCCCGGTGGCGGGCGAGGCGGACACGTGGGTGGTCGTGGACCAGTTCGAGGAGGTCTTCACCCTCTGCCAGGACACCGCCGAACACGACCGGTTCATCGGCCTGTTGCTGAGCGCGCTCGATCCAGGCCGCCGGCTGCGGGTGGTGATCGCGGTGCGGGCGGACTTCTACGGCCACTGCGCCGACCACCGTGCCCTGGCCGACGCGCTGCAGGGGGCGCATCTACTGGTCAGACCGATGAGCACGGACGAGCTGCGGGAGGCGATCGTCAGACCTGCGGCCGCCGACGGCCTGACCCTTGAGCGCGCGCTGACCGCCCGGGTCATCGCCGAAGTCGACGGCCAGCCCGGTGCTCTGCCGATGATGTCCCACGCCCTGCTGGAGACTTGGCGCCGCCGCCGCGGCAAAACGCTCACGCTGAAGGCGTACGAGGCCGCCGGTGGCGTCCTCGGTGCCATCGCCGGCACGGCAGAACACGTCTACACCGACCTGTCGTCCGGCCAGGCCGCACTCGCCCGCCGCCTGTTGCTGCGGCTGATCACACCTGGTGAGGGGGCACAGGATTCCCGTCGCCCCGCCCGCCGCACCGAATTCGCCGGCAGCGGCCCCGAAGGTGCCGACACCGCCCTGGTCCTGGACCAGTTGGCCCGCGCCCGCCTGGTCACCCTCGATGACGACACCGTCGACCTCGCCCACGAAGCGCTCATCACCTCGTGGCCCCGGCTGCGCACCTGGATCGACGAGGACCGCGAACTCCTTCGCCGGCACCGCCGCCTCACCGAAGCCGCCACCACCTGGCAGGAACTGGACCGCGACCCCGGAGCCCTCTACCGCGGCACCCGCCTGGCGTCAGCCGCCGAACTCACGCGGATGTCCCTGTCCACGGGAGAACAGGAATTCCTGGAGGCCAGTCTGGCGGCGCAAGCGGCCGAACACACGGCGGCCGGTCGCCGCGCCCGGCGCCGCCGCCAGACGGTGGCGATACTGAGCGTCCTCCTCGTGTTGACCGCCACCACTACCGTCGGCGCGGTGCGGGCACAGCGAGCGGCGGAGCGCCAGCGCGATGTCGCGGTTTCCCGGGAACTCGCGGTGCGGTCGGACGCGCTTGTGTCGCAGCGTCCGGAGGCAGCGATGCTGTTGGCGCTCAAGGGATTTCGGCAGGCGCCCACGGTGGAGGCTCGCAGCAGTCTGCTCAGCGCCTACGGCATGTACCCGCCGGACGGCTGCCACGCTGACCGGGCACGACAGAGCGGTCAGGGCGGTGATGTGGTCACCGGACGGGCGTAGGGCGGCGACAGCCGGCGCCGATGGCACCGTGCGGGTGTGGGACGTGGCGTCGCGCCGCACCACGGCTGTTCTCACCGGGCACACCGACGCCGTCGGTGCACTGGCCTTCTCCCCGGACGGCCGCACCCTGGCATCGGGCGGCGATGACAGCACCACCCGGCTGTGGAGCATCGCGGCGCGGCGAACCGTCGCCGTCCTACGCGGCCACAACAGCTCCGTGGAAGCGGTGGCCTTCGGTCCGGACGGCCGCACCCTGGCTACCGCCGGTATGGACGGCCGCATCATGCTGTGGAACCCGCGCACACACCGCCGGACCGCCACCCTCCCCGCCTATGAGAACGCCGCCGTGAACGCGGTGACGTTCAGCCCTGACGGCCGCACCATGGCAACCGCCGGCGCCGACGGCACGACGCGCCTGTGGAACACGGCGATACGCGAATCAACCGCCATCCTCGGCATGGAAGGCGCCGTGCGGGTGGCCTTCAGTCCGGACGGCCGCACACTCGCGACCACCTCCGCGACGGGCACCGTCACACTGCGGGACGCCAGGCGACAGCGGGTGACGGCTACGCTCACCGGCCACGAGAACGTGGCCTACGCCGTGGCCTTCAGCCCGGACGGCCGCACGCTCGCCACCACTGGCGCCGACCGCACCGTCCGGCTGTGGGACACCGCCACACACCGGCAGACCGCTGTCCTCACCGGCCATACGAGCACCGTGCTGGCGGCTGCCTTCAGCCCGGACGGACGTACCCTCGCCACCGGCAGCTACGACCGGACCGTACGCCTGTGGAATGTGGCCGAGCGGCGCACGTCCGCCGTGTTCAGGGGACACGAGGACGGCGTCTTCGCCGTGGCCTTCAGTCCTGACGGTCACACGCTCGCCACGGCGGGCGGCGACCGGACAACCCGATTGTGGAGTGTCACCGGCCGTCGGGCCGGTGCTGTGCTCGCCGGGCACACCGACGCCGTCCACGCCCTCGCGTTCAGCCCGGACGGGCGCATCCTCGCCACCGCCGGCGCAGACCGGACGGTCAAGCTGTGGAATGCCGCCACGCATGAGGTGAGCGCCACCCTGAGCGGTCACAGTCAGGCGGTCTCCGCGCTCGCCTTCACCCGGGACGGACAGACCATGATCACCGGCAGCCACGACCGCACGCTGCGCCTGTGGAATGTCAGGACACGACGCGTTACGGCCGTCATCTCCGGCGGAACGGACGGCGGCGTCAGCGCCCTGGCAGTCAGCCCTGACGGTCACACCCTCGCGGCCATCGGCGGGGGCGAGAGGCGTTCATGGATCCTCGAGACCCGACAGATCACCCAACGCATCTGTCAGGCCAGCACGACCCACCACTGGCCCACGCTCATGACCGACTACCCCGGCGATGCGCTCTGCACCTGAACCCAGGTGACCGCTGAGGCGGCGGGCACCTGCGCGACCTCGCCCGGCCTTCCCCCCACCGGTCCCGTACCGGTCCCGTTCCGGGGAGCCGACGGTCCGGGTCGTCCGCCTGGCCCCCGGCGCCATCGTGTCGGTCAGGACCGGGGGCCCGCCTGGTGCTCGGCGTTCGTGTTCCGGTGGTCGGTGGACTGGGGCCCGGTCATGTCGAGCAGGAGCATCGTGTCGTGGTCGGGGCTGCCGGGTTCGGCGGTGTAGACGCCGAGGCGCTGGCCGGGGGTGCCCTCGAGATGCATGCCCTGGCCGTTGAGGGTGAGGATGCCGACCTGGGGGTGGTGGAAGGTCTTCTGGATCTTCTTGCGCCCGACGACGTCGTAGCGCTCCCACAGCTTGGCGAAGTCGGGGCTCTTGAGCAGGAGTTCACCCACCAGGTTGGTGAGATCGGGGGCGTCCGGATCCATGCCGGCCAGGGCTCGGAGCCGGGCGACACAGGCGCGGACCTGGTTGTCCCAGTCGGGGAAGAGGGTGCGGGCGGTGGGGTGGAGGAACAGGTAGCGGGCGAGGTTGCGCTGGGTGGCGGGCCAGTCCGCGAGGCCCGCGTACAGGGCCAGGCCGCCGGGGTTCCAGGCGAGCAGGTCCATGCTGCGGCTGACGACGTAGGCCGGGCTCGGCCGCAGGGTCTCCAGGACCACTGTCAGATGCGGGCGCACGGTGCGGCTGGGCGGCGGCGCCGGTTCGGGAGCGTACCGCGCGGCTCGGGCGGCGAGCTCGCGCAGGTGCTGGTGCTCCGCGTCGTCGAGGCGCAGGGCACGGGCGAGGGCGTCCAGCACGGAGGGGCTGGGGCGGGTCTCCTTGCCGCGTTCCAGCCGGACGTAGTAGTCGATGCTGATGCCGGAGAGCGTGGCCAGTTCCTCGCGGCGCAGGCCAGGGGTGCGGCGCAGTCCGGGGCCCACGGTGAGGCCGACCTGGTCGGGGCTGGTCTGGGTGCGACGCGCGCGCAGGAACCGGCCCAGTTCCATGTCGGCGCTCCTGCCGGTGCTCTGCTCGGATGCCATGGCTCCAGTGTCACACCGCGCTGACCTGCGCGGCAGGCGTGTGGGGGGTCCTGTCACACCCCTGAACACCACTCCCTGGCACATCCCGGCCTGCCACAGAACGGGAAAAGGCGCGAGGCTCTCTTTGTGTCAGTACCTGGTTCCCGCGCAGGCGTCAGTGGGCGGTCACGAACCGCGCTCTCAGTACCTGGTTCCCCGTGCAGGAGATCGTTCCTTGTCCCCGTCCGCCTTCGTCTTCATGGGCCCCGTCGCCCGGTGAAGGTGAGGGTGCCCGTCGGCGTCGGCGGCGCGCCGGCCGTGCCGGCCCTGACGGCGCTCCCGCTGAAGCAGGTCCCCGCCGAACGGACCGATGTCGTCGCCGGGCCCGAACATCCGTCTACTGATCGCCGCCACGGCCCCACCCGTCCAGTACAGAGAGAAATCCCATGCAGAACGTCACCCTGAACAACGGCGTCGAGATGCCGGTCCTCGGTTTCGGTGTCTTCCAGATCCCGGCGGAACAGACCGAGCAGGCCGTCACCGAGGCCCTCGCGGCCGGCTACCGGCTGCTGGACACGGCCGCCGCCTACCAGAACGAGGAGGCCGTCGGCCGCGCCATCAAGGCCGCCGGCATCCCGCGCGAGGAACTGTTCGTCACCACCAAGCTGTGGGTCCAGGACGCGCCCGGCGAGGAGAACACCAAGCGCGCCTTCGAGACCTCGCTGACCAAGCTCGGCCTGGACCACCTCGACCTGTATCTGATGCACCAGCCCTACGGCGACGTGTACGGCCAGTGGCGCGCCATGGAGCAACTGAACCGGGAGGGCCTGGCCAGGGCGATCGGCGTCGCCAACTTCTACCCGGACCGGCTCCTGGACCTGATCATCAACAACGAGATCACCCCGGCGGTCAACCAGATCGAGACCCACCCGTTCTTCCAGCGCACCGCCGACCAGGAACTCATGCGCGAGCACGGCGTCCAGATCCAGTCATGGGGCGGCTTCGCCGAGGGCAAGAACGACCTCTTCACCAACCCGGTCCTGAGCGGCATCGGCGAGAAGCACGGCAAGTCCGTGGCGCAGGTCGTGCTCCGCTGGCTGACCCAGCGGGGTGTCGTGGCGATCCCCAAGTCGGTCCGTGCCGAGCGTATGGCGGAGAACTTCGACATCTTCGACTTCGAGCTCACCGACGACCAGATGGCGGCCATCGCCACCCTGGAAACCGGGGCGAGCCTGTTCTTCGACCACCACGACCCCCAGATGGTCAGCTGGCTCAGCGCACGGCGCCTGGACGCCTGAGCCGGTCGCCGCGCACCCGACGACAGAGCGGACGCGGATGCCCAGGGCACGCGAGCACGGGACATCCGCTCCGACGCCACACCGCGGCCTGGAACACAGCCCGTACGTCATGAGGAGAAATGCCTTGATCACCCGCACTCTCGGCCACAGCGGACCGAAGGTCTCCGCGATCGGACTGGGCTGCATGGGGCTCAGCCACGGCTACGGCCCGGCAGTCGACGACCAGGACGGCATCGCCCTCATCCGCGCCGCCGTCGACCAGGGCGTCACCTTCTTCGACACCGCCCAGGTCTACGGCCCGTTCACCAACGAAGAACTCGTCGGGCGGGCCCTGGCACCCGTTCGCGACGACGTCGTCATCGCCACCAAGTTCGGCTTCTCCTTCGACGGCTCCCGGTCCACCGGCCTGGACAGCCGTCCCGAGCACATCCGGTCGACGGTGGAGGACTCCCTGCGCCGACTGGGCGTGGACAGCATCGACCTGCTCTACCAGCACCGCGTCGACCCCGACGTGCCGATCGAAGAGGTCGCCGGCGCGGTGAAGGGACTCGTGGAGGCCGGCAAGGTCAAGCACTTCGGCCTGTCCGAGGCCGGGGTGGACGTCATCCGCCGCGCCCACGCCGTACAGCCGGTCACGGCGCTGCAGAGCGAGTACTCCCTGTGGTGGCGCGAGCCCGAGGAGCGGATCCTGCCCACGCTGCTCGAACTGGGCATCGGATTCGTCCCGTTCAGCCCCCTGGGCAAGGGCTTCCTGACCGGCGCGATCTCCAGCACCACGTCCTTCGGCGACTCCGACCTGCGAGGCAGCCTGCCCCGGTTCACCGAGGAGGCCCGCGCCGCCGACCAGGCCCTCGTCGACCTGCTGTCGGCCGTCGCCGCGCGCAAGGGCACCACCAACGCCCAGATCGCGCTGGCCTGGCTGCTGGCCCAGCACCCCTGGATCGTGCCGATCCCCGGCACCACGAAGATCCATCGCCTGCGGGAGAACGCGGGCGCGGTCGACGTCGAACTCACCCCGCAGGAGCTGGAGGAGATCACCGAGGCGGCCGACCGGGTCGACGTCAGCGGCGACCGCTACCCGGAACAGATGCAGCGATGGATCAATCGCTGAACCCGTCCATGGGGCGGCCCGGCGCCGGACGACTCGGCGCCGGGCCGGGCGAACCCGCCGCGCCGGGGCGACGCGCGCTCCTTCGTGGCGTACTTCTGGGAGGAGCCACCGTCATGACCGGCGTACAGCTCACCGGCTGCGGCTCCCCGTCACGGTCGAGCGGCACGGCGCCGGGGGCAGGCGAGCGAGCTGCCCCGACGGCCTCACCCGGGAGCCGGGTCCTGCTGGCGTACTTCTCCCGGCCGGGCGAGAACTACTACTACGGCGGGCGTACGGACCTCAGGATCGGCAACACCGAGGTCCTCGCCCGGATGATCAGCGACCACATCGACTGCGACACGCACCGCATCGAAGCCGTCGCCCCCTACTCCGACGACTACGACGAGACGGTCGCCCGCAACCTCCGCGAGCAGGAGGCCGACTCCCGGCCCGCGATCGCCGACCCCCCGGCCTCGATCGAGCGTTACGACGTGGTGCTGCTGGCCGGCCCCATCTGGAACGTCCGGGCACCCATGATCATGTCGACCTTCGCCGAGAGGTACGGCTTCCGCGGCAGGACGGTCCATCCGGTCACGACGTACGCGATGAGCGGACTGGGCACCACCGAGCGCGACTACGCCGCGTCCTGCCCGGGCGCGACCATCGGGGAAGGGCTCGCGGTGCGTGGCGAGGAGGTCCGGAACGCCGATGCCGAAGTCCGGGCGTGGCTGCGCCGCACAGGCCTGCTCCGGGACTGACCGACCCCTTTCCCAAAAGGTTCAGTCTGACAGTGCCGTGGCCGGTGGGACAGGTGGGTGAGGGGCCCTGACACACCCCGGCTGGCCGCTCCACGGCACAACACGGCCTGCCACAGGGCCAGTTGTCCCGCCAGGCTGGGGGAATCCCCCACGTTCCCCGTGCAGAGAGAGTGAGCATGTCCACCGAAACCCCCGAGTCAGCCACGTCTCCCCCCACCCGGGCCGCGTCCACACCCTCACGCCGTACGTTCATCGCGACGACCTCCGCGGCGGGCGGTGTCATCGCGGCGGGCGGTCTGGTCGCGGGTCCGTCGCTGCTGGGCGCCGAGGAGGCCACCGCCGAAGAGGCCACCGCCCTCGATGCGGCGCCCGGCAGCCGCGTCTCGATGACCGTCAACGGCGAGCGGCACACCGTCACGGTCGACAACCGCACCTCGCTGCTGGACCTGCTGCGCGAGCACCTCGGCCTGACCGGCTCGAAGAAGGGCTGCAACGCCGGTGCCTGCGGGGCCTGTACGGTCCTGGTCGACGGACGCCGGGTCAACTCCTGCCTGACGCTGGCCGTTCGTCTGGAGGGGGCCGAGGTCACCACCATCGAGGGCCTCGCCGACGGAGACGAACTCCATCCGCTGCAGCAGGCGTTCATCGACCAGGACGCCTTCCAGTGCGGCTACTGCACGCCCGGCCAGATCGTCTCGGGCGTCGGCTGCCTGCGGGAGGGCCACACCGGTTCCCCGGAGGAGATCCGGGAGTGGATGAGCGGCAACATCTGCCGCTGCGGGTGTTACGTGAAGATCGTGCGCGCGGTCGAACAAGCCGGTCGGAAGTGAGTGCCCATGTACCCCTTCTCCTTCACCAAGGCGTCCGACACCCGGGAAGCCCTCGACGCCGGTCGTCGTGGCGGCCGTTACATCGCGGGCGGGACCACTCTGGTCGACCTGATGCGCGAGACCGTCGAGCGCCCGGAAACCCTCGTCGACATCAGCGGGCTGCCGTTGGACGAGGTCACCGTCACCGAACGGGGCGGTCTGCGCATCGGCGCGCTGGTGACCATGAGCGAGGCCGCCGCCCACCGCAAGGTGCGCACGCTGTATCCGGTCGTCTCGCAGGCGCTGGAGCTGAGCGCCTCCGCCCAGCTGCGCAACATGGCCACCATCGGCGGCAACATCATGCAGCGCACCCGGTGCACGTACTTCCGGGACGTGACCGCCGACTGCAACAAGCGCGAGCCCGGCTCGGGCTGCGCCGCACTGGAAGGCGTCAACCGCACCCACGCGATCCTGGGCACCTCCGACGCCTGCGTCGCCACCCATCCCTCCGACGTGGCCGTCGCCTTCGCCGCCCTGGAGGCACGGGTGCGTCTGCTCGGCCCGGACGGGCGGCGCACCGTCGCCTTCGCCGACTTCCTGCTCCGGCCCGGCAGCACACCGAACCACGAACAGGCCCTGCGGAAGGGCGAGTTGATCACCGATGTGGAGATCCCGGCCCACCCGCGCCCGCTGAAGTCCGGCTATCTGAAAGTGCGGGACCGGCAGTCCTACGAGTTCGCCCTCACCTCCGCCGCCGTCGCCCTGCAGGTCCGTGGCGGTGTGATCCGTGAGGCCCTGGTGGCGGCCGGCGGCGTGGGCACCGTGCCGTGGAAGCTCTCGGCGGTCGAACGAGCCCTCATCGGCGAACGCCCCTCGGAACGTCTCTGGACCCGAGCAGCCGCGTCGGCTGCGGACGGGGCCCGGCCGTTGGAGCACAACCGCTTCAAGGTCGAGCTGCTCAAACGCACCGTCGAACGCCAGCTGCGCATCGTAGGAGACCACACATGAGCCCCCAGCCGCAGGCAGCCGTCGGCGCACCGCTCTCCCGGGTGGACGGGCGCCTGAAGGTCACCGGGCAGGCGAAGTACGCCGCCGATCACGAACCTGATGGACCCAAGAGCGTCGTGCACGCCGTCGTGGTCGACAGCAGCATCGGCCGGGGCCGCATCACCGCCATCGACACCCGCGCCGCCGAGGCCCAGCCCGGCGTCCTGAAGGTGATCCACCACCGCAACGCCCCCAAGCTGCCGTACGGGCCCAACGCGGGATCGCTCAACCTTCCGGGCGAGCGGCTGCGCGTCTTCCAGGACGACCGGGTCCACTTCCACGGCCAGCCGGTCGCCGTCGTCGTCGCCACCACCCTGGAGGCCGCCCAGCACGCGGCGAGCCTGGTGGAGATCGCCTACGAGGCCGAGCGGCCGGTCACCGATCTGACGGACGCCCCGGCGGCGGGGGAACCCCGCACCTACGCGCGCGGCGACGCGGAGACGGCCCTGCGCGACGCCCCCGTACGGCTGGAGATGACCTACCGGACGGCCCGCAACCACCACAACGCGATGGAGCTCCACGCCACCGTCGCCCGCTGGGACGGTGAGCGGCTCACGCTGTGGGACAAGACCCAGTGGGTGCAGAGCCCACGGGACGAAGTCGCCGCCAACTTCGGCATCCCGGCGGAGAACATCCGCGTCGTCTCACCGTTCGTCGGCGGCGCGTTCGGCAACGCCGCGCGGGCCTGGCCGCACATCACCGTCGCCGCTCTCGCCGCCCGTGAGACGGGCCGCCCGGTCAAGCTCGTCCTCACCCGCGGGCAGCTCTACTTCGGGGTGGGCTTCCGGCCGTCGTACGCGTACAAGGTGCGCCTGGGCAGTGACCGCCGCGGGCGGCTGACGGCGATGACCCACGACCTGCGCGCGGAGACGTCACGCTACGAGACGTTCACCGAGCGCGGTGTCCTCGTTCCGGGACAGATGCTCTACACCACGCCCCACGTCAGCCAGACGCACCGGACGGTGCCGCTGGACGTGAACACCCCGACCCCGATGCGCGGGCCCGGGTACTCCAGTGCCGTCTTCCCCGTCGAGAGCGCGATGGACGAGCTCGCGCACGAGCTCGGTATCGACCCCATCGAGCTGCGGCGGCGCAACGAACCCGAGAACGACCAGTCGAGCGGGCGACCGTTCTCCACCAGGCGACTGCGGGAGTGCTACACCGTGGGCGCCCGGGAGTTCGGCTGGAACCGCCGCAACCCGAAGCCCCGCTCGACCCGCGACGGCGACTGGCTGATCGGCACCGGCATGGCGACAGCGCTCTACGACACCCTGCGGGCGCCGGGCCGGGCCTCGGTGCGCCTGGACGCCGACGGCACCGCCCTGGTCGAGTCCTCGACCAGCGACATGGGCCCCGGCACCTACACCTCCATGACGCAGGTCGCGGCCGACGCCCTCGGCCTCACGGTGCGCAACGTCACCTTCCGGCTGGGCGACACGAACATGCCCACGGCCCCGCTCCACGGCGGCTCGCTGACCATGGCCAGCGTCGGGTCGACCGTCTAGGACGGCTGCGACGCACTGCGGCAGCAGGCCATCGAACTCGCCGTCGGGGACGAGGACTCACCGTTGTACGGCGCCGATACCGAGGACGTCGTCGTACGGGGTGGCCGGCTGCAGGTGAGGACCGACCCCGCCCGCGGGGAGACGTACCGGCAGCTCCTCACCCGCAACAAGCGCGAGTCCCTGGAGGTCATGGGCTCCTGGACCCCGGGCCAGTCGCGGTCCTCGATGTACGCGTACGGCGCGGTGTTCGCCGAGGTCGCCGTGGACGCCCGCCTGGGACTGGTCCGGGTGCGGCGCATGCTCGGTGTCTTCGACGCGGGCCGGATCATCAGTCCGAAGCTGGCCGACAGCCAGGCCATCGGCGCGATGACCGGCGGGATCGGCATGGCCCTGCTGGAACACACGGTCACCGACCACCGTGACGGCCGGATCGTCAACGCCGACCTCGCCGACTACCTGGTCCCGGTCAACGCGGACGTCCCCGACCTGAAGGCGATCTACGTCGACGGCCGGGACGACGAGGCCGACCCCCTCGGCGTCAAGGGCCTCGGGGAGGTGGTCCTGGTGGGCGTGGCACCCGCCATCGCCAACGCGGTCTTCCACGCCACCGGCCGCCGGGTCCGTGACCTGCCGATCACGGCCGAGTCCCTGCTGTGAGCCGAGCCCTGTGCGGCGGTGCACAGCACCGCCGCACAGGCCGCCCTTCCTGGAGATCCCACCCATGCTGAACATCGCGGACACGCTGCGCACCTGGTGCCACGAGGCCCGCCCCTTCGCCCTCGCCACCGTGATCCAGGTCAGCGGCAGCGCACCACTGCCCGTCGGCAGCGCGCTGGCCGTGGACGCCGATGGCACCGTGGTCGGCAGCGTGTCCGGAGGCTGCGTGGAGGGCGCCGTCTACGAGCTGTGCCGACAGGTACTCGAGTCGAACGAGCCCGCGACCCGGGCACGGTTCGGCTACTCCGACGACGACGCCTTCGCCGTCGGCCTGACTTGCGGCGGCGAACTGGACGTCCTGGTGCAGCGGATCGACCCCACCGGCCGTCGTGACCTCACCTCGGCCCTCGACGAGATGACGTCCGGCCGGCCCGCCGCCGTGGCCCGTCGGCAGCGCCCTGGAGGAGACTGCCGACCGGGTGTGCGAGCACGCCCGGTCGAACCGTACGGGCCATGAGCTCTCTGCCCCCGAGGGGCGGATCAGCGCAGTCCGGCGAAGAGGTCCCTCTCGGGCACGGCCGCGCCGGTGGTGTCCTGGACACGTACGAAGGTCTCGACGCCCATCAACCCGGTGAACCTCTCCTGGCCCATCCTCAGGAAGAAGATGTTCTCACCCTGACTGGCGTGCGCGGCCAGCGCATCGAATTTCTGGCCGCCGAACGCGGTGGTGTCCACCCAGGTGGTGATCTCCTCGTCGGGGAGTCCGATCTCGGCCATCGCGGCGGCCTCGGCGGGATCCGGCTCCTGCTCGTCCGCACCGAACTCGCGCATGACCTCGCCGAACCGCTGCATCATCGAGCGAGGCGCCGTCGTCCAGTACACCTTCGGTGTCAGCGCGGTCATGGCCAGCGCCGCCATCGTGATGCGGTTGGCCTGGATGTGGTCGGGGTGGCCATAGAAGCCGTTCTCGTCGTAGGTGACGACCACATCGGGCTGGTAGCGCCGCAGGAGTTCCGCGAGTCGGGCAGCGCCCTCCTCCACGGGTGTCTGCCAGAAGGAGCCGGGGGCGTCATTGGTCGGCCAGCCCATCATCCCGGAGTCGGCGTAGTCCAGCATCTCCAGATGACTGACCTTCAGGACTTCGCAGCTCGCCTCGAGTTCTTGACGCCGCAGCAGGGCGACGGCCGCCGGATCGTGCCCGGGATCGCCCGGCTTGAGACCCCCCGGTCCGTCACCGCAACCGCCGTCGGTGCACGTCACGAGGACCGTGCGCATGCCCTCCGCCGCGTACCGGGCGAGGACACCTCCTGTTCCTGTGGCCTCATCGTCGGGGTGGGCGTGTACCGCCATGAGCGTCAAGGGCCGGTCATTCATAAAACAGTCCTCCTGTGTGAAAAGGCCTCGGTCCGAGTCCGCGGCAGGCGTATGAGCAGTCGCCTCTCAAAACACCACGATGAGGGAAACATTCCAGCGCGATGCGTTCGCGCATGATGGACCGCACCCCCGAGCCACCGCCTGAGCAGGTCATCACCGCCCCGTTCGGCCAGTGCCGACGTGCCGGCGGATACAGCCTGTCCATCGGGACGCCGTCGGCCGACAGCGGTCCCGCGTCAGCACGCCCAGCGCCGGCCGCTCTCCGCTGCCCGCGTCCGCGTCCGCGTCCGCGTCCGCGTCCGCGCCGATCATCACGGATCCGCTCGCTCCGCCGGTGCTCCTCACGCGTCGCCCGAGGCCGCCGCGCCCGTGCCGCCGACACCGGCCGGAGGCGTCGCGGGCGATGTCGAGCCGGCTTCCACCGGTTCGGGTTCCACCGGTTCGGGTTCCACCAGCGTGGCATTCAGCGTCCCCCCGGGGTACGGCCAGCCGGTCGTGCCGGTCCCGGACAGCCGCAGCGCATCGAACGCGTACTCCAGTAAGGCGTCAGAGCATCAGCAACAGCCGCGTGTTCGGTACGAGCTTGCGGTTCACGCTGGTGCTCTGCACGAAGATCGTGAAGTCGTCGTTGTGGTCCGGCTTGACGCGGACTTCCGTGTTCGGCAGGCCGAGCAGGGCCCGGGCCTCGGGCCCCGTGTACACCCGGTCCGTCTTCTTCTCCAGCACCGCGATCTGCTTCCTCGCCTGGACCTTCTCCGACTTGCTCAGCTGGTAGAACGCACCACCGGTGCGGTAGGTGTGCCCGCATTCGACGACCCAGTCCCGGATCGCCGCGTCACGGGCCACCGGGATCAGCTGGTACCCCGACGGATCCACCGGGGTGAGGCCGGCCGCCTTGATGGTGTCCTCGTTGACCGCCTCCGCGCCGGTGGAGAACACCGCCCGCGACCCCCGGATGCCCTGGGTACGGCCCACCATGAAGTTCTCGGTGGCCTGCCGGATGACCTGCCCGGCCTCCTCCAGACCCTGCGTGCTCGTGGCGTCCCAGATGGCGATGTTGTCCTTCGGGAAACCGCACTGCATGGCTTCGCGCTTGCCCATCTGGTCCGGCACAAGGACGGCCAGCGTCCAGTTGTCCTCCTGTGTCGCGATCATCTCGGCCACGGCCTTGACCAGTTCACGCGGATCCCTGACAGGGGCGTCCGGGCAGCGATGACTTGCGTTCTCCTGCCCGTCGGTCAGGACGAACGTCAGGAAGCTGTGGTCGCCGTACAGTTGAGCCGTCTGCGCCAGCTCCCGCTGTGACTTCAGTGCGGCCGCCAGCAGAGCAGTCATGCCACCGGCCCGATACAGCGTCTTCAGCGACGGCATCCGCAGCACGTCCTTGTCGTAGATGACGCACTCGACCTTGTCCGCGAAGACGTACACCGTGACGCGGGTCTCCTGGTCCAGTTCCCCCGACCGGCGGGCAAGGTACGCGATCTGCTGGTCGGCGACTTCGACGACCTTGCGGCTCAGGTGCGACATGGACGAACTGGCATCCAGCACGAGAGCAACGTGATTGATGTAGTTCTGGCTTCCGGACATGACAAGCTCCCCCTCTTTCCGAACTCTTTCCGGCTCGATGCTCCTACCGTCTCACCCACCACTGACAATCGATCTTGGCTCCCGGACCCGGACGAAGGGGTGCGCCGGCCTTCCGGTGTACTGGAGTTGGCAGGGGGCCGAAGACGGCTTCCGCCGCGATGGGCAACCCCACCGGGATGCCGCCCTCGCCCGCCGCGCCGAGGACGCCCGACGCCGCCAAGCGGCGGAAGCAGCCGCACGCGAGCGCCAGGAGCGGCTGCCGCGCGGCGGGTCCGTCTCTCCATCGCCCTCAGGCCGCCGGGTGGTGCGGCGGGAGTTCGCCGCGGAGCAGCGCGGTGCCCAGCGGGGTGAGGGTGTGTACGACCTGGGAGCCGGTGCGCCGGCTGTGCGCGAGGCTGACCTCGCGCAGGGCGGTGATGTGTTCGCTCGCCGAGGGCGCGGAGATGTTGAGGCGTCGGGCGACTTCTCCGGTGGTCGCGGTGGTGTTCAGGGCGGCCAGCACGCGTGCGCGGGTCCGGCCGAGCAGGGTGGCCAGGGCTTCGGGACGGCGGTCGCGGGTGACGGGCGGTGCCCAGACCGGGGGGTGGGTGACGGGGTAGGCCAGGACTTGGGGCAGGGAGGGGTCGGCCAGGGCGATGGGGGTCCTCCAGCAGAAGTGGGAGGGGATCAGCCGCAGGCCGCGTCCGCCGAGGTGGAGATCCCGGTCTTCCGGGTAGCGCACATGCAGCACGGGCGGCCGCCAGTCCATCAGCGGACGGAAGGAGTCCAGCAGTCCGTGCACACCGCGATCGCGCAGGACGCGTGTCCGCAGGGCCCGGTCGGCCTCCGTGGTCCTGGCCGCCCCGGTCCAGTCAGGTGTGATGATCGTGCGGTGCACCAGACGGAACGCCGTCGCGACCTCCTCCATCCGGTGCGGCTCGCCCCCGGCGAGACGGTGTGCCCAGCCCGGCAGGGGGTGGGTCTCGGACAGCCGGTCCATCTCCTGGCGTAGCCGCGGCTTGGGGGTGGCCCGCAGTGCTTTGAGCGCGGTCTCCAGGCCATCGGCCGAGGCGCCGGGGGTCAGGAAGTCGGGCCAGTAGCCCGCCGAGGCGGGGGCCAGGGTGGAGAGCATCCGCACCGGGCCCGCCAGGTGCCCCTCGGCCAGTCTGGCGCGGGCGTCGCGCCGCCAGGGGGCGAAGACCGGCAGTCCGCGCCGTGGCGCGGTCAGCTGGTGCAGACCCAGCAGGGTCTCCCAGACCGGGTCGGGCTCCCGGGCCAGATGGACGCGGGCCAGGTCCCCGTCGGTGAAGTGAATGCGCAGCACGTTGTCTCCCCCGTGTGTGGGTCGGTGTCGGGACACGCCGTCCGGCAGGTGTCCTGGATGACGCGGGCTGCCCGTCGCCGTGCGGAACGGATCGCGCGGACGGACAGCGGCGTCACCGCCCGCAGGGCGGGCGTGGCGACGGACAGCCTGTTGCGGACTCCCGGGAGCGGAGCTCCGGTCGGTGGGGTCCGGCAGCGGTCGGCCCGGACGCGGCCTTCACTCCGGCGGGCGGTCGTCTCCGATTCGGGCCGCCCGGAGGCCTTCGCTCGTGTCCGGCACCCGGTTCACGCCGGAAAGCAGGCGTGTCTTCATCCCGTCGTCCCCCTCGATCAACAGCTGCGAACGCACTGCTCGTCCGGTGGTCAGCCCGGTCGGCGGAGCGGCCCTCCCAGGGTCGTACAGGGGCATCCCCTTTGTCAGGAGGCCAGTGGTGAGGAAATTGCGCATGCTCGGTGCGGCGGCCGTTGTAGCCGCGGGCGGCCGGAACCACCGGCTTTCGGCCCTGACCGAAAGGGGGCGCGGATTCGCCTCGCGGGTCGGCAGGCTTCGGTGCAGGACTGGACCGAAGCGAAAGGGCACACCTGATATGAGCATGGGACGCAGGAAGATGCCGGCCACCGCGACCACGGCGGTCGCCGCCGTGGCGGCGCTCCTGGGAACGGCTGCGCCTGCGAACGCCGCGATCCACCAGTGCGAGAGATCCGGCAGCTGGATTCCCTGCACCACGGTCACCGGCATTGACCCCGGCTCGTATCTGTTGGTGCGCCGGGGCCCCGGCTACGGCTACGACTCCATCGAGGCCGCCTACAGCAGGCTGTACAACGGCAACGAGGTCGGTCTGTCCTGCTGGAAGCTCGGCGACGGGGCCTACGACAACCCCAACTACCGCTACTGGATGTCCATCGAGCTTCCCAACAGCCGCTCGGGCTACGTCAACGACTGGTACCTGAACACGGGAAACCCCGACGTCTGGAAGCAGCAGATCCGCCAGTGCCCCTCCTGACGCACGGCAGGACACACCGGTACCGCGTCTGCGACGACCGGGCGAACCGCGTCACGACCACCGGCGTCAACACGGCCCATGCGTACGGCGAGTGGGGGCGCCAGATCCGCGGCTGAGCCTCGACGGAACCACGACGGAACCACGACCCACGAACCAGGAACACACACATCCTGATAGGGAAAGGAACGTTCACATGAGGTTTCGATGGCTTGTCGCCACTGCCGGCCTGGCCGCGGCGATCGGCACGACCGTCGCGTCGCCGTCCGCGTCCGCCGCCGCCGGCTGTTGGCCGCACGCCGACGGCAACAGGTACTGGTGTGAGAACGTCTCCGGAGCCCCGGTGTACGGATCGATAGGGAACAGCCGCCTGTATCCCAACCCCGACCACGTCGTCGGCGCCATGTACTCCAATCCGAGTTGGTTCTACTGCAAGGTGGACGGACAGGCTTACGTGGGCGGGCCGCACCCGACGCGCTGGCTCAGGACCGTCGCCGACAACGGCCAGTACGGCTGGATGAAGGACACCGCCATCTACAGCGAGACGGACCCAGTGCGCGGCTGCTACCCCTCGTGACATCAGGGGCTGCCGCACCGAAGGACCACCCCGAACCGGTGCGGCAGCCGGCCACGGCCGACTCAGTGGACCGCGCGCTGCCGGGAGCCGGATCAGGATGACGCCGACCAGGATGTGCGGCGAGCTGGTGCCGGACGGATTTCCGTGTCAGCCCCGGCCGAGGACGCAGAACTCGTTGCCCACGGGGTCGGCCAGGACGACCCAGGAGACGTCGCCCTGACCCACGTCGGCCCGTACCGCGCCGAGGCCTTCGAGCCGGGCGACCTCGCTCGCCTGATCCTTGACGGGGTCGGACATCACGTCGAGATGGACGCGGTTCCATACGACCTCGTCGTCGGGCGTACGGCGGAACTCCAGGTACGGCCCGACGCCCTTGACGGAGCGCAGCAGGGCGCGGTCGTCGGTCAGCTCGTGGACGGTCCAGTCGATTGCCTCGCCCCAGAACCGGACCATGGCCCGTGGGTCGGCGCAGTCGACGACCACGGCGGCTATCGGCCCGGTGTCCCGGTAGAGCTCCCGGGGCTCCAGGACGCTGAACACGTTGCCTTCCGGGTCGGCCATCACCGTCCACGGCGCGTCGCCCTGGCCCACATCGGCGGGCGTCGCCCCGAGCTCCTTCAGACGTGCGACCAACTCGGCCTGATGGGCGTCGGAGGTGGTGGCGAGCTCGATGCGCACGCGGTACTTCACCGTCTCCGGGTCCGGGACGCGGACGAGATCGATGCAGACGGCGGACGGGTCCGGCCAGTCGAAGCCCACGGGTTCCAGGTTGGTGACGCCGGGCCCTTCGCTGGAAACATCCCAGCCGAGCGCCTCCGCCCAGAACCGGCCGAGCGCCGAGTCGTCCCGGGCCTTGAAGTTCACCTGAACAAGTTGCAGCGTCATTCCGCGTACCTTACGGACCATTCCCAGCGCCGGAGCCGGGCTGCCGCCCCCCTGAGCACAGCAGAACACTTCCGCCCCGGCCGAGGCGTTCTCGCAGGGTGAGTGACGGCCCAAGGAGGCCACCGACCGAGGGAGCCCCTGTATGACGCGATACCTGATCCGGACTGGAAAGGCAGCAGGCGAGCGTCGTGGCCACCGACGGCCCTCTGATCGAGGACGACCGCCGCGGCTGGGGCCTGGCGCTGAACGCCGGCATCCTGGGCGCGCGCTCCCGGACACCGCGTGGGCATCGCCGCTCCTGATCACCTGATCACCTGATCACCTGATCGCCGTCCAGGCCTGGCGATTGCGTGGGGTTTTTCGGTTATGGGTACTCGGGAGGCCGAGCGGCGGTGAAAGTGCCGTCCACTCCACGGAGGGATGGTTCCCATGACTCGGCATGTCGGCGACGTCATGACGAGCGCCCCGGTGGCCGTCGAGCCGCGGAACTCGGTGGCGGTTGTCGTCGACGAGGGGCAGCACGCGGTGGGCATCGTCTCCCTCGGCGACCTGGCCATCGAGCGTGACCCCGAGTCGGCTCTCGGCGACATCGGCTCCACGAGGCCCAACAAGTGACGCGGCTCGCCCACGGGATCCCCCGAGCGGATCGGGCCATCCCACCGAATGCCATCCCACGGAATGCCATCCCACTGAATACCGGCACCAGCAGCTGAGCCCCGAAGGGAGCGTGCGCCATGACGACTCCTGATCCCGACCCCCGGCCCACCCCGGGAGCTCCCGACCGCCCACCGCGACGAACCCCGGGAGTCGAAGCACATGGCGGTGTGCCCCCCGGTGAGACCCCGCCCGCCGAAGGAGGGACGTACGGAATCTCCCATCCGGAGCCGCCCGAACTGCGCAAGGGATGGGGGCCGATGCCCCTCGTCCTGATCATGGCGGTGGTGGCGTTGATAGCGATCGGACTCATCGGCATGGCGGTGTCCCTGATGCTGTGACGCATCCTCCACACCCCGGAAGCCTCTGCGGGGCGTCGTCGGAACGATGGCTGCCGGACGGGACATGGATCGAGGCGACGGTACGGTCCTCGGCCATCCCGCCACCGACACCGACACCCAGGGCCTCGGCCATGCCGCCACCGCCCCTGCTCTCCCCTGCTCAGGGCGTGGGCGGCTTCCCTCGGCGTTGGTCACCGCTGTGTCGGCGGAGTCGGTCGGCGTGGCGGGCGACGTCGTCCACGCGCGCCGCGAGGTCGGGGTGCCCGGACGCCAGATGCGTGTGCGTGTCCGTCAGGGGTCCGACGAGGGCGGCGGCGTCGTCGGCGGCGAGGGCGGCGGTGAGTTCGACGAGCGGGGTGCGGGCGGCTGCGGGAAGGTCGGCGAGCGCGGTGATCTGGCCCGCGAGCTGGCGCAGGTCCGCGGCGTTGGCGCGAGCCCAGGTGGTGACGGTGCGGTCGGCGGCGCGGCGGTCGCGGGTGGCCTGCACCCGCTCTTCGCCCGTGGAACCCGGGCTTCCGGGACGTACGCGCAGGTAGCGGCGTTCGGCGGCCTGTCGGCTGGACACGCCGAGGGGGTGGGCGAGGTCGGCCCAGCTGGCGCCCGCGTGCCGGGCTTCTTCGATCAGGCCCGGTTCCCATTCGGCGAGCTGATCGCGCACTTCGCGGAGCAGCAGGAGCGCGGCGAGTGCCTGCTGCGAGCCGGCCGGTTCGGGTTCGGGCCGCTGTCCGTCGTCCGAGGTCCGAGCGGTGCGCAGGGCCTCGTGGATCGTGTTCAGCGCCGCGGCAGCGAGAAAGGACGTGGGGGTGAGACCCCGCGGGCTGGGGTTGGGGCTGGGCTGATCGGCGGTGGTCATGGAGCCTCCGACACTGTCATCGCCTTGATGACTTTCCACTTGTCATCGTTTCGATGACATGTTACAACGAAGACAGGTGAACCGCATTGGCAGGAACGTGCCTGACCCGAACAACTGGAGGTGTTTCACGATGTTGATGCGCACCGACCCGTTCCGTGAGCTCGATCGCCTGACCCAGCAGCTGCTGAACACGACCGGCACCTGGTCGCGGCCGTCGGCGATGCCGATGGACGCCTACCGCGAGGGCGAGGAGTACGTGATCGCCCTCGACCTGCCCGGCGTCTCCACGGACGCGATCGACATCGACGTCGAGCGGAACATGCTGACCGTCAAGGCCGAGCGACGGCCCGTCACCAAGGCGGACGACGTGCAGATGGAGCTCTCCGAGCGGCCCCTGGGCGTCTTCTCCCGCCAGCTCGTGCTGGCCGACACCCTCGACACCGAGCGCATCAAGGCGGACTACGAGGCGGGGGTGCTGACCCTGCGGATCCCGATCGCCGAGCGCGCCAAGCCCCGCAAGGTCGCCATCGGCGGCGGTGCCGCGCACAGGGAGATCAGCGGCTGAGTACTCAGCCGTGCCGGAGACGGGGGACGGCCCGCCCGCGGCCGTCCCCGTCCTCCGCCCGTCGCCCCACACACGAGGGAGCCACGATGGCCATGCGATGGGCCGCGTTCCTGGACCGGGTCAAGGAACGCGGAGAGTACGAGAGCACCGAGGAAGCCGAGCGGGCGGCCCGCACGGTGTTGGCCCTGCTGGGCGCGCACCTGCTCGGGGAGGCACGGGCGGAGCTGGCGGCCCGGCTGCCGGAGGAGTTGGCGCTGGTCCTGCTCAATCCGCTCCGGGCGCATGAGCCGCTCTCCCCCGAGCGGTTCGTGCGGGCCACCGCGGCATGGATCGAGGGAGCCACCGAACAGACCGCGGCCTGGGACGTGGGGGCAGTGCTCAGCGCCGCCGCGGACGCCGCGGGCGAAGAGCTCACCCGGCGCATCCTGTTCCAGCTCCCGGCCGGCTACGACCTGCTGTTCGGTCACCCCGAGCGCCTATAGCCCGGGCAGGCAGCGACCTCTTTCCCCGGGGCCTCCCCCGGCCTCCTCCGACTTCTTCCGACTTCTTCCGACTTCTTCCGACCGAGCGAAACCGGTGGCCGGCGGGCCCCGGTTCCGCGCCCCACCTCAGACGAGAAAGGCAACCGCGTCACGATGTTTTCCCTGCAAGAGCCGTGCCGGCAGACCGTGGGCATGACGTTCGAGCAGATGCTGGAAAGAGTGCGCTACGAAGGCGCGTACCCCACCCGCGCACGGGCCGAGGAAGCCGTACGCACCGTGCTGGCCGCCTTCGGACGCCAGCTCACGGGCGACGAGCGCGTGGACCTGGCGGCCAGACTGCCCTACGAGGCCGCCGCCGTCCTCACCTCCGAGATCCCCACCACCGAACCCCTCACCGGCTGGGGCTTCGTCAAGGACCTGGCATCCCGCACCGGCGCCACGGCGGCCACCACCCGCTGGGACACCGGTACCGTCCTGCGCATCGTGGCGCAGCTCGCCGGCGAGGACCTCCTCGACCGCGTCCTCGCCCAACTCCCCTCCGGCCACGCCCTGCTGTTCGGCCGAGCCGAACTCACCCAGGCGGCCTGACACGCGGGGAGACCCGTGAGGTGTCCGGCCGAGGTCATGGCAGGTCGCGTGCGGTGGCGCCGGCTCCGGGGGCGTCGGTCAGGGCGATGCGGGCGGTGATGCGTTTGCCGACCGTCTGACGCTGGACGGCGAGGCTCTGGGTGACGCCCTCGACGATCTCCAGGCCGTGCTGGCCTATGCGGTCGGGGTCGGTGGCCCGGGCCGTCGGCACGGTGGGGTCGCTGTCCCACACGGCGACCACCACCGTGGTGCCGGAGATGCGCAGCTCCATGAGGACGGGCCCGGAGGCGTACTTGCGGGCGTTGGTGACCAGCTCGCTGACGACCAGCTGGGTCAGGTCGATCGCGCGCGGGGCGACGCTCAGGCCGTGCTCGTCCTTCAGACGGGTGAGGAAGTCCGCGGCGTGGTGGCGGGCCCGGGCGATGCATCCGCCGTCTCCGGTCAAGGCGTAGCCGACCTGCATCGGATGGGCACCGGGGCCCCTACAGCCCCCGTCGTCGGATCGTGGCTCCACCGGCATCGCCTCCTGCTCCCCCGTCGCGCGTGCGGGTGCGGGTGCCCGCCACGCGCCCATACATGCCACAGGCATCTTGTCCGGGCGTCGAGCAGGCCCTGACTCCCTCACCACCGCGCTCTCTTCGTCACCACCGCCCGGTCCCCCCGGTCACCGTCGCGCGACGAAGTGACGCAGGTGCAGCATCTCCACACGGCCGACCCCATCCACCGGCAGCGAGCCACCGGCCACCGGTCGGCCGGGAGCACTGTCCGGCCGGGCAACCCGGGCCGCTCCCGGAGCTTCACTCTTTCGGTCCCCACCGCCGGCCCGGTACGGGGGCTGGTCACCGGCCCGGACGACCGCCGAGGTCTGGTGCTCACGGAAGGCCACGCGACATCGGCAGGGACGGGCCGGGAGGAGCTCGGCAGCGATGCTGCGGAACTGCCGGGTGCCGCGAACGGTTCACGCCTATCGTGGAACGACACACCGACGCTCGGCGCCAAGGCAGGCTGGACATGAGGGAACCGCATATCGACTATGCGGAGGTCTTCCGGGCCCTGCCCGGCATGGTGGCGCTGCTCACGCCCGATCTGGTGTACGCCGATGCCAACGAGGACTTCCTGCGGCTGGCGGGGCGCAGCCGCGAGCAGCTGCTGGGCCGCTACATCTTCGACGTCTTCCCGGAGAACCCGAACGAACCGGCCGCGGCCGGCCTGCGGGAGACGGAGGCGTCGATGCTGCGCGCGGTGGCCACCGGTGAGCGCGACACGATGGCGCTGATCCGCTACGACATCGAGGACCCGCAGCGGCCCGGCCACTGGCAGGAGCACTACTGGAGCCCGGTCAACGCCCCCGTCCTCGGCCCCGACGGGAAGGTGGCTCTGATCGTCCACCGGGTGGAGGAGGTCACCGAACTCATCCGCGCCCGGGGCGGCCCGGGCGGCGACAGCCGGGCCCGGGTGCTGGAGGCCGAGCTGTACACCCGTGCCCGGGAGTTGCAGGAGGTCAACGAGCGACTGCGGACGGCTCACGCCCACGAGCGCGAGGTGGCCCTGGCCCTGCAGGCGGCGATGCTGCCCCCGCCCGGTCCGATCGGGGCGCACGACGCGGCCGTGCGCTACCGGCCGGCCATCGGCGCGCTGAACGTGTGCGGCGACTGGTACGACCTGGTCGGCCTGCCCGGCCAGGGCCTCGCGGTGGCCGTCGGCGACGTCGTCGGCCACGGCCTGGCGGCCGCCTGCGCGATGGGGCAGCTGCGCAGCGCCCTGAGCGGGGCGACCCGTGTGGCCGACGGTCCGGCCGAGGCGCTGGAGGCTCTCGACCTCTACGCCCGCTCCGTCGACGGCGCCGAGTCGACCACCGTCGTGACGACCTTCATCGACTGGGACAGGCACACCATCACCTACAGCTGCGCGGGCCACCCGCCGCCCGCCCTGGTGCACCCCGACGGCACCGTCACCTTCCTCGACGGCGCCACCGATCCTCCGCTCGCCGCCCGGCCCACGCATGTCGCCCGGCCCCAGGCCCGTATGCCCTTCGTCGACGACTCCACCCTGGTGCTGTACACGGACGGGTTGATCGAGCGCCGTACCGAGGGCATCGACACGGGTCTGCGGCGCCTCGCCGACTCCCTGGCCCACCATCGCAAGCACGACCCCGAGACCCTGGCCGACGCCCTCCTCGCGGATCTCCTTCCGCCCGCCGGCACCACCGACGACACCGCGCTGATCGTTCTGCGTCTGTGACCGTCGCGCGGTGCCCTGAGCCGACGAGGACGGTCCGACGAGGCTCGGCGGCGCACTCACCTGCCCCAGATCTTCCGGTACCCCTCCCGGTAGCCCGACGGGTTCCAGCTCGTGGCGCCGTCGCTGTTGTCGGCCGTACTGATGTGGACGGGCGCCACGTAGCCGCTGGCGGGGCGGTCGGAGAAGGCGCGGTTGAACTCGTCGACGATCTGCCAGCCCTGCAGCAGGAGCGGTTCGGGGACGGTGGCCGCCTGGTACTGGTCGCTGTTGACGCGCTGGAAGGCGGAGGGGTCGCCGTCCCCGGCGCCGATGTTGAAGGGCGGGCCGGAGCCGTCCTTGCCGGCCGCGCGGAAGGCGGGGGCGGCGTCGGCGAAGTACAGGTCGTTGATGGCGACGGAGTGCGTCCAGTCGCTCTGGAAGCGGGAGAGCAGCGAGGAGACCTCGCGGGGTGTGCGGCTGCTCGCGTCGGAGATCGGGATGTTCTCGTACGCCAGGAGTTTCACCCCCTCGCAGGTGGCGAGTTCCTCCCTGATCAGGTCGGACTTGTTCTTGGCGAAGGGGATCGAGGCGTCGGTGAAGATCACGACTCCGGCGTCGCCGTCGGAGGTCGAGATGACCCATCGCGCGCTGATCCGGGCCACGTCCTCGACCTGGGTGGTGACGTTGGTGAACAGGGCGGGGCGTCGGCTGGGGCCCGGTGCGGCGACCGCGTGCCAGCCGATGAGGGGGATGCCCGCCTGCTCGGCCCGCACGACCTGCTGCGAGGTCGCCCCGGGGTCGAAGCCGCCGATGACGATGCCCGAGGGGCGGAGCGTCACGGCCTCGTTCATCGCGGCCTGGATACCGGCGGGGGTGCCTCCGCCGTCGATCACCCGGAGGTTCCAGCCGATGACCCGCGCGGCTTCACGGACTCCGTCGGCGGCGCCCGCGACTCCGGGGTTGGTCATGGTCTGGGCGACATAGACGATGGTTCTGCCGGTGACGGCCTCGGGTCCGCTGGTCGGGCCGTTCCAGGGGACGTCGGTCCGCTCCGCCCGGCCGACGGCGGAGCGGGCCTCGGCCTGGACCGCGGGGCAGCCGCTCGTGCCCGAGGCGGCGTCTTCCGGGTCGCTCGACGATCCTCGTTCGCAGCCGGTGAGCAGGGCGGCGACAGCGGCCGGCAGGACGGTCGCCGCGTACCGGGCCTTGAGTGTGCCGGAGCGGGCCTTGCGGTGGTGGTGCACGAAAGACTCCTCGCGGAGGGACGAGCGGGAGAACACGGCCGGGGGACATGACCGAGGGACCTGACCGGGGGACGCGGCCGCTCACGGACCGCGGTCCGTCGGGCCACCGCCCGGCGGCGGTGAGGACGGGCGCTCCGGGGTCGCGGTGGGCGCGTCGCGGGCCGCGAAGACGCCGGTGCGGGTCCGGCGGCGGGCGGCGTATCCGGCCAGCCCGACGGCGAGGAGCAGGGTGGCGCCGTGGAAGAGGGGCACCGTCCAGAAGTCGGCACCCATCTGGGCGATGCCGGTGAGGCCGACGGCGAGGACGGCGACGGCGACGAGGGTGCCCAGGGGGTTGGGGCGGCCGGGTTTGATCGCGGTGGAGCCGAGGAGGGCCCCGACGAAGGCGGGCAGCAGATAGTCGAGGCCCACGCTCGGATTGCCGATCTGCTGCTGGGCCGCGAGCAGCACCCCGGCACAGCCGACGATCAGGCCCGACGCGGCGAAGGCGCAGACGGTGTACTTGCGGACGGGGATGCCGACGAGGTCGGCGGCGCGCGGGTTGGATCCGACGACGTACAGATACCGGCCGATCGGCAGCCGCTCCAGCACCAGCCAGAGGACGGCCGCGAGCGCCAGCACGTAGAAGGCGGGGACCGGGAGGCCGAGGAACGTGGAGGTGTACAGGTCGGTGAAGGCGGGCGGGAGTCCCTGCGGGCCGGGGACGATCCGGCCGCCGTCGGTGATCCAGCCGGTCACGGCGAACATCATGCTGCCGGTGCCGAGCGTGGCGATGAAGGAGTCGATCCGGCCGAACTCGACGATGACCCCGTTGAGGACGCCCACGACCGTCCCTCCGACGATCACGGCGAGACAGGCCGTCGGCCAGGGCCAGTCGGCGTCGACGACGAGGTACAGCACCATGACGTGCGCCAGGCCCAGGCCGTAGCCGATGGAGAGATCGAAGGCACCGGTCACGATCGGGACCATGGCGGCGAGCGCGAGGACGGCCGGGATCGACTGGCTGGAGAGGATCGAGTCGACGGTGTCCAGGGTGGGGAAGGTGCGTGGCAGGGCCAGGGAGAAGACCAGGACGAGCAGGGCGGTGAGGACGAGGAGGCCGTAGGCGCCGATGAGGTGCCCGCCGCGGCCGCCACGGGAGCCGAGCCGGCTCGGCGGGCGCGGTCGACGCGGGCGCGGTGGGGACGGCGAGGGCGGGGCCGTCACGGGTTCGTCGCGGTTCCGGCGGGGGGCAGGGCCGAGGCCGCCCGGGTCAGTCCCGCGACCGTGAGGGCCGGACCGCTCAGCTCGGCCGTCACGACTCCCCGGACGAAGACCAGGGCACGCCCGCACACCCCCGCGACCTCCTCGAAGTCGGTGGAGAGGAGGAGGACCGCGAGGCCTGCGGCCAACGCCTCGTCGAGCAGGCGGTGGATGGCGGCCTTGGCGCCGACGTCCACGCTCGCCGTCGGCTCCTCCAGGATCAGCACGCGCAGCCCGGTCCGGAGCCAGCGGCCGATCATGACCTTCTGCTGGTTCCCGCCGGACAGGGTGGCGATGGCCGCCTCGCTGTCACGGGGCCGCACCGAGAACCGTTCGATCAGGGCGGCGGCCTCGGCGCGTTCACGGCGGGGGCCGATCCAGCGCGGCGTCGGCCCGTCTCCGGCGTGGGGGTTGGCCAGGAGGTTCTCCCGCACGGTCAGTTCGGCGAGGCACCCCTCGCGCTGTCGGTCGCCGGGCACGAAGGCGACACCGCGCGCGACGGCGTCGGCGACGGTACGGGGCCGATACGGGCCGCCGTCGAGCAGGACCCGTCCGCCGAGGAGGGGGCGGGCCCCCGCGAGGGCCCGGCCGAGGTCCAGGTGGCCGGCGCCCGAGAGACCGACCATGCCGAGGGCCTCTCCGGCGCGCAGCTCCAGGTCGACCGGTCCCGCGCCGGAGGTCCGTACGCCGTCCAGGGACAGGACCGCCGGGCCGCCGGCCGGTGCCGTGCCGGGTCGGTGGCCGGCCGGTTCCTCTCCGGTGATGTCGCGCACCAGGCGCAGGGGGCTGTGGCCCGCCGTCGAACCGTGACTGACGAGACGGCCGTCGCGCAGCACGGCGAAGGTGTCGGCGACCTCGTACACCTCGTCGAGGCGGTGGCTGACGTAGAGGATGCCGTGGCCCCGGTCGCGCAGGGTGTGCAGGACGCGGAAGAGGCGGGCGCAGTCCGCGGCGGGCAGGCGGGCGGTCGGTTCGTCGAGGACGATGAGCTTCGCCCGGGTGGCCAGGGCGCGGGCGATGGCGACCAGGGACCGCTCGGCGGGAGCGAGGTGGGCGATCGGCGCGTCGGGGTCGAGCCGGCCGCCGACGAGCGCCAGGGCCTCGGTGCAGCGGTCCCGGGTGCGCCGCCAGGAGATCAGTCCGGCGCGGCGCGCGTACCCGGTGCTCAGCGCGATGTTCTCGGCGACCGTCATCCATTCCACGAGGCCGAGATCCTGGTGGATGAAGGACATCCGGCGGGAGGCGGCGTGGGTTCCCAGCGGATGCCCGTCCACGGTGACCCGGCCCGAGTCGGCGTGGTGGACGCCGGCGAGGATCTTGATGAGGGTGGACTTTCCGGCTCCGTTGGGGCCGAGGAGCGCGAGAACGCTGCCCGCGTGGACGTCGAGGTCGACCCCGGCCAGTGCGAGGGTGCCACCGAATCGTTTGGTGAGGCCGCGGACACGGACCAGCGGTTCCGGCCCGCTGGGCGGGGCCGGCTGCGCAGAGATGTCGTGAGCGTCGTGCACGGACAGCTCCGGGGGTCGGCCTGGCGGGTTCTTCCCGACTTCGACTTGCGCCAGCGATACTAGCCACCCTTATCAGGTCATTTGCGGCATTTGACCATTCTCTCTGACCCCAACGGGCCAGTGGGCCGCCCCGGCGCCGACCGCGTCACCCGCCGTCCAGCCCGCATTCGGCCCAGATGACCTTGCCCTCCGGGGTGTAGCGCGTGCCCCAGCTCCGGGACAGCTGGGCGACGAGGAACAGACCCCGTCCGCCCTCGTCGGTGGTGGCCGCCCGGCGCAGGTGCGGGGCGGTGCTGCTGGTGTCGGAGACCTCGCAGATCAGGGAGCGGTCGCGGAGCAGCCGTACCCGGATGGGCCCGGTGCCGTGGCGGACGGCGTTGGTGACCAGCTCGCTGAGCACCAGCTCGGCGGCGAACACGGCCTCGTCGAGACCCCAGTCGGCCAGTCGCCGGAGGGCGGCGGCGCGGACCTCGCTGACGCGGGCCGGGTCGGCGGGCAGCTCCCAGGTGGCGATCCGCCGCGGGTCGAAGGCGTGGGTGCGGGCGACGAGCAGGGCGATGTCGTCGCCCGGGTGAGGGGACGCCACGGTGTCCAGGACCACCTGACAGGTCTCCTCCGGGGTGTGCTCGGGGTGGGCCAGGGCCGCGCGCAACTGGTCGAGGACGACGTCGACGTCGCGGTCGCGGTCCTCGATGAGTCCGTCGGTGTAGAGGACCAGCCGACTGCCCTCGGGCAGGTGGATGTCGACGGCTTCGAAGGGCAGTCCCCCGAGGCCGAGGGGAGGCCCGGCAGGCAGTTCGGGGAACGACACGGTGCCGTCGGGCTGGACCAGGGCGGGCGGCGGGTGGCCGGCGCGGGCCAGGGTGCACTGCTGCGTGGTCGGGTCGTAGACGGCGTACAGACAGGTCGCGCCGATGATGCCGCCGCCGTCGGAGACGGGGTCCTCCCGGTCCAGTCGGCCCACGAGGTTGTCGAGGTGGGTGAGGACCTCGTCCGGGGGGAAGTCGAGTTCGGCGAAGCTGCGGGCGGCCGTGCGCACCCGGCCCATGGTCGCGGCGGAGAGCATGCCGTGGCCGACGACGTCGCCGACGAAGAGGCCGACACGGGTGCCGGAGAGCGGGATGACGTCGTACCAGTCGCCGCCGACGTCGGATTCCGCGGGCAGATAGCGATGGGCGACCTCGACGGCGTCCTGGTCGGGGAGCCCCTGCGGGAGGAGGCTGCGCTGCAGGGCCAGGACCATGGTGCGTTCGCGGGTGTAGCGCCGGGCGTTGTCGATGGACAGGGCGGCGCGGGTGGCGAGTTCCTGGGCCAGCGAGCGGTCGTCGTCGCCGAAGGGCGCCGGGTCCTGCGCGCGGTAGAAGGCGGCGACGCCCAGGACGACGCCGCGGGCGACCAGGGGGACCGCGATGAGGGAGTGGACGTGGCTCAGCAGCCGGTCGGTGTGCTCGGGGTCCTGCGCGAGCCAGCCCGCGGCCGTCTTCAGGTCCGGTTCCAGCACCGCCTCCCCGCTGGTCAGACAGCGCAGCTGCGGGACGGTCGGGCCGTAGTCGACCTGCTTGCCGACCGGGCTGAAGGGGAGGTCGTCGCGGATGCCGTGGACCACCGTGCGCCGCAGGTCGCTGCGGGCGTCCGCGGCCTCCTCTCCGCGCAGCACGGGCTCGGCGAGGTCGATGGTGACGAAGTCGGCGAGGCGTGGGACGACCGTCTCGGCGAGTTCCCGGGCGGTGCGGCGCACGTCCAGGGTGGTTCCGATACGGGCGCTGGCCTCGGACAGCAGCTCCAGCCGACGGCGCGCGGCCAGGGCGTAGCCACCGACGTGGGGCTCCCCCACCATCAGGAGACCTCTCTCGGGGGCCGGGGTACCGGGACGGCCGCCGGGGAGACCGTCGGCGGTGGGCGGGACGCCATGAGCGGGGGACGGAGAGCCATCGGCAGCCGGCGGCACGCCATGAGCGGGGGACGGGGAGCCATCGGCAGCCGGCGGGACGCCTTCGGCAGGGGGCAGAAGGCCTTCGGCGGTGCGACCGTCGGCCATGACGACGTCGACACCCGCGGTGATCCTGCCGGGTGGTGCGGCGTCGCGCCGGTGACCGGGCACCGGGACTGCGGAGAGCGGGCGGGTCGCCGCGGTGAGAGGGGCGCCCCGCAAGAGCCGCGCGGTCGGGGTTCCGGCGGGCGGGCCGGGCCGGACGGACCCGGCGGGGAGGCTCAGCACCGGCTCGACCTGGTGGGGGGCGGCGAGGGTCCGCAGCCGTGCGGAGTCGGGAAGGACGGCCTCGACGGCGATACCTTCCACCCCGGAGGCGCTGGTCATCGGTCGGCTCACGAGTGTGACGCGCCTGCCGTCCGTCAGGGGCACCTCGACGGCGGCCCGCTGCGCGCGGGAGATCAGCTCGGCGGCCTTCTCCAGGAGGGTCGCCCGGTCGACGGGGTGCAGCCCGAGGACCAGTTCGTCGACGCCGACGCCGAGGTGCGGCCCCGCTCCCGCCTCGGCCCCGGCGTCCCGGTACGCCCGCAGCAGGGAACGCTCACGCGTGGAGCTCTGCGCCAGCAGCCGCCGCTCGATGGCCGCGGCCGCCCGGCGGATCACGCCGTCCAGCGCCGGGTTCTCGAAACCACGCGGATATCCGAAGCACAGGACGCCCTCGATACGGCCGCTGAGCAGGTCGCGCACGGGAAGCGCGCGGCAGGCGCTGGCCTGGGAGCGTTCGGCGAAGTGCTCGGCGCCGTAGACCCGGATGAGCCGCCGTTCCGCCAGGGCGAGACCGATGCCGTTGGTACCGGCGAACCGCTCGGCGAACACGAATCCGGGGACGGTCTGGATGTCCGGGAGCGCTCGGGCCAGCGACGCCTGGCCGAAGCGGCGCAGGAGGACCGTGCCGTTCGCGTCGGCGACGGAGATGTTCATCGCGCTGCCGGCGAACCTGGACTCCAGTCGGTCGAGCACCGGCGCGGCCGCGCGGGAGACCCGGCCGTCCGGGTCGAAGTCGTCCCGGAAGGGGAGGTCGGAGCTGTCCGGCGAGAGCCCCAGGGACCGGCACCGCTGCCAGGAGTTCAGGATCGACGCGCGGACGCCCCTCTCCACTGACTCACCCTGCAGAAACCGCTCACGCGACAGGGTGGGGCCCGTGCCGTCTGTCGCACGTCCCGTGAGTACCGGCTCGCCGTCGGACCGCACCACGCTGGCCTCACTCGCGCCTTGAACAATCCGCTTATCGGATATATCTGGCATTGACGAGGATACGGGCATCGGCAACACGAGTCACGGTTCGCGGCTGTCCTCACGTCCGGTGACCGGCCGGAGCGGACCTCGACCGGCCGGGGCCGAGTACGACCCGTCGGGGGCCGGTGCACGACCCATCGAGTCCAAGGCCCGACCGGTCGGGGGGCCGGCATGACCCGTCGGGCCCGGTGTCACAGGACCGCGACCGGATTGACGGGTGAGCCCGTCCCGCCCGGGACGTTCAGCGGGGCCACGACGAGCAGGAACTCGTACCGCCCCGCCTCCGCGGTCGCGTCGGCCAGCGCTTCCAGGTCGAGGTTGTCCAGCAGCGGCACCCCCATCGCGGCCACCGCCAGGGCGTGCACCGGGGAGTGCACACCCTCCACGGGCGAGGGCCGCACATCGCTGTCGCCGTCGCCGCCGAGCAGCGCGATGCCCCGTTCGGCCAGCAGGGGTACGGCGTCCACGTGGAACCCCGCGCTCGCCACGCCGGGGTCCCAGGCGCCGAGTTCCCTACGGCGGCGGACGTGACCGGAGCGCAGCAGCACCGCGTCGCCCTCGCCGATCGTCACGCCGAGCGCCTCCTCCGCGGCGACGACGTCCCCGGCGCGCACCGCCCGCCCCGGCTCCAGCCACGGGACGCGGAGGACGGCGGGGAGGTCGAGGAGCACCCCCCTCGTGACGAGGGGCCCGAGCTCCGACACCGCGCCGAACCGGGCGCCCCCCGCGTCGACGGCCTCGCGGGCCGGGCGGCCGTCGTAGAGCAGCCCCCGGTAGGCGATGTGGCTCAGCGCGTCGAGATGCGTGACGCCCTTGCCGTGGTAGTCGGCGGCGATGAAATCCTTGTGGGTCGTGGGCTCCGGGCTCTCCACATCGCCGAGATCGGTCATGTGGTGCAGAGCCGGCTTCTGGTTGTCCGGGCCGGGCCGGGTGTTCCAGGGCAGCGCCATCGGGACGACCACGCCGGACCGCACTCCGGCCACGGCCCGCCGCACATGATCCTCGGTCACCCGGTTCCAGGCCCCGCGATCGGCCCTGCCCCAGCGCCCCCATGTACGGACCGTCCCGAAGATCCCGTCGAACTCCCGACGGGAGACGGCGGGTCCGCTGCCGCTCCCGGAGGTCGGCTCGGGAGGCGGCGCTGCGGCGGGGTTCGAACTCATCCGTACTCACCGTTCACCTTCGGCGCGACATCCGGGAGGACCGATGTCCGAAAAGTACCTTACGGCGCCTGCCGAGGCGGCGGCCCCACCGCGACCGCCCGGCGCGGAACGGGGCATCGAACCCGGGGGTCTTGAATGCTTGATTCAGCAGCTCTAGCCTCTTTCGATGGCTTCAATCACCCCTCGCCTCCCACGCCCCGAACGCCCCCACAGACCCCCCACATCCCCCACGACCCGCAGGCCCAGGAAAGCCCGGCGTCTGCGCTGGGCCCTGTTGCTGGCCCTGAGCCTGAGCCTCCCCTCCCTGCCCTCGGCCGCCGCCGCGCCGTCCGCCGCGAAGCCCCCGCCGGTCCCCGAGGTGTGGCCGACGCCCCGGCACATCGAGGGCGGCGAGCGTCAACTCGCCGTTCCCGGCCGGGTGGTGGAGGTTGTCGGGCCGGACACCGACCCCGCCGCCCGCCGGGTCGTCGAGGCCGCGCTGCGGGCGGCCGGGGCCGACCGGATCGTCACCGTCCCGGCCGGTGAACGCCCGCCCGCCGCCGGACTCACCGTCTATGTCGGCGGCCCCGGCGAAAACCCGGCGACCGAGGGCGCGTTGCGGCGGCTGGGCGTCAAGTCCCCGGCCGGGCTGCCCGCGGAGGGGTACGTCCTGGCCTCCGGCCGCCACGCGGGGCGCGCCCTGCTCGCTCTCTCCGGCACCGACACCACCGGCACCTTCTACGCCGCCCAGACCCTCCGCCAGCTCCTCACCCGCAAGCGCCTGCCCGAGGTCACGGTCCGCGACTGGCCCACGGCCAAGCTGCGCGGCGTCATCGAGGGCTTCTACGGCACCCCGTGGACCCACGCCGAGCGGCTGCGCCAACTCGACTTCTACGGCCGCACCAAGCAGAACGTGTACGTCTACTCCCCCAAGGACGACCCCTACCTCCGGGAACGCTGGCGCGACGCGTACCCGGCCGCCCAGCTGGGCCGGTTGCGCGAGCTCGTCGACCGGGCAGCCGCCCACCACGTCCGCTTCACCTACGCCCTCTCCCCCGGCCTGTCGGTGTGCTACTCCTCGGCCGACGACGTCACGGCGCTGGTCCGCAAGTTCGCCTCGCTGTACGACATCGGCGTGCGCTCCTTCGCGATCCCGCTGGACGACATCAGCTACACGAAGTGGAACTGCGCGGCGGACGAGGAGAAGTTCGGCAGCGGGGGCGGGGCCGCCGGTGCCGCCCAGGCCCAGTTGCTGAACCGGGTGTGGGAGGAGTTCTCCGCCGGGCGCACCGGGCTCCAACCGCTGGAGATGGTCCCCACCGAGTACTCCGACCTCGCCGACACCCCGTACAAGAAGGCGCTGCGCGAGCGGCTGGACCCGGACGTGGTCGTCGAGTGGACCGGCGTCGGCGTGATCGCGCCGACCATCACCGCCGCGCAGCTGCGGCAGGCGCGGGAGGTCTACGGGCACCCGATCCTGGTCTGGGACAACTACCCGGTCAACGACTACGTCACCAGCCGTCTCCTCCTCGGCCCCTACACCGGCAGGGAGGCGGACGTGGCCCGTGAGTCCGTCGGCGTCACCGCCAACCCGATGGTGCAGGCCGAGGCGAGCAAGCTCGCCCTGTTCACGTCGGCGGCCTATCTGTGGAACGCGGACGCGTACGACCCCAGGGCGGCCTTCCTCGCCTCCGTCCGGGATCTGGCGGGGCCTGGCGCCGCCAAGTGGCTGCGGATCTTCGCCGAGAACAGCTACTCCTCCCAGCTGGACGCCACCGAGTCCCCGACGCTGACCAAGCTCGTCGCCGACTTCCGCGAGGCGTACGAGGAGGACAGCGGTCTCGACCGGGCGGCGGCCGCGCTGCGGTCCTACTTCACCGACATGGCGGCCACACCCTCGAAGTTGCGCGGCCGCCTCGCCAACCCCGGTTTCCTGAAGGAGACTTCGCCCTGGCTCGACAAGCTC
The DNA here is from genome assembly GCF_036208085.1 of Streptomyces sp. NBC_00310. GTDB lineage: Bacteria > Actinomycetota > Actinomycetes > Streptomycetales > Streptomycetaceae > Streptomyces. The sequence continues at coordinate 1,762,141 of NZ_CP130714.1, forward strand.
GGCTCGTACGGCGGCGCCGGACTGACCGCCGTGGATCTGCTGCTGGCAGGCAAGCGGGGTGACGCCGAGGCAGTGTCGACGTACTGGAACCGGCTGCGGAGCGAGCGCAAGGCGCTGGACGCGGTCCCGCAGCAGGTGTCGCCCGGGGTGATGGACCAGTTCCTGTACAGCGCGATGCTCCAGCACGCCCCCGACCCCGGCGTCGACGCCTCCTTCGCCCCGGGGTCGCTCTCCTTGAAACCCGGGGCCTCCGGCACGGCGACCCTCCGTTTCTCCTCCTCCGCCGAGGCACGGACGGTGACCTGGAAACTCGACGTGCCGGACGGTGTCACCGCCTCCCCCGCCGAGGGAACCGTGACCGTCCCCGCCGGGGGCAGCGCCTCGGCCACCGTCACCGTGACCGGTGTCGCCGAGGGCGTCCACTCCGTCGTGGTGTCCGGCTCGGGCGTCCTCGACCGGGCGATCCCGGTCCGGGTCACCGACGGGGACGGCACGCCGCGCGCCCTGACGGCCAACTTCAGTGGCGCGTCGGTCAGTTCGATCGACCTGTCGTCCGGCAAGAGCACGGACATCGCCGTCGGGAACAACCCCGGTGACGTGGTCGTGAGCGCCGACGGCCGTACCGCCTACGCCGCGAACCAGGGCTCCGACTCGGTCAGTGTCATCGACGTGGCGCGCGGCACGGTCACCGGCACGGTCGCGGTGGGCCGCGTCCCCGCCGGGCTCGCGGTCACACCGGACGGCGGCACCCTGTGGGTCGCCAACTACACGGACGGCACGGTCCAGCCCGTGGACACAGGCACACTCAAGGCCGGTGCGACCGTCACGGTCGGGTCGGGGCCGGAGAACATGGCGATCACCCCCGACGGCCGGACGTTGTACGTGGCGAACATCCACGACAACACCGTCACGCCGGTCGACCTCGACACCCGGAAGGCAGGGGCGGCGATCCCCGTCGGCCCCCGCCCGTTCAACGTCGTCGCCGCACCGGACGGGAAGCGGGTGTACGTGTCCAACTCCGGTGGTTCGACCGTGACTCCGATCGACACGGCGACGAACGACACCGAGCCGACACTCCTGGTCTCCGGCCAGGCGTACGGCCTCGGCCTGTCGCCGGACGGGCGGACTCTGTGGGTGAGCCCCAGCACCGGGGACCACGTCACGCCCGTCGACACGGTGACCGGCGCCCCCGGCGCGAAGGTCACCGTCGGCAGGTCCGCCTTCGATGTCGGCCTGGACTGGGACGGCGGCACGGCCTACGTCACCACGGCCGACGGCAACAGGCTGGTGCCCGTCGACACGGCGTCCGGCACCGCCGGGGCACCGCTGACGACCGGCGCCTATCCGCTGGCGGTCGCGCTGACGCCCGTACCGGTGCCGTAGGGAATCCGGGGGTGATCAACTGGCGGTACGCCGGATCCGTCCGGCGTACCGCTTCTCCAGCTCCAGGTTGCCCTCGAAACCGCCGGGCACGTTGGCGGAGACATAGACCGGAGGGCGGTCACCGGAGGCGAGGAGCTGGGCGGCCGCCTCGGCGACCGTCATCTGCACGAGCATGACGCCGGTCAGGGTGGACAGCGCGCACACGGCACCGCCGGTCGGCAGCTCCAGCAGCGCGTCGCCGCGCGGGGCGGCGTTGTCGAGGACCACGTCGGCGAGGTCGGCGAGCTTCTTGCCGCTGGGGTGGGTGGCGGCCACGGAGTGGGTGTGGGCGAGGGAGGTGAGGGCGAGGAGGCGGTGGCCGCGTTCCTTGGCGTGCAGGGCCATCTCGACGATGACGTTGTTGACACCGGAGTTGGAGACGACGACGAAGAGGTCCTGGGGGCGGGGGTCGGCCAGCTCGTAGAGGCGGACCGCTATGCCGGGCTCGCGTTCGAGGAGCGGGTCGTCGAGGCCGCTGGGGTGGTCGCCGCCGAAGAGGACGAGGTCGGCCATCTGGATCCGGTTGGTGGGCACGAAGCCGCCCGCGCGGCCGGCGAGTTCGAGGACCAGGGCCTGGGAGTGGCCGGTGCCGAAGGCCTGGACGACGCCGTCCTCGCGGACACAGTCGGCGATCAGCGCCGCGGCGGCGCTCACGTCGGCGCGCGCGGACCCGGTGAGACGGTTCAGGACGGCCAGGCCCTCGCGCGCGAAGCGGTCGGCGCTCACCGGCTCGGTCACGGACGCGTTGGCGGACTCGACGGACACCTGAGACTCCCCACTGGTGGATTGAACCACCCCATACACACCTATCAGTGAATCACTGAATCACAGGCTCGGCATCGAGGGCAATGGCGCAGTTCACCCCCGAGTGCGGCAGCAAAGTCCGGTCCTGGTATTCAGCCATCGGGTCAACGGGTGGCTGATACCTTCTCTGCATGCCCTCGACCGATGTCACCACCCTGATCCGCACCGAGTTGCCCCGGCTGGCCGGCTCCCTGCGGAAGGTCGGCGAGCTGATCCTGGAGGATCCCGCCGCCGTCACGCACTGCTCGGCCGCGGAGCTGGGCCGCCGCACCGGCACCTCCCAGGCCACGGTCACCCGGTTCTGCCGGGCCATCGGCCTCGACTCCTACCAGCACCTGCTGATCGAGCTGGCCCAGGAACGGGGCCGGGGTGAGTCCTCCGAGTGGGGCAGCGCCGAGATCGGCCCGGACATCTCCCCCGACGACAGCCTGGAGCGGGTCGTCCAGGTCGTCGGCACCGCCGATCTGCGGGCCGTCCAGCAGACCATCGACCGGATCGACCTGGACTCCGTCGAGCGCGCGGCCCAGGCCGTGGCCCGCGCCCGGCGCGTCGACGTGTACGGCGTCGGCGGCAGCGGCGCGGTCGCGCAGGAGACGGAGACCCGGCTGTTCCGCATCGGCTGCGCGGTGCGCGGCTGGACCGAGGTGCACGCGGCCACCACCTCGGCCGCCCTGCTCACCCCGGCGGACGTGGCGATCGGCATCTCCCACTCCGGCGCCACCCGCGAGACGATCGAGCCGTTCGAGCTGGCCAAGGACCGTGGCGCCACCACCGTCGCCCTGACCGCCGACCCGCGCTCACCGCTGGCCCGCGCCGCCGACATCCGGCTCATCTCCTCCTCCTCGGAGACCAGCTTCCGCACCGGCAGCATCGGCGCCCGCCACTCCGTGCTGATGCTGATCGACTGCCTCTACGTCCGCGTCGGCCAGCTCTCCTACCAGCGGGCGAGCGCCTCCCTGGCGCTGACCGACCACATCGCCGGCGCACACGCCGTGAAGTCCCGGCGGAGCCGCTGACCGGGCCTCGGTTGCCCCTTCGGGCCGACCGACTACGCATGGATGAATCAACCAATATTCCGATGCATGGTTGATTGAACCATCCCGCGCTGCCAGGATGGGGCTCCGCCGAGCACTCGTAGGAGCCTCATGCGCGTCATCTCTGTCGAGTCGACCGAGCTTTTCGTCGGGACGGAGGACCAGCCGCACCAGGTGGTCGCCGTCGAGGTCGAGCACGACCCGGGCCGGCCGGTCCGGCTGTGTGCGGAGGGGCCGGGCGTGCGGGGCGTCGGGGAGACCGCCGTCACCGTCGGCGAGGACGGGACCGTACGCGCCGAGATACCCGTGGCCGTCGACGGCCTCGTTCCCGGTGACCGCCGCGAGATCACCGTCACGGCCGCCGACGGGGACCGGGTCGTCCGGCACAGCGCCGGGTTCACGGTCGCCGAGCCCGGCTGGACCATGTTCATGGTCAGCCACTTCCACTACGACCCCGTCTGGTGGAACACCCAGGCCGCCTACACCGAGACCTGGGACGTGGCCGACGACCCGGCCGTCACGGGCCTGCCCGCCCGGACCTTCGACTCGCGCGGGCAGAGCGGGATGAGCCTGGTGCGGGCCCACTGCGATCTGGCCCGGCGCGACCCGGCGTACACCTTCGTGCTCGCCGAGGTCGACTACCTCAAGCCCTACTGGGACGCCTTCCCCGAGGAGCGGGCCTTCCTGCGGCAGCTGATCCGCACCGGCCGGGTCGAGATCATGGGCGGCACCTACAACGAGCCCAACACCAACCTCACCGGCGCCGAGGCGACCGTACGCAACGCGCTGTACGGCGACGGCTTCCAGCGCGGGATCATCGGGGCCGCGCCGGAGACCGCCTGGCAGCTGGACGCGTTCGGGCACGACCCGCAGTTCCCTGGGCTGATGGCGGACGCCGGAGTCACGTCGAGCTCGTGGGCGCGCGGCCCGTTCCACCAGTGGGGGCCGACCCTGTCGGTGTTCGGCGAGGAGCCGCGTGACCCGCAACGGATGCAGTTCCCGGCGGAGTTCAGCTGGATCGCCCCCTCCGGGCGCGGGCTGCTGACCGCGTACATGGTCAACCACTACGGCGCCGGCTGGGCCATCGACAACGCCCCCACCCTGCCCGAGGCGGAGGCCGCCGCGCTCAAGCTCTTCCGGGGGCTGAAGAAGGTCGCGCTCACCCGCAACGTCCTGCTGCCGGTCGGCGGCGACTACGCCCCGCCGTGCCGCTGGGTGATGGGCATCCACCGCGACTGGAACGAGCGGTACGTCTGGCCCCGGTTCGTCAGCGGCATCCCCCGGGACTTCTTCGCCGCCGTACGGGCCGAGCTGGAGCGGGAGGGGCGCACGGCGTCCCCGCAGACCCGGGACATGAACCCGGTCTACACCGGCAAGGACGTCTCCTACATCGACACCAAACAGGCCCAGCGGTACGGCGAGGCGCTGCTCGCCGACGCCGAGGCCTGGGCGACCCTCGCCTCCCTCACCACCGGGCACCCCTACCCGGACGCGGCCCTCGACAAGGCCTGGCGGCAGCTGATCTACGGCGCCCACCACGACGCCATCACCGGCTCCGAGTCGGACCAGGTGTACATCGACCTGCTCACCGGCTGGCGGGAGCTGTACGACCTCGCGGAGACCGTGCACGCCGACGCCACCCAGGCGCTCGCCGACCGGGTCGTGCCGCTGCCGGGCGACGGCACCGACCTGGTCGTCTTCAACTCCGCGACCTGGCAGCGGAGGGACGTGCTGAGCGTCGCCGACCCCGGCCGGGTCCCGCTCGACCACACGGGGCTGCCGCTGCCGGCCGTGCGCGAGGACGGCGAACTGAAGGTCGTCGTGCCGGAGGTGCCCGGCATGGGCCTCAAGGCGTTCGCCCTCGCGGAGGGTTCGGTGGCCGGCTGGACGGCCGGCGAGGGCACGACGATCCGCAACGAGTTCTACGAGGTCACCGTCGACCCCGCGCGCGGCGGCGGCGTCAGCAGTCTGCGCGCGCTCACCGAAGCCGGGGCCGACGGCGAGGACGGCCGGGAGCTGCTGCGCGCCGGGGACATCGGCAACGAGCTGGTGGTGCAGGAGGAGTACCCGAGGCACCCGCGCTTCGGCGAGGGCCCCTGGCACCTCACCCCGACCGGCACCACCGCCGCCCGCAGCCGGGACGTGACGGCTGACATCGATGTCGAGCACTCGTCGGCCGGCTCCCGCCTCACCGTCCGCGCCGACCTGGGCCTTTTCCGCTACACCCAGCGGCTCACGCTCTGGGCCGGCGTCGACCGGCTGGACGTGACGACGACCCTCGACGGCTACGACGGCGCCGACCGGCTGATCCGGGTCCGCTGGCCCTCGGACGTGCGCGGCGGGCTGCCGGTGCACGAGGTCGCGGACGCGGTGATCGGGCGTGGCTTCGGGTTCGTGGAGGTGGACAGTGAGCGGTTCCCGTGGACGCTGGACAACCCCGCCAACACCTGGTTCGGGCTGGGCTCCACCGCCCGGGTCGCCGTCCACGACGACACCGGCGCGCTCCTGGGCCACCGGTCGGTCGGCGTCGCCGAGCTGATCTTCAGCGACTGGGACACCGCCGGTGAACTGGGCACCCCGCTCGCGGCGGCCCTGGTGCGCACGGGCGTCACGGCCACCTCGACGATCGCGGGCGGCCCCCGCTACGGCGATCTGGAGGTCGACTCCAACCTGCCCGACATCCGTATCGCCGTCGGCGGCCCGGAGCGCAACTCCCTGGTCGCCGAGGCCCTCGGCTGGGACCCGGCCGCCGCCCGCGAACTGCGCCGCCAACTGGCCCGGGACGGCCTGGCATCGGTGTGGGTGGCTCCCCGCGCCTCCCTGCGCGAGGAGTGGGTGCCCGGCGCCGACCTGCGCGACCTGGAGCGACTGCCGCTGCTCGTGGTGGCGGGCGCCCGCCCCGAGGACGACGCGAAGGCCGTCGACGCGCTCGTCGCCGACCTGGACGACGCGACCGTACGGGCCACCGCGGCCGGCGGTGGCGAGGCGCTGCCGCCGGGCGACGCCTGGGACGGGCGGGGCTTCGCGATCCTCAACCGGGGCACCCCGGGGTGCGTCGTCACCTCCTCCGGCGATCTCCACATGTCCTTGATGCGCTCCTGCACCGGCTGGCCCTCCGGTATCTGGGTCGACCCGCCCCGCCGCACCGCCCCCGACGGCTCCGGCTTCCAACTGCAACGCTGGTCCCACACCTTCGAGTACGCGGTCGTCGCGGGCGAGGGCGACTGGCGCGACCTGAGCTGGCCGCGCGAGGGGCACGCCTTCAACCATCCGCTGACGGCGCGGCTGCGGGAGCCCGACCATCCACTCACCGCACGGCTGCGGGAGCCCGCCGGGGCACCGGCCGGCCTGCCGAGGTCCGCGGCCCTGCTGGCGCTGGAGCCCGAGGGCAGGGTGGTGCTGGACGCGTTGAAGCCGGCCGGGTCGCCGCTGGCTCGGGGCGGTACCGCGCCCACGGACCCGGCGCGCGGGGTCGTCGTACGGGCGCACGAGGTGGACGGACGGCCGGTGCGGGCGCGGGTGACGGGTCCGTCGGCGTGGGCCGGAGGGAGCCGGGCCGACGTCCTGGAGCGGCCCGGTGAGGCCCTGACCCCCGGCACGGACGGGGCGCTGGAGCTGGACCTGACGGGGTTCGAGGTGGCCACCGTGCTGGCCTCGCCGGTGGACGGCCGCCGGATCGAGGGCCCCGGTGTCGCCGCGCACGAACCCGCGCAGCCCGTGCACACCCGGTACTGGCTGCACAACTCCGGCCCCGCGCCCCGGGGGAACATGCCCGTGGCCGTCTACCTCTCGCCGGCCGCGCTGACCGCCGACGGCCCGGTCACCGCGACGGTACGCATCTCCTCCGAGCTGACCGACGCGCCGGTGTCCGGCACGGTGGCCCTGGAGGTCCCACCCGGCTGGCGTGCCGAGCCCGCCGAACTGGCCTACGCGCTCGGTCCCGGCGGCTTCTCGCTCACGGAGGTCACCGTGGCACCGCCGCCGGACCCGGTGCCCGGCCGTTACCCGCTCGCCGCGCGGCTGGCGTACGGCGGGCAGACGTTCGAGGACGTGGTCGCCCTGGACGTGCCCGGCGAGGCGGCGGAGGGCGAGCCCGACGGGCGGACCGGGCCGAGTGTCGTGCTGGAGCTGGGCGTCGACCGGGTCGAGGTGCGCCGGGGCGAGCGGGTGCGCGTGCCGGTGCGTGTGCGGAACACGACCCGGGGCCCGGTGAGCGGAACGCTGTGGGCGCTGTCGCCCTGGGGCACCTGGGCGGGCGTCGAGCCGGGCCTCCAGGGGTTCGCCCTGGCCCCCGGGGAGAGCGCGGACCGCGTCGTCGAGGTGGACGGCTCGGCGGTGCCCCCGGGGTCGTACTGGCTGATGGCGAAGGCCGGCTGGCACGGCTGCGTGGCCTACACGGAGGCGGTCGTACTGGAGGTGACGCCATGAGCGGGCACCCGGCGCACGGCGACCGCACGGTACCGGGCGACCACGCCCCGCCGCACAGGCACCCGGCGCACAGCATGCACGCCGAGCCGGGAGGACGCCCCGCACCGGCCGGACACGCGGAGCCGGACGAGTACGCGGGAGACAGCGGCCACGTGGCGCCCGGCAGCCATGCCCCGCCGCACGGGCACCCGGTTCCGAGCCCGCACGCGGCGCTCGTGGGCGGTGAGACCGTCCCCCGGGAACGGGTCGACGCCGTACTGGACGCCGTGCCCGCCCGGGACCGGGAGGCACGGCCGGAGGGGCAGGCGCGAGCGGAGCGGCAGCGGCGGCGATGGGCGACGCAGGTCGTCGTCGCGGACGAGCTGGCCCGGCGGGCGTGTGCCGCGCGGGGGCTCGCGCCACCGGCCGAGCCCGCGCGGGGGCTCGCGGTGTCCGGGACCGAGGTCGCCGACCTCGGCAGCATCATCGCGGTGGCGCTCGCCCACTCCCCCGCCGCGCGCACCCTGCTGTCGGCTCTGGAGGCCGAGCAGAGGGTGCCGGAGAAGGCAGTACGGGGCTACTACGACCGCAATCCGGACCGTTTCCTCACCTCGGAGGCGCTGCGGCGCGGGGTCGACCCGTACGGCGGGGCGGGACCGGGCGACTTCCTGCCGTACGACGAGGTCCACGACGACGTCGTGCGGGAGCTGCGGCGGGCGATGGGGCGGCAGGCGTTCTTCGACTGGCTGGACCGGGCCCGCGCCGACGTGGAGTACACGCCGGGGCACGAGCACCCGGGCGACCCGTCGCACCCCGACCACGAACACCGCCACTGAAACCCGCGGCCGACGACCCACCGACGACTCACCGACGGCTCGGAACCTAAAAGCAACACGGCTAGTAGGACTCCGTTAGGTCTGTCTCGCGGTGCTGTTTGGGGGCATGGTGGGTGTGTGGATGCACATGAAGTGAACCGTGCCCGGGCGAAGTTGGCGTTGTTCGTGGCCGATGTGTTCGCGTCGGTGCCGCGCAAGGATCAGCGGGCCAAGAGTGACTGCTATCTGCGGGGACTGATGGTGGACGGTCGCCGCAAGTCCATCCAGGCCATGGCCTCGCGGCTGCCGGACGGCAACGAGCAGAACCTGCAGCAGTTCGTGAACCAGTCGACCTGGGATCCCGTGCCGGTGCGGCGGCGGATCGCGGAACGGATGGTGCCGAGAATCGGCCCGGATGCCTGGGCGGTCGACGATGTGTCGTTTCCCAAGGACGGGAAGATGTCGGTCGCTGTCGCTCACCAGTACTGCGGGGCTTTGGGCAAGCAGGCCAACTGTCAGGTCGCGGTCAGCGTGCACGCGGTCTCCGACACCGCGTCCTGTCCGCTGCAGTGGCGCCTGTTCGTGCCCCGGGAGTGGGCGGATGATCCGGTCCGCCGACGCAGGACGGGGGTTCCTGAGGAGGTCGGGCACCGGGAGAAGTGGCGCCTGGCCCTGGACGTCTTCGACGAGCTGGCCGGGTGGGGGCTGGTGCCGCCGGCGGTGGTGGCCGACGCCGGCTACGGGCAGAACGCCGACTTCCGCGACGGGCTGGAACGTCGGAACATCGGCTACGTGGTGGCGATCCGCTCGGACGTGACCGTCCACCCGCACGATGCGGTGCCCGCTGCCCCGCCCTGGTCCGGCAACGGCCGCAAGCCTCAGCCCCGCTACCGCGACAAGCCGTCCCCGGTGGCCGCGCTCGCGGCGGACCAGGGGCGGCAGGCCTTCACCGAGGTGACCTGGCGTGAAGGCTCACGCGGGCCGATGCGCTCGCGCTTTCTGGCGCTGCGCGTGCGGCCGGCCGGTGTCCGGTCCCGCCGCCTTGCCCAGGCCGCCGCCACCGCGCAGGAGGGTTTGTGGGACGGTGTCCTGCCCGACGTCACGCTGCTGGTCGAATGGCCCGAAGGCGCCGAAGCACCCACCGATTACTGGCTGTCGAACCTGCCGGCCGACACCCCGCACGCTGAACTGGTCCGCCTGGCCAAGATCCGCTGGCGCATAGAACACGACTACCGGGAACTCAAACACGGCCTCGGCCTGGACCACTTCGAAGGACGTTCCTGGACCGGCTGGCACCACCACGTCACCCTGGTCACCGCCGCCCACGCGTTCCTCACCGAACAGCGCCTGGCCCCAAAAGCCGATACAGCGGACTCACCCTCTACCAGATCCTCGACACCATCCAGGACCTGCTGAACTGCTGGACCGGCACCTGCACCACCTGCCACCGCCCCCTGCCCAGAACATCCACCACCAGCCAGAACCCAAGAGCCAGAGCAACTTAACGGAGTCCTACTAGGCATTGACCTCCGATGAATTCTGGTCCACCTTTTCATCAATCGGAGTCCAAGTTGGTGATTTGAACCAGCAGCGTGACCCAGCAGCTGACTGATCGCAGGAGGCAACATGCGCGCGAGAAGACTGACCGGATGCGTGGCGGGCGTCATCGCCCTCACCCTGACCGCCGCCGGCTGCGGCCTGTCGGGCGGGGGCTCCGACAGCGGGGACGCCACGGCCGGCGGCTGCAAGGTCGACGAGGGCAACGTCGGTTCCGGGAAGCTCACCGGCGACGTCAAGGGGACGATCACCTTCCAGACGACCAACCTGAAGAAAGACTTCGGCGGCTACTTCAACGGCGTCATCAAGGCCTTCGAGAAGGCCCACCCCGACACCACCGTGAAGTGGGTCGACGACCCGGGCGACGCCACGTTCACCCAGCGCCTGGTCGCGGACGCGCAGGGCTGCACGCTGCCGGACGTGGTGAACATCAACGTCAACACGGCGATCGCGCTCACCAAGAACGGCTACCTGCTCGACCTGGACAAGAAGGCGCCGGACGCGGGCGAGCCATTCGTGCCCAACCTGTGGAAGTCGAGCAGGTACGCGGACTCCTCCGGCGCCAAGGTGCACAGCGTGCTGCCCTGGTACTCCGGCGGCATCGTGCAGACCTTCAACACCGACCTGATGACGAAGGCGGGCCTGGATCCGGCCAAACCTCCGACGACCGTGCTCGGTCTGTTCGAGGACGCCCAGAAGGTGGCCGAGGCCTCGGACGGCAAGTACTACGCCTTCCTCGCCAACCCGCAGCTGCGCATCCCGGCCGACTGGCAGCAGATGGACATCGGGATCCTGTCGTCCGACGGCAAGAAGTTCACCTTCGCCGACGACCCGAAGACCACGCAGTGGGTCGAGGCCATGACGAAGCTCTACAAGGCCGGCGGCATGCCGAGGGACTCGCTCTCCTCCACCCAGGACCCGGCCAACGTCTACGGTCAGGGCAAGCTGGTCTACGGCCCGACGAACCCCAACTTCCTGCGCTTCATCCAGCAGAACAACCCGAGCGTCTACAAGAAGACCGGGGTCGCCCGCTTCATGCTGGACGACCTGGGCCACACCGTCGGCGCCCCGCAGTACGTGGGTGTCGCGTCCACGAGCAAGAACGCGGCGACCGCGCTGTCCTTCGCACGGTTCCTGACCAACGCGGAGAACCAGTTGGAGTGGGCGAAGGACCCGAACGTCGTCATCTTCCCCTCCACCACGGCCTCCCTGGACGACCCGTTCTTCCAGTCGGTCAAGGGCGACGACCCGTTCGCCGAGGCCCGCAAGATCGTCGCGAGTGACCGCAAGACCTCCACCGCCGACGAGATCGCCCTCACCCCCGGCGAGTTGAACGCCATCACGGCCCAGATCCAGCTGGCCATGCAGGGCAAGAAGAGTGCCCAGGACGCCCTCGACGAGGCCCAGAAGAAGGCCAACGAGCTGATCGAGCAGGGCAGTTGAGTATGACCACCCTTTCTCCCCCCACCAAGGGCTCGGGGGTCGCGGTCTCCGCCCGCGACCCCCGGTCCGGGGCACCGAGCGGCCGGCGCCGCCCGTTGCGGGCCCTCAGGCCGGGCCCCACCGCCGATGCGGGCGGCGCCGCGCTGTACCGCCGCTGGTGGCTGCCGTGGCTGTGGATGTCACCGGCGATCATCGGCGTCACCGTCTTCGGTCTGTACCCGTTCCTGAACACGCTCCTGCTGTCGTTCACCGACGCCAAACCGCTCGGCGGCGCCGCCTCGTTCGTGGGCCTGGACAACTACACGCGGATGCTGGGCGACGCCGACTTCTGGCTCGCCACCCGCAACAGCGTGCTGTACGCGCTGATCGTGGTCCCCCTGATGGTGCTGCTGCCGCTGATGCTGGCCGTGCTGGTGGAGAAGAACCTGCCGGGCATCGGCTTCTTCCGCTCCGCCTTCTACACCCCGGTCCTCGCCTCCAGCGTGGTCGTGGGCCTGAGCTGGCAGTGGCTGCTCAGCGACCAGGGCCTGGTCAACACCTGGCTGCAGAAGGCCCACATCATCCGGTCGGCGATCCCGTTCCTCTCGGACTCCTGGCTGATCCTGCTGTGCGCGATGGGGCTCACCCTGTGGAAGGGCCTCGGCTGGTACATGATCTTCTACCTGGCCGCGCTGGGGAACGTACCGAAGGAACTGCACGAGGCCGCCGCGGTCGACGGCGCGGGCGCGATCCGCCGCTTCTGGCACGTCACGATGCCCGGTGTCCGCACCTCGATGATGCTGGTCGGCACCCTCACCGGCATCGGCTCGCTGCGGGTGTTCACCGAGATCTACATGCTCGGCGGCGCCACCGGCGGCCCCGGTGGCGCCGACCGCACCCTCCCCTTCTACATCCGGGACGTCGCCCTCGACCCGCTCACCGGCAACGCCGGCTACGGCTCGGCGGTCAGCGTCGCCCTCTTCGTCCTCACCCTGGGCCTCACCCTGCTCGCACAGCGCCTGACGAAGGAGGACGCGTCATGACCACCGCCGTGAAGGAGCAGCGGACGGCGGCGGCCGTGCCCGGGGTGGAGAAGCGGCGGCGCCTGATGCCGCGCTGGCGGGACTACGGCCGGCCGCGCGAACTCGTCGTCCGCTACCTGCTGTTGCTGTTCGTCCTCGGCATCACTGTCGGCCCGCTGCTGTGGCAGCTGCTGTCGTCGCTGAAGGGCGTAGGCGAGGACGTGTTCGGCGAGAACGCCTCCCTCTTCCCGAGCGACCCGACGCTGCGCGCCTACCGCGAGGTGTTCGCGCAGGTCCCGGTGTGGACATACATCGGCAACAGCATGGCCGTCGTCGCGCTGTCGGTCACGAGCCAGCTGGTGTTCTCCACGCTCGCCGGCTACATGCTCTCCAAGCCGAGCTGGAAGGGCCGCAAGCTGGTCTGGGTGCTGCTGATGGCGTCCATGATGTTCCCCTTCGAGTCGATCATGGTCTCGCTGTTCCTCAGCATCCGGGACCTCGGCCTGCTCGACAACGTGGCGGGCGTCTGGCTGCCCGGCTTCGTCGCCGCCATCAACGTCCTCATCATGCGGGCCGCGTTCCTCGCCGTGCCGCGTGAGATCGAGGACGCGGCGATGCTGGACGGGGCGGGCGAGTGGAAGCGGTTCCGGTATCTGTATCTGCCGTCCGCGTGGGGAGCGATCCTCGTCGTCACCATCAACACCTTCATCAGCGCCTGGGACGACTTCCTCTGGCCGCTGATCGTGCTGCGCACCGAGGACCACTTCACCCTCACCCTGGGCCTCGCCCGTCTGCAATCCTCCTCCTTCGGCTACGACCAGCGGATGGTGATGGCGGGCTCGGTGATCTCCGTGATCCCGGTGCTGGTGCTGTTCGTGATCACCCAGCGGTGGTTCTACAAGGGGGTGTCCTCCGGGGCCGTCAAGCTCTGAGGCCGCTCCCTCAGGTCCAGGACCAGGGGTAGGACGGTGAGCGCCTCTCGTGCCGACCGGGCGACGCGGATCTCGACGGCGCCGACCCCCGTGGGCACGTCGAAGGACAGGGAGACCGTACGGCGCTGCCCCGGCGCCAGGCCGACGCCCTCGAACGCGCACAGTTCGAGGGTGCGCGGCCATACGGGAGTGATCAGCCGGCGCAGGTACACCTGGACGACCGTACGCCCGTGCCGATTCCCCGTGTTGGTGACGTCGACCTCGACGGCGGACCCGGACAGGCGTGGCGTGCCGTACGCGAAACTCGTGTACGACAGCCCGTGCCCGAAGGAGTGGAGCGGCTCGGCGCTCTCGTCCACGTAGGCGCCGTACTCGGTGTCCTTGTGGTTGTAGTGGACCGGGAGTTGGGCCGCCGAGCGCGGCACCGAGACGGGCAGTCGGCCCGTGGGTTCCGCGAGTCCCAGCAGTACCTCGGCGATCGCGGCGCCGCCCCACGGGCCCGGGTACCAGGCGGTGAGCAGCGCGCCCGCCGTGTCGGGTACCACGTGCGGACGGCCCTGGATCAGGACGACCGCCGTCGGCGTCCCCGTCGCGACGACCGCGTCCAGCAGCGCGTGCTGGGCCTCCCCCAGGCGCAGCCCCGCGAGGTCGACGCCCTCGCCGCAGGTCATCTCGGACACGACGGTCCGCGCTGCCCCGTTGGCGTCGAACTCCGTGTCGGGCGTGCGGGCACTGCTGCCGCCCAGCACGAGCACGGCCAGGTCGGCCGCCGCGGCCTCGGCGACCGCGGCCGGGATGCGGGCGCGGTCGGCGCCGGTGAGGGCCGCGCCCTCGGCGTGGCGGACGTCCGTGCCGGGCGGGGCGAGCCGACGCAGGGCGTCGAGGACGCTCTCGCCGGTGCCGGGGCGCTGCGGGGCGGTGTAGTCGCCGAGTTGGTGGGCGGTGGTGGCGGCGTGCGGGCCGAGCACGGCGACACGGCGTACCGAGGGGCCGATGGGCAGCACGCCGGTCGGGTTGTGGAGGAGGGTGACGCAGGCGCGGGAGAGGTCGGTGCTCAGGGCGCGCCCGGTGTGCTCGGGGATCGACGCGCGCCGCGCGTAGGGGTTCTCGAACAGGCCGAGGCGGAACTTCAGGCGCAGGACCCGGGCGACGGCGGCGTCCAGCGCGGTCTCGCTCACCAGGCCCCGTTCGACGGCCTCCGCCAGGTGCGTGAAGCCCTCGTCCCAGAGGCTGAGGTCGATCCCGGCGTCGAGGGCGAGGGCGCCTGCGGAGACCTTGTCACCGGTGATGCGGGCGAGGCGGTCCACGGCGAGTCCGTCGGCCATGACCAGCCCCTCGAAGCCCCAGCGGTCCCGGAGCAGGCCGGTGAGGAGGGCGCGGTTGCCGGAGCAGGGCAGGCCGTCGACCTCGTTGTAGGCGGCCATGACGGCGGCGGCGCCGGCCCGGACTCCGGCGCGGGCGGCCGGGAGGTGGATCTCGCGCAGCTCGCGAAGACCCAGTTCGGACTCGGCGGAGTTGCGGCCGCCGACCGTCGCGCCCTGGCCGGCGAAGTGTTTGAGGACGACGGGGGCGCGGTCGGGGGCGAAGGATCCGTCCATGCCCGGTGTTCCCCCCGCTCCCCCCGCTTCCCCCGGACCCTCCGCTCCCCCCGGACCCTCCGCACCCTCCGCTCCCTCCACGCCCTGCATTCCGCGGACGAGTGCCTCCGTCAACCGGGCCGCGAGGTACGGGTCCTCGCCGAAGCACTCCTCGGTACGGCCCCAGCGCGGGTCCCGGGCGATGTCCAGCGCGGAGACGAGGGCCACGTGGCCGCCGCGGGCACGGAGTTCGGCGGCGGCATGCGCGGCGGCCCGCTCGAACAGGGCGGGGTCCCAGGTGGCGCCGACGGCCAGGTTGACGGGAAGGACCGTGCCGTCGAGGGCCATGTGGCCGTGCGGGACCTCCTCGACGAACAGGGCGGGGATGCGCAGGCGGCTGCGTTCCAGGACGTGGCGCTGGACCAGGTCGGCGAGGTCGGCGCTGTCGTCGGCCCCGGGTCCGTGGCCGTGGTCGACGCCGGACCAGGCGTCGGCGCGCATCAGACCGTAGAGGGCGCCGAGGCCCGCGAAGCGCTCGGTCTCGGCGTACAGGGCGTCGGTGAGTTCGAAGTCTCCGTCCCGGGTACGGCGGTAGGCGTCCCAGCCGTACATCCGCTGGTTGAGCTGGCCGACCTTCTCGCGCCGGGTCATGCGGGACAGAAGGTCGGCGACGCGGGTGTCGAGGGGGGCGGCCGGGTCGAGGTACGGGGGCTGCGCGGGGGCGGCGGCCGGGGCGACCGTCCGGTCCTGAGGGGGCATGGGTCGTCCTTGTCGGCGGGGGGGAGGGCCTGGTGGGCGGAGAGGCTTTGTCGGGGACGGGCTTTGTCGGGGGGTGGGTTTTGTCGGGGGGTGGGTTTTGTCGGTGTGGGAGTCGGGCCGCGTCGGCGTGAGGGTGTGGTCACGGTCGTCGCCGCGGTCGTCGTAGAGCCGTCGTGCGGGTTGCCGGGCGGTCTCGGGCAGTCATCGGAGGGGCGCCGGGCGATCTCGGGCGATCGTTTGGCGGCCGTCGGGCGGTCTTCGGGCGATCGTTTGGCCGTCGGGCGGGCCGAGTGGTTCAGCCGCCCGTGGCGTGGGCGAGGCGGGCCAGGGCGACGGCGCCCGGGGAGCCGTCCGACACCGGGGTGACGGCGAGTCCGAGCGGGGCCAGGCGTTCGGTCAGCGGGGACAACAGGGGGCCGTTCGGGGCGAGCAGGCCGCCCGTGGCGACGAGGGGTTCGTCCGGGCGGGGTGCCAGGGCCGAGACGGTCTCGGCCAGGCGGCGGGCGGCCTCCTGGAGGATCCGCGCGGCGACGGCGTCCTTCTCCTCCGCGGTCCGCACCACCGCGGGCGCGTGGTCGGCCAGGCGGACGGGCGACCGGTCCATGACGGCGGGCAGCAGCCGGGCACGGTAGGCGGTGCGCCGCTCGGCGCTCCACGCGACGGCGCCGGTGGCTCCGTAGCCCTCCGGCGGCAGAACCTCCGTCGGCAGCCCGAGGTCCCGGCCGACGGCCAGGACGAGCGCGGTGGGCCCGCTGCGGCCGTCGGCCGCGCGCAGGGCCGCCCGCACGGCCGCGCGGCCGATCCAGAAGCCGCCGCCGTCGTCTCCGAGGAGCCAGCCGTCACCGCCCGAGGTCGCGGTCGGCACCCGTCCGGCGATCCGGGCCGCGACCGCGCCGGTGCCGGCCACGAGGACGAGCCCGTCGGCGGGGTGGCCGGGGGCCGCGGCGAACGTCGTCTCGATGTCGCTGTGGACGCCGACCGCGGCGGCGGTGATACCGAGCCGGGCGAGCGCGGCGGACAGGGCGGCCCGGGCCCGTACCCGGCCGGGCTCGTCGGCGCCCTGGGCCTGGTGACCGGCCCCCGCGAAACCGCCCGCCACCGCGACCACCCGCCCGCGCAGTCCGTCGGGCACGGCCTGCCCGACGGCCTCGGCGAGGTGGTCGGCGAGCGCCGGCCCGGGCACGGTCAGCGAGTTGCCCGGCCCCGCCGTCCCCTCGCCCCGGACCCGCCCGTCTCCCAGGTCGGCGAGGACCGCACGGGTACGGGTGCCGCCGGCGTCGAGACCGACCACGTAGGCGGGGGAAGGCGCGGCGACCGCGGATTCCCCGGCAGCCGGAGAATCCGCCAAAGCTTGGTTCAAATCACTATTCATTGCCGTCCATGGTGGTTGATACATTCGCCGGACACAAGGTCCATCTCCTGAGGAGGACGCCATCAGCACGCCGCCCTCGCCCGCGCCCGCGCTCCGTTTCGGGGTCAACTACACCCCACGCCGGGGCTGGTTCCACGCCTGGCACGACTTCGATCCAGGGCTCGCGCGCGAGGACCTGGCACAGATCGCCGGGCTGGGCCTGGACCACGTCCGGGTCTTCCACCTCTGGCCGCTGCTCCAGCCCAACCGCACCCTGGTCCGGGCGTCGGCCGTGGACCAGCTCGTCCACCTGGTGGACCTGGCCGGCGAGTGCGGTCTGGACGTCCTCGTGGACGGCGTCCAGGGCCATCTGTCGAGCTTCGACTTCTACCCGGAGTGGACGCGCGGCTGGCACCACCGGAACGTCTTCTCCGACCCCGAGGCGATCGAGGCCCAGGCCCTGCTGCTGCGCACGCTCGGCGGCGCCCTGTCCGGCCACCCCCACGTCATCGGCCTCCAGCTCGGCAACGAGCTCAACAACCTGGTCGAGCACAATCCGGTCTCCGTGGCCGAGGTCGACCGCTACCTCGACGCCCTGCTGGCCGCCGCCCGGGACGGGCTCGGCGAGGGCGCCGGCCTGGTCACGCACTCGGCGTACGACGCCGCCTGGTACGGCGACGACCATCCCTTCACCCCCGAGGCCTCCGCCCGCAAGGGCGACCTCACCACCGTCCACCCCTGGGTCTTCTCCGCGGACTGCGCCCGCCGCTACGGCCCGCGCTCACCGCAGGTGCACCACCTCGCGGAGTACGGCACGGAACTGGCCGCCGCCTACGCCACCGACCCGGCGCGCCCGGTCTGGGTCCAGGAGACCGGCGCCCCCGAGCCGCACATCCCGGCGGGCGACGCCCCCGACTTCGCCCGCGCGACCCTGCTCAACGCGGCCGGCTGCGCCCGCCTGTGGGGCGTCACCTGGTGGTGCTCGCACGATGTCGACCGTTCCCTGGCCGACTTCCCGGAACTGGAGTACACACTCGGCCTGTTCGACTCCTCGGGCCGCCCCAAGCCGATCGCGGACGCCCTGTCCACGACGGTGGCCGAGCTCCGCACCGCCGCCGCCACGCCCGCCCCCCGCACGACGGCCCTGGTCCTGGACTGCACCCCGTCCACGCGCTCGGTCTCCGGCCCCGGCGGCGCCTTCTTCGACGCCTGGATGCGTCTGCGGCAGGAGGGCACCCACCCGGCGGTGGTCCTGGCGGAGCGCGCGGAGGACACGGCGTATCTCGCGGCGAGGGGGGTCACGGAGCTGATCGGGGGGCAGTGAGGCAGGCGGGCGCGGGCTCGGGCGCCGGTGGACGGAAGCGGGGGCCGAAGCCCTGGGAGGCGGGAGGCGGGGTGCTGGCTGGCGGGAGGCGGGGCGAGGCGCCGGGGGCGGGGGCGGGGGCGGGGGCGGAGCACCGGACGGTCGGGGCCGGGGCACCGGACGACAGGGGAACCGGCTCCGGCCCACCTCCCCGTCTGGGCGTCCGTCAGGGCGTCCGTCGGCACCCAGGATCCGCCCGCGCCAGGGCGTCAGCCTCCAGGGGCGTCCACCCCTGTCAGGACATCCGCCCCGCCAGAACCTCGGCCACCGCCCGCAGATTCACCCGTCCCCTCCCGTGCGCGGCAAGCGCACCGCCCGCTTCCGGCAACCCGGTCGAGACCACCAGCGCATCCGGCCGTCCCGCCAGCAACGCGTCCCGTAGACGCCCTTGCCAGGGGTACAGCTCCGCATCGCACAGGGCGACGACCAGGGGCCGCCCCTCGGCGGCCCGCAGCACCTTCCCCACGAGGGCCCCGTTGTCGTCGGGCTCCCCGGCGACCGCCGTCCCCGTGGCGGTCGGATCGAGGGCACGGACCTCGGTCAGCAGATCCTCGCCGCCCCAGTTGAGGGCGGGATGCGGGGGCGGGAAGCAGTCGACAACATGGGCGCCCGGCACCGGTTCCGGCACCGGTTCCGGCAATGGCCCCCCGCTCCGCACGGCCCGCCGCGCCGCCGTCAGCCCGGCGTCCGCGTCCCACACGGCCACGGCACCCGGCCGGTACGGCACCGCGTACCGCAGCGCCAGCCGTTGCACCCGTTCCGCGGCCTCGACCACGCGCTCCTCGGCGAGGTCGCCCGTCCGCAGGGCGTCGAGCACGGCATCGCGGCAGGCGAGGGTGACCTCCAGGTCGGGTACGGCGACGATGACCTGGTCCGCTCCGGCGGCGAGCGCGAGCCGGGCGCCGGCCGCCTCGCCGTAGCGGTCGGCGATGGCCTTCATCTCCAGCGCGTCGCTGACGAGGACGCCGTCGAAGCCGAGCTCGCCGCGCAGCAGTTCGGAGAGGATGCGCGGGCTGAGGGTGGCGGGCAGGTCGGGGTCGAGGGCCGGAAAGACGACGTGGGCGCTCATCAGCATGGGCACGCCCGCGTCGACGGCGGCCCGGAAGGGCGCGAGGTCGAGTCGCTCGTACGGCCGTGGGTCGACCGCCAGCTCGTGATGGCTGTCGGTGACGGTCCCGCCGTGGCCGGGGAAGTGCTTGGCGCAGGAGGCGACACCGCGTGCCTCGGTGGCCTCGATCCAGGCACGCAGATGCCGGGAGACCAGTTCGGGGTCGCCGCCGAAGGCGCGGGTGCGCACGATCGGGTTCTCGGGCCGGCTCTGGACGTCGGCGACGGGGGCGTAGGAGGCGGTGATGCCGAGCGAGAGCAGGTGTCCGGCGAGGGCGTCGGCGCAGGCAGCGGTCAGCCGGGGGTCGTCGGCGGCACCGAGCGCCCATGAGCCGGGCACCTCCGGGGCGCCCGCGGCGACCAGATGGCCGATGCCGCCGCCCTCGTTGTCGATGGCGACCAGCAGGTCCGGACGCAACATCCGCAGCACGCCGGTGAGTTCGCGGACCTGGTCGGCGTCGCGGATATTGCGGGTGAACAGGATGACCCCGCCGAGTCCGCGGTCGATCAGCCGTTTCAGGGTGTCGGGGACGGTCGTCGTACCGTCGAAGCCCGCGACGAGGCAGCGGTGGGCTGCCTCGTCGAGGGCCGCGGGGAGGACCGGGCCGACCGGCCCGGCGGCGGTGTGTTTCACCTCCGAAATCCTCTGGCTGACCAAGCCGAAAGTCAACAGCTCGGTGGATGAATGATTCACCAAACCTGGGCAGGCGGGAGTGGCACCGCCTTCGCCGCTCAGCTCCCGGCCGCTGTTGCCGCTGAGGTCTCGATCGCGGTTGCCGCTCAGGCCTCGATCGCGGTTGCCGCTCAGGCCTCGATCGCCGTTGCCGCTGAGGCCTCGACCGGCTTGCGGTAACGGACGTACTCACTCCGGCGGCGGAACCCGACGCTCTCGTAGAGGTCGTAGGAGCGGTGCGGATTGGCGGTCCCGGTGTAGAGGCGCGCGGTCTCGGCGCCGTGCTCGCGGAGGCAGCGCAGCCCGTCGAGCAGCAGGGCCCGGCCGAGCCCCAGCCGTCGCGACTCCGCCCGGACGCTCAACTCCTCGACCTCGCCCACCGCGCCGTCCCGCCGGCGGACGGAACACAGAGCGACCCCGGCCATCCGGTCCCCGTCCCAGGCGGCTCGCCAGCAGGTCGGGTCGGCCGTGGCGAGGAACCTCTCGTACGTCCACCTCTGGGTGAAGGCGGCGTCCGCATAGGAGTCGACGACCGCCTCCCATGCGGCGCGATGGTCCCCCGGCCCCACGGCGCCGAGTCGGACACCGGTCGGCAGTGGCTTGGCCTCGGGCAGTCGTCGGAGGTCGGCCAGCTTCAGCTCCACCAGGCTGAAGACCCTCCGGTAACCGCCGGCCAGCAGCAACGCCGTCGCGTCCGCCTCACCGGCCGTGGCGTTCGCGCCGAACACGGCCCGCCGGGCGGTGCCGTGCTCCCGCACGAGCCGGCGAATGCGGTTCTCGGCCCAGTCGAGCATGGCCGAACCGATGCCCCGGCCGCGATGCCGGGGCAGCACATAGCCACGGTGCAGGTACAGCCACGTCCCGTCCCGCTCCTCCCACCACCTGATCGTCGCGTAGCCGACGACGCGGCCTTCGCCCTGGCCCTGGCACTGGCCCTCGTACTCCACCAGGATCTGGTTCCCGTGAGGGTCTTCCAACTCGGCGCAGGACTCCGCGATCTCGGCGGCCGTCGGGAGCCCCTCCACGACCGACCCGGCGTCGACCCGGTCCCGCTCCGCGCAGCCCAGCCGTACGGCGGCCATCGCGTCATGGTCTTCCTGGCCCCGGTACGGCCGGCAGGCATAGCGCTCCACATCCATGGCCAAGATCTCTCGTACCCGCAAATGCCCTGTCAATCGCCTTTCTGAGGCTCCCGCCGCTCTACGGCTCTGAGGCTCCCGCCGCTCTACGGCTCTGAGGCTCCCGCCGCTCTACGGCGCGGAGGCTCCCGCCGCTCTACGGCCAGGTGACGGAACGGCGGCGAGGAAGCCTCGCCCGTGCGCGCACCCAGCCGAACAGCACCACCGAGCACAGGGCGGCGAAGGCGCACCAGGTCGAGACGAACTCCATCCGCCACAGGGTCCAGCTGATCACGGCACCGACGGCGGCCAGGAACCCGAGCACCACGAGCCTGCGGTCTCCGGAGAGGAGCAGGGAGCCGACGGTGGCGAGGAGGTAGCCCGCGACGAGGAGCACCGGGTGCGACAGGTCGATCGTGTAGCCGACGGTGTGGCCACGGATCTCGGCCGTCACCGGGCCCGTGGCGAGGCCGTGGGCGAGCGGTACGGCGGTCGCGGCCCCGACCGCGAGCAGCACGGCAAGCCGGGTCCGGGCGTGCGGCGGGGCCGCGCACCACACGCCCACCGGTACCCACAGGGCCAGCAGCGGCAGTGCGACGACGGCCCAGGCGACGGTGGCGGGTCCACTGCCTCCGTCCGAGGACCAGACCACCGACTCCACGATCTGGTGGGTCCCGAGCAGCAACGGCAACGCGGCGAGCGGCAGGTCCCGACCAGTGCGCACCAGCGCCACACAGGCCACCCCGACAGCGGTGACACCGACGCCCGCCACGAGATCGGCCGTCGCACTCCAGCACATCGCGCCACCATGGGGTCGACCGTCGTCTGCGCGGGCCACGCTACGTCGCTCCCGACGGACCTTCCCGGGACGACACGGGGGCACCGGGCTACGGGGCTACGGGGCTACGGGGCTACGGGGCTACGGGGCTACGGGGCTACGGGGCTACGGGGCTACGGGGCTACGGGGCTACGACAGTGTGGCCGCGAGCTTCTCCGTTCCCGGGCCGGAGACGCCCGCGAGCCCCGCCAGGCGTCCCGTCGCCAGGAGGAGCAGGTCGGCGACCGGTCCGCGGACCTCGTCGGGGCCGGTTCCCGCCGACCAGGCCGCGTCGGTCGCCACCAGTCGCACGCCCCGCAGCCGTTTGCGTGCCCCGTAGAAGGGGCTGGACACCACGTGGGCGAGCGCGGCGGTGGCCTGTTCCGTCGGCATCGGGCGGTCCCGCCCGAGGGGGCGCGCGATGTCCTGGCCGTGGACGAGGAAGTCGACGAGCGGGTCCAGCGGCGCGGCCAGGGGCGCGCGGCGGGAGGAACCCGCCGTCTCCCGGATCTGCGCGACGAGTTCGGCCGGCCCGAACCGACCTGCGCGTTCCCGGGCGAAGTCGCATTCCATCCGATTGGGGTGCCGTTAACGAGCGGCGAACCAGGTGAGAAGTAACCCGCCAGTAGCTTTCAGATCAAAGGTCGGCCCCCTTGCCAGGACGTAGCGTGGGGGCCGAGTGGTTTTGCTGGCGTCAGGCCGCGGCCGGCTCGGGCTCCGGTTCCTGGGGGACGGGCTGAGCGAGCTGGAGGCGGCTGCCCATATTCAGCCGCACCTCGCCATAGGGCTGGAGGTGCATCCAGAACAGCGAGGTCAGGGCGCGTTTGTCCTCCTCAGTCAGGAGGTTCACCCACTCCGGATCGGCGAGCATCTCCTGGATCATCAGCGTATTGACGAAGACGAGCGCGGTCTGGAGGAGATGGAGCGCGAGGACGGATAGTTCTTGCTGGTCACGGCGGTTGGAAGAGAGCTCGCTGCTCTTGCCGAAGAAGATGATGTCGTTGGCGCCGTTCCAGCCCTCGACGACGTTCAGCCCTTCTTGGATCTCGCGCTGGAGGTCGCGGTCGCGCAGGTAGCGGGCGACGAAGATGGTCTTCTGGGCTTTGCCGACCTCCAGCATTGCCTGGTAGACGGGGTGGGAGGCGGTGCGGGTGAAGCGCCGCAGGATGGCCTCGGTGGAGGCGGTGCCGACCCGGATCGCTGTGGCGTACTTGATGCGCTGGTCGTAGTTGTTCTCGATGACGTCCCAGCGGATTGGGCGGGTCATCGCGTCGGCCAGGCGCTCGTAGCTGTCCTCGTCCTCGCGGCCGGGCCGGTACAGCTTGACCTTGTTGATCTGCTTGATGCGGTGCAGCAGGTCGTAGCCCAGGAACCTCGTCAGTCCGAGCCCGATTTCCGACTGGCCATGCGAATCGACGTAGTTGCCCTCGGTCTGCATCGTGGTCGCGTGCCGCATCATGCCCTCGGTCGCCGCGGCGACCTCGGAGGCGGTGCAGTTCAGAAGCTGGCTGTGAATGGCCATCGAGCCCTTTTCGATGTGCCAGTACACGAGCACTCCGCGGCCCCCGTACCGGGAGTGCCACTCGGTGAAGATGTTCCGGTCCCACGCCTGAAAGTGTGTGGAATCGCTGGCCACTGTGGTGGTGCCATGCCCCCACACCGCTTCGGAGCGGGCCGCGAAGGTGGCGTTCGCGATCTCCACCCCGGCCGCCTTGAGGCCGACGGCGGTCAGGTAGCGGCGGGCGGTGTAGCGGAGCTCTTCCTCGCTGTGCCCGTGCTCGCCCGCCGCGACCGAGCCGATCCCGGAGTTCGTGCCGTACGCGTAGGCGATCAAGAGCAGGCGTTCCAGGAGCTTCGCCTCGTCGATCGCCTCGCGGGTGCCAACGGGGCGAGGGCCTTGAGCATCCCGGTGCGCAGGGCGGCTTCCTTGAGGATGTCGATGAGGGCGACGGTGCCCCACTTCTTGCGGATCGCCTTCTTGAGCTTGCGCAGGTTCTTGGGCTCCTTCTGCGGCTCGGGGTCGGTGAACTTGATCGCCCCGTTGCGGTGCTTGCCGCTGATGGTGACCCAAGGCACCGAGATCGGGCCAGAGCCAGCCCGCCAAGGGCCGAGATCGGCCCCGCCACCGGCCCGGCATACGGGTGCGGATCTGCGCGCGGAGGGGGCGAGATGAGGTGTGGGAGGCGGCCAGTGCGGTCGTCTCGATTACTTCGGGTCGCGGTTGAACTGCGCCGTCGACCAGCGGTAGCCGAGCGCGATCAGGCCGACGCACCAGACGACCGCGATCCAGCCGTTGTTGCCGATTTCGGTGTCGAGCAGGAGGCCGCGGAGGGTTTCGATGGCAGGGGTGAAGGGCTGGTACTCGGCGATCGGCTGGAACCAGCCCGGCATCGTACCGGCCGGGATGAAGGCGCTGGAGATGAGCGGCAGGAGGATCAGCGGCATGGCCATATTGCCGGCCGCCTCGGGGTTCGGACTGGCCGCGCCCATCCCGACGGCGATCCAGGTGAGTGCCAGGGCGAACAGCGTGATCAGCCCGAACGCCGCGATCCACTCCAGTGCCGTGGCGTCCGTGGACCGGAAGCCCATCGCCACCCCGACGGCGCCGACGAGGACCACGCTCATCACGCACTGCAGCACGCCGCCGACGACATGCCCGACGAGCAGAGAGCCCCGGTAGATCGCCATCGTGCGGAAGCGGGCGGTGAGGCCCTGGGTCATGTCCACGCAGACGGACACCGCGGCCCCGATCACGGTGCTGCCGACGGTCATCAGCAGCAGACCGGGGACGATGTAGGCGATGTAGTCGGAGCGGTCCGCGCCGCCGCCACCGATCCCGGCGCTCATCACGTCGCCGAAGATGTAGACGAAGAGCAGCAGCATCATGATCGGTGTGAGCAGCAGGTTCAGGGTCCCGGACGGGTAGCGCCATGCGTGCAGGAGGTTGCGGCGCAGCATCGTGTTCGAGTCGCGTACAGCGAGCGAGAGGGAGCTCATCGCACGTTCTCCTTGGGCTGGTTGGGGACGTTGGCTGGGCCGGTCAGGGCGAAGAACACGTCGTCGAGGTCGGGGGTATGTACGGTCAGCTCGTCGGCCTCGATGCCGACGGAGTCGAGCCAGTCGAGAATGGAGCGCAGTTCGCGCTGACTACCGTCGCTGGGGATGGACAGCGACAGTGCCTCGTCGTCCCGGGTGATTTCGCGCAGGGCGTCAGCGGCGGACTGGTACGCGACCGGGTCGGTGAAGCGGAGCCGGATGTGCCCGCCCGGGATGAGCCGTTTGAGCTCCTCGGCGGTGCCCTCGGCGGCGATCTTGCCGTCGTTCAACACGGCGATGCGGTCGGCGAGTTCGTCGGCCTCCTCCAGGTACTGGGTGGTGAGGAAGACGGTGACGCCGTCGGAGACGAGGCCGCGGATGATGCCCCACATGTTGTGGCGGGAGCGTGGGTCGAGCCCTGTCGTCGGCTCGTCGAGGAAGATGATCCGCGGGTTGGCGACCAGCGTCATCGCGAGGTCGAGGCGGCGCTTCATACCGCCGGAGTAGGTCGAGGCGGGCTTCTTCGCGGCCTCTGCCAGGTCGAAGCGCTCCAGGAGTTCGGCGGCGACCCGTCGTCCCTCGCTCTTGGACAGGTGGTGCAGGTCCGCCATGAGGAGCATGTTCTCCTCGCCGGTGATCAGGCCGTCAACGGCGGAGAACTGCCCGGTGACACCGATTGCGGCACGGACCGCCTGTGGGTCGGCGGCCAGGTTGTGCCCGCCGACGTGCAGGTCACCGGCGTCGGCGGTGATGAGCGTGGACAGGATCTTGACGGCGGTGGTCTTGCCGGCGCCGTTCGGGCCGAGCAGCGCGAACACGGACCCGGCCGGGATGCGCAGATCGATGCCGTCGAGGACGGTCTTGTCGCCGTACGACTTGCGTAGCCCTACGGCGGAGACGGCGGTCGGCGGCGACGGGTGACCGTCATCCTGCCTGCATGTGGGCATGACAGATGAAGGCATGGTGACTTCCCTTCGGAAAATGGTGTGGAGCGACCCGCCGCCGGAGACCTGCTCGACCACCTCGGTGGGCAGGATCTGCGGCGGCATCTGGTGGCCGGTCGGCCCGCATCTATTCGCGCCGTGCCGAGGCGAACGAACCGCGCGTGCGGGCTAAGTCGACTGGTATAAGGCGACGAGTGCTACTTCTCGGCCGTGCCGGATTCCCCGCTGACGGACTCCTGATAGACGTCCGCATAGGTGCGTGAGTCCTTGATCAGATCGTCGCAGAACGCGGCGACGTCCGTGCCGATGAGCTCCAGGACCCCCTTTCCCATGGCGGCGCCCTCCTCGAAGAAGTCGACGATCCCGGGGAGCAGGGGCCCGTCAGGCAGGTCGATCGGGCCGACCTTGAACAGGTACTTCTGCATCTCCTTGTAGACGATCTGGTAGTCCTGCGGGAGCACCTTGACCCGGGCCATGTGCGCCCGCCACTGCTTCTTGCCCTCGATGATGTCTTGGATGCTCACGTCAGCCTCCCAGCCGGCTCAGCTTCTTTGCGACGTTCCTGTTCAACTGCTCGCGCCACCGGTCGCGATAGGTTCGAGCCCCTTCTCCACCGGCCAGCGCGGTGCAGAAGCCTGGGATGTCGTCGCCGAGCACCTCGTGGACGCTCTGCCCGTCGGCCGCTGCTACTTCGAGCAGCCCCAGCGCGGCGTCGAGGATCGGCATCAGGTTGCGACCGGTGAAGTCCCCATAGGGGAAGAGGTGGGCGATGATCTGTCCCCACGCCGCCCGGTAGTCGTCCGGCAGGACCTCGGCCCGGGTTTCGAACGCCTTCCATTCCCTGGTGAGATCGCTGCCTGTGATCTTCTCCCAGAAGTTCATCTCCCGCCCTCCTTAAGCTTGTTGATGCGTGATGAGACGTACTGCCATTTCGCCCAGAACTTCGCGAGTTCCTCGCGTCCGGCGTCGTTGAGCGAGTAGAACTTGCGCGGCGGACCGACCCCAGATGGTCGTTTCGTCACCTGGACGAGCTTGTTCCTCTCCAGTCGCAGCAAGATGGTGTAGACGGTCCCCTCGACGACGTCGGCGAAGCCGAGCTCGTTCAGCTGACGAGTGATGGCGTACCCGTAGGTTTCCTCGCTGCCGATGATTTCGAGCACGCACCCTTCGAGCGTGCCCTTCAGCATCTCCGTCAGGTCGTCCATCGCGAATCCTCCTCGGCCTAGCGGTACTACGTAGTACCGAGTACCACTATACGGTATCACTGAGTAGTGGAGGGCGACAGCGCCTCCGGTTGGCGCGAACGGACCCGGGGCCGACCTTGCGAGGGCCCAGGCTCCGCGGCTGCGGCTGCGGCTGCGTCTGCGTCTGCGTCTGCCCCATCGGCCTGGCTCCATAGTCGGCGGGGGCTCGTACGTCATCACCGCAATGCCCCGACCTCGACATCCCAAGGTGGCTTGCCGGCCGGCTTGCGGCTGTCGGTAAACGAACGAATGACGGCAGGCAGCCCGCGTGTCCAATGAACCCGGACTTCCCCGGGCCCGACGGCGGCGCCGATCCAATCAGATCCGATGAAGGATGATGACAGGGTTTGCTGACAGCCAGGGTCGAATGACGACCGCCGACACGGGGAGCAGCATGGCCAACCTGGTCCACAAGCGGGTGTCGACCGACCAGCAGTCGACCGACCGTCAGAACCTCGTCCTCGCCGAGGCCGGGATCGAAGATCCGGTCGTCTTCGAGGAGACCGCGGGCACCTCCAGCCGCCTCCACCCCCGGAACGGCCGAAGTTCGGCGAACTGCTGACATACGCGCGGCCGGGCGACACCGTGCACATCTCCGAGATGTTCCGCCTCGTACGCGGTACCGGCCACATCCTCGACGTGCTCGACGTCCTGCACCGCGACCAGGTGGCGCTACACATCCACGACGGAGCGTTCTCCGCGATGGACCTCACCGCCCGCCACCCGCGCACCGGAGAACTGCTGTCCGACAGACGACGTCGATCCCGATCGCGTGCAGGTGCCGCCTCGCCCATGTCCCACGTTTCGTGAGGTCTTTTTGATGTGTTTCCGCGCATTGAATGATGGGTTCGAGCTCCTCAGACTGACAGAGACACAAGGGCTGCGAAAGGAGCCGCGATGCCCCCCATCGCCGCGGTGTCACGGACCTGGCTGTCCGAGGCCGACTGCGATCTCGACACGTTCCGCGCACTCGTCGAGCAGGACACCGACCCCGCCGACCATCCCTCGGCCGAGCGGGTCGATCGGAACGTGCCGCTCTACGACAGCGAACGGCTCCGCGCTCTGACGGCCACATCGGAGGGCCGTCGGACCATACAGACCGAGCTGGTCCGGGCCCTGCTGGACGGCCCCGGAATCGTCGTGCTCAAGGGCGCGTTCACCGACCCGGCCGTCGTGGACCGGGCGTCCGACGCCTTCCGTGAACTGATCGAGGAGGAGCGCGCGGCGGGTACGGCCCGGGGCGACCACTTCGCGAAGCCGGGCGCCAACGACCGCGTCTGGAACGCGCTGGAGAAGATGGCCGTACGGGCCCCGGACGTCTTCGCCGACTACTACGCCAACGACATGCTGGCCCTGATCTCCGAGGCCTGGCTCGGCCCCGCCTACCAGGTCACCTCGCAGGTCAACGTGGTCAACCCGGGGGGCGCCGCCCAGAGCCCGCACCGCGACTACCACCTCGGCTTCCTCTCCCAGCGGCAGGCCGCCGCCTACCCCGCGCACGTCCACCGCCTCTCCCCCGTCCTCACCCTCCAGGGTGCGGTCGCCCACTGCGACATGCCCGTCGAGTCCGGCCCCACCCTCTACCTGCCGCACTCCCAGAAGTACGAGCCCGGCTACCTCGCCTGGCGACTCCCTGAGTTCGTCGAGTACTTCGACGCCCACCACGTCCAACTCCCCCTGGACAAGGGCGACGCGGCCTTCTTCAACCCCGCGCTCTTCCACGCCGCCGGGCACAACCGCTCCTCGGACATCCGGCGCATGGCCAACCTGCTCCAGATCTCCTCCGCCTTCGGCCGCGCCATGGAGAGCGTGGACCGCGGGGCGATGGCGCACGCGCTCTTCCCGGTCCTGCTGCACCGCAAGTCCGAGGGCGCCCCGGAGGATTGGCTGCGCCGCGTCGTCGCCGCCACCGCCGAGGGCTACGCCTTCCCCACCGACCTCGACCTCGACCCGCCCGTCGACGGCCTCGCGCCGCCCGCGCAGGCCGACCTGCTCTGGCAGGCCGTCAGCGAGACCTGGACCCCGGAGCGACTGCGCCGCGAACTGGAGGCGGGCGCACGGCGCCGAGGGCGCTCGTGACCCCGGGAGTTGGCGGCCCCCCTGACGTCAGCGGAGGCCGCACGGCGCCTGGACACCCACGGCAACCCGATGGGTACCCCGCACCGCTTCGTCCACGACCTCACCGGCACCGCCCCACGCTGCGACACGACCACGGCTACGGCTACGGCTACGACCCGGTGCACGGCCGAGACGCCCCGGGCTCGGCCACGAAGGCCTGGGCCGACGCATGCGTACGCCTGCACACCACAGCTGATCTCAGCCACCAGCCCTGACCACTGGGGGCGGTCGGCCGAGGTCTCCACAGCCTCCAAGGTCTCCATTGCCTCCCCCGTACGGCGACCGCGCACTGAGCCCGTGTGGCCGCCGGACGGTCGCGGACGCGCGTGACGGATGTCGTCGCGAGGGGTTGACGGCGGCGCGCGGGACGGCCACCTTCGATAGTGCGTGCACGGTGGGAGCGCTCCCACATTTCTTGTGTCGAAGGGACGGCCATGCAGACCCCTCGCCAGTTATCCCGACGGACGTTGGTCGCCGCCGCCGCGGCCGGCCTCGTCTCGACCGTCGTCTCCCCCGCGCAGGCCGCCGAGGTGCGGGCGGCCCGGTTCCACACGGTGGGCCGGGTCAAGAAGGCAGCCGACGGAACCGTTCAGTACGGCTGGCCCGGCGTGTACTTCGAGGGGAGGTTCCGAGGGACCGGTGTCGGGGTGGTCCTCGACGACGCCGACAACGACTACGACGTCCAGGTCGACGGAACGACCGTCGCCACCCTGGTCACCCCCGGCCGGACCGTCTCCTGGATCGACGGTCTCGCCGACGGCGGACACCGCGTGCGGGTCGTGAAGCGGACGGAGAGCCCGTGGGCGGCCGGCCGGTTCGGCGGATTCGTCGCGGCTTCCGGTGGCGCGATCCTGGCGAGACCCCGGGCGCGGAGCAGGCAGATCGAGTTCATCGGCGACTCGTACACCGCCGGCTACGGCAATGTCTCCGAGATCCGGGACTGTTCCGGAAACGGCGGGGTCAACCGGAACAGCAATGCCGATCTCGCGTTCGGCGCGCTCACCGCGGGGAAACTGGACGCCGACTACCAGATCAACGCCTTCTCCGGCCGTGGAATGGTCCGCAATTACAACGGCGGCGATCCCGGGACCGACTTTCGCACGTACTACGACCGGGCCCTGCTGAACGTCGAGGGCGACGTCTGGCGGAAGCCGCACAGCTGGTGTCCGCAGGTCGTCGTGGTCGGGCTCGGCATCAACGACTTCTCGACGCCCCTCAACCCCGGGGAGCGCTGGAGCACGACGGCCGAGCTGGTCGCCTCCTATGAGAGCGCCTATCACGGCTTCCTCGACAGGCTGCGCGCCCGGTACGGGCCCAGGACGTTCCTCGTGGTCGCCGCCGCCCACCTCTGGAACACCACCGCGTTCGCGGAGGCCACCCTGCGGATCGTCGAGGAGCGCGGCCGACAGGGCGACGGCCGGGTCAGCCACTGGTACTACGACGACCCCGCCCTCGATCACCTGGGCTGCGACTGGCACCCCTCGCTCCATGACCATCGCATCATCTCGGGGCTGCTCGACGAGCATCTCGCGGGGCTGCCGCTGCGCTGGTAGCCGGCTTCGGCGGGGTGCCGCGCGGGCTCAGGCCGTCAGGGGCTGCCCCGGCTTCAGCATGTCGAGGAGTCCGGCGTGGTGCAGGGTCGCGACGGGGGCGAGGAGGTCGGGGTGGCGCAGGAGTGCGGCCGCCCGTCGGTCGGACTCGTCCGGGGCGAGGAGGCGGCGGAAGGCCACGGGGGCAACGGCCGTGTGGGGTGAGTCGGTGAGGGCGGCCACGCCGGAGTGGGCCAGCTCGGGGTCGGCCAGGAGGCAGGCCGCCCAGCTGGCGACGACCTCGTCCACCCAGGTCCGCCAGGCGTACTCGTCGGGTGCCGGGTCCTCGTCGCAGCCGGTGATCCAGTCGAGCCGGGCGGAGCCGCCCGGCCCCGCCACGCCGACGAGGGCGGCGTCCATCGGTGTCGGATAGCGGAGCCAGGCCGCCACGGTTACGGCCTGCCGGGCCTGCGCCTCGGAGAGCGCCCCGTCCAGCGCGCCGCCGCCCGCCGGATAGGCGCGCGTCAGCCATTGGGTGGTCGCCGCTATGAGCGGGGAGAGATCCGTGAGCACGCTGGGCCATCCGTGGGTTCTGGGGAACGCGTTGCACAACGTAGCCATGCACTGGCGCGCCGGGAAATGGCGCAGGCCACGGAATGGGCGTGTGCTGGGCCACATCTTCCTGGCGCACCGACTCACCGGGACGTCACCGACGGAGATCGCGGGCGACCCGGCATGGGAGGTGACGACGTCGCACCGCTGACAACTGCCCGCCCGGGCGGACGGGTTCGGGCGCCACGATCGCGGGCACCGGGACCTGCGGACGTCAGCCACCGGCCCGCCCGGCCGCGGGGAGCGTGGCGCTCGTCCCCCGGCGGCGGGGGGGCGAACGTGGCGCTCGTCGCGGAACGGGCGGGCGGCCTCGCCACCGTCGGCCCCGCCCGCCGGACCGTACGGCGCGCACCCCCTACCGTGTCCCACCATGAAGCTCCTCATCATCGGTGGCAGCGGGTTCCTGGGCGGCGAGTTGTCGCGGCGGGCCCGGGCGGCGGGACACGAGACGGCCGCGACCTACTCCACCCGGCCGCCGGAGACCGCGGGGGGCGTCTCCTGGCACTCCCTCGACGTCCGGGACCCCGCGCGGGTGACCGGGGTGATGGCGGAAGTGGCTCCCTCGGTCGTCGTCAACGTGTCGAGTGGCGACGCCGATTGGGCGGTCACCGCCGAGGGCGGGGTCCGGGTGGCGATGGCCGCGGCCGAGCGGGGCTGCCGTCTGGTCCATGTGTCCAGCGACGCCGTGTTCTCGGGCGATCGGGGCCGCTACGACGAGACCTGCCTGCCGGACCCCGTCACGCCCTACGGTGCCGCGAAGGCCGCGGCGGAGGCCGGTGTCCGGCTGCTGGCGCCGCACGCGGTCGTGGTGCGGACCTCGCTGATCATCGGGGGCGGGCCCGCGCTCTCCGTACATGAACGGCATGTGCACGACCTCGTGGCCGGGACCCGTGACGGCGTGCTGTTCACCGACGTGGTGCGCTGTCCGGTGCATGTGGCCGACCTGGCCGCCGCTCTGCTGGAGTTGGCCGCTTCCGGGGCAGGAGGTATGCGGCACATCGCCGGGCCGGACGCCCTCACCCGGCACGTTCCCTGTCAAGTTCATCTGTTCGCATTCTGTGGAGTGCTCTGAGGATCCGAGACGCTGTGACTGATTCCCAATCGTCGTTGTCAAGCAGTCGTAGGGTTGTGCGGGAGAGCGAGCTCGCGGTCAGGGACGTGCGTCTTGGTGGTCCTCAGTACTGACGCCGAGGGCGGCTCGGGCCACCGCCAGGCGCTCCCTGGACTCGGATATCCACCCTTCACCTGGTGTTCGACTGCCTTCAGTGGCACGACATCGACGTGGAGGACCCGGACGGGACGGTGCGCCGCCGGCCCGATGCAAAAGGTCCGCTGGCGGCACAAACTCCCGCTCCATCCCAGCGACGCCCAGGTCATCACCTGCCAGCAGGACCACCTGCGGCGCCATTCCCCGCACCTGTTCCATGAAGACGGACGGCCCCGCTCGACCTGCATGGTGCTGTTTCCCACCCCGCGCCGCTCCCGCGCCAACGCGCTCGGCGAGCGGCCCTACGACAGCAGCACGATCGGTTACTGGCTTCAGACCTGGCTCGACCAGTTCGCAGTGACCGACGAACAAGGCAAGCCCTTCGACCCGGCACGGGTGCTCCCCTACGCCTTCCGGCACACCTATGCCCAGCTCCGCGCCGACGCCGGCGTCCCGCTCGACATCCTGCAAGTCCTCATGGCCCACCAGGACCCCTCCACCACCCAGGTCTACTACCGGCCCTCGCACCCCCGGCGGGTGGAAGCGGTGCGCGCCATCGCCGCCAAGTACCAGTTCGACCTCACCGGCGGCCGGATCCGCGCCCGCATCCCCGACGACGACATGGCCGACCGGATCCGCGCGGGCGTAGGCTCGGTGCCCGTCCCCGCGGGGCGCTGCCACGAGATGAACAACGTCCGCGCCGACGGGCACGGCTGCCCGGTGTACAACCGCTGCTTCTCCTGCACCTTCTACACCACCGACTTCACCCACCTGCCCGAGCTGCGCCAATTGCGCGCCGGGAAGGCGGAGCAGCTCGCTGCGCTGGAGAGCGCCTACGGCGGCGTGCTTACCGCGGGACCGTTGAGCGCGGCGAGCCTGGAGCTGCTGCGCCAGGAGGTTCAGCAGATCGACGAACGCGTCGGCAAATGCGAAGCCGACATCAGCTCCCTCACTCCCGAGAAAAGGACCACGGTGGAATCCTGGCTCCACACCAGAGACTGGTTTCTCACCGTCATCCCCGTGGCGGCGGTTCTGGCCGGGCAGCAGCGTCTAGACCAGCCGACCGTCGACCCGATCGTCACCGAATCGACGACGGGATGACGCGCCCGGCCACCCCGCACAGGCAACCAGGCCGGGTGCCAATCCCCGCCCGTCGGGCCGAAGTCCTCGACGCGGGCAGGGCGGCCGCCGTTCAACGGCGCCGTGCCGACAGCGAACAATGCCGACAGCGGGTCCTCGCCGTCCTGGCCGCGATGCGCAAGAGCCGCCAGGCCCTCTCCGACGCGGAGATCACCCGGCGGGTCGCCGTCAACTCGCAGTACCTTCAACGCCGCCGCGATCTTAAAGTCGCAGCCGAGGCCGTCCGCGCCCATCTCGCTCAGGACCCGTCACGAGCTGCAGCAACTGCAACCGCCCGTAAGGAGGCAGCACTCGAAGTCGAAAACCGCATGCTGTTGGAACAGAACGCCGCCCTGCAACGGACCCTTCACGAGATCCAGAACGAGCTACGCACGCTACGCGCCAACGACCTGGGTGCCCGCCTCCGCGACGGCATGAACGCCCCCTCGCCGCGGGACTCGGAGATGGAGGAACTGCGCGCGCAACGAGACGCAGCACTCGCAACCGGCCGTCAAGCAGAGACTGCCATGCAGGCACTCCGTAACGTCAACCAGCGGCTGATGGTCGAGAACGGCCGGTTGATCGCCGCGGATACTGCAGAGCCCCTGATCAATCAGTAGATGCCTGTCAGGCACGGTTCGCTGCGGGCTACTTACCTCCCACGCGCCTGTCGCATCTCTCGCACCCAAGGTAGTGCTGACAGCGTGGACGAGGTTCCGGTTCACGGGCATCGAGCACCTGGAGTTTGACCTGTAGCAGCACCCCGACGGAGGTTCCAGAACGTCGACCCCGCCTTCCACCTGCGCGGCACCGTCGTCTACCTGCTGGAACAGCGTCACGCCGACTGCGCCCTGTCGGCCAAGGGCAACCAGGCGGCCCCGCTCGCCTGGGTCCACGCAGCTCTGCCACCCGCGGTCCCCGAAGCGGAGGAGCACGTCCAAACCGAGCGTTCCCGGTCGGATCATCCGCTCGTCGGTCTGGACCGCCCCGCTACCTGATCAACTGACTTTGACGCTGCCCTGGGGGCACATGGCCGAATCCCGCGATTCGGCTATTCATTCGAGACGGCGGATGGCGAAGTGGAGCGGGCTGCGGGCAGCGGGCTCGGTCGTCTACAAATGCGCCGACTAAATCGATTCTCCGAACGGCCCTTCGATTAGGTGTCCGCTTTCGGCGGCCCGTAAAATACCTGAATCCCCGCACATGAAAGCGCGTTTGACGGGCGAGAGGTGACCATTTCCAGGTTCCTGGTCGGTGTTTTCCAGACGTTATGGCCGGATGGCTGTGCCACACGCACGTTCCGTATTGATGTTTCCGTGCCCCACGCCTAATTATTTTCCGTAACGGCACAGGGGCCCCGCATTTCCGCGGGCGCCTCACCCAACCGTGTCCACAGGCGGGGGTCACCCATGGCGCTGACGGTCGACGAACTGGTTGCACTGTTCCCGGCGGGGGGTGCCGGTACGTTCGAGCTCGACACCGGGCGGCTCGGGCTGAGCGGCGAGGCCGAGTCCCTGGAGCACCTGCCGAGCGGCATTCTGACCCTCACTGAGGCGACTGCCGACAGCGCCGCTCTGACGGTGACCGGCAAAGTCACTTTGGCCGGTGAGGAGATGCCGGCCAGCGCCCGGTTCTTCGCCACCGGCAGGGCGGTCGACGCGCTGCTCTTCGAGGCGAGCCCGGCGACCTGGCTGCTCCAGACCGCCGTCGCCCGCGTCGACCTGTCCGGACTGTCCGGCGGCCGGTCGCTGCGGGTCCTGCTGGCCGCCGGACAGGCCGCGGCCGCGGCCGGACGGTGCCCCGGCACCGGGCCCTGGGTGGGTTTCCAGCTCGGCGGGGCGGTCGCCGACCCGCTGGAGTTCCGCGCCGAACTGCGCAAGGAGTCCATCGGCACGGCCCAACCCCTCGACGGACCGCCGCTGCTGATCACCCCGCTGCTCGAAGCCCTCGGCGAGTACGGCGTCGAACTGCCCGGACCGCTGGTCCACTGGTTGGAGCGGGTTCAGCTGCACCAGCACCCGATGGGCAAGACGGACAACCTGATGGTCACCGCCGAGGCGCCGGTGGACCACGGCACCGGCGCGAATCCCGTGGAACTGCTGGTGCTGCGGACCACGGCGCTCGGCCGCACCGATCAGGAGGGCAAACCCAAGGCCACCACCGTCGCCATGGTCCGGGTCCGCACGGACTGGGACGGTTCCGGGCTGCCGGTGGTCGGACCCATGATCGGCAACGGGCTGCTGTCCCTGCCCGCGCTCCAGATCATGTACGTCTCCGAGAACCTCAACGCCGAAGATGTCATCAAGATCAACCGGGTCGTCACGGAGTACAACCTCGGCCCGCTCCAGCAGTTGCCGGTGGTGAACGAGGCGGCAGGTGTCCCGCTGGGCAAGAACGTGAGTGCGGCGGCCTACCTCGCGGTCATGGGCAATCCGACCCCGGCACTGGTGATCACCGTCCCGCCGAAGTTCGGACCGGCTCCGGAGAGCCCGGAGAAGCCGAAGCTCGAATACGAGTTCGTGATCGGCAAGCAGTTCGGGCCGGTCTACCTCTCCGCGATCGTGTTCCGCTACGACCTTAAAAAAGGTTTGCTGATCGAGCTCCAAGGCCAGGTCACGGTCGGTTCTCTCACCTGGCAGGTCGCCGGACTCGG
Organism: Streptomyces sp. NBC_00310; assembly: GCF_036208085.1. Taxonomy (GTDB): domain Bacteria; phylum Actinomycetota; class Actinomycetes; order Streptomycetales; family Streptomycetaceae; genus Streptomyces. The sequence goes on from NZ_CP130714.1 coordinate 1,798,783, forward strand.
CTTCTACGTCGGCATGAGCGGCGGCTTCCCGCTGCTGCCCTTCCTGCACGGCATGAACATCGAAGCCACCGCCGCCGACGGGCTCATTGGCCTCAAGGGCGGCCTGCTCAACAAGAAACCCGACGACTCCACCCTCGACTTCGAACTCGCCGGACTGATCCTCGTCCAGGCGATGGCGGTCGAACTCGGCGCCCAGGCCGTGTGGGCACGCAGCGTCGAAGGCTGGCACTCAGTCTTCATTTACGGCGAGATCTCCCTCGTCGGCGGCGCCTCGGTCTTCGGCCCGCCGCCCTTCACCGTCACCGGCTTCTCCGCCGGATTCGGGATCAACAGCTCCTTCAAGAAGGTCCCCACCGGCGCCGAGCTCGCCGAATTCCCGCTGGTGGCACGGCTGGACGCGGCCCAAGCCCTGCCCGGCATGCCCGCCCCGACGCCGTACACCCCCGAGGACGCGCTCAAGGCCCTCACCGGACCCACCGGCTGGATCCGCCCCACCGAGGGCCAGTACTGGATCGCCGCCGGAGTGAAGTTCACCAGCTTCGGCTTCATCGAGACCAAAGCCCTCGCCGTCATCGAACTCGGCGACTCCGTCAAGGCCATGCTGCTCGGCCGCACCTCCGTCAGCCTGCCGCGCACCCTCAAACCGAACGCCCGGGCCATCGCCAGGGTGAACATCGGCCTGAGCCTCGGCTTCAGTTCCGCCGAGCACTGCCTGTCCATGGACGTGGCTCTGCTGCCCGGCAGCTATGTGCTCGACCCGTCGATCGAACTCACCGGTGGCATTGCCGTCTACGTCTGGACTGGCGGAGGCCGCGCCGGGGATTTCGCCATCAGCCTCGGCGGCTACCACCCCGCCTACAACGTCCCCACGCACTACCCCCGGCCCAAGCGACTCGGGTTCGTGTGGTCCCCGGCCAGCGACATCACCGTGCGGGCCGAGGCCTACGCCGCGATCACCCCCGCCGCGTTCATGTTCGGCGGGCGCCTGGCCGCCGTCTACGACAAGGGCATCTTCTCCGCGTGGTTCACCGCACACCTGGACGTGCTGGTCCAGTGGAAACCCTTCTACCTCGATGTCCGGCTCGGCATCAGCATCGGCGTCGCGGCCACCATCAAGGTCTGGTTCGTCCGGGTCCGCATCTCCGTCGAGGTCGGCATCGACCTCCACCTGTGGCTGCCGCCCTTCGGGGGCCGGGCCACCGTCAAACTCTGGTTCATCTCCTTCAGCTTCGGCTTCGGCTCCTCCCGCGACAGCACCCCCGCCGTGGACTGGCCCGAGTTCCGCACCCAGATCCCCGCACCCGTCCGGGTCATCCCCAACGAGGGCCTGCTCGCCGACGCCGATCAGGGTGAGATCGCCCGGCGCGCGGCTGCCAAGGAACCGGCCCTCGTCTCCTCGGCCGGATTCACCTTCACCACCGAAGCCGGCATCCCCGCCTCGCACCTGTACATCAACGAACGGTTGATCAAGCAGTCCGACGAGGGGAGCATCGACATCCGCCCCATGCGGAAGACCGGTGTCACTTCCGCCCACCGGGTCACCATTACCAAGGACGGCACGACCTTCCACCCCACCGACCATCACTGGGTGGTCAAGCCGGTCACCGGCACGGTCGCCCCCGGCCTGTGGGGCAAGCCCCTGGCCAAACCCGGAGATGCGCTCGACGGCGACCAGCTGCTCGAAAACCGCCTCACCGGACTGAGGATCACCCTCCCCAAGCCGGACTACGGCACCGACACCGGGCCCGTCACCTCAAAGGCGCTCTCGTACGAAGGACTCCCGGACGGTCGCATGCCCCTGCGCGTGTCCGACCCCGCCGGGCCCGAGCCGCGGGCCGACGACCAAAGCGTCCGGACCATCGTCGACACCGTCGCCGCCGACACCGTCAAGGACCGCCGCACCGCCGTGCTCAGCACCCTCGCCCGGCTCGGCGCGGGACCCGGCGCCGACACCGACAGTCCGCTCACCGGCTACGCCGCACTCGCCGGCCGCAGCCTGACCACCCCGCCCCTGACCACCACCGCGACGAGGTGACCGGCCGTGACCGCTGAACCGGATCTGCGCATCCACTTCCTCGACCACCTGATCCCGCGTGCCACCCCCGGCGACTACCGGGTCGTCGTCAAGAACACCCTCAGCGACCCCGGCGGCGAACTGGACGCCCAGGACAAGCTGCTCCCGTCCGAGGAGACCTTCGAGATCAAGGCCGTCCGCTTCGTGCTCAGCGAAGCGTCCGTCCACGCCTACTACCCGCCGCGCGAGAGCACCGGCGCCTACACCCGGACCCTGCCGCACATCACCCTCAGCCGGTCGATCCTGCCCTGGGAACGCAACCTCGCCGGAACCCGCGCCGAGCAGCCCCCGGCCCGCCCGCCCTGGCTCGCCCTGCTCGTCTTTGGCGAGAACGAACTGCCCGACGACCCCGCCGCGTCCGGGGACACCGTGCTGCGCACCGTCGAGGAGCTGCGGAACCCCGCCGAGGCGGGGGTCAAGGGCCCGGACCTGCCGTCCGGCGGCGTCGACGAGGCTGAGGCCCGAAGCAAGTGCCGGACCATCGACGTCCCGGCGGACCTCTTCAACGCGGTCGCCCCGCGCGACGACGAGATGTACTACCTCGCCCACGTCCGCAAAGTCGTCGACGCGAACAAGACCCGGGCCGACGGCGAAGTCCTCGAAGAAGGGGAGTACGCGGTCGTCAACGCCAACCGCTTCCCCCACCACCCCGGTAACTACGCCGTCCACCTCGTCTCCCTCGAAGGCTTCGAGGGCCGCCTGTCCGGCACCCTGCCCGGCGGCACCACGGCCGTCCGCCTGTGCTCGCTGCACAGCTGGAGCTTCACCAGCAGCGAAGGGCCCGCCGCCGACCCCGGAGCGCTGCTGGAGAACCTCGTCGCCCCCGGCGCCGAGGACCCCGAAGAACTCGCCCTGCGCCTGCCGGTGACCGCACCGGTCACCGACGACCCCGAGGACGACTACGTCCGCGACCGCCTCGCACGTGGCTACACCGCCGTCCCGCAGCTGACCCTCTCCGGTGAACGCACCTTCGCCTGGTACCGCGGCCCGGCCACCCCGGTCACCGCTTTCGACGTGCCCACCGAGCACAGCCCCGGCCCGCACACCACTTCCGACCACGCACTCATCTACGAGCCCGTGCACGGGATCTTCGACGTCAGCTATGCCGTCGCCTGGACTCTCGGTCGCACCATCGGCCTGGCCGACCCCGAATACACCACCGCCGTCGGCCGGGCCCGCCGCGAACTCGCCAACCGGGCGACGACGCTGATGGCGCTGGCCGGAGATCCGGCGCGCGCCTCGGTCGACCCGGATGCCCCGCCCGCCCTCGGCGCGCTGCGCGAACTCGCCTCCGCAGGCTTCCGCGAGCGGCTCAGCACCGGGCTCAAGAGCCCCCAGCTCCCGGATGACGCCGGACGCAGGACACCGCGGCCGAGAGTGACACGTACACAGTCAAGGTCCGTCCTCGCGGAAGAACGCGCCGTCTCCCTGCTGCGGACCACCGCGGAACGCAACGCCGAGGCCATCGCCGCCTGGCAGGCCCGCCTCGGCCTGCTCCAGGGCGTGCCGTTCCACCACCTCGTGCCCGACCCGCGCATGCTGCCCCTGGAATCCCTGCGGATGTTCCGCCTCGACCAGGGCTGGCTGGACGCGCTCGTCGCCGGAGCCGCCGACGTCGGCGTGCACACCTCCGTCGACAGCCGCCTCGCCCCCGAACTCAACCGGGCCACCGCCCGGTCGGGCAGCGCGAAGCGGGCCGCCGGCGGGCTGCTCATCCACTCCGAACTCATCCCCGCCTGGCCGGACATCAAGGTCAACGCCTACCTCAAGGACGGCACCGTCCTCACCGAACTGCGCCGCGCCAAACCGGACAAGAGGATCCTGCTCGTCCTCTGGGACGGCGTACCCGACAAGGTCGTCATCCGCGAACCGGGGCAGGGCATCCACTACGGCATCGACTCCGGGAACCGCCTCGGCCTGCGCAGCCTGGCCGCCGACCCGCCGATCGGCACCCCGCTGGAGACCTACTACCCCGCCACCGGCAGCCTCTTCGACCTCCACCTGCGCTCCGACCCGGACGCCGGACCCGCGGTGCTTCAGATGTTCGGCACCGGCGGCCTGGTGCCCGCCCTGGCCCAGGAGTTCGGCCTCACCGATCTTGACCCCGGACAACTGGCCCTGGAACTCGTCAACGCCCCGCTGGAACAGGAAATCCTCAGCACCACCGGCACCGCAGCCCGGACGGAGACCGCCTGATGAGCGCCACGGACCTGATCGTCCCCGTCAAGGTGAACGCCCTTGTCGTCAACCGGCTGACCCGCACCACCGAGACCTTCAACCGGTGGACACCGAACTTCGACGCCATGATCGAGGAAGGCGCGGGCGCGGAACCGCCCCCCGGCGTCGGCACCGAAACCATGGGCCCGGACAGCGAAGGCATCTATGTCCAATGGCAGCTGCCCGAGGCGCTGGCCAACGGGCACTACGACCAGACGACGGGTGAGACAACCTTCCCCTTCGTCCCCAACCGCTGGCTGGTCGTGCGCTACAGCACCACAGAGGCGGCGGCGGACCGAAAGGCCGTCGGGTGGATCGTGCAGAGCGACTACCTGGAGAGCCGCCCGGTCCAGGACGCCGACGGCAACGACCTCTACGGCACCAACAAGCACCCGAACCCCGATTCACCGGAGGGCGCTCCGCTGGAGCTGACCTTCCTCGGCCGCCGCCACGACCTCACCCAGGCGCCGTGGACCGAACCACCCGCCCAGAAGCCGCACCTGACCGCGGCCGGGCCCGGACTGCCCGGCTTCGCGGCATACCAGCCTTACAACAAAGACGTGTTCTCCATCCACGACACCCTTGAGGACCTCAAAGGCGACCTGGACAACTACCCGCCCGACGCGACGCTGAGCTACTTCGTCGTCGGCTGGTACAGCGACGACGCACTCGACTACCTCACCCGCGCCGCGTCCGTGCCCGGCCTGCTCCCGCCGGGCGCGGACGGGACGGCCGACCTCCTCGAAGCCCTCGGCTGGGGCACCCCCGAAGGCACCGCCGCCGACGCCCTGGACCGCACCCTCTACAGCGGCTCGGCGCTGGGAGTCGACTGGCAGCGCGAAGGCGCCACCAATGAGTCCGACAAACCGAGCAACATCGAGCTCAGCAGGATCCTCACGCTGGGCAGCAGCAGCGCCGAAGCCCTCGGCCGGCTGGCTGCCCGCCAGACCCGGTCCGCGCGCACCGGGGACCTCGTACGCTCCCTCTTCCACGGCACCCTCGAAACACTCGACACCGCTGACGGCGAAGAGGACCTCGACACCCTCACCCATCACTCCTGGTTCTCCGGCTCCGACGGCGGCCATGTCTGGAAGGTGACCGCGCGCCCCGTCGAAGGCGACGACGAGCTGCCGCCCCCACCGCCGGAACCCGGATGGCTGACCGAACTCAACGACGTCCAACGGCAGTACGACGACCTCACGCCCCGGCTCCGCCGCTCCCAGCAGCGCCTTTGGAACATCTGGTGGCTGCGCAACAAGCCGGTTCCCGCGTTCACCCCTGAGCACCCCGCCGGGTTCGACGCCGCAGCTGATGTCCAGCTCAACGAGAGCGATGCGACGAGTCTGGCCGGGCGGACCAAGGCGTTGCTCGACGAACAGTTCGCGCTGTTGAGGCAACTGCCCACCGGCGGCACCCCGGAGGAACTCGCGGCCGACATCGGGAAGTACGCGACCGAACGCGGACTCGACCCGCGCTACCAGCTGGAGCGCACCGCCCGCGAGTCCTACTACCGCCCCGCCGACCCGGTCGTGCTCATCAAGGACACCGGCGCCAAGGAACCCCTCACCCGAGACACCCCGCTGCCCTGCCGCCTTCCCGAGGCCCTGATCACCCGGATCACCGTCAGCGGCACGACCTAAGACCGGCCCACCACTCCGCCCAGCCCGGGACTGGCCGGACTCCCCGACGCCTGCACCCCGCTGCTCGCCGAGTTCGCCCTCCTGGACCAGGTGGCCCGGGTCCCCGGCGCTCTCGACGCGGCGCTCAAGGACCCCGCCGCCGTCACCGGGCCCGTCCCCGAGCACACCGCGCCGTGGCGGCAGCCCTGGCTGCCCATGCACCTCGAATACGAACTGAAGTACTGCCCCACGCCCTTCCAGGCCGGCGACACCACCTACTGGGCCTTCAACGGCAGCCGCTACGAATGGTCCGGCCGGGGAGCCCAGCCCGGCGGCGGCGAAGCCGACCTGCGCTGGCTCACCTTCAAGAACCGGGCGTTCCTCACCCCGAGCGCGCCGTTCGTCCTGCAGAAGCAGATCGACCGCTACCTCGACACCTACTCCGGCGCTCCCACCGAAGGCCTACTCGCCCTGCGCGAGGAACTCGGCGACCCCGGAATGCTCTCCCAGCGCCTCGACGGCTTCCACGACTGGCTCGTCCAGCAGGACGGCACCGCCAGGACCACCGTGCACGTGCCCGAGGCCGTCGCCAGGCTCGTCGGAGACATCCAGAGCGTCCCGGAAGGCGGCCCGCTCGAGCCGCCCGCCGACGACCCCGGAACACCGTTCCAGCCGGTCCGGGCCGGCCAGTTCACCTTTCACGACCTGCGCATCGTCGACCGCTTCGGGCGTACCTACGACATCGTCAACAGCGGCAACTACGAACAGGTCTCCCTCACCCTCGCGGAGAGCGTTGCCCCTGACAGCGTCCTGCACGAGGACCTCATCGGCACGGCCCGCTTCGTCCAGCTCGGCCCGCGTCTCCTCCAGGGCGCCCGCGTGCGGCTGGAGACCGTGCGCGCCGTGGACGGACAGCGGCTGTCGCCGATGGCCCGCGCGGCCACGACGGAAAACCCCCTGGCCGGCTGGCTGCTGCTCAACCATCTCGACCAGACCCTCGTCGTCCACGGACCCGACGGCGTCTGTCTCGGCGAACTCCGCGTCGTCAAGGACATCGACGGCGCGGACGACAGCGTGTGGCTACCGCTCCCCGGCTCGCCCCATCCCGACGTCGACGCCCAGGAGTTCGAGGACGCCATGCCGCACCTGGCCCGGTTCGTCCGCACCCTGAAGGACAAACCCGCCGCCGCACTCACCGGTCTGCTCGACACCATCGACCAGACCCTCGACACCATCCTCGACGACGCGGCCCAGGAGGACGGCTCTCCGCTGCGGCTCATCGGCCGCCCGCTCGCACTGGTGCGCGCCGATCTGGGCGTCGAGCTCGAAGGGCCGCTGCTGAGCAACCCGAGCTGGGACCAGGTCCTTGGAGAGTCGGAAGAGGAGTACGACGGCTACCGCTGGCCGGTCCGGCTCGGCAACGAGAAGCGGCTCGGCGACGGCCTCATCGGATACTTCGCCGGGGCGGCCGGGCCCGACCAGGAGACCTCGTACGAGCTCTTCCACGCGGTCATGCCGAAGGGCGGCGGGGGCTATCTGACCCCGATCGACAAAGGCCACGGCCTGGCCGTGCCCGCGCGCACCCCGGACCAGCCGGTGAAGCACCACCTGACGCTGCTGATGGATCCGTACGCGGCGGTGCATGCCACCACGGACATCCTCCCGGTGACCAAGGTCCAGCTGCCCGACGACCTGGTGTCCGAGGCGATGCGGCGGATCCGGGCGTCCTTCCGGCTCGGCCCGCTGCTCGCGGCCGAGCGGGTCGACAAGGCCGAGGAAGCCCGGCGGGCGCGGGCGGGGGAGGAGCCGACGGAGGCAGGTGTGGTGTTGCCGCAGCCCGCGTCGTGGCACGGAGCGTGGAGTTGGGCTGAGCCGCGCGGGTCGGAGACCGAGTGGGTGGAACTGCCGATCGTTCCTGCTGATTCCGCGGCGCACTTCGGGGATCCGCAGGCGGAGGCCCGGTATGGATACCTGCTGCTCGACGCGACCGAGAAGTAGTCCCGAACCTCCGTTAACAGAAGGGCTGTTGCATGAGCGTTGTCATGGTGAACGCCACCAACCTGCTGCCGTACGAACCGTCGACCGACCCGACGCCGTTGCGGGTGAGCTCCGCCGAGGAAACCGAGTACGGCTCCGTCAACATCAATGTCGGCGGCGGGATCACCACGTCGGCCTGGTGCAACAAGATCACCGTCCGGGTACCGGTCGGAGCGGGGGCCGAGCACCTCACCACCGAGGGCGCCGACATCAAGACCGGTGCCAGCACCGGCTGGACGCCGTCCGCCCCCACCGTCTCCGGCGGCTTCGCGGTCATCACCTTCACCCCGGCCCGCGCGGTGCAGTTCACCGGGCAGATCGTCACCCTCACCCTGTCCAACATCGCGGTCAACCGCACGGCGGGTCAGGTCTCCATCGCCATCGTCGAGAGTTCGTCAAGGACGAACGGGAGCTTCACCAACAAGGACGCCGAGGTCGTGGTGGACAAGTTCCCGGCCGGGTTCGTGTTCCGGAATTTCGCGCCCGAGAAGATCATGGTGGAGAACGGTGAGGTCGCCGTGCTCCGCTGGGAGGGCTCGGACGCGAAGTACACGATGCACTGGGGCGACACCCCCGCCGGAGTCTCCCTCGACAAGGAACGTGTCTGGCCCACCCCGCGCGGTCTGACCACCGTCACCGGCTTCATGCTCCGCGCCGAAGTCACAGCCGGCGGCGTCACCCTCACCCACACCCTGACCACGGCGGTCACCGTACGCATTCCTGACCTCGTCGTCAGGAACCTCACCGTCCAGGGCCCGGCCACATTCGCCGACAGCGTCAGTCTCAGCAACACCGCCAAGGACCTGACAGTCGCCGGATCGGTGCGCGGCGCGGGCAGCAACCCGCTGCGGATCAGCCAGAACGCGGGCCTGAAGGTCGACGCGGCCCTGAACGTCACCGGGGCGAGTACGTTCGCCAACAGCGTCAGCCTCACCAACGCCGCCAAGGACCTGACGGTCGCCGGATCGGTGCGCGGCGCGGGCAGCAACCCGCTGCGGGTCAGCCAGCCCGCGGGCCTGAAGGTCGACGCGGTCCTGAACGTCACCGGGGCGAGCACCTTCAACAACAGCATCACGACCATCGGCGACGTCACCGTCGGGGGCACGCTCACCGCCAACGGCAACCTCAACGCCGTCGGGACAGGGACCGTCCGAATCGCCGACCTCCGCGGCCCGTACGGCGAACCGCTCAAAATCAACAGCCACGTCAACGTCTTGCCCGGCAACAACGTCACCATCACTGACAATCTCACCGTCGGCGGCAAGCGGGCTATCCGCGCCGGTGACCGCATCAAGCTGGAGGTCAACAGCCACAACAAGGAGCTTTATCTCTACTGTGAGACCGGTTCCCATAACAACGTCTACGGGGGCAGTAGGAACTACTCCAACGCCACCTGGCGAGTTCATTACTACGACTCCCGCAGCAGCGTGAACGATGCTTCGGACGGCCAAGGAACCATCGCTGAACCCGACGGAGGCGACATCCGCTCGGCGGATGACTGACTGAGCGTTTCGCCCTGTGAGGTGTGTTTGATCCCAGGTCAGGTTCCGCGCCAGTTGGGGGTGGCTTCGCCGGTGAGGCGGCGGGCCATGAGGTCGATCATCGCGAAGTGGACCATGGCTCCGAACCGGTGCGGGTGGGTTTCGTAGTCGCGGGCGAGTCGGCGGTGGTGCATGAGCCACCCGATGCTCCTCTCGATCGTCCAGCGTCTGGGAATGACCGTGAACCCCTTGACGCGCCCCGGGGTTAGACGGGGTGGACGTGGATGCCCAGGCGGGCGCCGTGGTCGATGGCGGTGGTGCGGTAGCTGCCGTCCACCCAGACCTTGGTGACGCGCGGGTGGGCGGCGGCGATGCGGGTGAGTAAGGTGACACCGGCCGCGGTGTCGGAGACGCTGGCGGCGGTGACCAGGACTCCACCGCTGGCCGCACCCTCCTGGAGCAGGCCGCCGCCGACCACCCCAGCCTTCGCAAATCTGGGTCGACGGCGGCTACCGCAAGCACTTCGTCGAGCACGCAGCCGCCCTAGGTATCGACCTCGGAATCCTCCAACGTGCCAGACGCAGAGGAGCCGCCCCGGTGTGACGGTGGCCGGGGCGGCTCTGTAGGCGGAGTGGTCAGCGGTTCGGTGGTCGGAATGGGACGACGTTGTCCGCGACGGGAGAAGGCTCGCTCTCGGATTCCTTCTCCCGGGTGAGAACTGCGCTGGCGAGGGTCAGCAGGGTCACCTGCTGACGAAGCTCCTGGAGCTCTGCTTCCTTATTGGCCAGAGTCTTCTTCAGTTTGGAGACGGTTTCGCGGAGTCGCTTTTCGCTTTCCGGCATCTGCTTGGTCTCGGTGCGGACGCGCTCGTAGAACTCGTTCTTGAGATCGGCATGCCGTTTCATGAGAGCCATGCGGTGGACGTCAGCCTCGACGGCGAGCGCGACGATGGTGAGACTCCCGCTGGAGACTGTGGGCTGCCCGTTCAGGAGCCGGTCCATGGCCTCGCGGATGCGGGTGCGTTCGTTCTGTTGGTTCACGCGGCAGCCTCGGCAGGTCGGGCGGTAGCGTCGTGTGTGTCGGCGATGGTGCGGAGCTTGTCAGCGTTGTGCCGCAAGCGTTTGCCGAGCGGGCCGGGCGAGTATGCCGCGAGTTGGTCGATCTCGTCGGCCCGTTCCCGCAGCTGCCGGGCATGGGAGTCGGTTCGAACTGTGTTGCCGCAACCGGATTGGCAGGCGTACTGCCGTGGGGCTGTTGCTCCTGGCTCGGGGTCGCAGAGCGCGGTCTCCCGCTTGAATGCGCATATCAGCATGGCGTCGGGGTTGTCAAAGAGGACGACGCCGTCCCGGGCGAGGAATGCGGCTGCCTTCTTCGCGAACGTCTTGGGGACGATGCGGCCCTCGAACCGTGGGGTCGTGGCTGCGGCGATGAGAGCCCGGCGGGCGGCCGGCCCGGAGACCTTCTCGCCGGCAGCGATGCGGTCGCGGAGGCGGGCGGCGGTGTCAGCGGCGGCCAAGGCGGTCTCGACATCGAGGACGGAGTGCATTCCGCTCCGGCTGCGAGAGCCGTATCCGCTGGAAACTCTGGCGTCCAGGACGGTGCGCATGTGCCCGTACTGAATGGCCAGTGCGACCAGGCCGCCGGGGCGCCGGGCAATGTGCCAGGCCAGACTACGTCTGAACCGAGACATTCCGATCGCGCCATGAGGGTCCTCGGGGATGTCCTGGCCTGGCAGGCCCTGGGCCTGTGCCTCTTGGTTGACCCAGGCCACGAAGTCCTCGATGCGCTTGTTCAGCCCGCTGCCTTTCAATGCCCCGTGCCGGCCGCGTTGGAAGGCGAAGTCGTGGTGAGAAGCGCTCAAGAGGAGCTCGCCGTCGGGGACCATGCGCTCCAGGACGCGGATGGCGTGAACGACTGGGGTGATGGCGACCCAGGGGACCTCACGAGCTTCGCCGGCGGATATGTGGTTGCCGTCGTCGTCGACGACGTTCTTGTAGTGCTGGCTGCGGATCAAATGCCGACTGGCGCTGCCTTGGGCGCCGGGTTCTGGATCGGGGCAGCAGCCTGTCCGTAGCCCTTGAACTACTGGCGGGAGGGGGTTATTCCAACCGTGCAGTATTCCTCCCTGTCTGTGGTCGCGGCCCGATCGTCTGCCCGACGCGTTGGTGGAGGAGCCCAAGGCCAGAGCCTTCGTTGTCACCAGAGAACTGCGAGATCGGGTCCGTTCATCTGTGCCGGTAGACCTCTTCCTGATCTTGCCCCATGCTCGCGCCCCCCTCCTGCGACTCGGCGAAGGTGCACCCTGCGGCGAGCGCTGGGGCTGAGCTTCGGTGGTTCGGAGCGGATGGAAGCCAGCGGACCCCTGTGAACAGGCAAAACTAATTATATTCAAGATCAAGTAGATATAGTATCCATGGATCCGTTGACATCTTGTGTGGGTAGGCGTCAAGGTTATGTCTGGCGGTAGCGGCATAACTTGATGGGGGGCGTTGGCATGTCTGACGAGATGGCTGTGATCGCGGCGCGGTGCCGTGCCGAAGGTGGACTGACTAAAGCGACGCTGGGAGAACTTCGCGAGCAACTCGGCTATGGGAAGCTCGGGAAGTGGGTTCTGGTCGAGGTGGCGGAGGCGATCAAGGACGCTGGCCTGGGGTACTTCCCACTCGCTCCACTTGATCCCAAGCACAATGAGACGCCCCGCAAAGAGCAGTCGGTGTGGATCTTCGATGCCTCCGAGGGTGATCTTCGGTGTCAGGTGATTGAGATCGTTCTGGACCCCCGGGACTACCTCGATGAGGACGTTCGGTCCATCCTCAACGGCGTTGCTGGCGGCGACTCCGAAGCGTTGACCGCCGAGCAGAAGCTGGAGCGCATTCGGGAAATCGTGTCGCCTGATACATCTGCTTGAGAGTAGAGGGTGGACGCTCGGCCAGAGCCAAAGTAGCCGTGCCGAGCGTCTCCGGTTGATGTGGAGAGTTCGGTAGTGAAGTGGGGATGGTCGCCGCAGGGCAGTACCAGTCCTCGTGGACAGGGCATCAGTGCTAGTCGAGGTTACGTGGCTGGTTCTTGGGATTAGCCAGGCGAAGTCTCTCGTTGATCTTCTCGTTTTCTCTGAGAGCCTTCATGAGTTCAGTCAATGCCTCGCCGTCGAGAAGCAATGGATTCACCTCAAGCGTCTTGACGATGTTCGCGGCTTGCCGAGGTGTAAGCTCGTCAACTGCGTGTTTCAGCTCCACGAAACCATCATCATCATCATCATCTTCAACATGGGCATTAGATAGTATTCTTAGCTGCTCCTCGCTGAATGCCCTAGCCGCTAGGGCCAACAGAAAGCGCGCTCGCGCTTCCGCGCTGCTCATGGTGACTCTATTCTCATCGAGCGCGACAACCAATTCTTGCGGGGAGTCTACGGCGGTAGCCTCAATTACGGTCGGCGCTTCGGCAGTGGCGGGTCGACTGTCGGTCTCGCGAGTTGCAGCAGGCCTGTTCCGTCGAGGCATCTTGTTCCATCGAGACTTTATTGCCGGAAGCACCTGATCGTCCAACCACCTCTTAACGCGCGGCGTAGCCGCAATGGCAACATCGACGATAATGTGAGCAAGAAGATCATAGATCTCCTCACGGATCGCCTCAGTGAACTCGTCGCGCTCCTTCGTTCGCGAAGTCGACCTGTATTCGCTGCCTGTTAGTGAACCTGCTTCAATGCCGCCGCCCGGAATGAAGTCGCTGTGACCTGCTAGGCGCCCTTGACTGTCGTAGAGGTTGCGATGGGGTCCGCCTTTCTTTGATTTCCCAGGAGTCAGGTTCTCGGGGTATTCAAGGAAACCTGGAATTCTAACCATGCGTGGCGTTTCATTCTTTTCGGGTTCACGCTCTGATCGATCCGTCATTCCCTTTCATTCCTCTCTTGCGGTTTCTTGGTGTGAGTCGCGGCGCGTGCGGCGAGGTATTCGGCCCAGTCGCGTCGGGCGTAGGCGACCCAGCGGAGTGCGGTGTGCCGGTGCATGCCGGTCACGTCGGCGAGGATCGGGCTGGGGAGGTCAGCTGCGAGGGCGGCCAGTGCCGCGTTGCGCGCGGTGCGAACCGGGATGCCGTGCCGGTTGAGTTTCTGGGTCATGCCGTGTGTGGAGATCGGCTTTCCGGGGACCATGCCCGGGAATAGCCATTGTGGGCCGGGGTGTACTCGCGAGAGCTGGGGTCGCAGCAGCGGTTGTTCGGCGAGGTGCCGCAGGAGTTCGGCGAGTCGTGGGGGCAGCAGGACGGGGTGTCGGCCCAGGACCAGGTGGGCGTGCTTTTCGCCGAACTTGAGGTGCTCGGGTGTCAGATGGCAGAGGCGTTCGGTGGACGGGCCGAACAGCAGGGTGATCGCGCCGGCGGCGCGGACGTCCGTAGGCAGGGCATCGTCGGTCAGGCAGCGCTGAAGGAGTGGCCATCGGTCGTCCTCGTCGAGCAGGTTCTGGGGCTCCTGGCTCGGGATGGAGGGGATGGTCAGCTCGCGGGTGAGCCGACGGCTCGTGGTCCATTTCAGGAAGTGTCGGATCAGGTAGCGGCGTTGGCTGGTGGCTCCGGTGATCCAGTCGTCGATGTGCTCCTGGGCGAGGTCGCCGAGGGCCAAGCCTCGTTGGTCCATCCAGGCCAGGAAGTCCAGGGCGACGCTGACACGGCGCCGCAGGTCGCGGTCGGCGGAGGCGGGATGGTGCCGGATGGCGGCCCGTTGGCGTGCTCGCCGAAGCAGGAACCAGTGCAGGAACGGACGGGCAAGCTTGGCGTGCGCGCCCGGCTTGTCCGCGAGCTCGTGCTCCAGCCAGCCGGGGATGCGTTCGAGGTCCTCATGACGCTCGTCCAACACGCCGGTGTGTACCAGGAGTTGCCGGATGTAGCGCTGGTTCCGGCTGGGCGGGAGCTCGTCCAGCAGCTCGTGGCTCAGGGCCTGGCCTTCGGCCGCGAGCTGGGCGAGGAGCCTGGTGTTCGGGCTCTCCTTGATCCACTGGATGGCGGGGAACGGTGAGGGGAGGGACGCCAGCGCGGCCGCGAGCGGTTCCAGTTGCGGAACGACAGTGCCGTCCGGCCCGGCCAGCAGGGCGCTGACCCGCTCGGCGAGTACGCAGTGAGCGCATCGGCCGCGGCTGTGGGGGTTGCCGGCCCGGCCGCACTGTGTGCAGGTGTAGTCGGCGGCAAAGCCGACGCAGGGTCCGCAGAGGCCGGCGCCGTCGTCGTCCCGCGCGATCAGTGGCTGGACCGTGCCGCAGCGGGGACACTCGGCTGGGGATCGGAGCACGGCGGTGTAGCAGACTTGGCAGACGGGCCCGATTGGCCATCGGGTGTTGACCGGCTTGGTCTGGCCGCAGCGGGCGCACGGCTCGCCGGTGCGGTGACGCTGGTAGCAGGTGGCGCAGATCGGCTGGCCTCGCTCGTCGTGGCTGACGCAGGGGCGGACCCGGTTGCAGAGCGAGCAGATCACCTCGGGGCCCTGGTAGCAGCCGTCGCAGAGGTCTGGCTGTCCGTCGCGCGCGTTGCGGGCGATGCGCTTGAGCTGTCCGCATCGACCGCAGAGCCGTCGTGGTCGGCGGTGGCGGTTGTAGCAGAGATGGCAGAGTGCGCCGTCGGCGTCAACGAGGGCAGCGGCTGCGGACTTTCCGCAGCTGACGCAGGTATGTACCGGGCGTTTCCAGCACTTCATGCACAGCCCTCGGCCGTCGTCGCGTCGTACCACCGGGTGTCGGAGCTGGCCGCAGTCGGCGCACTCCTCGAACGTGGCGGGGTCCGCGCGGTAGCAGCGGTGGCAGATTGGGCCCTCTGGGCGCCGGGCAGTGACGCGCTGGCCTTCGCGGTGGCAGCGTGCGCAGGTTTCGCGCTTGCGGCTTCGTGCGTCGCATGAACCGCAGAGCCGGCCTTCGGGACGGAGTTGCCGCAGGTCAGAACGGATCTTTCCGCAGCGTGCGCATCCGGGGCGAACGACTGGATGTCCGGCTTCGTGCAGCACCTCGGCCAGCCGCAGCAGAACCGGTGGGCACAGAGAGCTGCCCGAGGTCAGGGCGTCGGGGTGCGTGGCCATGTGCTCGGCCAGCTCCTCCAGGAACCGGGCGGCTCCGCGGACAGGGATCGGCACCGCCGTCTCCAGCACCGCGTTCGCGTCGGCGGTGCTGAGGGTCGGCAAAGCCTTGGTGACCTGGCCAACGGCAGCGTTCGTGGCGGCTTCCATCCGCGCCGCCTGCGCGGCAAGTCGGGCGACGATCGACGGGGCGGTCGGCGAGGGCGCGGTCACAGACCCTCCGGTCGCCGGATCGAGGTCCGGCGCACGGCCGGGAGCGGGCTGGGCGTCTCGCCGCCGGCGGTCTTGCGTACCTCTTCGTTGACGACCTGGACCTCGATGAGGTCATTGGGCTGGCAGTCGAGGATGTCGCACAGAGCCGCGAGAGTGTCCATCGACATCCGCTGTGGCGGTTGCGTGACCAGGCGGAAGACCTGCTCGCGCGAGAGCGTGACGCCCCGCTCGGCCAGCAATGGCACCAGGTCGGTGGTCTGGAACATCTCCCGGTCGGCCATGAGCTTGCGCAGGTTCCAGCGGTAGCCCATCTTCTTGATCACTTCGGGTCCTCCCAGATGCCCGGGTAACGCTGGCCCAACTTCTTGTGCACCAGCCGGTTGCGGTACTCGTCCGAGACGCCGGTATAGAGGACTGTCGTGCTGGCATAGCCGTGACCGGCCTGGTCCTGGATGAACCGCTCCGGGTAATCAAATTCGGTCAAATGTGTGATATAGGAATGTCTCAGGCAGTGCAATTCGAGTTCTTCGGGCAGGCCGGCGGCCTGCTTGGCGGCTTCGAAGGCTTCGTTTGCCGACCGGCGCGACAGGCGCCCGGAGCGTTCGGTGACCCAGATCGCGGGGTGCTTGCCCACGCCGAAGCGGGGTCGGACCTCGGTCAAGTAGTGGTCGAGGTCCTCGACGATCCAGTCCATCTCGGGAACGGTGAAGATGGTGCGGCGCTTGGGCGGGCTTCCCTTGGAGGACTTGCCCCAGCGTACGAACACCGCCCCGTGGCGCTTGTACTGCGGGGCCTTCGGATTGCGCCTCAGGTCGGCGATGTCCAGGCCGACGTTCTCCCGGCGCCGCATGCCATAGGCGTAGTAGGTCTTGAGCAGGGCGGAGTCGCGCATCGCGGTCAACGCACCCTTACGGCCGCGCTTCCGGATCTCCTCGACCCGCCCGTCGGCGGCGTCGAACAGATCCTGGATCTCGTCATAGGTCAGCGGTCGGCGGCCCGGGTCACCCTCGTACTCGCTGACATGGGTGACGGTGTTCCACTCATGCAGAATCTGGACCGGCACCTCACCGAAGCGTTCCTGACAGACGGACATCCAGCCATAGCGCGGATCGGTGATGAACTCGCAGAACAGCCGCAGGTGGTTCTGGTAATTGCGACCGCTCGACACTGTGAACGTCGGCGTCTTCGTGCGCAGGTGGTCGATGAACGCCTCGAACTCCGCCGGCTGCCACTGCCACGGGTACTGGTTGGAGAACTCGGCGAACCGGCGGACGAGCGACAACCGCGGCTTGATGGTCCCCTCCCACTGCAGGAAGCGGGCCCGCTGCTGCTTGGTCCACCCCTCCAGCATGGCCTCGAACACGGCAGGCGCGGGGTCCATGTAGGAGATCCCGTCCACGAGCGTCAGGTGTGCCGCACCCGCCAAATCGGCCGCTTTCGCCACTCCAGCCTCCGTTGCGTTAGACGCATCATTGTTGGGATGGCACCGGTGAAGCGCAAGCGTCGCTGGTAGATCGCCTGCACCGTGCGAGAGGATGGTGGAACCGAGGCCCATCACCTGGCGTTTCGCGCTTACTTGAACCCTGCGGAGTGCTGCATCAGATGCAACTCCGCCCCGTTTTCTTGCGGACGCATGCCTGTGAGGTAAAGGCATACGACCACTGCGGCGGTGCCCAGGTGACGCATCAGGCTGGCAGCCTCATCGAAGTCCATGCGCTCGCGCCAGGGGTTCCCGTTGATCTGCCCGCTGACCGGCACCTCCAGCGGGCACGGGCCCGGGTGCTCGTTCGCCAGGCCGGAGAGCTGGTTGCGCGCGACGAAGTGGTCGATCTGTTTCACGCTCGCGCCGGTGACGGCGGAGATGTAGGAGCGAGCCAGCCCCCGGCGGCCGTGCATCCGGGCCGAGGGCAGCCCGCGGCCCGACCGGACATTCGGCAGCAAGAACTCCGCAAGGACGGCCTGCCCCTCGGGGATGGCCGGGTTGGCCTCGGCTGCCGCGATCAGGCGGCTCCTCTCGGCCCACGCTGCCAGGATGTCGTCGGCGAAGTCATCGACGAACCGGATAGCCCATACCAACAGCGGCCCCAGGACTGCCGGATCCAGAGGTTCCGTACTGTTCTCTCCGCGTGCCGGGCTGTTGGCGGCGGGAAGGAAGTCGTCGATGCCCTCGACGTCCCATGGCGGCCGGGTGACGCCCGCGGGCCTGGCACTGAGCTGGTCGAACGCCCACAAATCTGTCAGCTTGCCGCAGACCCTCGCGGCGTGGTCGCGGGAGACCCCGTCGCCCCAACGCTGGGCGATATAGGCCCGCCACATGTCGTCGGTGCAGTCGGTAAGGCTGCTGAGGCGGCGCGCGTGCAGCCATCGCGCCAGCCGCATCCACTCATTGCAGGTGTCCCTGATGTCCGCAGCGGACGTCCTGGCCCGGGAATGGCTTCCTCGCGTCAGAAGGTAGGTAGGACGAAGCCGGCCATTGATCATCGTCCAGGTCGTCTGTTTGACCTGGGCGAGCAACGGGTCGGGACAGCCCTGCCAGTAGATGGTGGCCAGCTCGGTGCTGGGGCTGTCGATGAGCGGAGCCAGCGGCCAGACGGGATCACGGTACTGCGCGTTCGGGTGCGTATTGCCGGGGCTGATCCATAGGGATAGCACCACGGGGCTGTTCGGATTCGGCGGAGCCAGAATGTATGGGTCGTTCTCGACGGCAAGGCTGGTCACTGGGCGAGGTCTTCCTTCAACAAGAGCTGGACGACGGTGCGGTCGGTGTCGCTGACGCGGGTCAGGGCCGCCTTCCAGGCAGCGGGGCCGACCTTGTCCCGCAGGTTCTCCAGACGCAGCAGATGGTCGTTCCAGCGGCTGAGGAATGTGTCATCGTCCAGGGCGGAGCGCAGGCTCAAGATCTGCTGGTGCAGCAGAGCGAGCCGGGGATGGTGGCCCGGGTGGACGTGGGCATTGGGACAGGCCATGCAGAGCAGGAAATCCGCTCCGCAGCCGCCGCCCGGAGCCGGCCAGGGCGTGGTGGTCTCGTCCTCGCAGTCCACTGTCGCGGTCGGCTGATGACCCGGGTCCGCCTCGTCCGTGATCTTCCCGCCGAACACAGCGGCCATCGCCTGTTCCAGAGCCTCATGGGCGCCAGCCTCGAACACGTCCTGGGAGGCGCGCTGGACCTGCTTGTCGGGCAGCACGTAGACGCTCTCGTGAGTGCCCTGGGTGTGCTGCAGGGGGCGTCCCTCGCGGGTCACCGTCGTCCGGCGGGTTCGCTGGAACGGTGATCCGTGCAGCCCGTGGCTGCGGGCCCACGACTTGGCCATGGCGTAGGAGATTCCGAACGACAGGGGCTCCACCGCCGATGGACGATCCAGCCCCAGATGTCCCTGTCCCGGTTGGTGAGCACGAGCGACCATCAACAGATCTATCTCGGGTGCCAGACGGTTCGCCAGCGCGCGTCCGTGCGCCGTGGCCTCCAGCGCCTGGGTGATCAGCCGCCCTGGGGAGTCGGCTCCTGCGTCGGTGATGTTCTCGGTCGAGAACCAGTGCCCCCTCCCAGCTCTGCGCTTTTCGAGCTGGACCTGGTAGGTGGCCGAGGACGTCTCGCCGACCGATGGCGCGGTGGTCGGCACGGGCATACGGCTGTAGAGAGACAGGTTCCACCCGAACCGGTCAGTCAGAAGCACGGCCAGCGCGGTGAGCTCCCCGCGGGTCAAGAAGAGCCTGCCCCAGGTCTTCTCCGACCTGTTGCCGCCCAACAGTTTGTGGTTGGTCACCGCTCTCTGCCCGGAGGGGCGAAGAGTGCGAGGAGCATCACCGGTGCGGGCGATATGGTCGAGGATGGCGCCGATTTTCCATTCGCGGCTGCCCTCTGTGATGTCGCCGGCCCGCCACCTGTTCAGCAGGCTTGTGTTCTCGTTGATCCGAAGCCAGGCCGAGCGGAATTCGCGCTGCGCGGCCAGCACCACCCGGTTCCGTTCGTCCTCGTCGTAGGACTGCTTACTCGGTGTCGGCCCAGGAACCCGGCGAGCCACTTCTTCGGCCAACGGCCCAGTAGAGAGCCGGGGGTCCCGCCGCAACAATCCACGGATGGTGCCCAGCACGCTCCGGCCGCTGTTGGTGCCGATGTTCTGGTTCCGCCAGCTCTGAAGCGCTTCGACGGTGAGACCGTCCAGATCGTCTGGCGGGCTGTCCAGGCCCGAGACGAATTTGGCGAACTGGTCGATGTGCCGCCAGTTGGTCCCAGCTGTCAGATGACTGGTCCACCCACGAGATCGGACCGCGAAAACTGCGGCCAACGAGCGTTGCATCGGCTCAGCTACCGGCAGTTCGGCGAAGTCGTACTCCTTGAAGCCAGCCTTGCTGACCACGGTGACCGCGAGTCCGTCCGGAGCAAGAGGTGACCTGGTGTGGTGATCGGCCGGCGGGAGCACAGCCTTGCGTCCCCGCCCAGTCACGAGGCCACCTTGAGGAGGGCATCAATGTCCTGGATGCCGGCGGTCTCCCGGGCCAGGCGAGCAAAGACACCGTCCAGGTCCTCCGCCTGCTCACTCTCGTCCTCGTCAGCCATCGCCAGGATCGACTCCAGCTGCAAGTGGGCGACCGGCGCGAGGTAGTGCCGTTTCGTCGTCTCCACATCCGTGTGCCCGAGGATCGTCTTCACCAGCCACCACGGGTCACCGAACAACAGGGCGAAGTCCCGCCTCTCCGCCTTCGTCAGCCCGTAACGGGACTCCATCAGCTGATTCAGCACGATCAGCAAATAGAGCGCCGCCGAGTGCCGAGCAGAATGCGGCGTCGCGTACGGAGACTTCCCCAGCACCTCCGCAAGCCGGAAGTCCCGGGTGATCTTCCGCTCCTCCTCGGTAAGCAACGTTTCCTCGCAGCGCAGGTTCGCAGTCCTGAACACCCCGTTCCACCGCTCGGGGGCCATCGGCAGACCCTGCTCCGTCAGCCACAGATATGCAGGCTCCGGCCCCTCTGCCCCCTCCAGAAACAGTGACTGCCGGTCCATCCAGCCCAGACGGCTCAGCTCCCGAGCACCGGCGACACCGTCGCGGTCCACCCACTCCACCGTCGGGTTCCGCCCATTCGTCACCCGAGTGATAAGCCGCATCACCGGCAGCCGCTCGTAGCGGCCCGCTGCCTGTGCTCGCTGGATTGCCCAAGCCCGTTCGGACTGGATGTAGACCTCGACCTGCCCGACCGCGTCCACCGTGGCGTAGAACACGCGGCTGCTCTTCGATCGCGTCACGGCACCGGCTATTCGGCCGTGGCAATATCGCCCGCGCCGAAGACGTTGCGTCGGCAGCTCGAACGTCAGCAACGACCCGCCCTCCTGCCGCCTCAGGGCCGAGGACAGCAGCAGCTGAACGAAGCTTGTATTCCGCATCTCCGTCCGGGAATCCCACCCCGGCGCCGGCAAACCAGCACGGGTGTGGCCGCGCAGACCGACGTCGGACCACAGGCCCCAGGTTCGCGGCGTCAGCCACGACACCCGCGAACTGACCGAGTCCGCCGCCCGGTCCTCCCGCCGCGAGACGTCCACCGGCAGCGGGCGTACATCGCCCCACCGGAACAACTTCGTGAACGCCGCCGCCTCCCGGTCCCATTTGGTCCCGCTGATGCTGTCCGTGTTCTCCGGTGCTTCACATCGCCAGTGCCGGAAGTCGTTCAGGTCCTGTTGCGTCGCTCCCCGCCACTCGACCTGCCGCGAGGACAGAAATTCGAGCAGCAGACGCATATCCGTCGAGTAGTTCCGCTTCGACTCACGTTCCATAGACCTGAACGCGTCCGAAAGGACGAAATTCAGAAGGTCCGCGTCAACCATTCCATCCGGCCGAACGAACACCGGATCACCCGGTTCGAGACCGATCCGGGTAACCGCCTCGGGCAGATCCCGTACCCCCAGCACCCCCTCAGCGGGGAGCTTCCCCCACCGGCCCGGATCCGGCACCCGCACCACTTGCCACGTACTCAACTGCTACCTCCACTGATGCTTGAACACGCTCAAGCATCAGGGAAGCCACGAGTTGGGCGTCCTCGTCGCCCGTCGCGACGGCCTCGACGCGTCGCGGCTGCCCGCCGGACGACGGGCCGGCAGCCCCCTGCGAGGAGCCCTTGACGTCCGGCTGGACAGCCGGGTGACCCAGCGGCGGCTGCGCACCCGGCTGCGTGGCGCCCGGGAGTTCCTCGCCGAGCGGCACGCCTGAAGGACGGATGCCTGGCGGTCGTCTCAGCCGGCGGTGCGGGCGATGTCGGCCATGGCCTCGACCGTGCGGTCGAGTTCGGCCTCGGTGTTGTAGTAGTGCGGGGAGAGCCGGACCAGGGGGTGGACGCCTCGGTGTTCGGTGTCGAACTGGGTGTGTTCGGGGTCGGTGGTGGTCACGTTGATCCGCTGCCGGGCGAGGGCGGCGGCGACCTCGGGGGCGGGCAGGCCGTCGACCTTGGCGGTCACGATGGCGCAGCGGTGTTCGCCGAGGTCGTGGGTGGTGACGCCGGGGAGAGAGTCGAGGCGGTCGCGAAGGTACGCGCCCAGGGCGACGGCGCGTTCACCGATGCGGTCCAGGCCGAGGTCGAGGGCCTGGCGCACGGCCGCGTCGAGGCCCAGGACACCCGCGTAGGCGGTCTCCCAGGTCTCGAAGCGGCGGGCGCCGGGCTGCCAGGTGAAGCCGCGTCCGCCGTCCCAGGCGGCGGAATGGATCTCGATGACGTGCGGGTCGAGGTGCTCCAGCGCCTCGGAGCGCACCCAGAGGAAGCCCGTGCCGCGCGGGCCGCGCAGGAACTTGCGGCCGGTGGCGGTGAGCATGTCGCAGCCGATGGCCTCGACGTCCACCGGGAACTGGCCCACGGACTGGGTGGCGTCGAGGAGGAACGGGACGCCGGCGGCGCGGGTGATCCGGCCGATCTCGGCCGCCGGGTTGATCAGGCCACCGCTGGTGGGGATGTGGCTGATTCCGACCAGTCGGGTGCGCTCGTCGATCAGGGTGGCGAGGGCGGCGGTGTCGAGCTGTCCGGACGCGTCGTCGGGGACGACCACGATCTCGGCGCCGGTGCGCCGGGCGACCTGGAGGTAGGCGAGCACATTGCTGCCGTACTCGGCGCGGCCGGTGAGGATGCGGTCGCCCGGCTTGAAGGTCAGTGCGTAGAACGCGGCGTTCCAGGCGTGGGTGGAGTTGTCGAACAGCGCGATCTCGTCGGGCCGTCCGCCCACCAGCCGGGCGAGGTTGTCGTAGGTGGCGTCGATCCGCTGCCGTTCCTGATTCGCGGCCTCGTAGCCGCCGATGGCCGCTTCGAGTTCCAGGTGGGCGGTCATGGTGTCCAGGGTCCGCCGGGAGAGGAGGGCCGCTCCGGCGTTGTTGAGGTGCACGCGGTTCGCGGTGCCCGGTGTGTCCCGGCGCAGTGCGTCGATGTCCATGCCCACACTCTTCCCACGCGTCAGCGTTGGGTGAACTGGGCGCGGCCGGGCTGGTCGACGTTCGGGGTGATGGTGATGCCGGTGTCGGTGAGGGCCTGGCCGTGGATGTCGGTGACGCGGATGTCGGAGCCGCAGCCGGTGCCGTCCGCCGAGACGAAGTAGTTGTATTCCTGGCGCGGCAGTTGGCGCCAGGTCGTTCCGGTGCGGACCTCCAGTGTGGCGACGGGGTTGCGGTGGTTGCGGACCTGGATGCCGCACCACCACTGCGTGGACCCTTCCTTGTAGCGGTAGGCGACCGTGCCGCCGATGTCCGGGCTCACCAGGGTCCAGGTGATCGGCACCCGGCCGGCCACGGGGTCGGCGATACGGGCGAAGGCCTGCTGGCCGAGGTCGACGTCGCCGGGGGCGCACTCCGGGCAGCGGTCGACGATCTTGACGGTGAGCTCACCGCGGGGTCCCTTGACGCGGATGAAGGCGCCGCACATGCGGGCGTTGTCGTAGTCGGTGTGGTTGAGGGCCGCGATGGCGATGTCGCCGGTGGCGTCGTAGAGGCAGTTCCCGACGCCGGTCGCGCCGTAGAAGGTGCCTTCGCCGGAGTAGGTGACGCCGGGCTGGACACTGGCGTACGCCGGCGCCGTGGCCGTGGTCAGGAAGGCCGTGACGGCGGCGAGGAGGGCGAGTCGGCTGCGCATGTCGATGCCTTTCGAGGACGGTGGGACGTGCTCGGGCGCCGAGATCCTGGCATCGTTGAAAGGTCAAGTGAAGCGTGATGGCAGTCATACGTCTGGAACGCCCCGGTCGCTCCCGGGCTCTTGTCACCCACGGACGAACCCCGGCCCCTCGGGACTCATCTCCCGCACACAGAACGGGGATCGACCCGGTCCACGCCTCCGGCGCTGCCATATTCGAAAGCCACTTCGGAGGTGGCTGTGACG
This sequence comes from Streptomyces sp. NBC_00310, assembly GCF_036208085.1. Lineage (GTDB taxonomy): Bacteria > Actinomycetota > Actinomycetes > Streptomycetales > Streptomycetaceae > Streptomyces. The sequence goes on from NZ_CP130714.1 coordinate 1,822,816, forward strand.
CTAGAGGTGACGACGTCCCGGGCGAGGCAGGTGGCGGAGCGGGCGACAGCCCGCATGCCCGAACCCGCCGATGAGCGCGTCGACGAGCGCGTCGATGAGCGCGTCGACGAGCGCGTCGATGAGCGCGTCGATGAGCGCATGGATGAGCGCATGGATGAGCGCGTTCACGAACAGGTCCACGAGCGCGTCGGTGAACCCGCCGTCGACCGGACCGCCGACCGCATCGCCGAGTTGGAGGGCCGCCGGGCGCGGGCGGTCGCGCCCGGCGGGGCCAGGAGACGTGGGGAGTACGGCGCCCGGGAGCGGATCGATCTGCTGCTGGACGCGGGCTCGTTCACGGAGACGGGCCAGTTCGTACGGGCCCGCCCCACCGGGGACGGCGCCCGGCGACCGTACGGCGACGGGGTGGTCACCGGGCACGGCACGATCGACGGCCGCGCCGTCTGTGTCTTCGCCCAGGACGCCACGGTCTTCGGTGGCAGCATGGGCGAGGCCTTCGGCGAGAAGACGATCGCGCTGATGGACCTCGCCCTGAAGACGGGCTGTCCGGTCATCGGCCTCAACGACGGCGGCGGCGCCCGCATCCAGGAGGGCGTCACCTCGCTCGCCCTCTACGCCGAGCTGGTGCGCCGCAACGTGCAGGCGTCCGGGGTGATCCCGCAGATCTCGGTCGTCCTGGGCCCGTGCGCGGGCGGGGCCGCGTACTCGCCGGCCATCACCGACTTCACCGTGATGGTGGACGGCGCCTCGCACATGTTCGTCACCGGGCCCGACGTGATCGAGACGGTCACCGGCGAACGCACCAGCGCCGAGGAGCTGGGCGGCGCCCGCACCAGCAACACCGTCAACGGCAACGCCCACTTCCTCGCCGCCGACGAGGTGAACGCCCTCGACACCGTGCGCGACCTGCTGTCGTACCTGCCCGCCAACAACCTGGAGCGGCCCCCGCAGTACGCGCCGGGGGCCGCGCCCGCCGGGCCGGGTCTCGACGCGGTGGTGCCGGACCGGCTCGGGCAGGCCTACGACATGCGGGACATCCTGCGCGCGGTCGTCGACGACGGTGAACTCCTGGAGGTGCAGGAGCTGTTCGCGCCGAACATCATCTGCGCGTTCGCGCTCGTCGAGGGCGCCTCCGTCGGCGTCGTCGCCAACCAGCCGCTGCACGCCGCCGGGGTCCTCGACATCGACGCCTCCGAGAAGGCCGCGCGGTTCGTACGGTTCTGCGACGCGTTCGGCATCCCGCTGCTGACCTTCGCCGACGTCCCCGGTTATCTCTCCGGTGTCCGCCAGGAGCAGGCCGGCATCATCCGGCGGGGCGCGAAACTCCTGTACGCCTACGCCGAGGCCACCGTCCCGAAGGTCACGGTGGTGGTGCGCAAGGCGTACGGCGGCGGATACGCGGTGATGGGGTCCAAGCACCTCGGCGCCGACGTCAACCTGGCCTGGCCCACCGCCCGGATCGCCGTCATGGGTGCCGAGGGCGCGGTAGGGGTCCTGAATCGCCGCGAACTCGCCGCCGCGGCCGACCCCGAGGCCCTGCGCGCCCGCCTCGTCACCGCGTACGAGAGCACGTACGGCACCCCGTACCTCGCCGCCGAACGCGGCTACGTCGACGCCGTCATCGCTCCGCGCGACACCCGCGCCCACATCTGCCGCGCCCTGCGCGCCCTGCGCGGCAAGCGCGCCCCCATGCCGGAACGCCGCCACGGCAACATCCCGCTCTGACCTGCCTCCGACCGCTGCGCGCGGCCCGGCTGCCGTGCTCCGCGCGGCCGTCGCCGCACGCGCCAACCGCTCTGACCTCTCTGACCGCTCTGACCGCTCTGACCGCTCTGACCGCAAGTCGTCCCCGCGACGTGAGGAGCCTTGCCCGATGGACAGCCGCCGCCCCCCGCTCGCGCCCGCGTTCCGCAGTCTGCCGGAGTATGTCCGGCACTGGGCCGAGACCACCCCCGACCGCCGGGCGTTCACCTTCGTCGACCATCCCGCGCCGCAGTCGCGGGGCGTCCACCGCACGCTGACCTGGCGCAGGCTGGACCTGCGGATGCGGGCCGTGGCCGCCCGGCTCGCGGCGGAGGCCGAGCCCGGGGCACGGGTCGCTGTGCTGTGCCCGCAGGGCACGGAGTACGTCACCGCGTTCCTCGGGGCGCTCGCCGCCGGTCTGGTCGCCGTACCGCTGTATCCGCCCGGTCTGCCCGGGCAGGGCGACCGCCTGTCGGCGGTCCTGACCGACGCGTGCCCGGCGGTCGTCGTCACGACGCGCCGCGCCCTCGCCGAGGTGACACGGCTGTGCGAGGGCCGGGCGGTGAAGGTGATCGCCGTCGACGAGGTGCCGGACGCCGCCGCCGACGACCGGCCGCCGTCCGCCCCCGACGACACCGCCGTCGCCTATCTCCAGTACACCTCCGGCTCGACCCGCACCCCGGCGGGCGTGGAGATCACCCACGCCAACGTCGTCGCCAACGCCCGCCAGGCGCTGGCCGCCTACGGCGCCGACGCGCATGCGGTGACATGTGTGGGCTGGCTGCCGCTCTACCACGACATGGGGCTGGTGCTGAGTGTCGCGGCGCCGGTGGTGCGGGGGCTGTTGTCGGTGCTCATGGATCCGGTGGCGTTCCTGCACGAGCCCGTGCGCTGGCTGCGGCTGCTGGCCGCGCACCCCCGCGCGCTGAGCGCGGCGCCCAACTTCGCCTACGACTACTGCGCGTCGACGGTCACCGACGCGCAGAAGGCCGGGCTGCGGCTGGACGGTGTCTTCGCCCTGATCAACGGGAGCGAGCCGGTCCGACCCGGCACGGCCGACCGTTTCCACGCCGCGTTCGCCGCGCAGGGTCTCGTCCCGGAGACGCACTGCCCGTCGTACGGGCTGGCCGAGGCGACCGTCTTCGTCAGTGCCGCCCGCCCCGGGGTGCCGCCCCGCGGTTTCGCTCTCGACCGCGACGCCCTGGCCACCGGGAAGGCCCTGCCCGCGCGGCCCGACGATCCGAGGGCCGTGCTGCTGGCCGGCTGCGGCGCCCCGGCCGGCCAGCGGGTGCGGATCGCCGACCCGGTGTCCCGGGTCGCGCTGGCCGAGGGGGAGGTCGGCGAGATCTGGGTGCAGGGTCCCAACGTGGGGCGGGGCTACCGGAACCAGGACCGGCAGACCCGGCGCGTCTTCGGCGCCGTCCTCGCCGATGTCACGGCGGGGCCGGGCGCGTGGCTGCGGACGGGCGACCTGGGGACGGTCCTGGACGGGCAGTTGCTCGTCACCGGGCGGCTGAAGGACCTCATCGTCGTCGACGGACGCAACCACTACCCGCAGGACGTGGAGGCCACGGCCCAGGACGCGCACCCGGCCGTGCGGCGCGACCGGCTCGCCGCGTTCGGTGTGCCGGGCGGCTCCGGGGAGCGGGTGGTCGTCGTCGCGGAGCACGCGCGGGCCGTGCCGCTCGCCGACATCGACGTACCGGCGCTCGTCACGACCGTGCGCGCGGCCGTCTCCGCGCGGCACGGGCTGCGGCTCTCCGACGTCGTCGTCGTCCCGCCGGGCACCGTGCCCCGTACGTCCAGCGGGAAGGTCTCGCGGGCGCTGACCCGTGAACGTTATCTGGCGGGTGCCTATGCGGTGGGGGTCGTGGGATGAGGGTCGTGGGGGACGACGAGGGCAGCCTGCGGCGGCCGGTCGCCGGCGGTACGGAAGGCGCGGTGCGGCGGCTGATCGCCGAGCAGGTGGCCGCCTGGAGCGGCATCGCCGTCGAGGACGTGGCGATGGACCGGCCGTTCGCGGATCTCGGGATGTCCTCGCGGGACGCGGTCGTGCTGGCCGGGGAGTTGTCGCGGGCGACGGGCCGTGAACTGCCGGCGACGCTGCTGTGGGAGGCGTCCACCGGGGAGGCGCTGGTGGCGCGCCTGTGCGGTACGGCGGCGGACATCGCCCCCAGGCCGGCCCCACCTGCGAGGGCACCCGCGCCGCCCGGTGAACCGGTCGCCGTCGTCGGGGTCGGCTGCCGGCTGCCCGGGGGTGTGCACGGCCCGGCGGACTACTGGCGCCTGCTGCTCGACGGCGTCGACGCGATCCGCCGGGTCCCGGAGGACCGGTGGCGGGACTTCACGCCGTACCCGCCCGCCGACGCGCTCCCGTACGGCGGCTACCTGGACGACATCGCCGGGTTCGACGCGGACTTCTTCCGCATCACGCCGCGCGAGGCCGCGGTGATGGACCCGCAGCAGCGGATCCTCCTGGAGGTGGTGCGGGAGACCCTGGACCACGCCGCGGTCCCGGCCGCCTCGCTCGCGGGCACCGCCACCGGTGTCTTCGTCGGGGTCTCCGCTCCCGAGTACGGACAGCTCACCGGCGCGGACCCGGCCGCCGTCGACCCCTGGGCGCCGGCCGGCGGGGCGCTGAGCGTGGCGGCGGGCCGGCTCGCGTACGTCCTGGACACGCGCGGGCCGAGCATGGCCGTCGACACCGCGTGTTCGTCGTCTCTGGTGGCCGTGCACCACGCGTGTGTCAGCCTGCGCACGGGCGAGAGCGATGTCGCGATCGCCGCCGGGGTCAATCTGCTGCTCTCCCCGACCGTCACCGTCGCGTTCCGGCGGGCGGGGGCCCTCGCGCCGGACGGGCGGTGCAAGCCGTTCTCGGCGGCGGCCGACGGCATCGGGCGGGGCGAGGGCTGCGCGGCCGTGCTGCTGAAGCGGCTGTCCGACGCCGAGCGGGACGGCGACCGCGTCCTCGCCGTGATCCGGGCCACCGCCGTCAACTCCGACGGCCGCTCCAACGGCCTCCTCGCCCCCAACCCGGCCGCCCAGCAGGCCCTGCTGACCACCGCCTACGCGCGAGCCGGTCTCTCCCCCGCGCACATCGACCACGTCGAGGCGCACGGCACCGGCACCCCGCTCGGCGACCCCATCGAGGCCGGTGCGCTCGGCACCGTCCTCGGTACGGGCCGCGACCCCGACCAGCCGCTGCTCCTCGGCTCCGTCAAGGGCAACCTGGGCCACCTGGAGTCCGCCGCGGGCATCGCCGGCCTGGTGAAGACGGTGCTCGCACTCCACCACGACCTGATCCCGCCCTCGCTGCACTGCGCCGGGGGCAGCGCCCTGGACGACGACGGACGGCTGCGGGTCGTGACGGAGGCCGAGCCGTGGCCCCGGTACGGCGGTACGGCCACCGCCGGGGTCTCCGGGTTCGGGTTCGGCGGCACCAACGCCCATGCCGTCCTGGAGGAATGGCGGCCCGGCGCCCTGCTCCCGCCCCCGGCCGAGGAACCCCCGGCCCGCCTCCACCTCCTCTCCGACACCGACACCACCCGCGTCCGCGACACCGCCGCCCGGCTGGCGGACTGGCTCGACACGCCCGAGGGGAGTGCCGCGCACCCCGCCGATGTGGCGCGCACGCTCGCCGGGCGGGCGGGGCGCGGGCCGGTGCGCGCCGCGATCGTCGCCGGTGACCGTGCCGAACTCGCGCACGGGCTGCGCGCGTTGGCGGGCGGTCACCCCGACGCGCGGGTCGTGACCGGCGACCGGGATCTCGTCGGACGTGGCCCGGTGTGGGTCTTCTCCGGGTACGGCAGCCAGTGGGTCGGCATGGGACGCCGACTGCTCGCCGAGGAACCCGCCTTCGCCGCGGCCGTGGAGAAACTGGACGCGCAACTGGCCCCCGAGTGCGGGCTGTCCCTCTATGACGAGCTGTCCTCCGGCGGCGACCTCGACCGCCTGGAGGTCGCCCAACCCGTCCTCCTCGGACTGCAGTTGGCGCTCGCCGAGCTGTGGCGGGCGCACGGTGTCGAGCCCGCCGCCGTCATCGGCCACTCCCTGGGCGAGGTGGCCGCCGCGGTGTGCGCGGGCGCGCTGGAGGTGTCGGACGCGGCCCGTGTGGTGGCCGTACGGGCCCGGCTGCTCAGCGGGCTGCGGGGCGGGGCGATGGCGGTGGTCGACCTCGACGACTCCGAACTCTCCACCCTGGCACGGGACTTCCCCGGGGTCCATGTCGCCGTGCACTCCTCGCCCGGTCAGAAGGTGGTCACCGGGGAGGAGGAGGCGGTGGCCCGGCTGGTGGGGTGGCTGGAGGAGCAGGGGCGGGCCGCCCGTGCGATGCGGGTGGTCGGGGCGGGGCACTCCCCCCAGGTGGAGCCGCTGCTGGCCGAGTTGACGGCGGAGTTGGCCGACATCCGGGGCGGGCGCCCCACGGTCCCCGTCTACTCCACCGTGCTGGACGACCCGCGTGGGGACTGTGTGTTCGATGCCGGGCACTGGGCCGCCAACCTGCGGCGGCCCGTGCGACTCGACCGGGCCGTCGCCGCTGCCGCCGCCGACGGCCACACCACGTTCGTCGAACTCTCACCCCACCCGGTCCTGACCCGGGCGGTCACGGACACCGCCCCCGGCGCCCTCGCCCTCGGCACCCTCCGACGCGACGCCGACACCTGCGCCGGTTTCCTCACCCAGGTGGGCATCCTGCACACCGCCGGACTGCGGCTGCCGCTGCCACCCGGCCGCGTCACCGACCTGCCCGGGCCGCGCTGGCGGCATGGGCGGCATTGGTGGACGGACGGGCGAGCGGGTGTCGCGGCGACGGGCCGGACGACAGCGGGGGCGGAGGGGAGCCGCGTGTCCGGCGGGGCCCATGTGACGGCCGGGAGCGACGAGTCCGGCGCGATCCACGTGTCGGCACAGGGCCACGAAACGGGCGGAGTCCGCGTGACGGCGGAGGGCCGTGAAACGGGCGGAGTCCGTGTGACGGCACAGGGCCACGAAACGGGCGGAGTCCACGTGACGGCCGGGGGCCTCGTGGTGGCCGGACGGGACATCCCGGAGGCGGACCGCACGGCGGCAGGAGGCCATGTCGCGGAAGGGCGCCCCGGAGGGCCGGCGCTACGGGGCGCCTTCCCGCCGGAGGAGAGTCGGCAGCTCGACGGACGCCACGGACTGGACGGCAGCAGTGGGCCGGAAGGGTGGCGCGCGACGGAGGACGCCTCGGTCTCCGCCCGCCTCTGTCACCACATCGCCGCCGTCACCGGGCATCCGCCGACCCGGATCACCCCGGCCACCACCTTCGCCGAGCTGGGCCTGGACTCCCTGATGGCCGTCCGCATCCGCGCCGCACTGGAACGGGAGTTCGGCATCGAACTCCCCCTGCGCGACCTCCTGGGCGCCGCCACGGTCGAAGCCACGGCGGCCCACGTCCAGCGGGCGCTGCCGGGGGAGGCGACGCCGTCCGGGGATTCCCGGCCGGCCGTGCGGACGGAGACGACATCGGCCGAAGGCCACCGGGCACAACCGACGGCACCGGCTCCGGCCGAAGGCCACCGGGCACAGCCGACGGGCCCGGATCCGGCCGAAGGCGTCCACCCCGCGTCGCCCGCGAGAACGACGGGTGGGCACGCGCCCTCGCCGGCGCCCTGGGCATCGGCCGAGGACGCCCTGCCGTCGGCCGGCCCCCGAGCGGTCGACAGGGAGCCCCTGCCGCGGCTCCCCCGCGCGGCCGGCGAGGACGCGTCGTCGCCGGCCGGGAGAGCGTCGCGCGAGGACGCCCTGCCCCAGCCCCGCAACACCTCCGCCGCTCACCATCCGATCCGCACCCTCCACCCCTCCGGCCCCCACCCCCCGCTCTTCCTCGTCCACGCCGCCGGCGGCACCGCCGACGTCTACCGCTCCCTCGTCGAACGGCTCGGCGGGGAGCGGCCGGTGTACGGGCTGGAGCGGATCGAAGGGGCGCGTACGGTCGTCGAGAAGGCCCGGCGTTACGTGGAGGCGGTGGCCGCCGTGTACCCCGACGGGCCCTGTCTGCTGGGCGGTTGGTCGTTCGGTGGCTTCGTCGCGCAGGAGGCGGCGCGGCAGCTGACGGCCGCCGGGCGGGACGTGCGCCTGGTGGTGCTCATCGATTCCGTACGGCCCCTCCCCCGCCCGGAGGGAACACCGGCCGAGCGGATCCGCGCGCACTTCACCGGCTTCGCCCGCCACGTCGCCGACGCGTACGGAGTCGAACTGACGCTGCCGTACGACGAGTTGGCCGCGACGGAGGACGACGGCGAGCGCGTCGACACCGTGCTGCGGGCTCTGCGTAAGGCGGCCGACGTGCCGCAGGCGGCCCTCGATCACCAGAGGTCCTCCTATCTGGACCTGAGGATCGGCGAGGCCCACCGCCCGGGGCGCCACGACGGCCGGGTGGTGCTGTACCGGGCCACCGAGCCCGCCCCGCACACCGTGCGCGACCCCGCGTACGAGCGGGACGACGAGGCGCTCGGCTGGGACGAGGTGTGTCCACGCCTGACCGTCGTCCGGGTCACGGGTCACCATCTGTCGCTGCTCGACCCGCCGCACGTCGACGAGATCGCCGCCCATCTGCGGCGGGAGCTCGCCAGGGACAACCGCTGAACCCGATCCGAGGAGAGCCGCCATGCCCGACCGCACCGACCCCACGCACCCCATGCACCCCACCGCCGGATTGTCCCGGCGCTCCGTCGCCAGGGCGGCGGTCGCCACCGGCCTGGCCGCCCTCGTCGGTGCCGCGACCACCGGCACCGCCGGGGCGACCGGTCGCCGGTCTCCCGTCGGCCGCACCCGCACCAACCGCGCTGCCACCGCCCCCGCCGCTCGGACCGTCACCCGCCTCGGCCCCCGTACCCTCGACGTCTCCCTCCCCTCCGCCGCCCTGGGGCGGAACGCGACGGTGCGGCTGATCCTCCCCTCGTCCTTCGCCGCGCAGCCCGCCCGGAAGTACCCCGTGCTGTATCTCCTCCACGGCGCGCACGACGACTACACGTCATGGACGCGGGAGACGGACATCGAGGCGTTCACGGCGGGCCGGGAGCTGATCGTGGCGATGCCGGACGCGGGGCCGACCGGCATACCCACCGCCTGGCGGAACGGCCCCGACTACGAGACGTTCCAGATCCGCGAGGTACCGGCGCTGCTCGCCCGTGACTACCGGGCGTCCGGGGTCCGGGTCGTCGCCGGTGTCTCGACCGGCGGCTACGGGGCGATGGCGCACGCGGCACGTCACCCGGGGACGTTCGCGGCGGCGGCCTCGTACAGCGGCATCCTCGACACCACGGCGCCCGGGGTGCCGACCCTGATGGACGCCATCGTGGCCCGCGAGAACCTGACGCCCCTGTCGCTGTGGGGCAACCCGATCCTGAACGTGCTCACCTGGCGGGACTTCAACCCGCGGTCCCGCGCGGCCGGACTGCGCGGCACCGCCCTGTACGTGTCGAGCGGCAGCGGAGTGATCGGCGGGACCGGCGACTGGCTCCCCGAGGCGCTGGAGAGCGCGCTGTGGCCGTCCGCGCACGCGTTCACGGACACGCTCGCGCTGCTGCGGGTCCCGGTGACCACCCATTTCTACGCGGGAGGAGGGCACAGCTGGGCCTACTGGAAGCGGGAGTTCACCGCGTCGTGGCCGATGCTCGCCGGTGCGCTGGGGGTGCCGGCGTGAGGCCGGTGCCGTCGGGGCACGGAACGGAGCGCAGGGGACGTACGTCCAACCCAGGACTTGTCCCTCGCCCCACGGGCACCAGCCCGCGGGTGAGCCGCTTCCGGGTGAAAGGAGGGTCCGCCTTGGCTGCCCCCACCCCGCCGCACGGTGTGCCGGACGGTCCCGGCGCCGCCTCTGTGCCGCCCGAACTCGCCAAACTGCTGCGCGACCAGTTGGAGGCCGTCGCCGACGAGGTGGAGGAGGAGGTGCGCAGACAGGTCCCGGAGTACGCCCGGCCGGCGGACGGGGCGTATCGCGCACAGCTCAGATCGGGGGTCGTCCAGGCGCTGACCCTGTTCGTCGACCACATCGCCGATCCGCGCGGCCAGGGTGCCGCGATCACCGCGACCTACTACGAACTCGGGCGCGGCGAGGCCCTGGAGGGTCGCGGTCTGGACGCGTTGCAGTCGGCGCTACGGGTCGGGGGTCTGCACGCCTGGCGGCTGATGGGCCGTACGGCGGAGGAACTGGGCCTGGACTCCTCGGTGGTGGCCGCGCTCGGCGAACTCGCTTTCCAGACGGTGCACGAGGTCGCCGAGGCGGCCGCATCCGGCTTTGCGGAGGCCCAGCTGCGCAGCACCGACGAGTTGGAGCGACGGCGCAGGCGGCTGCTCGATCTGCTGCTGGGAGACCGGCCGGTGGCCCCGGAGGCGGTGCAGGATCTGGCGCACGGCGCCCGGTGGTCGGTGCCGCGGCAGGTGGCGGTGGTCGCGCTGGCGGCGGCCCCGGACCAGCGGGAGGCGGACCGGCCGTTGGCCGCGGCGGGGGCGCTGGTGGACATGGAGTCCCGGCCGCCCCGGATGCTGGTGCCCGACCCGGACGGTTCCGGCCGTTTCGGCGGCCGGGCGTTCACGCTCGCGCTGCGCGGCCGGCCCGCCGCGATCGGCCCGACGGTCCCGCTCGGCGAGGCGGCCCGTTCCCTGCACTGGGCCACCCGTGCGCTCGGGCTGATGGGGCGCGGCATCCTGCCCCGGCAGGGCGTGGTGCGTTGCGCCGACCATCTGTCGACGCTGCTGCTGTACAGCGACGAACCGATGCTCGCCCACCTCCAGTCGCGGGTGCTGGCCCCGCTGGACGCCGTCGCCGAGGGGCCGCGCGGCCGGCTCGCCGAGACCCTTCTGGCGTGGCTGCTCGGCGGCAGCAACGTGCCTGATGTCGCCGCCCGCCTCCACATCCACCCGCAGACGGTCCGCTACCGCCTGCGGCAGCTGGAGAAGCTCTTCGGCGAGGCCCTGCACGACCCCGGTACCCGCCTCGACCTCATCCTCGCCCTGCGCGCGGAGGCATTGCGGGACGACGACACGTTCACCGCATAAAAATATCGACTCACCTCGGCACAAAAACAAAAGCGATTTCTGAATTCTCGTCCATAACACTCGGCCTGGCACAGCGAATATCTTCGGGACGTCCTTTTCCACAGGCGCTCCACGCGCCCCACCCTCAAAGGATCCCCATGCGTATCCGCTTGTGCCTCGCCGCGCTCTCGCTGGCCGGCGGGGCCGGACTGGCCACCGTCTCGGTACCCACGGCCACGGCCGCGGCCTGCACGGACATCGACGTCGTCTCAGCTCGCGGCACGTTCGAGCCGGGCACGCTCGGCTTCATCGTCGGCGACCCCGTGTATTCCGCGCTGCAGAAGAAACTCACGGGCAAATCCCTGTCCAGCTACAAGGTGAACTATCCCGCGGACCTTTCCCTCACCTCGGCCGCGCAGGGAAACGCGGACCTGGTGAACCACGTCAGGAGCCAGGCCGCCGCCTGTCCGAACCAGCGTTTCATCCTGGTCGGCTATTCGCAGGGCGCGAACGTCGTCGACAACTCCATCGGCATCAGCAGCGCCGGCGCGGTGGTCGGCAGCCCCATCGTGGCCACCATTCCCGCCGCGCTCGAACCGAAGGTCTCCTCGGTGCTGCTGTTCGGCAACCCGATCCGGGCCATCGGCAAGAGCGTCACCGGCATCTACCAGAGCCGCACCATCGACTTCTGCGCGGCCGGTGACCCGGTCTGCGAGAACGGTGGGGGCGACACGGGCGCGCACCTGAGCTACCGGGCGAACGCGGACGCGGCGGCGGCCTTCGCCGCGACCAAGGTCTGACCGACCCCACGCACGGTGGGACCCCACGCACAGTGGCGAAGGGCCCGGGAGGAGATCCTCCCGGGCCCTTCTTCCATGGGGGCGACGGCTACTCGATGTCCCGCGCGAACTCCGTGAGACTCGTGGAGACGGGTTCGGGACGGCCGTTGTTCTGGGTGGGCGCGGCGGTCAGCACGTCCAGGTGCTGGTAGCCGTCGGCGACCACGGGGTCCAGGTCGGCCGGGACGCGGCCGGCCAGCAGTCCGTCGCCCGCGAGCACGGTGAGCGTCGGGTTGGCGGTGAGCCCGTCCGGGTGGACGACGAGCCGCTTCACCTGGGGCGAGGTGGCCAGTTGGAGGTCGGTGACCAGTTTGGTCGGGAAGTACTGCTCGGTGAAGTCCAGCGGCTGCTGGGCCATGCTGCGGGCCAGCTCCTGGATGTCGGTGACCTCCTTGCCCGCGTCGGTGAACGGGGTCCCGTCGGCCGCCCGGTACCCGGGGTCGTCGGGGTCACCCACGCGGTCGTAGTTCCGCCAGGTGTAGAGCGGGCCGCCCGGCCGGTCGGGGATGGCCTTGTACTCGCCGCCGAACAGGGCGGGTTGCCCGTCGCTCCCGTTGGCGACGGGGAAGTTCTTGTCGACGACCGGCCCGCCGTCGAAGAAGCCCACGCTGCTCTGCAGGAACGCCAGCGGTACGGAGTGGTCGTCCATCAGCGCGCCGAGGATCGCCTCGTTGGTGAGCCGGAAGTCCTTCACCGCCGGTGAGCCGGACAGGAAGGTGGCGGTGTCCTCGGAGAACAGGAAGCGGTTGCTGACCTCGATGTTGGTGTTGAGGGGCAGGTAGTCCGGCAGGGTGGCCTCGCCGCCCGGGTCCTGCAGCGCGCCCAGGCCGGCGATGGCCAGCAGGGTCATCATCTCCGGGTTGAGGAGCACCGGCGCGGACAGCGTGCGCGGCAGCAGTCCGCTGTCGAGCCCGGCCTGCACCGTGCCGTAACCGAGGCCCACGTCGGGGAGGTTGGTGTCGTCCGGGATGCTGCCGCTCAGGTCGGCGAGGGAGGTGGAGACGGTGGTGTCGAGGGCGAAGTAGCCGGCGCACTGGCGGTGTCCGGCGTCCGCCGTGGTGGCCCGGTCGCCGTCGAAGTCGGCGGTCGCGAAGTACCCGGTGATCACCCCGCCGAGGGAGTGCCCGCCGCACAGCACCTTCTCCTTGCGCACCCGCTGGTCGGGCAACTCGGCGGTGAGCAGGTCGTACTGGTCGCGGACGGTCCGCTCGACGCCGAGCTTCGCCATCCAGCCCAGCTCGCCGTTACCGACGAACCCGTCGAAGGTGCGGCCCGCGACCTGCTTGTCCCGGTAGTAGTAGTCGACGGCCGTGTCCTGGTCTCCGGAGGCCACACCGGTGCGGTCCTCCAGGCAGTTGGAGCGCCGGTCCAGGGCCCAGAACTCGATGTGCCGGCCCTGTTCGGCGGCGCGTGCCACGGTGTTGCGGGCGACGCTGTCGAAGGCTCCGGCGCCTTCCAGGATTCCCGGCTGGGCGACGAGGATCCGGTCGGCGTCGGCCGAGGCCGCCGGTCCGTCGGCGGACCGGTAGCGCAGGTACGACAGCCAGTCGCACGCCGCCGGGCGCGCCCCGAAGGACGCCGGCAGCGGCGCTCTCACCCGCACCAGCGTCTCGGTCACCCCGGCGACCGGACTCGTCGACGCCACGGCCGTCTCGGTCCGCGCGTCCTCGCCCCGGGCGTCCGGGGCGGCTCCGGTGAGCGCTCCGACGATCAGCAGCACCGCCGGCGCGGCACCTCTCCATGCCTTCAAGGTATTCGAGGGGTTCGAGGTATTCGAGGGGTTCTTTCCGCTGCGACTCGTGTTCATGCTGGGACGGTAGGACCGCGAAAGCGGCCCCACCGCCCCATGCTCACAACAACGCAGCGACCGTCGGCACCTTTGTCACCAGGCACCAACTCCCTCTGTTACCAACCGACTTACAGTCCGTCACTCACCATCGCGGCCACGATCCGGACGTGCCGGTCGGCCGCCGTGCCGGAGTACTCGTTGTCGTAGTTCAGCCCGTACGGCCAGAAGTGGCCGCCCCCGGTGGAGATCTTCGCGCTCGACCCGTCGTACTGCCGGACGAGCGCCGTGGCCCCCGCACCGGTCCAGGTGCCGCTGCCGCCCAGCCGTGACCAGCCCGCACTGGTGCCCACGCCTATGGTGTGCGCGATCTCGTGCAGCGCGGTCCGCTCGTTCATATAGCTGCGGTTGCCGAAGCGGATGGTCCCGTTGATGTTCCCGTCGGCGGTGGGGACGCCGGGCTCGTAGCGGACGGTGATGTTCTTCCCCAGGTCGCTGAGGTTGTTGTACCGGGCGACCGCGGCGTTCATCGCCGAGGTGATGAGGTTGTACGCCGTCTGCTGGTCCTGCGTCGGGTTGCTCGCCCGGACCAGGGTCCAGGTGATGGTGGCCGCCGCGGCCTGTTCCCGGGGCACGGGCGCGGCCTGCGGTGCGGCCTGCGCGACACCGGGAGCGGCGAGCAACGCGGCCGCCAGTGCGGCCACGACCACCTTCTTGCGCGGTGAGTTCATCGGGGTCTCTCCTGTTTTTCGTGGGGGGATGCGGGGAGTGTGGGGGATGCGGGGAGTGTGGGGGATGCGGGGGGTGTGGGGGGTTTGGGGGTGCGGGGGGTTCAGGCACCGATCTTTCCGATGCCCGCCCCGGCCCTTACGAGGGCCGGGACGTCCGCGGCGGGGTCCAGCGTGTACGCGTAGTAGGTGCGCGGCTCGGTCACCGTGCCGTTGGTCTCACACGTACCGGACCCGGGGAAGAGGTTGTTCCGCTGCACCAGCCGGCCCGGCCCGGACGCGTCGTAACCGCTGGCGGACCAGCAGGGTTTGGGGACCCCTTCGAAGTGGTTGCCCTCGACCACGACGCCCGCGTTCATGGTCGAGGCGACGCCGTAGACGGCGTTCCCCTTGTAGTAGTTGTTGTAGACGTGCACCGGCTCGCCGAACCGGACCCGGGGATGCCGCTGCCGTGAGCCGTCGAAGAAGTTGTGGTGGATCGAGACCTTCAACTTCCCGGTGTCCTGGCTGCCGTTGCCGTCGGAGTGCCCGAGCAGCATGCTCTTGTCGGTCTTGTTGAACCAGTTCCAGGAGACGGTGACGTACTCGGCGCCGCGCACGACGTCGACGGCCCCGTCGAGGGGCGCGACGAACTCGTTGTGGTCGATCCAGATGTGGTGGGACTCCTGGCCGACGCTGACGGCGTCGTCCTCGGCGTCGGTGAACTTGATGTTCCGCACGATGACGTTGTACGAGCGGTAGAACTCCAGGCCTCCGCCGTTGATGACGGCCGACGAACCGACCCCGATGATGGTCTTGTTGGGCCGGACGCCCTGCTTGCTGGTGATGTCGATGGTGCCCTGGACCCGGATGACCAGCGGGCCCACCGTGTCGATGTACTCCAGGAACTGCTCGGTGGTGGTGGCGATGACGGTCGCTCCGCCGACCCCGCCGGTGGTGCCGTTCTGCCCCAGCGCGTTGACGGCGGCGAAGCCGGTGGGGGATGTTTCCGCGACGGGGGCCACCGCCGTGTCGGCGACCGCCCCCGCCTGGACGGGCGCGATCGCGGCGAGCAGCAGGCCGAGCGCGAGAGCCGGAACGCCGCGTGCGGCGCGTGACGACAACGACCTCATGTGATTCCTCCCGGGACAAGTGGGGGACGTTCCTGGGCCGTGCGAAAAGCTGCACACAAGGGACTAGAAAGCGCTTTCAGTTTCCTGAATGCTAAGCACGTGTTTTGGGCATGTCAACGAAATCGCGTTCGCCTCGTGTTGTGGAAGGGAGTGTCGTGACTCCACGACATCGCATCGTCCGGGCCCTGGCGCCCATGGTTCCCCTGGTGCTCGCCGCCGGTCTGACGGCCGCCCCGCCGGCGACCGCGGACACGTCGGCCACGGCGGCGCGGAGCGCGGTCACCGTACGGATCGACCCGTCGTACCGGCAGCAGGAGTTCGAGGGGTGGGGCACGAGCCTCGTCTGGTTCGCCAACGCCACGGGCGGCTACCCGGAGCCCATCCGAAGACAGCTCGTCGACATGCTGTTCGGCGAGGACGGGCTCGGCCTCACCATCGCGCGCTACAACATCGGCGGCGGCAACGCCCCGGACGTCCGCAAGGACTACATGAAGACCGGCGCGACGATGGACGGCTTCTGGAAGGCCCCCGAGGGAACCACCCGGCAGGACATGGAGTGGTGGGACCCGGACAACCCCGACCACTGGGACTGGGACGCCGACCCCGGCCAGCGCTGGTGGGTGGACCAGATCAAGGACAAAGTCAGCAAGTGGGAGGCGTTCAGCAACTCGCCGCCCTGGTTCCAGACCGTCAGCGGCTATGTCTCCGGCGGCTTCGACGCGAACACGGACCAGATCCGCGCGGACCGCGCCGACGAGTTCGCCACCTATCTGGTGAAAGTCAGCGAGCGCCTCGAAGAGGAGCACGGCATCGACTTCGACACCATCGCCCCGCTGAACGAACCCAACACCAACTACTGGGGCACCCAGATCGGCGCGAACGGCCAGCCCACCGGCGGCCGCCAGGAGGGCGCGCACGCGGGACCGGCGCTCCAGCAGAAGGTGCTCCTCGCGCTCGACAAGGCGCTCGAAGGGGCGAAGACCGACGCCGAGATCTCGGCGATGGACGAGACCAACCCCACGATCTTCACCCAGAACTGGAACGCGTACGACAGCGCCGCGCGGACGGCGGTCCCCCAGCTCAACGTGCACACCTACGGCACCGGTATGCGCACCAGCGCCCGCGACATCGCCAAGGGCGCGGACAAGAAGCTCTGGATGAGCGAGGTCGAGGGCACCTGGGGCACGGGCACCGACTTCACCAGCATGGAACCGGGCCTCGGCATCGCCACCCGCATGGTCGACGACATGCGTGAACTGGAGCCCTCCGCCTGGGTGTTCTGGCAGCCGATCGAGGACTCCGTCCCGCAGGCGGCGGCGGGCAAGAACTGGGGCAGCATCCACGTCCCGTTCAACTGCACGGCCACGGACACCCTGGAGACCTGCCCGATCCGGGCCAACTCCAAGTTCCACACCATCCGGAACTTCACCCACCACATCCGCCCCGGCGACCACTTCGTGAAGGTCGACGACCCGTCCAGCGTCGCCGCTGTCAAGAAGTCCGGGCGTGCGGCCACCGTGGTCCACGTCAACGGCGGCACGACCGCGCGTTCCGTCTCCCTCGACCTCTCGCGCTTCGGCAGGGTCTCGTCCCGCGCCACCGTCACCCCCGTCGTGACGAGCGCCGACGGCGCCCTCGTCGAGGGCACCCCGGTCCGGGTGGCCGACCGCTCGGCCACCCTCGACGTCCCCGCCAAGTCCGTCACCACCTTCCTGGTCGAGGGCGTCGGCGGTGTGGCGAAGGACGCCGCACTCGTCCAGCCCGACCACGTCTACCGCCTCCAGGGCGCGCAGAGCGGCAAGTCGCTGACCCCGTCGGAGGACGGCACCGGCGTCGTCATCCGCACGACCGACGCCGCGAGCGCCCGGCAGCTGTGGTCGGTGGAGCAGCTGACCCCCGGCACCGACAACCGCGAGCGCTACGCCCTCACCAACGCCGACACCGGCGGGCGGCTCGCCGTGCGCGACAACCAGGCCGTCCTCGAGGACCCCGCCGACGGCGAGGTCCCGGCAGCGGCGCAGTGGGTCATGTCGACGACGGGCGACGGCAGTTGGACGTTCGTGAACGCCGCCACCGGCCGTCTCGCCGAGGTCGCCGGGCAGTCGTCGGCGGACGGCGCCAAGGTGTCGACGTACACCCCGACCTCGGCGGGCAACCAGCGCTGGGCCGTGACCGACGAGACCGTGCTGCGCACCGAACGGGCCGAGGCGTTCACCGTCCCCGGTCTGCGGCCGAAGCTGCCCGGGACGGTGACTCCGGTGTTCCGGGACGGCGCCCGTGGCTCCCTGCCCGTGGTGTGGGACCTGCCGTCGGAGCGGAAGTGGCGCAAGCCGGGGACCGTACGCGTGACGGGTGAGGCGACCGACGCCCTCGGCCGGAAGATCGCCGCGAAGGCCCTCGTCACCGTCGACACGATCGCCTCGACCGTCCCCGCCCGCGCCAAGACGTACGTGGGGGGCGAGCCGGAACTCCCGGCGACGGTCGTCGGCGTCGGCCGGCACGGTGGCCGGACCACCCTCCCGGTGACCTGGGACGCGGCCCCCGCCGGAGCGTTCGACAAGAGCGGCGTCGTGACGCTGTCGGGCACCGCGGAGGTCGTCGACGGCTCCACGGCCGACGCGACCGTACGGGTCCAGGTCACCGAAGCGACGGAGGCCAACATCGCGACCGACACGGGCGTCTCCGTCGCCGCCACCTTCACCGAGAGCGGCTACTCCGCCGAGCGGCTGCGCAACGGCACCACCGCCGAGAAGGCCTGGTCCAACTGGAAGTCGGGCACCAAGAACCCGTCCGACACCATCACCTTCGGTCTCCCGAAGGCCCGCGACCTGACCCGGATCGTCGCCCACTTCCACCGGGACGGGACCAACGCCTCCTTCCCCGAGAGCCTGAAGGTGCAGGTCCGGGCCACCGAGAACGGTCCGTGGACCGACACGGGTGACTCCGTCGCGGTCGGCACCGAGGGCACCCCGGTGATCGACGTCCCGCTCGACGCGGGCCCGGCGACCGGCGTGCGCGTGGTCATGACCGCGCGTCAGGGCGGCTACATCACGATGGGCGAGATCGAGGTGTACGCCAAGGCCCCCGGCGTCTCCTCGGACACCGCCGCCGCCTCCATCGAGGTCGCCGGCGAGCCGATCGGGTCCTTCGACCCCGAGACCACCGCCTACCGGGTCGTCACGGACCACCCGAGCCGGGCGGAGGTCACGGCGACGGCCCGCGACCCGTACGCGACCGTCACCGTGGACAGGACCGGTGGGTCCGGTGGGTCCGGCGGGTCCGGCGGGTCCGGCCGGGCCTCGGCCGTCGTCACCGTGACCGGCGAGGACGGTTCGGGGACCCGGAAGTACCGGATCGAGCTCGTACGACGCTGAAGCGGCCGGCGGGGGCCGGTGACGGTCCCCGCCGGTCGGCACGCGTCCCAGGTCAACTGCTCGTGCAGGTCGCCCCGTTGAGCGTGAACGCGGTCGGTGCGGTGTTGGTGGCGCCCTTACTGCCGATGAACCCCACCGTCACGGAGCCCGCGGCCGGGATGGTGGAGGTGTAGGAGGCGGGCTTCACGCTCACCGAACCGCCGCTCTGCGTGGCGGTCCCGCCCCACATGTTGGTGATCGTCTGCCCGTTGGCGAAGGTGAAGGCCAGGGTCCAGCCGCTGACGGCGGTGGTGCCGGTGTTGCGGATGACGATCTCGCCCTGGAAGCCGCCCTGCCACTCGTTGGTGGCCCGGTACGTCACGGCGCAGTTTCCGCCGGGTGTGCCGCCGCCCTCGTCCGTCGTGACGTTCACCGTCGCCGAGCGGGCCGACCGGTTCCCGGCGGCGTCCCGTGCGTAGACGGCGAAGGTGTACGCCGTGTCGGCGGTGAGGCCGGTCAGGGTGACGGAGTGGGTGGTGGAGGCCGCGAGCTTGGTCTCGGTGGAGCCGCTCACCCGGACGACGTCGTAGCCGGTGACGCCGACGTTGTCGGTCGCGGCGGTCCAGGAGAGCGTCGCCGAGGTCGCCGTCACCGCCGAGGCGGCCGGGGTGCCGGGGGCGGTCGGCGCCTGGGTGTCGCCCGGGTTTCCGCCGCCGAAGACGGTGGCTTCCTTCGCCGTCTGCGCGATGCCGTCGGCGCCGTTGAAGATGCGTTGGCCCCAGGCGCTGAGCCGTGTGGGGTCGAAGCCGATCGACAGATCCAGGATCGGGTCGGTGTTACCGCTCCAGGACCACGCCAGATAGCCGAGGTCGAGCCGCTCGGCGGTGGCCATCATGGTGTCCTCGTCCGGATCGCCCCACTGGTCGGCGGGTCCGCCGAACTCGCCGATGAGGATGGGCAGTCCCGCGTCCACGAAGGCGCCCAGGTAGTCGGTGATCTCCGCGGCGGTGTCGAAGACGCTGTACATGTGGATCGAGAAGATCAGGTTGCCGGTGGTGTCGGCGTCGTACACGGACTGGGCGTTGGCGCGCATGACACCCTGCCAGTCCTGGCCCCAGTTGGGCGCGTCCACCATGATCGTGTGCTCGAAGCCCGCGGCCCGCAGCTTCTGCACGGCGGCGATGGTGGGGGCGGTCCAGCCTGCGGGGTCGGTGTTGCCCCAGGGCTCGTTGCCGATGTTGACGATGACGTAGTTCTCCTCGCCGGCAAGGACGTCCTTGAGGCCGAGCCAGTAGTCGGCCGCGTGGTCGAGCGTCCCGGCCGCGGCCTCCTCGCCGTATCCGGTGGTGTCGTGCACCTCCAGGACGCAGATGAGCCGGTTGGCCTTGCACTGCGCGACGACGTTCGCCACGTCGGCGGGGCTGTTCTCGGTCCAGCGGTGTCCGTCGGAGAGGACGACGCGGACGGTGTTGGCGCCCAGCGCCTTGATGTCGGCCAGCGACTGCGTCTCGCCCGGGTACCAGGTGTGGGCGTGGTTGACGCCGCGCATCACGAAATCGTTGCCGTTGCCCTCCAGCAGCCGGCCGTCGCTGATGTGCAAGCCGGCGGCTTGGACCTCGGGCGCCGACTGGGCCAGGGCGACGGACGGGGCGAGGACGCCGAGGAGCGTGAGCCCGATCAGGCCCGCGAGTCCGGCCAGCAGGGCGCTCAGGGGGTTTCTTCGCTGCGTGCTTCTTCCAGTTCTCATCGCGACTCCAGGTGGGGGTGGGCGCCGAGAAACTCAGGCATCGAAAAGTGTGGGGTGGTTGCCATGAGCTATGGGAGCGCTCCCATGAACCCATCTCGCCCCGTACACGTCAACCCTTCGCGCGGGTTCGGCTCCGCAGACCCGCCCGGACCGCCGCGGCGACGACCGCGTCCCGTTCCGCTCCGGTGAACCGGCCCTCGGACACCCACCCGTCGGCGAGGGCCCGTACCGCCCGTACGAAAGCCTCGGACGCCGGGAAGGGCGCCTGCGCCCAGAGCACGTCGAGGAAGGTCAGACCGTCGCCTCTGGTGCGGTTCGGGACGCCCGAGTCGGCCGTGCCGAACACGACGAGCGGCTCGGAGCGCCTGAAGTAGGCGTGGTAGCGGACGTCGTTCCCGACGAAGAACGGCGCGAGCGTCAGGCCGTGCGTGGTGAAGTGCAGGGGCCTGCCCTCGGGGCGGATCACGTCCGCGAGATCGCCGCGCAGGGTGAAGTCCTTGTAGAAGGAGAGGCTCCGGAACCCGGCCTCCGGGCTCTGCGCGACCAGCAGCAGCGGACCGAAGAACACCGACTGGACCGTGGGATCGTCCAGGGCCCTCTCCACCCGCAGCCGGTACGGCGCGGAGATCCCGATCCGGTCGCCGCGCCGCCAGTTCCGGCTCAGCGTGAGGTACGACCCGGGCACGGCCCCGACCCGCTGCCGGACCCCGTTGACCGTGACGGTGAAGCCACCCGTGGCCCAGGACGGCACCCGCAGCCTCACATCGAGCCTGCCCCCGCCCTCCCGGAACGTCAGGGTGCGGACGCCCTCCGCCGGGTACGCGCTCGTCTGCTCGACGACGAGACCCCGCTCCGGCCACCGCAGGGTCGAGGCGAGATACAGGTTCACGTACAGCGTGTCGCCGGCGGCGGAGCGGAAGTACACCGAGTCCTGGTACTTCGTGTGGTTCTCCATGCCGGTGCCACCGCAGCAGGTGCCGGTGTTGCCGTACTCGCGCACGACCCCCGGGCCCATCCCGACGAAGTAGGTGACCTCCGGACCGCTCGTGCTCGCCGCGTCCCGGCGGGAGGCGAGGATGTGGTTGGTCAGGCCCCGCTCGTAGTAGTCCATACGGGCCGCGTCCGGCTCCCGGAAGAACAGCTGCCGGCTCAGCTTCAGCATGTTGTACGTCGCGCAGGTCTCGGCGTTCCTGTCGTCCAGCGTGGCCGCGATGGCGCCCCGCGCCTTGAACATCTCGCCCTGCCCCGTACCGCCCAGGCTGTACGTCCGGGGTCCGGCGACCATGCCCCAGAAGTTCCGCGCGGCCTCCGCGTACCGCTCCTCCCCCGTCTCGTCGAACAGCCGCAGATACCCGGTGAACTGCGGGATGTGCTGGTTGGCGTGCCGCCCGTCGAGGATGTCCCGGTCCTGGGAGCAGGCCTCCAGCAGCGCGGTGTTGTCGAAGCAGCGGGCGGCGGCGAGGTGTTCCGCCCTGCCGGTGAGGGCGTGGAGGTCGGCCATCACCTCGTTCATGCCGCCGTACTCACCGGCGATATAGAGGGACCACATGCGCTCCAGCTGCGCCTTGGGCAGCCCGCCGAGCCTGCTGTGCACCCAGTCGCCCATGGCCGAGGCGATGGTCAGGGCCTGTGCGTTCCCGGCCAGGGTGTGCGCGTCGAGGAGACCCCGCATGATCTTGTGGCAGGTGTAGTACGGCGCCCAGATGGTCGGGTAGGTCGCATAGCTCTCCAGCAGGATGAACTGCGTCTCCGGGTACGCCGCCAGGAAGCCGGGGTGACTGGGTCTCGGCGTACCGCGCTCCGCCAGCGCGGCCTGGCACTCCCCCAGCGCGCCGACGAGATAGTCCAGCTTGGTCTTGAGGGCGGCCTCCCGGGTGTCCGCGTACGCCTGGGCGACGAGAGTGAGGAAGTGGCCGCCGTAGTGGCCCCGCAGATTGCCGTCGGCGGTCTCCCAGCCGCCGGGCGGCCGGGCCCCACGCGTGTCGAGACCGGCGTTGGCGCGGAAGACGGCCAGGACGCGGTCGGCCGGGTAGGACCGGGCGTAGGTGAGCATCAGGTCACGCTTGGCCTTGAACACACCTTCGCCGAGGGTGACTTGGTCCAGGGGGAAGGGACGTACCGCCCAGGTGGAGGGGAGGGGCGGCGGGGCCTGGGCGGCGGCAGCTCGTGTCGCCGGGGCGGCATGCGCGAGCGAGGTCGCCTGCACGAGCGGAGCGGCGGCCGCCGCTCCGGCGGCGAGGGTCAACAGCCTTCGCCGGGTGAGGGGTTGGGACATTCTCTCGACTCCGATCGTCGGTTGTGCGGTGTGTGGGGGGACGGGTGAGCGCCGGTCCGGGGAGGCAGGCGGTCACCGAGCGGTCATGGAGAGCCAGTCGTGGGCGGTACCCGGGGGCCGGTCCCGGACAGTCGTGGAGGGCCGTCACGAGCCGTCGTCGTGGGTGGTGACGACGGTCGCCGGCCGGGTGGCCGCCCGGCCGGACCGGGTGGGGACGCGCTCCTCCACGAGAGCGGTGATCTCGACCGCGCCGGTCCGCCGTACCCGCACGGTCGCGGTGTCCGGCCGTGCGGCCCGGTCGGCGATGCCGGTGACCCCTACGCTCGTGCCGCCCTCGGCGACCTGCTCCTCGGTGAGGGCGGGCCGGGGCGGGCGAGCGGGCCGTGGTGCCGTCCCCGTACACCGGCGTCACCTGACCGGGCAGTGCCGGGACCGTGCCAGGGTCCTGTGCCGGTGCCGTCCTCGTGGTCCGCGCACGACTACCTCCCCGCGCCGGTGCCGCTGTCCGCGCCTTCGCTCCTGCCCTCTTCGGCCGTCGGAAGCCACACCCGCATCGTCGAGGGGCCCCGATCGGCCCAGGAGTGGTAGGGCACCAGGACGATCTCGGCGGGGTCGGCGGGCTGCTGTCCTCGCGGGTGGCCGAGCGGCTGGTACGGCCAGGCCGCCCCGCTCCGTCCGCCGCGCACGGCGACCTCGCCCGCGACCACGACGGTGTCGCCCGCGCCCCCCGTACGGCCCGGCCCGTCCTCGGGGTCGACGGACGTGTCCACCCGTACCGCGTCGACCTCGTGCCCGTCCGGGAGGTCGACGGACTCGGCGCAGTACACCAGCGGACCGCGCTGGACGGCGACCGTGCCGCGTACGGCGTCGATGCGGGGGTCGGCGTGGATCCAGCGCGGGGCGACGGGCAGTTCGAGCCGTATCTCGTCGCCGGGCCGGAAGACCCGGGTGACGGCCGCCGTGCCGGGGGCGGCCGGGCGGCGTACGCCGTCGGGGTCGACCAGCCACGCGGGGGCACCGGCCGCCCACTGGGGCACCCGCAGGGACAGGGTCCAGGGGGCGGCCGGGGAGCGGGTGATCCGGACGGTCACGGTCCCGCCGGAGGGGTAGTCGGTGCGGACCCGCAGGGCGACGCCCCGGCCGCCGGTGAGGGAGGTGGCGAGGTCGGCGTCGGCGTACTGGTGCAGTTGCACGCCCTCGTCGTCCGCGGTAGCCAGGTAGCCCGGCAGTTGGGCCAGGGTCCGCGCCACGTTGGTCGGGCAGCACGACACCGCGAACCAGGGGGCCCGTAGCCCCGAGTCGGCCCGGGGGCTGTCGACGTCCGGCCGCGGTGCCACGCCCCGGTGGCGTCGGTGCAGGGTGTTGGCGTAGAAGAAGGACCGGCCGTCCGCGGACGGGGAGGTCGCGACGACGTTGAACAGGGTGCGCTCGACGAGGTCGGCGAAGCGGGGTTCGCCGGTGGCGAGCAGCAGTCGCCAGCCGAGCATCACGGAGGCGACTCCGGCGCAGGTCTCCGAGTAGGCGCGGTCGGGGGGCAGGACGAAGTCGGCGCCGAAGGACTCGTCGCGGTGGTGCGAGCCCATTCCGCCGGTCAGGTAGGTGCGGCGGGCGACCGTGGCCTCCCACTGCCGTACGACCGCGGCGAGCAGTTCGTCGTCGCCGGTCTCCACGGCCACGTCCACGGCGCCTGCGGCGAGGTAGAGGGCGCGGACGGCGTGGCCGCGCAGGACCTTGGCCCCGCGGACCGGGAGGTCGTCCTGGAAGTAGGCCCGGCCGAACTCGCCCTCGGCGAGGGTGCCGTGGCCGCGTCGGTCGACGAAGAGCGCGGCCTGGTCGAGGTAGCGCTCCCGGCCGGTGAGCCGGGCCAGTTCGACGAGGGCCGACTCGATCTGCGGGTGGCCGCAGACGCCCTCGATGCCGCCGGGGCCGAAGGTGGCGCAGACGTGGTCGGCGGCGCGCCGGGCGATCTTCGCGAGTTCGCCCTCGCCCCGGGCGCGGGCCTGGGCCACACCGGCCTGGACCAAGTGCCCCTGGCAGTACAGTTCGTGGCCCTCTTCGAGGTCGCTGTAGCGGGACGGTTGTCCCGGGCGGCCGAAGGCGGTGCTCAGGTAACCGTCCGGTTCCTGGGCGGGGGCGACGAGGTCGGTGAGGGCGGCGATCCCGGCGTCCAGCGGGGCACCGTCGCCGTTCGCCGCCGCCCAGGCCATGGCTTCGAGCAGCTTGTAGACCTCGGAGTCGGCGAACTCCCGGCCGCGCCGGTCCCGTGGGAGCCTGCCCTCGACCGCGGCCCGGAAGTTGCCGGTCCAGCCGACGCGGTCCATCCAGTCGCGGCAGTGGTCGAGCGTGGCGGTGGTGTTGGTGTGCCGTCGCCGGGCCCAGAAACCCCCGGTGATCCTGACCTCGTCGAGCCCGAGCGGCCGCAGCCGGCCGCGGGTCGGCGCCACGGGCAGGACGGATGACGTCACCGCGTTCTCCCTCACCTGTTCATGCCTTCGGTTGGTCCCTTCGGTCGTCGGTCGTCGGTCGTCGGTCGTCGGTGGGCCGCCACGTCCTCGGAGACGTGGGGGTCAGCCCTTGAGCGCGCCGGACATGAAGCCCCGGACGTAGTGCCGTTGCAGGAGCAGGAAGAGGAGCAGGCAGGGCACGGCGAGGACCACCACGCCCGCCTCGGTCGCGCCGTAGTCGACGGCGCCCATGCTCTGCTGCCGCAGATTGGCGACGGCCAGCGGCAGGGGCGCCTTCTCGCTGTCGGAGATGAGGATCAGGGGCGCGATGAAGTCGTTCCAGGCGGCGAGGAACGCGAAGAGGCCCACGGTGATCAGTCCCGGCCGTACCGCCGGGAGGAGCACCCGGCGCAGCGCGCCCGCCGTGCCGCAGCCGTCGACGAGCGCCGACTCCTCCAGTTCACGCGGCACCGCCTCGAAGGAGATCCGCATCATGAAGGTGGCGAAGGGGAGTTGGAACATCGCGAGCACCAGGCTCAGCCCGATCAGCGAGTTCTGCAGATGGAGTCTGCCGAGCAGGACGTAGAGCGGGATGAGGAGGGTCGCGTACGGGACCATGAGGATGGCCAGGGTGAGCAGGAACAGCAGGTTCTTGCCGGGGAAGTCGAAGCGGGCGAAGGCGTAGCCGCCGAGCAGGGAGACGCCGAGGGTGAGGGCGACGGTCAGCGCCGAGACGACCGTGCTGTTCAGCAGGTACCGCCACAGACCCGCGTCGTACGCGAGCAGCGTCCGGTAGTTGCCGAGGCCGTGACCCGAGTCCTGCGCGGTGCCGGGCTGCGGGCTGACCGACGCCCAGGTGTTCCATAGCAGCGGAAAGAGGAAGATGACGGCCAGACCTCCGGCGACGACGTAGTACGGCGTACGGCCGAGGGTGCGGGACAGCACGGTCGGTCCCCTCTCATGAGGTCTCATGACTCGTCGGCGCGGCGCAGGCCGCGGAACTGGAGGGCGTTGAGCAGGAGCAGCACGGCCAGCACGATGATCGACAGGGCCGCGGCGGTGCCGAGGTCCAGCCGTTGGAAGGCCTCTCGGTAGATCAACTGCACGACGGTGACGGTGCTGTTGTCGGGGCCGCCCTTGGTGAGGATGAAGAACTGGTCGAAGGCGAGCAGCGATCCGGTCACGCACAGCAGCAGGGTGAGGGCGAGGGACGGGCGCAGCAGGGGCAGCGTGATGGAGCGGAAGATCTGGGCGCGACTCGCGCCGTCCATCCGGGCCGCCTCGTACACCTCGTGCGGGATGCGCTGCAGACCCACGAGCAGGATCAGCATGTAGAAGCCGGCGAACTTCCAGACGATGAGGAACACCGTCGACAGCAGGGCGGCCGTCGGCGTGCCGAGGAACGACACCTCTTCGTCGACGAGACCGAGCCCGTCCAGGATGTCGCCGAGCGGGCCGGTGGCCGGGCTGTACAGCCCCCAGAAGAGCAGGGAGGCCGAGGCCAGGCCGAGGGCGCTGGGCAGGAAGTAGACCGTGCGGAAGAAACCGGCGCCCGGACGGGACTCCTGGACGAGCAGGGCGAGCAGGAGCGCCAGGCCGAGGAGGACGACGGTGACGACGCCGGTGTAGAGGAGCGTGAAGCGGACGGCGGGCCAGAAGAGCGGGGCGTCGGTGATGTCGGTGTAGTTCTCGGGGGCGTTGACGCCCCGGTCGCCGGTGAGCAGCGGCCAGTCGCTGAGCGACATCTGCCCGACGAGCAGGAGGGGCAGCAGGAAGAAGACCGTGACGAACACGGCCGTGGGTGTGGCGTAGGCGAGCCCCTGAACCTTGCGGGACCGCCACCGGGGTGCCGACGCGCGTGGCGGGCGGCCCCGGTGTTCGTCGGGCCGGGCCCGGTATGCGGTCGGCGCGGACTCGGCCACCTTCACCTGCATGCCTCTCCTCCGATGACGGTTCCGATGACGGTCGCGGGGGCGTGGGAGGCGTGACGAGCCTCAGTCGGCGAGCGACTTGCTGACCGCCTCGTTGTCCTGGTCCACGGATGTCCCGTCGCCGAAGACGGCGTCGCGCATCAGCGTCAGCCAGGGCCCGTTGGGGTCGTTGAAGGTCTGGCCGAACTTCAGCGCGTACGGGGTGTGGCCGTCGGCGACGAGTTCGTTGATGGCGACGAGGCGGGGGTCGGCGTCGGAGTGCTTGTTGGACGCCAGGTCGGTGCGGGCCACGACGTCCTTGTGCGCGGCGACGACGTCGACCTGGGCCGTGTCGCCGAGGGTCCAGGCGAGGAAGTTCCAGGCCTGGTCGGCCTTCTCGCTGGTCGCGGCGATACCGATGGCGTCGCCGCCGACGAAGGTGGACCTGCCGCCGTCGGGGCCGGGGATGGGGGCGACGCCGAGGTCCATGTCCTCGGGCATCAGTCCGAGCGTGGTCGACGGCATGGGCATGACCCCGACCTTGCCCTTCGGGAAGATCCCGGTCCAGGTCGTGCCCGTCTCGTCCTTCGCGCCGGGCGCCACGATGTCGTCGTCGACCCAGCCGCGGTAGGTGTCGTAGACCTTCTTGGCGGTGGCGGATGCGAGTCGCGCCTCGGTGCCGTCCTCGTTGAGCACCTCCTCGCCTCCGGCCCAGATGGACGGCCACCAGGTGAAGACGCCGCAGCCACCGCAGTTGCCGCCGAAGAAGGTCCCGTCGACGCCGCCGAGCGCGTCCACGGCCCGCGCCTGCTCGTCCCACTCGGCCAGGGTCGTGGGCGGCTTCTCGGGGTCGAGCTTCGCCTTCCGGTAGAGGTCCTTGTTGTAGAAGAGCACCGACAGGTCGAGGGTGTGCGGCACCACGTACTTCTTGTCCTCGTACGTACCGGCCTTGATGTGCGACTGGGCGAGGTTCTCGGCGAAGGGCAGCGCGTCGACGCGGTCGGTGAGGTCGGCGAAGAGGCCACTGGAGGTGTAGTTCGGCACGAAGACCACGTCGGAGGCGAACAGGTCCGGCAGATCCCGGGAGCCGGCGGCGGCGCCGACCTTGGCCTGGTAGTCGTCGGTGGGGACGACGGTCAGCTCGACCTTGTTCTCGTGGCTCGCGTTGTACGCCTTGACCAGGGCCTCGCTCTGCGGTCTGGTCGCGGCGCGGGTCCACATCGTCAGCGTGGCGCCGTCGTCGACGCCGGTGGCGTTCGCCGCTCCGCCGTCCTTGCCGCCGTCGTCCGCGCTGCCGTCCCCCGCCCCGCAGGCCGTGATCAGGCTCGCGGCGGCCAGCAGTGCGACGGCGCCTGTGACGAGGCGGCTCGCGCGGCCACGTGGTCCGACCGTGCTCCCCATGTTCGATCCCCCTTGTTTCGCGACGGGCCGTGCGGGGCCCGCCGGCCGGGACGATGGCTGTGGTGGCACTGAACCGAGTGTCGGAAACGAGCGGAAACGAAAGAAACTACGTGGGAACGAAAGGAACCGAAAAGGCTTTCTGAGACGCTAGGCCGCACCCGAATACCCGTCAATCCCCTTACAGGGAGCGGTTGTCGGCGGCACACAGAAACCCATGACAGCATCGTGACCGAAAAGCTTCGCGTAAGGTCGTAGGGTTCCGCGTGGGGCGTGCCGTCCTCGGCGAGATCGGCACGCGTGGCGAGACAGGAGATCACCCGTGACTCCACCCACACGTAAACGCGCGGGCTTCCTGTGTCGGTGGCTAGGCCACGTCGCAGAGGACCAGCCCGGCCCTGTTGAGGACGTTCGTCGCGCCGACGTGGTCCGCGTTCGCGGTGAACCCGCATCTGACGCATGCGAACTTCGCTTGGGTGGCGCGGTTCTCCTTCGCGGCGTGCCCGCATGTGGGGCACGTGCGGGAGGCGTTGCGCGCGTCCACCGGAACCACGAGGCGACCGGCGCTCTCAGCCTTGTTCGCCAGGATCTGGAGGAACCGCGTCCAACCCGCGTCGAGGATACTGCGGTTGAGCCCCGCCTTGGCTGCGGCGCCGTTCGGAAGGAAAGCACCGCCGCCTGCGTGGTCGGGCTTGGGCTCGGGTGTGCGGGTCATCCCCGCCGTGTTCAGACGCTCGTGCGCGACCGCGTCGTAGGCCTGTACCAGAGCGCGGGCCGTCTTGTGGTGGAAGTCGGCACGCCGGCGACGGATCTTCGCGTGCGGCTTGGCGACTTTCCGGGCCGCGGCGCGGTGGCGCCTGGTGCGCTGCCGGGTCCGCTTGGGGAACGTAGCGAGATGCCCCTGCGCTTCGGCCAGTTCAGCGGCCATCGCGTCGAGGAAGCGCGGGTTGGCGACGTGTTCGCCGTCCGAGGTGGTCAGGAAGTGCGTGACACCCATGTCGATGCCGACCACCGCGCCCGTCGGAGGGAGGGGCTCGGCGGGGACGTCGTCGCAGGAGAGGACCACGTACCAGCGGTTCCCCTCGCGCTTGACCGCGATCGTCTTCACCCGGCCCTTGACGGGCCGGTGCTGGTGCACGCGGACGTGCCCGACGCCCTGGAGGCGGACGCGGGTCTGCGAGTCGTCTGGGGTCGAGTCCCAGCGGCAGCCGTCGCCGTCCTTGGGGAAGACGACGGTGTCGAAGTGCCCGACGCCCTTGAACCTGGGGTAGCCCGGCGTCTCGCCGTTCCTCACACGACGGAAGAACGCCTGGAAGGCCTTGTCCAAGCGGCGCAGCGTGGCCTGCTGGGAGGAGGACGACCAACGCCCCTGGCGCTCCGCATCGAACGCCCGGATGTCCTTGAGCTGGGCGGACCGGTCGCCGTAGCGGACGGTGGTCTTCGAGCTGTGCCGGTAGGCGTCCCGGCGCTCCTGAAGCGCGCCGTTGTACAGCGAGCAGTGGTCACGCAGCATGTCGCCCAGCGCGGCCGTCTGACGGGCGGTGCGGCGCAGGAGGAATTCGTACGCGCGGATCACGCCTGCCCCTCCTTCTTCCAGGGACGTTCCCGCTGGGTGTCGACGTATCGAAGGAGATCTGAATGGCACAGGCCACCGGCCCCTCTCGTTCGCAGCCCGCCACGCTCGGCGACGTCGCCCGGCTGGCGGGCGTCTCGATCGCGACGGCGTCCAAGGCCCTCAACGGCCGCAGCCAGGTCCGCGCGGAGACCAGGCAACGGGTCGTCGAGGCCGCCGAGCGGCTGTCGTTCCGCCCCAACCAGGTGGCGCGCGGTCTGCTCGCCGGGCGCACCGGCACCGTCGGGCTGATCACCAGCGACCTGGAGGGCAGATTCGGCATACCCATCCTGATGGGCGCCGAGGACGCCTTCGGCGCGGGCGAGGTCGCGGTCTTCCTGTGCGACGCGCGCGGCGACGCGATCCGTGAACAGCACCATCTGCGGGCCCTGTTGGGCCGCCGCGTCGACGGTCTCATCGTGGTCGGCAGCCGCACCGACCCGCGCCCCTCCCTGGGCCGCGAGCTCCCCGTCCCGGTCGTCTACGCCTACGCCCCCTCCGACGCCCCGGAGGACTTCTCCGTCGTCCCGGACAGCGTCGGCGCCGGCCGGCTCGCCGTGGACCACCTCCTCGCCTGTGGCCGTACCCGGATCGCCCACATCACCGGCGACCCCGGCTACCTCGCGGCACAGGACCGGGCCGAGGGGGCGCGGGCCGCGCTCGCCGACGCCGGACTCGCCCTCATCGGCGAACCGCGGTTCGGGGCCTGGTCGGAGGGCTGGGGGCGGGCCGCCACCGCCATGCTCCTGGACCGCCACCCCGACATCGACGCCGTCCTGTGCGGCAGCGACCAGATCGCCCGGGGCGTCATGGAGGTCCTCCGCGAGCGCGGCCACCGGGTCCCCGACGACATCGCCGTCATGGGCTTCGACAACTGGCAGATCATGACCGCCGGCTCCCGCCCGCCCCTGACCAGCGTCGACATGAACCTCGAACAGGTCGGCCGGGTCGCCGCCCACGCCCTCTTCGCCGCGATCGCCGGAACCCCCCGCACCGGGGTCGACACCCTCCCCTGCAAGGTGGTGATCAGGGGCTCTACGGCACCACTGTCGTGACGGGGCCGTGGCCCGTCCCGGTCACCGCCCTGATCCGAAACGCGCGCCGGACGGACCGAGGGCGGCGTTCACCGCGGCGGGAAAGTCTCCATAGTCGAGCCGAGCGCGCCCAGTCCGCCCCGGAGCAGCAACGCGTCCGCCAGCTCGAACAGCGCGTCCTCGCCCACGGGCAGGCAGTCGAACAGGTCGTCCAGAATCCCTCATGGTGTCTGCCAAGCGTCCGATGAACGCCCAAGTGAGCGACCTGACAGGCCTAGTTCGAGGAGCATGTCGACTCATCGATAGCCTGCGTCATCATGACGCGCACTTGGATCCTGCCGGTACTGCTGGTGCTCTGCGGTTCAGTCATTGCGACCGGCCTGGTCTTCAGCGGGAGCCCCGGTGAAGCCGCGGCACTTCTGCTGCTGTTTGTGCTGATCGCAGGCGTGAACTCGCCTCTGGTCTTCCCGAGATCGATTGGCGCGCTGGAAGCACAGCGCCGCAGCGCGGTCGACGGCCGGCCGGTCGTCTACTGGCGGTCAGGCTGCACATACTGCCTCCGCCTGCGCATCCGGTTGGGCCGCAACGCCCGCCAGTTGCATTGGGTCAACATCTGGCGTGACCCGGCTGGAGCGGCAGCGGTGAGGGCAGCCAACGATGGCAACGAGACCGTGCCGACCGTCGTCGTGGCGGGCCGGCCGCACACCAACCCCGATCCTGAATGGGTACGCGAACAGCTCTCGCCTTCCGCGTGATCGGGAGCGCTGCTGCATCGGCGAGCTTCCCGCACCGCGTCGACCCGAAAGATCGTCAGACGGAGGTGAAAGGGCAAGCTCGGAGCTCGCGCAGATAGGCGGTCAGCGGGGGCCACCGGGTAGACCTACTCGGCCCCGGCCCCCATGCCGACCGTCAAGGACGCCGGACACGGAGCGGCGGCGTACGGAGGCGACGGCGAGGAAACCTCCGCGCCCAGCCCCCGCCGCCCGGGTCGTCGAACTCGTCGGAAGTCGAACGCGTCGCAAACGGTGACGCCTTTCGCCGTCGGCCACCTTGCGGCGAGCCTGGAAGGCCACATCCCGGCGGACGGACTGCGGCCAGGCACGTGGTGGCCGCCGCGACGCTCAGCACCGGGAGGACATCCCCACCGACCAGACCCACGACACCCTCGACCGCGACTCACGCTCGACGACGCGACTGTCCTCGCCACGCCTGCACCACTCCCGTCCGCTCCTCACCACGCGACCCGTCCTCACCGCGCCCCTCCCCGCCCCCTCCGCTCCTAGCAGGACTCGTCCAGGTACCCGCGCGCCACCTCTCCCGCACGCGTGAACCAGTCGGTGAGCAGGGCCAGTTCATCGGCCGAGTACCCGGCGAAGAGCTCGGCGAGGCGGGCGTAGAACGGGCCGTAGACGGCCACCACCCGCTCGGCGGCGTCCGGGACCGCGACCACGCGGACCCGTCGACGGTCGGCCGGATCCGGCTCCCGGGTCACGAACCCGCCGCGCTCCAGGCGGTTGAGGACACCGGTCACCGCCCCCGTGGTGACATGCGCCCGCCCGGCCAGATCACCGGCGGTGACCGGAGTGTCCCCCGCCTCCAGGACGTACGCGAAGCAGACGAGGTCCGTCACGCTCAGCCCGAGGTTCCGGGCGAACTCCTGCTGGCCGACGATCATCGTCGCGATCAGGCCGTCCATGGCAGCGATCGCGTCCGGAACGGAGGGGCCGCGTTCGGGCTCCATTGATTTCACCTCCGGGCCAGGCTAAATTCCTTACTCGCTAAGACATCATAGTCCGGCGCCGTGGGCGTGGCCGCGGCGTGCCGTGGTACGACCCGGCGCGCGAGGGGAGCAGACACGTGAGTCTTCACGATGACGGCCACACCGTCGCCGGCTGGACCGGCACCGCCATCGGCACCGCAGGGTCGGCGGCACTCGGCCTGGCCGTCTGCGGCTGGACCCCGGGGTTCGCCCTGGGCATCGCCCTCTCGGTCCTGGCACTCCTGGTCACCTGGGGCCTGCACCTCGCCGGCTGGGGCAAGCCGCCGGGCCCCCGCCCCCGCGACCAGTGGAGCCCCCGGGTCCGCGACCGCTCCGCACGCGGCGGCCACGTGGACTGCCTCGGCTGCCGCCTGGCCGGCCGCCGCCGCACCCCGGCCCCGCTCCCTGCCGTACCCGGGCCCGCCACCAGCCCCGACGAGGGCACCGGCACCACCGGCACAGCGGCGGCCACGGTCTCGGCGGGCGACTCGTCGTCCTGATCCGGCGGTACGGCAGCGCAAGGGCGGCGCGGCGACAGTAAACGCTTACCGCGACAGAGGGCGCCTGGTTCCCGAACCCTGGGCCGCTCGCCCCCGACCATGCAGTAACGTCGAACCGTGACGGTCAATGAAAACGGTCGCCGGAGCAGCCCCGAGCCCGGTAGGGCCAGGCGTCGGCGGAGCAGCACCTCGGGCGGCGAGCGGCCGAGCACGATTCGGGACGTCGCCGCGCAAGCCGGGGTGTCCGTAGCAACCGTTTCCCGCACGCTCGCCGGCAACTACCCGGTGTCCACGGAGACCAGGGCCCGGGTCATGGCGGCGGTCGAGTCACTGCACTACGTGGTGAACGTGCACGCCAAGGCGCTCTCCGGCCGGGTCGCCGGCCCCGTCGCCCTGGTCATCAAGGACATCACCGGCCCCTCCCTCGCCCATGTAGCGGCGGGGGTGGAGCAGGCGGCCGCCGACCGGGGCCGGCTGAGCCTGGTGTGCGCCACGCACGACGACGCGGCCCGCGAGGACGACCTGGTGCAGCTGATGCGCGAGCAGCACGCGGCCGCGGTCCTCCTCGTCGGCGGTGCCACGCAGGACGAGGCGTACCGGCGGCGGATGGCCGAGTACGCGACGGCGCTGGACGCGGCGGGCTCCCGGCTGGTGCTGGTGGGCCGCCCGCCGCTGCCCGGCGATCTGCCGGTCACGGTGGTGCAGTACGACAACCGGGGCGGCGCCTTCCAGGCCGCCGACCATCTGCTGACCGCCGGGCACCGGCGCGTCCTCTTCCTGGGCGGGGTCCCCGGCCTCAGCACCTCCGACCAGCGCCGGGACGGCTTCCTGCACGCCCTGCGCGCCCATGGGGTGGCGCACGCGGAGGAGTTGGAGCTGCCCGGCCCGTACACCCGGGTCTCGGGCTATCAGCGCACCCGGGAGGCGCTGGCCGCCGGCCTCGATTTCACGGCCGTCTTCGCGGGCACCGACATGGTGGCCACGGGGGCGCTGGCCGCGCTGCGCGAGGCCGGACTCGACGTCCCGGGCGACGTCTCCCTGGTCGGCTTCGACGACGTCCCGTTCGCCGCCGACCTCTCCCCCGCACTGACCACGGTGCGGGTGCCGTACGAGGATCTGGGGCGCACGGCGGTCCGGTTGGCGCTGGAGCGGGAGGAGCGCCTCGGCGGCGACGACCACGTGGTGCTGAGCACACAGCTGGTGATCCGCCAGTCGGTACGCACGCTTTCGTGACGTACATACCGGTCGGTCGAGGCGGCGGGTCGGACAACCACCGTCCCTCCAGCGGCATGTGACGGGACGTCTTCCAGCCCTACCGCCACACGTGGCATCAGGTCAACCGTCCCGGACTATTGACTCGGATCACCTCAGTGGCGATTCTCGTCACATCGCTTGTGCCAGCCATGACAATCGGACTATGGCGTCGTGGGTGTTCAACGCGTCCCGGAACGGTCTGGCCGATCGACCGCGCATCCCCCCGACCGAGGACGTGAGTGATGACCAGGACTCCGCGCGCCCACCGCAGACGCAAACCCCTCATGGTGCTGGCGCTGTTCCTCACCACGATGGGCATGCTGCTCAGCCCGTCGTCCAGTTCGGCCGCCACCGCCGACTGGTGGCTGCCCACCTCCCGGCCCTCGCCCGACTCCCAGATCAACGTGACGGGCGAGCCGTTCAAGGGGACGACCTCGGCGGGCGATGTGCGCGGGTTCGTCGACGCCCACAACCACCTGTTCTCCAACGAGGCGTTCGGCGGCCGGCTCATCTGCGGCAAGGTCTTCTCCACGTCCGGCATCGCCGACGCGCTGAAGGACTGTCCCGAGCACTACCCCGACGGCAGCCTCGCGCTGTTCGACTACATCACCCACGGCGGCGACGGCAAGCACGACCCGGTCGGCTACCCGACGTTCAAGGACTGGCCGGCCTACGACTCGATGACCCACCAGGCCAACTACTACGCCTGGATCGAGCGCGCCTGGCGCGGCGGTCAGCGGGTGCTGGTCAACGACCTGGTCACCAACGGGATGATCTGCTCGATCTACCCGTTCAAGGACCGCAGTTGCGACGAGATGACCTCGATCCGGCTGCAGGCTAAGCTGACGTACGCCCTGCAGGACTACATCGACGCGCAGTACGGCGGCACCGGCAAGGGCTGGTTCCGGATCGTCACCGACAGCGCGCAGGCCCGCTCCGTCATCGCGCAGGGCAAGCTCGCCGTGGTGCTGGGCGTGGAGACCTCCGAGCCGTTCGGCTGCAAGCAGATCCTCGACATCGCGCAGTGCGGCAAGGAGGACATCGACAAGGGCCTCGACGAGCTGTACGACCTGGGTGTGCGCAGCATGTTCCTGTGCCACAAGTTCGACAACGCGCTGTGCGGTGTCCGCTTCGACGAGCACGGTCTCGGTACGGCGATCAACGTCGGTCAGTTCCTGTCGACCGGCACCTTCTGGCAGACGGAGAAGTGCAAGGGCCCGCAGAAGGACAACCCGATCGGCGGCGCGTCGACGGAGGCCGAGGAGGACCTGCCGGCGGGCACCGAGGTGCCGGAGTACGACGCGGATGCGCAGTGCAACGTACGGGGGCTGACCGATCTCGGTGAGTACGCCGTGCAGGGCATGATGAAGCGCAAGATGATGCTCGAGATCGACCACATGAGCGTCAAGGCCACCGGCCAGGTCCTGGA
Source organism: Streptomyces sp. NBC_00310 (assembly GCF_036208085.1). Lineage (GTDB taxonomy): Bacteria > Actinomycetota > Actinomycetes > Streptomycetales > Streptomycetaceae > Streptomyces. Next base: position 1,858,745 of record NZ_CP130714.1, read on the forward strand.
CATGTTCGAGGCCGCGTCGTACCCGGGCGTCCTGTCCTCGCACAGCTGGATGGACCTGAACTGGACCGAGCGGGTCTACTCCCTCGGCGGCTTCGTCGCCCAGTACATGCACGGCTCCGAGGAGTTCAGCGAGGAGGCCGGGCGCACCGACGCCCTGCGGACCAAGTACAACGTGGGCTACGGCTACGGCACCGACTTCAACGGGATCGGCGATCACCCCGCCCCGCGCGGCGCGACCACCTCGAACCCGGTGAAGTACCCCTTCAAGAGCGTCGACGGCGGCTCCACGATCGACAGGCAGACCACCGGTTCGCGCACCTTCGACTACAACACCGACGGCGCGGCCCATGTCGGCATGGTCCCCGACTGGATCGAGGACATCCGGCTCGTCGGCGGCCAGGGGGTCGTGGACGACCTCTTCAAGGGCGCCGAGTCCTACCTCGACACCTGGGGCTCCTCCGAGGGCCACCAGGCGGGTGTGAACCTCGCCAAGGGCAGGACGGCGACGGCCAGTGCGTCGGAGTCGAACCCGGTCACCAGCTACCAGCCCGGCCGGGCCGTGGACGGTGACGGCGGCACCCGCTGGGCGAGCGACTGGAGCGACTCCCAGTGGTGGAAGGTGGACCTCGGCACCTCGCACACGATCAAGAAGGTCACCCTCGACTGGGAGCGGGCCTACGGCAGGGCGTACCAGATCGACGTCTCCACCGACGGCTCGACCTGGAAGACCGTGTGGTCCACGACCGCCGGTGACGGCGGTCTGGACACGGCCAAGTTCTCCGGTGTGACGGCCAGATATGTTCGGATGCTGGGAACCGACCGCGGCACGGACTGGGGTTACTCCCTCTACGAGGTCGGCGTCTACAGCGGCTGACCGCACACCACGGGGGAAAGGGATCCACATGGCACGCTTGCCGTCGGCCGAGCGGCGCAGACAGCTCACCGAGGCGGCGATCCGCGCGATGACCCGGGACGGCGTCCCCAGGACGACGACCCGGTCCATCGCGGCCGAGGCGGGCGTGTCACTGAGCGTCTTCCACTACTGCTTCGAGTCGAAGCAGGAGCTGATCGAGTCCGTCATCACCACCATCACCGGGCACTACGTGACGCTGGTGCGGGAGGCGATCCGGCCCCGGGAGACGCTCAGGGAGACCGTCCGGGCCGGTTTCCAGGCGTACTGGGACCATGTGTCCCTCCACCCGGGCGAGCACATGCTCACCTACGAGCTGACCCAGTACGCCCTGCGGGAGCCCGGGTTCGAGCATCTGGCGCGGGCGCAGTACGAGATGTACCGCGCCACCTACGCCGAACTGATCGAGCAGCTGCGGCAGTCCATGGAGTTCGAACTGACCGTGCCCGTCCCGGTACTGGCCCGCTATCTGGCCGCCATGACGGACGGTCTCACCCTCAACTTCCTTGTCCTGGGCGACGACGCGGCCTGGACGGACATCCTCGACACGATCACCGACCACGTGGCCGGCCTCGTGCGCGAGGAGGTCCGGCCGTAGGGCTGCGGCGTCGGCCTCGACGGCGGCGCCGCCCCTGCGTCAGCGGGCCGACGCGGCGATCAGCTGGTCCAGGAGCGCGATGAGGACGTCACGGCACGACGTGCGTTCGCGGGCGTCGAAGAGCAGTACCGGGGTGTGCTCCGGCAGGGCCAGGGACTCGCGGATCACGTCGGGCTCGTAGGGGTGTTCGCCGTGGAAGCCGTTCACGCCGATGACGAACGGGATCTTGCGGCGTTCGAAGAAGTCGATGGCGGCGAAGCTGGACTCGGGGCGGCGCACGTCGACGAGGACCACCGCGCCGAGGGCGCCGATCGCGAGGTCGTTCCACATGAACCAGAACCGTTGCTGTCCGGGCGTGCCGAACAGATAGAGCACGAGGTCCTGGCCGATGCTGATCCGGCCGAAGTCGAGGGCCACCGTGGTGGCGTGCTTCTCCGGGATGCCGTCGAGGTCGTCGACACCGAGACCGGCGGTGGTCAGGGGTTCCTCGGTGCGCAGCGGGACGATCTCGCTGACCGACCCGACCATGGTCGTCTTTCCGACGCCGAATCCGCCGGCGACGAGGATCTTCACCGTGTCGGGAGCCGAAATCCCCTGGGGGGTGGGGTCAGAGCCTGCCAAGGCCGTCCCTCACTTTCTTCAGCAGGTCCAGGTCGGGGGCGCGGGAGATCAGCCGCGGCTGGCGCACGCCGATCCGGCCCGCTTCCAGCAGGTCGCAGAGCATGATGGCGACCACGCTCACCGGCAGGTCGAGTTTGCTGGCCAGCTCCGCCACCACGATCGGCTTCGCGCACAGCCTGAGGATCCGCGCGTGCTCCGGCTGCGGACGGGTGCCGCCGACCGGCTGCGGGTCCACGGCCGTCACCATGGTGATGAGGGTGAAGTCGCCGCGGGCGGGCCGGGTCCGGCCGCCCGTCAGGGTGAACGGGCGAACCAGCCGGCCCGCCGCGTCGCCTCCGTTCACCTCACTCGCCGCTGTCGGCCGCGACGACACCCGCGCGTGGGGCCGCGCTGAGGTGCTCGCCGATCTTCTTCACCAGCATGTTCATCTGGTACGCGACCACGCCGACGTCGGCGCCCTGCCGGGTCAGCACGGCGAGGTTGGCGCCGGGTCCGGCGTTGGTGAGGATCAGGAAGGCGTTGCCCATCTCGATGAGCAACTGGCGCACGGGTCCGCCGCGGAAGTCCATGCTGACGCCCTTGCTGAGGCTCATCAGGCCCGAGGCGGTCGCCGCCAGCCGCTCGGCGTCGTCGCGCAGGAACGCGGTGGACTTGCTGACGACCAGTCCGTCCTCGGAGAGCACGACGGCGTGGTCGACCTCGGCGACCCGGTCCACCAGTCCGGTGAGCAGCTGGTCGAGCTGGCTGTGCGTGGCGGGGATGGGGCGTGTCATCTGTGTGTCCTTCAATGAGCGGGCTGCGTGGGGAGTCGATGGGACGTCAGGTGCCGGAGGCGGTGATCCGGTCTCCTGGGTCTTCGGATGTGGATTCCTCCCCTGGTGCGTACTCGGGTTCCGCGTCGCCGTCACGTGCCTGCAGGGTTCCGCGCTGGAAACCGGCGAGTGAGGAGGCCGCGCGCTCGGCCGTGAAGTCGTCGGTGTCGCCGTCGGGGCAGGGCTCCGCCTCCTCCATCAGCTCGGCCGCCAGACTGGTCTGCGGGATCCGGCGGGGCAACGGCATCAGTTCGCCCTCCTTCCCGGCCAGAGGCTTCCCGGCCAAAGGCTTCCCGGCGGCGGCCGGCCGTGTCCCGTCGCCGTCGGCGTCCTCGGCGGCGTCGGCGGTCCGCGCGTGCGCGGTGGGCCGTTCCTCAGGCGTACGGTCCGGGTCCCGCCGTACGGGTTCGGGCTCCGACTCCGCCGCGGCGGCGACCCGTGCGGCCACGAGCGAGGTACGGGACGGCGGTTCGGCCGTGTCGGTGCCGTCCTCGCCGGGGGCGGGGGCCTCGCGGACCACGGTCTCGTCCGGGATCAGCACGATGGCGGTGGTGCCGCCGTACGGCGAGGCGCGCAGGGTGACGGTGATGCCGTGCCGGGTGGCGAGGCGGGCGATGACGAACATGCCGAGCCGGAGGTCGTCGGCGAGCGCGACCACGTCGAACTGTGGGGGCACCGCCAGCTGGGCGTTGAACGCGGCGTAGTCCTCCTCCGACATGCCGAGCCCCCGGTCCTCCACTTCGAGGGCGAGTCCCTTGGCGACGATCGCGGCGCGGACGCTCACCGGGCTCGGCGCGGGTGAGTACGTGGTCGCGTTGTCGATGAGCTCGGCGAGGAGGTGGATGACGTCGGCCACGGCGGGCGGGGCGATCCACACGTCGTCCTCGGTGTGCACCTCCACCCGCTGGTACTCGGCGACCTCACCGACGGCGCTGCGCAGGATGTCGATCAGCGCGACCGGTTCGGTCCAGCTGCGGCCGGGCCGCTCGCCGCTGATGATGACCAGGTTCTCCTCGTAGCGGCGCAGCTGGCTCGCGGTGGAGTCCAGCTCGTACAGGCCCTTGAGGATCTCCGGGTCCTGGTGCTGGCGCTCCAGCTTGTCGAGCTTGGCGAGCTGGAGGTTGACCAGGTTCTGGCTCTGCCGGGCGATGCCGAGGATGACGCGCTGGAAGCCGCGCCGGGTGTCGGCGAGCTCGACGGCGGTGTGCACGGCGGTGCGCTGGGCGGCGTTGAACGCCTTGGCGACCTGGCCGAGTTCGTCGGTGCCGTAGTCCAGCGGGGCCGCGGCGGCGTCCACGTCGACCTTCTCGCCCCGGTCGAGGCGGGCGACGATGTCGGGCAGCCGCTCCTCGGCGAGGCTGAGGGTGGCCGTGCGCAGGCCGGTGAGCCGGCGGGACAGGGAGCGGGTGATGCGCCAGGACATCACGACGCACACCAGCAGCGCGGCGAGACCGCCGGCGCTCAGCGAGCCCGCAGTGATCAGCAGCCCGCGTGCCTCCTCACCACTGCGTTCCAGCAGCCCCCGGGTCTGCTCCCGGATCAACTGCTCGTACTGGACCGACAGCTTCGCCATCGCGGCGTCCCAGCTCTTCTGGACGTCCGGCAGTGGGGTCTTGCGGGAGCCTCCGGTGCCCGTGGTGCGGGCCGCGATGACCTGGTCCTCCGCGGCCTGCAGCGCCCGCCAGTCCCGGCCCTGGACGATCCGTTCGACGGCGATCTTCACCTCTCCCTCGATCGAGGGCACGAGCTGGTTGTCGACGAGCCAGCGCCGGGCGCTGACCACCTGGGTGAAGCGCTCCCGGGTCGGTTCGTCGAAGTGTCCCGACGGCCAGTTGAGGGTGAGCAGGGCGTCCTCCTGGGAGACCAGCTCCGCGGCCTGTGAGAGCGTGACGAGAGGACCGGCCTGCGAGGTGAGGTCGCCGTCGTCGACCTGCGTGAGCTGCTGGAAGGCGTGGATCTGGCCGTCGATGATCGAGCTGTAGTGGTCCAGGGCCTGCTCGGGCGTGATGTCGGTGGGGTTGTCCACCTGGTCGCGGTAGTACTCCAGGCTGTTCGACGCGCCCATGACCGAGTACAGCTGATCGCCGATGCGGTCGGGGGCGTCCTCGATCTCGCTCGCACGGCGGTCCAGTTTGGCGACCGCCTTGTCGGTCTCCCGGCGCTGCTGCGCCAGGGCGTCCATGGAGCTGCCGGGGGCCGCCATGTAGGCGGCCGACAGGGCACGCTCGCGCTGCAGGGCGAGGGTCGCCTCGGTTCCCATGGCGCCGGTGGACTTGCTCAGTCCGGTCTGCGACCGCAGCCTCAGTCCCTCCGAGAACATCTGGGTCGTCGTCACACCCCAGCTCGCGGCCAGCGTGACGCTGGGGATCAGGGCCAGGAGGATCAGCGAGAGACGTATGGAGCCGAGACGGCGCCGGGCGCCGGTCCGTGAGGGCATCGTCGTCCTTGGGCGGTTGGCGGGGAGCGGAAGGGATCGGGCGGGCGGGGCGACAGAGGTCCGGGGATGGGGGTGGACACCTGTCAGTACGGCGCACAGGGGATGCGCAGGATGCTATCCGTACAAGTGAGCGCACGTCGCAGGGGTGGTAGGAAGTTTGGCGTCGCCGTTACACGACCGTTCCGGATGCTTGGGTTCCGGGGTGCGGTCATGCCCGAACGGAAGGTTCCGTTTGTCCGTGCGCGGCGGCCCGGAGGCCTCGGCCCGACGACGGTCTCGCGGGAGTCCGGGCACCCCACGTCAACGGGTCCCGTTGGCCGCGAACTTGGCGATCCCGGCGACGTTCCTCTTGGTCACGAACGCGGGGCCGGTGAGCACGGGTTCGACGCCGCCGCCGCTGATGTTGCCGTTGGTCTCGTAGAGCCAGAGCCCGTCGACCGCGAGGTAGCCCTGGAGGTACGGCTGCTGGTCCACCGCGAACTGGATGTCGCCGCTCTTCACCGCCTCGACCAGGTCCTCGTTGAGGTCGAACGTGGCGACCTCGGCCTTGCTGCCCGCGTCGTCCACCGAGTTCACGGCTGCGAGCGCGAACTGCGCCCCGAGCGTGACGACCTCGTCGATGGTCGGGTCCTGGCGGAGCTTCGCGGCGATCGAGCCGGTCACCGAATCCATGTCGGTGCCGTCCACATAGAGGTTCTCGGTCTGTCCGCCGAAGGTCTTGCGCACACCGGCGCAGCGGGCCTCCACGGCGACGTTGCCGCGCTCGTGGATGACGCAGAGGGCGTGCTTGGCTGCGCGGGCGTCGAGTTCGTCGCCGAGCGCCCGGCCGGCGACGCTCTCGTCCTGGCCGAAGAAGCCCAGCAGACCCTGCGCCTGCCAGGCGTCGATGCCGGAGTTGAGGCCCACCACGGGTATGCCCGCGGCGCGGGCCTCGGCGACCGCGCCGCGCATCGCCTGCGGTTTGGCCAGGGTCACCGCGATGCCGTCGACCTTGTCGGCGATCGCGTCCCGCACCAGCTTCGCCTGCCCCGCGGCGTCGGGGTCGCTGACGAAGGTCAGCTCGATGCCGTCCTTCGCGGCCGCGACCTCCGCGCCCTTGCGGACCAGATCCCAGAAGGCGTCCCCCTCGGCGCTGTGCGTGATCAGCGCGATCCTCATCCCGTAGCCCGAGGCCCCCGACGTGTCCGTGTCCGAATCGGCCTCCGACCCACCGAACACCGAGCAGCCGGCGACGGTCAGGCCGACGGCGGCGGCGAGCGCCGTGGCGCGGAAGGCGGTGAGGATCCTGCGGGACGCGGAGGGGGGGTTCATGGGGCGCGGCACCTCGCTGTGCGACCGGGGTGGGACGTAGGGGAGAGCGAGGTCGCCGCCATCACCGCGATGACGTGCGGTGACTGGCTGACTTTCGCTGGGCGGAGCCAATCGCGTGTGACGCCCGGTAGTCAAGTGAACATCGGAATCGATGTATTGCTGTGACGGCCAGGTTCTGACCAGCGCACACGTGTCAACGGCCGCCGTCGGCCCCGCGCGAGGAACCTGGACCGTTCCACCCCGCTCGCGGGGGTCGGTTCTCGGTCATTTCCGGACCCGGTCCGAAGTTCCGGTCGTCTGGCCGAAATTCGCACCCGAAGGCGGCAACCTCTCCCCGTCCGGCGGCGACTGCTCGGCTGACGACCACCATCCCCCGCACGGAACGGAATCGACGCGTGAGCGAGAACCACGGCAAGGCCCGCCACCGCAGAAGGAAGACCGCCCTCGTGGCCGGTGTCCCCCTGGCCCTGGCCGCCGCCTCGGCCATGGCCTACGGCACGGTCTTCGGCGTGTTCGGCGAGGACGCCCAGCCCCGGGCCGCGGCCGCCACCGCGTCCTGGGCCGCCGAGTCCGCCGACGGCTTCGCCTCGGTCAACGCGCTCGGCCAGAACGGGACCTACGGCGGCCGGGACGGCAAGACGGTCACCGTGAAGACCCTCGCCGACCTGGAGAAGTACGCGACCGCCGCCGAGCCGTACGTCATCGTCGTGGCCGCGACGATCACCATGAACCCGGTGGGCAAGGAGATCAAGGTCGCCTCGGACAAGACGATCGTCGGCTCCGGGACCTCGGGGCACATCGTGGGCGGCGGCTTCTTCCTCGGCTCGGGCGTCCACAACGTCATCATCCGCAACCTGACGATCCGTGACTCCTACCAGGGCACCTGGAACGACAAGGACCACGACTTCGACGCGATCCAGATGGACGGGGCCCACCACGTCTGGATCGACCACAACGACCTGCGGCACATGGCGGACGGCCTGATCGACAGCCGCAAGGACACCACCTACGTCACGGTGTCCTGGAACAGGCTGAGCCAGAACAACAAGACCTTCGGCATCGGCTGGACCACCAACACCACCGCCGATCTGACGATCCACCACAACTGGTTCCGCGAGACCGAGCAGCGCAACCCGTCCACCGACAACGTCGCCCACGCGCACCTGTACAACAACTTCCTGGAGGACGTGTCCGGCACGGACATCACCTCCTCGTACGGCAACTACGCGCGCGGCAACACCAAGATGGTCCTGGAGAACAGCTACTTCCAGGGCATGAGGAACCCCGTCACCAAGGACTCCACGGCCGCCCTGGTCCAGCGCGGCAACGTCTTCTCCGGTACCTCCGGCCGCAACGAGAGCGGCGGCACGGCCTTCGACCCGAAGACGTACTACCCGTACACCCTCGACAAGACGGCCGACGTGCCCGCCCTCCTCAAGTCCGGTACGGGGCCGAGGAGTTCGATCGGTACGACGGCGACGGCCAAGGCCGCCGCGGCCACCACGCTCACCGTCGCCAAGGACGGCAGCGGTCAGTACACGAGCGTGCAGAAGGCCGTCGACGCGGTGCCCGCGAACAACGCCTCGCGCGTGGTGATCTCCGTCAAACCCGGCACGTACCGTGAGGTCGTCAAGGTTCCCTCCAACAAGCCGCACGTCACCATCCAGGGCTCGGGCGGCAGCCGCAAGGACACGACGATCGTGTACGGCAACGCGGCCGGGATGCAGAAGCCGGACGGCTCCGGCACCTACGGCACCCCGGGCAGCGCGACCATGTCCATCCAGTCCGACGACTCCCAGGTCCGCAACCTGACCGTCACCAACGACTTCGACGAGGCGGCGAACCAGTCCCTCTCCGGACACCAGGCGGTCGCGCTGCTGACGCAGGCCGACCGGATCGTCCTCGACGGGGTCATCGTCGACGGCGACCAGGACACCCTGGAGCTGGAGACGGCCGCCAAGGACAAGGTCGGCCGGGTCTACGTCACCAACTCCTACGTCATGGGCAACGTCGACTTCATCTTCGGCCGGGCGACCGTGGTGGTCGACAAGTCGATCATCACCCTGAAGAAGCGCTGGAACGGCACCTCCGCCGGATACGTCACCGCGCCCAGCACGGCCGCGAACCACAAGGGCATCCTGATCAACCGCACCACCGTCAACGGCGACGTCTCCGCCGCCAGCTTCTTCCTCGGCCGCAACTGGCACCCCGGCGGGGACACCACCGTCGACCCGCAGACCACGGTCCGCAACTCCACCCTCAGCGCCGCGATCAAGACCACACCCTGGTCCGACATGGGCGGTTTCTCCTGGAAGGACGACCGCTTCGCCGAGTACAAGAACACCGGCGCCGGATCGGGCAGCGCGAGCAGCAACCGTCCGCAGCTGACGGACGCCCAGGCCGCCGACCAGGAGGTCGCGGACTGGCTGGGCGGCTGGACACCGGGCACCTGACGCCTGACGCCTGATTCCGCACGGAGACGCACCGCCCCCCTTTCTGTTTTCTGTTATCTCCCCGGGGGCCGGTGCGTCTCCTGTTCGCAGCCGCCCGCGCGGGCCGACGCGGGCACGAGCTGCGACCCGTACCCGAGACCCGAGGACCCCCACGTGACAGCACAGATCAGCCGTCGGAGCACGTTGAAGATCGCCGGTATCGCCACGGGCGCGGCGGGCCTGGGATTCGGCACGGGCCTGGCGGCGACGCCGGCCTCGGCGGCGGCCGAGGCCTTCGCGCACCCCGGTCTGCTCCACACCGAGGCCGACCTGGCCCGTATGGCGTCCAAGGTGAAGGCGGGCGCCGCGCCCTACACGGCGGGCTTCGCGAAGCTGACCGCCAACCCCCACGCGCAGAGCTCCTGGACACCCCGCCCCGCCGCCACGGTCTACCGGGGCGGGGGCTCCCCGCAGAACTACGCCGCGCTCTACAAGGACATCCACGCCGCCTACCAGAACGCCCTGCGCTGGCACATCACCGGCGAGACCGCGCACGCCGACACCGCCGTGCGGATCCTCAACGCCTGGTCGGGGACGCTGACCAGCGTGCAGGGCAGCGCCGACCGGTTCCTCGCAGCCGGCCTGTACGGCTACCAGTTCGCCAACGCCGCCGAACTCGTCCGCGACCGCGACGACTTCGAGCTGGACCGCTTCAAGACCATGCTGAGCGAGGTCTTCGCCCCGCTCAGCGACGACTTCCTGGCCAAGCACAACGGCGCCGTCGTCACGAACTACTGGCCCAACTGGGACCTCGCCAACATGGCGTGCGTCCTGGCCACCGGCGTCTTCTGCGACGACAAGGCCCAAGTCGCCCGCGCGGTCGACTACTTCAAGAACGGCGAGGGTCTCGGCGCCGTCAAGAAGGCCATCCCGGTCGTCCACGACGACGGCCTCGGCGAGTGGCTGGAGGCAGGCCGCGACCAGGGTCACGCACTGCTGGGCGTCGGCCTCATGGGCACGTTCTGCGAGATGGCCTGGAACCAGGGCATCGACCTGTACGGCTACGACGACAACCGCTTCCTCAAGGGCGCCCAGTACGTGGCCAAGTGGAGCCTGGGCGGCGCGGTGGCCTACACCGCCAACACCCGTGCGAAGGGCGCGATCAACGGCTGGTCCGGCAGGGAGACCGCGTCCGACGCGGCCGGCGTCGACCCGAACATGACCCGCCCGATCTGGGCGATGATCGCCAACCACTACACCAGGCGCCGGCGCCTCGACGCCTCCTACCTCACCCGCATCGCGGCCAAGGCGGCACCCGAGGGCGGTGGCGGCGACTACGGCCCCAACAGCGGCGGCTACGACCAGCTGGGCTTCGGCACCCTCGCCTTCACCCGCGACAGGGCGACGGCCGCCGAGGCGGGCGCGGCACCGTCGGCGGCCACGGCCGCGTCGGGCTCGGACACCGGCTCGGGAGCCACCTCGAAGAAGGGCGCGTCGTCCTCCTCCGCGAGCGCCCAGGGCGGCCGGGACGAGGACCTGGCCGCGACGGGCACCACCGACCTCCCGGCCTGGACCGCCGCCGGCGGAGTCGCGGCCCTCGCGGGCGGCCTCCTCCTGCTGCGCCGCCGCAACCGCGCCGTCGGTCGGCCCGAGAGCTGACCGTCGGATTCGGGGCACGCAACGTCCTCGCAACCTGCCGAGGCGTCCACTACGGCCATGGATGTCGTCCCGCGCGTAGAACTGACCCCCGCGGCCGCCGATCTCGTCCGGCGGCTGCGGGCGGCCCACGGCCCGTTGATGTTCCACCAGTCGGGCGGCTGCTGCGACGGCAGCGCCCCCATGTGCTACCCGGACGGTGAGTTCCGAACGGGAGACTCGGACGTCCTCCTCGCGGAGCTGACCGTCGACGGGGTCGACGAAGCAGTCGGGTTCTGGATGTCCCGCAACCAGTACGAGGTGTGGAGTCACACCCGGCTGATCGTCGACGTCGTACCGGGCCGAGGCAGCGGTTTCTCGCTGGAGGCACCCGAAGGAGTGCGTTTTCTCATCCGTTCCCGCGTCGTCGAGGCCGGGCGACCGCCCGGCCGGTAGTCGTCTGGTGCACTTCCTCTGAGTCCTGGGACAGTTGACGAGACATCAGGGGGCACCGTGACACGTCGTGGCGGGCGGTTCCGAACGGTACTGACGGTTCTCTCGGCGTGGAGTGTGCTGGCCGGCGCGGCCCTCGTGGGGGCGGCACCGGCCAGTGGCGCGTCCGGGGCCGTGGTCATCGCGCCGGGCATCGAGTACCGCCAGTTCGACATCCAGGCGGCCATGGGCGTGACGCACGCCCATGTACTGAGCGTCGACCTGCGCAGCACCCAGGTGGGCGTCGGACTGCTGTACCCGGGGAAGGTGGCCGCGCGGGCGACCGTGTCCCGGCTGGCCGGCTCGGCGGGTGCCGTGGCCGGGGTCAACGGCGACTTCTTCAACAACACCGAGACCCAGCACCCCGGTGTCGCGGCCACCGGAGCGCCGGTCGGCCCCGCGATCGCCGGCGGGCACGCGCTCAAGGCGGCCGTGCCGAGGGGCCAGCGCTTCGGCCCGGCCCTGCCGCCCGGTACGGGCACCAAGGACGTGCTCGGCGTCACGACCGACGGCACGGCCCGTCTCGACAGCATCGCCCTCGACGGTTCCGTCACCACCACCGGGGGCGATCTCCCGCTCCGCGGCCTCAACCAGTACGCCCTGCCGGTCGGTTCCGTCGGAGCGTTCACCTCGGACTGGGGCGAGGTCTCCCGGATGCGGGCCGTCTGCGGCACGGACACCGACCGGGCGGCCCCGTGCAGCACCGACACCCACGAGGTGCTGGTCGCGAACGGCCACGTGGTCGGCTCGGCCGGCACCCCCGGCAGCGGCGCCATCGAGGCCGGAGCCACCGTGCTCGTCGGCCGCGAGGCGGGCGCCCAGCAGTTGCGCAAGCTCTCCCCCGGCGATCCGGTGGAGGTACGCCACCGCCTCGTCGCCTCGACCGGAACCCCGTACGCCTTCGCGCTCGGCGGCTACCCGGTCCTACGGGGCGGCGTGCCGCTCCCCGGCCTCGACGACACGACCTCGGCGGTACGCACCGCCGCGGGCGTCGCCGACGGCGGCCACCGTCTCCTGCTCCTCGCCCTGGACGGCGCCGCCGCCTACCGCACCGGGCTCACCATCGCCGAAGTCGCCGCCACCATGCGGGGGTTGGGATCCGTCGACGCGTTCAGCCTCGACGGCGGCGGCTCGTCCACCCTGGTCGCCCGCGCCCCCGGAGCGAGCGCCGTCACCGTACGGAACCATCCGAGCGACGGCGCCGAACGGGCCGTACCGAACGGCATCGGCGTGTTCGCCACCCCGTGATCGGTACGTTCTTCGGCCGCGGGTGAGTGGGGCTTCTCGCGCGGTTCCCCGCGCCCCTGAAAGACCAGGCCCCTGCGGGCCTCAAAGGCACGGGGCGCAGCCCCGGCTATTCAGGGGCGCGGGGAACCGCGCGACCAGCCCCCACCGGACCCGCACCCGCCGACGCCGCCGCACCCCCGAGCCGTGACGCGCCCCCCGCCCGCACGTCACGGCTTCAGGCTGCTCACGATGTCCGCCGTCGCCGTCAGCCCGTGGTGAATCGTCGGCGCCAGGCTCGTGCCGGCCATGTGGAAGCCGAGCAGCACGCAGATGGCGGCGTGCGAGAACTTCAGCGCACCGTTGCGCAGGAAGATCACCATCAGGATCACGAGCAGCACCACCACAGAGATGGAAATGGCCATCGTCAACCTCCTCCGCCACGCCCGCTTCGCGGTATTCGGCCGCAAGTGTGACGTAGCGGAGGGTTCGCCCGTGCGGCTGACGTGTCCGCCGAACGAGTGGTGTCGACATATCGCGCCTACGCCGACCGGCGGGCGTCCAGGAACGCTTCGAGGCCCGCGAGGTCGTCCGTGTTGAGATGGTCGACGTCGGCCGCGACCAACTCGCCCCACAACGCGTCCCGGGCCGGGCCCGCCAGGTCGGGCGTCGCCCAGAACCGCACCCTCTGCCCGCGTCCGTGCGCCGTCGAGACGATCTGCCGCAGCCTGGCGCGCTCGGCTTCCGGGAACGGACCGACGCCCTGCCAGGTGAAGTTGAGCGTCCAGTTGTCGGAGATCAGCGGGATGAGGGAGGCGGGTGCGGGCGTCGTACTCACGAGGTCGGCGAGCCGGCCGTCGTAGAAGGCGCGCCGCACGCTCTGCGCCTCCATGGGCACCCGGGCGGCCCGGTCCCCGGAGATCACGGCCGTGACCGCCCCCGGATACACACGACCGTGCGCGTACGTCGTGAACAGGTGCCGGTGGCGCCGCAGACGGCGGTCGAGTTCGAGGTACGTCGACGCGCCCTCGGTCTTGATGTCGATGAGCAGTTGGAGCGGCTTGCGGTATCCCCGGTACACCGAACCGTGGTGGGCGCGGACGCGGGCGGCGAGCGGGTCCAGGTAGAGGGATTCGAGGGTACGGCCGGGGTCGAGGTCGGTGGCGTCGTGGGCGACGAGCAGTTGGTCGCCGACGAGGAAGATGTCGGCCTCGACGCTGCCGAAGCGGTGGTCGAGGGCGTCCAGGAGGGGGCGCGGGTGCTCGTAGTCGTTGTGCGCGTGGGCGCGCCACAACGGGCGCGGGCGGTGCTTGCGTTCGCCGGCCAGCGCGGTCGTGGCGGGCAGGGCGACCGCGCCCGCGAGGGCGGCGCCGAAGGTGGTGAGGGCTCTGCGACGGGTGGTGAGGGCCATGCTCTTCCTCCCGGGTGGGCCGGTTGTGGACCCAGCGAGTATGCGAGCCGGAAGGGGCCGATGAGCAGTGTCGTGCGGGGAGTTGGCCGGAGCGCCGTCGTACGTTCACTCGGCCGCCGTGCGCACACGACGAAGCCCGCCCCAGGTGGGGCGGGCTTCGCCTGCTCTTCTCCAGAGGTACGTCAGGGGGCCTGGAGGTCCACCAGTTCGGCCAGGGCCGCCCGGTGGGCACCCGCCGTGCCGTACGCGATCGAGTCGGCCTTCGCCCGCTTCAGATACAGGTGGACCGGGTGTTCCCAGGTCATGCCGATCCCGCCGTGCAGTTGCAGCGCCTCCTCGGCCGCGTGGACGGCCACGGGCGCCGCGAAGGCCTGGGCCACGGCCACCGCGAGGTCGGCGTCCGCACTGCCGGTGGCGAGCTGGTCGGCCGCGTTCCGGGCAGCCGCCCGCAGGTTGACGACCTCCAGCCACAGGTGCGCGAGGCGGTGCTTGAGCGCCTGGAAGCCTCCGACGGGCCGGTTGAACTGCTTGCGCTCCTTCAGGTAGCGGACCGTCTCGGTCAACGTCCACTCCGCGAGGCCGAGTTGCTCGGAGGCGAGGAGACCGGCTCCGGCGCGCAGGGCCCGGCGTACGGCGGGTTCGGCGTCGCCGAGGAGCCGGCCCGGCGCCCCGTCGAACACCACCTTCGCCAGCGGCCGGGTCAGGTCGAGGGACACCTGTGGGGTGACGGTCACGGCCGAGGCGTCGACCGCGTACAGCCCGCCGTCGTCGGCGGGCACCAGCAGGACATCGGCGACGGCCGCGTCCGCGATTCCGGTCAACTCCCCGTGCAGGGCGCCGTCTTCGTACCGTACGACCTTGTAGGCGCTGTCGGCGGGGAGGTTCAGCGCGACCGCGAGGGCGCCGATCCTGCGGCCGGAGGCCAGGTCGCCGAGCAGGTCTCCAGCCTCTCCGGCGTCACCGGCCAGCAGGGCTTCGGTGGCGACGACGGCGCTCGTGAGGAACGGCACCGGGGCGACGGCGCGCCCCAACTCCTCCAGCACGACGGCGACTTCGCGGTGGCCGGCACCCTGGCCGCCCAGTTCCTCGGGGACGAGCAGCCCGGCGAGGCCCATGCCGTCGGCGAGCAGCTTCCACAGTTCCCGGTCGTGCGGGGCGTCCGACTCGACGCGCGCGATCACGCCCGCCGCGTCGCAGTGGTCGGCCAGCAGGTCGCGGACGGCCGCGCGGAGGGCCTCTTCCTCCTCCGAGTACAGCAGGTCGGTCATCGGGCGAGGTCCTTCCAGGCGACGTCCTTGTCGGTGCGCGGCTCACTGGGCAGGCCCAGGACGCGCTCGGCGACGATGTTCAGCAGGACCTCGGTGGTCCCGCCCTCGATGCTGTTGCCCTTGGAGCGGAGGTAGCGGTAGCCGGCGTCACGGCCGACGAAGTCGACCAGCTCGGGGCGCCGCATGCTCCAGTCGTCGTACAACAGGCCCTCCTCGCCCCGGAGTTCGACCTCCAGGCCGCTGATCTCCTGGTTGAGGCGGGCGAAGGCGAGCTTCATGCCGGCGCCCTCGGGGCCGGGCTGTCCGGCGACGAGCTGCTGGCGCAGCCGCTCCGCGGTGAGCCGGGCGGCCTCGGCCTCGACCCAGAGCTTCAACAGCCGCTGGTGGAGGTCGTGGGTGCGCAGTTCGGGACGCTCGCGCCAGGTCTTGGCCACCGGGCCGATCATGCCGCCCTCGCGGGGCAGCCGCATCCCGCCGATGGCGACGCGTTCGTTGTTGAGCGTGGTCTGCGCGACCTTCCAGCCGTCGCCGATCTCGCCGAGGCGGCGGGAGTCCGGGATGCGGACGTCGGTGATGAACACCTCGTTGAACTCGGCCTCGCCGGTGACCTGGCGCAGCGGCCTGACCTCGACGCCCGGGTCGGTCATGTCGCAGATGAAGTAGGTGATGCCGCGGTGCTTGGGCACGTCCGGGTCGGTGCGGGCGATGAGGATGGCCCAGCGGGCGACGTGCGCGCTGGACGTCCACACCTTCTGCCCGTTGACCACCCATGCGCCGCCCTCACGGACGGCCCGCGTGCCCAGCGCGGCCAGGTCGGACCCGGCACCCGGCTCGCTGAAGAGCTGGCACCAGACCTCCTCGCCGGTCCACAGCGGCCGCAGGTACTGGCGCTTCTGCTCCTGCGTGCCGTAGGCGAGGATCGTCGGCGCGGCCATGCCCAGGCCGATGCCGATGCGTCGCGGATCGTTGTCGGGGGCGCCTTCCGCCTCCAGGTCCGCGTCCACCACGGCCTGGAGGGAGCGCGGGGCGCCGAGCCCGCCGAGGCCCTCGGGGTAGTGCACCCAGGCGAGCCCCGCGTCGAAGCGGGCACGCAGGAAGTCCAGGCGGTCGGTGGTGGCGGGCGGGTACGCGGCCAGCAACTCGGCCGTGCGGCGCCTGAGGTCGGCTGCGTCGGTCATGCGGCGGCTCCGTTCTCCAGCGAGGGCACCACGACGACCCGGCCGGTGGTGACGCCGTCCGCGACGCGCTGCACGGCGGCCGCGGCCCCGCCGAGCGGCGTGCGCTCGCTCACCAGCGGCTTGACGACGCCCCGTGCCGCCAGCTCGGTGAGCTGCTCGTGGCAGTGCTGGACCAGCTTCGGGTTCTTGGTGTTGTACAGACCCCAGTGCAGGCCGAGGATCGAGTAGTTCTTGACGAGGGCGTGGTTGAGGCCGGGGCTGGGGATCGTCCCGCTGGCGAAGCCGACGACCACGATGCGTCCCTCGAAGGCGACGACCTTGGTCGACTGCGTGTAGGCCTCGCCGCCCACGGGGTCGTAGATCACGTCCGCACCCCGGCCTCCGGTGGCTTCCTTCACGGCGGAGACGACGTCCTCGCTCCGCCGGTCGACCACCACATCACAGCCCAGTTCCCGGGCCACGGCAGCCTTGTCGGCGCCGCCGACGACGCCGATGACCGTCGCCCCGGCCGCCTTGCCGAGCTGCACGGCCGCGCTGCCGACCCCTCCTGCGGCGGCGTGGACGAGCAAGGTCTCCCCCGCTTCGAGGCGGGCCCGGCGGTGGAGACCGAACCAGCCCGTCTGGTAACCGATGTGCAGGGCCGCAGCCTCGGCGTCGTCCAGCGCCTCGGGCGCGGGCAGCAGCGCGGCGGCGTCCGCGACCGCGTACTCGGCGAGACCGCCGTACGGCAGCGCCGGGTTGGCGATGACCCGGCGGCCGTCCTCGGTCTCACCGCAGATCTCCACGCCCGGGGTGAACGGGAGCGGAGGCCTGACCTGGTAGTGGCCCCGGCACATCAGGACATCGGGGAAGTTGATGTTCGCGGCGCGCACCTTCAGCAGGACCTGGCCGTCACCGGGCGTGGGCCGCTCCACGTCCTGGAGCCGCATCACCTCGCTCGGCTCGCCGTTCTCGTGCACTTGCCATGCCTGCATGCGGTGCCTCCACGGACTGCTTCGGACTTCTTCGTCTGACCCGGGGCCGACTGTCGCATGCATACTAAGCGGTCGCTTGCCCTCCGGGGAACAGTCCGGGGGCGGTCGGGACCAGTAGCGTGCGTCACGGACGCGCGGGCCTGGCCCGTACGTGCATCCGCTCCCCCTGCGGCCCGAACAGACTGAGGAACTCCACCGGCCCCTCCCCCGTCGACCCGAACCAGTGCGGGACCCGGGTGTCGAACTCGGCGGCCTCCCCGGCCACCATCACCACATCATGTTCGCCGAGCACGACACGCAGTTTCCCGGACATCACATACAGCCATTCGTAGCCCTCGTGGACGCGCGGCTCCGGCTCCTGCCGCGACTGGGGCACGAGGACCTTGAAGGCCTGGAGGCCGCCCGGCTGCCGGGTGAGCGGCCAGTACGTCCGCCCGTGCCGCCGGATCGGCTTCGACCGCACCCGCGGGTCGCCGACCGGCGGCTCCCCGATGAGCTCGTCCAACGGCACCTGGTGGGCCCGCGCGATCGGCAGCAGCAGTTCCAGGCTGGGCTTGCGCAGTCCCGACTCCAGCCGCGACAACGTGCTCACCGAGATACCGGTCGCCTCGGACAGGGCCGCGAGCGTCACCTCCCGTTCCTTCCTCAGCCGCCGCAACCGCGGCCCGACCCCGGCGAGGACCTCGTCCGTGCCACCCGTCCGCTCACTCGTGTCACTCATACCGCTATTGCAGTTTCGGCAAAGGCGTTTGTCAATGCGGCACCGCTCGGGCGACCGTCGTCGTGGAGGTGGTCACCATGACCGAGCAGGACGGAACGACCGAGCGGTACGAAGTGATCGTCATCGGCGGCGGCGCGGCGGGGCTCTCCGCCGCCCTGGTCCTCGGCCGGTCCCGGCGCCGGACCCTGGTCGTCGACGCGGGCGAGCCCCGCAACGCGCCCGCCGCACACATGCAGGGCTTTCTGTCGCGGGACGGGATGCCGCCGGCGGAGTTCCTGGCCGTGGGCCGGGAGGAGATCGCCCGGTACGGCGTCGAACTGGTCGAGGGGCGGGCCGTGGACGCGACCCGAAGTGATGACGGCCGGAGCTTCACCGTGACCCTCGCGGACGGCCGAACCGTGCGCGCCCGGCGCCTGGTCGTCGCCACCGGCCTGAGGGACGAGCTGCCGGCCGTCCCCGGCATCGCGGAGCGCTTCGGCAGGGACGTGCTCCACTGCCCGTACTGCCACGGCTGGGAGGTCCGCGACGAGCCCTTCGGCGTCCTCGCCACGACCCCGATGAGCGTCCACCAGGCCCTGATCGTCTCCCAGTGGTCCAAGGACGTGACCCTCTTCCTGCACACTGTCGCCGAGAGCGACCTCTCCGACGACGACCTGCGCCGCCTCGCCGCCGCCGGGGTCCCGGTGGTCCCGGGCGAGGTCGAGGGCCTGCTCGTCACCGACGACCGCCTCACCGGGGTCCGGCTCACCGACGGCACCGCATACGCCCGCTCGGTGCTCTTCACGGCCCCTCGCCCGATCCCGCGGACGAGCCTGCTGGAGAAGCTGGGCGCCGCCCTCGACGAGACCCCGTTCGGCGCATACCCCGTGGTCGACCCGACCGGCCTGACCACCGTCCCCGGCGTCTGGGCGGTCGGCAACGCCATGGGCTTCTCCGAACAGGTGATCAACGCGGCTTCCTCCGGCTACCGAGCGGGAGCGACGATCAACGGAGAACTCCTGATGACGGACCTGGACGCGACATGATCGATCGGCCGCCCGAAGGGGCGCGGGGAACTGCGCGACAAGTCACGACGCGCCCGCACCCGCACCCGCCACGGCACACGCACCCCCGCCCCCCTAGGCGTCCGACAGTCGTCCGATAGGCGTCCGGCGATCCCCCGTAGGACCATGGCCCCATGCTGTTCGCCCGGCTGGCCCATGTGTCCCAAGAGGTCGCCACCACCTCGGCCCGCTCACGAAAGACCGCGCTGCTCGCCGAACTCTTCCGGGACGCCGACCCGGCGGACGTCCCGATCGTCATCCCGTACCTCGCGGGCCGGCTGCCCCAGGGCCGGCTCGGCATCGGATGGAAGGTTCTGAACCAGCAGATCCCGCCGGCCACGACCCCGACCCTCACCGTCCGCGAGGTGGACGCCCGGCTGACGGCGATCGGCGCTGTCACCGGCGCCGGCTCACAGGCCGAACGCAGGCGCCTGGTCGGCGCGTTGCTGGCGGCGGCCACCGAGGACGAACAGCGGTATCTGTTCGGCCTGCTCACCGGTGAGGTCCGCCAGGGCGCCCTGGACGCGGTCGCCGTGGAGGGGCTGGCCGGGGCCACCGGGGCGCCCGCGGCCGACGTACGGCGGGCGGTGATGCTCGCCGGCTCGCTGCAGTCCGTGGCACAGGCCCTGCTGGCGGGGGGACCGTCGGCCCTCGAAGGGTTCCGGCTCACCGTCGGGCGGCCCGTCCTGCCGATGCTGGCGCACAGCGCGGCCTCCGTCGCCCAGGCCGTGGCGAAGCTGGGCGTGTGCGCGGTCGAGGAGAAGCTGGACGGCATCCGCGTACAGGTCCACCGCGACGGCGACGACGTACGCCTCTACACCCGCACCCTGGACGACATCACGGACCGGCTGCCCGAACTCACCTCCGCCGCACGGGAGTTGCGGGGCGAGCGGTTCATCCTGGACGGGGAGGTGATCGCGTTCGACGAGACCGGGCGGCCGCGTTCCTTCCAGGAGACCGCCGGGCGGGTCGGCTCACGACTGGACGTGACGACGGCGGCCCGGCAGGTGCCCGTCTCCCCGGTCTTCTTCGACGCGCTGTCCGTGGACGGCCAGGACCTCCTCGACCTGCCCTTCACCGACCGCCACACCGAACTGGCCCGGCTCGTCCCCGAGCCGATGCGGGTCCGGCGCACCCTGGTGAACGGCCCCGGCGACCTCGCCGAGGCCGAACGATTCCTCGCCGGCACCCTGGAACGCGGCCACGAAGGGGTCGTACTGAAGGCCCTCGGCGCCCCCTACAGCGCAGGCCGCCGCGGAGCGTCCTGGCTGAAGGTCAAGCCCGTGCACACCCTCGATCTGGTGGTCCTGGCCGCCGAGTGGGGCCACGGCCGCCGCACCGGCAGACTCTCCAACCTCCACCTCGGCGCCCGTACGGCCGACGGCTCCTTCGCCATGCTGGGCAAGACTTTCAAGGGCATGACCGACGCGCTGCTGAGCTGGCAGACCGAGCGGCTCACGGAGCTGGCCGTGCGGGAGCACGGCTGGGGCGTGACCGTACGCCCCGAACTCGTCGTCGAGATCGCCTACGACGGCCTGCAGCGCTCCACCCGCTACCCGGCCGGCGTCACCCTCCGATTCGCCCGCGTGATCCGCTACCGCGAGGACAAGACACCGGCGGAAGCCGATACGGTCGAGACCCTGCTCGCCGCACACCCCGAGGTGACCCGTTGACCACCCCCAAGCGCAGTGCCGGACTGCTGCTCCACCGCCGCACCGAGCACGGTGTCGAGGTCCTGCTCGGCCATATGGGCGGCCCGTTCTTCGCGCACAAGGACGCGGGGGTCTGGAGCGTGCCCAAGGGCGAGTACGAACCGGACGAGACCGCCTGGGACGCGGCCCGCCGGGAGTTCCAGGAGGAGCTGGGGCTGGCGCCGCCCGACGGGGAGGCCGTACCGCTGGGCGTGGTGCGGCAGGCGAACGGCAAGCTCGTCACGGCCTGGGCGATCGAGGCGGACCTCGACCCGGCGACCGTCGTGCCCGGCACCTTCCGGATGGAGTGGCCGCCGAAATCGGGGCAGATCCAGGAGTTCCCGGAGCTGGACCGCGTGGAGTGGCTCACCGTCGAACGGGCCCGGGCCGTGATCGTCCCGGCCCAGGCGGAGTTTCTCGACCGTCTCCTGGAGCACTCGGCCTGAGGGGTCCGCGTTGCGGCGTGCGCCGTCGCGCGGGAAGGTCGAAGGACAGCCCACGCAGGAGGCCAGCCATGCCCATCGCCACGGTCAACCCGGCGAACGGCGAGACGCTCAAGACGTACGACGCCCTGGGCGAGGAGGAGATCGAGCGCCGCCTCGCCACCGCCGACACCATCTTCCGTACCTACCGGACCACGTCCCTGGCGGAACGCGCCCGGCTGATGCACAGGGCCGCCACCCTCCTCGACGAGGACACGGAGGACGTCGCCCGGGTGATGACCACGGAGATGGGCAAGCCGGTCAAGCAGGCCCGCGCCGAGGCCGCCAAGTGCGCCAAGGCGATGCGCTGGTACGCCGACCACGCCGAGGTACTGCTCACCGACGTGGAGCCGTCCGACGCGGACGTGAAGGACTCCGGCGCGTCCCGCGTCCTGGTCCGCTACCGGCCGCTCGGCCCGGTGCTCGCCGTGATGCCGTGGAACTTCCCGCTCTGGCAGGTGATCCGCTTCGCCGCGCCCGCGCTGATGGCCGGCAACGTGGGCCTGCTCAAGCACGCCTCCAACGTCCCGCAGACCGCGCTCTACCTGGAGGACCTCTTCCGCCGGGCGGGCTTCCCCGAGGGCTGCTTCCAGACCCTGCTCGTCGGCTCCGGCGCCATCGAGGACATCCTGCGCGACCCGCGCGTGAAGGCGGCCACCCTCACCGGCAGCGAGCCCGCCGGCCGGGCCGTCGCCTCGGTCGCCGGCGACGAGGTCAAGAAGACGGTCCTGGAACTGGGCGGCAGCGACCCGTACGTCGTGCTGCCGTCCGCCGACGTCGACCGGGCCGCCCGGATCGCCGTGACGGCCCGGGTGCAGAACACCGGGCAGTCGTGCATCGCCGCCAAGCGGTTCATCGTGCACACCGACGTGTACGACGCCTTCGCCGAGCGGTTCGTCGAGGCCATGAAGGCGCTCAAGGTCGGCGACCCGCTGGACGAGGACACCGACGTCGGCCCGCTCTCCAGCGAGCGGGGACGCGAGGACCTGGAGGAGCTGGTCGACGAGGCCGTGGAGAGCGGCGCGACCGTCCTGTGCGGCGCCGAACGCCCCGACGGGCCCGGCTGGTTCTACCCGCCCACCGTCCTCGCCGACATCACGCCCGAGATGCGCGTCCACCACGAGGAGACCTTCGGCCCGGTCGCCACGCTGTACCGGGTCGCCGACCTCGACGAAGCGATCGCGATCGCCAACGACACGCCCTTCGGGCTCAGCTCCAACGTGTGGACCCGGAACGCCGCCGAAGTCGACCGCTTCGTCCGGGACCTCGACGCCGGAGCGGTCTACGTCAACGGGATGACCGCCTCCCACCCGGCGTTCCCGTTCGGCGGGGTCAAGCGGTCCGGATACGGACGTGAGCTGTCCGGACACGGAATCCGGGAGTTCTGCAACATCACCACCGTATGGCACGGGGCGTGAGCGTTCCGCGGCTACCATCCCCGTTGTGAACCGCGAAGTGACTCTGCCTCTGATCGTCGACGACCGCGGGACCTTGCAGGTGGCCGCAGCCGATGTGAGCAAGCTGCTGCGGACGGTGGGCGGACGATGGCTGCACCTCGTGGAGGCGGGTGAGGAACTCGACGAGGACACGGTGGCGGCGCTGACGATCGAGCTGGCGAAGTTGGCGGACCGGATCGACGTGGCGTGCATCGCCCACAGCAGTGGAGCGGCATCGGGTTGAGAGTCGGCCGTTCCCCGTGCCCCTACAGCGACGCGAGTGTGTGCCAGAACATCGATTCGTAGCTCTGCAGCAGGCGGCCATGACGGACGGCGAGATGGCCGTCGATCCGTCCGGTGTCCAGTCCCGCCTGTACCGCCGCCCTCGCCCTCTCCTCCAGTTCCGGTGACGGTTCGGCGAAGAGGTCGAAGAAGGCGCAGGCTTCGTCGGTGAAGGCGTGGTGATGGCGGAGGGCCTTCGCGATGGTCGCGCAATAGCCGCCCCAGGAAGCGAAGTTGGCGCTCAGGACGAGTACCACGTCGGCCGGGGACTCGCCGAGCGCGAGGCGGGCGACGTACGACGGGTAGGCCTGACAGCCCGGGAGGGGCTCGTACGCGGCCGCCCGCTCCTCGTCCACACCGCACGCCTCCGCGTACGCCACGAGCCGCTCCGCCGCCACCGCCTCCCCTTCCGCGAGCATCTCGAAGAAGGGGGCACTCGCCGGTTCCTCGGTCGCCGACCGCTCGGCCAGATGGCGGAAGGAACGCAGGTCGGCGGCGATGACGACACGCTGTTCCATGGCCAGCGCGGCAAGGGTGTCGAGACCGGCCGCACCGGAGGTGATCAAGGGCAGCAGAGGGTTGGCGTCGGGGGCCGGGGCGAGGGTCGCGGTGGTGCTCTCCAGCAGTCGTACGGCCGTGCGCGTCATCGAGGGCTCCCGTCCGTTCGCGCCTGTGTCGCCGCCGATCGGTGCCCCGCCAGGGGCGCGCGGAACTGCGCGAGCAAACACAACACTCCCGCAGTCCGGATCGCACGGCACCCCACGACGCTACCGAATGGGCATCCCCGACAGGGTCCGGGCGATCACCAGCCGCTGCACCTCGCTCGTACCCTCGAAGATCGTGTAGATGGCCGCGTCCCGGTGCATCCGCTCCACCGGGTACTCCCGGGTGTAGCCGTTGCCACCCAGGATCTGGATGGCCTGCGCCGTGACCTTCTTCGCCGTCTCACTCGCGAAGAGCTTCGACTGGGACCCCTCGGCGGCGGTGAACTGCTTCCCGTTGATCGCCATCCAGGACGCACGCCACACCAGCAGTCGCGCCGCGTCCACGGACGTCCGCATGTCCGCGATCTGGAAGGCGACGCCCTGGTTGTCGATGATGGGCCGCCCGAACTGCTCACGGGTCTTGGCGTAGTCGAGGGCGACCTCGTACGCGGCACGGGCGGTGCCCACGGCCATGGCCCCCACGGCCGGGCGGGACGCCTCGAACGTGGCCATCGCCGCGTTCTTCACCCTCTCACCGCCGGCCTTCGCCCGCTCGCGGGCCCGCGCCAGACGCTCGTCGAGCTTCTCCTTGCCGCCGAGCAGGCAGGAGCCGGGGATCCGCGCGTCCTCCAGGACGACCTCGGCGGTGTGGGAGGCGCGGATGCCGTGCTTCTTGAACTTCTGGCCCTGGGACAGGCCGGGCGTGTTCGGCGGGACGATGAAGGACGCGTGGCCCTTGGAGCCGAGCTCGGGGTCGACCACGGCGACGACGACGTGGACGTTGGCGATGCCGCCGTTGGTCGCCCAGGTCTTCGTGCCGTTGAGGACCCACTCGTCCTTGGCCTCGTCGTACACGGCACGGGTGCGCATCGAGGCGACGTCGGAACCGGCGTCGGGCTCGGAGGAGCAGAACGCGGCGACCTTGACGTCGTTGGCGTCGCCGTACATCTGTGGGATCCAGGTGCCGATCTGCTCCTCGGTACCGTTGGCGAGGACACCCACGGCGGCCAGGCCGGTGCCGACGATGGAGAGGGCGATGCCCGCGTCGCCCCAGAAGAGCTCCTCCATCGCCATGGGGATGCCGAGGCCGGTGGGGTCGAAGTACTGCTGGGCGTAGAAGTCGAGGGAGTAGATTCCGACCTTGGCGGCCTCCTGGATCACCGGCCAGGGGGTCTCCTCGCGCTCGTCCCACTCGGCTGCCGCGGGGCGGATCACATCGGCGGCGAACCCGTGGAGCCAGTCGCGGACCTCTCGCTGTTCCTCGTTGAGTTCCATCGTGAACTCGGCCATGACGCGCCTCCAGCACTGCACTAAGATGTTACCTACGGTAACTTGAGTCTGTTACCGGTCGGTAGGAAAAGTCAACTCCCGAGCCCGGCTCGGCAACCCGTTCGATCGGGCCGTACCAATCAGTGTTAGTTTGCGCAGGCGTCACCGTCATCAGCATGTGGGGGAGAGACTCATGGACACCACGCAGCGGACCGACCAGGAGCGGTCCGCCGATCGCCGTCGGCGCGAGCTGCTGGAGGCCGCGGACCGAGTCGTGCTCCGCGACGGACCAGGAGCGTCGATGAACGCCATCGCCGCCGAAGCCGGCATCACCAAGCCGATTCTCTATCGCCACTTCGGCGACAAGGGCGGACTCTACGCCGCCCTCGCCCAGCGCCACACCGACGCCCTCCTCGACTCCCTGCGGGCCGCCCTGGACGCCCCGGCGGAGCGCCGCGAACGCGTCGAGGCGACCCTCGACACCTATCTGGCGGCCATCGAGGCCCGTCCCCAGGTGTACCGCTTCCTGATGCACCCCGCCGAGGGCGGCCAGCCCGGCGACCACGGCTTCGACGTCGGCAAGCACTCCGCCCCCCTCCTGCGCCGTATGGGCGAGGAACTCGGCAGGGTCATAGAGGACCGCCTCGACCTCGGCCCCGACAGCCGCCGGCTCGCCCGCGTCTGGGGCCACGGCATCGTAGGCATGATGCACGCGGCGGGAGACTGGTGGCTCGGCGAACGCCCCTGCACGCGGGCAGAGTTGGTCCACTGCCTGGCAGACCTGCTCTGGGGCCGCCTGGCGGCCGCGGGGGACAAGGTGGGCGGCCCGGGGTTCTAGGGCGTGTTTCGGAAGTCCCTTCGTCGCCCGAAGGGCGGCTCTGCGGCGTCCGGTGCGTGCTCTCGGCGCGCCGGACGAAAGGCCTCGTACTGGGCGTACTTGGCCTTTCGTCCGGTGCGGCGGTGGGAGTCCCTCCCGCTCGAGCGGAGCCGAGAGTAAGAAAGCGTGCCGGGCGTCGCAGAGCAGAAGGGACTTCCGAAGCACGCCCTAGCGGGTTCTTTCTCACGGCGGGTGGGGATCGCGCCCCGGAAGGGGCGCGGGGAACCGCGCGAGCGGCCACGACGATCCCGCGGCCGCCACACGGCTCACCGCCCCCACGGCGCCTTCGCGACCTTCCGCATCACCCGGGAGCGACGCCACCCCGAAAGCCGGTCCACATACACCTGGCCCTCGAGGTGATCACACTCATGCTGAAGGCACCGCGCGAAGAACCCGCTCCCCCACACCCGCACCCGATCGCCGTCGACCGTGAACCCCTCCACCACGGCCTCGTCGTACCGCTCCACCCCCGCCTCCAGGCCGGGCAGCGACAGACACCCCTCGGGCCCCCGCAGTATGATCCCCTCCGTCGAGACGAGCCGCGGGTTCACCACGTGGCCGAGATGGCGCACCTCCTCGTCGTCCGGACAGTCGTATACGAACACCCGAAGCCGCCGGCCCACCTGGTTCGCGGCGAGCCCCACACCCCGCGCGTCGTACATCGTCGCGAACATGTCCTCCACAAGCCGCACCAGTTCGGGCCCGAATTCCGTCACCTCTTCACAGGGTGCCTGCAATACGGGGTCCCCGAGCAGTGACATGGGGAGAACGCGCCCTCGGGCGCCGGGAATCGAGCCGCTTCGCATGGCCGCAAGGGTACGTTCAGACCCGATATCGCCGGTCCGGCCGGTGCGACGTCACGTGCGACGGCCGGACGAGATTCGGGCGCGTGAGTGGATCTCGATAGGCTTCGGTCCACACGTTGCCGGGACTGGGCGCGGCGCTGTACGCAAGGAGGATCGAGAACTGATGGCAGGCAACTCGGACCCGCTCACGCCGCGGGCCAAGCTGGCCGTGACGGCGGGCAAGGCGGTCGCGGCGGCATCGCGTGCCGCGGGGCGCGGTAGCGGATCTGTGATCGGCGGCCGGGTGGCACTCAAACTCGACCCCGACCTCCTCGCCCGGCTCGCACAGAGCCTGGACGTCGTCCTGGTCTCGGCCACCAACGGCAAGACCACCACGACCCGGCTGATCGCCGAGGCGCTGCGGGCCGCGGGCCCCGTCGTCTCGAACGCGCTCGGCGCCAACATGCCCGCGGGCATCACCTCGGCCCTCGCCGGGAACTCGGACTCCAAGTTCGCGGTCATCGAGGTCGACGAGAAGTACCTCGCCGGTGTCGCGCGGGACACCGACCCCAAGTGCATCGCACTGCTCAACCTCTCCCGCGACCAGCTCGACCGCGCCGCCGAGACCCGCATGATGGCGGAGGCGTGGCGGGAGGGCCTGGCCGGCACCAAGGCCGTCGTCGTCGCCAACTGCGACGACCCGCTGATCGTGTGGGCAGCCTCGTCGTCCCCGAACGTGATCTGGGTCGCGGTCGGCCAGATGTGGAAAGACGACGCCTGGTCCTGCCCGTCCTGCGGCGGTGTGATGCAGCGGCCCGGCGACGACTGGTTCTGCGGCGAGTGCGGTTTCCGCCGCCCCACGCCGAGCTGGGCCCTCTCCGGTGACCACGTCCTCGACCCGCACGGTTCGGCCTGGCCGATCCATCTCCAGCTGCCGGGCCGCGCCAACAAGGCCAACGCCGCCTCCTCGGCCGCCACCGCCGCCGTCTTCGGTGTACCGCCGCAGGTCGCCCTGGAACGCATGTACCAGGTCCAGGCGGTGGCCGGTCGGTACGACGTGGTGCAGTTCATGGAGCGCGATCTGCGGCTGCTGCTCGCCAAGAACCCGGCGGGCTGGCTGGAGACGTTCTCGCTGATCGACCCGCCGCCCTCGCCGGTGATCCTGTCGGTGAACGCGCGCGGCGCCGACGGCACCGACACGTCCTGGCTGTGGGACGTCGACTACACGCGGCTGACCGGCCACCCGATCTTCGTGCTCGGCGACCGCAAGCTCGACCTGGCGGTGCGGCTGGAGGTCGCGGGCCAGCACTTCCAGGTCTGTGACACCCTCGACCAGGCGGTGCAGATGTGCCCGCCGGGGCGGATCGAGGTCATCGCCAACTACACCGCGTTCCAGGACCTGCGCCGCCGCGTGGGCAACTGAGCGTCCGACCACGAACGACTCTGAGGGGCACTGACTTCATGAGTGACAACAGCCTGCGGATCGTCTGGGTCTACCCGGACCTGCTCAGCACCTACGGCGACCAGGGCAACGTCCTCGTCGTCGAGCGCAGGGCGCGCCAGCGCGGCCTGGACGTGGCCCGGCTGGACGTGCGCAGCGACCAGCCGATCCCCACCTCCGGCGACATCTACCTGATCGGCGGCGGCGAGGACCGGCCGCAGCGGCTGGCCGCCGAGCGGCTGCGCCGCGACCGGCATCTGTACCAGGCGGTGAACAACGGCGCGATCGTCTTCGCGGTCTGCGCCGGCTACCAGATCCTCGGCCACGAGTTCGTCAACGACCTCGGCCAGCGCGAGCCGGGCCTCGGCCTGCTCGACGTGACCACGACCCGCGGCGAGGGCGAGCGGTGCGTCGGCGATGTCCTCGGGGACATCGACCCGCGTCTCGGGCTGCCCCAGCTGACCGGGTTCGAGAACCACCAGGGCGTCACCCACCTCGGCCCCACCGCCCGCGCGCTCGCACAGGTGCGGCTCGGCAAGGGCAACGGCACGGGCGACGGCACGGAGGGCGCGTACAACGACACCGTGTTCGGCACGTACATGCACGGGCCGGTGCTGGCGCGGAACCCGCAGATCGCGGACCTGCTGCTGAAGCTGGCACTGGACGTGAACGCGCTGCCGCCGACCGACGACCGCTGGTTCGAGGCACTGCGGGGCGAGCGCATCTCGGCGGCCCAGCAGCCCGCGTAGGCCGTACGGCAGGAAGCCGAGGCGCCTGAGAAACGGTTCCTCAGTGCCCGTACGAAAGCCCGTCTGACAGCCCCCGCGCTCACGTGTGAAAGCCCGTCTGACCAGGGCTCCGCTCACCTGTGCGGGGCCGTCCAGCAGGCGGACGCCCGCTACGGCCCCGCCCCCTGCCGCCGGTAGGGTGGCGGGGATTCCAGCCGGACAACGTGGTCCGGTCCCCGGCCCACGTGGAGAAGGTATTCGGGCTATGCGCATTGGTGTCCTCACGTCCGGCGGCGACTGCCCCGGGCTGAACGCCGTCATCCGGTCCGTCGTGCACCGTGCCGTCGTCGACCACGGCGACGAGGTCATCGGCTTCCGGGACGGCTGGAAAGGTCTCCTGGACTGCGACTACCTCAAGCTCGACCTGGACGCGGTGGCGGGCATCCTGGCCCGCGGCGGCACGATTCTCGGCTCCTCCCGGGTCCAGCCGTCGCATCTGCGGGACGGGGTGGCGCGGGCGAAGGGCCATGTCGAGGAGCTCGGCCTCGACGCGATCATCCCCATCGGCGGTGAGGGCACGCTCAAGGCGGCCCGGCTGATGTCGGACAACGGCCTGCCGATCGTGGGTGTGCCGAAGACCATCGACAACGACATCGCGGTCACGGACGTCACGTTCGGCTTCGACACGGCCGTGGGGGTCGCCACGGAGGCCCTGGACCGGCTGAAGACCACCGCCGAGTCCCACCAGCGGGTCCTGGTGGTGGAGGTCATGGGCCGCCACACCGGCTGGATCGCGCTGCACTCCGGCATGGCGGCCGGCGCCCACGCCATCGTCGTACCGGAACGCCCCTTCGACATCGACGAGTTGGCCACGAAGGTCGCCGAGCGGTTCTCGGCGGGCAAGCGGTTCGCGATCGTGGTGGCGGCGGAGGGGGCCAAGCCGAAGGCCGGGTCCATGGAGTTCGACGAGGGCGGCAAGGACATCTACGGGCACGAGCGGTTCGCCGGGATCGCTCGGCAGCTCTCCGTCGAACTGGAGACGCGGCTCGGGAAAGAGGCACGGCCGGTGATCCTCGGGCATGTGCAGCGGGGTGGTACGCCGACCGCCTACGACCGGGTGCTGGCGACCCGGTTCGGGTGGCATGCGGTGGAGGCCGTGCACCGGGGTGAGTTCGGGAAGATGACCGCACTTCGGGGGACGGACATCGTGATGGTGCCGCTGGCCGAGGCCGTGGAGACGTTGAAGACGGTGCCGCAGGAGCGGTACGCCGAAGCGGAGTGCGTGCTCTAGCCGGTGGGGCGAGTGCGGGTGGCTGTGGCTGGTCGCGCGGTTCGCCGCACCCCTGAGGTCGGCTGAGGTCGGCTGCCGTGCCCCCGGTCATGATCGTGACCGGGGGCGGTTCTAGTCTGGGGGCGGACAGACAGCACAACCCCCCACGAAGCAGGAGCCGGCGGATGGATCACAGCGGGCACGGTATGGGGCTTTTGCCCTTCACCCTCGGGCGCGGACTCGCGTGGTCGGCCGACCCGTTCTTCCTCGTCGCCTGCCTGGTGGCCCTCGCTCTCTACGGCTGGGGAGTCACGCGGCTCGTACGCCGCGGCGACAAGTGGCCCGTCGGGCGGACCGTCGCATTCGTCGTCGGTGTGCTGCTGGTGCTGCTGGTGACGTGTACCGGGCTGAACGACTACGGCATGGTCATGTTCAGCGTGCACATGGTGCAGCACATGGTGATCAGCATGCTGGCGCCGATCGTGCTGCTGCTGGGGGCGCCGATGACCTTGGCGTTGCGGGCGCTGCCGGTGGCGGGGAAGGGCCGGAAGGGGCCGCGTGAGCTGCTGCTGATGTTCCTGCACAGCTGGTACATGAAGATCGTCACGCATCCGGCGTTCACGATCCCGATGTTCATCGCGAGCCTGTACGGCCTCTACTTCACGCCGATCTTCGACTTCCTGATGGGGTCGACGCCGGGGCACATCGTGATGATGACGCACTTCCTGATGGTCGGGCTGTTCTTCTTCTGGCCGATCATGGGCGTGGATCCGGGGCCGCACCGGCCCGGTTATCTGATGCGGATGCTGGAACTGTTCGCCGGCATGCCGTTCCACGCGTTCTTCGGCATCGCGCTGATGATGGCGTCCGCGCCCATGGTGAAGACGTACGAGAACCCGCCCGCCTCCCTCGGCATCGACGCGCTGGCCGACCAGAACGCGGCCGGCGGCATCGCCTGGGCGTTCAGCGAGATCCCCTCGGTGCTGGTGCTGCTCGCGCTGCTCTTCCAGTGGTACGGCTCCGAGCAGCGGCAGGCCCGGCGCTCGGACCGCGCGGCCGACCGGGACGGCGACAAGGAACTCGAGGCGTACAACGCCTATCTCGCCTCACTCGACGCACGTAGCCGCTGAGCCCCCTTTCTTTTCCGTGCCCTCATTCCCGTGTTTGGCCACACGACCGCACTCCTCTCTTTTTCCCTTGACCGAAAGGCTTTGCCCTTCAGTAGCATGATGCGTGAGCCCCGCGTCCGCTCTGCGGGGTGACGGGGGAAACCGCCGGGGGGAGCGGTCATGACAATTCACGCATGCTTGCGAACATGTTTACGAAAAGCGGGGAAATCCGCTGCCCGGAGGATCGCCGTCCTGCTGGTGGGCACGGTGATCCTGAGCGGGTGCGGTGATTCGGCTCCGTCACTGCTCGCGGTGAAGGCGGTGGCCGCCGGGGTACCGTCCCTCGCCCCCTTCTTCGACGAGGGCGAACAGCTGGGCCGGGACGAGCCCGACCTCACGTCCCTGGAGCCGCACAGCGGTCTGCAGCAGGGCAACACTCCCGGCCTGTACGGGGGCACGCAGAAGCCGAAGGTCTGCGACGTGCGCAAGCTGGAGAAATTCCTCACCGCTCCGGAGAACAAGAAAAAGGCTCAGGAATGGGCCCGGATCGCCGAGGTCGATGTCGACGGAATCGGAAATCATCTCGACGAACTCACACCCGTTCTCCTGCGCCACGACACCCTCGTGAAGAACCACGACTACAAGAAGGGCAGGGCCGTCCCCTTCGACGCGCTGCTGGAATCCGGTATCGCGGTATTGGTCGACGATCAGGGCCTGCCCGCCGTGAAGTGCAGCTGCGGAAATCCGCTGCGCGCGTTCGACGAGAACCCGGACCGCATCGAGGTGGAGTTCACCGGCGACAACCAGGAGTGGGAGGGCTACGACGAGTCCGCGGTGGTCGTCGTCAAGCCCGCGCCCGAGCGGCTCGAGGAGATCAAGCTCGTCGACGTCGAGGACCCGGACCAGGGCATCAGCCGGAAGGTCGGCAGCACGGGCGAGTCCGACACGACGTTCGACACGCGTGCGCGGCAGGCCGTGCCGAAGGTGCGCGGGATGACCTTCGGCGAGGCCAGTGCGGCCCTGGCGGACAAGGGCCTGGCGGTGACGGTCGCCGGGGACGAGATGCCGCCGGGGGACGCGCCGGTGACCGGGTCGAACCCCGGGCCGGGCACCGAGCTGGGGTTCGGCACCGCGGTGGCGCTGCACGTGGACTGGCCGGGCCGGACCGCCGAGGAGA
Organism: Streptomyces sp. NBC_00310; assembly: GCF_036208085.1. Taxonomy (GTDB): domain Bacteria; phylum Actinomycetota; class Actinomycetes; order Streptomycetales; family Streptomycetaceae; genus Streptomyces. Next base: position 1,891,063 of record NZ_CP130714.1, read on the forward strand.
GCACCGAGGAGCGCACCGACGACCCGGGATCCGGGCCGGGGTCCGGCTCGGGCGGCGGGTCGGGCTCGGACTCCGGCTCCACGGGGACGGAGACGGGGACGGGTCCGGGGCCGACCGAGCCCTCGGAGACGGAACGCTCGTCGTCGGGTGGATCGCCGTCGGAGAGCGGATCGACGCCGACGGACCGGAACACGCCCCCCTCGGGCGGGCAGTCCTCCCCCACGGACGGCGGACCGTCGCCCACGGAGTCGACCACTCCCCCGTCGACGGGTGGCACATCACCGGCACCGTCACCGTCCAGGTCCCCCGAGCAGCCGTCACCGGACCCCACTCCCACGTCCACGCCCACCCTTCCGTCGACCCCTCCCAGCCCGTCCAGGTCGACCAGGCCCCCGACGACGCCCGCCCCCGACCCCACCCCACCGGAGGACAGCGGTCCGCCCGGCGACACCCCGACGGCACACGATCCCGATCCGACCGGTGATCCGCCGCCCGACGACCCGGGCGACCCGGGGGCCTCAGGGGATCCGAGCGGTTCGGGGGATCCGGGAGACCCGGGCGATCCCGTCGAGGACCCGGCCCAGCCCGTATGGATCTGAACCCTGGGGAGTGACCGATGCAGTCAGGAGCACCGAAGTCGGGAGTCGGCCGGGTCATCGCCGACCGCTATCTCCTGCTGAACCGGCTGGGCAGCGGCGGCATGGGCCATGTCTGGCTGGCGCACGACCGTCAGCTGGACTGCGAGGTGGCCCTCAAGGAGATCGTGTTCCGCAATCCGGGCGAGGCCGAGCGGGAGCGCACGGCCCGGGTGGCCCGCGCCCGCGCCGAGGCCCGGCACGCCGCCGGGCTGCGGGCCCACCCCAACGTGGTCACCGTGCACGACGTCCTGGAACACGACGAACTGCCATGGATCGTCATGGAGTACGTGCCGGGGGCCCTCGATCTGAAGGCCCTAGTCGCCCAGCGGGGCGCCCTCGCGCCCGCCGAGTGCGCCCGCATCGGACTCGCCGTCCTGGACGCGCTGACCGCCGGGCACGAGCGCGGCATCATGCACCGGGACGTCAAGCCGGCCAACATCCTGCTCGCCCCCGACCGCGCCGGATCGCCGTACGCGCGCGTCCTCCTCACCGACTACGGCATCTCCGTCCAGCCCGACACCCAGGAGACCCGGTACACCCGTACGCACGTCCTGGTCGGGACCGCCGGATACCTCGCGCCCGAGCGGGCGCAGGGCGGGCCGCCGACCGCCGCGTCCGACCTGTTCTCGCTGGGCTGCACGCTGTACCACGCCGTCGAGGGGTACGGGCCCTTCGACCGCGCCTCGGAGATCGCCGCGCTGACCGCGGTCGTCCTGGAGGAGCCGCGCCCCATGCTGCGGGCGGGCGCGCTGGAGCCGGTGCTGGCCGCCATGCTCGCCAAGGATCCCGTGCGCCGGATCGCGGCCGCCGAGACCGAGGCGGTGCTGTCCGCGATCGTCACCCCCCAGGCCCATCCCCGCACCGAGCCCGACCTCGGCTCTCAGCCGCAGTGGGCGAGCGAGCCCACGCACACGGCGGAGCCGGAGATCCCCGTCGTCCCCCGGGTCGCGCACGAGACGCCGTGGTACGCCCCCTCGGGCGGGCACGGCGGACACGGCGGGCAGGACGTCTGGTCCCCGGCGGAGCACCGGTCGGCCGGCGGACAGGGCTTCGCCCCTCCCCCGCGGACCACCGGTGCCGGCGCCGGCACCGGCGGACGCCCCCGTCGGCACCGCGGCCGGGCCCTCCTCGCGGGCATGGCCACCACCCTGGGACTGGCCCTGGTGGTCGGTGGGACCTGGTACGCCATGGAGAACCTGAAGGACCTCCCGGGCGGACTGGGCGGCAGCGGAGACACCCGGAGCGCGGAGCTGCCGTACGGGACGACCGTGGGGCTGGTGGAGCCGCTGAAGGACGGCGACTGCGTGGACGTCACCTGGACCGACACTCCCTTCACGGACGCCGCCCGGTTGCGGGTCGTGCCCGCGTGCGCGGGGCGCACGATGGACGGCCAGGTGATGGCCTCCTACGAGGCGTCGTCCGCCGAGGACGCCCGGACGGGCGGGGCCGCCCAGTGCGAGCAGCTGACGGTGGAGGCCCGCGAGAGGCTCGTGGACGTCCGTACCTACGCCGTCCTCCCGACCGACGACGGCTTCGACGCCGCGGGCCATCGGGTCGCCTGTCTGCTCCTGGGCGAGCGCAGGCCGGTGTACGGGCCGATCGGCGAGCACCGGACGGTGGGTGAGACGGTGCTCGTCGACGTGGCCACCCTGCAGAAGCAGGACTGCCTCGATCCGATCTCCGACAACAGGATCCGGCTGGTCTCCTGCCAGTCCCGGCACCGGCAGAAGGTGCTCGGCTTCTACGAGATGAGCCCCGGGACCACGTACGAAGAGGCTCAGGACCAGGCGCTCGCCGTCTGCCGGGACAACCTGCCGCCGCAGCAGTACGGCTATGAGCCCGGTGTCACCGGTTCCGGTTTCTGGATCAGCGAGGACGGCTGGAAAAAGGGAGCACATTACGTCGTCTGCACTGTCATTTCCGGTAGTGGGGGCACCATGGAGGGAGAAGAAGCCTGAGAAGGGGTGTTGCGATGCCCGGTTCGACGAAGGCCATGGGGGTGCTCACCGTCGGTGGGCTGGTCGTGGTGACGGCCTACTCGGTGGCGCTCGGCAGCAACGGCTGGCTGTGGTTCGGATGGGTCGTGCTGGGCCTGCTGACGCTGGGGATGGTGGCGTCGCGCACCTGAGGCTCACGCCCTGCGCCCCTCAGGCGCGGGGTATTCCCCCGTCCGGGTGTACGCCCGGCTGGTATTTGGGCAGCCGGGCGGTGATCTTCATGCCCGCGCCGACCGCGGTCTCGATGACGAGGCCGTGGTCGTCGCCGTACACCTGGCGCAGCCGCTCGTCGACGTTGCTGAGGCCGATGCCGCCCGAGGGGCTGCTCTCGCCGGCGAGGATGCGGCGAAGCACCTCGGGTTCCATGCCGACGCCGTCGTCCTCGATGACGACGAGCGCCTCGGCGCCCGCGTCCTGCGCGGTGATGCTGATGTGGCTCTTGCCCGCGGCAGCCACTGTCCTGCCTTCGAGGCCGTGCTTCACCGCGTTCTCGACCAGCGGCTGGAGGCAGAGGAACGGCAGGGTGACCGGCAGGACCTCCGGGGCTATCTGGAGCGTGACCGAGAGCCGGTCGCCGAAGCGGGCCCGGACCAGCGCCAGGTAGTGGTCGATGGCGTGGAGTTCGTCGGCGAGGGTCGTGAAGTCTCCGTGTCTGCGGAACGAGTAGCGGGTGAAGTCGGCGAATTCCAGGAGGAGTTCGCGGGCGCGCTCGGGGTCGGTACGGACGAACGAGGCGATCACCGCGAGCGAGTTGAAGATGAAGTGCGGGGAGATCTGGGCGCGCAGGGCCTTGATCTCTGCCTCTATCAGCCGGGTGCGGGACTGGTCGAGATCGGCCAGCTCGAGCTGGACGGAGACCCAGCGGGCGACCTCCCCGGCCGCTCGTACGAGGACGGCGGACTCGCGGGGCGCGCAGGCGACGAGCGCTCCGTGGACGCGGTCGTCGACCGTGAGGGGGGCGACGACCGCCCAGCGGACCGGGCAGTCGAGGATGTCGCAGGTCAACCGGAAGGCCTCGCCCCGGCCGGTCTCCAGGGGGCCCGCCAGCCGTCCCATGATCTCGGCGCGGTGGTGCTCCGCCACGCCCTCCCAGGCGAGGACCGACTCGTGGTCGGTGAGGCACAGCGCGTCGGTGCCCAGCAGGGTGCGCAGCCGCTTGGCGGATCTGCGGGCGGTCTCCTCGGTGAGGCCGGCGCGCAGCGGGGGCGCGGCGAGGGTGGCGGTGTGCAGGGTCTGGAAGGTGGCGTGCTCGACGGGCGTGCCGAGTCCGCCGAGGCTGTTGCGGGGCCGGGCCGTGCGGCGGCCGAGCCAGAACCCGGCCGCGAGCAGCGGGAGCACGGCCACGCAGAACCCGGCGAGGAACCCGGTCACTTCACCGCTCATCGTTCACCTCCTGCAATGGGTACACCGCTCACCGCTCGTGGGTTCCCTTCCGCCGGTCCTCGCGTCGCCCTGGTCCGCGCAGCCCTCGTCCGGCGCCCTCGTCCGCGCAGCCCTCGTCCGGCGCCCTCGTCCGCGCAGCCCTCGTCCGGCGCCCTGGTCCGGTCGGTCCTCGTCCGGTCGGTCCTCGTCCGGTCGGTCCTCGTCCGGTCGGTCCTCGTCCGGCGCCCCGGTCGGATCGGCCCCCGTCCTCATCGCCGCCACAGTTCGATCTCCTTGGTCGCCGCGCGCGCCCGGCCGCCGACCAGTTCCTCCGGCAGATGGAAGCGGGCCAGGATCGCCGGTGTCTCGGGCGGGACCCTGCCAGGGGTGGCCAGGGACACCAGGACCATCGTGAGGAAGCCGAGCGGTACGGACCAGAGGGCGGGCCAGGCCAGCAGGGCGTGCAGGGTGCCGGTGCCGGGGTATCCGGCCATGGTCGCGGCGACCGCGAGGAGGGCCGCGCCGCCGCCGACGAGCATGCCTGCGGCGGCGCCCGGCGGGGTGAGGCGCCGCCACCAGATGCCGAGGACGAGCAGCGGGCAGAAGGAGGAGGCGGACACGGCGAAGGCGAGGCCGACCGCGTCGGCGACGGGCAGCCCGCCGACCAGGCCGCTCGCCGCGAGCGGTACCGCCATGGCGAGGACCGTGCCGAGCCGGAAGTGCCGTACGCCGCGCGTGGGCAGGACGTCCTGGGTGAGCACGCCCGCGACCGCCACGGTCAGCCCGGAGGCGGTGGACAGGAACGCCGCGAAGGCACCGCCCGCGACCAGCGCGCCGAGCAGGTCGCCACCGAGACCGCCGATCATGCGGTCCGGAAGGAGGAGGACGGCCGCGTCGGCGTCGCCGGTGAGGGTGAGGTCGGGGGCGTAGAGCCTGCCGAGCGCCCCGTAGAGCGGCGGCAGGAGGTAGAAGAAGCCGATCATGCCGAGGACGACGACCGTGGTGCGGCGGGCGGCGACGCCGTGCGGGCTGGTGTAGAAGCGGACGACGACGTGGGGCAGGCCCATGGTGCCGAGGAAGGTGGCGAGGATCAGCCCGTAGGTGGCGTACAGGGGGCGTTCCTCGCGGCCCGCGGCGAGGGAGGTGGACATGCCGCCGTTGGTGCCGCGGTCGGCGACGGGGACGGTGTCGCCCTTGGCGAAGGTCAGGCGGGTGCCCCGGTCGATGCGGTGGGTGCCGGCGGGCAGGTCGACGCGCCGGTCGTCGAGGCGGCGGCCGTCGATCGTGCCGGAGGCGGTGACCGTCAGCGGGCCGGTGAGCTTCAGGTCGAGGGTCTCGTCGACGCGGACGACGCGCTGTTCGCGGAACTCGGCGGGCTCGTCGAAGGCGTGGCGCGGGGCGCCGTCGCCCTGCCAGGCGAGGACGAGGAAGAGGGCGGGGACGAGGAGGGCGGTGAGCTTGAGCCAGTACTGGAAGGCCTGGACGAAGGTGATGCTGCGCATGCCGCCGGCGGCGACCGTGGCGGAGACGACGACGGCGACGATGACGCCGCCGAGCCACTCAGGGGCGTCGGTGAGCACGTTCAACGTCAGTCCGGCGCCCTGGAGTTGGGGCAGGAGGTAGAGCCAGCCGACGCCGACGACGAAGGCCCCCGCGAGCCGTCGTACGGTCTTGGAGGCGAGCCGGGCCTCGGCGAAGTCCGGCAGGGTGTAGGCGCCGGAGCGGCGCAGCGGGGCGGCGACGAACAGCAGGAGGACGAGGTAGCCGGCGGTGTAGCCGACCGGGTACCAGAGCATGTCGGGGCCCTGGACGAGGACGAGGCCGGCGATGCCGAGGAAGGAGGCGGCGGAGAGGTATTCGCCGCTGATCGCGGCCGCGTTGAGGCGGGGGCCGACGGTGCGGGAGGCGACGTAGAAGTCGGAGGTGGTCCGGGAGATGCGCAGGCCGAAGGCGCCGACGAAGACCGTCGCCACGACGACCAGGGCGACCGCGGGGACGGCGTAGTTCTCGTTCATGCCTTGCTACCGGTCTTCTCGTTCACGGGTTCGTGGCTTCCGTCGCCTCAGCGGTCCTCGACGAGCCGGACGAGGTCCTGCTCGTTGCGTTCGGCGCGGCGTACGTGCCAGTACGCGAGGAGGACCAGGGGCGGGTAGATGCCGAAGCCGAGCAGGGCCCACTCCAGGCCGGCGCCGTCCGGTATCGCGGCGAAGACCAGGGGCAGCGGGGCGACCAGCAGGACCAGGACCGCGAACACGGCGAGGGCGGCGCGGAGTTGGCTGCGCATGAGGGAGCTGACGTAGGTGTGCCCGAGGGTGGTCTGTTCGTCGATCTCGGTGCGGGGGCGGTGGTGTCCCGAGGTGCGCCGGGTGCGGCGGGGCACTCCGGTGACGACGACGCGGCGTTCGGTGGGGTCGTTCGGCATGGCGGCTCCTCAGCCCGTGGTCCGGCGCATCAGCAGATCGCGCAGCTCGCGTGCGTGACGGCGGCTGACCTGGAGTTCCACGGAGCCGACGAGGACGCTGACCGTGCCCGCGTCCAGGCGGAGTTCGCCGACGTGGCGCAGGGCGACGAGATGGCGGCGGTGGATGCGGACGAACCCGCGTGCGCGCCAGCGCTCCTCGAGGGTGGACAGGGTGATGCGGACGAGGTGGCTGCCCTGGGGGGTGTGCAGTCGGGCGTAGTCGCCCTGGGCCTCGACGTGGGTGATGTCGTCGACGGCGACGAAGCGGGTCACCCCGCCGAGCTCGACGGGTATCTGGTCGGGGTCGGGTTCGTGGACGGGTATCGGCGGGGCCGAGGCCGTGGTCGCCTCGCGGAGCTGGGCGGCCCGGCGTATCGCCTCGGCGAGACGTTCCCGGCGGACGGGCTTGAGGACGTAGTCGACGGCCTTGAGGTCGAAGGCCTGGACGGCGAAGCCCTCGTGCGCGGTGACGAAGACGACCAGCGGGGGCCGGGCGAAGCCGGTGAGGAGGCGCGCGAGGTCGAGGCCGTCGAGTCCGGCCATCTGGATGTCGAGGAAGACGACGTCGATCGCCTCGGGTCCGTCCGGCCCGGACTCCAGGGCGCGGTTGATCCGCCGCAGCGCCTCGGTGGCGTCGCTCGCTCCCTCGGCGCTGCCGACCCGTGGATCGGCGTTCAGCAGGTACAGCAGCTCCTCCAGGGAGGGTTTCTCGTCATCGACGGCGAGCGCGCGCAGCATGAACGTGGAGTGTAGGAGTAATTCGCACGCCTGCACACGGGCGCGCGCCGGAGGCCCTCGCGTAGCGGGTCGCGGAGGCCTCCCGCTGGATACAGTGCCCGCATGAGCAGCAAGTCCGCGGCGTTCGACGAGCTCGACCGCAAGATCATCACGGCGTTGATGGCGAACGCGAGGACCAGCTTCGCCGAGATCGGTTCGGCCGTCGGCCTTTCGGCCACCGCGGTCAAGCGGCGGGTGGACCGGCTGCGCGAGACCGGGGTGATCACCGGGTTCACGGCCACGGTTCAGCCGGCGGCGCTCGGCTGGCGCACGGAGGCGTACGTGGAGGTGTACTGCGAGGGCGCGGCGCCGCCCCGGCGGCTCGCGGAGGTGGTGCGCAACTACCCGGAGATCACCGCGGCGATGACGGTGACCGGCGGAGCGGACGCACTGCTCCACGTACGGGCCATCGATGTGGAGCACTTCGAGGAGGTGCTGGAGCGGATCCGCGCGGAGCCGTTCATCCGGAAGACGATCAGTTACATGGTGCTGTCGCACCTGCTGCCGGAGGCTCCGGAGGCGGGCGCGACACAGGACGCAGCGAACGTGCGCTGAGCCCGCCGAATACGCAGCATTACTGCGCGGACACGCAACGTTCGCTGCTTGTCGTGCGCCTGTCCCGATTCCTACCGTGGTGTCATCCCAGCCGACACCGCAGGAAGCGGAGAGACCCTCTGTGCCCGACAGCCGTGTGCCGCGCCTTCGGCGCTTTCTCGTCTGCGAACCCAGACACTTCGCCGTGCAGTACTCGATCAATCCCTGGATGCATCCGGACACCCCCGTGGACGTCGATCTCGCCCAGGATCAGTGGCAGGAGCTGATCCTCGCCTACCGGACCCATGGCCACACCGTGGACAGCGTGGAGCCGGTGGCGGCGCTGCCCGACATGGTGTTCGCGGCCAACTGCGCGCTCGTTCTCGGCGGCCGTGTCCTCGGCTCGCTGTTCCACGCGCCCGAGCGGCGTCCCGAGTCCACCGCGTACGACGCCTGGTTCAAGAGCGCCGGGTACGACGTGCTGCGCTCCGAGTCGGTGTGCGAGGGAGAGGGCGACCTGGTACCGACCGGCCGCTATCTGCTCGCCGGGACCGGCTTCCGCACCACCCGTGAGGCCCATCGCCAGGCGCAGGAGTTCTTCGGCGTCCCCGTGATCAGCCTCCAGCTGGTGGACCCGCGCTTCTACCATCTGGACACCGCCCTGTTCGTCCTCGACGACGGCGGTGACGGCTCCGCGGGCAACATCGCGTACTACCCGGAGGCGTTCTCGCCCGGCAGCCGCGCGGTCCTCGCCCGCCTCTACCCGGACGCGGTGATCGCCACCCGCGAGGACGCCATGGCGTTCGGCCTGAACTCGGTGTCCGACGGCCGTCATGTGTTCATCTCGCCCCGCGCCAAGGAACTCGCCGACCAGCTCGCCCGGCAGGGCTACGTTCCCGTCCCCGTCGACCTGTCGGAGTTCCAGAAGGCCGGCGGCGGCATCAAGTGCGTCACCCAGGAGATCCGCCCGTGACCCAGGAGACCCGCCGCCCGGTTCGGGCGATCCGCCCCGTGACCCTGGAGGTCCGCTCATGACCGCTCCCGCCCCCACGCGTTCGTCGGCCGACCTCATCCGCGCCGAGGAGCCCGTCCTCGCGCACAACTACCACCCGCTGCCCGTGGTCGTCGCCCGGGCCGAGGGCACCTGGGTCGAGGACGTCGAGGGCCGCCGCTATCTGGACATGCTGGCCGGCTACTCCGCCCTCAACTTCGGCCACCGCCACCCGGCGCTGATCGAGGCCGCGCACCGCCAGCTCGACACGCTCACCCTCACCTCGCGGGCCTTCCACAACGACCGGCTCGCCGAGTTCGCCGAGTCCCTGGCCGAGCTGACCGGCCTGGACATGGTGCTGCCGATGAACACCGGCGCCGAGGCAGTGGAGAGCGCGATCAAGGTGGCCCGCAAGTGGGCGTACGAGGTGAAGGGCGTCCCCGCCGACCAGGCCACGATCGTGGTCGCCGCCGACAACTTCCACGGCCGTACGACGACGATCGTCAGCTTCTCCACGGACCCGGTGGCCCGCGACGGGTTCGGCCCGTTCACGCCCGGCTTCCGTGTGGTCCCGTACAACGACCTCGCCGCGCTGGAGGCGGCGATCGACGAGACGACGGCCGCGGTGCTGATCGAGCCCATCCAGGGCGAGGCGGGCGTGCTCATCCCGGACGACGGCTATCTGCGCGGGGTCCGCGAGCTGACCCGCCGCACCGGCTGCCTCTTCGTCGCGGACGAGATCCAGTCCGGTCTCGGCCGCACCGGCCGGACGCTCGCCGTCGAGCACGAGGACGTCCTGCCCGACGCCGTACTGCTCGGCAAGGCACTCGGCGGCGGCATCGTGCCGGTGTCGGCGGTGGTGGCCCGCCGGGAGGTGCTGTCGGTCCTGCGTCCCGGCGAGCACGGCTCGACCTTCGGCGGCAACCCCCTCGCGGCGGCGGTCGGTTCGGCGGTGGTCGAGCTGCTGCGGACGGGAGAGTTCCAGCAGCGGGCCACCGAGCTGGGCGGGCTCCTGCGGGACGGGCTCACGGAACTGGTCGGCCGGGGCGTGGTCGGCTTCCGGGCACGCGGACTGTGGGCGGGCGTCGACGTCGACCCCGCGATCGGCACGGGCCGCGAGATCAGCCACCGCCTCATGGCCGAGGGAATCCTGGTCAAGGACACCCACGGCTCGACCATCCGCCTGGCCCCGCCATTGACGATCACGGCCACGGAACTCCGGTCGGCGCTGGGGACGTTGGGGGAGGTTCTGAAGCAGGGTTGAAGCCCGACACCGCGCCCCGAAAGGGGCGCGGGGAACGGCGCGAGCAACCACGACCAACCCGCAGACAACGCACCGCACCGGGAGCGGGGTCGGAGGGGCAGCCGGCTCTGGAGATGAATACGAGCTGACCCGAGACGATGTCCGCGCTCAGGTATGCCCGCTCACGGCCGGGGCACAGCGGGCGGCCAAGCCTGAGATCGCGACGCTCCACACACCGATGCTCGCCTCTTGGTCTGCCGGCGGTGAACGGGTGCGCCTACAGTCCGAGCAGTTCGGCCACGTGGCGCATCTGGAAGTCGAAGTAGGTGTTCCGTGCCTCGATGACCTCGGGGAATTGACCGAACACCTCGAAGCTGACGGCGCCGAACAGGTGGGTACGGCCCAGGAAGCCGAGGGCCAGCAGGGGTTCGGGCAGGTCGGGGAGGTGATCCTGCCGGATGCGGGTGAAGTCGGCGCGCACGTCGTCCGGAAGTGCGATCGGGCCCGCATCGGGCAGTGCGCCGTCGCGGAAGCCGTCGATGAGGATCTGCAGGAGCGCCCGCGGGGTGCGGGTGGCCGCGGGGAGGGTGTCCGGCGGGGCGGTGTAGCCGGGGACCGGGCTGCCGAAGATCAGCGCGTACTCGGCACGGTTGGCCAGGGCCCAGTTCCGCACGCCGTGGCAGATACCCAGCCAGCGGCCGCGCAGGTCCGCGCGGTCGGCGACGGCCGCGTCCCCGGCTTCGGCCGCGTCCCCGAGAGCGTTGTAGGCGTCGATGATCAGCGCGGTCAGCAGGTCGTCACGGCTGGCGAAGTAGCGGTACAGCGCCGAGGGCACCAGCTCCATCTCCCGGGCAACCGCGCGCAACGAAAGGTTCGCGCCGCCTGCTTCGAGCTGGCGGCGGGCCGCGGCCTTGATCTCTTCACTCATCTCGGCCCGCAGGCGGGCCCGTATCGATGTGGCTGACATACCAGGCAGTGTGACACACGTCGAGAACGGCCGCACCGATGCGAGAACACCCGTTCTTGACAGCAGTCCCTCCCTGGTGAACAGTTGCTCTCACATGAGAACGCCCGCTCTCCAAGAAACGGAACGAGGTGCCCACATGGCCCTGCATGTGATCGCCGGCGCCAGTGCCAGCGGCGTGGCCACGGCGAAACTGCTGGCCGAGCGCGGCGAACAGGTCCGGCTCGTGTCCCGCCGAGGCACCGGCCCCGAGCACGCCGGCATCGAGCAAGTGGCCGCGGACGCCACCGACGCCGAGCGCCTCACCGCGCTCACCGCGGGCGCGGTGGCGCTCTACAGCTGCGCGAACCCCGCATACGACCGCTGGCTGACCGACTGGCCGCCGCTGGCGTCCTCGCTGCTCACCGCTGCCGAGCGCACCGGTGCCGTCCTCGCCTCGATGGCGCCCCTGTACGGCTACGGGCCGGTAACCGGGCCGATGACGGAGCGCACGCCGCTCGTCGGGCCCGGTGCGCACCCCAAGCTGCGGCTGCGGGCCCAGATGTGGCGCGACGCCCTGGCCGCCCACGATGCCGGGCGGATCCGCGTCACCGAGGTGCGCGCCAGCGACCTGGTACAGGGCACCGGGGGCTTCAGCCTGTCCGTGGCCAAGCCCTTGCTCGCCGGCAAGCGCGCCGTCGCGGCCACGCCGCTGGACCAGCCGCACACCTTCACTTCGGTCAACGACGTGGCCGCCGCGCTGGTGGCCGTGGCGGCCGACGAACGAGCCTGGGGCAAGCCCTGGCATGTCCCCTCGAACGATCCTGTGACGCTGCGTCAACTGGCCCACCGGTTCGTCGAAGTCACCGGCTCGGGGGCGCCGAAGCTCACGACGATGCCCTATCCGGTGCTGTGGGCCGCCGGGGTGGCCGTGTCGATCGTGCGCGAGTTGCGGATCACCCACTACCAGTGGGACCGGCCGTTCGTCATGGACTCCACGGCCGCCACCCGCGTTTTCGGCCTCAAGCCCGAGCCTCTGGACGACGCCCTGCGCGATGCGGCTCGGCTCCTGCGTGCGTGAGTTCCTCGGAGCCGGATCTCCTGACGGACGGACGGCGCCGATGACCAGCAAGTCTCCCTCTCAGGACGGGAAGATCCGCAACCTCGTCTCCACTCGGCTGCTGCTCGGGCCCGCCGCGCAGCAGCCCCACCCCAACACGCTCGACATTCAGGAGGATCCCGTGAGCAACAAGTGGACCGAACACAGTGTCCCCCGCCAGGACAACCGGGTGGCCGTCGTCACCGGCGCCAACACCGGCCTCGGCTTCGAAACCGCACGCGTCCTCGCCGAACGCGGAGCGACCGTGGTGCTCGCCGTGCGTGACGTCGAGAAGGGCAAACAGGCCGCTACCCGTATCGCTGAGCAAGTACCCGGTGCCGACCTCGCCGTCCAGCGGCTGGATCTGACCTCACTGGAGTCCGTCCGCACCGCGGCGGCCGAGCTGCATGCCACACACCCGAAGATCGACCTGCTCGTCAACAACGCCGGCGTCATGTACCCGCCCAGGCAGTCCACGCGCGACGGGTTCGAGCTGCAGTTCGGCGTCAATCACCTCGGGCACTTCGCGCTCACCGGTCTCCTGTTGGATCAGCTGCTGCCCGTGCCCGGCTCCCGCGTGGTCACGGTCGCCAGCGTCGCCCACCGCGTCCGGGCGGACATCCACTTCGACGACCTGCAGTGGGAACGCTCCTACAATCGGATCGCGGCCTACGGACAGTCCAAACTCGCCAACCTCATGTTCGCCTACGAGCTGCAACGCCGCCTCGCCTCGCAGGGCACGACCATCTCCGTTGCCGCCCACCCGGGCATGGCCGATACCGATCTCTCCCGCTACGTGCCCGCCCCGGTGCGCCTGATAACTCCCGTGATCGGGCCCCTGATCACTCAGAAAGCGTCCATGGGTGCGCTGCCGACCCTGCGGGCCGCCACCGATCCCGAGGTCCTCGGGGGCCAGTACTACGGCCCCGCCGGCCGACGGGAGATCAAGGGGCATCCCCGCGCAGTCGCGTCCAGCGACCTCTCCCACGACGAAACCGTCCAGCGACGCCTCTGGGACGTGTCCGAAGAGCTCACCGGAGTGAAGTTCCCCATCTGACCATCGGCTGTCCGTGGTCTCGGGAAGCCGGCCAATGTCTGACGCCACTCCCGCCACTCCCGCCACCACCCCGCTGAGCGGGTGGACTCGGCAGGAGCCGATTGACCCGGGACCGCCTTGAGCGGAGACGGTCCCGACGCGCCGAATCCGTGGGGACGGGATCGGCGCGAGGTCCCGGGTCCGGCGGTGGACCTTCCCCCCAGTCCGCCGCCGGACCCGAGGACGCCACCGCGCTCGGGATGCCGGCCGGCCCCCGGGTCGCCGGGGGCGAAACCCCGTGCTCAGGACGGCAGCCGGTCGAAGCGGAACGGCGTGAGGACGTCGGGCCGCCGCCCGGTGACGACGTACTCGGCAAGCCGGTGCCCGGTCACCGGCCCCAGTGTGACCCCCAGCATCCCGTGCCCGGTCGCCGCGTACGCGTTCTCGTGGCCGGGGACCCGGTCGACGACGGGAAGGCCGTCCGGAAGGAAGGGCCGCCCGCCCACCCACGGATCGCGGATGAGGCCGACCAGGTCGTCCGGATCGTCGAACCACCGGCCCAGATAATGACGGCTGGCCAGGGCGACCGCGACGACCCGGCGCCAGTCGAGGCGGTTGTTGTTGCCGCTCAACTCCATCGTGCCGCCGATCCGCGTGGTGCCCCCGATCGGTGAGGCGACAGCCCGCCGTTCGCCGAAGTACAGCGTGTGGCGCGGCGCCGGATCCAGGTCCACCGAGAAGCTGTAACCCTTGCCCGCCTGGAGGGGCAGCGGACTCCCCAGGGCGCGCAGCAGACCGGGCGAACGCATCCCGGCCGCGACCACGACCGCCGAACAGGGGATCTCGCCCTGCGCGGTGCGCAGCGCGGTGACCCGACCGCCGCCGGACCGGAATCCGGTGGCCTCCGCGTTCTCGTGGACCTTCACACCGGCCGCGGCGAGCGCCTCCCCGAGCGCGCGGGCGAAGGCCTCCGGATCGACCACCCCCTCCCCCTCCACGAGGTACGCCGCGCGCACCCCGGATGACAGCGCGTCGTCCAGCAGACGGGCGTCGGCGCCCGTGGTGACGTCGTCGGGCAGCGGGTAGCGGCCGTCCGCCATCTCCCGCTGGACCGCGAGGTGATGGCGGGCCTCGGCCGGCGACAGGAAGGCGTGCACCATGCCGGGTCGGGTGAGCGTCGTGTCGACGCCCGCCTCGCGCAGCCCGTCGAACAGGTCGAAGGTGGTGTGGTTCAGCTCGGCGATCGCCGCGTAGCCGCGCCGGAACGCGGCCGGGGTGCTGCTGCGCCAGAACCGCCACAGCCACCGTACGAACGCCGGGTCCGGCAGCGGCCGTAGGTACAGGGGCGAGTCGGGGCGGCCGAGGGAGCGCAGGGCGTAGCGCAGGACGCCCGGCGCCGGCACCGGAGTCGAGTGGCTGAGGCAGACCCAGCCCGCGTTGCCCCGGGACACCCCGGAACCCAGACCGCGCCGCTCGACGATCTCCACCGGCACCCCGGCCGCGGCCAGGTAGTACGCCGTGCACAGCCCCACCACGCCACCGCCGACGACCACGACCGGGCTCCCCGGAGCGAGCGCACGGGTCATGACGCCGTCCCGTACGACGCGAGGAACTCCCGGGTGCGGGCGCGGGCCGGACGGTCGAGGACCGCCTCGGGCGGGCCCTCCTCCACGATCCGGCCGCCGTCGACGAAGACGACGTGGTCGGAGACCTCGCGGGCGAAGGGCAGTTCATGGGTGACCAGGAGCATGGTCATGCCGTCGGCGGCGAGTTCCCGCATCACGCTCAGTACCTCCCGGGTCGCCTCCGGGTCGAGGGAGGAGGTGGGTTCGTCGAAGAGGAGCACTTCCGGGGTGAGGGCGAGGGCCCGTGCGATGGCGACGCGCTGCTGTTCGCCGCCGGAGAGCTGGTCTGGCAGGGCGAGGGCGCGGTGGGCGACCTTGACCCGGCGCAGCAGGGCGACGGCCCGCTCCAGCGCCGGCTGCTCGGGGACGCCCGCCTTGCGCTGGGCGAGGACGACGTTCTCGACGGCCGTGAGATGCGGGAAGAGGTTGAACCGCTGGAAGACCATGCCGACCGTGCGGCGCAGCCGGGCCAGGTCGCGGCAGACGGTACGGCCGCCCTGGTGCACCACCTCCCCGACGACCTCGACGGTGCCCCGGTCCGGGCGTTCCAGCAGGTTGACGCAGCGCATCAGCGTGGTCTTCCCGCCGCCGCTCTGCCCGATGACGCTGACGATGCGGCCCCGGGGGACCTCCAGGTGGACGTCGTCGAGGACCAGACGGCCGTCGAAGGACTTGCTCAGGCCTTCGATGCGTACGACCGCCTCCTGGGCCGGCGCCGGAGTGGTGGCCCCGGTCGTCGTCGAGGTGACCGAGTCGGTCATGCCGTCGCCTCCTTCGTGCCGGTGTTCGGGCCGGCGTTCGTGCCGGTGTTCGGGCCCGCGTTCGTGCCGGTGTTCGGGCCCGCGTCCACGCCGGTGTTCGTGATCACGTCACCGCCGAGCAGGGCGCGGGCCGCGCGCAGCCGCCGCCGTCGCCACGGGGAGAGGGGGACCCCCGCCCGTACCTTCCGTTCCACGAGCAGGAGGAGCTGGGAGAGGGGGTAGCAGAGGGCGAAGTAGACGGCCGAGACGACGAGGTACACCTCCAGGGCGCGGAAGGTGGCCGAGGTGATGAGCCGGCCCTCGGACATCAGCTCGGCGGCGGAGACGGTGACGAGCAGCGAGGTGGACTTCAGCAGGTCGACCAGCATGGTGTTGGTGCCGGGCAGTGCCTGCCGTACGGCCTGGGGAAGGATGATGTGGCCGAAGATGCCCGCCCTGCCCAGTCCCAGCGCCTCCCCGGCCTCCGTCTGCCCGGCGTGCACCCCGCTGATCGCGGACCGGAAGATCTCGGACAGATAGGCGGCGTAGAAGACGACGAGGCTGAGGCAGCCGGCCGTGAACACGTCCAGCCGGAGTCCGGCGGAGGCCAGGCCGAAGTAGGTCAGGAAGATGATGGCGAGCAGCGGGACGTTCTTGAAGACCTCGGTGTAGACGGCGGCCAGGGCACGCGCCGGCCAGGCCCTGCTCAGCCGGAGCAGGGCGACCGCCAGGCCGAGCAGTACGGCTCCGGCGAAGCTCACCGCCGTGTAGGAGAGGGTGCGCCCGAGTGCGTCGAGCAGGTCGGGCCGGTAGTCGGACCAGGGGACTTCGAAGAAACCTGCGAGATCGGACATGTCGTCCCTCACTGCGCGATGGACGGCGGGGTCCAGTCCTGGGGCCGGTCCACGCCCCGGCGCGCGGTGGCGACGTCGGCGGCCGGCTTCAGGAACTGCTCGGGGTCTCCGCCCCACTTCTCGACGAGCTTCTTCAGTTCGCCGTCGCCGTACATGGCGTCGATCTCCGCGGAGATCGCCTTCTCCAGCGCGGTGGCCTTCTTGGGCAGGTAGAAGCCGGTCTGGTAGGGCTGGAAGTACTGGTAGGCGGGTTCGGCCTTCACCTGTGCGGCGGTCGGCGGCGTCATGTACCGGGTGTCGATCTTCAGGTCGGGCCGTTCCTTCTGCGCCGCGATGATGAGCAGCGGGTCGAGGAACCCGACGTCGATCCGGCCCGCGCCGAGGTCGTCGAAGACTCCGTTGGCGTCCGGGTAGGCGTGCAGCTCGGCGCCGGGCACGGCCTGGATGGACTTGACCCACACATAGCCCTCGACGGTCCCGAGTTCCAGGCCCTTCAGATCGTCGACGGTCCGGTACGTCCTGCCGGACCGCACGGCCATCGCCGGGGGCGAGTAGTAGGGCGGGTCCGTGAACAGGCCCTGCTTCTGCCGGTCCGCCGACCAGGCGACCCCGCCTATGGTGATGTCCACCCGACGGGACTGCACTCCGGCGAGCATGCCCGCGAAGTCCGTGACCTGGGGCTCGACCCGGAGGCCGAGTTTGTCCGCGACGCGGTTGAGGATGTCGCCGTCCAGCCCGACGATCGTGTCGCCCTGGACGCTGGTGTAGGGCGCGTACGGCTGGACGGCCACCTTGAGCACGCCGGGGGTGAGGGTGCCCAGCGCGGCGGTCTTCGCGGACACGTTCTTCGGGCCGTCGTCGCCGTCCGCACCACAGGCGGCGACGGTGGACAGCAGGAGGGTCGCGGACAGAGCGGCGACGAGGGAACGCAGACGGTTCATCGGCGTGGGCCTTCCGTATCGGCCTGCGGGATCCCGCCGTTCACCGCGGTGTGCCCCGGCGGGAGGTGATGGGCCCAAAGGCTATGAGCGGGCCGGTCGCGGGTCACTGTTCACTTCGTACGAACTTGTGGTGAGCACAGCCCGCTCCGCTGTACGGTGCGTCCAGCTCCGGTCCACCCCCCGACGGGAGGAACGCCCTTGCTGAGCCCGTCACTCGCGCAGGAGATAGCCGGGGACACCTCCGCGGTCATCGGTTTCAACGTGCTGATCACCGATGCGGAGGGCATGGTCATCGGCAGCGGCGACCGCAGCCGGGTCGGCACCTTCCACGAGGCCTCCGTCGAGGTGATCCGCACCCAGGAACCGGCCGCGCACAGCGCCTCACAGGCTCTGGTGCTCCGGGGTGTGCGCCCCGGCGTCACCCTGCCGCTGGTCACGGACGGGCAGGCGGTGGGCACGGTCGGGATCACCGGGACTCCCGCCCAGGTGCGGCGTTTCGGCCTGCTGGTGAAGCGGCAGACGGAGATCCTGCTGCGGGAGTCGGTGATGCTGCGCTCCCGGCTGCTCGCCGAGCGGGCGGCCGAGAAACTCTTCGCCGACCTGGCCTCGTACGACCCTCAGGTGGTCGAGGGCGACTTCCTGCTCTTCCGCGCCGCCGAGCTGGGCTTCGACCTGCGGCTGCCCCGGGTCGCGGTGGCGTTCGAGGTGACCGTGGCCGCGCCGGGCAACCGCCGGCCCGGCGCACCCACCCGGGACATGGCGCTCGTGCGCTCGGAACTGCTCCGCACGGTCCGCGAGGTCTTCGCCGATCCCCAGGACATCGTCGCCACCACCGCTCCCGGCCGGCTCGGCGTACTGCACCGGCTCCGGCCCGACCGGCCGACGGCGTCGCTGGTCGCCGACTGCCGCCGGGTCGCCGACGTCATCGCCGCACAGAACTCCCTCACGGCCCGCGCCGGCATCGGCGAACCGGCCGACTCCGTCGGCGCGCTCCACGACTCCTACCAGGACGCCTGCGACGCGCTCCACCTGACGGCCCGGCGGACGAGCGGTTCCGCCACGCATCTGACCGCCCGCGGGGCGGGCGGCGCCCCGGTCCATCTGATCTCCGATCTGCGGATCCACCAGGTCCTGGCGGCGGTCGGCCAGCCCGCCCGGGGCCGTCTGCTCGCGGTGACCGCCGCGGAGCTGCGCGCCCAGCCGGACTGGCCGGTGCTCCGCGACACGGTCACCGCGTGGTGCGAGGGCGGCTTCAACCTCGTACGGGCGGCCGAGGCGCTCCACGTCCACCGCAACACCGTGGTCTACCGCATGCAGAAGATCGAACAGCTCACCGGCCGCCCCCTGCGCGACCACCGCACCACCATGGCGCTCTATCTCGCCTGCCTGTCCGACGAGTTGGGCGGGACCCCCGAGCCACCCCCGCGGCCCCATGAGCTCTCGGTCGATCTGCCGACGAGGCCCACGCGTACCAGCTGAGAGAAGGCGACGAGCCCCGACGCCGAACGGTTCTTCAGAGCTGCTGGCGGTGGCCGGGGCCGTGGCGGGCCCGGGGTGGCTTCCCGTGGTCGGCGCCGGCACCGGGGTTTCCCTGCTGTTCGCCGCCGCCTCCCCGCTGTTCGCCACCGCCTCCTGCTGTTCGGCGCCGCCCGGCACACCCGACGGCCGCTGCCCACGCGGTTCGGCCGGAAGACCGCGCAAGGTGACGCAGGCGAGCCGGGGTCCTCCCGGTGACATGGGGCGTGGGGCTACGATCAATCGTCGACACGCAGGACGAGGCTCACCAGGGCACATGCGCCTGACGCAACGTCAGCAAAGTCAGCGAGGAGTCAGCGTGAGTCCGATCAGACCTGCCCGCAGACGGCCGCACCCGCACCACGATCGAGTGCGCGCATGTCTGCTGTGACCTGGCGGAACACGTCCATAGAGCCGATCCGGTAGCGCGAGGGAGACGCCGTGTTCTATTACCTGCTCAAATACGTGCTTCTGGGTCCCCTGCTGAGACTGGTCTTCCGGCCTCGCATCGAAGGCCTCGAACACGTACCGCCGTCGGGCGCGGCCATCGTCGCGGGCAATCACCTGTCCTTCTCGGACCACTTCCTGATGCCCGCGATCCTCAAGCGCCGCATCACGTTCCTGGCGAAGGCCGAGTACTTCACCGGCCCGGGCCTCAAGGGCCGGCTGACGGCGTTCTTCTTCCGCAGCGCCGGGCAGATCCCGGTCGACCGCTCCGGCAAGGAGGCGGGCCAGGCCGCCATCCGCGAGGGTCTCGGCGTGCTGAGCAAGGACGAGCTCCTCGGCATCTACCCGGAGGGCACCCGCTCGCACGACGGCCGCCTCTACAAGGGCAAGGTCGGTGTCGCGGTCATGGCGCTCAAAGCCCGTGTGCCCGTCGTCCCCTGCGCCATGATCGGCACCTTCGAGGCGCAGCCTCCCGGCAAGGTCATCCCCAACATCCACCCCGTCGTCATCCGCTTCGGCAAGCCCCTCGACTTCTCCCGCTACGAGGGCATGGAGAACGAGAAGGCCGTCCTGCGCGCCATCACCGACGAGATCATGTACGCGATCCTCTCGCTCTCCGATCAGGAGTACGTCGACCAGTACGCGGCCGTCGTGAAGGCGGAGGAGGCCGCGGCGGCGAAGGAGCGCAAGTTCCCCCGTATGCCGTTGAGTTGAGCGGGTCTCGGCCGATGGCGCCGAGTGTTCGGTAGGTTCCCGCGGCCGACCCTGTCGAGGCGTTCTGCCGTTGGCAGAGCGTCCCGCCGGAGCGGTCGCGGGCGTCGTACGGTCGGGACATGACACGACGTGCTGTGGTGATCGGAGCGACGGGACAGATCGGCCGGGTGGCCGTGGGTGTGCTGGCGCGGGACGGCTGGGCGGTGACGGCCGTCTCGCGGGGCGGCGGCCGGGACACCGGCTGGCCGGAGGACGTGCGGGCCCTGCCGGGCGATCGCGGCGACGACGCGGCGCTGGCGGCCGCGGTCGGCGACGGCTGTGACGTGCTGGTGGACATGGTGGCGTACGGCCCCGAACACGGCCGACAGTTGCTCGCGGTGGCCGACCGGGTCGGCTCGGCGGTCGTCGTCTCCAGCGTCTCGGTGTACGAGGACGACAAGGGCCGCAACTTCGACACCCAGGCGGAGCCGGACGGCTTCCCCGAGTACCCCCTGCCCCTGCCCGAGAGCCAGCGCACGATCCGGCCGGACGACACCTCGTACAGCACGCGCAAGGCGGGTCTGGAGCGCGAACTCCTCGCCGGGGGCGACCGGTTGCCCACGACCCTGCTGCGCGCGGGCGCCGTCCACGGGCCGCACTGCCGTACGCCGCGCGAGCTGTATGTCGTGAAGCGCAATCTGGACGGCCGGCGCCGCCGGGTCCTGGCGTACGGCGGTGCGAGCCGTTTCCATCCGGCGAGCGTCCACAACATCGCCGAACTGATCCGGCTGGCGGCCGCACGGCCCGGGAGCCGGGTGCTGAACGCCGTCGACCCGGACGCGCCGACGGTCGTGGAGATCGCCGCGGCGATCGACGCGGTCATGGGCGTCGAGACGGAGAACGTGCTCGTGGACGGCCCCGCCCCGTCGCCCACCGTGGGCGACACGCCCTGGTCGGTGCCGGTGCCCGTGGTGTGCGACATGTCGGCGGCGGAGCGGGAGTTGGGCTACCGCCCGGTGGTCCGGTACGCGGAGTCGTTGCCGGAGACGGTCGCGTGGATCGAGAGCCGGTTGACGGCCGGACGGGACTGGCGGGAGGCGTATCCCAGGATGGCCGAGGTGTACGGGGACCTCTTCGACTACGCGGCGGAGGACGCGTGGCTGACCGGGCGGCGGGCGTGACCGCCTGACCGCGTGCGCGCACGCGGAAGGGGGCGACCGGGTCTCCCGGTCGCCCCCTCGCGTCGATCATGGGCCTACGACTGGACCTACGGCGTCGGCGTGGCGTGCGGTGCGCACTTCACGTCGGCCGCGCCCACCTTGCCGGTGAGCAGGTAGGTGTCCACGCGCTCGTTGACACACGGGTTGAC
Organism: Streptomyces sp. NBC_00310; assembly: GCF_036208085.1. Taxonomy (GTDB): domain Bacteria; phylum Actinomycetota; class Actinomycetes; order Streptomycetales; family Streptomycetaceae; genus Streptomyces. The sequence goes on from NZ_CP130714.1 coordinate 1,912,328, forward strand.
CAGGCCGGTGACTCCGTGGGAGCCGGCCTTCGTCTCCGTGATCAGACGGGAGCCCTTGAGCCGCTTGTGCAGCTCGACGGCACCCTCGTACGGGGTGGCCGCGTCACGCTCGGACTGGACGATCAGGACGGGCGGCAGGCCCTTCTTGGTCTTCACGTCCACCGGGGTGTACTGCTTGGACTGCCAGGTGGCGCACGGCAGGTTCATCCAGGCGTTGGCCCAGGTCATGAACGGGTGGTTCTTGTGCAGCTTCGTGTTGTCGCGGTCCCACTTCTTCCAGCTGGTGGGCCACTTGGCGTCGGTGCACTCGACCGCCGTGTAGACGGCGTTGCCGTTCTCCGAGGCGGCGTTGCCCGCCGTGTCGGTGAGGTCCGGGGCGGCCGCGTCGACCAGCGCCTGGGTGTCACCGGCGGCGTACTCGCTCCACACCTGGGCGGTGGGCACCCACGCGGAGTCGTAGTACGGGGCGCTCTGGAAGAAGGAGATCAGCTCGGCCGGGCCGACGAGCCCGCCGATCGGGTTCTTCTTCGCGGTGGCGCGCAGCTCCAGCCACGCGGCCTGCACCTCGGCCTGGGTGTCACCGAGGTGGTACGTCGCGTCGTTCTGCGCGACCCACTTCGTCCAGTCCTTCCAGCGGCCCTCGAAGGCGATGTCCTGGTCCAGGTTGGCCTGGTACCAGATCTTCTCGCGGGAGGGGTTCACCACGCTGTCGACGACCATGCGGCGCACGTGCTTCGGGAAGAGGGTGCCGTAGACGGCGCCGATGTACGTCCCGTAGGAGACGCCGAGGAAGTTGAGCTTCTTCTCCCCCAGGGCGGCCCGGATGACGTCCAGGTCACGCGCGGTGTTCGGCGTCGTCATGTGCGGCAGCATCTCGCCGCTGCGCTTCTTGCAGCCGGCCGCGTACTCGGCCGCCAGCTTGCGCTGCTTGAGCTTGTCGGCCTCGGAGTCCGGGACCGGGTCCATCTTCGGCGCCTTCACGAACTCCTGCGGGTCGACACAGGAGATGGGCGCCGACTTGCCCACGCCACGCGGGTCGAAGCCCACGAAGTCGTAGGCCTTGGACGTGTTGACCCACAGCGGGGCCTTGGTGGTGACCCGGCGCGGGAAACGCAGACCCGAGCCGCCCGGACCGCCGGGATTGTAGACGAGCGCGCCCTGGCGCTCCTCCTTCGTACCGGTGTTGCCGATACGGTCCACGGCGAGCTTGATCTGCTTGCCGTTCGGCTTGGCGTAGTCCAGCGGCACGGTGACCCAGCCGCACGTGATCGGCTTCTCCAGGCCCCAGCTCTCGGGACAGTCCTGCCAGTCGACGCCCTTCTTCGCCGCCTTCGCGGCGGCGACGGCGACGCCCTTGGCCTCGCGGTCCTGCGCACTCGCGCCGTCCGCGGCGGTGGCCACGGGGGCGGCGACGGCACCGGCTATCAGGGTCGCCGTGACGAGCAGGCCGGCGGAGCCGAACGCCGCCGTCCTTCTGGTCGGCCTCATACCTCGCAAGAGGGAACTCCCCGTACATCGTTTCGAAGTTTCGAATGGTCACGGGGATCCTCGTGCCTGTGCGGCACCTGAGAACAGAGGCGCGAAGAGTTCTTTACTAATCCGATAACCGGTACGGAAAGTCCCGTTCAGCGGACCTCCCTCACAAACCGTCCTCAACCATCCAGCTCGGCAAGGGCTTCGTCGAGCACGCGCCGCAGCCGCAGCGCGTCCGGCGCGAGCGCGCTGACGAGTACGGCGGGCCCGGCGAGCGGAGTGAGCGCGGCGGTCTCCCCCAGCACCTTCGGCCCGGGCATCCGATCGGCGAACTCCGGTCTTACGACGACGAGTTGCCCCAACGCACGAAACCCGCCCAGCACGGCGGGCCCGTCCCAGCCACCGGGCGCCCCCGGCCCGCACCCCACCTGCTGATCGAGCAACGGCCGCCCGCCCGACCACACACCGAGCCGGCTGGTGAGCCGTCCGGGCTCCTCCCCCACCCGTCCGAGCACCTGCTCCTCCCGGAACACCAACCGCGCCCCGACGCCGAGTTCGACCCGCGTCGACGCCCACAGATCACTCCCCTGGGCGGAGATCAACTGCTCCGGCAGCCACCGCAGTTCGCCTCCGGCGGCGACATCGATCCGTACGTCGTAACGGGCCTCCCCCTTGGCCTGCCCCGGCAACGCGATCGTCGCGGCGGCCGACCCGACGCGCAGCCGGGCCCCCTCGCCGACCTCCGCCTCGACGGCGAACCGGTCCCCGCCGAGCGGCCCGCTCATGGCCCCGACCAGCATGACCCGCGCCTCGTCGCCACTCCCCCGAGTGCGGCGCAACGCCAGGGGCCCGTCGCTCTCCAGCACGGGCAGGGCCGTGCCGCCCCGCCCGTCGACGCGGGCCGCGATCCGTGCGGTGGCCTTGACCCCGGCGGTCCCCCTGACCCCGGCGGTACCCGTGCCCCCGTCCGCCCCCGCCTCTCCTGCCGTCCTCATGCCGTCCACGCCACGAGCTTCTCCCGCACCCACGCGGCGACTTCCCCGACCCCGGCCTCACTCCGCAACGACTGGAACACCACCGGCAGCTCCGCCCGCTGCGCCTTCGCGTCCGCGGCCATCCGGGCGAGGTCGGAACCGACGTACGGCGCGAGGTCGGTCTTGTTGACGACCAGCAGGTCGGCCGTGGTGACCCCGGGCCCGCCCTTGCGCGGGATGTCGTCCCCACCGGCCACGTCGATGACGAAGATCTGCGCGTCGACGAGCCCCTTGGAGAAGGTCGCGGTGAGGTTGTCACCCCCGGACTCGACGAGAATGAGATCGAGCGGTCCGACCTCGTCCTCCAGGTCCTCGACGGCCTCCAGGTTCGCGGAGATGTCGTCCCGGATGGCCGTGTGCGGGCACGCCCCCGTCTCCACGGCAGTGATCCGCTCGGGCGGCAACACGGCTTCGCGCAGCAGGAACTCGGCGTCCTCCCGCGTGTAGATGTCGTTCGTCACCACAGCGAGCGACAACTCGTCCCGCAGGACCTGGCAGAGGGCGGCGACGGTAGCGGTCTTGCCCGACCCGACGGGCCCGCCGAGCCCGATACGCAGGGCGCGCCGACTGCCGTCGGGCCGGTGCGCGTCGGCACTCACGGCGGAGGGGCCGTCGTGGGAATGAGCGTGATCGAGATGCATGAATACGGCTCCTTGTTCGACTGCGGGGCGCGGGAGGGCTCGGGCGGCACGGTTGTACGGCGGGTGCGGGTGGGCGGGGGCTGTTCGCGCAGTTCCCCGCGCCCCTGAAAAGCAGGGGCTGCGCCCCTTTGCTTTTCGGCCCGCAAGGACCGTAGGCCTTTAGGGGCGCGGGGAACTGCGCGAGAAGCCCCACCGGACCCGCACCTGGGGGTCGAAGGGGCGCAGCCCCTGGATGGGGGCACCTCCCGCTCGAGCGAAGCCGAGAGTGGGGGAGGGACGGGTAGGGGCGGCGGGGGCGAAGAGAACTCAGGACGCGAACAACCGCACAGGCCAAGCCGCATGCACCTCCGCACTGATCTCCAACAGCGGCGCGGAAGCCGCAGGCAGACTCCCGACCCCTCCGCCCCCCACTCCCCGCGCCGCATCGACCGCCGCCCCCACCACCACATCCATCTCGGGAGCCAACCGCGCCAACACCCGGGTCGCATCGAACGGATCAAGACTCAACAACCGCACCGTCGCACTCGTCGCCCCGCTCACACTCTCGTACACGGAGCAGTACGCCGCGTCGTCCGGCCCCAACCCGGCCGCCCTGGCCACCACCCCCAACACGACAGGCTGATGCGCCCCCTTGGGGAACTCCCGTGCCAGCGCGTCCAGTTCCTCCGACGGCCAGGTCGCCCGCGCCGCCCGCATCAACTGCCGCCCCAGCCTCCGCGAAGCGACCCGCAGGGCGATGGACGGCGTCCGGGCATCGGCGGCGGCGTCCAGGGCCGACGGATCCACCCCGAGCGCGGCCGCGGCGGCCAGCGCCGCCGACACCAGCCCCGCCGTGTGCAACCGCCCCCGGCAGAACGCCTCCAGCCCCTCCGCCCCGGTGATCAGCCCGGCCTTGACGGCCGCCTCGGCCCCGCCGGAGTGCGCGTGCCCTCCGGCGGGGAAGCGGCCGTCGGCCAGGACGAGAAGCGCTGCCCTAGACAACCCGGCTCCCGGACATGAGGCATCGCGACGCGGACATCACGCATCCCACCTCGGCCATCAGAAGAGGAAGTACCGCTGTGCCATGGGAAGTTCGGCGGCCGGTGTGGCCTCCACCAACTCCCCGTCGATGTGCACGGCGAAGCTGTCGGGGTCGACACGCACCTCGGGCCGCGCGTCGTTCTCGCGCATGTCGGCCTTCGTGACGCCACGGGTCGACTCGATGGCGACGAACCGCTTTCCCAGCGAGAGCCGCTCGGGCAGCCCGTCCTCGATGGCGAGCGGTGCCACGAAGTTGAACGAGTTCGAGGCGGGCGCCCGCCCGATGGCCCCGTACATGGGACGCGGGAGGATCGGCTGCGGGGTGGGGATGGAGGCGTTCGCGTCGCCCATCTGCGCGTACGCGATCTGCCCGCCCTTGATCACGAGGTGCGGCTTGACGCCGAAGAACGCGGGCTCCCAGACGACGAGGTCGGCGAGCTTACCCGTCTCGACGGAGCCGATCTCGCGGGCGAGCCCCTGTGCGAGGGCGGGGTTGATCGTGTACTTGGCGACATATCGACGTACCCGGTGGTTGTCCGCCCGCCCGTCACCCGGCAGCGCACCCCGCCGCCGCTTCATCACATGGGCCGTCTGCCAGGTCCGCAGGATGACCTCACCCACCCGGCCCATGGCCTGGGCGTCCGACGAGATGATCGAGATCGCGCCCAGGTCGTGCAGGATGTCCTCGGCCCCGATGGTGGAAGGCCGGATACGGGACTCCGCGAACGCGAGATCCTCCGGCACGGCCGCGTTCAGGTGGTGGCAGACCATCAGCATGTCGAGGTGTTCCTCGGCGGTGTTGACGGTGTAGGGCCGGGTCGGGTTGGTGGAGCTGGGCAGGACGTGCGGCTCGGAGACCACGGTCATGATGTCGGGCGCGTGCCCGCCGCCGGCGCCCTCGGTGTGGTACGCGTGGATGCCGCGTCCGGCGATGGCGGCGAGGGTGTCACCGACGAACCCGGCCTCGTTCAGGGTGTCCGTGTGGATGGCGACCTGGATGCCGGTCCGTGCGGCGACGGTCAGCGAGGCGTCGATGACGGCCGGGGTCGAACCCCAGTCCTCGTGCAGCTTGAGGCCGAGGGCCCCGCCCCGGATCTGGGACAGCATGGCCTCGTGCGAGACCGTGTTGCCCTTGCCGAGGAAGCCGATGTTGAGCGGGTACTGCTCCATCGCCTCCAGCATCCGGGCGAGGTGCCAGGGGCCGGGGGTGACGGTGGTGGCCTTAGAGCCCTCGGCGGGTCCCGTACCGCCGCCGACCAGCGTCGTGACACCGGACGACAGTGCCTCGTCGGCGATCTGCGGACAGATGAAGTGGACGTGGGCGTCGACGCCACCGGCGGTGACGATCCGCCCGTTGCCCGCGATGATCTCCGTCTCGGGGCCGATGACCAGGTCGGGGTGGATCCCGTCCATGGTGTCGGGGTTGCCGGCCTTGCCGATGCCGGTGATCCGGCCGTCGCGGATACCGATGTCGGCCTTGACGATGCCCCAGTGGTCGATGATCACCGCGCCGGTGACGACCGTGTCCGGGGTGCCCTCTGCGCGCGTAGCACGCGACTGGCCCATGGATTCGCGGATGACCTTGCCGCCGCCGAACACGGCCTCGTCACCGGCGAGTCCGGGCCCGCCGGAACGGTCCTCCTCGATCTCGACCAGCAGATCGGTGTCGGCGAGCCGGATGCGGTCACCGGTGGTGGGGCCGAACAGGTCGGCGTACGCGGCACGCGAGATCTCAGGCATCGAGGGCACCTCCGGTCTCCCCGCGCAGGCCGGGCACGACACGGGCGCCGGTGAGCGGGACGAGTTCGACGTCGACGGGGATCCCGGGCTCGAAGCGCACGGCGGTGCCGGCGGCGACGTTCAGCCGCTTGCCGCGCGCGGCGGCGCGGTCGAACTCCAGGCCGGGGTTGGCCTCGGCGAAGTGGTAGTGGGAGCCGACCTGGACGGGCCGGTCGGCGGCGTTGAGAACGGTGAGCCGGGTGACCTCACGGCCCTCGTTGTAGACGATCGGGTCCTCGGCGAAGAGGATCTCTCCGGGAATCATCGAGCCCCCTCAGACGATCGGGTCGTGGACGGTGACGAGCTTGGTGCCGTCCGGGAAGGTCGCCTCGACCTGAACGTCGTGGATCATCTCGGGGATGCCCTCCATGACGTCGTCCCGGGTGAGCAACTGCCGCCCGGACGCCATGAGTTCGGCGACCGTACGGCCGTCCCGCGCGCCTTCGAGGATGTGCGCGGTGATGAGCGCGACGGCCTCGGGGTGGTTCAGCTTCAGCCCGCGGGCCCGGCGCTTCTCCGCCACGTCGGCCGCCACATGGATCAGCAGCCTCTCCTGCTCGTGCGGGGTCAGTTGCACGGCGTCCACCTCACATCCTCGCTCCGGACCGTGCGGGGTCCGGTTGCCTCGCCACCGGGCAAATTCGCTGGTGGCGTGGCCGCAGGCTAATTGGGCGGCGTTTCGGCGACGTTAACCGGACCGTGATCCACGTGCGTCGTTCCGCCGCGAAGCGGTTCGGCCCCCTAAGGAGAACCATGTCCGCCCCGCCCGCTGCACCCACCTCGGCCCAGGCCACAGACACAGGCGCGGGCACCACCCCCGCCCCCGCCGGCGGCGGCGCGGCGGCCCCGGCCCTCTCGCACTCGATACCCCCGAGCCGCCGCATGGCCGCGGTCATCGTCCTGATCCCGATCATCGCGGCGCTCGCCCTCTGGGCCTTCGCCTGGCCCAACGCCCGCACCGCGCCCCGCGACCTGCCGCTCGGCGTGGCCGGACCGGCCACCGCCACCGCCCAGGTCGAGCGGCAGCTGCATCAGCGGGAGGGGGCCTTCGAGATCCACCACTACGCCGACGAGGCGGCCGCCCGGGACGCGATCGAGGACCGGACCGTATACGGCGCGGTGGTCGTCACCCAGGCCGGACCCAAGCTGCTCACCGCCTCGGCCGCGAACCCGATGGTCGCCCAGTTGCTGCAGCAGGCCGTGACCCAGCAGGCCGCCGAGGAGGGCGTCCGGGTGATGTCCGCCGACGTGGTGGCCACCCCGGCGAACGACCCGCGGGGCTCGGCCATCGCTTCGAGCGTGCTGCCGCTGGCTCTGGCCGGCACCGCCTCCGGCGCCGCGGTCACCCTGCTCGTACTGCGCCGGGGGCGCGCGGCCGCCGCGCTGGTCGGGGCCGCCGCCCTCGTCGGGATCGTCGCACCGCGATCGCGGACAGCTGGCTGGGCGTGCTCGGTGGGAACCAGTGGGCCGAGGCCGGCGTGCTGAGCCTGGCGACACTCGCCGTCGGTGCCACCGTGGCCGGCTTCGCCGCGCTGCTCGGCAGGGCGGGCATCGGTCTGGGCGCCCTGCTGACCGTGTTCCTCGGCAACCCGTTCGCGGGCGCCTCCACGGCACCGCGGATGCTCCCCGAACCGGTGGGGGCGCTCGGCCAGTTCCTCCCGCCGGGTGCGGGTGCGTCACTGTTGCGCTCGGTGTCCTTCTTCGACGGCGCAGCCGCTCTCACGCCGGCCCTCGTCCTGACCACGTGGGCGGCCTTCGGCCTGGCGGCGGTCCTCCTGGGTGACCTGCTCAAGCGCCGCCCGAAGCCCACCGAGCGGGCCACGGCCGCACCGACCCCGGACCCGGCCCCGGCGCACTGACCCACCACCGAAGCCGAGCCAGCCACCACCCCCGGACCGCCCCACCACCCTGACCGGCCGCGCGCCCCCGCTGTGGCGGACGGGGGCGCACGGCCTCTCGGTCCCTATGAAGCCCCCGGCCCCCGATGCTCCGCCGCGATGCCGAACCGCTGCTGCTCCCTGGGCGTCGGCGTGCCCTCACGGACTCGGGAGACGGCGCTGATCACCGGCTCGTCCACGGGTTCCTGGAGGGCTTCGAGCTGCTCCAGGTCGGCGGCGGAGACCAGGGCGACGAGGGGCTTCCCGTGCCGCGTCACGACGACGCGCTCGCCGCCGTAGACCACGCGGTTGATCAGATCGGCGAGCTCAGCCCTGGCTTGCGTCACCGGAATCTCGTAGGCCATGAAGCCCAGCTTAGACCGGGCGCCGCGCGCCGCCCCGAGCGGAAGATCCCATTCTGCTCCGCGACGATCTCTCCGTTCGTACGATCGGGCTGGCCCTCCCGCAGGAGGCGTCCATGACAACCGAACAGAGGGGGATCCATGTCCAGCTTTTCCAGGCGTTCGCTGCTCGGGTACTCGGGATCGGCGGCGGCGGGGGCGGTACTCGCGTCGGGCGGGACGGCGCAGGCGGCTTCGACGGTGGGCGCGAGCACCGCGGTGGGCGCGAGCGCCGAGAGCGAGGCGGCAGCGGTGGAGTTCCCGCCCGGCACCGAGTTCTCGGGGAATTCCAGTCTGAGCGTGGAGGACGAGGATGCCTACTACTACCTGAAGATCGGGTTCACGTTTGAGATCTCCGGATGGAACGGCGACACGCCACCAGCGGAGAATGTCGTCACGCCCGCCGAGATCGCGAGCGCCCTGTCCGCGATCGCGGTCTCGAAGGGCTGGCCCCCGATCACCTTCTCGGGCAGACCCGCCCCCGTGGCCATCAACTGAGTTCCCCGCCCCGCGCTCCTCGGAGCCCCGGACCACCTCGGTCCGGGGCTCCGTCCTTTTCCTCTTCCTTCGGCTCCCCTCCCCATCACCTCGTACGTCCTGTACATTCTGTACAGAAATCGATCAGAGGAGGCGCGCCCCATGCCCGCGAACCGACCCTCGGCCCGTCATGTGCTGCCCGAGTTCACCGAGCGCACCAGTGCGGGTCACCGAACGATGGATCCGTACGCGAAGTTGCTGGAAGAACGGATCGTGTTCCTCGGGACGCAGATCGACGACACGTCGGCGAACGACGTGATGGCGCAGTTCATGCACCTCGAGTACCAGTCGCCGGACCGCGACATCTCGCTGTACATCAACTCGCCGGGCGGCTCGTTCAGCGCGATGACAGCGCTCTACGACACGATCCGGTTCGTCACCTGTGACGTGGAGACCACCTGTCTGGGACAGGCGGGGTCGGCCGCCGCGGTGCTGCTGGCGGCGGGCACACCGGGCAAGCGGTTCATGCTGCCGGGGGCACGCGTACTGATCCACCAACCGGCGGTGGCCGACCGGATCGAGGGACAGGCGAGCGATCTGGCGATCCGAGCCGAGGAGCTGATGCGCAACCGCCGGAAGCTGGAGGAGATGCTCGTCCGGCACACGGGCCAGAGCCCCGAGCGGATCAGTGCCGACATCGAGCGGGACAAGTTCCTCGACGCCGAGGCGGCGGTGGAGTACGGCCTGGCGGACCGGGTGGTCCCGAGCCGCAGGACCTCGCCCACGCTCCCCGGCGCGAGGTGAGCCACCGATGCTCCCACCCGAACTGCCGCCGCTGCCCGCGCTCACGCGCGCCGAGGCGGAGCTGATCGACCGTTACCTGGACGTGGTCGACCTGGTCGGCCGGATCAATCCGGCGCGCCCGGGCGACACGTACCGCGGGTTGCGTGCGGCGCAGGCGCTCGTCGCCAAGGCGACCGCTCTGCGCGACGCGCTCGAACTGATGCACAGGAGCGGGGAGAACGAGGTGCACGCCCCGACGCTCGCGCGCGCCCTGCGGGTCCTCGACGGAAAGCGGCGGGCGGGCCTGGTGGCGCTGCCCCCGGAGCCGGAGGGCTGGCCCGCCTGAACCGATCCCGGGCCGCTCTCCGTACTACTGACGGGGCGTCCGGCCCGGGCTTCGCTCCCTCCGGACGGCCTACCGCGATCGACCCATCGGCCCATACGTCGTGAGGACCTGTGAAGTTGCACAACGCGCCCGCTACGCGGTCGGAATGCACTGTTCCGGTGCTGGTGCGGACCTCCTCGAACACGTGGACACAACAGCCGAAATCATTCTGTCCACCCGAACGGGTGAGTGGTGAGTAAGACCACAAATCCATGGTTCCGTTGGGATTTTCGGACGTTCGTGCGTCAAGATCCCTTCCTGACGACAAGCCCCCGCCGCAGCGGCGGGGCGATCCGGGTGGACGCCGAGTCCTGCCGCCGCCCGGATGACCGGTCGACAGGAGTGCATCGGCAGGAGTGGAGGACCCAGGCACGACGGGTCGCCGGAACGGTCAAGCCATGACCGCGCCGAGCAGCCCTTGGGGTGAAGCCGCGTCAGCGGCCGGGCAACTTTGTCAGCCCGAATCCGACAGGTCATCCTTCACAGGCGGCTGACGAAGGGTTGCGCATGTCTGCGCTGAATCGTGTCCCGTCGCTGTTGACCCGGGCCGGCACGGCCTCGGCTCTCACCATCGCCGCAGTGAGCGGCAGCATCGTGGTACCGGGCGTCGCATCCGACGCCGAGGCCGCCACCGTGGCGTCGAAGGCACTCAAGGTCGCGGCTTCCAAGAAGGGCTCCCCTTACAAGTACGGCGCCACGGGCCCGGGCAGGTTCGACTGCTCAGGGCTGACGCTCTACTCGTTCAAGAAGGCGGGCAAGAAGCTGCCCCGTACTGCTCAGCAGCAGTACAACAAGACGAAGCACATCTCCGCGAGCAGCCGCAAGCTCGGAGACCTCGTCTTCTTCCACTCGGGATCGAGCGTCTACCACGTCGGTATCTACGCGGGGAAGGGAAAGATCTGGCACTCGCCGAAGACGGGTGACGTCGTCCGGCTGCAGAAGCTCTGGACGAAGAACGTCTGGTACGGCCGGGTCCGCTGACCCACCGTCGGGGGCGGCGGATCTCTCCGCCGCCCCCGACGGGCGTGCGACGGGCCTTTCTGGTTACCCGCTCGTCCGTGGCCGACGCACGCACCCGCCCCGCACGCGACGAGACACCCCTCGAACGCGCCGACCGCGACTCTCCGAGCTGCTCCAGGAGTTGCGGGTCCCCCAGACCGGGGGAGAGGTCCTCTTCGCGTTCCTGCCGACGCCGGCCTTCACTCCGCGCTTCCCGGACCTGGACTCCGTCCAGCGCGCCACCTACGTCACCACCCTGGTGCCGGCGGTCCTCGCGGCGGCGCTCTGCACCGCCCCGGCCGCCCTGCCCCGCTCGCTCTTCCAGCAGAACACCGAAACCCCGGACGTGGCACTCGGCCGAACGGACGACGCGGTCGCCAGTGGAGAGCCCTGTCAGGTCTCCTGCGGACCGCCTGCCCCGACCGGCTGCACGGGGGCCGTCCAAGGAAGTTCGATCGCCACCGTCTTGCCGCCCTCCCGTGTGGGTCTGACGCTCAGCCTGCCGCCGCACTCGGCGGTCAGCCAGCGGATGATGACCATGCCCCGGCCGTTGTCCTGCTGGACGGCGGCCGGCAGCCGTTTGGGAAAGCGTGGATGACTGTCGGTGACGCCGATGCGCAGGTGCTCGTCCCGGTCGAGTGCCATGTCCACGGTGAAGGTGGGCGACTGACCGAGCGTGTGCTGGACGGCGTTGGTGGCGAGTTCGGACACGATCAGGCGCACGGTGTCCGCGGTGTCCGTGTCGCCCGGCAGGCCCCATTCGGCGAGCACACTGGCGACGTAGTTCCGGGCGGCGGACACCGAGGCGGGATCGCTCGGCAGAGTGACGGATGCTTCCAGGTGATCTGCCATGGCGAGACGTCCCTTTCCCACGGGACCGGTGTCCGACAGGGAGCGGATGGTTCGACTACGGTCCCGGACTGGTGCTTCGCGCCAGACTGCCACTACCTGGGCTGTCACGGGTGGCGATCCACCAAGATATGCATATATCTGTCGCTCGAAGCGGTGAACTATCCGACGGCCGACCGTATTCGGGTGGGGCCTTCGTCCATCCTCTGTCGTCACCCCGACTTCGCGCGCCGGACGGAAGGAGAAACCCATGCAGTACGGTCCGGCGGTCCGCCGCCGCAAGCTCGGCGCCGAGTTGCGTGTACTGCGCACCCGTTCCGCGCTCACCAGTATCGAGGCGGCCCATCGCGTGGGCTGGCACCAGTCCAAGGTGAGCCGGATCGAGACGGGCGCCAGCGGGGTGAAGCCCGCGGACGTCCGCAAGCTGCTGGACGCGTACGGAATCGACGACACGGAGTTACGGGAGCTGCTCCTGGCGTTGGCGGGCTCCGAGGACGGCGGCGGGCGGCACAACTGGTGGCATGCGTACCGGGGCGTACTGCCGCCGACGTACCGGGACTTCATCAGTCTGGAGTCGCAGGCCGGGGGGATGCGGACGCTGGAGACCTCGGTGGTGCCGGGGCTGCTGCAGATCCCCGAGTACGCGCGGGCGGTGACGCGGGCCGCGGTGGAGGGGCTGGAAGACGACAAACTCGACGCGCTCGTGGAAGTACGGCTCGCGCGGCAGGAGGTGCTGCGCGGGAACCCGCCGATGGAGCTGAGCGCCGTGCTCGACGAGGGCGTTCTCCGGCGCGAGGTGGGCGGTCCCGAGATCATGGCCCGGCAGCTGGGCCGTCTGGTCGAGGCGGCGCGGCTTCCTCAAGTGCGACTGCAGGTACTGCCGTTCACTGCCGGGGCGCACATCGGCGTCACGGGTCCTTTCGTAATTTTCTCATTTCGGAGCACATCCGATCTGGACGTGGTTGTTCTCGACCACTTGACGAGTAGCCTCTATCTCGAACGGAAAGAAGACCTCAAGGCGTATGTCGAGGCCTTCAACACCCTTCAGATCCACGCCCTTTCGCCCGAGGACTCGTTGGATTACATCGCCGGGCTAGCCGCCGGCGCGTAAGGAGGCACCATGTCCGCACTGCCTCGGAACGTAACCACCAGTACCGAACTGCGCGGAGTGCGATGGCTGCGCAGCAGCCGCAGCACGGGAATGAACAACTGCGTGGAGACGGCCCGTCCCGGGTCCGGCCGCTGGGCCGGACTGGTGGCCGTACGCGACTCGAAGAACACGGCGGGGCCCGCCCTGCTGTTCGACCCCGAGGTCTGGGAGGGATTCATCACCACGCTGCGGTGACCACCACCGACAGCGCCCGCACTTCCGCTTACGGCGACGCTCGGCCGGGACGCCGACTCACGGTCGCGTATCGCCGATGATCCCCACGGCTCGGTCGATCTGCCCCTCCGTGAGATCCGCGCGGGCGGTCAGCCGCAGCCTCGACACGCCGTCCGGCACGGACGGTGGGCGGAAGCAGCCGACGGCGAGACCCGCCGCCCGGCAGTCCGCCGCCCACCGCACCGCCTGTTCCGGCGACAGCGCGCGCACGGACACCACGGCGGCGTCGGGCCGCACCGCTTCATGGCCCGACGCCGTCAGCCGTGTGTGCAGCTCCCTCGCCACCTCGCGGGCCCGCGCGGCCCGCTCCGGCTCACGGCGCAGCAGCCGGAGCGCGGCGAGCGCCGCACCCGTCGCGGCCGGGGCGAGACCCGTGTCGAAGATGAACGTCCGGGCCGCGTTGACCAGGTGGTCGATGACGTGCGCCGGGCCGAGGACGGCACCGCCCTGGCTGCCCAGCGACTTCGACAGCGTGACCGTCACGACCACGTCGGGGTCGCCCGCGAGCCCCGCCGCGTGCGGCGCGCCCCGGCCCCCGTCACCCAGGACGCCGAGCCCGTGCGCGTCGTCCACGACGAGCCCGGCGCCGTACTCCCGGCAGGCGGCGGCCAGTCCGGCCAGTGGGGCGGCGTCACCGTCCACGGAGAACACCGTGTCGGAGACGGCGACGGCAACCTCCTGGCCCCCGGTGCCCAGCGCCTTGCGGACGGCGTCGGGGTCGGCGTGGGCCACGACCTGGGTGGTGCCCCGGGCCAGTCGGCAACCGTCGATGAGGGAGGCGTGGTTGCCCGCGTCCGAGACGATCAGGGAGCCGTGCGGCGCGAGCGCGGTGACGGCGGCGAGGTTGGCCGCGTAGCCGGAGGAGAAGACGAGGGCGGCCTCGAAGCCGCAGAAGTCGGCCAGTTCCCGCTCCAGCTCGCCGTGCAGCTCGGTGGTGCCGGTGACCAGCCGGGAGCCGGTGGCCCCGCCGCCCCACCGGCGCGCGGCCTCGGCGGCCCCCTCGGTGATCTCGGGGTGCCGGGCCAGACCGAGGTAGTCGTTGCTCGCGAGGTCGAGGAGCGGCGAGTCGGCGGGGCGGGGGCGCAGGGTGCGTACGAGCCCGGCCCGGCGGCGTGCCGACGCCTGCTCGTCGATCCAGCCGAACGCCATGGGTCCTCCGGGGGTGGTGGGGGCAGCCCGCGGCGCCGGCCTGTCGTGGGACGGCGCGGCGGGGGCATTTGTAGGCAGTGCACAGACACTAATGGCACGGTCGGCCGCCCACGATGTGGCAATACCCACACGTCGAACCCACTCTGTTGTCCGAACTCTCCTTGGCCGGGAGCGGCCTGGTAGGACAGGATCGGCTCTCATGGACCTGCTGAACACGCTGGTGGACAAGGGGCTCCGGCGCGAGCCGCTGAGCCGTGCCGAGGCGCTCGCCGTCCTCGGCACCTCCGACGACGAGCTGTTGGACGTGGTGGCCGCGGCCGGGAAGGTGCGCCGGCACTGGTTCGGGCGCCGGGTGAAACTGAACTATCTGGTCAACCTCAAGTCCGGTCTGTGTCCCGAGGACTGCTCCTACTGCTCGCAGCGGCTCGGCTCGACCGCCGGCATCCTCAAGTACAGCTGGCTCAAGCCCGACGAGGCCTCCGAGGCCGCCGCGGCCGGGCTCGCCGGGGGCGCCAAGCGGGTCTGCCTGGTGGCCTCCGGGCGCGGTCCGACCGACCGGGACGTGGACCGGGTCTCCGACACCATCAAGACCATCAAGGACCGACACGAGGGCGTAGAGGTGTGCGCCTGCCTCGGTCTGCTCTCCGACGGCCAGGCCGAACGCCTGCGCGAGGCGGGCGCGGACGCCTACAACCACAACCTGAACACGTCCGAGGCGACGTACGGCGAGATCACGACGACGCACACGTACGCCGACCGCGTCGACACCGTCCAGAAGGCGCACGCGGCGGGCCTGTCGGCCTGCTCGGGCCTGATCGCGGGCATGGGCGAGAGCGACGAGGACCTGGTCGACGTGGTCTTCTCCCTGCGCGAACTCGACCCGGACTCGGTACCGGTCAACTTCCTGATCCCGTTCGAGGGCACCCCCCTCGCCAAGGAGTGGAACCTCACCCCGCAGCGCTGTCTGCGGATCCTGGCGATGGTGCGGTTCGTCTGCCCCGACAGCGAGGTGCGAATCGCGGGCGGCCGCGAGGTCCATCTCCGTACGATGCAGCCGCTCGCCCTGAACCTGGCCAACTCGATC
Organism: Streptomyces sp. NBC_00310; assembly: GCF_036208085.1. Lineage (GTDB taxonomy): Bacteria > Actinomycetota > Actinomycetes > Streptomycetales > Streptomycetaceae > Streptomyces. The sequence continues at coordinate 1,927,663 of NZ_CP130714.1, forward strand.
TTCCTCGGCGACTACCTCACCAGCGAGGGCCAGGCCGGCAAGGCCGACCTGGAGATGATCGCTGACGCCGGCTTCGAGGTCGAGGGCACCGATCAGGTGACCCTGCCGGAGCACCGGGCGACCGTGTCCGCCGGCGGGGGCTGCGGGTCCCGGGAGAGCGCCGGGTGCGGGTCGCACGAGGGTGGCGGCTGCGGGTCGCACGAGGACGCGGGCGCGGGCTGTGGGTCGCACGCGGGGGGCGGGGTGTGCGGTTCCGCCGCCGAGGCCCCGGCCGTCGAGACCCCGGCGGGCGAGGCGCGAACGGATCTGGTGGCCGTACGCCGTCGGGGCGCCGGAACGGATCTCGCGCCCAATGCCTGACCTGCCCCGTCCGACCGTGCCCGAACTGTTGGAGCTCGACCGGCGGCACGTGTGGCATCCGTACGGGCCCATGCCGGGCCGGCAGGAACCGCTCGTCGTGAAGTCGGCGAGCGGGGTCCGGCTGCAGCTCGCGGACGGCTCGGGCGAACTGGTCGACGGCATGTCGTCGTGGTGGTCGGCGATCCACGGCTACAACCACCCCGTCCTCAACGAGGCGGCACGTGAGCAGCTCGGCCGGATGAGCCACGTCATGTTCGGCGGGCTCACCCATGAGCCCGCCGTGCGGCTGGCGAAGCATCTTGTCGACATGTCGCCCGAAGGCCTGGAGCATGTCTTCCTCGCCGACTCGGGGTCGGTCTCCGTCGAGGTCGCGGCCAAGATGTGCCTGCAGTACTGGCGTTCGCTCGGCCGCCCCGGCAAGCAGCGGCTGCTGACCTGGCGCGGCGGCTACCACGGCGACACCTGGCAGCCGATGTCGGTGTGCGACCCGGAGGGCGGGATGCACGAGCTGTGGCAGGGCGTCCTGCCCCGGCAGGTGTTCGTGGACGCGCCGCCGGTCGCGTACGAGGAGTCGTACGCGGAGCTGCTGCGTTCGGCGATCGAGCGGCACGCCGACGAGCTGGCCGCCGTGATCGTGGAGCCCGTGGTGCAGGGCGCGGGCGGGATGCGGTTCCACTCCCCCGCGTATCTGCGGGTGCTGCGCGAGGTGTGCGACGCGCACGACGTGCTGCTGGTGTTCGACGAGATCGCGACCGGGTTCGGGCGTACGGGCGCGTTGTTCGCGGCGGACCACGCGGCGGTGACGCCGGACGTGATGTGTGTCGGCAAGGCACTGACCGGCGGTTATATGACCATGGCGGCGGCGCTGTGCACCGCCCGGGTGGCCGACGGGATCTCACGGGGCGAGGTGCCGGTGCTGGCCCATGGGCCCACCTTCATGGGCAACCCGCTGGCGGCGGCCGTCGCCTGTGCCTCGATCGAGCTGCTGCTCGGCCAGGACTGGCTCGCGGAGGTCAAGCGGATCGAGGCGGGGCTGCGGGACGGGTTGGCGCCGGCGCGTGAGGTGCCGGGGGTGAGGGACGTACGCGTCCTCGGCGCGATCGGGGTCGTGCAGCTGGACCGCCCGGTGGACATGCGGGCGGCCTCGGCGGCCGCCGTTCGCGAGGGCGTGTGGCTGCGTCCCTTCCGCGATCTCGTCTACACGATGCCGCCGTACGTCACGGGCGACGAGGACGTGGCACGGATCGCGCGCGCGGTGTGCGCGGCGGCGACGGCGGGATGACGGAGGAAGGTGACATGACGGTCCTGGTGATCACGGGGACGGGCACGGAGGTCGGCAAGACGATCACCACGGCGGCCGTCGCGGCGGTGGCCGTGGCGGCCGGCCGGTCCGTGGCCGTGCTCAAGCCCGCGCAGACGGGTCTGCGGCCGGACGAGCGCGGCGACGCGGACGAGGTGGCCAGGCTCGCGGGCACCGTGACCGTCCGCGAACTCGCCCGCTATCCCGAGCCGCTGGCTCCCGCGACCGCCGCGCGACGCTCCGGCCTGCCCCCGGTGCACCCGGAGGACGTGGCCGAGGCGGCGGCCAAACTCGCCGTCGACCACGACCTGGTGCTGGTCGAGGGCGCGGGAGGGCTCCTCGTCCGCTTCGACGAGGCGGGCGGCACGCTGGCGGACACGGCCCGGCTGCTCGGCGCGCCGGTGCTGCTGGTCGCCTCGGCGGGGCTGGGGACGCTGAACACGACCGAGCTGACCTCCCGTGAACTCCGGGTGCGTGAGGTGGAGTTGGCGGGTGTCGTGATCGGCAGCTGGCCCAAGGCCCCCGATCTGGCGTCCCGTTGCAACCTGGCGGACCTGCCGGTGGTGGCCGACGCACCGCTGCTGGGGGCGGTTCCCGCGGGGGCGGGGAGGTGGGAACCGGCCGACTTCCGGGCGAGGGCCGCCGACTGGCTGGCACCGGGGCTGGGTGGCGTATGGGATGCCGCCGCGTTCACGGCACGGCAGAGCGCCGCTGCGTCCTGAGGCCGGGCCGCGCCCCGAAAGGGGCGCGGGGAACTGCGCGACCAGCCACGACGAATCCGCGGTCGACACAAGTCAGCACCCCTACGGCTCCGTTTGCTCCCCAAGCAGCCTCACCAACTCGATCCTCGACCTGATCCCCAACCGGGAGAACACCCCCCGCAGATGGTGGTCGATCGTGCGCGGGCTCAGGAGCAGCCTCGCGGCGATCTCCCGGTTGGTCGCGCCGTCCGCGGCCATGCGGGCGATCATGAGCTGCTGGGCCGTCAACCGGGTCGCGAGGGCCTCCGCGGCCGGGGCGGTGGAGGCGCGCTCGCCGAGGGCGCGGAGTTCGGCGCGGGCCTGGGCCGCGGAGTGCGGTGAGCCGAAGTGGTCGAAGGCCTCCAGGGCACTGTGGAGCCGGTCGCGGGCCTCGGTGCGGTTGCGCAGGCGCCGCAGGGCGCTGCCGAAGAGCAGTTCGGTGCGGGCGCGTTCGAAGTCGCGGGTGCCTGAGGCGTGCAGGTCGAGGGCCGCCCGGTAGTGCTCGACCGCCTCCTCCCCGGTGGCGAGCAGCGCGCGGCAGCGGGCGCTGAGGGCGAGGTCGTCGGCGCTGCGGACGGTGCGGGCCCAGCGGTCGTAGTCGGCGTGCGCGGCGCGGGCCACCCGGGTGTCGCCTGTGCGGACGGCGGCCTCGACGTAGTGCGGGGTGGCGATGTGCCGGATGGCCCGGTGCCCGTGCCCGGGACCGAAGCCGGCGAGCGCGCGGAGGCGGGCGGCCGAGGCGGCGTACCGGCCGGTGCTCAGGTCGAGGAAGGCGAGGGCGAACATGGCGAGGGCGGCGGGCAGTCCGAGGCCGCGTTCCAGGGCGTAGGCGCGGGCGGACTCGGCGCGCTCCCGGCAGACCTGCTCGTCGCCGGTGACGGCGGCGAACATCGCGAGGGCTGCCTGGAGGTGGCAGGCCCCGTTGTCCTGTCCGGTGGCGTACGCCTGGCGCAGGGCGTCGAGGGCGGCGGCCTCGGCGGCCTTGGGGCGCCCGGTCCAGAACTCGGCGTAGGCCCGGAACTCCATGGCCTGCGGCACGGTCACCGTCTCACCCCTGGCCCGTGCGGAGGCGGCGGCGCGGGCGGTGGCGGTGACAGCGCGGGTGTGGTCGCCGAGGAGCAGGGCGGCGATCCCGGAGTGGATCAGCTGGGTGGGGTCGCCACCGGGACCGCAGCGCCCGGCGGCGGCTTCGAGGACATCCCGGGCGTCGTCGTACCGTCCCTCGAACGCCGCGGCGAGGGCGCCGAGGGTGCTGGGCGGCAGGATGCCGAGTCCGTCGGCGACGGCGGCGGCCTCCCGGCAGCGGCGCAGGTCACCGGTGTAGATGGCGGCCTCGGTGGCTCGTGCCAACAGATGGGCAGCCCTGTCCGTGGTGTGGTCGCCGACGTGCCGGACGCTGGCGGTGAGCAGGGCGTCGAAGGCCTCGGCCGCGTTTCCGGCGCGTAGGGCGAGCAGTCCGGCGAGGGCGTCGTCGTCGGTCGCGGCGACGAGGCGGCGGGCGCGGTCGCCGTCGCCCGCCTGCCAGGCCTCGGCGGCCGCCTGGGCGAGCAGGGGCATGCGTTCGGCCGGTTCGGGGGTGAGGCCGGCGGCGCGTTCGGCGAGGGCGGAGGCCAGGGTGGGGTCGCCGATGGCACGTGCCACCCGTGCCGCCAGGCGCAGTTCGGCGGCGAGGCGGCGGCTGGGGCCGAGGGCGGCGGCGGCCCGGTGCCAGGACCGGCCGGGTCTCTCGCCCTCGCCGCTGAGGACGGCGGCGAGGAGGCGATGGGCCTCGCGCCGGTCGGCCATGGACGCGGACTCGTACACGGCGATCCGGGTCCAGGCGTCCCGGAAGACGATGCCCTGGGCCGTGGCGTGCGCGAGGCCCGCGGCCTCCGCCGTGTCGAGGGGGCGGGTGTCGAGCCGGGCCGAGGTGACGGCGCGCGCGTAGGCGTGGGTCGGGACCGGGTGCTGGTCGGCGGCGGCGAGGAGCAGCAGGAACCGGGTGTCGTCGGGCAGGGCCCGTACGTCCCGCCGGTGGGTCCGCAGCAGGGCGGGGGCCAGCGACAGGGGCTCGGCGGGGAGCGGGTCGAGTCCCGTGAGCTGGCGTGGGGTCAGGGCGGCGGCGAGTTCCGCGGCGGCCCGCGGGTCGCCGTGGGCGGCGTGCAGCAGGCGTACGCGCACGCCTTCGGACAGCGTGGGCACGGCGGCCGACGCTGCGTCCGGGCTCGACCACACGTTCGTGGGGGGCGGTGGCGAGCGATGCGGAAGTCGTGGGGGGTTCACCGGAGTCACCACACCCATCACGTTACTTGCGAGTTAACCGACCAGTAAAGACCGGCGATTTCGCCGATGCGGCGCGCGTAGACCCCCCTGACACTCCGAACGAACCCCACCCGTTTCAGGAGGCACCATGCAGCGCCGCATGCGCCGTATCGCCACGGCCCTCGGGACCGTGACCACCACGCTCCTTCTGTCGCTCTCCTTCTCCGCGCCTTCCGCTCAGGCCGCGACCCACAACCCCGTCGTCTTCGTACACGGTCTGAGCAGTTCGTCCGGCACCTGGGACGACTGGATCTCGTACTTCAAGGCCGACGGCTACACGTCCTCGGAGCTGTACTCCTGGTCCTACGACTGGGGCCAGTCCAACGTCACGACGGCCGCGCAGCTCAAGACGAAGATCGAGAGTGTGCGCGCCGCGACGGGCGCCTCCAAGGTCGACGTGGTCGTCCACTCGATGGGCGCGCTCAGCTCCCGGTACTACCTCAAGAACCTGGGCGGAACGGCGTACGTGGACGACTTCGTCTCCACGGCCGGCGTGAACCACGGGACGACCGTCGCCGGCTGGTGCCGGTGGCTCTACACGTCCTGTGGCGAGATGTACACCGGCAGCTCGTTCCTGACCGCGCTGAACTCCGGTGACGAGACACCGGGCAGTGTGTCGTACGCCAGCTACTGGTCGAACTGCGACGACGCGCTCACCCCGGACACGTCCGCGATCCTCAGCGGCGCGACGAACGTCGAGGTCGGCTGCGTCGCGCACAACGAGATGAACAACGACGAGGGGATCTACGAGCAGGTCCGGGCCTTCATCGCCTGACCCTCCCGGCTCAGCACTCGTACGTCCCGTGCCCGTCGCGCGGCCTCCTCCCCAGGGCCGCGCGACGGGTGAGCCGTTCCCGCTCCGGGCCGCGACGGATGAGCCGTTCCCGCTCCGGGCCGCGACGGATGAGCCGTTCCCGCTCCGGGCCGCGACGGGTGAGCCGGTGCTTCCCGGGGGACAATCGCGGTATCTGCCGTCCGCTTCGGGAGGTCCTCATGGCCCGCGCCCGCGCCGCGAAGGACGCCGTGCACCACCCCCTCTTCGCCCGGTTCTACGCCAGACTGAGCGTGTCGGCGGAGCCGAGGATCGGCCCTCTGCGCGACGAACTGCTCGCCGGGCTCTCGGGCCGGGTCATCGAGATCGGCGCCGGAAACGGGCTGAACTTCGCGCGCTTCCCGAGCACGGTCTCGGAGGTGGTGGCGATCGAGCCGGAGCACTCCCTGCGGCAGTTGGCCCTGGAGGCCGCCCTGCGCGCCGAGGTGCCCGTGGACGTGGTGCCGGGCGCGGCGGAGGCGCTGCCGGTCAAGAGCGAGGGGTTCGACGCGGCCGTCGTGTCGCTGGTGCTGTGCAGTGTGCGGGACGTACGGCGCTCGCTGAGCGAGGTGCGCCGGGTGTTGCGTCCCGGCGGTGAGCTGCGGTTCTTCGAGCACGGCCGGGGCGGCGGACGGGCCATGCGGACGGCCCAGCGGGCGCTGGACGCCTCGGTGTGGCCGCTGCTGTTCGGCGGCTGCCATGTGTCCCGCGACCCGGTCGGCGCGATCCGGGCCGCCGGGTTCGAGGTCGGGGCGGTCCGGGAGGTCCTGGTGCCCGAGAACGGGCCGCGGCTGCCCAGTTCCTACTGTGTGGTGGGCCGGGCGCGACGTCCCGAACTCGGCGACGGCGAGAGCTGACGCGTGTGCGGGGCCCGCCTCACAGGCTCCACTGGCGCAGCTCCCGCGTGATGGCGTGCACGGTGGCCTCGCCGCTCTTGACCAGTCTGGCCAGTTCGCGCACCTGCTCGGCGGAGGTGACGACCTTGACGCCGCTGGCCACCAGGTAGCCGTAGGCGACGGCGGAGGCGAACAGCGCGTTGGAACGCTCCAACGCGGGGACGTGCATGAGCAGTTGGAGGAGCGCGGCGGCCCGGGCGTGCGGGGTGTCGTAGACGGGGACGTCGAAGATCTCGGCCTCGTGCCGGGCGACGGCCGCGACGAGGGCGCCCCAGTCGGTGACCTGGGGGTCTCCGGGCGTCTTCTGTTCGGCGACCATCAGGAGCCAGGCGAGGTCGATTCTGAGCTGGCTCAAGGGATCAGTGACGTCCCTCGCGCCGGCCTTCGAGCTCCGCGCCGAACTCCTCGACGAAGACCGCCTCGTACTGCTTCATGAAGTCGGCGGCGGACTCGACGAAGGTGTGGCCCGCTTCGCCGGCGTCCTGCCGGACCAACTCCTCGATGTACCGGTTCACACTCATCCCGCGCTCCAGGGCTCGTTCACGGGCCGCTCGGGCCGTGTCCTCGTCCACCCGGACATTCAGCTGAGTCTTGGCCATGACTCGACGCTAGCGCCGGAGTGCTAGCGAGGCAAGGGCGCCTTTCCCCCGATACCCCGAGTGCGCCGTCCGCGCCGCCCCTGAGACCCCACCTTGCGTGCCCCTTACATCGATACCGGATGCCCGACCTGCGACGGAGACGGCCTCGGACTTCGGGGGGATTCCTGCTGTGCCCTGAGTCACACTAGGCTCGGCCGGGAAACGCCCGGAATTCGAACTGGTTCGAGCCTGGAGGCCGTTTTGTCCACTGCTGCCGCTGAGCACACCCTCGGCCGCGCGGAAGCCGACGGCATCGCCGCCCGCGCCCGGGGCCTGACGAAGGCGTACGGCTCGGGCGAGACGACGGTGCTCGCCCTCGACTCGGTCGACGTGGACATCGCGCGCGGCCGCTTCACCGCGGTCATGGGCCCCTCGGGCTCGGGGAAGTCCACGCTGATGCACTGTCTGGCGGGGCTCGACACCGTCTCGGCCGGACAGGTGTGGCTCGGGGACACCGAGATCACCGGCCTCAAGGACCGCGATCTGACGCGGCTGCGCCGGGACCGGATCGGCTTCATGTTCCAGTCCTTCAACCTGATCCCCACGCTGAACGCGGCCGAGAACATCACCCTGCCCATGGACATCGCGGGCAAGAAGCCCGACGAGAAGTGGCTGGACCAGGTCATCGACACCCTCGGGCTGCGGGACCGGCTCAGGCACCGGCCGTCCCAGCTCTCCGGCGGCCAGCAGCAGCGCGTCGCCTGTGCCCGCGCGCTCGCCTCCCGGCCCGAGCTGATCTTCGCCGACGAGCCGACCGGCAACCTCGACTCCCGCGCCGGGCTCGAAGTACTGGGCTTCCTGCGCGAGGCGGTCGACCAACTGGGCCAGACGGTCGTCATGGTCACCCACGACCCGGGCGCCGCCGCCCACTCCGACCTGGTGCTCTTCCTCGCCGACGGCCGGATCGTGGACCGCATGGAGCGGCCCACGGCCGAGGCCGTCCTGGAACGCATGAAGCGGTTCGACACGATCCGGGCGACGTTCGACGGCGAGAGCGCCCCCACCGGTGCACCGGCCGACGGGCCCACCGGCGAGTCCATCGACCTCGACAAGGACTGAGACCGTGCTCAAGGCGACCCTGCGGAGTTTCCTCGCGCACAAGGGGCGGCTGCTGCTCTCGGCGCTGGCGATCGTCCTGTCCGTGGCGTTCGTCGCGGGCAGCCTCATCTTCTCGGACACGGTCACCCGTACCTTCGACCGGCTCTTCGCCTCCACCTCGGCCGATGTGACGGTGGGCCCGAAGGACGACGATCTGACGGGGCAGCTGCCGACCGGGGCGGTCGAGACCGTGCCCGCCTCGCTCGCGGGGCGGATCGCGGGCGTCGACGGCGTCGCGGACACCCATGTGGACGCGGCCGTGGAGAACGTCACGGTCGTCGACAGCGAGAACGAGTCGGTGGGCCCGACGACGGGCGCCCCCACCATCGCCACCAACTGGTACCTCACCGACCGCAGCCCGGTGGAGCTGACCAGCGGACACGCACCGCAGGGCCCCGGCCAGGCGCTGCTCGACGCGGACACCGCGAAGAACAAGGACGTGCGGATCGGCGACACCCTGACGGTGCTCGCCCAGCCGGGCTCCTTCAAGGTGGAAATCGTCGGCATCGCCACCTTCACCACCACCAACCCCGGTGCCGCGCTGGTCTTCCTCGACACCCGGGCTGCGCAGACCGAGCTGCTGGGCGACCCCGACGCCGCCACGACCATCTCGGTGACCGCCGAGCCCGGTGTGAGCGACGACCAGCTCAAGCGGCGGATCGCCGACGCGCTGGGGCCGACGGCGTACGACTACCAGACCGCCGACGAACAGGCCGAGTCGGCCGCGGCCTCGCTCGGCGGATTCCTCGACGTCATCAAGTACGTGATGCTCGGCTTCGCCGGGATCGCCACGCTTGTCGGGATATTCCTCATCGTCAACACCTTCTCCATGCTCATCGCCCAACGCACCCGCGAACTCGGCCTGTTGCGGGCGCTGGGCGCCGACCGGCGGCAGGTGCGGCGGTCGGTGCTCACCGAGGCGGCGCTCCTCGGCCTCGTCGGGTCGACGCTCGGCCTCGCCGCGGGAATCGGGCTGGCCTTCGGGCTGATCGAGCTCATGGGCGCCTTCGGAATGAACCTGAAGTCGACCGAGATGGTGATCGGCGTGGGCACGCCGGTCGCGGCATACGTCGTCGGGCTCGGCGTCACCTTCGTCGCGGCCTATCTGCCCGCGCGACGGGCGTCGACCGTGTCGCCGATGGCGGCGCTCTCGGACGCCGAGATCGCCGGAGTGGGGCGACCGCTGAAGGTACGCGCGGTGGTCGGCGGGATCGTGGGGGCGGCCGGTGCCGCCGCGCTCGTGGGGTGCGCGGTGTCGTCGGACACGGGTTCGGCGGCCTCCCTGCTCGGCCTCGGCGTGGTCCTCACCCTCGTCGCGACGGTCATCGCGGGACCGCTGCTCGTACGGCCGGTGATCCGGGTCCTGGGCGGCGCCTTTCCCGCGCTGTTCGGCTCCGTCGGCCGGATGAGCCAGCGCAACGCCCTGCGCAACCCGCGCCGGACCGGGGCGACCGCCGCCGCGCTGATGGTGGGGATCGCGCTGGTCGGCGGGATGTCCGTGGCCAGCGCCTCGATGACCAAGTCCTTCGACGACGAGATCGACAACACGCTCGGCGCCGACTTCGTCATCCAGAACCAGAACTTCCTGCCGTTCCCGCCCGAGGTCACCGACAAGGTCCGCGCCACGGACGGCGCCGGCCTCGTCGTACGGCAGCGGTTCACCCCGGTCGAGGTACGGCTGCCCGACGGCGAGCGGGTCGAGACGACCGCCGCGGCCTACGACCCGCGGCTCGACGAGGTCGCGAACGTCACCTACGCCCAGGGCGACAGCGCCGCCGCGCTGGCGGACGGATCCATCGCCATGGACGTGGAGTTCGCGCGGGAGCACGACGTGAGGGTGGGCAGCACGATCCCCGTCCGGTTCCCGGCCGGGAAGAACGCCGAGCTGAAGGTGGCCGCGCTCACCGACCAGGACACCGCCGACGGCTTCGGGGTGCGGGGCGGGCTGTACTTCGGGATGGGCACCATCGAGAAGTACGTGCCCGAGGGCCAGGACTCGGCGCTGTACGTGAACGCCGGCTCCGGCGTCGACGCCGACGAACTGCGCGCGAACCTGGAACGGACACTGGACGCGTATCCGCAGGTACAGGCCCGTGACCAGGCCGACTACAAGGAGCTGATCCGCAACCAGATCGCCGTACTCCTCTATCTGGTCTACGCGTTGCTCGGCCTCGCGATCGTCATCGCGGTGCTCGGCGTGGTCAACACCCTCGCCCTGTCGGTGGTCGAGCGCACCCGGGAGATCGGGCTGCTGCGCGCGATCGGGCTGGGCCGACGGCAGTTGCGGCGGATGATCCGGCTGGAGTCGGTGGTGATCGCCGTGTTCGGGGCGGTCCTCGGGCTCGCGCTGGGGCTGGTCTGGGGGGTGTGCGTGCAGCAGGTGCTGGCACTCCAGGGCATGAAGGCGCTGGCGATCCCGTGGGGCACGGTCGTCGCCGTGGTGATCGGCTCGGCGGTGGTGGGCGTCGTGGCGGCGCTGCTGCCCGCGCTGCGCGCATCCCGGATGAACGTGCTGGCGGCCATCGCGCACGAGTGATGTACTCGACGGGATGTCGGCTCAAGTCCCTTACAGGTGAGGAGAGTTCATGCCGCGCCCGTTCCGTTTCGGAGTCAATCTGCTCAGCCCCACGTCAGCCGGGCAGTGGCGCGCGAAGTGTCGCCGCGCCGAACAGCTCGGCTACGACGTGATCCTGGTCCCCGACCATCTGGGCATGCCGGCCCCGTTCCCGTCCCTGGTCGCCGCGGCGGAGGCCACCGAACGGCCACGGCTCGGCACGTTCGTGCTGAACGCGGGGTTCTGGAACCCGACGCTGCTGGCACGTGAGGTGGCCACCACGGACGCGCTGACCGGCGGACGCCTGGAGCTGGGGCTCGGCACCGGGTACGTACCGGCCGAGCACGAGAAGGCGGGGCTGCCCTGGGGGTCGCCGGGCGAGCGGGTCGACCATCTGCTGCGCACGGTCGAGGAGTTGGACCGGCTCCTCGGCTCCGATGAGCTCCCCCACTCTGGACTGCGTTCGAGCGGGGAGACCCCCGTGCCGCGTCCGGCTCAGCGGCCCCGGATGCCGCTGCTCATCGGCGCCAACGGCGACCGGATGCTGCGGATCACCGCCGAGCACGCGGACATCGCGGCGTTCACGGGCGCGCGGACGGTGGCCGACGGCAAGCTGGAACCACTGACCGCCGAGGAACTCGACGAACGGGTCGGCCGCTACCAGGAGTTCGCCGCCGGGCGGAAGGAGCCCGCCGAGCTCAACCTGCTGGTCCAGATCGTCGAGCTCACCGAGGACCGCGGCGCCGCCGTGCGGCCGTGGCTCAGCCACCTCCCGAACCTGAGCGAGGAGCAGGCCCTCCAACTGCCGCTGGTCCTCGTGGGGACACTGGAGGAGATCGTCGACCAGGTGCTGGCGCAGCGGGAGCGGTACGGATTCTCGTATCTGACGGTTCTGGAGCCGAACATGGAGGCTTTCGCGAAGATCGTCGAGGCGCTGCACGGCAGATGACGTGCGCCGGCGCGAGGCCGGGTGCGGGACCGGTCGGTCCGCCACCGCGTGACCCCTGTCCGGATCCTGGAATTCCAGGCCGCCGTCCGCCCCCCGTGGTGGGATCGGCCCATGACCGACCTGCGCATACGGGCCGCGACGCCCGACGACCTCGACGTCGTCCTCGCCTTCTGGAAGGTGGCGGCGGAGGGCACGAGCATCAGCGACGACCGCGAGGGCGTCGAGCGGCTGGTGGCCCGTGACCCCGAGACGCTGATCCTCGCCGAGCTGGACGGCGAACTGGTGGGCACGGTCATCGCCGGCTTCGACGGCTGGCGGTGCCATCTGTACCGGCTCGCGGTGCACCCCGGGCGGCGGCGCAGGGGCATCGGCTCGGCCCTGCTCACCGCGGCCGAGGAGCGGTTCGTACGGCTCGGCGGGCGACGCGGCGACGCGATGGTGCTCGTCCGGAACGAGACGGCCCACCATGCGTGGCGGGCGGCCGGGTACGCACCCGAGGAGAAGTGGCGGCGGTGGGTGAAGCCGCTCGGGGGCTGAGGTCCCGGAGAGCTCGGAGGCGACGGGAAGGCGCTTTGCCGATCCTTTACCATGGGTGGACCAGTGAACCTCTACGGAAAGGTTGTGAGCGTCCGCCCATGGGCGAGCCTCCCAGTACCCGACCCGGTACACCCCGTACCCGAGCCGGTGGACGACATCGCGCGATCCTCCCGCCCCTGTCCGACCATGGGACGGAGGTGACCCGATGACCGAAGTGCTCCTCCTTCTGGTGGCGGTGCTGCTCTCGCTGATCTGTGGTGCCTTCGTCGCCGCCGAGTTCTCCCTGACCACGGTCGACCGCGGCCGGCTGGAGCGGGCGGCGGAGCGCGGCGAGCGGGGCGCCGCCGGCGCCCTCAAGGCCGTACGGAACCTGACGTTCCAGCTCTCCGGCGCCCAGCTCGGCATCACCGTCACCAACCTGGTGGTCGGCATGCTCGCCGAGCCGTCCATCGCCAAGCTCATCGCGGGCCCGCTGGAGGCGGTCGGCGTGCCGGCTTCCGCGTCGAGCTCGGTGGCGCTCGTGATCGGTACGGCCCTGTCGACGATCGTGCTGATGGTCGTCGGCGAGCTGGTGCCCAAGAACTGGGCGATCTCCGCCCCGCTGCCGGTGGCGAAGAAGGTGGCGACCCCGCAGCGCTGGTTCAGCGCCGCGTTCCGGCCCTTCATCTCCCACCTCAACAACACCGCCAACCGTCTCGTGCGCCTCTTCGGCATCGAGCCCGCCGAGGAGCTGGCCTCCGCGCGCGGCCCCCAGGAGCTGGCGGCACTCGCCCGGCACTCGGCCAGGGAGGGCGCCCTGGAGGAGGACACCGCCGAGCTGTTCGTGCGGACGCTGAACCTCGCCGATCTGACCGCGGAGAACGTGATGACCCCGCGCGTCCAGGTCATCGCCCTCGAAGCACAGGCGACCTGCGAGGACGTGGCGAACGCGACCCGGGCCACCGGCCTGTCCCGCTTCCCCGTCTACCGCGGCAGCCTGGACTCCGTCGTCGGCACCGTGCACATCAAGGACGTCCTCGCCGTGCCCGCCGAGCGCCGGCTGCGCACCTCCGTGGCGGAGCTGCTGCGCGAGCCGCTCCTCGTCCCCGAGTCACTGACCGTCGACCGGGTCCTGGACCGGCTCTCGGGCAAGCGCACCATGGCCGTCGTCATCGACGAGTACGGCGGGACCGCCGGCGTCGTGACCCTGGAGGACATCGTCGAGGAGGTCGTCGGAGAGGTACGGGACGAGCACGACCCGCACGAGACACCCGACCTGGCCCCCGTCGGCACCGACGAGCACGGCCGGGAGCTCTACTCGGCCGACGGCTCGGCCCGCACCGACCAGCTGGCCCGCGTGGGCCTGCGGACACCCGAGGGGCCGTACGAGACGCTCGCGGGCCTGATCGCCACCGAGCTGGGCCGTATTCCGGCCGTCGGCGACACCGTCGAGGTCGTCGGCTGGCGGCTCGACGTGGTGGACGCCGCAGGCCGCCGGGCCGCGCGGGTGCTGCTGCACGCGCCGGCCGCGTCCGACGAGGAGCACGAAGAAGACGGGAAACGCGAGAAGCGCGACAAGAACGACAAGCACGAGGAGCACGAGAAGCACGAGGAGGAGACCCGATGACCGCCGTCCAGCTGCTGATCGGTTTCGCGACGCTGGTCGTCAACGCCTTCTTCGTGGGCGCCGAGTTCGCCCTGATCTCGGTGCGCCGCAGCCAAATCGAACCGTACGCCGAACAGGGCGACCGGCGGGCGCGCAGCGTGCTGTGGGGTCTGCAGCACGTGTCCGCGCTGATGGCGGCCGCGCAGCTCGGCATCACACTGTGCACCCTGGTCCTCGGTGTGGTCGCGGAGCCCGCGATCGAGCATCTGCTGCAGCCGTTGTTCCACGCGGTGGGTGTGCCGGAGGGCGCGGGGCACGTGGTGTCCTTCGTGATCGCTCTGGCGCTCGCCACCTATCTGCACATGCTGCTCGGCGAGATGGTGCCGAAGAACATCGCCCTCGCGGAGCCGGTGCGCAGCGCCCTGCTGCTCGGCCCGCCGCTGGTGGCGCTGTCGCGAGCACTGCGCCCGGTGATCTTCACGGTCAACGCCTTCGCGAACGCGCTGCTGAAACTGATGCGGATCGAGACGAAGGACGAGGTCACAGCGACCTTCTCGGACACCGAACTCGCCCGTCTGGTCCGGGACTCCAGCGAGGCCGGACTCATCGACGACCGCGCGCAGGAGCGGCTGCGCGACGCCCTGGAGCTGGGCCGCCGGCCCGTGCGCGACGTCGTGCTCCCGCTGGAGCGGGTCGTCTACGCGGGCATGGGCGTCACCCCGGAGGAACTGGAGCGACTGTCGGCCGAGTCCGGGTTCTCCCGTTTCCCCGTGGTCGACGAGGGACGCCGGATCGTGGGCTATCTCCATGTGAAGGACGCGCTGGACGCGGCCCCGCGCGACGTGCCGTTCTCCGTGCGGGACATGCGGTCCATCGCCCGGGTCCGGGAGACCACACCGCTGGACGACGTGCTCACCGCGATGCGCCGCAGCCGGACGCACCTGGCGGCCGTGCTGGGCGAGGACGGCCGGCTCGCGGGCATCGTGACCATGGAGGACGTGCTGCGGGAGCTGCTCGGGCAGCCATCCGTCTGACTCGTCCGAGGTCCGTCCGAGGTCCGTCCGAGGTCCCGTCCGAGCCCGTCCGCGGTCCCGCCCGAGTCCCGTCCGTGTGCCGCCCGAGTCATGTCCGAGTCACGTCCGAGGTGGAGGAGGCCGACCGACCGACGGGTATGTGAACGCGTTAGCATCGTTTCCGCCATGCAGACGAATCCCACATACTCCAGCCTTGTCACGGTCGGCGACTCCTTCACCGAGGGCATGTCCGACCTCCTTCCCGACGGTACGTACCGGGGCTGGGCGGACCTCCTCGCGGGCCGCATGGCCGCGCAGACGCCCGGCTTCCGGTACGCCAATCTCGCGGTGCGCGGGAAGCTGATCGGGCAGATCGTCGCCGAGCAGGTGGAGGTCGCGTCCGCGATGGAGGCGGACGTGATCACGCTGGTCGGCGGCCTGAACGACACCCTGCGTCCGAAGTGCGACATGGGCCGGGTGACCGGACTGCTGGAAGAGGCCGTGGAGCGCCTCGCCCCCTCCTGCAAACAGCTCGTCCTGATGCGCAGCCCCGGCCGCCAGGGCCCTGTCCTGGAGCGGTTCCGGCCACGCATGGAGGAACTGTTCGCCTGCGTCGACGGCCTGGCCGCCCGGCACGGCGCCCTCGTCGTCGACCTGTACGGCGCGCCTTCGCTGAGCGACCCCCGCATGTGGGACGTGGACCGGCTGCATCTGACGGCCGACGGGCACCGCCGGGTCGCCGAGGCGGTCTGGCAGGCACTCGGTTACGAGGCGGAGGACGCGGAGTGGCGGACGCCGATGCCCGTGACGCCACCGCCCGGATGGACCGCACGCCAACTGGCCCACGCGCGGTTCGCCCGCCAGTACCTGCTGCCGTGGATAGGCCGCCGCCTCACGGGCCGCTCCTCGGGCGACGGCCGGACAGGCGCCCAGTTCAACGCCGAGCTGGGCAAAGCCTTCTGGGTCACCCCTGCGGACCACACCACCCCCGGCCCTGTGACGGACTGGCGACAGGTGGGGCCCTGACCCGGAGCCCGCCCGGCTGCCGTGCGCCGATCACAGTAAGTCACGGGCGGTCTCGCGCCGACGGCGCAGACCGAAACAGACGTTGATCGGCACGTGGACGGGGACCTGGAGCACGTTCCCGCCGAGGACTCCGGGAGACCGATCGCGGCGCCGTCAGCTTTGGCATCGGGGTGCGATCGGGTACTCGTGGCGAAGGGCAGGTCCTCGGCCACACCGGCTGGTCAACGGTCTCCAGGTCACCAGTGGCCGTGTCGTGGACCGCGACAGGGCGGGGCGTGTCGTTGACGACGGATCGGATCGGGACACCGCGCTCCGCCTGCAGTTCGGCCCCTGTCGTCTGGGGCCCGTTCATGCATGATGACGGGATGAACCATGGCGACCAGCGCTTCCACGTCATCGTGCTGTCGAACTTCGCGAAGGGCTTCGACAAGTACGCGTTCGCTTACGGTAAGGCGGGGATTCCCGAAAGTACCTATCCCGACCGGTTCCACCTGCTGACCCGTGCGGAGTTGGGAATCGGCATCGGCAAGGCGCGACGCCTGCTGGACCGTCTGGCCATTCCGGGTGACCGGCTGCTGGTGCTGGAAACCATGGTGGACCCCGACAAGCTGGTGCCCAACGTGTCGACCGGCCTCGGCATGGAACTGCGCGAGGCTCGCATCCGGTTGTCAGCAGTCCACGAACTCGACCAAGCGGGCGACGAGTTCACTCTGCGCCCGACGACCGTCGAGGATGCGATGGCGTCCTCCCTGCACCTGCACGGTTCGGCACTGCGTCGCTACGCCGACACGCGACCGCGCTCGGTGTCGCTTCTGCCGGTCGCCTCCGCCTGCCAGGCCCGCTGTTCGTTCTGCTTCTCCGCGGCTTCGATCTCCAGCGACCAGGCACCGGCACGGGTCCCGTGGGACGCGGTCGCCCACTGGCTGGAGCGCGCCCGTGCGGCGGGTGCCGAGCGTGCGGTGATCACCGGCGGCGGGGAGCCCACGCTCATACCGTTCGAACAGCAGCTGCGACTGGTGTCCGCCTGTTCGGCGGCCTTCCCGAAGGTCGTCCTGATCACCAACGCGCACACCCTGGCGAAAGGCCGGCACGCTGATCGGGCCGACCGCCTCGCAGCCCTGAGCACGGCGGGCCTGAGCGTGCTGGCGGTCTCCCGGCACCATCAGGACGACGCCGTCAGCGAGCGGCTGATGATGCTGCGCACGCCGGTGAGCTCTGTCGTCGACACCTGGCGCGTGGAACGTGACCGCTGGCCGGGGCTGCGGATGAGGTTGATCTGTGTACTCCAGCACGGCGGCGTCGCCGACGCGGCCGAGGTCGCCGACTACCTTTCGTGGGCCGCGGCTCTCGGTGTCGAGGAAGTCTGCTTCAAAGAGCTCTACGTATCCACCAGCACCGAGTCGCTCTACTTCGACCGCGCCGCCAACGTCTGGAGCCGAGAGCACCAGGTGTCGCTGTCCCTCGTCACCGGGTTCGCCGAGCAGCACGGTTTCGAACTGGCGAGCCGCCTGCCCTGGGGGGCGCCGGTCTACCACGGCAGCTGGGACGGACGGCCGATGCGGATCGCCGCTTACACCGAGCCCAGTCTGCTCTGGGAACGCACCAGCGGGATCGCACGCAGCTGGAACGTCATGGCCGACGGACGCTGCTACGCCTCCCTGGAAGACCGGGCCAGCGAGATCGTGCCGGAAGGCGCGGCGGCATGAGGTTCGAGGAGTTCCTGGAATTCCGGCAGCGGCAACTCAGTGCTTCCTCGTCGCTTCTGGACGCCGCCGAGACCAACGTGTACCGGGCGCTTGCTCCGGTGCGGCCGGAACCGCCGACCGACATGAGTACGGTGCACCGGTGCGATCTCGCCCGTGCCTGGCTGCGGCGCTTCGAGCTGCCGGAAGAGTGGTCCGGCCACGCCATGGTCTGTCGAGGGGTCCGGCACGGGCTCGGTGTGGTGTTCCACTGGCTGCGCGCCGTGCACGCGCGGTTGTGGCTGCCCGGTGACGTGTACCCGGTCTACTTCGAGCTGGCCCGCGCTGCGGGCCTGGCGCCCATGTCCTATCCGACGCTGCCGGCGCCGGCCCTGCCGAGCTCGCCGGCGGACGACCGGCCCGAATACCTGCTGCTCGCCAACCCCAGCAAGCCGCTCGGCCGTTACCTGTCCGACGCCGAGTGCGCCTCGGTGATTTCGTGGTTGCGGGAATCACCACGCCGCCGCCTGCTGATCGACAGCGTCTACGACCTGGGAGCCCCGTTCGCCGCCGGCACACGGCGGTTGCTGGACACCGGTTGTGCGGTCCTGCTGCATTCGGTCACCAAGGGATGGCTGTGGCCACGCACGTTCGGCGTGGTCCTGCTGGGCCCGGCGCACGCCGCATTGGCCGAAGCGTTCCGGGCGGATCCGCCGACGCCGGCACAGCTGAGGCTCGCCGACCGTCTGCTGACCGAGCACAGCGACGTGCCCCGGCAGGTCGTCGACGAACTGGCCGCACGGGCTGAGCGGCTGTTCGAACGGTTGCCGGACGAAGTGCTCGGGGCGATTCCCACGGCGAGCCGGACGTGTCCCGGCAACTATTTCTTCCCGGTTGGAATCCCGGCGGAGACGCTCCAGCGTGAATGCGGCGTACTCGCCATGCCGGTCAGCGTGTTCGGGGAGAGCAGTTGGTCCGGCTCCATCCTGACCAGCCTTGCTGACGCTTTCGGCCCGACGCCGGTGGTGGCGCGATGAAGCCACTGGAGGACCTGGCCGTATACGACGATGCGGACTTCTACGATCAGGAGTTCACCGCACGCACCCACGACATCCCGTTCTTCCTCGACCAAGCGGTCCGGGCGGGCGGTCCGGTCCTGGAGGTGGCCTGCGGAACCGGGCGCATCACCCTGCCGATCGCGCGGGCGGGTGTCGAGGTCACAGGGCTCGACATCATGCCCTCGATGCTCGCGCGTGCCCGTCAGCGGGCCGAGGACGAGCGACTGCCAGTCGAGTGGCTGGAACAGGACTGCCGAGACATCCGCTCCGACAGGCGCTTCGCCCTGGTGTTCTCGGCAACCAACGCGATGCAGCACCTGCACGACCTGGATTCCGTGGTCGCGTTCCTCGCCTCGGCGCGAGACGTGCTGCGACCAGGCGGGACCCTGATCCTGGACGTCTTCAACCCCGACATGGCCAAGCTGTGCCGGCTCCCCGAGTCGCCCTACCACCACAAGTCGGTCGTGGACCGGGACGGGGCGAGGCTCGACGTGCGAGCGACGACCAGCTACGACGCCGCCGCGCAAGTGCTGCGCTTCACGCTGGACTACCTACGCGACGGCGTGTGCGTACGCACCAAGAAGGTCAGCATGCGCTGCTTCTTTCCCGAGGAACTCCTGGCGCTCTGCCGGCTGGCCGGTCTCGACGTCGCGCAGCGCTACGGGGACTACGATCGATCCCCGTTCACGAGCACCTCGCCGAAGCAGCTCCTGTTCTGCCGCTCCCGAACCGCCAACGGCCAGATCGGTGATCCGCCGTCGGTACCGGTCAGGCATCCGAGCTGAGCCGGCACCGCATTCCGGGCAACATGCCTGTTCGGAGGCCGCACGAGCGGTGATCCTCGCTGTCGCCCCCGCGTTCCGGACCAGGGCGTGTTTCGGAAGTCCCTTCTGCTCTGCGACGCCCGGCACGCACTCTCGCCGCACCGGACGCCGCAGAGCCGCCCTTCGGGCGACGAAGGGACTTCCGAAACACGCCCTAGTGTTCTGAGTCGGGAATTCTGTTCAGATGTATAGGCTTGCTCCATGGCACGGACGGGGCGGCCGAAGGCCGAGTTGACACTGTCGGACGAAGAACGGGCCGCACTCGAGGAGTGGGTGCGGCGACGTTCCACGCCGCAGGCATGGGCGTTGCGGTGTCGGATCATCCTGGCCTGCACCGAGGGCGCCTCGAACAAGGACGTGGCTGCTCAGCTCGGTTCCACACCCCATGCGGTGGGCCGCTGGCGGGCCCGGTTCGCGCAGTACCGGATCGCCGGTCTGGGTGACATGCCGCGTCCGGGCGGCCCAAGGACCGTGACGGACGAGCAGGTCGCCGCGGTAGTCACCAAGACGCTGGAATCCACTCCGAAGAACGCAACGCACTGGTCGACGCGGTCGATGGCGAAGGAGACGGGCCTCTCGCAGTCGTCGGTTTCACGGATCTGGCGGGCCTTCGGCCTGCAGCCGCACCGGTCGGAGACCTTCAAACTGTCGACCGATCCGTACTTCGTCGACAAGGTCCACGATGTCGTCGGCCTTTACCTGGACCCGCCCGAGCGGGCCCTGGTGTTCTGCGCCGACGAGAAGTCGCAGATCCAGGCCCTGGACCGATCCCAGCCCGTGCTGCCAATGATGCCCGGGGTTCCCGAGCGGGTGACCCACGACCACGTCCGCGCCGGCACCACCACCCTGTTCGCCGCCCTCGAGGCCGCCACCGGCAAAGTGATCGGCTCCCTGCACCGCAGACATCGGGCTGAGGAGTTCAAGAAGTTCCTCACCAAGCTCGACAAAGAGGTGCCCGCCGACCTGGATGTCCACCTCATCTGCGACAACTACGCCACCCACAAGACCCCCGCCATCAAGAAGTGGCTGCCTGGCCCACCCCCGCTTCCACCTGCACTTCACACCGACCGGCTCGTCCTGGCTGAACCTCGTCGAGCGATGGTTCGCCGAACTGACCAACAAGCAGATACGGCGCGGCGTTCACAGGTCCGTCCAAGCCCTGGAGAAGGACATCCGCAACTGGATCGCCGCCTGGAACACCGACCCGAAGCCCTACGTCTGGACGAAGACCGCAGACGAGATCCTCGAACGCCTCGCCAGTTATCTGAACAGAATTCCCGACTCAGAACACTAGTTGCCCCATGGGTACACCGTCCGGCGACGGCGTGCCGGCCAAGCGGCCCGAGTTGCTGCCGTACGAGGGCCCAGTAGCGTAGGGAGCCGCCGCACCGGGAGGCACGCGTGTCCACGACAGTGATCAACCTGAAGGGCCGCATCCGCGACTTCGGCCCCCGGCTGGAGTACGCCCCCAGCGACCTGGTGTACATCGGCCGCCGCTGGACCATGGGCCACTGGGACCTGCCGCAGCATCCGCTCTTCAACCCGTTCCAATACGACACCGAGAAGAAGAAGCGCGACGGGACGCGGGCCGAGGTGATGGCGAAGTACCGGGAGTACCTGACGGCCGCCCCCGAACTGATGGCCCTGGTGCCGGAGCTGCGCGGCAGGACGCTGGCCTGCTGGTGCGCGCCCGAGCCGTGCCACGGGGACATCCTGGCGGAGCTCGCCGACGAGCGGTGAGGGCCCGGAAGCCGCAGGTGCCGGCGGTGTCGACGGGGGCTGATGGCCGCGCAACCGGCTTCATAGGTTCCTCCGAAAAGACTCAGGCACACGAGGCCCCCGGCCGGGCAGGTGACCGGGGGTCCTCACGTTTCCGCGCGCACCAGCGCGGATCGCCCAAACAACGGGGCGGCGAAACCCGCCGCATCCACCCTGCACGCCCACCCGTTCAGGTCACGGAACCGCCACACACCCCACGCGCCTCGGTAACCCCTCATACGCTGCCTCCTCATGACAACCCGCACAACAGGGGCAACCATGGCCAACTGGAAAATCATCGGCAGCGTCATCGCAGGCGTACTCGTCCTCGGCGCCATCGGCAACGCCATCGACGGCAACGACCCCGCCGGCACGCCATCCGCAGCCACGAGCAGCAGCCCGAACGCGGCCGCCGACGGCAGGCAGAGCGCAGTCGCCGACGACAAGCCGAAGACCGAGAAGGCCACCGTCCCCAACTTCGTCGGCATGGGCCTCCAGAGCGCCCAGGACACAGCGCAAGACGCCGGGTTCCACAGCCTGAAGTCTCACGACTCCCTCGGCCGTGGCCGTCTGCAAGCCTTCGACCGGCACTGGAAGGTCTGCTCCCAAAACATCAAGGCCGGCACCAGCACGTCGACGGACACCGAGTTGGACTTCGGCGCCGTGAAGCTGGAGGAGGACTGCCCGGCCAAGGACCAGACCGAACCGTCGGCCGCCAGCGGAAGGATGCCCGACTTCACGGGCACGTCCGTGAACACCGCCCGCGCCGCGCTCGATTCCAGCACCTCGCTCACCGTGGAGGACGCGTCCGGCGAGGGCAGGTTCATCCTCATCGAGTCGAACTGGAAGGTATGCACCCAGACGCCGACGAAGGGCACGAAGCTGAACGGGCAGCCAGTGAAGCTCACCGCGGTCAAGTTCGAGGAGAGCTGCCTCTGAACGCGGCCGCGGCCCCTGGGCCACCCGGCTTCGGGGCCACCCGGCTTCGGGGCCACCGTCCACTCATGGGCGCTGCCGCTACACGTCGCCCAGGACTTCTTCGCGGGCGGCCTCGGCCTTCCGGACGAAGAGCTCGCTTCCGCCAGTACGTGGCGGGCAAGGTCTAGTGCCAGTTGCTGATCTTGACGTCGTGCGGCGCCGGCTCACCCTTGCCGGTTTCGACCAGCTTCTTGAGGCTCATCAGGAAGGTCGCCCACTTGGTGCTGCAGTGGTACATGAACTCCACCGGCTCCTTCCAGCCCTCGTGCCGGAACAACACGATCGTGAAGCCGTCCTCCTGCTTGAGCTCGAAGCGGATCCGCGTGCCGATCCACTCCTCGGGACCGTCGACGACCTCCCAGAGCACGCGTTCGGCGGGCTGAGCCTCCAGGACCTTCATGTCGAACCCGCCGGGCTCGAAGCGGAACCGGATCACTCCCCCGACCCTGCCGTCAGCGTCCGTTTCCTCCGTCCACCAGCTCGCCAGCCCATCGACCGTGGTCAAGGCCGCGTAGACGGCGTCGGGAGACGACGTGACTCCGATCCTGTGCAGGATGTCCACCATCTCGATACCTCCTTCTCGTGCAACCGCCCGCATGCGGGCGGTTCATCAGCGCCGCCACGGATGCGGCGACGTGCGTTCGTGAGGTGTCAGCCCTCCTGGCTTCGCTGGATTGCTTCGGCGATCCGCTTGATGCGACGCAGCCGGGCGTCCCAGGTGGCCCCGACCGCCGACAACTGCGCGACCGCGCGGGCGAACTGGGCCTCGTCCACCTCGTAGAGACGCTCGCGTCCGGACGGCGTGACGTGGACCAGCCCGACCCGGCCGAGTACGGCGAGGTGTTTGGCGACCGCCTGCCGCGTGACCGGCAACTGCTCGCTCAGCGTGGTTGCCGTCCCGCCGCCCGCCAGCAGCAGGTCGAGCATCCGCCGCCGGACGGGGTCCCCCACCGCCGACCAGAGCTCGTCGTCGATGATGACGCTCATGGCGTCGACACCAGCCGAGCGACATACGTGACGAGGCGGGGCAGGAAGTAGTCCCAGCCGTTGACGTGCTCGCGGTACTGCTCCTCGAGCACGGCCGCCTCCCAGCCCTTCTCCCGGAACCCCTCCTCGCTGAAGCGCAGCAGTGTGCCCGTACCCGACGGGACCAGCTCGAAGGTGACCAGGAGCGAGTTGGCCGGCGTCGCGGCCTCACCCTCGCCGTACACCCACCGGAACGAGAACCGCCGGGGCGGATCGGCCTCCAACACGGTGACCGGGGCGACCTGCGCCTCCGGCGTAGACCTGTCGCCGAACGAGATGACCCCGGTGGCGCCGGGCACCGGCTCGAGTTCCGCTTCGTCCGGCCACCACTCCCGCAGGTGTTCGGGCTTGCTGATGACCTCGTAGACCACCTCGGGCGTGGCCTCGACGTGGATCTCCCGCTCGATGCTGCCGTACTCCATCCCACTCCCCTCCTCGTGCAACCTTTGGTTGCGCATTACCGTACGCCACCCCTCCGGCATGCGCAACCATTGGTTGCTCTAAGGATTCCCCGGCAGCAGGTCACTCATCTGCGGCGCCGCGCCGTCGCCGCTCCTCGCACCCGCAGCGAGCGCGACACCCTTGCGTACGCCGGGTGCCGGAACACGTCGGAGGCCGACCGCAGCGGCCGACGTCTCGCGCTCGTCTCACGGCCTCGGAGAACGCCCCTGTCCACAGCGCCCGCGACCTGGGCACTCTGGACAGGGTGGACGTTCCGGTGGCGCTCTGGACGCCGGGTAAACTCCGTCCACGTGACTTCTGCGCCAGCCAAGCCCCGTATCCCGAACGTCCTCGCCGGACGCTACGCCTCCGCCGAGCTCGCCACGCTCTGGTCGCCCGAGCAGAAGGTGAGGCTGGAGCGGCAGCTCTGGCTGGCCGTGCTGCGGGCCCAGAAGGACCTCGGCATCGAGGTGCCGGACGGGGCGCTCGCCGACTACGAGCGGGTCCTCGACACCGTCGACCTGGCCTCCATCGCCGAGCGCGAGAAGGTCACGCGGCACGACGTGAAGGCGCGGATCGAGGAGTTCAACGACCTCGCCGGGCACGAGCACGTGCACAAGGGCATGACGTCCCGCGATCTCACCGAGAACGTCGAGCAGCTGCAGATCAGGCTCTCCCTGGAGCTGGTCCGCGACCGTACGGTGGCCGTGCTGGCACGCCTCGGCAAGCTGGCCGGTGAGTACGGCGAGCTGGTCATGGCCGGCCGCTCGCACAACGTGGCCGCGCAGGCCACCACCCTCGGCAAGCGGTTCGCGACCGCCGCCGACGAGCTGCTCGTGGCGTACGGCCGCGTCGAGGAGCTGCTCGGCCGCTACCCGCTGCGCGGCATCAAGGGCCCGGTGGGCACGGCCCAGGACATGCTGGACCTGCTGGGCGGGGACGCTGCCAAGCTGGCGGAGCTGGAGGACCGGATCGCCGGGCACCTCGGCTTCGCGCAGGCGTTCACCTCCGTCGGCCAGGTCTACCCGCGCTCGCTGGACTACGACGTGGTGACCGCGCTGGTGCAGCTGGCGGCGGCGCCGTCCTCGCTGGCGAAGACGATCCGGCTGATGGCCGGGCACGAGCTGGTGACCGAGGGCTTCAAGCCCGGTCAGGTCGGTTCGTCCGCCATGCCGCACAAGATGAACACCCGCTCCTGCGAGCGCGTCAACGGCCTCATGGTCATCCTGCGCGGCTACGCCTCGATGACCGGCGAGCTGGCCGGCGACCAGTGGAACGAGGGCGACGTGTCCTGCTCGGTGGTGCGCCGGGTCGCGCTGCCGGACGCCTTCTTCGCGCTGGACGGTCTGCTGGAGACCTTCCTGACCGTCCTCGACGAGTTCGGCGCGTTCCCGGCCGTCGTCGCGCGCGAGCTGGACCGCTACCTGCCCTTCCTCGCCACGACCAAGGTGCTGATGGGCGCGGTGCGCGCGGGCGTCGGCCGTGAGGTCGCGCACGAGGCCATCAAGGAGAACGCGGTCGCCTCCGCCCTCGCGATGCGCGAGCAGGGTGCCGAGCGCAACGAGCTCCTCGACAAGCTCGCCGCCGACGACCGCGTCCCGCTGGACCGTGCCCAGCTCGACGCGCTCATGGCCGACAAGCTCTCCTTCACGGGTGCCGCGGCCGACCAGGTCGCCGTCGTCGTCGGCCGGATCGAGGAGATCGTCAAGCAGCGCCCCGAGGCCGCCGGTTACACGCCCGGAGCGATCCTCTGACCCGCTTCACCCAGGCCGAACTGGAGGCCGCCCGCGACCGGCTGGTGCCGGATGTCACCGCGGACGGCCTCCGGGTCCTTTTCTGCGGGATCAATCCGGGGCTGATGACGGCGGCGACCGGCCACCACTTCGCCCGCCCCGGCAACCGCTTCTGGCCCGTCCTGCATCTGTCCGGCTTCACGCCCCGGCTCCTCAAGCCGTCGGAGCAGGGCGAGTTGCCGTCGTACGGGCTCGGTATCACGAACGTCGTCGCGCGGGCCACCGCGCGGGCCGACGAGCTGACGCCGGAGGAGTACGTCGAGGGCGGGCGCCTGCTGACCGCCAAGGTCGAGCGGATCCGGCCGCGCTGGCTCGCGGTGGTCGGCGTGACCGCGTACCGGGCGGCCTTCGGCGACCGCAAGGCCTCCGTCGGGCCGCAGGAGCGGACCATCGGGGCCTCGCGTGTGTGGGTGCTGCCCAATCCCAGCGGGCTGAACGCGCACTGGACGGCGGCGACGATGGCGGAGGAGTTCGGGCGGCTGCGGGTGGCGGCGGAGGACTGACGGGCGCAGGACTTGACCGGCGGGGGTCGGCGCGGCGAGCCGGCGCCTCATGGTGGGGCGATCTCCGTTATCAGGGCGACGAGTTGGAACGGCAGCTCCTTGTCCCACTGGGAGACACCGAGGGCCACCCAGCGGCCGTCGGCCCGCCAGAGGTGCACGTCCGGGACGTGGGAGCTGAGCACCGCCCAGGGCTCGGGCAGGTCCTCGCCGTCCATGGACCGGTCGAGAACGCTCCACAGGCTGAACACGTCCGGTGCGCCCCAGCGTTCGGCCAGCCGCTCCGACAGGGCGTCCCGGTCCGCCTCGTACTGCTCCTCGGCCTCCTCCCGCCGCGTGCCGTCGTCCTCCCAGAAGTCGGCACTCGTCCGTAACTCGGCGACGTGATAGCCCGGTCCGGCCGTGCCGACGTCCGACCGGCCGGGCTCCGCCGGGAACTCCTCGGAGCACAGCCGGTCGATGACGGCGAGGTGCTGCGTGATGCTCATGCGGTCCAGTAAACCGGGCACCACTGACAATTGGCGCTGCGTCAGGAGGTCGTGCACGCGGTCCGGCCGGTCGTCGGAGCCGAGACGCCGGGTTCGCGGCGCGCGCGGCCCGGCCGGGAGCGCGGTCTGGACGGGCGCGCAGTCTGGACGGGCGCACGGCGGGCGGCCGTGGGGATGGCGAGCCGGGCGGCCGGGCGCCGGTGGTGAGGGTGGGCGGGCCGGGCGCCCGTGGTGGGATTCCGCAGGTCGGGGGCGTCAGGCACTCGCCGGGGTGCGTCGCGGCGAGTACGATCCGGCAGACACGGGCGCGAGCTGGGAGGACGGACGTTGGGGCGACTGACCGGCGGGGATCCTTCTCTGCTCCGAAGAATCAACTCGGCCGTGGTGCTGCACGCGCTGCGCGCCACGGACCACGCGACGCTCACCGAGATCACCACCGTCACCGGGCTGTCCCGGCCCACGGTCGAGGGCGTCGTCGAAGGCCTGGTCGAGGCCGGGCTGGTGGTCGAGCAGGCCGCCGAGGAGGGTGCCGCCCGGCGGCAGGGGCGCCCGGCACGGCACTACCGGTTCCGGGCCGAGGCGGGCCATCTGCTGGGCCTGGACGTGGGCTCGCACCAGGTGACCGCGCTGCTCGCGGACCTCGACGGGCGGGTGCTGGGCTCGCTGTCCAAGGACGTCTCCGAGTCCGCGTCGGCGGACGACCGGCTGGAGCGGCTGCGCTCGACCGTCGCCGAGCTGCTCCGCAGGTCCGGCGTCTCGCGCGGCTCGCTGCGGGCGGTGGGTGTGGGCAGCCCCGGGATCATCGAGGCCGACGGCGCCGTCCGCCTCTGCTCGGCCCTGCCGGAGTGGACGGGCCTGAACCTGGGTGAGCGGTTGAGCCGCTCCTTCAAGTGCTCCGTCCTGGTCGAGAACGACGCCAACGCCGCCGCCGTCGCCGAGCACTGGAAGGGCGCGGCCGCCGAGTCCGACGACATGGTGTTCGTACTCGCGGGGCTGAGTCCGGGCGCCGGTTCACTCATCGGGGGGCGGCTGCACCGGGGCTACGGCGGCGCGGCCGGGGAGATCGGCGCGCTGCACCTGCTGGGCCGCGAGGCCACCCCGGAGGCGCTGCTGTCGACCACGGGCGAGCCCCTGCATCCGCTCGACGAGCAGGCGGTCGCCGAGGTCTTCAAACACGCGCGCGAGGGCGACGAGCGGGCCCGCGAGGCCGTCGACCGTTTCATACAGCGCCTCGTCCACGACGTGACGGCCCTCGTCCTCGCCCTCGACCCCGAGCTCGTCGTCGTCGGCGGCTGGGCGACCGGCATCGACGACGTCCTCGATCCTCTCCGCCAGGAGCTGGCCCGCTACTGCCTGCGCCCGCCCCGCGTCGCCCTCTCCCGACTGGGAGAGGCGGCCGTCGCCATGGGCGCGCTCCGGCTGGCCCTGGACCACGTCGAGGAACAGCTGTTCGCGGTCGAGGGCACGGTGACGGCACGGCGCTGAGCCCGCGCCGGTGCCGTCCCGATGCCGACGCCGATGCCGTCCCCATGCTGGTGCCGGTGTCCGTCCCGATGCCGGTGCCGTCGTGGTGCCGGCGTCCGTCCCGATGCCGGTGCCGGAAACGCTGCCGAGCCCAGGACCGCCTCGGCCCCGCGGCCCCGGTACGCACAACGCCGCGCCCCGGAAGTCCGGGGCGCGGCGGGTGCGGCGGGTGCGGCTCGTAGGGACTGCCCGCGTCGTCAGGACGCGCGGCGCTCCGGGCCGTGGTGGATCTCGACGCCGCCCGAGTCGCCGAAGGTCAGGCGGCACGTGTCAGCGCGGTAGGTGGCCATGGAGACGGCCGCCGTGCGCCCCTCGGCGAAGAAGCGGGTGGTGACGACGAGGACGGGCGCGCCGGGCAGCCGGTCGAGTTCCTTGGCGTCGTCCGCGCGGGCGGAGCCCAGCTCCACCGAGCGGTCCTGCCCCTCCAGCTCCAGGCGCTGCAGCTCGCGCAGCACGGCACGCGCGCGTGCGGCGCCGGAGGGCGTGTCTATGGCGGACAGGGCGGGCACCGAGCCGGCCGGGATGTAGAGCAGCTCGGCGGCGACGGGCTGGCCGTGCGACATGCGGGAGCGGCGCACGACGTGCACCTGCTCGCCGTGGACGCTCTCCAGCATGTCGGCGACCGCGGCGGGCGGCGCCGCGGCCGTGCAGTCCACGGCCTGCCAGGTGTCGCCGACGGTGCCCGGCCACGCGTGCTGCTCGGTGCCGACCGCGACCCCCACGCGCGGGGGTGCCACGGTGGTGCCGACGCCGCGGCGGCGCTGCAGGCGGCCCTCCAGTTCGAGCTGCTCCAGCGCTTGGCGGAGGGTGGCCCGGGCGACGCCGAAGCGGGCCGCCAGGTCACGTTCGTTGGGCAGGATCTCGCCCACCGAGAACTCGGAGTCCAATGCCTCACTGAGCACGGTCTTCAGATGCCAGTACTTCGGTTCCGGCACCGATTCCAGCTGCTGGGTCCCCACCCTGTCCTCCGCTGCTTCGCCGTGGCCCGGCGGCGTTTTTAGCGCCCTTGTTTATTAAAGGTTGTTGCACTTTCCTGCGACCATAGGCCTGCCCCCACCCTTGGTCAAGACCAATCATCGAACGCCCGGCCACCCGACGAGTCGTACGCACGACAGCGTTCATCGAGGCTTCACGGCCGCGAGGCGCACGAGGCCGAGTACCAAGGACGTACGGCCTACTGATCCAGCGTCAGGGAGAGCAGCTTCTCCGGGTTGCGCACGATGTAGACGCACTGGATACGGCCGTCGGCGACATCGAGTTGGAACACGCTGTCGACCTTGGCGCCCGACAGGAGGACCACCGCGAATCCGCCGTTGATCTCCATGAAGCGGAACGACGCGTCGACGAGGCCCTTGCGGGAGACACCGTGCACGAACCGTCCCACCTTGTCGGCGGTTTCGAGGACACGCACGGGGGCCTTGCTCAAGCCGCCGGCGTCGCCCACGAGACGGACGTCGGGGGCCAGCAGCGACATCAGGCCGTCCAGGTCGCCGTCGGCCGCGGCGGCGAGGAACCGCTCGGTCAGCTCGCGGCGTTCGGCCGGGTCGACCTCGTAGCGCGGGCGCCGCTCGTCGACGTGCCGGCGGGCCCGCCCGGCGAGCTGGCGCACGGCGGACTCCGTGCGGTCGATCATCGCCGCGATCTCGGCGTGCGGGTAGCCGAAGGCCTCCCGGAGCACGAACACCGCGCGTTCCAGGGGCGAGAGGGACTCCATGACGACGAGGACGGCGAGCGAGACGGTGTCGGCGAGGACGGCCCGCTCGGCGGTGTCCGGGACGGTCGCCGCGTAGTCGGTGGCGTACGGCTCGGGCAGCCACGGACCGGGGTAGGCCTCGTTGCGGGACTGCACCTGGCGCAGCCGGTCGATCGCGAGCCGGGTGGTGACGCGGACCAGGTAGCCACGCGGTTCGCGCACGTCGGACCGGTCGGCGCCGGACCAGCGCAGCCAGGCCTCCTGGACCACGTCCTCGGCGTCGGCGACCCGGCCGAGCATGCGGTAGGCGACTCCCATGAGGACGGGGCGGTGTGCTTCGAAGACGTCGGTCGCGATGTCGGTGGTCACCGTTCCATCCCATCGCGAGGGACGCGGCCCTGTCCAGGCGATTCCGACGACGCGCGCGGGCTTGTTACTCCCGAGGACTACCGGCCGGTAGCAGTTGCTGACAAGCTGTCTACGAACGCCGTACACCTGCGCGCCCGCCTCACAGACGAGGAGCTGCTCCATGTCCGCCGCCACGGTCTCCTTCCAGGTCCCCTCCCCGCTCGGCCCGCGGCCCGTGACGGTCTCCTACACGCGCGAGGGCACCGGCGAGCCGCTGCTCCTGCTGCACGGCATCGGCCACCACCGGCAGGCCTGGGACCCGGTGACGCACATCCTGGCGGCCGAACGCGAGGTCATCACCGTGGACCTGCCCGGCTTCGGCGAGTCCCCCGCGCTGCCGGACGGCCTCTCCTACGACCTGCCCACGACGACCGCCGTGTTCGGCGCCTTCTGCGAGGCGCTGGAGCTCGACCGCCCGCATGTGGCGGGCAACTCCCTGGGTGGTCTGCTCGCCCTGGAGCTGGGCCGCGAGAAGCTCGTACGGTCCGTCACGGCCCTGTCCCCGGCCGGTTTCTGGAACGAGGCCGAGCGGCGTTACGCGTTCGGCGTCCTGCTCACCATGCGGCACATCTCGCGGCGGCTGCCGCTGCCCCTGGTCGAGCGGCTGTCGCGTTCGGCAGCCGGCCGCACCGCCCTGACGAGCACCATCTACGCCCGCCCGAGCCGCCGTTCACCCGAGGCGGTGGTCGCCGAGACCCTCGCGCTGGCCGGGGCGACCGGGTTCGACGACACCCTCCGGGCAGGCGGCAGCGTCCTGTTCACCGACGACATCCCGGGGCTTCCGGTCACCGTGGCCTGGGGCACGCGGGACTGGCTGCTCGTGCGCCGTCAGGGCCTCCGCGCCAAGCGGGTCATCCCCGGCGCCCGGCTGGTACGGCTGCCCGGCTGCGGCCACTGCCCCATGAACGACGACCCCGCCCTGGTCGCCCGCGTCATCCTCGACGGCAGCCGCTGACTCGACGGCGGCCGCTGACTCGACGGCGGCCGCTGACCGGCGGCGTGCCGACGCCCCCGATCCCAGGGCGACTCCGGCGCCCACCAGCGCGCTGCCGACGGCCTGCGCGGCGCCGTAGGAGCCCGTGCCGACGAGGGGTGCCGTGCAGGCGGCGGCCACCGGGATGAGGCCGGAGAAGAGGGTGGCACGCTCGGCGCCGATGCGCTGCATGCCCATGTACCAGCACACGAACCCGATGACCGTGACGACCGCCGCCTGCCACAGCAGCGCGGCGGTCTCCGTGGTGTCCGGGCGGCGCAGCCATGCGCCGCCGTCGACGACCAGGCCGACGGCGGCCGACTCGATCGCGGCGACCGCGCAGACGGTCGCCGACAGGAGCCTCGGTCCGAGCGGTCGCAGCACCGGCACGGCCAGCACCGCGAAGCCGACCTCGCCCACCAGCGCGCACACCGAGAAGGCGATGCCCACGCCGTCCGTACGACCCCATCCCTGGACGGTGGACGCGCCTGCCGCGACCAGCAACGCCCCGTAGAGAACCAGCCGTTGTGGACGCCGGCCCTCCATCAGGGGGACGAGGACGGCGACGACCACCGGGGCGCAGCCCACGAAGACCCCCGGTACCGCCGGTTCCGCCGTGCGTTCGGCGGCGATCACGGCAATGTTGAAGCCGAGCATGCCGACCGCCGCGAGCAGGCCGAGCCGCGCCCACTGCCGTGCGGTCAGGCGACGCAGGGGGGCCGTGCCGCCCGGGCCGAGGAGCGGGAGCAGCAGGAGGCAGGCGAGGCCGTAGCGGAGGAACTGGCCGCCGGCGTACGGGTACTCGCCCAGGACGCTGTTGGCGGTGAAGGAGCCGCCGACGAGGACGCAGGCGAGGGCGGCGAGGAGGGTTCCGCGGGTGCCTGCGGCGGGCGTCGCCGTGGAGCTCGTGGCGGTGGTCCGCGCGGTCATGGCTTTCATGGCCGTGACGCTAGGGACGCGGGCGGTCCGGATTAAGGTCCACTTTCATGACGTCATCGGGGACCAATGCGGAGACGAGGGATCCCTCCAGGCCCGTCGCATGGACCGCCGCCTGGGAGTTGCTGCTGCCGGTCGCCGACGCGCCCGCACGCGCGCGTGGGCGGACCCTGCAGGCGGCGCTGCGGGAGGCGATCCGGTCGGGGCGGCTCTCGCGGGGGACGCGGCTGCCGGCGAGCCGGGAGCTGGCCGCCGATCTCGGGGTGTCGCGCGGGCTGGTGACGGAGGCGTACGAGCAGTTGGTCGCGGAGGGGTATCTGCGCAGCGGCCGGGGTGCCGGGACCTGGGTGGGCGCCGCCGTGCGGGCCGCCCTTCCACGCGCGCGTGACCGCGCTCCGCGCTCCCCCGGGGCCCGCGCCGACTTCGTGCCCGGGACGCCGGACCTGTCGCTGTTCCCGCGTGCCGCGTGGGCGGCGGCCCAGCGCGGAGTGCTCGCGGAGCTGCCCCATCAGGCACTGGGCTACCCCGACCCGCGCGGCCTGCCCCGGCTGCGTACGGCCCTCGCGGAGTTGCTCGTCCGGCGCCGGGGCGTGGTCGCCGACCCCGAGCGGATCGTCGTGGTCTCCGGGGTGGCGCAGGCGACGACCCTGCTCGGATTCGTGCTCCACGCGCGCGGGATACGCACGGCCGGCGTCGAGGACCCGGGCAGCCCCGAGCACGGGACGCTGTACTCCGCCGCCGGGCTCGACACCGTGCCGCTGCCGCTGGACGAGGAAGGGCTGGCCGTCGGGCCGCTGCGGGAGTCCGGGGTGCGGGCGGTGGTGACGACGCCGGCGCATCAGTTCCCGTCGGGGATCGCGTACTCCGCGCGGCGACGGGCCGAACTGCTGGACTGGGCGCGGGCGGTGGACGGACTGATCGTCGAGGACGACTACGACGGGGACTTCCGCTACGACCGCGCGCCGGTGGGCGCGTTGCAGGGGCTCGACCCCGAGCGGGTGGCGTACGCCGGGTCCGTCAGCAAGTCCCTCGCGCCCGGGCTGCGGCTCGGCTGGCTCCTCGTACCGGCGTCGCTGGCGGAGGAGGTCGTCGAGCGCAAGCGGACCATGGATCTCGGCCATCCCACCCTCGACCAGGCGCTCTTCGCCCGGTTCGTGGAGCGGGGGGACTACGACCGGCAGCTGCGGCGGTGTCAGCGGGCCTATCGGGAGCGGCGTGACGCGCTGGTCTCCGCGCTCGACGAGCACTTTCCCGGGGCGGAGGTGTCCGGGATCGCGGCAGGGCTGCACGTCATCGCCGCGCTGCCCGATCGCTACGGGCCGCTCGACCGTTTCCTGGAGCGGGCGGCGGCCGCGGGGGTCGCGGTGCGGGGGCTGGCGCAGTACGGGCGGGTGCCTGACGAGGGGGTGCGGTTGGTTCTGGGGTACGCGCATCTGTCTCCCGCGCGGATTCGGGAGGGGGTGGGGGTGCTGGCATCGGCGGCCGGGTGACCTGTGGGTTTTCCTCGCCCCCGCCGCCCCTACCCGTCCTGTCCCAGGGGCTGCCGCCCCTTCGACCCCGCTCAGGTGAGTTCTTCGGCTGCGGGTGGGGGGAGCGGGTCGCGCAGTTCCCCGCGCCCCTGAAAGACTCCGGGCGCGCCCCATGCCTTCAGGGGCGCGGGGAACTGCGCGAGCAACCACACTGCACCCGCACCCGCCAACACACCGCCCCCCGAGCTCTCAGACGGCGTCGGTGCTTCCTTCCTCCCCCGGCCAGTTGTTCACTTGTCGTTTCCGTGTGCGCTGCGGCGTACCCGTAGTTGTGGCTGTGCACATTGGCCGGATCCGTCGCTGGAGGCGCATTCATGTCACACCGTCCGCCGAGTTCCCTGCCCGGTCGCCGCAGCGTGCTGCGCGGCTCGCTCGCCACGTCGGCGGCGCTGGCGCTGCCGGGTTCCGTCGCGCTCGGCTCGGTGCCGGCGCTGGCCCTGTCGGGACGGCCGAAGGCCGGCTGGGGTGTGCAGGCCGGGGACGTGACCGCGCACTCCGGGCTGGTGTGGGTACGGTCGGACCGTCCGGCGCGGATGATCGTCGAGACGTCCGCCACCGAGTCGTTCCGCGACCCGCGCAGATGGCACGGCCCGCTGCTCGGCGCCGGCACGGACTTCACCGGTACGACGCGGCTGCGCGGTCTGCCATCGGGCGAGCAGATCCACTACCGGGTGCTGCTCGCCGACCCGGACGACCCGCGCCGCACCGGCGAGCCTGTCACCGGCACGTTCCGTACGACATCGCTGAAACGGCGCTCCGGGGCGCGGTTCGTGTGGTCGGGCGACCTGGCCGGGCAGGGCTGGGGGATCAACCCCGACCGCGGCGGCTACCGCATCTTCGACGCGATGGGCGCGCTGGACCCGGACTTCTTCCTGTTCAGCGGCGACACGATCTACGCCGACGGCCCGATCGCGGCGACGGCGGCGCTCCCCGGCGGCGGCACCTGGCGGAACGTCACCACCGAGGAGAAGTCCAAGGTCGCGGAGACGCTGGCCGAGTTCCGGGGCAACTTCCGCTACAACCTGCTGGACGAGAACCTGAAGCGGTTCAACGCCCAGGTCCCGGCGATCGTGCAGTGGGACGACCACGAGGTCACCAACAACTGGTACCCGGGCGAGATCCTCACCGACACCCGGTACACCGAGAAGAGCGTGGACGTGCTGGCGGCACGGGCGCGGCGGGCCCTCGGCGAGTACTTCCCGATCTCCACGCTGCGGCCGGGCGCCCGGGAGGGCCGGGTGCACCGCGTGCTGCGCCACGGCCCCCTGCTGGACGTGTTCGTGCTGGACATGCGGACCTACCGCAACGCCAACTCGCCAGGCACGCAGACCACCGACGCGGTGGGCATTCTCGGCGCCGAGCAGCTGGAGTGGCTCAAGCGGGAGCTGTCGCGGTCGCGGGCGGTGTGGAAGGTGATCGCCTCCGACATGCCTCTCGGCCTGGTCGTACCGGACACCGGGGACGGCAAGCCGAACGTCGAGGCCGTGGCACAGGGCGACCCGGGCGCGCCGCTCGGGCGGGAGCTGCAGATCGCCGAGCTGCTGCGGTTCATCAAGCACCGGAAGATCACCGGCACGGTGTGGCTGACGGCCGATGTGCACTACACCTCGGCGCAGCACTACCAGCCGTCGCGGGCCGCCTTCACCGACTTCGAGCCGTTCTGGGAGTTCGTCTCCGGCCCGCTCAACGCCGGCGCCTTCCCGGCGAACGCGCTGGACAACACCTTCGGTCCCGAACGGGTGTTCATGAAAGCGCCGACCACGGCGAACGTGTCCCCCGCGGGCGGCTACCAGTTCTTCGGCGAGGTCGACATCGACGGTCACAGCGGGGAGTTGACGGTACGGCTGCGGGAGCAGGACGGGACCGTGCTCTACACGAAGGTGCTCCAGCCGGGTCGCGTCGGGCAGTGACCCCCGTGTCGTAGACCGATCGCCGGCCGACGCCCGCCGCCCCATCTGCCGCCTCACCTGCCGGCTCACCGGCCGGCCGGATCATCTCACCGGCTCGTTCCCGCAGGCTCGTTCTCGCAGGTCAGGGCCGATTGTCAGTGGTCGCTTCTACGGTTTTCCCATGACGCGATCTTTGCAGGCCGTGGCCTACACGCGACCCTCCGTGCTGGAGTCCGTGGCGGGCGGACACCGGCTGGGGCTGGAGACCTCACGGGGTGCGACCCCGACGGGGTTCGAGGACCATCCGCGGTTCTTCACGGGCTTCCTGACCTCCCCTCAGGTGGCCGCGGCGGGGCTGCTGGCGGTGGCCGACGTGGCGGCGGCGCGGTACCACCAGCAGCAGCTGCGGGCGTCGCTGGACCCGGTGGTGACGGGCAACGGGGACCGGCTGCGGTTCGAGTCGTTCTCGGGCTGCGGCGGGGTCTACGCCCGCCTGGACGTGCTGAAGCCGGGCCTCGACGGCGGCGAGGTGGGTCATGGCACGACCAATGTGGACGTCAACAACCCGCTGCGGGAGGCGCTGTCCCGGATCGGCGGGGACGATCCGCTCCATCTACGGGTCGGCCCCGAGGAGTTGGCGGTGACCACGGCCGCCGGTCCGGTGGTGGAGAAGAAGGTGCCGCTACCGGACCGCTGGCTGCGTGGTTTCGCCGAGGCCCAGGTGATCGCGGCCGGGTTCGATCTGCGGGCCGAGCTGCCGGCCGCCGAGGCGGTGCGCTTCCTGCGGTCACTGCCGCGTGGTGGCTCGCGCGGGGCCTCGCGGGGCGCCCAGTGGGTCGTGCCCGCCGGACGCGCCCTGCGGCCGACCACCCGGCCCGTCCCGGGCGCGGTGTGTCTGCCGGGCCCGGAGCGGCTGGTCGCCCTGCAGCGGGTCCTGCGCCATGCCACGGCCCTGCGCGTCTACGGTCCGCCCGCCACTGGTCAGGCCGCTCTCGCCAGTGCCTGGGAAGTCGTGTTGCCGGGCATGCGGCTCACCCTCACGCTGTCCCCGGAGGCCGCACGGGGCTTCTCCGGCGAGGGCGGTGTCCTGGACGCCCTCGCCACGGACGAGGCCGCCGAGGACGCGGAGCTGATCGCGGTCCTGCTGGCCTGGGAGCCGCGCGTCGACGTCGGGGACCTGGCCGCCTCCTCCGGCCTGCCGGCCGAGCGGGTGCGGGCGGCGCTGACCCGGCTGGGCACCTCGGGACGCGTCGGCTACGACACGGCGGAGGCCGCGTACTTTCACCGCGAACTCCCCTACGACGCCGACCGCGTCGAGCGCCACAATCCCCGCCTGCGCTCGGCCCGCGCCCTCGTGGCCGCGGGAGCCGTCTCCCTGGAGAACGGCCTCGGCACGGTCACCGCCGAGGACGGCCATGTCCACCGGGTACGGGACAGCGCGGGCACCCTCAGCTGCTCCTGCCTCTGGTGGGCGAAGTACCGGGGCGGCCGCGGTCCCTGCAAACACGCGCTGGCCGTGCGCATGGTCCGCCGCGGCGCGACGGCGGAACCGGGCAGGGCCGAGACCGGCGCCGAACGGGTCGGGACACCGACCGGCCCCGGGCCGGGCGGGCAGCGGGGCGGGGCGCGGGCCGAGACCAAGCCTGATGGCACACGGGCCGACGCCGGACAGGTCGACGGGGCACGGATCGAGGGGGGCGCGCGATGAGTTCGCAGGCGCTGATCAGCGCGGTGCGGTCGGGGAACCTGAGCGACCTCGTCGCTCTGGTGGACGGCATGGCGGACGGCGAACGTCGCGCGTGCATGCCGGAGTTGCGACAACTGCGCAAGGAGTTGCGGGCGGAGCCCTGGGATTTTCGGGCCCAGCGGGCGTATCCGGCGCTGCACGCGGCGGGCGCCGCCTGCCAGACGGGGGCCGCCGCCGTGGCGACCTGGCTCACCGGGTCCGAGCTGCGCTGGCGGCAGGCACCGCCGTCGGTCCTGATCGACGTGCTCGGTGACCGCGATCCCGACTGGCTCGCCGACGTCGTGCACCGGCTGGCGGAGCGCCCGCTCTCCGCCGACGTCCCGTACGAGCTGATGGCCGGCCTGGTCCGGCTCGCGGGCTGCCCGGTGCCCACGTCCGAGGCCTATGTGCGGGGCTGGATGGACCACATCGGCCGGACGCGCCGGGAGGCGGGCACGGTCATCGGGAACCTGCGCAAGGATCCGCATCTCAGGGAACTCGTCGCCGCGCTGTTCGAGATCGAGGAGATCGGCGCCCGCAGCGACTGGCGGTACGGCGACGGCCTGAACGACTGGACGTACGCCCTGACCCAGCTGACCCGGGTAGGCTTCCTGGACCGCAAGGTCATGGTCGACGGGTGTGTGGCGCGGCTGCTGCGCGGCGGCGGCTCCGCGGCGGACAACAAGGTCTTCCTGGGCCTGTTGACCGCGCTCGACCTCACCCGCGACGAACAGCGCGAGCGGATCCCGGACTGGACCGCCCTGTGCTCCGAGGCCCCCTCGACGGTGGCTGCGCACGCCCAGTCCGTCCTCGCGGGCTTCGCGCTGGACGACGAGCTGGGGTCGCGCCGGCTCGCCGAGATGTCCGGCGCGGTGCTCTTCCGCACCGAGAAGAAGCTCGTCCGGGCCCAGCTCATGTTGCTGGGCAAGGTGCTCAAGCGGGAGCCGTCCACCGTGGCCGCGCTGCTGCCCGTGGTGGCCCTGGCCTTCGGGCACGAGGACACGGATGTGCAGGAGCGGGCGCTGAAGCTGGTGGAGCGGCACCTCGGCGACCTCGATTCCGACACCGACCTCGATTCCGACACCGACTGCGACACCGACTCCGGCCCAGACGGCGGCGCCACGATCAGCGTCCGGGACGAGATCGCCGACGCTGCCGCCCGGTTGAGCCCCGGCCTGCGCGCCCGGGCCCGGCAGCTCCTCGGTGTCGCGGCCGCCGCACCCGCCCCCGAGGTCCACGAGGAACTGCTGCCGCCGGTGCCCCTGCCGACGCGCCTCGCGCCGGCGCCGGAGACGTTGGCCGAGCTCACCGAGGAGGTCGGCGCCCTGCTGGCCGCGCGCGACGAGGGCGCCGTGTTCGAGCGGACACTGGACGGGCTCGTACGGCATGCGCACCGCGACCGGGAAGCGCTGGTGGAGGCCCTCGGGACGACGACCGCCCGCGGCTGGTGGGACGGGATGAGCCCGGCCGCCCTCGACCAGCACTTCCGCACCAGGCCGCACGGCCTGGCGCTCGTCATCGCCACCCTCTTCGAACGGGTGGACACCGAGACGCTGCGTTCGGTGCGGTACGGGGCCGCCGAGTCCTCCGGCTGTGTGCACGACGGCCTGCTCTGGGCGTTCAACGCCCGGCTGCGGGAGATCTCGTACCGGATCCGTACCGACCCGCTGCCGTTCCTGCTGTCGACGCCCAGCTGGAGCACGGGTTCGCTGGAACCGGCGGACCTGGTGGAGCGGCTGGACGCCTACCGGCGGTCGGGGGCCCGCCCGGGCGAGGTGGACTTCGCGCAGGCGCTGCTCCGCGTGCGCCGCGACGACCCGGCCGCGCTCGCGTCCGCCGCGGTGGCGGCTCGGGAGCTGGGCACGAGGGCAGGGGACCGGCTGGCCGAGTGGCTGCTGACCGAGGTGCCGTCCCAGCCGTTGGAGCGCAGCCGTACGGCCGGGCCCCGAATCCTGGTGGAGTTCGGTGAACTGCCCGAGTTGCAGGGCGAGTCGTTCCCACCGGAGTTCCGTCGGCTGGGCCGCCCGTTGTCCGTGTACGCGGAGCGCTCGTACTGCCACCACTGGGGCGACACGAACTGGCGGCACTGGCTGGCCATGGTGCCGAACCGGCCGGAGCTCGTGGCGGGGCGCGTCCTGCGCGATCTCTCGATGAGTGTCATCGACGACGGCACACAGGCCGGGTTCTCGTTCCTGCCGGTACTCGCCGAGGCGGAGGGCGAAGCGGGTCCGGCCGTGCATCTCTGCGTCGCCTACGGGCTGGGCGCGCGGCGCCCGGAGGACCGGCTCGCCGCTGTGGACGCCTTGCTGGTGCTGGCGGCTCGTGGGCAGTTGGACGCGGAGCGGCTGGGCGCCGACCTGGGAAAGCTCGCGGCGCTGGGAAGCGTGAAGCCGTCGCGGCTCGCCGAGGCGATACGGACGGTCGCGGCGACCGGGGCGTACGGCACCGGCTGGTCGGTGCTGCGGAACACCCTGCCGCCGCTGCTGGCCGAACTCGCGGGCGAGGGGGCGGCGAAGACGCCGGCGCGTGGCCTCGGAGATCTCCTGGCCGTCGCCGCCGAATGCGTGGAGCGGTCCGGGGCACACGGGGAGCTGCCCCATCTCGCCACGGCGGCTCAGCGGCGGGGCTCGTCCCGGCTGGTGACCCAGGCCCGGCGGCTGCGCGCGGCGCTGGCGGAGGCGCCCGTCTGACCTCTACGGTCACCGTTGGCATCGGTTCCGACAGCATCAGTCATACAAAAAGCAACAAAGGGTGCGGAACGATGCTTTTACCGGTCAGTCACAAAGCGTTCGTGATCACGCAACACCGTTCGTTCACAGTGGCCCCATGACTCCAGACATGTCTGATGTGACGCGGGCGAAGAACGCCCGCCCGGTACACCACCGGCTGCTGTCGGCCACGGCCGGCTTCCGTAGCTGGTGGGAACGGCGCCACGGTCACGCGCCGCCGACGGGCGATACCGACGCCCGGCCGCCGCTCGCCGAGGGGCAGCAGGCCGGGCCGTCCGAGGCGGTCGGCGCGGTGGTCACCGGTGCGACCCTGATGTGGCGGATGCGGACGACGGTGAAGGACGAACCCGGTTCGCTGGCCGCGCTGTGCACGGCACTGGCGGTGCACAGCGTCGACATCCTCAGCCTGCAGACCCACCCGCTGGCCGAGGGCACGGTCGACGACTTCCTGCTCCGGGCGCCCGAGGAACTGTCGGCCGCCGAGATCGGCCGGGCCGTGTCGGAGGCGGGTGGCACCGGCACCTGGATCGAGCGCGGTGACGCCCACGACCTGGTGGACGCACCGACCCGGATCCTCGGCCTGGCCACGCGTACGGCGCTGGACGCGGCGGAACTCCCGCTCGCGCTGCGGCAGTTGCTGGGCCGTTGCACCATCCGCTCGCTGCCCGCCACCGCTCCCGGCTCGGGCCGGGCACAGGAGAGCGCCCCGGTCGAAGGGGTGCTGGAGGAGACGGTGATGCGGCTGCGGGCGCCGGAGGGTGGGGTGATCACGGTGGAGCGGCCGTATCTGCCGTTCACCCCGACGGAGTTCGCGCGGGCGCGGGCGCTGGTGGAGCTGGACGCGCGGCTGGGGCCGCGGATCCCGCGCAGCCAGGACGTGCTGACGCTGCCGGAGGGCAACGACCTCATGGTGCGGCGCGCCGACGCCGGGGACCTGCGGGCGGCGAAGGCGATGCACGAGCGGTGCTCCGCGCGCACGCTGAGCATGCGGTACCACGGGCCCGTCGGCGACGCGGACCGCTATCTCAGGCATCTGCTGAGCCCGCGCTTCGGGCGGACGCTCGCCGCGCAGACGGCCTCGGGGCGCCTCGTCGGCCTCGGTCATCTGCTGTGGGACGGCGACGAGACGGAGATCGCGCTGCTCGTCGAGGACGAGTGGCAGCGGCGTGGGATCGGCGGTGAGCTGCTTCGCCGACTGGTGGACATGGCGGCCGAGACGGGCTGCGAGAACGTGTACGTGGTGACGCAGTCGTCCAACACGGGGATGGTCGCGGCGATGCGGGGGCTCGAACTGCCGCTCGACTATCAGATCGAGGAGGGGACGCTGGTGATCACCGCGCGGCTGGATGAGGGCACGGTCGCGTCGCGTGCGGCGCGACGTCGCGAACGACCGGTCGGAATGACCGAGTAGCACCGGGGGGCTTGTGAGCCGTTGTCGGGTGCGGGTGCGTGGGGGCTGGTCGCGCGGTTCCCCGCGCCCCTGAAGGGCGCGGCTGCGGGGCGGTGGTTACACGGCCCCGCACGCCCGAGCAACTCGGATCAGCCCTGGTGACCGGCAGGAAACCCCGGTGACCTGGATCAGCCCGAGTACTCAGGCCCGCCTCGTGGACAGCACGGCCCTCTCGTCAGCGGTCCGCTCCCCCATCGCCCCCTCAGCCCCCATCTCCATCCCCATCCCCAACGCGCCGTCCAGATCAGCCCACAGATCCTCCACGTCCTCCAGCCCCACCGACATCCGCAGCAGCCGGTCGCTCACCCCGGCGCCCCGACGGTCCGTCTCCTCCACGATGCGGTGGCTGATGGAGGCCGGGTGCTGGATGAGGGTGTCGACGCTGCCGAGGCTGACGGCGGGGGTGATCAGGCGGACGGAGGCGATGACGTCGTGGGGATCGCCGTGGACCTCGAAGGCGATCATGGCGCCGCCGATGCGCGGGTAGTGGACGCGGGCGACGCGCGGGTCGGCGGCGAGGCGGCGGACGAGTTCCGCGGCGGTCGCGGAGGCCGCGCGGACGCGGACCGGGAGCGTCGACAGCCCGCGCAGCAGGAGGTAGCCGGCGAGCGGGTGGAGGACACCGCCGGTGGCGAAGCGGACCTGGCGCAGCCGCCCGGCGAACTCCTCGTCGCAGGCCACGACGCCGGCCATCACGTCACCATGACCGCCGAGGTACTTGGTGGCGCTGTGCAGGACCAGCCGGGCACCCTGCTCGACCGGGCGTTGCAGGACGGGTGTGGCGAAGGTGTTGTCCGCGAGGAGCGGGACCGAGCCGCAGGCGTGGGCGAGGGCCCGCAGGTCGAGTTCGGCGAGGGTCGGGTTGGCCGGGGACTCGACCAGGACCAGGCCCGTGTCGGGGCGCAGCGCGTCCGCGACGCCGGCCGGGTCGACCCAGGTGACCTCGGTGCCGAGCAGCCCCGCGGTGAGGAGATGGTCGCTGCAGCCGTACAGGGGTCGTACGGCGACGACGTGGCGCAGGCCCATCGAGGCGCGGACCAGGAGCACGGCGGTCAGTGCGGCCATACCGCTGGCGAAGGCGACGGCGCTCTCGGCGCCTTCGAGGCGGGCAAGGGCGGTCTCGAAGCGGGAGACGGTCGGGTTGCCGAGCCGTCCGTAGACCGGCGGGCCCTCCGGCTCGGCGCCGTCGCCGGCGAAGGCGTCGATACGGGCGGCCTCGCCGCGGCTGTCGTACGAGGGGTAGGTGGTCGACAGGTCGATCGGCGGGACGTGCAGGCCCTGACGCGCGAGGTCGTCGCGGCCGGCGTGCACGGCCTCGGTGGCCAGTGCTCTCGGCGTGGTGCGTGCGTGGTCGTACGCGTGCGTGCTCGCTGAGTTCATGGGCGTCAGAGTGAACAACGGCCGGGCTGGGGTGATCGAACGCCGTGTTACGTTCGAACAATGACCGAATCCGTCGTACTCGATCCGGTGGACCTCCA
Organism: Streptomyces sp. NBC_00310; assembly: GCF_036208085.1. GTDB lineage: Bacteria > Actinomycetota > Actinomycetes > Streptomycetales > Streptomycetaceae > Streptomyces. The sequence goes on from NZ_CP130714.1 coordinate 1,970,354, forward strand.
TCTGCTGCGGCTGTTGCAGAACGACGCCCGGACGACGTACCGGGATCTCGCGGCGCAGGTCGGGGTCGCGCCGTCGACGTGTCTGGACCGGGTGACGCGGCTGCGGCGCGCGGGCGTGATCCTCGGGCATCAGCTGCGGCTGGATCCGGCCAAGCTGGGGCGTGGGCTGGAGGCGCTGCTGTCGGTGCAGGTCAGGCCGCATCGACGGGAGCTGGTGGGGCCGTTCGTGGAGCGGATCCGGGCGTTGCCCGAGTCACGGACCGTCTACCACCTCACCGGGCCGGACGACTATCTCGTGCATGTCGCGGTCGCGGACATGGCGGATCTGCAGCGGCTGGTGCTCGACGGGTTCACGTCACGGCGCGAGGTGGCGCGGGTGGAGACCCGGTTGATCTTCCAGCAGTGGGACTGCGGGCCGCTGCTGCCGCCGGACATCGAACGCCATGCGCCGTGAGACCTCCGGCCCCAGCCTGCGACCTCTCCGGCCCTCCGGACGCGGATCACGCCCTGAGCGGAATCCGGCCGACGTAAGGTTCAAGCGCCCGTTAAGCAGCTGACGCCACCCCCGCCGCCGTACCAAGATTGTCGGCATGTCTGACACCAAGAGCCCCCTGCCCCGCGAGGTCGCCGACGCCTACGTCGACGACCTCATCGCCCTCGACCCCGTGACCGGCACGTACCTGGGTGTGAAGGAGAGTTCCAGCAGGTTGCCGGACACCTCGCCGGCGGGTCAGGAGGCCCGGGCGGAGCTGATCCGGGCGACGCTCGCGCGGCTCGACGAGGCCGAACGGCAGCCGGGCGCGAACAGTGACGCCGAGCGCCGGTGCGCGCGCCTGCTGCGCGAGCGCCTGACGGCGGAACTGGCCGTGCACGAGGCCGACGAGGGGCTGCGTGCGGTCGGCAACATGGTCACGCCGCCGCACGAGGTGCGCGAGGTCTTCACCATCACCCCGTCCGAGACCGAGGAGGACTGGGCGGCGATCGCGGAGCGACTGCGCGCGGTGCCGACGGCGTACGCCGGGTACCGCGCGTCCCTCGCGCTCGGCCTGGAGCGCAAGCTGTACGCGGGCCCCCGCCCGACCGCGACGTTCATCGGCCAGCTCACCGAGTGGGCGGACACGGACGGTTCGGGGCGCGGCTGGTTCGAGGACTTCGCGTCGGCGGGCCCCGAGTCGCTGCGCGGTGAACTGGACGAGGCCGCCCGCGCGGCCACCCGGGCCGTGGTGGAGCTGCGCGACTGGATGCGGGACGTGTACGCCCCGGCCGTCGAGGGTGCGCCGGACACGGTCGGCCGGGAGCGCTACGGCAAGCTGGTCCGCTACTTCACCGGCTCGGACCTGGACCTCGACGAGGCGTACGCGTACGGCTGGGCCGAGTTCCACCGGCTGCTCGGCGAGATGAAGCAGGAGGCGGCGAAGATCCTGCCCGGCGCCGAGACGCCGTGGGTGGCACTCGCGCACCTGGACGAGCACGGCCGGCACATCGAGGGTGTCGACGAGGTCCGCGACTGGCTGCAGTCCCTGATGGACGAGGCGATCGAGGCGCTGGACGGCACGCACTTCGACCTCGCCGAGCCGGTCCGCAAGGTCGAGTCGTGCATCGCCCCGCCCGGCGGCGCGGCGGCCCCGTACTACTCGGCCCCGACCGAGGACTTCTCCCGCCCGGGCCGCACCTGGCTGCCGACGATGGGCGCGACCCGCTTCCCGGTGTACGACCTGGTGTCCACCTGGTACCACGAGGGCGTCCCCGGCCACCACCTCCAGCTCGCGCAGTGGGTGTACGTCAAGGACGACCTGTCCCGTTACCAGGCCACGATCGGCGGGGTGAGCGCCAACGCCGAGGGCTGGGCCCTGTACGCGGAGCGGCTCATGGACGAGCTGGGCTTCCTCAAGGACGCGGAGGAGCGGCTCGGCTACCTGGACGCGCAGATGATGCGGGCGGCCCGGGTCATCGTCGACATCGGCATGCACCTGGAGCTGGAGATCCCGGCGGACTCCCCCTTCCACCCGGGCGAGCGCTGGACCGTCGAGCTGGCCCAGGAGTTCTTCGGCGCCCACAGCAGCCGCCCGGCGGACTTCGTGGAGAGCGAGCTGACGCGCTATCTGACGATGCCGGGCCAGGCCATCGGCTACAAGCTCGGCGAACGCGCCTGGCTGCTGGGCCGGGAGAACGCGAAGCGGCGCCACGGCGACGCCTTCGACGCCAAGGCCTGGCACATGGCCGCGCTGTCCCAGGGCTCCCTGGGCCTGGACGACCTGGTGGACGAGCTGTCCCGGCTGTGAGGGGCCGGCCGGGCCCACCGCCGTCCGCGGCAGGGCCCGGCGTCGCGCCGGTTCAGTCCGTGAGAGGTCTCACCCGCACGAGGCCGAGCCAGGTCTCCGGGCCCGTCGCGACCTGGGCGGCGCGAACCCCGTAGTGGCCGGGGTCCAGCTCCACCCGTACGTGGTCCGTCTCCCGGAAGGCGTTCCCGGGCCAGACGGCGTCGAACAGGACGACCGGACCCGGCACCCGCCACCGCACCTCCGGCTCCCAGGCGGCCGTGTCGAGGGCCGCCGGGACGTCCGCGAGGAGTTCGGCCTCGGAGTCGGCCGCGTACCAGCGGACGAAGGTGCCGTGCTCGGGCAGGTACGTGGTGGAGGCGGGTTCGTGGCCGAGGACCAGGGCGCGGGTGTCGCCGACCGGCAGCAGGCCGACGTGTCCGTCGATGTCACAGGCCCGGTCGTAGTCGGACGACGTCTCGTCGCCGTTGGCGCCCGCCCAGAACGCCAGCACCGCTTCCGGTATCGCTATGAGCGGTCCGCCGCTCGACTCCACCCACCGCACCACATCGGGAACCACCGCAGCATCCACGTATCCAGCCATGCCCAGAAGCTACACGGCGTCCGCGGTACCTAACTCGCCACCCCCGAGGGCTTGTTGACAGTTTGTCAGCAACCGCAGTCGTCGGCACCCACCGGCGTGGTCAGCGGGTCGGCACCGCCCGTCGCCTCGCCCTCCCAGGTCTCGTAGGTGAGGCCCTCGCGCGCCCAGTACTCGAAGCCGCCGAGCATCTCCTTGACCTGGAAGCCGAGTTCGGCGAGGGCGAGAGCGGCGCGGGCCGCGCCGTTGCAGGCGGGGCTCCAGCAGTAGGTGACGACCGGCACGGACTTGTCGAGCAGCCGCTCGGCCTGCTCGGGGATGAGCGCCGTGGGCAGGTGGACCGCGCGCGGGATGTGGCCCTGATCCCAGGACTCGGTGGAGCGGGAGTCGAGGACGACGAAGCCGGGGTCGCCGTCGGCGGCGAGGGCGGCGGCCACGTCGGACACGTCGGTGTGGAAGGCGAGGCCGGCCCGGAAGTACGCGGCGGCCTCGGTCGGAGCGGCGGGTGCGACGCGCAGGACGGAGTTGACGGCGGACGTGGTGGTGACGCTCATGAGCTGGCCTTTCCCTCGCGGAGGTCCTTGTTTCCCTGACCAGAAATCTACGAACGAAGAGCCGCCGTCTGAAGGCGCGTTCCACGGTCCAGGTCTTGATCGGCCGGGGATTCCCCTGCTATCCATCGGACATGACCACGAATCCCCCGTACGAGCCCGACGCCACCGACTGGCGCGTTCTGGAGGTTCTCCAGCGCGAGGGCCGGGCCAGCTTCGCCGAGCTGGCCCGTGCCGTGTCGATGTCGGCGAGCGCCGTGACCGAGCGGGTCCGGCGGCTGGAGGAGGCGGGCGTGATCCGGGGGTACACGGCCGTCGTGGACCCGGAGCGGCTGGGGCTGCCCATCCTGGCGTTCGTCCGCCTCCGCTACCCCAACGGGAACTACAAGCCGTTCCACGACCTGGTGGCCGTCACGCCCGAGATCCTGGAGGCACATCACGTCACGGGCGACGACTGCTTCGTGATCAAGGTCGCCACCCGTTCGATGCGCCATCTGGAGGAGGTGTCGGGCAAGATCGGCACACTGGGGTCGGTGACGACGAGCGTCGTCTACTCCTCACCTCTCCCCCGGCGGCCCCTGGGGCACTGACGGCCCGTGGCCAGTGACGGCCCCTGGGTCAGTGCCGGTCACCGGCCTCGCTGCCGCACGACCGACCCGGTCCGCTCCTTCACGACCTCCAGCTGCGCGTGGACGCGCCGCCGCAGATCGGCGACATGGCTGACGATGCCGACGCTGCGGTCGCGTTCGCGGAGCGCGTCGAGGACGTCGAGGACCTCGTCGAGGGTCTGTTCGTCGAGGCTGCCGAACCCCTCGTCGATGAAGAGGGTGTCGAGCCGTACGCCGCCCGCCTCGTCGGTGACGACGTCGGCCAGGCCGAGGGCGAGCGCGAGGGAGGCGAAGAACGTCTCGCCGCCGGAGAGCGTGGCCGTGTCCCGCTCCCGCCCGGTCCAGGCGTCCACGACGTGCAGCCCGAGCCCGCTGCGACCGCGCCCGGCCCGGTCGTCGGAGTGGACGAGGGTGTAGCGGCCCGAGGACATGCGCTGGAGCCGTACGGTCGCGGCTGCGGCGACCTGTTCCAGGCGGGCGGCGAGGACGTACGCCTCCAGGCGCATCTTGCGCTCGTTGTCGGCGGAGGTGCCGGCCGTGAGCCCCGCCATCCGGGCGACGCGGTCGTACTCCTCCCGCAGCGGTGCCAGCCGGCGTACGGAGGCGGTGGCCCGCGCGGACAGCCGGTCGAGTTCGGCGCGGCGCCGCTCGGCGGCGTCCCACGCGGAGACGGTGTCCTGGAGTCGCCGGGCGGCGGCCACCGCGTCCTGCTCGGCGGTCGCGAGGTCGGCGGGCGGCCGCTGGGCGGCGGCGGCCGTCTCGGCCTCGGCGAGCACGGCCCGGACGGCCGCCTCCTCCGACTGCCGGGCGTCGAGGCGGTGTTGGAGGTCACGGTGGGCGGCGTCGCCGAGGACGGCGGCGGCTGCGGCCTGCGGGGTGTCGAACCCGGCACGGAAGGCAGCGTCGGCGAGACGCGCGTCGGCGTCCTTGAGGCGCTGCGCGGTGTCGTCGGCCACCCGGGCGGCCTCGGCGGCCCCGCCGAGCAGCGCGGCCCTCCGCTCCAACTGCGCGGCCCGCACGGCCACGCTCTCGGCGTCACCCCGGGCCTGCGTCAACTCCCCTTCCAAGGAAGCCCGTTCCCGCTCCAGCGCGTCCCGCCGGGTGTCGCGGGACGCGGCCCGCACGGCCGCCTCCTGCTGGGCGGCGATCCGCCGGTCCCGCTCACGTTCGGCGTGCAGCAGGGCTTCCTGTGCGGGATGCAGTCCGGAGGCGTCCACCCGCGCCTGCGCGTATCGCTCCTCCAACTCTTCGACCAGCGAGGCGAGTCGACCCGTCGGCTCGTCACCGGCCTCGGCGCTCGCGGCGGCGTGGGCCTGCCGTACGACACCCAGTCGCCGCTCGGCCTCGGCCCGCTCCTCGTCGGCGCGCTGGAACGCGGCGAGCGCCCGCTCCTCCGTCTCGCGGTCCACGTGCCCGGAGACCTTCTGAGCCGGCTCGGGGTGTTCGGTGCCACCGCAGACGGCGCACGGCTGCCCCTCGACGAGTCCGGCGGCGAGCTCCGCCGCGATGCCCGACAGCCGCTGTTCCTTGAGGTCCAGCCAGTGGGCGCGCGCCTCGACCGACCGCTCGGCCAGCCTGAGCACCCGCGCCTGGGCGTCGTCGGTGTCGCGCCCGAGCTGGTCCCGCAGTCGTGCGGCCGCGAGCCGTTTCTCGGCGGGTTCCCGCTGCACGGCGAGCTGTTCGGCACGGGTGGCGGCCTCCTGGGCGGACTCGATACGGGTCCGCAGCTCCGCCCGGGTCGACTCCCACTCGGTCAGCCAGCCCTCGGCGTCCTGGAGGACGTCCTCGTCGGCCCGCTCCTCGCCGTCCAACTCCGCCTGCTCAGTGAGGAGGACGGCCAGTCGCCGCTCCGCGCGGCGGGCCGACTCCAGACCGCCCAGCTCCTCCGACGCCCTGCGGGCGGCGGCGGCGAGCCCGGCGGCGCCTTCGTCGGCGTATGTCCCCGACAGCCGGGCACGCGCGTCCTCCTCGTCAGCGCTCGCCCACCGGTGCTCGCGCTCGGCCTCGTCCCGCAGCTCCAGCGCGGGCACCACGGCCTCCGCCTTGCGGGCCCGCTCCATCCGCGCCCGGTCCTCCCGGTGGGCGTGGGCCCGCTCCTCCAGCCGCGCGGCGCGCTCCCGCGCCTCCGCGAACCGCCGTTGCAGCCGCGCCACTTCGCGTACGTCGTCCAGTACGCGATCGGCGGCGGCCCGCGCCGACTCGGCCGCCGCCCGCGCGCAGTGGGCGACGGTGAGCCGTTCACGCGCGGTGCTCCGGGCGATGGCGGCCCAGCCCAGCACGGCCTCGGCCAGCCCGGGGTCGCCGGGCGCCAGCTCGGGCAGCTCCGGGGCGTCTCCCGCCGCCTGCTGCATGCGGTGGGCGTCGGCGAGCAGCGCCGCGTCGCCCTCGCGCACCCGGGCCTCGGTCGCCCGGCGCCGGTCGGCGAGCCGCTTCTCCACGGCGGCGAAGTGATGGGTGTCGAAGAGACGGCCCAGCAGCCTGCCCCGGGCCTCGGCGTCGGCGCGCAGAAAGCGCGCGAAGTCGCCCTGGGGCAACAGCACGACCTGGCAGAACTGCTCCCGGCTCATCCCCAGGACCTGGGTGATCTCCTCGCCGATCTCCTGGTGGGAGCGGCTGAGGTCCTTCCAGGACGCCGCGACCGCGTCGTACTCGCGCAGCCGGCTCTGCGCCTTGTCGACCGTGGTCCCGGGGCGGTTCCCCTTCTTGGGCCGCTCCCAGGGCGGCTGCCGGGTGATCTCCAAGCGGCGTCCGGCGACGGTGAGTTCGAGGCGGACCTCGGTGCGCGTCGAGGGTGCCGCGTGGTCACTGCGCAGGGTCATGCCCTGGCCGCTCTGCCGGGCGCCCGGCACCGAGCCGTACAGCGCGTAGCAGACGGCGTCCAGGACCGAGGTCTTGCCGGCGCCGGTCGGGCCGTGCAGCAGGAAGAGCCCGGCCGCCGAGAGATCGTCGAAGTCGACGGACTGGGCGCCGCCGAAGGGGCCGAAGGCCGTGATGTCGAGCCGGTGCAGCCTCATCGGGGCCCTCCCGAACGGGTCCGGCCCAGCCGGTGCGAGCAATTCACCGGGCCGCTCGGGCGACCCGTCGGACGGCTCATCGAGCAGCGGCTCACCGGGCGACCTCCCGGACCGTCTCGTCGGCCCTTACGGCGTCGAACGCGTCCCTGAGGACGGTCCGTTCGTGCTCGTCGGGGCCCGTTCCGCGGACATGGGCCACGAAGTCCTCGGCGATCTGCTGGTCGTCGCGGCCGGCGAGGCGCCGGGCGTAGGAGACGTCCGGGTCACCGGGGGCGCGCTCGGGGTCGAAGACGAGGCTGAGGGTGTGCGGGAAGCGTTCGCAGAGCCGGGCCATGGGCTCGGCGGGCCGGACCGGGTCGGTGAGCGTGGCCTCGACCCACGCCTCCTCGTGCCGGGCCTGCTCAGGGTCGACGAGCAGGTCGTCCAACCGTCCCCGGATCCGGGCGAGCGGGCGCGGTACGGGGCAGTCGATCCGCTCGGCGTCCACCGTTCCGTCGGCGCCGAGGTCCACGAGCCACATGCTCTTGCGGTGGTCGGTCTCGGAGAAGGAGTACGGCAGCGGGGAGCCGGAGTAGCGGACGCGTTCGGTGAGGGTCTGGCTGCCGTGCAGATGTCCCAGTGCCACGTAGTCGACGCCGTCGAAGACACCGGCGGGCACGGAGGAGACCCCGCCGACGGAGATGTCCCGCTCGCTGTCGCTGGGCGCGCCGCCGGTGACGAAGGCGTGGGCCAGGACGACGGAACGGGTGCCTGCCGGGCGGGTGGCCAGGTCGGTCCGTACCCGGTCCATGGCAGCGGCGAGCACCGCCTCGTGGCCCGCCTTCTCCACCCCGAACTCGTCCTTCACCAGGGCGGGTTCGAGATACGGCAGCCCGTAGAAGGCGACGTCGCCGTGGGTGTCCGGCAGGATCACCGGGGTGCCGACGGCGGAGGCGGCCGTCCGCAGATGGATGCCCGCCCGGCCGATGAGGCCGGCGCCGACGCCGAGCCGCCGCGCCGAGTCGTGGTTTCCGGAGATCATCACCGTGGGCACGTCCAGCTCGGCCAGGCGGTGCAGGGCGTCGTCGAAGAGCTCGACCGCGGCCAGCGCCGGCACCGCCCGGTCGTACACGTCCCCCGCCACGACCACCGCGTCCACGTCGCGCTCCCGCACGGTCGTGACCAGATGACCGATGAACTCGGCCTGCGCGCCGAGCATGTTCACCCGGTGGAACGCCCGACCGAGATGCCAGTCGGAGGTGTGCAGCAATCTCATGAATCCGCTCTGACCTGCACGTTTCTCCCCACGACGCCCCCATGGCCAGCATCGACCAGCACGGGCACGCCGGTCGGCACCCACCACGCTAACGCTTGTCGGCACCTGATTCACCAAGGACCTCACATCGCGACCTCGCCCCGGCCTGCGGATCGCCAGGAAAACGGCCGTGCGCTTCCCGGGACAGCCAGGGTCGACAGCCGAGTGATCGGGGGCCGCGCGACGAGCGCGACCGGGACCGGGACCGGCGCGAAGATCCCGGCCCACGGAGCGGTCGCACGGATGGCCCGCCCGGAAGTGCCCGATGGGGCCGAGCCGCTTAGCGTCGTCGTGCACAGGCCGCGTAGACCACGCAGACCACGCAGACGATGCAGACGATGCAGACGATGCAGACACCACGCCTCGGCGCGCCGAGGCGATTGAGAGGCACCTCCATGGCAGTCGTGATGACCTTCGGCTGGGGGTCGAGAGCGACCCCCAGCCGGAGTTCTTCCCGCTCCACAGACGCTTCGTCGCCCCCGGCGTCACCGGTGCCGCCTGACCCCGCGTCAGTGGACATCGCCACGTGGGTGCCCGCGCCGGTCGGCAGACCGTGCGCCGCAGCCGGGGCACCGGGCCGCCCGGCGAACACCGCGTGGACGCAGCCACCCCGCTGAGTTCCCCATGTCAGGGGACGAAGGGAAGCAGACAGCGATGACGGACGGTGGGCGTAGGCCGGACAGGGTCGGGGTGGACCGGTCCGAGGGGTTCGGCGAACGGCTGCTCGGGGTGCTGCTGGACCGCGCTCACGAGATGCCGCCGGAGTTGATCGCCCCGCTCGTCGCGGAAGAGGTGGCCAGGGTCGGAGGGCGGGATGTCTCCATCCTCCTGCAGGACTACGAACAGGTGCTCCTGGTGCCGCTGCCGGGCCGGAGACTGAAGGTCGGCGGCCCCGAGCCGGTCGAGGACTCCCCCGCCGGCGAGGCGTTCCTGAGCCGCAGAACGGTGGAGGTGCCGAAGGACGGCAGTGTGCGGATGTACCTGCCACTGCTGGACGGAAGCGACCAGATCGGGGTGATGGCCGTCACCCTGGACCGCGTCGATGACGACGACCGGCGGCTGCTGCGCAGACTCGGCGGTCTGGTCGCGGACATGATCGTCACCAAGGACGCCTACACCGACCAGTTCTTCCAGGCCCGCCGCAGCGCCCCGATGAGCGTGGCCGCGGAGATCCAGTGGTCGTTGCTGCCCCCACTGTCGATGACGATTCCGCAGGTCGAGGTGGCCGGGATCCTGGAGCCCGCCTACGACGTGGCCGGCGACAGCTTCGACTACGCCCTCAACGGCGACGTCCTGCACATGGCCATGATCGACGCGATGGGCCACGGGCTGGACGCGGCGACCATGGCGACCGTGGCCATCGGCGCCTACCGCCACACACGGCGGGCCCACACCGATCTGTCCCAGGTGTACGCGTTCATGGACAGGGCCATCAACGAGCAGTTCGGCCCCGACCACTTCGTCACCGCACAGATGATGATTCTGGACATCACCACCGGCCGACTGCAATGGGTCAACGCGGGCCACCCGGCCCCGTTCCTGATCCGGGACCGCGCCGTGGTGGACCGGCTGGAGAGCCCGACCACGCTGCCGGTCGGCTTCGGCGGTGAGGAGCCGTCGGTCAGCGAGCGGACGCTGCGCCCCGGCGACCGGTTGCTGTGCTTCACCGACGGCCTGATCGAGGAGCACCACACCGGCGGGGAACAGTTCGGAGAGGAACAGCTCATCGAATGGACCAACCGGATCCTCCGCGAGCGCACGGAGGTACGGGCGGTGGTGCGAGCACTCTCCCACGCCCTGAAACACGAACGCGGCGGCACCACGACCGACGACGCGACCATCTTCCTCATGGAGTGGCGAGGCGGCGACGCCGATCATCTGGCCGCCCTCGACTGAGCCCCGGGGCAGAATCCGCGACGACACCCATGCCGGCACCCCTGCTCTCACCTTGCCCGACCGCCCGTCTGTCGTCCTTCGGGCCCGTGGGTGCGGTTCTCGTGAGCGAGGCTGTCCGGGCGGGCAGCCGAACGTGGTCCGACGGGCAGGACCACGGCCCTCCGCAGCGCGGCACCGCCGACCGGAGGACCGTGGGATCCGCCGGCCGGCGGATCGCCCCGGCGTACCGCGACATCCGCCGTCGCTTCGACACCACCGAGCAGCGCAGCCATCCCGCGGGCCTCGACGGCGGACCCGCCTCTACCTCACCGTAGACACCACCCGCGCGGCAGAACCCGCCCGCTCGTGGCTGGAGACCGGCCGGTCCGCGAAGACCAGCCGGTCCGCGGCGACGCCCGGTCCGTTGAGGACAGCCGGTCCGCCGACGACGGCCGGTCCGTTGAGGACAGCCGGTCCGTTGAGGACAGCCGGTCCGCCGAGGACGGCCGCGTCGGCGGAAGTGAGGCGGTATCCGAGAACAACCCGCCCGGTCCCTTCGGGGAGTAGCGTGAACCCACTGGGAGCACTTCGCACACCAGCTTCGATGCCGGTGTCGTTCCCAGTGAGCGACGACACCGGGCGGCTGCCCTCGCGCAGAGGTCCGGAGACAGGTTCGCGCAATGCCCGCGACCATCCCTCACCGCCCTCTACGGCCCGTTCCTTTCCGAGCCCCGAATGCGCGCATCGCGCTGAGGACCAAGAGCCCCTCCGCAGGGCCCGCCGAGTTGGACGGCGCCTGGTGGCCCCGTTCACGGGACCTGCAGAGCGAGCTCACCGCCCTGGCGGACGTGCTGGATCCGCTGTGGGGACGGATCACCCGTATCGCGGTCAACCCCCGACACTGGCCGATCCTCCCGCCTCGGATCTTCGTCAACGGCCATGTGGTGAAGGTCGGTTGGTTCACCTCGGACCTCGATCCGCACGCGATCCTGTTGCTGTCCTACACCGCGGGCCGCTGGGACCTCCTCGTGATCCCCCCGGAGACCGGCGCCCCCTCGGCCGCCCGGCTGATGGCCGCCGCGAGTGCGGACGCCGGCCCGCCGATGACCGCGACCGCGCTCATGACGGCGGAACGGGCCCGTACCGGAAGCCCGGAGGCCGGGGAGGACGGGAGCGGCGGTGTTCTCGGGTCTCACGGCCGCGATCAGCGGCGCGCCATGGGGACATGACGACCCGTGGTCACCGCCCTGGCCGTAAGTGCGCTGCCGGATCCGGCCGTTGTCCGGCGGGGTCATGCGCCGGATCCCCGGTGTGACACACCGCAGGAAACGCATCGCCCGCCGGAGCCGGGGCGGTACAGGGCGGGTGCCCCGCGCGCACGACGGAACGACGATCACCGCCGTCTCACCATGAATCGGATGCTGAAGGGCGGATCACGGAATGCCCCCACCAGGTCACTCGCAACAGGCGACCGCGGTGGCCGGGACAGGATCGGCCAGGGCTCCGCAAGCCTGAAACAGGCCGTCGAGAAGACCAAGGACGCCTTCGGGCGGGACGGAAGCGGCACCCGATGACGTACGACCAGACTCGCGCCCAGCAGCCTGCGGACCAGACAACGGGCTCCGGCAGACGCCGTACCCCGGGCCCGGAGCCGCTGCTCCCGTCGGCCGAGCGGGACAAGATCCTCCTGCGCCTACGACGCGTCCTCAACACCTTCGCCGATACCCCGCGCGAGGCGCTGGAAGAGGCCGAGAGCGCCTACGACGCGGCCACCTCCCAGCTCGTGGGCGCCCTCGAAGGACGGCGGTGTGTCCTGCGCGCCGGGTGGCAGGACCGGGACCCCGAGACGCAGTCCGACGAGCTCCGGCAGGTGCTGAGGCAGTACCGGGAGATCACCCAACGGCTGCTCCATCTCTAGGCCGTTGCACGCGGGCCCGCGGCGCGGCGGAGCGCGGAGTAGTGTGAACAGTACCGAGAGCATTTCGCACACCGGCTTCCACGCCGGGTCGTTCTCGGCGCGAGATGAACCCCGGGCCGCCGCAGAGGCGGTCCGGAGACGGGTCCGCATCATGTCGGCGACCTTGCTCCCCACCCTGCCGCACCACGCGCCCGTCGCAGCCCCGGCCGCGCGTCTCGCGTTGAAGACCGACGGCACGTCCCGCGGACTCCTGGACGGCGCCTGGTGGCCCCGCTCCCGGGATCTGCTGGTCGAACTGCCCGCACTGCTCGATGTATTGGACCCCCTGTGGGGCCGCGTCACCCGCATCGCCGTCAACCCGACGTACTGGCCGGTCATCCCTCGCAAGGTTCCCGTGGACGGCCACATCGTCAAGGTCGGCTGGTTCACTCTGGAAATCGACCCGCACAAACTGCTGCTGCTCTCCCACGGCGCCGGCCGCTGGGACCTGCTGGTCATCCCGCCCGAGACCGGGGCGGAGTCGGCGGCCCGGCTCATGGCAGCCGCGTCCGACCACGACGGCCCGCCACTGACCGCGAGCGCGCTCATCGCCGCGGACGAGGAGCGGCACGGCGTCTCCCCGGCACACGGTGTCTCCGCGACCGACGAGCCACTGGACCCGGACGAGCCATGGGAGTACGAGGGCGGCGCCTCAACGGTCCCCGCGGCCGTTCCGGAGCAGGCCGGGCCGCCCAGTCGGACCAGTCGTCTGATCATCGGTATGTGAGGTGGTCTCCATGTACGTGTTCCTGACAGCCGTCGCCTTCGTGGTTCTCATCGCGTCGGGGGCATACGTGATCCACCGGCTCAACATCCAGCACGCCGGCAGGATCGCCGCGCACCGGTACAGCTCCGCACTGCACGGCCGCCGCGGTCGCGGCAGGCCGCGGCCCCCGGTCGGACCGGACCGGTCCGAGTCGCCGACCGGCGGCGAACGGCCGGACCACCGCGACGGAGGCCGTGGCCGCTTCCCACCAGGCCGGAGCCGTACCCCTCACCCCCGGTGACCAGCCGGTTTCCTCTTTCCTCCATGAACCCCGCGCACGGATCGCCGACTCGGCTCGTACCGCCGTGTGCGCCCCACCGCGCACCGGCTCCGATCGCGCGCTCCTGTGAGGGGCCGGGCCGGAACCGACTTCCGCAGAGCTGAACTGTTCGGCTCCATCATGCGGGCCACCTGCTGGAGCGGGTTACGGAGTGCCATGCTCGGGCGGCCGTCATGAGTACTCACGTCCAAGCGCCGTGCGGCGCCCCGGACATACACGTGCCACTTCGCTTCCCCACCGTCCGCATCCTGGGATCGGGCCGCTTCGGACCGTCCGTCACACGACGCGAGGACTACTCTGGTGGGGAGACGCCCGAGACCCCGGCGGCATGTTGCTGAACACAGATGGCTGCGGGGTGCGGGCTCTTCGTCTGTCACCCGGCGCATCCCTGGAGGGAACCGGGTGGGTCCTCTGTACTGCTACTGCTACTGCCGTACTGCGGCACTGCTACCGCTCTACTGCGGGGCAGGCTGCCGGACCGACCGTCGCTCTGCCTCCGCCGCACATCGCCCCTGCCGTGAGCGCGCTGAGGGAACCGGGACTCCGGCACCCGCGCGTCCGCTGCCGGACGGCCTTCCGAACGGAGGCGTCATGTCCCTGCCACAGCTGACCGTCTACCGCCATGACCGAAGGACACGGGCGCTGATCACCCTGGCCGGTGAGATCGACCTCGCCTCCGCACCTTTGGTGCGCGATTCCCTGGCTCGGTGCCTGCGAGACGGTATCCGCACCATCGACGTCGACCTCACCCCAGCCACCTTCTGCGACTGCAGCGGGCTCAGCACATTCCTCCACGCCGCGCGTCAGACCACCGTGGCCGGCGGGACCCTGCGGCTGCACCACCCGCCGGCGATGCTGGCTCGGATTCTCGACCTCGCCGGCTGCGAGTTCCTGGTCCTCGGTCTTCCGGCCGCCCACCTGCCACCTCCTCGCGGACTCGGTGATACGCCGGCCATGCCCCGTCCAGCCCCGCCGCACCGCTCTGTCCCGCGTGCGCCCGCTCTCTCGGGCGATGTGCGATGACGGCCGACCCCGGGCGGGGGCAGTCACGGAAACCGAAGGACGGCGAGCCATCCGCCACGGCTCCGGTGCGGTTGCGCCGACTGAACCGTTGGCTGGTGGAGAGCCTGCGTGAGGATCTGGTGGATCTGTACGGGGAGTCCCGCGCGGCCGCGCCGGGTGATCCGTACCGCCTTCCCAGCCGTCAGAACTTCTCGGACCGTCTCACCACGGACATGCGCCGACCGGGTTTCGCCCTGGTGATCGCCGAGACGGACAGCCTGATGGGCTGCGCCTTCGGATTCCCGGTGGGCGGCGACGGCTCCTGGTGGCTCGGCTTCGAAGGAACACTGCCGCGCGGCGTCGGCCGACTCACGGTGTCCGGCGGCGTCTTCGCGTTCGCCGGCATCGTGATCCGGCCGCACCCGCAGGACCGGGGGATCGCCCGCCGTGTGCAGGAGCGGTTGCTGACCGACCGCCAGGCATCACTCGGCGCCACCCTGGTGGACCAGGCCGATCGCCCGACCCTCGCCGCGCTCCACTCCTGGGGGTGGCTGGACATCGGGGAGCTTCGCAGGCCACTGGGTGCCACCACGTTCCGCGCGCTGGTGTATCCCCTCGGGGAACGCGCCACGGCGCGGCTGGAGGGACTTGTCACGCTGCCTGGAGGCGGTGGCCCGGGTGGGACCTGACAGGCGATCGGCCCGCATCCGGCTGCTGGTGGCGGAGCAGGCGGTCCGACGAGGTGCCCGGGTCGGTGTCGTGGACGTGTGCACCGCGGCCGTGGCCGCGCTGCCGGTCGGCGGAGCCGGGCTGTCGGCGATGTCCCGGACCGCGGCGAGCCATCCGTTGTGCAGCACCGACGACATCAGTGAGCAGTTGGAAGAGCTCCAGCTCACGCTGGGCGAGGGGCCCTGCGTGGACGCCTTTGTACGCGGCTCGGCCGTCCTGACACCCGATCTGCTCACCGCCGCACTTCAGGATCACTGGACCGCGTTCGCCGATTCGGCCCTGGAGGCCGGAGCCCGCGCGATGTTCTCGCTCCCC
Source organism: Streptomyces sp. NBC_00310 (assembly GCF_036208085.1). Lineage (GTDB taxonomy): Bacteria > Actinomycetota > Actinomycetes > Streptomycetales > Streptomycetaceae > Streptomyces. The sequence continues at coordinate 1,985,604 of NZ_CP130714.1, forward strand.
TTGCACAAGGGCACGATCAGCCCGGGAGTTCTGGACCTGTACGTCGGCATTCCGACCGTACTGACCACGGAGGAACTGGCCGACGCACTGGCCTTCGCCGATCTCGCGACACTGCTCCTGCTCGACACAAGGATCGACGAGACGGGCGCACCCACCGACCGATCGATGCCGGAGCGCGGCTTCGAGGATCTGGGCGCGTACCGAGCGGAGATCGACCAGGCCAGCGGGATGCTCACGGTCCAGCTCGGAGTCGGCATCGAGGAAGCCTTCGTCCGGCTCCGCGCCTACGCCTATACGCGGGGACGCCGGCTCGCCGACGTGGCCGCGGACGTGGTGGCCCGTCGGCTTCGTTTCTCACCGGACACGGAGCCGGAGCAGTCCGATGAGGAAATCTGACGTATCGGTGCCGGCCGAGGAACGTGCCGTCCTTCCCGCCCCTTCAGGTCGGGACCAGTCTCAATCGAGGGTGCCCACCATGGATCAACAACTTCTGGCCAAGACCTTCGTCGAGCTGGCCGACAACCTGGTCGCCGACTTCGACCTCATCGATTTCCTGCGCCTGCTGACCGACCGCTGCGTCGGCATGCTCGACGCGAGCGCCGCCGGGGTGCTGCTCGCCGACCAGGACGGCGGACTCCGCGTCATGGCCGCCTCCGACGAACAGGTGCGCCTGCTGGAGCTCTTCCAGCTTCAGAACGACGAAGGCCCCTGCCTCGACTGCTTCCGCACCAACACACCGGTGATCATCCACGACCTGACCCGGGAGATCGACCGCTGGCCACGCTTCGTCACCGCGGCCCACCGCAGCGGCTTCGGGGCAGTCCAGGCCCTGCCCATGCGCCTGCGGGACGAGACCGTGGGCGCCCTGAACCTCTTCCGCGCCGCCCCCGGCCCCTTCGATCCGACCGCCACACTCGTCGCCCAGGCGCTGGCGGACGTCGCCACCATCAGCCTGCTGCAACAACGCACCACTCAGCGCAGCACAGTGCTCAACGAGCAGCTGCAGACGGCGCTGAACAGCCGGGTGCTGATCGAACAGGCCAAGGGGAAGCTCGCCGAACGCCAGGGCATCGACATGGAGCAGGCGTTCAGCGCGCTCCGCGGCTACGCCCGCGCCCACAACCGGCGCCTGGCCGACGTGGCCCGCGCCCTCATCGACAGCTCCGAACCCCTCGTCGGCCTGGAGTCCTGACCCACACCCCTCGCGGGGCCCTGGGCCAGTCGCCGCTCCCCGGCGCGAAGCAGTGGTCAGACGGAACGGACGGTGAACCACTGGACCGGTGTTTGGGGGCCACGACGCGGGCTACACAACAGATACGTCCGACGGCCGTCCTGGACGAAGGCACCGGAGAGTTGAGCCTACAGCTCCCGGTGCCGTCCGCTGGGCACGTACGCCGTCATCTCCGGTCCGCCGCGTGGAAGCGCCGCAGTGCTCGGCGCAGCTCCCGCCGTATCGGTTCCGGGAGCGTCCGGCCCTTCGTCGTGGCGACCAGAGCCGCAGCCACGTCCCGGAGCTTGATGTTGCAGTGCTGCGACACGCCCACCAGCAGGTCCCAGGCGTTCTCACTGGAACACGGCGCCAGCGCCATCACCATGCCGCGCGCCTGGTCGATCACCGCACGGCTCGCCATCGCACGGCCCAACTGCTGGTTCGTGGCGCGCAGTTCGACGACCTCGGCCAACAGAGCCGCATCCCCCGCTGACGGGACAGTCCTCAACAAGCGCTGTTCCACACGGGGCGGGGTCACCTGGTGCATGGTTCGTACCTCACAGAGCAGCCATCCCGTCCATAGGTGGTCAGCGACGCGCCAGTTGCCGCTCTCCGGCCGCACCGGGCTTGTAGGCCAGCTCGTAGTGCTTGAAGATCGCTTCCTCCTGCTCGGCGGGCAGCACGTCGTCGGTGCCGATCGAAGGGGCCTGCTTCACCAGCGTTCTGGCATAGCCGACCCGGAGATAGCCCGGTCCGACGATCGCGTTCTCGATGGGGACGAAGACCAGACGGTGCCGGGTGGGCAGTCCCGTCCGTACCGTGGCCATGGCCGGCTCATCGGTGGTGGTGTCCACATAGACCGCCTCAAGGACACCGATCTTGCGCGACTCGGCGTCAACGACATCACGGTTGCGCCATTCTCGGACGTCGGCTGCGTGAATCATGGTCTCTCCCTACCTGGACGAACCAGCTGCCTGGGGAGCGTGAGTCGCGCCCTTGGCCTTGTGCGTGCCGGCCACCGCACGGGTCACCCGCGGCGTTCGCGATCCCGGCGGTCCTCGCGCCTCCAGCGCGCCCGGTGCTGACGGCTGTAGCGGCGGTCCCAACGTTCCTGACGATTCCGGCGCTCCTGGTAGTCCCGGTAGTCCCCGAGATCGGAACCACCGCTACTGCTCCGGCCTCCGCCTCGATCGCGGCCGTGGCGGGTGGTGCCGTAGACCAACACCGCAGCGGCCACCCACCAGATGGGATCGAGGAAGCCGAAGCCGAACAGGACCGCGATGAGGACGAGGAGCAGGACGAACACGGTGGGCCTCCCCGGGAGCAGGACACGGCATCGATACCGGGGACTGGGGCCTCACCTCACAGCGTAGCCCTGCTCAAGGGTTGCGGATACCGTGCGACGTCAGCGCGTCCTGCCTTGCGCGGATGGCTGCTTGACACCTGTCGGGGAACTCCCGCAAGCGCTAGCGTGCGACATGCCGCCCCTGCCCCCGGCAGCGTCGCACCGCCAACGCGCTCTCCAGGGGGCGCCCCTGCACATCGGTGCCGGAACCCACCGCGTCACGCGCGAGGCCGTTCCCGTACGCCTCCTTCGCCATGTGGTCCTGGCGCGCTGTCGATGTGCTCCACAGCGGGCACGGCTCTGCTGCCCGCCGCGTCGCACATGTCCCGCAGGCGGTACCCATGTACGCGCTGATCCTCTCCGCTTCGACCCCCTTCGTGCTACTGGCCGCCGTGATGGCCCTGTCCTGGTGGGAGGACCGCATCCTGCCGACGCCGCCGGCCGTGCCGGCCGAAGCCCTCACCGAGGCTCCGCCCACCCCGGCGATCCCTCCCCGGCTCCCAGAACTCCTCCGTACCGAGCCCGCGTTGACACGGGACGGTGCCGGGCGTTGACTGGCGGCATGGCGTAGGGCTGTGCCATCCGGATCGTTCGGCCGCAGCATTCCGCCTTCCCGCTTCGCCCGGACCCCGCGGAACCAAGGAATTCCTCGCGCTCCGGAGGCCCCGCGATGTTCTGGATTCTTCTCCTTCTGCTGATCCTGGTGGTCTTCGGGTTCGGATTCACCATGCAGGCCCTGTGGTGGGGCGCGGCCGTCCTGCTGGCTCTCTGGATCGTCGGCTTCATCGTGCGCGGACGCAGCGACGTCAGGCGCCGCCACAGCCGTGGCCGCAGGTGATCCGCTCCACGTCCTGTCCCCGAGGCCCACCAGTTCGTGAAGCAATGGGCCGCTGTCCAGGAGCAGTTCACCGAAGCACCGCAGCAGGCCGGCACCGATGGACGCCGGGTCACGCGTCCCCGTACGCCTCTCCCCCGAGTTCGAAACCGGCGGTGCCCGCGGTGGCGTCGGCGAGCCAGGAGCGGAAGGCGTCCACGTCGGCGTCGGGCAGTCCGATCTCGATGGTGACGGCCTCGCCGTAGCGCACGTCACGGACCTCGCGTCCGGTGGACCGCAGGTCGTTCTGCACCTTCCCGGCGCGCTGGTGGTCGACGGTCACCGTGGCCAGCCGGAAACGTCGGCGCGTGATGCCGCCGAGCGCGTCGAGCGCCTCGCCCACGGCACCGCCGTACGCCCTGATGAGGCCGCCCGCGCCCAGCTTGACCCCGCCGTAGTACCGGGTGACGACGGCGACGACGTACCGCATGTCCCGTCGCAGCAGCATCTGCAGCATGGGGACGCCGGCGGTGCCGCCGGGTTCCCCGTCGTCGCTCGCCCGCTGGACGGCCGCGTCGGCACCGATGACGTACGCGAAGCAGTTGTGTGTGGCGTCGGCGTGCTCCTTGCGGACGGCCGCGACGAAGTCCTGGGCCTCCTGCTCGGTGGCCACGGGGGCGAGCGCGCACAGGAACCGGGAGCGGTTGACCTCGGTCTCGTGCACGCCGGCGCGGGCGACGGTGCGGTACTCGTCCTGCATTCGGCCAGCCTATGCGCAGGCCGGCGCGCGCCCGTGCCGGGGCGTCGCCCGGGGACCGGTTGCCGGTCAGGCCTTCTTCTTCCCCCTGGCCACGATCATGTCCGTCAGCAGTGCCGTGCCCGGGGCGAGCGAGGCCCAGGTCCGGCCGTGCCAGGAGAGAAAGGCGATCGCCGAGGTGGGGAACTTGGTCCGTACGTCGTCCAGCACGTCGTCGAGGGCGTCCCCGGCCAGGTCCAGGACCAGTTCCTCCAGGCCGGGGTTGTGGCCGACGAGCAGCAGCGTCCGCACATGGTCGGGGGCCCCGCGCACCACGTCCAGCAACTCCGGCACCTCGGCCGCGTAGACCCGCCCGTCATGCTGCACGGGCGGCGGCGTCCCCCACTGCGCGGAGGCCAGCTCCCAGGTCTGCCGCGCCCGTACGGCCGTGGAGCACACGGCCAAATCGGGCAGGCAGTCCGCCTCGGCGAGGGCCCGCCCGGCGGCGGGGGCGTCACGGCGCCCGCGTGGCGCCAGGGGCCGTTCGTGGTCGGGGACGCCCGCGGGCCAGGCGGACTTGGCGTGCCGCAGGACGACGAGTCTGCGCAGGGGGCCTGCTCCGGCGCGCGCCATCATGCCGATGCTCCGATCTCCCGGGTGAGCTCCAGGCCGAGGAGCCGGTCCGCGTAGGCGTAGGTCTCGAATCGCGCGCCGTCCGGCACGTCCTGCGCCCCCGCCACGTCCCGCAGCACGTCGAGCACCGCGAGTACGTCGACATCATCCTCCCAGGCGTCGCGCAGGGCCTGCCGTACGGGCTCGGGGATCGGCCTCGACGGCCGCGTCGCCCAGGCCGCCACGGCCCGGCGCCAGCGGTCGAGCGTGTCGGCGGCCTCGGTGAGGGTGATGGCATCGAGGGTCACGGGGGTCCGGCGGGGGCGGGTGAGGAGAGCGAGCCGGAGGACGGTCCCCGTCGTGGCCGGCTCCTCGGGCCCGGTCACCGGGGCGACCTCGACCCTGACGTCGGTGTCGGAGCGGCCGGGACCTGTGCCGGAACCTGCGGCGGGACCTGTGGCGTCACCACCGCCGCCGGCGCCGTCGGCACCGCCGCCCATCGACTCACCCGAGCCGATCACATGCAGCACCCGCCGCCCTCCCCTCGTCGCGGTCGCCTCGCTCGGCCGGATGCCGAGGTCGTCGGCGCGCTCCCGCAGCGCGGCGGGCGGGTCGGCGACGAGGAGGACGGGGCTCCCGCCCAGTTCCAGGACGCGGGCGAGGACATCGGCGACCAGCAGGACACGCAGGGCCGAGGGGTCGTCCCCCGACACATGGGCATGGACCCTGGTGAGCGCCCTGCGGATCTCGGCGGGCTGGCCGGTCCGGGCGTCGGTGATACGCAGCACGGCCTGAGCGTAGGCGCGGGAACGGCCGAACGCAGTGCGGAGGACGATATTCCGGACGTCGAGCCGTATCGCTCGCACGAGAGCCGGGTCCGCTCGCACGAGAGCCCGGGGTCCGCACGCACGAGAGCCGGGGCCCGCACGCACGAGAGCCCGGGGTCCGCACGCACGAGAGCCGGGGCCCGCACGCACGACGGCCCGGGTCCCAGGACCCGGGAATCGCCGGGCACCGCCCGCTGTTGCCGCAGGCAGGCCCCGCTCGTGGGTGCTCCCACACGGACAGAGGAGACGGCACATGTACGGCGACCCCGCCACGGTCCGCAAGATCCTGACGGAACTCGGGGACACCTGGGCCGTCGTCGGCCTGTCCACCAACCGCGACCGCGCGGCGTACGGCGTCGCGGAGGTCCTCCAGCGCTACGGCAAGCGGGTCGTGCCGGTGCACCCCAAGGCCGAGACGGTCCACGGCGAGCAGGGCTACGCCTCCCTCTCCGACATCCCCTTCCCCGTGGACGTCGTCGACGTCTTCGTCAACAGCGACCTCGCCGGGCCCGTCGCCGACGAGGCCGTCCGCATCGGCGCGGACGCGGTCTGGTTCCAGCTGGGAGTGATCGACGAGGAGGCGTACGACCGGACCCGCGAGGCCGGGCTGGACATGATCATGGACCGCTGCCCGGCGATCGAGATCCCGCGGCTGGGCTGAGCGGCCCGGGGGTCCGAAGATCCAGGGGTCCTGGCGTTCAGGGATCCGACGCCTCCCCGGGGCGGGACCTTCCGAGACGGGCGACCATGCCGTACCGGACCACGGTGGTGCCCGGTGTCTCAGTCGTGGGGGACGACCGCCACCGGCACCCCCGCGTGATGGAGCACCGCGTGCGCGACCGGCCCGATGTGCGCCCCCAACCGTGCATGACGGACGCGCCGCCCGACGACGACCAGGGAGGCGTCCCGGGACGCCTCCAGCAGATGGTCCGCCGCCTTCCCCCGCCGTGACTCCTCCACCGCCTCGACGGACGGATACTCCAGCCGCCAGGGACGCAGTGCGTCACTCAGCCCGGCGGCATCGGCACGCCCCAGGCCGGCATCGAGATCGGCCTCCAGACCGGGCCGCTCCCGCAGGCCGGAGTGGGGCGGGGGGCTCCAGTCGTGAAGGATGCGCACCGTGGTCTCCCGCAGCGCGGCGGCCTCGAACGCGAACCGGATCAGCGTGGGGTCCGGGTGCGCGAGGTCCAGGCCGAGCACGACGGGCCGGAAGGGCGTCGCGGTGGCCGGAGCGTCGGCCGGCCCCGGCGCGTGCTCGTCGGCCGCCTGTTCCCCGGCCCGCACGAGGACGACCGGCCGCTCGGTGTGCGCGACCACGTGCAGCCCCACGGAACCGAGAAGAAAGCCGGCGATCCCACTCAGCCCACGGGAGCCGAGGACCAGCAGTTCAGCCTCGGGAGCCGCCTTCACCAGCTCCTCCGTCGCCCGCCCGGTCAACTGCTCGACACCGACGTCGACGCCTGGGTGGCGCAGCCGGATCCCGTCGGCCGCCTCCCTCAGGACCTTCCCGGCGCCCGGCCCACGATCCGCGCCCCCTCCCCGCCCCTGCTCCGCCTCCGGCGCCTCCTGGGCCTCCCGCCGGTCCGCTCCCCTCTCGGTACCCAGCACCGGCGCCCGCCCCATCGGCTCGGGAACCAGCTCCCAGACGTTGACCAGCCGCAGCGGCAGCGCGCGGAGCCGTGCCTCCCGGGCCGCCCACTCCGCGGCGGCCAGGCTCTCGCGCGAACCGTCGATACCCACGGTGACGGTGCGGAACATGGGGCGCACCTCCTGAGGTCGAGGCCTGTTTCCAGCATCGCCGCAGGGCGGCCGATCCGCAGGGGCCAGAATCGGACCATGCTGAGAATCGGATCCGTGGTGATGGGCGCGTCCGACGTACGGCGGGCCGCCGCGTTCTGGACGAAGGCCCTCGGGTACGTCCCGCGCGAGGAGCCGGAGGACGACTGGGTCGTGCTGGTGCATCCGCGGGGCACCGGCGCCCAGCTCTCCCTCGGCCGCAGCGAGACCCCGGTGCAGGAGCGTCCCCGGGTGCATCTGGACCTCTACGCGGGGAACGCGGAGGAACAGGCGGCCGAGGTCGAGCGGCTGCTGGACCTGGGCGCGACCCGCGTCGACTGGGACGACTACCCGGAGGGCGCCGACTTCGTCGTGCTCGCCGACCCGGAGGGCAACCGCTTCTGCGTGATCGACACCGCCCCGGAATGACCTCGGCAGCCGCGGGAGCGACCACCGCACCCGGCCTGCGCGCCAACACCCCTCGCACAACCCCTCGCCCCGCTCGCACCACCCTTCACACCGGCAGCAACCGCGTCACCAGTTCCCCCAGCCGCCGCGCGTTCCGGCAGGCGTGCATCTCGACGATCTCGGCATAGACATGGGCCGCGGAGTCGCCCGTCGCCCACTGGCTCGGCGGCTCGGGGTTCAGCCAGTGGACGCGGCGGGCGCGGGCCACGATCCGCCGCAGGGCCTCCGCGTCGGGGTCGAACCCGTTGGTGCGGGCGTCACCGAGCACGATCACCGACGTACGGGGGCCCACGGCGTCGAGGTGGCGCTCGGCGAACTCGCCGAGCGCGGCTCCGTAGTCGCTGCTGCCGTGCCAACCGGTGATCGCGGCCTCGGTGGCGATCCGGCGGCCGAGTTCGGCGGGGTCGGCCTCCCCGGTGGTGACGAGGCGGGTGACCTCGTCGACACGGTTGACGAACGCGTAGACCCGCACCTTGCTGAACTGGTCCCGCATCGCCTGCACCAGGAGCATCGTGAAGTTCGCGAACCCGGCGACCGACCCGGACACGTCGCACAACAGCACGATCTCCGGGCGCGCGGGCCGATGCCGCCGATAGGCGGGGCGCAGGGGCACCCCACCCGTGGACAGCGAACGCCGTAGCGTGCGCCGGATGTCGATCTGGCCGCGCGCGGCCCTGCGCCGCCGGGCGGCCAGCCGGGTCGCGAGCTTACGGGCCAACGGCTGGACGGTACGGCGTAGTTCGACGAGCTGCTCGCGGCTCGCGATGAGGAAGTCCACCTGGTCGGCGCTCGGCGCGATACCCCGCTCGGCGATCATCTCCGCTCCCCGGCGCTCGGCGACCCGCCGCCGCGCCTCCGTACGCACCCGGTTCCGGAAGTCCTCGATACGACGCCGGATCTCATCGGCGTCCAGCCGATCGGTGAACCCACCCGACCCGAGACCGGAGCCGGGGGCGGAACCGGATCCCGAGCCCACACCCCTTCCCTGGCCGAACGTGAACCCGCCACCGAATCCCATACGGAACCCGCCACCGGCCCCCGCGCCGGACGTGCCACCCGCCCCGCTCGCCCCCGGTGCCCCCTGCGACGCGGCCAGGATCCGTGCCAGCAGCGTCTGCGGCCGGAGCCGGTCCAGCGTCTGATGGGCCGACCAGCCGTCCGAACCGGGGGAGCCGTAGCGGCCGAGCAGGTCCACGGCCTCGCCGGCGAGTCGGCCGAGCGCGGCCGTGTCGTTCGCGGCCAGCGCCTCGGCAAGCCGGTCGCGCAGCTCGTCCCGGTCCCCGGCCGAGGCATCCCGCGCGCCCGTCAACTCCCCCACGCCGAGCGGGAAGTACAGCTCGAAGGCGGCGTCGAACACGGCGCGCTGCCGGTCGGCGCGCAGCAGGGCTGCCGCCAGCCCCTCCCGGATCCGCTCCCGGTCGGCGAGGCCCAGCACTTCGAGCACGGCCGCCGCGTCCACGGTCTCGCCGGGCCCGATCCGTATGCCGTGGCCGCGCAACGCCCGTACGAACGCGGTCAGCCGCTCGGTCAGCGCGGAGCCCGGAGCCGTGCCCGCGCCTCCGGCACCGGCGCTCATACCAGCGTCAGCTTCCGCGCGGCCTTCTCGATGTCGTCCTGGTGCTTGAGGATCACGCCCAGGCTGTCCCGTACGACGGTCTCGTCGAGGGTGTCGGCGCCGAGGGCCAGCAGGGTGCGTGCCCAGTCGATGGTCTCGGCGACGGAGGGGGCCTTGCGCAGCTCCATCTCGCGCAGCGCGCCGACCACACGGACCAGGGAGTCCGAGAGGGTGCCGTCCAGGCCCGGGACCCTGAGCCGTACGATCCGGCGCTCCAACTCGGCGTCGGGGAAGTCGAGATGGAGGAAGAGGCAGCGGCGGCGCAGGGCCTCGGACAGCTCCCGGGTGGCGTTGGAGGTGAGGACCGTGAAGGGGCGCCGGGTGGCGGTGATCGTGCCCATCTCCGGGACGGTGACCTGGAAGTCGCTGAGCACCTCCAGCAGGAGCCCTTCCACCTCGACGTCCGCCTTGTCGGTCTCGTCGATGAGGAGCACGGTCGGCTCGTCGCCCCGGATGGCGGTCAGCAGAGGACGGGTGAGCAGGAACTCGTCGCTGAAGATGTCGGTGCGGGTGTCGTCCCAGGCCTCGTCGCGCCCGGCGGTGATGCGCAGCAGCTGCTTGGCGTGGTTCCACTCGTACAGGGCGCGGGACTCGTCGATGCCCTCGTAGCACTGGAGGCGGACCAGGCGGGCGGCGCCGACCCGGGCGACGGCCTTGGCCAGCTCGGTCTTGCCGACGCCCGCCGGGCCTTCCACCAGCAGGGGCTTGCCGAGCCGGTCGGCCAGGAAGACGGTGGTGGCGACGGCGGTGGAGGCCAGGTAGCCCGCTTCGGCGAGCCGCGCGGAGACGTCGTCCACGGAGGAGAAGAAGCCGGTGCCGGTGATGTCCTGCCGCCCGTTCCCACCGTTCTCGTCGGTCATGTGACCCTCCCCCTCACGTGGCGTGCGAGGCCGCTCCCCGGCACGTGCGCTCCAAGTTACCAAGCGGTCGCTTTTGCCGTCTCGGTCGAGCGTCCCGGATCTACTCCACGACCAGCCGCTCGACCAGGTCCCCCCACCCCAGCTCCAGCCGGTCCAGCGACATCCCCCGCCGCCCCACCAGATGGTCGACGAGACTGATGTCCAGATAGCCCAGCAGGGTCTGCGCCAGCAGTTCGACGTCGCCCCCCGTCCCGGCACGGCGCAGCAGCATGCACAGGTGGCCGAGGCGAAGCTGGTTGGCCGGGCTGGTGTGGCGGCGGGAGACGTCCGTGTGGGCGGCGAGGTAGAGGTCGCGGTGGGCGTACTCGTGCCGGATGACGGCGGCGCCGAAGGCCCGGAGACGCTCGACGGATGGCGCGTCGGGGCCGAGGGGCGGCGGGCCGGTCAGGAACGCGGCCTGCAGCTCCCGCTCGTGATGGTCGAGCAGCGCGAGCATGAGCCCGAACCGGTCACCGAAGCGCCGGAAGACGGTGCCCTTGCCCACCTCGGCGGCGGTGGCCACGGCCTCCATGGTCAGATTCGCGGCCCCGCACTCCGCCGCCAGCCGGGCGGCGACCTCCAGCAGCCGGGTGCGGTTGCGGGCCGCGTCCGCACGCAGGCGCGGCTGGTCGGAGGTGGTGGGTGCGAGGCTCAGCAGCCCGTCGAGGGGGTCGGGTTCCTGAGGCGCCGGGAGGGGCGGCAGCGACTCTTTCATGAAGGGAGCGTAACGCTCGCCACAGACAAGTGGACCCCGGTCCGGATAGGTGCTACAAATTTCAACGGACCCCGGTCCGCTTAGCTTTTCCCCGTGCACATCCTTGCTAGGAGTCAGCTCATGTCCGTACGCATCCTCGCGCTCGTCGGCAGCCTTCGCGCCGGTTCGCACAACCGCCAGCTCGCCGAGGCCGCCGTGAAGTACGCCCCCCAGGGCGTCGAGATCGAGCTGTACGAGGGCCTGGCCGAGATCCCCTTCTACAACGAGGACCTCGACACCGAGGCCGCCCTCCCGGCCACCGCCGCACGGCTGCGCGAGACCGCCGGCCAGGTCGACGGCTTCCTGCTCTTCTCCCCCGAGTACAACGGCACCATCCCCGCCGTCCTGAAGAACGCCATCGACTGGCTGTCCCGCCCGTACGGCGCCGGCTCCTTCACCGGCAAGCCGGTCGCCGTGGTCGGCACCGCGTTCGGCCAGTTCGGCGGCGTGTGGGCGCAGGACGAGACCCGCAAGGCCCTCGGCGTCGCCGGTGCCACGGTCCTGGAGGACGCCAAGCTCTCCATCCCCAGCTCCGTCATCCGCTTCGCCGAGACCCACCCGGCCGACGACGCCGAGGTCGTCACCGGTCTCACCGAGGTCCTGAACCAGCTCAGCGCCCGGGCGGGCACCGCCGCCGCCTGATCCGGCCCCAGCCGCACATCGCCGGCCTCCAGCCGCACGTCGCCGGGTTCCGGGTCATGCGCCCGGGGCCGGCGTCGGCGTCCCGGCGCCGGGGTCCGCCCGTCAGGCGACTCCCAGACCCTCCAGCACCACCGCGTTCGGCAGTTCCGCGAACGCCTTCCCCGGCACCAGCAGCTTGCCGCGCCGCCGTCCACTGCCGACCAGGACGTACGGCAGGTCGATCACGGCCGAGTCCACCAGGACCGGCCACGACGCGGGCAGCCCGACGGGGGTGATGCCGCCGTACTCCATCCCGGTCTCCCCGGTGGCGGTGTCCATCGACGCGAACGAGGCCTTGCGGGCACCGAGTTGGCGGCGGACCACGCCGTTGACGTCGACGCGGGTGGTGGAGAGCACGACACACGCGGCCAGGCTCGACCCGCCGCCCCGCTTGCCCGCGACGACCACACAGTTCGCGGACCGTTCGAGCAGTTCCTGCCCGTAGTGCTGGACGAACACCGCGGTGTCGGCCCACCGCGGGTCCGTCTCGACGTACAGGATCTGGTCGGCGGGCACGCTGCCGGGCCAGCCGCGTACGGCGTCGGCGACCGGGCCGACCAGGTCGTCGAGGCAGTCGGGGGCAGGGGTGGCGTGGTCGAAGTCTCCGATGGGTGCGCGCATGGGCCGCACGGTAACAAAGCCCGCGGACGGCCGGACCGGGGTCTCAGTGCACGGCCGGCACCGACACCGTCAGCACCATCTCCGTCGGCACGTCACCCCGATTGGCGTACTCGTGCGCCGCGTTGGCCTCGAAGGTGACGCTCGCTCCGGCCGGGACCCGGTACTCCGCGCCCTCGACGGTGAGGGTCAGCTCGCCCGCCGTGACATGGGCGATCTCGACCGTGCCCGCCGGGTGCGGGTCCGACCGGCTGCCCTCCCCCGGCATCAGCCGCCAGTTCCACATCTCCAGCGGGCCGGGCGCCTCCGTACCGGCCAGCAGCTTGCTGTAGCTGCCCGCCTCGGTGTGCCACAGCCGGACCACCTGCTCGGCCGGGACGACCCGGACCCTGGGCCCCTGTTCGTAGTCGAGCAGCGTGGTGATGCTGACACCGAGGGCATCACCGATCTTGACGACCGTGCCGAGGCTGGGGTTGGTGCGGGCCTGCTCGATCTGGATGAGCATGCCGCGACTGACTCCGGCACGGGCCGCCAGGGTGTCCAGGGTGAACCCTCGCTCGGTGCGCCAGCGCTTGACGTTCCGCGCCAGAGACTGGGTCAGCAGGTCGAGATCCGACACATTCCGTCCAATATTCTCAATGAAAGAGTTCAACGCGGTGAACTACGGTGTCATGGACTCCAGGTTCACCGAACTGTACTGCGAGGCCGACCGCGCCCCAGGAGGCGCGGGGGCGTGACCGGCCGCGGAGGACCCGCACCCGCCGCCGCACCAGGGCGCCGAGCTCCTATGCGGACTCCCCGGCCCCCTCGGCGTCCCACTCGGCCAGCGCCATCAACTGCTCCGGCGTGACCCCGTCGGGTATCGGCACCGGTGCGGGCGTCCGGATCGGCGGCTGCCACCCCTCGGCCGGATCCCACCGCCGCACGACCCGCGCGGGCGCCCCGGCCACCACCGAGTGGTCCGGAACCACCCCCCGCACCACCGCGCCCGCGGCGACCACCACGTTCCGCCCCAGCCGCGCACCGGGCAGAATCACCGCCCCCGTACCGATCCAGCACCCCGGCCCGATCGACACCGGATCCATACGCGGCCACTGCTTGCCGATCGGCTCGTGCGGGTCGTCGTACGAGTGGTTCGTGGACGTCACGTAGACATACGGCCCGAAGTAGCAGTCGCTGCCGATCGTGACGGTGGTGTCGGCGATGACATGGCTGCCCCGCCCGAGGACGACACCGTCACCGATGCGCAGGATCGGTTCCGCACCGAGGTCCAGATCGGGCATCAGCCCGGCGGTCAGGGTGACCTGCTCGCCGATGATGCAGTGGGAGCCCAGATGGATCCACGGCTCACCGAAGACCGTGCCGAGCGGAAAGGCCAGCCTGGTACCCGTTCCCATCGCGCCGAAGCGGAAGCGGCCGGGCCGCTCGGCCGTCACCGAACCCGTGCGCTGCAGCCACGCCCAGCCCGCATGGACGGCGCGCTGCACGAGGCGGCCCCGCCGGGACGAGAACGTGTTCTTGCTCTTCGGCACCCGCTCACCGTACTCACCGGGCGGCACACGCATGGCGTCGTACGGCTGTGATCTTCACCCCACGCGACGCCCACCCCATGGCTTACGGTGCGGGTGAGGAATGATCCACTCGGCCGTCACGGCCACCACGCACCACGCTCACCACCAGGAGGCGGCGATGAACCGGCAGCGGGCCCTGATCACGACGTTCGGCGGCAGGAAGCCGGATGTGGAGGAGGCCGCGTTCGTCTCCCCCACGTCGGTGGTGATCGGCGACGTGACGCTGCGGCCGGGGTCGAGTGTCTGGTACGGAGCGGTGCTGCGGGCCGAGTTCGAGCCGATCGTCATCGGCGCGGACGCCAACGTCCAGGACAACTGCACGTTGCACGTCGACCCGGGTTTCCCCGTCTCGATCGGCGAGCGGGTCTCGATCGGGCACAACGCGGTGGTGCACGGGGCGACCGTCGAGGACGACTGTCTGATCGGGATGGGGGCGACCGTCCTGAACGGCGCGGTGATCGGGGCGGGTTCCCTGGTGGCCGCTCAGGCGCTGGTGCCTCAGGGGATGCGGGTGCCGCCCGGGTCGCTGGTGGCGGGGGTTCCGGCGAAGGTGAAGCGTCCGCTCACCGATGAGGAGCGCGACATGGTCACGTTGAACGGGACTCACTACGCGGAACTGGCGAAGGCGCACCGGACAGCGCAGGAGGAGTACGGCGTGTAGCGGTCCGCCGGTCGTGCGCGGCCGGTCGCGTCGGGCGGCGGAGCCGCACAGCGGCACGGCCCCGCACCTCTCAGACGTCCCTCAGGCGTCCCTCAGGCGCCCCTCAGGCGTCGGCGGCGGTGACCAGTTCCCCCTCGGTCTCCTCCGCCTTCTCCGCCGCCTTCTTCGCCTTGCGCTTGATCACGAGCATCGAGCCGACGCCGATCAGGACGGCCAGGACCAGGCCCAGCCAGGAGAAGCGCTTGAGCCAGGCCTCGGCGACGACGCCGACGTAGTAGATGACGGCGGTGGTGCCGCCGGCCCAGAGGATGCCGCCGAGGACGTTGGCCACGAGGAAGCGCCAGTACGGCATCTGGAGGACGCCGGCGAGGGGGCCGGCGAAGATGCGGAGAAGGGCGATGAAGCGGCCGAAGAAGACGGCCCACATGCCCCACCGGTCGAAGGAGCGCTCGGCGACGGCGATGTTGCTCTCGCTGAAGTGTTTGGGGAACCTTCGGTTGAGCTTGGCCAGCAGGGGGCGTCCGCCCTTGCGGCCGATGGCGTAGCCGATGGAGTCGCCGATGATCGCGCCGGCGGTGGCGCACGCGCCGAGGACGAACGGGTCGATCTCACCGTGCTGGGAGGCGAGCAGCGCGGAGGAGACCAGGATGATCTCGCCGGGCAGCGGGATACCCAGGCTCTCCAGGCCGATGACCAGCCCCACCAGCAGGTAGATGCTGAGCGGGGGCACTGTTTCTAGCCACTCCTGCACGTGCAAAGCCGGTTCCTCCCGTGTAGCGGATCAAGGGCCCCCGGCGTGCGGTCACGACAGAGCGCACGCCGGGGAAGCGTACCCGCTTACTCGGACGGCGACGGAGTCCTACAGGTTGTCCCACAGTCGGCATCGATGCTCACCGTGCACGGTCGTGCTCAGCGCGTTGCCGCCCTCTGCCGCGGTCCGGAAGGTGAGGACTTCCCGTCCCCCCGCCGGGATCGTGGGCTGGCCCGCGGCCCTCGGCACCCCCTCGCGGATGAAGGAACCCCAGTAGTCCGTCATCTGGCGGGACAGCCTGCGCTGCTCGGCGTTCAGCGGGGTCTCCAGGCCGAAGTGGCGGAAGAGGTACTGCACCTCGTTGACGTGGGTCGCGCCGAAGTCGAAGTCCGTGTCCAGGTCGCGGAGCGAGGCGAAGGGCGGGGAGGTGCGGTCGGCGAACTCGTACGCGTACACCGGTCCACGTCCGGCGAGGACCTGGTTCAGCCGCAGCGCGGGGCAGGCGAAACGCTGGTCGCCCTGGGCGGTGGCGTACGCGAGGGTCGGCGAGGCATGGGCGGACAGGGGGTAGCGGGCCAGGGCGCGGTCGCCGAAGTCGGTCCGCATGACGGTGGGGTACTGCTCGGCGGTGAGCGGGGCGCCGGAACCGTCGAAGCGGCCGAAGGCGAAGAGGCGGCCCTCGTCCTGGTTGGCGCCGTTGAGGACGGGCACGCCGGCCGCCGCCCCCTCGGCGTACGCCTCCGCCGGCTGTACGGGCAGGAAGGCGCCGCCGACGACGGGGCCCCAGTTCAGCCCGGCCTGGGCGGCGAGGATCTCTTCGGCCGGTCTGCCGCGCAGACAGGCCACGTCCGCGCAGTCCAGCCTGGCGAGGAAGGTCCGGCCCTGGGCCACCGCCGCCTGCGGGGTACGGGCCGCGCAGTCGCCGTACGCGCCGCTCT
Organism: Streptomyces sp. NBC_00310; assembly: GCF_036208085.1. GTDB lineage: Bacteria > Actinomycetota > Actinomycetes > Streptomycetales > Streptomycetaceae > Streptomyces. The sequence continues at coordinate 2,001,880 of NZ_CP130714.1, forward strand.
GCACGATCCCGGCGCGGAAGAGGCCCTTCGCGGTCGGCGAGGCCAGCTGGGTGCAGACCGAGCGGCCACCGGCGGACTCGCCCGCGACGGTGACCCGGCCCGGATCGCCGCCGAAGCGGCCGATGTTGGACCGTACCCAGCGGAGGGCGGCCTGCTGGTCGAGCATCCCGAAGTTGCCGGAGACCCCGTCGCGCGACTCGTCGTCGAGCTCGGACGTGGCGAGGAAACCCATGGCGCCGAGGCGGTAGTTGACGGTCACGACGACGGTGCCGGTGCGGCGGGCGAAGGCGTCCGGCACGACGTCCTCCCCGGCGCCCGCGGTGAGCCCGCCGCCGTGCAGCCAGACCATCACCGGTCGGCGTGAACCGCTCTGCGGGGCGTACACGTTGAGGTCGAGGCAGTCCTCGGTGTGGCTCGGCTGTTCGTAGCCGGGGTCCCAACTCGCGCTCTGCACGCATCTGTCGCCGAACTCGCCCGCCTCACGGACCCCTTGCCAGGGCCGGACGGGCCGGGGCTCGGTCCAGCGGAGGTCTCCCACGGGTGGCTGGGCATAGGGGATGCCGAGGAACTGCCGCCCCTCGGCGGTGGCGTCGCCCCGGACCCAGCCGGAGTCGGTGCGGACGAGGGTCGGCCGCGGGGTCGCCGCCTGCGCGGGGGCGGGGGCCAGCAGGGCGGCGGCGAGGGCCGTCGCCGCCAGGCCCAGTCTCCTCGGGCCCGAGCCCGGCCGTCCGGGGCGGATGGCGCCGAAACGCCGGGACACGGTCTCTGGCATGAGCCGTCACTCCTTCGTGCAGGCCGTCGTGGTGGACGTCGTGCGCGCGTGTCGGCGGGGAAACTAGGGCCGGAGGTGACTCGTGTCAATGACGTGAACAAGACACCCCCGCCACTCTCGACGAAACGGGAGGGCGGCGAGGGCCGGGGGCGGGCCGGCGGTCAGCTGTGGGGACGCAGGGTCCAGACCACCGTCATCTCGCCGGTCACGGCGCCGTCGGCGCGCTGGATGGCGACGGCGACGGGGAACTCGGGACGCTGTCCCGCGTCGAGCTCGGCGACGACCTCGGCGGCGGGGCGGCCGAGCGTGGCGGTGGCCGTGACGGGGCCCATCGCGAGCTTCCGGTAGGCGATCTCCGCGCTGACCGCGAGCGGCACGGCACGGGAGAGCTGGTCGCCGAAGGCGGCGAGCACGATCGCCCCGCTCGCCGACTCGCCCAGGGTGAACATCGCCCCGGCGTGCGGCCCGCCGACGTGATTGTGGAACTCACCCTGGTCCGGCAGTGCCACCACGGCCTTCTCCGGCGCTGTCTCCAGGAACTCCAGTTTCAGGGTCCTGGCCATCGGCACCGTGGCGGCGAGCATCTCGCCGATCGACATCTGGTCTGCGCTCATGGCGCGATGTTACCCGCGAGTAGACACCCCTGACCAGGGACGCCGATGTGATGTATCCCTGCCGCCCATGCGGCCAGGAGAGCAGCCGCCGAACCCCCGGGCCGGGAACGGCACCGAAGCGACCGTCGCGGGACGGAGGCCCGTGGTGAACCCGGACGTCGGCGTCACCTTCGACGTCCCGGCCGGCGCCCTCCTTCCTGAAGGAGGAGAGGAGTGGTGCGGCGTGGCGAGAACGGGGAGGTGCCGGACGGACGGGAAGCCGACGACGTTCGCGTTCCAGAACGCCGAAGGGGACCTCGCGGCATAGTCGTTCGTCGGGCCGACGGGGGTGGCCGAGGAGGTCCCGGACGCGACGGTGGGCAAGATTCTCGGGACGGTACGCCTCTCCGAACGCCTCTCCGAGGATGCGACCACCTCCTGACAACCCACGTGCCCCGGGTCAAAAGTCGTCAACCCGGGGCGTTTTGGAGCCGTTCGTCCCGACTGCAAAGCTGCTTCGTGGACTCCCGTGGCACCCCGCCCCCTGGCGCATCTATGGTTACCAGCCATGTGGCCAGGACAGCAGCAGCCGCCCGGGGGCGAGCACCAACCGCAGCAGCCGAACCCGTACCAGCAGCCGGGGTACGGCCAGCCGGGACAACCGGGGCAGCCGGGACAGTCGGGACAACCGGGGCAGCCGGGATACCAACAGCCGGGGTACCAGCAACCCAACCCCTACCAGCAGCCCGGATACCAGTCGACGGGCCAGCAGGCCCAGTACGGGCAGCAACCGCAGTGGGGCGCGCAGGCCCCCGCGGGCCCGCCGGTGCCGCCGGGCGGAGGCGGCGGCAACCGGACGAAACTGATCGCGATCATCGCGGCCACGGCCGTCGTCGTGGCGGCCGGAGTGACGGGCTTCCTGGTCCTCGGTGGCGAGGGCGACAAGGACAAGTCCAAGACCCAGTCCGCTCCCTCGGCCTCCCCGTCGCCGACCGTGTCCGAGAGCACCGAGGACAACCCGCGCGGCGACGACGCCGGGGCGAAGCCGACCATCGCGGGCTGGAAGGTCGTCGTCAACCCCAAGTGGGGTACGGCCTTCGACGTGCCCGCCGAGTGGGACGTGCAGTCGCCCGACACCTTCATCGGGTTCGAGGACGACGAGAAGGGCGACGGGTCGGTCCTCATCGGCATGTCGGCACCCGCCATCCTCAAGGAGGAGTGGTGCACGTCCGACGACGACAAGGACGGCAACGAGGAGTCGAGTTCCCTGGCCGCCGTGGGCACCAAGGGCCAGCAGGGCGCCAAGGGCAGCGAGGAGATCGCCCGCAACGACTCGGCGTGGTGGGTCTTCGGTGGTTACACCGACCAGAAGGACACCTCCAAGAAGAAGATGACCATCGGCAAGCCCAAGGCGTACACCACGACGTCGGGCGTCGAGGGCAGTGTCGCGGCCACGTACTCGAAGGGTGTCGCCAAGAAGGGCAAGTGCGACACCGACGGCAAGGCGACCACGTTCGCCTTCAAGAACTCGGCCGGTGACTACGTCTCCTGGACCTTCCACGGCGCCAAGGACGTCGATGACGAGGTCCCGGACGCGACGGTACAGAAGATCCTCAGCACGGTACGGCTGTACGGCGAACCGACGGGCGGCTGAGCCGACACCGGGCACCGGGGCGGGGCGAGGTACGGCGAGGCGGCGCAGGCGGGGCGGCGTCGACGGGGCCGTCTCGCCCCTGGCCCGATTCGGCCGCATCCCGTGCTGAAACGGTTTGGCGGAAGGGGGCGGGGCGGCGATAGTCGGCGGGTGACCACTCCCGCCGCCTTCCGACGCCGCCCCGCCTGGGCCGGCCGCAACTACACCCTGCTGACGACGGCCGCGGTCGTCACCAGCCTGGGCAGCAACGGCGCCCTGATCGCGGCCGCGTTCGCGGTCCTGGAGGCGGGCGGCGACGGCGGGGACGTCGGTCTGGTCGCGGCGGCACGGACCCTGCCGCTGGTGCTGTTCCTGCTGATCGGCGGTGCGGTCGCGGACCGGCTGCCCCGGCACCGCGTAATGGTCGCGGCGAACACCCTCAACTGTCTCTCCCAGGCCGTCTTCGCCGTGCTCGTGCTCACCGACGAGGCACACCTCTGGCAGATGATGCTGCTCTCCGCGCTCGGCGGCACCGGACAGGCGTTCTTCAGCCCGGCCGCGGAGGGCATGCTGCTCTCCTCGGTCACCGCCGAGCAGGCGGGCCGGGCCTTCGCGCTGTTCCGCTTCGCGTCGCAGGGCGCGACGATGACCGGCGCGGCCCTCGGCGGCGCCCTGATCGCGGTGATCGGCCCCGGCTGGGTACTCGCGGTGGACGCCGCCGCGTTCGCCTTCGCCGGGGCCCTGCGTGCCTTCCTCGACGTGAGCCACATACCGGAGCGCGAGCCGGGCCACGGCATGCTCGCCGATCTCCGGGACGGCTGGCGGGAGTTCACCGGCCGCACCTGGCTGTGGGCGATCGTGGTCCAGTTCTCCCTGGTGAACGCGGTCATCGTCGCCGCCGACGCGGTCTACGGCCCCCAGGTCGCCCGCGACAGCCTCGGCGGGCCCGGCCCCTGGGGCCTGGCACTGGGCCTGTTCGGGGCCGGCAACGCCGTCGGCGCGCTGCTCATGGCCCGCTGGAAACCGCGCCGCCTCCTCCTCGTGGGCGTCCTGTGCGTCTTCCCGTTCGCCCTGCCGTCCGCCGCGCTCGCCGTACCGGTGCCGATCGCCGTGCTGTGCCTCGCCATGTTCGTCAGCGGTCTGTCGATCGAGGTGTTCGGCGTCTCCTGGATGACCGCGCTGCACCAGGAGATCCCCGAGGACAAGCTGTCCCGCGTCTCCGCGTACGACTGGTTCGGCTCGGTGGCGATGGTGCCGCTCGCCGCCGCGCTGGCGGGTCCGGCGGAGAGCGCCTTCGGGCGTACGGCGGCCCTGTGGGGCTGCGCCGCGCTGTGCGTGGGGGCCACGGCGGCGGTCCTGTGCGTACGGGACGTACGGAACCTGACCCGGCACGGCAAGCCGGTGGCCCTGGCCAAACCCGACGCCGAACCCGACGTCGAACCCGACGTCGAGACCGGTGCCGAGTCCGATGCCGAGACCGGTGCCGAGTCCGACGCCAGGCCCCACGCCGAGACCGAGGCCAGGCCGGGCTCAGCCGATGCCGAAGGCTCCGTCGGGCGGCTCGGGTGACGGTACGGCGTCCTCCTCGCGCACGGGTGCGGCACCGCCGGTGAAGTCGCGCAGCGCCGGGCCGTGCTCGACGCGCGCCGGGAAGGCGTCGGCGGCGGTCCGCCGGGCCAGGAAGGCGATGTCGAGCGGCTGATGGGAGGCGACGAGCACGGCGTTCCCGAACCGCCGGCCGCGCAGTACCCCCGGCTCGGCGATCAGCACCAGTTCCTCGAACACCGTGGCGAGCGTGGCCAGTTGCGACCGCAGGAACGCGAACGGCGCCGCATCGGCCAGGTTCGCGAGATACACCCCGTCCGCGCGCAGCACCCGCTCGGCGGCCCGCGCGTACGCCACGGTCGTCAGATGCGCGGGCACCCGCGAGCCCCCGAACACATCCCCCACCAGCACGTCGGCGGAGTCCGTGGGGGCCGCTTCGAGCCATTCCCGGGCGTCCGCGCCGTGCAGCGCGATCCCCGCGTCGCCGGGCAGCGGCAGCTGCTCGACGACCAGGCCCAGCAGCGCCCGGTCGTACTCGACGACGTCCTGCCGGGACCCGGGCCGGGTGGCGGCCACATACCTGGGCAGCGTGAGCGCGCCCCCACCGAGATGCAGCACGTCGAGCGCCCGCCCCGGCTCCGCCACCATGTCCAGCACATGCCCGAGGCGCCGCGCGTACTCGAACTCCAGATGCGTCGGCTCGTCCAGGTCGACGTACGACTGCGGCGCCCCGTCCACGGTCAACAGCCAGGCCCGCTCCCGGTCGACGTCCGGCATGAGCTTGGCGGTGCCTTGATCGATGGCGCGGAGGACGGGTATGGGCTCGTTCACGGGCCCATTGTGCCGGGTGGGCCACGCGACCGTGGGGCGAGTGCGGCGCCCGGAACGGGGCGCGGGGAACCGCGCGACCGGCCATGAACCGGCCCGCGGTCCCCCGCACACGGCAACCCGCCTACTGAACGGCCGTCACCGTCCCCGCTCCCACGGTCCGACCGCCCTCACGGATCGCGAACCCGAGACCGGCCTCCAACGGCACCTCCCGGCCCAGCTCCACACTCATCGTGACCCGGTCCCCCGGCCGGGCGACGGCGATCTCGCCCAGGTCGACGTCGCCCACCACATCCGCCGTACGGATGTAGAACTGCGGCCGGTACCCGGTGGACACCGGCGTCGTACGCCCGCCCTCGCGCGCCGACAGCACATACACCTGCGCGGTGAAGTGCCGACTGGGCACGACGCTGCCGGGCGCGGCCACCACGTGCCCGCGTCGGACGGCGTCGCGGCCCACCCCGCGCAGCAGCAGCGCCACGTTGTCCCCGGCCTGCGCCTCCGACATCGGCTTGCCGAAGGTCTCCAGCCCGGTGACCACGGTCTCCACCTCGGCGCCGAGCACCTCGACCCGGTCGCCCACGTGGATCGTGCCCCGCTCGACGGCCCCCGTGACGACGGTCCCGCGACCGGTGATGGTGAGGACGTTCTCCACGGACAACAGGAACGGCGCGTCCAGATACCGCTCCGGCATCGGGACGTACGTGTCCACCGCGTCCAGCAGCGCGTCGATCGACGCCGTCCACCGTGGGTCGCCTTCGAGCGCCTTGAGGCCGGAGACCCGTACGACGGGTACGGAGTCACCGCCATAGCCGTGCGCGGTGAGCAGCTCGCGGACCTCCAGCTCCACGAGGTCGATCAGCTCCTCGTCGCCCGCGTCGGCCTTGTTGAGCGCGACGACCACGTGGTTCACCCCCACCTGCCGGGCGAGCAGCACGTGCTCGGCGGTCTGCGGCATGATCCCGTCGAGCGCGGAGACGACGAGGATCGCCCCGTCGAGCTGCGCGGCCCCGGTGACCATGTTCTTGACGTAGTCGGCGTGGCCGGGCATGTCGACGTGCGCGTAGTGCCGGGTGTCGGTCTCGTACTCGACGTGCGCGATGTTGATGGTGATGCCGCGCGCCGCCTCCTCCGGGGCACGGTCGATGCGGTCGAACGGCACGAACGTGCCGGCCCCGCGCTCGGCGAGGACCTTGGTGATGGCGGCGGTCAGGGTGGTCTTGCCGTGGTCGACATGACCCATCGTGCCGATGTTGAGATGCGGTTTCGTGCGGACGTAGGCCGTCTTGGACATGGCGGTACCTCGAAGTCTCTTCAGCGGTACTGAGTGAGGCCCCGGCGCGACTACGGGCGCTGCCGGGACGGGGACCCCGAGGTCTGGCCGACCCTCCCCCTGCGGGGTCCGCCGGAATGTCCGGGAAGGGTCAGCTTCGGGCGCCGTCTGCGGCGGCCACGACGATCAGAAGGGCAGCCTTCGGGGCATCCGCGCCTGTGGCGGATGCGGCGAGAGCGAAGGCGTGCCGGAACATGACGCCGATCATCGTCGACAAGTCGGCCCCCGTCGAATGGTTTTCGGTACGCGCGAGTTCCGAGGTGCGGCCGAGGAGAGATGCTTCACAAGAGGGTGCGCGGGATGAACGGTGCCGAGGCCGGGACCGTGTTCCGGAAGGCGCAGGCAGCACGGTGCGCGGTGCTCGGCGGGGCCCGCGTACGCCGGGCTCGTCGAGCCCGTTGTTCCGCCTGCTGTGACCCCCGTGAGACGTTCCGTTGGGCATACACGGACATGGGTCGGTTACCGTCGACGAATGCTCGATGCCACCACCCGCTCTGGGGGCACCGCCACGGTCCTTCCCCGGACCGCCGCCACGGAGCTCGCCGTCGCCACACCCGTCGCCGTCCCAGCCGTACCGCTGGGGCGGGCCGCCCGCTGGGGCAGAGTGCTGCTCTCACCGTGGGCGCGGTTCTCGCTGCTCGTGGTACTGCTCCTGGGCGCCGTGTCCACGGTGCTGCTGTTCGAGCCGCAGCGGCTGCTGGCCGACGGCTGGCCGCCCCAGCTGAGCGGCGCGGCGGCGGTCGTGATGTTCGCGGTGGCGTACGGGCTGTGCACGGTCGCCTTCGTGCCCCGGCCGATCCTCAACATCGCGGCGGGCGCCCTCTTCGGCTCCCAGCTGGGTCTGACCTCGGCGCTCGCGGGCACGGTCCTCGGAGCCGGCATCGCCTTCGGCCTGGGCCGCATGCTCGGCCAGGACGCCCTGCGCCCCCTCCTCCGCCACCGCTGGCTGAAGTCCGCGGACGGCCAGCTCAGCCGCCACGGTTTCCGCTCGATGCTGGCGGCCCGTCTGTTCCCGGGAGTGCCCTTCTGGGCGGCCAACTACTGCGCCTCCGTCTCCCGCATGGGTTACCTCCCCTTCCTCCTCGCCACCGCTCTCGGCTCGATCCCGAACACCGCCGCCTACGCGGTGGCCGGTGCCCGAGCCTCGTCCCCGACGTCCCCGGCCTTCCTGATCGCCATGGCGTGCATCGCGATCCCGGCCCTGATCGGCGCGGCGATGGCCTGGCGAAAGCGCCACCACTTCCGAGCCCGCTGAGGCCGATGGGGGCAGGCCCGAGGGGCCGCCCCTCCAGGGGCGCGGGGAACCGCGCGACCGGCCCCCACCCGCCCCGTACCCGACGAAGAACAACGCTTCCCGGCCGACTTCACACCGCTTCGAGCACCATCGCGTTGGCCAGCCCACCCGCCTCGCACATCGTCTGCAGCCCGTAGCGGGCGCCGCGCTCCCGCATGGCATGCACCAGCGTCGTCGTCAGCCGCGTGCCACTCGCGCCCAGCGGATGCCCCAGAGCGATGGCGCCCCCATGGACGTTGACCTTCGCCGGATCGGCCCCGGTCTCCTGCTGCCAGGCGAGCACGACACTGGCGAACGCCTCGTTGACCTCGAAGAGGTCGATGTCGTCGAGGGCCAGGCCCGCGCGGCGGAGCACCTTCTCGGTGGCCGGGACGACCCCCGTGAGCATCAGCAGCGGATCCGAGCCGGTGACGGCGAAACTGTGCAGCCGGGCCAACGGACGCAGCCCGAGCCGGTCCGCCGTCTCGCCGGAGGCGATGAGCACGGCCGAGGCACCGTCGTTGACGGGGCTCGCGTTGCCCGCGGTCACGTTCCACTCGATCTGCGGGAAGCGCTCGGCGAACCCGGGGTCGTGGTAGGCGGGCCGGAGACCGGCGAGGATCTCGGGCGTGCTGCCGGGCCGGACGCACTCGTCGCGCGTCACCCCGTCCAGCGGCGCGACCTCGGCGTCGAAGAGGCCGCTTTCCCAGGCCTCGGCGGCCTTGTGATGGGACGACACGGCGAAGGCGTCCATCCGCTCACGGCCGAGCGACCACTTCGCGGCGATCAGCTCCGCGCTGATGCCCTGCGGCACGAGCCCCTCGGGGTAGCGCGCGGCGACACCGGGGCCGAACGGGTCCTTGCCGGGCGGCACGTTGGACCACATCGGCACCCGGCTCATCGACTCCACGCCGCAGGCGACGACCAGGTCGTACGCCCCCGACATGACGCCCTGGGCCGCGAAGTGCACGGCCTGCTGAGAGGAACCGCACTGGCGGTCGACCGTGGTCGCGGGCACCGTCTCCGGGAAGCCCGCCGAGAGGACGGCGTAGCGCGTGGTGTTCATGGCCTGCTCGCCGACCTGGTCGACGGTGCCGCCGATGACGTCGTCGACGAGGGCCGGGTCGATGCCCGCACGGTCGACGAGGGTGCGCAGGGTGTGGGCGAGGAGTTCGACGGGGTGGACATGGGCGAGGGCTCCGTTGGGCCTGCCCCTGCCCATCGGGGTGCGTACGGCTTCGACGACGACTGCGTCACGCATGGGCCGGCCTCCAACGAGTACCAGACGAATACCGGTGAGTAGGAAATCCAAACTCACCATAGCCCTGCGAGTTGGAAAAACAAACCCTCCCCTAGACTGGCCGCATGCCCGCCTCCGGAGATCCGCGCCCCTGCTCCATCGCCGACACCCTGGCGATCGTCGGTGAGAAGTACTCCCTCCTGGTCCTGCGCGAGGTCTGCCTCGGCAACGGCCGCTTCGACCGGCTGGTCCGCAACATCGGGGCCCCGCGCGACGTGCTGGCGACCCGCCTGCGGCGCCTGGTGGACGCGGGCGTCCTGGACAAGCACGTCTACAGCGAGCGCCCGCAGCGCTTCGAGTACCGGCCCACGGAGGCGGGTCTCGAACTGGAGCCGGTCCTGATGACGCTCATGGCGTGGGGCGACCGCCATCTCCGGAAGGACGACGAGCGTCCCATGGTGATCGAGCACAGCTGCGGCGACGAACTGGTCCCGACGGTCACCTGCGCGTCCTGCGGCGGCGAGGTGCGCCACGAGGGCCTCACGGCGCACCCGCAGTCCCCCGGCTGGTCGGTATCAGGGCCGACGGCAAGGTGAGACGCCGGATCACACGAGCGCACCGAAGGGGCGCGGGGAACTGCGCGACAAGCCACACACACCCCGCAGCCGCCACACCGCGGCACTCCCCCAGCGCGAAGGCGCCCGGCGCTCAATCCCCCTTGTAGACGTCCAACCGCCCACACATCCCGAACTTCCCGTAAGCGGAAGGCTCCTCGGCCCGTACGACAGCGTCGGCGAGGTGTGACAAGTCCCCCCGCTCCAGCCGGTCCAACTGCTCCCCGGTCGCGGCGGCAGCCGCCCGCGCACCCCGCTCCCAGCGCGCCCGCCACTGCGCGAGCCGAGGCCGTACGAGCGCGGCGGCGGCCCGGTGGAACGCGGCGAGCGGCTCGGGGCCGGAGGCGTCGCGCAGCGCCCGGTAGCCCTCCAGGGCGAGGTCGCGCCGGGCCAGGGCGACGCGCTCCTGCTCCTCCTCCGGGGCGTCCACCGGGATGCGGGTGGCGGCGGCGTACGTCTCCGGGTCGGTCAAGTACTCCGGGGGCAGGGTGAGGACGGCGTCGCCCGCCTCCGGCAGCCCGTTGTTCTGCATGAGGACGGTGATCCGCAGATCGTCCTCGTTGACCAGCCGGTGGATGGTGCCGGGCGTGAACCAGGCGACCGTCCCGGGCGCCAGCGGCGTGACCTCGTACCCGGAGGTCGTCAGCGTCTGCACCGCGCCACGCCCCCCGGTGACGACATACGCCTCCGAACAGGTCAGATGCATATGGGGAGTTCCGCCGCAGACCCCGTCCGCGGCGGGCCAGTCGTACACGGACAGGTGCGAGACGGCGACCCCGCCCGGCAGTCCCTCGTAGCCGTTCACCACGGGTGCGCCTCAAGGTACTTGGCGATCTCCTCCCGCTCCCAGGCCCCGTCCGCGACGACGACCCGGTAGCGGCGGGTGAGCGTGTCGCCGGGAGCCAGCTCCAGCTCCTCGAAGAACGCCCAGGAGGGGGCGACGGCGGCGAACGGCTCGATGCGGACGAACCAGTGCGCGGGGTGGGCGCCCAGGTCTCCGGTGTGGTCGTTCTCCGGCGCGTGCGCGAAGACGAGCGTGGCGTGTCCGTCGGTGCCGTCGTGCTCGCCCGAGTACGCCAGCCAGGGCGCCTGCTCGCCCATCAGCTCGGGCCCCTCGGAGTCGGGGCCGATGATCCGCCCGTCCCGGAAGGCGCGCGGGCCGCGCCAGAACAGGCCCGTGTAGCCGGCCATCTCCCGCCCGGCGGTGGTGGGACTGCCGAACAGCAGCGGCTCGTCCCGGCGGTTGGTGATCGCGCTCGTCCAGGTCAGCGCCCAGGAGCCGGACTCCGTGTCCACGTCGTGGATCTCGATCCGGCGCTCCTCGTCGGCCCACAGCTCCCCGGTGTGCGGGTGCCAGGTCAGCCGCTCGGCGATCACGACCCGCTCGCCGTCCGACTCGACGACGTCGAAGCCGACGTGCGCCATCGAACCGACCCGCTCCGGAAGCGGCAGGTAACCCTCTCCGTGCACATACGAGTTGCCGCCCCACAGGTTCTGGCCCGACAGGTGCGAGGCCGTCAGCTGCAGGCCCTTGTGCCAGCGGTGGTCGTTGGGCCGGAAGTCGGTGACGACGTCCCCGGCCAGCGTCCGGATCGGGTGCAGATACGGCTTCGGCGCCTCCCAGGCCGCCTCCGGCCGGTAGACGTAGCTCAACAGCTCGACGCCGGTGGCGGGTTCGGTGACCGTGATCCGGTCGCCGTGGGCGTGGACGACGCGCAGCCCGTCGTGGAAGGTCATGCCGTGATCTCCTCGGTCGCGTCGGCGGACACCTGGGCGGTTCCGGGCGCCCACCCGGGGGCGCCTCCGTGCATGGCCGTGTAGTACGGGTCCCCGGGCCCGATCTCCCCCCGCCGTACGGTCGCGCCCGTGAACGCCGACTTGTACAGCGCGGCGATCAGCTCCAGGCTCGTACGCCCGTCCGCGCCGCTGCTGCGCGGCCGCTCGCCGGCGCGCATGCTGGCCACGAGTTCACGCAGCTGGGCGAGGTGCGAGCTCGGTACGTCCTCGCCGAAGTCCCGCCAGGCCGCCGCGTCCGCCTCCGGGGTGCCCGGAGCGGGGGTGATGGACCAGTTCGCGTTGGAGTGGCCGTACAGATGGGTCAGTTCGACGGTGGCGCGCTCGCAGTCGACGCGGATACGGCTGACCTCGTCGGGGCTGAGGACGCTGTTGACGACGGTGGCCAGGGCTCCGCTCTCGAAGCGGACGAGGGCCGTCGAGACGTCCTCGGTCTCCACGTCGTGGACCAGTCGCCCGGCCATGGCCCGGACCTCGCTCCACGGGCCGAGCAGATCGAGCATCAGGTCCATCTGGTGGATGCCGTGGCCCATCGCGGGCCCGCCGCCCTCGGTCTGCCAGCGGCCGCGCCAGGGCACGGCGTAGTAGGCGGTGTTCCGGTACCAGGTGGTCTGGCAGTGCGCGACGAGCGGGCGCCCGAGGCTCTGCTCGGCGATCAGCTTCCGTACGTGCCGCGCACCCGATCCGAAGCGGTGCTGGAAGACGATCGAGGCGTACGGCCCCCCGGTCTCCGCGCCTTCCTCCGCCTCGACGGCGTCGAAGTCGGCCAGCGTCGGGACCGGCGGCTTCTCGCACCACACCCAGGCGCCGGCCCGCAGCGCGGCGATCGTCTGGTCGCGGTGCAGGGTCGGCGGGGTGCAGACACTGACCAGGTCGGGCCGTTGCTCCGCCAGCATCCGGTCCAGATCGGTGTAGCCGTGCGGGATGCCGTGCTCCGCGCAGAACTTCGCCACCGCGTCGGCGTCGATGTCGACGGCCGCGACGACCTCGGTCTCGCCCTCTTCGGCGAGCCGCGCGAGCGCGGGCAGGTGCGAGCCGCCGCCGATGGCGCCGATGCCGATGATCGCGGCACGGACACGGCGGCCGGCGAGCGGGGCGGGGGGACGGGCCGGCAGGTGGTCCGGAGTCGGGCTCGGGTCGTTGCTGGGTGTGGGCATGGACGTGATCAGCACTCCATCGAACGTGACGTCGGACGTTGGCCAACGCCTGGTGGCGGGGGCTCCGGCGGAACGGCGACCCTCGCAACGGCAAGCGCTTTCCTCGCCAGCAACGTATGTGCGGACATAGTGACTGGTCAACACCACGGATCCGGCCGTTCCACGCCTCGGAACGTCCACGCTCCACCCGCCCGCCGCACACCCTTCACGCGCCCCCCGCCCGGCCCTGCGAAACCCCTGTGACAGCCCTGTCTTCAAGGGGCGCTAGGCTGCCCCCAGCACCTGTGATCACCCGCCCCGCGGCGCGGCACGTCTCCGTCGGCCCTCCACGATCAGCGCTTGGACCACGTAACTTCATGTCTTGGTTTGAATCCCTCATCCTCGGACTCGTCCAGGGGCTGACCGAATTCCTCCCCGTCTCCTCCAGCGCGCATCTGCGCCTGACGGCGGCCTTCTCCGGCTGGGAGGACCCGGGCGCGGCCTTCACCGCGATCACCCAGATCGGTACCGAGGCCGCGGTGCTGATCTACTTCCGCAAGGACATCGCCAACATCATCTCGGCGTGGTCCCGCTCCTTGTTCGACAAGGAGATGCGCAGCGACAACGACGCCCAGATGGGCTGGCTGGTGATCGTCGGCTCCATCCCGATCGGTGTCCTCGGGGTGACCCTCAAGGACCAGATCGAGGGCCCGTTCCGTGATCTGCGCCTCACGGCGACCATGCTGATCGTCATGGGCATCGTGCTGGGCGTGGCGGACCGTCTGGCCGCGCGCGACGAGACCGGTGGCAAGCACCGCGCCGCCAAGGAGCGCAAGAGCCTCGAACAGCTCAGCGTCAAGGACGGCCTGATCTTCGGCCTCTGCCAGGCCATGGCCCTCATCCCCGGCGTCTCCCGCTCCGGCGCGACCATCAGCGGCGGCCTCCTCATGGGCTACAAGCGCGAGGCCGCGGCCCGCTACTCCTTCCTCCTCGCCATCCCCGCCGTGATCGCCTCGGGCGGCTACGAGCTCAAGGACGCGATGGAGGGTGGCCACGTCTCCTGGGGCCCGACGATCTTCGCCACGGTCATCGCCTTCTTCGTCGGTTACGCGGTCATCGCGTGGTTCATGAAGTTCATCTCCACCAAGAGCTTCATGCCGTTCGTCTGGTACCGCATCGCCCTCGGCATCGTCATCGTCGTCCTGGTCTCCCTGGGCGTCCTGAGCCCGCACGCGGGCGAGTCGGCGGGCTGACCGGCCCGTCCAGAGCAGCCCGTTCCTCCCCAACTCCCCTCAGTGACCAACCACATACGGCATCCGTAGCCGAGCGGTAGCGCACGGTCAGTCCTGACGCCTACTCTTGTCCGCATGTCCCCCGATTCCCCCGTCCGTGGTTCCGTGCGGTCCGCCGCCGACTTGAACGACCAGATCCGAGCCCTGTGGCAGCACGCGGGAGGCTCACTCTCGGCACAGGAGCGGGCGGAGTACGAACTGCTGGTCGCGAAGTGGGCGGCCGCGATCCGCGGAGAGGTCATCGAGGCAGCGTGAGCCCGGCGGAACAGGCCGCCGGCGAGCAGACCCGCACCCCCGGCGGCCTGATCATCTTCCTGAACGGCACGTCCAGTTCGGGGAAGTCGAGCATCGCCGCGGAGTTGCTGCGCATCCTGGACGAGCCCTACTTCCACCTACCGGTCGACGCGTTCCACGCCATGCGTACGCGTCGGGAGATGCCACCCGAGCAGCTCAACGCCGTTCTGCACAACACCTGGCGGGGCTATCACCGCGCGATCGCCGGCATGGCGGCCGCGGGCAACAACATCGTCATGGACCACGTCCTGAGCGCGGAATGGCGACTGCGGGACTGCCTCGACCTCTTCGTGCCGCAGGACGTCGTGTTCGTGGGCGTGCACTGCGACCGCGCCGAGCTCGAACGACGTGAACGGGGGCGCGGCGACCGGCCGTCGGGACTGGCGGCGCGCCAGTTGGGGCAGGTGCACGCGCACGGGCTCTACGACGTCGAGTGCGACACCGGCCGGGCGGACCCGCTCCGATGCGCCTCGCTCATCAAGGAGTTCCTGGCCGACCGGCCCACGCCGACCGCGTTCCAGCGACTGCTCGACAAGCGGCGCGGCTGACGGCCACCGGCCCGCCGAGGGCGCCGAGGGCTCCGAGGGTGCCCCGAAGGGGCGCGGGGAACTGCCCGAGCAACCAAACCGCACACGACCCGCCGCTCGCCACCAAACCGAGCCCCACGGCGCTTCACCGGCCGCCTGACACCCGCAGCACCGCTCCCGTCGTGTACGAGGCCTCCGGGGACATGAGCCAGGCGATGGCCGAGGCGATCTCGTCGGCGCGGCCGGGACGGCGGAGGGGGACGGAGGCCGCGATGCGGTCGGGGCGTTCCGGGTCGCCCATCCTCGCGTGGATCTCGGTGTCGATGACCCCGGGCGCGACCGCGTTGACACGGATCCCGTCGGGACCGAGCTCCTTCGCCAGCCCCGTCGTGAGCGCGTCGACCGCGGCCTTGGTCGCCGCGTAGTGGACGTACTCGCCGGGACTGCCCAGCGTGGCCGCCGCCGAGGACACGTTCACGATGGCCCCGCTCCCCCCGGCCGACATCACCCTGGCCGCTCGGCGCGAACACAGCAGCACACCGAGGAGGTTGACCTCCACCACCCGTCGCAGCACATCCGTGTCGGTGTCGGCCAGCCTCCCGAACGGGCCCGTCATCCCGGCGTTGTTGACCAGCCCCGTCACCGGCCCGAGCCGCTCCGCCGTCGTCTCGAACAGCCGGTCCACATCGGCCTCCACCGACGTGTCCGCCCTGACCGTGACACAGCGCGCCCCGTTCGCCCGCACTCCCGTGGCGATCCACTCGGCGGCCGCCCCGTCGTGCACGTACCCCACGACCACGTCGTGCCCGTCCGCCGCGAGCCGCAGGCAGGTCGCGGCACCGATCCCCCGGCTCCCACCCGTCACCACCGTGACCGGACGTGACATCCCGAACCTCCCTGAGACAACGGACGTACGACACACGACAAACGACGTACGTCGGGCGACGCCCGCCGACGACGTTCCGCGGCCGAGCGCGGCGACCGATCATCCTACGGTCGCAGCCCTGCCTCCCTGCCCCGTCGAGGCAACCATTCCCGCCCCGGCGGCAACCGATGAGTGGCAAGCTCCTTTCACGCGAGCCCCACACGCATCACGCTTTCTCCCGAACCGCTCATGGAATCGAAGGACTTGAACGTGGCAGCCCGTTCCCACCGCTCCTCCCGTACTCCCCAGCGGCGCACCGCCCTCATATCCGTCGCCGCCGTGGCCGCCGTCGGGCTCGCCGCGTCGCTCGCCATCGCCTTCGGCCCCGACCGCGAGACCGGCACCGAAGCCTCCGGGAAGGCCGGGGCCGCACCCGTGGCCACCCCCCGGGCGACCGGTCCGTCCTCCGAGGCACCGGAGCGGAAGCCCTCCGCCACGCCCTCGAAGTCCCCGTCCCCGTCGGCCTCGAAGACCACCCCGTCCGCGACCCCGTCGACCGAGCCCACCCGGCCGAAGCCGGCCGCCACCCGGCGGGCCGGGTCCGCCTCGGGACAGCTGGCGGGACGTATCCGTCCCGGGGTCGACTACGAAGGGGTCGCCACCTTCTACGACGCCGGGACGGGCGAGGGCGGCGCCTGCTCGTACGGCCCGAGCGACGACGTCATGACGGCGGCCATGAACACCACCGACTACGAGGTCTCCAAGGCCTGCGGGGCGTATGTGCGCGTCCGCGCGGCGGGCGGCGCCGCCGTCACCGTCCGGATCACCAACGAGTGCCCGTCGCCCTGCCGGCCCGGCCAACTCGACCTCAGCGCACAGGCCTTCGCCAAGCTCGCCGCCCCCTCACGCGGCCAGATACCGATCACCTGGAGCCTGCTGAGCCCCGGCACGTCCGACACGCTCTCGATCCGGTACAAGACCGGGTCCAGCCAGTACTGGTGCGGCATCCAGGTGATCGGTCACCGGAACCCGGTGGCACGGCTGGAGGTCCGCGACGGCGGCGGCTGGGCCCCGCTGCCCCGGACCGAGTACAACTACTTCCTCTCCGAGCAGGGCGGCGGGTGCGGCGGCGCGCTCCGGATCACCGACATCTACGGAGAGCGGCTGACCGTCGAGGGGATCGCGGTGCGGCCGGACGTCGTACAGCCGACCGGGGTGCAGTTCGCCGCGCGCTGACCGCGCCGCCGCCTCCGCCACCTCCCCCCGCCTCCGCCACCTCCCCCAGCCTGTGGCACCTCCGCCACCGACATCAGGTCGCGGAGCCGATCGGCCGGATAGAGCAAGCTCGGCGAGCGCGTGACCGTGGTCCCGGCCGATGCTGAGGGTGCCCCTGACCGCCGATCCTCCCGGGACCCCCATGCCACTCACGCCCGCTTCCCGCCCACGCTCCCGTACCCGTACCCGTACCCGTACCCGTACCCGTACCCGTACCCGTACGGGTCACCGTTCCCGCCTCCGCCTCTGCCTCGTCGCCCTGCTCGGCGCCTCCTGCCTCGGCGGCCTGCTCCTCGCCCCGACGGCGGGCGCCGCCGACGGCGGCTCCGACGGCCGGAGCGAGCGCGCCCTGCGACGACAGCTCGAAGAGCTGGTCGCCACGCCCGGAGGTCCGCCAGGTGTGATCGTCGTCCTGCAACGGGACCGTACGTCACGTGTCCTGCGCGCCGGTGTCGCCGACCTGGCGACCGGCCGTCCGATCGAGCCCACCGACCACATGCGGATCGCCAGTACGGCGAAGGCCTTCAGCGGCGCCGTGGCGCTGCGTCTGGTGCAGCAGGGTGCGCTCGACCTCGACAGCACCATCGGCCGCACCCTGCCGCGGCTGCCGCGCGCCTGGCGGTCGGTCACCCTCCGCCAGTTGCTGAACCACACCAGCGGACTGCCCGACTACACCGAGGACCCGGGGTTCCTGGAACTCCTCCTGGCGGACCCTCGCCGTACCTTCGACCCCCGCCGGCTGCTGGACTTCGTCGCGGACGAACCGCTGCGCTTCCGCCCGGGCTCGCAGTACCGGTACTCCAACTCCGACAACATCGCCGTCGCACTGATGGCGGAGGCGGCGACCCACAGGCCCTACGAGGAGCTCCTGAGCCGGATCGTCTACCGGCCCCTCGGCCTGCGCGACACCAGCCTGCCCCTGGGCTACGAGATGCCGGAGCCGTACATGCACGGCTACGCCGTCGAGCCGCCCGCGCCGCCGGAGGACGTCAGCGAAGCGCTCAGCGCGTCCGGTGTGTGGGCCTCGGGCGGGATCGTCTCCACGCCGCGTGACATGACGCGGTTCATCCGCGGCTACGCCGCCGGAGAGCTGACGTCGAGAGCGGTTCTGCGCGAGCAGCGCCGCTGGATCGAGGGGGCCTCCGAACCGGCCGGTCCCGGCCGTAACACGGCGGGACTCGCCATCTTCCGCTACGACACCCGCTGCGGGGTGGTGCTGGGGCACACCGGGAACTTCCCCGGCTACACCCAGCTGATCGCCGCGACGCCCGACGGCCGGAAGTCCCTCACCTTCTCGCTCACCACCCAGGTGAACAAGACGCTCGACCCCGACCTCGTGGAGAAGCTCCGCACGATCGAGGAGAACGCGGTCTGCGCACTGCTCGGCCGACAGCCCGGCTGAGCCCGCCCTGCTTCGGGCTCAGCGGCACAGAGGGGCCGGCACCCGCTTCGGGCTCAGCGGCACAGAGGGGCCAGCACCTCGTCCGCGACGGGGTACGGCCGCTCCTCGGGCAGCAGGGCGGTGGCCGCGTCCAGGTCACCCGCCCGTACGAGGCCGTGAACCTGCCTGGCGAGCGGCGTCACGTCCTCGATGCCGACGATCCACTCGTCCGCGTACCGTGCCGCCGCCTCACCCGACAGCCCCAGCTGCAACGAGCGGTACGGCAGCGTGGTGAGGCGCAGGTCGCGCTCGGGGTCCCACTGCACCCGGGCGGGCGACCGGCGCAGCTCCCGCTGCCAGGCGGCCCGGTTCTCGTGCACCTCCGGGACGTAGTGCGAGAGGCAGGAGTTGCGCAGGGCCCACTCGAAGCCGTCGCGGCCGATCTCGACGGCCAGCACCGTCTCCTGGCCCTCCTTCAGACCCCAGCCGCAGCGGTACATCATCCACAGGAAGGACGGCTTGATCCAGGTCAAGCAGTGTTCACAGCCCTTTACGCCAAGGGTGTTCGGGCTGGTTTTCCATGACCGTGCCTCTGCGGACGCTGGGCAACATCAGCCGCGTCGCTGCCACCAGCGCCGCTTGCGCTCGATCGTCTGGGGACGAGTTGCGGTCCCGTCAAAGGCCGGCGGGGTGTTCGAGGGGAGGGAGTTCAGAGCGGCGCGGATGCGATCGAAGGGGGCAATCCCGTGTTGACCGTCGACGGGCAGGGCCACGCCGACGCAGACCAGCTTGAAACTGTTCCCGCCGAGGCGAGCGCCAATGAATACCGGTGCGCCCACGCACCCTTGCGGCAGGTCGCCGACCCATTGGAGGGCGCCGTCGCTGGTGCGCACAACCTGGCCGACCACGACAGCCTGTTCCCGGTCGCCGTCTTCGGTGATGTGGCCCAGCACGTAGGCCGCGACCGGCGCCTCACCAAGGTCGGCGATGTCCTCTTCCGTGGCGGCGATGCCGTCGGTGATCTCGTCGGTCGTCCAACTCCATCCCTTGCGAGCGCCGTGCGCGTGCAATCCGGTGGTGGGCATGACCGCCACCCCCAGGTCGCCGAGATGGGTCCACCCCTCCGCGAAGTCGATCATCATCAGCTTCTCTGCGCTCATCGCGGGCGTGCACAAATCCGGACGCAGGGTGAACTCGGCCAACTCCACTCTCGCCGGCCCGCTGGCGGTCACCAGGTACTGCCGGATGACCTCCTCCTCGCCGGTCGTCTCCACGAGCTCGTTGAACCAGAAGGCCGTGGCGTGTTGTTCATCCCGGTTCGCTCGCTGGAAGGGAAGCGTCGAGCGTCCGGCGTGACTGACTATGGCGTCGATGGCCGCGTCATGAAAGTCGGGAAGGTCGGACACAGTTCGAGAGACTAAGGGCTGTCCCGCAAATGATCTTTGACGCGCGGGAGGACCCGTCGGTCGTGTGTCATCCAGTGAGGGTGAGGTTGTGCAGTCGGGCGATGCCGAGCATGGTGTGGTGGATGCCGTCACCTTTGAGGCGGCAGTCGCGGAGGATCTTCCAGGTCTTCATACGGGCGAAGGTGTGCTCGACGCGGGCGCGGACCTGCTTGTGGGACTTGTTGTGCGCCTGCTTCCAGTCGGGTAGTCCCTCGCCCTTGCGGCGGCGGTGCGGCATGACGAGTCCGGTGCCCGGATAGCCGCCATCGGCGATGGTCATGGCGGTGCCGACGGCGGCCTTCGCGCCGGATTCCTCCCACGCCTTGCAGTCGCTGCGGTCTCCCGGAAGAGGCCGACCGACCGCGACGACCAAGCGGGTGTCGGCGTCGATGACGACCTGGTGGTTGGTCGGGTAGCGGTGGTTCTTCGACTGTTCAGCGACGCTGTGGTCGCGAGTGGGCACCAGGGTTCCGTCCACGATCAGGACGGCATCCCTGCGGAACCGTTTGCGGGACTGGAGCGCGAGCGACGGGCCAAGATGATCGATGATACGGTCGGCTGCGGACTTCGACACCCCGAACAGCGGCGCCAACTGCCGCATTGTCAGGTTGGTCCGCCAGTACGCGGTGACAGCAGCACCCGGTCCTCCAGCGGCAGGCTCCAGGGCCGCCCCCTGCGCACAGGGCCCACGCCCCTTCTCCGCAATGCGGTGACCAGTCTGCCGAACTGACGTGGGTTCAGCCCGGTGAACGGGACTATCCAGGACGGCTCGGGCGCCGTGATCACTCCTGTCATACGGAGAGCATCTCGCGCGACGGCCTCCACCCCCGCGGACTTGCCTATGCGGACTGCAACTCGCGAACTCGAGCACGGAAGATACGCCAGCGCCGCTCGTTGTCATGCACCAGCATCGCCGACTCCGCCATAAGGTCCGCCGCCCGATCCAGCAGTTCGGAAGCCGAATGCAGGTAGGCGGGGGCCCGTCGTTCACCTGCCAGGTCGGCCCGTAGTGCCGCCGGCGCGAAGTCGACCTTGGCCAGCAAGTCAAGGGCGCGCCGCAGCAGCCGCGCGATCAGGGACTGCAGGGCAGCCGACTGCCAGTCATTGGAGATGATCCGGTGCCGTTCCCCGAGCAGGTCGGCCAGCGCGGGGTAGGCGGCCAAGCTCCCCGCGATCTCCCAGGCCTGCTCCATCGCCTGAGTCAGCCAGGCACCCGTCTGTTCGGCGTCATCCGCGACCTGTCGGACCTCACGCTTCAACCGTTGCAATTCGGCCGGCTCGCCCTCACCCTCCATGAACAGGACTCCCGATTCCGCGACGAGTCCGGGGGCATTCAGGTCCTCCGCACCAGTGAACCCGACCTCCGACGCCTGCTCGCCCACGCTGACCTCGCTCCACCGGTCGGCCAGCGCCTTCAGCACCCGAGAGCGCGCCTGTAGCTCACTGGCCTGCCGCAACGGCGCCTGAGAGTAGTACTCCTCATGCTCTCGATGGAACCGCGCGAGATTGCCGATCAACTGCAGGAGCGACTCAGGAGGGCTGACCTGCGCTTCGTTCTCAGCCATGCCGACAGTCTGCACCGCTCGCACGCGCACAGATGCCGAGGCACACGCCCGCCGCAGCGGATTCCAGCCATCTGTCACACAGAGATCATTTGCGGGGGTCCTTAGCACAGGGTGCGCTTCTACCGAGCAGCAGGCGGGTCAGGCCCTCTACCGCCCTCGGGTCTCAACCTTCGGTGTCGGCAACGCGCAGGGGTCTGTCAACGTGGCTCGGTGATTCATGTCAAACCCTGCTGACATACCTCTTGCCAGGCTGCGGGCAGCCCGTGGAACGGAGTCACCATCCAGCCGTCCTGGAAGATGTGCGCATGGTTGAGCACAGTTCCCCGATACCTCTCATGTCACTCCTGAACGACATGCAGGCGCTTGCGCTCTCCGGTGACGCAACGACCAGCGACAGCTACACCTTCGGCAGCAACACCGCCGTCATCGGTAGCGCCGGAACGGTGATCATCGTGGAAGCAGGAGATGCACTCAACAGGAGCAGCGTGTGGAACGCCGAGGAGGTCCGATTGCTCGGCCCGGCTCCGACGCCAGTCAGAGAACGACTTGTGGATCGGCCAGGGGAATGGGGCACGAGCGACGCGAGGTTGCCTGTCCATCTGATGGCCCGTCTACCGCAAGGCCTCGTGTATCTCGGCACCGGCACCGTGGCTCAAGCCGGAACGGAACTGCGTCCGGGCCATGCCGAGCACATCCTCACCGACTGCGTTCTTCGGCTCGACACCGCACTGAGCAGGCCCGACCTGGACCGGGTCCGTCCCGTGCTTCCTCCGCCGGATCTCCCGGGCCTGGAGTGGCTGAGCAACGTGAACCGCGACAGAAGGACCGCGCTCGAACAGTTCTTGACCGGCTGGTACCCGGCGATGTCCGAGGCCCTCGAAACACCATCGGTACAGGCTCCCGCGCTCGACCTGCCGGAAGGACTGAGGTACTTCTACCACCTGTCACAGCGTCACCCGGATGCCCTCGGAGTGCAGAACCGGATCCTTCCCGCGGCCAAGCTCGGGACCGACCATGACGGGCTGATCGTCTTCGGCGAAGAGAACCAGGGAGGGTTCGTCTGGGCGATGGCGCGGACGCCAGATGGGCCCGCAGCCGATCCGACCGTCTGGTTCCGGGGGTACGACGAGCCTCCCGTCGCCGAACAGGAGCCGCTCAGCGGCTTCCTCCTCCAGTTCGCTCTCTTCGAAGCCGCAATGGGAGCCGACTACCTGGCACTCCCCCACGAACCAACCGCGCAACAGGTCCAACGGCTGACCGAGGGACTGCACCCCGTGCCCCTGCGTCCCTTCTGTCCGTGGTACCCAACCCGGTTCTATGTGGCTTCAGGGCTCATTTTGCACGTCTCGGGCCCAGCAGGTGACGACAGCTTCAGCGTCTGGGCCGGCGCTACCCACCGCAGCGCCCTCGCCCCATTGGCCGATGCGGCGATCGAGTGGAACCAGTTCGACGGGTGACCTCACTTCGCCCCGTCGTTGCCCGGCCGCACAACACGGACGCGGGTCTGTGAACGCGGCTTGATGACGCATGTCGAGCCTCGTTCACAGACCCCACCCGCCGTGATCGAAGGGGGAACGTCTGCCCTCTTCTGCATGGCGGGCGGCTACCACCAGCATTGTCTCGACCGGAACATCAACCGCCGCGACAGGACCGCGCCTCCTGTCCTATTGATGTGGCCTTGGCCACGGGGGAGTTTCGTCATCGACCCTGATCTCCTGGCGGCTCTGTGGAGAGAACGGCATCCGTCGGGCCCTCCCGTCGCTCACACGTTTCGCACCAGGTACGCGGATCGCTGGGTTCGCTTCCACAGCCTCCCCGGCTCGAAGCGCTACCCGGAGTCCGGGGACGAGTACGCGATCGTGCTGGACCGGTACAACACGATCCTCGACGAGTTGTTCGCGGACACTGATGTGTTCGTGGTGACGATGGACTGGTCGGACACACCGACCGGGCCCCCGGGCTACTCGACGCCACGGCCGACACTGCACCCGGACAGCATCCGCTGGTGGACCGAGTCGGACCAGGATGACCCCGACCCGGAGTTCCACACCCACACGCGTCTGTACGCCGACCGACGACGGTGGAGTCACGGCTGCATCGACGGGCTGTTGCGAGCAGTCGCGGACGAAGCGCTCGTCGAAGTCTTCATCGCCGACACGGAACTGCGCCATATCCACCATCCCTACGACGGCGGCGCAGACGTCATCCTTGCCACGCCCGCAGAGCGTGACCGTGTGCGCGACCGACACACAGACTGGCTTTCGATCCACCCAGCCGGCCTCTGAGAACCGCAGTGACTCCGTCTCCGGCCGACGCTCAGCGGTCTGGGAACGCTGCTCGACGTTGTCAAGTGGTGTTCACAGCTCCGAGACGGTTCCACCCCTTGAAATCGACACTGCCGACGCCGATCGTCTGGGCACTGCCACCCAGGACAAAAATCAATGGCCACCTGAGCTGACCGAGTCCACGCTGTGCGCCATGGAAGAACCGCTCCGCAGAATCCGTGCGCTCCACACGGCGTCCACGATCACCGTCTACCAGGCGTACTCTCCTGGGATCGGACTGCCTGCCGTCCGAGACGGCCGCTTTCCGGCCGCGTGGAAGCCGGACCGCATGACGTGGATCAAGCCCAGTTTCATGTGGATGATGTACCGCTCCGGCTGGGGCATGAAGGAGGGTCAGGAGACCGTCCTCGCCGTCGAGATCACTCGCGACGGCTTCGAATGGGCGCTGCGCCATGCCTGCCTGTCGAGTTTCGTCCGCGGATTGCACGCCGATCGCGGCACCTGGCAGCGTGATCTCAAGCATGCACCGGCCCGCGTCCAGTGGGATCCCGAACGCGATCTGCACCTGCGTCCCCTGCCGCACCGCTCGCTGCAATTGGGGCTCTCGGGTCAGGCATCCGCGCGTTACGCGGACGAGTGGATCGTGTCCATCAGCGACGTCACCCCGCTCGCCATCGAGATCCACGCACTCGTCAGGGACGGCGAACTGGACTCAGCTGCCCGACTGCTCCCTCAGGAACAGGAATACCCCGCCAGTGCAGAACTCCTGGCTCACCTGTGTCCCTGACCGGCAATCCGGGCACAACCGTCGGCACCACCCACCGGTCACATGGCGGCAGAGGTCTGCGAACGCGGCTTGATGACCCAGGTCATCCGGTCCCGCTTCCACGCGGCCGGAAAACGACCGTGCCGCGCGGCCGGGCCGCCGATCTCCGGGCGGTACGCCTGGTAGACGGTCACCGTGTCGGCGGTGTGGCGGGCGCGGACACGGAACCTGGGCTCGGTCGCTGAGGGACGTTCACTCTCACTCACGGGGACCAGGTTCGATCACGGCCGTGCTTCCGAGCCACCGAATATCGGCGGCCACACGCCGTGACCGGCAGCCCGGTCCCTCGCCCGTCCCCTCTCCGATCCTTCTCCGATTCCTTCTCTGATCCCTGACATATCCCCCATCTGCCCGCACGCCCCTTGGCGTGGCGCGTGTCCTGCCCCAACACTGACCCGATGACGCAGCGCGTGGAGCTCGCGACCGTGATGGACCGACTCGCCGTCGACGGCCTGATCACCGAGTACGCGGTGGCGGTGGACGACGGCGACTGGACGGCGTACCAGGACCTGTTCGCACCGGAGGGCCGCGCGGACTACCGCTCGGCAGGGGGGATCGAGGGCGACGCCGCACAGGTCGCCGGGTGGCTGGCGCGGAGCATGGAGCTCTTTCCCATGCGGCAGCACCTCATCGTCAACCGACGGGTGCGCTTCGGATACCTGGAGCAGGACACCGGTGACACCGCCCAGGTCCAGGCGGACTACATCAACCCGATGCGCTTCGCCGGACACGACGGCGGATCCACCGCCCCCGACTTCGTCTGCGGCGGGCGCTACGCCTTCTCCCTGATCCGCACCCCCGACGGCTGGCGCCTCCGCGAGGTCGTGGTCCAGGAGAAATGGCGCCGCGCCCCCGAGGGCCTCACCCCCGCCCAGCACCCCTCCCCGGCCTGAGCACCACCCTGATCAGCCGTTCGGCCGAACGGGACGAAACACCTGGAAACACCCTTTTCTGGCGATCTCTCCGGCCCGTCCTCGGCATCCGGATCCGGCCCGCGTTCCCCGGCCGCCACCGTCCCCCCGTTCCCGGCCCCGCCCCGCTGACCACCCACGCCCCACCCACGCCCCCTGTCGGAGATCGTCCCCGGCGCGCACACTGGAGAGACGCACCGCCGGGGAGGGAGGCGCTGAGATGAGGACGCCGGACTGGGTCGCCTCCCCATGGCGGCGCCGGGGCGCCGTCGTCGTGGCCGGGGCCCTGCCCGTGCTCGCGTTCCCGGCGCCGGGCCTGTGGTGGTTCACGTACGGGGCGCTGGTGCCGTGGATGCTGCTGGTCCGCACGGCCCCGACCGGCCGCCGGGCGATGTACGACGGCTGGCTCGGCGGATGCGCGTTCATGCTGGCCATGCACCACTGGCTGCTGCCGAACCTCCATGTGTTCACCTTCGTCATCGCCGGCCTGCTGGGTGCGCTGTGGGCGCCGTGGGCCTGGCTGGTGCGCCGGTTCCTGGCCGGTACGCCCTCGCCGGGGCGGGTCGCCGCCGCGCTGCTCGTCGTGCCGTCGGGCTGGCTGGCGATCGAGCTCGTCCGCTCCTGGCAGGGCCTCGGCGGGCCGTGGGGCCTGCTGGGGTCCAGCCAGTGGCAGGTGGAACCGGCGCTGCGGCTGGCCTCGGTCGGCGGGGTCTGGCTGCTCAGCTTCCTGGTGGTGGCCGTCAACGTCGCGGTCACCGTGCTGGTCTCGGTACGCCGGTCCCGGGCGCCGGCGCTCGCCGGTCTCGTCGCGACGGCCACCGCGACCTCGGCGGTGTGGCTCTGGTCGCCGCGACCCGACGTCCGGGGCGAGGTGCGGATCGCCGTCGTACAGCCCGGTGTGACCGACGGCCCCGACAGCCGGTTCGCCCGCGAGGAGACGCTCACCCGGCGGCTCGCCGGTCAGGACCTGGACCTGATCGTGTGGGGCGAGAGCAGCGTGGGCCACGACCTGGCCGACCGGCCCGACCTCGCCGACCGGATCGCCGCCCTGGCCCGTGAGACGGACACGAACATCCTGGTGAACGTCGACGCCCGCCGCTCCGACCGTCCGGGCATCTACAAGAGCTCGGTGCTCGTCGGCCCCGACGGCCCCACCGGCGACCGCTACGACAAGATGCGCCTCGTCCCCTTCGGCGAGTACATCCCGATGCGCTCGCTCCTCGGCTGGGCGACCTCCGTCGGCGAGGCGGCCGGCGAGGACCGCAGGCAGGGCACCACCCAGGTCGTGTTCGACTCCGGGAAGGGGCTGCGCATCGGCCCCATGGTCTGCTTCGAGTCCGCGTTCCCGGACATGAGCCGCCGTCTCGTCCGGGACGGCGCCGAGTTGCTGCTCGCGCAGTCGGCGACCTCGACGTTCCAGCAGAGCTGGGCCCCGGAACAGCACGCCTCGCTGGCAGCGCTGCGGGCCGCCGAGACCGGCCGCCCGATGGCGCACGCGACACTCACCGGCGTCTCGGCGGTGTACGGCCCGGACGGCGAGCGCGTCGGCTCCTGGCTCGGCACGGACGAGAGCACGACGGCCGTGTACGAGGTACCGCTGGCCGGCGGTACGACGCCGTACGTCCGCTTCGGCGACTGGCCGGTGCACACGGCGCTGCTGGTGCTGGTGGTGTGGGGCACCTTCGAGGGCGTTCGGACCGTGCGGCTCAGGCGGCGGAAGGGTTCGCCGCCGCCCTCGGCTCAGGCGGCGAACCCGTCCTCCACCGCGCGCACCACCCGCTCGCACAGTTCATGAGTCGCCAGCGCGTCCCTCGCGCTGAGCACCTTGCCCGCGCGCACCGCGTCGA
Source organism: Streptomyces sp. NBC_00310 (assembly GCF_036208085.1). GTDB lineage: Bacteria > Actinomycetota > Actinomycetes > Streptomycetales > Streptomycetaceae > Streptomyces. Next base: position 2,029,154 of record NZ_CP130714.1, read on the forward strand.
GGAAGGCGAGGACGGCCTGTTCGACGCCGCGCTGCCGGGCCACCGGCACCCAGTCACCGCGCCGCCGCACGGACGGCTGCCCCTTGTGGTCGACGACCTCGGCGAGGTTCACCACCTGCCGCTTGGTGTCCTGCCCGGACACCTCGAGGATCTCCTCCGCCGAGCCACTGAGCCGGTTCATGACGCCGAGCGCGGTGAACCCGGCCCCGGAGAGCTGCAGCACGACGTGGTGCAGCAGCCCGCCCTCGGTCCGGGCGCGGACGGTCACGTCCTCCACCTCCCCCGGCACCAGGAACCGCAGGGTGTCGACGACGTGGATGAAGTCGTCCAGGATCATCGTGCGCGGCAGCTCGGGCAGGCCGATGCGGTTCTTCTGCATGAGGATCAGCTCGCGCGGGTGGTCGGCGCACTGCGCGTACCCCGGTGCGTACCGTCGGTTGAAGCCCACGGCGAGCCCGGTGTTCCGCTCCTCCGCGAGCCGTACGAGCCGTTCGGAGTCGGCGAGTTCGTACGCGAGCGGCTTGTCGACGTACGTCGGTATGCCCGCCTCCAGCAGCCGCTCCACGATCTCGGGGTGGGCGCCGGTGGGCGCGTGCACGAAGGCCGCGTCGAGGTTCTGGGCGAGCAGCGCGTCGAGGTCGGTGTGCCGCTGTCCGGGCGGGAGGTGGAGGCCGTCGGCCACGCGGGTGAGGGTGTCGGGGGTCCGCGTCTGCAGATGGAGTTCGAGCCCCGGCCTGGTGCCGAGCACCGGCAGATACGCCTTCTGCGCGATGTCGCCGAGCCCGATGCAGCCGACCTTCACAGGGGTCTCCCGTCCGCGGTGTGCCGTCGAAATGCCTCGTCGGCAGCATACGGGGGCTGCGAGGATGGCCGGCATGACTATCCAGCGCACCGAACCCTCCGTCACCGCCGGTGAACGGACCATGCTCGAAGGCTGGCTCGACTACCACCGCGAGACGCTCGCGATCAAGTGCGAGGGCCTCGACGACGCCCGGCTGAGGACCGCCTCGGTGCCGCCTTCGGAGCTGTCCCTGCTGGGGCTGGTACGGCACATGGCCGAGGTCGAGCGCATCTGGTTCCGCAAGGTGCTGGTGGACGACGACCAGGGGCCCATCTACTTCAGTGAGGAGGACCCGGACGGGGAGTTCCACCTCACCGAGGCGGACACCTGGGAGGAGGCGCGCGGCACCTGGCAGGAGGAGATCGCGATCGCCCGGCGCAACGTGGAGGGCTTCGCCCTGGACGACGTCGGCAAGGCCGTGCACCGGCGAGCGGGCGAGGCGCCGAGCCTGCGGTGGATCTACACCCACATGATCGAGGAGTACGCGCGGCACAACGGGCACGCGGACCTGATCCGGGAGCGGATCGACGGGACCGTCGGGTACTGAGCGGATCGACAGGACCGTCGGGTACAGAGCGAATCCGGGCGCCAGGCGTACGGCGCGCGCGCCGCGCGACCTCCGGGCGGGGGAGCGCGGCGTCGTCGGCGGGCCCGGGCGTCACCCGTGTGGGGGCATCCTTCGCCTCCCCCTCCCCAAAGCGGCGCGGACACAGCAGAGTTGCGCGCGTGCATCGACCGACCACCACCGCAACGCTCCTGATCACCGTGGCAGTCTCGGCCCTCACCGGCTGCGTGACCGCGCAACACCCGCCGCCCGCGCCCCAGACGTCGCCCGTCCCGGCCCGGCCGCCCGAGCCACGCCCGGACGGCACCACCGCGACACAGATCGTGCAGGCCCCGGCGCGGGAGGCGCTGGCGCTGGTCGGCCCGCCCCGGGAACCCACACCGAGCGCGTCCACGGCGCCGAGGCCCACCGCGTCGACTCCCGCAGCCGCCACCCCCACCACACCCCCACCGCGCCGGGAGGAGCGGCAGGGTCCCCCCGACCGGCCCGGCCCACCGCCCGAGTCCCGGCCCCACATCGAGATCCCGCCCCTCCCCGAGACCATCCCGACGCGCCCACCGAAGTACTCCGACATCTGCGCACTCGGCCACACCTACGGCGGCTGGGGCAAGGACACCCCACAGGCGGCCATCTGCAAGAACGTGTACGGCCGTTGACACACGGGCGCCACTCGCACCACACGCGCGCCTCGGAGCGGACAGGCACCCCGGCGCGGGCGCGCAACGCCGGACGGGCACCCGCCCCGGCGCGAGCCCGCGACCTGGCGCGGCTGCCGCTGTCCCGGTGCTGGTGATCTGGTCCGGAGATCCTGTCGCAGTAGCGGCAGATCCGGTCGATGATCTGGTCGGCTGTCTTGGTCCACTTGAACGGCCTGGCGTCCTCGTTCCAGGTCTTGATCCAGTCTTCGAGCGCGGTCTTGAGTTCGTCGAGGGAGCAGAACACGCCGCGTTCGAGGCAGCGCCGCTGTAGTTCGGCGAACCACCGCTCGACCTGGTTGATCCAGGACGAGTACGTGGGCGTGAAGTGCAGCTCGAACCGGGGGTGCGCGAGCAGCCATTTGTGCACCACCGGTGCCTTGTGGGCGGAGAGGTTGTCGCAGATCACGTGGACCGCCAGGCCAGGATCGGTCTGGCGGTCGATCTCGTCGAGGAAGTCGCGGAAGTCCACGGCCCGGTGCTGCGCGGACAGTTTGCCGATCACCTTGCCGGTGGCGGTGTTCAGGGCGGCGAACAGGTCCACGGTGCCGTGCCGGACGTAGTCGAAGCTGCGGCGCTCCGGGGTGCCCGGGATCATCGGCACTACCGGAGCTGTCCGTTCCAGGGCCTGGATCTGCGGTTTCTCGTCGACCGCGAATACGGCCGCGTTCGCCGGCGGGGCGAGATACAGTCCGACCACGTCACGGATCTTGTCGATCAGCAGCGGCTCCGGAGAGATCTTGAAGGTCTCCGTGCGCCAGGGCTGCAGCCCGAAGGCCCGCCAGATCCGCAGCACACTCGTCGGTGAGATCCCCACCCGCCGGGCCAACTCCCGCTTCGACCAGTGGGGGGCGCCTTCGGGCACCTCTTCCAGCGTGCGCACCACCACCTCTTCCACCTGGGCGTCGGTGATGGTGCGGGGCACGCCGGGACGCGGCTCGTCGGACAGGCCATCGAGACGGCGTTGCAGAAATCTGGTCCGCCACCGGCTCACGGTCCCGCGATCGGTGTCCAGCCGCGCGGCCACCGCGGTGTTGTTCAGCCCGTCCGCGCAGGCCAGCACGATCCGTGCCCGCTTGGCCAGGCCCTGCGCGGTTGTCCGCCGTTTGGCCCACCCCCGCAACACCAGCCGCTCGTCCTCGGATAACACCAGCGGTTGCAGCCTGCTGTCCCCCATTCCACCAGCAGACCGCAACCGCCAGCCGCTGTCACCGCCCAAGCCGAAATCTGAAACGAACCACGACTCACGTGGCGAGACGTGAACTCAAGACCAGATCACTAGGGCCGCTGCCGCGGTGGCCCCGGCGTTTCCCCTCCGGCGGGGCCCGCCTCGTCGAGCCGGGCCTCCAGGCGGGTCAGGGCGGCGCGGACGCCGTCGCCGTGAGCGGCGTTCTCCAGCGTGGCCAGCGCGCCCCTGGCCAGCCGTAGATGGCTGCGGGCCGCGTCGTGGCGGCCCAGCTTGGCGTAGTCGGCGGCGAGGTTGAGGTGGAGCGAGGGGTAGAAGGCGCGCACCGCGAGCTCGTCGTGGTGCTCCGCCGCCCGGCCGTCGGACAGTTCGTCGGCCGCCGACAACGCCCGGAGGTCCCAGGCCAGTTCGGCATCCAGGTCGTCCTGGGTGTCGGCCATGTAGTGCGCCAGCGTGCAGCGGTGGAGCGGGGCGCCGTCGTCGCCGATCTCCGCCCACAGCTTCAGAAGACGGTCCCGGGCCTCCTCGCGGTCACCCCCGTGGTGCAGCATGACCGCCTGCCCGATCCGGGTCATCGTGGCGTCCGGCGCCACCTGCTCCTGTCGCTCCACCACCGCGTCCTCCGCACTCGTCGCCCCCTGTGCCGCCTGTCCCTCCCGACGCTAACGGCAGGCACCGGCAATCCCCGTCAGGCCGCTCCGTACGACCGCGGGGGCGCCCCGGCGGCCGTACGGCGGGCAGCCGGACGGGCGGACAAGCGGGTGAAGGGGGACGAGCCGCCGGTCAGCCGAGGTCGGGGATCGTCCAGTCGATCGCCTCGTGGCCCTGCTGGGCGACGGCCGCGTTGATCTGCGTGAACGGCTGGGACCCGAAGAACTTCTTGGCCGACAGCGGCGAGGGGTGCGCGCCCTTCACCACCACATGGCGCTCCTCGTCGATCAGCGGGAGCTTCTTCTGGGCGTAGTTGCCCCACAGCACGAAGACCGCCGGGTCGGGCCGGTCCGCCACCGCGCGGATCACGGCGTCGGTGAACTTCTCCCAGCCCCTGCCCTTGTGCGAGTTGGCCTCACCGGAGCGGACCGTGAGGACCGCGTTGAGCAGCAGCACGCCCTGCTGGGCCCACGGCATCAGATAGCCGTTGTCCGGGATCGGGGTGCCCAGCTCGGCCTGCATCTCCTTGTAGATGTTCCGCAGGGAGGGCGGAGTCTTCACCCCCGGCCGCACGGAGAAGCACAGGCCGTGGCCCTGGCCCTCGCCGTGGTACGGGTCCTGGCCGAGGACCAGCACCTTCACGCTGTCGTAGGGCGTGGCGTCGAGCGCGGCGAAGACCTGCTCACGGGGAGGGTAGACGGGACCCTTGGCACGCTCCTCCTCGACGAACTCGGTGAGTTCCTTGAAGTAGGGCTGCTGCAGCTCGTCCCCCAGGACCCCGCGCCAGGACTCGGGCAGCATGGCGATGTCGGTCACGTCAACTTCCTCCGGTGTGCGCTCACTTCACGGCCACGGAACACGAGGCCATGGGCGGCCGCGCGAGGCGCGACCGCCGTCAGAGCACAGAACCTACAGGCGCCCACTGACAATCGGGCCGCCCCCTGGGAACTACCAGCTGGTCTTCCAGGACAGCTGCCAGAGGATCATCATCGTCGCGGGGTCGATGACGTTCTCCAGGCCGGCGATCTCCTCGTTGGCGGCCGTGTACGCCTTGCCCTGCCACAGGGGGATCAGGCGGGCGTCGTCCACGAGGATCTGCTGGGCCTCCTCGAACTCCTCGGAGACGGCCCCGCGGTCGCTCTCGGCACGCGACTCCGGCAGCAGCTTGTCCGTGATCTCGGGGGCCTTGTACGGGGTGCCGAGCGCGTTCTGCTCGCCCACGAACGGGGCGATGAAGTTGTCGGCGTCGTTGAAGTCGGGGTTCCAGCCACGTCCGAAGACGGGGTACTCGCCCTTCTGGTAACCCTGTGAGTAGGTCTTCCAGGGACGGCTCTTCAGCGTGACCGAGAACAGACCGGACGCCTCCAGCTGCCGCTTCAGCTCCTCGAAGGCCGGCTTGGTCTGGGAGCCGTACCGGTCCGTGGTGTACCAGAGCTCGAGAGGAACCGTTTCGGTGATGCCCGCCTCGGTGAGGATGGACTTCGCCTTGGTCGCGCTGGGGTTGCCGTAGTCGTCGAAGAAACCGGTCGTGTGGCCCACCAGCCCCCTGGGGATCATGGAGTACAGCGGCTCGACCGTGTCCTTGTAGATGTTGTGGGCGAGCGCCGGCCGGTCGAGGACCTGGGCGACGGCCTTGCGGACCGCGGGGTTCTTGGCCCAGGGGTCCTTGGGGTTGAACACCAGGTAGCTGATCTCGGTGGTGGCGTTCTCCACGATCTGGAGGCCCTCTTCATCGTGGTTGGCCTGGATGTCCACGATGTCCGCGGCACCGAGCCCCCGGTAGATGACCGAGATGTCCTTGTTCTTGAGGGCCTTGACCATCTTGTCCGACTGCTGGAAGTACTCGATGGTGACGGCGGAGTTCTTGCGCTCCGCGAGGCCCTTGTAGTTCTCGTTGCTGACCAGCTCGGCCGTCTTGCCCTCGTCGTAGGAGGCGAGGTCGTAGGGCCCCGAGCCGGTGATCTTCCCGTCCTCGCGGAGCTTGTCCGCGGGATAGTCCGCCGGGTCCACGATCGACATGGCGGGCGTGGTGAGCACGAGGGGGAAGGTCGCGTCGGGCTGGCTGAGGTGGAAGACGACCTCGCGGTCGCCCTTCACCTGCACCCGGGAGAGGGTCGTCAGCAGGCCCGCGGGGCCACCGTTGACGTTGATCTTCTTGATGCGGTCGAACGAGTACTTGACGGCCTGCGCGTCGAGCGTGTTCCCGTTGGAGAACTTCAGGCCCTCACGCAGCGTGCAGCTGTACACCGTGCTGGAGCTGTCCGTGAAATCGCAGCTCTCGGCGGCGTCCGGCTCGGGCTCGGACCCGCCGGGCGAGTAGCCGAGCAGGGGCTGGAAGACGTTGCGCATCAGCTCCCAGGAGCTGTCCCAGGCCGCGGCCGGGTCCAGGGTGCTCGGCGTACTGGTGGTCCCCACGATGATGGGGTCCGCGTCTTCGGAGGCATCCGAGGAGAACACACCACACCCGGTCACCATGGATATGGACGCGATCACCGCGAGTGGCGGCAAGTATCGGTTCCGGTTGAACACGCGCATGCTCCTCGAAAATGCCGTACCAAGAGTGGGCGAACGATACCGCAGGCCCCGCGAGCGGCTCCCGCACGGCTGGCAAAGCCCTTGATCAGTCCGCGTGTGACGGCGTTGTCGAGCCCCGGTGAGGGGTGCGGACGGGCGCCGGAGATGTTCGGTGAATCATGCACCGGCACCCGCCGTACTCTGTCAGCCCACCCCGGCGTTGAGGAAGATGCCGCCGTCGACCACGAGGGTCTGGCCGGTGATCCAGTCGGACTGCTCGGAGGTGAGGAACGCCGCGGCGCCGCCGATGTCGGAGGGCACGCCGAGCCGGCCGAGCGGGTAGGACGCCGCGGCCTCGGCCTCCCGGCCCTCGTACAGGGCCTGGGCGAACTTGGTCTTCACCACAGCGGGCGCGATCGCGTTGGCCCGCACCTTGGGCGCGTACTCGTGCGCCAGCTGCAGGGTCAGGTTGATCATGGCGGCCTTGCTGATGCCGTACGCGCCGATGAACGGCGACGCGGAGACGCCGGCGACGGAGGCGATGTTGACGATCGCACCCCCGTTGTCCTTCTGCCAGGCGTGCCACGTCCGCTGGGCGAAGCCGAGGGCCGAGACGACGTTGGTCTCGAACACCTTGCGGGCCACGTTCAGGTCGAGGTCGGCGATCGGGCCGAACACCGGGTTCGTACCGGCGTTGTTGACCAGGAAGTCGACGCGACCGAAGGCCTCCATCGTGCGCTCGACGGCGAGCGCCTGGTGGGCCTCGTCGTGGGCCTTGCCCGCGACGCCGATGACGCGGTCGGCGCCGAGCCGGTCGACGGCCTCCTTGAGCGCGTCCTCGTTGCGGCCCGTGACGCAGACCCGGTCGCCGCGCGCGACGAGGGCCTCGGCGATGCCGTAGCCGATGCCGCGGCTGGCGCCGGTGATGAGGGCGACCTTGCCCGAAAGCTCGGGGAGTTCCACCGAAGTCATGTTCCCGATCCCCTAGTTGAGCGGTCCGCCGGCGACGTACAGCACCTGGCCGGAGACGAATCCGGCGTCCTCGCCCGTGAAGTAGGCGATGGCGCCGGCGATGTCCTCCGGCCGGCCCACGCGCTGCACGGGGATCTGGGTGGCGGCCGCGGCCTGGAACTCCTCGAAGCCCATGCCCACACGCGCGGCGGTGGCGGCGGTCATGTCGGTGACGATGAAGCCGGGCGCGACGGCGTTGGCGGTGACGCCGAACTTGCCGAGCTCGATGGCGAGGGTCTTGGTGAAGCCCTGCAGACCGGCCTTGGCGGCGGAGTAGTTGGCCTGACCCCGGTTGCCGAGCGCGGACGACGAGGACAGGTTGACGATCCGGCCGAACTTGGCCTCCACCATGTACTTCTGGACGGCCTTGGCCATCAGGAAGGCCCCGCGCAGGTGCACGTTCATGACCGTGTCCCAGTCGGACGCGCTCATCTTGAACAGCAGGTTGTCGCGGAGCACGCCCGCGTTGTTCACCAGGATGGTCGGGGCGCCCAGCTCCTCGGCGATCCGGGTGACGGCGGCCTCGACCTGGGCCTCGTCGGAGACGTCGCAGCCGACCGCGAGCGCCCTGCCGCCGGCGGCGGTGATCTTCTCCACGGTGTCCTTGCACGCGGCCTCGTCGAGGTCGATCACCGCGACGGCCCGCCCCTCGGCGGCAAGACGTACGGCGGTCGCGGCGCCGATGCCGCGCGCGCCACCGGTGACCACGGCGACACGCTGCTCAGTGGTGGACATTGCTGGTTCTCCTCGCCCTTGGGATGCGGCTCCTGCGGCGCCCCCCATTGTGGTGAGCGACCGCTTAGTACCTTCAGCACACGTGACGCTAGAAGTCCTGGCACCCGGTGTCAACGCTCCACCAGGTGTGATCCCTTACGTCCGTCTTCCGGCGACCGGCCGGCGGTCCCGCCGACGGCCGCTCACCCGGCCGTCACACGCCCGTCCGTCAGCAACCATCCGTCACACCCGTCCGCCGGGCACCGTCCGTCACTTCACCAGCAGAGCGAGCAGCCGCTCGGCCTCGGCCGCCGGATCCGCGGTGAGCCCAGTGTGCACGGGTCCCGCCTGGACGACCGTGGAACGGGGCGCGACAAGCCACCGGAACCGCCGTCCGGCGTCGTCGCGGGCGGCCTGCCCGGCCGCGTCTCCCCCGGCGCACACGCCCTCCACGGCGCGCAGCGCGGCGCGTACGCCCGCCACGTCCGCCCCGGGGTCCAGGACGAGCAGCTTGGCCTCGTCGAGGTGGGTACGGGCCGCGACGAGGGCCCGGGAGCGGCTGTACACGAGGACGCCCGCGTTGAAGCACTCGCCGCGCTCGATCCGGGGCACGACCCGCAGCAGCGCGTATTCGTAGACGTCCTGCCCGGTCGCCCCGGTCGCCAGGAAGCGGTCGCTCACTTGATCCCCTCGATGCGTTCGTGAATGCCGGCGGCCCGTGCGAGCAGCGGCTCCGCGTACGCCCGCCGCAACGCGTCCGGCGTGTCGAAACCGGGCTCGTCCGCCAGCCAGACGTCCGGGATCTCGGCGGTCACCTCGGCGAGCAGTTCCTCGGTGACCTGGGGCGCGAGCGCGGCGGCGGCCGCCGCGACGTCGGGGCCGAACCGCGCGAGGGCGTGGTCGGCGGCGTCGTACGGCTTGGCGGCGGAGGTGCGGGCGCCGGGCCAGTGGTGGTGCCAGATCATGGTGGCGCCGTGGTCGATGAGCCACAGTGCGCCGTGCCACATGAGCAGGTTCGGATTGCGCCAGGAGCGGTCGACGTTGTTGATCAGCGCGTCGAACCAGACGATCCGTCCGGCCTCCTCGGGGCTCACCTCGAAGGCGAGCGGGTCGAAGCCGATCGCGCGGGTCAGGAAGTCCATGCCGAGGTTGGTGCCGCCGCTGGACTTGAGCAACTCCTGCACCTGCTCGTCGGGTTCGCCGAGCCCGAGGACGGGGTCGAGGTCCACGGTGACGAGGCCGGGCACCCGCAGTCCGAGCCGCCGGGCCAGCTCACCGCAGACCACCTCCGCGACGAGTGTCTTGCGGCCCTGACCGGCGCCGGTGAACTTCAGGACATACGTTCCGCGGTCGTCGGCCTCGACGAGACCGGGCAACGAGCCGCCTTCTCGCAACGGCGCGATGTACCGGGTCGCGCTGACTTCCTTGAGCATCGCCCCAGGTTACCGGCGTGCCGGAGGCCCCCGGGGGCGACCCGTCCGGCGGCGGCGCCGACCGACAGCTTCCAGACAGCTGCTTTTGACGCCGTCGTGATCTCGGACAGGCCAAGATGTGCACCCTGTCTGAACGTTCAAGCACGGGCCCGCCGTATCCATGGGCGAAAGTGCGAAGCCATCTGGAAGGAACCGTCAGCATGACCAGCGAAACGAACAAACCCGCCTCGATTCCGGGCCGTCGCACCGTCATGGCTGCGGCAGGCGTGGCGGGACTCGCCGTCACGCTGACCGCGTGCGGGTCGGAGGACGACTCCTCGACCTCGGTCTCGTCCGGTTCCGGGGCCGGCGACGGCGCGAGCGGCGACTCGACCGCCGAGGCGAGCAGCGGCAGCGCGAGCGGCGGCGACAGCGCGGGCGGCACGGAGATCGCCAAGACCACGGACATCCCCGAGGGCGGCGGCAAGATCTTCGCGAGCGAGGGCGTGGTCATCACCCAGCCCGAGGCGGGCACCTACAAGGCGTTCTCCTCCGCGTGCACCCACCGGGGGTGTGCGGTGAAGTCGATCGCCGACGGCGTGATCAACTGCCCCTGTCACAACAGCAACTTCTCGATCACCGACGGCAGCGTGAAGAGCGGCCCGGCCACCAAGCCGCTGCCGGCCAAGGAGGTCAGCGTCTCGGGCGAGTCCATCATGCTGGCCTGACGCCTGTCAGGTACCGGCGGGCCGCCGCTCGGGCCTTTCGAAGCGGGCCAGCACCTCGTCCGTGGTCGCGACCGTGGCGACCAGTGCGAGGGTGTGGCGGATCATCGCGGGGGTGTAGTCGGCAGGCACCCCCGCGATGGCGTCCCCGGGCACGACGACCGTGTAGCCGAGGTTCACCGCGTCGAACACCGCGTTGGGTACGGCCACGTTGGCCGAGACACCGGTGACGATCAGCGTGCGGCACCCCAGGTTCCGCAGCAGCGCGTCCACCTCGGTGCCCGCCAGCGGGGACAGCCCGTGCAGCCGCCGTACGACCAGGTCCTCCTCGGCGACCTCGATGGGTGGCGCGATCCGTACGGCCGCGGTACCCGTCAACTGCCGTACGGGCAACCGCTCGGCCGCGCGGAACAGACGGGCGTTGCGGTTGGCGCCGCGCCCGTCGGGCCGCCGCTCGGCGACCGCGTGCATGACCTGCACCCCTCTCTCGTGGGCCGCGGCGACCAGCCGGGCCACGTTGGCGAGCGCCCCCGACGACCGGGCCTCCCGGGCGAGTTCGGGCAGCGCGCCGTCGGGTCCGACGACACCCCGCTGGCACTCGACGGTGAGCAGGACGGTGGTGGCGGGATCGAGAACCCCGCCCAGCTCCCGCTGCCGCTTCGACTCACTCGCGTACGACGGCATGACGTTCCCCTTGTCGCCGGCGATCGGGCGGGCGAGCGTAACGCCCCTTGCGCATGGACGGAAGACGACCCATGCTCTTCTGACGCCACGTCAGCGGAGGGGATCCCATGACCGTCACGCAGCGCCGGGGCCGGAAGATCATGATGGAGCCCGCCGAGCTGGACGAGTTCCTGAAGGTCCGGCGGACCTGCCGGGTCGCGACGGTCTCGTCGGACGGGTCCCCGCACGTCAGCCCGCTCTGGTTCGTCTGGGACGGCACCTCGCTCTGGCTCTACTCGATCACCCGCAGCAAGCGCTGGTCCGCGCTGCGCCGCGATCCGCGCGTCGCCGTCGTGGTCGACGCGGGTGAGGAGTACGGCGAGCTGAGGGGCGTCGAGCTGTCCGGCACCGTCGAGTTCGTCGGGGAGGCACCGCGCACGGGCGAGCCGGTCCCCGAACTCGTCGAGGTGGAGGGGCTGTTCGCCCGCAAGAACTTCGGCATCGACGAGATGCCCCACGACGGCAGGCACGCCTGGCTACGGCTGACACCGCACACGATCGCGTCCTGGGACTTCCGCAAACTGGGGTCGCTGTAGCCCGGCCCGTTGGCGGGGGCCGGGACAGCCGTGAGAGCTCAACCCGCCCCGCACACGGCCCCCGCCGCCCTCAGCGCCTCCACGGCCGCCCTGATCGACGGCCGCCGGTCGGCGTCCGCGCGCCACACCGCGTAGACGCTGCGGTGGACCCGGGGGCGCACCGGCACGGTCCGCATGCCGGCCGGCATGGGGTCGCGGCCGAGCCGGGGCGCGATGCAGACACCCAACCCGGCGGCGACCAGGGCGAGTTGGGTGTGGTGCTCGCCGGCGCGGTGGGCGATGTGGGGCTCGATGCCGTGGGCGCGGAGCGTGTAGAGCAGCCACTCGTGGCAGAACTCACCCTCGGGCCAGGCCACCCATGGCTCCTCCGCCAGTTCCCGCAGATCGATCTCGTCCCGGCCGACGAGCGGGTGGTCCTCGGGCAGCGCCACCTCCACCGGGTCGTCGAGGATCGCGGCCCTGGCGAGCCCCTCGGGCACGGGCAGCGGCTTGTTGTACCAGTCGAGGACGACGGCCAGGTCGACGTCGCCCCGGATCACCGCGTTGATCGCGAGTTCGGGTTCCAGCTCCCGTGACCGCACGCGCAGCGCCGGATGACCGTCCCGCAGTGCGCGGAAGACGGCGGGAAACAGCCCCCGGACGGCCGTCGGGAACGCCGCCAGCCGCAACTCGCCGACCACCTGCCCCCGCTGCGCCTCCAGTTCCGACTGCGCCAGCTCGACCTGCGACAGGATGCGCGCGGCGTGCTCGGCGAGCAGCCGCCCGGCGTCGGTGAGGCGCACTCCCCGCCCGTTCTTGGCGAGGAGCCGCTGCCCCACCTCCCGCTCCAGCTTGGCCATCTGCTGCGAGACGGCCGAGGTCGTCACATGCAGCCCGTCGGCCGCTCCGTTGACCGAGCCGTGCCGGGCGAGGGCGTCGAGGGTGCGCAGGCGCTCCAGGTTCAACACGTAAGCAATGCTACGAGATTCCTCCCATGGATTCTCGCTTGTGCTACGAGATCGTCCGGCATCATCGTTGTGGGCATGACCACCGCCACGCCCACCCGAGCCCCCGACCGCGTCCCCGACCGCCCGCGCGCCGCCGTCGACTGGCGGCTGCGCTTCGCCTTCCTCTCCCTCGTCTGGGGCTTCAGCTTCCTCCTGATCAAGGTGGGCACGCAGGCGTACGCGCCCTTCCAGGTCACCTTCGGGCGGCTGCTGTTCGGCACGCTGGTCCTGGCGGCGGCGATGGTGGTGAAGCGTGAGCGACTGCCGCGTGGCGCCCGCACCTGGGGGCACCTGACGGTGGCGGCCCTCCTCCTCAACGCGCTGCCGTTCTCCCTGTTCGCCTACGCGGAGCTGACCGTCCCCTCCACGCTGGCGGGCATCTGCAACGCGACCTCACCCCTGTGGGGCATGGCCCTCTCCCTGGTCGCGCTCTCGGAGGACCGCCCGACGCGGGTGCGGGTCGCCGGTCTCGGTCTCGGCTTCCTCGGCGTGCTCACCGTGCTCGGCGCCTGGCAGGGCTTCAGCGGCCTGGACGCCTCGGGCACCGCGATGGCCCTGCTGGCCTCCCTCAGCTATCCGATCGGCTGGATCTACGTCCGCCGCACCCTGGCCGGCACCTCCTCGTCACACCTCTCCCTCACCGGCGCCCAACTCCTGCTGGCCACCGCCCAACTGGCCTTCGTCACGCCGCTGTTCACGTCCCTGCCGAGCAGCTTCCCGGTCCTGCCCCTGCTGGCGATCGTCGCGCTCGGCGCCCTCGGCACGGGGGTCGCCATGCTCGTCCAGTACGGCCTCGTGTCCGAGGTCGGCCCGACGACGGCCCAGATGGTCACCTACTTCATCCCGGTCATCGCCACGGCCGCCGGCGTCACGCTCCTCGGCGAGTCCCTGACGTGGTCGACCCCGGTCGGCGCGGCGATCGTCCTGGCGGGCGCGGCACTGACCCAGGCGAGGCCGCGCGACTGAGCCGCCGCGGACGACCTCACGCGTACCCCGTCCCCGCCCCCGGCCCGATCGCCGAGGCCACCGCGTCCGCCACCCTCCCGATCTCCTCCTCGGTGAGGGTGGAGACGGTGATCCGGATCCCCTGCGGGGCCCTCATCCGGAAGCGAGCGCCGGGCGCGACGGCCCAGCCCGCGTGCAACAGCCGGGCGACCGCGCCGGTCTCGTCCGGGACCCGGATCCACACGTTCATCCCGCTGACCCCGTGCGCCTCGACCCCGCGCCGCGCGAGGGCGCCGATCAGCGCGTCCCGCCGCCGCCCGTACGCCGCCGCCACGGCCGGAGCGTCCACCGCGTCACCGGACCACAGCCGCACGACGGCCCGCTGCACCACCCGGCTCACCCAGCCCGGCCCCAGCCGCTGGCGTCCCCGCACCCGGTCGACGGTGGCGGCGTCCCCGGTGAGCACCGCCAGCCGCAGGTCGGGGCCGTACGCCTTGGCGACCGACCGCACGAACGCCCAGCTACGGGTGACCTCGGCCAGCGGATGGGGGGGCTGGTCGACGATCCGGTAGCCGTGGTCGTCCTCGATGAGCAGGGTCTCCGGATGCTCCCTCAGCACGGACCGCAGGGCACGCGCGCGTGCGGCGCTCACGGCCGCGCCGGTCGGGTTCTGCGCCCGGTCGGTGACGATCAGGGCCCGCGCCCCGGCCGCCAGCGCCTGGCGTACGTCGTCGGGGAGCGGCCCTTCGTCGTCGACGCCGACCGGGACGACGCGCAGTCCGAGCGCCGGGACGAGGTCGAGCACACTGCCCCAGCCGGGGTCCTCGACGGCGACGGCGTCCCCGGACTTGAGGTGGACGGCCAGAACCCGCTCGATGGCGTCGAGAGACCCGGAGGTGACGGTGACCGGCCCGCCCGGCACCCCGTCGGCGTCCAGGTCGGCCCGCGCGATCCGCGCCAACTCGGGTTCCACGGCCGCCGATCCGTACAGCACGGGCTCGCGGTCGCCCTGCTCGGCGGCGGCCGCGAAGACCTGCGCCAGGCGCGGCAGCAAGGTCGTGTCGGGATTTCCGTCGGCGAGGTCGCGCACCCCTTCCGGCACGTCCACCCGGATGTACTCGCGCCCCGTAGTCGCCGGCCGGGGCCGCACACGGCTCCCCCGCCGCCCGGCGGTCTCGATGACCCCGCGCTCGCGCAGCGTGCGGTAGGCGGCCGCGACGGTGTTCGGGTTCACCCCCAGACGATCCGCCAACTCCCGCATGGGCGGCAGCAGTTGACCGGGCTCCAACTCGCCCTCCCCCACCGCCCGCTCGACGCTCGCCGCAATCTCCGCCGCACGCCGCCCCGTGATCATGTATTCTCCTAGCACAAAGCAGATTATGCACTAGCGCAATGGAGAACGCAATGACGGGGACCCCTCGGTCGACGACACCACAGCCGACGACTCCACCGCCCGCCGCCTACACCCCCACCGACCGCACCGTCCCCACCCGGGGCACACAGAAGGCCTCGTACGACAGGGAACTGGTGCACGCGATACTCGACGAGGGGTACGTCTGCCACCTCGGCTTCGTGCGCGACGGTGCCCCGGTGGTGCTGCCCACGCTGTACGGCCGGGTCGGCGAGACGCTCTACGTGCACGGTTCGACGGGCTCGCGTCCGCTGCGGATGACGGGCCAGGCCGACCCGGGCCTCCCGGTGTGCGTGACGGTGACGCACGTGGACGCGCTGATCCTGGCCCGCTCCGCCTTCCACCACTCGATCAACTACCGCTCGGTCGTGGTGCACGGCACCGCCCACCAGGTCACCGCCCCGGAGGAGCGCCGGATCGCCCTGGACGCCCTCGTCGACCATGTCGTGCCGGGCCGTTCGCAGGACTCCCGGCCCGCCAACGGCAAGGAGTTCGCGGCCACCGCCGTGATCCGCCTCGATCTGAACGAGGTCTCCGCCAAGACCCGCACCGGCGGCGTCAACGACGAGCCCGAAGACCTCGCCCTCGCGCACTGGGCCGGCGTCGTCCCCCTCCGCAAGGGCTACGAGACCCCGATCCCCGACCCCGACCTGGCACCGGGCACCGAACTCCCCGACTACCTCAAGACCCTGTGATGCCCGTCCGGCGGGCAGCCGGGGCGATCCGTCTGCCCGCCGGCCCACCGCGCCCGCACCTCAAGGGCCGCGGGGAACCGCACGAGCAACCACACCCGCCCCGCTGACCACGAGACCCCAACGGGGCTTCCAGCGGGCCGGCCGGAGCCGCTCGTCCCCTCATCAGCCTCATCGGCCTCATCGGCGACGCCCCACCGACAGCTCCGGTTCGACACCCTCCCCGCCGGACGCCACCGGCCGCGGCGAACTCCTCCCCGGCGCGGACCGCTGCGCGACGAACGCCCCGGCCAACACCACCGCCCCGCCCACGAGCTGCGGCGCAGACAGATGCTCCCCCAGCAGCACCCACGCGAGCACGGTCGCCACCACCGCCTCCAGGCACCCCACCACCCCCGCCACCTGCGGAGACAACCGCCGCACAGCCACCACGCCGGTGACATACGCGAGCACCGTGGCGATCAGCACGACCCACCCGAGCAGCAACCACGCCGGGACAGCCGTGCCGTCCATCCGCGCGACACCCCCGAGCACCGCCCACTCCATCCCCCACGGCCGGGCCACCACCGTGAGCACCACCGCGCCCACCAGCAAGCCGTAGGCGATGACCCCGAGGGGATCCGGCGCCTCCGCCCCCGCGTCGCTCCCCTGGTCGGACAGCACGAAGTACCCGGCCTGACAGCAGGCGGCCCCGAGCGCGAGCAGCAGCCCCAGCGGGTCGAAGCTCAGCCCCGACCAGATCTCGACGACACAGGCGAGGCCACCGACCGCGAGGACGACCCCGACCGCCGCGGCCCGCGTCACCGGCCGCCGCTGCACGAACCGCACCCAGCCGAGGACGATGGCCGGGCCGAGGTACTCCACGAGGAGGGCGACGCCGACGGGGATGCGGGAGATCGACGCGAAGTAGAAGGCCTGCACACCGGCCACGGCGAACAGGCCGAACCCGACGAGCAGCGCGGGCCGCCGGCGCACCAGATCCCGGTGCCGCACGGCCAGCGGCAGCATCACCAGCGCGGCGCCCACCACGCGCAGCCACACCACATGCAGTGGGTCGAGCCCCGCCTCGATGAGCGGTTTGGCCGCGGTGCCCGATCCGCCGAACGCGACCGCCGACCCGAGCGCGAGCACCAGCCCGGCCCCGGGCCCGCGTTGTCCCTGACTCCCCTGAGACGTATGCACCGGCACATGATGACAGCCGACGACAGGAGCGTCACCCCCGATGACACCTGTCTCACCGACTGGACCCCGGGTGGGCGCGGATCAACGCTCCCCTTCTCCGCCCACCACGTACGCCTCGCCCCGGCCCTCGCCCGTCCTCGCGATCCGCCGCGCCACCGCCCCCACGTCGACGCCCATGGTGCCCAGCACTTCCACCGCCCTCGACCCCGCGGCCGCGACCAGCACCGCGAGCAGATCGACGCCGTGGGCCGACCACTCGCCCCGCCGCACGGCACGGTCGTACGCCTGCGTCATCGCCCGGGCCGCCACCGGCGACCAGCCGGGCGTGCCCGGCACCCCCGGGACGACACCGGCATCCTCGACACCGATCCGCCAGCGCAGTCCGTAGCCGATGCTGCGCTGCACCAGATAGCCGAGCAGCCGGGCGACCTGCGGGGCGTCGAACACGGCGCGGACCTCGGGGTCGGACTCCAGGAGCGCGTGCAGCAGATGAGCGGTGTCGATCTGCCGGTCCCCGTCACGGAGGGCCCGTCTGCGCGCACCGGTGACCACCGAGGCCAACTCATCCGTGAGCCTGCCCTCGGTCTCCACGTGGTCCGGACCATGGTCGACGGCCGACTGCCGGGGAATACGGGATCGCACGCCCTCCACCCCATCAGTTCCGCCACCCCCGGGTCATCCACGAAAGGAAGCATCTTCGCGTCCGACACAGGTTGCGCAGGGAGGGCCCTCGTCTCCTCCCTACGGATGAGATCCGATCGCTCCCGCCCCAGGGGCGCGCGCCGCCTCGCCCCGCGCCCCGCTCGCAACCGCATCGCACCGGCGCTCGTCCCTCACGGCATGGAGAGCGGGTGCTGGCTGGTGACCCTGCCGGCGATCGACGGCAGGCAGTGCGTGTACCGGGTGTACGCCCCCGAGAACGCGTTGCCCGCCGACCTGTTCCGGGAGGCCCGGCACTGCCACGACGAGAGCCGTCTCCCGCGCGCGTGGGACCTGTTCGACGCGGCGCTCATCCGCCAGGTGCGCCAGGTGCGCCAGGCACCCGGCTACCCGGGCCCACTCCTGACAGTTCATCAGTATTGAATGTTCCGAGCCGCACGGCTACGTTCCGCGACACCACCGTCCGAGACGAAGGGGTTGTCGCATGGCCGATGTCAGCGCGGAGGCACGCATCGAGGCGCCCGCCGAGCAGGTCTGGGCCCGGCTCGTCGACTGGTCCGCGTACGGCGAGTGGAACACGACCCACACCGCCTTCCCCAAGGGCGGCCCGGAGACCCTCGCGGTGGGCGGCACCTTCCAGGAGAACCTGAAGCTCATGGGCTTCCCGGCGGAGGTCGAGTGGACCATCGCCGAGCTGGAACCCGCGCGCACCCTGGCCATCCGCGGCAAGGGCCCCATGGCCGTGGACCTCGCCACCCGCTACACCCTCATCCCCGACGGTGACGCCACCACGGTCCGCATCGACGGCCGGTTCACCGGCGCGGCCGTCTCCCTGATGGCGGGCAAGCTCAAGGACTCCGCCACGGCCGCGCTCGGCGAGTCCCTGCGCAAGCTGGGCGGTCTCATCACCTGACCCCACACCCCCGCCCACCCCACGCGCGCGCCCCGCGCGCAGAAAGGCGCCCCGCGGACCTGTCCGCGGGGCGCCTTCTCTCACATGTCATCCACGCACTGCCGTCAGTCCTCGTCGGCGAGGATCAGGTACAGCTTCTTGCGGGCTTCGTTGATCACCGACAGCGCCTTGTCGCGCTGGTCCTTGTCGCCGGTCTTCCAGACCTGGCCGAACGCCTCCATCAGACCGAAGCCGGCCTGCCGGATCTCGCTCAGCGCCTCCCAGTCGACCCCGCGCCCGGCCTCCTCCCAGGGAGCCTCGGGCCCTTCTTCGGCCGCGGTGCGACCGGCCTCGGTGAGCGAGAACAGCTTCTTGCCGCCCTCGCTCGCGCTGGCGATCAGCCCCTCGTCCTCCAGCAGCTGGAGGGTGGGGTACACCGAGCCCGGACTGGGCTTCCACGCCCCGCCACTGCGCTCGGCGATCTCCTGGATCATCTCGTAGCCGTGCATGGGCCTGTCCTTGAGAAGGGCCAGGATCGACGCGCGTACGTCGCCCCGCCGCGCCCTCCCCCTGGGTCCGCCTCGGCCGCGCCCACCCCAGGGGCCCCCACCGAAGGGTCCGAACGGCCCGGGACCACCATGGCCCGGCCCGAAGGGCCCGAAGGCGGCGCGCGGCGCCTCGCCGTCACCTCGGCCGCGAGGGTGCTCCCCACCACGGCATCCATGTCCACGCTCGAATCCGAAGTCCTGTCCACGGGAACGCATCGCCATCACTCCATTCCATCGTTGATCTGTCGCGATGCCTCAACGATATATCGGGAACTGTCGCCTGGCAACCCCCGACTCGGCACGCCGTCGTGCTCTACTGCCGCACATGCCCTTGCTGCTGCTCGACCTCGACAACACCCTGATCGACCGCGACGCGGCCTTCCGTGACGCCGCGGCCGCCTTCCTCGCCGAGCACGGCCTGCCCGACGCCGACCTGGCGTGGGTGACGGCCGTCGACGCCGGCGGCTACACCCCGCGCCACGAGGTCGGCGCCGCCCTGACCGACCGCTACGAGAACGCGGTGCCGCCCGCCGCCGTCCGCGCCCTGCTCGACACCGGCGCCGCCGACCGCGTCGTCCTGGCACCCGCCACCCGCGAGGCATTGGAAAAAGCAAGGGCAGGCGGTTGGACCCCTGTGATCGTCACCAACGGCCGAACCGTCCAGCAGGAAGCGAAGATCCGCAACACCGGGCTCGACCGGCTCGTCCAGGGCTGGGTCGTGTCCGAAGCCGTCGGCCACAAGAAGCCCGAACCGGAGATCTTCCACGCCGCGGCCGCCACCGTCGGCCTCGCCCTGCCCAGCGCGTGCGTCATCGGCGACTCGCCGCACGCCGACATCGCCGGGGCGGAGGCACTCGGTCTGCGCAGCGTGTGGGTGGCGAACGGCCGGGCCTGGGCCCAGGACGCGTACCGGCCCACGTACATCGCAGCGGACGTCACCGCCGCGATCGACCACGTCATCGACACCCGGACCCCACCGGAATGACCGGGCCGGGGAATTGCGGTGCAGGACACCGCCGCTCCCCCGCACACCATCGCCGTCGACGCGCCCTCTAGGGTGCGGGAATGATCTCCGACACCTACCTCTCCGAACTGTTCTCGCTGGACGGCCGGGTCGCCGTGGTGACGGGCGGCAGCTCCGGCATCGGCAAGGCCATCGCCGGGGCCCTCGCCCGGGCGGGAGCGAGCGTGGTGATCGTCGCGCGCAAGGAGGCGGAGCTGACGGCCACGGTCGAGGAACTGACGGCGGACGGCTGCCGGGCGGCCTGGGTGAGCGGCGACCTGAGCACCCGTGCCGGTGTGCGCGCGGCGGCGGAGCAGACGGTCGAGGCGTTCGGCGAGCCCGACATCCTCGTCAACAGCGCCGGCATCAACCTGCGTCCGCCGCTGAGCGAGCTGGGCGAGGACGTGTGGGACACCACCATGGCCGTGAACCTGGACGCGCCCTTCCTGCTGGGCCAGCGTTTCGGGCCCGGCATGGCCGAGCGGGGCTACGGCCGCATCATCCACATCACCTCCCAGCAGGCCCACCGGGCGTTCGTCCGAAGCGGCGCGTACGGCGTCTCCAAGGGCGCCTTGGAGTCGCTGGCCCGCTCGCAGGCCGAGGAGTGGTCGCCCCACGGCGTCACCTGCAACACCCTGGTCCCCGGCTTCGTCCCGACCCCGCTCAACACGCGGCTGTCCTCCGACCCGGAGAAGGTGGCCGCGCTCGCCGCCCGCACCCTGGCCGGCCGCAACGGCCAGGCCGACGACTTCGCCGGAGCCGCCGTGTTCCTGGCCGGCCGCTCCGCCGGCTACATCACCGGGCAGGCGATCTTCGTCGACGGCGGCTTCTCCGTCCACTAGCCCGCCCTTCCCGCGCCATACGGATGCCGGCCCCCGGGAATGGCCTGGATGGCCCCGAAAAACCGGTCCACCATCCCGGAATTGGACTTGGTCCGTGGCGTCACCGACCGCCTAGCGTCGTCCCATGCGCATTCGTATCGTCGACGCCTTCACCGACCGCCCCTTCTCCGGCAACCCCGCCGGAGTTCTCCTCCTCGACGCCTTCCCGGACGACGCCTGGCTGCAGAACGTGGCCAAGGAGGTCAACCACGCCGAGACCGCGTTCGCCCACCCCCTCCCCGAGGGCGGCGAGGCCGACTGGGCACTGCGCTGGTTCACGCCGGTCGCCGAGGTGGCACTGTGCGGCCACGCCACACTGGCCACCGCACACGTCCTGACCAGCACGAACACCCATGAAGGCCCGGTGCGGTTCGCCACGCGCAGCGGAGTGCTCATCGCCACGCCCCGGCCGGACGGCACCCTCACCCTGGACTTCCCGACCGCGCCCCTCACTCCAGTCCCCGTCCCGGACGGCGTCGCCGAGGCCCTGGGCGCCGAGCCGCTCAGCGCCTTCGACACCGGCCCGAACGTCGGCGACCTGCTGGTCGAGCTCGCGGACGAGAAGACGGTCCGGGGCCTCGCCCCCGACCTTCGGGCCCTCGGCCGCTACTCCGAGCGCGGCATGATCGCCACCGCCCGCGCCGCGGACCCCGCCGCCGGCCACGACTACGTCTCGCGCTGCTTCTTCCCCAACCTCGGCATCGACGAGGACCCGGTCACGGGCAGCGCCCACACCGCCCTCGCCCCCTACTGGTCCGAGCGCCTGGGCAGCCCGGAGCTCACCGGCCTCCAGGCCTCCCCCCGCTCGGGCCACGTCCGCACCGAACTCCGCGGCGATCGCACCCTGCTCTCCGGCCGCGCGGTCACGGTCATCGACGGCGACCTCCTCGCCTGACCGCACCACCCTCACCGCACGCCGTGACGTCACGGCCGTGACCGAACGGCCGTGACGGCGCGGCCCTGCCCGTACGGCCGTCTCTCACGGGGTGGGCAGCCAGCCCACCTTCCCCGCCAGCAGCGCGTACCCGACGAACGCCCCGATGTCGAGCAGCGAGTGGGCCACCACGAGCGGGCCCACTCGGCCCCATCGCCGGTAGAGATAGACGAACACCACGCCCATCACCATGTTGCCGACGAACCCGCCGATGCCCTGATAGAGGTGGTACGAGCCGCGCAGCACCGAGCTGGCCGCCAGCGCGCTCCCCGGTGACCAGCCCAGCTGCTGGAGCCGGCGCAGCAGGTACCCGACCACGATGACCTCTTCGAGGACCGCGTTCTGGATCGCGGAGAGGATCAGTACGGGGTACTTCCACCACACCTCGGGCAGCGCCTCCGGCACCACGGTGAGGTTGAAGCCGAGGCCGCGCGCCGCCAGATAGAAGGCGATCCCGGTGCTGCCGATCACCGCGGCGATCGCCGCGCCCCGGCCGAGGTCGGGCCACGGCTTCGTACGGTCGAACCCGAGGGTGCGCAGCCCCGCGCCCTCGCGCAGCAGGAAGTGCGCGACCAGGGCGACGGGCACCAGGGCGGTCGTGATCCCGAAGAGCTGCCACGCGAGGTCGAGCCAGGGCCGGCCCGGCGCGGCCGAGGCGTTCATGGTGGCCGCCTGGTCCTTCAGCCCGCCCGGCTTGGTGACCGATCCGATGAAGCTGATCAGCGCGGACACCCCGCTCGCGCCGAGCGAGATCCCGAGCACGAGCAGCGTCTCGTCCCTCAGAACCCGTCGGCCCGGCCGCTCCCACGGCACCGCGTCCTCCACCGACTCCGCCTGCCCCTGCACCCACGCCTCCAGTTGTCCGGCCCCGCCGAGGGTCCATCATCACCCGCGGCGGTCCGGAACATTCCGGCGGCTGCCTCGCAGACGGCCCCTCAGCCCAGCGGCACCGGCTCCGGCAGCCCCACCGGCCAGCTGTGGACCGGCTCCCCGGAGTGCATCAGCTCGCCGTAGCGCCGCGTCGTGGCGGCCAGCGCCGCATCCCGGCCAAGGCCCTTGGCCAGAGCCCGATGGAACGTTTCCACCTGCCAGGACGCCCCGTTGGCCCGGCGCCGGCAACGCTCCTCGATCACCCCGAGGTAGAAGTCCCGGTCGACCGGCTCGACACCCCACGCGTCCAGCCCCGCCTCGGCAAGCGGCAACAGCTCGTCCCGTACGAGGTTCACCGCGTCCACCGGTCCCACCCCGCCGTACCGCCCGCGCGGCCACTGCAACCGCGCCTCGATGCCGTGCCGGCACGCCTCGTCGAAGTTGGCGGCGGCCGCCTCGAACGGCAGCCGCGTCCAGACGGGCCGCGACTCCTCGGCGAGGGCGCGCACGACCCCGTAGTAGAAAGCCGCGTTGGCGATCACGTCCGTGATGGTCGGCCCGGCGGGCAGTACCCGGTTCTCGACGCGCAGGTGCGGGACCCCGTCGGCGATGCCGTAGACAGGCCGGTTCCAACGGTAGATCGTGCCGTTGTGCAGGGTGAGTTCGGCGAGTGAGGGAACACCGCCCGCGTCGAGGACGCCCATCGGATCCTCGTCGTCGCAGATCGGCAGCAGCGCCGGGAAGAACCGCAGGTTCTCCTCGAAGAGGTCGTACGCCGAAGAGATCCAGCGCTCCCCGAACCAGGTGCGCGGCCGTACCCCCTGGGCCTGGAGTTCGGGCGGCCGGGTGTCGGTGGACTGCTGGAACAGCGGCGGCCGCGACTCGCGCCACAGCTCGTGCCCGAACAGGAAGGGCGAGTTGGCGCCGATGGCGACCTGTGCGGCGGCGACCGCCTGGGCGGCGTTCCACACGTCGGCGAACCGGCCCGGGGTGACCTGGAGGTGCAACTGCACGGAGGTGCAGGCGGCTTCGGGCGCGATGGACTTCGAGGTGCAGACGAGCCGCTCCACCCCGTCGATGTCCAGGGTGAAATCCTCACCTCGGGCGGCGACGATCTGATCGTTCAGCAGGGTGTAGCGGTCGCCGGCGGAGAGGTTCGAGGAGACCAGGTCGTCACGGCCCAGTGTGGGCAGAATGCCGATCATCACGATTCCCGCGCCCACCTCGATCGCCTTGCGGTCGGCATACGCGAGGGAGGTGCGCAGCTCCTCGGAAAGCTGGTCGAATACCCGCCCGCCCAACCGGTGTGGAGCTATGTTGACTTCCAGATTGAACATGGCGAGTTCTGTTTGGAAATCTCGGCTCGCAATCCGCTCAAGTACTTGCGCATTCATCATTCTCGGCAGACCGTCGCCGTCGACGAGGTTCAGCTCGATCTCCACCCCCATGAGGTTCTTGGGGCGGTCGAACCGCTTCTCCTCCAGCAGTCGCGCCAGCCCCGCCAGGCACTGCCGAAGCTTGTCGCGGTACTGCTGACGATCGGAGAGGCCGAACGGCCCCGCCACGACCTTCTCTCCCATCTAGGTGTCCCTCCTTGGATGGGTGGGCAGGCCGACGAACCGGCCACTGCTGTCCCGGGTCCACGGATGATGATGCCCCCGTAGAGCCACTGATAACGTCCCGAGCGCGACCTGCGCACGCTAGGCTGAACCCGGTTGCCTCCGACCTTATTCACTCGGCGTGCTTCTGGCACATTCAGCGGGCAAGAATGAGCACGCGCTTTCCGCCTGTTGCGCTTTCGTGAAAAGCGCCGACGGGAACCGGCCGTCCGCTACGCGACGGTAATCCGAGGTCACCGACGTACCCCCACGGGAAAACGGGGTTCCACCCATGTTCCGGCGACCGGATACCGCCTTGCTCTTCATATCCGGAACGGCTAGACGAAACATCGTGTGAACACGTGTCGTATAAACTCCGCAAACGAGGCTGAGAGCCGGCACTCGCGGTCCTCGGTCCTGCCGTCAGGCCACACGCGGCGGACCCTACCCACGCACCGGACCCCGGGCACCCGTCTCTCCGATCCCCGAGAGCTGACAGCGCCGTCCGCCCCCGCCCTCGCGCCACCGTGCCTGTCGAATTGAGAGGCGACCCACCATGCCGCTGCATGTACCCCCGGCTCCCGCGCCCGCCCTGCGCACCGTCCTCACGGCACTCGGTTCCCCCACCGCCGTCCACGAGGCGCGAACCCCCTCCCTGAAGAACGCACAGGGCCCCGCCACACCCGAACTCCCGCTGCCCCTCCACGTACTCGACCGGATCACCCCGGAGGGCACGGGCACGGCCCGGCTCACCGGATGGCGGTTCCTGATCCGCTGCGGCGACCGCGCCGTGGCCGCCGCCGAGACCCGGCTGACCCCGGACGGCTGGGCGTTCTCGCACTTCTTCGAGGGCCCGTACATCGCCTCCACCGAACGCGCCCTGCGCCAGGCCGAGGTCATGCAGCAGCCCTACCAGCCACGCCTGCTGTCGGTGCCCGAGCTGTACATGCTCACGCTCTGGCTGCACGCCGACCCCACCGCCGACGGCGCCACCGGCCACCCGGCACCCTCCGACCTACTGGTCCCGCTGGCGCCCGCACCACCCGGCATCGCGGCCCACCGCCCCCACCGGGTCGCCGATCTCCTCCCGGTACTGACCATCCGGCTGACGCCCGCTCCACTCCTGGGATCGCCCGCCTGAAACCAGGGCCGCCTCGCCCTTCGTACCGCTTGCGCCCCGCCACCGATATCCCGGTGACGGGGCGCTTGTATGCCCCTACCGAGAATTGCCGCTCTTTCGGGCGTCAATACGCTCGTACGAGCTATTCACAGGCCTTCCCGCCATCGGACTAGCCCCATCCGACCACTGCGAACCACCCGAAGGGGCAGTGCGGTTCGGATGAACCGTCCACGCGGGCGATGCGTCATCAACCTGTGAAGAAGCCGTGCTGCGAAATGCCTGCGGATTGACGCCCGTGGGGCAACACTGGGACCGGACCGATTTATCAACGGGGGGCGGCCATGAACGGGGCTTCAAGCCGCGGGACAGACAAAACAGCCATCTCAGACCACACGACAAACCGAGAGATCCCAACAATCATGTGCCAGCACCAGCCACTGTGCCCGACAGCCGAATCCGCCGACCGGGAAGGCGCCCGACTCATGGCGCACCACCCGGAGCAGGGATGGAGCCTGCTCTGCAACGGCGTTCTGCTCTTCGAGGACACCGGTGAGCTCCTGCCGGACGGCCAGATCATCGCCCCACACCGCCCCATGGGCACCGACACGGTGATGACGGCCGCCTGAGCGCACTCACGTGCGCGCAGGGCGAGCGTCCCCGCACAGGACGTCCGCCCGAACAGACGAGGGGCCGGCCGGAGAAGCACTCTCCGAACCGGCCCCGACGCGTATCCGCGCCCGACTACTCTTCGTAGGCGTCCAGCGGCGGGCAGGAACAGACCAGGTTCCGGTCGCCGAAGGCCTGGTCGATCCGGCGCACCGGCGGCCAGTACTTGTCGGCGGGCGAGACCCCGGCCGGGAAGACCGCCTCCTCACGCGTGTAGGCGTGCTCCCACTCCCCGCCGAGCGCGGCGGCGGTGTGCGGCGCGTTGCGCAGCGGGTTGTCGTCCGCCGGCCACTCGCCCGAGCCGACCTTCTCGATCTCCGCGCGGATCGCGATCATCGCCTCGCAGAACCGGTCCAGCTCGCCGAGGTCCTCCGACTCGGTCGGCTCGATCATCAGCGTCCCGGCCACCGGGAACGACATCGTCGGCGCGTGGAAGCCGTAGTCGATCAGCCGCTTGGCGATGTCGTCGACACTCACCCCGGTCGACTTGGCCAGCGGCCGCAGGTCGATGATGCACTCGTGCGCCACGAGCCCGCCCGGGCCCGTGTACAGCACCGGGTAGTGCGGCTCCAGCCGCTTGGCGATGTAGTTGGCGCTGAGCACCGCCACCTGTGTGGCCCGCTTGAGCCCCTCACCGCCCATGAGCCGGACGTACGCCCACGAGATCGGCAGGATGCCCGCCGAACCCCAGGGAGCGGCGGAGATCGGGCCCACACCCGTCTCAGGACCGGCAGCGGGCTGCAGCGGATGGTTCGGCAGGTACGGCGCGAGGTGCTCGCGCACCGCCACCGGCCCGACGCCCGGCCCGCCGCCGCCGTGCGGGATGCAGAACGTCTTGTGCAGGTTCAGGTGCGAGACGTCACCGCCGAAGTGGCCCGGCTTGGCGAGACCCACCAGCGCGTTGAGGTTGGCGCCGTCGACGTACACCTGGCCGCCCGCGTCATGCACCTGGGCGCAGATCTCGGCCACGTGCTCCTCGAACACCCCGTGCGTCGAGGGGTACGTGATCATCAGCACGGACAGCTCGTCGCGGTACTGCTCGATCTTGGCCCGCAGATCCTCGACGTCGATCTCGCCGTCCTCGGCGGTCTTCACGACGACGACCTTCATCCCGGCCATGACGGCGCTCGCCGCGTTGGTGCCGTGCGCCGAGGACGGGATGAGACACACGGTCCGCTGCTCGTCGCCACGGGCCCGGTGGTACCCGCGTACGGCCAGCAGCCCGGCCAGCTCACCCTGCGAACCCGCGTTCGGCTGCAGGGACACCTTGTCGTACCCGGTGGCCTCCGCCAGCCGCTCCTCCAGCTCACGAATGAGCGTGAGGTACCCCTGCGCCTGCCCGGCGGGCGCGAACGGGTGCAGCTGCCCGAACTCCGGCCACGTCACCGGCTCCATCTCGGTGGTCGCGTTGAGCTTCATCGTGCAGGAGCCCAGCGGGATCATCCCCCGGTCCAGCGCGTAGTCCCGGTCGGCGAGCCGGCGCAGGTAGCGCAGCATCGCGGTCTCGGAGCGGTACTCGTGGAACACCGGGTGCGTGAGGTAGTCGTCCGCCCGCAGCAGCGCCTCGGGCAGCGTGTCCGCCGCGGCGTCGTCGAGGGCCTCGACGTCCCCCTCCACCCCGAACGCGGTCCATACGGCCCCCAGCTGCGCCCTCGTCGTCGTCTCGTCGCAGGAGATCGACACCAGGTCGGCGTCCACGAGGTGCAGGTTCACGCCATGTTCCCGCGCGGCGGCCACGACCTCACCGGCCCGCCCCGGCACCCGCACGGTGAGCGTGTCGAAGTACGCGCCGTGCACGACGTCGATCCCTCCGGCCGTGAGTCCCGCGGCGAGCACGGTGGCGTACCGGTGCGTACGCCGGGCGACGGTCCGCAGCCCCTCCGGCCCGTGGTACACGGCGTACATGCCGGCCATCACGGCGAGCAGCACCTGAGCCGTGCAGATATTGCTGGTCGCCTTCTCCCGACGGATGTGCTGCTCACGCGTCTGCAGGGCGAGCCGGTACGCCTTGTGTCCGTCCGCGTCCACGGAGACGCCCACGAGCCGCCCGGGCAGACTGCGCGCGAACTTCTCCCGTACGGCCATGTAGCCCGCGTGCGGCCCGCCGAAGCCCATCGGCACACCGAACCGCTGCGTCGTCCCCACCGCGATGTCGGCGCCGAGCTCACCCGGGGAGACCAGCAGCGTGAGGGCGAGCAGGTCGGCGGCGACGGTGACGAGCGCGCCGAGCTCGTGCGCCTGCTCGATGACCGGCTTCAGATCCCGTACGACACCGGAGGCACCCGGGTACTGCAACAGCACCCCGTTGATCTCCCGCGCGGCGATGTCGGCCGGAATCCCCTCACCGAGGTCGGCGACGACGACCTCGACACCGGTCGGCTCGGCACGGGTCTCGATCACGGCGATCGTCTGCGGCAGCACGTCCGCGTCGACGAGGAAGAGGCCCTTCTTGTTCTTCCCCATACGCCGGGAGAGCGCCACGGCCTCGGCGGCGGCGGTGCCCTCGTCGAGCAAGGAGGCGCCGGAGGTGGGCAGCCCGGTCAGATCGGCGACCATGGTCTGGAAATTGAGAAGGGCCTCTAGCCGCCCCTGGGAGATCTCGGGCTGATACGGCGTGTAGGCGGTGTACCAGGCCGGGTTCTCCATGACATTCCGCAGAATGACGGGCGGCGTGAACGTCCCGTAGTACCCGAGCCCGATCATCGATCCGAGCACCTGGTTGCGGTCCGCCAGCGAACGCAGCTCGGCGAGGACCTCGGCCTCGGTGCGCGCGCCCGGCAGATCCAGCGCCTCGGCGTTCTTGATCACGTCCGGGACCGCGGCGGCCGTCAGCTCGTCGAGCGAGCCGTATCCGACGTGCGCGAGCATCTTGGCCCGGGCTTCGACGTCCGGTCCGATATGGCGCCGCTCGAAGGGGATTCCCTGTTCGAGCTCGGAGAGCGGGATGCGATGGGCGGTCATTACGGAGGCCTCCTGGTCTGACACGACCTTCGAGGGGCACCACGGCACGGGTGCCCGTACGGCCTCCCCCTCTGTCATCTCAACCTGAGAGCTTCACCGGTCCAGGTGCGGACCGGCTTTCACCGTCGGTGAGAGCGGAAGCCGTGACACCCGCCCTGCTTTCCAGAGTGACCTCGTCCATGCGGTACGTGAGCCTGAGAGATTCCGGGGAGGATTTGCTCCTTCGGCGCCTCCGGATGGTGTCCGGAGGACTCTCCCGCACGGGGTCAGCAGCCGGTGCCAGCGTATCAGCGCGGTCCACGCACGAGTCTTCGAGTGGCCACCTTCCCCAATGTGCCTTTTCGTAGGGGTGAGGATGATTCGCGACTCCTCTGCGACCTCTTGGAGGGCCCGTGCAGACCGACATCGATCCGCGCAACCTGATCGGCCGCAAGGCGTTCGACCGCAAGGGCAGCAAGATCGGCACCGTGGACGAGGTCTACCTCGACGACGCCACCGGCATCCCCGAGTGGGCGGCGATACGCATGGGCTTCTTCGGTCGCGACGCCTTCGTACCCCTGGAGCCGAGCGAACTGATCGAAGGCACCCTCCGCGTCCCCTTCGACCGCGCCCTCATCAAGGACGCCCCCGACTTCGGCGTCGGCCGCCACCTCTCCCCCGAACAAGAACTCCAGCTCTACCACCACTACGGCCTCGACCTGGCCCCACCCCCGCCCATGGACCACGACTTCGGCAACGTGACGGGCCAGGAAGAACCCTGAGCAAGACCCTCATCCCAACCCCCACACGTCTCCCGAGCCCGCTCCCCCTCACCCCCTGCGGCCTCTGCTCCAGCGCACCCCTGCGGCCGCAGAGACTCCCGGCACTCGACCACGCGGCCGCTGACGCTTCTCGCCCCCACCTCGCCCCGCCTCTGACGCACCTCACCCCCACCCCGCGTCTCCCACGCCACTGCCCTCACCCGACGCGGCCCCTCGTGCGGCCCCCTCGGACCCGCGCAAACCCGCGCACTTTCTCGTGTCGGCCCCCTCGCTCCAGCCGCAACGACGCCCCACCCCGACAACGCGGACCGGCAGCCCCACCAGCCTCAGCCCCGCACCGCACCCGGCACCAACGGCAAGGGCTCCGCCTCCTCCAGCGCCGGATCATCGGTCCTGAAGGTCCGTACCCGCCCCGGCCCCACGTCGTCCGGTGTCTCGAACCGCACGGTCACCCGCCCCAGCCCACTCCCCTGCACCCACCCATGCCCGTACTCGGCATGCCGCACGTCGTGCCCGGCCCTCCAGAGCCGCTCCCCGCCCCCACGCTCCTCCACGGCGGACACCTCCGCGGCGGAACCGGCCTCCTCCTCCACCAGGTCCGGCTCCCCGGCCGCCTGCGCGAACAAGTCCTCCTGCGTGTAGTCGGCGAGCCCGCTCACTCCCACCCCCAGCAACCGCACCCCACCCGTCGTGTCCACGGCCTCCAGCAACCGCCCCGCGGCCTCCCGCACCACCGCGGGGTCGTCCGTGGGCCCACGCAACGTCTCGGATCGGGTCAACGTCGAAAAGTCGTACCGTCGCACCTTCAACACGATCGTCCGCCCCGACAGCCCGGCCTCCCGCAGCCTCCGCACACACCGGTCCGCGAGCCGCTGCACCTCCATCCGAACCCGCACCCGGTCGTGGATGTCCACGTCGTACGTGTCCTCCACCGACACCGACTTCGTGTCCCGCTCGGCCACGACCGCCCGGTCGTCCCGCGCCAGCGCCATCGCGTACAGCCCGTGCCCATGGGCCTTCCCCAGCAGCCGTACGACCTCGTCCTCCCCCGCCTCCGCGATCTCCTCGACCGTGGTGATGCCGGCCCGCCGCAGATGATCCCCGGTCGCCGGCCCCACGCCCGGCAGGATCCGCACGGACATCGGCCCCAACAACGCCCGCTCGGTCCCGGGCTCGATCAGCACCAGCCCGTCCGGCTTGGCCTGCTCGGAGGCGATCTTCGCGAGCATTTTGGAGGCCGCGAGCCCCACGGACCCCGTGAGCGCCGTCACCGCCCGTATGTCCGCACGCAGCCGCTCCCCCACCAGCCGCGCCGACTCCGCGTCCCGGGCCGCGCCCCCGGACTCCAGGTCCACGAACGCCTCGTCCAGGCTCAACGGCTCCACCAGTGGCGACAGATCACGCAACAACCCCATGACCTGATCGCTGACCGCCCGGTAGAACGTGAAGCGCGGCGTCAGATACGCGGCGTTCGGCGCGAGCCGGCGCGCCTGCGCCATCGGCATCGCCGAGTGCACCCCGAAGACCCGCGCCTCGTACGAGGCGGTCGCGACCACCCCACGCGGCCCCAGCCCACCCACGACCACGGCTTTCCCCCGCAGACTCGGCTTGGACGCCTGCTCCGCCGAGGCGTAGAAGGCATCCATGTCGAGATGCAGGATCGTGGGCGCGGTTCTCACATCTCCGATGCTGCCCTACGCCACTGACAACGCCCCGTACGACGAGCGGCGGGGCCGGTCAGACCGCCCGGTTCCGCCGCCGCGCGAGCTCGTCCGCCGGATTCTGGCCCACGAGCGTCTCCCCCGTGTCGACCCGCTCCCCGTGCAGCTGCGAGAGAGCGCTTTCCACATCACGCCAGACCACCCCTACGGCGATCCCGAAGACCCCCTGGCCGCCCTGGAGCAGGGCGTGGACCTCGTCGGGCGAGGTGCACTCGTAGACCGTCGCCCCGTCACTCATCAGCGTCATCCGCTCCAGATCGCTGAAGCCCCGCTCCCGGAGGTGCTGGACCGCGGTGCGGATGTTCTGCAGCGAGACCCCCGTGTCGAGGAACCGTTTCACGATCTTCAGGACGACGACGTCCCGGAAGCTGTAGAGGCGCTGCGTGCCCGAGCCCTGAGCGGACCGCACACTCGGCTCCACGAGACCGGTGCGAGCCCAGTAGTCGAGCTGCCGGTAGGTGATGCCGGCGGCCGCACACGCGGTGGGACCGCGGTAGCCGACGCTCTCGTGCGGCTCGAACTCCGCATCCGCGCTGTCCTGCACGGCCGTGGGCCGCTGCGGGACGTGACCGGCCGCGCTGCCGTGAAGCGGGTACGGGTCACTGTCCCCCAGCATGCGTCCGGGGACACCCCCAGCCGTACCGTCGCCGCTGCTTCTCACGCCGACCTCCGTCCTTGACCTGCCTTATCGACGGTAGGCAGCCACCAGGGGTGCGTCAACGACCACCGCATTCGCCACGCCGAGTGATAATCACCTTGAGAGTGGTTTCCCGTGCCCTCCCGTGGGGAAAGGCTAGCCGAATGCGCTCCGGCCGAGCTGCCTGACAGCGCACTGACCCTGGGCATGTGCCGACCTCCGGAGAGTCACGCCGCCCACGTCTCCGCCCGTCGTTCGCGCGGCGACCTCCCGCAGGCGGCACCCGTGGCCCGTCTCATCCGCCGCGAGAGTCCGCCGACGGCGCGGCGACCGGCGGCGTCAAGGCCCCACAGTCCCGTACGACACGGCCCGCCCGGCCTCACTGACTGTTCGTTCCGAAGTCCTCGGGCGAGATCTGGTCGAGGAACTCGCGGAACTTCTCGACCTCGTCCTCCTGCTCGTCCGGGATCGCGATGCCCGCGTCGTCGAGCACCCCGTCACTGCCGAAGATCGGCGTCCCGGTACGCAAGGCCAGCGCTATGGCGTCGGAGGGCCGGGCACTCACCTCGACTCCACTGGCGAACACCAGCTCCGCGTAGAAGACGCCCTCACGCAGGTCGGTGATGCGCACTTCCGTGAGCTCCTGGCCGACGGCCTCCAGCACGTCCTTGAACAGGTCGTGGGTCAGCGGTCGCGCGGGGGCCATGCCCTGTTGGGCGAAAGCGATCGCCGTCGCCTCCCCCGGCCCGATCCAGATGGGGAGGTAACGGTCGCCTCCCACTTCGCGCAGGAGCACGATCGGTTGGTTGGAGGGCATTTCGACCCGGACACCTACGACATCGAGCTCGTTCACACAGCAACCCTAGGCCGTGCCCGGGATGTTTGGGTAGTCGGGCACAGATCGGCCGACCGATCCGCCCAAGGCGAACACCACGCCTCAGCGGAGCCGTACCCCCAGCGCGCTCTGCACGAGCGCCGCGTGCAGCTTGACCGTGAGCCCCGCCAGCTCCCTCGCACGGTCCTCCGCATGCGCCCTGGTCTGCGGATTACGGTGGAGCCTCAGCGGCGCCACAACCTGGTCGACGAGCCCCGCCTCTCGGTCCGCGGCGGCCCGCATCACCCTCAGATGCCGGGGCTCGATACCGAACCGCCCCAGTTCCACCACAAGCGTGGCGACAGTGAGGACCTCGGCGTCGTACGAGCCGTCCGGCAGCGGGGCCACCAGCCCGTACGACTCCCACTCGGCCAGCTGCTCCTCGTCGATCCCGGCTCCCGCGACGAGCTCGCCGCGCCCGATCCGGGCGGCCGTCGGCTCCTCGGGCTCCCCGAAGAGCTCGCTCAGGCGCTCTCCGTCACCGATGTCGCGCTGGCGCCCCACGGACGGCAGCCGTACGTCCTCACCGCGCTCCAGGGCCTCCAGATACTCACGGATCACCTTGAGCGGCAGATAGTGGTCCCGCTGCATCCTGAGGACGTGTCCGAGCCGCTCGACGTCCTCGGCGCTGAACTTGCGATACCCCGAGGGGGTCCGCTGCGGCTCGATGAGCCCCTCCGACTCCAGGAAACGGATCTTGGAGATCGTCACTTCGGGGAACTCGTCGCGCAGCGCGTTCAGCACCGTGCCGATGCTCATCAGGCCACTGTCCGCGGCGGTGGTGCCGTGGTCGGCACCACCGCTCGTTGTTCGAAGCATGGACCTTCCCTGGGGTCCCCCCGGACACCGTCCGGGGGAGGGTCAGTAGCCCCGCTGGCTCGCGTAGAAGACCAGCCGGTACTTGCCGATCTGCACCTCGTCACCGTTGTGCAGGGCGACCTGGTCGATCCGCTCACGGTTGACGTACGTACCGTTCAGGCTGCCGACGTCGGCGACCGTGAACGAGCCGTCCTGACCCCGGCGGAACTCCACGTGGCGACGCGACACGGTCACGTCGTCCAGGAAGATGTCGCTCTGCGGGTGACGGCCCGCCGTGGTCAGATCGCCGTCCAGCAGGAAGCGGCTGCCCGCGTTCGGACCGCGGCGCACGACCAGCAGCGCCGAGCCGAGCGGCAGCGCGTCGACGGCGGCCTGGGCCTCGGGGGAGAGCGCCGGCAGCTGGGTCTGGCCGGTGACCTCGGAGTCATAGGCCTCGAGGCCGGAGATGGAGATCGTGGAAGTCGTCTCGGACGGACGCTCGGCGGCCGCGCCGGCCCGCAGCGGTGCACCGCAGTTCGAGCAGAAGCGGCTGTTCTCCGCGTTGCGGTTACCGCACCTCGTACACACCAGGGCCGACATCGACGGATCCTCCTGCCGCGGCTGCCCCGCCGGGGCATTGGACGCATACGGGTCTGAAGCAAACCCTCCACCCGTACCTGAGGCTGGCGGTTCCCCGAAACCTATGCGGCCCGACTGGGCAGGGTCAACAGACGGCGCGCCCTGACCTCCGGAAATGTCACCTCCCGGACCAGTGACCTGGTCCCGGAACAGCGGACGCTCACCGTCCTGCCCCTCCGCTTCCGAAGGCTGCACGCGATGGCGGGAGGTCGCGTTGTCGCTGCCCTCTCGCGCGCTCTTGCCGAACAACTTCGCAAACAACTTCACGGGCGATTCCCCTTGACCGAAACAGACCCGCCCGTGGGGCAGGACGAACCCTGACTGAACACACCGGCCGAGCCGGACAACCTCACAACGTCCGTATCCACCAGACAGTTTCCACCACGCACCACCCATTCGGTGCGCCGACCCCCCGCAACCTCATGCCCTGGCCGGACGGGCCCCATGCACCCGCGGTTCACTGGGAGGACGACCGAGCGTAGTCAGGCCGCTTCGCCGCCCGCAAGGCGTCCACGACGATCTTGTCCGCCCGCTGCACGGTCACGGTGGCCTGCTCCTTCTCCAGTGTCTGCACCACGCCTCCGGGGATGTTCAGTGCGGGCTCGAGGTCCTGCGGGTTGCCGATGACCTTGAAACGAAAGGGCTGGGTGATCTTGTTCCCGTCGACCCTGATTCCGTCACCGGAATCGGTCAGGTAAGTGCTGGCCACGACCCGTACGCCGTTCACCTGGATCGCCTCCGCGCCGGCCGCGCGCAGCTCCTGGATCGCGTCGAGCAGCATGTCCGCCTCGACCGTCCCCTTCGTGTCGTCGATCGTCAGTGTGATGCCGGGTCCCTGCGCCGCCACCGTGCCCGCCAGAATGCCGAGTTGCCGTTCCTTCTCGACCGTCTGCTTGCGCGCCTCCTCGGCCTGGTCCGAGCTGTTCTCCAACTCGGTGCGCTGATCCTCGAGACCCTGCTTCTCCTCCTCCAGACGCTGAGTACGGTCATCCAGTTCATCGAGGATGCGTACGAGATCTTCCTGACGTGCTCCGCGCAGTGCGCTGTCGTCGTTGTTGGAGGCCACCTGGATGGCCAGCCCGAAGCCGAGGCCGAACAGCAGGAGGGCCACGATGAGTTGGGCGCGGGTGAAGCGCGGCGGCCACATCCCCTGAGCCAGCCGCTGCCGCCCGGTCAGCTTGCCCTTCTCCTCCTGGGGGGCCTCTCCGGGCCTCTCGGCGGCTGTGGGGGGCACTTCCTGGGGGAGTTCCCGGCGCAGCCGGGTCGTCGGTGTGTCGTCCTCTCCCCCGCTCGGAGTCGGCTTCGGCCTCGGCGTCGCGTCCCGGTCGCTCATCTGCCTCACGCCCGGAAGACGTGCCGGCGGATCGCCGCGGCGTTGGAGAAGATGCGGATACCGAGGACGACCACGACGCCCGTGGACAGCTGGGCACCGACGCCCAACTTGTCGCCGAGGAAGACGATGAGGGCGGCCACGACCACGTTGGACAGGAACGACACCACGAAGACCTTGTCGTCGAAGATGCCGTCCAGCATCGAGCGCAGACCACCGAAGACGGCGTCCAGTGCCGCCACCACGGCGATGGGGAGGTACGGCTCGACCACCACCGGTACCTCGGGCCGGACCAACAGGCCGGCCACGACTCCGAGGACGAGGCCCAGTACGGCGATCACGATGTGCCCTTCTCTGTGCTCGGTTGTGCTGTTCGTACGATCACGCTCGGCGCGGCCGGCACCTTGATGTCGTCCTCGACGGAGATGCCCGTCCGGATGCCGAAGTTCTCATGGAGGGCGTGCAGATACAGCCCGTCGGGGCTGTTCTGGAACCTGGTGCTCAACCGCTGCCCGTCTCCCACCGCGAGGACCGTGTAGGGCGGGGCCAGTGGCTTGTTGTCGACCAGTATCGCGTCGCCGGCGGCCCTGATCGCCGACAGTGCGGTGAGCCGCTGTCCGTTGATCGAGATGGCCTCGGCACCCGACGCCCACAGCCCGTTGACGACCCTCTGCATGTCCCGGTCGCGCACCCGGCCGGTGTCCGAGAACCCGGACGTCTCGCGGGGATCACCGTCACCGCCCTGGCTGGCGCCCTTGGAGTCGTTCACCACGAGCCGGACCCCGGGGCCGTGCACCTCGACGGCGCCCGACAGGATGCCCACCAGGTCGTTCCCGTCGCCGCCGTCGTCCTTGAGCGCCTTGCGCTGCCGCGTGCTCACGTCGTCGCGGAGCTCGTCCACGGAGTCCTCGAGGCTGTCCGCGGCGGCGGTCTCCTCCTGGATGCGGTCGATCAGCTCCTCGCGCTCCTTGGCGACCACGGGAGCGCTTATCCGCGTCTGCGCGGCACCCACCGTCACCACCAGGGCGGCGAGCACCAGACCGACCGCGAGCCCCAGCTTGGCCCGCACCGTCTTCGGCAGGCCCTCGGTGCCCGCGGCCTTCTTGCGGGCGGCTGCCTCGGCGTATCCGTCGTCGAGGCTGTGGTCCATGACGTTGGTGAGCAGCGACATGGAGGCATCCGGACGCGACGGGCGCGTGGGTGTGCTCCGAACGGGGGGCTGCTGCGGCATGCCGCACATCGTCGCACGTCGCGACCACTACCTCCGAATGGCCCCACCGGCGTGCCGGACAGGCCCCGTTGGAGGCACTTGTCCGGCACGCGCGCGTGCGAGGCGGTTCAGCGGCCGGCGCTGTCCACGACCGTCGACCACTCGTCGAGCAGAGCCTGCGCGGAGGCGTCGTCGGGCCCTTCGGCCCACAGATGCGTGACGGCCTCGGCCGGGTCCGGCAGGACCATCACCCACCGACCGTCCGTCTCCACGACCCGCACACCGTCGGTCGTGTCGACGAAGCGGTCCCCGGCCGCTTCCACGACCCGTCGCATCACCAGGCCCTTGACGGCCCACGGTGTCGCGAGATCCCGCTTCAGGACGTGCGCCCGGGGAATCCGGGCGTCGATCTGGCTGAGCGTGAGCTGCGTGCGCGCCACCAGTCCGATGAGCCGCACGAAGGCCGCCGCGCCGTCGAAGACGCTGCTGAACTCCGGCACGATGAAGCCACCGCGTCCGTCACCGCCGAAGATGGTCGTCTCCTCGCCGCCGACCCGCGTGAGGTCGTCAGGCGAGGTGGTCGTCCACTCGACCTGAGTGCCGTGGTACGCCGCGACCTGCTCACCGATCCTCGTGGTGGTCACCGGCAGCGCCACCCGCCCGCTCCGCCGTTCCGCGGCCACCAGGTCCAGCATGACCAGCAGGGCCCGGTCGTCCTCGACGATCCGCCCCTTCTCGTCGACGAGCGAGAGCCGTTCACCGACCGGGTCGAACCGCACGCCGAACGCGGCCCGCGAGGACGCCACGATCTCGCCCAGCCGCACCAGCCCCGACCGCCGCATGTCGCCCGTCTCCGTCGGCCTCGACTCGTCGAGACCGGGGTTGATCGTCAGCGAGTCGACACCCAGCTTGCCGAGCAGACTCGGAAGCACGAGTCCGGCGCTGCCGTTGGAGGCGTCCACGACGACCTTGAGCCCCGACTCGGCGATCCCGGTCGTGTCGACGTTCCGCAGCAACGACCCGGTGTACGAGTCGAACACGCTGGCCGGGAAATACAGGTCCCCGATCTCTCCCGGGAACGCCCGCCGGTACTCCTGCCGCGCGAACACCCGGTCCAGCTTTCGCTGGCTGGCCTGCGACAGATCGGCGCCCTGCCCGTCGAAGAACATGATGTCGACGGAGTCCGGAACCCCCGGCGTCGTCCGAATCATGATCCCGCCGGCACTGCCCCGCGCGGTCTGCTGCCGCGCGACGGGCAGCGGTACGTTCTCCAGATCCCGTACGTCGATGGCGCTGGCCTGCAGCGCCGAGATGACCGCCCGCTTCAGCGCACGAGCACCTCGGGAGTGGTCACGGGCAGTGGTGACCGTGGAGCCCTTCTTGAGCGTCGTGGCGTACGCTCCGGCGATTCTCACGGCCAGCTCGGGGGTGATCTCCACGTTCAGGATGCCGGAGACTCCACGGGCGCCGAACAGATGCGCCTGTCCCCGGGACTCCCAGATCACCGAGGTGTTGACGAAGGCGCCGGCCTCGATCGTCTTGAAGGGATAGACGCGTACGTTCCCCTGGATGATCGATTCTTCGCCGACGAGGCACTCGTCGCCGATGACGGCGCCGTCCTCGATCCGCGCGGCCCGCATGATGTCGGTGTTCTTGCCGACCACACATCCGCGGAGATTGCTGTGCTGCCCGATGTAGACGTTGTCGTGGACTACGGCCTTGTGCAGAAAGGCCCCGCTCTTCACGACGACATTCGAGCCCACGACGGTGTGTTCACGGATCTCGGCGCCGGCTTCGACCTTGGCGTAGTCCCCGATGTACAGCGGCCCGCGCAGCACGGCGTCGGGGTGCACTTCGGCGCCTTCGGCGATCCACACACCCGGCGAGAGCTCGAACCCGTCGAGCTCGACGTCGACCTTGCCCTCGAGGACGTCGGCCTGGGCCTTCACATAGCTCTCGTGCGTACCGACGTCCTCCCAGT
Organism: Streptomyces sp. NBC_00310; assembly: GCF_036208085.1. GTDB lineage: Bacteria > Actinomycetota > Actinomycetes > Streptomycetales > Streptomycetaceae > Streptomyces. The sequence goes on from NZ_CP130714.1 coordinate 2,068,027, forward strand.
AGCCCTCGGCGACATAGCCGTAGACCGGCTTGCCCTCCTTCATGAGCTGCGGGAAGACATCGCCGGACCAGTCGACGGGAACATCGGCCTCGACGTAGTCGAAGACCTCGGGCTCCATCACATAGATGCCCGTGTTGACGGTGTCCGAGAAGACCTGACCCCAGGTCGGCTTCTCCAGGAACCGCTCGACCTTGCCTTCCTCGTCCACGATGGTGATACCGAATTCCAGCGGATTCGGCACCCGTGTCAGACAGACGGTGACCAGCGCACCCTTTTCCTTGTGGAAATTGATGAGCTCGGTGAGGTCGAAGTCGGTAAGGGCATCGCCGGAGATGACGAGGAACGCATCGTCCTTCAGCGCTTCCTCGGCGTTCTTGACGCTCCCGGCGGTACCGAGTGGCTTCTCCTCATTGGCATAGGTGAGCTCCATGCCGAGCTCCTCGCCGTCACCGAAGTAGTTCTTGACGAGTGACGCCAGGAACTGGACAGTAACGACGGTCTCGTTGAGCCCATGCCTTTTGAGCAGCCTCAGTACGTGCTCCATGATCGGGCGGTTCGCCACGGGCAGGAGCGGCTTGGGCATGCTCGAGGTCATGGGGCGAAGGCGTGTGCCTTCACCTCCGGCCATCACGACGGCCTTCATGTCGGAAGCGTCCTCCTTGAAGAGACACGGTCTAGCCGACTTCACCCGTCCAGATTGTCCCGCATATGTCCGACGCGGGCCATCGAGCCTCTACGGCCGTTCAATCGGGCGGGCTCAATCGGCCATGGCGTCCGCACTGACGAGTCGGCGGACCTGAACCACGTAGAGGATTCCTGCCCACCAGTACAGCGTTGTACCCCATCCGGCGAACGCCCATCCGAAAATAGCAGCGAGTGACGAGATCCATCCACTTCCGTCACTGAGCAGCAGCAACGGGAAGGCGTACATCAAGTTGAAGGTAGCCGCCTTCCCGAGGAAGTTCACCTGCGGCGGCGGATAGCCGTGCCGCCTGAGGATGCCCACCATCACCAGCAGGACCAGTTCCCGCAAGAGCAGTACAGCGGTCAACCACAATGGCAGAATCTCGCGCCAGGTGAGTCCCACCAGAGTTGACAGAATGTACAACCTGTCAGCTGCGGGATCGAGAAGCCGGCCAAGACTGCTGATCTGGTTCCAGCGCCGCGCCAGCATGCCGTCCAGATAGTCGCTGACGCCGCTGAGAGCGATCACCAGGAAGGCCCAGCCGTCGACCTTGGGGCCGCCGAACTCGGGCCAGAGAACCAACCACAGGAAGACGGGCACGCCAACGAGCCGCGCCATGCTGAGAATGTTCGGGATGGTGAGGACCCGGTCCGTCTGGACCCGGGTCTCCTGTACCTCCACCCGGGGGCCTCCTGTGGGAAATGAGCCAACGATGCCCCCTGACCCTACCTCAACGCAAAAAAGCTCTGGCTCTTGGGCAGTGTGCCCAAGAGCCAGAGCTCTAAAAGGAGTTCGGCGGCGTCCTACTCTCCCACAGGGTCCCCCCTGCAGTACCATCGGCGCTGTAAGGCTTAGCTTCCGGGTTCGGAATGTAACCGGGCGTTTCCCTCACGCTATGACCACCGAAACACTATGAAACACTCAACCGCACCATCCCCCGTGACCAAACAAGGGAATGGGGTTGTTCGTGGTTTCAGAACCAACACAGTGGACGCGAGCAACTGAGGACAAGCCCTCGGCCTATTAGTACCAGTCAACTCCACCCGTTACCGGGCTTCCATATCTGGCCTATCAACCCAGTCGTCTACTGGGAGCCTTACCCCATCAAGTGGGTGGGAATACTCATCTCGAAGCAGGCTTCCCGCTTAGATGCTTTCAGCGGTTATCCCTCCCGAACGTAGCCAACCAGCCATGCCCTTGGCAGAACAACTGGCACACCAGAGGTTCGTCCGTCCCGGTCCTCTCGTACTAGGGACAGCCCTTCTCAATATTCCTGCGCGCGCAGCGGATAGGGACCGAACTGTCTCACGACGTTCTAAACCCAGCTCGCGTACCGCTTTAATGGGCGAACAGCCCAACCCTTGGGACCGACTCCAGCCCCAGGATGCGACGAGCCGACATCGAGGTGCCAAACCATCCCGTCGATATGGACTCTTGGGGAAGATCAGCCTGTTATCCCCGGGGTACCTTTTATCCGTTGAGCGACGGCGCTTCCACAAGCCACCGCCGGATCACTAGTCCCGACTTTCGTCCCTGCTCGACCCGTCGGTCTCACAGTCAAGCTCCCTTGTGCACTTACACTCAACACCTGATTGCCAACCAGGCTGAGGGAACCTTTGGGCGCCTCCGTTACCCTTTGGGAGGCAACCGCCCCAGTTAAACTACCCATCAGACACTGTCCCTGATCCGGATCACGGACCCAGGTTAGACATCCAGCACGACCAGACTGGTATTTCAACGACGACTCCCCCTGAACTGGCGTCCAGAGTTCAAAGTCTCCCAGCTATCCTACACAAGCCGAACCGAACACCAATATCAAACTGTAGTAAAGGTCCCGGGGTCTTTCCGTCCTGCTGCGCGAAACGAGCATCTTTACTCGTAGTGCAATTTCACCGGGCCTATGGTTGAGACAGTCGAGAAGTCGTTACGCCATTCGTGCAGGTCGGAACTTACCCGACAAGGAATTTCGCTACCTTAGGATGGTTATAGTTACCACCGCCGTTTACTGGCGCTTAAGTTCTCAGCTTCGCCACCCCGAAGAGTGACTAACCGGTCCCCTTAACGTTCCAGCACCGGGCAGGCGTCAGTCCGTATACATCGCCTTACGGCTTCGCACGGACCTGTGTTTTTAGTAAACAGTCGCTTCTCGCTGGTCTCTGCGGCCACCCCCAGCTCGAGGAGCACGTCCTCTCACCAGTGATGGCCCCCCTTCTCCCGAAGTTACGGGGGCATTTTGCCGAGTTCCTTAACCATAGTTCACCCGAACGCCTCGGTATTCTCTACCAGACCACCTGAGTCGGTTTAGGGTACGGGCCGCCATGAAACTCGCTAGAGGCTTTTCTCGACAGCATAGGATCATCCACTTCACCACAATCGGCTCGGCATCAGGTCTCAGACTATTGCCAGGCGGATTTACCTACCTGACGTCCTACACCCTTACCCCGGGACAACCACCGCCCGGGATGGACTACCTTCCTGCGTCACCCCATCACTCACCTACTGCAAGTCTGGTCCGTCGGCTCCACCACTTCCCTTTCCCCGAAGGGTCCGGGACGGCTTCACGGACTTAGCATCGCCTGGTTCAATGTTTGACGCTTCACAGCGGGTACCGGAATATCAACCGGTTATCCATCGACTACGCCTGTCGGCCTCGCCTTAGGTCCCGACTTACCCTGGGCAGATCAGCTTGACCCAGGAACCCTTGGTCAATCGGCGCACACGTTTCTCACGTGTGTATCGCTACTCATGCCTGCATTCTCACTCGTGAACCGTCCACAACTCGCTTCCGCGGCTGCTTCACCCGGCACACGACGCTCCCCTACCCATCCATACAGGCGTTGGCCCTATTGTATGAATGACACGACTTCGGCGGTACGCTTGAGCCCCGCTACATTGTCGGCGCGGAATCACTAGACCAGTGAGCTATTACGCACTCTTTCAAGGGTGGCTGCTTCTAAGCCAACCTCCTGGTTGTCTGTGCGACTCCACATCCTTTCCCACTTAGCGTACGCTTAGGGGCCTTAGTCGATGCTCTGGGCTGTTTCCCTCTCGACCATGGAGCTTATCCCCCACAGTCTCACTGCCGCGCTCTCACTTACCGGCATTCGGAGTTTGGCTAAGGTCAGTAACCCGGTAGGGCCCATCGCCTATCCAGTGCTCTACCTCCGGCAAGAAACACACGACGCTGCACCTAAATGCATTTCGGGGAGAACCAGCTATCACGGAGTTTGATTGGCCTTTCACCCCTAACCACAGGTCATCCCCCAGGTTTTCAACCCTGGTGGGTTCGGTCCTCCACGAAGTCTTACCTCCGCTTCAACCTGCCCATGGCTAGATCACTCCGCTTCGGGTCTTGAGCGTGCTACTAAAGTCGCCCTGTTCGGACTCGCTTTCGCTACGGCTACCCCACCCGGGTTAACCTCGCAACACACCGCAAACTCGCAGGCTCATTCTTCAAAAGGCACGCAGTCACGACGCACCGAGCAAAGCTCGATACGCGACGCTCCCACGGCTTGTAGGCACACGGTTTCAGGTACTATTTCACTCCGCTCCCGCGGTACTTTTCACCATTCCCTCACGGTACTATCCGCTATCGGTCACCAGGGAATATTTAGGCTTAGCGGGTGGTCCCGCCAGATTCACACGGGATTTCTCGGGCCCCGTGCTACTTGGGTGTCTCTCAAACGAGCCGTACAGATTTCAGCTACGGGGGTCTTACCCTCTACGCCGGACCTTTCGCATGTCCTTCGCCTACCCATACGGTTTCTGACTCGCCGACCAGCCGGCAGACTGATCAAGAGAGATCCCACAACCCCGTATACGCAACCCCTGCCGGGTCTCACACGCATACGGTTTGGCCTCATCCGGTTTCGCTCGCCACTACTCCCGGAATCACGGTTGTTTTCTCTTCCTGCGGGTACTGAGATGTTTCACTTCCCCGCGTTCCCTCCACTTGCCCTATGTGTTCAGGCAAGGGTGACAGCCCATGACGACTGCCGGGTTTCCCCATTCGGACACCCCCGGATCAAAGCCTGGTTGACGACTCCCCGGGGCCTATCGTGGCCTCCCACGTCCTTCATCGGTTCCTGGTGCCAAGGCATCCACCGTGCGCCCTTAAAAACTTGGCCACAGATGCTCGCGTCCACTGTGCAGTTCTCAAACAACGACCAACCACCCGTCACAACCCGCTCACACGGATTTTTACCGGGGTCGGCACTGAAGGCAGCCATACGGCCATACCCTCAGACACCCAACAGCGTGCCCGACCCGATCGACGTCCGGAGATCATGCTTTCCACGCCCTTGCGGACAGTACTCACAGCCTCCGACCCGTGAACCGGTCGAATAATCAACGTTCCACCCTTGAGCTGACCACCGCAGAACATTTGCCTGCGTAGTGGCTCTGGATCTCTTGCGAGACCTAGATGCTCCTTAGAAAGGAGGTGATCCAGCCGCACCTTCCGGTACGGCTACCTTGTTACGACTTCGTCCCAATCGCCAGTCCCACCTTCGACAGCTCCCTCCCACAAGGGGTTGGGCCACCGGCTTCGGGTGTTACCGACTTTCGTGACGTGACGGGCGGTGTGTACAAGGCCCGGGAACGTATTCACCGCAGCAATGCTGATCTGCGATTACTAGCAACTCCGACTTCATGGGGTCGAGTTGCAGACCCCAATCCGAACTGAGACAGGCTTTTTGAGATTCGCTCCGCCTCACGGCTTCGCAGCTCATTGTACCTGCCATTGTAGCACGTGTGCAGCCCAAGACATAAGGGGCATGATGACTTGACGTCGTCCCCACCTTCCTCCGAGTTGACCCCGGCAGTCTCCTGTGAGTCCCCATCACCCCGAAGGGCATGCTGGCAACACAGAACAAGGGTTGCGCTCGTTGCGGGACTTAACCCAACATCTCACGACACGAGCTGACGACAGCCATGCACCACCTGTACACCGACCACAAGGGGGCGACCATCTCTGGCCGTTTCCGGTGTATGTCAAGCCTTGGTAAGGTTCTTCGCGTTGCGTCGAATTAAGCCACATGCTCCGCTGCTTGTGCGGGCCCCCGTCAATTCCTTTGAGTTTTAGCCTTGCGGCCGTACTCCCCAGGCGGGGAACTTAATGCGTTAGCTGCGGCACCGACGACGTGGAATGTCGCCAACACCTAGTTCCCACCGTTTACGGCGTGGACTACCAGGGTATCTAATCCTGTTCGCTCCCCACGCTTTCGCCCCTCAGCGTCAGTAATGGCCCAGAGATCCGCCTTCGCCACCGGTGTTCCTCCTGATATCTGCGCATTTCACCGCTACACCAGGAATTCCGATCTCCCCTACCACACTCTAGTCTGCCCGTATCGAATGCAGACCCGGGGTTAAGCCCCGGGCTTTCACATCCGACGCGACAGACCGCCTACGAGCTCTTTACGCCCAATAATTCCGGACAACGCTCGCGCCCTACGTATTACCGCGGCTGCTGGCACGTAGTTAGCCGGCGCTTCTTCTGCAGGTACCGTCACTTTCGCTTCTTCCCTGCTGAAAGAGGTTTACAACCCGAAGGCCGTCATCCCTCACGCGGCGTCGCTGCATCAGGCTTTCGCCCATTGTGCAATATTCCCCACTGCTGCCTCCCGTAGGAGTCTGGGCCGTGTCTCAGTCCCAGTGTGGCCGGTCGCCCTCTCAGGCCGGCTACCCGTCGTCGCCTTGGTGAGCCGTTACCTCACCAACAAGCTGATAGGCCGCGGGCTCATCCTTCACCGCCGGAGCTTTCCACACTCATCGGATGCCCGAGAGTGTTGTATCCGGTATTAGACCCCGTTTCCAGGGCTTGTCCCAGAGTGAAGGGCAGATTGCCCACGTGTTACTCACCCGTTCGCCACTAATCCCCACCGAAGTGGTTCATCGTTCGACTTGCATGTGTTAAGCACGCCGCCAGCGTTCGTCCTGAGCCAGGATCAAACTCTCCGTGAATGTTTTCCCGACTGTGCTTAATGAAAAGCGCGGGTCTACACCACGAGAGCGGAACCACCGGAGGAATGATCCGATGGTTCACAGCGTCCTCGCTGTGTTTTACTTCAAAGGAACCTCGCCCCAACCGGAAACCGGCCGGGAACGGGGTATCAACATATCTGGCGTTGATTTTTGGCACGCTGTTGAGTTCTCAAGGAACGGACGCTTCCTTTGTACTCACCCAAGTAATTCCCTGGGCTTTCCTCCGGGCGCTTCCCTTCGGTGTTTCAAACTCTATCAGTGTTTTTCCGGCCCCCTGACCACCATCCTGCAGACATGCAGAAGACGATCCCGGGATAGGATCTGAACGATCTGAACGAGTTCGATGCTGCCGGGGTCGGACACAAAGTGCCGCTCGCCCCGAAGCAGGTGTACGACTCTACATCGGGCCGCGGAGCCCGTGCAAATCGCTTGGAGGGGTGGTCTAGACCTCTAATGCGGAGCTATGGTGCGGAACGGGTACTTCATCTGACCTACCCTGCTGCTCAGCACGCCGTCCCGGGACAAGCGGGGACGGTGTCCTCATAGATCTCCACCTGGGAGGCTTCCCATGACCACCGTGACGTCCCCTCTTGCAGGACGCGCCATCGGACTGGCCGCCGTACCGGACCCGGTCTTCTCGGGAGCGATGGTCGGCCCCGGCACCGCGATCGACCCCGTGCGTGAGGCGGGGGAGGCTGTCGCCCCCGTGGACGGAGTCATCGTCTCCCTGCACCCGCACGCGTTCGTCGTGGTCGACGGTGAGGGGCACGGTGTGCTGACGCACCTCGGTATCGACACCGTGCAGCTCAATGGTGAGGGCTTCGAGCTGCTCGTCAACAAGGGCGACACCGTGCAGCGCGGGCAGGCCGTGGTGCGCTGGAACCCCGCCGCAGTCGAGGCCGCGGGCAAGTCCCCGGTCTGCCCCGTCGTGGCCCTGGAGGCCACGGCCGACTCCCTCTCCGAACTCCGCGAGGACGGCGATGTGAAGGCCGGCGACACGCTCTTCGGCTGGCAGTGATCAGGGCCGTACCGGATCGCAAGTTCCACAACCACCGCGGCGGCGGGGCCCGCCGCACTATCGGAGACAGGTGAGATGGAGACAACGCTGCGAGGCGTCGGTGTGAGCCACGGTGTGGCGATCGGCGAGGTTCGGCATATGGGAACAGCGGTACTGGAGCCGCCCGCCAAGCAGATCCCGGCGGAGGACGCGGGGCGCGAACAGGGACGTGCCCGTAAGGCCGTGGACGCGGTGGCCGCCGATCTGATCGCGCGCGGCAACCTGGCCGGGGGCGAAGCCCAGGCCGTACTGGAGGCCCAGGCCCTGATGGCCCAGGACCCCGAGCTGATGGCGGATGTGGAACGCCGTGTCGCCGTGGGGAGCACGGCGGAGCGCGCTGTCTACGACGCCTTCGCCGCGTACCGGGCGCTGCTGGCGGGGGCCGGCGAGTACCTCGCGGGGCGCGTGGCCGACCTCGACGATGTGCGGAATCGTATCGTCGCCCGGCTTCTCGGGGTTCCCATGCCCGGTGTGCCGGACAGCGACGAGCCGTACGTCCTCATCGCGCGTGACCTGGCGCCCGCCGACACCGCACTGCTCGACCCGACGCTCGTCCTCGGTTTCGTCACCGAGGAGGGTGGGCCGACCAGTCACAGCGCGATTCTGGCGCGGGCGCTGGGGGTGCCGGCCGTGGTGGCGCTGCCGGGAGCCGGGGAGCTCGCCGAGGGCACGGTGATCGCCGTGGACGGCAGCACCGGTGAGATCTTCGTGAACCCGAGCGCGGAGAAGAAGGCCGAGCTGGAGGCCGCCGCGGCGGCGCGGAAGGCCGCGCTGTCGGCATCGAGCGGGCCGGGGGCGACCTCCGACGGGCACAAGGTTCCGCTGCTGGTCAATGTCGGTGGTCCCGCAGACGTACCGGCGGCCGTGGAGGCCGGCGCCGAGGGTGTCGGGCTGTTCCGTACCGAGTTCCTCTTCCTGGACGACAGCAAGACGGCGCCGTCCGAGGGGAAGCAGGTCGAGGCGTACCGGAAGGTGCTGGAGGCCTTCCCCGAGGGGCGTGTGGTCGTGCGGGTGCTCGACGCCGGCGCCGACAAGCCGCTGGAGTTCCTGACCCCGGCCGATGAGCCGAACCCGGCGCTGGGTGTGCGCGGGCTGCGCACGCTGCTCGACCACCCCGAGGTGCTGCGCACGCAGCTGACGGCGCTCGCGAAGGCCGCCGAGGGTTTGCCGGTCTACCTTGAGGTCATGGCGCCGATGGTCGCGGACCGCACGGACGCCAAGGCGTTCGCCGACGCCTGTCGTGAGGCGGGGCTGCGGGCCAAGTTCGGTGCCATGGTGGAGATTCCGTCGGCGGCGCTGCGGGCGCGTTCGATCCTGCGGGAGGTCGAGTTCCTCTCGTTGGGGACCAACGACCTCGCGCAGTACACGTTCGCGGCCGACCGGCAGGTGGGTGCGGTGTCCCGGCTGCAGGATCCGTGGCAGCCCGCGCTGCTCGACCTGGTCGCGCTGTCCGCCGAGGCGGCGAAGGCCGAGGGCAAGAGCTGTGGTGTCTGCGGTGAGGCGGCGTCGGATCCGCTGCTCGCGTGTGTGCTGACCGGGCTGGGTGTCACCTCCCTTTCCATGGGTGCGGCGTCGATTCCGTATGTGCGGGCGACCTTGGCGAAGTACACGCTGGCGCAGTGCGAGCGTGCCGCGGCCGCCGCGCGTGCGGCGGACACGGCCGAGGAGGCTCGTAGCGCGGCGCAGGCGGTGCTGTCGGGCGAGTAGGGCCCACAGCGATCGGGCTGGTGTCGAGGGGCGCTCCACCTGTGGGTGGGGCGCCCCTCGCCCGTTCAGTGGGTGTGCCGTCCGTCCGGGGTCGGGCCTCCCCTGCCGAGATCGTCCCCGAGGTCGGGTGGGGTGCAGTAGTCGACGCCGGACTCCGGGGAGACGAGGTCTCCGGATTCCATGTCGGTGCAGTAGGCGTCGAAGACCTCTCCCGCGGTGAGGGGTTCGAGGCCTTCGCCGCGCAGGCGCCAGCCGTAGACGCGGTCGGTCGTGTCGGGGGTGGTGGTGCGCATGACGAGTCCGCCGGGGCTTCGGGTGGCGATGCCGAGGGCCAGGACCGTGGCGAACTCCAGGACCTCCGACTCGTCGAGCCGGGTGGTTCCTTCGTCGTCCTGTTCGGCGTGCAGGACTGCGGCCAGTGCCTGGGGCTTGGCGGAGACGCTGCACACGAGGTGGCGTTCGCCGGGGGCCGCGGTGTCGAGGACGCGCCTGAGCAACTGCATGGCACGGGCGAAGGCGGCGCGTCCGATGTCCTCGCCGCAGGAGGCGCAGTCGCCGATCTGGGCGAGGAGTGTGGTCGCGTACTCCCAGGTGGCGAGGCGGACGGCTTCGTCGATCAGTTCGGGGACGAGCTCGGTGAGGGGCTGTCCTTCGTACGGGACGGCGGCGCCGGTGGTGGCCAGTTCCGCGGTGAAGCGGGTGCGGCTGGACGGGGTGTCCGGTTCGAGGCCGGTGTCGGCGCAGAACTCGGCGTACTCCTCCGGGTCGAAGAGGGCGACCGTCGTGTGGTTGCCCTGCGCGGCGAGGGTCCTGAGCAGGGCTTCCACCTGTCGGAGATAGGTCGTGTGGTCGTCGAAGGTGAAGCTGCGGTAGCGCCGCATCGCGGTGAAGTCGTGTTCGTCGGCCAGCAGGCCGATGGTGCCCGCGATCTCGCGGCGCAGGACGCGTCGCATGCTCTGGTGGCTGGTGTGTGCCATGTCTTTTCCCCCTGTGCGAGCAGTCGATCAATTCTCACTCACAGTAATCGGGGGCACTGACAACGCGGTCGCCCGAGGGGTCAGGCTCGTTTGCGGGCCAGGTCCTCGTAGAAGCGCAGAAGGTCGAGGTTGTCGATGGAGCCGGGGTTGACCGCCTTTTCCAGGGGGGTGCCCTGGAGGAGTCGTTTGACGGGGACCTCGATGCGTTTGCCGGTGAGGGTGTGCGGGACTCCGGGGACCTCGATGACCTCGTCGGGGATGTGCCGCGGGGAAAGCTGTTCGCGGATGGTCCGCTTGATGCGGTCGAGGAGGGCCTCGTCGAGGGCTGCTCCCGGGGCGAGTTGGACGAAGAGGGGCATCCAGTAGCCGCCGTCGGGCTGTTCGATGCCGATGACGAGGGATTCCTTGATCTCGGGGAGGCGTTCGACGGCTTCGTAGATGTCGGCCGAGCCCATGCGGACACCCTGGCGGTTGAGGGTGGAGTCGGAGCGGCCGTGGATCACGACGGAGCCTCGGGAGGTGAGGGTGATCCAGTCGCCGTGGCGCCAGACGCCGGGGTAGGTGTCGAAGTAGCTGTCGTGGTAGCGGGTGCCGTCGGGGTCGTTCCAGAAGTGGATCGGCATGGACGGCATGGGGTTGGTGACGACGAGTTCGCCGACCTCGTCGACGAGGGGTTTGCCGCTGGGGTCCCAGGACTGGAGGTCGGTGCCGAGGCCGGGGGCCTGGAGTTCGCCGATGTGGACCGGGAGCGTGGGGACGGCTCCCGCGAAGCAGGAGCACACGTCGGTGCCGCCGCTGACGGAGGCGATCCAGAGGTCCTCGCGGACCTCGTCGTGGAGCCAGCGGAAGCCGTCGGGTGGGAGCGGGGAGCCCGTGGTGCCGACGCACTGGACGCGGGAGAGGTCGTAGTCGCGGCCCGGGTGGACGCCGGCCTTGCGGCAGGCCATGACGTAGGCGGCGGAGGTGCCGAAAAGGGTGGCGCCGGTGCGCTCGGCCACTCGCCACTGGGCGCCGGTGTCGGGGTAGCCGGGGCTGCCGTCGTACAGGACGACCGTGGTGCCGGTGAGGAGGCCGGAGACCAGGAAGTTCCACATCATCCAGCCGGTGGAGGTGTACCAGAAGAAGCGGTCGTCGGGGCCGAGGTCGCAGTGGAGGCCGAGCTGTTTGAGGTGTTCGACCAGGATGCCGCCCTGGGACTGGACGATGGCCTTCGGGAGGCCGGTGGTGCCGGAGGAGTAGAGCACCCACAACGGGTGGTCGAACGGGACCTGTTCGAAGGTCGGCGTGGCGTCCGCGGAGGTCAGCGCGGACCACTCCAGGGCGCCTTCGGGGGCTTCGGTGCCGAGGACGGGGATGTGGACGACGGCGCGCAGCGTGGGCAGTTCACGGCGGAGTTCGGCGACGATGTCGCGGCGGTCGTGTTCCTTGCCGCCGTAGCGGTAGCCGTCGACGGTGAACAGGACGACGGGTTCGACCTGTTGGAAGCGGTCGAGGACGCTGCGGGCGCCGAAGTCCGGGGCACAGGAGGTCCAGACGCCGCCCACGGCGGCCGTGGCGAGGAGGGCGACGACGGCCTGGGGGATGTTCGGGAGGTAGCCGCTGACGCGGTCTCCGGGGCGTACGCCGAGGGCGCGCAGTTCGGCGGCGAGCGAGCCGACCTGGCGGCGGAGCTCCGACCAGGTCACCGGGCGCTGTTCGTGGGTCTCGTCGACGTGGAGCAGGGCCGGTTCGTCGGCGCGGGTGTCGGCCGCGCGGAGGGCGTGTTCGGCGTAGTTGAGGGTGGCTCCCGGGAACCACTCGGCGCCGGGCATCGCGCGATCGCCGAGCACGCGCGCGTAGGGGGTGGAGAACCGTACGTCGAACCATTCGGTGACGGCCTTCCAGAACGTCTCGAGTTCGTCGACGGACCAGCGGTGCAGGGCCGGGTATCCGCCGTCGGCGGGGGCTCCGTGGTGCTCGGCCGCCCAGGACTGGAACGCGGTGATCCGCGCCCGGGCGACGCGTTCCGCGTCGGGCTGCCAGAGCGGCGAGGGGTTCGCTGAGGTCATGGGGCGGCTCCCGGGACTGTGCGCGTGGTGTGCGACGGACGCGCACGGGCAGGGGTGTGCGCGTGACGCGGCTGACACGGACGATGCCATGTGATCGACTTCCGCACCAGGGTGAGCCTCGGATGGACCGCGACGTGAAGTGTGCCGCCACCACGGGTGAACGGAAGTTGAACGGCTCACACGAATGGGCCGGTCGATGGCAGGGTGAGCGGCATGAACGGTCGTGACCTGGTGCGTTCGGTGAAGGCGATCGGTTCGGCGGGGGCGGCTCAGGGGCTGCGCACCGTACGGGCCGCATGGCGCAGGAGGCGTGCCGACGCCCTCGGGTTGCCGCCGCGGGGCGCCGAGCGGGCCCGGGTGCCCGGTCCGGTGGTGGATGTGGAGCCGGCCCCCGGCGGCGGGATCGTCCGGTTCGGCCGGTCCGCGCTGCGGGTCACCGTCGATGTGAACGGGGCGGTCTTCTGGGGCTGGGACGGGGCCGGGCCGGAGCCGTCGTACGCGCTCGCGGGCCGGTGCCCGGAGCCGGATCCGCGGGCCGTTCTGGAGCCGGACAAGGACGGTGGCTGGCGGGTCGTGGCGGAGCGGGTGACGGTCGTCGTGTCGCGGCACGGCGCCGTCGAGGTGCGTACGCCCGGTGGAGTGACCCTGCGGCGTGATCTGCCGCCCCGGTGGTGGGAGCCGGTCGGTGGGGGCGAGGCGCGGTGGGTGCAGCGTTCGGAGGTGGCGGCCGACGCGCGGTTCTTCGGTCTGGGCGGCCGGGCGGCCGGGCCCCGGCTCCGGGGCGGGACGTACCGGCTGTGGAACACGGACCCCGGTCATACGTTCGCGCCCGGCGACGATCCGCTGTACATCACGATGCCGGTGCAGATGGTGGTGGCCGACGCGGCCACGCATCTGGTGTTCCACGACACCACGTGGGACGGCACGGTCACGCTGCGCGAGGGCGAGGAGGGTGCCGGGTCGGGGCACGACCGGGCCGGGACGTCGGAGCTGCGGATGGACGGGGGGCCGCTGCGCTGTTGGGTGATAGTGGGCACCCCCGCGCGCGTGCTGCATGCCTGGGCCGCTCTCACGGGGGCTCCGGCGCTGCCGCCCGCGTGGGCGTTGGGGCATCATCACGCGCGGTGGGGTTTCGGGAGTGAGCGGGAGGTGCGGCGGATCGTCGCGGGCTATCGGGAGCGCGGTCTGCCGCTCGACGCGGTTCATCTGGACATCGATCACTACGACGCCCATCGGGTGTTCACGGTCGACGCGGAGAACTTCCCGAAGCTGCCGGTTCTCGCGGAGGACTTGCGGCGCGACGGGATACGGCTGGTGTCGATCGTCGACGCGGCGGTCGAGGCGCGGCCGGGCAACGCGGTGTACGACAGCGGGACGGCCGAGGACGCGTTCGTGCGGGATGCCGCCGGGCAGGTCGTGGAGGGTCTCGTGTGGCCCGGGGAGTCGGTCTTTCCGGACTTCACGCACGCGCGTACGCGCGCGTGGTGGGGCGGTCTCTACGAGGAGCGTCTGGCGCAGGGTTTCGCCGGGTTCTGGCACGACATGAACGAGCCGACGTCGTTCACGGCGTTCGGTGAGAACACGCTGCCCCGGTCGGTCCGGCACGACCTGGAGGGCCGGGGCGGTGATCATCGCGAGGCGCACAACGTGTACGCGCTGTGCATGGCCCGCGCCGGGTACGAGGGCCTGCGTCAGCTGGTGCCCCAGGAGCGGCCGTTCGTCTTCTCGCGCTCCGGGTGGGCCGGCATGCAGCGGTACGGAGGGACGTGGTCCGGGGACGTGGCGACGGGCTGGCCCGGGCTGCGGGCGTCGCTCTCGCTGGTGCTGGGGCTCGGATTGTGCGGGGTGCCGTACTCGGGGCCGGACGTGGGCGGGTTCGACGGCAGTCCGTCACCGGAGCTGTATCTGCGGTGGTTCCAGCTGGGCGCGTATCTGCCGCTGTTCCGTACGCACGCCAGTCTGCGGGCGGGGCGTCGGGAGCCGTGGGAGTTCGGGGACGAGATCCTCGAGCACGCGCGCGTGGCCCTCGTCGAGCGGCGGCGGCTGTTGCCGTACTTCATGACGCTGGCCCATCTGGCGCGTCGTACCGGGGCGCCCTATGTGCGCCCGCTGTGGTGGGGTGCGCCCGAGGACCGGGCGCTGCGCGACTGCGAGGACGCGTTCCTGCTGGGTGACTGTCTGCTGGTGGCGCCGGTGCTGGACCCGGGCGCGGACCGGCGTGCGGTGCAGCTGCCGCGGGGGCGCTGGTACGACACGGTGACCGGACGGGCGTACGAAGGGCCGGGGCAGGTGCTGCTGGAGGCGCCCCTGTCGCGTGTCCCGGTACTCGCGCGCGCGGGTGCCGTGTTGCCGGTCCGGGGCGCCGACGGCGGCCTGGAGCTGGAGGTGTGGGCACCCGCGCACGGGCGGACGGGGGGTGGGCTCGTGGTGCCGGACGCGGGCGACGGCTGGGACGAGCCGGAGGTGGAGCGGTACACGGTGCGTCGGGAGGGGCCGCGTGTGGTCGTGGAGCTGGACGGGGAGGGGGGTCCGGTCGAGCCTCCGTATCCCGTGCGGGTACGTGGGCTCGACCGGGAGTGAGCCCGGGTTCGGCTCAGGCGTGGCTTCGGCTCAGATGTAGCGGCCGTCGAAGAACGCCTGGACGGCCAGGGTGTGCAGGGGGAAGGCGAGTTCGGTGGGCCTGCGCAGCAGGTGCCAGCCCTCCGTCTCGTCCGTGGCGGCGGACTCCGGCAGGGTGGCGGCCGGGCGCTCCGGGAGCAGCCCGAACAGCAGCAGATGACCGTCGGGTGAGCTCATGGCGTCGGCGAGGCGCACGTCGCGGTCGGCCACGCAGATGCCCGTCTCCTCCTTGAGCTCACGGACGACGGCGTGCCGCCAGTCCTCCCGGTGGTCGATGAAGCCGCCGGGCAGGGCGGTGCCCCCACGCGCGGGGGCGATGGTCCGTGTGATCACGACGAGGGCTGTGCCCTTGGTGTCGTACACGGGCTGGAGGGCCACCGCGACGGGGAGCGGATTGCGGTAGGCCACGGTGCGGCAGGCCTCGCAGGTGCGGGGCCAGCCGGAAACGCCCTCTCCGTAGGGCGCTCCGCAGCTCGAACAATGCGAGTTCGGTGCGAAGTTGGCGGTTGGCTGTTGGTTCGCGGACACGCGGCGGACTGTATCCGATCATCTGCTGGTCGTCTTACCGGGGCGGGTCAATGCGCCACGCCGCGGAGCCTGCCGGTACGGGTGAGGGCCGGCCGGAACCACCCCCGTGGGCCCCGGCCGGTCCTCCCGATACTCCGACGCCTGCCGGGGCTGGTTGGTTCTGCCGGAACCTGCCCAATTCGAGATGCCCGTGCCAGACTTTCTGACGGTTCATCAGATCTGTTCACCTGGGAGGGACTTTGTCGCGAAGTCGCGCACCTGTGGTCGTCGGCTGGTTCACCGGGGAGGGCGAGGAGTTCCGGCTGCTCGGCACACGATGTTCGGCGTGCGCCTCGGTGTTCTTCCCACGTGAGGACGCCTTCTGCCGCAACCCGGGCTGCCCGGGCGGCGACCTGCGCGAGGTCCCGTTGTCGCGCCGGGGCCGTGTGTGGTCGTACACCGACGGCCGGTACCGGCCTCCGTCACCCTACGTGTCCGATCCGGAACTTCCGTGGGAACCGTACGCGTTGATCGCTGTGGAACTGGCCGAAGAACGCCTCGTGGTGCTGGGACAGGCGGTTCCCGGGGTCACCGTCGCCGATCTGGCGGTGGGCATGGAGGTGGAGGTCGTTCCCGGTGTGCTGAACGAGGACGCGGAGACGACCTGGACTACATGGCACTGGCGGCCGACGGGGGTGAGGGCGTGACTGGCGAGGTGGCGGTGCTGGGCGCGGGCATGCACCCATGGGGCAAGTGGGGAAGGAGTTTCGTCGAGTACGGGACGGTGGCGGCGCGTGCGGCGCTGGCCGACGCGGGGGTCGACTGGCGGGACGTCGGCTCGATCGTCGGCGCGGACACGGTGCGTGGCGGTTATCCGGGCCATGTGGCGGGGGCGACCTTCGCGAAGGCGCTGGGCTGGCAGGGGGCCCGGGTCACGAGCGTGTACGCGGCCTGCGCGTCCGGGGCGCAGGCGGTGGGCACCGCGCGCGCCCAGATCCTCGCCGGCCTCGCGGACGTGGTGCTCGTCGTGGGTGCGGACTCTGCCCCGAAGGGGTTCTTCCGGCCCGCCGGCGGGGACCGGGCGGACGATCCGGACTGGCTGCGGTTCCGGGTCCTCGGGGCCACCAATCCGACGTACTTCGGGTTGTACGCGCGGCGACGGATGGCGGTCCACGGGGACACACCGGAGGACTTCGCGCGGGTCAAGGTGAAGAACTCCGCGCTGGGGGCGCTCAATCCGTTCGCGCGCTATCGCAAGCGGGTCACCGCCGAGGAGGTCGCGGCCTCCGCCGTGGTCGCCGATCCGCTGCGGCTGCTGGACATCTGTGCGACCTCGGACGGGGGTGCGGCGCTCGTGCTGTCCAGCATGGAGTTCGCGCGGCGGCACGGAGTGGCCGAACCCGTGCGGATACGGGCGGTGGCCACGGTGACGCCCCGCTATCCCAACACGGTGCTGGATCTGCCGGACATCGCCACGGATTCGGCGGTCGCGGTGGCGCCGCCGGACGAGACGTTCCGGGCGTCGATCGCGCGGGCCGCGTACGAGGAGGCGGGTGCCGGCCCTGAGGATCTCTCGTTCGCCGAGGTCTACGACCTGTCCACGGCGCTGGAGTTGCAGTGGTACGAGGATCTGGGGCTGTGCGGCGAGGGCGAGGCCGCGAAGCTGCTCCGGGACGGCGTGACGACGCTGGGCGGGCGCATACCGGTGAACGTCAGCGGCGGGCTGGCCTCCTTCGGGGAGGCGGTTCCGGCGCAGGCGATCGCCCAGGTGTGCGAGCTGGTACGGCAGTTGCGGGGCGAGGCGACCGACCGGCAGGTCGAGGGGGCGCGGGTGGGAATCAGCGCCAACCAGGGGCTGTTCGGTCACGGATCGGCGGTGATCGCGGTTCGGTGAGGCTCGGGCAGGTGTGCGCGCTCGGCTGTGACGGCCGGGGGATCCCGCGTGAACAGCGCGCCCATCGCGTCCGGGGCCGCGTCGGCAGCGCCATCATCCTCGCGCGCTCCCGATGGGACACGCTCCGCTTCGCCTTCCAGCCGATCGTCGACCTGACGCGGGAGGGGTCGCGGAGCCGGCGATACTCGCGCGTCCGGAGACCGGTGACGTCCTGGCGCAGGCCCGCTGAGAGCCCGAAGTGACAGCAGGCCGGCCGTTCGGCGATCCGGTCGGCGGCTTGCCGGGAGAGACGGCCGCCCCCCTCCACGCACACGCCGCCTCCCGCCCGCTTCCGTGCCCCGTCGGTGCCGGGTCGGGGCCGCGCGGGTGTGTGCGCCCCGTAGCCGTCTCCAACCATTGCTGTCCGTGTTCTTGACGCCCCCTGGGTGCCGGTGAACACTTCCGGTGTCGGTCGGCATCGCCGGATTCGGGCGTCTTTGTGCACTGCGCCGCTCGGGCTTCCCGCCTGCGCAACAGGCCATCCCCACGGGCGATTCGGCTGCGACGGCACGCTCGTCACGGACGCCGGGCGGGGCGCGGGCCCCTCCCTGCCTTCGGCTGCATCAGCCATGGGAACGCACCCTGCACGGAAGGTCCGGGGTCGAGCACTCCGGGCCGGGGCCAAGGAGCCGCCATGAGCAACGGAGACATATTCGTCGGTGAGGTCATCGGTACGGCGATCCTGATTCTGTTCGGCGCCGGTGTGTGCGCCGCCGTCACTCTCAGGTTCTCGAAGGCGAGGGCATCGGGCTGGATCGTCATCGCGTTCGGCTGGGGCTTCGCCGTGCTGGCGGGCGCCTACACCGCCGCGCCCTTGTCGGGCGGACACCTCAACCCGGCCGTGACGCTGGGGATCGCGGTCGACACCGGCACCTGGGACAAGGTCTGGGTGTACCTGCTCGGCCAGATGCTCGGCGCGATGGTCGGCGCGGTCCTCGCGTACCTCGTCTATCTCGCGCAGTTCCAGGCGAACGTCCGCAAGGAGGGCACCACGGAGGGCACGGCCGACGAGCCGACGCCGACCCTGGGCATCTTCTCCACCATCCCGGAGATCCGGAACCCGGCCGCCAACCTGATCACGGAGATCATCGCGACGATCGCCCTGGTCCTGCCGATCCTCGCCTTCGGACGGAACACGGGCATCGGCATCGGCCAGATCCCCGGTGAAGAGGCCGGGATCTACGGCTCCGGCATCTCGGTCCTGCTGGTGTCCTTCCTGGTCGTCGGCATCGGTCTCTCCCTCGGCGGACCCACCGGCTACGCGATCAACCCGGCCCGTGACCTCGGCCCGCGCATCGTGCACACCTTCCTGCCGATCCCGAACAAGGGCACCTCGGACTGGGGTTACGCCTGGATCCCGGTCGTCGGCCCCCTGGTCGGCGGCGTCCTCGCGGGCCTCATCTACAACGCAGCCTTCTGACTCAACCGACGGAAGACATGAGGGGACGTCATGCCGGACAACGCCCAGAAGTACGTCGCCGCCATCGACCAGGGCACCACTTCGAGCCGCTGCATCATCTTCGACCACAGCGGCGCCATCGTCGCCGTCGACCAGCGCGAACACCGCCAGATCTTCCCCAAACCGGGCTGGGTGGAGCACGACGCCACCGAGATCTGGTCGAAGGTGCAGGCGGTGGTCGCCGGGGCGATCGCCAAGGCGGGCCTGCGCGCGGACCAGATCAGCGCGCTCGGCATCACCAACCAGCGCGAGACGACGGTCCTGTGGGACCGCGCCACGGGCAAGCCCGTGCACAACGCGATCGTCTGGCAGGACACACGAACCTCGGCGCTCTGCAGCGAACTCGGCGGCTCGGACGGGCAGGACCGCTTCCGTGAACAGACGGGCCTACCGCTGGCCAGCTACTTCTCCGGCCCGAAGGCCACCTGGCTGCTCGACAACGTGCCCGGCCTCAGGGCCCGAGCCGAGCGCGGCGAGATCGCCTTCGGCACGATCGACTCCTGGCTGATCTGGAACCTGACCGGGGGCACGGACGGCGGCCGGCACGTCACCGACGTCACCAACGCCGGGCGCACCATGCTGATGAACCTGGAGAGCCTCCAGTGGGACACCTCGATCCTCTCCGCGATGAACGTCCCCGAGGCGGTCCTTCCGGAGATCAGGTCCTCCGCGGAGGTGTACGGCACCGCCGTGGGCCCACTCGCCGGCGTACCCGTCGCCTCGGCGCTCGGTGACCAGCAGGCGGCGGTGTTCGGCCAGGCCTGCTACGACGTGGGCACGGCCAAGAACACGTACGGCACCGGCAGCTTCCTGCTGCTCAACACCGGGAACCGGCCCGTGCCGTCGAAGAACGGGCTGCTCACGACCATGGGGTACAAGATCGGCAGCGAGGCGCCGGTGTACTGCCTGGAGGGGTCGATCGCGATCACGGGCGCCCTGGTGCAGTGGTTCCGCGACCAGCTCGGCATCATCCGTACCGCCGACGAGATCGAACCCCTGGCGGCGAGCGTGGACGACAACGGCGGGGCGTACATCGTGCCCGCGTTCTCGGGCCTGTTCGCCCCCTACTGGCGCTCGGACGCGCGCGGGGTCGTCACCGGGCTGACGAGGTACGTCACCAAGGCGCATCTCGCGCGGGCGGTGCTGGAGGCGACCAGCTGGCAGACGCGGGAGGTCGTGGACGCCATGTTCCAGGACTCGGGGGTGCACATCACGACCCTCAAGGTCGACGGCGGCATGACCAAGAACAACCTGCTGATGCAGCATCAGGCGGACGTCCTGGACGTGCCGGTGATCCGGCCGCGGGTCTCGGAGACGACCTGCCTGGGAGCCGCGTACGCGGCCGGGCTCGCGACCGGGGTGTGGAACGACCTGGACGAACTGAAGTCGCACTGGCGGAAGGACGTCGAGTGGACACCGGCCATGGAGGCCTCCGTCCGTGACCGCGAGTACCACAACTGGCGCAAGGCGGTGGAGAAGAGCCTCGGCTGGCACGAGGACGACGACAGCTGAGAGGACGACAGCTGAGAGCGAGGCCCACGCGCGCGTGCGCGCGTCCTTCGCGTGGACGGGGTCCACGCGCGCGTGCCCATGGCCACGGCTCGTACCCCTGTCGGCGGGGGTACGGGCCGTGCCTCAGGTGGTGAGGGGCTGGCGGTGCTCCGCCGCGTAGGCCATCGCGTGCCGGACGACGGAGACCAGGACGTCCTTGACCGAGTCCCGCTGACGCGCGTCGCACAGCACGACCGGCACGTCCGGGTCGAGGTCGAGGGCCCGGCGGACGGTCTCGGCCGGGTAACGCGCGGCCTCGTCGAAGCAGTTGACGCCGATCACGAAGGGTATGGAGCGCCGTTCGAAGTAGTCGACGGCGGCGAAGCAGTCCTCCAGGCGACGTGTGTCGACGAGCACCACGGCGCCGAGGGCACCGGAGGCGAGCTCGTCCCAGAGGAACCAGAAGCGGTCCTGGCCGGGGGTGCCGAACAGGTACAGGACGAGGTCCTCGCGGAGGGTGATGCGGCCGAAGTCCATGGCGACGGTGGTGGTCGTCTTGTTCTCCACACCCCTGGTGTCGTCGACCGGGCGGCCCGCCTCGGTGAGCACCTCCTCGGTGCGCAGCGGCTTGATCTCGCTGACCGCGCCGACGCAGGTCGTCTTGCCCACACCGAAGCCGCCCGCCACGAGGATCTTGAGCGTGACGGGCTCGACCGGAGGTTTGCCGCGCTCAGAGCGCCCGAGGATCATCGGTCTCTTCTCCTGCTGGTGGTTGTCGCGCGACGGGTGGGCCGTGGCCCCCGCCGCCCGGGGTTTCGCTGACGGCTCGTGAACGCGCTGCTCAGAGCGCCCGGAGGCCATTGATCACGTCGCGCAGGATGCTCTCGTCCACCAGCTCGGCAGGCGGTACGGGGCGGGTCACGTGGACGAGTTCCTCGTCCACGAGGTCTCCGACGAGGACGCGGACCACTCCGATGGGGAGGTCCAGGTCGGCGGCCAGTTCGGCCACCGACTGGGGGGTGTCACGGCAGAGCTCGACGATACGGACGTGCTCAGGGGAGAGGGAGTGGTCCTCCTCCGGGTCGTCGACGTGCGGTTCCGTGACGACCACGGCGATCAGGTCGAGGCGGTGCTGGATCGCGTGGTTGGTCCGGCCGCGCGTCATCGCGTACGGACGCACCACTGGTCCGGCCTCGTCGTCGAACCAGTGGCTTCTTCCCTGACCGTCTCGGCTCATGCCATCCCACTACCCGCCCTGGGGCACATCGGTGCGCGGGGCGGAGCCCAGATGTACCCCGACCCGCTTGACCAGGAGGGTCATCTCGTAGGCCACCTGACCGATGTCGGCGTCGGCGTCGGCCAGGACGGCGAGGCAGCTGCCGTCGCCGGCCGCCGTGACGAAGAGGAAGGCCTCGTCGAGTTCGACGACGGTCTGCCGGACACTGCCCGCCTCGAAGTGCCGGCCGACGCCCTTGGCGAGGCTGTGGAATCCGGAGGAGACGGCGGCCAGATGCTCGCTGTCCTCCCTGGTGAGGTCGTTGGAGACGCCCGTGGGCAGTCCGTCGCTGGAGAGCACGAGCGCCTTGCGGATGCTGGCGACGCGCTCCACCAGGTCGTCCAGGAGCCAGTTCAGCTCGCCGGACGTGCCGGTCGCGGTGGGCCCCTCGGCCTTCGGTGCGGTCATCGACCGTCCCCCTTAGTCGTTCCTCGTGGTGCTGAGACGTCGTGGGCGTCGTCGCCCTCGGCGTTCTCCTCGCGGCCGCGCTGCCAACCCCGTTGGAGCGAGGCCATACGGCTGCGTACCTCGTCGGCGTCGCGTTCGCCGAGGTCCGGGCGCCGCTCGGGACGGGACCTGTCGCGTTCGGCACGCCGGTCGGGGCCGTCCTTCAACTGCGGTGCCAGGCTGGCCTGTCGGACGCGACGGGGCAGCGGGCTCGACGTTGATTCTGCCTGGTCGGTCGTCGTGTCCGTGCGCGGGGTGGGCTCGCCCACCCCGTACTGCGAGGTCGTCGGGGCGGCGTCGTCCGAAGGGGGCGTACGGCGGCGCTGGGGCAGGGCGTGGCCCTCGTACCCGCCGGGGGGCCGCGCTCCGGCGGGGTGCGCCCCCGGGGGGACAGTGGGTCCGGGGCGGTCGGTTCCGGGGTGGACCGGCGGTTCGGCGCGGTCACCGCGCAGGGCGGTGAGCGGCCGCGTTTCGGCACCCTGCTCGGGACCGGGCGTACGGCCCTGCTCGGGCTCGTCCTCCGTGTGCCTCGACCTGGACCCGGTCACCGAACGGCCGTGGGAGCTGACGAGGTGCGGGGTCCGGCGCTGGGGCAGCGGGACGGGGCCGAGCGTCGGGTCGGGATCGGTGAGCGGGGCCTGCTGCCCTTCGCCGTCACGGGCAGCCCGCTGCTGCTCGTCGGCGACGCCGGTGAGGGAGCGGCGGGGCCGGAACAGGCCGCTCCGCTCGGCGTCCTCGTCGGTCAGGGCGCCCGGGAAACCGCCCAGAGGCTCCAGGTCGACCGGGGCCTCCAGCTCCACCGGGCCGTCCAGGATGGCGGAGGTGAGCCCGGGAAGCCGGACCGGCACCTGGGAGAGTGCCGCGTTGCGCTCCTCCTCCAGTTCGGCCTCGCGGGTGGGGTGGGCGCGGTCGAGACGGAAGCCGATGCCGTTGGTGTCGGGGACGTCGTCGGTGAGCAGGGCGTCCGGGATGAACACCACGGCCGTGGTGCCGCCGTACGGGGAGGGCTGGAGGGAGACGCGGACCTTCTGCCGCTGGGCGAGCCGGCTGACCACGAAGAGACCGAGCCGGTCGGTGTCGGAGAGTTCGAAGTCGGGGGTCTCGGCGAGCTTGAGGTTGGCGTCGAGGAGCGACTCGGCCGACATGCCGAGGCCCCGGTCGTGGATCTCCAGGGTGAAGCCGTTGGCGACGCGCTCGCCGTGCACCTGCACGGCGGTGTGCGGGGGCGAGAACACCGTGGCGTTCTCCAGGAGTTCGGCCACGAGGTGGGTGAGGTCGGCGACCGCGGGGCCGGTCACGGCGACCCGGGGCAGGCGGCGGACCTCGATCCGCTCGTAGTCCTCGACCTCGGCGACGGCCGCGCGGACGACGTCCATGAGCTGGATGGGCTTGCGCCACTGCCGGGACGGGGCGGCGCCGGAGAGGATGACCAGGCCCTCCGCGTGCCGGCGCATACGGGTCGTCAGGTGGTCCAGGCGGAACAGGTCGGCGAGTTCGTCGGTGTCCTCGGTCCGGCGTTCCATGGTGTCGAGGAGGGTGAGCTGCTTGTGGAGCAGGACCTGGCTGCGGCGGGCGAGGTTGACGAAGACCTCGGAGATGCCGCTGCGGAGTTCGGACTGCTTGACGGCGGCCTCGACGGCCGCCCGCTGCAGGGTGTTGAGGGCCTGGCTGACCTCGCCGATCTCATTCTTGTCGTACTCCAGGCGCGGCACCTCGGTCTCCACGTCGACCTGTTCGCCCGCGGCGAGCCGGCGCATCACGCTGGGCAGCCGGACCCCGGCGGTGTCATGGGCCTCCTGGCGGAGCCGGCGCAGGTCGCGGATGAGGACGCGGCCGATGCGGACGGACATGAAGAGCGAGACGAGCAGGGCGAAGAGGCCGAGGACCCCGGATACGGCGGCCTTCAGGATGACGTCGGTGGCCAGCGGGCGCACGCGGTCCTGATAGCGGTCGCCCGCCTCGAGGCTGAGGTCGCGGAGGTCGGCGAGCACGGGCTCGACCGAGGTGTCCCAGCTCTTCGCGGTCACACCGGTGGGCTTGCCGGGATCGGAGCCGATGACGGCCTGTTCGACCGAGCGCAGGGGCGCGGTGCTCGCGTTCTTCCAGTAGCCGTAGAAGCGGTCGCGCTCGGAGGCGGGCAGCTGCGGCAGGCTGATGTCGTACATCAGGGTGCGCTGGGCGACGAGGTCGGAGAAGTCGCGGATCTCGTCCTGGGTGATCCGGTTCGCGACCAGCACCGAGCTGAGCAGGGCGTCCTCACGGGAGAGGAGTTCGCGGGCGCGGCCGACATTGACCAGGGCGCGGCCCTGCTTGTCCATCTCCACGTCGTCGAGCGCGGGGAGGTCGGACAGCAGCGTGAAGCAGGGGTCGACGAGCTCGTTGTAGAAGCGGAGGGCCTCCGGGACGGGGACCGTGCCGTTCTCGACGCTGGTCCGCAGGGACGGCAGGCCGTCGAGGGCGTCCAGGATCGCCGTGAGCTGCAGCGAGGTGGCCTCGCCCATCTCGTCCCGCAGCTCGGCGTCCTGGGCGTGTTCGCGGAACTCCTCGACGGACTTGTCCGTGGCGGCCCGGCTGCGGTCGAGGGCGGTGAGCGCCTCGGAGGCCCCGGGGTCGGCGAGGTAGACGAGGGTCTGGCGGCGTTCCTGCTGGAGCACACGGATGGTGTCCTCGGTGGGGAAGCCGACCTCCTCGACGATGTCCGCCACCCTGAAGAGATCGCTCGCCTCACGGCCCGTCAGCACCGTGGCGAACGTCCAGACACCGGTCAGGGCCACCAGGGGCACGAGCAACAGCGCCACGATCTTCCGGCGGATCGATTTCCCGCGAAAGCGCATGGCCTCCCCCAGCTCGACCCCCGCCAGGCCCGGGGGCACACATGTGCGTCAACAAACGGCGTGAGCCTACTACCGACTCACACCTATCTCGAAGAGCCCGCCGCACGCGCTCCGCACCCGAGGCGAACCAGGCATGGGGAGTTGTCCGTTCATTGGGGGAGATTGCCTCCCGCTGTCGGGCACTTGAACCCATGGCATCCCGTCGGAGAAGTTGGCCGGTTGGCCGGATTTTTTCGCCGCCTGGGAATCTTCGACGCACGTCGATCGTCTTTCTGTACGGGAGTTGGGGGCGGAATGGGCCACAGACCCCGCATGCCGCTTCCAGGCGGCGTGAATCGGAGGAAGTCGGGCACCAGTGGGGGACCGGGTCTCGGGATCCGGTGACTGTTGGTCCACCGGCGGTGGGGAGTGACGAGTTGATGGGCACGGCGGAGCGGCGCGTAGCGCCCGGGGACGGAGCGGCGACGCCCGAGGTGGCGGCGCGGAGCGCTCAGGCACCGGATCGCGGCCTCCTGACGGGGGAGAGCGTCGCGGTGGAAGAACGGAGGCTCTCCGCCCGCGGCGACGAAGAGCTGGTGCATTACCGGCCGTTGTGGATCGAGGAGCCGGCGCGCAAGCGACGGCTGCCCGACCCGGTGCGGACGGCGGCGGTGCGGGCGGTCCTCATCATCGCGGTGACGCTGATTCAGGCGATGGTGGCGTTCCTGTGCACCCTCGCGGGTTCCTGGCCGGCGTTCCCCATGGTGCTGAGCACCGTGGCGAGCACGATCGCGGCGACCTGGGGCGTCCTGGACGTCTGGGTCACCCGCCAGGTGTGGAACCAGCGCAACGGCGTGATCTCGACCCCGAGCAGCACGGCGCGGTCCCTGCGCCGCGAGCGGCGGCGGGCCCGCCGCGATGCGCGGGCGACGGAGCGCACGCAGGAGCGGATACGCCGACGGGGTGGCGCCGGGCAGCTGTCGCACCCGTAGTACGGCCGGGGTGGGCTCATGCGACGCATGGGCCCACCCTCCGGGCGGCCGGCGAGCCGCCTCCTCCAGGTCGGCCCCTCGGCGAGGGCGGCCAGGGCCTCGCGGGCGCGGCCGACGGGTGGTGTGCTGGTCGACACCAGCACCGCATCGGGGTACCTCGTGAGTGGCTGCCGCAGCAGGTGAGAGCGGTTCCCTCGGATGTCCAGACTTCTGGCGAGGCGTGTCGACTGTCACATTTGACTCCCTCTTGGGCATAGAACGCGGTCTTCCGGTTAGACGCTCAGCCGCTAGGGCGCCTGCCGTACGGCGCTGACCAGGAGGAACGAGAGACATGCCCGAACTTTTCATCGGCGGAGCATGGCGGTCCGCGCTCGACGGGCGGACCCGTGAGATCCGCTGTCCCGCCGACGGCAGCCTGGTCGCGGTCGTCGACGAGGCCGGCGCCAAGGACACCGTGGAGGCGATCGCGGCCGCGCGTCGCGCCTTCGACGAGGGCCCCTGGCCCACCACCTCGCCCGCCGACCGCGGTGACCTGCTGCTTCGGGTCGCCGATCTCCTCGTACGCGACAAGGGCGCGCTCGCCCGCGCGGAGTCCCTCGACACCGGCAAGCGGCTGGTGGAGAGCGAGTACGACATCGACGACATCGCGAACTGCTTCCGCTACTTCGGGCGGGCGGCCACCGCCGAGACGGGCCGGGTCGTCGACACCGGCCAGGCGGGCGTCGACAGCCGGGTCGTGTACGAGCCGGTCGGGGTGTGCGCGCTGATCACCCCCTGGAACTACCCCCTCCTCCAGACGGCCTGGAAGGTCGCCCCGGCGATCGCGGCCGGCAACACCTTCGTACTGAAGCCGAGCGAGCTGACCCCGCACACCGCGATCCATCTGATGCGCCTCCTGGAGGAGGCCGGGCTGCCCGCGGGCGTGGCCAACCTGGTCCTCGGTGCCGGCCCCGAGGCGGGCGCACCGCTCTCCGACCACCCGGACGTGGACCTGGTCTCCTTCACCGGTGGCCTCCAGACCGGCCGGTTCCTGATGGCCAATGCCGCCGCGAGCGTGAAGAAGGTGGCTCTGGAACTCGGCGGCAAGAACCCGAACATCGTCTTCGCCGACGCCGACTTCGACACGGCCGTCGACATGGCGCTGACCGCGATCTTCCTGCACTCGGGGCAGGTGTGCTCGGCGGGCGCCCGCCTGCTGGTGGAGGACTCGCTGCACGACCGGTTCGTCGACGAGGTCGTCCGCCGGGCGCGCGAGATCCGGCTCGGTGGCCCGTTCGACGAGCGGGCGCAGACCGGACCGCTGATCTCGGCGGCCCATCGCGCGAAGGTCGAGGAGTACGTCGCCCAGGGCATCGCCGAGGGCGCGGTGCTGCGCTGCGGCGGCGAGCGGCCGAGCGGCGACGCGTACGACAAGGGCTTCTACTATCTGCCGACCGTCCTGGACGAGTGCACGAGCACGATGTCCGTGGTCCAGGACGAGTCGTTCGGTCCGGTGCTGACGGTGGAACGGTTCAGCACGGAGGACGAGGCGGTACGGCTGGCCAACGACACGATCTACGGTCTGGCCGGCGCCGTCTGGACGACGGACGAGGCCAGGGCCCAGCGGATCGCGACCCGGCTCCGGATCGGCACGGTGTGGATCAACGACTACCACCCGTATGTGCCGCAGGCCGAGTGGGGCGGTTTCAAGCAGTCCGGCTTCGGTCGTGAGCTCGGGCCCGCGGGGCTCGCCGAGTACCGCGAGGCGAAGCACATCTGGCGCAACACGGACCCGTCACCGCAGGGTTGGTTCGCCTAGCTTCTGGTCTTCCCCACGCACCGCCCTCCCTCACCGCACCCCCCACCCCACCCTTCTCGGCACCCGCGAGAGCCGCTCCCCCTCCTCCCCAAGGCCCACCAGGAGTCCGCTCATGACGACCATTGAGCAACCCACCGGACCGAAGAACACCTCCGACGACACCGAACTCACCGAGTTCGGCTACAAACCCGAACTCAAGCGCACCCTCGGCAACTTCCACACCTTCGCCGCCGGGATCAGCTACATCTCGATCCTGACCGGTACCTTCCAGCTGTTCTACTTCGGCTTCGCCAGCGGCGGCCCCGCCTACTGGTGGTCGTGGCCGATGGTGTTCATCGGCCAGTTCATGGTCGCGCTCTGTTTCGCCGAACTGGCGGCCCGCTACCCGGTGGCGGGCTCGGTCTACAACTGGTCGAAGAAGATAGGCAACCCGCATCTGGGCTGGCTCGCCGGCTGGATGATGCTGACCGCCTCCATCGTGTCGATCGCGGCGGTCGCGCTGGCCTACCAACTGACGCTGCCCCAGATCTCCGACGTGTTCCAGATCGTCGGCGACGGCACCGGCAAGTACGACGTGGCGACCAACGCGGTCATCCTGGCCGCGGTGTTGATCCTGTTCACCACCCTGGTGAACGCCTTCGGCGTCAAGCTGATGGCCCGGATCAACACGGCGGGCGTGTTCATCGAGCTGATCGCCACCGTCGTGCTGATCGTGCTGTTCGCCGTACACATCACCCGGGGCCCGCAGGTGGTCCTGGAGACGAACGGCACCGGCGACGGTTACGGCAACGGCTATCTTGGCGCGTTCCTCGTGGCCTCGCTGGCGTCCGCGTACGTCATGTACGGCTTCGACACGGCCGCCTCGCTCGGTGAGGAGTCGCTGGACCCGACCCGGAACGCGCCGCGCGCGATCATCCGGGCGATCATCGCCTCCTTCCTCCTCGGCGGCCTGATCCTGCTGCTGGCGCTGATGAGCGTCTCCAGCCTGAAGGGCGAACAGCTGTCCACGGACGGCTTGCAGTACATCGTGCTCAACGTGCTCGGCCCGACGGCCGGCAAGGCGATGCTGTGGTGCGTCCTGATCGCGGTCACCGTCTGCGCCCTGGCCGTGCACACGGCGGCGGTCCGGCTGGCGTTCGCCATGGCCCGCGACAACAACCTGCCCGCCTCCTCGAAGCTGGCCAAGTGCCACCCGAAGTTCCAGACGCCGGTGCTGCCGACCGTGATCATCGGGGTGCTGGCGCTGGGGATCCTGGTCGTCAACATCCGTCAGCCGCAGATCTTCACCGTGGTGACCAGCATCGGCATCATCATGATCTACCTGGCGTACCTGGGAGTCACCGTGCCGATGCTGGTCGCGCGGCTGCGCGGCAAGTGGCAGCCCGCCGGGGACGGCCGGTTCTCGCTGGGCCGCTGGGGCCTCCTGGTGAACATCCTCGCCGTGGTGTGGGGCGCGGGCATGACCCTCAACCTGATCTGGCCGCGGGCCTCGGTCTACAACGCGGCCGCCCCGTTCCACTGGTACCTGCAGTGGGGTGCGGTCCTCTTCGTCGGGATCATCGCCGGCGGCGGTTTCGCCTACTACTGGTTCATCCAGCGACACAGGACGGGCGTGCTCGCCGAGCACCGCGTGGCCGCCGAGTCCGGGTCCGGGACCATCCCGCCCGCCACGCCCCTCGCCTCCCCGGCGGCCGACTGAGAGCCGTCTCCCGACAACCCGACTCAGCACAGCAGCTCAGCAGCACAGCGCACAGGAGGCCAACTCCCCATGAAGGCAGATGAGTTCGACTATGTCGTGGTCGGCGGCGGTACCGCGGGAAACGTGGTCGCGGCCAGACTCTCCGAGGACCCGTCGGTCACGGTGTGCGTCCTGGAGGCGGGCCCCAGCGACGTCGGCGACGACGACGTCCTGAAACTGGAACGCTGGATGGGCCTGCTGGAGTCCGGATACGACTGGGACTACCCGGTCGAGCCGCAGGCCAGCGGCAACAGCTTCATGCGGCACGCGAGGGCGAAGGTCCTCGGCGGCTGTTCGTCCCACAACTCCTGTATCGCCTTCTGGGCACCGGCCGAGGACCTCGACGACTGGGCGGCCGCGGGCTGTACGGGCTGGTCCGCGGCCGACCTCTTCCCGCTCTACCAGCGCCTGGAGACCAACGACGCGCCCGGCGACCACCACGGCCGCACCGGCCCGGTGAAGCTCCGCACCATCAAGAGCGAGGACCCGTGCGGCAACGCCCTGCTGGAGGCGTGCGTCCAGGCGGGTATCCCGACGACGCCGTTCAACGCGGGAACGACGGTGGTCCGGGGCGCCAACTGGTTCCAGATCAACTCCGACGAGAACAACATCCGGCAGTCCTCGTCGGTGGCGTATCTGCACCCGATCATGGGCAAGCGCCCGAACCTG
This sequence comes from Streptomyces sp. NBC_00310, assembly GCF_036208085.1. Taxonomy (GTDB): domain Bacteria; phylum Actinomycetota; class Actinomycetes; order Streptomycetales; family Streptomycetaceae; genus Streptomyces. Next base: position 2,098,225 of record NZ_CP130714.1, read on the forward strand.
GAGGTACGCACCGGGGTCCGTGCCAAGAAGCTGGTGCTGGACGGGCGGCGCTGCGTCGGTGCCGAGTATCTGGACCCGGACCTCATCCACACCCGGACGGTGCGCGCCCGGCGTGAGGTCATCGTCTCCTGCGGTGCCATCGACACACCGAAGATCCTGATGCTCTCGGGCATCGGCCCCGCCGCACAGCTGCGCGAGGTGGGGGTCGACGTGGTCGTGGACTCGGCGGGTGTCGGCGAGAACCTCCAGGACCACCCCGAGGGCGTGATCATGTGGGAGGCCGCACAGCCGATGCCCACCACGTCCAACCAGTGGTGGGAGGCGGGCATCTTCTACGACACCGAACCGGGCCTGGACCGGCCGGACCTGATGTTCCACTACGGGTCCGTGCCGTTCGACATGAACACGGCCCGGCACGGATACCCCACGTCCGAGAACGCGTTCTGTCTGACGCCGAACGTGACGCGGGCGAAGTCCCGGGGCACCGTGCGGTTGCGCACCCGGGACTACCGGGACAAGCCGAAGGTCGACCCGCGCTACTTCACGCACGAGCACGACGTGCGCGTGATGACGTACGGCCTGCGGCTCGCCCGGCAGATCGCGGCGCAGCCGGCGCTGAGCGGGTGGGCCGGAGCCGAGCTGGCGCCCGGTCCGGACGTCCGGACCGACGACGAGCTGCTCGACTACATCCGCAAGACCCACAACACCGTCTACCACCCGGCCTGCACGGTGAAGATGGGGGCGGACGACGACGCCTCGGCTCCGCTGGACGCGCGGCTGCGCGTGAAGGGGATCGAGGGGCTGCGGGTGGCGGACGGGTCGGTGATGCCGGATCTGGTGACCGTGAATCCGTGTATCACGACGATGATGATCGGCGAGAAGTGTGCGGATCTCTTGAAAGCCGACGCCTAACGGGGCTGTTAACGGGGCTGTGCTTCGGGGCGTGGGGCGGCTGCGGGTCCGTCGTGGCCGGTCGCGCGGTTCCCCGCGCCCCTCAAGGGGCGGCTGTAGTGGGCCTCTTGTACATGCGTGTCGCGGTGATCTCCGTATGTGCCACCTCCCCCGCCTGGGGCTGCTTGGGCAGTCCCGGGCGGAGGTGTTCCTCGACGCTGATGTACTTCAGGCCCGCCCGTAGGTCGGCGTCGTTGCGCAGGCGGATGACCAGGGGGAACTCGGCCAGGGCCGTGGTGTCGAAAAGGCCGGTGGTGTACAGGAGTTGGACGCCGAGGGCGTCCGAGACCGCTCGCTGGAGTTCCAGCAGGTAGGTCGCGTTGGCGCGGCCGATGGGGTTGTCGAGGAACAGGGTGCCGGCATGGCGGTGCTTGTCCCTCCCCCGGTCGTTGCTCCGCAGCGCGGCCATCGTGCAGTAGAGGGCGATGGCGGCGGTGAGCAACTGGCCGCCGGAGAAGACGTCGCCCATCTGGCCCACGGGGACGCGCTCGGCCCTCAGCACGGCGTCCGGCTTGAGGATCTCCACGGCCACGCCCTTCGGCTGGAGCGCGGCGCTGACGCCCCTCAGCAGCAGGGACATGCCGTCACGGCGCATGTCGGAGTTCTTCTTCACGGCCGCGCGGGTCGCCTCGTCGACGACCTCGCCGAGGCGCTCGGTGAGGGTGGCCTGGTCGGGCTCCTCGAAGCGGATGCGGAGGAACTCCTGGCCGGACCACTCCCCCAGACCCTCGGGGAGCCTGGACAGCCGCTGGGCGGAGCGGAGGGTCGCGAGGGCCGATTCCACGAGGCCCCGCAGCCGGTCGACGATCGAGTCCCGGTTGCGCTCCAGCTGGGCCAGCTCGTCGGTGAGGACCCGGAGCCGGGGTGCGAAGGCGTCGGCCCACTTCTGGGCGTGCTCGGGGAGCGAGGAGGCGGGCAGCTCGCGGATCTGCTGGCGGGCCGGGGTGCGGACCTGCTCGTAGCGGGTGGAGTTGGCGTGGCGGACGAGGACGTCGCAGGCCTCGCGTACGGAGCCCTCCGCCGCGGAGAGGTCGGCGGCGCAGGCGCGCAGGGAGCGGCGGGCCTCGGCGGCGGCGCTGCGGGCCTCTTCGGGGCCGCCCGGGTAGGGCTCGGGCTCGTCCTGGTCGTCGTCCGTGGAGTGGTCGCGCAGGAGGTCCCGGAGGAGGGCGGCGGTCTCGTCGAAGCCGCCTGCCGCGTCCTGGGCGGCGCGGTGGGACTCCAGCAGTTCGGCGTGGGCCTCGCGGGCCTGGGTCAACGCCTCGGCGCGGGAGGCCAGTTCGGCGGTGGCGGTGCGCAGCAGGGCCTGGGCGTGGTCGGCGTCGCGCGGGAGCAGCTCCTCAGGGAGCTCGGTGTGCGCCTCGCCGTCCTCGGGCGCGAGCCGCTCGGCCTCGCCGCGCAGCCGTCCGAGCTGCTCGCTCGCGGTGGACACCCGGGTTTCGAGGAGCTGGACGAGTTCCTCGGCACGCGAGGCCGCCGCCTGCCGGGAGGGTCCGTCGGAGCCGTCGGGCGACTGGAGCAGTTGCTCGGCGCGGTTGCGGACCTTGTTGGTCAGCCGGTCGAGCTCGGCGATCGCGGAGCTCTCGTCGCTCTCGGCCCGCGCCTGCTCCGCCCGCAGGTCGGCGCCGACGCCGACCTTCTCGTACAGCTGGGAAGCGGCGCGGTAGGCCTCGCGGAGGGCCGCGAGGGGCTGCTTCGGCCCGTCGGAGTCCGTCTCCGGTACGTCGTCGGGGGCGCCCGCGATCTCCGCGCGCTCGGCGCGCAGCGCACGCGCCGTGCGGCGGGCGTCGTCGGCGCCGCGCTGGGTGGCGCGGCGGTCCTCGTCCGCAGCGCGGGCCCGCTCCAGGCAGGACTGGGCGCGGGCCTCGGACTCGGTGGCCTCGTCGGCGAGTTCGCGGAGCTTGACCTGCCAGCCGGCGCGCTCCCGCAGCCGGAAGGCGAGTCCGGCGAGGGCGTCGGCGGCACGGCGGGCCTTCTGTGCGGCCTCCTGCCGCTCGTCGCGCACCTGGGCCGCCTCGGCGGCCGCCTCCTCGGCCTCGGCCCGCACGGTCCGCGCCTCCGAGAGCTCCGCCTCCGCCTCCTCGGCGAACCCGCGCGTCTCCCGCGCGGCCGCGGCCAGCTCGGTGAGCCTGCCCGCCGGGCACCCCGTGCGCCACGAGGAGAGCCGGGCCGCCAGCTCCCGGTCCTTGCCGAGCCTGGCCGCGAGCTCCCGGATCTCCTCGTCCCGCTCGGTGGCCCGCGCGCGCAGCGTCTGCCGCTCCTCGTCGGCGGCGTGCTCGTCGTGCATGGCGGGGTTCGGCGGTACCAGGAACACGTCGGCGGCGGGGCCGCCGCCCGCGTCCAGGGGCGGCGTGGGTGCCAGCAGGGCGGCGGCCGTGCCGACGGCCACGGCGGACCTCGGGAGCAGCGCGGCGTCGCTCAGCGCCTCGCGGGCCCGGGCGTGCGAGTCCGGGTCGGTGATGATCACGCCGTCGACCAGCTCCGGGCGCGCGGCCAGCACGCGCGCGTGGTCGGCGGGGTCCACGGCCTGGGCGAGGTACCGCCAGCCGGGGAGGGCCGGGATGCCGTGCTCGCCGAGGAACTCGACGGTCGCCAGGACGTCCGGTCCCGGCGGCAGCAGCCCACCGTCGCCGAGGGCACCGAGGATGCGGGAGTCGTCGGCCGCGGCGGTGCGCAGCTCGAAGAGGTGCCGCTCGGCGGACGACACGTTCTCGTCGAGCAGTTCACGCAGCTCGTCGGCGAAGCGGTCCAGTTCCTCGGGGGTGAGGGGGCCTTCGGCGGGGGCGCGCGTGGCGTCGGCGGAACCGGAGGCCGTACGGGAGCCGGCCGCCGACTCGGCGGCGTTGCCCGCGCCGCCGTCGGCCGCGTCTCCTCTGCGCGGTACGGGCACCCCGGCCCGCGCCCTGCCGGTCGTGCCGGGCAGGCTCAGCAGCTCCGCCAGCCGCTCCTCCGCCGCCAGGGCCTGCGCCGTACGCCGCTCCCCGTCGTACGCGCGCTCGGCGGCGGTCGCCGCGTCGGCCGCGCGTGCGGCCGTCAGCTCCGCGCGGGACTCGGCGGAGGCCGCTTCCCGGGCGTGCTCGGAGGCACGGCGCGAGGCCTCGCGTGCGGTGTCCCAGGCGGCGACGGCCGTCTTCTCGGCGTCGCTGGCGGCGAGGGCGGCCCGGGCCGGATCGGCGTCGGGCGCGCTGTCGTCGAGCCAGCCGGCGCGGACGGCTTCGGCGGTCTCCTGCTCGACCTCGCTGAGCCGCTGCTTCAGGTGCCCGACCTCGCTACGGGCGCGCTGCGCCTCGGTGGCCGCGACGGTCGAGTCCCGGTGCGCGGCCTCGCCGACCTCCTGCAGGGCGGCCGACCGCTCCTCGCCCTCGTTCGCCAGATCCTCGGCGCTCGCGGCGGCGGCGGCCAGGGCGCGTACGAGGTCGACGGCGGCCTTGGCGCGGGCGGCGAGCGCCGGGGCGGCGTCGCGTTCGGCCTCCTGGATGGCGGCGGACACGCGAGCGACCCGGTCGGCGGCGGCCCGGTGCCTGAGCACGGCCTCGGCCGCCTGCCAGGCGGAGTGCAGGGTGCGCGCGTCGGCCAGCTCCCGCTTCTGCGCGGCGGCCGACTTCTCGGCGGCGGCCAGCGCCAACGAGGCGTGCCGGTAGGCCAGTTCGGCCGCGATCAGCGCGCTGCGGTCGCGGGCGGCCTCGGAATGCGTGACCGCGTACGCGGCGGCGGTGACCCGCTGGGCGAGATCGGTGCCCCGCAGCCGCTCCCGCGCGGCCCGCGCGGACAGCCGCCGGACCAGGCTGCGGGTGCGCCGCTCGGCGCCCGCGTGGACGTCCCGGGCCCGTGACCGCCCCTCGGCGGCCTCGACGATCCGGCCCAGCAGGTCCACGGACCCGGCCGTGAAGTCGCGCTCGGCGATCAACTCGGCCCGTCGCCCGAGCTTGTTGCCGAACCCGCCGACCAGGTCGGCCAGCCCGTCCGTGTCCCGGGTGTCGGTGACGGCCCGCAGCAGCAGGTCGGTGAAGTCGGAGTCCTTCTTCACCGCGAAGAGGCCGGCGGCCTCACCCTCGTCGGCGTTCATCTCCCGCTGGTAGCGGAAGAGTTCGGGGTCGAGGCCCAGGTCCGTCAGATGCTCGTTCCAGCGGTCGTGGATCTCCTCCCAGTGCACTTCGAGGTGCGGATACGCCTTGCCCGCCTCGGTGATGGCGTCCCGGAAGCCCTTCATGGTCCGCCGCCGCCCCTGCGCCCCGGACGCGCCCTCGACGGGCGGCCGTACGGCGGTGGACTCGGCGACGGGCAGGTTGTCCAGGCTCAGTCCCGGGCCGGGCCGGAAGGAGTACCAGGCCTCGGCGAACTTCCGCGGATCGTTGGAGACCTGACGTCCCCGCCACTCGCTCGCCTTGCCCACCACGACACACTCGCCGGTCAGCGTGTGCTGCCACTCCAGCGCGACGTGCCCGCAGTCGTCCGCCAGCAGGAACTTCCGGAGCACACCCGAGCTGGCACCGCCCAGGGTGTTCCGGTGGCCCGGCAGCATCACCGAGAAGATCAGCTTGAGCAGGACGGACTTGCCGCCGCCGTTCTCCAGGAAGAGCACACCGGCCGGAGCCGGCCTGCGCGGCGGTCCCGTCGGCTCCTCCTCGAAGAACTCCGCCTGCTGCGGCGCGGGATCGGGCACGAACTCGCCCACACCCCTCAGGTCCAGCACGGTGTCGGCGTAACGCGCACCTGCCGGCCCGATGGAGTAGAGGCGGACCCGGGACAGCTCGTACATGGCGGCGGACTTTCGCGGTCGTAAGGGTGGTGCGGTCGGTGGTGCGTGAAGCAGGGATACGGAAGGGGGCGGGGATCAGGAGTGGAACGGCAGGCCGGCGTCGGCCACCAGCTCCAGATCGTCGGTGTCGTCGGCGGGCAGCAGCGTGGCGGAGCCGTCGGTGACCGGCACGATGCCCAGCTCCAGCAGTTCGGCCATCGCGGCACTGCCCGCCATGTCCCGCACCTGGAGCTGATAGCGCGCGGTCGTCCGATACGTCCCGCCGTTGTCGTCCCCCGTGCGCTGGAGGAACCCCGAGTCGGTCAGGAAGCCCACCGCCTTGCCGATGATGCCGGTGGTGGACCCGGCCAGCCGGCGCGCGTCCTTGGTGGCCCCGGTGGAACTGCGTCTCGCCCAGATCCGCCAGGCGGACTCCAGGCCCGGCGCGTCGGAGGCCGGGTCGGTGTTCTCCCCCAGCTCCTCGGCCCGTTCCTCCAGCCGCCGACAGGCCTGCCGCACGAAGGCGTCGACCCCGTTGACCGAGACCCGCCCGATGTACCCGTCGTCCGCGAGGTCCTCCGGCCGCGGAAACGCCATCGCGGCCACCGCGAGATGCGCCAGTCCGTGCAGGAAGCGGTCCACCGAGTCCGCCGACGTCCGCCGCGCGTAGTCCCCCATCCGCACCGCGAACACCGAGTCCTCGGCCGCCGTCACCGCCATCCCGGCCCGCGGCGACACCTCCAGCACGACCAGCCCCAGCCCGGTGGCCACGGCATCGGCGAGCCGCGCGAACGCCGGATCCTCCCGATACCGCCGCAGCAACTCCCCGTACTCCTGGTCCCGGGCGGGCTGCAGCTTCGGCTGAAGCCCGAAGGCGACGAGCCGAGCGGCATCGGCGGCGTCGGCGGGAGTGAGGGCGGCGGCCACCGGAGCGGCAGCCACTTCCGGCTCACTCCACTCGACGTGCTCACTCACGGCAAAACTCCTCGATCTCATAGCAAGGGGGAACGGCGGCAAGGTCAGGGGCGCGGGGCTGCGGCGCCCTGTGCAGCTCCGCCGCGTGGGCGCGACCGGCCGCGAACAACCCGCAGCCGAACGACGGCCGAAGGCCCGACGGCGCTCTCACGCGGCCTCCCTGTCCGCCGCCATTCCGGCCGCATCCAGCAAGGCCATCCCCACGATCAAATCCGCCCCACCGAACTCGGGATCGTCCAACTCCACCCCGTCGTCCACGGCGAAGAGGAGTTTCCGCTCCCCCTGCCGATAGGCCGTACCCACCGGCGGACTCGCCGCATGCACGGCCAACAGGGCAACCAGATAAGGCAGTTCAGGATCCTGCAGCCGCGCTTCGGCCAGCAGCCCCGACAACCGCCGAGGCGCGTCCGCGGGCAGATCGAGCAACTCCTTGGCCGCCGCCAACTGCTCCTCGCTGAACCGGCTGTCGTCGGGCGTGGCGATCAGATCCGGCTCCGGCATCTCCGCCCCGAGGTGCTCCCGCTCCACCGGCGGCGTGAACAGCAGCTCGACAAGGTCCCCCACCCGCACGGACCCCGGCGTACGCAACCCCGTCCCTCGGGCGAAGAACGCGTCGGTGACCCGCCGGGCCCGCTCCAGGGGCAGCGGCAGCAGCGGCGCGACCAGATGCCCGTAGAGGTCTGTCCCCGAGGTCGTCATCGGCGTACCGAAGGCCTGCCGGTCCTGTTCCGCGCGGAACAGCGGTCCGGCCTCCAGCAGCCGGGACTGCAACTGCGTGTGCCGCCGGATGCAGTCCTTCACGATGTCGACCAGCTCGGCGGCACGCCGCTTGTGCTCGGGGTCCTCGGACTCGTCGCGGGCCTTGCGGATGTTCGTGAGGATCGCGTTCTCGTGGCGGTAGCGGTCGGCGACGTGGTCGAGCGCCTCGGCGATCATGTCGGGCACGGTCTGGAGCCAGTCGACCGCGCGGACGTTGCGGCGGGTGGCGTCCAGTGCCCTCCGCAGCGTCTCCGAGTACTGCACGGTCCGGTAGCGCGCCTGCTCGGCGGCGAGCTGGGCGTCGGCGAGGCGGCCCCGGCTGATCAGGATCTCCAACTTGACCTCGGCGGCGATCTGCGCGCTGGTGACATCGGTGTCGAGGGCGCCCACGAGGACGTTGACGGCCTCGTCGGTCGTACGGAGGTACACACCGCCGCCGTAGCCGGGGACCTCCTCGATCAGCTTGAAGTCGTAGTCGCGGCGGACATAGGTGCCGTCGGGCGCGAAGGTGCCGTAGACGGCCCGGAAGCCGCGGTCGACGCTGCCGACGTTGATCAGGTTCTCCAGGACCCAGCGGGCCACCCGCTCGTGCTCCTCGACGGGCCGCCGCGGGGCCTGGGCGGCGATGCGCGGGATGAGGCGGGCGACGATCTGGTCGTGGTCCGCGCCCGTGTCGAAGTCCATGTTCAGTGTGACCAGGTCGATGGCGGCGAGGGCGACCTCGGCCATGCCGTACACGGAGTACTCACCGGCGAGGTTCGCCTTGCGCGCGTCCAGGTCGTGCAGCGGCGCGGTGCAGGCGAGCGCGCGCAGCCGCCGCGCCAGTCCCTCGTCGGCGGCCGGGCCCAGCGCGGGGCGCGGCCCCGCGCTGAGCTGGGGCGGAACACTGTCCGTCGATGCGGGTGAAGTCACGGTGCACAGACTAGGTCCTGGGTCCGACAACGGCCCAAATCGTTCCGCCGGGAGGGGCCGGGCACGGCGCCTCAGGTGACGTCGGCGACCCGGCGGCCGTACACCTCCACCAGGTTCTCCAGCGAGTCGTCGAGGTATGCCGCCAGCAGGTGCTCGGCCTCGTCCCGCTCCCCTCGCTGCAGCGTCTGGAGGATGAGGAGGTTGCGCGCCAGGTACGGCTCGTACAACCTGCGCGGATTGTCCACCACGTGGAACGCGAGCCGGAGTTCGGCGAAGACGCTGCGCATCAGCTCGTCGGTGCGGGCGCTGCCGGCGAGGGCGACCAGTTCGCGGTGGAAGTGGATGTTGGCGGTGGAGACACCTTTCCAGTCACCTTCACGCGCCTCGCGCTGCCCTTCCGCGACGGCTTCGGCGAGGCCGTCGAGACCGTACGGCGGGGCCCCGAGGCCGCGCACGACGGCGCACTCGACGAGGCGGCGGGTGCGGTAGATGTCCTCGACGTCCTCGACGGTCAGCACGCGCACGAAGACGCCGCGGTTGAGCTCGTGGACGAGGAGCCGTTCATGGGTGAGCAGGCGGAACGCCTCGCGGAGGGTGTTGCGGGAGACACCGAGGGCACCGCCGATGCTGTCCTCGGACAGCCGTGTGCCGGGCGGGAAGAAGCCCTCGGCGATGCGGCTCCGGAGGATGTCCGAAACCCGCTCGGCGGTGCTGGTGCGCCCCAGGAGGGCACGGTCGTCGGCAAGTCCGGTCAGTTCGGCGGCCATGCGCGGAATTCAACCGCAGACACAAGAACGAAACAACACGGGTATTGAAGGATTGTTCAACGATCCTCTACCTTGCTGGACAGGCGCCCTCCGCACGGCTCCACTGCACGGCATGGCACAACGGCACGGCTCGGTCCCCCTGCCCTCCCCCTCCCTCACCGCGAGGTGTCCATGAGCACGCCCCCTCCCTCCCCGGCCCTCTCCTCCACGACCAAGCCCGACCAGGGCGAACCGATCTCGGACGACGGCGCGTTCGGCTGGCTGCGCGCCCTCGGACCGCGTGGTCGCCGCGCCTTCGGCGGCGCGTTCGGCGGCTACGCGCTCGACTCGTACGACTACTTCACGCTGCCGCTGAGCATGGTCGCGCTCACGGCCTACTTCGGCCTGGACAACGGCCAGACCGGACTGTTCACCACGGTCACCCTGGTCGTGTCGGCGATCGGCGGCGCCGCCGCGGGCGTGCTCGCGGACCGGATCGGCCGGGTGAAGGCGCTGATGATCACCGTGGTGACCTACGCGGTCTTCACCGTGGCCTGCGGCTTCGCGCCCAACTACGAGACCCTGCTGGTCTTCCGCGCCCTTCAGGGGCTGGGCTTCGGCGGTGAGTGGGCGGTCGGCGCGATCCTGGTCGCCGAGTACGCGAGCGCCAAGCACCGGGGACGTACGCTCGGCGCGATCCAGAGCTCCTGGGCCGTGGGCTGGGGACTGGCCGTGATCGTCTACACGATGGTCTTCTCCTTCCTCGACGACGACCTGGCCTGGCGCGTGATGTTCTGGACCGGCGCACTGCCCGCGCTGCTCGTGATCTGGGTGCGCCGCTCGGTCGAGGACGCCCCGCAGGCCGCGGCCGCACGCGAGAAGAGCGCCGAGAGGGGCTCGTTCGCCGCGATCTTCCGGCCGGGCACGGCCACCCAGCCGGGTCTGCTGCGCACCACTGTGTTCGCGGTGCTGCTCTCCACCGGCGTCCAGGGCGGCTACTACACGCTGGCGACCTGGGTGCCCACGTATCTGAAGACGGAGCGGGGTCTGTCGGTCGTCGGCACCGGCGGCTACCTCACCCTTCTGATCTCCGGCGCCTTCATCGGCTACCTGACCGGCGGCTATCTCACCGACCGGCTGGGCCGCCGGCGGAACATCTGGCTCTTCGCGGTGCTCTCGGCGCTGTGCATCCTGGCGTACGCGAACATCCCGAGCGGCGCCGACACCCTTCTCCTGGTCCTCGGTTTCCCCCTCGGGTTCTGTATGTCGGCGATCTTCAGCGGCTTCGGCTCGTTCCTCAGCGAGCTGTACCCGTCGGCCGTGCGGGGCACCGGGCAGGGCTTCACGTACAACACCGGCCGTGCGGTGGGCGCCGTCTTCCCGACCACGGTCGGCTTCCTGGCCGACAGCTGGGGCGTCGGCGGCGCGCTGATCTTCGGCGCGATCGGCTACGGCCTGGCGGCGGTGGCCCTGCTCGGCCTCCCGGAAACACGCGGAAAGGAACTCGTGTGAACCACGTGACGACTCACGACCGTCTCCCGACCGGCGCCACCCAAGGCCCCCCGGCCTCCGCCCCGCACGACCGCCCCTTGACCCTCGTGGACCCGCACGCGCACGCGTGGACCCCCGAAGAGGCGCGCGCCCGGTTCCGTTCGGGCGTGTCCGGCCCCACCGCCGGGGTCGCCGCCGGGCACACCCAGGCGAACCTGATCTCGGTGCCCGCCGACTGGGCGTACGACATGCTGCTGTTCTGCCAGCGCAACCCCAAGCCGTGTCCCGTGCTCGACGTCACGGACGCCGGCGCGTGGACGACCCCGCTCGCCGAGGGCGCGGACCTGCGCACGGATCTGCCGCGCTACCGGGTCTGGGAGCACGGCGAGTTGGTGGCCGAGCCGACGGACGTGGTGGACGTCTGGCGCGAGGACCTCGTGTCGTTCCTGATCGGGTGCAGTTTCACCTTCGAGTGGGCGCTGACCGAAGCCGGCGTCCCGATGCGCCACATCGAGCAGGGCCGCAACGTCTCGATGTACGTCACCGGACGCCAGTGCCGGCCCGCCGGCCGGATGCGGGGCCCGATGGTCGTGTCGATGCGTCCGGTGCCGCCCGAGCATCTGGCCGCCGCGATCCGGGAGAGCAGTCTGCTCCCGGCCGTGCACGGCGGCCCGGTGCACTGCGGCGAGGCGGCGGGCCTCGGCATCGCGGACGTGTCCCGCCCGGACTTCGGCGACCCGGTGGACGCCGAACCGGACGACGTCCCGGTGTTCTGGGCCTGCGGGGTGACACCCCAGGCCGCTGTGATGGCCTCCCGCCCACCGTTCGCGATCACCCACGCACCGGGCCAGATGTTCCTGACCGACGCCCGCGACGAGCAGTACCGAGTCTTCTGACGGACGGATCCGACAGGAACCGGTCACCGGAGAAACCAGAGCAACAGACAGAGGAAACAAGCAGGAGAATGGGACCCATGAGCTCCATCGATCTCAACGCCGACCTCGGCGAGGGCTTCGGCCGCTGGACACTGACCGACGACGAGGAGTTGCTGTCCGTCGTCACCAGCGCCAACGTGGCCTGCGGCTTCCACGCCGGGGACGCGGCCACCATGCGGCGGGTCTGCGAGCTGGCGGCCGAGCGCGGCGTGCGGGTCGGAGCCCAGGTCTCCTACCACGACCTGGCGGGCTTCGGGCGGCGCGCGATGGACGTGCCGCCCGCCGAACTGGCGGCCGAGGTGGCGTACCAGATCGGCGCCCTGGAGGTCTTCGCCCGCGCGGCGGGCACGCGCGTGTCGTACGTGAAGCCGCACGGCGCGCTCTACAACCGGGTCGTGCACGACGAGGAACAGGCGGCGGCGGTGGTGGAGGGGGTACGCCTCGCCGACGCCACGCTCCCCGTCCTCGGCCTGCCCGGCTCATGGCTCCTCAAGCTGGCCGAGGCGGCCGGTCTGGCCGCCGTCACCGAGGCGTTCGCGGACCGCGCGTACACCGACCAGGGCACGCTGGCACCGCGCGGTCACGAGGGTGCCGTGATCACGGATATCGAGGCCGTGATCGAGCGGTCCGTCGGCCTGGCCCGTTCCGGCACGGTCGTCTCCCACTCGGGGGAGCGCATCCTCGTCCGGGCCCGCTCCCTCTGCCTGCACGGTGACACGCCGGGCGCGGTGGAGCTGGCCCGGCGGGTGCGGGCCGAGCTGGCGGCCGCCGGGGTACGCGTGGAGGCGTTCTCATGAGGGCGCTGCCGGTCGGGAACCGCGCGCTGCTGATCGAGGTGGGCACGGGCGAGGAGGCCGAGGCCCTGCACGCCGAGCTGCTGCGCCGCCGCGCGAGGGGCGACCTGTCGGTGGCCGAGATCGTCCCCGCCGCCCGTACCGTCCTCCTGGACGGCCTCGACGACCCGGCCCGTCTCGCCGAGCGCCTCGCCTCCTGGAGGGTTCCGCCCGTCGCGCCGCGCGCGGAGGAGGTCGTCGAGATCTCCGTACGGTACGACGGCCCCGACCTGCCGGACGTCGCCGCCCACTGGGGTGTCGACGAGGCCGAGGTCGCCCGGATCCACGCGGCGGCCGAGTACCGCGTGGCCTTCTGCGGCTTCGCCCCGGGATTCGGCTACCTCACCGGGCTGCCCCGCGAGGTCCCGCGCCGGGCGACCCCGCGCACGGCCGTCCCTACGGGGGCGGTGGCCCTGGCCGGCCCGTACACCGGCGTGTACCCGCGTTCCTCCCCCGGCGGCTGGCAGCTGATCGGTACCACGGACGCCGTTCTGTGGGACCACACGCGCGTGCCGGCCGCTCTGCTGGCTCCGGGTACCCGGGTCCGCTTCACACCGGTGGCGACCCCGTGACCGACCGCGCCCTCGTCGTCGTCCGGGCCGGCGCCCTGACCACCGTCCAGGACCGCGGCCGTCCCGGACACGCCCACCTCGGCGTGCCCCGCGCGGGCGCCCTCGACGCCCCGGCGGCCGCCCTGGTCAACCGCCTGGTGGGCAACCCGCCGGACGCGGCTGTCCTGGAGACCACGCTCAACGGCTGTTCCGTGCGGCCCCGCTCGACGGTCGTCGTGGCGGTCGGAGGCGCCCCCTGCGCGGTCACCGTGAACGGCCGCCCGGTCGCCTGGGGAGCGCCCGTACGGGTCCCCGGAGGGGCGGTGCTGGACATCGGGCCGGCGCGCTCCGGCGTACGCGGCTATCTCGCCGTCTGTGGCGGTGTGACCGTGGAGCCGGTCCTCGGCAGCCGCTCCACCGACCTGCTGTCGGGCCTCGGCCCGCCTCCGCTGACGGACGGCACGGTGCTCCCGCTCGGCCGCCCGAGCCATCTCCACGCGCGCGTGGACGTCGGCCCGCACCCGGCGCCGCCCTCGGAGCTCGTCCTGCGCGTCACCCTGGGCCCGCGCGACGACTGGTTCACGGACGCGGCGCTGCACACCCTCACCAGGCACCCTTACGCCGTCTCCTCGGCGAGCAACCGCATCGGGCTGCGCACGGAGGGGCCCGCCCTGGAGCGCTCCCGGGCGGGTGAACTCCCCAGCGAGGGCATGGTGCTGGGCGCCGTCCAGGTGCCACCGGACGGCCGCCCGGTCGTCTTCCTCGCCGATCACCCGACCACCGGGGGCTACCCGGTGATCGCGGTGGTCCATTCGGCGGACCTGCCCGGCGCGGCCCAGGCCACGCCGGGCACCCCGGTGCGCTTCGTCGCCGTACGGCACCGCCGTTGACCAGCGCCGTTTTCCTGTTGCCTCACGCCACCTCCGGCCGCTGACCGGACACGGCCGGCGCGGCCAGGGCCGACGCCACCGCGTGGGAGGCGGACAGGTCCAGTCGGGCACTGGTGCCGCGCGCCTTGTGGCGTACCTCGGCGGCGGCGAGGGTGAGGAGCTGCGGGAGCAGGTCGGTGCAGCGCCGGGCCACCCAGCCCGTCCCCGCCGTGGCCAGCCACCAGAGGCCGGCGCCGCGCGTGGGCGCCGGGAACTGGGGCTCGGCGGCAGGGGCGGGCCCCGTGGCGATCCCCGCCTCCGTGAGCAGGGCGTGGAAGCGGACGGCGAGTTGCCGGTGCCCCCGTTCGCCGGGGTGCAGCCGGTCCGCGCTCCACATCGCGGGGTCCGTGAGCCAGGCGCCCTCCGAGGCGTGCAGATGGACCGCCCCGTGGCGCTCGGAGAGGGCGTGCACGACCGTGTTGACGGCCCGCTGTCGCCGGGCGAGGGGGCGGGCGAGCGCCCCGGGCAGGCCGAGCATCGCCCCGGGGTCGGGCAGACACGCGGTGAGCAGCACCGCGCCCCGCTCCCGGAAGGCCGCGTAGATCTCGTCGAGGCGGGCGGCTACGGCGTGGATGTCGAAGGTGCGGCGCAGGGTGTCGTTGACCCCGATGACGACGGAGGCGATGTCCGGGCCGAGCGCGAGCGCGGCGGACAGCTGCCGGTCCAGCACGTCGCGTGTCTGGGAGCCGCTGACGGCCAGGTTGGTGAACTCCACGGCGGGACCGAGCCCGTCGGCGAGCAGCGCGGCCCAGCCCCGCCGGCCGCCTTCGACGGGGTCGCCCACGCCCTCGGTGAGGGAGTCGCCGAGGGCCACGAACCGCAGGGCCCTCATCCGACGCCCTCCCGCACGGGGCGCCCGACGGTCGCGTCGTGCGCGGCGAGGAACGCGTCCACCGCGGTCTGCCAGCCGAAGCACTCGGCACGCGCGCGTGCCGCGTCCCGGCGCTCGCCCTCGGGCCGGTCCAGCAGCAGCTCGACGGCGTCCGCGAAGGCCTCCCCGTGGTCCGCCGCCGTGGCCCCGGCCGACCCGATGACCTCCGGCAGCGCCGACGAGGAGCTGGCCACCACGGGCGTCCCGCAGGCCATCGCCTCCAACGCGGCGAGACCGAACGTCTCGGCGGGCCCGGGGGCCAGGGCCACATCGGCGGAGGCCTGCAGGGCGCCCAGCGTGTCGCGGTCGCCGACATGCCCCAGGAAGGTCACCGGCAGCCCCTTCCCCCGCTGTTCGAGCCTGCCGCGCAGCGGCCCGTCCCCGGCGACGACCAGCACGGCCCGCAGACCGCGCCGCAGCAGAGCCTCCAGGGCGTCGAGGGCCGTCCCGGGCCGCTTCTCGACGGACAGCCGGGAACACATCACCAGCAGAACTTCGTCCACGCGCGCGTACCGCTCGCGCAGCCCCGGGTCCCGCAGCGCGGGGTGCCGTCCCACGAGGTCGACGCCCAGGGGTGCCCGTACGACGTTCCGGGCGCCGATCCGTACGAACTCCCGTTCGGCGAACTCAGTGGTGCACACCACCCGCGAGTAGGTGTGGGCCGTACGGACGTTGAGGGCGTCGGAGGCCCGCCGGGCCAGCCCCTCGGACAGCCCCCAGGTCCGCAGCACCCCGTCGGCGGTCTCGTGCGAGACCATCACCGCGCGCACCCTGGCCCGCCGGGCCCACGCCCCGGTCCAGCGCAGCGTGGTCCGGTCGGAGACCTCCAGCCGGTCGGGCTCCAGCGACTCCAGCAGGCGGGCCACCCGCCGCTTGTCCGCGAGGACGCGGTAGCCACCGGTCCCCGGCAGCAGCGGCCCGGGCAGCGTGATCACCCGGCCCTGCTCGGTCGCACGGTCGGTGTACCGCTCGCCGGGCACGACGAGCACGGCCTCGTGCCCGGCCGCCTCGAACCCCTTGCCCAGCTCCCGCAGCGCGGTCCGCAGACCGCCCGAGGTGGGCGCGACGAAGTTGGCGAGCCGTACGATCCGCAGCTTCGGGGAAGCGGCCCCGCTCATGCCGCCACCACCGTCCGCGCCGCCAGCACATCGGCGTAGTGCCCGATGAGCTGATCGCCGACGGCCGCCCAGGTGCGCCCCTCGACCATGGCCCGTCCGGCGGCCCCGTACGCGGCCCGCAGCGCGGGATCGGCGGCCAGGGACCACACGGCGTCGCGTACGGCGGCCGCGTCTCGCGGCGGGACCAGCAGTCCCGTGCGCCCGTGGGCGACGAGGTCCAGCGGGCCTCCGGCGGCGGGCGCCACCACGGGCACCCCGCTGGCCATGGCCTCCTGCACGGTCTGGCAGAAGGTCTCGAAGGGGCCGGTGTGGGCGAAGACGTCGAACGAGGCGAAGATCCGGGCGAGTTCGTCGCCGGTGCGGCGGCCGAGGAAGACGGCTCCGGGCAGGGCCTCGCGCAGGCCGGGCTCGCTGGGCCCGTCGCCCACGACGACGACCCGTACACCGTCCAGGCCGCACACCCCGGCGAGCAGCTCGATCTGTTTCTCGGGGGCGAGGCGGCCGACGTAGCCGACGATCAGCTCACCGCCCGGCGCCAGTTCGCGACGCAGCGCCTCGTCGCGCAGGTCGGGGCGGAACCGGACGGTGTCGACGCCGCGCGGCCACAGGCTGACCCGGGGCACGCCGTGTGCCTCCAGGTCGCGCAGGGCCGAGCTGGACGGGGCGAGGGTGCGGTCGGCGGCGGCGTGCACGGAGCGGATGCGCCGCCAGGCCGCCGCCTCACCGGCGTGGACGTAGGTGCGGGCGTATCCGGCGAGGTCGGTCTGGTAGATCGCGACGGCGGGTACCCCGAGGCGGGCGGCGGCCGCCATGCCGCGGACGCCGAGGACGAAGGGGCTGGCCAGGTGGACGATGTCGGCCCGGTGTTCGACGATCGCCGCGGCGACCCGGCGGCTGGGCAGGGCGACACGGACCTGGGGATAGCCCGGGAGCGGAAGGGAGGGGACACGGACTACGGGGCACGGTGCCTGGAGGTCGGCTCCCGCTCCGGTTCCCTGGGCGGTGGCCGGGGCCACGACGAGCGGGGCGTGCCCCCGCGCGACGAGGTGCCGCGCGGTCTGCAGGGCGCAGTGGGCCACGCCGTTCACATCGGGGGGAAAGGACTCGGTCACTATGACGACACGCATACCGGTGTTGTCGTCGTACCGGACGTGGCCGCGTCAACGTGGATCTTTCCGGGCGGGGAACGTCCCATGAGCGTTGCGCTGCACACATGTCCAGGTCGGACCGCGTCCATGCCCTCCTGACTTCCGGGTCACCCGATGTTCACACTGCGGGCATGTCAGGACCGATCCGGCTGCGTACGGCTGTCTGGACCTCGGCCTCCTCGGCCGGGTCGGCGGCCAGTCGACGGAGTTGGTCGACGACGCGCGTGTCACCGGTCTCGGCGTGCCGAGCGGCGATCTCACGGGTGGTCTCCTCGCAGTCCCAGAGGCACTCGACGGCGAAGCCGGCCGGGAAGGAGGGGTCGGTGGCGGCGAGCGCGCGGGCGGCGCGGCCCCGGAGGTGGGAGGAGGCGGTCTCGCGGTAGATGTGGCGCAGAACGGGTGCGGCGCAGACGATGCCCAGGCGGCCGGTGCCGTCGACGAGCGTCCACAGGGTGGGCGCGTCGGGCCCTTCGCCGCGTACGGCCTCCCGCAGCGCGCCCAGCACCAGGTCGCTGTCCTTGGTCCCGCCGAGACAGGCGAGCATGCGTCCGGCGGCGGCACCCAGCGGGTCGGGCCGGTGGACCCAGCCTCGCGCCCGGTCGACGGCGGCCATGCTGCGCATCCGTTCGAAGGCGGCGACGGCGGCCTCCACGACCATCGTCGTCCCGTCGGTCACGGCGCCCTCGATCAGGTCGAGGGCCTCGGGATCGTTGCCGTCGGCGAGGTAGCGAAGGGCGGTGCAGCGGGCACCGTCGTCACCGAATCGGGCGGCCTGGAGGATCTCGGGCCGGTCCTCGGGGCCGGCGACGGCGGTGAGACACCGGGCGGCCGGCACATGGAGGACGGCTCCGCGTTCGATGCCCTGCTGGGCCCACTCGAAGACGGCCTTGACGCTCCACCCCGGCCGGGGTCCGCTCGGTCGCATCTGCCGCTGCCAGCGGTCGAAGCAGCCGGTCTCGTGGGCGGCACGCACACGCGTGGCGATGGCTTCGCGGGGGTCGTCGGCCCACAGCCGCCAGGGCCGGGGTTCGAAGGCGTCGCGGACGGCGGCGGCCAGTTCGGCCTCCCCCTCCGGATCGGTGGTGAAGCGGGCCAGGACGGGTTCGGCCAGGGCGCGCAGCCCCTCGTCGTCGTCCCTGAGGGCCAGCTCGTCCAGGGCCCAGGCCCAGCTGGTGCCCACGGCGGCGTACCTGCGCAGGAGGTCGAGCGCGTCCCGCCTGCCGTACGAGGCGAGGTGCCCGAGGACCGCGAGGGCCAGCCCGGTGCGTGACTCGTCGGTGTCCAGCACGTCCTCGGCGTCGAAGAGGTGCCGCTCGATCTCGTCGAGCTCGCCGCTCAGATCGAGGTAGAGACGGGCGTAGTACAGGGAGCGGTTCTCCACCTGCCAGTCGTGGCGGGGGTCGCTCAGCACACAGTGGTTCAGTGCCGCGAGCGCCTCGTCCCGGGGGGCGGTGAGCGCGTGCAGGGTGCCGTCGCCGCGGCCCCGCTGCAGCAGGCCGAGCAGCGTACCGCTGGGCGCTATGACCGGTTCGAACATGGGAAACAGCCTCACATCAAGCGTCGACGCAACCGGGGATCTTGCTTTACCTGGCCGCGTGACAACACGTCGGGGCGCCCGCCGTCTCTTGCTTGCTGTAGACCATCTTCCTCTGCCTCTCGTCGGTGGCCCATGCGGACCGCATCACGGCCCACGCGGTGCGGCAACACCTGCCCAGCCATCATGTCCGTGAATCACGACGTCATGATGACCCGGCGGTTCTTCCTGCCGCGACCGAAATATCCGGCGGCCCCGTACCGCCTCCCCCGTCTTTCGTGTTTTGCCTGGTCAGAACATGTTGATCAGCGTGCTGCGAACAGTTCGAGCAGTTCGGCCTTGTCGAACATCCGGGCGGTGTCGACCGCGTTCGGAGTGCCCGCGACCGGGTCGGCCCCGCCGTCCAGAAGGACCCGGATGACAGCTTCCTCACCCTTGAAAACCGCCCCGGCGAGGGGAGTCTGGCCTCGGTCGTTGACGCGGTCGGCCGCACCGCCACGGGCCAGGAGGGCCCGTACCGCGTCGGCGTGACCGTGGTACGCGGCGAGCATCACGAGCGAATCGCCGCGGTCGTTGGTGAGGTCGGCCGGAACACCCGCGTCGACGTACGCCACGAGCGCCTCGGTCTCGCCCCGCCGGGCCAGATCGAAGATCTTGGTCGCCAGCTCCACGACCTCCGGGTCGGGGGCTTCGCTCATCGCCGGGACCACCTCTCACAAACGCGCCTCGAGCCAAACGGGTGAATCGCCAGAGTACTGGCTTCCCGCGCACATCAGCGGACAGAGTCGAGGCAAAGATCACACCGAGTCCCGTCGCGCGCAACAGCCCAGCCCGGACGGCCCAACGAGGATTCGGCCACTCGGGCGAAATCTGCCGAATTCCACTCATTTGCACCTTTTATCGTATGGATACATGCTGTGACCCTGGAAGAACTCATGGTGACTGTCCCCATCAACCAGGAGAACCCAAATGGTCTTGAACATCTCAGGCGTCGTCCTGCTCGGCGTCATCGTCTTCCTGTTCTTCCGCAAGGACGGCCTGAAGGCCTCGCACTGCATCGTCGTCACGCTCTTCGGCTTCTACCTCGCCAGCACGGGCATGGCCTCGAGCATCACGGCAGGCGGCGAGAGCCTCGCGAGCCTCCTCGGCGGGATCAAGTTCTGACCCCGTCCCCATCCGCACGCACCCCCAGGAGACAGCCGTGGCCCGGGTCCCCCTCCCTCGCATTCTGAGCACCGGCGGCGCGCACCTCGCCAGGAGCCGGGAGCTGGCCCGGACGGCGGCCGACGGCGCCACCGACGTCCTCCACCCGTTGATCACGATCACGCGTGGACTGCGCCGGCTGGTCGCCGCCGGACGGCTCAGGTGGACCGAGACCCCGAAGGACCGACGCGGGTCGCTGCTCTTCCTGGCGGCCTCGGTCGTCCTGGTCGTGACCCTGGTGCCGTACGGCCCGCTGCTCGCCGTCATCGTCCTGATGGCGGCGGCAGCCTGGACGGGCCGCGACAGCGCCGCCTCGCAGCCCACCGGCCCCGACGAGTCCCAGACCCAGCGTCTGCGGTCCCTCTACGAGGCCCTGGTCCCGTACTTCTCGACCGCCGAGGACCCCGAGCCCCTCTATGCGCACGGCGGCGCCTGGGACAAGGCCTTCCCCACCTACGCGTTCGACGGCACCGGCCGCGTCTGCCATCTGCTGATCCGCTACCCGGCGTACTTCACGGACGGCGAGGCCGAGGCCCGCGCGCGCATCGAGCAGCTGCTGCACGCCAAGGCGGGCCGCGGCCGTGAGTACCGCTTCACCTGGGACGAGGAGGGCAACGAACTCACCGTCGCCGTCCTCCCCCCGCTCTGCACCGACATCACCGCCCAGCGCTTCGTGACGGCACCGGGCGAGACGGTTCTCGGCTTCACCGACGCGAGCCAGGTCCAGCGCACCCTCCCCCTGTCCTCCGGGGAGGAGCGAGTCCCCTCCGGAGAGCAGCAGCGCGACGTACCGCCGGTCATCTGGCGCACCGGCGTCCGCTCCACCGAACCGCACCTGCTGGCCGTGGGCGAACCGGGCAGCGGCACCACGACCCTGCTCCGCTCGATCGCCCTCCAGGCCCTCCAGCACGGCGACGTCGTCATCGTCGAGGGCGGCGGCAGCGGCGAGCACGCCTGCCTGACCGGCCGCGACGGGGTCCTCGCCGTGGAGTGCGGCCTCTCCGGGGCCCTGACGAGCCTGGAATGGGCGTCCCAGGAGACGGAGCGCCGGCTGATCGCCACGAACCGCGCCCGGCAGGCGGGCCAACCCGCGCCGGACGACATCCGCCGTCCCCTCTGGCTCCTCCTCGACCGCCCGAGCGTGCTGACCCACCTCGCCGCGGCCGAGGGCCGGCGCGACCCGCAGTCCCTCCTAGAGATCCCCCTCCGGCACGGCCGCGCGGTCAACGTCACCGTGGTGGTCACCGAACAGTTCGACCACCTGGACACCCTCACGGACGCGGTACGCAGGCACACCCGCGCGCGCGTCGTCCTGGGCCCCGCCTCCCTCGACCAGGTCGAAGCGGTCCTGGGCGCCGCGCCCCCGACCACACCCACCCCGGACGTCCCCCCGGGCCGCGGCTACGCCCGCCTCGGCCCCGCCCCCACCCTCCGCCTCCAGGTCCCCACCACCCCGGACCCCTACGACGAGAACACGCCCGAACCCCACCGCCAGGCAGTCCTCGCCCTCCTCCCACCCCACACGACCCCGGCGGACTCGCTCACCAAGGCAGCGGTGGCCGAAACCTGAGGCGACCGCCCCTGTTTCCCGGCTGTGGGCACGTGGCGCCGCCAGGACGCGCCACCCGGCCGGCCCTCACGCCACGAACGTCCGCGGCCCCTCGCTCCCACCCGACGCCCCGTCCCGCACCAGCCGCGCCGCCGCGGCCAACCGCGCGGCCGCCTCCTCGGCCACCGCACCCCCCACGGTGAACGGCAGCCGCACATACCCCTCGAACGCACCGTCGACCCCGAACCGAGGCCCCGACGGCACCCGGACCCCCACCCGCTCCCCCACCTCCGCGAGCCGCGACCCCGACAGGCCCCCGGTACGGACCCACAGCGTCAGCCCACCCCGAGGCTCGGAGAACTCCCAGTCCGGCAGCTCCCGACGCACCGCGGCCACCAAGGCGTCCCGGTTCCCCCGGGCCTGCTCCCGCCTGATAGCCACGGCCTGCGCCCAACCGCCCGTACTCATCAGCCAGTTCACGGCCAGCTGCTCCAGCACGGGCGTCCCCAGATCCGCGTACGCCCGCGCCGCGACGAGACTGCGGATCACATCCGGCGCGGCCCGCACCCACCCGATCCGCATCCCCGCCCAGAACGCCTTGCTGGCCGACCCGACCGTGATGACCGTGGACCCCGCCGGATCGAAGGCACACACGGGCCTCGGCATCCGCACATCGTCGTCGAGCCACAGCTCACTCATCGTCTCGTCGGCGACGAGGACCGTCCCGGCGCCCCGAGCCGCGTCGACGAGCCCCCGTCGCCGGTCCTCGTCGGCGAGCGCGCCCGTCGGATTGTGGAAGTCGGCGACGACGTACGCGAGCCGGGGCGCCGCGTCCCGCAGGACCTGCCGCCACCGGTCCATGTCCCACCCGGCGAGCCCGTCGGCCATGGCGACCGGCACCAGCCGCGCCCCCGCCTCCCGCATCAGCTGAAGGATGTTGGCGTAGGAGGGCGACTCCACGGCGATCCGCTCACCCCGCCCCGCGAAGAGGTGGCAGATCGCGTCCATGGCGCCCATGGCCCCCGTCGTCACCATGATCTGCTCGGGCATCGTCGGGATGCCGCGCGCGGTGTAGCGCTCGGCGAGCATGGAGCGGAGCGCGGGCAGCCCGGCCGGATAGTCGCCGTGCGTATGGGCGTAGGGGGGCAGCTCCTCCAGCGCGCCCTGCACGGCCCGGGTGAGCCAGGGCTCGGGCGCGGGAAGGGCCGCACAGCCCAGGTCGATCATCGAGCCGAGCGCCTCGGGCGGCAACGGTTCCAGACCACGCGCGGGCAACGGCTTCCCGGCCGGTACGGCGGTCCAACTGCCCGCGCCCCGCCGGGACTCCAGGAACCCCTCCGTGCGCAGCGCCTCGTAGGCCGCCGCGACGGTCGTACGGCTGACGGAGAGGGACAGCGCGAGTTCCCGCTCGGCGGGCAGTCGGGCGGCCACGGGCACGCGGCCCTCCAGCACCAGCAGCCGGATCCCGTCGGCGAGCGCCCGGTAGGCCGGCGGGCGGCGTGTGCCGGGGCCGGCTGGGCGCTCCTGCTGCGAGGTGAGCAGCCGCGCGAGCTGAGCCGCACCGACCGCCGAAGTCCACTGCGCCATGATTTCCAGTCCACCTTCCCTGAATTGGCCATGGATGGCTTCACTCTCCAAGCCACAGAGTGTCATGCGTCAGGCCACCGGCACCACCAGGGGGACGTCTTGCCCGCACAGCACGAGCCGCCGCACGAACCGCAGCAAGGCCCGCAGCAAGGCCCGCAGGACCCTCCACAGCGCCGACTGGGCCGACGGCTGACCCAGCTCTACACCGGCCTCGCGCTGTACGGCGCCAGCTCCGCGCTCCTCGTGGAGTCGGGCCTCGGTCTGGAGCCCTGGAACGTGCTGCACCAGGGCCTGGCGGAGCTGACCGGCCTGACCATCGGCGTGGTGTCGATCGTCGTCGGCGCGGTGGTGCTGCTCCTGTGGATCCCGCTCCGCCAGCGCCCGGGCCTCGGCACGGTCTCCAACGTCTTCGTGGTCGGCATCGCGATGGACGCCACCCTGGCCCTCGTGCCGCAGGCGCACACCATGGCCGTACGGGTTCTCCTCCTCGCGGCCGGGATCGTGCTCAACGGCGTGGCGACCGGCCTGTACATCGCGGCCCGGTTCGGCCCGGGCCCACGCGACGGCCTGATGACGGGACTGCACCGCCGTACCGGACGCTCGGTCCGGCTGATGCGGACGGCCGTGGAGGTGGCGGTGCTGGCGACCGGCTTCGCCCTCGGCGGCACGGTCGGCGTGGGCACTCTGCTCTACGCCCTCTCCATCGGTCCGCTCGCCCAGTTCTTCCTGCGCGCGTTCGCCGTCCCCTCGGAATCCGGCAGCACGGTCGTTGCCACCGGTCCATCGAAGCGGGCCATACTGCCCGGGTGACCGCCCTCATACGCCACCCCTACCTCGACCATCCGGGCCCGATCGCCTTCGCCCACCGGGGCGGGGCGGCGGACGGGCTGGAGAACACCGTGGCCCAGTTCCGGCGGGCGGTGGAATCGGGTTACCGCTACATCGAGACCGACGTCCACGCCACGCTCGACGGCAAGCTCGTCGCCTTCCACGACGCGACCCTGAACCGGATGACCGACGGGACGGGCCGCATGGCCGACCTGCCGTGGAAGGAGATCCGCCGCGCGCGCGTGGCGGGCGTCGAGCCGGTCCCCCTCTTCGAGGAGCTCCTCGAAACCTTCCCCGAGGTCCGCTGGAACGTCGACCTCAAGGCGGAGCCCGCGCTCCACCCCCTCCTCAATCTGATCGCCCGCACCGACTCCTGGGACCGTGTCTGCGTCGGCTCCTTCTCCGAGTCCCGGGTCGCCCGCGCCCAGCGCCTCGCCGGCCCGCGCCTGGCCACCTCGTACGGCACGAGCGGTGTGCTGGGGCTGCGGCTGCGGTCGTGGGGCATCCCCGCCACGGTGCGCCGCTCGGCGGTCGCCGCACAGGTGCCCGAGTCGCAGTCCGGGGTGCCCGTGGTCGACCACCGGTTCGTGCGCGCCGCCCACGCGCGCGGCCTGCAGGTCCACGTGTGGACCGTGAACGAACCGCAACGTATGCACCGGCTCCTGGACCTGGGCGTCGATGGCATCATGACCGATCACATCGACACGCTGCGCAAGGTACTCGAGGACCGGGGGACCTGGGTCTGACGCCCTCGCGCGGCCCGTTCACGGGGAAGCGAGGGGCACGGGTGGGCACCGACACCGTGCGGACGGACGCGGGCGACGAGGCCGCGGGCCGGCGGCGCGAACAGCGCGGCTGGTACTTCTACGACTGGGCCTGCTCCGTCTACTCGACCAGCGTCCTGACCGTGTTCCTCGGCCCCTATCTGACCGAGGTCGCCAAGTCCGCGGCCGACCCGGACGGTTATGTGCACCCCCTGGGCATACCGGTCCGCGCGGGCTCCTTCTTCGCGTACTCGGTGTCCCTGTCGGTGATCCTCGCCGTCGTGATCATGCCGCTGGTGGGCGCGGCCGCGGACCGTACGGGCCGCAAGAAGCCCCTCCTGGGCGCGGCCGCCTATGTCGGTGCCGCCGCGACCGCCGGCATGTTCTTCCTGGACGGTGACCGCTATCTGCTCGGCGGCCTCCTGCTGGTCGTGGCGAACGCGGCGCAGTCCGTGGCGATGATGCTCTACAACTCCTATCTCCCCCAGATCGCACCCCCCGAGGAACGCGACGCCGTCTCCTCCCGGGGCTGGGCCTTCGGCTACGCGGCCGGCTCTCTGGTCCTGGTCGCCAACCTGATCCTCTTCACCTCCCACGACAGCTTCGGCGTCTCCGAGGGCATGGCGGTCCGCATCTGCCTGGCCTCGGCCGGCCTCTGGTGGGGCGCCTTCACCCTCATCCCGCTCCGCCGCCTGCGCGACCGCCGCAGCCCGTCGGGCGGGAGCGGGGAGGCGACCGCCCCCGGTCTGCGCCAGCTCGCGGCGACCGTCCGCGACATGCGCCGCCACCCACTGACCCTGAGCTTCCTCCTCGCCTACCTCGTCTACAACGACGGCATCCAGACAGTGATCTCCCAGGCCTCGGTGTACGGCTCCGAGGAACTCGGCCTGGAGCAGTCCACACTCATCGTGGCGGTGCTGCTCGTCCAGGTCCTGGCGGTGTGCGGCGCCCTCGGCATGGGCCGGCTCTCCCGCCGCTACGGCGCCAAGCGCACGATCCTCGGCTCCCTGGTCGCCTGGACCGTGATCCTCGCCGTCGGCTACTTCCTCCCGGCGGGCGCCCCACTGTGGTTCTTCGTCCTCGCCTCGGGCATCGGTCTGGTCCTCGGCGGCAGCCAGGCCCTGTCCCGTTCCCTCTTCTCCCACCTCGTACCGCCCGGCAAGGAGGCCGAGTACTTCTCCGCGTACGAGATGAGCGACCGCGGTATGAGCTGGCTGGGCCCGCTGCTGTTCGGTGTGACGTACCAGCTGACCGGCAGTTATCGGGACGCGATCATCTCCCTGGTCGCCTTCTTCGTCCTGGGATTCGCCCTGCTCGCGAGGGTTCCGGTGCGCCGGGCGATCAGCGACGCGGGCAATCCCGTTCCCGACAGGATTTAGCGCCGGAAGCGAAAGGGCTGTAGTGTACGCGTTTGGCCTGCCAGGCGTACCGTTACTGCGCGTCAAAGATGCCGAAACGCTGGGTGACATCTGCTATTAGATGTGACAAACCGGGCGCCGGTGGGTACAACAAGGGCGGCTACGACGGCGACGCATGACCCGGAACGGGACACGGAACGGGAATCTTTACCGCCGACCGGACGTTGACCGGATGACGACGACAGCGACACCTGTCCTGTGGGCGACAAGCCCGGGAGGCACGATTCATGAGTGAGCGAGCTCTTCGCGGCACGCGCCTCGTGGTGACCAGCTACGAGACGGACCGCGGCATCGACTTGGCTCCGCGCCAGGCCGTGGAGTACGCATGCGAGAAGGGGCACCGCTTCGAGATGCCCTTCTCGGTCGAGGCGGAGATTCCGCCGGAGTGGGAGTGCAAGGTCTGCGGGGCCCAAGCACTCCTCGTGGACGGCGACGGCCCTGAGGAAAAGAAGGCCAAGCCCGCGCGTACGCATTGGGACATGCTGATGGAGCGGCGCACCCGTGAGGAACTCGAAGAGGTCCTCGAGGAGCGCCTCGCGGTTCTCCGCTCCGGCGCGATGAACATCGCGGTACATCCGCGAGACAGCCGCAAATCCGCCTAGCCCGCCCCTTTGGGGGTCAGGCGGACCACAGCGCAACCGATTGACCGCGGGCGCCGTACGCACATGTACGGCGCCCGCGGTCTTTCTCGCGCCCCTCAGGAAGCACGGGGCGCAGCAGCCCGTGCTTCCTGAGGGGCGCGGGGAACTTTGCGAGAAGCCCCACCGGACCCGCGCGCTGGGGGTCGAAGGGGCGCAGCCCCTGTGGAGGGGAACGGGTAAGGGCGGCGGGGGCGAAAAAACGCCTCAGCGGTCCAGCGGCGGGCGCGGCCCCTGCCCCGGCGCGTCGCCGGAAGCCGCGTCGTCGCGGATCACCTCACCCTGCACGACCTTGCCGTCGGGCCGATGCATGCGTGCCTGCTGAAAGGCATCCCCGAACGTTCCGGAACCCGCCTCACGGATCTTGCGCTCGAAGGTCCGCTCCGTATAGCGCCCGAGCGCCTTCTGGACCGGCGGAATCAACAGCACCAGCCCCACCGCGTCCGAGACCATCCCCGGCAGCATCAGGAGCAGGCCACCCAGCATCAGGAACCCGTTGCCCTCGCTCTTGCCGGCCCCGGCTTCGGTGCCGGTCGCGGCCGCCCCGCCCTGCTGCTGTTGCAGCGTCTCGCTCAGCACCCGGAACGCCCGCCGCCCGGCCCGCTTGACCACCGCCGAGCCGACGAGGAATCCGGCGACGAGAAGCAGGAAGACCGTGAACCCGCCGGCCGCGCCCGCGACCACCGTGAGCAGCCAGATCTCCAGCACCAGCCACGCGGCGACACCCAACGGCAGAAACGTGCGCAGCCGGGAGCGCCGAGGCCGGGCGGGAAACGTCGGAGTGGAAGCGCCAGTCGTCATGCTCCCAGTGTGCCTGGCCCCGGCTCAGCTCGGGATAAGCGGATGATCAGCCCGGCCGTGGAACACCACCGGCCCCGGCCGTCCCTCCGTCTCAGCCCTGCTTGCCTTCCCCGGACCCCTTGCCGTCCCGCCCCAGGATCTTGCCGACCCGCTCGCCCACACCCCACGCCGTGACCCGCCACAGCGCCTCGACGAGGATGTCCCGGCTCATCTTGGAGTCGCCGAGCTCACGCTCGACGAAGGTGATGGGCACCTCGACGACGTGGTAGCCCGCCCTGATCGCGCGACGGGCGAGGTCGACCTGGAAGCAGTAGCCCTGGGAGGCGACCTCGTCGAGGCCGAGCCCTTCGAGGGTCTCGGTGCGGAAGGCCCGATAGCCGCCGGTGACGTCACGGACGGGGACGTCGAGCAGGACCCGGGAGTAGAGGCTGCCGCCGCGGGAGATGAACTCGCGGGACTTGGGCCAGTTCACCACGCGCCCGCCCGGCACCCAGCGGGAGCCCAGGACGAGATCGGCGCCCTTGAGCGCGATCAGCAGCCGGGGCAGTTCCTCGGGCTGGTGCGAGCCGTCGGCGTCCATCTCGATGAGGACGCCGTAGCCGTTCTCCATGCCCCAGCGGAAGCCCGCGAGGTAGGCGGCGCCGAGCCCTTCCTTGCCCTTGCGGTGCAGCACCTGGACGTGGTCGTCCTCGGCGGCCAGTTCGTCGGCGAGCTTGCCGGTGCCGTCGGGGCTGTTGTCGTCGGCCACCAGGACGTGGGCGTCGGGGACGGCCTTCCGCACCCGGCCGACGATCGCCTTGATGTTCTCCGCCTCGTTGTAGGTCGGGATGATCACCAAGGCCGTGCCGAGCGGGCCGAACCGCCTCTCCTGGCCTTTCGCCGCGAGGGTCCCGTCGCCGTCGTTCACTGCTGCCCCTTCAGTCCGTACGCAGGGGACCACCATAGTGGCCACGGCCTGCGGGGGAGTGTCGGCTCGTGTCCGGAGGGATGTCGATTCAACAAGGGGTGCGCGGGAGTGCGCTCTGAGTAGCCAGTGCGCCGCCACAGAACAAATCTCGTACCAGCACGGCTCGAAGTACAGAGGTCGTGCGCTGCGGATGGGGGCCCGACGCCCTTCGGGCCGACCTGGGGCCCGCTGGCTGCGGGTCGACCGAAAGCCGTTGTCTACTGAGCGTCCGGGCCCCACCCGGGTCACACCTACCCGACCGAGCCGGAACGTTCACTCGCCGTAGCGCGAACCCTGGGCCTGGCTGCCAGTGGTCGTGCGCCGGTGCGGCGCACCACCCCTGACCCAGCGGCGCCTCGACGACCGCTCGGAAGTTCCCCGGTCGGATGTCCGGTGGTGGACCCGGCCGAACCTACCCGTCCCCTGCAGCCCACTGTCAACCGCCGTTTGACCTGCGAAGTTTTCCTCAAAGCCCTGGTGGGAGGGGAGGACTCGCAGGTCGCGCGGCGCGCCGACGGACCGTGCTCGGCTCCGCGTCGTCCCGGGAGATCACTCACCCGGCCGTACGAAGACCGTTCGCCCGGCCACCACGGTCCGCAGGCAGACGGGCAGGTCGGTGCCGGGGCTCAGGTCGGGCAGGCCGGGGGTGCCGGAGCGGGGGTCGGTGGACCAGCGGGCGACGCGGTCGTCGGGGGCCTGGACGACGAGTTCGCCGGTGCGCCACACCGCGTAGTCCGCGGGCGCGCCCGGTACGAGGACGCCCGCGTCGTCCCGTCCGATCGCCCGCCAGCCGCCCCGCGTGTGCGCCGTGAACGCGGCGCGCACGGACACCCGGTGCTCCGGCGTGCGGTGGAAGGCCGCCGCGCGGACGGTGCCCCACGGGTCGAGGGGGGTGACCGGGCTGTCGGAGCCGAAGGCCAGGGGCACGCCGGCGCGCAGCAGGGCCGCGAACGGGTTGAGGGTGCGGGCACGTTCGACGCCCAGCCGTTGGGCGTACATCCCCTCCTCGCCGCCCCACAGCGCGTCGAAGACGGGCTGCACGGAGGCGGTGAGGCCGAGATCGGCGAAGGCGGCGATGGTGTCGGGGGTGAGCATCTCGGCGTGCTCGACGCGGTGTCGCGCCGCCCTCACACGGGCCGGGCCGACCTTCTCGGCGGCCGCCCGCACTCCTTCGACCACCGAGGCCACCGCGGCGTCCCCGATGGCGTGGAAGCCCGCCTGGAGGCCCGCCTCGGTGCAGGCGACCACATGGGCGGCGACTGCCGCCGCGTCCAGGTAGGCCGTGCCGGTGTGCGCGGCGTCGGCATAGTCCGCGTGCAGGCACGCGGTGTGCGAGCCGAGGGCGCCGTCGACGAAGAGGTCGCCCGCGGCGCCGACCGCCCCGAGGGCGCGCGCCTTCTCCACGTCCCGCTCGGCCCAGTAGCCGACCACGCGCGGGCCGGGCTCCTCGGTGGCGAGTCGCAGCAACCCCGTGAAGTCGTCCTCGGAGGAGATCTCGGGGCCCGCGCACTCATGGATCGAGCCGATGCCGAGCGAGGCGGCGTGGGCGAGGGCGGCGCGCTGGGCCTCGGTGCGCTGGGCGGGAGTGATGGCGCCGAGGGCGGTGGCCCGTACGGCGTGGTGGGCGTCACGGGTGAGCGGGCCGTCCTCGAAGGCGTCGGCGCCCGGGACCAGATCGAGCAGGGCCGTGGTGACGACCGCCGAGTGGACGTCGATCCGGCTCAGGTAGAGCGGTCGGCCGCCGGTGGCCTCGTCGAGTTCGGCGCGGGTCGGCGGGCGGCCGCCGGGCCAGCGGGCGGCGTCCCAGCCGTGGCCGAGGAGGACGCGGTCCGCCGGGCGGGTGGCCGCGAATTCCCGTACGAGAACGAGGGCGGTCTCCAGGGAGGGGGCGGCGGAGAGGTCGAGGCCGGTGAGCGCGAGGCCGGTGGCCGTGGTGTGCACATGGGCGTCGGTGAACGCCGGGGTGACCAGGGCGCCTTCGAGGTCGATCACCTCGTCGACGTCGGCTCCGAAGGCGTCGGCGGCGCCCTCGGAGCCGACCCAGGCGATCTGGCCGTGTTCCACGACCATCGCGGTGGCGAACGGGTCGGCGGGGCTGTGGACTTCTCCACCACGGAGCAACACGGTCTTCGACGAGGCGGTGCGATCACTCATGGGGACAGTTTCGCGTGTGCCGACCGTCGCGCCGCACCCGGGCACGCTTTCAGGGCACTCTCACCCGGCGGAACGCCTGCCCGCAGCGGTGACCGGCGACCGACGGTCAGATCCTCGGCGGCCTCGCCTCGTACGGCGTGGACAGCACCACCGTCGTCCGCGTCGACACCCCCGCCAGGGACCGCAGCCTCGCGAGCAGTTCCTCCAACTCGTGCGGGGTCGCCACACGGACCTTGAGGATGTAGTTCTCGTCGCCGGCGACGCTGTGGCAGGCCTCGATCTCCGGGACGCCTGCGAGGCGTTCGGCGATGTCGTCGGGGGCACTGGGGTCGAAGGGTTTGACCGAGATGAACGCGGTCATCGGCAGCCCGACGGCCTCCGGGTCGACGACCGCGGCATAGCCCCGGATGACGCCACGCTGCTCAAGTCGGCGCACACGCTGATGCACCGCCGACGTGGACAGGCCCGTGGCCTTGCCCAGGTCGGTGTAGCTCATCCGCCCGTCCGCGACGAGCAGCTGCACGATCTGTCGGTCCAGCTCCTCCATGGCGCAAGAACCTACAGGGCGGTTGATCGCCTCCGATACCTGAGCGGCGCAGGTCATACCCGGTTCGTGACGTGACGGAGAGCCGCCTGTGGGCCAGACGGGTGACAGCCGCGCCGTGCTGGGCATCTGCGAACGGCATGTGACGAAGACCACAGCACCCGAACAGGCTTCGTGATGATCTCGTGATTACCGCCGAGACGAGGCGGGAAATGCTTGCTGTGGTCGAGGCCGCAGTGCCTTCACGGCCCACCTGAGGGGGAGAATCCCATGCAGAATCCCAAGCGCCCTGGTCGTACCGCACCCAAGCGGCTCCAGGCAGTCATCGAGCCCGAGCCGGAGGGTGTCGAACCGGACGACGAGTTCGACGCGTACGACACCTTCGAGATGTACCGGGTGATCTGCCCGGACTGCACCCAGCCCATCGCGCTGCTGTCCGACGAGGACCGCCTGCCCGAGCACGCGCTGGTCGTGTCGCCGTGGAACCCCTTCGGGCTCACGGTCTGCGCCGGCACGGGCCGTTCGGCCGACGACGCCCGGCCCGCGGACGAGTCCGTCGAGCCGCAGGAGCAGGACACCGCCCTTCTGTTGACGCTCCCTCAGGGCCTCGACTGGCGGACCCAGCCCTTCTCGCACGTCGGCGGTCCGGGCTCACGCCCGATGCGCGTGCAGGTGATGCGGCGTCAGCAGCCCGAGCGGCGCCAAGCCGCCTGACGTCAGGGCCGGTTCGGCCCACGGCGTCCGCGCCCGGCGGGCAGGACTCGTCCTGCCCCGTTCGGTACCGTCGCGAACTCAGACACGATTCCCGGGAGCGGTGACCGGTCCGCCCTCACGCGCGTTGGGCCGGTATGACCCCAACATCTTCGGTGACCGGGCGTCGTCGTCACATCTTCGTGCCGGCTTCGGAAGAATCGCTTCCGCAGGGGCCGGCCTCGCATCAGGACCCGCCGATCTACCGGGCCCTGATGCGGACTTGGGCCGAACGAGGCCGCACCTTGCCGGGGCGTCACGATCCGGAGTGGGTGCGACTGGCGACGCCGCCGAGCGGGCTCGACCAGTTCGTCACCACCATGGATCCGTTCGGTGTGCCCGACTCCTTCCGTGGCTCCTTCAGCGTGACTCGGGCCCCGCGAGGTGACGGGCGATGACCATCCGCTGGATCTGATTGGTGCCCTCGACGATCTGGAGCACCTTCGCCTCGCGCATGTACCGCTCGGCGGGGAAGTCCGCCGTGTAGCCGTACCCGCCGAGGATCTGCACGGCGTCCGTGGCGACCTTCATCGCGGCGTCGGTGCACAGGAGTTTCGCCATGGCCGCCTGCTTGGAGAAAGGCCTGCCCGCGTCGCGCAGCCGTGCGGCGGAGAGGTAGAGCGCGCGGCCCGCCTCTATCTGCGTCGCCATGTCCGCGAGCATGAAGCGCAGCCCCTGGAAGTCGGAGATCGGCCGCCCGAACTGCTGCCGCCCGGTGGCGTAGGCGACCGCCTCGTCCAGGGCGGCCTGGGCGACGCCGATCGCGCAGGCCGCGATGCCGAGCCGCCCGGAGTCGAGCGCGGACAGGGCGATCGCGAAGCCCTGGCCCTCCTCGCCGATGCGCCGGCTGTCGGCGACGCGCACCCCGTCGAAATGGAGCTGCGCGGTGGGTGAGCCTTTCATGCCCATCTTCTTCTCGGGTGCCGCGGCGCTCAGCCCCTCGGCGTCACCCGGCACGAGGAAGGCCGTGATGCCCCGGGAACCGGAGCCCTCACCGCCCGTGCGGGCCATGACCGTGTAGAAGTCCGCGATGCCGCCATGGGTGATCCAGGCCTTGGTGCCGGTGATCACCCAGTCTCCCCCGCTCCCGGCTCCGCTCGAGCGGGCGGGGCCCCCATCGTCCCGCACGGCCTTCGTCCGCAGGGACGCGGCGTCCGAGCCGGACGAGGGCTCGGAGAGGCAGTACGCGCCGAGCAGACGGCCACCGAGCATCGCCGGCAGATGTTCGGCCTGCTGCTCCTTGGTGCCGTAGTTGGCCAGGGCGTGACAGGCGAGGGTATGGACGCTCACACCGAGGCCGACGGTGAGGCGGGCCATGGCCAGCTCCTCCAGGACCTGGAGGTAGACCTCGTACGGCTGGTCGCCGCCGCCGTGTTCCGAGTCGTACGGCAGGCCGAGCAGCCCCGACTCCGAGAGCAGGCCGAAGAGTTCGCGCGGGAAGCGACCGGCGTCCTCCTCCTCGGCCGCGTGCGGGGCGATCTCCCGCTGCGCGATCTCGCGGACGAGCGAGATCAGATCCCGGGCCTCTTCCGTGGGCAGTTGACGGTCCACCGGCTGCGGGGCGCGGTCGGGCATGGCGACGCTCTCCTCCCTGTCGGGCACTGCGGCGGACACGCACCGGGGATGAGGTGGTGCCGCCGGGTCTCACGTGCCACAGCCGATGGTCCTCCTCCGGATCACGGAAGCCGCTGATCAGCGGCGGTGGCGCTTGGAGTATGCCCGATCCGGAGCAGCGAGTCACCAGTTAACGACCGTTCATTAGGACACATTCGGCGGCCCGCCGCGCCCGGCCGGAATTGGTCCGAACCATTGACCCAAGTGGTCTAGTCCTCTACGGTCTCCCCCAACAACCCGCCACCGCGTTCATGCCAATCGGCCCAGCGGGTCCAGGCAGCACCCTTCCCCGCCATGCTCCCCTCCCCCGGAGTCACGATGCTCAGACCGCACAGCTCCCGCGTCCCCGTCAGGACGCTCGTCGCCGCCACGTGTTGCGCCGCCCTCGGCGCCGGACTCCTCGCCGGAGCGGGCTCCGCGACCGCCACGCCCGGCGCCGAGCGCGACACCGCCGGCACGACCTCCTCGAAGGTCGTCGGCTACTTCATCGACTGGGGCATCTACGGCCGCCAGTACTACGTCAAGAACATCGAGACGTCCGGTTCGGCGAAGAAGCTCACGCACATCAACTACGCCTTCGGCAACGTCGTCGACGGCAAGTGCGCGCTCGGCGACCCCTGGGCGGACACCGACAAGCCCTTCACCGCCGAGGAGTCCGTGGACGGCGTCGCCGACACCGCGGACCAGCCGCTGAGCGGCAGCTTCAACCAGCTGCTCAAGCTGAAGAAGCTGCACCCGAACCTCAAGATCATCTGGTCCTTCGGCGGCTGGACCTGGTCCGGCGGCTTCGGCGAGGCGGCGAAGGACCCCGAGGCCTTCGCGAACTCCTGCTACGACCTCGTCGAGAACTCCAAGTGGAAGGACGTCTTCGACGGCATCGACATCGACTGGGAGTACCCCAACGCCTGCGGCCTCACCTGCGACACCAGCGGCAGCGAAGCCTTCGAGGACGTGATGGCGGCACTGCGCAAACGATTCGGCAAGAAGGAGCTGGTCACCGCGGCGATCACGGCCGACGCCAAGAGCGGCGGAAAGATCGACGCGGCGGACTACGCGGGCGCCGCGAAGTACGTCGACTGGTACAACCCGATGACGTACGACTACTTCGGCGCGTGGGACGCGACCACCGCCCCGCACTCGCCGCTGTACGCCTACCCCGGCATCGCCGACAAGGCGTTCAACACCGCCGCCACCATCAAGAAGCTGAAGAGCCTCGGCATCCCGTCCTCCAAGCTGCTGCTCGGCCTCGGCTTCTACGGACGCGGCTGGACCGGTGTCACCCAGTCGGCGCCCGGCGGCACGGCGACCGGCCCGGCGGCGGCGACGTACGAGGCGGGCTACGAGGACTACAAGGTGCTCAAGACGACGTGCCCGGCCAACGGGATCGTCGGCGGCACCGCGTATGCCAAGTGCGGTGACGACTGGTGGAGTTACGACACCCCGCAGACCATCAAGGGGAAGATGGCCTACAAGGACGCGCAGGGCCTCGGCGGCACCTTCTTCTGGGAGCTGAGCGGCGACACCGCGAACGGCGAGCTGATCAAGGCGATCAAGTAGCCACCACGACGGGGGACTTGGGGTGGGGGTCGGTCGGTCGACCCCCACCCCGGGTGTGCGGGCCGGACCGCCACCGCCCGGCGGCGCTCAGGCGTCGCGGCGGGCGGGCTCCGGTGCGAGGTAGGCCGGGGCCAGCTCCTCGATGGCGCGCAGCGAGCCGCCCAGCATCTTGACGAGCAGGTCGCACATGGTGTCCCGGGACAGCTCCGGGCGGTCGATCCAGTCGAGGGTGGCGCCCTCGACCGCGCACACCCAGCCGAACAGGCCCATGCGGGCCACCGGTTCGATATCGCTCCTGCCGTACGCGCCCTCGGCGATGGTGGCGACGATGGCCTCGCGGACGCCGTCCCGGATGGCGTGCACCTGGGCGTCGAAACCGACGCCCCCGCTGACGATCGTGCGGTAGGCGGCCTGATTGTCCTCCGCGTACCGCAGGTAGCACTCGATGGTGCGGTGCACCCGCTCCACGGGCGGCAGTTGGAGGCCGCTCGCCGCGAACGTGATCAGATCCGCCACCGAGTCCTCGACGATCGCGAGGTAGTAGCCGCGCTTGGACTTGAAGTAGTAGTAGATCAGGCCCTTGGCCACGTGCGCCTGCCGCGCGATGTCGTCCATCGACAACGTGTCGTACGACGTGTCGGCGAACAACTTGCGCCCGATGGAGATGAGTTCGGCGCGGCGCGCCAGCGAGCGGTCGGTACCGCGGGCCCGCGGCACTTCGACACCACGCTGTTGACTACTATTCAATTTCGGTCCTGGTCTCCAACTGCCAGCGGGACAACCGCAGTATGGCAGACCCTCACCACCAGCCTGTTCGACTCCGATCGACAGAATCGACCGGCGGATCAGGTCACAGCAGACCCAGTTGGGTCACCAGCATCGCGACGACCACGACCAGGGTCCAGCCCATCAGGTGCTCGACGATCTTCGGGCCGTCGTCCTTGGGGCCGCCCGTGCGGGCACGGACGCCGGTGGCGGTGGCGGAGGTCGCGGTCATGGCAGCTCGCTGGTGTGATCGGCGTGCGGTGGGCTCCCCCACCGTTGCGTCCACCTTGCCACCGCATGGGCGGTTCGCGGCCGAGAGCTTGGTCACACGAGGGCGTGGCCCCCGGCCTCCCGGGAGCCACGCCGTTATCGACACCTCTCGTCAGATGACGCCCACCGCCGCGAGCGCCGCGCGCTGGCGGGACGTGGGCCGCGCCGGGAAGTACAGGTAGCAGACGCCGCCGGTGCCGGAGACGACCTTGCCGGCGGCGTTGTACCGCTTGGTCCGCAGCCAGATGTTCTCCCACTCGCGCCGCCGGTAGATCCGGCGCACCGCCTCGTTGGTCGGCGAGTTCGGGTCGTTGGCGATGACGTCGCCGTCGGCGGTGAAGCCGATCACCGTCATGAGATGGCCGGCCGTGCCGTAGCCCGCGCCCGTCAGTTCCTCCGCCAGGAACGACTGGGAGGTGATCGCCGGAATGCCCGCCGCGATCAGCGTCTCCAGGTCGGTGAGCGAGCCCAGCCGGGTCACCACGCCCTGGAGGTCCTTGAAGGTGGCGGCGTACGCGGCGTTGAAGGGCCAGTTGCCGCAGCCCTCGTACTGGTAGTCGAAGGTGAACCGCGCCGCGTGGCACACCTGCGGGTCGGCGAACGCCGGGTCGACCCAGGCCAGGTCCGCGGCGCTGGGCTTCCGGCCCCAGAACTCTATGATCATCTGCGAGGACGTGGGGCTGCACCAGGCCTCGCCGCCGTTGTCGTACTCCGGGTACTGACCCTTGTGGGTCTCCTGGGAGTAGCGCGGGACGTTCAGCTCCCGCGCGAGTCCGGGCGTCGAGGCCGGGACGGTGAAGCGGTCGGGGACGTCGGAGCCCATCGCGCCGAGCCGCCACACCGTGGGGGTGAGCCGGGTTCCGGGCGTGCGGTACAGGGTCAGACGCAGCCGGTACGAGACGAGGCGCAGGCCCGTGGCCGGGTCGTCGATCGCGAAGGTGTCGGTCCAGACGCTGCTTCTGCCGTCCTCCTGGCCGTCGACGGAGGTCCGTCTGATGTCCTGGTCGCCGGCCGCCCAACGGCCCAGCACGTACCAGGGCGTGTCCGCCCCGTCGGAGTACGTGCCCTTCAGCTCGATCTGGACCCAGGTGCCGTCGGGGGTGCGGGCGTTCCAGGACGGGACGACCTCGGTGGCGGGCACGGTGAGCCGGTGCACCGGGGAGGTCCAGGTCGCGTACTCCCAGGAGGCCGTCCGCCCGGTGTGCGGGTCGGTGTAGTCGGTGGTGCCGAGCGGCGCGTCGATCACCAGCCCCGGCCGCTCCCCCGGCTTGGCCCGGGTGCCCTTGGCGCGGCCGGCACGCCAGTCGGTGTACGAGGTCCAGGCGCGGTAGTCCGCGAGGCGTTCCGGTGTGTGCGCGAGGCGGGCGGGGGCTTCGCCCCGGCCGCTCGTGGTGTCGGCGACCGCCTGACCCGCCGCTGCTGCGGCCGTCGCGGCGGCGGTGGCGACGGCTGCGGTCAGGACGGTTCTGCGGGACGGCTCGGAGAGGCTCGTCATCTGTGGGTGACCCCCAGTGGTCCGGAAGGAACGGTTCAGACGCACGGCTGTTCGCCCACTATGAACGCCGGGGAACGACTTCTGCCAGCACCTCGCGCCGCGCCACGCCCGGCAATATTGGTCGACACCACTGGCGTGCTCCGGGGCCGCGCGGCACGGTGTTCAATCCACGTATGCACGCCTCCCCCGCCCCCGCGGACCCCGCCGTCGACGACCTCGCCGCCCGGCTGCGACGGCTGCCGCCCTCCTGCGGGCCGGTCCGGCTGGTCGCGGTCGACGGGCACGCGGGATCCGGCAAGAGCACCTTCGCCGGGCGGCTGGCCGACGCGCTCGGCGGTGCCCCCGTTCTGCACCTCGACGACATCGCCACGCACGAGGAGTTGTTCGCGTGGACGGAGCGCCTGTGGGACCAGGTGATCGAACCGCTGCGGCTGGGCCGGAGCGCGCGCTATGCCCCGTACGACTGGCACGAGCGCGGTTTCGGCCCGGCGCGTGTGCTGCCCTGCGCGCCGGTGATCGTCATCGAGGGGGTGGGCGCGGGTCGGCGCGCGCTGCGCCGGTATCTGGCGCGGCTGGTGTGGATGGAGTTGCCGGAGGAGGAGGCCTGGGCGCGGGGACGGGCGCGGGACGGAGCGGAACAGAGGGAGTTCTGGGCCGGGTGGGTCCGAGCGGAACGTCGGCATTTCGCCGAGGATCCTTCTCGGCCGTTCGCCGATCTTCTGATTCGGCCGGGAAACACGGGGTACGAGGTGCTCACGGGGCCTGGGATGACTCCAGGATCGGGGCCTCACCTCACTCAGGGTGACGACCCATCCGCAGTGTGCTGAACTTGTGAAGACGGCTGTCGGAGAAGTTCCTTGAGTGCCCCAACTCGGCTTGACCGGGGGGCCGTACAGGACTTACGTTCTCAATGTGCGGTCATTCGATACCGCCCCTGTACGCGAAGCCCCCGGTTGTTCCCCCGTGATCGGGGGCTTCGTCCTGTCCTCTTCCGGTTTTCCGGACGCCCTGGGGCACGATTCCTTCACCCTCGGTCACCGTCCGCAATGCGCCCCGTCTGCTCCCACCTCGTAAGACGAGGGCTGCGGCACCCTTCGAAGGGCGCCCGACCCGCAGGTACGATGCCCAAGGCGCGACCTTCGGACGGCTGCAGCAACGCACCGGCGCAACTCCCGTCCGCGGCACAGCGGTTCGACGAAGGCTGCCGACGGGCACCGGCCCGTTCGGTTCCAGCGGGGGCACGGTTTGTGGGGGACGTGATGGACTTCGGCTCGCGGGGCCCCGAGGCTCCGGCCGACCTCGCCTGGCTGCGAGGCGTGGACGCCTACACGATGGGCGCCTATCCGCAGGCGGAGGAGGAGTTCCGCTCCGCGGTGCGGATGGATCCGGGGATGGCCGACGGCTGGCTCGGACTGCACGCGCTGCGGGTGGACACGACGACCGCGCTGCTGAGGATGTTCCGGCACCGGGAGCGCTTCGGGGAGCAGCGCTCCCGGCACCGGCGCACCCTCAACTCCTGGTACTGGCTGGGCTGGTGGGTGCAGCCGGTGCTGGAGAGCCCGCGTGATCTGCTCCTCGCGCACGCCTCGCACTGGCTGGACGGGCGCCATGTGCCCGAGCTGGACCGGGCGCTCGCGGGGCTGCCGCCGGTCGACGCCGACCACCAGGTGCGCTTTCTGCACGCCTGTCGCGCCTACCTGGTCAAGGACTGGGAGCAGCTGGTCCGGCACACCGATCCGCTGCTCGACGATCCGCTGCTGGGGATCGAGGCGGGTCTGTTCGGCGGGATGGCCCGGGTCCGGTTGGAGACGTACGGGCAGGCCGAGCCGCTGCTCTCCGCCGCGCTGATGCGCTGCCGCAGCGAGCAGCCGCAGCGCAAGGAGCTGCGGTACTGGCTGGCGCGCGCCCACGAGGGCACGGGGCGCAGCGCGGCCGCGCTGCCGCTGTACCGGGCCGTGCACCGGGTCGACCCCGCCTTCATGGACACCTCCGCACGGCTGGCGGCGATCGCCGAGGGCGACGGGTACGACGACGACGCGAGCGACTTCGCGGCGATCGCGCTGGCCGGGATCGGGCAGGACGTGCTCGACGGCGACGGTCTGGAGCCGTTCTTCGACCCCGAGGGACGGGACCTGAAAGTGTCCGATCCCGGACCTCCGCCGCCGGGCGGGCTGCCGCCCGAAGCCGGCGACACGTTCGTACGGGAGAAGTCCGTGGTGCCGGTGGAGCCGCTGTCCCTGCCGGCCGGGCCGACGGATCCGGAGCTGCTGGAGGAGGCGCTCGCGGAGCTGGAGCGGATGGTCGGGCTGGAGCCGGTGAAGCGGCAGGTCAAGGCGTTGTCCGCGCAGCTGAACATGGCGCGGTTGCGGGCGGGGCAGGGGTTGCCGGTCCAGCCGCCCAAGCGGCACTTCGTCTTCTCCGGGCCGTCCGGGACCGGGAAGACGACCGTGGCGCGAATACTGGGCCGGGTCTTCTACGCGCTCGGGCTGCTGGGTGGCGATCATCTCGTCGAGGCCCAGCGCGCGGACCTCGTGGGCGAGTACCTCGGGCAGACCGCCGTGAAGGCCAACGAGCTGATCGACTCGGCGATCGGCGGGGTGCTGTTCGTGGACGAGGCGTACTCCCTGTCCAACTCCGGCTACGGGAAGGGCGACGCGTACGGCGACGAGGCGCTGCAGGTGCTGCTGAAGCGGGCCGAGGACAACCGGGATCATCTGGTCGTGATCCTCGCGGGTTACCCGGAGGGCATGGACCGGCTGCTGACCGCGAACCCCGGGCTGTCCTCCCGGTTCACGACCCGCGTCGACTTTCCCTCCTACCGGCCCCTGGAGCTGACCTCCATCGGCGAGGTGCTCGCGGCCGAGAACGGGGACGTCTGGGACGAGGAGGCCCTCGACGAGCTGCGCTCCATCTCCGGGCATGTCGTCGACCAGGGATGGATCGACGAGCTCGGCAACGGGCGGTTCCTGCGGACGCTGTACGAGAAGAGCTGCGCGTACCGGGATCTGCGGCTGTCGGGGTACCCGACGATTCCGACGCGGGACGATCTGTCGACGCTGCGGCTGCCGGATCTGATGCAGGCGTACGGAGAGGTGCTGTCGGGGCGGGGGCCGCAGGATCCGTCGGCGATGTGAGTTTCTCGCCCCCGCCGCCCCTACCCGTTCCCGTCCCCAGGGGCTCCGCCCCTTCGACCCCGGGGCCGTGAGTCGTCTGCGGGTGGGTGGGGCTTCTCGCGCAGTTCCCCGCGCCCCTGAAAAGGGGCGCGGGGAACTGCGCGAACGGGGTCCGGGGCTCCAGCCCCGGGGCGACATCAGCTCGCCAGGGCCTCCTCCGGGGCTTCGCTGCCCCTCGGCTCTGTCACGCGGACCTGCGGTGGCTCGCGGTGCGCCGGGTCGCGGACCTCTCCGACCAGGAGCTCCAGGACGTCCTCCAGGGCGACCAGACCCAGCACCTTGCCGGAGGCGTCCGCGACCTGGGCCAGGTGGGTGGCCGCGCGGCGCATCACCGTCAGCGCGTCGTCCAGAGGCAGCTCGGAGCGAAGCGTGGTCATGGGGCGCCAGATCTGCTGGGGAACGGCGCGGTCGGAGTCCTCCAGGTCGAGGACGTCCTTGACGTGGAGGTAGCGGCCCATGAAGGCGCCGTTCTCCGCGACCACCGGGAAGCGGGAGTATCCGGTGCGGGCGGTCAGCGCCACGACCTGGGCGGGGGTCACCGAGGAGACCACCGTCACCAGGGAGTCGCGCTTGAGCAGGACGTCCGTCACCGGGCGGGAGCCCAGCTCCAGCGCGTCCTCCAGGCGTTCCTGCTCCTCGGGGTCGAGCAGCCCGGCCTGACCGGAGTCCTCGACCAGCCGCACCAGCTGGACGCTGGTGAAGACGGCCTCGACCTCGTCCTTGGGTTCGACGCCGAAGAGTCTCAGGACCACCCGGGCGCACGCCCCCAGGCCGACCGTCACCGGCTTGCACAGCCGTGCGAAGGCCACCAGCGCCGGGCTCAGCCACAGCGCCGTCTTCTCCGGTGCGGCCATCGCCAGGTTCTTCGGCAGCATCTCGCCGATGACGAGGTGCAGGAAGACGACGACGGCGAGGGCGATCACGTACCCCAAGGGGTGGATCATGCCGTGCGGCAGGTGGATCGCCTCGAAGACCGGCTCCAGCAGCTTCGCCACCGTCGGCTCGGCCACCGCGCCCAGCGTCAGCGAGCAGACGGTGATGCCGAACTGGGCCGCCGCCATCATCTGGGGCAGGTTCT
This sequence comes from Streptomyces sp. NBC_00310, assembly GCF_036208085.1. Classification (GTDB taxonomy): domain Bacteria; phylum Actinomycetota; class Actinomycetes; order Streptomycetales; family Streptomycetaceae; genus Streptomyces. The sequence continues at coordinate 2,139,847 of NZ_CP130714.1, forward strand.
CCAGGCCGTAGAGGACCTGTCGGGCCCGGGCGGTCCCCAGCGGTTCGATCTGGCTGCGGCGGACGGAGACCAGGGCGAACTCGGCGCCGACGAAGAAGCCGTTGGTGAGCACGAGGAGCAGGGCGAACAGGAGTTGGAGCACGCTCATCGGGCCGCCTCCACCACGACGGCGGTCTCCGCGACGGGGACCCTCACGAGCCGGACCCGCTCGGCCCGGTAGTGCCCGACCTGCCGCACGGCGAGCCGCCAGCCCGGCAGCTCGGCGCGGTCGCCGGGGGCGGGGATGCGGCCGAGCAGATCGGCGACGAGGCCGGCGACCGTCTCGTACGGGCCCTCCGGGACGTCGAGGCCTATGCGCTGGAGCACGTCGACGCGGCAGCTGCCGTCGACGTCCCAGGCGGGGCGGCCGTCCTCGGGCGGGGCGGCGGCGAGTTCGGGCCTTTCGTGCCCGTCGTGCTCGTCGCGCACCTCGCCGACCAGTTCCTCGACGATGTCCTCCAGGGTCACGACCCCGGCCGTACCGCCGTACTCGTCGACGACGACGGCGATGGGCTGCTCGCTGCGCAGCCGGGCCAGGAGCGGCTGCACGGGCAGCGTCTCCGGGACGAGCAGCGGGGACTTGGCGATACGGCCGACCGGGGTGTGCAGCCGGTCGTGGGCCGGGATCGCGAGGGCGTCCTTGAGGTGGACCATGCCGACGATCTCGTCGATCCGCTCCCGGTAGACGGGGAAGCGGGACAGACCGGTGGCCCGGGTCAGGTTGACCACGTCCTCGGCGGTGGCCGACGACTGCAGGGCGCTGACCTTCACGCGCGGCGTCATCACGTTCTCCGCGGTCAGCTCGCCCAGGGAGAGCGTGCGGACGAAGAGGTCGGCCGTGTCCTGTTCCAGGGCGCCGGCCTGGGCCGAGTGCCGGGCGAGGGAGACCAGTTCGCCAGGGGTGCGGGCGGAGGCCAGCTCGTCGGTGGGCTCGACGCCGAAGGCGCGGACCAGACGGTTGGCGACCGCGTTGAGGCCGGCGATGACCGGGCGGAAGAGACGGGAGAAGACGTACTGGGGGCCCGCGACGAAGCGGGCGACCTGCATCGGCTTCGACACCGCCCAGTTCTTGGGCACCAGCTCGCCGATCACCATCTGCACGGCGGAGGCCAGCAGCATGCCGACGACGACGGACACACCGGACACGGCGCCTTCGGGTATGCCGACGGCGGTGAACGGGCCGTGGAGTATCTCCGCGAGCGCCGGTTCGGCGAGCATGCCGACGACGAGGGAGGTGATGGTGATGCCGAGCTGGGTGCCGGAGAGCTGGAAGGACAGCTCCTTGAGCGCGCCCACCACCTTGGCGGCGCGGCGGTCTCCCTCGGCGGCGGCCTTCTCGGCCTCGGGCCGTTCGACCGTCACGAGGCCGAACTCGGCGGCGACGAAGAAGCCGTTGGCGAGGATCAGCAGGAACGCGGCTCCGAGGAGCAGCAAGGGGATGGTCATGCCGCCGCCTCGATCAGTCGGGAGGGGGCGGCGCAGGTACTACAGGACGATCCGTCCATCGCTGGAGGGAGTCACTCCTCGAATAGCAGGGAGCCTCCGCCTTCCGGGGTGGCACGACAGAGGCGGAGGCGCAACGAAAACGCCTCCGCCAACAGATTAATCAAGACATGGGCCGGTGCGGCAGGGGCGTAGGCCCTGAGTCGGCCCCGTTCTTGCTCGGGGCCGCCCCGGAAGCGGAACCGTGCCGACTCCGACACCGAGCCGATTCAGCCCTGGCGCTGCTCCGGCTCGGTGACCGACCGGGCCTCCACCAGCGCCCGAAGGGTCCGGGCGTCCTCGATGGCGCGTTGTCTGGCGATGCCCGGCTGGATGCCGAGCGCGGGCAGGCTGGTGCCGTCGGTGAGGTCGAGGAAGACCCAGGGGTCGCCGACGCGCAGGTTCACCTGCACGATCTCCGCCCAGCCCAGGTGCCGTCGCCCGGCGATGTTGACGACGGTCACGCCGGACTCGTCGGCCACGACCTTGGGCCGGGAGAGCATGCACAGCACTCCGGCGAGCATGCCCGCCGTGAAGACGAAACTGAGCCGCTCGCCCGGACCGAGCTTCGGCAGCAGCAGCGCGACCACCGAGATGACCACGAAGATCGCGCCCGCCGCGGTCAGCAGCACGGCCCGGGTACGGCCCGGCCGAAAAGTGACCGGCAGGGCGGGGAGGGAGGACTGGTCCGGCATGGCGTACGACTCCCCGGCCGTCAGAGGCGGCAGGCGTGGATGGCGGTGGTCAGGATGGCCCGGGCGCCGATGTCGTACAGGTCGTCCATGATCCGCTGGGCCTCCTTGGCCGGGACCATGGCGCGCACGGCGACCCAGCCCTCGTTGTGCAGCGGCGAGACGGTCGGGGACTCCAGGCCCGGCGTGAGCGCGACGGCCTTCTCCAGCTCCTCGACGCGGCAGTCGTAGTCCATCATCACGTAGGTCCGGGCCACGAGGACGCCCTGGAGGCGGCGCAGGAACTGCTGCACCTTGGATGATTCGTTCTCCGTGGAGGTGTCGGCGCCGACGCGGCGGATGACGACGGCCTCGGACTTCATGATCGGGTCGCCGAAGACCTCCAGCCCCGCGTTGCGCAGCGAGGTGCCGGTCTCGACGACGTCGGCGATGACCTCGGCGACGCCCAGCTCGATGGCGGTCTCGACGGCGCCGTCGAGGTGGACGACGGAGGCGTCGACGCCGTGGTCGGCGAGGTGTCCCGCGACGATGCCCTCGTAGGAGGTGGCGACCGTCATGCCCTTCAGGTCCGCGACGCCGTTCGCCGTGCCGGGCTTGCCGGCGAACTGGAAGGTGGAGCGGGCGAAGCCGAGCGGCAGGATCTCCTCGGCCTTGGCGCCGGAGTCGATGAGCAGGTCACGGCCGGTGATGCCGATGTCGAGGCGGCCGGAGGAGACGTAGATCGCGATGTCGCGGGGGCGGAGGTAGAAGAACTCCACCTCGTTGACCGGGTCGACGATCCGCAGTTCCTTGGACTCCCGGCGCTGCTGGTAGCCGGCCTCATGCAGCATCTCCCCCGCAGGTCCGGACAGGGAACCCTTGTTGGGGACGGCGATGCGCAGCATGAGGCGAGCTTCCTTCGTTCGTGTTCGTGCGTACGGAGTGGGGTGGGGTGCAGTGCGGTGCGGTGCGGTTTATGGCGTTACGGCTCAGAGGTGGGCGTACACGTCGTCCAGGGAGATGCCGCGGGCGACCATCATCACCTGGACGTGGTACAGCAGCTGCGAGATCTCCTCGGCGGCCGCTTCCTTGCCCTCGTACTCGGCGGCCATCCAGACCTCGGCGGCCTCTTCGACGACCTTCTTGCCGATGGCATGGACGCCCTTCTCGACCAGCTCTGCGGTGCGGGAAGTGGCGGGGTCGCCGTTGGCGGCCTTGTGCTGGAGCTCGGTGAAGAGCTCCTCGAACGTCTTCTTGGACATGGTGAGGCTCAGCCTACGCGCAACCGCCGGTGTCTCAGCGCCAGGGTTCAGATACTGAGCGGAGGGTGGCCGCCGTCGCCACGGCAGCCGTCACCGCCTCGTGGCCCTTGTCCTCGTTCGAGCCCTCGATGCCCGCGCGGTCCAGGGCCTGTTCCTCGGTGTCGCAGGTCAGTACGCCGAAGCCGATGGGGACGCCGGTGTCGACGGAGACCTGGGTGAGGCCCTGGGTGACGCCGTGGCACACGTACTCGAAGTGGGGGGTGCCGCCACGGATGACGACGCCGAGGGCGACGATCGCGTCGTAGCCGCGGCCCGCGAGGACCTTGGCGACGACGGGGAGTTCCCAGCTGCCGGGGACCCTCAGGAGGGTCGGCTCGTCGATGCCCAGGTCGCGCAGGGCGCGCAGGGCGCCTTCGACGAGGCCGTCCATCACCTTCTCGTGCCACTGGGCCGCGATGACCGCGACGCGCAGGTCGCCGCAGTTGCGTACGGACAGTTCGGGTGCGCCCTTGCCGCTCACGTTGCTCCTTGGTTCCTGGAACTCTTGCTCGTTGGTCTTGCCGCTGGTGTTACTGGTCGCCGCAGGTGGACGCGGTGGCCGCGTCCAGCCACGGCAGGTCGTGGCCCATCCGGTCCCGCTTGGTGCGCAGATAGCGGAGGTTGTGCTCGCCCGCGCGGACGGGCATCGGCTCGCGGTCGATGACGTCGAGGCCGTGCCGGACGAGGGCGTCGGTCTTCTCGGGGTTGTTGGTCATCAGGCGCACGCTGCGGACGCCCAGGTCCTGGAGGATCTGCGCGCCGGCGCCGTAGTCCCGGGCGTCGGCGGGCAGGCCCAGCTCCAGGTTGGCGTCGAGGGTGTCGCGGCCGAGCTCCTGGAGTTCGTACGCGCGCAGTTTGGAGAGCAGTCCGATGCCGCGTCCCTCGTGGCCGCGCAGGTAGACGACGACGCCCCGGCCCTCGGCGGCGATGCGTTCGAGGGAGGTCTGCAGCTGGGGGCCGCAGTCGCAGCGCAGCGAGTGGAAGATGTCGCCGGTGAGGCATTCGGAGTGGACGCGGACGAGGACGTCCTCGCCGTCGCCGATCTCGCCGTGCACGAGGGCGACGTGCTCGACGCCGTCGACGGTGGAGCGGTAGCCGTAGGCCGTGAAGTCGCCGAAGGCGGTGGGCAGTTGGGTCTTCGCCTCGCGCTTGACGGTGGGCTCGGCGGAGCGGCGGTAGGTGATCAGGTCCTCGATGGAGATGATCGTCAGGCCGTGCTTGCGGGCGAACGGGATCAGTTCGGGCAGGCGCAGCATGCGGCCGTCCTCGCCGGCGATCTCGACGATCGCTCCGGCCGGGCGCAGGCCCGCGAGGCGGGCGAGGTCGACGGCGGCCTCGGTGTGGCCGTCGCGGACGAGCACTCCGCCGGCGCGGGCGCGCAGCGGGAAGATGTGGCCGGGGCGGACGAAGTCGCCCGGCTCGGCCGTGCCGCTCGCCAGGAGCTGGAGGGTGGTGGCGCGGTCGGAGGCGGAGATGCCGGTGGTGACGCCGTGCTGGGGAGCGGCGTCGACCGTGACGGTGAACGCGGTGCGCATCGACTCGGTGTTCTGCTGCACCATCTGCGGCAGTTCGAGCCGGTCCAGTTCGTCGCCCTCCATGGGGGCGCAGATCATGCCCCGGCACTCGCTCATCATGAAGGCGATGATCTCGGGGGTGGCCTTCTCGGCGGCGATGACGAGGTCGCCCTCGTTCTCGCGGTCCTCGTCGTCGACGACCACGACCGGGCGGCCCGCCGCGATGTCGGCGATGGCCTGTTCGATCGGGTCGAGCCCGAAGTTCTCGATGCCGTCGGTGCTGTACAGGATCGGCGCCGTGGTCATGCCGGGGCTCCTTCCAGGGTGGGCCTGCGGGAGCGCAGCCACCAGTCGCGCATGCCCCACAGGACGAGCGCGCCGTAGATGATGTAGACGAATCCGGAGAACGCGTAGCCGTTGGCGAAGTTGAGCGGTACGCCCACGAGGTCCACCAGCAGCCAGGCGAACCAGAACTCGACCATGCCGCGCGCCTGGGCGTACATGGCGACGACGGTGCCGGTGAAGATGTAGGCGTCCGGCCAGGGGTCCCAGGACAGGGTGGGGAACGCGGTGAAGAGGCCGCCGACGGCGAGGGTGCCGAGCACGGCACCGGCGACGAGGTAGCCGCGCTCGCGCCAGGTGGCGAAGCGCGGGGCGATGGCACCGTCCGCCGCCTGCTTCTTCGTACGGTTCCACTGCCACCAGCCGTACGCGGCGACGGCCATGACGATGACCTGCTTGCCGGCGCTGCCGGTCAGGTGGCCCACGAAAGCGCCGAAGAGGACGAGGCCGGAGAGGAACTGCACGGGCCAGTTCCACAGGGAGCGGATCGCGCCGAGGGCGAGGGCGATCAGACCGAGGATGTTGCCGATCATGTCCGACCAGAGGATCTGCTGGCCGAAGGCGGTGAAGGCGACGGTGTTCAGCGAGTTCACTGCGCCGCCCCCTGGATGTCTGTCCCCCGGTCGGCCGCTCCCCGCGTGCCCAGCAGCCGCTCGACGTACTTGGCGATGACGTCGACCTCGAGGTTGACCGGGTCGCCGGGCTGCTTGCGGCCGAGCGTGGTCAGGTCGAGGGTGGTCGGGATGAGGCTGACGGTGAAGTAGTCGGGGCCAGCGTCGACGACGGTGAGGCTGATGCCGTCGACGGTGATGGAGCCCTTCTCCACGACGTACCGGGTGAGGTCCGCCGGGAGCGAGATCTTGACGATCTCCCAGTTCTCTGACGGCTTGCGCTCGATGACCTGGCCCGTGCCGTCGACGTGACCCTGCACGATGTGCCCGCCGAGGCGGTCGCCGACCGCCATCGGGCGTTCGAGGTTGACGCGGGAGCCGGTGGTGAGGGCGCCGAGGCTGGAGCGTTCGAGGGTCTCCGCCATGACGTCGGCGGTGAACCAGTCGTCCTCGTGCTCCACGACCGTGAGACAGACGCCGTTGACGGCGATGGAGTCGCCGTGGCGCGCGCCCTGCGTGACGACGGGGCCGCGCAGACGAAAGCGGGAGGAGTCGCCGAGCTTCTCGACGGCGGTGACCTCACCCAGCTCTTCGACGATTCCGGTGAACACTTCCCGGGTCCTCCTGCCTCGTGGGGCACGGACTCCGGGGCTGTCGAAGACGACAGACATGAGCGGACAGCGGCACAGGGAGCGACGCCGTGTGAAGACCCACCCCTGTCGAGGTAGGCCAAAAACAGACGGCGGCGCGCACGAATGCCCGCCCGCCGCGCACTGCCTCCCATCCGGACTTTAACCGTCGGTCCAGGAATTCCACCTGGTCAACCGGCCGCTGGAAGCGACCGGGTCGCGGACTGTAACCGCCGGTTCGGACTTTCACCGACCCCGGAGTGCGCTGCTTCTGGTACATGGCCAGTGTGCCACGCCCGGTCGGCACCCATGCGGGTGAGCGCTGTGGGGTGGCTCACAGGCCGTGTCGCTGGACTTCCCCAGCGAAGCACGGCGGGTTTCGGCTATCACTGACCAAGGGTCAACTTCCGTCACAGTGGCCCCAATCGAAGGGGCACGGACCCATTGACCCGCTTGGTCTAGTCCTTTTAAAGTCTGCGGTCGCGGTACCCGCCTCGAACGGCCCGGCGGCGGTGACGACGGCCCTTGCCCCGCCGCCGGGTCCCACGCGTGTGTCTGCCGGCGCCTTCTGGAGAGCGACGGCGGGCGCTCCGGGCCGAGCCCGGCAGACGGTGGGTCGGACCGAAAGGGCGAGGGCGGTGCGCTTCGAAAGGCCCGGTTCGAGCCCACGGTGGAGCGGCGTGGTGACGGACATGCGGGTCGTGGTGAACCCGGACAAGCTGGAATTCGCGGGACGGCGACAGGCCGGAGCGTGAGCGCGGGACGGCGACAGGCCGGAGCGTGAGCGCGGGACGGCGACAGGCCGGAGCGTGAGCGCGGGACGGCGACAGGCCGGAGCGTGAGCGCGGGACGGCGACAGGCCGGAGCGTGAGCGCGGGACGGCGACAGGCCGGAGCGTGAGCGCGGGACGGCGACAGGCCGGAGCGTGAGCGCGCGAGCCGACCCGGGCGGGACCGGGCGAGCCGACCGGGCATGACCGCGTGTCGGCTCTGATCACTCTCCCGCGCCGTGGTTGTCACATTCCGCGGGGCGACTGCGTCGTAGCTGCCGTAGGGCGTTTCCGGCCGGGAGCGTCCGGCGAACGAAGGGGATGGACAGCATGACCACGATCCTGGTGACCGGCGGCACCGGTGTCCTCGGCCGGCACGTCACCGAGCGGCTGCGGGCGGACGGGCACGAGGTACGGGTGCTCAGCCGGCACGCGCGGCCGTACGCCGTCGATCTCGTCGCGGGCGGGAGTGGGCTGGACACGGCCGTGACGGGGGTGGACACGATCGTGCACTGCGCGACCTCGCCGCGCGGGGGCGACGAGAAGGCGGCGGAGAACCTGATCGCGGCGGCGCGGCGGGCCGGGGTACGGCATCTGGTCTACATCTCGATCGTCGGTGTGGACCGGGTGCCGTTCGGCTACTACCGGTCCAAGCTTGCCGTCGAACGGCTGGTCGAGGAGTCGGGGCTGGGCTGGACGACCCTGCGCGCGACCCAGTTCCACGACCTCCTCGTGATGCTCTTCCAGGGCCTCTCCAAGCCGCCGGTCATGATGCTCCCCGCCGGGGTGAGCGACCAGCCCGTCGCCGTCGCCGAGGTCGCCGACCGCCTGGCGGAACTGGCCGTGGGCGCCCCCGCCGGCCGCGTCGACGACATGGGCGGCCCCGAGGTCCTGTCCTTCCCCCAGCTGGCCCGCGCCTACCTGACGGCCACCGGCCGGCGCCGCCCGCTGCTGAACGTCCCGCTGTTCGGCAAGGCCTACCGGGGCTTCCGGACCGGGGGCCATCTCACGCCGGGGCGGGCCGTGGGGAAGGGGACGTTCGAGGAGTATCTGGCGAAGCGGTTCGGGGCGGGGCGGGGGAAGCACTGAGGAGCGGGACGGGCCGCCGACCGCGGGCCGCCGACCGGACGCCGGACGCCGGACGCCGGACGCCGAGGAGGGTGGCGGTGGCGGTAGCTGGGGCGGTGATCCCGGTGGGCCGGTGGGCCGGTGGGCCGGTGGGCCGGTGGGCCGGTGGGCCGGTGGGCCGGTGGGCCGGTGGGCCGGTGGGCCGGTGGGCCGGTGGGCCGGTGGGCCGGTGGGCCGGTGGGCCGGTGGTGACGCGCGGCTCGGCGCCGAGCGCTATCGCGCCGACGGTGCGAACAGTTCGTCCTGAGCCGCCTCCCGGGCCATGAGCAGCGCGCCCCGCAGTACGGCGGCCCCGCCGAGGCCGCTGGCCCGGACCTCGGTCGGCAACGGCGACATGGCCGCCAGCCGCTGCCCCACCCTGACGGCGAGCTCCTCCCCACCGGCCTGCCCGACCTCACCCCCGAGCACCACACAACCGGGGTCGAGCACGGCGACGACGGAGGCTGCGCCTATGGTCAGGCGGTCGGCGAGGGCGTCGAGGAAGCGGGCGTGGGGGTCGGCGGGAGGGGCGGGGGCCGCAGCGGGGCAGGGCCCGTACGGCGAAGGGTTCGCCGGGTCCGCCGACGGGGTCCGTGTCGCGGCCGAAGGGGGGGACACGTCCATCGTCCGCGCAGCCACCGCCCGCGCCGAACGGCTCGGCCCGTCCGCCGAGGAGCCCGTGGCCTCGACGGACGTGCTCGCGTCCGTCACCGACGTGCCCCCGGCCCCCGCGGAACGGTCCCCACCCTCCGTCGACGACGGGCTCACAGCGCCGCCGGAACGTCCCCCGACCTCCACCGACAGGCCCGCTGACCCCGCCGGACGCCCCCCGCCCCGCACAGGCGGGCCCGGGACTGCCGCAGAACGCCCGTCGGCCTCCACCGACGGACGCGCCCCCGGCGCGCCGCCCCCGGCCTCCTCCTCCGACCGGTTCGGGGCTCCCGGTGACAGGCCGGGACCGTTTGGGGAGGTCGTCGCGCCGCTCGCCGTGAGCCCGGCGGCAGCCACCCGTACCAGCGTTGCGGCGTACGGCTCGTTCGTCGCCGCCTCGGCCGCGATGCCGTGGGCGGTGGCCAGTGCGACCACCGCCGCCGCGCCGCCCAGGGAGTGGAAGCCGCCCTCGCAGTCGGTGGCCGAGGGGACCGTGGCCGTGCCCGGGACCGGGAGGAAACCGATCTCGCCCGTGCCGCCGGAGGCGCCCCGGCGGAGGCGGCCGTCGAGGACGACGGCGGCGCCGGTGCCGAGGCCGAGCCAGAGCAGGACGAAGGTGTCGCGGTCGCGGGCGGCGCCGTCGCGCTGTTCGGCGAGGGCGGCGAGGTTGGTCTCGTTCTCGACGAGGATCCGGGCGGGAAGCCGTTCACCGAGGGCGGCGACCAGGCGGCGGTGCCATGCGGGGAGACCGCCGGAGTCGCGGAGTTCACCCGTGGCCGGGTCGATGAGGCCGGGGGCGCCGATCGCCACCGTGTGCAGCCGGTCGGCACCCGCCTCCTTCGCGGCGCGCTCCACCAGCGCGACCGCCTGCTCCACCGCCGGCCCCGTGCCGGTGTCGTCCGCGATCGGGACGGACGCCCGCGCCAGCTCCGTACCGAGCAGGTCGGCCACGACGACCGTGACACCCTCGGTGCGCACATCGAGGGCGGCGAGGTGCGCGAGGTCGGCGACGATGCCGTAGAGGCGGGCGTTGGGTCCGCGCCGCTGCTCCCCCGACTCCCCCACGACCTCGATCAGCCCGGCGGCCGTGAGGCGCTCCACGAGGTCGGCGACCGTCGGCCGGGACAGACCGGTGAGCTGCTTCAACTGCCCGGCCGTCAGCGGCCCTTCCTGCTGCAGCAGCCGCAGGGCGAGCCGGTCGTTGAGGGCTCGGGCGGTGCTGGGTGATGCGGGCATGCCGGGATCCTCCCAGATCTGCGGCGCCCTACGGCCGGTGGCCCTCGGGCGCGCACTCCCTATCTATCAGGCAGGGTTCCTGATAGTTTACGTCGCGCGACGGAGGCCGGGTGGGCCGAGGGCATCGGGGAACCGAACGTTCGAGGCAGCGGGCGAGGAGAACAGCGGTCGGGCCGGAGTGTCGAAGCCCGGGTCCCGCGACGCGGTGACGTGGAAGCCCCGGCGACACTCGGTAGCGACGACGGCGAGAGCCGAGCGCGCCGGCAGTGCGGCGTACCGACGGGTCAGGGAGGCGGAGAATGAGCGCGGTGGTCTACGAGCAGCGCGAGGTGAGGCGGGCACGGTACGCCGTGGCGGCCGTGTTCGCGGTGCACGGCGCGGTCACCGGCTCGTTCGCGACCCGTGTGCCGTGGATCCAGGACCACGCGGGGGTCAGCGCGGGCCAACTGGGCCTCGCACTCGCCTTCCCGGCGATCGGCGCGTCCGTGGCGATGCCGCTCGCGGGCCGGATCAGCCATCGTTTCGGCGCCCGTACGGCGCTGCGGGGACTGCTCGCGCTGTGGACGCTCGCGCTGGTCCTGCCGTCGCTCGCGCCGAGCCTCTGGACGCTCTGCTTTGCGCTGTTCGTGTACGGCGCGTCGGCGGGCATGGCGGACGTCGCGATGAACGCGCTCGGCGTCGAGGTCGAGAACCGCCTCGGCAAGTCGATCATGTCGGGCCTGCACGGTATGTGGAGCGCGGGCGCCCTCGTCGGCTCGGCGGCCGGCACCCTCGCCGCCCACCTCGGCTCGGACGCCCGGCTGCACCACGCGCTCGCCGCGGTCACGCTCACCGTCCTCGGACTGGTCGCCTGCCAGTGGGTACTGGACCTGCGGCCCACCGAGGACGAGGAGCCGCCGCCCCGGTTCGCGCTGCCGCCGAAGTCGGCGCTGCTGATCGGTGCGGTCGGGTTCTGCGCGGTGTTCGCGGAGGGGGCGGCCCTGGACTGGTCGGCGGTCTATCTGCGGGACCAGTTGGAGACCTCGGCCGGGCTCGCGGCGGCGTGCACCACCGGTTTCATGCTGACCATGGCGGTGGCCCGGCTCGGGGGTGACGCGGTGGTCAACCGCTTCGGCTCGGTCCGGACCGTACGGGCCAGCGGTGTCCTGGCCGCGCTCGGCGGGGTCCTCATCGTCGTCGCGAACGAGCCGGCGGTCGCGATGGGCGGCTTCGCGCTGATGGGCCTCGGCATCGCGGTCGTCGTCCCGCTCTGCTTCGCCGCCGCCGGCCGCAGCGGGCCGAACCCCAGCCAGGCCATCGCGGGCGTCGCGACCATCACGTACACCTCCGGGCTGGTCGCGCCGAGCGCGATCGGTGGTCTGGCACAACTGACCAGCCTGGTCGTGTCGTTCGGCCTGGTGACCGTGCTGGCGTGCGGCCTCGTCGCCTTCGCGGGCGTGCTGCGCACCAGCGACCGGGGCCGCCCGAAGGTCACCCTGCCGGACGCGCCCGTGCCCGACCCGAGGCCCTGAAGCGGCTGGTCCGGGAGATCGCCCGCAGGGCGCCCCCGTCCAGCCGTACGAGGGGGCGGGGACAAGCACGGGTGCCGGGGCGGGTGCGGACATGTGCTCGGGTGCGGGCATGTGCGCGGGCTCGGGCCGTATCCGTACCGCGCGTGTCGGCCGAGGCCCCGGCGGGCCTCACCCGCGCGCCAGCTCGTACGCGTACCCCGGTGAGAACTCCCCCGCCCTGCCCCGGCAGCCGTCGGACTCGCCCGGCAGCTTCACCCACAGGTAGGCGTCGATGCGGGACGCGCCGGTGGTGAGGGTCGGTGGCCGGCCGAGGCCTCGGCCCGCGGGGTCGCACCACTCTCCGTCGGCCGGGGCGCCGTTGCCGTTGCGGCTGGTGTCGATGACGGCGCCGAGGCCCGCGGGGCCGCCGAGGGCGTCGAGGGCCTCGAGGACCTGACGGGTGTAGGCGACCTCGGCCTCCGTGCGGTTGAAGTTGGACACGTTGCTGAAGACGCCGTCGGAGCCGTCGGCCGAGGCGGCGCCCGCCTGCCGGAGGAGCGCGGCCTGCTTGTCCGGCGGGTTCCATTCCGAGTGCCCGGCGTCGTAGTAGACGCGGGCTTCGGGGTTGGCCGCCTTGAGGACGCGGCCGGCGCGGGCGAGCGAGGCGAAGCGGTCGGCGCGGGCGCCGGCGGAGAGGCAGTCGGACTGGGCGATCCCGTCCGGCTCCAGGATCACGATGACGTCGTCCGAGCCGAGCCCGGCGGCGAACGCGTCGATCCAGGCGTCGTACGCGTCCAGGCTCGACGCTCCGCCCTGGGACGCTCCTCCGCAGTCGCGGTCGGGGATCGCGTACGCCACGAGGACCGGCACCTGCCCCCGCGCGGCGCCCGCGGAGGCCACCGCCGCGACCTGGGTGGTGGCGGTGGCCGGGGTGGGGTCGGTGAACCAGACGGCGGCCGGCCGGTCGGCGATGCCGGTCGCGATGGCTGTGCTGCGCGGGTCCTGCGGGTGGTCCCGGACCCAGTCGAGGACCTGGGAGTCGGGGTGACGGTAGAGCCGGCCGGGGCCGGCCACGGGTACCGTCCGCTGTTCGGTCCGCTCCGCCGAGGGCCGCACACCGGCCTTCTCGGAGGGGTCGGGCGACTTCGAGGACGACGGCGGGGGCGACGCGCGCGACGGGGAGGGCGAGCCCTGAGTCGGTTCGGCCTGATCGGACGGATCAGACGGATCAGACGGATCGGATGGATCTGATGGATCTGATGGGAGTGCCGCTGCGCGGCTCGTCAGTGGCCGGGCCTCGTCGGCGCCTCTGTCGCCGCCCATCGCGGCCACCATCCCGGTGACGGTGCCGACGACGGCCACGACCGACGCCGCGGCCACCATGGCGCCGCGCCTCGCCGCCCGCCCGCGTTCGGCTCGGCGTGCGGCCAGACGCTGGGCGCGTAAGCCTGACACGTGGTGCTCCCCCCTGCTCCCCGGACCGCGCTCCATCGGCTCACCGGTACTTCCCGCCGCGCCCGCGTTACCCCGTTCCGGGGACGCGCCGGGCACGGCGGCACCGGTGTCAGCGTAGGCCTGGGACCCTGCCCCCTATGGCGCAGTTGGAACATTTCATCAATTCCGTGGACTCAGTGGACACCGTCGTCTCCCGTATGCGCGCCCTGGACGCGGTCCTGCCCGAGCGGGACGGGATCGCCGTCTTCAACCGCGTCTACCTCACCGTCACGGAGGCCGTCGACCGGCGGCTGGACGCCGGCCACTTCCCGGACGCCGAGGCCGCGATCACCTTGGACGTGCTCTTCGCCGAGCGGTATCTGAGGGTCGCCGAAGGCGGGTGTACGCCCGCGTGCTGGCGGCCGCTGCTGCAGTTCCGGCGCCATCCCGGCGTACGACCGCTGCAGTTCGCCCTCTGCGGCATCAACGCGCACATCGGGCACGATCTCGCGCTCGCCGTCGTGGACACCTGTCGTACGCTCGGCTGCGAACCCGCCGACCTGGAGGACGAGTTCGAGCAGGTGGGCGATGTCCTCGTCTCGCTGGAGGAACGTATCCGCGAGGAGTTGATGCCGGGCCCCGATCTCCTCCAGATCGCCGATCCGCTCACCCATCTGCTCGGCGCGTGGAGCCTGGAACGGGCCCGTGAGTCCACCTGGTCGGCCGCCCGCGCACTGTGGGCGCTGCGCGGACTCCCCGATCTCGCCGAGGAGTTCGCCCACCGCCTGGACGCGGCGGTGGGCCTGGCGGGCCGCATGCTGCTGACCCCGCTGCCGGCCTGAACGGCTCGCCGCGGCTCCCCTTCCAACAGGCCCTAGTCCTCCGGCAGTTCCACCGGTGCGATCGTGTCGTAGACGTCACCGGGCCCGGGGTTGGTCGCGTCGGTGGTGCCCCCGAAGTGGTGCATGACGCCCCAGACCGCGTTGAGCGCGGTCTGGATGGCGCCCTCGGCCCAGCCGGCCGTCCAGGAGATGTCGTCGCCGGCGAGGAAGATGCCCCGCTTGTCCTCGGGCAGCCGGTCCTGCATGAAGTGCGTGAACAGGCGCCGCTGGTAGCGGTAGTGACCGGGCAGGTTCGCCTTGAACGCGCCCATGAAGTAGGGCTCGTTCTCCCAGGAGACGGTCACCGGGTTGCCGATCACGTGGCTCCGGATGTCGACGTTCGGGTAGATCTCGCCGAGCGACTTGAGCATGACCTCCATCCGCTCGTTCGCGGACAGCGGCAGCCACTTGAGGCTGTCGTCGCACCACGTGTAGGAGAGGCAGATGACGGCGGGCTTGTCCGGACCGTCGTCGAGGAGGTAGGTCCCGCGCGTCATACGGTCGGTGAGCGTCATCGACATGACGTCACGGCCGGTCGGAAGTCCCTTGTCGTCGACGGCCTTGTCCAGCCAGAAGGGCCGGTCGACGGGGACGAACAGCTTGCTGGACTCCATGTAGTGGGTCCGCTCGATGGCGGTCCAGTGGTCGATCGGGAAGAGCGAGTCGTCGCAGGCGATCTTCGACAGCAGCATCCAGGACTGGGCGGTGAAGATCGCCGCCTCGTAGGTGCGGATGTCGCCGTCGGCGTCCGTCACGGTGATCCGGTTGCCGGCCGTGCGGTGCAGCCGGGTCACGGCCGGCCGCGGCTCACCGTCCGCGTGCAGGGACTTCAGGGACGTCCCGTACGGCCAGTGCACGATCTTCTCCGGCTCGCGCTCCCAGAGCCGCAGCGGAAGCTGCTGGCTGCCGCCGACGATGCCGCGGTGGTGGTCGTCGGCCTCGGTGTAGACAACGCGCAGGATCTCCAGGATGGAGTTGGGGAAGTCGGTGTCCCAGCCGCCCGTGCCGAAGCCGACCTGGCCGAAGATCTCGCGGTGCCGGAAGGACTTGAAGGCCTCGGAGTCACAGAGGAAGCCGTAGAAGGTCTGGTTGTCGAGCCGCTCGACGAGCTTCGCCCAGATCTCCCGGATGCGCGGCACGTCCCGCTCGCGCAGCGCCCGGTTCATGTCGGAGAAGTCGGCGCCCTCTTCGAGGCAGGCGTTCCAGGCGGCGGCGACGTCCCGGTACACCTGAGGCAGGTCGTCGATCGTCTCGGCGTAGTGGGACTCGCCCTTGAGGTCGACGACGGTCGAGGGCGTCGCCTCCGCGAGGGGGTTGGGGAAGGGCCGGGTCTCCAGACCCGCCAGGTCGATGTAGTGCTGGAGCGCGGTGGAGGACGGCGGGAAGCGCATCGCCCCCATCTCGGCCGTGAGCGACGGATCGCACCCCTCGAACCCCACGGTCCGCAGCCGCCCGCCGATCCGGTCGGCCTCGTACACGACCGGCTTGAGCCCCATCTTCATCAGCTCGTACGCCGCCACGATGCCGGACAGCCCGCCGCCGATGACCGCGACCTCGGTGCCGTGCTCGGTGGCCGGTACCTGGCCCAGACCGGCCGGGTGGGCCAGGAAGTCGTCGTACGCGTACGGGAAGTCCGGGCCGAACATGGTGATCGGCGGCTGCTGTTCGTCTGCGTGCTCGATGGCATTGGGCACGGTGGACGTCATGGGGTACGGACTCCTTGCGACGAGAAAGGTCGAGAAAGGTACGGAGGGGCGGATACAGAGGCGGATACAGAGGCGGATACGGGGGCGGATACGTGGGCGGATCTCAGACGAGGGACCCGTAGAGACCGGGGCGACGGTCCTGGAGGTACGGGTTCGCCGCGCGGGAGGCCGCGAGGAAGGCGGGGTCGGCATCGGCGAGGACGAGTGCGTCCTCGCGTCCGGCGCGGGTGCGCGCGATCCCGTCGGGCCCGGCCAGCGTGGAGAGCCCGACGAACTCGAACTCCCCTTCACGACCGACCCGGTTGACGTAGGCGACGTACATCTGGTTCTCGAAGGCCCGCACCGGGATCATCGAATCGGCGACGAACTGGAACGGATGCATCTGGGCCGTCGGCACCACGAGCAGATCGGTGCCGGCGAGGGCGTGGGCGCGGACGTTCTCGGGGAACTCCACGTCGTAGCAGATCAGGATCCCGACGCGGAGCCCGCCCAGCTCCGCCTGTACGACGGACCGCTCCCCCGGCGTGAAGTGATCGCGCTCGAAGCAGCCGAAGAGATGGGTTTTGCGGTAGTTCACCAGCCGGACGCCGTCGGCGGAGACGAGCTGCGCCGAGTTGAAGACCGCGTCACCGGCGCGCTCCGGATACCCGTAGGCGATCGCGACCCCGTGCCGCCCCGCGATCTCGGCGACCGCGTCGGCCGAGTCACCGTCCGCCGCCTCGGCGAGCCGCGCGATGTCATCGCCGATCGCATACCCCGTCAGGAACATCTCCGGCGCCACCACCAGGCCCGCCCCGGCCTCGGCGGCCCGCCCCGCGGCCTCGTCGAGCACCTTCAGGTTCCCGACGACCGAGCCGGGACGACCGGAGCTCTGGAGCAGGGCGGTACGCATGCGTGTTCCTCACCGGGACAAAGGGGGTTGGGGGGCCACATAGACGGTACGGTCGGCGCGCCGGGCCGGACAAGCGGAGGCCATTGCGCGCCGACGGGGTATTCGTTGCGTCCGGAGCGGGGCGGACAACGATTCGTTGCGTGTCCGGCCGACGGTGCCCCCGGTTCCCCCGAGGGGCGCGGGGAGCCGCGTGGCCGACCACGACGAACCCGCGGCCGCCCACGGCCCCCACGCCCCACCCCCTACGCGCCTCTCCGCCCCACCCCCTACGCGCCCCTCCGCCCCAGCAGCACGATCGCCGTCACCAGATACGGCACCGCGAACACGGCGAACGCGGTCCCGTGCGCATGGGACGCACCGATGGCGGCGTACGCGCCGAAGACGGCGACCGTCGCCATCTCGGTCCCCATGCTCGCCACGGACGTCACCGTCGCCCGACGAGCCCCGTCGATCCGATCCTGCAGTCGCGCGTCGGCGAGAACGTTGACCAACTGGAAACCACCGAAGGCGACAGCGACCAGAGCGATACCGGCCGGAGTGCCCGTCAGCGCACCCACCGCCAACGCGAACGCGCACCCCGCCAGCACCACCCCCAGCCCGGCCGGGCTCAACCGCTCCCCCACCCCGGTCAGCAGGCTGCCGATCGCCGGCCCCACCCAGATCACCAGCAGCAGGTACGGAACCGTCTGCTCGGCCACCCCGGTGTCCCGGACCAACAGCGGCGTGTACTCGTCGAGGGCGCCCCACACCGCACCGACGGCGGGCACGAGCAGCAGCGCCCCGCGCACGGACCGGTCCCGGCGGACCTCCGCGAGTCCGGTCCGCAGGGTCGTGAGGATGGAGGCCCGGTCACCACCGCCCGCCTCGGCCGACCGGTGCTCCGGGAACCGTGTGGCCACCAGCGAGGTCAGCACACAGACCAGCACGCTCGCCGCGCCCACGGCCGGGTAGCCACCGAGGTCGAGGACCGGCCCGGCCAGCCCCATCGCCGCCATCACGGCGACCATGCCGACGGCCTGGGCGCGGCCGACGACCCGCGCATACCGGTCGGCCGCGCCGAGCCGGTCCAGTTCGTCGTAGACCAGCGCTTCCAGCGCCCCGGAGCCCAGCGCACCGCGCACACCCCAGAGGACGAAGCCGAGGGCGAAGGCCCCGTACGACGGGACGATCACCCACAGGGCGAAGCCTGCGGCGGTGAGCAGCGGGCCCAGCCACAGCAGCAGCCGTCGGGAGACGGCATCGGCCCAGGCGCCGGAGGGGACCTCCAACAGGATCCCGGTGACCGACCACAGGCCGAACAGGGAGGAGATCTGCCAGATCGACAGACCGGTGTCGCTGAACAGCAGCGCGTACACCGGGTAGAGCAGCACGAAGTCGTCGAGGAACGCGTAGCCGTACAGCGTGGCCGTCAGCCGCCGGACACCACTGGTACCGACACTGGGCACACGCGCAGGTGAGAGAGTCATGAGGCCTTCCCGAAGGAGCGAATCGGACGTCCGCGATACGGCGTCCGAGGCGGCCCTCGGGAGGCACGGCTGGTGGATCAATGTCGCCAGGTCATGGCACCGATGCTAGTCGGGTCGAACCCTGCGGCACAGCGGGATTTCGGGGTCACTCCTGCTGGGCGGCCGTCACCGGCGCGAACGTGGTGATCACCGCCGCGTGGTCCGACGGCCAGTCGTTGTCCTCGACGTCCGGCCAGGTGCGGGGTGTGCCGCTGACATGGGTCCGGGAGTCGAGCACCGCGAGGCCCCGGTGCAGGACGAAGTCGATCCGGTCCTGCGGCTCCGGCCGGCCGCTGCCGTCCTCGTGTTCGGTATGGACCGGCGACCAGGTGTGGCCCGGCTCCCGTACGGGGTCGGGGTGGGCCTCGCGGTAGGAGTCGCGCAGGCCGGCCGCCTCGGCGGCCCTGGTGACCGGCCAGTCGACGTCCGGCCGATCGAGGTGGGACGGGCTGTTGAAGTCGCCGACCACGACGACCGGCACGGTGCCGTCGATCCGGCTCAGGCAGTCCCGCAGCCGGGCGAGCCGCACCTCCTCGTGGGCGGTCAGCTCGGCGGCCTCCAGCCCGTCGAAGGCGGCCTCGTAGGGCCCGTACGGCTCGCAGTCCAGGTGGACCGTCCAGATGTCCACCTCGGTACCGGAGCCGGTCCTGATCCGGACGCCCGCCGCCCCGTAGAAGCCGACGTCGGGGTCGCCGAAGCGGGCCGTGATCGGGTGGCGGCTGATGATGCCGAGGTTGTCGCCGGCCCGGTGGTGGTGCCAGCCGAGGGCGTCGGCGAGTTCCCGCGCGGCGGTGCCGTACGTCTCCTGGAGGCCGACCACGTCGACGTCCGTCTCGGTGATGACCTTGAGCTGCTTGGCCCGGTGGTCCCGGACCCTGGTGCCGCCGTGCCAGAGGTTCCAGGTCATCACGCGCAGGACGGGCCCGTCGGGGGCGACCAGCCGGCGCAGGCTCGCCGGTGTCACCGATTCCAGGCTCTCCCGTACGGTCCGCCCCGGGGCCTCGTCGATGGGCGCGAGCGAGGGCACGGCGAGGACCACGCAGCCCGCCGCCTCGGCCGAGGCGACACCGGTCTCGGTGTCCTCGACGGCCACACAGGCGGCGGGGTCGACGCCGAGGGCGCGGCAGGCGGCGAGGTAGGGGTCGGGGGCAGGCTTGGTGTGCTCGGTGTCGTCGGCGGTGACGGAGACGGCGAACAGGTCGCGGCCGAGGGCGTCGAGGACGGTGTCGGCGACGGCTCGCGGGGACGCGGTGACCAGGGCGGTGGGGACGCCCTCGCGGGCCAGGGCCCTCAGCAGCTCCAGCGCGCCCCGGCGGGGTACGGTCCCGGTGCGGACCCGGTCGGCGAACTCCCGGTGCAGGTCGGCGGCCACCCCGTCCCGCGGTGCGCCCGTGATCCCGGCGAGCCAGGCGGCGGTGTACTCGACCGGACGGCCCAGCACGTCCGGCTGGTCGGCCTCGGTCAGTGTGCGCCCGAGGCCGGCGGCCACCTCCTCCACCGCGTCCCACCAGAGCCGCTCGGTGTCGACGAGCGTGCCGTCCATGTCGAACAGGGCGGCCTGGAGCGGGAGTCGAGACAAGGGTTCCTCTTTCGGTGGGGGGTGTCGGGGCGCTGCCCGGCGGTGGGGGCCGGGCGGGGGTGTCCAGGGGGTGGCGCGGGCGGAGTTCAGCGGGTGGCGCGCGCGGCGACCAGTACCGGCCGCTCGGGGAGGCTCACGGTCACGGCCGCTCCGGCGCCGAGGGCCGCCGCCTCGTGCGTGGGCAGGTCGGCCTTGACCTCGGTGCCGTCGGCGAGCCGTACGGTGAGGCGGGTGGCGGCGCCGAGGAACGCGGTGGCCACCACCCGGGCGTCGCCGGTGTCGTCCGCCCGTACCCCGACCGCCTCCGGCCGTACGAGTACGTCCACCTCGGCGGCGGTCGGCGCCGCGCCGTCCACGGGCAGCCGCCGGCCCAGCACCTCGACCGTCGTGCCGTCCAGCCGGCCCGGGATCCGGCTCATCGTGCCGACGAACTCGGCGACGAAGGCGGTGGCCGGACACCCGTACAACTCGACCGGGGCCGCGCACTGTTCGAGCCGCCCGGCGTGCATCACGGCGACCCGGTCGGCCATGGACAGCGCCTCCTCCTGGTCGTGGGTCACGAACAGGGTGGTGATGCCCAGCTCCTGCTGGAGCCGGCGGATCTCCTCGCGGAGGGTCAGCCGCACCTTGGCGTCGAGGGCGGAGAGCGGTTCGTCGAGCAGCAGCACCCGGGGCCGCAGGGCGAGCGCCCGGGCGAGGGCGACGCGCTGCTGCTGGCCGCCGGAGAGCTGATGGGGGTATTGGGCGCCCTTGTCGGCGAGGCCCACGAGGTCGAGCAACTCGGCCGCCCGGGAGCGCCGTTCGGCCGTGCGCACCTTGCGCATGCGCAGCCCGAAGGCCACGTTGTCGAGGGCGCTGAGGTGCGGGAAGAGGCTGTACGACTGGAAGACCATGCCGGCGTCGCGCCGGTGGGCCGGGACGCGGGTGACGTCCTCCCCGTCGACCAGCACCTCGCCGGAGTCGGGGTGTTCGAAGCCGGCGAGCATCCGCAGCGCGGTGGTCTTGCCGCAGCCGGACGGGCCCAGCAGCGCGAGGAGTTCACCGGGCCGGACGGTCAGGTCGAGTCCGTCCAGGGCGACGGTGGCCCCGAACTCCCGGCGCAGGCCCCGGAACTCGACGGTGGCGGCGGTGTCGGTCGCTGTTTTCTCAAGCACGGTCATGGTTCATCCCCGGGAGGCGGAAGCGGTTGGGGTGCGTCCGCCGAACGAGGCGAGCGCGAGGAGCATGGCCCAGGTGACGAGCAGGCTGAGGACCGAGACGGCGACGGAGAGCTGGGCCTGCGAGCCGCTGACGTTGACGATCCACACGGCGAACGGCCTGAAGCCCAGTAGCTGGGCGACGGTGAACTCGCCGAGCACGAGCGCCAGGGTGAGGAAGGCGGAGTTGAGCAGCGCCCCGCGCAGATTGGGCAGCACGGCCCGCACCAGCGCCTGCGGCCAGCTCGCCCCGCAGCTGCGGGCGGCCTCGACGAGGGTCGGTACGTCCATGGCGCGCAGCCCCGCGTCCAGCGCCCGGTACACGAAGGGCAGCGCCATCACGACGTAGGCGAGGACCAGCACCAGGGGGAAGTCGGGGTTCTGGATCGCGACGAAGGTCTGGAACAGCGGGGTCCGGGAGAGGTGTTCGGGACCCCACTTGAGCACGGTCCCGAGCCCGGCGACGAACGCGATCGGCGGCACCACCAGTGGCAGGGAGCACACCACCTCCACGACCGGCCGCAGCCTGGGCGCGCCGAGCCGCAGCGCGACCATGGCGGGCACCATCAGCAGCAGGACGACGGCGATCGTCACGGCGGCCAGCTCCAGCGAGAGCAGCAGGCTGGTCACGAAGCCGTCGGTGCCGAGGATCCGGCCGTACGCGTCGAAGGTGATCCCCTCGCCCGGCACGTCGACCGTGAAGATCACGGAGGCGGCGAGCGGGACGAGGAAGTACAGCCCGGCGACGGCGAGGACGAGCGGGCGCCACAGGGCGGGGCGCCGCGGTGCCGGGCGCCCGGGGTTCAGGCCAGCCATCGCGCGCTCCGTCGTTGCAGGGGCAGGTACACGGCCATGACCAGCCCGGCGATCAGGACCATGTCGAGGCTGAGGGCGAGCGCCACGTTCTCCTGGCCGACCAGGACGTTGCCGGAGATGGCGTCGGCGATCTGCAGGGTGACCAGCGGGATCGAGCTGCCCACCATGGCCGCGGCGGTGGCGTACGCGGCGAAGGCGCTGCCGAAGAGCAGCACGAGCCCGCCGAGCAGCGAGGGCGCGAGCACGGGAAGGGCCACGTGCAGCCAGTACTGGAGGCCGGTGGCGCCGTTGTTCTGCGCGGCCTCCCGCCACTGGACGCGCAGTCCGTCGAGGGCGGGGGTGATGGTGAGGACCATCAGCGGGATCAGGAAGTACAGGTAGACGATGACCAGTCCCCAGAAGCTGTAGAGGTCCCAGCCCTTGTCCGTCAGACCCAGCTGCCTGGTCAGCACACCGGCGTTGCCGAGGGTGGCGACGAACGCGAAGGCGAGCGGGACACCGCCGAAGTTGGCGAGCACCCCGGAGGCCGTGAGCACGGCCTCGCGCAGCGCCGGGAAGCGGGAGGTCACCACGGCCTGGGCGAGCGGCAGTCCCAGGACGGCCGCGAGCCCGGCCGAGACGGCGGACAGCTTCACGCTGCCGAGCATGGCCGTGAGGTAGGCCCCCTGCACGGAGGCGGTCATGTTCGCCGTGGTGTACGAAGTGGCGCCCGTGGTCTGGTCCTTGACCGTGAACGCGCCGTTCAGCATGGCGAGGGCGGGCAGCCCGAAAGCGACCGCGACGAAGGCCAGCAGCGGGAGCACGGCGAGCCATCCGCCGGGGCGGGGCCGCCGCTTCACGGAAGCGGCGGCCACCAGCGCGGTGTCGGCCTCGGTGACGACGGCGGTCACCCGGAGACCGCCTTGGCCCAGCCCTGTCCGAGCACGTCCTTGGCCTTGGTCTGCTGGTCCTCGGTCGGGAACTCGGGCGTGCCGGACACCTCGGGCAGCTTGGCCGCGGCGGTCTTGTCCAGCGTGCCCGCCTTCTCCATGGCGGTCATCAGGGCCGGGCGGGCGTATCCGGCGAGCCACAGGTTCTGACCCTCGGCGCTGTAGAGGTACTCCTGCCAGAGCCGGGCGGCGGCCGGGTGGGGTGCGTCCTTGTTGATGGCCTGGGAGTAGTACTGGGAGAACTTGCCGTCCTCGGGGACGACGACCTTCCAGTCGACGCCCTTGGACTTGAACTCGTCGGCGTACCCGGCGTTCAGGTAGTCCCAGTCGATGCTGATGGGCGTCTCGCCCTTCTCGACGGTGGCCGGCGTCGACTCGACGGGCGTGTAGTTGCCGTTCTTCTTCAGCTTGGCGAAGAAGTCGAGTCCGGGCTGGATGTCGTCGAACGAGCCGCCGCTCGCCAGCGAGGCCGCCCACACCCCGCCGAAGGCGGAACCGGACTTGGTGGGGTTGCCGTTGAGCGCGACCTGGCCCTTGTACCGCGGCTTCAGCAGGTCGGCGAAGGTCTCCGGACATTCCTTCACGCGCTTGGCGTCGCACCCGATGGATATGTAGCCGCCGTAGTCGTTGTACCACTGGCCCTTCGGGTCCTTCTGGCCCTCGGGGATGTCGGCGAACGCGGCCACCTTGTACGGCGCGAGCAGCCCCTGCTGGGCGGCGCTCAGCGCGAAGGAGCTGCCCAGGTCGAGCACGTCGGGCGCCCGCTCCTGGCCCTTGCGCGAGGTGACGGCGTTGATCTCGTCCTGGCTGGCCCCGTCCGGGTTCTCGACCTCGATCTTGATGCCGTACTTCTTCTCGAACCCGTCGATCAGCGCGCCGTAGTTGGCCCAGTCGCGGGGCAGGGCGATCGCGTTGAGCGTGCCCTCCTTCTTGGCCGTCGCGACCAGCGCGTCCAGGCCGCCGAAGTCCTTCGCCGAGGTCGCGGTGGCCGCGTTCCTGCCGTCGGTGGTGGTCGTGGTCTCGGGGGCAGCGCCACAGGCGCTGAGAGTGAGTACGGCGGCGGCGAGGACGCCGCCGATGACGGCGGTTCTCGGCGGGAAGAGGGTCACGGGCTCTCCAGGGGTACGCGCAGGGACGATCTGGGTGGAGCACTTGTCTGAACAAGTTGGCCTCATTAGGTCCGCGCTTCATATCACGCGCGTAAACTCCGGCGAAATACTCGTGCACGTGTTCCGCACCATCACCGGTCGATCAACTGGCTCGGTAGTTTCCTCGCCACCTCATTAGGCTGGCCGTGCTGTGCACAGCGGGCTACCGGGATGCGGAGGGACCATGGCGGCGCGACACGAGGAGATCGCCGAGGCACTGCGGCGGGCGATCGACCGTGAGGACTACACGGTGGGGAGTCTGCTGCCCCCCGAGACCGAACTCGCGGCCCGCTACGGCGTCTCGCGCGGCACCGTCCGTCAGGCGGTGGCGACCCTGACCGCCGAGGGCCTCATCGGCTCACGCCAGGGCGCCCGCCGGGTGGTTCTGGCCGGCCGCCGCAGCCAGAGCTTCGCCGAGTTGCGCAGCTTCGCCCAGTGGGCGCGCGCGATGGGCCGCGAGGCGACGGGCCGGGTGATCGCCCAGGAGTACCGGACCGCCGGCGCCGAGGACCGCGTACGCCTCCAGCTCACCCCGGGCGCCCGCGTCCTGCACGTGCTGCGCCTGCGCGGTCTCGACGGCCGGCCCGTCCTGCTGGAGCGCACGGTCTACGCCGACTGGATCTCCCCGGCCGTCGAGCCCATCGAGGCGGACTGTCCCTCGGTCACCCAGCGCCTGCTCGACGACACGGGCCTGGTCTTCGCCTACGGCGAGCACATCATCGACGCCGTGGCCGCCGGCGCCCAGGACGCCGAGTTCCTGGCCGTGCGCCGCACGAGCCCCCTCCTGCGCGTCCGGCGCGTCACCACCACCCGCGAGGGCCGCCCGGTGGAATGGTCCGACGACCGCTACCGCCCGGACGCGGTGAGCTTCAGCGTGCACAACTCGATAGGGAACAACGCGCTGGCGAGGAAGACCGCGGCTCCCTGAGAGGCGCGCCCTCTCAGGCGGGCGCCCCGGAGGAGAACCGCCGCAGCAAGGGCGACAGCACCAGCACGGACTTCGTCCGCTCGACGAACGGCTCCCCGGCTATCCGCTCCAGCACCCGCTCGAAGTGCCGCATGTCCGAGGCGAAGACCTGCACCACGGCATCGGCTTCCCCCGTGACCGTCGACGCCGCGACGACCTCCTGATACCGCTCCAGCCCCCGCTGGATCGTCTCCGGCGACGTGTTCCGCCGGCAGTAGATCTCGACGAACCCCTCGGTCTCCCACCCGAGCGCGGCGGGGTCCACCCGAACCGTGAAACCGGTGATCGCCCCGGTCGCCCGGAGCCGGTCCACCCGCCGCTTGACCGCGGGCGCGGACAGCCCGACGAGGTGGCCGATGTCGGAGTAGGAACGGCGGGCGTCCTCGGCGAGGGCGTGCACGATGCGTTCGTCGAGATCGTTCAGCACTGCGGGTGGATCACTTCTCTGGAGTCGACGGAGCCGATGGGGACGAGGGAGTCGATGAGGACGAGGGAGCCGAAGGGGTCGAGGGGATCGCGAGACGCGAACGGCGATAGCCGTAACTGAAGTAGAACACGAGCCCGACGGCCATCCAGACCCCGAAGACGACCCAGGTGACGGTGTCGAGGCTGCCCATCATCCAGACGCAGAACGCGAATCCCACCGCGGGCAGCACCGGCGACAACGGCACCCGGAACGTGCGCGGCATCTCCGGCCGGGTCCGCCGCAGCACCACGACGGCCACGTTGACCAGCGCGAACGCGAACAACGTGCCGATGCTCGTCGCGTCCGCGAGCTGCCCCAGCGGAATCGCGGCGGCGAGCACACCGCAGAACAGCGAAACGATCACGGTGTTGACGCGCGGCGTCCCGGTCCTCGGGTGCACGCGCGAGAACACCTTGGGCACGAGCCCGTCCCGGGACATGGCGAACAGGATGCGGGTCTGCCCGTACAGCACGGTCAGCACCACACTCGCGATGGCGATGACGGCCCCGGCCGCCAGCAGCGTCCCCCAGAACGCGTCCCCGGTGACGTCCTTCATGATCCCGGCGAGCGCCGCCTCGGACTCGCCGAACCGCTCCCAGGGCCGCGCCCCGATCGCGACGGCGGCGACCAGCACGTACAGCGCGGTCACGATGACCAGCGAGAGCATGATCGCGCGAGGCAGATCGCGCTGCGCGTTCTTCGCCTCCTCGCCGGCGGTCGAGGCCGCGTCGAACCCGATGTACGAGAAGAAGAGCGTCGCCCCGGCCGCACTCACACCGGCCATGCCGAGCGGCATGAAGTTCTCGTAGTTGCCGGACCGGAAGCCCTGCAGGCCGATGAGGCAGAAGAGCAGCAGGGCGGCGATCTTCACCACGACCATGATCGTGTTGGCCCGGGCGGACTCCCGGGCGCCACCCAGCAGAAACGCCATCGCGAGGAGCACGACGATCAGCGCGGGCAGGTTGAAGACGCCCCCGTCGCCGGGCGGTGCGGACAGCGCGGCCGGGATGGTGACGCCCAGGGTCCCGTCCAGCAGCTCGTTGAGGTACTCGCCCCAGCCGACGGCGACGGCCGACACCGAGACGCCGTACTCCAGGACCAGACACCAGCCGCAGACCCACGCGACCAGCTCGCCCATCGTTGCGTACGTGTACGAGTACGAGGAGCCGGAGACCGGGATGGTACCGGCCAGCTCCGCGTACGACAGGGCCGAGAACAGCGCGGTGAGGCCGGCGATCACGAAGGAGAGGGTGACGGCGGGCCCGGCCTTGGGGACCGCCTCGCCGAGGACGACGAAGATGCCGGTGCCGAGCGTGGCGCCGATGCTGATCATCGTCAGCTGCCACAGCCCGAGGGACCGCCGCAGCGACCCTCCTTCACCCTGGCCCCCCTCCGCGACCAGGCGTTCCACGGGCTTGCGGCGCATCAGCCGCGCCCCGACGCCTCCGGACGGCGGGGCCGGCTGATTCTCATGCTGCGGGGGTGCGCCTTGGTCGAGCACGCGTGGCTCCTTCATCGCTGCCGGTCAGGGCGGGTGAGGACCGACGGCACCGAACAGCAGGGGCCACCGAGCAGGAGGTCCCCGCCACGCCACGTACAGCGCATGACCCTATGAGCCAGAGCTTCACAAGCGTAATGCGGCAACCTTGCGCATCCACGCAAGATCGTTGCGTGCATGGAACGACGGCGCAGCTTCGTTGCACGGCCCCTTGAAAGCCTTGCGCCACGCCGGCGGGGTCAGGGGCGCGGGGCCGCATTCGCCATGCGGCTCCGCCGCGTGGGCGCGACCAGCCACACCGAACCCGCACCCGCACCCGCACCCGCCGACGCGTCGCTCCCCCGAGCTCGAAGGCGCCCTAACTCCAGCTGGCGTGCAGCGGCTTGCCTTCCGCGTACCCGGCCGCACTCTGAATCCCCACGACGGCCCGCTCCGCGAACTCCTCCAGCGACCCGGCCCCGGCATACGTGCACGACGACCGAACCCCCGCGATGACCGAGTCGATCAGGTCCTCGACTCCCGGCCGTGCCGGATCCAGGTACATCCGCGACGTGGAGATGCCCTCCTCGAACAACGCCTTGCGCGCGCGGTCGTAGGCCGACTCCTCGCTCGTACGGTTGCGCACGGCACGCGCCGACGCCATCCCGAAGGACTCCTTGTACAGCCGCCCGTCGGCGTCCTGCTGGAGGTCCCCCGGCGATTCGTACGTCCCCGCGAACCACGACCCGATCATCACGTTCGACGCGCCCGCCGCCAAGGCCATGGCGACATCGCGGGGGTGCCGCACCCCGCCGTCGGCCCACACGTGCTTTCCGTACTTCTTCGCCTCGGCCGCGCACTCCAGGACCGCGGAGAACTGCGGCCGTCCGACCCCGGTCATCATGCGGGTGGTACACATCGCACCCGGTCCGACACCGACCTTGACGATGTCCGCGCCCGCCTCGATCAGGTCCCGCACACCCTCGGCGGCGACGATGTTGCCGGCCACGATCGGCACCCGGGGGGCGAGGTCGCGCACCAGCTTGATCGCGTTGATCATCGACTCCTGGTGGCCGTGCGCGGTGTCGATGACGAGGGTGTCGACGCCCGCGTCGAGCAGCTGCTTGGCCTTGCCCTCGAAGTCGCCGTTGACCCCGACGGCGGCGGCGACGCGGAGCTTGCCGCTCGCGTCCACGGCGGGGGTGTACAGCGTGGCCCGGAGCGCGCCCTTGCGGGTGAGGATGCCGGCGAGGCGGCCGTCCTTGTCGACCGCGGGCGCGTACCGGCGGTTGGCCGCGTCGAGCCGGTTGAAGGCCTCGCGCGGGTCGATGTCGGCGTCCAGGAGCAGCAGGTCCCGGGACATGACGACTTCGAGCTGGGTGAAGCGGTCGACGCCGGTCAGGTCCGCGTCGGTGACGACACCGACGGGCCGGAGCGCCTCGTCGACGACGACGCCCGCGTTGTGCGCCCGCTTCGGCAGCAGGGCCAGCGCGTCGGCGACCGTCTGGTGCGGGTTCAGCACGATCGGGGTGTCGAGGACCAGGTGGCGGCTCTTCACCCAGGAGATGACGTCGGTGACGACCTCGTTCGGGATGTCCTGCGGGATGACCACCAGCCCGCCGCGGCGGGCGACCGTCTCGGCCATACGGCGGCCGGCGATGGCGGTCATGTTCGCGACGACGAGCGGGATGGTGGTGCCCGTGCCGTCCGGGGAGGCCAGGTCCACCTGCTGCCGCGATCCGACGGCGCTGCGGCTCGGGACCATGAAGACGTCGTCGTACGTCAGGTCGTACGCGGGCTGGATGTCATTGAGGAAACGCACGTGCCGCACATCCCGGTCGATCAGAGGTGACCCCCTGACAGGACCGCCAGGGGGAAGAGCACGTACTTCATTGTCCCATGTCGGCAGGTATGAGCGGCCCCGACGGATCGTCCTAAGGGGCGGTGGGCGGCCTAGGAGGATCCTCCGAGAGCGAGCACGATCCGCAGCTCGGTGCCGGTGCCGTTCCAGTGGTCGGCGGCGTCGGCGAACACCTCGCGCGCGAGGTGCCAGTCGCTCGGCTGGGCCCTCGCGTACTCCTGCCAGCCGGTGACCTCGACGAGGCGTCCCCGTACCGGCGGCGACCACGACAGGTCGGTGAGGCAGTCGGCGAGGGCGTCCCAGTTGCGGCCGAAGAACTCGGGCAGGTCGAAGGCGCGGGCACAGCGGTCCATGAAGGCGGGTTTGTCCGTGACCCCGCCCAGCTCCAGCTCGATGTGCGCCCAGCCGCCGACCGCCAGCACCTCGGCGAGTGTGCCGTCACTCATCTCCACACCCATCCCGCACGCCTCGTACTCATCAGGGACCGCTCAGGAACCGCGCCCCGTGAGGGGCGCGGGGCCGCATTCGACATGCGGCTCCGCCGCGTGGGCGCGACCAGCCACGACGAAGCCGCGGCGATCCCCCGCCCCCACCCGACCACGCACCCCACCGGCCACCCGGCGGAGCGCTACGGCCCGTCCGGGTCCGCCCGGTTGAGCGCCGGCCGCGGCGTCTGGCCGGCCGTCAGCAGGGAGTCCGCCGCGGAGGTGTCGGTGACGAGGCTGGTCACCAGCCCCGACCGCAGCACGGCGTCGATCGCGGCCGCCTTGCGCTGCCCGCCCGCGATCGCGACGACCTCGGGGATACGGCGGAGCTGGTCGGCCTTGACCGTGATGCACCGCTCGCCGAGGTCACGCCCGACACGGCGGCCGTCGGCGTCGAAGAGGTGCGCGGACATCTCGGCGGCGACACCGAGGGAGGCGTAGTGGCCGCGCTCCTCGTCGCTGAGCATGTCGTGCACCGTCGAGATGCCCGCCTCCCAGGAGCCGATGGAGACACAGGCGACCGTGACCTTGTCGAAGTACTCGAAGGCCCGCGCGATGCCGGTCTGGTGGCGCAGCGCGGCCGCGGTGGCCGCGTCCGGCAGCAGCATCGGCGCGTAGATGGGGTGGGCGTCGCCGCCCGACACCTGCGCGGCCCGCCGTACCGCCTCGACCGAGCCGCGCTCGGCGGTCCCGGCGTCGTACACACCCGTCAGCTGCACCACCGTGCAGGGCGGCAGCCGGTCCAGGGCGGCCGCCATGTGGATGGTGGAGCGGCCCCAGGCGAGACCGAGGACGTCGCCCTCGTTGACCAGTTCGCCGAGCAGGTCTGCGGCGACCTCGCCGAGGTTCTCCGGGTCGGGCGACTCCTCGGCGTCCGCCGGGGACTCGACGACCACGGCGTGCCGAAGGCCGTAACGGGCGCGGAGCGCGTCGGAACGGTCCGCGTCCAACTCCGCGGGGACGCGGATCTCGATACGTACGAGATCCCGTTCGAGGGCGGTCTCCAGAACCCGGGCCACCTTGAAGCGGCTGACGCCGAACTCCTCGGCGATCTGGATCTTGGACTTGCCCTCGAGGTAGAAGCGACGAGCCATGGCCGCCGCCTGAACCAGCTCAGCGGGTCCCATCCGCATGGCTGACCGGCCCGCCGACATACCCGACACGGTCATCTCCTCACTGCTCTTCACACATGGATACGTCGTTCATCCTTGCAGATCCGACGTTTTCGATCAGCCCGAAGGAAAGTCGTTCACGTTCCCTTGGCTCTCTGGACGCACGACGTGCCCCGCCCGCCTCGGCGTTCGCACGGCCGTTCCTCCGTGACTCAGTGGCCGCAGGCCCAGCCGGCGGTCGCCGTGGCGGCCTCCGCCCGGGCCCGCAACGCGCGCACGGCCTCGGCCGGGTCCTCCGCCCCGTAGACCGCGGAACCCGCGACGAAGACGTCGGCGCCCGCCTCGGCGCAGCGCTCGATGGTGGACTCGGCGACCCCGCCGTCGACCTGGAGCCACAGGTCGAGGCCGTGCTTGCTGATCAACTCGCGGGTTCGGCGGATCTTGGGGAGCATGATGTCGAGAAAGGCCTGGCCTCCGAAGCCCGGTTCGACCGTCATGATCAGCACCATGTCGAGCTCGGGCAGCAGGTCCTCGAACGGCTCGATCGGTGTCGCGGGCCTGAGCGCCATGGAGGCCTTGGCTCCCTTGGCCCGGATCTCGCGGGCGAGCCGCACCGGTGCGGCAGCCGCCTCGACATGGAAGGTGACGGAACCGGCACCCGCTTCCACGTACTGGGGCGCCCACCGATCGGGGGCCTCGATCATCAGATGGCAGTCCAGCGGCGTCCGAGTCGCACGGGCCAGGGACTCCACGACCGGCACACCGAGCGTGAGGTTCGGGACGAAATGGTTGTCCATCACGTCTACATGGAGCCAGTCGGCCCCTTCCACCGCCTTCGCCTCGTCGGCGAGACGGGCGAAGTCGGCGGACAGGATGCTTGGGTTGATCTGCGCGGCCATGGAGCAAGCCTCCCATGTCCAGCGGGGCTTGCGGGCATCGGTCCAGAATGGGCACGGTGGTACGTCGGCTGCGGGCCGCCTTCCGCCGAGCGCGCCCACGGGCCGAAGCCGCGGATGTCACCGCCCCGCGCCCCCCACGGAACCCGGTTGTGGGGGTGGCCATGACAGGGAACCGAGGCATCGCGCACCTCGTGTGCGGGCGGCGTGCCAAGTGGGTCGTCCTGGTGCTGTGGCTGGTGACGCTCTTCCTGACCGCGCCGTTCGCGACCAAGCTCACCGACGCCCAGGACAACGACGCGGCCTCCTGGCTGCCGGGCTCGGCCGAGTCCACGCAGGTCCTGGAGATCTCCGAAGGCTTCCGGCCCGAGCAGATCCCCGCCGTCGTCGTCTACGCCCGGGAGAGCGGCCTCACGGCCGAGGACCGGACGCGGATCGAGGAGGACGTACGGGAGCTCAAGCAGCTGACCGACCACGGGATCATCGGCGCCCAGACCCGCGGCCCCGTCTACGACCGTGCGACCGACCCGAGGGCCGCGCAGGTCTATGTACCGATCACGATGGACGAGAAGGGGTGGGAGCGGATCGCGCCGGCGGTGGACTCGATCCGGGAGTCCTCCGGGGAGGGCGGCGGCGGACTGTCCGTGCACATCACGGGTCCGGGCGGTACGTCCGCCGACTTCTCCGAGGCCTTCGAGGGCATCGACTCCACGCTGCTGCTGTCCGCGATGGCCGTCGTCATCGTGATGCTCCTGCTCACCTACCGCAGTCCGACCCTCATCCTGGTCCCACTGCTCGCGGTCATCGCCGCCCTGTTCACGGCCCAGGCCCTGATCTACCTGCTGGCGGAGCACACCGGCTTGACCGTGAACGGCCAGAGCGCGGGCATCCTCACCGTCCTCGTCTTCGGCGCGGGCACCGACTACGCCCTGCTGCTCGTGGCCCGCTACCGCGAGGAACTGCGCCGCCACGAGGACCGTCACGAGGCGATGGCCCTCGCCCTGCACCGGGCGGGTCCGGCGGTGCTGGCGTCCGGCGCGACGGTCGTCCTGAGCATGCTGGTGCTGCTGGCCGCCGAGATGAACTCCACCAGCGGTCTGGGCCCGGTGGCGGCCATCGGCGTCGCGGTCGCCCTGCTCGCGATGATGACGTTGTTCCCCGCCCTGCTGGTGATCTGCGGCCGCTGGATCTTCTGGCCGGTGATCCCGCACTTCGGCAGCGCCGACCCGACCGAGCACGGCGTATGGGCCCGCATGGGCCGTCGTTTCTCCCGCCGCCCCCGTACGGTCTGGGTCGCCACGGCGGCCGCCCTCGCCCTGTGCTCGCTCGGGCTGATCCAGCTCCGCGCGGAGGGCATCGGCAACGCGGACGCCTTCACCGGAAAACCGGACTCGATCGTCGGCCAGGAGGTCTCCGCACGCTACTTCCCGGCAGGCAGCGGCGACCCTCTCGTGATCATCAGCAACCAGGCGCAGGCCCGGGAGGTGGGCCGCACCGTCGCCGACACGGAAGGCGTCGTGGCGGACTCGCTCCGCCTGCCACCCGGCACGAAACCCGCCCACGAGGGCCAGGTCCTCTTCGAAGCCACCATGTCCGACCCCGCCGACAGCGAGGCCGCGAAGCAGACCGTGGAACGGGTCCGCGACGCCGTCCACGACGTGCCGGACGCCGACGCCCAGGTGGGCGGCGGTACGGCGGCGCTGCTGGACATGGACGAGGCGACGACCCACGACAACATCCTGATCATCCCGCTGGTGCTGCTCGTGGTCCTGCTGATCCTCTGTGCGCTGCTCCGCGCCCTGATCGCCCCGCTCCTGCTGGTCGGGACGGTCATCCTGTCCTTCGCCGCCGCGCTGGGCATCAGCGCGCTCGCCTTCCGGTACCTGTTCGACTACGCGGGCGAGACGACCGACTTCCCGCTGTTCGTCTTCGTGTTCCTGGTCGCCCTGGGCATCGACTACAACATCTTCCTGACCACCCGTATCCGCGAGGAGGCCGCCCACCAGGGCACCCGTAAGGCCGTGGTGACGGGCCTCGCGACGACCGGCGCGGTGATCACCTCGGCCGGCCTGGTCCTCGCCGGCACCTTCGCCGCCCTCGGCACACTGCCCATGGTCGCCTTCGCCGAGATCGGCTTCGCGGTGGCCCTGGGCGTCCTCCTGGACACCTTCATCGTGCGATCCGTGCTGGTCACGGCCCTGTTCATGGACGTCGGACCGAAGGTGTGGTGGCCACACCGGCTGGCCCACGAGGACGGCGGCGCCCCGCCGCCACCGAAGGAACCTGCGGGCAGCACTGCCGGTCCGGGCGGGGAGGGGCCCGTGGGGTCGGGCCGCTAGTAGAAGGCCCATGAGCTACGCGACCCGGCGGATGAGGGCCAGGTACATGGCATCCGTCCCGTGCAGATGCGGCCACAGCTGCACATCGGGCCCCTCGCCCAGCGCCGGTACGCCCTCCAGCAGGGGCCGCGCGTCGATGAGGTCGGCCGCGTCGCCGTACTGCTTGAGCACGTCGTCGACGACCGCACGGGTCTCGGCGAGGTGGGGCGAGCAGGTCGCGTAGCCGACGACACCGCCGACCCGCACGGATTCCAGCGCGGTCCGCAGCAGCGCGCGCTGGAGCGGGGCGAACCCCTCCAGGTCCTCGGGCCGGCGCCGCCAACGGGCCTCGGGGCGCCGCCGCAGGGCCCCCAGCCCCGTACAGGGCACGTCCATCAGCACCCGGTCGAACATTCCCGGCCGCCAGGGCGGACGGGTGCCGTCGGCGGCGATCACCTGATACGGCCCCGGATTGCCGTGCAGCGCCTTCGCGACCAGCCCGGCCCGGTGCGGCTGCTTCTCGGACGCCAGCAGCACGGCCCCCCGCTCGGCGGCGAGGGCGGCGAGCAGCGCGGCCTTGCCGCCGGGCCCGGCGCACCCGTCGAGCCACACCTTGTCGCGCCCCTCCACCGGGGCGCTCGCGAGGGCGAGCGCCACGAGCTGGCTGCCCTCGTCCTGCACACCCGCACGGCCTTCCCGTACGGCGTCCACGGCGCCCGGTTCCCCGCCTTCGGAGAGCCGCACGGCGTACGGCGACCAGCGCCCCGCCACCGCGGCCTCCTCCCGGAGCAGTTCCTCGGTGGTGGCCCGTCCGGGCCGGGCGACGAGCGTGACCTCGGGCCGCTCGTTGTCGGCCTCCAGCAGGTCCTCGATGCCGGCGCGCCCGCCGCCGAGGGAGTCCCACAGGGCGGAGACGACCCAGCGCGGATGCGAGTGCACGACGGCCAGGTGATCCTCCGGATCGTCGTCGTAGGGCGGCGCGACCCGCTCCAGCCAGCCGTCGAGATCGTGCGCCGCGATCTTGCGCAGCACGGCGTTCACGAACTTGGCCCGTCCGTCCCCGAGCACGACCCGCGCGAGGTCGACCGAGGCGGACACGGCGGCATGGGTGGGGATCCGTGTCCCCAGCAGCTGATGCGCCCCGAGGCTCAGCACATCGAGCACCGGCGGGTCGACCTCACGCAACGGCCGGTCCACACACGCGGCGATGACCGCGTCGTACGTCCCCTGCCACCGCAGCGTTCCGTACACCAGCTCGGTCGCCAGCGCCGCGTCCCGTCCGTCGAACTTGTCGGGCCCCTCCTTCTCCCGGGCCCTGCGCAGCAGCGGTGGCAGAACGAGGTTCGCGTACGCGTCCCGTTCGTCCACGGCCCTGAGCGCCTCGAAGGCGAGCATACGGACGGGGTCCTTCTGAGGACGGCGGTACGGCTTGCCCGGCTTGTGCGGACGACGGGACTGCTCACTCACGAAAAAGGTGCTCCGGATACGGGACGAGATACCGAGCCCAGGGTACGCCGCGCGGACGAACCGCCGGGCGTGGGCCACCTGGGCCTGCGGGCATGGTGATGGGGTCTGTCGGGCGTCGGTCCCCGGTCAGTCTCCGACGGACTCGCCGGAGTCGATCCGCACTCCGCGCGCCCAGTCGGCGGCCCGCATCGGCTTCTTGCCCTGCGCCTGCACCCAGAGCAGCTCCACGGCGTACGACCCGGTCCCGACGTGCACGTTGTTCTTGCCGGCGTCGAGCGCGCCCGGCGCGAGATCGGTCCGCGCGGGCACCGGTACGACGTGGATGAGCTTCAGCCGCTCACCGCGGAAGGTCGTCCAGGCGCCCGGCGCGGGCGTGCAGCCGCGCACGACCCGGTCCACGCGCAGCGCGGGAGCGGCCCAGTCGATCCGGGCGTCCTCCACGGTGATCTTCGGTGCGAGGGTGATCCCGTCGGCGGGCTGCGGCACGGCCTTCAGGGTCCCGTCCTCGATCCCGTCCATCGTGGCGGAGAGCAGCCCGGATCCCGCGAAGGCGAGCCGGGTCAGCAGATCACCGCTCGTGTCCGTCGGCCGGATCACCTCGGTGACCGTCCCGTACACGGGCCCGGAGTCGAGTCCCTCCTCGATCAGGAAGGTGGACGCCCCGGTGATCTCGTCCCCCGCCATGATCGAGTGCTGTACGGGGGCGGCGCCCCGCCAGGCGGGCAGCAGGGAGAAGTGCAGATTGACCCACCCGTGGGCGGGCACGTCCAGGGCGACCCGAGGCAGCAGGGCCCCGTAGGCGACGACAGGACAGCAGTCGGGCGCGATCTCCCGGAGCCGCTCGAGAAAAGCCTCGTCCCGGGGCCGGTTCGGCTTCAGCACCTCGATGCCCGCCTCGTCCGCCCGCTGCGCCACCGGGCTCGCGACCAGCCGCCGCCCCCGTCCCGCCGGCGCGTCCGGCCGCGTCACGACAGCGGCCACCTCATGCCTCCCCGACGCGATCAACGCGTCCAACGCGGGAACAGCGACCTCTGGGGTACCAGCGAAGACAAGCTTCATGGATGACTGACGGCCTCTCGCACGGAAGTTCGTACGCCCCACACGCGACGACGCGGGACAACACACCAGTCTATGCCGCGACGCACCGACCGCCGCAGCCGCCAACGGCGTTCGGCCCCCACGGGAAACCCGCATTTCCGTGAGAGGGAGTAACGGGCGGTGCGCGGGTGGAAGACCCGGTCAGAGCCCAGTGGCAGCAGGGGCGCACCCCCACCCACGCGCCCCACGCATATGCCCCCGCGCCCCCACCCCGTTACCAGCGGAGCGAATTCGCGTTGGTCAAGAAAGAGTTGACCACTACGGGCCGCAATCGCGGCACCTCCCCTTTTCAACGCCGGTTCGAGAGGCTTGTTCATGGCCGACCACGCAACCCACGACGCCCAGGCTCGGGCCAGCCTGCACTTGCTGGTGCGGGACATCGAGCGGGTCCGCCGGCAGGTGGACGCACTGCGCACCCTCACCGCCCAACTGGGCAACGTCTACCGCCCGCGCCGCTCCGGCCCCTCCACGGGCTTCGTCGTCTACGGACGCGCCCCCGCCCCGACCG
The DNA here is from genome assembly GCF_036208085.1 of Streptomyces sp. NBC_00310. Lineage (GTDB taxonomy): Bacteria > Actinomycetota > Actinomycetes > Streptomycetales > Streptomycetaceae > Streptomyces. The sequence goes on from NZ_CP130714.1 coordinate 2,176,430, forward strand.
TCCGCCTCGCCCAGGAGTTGCGGGACAGTGTCGAGACCCTGGTCACGGCCGCCGTCGACTTCGACCGCTCACTCGGCTTCTCGTGGGACGCGGTGGGCTCGGCCCTCGGGGTCACCAAACAGGCCGTACACCGCCGTTACGGTGCCCGCCGCGCCGCCGCCCAGGCCGCCGCGGATGCCGAACGCACGGGTGACCCCCAGAGCAGCCGCACCGTCAACGTCGGCTCCGGCATCCCCACGGTCCCTGCGGCCCGCTCGATGCCCGCCCCGATGCCCGCCCCGATTCCGGCCCCGGTTCCGGCCCCGGTTCCGGCCCCGGTTCCGGCCCCGGTGCCCGCGCAAATGCCGACCCAGCCGACAGCGGGCAGCCCCACCCTCCGCGACGACGTGAGACCCACGGCCTTCCCCGGCCCGCGCAACGGCTGACCTGTCTGCCTCCCGGTGTCCGACCGGGAGGCAGTCGCATGTCGCCGGGGCTCCCGGCCGCCACCCCGCCCGCAGCCGGGGCCACTCACCCGATGTCCAACGGATCCACCCGAATCCGCACCCGCGCCCCCTCGCTGACCCCACGCGCCATACGCGCCGCCTGCGCGCTCTTCAACGCAGCGGCCAACGCCGCCCCACTCCCCGGCGGCACCCGGATCAACGCCCGCTCCCCTTGCTCCCCCCTGGGGGGCGCACCCGGCCTCCGCGCCCCCCCGGCCTCCGCGGCAGCCCCGGCACCGGCCCCTGAGACCGGCGGACCGGCCATGGGCACCGGCCCCAACACCTCCGCGTCCGGCGGCAGTTCCACCGCACCCAGAAAATCGACCACGGCCTGGGCCGTCCCGGACACGGCGGCCATCCGCGACACCGGCGGAAACCCCAGCTCGGCCCGCTCGGCGAGTTCCCGCACCGCGTGTCCCACGGGATCCCAGCGCACGAGCGCCTGCACGGGCCGCAGGGTCGGCTCGGCCACCACGACGACCGTGCCACCGGCCCCTTGGTCCCGTACGAGCGCGGCAGCACCGATCCACCGCCGCAGGGCGTCCTCCCCGGCCCGCAGATCGGGCCGTCCGAGCATGGCCCATCCGTCGAGCAGCAGGGCGGCCGCATACCCGCCCTCGGCGACCGGCTCGGCCCCGGGCGTGCTCACCACCAGCGCGGGCGTCCCCGGCACCGTGTCCAGCACATGTTCCCGCCCGGAGGTCCGCACCGGCACGGCGGGAAAGGCCCGCCCCAGCTCCTCGGCGGTCCGCCGCGCTCCCACGACCTGCGCCCGCAGCCGGTAGCCCCCGCACTCGGGGCAGTGCCAGCCGGCCTCCTCCCGCCCGCACCACCCGCACAGCAGGGCCCCGGCGCCGTCCCGGGCCTCCAACGGCCCCGCGCAGTGGCGGCACCGCGCGGGCTCCCGGCACCGCGCACAGGCCATCCGCGGCACGTACCCCCGCCGAGGCACCTGCACGAGCACAGGGCCGTCCCGGAGACCTTCCCTCGCGACCTGCCAGGCGAGACTCGGCAACCGCGCCGCCCGCGCCGCCTCGTCCCGCGCGAGGTCCCCGTCCCCCACGGTCCGCACCAGCGGCGCGGTGGCCCGCACCTGCTCCCGGCCGGCCACGATCGGCGCGGCCCATCCGCTCTCGACGAGCTGGGCGGCCTCGACCGTACAACTCCAACTTCCCAGCAGGAAAGCGCATTTGTCCCGGGAGGCCCGCAGCTCCAGCACCTCCCGCACATGCGGGAAGGGAGCGTTGTCATCGCTGTGACTGGCGTCGCCGTCGTCCCAGACGACGACCAACCCCAGATCCCGCACCGGCGCGAACATGGCCGCCCGTGTACCGACCACGGCCCGCACGGCCCCCCGCCGCACGGCCAGCCATTCGCGGTAGCGCCGCTCCGGACCGGCGTCGGCGGTCAGCAGCGCATGCCGCCCCTCCCCCAGCGACTCCCTGAGCGCCTCGTCGACCCGGGTGGCGGGCCGCCCCGCCGGTACGACGACGAGCGCCCCCCGCCCCGACGCCAGCGTCGCCCGCACGGCCCGCGCGATCTCCTCGGCCCATTCCGGCCCCGGCAACGCGGTCCACACGGCCCGGGGCGCGCCCCCGCCGGCCAGCGCCCGCAAGAACCCCTCACCGCGCCCGTACCGCAGCCACGTCCCGGGCTCGGGTGCGGCGGGCGGGGGCGGCGGTCCGCCCATCTCCACGGCCTCCGCCCGGCCGTGCCGAGGTGGAACGGCCAGCTGCAGCACGTCCGCGAGGCTCCCCGCATACCGGTCCGCCACGGCCCGCGCCAGCCCCAACAGCTCGGGGCCCAGCACCGGCTCCGGCGACACCACCTGCGCGAGCGCGGCCAACGGTCCCGCGTAGTCCGACTCCGCGACCCGCTCGACGAGAAACCCGTCGATCAGTGAGCCGCCCTCTCGCCGCCCGTTCCTGACATTCCGCCCCCCGGCCCCGAACCGCACCCGCACCCGCACCCCGGGCTGGGCGACGGCGTCCAGCTCCTCCGGCACCGCGTAGTCGAAGTACCGGTCGAGATGCAGCACACCCTTGTCGACCAGCACCCGAGCGACCGGCAGCTCCTTCGCCAGCGCCGCCCCCCGCCAGGTCCGCGGCTTGGCCCGCGGCACCTTGGCCTTCCGCACGGCCTCCCGGACGAGCGCGAGCTGCTCCGGCTCCGCGTCACCCGGCGCGCCGCCGCCCCTCGTCCCGTCCTCGCTGCTCACGCTTGCATTCTTACCAAACCCCGCTGACAACCGACGCCGCCCGAGATCGCAGCGGACTCCGCGGGCACCTCGTGGGCAGTCGGCCGTCCGACAGCCGGAGAGCCGATGAACGCGGCGAGGCCCGGCGCCCCCGAAAGGGACACCGGGCCTCGCCGGAGAACCGAAGTGCCGTGGGCCTTACAGCCCCGCGGCCTTGCGCAGCGCCTCGACCCGGTCCGTGCGCTCCCAGGTGAACTCGGGGAGCTCGCGGCCGAAGTGACCGTACGCGGCGGTCTGGCCGTAGATCGGACGGAGCAGGTCGAGGTCGCGGATGATGGCGGCCGGGCGGAGGTCGAAGACCTCGTCGATGGCCTTCTCGATCCGGTCGGTGTCGACCTTGGCCGTACCGAAGGTCTCGACGAAGAGACCGACCGGCTCGGCCTTGCCGATCGCGTACGCCACCTGGACCTCGCAGCGCGAGGCGAGGCCGGCCGCGACGACGTTCTTGGCGACCCAGCGCATCGCGTAGGCGGCGGAGCGGTCGACCTTGGAGGGGTCCTTGCCGGAGAAGGCGCCGCCGCCGTGGCGGGCCATGCCGCCGTAGGTGTCGATGATGATCTTGCGGCCGGTCAGGCCGGCGTCGCCCATCGGGCCGCCGATCTCGAAGCGTCCGGTCGGGTTGACCAGCAGGCGGTAGCCCTCGGTGTCCAGCTTGATGCCGTCGTCCAGCAGGGCCTTCAGCTCCGGCTCCACCACGAACTCGCGGATGTCGGGGGCGAGGAGGGACTCCAGGTCGATGTCGCTCGCGTGCTGCGAGGAGACGACGACCGTGTCCAGACGGACCGCCTTGTCGCCGTCGTACTCGATGGTGACCTGGGTCTTTCCGTCGGGACGGAGGTAGGGGATCGTGCCGTTCTTGCGGACCTCGGAGAGGCGCTTCGACAGCCGGTGCGCCAGGAAGATCGGCAGCGGCATCAGCGTCGGTGTCTCGTCCGACGCGTAACCGAACATCAGGCCCTGGTCGCCCGCGCCCTGGCGGTCCAGCTCGTCCTCGTCACCTTCGACCCGGTTCTCGTAGGCCGTGTCCACACCCTGCGCGATGTCGGGGGACTGCGCACCGATCGACACCGACACACCGCAGGAGGCGCCGTCGAAGCCCTTCTTCGACGAGTCGTAGCCGATGTCCAGGATGGTGTCGCGCACCAGCTGGGCGATCGGCGCGTACGCCTTGGTCGTGACCTCTCCGGCCACGTGCACGAGGCCGGTCGTGATGAGCGTCTCCACTGCGACGCGGGACGTGGGGTCCTCGCGCAGGAGCGCATCGAGAATGGCATCGCTGATCTGGTCAGCGATCTTGTCGGGGTGACCCTCGGTCACTGACTCCGAGGTGAACAGACGACGGGACACAACGCTCCCTGGGGTTGCAGCGGCTGCTGGCTGATCATTGGCGGACGGGCTCGGGGGCTGCGCCCGGCGTCGTCCGAGAACAGTTTATCGGTCGGGCTCGGCCACCGGCCCACCTGTCTCGCCTCTCGGGAGCTCTGTGACCTGCGGCACGTGCATTCTGCCCAAAGGCCGTAGCTGTCCGCCAGGGTCGCCACACCCCAATGTGCGAGGTTCGGGGCAGACGTGACGCGAATGGCAGCGTCAGTCGAGTCGGCTCAGGACCAGGTCCCACACCGTTTCGGCCAGGGCTTCCTTCGGGCCGTACGGCACCGGTGTCTCACTCCCGTCGGCGCCCAGCACCACGGCCTCGTTCTCCTCGGAACCGAAGGTCTTGCGCTCCCCGACCTCGTTCACCACCAGCAGATCGCACCCCTTGCGTGTCAGCTTGGCGCGGCCGTTGGCGAGGACGTCGTCGGTCTCCGCGGCGAAGCCGACGACCACCTGTCCGGGGCGGGGGCGGTCCGCCGAGATCTCCGCGAGGATGTCCGGATTACGTACCAGGACGATGGGCTCGGGCTCCTGACCGTCCTTCTTCTTGATCTTGCCGGTGACGTACGTCCCGGGGCGGAAGTCGGCCACCGCGGCCGCCATCACCACGACGTCCGCGTCCGGCGCCGCCTTCAGCACCGCCTCACGCAGCTGGACCGCCGTGCCGATCCGGACGACGTCCACGCCCGCGGGGTCCGGCAGCCCGGTGTTGGCCTCGATCAGCGTGACCCGGGCGCCCCGCGCGGCGGCCGTACGGGCCAGTGCGTAGCCCTGCTTGCCGGAGGAGCGGTTGCCGAGGAAGCGGACCGGGTCGAGGGGCTCACGGGTGCCGCCGGCGGTCACGACGACATGCCGGCCGACGAGGTCCGGCTCGGTGACGCCACGAGCCAGCACCCGGCGACAGGTCTCGAAGATCTCCCCGGGGTCCGGCAGCCGGCCCTTGCCGGTGTCGACGCCGGTCAGCCGGCCCACGGCGGGGTCGATGACGAGGGCGCCCCGGCGGCGCAGCGTCGCCACGTTCTCCTGGGTCGCCGGGTGCTCCCACATCTCGGTGTGCATGGCGGGGGCGAAGACGACCGGGCAGCGCGCGGTGAGGAGGGTGTTCGTGAGGAGGTCGTCGGCCAGGCCGTGGGCGGCCTTCGCCAGCATGTCGGCGGTAGCCGGGGCGACGACCACCAGGTCGGCCTCCTGTCCGATGCGGACGTGCGGCACCTCGTGGACGCTCTCCCAGACCTCGGTGGAGACCGGGTTGCCGGAGAGCGCGGACCAGGTGGCGGCGCCGACGAAGTGCAACGCGGAGTCGGTGGGTACGACCCGTACGTCATGCCCGGACTCGGTCAGCCGGCGCAGCAGCTCGCACGCCTTGTAGGCGGCGATCCCACCGCTGACCCCCAGAACGACCTTCGGCTTGCCCACCGGAGCCTCCCCACACTCGGAAACGTACGACCAACTCCATGACACACCACAGGCCCGGCAGGAGCACTGCCGGGCCTGTGGAAAAACCTACCGCGATCTGCAGATAAGACTTACGCGGGGCCCTCGACGGCCTCGGAGGTCAGCAGACCCGCGTTGATCTCGCGCAGGGCGATCGAGAGCGGCTTCTCGTGGACGTGGGTGTCGACGAGGGGACCGACGTACTCGAGGAGACCTTCGCCGAGCTGCGAGTAGTACGCGTTGATCTGGCGGGCACGCTTGGCCGCGTAGATCACGAGGCTGTACTTCGAGTCGGTGGCCTCGAGGAGCTCGTCGATCGGCGGGTTGATGATGCCCTCGGGCGCGGAGATGGAAGAGGACACGCTCTACCTTCCGATGGATGGGAAAAGATCGGTCGTGATCACAGAAAACGGACAGAGCCCGTGATCACACAACATCCATCAAGGCTAGCAGCTCGCGGGCCACGTCCTCGACGGAGGTGTTGACCAAGGTCACGTCGAACTCCGGCTCTGCCGCCAGCTCGATCTTGGCCGCCTCGAGGCGGCGTTCGATCACCTCGGGCGGTTCGGTGCCCCGCCCGGTGAGCCTGCGCACCAGTTCCTCCCAGGAGGGAGGAGCCAGGAACACCAGCTGGGCGTCCGGCATGGTCTCACGGACCTGCCGAGCACCCTGGAGGTCGATCTCCAGCAGGACCGGCTCGCCCCGCTCCAGGCGTTCGAGCACGGCGGCCCGGGGAGTGCCGTAGCGGTTGCCGGCGAACTCGGCCCACTCCAGCAGCTCGCCGTTGGCGATCAGCTTGTCCATCTCCTCGTCGGTGACGAAGAAGTAGTGGACTCCCTGCCGCTCACCAGGGCGCGGCTTGCGGGTCGTCGCCGACACCGAGAGCCAGACCTCGGGGTGTGCCTTGCGCATATGGGCGACGACCGTGCTCTTGCCGACCCCGGAGGGGCCGGAGAGCACGGTCAGCCGCGGACGTTCACTCATGCAGCGATTATTCCAGCAATCCCGGACTGCCCGGGACTCCCTTCCCGTCAGGAGCCGGGATCAGGAACCGGTGCTGCCGAACTCACGCTCCAGGGAAGCGATCTGGTTGGAACCGAGGCCGCGTACACGACGGCTCTCGGAGATGCCGAGTCGCTCCATGATCTGCTTGGCGCGGACTTTGCCCACGCCCGGCAGGGACTCGAGCAGCGCGGAGACCTTCATCTTGCCGATGACGTCGTTCTCCTGGCCCTGCTTGATCACCTCATGCAGGGAGGCGCCGGAGTGCTTGAGTCGATTCTTGACCTCGGCCCGCTCCCGGCGAGCCGCGGCGGCCTTTTCGAGCGCGGCTGCGCGCTGTTCAGGGGTAAGGGGCGGAAGAGCCACGCCTACGTCACCTCGGATGTCGAACTGTCGGATACGGACCGGTGAGGAACCTAGTCGCCCCACACCTGGGGAGCCACGAGCAACACGCTTGCCCGTTCACCCTGCTCGGAGACTAGCGGCCAACTCCGCCAGAGTCAGCGAGAACAGCGGAAAAGTCCTGGTCAGCCTCCATGGAGTCGGACATAAGCCGCATAATGCCCCGGATTTGAGAATGTATTCAGACTCAAGCCGTCCTGGAACCGCCCCTCGGGCACTCATCGGAGGTCTCAGGCGACTGCTGCCGCGGCGCGGATCTCGTCCGCGAAGCGTTCCGACGCGTCACGCAGCGCGACGGCGCCGGGACCGTGACGAAGAACACCCCGACTGACGTTCGGGACCACATTGCGCACGGCGGCCCCGAAGACCTCCGGAAGATCGGCCGGGGTGGCCCCCTGGGCACCGATCCCGGGGGCGAGGAGAGGTCCGTTGATGTCCAGGTCGTAGGACGAGAGGTCACCCAGCGTGGCACCGACGACGGCGCCGAAGGATCCCAGGGGCTCCTCCCCCGCGTTCTCGGCCGCGAGATGGGACAGCATCGTCGCGCCGACATCGCGCCCGTCGCCGCGCATCGCGTGCTGCACCTCGCCGCCCTCCGGGTTGGAGGTGAGCGCCAGCACGAAGAGCCCGGCCCCGCTCGCGCGCGCCAGGTCCACGGCGGGCCTCAGGGAGCCGTAGCCCAGGTACGGCGACACCGTCAGCGCGTCCGAGAAGAGGGGCGCGCCCTCGCGCAGGAAGGTCTCGGCGTACGCGGCCATGGTGGAGCCGATGTCGCCGCGCTTGGCGTCCATGACGACCAGCGCCCCGGCCGCCCGCGCTTCCTGGACGGACGCCTCCAGTACGGCGATGCCCCGCGACCCGAAGCGCTCGAAGAACGCGCTCTGCGGCTTGAGGACGGCCACCCGGTCGGCCAGCGCCTCCACGACCGTACGGCTGAAACGCTCCAGGCCGGCGATGTCGTCGTCCAGGCCCCAGTCGGCGAGCAGGGAGGCGTGCGGGTCGATGCCGACGCAGAGTGGCCCGCGCTCGTCCATGGCACGGCGCAGCCGCGCACCGAAGGGCTCAGTCATACCGTCTTCCTCACGTCGGCGCCGACGGCGTCGGCGAGGGTGGCGTACGGGCTCGTACGCAGGCGGGCGGCGAGGCCCTTGTGGATGGCGCGTGCCCAGAAGGGGCCCTCGTAGATGAAGGCGCTGTAGCCCTGGACCAGCGTGGCGCCGGCCAGGATGCGCTGCCAGGCGTCCTCGGCGTTCTCGATGCCGCCGACGCCCACCAGGGTGATCCGGTCGCCCACGCGCGCGTAGAGGCGGCGCAGGACCGCCAGGGAGCGGGCCTTGACGGGGGCGCCGGAGAGTCCGCCCGTCTCCTTCACCAGCGAGGGTTCGGATTTCAGGCCGAGCCCCTCGCGCGCGATGGTGGTGTTCGTGGCGATGATCCCGTCCAGACCGAGCTCCACGGCGAGGTCGGCGACGGCGTCGATGTCCTCGTCGGCGAGGTCCGGCGCGATCTTCACCAGCAGCGGCACCCGGCGCGTGCGGACCGTGCGGTCGGCTGCCTCGCGGACGGCCGTGAGCAGGGGCCGCAGCGCCTGAGTGGCCTGCAGGTTGCGCAGGCCGGGCGTGTTGGGCGAGGAGACGTTGACGACCAGGTAGTCGGCGTAGGGCGCGAGGCGCTCGGTGGACTTCACGTAGTCCCCTGCGGCCTCGTCCTCCGGGACGACCTTGGTCTTGCCGATGTTCACGCCCACGACGGTCCTGAAGACGGGGTTGCGGGAGGCGAGGCGGGCGGCGACGGCGAGCGAGCCCTCGTTGTTGAAGCCCATGCGGTTGATCAGGGCACGGTCGGCGACCAGGCGGAACAGCCGCTTCTTGGGGTTGCCCGGCTGGGCCTCGCCCGTCACCGTGCCGATCTCGACGTGGTCGAAGCCGAGCATCGACATCCCGTCGATCGCGACCGCGTTCTTGTCGAAGCCGGCGGCCAGCCCGAACGGGCCGTGCATGCGCAGCCCGAACGCCTCGGTGCGCAGTTCCTCGTGGCGGGGCGCCAGAGCCGCCGCGACGAAGGTACGCAGGACGGGGACGCGGACGGCCAGACGGATCCAGCGGAAGGCCAGGTGGTGGGCCTCCTCGGGGTCCATCCGCTTGAAGACCAGACGGAAGAAGAGCTTGTACATGTTCGTGTCCTCGAAGGAGCGCCTCACGAAGAGGTCTCATTGAAGAGGGGGACACCGTTTCCGGTGTCCCCCTCAGGGCTGCTAGTCGCGGGCCGCGGTCAGGTGTTCGGCGTGTTCCTGGAGTGAGCGCACGCCCACGTCGCCGTGGTTGAGCGCGTCGATGCCCTGGACGGCCGCGGCGAGCGCCTGGACGGTCGTCAGGCACGGCACGGAGCGGGCCACGGCCGCCGTACGGATGTCGTAGCCGTCGAGGCGGCCGCCGGTGCCGTACGGGGTGTTGACGATGAGGTCGACCTCGCCGTCGTGGATGAGCTGGACGATGGTCTTCTCGCCGCCCGGGCCGGTGCCCTCGGACTGCTTGCGGACGACGGTGGCGTTGATGCCGTTGCGCTTGAGCACCTCGGCCGTGCCGGACGTGGCGAGCAGTTCGAAGCCGTGGGCGACGAGTTCACGCGCCGGGAAGATCATCGAGCGCTTGTCACGGTTGGCGACCGAGATGAACGCGCGGCCCTTGGTGGGCAGCGGCCCGTAGGCGCCGGCCTGCGACTTGGCGTACGCCGTGCCGAAGACCGAGTCGATGCCCATGACCTCGCCGGTGGAGCGCATCTCCGGGCCGAGGATGGTGTCGACGCCGCGGCCGTGGATGTCGCGGAAGCGGGACCACGGCATGACGGCCTCCTTGACGGAGATCGGCGCGTCGAGCGGCAGCTCACCACCGTCGCCGTTGGCCGGAAGCAGCCCCTCCGCCCGCAGCTCGGCGATGGTCGCGCCCAGCGAGATCCGGGCGGCGGCCTTCGCCAGCGGCACCGCGGTCGCCTTCGAGGTGAAGGGGACGGTGCGCGAGGCGCGCGGGTTGGCTTCGAGGACGTAGAGGATGTCCCCGGCCATCGCGAACTGGATGTTGATCAGACCGCGCACCCCGACGCCCTTGGCGATGGCCTCGGTGGAGGCGCGCAGGCGCTTGATGTCGAACCCGCCGAGCGTGATCGGGGGCAGGGCGCACGCCGAGTCGCCGGAGTGGATGCCGGCTTCCTCGATGTGCTCCATCACGCCGCCGAGGTACAGCTCGTGGCCGTCGTACAGGGCGTCGACGTCGATCTCGATCGCGTCGTCGAGGAAGCGGTCGACGAGGACCGGCCGGGAGGGGCTGATCTCGGTCGACTCGGCGATGTACGACTCCAGGCGGGCCTCGTCGTACACGATCTCCATGCCGCGTCCGCCGAGCACGTACGACGGGCGGACGAGGACGGGGTAGCCGATCTCGTCGGCGATGGCCTTGGCGCCGGCGAAGGTGGTCGCGGTGCCGTGCTTCGGCGCGGGGAGCCCGGCCTCGGCGAGGACCTGGCCGAAGGCGCCGCGGTCCTCGGCGGCGTGGATGGCCTCCGGAGGGGTGCCCACGACCGGTACGCCGTTGTCCTTGAGCGCCTGCGCCAGGCCCAGCGGGGTCTGGCCGCCGAGCTGGACGACGACGCCCGCGATCGGGCCGGCCAGTGACTCGGCGTGGACGATCTCCAGCACGTCCTCGAGGGTCAGCGGCTCGAAGTACAGGCGGTCGGAGGTGTCGTAGTCCGTGGAGACGGTCTCCGGGTTGCAGTTGACCATCACGGTCTCGTATCCCGCGTCGCTCAGCGCGAACGAGGCGTGGACGCAGGAGTAGTCGAACTCGATGCCCTGGCCGATGCGGTTCGGACCCGAGCCGAGGATGATCACGGCCGGCTTCTCGCGCGGGGCGACCTCCGACTCCTCGTCGTAGGAGGAGTAGAAGTACGGCGTCTTCGCGGCGAACTCGGCGGCGCAGGTGTCGACCGTCTTGTAGACCGGGCGTACGCCCAGCGCGTGCCGGACCTCGCGCACGACGTCCTCGCGCAGCCCGCGGATCTCGGCGACCTGCTGGTCGGAGAAACCGTGCCGCTTGGCCTCCGCCAGAAGATCCGGATCGAGCTTGTCGGCCTGGGCCAGCTCGTCCGCGATCTCCTTGATCAGGAAGAGCTGGTCGACGAACCACGGGTCGATCTTCGTGGACTCGAAGACCTCCTCGGGTGTGGCGCCCGCGCGGATGGCCTGCATGACGGTGTTGATGCGGCCGTCGGTGGGCCGGACGGCCTCGCGCAGCAGCTCCGCCTTGTCGCCGGGCTCCCCGACGAACGTGAACTGGCTGCCCTTCTTCTCCAGCGACCGCAGCGCCTTCTGCAGCGCCTCGGTGAAGTTGCGGCCGATCGCCATGGCCTCGCCGACCGACTTCATGGTCGTGGTCAGGGACGAGTCGGCGGAGGGGAACTTCTCGAAGGCGAAACGCGGGGCCTTCACGACCACGTAGTCGAGCGTCGGCTCGAAGGAGGCCGGGGTCTGCTCGGTGATGTCGTTCGGGATCTCGTCGAGCGTGTAGCCGACGGCCAGCTTGGCGGCGATCTTGGCGATCGGGAAACCGGTCGCCTTGGAGGCGAGCGCCGACGACCGCGACACACGCGGGTTCATCTCGATGACGATGACCCGGCCGTCCTCGGGGTTCACAGCGAACTGGATGTTGCAGCCGCCGGTGTCGACGCCGACCTCGCGGATGACCGCGATGCCGATGTCCCGCAGGGTCTGGTACTCGCGGTCGGTGAGGGTCATCGCGGGCGCGACCGTGATCGAGTCACCGGTGTGCACGCCCATGGGATCGAAGTTCTCGATGGAGCAGACGACCACGACGTTGTCGTTCTTGTCGCGCATCAGCTCCAGCTCGTACTCCTTCCAGCCGAGGATGGACTCCTCCAGGAGCACCTCGGTGGTCGGCGAGAGGGTGAGGCCCTGGCCGGCGATGCGGCGGAGCTCCTCCTCGTCGTGTGCGAAGCCGGAGCCGGCGCCGCCCATGGTGAAGGAGGGGCGGACGACGACGGGGTAGCCGCCGAGGGTCTCGACGCCCCTGATCACGTCGTCCATGGAGTGGCAGATGACCGAGCGGGCGGACTCGCCGTGCCCGATCTTGGCGCGGACGGCCTCCACGACGTCCTTGAAGAGGTCGCGGTCCTCGCCCTTGTTGATGGCCTCGACGTTGGCGCCGATCAGCTCGACGCCGTACTTCTCCAGCGTCCCGGCCTCGTGCAGCGAGATGGCCGTGTTGAGGGCCGTCTGGCCGCCGAGGGTCGGCAGGAGGGTGTCCGGGCGCTCCTTGGCGATGATCTTCTCGACGAACTCCGGGGTGATCGGCTCGACGTACGTGGCGTCGGCGATCTCCGGGTCGGTCATGATCGTCGCCGGGTTGGAGTTGACGAGGATGACGCGCAGACCCTCGGCGCGCAGGACGCGGCACGCCTGGGTGCCGGAGTAGTCGAACTCGGCGGCCTGCCCGATGACGATCGGGCCGGAGCCGATGACCAGGACGGACTGGATATCGGTGCGCTTAGGCACGCTGGCCCTCCATCAGGGATACGAAGCGGTCGAACAGGTAGGCGGCGTCGTGCGGGCCCGCTGCCGCTTCGGGGTGGTACTGGACGCTGAACGCCGGCCGGTCGAGGAGCTGGAGCCCCTCCACCACGTTGTCGTTGAGGCACACGTGGGAGACCTCGGCGCGGCCGTAGGGGGTCTCGGAGACCTGGTCGAGCGGGGCGTCGACGGCGAAGCCGTGGTTGTGCGCGGTGACCTCGACCTTGCCGGTCGTACGGTCCTGCACCGGCTGGTTGATGCCGCGGTGGCCGTACTTCAGCTTGTAGGTGCCGAAGCCGAGGGCGCGGCCCAGGATCTGGTTGCCGAAGCAGATGCCGAAGAGCGGGGTGCCGCGCTCCAGGACGGCCCGCATGACGGAGACGGGGTGGTCGGCGGTGGCCGGGTCGCCCGGACCGTTGGAGAAGAAGACGCCGTCGGGGTTCACGGCGTACACGTCCTCGGCCGTCGCCGTGGCGGGCAGGACGTGCACCTCGATGCCGCGTTCGGCCATGCGGTGCGGGGTCATGCCCTTGATGCCGAGGTCGACGGCGGCGACGGTGAACTTCTTCGTGCCGATCGCCGGGACGACGTACGTCTCCTTGGTGGCGACCTCCGCGGAGAGGTTCGCGCCCTTCATCTCGGGGGCCTGGCGGACCTCGGTGAGCATGGTGCCGTCGTCGGGCAGCGCGTTGCCGGAGAAGATGCCGACGCGCATGGCGCCGCGCTCGCGCAGATGGCGGGTGAGGGCCCGGGTGTCGATGCCGCTGATGCCGACGACGCCCTGATTGGCGAGCTCTTCGTCGAGCGAGCGCCGGGAGCGCCAGTTGGAGGGCACGCGCGCGGGGTCGCGGACGACGTATCCGGAGACCCAGATCTTCTTGGACTCGGGGTCCTCGTCGTTGACGCCGGTGTTGCCGACGTGCGGGGCGGTCATGACGACGACCTGGCGGTGGTACGACGGGTCGGTGAGGGTCTCCTGGTAGCCGGTCATCCCGGTGGAGAACACGGCCTCGCCGAAGGTCACCCCCACGGCCCCGTAGGCACGGCCGCGGAAGATCCGGCCGTCCTCCAGGACGAGTACGGCGGGAGTCTTGGCGGCTCCCCTGGTGGAGGTCGTCATCGTGCGCCTTCCGTTTCCGTCTTGTTGATCATCTGGTTCAGGGTCTCGACCCACTCGTTGTGCTCGGCCGCGCGGTCGGAGCGGAAGCCGGAGTCGAGCAGCTTGCCGCCGTGCTCCCAGGTGACGACCAGCAGCCCGCCCTCGGTGAGGACCTTGCCGGCGATGCCCTTGTCGAGCCGGGCCTCGCGCAGGGCCTCGACGGGGACGAAGAAGTCCGTCGCTCCCGGGCGTACGACGTCCAGGCCGGCGTCCGTCAGCGTCAGTTCGACCCTGCTGCGGGTGCCCAGGCCGTGCGCCACGATGCGGTCGAGCCACTGCCCGGCGGTGGTGGAGCCGTGGTAGCGGCCGCTCATGCCCAGTCTCGCCTCACCGGGCTCGTCCGGCGCGCCGAGGAGGGCGGGCAGGTCGCTCTGGAGCGTGCCGCGCCACTTCCAGCCCTCGCGCATCAGCCAGTAGACGAGCGCGACGAAGAGGGCGAGTCCGACGACCCAGCCGATCCGCGCGGCCCAGTCGGTGACCTCGGCCGATTCCTTCTCGGCGGCCAGCAGAATTACAGGTGTCACGTGAGCTTCCCGTCGACGAGCGTGGCCTTGCCCCGCAGCCACGTGTGCGTGACACGGCCCGGCAGCTCGCGGCCCTCGTACGGGGTGTTGCGGCTGCGCGAGGCGAAGCCCGCGGGATCCACCGACCCACGGTATGCCGTGTCGACGAGCGTGAGGTTGGCGGGCTCACCTGCCGAGACGGGACGTCCGTGCCCGGCCGCCCGCCCGATCTTGGCCGGCTTGACGGACATACGGTCCGCGACGCCCGCCCAGTCGAGCAGACCGGTCTCGACCATCGTCTCCTGGACCACCGACAGCGCGGTCTCCAGGCCGACCATGCCCATGGCGGCCGCGCCCCACTCGCAGTCCTTGTCCTCGTGCGGGTGCGGGGCGTGGTCGGTGGCGACGATGTCGATCGTGCCGTCGGCGAGCGCCTCACGCAGGGCCAGCACGTCGCGCTCGGTGCGCAGCGGCGGGTTGACCTTGTAGACCGGGTTGTAGGAGCGCACCAGCTCGTCGGTGAGGAGGAGGTGGTGCGGGGTGACCTCGGCGGTGACGTCGATGCCCCGGGACTTGGCCCAGCGGACGATCTCCACGGACCCGGCGGTCGAGAGGTGGCAGATGTGGACGCGGGAGCCGACGTGCTCGGCGAGCAGGACATCCCGGGCGATGATCGATTCTTCGGCCACCGCGGGCCAGCCGCCGAGGCCGAGCTCGGCGGAGACGACACCCTCGTTCATCTGGGCGCCCTCGGTCAGCCGCGGCTCCTGCGCGTGCTGGGCGACGACCCCGCCGAAGGCCTTCACGTACTCCAGGGCCCGCCGCATCATCACCGCGTCGTCGACGCACTTGCCGTCGTCCGAGAAGACGGTGACCCCGGCGGCCGACTCGTGCATCGCGCCCAGCTCGGCGAGCTTCTTGCCCTCCAGGCCGACGGTGACGGCCCCGATGGGCTGGACGTCGCAGTACCCGTGCTCCTGGCCGAGGCGGTACACCTGCTCGACCACACCGGCGGTGTCGGCGACCGGGAAGGTGTTGGCCATGGCGAACACGGCCGTGTAGCCGCCGGAGGCCGCCGCGCGCGTGCCGGTCAGCACGGTCTCGGAGTCCTCGCGGCCGGGCTCCCGCAGGTGGGTGTGCAGATCGACCAGGCCCGGCAGGAGCACCTTGCCGTCGGCCTCGACGACCTGGGCGCCCTCGTCGGAGAGCCCGACACCGATCTCCGCGATGACCTCGCCGTCGATCAGGACGTCCCGCGCCTCGCCGCCCAGCACCTTCGCACCACGGATCAGGATCTTGCTCATCGTCTTACTTCTCCTCGGTGGTGCGGGTGTGGGTGACGGCGGGCTCGTTGCCGCCGAGCAGCAGGTACAGCACGGCCATGCGGATGGAGACGCCGTTGGCGACCTGCTCGACGACGGTGCAGCGGTCGGAGTCGGCGACCTCGGCGGTGATCTCCATGCCGCGGACCATCGGGCCGGGGTGCATCACGATGGCGTGCTCGGGCATCCGCGCCATGCGGTCGCCGTCGAGACCGTAGCGCCGCGAGTACTCGCGCTCGGTCGGGAAGAACGCGGCGTTCATCCGCTCCCGCTGTACGCGCAGCATCATCACGGCGTCGGACTTGGCGAGCGTGCTGTCGAGGTCGTAGGAGATCTCGCAGGGCCAGGAGCCGACGCCGACCGGGACCAGGGTGGGCGGGGCGACGAGGGTGACCTCGGCGCCGAGGGTGTGCAGCAGGTCCACGTTGGAGCGGGCGACCCGGCTGTGCAGGACGTCGCCGACGATCGTGATGCGCTTGCCGGACAGGTCCTGGCCGAGCCCGGCGTCCCGCCCGACGAGGCGGCGCCGCATGGTGAAGGCGTCCAGCAGGGCCTGGGTGGGGTGCTGGTGGGTGCCGTCGCCCGCGTTGATCACGGCCGCGTCGATCCAGCCGGAGGTCGCCAGGCGGTACGGGGCCCCCGAGGCACCGTGCCGGATGACGACGGCGTCGACGCCCATGGCTTCGAGGGTCTGGGCGGTGTCCTTGAGGGACTCGCCCTTGGAGACGCTCGACCCCTTGGCGGAGAAGTTGATGACGTCCGCGGAGAGGCGCTTCTCCGCGGCCTCGAAGGAGATCCGGGTGCGGGTGGAGTCCTCGAAGAAGAGGTTGACGATCGTACGGCCGCGCAGGGTCGGCAGTTTCTTGATCGGCCGGTCGGCGACCCGGGCCATCTCCTCGGCGGTGTCGAGGATCAGGACGGCGTCGTCACGGGTGAGGTCGGCGGCCGAGATGAGATGACGCTGCATCTTTCAGGCTCCGTAAGGCAGTTCGGGAGATTACGGGCAGTCAGGGGCATCGCGAGGGGACGTACGGCACGGGGCCGCACGCGCGCGTGCTACTGCTGGGCGGTCCGCTTCGCACCGAGCAGGACGGTGTCCCGACCGTCTTCCTCGGCGAGCTGGACCTTGACCGTCTCCCGCAGCGACGTGGGGAGGTTCTTGCCGACGTAGTCGGCGCGGATGGGCAGTTCGCGGTGGCCCCGGTCGACGAGGACCGCGAGCTGGACGGCGCGCGGGCGGCCGATGTCGTTCAGCGCGTCGAGCGCCGCGCGGATCGTCCGGCCGGAGAAGAGCACGTCGTCGACGAGGACGACCAGTCGGCCGTCGATGCCGTCACCGGGGATCTCGGTGCGGGCCAGCGCACGCGGCGGGTGCATGCGCAGGTCGTCGCGGTACATGGTGATGTCGAGCGAGCCGACCGGGATCTTGCGGTCGGTGATCTCCGCGAGCTTGGCGGCGAGCCGCCGGGCGAGGAAGACGCCCCGGGTCGGAATGCCCAGGAGCACCACGTCGTCGGCACCCTTGGCGCGTTCGACGATCTCGTGGGCGATACGGGTCAGGACGCGGGCGATGTCGGGGCCTTCGAGAACGGGCCTCGCATCGGACGACTGCGGATCCTGCTGCGGGTTTTCTTGCGAGTCCATAAGAAACGGACCTCCTTCTCCGCCTCACGGGACGGACCTTAAAGGACGTCGGAATTGCGCCGTCAACGTTATCAGGCCCCGGCAACGCCCCTGATCACCCCCCTGGCGCAAGGGGAGGCGTTTACCACGGAAGAGCCGGTCCGGACCATCCGGCTTGACGGGGAAGAGTCACGCTGCGTAACCTCACAGTGAGTCACCAGCCTTCGTCCGGGGAGCCACATGTCCAGCGAATACGCCAAACAGCTCGGGGCCAAGCTCCGGGCCATCCGCACCCAGCAGGGCCTATCCCTCCACGGTGTCGAGGAGAAGTCCCAGGGACGCTGGAAGGCGGTCGTGGTCGGTTCGTACGAGCGCGGCGACCGCGCCGTCACCGTGCAGCGCCTCGCGGAGCTGGCGGACTTCTATGGGGTTCCCGTGCAGGAGCTGCTTCCCGGGACGACCCCCGGTGGCGCCGCGGAGCCGCCGCCGAAGCTCGTCCTCGACCTTGAGCGCCTGGCCCACGTGCCGGCCGAGAAGGCGGGCCCGCTGCAGCGTTACGCGGCGACGATCCAGTCCCAGCGCGGTGACTACAACGGCAAGGTGCTGTCGATCCGCCAGGACGACCTGCGCACACTCGCCGTCATCTACGACCAGTCCCCCTCGGTCCTCACCGAGCAGCTGATCAGCTGGGGCGTCCTCGACGCCGACGCGCGCCGCGCGGTCTCCCACGAGGACAGCTGACGCTCCGGGCAGCGCCCAGCAGAAACGTGCCGCCGGGGTGACCCGAACCGATTGGTTCGGGTCACCCCGGCGGTTTTCTGCTCTTGAGGGGCGCGGGGCACCGCGCGATCGGCCACAGTCGACTCGTGGCCGGACTCGCACAGCACCCCAACGGCGCTTCCCCGCTCGTGTCGGCTAGTCGGCTTCCCTGCGCAGCGAAGGCTTCAGGTCCTTCAGACGGCCCAGCAGACCGTTCACGAACGACGGCGAGTCGTCCGTGGAGAACTCCTTGGCCAGCTGCACCATCTCGTCCAGCACCACCGCGTCGGGAGTCGCGTCGACCCAGATCAGCTCGTACGCACCGAGGCGCAGGATGTTGCGGTCCACGACCGGCATCCGGTCGAGCGTCCACCCCACCGAGTACTGCGCGATCAGCTCGTCGATCCGCTTGGCGTGCTCCGAGTACCCCTCGACCAGCTGCATGGTGTACTCGCTGACCGGCGGCTGTCGGGTGTCGTTGTGAGCGTGCCGGATCCAGTCCGCGAGGACGGTCAGGACGTCGGCCCCGCGTTGGTCGCCCTCGAAGAGGATCTGGAAGGCGCGCTTGCGGGCCGTGTTGCGGGCAGCCACGGTTAGCTGTTCACCCGGCCGAGGTAGTCGCTCGTGCGGGTGTCGACCTTGATCTTCTCACCGGTGGTGATGAAGAGCGGGACCTGGATCTGGTGGCCGGTCTCCAGGGTGGCGGGCTTGGTGCCACCGGTGGAGCGGTCGCCCTGGACGCCCGGCTCGGTCTCCTGGATCACGAGCTCGACGGCGGCCGGCAGCTCGACGAAGAGCACCTCGCCCTCGTGCTGCGCGACGGTGGCGGTGAAGCCCTCGATCAGGAAGTTGGCGGCGTCACCGACGGCCTTGCGGTCGACCATGAGCTGGTCGTAGGTCTCCATGTCCATGAAGACGAAGTACTCGCCGTCCATGTAGGAGAACTGCATGTCGCGCTTGTCGACAGTGGCCGTCTCGACCTTGACGCCGGCGTTGAACGTCTTGTCGACGACCTTGCCGGAGAGCACGTTCTTGAGCTTGGTGCGCACGAAGGCCGGGCCCTTGCCGGGCTTGACGTGCTGGAACTCGACGACGGACCAGAGCTGGCCGCCTTCGAGCTTGAGCACCAGGCCGTTCTTGAGGTCGTTCGTGGAAGCCACGGTTGCGGAATCTCCTGGACTGACGTGGACGACCCCGGGCCACGCGCACAGCCGATGAGCTAGAGCGCGAGCAGCTCCTTGGTCGTGATGGTGAGTAGCTCGGGTCCGCCGTCCGCCTCGGGGCGTACGACGAGCGTGTCATCGATCCGGACACCGCCCCGGCCCGGGAGGTGGACCCCCGGTTCGACGGTGACCGGCACACAAGCGTCCAGTTTACCCATGGCCGCGGGGGCCAACTGCGGCTCCTCGTCGATTTCGAGTCCGACCCCGTGCCCCATCAGTACCGGGAGGCCGTCTCCGTGCCCCGCGGAGTCCAGGACCTGACGGGCCGCACGGTCCACGGCGCGGTACGCCGCACCCGGTGCCAGTGCCTCCCGTCCGGCGCGCTGGGCTGCGAAGACCACGTCGTACAGCTCGATCTGCCAGTCGGCAGGCGAGGTGCCGATCACGAAGGTACGGCCGATCTCGCAGCGGTAGCCGCGGTAGGTCGCACCGAGGCAGACGGAAAGGAAGTCGCCCTCCTCGACCCGGCGGTCGGTGGGGACGTGACCGCGACGACCGGAGTTCGGGCCGGTGGCGACGGAGGTGGTGAAGGCCGGCCCGTCGGCACCGTGGTCGACGAGGCGGCGCTCCAGCTCCAGGGCGAGGTGGCGCTCGGTGCGGCCGACGAGAATCGATTCGAGGAGTTCGCCCAGTGCCTGGTCGGCGATCTCCGCGCCGATCCGCAGACAGGAGATCTCCTCCTCGTCCTTGATGACTCTCAGCTGCTCGACCGCGCCACCGAGGTCGGCGAGCCGCAGCCGGGGCGCGACCGAGCGGATCGCGCGGTGGCGGGACACGGTGAGGTGGTGTTCCTCCACCGCGAGCGACTCGGCGCCCAGGGCCGTGGCCAGATCGGCCGCCGCGACCGCCGGGTCGCCGCCGGGTCTCGGCAGCACCTGGACCCGTACGGCCTCGTCGGGCCGCCCCTCTCCGATCTCACCGCTCGGCGGGGCTCCGCAGACCAGGAGCTCCTCGCTCCTCCCGAGCAGCAGGACCGCACCCTGGGGCGCGGCGCCCGCGAGATAGCGCACGTTGGCCGGGCGGGTCACCAGTGCGGTGGCGCTGCCGCTCGCGTGGCAGCGTTCTCTCAGCCGAGCGCGGCGGGCCGCGTACACCTCTGACATGTGCCGAGCGTATGAGGTTCGCCGGTGGGCCGCCGGTTGAGCGCAGCCGACTGGGGGCACCGTCGCGGGGCACGGGGGTACGGCACGGGGTTGCATGCCGTCCACCGGCCGGTGGGCAGCTTGTCGCGCAGTTCCCCGCGCCCCCTTGGCACCGGTGGCCGCCCGTCAAGCGCAGCCGACTGAGGCACCGTCGCGGAATACAGGGGGGCGGCGCCAGGTCGCATGCCGTCCGCAGGCCGGTGGGGTTGCTCGCGCAGTTCCCCGCGCCCCTTTGGCTCGACTCAGTCCGGCGTGTTCACCGGTGCCGTCCGCTGGTGCGCGGCTACCACTTCGGTGGGCTCGCGATCGACCTCGCCAGGACCTCGTCCAGGACCCTCGCCGTGGCCGGGACATCGAGCTGGGAGTTGTCGATGATCGGAAGCCCCGAGCCGTACCAGCCCGCCATCCGGCCGTGGATGCGGGCGACCTCCTCATCGCTGAGGCGGCGGTTGCCCGAGCGCTCGGCGTTGCGCTCGAGGACAATCTCCAGGCCCGGCAGGAGGACGACCGGCAGCAGGCCGGGGCCGACATGTCGCTTCCAGCCGCCGAGGCCGACGACCGGGCGGTCGGGGAAGACGGCGTCGTCGAGGATGCAGGAGATGCCGTTGGCCAGGAAGTTCCGGGCGGAGAAGCCGCAGGTGCGGCGGGCGAGACGATACTGCGCCTCGGAGTTGTCGTTCCAGCCGGACTGCGGGTCCGCGAAGCCCGAGCGCACCCACTCTCGTACGTCGTCCAGGCTGATGTGCGCGGTGGGCACCCGGCGGTGGTCCGCCCAGTACTTGGCGACGCTGGTCTTGCCCGCCCCGGCGGGTCCGATGAGCAGCACCGCGAGCGTGGTGGTCGTGACGTCGGGCGCGCCGGTGGCGGACGGCGGCATGGTGACGGGGCCGCCCGGCGGCAGTTGCACGTGTCCGGTGGTGTCCCTCGGGACCCCGGTCTGCTGCGGGGACGCGGTGTGCGGTTGCCCGGGGCCTCCGGCGAAGCCCGGCGCGGGCGGGGGCACCGACCCGGGGGGTGCGGGCGGGGGGACGGAGGCCGGGGGCGCTGCCGGGGTGGGCGGAGCCATCGGCGCGGGCGGGGGCCCTGGATGCGTGCCCGGGGGCACCGGGTGGCTCACGCCCGTGTGTCCCGGAGGGTTCACGCCCGGCGCTCCCGGGTGATGGGGGGCCGGGTGTCCCTGGTGGTTCGCGGTCGGCGACCAAGGGGCCGCCGGGTCCTGCCCCGGCCGATGGGGCGGCGGCAGCGGAGCTCCCACTGCGTGCTGCATCCGGTGCCACTCCGTCTCGTACAGTCACATCGACACTGGCGGGCGGGGCCTTTCGACCCCGCCCTTACCGAACGGTACCGTCCCCGGCCTCCGTTTGGTGAACGGCCGGGGGCAGCCCGAAGTGCCCAAGTGGCCATGGACACAAGGCGAATCGGGCAAGAGGTGCCCGAGCGGGCGTTACTGGCCCACTTCGCCGTAGGCGGCCAGCAGGATCGCCGGGTCGGGCCCTTCCAGGACGGTGGGCTTGGCCAGACCGTCCAGGACGATGAAACGCAGCAGGTCGCCCCGCGACTTCTTGTCGACCTTCATCGTCTCCAGCAGCCTGGGCCACTGGTCGTAGCGGTAGTGCAGGGGCAGCCCGACCGCTTCCAGGACCGTGCGGTGCCGGTCGGCGGTCGCGTCGTCCAAGCGCCCCGCCAGACGGCCCAGTTCGGCGGCGAAGTGCATGCCGACGGAGACCGCCGCGCCGTGGCGCCACTGGTAGCGCTCGTTCTTCTCGATCGCGTGCGCCAGCGTGTGCCCGTAGTTGAGAATCTCGCGGCGGCCGGACTCCTTCAGGTCACCGGAGACGACCTCGGCCTTGACCCGGATCGACCGCTCGATCAGCTCGGACGTGTGCGGTCCGGCGGGCGTGCGGGCGGCCTGCGGGTCGGCCTCGACCAGGTCCAGGATCACCGGGTCCGCGATGAAGCCGGCCTTGATGATCTCGGCGAGCCCGGAGACGTAGTCGTTGACCGGCAGCGAATCCAGGGCCGCCAGGTCGCAGAGCACCCCGGCCGGCGGGTGGAAGGCACCGACCAGGTTCTTGCCCTCGGCCGTGTTGATCCCCGTCTTGCCACCGACGGCCGCGTCCACCATGGCCAGCACGGTCGTCGGGATGGCGATCCAGCGGACCCCGCGCAGCCAGGTCGCCGCCACGAACCCCGCGAGATCCGTCGTCGCGCCCCCGCCGACACCGACGATGACATCGGTGCGGGTGAACCCGGACTGCCCCAACGCCTTCCAGCAGTACGCGGCGACCTCGGCCGTCTTGGCCTCCTCCGCGTTCGGCACCTGGATCGCGACCGCCTCGAACCCCTGCCCGGCCAGATCGGCCCGCAGGGCTTCGGCGGTGTCGTCCAGCGCCTCGGGATGGACCACGGCGACCCGCTTGGCCCGGTTGCCGATCAACCCGCCCAGCTCACCGAGGAGTTGACGCCCCACCAGGACCTCGTACGGCTCGGTACCAGCCGTACCGCCGACCTGGATACGGGTCACTGTCTCGCTCATGCTTCCTTCAACTCCAGTGCGTCCAGGGCCGCTTGGGTGACTTCCTCGGGCGTGCGGCCGTCGGTGGCGACGACGGCCGTGGCGACCTCCTCGTAGAGGCTGCGCCGGGCCTCCATCAGCTCCCGCCACTGCTTGCGGGGGTTGACGGCCAGCAGCGGGCGGGCGGCGTTGAGGCCGGTGCGCTTGACCGCCTCCTCGACGTCCATCGAGAGGTAGACGACCCGATGCCCGGCGAGGAGCGCCCGCGTGTCGGCGTCGAGGATCGCGCCGCCGCCGAGGGCGAGCACACCGTCGTGCCCGGCGAGAGCCGTGTGCACGGCCCGCTTCTCGAGGGCGCGGAAGGCGGCCTCGCCCTCGTCGACGAAGATCTCCGCGATCGCGCGGCCCTGCTCGGCCACGATGTCGTCGTCGGTGTCGCGGTAGGCGACGCCGAGCCGCTCGGCGAGCAGCTGTCCGACGGTGGACTTGCCGACGCCCATGGGGCCGACGAGTACGACCAGAGGCACCGGGCTCACCGGATCGCGAGGTGGTCGAGGTAGGAGCGGACGTTGCGGGCCGTCTCGGTGACGTTGTCGCCGCCGAACTTCTCCGCCACCGCGTCGGCCAGGACGAGGGCGACCATGGCCTCGGCGACGATTCCGGCGGCCGGGACCGCGGAGACGTCGGAGCGCTGGTGGTGGGCCTGCGTGGCCTCGCCCGTGGTCACGTCGACCGTCTGCAGGGCGCGCGGCACGGTCGCGATCGGCTTCATCGCCGCCCGCACCCGCAGCAGCTCGCCCGTGGTCAGACCGCCCTCGGTACCACCGGAGCGGCCGGAGACCCGGCGGATGCCCTCGGGCGTGTTCACGATCTCGTCGTGCGCCTTGGAGCCGGGCACACGCGCCAGCTCGAAGCCGTCACCGATCTCGACGCCCTTGATCGCCTGGATGCCCATCAGGGCGCCCGCGAGGCGGGCGTCCAGCTTGCGGTCCCAGTGGACGTGCGAGCCGAGGCCCACGGGCACGCCGTACGCCAGGATCTCGACGATCCCGCCGAGGGTGTCGCCGTCCTTGTGGGCCTGGTCGATCTCGGCGACCATCGCCTTCGACGCGTCGGCGTCCAGGCAGCGCACCGGGTCCGCGTCCAGCTTCTCCACGTCGGCCGGGGTCGGGTACACGCCCTGGGGGGCCTTCGCGGAGGCCAGCTCGACCACGTGGCTGACGATCTCGATCCCGGCCGTCTCCTTCAGGTACGACCGGGCGACGGCGCCGAGGGCGACCCGGGCGGCGGTCTCCCGGGCGGAGGCGCGCTCCAGGACCGGCCGGGCCTCGTCGAAGCCGTACTTCTGCATCCCCGCCAGGTCGGCGTGCCCGGGCCGGGGGCGGGTCAGCGGGGCGTTGCGGGCCAGGCCGGCGAGGATCTCCGGGTCGACCGGGTCCGCCGACATCACCTGCTCCCACTTCGGCCACTCGGTGTTCCCGACCATGACCGCCACGGGCGAGCCCATGGTCAGACCGTGCCGGACACCCCCGAGGAAGGTGACCTCGTCGCGCTCGAACTTCATCCGCGCACCGCGTCCATAGCCCAGGCGCCGCCGGGCCAGGTGGTCCGCCACCATCTCCGTGGTGATCGGCACGCCGGCGGGAAGGCCCTCCAGCGTCGCGACAAGTGCGGGACCGTGGGACTCCCCCGCGGTCAGCCAGCGCAACCTGCTCAACGGTGCTCCTCAGTGCTCGCGCCCGGTACTGCGTACTGCCTCTGGTGGTACGCGCGTCCTCGCGTACGGCGACGGCTACCGGGTGCGCGGCCCCGGCCCGCCATCTCCGATCCTCCCACGTCCGGGGCGGGAGCCGGTTCACAGGTCCAGCAGACGGACGGCCGTGGGCGGAGCGTGGCGCCGTCCGGCGGGCGGACCGCCCTGCGCGGAGCGCCCGGTCACATCACCCCATCTTCGCCGCCGCGCTCTTGATCGCCTCGCGGATGCGGAAGTACGTGCCGCAGCGGCAGACGTTCGCGATCTCGTCGATGTCGGCGTCGGTGGGGTCGCTGGTCCGCCTGAGCAGGGCGACGGCGGCCATGATCTGTCCGGGCTGGCAGTAGCCGCACTGGGCGACGTCCTGCTCCAGCCAGGCCTCCTGGACGGGGTGCAGCCGGTCGCCGTCGGCCAGCCCCTCGATGGTGGTGACCTCGCGGCCGGCCGCCTCGGCGACCGGAACCACACAGGGCCGGACGGCCTCACCGTCGAGGTGGCTGGTGCAGGCCTTGCAGACGTCGATGCCGCAGCCGTACTTGGGGCCGCGCACACCGAGCAGGTCGCGCAGCGCCCACAGCAGGGGCAGGTCGTCGGGGGCGTCGACGGTGACGGTCTCGCCGTTGACGGTGAAGGTGTGGGAGGGCATCGATGTGCTCCTGGAGCCTGGCGCGGGTCGGCGCGGAACGTATGAGGGGGCTCGGCGGGTGACGGATCGGCCTGGCGGGCCGGCTGACTGACTGGCTGACTGGGCGGGCTGGCTGGCTGGGAACGCCCGCGGGCTCAGCGGGGGAAGGGCGTGAAGTCCACGTCGAAGTTGACGGGGAAGCGGCGCGGCTTGGTGCCGGTGGCCCGCGCATAGGCGTTGGCGACGGCGCCGACGGCCGCCGGCACGCCGAGTTCGCCCGCGCCGCCGGGTTCGTCGGCGCCCTCGATGACGAAGATCTCGACGTCCTTCGGGGAATCCTTCTGGCGGGCGTAGTGGAACTGCGAGTAGCTGCCTTCCAGCGGCAGCCCCTCGTCGATGTGGAGCCCGGCGCGCAGGGTGGTGGAGATGGCGTCCGTGAGCCCGCCGAGCAGCTGGGCCTCCAGTCCGCGCGGGTTGATCACCCGGCCCACGTCGGCGGCGATGACCGCCTTGGTCACCCGGGGCTTCTTCGGATCGGTGGCGTCGATCTCGACCAGGCAGGCCGTGCAGGCCTTGTACTCGTCGTGGAATCCGACGCCCTGTGCCCACCCGTCGGGCAGGCTCCGTCCCCAGTCGCCCGCCTCCGCGACCTTGGCGAGCACGGCCCTGTGCCGCGCCGTCTTGAGGAACTCCCGCCGGAAGTCGACCGGGTCCTTGCCGAGCTTCGCCGCCAACTCGTCGACGATGATCTCCTCGGCGCCTCGCGTGTTGGCCGAGTACACCGAACGCCACGACCCGGTGTGCATCCTGATCGGCACCTCGGTGAGCGTCTGCGTGGTGACGCCGAAGTTGTACGGGGACTTCACCGTGGTCAGGAACAGGGTCTGCGCGAAGGTCGCGTTCCCGACACCCGACGGCAGGCTCGCCGCGGCGGCGGTGACCGCGTCGCCGAGGCCGTGCCGGAAGTCGGTCTCCACTGCGGCCACCTGGTGCTGGAAGGTGAGCACCTGTCCCGCCGCGTACGTGGCCCGGACCCGGTGGTGAGTGGCGGGCCGCATCCGCCCGTGCCGCATGTCGTCGATCCGCGACCACATCAGCCGTACGGGCCGCCCGCTCTTCTTCGACACGACGGCGGCCTCCAGCGCCGCGTCGTAGAACAGCCGCCGCCCGAAGGACCCGCCCGACTGCACGACATGGACCTTCACCTCGGACACCGGCAGTCCGACGGCTTTCGCGATGGCGGCCTGGGCGACGATCGGCGACTTCAGCCCGGACCAGATCTCGGCCCGGTCCTCCCGCACATCCGCGACGGCCGAGTTGGTCTCCAGCGGCGCGTGACTGGCGAAGGCGAAGTCGAACTCCCCCTCCACCTTCTTCACCAGCAGCCCGAGCACGTCCAGCGAGGGCGTCGCCGCCTTCAGCCGGGCCCGGATGCCGTCGTCCGACAGCGCGTCGACGCTCCCCGGGCCCCAGGTGACATCCAGCGCCTCCTTGCCGTCGAGCGCCTGCCCGAACGTTTCCGCGACCACCGCGACGCCACTGTCGATGGTGACCACGTCGAGCACGCCGGGCATGGCCCGCACGGCGGGCTCGTTGTTCACCGCCTTCACCGTGCCGTTGATCGTCGGCGGCCGGCGCACCATGCACGGCTTGGCCCCGGGCACGTCGAGGTCGAGCGTGTAGACCTGCTTGCCGGTGACCAGGGCACGGGCGTCGATGCGCGAGGTGGGGGTGCCGACGAGGGTGTGCTCCGACTCCTTCTTCGTCGTGACGACGAGGGAGCCGAGATCGAGGGAGGCGGCGGCCGCCGACAGCGATCCGTAGGAGGCGGTACGCCCGTCCGGCGCGACCACCACGCCTTGACGGACCGTCAACTCACTTGCGTCGAGCCCCCATTGCCTGGCGGCGGCGCGAACCATGCGCGCCCGCGCGGCAGCCGCCGTGTGCCGCACCGGGTCGTAGAGGGAACGGATGGAGTTGGAGCTGCCGGTGAGCTGGTTGAAGAGCAACTCGGGCCGGGCATCGTCCAGTTCCACGCGCACGCGGTCGAGCGGGGTGTCCAACTCCTCGGCGACCAGCATCGCCACCGCCGTGGTGAGCCCCTGCCCGACCTCTTCCCTCGGCAGCCGGAAATGGGCGACGCCCTCCTCGTCGACACTCAGCACCAGCATGTTCGCCGTCGGCGCCCCGGCCAGAATCAGCAGATCACCGAGGTCCACCAGATCCGCCGGCGCCGGCAACGTGGGAATCGCCGCCTCCGCGCTGCCCGGGTCATAGACGTCCAGACCTATCTTGGTCGCGACGGCGAGAGTGGGCGCGGCCACCAGATAGGTGAGAAACCGGCGCCGGGAGTGACGTGACATAGGGGGCTCCGTTCAACGCCCCGCCTGCGTCGCCGGGCCGCCCGGAGATGATCCCCGCTGGTTACCCCCTGGTACAAGGGCTTCACAGCATCACCACACGGGTGCCTCGCCCTCAGCCCTTCCCTGGCTACGGGCGGTCCTGCCGACGGGGCGACGCGGGCACCTCCCGCTCGCGCGAAGCTGAGCGGGAGGACAACCGAGCACTATCCCCGGCCGGCCAGCGCCCGCTCCCCCGCCGTCCGCATCGCCGCCACCGGCGCCGTCTTGCACCCGGTCATCTGCTCGACCTGCAACACGGCCTGGTGCACCAGGAGATCGAGCCCACTGACGACGGCACCCCCGTACGCCGACCAGCGCGCGGCCAGAGCCGTCGGCCACGGGTGGTACAGCACATCGAACAGCGTCGTCGGCCGCTCCGGCACCGCGCCGGACAGCGCGTCCGTCGCCCCGGCCGGTGTCGTGGCGACGACCAGCGGAGCGCTCAGCCCTCGCTCGGCGTCCGCCCAGTCCTCCGTACGCACCTCGACGCCCAGCCGCTCGCCCCACTGCCGCATCTCCGCGGCGCGGGCCTCGCTCCGCACGTACGCCACGACCTCACCGGTGCAGATCCGGGCGAGCGCGGCCAGCGCGGAGGAGGCGGTGGCGCCCGCACCGAGGATCGCGGCGGACTCCACCTGCTCGATCCCCCGCTCCCGCAGGGCGGCCACCATCCCGGGGATGTCGGTGTTGTCGCCGACCCGCCGCCCGTCCTCGGTGAACACCAGGGTGTTGACCGTCTCGACGGAGGCCGCCGTCTCACTGATCTCGTCCAGCAGCGGGATGACCGCCCGCTTCAGCGGCATGGTCAGCGACAGCCCCGCCCATTCCGGTCCGAGCTTGTCGACGAACCCGGGCAGCGCCGCCTCGTCGACCTCGAAACGGTCGTACGTCCAGTCGGTGAGGCCGAGTTCGGCGTACGCGGCCCGGTGCAGCACGGGGGAGAGCGAGTGGGCGATCGGCGAACCGAGCACGGCGGCCCGGCGCTTGGTGGCGGTGCGGCTCATCTATCCGTTCTGCGCTTCCTGGTACTTTTCGCGGTTCCGGTTGTGCTCCGCGTTGGTGACCGCGAAGAGCGTCTCGTCCTTGCTGATCGACACGAAGTAGTACCAGTCACCCTTGGCCGGCTTGAGAGCTCCCTCGATCGCCTCGCCACCGGGATTACCGATCGGCCCCGGCGGCAATCCATACACCTTGTACGTGTTGTACGGGTCATCGATCTGCCGCAGCGAGTCGACCGAGCCGGTGGCCAACTTGGATTCACCACGCAGGTAGTTGACCGTCGAGTCGAAGTCGAGCAGACCAGCCGTCTCCGCGTTGTTGGGCTCGAGCCGGTTGTAGACGACCCGCGCGATCTTCCTGTAGTCCTTCTTGTTGTTTCCCTCGGCCTGCACGAGGCTCGCGACAGTGAGTACCTGAAGCGGATTTTCCAGCTTCAGCCCCTTGGCCTTGCCCGCCAGGTCCAATTGCTCGTACTTCGCCTTGGCGAGGGCGACCATTTCCTTCAGGACGGCCTCGGGCTTCATGTCCTTGGCGATCGGATAGGTGGACGGGTAGAGGAATCCTTCCAGCGGATCCTTGATGTCGTCGTTGTCGTTCGCCCAGTCGGGCAGGCCGAGGGTCTCCCACTTCTTCTCGGCGACATCCTCGGTCGTGCCCTTCTTCAGGCCCAACTCCTTGTCGATCGCGGCGTAGACCTCGTTGTTCCGCCTACCTTCGGAGACAGTGAAGCTGTTCTGACTCTTCGGGTCGAGCATCAGGGCGATAGCGCTTTCAGCGGACATCTCCTTCTTGAGGAGATAGACGCCCGCCTGAATCTGCGGCTTCTCGGGATTCTGCGCCAGTGCGATCGTGAAGGCGTCCACACTCTTGACGACTCCGGCCGCCTTCAGCTTCTGGCCGATCACCGACCCGAATTCGCCCTTGGCGACCGTGATCGTAACGGTCTCGTTCGTACCGTTCCCCGAATAGTCGGGAGTCTCGGCGAAACGGCTCTGGTAGAACTGGTAACCGAAATAGCTGACGCCGGCGAGGCCGCCGCCGAAGACCATGACGACCACCAGGCAGGCACACCCACTGCGGCGCTTCTTGCCGCCCTTGCCCGTCTTTCCGGACTTGCCGCCGCGGCCCTTCCGGTCACCCCGGCCCGCGCGTTCCTCGGCCTCGTCGTCATCGTCGTCATCGCCGCCACCCGCGAAGAAGGCGTGTTCTCCCTGGTCCGGCCCGGGATCCCAGTCCGTCCGCTCGGCGACCGGCTGCGGCTCGGGTTCGGGTGCGGCTGCGGGTGCGGGTGCGGGTGCGGGCGTGGGTTCCGCGCCACGACGCGAGGGCGGCTCCGGCGGTGGATACGCGTCGGGCGTGCCGTAGAAGTCCTGTTGGCCACCGCCGTAGGCCATCGGCTGCTGCTGCCCCCCGTAGGGGTCGGTCGGGTCGGCGACGTAAGGGGCCTGTGCGTGCTGGTGCGTTCCGTTGTTCCAGCCGCCGTTGACCTGGTCGTACTGCTGCTGGTGCTGGTTCTGGCCGGGGTACTGCTGACCGGGCTCGCCGTACTCCTGCTGGTACTGCTGCTGGGCGTAGGGGTCCTGATGCCCGTTGACCCAGCCGCCGTTGCCGTTGTCGTGACCGTAAGGCTGCTGGTACTGCTGCTGCTCGGGGTAGTGCTGCTGCGGCTGGCCGCCGTAGGCGGACTGCTGGCCCCCCTGGGCCTGCTGCCCGTCCCATCCGCCGTCCCCGTACAACGGGTCGTCCGGATGCCACGGTTCGGAGCCTGGGCCCCGGCCATACTCAGTCATCGATCCCCTAGAGCCGCGAGGCGGCGGTCACGCGGGGCCTGTGGCTCAGCTTTCGTCCCCGCCTCTTTTTGTGCGGTGGCTGTTCGAAGGCCACCGCATCGCGCGGAACGTTACCGTATCGCGATCAGATGACCACTTCGACGCCCTCGCCCGGAGCTTTACCTGACACCCGTTCGGATTCCAGGGCCTGTTGCAGGATGATCACGGCTGCCACCTGGTCAATGACCGACCTGCCCTTTTTGGATTTCACCCCTGAGGCACGCAGCCCTTGGCCGGCCGTCACTGTGGTCATCCTCTCGTCGACGAGTCTGACCGGAACGGGCGCGATCATACGGGCCAACTCCTGAGCGAATCCCCGGACCTTGACAGCGGCCGGACCTTCGCCGCCCTTGAGGGAACGCGGAAGTCCGACGATGACCTCTATAGGTACGTATTCGTCGACCAGTTGTCTCAATCGCCGCTGAGCTGCGGGGACATCGCGTCCGGGAACAGTCTCGACCGGGGTCGCGAGGATCCCGTCGGGGTCGCAGGAGGCGACCCCGATGCGGGCGTCCCCGACGTCGATCGCGAGCCGACGGCCACGGCGCATGGCCGGGCCGTCGTCTTCGCTCGCGTGAGGCGTCGTGCTCACTTGGCCGTCTCGGCGACCAGGCGCTCGACCGCGTCCACGGCCTCGCCGATGGCGGCCGGGTTCTGGCCACCGCCCTGGGCGACGTCCGGCTTGCCGCCACCGCCGCCGCCGAGGGTCTTGGCGGCCGTACGGACCAGATCGCCGGCCTTCAGACCGCGCTCGCGGGCAGCCTCGTTGGTGGCGATGACCGTCAGCGGCTTGCCGTTCACGGCGGTGAAGAGGGCTACCACGACGGCCCGGCCACCCTGGATGCGTCCACGCACGTCGAGCACCAGCTTGCGGAGGTCGTCGGCGGTGGTGCCGTCCGGGACCTGACCGGTCACCACGGCAACGCCGGAGACGTCCTTGGCGGACTCGGCGAGACCGGCGGCGGCCTGCAGCACCTTCTCGGCGCGGAACTTCTCGATCTCCTTCTCGGCGTCCTTCAACTTGCCGAGCATGGCCGAGACCTTCTCCGGAAGCTCTTCCGGACGGCCCTTGATCAGCTCCTGGAGCTGGGCGACGACCGTGTGCTCACGGGCGAGGAAGTTGTAGGCGTCGACGCCGACCAGGGCCTCGATACGGCGCACACCGGAGCCGATGGACGACTCCCCGAGCAGCTTGACCAGGCCGAGCTGAGAGGTGTTGTGGACGTGCGTGCCGCCGCACAGCTCCTTGGAGAAGTCACCGATGGTGACGACGCGGACGCGCTCGCCGTACTTCTCGCCGAACTCGGCGATGGCGCCCTGCTTCTTGGCCTCGTCGAGGCTCAGGATCTCCGCGTGCACGTCCAGGTCGCGGGCGAGCACCTCGTTGATCTTCTGCTCGACGTCGGTCATCACGGCCGTCGGAACGGCGGACGGGGAACCGAAGTCGAAGCGGAAGCGGCCGGGCTGGTTCTCGGAACCGGCCTGGGCGGCCGTCGGGCCGAGGGCGTCGCGCAGGGCCTGGTGGGTGAGGTGCGTGGCCGAGTGGGCGCGGGCGATGGCCGTACGGCGACGGCCGTCGATCGAGGCCTGGGCCTTGGCGCCGACGGTCACCTCGCCGACCTGGACGACGCCCTTGTGGACGTACACACCCGGGACCGGCTTCTGGCAGTCGCGGATCTCGATGACGGCACCGGAGTCGACCTTGATCCGGCCGGTGTCACCGATCTGACCGCCGCCCTCGGCGTAGAACGGGGTGCGGTCGAGGACGATCTCGACCTCGTCGCCCTCGGTGGCGGCGGGCGACGACAGACCGTCGACGAGGATGCCGACGACCGTCGACTCGCCCTCGGTGTCCGAGTAGCCGATGAACTCGGTCTCACCGGCGGCGTCGGCGATCTCACGGTAGGCACCGAGGTCGGCGTGGCCGGTCTTCTTGGCGCGGGCGTCGGCCTTGGCGCGGTCCCGCTGCTCCTTCATCAGGCGGCGGAAGCCGTCCTCGTCCACGGAGAGGCCCTGCTCGGCGGCCATCTCCAGGGTGAGGTCGATCGGGAAGCCCCAGGTGTCGTGGAGCAGGAAGGCCTTGTCACCGGCGAGGACCTGGCCGCCGGAGGCCTTGGTCTCCGTCACGGCGGTGTCGAGGATGTTCGTGCCGGCCTTCAGCGTCTTGAGGAAGGCGTTCTCCTCGGCGAGGGCGACCTTCTCGATGCGCTCGCGGTCGGTGATCAGCTCGGGGTACTGCTGGCCCATCATGCCGATGACGACGTCGATGAGGTCCTGGACGACCGGGCCGGTGGCACCGAGCAGCCGCATGTTGCGGATGGCACGGCGCATGATGCGGCGCAGGACGTAGCCACGGCCCTCGTTGCCGGGGGTGACGCCGTCGCCGATGAGCATCACGGCGGTGCGGATGTGGTCGGTGACCACACGCAGGGAGACATCGGACTCGTGGGCGTCGCCGTAGCGGACACCGGTGAGTTCGGTGGCCTTGTCGATGACGGCCATGGAGGTGTCGATCTCGTACATGTTCTGCACGCCCTGCAGAATCATGGCGAGGCGCTCCATGCCGAGGCCCGTGTCGATGTTCTTGCTGGGCAGCTCGCCGAGGATCTCGAAGTCCTCCTTGGAGGTGCCCTCGCCGCGCTCGTACTGCATGAAGACCAGGTTCCAGATCTCCACGTACCGCTCGTCGTTGACGGCGGGGCCGCCCTCGACGCCGAACTCCGGGCCGCGGTCGTAGTTGATCTCGGAACACGGGCCGCACGGGCCGGGAACGCCCATGGACCAGTAGTTGTCCTTCATGCCGAGGCGCTGGATGCGCTCCTTGGGCACGCCGATCTGCTCGTGCCAGATGCGCTCGGCCTCGTCGTCGTCCTTGTAGACGGTGATCCAGAGCTTCTCCGGCTCCAGGCCGTAACCACCCTTGTCCTGGGGGCTGGTGAGCAGCTCCCAGGCGTGCTTGATGGCGCCTTCCTTGAAGTAGTCGCCGAAGGAGAAGTTGCCGCACATCTGGAAGAACGTGCCGTGCCGGGTGGTCTTGCCGACCTCCTCGATGTCCGGTGTGCGGACGCACTTCTGCACGCTGGTGGCGCGGGCGAAGGAGGGCTTGACCTCACCGAGGAAGTACGGCTTGAAGGGGACCATGCCCGCGTTGACCAGGAGCAGAGTCGGGTCGTCCGCGATGAGCGACGCCGAAGGGACGACGGTGTGACCGCGCTCCTCGAAGAAGCTCAACCAGCGGCGGCGGATTTCAGCCGACTCCATCAGTGGTCCTCATTCCGGTTGTACGGGTACGACGAGTTGTCGACGTACCTCGGATTCCTGCTGTACTTCGGGGTGTTGCTGTTCTCGATGGCGACGACGCGCCTCGCGGCCGGGAGTTGCGGGTACTGGTCGGGATTGGCCTCGATGCCGAGGGCCTCACCCAGTTCGGCCTCCCGCTGAGCCATGTTGTCGCGGACGTCGAGGGCGAATCCGACCGCCCGGTCCTTGAGCTTGTGGCCCACCTCGACCGCCTTGTGGGCGGCCTGGGTGGCTAGGTGCTCGGGGGTGAGCTGCTTGAGCTTGCGGTTGACCTTGGTGGTGGCCCACACTCCGGCGGCGACCCCTGTGGTGAACCAGAACGTACGGCGGAACATCGCTCGGTCAGTCCTTCTTTCCACGGGTGCTCCGCCTGCTCCGGCGCGTGCCCGGAACGGTGCGCCCCACGATCACGGTACGGCGCCGCTCCTCGGCGGGTTCGCCCTCCCGGCGGCCGCCCATGGCCCGGCGTACGCCGTAGCCGAAGGCCGCGACCTTGACGAGGGGGCCGCCGAAGGTGGACGCGACGGTCGTGGAGAGCGCCGAGGCGTTCGACGTGACCTCCTGGACGTCGGACGCGATGGCGTCGACCCGCTCGATCTGGGTCTGCGCGGAGCGGACGGCGGTGGACGCGTCGGCGAGGAGGGGGACGGCCTGGTCGGTCACGTCCGCGACGAGCTTGGTGGTCGCCTTGAGCGTCTGGGCCAGCCTCGCCAGCGCGACGGCGAGGAAGGAGACCAGGATCGCCCAGAAGACGGCCACCAGGATCCCGGCCACCTCTCCACCGGACACTGTCTGCACCCGCTCCCTGGAACATGCCTGAACGTCGAAAAGTCGTGTCCCGAGCCTATCGCGCCGTGGCGATCGCTCAGTACCGCATTAATGCGTACCGCGATACCTGCCGCAGTAAGGCGAGAGCCCGCCGCCCCGCCCGCCTCGAAGGGCGGGGAGACGACGGGCTGACGCGCGGTGAGACTACGTCCGTCGGGTACGGATCAACGGGCGTAGTACTCGACGACCAGCTGCTCGTCGCAGATGACCGGAACTTCCTTGCGGTTCGGCTCGCGGTCCAGGCGGAACGCCAGGGCCTTGAGGTTCACCTGCAGGTAGCGCGGGGTCTCACCGTCCGCGGCGAAGCCACCCTCGCGGGCGACCTCGAACAGCGGCTTCTGACGGCTGCGCTCACGGACCATGACGACGTCGTCCGGCTTGACGCGGAAGGACGGCTTGTCGACCTTGTGGCCGTTGACCTCGATGTGGCCGTGGACGACCATCTGGCGGGCCTGGTAGATCGTGCGGGCGATGCCCGAACGCAGGACCAGCGCGTCGAGACGGCGCTCGAGCTCGATGATCAGGGCCTCACCGGTCTTGCCCTGAACCTTGGAGGCACGCTCGTAGGCGCGGACGAGCTGGCGCTCGGACACGTCGTACTGCGCGCGCAGACGCTGCTTCTCGAGCAGACGGACCTTGTAGTCCGAGTTCTGCTTGCGGCCGCGGCCGTGCTCGCCCGGCGGGTAGGGGCGGGCCTCGAAGTACTTGACGGCCTTCGGGGTCAGCGCGATGCCGAGGGCACGCGACTTCTTGACCTTGGGGCGGGACTGGTTCGCCACTTCTTTTCCTTTTCCTTATCGGCTGCCTCAGGGTTACGGGAGGTCGCATCCGCAGCCGGGGATTCCCGTCTCGTCCACGAGGGACGTGGCGGGCAGCCGTTCCCCTAGTTCTGGGCACATACGTGCAGCACACGAACGGCCCACCGACCGGTCCCGGAATTCCGAGTGGTGGTGGGCGGCCCGCGACACCTACGACGGTGCGCGACGCTCCTGGATCAGAAGATCCGGCTGGATGTCCCGCCTGAGGCGCCGACCGGAGCCGGACACGGGACGCAGCACTGGGGAGGAGTCTACAGGGGGTTCAGGACTGCTTCCGACCGAGGTGCTTCCTCGTCCACTCCACCGCGTCGGCGTACCGGGCCTCGGCCCCGTGCCTGGTCGGGGTGTAGTACTCCCGCCCGTTGATCGCGTCCGGCGCGTACTGCTGGGCGGCGATCCCCTCGGGCAGGTCGTGCGGGTACACATACCCCTGGGCGTGCCCGAGCTTGGCCGCGCCCTTGTAGTGCCCGTCCCGCAGATGCGGCGGCACGGGCCCGGCCAGCCCCTTGCGTACGTCCTCCAGGGCGGCCTGGACGGCCGTCGTCGCGGAGTTCGACTTCGGGGCGAGGGCGAGGGCGATCGTGGCATGGCTGAGGGTGAGCGCTGCCTCGGGGAAGCCGATCATGGCGACGGCCTGGGCGGCCGCGACGGCTATCGGCAGCACGTTCGGATCGGCGAGGCCGATGTCCTCGCTGGCGGAGATCATCAGCCGGCGGGCGATGAACCGGGGATCCTCACCGGCCTCGATCATCCGGGCCAGATAGTGCAGCGCGGCGTCGACGTCGGAGCCTCGGATGGACTTGATGAGCGCGCTGGCCACGTCGTAGTGCTGATCGCCGTCGCGGTCGTACTTGACGGCGGCGCGGTCGACGGTCTCCTCGAGGGTCTGGAGCCCGATCTCCTCCTCCCCCTTGTCGAGGGCGGCACCGGCGGCGGCCTCCAGGGCGGTCAGGGCGCGGCGGGCGTCGCCGCCGGCGATCCGCAGGAGGTGGGCCTCGGAATCCTCGGGGAGGGTGACGGCACTCTTGAGGCCGCGCTCGTCGGTCAGTGCCCTCTTGAGGAGTCCGCGCAGGTCGTCGTCGGTGAGCGGCTCCAGGGTGAGGAGCAGGGAGCGGGAGAGCAGGGGGGAGATCACCGAGAAGTACGGGTTCTCCGTGGTCGCCGCGATCAGGGTGACCCAGCGGTTCTCGACGGCCGGGAGCAGGGAGTCCTGCTGGGCCTTGCTGAAACGGTGGATCTCGTCGAGGAAGAGGACGGTCTCCTTGCCGAAGCCGCCGGTGGCGCGGCGGGCGCCCTCGATGACCGCGCGGACCTCCTTGACCCCGGCGGTGATCGCGGAGAGCTCCACGAAACGCTTGTTGGTGGCCTTGGAGACGACGTACGCCAGGGTCGTCTTGCCCGTGCCGGGCGGACCCCAGAGGATCACCGAGGAGGGGCCGGCCGGGCCGCCGCCGGACTCGCCGACCAGTCTGCGCAGGGGCGAGCCGGGCTTCAGCAGGTGTTGCTGACCCACGACCTCGTCGAGGGTGCGTGGACGCATGCGTACGGCCAGGGGGCTGGCCGTAGGGTCCTTCTCCTGGCGTTCTTCTGCGGCGGCGGTGAACAGATCGGGCTCCACACCGAAAACCCTATGTCACGCCACTGACACTCCGGACGAGTCCGCCGGAGGCCGGGCCTCTGCGGCGGTCCGCCCTCCGGCTGTCAGCTGGTCCAGAAGTCCCACCAGCGAGTCAGGATCAGCATGCCGATGACGCCGATGTGCATCACGGGCAGGACCCAGGTGAACTCGCCGAAGAAGCTCTTCAGCCAGCCGGGCGCGGGCAGGAAGCCGTGCCGGATGTTGAAGGACGTCACGTACCAGAACATCAGGATCGTGGCGACCCAGGCGAGGCAGCACCACAGGCAGAGCGAGTTGATGTTGTACAGCGACTGGTACTGGAGCCAGGTCACGAAGCCGACGCCGAAGGCGGTGCCCGCGTTGAAGGTCAGCCAGTACCAGCGCGGGTAGGTCGCCCGGGCGAGCAGGCTCATGCCGACGCCGATGACGATGCCGTACGCGACGAGGCCGAGCATCGGGTTGGGGAACCCGAAGACGGACGCCTGGTCGCTCTTCATGATGTTGCCGCAGGAGACCACCGGGTTGAGGCTGCACCCGGGGGTGAAGTTCGGGTCCTCCAGCAGCTTGAACTTGTCGAGCGTGATGACCCAGGACGCGAGCAGCCCGGCCGCGCCGGTGATCAGCAGCAGGATCGCGAAGGCACGACTGCCGCCCACCGTGCGCGGGACCTCGGGGTGTTCCCGCTGGGCGGCGGAGACGTCCTTGACTGTCGTCTTGCTCATCACGTCGATTCCATAGCGTCGAAGGGGCCGCTGGGGCACGGTCATTGTGCCGTACACCCTCGCGCGCGCACCGTTCGCTGGACATAAATGTCGCCCCTACCGCCCGTAAGGGGCGGTAGGGGCGACAAGGGTTCGACTCAGCCGAGCCGGGCCTCCAGCTCTGCCACGATCTCGTTCACGCCGACGGCGACCTGCTCGCCGGACTCCATGTCCTTGAGCTGGACGACGCCCTCGGCGAGGTCGCGTTCACCGGCCACGACCGTGTAGCGCGCACCACTCCGGTTGGCGTTCTTCATCGCGCCCTTCAGGCCCTTCCCGCCGTACGAGAAGTCGGCCGCGATGCCCACCTTGCGCAGCTCGGTGACCTTGGCGAACAGGAGGCGGCGGGCCTCCTCGCCGAGCGGGACGGCGAACACGCTGGTGGCGGCCGGGAGTTCGAGCTCGACACCCTCCGCCTCCAGGGCCAGGACGGTGCGGTCGACGCCGAGGGCCCAGCCGACCGACGGCAGCGCGGGGCCGCCGATCATCTCGGAGAGGCCGTCGTAGCGGCCGCCGCCGCCCACCGCGGACTGCGAACCCAGTCCGTCGTGGACGAACTCGAAGGTGGTGCGGGTGTAGTAGTCCAGGCCGCGCACCAGCTTCGGGTCGTCCTCGAAGGAGACGCCCGCCGCCGTGATCAGCTCGCGCACCTCCTCGTGGTACGCCTTGCAGGCGTCGCAGAGGTAGTCGCGCAGCAGCGGGGCGTCCCCGAGCTGCTTCTGGACCGACTCGCGCTTGTCGTCGAGGACCCGGAGCGGGTTGATCTCCGCGCGGCGGAGCGTGTCCTCGTCCAGGTCCAGGCCGCGCAGGAACTCCTGCAGCGCGGCCCGGTAGACGGGACGGCACTCCTTGTCGCCCAGGCTGTTCAGCAGGATGCGGAAGTCGCGCAGGCCCAGCGAGCGGTACGCCTGGTCCGCCAGGATGATCAACTCGGCGTCCAGGGCCGGGTCCTCGGCACCGATGGCTTCCGCGCCGACCTGGGAGAAGTGCCTGTAGCGGCCCGCCTGCGGCTGCTCGTAGCGGTAGTACGAGCCCGAGTACCAGAGCTTGACCGGGAGGTTGCCCTGCCTGTGCAGGTTCGCCTCAAGTGCCGCACGCAGTACGGACGCGGTGCCCTCGGGGCGCAGGGCCAGCCTGTCGCCGCCCTTCGTCTCGAATGCGTACATCTCCTTGGTCACGATGTCGGTCGACTCTCCCACACCGCGCGCGAAGAGCTCGACGTTCTCGAAGCCGGGCGTCTCGACATAGCCGTACCCGGAGTTGCGCAACGGGCCGGCGATCGCCTCACGGACCGCGAGGAAAGTCGCGGAACGGGGCGGCAGCAGGTCGTACGTGCCCTTGGGGGCCTGAAAGGTGCTCACGGAAGGTCTCTCGTCACATTCCTCGTCGGGGAGGGGTCGTCGGACCCGCTCCCTGGCCGCCGGCGGCCACCTGCCGCAGATACGGGTTGGTGGCGCGCTCCTGGCCGATGGTCGTCTGGGGGCCGTGGCCGGACAGCACCACGGTCGAGTCGTCGAGCGGCAGGCACACGCGGGCCAGCGAGTCGAGCATCTCGGCCATGTCACCGCCGGGCAGGTCGGTGCGTCCGATGGAGCCGGCGAAGAGCAGATCCCCGGAGAAGAACACGGAGGGGATCTCCGTGTTCTCGGGCATCCGGAAGGTCACCGACCCCTTGGTATGGCCGGGCGCGTGCGCGACGGACAGCTCCAGACCGGCCAGTTCGAGCTTCGCGCCGTCGGTCAGCTCCTTGACGTCACCCGGCTCCCCCACGGTCAGCTCGCCCATGAGCGGCATGCCGATGGAACGGCCGAGCGCCTTCTCGGGGTCGCTCATCATGTACCGGTCCTCGGGGTGGATCCACGCCGGTACGTCGTGCGCGCCGCACACCGGGACGACCGAGGCCACGTGGTCGATGTGGCCGTGGGTGAGGACGACGGCGACGGGCTTGAGCCGATGCTTCTTCAGCGTCTCCTCGACTCCCTGGGTG
Source organism: Streptomyces sp. NBC_00310 (assembly GCF_036208085.1). Classification (GTDB taxonomy): domain Bacteria; phylum Actinomycetota; class Actinomycetes; order Streptomycetales; family Streptomycetaceae; genus Streptomyces. The sequence goes on from NZ_CP130714.1 coordinate 2,216,128, forward strand.
GCCTGGTGGCCCGGGTCGATGATCACGCACTCCTCACCGGCGGCGGGGGCGACCAGATAACAGTTGGTCCCCCAGGCCCCGGCGGGGAACCCGGCAATGAGCACGATCGTCCTTCTTGTGTCGTACGAGGGTGGGTTGCTGTGGATCAGAGCCTACCGGCGCTGCCGTTTCCTCAGCGAACCCATATACGGTACGGGTCACACGCAAACAGTCGACTCACGAGACGCGCGACGCACCTGTCGACGTACGAGACGCATGAGGAGAGAACCCCGTGGTCAGCCAGGATCAGCGGCGGCGTCAGCTCGCCCGGGAGAAGTTCTTGCGGCAGCAGCAGCGACGCACGTCCGCGCGGCGCAAGGCCCATGTCCGCAACGCCGTGATCGCCTCGGTCCTCGGCGTGATCCTGGTGGGCAGTGTGGCGCTCTACACGACCGACGTCCTCAAGGGCGACGACAAGAAGGACAACGCGAGCGCCGAGGTGTCCCCGAGCACCTCGCCCAGCGCCAGCAAGGCGCCGGACCCCTGCGAGAAGCCGGCCGCGGGCAAGGTGAAGAAGCTCACCTACAAGAAGGAACCCGCGATCACCGTCGACAAGACCGCGAAGTACACGATGGATCTGCGGACGACCTGCGGTTCCATCCCCATAACGATGGACGCGGCGAAGGCCCCGCACACCGTGAACTCGTTCAACTTCCTGGTGAACAAGGGCTACTTGGACCACACCAAGTGCCACCGGCTCACCACGCAGGGCATCTACGTCCTGCAGTGCGGTGACCCCCAGGGCACCGGCATGGGCGGTCCCGGCTACACGATCCCGGACGAGAACCTGAAGGACTCGCGCCTGAAGGGCGATGTGTACCCGGCGGGCACGGTCGCGATGGCGAACCAGTTCAACGCCCAGACGGGCGAGGGCAAGAACAGCGGCGGCAGCCAGTTCTTCCTCGTCTTCCAGGACAGCCCGCTGCCGGCCAACTACACCCCGTTCGGCACGATCTCCGAGGCGGGCATGAAGGTCCTCACGAAGATCGCCAAGGCCGGCGAGAACACCGGCATGGGTGATGGGACGCCCAATGCGACCGTTGTGATCGACAAGGCGACTGTCAAGAAGTCCTGACCACCGACGGTGAAATTTCGGTCGCGCGGGATGCGGACAGGCAACCCGCCGGTCGCCTATGTTGGCCGTGACGAAACTGTGGACGATGCTCGGGGGCGCTGAGGCCCCTTGCAGGCATCATGTGGAGGAGGCGCTGTGAGCAGCGACCCGTGGGGCCGCGTCGACGAGACGGGGACCGTGTACGTGCGTACGGCCGACGGCGAGCAGGTCGTCGGTTCCTGGCAGGCCGGCTCCCCCGAGGAGGCGCTGGCCTACTTCGAGCGCAAGTACGAGGGCCTGGTTGTCGAGATCGGCCTCCTCGAGAAGCGTGTGAAGACCACCGACCTGTCGGCGAAGGACGCCCAGGCCGCTATCGACCACATTCGCGAGCAGGTGGACGCGCACCACGCCGTCGGTGACCTGAACGCGCTCAAGGTGCGGCTGGACAAGCTCGTCGAGACGGTCGAGGCACGCCGCGAGGAGCGCAAGCAGCAGCGGGCGAAGCAGTCCGACGAGGCTCGGCACGCCAAGGAGGCCCTGGTCACCGAGGCGGAGGAACTGGCCCAGTCCGACCAGTGGCGGTCCGCCGGTGAGCGGCTGCGCGCGCTGGTGGACACCTGGAAGGGTCTGCCGCGGCTGGACCGCAAGTCCGACGACGAGCTCTGGCACCGCTTCTCGCACGCCCGCTCGGCGTTCTCCAAGCGTCGCAAGGCCCACTTCGCGCAGCTCGACGCGCAGCGCGAGGACGCCCGCAAGACCAAGGAGAAGCTGGTCGCGGAGGCCGAGGCGCTGTCGAACTCGACCGACTGGGGTCCCACGGCGGCGCGCTACCGCGAGCTGATGGCCGACTGGAAGGCCGCGGGCCGCGCCCAGCGCGAGCACGAGGACGACCTGTGGAACCGCTTCCGCGGCGCCCAGGACGTCTTCTTCGCCGCCCGCAGCTCCGTGTTCGCCGAGCGTGACGCGGAGCAGTCGGAGAACCTCAAGCTCAAGGAGGAGCTGGCCGGGGAGGCGGAGAAGATCCTGCCGGTGACGGATCTGAAGACGGCCCGTGCCGCCTTCCGCTCGGTCAACGAGCGCTGGGAGGCCATCGGCCATGTGCCGCGCGACGCCCGCCCGAAGGTCGAGGGCCGGATGCACGCGGTGGAGCGGGCGATCCAGGAAGCCGAGGAGGCCGAGTGGCGCCGCACCAACCCGGAGGCCCGCGCCCGCGCCGCCGGTCTCACGGGCCAGCTCCAGGCCGCCGTCGACAAGCTGACGGGCCAGATCGAGGCCGCCCGCGCCCAGGGCAACAACGCCAGGGCCGACAAGCTCCAGCGCGAGCTCGACGGCCGCCAGGCCCTGCTGGACCAGGCGCTGAAGGGTCTGCAGGAGTTCGGCGGCTGACACCGACGGCACACGAGTGAGGGGCTCCCGTACGCACCGTACGGGAGCCCCTCACTCGTTCGTCCGGCCTTCCGCCGGCCGTTCACCGGCCCGCTACGGCCTCCGTGCCGATGTCACCCGGTACACGTCGTACACGCCTTCCACGCCGCGTACGGCCTTCAGGACGTGGCCGAGGTGTTTCGGGTCGCCCATCTCGAAGGTGAAGCGGGAGGTGGCGACGCGGTCGCGGGAGGTCTGGACGGCCGCGGAGAGGATGTTGACGTGCTGGTCGGACAGGACACGGGTGACGTCCGACAGCAGACGGCTGCGGTCCAGGGCCTCGACCTGTATGGCGACGAGGAAGACCGACGACTGGGTGGGTGCCCACTCGACCTCGAGGATGCGCTCGGGCTCGCGGGACAGCGACTCGACGTTGACGCAGTCGCTGCGGTGAACCGATACGCCGCTGCCGCGGGTGACGAAGCCGATGATGGGGTCGCCGGGGACGGGCGTACAACAACGGGCGAGCTTGACCCAGACGTCGTCGACACCCTTGACCACGACACCGGGGTCGTTGCTGCCGCGCCGCTTGCGGCCGCGGCCGCGGGTGGGCGGTACGGCCTCGTCCATCTCCTCGGTGGCCGCCTCCTCGCCACCGAGGGCCTGGACCAGCTTCTGCACCACGCTCTGCGCGGAGACATGGCCTTCGCCTATGGCCGCGTAGAGGGCGGAGATGTCGGGGTAGCGCATCTCGTGGGCGAGGGTGACCAGTGAGTCGCCGGTGAGGATGCGCTGGATCGGCAGGTTCTGCTTGCGCATCGCGCGGACGATGGCGTCCTTGCCCTGCTCGATGGCCTCGTCGCGCCGCTCCTTGGAGAACCAGGCGCGGATCTTGTTGCGGGCCCGCGGCGACTTCACGAAGCCGAGCCAGTCGCGGGAGGGGCCCGCGCCGGCCGCCTTGGAGGTGAAGACCTCCACCAGGTCGCCGTTGTCGAGGGTGGATTCGAGCGGGACCAGCCGGCCGTTGACCCGGGCGCCTATGGTGCGGTGGCCGACCTCGGTGTGGACCGCGTAGGCGAAGTCGACGGGGGTGGCGCTGGCCGGCAGCGCTATCACGTCGCCCTTCGGTGTGAAGACGAAGACCTCGTTGCGGGACAGGTCGAAGCGCAGGGACTCCAGGAACTCGCCGGGGTCCTCGGTCTCCTTCTGCCAGTCCAGCAGCTGACGCAGCCAGGCCATGTCGTTGAGGTGGTCGTCCTTGCCGGTGGTCCTCGGCTGGTCCGAGCGCACCTTGGAGGCGCCGGCGACAGCCTCCTGCTTGTACTTCCAGTGCGCGGCGATGCCGTACTCGGCGCGGCGGTGCATGTCGAACGTACGGATCTGGAGTTCGACGGGCTTGCCGTTGGGCCCGATGACCGTCGTGTGCAGCGACTGGTACATGTTGAACTTGGGCATCGCGATGTAGTCCTTGAACCGCCCCGGAACCGGGTTCCAGCGGGCGTGGACGGTGCCCAGGGCCGCGTAGCAGTCGCGGACGGTGTCCACCAGGACGCGGATGCCGACCAGGTCGTAGATCTCCGCGAAGTCACGGCCGCGGACGATCATCTTCTGGTAGACGCTGTAGTAGTGCTTCGGGCGGCCGGTGACGGTCGCCTTGATGCGGGCGGCCCGCAGGTCCTGCTGCACCTCGTCGGTCACTATGGCGAGGTACTCGTCACGCTTCGGTGCCCGCTCGGCCACCAGCCGGACGATCTCGTCGTACATCTTGGGGTAGAGGATCGCGAAGGCGAGGTCCTCCAGCTCCCACTTGATGGTGTTCATGCCCAGGCGGTGGGCGAGGGGCGCGTAGATCTCGAGGGTCTCGCGCGCCTTCTTCTCCTGCTTCTCGCGCTTGAGGTAGCGCATGGTGCGCATGTTGTGCAGGCGGTCGGCGAGCTTGATGACCAGGACGCGCGGGTCCTTGGCCATGGCGACGACCATCTTGCGCACGGTCTCGGCCTGGGCGGCCTCGCCGAACTTGACCTTGTCGAGCTTGGTGACGCCGTCGACGAGGAGGGCGACGGAGTCGCCGAAGTCGCGGCGGAGCTGGTCGAGGCCGTACTCGGTGTCCTCGACCGTGTCGTGCAGCAGGCCCGCCATCAGGGTGGCCGGATCCATGCCCAGCTCGGCGAGGATGGTGGTGACGGCGAGCGGGTGCGTGATGTACGGGTCGCCGCTCTTGCGCTTCTGGCCTCGGTGCCAGCGCTCGGCGACCTGGTAGGCCTTCTCGATCTGGCGGAGCGTCGCCGTCTCGATCTTCGGGTCGTTGCTGCGCACGATCCGCAGCAGAGGCTCCAGGACCGGGTTGTACGGGTTGGAGCGCTGGACACCGAGCCGGGCGAGCCGGGCGCGTACGCGGTTGGAGGAGCCGGAGCGGGCGGGCTGGCCGGTGGCGGCGGGGCGTACCGGGGGCGCCGGAGTGGGCGCGGGCGCGGGGCTCTCGGGTGCGGCGGGCTTGGGGCGCGACGGGCCGGCGGCCTTGTCGGCGGGCGCGGACTGGGCGTGCTCGACCGAGCCCTGCGCGGACGTGGCGGCGCTCTCGGGGTTCGCCTTCGTCGTGTTCTGCGCGGGCTTGGCCGCGGGGCCCGAGGCGGACTCGGGCTTGGCGGCGGTCAGGTGCTGGGCCTCGTCTGCCAAGAGGGCTCCTCGTGCGCGATCCGGGTCCCCCGGTCAGGCTCCGGAGCACCCATGGTAGCGATCCCGCGCGTCAGGATCGCCTTCAGGCCACTGTGAAGGCCGTCAACCCGTGAAACACCGGAGACGGGAACCGGATTCCTCGGGGCCCGGCTCGAGGTCCGCGCCGTGGTGCGCGCGGTGGTACACGCACTGGTAGGAGCCGTGGTGCGCGCGGGCGTGGGCTGCGGCGCGTTCCGTGTGCCGGGACGTGCGACGGGCGCCCCGGAAAGGATTCCGGGGCGCCCGTCGGGTGTCGTGTGCTGCGGGTCAGACGGTGATCAGGGCCTCCAGCGGGGCCCCGGCCAGCGCGGACTCCAGGCGCTGCCGGCCCGCCAGGAAGGACAGCTCCATCAGGACCGCCACACCGGCGACCTCGGCGCCCGCGCGGCGGATCAGCTGGAGGGAGGCCTCGGCGGTGCCGCCGGTGGCGAGGACGTCGTCGATGACCATGACGCGGTCGCCCGCGGTCAGGTCCTCGGCGTGCACCTCGATCTCGGCGGAGCCGTACTCCAGGTCGTAGGCCTGGCCGAGCGTGGCTCCGGGGAGCTTGCCCGCCTTGCGTACGGGGATGAAGCCGACGCCCGCGCGGACGGCGGCCGGGGCGCCCAGGATGAAGCCCCGGGCCTCCAGGCCGACGATCTTCGTGGCGCCGTGCCGCAGGGCCAGCTCCGCCAGCGCGTCCGTCAGCGCGGTGAACGCCGCCGGGTCGGCCAGCAGCGGGGTGATGTCCTTGAACATCACGCCCGGCACCGGGTAGTCCGCGACATCGCGTATGCGGCTGAGCAGCAGCGTCGTGACTTCTGCGAGCTCGGTCATCGCCGCTTCCCGCCCCGGCCCCGGCTGCGGCTCCCGGACTGGGCACGCGGGCCGACGACCGCGGGGGTGACGTCCGCCGGCTCGTCGTCGTACGACTCGTCGCCTGTCGGATCCACGTCGCGCTCGGCCTGGGCCCGCTTGGCGAGCACGCGCTTCTTGAGGGCCTTCATCTGCGGCTCGCGCTCCTTGAGGTCGGCGACGAGCGGCGTGGCGATGAAGATCGACGAGTACGCGCCTGCCGCGAGGCCGACGAACAGCGACAGCGAGATGTCGTTGAGCATGCCCGCGCCGAGGACACCGCCACCGATGAACAGCAGGCCTGCGACCGGCAGCAGCGCGACCACCGTGGTGTTGATCGACCGCACCAGGGTGCTGTTGATCGAGCGGTTCGCGACGTCGCTGTAGGTCCACCGGCTCTGCTTGGTGATGTCCTTCGTCTGCTCCTTGAGGCTGTCGAAGACGACGACCGTGTCGTAGAGCGAGTAACCGAGGATCGTCAGCAGACCGATCACCGTACCCGGCGTCACCTCGAAGCCGACGAGGGCGTAGATGCCGATGGTGATGGTGATGTCGTGGATCAGGGCGACGAAGGCGGCGATGGCCATGCGCCACTCGAACGCGATCGCCAGGTAGATCACCACGAGGACCAGGAAGATCCCCAGGCCCTGCCAGGCCTTGTTGGCGATCTGGTCACCCCAGCTGGGGCCGACCAGGTCGGCGTTGATCGCTTCCGAGTCGACCTTGAGGTCCTTGGCGAGGTCGTCCTTGATCTGGTCCGACTTGCCCGTGTCCACACCTGAGATCTGAATGCGCAGGGTGTCGTTGCCGAGCTTCTGGACGATCGCGTCGTGGCCGGAGGCCTCTTCGGCGTACGTCTCGGCCTGGGAGACCGAGACGCTCGTCTTCGGCGTGGTGAAGACGGCACCGCCCTGGAACTCGATGCCCATGTTCATGCCGCGCACCCCCAGGCCGAGGATGGCCGTGATGGTGATCAGGATGGAGACGCCGTACCAGAGCTTGCGGTTACCGACGAAGTCGTAACCGACCTCGCCGCGGTGGAGTCGGGCTCCGAGGTCACCGAGCTTCGACATCTCAGGCCTCCTTCGGGTCGGCGGGGGCGGCGGGACGGCGAGTGCGGCGCAGCGGAGGCCGGGCGCCCAGTCGCTTCGGGTCCAGGCCGGACCAGCTGTGGCCGTTGCCGAAGAACTTGGTGCGGGCCAGCAGCGTCAACAGCGGCTTGGTGAAGAAGAAGACGACGACCACGTCGAGCACGGTCGTCAGACCGAGCGTGAACGCGAAGCCCTGGACCTTGCCGACGGTGACGATGAACAGCACCGCGGCGGCGAGGAACGACACGAAGTCGGAGACCAGGATGGTGCGCCGGGCCCGCGGCCAGGCCCGCTCGACCGCGGGCCGCAGCGAACGGCCCTCGCGGATCTCGTCCCGGACGCGTTCGAAGTACACGATGAACGAGTCCGCTGTGATGCCGATCGCGACGATGGCACCGCAGACGGCCGGCAGGTTCAGCGCGAAGTGGATGGTCGGGCCGAGCAGCGTCATGATCACGTAGGTCAGGATCGCGGAGGCCAGCAGCGAGGCGATGGCGATGAGCGACAGGCCGCGGTAGTAGACGATCAGGTAGATCATGACCAGGGCCAGACCGATCGCACCCGCGATCAGACCGGCCTCCAGCTGCTCACCACCGAGCGCGGGGCTGACCGTGGTGACGCTGGACTCCTTGAAGGTCAGGGGGAGAGCGCCGTACGACAGCATGTTGGAGAGGTTCTGGGCCTCTTCCTGCGTGAAGCTGCCGGAGATCTCGGCCTTGCCGCCGGTGATGGGCCCGTTGACCTCGGGGTGGGAGACCACCTCGTCGTCGAGGACGATCGCGAACTGGTTCTGCGGGGAGGTCTGGCTCGACAGCGTGGTGGTGACGTCGGTGAACTTCTTCTCGCCCTTGGAGTCGAAGTTCATGACGACCTTCCAGCCTGAGCCCTGGGTCGTGTCGAGGATGGCCTCGGCCTTCGTGATCTCCGTGCCGTCGACGCCGACCGGGCCGAGCACGAACTTGCTCCAGCCGCCGTTCTCCTTGCCACAGGCGACGACGGGCTCCGTGCTCTTGCCCTTGCCGGCCTGGGCCTGCTGCTTCGGGTCGGTGCAGTCGAGCTTCGCGTACGCCGCTTGGAGCGCCTGGATCTGTGGGTCGGCGGTCGGGCTGGCGGCCGGCGCGCTCTCGGAGGCCTTGGGGGACTCCGAGGAGGTCGTGGAAGGCGTGGGGTCTGCCTTGATCGCGTCCGTCACCGCACGCCCCTGCGAGGTGGCGGTGGCCGACGGGCTGGCGGACTCGGAGGAGGCTGCCTTGTCCGTGTCGTCGGAGGTCGTCGGGCTCGGCGAGGCGCTGCCGCTGGAGCTCGGAGGGGCACTCGGGGTGGCCGTCGCGCCCGAGGCCTCCACCTGCAGGACCGGACGGAAGTACAGCTTGGCGGTGGTACCGACCTGGTCCCGGGCTTCCTTGGAGTTCGTGCCCTTGGGAATGTTGACAATGATGTTGTCACGGCCCTGGGTCTGGACCTCTGACTCCGACACACCCAGACCATTGACACGACGGCTCATGATCTCGACCGCTGTGTCCATGTTGGTCTTGTTGATCGCGTTGGGCTGGCCGGGCTCGTTGATCGCCGTCAGCGTGATGCTCGTACCACCGGCCAGGTCGATGCCGAGACGCGGAGTGGTGTGTCCGGAGGCGAACATTCCCCCGGTGAGCGCCACGATGGCGATCAGGATGAGGGCCAGCGCGCGCCCAGGCTTGCCCTGGGCGCTCGCGCTCCGGCCCTTCTTCGGTGCTGCCACCTTCTCGTACTCCCTCTCGGGCCGCCGTGCGCGGGGTCAGCGCGGGACGGCCATGACTGGTGTCGGGGAATCCGGGCGAAAACGGCACGTGCCCAGGGCGCGGGCGGTTCTCGCTCGCACTCCCGGGACGTGACTACTTCGCGTCGGACTCGCCGTCGGTCTTCTTCGGCTCTGCTTCGTCGGCCTTGTGGGCGGCCTTCGCCTCGGCGGTCTCGTCGGCCGCGTCGTCGGACGCGTCCTTCTTGCCGAGGTCGATGGGCTTGTCGTCGGAAGCGGCGGAAGCGTCGTCGGAGGGCTCGTCGGTCTCGGTGAGGGAGGAGGCGTCGTCCGGGACGACGTCGGACTTCAGGTCGTGCTCGATGCCGTGGACGATGCGGTTGTACTCCTCGTCGCTGAGGACGGCACCGATGGAGTTCTTGGCGAACAGCAGCTCGACGCCCGGCCCGGCGTCGAGGAGGACCGTGTCCTCGCTGACCTCCTTGACGGTCGCGTACATGCCCCCGATCGTGCGGACGCCGGAACCGGGCTGCATCTGGTTCCGCATGTCGACGGCCTGCTGCTGCTTCTTCTTGGCCGATCGGGTCATCAGGATCATGGCCCCGATGAGCACGATGAACGGGAGGAGGGTCACGAGACTCACGGGTCGGAACTTCCTTCACACGACCGCGATGGCGAGCGGCCTGATGGTTGGGGGTATGTGTGCTGCCGACAAGGGCGGCATCGGCGGAGTCTAAGCGAGTCCACCGTGATGGAACAACGCACAGCATGTCACCGGGGTTCCTTGCCGGGCGAGTACCGCGCCGTCACGAGACGGTCACGCCCCGAACAGGTCCTGTTGTCCGTTTCCGCCGGTCGTGCCGCGTGGCGGGGTGAGTCCGAGATGGGCCCAAGCGGCGGGCGTCGCCACCCGGCCCCGGGGGGTCCGGGCGAGCAGTCCCTCGCGGACGAGGAAGGGTTCGGCGACCTCCTCGACCGTCTCGCGCTCCTCCCCCACGGCGACGGCGAGCGTCGAGAGGCCGACGGGGCCGCCGCCGAAGAGCTTGAGCAGGGCTTCGAGCACGCCCCGGTCGAGGCGGTCGAGGCCGCGGGCGTCCACCTCGTAGACGGCGAGGGCGGCCGCGGCGATGTCGCGCGTGATGACGCCGTCCGCCTTGACCTGCGCGTAGTCCCGTACGCGGCGCAGCAGACGGTTGGAGATACGGGGTGTGCCGCGTGAGCGGCCCGCGATCTCGGCGGCGCCGGCCGTGTCGATCTCGACGTCGAGGAGGTTCGCCGAGCGGTGGATGACGCGCTCCAGCTCGGCAGGTTCGTAGAACTCCATGTGCGCGGTGAAGCCGAAGCGGTCGCGCAGCGGCGGCGGCAGCAGACCCGCGCGTGTGGTGGCGCCGACCAGGGTGAAGGGCGGTAGTTCGAGGGGGATCGCCGTGGCGCCGGGGCCCTTGCCGACGATCACGTCGACGCGGAAGTCCTCCATCGCCATGTACAGCATCTCCTCGGCGGGCCGGGACATGCGGTGGATCTCGTCGAGGAAGAGGACCTCGCCCTCCTGGAGGGAGGAGAGGATCGCGGCCAGGTCGCCGGCGTGCTGGATGGCGGGGCCGGAGGTGATGCGGATGGGGGCGCCCATCTCGGCCGCGATGATCATCGAGAGCGTGGTCTTGCCGAGGCCCGGGGCGCCGGAGAGCAGGACGTGGTCGGCGGTGGCACCCCGCGCGCGTGCCGCCCGCAGGACCAGGTCGAGCTGCTCGCGGACCTTCTCCTGGCCGATGAACTCGTCCAGGTCCTTGGGGCGCAGGGCTGCCTCGACGGCCTGGTCCTCACCATCGGCGACAGAGCCCACCAGCCGCTCCGCGGCGGGACCGACGAGCCCCTCGGGGGCGGTCTCGTCGGTCGTGTCGTCCCAGTTCATTGCGTGTGCCTCGCGGGTCGCGGTCGGATGGGTGAAGCGTCAGTGCGTGCGTCAGCGTGTTCTGTTGAGCGTCTGGAGCGCGGCCTTCAGCAACTGGCCCACCTGGGGCGTGCCTTCGGTGGCCTCGGCCTGGGGTGCCACGGCCGAGACGGCCTCGTCGGCCTCGCGGGTCGCGTAGCCGAGGCCGATCAGGGCCGCGTGCAGTTGGTCGCGCCAGCCGGTGGTGATCGCGGTACCGATCACGGGTGCGCCGATCGGTTCGCCCAGGCGGTCCTTGAGTTCCAGGAGGAGCTTCTGGGCGCCCTTCTTGCCGATGCCGGGGACGGCGATGAGCGCTTTCTCGTCGCCGGTGGCCACCGCTCGGCGCAGTGCGTCGGGGCTGTGCACGGCGAGCATCGCCTGTGCCAGCCGGGGGCCCACGCCGCTCGCCGTCTGCAGCAGTTCGAAGACCTGGCGTTCGTCGTCGTCCACGAAGCCGTACAAGGTCAGCGAGTCCTCCCGGACGACAAGGGAGGTGGCGAGCTTGGCCGGGCGGCCCATGCGGAGCCCGGACAGGGTGTTGGGCGTGCACTGGACGGCGATGCCGATCCCTCCCACCTCGACCACCGCGGAGTCCGGGGCGAGGGCGGCGACCGGGCCACTGACGAAGGCGATCATGCGGGGCGGCCTTTCGATGCGATCGACGCTCTGTCGGCGATCGGTGCTTTGGTTGCGTGCAGGGCGACGGCCTGCTGGAGCCGGTTCTGGGCGGGGGCCCGCCAGATGTGGCAGATGGCGAGTGCGAGGGCGTCGGCGGCGTCGGCGGGTTTCGGGGGAGCGTCGAGCCGCAGCAGGCGGGTGACCATGGCTCCGACCTGGGCCTTGTCGGCGCGTCCGTTGCCGGTGACGGCGGCCTTGACCTCACTCGGGGTGTGCAGGGCGACGGGGAGGCCGCGCCGGGCGGCGCAGAGCATGGCCACCGCGCTGGCCTGGGCCGTGCCCATCACCGTACGGACGTTGTGCTGACTGAACACGCGCTCCACCGCGACACATTCGGGCTGGTGCTCGTCCAGCCACTGTTCGATGCCCTGCTCGATGGCGACGAGGCGGTCGCCCAGCTCCGCGTCCACGGGCGTACGGACGACTCCTACGCCACGCAGGGTCAACGGTCGCCCCGCGACACCCTCGACCACACCGACGCCGCAGCGGGTCAGCCCGGGATCCACACCGAGTACACGCACCTTAGTCCGTTGCCTCCTCATTCCTGTCCATCCTGCGCGGTCAGGCTATCCGGCGGCACCGACAACGTCCGCAGGCCGGGTCGGGATGCGACTGAGGCACGGGCCGAAGGGCCCTCACCAGGACCACGCAAGCTCCACAGGATATGCAAAGCAAGAGCAAAGGATCTTCACCCGAGCATCCCGATACTCCAGACATGTCGTCAGAAACCGCTGCCGCTGCGGCCTTTATTGATTGCCTCGAACACTTGATCGCTTATATGTTCCGGCACGACGCGGACGGCAGACCACCGTCCGCTTTCCAGCGAAGTGATGTTCGCATCAATCGCATCGCACAAGAATCGGGGAATCCATGCGTTCCATAGCGAAGATCGGCGTGACCGCCACCGCCCTGCTGGCGACGGGCCTGGCGCTCGCGACCCCCGCCCAGGCGGCGGCCGACGCCAAGCACACCGGTCGCAGCGGCTGCTTCAACTGGTCGTGGGCCGACGGTGTTTCGACCACCACCGTCTACTACCACAACATCTGCGACAAGAAGGCGACCATCAACATCTGGTGGAAGGACGGCAAGGTCGAGTACATGAAGGCCGACACCGTCGCCGCCGACGGCAAGGGTCACCTCAAGCACACCGGTGACGTGAAGAGCATCGACGGCTGATCGAACGCCGGAACATGACGAATGGCCCGCCGAAGTTCGCTTCGGCGGGCCATTCGTGCGTCGCGGCTGCCGACGATCAGGCGTCGACCTTGGCCATGACGTCGTCGCTCACGTCGAAGTTGGCGAAGACGTTCTGGACGTCGTCGCTGTCCTCCAGGGCGTCGATCAGCTTGAAGATCTTCCGGGCGCCCTCCTCGTCCAGCTCGACCTGCATGGTCGGGACGAAGTTGGCCTCGGCGGAGTCGTAGTCGATGCCGGCCTCCTGGAGGGAGGTGCGGACCGCGACCAGGTCGGTGGCCTCGCTGAGCACCTCGAAGGACTCGCCCAGGTCGTTGACCTCCTCGGCACCCGCGTCGAGCACGACCTCCAGGACGTCGTCCTCGGACAGCTCGCCCTTGGGGACGATCACGACGCCCTTGCGGTGGAAGAGGTACGAGACGGAACCGGGGTCGGCCATCGAGCCGCCGTTGCGGGTCATGGCGACACGGACGTCGGAGGCGGCACGGTTGCGGTTGTCGGTGAGGCACTCGATGAGCACCGCGACACCGTTCGGGCCGTAGCCCTCGTACATGATCGTCTCGTAGTCGGCGCCACCGGCCTCGAGACCGCCGCCGCGCTTGACCGCGGAGTCGATGTTCTTGTTCGGGACCGACTGCTTCTTCGCCTTCTGGATGGCGTCGTACAGAGTCGGGTTGCCCTCGATGTCCACGCCGCCCATGCGCGCCGCGACCTCGATGTTCTTGATCAGCTTCGCGAAGAGCTTGCCGCGCTTGGCGTCGATCACGGCCTTCTTGTGCTTCGTCGTAGCCCATTTAGAGTGGCCGGACATCTGCCTGTCTCCTTCGCGTAACCCATCTCTGCAACGAACCCCAGAGATCCTACAAGGACTCCGCCACCCGGTTCGCGCGCACCATCTCGACGAACAGCGCGTGCAGCCGGTGGTCGCCGGTCAGCTCCGGATGGAACGACGTGGCAAGGGCGTTGCCCTGGCGTACGGCGACGATGTGGCCCTTGTGCTCGGCCAGCACCTCCGTCTCGGCGCCCACGGACTCGACCCAGGGGGCGCGGATGAAGACGCCCTCCACAGGATCGCCCTCGACACCCTTCACGTCGACCGCCGCTTCGAACGACTCGTTCTGACGCCCGAAGGCGTTACGGCGCACGATCATGTCGATACCGCCGATGGTCTCCTGGCCCGAGCGCGGGTCGAGGATCTTGTCGGCGAGCATGATCAGGCCGGCGCAGGTGCCGTACACGGGCATGCCGTCCCGCACGCGCGCGCGGAGGGGTTCCATCACGCCGAAGAGGACGGCGAGCTTGGAGATGGTGGTGGACTCGCCGCCGGGGATGACGAGGCCGTCCACCTCGGCGAGTTCCTCGGGGCGCCGCACCGCCCTGGCCACGGCATCGGCCGCGGCCAGGGCGACGAGGTGCTCCCGTACGTCGCCCTGGAGAGCCAGGACGCCTACGACGGGGGTGTCGCTCATGGGTGCTTACCAGCCCCGGTTCGCGTAGCGCTCGGCCTCGGGGAGGGTGTCGCAGTTGATGCCGACCATGGCTTCGCCCAGGTTGCGGGAGGCGTCCGCGATGATCTTCGGGTCGTCGTAGAAGGTGGTGGCCTTCACGATGGCGGCGGCGCGCTTGGCCGGGTCGCCGGACTTGAAGATGCCGGAGCCGACGAAGACGCCCTCGGCGCCGAGCTGGCGCATCAGCGCGGCGTCGGCGGGGGTGGCCACACCGCCGGCGGAGAACAGGACGACCGGGAGCTTGCCGAGCTCGGCGACCTCCTTGACGATCTCGTACGGGGCGCGGAGCTCCTTGGCGGCGGCGTAGAGCTCGTTGTTGTCGAAGCCGCGCAGCTTGGCGATCTCGTTCTTGATCTGGCGCAGGTGGCGGACCGCCTCGACGACGTTGCCGGTGCCGGCCTCACCCTTGGAGCGGATCATGGCGGCACCCTCGGCGATGCGGCGCAGGGCCTCACCGAGGTTGGTGGCGCCACAGACGAACGGGGTCGTGAAGGCCCACTTGTCGGAGTGGTTGACCTCGTCGGCCGGGGTGAGGACCTCGGACTCGTCGATGTAGTCGACACCGAGGGACTGCAGGACCTGGGCCTCGACGAAGTGGCCTATGCGGGACTTGGCCATGACCGGGATAGAGACGGCCTCGATGATGCCCTCGATCATGTCCGGGTCGGACATCCGGGCCACGCCGCCGTCCTTGCGGATGTCGGCGGGGACCCGCTCCAGGGCCATGACCGCGACGGCGCCCGCGTCCTCGGCGATCTTCGCCTGCTCGGCGTTGACGACGTCCATGATCACACCGCCCTTGAGCTGCTCGGCCATGCCGCGCTTCACGCGGGCGGTGCCGGTCTCGGGGGTCTGGGCGGTGGGGTTGGAGAGCGTGCTCGACACGGGTTTGACCTCGCTCGGGGAAGAGGGTTTCTGCAATCACCGAGGAAACGTGAGGGGAGCAGGCCACTGCAAGGGCCAATGGGGAGGCGGTGGATCGTTTTCGCCCCCGGCTCCGCCTTCCCGTCCCATCCCAGGGGCTGCCGCCCCTTCCCCCGCCATGCGGGAGAGCTCGTGGTGTTCGTGGGCGGGTGCGGGTGGGTTGTGGTTGCTCGCGCAGTTCCCCGCGCCCCTGGAAAGCAGGGGGCTGCGCGCCGGGGTCACGTGCCCGCTCGGTCCGCCACGGCGGCCGGCGGCTCGTCGTCCATCTCGAAGGCCAGCGGGAACGGGGCGTGGCCGGCGAGGCGGAACCAACGGACCGTGCGGTGGCGGCGAAGGGCGCGGGCCGCGCGGACGGCGTCGTTGTGGAAGCGGCGGGCCATGGGGACCCGGCGGACGGCCTGGGCCAGCTCGTTCGCGGCGTCCTCCCCTCCGGGGGCCGCGCGTACGACCTCCACCTGCTGCGCGTCCTCGAACACGGCCCGCAGCGCCTGGCTCAGCTCGCTCTCGGCGACCTCGCGCTGTTCCTCCTCGGCCTGCCTGGCCGCGTGCGCCGCTTCGTAGAGGACGATCGAGGCGGCCGGGTCCAGTACCCCGGAGGTGGCCAGTTCCTGGGCGACCGACGCGCGGCGCAGCAGCTGCGCGTCGAGCGCGGCACGGGCGGCGTCGATGCGTGCGTGCAGTCGGTCGAGGCGTCCCGCGGTCCAGCTCAGATAGAGGCCGATCGCGAAGAGGACGACCGCGATCCAGATGAGTGTCGAAGTCACGGGCGGCAAGGCTACCCGTGTCGGCCACGCCGACCCGCAGCGCCCGAACCCGAGCCTCCGGAGGGGAGTTTCCTCCCGAGAGCGGGCCGCGCCCTCGAGAACCCCGGCGGGCACGACGCCACGAGCCGAGGGCACCGACCGCCACGGCACACAGGGCACCCGCGGCGGCCACCGCCGGTCTCAGCGCACCGGTCCCTGCCGCCCCGGGTACGAAGGCCCCGGATACGGGCCCCAGCCGTCCGTCAACTCCGAGCCGCTGCCCCACCAACCCGGGACCACAGCCCGTCACCCCAAGCCGCCGCACGACCGCCCAGCGGCCCCGTCAGGACACCGGTCCGGGGGGCACGGCCCGATCGGCGGACACCGGTTCCCTGGCCACGGCCCGCCGATCCCGCAGCACCGCCCGTGGCGCCCCGTCTCAGTCCCGGGCCAGCCCCAACCGTGCCCGCAGTCCGGCCCGTTCGTCCGCCGCCACCGAAGCCGCGCCCTCCGTGACCGTCTCGTAGACGCCGAGGATGTCGGCGCCGACGGTCGACCAGTCGAAGCGGCGGACGTGGGCGCTGCCGCGCTCGCGGAGTTCGGCGCGGCGGGCCGGGTCGCCGAGCAGGCGTACGGCGGCTGTCGCGAGGGCGTCCGCGTCCTCGTTGGCGAACAACTCGCCCGCGCCGCCCTGGTCGAGGACCTGGGCGAAGGCGTCGAGGTCGGAGGCGAGGACGGGGGCTCCGGCGGACATGGCCTCGACGAGGATGATGCCGAAGCTCTCGCCGCCGGTGTTGGGTGCGACGTAGACGTCGACGCTGCGCAGGAAGCGGGCCTTGTCCTCGTCGCTGACCATCCCGAGGAACTCGACGCGGGAGCGCAGCTCCTGGGGCAGCGTCTCGACCGCCTCCTTCTCGTCCCCGCGCCCGGCGACCAGCAGCCGGGTCCGGGGGCGCTCGGCGAGGATCTTCGGGAGGGCCTTCATCAGCACCGGCAGCCCCTTGCGGGGTTCGTCGATGCGACCGACGAAGCCGAGCGTGTCGCCCTGCCAGTCGGGGTTGGGCTTGGCGCGGGCGAAGAAGTCGACGTCGACGCCGTTCGGGATGACGACCGCGTCGCCGCCCAGGTGTTCGACGAGGGTGCGGCGGGCGTACTCGCTCACCGCGATCCGCGCGCTGATCTTCTCCAGCGCGGGCTGGAGGATCGGGTACGCCGCGATCATCGCCCGGGAGCGCGGGTTGGAGGTGTGGAAGGTGGCGACGATCGGGCCCTGCGCGGCCCAGCAGGCCAGCAGGCCGAGCGACGGTGAGGCCGGCTCATGGATGTGGATCACGTCGAACGTGCCGTCGTGCAGCCAGCGCCGCACCCGCGCCGCCGACAGGAACCCGAAGTTCAGGCGGGCCACCGAGCCGTTGTAGGGCACCGGGACCGCGCGGCCCGCCGAGACGACGTACGGCGGCAGCGGGGTGTCGTCGTCGGCGGGGGCGAGCACCGACACCTCGTGGCCGAGGCGGATGAGGTGGTCGGCCAGGTCGCGGATGTGGAACTGGACTCCCCCGGGCACGTCCCAGGAGTACGGGCAGACGATCCCGATCTTCACGGGCGTCCCTTCTCGGAACCCGGCTTCGTGGCCGTCTCGGAACCCGGCTCCGTGGCCGTCCCGAAACCCGGCTCCGTGGCCGTCTCGGAACCGCTGTCCGAACCCGTCCGGGAAGTCGCGGGGCCGTCGGGACTCTTCGCGGGGTCCAGGTCGGCGAGCCACAAGCGCTGGAGCATGTGCCAGTCCTCCGGGTGGTCGGCGATGCCGGTGGCGAAGGCATCTGCCAGCGCCTGTGTCATGACAGACGTCTTCTCGGCGCGGGTACCTGCCTCGGGTACCTCGATCGGGGGATGCAGACGTCCCCGCATGACGGGCGAGTCGTCGTACCAGAGCGTCACCGGCAGCAGCAGCGCGCCGGTCTGCTGGGCGAGGAGGGCCGGTCCGGCGGGCATGCGGGTCGGCTCGCCGAAGAAGTCGACCTCGACGCCGGACGCGGACAGGTCACGGTCGGCGACCAGGCAGACCAGGCCGCCGTCGCGCAGCCGCCGCGCGAGCGTGCCGAAGGCGGAGCCGCCGCTGTGCGGCAGGACCTCCATGCCGAGGCCCTCGCGGTAGGCGACGAAGCGGTCGTAGAGCGTCTCGGGCTTGAGGCGTTCGGCGACCGTCGTGAACGGGGTCTTGAGCTCGGTGGTGACCCAGGCGCCGGCGAGGTCCCAGTTGGCGAGGTGCGGCAGCGCGAGGACGACGCCCCGGCCCGAGGCGAGACCGTCGGTGAGGTGGTGCAGGTCCTTGGCGGCGAAGCCGGTCCTGATGCGCTCCTCGCTCCAGGACGGGAGGCGGAAGGACTCCATCCAGTAGCGCAGGTAGGACCGCATGCCCGCGCGGGACAGCTCGGCGAGGCGCTCGGGGCCCGCGTCCGGGACCACGCGCGCGTAGTTGGCCTCCAGGCGGCGTACGAGGGGGCCGCGTCTCTTCCAGGTGGCGTCGGCGATCGCCCGGCCGAGGCGCACCGCGACGGGTTCGGGAAGCTTCTTGACCGTGCCCCAGCCGAGGCCGTACAGCCCGTCGGTCAGACGCTCCCGCAGAGCGCTCACGGGGTCGCCTCGCTGTTGCGGGACGTGTCCGGCGTCTCCTGTGCGGTCGCGGCGGCCGCCTCCGCCTCGGCGGACTCGCGGCGGACGGTGACGACACGCTGGATCAGCGTGACGAGGCTGCCGACGGCGACGATCCACAGGGCGATGGGCAGCAGGACGTCGATGCCGGGCACGCCGAACGCGTGCAGGCCCGAGAGGCCGGCCGCGACCAGCGAGATCACCAGGCGTTCGGCGCGCTCCACCAGGCCGTTGACCGCCACCGGCAGCCCGATCGACTCGCCGCGCGCCTTGGTGTACGACACCACCTGGCCGCTCGCCAGGCAGAAGATCGAGACGGCGCACAGGGCGATGTCGTCGCCGTTGCCCGCGTACCAGAGGGCGAAGCCGCCGAAGATCGCGCCGTCGGCGACACGGTCGAGCGTGGAGTCGAGGAAGGCGCCCCAGCGGCTGGAGCGGCCCATCTGGCGGGCCATGTTGCCGTCGACGAGGTCCGAGAACACGAACAGTGTGATGACGATCGTGCCCCAGAAGAACTCGCCCCGGGGGTAGAAGACCAGCGCGCCCGCGATCACTCCGGCGGTGCCGAGGAGCGTGACCGTGTCGGGGCTGACACCCCTGCGGATCAGAAACGCGGCGAACGGTGTGAGGACACGCGTGAAGAATGCACGCGCGTACTTGTTCAGCATGGCCTTCCCGAGGGTCGGTGTCGCCGCGTGGCCCCTGCTGGCCATCCGGCTGGCCCATCGTAGCCACGCGCGCGCGTGTGCGACCGTCGGGCACCAGCCCACCGTGTCCTGTCCTGATCGCACCGGTGTCACCGGGCGATCACGGAACGTCCCCACCGGGGCCCACCTGGGCCGCGAGAGCGATCGCGTCCTTCGTATGGACGCACAGTGACGCGAGTGCAAAGCTCGAAGGCACCGCGGGCGTCATCGGAGCCGCCACCGCACGCGGATCCGTATGTCCGCGCCCACAGTGACCTCACCGTGCACGGGAGGCAGGATCATGGGCGACAAGGCGAACGCACACCCCGGAGCCGCCGGCAGGGCTACGGCGGCCGACCACCCCGCGTCCGTACGGAATGTGGTGCTGGTCGGCCACTCCGGTTCGGGCAAGACGACTCTGGTGGAGGCTCTCGCGCTGACGGCGGGAGCGGTGAACCGGGCGGGCCGTGTGGAGGACGGCGGCACCGTCTCCGACTACGACGAGATCGAACACCGGCAGCAACGCTCGGTGCAGCTCTCGCTCGTCCCCGTCGAATGGGGCGGGTACAAGATCAATCTGTTGGACACCCCCGGATACGCCGACTTCGTCGGGGAACTCAGGGCCGGTCTGCGAGCGGCGGACGCGGCCCTTTTCGTCGTCTCGGCGTCGGACGGCGTCGACGGCTCGACCCGCATGGTGTGGGAGGAGTGCGCGGCGGTCGGCATGCCGCGGGCGATCGTGATCACACACCTGGAGGCCGCCCGGGCGGACTTCGAGGAGATGACCAAGGTCTGTGCGGAGACGTTCGGCGGGGACGACCCCGACGCCGTACTGCCGCTCTACCTCCCGCTGCACGGCCCGCAGGGTCCGGACGGGCACGCGCCCGTGACCGGACTGACCGGGCTGCTGTCGCAGAAGCTCTTCGACTACTCCTCCGGCGAACGCAAGGAGTCCGAGCCGAGCCCCGAGCAACTGCCGGCGATCGAGGAGGCCCGCAACCGGCTCATCGAGGGGATCATCGCCGAGAGCGAGGACGAGACCCTCATGGACCGCTATCTCGGCGGCGAGCGGATCGACGTCACGACCCTCGTCGAGGACCTGGAACGGGCCGTCGCCCGCGGGGTCTTCCACCCCGTGCTGGCCGCGGCCCCCGCGGCCGACGGCGCCAAGCAGGGGCTCGGCACGGTCGAGCTGCTCGAACTGGTCACCGGCGGCTTCCCCACCCCCCTGGAGCGCGCGACCCCCACGGTCACCACCCCCGAAGGCCGCCCCCGCGAGATCAAGGCGACCTGCGACCCGGACGGACCGCTGGTCGCCGAGGTCGTGAAGACCGCCAGCGACCCCTACGTGGGCCGCATCTCGCTGGTACGGGTCTTCTCCGGGACCCTGCACCCCGACGAGACGGTGCATGTCTCCGGGCACGGGCTCGCCGACCGGGGGCACGAGGACCACGACGTCGACGAGCGGATCGGCGCCCTGTCCACACCGTTCGGAAAACAGCAGCGGACGCTCACCCACTGCATCGCGGGCGACCTGGCGTGTGTGGCGAAGCTGAACCGCGCGGAGACCGGGGACACCCTTTCGGCCAAGGACGACCCGCTGCTCATGGAGCCGTGGGAGATGCCGGACCCGCTGCTGCCGCTCGCCATCCAGGCGCACAGCAAGGCCGACGAGGACAAGCTCTCCCAGGGGCTCGCCCGGCTCGTCGCCGAGGACCCGACCATGCGGCTCGAACAGAACCAGGACACCCACCAGGTGGTCCTCTGGTGCCTGGGCGAGGCGCACGCCGACGTGGCGCTGGAGCGGCTGCGCAACCGCTACGGCGTCCAGGTCGACGTCGTACCGCACCGGGTCTCCCTGCGGGAGACGTTCGCCGACAAGTCGGCCGGGCGCGGGCGCCATGTGAAGCAGTCCGGTGGGCACGGGCAGTACGCGATCTGCGAGATCGAGGTGGAGCCGCTGCCCGGCGGCTCGGGCATCGAGTTCGTCGACAAGGTCGTCGGCGGTGCCGTGCCGAGGCAGTTCATCCCGTCCGTCGAGAAGGGTGTGCGGGCACAGGCCGCCAAGGGCATCGCGGCCGGGTATCCGCTCATCGACGTACGGATCACGCTGCGGGACGGCAAGGCGCACTCGGTGGACTCCTCGGACGCCGCGTTCCAGACGGCGGGCGCGCTGGCGCTGCGCGAGGCCGCGGCCGACGCGAAGATCCACCTCCTGGAGCCGGTGGCCGAGGTGTCGGTCCTGGTCGGCGACGCGTACGTGGGCCCCGTGATGAGCGATCTGTCCGGGCGGCGCGGCCGGGTCGTCGGCACGGAGCAGGCGGGCGGCGGACGCACCCTCGTCCGGGCCGAGGTACCGGAGATCGAGATCGACCGCTACGCCGTCGATCTGCGTTCCCTGTCCCACGGCACCGCGCGCTTCGGCCGCCGGTACACGCGCCACGAGCCGATGCCCTCCCACGTGGCCGAGAAGGTCCGCGCACAGACGAAGGAGAGCTGACGAAGGGGAGCTGACGAAGGAGAGCTGAAGGGGACCGGCGATTCGGGACCGGCAGAAAGGCCCTGGCGGTCCGTCGGCGGGCGGCTCCGGCCGTCCGCCGCAGACTGCGGGGCGGGACAAGGCCGGTTCACGGCAGGTGGGTTCCGTGAATGTCCGTTCTTCGCACCACACGATGTCCGTGGCTGCCGATACGCTGATCACCTGATCTACAAGTGTGGCTCGATCAGGCCCAGATCGGGTTATGACCTGATCAACAGGTGTGCGGAGCACGGAAGTCGGGAAGAGCCGCAGGAGCGAGTGTGCGGCGATGGGGGCGGCGGCGGTGGCGGACAATTTCGATTTCACTCCCGGGGCACAGGTGCCGCTGATGGGCACCGCGGGCCAGACCGCGGCGACGTACGCCCTGGCGTCGGCGGCCTACCGGGACAACGAGATCGCGGAGATCCTCAAGGCCAACAACGATTGGCACAAGTCCACGGTCAAACCGGGCCGCAAGTGGGCGACCATCTTCCGGCCCAACCTCGGGGAGGCGTTCTCCCTCGCGGTGCGGGACCGGATGGTCGGCGCGGGCCGCAAACCGCTCATCCAGTCCTTCGGCATGGAGCCGCAGGTCGTCGTCGAGCACTGCCTCGCGGCGAACAACATCCGCAGGGAGCGCGACAACTGGCTCTCGGCGGTCATGGTCCTGTGCGGCCTGCTCTTCCTGCCCGGCCTGCTCGTGTGGCTGCTGGTCTTCCAGATCCGCACGACGGTCGCCAAGCGTGACAAGCGGGCCGGCGCACTCGGCACCACGCTGCTGGTCGCCGTGGGCGCCCTCGCCGTGATCTTCCTGCTCAAGATGCCGTTCGACGGCATCTGGGCCTGGTACGCGCGTGCGTGCGTCGTGCTGCCCGTGGTCGGCTGGTTCTGGGCCAAGCAGATCTGCGAGCGCGCCGCCACGGACCTGCGGGACCGCTGGTCCGGCCTGCTGGCCGGCGGTGGCGTCGGCGCCAAGATCCCCGAGGCCGTACCCGGCAGCCCCAACGAGACCAAGGCCGAGCAGCTGCGCAAGGAGCTCGCCCGGCTCAGCGCCGAACAGCGCTCCAACCTCGTCTTCTACGCCGGCCCCAAGGGCATCCTCGGCATGGGCACCCGCTGGGGCGCCTGGCAGCTCGCCGAGGACCTCGTGCCGGCCGACTCCGGCAAGGAGATCCACCCGTTCCGCAGCTGGGACGTCATACGCGCCATCCACGACCAGCTGCGCATGCTGGAGCGCACCCCCCTCAACACCGGTGGTTTCACGGCGCCTTCGATCAAGCACTGGATCGTCAGCCCCATCGGCGAGGGCGCCGGCGCCGTGGCCCGGCCCGACAGCACCGACGTGGACGCCTACCAGTACAAGAACCACGCCATACAGGAGATCTGCAACAAGCAGCACTTCGGCAGCGGCAACCGGCACTACCTGGGCGTCCAGTGGACGCTCTGGGACGGCCAGTTGATCATCACCATGCTGGTCACGGTCACCGTGCTGCACCACACGCTCCGCATCGAGGTGACCGGGCACGCCCTGGGCCCGGTGCACGGACTGTTCACCACCGGCCCGGCGGCCAAGGAGAAGGAAGTCCAGAAGTCGCTGAGGTTCTGGGAGACCCGCAAGGTGAAGCTCCCCCTCGTCGACGCCGACGAGGTCGTACGGCTCGCCGCGCGCGCCCCGCTGACCTGGTACCCGCCACTGCTCAACTGGCTCGGCGGGTCCATGGGCCTGCCCGAGCCGTTCGGTCTGCGGCACGCCTGGGCCGACCAGCCGTGGCGGCACCGCTTCATGGCCGACGACGCGCTGCGCGCCGCCACGCCGGTGCTCCGCGTGGTCCACAACGCCGCCATCAAGGTCCTGAAGGAGAACGGCGTGGACACCGAGAAGTTCGGCTCGCGGGCCGGGTTCCTCAGCGGGGCGGTGCAGGACCCTACGCCGCGGAAGGCCGACCTCTACGACGCGTGAGCGCTGCGCTCGCTTGGGGGACGAGGGGGTGTGGAGCCGGGGTTCGTTGGCGGGTGCGGGTGAGTTGGGGGCTGGTCGCGCAGTTCCCCGCGCCCCTGAAAAGCAGGGGCCGCGGGCCTGGGCCTTCTCACACCCCCGGCCAGGCCTCCGCGAGCATCTTCCTCGTGTCGGCCAGCAGTTGAGGCAGGATCCGTGTGTGGCCCACCACCGGCATGAAGTTGGTGTCGCCGCCCCAGCGGGGCACGATGTGCTGGTGGAGGTGGGCTGCGATACCGGCTCCCGCGACCGTGCCCTGGTTCATGCCGATGTTGAAGCCGTGGGCCCCGGAGGCGGTGCGGAGGGCGGTCATGGACTGCTTGGTCAGCTCGGCCAGCTCGGCGGTCTCCGGCACGGTGAGATCCGTGTAGTCGGCGACGTGCCGGTACGGCACGACCATGAGGTGGCCGCCGTTGTACGGGTAGAGGTTGAGCACCGCGTACACGTGCTCCCCGCGCCTGATCACCAGGCCGTCCTCATCCGATTTCGCCGGAATCGAGCAGAACGGACAGCCGTCGCCGGCCCCGGGGCCGGTCGGCTTGTTCTCGCCCTGGATGTACGCCATCCGATGAGGCGTCCACAGGCGCTGGAACGCGTCCTGCGTCCCCACTCCGATCTGCTGCTCCGGCTCACTCGTCATGCCATGCAGCATATTGCTTCGCCCGTTCACGGCGTGTCGCCGGGTGCCGGGGCGGCACGGGCGGGGCCGGGCCGGGCCGAGGCGATGGACCACGACAGCCGCGCGCTCCGCCGGGAGCGGCGTACCGGGCACGTCCTCGCCGGGGCGTCGGCCCTCTTCCTCGCCTCCCGCACGGTACGGGTACCGGCGCACGGCCTCCCCCCAGGGCCGACTCGACCTCTGTCTCGCGGTGACCCTGCTGACCTGGGCGGTCTTCGGGCTCGGCTATGCGGTGCACCGACGGCTGAGCGGCTCGGCCCGAGGTGCGCCCGCCTCCACCGGCTTGACACCCTCGTGCTCGTACTGCCACTGCTGCGGCCACCGCGCATCGCGCGGATCCACGACGCCGTGCGGCAGCATCACCACGACCGGCCCCGGCTCTCCCCGCACGCGCGCGTGGCCGTCTACGCGGGCCTGTCCGCGCCCCTGCTCGGCTTCACCGGCGCCCTCGCCGTCCAGCAACGGGAACACGCGGCACCCGACGCGACGATCCTGACCTTCGGGGACGCCGTGTGGTGGGCGTACGCCACGCTCGCGACGGTGGGGTGCGGGGACGTCACGCCCGTGACCCCGGTGAGGCGGTTGGTCGCCGTGGGCCTGATGGCCTGCGGTATCGCCTGCTCGGGGCCGTGACGGGGTCGTTCTCGTCGTGGCTGCTGCGGGTGTTCGCGCGGGAGGACGAGCGGAGGCCCCCGGGGAGCTGCTGAACCCCGGGGGCCTCGGAGCACGCAGTCACGTACTCGGGTCTTGCCCCACGCCTCACATCTGGACGCGGTCCTCAGATCTGGACGCGGTCCTCCACGACCTTCGCGATCTTCGCGATGGCCTCCTCGACGGGGATGCCGTTCTCCTGGGAGCCGTCGCGGTAGCGGAAGGAGACGGCGCCGGCCGCCATGTCCTCGTCGCCCGCGATGACCATGAAGGGCACCTTGGCCTTCTGGGCGTTGCGGATCTTCTTCTGCATACGGTCGGAGGAGGCGTCGACGTCGACGCGCAGGCCCTTCTTCTTCGCCTCGGCGGCGAACTTCTGCAGATACTCCACGTGCGCGTCGCCGATCGGGATGCCGACCGCCTGGACGGGCGCCAGCCAGGCCGGGAACGCGCCCGCGTAGTGCTCCAGGAGCACCGCGAAGAAACGCTCGATCGAGCCGAAGAGCGCGCGGTGGATCATGACCGGGCGCTGCTTGGAGCCGTCCGGGCCGGTGTACTCCAGGTCGAAGCGCTCGGGCAGGTTGAAGTCGAGCTGGACCGTGGACATCTGCCAGGTACGGCCGATCGCGTCCTTCGCCTGGACGGAGATCTTCGGACCGTAGAACGCGGCGCCGCCCGGGTCCGGGACCAGCGGGAGGCCCTGCTTCTCGGCGACCTGGCGGAGTGTCTCGGTGGCCTCCTCCCAGGCCTCGTCCGAGCCGACGAACTTCTCCGGGTCCTTGGTGGACAGCTCCAGGTAGAAGTCCGTGAGGCCGTAGTCGCGCAACAGGTTCAGGACGAAGGTGAGCGTCTTGTCGAGTTCGTCGGCCATCTGCTCACGGGTGCAGTAGATGTGCGCGTCGTCCTGGGTGAAGCCGCGGGCACGGGTCAGGCCGTGCACGACGCCGGACTTCTCGTACCGGTACACGGTCCCGAACTCGAAGAGGCGCAGCGGCAGTTCACGGTAGGAGCGGCCGCGCGCGTCGAAGATCAGGTTGTGCATCGGGCAGTTCATGGGCTTGAGGTAGTAGTCCACGCCCTCGTCGAGCTGCATGGGCGGGTACATGCCGTCGGCGTACCAGTCCAGGTGGCCCGAGACCTCGAAGAGCTTCCCCTTCGTGGCATGCGGGGTGTAGACGAACTCGTAGCCCTCCTCCTCGTGGCGACGGCGCGAGTAGTCCTCCATCACCCGGCGGATGATGCCGCCCCTGGGGTGGAAGACGGCGAGGCCCGAGCCGATCTCGTCCGGGATGGAGAACAGGTCGAGTTCGTTGCCCAGCTTGCGGTGGTCGCGCTTCTCTGCCTCGGCGAGGAAGTCGAGGTGCGCCTTCAGCTCCTCCTTGGAGGGCCAGGCGGTGCCGTAGATGCGCTGGAGCATCGGGTTCTTCTCGCTGCCACGCCAGTAAGCGGCGGCGTTGCGCATCAGCTTGAACGCCGGGATGTTGCGGGTGGTGGGCAGGTGGGGACCGCGGCAGAGGTCCTTCCAGCACAGGTCACCGGTCTTGGCGTCCAGGTTGTCGTAGATCGTCAGTTCGCCGGCGCCGACCTCGACGTCCGCGCCGTCGTCGGAGGAGGCCGAGCCCTTGAGGCCGATCAGCTCCAGCTTGTACGGCTCGCTCGCCAGTTCCTCGCGGGCGGCCTCGTCGGTGACGACGCGGCGTGAGAAGCGCTGCCCGCGCTTCTGGATCTCCTGCATCTTCTTCTCGACGGCCTTGAGATCCTCGGGCGTGAACGGCTTCTCGACGTCGAAGTCGTAGTAGAAACCGTCCCGGACCGGCGGGCCGATGCCCAGCTTCGCCTCGGGGAACAGCTCCTGTACGGCCTGGGCCATGACGTGCGCGGTGGAGTGGCGCAGGATGTTGAGGCCGTCCTCGGAGGAGATCTCCACGGCCTCGACGGTCTCGCCGTCCCGTACCTCGTACGCGAGGTCCTTCAGCTCACCGGCCACGCGGGCGGCGACGACGGTGCGCTCGCCGGCGAAGAGGTCGGCGGCCGTAGTGCCCGTCGTCACCACGCGCTCGTCCCGCTCGGAATCGCGTTGGATGATCACACGGACGTCGGACACCGGTTTCTCCTACCTGAAGGGGCGGCCCGGTCGGTCTGCTGCTGCCTGGGCCATTGGGAAGGATCGTACCGAGCCCGGGGTGCTCCTCGCGAAACAGATACCTCTAGTCCCCTCCGCAGGCCTCCTCGAAGAAGGCCGTGATCTCCGCGGTCTCCTGGAGCGACTTCATCAGCCGGTCCCGCTCCGCCTCGTCGACCTGCACGGGTGCGATCCCGTCGGCGTCGGTGAGCCGCCGGAACCCGCCCCGGCTCTCCAGCCTCCCGTGCACCCGGACCGGCAGTCCGACGAGATGGGCCTGTCCCGCGATCCGGTACGACTCCTCGTCCAGGGTCATGCGCACGTGCGGGACCTCGGCGCCGGCGATGACCCGCAGCCGTACCGTGCCCTCGCCGCGCGCCGCCGACCGGCGCATCCGCACCACGGCCCCGGTGATCCGCACCGGCATCGACGGCTCCTCGCGCAGATAGCGGGCCCCGGCCTCGCGCAGCACCGGCAGGTCGCCCGGTGAGAACTCGACGGGCTCGGCCGGTGTCGCACCGCCCTCGGGGACCCCGGCGGCGGGCGCCCAGTCGACGGCGACGCGGGCGCCCTCGGTGCCGCGGACGAGGGCGACGAGGGCCTCGGTGAGTTCGTGGCTGACCCCGGCCTCGACGGCGCCGTCGAAGGCGTCCATGCCACCGGTGGCGCGCCGGTAGTCGATGGCCTCGCGGACCGCGTACAGGGCCTGATGGAGGCGTAGGGCGAGGGGGCGGCCGGTGGCCACGGGGACGAAGGCGGTCAGGCGGCGGCCGCCGGGGACGGCGCCGACGAGGACGCCGTCCAGTGAGGCGGCCGCGGGCAGGCGGTGCCGGGCGCCGTAGTACCCGGCACGCGCGCGGGTGGCAAGCGCGGCCGCGAGGAGCATCTGGCGCGCGGCCGAGCGCAGTTGGTCCTCGACGACCCAGGAGGCGGTGCCCAGCGGGCCGGTCGGCACGTCCCGCCACCAGTGGATCTCGTCGCTGGGCACGGCGAGGGCGACCAGCACGTCCCGCGCGGCGGGCGAACCGCTCCGGGACAGGGCCGTGAGGGCTTCGCCGAGCAG
This sequence comes from Streptomyces sp. NBC_00310, assembly GCF_036208085.1. Taxonomy (GTDB): domain Bacteria; phylum Actinomycetota; class Actinomycetes; order Streptomycetales; family Streptomycetaceae; genus Streptomyces. Next base: position 2,244,311 of record NZ_CP130714.1, read on the forward strand.
GTCGTCGCTGTCGGGGAAGGCCCGGTTCTCCGGCACCAGCAGGCTCATGCCCCGCCCGGCCGGTCCCGGTGGGGTCCAGCGGCCGTACCGTCCGGCGGCCCCACCACGCCGCTGCCAGCCGTGCCGGAGCAGCAGGGTGCCCAGAACGGCGGGGTCGACCTGGGCGGGGTCGGGGGGCCGGGTCCAGGTGGGCTCGACGGGGTGGGGCCGCACGGCACGGACGGGTTCACCGATGGGACGGCGTACGGGCGTCCTCTCGTCGTAGGGACGACCGGCCGGCCCGTCCTCGTCACGGGGACGACTCGTCGGCCTGTCCGCGGCGTAGGGACGTCGGCCGGACGTGTCCTCCCCGTGCGTGCGGCGGCCGGATGCGTCGTCGTAGGGCCGTCGGCCGGGTCCCCCTTCACCATGGGGGCGGCGGCCGGGGCCGTCGTCGTCGATGGGGCCGTGGGTCACGGTCTGCCTCCCGTTCCGACCCGCGTCATGATCTCGCAGAGCGCTCGGTCGTCGAAGATGCGCGAGGTGGGTATGCGCACGGTGGTGCGGCGCCTACCGGTGATCGGGTGTCCGGCGAGGTTGATCCAGTAGCAGCAGTGCCGCAGGTCGAGCCGGTCGTGGCCGGCCCGCAGCCACTGCTCCTGCGATCTGGGGACGATCATCACGACCAGGATCTTGTGCACCGAGACGGGGGTCCGGGCGAGCTTCGCCAGGTGCTCGTTGTCGAGGGTGAAGGAGAAGAACCGGCCCGCCGGGTTCGGTGCGAGCTGGTAGGTGGCCTTGAGCTGCACCTTGATGGTGACCTCGTCGTCGACGGTGTGTCCCGGCGAGCCGTGGCTGACGTGCCAGTCGATGCCGTTGTCCGGAAAGGGCTGGGACAGGGAGCAGCCGGCCGCTGCCGCGACCGCGTGCAGGTAGCCCACCTGCAGGGTCTCCATGCAGGCGGTGGTGGCGAGGGAGCCGCGGAGTGATGCCGCGTGCTCGGGCAGCAGCCCGCCCCGCTCGGGCTGCGCAATGGCCATGACCAACAGCCTTCCCCTACAGGTGTTTCCCCGTGCCGGGCCCCTGAACTGCACGGACCCGTACTTCTGTTGTCTCCTTCCGGCGTACGGCGCAAACAGCCCGGGTATCACCAAACAGGCAGAAGACGGGACGTCAGCTGCCGTGGGTGAACGAGGAGTTGTGTACGCATGACGTGTTGGTACGAGGGGCCCTTGGCGGCGTTCGACACGGAGACCACGGGTGTGGACGTCGAGACCGACCGGATCGTGTCGGCCGCCGTCGTCGTCCAGGACGCGCCCGGCACCCGCCCCCGGGTGACCCGGTGGCTGGTGAACCCGGGCGTGCCGGTGCCCGCCGCGGCGACGGCGGTGCACGGGTTGACGGACGAGCGACTGCAACGCGACGGCCGCTGGCCGGCGCCGGTGATGGAGGAGATAGCCAGGGCGCTGGCCGAGCAGGCGGTGCGCGGCCGTCCGCTGGTGGTCATGAACGCGCCGTTCGATCTGACCCTGCTGGACCGCGAGTTGCGACGGCATCGCGCCTCGTCGCTGGACCACTGGTTCGAGGCGACGCCGTTGCGCGTCCTCGATCCGCGGGTCCTGGACAAACATCTGGACCGCTACCGCAAGGGCCGGCGCACGCTCACGGATCTGTGCGCGCACTACGACGTCGTCCTGGACGGCGCGCACGACGCGGGGGCCGACGCACAGGCGGCGATGGACGTCGTGCGCGCGGTGGGGCGCCGTTTCGCGACCCGGCTCGAACGCCTCTCCCCCGCCGAACTGCACACCCTGCAGGCCGTGTGGCACGCGGCCCAGGCACGTGGTCTGCAGGCCTGGTTCGCCCGCAGCGGCACGGAGGAGGCGGTGGACCCGGCATGGCCCCTGCGTCCGGAGCTACCGGCGGCGGCATGAGAAAAGCCGGTCCGCTACTGCGGACCGGCCTTCACCCGGTGGGCGATACTGGGTTCGAACCAGTGACCTCTTCGGTGTGAACGAAGCGCTCTCCCACTGAGCTAATCGCCCGGGAACGGACTGAACAATACAGGTCCCGGCGGCTCTGGTTCAAACCGCTTGTCCATGAGCCGTGAGGTACGCGAGGAGTCCTCGTCGTCCTGCCCGCATCATCAGCGCGTGGTTGGCGCGGAACACGGGCCGCCCCGGTACGGCGAGCCGTCTGAGCAGGGGCTTGGTGACGTCGACTTCCTGGTCGTAGCGGGCGAGGGTGCCGGCCCCGTCGGCGGTGAGCGTCCAGCGGGCCCAGCCGTCCAGGTCGCCGGTCATCCCGATCTCCAGGATCCCGGCCGCCGTGTCGCGCCGTAGCTCGCGGGCGGTGAAGGCGAGGTCGTACGGCAGGAGCGAGCGGATCCGGACGGTGCCGGTGGTGTCGTCGATCCGGATCACCTCGCGGACCTGGGGCCACCAGCGCGGGTAGTCGTCGGCCCGCTGGAGCATGTCGTACACGGCGGCGGGCGGCGCGGGCAGGCTCCAGAGAGTGCGGAAGCGGTAGTGGCACCAGTCCATGGTCGGATTCTGCCCGCACAGGGGGCCTCCGCGCGGGATCTGAGTACGTCCTGAGTACCCGCACTCATGCCCTACGGCGTGACGCGGACCACACTCCGGGCATGACGCATTTTCCGTCCCCGGCCGAGGAGTTGCGGGTCCTCGACTCCGAGCTGCGGCAACTCGACGCCCGCCGCGGCTTCCTGCTGGCGCGCCGCGCCTGGCTGATGAACGCCCTGTACGCACCCTCGTCCGCGCCCCCGCCCGCAGCGCCGCCCGTACGGCGACCCGAGGCGACGGCGCCCAGCGTCCAGAACGTGCTGCTGATCCTCGGGGGCGTCCTGCTGACCGTCGCGGCGATCGCGTTCACGCTGGTCAGCTGGGGACACATGGGAATCGCGGGCCGGGCCCTGGTCCTCGGCGCGGTGACCGTGGCCGCGCTCGGCACCCCGGTGCCGCTCCTGCGTCGTGGCCTGCGCTCGACCGCCGAGACGGTGTCCGGTCTCGGCCTCGCCCTGACGGTCCTGGACGCGTACGCCCTGCACGAGGTCGCGTTCACCGGGGCGGACGGCACGGGGTACGCGGCTGCCGCGTCGGCGGTGCTGGCGGCGATGTGGGCGGCGTACGGGCTGGGACTCGGCGCGCTGGTGCCCCGGGCCGCGGACACCGACTCGGCGATCACCCGCACCGCCCTCGGTCTGCCGCTCCCCCTCGCCCTCGTCGCCGCTCAACTCCCCTTCCTCCTCTGGTCGTTCGCGATGAACGCGGGCGTGGAGACGGTCACGGCCGTGGTGCTGGTGACAGCGGCGGCCGACACCGCTATCGCGCTCCGGGTGTCCCTCAAGCCGGTACGGATCGTCGCCGTCGTGGGCGCGTCCGGCTGGGGTGCCTGGGGTGTCCTGGCGGCCGGGTGGCTCTCGTGGGCCGCCGCCGGCCCGAGCGCCGCCGCCCGTGCGGCGGCGCTCCTCGCCCTAGCCGCGGCGATCGCCCTGACCACCGCCTGGCTCGCCCCGAAGCCGACCCTGGCCCTCGGCACCGCGGTCGCCGGAGGACTGCTCGCGGTGACGGGCCTCGGCGGCATCGCCCGCGCGGTCCTGCCCGACGTGTGGACGGTCCCGGGCTATCTGCTCTGCGGAATCGCCCTGTTGGCGACCGTGCGGACGTCCGCTCCCGAGCCCGTACGCCGAGGCCTCGCCCACGCCTCCGCCGTCGTCCAGGCCCTCGCCCTGGCCACCGCGCTGCCGGTCGTGGCCATCGCGCTGCTCGGCCCGGTCAGCCGACTGGAGCGCATCTGGTCCGGCGCGCCCGAGGACGCCCGTGCGGCGGTGACGCTCGACGTGCCGTGGCCCCCGAACACGGCGACCGTGCCCCTCATGCTCGCCGTGGTCGCCGGAGTACTGACCTTGACCGCGCGCACCGCCTCGTGGCGAACCCAGGCCCTGGTCGGCGCCTTCGTCCTCGCCTGGGCGACGGCCCTGGTGCTCCCGGCGGTCCTCGAACTGCCGTACACGGCCGGGCTGGTGGCGCACGGCCTCCTGTGCGTGGCCACGCTCGCCTTCGCGGGCCTCGCACGGTCGGCGCAAACCCAGCGGCTCCGGGCACCGCTGCCCCTCACCGGCGCGCTCCTGGCCCTCGTCACGTCCCTGAACCTGGCCCTCCACTCCCTCGCCACCGAACCGGTGACCCTCACCGTCCTCGCCGCCTCGACCGTCCTCTTCGCGGCGGCGGCATGGCGCACGGGCCTCGGCCCCCTCACCGCGCCCGCCTCCCTCGTCCACGCCACCGCCCTGACCTGCGCGATCGGCGCGTCTGCCGGCTGGGAGCCGCAGCACACGGCCCTGCTCGTCCTCGCCGTCCCGGCCGTCGCGGCCCTGGTCGCGGCACGCCTCGGCGCCTCGCCCATGACCATCCCGGTCGAGGCGGCCGGCGCCGCGGCCGGCCTCCTGGCGATCGCCCTCTCCGCCACGCACCCGCCCCTGCTGGCCCTGACCCTCGCGCTCTGCGGAGTCATCGCCGCGGGTACGGCCGTACGACCGGAGCGCAGAGCCGTCGGCTACGCCTCCGCCGCTCTGTTCGTGCTGGCCTCCTGGGTACGGCTGGCGGTCTGGGAGGTCGGGTCCCCGGAGGCGTACACCCTGCCGGTGACCGTCCCGGCCCTGGTCGTCGGCCACCTGCGCCGGCGCCGGGACCGGACGACCTCGTCCTGGACGGCCTACGGCCCGGGACTCGCCGTCACGCTCGTCCCGAGCCTCGTCGCGGCCTGGGGCGACGAGCACTGGCTCCGCCCCCTGCTGCTGGGCTCCGCCGCCCTGGCCGTCACCCTGCTGGGCGCCCGCCACCGCCTCCAGGCCCCCCTGCTCCTCGGCGGCGCCGCACTCGCCCTGGTCACCCTGCACGAACTCGCGCCGTACATCGCCCAGGTCGTCGACGCCCTCCCCCGTTGGGTGCCTCCCGCACTCGCGGGCCTGGTACTGCTCGCCCTGGGCGCCACGTACGAGCAGCGGTTGCGTGACGCACGGCGTATGCGGGACATGCTCGGAAAGCTCGGCTGAGGCACCTCTCAGGGGCGCGGGGAACTGCGCGACCCGCCACAACGGACCCGCAGTTCCCCACCACGCCAAGCGTCCCCAGCCCCCGGCGCCCCGAGCGGAGCGTCACGGCATCTTGTCGCCCACCAACGCCAGGTTCTGGATCGCCGCCAACCCGTACAGCGCCGTCGCGTTGGTCGACACCCATGCCGCCTCGCTGCCCGGCACGAGCGCCGTCGGCCCCTCGATCTTCTTCGTGGACCAGTCGGTCGACTCCTTGTAGTCCCAGGTGTCGACGCTGTTGTAGAACTGCCGCCACGCCCGGGCCGCCAGCTTGTCGTCGCCCAACTGGACCGCCGCGTACGCGTCCTGCCGCGAATGGCCCTGGAAGAGCAGCAGGGAACCGAAGTTGGAACCGTAGCGGGCGGCCTGCTCCGCCTTCGTCGCGTTGAAGTAGCGGCAGTAGTCGAGCCACGCCTCCTTGAACTTGGGCATCTCGACCTGGTCGAGGAGTTCGGCGTTCAGCTCGACCAGGCCGAACATCGCCGACAGGTGCGAGACGCCGACCCTGGGCTCGGTGGCGACGGCGAACTTGCCGGTGTCCAGGTCGTACAGCGCGTTGCCCTGGACGAAGCCGTTGGGCTGGGCCGCGATCGTCTCCATCGTCGACAGCACGCGCGCCTTGGCCTTCTCCCACTTCGGGCCGCGCCGCTCCCACTCGGTCAGCCAGGCCGACACGAGCCCCGACCAGTCCGTGCCGAAGCCGATCGACAGAGCGTGCCGGTCGGGCGTGTACGGCTCGGTGCGGATCTTGCGGATGGGGTCGAGGACGAGGAACGTCTCGTCGGAGTCGACGTTGGCGTGCATGAGGTCGCCGACGCGTTCGTCGGCGGTGAGGAAGTAGTAGTAGCGGCGGTAGGTGGTGTTGGCGATCCGCTGCTGCTTGGCGCTGTCGGCGTAGTGCTGGACGCCGTGGCGGGTGCCGAGACCGGCCCATTTGCCCAGGTGGTAGACGTCGACCTCGCCGGTGTGGCGGGTCATGGCCTCGGCGAAACGGAAGATGTCCGCACGTCCGGAACGCATGTACGCGAACCAGAGCCACAGGTCCGGGGAGAGTTCGGAGTTGTCCCAGGCGTAGCCGCCGACGTCGTAGCACCACTGGTGGCGGCTGGGGTCGTAGCTGTGCATGATGTCGCCGTAGTCCCAGAAGCCGTACCAACGGCGCATCTCCACCTGGTCCTTGTAATAGGTGAAGAGGAAGTCGAGGTGGTCCTCGATCTTCGCCTTGGCGGCGGTGGAGCGGTCCGGCTCGGAGAACAGCTTGCCGAAGACGCCCGCCTTGATGAGCTGCTTGGGCGGGGCGGCGAGCTGCGGGGGTGTGCGGACGGCCTCGACCTGCTTGGCCATGTCCTCGGCGCTCGGGGTGGACTCGTGGGCCCAGAAGAGGAGTTCGCTGGTGCGGGCGATGCCGTAGGGGGTGCCGAACTCGGGCTCGTAGTCCTCGTACGTGATGTTGAGGCCTTCGAGCTGCTCGGGGTAGGTGTCCTGGCCCATGCCGTCGTGGTAGAAGCGCAGGTCCATGGGCTGCGCCTCGGGCGACCAGAGCCAGAGGGTGACCTCGGCGGTGTCGGTGTGCGCGTCGCGGATGTCGAGCTGCGCGGGGAACTTCTCCCAGAAGTCCCGCAGACCGAAGGCGAAACCGCCGGACGCGCCGCCGACGTACCCGAAGCCGCTCGCCCGCCGGCCACCGCCGGCCGGGATCCAGCCGTGGCCCTTCTTGGTGCGCTTGCGGACACCGAAGCCGTCGGCGGACAGCTGCGAGAGCGTGTAGTCGCCCCACTCGGGGATGTACTGCAGCCGGGTCGTCACCCGTTGGTCCCAGGTGGACGGGTCCGGCAGCTTCTTCCCCTCGAACTGGGCCGTGCGGACCGCCGTACCCGGGTCGCGCCGCAGACCCGTGACGCCCTTGACCGCCTCGCGCAGCAGGCCCGTGCCCTCACCGCCGATGCGGATGTGCCGGTCGTACGCGGCGTCGCGCATCGGGACCTTGAAGCGGACGCCGATGCCGCGGATGAAGTCGCCGCTGGCCTTTCCGGGCTCCTGGGTGCCGTCGAAGGTGATCGTGTGCACCATGCGGAACGACTCGGCGCCCGCGTAGAAGTAGAGGCGGATCGAGAAGGGCAGCCAGCTGCGGCTTCCCTTGCGGTGCTTGCCGTCGATGCGGACGACGGCACGGACCGGTCCCTCCTGCTCGACCTCGACCTCGTCGATGACGCTCTCGAAGCGCTCGTACTTCTCGGTGCCCTGGTCGCCGTCCTCGATCTCGGGCTGGCGCAGCAGGACCAGACGGCCGGTGTTGGCGATCTCGGTGGAGCCGCGCAGCACGGACTTCACGAGCGTGGAGCCGCTCTTGCCGATCCTGGCGGTGATGACACCGGTCGACACGTCGATGGTGCCGCCGCTCTTGTCGACGGTGACCTTCTTCTGGGGCGCGGCCGGCGTGCCCGCGGCGAGGGTGAGCTTGCCGGAACCGGCGCCCGCCCCCACCGCGTGTGCCGTCCACTTCACGGAGCCGTCGGGCCAGTAGCCGATCGGCCAGGACTGCACCGCCACGGCCTTGCCGTCCGCGTCCGTCAAGGAAAACGACTGTTCTTTTTCGTACGCGCCCTTCGGCCACGGCACACCCACCGTCGAACCGGGAGCGGCGCCGAGTCCGCCGTCCTCCAGCCAGTCCAGGGTCACCGGGTCCGCCTCCGCGGCCTCGGCTCTGGGCGCGGCCTGCGCGCTCGTACTCCCTAGAGCCCAGCTGAACTGCGCGGCGGCTCCTGCGACGGCGGCCGCCTTGAGAAGGGACCTGCGGTCGATGGGGGACATGGCCTTTCCTTTCCGAACGGGAAGTCTTGCGTGCGGGTAGTCAGGGGCATGACAGAGAGAGGTGCGGCACCTCCGAGGGCACCGACCTGGGTGCGAGGCTCCGCCGCTTCGGTCAGCGGCGGCGCCGGTACCGCTCCTCGACGGCGACTGCCGCTGCCGCGACGGCCCCGAGAACCGGGATCGCCAGAGGCGCGACGAACCAGGCGGAGCAGGCCACCACGCCCAGTCCGCCGACCAGCAGAAAGGATCCGGCGGGGTCGAGCACCGTCCGCCGCCCGGCCGCGCCGAGCAGGGCCCGCCAGGTGGCACCGGGCCGCCAGACCGCCGCCGCGCGCAGTCCGGCGACGGCGGCGCCGATCAGCGCGAGGATCCCGATCGCACCGACCAGCGGCCCGCCCGGGATCCCGGCGCGTACGGCCTGGACGTCCACCCACACCGCCGCGAGCGCCACCCACCCGGCGAGCCCGACGAGCCAACCTCCGCGCACCGCCGTCCGGAAGTCGGCCACGAACTCCCGCCAGCCGCCGCCCTCATGAGCCGTCCGACGCCTCAGGTGGCGGGAGCCGGCGGCGAACGCCGCGGGGTACGTCACCAGCGGCAGCGCGGCCAGCGCGATCCACACTCCGGTGAGCAGACACTCGGCGAACAGCGCGAACCGTTCGGCGAGCACGGACTCCTCGCGGGGTGCGGCGGCCTTCGCACGGGCACGGGCCTGGGCCATGGTCAGCTCACCTCAGCCCTTCAGGCCCGAGGTGGCCATGCCGTCGATCAGATACCGCTGGAAGGCGAGGAAGAAGGCGAGCACCGGCAGCAGGGCCACCAGCGACATCGCGATCATGCCGCCGTAGTTGGCCACGGCGTCCTGGTCCACGAACATCTTCAGACCGAGCGAGACCGTGTACTTGTCGGGCGTATTCACATAGATCAGCGGGCCCATGAAGTCGTTCCAGGCGTTGATGAAGGTGAAGATCGCGCTGGTGATGAGCGCGGGCCGACACAGCGGCAGCACGATCGACCAGTAGATCCGGAAGTGGCCGCAGCCGTCGAGCCGGGCCGCCTCGTCGAGTTCCTTGGGCAGGTTCCGCATGAACTGCACCATCAGGAAGACGAAGAACGCCTCCGTGGCCAGGTATTTCGGGAGCAGGAGTGGGGTGTAGGTGTCGATCGCGCCCATGTTGCGGAACAGCACGTACTGCGGGATCAGCAGCACGTGGTAGGGCAACAGGAGGGTGCCGATCATCAGCGTGAAGAGCAGATTGCGGCCCGCGAACTTGATCTTCGAGAAGGCGTACGCGGTCAGCGAGCAGGACACCAGGATCCCGACCACCGAACCCACGGCGAGGGTGAGCGAGTTGAAGAAGAACGTGGAGATCGGGATGTCGGCGATGCCGTCGGTGAGCCGTGTGTAGTTGGAGATGATCGGATCGCTCGGCAACAGGTCCAGGCTGCCGACGATGTCATCGCTGTTCTTGAACGAACCCCCCACGACCCAGATCACCGGATAGAGGATCACCGCGAGGATCAGCAGGGATCCGATGTGCCAGGCGAGGGAGCCGGGCAGCTTGCGCCGGAGGGCGCCCCCCTTCGTGGACGGGGCCGGGGCTGGGGTGATCTCGGTGGCCTGTGCGCTCATCAGGCACCCTCCTCGTAGTGCACCCAGCGCTTCTGGGACCAGAACAGCACCGCCGTCACCAGGGCGACCGCGACCAGCAGCACCCAGGCCATGGCGGAGGCCAGGCCCATGCGGCTGTTCTCGAAGCCCTGGACGTACAGATAACAGGTATAGACCATCGAGCCGTCGGCCGGACCGCAGGCGCTGCCTCCGGCACCGCCGCCGACGATGTACGCCGAGCTGAAGATCTGGAACGAGTGGATCGTCTCCAGCAGGACGTTGAAGAAGAGGACCGGGGAGATCATCGGCAGGGTGATGTTCCAGAACCGCCGGAACGTACCCGCCCCGTCGACCTCGGCTGCCTCGTACAGCTCACGCGGCACCTGCTTGAGACCGGCGAGGAAGATGACCATGGGGGCACCGAACTGCCAGACGGTGAGCGCCACCAGGCTGTAGATGATCAGGTCCGGGTCACCGGTCCAGCCGCCGACGTCGATCCCGAAAAGCTTCTGCGTACGGTCGACGATGGCGTCGTCCGAGAAGATCGCCTTCCACACGATCGCGATGGAGACGCTCGCCCCGATCAGCGACGGGGCGTAGAAGGCGGCACGGTAGAAGGCCTGTCCGCGCCGCTTCTGGGCCAGCAGTAGCGCCACACCGAGGGCGGCGATCAATTTGATCGGCGTACCGACGACGACGTACCAGAGGGTCACCCGCACCGAGTTCTGCCAGCGCGGATCGGCGAACATCTCGGAGAAGTTGTCGAGGCCGATCCACTTGGGGGCGTCGAACAGGTTGTAGTCGGTGAAGGCGAAGTAGAGCGAGGCGACCATAGGGCCCGCTGTCAGCAGCAGGAACCCGGCGATCCACGGGGACATGAAGAGATAGCCGGCCAGGGTCTCCCGGCGGCCCCGCCGCTTGAGTGCGGCGGGGCGAGGAGACTTGGCCGGACGGTGCCGCGGCTCGGAGTCCTTGGTCAGGTCCTCCATCGCAGGGGCGTGTGTCACGGCGGTTCCCATCAGCTACCGAGAGCCGTCTTCGACTCGGTGAAGAACTGCTTGACGGCGTCGTCCACCGACCGCTTGCCCAGAGCGAGTTCATCGGCGATGCGCATGAACCCGGCCTCGCAGATGTCCGCCCCGTTCGGATGCGGGGTGATGGGCTCCAGGACACCGGCGTCGACGAGGGACTGCTCGTACTCGGCGATGGCCTTGTTCACCGGGTCGGTCGGCTTGAACGCGTCGTACTGGGCCTGTGTCGCGGGCACACCGCGGTCGTAGCCCATGATCTTGGCGACCTCGGGCTCGTGCACCATGAAGTCGATGAACTGCGCGACTTCCTTGGGGTGCTGGGTGCGCTTGGACGCGCTGAGCATGAGGGAGCCGAGGTACTGGCCGGTCTTCTTGCCGTCGGTGGTCGGGATGGGAGCCAGACCGTACTCGCTCTTGCCCTCGGAGGTGTAGCGGACGGTGAAGTTGTCCCAGGTGAACTCACCGGCGGCGAGTTCCGCGGCGACCGCCGACTTGGGCTTGGTCTGGGCGACCTTCTTGGGGTCGGCGTAGATGCCCTCCTTGATGCCCTTCTCGGCCTTCGTCCACCACTCCTTCAGGTCCGCCTCGGTGAAGCCGAGACCGGTCTCGGTGAAGAACGCCTTGCCGTTCTGGCGCAGGTAGAGGTCGTACAGGTACATGACCCCGTACATGCCGCTGTCGCCGGCGCGCCCCGCCTTGTCCCGGATCTTCTTCATCGCCGCGTCGAAGTCGTCCCAGGTCCAGCCCTGCTCCGGCTTCACACCGGACTTGGTGTACACGGGCTTGTCGATCACCAGCGCCATCGAGTTGGAACCGACCGGAACCCCGAGCAGCCTTCCGTCGACCTCGCCGAACTTCTCCAGGCCCGCCCGGAAGCCGTCCAGGGAGAGGTTGCCCGCCTCGACCTGTGCGTTGAGATCGAGCAGCACATTCTTCGCATCATATTTCCGCAGGAAGCCAATGGCATTCTGGAAGACATCCGGCGGATTGCCGCCGGAGGCCTGGGTGTTGAACTTCTTCCAGAAATCGGGATACACCTGGAAGTCCGTCTTCACCTTGATCTTCGGGTACTTCTTCTCGAAAAGCGCGATGGTTTTCTTGATGCGCTCCGCCCGGTCCTCCGCACCCCACCACGCGTAACGGATCGTCACCGTCCCGTCCCCCGACCCGCTGCCACCGCCGCAGGCCGTGGCCGTCGCCCCCAGACCCGCGACGGCCAGTGAGGCTCCGGCCGCCTTGAGGATCGTCCGCCTCTCCACGTTCTTGCCCTGCTGCATGGTTGAGCCTCCCCGCGACACCGCGTCCGCCTCATGAATCGTTTCAAGTAAGCGCTTGCTGGCACAAGCTACGGAGCCCCGCAGGAGACGTCAATGATTCGGACAGGATTTACTCGAACGCCGAGAGACAGCCGGGCAGGCCGCGAGGGCCCTGTCGTGACGGCCGGTCAAGTAAACGCCCAGGTAGGAGAGTTGCCGTCGACGGAACGGCCGCGACCACGACCTTGAGACGCATTCGGGGCGGGGCTGAAAGCGCCACGCGGCGGACAGGACCCCGCCACGCGCCGCGATCAGGTGGCGGACGGCGCCAACCGTGCGGGTGAGGTGCGCGCTCCGACCTGGCGCTCGCCCACCTTCGCGCCGACCTCACGCGAGGCGGGGACGGCGGTGCGGGAGGACGCCGGGACGAACACGGCACCCTCGCCACTGTCGAAGCGTGGAGAACTCCATGATCCATCGGAGGCCCGTGCCCGTCCGGTTCCAGGAGAACGCCACCAGCGACCGACTCAAGATCAGGCGATCCGGCCGGAGCCCCATAGGGCACTGCCCTTTGGGGCACTATCGCGCCTGATCAGACCTCTGAAACGATCCGGCTCGGGCTCGACTCGACGAGCTCCGCATCGCTTCGATTCCCGAATGGGGCGAAAGGAACCTCATGCGTAGGACATTAGGCCTGACCCTGGCCACCGTCGCCGCCGTCGGCAGCCTTGCCGTCACCACTCCCGCGTCCGCCGCGCCCGTCGCGCCGGTCACCGCCGTGACGGCGCAGGTCGCGCCCGCCGCTCCCGCCACCGACGCCTCGGCGGCGGGTTCGCGTCTGCTCTACAAGTACAACTTCCAGATCGTGAAGCGAAAGACGAAGGCCGGCGCCGAGAAGAAGGCGTTCAACGCCCTGAAGAACTGCTTCGGCGGCTGCACCTTCCCCGTCAAGGGCGCCGCGAAGAAGCTTCCCACACGCGACGGCACGACCATGAACCTGACGGCGTGCTTCGCGGATCCCTTCGGCTGCAAGAAGGCCCCGGTGAAGGTCTACCGCGGCGGCGTCAAGTACGGCTGGCACTTCATCGCGAAGAAGGGCCACTTCGACGGCACGGGCTCCCGGATCTACTTCACCATCTACCGGAAGCACGGGTACCTCTACCTCGGTGTCCGCGCCTACGTCACCAAGCCGACCATTCCGGACGGGCTGAACAAGAACACTGCCAACAGGACGTGGGGGACGTTCGCCGCCAACATCGGCCACAAGATGGGCAGTAGCTGAGCGGCCTTGCCTGATGTGTGCCCATGCACCCGGGCACGCTCCTGATGAACTTCGTAGCCGGGTCCTGCAGTAAGCAGTCCCATCAGTTCGAGCAGTTCGAGCAGTGAATGCCAGCGCGACATGAGCAGGCGGCAGACGGCCGGGTTCAAGCGGGGGGTGCACCCGGAAAGCGACCCACCATGACGAAAACGACCCGGCCCACGGTTTCCGTGGGCCGGGTCATCATCGGGTGGTGGGCGATACTGGGTTCGAACCAGTGACCTCTTCGGTGTGAACGAAGCGCTCTCCCACTGAGCTAATCGCCCGGATGCAGAAAGAACATTACCCCATGTCAGAGGGTGCCTCCGACCACACCCCGGATACCCCGTGCGACCCGGCGGGATTCACTGGTCCTTGATGTTCCAGGGCATCTCGAAGCCGAACTTCCAGACGTAGAAACCGACGAGGGCGGCCACGATCACCAGGCCGATCGTCGTCAGAATGATGTTGCGACGCCGGACTCTGGGGTCGAGCGCGCGCTGCGTGGCCTCGGTGACCTTCCGCTTGGTCCAGCGCAACACCAACTGGGCCCAGACGAATTCCGTCGCCCAGATCGCCATACCGCCGAAGATCACCACCCAGCCGGGGCCGGGCAGCGGCAGCATGATCACGCCCGCCACGACCACCGCGAGCCCGACGATGAAGATGACCACCTGCCAGCTCAGGTGCAGCATCCGCCGCGCCTTGACGAACTCCGGCGCACGAGATCCGAGCGGCGCTTCGTCCTTGGCCACATCGGCCTCACTGTTCGCTACGTTCGTGTCACTCTTCGTTCCGTCGGCCGCCGCGGCGGCCTCCTCCGTCCCGTCACTCCCCGTGTCCATACAGCCAAACCCTACCGGAGAGAAACCGGTCACCGGAATGGCCGTATCCCCAGAAGACGGTCTCGGCCGGATGAGCTACTAAAAGCGACGCAAAACTCCCAGAGGGGTTTACAACGGCACCGTAGGTGGCATGTCGATTTCGCCGACGTGCGAATCCCCGAGCGCACACTGAGCGAAAGGCCTTGGCGCTTATGAACACCACGGTCAGCTGCGAGCTGCACCTGCGCCTCGTTGTGTCGAGCGAGTCCTCACTGCCTGTTCCCGCGGGACTGCGGTATGACACGGCCGATCCCTACGCCGTGCACGCCACCTTCCACACCGGAGCAGAGGAAACGGTCGAATGGGTGTTCGCCCGCGACCTCCTCGCCGAGGGCCTGCACCGGCCCACCGGCACCGGCGACGTCCGTGTCTGGCCGTCGCGCAGCCATGGCCAGGGCGTCGTGTGCATCGCCCTGAGCTCCCCGGAGGGCGAAGCCCTCCTCGAAGCCCCGGCGCGGGCCCTGGAGTCCTTCCTGAAGCGCACAGACGCCGCCGTGCCACCTGGCACGGAACACCGGCACTTCGACCTCGATCAGGAGCTCTCGCACATCCTGGCGGAGAGCTAGGGGGCGAGGGCCCACAGAGCCGCCCGGCGCCGTCCACTCGGGGAGACGGCTCGGGCCTAGACAACCGAATACGGCTTCAGGCCGACCCACCGACGCCGTCGTCGCGGACCTCCGCGCGGCGGCGTCGCCGTGCCGTGACCGAGCGGAACGGGACCGGGGCACCAATCGGCCCCCTGGGCCGTTCCGCTCGTACCAGAGGTGTGCGCCGAGCCGGTCCACACCGGCCCACCGCCTCGCCGAGCCATTACCATCGGCCAGCATCGGCGGGCGCCCGCCCGACCCTCGCAGGCCAGGGAGCGAATACGTGCTGATCACCCACGACACCCGGTGTTCCCTCGACGCCGTGGTGGATCTGGTGAACACCGTGCCGGAGAACGACACGGCGACGGACGGGCTCGCGGATGTCGCGGCGCTCGCCGACTTCGTACGAAACCACGAGGTCAGCGATGTCGGCGTGCTGTCGGAGTTCGACCTCGCGGCCGTACGCAAGGTCCGCGGCCGGTTCGCGGAGGTCTTCGCGGCCCCCGAGGCGGCCGATGCCGCCGCGGTCATCAACGATCTGATCGCCGCGGCGGGCACCACGCCCCGGCTCACCGATCACGACGGCTACGACTGGCATGTCCACTACTTCGCGCCCGGCGCGTCCCTCGCCGACCATCTCGCGGCCGACTGCGGCATGGCGCTCGCCTTCTTCGTCGTCGCCGGGGAGCAGGAGCGGCTGCGCCGCTGCGAAGCGCCGGACTGCCGGCGTGCCTTCGTCGACCTCTCCCGCAACCGCTCGCGCCGCTACTGCGACAGCCGCACCTGCGGAAACCGCCTGCATGTCGCCGCTTACCGGGCACGCCGCAAGGAGGCGGCGGGCTGAGGCGACGGGCCGGGGGCGGGTCGGCCTCGGCGGCGAGGGTGTGGACCGGGACTGACGGAGCCCTCGACGGGTGACGTCAGGGGCTCCGTTTACGGCTCAGAGCATCAGCAGGTCGTGCAGTGACGCCATGAGCAGCAGGCAGCCGATCACCGCTAGGAAGATCATCAGCGGTGGCTGGGAGAGCGCGAAGAGACAACCTCGCCGCTCCTGGGGTGGGGCGGTGGTGTCGCTCTGTGTTGTGTCCAGCATCTCGCCGCGATGATGACGCAGCGGAGACCCTCCGCGCGATCAACCCACCAGGAATGACGGAGAGTTCGCCAATATCCACACCCTACGGAGCGAACGTGATCACTTCGGTGCCGCCGCCCGACCTTCTGTGTCGTTTCAGTCCGCGGCGCTCCCGGCGGCCCTCGGCCGTGCTCCTGGAGGTCAGATGCCGTGCTTCTTCAGGATCGCCTCGATGTCGCTGAAGTCGTCCGCCCCGGACGTTCCCGAACGGCCGGCCCGGGGTGCCGCCGCCGGGCGGGCAGCCGGCCGGGATCCCTGGCCCAGCGAGGGCGCCGAGGCCGCCGGGGCTATCGCCCCGGTGCGGGACGCCTTGGCCTCCTTGCGTTCCTTGCCGAGGGCCGCGCGGCGTCGCTCGACGACGCGAGTGGTCATGAACAGGAACCAGGCGGCGCCGAGCACGCCGAAGCCTGCCCACGCGGTCGGACTGAACGCGCTGTCCGCCACCCACTCGACGACCCCGGTCATCACCAGACCGAGAGGCACGAGGGAATAGGCGGCGATACGGGTCGCCCGCAGGAAACGCTTCCGATACGCCGTGATCGCGGCGATGCCCAGGCCTGCCACGGAGACGGCGGCGCAGACTGTCTCGGCAATCATCCGATCCTCCAGGCGGTGCTCGGGCGGGCGGTCTCGCTCCGTCCCTTCCATCCTGCACCGCCATGCGTCCGATATGCCATGCTCCGGGGAGACCTCAGGGACATCTCCGGGTCGTCTCGGGGTCGGTCCCCCTCCCGGGAAGCTGGAAGACTGATCACCATGAGCGACTTCTCCCCCGCACCGTCCGCCGTCGTCCTGGACGTCTGGTGCGAACTCCAGTGCCCCGACTGCCGCGGCGCCCTCGACGACATCCGCACACTGCGGGCCCGTTACGGCGACCGGCTCGACGTACGGCTGCGGCACTTCCCGCTGGAGAAGCACAAGCACGCCTTCGCCGCCGCGCAGGCCGCAGAGGAGGCCGCCGAGCAGGGGCAGGCGTGGCCGTACGTGGAGGCCGTGCTCGGCCGGGTCGAGGAGCTGGACCGGACCGGAGAGCCGTTCCTGGTCGAGGCCGCCAGTGAACTCGGTCTGGACGCCGAGGAGTTCGACACCGCGCTGATCGACGGCCGGCACATCCTGATCGTCGACGCCGACCAGGCCGAGGGCAAGGCCATCGGCGTGACCGGCACCCCCACCTACGTCATCGGCGGCGAGCGCCTCGACGGCGGCAAGAGCCAGGCGGGGCTGCGCGAGCGGATCGAGGAGATCGCCGACCGACTGCTGGCCGAAGGCACCTGATGGTTGGGGCACCCGACGGCCGGGGCAGCCGACGACCGGGGTGACGCACCGCGAGCGCCGCGGGCGCCTGTCGGCGGCCGTCAGAGCAGTGGCTTGGACAGGTGGTAGGTCGTCGTCTCGTAGCCGAGCGACTCGTAGAGGCATTCGGCCCGGACGTTTCCCGCGAAGACGTTGAGCGCGATCGCGGTCTTCCCGGCCACCGTCGCCTGGGCCTCCGCCAGCAGCATGAGCGTCCGGCCGTGCCCCCTGCCCCGATGTCCGGCGTCCGCCTCCACGTCGTACACGAAGGCGGTGTCGTCACGCAGCCACAACCACAGCGTGCCGACTCTCGTGCCCTCGTGTTCCAGCACGCTGCACAGGTTGTCCTCGGTGGCCACTCCCTGCGGCAGGCACCGCACGTAGTCGTCGGCGGCCCTCGCGTACGCCTCCGCCTCGGGCACGCCACGGGTGATCAGGTCCTGTGCGTAGCCCTCCAGCCCGGCTTCCTTCCACGGCCCGTACTCGGCCTCTGTCATGGGCCGGCCCCGGCTGCCGACGGGCAGTTCGGGCGGGGTGGCGTCGAGGGGCTTGCGCATGCTCCGGTTGCGCAGGACGTAGCCGAGCGCCTGCGTCAGCCGCAGTGCGGGCTCGGCGGCGGCCGGGACGGCGGCCTCGATCCGCCGGCAGCCCCACCCACGGGCCACCTCCTCGGCGGCGAGTGCGGCCACCGTGGCCCGGCCGCGCCGCCGGTCGGGTTCGTCGATCCGCAGATCCAGGATCCGGGCGGCCGAGGTCCCTGGATCGGGGCGCGTACCGAGGTGTATCTCGCCGACGGGACGGCTGTTCACGCACACCTGGTAGCGGCGCGAACGCGAACCGTCGGCGGCGTGCTGAAGCGGCTCGAGGGGCCGCAGGGTGGTGGTCATCACGGGTGTTCTACCCGCTCCGGACCGCCGGGTCAGCTCAATATCCGAGGCTTTTACGGATCAAGGTCGTCACCGGACCGCTCGTCGAAGACCCGCATCGCCTTGGCTGTCACCGGGCCCGGGGTGGCGGACAGTTCGCGGTCGTCGACGCGGTGTACGGACTGCACGTCGCGCAGGCTCGACGTCAGGAAGACCTCGTCGGCGCGCTCCAGGACGTCCAGGGGCAGGTCGGTCTCGCGGGCGCCCGTCCACTCGACCACGAGCGCGCGGGTGATGCCCGCGAGGCAGCCGGAGGCGATCGGCGGGGTGTGAATCTCGCCGTCGAGGACGACGAAGACGTTGGAGCCCGTGCCCTCGCAGAGCCGACCCACCGTGTTGGCGAACAGCGCCTCGGTGGCGCCCTGTTCGTGGGCGCGGGCGAGGGCGACGACGTTCTCGGCGTACGAGGTGGTCTTCAGGCCGGTGAGGGCGCCGCGCTCGTTGCGGGTCCAGGGGACGGTGATCGCGGCGGTGGAGTCGGCGCGCCGGGCGGTCTCGCCGAGGGCGACGACGAGGGTCGGTCCGTGGTCGCCACGGTCGGAGCCGAGTGGGGAGACCCCGCCGGTGTAGGTGATGCGCAGCCGGCCGAGCGCCACCGGATCGGCCTCCAGGACCGCGGAGCAGGCGCGGCGCACCTCGTCGAGGTCGGGCTCGGGCAGTCCGAGGCCGCGGGCCGAGAGGGCCAGCCGGTGGAGGTGGCGGGTCAGCGCGAACGGCCGCCCGTCGACGGTCTTCACGGTCTCGAAGACGCCGTCGCCCACGGTCAGTCCGTGATCGAGGACGGAGACACGGGCGGAGTCGATGTCCTGCAGTCCGCCGTCGAGCCAGATCTTCACGTAAGGGTCCTCCCACTCGCCTCGTACGTTCCCGACGCTACCGCGAGCAGCCGGGCGGCCTTCAGCTCGGTCTCCCGCCACTCCGCCTCGGGGTCCGACCCCCAGGTGATGCCCGCGCCCGTGCCGAAGCGGAGCTCGCCCGCCGCCCGGTCGATCCAGAAGGTACGGATGCCGACGGCCAGTTTTCCGGTGCCCCGGTCCGCGTCGACCCAGCCGATGCCCCCGCAGTACGGGCCGCGCGGGGCGGTCTCCAGGGCGTCGATGATCCGCAGGGCGCTCGACTTGGGCGCCCCGGTGACGGAGCCGGGCGGGAAGGCGGCCGCGAGCAGTTCCGGCCAGCCGGCGCCGTCGCGCAGTTCACCGCGCACCATCGACACCAGGTGCACCAGCCCCGGATGCTTCTCGACGACGCACAGGTCGGGCACGGTCACGGTGCCGGTGGCGCAGACCTGCCCGATGTCGTTGCGCACCAGGTCGACGATCATGACGTTCTCGGCGTAGTCCTTCTCCAGGAGGTCCGCCTCGGTGCGTCCGGTGCCCTTGATCGGGCCCGACTCGACGACCCGGCCGTCGCGTCGCAGGAAGAGTTCGGGGGAGGCGGTGGCGATCTCGACGTCGTACGCGGGGAGGCGAATCGTTCCTGCAAAGGGTGCCGGGTTGCCACGGGCCAGCAGCGCGGTCAGGGCGTCCACGTCGGCGTCCGGCGCGACGGGCGCGGACAGCACCCGGCAGAGATTCGCCTGGTACACCTCGCCGGCGGCGATGTGCTCGCGGATCCGGCGCACCCCCGCCGTGTACGCGGCGCGGTCGAGGGACGTCGTCCAGTCGTCGACGCGCGGCCCGTGCCATCCCCCCGGCACGGGAGCGGGCGCGGGCTCGCGACGTACGTCACGGAAGCGCGCGCACACCAGACCGCCCTCGTAGTCCGCGCACACGGCCCAGAAGCCGGAGGAGTCCAGGGCGGCGGCGTCGCTGGTCACATCGGTGAGACCGGTGGCCACGAGGTTGCCGAAGCGGGCGAGCGGAGGGAGGTCGGGCACGCAGTCGAGTCTAGGACGGGTGCCCCGCGGGCGGCCCCGGCCGGGTCTCGGACTGGACGCACCGCAGCACGCTGCACAAACGCGTTTTTGTACTGGCCCCGGAATCCGCTAGAGTTCAACTCGTCGCCGGGACGCGAAAGCGGGCCGGAACCGACAAGCGGACGTAGCTCAGTTGGTAGAGCGCAACCTTGCCAAGGTTGAGGTCGCCAGTTCGAACCTGGTCGTCCGCTCGTAGGAAGCCGGGGGATCTTCCCGAACCCCCGCACTCCTGGTGGAGTGGCCGAGAGGCGAGGCAACGGCCTGCAAAGCCGTCTACACGGGTTCAAATCCCGTCTCCACCTCCAAGGACGATTAGCTCAGCGGGAGAGCGCTTCCCTGACACGGAAGAGGTCACTGGTTCAATCCCAGTATCGTCCACTGAGGTCTCAGGACTTCTGGAGCCGCAAGGCTTCGCCCCGCGCGATTAGCTCAGCGGGAGAGCGCTTCCCTGACACGGAAGAGGTCACTGGTTCAATCCCAGTATCGCGCACGCAAGATCCACAGCCCCCGGGTTGTGATCCCGAGGACGATTAGCTCAGCGGGAGAGCGCTTCCCTGACACGGAAGAGGTCACTGGTTCAATCCCAGTATCGTCCACTCCCACCGAGCCCCCGGCCGTCTCGTACGGCCGGGGGCTTCGTCGTGCGTACGGGCGCGGGAGCGCCCGACGCGCGGCTCAGCTGGAGAACAGCATGTGGCCGAAGCCGCGGTTGTGACCGTGGCCCCCGTGGTGGCCTCCGTGGTGACCGCCGTGCGGGGCGCCCCAGGCAGGAGCGTTGTGAGCGCCGCCCGCCGGGTACTGCGGGGCGGCCGGCGGCGGCGGAACGGCCGCGCCGCCGCCCCACTGGCCCTCCATGCGGGTCAGCGCCTCCAGCTCGCCGTAGTCGAGGAAGATCCCGCGGCAGCCGCTGCACTGCTCGATCTGGACGCCACTGCGGTTGTAGGTGTGCATCGGCGCATGGCACTTCGGACACTGCATGTGCATGGTTCGGGTCAACTCCTCGGCGTTCGGTACCGCTTCGCTGCTTCGCGTTACGCCAGGACAGACACTGTCCGGCTGCGGTCGGTTGCACCCTACTTCGGGAAAGGGCCTGCCAACTCCGGCGGGATGCCTCCCATTCGGTCACAGGCGTCCACAACGGACCGCTGCGCGTCGTCGAGGGGCAGGCCGGCCGCCGTGGACTTCGCGATCGCGAGGGCGGCGCTCTGTACGGTGAGTGCGCGGGCCGGTACGTCCAGTACGGGCCAGGGGTCGCCGTTCGCGGGGACGGCGGGGCCGTCGGCCCGCTGGTACGCGGTGAGAAAGCGCGTCCACGCGTCGGGGTGCAGGAGGCCGCAGGCGAACCAGGCGGCCGGGCGGGCGAGGTCCCAGGCGGGGACGCCCACGCCCAGGTCGTCGACGTCTATGAGTCGCCAGGGGCCGAGGGGCGCCGGGTGGCGGACCAGTTGGCCGAGGTGCAGGTCGCCGTGGCAGAGGGTGGTCGAGTCGGGCATGGGGGCCTCGGCCCTGGCCCAGGCGGGGAGGGTGTGCCAGGCGCGGAGTATCCGGTCTGTGGCGGGATGGTGGGGGGCGGTGGCCCTGAGGCGGGCGATGGCCTGGGCGGCCTTGGCGGGGCCTCGCATGGGCGGCAGGCCCCGGGGTGGCGGCTGCCGGTGGAGGCGGGCGAGGAGCATGGCGGCCTCCTCCCAGGGGGCGGCCTCCGGAGTGTCGGGGTCGACCGGGGTGCCGTACGGCCAGAACGTGACGAGGCGGCCGTGGAGAGGGGCGGGGGTGGGGCGGAGGGGGGCGAGGAGGATGTCGGGGTGGGAGGTGGCGGCGGTCAGGCGGAGGGTGAGGTGGGCGGGGTCGGTGTCGGGGGCGTGGGCCTTGGCGACCGTGTCGGCGTGGCGGACGACTGTGCCGTCGGCGCGTTCCGCGAGGACCGTGTCGGGATGGGAGCAGGGGGTGGATTCGGGGTGGGCCGCGCTGCGCACCTTGGCCCTGAGGGCGGGGAGTACGTCGGCATCGGCGGTGGCGGTCATGGGTCCCCCTGCGAAAGTCGTACGGCGATGCTGAGCGAGAGCCTACGCAGCCGGGTGCCGTGAGCTGGGGCGGGCCGAGGGTTCCGCTCGGCGGTCACGAGGCGCCGCCGCGCCCACCCGTGCCGCCCCAGCGGCACGATTGCCCGCAGTCAGGACCGGCGGACCCGGCCCCCGCCACTGCCGGGGTGGGCTCACCCCCAGCGCCACGAACGCCCGCGATCAGGACCGGCGGACCCGGCCCCCGCCACTGCCGGATGGGCTCCGCATCCGTGCCACGAACGCCCGCAGCGCGTACAGGCGGGGCCCTTCCTTCCGCTGCCGGGGGGCGCCGCGCCGGTGGAAGGGGATGCCCGCCGTCAGGGTGGTCGGTAGCGGCTGCGGGCGTCGAGGGGCTGGGGGCACGACGACGCCCGCGCAGCTCCCCAGCTGCGCGGGCGTCTATTGCCGTCCGCCGCACCCCCGTCCCCACGGGGTTTCATGGATGGATGTCCCCGCCCGGACCGCTCTTCCGGGCCTGGGGTCGCCGCTCAGCGCCCCAGCATCACACCCACGGACGACGCTTGTGTGACCACTGCTTCCCAGCCGCCGAAGGCGTACACGAGCAGGGCCGCCAGGGGAAGGACCATCGCGGTCGCCACCAAGGGGTGGCGACGACCCGGACGGCGGTCGGCGGTGAACGTCCTGCGCTCCCGTGTGCGGATCGCGGTCCGCGGTGCCGTGTGGGCCATGGTCCCTCCTCTGACCTTCTCGTCGGTGTTGCTTGTGGTTGGCAGCGGCGGGTGTCTGACCTCGGGGGACGAGTGCTGCACCCGCCGCTTGACCTCAAATCTAGGCGGGCGGCGGGCGCGGGTCGTCATGCCCTCGTATCGATTGCCGGGCCTCCCCGAGGATGAGCGATGACCTGCGACGTACTCCCCAGGGTGGAGACGAGGCCCCAGGTCTCGGGGTCTTCCCGGAAGGGACGTCCGGTCTGCCCCTTGTGTTACGCCGTCCGCTCCGAGCCGTCCTCGCGCGGCACCGGCTGCTCGACCAGCGCCAGGACCCTGTTCGCCATGAACCGGGCCGTCCGGACCACCGATCCGTTGCGGGTGACTTCGCTCACTTCCACGACACCTCGCCGTACCGCGGTCTCCACCCGGCGGCCCGCCCTGCTCGCGATCACCTCGTAGGTGCGCGTCGTGTCCCCGGCGTCCACGACTATCTCCACTCGGTCACCCTTCACGGGTTCAATCCCCCTTCTGTGGTGGCTGGTTGGGATCAAGAGGAGCCCAACACCGCCCCGAACTGCTGTTCCCTGACCACTCTTCAAGTTTCCCACCCGGCACTGACAATCGATCGGGTCGCGAGGGCGCGGCCTCTGCGCACGCCCGGCCGTGGAAACGTAAGCTGTGGCTCGTCAGACGGAACGGGCAGCGGGGATGAACATGGCGATGATGCGCCTGAGGCGCGAGGACCCGCGCGTCGTCGGCTCGTTCAGGATCCACAGACGGCTCGGCGCGGGCGGAATGGGCGTCGTCTACCTGGGCTCCGACCGGCGTGGACAGCGCGTCGCGCTCAAGGTGATCCGGCCGGATCTGGCGGAGGATCAGGAGTTCCGGTCGCGCTTCGCGCGCGAGGTGTCGGCGGCGCGGCGGATCAGGGGCGGGTGCACCGCCCGGCTGGTCGCCGCCGATCTGGAGGCGGACCGGCCGTGGTTCGCCACCCAGTACGTACCGGGGCCCTCGCTGCACGACAAGGTCGCCGAGGAGGGACCCATGTCGGCCGCCGATGTGGCCGCCGTCGGCGCCGCCCTCTCCGAGGGGCTCGTGGCCGTGCACGAGGCCGGTGTCGTACACCGGGATCTGAAGCCGTCCAACATCCTGCTGTCCCCGAAGGGGCCGCGGATCATCGACTTCGGTATCGCGTGGGCGACCGGGGCCTCGACCCTGACCCATGTCGGTACGGCCGTGGGATCGCCCGGATTCCTCGCACCCGAACAGGTACGCGGGGCCGCGGTGACACCGGCCACGGACGTCTTCTCCCTCGGCGCCACACTCGCCTACGCGGCGACCTCCGACTCGCCCTTCGGACAGGGCAGTTCGGAGGTCATGCTCTACCGGGTGGTGCACGAGGAGGCGCAGCTGCGCGGGGTGCCCGACGCGCTCGCCCCCCTCGTCCGCGCCTGTCTGGCGAAGGACCCGGAGGAGCGGCCGAGCACACTGCAACTGTCGCTGCGGCTCAAGGAGATCGCCGCCCGTGAGGCGCAGGGCCTTGCGGATGTCCGGCCGCCGGCGCCGCGTACGGATCCGGACCGGCCCTCGGGGCGGCTCGCGGAGCAGTACGTCGAGCAGCGCACGCTGCGGCAGCCGCCGGAGCCCCGTGGGACGCAGCCGGGCAGGTCGGGTGCGCCCGGCACGCCGCCGCCCCGAAACGGTTCCCGCACGGGCGGGGCCGGTGCGCGGACCGGCGGTGGATCGCGGCCCGGGGCGCGGGGCGCGCCGGCCCGAAACACCACCGGGTCCGGGAGGCGGCCCGCGCCGCGCCGTGGCGCGGGGCGGTCGGGGCCACGGACCAACGGGACGGGGCGACGGCCGGCCAATCCTCGGTTGCTGCGTCAGCGGATCGTGGTGTTCGTCGTGGTGACGTTGCTGGCGGCGCTCGGGATCGCTACGGCACAGGGGTGTCAGGGGCCGTCGCGAGGGCTCGGTGGGGATGGCCTCCGGCAGGAGCAGCCGTTTGAGGGGTTGGACGGCGACTGACTCCTTGCCCCGGGCGGCGAAAGGACAGAGCTCGGGACTGCGGGTCGGCGGTGCGCTGCGGGTCGTAGGAGGCTGGTCGCGCAGTTACCCGCGTCCCTTGCGGGGCTGTGGCTCAGCCCCCTTCAGAGTTGTGGGCGCCCCGTCGCCACCGCGTAGAAGGCGACTGCCGCTGCCGCGCCCACGTTGAGGGAGTCGACGCCGTGGGCCATGGGGATGCGGACCCATTCGTCGGCGGACATGAGGGCCTTGGTGGAGAGGCCGTCGCCCTCGGCGCCGAGCATGAGGGCCACGCGGTCCATGCGGTGCGGGGCGGTCTCGTCGAGGGACTTCGCCTTCTCGTCCGGGGTCAGGGCGAGCAGGGTGAAGCCGGCGTCGCGGACCGCGTCGAGACCCTTGGGCCAGGAATCCAGGCGGGCGTACGGGACGGAGAAGACCGCGCCCATGGAGACCTTGACGCTGCGACGGTAGAGCGGATCGGCGCAGTCCGGGGAGAGCAGGACCGCGTCCATGCCGAGGGCGGCGGCCGAACGGAAGATCGCGCCGATGTTGGTGTGGTCGTTGACCGACTCCATGATCACGACCCGGCGGGCGGCTCCCAGGAGCTGGTCGGCGGTCGGCAGGGGCTTGCGCTGCATGGAGGCGAGGGCGCCCCGGTGCACGTGATAGCCGGTCACCTGTTCGGCGAGCTCGGGGCTGACCGCGTAGACGGGGGCCGGGAGTTCGTCGATGACGTCGTGCATGACGTCGACCCACTTGGCGGAGAGCAGCATCGAGCGCATCTCGTAGCCGGCTTCCTTGGCCCGTCTGATGACCTTCTCACCCTCGGCGATGAACAGGCCCTCGGCGGGTTCGCGCCTACGGCGCAGCTCCACGTCGGTCAGGCCGGTGTAGTCGCGCAGGCGCGGGTCGTCGGGATCCTCAACGGTGATGAGATCGGCCACAGGGTGATACTGCCTTGTCCTGGGTGTGGTGCCAACGGCTTGGGACGGGTTGGGTTACCCGTGGTTACGTACTGCGGTCCGGGGTCTCCGAACGGAATCAGGCGTTCACCTCGGGGCCCACGTTCACGACCTCTCCGATGACGATCACCGCCGGCGGCTTGACCTCCTGCGTACGCACGGTCTCGGCGACCGTGGCGAGGGTCGCGTCGACCCGGCGCTGGGCGGCGGTGGTGCCCTCCTGGACCAGGGCGACCGGGGTGTCCGGGGACTTTCCGTTCGCGACCAGGGTCTCGGCGATCCGGCCGATCTTGTCGACGCCCATGAGGATCACGAGGGTGCCGGTCAGCCGGGCGAGGGCGGGCCAGTCGACCAGGGAGCGCTCGTCGTCGGGGGCCACATGGCCGCTGACCACGGTGAACTCGTGGGCGACACCCCGGTGGGTGACCGGGATGCCGGCCGCGCTCGGGACGGAGATCGAGCTGGAGATGCCGGGGACGACCGTGCAGGGGATGCCCGCCTCGGCGAGGGCCTGGAGCTCCTCCATGCCACGGCCGAAGACGTACGGGTCGCCACCCTTGAGGCGTACGACCGACTTGCCCTGCTTCGCGTGCTCGATCAGCGCGTTGTTGATCGCTTCCTGCGCCATGAAACGGCCGTACGGGATCTTCGCCGCGTCGATCACCTCGACGTGGGGCGGGAGTTCGGCGAGCAGGTCGCGCGGGCCCAGGCGGTCGGCGATGACGACGTCGGCCTCGGCGAGGAGGCGACGGCCGCGGACGGTGATCAGGTCCGGGTCGCCGGGGCCGCCGCCGACGAGGGAGACACCGGGGGTGCGGGTGCGGTGGTGGGGGGCGACGAGGGTGCCGTCGCGCAGGCCCTCGACGACCGCGTCGCGGATGGCGGCGGTGTGGCGGGGGTCGCGGCCCTCGGCGCGGGCGGTCAGGACGGCGACCGTGACGCCCTCGCTGTGGCCGGTCGCCGGGGTCCAGGCGGTGGCTTCCTCGGCGTTGTCCGAGCGGACGCACCAGATGCGGTGCCGCTCCGCTTCGGCGGACGCACGGGCGTTCGCCTCCGGGTCGCCGGTGGCGATCAGGACGTACCAGGCCTCGGCCAGGTCGCCCTCCGCGTAGCGGCGCTTCTCCCAGGTCAGCTCGCCCGCGTCCGCCATCGCCTCCACGGAGGGGGTCGCGCTCGGGGACACGAGGACGATGTCGGCGCCGGCCGCGATGAGGGCGGGGAGACGGCGTTGGGCGACCTGGCCGCCGCCGATGACGACCACTCGGCGGCCGGTGAGGCGGAGGCCTACGGGGTAGGCGGGGTGTTCGGCCATGAGGGTGCGGCTCCTCGGGCTGGCGGCGGTGCGGTGGGGGCGCTGCGGCTTTGGAGCGGCCCTGACGTGGGAATTTTAGGCTGCGGGTCCGGTGGGTGGCTGAGGCGGGTGGGGTTCCTTTCCCCATGCCCACCCCTTCCCGAAACCGGGGGCTCTGCCCCCGGTTTCCCGGATGGGGAGTGAGCACCGTTGCCGAGTGCGGCCCGGTGGGCACGACCTCGGCCGGGTCGGAGAAGCACCCGCGGCACCCGCTCCCCTACTTCTCGGTTACCCCCGCCGAGTCGAACGTCGCCACCTCGTGCATCGCCCGGGCCGCGCTCTGGACGACCGGGAGGGCGAGGAGGGCGCCGGTGCCCTCGCCGAGGCGGAGGTCGAGGTCGACCAGGGGGCGCAGGCCCAGCTTCTGGAGGGCGGCCACATGGCCGGGCTCGGCGCTGCGGTGGCCCGCGATGCAGGCGGCGAGGACCTCGGGGGCGATGGCGCGGGCCACCAGGGCGGCGGCGCCGGCGCTGACGCCGTCGAGGATGACCGGCGTGCGGAGGGAGGCGCCGCCCAGCAGGAGACCGACGATGGCCGCGTGCTCGAAGCCGCCGATCGCCGCGAGGACGCCGATGGGGTCGGCGGGGTCCGGCTGGTGGAGCTCGATGGCGCGGCGTACGACCTCGGTCTTGCGGGCGAGGGTCTCGTCGTTGATGCCGGTGCCCCGGCCGGTGACCTCGGAGGGGTCCGCGCCGGTGAAGACGGCGATCAGGGCGGCCGAGGCCGTGGTGTTGGCGATGCCCATCTCGCCCGTGAGGAGCGCCTTGTTGCCGGCCGCGACGAGGTCGCGGGCCGTCTCGATGCCCACCTCGATGGCCTGCTTGGCCTCCTCGCGGGTCATCGCGGGACCGGTGGTCATGTCGGACGTACCGGCGCGGATCTTGCGCGGCAGCAGTCCCGGCGTGGCCGGGAGGTCGCTGGCCACACCCACGTCCACGACGCAGACCTCGGCGCCCACCTGGGTGGCGAAGGCGTTGCAGACGGCTCCCCCGCCCAGGAAGTTGGCGACCATCTGGGCCGTCACCTCCTGGGGCCAGGGGGTGACGCCCTGGGCGTGGACACCGTGGTCGCCCGCGAAGATCGCGACGGCCGCGGGCTCCGGGATGGGCGGCGGGCACTGACGGGACAGGCCGGACAGCTGGGCGGAGATGATCTCCAGCATGCCGAGGGCGCCCGCGGGCTTGGTCATGCGCTTCTGGCGCTCCCACGCCTCGCCGAGCGCCTTGGCGTCCAGCGGGCGGATCCCGGCGACGGTCTCGGCGAGCAGGTCGTGCGGCTCGGCGCCGGGCAGGGCGCGGCGGCCGTACGTCTCCTCGTGGACGACCCAGGACAGCGGGCGGCGCTTGGCCCAGCCCGCCTGCATCAGCTCGGGCTCCTCCGGGAACTCGTCGACGTATCCGACGCACAGGTACGCCACGACCTCCAGGTGGTCGGGCAGGCCGAGGGCGCGGACCATCTCGCGCTCGTCGAAGAAGCTGACCCAGCCGACGCCGAGGCCCTCGGCGCGGGCCGCGAGCCACAGGTTCTCGACCGCGAGGGCGGAGGAGTACGGGGCCATCTGCGGCTGGGTGTGGCGGCCCAGGGTGTGGCGGCCGCCACGGGTCGGGTCGGCGGTGACGACGATGTTCACCGGGGTGTCGAGGATCGCCTCGATCTTCAGTTCCTTGAACTGCTTCGCCCGGCCCTTCGGCAGCGACTTCGCGTACGCCTCGCGCTGGCGCTGGGCGAGTTCGTGCATCGTGCGGCGCGTCTCGGCCGAGCGGATGACGACGAAGTCCCAGGGCTGCGAGTGGCCGACGGAGGGCGCCGTGTGGGCGGCCTCCAGGACGCGGAGCAGCACGTCGTGCGGGATCGGGTCGTTGCGGAAGCCGTTGCGGATGTCACGGCGTTCGCGCATGACCCTGAGGACGGCTTCGCGCTCGGCGTCGTCGTAGGGGGGCGCGGCCGGGCCCGTGGGCTGCCGTACTTCCCGTACGTCTTCCCGTACTTCTTCGGGTGCTTCTTCCACCGGGGCCGTGCTCTCTTCGGCTGCTTCTGTTGCTTCTGCTTCTGCTTCTGCTTCTGTTGCTTCTGCTTCTGGCGCCGCTGCTTCGCTGTCTTGCTGGTCCTCTTGGTCGGCGGCCCTGGTGTCCAGGTCCTCGCCGTTCTGGACGACGTCCGGGTGCGCGTCGGCCGCCACGAGCGGCTGCGGTACGACGATCGTCTCGGCCTCGGAGTCCCGGGGGGCGGGGACCGTGGCCACGGGCTCCCGCTCTGCCTCCGGGGCTCCCTCGACCACCTCGTGCTGCCCCTCGGCCGCCGAGGACTCGGCGACGGCGGGGGTTGGCCGGTCGTCCTCGGGCATCGGCGGGACCACCATCCCGTGGGGCGGGGTCGGGGCCGGATGCGGAGTGGTCGGCACGGAGCCGTCGACGGGCACGAACCGGCCGAGCGGCTGGTCGTCCTCCGCCTCGGCCTGGGGCGCGAGCTCCTGGAGGGCGCCCACGAGCGGGGCGTCGGGGGCGGACTCGGCCGGGGTCCGGACCACGGCGCCCTGGGGGGCATCGATCCGGGAGGGCAGGGGGGCCGGGGCCTCTGCGCCGGGAGCCTCCGTGGCGGAGGGGTCCACGGTCGCGGGGTCCACCGCCGACGGGTCGGGCGCGGGCTCCGTGGCTTCGGCGGGAGCCGGAGCCTCGCCGGTCAACTGGCCGGCGGGGATGGCCTCCTGGGCAGCCGCGCTGTCGGCCGGCTGGTCCGCCGGGTTCACCTCCGTGGCCTCGGACTCGACGACGGCCTCGGATACGGGGGGCTGCTCAGAGTCCGACTGCGAGGCGTTCTCGGCGGCCTGCGCCACCGCGACCTGGTCCCGTTCCTGGTCCTGGAACTGTTCCTGGTTCTGGTCCTGGTTCGCGACGTCCGCGACGGGTGTGATCGGCTCGGTGGCCTGTGAGTCCTGGACGGCCGGCTGCGCGGGCTCCAGCGGCTGAGCCGCCTCGGTCATGACCTCGGGCCGGGGCTGTGCGGCCTCCGCCACAGGGGCTTCCTCCGGGGTCGGTGCCTCGACTGTCCCGGGCTCCGTCGGCTGCGGCTCCTCGGCGACCGGCACCTGAGCCGACTGCTGGGGGTCCTGCGCGAGGGCGGCATCCTGTGCGGTGTCCGGTGCGAGGCCGACGGCCTGCTCGTCCGTGGACGCCCTCGCCTCGTCCGGCGCGGCGGTCTCGATCTGCGGATCCGGCACGGCGGCGAGGGCCTGCTCGTCGGCCACGGCGGTCGGCACCCGCTGCTCGTCGGGAGCGGCGCCCTGCTCGGCCTCATCCGCCCCGGTCGGCGGCACCGCCGTGTCGGCCTGCGCGGGCAACGCGGCCGCGGCGTCGGCCTGCGGCGGTGCGCCGGCCTCGGTGGGCCGGGCCGGTACGGACGCGTCGGCGGGGTCGGCGCCCTCGTCGGCCTCTCGCGGAGCCTGGGGGACGTCCTGGGCCTCGGCGACGGTCTGGACCGGCACCGGCTCGGGCCCTTGGGCGGCCGGGGGGAAGGGTGTCGCGTCCGGCGCCTGCGCGGCCGGAGCGGCGGGCGCGACCTCCTCGGAGGCCTGCGTCTCGGGAGCCTGGACTTCGGGAGCCTGGGCCTCGGGTGTCGAGGGCACCGCCTCGGGCTGGGGCATCTCGGCCTGCGGAGCCTGCGCGGGCTCCTCGACGGCCACGGCCTCGGCGGCCTCCGGATCCGGGGTCCGGCCGACGACCGAGACTTCGGCGGCCTCCGGGACCTGAGCCTCGACGGCAGCCGGCGCCTCGACCACCTGGGGAACCTCGGCCTGAACGGCAACCGGTGCTTCGGCCGCCTCCAGAACCGCTTCGACGGCATCCGGCACTTCCGCGGTCTCCGGGGCCTGGAACTGCGCGGCGGCGACCGGCGTCCCCACGGCCTCCGGGGTCCGGAACTGCGCGACCGCGGCCTCCTGGGCCAGGGCGTAGGCGGCGTCCTGGGCCTGGTGGAGGGCCTCGGCGTCCTGGATCTCCTCGGATACGTCCGCGACCTGCGGAGCCTCAGCGGCCAAGGGCGCCTCCGCCACGGCCACGGAAACCTGCTCCTCCTGCGGAACGACCGTTTCTGCGGCCGCTCCCCCTGCGGCCACTCCCGGTGCGTGGGCGGCCGGGGCGGGGGCACCGACCCACTGCGACACGGGCTGCGGGGGCCCGTCGAGGTACTCGGGGCCGGGGTTGCGTACGGCGCCGGGAGGGACGGGGGCGCCCGCCGGGCCTCGGTCGGCGAGGGAGCGGACCGGGCTGGCGGAGGCGTCGGGGGTGGGCGGACCGAGGTGCAGCGGGCGACGGGCCACCGGCGGCTGGGGGACGGGGGTCGCGACGGGGGTGCGGACGGCGCCGAGGTCGAGCGAGCCACTGTCCCGGCCGGACATCTCGTGCGGGCCCGGCTCGTGGACGACCTGGACGACGGGCTCGGGGGCGGGCGGCGGCATTTCGTTGCCCCACGCGCCCTGGGCGCCCGGCAGCAGGAGGTCTTCGTCCTCGGTCGTGGTCTCGGAGAGGTAGGTGTACGCACCCGGCGCAGGGACGCCCGGCTGCTCCACCATGCCTGCGCTCTCCGGCAGTCCCTCGCCCGGGACCTGGCCGGTGTCGGTCATGCGTACCCCTCGCCCATCGGTTAGTGCCTCCATGCCAGCTGGCCCGGGAACGGCGCACCTACCGCCCCACTGTGGAGAACGAGCGTGCGCCCCCAGCGGCACGTGACGACCCGGCTGCATGTCGACAAAGCCATTGAAGGGCCATTGTCCCCGTCGTCCCGCCGTCGCGACAGCTTGATCCGCGACGGTCCGCTGTGGACTGCGCCACGTTGCGCGTCCTCCCCGTTTCGCCGTACCACACACGCCCTCAAAACGGGCGCGTTTTTAGGACATTGACCGACGAAGTGCCGGGCGTCCCCATGCGGTACGACAGTCGGCCAGCCTACCGCGCCGGTACGACAACCGGATCACAGGGAACGTTCGGGCAAGGTCCCGCTGAGCAGGAACGCGACGCTCCGTTCCCTCTCCGTCCAAGCCCTTGTATCGAGTTCGACGGACTGGACGAACTCGCAGCGGACCTCGTATCCGTGCTCGGTCAGGTCGCGTCCGATGCGCTCGGCGGCGGGGCGGGTGAGGGCGTGGGTCACGATGCACTGCGGGCGGCGATCGGCGACGGCGGAGACCACCGCCGCTCCCCCGCCGCCGACCCGTACGACGTCGGGTTCGGGGAGGTTCTCCAGGATGTGCGGGGCGGGGCCGTGCACCACCTGGAGCTGTACGCCGAAGCGGCGGGCGGCGAGGGTCGTACGGCCGCAGGCCTCGGGGTCGCGGTCGACGGCGATGACGGCGGCGCCGCAGCGGGCGGCCTCGGTGGCGAAGGCGCCGCTGCCGGAGCCGATGTCCCACACCAGGTCGCCCACACGTGGCCCCAGGCGGGCCAGTTGGGAGGAGCGCAGCAGTTCGCCCTCGCCCTCGCCCAGGGCGCCGCCGTAGACGCCGGAGGGCAGGGTCAGCCCGCGCGGTCCGGTGCCGGGGTCGCGGCCGGCGAGCCAGCCGCCGCCCTCGGCGGCGGAGGCGTGGCCGCCTATGACGATGACCAGGTTGGGGTCGCGCCAGGTGTGGTCGACGGCCTTGTCGGAGGTGACGACGGTGACGCGTTCGCGTGCGGTGCCGAGTTCCTCGCAGATCACGAAGGTGCGGTGAACTCCGTCGAGGAGCAGGCCCAGTTCGGCGGGGCCGGCGCCGGGCGAGGTGAGGACGGCGACCTTGGTGTGAGCGCGGCACACGTTCACCGCGCGGCGCAGCGTACGGCGGTGGGCGACGACCACCTGCGCGTCGTCCCAGGGCATGCCCGCGCGGGCGAAGGCGGCGGCCACGGAGGAGACTCCGGGGACGACTTCGACCTCGAGGCCGAACTCGGGGGCCCTGAGGGTGCGAACGACGCCGAAGAAGCCCGGGTCGCCGTCGGCGAGGACCACGGCGGTGCCTCGGTGGCCGGCGATGCGGCGGGCGGCGAGGGCGACGCTGCCGAGGCGGATGCGTTCGGCGGCCGGGGGCACCTCGGGCAGTGCCAGGTGGTGGGCCGCGCCGGCGACCAGTGTGGCGGCGGCGAGGGCGGAACGCGCCGCGGCGGTCAGGGGAGAGCCGTCCCAGCCGATCACCGTGACCCGGTCGGCCATCTTCGTCAGTCTCCAGAGGGTCTTCGCAGGTCGTCGGGAATGCCCGCACGGGGTCCCGTGAGAGTACCCGGTGACACCGTGGGCCCCGGCGGCCGGGCGGTGGCCGTGCGCGTGCCCGTGGGTCGTTCAGTTCCAGTCCGAGTAGCCGAAGCCACCGCTGTCGGCCAGTTCCTCGCTGACGCCCTCGATGTCCTCGGGGAGGAGGCTCCAGACGATGAAGTCGGTGCGGATCTCGGTCCAGTGGTCGTCGGCGGTACGGGCGCGCGCTATGCAGGCGTTGCGCAGCACTCCCTCGCTGATACAGCCGATCTTCTGCGCGACCTGCTGGGAGGCGGTGTTGTCGGCGGCGGTGCGCAGCTCGATGCGTTCGAACTTCTGCTCGCGGAACAGCCATCGGGCGGTCGCGAGGGCCCCTTCGGAGGCGTAGCCCTCGCCGCGCGCCCAGGGGGCGACGACGTAACTCAGCTCCGTGGCCCGCACGTGCCAGTCGGTCCTGGTCAGCTGGATGACGCCGACCAGGCGCTGGGTGAGGAACTCGGTGACCGCGAGGTCGAGGCCGCGTCCCGAGGTGCGTTCGGTGGGCGCGTACTCGGTGATCCAGGTACGCGCCTCGCGTTCGGTGAAGGGCTGCGGGACATCGGTCCAGGCCATCACCTGCTCGTCGTTCATCATCTCGGTGAACGCCTGGATGTCGTCCTCGTCGAACGGGCGCAGAACCAACCGCTCCGTGCTGATGGAGATGTCGGGAAAGGTGCTCATCATGCGCCGCTCCGTAACCTTCGAAAACTTTGAGGGCCTGCTGAACTGCCCAGCATGCAGCATGAAAGCACCGAACCGCACCACGGGGCCCCACTCGCCGTGAGGGAGTGGACCCCGTGCGTGGCGATACGTCGTATACGTGCTGTCGGCTCAGAAGGACGGGATGACGGAGCCGTCGCTCCACTTGTCCTCGATGAACTTCCTGACCTCGTCGGAGGTGAGGAGCTTGGCGAGCTTCTTCACGCGCGGGTCGTCCTCGTTGCCGTTCTTGACGGCGAGGAAGTTGCCGTTCGGGTTGTTCTTGGCGGGCTCGACGGTGAGGGCGTCGTCGGCGGGCGAGAGGTCCGCCTCAAGGGCGTAGTTGCCGTTGATCACCGCCGCGTCGACGTCGTCCAGGGAGCGCGGGGTCTGGGCCGCCTCCAACTCCTTGAACTGGAGCTTCTTCGGGTTCTCGGCGATGTCGGCGGGGGTCGCGTCGGTGCCGACGCCGTCCTTGAGCGTGATGATCCCGCTCGCGTCGAGGAGCTTGAGGGCGCGTGCCTCGTTGACGGTGTCGTTCGGGACGGCGACGGTCGCGCCGTTCCTGAGGGCGTCGGCGCTCTTGACCTTGTTCGAGTAGAGGCCGAGGGGTTCCAGGTGGACCGTGACGACGGGCACGATGTCGGTGCCGTTCTTCTTGTTGTAGTCGTCGAGGTACGGCTGGTTCTGGAAGTAGTTGGCGTCCACGGACCCGTCCTCCGTCGCCGGGTTCTGCAGGACGTAGTCGCTGAACTCCTTGACCTCCAGCTCCAGGCCCGCGTCCTTCGCCAGGTTGTCCTTCACGAAGTCGAGGATCTCGGCGTGCGGGGTCGGGCTGGCGGCGACGACCAGCGGGCCGCTCGTGTCGGACGCGCCGTCGGACTGGTCCGCGCCGCAGGCGGTGAGCCCGAGGGTGAGGGCTCCGGCGGCGAGTACGGCGGTGGTGAGCTTGACGGTGTTACGCACGAAAAGTGCCTTTCCTTGTGGGTGGAGCGATCCCGTCGTGGGTGGGACGGGGCATCTGCGGGTGCCCGGGGTACGGGCTAGGCCTTGGTGACCGTGGGCGCGGTGGAGTCGGTCTTCAGCAGCCGGAGCCTCGGTGCGGCGCCCGAGTGGCTGCCGCGCCGGTGGAGGGCGCGGGCGGCGTGGTCGCCGGCGAACTGGACGACGGAGATGACGACCGCGAGGACCGCCACGGTGATCCACATCAGCTCGGTCTCGAAGCGCTGGTAGCCGTACCGGATGGCGATGTCGCCGAGGCCGCCCGCGCCGACGGTGCCGGCCATGGCCGAGTAGCCGATGAGGGCGACGACGGTCGTGGTCGCGGAGGAGATCAGCGAGGGCAGGGACTCGGGGACGAGGACCCTGCGGACGACGGTCCAGGTGTTGCCGCCCATGGCCTGCACGGCCTCGACGAGGCCGTGGTCGACTTCGCGGACGGCCGTCTCGACGAGACGCGCGAGGAACGGGATCGCGCCGATGGCGAGCGGCACGATGGCGGCCTCGCGGCCGATGGTCGAGCCGGTGACCCAGCGGGTGAAGCCCATCAGCGCGACCATCAGGATGATGAACGGCATCGAGCGGGCGACGTTCACGATCTGCCCGATGATTTTGTTGGCGAGGACGTGTCGCAGCATGCCGCCCCGGTCCGTGAGGACGAGCAGGATGCCGAGCGGGAGTCCGCCGACGACCGCGATGAGGGTGGACCAGCCGACCATGTAGAGGGTGTCCCCACACGCCTGCTCCAGCAGGGGCTGCATCTCGTTCCAGGTCACTTGGCACCCTCCTTCACCGGCGTGGACGCCTGGGCGTCCTGGCCGAACACGTCGATGCGCAGGCCCCGTTCGCGCAGGAAACCGATGGGGACCACGTTGTCCTCGTAGCGGCCGGGCAGTTCGATGCGCATCCGGCCGATCTGGAGGCCGCCGACGGTGTCGATGGCGGCGCCGAGGATCGAGATGTCGATGTTGTAGGTGCGGGACAGCTGGGAGATGACCGGCTGGGTCGCGGCCTCGCCCTGGAAGGTGACGTCGAGGACCGTGCGGTCGTCGCCGGAGGCCTCGCCGCCCACCGGGAAGAGGGCGGCGGCCAGTTCGGAGCCGGGGGTGGCGAGCAGTTCGCTGACCGTGCCGGACTCGACGAGGCGGCCCTTCTCCATGAGGGCGGCCGAGTCGCAGATCGTCTTGACGACGTCCATCTCGTGCGTGATGAGCAGGACGGTCAGGCCCAGCTGCCGGTTCAGGTCGCGCAGCAGCGTCAGGATCGAGCGGGTGGTCTCCGGGTCGAGGGCGCTGGTGGCCTCGTCGGAGAGGAGCACCTTCGGGTCACCGGCCAGCGCGCGGGCGATGCCGACGCGCTGCTTCTGGCCGCCGGAGAGCTGGGCCGGGTAGGCGTTCGCCTTGTCGGCGAGGCCGACGAGGTCGAGCAGTTCCAGGGCCCTGCGGGAGCGGTCCCTGCCCGACCGGCCGAGGATCTCGAGCGGCAGCTCGACGTTGTCCCGGACGGTGCGGGAGGAGAGCAGGTTGAAGTGCTGGAAGACCATGCCGATACGGCTGCGCGCCCGGCGGAGTTCCCGGCCGGCGCGGGGGCCCCGGCCGGCCAGGGCGGTCAGGTCCTGGCCCGCGACGGTCACGGTTCCGGAGGTGGGGCGTTCGAGGAGGTTGACGCAGCGGATCAGCGAGGACTTGCCGGCGCCGGACTGGCCGATCACGCCGTACACCTCACCCTCGCGTACGTGCAGGTCTACGCCGTCGAGGGCGGTGACCTCGCGGCCGCGACCTCGGTCGGCCCGATAGATCTTCGTCAGGCCCGATGTGGTGATCACTGGATTTCCGTCACTGTCGAGTGCGCGGGCGTGGGTGTGCCCGGGCACGGGTGCAAGCGGTCAGGGACGCGACACGGTTCTCGCGGTGGCGAGGGAACCGGGGGAGAACATGCGCGCGGGGAGGCTCGGTCCGTCACGCGGAACGGCGTGCGGGGCCTTCTAGAAGGCGCACATTCGACACATACAACGAGCACCGGGCGTCAGGGTCGCCTCGGTCGCAAGGGTGCGGTAGCTCGTCGTGGTCATGAGATCAGTAAAGCAGATGTAGGGAGCAGGTGAGAGAGGGCTGTCCGTATAGCGGACGCCTTTGAGAGGCATACCTGCAGGTGCGATGCGGTGACGTCCACCTTGTGGGCATGAGCCGTTGTGGCCAAGGCCACGATGTGCGGTGCATGGGTTTGCCGGACCGGGGCCGGGCGCGGCGGGGGTTTTGGGCCGTAATAGGGTCGCGGCATGCTTGTTGCCCTGACGGTGACGACCGCCGTCGCCGCGCTTCTGCTCGCCGCCTGGTGCGGCTGGGCCGCGTACCGCGATCAGCCGACCAAGGACTGGCACTTCATCGGCATGGCCGTGGTGTCGGTGCTGGCCCTCGTGCAACTGGTCGTCGGGATCGTGCAGTTGGCGCGTGGGGAGAAGCCGGAGCAGGGGACCACGATCTTCGTCTCCTACCTCCTCGGGGCGTTCGCCTGCGTTCCGGTGACCGGGTTCATGTCGCTGGCGGAGCGCACCCGCTGGGGCAGTGTGACCGTCGCGGCCGGGGGCGTCGTGCTCGCCGTGCTGCAGGTGCGGCTCCATGACATCTGGGGAGGCTGACGTGACCGTCACGGACCGCGAACCACGGGAGAACGAGCGGGCGCGGCTGATCAGCGGGCCGGGGATGCTGCTGGTGTGGCTGTACGGCGTGATGGTCGTCGGCGCGGTGTCGCGGTCGATCGTGCAGATCTCGACCGAGTTCGAGCACGCGCCGCTCGCCTACTCGCTGTCCGCGGTGGCCGGTGTGGTGTACGGGTTCATCACGTACTCGCTGGTGCGGGGCGGGGAGTTCGCCCGGAGGGCCGCACGCATCTGCTGTGCGGTGGAACTGGCGGGCGTACTGATCGTCGGCACCTGGACACTGGTCGAGCCGTCGGCGTTTCCGGACAAGACGGTGTGGTCGGACTACGGGATCGGGTATCTGTTCATTCCCGTGATCCTTCCGGTCACCGCGATGTACTGGCTGCGCAAGAGCGCGCGGCAGGGGGATGCCGCCTGAGGGTCGTCAGGCGGCCGCGGGCCGTTCGTGACTGGTCGCGCCCACGCGGCGGAGCCGCACATCGAGACAGCCCATCGCCCCTGAAGTCGCGCTGCCCCGAAGCTCTTTCACGCCGTTGCCGCGTACACTCCCGCCGGCTTCTCCAGCACCACCATCGGTACGCCGTCCCGGCCCTGGCTGGTGCCCACGGTCTCGTAACCGACTCGGCGGTACAGGCGGAGGTTGCCCTCGCTGCGGTGGCCGGCGCTGAGGCGGAACCTGGTGACGCCGTGCTCCTCGGTGAGGGCCGACTCGGCGGCGCGGAGAAGCCTCGCGCCGATGCCGTGGCCCTGGAGGCGCGGGTGGACGCAGAGTTTGCCGATGGCGGCGGTGCCGTCGCCGTCGAGGGCGCCGCGCACGGAGCCGACCACTTCGTCACCCAGCCGGGCCACGAACACACAGTCCGCGGCGACCTCCTCGCGGACGGAGTCGAGGCTCTGGACGAGCGGATCGATGCGGTAGTTGCCGTACAGTGCCGCCTCGCTCTGGAAGCACAGGTACTGCAGCCTGAAGATCTGCTCGGCGTCCTGCTCGGTCGCCACCGAGATGGTCACGCTCATGCCCATGTGTGCACGCCTCCCGCTCACCTGCTCACCCGATGTCCTTCACTCCTATCCCCGCGGTTCGGGTGCCGCAACCTCCGCGGCCAGCAATCGCCGCAGACATCCCAGGCATCTGGAACGTTCCGGGCCGAGGCTGCCCTGTGAGATACCCAACTCGCCCGCGATCTCACGGTAGGTGAGGTCCTTCGGGGACAGCAGGGCCGCCAGCAACCGGGGGCAGCGGCCGGGGAGCCGGCGTACGGCCGCGTACAGCGCGCGGCGGCGGGCGGCCGTGAGCGCCTGCTGCTCGGGGCCGGGTGCGTGCTCGTCGGCGGGCTCGGCGGTGTAGGGCCGTTCCAGCCGGGCCTTGCGGCGGCTCAGACGGGCCTCGAAGCGGACGGCGCTGCGCAGCCAGCCCTCGGGGTCCTCGGGTGGACCGTCGGCGTCGAGCCGTTCCAGCAGGCGCAGCCAGACCGCCTGTTCCAGGTCTCCCGCCTCGGCTCCGGCCGCGTGGGCCTCGGCCGACACCTCCGCGACCAGCAGGGGGCGGAGGGTGGCGAGCATGTCGTGGGTCATATGCCCCGGGACGCCGCCGCCCCGGCGCGAGGTTGCCGGGGCGGACGGGAGTCACCCCAATCGGGGCATGGGGCTCAGTCGTTGACGAAGTCCGCGTGGGCCAGCAGGCCCGTGTCCGTGTTGTCGGTGAAGATGCCGTCGATGCCGGTGTCGAAGTACACCTTGAACGCGCCGAAGGCGTCGCCGTAGGCGTTGGGGTCCGTGCCCTTGCGGAAGTTCGCGGGCAGGAAGGTGTTCTCGTTGCGCATGGTGTAGGGGTGCAGGATCAGGCCCTCGGCGTGGGCGTCGGCGACGAGGGTGGTCGGCGTGGTGAGCTTGCCGCCCGAGTCCCGCGGGATGATCAGGTCGAGCGTGGGGCCGATGCCGTTGGCGTACGAGGCGATCCAGGCCAGGCCCTCCGGCTTGACCAGGTCGGCGACGGTGCGCGGGTCGCCTGCCTCGACGAAGTCCCAGGGGCGGGTGGCGGCGCCGGAGAGCAGGACGACGAGGGGGCTGTCGACCAGACGGTTCAGGCGCTGGATGCTGCTCGGCTCGAACGACTGCAGGAAGACGGGCGAGTTCTTCCGGTGCCGGTCGTACCTGCGCAGCAGCTTGGCGAGCGGCTCCTCCAGGCCGAGGCCCAGCTTGCGGAAGTAGGTGGGGTGCTTGGTCTCGACGTGCAGCCAGATCCGCCTGCCGCGCTTCCTGCCCTCCTTCTCGGCCCAGCGCAGCACCTCCTCGAAGGAGGGGATCTCCCAGCGGCCGTCGTAGAGGGTGTTCTCCTGGCGGTTGCCCGGGATGCGCTCCTTGGCGCGCAGGGTCTTCAGCTCGGCGAGGGTGAAGTCCTCGGTGAACCAGCCGGTGTAGCTGACGCCGTCGACGACCTTCGTGGTCTTCCGCGCGGCGAACTCGGGGTGCGCCGCGACGTCGGTCGTGCCGGTGATGTCGTTCTCGTGCCGGCATACGAGATGGCCGTCCTTGGTGGGCACGAGGTCCTGCTCGATGACGTGCGCGCCCATGTCGAGGGCGAGCTGGTACGAGCCGAGGGTGTGCTCCGGACGGTAACCGCTGGCGCCCCGGTGCGCGATGATCGTCGGTACCGGCAGACTGCGGTAGCCGCCGCCCGACTTCGCGCCCGACGCGGCCTCGTCGGCTCTCGCCGTGGCCGGCGCGCCGAGCACCGCTCCGCCCGCGCCGAGGACCGCGGCACCGAGCAGCGCCCGCCGGCCCGTTCCCCGTCCCTGCTCGTTCGGGTCCTGCGACTGCCGCGACTCCTGCGTCCCCATGACCGGCTCCTCCACCGTGATGCCCTGCACCTGTCAAAGCGGGACGATCGTAGGTGTCCCGAGGTGACCGTTGGGAGACCTGGGACCGAACACGCGGAAGACGCCTCGTGTCACGCCGGAGGCGAAAGGTGACGGAGTGTCGGTTCGGCGGCGCGATGTCCGTCACA
Organism: Streptomyces sp. NBC_00310; assembly: GCF_036208085.1. Lineage (GTDB taxonomy): Bacteria > Actinomycetota > Actinomycetes > Streptomycetales > Streptomycetaceae > Streptomyces. The sequence goes on from NZ_CP130714.1 coordinate 2,284,838, forward strand.
TTTCGGGCCGGTGACAGCCCGCCACCTCGACGTCACCGCAGGTAAAGTCCCGTCAAAAGTCGGTATCCACTCGGTGAACCCGATGTGCGTCGGGGTGTGAGCCGGGAGTATCGTCCTCACCTGCACAGACTTGTACCGGAACGCTAGACATGGGAGGGCCCGTTGTCCCGCTTCGCGCTCATCAAGGCAGTGCTCGGACCGATCATGCGCCTGATGTTCCGCCCACGGGTGGAGGGTGCGGAGCATATTCCGGGGGACGGTCCGGTGATCCTCGCCGGCAACCATGTGACCTTCATCGACTCGATGATCCTGCCGCTGGTCTGCGACCGGCAGGTCTTCTTCATCGGCAAGGACGAGTACGTCACCGGCAAGGGGATCAAGGGCCGCCTGATGGCCTGGTTCTTCACCGGCGTCGGCATGATCCCCGTCGACCGCGACGGCGGCCGCGGCGGGGTGGCCGCGCTGATGACCGGGCGTCGGGTCCTGGACGAGGGCAAGGTGTTCGGCATCTACCCCGAGGGGACCCGGTCGCCCGACGGCCGTCTGTACCGGGGACGTACGGGCATCGCCCGGCTGACGTTGATGACCGGGGCGCCGGTCGTTCCCTTCGCGATGATCGGGACGGACAAGATTCAGCCGGGGGGCGCCGGGCTGCCGCGCCCGCATCGGGTGACGGTGCGGTTCGGTGAGGCGATGGAGTTCTCCCGGTACGAGGGGATGGATCGGGATCGGTATGTGCTGCGGGCGGTGACCGATTCCGTGATGACCGAGGTCATGCGGCTGTCCGGGCAGGAGTACGTGGACATGTATGCGTCGAAGGCCAAGGAAGCGGCGTAGCTCCGCCGGGAGTCCGGGGACTTCGGTCGTTCGTCGGCTGCGGGTCGGTGGGGGCTGGTCGCGCGGTTCCCCGCGCCCCTCAGGCCCTGCTGTCCAGCCGTTGGCCGCGCAGCAGGAACCAGGCTGCCACCGCCGTTGCCAGCAGTACCGCCGCGCCTGCGCCGGCGGCGATGGCGAGGCCGTCCACGAATGACTCCTGGGCCGACGTCAGCATGTCCTGGGCCCTGTCCGTCGGCATTCCCGCCGCCGCTTGCACCGCTCCGCCCAGTGACTCGTGGGCCTCGGCCGGGGTACCTGTCGGGGCCGTGAAGTCGCGGTACACGCCCGTCACGATGGAGCCCAGGACCGCGATGCCCAGGGCGGCGCCCAGTTCGTAGGCCGTTTCGGAGACCGCTGAGGCCGCGCCCGCCTGTTCGTCGGGGACGCTGGAGAGGATGACGTCGGCGGTGACGGTGAAGGAGAAGCCGGCGCCGATGCCGACGACCAGCAGGGCGACGCCGATCAGGGGGTAGCCGGTGGAGCGGTCGACCAGAGTGAGCAGGGCGAGGGCCAGGCCGATGGCCGCGAGGCCGCCCGCGACGACGGAACGGACGGAGTAGCGGCGGGCCACGGATCCGGCGATCAGGCCCGCGACCACCGCGCCGATCGCCGCCGGGAGTTCGGCGAGACCCGCTTCCAACGGACGCCTGTCCTGCACGAGTTGCAGGAACTGCGAGAGGAAGAAGATCAGGCCGGACAGGCCGAGGACGGTCAGCAGGTCGGCGAGGACGGCTCCGGAGAAGCCCCGGTTGCGGAACAGGCGCATGTCCAGCAGCGGGTACGGCAGGGTGAGCTGACGGCGTACGAAGAGGAACAGCCCGGCGATGCCGAAGAGGCCCGCGGCGAGCGCGTTGCCGTCGAGGCCGTGGGTGGCGGTCTCCTTCACCGCGTACACGACACCGATCATGCCGACGAGCGACAGGACGACGCTGAGCGCGTCCCACGGACCCGGGCTCGGGTGGCGGGACTCGGGCAGCAGCTTGATGCCGACGAGGACGAGGACGGCCATCACCGGCAGGTTGATCAGGAAGACCGAGCCCCACCAGAAGTGTTCGAGCAGGAAGCCGCCGACGACCGGTCCGACCGCCATACCGGCGGAGGCCGTGGCGCCCCAGATGCCGACGGCGAGGCTGCGTTCGCGCGGGTCGTGGAAGAGGTTGCGGATCAGGGCGAGGGTGGCGGGCATCAGGGTCGCGCCCGCGACACCGAGCAGCGCCCGCGCGAAGATCATCATCTCGGGCGTCGTCGCGTACGCGTTGAGCACGGATATCGCGCCGAACGCCGTGGCGCCCATGAGCAGCAGCTTCTTGCGGCCGATGCGGTCGCCGAGGCTGCCGGCGGACACGAGCAGGCCCGCGATGACGAACGAGTAGACGTCGCCGATCCACAGGAGCTGGTTGCCCGAGGGCTTGAGGTCCTCGCTGATGTAGGGGGTCGCGAGACCGAGGACGGTCGCGTCGACGGCCACCAGCAGCACGGCGAGCACGAGGACGGAGAGCGCGAGCCAGCGGCCCGGCCTCTTCTCCGCCTCCGTCGCGCGGGCCGGCCGCAGGGTGCTGGTCATGGTTCCTCTCTCAGATGTTCGGGATGTCCGGCTGCTCGGGATGACGCAGTACGCCGCCGAGCAGCAGCTCGACGATCATGAAGGTGAAGTCCTTGGCGGCCACGCGGCCTTCGGAGACCGCCCAGGCACCGGAGGCCAGCAGGCCGTACAGCGCCTCGGTGAGCCAGCCCGGGGTGAGGTCGATACGGAATTCGCCGGCCGCCTGGCCGCGTGTGAAGAGGGCCGCGATCCGGTCGTCGATCCGGGCCCAGCCCTCGTGCTGCTCGTCCCCCTCGAACAGCTGGTTCTCGGTGTAGAGGAAGGCGAGCAGGCCCGCGACCGGTTCGATCTCCCGCACGAGCCGCCGTACGGCCTCGCGTGCCGGGCCCTCGGCCGGGCGGGCGGCGTCCAGCGCGGCCTCGCACTCCGCGATACCGAGCGCCTCCAGCGCCCGGACGAGCGCGTCGCGCCCGGCGAAGTGGCGGTGCAGCGTGGCACGGCTGATCCCGGCGGCCTTGGCGACCTCGTCCAGGGTCGCGGTGGGTCTGCGGGTCAGCAGGGCGGCTGCGCTGCGCAGCACGTGGTCACGATCGACAGCCATGAGACAACCATAGCCCATGTGAGACATTCTTGTCTCATCACGGGCATGGCTGTCTCATGGCGGGGTCGGACCCGGGTCCTCTCGGTGCCGGGCCGCCGTTCTCAGTGCCAGGGCAGGCTGCCGCGCTTCTCCCAGTACGTCCGCGGGTCCTCGGCCAGGCCCGCGAGGAGGGTCAGCTGCTCGTCGTCGAGGTCGACGACCGCCGCGTGCAGGTTGGAGGCGAGCTGGGTGAGGGTGGCGGCGCCGGAGAGGACGACCCCGGCCCACGGCTGCCGCAGGACCACCGCCAGGGCGACCGCGTCGCAGCCGAGGCCCGTCTGCTCGGCGACGGCCCTGAGCGCGTCCGGGGCGTGCGGGCCCGCCAGCCGGCCGTTGGCCATGCCCTCCTTGACGATCACGGTGAGCCCGGCGTCGTGCGCCTCGGCGAGGGCGGGGGCGGCGGAGGTCTCCAGCGCGTTGTACGTCGACTGGACGGTACCGAAGAGGGGTTCGCCGTCGACGGTCACGGCGAGGGCGGTGCGGATGGCCTCCGCCTGGGCCGGGCCGCTGGTGGAGAAGCCGACGGTGACGCCCTGGGCCGCCGCCTCCGCCAGCCGGGCGTGGAGTTCCTTGTCGGTGAGGGCCGGGCTGTCCGGGGTCACCGAGTGGATCTGGTAGAGGTCGAGGCGGTCGCCGAGCAGCTCGGCGCTCTCGGCGCGCTGCCGCTCGTACGTCTGGAGGCTGTGGTCCTTGACCTCGTGCTTCTCGGCGTCGGTGGTCCAGTCGGCGGTGTAGGTGTAGCCCCACTTGCTGCCGATGACGATGTCGTCGATGTCGGGGCGGGCCTTCAGCCAGTCGGCGAGGAACTCCTCGGAGAGGCCGTACGAGCGGGCCGCGTCGAAGTAGCGGACGCCCTGGGCGTGGGCGGCGTCGAGGAGTTCATGGGTGCGGGTGCGGAGGGCGTCGACGGTGCGGGTCTCACCGAGGTCGGCGTCGCGGCCGAGGTTGATGTAGCCGGGGCGGGCGACCGCGGCCAGGCCGAAGCCGATGTGGCAGGTGGGGGTGGTCGCTGTGGCCAGTCGGGCGAAGGGCATCGCGGGCTCCGTACGGTCGGCTCCTTGGGACTTCCGACCAACGTAACGCGCGATGACGCCCCGCTGGGTGAGCCGGGGCGCCCAAGAGCTCGGGGCTTGTTGTGCTTCGGCGGGTGCGGGTGCGTCGTGGCTCGTCGCGCAGTTCCCCGCGCCCCTGAAGGACAGGGGCGCGGGCCCTGCCTACTTGTTGCCCTTGGCGGTCGCCCACGCGTGCTGGGCCGCCACGTCCGTCTTGATGTCCGCCAGCTGGATCGCCACCGCGCTCGGGGCCGTGCCGCCTCGGCCGTTGCGGGAGGCGAGGGCGCCGGGCACGTTGAGGACCGTGCGGACCTCGGGGGTCAGGTGGGAGGAGATCTTGGCGAACTGGTCGTCCGTCAGGTCGTTGAGTTCCTTGTTCTCGGCCTCGGCGGCCTTGACGCACTCGCCGGCGACCTCGTGGGCGACACGGAAGGGGACGCCCTGCTTGACGAGCCACTCGGCGACGTCGGTGGCGAGGGAGAAGCCGGCGGGGGCCAACTCCTCCATGCGCTCGCGGTGGACGGTGAGGGTGGCCATCATGCCGGTGAAGGCGGGGAGGAGGACCTCCAGCTGGTCGATGGAGTCGAAGACCGGCTCCTTGTCCTCCTGGAGGTCGCGGTTGTAGGCGAGGGGCAGGGCCTTGAGGGTCGCCATCAGGCCCGTCAGGTTGCCGATCAGCCGGCCGCTCTTGCCTCGGGCCAGCTCCGCGATGTCCGGGTTCTTCTTCTGCGGCATGATCGACGAGCCCGTCGAGAACGCGTCGTGGAGGGTCACGAAGGAGAACTCCTTCGTGTTCCAGATGATGACCTCCTCGGCGATCCGGGAGAGGTTCACGCCGATCATCGCGGTGATGAAGGCGAACTCGGCGACGAAGTCGCGGGACGCCGTGCCGTCGATGGAGTTCGCGGAGCTGCCGTGCTCGAAGCCGAGGTCCTTGGCCACCGCCTCCGGGTCCAGGCCGAGGCTGCTGCCCGCGAGGGCGCCCGAGCCGTACGGGGAGACGGCCGTGCGCTCGTCCCACTGGCGCAGGCGCTCCGCGTCCCGGGAGAGGGACTGGACGTGGGCGAGGACATGGTGGGCGAAGAGGACCGGCTGGGCGTGCTGGAGGTGGGTGCGGCCGGGCATCGCCACGTCCGGGTGGGCCTCCGCCAGGCCGATCAGCGCGTCCTGGAGCTCGGCGATCAGGCCGCCGACCGTGCGGGCGTGGTCGCGGAGGTACATCCGGAAGAGGGTCGCGACCTGGTCGTTCCTGGACCGGCCGGCGCGCAGCTTGCCGCCGAGGTCCGGGCCGAGGCGCTCCAGGAGGCCACGCTCCAGAGCGGTGTGCACGTCCTCGTCGGCGACGGTGCCGACGAACTCACCCGAGGCCACGTCCGCTTCGAGCTGGTCCAGGCCGGCGACCATCCGGGACAGCTCGTCCTCGGTGAGCAGGCCCGCCTTGTGCAGCACGCGCGCGTGGGCGCGGGAGCCCGCGATGTCGTACGGGGCCAGCCGCCAGTCGAAGTGGACGGACGCGGACAGCTTCGCCAGGGCCTCGGCGGGACCGTCGGCGAAACGGGCGCCCCAGAGCCGTACGTCACCGCTGTTGCTGCTCACTTGCGTTGCTCCTAGAGAAGGGGTGGGCGGACCGGTCGAAGGTGTCACCAGTGTCGTACGTCGCGAGGTCGAAGTCGCACCGGACGACTCGAATCGTCGGCCGGTCACGACCGCGCGCGGCCGCCGGGAGGCAGTCCTCCTCGGCGAACCCGTCCACCACGACCGCGATGACGCGCACCGCATTCACCGTCATGCATGAGTATGCAGTGCTCTGCATGAATCGTCAATCTGGGAGAAGTTTGCGAGATGCCGAGAAAGCTTTGAACAAATGAAATCGCTTTCCCGTAACTCTCCCCGAACGCAGGCGCCGCGTTTGTAAACACCGACCACACCCGACTCGAGTGAGGCATCCGCATGTCCAGGGCTCTTCCGAAGTACAACAAGCGTCGCGTAGGGATCATCGGCGGCGCCGCCGCGGTCGTGCTCTCCGGAGCGGTCATCGCGGGTTCCGCCCTCGCCGGTGAGGGTGCCGACAACAACGGTCAGGACGCGGCGAACGCGGGCCCCGGCACCATCTCCTGCCCGGCCGTCGCGGGAAGCCTGCCGGCGATCCCCGCCTCCGCGCAGGCCGAGGTCGACCGCAACCTGGCCCTGCTCGACACGCAGATCCAGGAAGCCAACCAGCGCCTCATCGACACCGTCGGCCAGGGCGGCGCCAACTTCGTCCAGAACGCCATCCTCGGCCCGCTGGAGGACAAGCGCGTCGCCACGCTGAACCGCATCGAGACCGCCATCGGCCGCGCCGCCGCCAAGCCCGAGGGCCTGGAGGCGCTCGCCCCCTGCGAACTCGTCCAGGGCGGCGCCGCGGGCGCCGGCGAGGAGGCGGACGCCGGTGCGGAGGCCGGTGCCGGTGCGGAGGCCGGTGCCGGTGCGGAGGCGGGCGCGGGTGCGGAGGACGCGGGCAACGCCGGCGCCGCGGGCACCATCACCTGCCCCGAGGTCGAGGGAAGCCTCCCCGAGATCCCCGCCTCCGCGCAGGCCGAGGTCGACCGCAACCTGGCCCTGCTCGACACGCAGATCCAGGAAGCCAACCAGCGCCTCATCGACACCGTCGGCCAGGGCGGCGCCAACTTCGTCGACAACGCCATCCTCGGCCCGCTGGAGGACAAGCGCGTCGCCACGCTGAACCGCATCGAGACCGCCATCGGCCGCGCCGCCGCCAAGCCCGAGGGCCTCGAGGCACTCGCCCCCTGCCAGCTCAACGAGGGCGCCGGCGAGGAGGCCGGTGCCGACGCCGGAGCCGAGGCGGGTGCTGAAGCAGGCGCCGAAGCGGGTGCCGAAGCCGGTGCGGAGGCCGGTGCGGGCGCGGACGCGGGCAACGCCGGCGCCGCGGGCACCATCACCTGCCCCGAGGTCGAGGGAAGCCTCCCGGCCATCCCCGCCTCCGCGCAGGCCGAGGTCGACCGCAACCTGGCCCTGCTCGACACGCAGATCCAGGAAGCCAACCAGCGCCTCATCGACACCGTCGGCCAGGGCGGCGCCAACTTCGTCGACAACGCCATCCTCGGCCCGCTGGAGGACAAGCGCGTCGCCGCACTGAACCGCATCGAGACCGCCATCGGCCGCGCCGCCGCCAAGCCCGAGGGCCTCGAGGCACTCGCCCCCTGCCAGCTCAACCAGTAACCAGTAGTCCGCGGTCTCGACGACGACCGCACCCGACGACCGCTCACGCTGAGCGGCCCACGATGAGCCGGCCATCCGGCGAGTGACCTCCTGTGCCCCCTTGGGGGCGACAGGGGCCGTGGCCGCCCCGCGCGCCGGCCGGGGCGGCCACGGAAGACCTGGTTCCGGGTGGATCCCAGCGATGGGATCCACCCGGAATTCGTGTTCCCGGGCCCAATTCCTTAGACAGGCGAAGCGTTTCCGCCGATAATCGTTAGACATGGGAAAGACTTACGAGCGCATCGACGGCCGCCTGCGTACGTTCATCGAGGCACAGCCCCTCTTCTTCACCGCGACCGCGCCCCTGTCCGCCGACGGCACGGTCAACCTCTCCCCCAAGGGCCTGCGCGGCTCGTTCGTGATCCTCGACGAACTGACCGTCGCCTACCTGGACTTCGCCGGGTCCAACGCGGAGACGATCGCGCACCTGCGCGAGAACGGCCGGATCACCCTGATGTGGTGCGCCTTCCAGGGACCGCCCAACATCGTGCGCGTGCACGGCACGGGCGAGGCCGTCTTCCGCGACGACCCGCGCTTCACCGAACTCCTCGCCCGCTTCCCCGACATCGACCCCGCGTCCCACGGCCTGCGGGCGATCATCGTGGTCCGCGCCGAGCGCGTCCGCGACAGCTGCGGCTACTCCGTGCCGTTCATGGCGTACGAGGAGGACCGCGATCTGCACGGCAGGCGCTTCGCGCGCGAGGACGACGACTCGCTCAGCGCCTACTTCAGCTCCAAGGAGCACATCGCGACCAGTCTGGACGGACTGCCCGGGCTGCCCCTGCCCCTGCCCCTGCCGCCCTCCGCCGTCTGACGGGCGCGGCGCGGCGGCCGTCGTCCGATACCGACCGTTCCGCAAGGCAGGTACCGACCGTTCCGCAAGACAGTTGTTCACACCGTTGAACACACGGCACTCCCAGCACGTACGTGTGGGCCAAGGGTCCAGCCCACCACGGAGGAACCGTGTCCACGATCGCCGGAGGTCGCGCCGCGCGCCGCCAGACGATGCGCCGCATCCGACCTCGTCGTTCTCCCGCCGTCCCGCTGCTGCTCGCCTTCTGGGCGGGCGCGGCCGCGGTGGTGTGGCTGTGGTGGGACAACACCCCGTCCATCGCGGACCAGGGCAGCAAGATGGTCAACGCCGGACGGATCACGGGCCTGCTCGGCGGGTATCTGATGGCCCTGGTGGTGCTCCAGATGGCCCGGGTGCCCGCGCTGGAACGACGGGTCGGCTCCGACCGGGTGGCCCGCTGGCACGCGATGACCGGCCGCTACACGCTCTGCCTGGTCGTCGCGCACGTCGTCCTCACGATGTACGGGTACGCGCTGCAGGCCGGTCTCACCCACACCGCGATCCTGCAGCAGACCATCGACTCCATCAACCAGCTGCCGGACATGGGCAAGGCCGCCATCGGCACCGGTCTGCTGGTGTTCATCGGGCTCATCTCGATCGGCCCGGTGCGCAAGCGGATCCCGTACGACGTCTGGTACCACACGCACCTGCTGACGTACGCGGCCACGTTCCTGACGTTCTGGCACCAGATCACCACCGGCAACGAGTTCGCCGCCACCCCCGCCGCGAAGACCGGCTGGTACGCGCTGTACGGCTCGGTGACCGCGCTGGTGGTCTGGTACCGGATCATCGTCCCGATCAAGCTGAACATGAAGCACCGGCTGCGGGTCGAGGCGGTCATCGAGGAGTCGCCCGGCATCGTCTCGGTGCTGATGAGCGGGCGCAAGCTGCACCGGATGGGCGCGGAGGCCGGGCAGTTCTTCCGCTGGCGGTTCCTCGCGCCGGGCATGCGGTTCAGCTCGCACCCGTACTCGCTGTCGGCGGCGCCCCGCCCCAACATGCTGCGCATCACGGTCAAGGCGATCGGCGACCACAGCTCGGCCCTGCGCGACCTGGAGCCCGGCACCCGGGTGTGGGCCGAGGGCCCGTACGGGGCGCTCACGGCCGGCAAGCGCAGCCGGGGCAAGGTGCTGCTGGTGGCCGGCGGCGTGGGCATCACGCCGATGCGGGCCCTGTTCGAGACGCTGCCCGGCGCGGCCGGTGACCTGACCCTGCTCTACCGGGCCAACACCACCCAGGACCTGGCCCTGTGGGACGAGCTGGCGCAGATCGCGGAGGAGCGCGGGGCGCGGCTGATGTACGCGGTGAACAGCCCGGAGGGCGAACGGCCCGACATCTCGCCGGACTCCCTTCGCCGCAAGATCCCGGACATCGAGAGCCACGACGTCTTCCTGTGCGGGCCGCCCGGCTTCGCCCAGGGCGTCTACGAGGCGCTGCGCGGCGCGGGTGTCCCGACCCGCCGTATCCACCACGAGTCGTTCGAGATGTGAGCGACGGGACCGCTCGCCGCCGGTCCCACCCGCCCGACCGTCCCAGCCGTAGGTCTCCACGACCGTCCCACCCCGACTTCTGGCCATGGGTTTCCCCACGGGTTCGCCCCTCGGGTCTCCCCCGCGAGACTTCACACTTCAGGAGCTGAAGGAGCGATGAAGAAGAGCCACCCCATCCGGCGGACCCTGCTCGCCACCGCCGCCACCGTGTCCGGCATCGTGCTGCTGCTGTCGCTGAAGCCGGCCACGGACGCCGGATCGGTACAGGCCGGAGCGGCCGGGGGCGCGCCTTCGGCACAGGGCGGGGTGGCGGCCGGGGCGCAGACCCTGACGGGTACCGCCGTCACGACCGAGTACGGCCCCGTCCAGGTCCGGATCACCGTCAACGGCGGCAAGATCACAGGCGCCGAGGCCGTGCAGCAGCCCACCGGCGGCCGCTCCACGCAGATCAGCGGCGACGCCATCCCCAAGCTCAACCAGGCGGCCGTGGCGGCGGGCAGTGCCGAGATCGACGCGGTCTCGGGCGCCACCTACACCAGCGCCGGCTACAAGGAATCCCTCCAGTCCGCCCTGGACCAGGCCGGCAAGGCCCAGGACTCGGGCACCCAGGTGCTCACGGGCACCGCGGTGCAGACCGACTACGGGCCGGTCCAGGTCCGGATCACGGTCAGCGGCGGCAAGATCACAGGCGCCGAGGCCGTGCAGGCGCCGAGCGGCGGCCGCTCCACCCAGATCACGGGCGACTCGGTGCCGAAGCTCAACCAGGCGGCCGTGGCCGCCGGCAGCGCCGACATCGACGCCGTCTCGGGCGCCACCTACACCAGCGCCGGCTACAAGGAATCCCTCCAGTCCGCCCTGGACCAGGCCGGCAAGGCCCAGGACTCGGGCACCGAGGTCGAGGCGGGCGGCTCGCAGGACGCGGGCGGCGCCGCCGAGGGCACCGAGAACTCCGGGGCCGGGCAGGCGACGGGCACCCAGGTGCTCACGGGCTCCGCCATCAAGACGGACTACGGCCCGGTCCAGGTCCGCGTCACGGTCACCGACGGCAGGATCACAGGCGCCGAGGCGCTGCAGCAGCCCACCGGCGGCCGCTCCACCCAGATCAGCGGTACCGCCATCCCCCAGCTCAACCAGAACGCCGTCTCGGCAGGGAGCGCTGACATCGATGCTGTCTCGGGCGCCACATACACCAGCGGCGGTTACCAGCAGTCCCTCCAGTCCGCTCTGGACCAGGCCGGCTGATCCGGTGGCCGAACCCGCCGGGGCCGCCGCGCCCTCCCAGCTGCGGCACGCCGAGGAGGTCATGGGCACCGTCTTCTCCTTCGACGTCCGAGGAGGCGAGCCCACGGCGGTCAGGGCCGCGCTCGACGAGGCGGTGGCCGGACTCCACGCCGTGGACGAGGTGTTCAGCACCTACCGGGAGCACAGCCAGATCTCCCGGCTCGCCCGGGGCGAGGTGACGATCGAGGAGTGCGCTCCCGAGGTCGCCGAGGTGCTCCACCTGTGTGCCGAGGCCGAGCGGTTGAGTGACGGCTGGTTCAGTGCCACGTACGCGGGCCGCTTCGACCCGACGGGGCTGGTGAAGGGGTGGGCCACCGAACGGGCCGCCCTGCGTCTGGTCGAGGCCGGGGTGGCCGGGGTGAGCGTCAACGGGGGCGGTGACGTCCAGTTGTGCGGTGTCCCCGGTCCCGAGCGGCCGTGGCGCGTGGGCGTGGCCGACCCGCTCCGTCCGGGTGGCCTCGCCGCCGTCGTCACCGCCGCAGGTACCGACCGCCTCGCTGTCGCCACCTCCGGCACGGCCGAGCGCGGCGCCCACATCGTCGACCCCCGCACGGGGAAGTCCGCCGTGACGGACCTGGTCTCCGTCACGGTCGTCGCCCCCCGCCTGACCTGGGCGGACTGCTGGGCGACGGCCGCCTTCGCGATGGGTTCCCGTGAGGGCCTGGCGTGGCTGGAGTCCCTGGAGGACGCGGAGGCGTTGCTGATCACGGCGGGCGACGAGGTCCGCTGCACGGGAGGGCTGGCCGCGCGGCTGGGCTGAGCGGGCGGCGGGTTTCGCTCACCGGCGCTCACCGGCGCTCACCGACTCTCACCGGGTGCCGCCGCGCCCACCCGTGCCGCACCGGCGGCACGCCTGCCCGCAGCCGGTCAGGCGGGAAAAAGAGGGCGAAGCCCCTTTTCAGGGGCGCGGGGAACTGTGCGACCAGCCACCACGGACCCGCGGCCGGTGTCCCCGCGAAGCACCCCCTTCAGTGCCCGTTCCCGTTCTGAGCCAGCCGCAACAGGTGATCCGCCAACGCCTGTCCGCCCACGGGGTCCCGGCTGATCAACAGCAGCGTGTCGTCACCGGCGATGGTCCCCAGGATGTCGTGCAGCTCCGCCTGATCGATGGCCGAGGCCAGGAACTGGGCCGCCCCCGGCGGCGTACGCAGGACGACCAGGTTCGCCGAGGCCTCCGCGGAGATCAGCAGCTCCGCGGAGAGCCGCCGCATCCGCTCCTCCTTCGCCGACTCCCCCAGCGGGGCCCGAGGGGTGCGGAAACCCCCCTCGCTCGGCACCGCGTAGATCAGGTCGCCGTCGTTGTTGCGGATCTTCACCGCGTTCAGCTCGTCCAGGTCCCGGGAGAGCGTCGCCTGCGTGACGCTCAGCCCGTCGTCGGACAACAGCTTCGCCAACTGGCTCTGCGACCGCACAGGTTGCCGGTTGAGGATGTCCACGATCCGCCGGTGGCGTGCGGTGCGGGTCTGCGGCACGGCGGGCCCCGCCTGGTCGTGCTCCTGCGCCTGGCTCATCGTCGTCTCATTCTCCGGCTCGTCCGTCCCCGCTGGCTTCGTGCGCCGCCCGCGCCGCGTCGAGGATGCCGGGCAGAGCCTGGAGGAGGGCGTCCACGTCCGCGTCACCGATATTGAGCGCGGGCATCAGCCGTACGACATCGGGGGCGGGCGCGTTCACCAGGAAACCGGCGTCCTGAGCGGCCTGTTGCGCCAGGGGCGCGAGCGGCTCGGTGAGCACGATACCCAGCAGGAGGCCCGCGCCACGGACATAGTCGATCATCGGGTCGCCGAGGGACTCGATTCCGTTCCGCAGCTTCTCGCTCTGCCGCTTGACGTTCTCCAGCAGACCCTCGGCCCGGATGGTCTCCAGGACGGCGAGTCCGGCGGCGCAGGCGACCGGGTTGCCGCCGAAGGTGGTGCCGTGCTGGCCGGGCTGGAGCAGTTCGGCGGCCCGGCCGAAGGCGACGGTCGCGCCGAGCGGGAGTCCGCCGCCGAGGCCCTTGGCGAGGGTGACGACGTCCGGCAGGACGCCCTCGTGCGCCTGGTACTCGAACCAGTGCCCGGTCCGGCCGACGCCGGTCTGCACCTCGTCGAGGACCAGCAGCGAGCCGCTGGCGGCCGTGATGGCCCGCGCGGCCTTCAGATAGCCGGCCGGCGGGACCACGACACCCTTCTCGCCCTGGACGGGCTCGATGATGACGAGGGCCGTCTCCTCGGTGACCGCGGCGGCCAGGGCCTGCGCGTCGCCGTACGGGACGTGCGTGACGTCGCCGGGCAGCGGGTGGAAGCCGGTCTGCTTGCCGGGCTGGCCGGTGAGGGCGAGGGCACCCATGGTCCGGCCGTGGAAGCCGCCCTCGGTGGCGACCATGTGGGGCCGCCCGGTCAGCCGGCCGATCTTGAAGGCGCCCTCGTTGGCCTCGGCTCCCGAGTTGCAGAAGAAGACCTTGCCGTCGCGGCCGAAGTGCTCCAGGAGCCGTTCGGCGAGCGCGATGGGCGGCTCGGCGATGAACAGGTTGGAGACATGGCCGAGGGAGGCGATCTGGCTGCTGACGGCCTCGACGATCGCCGGGTGGGCGTGGCCGAGCGCGTTGACCGCGATGCCGCCGACGTAGTCGACGTACTCCTTGCCGTCGGCGTCCCACACCCTGGTGCCCGCGCCGCGGACGAGCGAGAGCTTCGGGGTGCCGTAGTTGTTCATGAGCGAGCCCTGCCACCGCTGGGTGAGCTCTGCGTTCTTGGCGGTCTCGGTCATTCGGCATCCCCCTCTTGCTCGGCGTCGGGCACGACCATCGTGCCGATGCCCTCGTCGGTGAAGATCTCCAGCAGGATCGAGTGCTGGACCCGGCCGTCGATGACGCGGGCGGTGTTCACGCCGCCCCGCACGGCGTGCAGACAGCCCTGCATCTTCGGCACCATGCCGGAGGACAACTCCGGCAGCAGCTTCTCCAGTTGGGAAGCCGTGAGGCGGCTGATCACCTCGTCGCTGTTGGGCCAGTCCTCGTAGAGGCCCTCGACGTCCGTGAGGACCATGAGGGTTTCGGCGCCCAGAGCAGCAGCGAGTGCCGCAGCCGCCGTATCAGCATTGACGTTGTAGACATGCCCCATGTCACCTTCGTCCTGGCTCCGGGCGATCGAGGAGACGACCGGGATGCGGCCGTCGGCGAGCAGTGCCTCGATCGCGCCCGTGTCGATCGCGGTGATCTCGCCCACCCGCCCGATGTCGACCAGTTCGCCGTCGATCTCGGGCTGGTGCTTGGTGGCGGTGATGGTGTGCGCGTCCTCGCCGGTCAGTCCGACGGCGAGCGGTCCGTGCTGGTTGAGCAGCCCGACCAGCTCGCGCTGCACCTGTCCGGCGAGCACCATGCGTACGACGTCCATGGCCTCCGCGGTGGTGACGCGCAGGCCGGCCTTGAACTCGCTGACGATGCCGTGCCTGTCGAGGGCCCGGCTGATCTGCGGGCCGCCGCCGTGCACGACGACCACGTTGAGGCCGGCCTGCCGCAGGAAGACGACGTCCTGGGCGAAGGCGTGCTTCAGCTCCTCGTCCACCATGGCGTTGCCGCCGAACTTGATGACGACGGTCTTGCCGTGGTGGCGGGTCAGCCAGGGCAGCGCCTCGATCAGGATGCGGGCCTTGGGAAGGGCGGTGTGCTTCCGCGTAGTGCTCATGACGAGTAGGCGCTGTTCTCGTGGACGTAGTCGGCGGTGAGGTCGTTGGTCCAGATCGTGGCGGTCTCGGACCCGGCGGCGAGGTCGGCGACGATGTGCACCTCGCGGTAGCGCATGTCGACGTTGTCGCGGTCCTCGCCGACACCGCCGTTCTTGCAGACCCAGACTCCGTTGATGGCGACGTTGAGCCGGTCGGCCTCGAAGGCGGCCCTGGTGGTGCCGATGGCGGACAACACCCGTCCCCAGTTGGGGTCTTCGCCGTGGATGGCGCACTTGAGGAGGTTGTTGCGGGCGATGGAGCGGCCCACCTCGACGGCGTCGTCCTCGGTCGCGGCGTTGACCACCTCGACCCTGATGTCCTTGCCGGCGCCCTCGGCGTCCCGGATCAGCTGCTGCCCGAGGTCGTCGCACACCTCGCGGACGGCCTCCGCGAACTCCGCGTACTGAGGGGTGACTCCGGAGGCTCCGGAGGCGAGCAGCAGCACGGTGTCGTTGGTGGACATGCAGCCGTCGGAGTCGACGCGGTCGAAGGTGACCCTGGTGGCGGCCCTGAGGGCCTTGTCCAGGGTCTCGCTGTCGAGGTCGGCGTCGGTGGTGACCACGACGAGCATGGTGGCGAGGCCGGGGGCGAGCATGCCCGCGCCCTTGGCCATGCCGCCCACGGTCCAGCCGTTCCTGGAGACGACGGACGTCTTGTGCACGGTGTCGGTGGTCTTGATCGCGATGGCGGCCTTCTCGCCGCCGTGCTCGGAGAGCTGCGCGGCGGCCGTCTCGACGCCCGGCAGCAGCTTGTCCATCGGCAGCAGTACGCCGATGAGGCCGGTGGAGGCGACGGCGATCTCGCCCGCGTTGTGTCCTTCGAGGACGTCCGCGACCTTCTCGGCGGTCGCGTGGGTGTCCTGGAAGCCCTTCGGGCCCGTACAGGCGTTGGCGCCACCGGAGTTGAGGATGACGGCGGAGACCTGGCCGCCCTTCAGCACCTGCTCGGACCAGAGCACCGGCGCGGCCTTCACCCGGTTGGAGGTGAAGACGCCCGCGGCGGCGAGGCGGGGCCCGGTGTTGACCACGAGGGCCAGGTCCGGGTTGCCGTTCTCCTTGATTCCGGCGGCGATGCCCGCCGCCGTGAACCCCTTGGCTGCCGTCACGCTCACTGCGTCTCCTCGTTCGCCCCGCCGCGGAAGCGGCTGATGTCGCTGTCGCCCGTGCAGCGCAGCGGTGCGGCCATCGTCGTCGTCTGCGGCCCGGCGGCTGCGCGTGCGTCGCTCACGGTGCGACCCCGATCGTGGAAAGCCCCGTCGTCTCGTGGAGTCCGAGGGCGATGTTCATGCTCTGGAGGGCGCCACCGGCGGTGCCCTTGGTGAGGTTGTCGATGGCGCTGATCGCGATGATGCGGCCCGCGGCCTCGTCGTACGCGACCTGGATCTGAACGGCGTTGGAACCGTAGACGGACGCCGTCGCCGGCCACTGCCCCTCGGGGAGCAGGTGGACGAACGGCTCGTCGCCGAAGGCCTTCTCGTACGCGGCGCGCACCGACTCGGCGGTGACGCCGGGCCTGGCCTTCGCGGTGCAGGTGGCGAGGATGCCGCGGGGCATCGGCGCGAGGGTGGGCGTGAAGGACACGGAGACCGGCTCGCCCGCGACGCCGCCGAGGTTCTGCATCATCTCGGGCGTGTGCCGGTGGCCGCCGCCGACGCCGTACGGGGTCATCGACCCCATGACCTCGCTGCCGAGCAGGTGCGCCTTGGGCGCCTTGCCCGCGCCGGACGTGCCGGAGGCGGCGACGATCACGGCCTCGTTCTCGGCGAGGCCCGCCGCGTACGCCGGGAACAGGGCCAGCGTCACGGCCGTGGGGTAGCAACCGGGTACCGCGATGCGCTTGGACCCCTCCAGCGCGGTGCGGGCACCCGGAAGTTCGGGAAGGCCGTAGGGCCAGGTGCCGGCGTGGGGCGAGCCGTAGAACCGCTCCCAGTCCGCCGCGTCCCTCAGCCGGAAGTCGGCGCCCATGTCGACCACGAGCACCTCCGGGCCGAGCTGCTCGGCCACGGCCGCGGACTGCCCGTGCGGCAGCGCGAGGAACACCACGTCGTGCCCGGCGAGGACCTCGGCGGTCGTCTCCTGAAGCACCCGGCCGGCCAGCGGCAGCAGGTGCGGCTGCAGCCCGCCCAGGCGCTGTCCGGCGTTGGAGTTGCCGGTCAGTGCACCGATCTCGACCTCGGGGTGGGCGAGCAGCAGGCGCAGCACTTCGCCGCCCGCATAACCACTCGCTCCCGCCACCGCCACACGTACCGCCATGGAACCCTCCTCCTGGATGGCATGACTATACGTTTCGATGCACGTTTATGCAATCTATGAGGGGGCGGCTGCCTACTGACGGGCCGGGTGAGCGGCTCGACGCCGGTGGCGGCAGGTCCTGGGGCAGCAGTTCCCCGGTCATCTCCCCAGTCGTCCTCCCGGTCATCTCCCTGGTCGCTTCCCCGGTCAGCTCCTCCATCACGGCGAGCGGGAGCGAGGGGTTGGCGGCCGCGGCTTCCGCCACCTGCGGGTCGGTGTCGGTGAGCAGGTCCGTGACGGCCTGGGGCGGGAGGGCCGGGTGACCGGCGGCGAGGGGCCTCGCCCGTTCGTCCGCCAGGCAGGCGAGCAGCGCCGGGGCCGTCGCGTGGGGGTGCCGGGCGATCTCGCGGAACGCCTTCCGCGCCGGGGGCGCGTGCCGGGACAGGTGCTCCAGCAGGGCCGGGCCGGCATCCGGGTTGGCTGCCACCCCGGCGATGACCTGGACCCCGTGCCGGTCGACCATGGCACGCAACCGCGCTTCGCCGAGGCTGGGGTGCGGCGCTATGGACTTGGCCACCTTCGCGTCGGGGTCGTCGGCCAGCGTGGCGCGGATCGCGGCCGGCAGATCACGCCGCGTGGCCAGGAGCATGCGCACGACGGCGTGCGGCGAGCGCACCAGCTCCTCGACCTCGGCGGCCGTGGCGGAGGCGATCCGCGGCAGGAGGGTGCTGCCGATCCTGGTGGTGGCGGCCA
Organism: Streptomyces sp. NBC_00310; assembly: GCF_036208085.1. Taxonomy (GTDB): domain Bacteria; phylum Actinomycetota; class Actinomycetes; order Streptomycetales; family Streptomycetaceae; genus Streptomyces. Next base: position 2,302,517 of record NZ_CP130714.1, read on the forward strand.
GGTGGGCGAGCACGTCGAGGGGCACCCGCGGGTTGTGCGCGAGCCCGCGCCGGACGTCGGGGGAGGTGTCGTCGGCCAGCGCGCGGATCAGGGTGTCGTCGATCGCGGGGTTCTCGGCGAGATCGGCGCGGGCACCGGGCGTGGGATCCACGGCGAGCCGTGCGTACGCCTCCGGGGGCAGACCGGGGCGGGCGGCGAGCGCCCGGCGCAGCAGCGGCGACGGGTGGTCGGCGAAGCCCGCGACCGCCCGCGCCGGTGTGGCCGGGTTCTCCAGGGCCGCCCGCAGCAGGTCGAGCGCGGTGGATTCGTGGGAGCCGTCGCAGGAGGCACCCGGCCGCAGATCGCAGTCGGGCCGCGGGCAGCCCTCGCCGTGCGTGAAGGGTGGCTCCTCGTGGTCGCAGACCAGGCAGCGCCGCGCGGGCGGCAGCCCCTCGCCACTGACGAGCGCCGCCAGGACGTCCGGCGGTGTCGCCTCGTTGGCCGCCACCGCACGGCGGACCTCGGCGTGCGGATGCTCGGCGAGACGGGCGGCCACGTCCGGCGCGGCCCGCAGGGCGAGCTCCGCGACGACCTGTACGTCCGAGTCCGCGGCGAGGGTCTCCACCACGTCCGGCGGCAGACCGGGGCAGGCGGCCAGCTTCTCCCGGTGCGCGACCACCGGATCCGCCGCGAGGAGGCGAGCCCACTCCGGGGCGCCGGCGCCCTCGTCGAGGAGGGCGAGGGCGACCAGCGGTTGTGCCGTGGGATCGACGTCGGCGGCGGTCAGCATTCCCCCGTACGCCAGCCGCACGCCGTTCCCCTCGTCCAGCGAGGCGAGCGTGACCGCCTGCGCCCGGCTGAGGTCGGCACGACGGGCGAGGTCGTCGTTCACATCGGCGTCCGCGAGCGCGATCAGCCGGTCGACCAGCTCGGACGGCAGAGCCGGATTGGCGGCGAGCCCGCACAGGAGATGCTTCACAGAGGGCATCCTGCCCAGGGCCCCTGCCGAACGGTTCATGGTTTTCGGCCGAGCAGCAGTCGTGAGTCGTGCGGGGGCGGTGCGCGCGGTCAGGCCGACGGTTGCTGCCCGCACGCTTCCACGCGCGTAGCCGGGGTCCGGTGTACCGCCGAACCGGGTCAGGAGCGCCGGTCGTCCGACCGGGCCGCCCGCTCGGCGTCGCGCTTCTTGATGCGGGCGCCTTCCTTGCGGACCTCGGCCTGGGTGGCGCGCTCCTTCTGCAGCCACTCCGGGCTGTCCTGCTTCAGGGCCTCGATCTGCTCGGTGGTGAGGGCCTCGGTGATTCCGCCGCGCGCGAGGCCCGCGATGGAGACACCCAGCTTCGCGGCGACCACGGGGCGGGGGTGCGGGCCGTTGCGGCGCAGTTCCTCCAGCCAGGCCGGCGGGTTCGTCTGGAGCGTGGTCAGCTCGGCGCGCGAGACGACGCCCTCCTGGAACTCGGCGGGGGTGGCTTCGAGGTACACACCCAGCTTCTTCGCCGCGGTGGCGGGCTTCATGGTCTGGGTGGTCTGGTGCGACGTCATGAGGTCAAGGGTATCGACCGTGTGCGCGACCGCTGACCACGGCCGACGACCGGGGTCCGTCGCCGTACCCGTGCCCGCCGGCCGGGCACCTGGCCGCCCGCGGTGACCGGACCCGTGCCCCCGCCCGTTAGCCTGGTCATGTGACAGGCTCGGAAGCATCCCCTTCGTTCCGGCTCGCGTACGTCCCGGGAGTGACGCCCACGAAGTGGGTGCGGATCTGGAACGAGCGGTTGCCCGACGTCCCCCTGACCCTCCTCCAGGTGTCCACCGCCGAGGCGTTCGGCGTCCTGCGGGACGGCGGTGCCGACGCCGGTCTCGTACGGCTGCCGGTGGACGGCACCGACCTCAGCGCGATCCCGCTCTACACCGAGACCACGGTGGTCGTGATCCCCAAGGACCACGTCGTCGCGGCGGTCGACGAGGTGACCACCGGGGATCTCGCGGACGAGGTCGTGCTGCATCCTCTCGACGACACCCTCGGCTGGGAGCGCCCGCCGGGCGAGCCGGCGTTCGAGCGCCCCGCCACCACGGCGGACGCGATCGAGCTGGTGGCGGCCGGGATCGGGCTGCTCGTCGTCCCCCAGTCGCTCGCCCGGCTCCACCACCGCAAGGACCTGACCTACCGCCCGGTCACCGACGCCCCCGAGTCCCGCGTCGCCCTGTCCTGGCCCCAGGACGCGACGACCGACCTGGTCGAGGACTTCATCGGCATCGTCCGGGGCCGCACGGTCAACAGCTCACGGGGCCGCGCGAAGCCCCCGGAGGAGAAGAAGCCGCAACAGAAGCCCAAGCGCCCCGGCACGGGCAAGCCGACCACCCGCACCCCCCGGGGCGGCTCGTCCGGCGGCGGCAAGAACACCAAGAGCGGCGGCAAGGCCGGAAAGCCCCGCCGCCGCTCGTAGGCGAGGTACGCCCCTGGATGGGCCGCAGGCCCAATCAGGGGCGCGGGGAACTGCGCGACCAGCCCCCACGCACCCGCGCCCGGCTCACCAAGCCCGGGCCGCTTCCCCCGTCACCTCTTCTTGATCCGCAGGAACGTCACCGAGTTCGCCGGAAACGTATAGCTGAACTCCTCAGCCACCCCACGGAACGTGGACGTCACCGGCGCCACCGGCGTAGCCGTCTCCGTGTTCACCGCGTCCGGCGCGGCCGCGAGCGTGGTGACCCGCGCCTTGGCGCGGACCTTCGCACCCCCGAGATCGATCGCCGTACGCGCGGCCACCGACTGCGCGTTGACGACCTTGACGATCAGATCGCCGGTCTTCGCGTCACGCGTCACCACCTGCCGGAACGGCTCGGCCGGCTTGTCGTCGGTGAAGCTGCCCCACTCCTGGCCGTCCAGCAACAGGGTCACCTGCCGCCCCCGCACCTTGACCTCGAGGTCGTACGCACGGCCCGTCTCGATCGTGCCCGGCTTGGACATCAGCGAGGACTTGCCGCCGTCCACGGCCTGCTCGACCGCGCTGGTGGTGTTGTTCCAGCCGCCGAGGTTCCACCAGTAGAAGTTCCCGGTGTCCTTGACGCCGAAGGCGACGAGGAAGCCCTCCTTGCCGGCCTTCTTGGTGGCCTTCACCTTGACGTCGTAGTCGTGCCAGGCGGTGTCACCGGCCGAGACCATGGTGTTCTCGGCGGCCACGTCGGTCTGCACGTACTGTCCGTCCTGGATGCTCCAACTGCCCTTGCCCGTGTGGGTCCACTTCGAGGCGTCCCCGCTGAAGTCATCGGTGAGCAGGCTCGTACCGTCCGCCGCCGTCACCTTCACATCGTCGTACGCCGCTGTCGTGGCCCAGGTGGAGAGGCCCACGGCTCCCGAGATCGGGCCGGTCAGCGCCGGTGTGCCGGTGGCCGTCGACGGCACCACCCGGTCGCCGACGTTGTTCATGAAGAGCTTCTGCGTCTCGTAGTTGGCGGAGTTCCACGACGCCCGGTTGTTGAACCAGATCATGTCGGGGCTCCACTGCACGTAGTCCTCGTTGGCGAGGAGCGGTGCGTAGGAGGCGAGCTTCACGATGTCGGCGTTGCGCTCCAGGCCGGTCATGAACGCGGCTTCGGAGAGGGCGTTCTTGAAGGCGTTGCCCTGGGAGGCGTACTCGCCGAGGAAGACCTTCGGGCCGCCGCGGTCGTAGGAGTCGTAGCGGTCGTTGTTCTGGAGGAACCACTGGGGGCTGTTGTAGTAGTGCTCGTCGACCATGTCGACGCGTCCCTCGCGGTTCAGCTTCCACGCGGTGTCGAAGGTGGTGCCCGTGTCGTCGGGGCCGGAGTTCGAGATCACCTTGATGTCGGGGTACTTCGCCTCGATGGCGGCCCGGAACTTCTGGAAGCGGGCGAAGAACTCGTTCGGCAGGTTCTCCTCGTTGCCGACGCCGAGGTGGGTGAGGTGGAAGGGCTTCGGGTGGCCCATCCGCGCCCGCTTCTTGCCCCACTCGCTGGTCACGGGCCCGTTGGCGAACTCGATGAGGTCGAGCGTGTCCTGGATGTGCCGCTGGAGCAGGGCCTCGTCGTCGGTGGCCCTGTTCTGGCCGCAGCCGGTGACGAGGGCGGGCACCACGGGCAGCGGCATCGCGCCGATGTCCTCGGAGAACTGGAAGTACTCGTAGTAGCCGAGGCCGTAACTCTGGTTGTAGCCCCAGAAGTTGGAGTTGGTGGCGCGCGTCTCGACCGGGCCGATGGTGTCCTTCCACTGGTACGAGCGCTTGCGCTCCCAGTTCGAGGCCTCGCTGTAGTCCTGCATGGAACCGGTGTTGACCAGGCAGCCGCCGGGGAAGCGGACGAAGCCCGGCTTCAGAGCGGCGATCTTCTCGGCGAGGTCCTTGCGCAGACCGTTCCTGTGGCCCTTGTAGGTGTCGCGCGGGAAGAGGGACACCTCGTCGAGGGCGGCGGCGCCTGCGGAGGCGACCGTGAGACGGCCGTCGCTGCTGGTGCGGGTCGCGGTGAAGGTGGCCCGGTACTTGGCCCAGCCGCCCTTGACAACCACCTGGCGGGCCTTGGCCAGCGTGCCGTCGGCGTCCTGGAGGGTGACGGTCAGCGCCGTACGGCTCTCGGCGCGCGCCCACACCGAGAAGTCGTACTTCTTGCCCTCCTCGACCCGGACACCGGTGTTGTAGCCGGCGTTCGTGACGGCCGAACCGGCGCCCAGGGAGAGGTAGTTGCGGTTGCGCTCGTTGAGCCGGCCGGCGTCGTTCACGACCTGCGCGGTGCCGTCGACGGCCCAGGAGGTGAGGGGGGTGTACGCGCGGTTGTCGGCGGTCGAGTACTCGAAGGAGCGGTTCTGCACGAGCTCGGCGTACAGACCGCCGTCGGCGGCCCGGTTGATGTCCTCGAAGAAGACGCCGTACATCGTGTCGTCGATCTTGGCACCCTTGGCGCTCGGGTCGACGGTGATCGCGTAGTCGGTGACGTCCTCGGCGTGCGCGGGGGCCGGGACGGAGGCGGCCGCCACCAGGAAGGCGGTGGCGGTGAGGCCGAGTCTCCAACGGGTACGGGTGCTGCGTGACATGGATACTCCGCGGCTCGGGGTGGGGGTCTGGAGTTGTTCGAAATATCAGACAATGATCAGCACTTCGAACGGCAAGATAGGGAGGTGACCAAGACAGCGTCAACGGGTCGCACAGCACCGAAAGTGTCGGAAGTGAAGGACGGATGGGCGTTTTCCTGCCAGTTCCCGATGTACTGGCTCATCTCTCCGGAAGGTGGCGGGTCCTGCGGTCCGTGCGGGATCTGGCGAACGGGGCGCAAGGGGAGTTCTCCGGGACGACCGTTTTCAGCCCGTCGGACGACGGCGGTCTCCTCCACCGGGAGATCGGAACTTTCGTCTGGCAGGGCGTGCCGCGTCCGGCCGAACGCACCCTGCGCTTCCTGCCGGGCCCGACCCCCGGCACGGCGGACGTCCGCTTCGCCGACGGCCGCCCCTTCCACGACCTGGACCTGACAGCCGGCCGCTGGCGCACGACCCACCCCTGCGTCGCCGACCTCTACCGGGGCGAGTTCGCGGTGTACGACGAGGATCGCTGGCGTACGACCTGGCGGGTCGGCGGCCCAGCGAAGGACCAGCTCCTGGTCACCGAGTACACCCGCGCGCCCGCGTCAGGACCCGCCCCGCCTACTGCGCGGCGCCCAGCCGCAGGTTCCAGCGGCCCGCGTGACCCGCGACCGTGACCGTCGACAGGGGCCGGATGTCCATGTTCCAGTACGACGACGGCGGGGCCTTCAGCGCGTAGACCAGGGCGGCGCGCAGCACGGACGGCTCGGCCACGGCGACGATACGACCGCCGTCGCCCGCGGGGCGGGTCTCCAGCCAGCCGCCTATGCGGGAGATGAAGGCGATCAGCGACTCGCCGCCGTGCGGGGTGGCGCGCGGGTCGGCGAGCCAGGCGTCCACGGCCGAGGGCTCCCGGGCCATGGCCTCGCCGAGCGTGAAGCCGCGCCACCGGCCCATGTCGCAGTCCCGCAGCGCGGGCTGGGCCAGCGGCGCGTAGCCGAGGGCATCCCCGGTGGCCCGGCTGCGGGGCGTCGGCGAGCAGTAGCGCAGCTCGGCCGCCGCCAGCGGCACCAGCTCGTGGGCGGCGCGCTGCACTTCGTCCCAGCCGGCCTGGTCCAGCGGCCGGTCGTCCTCGAAACGCTCCGTGAGCAGCGAGGAACAGCGCGCGGCGGCGACGAACGTGACCCGAAGAGGCATGCGGCGATGGTGGAACGGGGTTCTCCGCAGGTCAAGAGGCGTGACTCAGGAGTTACGCGGGGCCCCGGGGGACACTCGTCGCCCAGCAGTGCGGCTCACTCGAACACGAGCGCCATCCACTGGTCGGGCTCGGCGAGCGGCGCGAACCCGAGCTTCGCGTAGACGCCGTGCGCGTCGTGCGTGGCGAGCATGATGCGACGCAGCCCGTACGGCCGCAGGTGCTCGCGCACGGCCGCGACCAGGGTCGTGCCCAGGCCCTTCCCCCGCGCCGACCGGTCGACGTACACGTCGCAGAGCCACGCGAACGTGGTCCGGTCGGTCACCACCCGGGCGTACGCGACCTGCTCCCCCGAACCCACCTCGTACACCCCGAAGTTGAGCGATCCCCGGATCGCGCTCTCCTGCTTGTCGCGAGGGCGGCCGAGGGCCCAGTACGCGTCGGTGGACAGCCAGTGGTGGACCCGTCCGACGTCGATGCGGTCCGGGTCGGCGGACATCTCGTAGCCCTCGGGCAGGCCGGACGGGGTCGACTCGTCGTTCATGGGTGGACGCTCGCAGGCCAGGAGCCCGCTGTCGAACCGTTTACGGCCGCCCTGAGCCTCCTCACGCCTTCCGTGATCTCCCCCGCCCCCGCGACGCCGGCGAAGCTCAACCGCAGGTGACCGGCCGGGGGTTCGGCGCTGAAGTAGGGGCGGCCGGGGGTGACGGCGACGCCCGTGCGGAGGGCGGCGGCGACCAGGGCGGGCTCGTCGGTGCCGTCAGGGAGGCGCAGCCACAGGTGGTAGCCGCCGGAGGGGATGTGGGGCAGCGCCAGTTCGGGCAGCCCCAGGCGCAGCTCGGACGTCAGCGTGTCCCGGCGGTTCTTCAACTCCCTTGAAACCGACCGGAGATGGCGGGGCCAGGCGGGCGAGCCGACGAGTTCGAGTGCGGCCTCCTGGAGGGGACGCGGCACGAAGAAGGTGTCGACGACCTGGATGGCGCGCAGCCGTTCCAGGACCGGGCCCCGCGCGGCCAGGGCACCCACCCGGAAGCTGGGCGAGGTCGCCTTGGTCAGCGAGGAGACGTGCACGACCACACCGTCGGGGTCGTCGGCCACCAGCGGCCTGGGCAGCGGCCCGGCGTCCTCGTGCACGAGACGGCGCACGAAGTCGTCCTCCACGACGAAGGCTCCCGCCGCGCGGGCGATCCGCAGCACCTCGCCCCGGCGGTCGGCCGACAGGGCGGCGCCGGTGGGGTTCTGGAACAGCGGCTGGCAGACGAAGACACGGGCGCCGGACGCCTTGAACGCGTCGGCGAGCAGGGCGGGTCTGACGCCGTCCGCGTCCATCGGTACCGGAACGGGCCGCAGCCCGGCCGCCCGCGCGATCGCCAACATGCCCGGATACGTGGGCGATTCGACGAGCACGGGCGCCCCGGGCGGCGCGAGGGCGCGCAGGGCGGTGGTCAGGGCGGACTGGCCGCCCGCCGCGACGATCACCTCGGCCGCGGTGATCGCCCCGCCGATGCTCCGCGCGAACCACTCGCGCAGTTCCGGGACGCCCTCGACCGGTGGCCGCGCCCATACCCCGGGCCGCCGCCCGGCCCTCGACAGGGCCGCGGCCATCGCCTGCTCCGGCTGCAGCGACGGGTGCAGATAGCCGCCGTTGAACTCGATCACGCCGGGCGGCGGAGAGGCGAGCGAGACCAGCACTCCGGAGGCGTCCACCGTGCGGGGCGACGGCTCGGCGCTGCCGTCCGCGCTCAGCGCGACCTCCTGCCAGGACGTGTCCCCCACGACCGCCGCCCCGCTCTCGCGCGGCCGCGCCCGGAAGGCGCCCGCCCCCGGTCGGGTCACCACGAGCCCCTCGGCGGCCAGCTGCGCCAGGGCCCGTGAGACGGTCACCGGGCTCACTCGGAACCGCTCGACGAGCGCCCGGCTCGACGGCAGCTTTCCACCCGGCGAGTAGCGGTCCAGCTCCTTCCGCAACTGCTCCGCCAGCTCCGCGCCACTGCTACGCTCATGCATGAGAGCAGAGAGTAGCGCTATCGCCCAGGATTCAGTAGCGGTGGGCGGTGGCCGGGAAGGCACCGACCCGCGACCGGCCACCTCCGCAGCCCGGTCCTCCGCCGACGCGGGCCCAGCTAAGCCCGCGCACTCGCCCGCGCCCACGCCCGCGCCCTCGCCCACGCCCGATCGCCGCCTCCGCACCGGCGGCACCCTCCAGGCCGCCCTCGGCGTCACCGCCTTCTCCCTCACCTTCCCCGCCACCGCCTGGGGGCTGGAGGGCTTCGGCCCCTGGTCCCTGGTCGCCGTGCGGAGCGTCCTCGCGGCCGTCATCGCGGGCGGCTGTCTGCTGGCCTTGCGGGTGCGGCCGCCCGGTCGCCGGCACTGGGCCGGACTCGCCGTGGTCGCCGCCGGAGTGGTCGTCGGCTTTCCCCTGCTCACCACGCTCGCCCTGCGGACCTCGACCACCGCGCACGCCGCCGTGGTGGTCGGTCTGCTCCCGCTGACGACCGCCCTGTGCTCGGCGCTGCGCATGGGCACGCGCCCCTCGCGCACCTTCTGGACCGCCGCCCTCGCCGGCGCCGCCGCCGTCCTCGCGTTCACCGTGACGCGGAGCGGCGGCGCCCTCACGACGGCCGACCTCTTTCTCTTCGGCGCCCTGCTGGTGTGCGCGGCCGGCTACACCGAGGGCGGCCGGCTGGCCCGCGTGATGCCGGGCTGGCAGGTCATCGGCTGGGCCCTGGTGCTGTGTCTGCCGCTGAGTGTGCCGGGGGCCCTGCTGGCCCTGTCGTACGAGCCGGTGCGACTGACCGCGCACAGTGTGGCCGGGCTGCTGTGGGTGGCGGCCGGGTCCCAGTTCCTGGGGCTGGTCGTCTGGTACCGGGGCATGGCGGCGATCGGCATACCGAAGGCCAGCCAGTTGCAGTTGGCGCAGCCGCTGCTCACACTGGTGTGGTCGGTGCTGCTCCTCGGCGAGCAGCTCACCCCGGCCGCGCCCCTGACGGCCGCCGCCGTGCTGGTCTGCATCGCGGTCACCCAGCGCACTTCCGCCTGAGAGTCCGTACGCACACCGGTCCAACCGGCGCCGCCCGCAATAGACTGCGGTCACGGACCGCCACTCCCGTGCAAGACGAGGAGGCCCCCCGATGCAGGCAACCGTAGGCGACACCCTGCTGGTGCACGGCAGGACCGTCGGGCACCACGACCGGACCGCGGAGGTCCTGGAGGTGCTCGGCCAGGACGGGAATCCGCCCTACCGGGTCAGGTTCGACGACGACGGGCACGAGGCACTGATGTCCCCCGGCCCGGACACCGTCGTCCGTCATCCCGGGGACCCGAGGTAACCGCTCCGCCCCACCCCGGTCCCGTCAGCGCGGTGGCTCCGCCGGCTGCTGGTAGTGGTCGGCGACCACGCGTGCCATCGTGCCGATCCTGTCCTGCCGGACGTCCTTGGCCGAGAAGAAGGCGTGTCCACGCGCCTCAGGAAAGTCGCGGGCCAGGGTGAGGTGCGCCGAGAGTTCGGCCGGGTCCTGCCAGGCCGCGGGCTGTGCCGGGTCGCCCGCCTTGTACAGGGCCTCCCCGATGTACAGCCGCGTCCCGCTGCCCCGGGCGGTCTCGGCCCACCAGGGCAGCAGCTTGGCGTAGTCGGCGGCGCCGAAGCCGATGTTCCAGTACAGCTGCGGCACGATGTAGTCGATCCAGTTCTCCCGGACCCACCTGCGCGTGTCCGCGTGCAGGTCGTCGTACGTCTGCACGCCCGCGCGGGTGTCCGAGCCCAGCTCGTCGGTCTCGGCGTTGCGCCACACCCCGAAGGGGCTGATCCCGAATTCGGTGCCGGGGCGGATCGTCTTGATCTCCGCCGCCGTCTCCCGCACCAGCCTGTCGATGTTGTCGCGCCGCCAGGCGGCCCGGTTGGGGAACCCGCCGCCGTGCTGGTCGTACGCCGCGTCGTCGTCGAAGACCTGGCCCGCGACCGGGTACGGGTAGAAGTAGTCGTCGAAGTGCACGGCGTCGACCGGGTACTTCCGTACGGCGTCGAGCATGGCCGTCCGCACGAAGGCGCGGACGGCGGGGATGCCGGGGTTGTAGTAGAGCTTGCCGCCGTAGGGGACGACCCAGTCGGGGTTCTTCCGGGCCGGGTGAGAGGCGACGAGACGGCTCGGGTCGGCGTGGATGGCGACGCGGTACGGGTTGAACCAGGCGTGCAGTGAGAGGCCCCGAGCGTGCGCCTCCTCGACCGCCGTGCCCAGCGGGTCCCAGCCGGGGTCCTTGCCCTGGGTGCCGGTGAGGTACTGCGACCAGGGCTCGTACGGGGAGGGCCAGAGGGCGTCGGCGGTGGGGCGGACCTGGAAGATCACCGTGTTGAGGCGGCAGTCGACGGCGGTGTCGAGATGGGCGAGGAGCTCGGCGCGCTGTTCGTCGGGGGTCAGGCCGGACTTCGAGGGCCAGTCCCGGTTGAGGACGGTGGCCAGCCACATGCCGCGCAGCTCGCCCTCGGCCGCCCTGCGGCGGGGGCCGGGCTCTCCGCCGGCGATGGCGGTGCCCGCCGCCACACCGCCCGCCGCCACGAGAGTCGACACCGCGGTCGCCCAGAACGCCCGTCGTGACATCCGTGGCTTCCGGTGCATCGTCCTACCTCCGCTTACCGCGTCCCGCGTGCCCGCCCCTCGCGGACCGTCCCCGGGCCAGCCTTCCATGTGACACCCGGAATACTGATCAGTAGACGTCGCGGGTAACGTGCAGGTTTGGCGCATGCCCACACCAGGGGTGTCCGCCAGGCACACAGAGCCAGTGAAAGGGACGATGTGACGGACATCCCGGCGGGAGACATTGCACGCGTCGGAGTCGTGGGCTGCGGCCAGATGGGAGCGGGCATCGCCGAGGTGTGCGCCCGCGCCGGACTGGACGTCAAGGTCGCCGAGACCACCGGCGAAGCCCTGGAGATCGGCCGTACCCGGCTGTTCAACTCCCTGTCCAAGGCCGCCGAGCGCGGCAAGATCACCGAGGCCGAGCGGGACGAGACGCAGGCGCGCCTGAGCTTCACCACCGATCTCGGCGAGTTCGCCGACCGGGACCTCGTCATCGAGGCGGTCGTGGAGAACGAGCAGGTGAAGACCGAGATCTTCCAGGTGCTCGACCAGGTGGTGACCCGTCCGGACGCGATCCTCGCCTCCAACACCTCCTCCATCCCGCTGGTGAAGCTCGCGGTCGCCACCTCGCGCCCCGACCACGTCATCGGCATCCACTTCTTCAACCCGGCCCCGGTACAGAAGCTCGTCGAGCTGATCCCGGCGCTGACCACCTCCGAGGGCACCCTCAGCCGGGCGCAGCTGTTCGCCGAGAAGGTGCTCGGCAAGCACGCCGTGCGCGCCCAGGACCGCTCGGGCTTCGTCGTCAACGCGCTGCTCGTGCCGTATCTGCTCTCCGCGATCCGGATGTTCGAGTCGGGCATCGCCAGCCGCGAGGACATCGACAACGGCATGGAGATGGGCTGCGCCCACCCGATGGGCCCGCTGAAGCTCTCCGACCTGATCGGCCTGGACACCATCGTCTCCATCGCCCACTCGATGTACGAGGAGTACAAGGAGCCGCTGTACGCCGCTCCCCCGCTGCTCCAGCGCATGGTGGACGCAGGGAGGCTCGGCCGGAAGGCGGGGTCGGGCTTCTACTCGTACGCCTGATCACGGACGGTCAGCTTCCCTTTCCCGCACGGGCCCGGCACCGAAATCGGTGCCGGGCCCGTCGTATTCACACACCGTGTGCGCGGCGGACACGCATATGCCGTTCGCACACTCTCCCCACGCGCCGACCAGGCGAGTTGACTTGCCGTGCGCATGCAAGGGACGGCACGACTACAGAAAGGAGCGGACTCGTGGCCATCGACCCCGAGCCTCCCGTGCTCCACGGTGAACTCGCAGAGTTACGCCGCCGCCTGGACGTGGCGCACGCCCGCGTCGAAGGCGGGCACACCCTGCTGAGCCACCGCGCCGAGCAGACCGCCAAGGAACTGGACGATCTGAGCGCACGGATCGTCGCCCTGGAGCACGGCCGCTGGCCCCTGCCCGCGGTGGCGGCCCTCACCGCCCTGGGCGCCCTGGTGGTGTCCGTCTGGCAGGCACTGGGCCGCTAGCCGGCCGGGCGGGACACGAGGGGGAGTTCAGCCCCTGGCATCCTGCCCGAGACGCAGGTGGTGCAGCAGGAGCAAAGCGGCCGCCATGTTGGCGGCCGGGACCTCGCCGCGGGCGACCATGTCGGGAACGAGTTTGAGGGGAACCCATTCCCGACGGTCCGACTCGAAGTCGTCCACGGGGTGACCGACATACGCGCCCTCGTCGGCCCAGTAGATGTGGTGCCGGGCGTCGGTGAGCCCGTTGGAGGGCTCGACGCTCATCAGGTGGTGCAGGGGTCCCGGCCGCCATCCGGTCTCCTCCTCCAGTTCGCGGGCGGCCGCCGCGGCGATGGCTTCGCCGTCCTCGACGACGCCTGCCGCGAGCTCCCACCCCCAGCTGTCGGTGATGAAGCGGTGCCGCCAGAGCAGCAGCACCTCGTTCGCCTCGTTGACCACGGTGGCCACGGCGACGGGCCGCAGCCGGATCAGGAAGTGATCGAGGTGCTGCCCGTCCGGCAACGCGACATCTGCGAGATTGACGCTGAACCAGCGGTTCGAGTACACAGTTTGTTCGCTCTGCTTCGTCCACTGCACGGTTCTGCCACCTTCCGCTGAGTAAGTGGCAATATCGCAGCAGGAGCTTGGTGACAGCAGGCGCACAGCCGGTGCACGGCCGCGCCCCGGGGACGGTGTCAGAGCGGTACGCGCAGTGCTCCGTCGATGAGTTCGGCGGCTTCGGAGGTCCCCGCGCAGCCGCTGCGCGCGAGGTGTTCGCGTACCGCCCGCAGTCTGTCACGCAGGCGCATGGACTCCATTCCACGCGCCCGCTCGGCCATCTCCACGGCGGTGGCCACCGCCTTGTCCGCGTTGCCCTGCCGCAGCTCGATCTGGCTGAGCATCGCGAGCCGGTGCACCCGCCCCCGGTCGTGCGCCGGGGTGTCGACGGCGGCCGCGGCGTGCTCCGCCGCGGCGGTCAGTTCGCCGAGGCTGAGCAACGCCTCCGCCACCTGTACGTTCACCAGGCCGGGTTGGACATAGCCGGTCTCATCGGGTTCGTACCCGCGCCGGATGCGCTCGGCGGCCTGCTCGGCCCGCCGGATGCAGGACAGCGCACTCGTGCCGTCGCCCAGGTGCGCGTACGCCTTCGCCTGCATCGCGTAGAGGTCGGAGGCGAGTGCCGGCGTGATGTGCGGGCCGGCGGTGCGCAGCGCCGCCTCGGCGAAGGCGACGGCCTGCCGGTACTCCCGCATGAACAGCGCCTGGTTGACGAGCAGCGCGATGACGTACGCCCCGAGCCCCCGGTCCCCGCTGGCCTTCGCCAGCCGCAGCGCCTGGTGGAAGTACCGCTGGGCCAGCCCGTGGGCGTCGGAGTCGTAGGCGCAGATCCCGGCGATCGCGACCAACCCGCCGGTGGCCCGGTGCAGTTGGCGCCCGGTGGCATCGGTGTAGCTGCCCCGCAGCAGCGGCGCGGCCTCGGCGTTGAGGAACCCCACGATCCGGGTGCGCGTGGCGACTCCTCCGGCCTTGCGGTACATCTGCTCGTAGTGCGTACGGGCCGCGCGCAGCATCTCGATGTCGGCCATGCTGACGCGATGCCGCCCGCCACGGGACACATCGACGTCCTCCGGCGGGTTCTCCCACTCCCATACGGGCATCACGGCGGGCGTCCCGGTGACGGCGGGGGCACCGAGGACATGGGGGCGCTGTTGTTCGTCGGAGCGCCACAGGGCGGTGGCTCGCTCCACGAAACCGGAGAGCCCGGCACCGTGCGGGGAGATCGCCTCGCCCGGCACGCCGAGCCCGATGTCGTCGAGGGTGACGGTCCGGTGCAGCCGCCCGGCGAGCACCTCACAGATCAGGTCGGGCACCTGCCCTCGCGGCCGCTGCCCCTTCAACCACCGCGCCACGGCGGTGTGTTCGTACCTCAGTGCCAGCCCACGGACCCGCCCCGCCTGGTTGACGTGCGCGGCGAGACCGGCGTGGGAGATACCGGCCTCGTCGAGGATCGCGTCGAGCAGGGTGTTGGGCTGCATGGAGGCCCTCCGGTGGCTCGGTGCCGGCGAGTGGCAGCGTAGCGCCTCTCCTTTCACACGGGGTGTGAAGCGAACGCCCGAATTCGGGCTGTGCACGCGCTGTCGCAGAGAGTTTCGGACCGGTTGACTGAAATGCCTCGCAAGAGGCCGGCCGGGCCGCCGGCTCCCCCTCGTACAGTGCGGCGGCCCGGCCGGGCCGAACGGGGGCGACTACGGGGCGGGAGCGACAGGTGGGTTGTCGGCTGCGGGTGTGTCGTGGCTGGTCGCGCAGTTCCCCGCGCCCCCAAAAGCACGGGTCCGGCTGATCAGCCGGTCGTTGCGGAGTACCAGTATCGCGATGTCGTCCTTGGGTCTTCCCCCTGCGTGGCGGAGGAGTTGGGTGAACACCGCGCGGAGCACCGACTGGGGAGAGACGGGGAGGCCTCGTGCGGCTTCCCGCAGCGCGCCCGCCAGGGGAAAGAAGCGACCCTGCCCGTCCCTCGCGTCCTCCACCCCGTCCGTGTGGAGGAACAGGGCCTCGCCCGGGAGGAGTTGACCGCAGGCGGTGACCGGGAGCTCGGCGGGCAGCGGGAAGAGCCCGAGCGGGGGCATGGGGTCGGCGTGGGGGACAGGTGCCGCACGGCCGACGCCCAGCAGATAGGGCCACGGGTGGCCGCAGTTGAGGGCGTTCAGTTCGCCGTCGGGGCCGATCTCCAGGAGGAGGACGGTGACGAAGTCCTCGGTGTCCTCGGGGCGGGCGCCGTCGCGGAGGTGGCGGGCGAGGGCGCGGTCGAGACGGGCGAGGACTCCGGCGAGGTCGGCCTCGTCGTGGACGGCTTCGCGGAAGCTGCCGAGGACGGCGGCGACGGTGCCGACGGCGGCGAGGCCGTGGCCGCGTACGTCGCCCATCACCACCCGTACGCCGTGCTCGGTGGCGATCACCTCGTACAGGTCGCCGCCGACGCCCGCGCCCCGGTCGGCGGAGAGTTGGACGGCGGCGGTGGCCAGACCCTCGATCCGCGCGGGCAGCGGCCTGAGCAGCGCGCTCCGCGCGGAGCCCGCGGCCTCGCGCGCCTGCCGCACTTCCCGCAGCATCACCTGCCTGACGTGCAGCATCAGTCCGGTGCCTACCGCCAAGCACACGGCACCACCGGCGATCCGGGCGCCGATCAGCGCCCGCCGCACGGACCGCCGACCGGAGAGACGACGCCCCCGGGACAACGCCCGCCGAGGAGACCCAGCCCTGATTCGAATCATGCCGTTGGCCCCCCATCAGGCCCGGACAGCGCGAACGGCCCCGAGAGACCGGTCCGATTCTGTCGACCGGATGCCCCGATTGGGGAGATCGTCCAGGATTGTCACCCGAATGAGTGAGGTGACTCGGGGAGGGTCTCGATGAGGGCGAAGCCCCATCGAGGGGCGTGGGGAACTGCGCGACCAGCCACGAACACCCCGCGGCCGCCGTACCGGCGCAGTCCCCCACCCCCTGGGCGCCCTAACTACGAAGCACGGCCCCCGTACGCTCGCCCGCGAGCGCGACCGCCGCGTCCCGAGCGGCCGAAGCCTCATCCACGGTCAGCGTCCGATCCGCCGCGCGGAACCGCAGCGCGTACGCCAACGACTTCCGCCCGTCGCCCAGCTGCTCCGCGTTCTCGTAGACGTCGAACAGCCGGATGCCCTCGAGGAGTTCACCCGCGCCCTCGCGCAACGCGGCCTCCACGTCGGCGTGCGGCACGAACGCGTCGACCACCAGCGCGACATCCTGCGTGGCGACGGGGAACGAGGAGATGCTCGGTGCCTGCGGGGTGCTGTCCCCCACCTGCTCCAGGGCGTCCACGTCGATCTCCATCGCGGCGGTACGGGCCGGCAGCCCGAGCGCCTTGAGCACGCGCGGGTGCAGCTCACCGGCGTGGCCGACGACCCGCTCGGTGCCGTCGGCGACGATCACGAACTCGGCACAGCGGCCCGGGTGCCAGGGGCCGTACTGCCCCTTGCGGACGACCAGTTCGGCACCGGCCTCGCGCGCGACCGCGCGCCCCGCCTCGATGGTGTCGGCCCAGTCCGCCGGGCGGCCCTTGCCCCACCAGCCGGCCTGCTCACGGGCTCCGGCCACGACGACGGCGACGTGGCGCGGCTGCTCGGGCAGCGCGGCGTTCAGCGTCGCGATCTCCTCGTCGGTGGGCCGGCGGTCGACCGGCGGCGCGACGGCGACGCGCCGCTCCTCACGCGGGAGGAACACCAGGCCGGTCTCGAACAGGGCCAGGTCGTGCGTGCCTCGGCCGTCGTTGCGCCGCAGCGCGCCCAGCAGACCCGGCAGCAGCGACGTGCGGAGCGCGGGCTCCTCGTCGTTGAGCGGGTTGGTGAGCTTGACGACGCGGCGGGCCGGGTCGTCGGCGTCCAGACCGAGCTGGTCGAAGACCTGCTCGCCGATGAACGGGTAGTTGGGCGCCTCGACGTATCCGGCGCCGGCCAGCGCCCGGCCGACCCGGCGGTGCAGCCGCTGCCGGTGGGTCAGGCCACGGCCCGACGGGGGCTTGGGCAGCGTGGAGGGCAGGTTCTCGTAGCCCTCCAGCCGGATGACCTCCTCGGCGAGGTCGTTGACCTCGGTGAGGTCGGGCCGCCAGGACGGCACGGTGACGATCAGCTCGTCCTGCCCGTAGACGTCGCAGCCCACCTCCTGGAGGCGGCGTACGACGATCTCGCGGCCGTACTCGACGCCCGCGACCCTGTCCGGGTGGCTCGCGGGCATGGTGATGGTGTGCGGCGCGGACGGGGCGATCACCTCGGTGACGCCCGCGTCGGCCGTACCGCCGGCGAGGAGCACCAGCAGGTCGACGGTGCGCTGGGCGGCGGCGGCCGCGGCCATCGGGTCGACGCCGCGCTCGAAGCGACGGGACGCCTCCGACGACAGCTTGTGCCGGCGGGCCGTGCGCGCGATGGCGACCTGGTCGAAGTGGGCGGCCTCGATGACCACGTCGGTGGAGGCGTTCCCCCCGTTCTCGGCGGCGTCGTGGTCGGCGATCTCCGTGTCGGCGCCGCCCATGACACCGGCGAGGCCGATGGGACCGCGCTCGTCGGTGATCACCAGGTCCTCGGCGTGCAGGGTGCGGGTGGTGCCGTCGAGGGTGACGATCTTCTCGCCCTCCTCGGCCCGGCGCACGCCGATCGTGCCCTGGACCAGGGAGCGGTCGTAGGCGTGCAGCGGCTGGCCCAGCTCCATCATCACGTAGTTGGTGATGTCGACGGCGAGCGAGATCGGGCGCATGCCGACCTTCTGCAGCCGGCGCTTGAGCCAGATCGGGGAGCGCGCCTCGGGGTCGAGGCCGGTGACGGTGCGGGCGGTGAAGCGGTCACAGCCGAGCGGGTCGGAGACCTGGACGGGGTGGCCGAACGCGTTCGGCCCCGGGACGTCGAGGAGCGCCGGGTCGCGCAGCGGCAGGCCGTAGGCGATGGCGGTCTCGCGGGCGACGCCGCGGATCGACAGGCAGTCGCCGCGGTTGGCGGTGACGGCGATGTCGAGGACCTCGTCGACCAGCTCCAGGAGCTCGATCGCGTCCTTGCCGACCTCGGTCTCCGGCGGCAGCACGATGATGCCCTTGGTGCCGTCGTCGCCCATGCCCAGCTCGTCGCTGGAGCAGATCATGCCGTGCGAGGTGTGGCCGTAGGTCTTGCGGGCGGAGATGGCGAAGCCGCCGGGCAGTTCGGCGCCGGGCAGGACGACCACGACCTTGTCGCCCACCGCGAAGTTGCGGGCGCCGCAGACGATCTCCTGGGGCTCGCCGGTGCCGTTGGCGGTGCCGACGTCGACGGTGCAGAAGCGGATCGGCTTCTTGAACTCCGTCAGCTCCTCGATGGTCAGCACCTGACCGACGACGAGGGGGCCCTTGAGGCCGTCGCCGAGCTGCTCGACCGTCTCGACCTCCAGGCCGGCCGAGATGAGCTTGGCCTGGACGTCACGGCCGGTCTCGGTGGCCGGCAGGTCGACGTACTCCCGCAGCCAAGAAAGCGGGACCCGCATCAGATCTCCATCCCGAACGGCCGGGTGAACCGGACGTCACCCTCGACCATGTCTCGCATGTCTTCGACGTTGTGGCGGAACATCAGCATCCGCTCGATGCCGAACCCGAAGGCGAATCCGCTGTACTTCTCCGGGTCGACGCCGCAGGCGGTGAGGACCTTGGGGTTGACCATGCCGCAGCCGCCGAGCTCGATCCAGCCCTCGCTGGAGCAGGTGCGGCAGGGGCGGTCGGGGTTGCCGACGGACTCGCCGCGGCAGACGTAGCACACCATGTCCATCTCGGCGGACGGCTCGGTGAACGGGAAGAAGTTCGGCCGCAGCCGGGTCTTCATGCCCTCGCCGAACAGGGCCTGGACCATGTGGTCCATCGTGCCCTTGAGGTCGGCCATGGTGAGGCCCTCGTCGACGGCCAGCAGCTCGACCTGGCGGAAGACCGGGGTGTGCGTGGCGTCCAGCTCGTCGGTGCGGTAGACGACGCCGGGACAGATCACGTACACCGGCAGCTCGCGGTCGAGCAGGGAGCGGATCTGCACGGGCGAGGTGTGGGTGCGCAGCACGACGCCGGACTCGGTGCCGCCCTCGGGGCCCTGCACGAAGAAGGTGTCGGCCTCGCCGCGGGCCGGGTGGTCCGGGCCGATGTTGAGGGCGTCGAAGTTGAACCACTCGGCCTCGACCTGGGGGCCCTCGGCGACCTCGTAGCCCATGGCCACGAAGACGTCCTCGATGCGCTCCGACAGGGTGGTGAGCGGGTGGCGGGCGCCGGCCGGTACGCGGTCGTAGGGCAGCGTGACGTCCACGGCCTCCTCGACCAGCACCCGGGCGTCGCGCTCGGACTCCAGCTCGCTCTGACGGGCGGCGAGGCCCTTGTTCACCGCGCCCCGGGCCTGGCCGACCAGCTTGCCGGCCGAGGCCTTGGCCTGCGGGGGCAGCGCGCCGATCTCGCGGTTGGCGAGGGCCAGCGGGGAGGTGCCGCCGGTGTGGGCGACCTTGGCCTCCTGGAGCGCGTCGAGGGAGTCCGCGGCGGCGAAGGCGGCGAGCGCCTCGTCCCGCATGCGCTCGATCTCTTCCGGTTTCAAGGCCTCGACCTCTACAGGGTCGTACGACTTATTCGGTGCCGACATCTCTTCCCGTGCTTCCGATTGGCTGGCTGAAGGTCCCCGTACCGACTCGTGGACAGATCGTCACGGTTTTTGGGACACAAAGGTGCCAAAGGCCGAGTCTAACGGGGTGGAGGTGAACGAACGCGCCCGTGGTGCTCAGGCCAGGTAGGCCGGAGCGCTCACGGGCAACGTAAATCGGAACTCGGCGCCGCCGCCGGGGGCGCGTCCGACGGTGATGGTGCCGCCGTGGGCTTCGACGATGCCCTTGACGATGTACAGCCCGAGGCCGGTGCCGCCGCGCTTGCTGCCCCGCCAGAAGCGGGTGAAGACGCGGTTCATGGACTCCTCCGGGATGCCACTGCCTTCGTCGCTCACCGTGACCGACGTACCGGTGTCCTCCCCTTCCCGGGGGGACGCCGTGGGCGTGACGTCAATCGTGACGGTTCCCTCGCCGTGCCGCACCGCATTTTCCAGCAGGTTGCTCAGCACCTGGTCGATCTTGTCCGGGTCGGCCCACAGATCGGGCAGCGGCTGCTCGATCCGCAGCAGGAACCGGTCGGCCGGCTGCCCCGCGGCGACGTACGCCTGGATGTGCCGCCCGACGGCCGCGCCGATGTCGACGGGCTGCCGCCGCACTTCGAGCCGCCCGGAGTCGATCCGCGAGATGTCCAGCAGCTCCGCGATGAGCCGGGTGACCCGATTGGCGTCGGCGTCCACGGTCTCCAGCATCAGCTTCTTCTGGTCGTCGGTGAACCGCTCCCACTTGGCCAGCAGCGTCGCGGTGAATCCCTTGACCGACGTCAGCGGCGAGCGCAGCTCATGGGCCACGGTGGCGATCAGCTCGGCGTGGCTGCGCTCGGTGCGGCGCCGGGCCTCGGTGTCGCGCAGGGAGACGACGACCCGGCGGACGGGGCCCTTCGGCTCCGTACGGATGTAGCGGGCCGATACGAGGATCTCGCGCGCCCCGGGCAGGAGCAGGTTCCGCTCGGGCTGTCCGACCCGGATGGCGAGCCCGCCGTACGGGTCGGTCAGCTGCCACCAGCGGCGGCCTTCGAGGTCTTCTAAAGGGAGGGCCCATTCGAGGGGGCGGCCGAGGGCGTCGGCGGCGGGGGTGGCGGTGATCCGGGCGGCGGCGGCGTTGAAGCAGATCACGCGGCCGTTCTCGTCGGCCACGACCAGTCCGTCGGGGAGGTCGTCGGGGTCGATGCCGAGCTCGGCGAGGTCATCCTGCCGGGCCGCAGGTGTGGCGAGCACGTCCCGTGCCCCCCGTGCGCTGCTCGTGCCGACCCTCATCCCCGTACCCCACCTCTCGCGTTGTGCAGTGGGCCCCCGAGCCCGTCACCCTACTAGCTGGGCGTGACGGTGCGGCACCCTCCGAAGGCGCGCTGTGCACGGGCGGACGCGTAGAGACATACGGCGGCGGCGGTCGCCAGGTTCAGGCTTTCCGCCTTTCCGTGGATCGGTACGCGTACGACGGCGTCGGCGAGCCCCCGCGTCTCCTCGGGCAGCCCCCACGCCTCGTTCCCGAACACCCACGCCGTGGGCCCGCCCATCGTCCCTTTGTCCAGCTCGTCGTCGAGGTCGTCCTGTCCCGCCCCGTCGGCCGCGAGAATCCGCACACCGGCGCTCCTGAGCCCCGCCACGGCCTCATCGACGGGCACGCCGACGGCGACGGGCAGATGGAACAGCGACCCGACGGAGGCACGCACGGCCTTGGGGTTGTAGAGGTCCACGGAGGCGTCGGTGAGCACGACGGCCTCGGCCCCCGCGGCGTCGGCGCAGCGCAGTACGGTGCCGGCGTTGCCGGGGTCGCGGACGTGGGCGAGCACGGCGACCAGCTTGGGACGGCCCTTGAGGATCGTCTCGAAGGGGGTGTCGAGGAACCGGCAGATCCCGACGAGGCCCTGCGGCGTGACGGTGGTGGAGATGTCGGCGACGACCGCCTCGTCGGCGAGGTGCACCCGTGCCCCGACGGCGCGGGCCTCCCCGACGATGTCGGCGTACCGCTCCGCGGCCTCGACCGTGGCGAACAGTTCGACGAGGGTGGGCGTGCCCTGCACCTGGTGCCCGGCCGCCTCCCGCACCGCCTGCGGGCCCTCCGCCAGGAACAGCCGGTCCTTGCCCCGGAAGTTCCGCTTCGCGAGCCGCCGCGCGGCGGACACGCGGGCGGAGCGGGGGGAGATCAACTCGGGGGCGGGGGGCATGGGTCACCTTTTGGATCGGGTGGGTGAGCGGGTGGACTGGGCGCCTGAGAGCTCGGGGAGTGCGGTGCGTTCGGCGAGTGCGGGTGGGTGGGGCTCCTCGCGCAGTTCCCCGCGCCCCTGAAAGACCAGGCCCCTGCGGGCCTGAAAAGCACGGGCGCAGCCCCTGCTGTTCAGGGGCGCGGGGAACTGCGCGAGGAGCCCCACCCACCCGCAGCCGACAACGCACCCGAAAACGCCCGGACCCGCAGGCGGCGAACACCTGCGGGTCCGGGTCACAACACACGCGGGGCTCGAGCCAGCGCGAGCGTCACGCTGCCTTGGGCGCGTTCACGTCCGCCGGCAGCGCCTTCTGGGCCACCTCGACCAGCGCGGCGAAAGCCGTGGCGTCGTTGACGGCCAGCTCGGCGAGGATCTTGCGGTCCACCTCGATGTTGGCGGCCTTCAGACCCTGGATGAGGCGGTTGTACGTCATGCCGTTCTGGCGGGCCGCAGCGTTGATGCGCTGGATCCACAGCTGACGGAAGTCGCCCTTGCGCTTCTTGCGGTCGTTGTAGTTGTAGACCAGCGAGTGGGTGACCTGCTCCTTGGCCTTGCGGTACAGGCGCGAACGCTGACCGCGGTAGCCGGAGGCCTGCTCGAGGATCGCCCGGCGCTTCTTGTGGGCGTTGACTGCCCGCTTGACGCGTGCCACTTGTTAACTCCTTGTAGCGGGGCCGTGGGTGTCCTCACACGACCCGAATTCGATGGGGTCCCGGTCCTGACGTACGGCGCGCACCGATCGGTTGATCAGGTGCCGTCGCGTCACTTGCCGAGAAGCTTCTTGATCTTCGCGGCGTCGCCCGGGGCCATCTCGGCGTTGCCGGTGAGGCGACGCGTCACGCGGGACGACTTGTGCTCGAGCAGGTGGCGCTTGCCGGCGCGCTCACGGAGCACCTTGCCGGAGCCGGTGATCTTGAAGCGCTTGCTGGCACCGCTGTGCGACTTGTTCTTCGGCATAGCGCCGTTCTCTCCTCGTCAGTGGCGCTCCGGTGCCCGGTCGCGAAACCGGGCACGACGGAACGTCATTTCTATCGGTTGACACCCTGGACCGGTGTCCAGGGTTTCCCCCGGACTCGCGTCCCGGGGACTTACGCCTCGGCAGGCTCCTCGGCAGGCGCCTCGACCTCGGCCTCGACGTCGTCGGAGTCGACCGCGTCGGAGTCGGCGGCGTTCTGCGACTTGCCGGGGTTGGCCTTCGCTTCGGCCTTGCGGGCTTCCTGCGCCTGGCGGGCCTCGGCCATCGCCTCGGTCTTCTTCTTGTGCGGACCGAGAACCATGATCATGTTTCGGCCGTCCTGCTTCGGGTTCGACTCGACGAACCCGAGGTCCTCGACGTCCGAAGCGAGACGCTGCAGCAGTCGGTAGCCCAGCTCGGGCCGGGACTGCTCGCGACCACGGAACATGATCGTGATCTTGACCTTGTCGCCCTGCTTGAGGAACCGGACGACGTGACCCTTTTTGGTGTCGTAGTCGTGCGGGTCGATCTTCGGCCGGAGCTTCATCTCCTTGATGACCGTGTGCGCCTGGTTCTTGCGCGCCTCACGGGCCTTCATGGCCGACTCGTACTTGAACTTCCCGTAGTCCATGAGCTTGCAGACCGGCGGACGTGCGTTCGCGGCCACCTCGACCAGGTCGAGGTCGTACTCCTGCGCAAGCTCCAGGGCCTTGGCAAGCGGAACAATCCCGACCTGCTCGCCGCTGGGACCGACAAGTCGCACCTCGGGAACGCGAATCCGGTCGTTGATGCGGGGCTCGGCGCTGATGGATCCTCCTCGGTAGCACCACACGACGGTCTGGCGGACCGCCGCGTTATGTCTGGTTGACATCCGGACCAACCATCGCGGCGCATGAAAAATGCCCCGGACGGGACACAGGCGGGGCTCCATGTACTGCCGGAGCACCGCCGCGGGTGTGCCGCGGGGCGCAATATCGGACGACTCCACCGTCCGTACGGAACGGTGGGGGCCGCCTGACCGGATGACCTGCCATCCCGGGGGACGGTCAGGTGGGAGTTCGGAGCCTCCACTTGCGGGCCGGGCACACAGGTGTCCAGCCGGTCGTAGAACTAACCATAGCGGGTTCAAACCTGCGGTGCCAATCGGGGCGCAGCGGACTCCCGCAGGTCGGGGCGTACGCGCCGGGGCCTATCGTGTGGGGCATGAGTGAGACCCCTCCTGAGAACCCCGACTTCGACTCGATGACCCGCGACATCGCCGAGGTCCCCGCGGTCGAGGTGATCGTGACGGTCGCCGTCAACCTGATGAGCGCCGCCGCGGTGAAGCTCGGTCTGACCGAGGAGGGCGACAAGTACAAGGACCTGGACGAGGCCCGCAAGCTGGTCACCGCCCTCGCCGGTCTGCTGGACGCGTCCGCGACCGAGATCAGTTCCTTCCACGCGGCCCCGCTGCGCGACGGTCTGAAGTCGCTGCAGCTGGCGTTCCGCGAGGCGTCGGTCGTCCCGGACGAGCCGGGTCAGGGCCCGGGCGAGAAGTACACGGGCCCGATCTACGGCTAGGCCTTCGATCCCGCTTTCGCTGGCGTACGTACGGCTCTCACCGGCGTACGGACAGCTTTCACCGGCGTACGTACAAGGGCTCGCCCGGCGGCGTCGCCCCGGCCGGCAGCAGTGCCAGGTCGAGGCCGCGTACCAGGCGGGCCCGCAGCGTCTCGTCGGCGGCGAGTCGTCCGGCGACGGACCGCGCGGTCTCGGCCTGGGCGGCGGCGGGGTCCAGGACGAGGGCGAGGGTGCCGTCGGCCTGTCCGGGGCCGAGGTGGGCGCGGAGGACGGCCGGCTCGGCGGCGACGGCGGAGCGTACGGCGTCGAGGACGGCGGGGTCGACGAGCGGGTCGGTGGTGGTGCGGCCCTCGGCGAGGGCGAGCAGGGCGCGGCCGGTCAGCTCGTAGGGGACGGGCCCGGCGAGGTCGAGGACGATCGTGTCGGCCTTCTCGTGCGCGGCGGCCTGCAGGGCCTGGTGCAGCGGTACGGCGACGGGGCGGGCGGCGGGGTCCCAGCGGGCCAGGGAGTCGGTCGAGGTGAAGGCGGGCAGGGCCGTGCGGTCGCCGGCCTTCAGGGTCGGGACAGCCATGTCGCTGGTCTTCTCGCGGCGCAGCCCGTTCTCGTCCACCTCGACCTCGCCGAGCACGGCCACGACGGGGACGAGCAGCCGGGCGCCCTTGAGCGCTTCGAGGACGGGGCCAACGGCGGTCCGGTCCTCGGCCCAGGCGGCGAGCGCGGCGCTCAGCCGGGGGTCGGCGGAGCCGTCGTCGTCGGAGAAGCCTGGGTCGGGAATGTTCTTGCTCGCCACGGTCGTCGACCCTATCGGGGGACGTCTCCCAGGCGTTCGGCAGGCCGGAAACGTGACGGTCACATCACTCACGGTTTTCTCAGCTTTTCCTGACAAGCATCTAACACGCGCCTAACCCGCCGCACAGCCCGGCGCAGAACCATCGCGGCATGCCCTCTCCCAGAGCGCGTCGCCTCGCCCGCCCGTCCGGGCGCCGTCCGTTCGTCCACGCCGCGCTCGTCGCTCTCGTCCTGGTGGGCGGCACGGCCGCCGGGACGGTGTACATGAGGGCCCAGGCGCAGGACGGCGGGAGTTCCGCCGTATCGTCGTCGGCGTCATCGTCGGTATCGCCCTCGCCCTCGGCCTCCGCCTCCACCGCGCCGGGCGCGGACACGGTCGCTGAGGAGGCTTCGGTGGAACCAGTGGCGGCGCCCGAGGCGGACCACGACGAGCTGCTCGCGGCGGCCCTGGCGGACGTGGCCGTCGAGGACGGGGCGGCGGTGTCCGTGGCCGTGCTCGACGTGGCGTCCGGGGACTCGGCCGGGTACGGGGACGCACGGTTCGACACCGCCAGCATCGTGAAGACGGACATCCTGGCGGCGCTGCTGCTCCAGGCGCAGGACGCGGGCCGGCAACTCACCGCGCAGGAGAAGGCGTACGCCTCCACGATGATCCGTGACAGCGACAACGTCTCCGCGACGGCTCTGTGGATGGCCATCGGGCGGGCGGACGGCCTGGACGCCGCGAACGAGCGGTTCGGGCTCACGGACACCGAGGGCGGCGACGGCCTGTACTGGGGCCTCACCCAGACCACGGCCAGCGATCAACTCGCCCTGCTCCAGCAGGTGTTCGGGGACGACGACACGTCCGTGCTGAGTGCGGCCTCGCGGGCGTACGTCCAGGAGCTGATGGGACAGATCGCGGCGGGCCAGGACTGGGGGGTGTCGGCGGCCGTGTCCGGGTCCCCCGCGGCGGCGTTCGCCCTGAAGAACGGGTGGTTGCCGCGTACCGCGACCGGGCTGTGGGTCATCAACAGCGTCGGCCGGGTCACGGTGGACGGGCGGGAGTACCTGGTCGCGGTGGTGTCGAACGGCAACACGACGAAGGCGAAGGGGATCTCGCTGGTGGAGGCGGCTGCGAAGGCGGCCGTCTCGGTGTTCGGGGACACGGAGAGTCCGGCGGACGCGACGGTCACGGCGAGCGCGGCCACGACGTCGTAGGAGCACGGGGTCATAGGCGTACGGGGCCGGAGGCGTACGGGATCGTAGGCGTACGCGTGGGTATCGGCGTGGGCCTGGACCCGGACCCGGGCTTAGGCCTGGGCCTGGGCCTGAGCGTCAGATGACGTACTCGTCGGGGCGGCCGCGACCGCGTCCGCGCCAGACCACCACCGCGGTGACCAGCAGGACCACGCCCAGGCCGCCCGCGGCGGGGGCGGCCCAGCCGGCGGTCGGGTCCTCCTCCTCGACCGGGTCCGGGCCCGAGCCGAAGTACTTGCCGCCGTACGAGGCGGACGCGAGGTCGTCGGGCGTGAGCTTGCCGCCCTCCTCGATGGCGGCCGCCGGGTCGACGAAGCCGAAGCCCCGGGAGTCGTCGCGACCGCCGACGGGGACTTCGCGGGCGGTGCTCTCCAGGAGACGCTTGACCTGGGCGGGGCTCAAACCGGGGTGGGCCGCCTTGATGAGGGCGACGGCGCCGGAGACGAAGGCCGCGGCGGCGCTGGTGCCCCAGCCCTCGTAGTACTTGCGGTCGGGGTCGGCGATGACGACGTCCACGCCGGGGGCGCTGACGGTGGCGTACCAGCGGCGGGTGGAGAACGGGGCGCGGTCGCCGTCCTCGTCGACGGCCGTCACCGCGATCACGCCCGGGTAGGCCGCCGGGTACGAGATGTGGTCGCCCTTCTCGCCGCCGTTGCCGGCCGAGGCGACGACGATCGAGCCCTTCGCCAGGGCGTACTGGACGGCGGCGTCCTCGGAGGGTTCGGGGTGGGCGGACTCGGAGTCGTCGCCGAGGGAGAGGTTGATGACGTCGACGTCCTGGTCGGCGGCCCAGCGGATGCCCTCGGCGAGGGCGTTGCCGCGGGTGCTGCGGGCCTTGGAGCGGGCCGAGTCACCGTCTTCGAGGATCACGCGGACGGGGAGGATCTCGGCCTCGGGGGCGATGCCGAGGACGCCGTCCCCGTCGTTCACGCCGTGTCCGTGTCCGGCGATGATCCCGGCCATGGCGGTGCCGTGGCGGGCCCAGGAGCGGTCGCCGCGCGACGCCCCGAAGCCGACCATGTCCTTCGTCGGCAGGACGTTCCCGGCCAGGTCCGGGTGCTCGTCGTCGACGCCCGTGTCGAGCACGGCGACGGTGATGCCGGCGCCCTTCGTCGTACGCCACGCCTCCTGCGTGTGCATCGCGCCCAACGCCCACTGCTGGTCCCGGATGCCGTCGGCGTGCGCGGCGGTGGACGGCAGGAGGGCCAGGGAGGCGGCGAGGGGGACGCTGAGGAGCCCCAGCCGCGAGGGCCGACGACGACGCGGCCCCCGCCGACCGCCTCCGGCGACGACCGCGGACGCCTCGTCCCGCATCGCGATCCCGGCCCGGGTGGGCGTCGGGGCTTGCCCGGATGCGCTCGCCGACGTGGCCGTGATGGCTGACGTGGCTCTCTCGGCGGTCTCGGCCTTCCCCGCTGTCGGGGGTTTCGCGGCGGTCTCGGGTTTGTGGGCTTTCATGAAGGCTGCTCCGTGGCGGACGCGGCGGTCTTGCGCAGGCCGCGTTCGACGCGGTCGGCGAGGCCCTTCGCCTCGTGGCCGAGGCCGGACTGGGCGGGCGCGGTGGTGGCGCCGGACTTCATGGCGTCCTCGGCGGGCTGCGGTTCGGTGACCGTACGGCCGTCGGCGAAGCCCGAGACCGCGTACACGACGACGGGGACGTCGGTGAGGACGGAGATCGTCCAGGAGGCCCGCTGGTCGTCGCCGAAGCCGGCGGCGACGGTGTCCTCGGCGGCGTACGGGCGGGGCATCAGGTCGGTACGGCGGTCGAGGCCGTCCTTGGTGAAGCGGTTCCTGAGCGCGGCCATGGCGGCGGTGTCGGTCTTGGTGAACAGCAGGCCGACGGTGGTGACGTTGCTGTGGGTCGCGTCGGTGTAGGTGGCGCGCAGCAGCCGCAGGCAGCCGACGGGGGCGAGGGTCTTGCGCAGCAGCGGGTCGAAGGCGTCCGCGCAGCCGCTGTCGGGCGCGACGGCGACCCGGGTCCAGGTGCGGTCGGTGCCGCCGGGGCCGGCGCCCTCTCCCCGGACGGTGGGCGGGAACAACTCGTCGACGGGTACACCGTGCCACAGCTCTCCGGCCGCCGCGAAGGTGTCGCGGGAGCTGTCCGCCCCGGGGTCGCCGCTGAGCCAACTCCCGGCCGCCGCACCGCCGATGAGGCCGACGCCGAGCACCACGCACGCGGCGACGGCCGCCGCCCGTGCCTTGGTGGGCCGCGGCTTGCGCCGCCCCTCGTCCGACTCGGGCGGCGTCCACGGCGAGGTGTCCGGCTGCGCGAACGTCACGTAAGGCCGCCCGGGGGACGCCCCGAGCACGGAGTCGAGCGCTTCGGCCGACCGCCGGGAGGACGCCGACGGAGGCTGCCAGCCACCGGGGCGCTCCGGGGTGATGGGCCGCGGCCGGGGAGTGCCCTCGGGACCGGTCTCCTCGGGCAGGGGACGACGGAGGGGCGAGGCAGGGGGCGGAACGGCACCTCCGGGAGCGGAGACGCCGTTGTGGGGCGCCGACCTCGGGGGCGGTCCGGCCGGGCGGGGCGACGTGGAGCCGGGGGCGGAGTCGGAGGGACGGGGCGGGCGGCCGCCGGAGGAGGAGGGGCCGGAGGGCCGGGGTGGTGCGCCGTCGGCGGAAGGGCCGGACGGCCGGGACGAACGGTCGTCGACAGGCGGGGCCGAGTCACCGGCACGGGCACCCGAGGTCCGCGCGGCACCCGCACGCGGTCCGGCGTCGCGCACCGAGGGTGGGGTCTCGGGGAAGCGTGCCGGGGCCGAGGGCGGGGTGTCGTCCGGGAGACGGGCGGCGGGCGGGCCGTCCGGGAAACGAGCCGACGCCGCCGGTGGGGCGTCCGGGAAGCGGGTCGAGGCCGACGGCGGGGCGTGGAGGAAACGAGTCCAGGCCTCCGGTGGGGCGTCGGAGAAGCGAGCCGAGCCCGCCGGTGGGGCGTCCGGGAAACGGGCGGAAGCCGCCGGGGGCGGCGGGGTGGCCGGGGTGCCGCCGTTCTGGCTCGCGGCGCGCCGGAAGTCGGAGAAGCGCGGGTGTTCGGCGCGGCGCTGGGCGGTGCCGCCGTCCACGGCGGAACCACGCGCCGGGTTACGGCCGGTCATCGCCTGGCCGGAACCCCCCACGGGAGCCTGCTCCGTCACAGCCTGACCCGAACCACGCACGGGGCTGCGCCCGCCCGCCTGCCCGGAACCACGGACAGCACCCTGACCGCCCGCCTGACCGGAACCACGAGCAGCACCCTGAGCACCCGTCTGACCGGAACCACGCGCGGAGCGCTGTCCGGTTGGCTGGCCGGAGCCTCGCGAGAGGCCGCCCTGGCCGGCCGCCGGGCCGGAGCCGTGCGTACGGGAGGGCAGGGGGCCGGCCTGGCTGCCGGAACTCCGGTTGTTCTCCGTGGTGTTCGGCTTGTTCTCCGTGGTGTTCGGCGTGTCCGCCGTACCCGGGTGCCGTACGTCCCGAGTCGCGCCCGGCGTCGGCGAAGGCGCCGAGGACGGACGAGGCGGGCTGCTGGGTCGCGCGGGGGCACCCGCCACCGGGGGTCGCTGCGGGCGGCGTGGCACAGTCGGGCCGTTCCCGGTCGAGGGCTCGCGATCCGGGCGGGGCGGCAGGGCCGAGGATCCCCCCACCGGGCCGGAGCGGGGCGGAGGAAGCGGGCCGGACGGACCGGAGGCCGACCCGGCCGCAGCGGACTCGCGCGAGGGAGGCGGCGCCGATCCGTCTCGCACCGGCGGCACCGGACCGGCGGCGCCACCCGCGGACGGACGCGATCCCGCATCACCTGCGGCGGACGGACGTGCGCCCGGCGCCTCGCTGTCGTCCCTGGGTGCCCACGCCGGCGGTCGAGTCGGGGCCCCCGGCGTCGCGGTGGCCGAGGTCGGGTCGCCCGGCGTCGCGGCGGACGGATCCTGGCCCGGTGGTATGGACGGGCGGGGTGGGGCCGGCGGGCGCGGGGGGATGGAGGCGCGGCGCGCTTCGGTGCTCATGCACCCCCCGTTTCCTCGTCCCGTGCGGACCCGGAGGTCGTCCGGGCGCCCGACCACCCGTGGGGAGCGGTCGTCACGCATACCGTGGGAGTCGGCCCGCCGACGGCCTGCCAACACCACGGGCAAGCCATACCCGTGGCAGCGGATCGGCATCCCCGTCGAGGTCGTCCCTGCGTGCGCGTCACTCTACGGGTTGGCCCCCGCCGAACGGGAACCAGTCCGCCGGCCCGCGGCTTCTGCCCGGAACGTCCCCCTACCCTGCGGTAATCATGTCTGGCAGGCTTCGTGCATGACTGCGCGCGCCGCCGACCGGGCCCGGTACGACCGGGCCACAGCTCATCTCGACGCCCCTCTGGCGATCGTCGACCTCGACGCCTTCGACGCGAACGCCGACGACCTCCTCCGCAGGGCCGGCGGCAAGCCGATCCGCGTCGCGAGCAAGTCCGTTCGCTGCCGGGCGCTCCTGGAGCGGGTCCTGGCCCGTGAGGGCTTCCAGGGCATCATGTCGTTCACCCTCGCCGAGTCCCTGTGGCTGGCCCGTTCCGGTTTCGAGGACATCCTCCTCGCCTACCCGTCGGCCGACCACGAGGCCTTCGCCGAACTGGCGGGCGATCCCAAGCTCGCCGCCGCGGTGACCGTCATGGTCGACGACCCCGCCCAGCTCCAGCTGATCGACAACTCCCGGCGGGGCGGCACCGAAGTCGTGCGCGTCTGCCTGGAGTTGGACACCTCGCTGAAGCTGCTCGGCGGACGGGTGCGCGTCGGCGCCCTGCGCTCCCCGTTGCGCTCCGCCGCGCAGGTCGGCGAGATGGCCCGCGCCGTCGCCGAGCGCCCGGGGTTCAAGCTGGTCGGGATCATGGCGTACGAGGGCCATATCGCCGGTGTCGGCGACTCGGTGGCCGGGCGGCCGTTCCGGTCGCGTGCCATCCGGCTGATGCAGGCCACCGCGAAGAAGGAGCTGGCCACGCGGCGGGCCGAAGTGGTGCGCGCCGTACGGCGGGTGGCGCCGGACCTGGAGTTCGTCAACGGCGGCGGCACGGGCAGTGTGCAGCACACGGCGGCGGAGGACGCGGTCACCGAGATCGGCGCCGGTTCCGGGCTCTATGTGCCTCGGCTCTTCGACAACTACACCTCGTTCAGCGGGCGTCCGGCCGCGCTGTTCGCCATGCCCGTCGTACGGCGCCCCGGGGTCGGGGTCGTCACCGTCCTGGGCGGCGGCTACCCGGCCTCCGGCGCGCCCGGCCCCGACCGGCTGCCGGTGCCGTATCTGCCCGAGGGGCTGAAGTACGACCCGCAGGAGGGCCCCGGCGAGGTGCAGACCCCGCTGCTCGGCGCGCCCGCGGACGACCTGCTGCTCGGCGACAAGGTGTGGTTCCGGCACGCCAAGGCCGGCGAGCTGTGCGAGCGGTTCGACGTGCTGCACCTGGTCGAGGGCGACGAGGTGACGGCGGCCGTGCCGACGTACCGCGGCGAGGGCCACACGTTCCTGTAGCGGGGCCACATGTTCCTGTAACGGGGCGCACGTGCCTGCAGCGGGGCCACATGTTCCTGTGGCCCCGGAGCGGCCGGGAGCCCCACCGGGGTTCCCGGCTCCGCACGCGCCGTGGGCCGGCTCGGGCTCACGACGGGCCGAGGCTGCTGCCCACTCCCCCGCCCGTATCCCCGTCCCCGCCCGCGTCGCCCACCGGCCGGATGCCCTCGACGATCTCGTCGATGTCCCCGACCGGCGGACCGTCGTCGCCCGCGTCGACGGCGAACCGGACGAGGACCGGGGCCTCGGAGCCGCGGCCGGACGGGAAGACGAGGGACTGGACGTAGCCGCCGGGTCCGGCCCCGGTCGTGACGCGCCAGCGCACGTAGTAGCCGGCCCGGCCCGCGACGGCGACCGAACCGGAGCCGACGACCTCGTGGCCGGTGATGCCGTCGTACGGCTGCCGGTCCAGGACGTCGCGGTCGAAGGCGTCGTTGGCGGCGTCCTCGATGTCGTTCTCGGCGAGGGCCTTCGGGGAGGTCTCGTCGCTGCCGGTGACGGTCCGTGAGACGACGACGCCACCGCGGCACACCCCGCCCTCGCCGGGGCAGTCGAAGGTGCCGTCCGTGACCAGGACCGCGTCCTCCTCGCCGGATCGGTCGCCGTCCTCCCAGCCGTCGGGGATCGGGAAGGTGATGCCGTTGAGGTCGTCCACGACGACGCTCGGGTCGCCGGTGGGGGACGCGGTGGCGGGCTTCGTGGGGGACGGGCTGTCGTTCCCGTCGGCGTCGGAGGTCGGGGAGGTCGTGGCGGTCCTCGTCTCCTGGCCGCCGTCGCCGTCCTTGCCGAGCAGGAGGACCCCGCCGGTGACCGCCCCGGCGACCAGGACGGCCCCGACGGCGGCCAGCGCGACGACCTTGGTGCGGCCGGCGCCCCTGCCCGGGGGCGGCTGCGGCTGGAACACCGGCTGCACGGGCTGCTCCGGCTGGCGCCGGTGATCGGTCCAGGCGGTCCCGTCCCACCAGCGTTCGGTGAGCGGGAAGGACGGGTCGCTGTACCAGCCGGGCGGAGGCGAACTGCTCATCCCGGCACTCTAATCACACACCGACGGTGTCGGTGTTCCGGTTGCCCTAGAGGGGGGTGACGTAGGCGCCCGAGATACCCCCGTCGACCAGGAAGTCGGTGGCGTTCACGAAGGACGAGTCGTCGCTCGCGAGGAACGCGACGGCGGCCGCGATCTCGGTGGCCTCGGCGAACCGCCCGACCGGGATGTGCACGAGCCGGCGCGCGGCCCGCTCCGGGTCCTTCGCGAACAGCTCCTGGAGCAGCGGGGTGTTGACCGGCCCCGGGCAGAGCGCGTTGACACGGATGCCCTCCCGCGCGAACTGCACGCCCAGCTCCCGCGACATGGCCAGCACGCCGCCCTTGGAGGCCGTGTAGGAGATCTGGGAGGTCGCCGCGCCCATCCGGGCCACGAACGACGCGGTGTTGATGATCGAGCCCTTGCCCTGGCGCCGCATGTAGGGGATGGCCGCCTTGCAGCACAGGTACACGGAGGTGAGGTTGACCTCCTGGACCCGCTTCCAGGCCTCCAGGCCGGTCTCCAGGATGGAGTCGTCGTCGGGCGGCGAGATGCCCGCGTTGTTGAAGGCGATGTCGACGCTGCCGTAGGTGTCGTACGCGGTCTTGAACAGCGCCTCGACCTGCTCGGGGTCGGTGACGTCGACCTTCACGAAGATCCCGCCGACCTCTTCGGCGACCGCCTTGCCGCGCGCCTCGTCCACGTCGCCGCAGACGATGTGCGCGCCCTCGGAGGCGAGCCGGCGCGCGGTGGCGAGGCCGATGCCGCTGCCGGCGCCGGTGATGACGGCGGTGCGGCCGACCAGACGGCGGCAGATGTTCTCGTCGGGAGATGAGGTCACTGTGCGGGGCCTTCCGTGCTGATGAAGACGTTCTTGGTTTCGGTGAAGGCGGTCAGGGCGTCCGGGCCGAGTTCACGGCCGATGCCGGACTGCTTGAAGCCGCCGAAGGGGGTCCAGTAGCGGACGCTGGAATGGGAGTTGACGGACAGGTTGCCCGCGCGGACACCCTGGGAGACGCGCAGCGCGCGGCCGACGTCCCGGGTCCAGATGGAGCCGGAGAGGCCGTACGGGGTGTCGTTGGCGAGCCGCACGGCGTCGGCCTCGTCGGTGAAGGGCAGCAGGACGGCCACCGGGCCGAAGATCTCCTCGCGGGCGGCGGCCGAGTCGGGCCGCTCCCCGGTGAGCACGGTCGGCGGGAACCAGAAGCCGGGGCCCTCGGGGGCGCTGCCCCGCAGGGCGGCGGCCTCGTCGGGCACGAACTCCCTTACGCGGTCCAGCTGCTGACGGGAGATCAGCGGGCCCATCTGGGTCTTCTCGTCGGCGGGGTCGCCCACGACCACGGCGGCCAGCGCCTCGGCGAGCAGGCTCCGGACCTCGTCGTACACGGACTCCTGGACCAGGACGCGGGTGCGGGCGCAGCAGTCCTGGCCGGCGTTGTCGAGGAAGGAGAAGGGGTCGACGGCGGCCTTGAGGTCGGCGTCGGCGAAGACGATGTTCGGGCTCTTGCCGCCGAGTTCGAGGGTGACCTGCTTGACCTGGTCGGCGCAGAGTTCCATGACGCGCTTGCCGGTCCGGGTGGAGCCGGTGAAGACGATCTTGGCGACGCCGGGGTGTCGCACGAGGGCCTCGCCGGTGATGTCACCGCGTCCGGGCAGGACCTGGAAGAGGTGTTCCGGGAGTCCGGCCTCCAGGGCGAGTTCGGCGAGGCGCAGCGCGGTGAGCGGGGTGGTCTCGGCGGGCTTGAGGATCACGGCGTTGCCGGCGGCGAGCGCGGGGGCGGTCCCCCAGGCGGCGATCGGCAGGGGGAAGTTCCACGGCGCGATCACGCCCACGACCCCGAGGGGTTCGAGGATCGTGACGTTCAGGCCGCCGGGCACGGGGATCTGCCGGCCCGAGAGCCGTTCGACGCCGCCGGCGGCGTAGTCGAGCAGGTCCCGGACGTTGCCGGCCTCCCAGCGGGCGTTGCCGAGGGTGTGTCCGGCCTCGCGGACCTCCAGGCGGGCGAGTTCCTCGACGTGGTCGTCGACCACGGAGGCGAAGCGGCGCAGCAGCCGGGCCCGGTCGGCGGGGGCGACGGCGGCCCAGGCCCGCTGTGCCTTCCCGGCCAGGCGCACGGCCGCGTCCACGTCCTGTTCGGCGGCGCCCGCGACGGTGGCGATGACCTCCTCCGTGGCCGGGTTGAGGATGTCCAGGGTGTGGTGCTGGGACAAGTCGTTCCTCACAGACGTTCGAAGGAGCGGCGCAGCTCCCAGTCGGTCACGGCGGCGTCGAAGGCGGCCAGCTCGACGCGGGCCATGTTGCTGTAGTGCGCGACGACCTCGTCGCCGAAGGCGGCCTTGGCGATGGGGCTGTTCTCCCAGAGCTCGGCGGCTTCGCGGAGGGTGGTCGGCACCTGGTCGTATCCGGCGGTGTACGCGTTCCCCGTGCACACCTCCGGCAGTTCCAGCTTCTGCTCGATGCCGTACAGCCCGGCCGCGATCAGCCCGGAGACGGCGAGGTGCGGGTTGACGTCACCGCCGGGGAGCCGGTTCTCGAAGCGCATCGAGCGGCCGTGGCCGACGACCCGCAGGGCGCAGGTCCGGTTGTCGTATCCCCAGGCCACGGCGGTCGGCGCGAAGGAGCCCGGCTGGAACCGCTTGTAGGAGTTGATGTTGGGCGCGTAGAGCAGCGAGAAGTCGCGCAGCGCGGCGAGCTGTCCGGCGAGGAAATGCCGCATGACCTGGGACATCTCCTGCCCGTCGGCCATGACGTTGGCGCCGTCGGCGTCCGCGAGCGAGAGGTGGATGTGACAGGAGTTGCCCTCGCGCTCGTTGAACTTCGCCATGAAGGTGAGCGAGACGCCCTCCTGCGAGGCGATCTCCTTGGCGCCGGTCTTGTAGATCGCGTGCTGGTCGCAGGTGACCAGGGCCTCGTCGTACTTGAAGACGATCTCGTGCTGGCCGGGGTTGCACTCGCCCTTGGCGGACTCGACGGTCAGCCCGGCGGCCTCCATGTCGTTGCGGATCCGGCGCAGCAGGGGCTCGATTCGGCCCGTGCCGAGGACCGAGTAGTCGATGTTGTACTGGTTCGCCGGGGTCAGGCCCTTGTAACCGGCGTCCCAGGCCTGCTCGTAGGTGTCCTTGAAGACGATGAACTCCAGCTCGGTGCCCACGTTGGCCGTGTAGCCCAGTTCGGCGAGGCGCTCCAGCTGGCGGCGCAGGATCTGGCGGGGCGCGGCGACGACCGGTGAGCCGTCGTTCCAGGCCAGGTCGGCGATCAGCATGGCCGTGCCCTCGTTCCACGGCACCCGGCGCAGGGTGCTCAGGTCCGGGCGCATGGCGAAGTCGCCGTAGCCGCGGTCCCAGGAGGACATCGTGTAGCCGTCGACGGTGTTCATCTCGGTGTCGACGGCGAGGAGGTAGTTGCAGCCCTCGGTGCCGTGGTCGAGCACGTCGTCGAGGAAGAAGCGCGCGGCGAACCGCTTGCCCTGGAGGCGCCCTTGCATGTCGGGGAAGGCCAGGACGACAGTGTCGATCTCACCGCCCGCGACGAGGGCGTGGAGTTCCTCGACGGAGAGCGGGGGTGTGCGGTCTGCCACGGGAAAGCCTCCTAGAAGCTTCTTCGGCCACCCCGGAGCCATTCAGCCACCCGGGAGCCATAAGGTATTACCCGTAACCATTAGTTGGGAAGGGGCAACGTCCACATGTCGCAGACAGGGGCGGAACCGGGCACTCCCTGGGCCGACGACCGACTGGCGTCCGTACTGCGGCCGGTGCGGGCGGGCAACGGCTTCGAGGAGGCCCTGGAGCAGATCCTGCAGGTGGTCCGTCTCGGCCTGGTGCCGGGCGGCGAGCGGCTGCCGGCGGAGCGCGAGCTGGCCGAGCGGCTCGGGATCAGCCGGGTGACGCTGCGCGAGGTGCTGAAGGTGCTGCAGGACCAGGGCCTGATCGAGGCGCGGCGCGGGCGGTACGGAGGAACGTTCGTGCTGCCGCGCGTCGCCACCCCGGGCGAGGACGAGCTGCGCCGGCGCCTGAAGGGCATCGACGTCGAGGACACGCTGCGCTTCCGGGAGGTGCTGGAGGTGGGCGCGGCCGGACTGTGCGCGGCCCACGGCCTGACCGGCGACCAGACCGAGCGACTGCGGACGGCCCTGGCCCGTACGCACAACGCGCCGCTCACGGAGTACCGCCGCCTGGACACCCTGCTCCACCTCACCATCGCCGAACTGTCCGGCTCCCCCTCGCTCGCCGCCCAGTACGCGGCCGTCCGCGCGGGGGTCAACGACCTGCTGGACTGCATCCCGCTCCTGGTACGGAACCTGGAGCACTCGCAGCAGCAGCACACGGCCCTGGTGGAGGCCGTTCTCGACGAGGACGCCGAGGCGGCGCGGGAGATCATGCGGGAGCACTGCTCCGGCACGGCGGCCCTGCTGCGCGGCTTCCTCGGATGAGACCGGCCGTGGGACCGGCCGTGGGACCGGCCGTGGGACCGGCCGTGGGACCGGCCGTGGGACCGGCGCCGAAAGTGCACGGATTTACGGACGCGTAACGCAGGGGTATTGCTTTTCGGCCACCCACCCCACAAAGGTATGGATCCATTCCTTTGCGTGGGGAGAGTGCGCCATGTCCCTGAAAGCCACGGAGACCGCCGATGCGGCGGACGACTATCTGGAGCGCCGAACGCTCCGCCGGGGCAGCGCCGGCTGGGTACTGCTGACCGGCCTCGGCGTCGCCTATGTCGTCTCCGGCGACTTCTCCGGCTGGAACCTCGGCCTCGCGGAGGGCGGCTTCGGCGGTCTGGCGATCGCCACGGTGCTCATGGGCACCATGTACGCCTGTATGGTCTTCGCCCTCGCCGAGCTCTCCGCGATCCTGCCCACGGCGGGTGGCGGCTACGGCTTCGCCCGCCGGGCGCTCGGCCCGTGGGGCGGCTTCCTGACCGGCACGGCGATCCTGATCGAGTACGTGCTCGCCCCCGCCGCCATCGTGATCTTCATCGGCGACTACGTCGAGTCGCTGGGCCTGTTCGGCCTGACGTCGAGCTGGCCGGTCTATCTGTTCTGCTTCGCGTTCTTCATCGGCATCCACCTGTGGGGCGTCGGCGAGGCACTGATCGCCACCTTCGTCGTCACCGGCATCGCGGTCTTCGCCCTGATCGTGTTCGCCCTGGGCGCGCTGCCCGACTTCAGCGTCTCGGCCCTCGACGACATCCCGGTCGACTCCTCCGCGTTCGGCGCCAGTTCATGGCTGCCGATGGGGCTGCTCGGCATCTGGGCGGCGTTCCCGTTCGGCATGTGGTTCTTCCTGGGCGTCGAGGGTGTGCCGCTGGCCGCCGAGGAGACCAGGGACCCGGCCCGCGCACTGCCGAAGGCGATCCGCTGGTCGATGGGCATCCTCGTGGTGCTGGCCGTGATCACCTTCCTCGCCGCCGCCGGAGCGCGCGGCTCCGCCGCCATCCAGGGGGCCGGCAACCCGCTCGTCGAGGCGCTCCAGCCGGACGGGAAGGCCACCGCGCTCAGCCGGTTCGTGAACTACGCCGGTCTGGCCGGTCTCGTCGCGTCGTTCTTCTCCCTGATCTACGCGGGCTCCCGGCAGCTGTTCGCCCTCTCCCGGGCCGGCTACCTGCCCCGGGTCCTCTCCCTCACCAGCGGCCGCAAGGCCCCGTACCTGGGCCTGCTGGTCCCGGGCACCATCGGCTTCGCGCTGGCCGCCGGCACCGGCGACGGCGGCCGGATGCTGAACATCGCCGTCTTCGGCGCCACGATCAGCTACGCGCTGATGTCCCTGTCGCACATCGTCCTGCGCCGCCGGGAGCCGGGGCTGGAGCGGCCGTACCGTACGCCGGGCGGGGTGCTGACCTCGTCGGTCGCCCTGGTCCTCGCGTGCTCGGCGCTGGTGGCGACCTTCCTGGTGGACGTGACGGCCGCGTTCATGGCGCTCGGCGTGTACGCGGTCGCGGCGGCGTACTTCGGGCTCTACAGCCGTAAGCACCTGGTGGCCAAGGCGCCGGAGGAGGAATTCGCCGCGCTGGCCGCCGCCGAGGCAGAGTTGGCCCGGGACTGACCGTGCCGGACCACGACCGTGGAGTCGGCACGGAACCGACCGTGCCGGGCCATGAGTGCGGGACCGGCGCGGGAACGACCGTTCCGTTCCATGAGTGAGGAGCACGTGTGACCAGGCCGCTGATCGGTGTGAGTACGTATCTGGAGTCCGGCGCGCGCTGGGGCGTCTGGGAGCTGGAGGCGGCCCTGCTGCCGATCGGCTACCCCCGGCTCGTGCGGGCGGCGGGCGGCGTCGCCGCGATGCTGCCGCCGGACGACCCGTCGTACGCCGCCGGGGCGGTCGCCCGTCTCGACGGCCTGGTCATCGCGGGCGGGCCCGACGTGGACCCCGCCCTCTACGGCGCCGAGCGCTCCCCGCGCTGCGGCCCGCCCGCACCCGAGCGCGACGCGTGGGAGCTGGCCCTGATCAGGGCCGCGCTGGACTCCGGCACACCGCTCCTCGGCATCTGCCGGGGCATGCAGCTCCTGAACGTCGCCCTCGGTGGCACGCTGATCCAGCACCTCGACGACCACGTCGTCGAGGTCGGCGTCTTCGGCCGCCACCCCGTCAAGCCCGTACCGGGCACGCGCTACGGCGACCTCGTCCCCGAGGAGACCGACGTCCCGACCTATCACCACCAGGCCGTGGACCGACTCGGCGACGGCCTCCTCGCCTCGGCCTACGCGTCCGACGGCACGATCGAGGCCATCGAACTGCCCGGCCCCGCGTGGGTGCTGGGCGTCCAGTGGCATCCGGAGATGGGCGAGGACGTACGGGTGATGAGGGCACTCACGAAGGCGGCGTCCACAGCCACCTCGTGCGCCTGACAGCCCTGGAGAGCGAGGGGCGCAGCCCCCGCTCTCCAGTGGCGCGTGGAACTGCGCGACCAGCCCCCACCGAACGCGCACCCGCGGGTCGAAGAGGCGCAGCCCCTGGAGGAAGGGACGGGTAGGGGCGGCGGGGGCGACGAACACCCTCACCCAAGGCGTACCCTCAGCCACTCCACCGCGGCCTCTCCCTGCGCACGCTGGAAAGGGCGCAGGGTGGGAATGCCGGGGACCGGCGCGCGGCGGGAGCGCTCGATCAGGAACCCCGCGAAGGCGGCCAGGGTGGCGGTGACGCCGTCCGGGTCGGCGTCCCGGCCCAGGGGGTGGGTCGTGAACACCGCCTCGGGATCGGGTCCGCCCTGGGCCCGGACGCAGGGCAGCAGCAACAACAAGTCGAACCAGGGCGC
The DNA here is from genome assembly GCF_036208085.1 of Streptomyces sp. NBC_00310. Taxonomy (GTDB): domain Bacteria; phylum Actinomycetota; class Actinomycetes; order Streptomycetales; family Streptomycetaceae; genus Streptomyces. The sequence continues at coordinate 2,342,505 of NZ_CP130714.1, forward strand.
CGCCCCGCTGAGGGCGTGCGGCCAGTCGACGAAGACGACCCGGCCGTCCCCGGTGAGCAGCATGTTGTCGGCGCGCAGATCGCAGTGCGCGAGGGTGTCGCCGACGGCGAGGTCGGCCCAGCGGGCGGAGAGTGCGGCGAGCCGGGGCAGATGCCGCACGGTCCACGGGTCGAGCCCCGCCCCCGTGTCCCCCTGGTCGATCATCCGCTGCCACCCCCGGAAGGTGCCGGTCAGGCTCTCCACCAAGGGCGGCGCGGTGATGGGCGCGGGCGTGAGCGTACGGCTCAGCTCTCCCACCGCGTCCAGCACGACCCCCAACTCGCCCTTCCGCCAAGGGACATGAGGCTGCCGGCCCACCACGTCCTCGAACACCAGGGCCACCCACGTACCGTCGTCGTACGTACCGAGCAGCCGGGGCGCGGGCACCTTGGCCGGCAGCGCGGCGGCGTTGCGCGCCTCGTCCCGGTGGATGCCCGGGCTGTCGGGGTTGGCGTGCGCGCTCACCGCCTTCACGAAGGCGCGGCGCCCTCCGGCCGTGGCGACCCGCGCGGCGACCCCGGGCGAGAACCCTCCGGACTGCGTCACCGCCTCCACCACCGGGTCACCGAGCACCTCCGCGACGGCGTCACGGACGGGCGCGGGCAGGTCCCCCCAGGGCTTACGGACGCCGGTGGCGGGCGGGGCGGTGGAGGTCATGCCCGCCATGGTGGAGGTTCCGCGCCCACCTGTGCCAGGGCTTTTCCCGCGCTCCCACCACCCTCCTCGGACGCTCAACCGCCGACCGCGGCCCCCCGGGTGAGCCCCAGCAGATCCCGCGCGGGCCCGGTCGGCCGATGCCCGGTCGGCCACACCGCCCGCAGGGCGCGCCGCAGACGTACACCGTCCACGGGGATGCGGACCAGGCGGCGGGCGGAGAGTTCCTCGCCGAGGGCCAGCTCGCTCAGGACGGCGGGCCCGGCGCCGCTCAACGCGGAGGACTTGACCGCGGTGGTGGAGGAGAGCTCGATGAGGGGGCGGGCCAGGCCGCCCAGGGCCGCCTCCAGGACCTGCCGCGTGCCGGATCCCTTCTCGCGCAGGATCAGCGGCGTGGAGGCCAGTTCACCCGCGTCCAGGGGCTTGCGCCGGCGCGCCCAGGGGTGGCTCGGCGCGGTCACGACGATCAGATGGTCGTGCGCTATCACGGCCGCGTCCAGTCCGGCCGGAACCGTCGGCCCCTCGACGAAGCCCAGGTCGGCCTCGTCCGCGAGCAGCCGCTGCGCGACGACCGTCGAGTTGCCCGCGAGGAGCGACACCGCCGTGTCCGGGCGCGCGGTGCGCAGCGCGATGAGCCAGCCGGGCAGCAGATACTCGGCGATGGTCATGCTCGCGGCGACACGGAGCCGGGAGTCGCGCCGGTCCCGCAGCGCCTGCGCGCCCACGTCGAACGCCTCGGCCGCCTCCACGATCCGCCGGGCCCAGTCCGTGACGAGCGCCCCCGCGTCGGTGAGCCGGGACCCGCGCGGCGACCGGTCCACCAGCGCGACGCCCAGCTGCCGTTCCATCGAGCGGATCCGGCTGCTCGCGGCCGGCTGGGTGATCCCCAGCTCCCGCGCCGCCCGCCCGAGCGAGCCCAGCCGGGCCACGGCCAGCAGCAGTTCGAGCGCCCCGAGATCCGGAACCCGATGGGCCAGCCCGCCCCGCTGCTCGCTCTCACTCATAACCCCAGCTTATGCCCCCATACAACCGGACTCCCTGGTGGGTCCCGCGCGGCAGCGGGACGCTCGCATCATGGTCACCGCAGTACGCCCGGTCCGCACGGTTCGCCCCGCTCGGCCGCCCCGTCCGTCCACGGCCCACCCCGGGCCCCGCCTCCCCGTCCTCCCCGTCCTCCGCCACCTCGGCCCCCAGTGGTACGCGCCGGTCATGGGCACCGCGATCGTGGCGTCCGCCGGTGCCGGGCTCCCCCTGGACGTACCGGGCCTGCGGACGGCCTGCGCGACGGTCTGGGCGCTCGCCCTCCTCGTCCTGGTCGCCCTTCTCGGCGCCCGCGCCCTGCACTGGGCCCACCACCGCGACCAGGCCCGCGCCCACCTCCTGGACCCGGCCGTGGCCCCCTTCTACGGCTGCCTCTCCATGGCCCTGCTGGCCGTGGGCGGCGGTGCCCTCGTCGTCGGCCGGGACTGGATCGGGGTGCGCGCGGCCGTCACGCTGGACGCCGTGCTCTTCGGCGCCGGGACGCTCGTGGGCCTGGCGGCCGCCGTCGTCGTGCCGTACCTGATGGTCGTCCGTCACCGCATCGAACCGGGCCAGGTCACCCCCGTACTGCTGCTCCCCCTCGTCGCGCCGATGGTCTCCGCCGCGCTCGGTCCGCTGCTCGTCCCGCATCTGCCGCCCGGGCAGGCCCGGCAGACGCTGCTGTTCGGCTGTCTCGCGCTGTTCGGGCTGAGCCTGCTGGCCACGCTGCTCGTACTGCCGCTGCTGTTCGGCCGGCTGATCACGGCGGGGCCGTTGCCGCTCGCCCTCACACCGAGCCTGTTCCTGGTCCTGGGGCCGCTCGGACAGTCGACGACCGCCGCCGGCAACCTCGCCGACGCCGCCCCGGGCGCCGTACCGGCCCCGTACGCGCACGGGTTCACCGCGTTCGCGGTCCTCTACGGCGTCCCGGTCATGGGCTTCGCGCTGCTCTGGCTCGCGCTCGCCGCGGCCATGGTGGCGCGGGCCCGGCGGCGGGGCATGGGGTTCTCGATGGCGTGGTGGGCGTTCACCTTCCCGGTGGGCACCTGCGCGACCGGTGCGGAGGGGCTGGCCCGGCGCACGGGACTCGTCGCCTTCGACGTCCTCGCCGTCGTGCTCTCCGCACTGCTGATCGCGGCCTGGGTGACGGCCGCCGCGCACACCGCGCGCGGGCTGGTCAGCGGCGAGCTGCTCGCAGGGCCGCGCCCAGCACCCGCGGGGCCTCGGCCAGCGACGGCCCGTACCAGGTGAGATGGCGGCCGCTCAGCAACGCGCACGGGAGCCCGGGGAACGCCTCGGGGCCGTCGTCGGCGGTGAAGCGGTACGGCTCGTCGGGCAGGATCACGACGTCGGGCGCGGCGGCCCGCAGCTCCTCGACGGGCACGCGCGGATAGCGCTCCGGATGCCCGGTGTACAGGTGGTCCACGCCGAGCCGGGCGAGCACGTCACCGGCGAAGGTGTCCCGGCCGAGGACCATCCAGGGCCGGCGCCAGACGGGCACCACGGCGGTCGTACGACGGCCGGGGGTCAGCGGGCCGGCTGTCGGATCCGGCAGCCGGGACCACGCCGACTCCGCCTCGTCCAGCCAGCGCGGCCGGGACCGCGCTCCGCAGGCCCGCAGCACGCGGTCCAGTTCGGTGAGGGCGCCCGGCACGTCCCGCACCTCGGTGACGAGGACCTCGACGCCCGACTCCCGCAGGGCGGTCAGGTCGGGCTCGCGGTTCTCCTCCTCGTTGGCGATCACGAGGTCGGGGGCGAGGCGGGCGATGGCCTCGGTCCTGGGGTTCTTGGTCCCGCCGATCCGCACGACATCGAGATCACCCGGGTGGGCGCACCAGTCGGTGGCGCCGACCAGCACGCCGGGCAGCGAGACGGCGACGGCCTCCGTCAGCGACGGGACGAGGGAGACGACACGGGACACGGAGCGCGCGGCGACGTCACGCGCCCTGGCGATGACGGTCCTCCAGGGCCTCGATGTGGTCCGCGACGGCCACCACGATCACCCGGGTCTCGGGCTCGGTGGCCCGCCAGCGGTGCCGTACGCCACCGGACATGTACAGCGTGTCGCCGCGTCCGAGACGGTGGGCGCGGCCCTCGGCCTCGACCTCGACGGCGCCGTCGACGACGTACATCAGCTCGTCGTTGCGGTGCTGGACCTCACGGCCCTCGTCGTGGTCGCCGGTGAACTCCATGGCGTGCAGCTGGTGGTGGCCGCGCACCAGGGAGCGCGAGCAGGAATCGGGGGGCGTGAAACCCTCGTCGGCGGCGCGTACGACGTCGACGCTGCACGCCGGGTCGGCCGCGGCGAGCAGTTCGACGGCGGTGGTGCCGAGGGCGTCGGCGATGCGTTCCAGGGAGGGCCTGCTGGGGCGGGCCCGTTCGTTCTCCACCTGGCTGAGGAAGGGGACCGACAGGCCGCTGCGTTCGGCCACGACGGCGAGGGTGAGCTCCTGTGCCCGGCGCCGCCGCCGGACGGCCGCGCCCACCCGAAGGGGCTGTTCTTTGTGGTCGCCCATCGCTCCGGCTCCCTCCTTCGCTCGTCGGTCGGCTCGCGGACCCCCACCGGGTCGGCTCGCGAACGCCCTGCTGGTCCGTACGGATGTCACCCGTCCGGCACTCATCGGGCGCACTTCTCCTGATGAGTTCTCTGCACCCTACGCATGTTCGGCAAACCGTTTCACGCGCCCGTCACATCCCTGTGAACGGGCAGGGGCTCCATGCTCACACTTCTCGCCAGAGAGCCGCTGGTGCCGGGGCCGCGCGGAACGACCCGACCGGCACCTCCCGCACCGGGTTCGGCTGGTCAGCGGCCTCGGCCTGCCGCCCGGCGAAGTCCCTCGGAGGCGACCGGAGTTGGGTCGACAGCGGGTGCCGGTTGTCCGGATCCTTCCCGTACGCCAGTACGGCACCGCTTCGCCCGTTCGCCGCGAGGGGCACCACCCCGAAACCGTGCCTGGCGCAGGACAGCCTGCGCGGCCACGTTCCTCGCCCCCGGTCCCGCCGCCCACGCCGGCGAGACCGAGAGCGGGACCAAGCGCTGCGGCCAGGGCCAGCAGGTGATCATCTCGTCCGTCACCGGCGGCCGTGTCGTGCACAGGTTCCACGCCCCGGTTCCACACCCCGGGCAAGGGTCACCGCGCGTCCACGCACGACTTCGGCAACGCCTTCGTCCAGGAGAAGCACCTTCTGTACCGCATGTTCTGACGGAACGTCACACGAGCGGGCCCCGGCCGACGGTCCCACCGTCGGCCGGGGCCCGACACCGCACCGCAGCGCGTCGCACCGCAGCGCGTCGCGTACGTCCGGCTACTTCACCGGCGCCATCTCGTCGACGATCCCCGGATGCGCGTCGATCCGGTTCTGGACGCCCTCGCCCTCCCGGCCCCGCCCGGCCTTCTGGATCGCCTGTTCCAGGCTCATCAGCTCGTCCGGGGTCATGTGCAAGTTCTTCAGCCAGCCGTTCAGCTCGGAGTACTTCTCGGGGAAGCCCTTGTTGGCGAGCGTACGGATCTGGTTGTTGGCGCCCCAGGTCTTCTCGGGGTCGGCGACCCGGGTGAGGTCGTACTTGTCGTACGCCCAGTGCGGCGACCAGAGCGTGACCGCGATCGGCTCGTTCTTCCGGTACGCGCGGTCCAACTGGGCCGGCATGGCCGAGGTGTTGGACTTGACCGGCTCGTACTCGCCCTTGAGCCCGTAGGCGTTCTGGACCTTGTCCTCGTAGAGCTTGGTCTCGCCCGCGCCCGGCTCGATGCCGTAGATCTTGCCCTTGAACAGATCACACGGGACGCGGCCGGAGGTACGCACGGGACGCGGGCAACGGTCAGGGGGTTCACGGGACGCGGGCGGGGGCCGGGGCGGGGGCCGGGGCCGGGGCCGGGGAATTCACCGGACTCGGGCCGGGGGCGTTCACGGAACGCGTGCACGCAGGGCACGGGTGGCTGCGTCGGGAACCGCGTGTCGGTGGCGTACGGCATGATGCGGGGCGTGACCCGACGCCTGATGCTTCTCGACACCGCCTCGCTGTACTTCCGCGCCTACTTCGGGATGCCGGAATCCGTGAAGGCCCCGGACGGCACCCCGGTGAACGCCGTGCGCGGGCTGCTCGAATTCATCGACCGCCTGGTCAAGGACCACCGGCCGACGGACCTGGTGGCGTGCATGGACGCGGACTGGCGGCCGCAGTGGCGGGTCGACCTGATCCCCTCCTACAAGGCGCACCGTGTCGCCGAGGAGCACGAGGCAGGGCCGGACGAGGAGCAGGTGCCGGACACCCTGTCGCCCCAGGTGCCGGTCATCGAGGCGGTGCTGGACGCGCTCGGCATCGCGCGCGTGGGCGTCGCCGGGTACGAGGCGGACGACGTGATCGGCACCTTCACGGCCCTCGCGAAGGACCCGGTCGACATCGTGACCGGCGACCGCGACCTGTACCAGCTGGTCGACGACGGCCGCGGGGTCCGTGTGCTGTATCCGCTGAAGGGCGTGGGCACGCTGCAGCTGACCGACGAGGCGTGGCTGCGCGAGAAGTACGGGGTGGTGGGGCGCGGGTACGCGGATCTGGCCCTGCTGCGCGGCGACCCGAGCGACGGCCTGCCGGGTGTGCCGGGCATCGGCGAGAAGACGGCGGCGAAGCTGCTCGACCAGTTCGGCGACCTGGCCGGGATCATGGCCGCGGTCGACGACCCGGCGGCGAAGCTCACACCGTCGCAGCGCAAGAGGCTCGACGAGGCGCGCCCTTATGTGGCGGTCGCCCCCAAGGTGGTCCTGGTGGCGGCCGACGTACCCTTGCCGGACGTCGACACGGCACTGCCGCGCGAACCGCGGGATCCGGCGGCGCTGGAGGCTCTCGGGGCGCGCTGGGGGCTCGGCGGATCGCTGCAGCGGCTGCTCACGACGCTGGGGGCGTGAGGGGGGACGCCCCTCGGACGAGGCGTACGCCGGAGGGCGGAGTGAGACTGCGGTAGTGAGGACTCTGAGGCGCGATTCACATCGTGAAGTCCTCGAAATGCCTCAGACGTGGGGTGTTCGCAAGGGGGAGATGGTAACTTAGGTAAGCCTTAGCTAGGTATTTTGGGAGGCCGTCATGGCAGAGCGTCCGGTACGCAGGACCCCGAAGCCCCACTCCGCGCGAGTCGTCCGCACCGAGCGGCTCACGCCGCACATGCAGCGCGTCGTCCTCGGTGGCGACGGCCTCGCCGACTTCTCCCCGCGCGGCAGCACCGATCATTACGTGAAGCTGCTGTTCGGCCCCGAGGATGTGACCTACCCGGAGCCCTTCGACCTCGAGCGGATCCGCGCGGAGTTCCCCCGGGACCAGTGGCCCGTGACCCGGACGTACACCGTGCGTGCCTGGGACCCCGAACTGCGCGAGCTGACCATCGACTTCGTGCTCCACGGCGACGAGGGCCTCGCCGGCCCCTGGGCGACCCGCGTCCAGCCGGGCGAGCTGGTGCGCTTCCTGGGACCGGGCGGTGCGTACGCGCCCAATCCCGAGGCCGACTGGCATCTCCTCGTCGGCGACGAGAGCGCCCTGCCGGCGATCGGCGCCTCCCTGGAGTCCCTCCCCGACGGCGCCCGCGTCCACGCGATCGTCGAGGTCGCCGGCCCCGAGGAGGAGCAGAAGATCAACTCCGATGTGGAGGTGGTCTGGCTGCACCGCGGCGACCGTCCCGTCGGCGCGGCCCTCGTCGAAGCCGTACGCGCGCTGAAGTTCCCCGAGGGCCGACTGCAGGCCTTCATCCACGGCGAGGCGGGCTTCGTGAAGGATCTGCGCCGCCTGCTCCGCGTCGAACTCGCCGTTCCGCGTGAGGACTTGTCGATCTCCGGCTACTGGCGCCTCGGCCACGACGAGGACGGCTGGCAGGCGGCGAAGAAGGAGTGGAACGCGCGCGTGGAGGCGGAGCAGGAGGGCGAGCCCACGCCGACGTGACCCACGAGGGCCCGGCGACCGGCCTACGGGGGACGACGGGACCCACGAGGGCCCGGCGACCCTGCCGACGTGCCTCGTGCGAGTGCGACGACGCGAACTCGTGTGTCCCCGGACACCGTGTTCCAGCTGGCGTCCCTGTCGACGCCGCTCGCCTCGACCGTGGTCGCCGGGGCCGTCGGCGACAAGACCGTCGGCTGGGACGACCCGGTGTCCGAACACCTCCCCGCCTTCGCCCTGAAGGACCCCTGGGTGACCGGCCATGTCACCGTCGCCGACCTCTTCTCCCACCGCAGCGGCCTGCCCGACCACGCCGGGGACCTTCTGGAGGACCTCGGCCACGACCGCGACTACATCCTCGAACACCTCCGCCTGGAGCCCCTGACACCGTTCCGGGCGAGCTACGCGTACACCGACTTCGGTGTCACGGCGGCGGGCGAGGCCGTCGCCGACGCCGCCGGGACGACCTGGGAGAAGCTCTCCGAGGACACGCTCTACAAACCCGCCGGCATGGACGCCACCAGCTCCCGCTTCAGCGACTACGAGGGTGCGACCAACAATGCCTTCGCCCATGTCCGCGAGGGCGGCACCGACAGCGGAAGCACCGGCGACTGGGAGACGAGGTACGTACGGGACGCCGACGCCCAGTCCCCTGCGGGCGGGGCGAGTTCCACGGTCCGCGACCTCTCCCTCTGGCTGCGGCTCCAGCTCGCGAACGGCGAACTCGACGGCGACCGGATCATCGCGGCCGACCCCCTCGAACGCACCCACGTCCCCGAGATCGTCGCCCAGCCACCGCCCGCACCGGCCCGCCGCGCCGGCTTCTACGGCCTCGGCTGGAACGTCTCCTACGACGACCTCGGCCGCCTCCGCCTGAGCCACTCCGGCGCCTTCGCCCTCGGCGCCCACACCAACGTCACGATACTGCCCGGCGAACAGCTCGGCATCGCCGTCCTCACCAACGGCGAACCCGTCGGCCTCGCGGACGCCGTCGCCCTCGACTTCTTCGACACGGCCCAGTACGGCGAGCCGACCGAGGACTGGCTCGGTCTGACCGCTCAGCTCCACGAGCAGGAGGAGCAGAAGCTCCGCTCCCCCACCGACTACTCCAAGCCCCCGGACGACGCCTCCGACGCCCGCTCCGACTCCACCTACACCGGCACCTACGCCAACCCGTACTACGGCCCCCTCACGGTCACCGAGACCAACGGCGACCTGACCATGCGCCTCGGTCCGAAGCCCATGACCTTCCGCTTGACCCACTACGCGGGCGACACCTTCTTCTTCGAGACCGTCGGCGAGAACGCCAGCGGCCCGTCCGGCGTGACCTTCAAGGGCGACGAGAACGGCAGGGCGACGTCGCTGACGATCGAGGCGTTCGACGCGACCGGGCTGGGGACGTTCACCCGCGACTAGCCTCCCTCCGCCCGATGCGGACGGGAGCATGCCAAGTAGCCGGTGGCGGACGTGGCAGCGCACGCGCCGCAGAAGCTGGGCGCGTGCGCTGCCACATCTGTCAAACGCAGAAGGTCACGCACCGGCGCAGCAGCGGCTCCAGGCGCAACTGGGCTTCTTCCCTGTCGAACACCTGAAGGGCATCAAGGCACGCGAAGATCCAGCGAGCTTCGTCCTCGTCGCCGTTCTGGTACGCGATGGCGGTCACAACAGCCTCCACGTCGGCCAGGTCCCCGCCGAACTCATCGGCGATGGCCCGATACCCCGCCGCGAGGTCCGGGTGTGTGAACACACCGGTCGCGTCAAGGAACGTACGAGCCGCTGACCGGTCCGTGAGTATGTCGGCCAGGCGCCGCAACGCGTCGTCGGGGTCGCTGAGTTCGTCGTGCAGCCGGTGGGCCCGGTCGACAAGGAGTGGCCAGCCACCGGTGAGCCCGTAGAGCCGGTCCAGACGTTCGTCCGTGCTGAAGACCTCGGTTCGCTGTGCCCAGCCACGCAGGCTGCGGCGGTCGTGCCGACGCAGGATCACGGGAACCGCCGTGGTGCGCTCCTCACCCGTGAGCAGAGCACGCCACAGGTCCAGTTGACCGGTGTCGGTGACGAGCACCACGGCCCGGGTGACACCCGGGGTGCTGGGCAGCAGGGCGTCGGCCAGGTCCACGGCCTCGCGACAGGTCTCCGGCTTCGCCGGGTAGCGGGCGAAGTCGCTGATGATCACGCGACGTTCACGGGGGTGTCCCCCCGTAAGCTCCTGCTTGAAGACGCTGAGCCTGCCGATGGGAGGAAGCGTCCAGTCGGCGATGCGTCCGGCCACCGCGCGCAGGGTGTCACCCACGTCGGTGGCTCCGGTGGCCGGGGTGCCGAGAACAACCCTCGTCTGGTTGGCGCGCTCGCCGAGAAGATCGTCGAGCTGGGTGATCGTGAGCGGGGCGGGCCTCCCGTCGGGCAGCTCCGGCCGCCCTTCCAACACGATGCTCTCCTCCAGTTTGCAGTCCTGCTCGGCCCTCAGCAGACGCGCCTCCACCTCATGAGGTGTGCCGATCATGCGGAGTGCGTTCGGGCCGCGCAGATGCCAGCCCTGTCCGTCGTGGTTGGGAGCGAGGACACCCAGGCCCACCATTTCGGAGAGATAGGCACGGAACCCCTCGGTGTCGAGCTGTTCGAAGCCCGCACGCCACCACGTCTCGCACTCCTCGCGCAGTTCGGCGTCGCTCAGACGCATTTCCAGGCCACGGTGGCGCGCGTGGTACGCGAGGACGTTGGCGATCACGTCATACCGGTGGTCCAGGCTCAGTGTGTCCTTGAAGGCGTCGGAAATGCCCGTCCTGAGGTCGACGTCCGACTGCACGGCCTCGATGTCGGCGACATCCACGGTGTACGGAGGCCCCTCGACTCCACGCCGCGTCCGCTTGCGGTGCATCACCTCGACCAGACGGTGACCGAACATCTGCAGCAGGAACGGCTGGTACGAGCAGTAGCCCAGCACGCGGTTCACCAGGTCCACGTCCGCGAACTCGAAACCGAGCGCACGCATCGGTTCCACCAGCAGATCGGCGGCGAACTGCGGGGCGAGCGGCCCGATCACTTTCGGGGTCTGCGCGAGATGCCCGAACGGTCCGTTGCTCGCGAGTTTGGAGAAGCGCTGCACGGAGTGCAGGCCGGCGAAGACGACCTTGGCCCGGTCCTTGGTGTCGGACCCGAGTCCCTTCAGCTTCTTGGTCTGGTCGAACCGAGGGGCGTCCGCCTCGAAGAACTGGTCGCATTCGTCGAGCAGGATCAGCAGGCGCCGCCGGGAGTCCCCGTCGAGCCAGCTGCGGATTCCCGCTCGCACGCGCTCCGAGCGGTCCTTCGGCGACTTGCGTCCCTGGGGTCGGGCCAGCACCTGGACGCCGGTCAGTTCCCGGTCCAGGACACTCCAGAGGGCCTCCGGTCCGAGGGAACTTCCCTTGCCGATGTTCTCCTGGTCCAGGTTCACGTACACCGACTGGTGGAACCCGGGGCGCTGGTCCGTGAAGCGCTCCCCCGCATCGCTGAGCAGCGCCGACTTGCCCAGGCCCCGGCCACCGAAGATGACCTGGGTGCCACGCGGGTCGAGAATGCTCTTGCGTTCGGCGTCGCGTCCGTAGAACATCTCCCCGCCGATCCGGCCGCGCTTCTCCCGGATGTACGGGTTCACGCCGGAGAACGGCAGCAGAATCTGGGTGGCCGTACCGACCTGCCGGTTACCGCGGGCCGCGAGATAGGCCAGGGCGGCATCGTCCACGACCAGCAGCGGCTGCAGACGATCCGATCCGGCGGCGAGTTCCGCGCGCGCCTCACGGCCGAGCGTGCCGAAGTAGAGGACCAGGAGGCTGGTCTCGCTGGGGTCCTGCGACGCACGGCTGATGACGATCTCGGCGGGTGGACGGCCCCAGAGCATGAGCACCCGGAAGGTGCCGCCCTGCTCCTTGATCTGTGAGCCGAAAGCGGGCACCTTCGCCCGGCCGTTGACCTCCACGCCGGTCACTTCGAAGAAGCGGTACTCGCGACGGTGTGGCGACAGTTCGTCCAGTGACGGGGCACTCTTGGCGTCGTAGCCGAGGAGTTTCAGTGCCGGGAGCAGCTTCCGACGGGCGGAGATGTTCGGCCGGTCCTTCGGTTCCGCGGCGCCCAGCTCACGCCATTCGTTCAGGGCGTCCGCCGCCAGTGCCGCTTCCTCGCTGGAAAGGTTCCCGTAGTCCAGGACGGGGACAGTCGGGTGCTTGCCGCCGGAGCGGACCAGTTCGACGAGCTCGTGGTCGATGCCCTTGGGCAGTCCGTCGGGCACCACCGGGAAGAACTCGGTCAGATGGGACTCGCCGGCCTCGATCTCGGGCACGGGTTCGCCGATCTCCAGGAAGTAGACGAGATCGGCCGCCGTCGCCAGACCACCGGTGTCCAGGTGCCGCAGCACCTGTGCCCGTTCACCCTCCGTGAGGTCCAGGGCGTCCAGCCGGGCCCGGATCCGGTCGGCCGCCTCCCGCCGGTGCTTCGGCAGGTCACCCCGCACCCTGGCCAACGCCCGCCGCACGTCGGTCAAGTCACGCTGGTCGGTGTTGTCCAGTCGCGTGCGTGCGTCGGCCAGCAACTCCTGGAGTCGCAGGTCCTGGTCGTCCGTCACAGCGCCGTCGGCCTGGGCCCGATGCATCTCGGCGACGAGTTCGTCGTGGTCGGCGCGGAGAGCCACCCGCCTCGTGGTCTCCCGCTCCGCGATCAGGTGAGCTGTCTGCGGCTCGAAGTCAACGCTCCCCGGGCCCGGCAGCCCCCGCTGGTCCGCCAGTTCCAGAATCGTGCGGGCGGCCGTGAACGCGTCATGGTCGAGTCGCTCCCGCAGTGCTTCGTCCCAGCTGCGGTCGACCGCGGTCAGGAGCCGGTCGAGCGTGGGCCGTTCCTCAACCGTGTCGCAGACCTTCAGCAGTTCCACGTCCAGGACGAGTTCCGGGTCGGCCCCGCTGCCGGAGAGCGTGGCCCGGGTGTCGCCGGACAACAACGCGAAGAGTTCCTCCATGGAACTGCGCGCCGCCCACGCGGCCGCGGCGACGAAGGTGCCGGGCCGCTTTGCCAGTTGATCAAGTTCCGTCAGGACGGCGTCGTGCCGTGTCAGCATCGACTGGCGCAGGGACGAGATTTCCTTGGCTGCCCGGTTCGCGTCGGACCGGTCGCCCCTGCGGGCACCGTCGACTGCCAGACACCACTCCTTGGCCAGGCCTGCGGCCCGTTCGACGACGTGGACCAGGTCCTGACGTCCGGAGCCCTGGAGCGGCTTGCCGCTGGATGTGCGGTACTTGCGATCCATGCGGTCGATCTCGCCGTTGATCTCGGAGAGTTTCGAGAGACGCTCCGCCTTCTCCCGAACAGCCGACAACGCATCGCGGTCGTCGTCGATCACGGCCGTGAGCATGGAGCCCAGCAGCCCGTCATCGGGAACCAGCCAGCGCTTGGCTATGTCCGACGCCCTGGCGAACCGGAGGCGCTGCGGGGCCATGAGGGCGCCGCACTGTTCGCGGAGTTCCCGCAGTCGGGCTTCGGTCTCGGATACGTCAGCGATGACGACGAGGGGGGAGGCGATCATCAGGGCACCACTGAGTGCTCGGTCCGCGACGGTGGTCGCCACCTCTCCCAGTGCCTCGGGAAGGCGGGGCGCCATGGCCTTGAGCTGGGCCCCGGCCAGGTGATCACCGGTCACCAGAGCCACCCGCAACAGGGCTGGCAGCAGGACGAGTTCGCAGCCCTCCGTGTCACGGCCGACATGACCGCTCTGCTGATGCAGCAGGCTGGCGACCAGAGGGGCGCCGTGGCCGATGCCGGAAGTGAGCATCGCGGCCGCGCCGGCGAGCCGGAGTGCCGTCACCTGCGGTTCGGGGCGGCCGACGGAGCGTGCCACATGGTGGGCGAGTCCGAAGCGCCGCTCCGCGACCAGTCGTGCCAGGGCATGCTCGGCCGATGCCTCGTCGCCGCCTCGGTCCGCCGCCTCCTCCGCCGCCTCCTCCGGCACCTCACTCTCGCGCTGTGCGACGGTGATGGACGTGGCCGTGGGCGTGGGGGCGGTGACGTCCACCCTGGGAACCGTGTCCGGGACGAGTGCGGCCCTCGGCTCCGAGCCGTCGCGCGCCTCCGGACCCTCGACAAGGCCCACCACCAGGTGCTCGTCCGTCTGCGGGGAGGCCGTCGCCACGGTCACCGGTCCTACGGCGTCCGCCACCGCGCCGTCGCCCCCGCCGATCTCCGCGGCTTCCAGGACCCGCGGGATGTGCGGGACCTGCGGGACCTCGGAAGCGTCCGAAGTCGTGGCTGACGCTTCGGATGCCTCCCGTGCCACACCCTGGGTCTCCTCGGCCCGCACCGCGTCCGAGTCGGCACAGGCGGGTTCTGAACCGGACAGGGCCTCGGTCCGTTCCGGCAGGGTGAGTTCGTGTGCCATCACTGCGGCGGTCGCACAGGCGGGCAGGACCCGCACGACCTGCTCCTGAAGGGCCAGGATCTCCGCCGCGGCGTCCGGCTGCCGGCCCAGCCCGACAAGGTCGGCGAGTGCCATGAGCGCGGAGCTCTCCTGCCGTTCCGTCACTCCCCAGGCCTGTGTGTCGAGGAGCCGACGGGCAGCGGCGCGGACGGCTTCGGCGGCGGCCGCGGCGGGGCCGGCCGGCCGACAGCCGATGAACAGAAGTTCCCCCAGCGTCTCCCGCTCGGCCCGGTCACGGTCGCGCATCGCCCGATGTGCCTGCGCCGCCTGGACCATGTCTTCGAGCCGGAGCGGCCCCGGTTCGATGCCCGCCGCGGCCGACACGGTCCGTACCCTGTCGAAAACGGCCCTGAGCCCCGTCAACGGCGTCAGATCGGCCTCGGCGGGCGGACGCCCGTCCTCGATCGCCCCGGTCGTCCTCCGGGCGGCCCGCACGGCTTCCTCGACGGCGGACGCCAGCTCCCGGCAGGCATCCTCCGGATCAGTGCCCTTACCGACCCCGGCCGTGTCGGAGGCCGGGACGGCCCTGCTCTGGACCGGAATGCCGCGTACCGGCTCCTGGGAAGCGGGGGTTTCCGCGGTGGGCAAGCCCTGGGCGAGGGTGTCCGGCGCGGGGTCGGAACCCGTCCGGCCCGCTGTGGGGAGCCGGTCCTCGGCCGTCGTCGGCCGTGCTCCGTCCCGCTCGGGTTCGACAGGTACGAAGTCCGGGTTCGCCTCGACGACGGACCGTGCGAGGGCGCGTACGGCGTCGAGCCGTTGCCCTTCGCCCTCCGCCGTGGCCGACGCCCCAAAAAAGTCGTGGTCAGCCGCCCAGGCAAGGACGTACGCATCGGCGACCGATGCGTTGCACCACGCGAAGACCGCGGCCCGGAGCAGCGTCGCGCCCCACCGGGAGACGGGAGCGGGGACAGGTACGGAGCCGGACCCGGAGCCGTGATCGTCCTCCGCGAAGACAGTCCCGACAGCGTCGTTGATGACACTGTGGGTGAGGTCCTTGACGCCACAGGTGCACGCGTGTTGCCGGGCCTCACGGCGCAGCCTGGCGAGGATGTCCCCGCACAGCGCGCTCCCTGCCCGCCGTGGGGCCGCGATCCGGATGCCCAGGCGGACGAGCAGCCTCTGCCGGGCCTTGGGGCGGAGGGAGTTGAAGGCCAGTTCGATCATGCCGACCGTCAGGTCGTCCAGTGCCGCGGCCACGGGACGATCAAGTACGTTGAGGGCGTCGGCCAGAGCCTCCAGGCCCTCGACCGACCCGTCTTGCGGGGACAGGGGTGGTTCCGTGACGACGTGGTAACGGCTCTGCATAGGCCGCGTACTCCGTTCCGTGTTGGTCTCTCATGGGTGTCTCACTGGTGTCGGTGTGCACCGGTGAGGGAAGTGACGTGGCCGCCGGACGGTCCTGGCGGGTGGTTCAGTGGCCGCGCGTGTGCTCGGTCACGAACGTGTAGCCGTAGGGCAGTTCCCAGCCGTCGGCCTTGCCGAGCCGGCGGCAGTGTTCCCGGAAGGCGGCCCTCTGCGCGTCGCTCGGGGAGCGCCCTGGCAGCAGTCGGCGCAGGTGTCCGGGTACGTACTGCAGACGCATGGTTCCGGTCGTCGGGCCCGTGGCGCCCCAGGGCTGTATCACGCGTATTCGGGCCGGGCGGTAGGCGATCAGAGGGATCTGCGGTTGACCGGGGCGCGCCGGGAAGTGGGGCCGGCCGGTGGCATCGCGGCTGCCGACGGCCGGTTCGAGGCGCCGCTCGGCGAGGAGTTCCGCGACGGCGTGCTCCAGGTCGGCGCTCTGGGAGCGGGCCGGTCGGCAGCCGTAGGCGGCGACGGGCAGGCCCGAGCGGTCGAGCAGGGCGTGGCCATCCAGCGTGAGCAGCCCGCAGCGGCGCACGGTGCGCATGACCAGCTGCCTGGGGCTGAGACCCGCTGCCGTGTCACCGCTGCGGCTGCTGCCCGGAGCGTCCTCACGGGTCAGGACACGCGGTTCGTAGCAGTGCCCGATCACTCGGTCGTCGATCTGCACCGGCTGGTCGAGCGGGCTCGTGACGACCCGGAGCATCCGCCTGCCCCGGGGCCAGTGGAAACGCAGCACCAGGCCAGGGAAGAAGTCTGCGGGCCAGACCACGCCGGTGAGGCAGCCGGTCCCGTCGCCGAGTTCCGCGACGGCGTTCTGAACGGTTTCGCCCCCACTGAGCACGCCGCCCGGGTGTTCGAACTCGAGCCGTAGCGTGGGCTGCCGCCCGTCAGCCGCCCTCAGTTCCTCTGCCACGAGCGGGTCCAGAGGGAGACGGCCGTCGATGAGGTGGGCCAGTCGTAGGGGCTGCCTCCAAACGATCTCACCATCGCCGGTCCGTAGCAGTTTGCTGACCCCGAGGGCGGAGTCGTCCGCGAGCGACACGTCGACGGGTGCCCGCTCGGTCTCCTGCACGGGCTCCGGATTCACGGGCTCCGCCGCTGCCGTGGTGGACGCCCACCCTCGTCCGGTGGGTGTCAGGGGATCGCTCGGGCCCTCCGCCTCCCCGGGGTGATGGGAGCGCCAGACGCCCCCGCCTTCGAAGGCGTCGTCGAGTCCGACCCGGGTGCCGTTCGCGAACAGCCCCCGCTCGCTGTCCCGTTGCACCACGTCGGCGAGTGTCACGTTCGCCCGGCACACTGCTGCGGCGTACTCCACACCGCCGAGCAGTTCCTCGGCCCCGGGGAACGTGCGCAGCCGGGGCCCGACCGCTGTGTACACGGTGACGGGGGCGGTCAGTCCGTAGCGGCGCCGCGACGGGGTGGCCGCGCGTTCCACGGCCGCCGCCAGTGTCCTCAGGTCGTCGCCGCCGAGCGGACCGGTGTCGCGCCAGCCCGCCGCGAGAGCGTCACGGGTCATGGCGTACGGACCCCACGTACGCAGCAGATCACTGGCGGCGAGAGTGCGGCGCACCGTGTCGAGGAGGCAGGACAGACCGGCGCGGAGCGCGTCCTCGTGCGTGCCGCCGACGAGTTCGACGAGGGACACGGGGACATAGGGGCTGAGGAGCTGCGCTCGTGCGGTGGTCAGCAGATGGTCCGCGTAGACGGTCAGGTCGTCGCGCCGGGCGGCTTCCCCGGACGGGTAGCAGGCGTCGATGACGACGTGACCGTCCTCGTTGATCCAGCGCTGGTGGGCCCTTAATCGGCGAAGCTGGGCAGGCGTGGGACTCAGAGCGGGGCCGAATGCGTGCGGGTCCGGGACCAGGAGTTCACGGCGGCGGGGAGACGCGGCCGTTCCCGGCCGGCCGGGGCCTTCGGCGCCCGCGGGCGCTCCGGAGATCCAGGCAGGTACGTCGCCGAGGCCGCTCACGTCCGGGTGAGCGCCCTCCTTGTAGACGATCTCGGCATAGAGGGGGTCCGCCCCGGTGACGACGCGCACCATGGCGCCGACGGGAAGTGCCGGCACGCACTCGCCCAGGGTGACCACGGGAAAGTCGTCCAGTTGGAGAGGGCTCCGGCCGTAACCGTCACCGTCGAGGTCGTAACCGAAGTAGACGGCGTTGAATGCGACGGCGGTGTGCACGGGCGCCCGCCGGGCCGCCACGACCGCTTCCAGGTACCGCCGCAGTCGCTCCCGGTCCACGGCCGGTACGTCCTCGTGGCTCTGGGCCATGGCCGGGGTCAGCAGGGCGTGTTCGCCGTACGGGCCGGGTACTTCGGGCACGACATGGCGTGTCCGTGAGGCGCCTGCCCCCTCCCGGCACTCCCCGCTCTCCGGCCTCTCCGGCCTCTTCGGATGACTCGCCGAGTGCTTCGGATGCTCTGCTGTCGATCCTCCATGCTTCTTGACGGCTGCTGGTACCTGCGGCTCCCCACCCATGACACCTCCGCCGCACCATGGGTCGTCCCCGCCCACGTGCTTCGCTTTACGCAGGCTATGCCTGACTTTGATACGCCGACCACACTTTCGACACCTTCACGAACACCTCAAGGCGCACACCGTGAAGCGCACGCCCCATGAGTGCTTCCACGCCCCAGAGCCCAGGGCCCATCGGGACACGAAGCCCTCGGGCGGCAGAGCAGAAGGGAGCGGAGCCTCCGGGACACCGTCACCTGGAGGCGTGAGCCGCGCTCACCCCACCCGCTTCCACTCCTTGCACCGGTTCGTCTTGAAGTACTCGCCCTTGTTGAGAGTCACCCGCCCCGGCCCCTCCAGGTTGTTGTTGGCGATGATGGAGTCGAACTCGCCGCTGGCGTCCTTGGCGCGCTCCCAGTAGCAGCCGTACTCCCCCTCCGGTCCGGCCGTCTTGTACGTGCCGGGCTTGATGTCCTCGCCCACGAGGAACTCGCCCTCACCGGAGAAACTGCTCGCCGGACCGGCCTTCTCCGTCTTCTTCGGCTTGGCGGTGACCGTCTCGGTGACGGTGGGGCCGGGCTCAGCCTCCGCCTGTTCGGTCGCCGTGACGGTCACGGTCGGCCGCGGCGCGGCCTTCACGTCGGCGGTGTCACCGGAGCCCTCTCCGCCGCCACCGATCGCGCCGATCCCCGCGCCTACCAGCAGCGCGGCGACGGCCACGGCACCGTGTGTGAGCAGGGCTCTGTTGCGCCCCGGGGCCTTGGGGGCGGGTGGCGCGGGTGGCATAGACGGGCCCCAGCCACCCTGGGGGCCGTTGCCGGGCGGGAAGTTCGGGGGCGGAGTGGCCATGGTGAGTCCGTTCTCGATGGGTCGGCAGAGCATGACGAGTCGGCGGTTGAGCGGTTCCAGCGGTGTCCGGAGAGGCGAAACCATCCGGAAGCAGAACCAGGCAAGCATGTCAATGAAAGCACTGTCAATCATCTTGACGAATTTGACGAGCGCTGTAGGTTGTTAGCTGTTCACTACCGAGAGGCCCAGGACATTCGCCATGCCCCAGCCATCCGCACTGGTCACCGCCGCGGAGATCTCCCGCATCGCGGGCGTCACCCGCGCCACGGTCAGCAACTGGCGCCGTCGGCACGACGACTTTCCCGCCCCCTCCGGAGGCACGGACAGCAGCCCCCTCTACGACCTGGAGGCCGTGCGCTCCTGGCTGGCCGGACGCGGTCACACCTCGTCGGCGAGCCCCTCGGAGGAGCTGCGCACGACGCTTCGGCTGCACGCGCCGGCCAGCGACAGCGCCACTTCGGACCTGCTGCTCCTCGTTCTCGCGGCCGGCCGTCGCTCACCGGACGAACTGACCGCGTTCACCGAACTCCCCGACGCCGACGTCGTCGAGGGCGCGGACAGCGCCGTGGCCGGTCTGGCCGATACCGTGCCGGGCGCGGACGCCGTCCGTTTCCGTGCGGGTGATGCCGCCGTGCTGCGCGCGCTGCTCCTGTGCGTACGGGACGAGGGCGGCGAGGCGGCGCTCGGGGTGCTCGCGGAGCGGGAACTGGAGGACAGTGCCACCGGCGGCACCTACCGGACACCCGCCCCGCTCGCGGACCTCGCGGCCCGCCTGCTCCCCGGCTCCCCGGCCCGTGTCCTCGACCCCGCATGCGGCAGCGGCTCCCTCCTCACCGCCGCCGCCCGCCGCAAGGCGACCGAGCTGTACGGCCAGGACAGCCTCCCCGTGCAGGCACGCCGCAGCGCGGTCACCCTCATGCTCACGGCACCGGACGCGGGAGTGACCGTGCGCACCGGTGACAGCCTCCGCGCGGACGCCTTCCCCGGCCTCCTCGCCGACGCGGTCCTGTGCAACCCGCCCTACGGCGACCGCGACTGGGGCCACGACGAGCTGGCGTACGACCCCCGGTGGGCGTACGGCGTGCCGGCCCGTGGCGAGTCGGAGCTGGCCTGGGTCCAGCACGCGCTCGCCCATCTCGAACCCGGCGGCCACGCGGTCCTGATCCTCCCGCCCGCCGTGGCGGGGCGCGCCTCGGGCCGCCGCGTACGCAGGGAGCTCGTGCGGAGCGGCGCCCTGCGCGCGGTGGTGGCGCTGCCCGCCGGGGCGGCTCCCCCGCTACACGTCGGCCTGCAGATCTGGGTGCTCCAGCGACCCGAGCCGGGCGGGCCGGAGCGCAAGTCGGTCCTCTTCGTGGACACGGCGACGACGGGCGGGTCCGGTCGTGGTTCCGGCTCATCCGGCTCAGGTGCCGCGGCCGGTGCGACTGCCGGGTCAGTGCCCGGTTCCGGGGCCGGGTCCAGCCGTAAATCGGTGCCGTCGGCGCGTACGAGGAGTGGTGGGCGGGCTGCCGCGCTGGACTGGGACGCGGTCACGAAGGAGACCCTGGCCGTGTGGGAGGCGTTCGTCCGTGACCCGGACGGCTTCACCGACGAGCCGGGCCTGGCACGCGCGGTCCCCGTGGTCGACCTGCTGGACGACGTGTCCGACCTGACTCCGGCCCGCCAGGTCCGTATCACGCGTCAGGACGTGGCCCCGGACGCCCTGGCCGCGGAGCTGGCCGCCGCGAGGTCCGAACTCCTGCGTTCCACAAGGTCGTTCACCCGCGCCGCCCGCGACACCGACTTCGTCTCCGAGGGCGCCTCCAACGCGGAGTGGCGTACGGCGACGGCGTCGGACCTGGCGCGGGGCGGCGCGCTGACGCTGCTGCGTACGACGCCGGAGGCCGCGCAGGAACCGGACGGCGCCGACGCCGAGTCGCTCCCGGTCCTGACCGCCTCGGACATCCGGCAGGGTACGGCCCCGACGGGCGACCCGGCCGAGCTGCGAGGCGGTTCCGCGCCGGTCGTAGCCGAGGGAGATGTCCTCGTACGGGCGATCGCTGGCGGCGAGGGCGCCATGGCCCGGGTCGCCGACGAGCGGGACGCCGGGGCGCTGCTCGGCCCCGGCATCCACCTCCTGCGCCCCGACCCGAAGCGCCTGGACGCATGGTGCCTGGCCGGCTTCCTGGGCTCGGAGGACAACATCGCGGGCGCGTCGACGGGCAGCACGATCCTCCAGGTCAGCCCGGGGCGTCTGCGCGTGCCGCTGCTGCCGCTCGCCGTGCAGCAGCAGTACGGGAGGGCGTTCCGCCGGGTGCACGAGCTACGGGCGGAGGCCCTGCGCGCGGCGCTGCTGGCGGAGGACACGGCACGACTGCTGGCGGGGGGCCTGACGGGTGGGCAGTTCATCCCGTTCGGTGAGACCGCTGGCGATCCCGGTGACAGTTTCCAACAACGATCTCGACAGCGATCCCAAGGGTGACGATTCGCCCGCATAGGCAGTTCGCTCTTCACACACGGACCACACTGGTCGGGTCGGCGGAACAGCCACCAAGGACAGTCGCGAAGGACTGCGGCCAGGACCGGGCCGAGGACAGTACGGAAGGAACTCGGGGAGTCTCTTGAACAGCAGCAAGCACACGGAGTTGGCGAACCACGCGTGGTCGGTCGCCGATCTCCTGCGCGGTGACTACAAGCAGTCGGACTACGGCAAGGTGATCCTGCCGTTCACGGTGCTGCGGCGGCTGGAGTGCGTACTGGAGCCCACGCGGGAGAAGGTCACGGCGGTGGCCGAGCAGTACAGGGACACCGAGATCGACCCGGACGACTGGCTGCGCCGCGCCTCGGGCAACTCGTTCTACAACAAGTCGAACCTGACCCTGAAGAAGATCGCGGCGGACCCGCAGAACGCGGCGAAGAACCTCATGGTGTACGTGGGGGCGTTCTCGGAGAACGCGCGGGGAGTACTGGACCGCTTCGAGTTCGCGCAGCAGATCAAGCGGCTGGACAGTGCCGGGCTTCTGTACCTGGTCATCGGCAAGTTCACCGACCTGGACCTGCGCCCCGCGACCGTGCCCAACCACAACATGGGCTACATCTTCGAGGAACTGATCCGCCGCTTCGCGGAGCAGTCGAACGAGACGGCCGGTGAGCACTTCACGCCCCGCGAGGTCATCAAGCTGATGGTGAACCTCCTGATCGCCCCGGACGGCGACGCGCTCACCGTCCCGGGCACGGTCCGCAAGGTCATGGACCCCGCGTGCGGTACGGGCGGCATGCTCTCAGCGGCCGAGGACCACATCCTGTCGCTCAACCCGGACGCCGCCGTGGAGGTGTACGGGCAGGAACTGAACCCCGAGTCATGGGCGATCTGCCGGTCCGACCTCATGATCAAGGGCCAGGACCCGGAGAACATCGCCTTCGGCAACTCCTTCTCCGACGACGGCCACGCCCGCCAGAAGTTCGACTACCTGCTCGCCAACCCGCCGTTCGGCGTGGAGTGGAAGAAGGTGAAGGAGGACGTCGAGTACGAGCACAGGTCGCTGGGCGAGGCGGGCCGCTTCGGCGCGGGCCTGCCGCGCATCAACGACGGCTCGCTCCTCTTCCTCCAGCACATGATCTCGAAGATGAAGCCGGTGGACGTGAACGGCGGGGGCGGCTCCCGCATCGCGATCGTCTTCAACGGCTCGCCCCTGTTCACGGGCGCGGCGGGCTCGGGTGAGTCGGAGATCCGGCGGTGGATCCTGGAGAACGACTGGCTGGAGGCCATCGTCGCGCTCCCGGACCAGCTCTTCTACAACACGGGTATCTCCACGTACTTCTGGATCCTCACCAACCGCAAGGACGCGGAGCACAAGGGCAAGGTCGTACTCCTGGACGCGCGCGATCAGTGGCAGAAGATGCGCAAGTCGCTGGGCGACAAGCGCAAGCAACTGGGCAAGGAGCACATCGCGACGGTGACACGGCTGTACGGCGAGGCGATCACCGTGGCCGGGGACCCGGAACACCCGCTGCACGGCAAGGTGAAGGTCTTCTCCAACTCGGACTTCGGGTACCAGCGGATCACTGTCGAGCGGCCGTTGAAGCTGCGGTTCGAGGTGACGGAGGAGACGTTGGCGGCTCTGGCCACGTCGAAGCCGGTGCAAAAGCTGGAGCAGAGCGAGGAGTTCGTGACGGCGGCGCGTACGCTGCTGGGCTCGTCGTGGGGGAAGGAGTCCGACGCGCTCGTGGCGTTGAAGGACGCGGTGGTGGCTGCTGGGTTGCTCTGGCCGGCGGGGGCGCCGTTCGCGAAGGCGGTACGGGGGTCGATCGGCGTACGGGATCCGGAGGGCGACGTGCAGCGCGTCAAGGGTGCACCGGAGCCGGATTCTGAGCTTCGGGACTACGAGAACGTGCCGCTGGGCGAGGACGTCGAGGAGTACTTGAAGCGGGAGGTGCACCCGCATGTGCCGGATGCGTGGATCGACCGCAGCAAGACGAAGGTGGGATACGAAATCCCATTTACGCGGCACTTTTATGTGTACACGCCACCACGGCCACTCACGGAGATCGACGCCGAACTAAAGGCCCTTGAGACCGAAATCCAGGCTCTACTCGGGGAAGTGGCCCGGTGAACACCTCAGTCTTCGACCCGCGCTCCCTCAGGCTCCCCGACACCTATGAATTGGTGCGCCTCGGCTACGTCGCCCACTTGCAGAACGGGCTGACCGTCGACGCAAAACGCGACGTCACAGGCGACGTCGTCACACGACCCTACTTGCGCGTCGCCAATGTTCAAGCAGGAAGCCTCAGCCTCGAATCGGTCACGGAGATCACCGTGCCCCGAAGCGTGGCCCGTCGCAGCACGCTTCGCCCAGGCGACGTCCTGATGACGGAAGGTGGGGACCTGGACAAGCTGGGCCGTGGGACGGTCTGGCAGGGTGAACTTGAAGGCTGCCTGCACCAGAACCACATCTTCGTAATTCGCCCCGATCCGCAGCGCCTCAACGGCCGGTATCTCGCCTACTTGACTCAGTCTCTGTACGGACGCTGCTACTTCGAGAGCACAGGAACGAGAACCACAAACCTGGCTTCCACCAATAGCAACAAGATCCAAAGTTTCCCTCTACCGCTCCCACCCCTGGAAGAACAGCGCCGCATCATCGAATACCTCGACGCCGAGACCATCCGAATTGACCATCTCGTCTCCCTTTTCACGAAACAACGAGATTTGGTAAATGAACGTGAAAGAGCGGCCCTACCTTTGATTGTGGGCGGCGCCCTCCTGGGTGGCGGACAGATGCAGTCAGGCGTGCCCTGGTTCCCCAAAGTTCACCCTGAGGCACTTCTCGTACCGCTCGTTCGTGTACTCCAACTTCAGAGGGGCGTTGACCTCACAGAATCTGAGCGCCGCTCAGGCGGAATCCCCGTGTTCACCACTGCGGGCCACGCTGGCTGGCACGACAAGGCCATTGCAAGCGGACCCGGGGTTATTATTGGACGATATGGATCCGTGGGTAACGTGCACTGGACCGAACAGCCCTACTGGCCGCACAACACGACTCTATATGTCAAGAACTTCGATGGAAATAATGAGCGGTATTGCTACCACCTTCTCCGTGCGCTCCCATATGAAATGGAGCAGGCAAGAGCGGCGGTTCCGGGCGTGAACAGGAACGACTTGCATAAGCAGCTTGTTCCGCTTCTTCCTCGTCCACTTCAACTATCAGCGTCGAAGCAAGCGGACGAGCAGATGTCTTGGCTCAAAGCCACGCACACTCGAATTGAGCGTGCGAAGGCGTTGCTGACTGAACGCCGCCAAGCCCTCATCACCGCCGCCGTAACCGGCCAGTTCGACGTCTCCACTGCCTCCGGCCGAGGCGTTGACGTGGCATGACGTCCACTCACAACGGAGCTCCGCCGTTCATCACGCGCGTGCAGATCGAGAACTACCGTTCCATTGCGGCCTGCCACGTACAGCTCAGCCCGCTCACCGTCCTCGTCGGGCCGAACGCGGCCGGGAAGTCGAACTTCCTCGACGCGATCCGGTTCGTCCGGGACGCCCTCCATTCCTCGCCCGGACAGGCGCTGGAGTCACGTGGCGGTCTTCAGGAGGTCCTCCACAAAGGTCCATCGGGGCAGGAGACCGACCTCTTCCGGATCCGTCTGGACACACATGTCCCCGAACCGGGAGCGGAGCAGCACGGCCTCGATTTCACCTACGTTCTCGAAGTGGGAGCCAGCCCGGCCGGCGGAAGCGCCCCCGTGCTTCGCCGCGAGGAGGTCAAACTCTCGGGACTCGGGCGAGGAGATCAGTTCATCCCGGAGATGGCGCAGGGCCGCGGAGTCGCATGGCGGGACGACATCCTCCTGCCCAGATCCGCCCAGACGGACGCCGATGTGGAAGCTCTGTACCTGCGCCTGCGTGACATGCGCTTCCACGAACTCCTCACCCCGGTTCTTCGTGCCGTCGACGACACGCCGAGCAGCACCGGCGGTGGGATGTTCGGAGAACGCGGCGAGCATCTGGCACGCGTACTCTCCGCATTGGCCCAACAACATTCCTGGGTCAAGGAAACCATCGACGGCTACCTCAGTGGCATGGTGGACAACGCCTCCGGAGTGGACGGAGTGGAGGTGCCCGAGGGGGATCTGGCGTTCGTTGTCGGCCGTTTCCTCGACGCAGACGCACAGGTGGTGAAGGTCGACCGCCGGTCGCTCTCGGAAGGCACGCTCCGCCTCGCCGGCGTCCTCGCCGCGCTCTTCCAGCCCAGGGCGCTGACCGGCGAGATTCCCTTCATCGGGATCGAGGAGCCTGAGATCTCCCTGCATCCTCCGATGGTGGGTGCCCTGTACGACGCTCTGGTGGCTGCCGCACGCAACACGCAGGTGATGGTGACCACTCAGAGCGCCGACCTGCTGGACAACGCAGCCGTGGACCAGGGGCACCTGCTGGTCGTGCGCGATGACGGGAGCGGTACAGCGATCGGTCCGATCGACGAGGGCGGCCGACGGCTGCTCGACGACGGTGTGCTGACCCTGCCCGATCTGCTGCGCAGTGGTGAGATGCGTCCGGCGAAGACCGCCGCCGGAGAGAACACACGGGCGGGAATGCGGTGAGCGCTCCCTACCCTGTGATCGCGTCGATCGTCGAGGGGCACGGCGAGGAGAGAGCTCTACAGGGACTCCTGCACCGGCTCGTCCCGTATCTCCTCCCCGATGCGTACGCCGACATCCAACGCCCTCACCGTCTCCCCCGCGATCGGATGCTGAAGCGCGATCCGCTCGCGCAAGCCCTCACCGTCGTCATGGCACGTACACCCCGTCCCACCGGCGTTCTCGTGCTGTTGGACGCCGACGACGGCTGCGCCGTCGAGTTGGCTGAACAGTTACGCACCCACGCGCAGGCAACCCATGCCCATGTTCCTCTCGTCGCGGTCGCGGCAGTCCGGGAGTTCGAAGCCTGGTTCCTGGCCGGGGCGGCCGGACTCGCGGGGCTTGCCGGGCTGCCCGACGACCTCGTTCCGCCACCCACCCCCGAGGCGATCCGCGGCGCCAAGGAATGGTTGTCCAAGCGGATGCCGCCCGGATCCACGTACCAGGAGACCGCGCACCAGCCGTCCTTCGCCCAGCGGTTCGATCTCAGTGCAGCCAGCGCCGGCGCGCCCTCGTTCGACAAGTTCTGCCGCGACGTTCTGTTCCTCCTCACCGGAAAGCGAGACGCTTCGCAATGAGCCCCGTGCACGACGAGTCCGCCTTCGGGTCCGCGATCGTCTCCGCGATGACCGGACACGGCTGGCGTGAGGCGAGCCCCGTCGACTACACCGCCGATCTCGGCCTGGACACCAACGAGCTGTACACCTTCCTCGGCGAGACCCAGCCCGACGAATGGCACGAGCTCCGGACCGTCTACGGCGACGCCAACGAGGCCCAGCGCGGCTTCGCCCAACGCCTCGACCGGGCCATCGCCGACGACGGGCTCCTCCACGTCCTCCGCAACGGCGTCAAGGACCGTGGGGTCCTGCTCCGCGTCGCCTACTTCAAGCCCAACCTGATCTCCGACGACTCGGTCCTCGACGGCTACCGCGCCAACCGCCTCACCGTCGTCCGCGAACTCCGCTACGCCACCAAGCAGGCCGACTGGGGCCACGAACTCGACCTCACCCTCTTCCTCAACGGCATACCGGTCGCCACGGCCGAGTTGAAGAACCCGCTCACGGGCCAGGGCGTCGAGCACGCCAAGGAGCAGTACCGGACCGACCGCGACCCGACCGAGTTGATCTTCACTCGCCGGGTCGTCGCGAACTTCGCCGTGGACCCGGACCTGGTCTTCGTCGCGACCCAGCTGCGCGGCAAGAGCACTCAGTTCCTGCCCTTCAACACCGGCTCGAACGGCCCCGGCCGCCCCGGCGGAGCCGGGAACCCGGCGCCCACCACCCACGGCACGTACGCCACCTCGTACCTCTGGGAACAGGTCTGGCAGCGCGACAACTGGCTCGACCTCCTCCAGCGCTTCGCGCACCAGCAGAAGCACAAGACGCCCGGCGGCGGCACCACCAAGTCGACGATCTTCCCCCGCTACCACCAGTGGGACGTGGTCAAGAAGCTCACCGCCCACGCGGCCACCCACGGCGTCGGCCAGAACTACCTCGTCATGGCCTCCGCCGGCTCCGGCAAGTCGAACACCATCGGCTGGCTGGCCCACCGCCTCAGCGACCTCCACGCGGACGCGGACCCCCGAACCCTCGACCCCGAAGCTCTCGCCAACAACCGCCTCACCCCCGGCGAACCCGTCTTCGACAAGGTCATCGTCATCACCGACCGCCGCAACCTGGACGCCCAACTCCGCGAAACGGTCGGCAGCTTCTCGCAGACGGACGGCCTCGTCGTGAAGATCGACGAGAAGCACGGAGCCAAGAGCGAACAGCTCGCCCGCGCCCTCTCACGCGACACCGGCAAGATCGTCACGGTCACCCTGCACTCGTTCCCGGCCCTCCTCGACTACATCAAGCGCAACCCCACAGACATCAAGGGCACCCGCTTCGCCATAGTCGTCGACGAGGCGCACTCCTCCCAGTCCGGCGACGCCGCCACCGCCGTGAAGTCCGCCCTGCGGGACCTCGGCCTGGACTCCGACTCCGAGGACGCGGGCACGACCACCGTCACCGTGAACGACAAGCTCAAGGCGAAAGCCGTCGAGCGCTCCCAGGCCGCCAATCTCTCCTACTTCGCCTTCACGGCCACCCCCAAGGCGAAGACCCTCGAACTCTTCGGCACCGAGGACAGCGGTATCGCCGAGAACGGCAAGGCGGTCTACCGCCCCTTCCACACGTACTCCATGCGCCAGGCCATCGAGGAAGGCTTCATCCTCGACCCGCTGCGCCACTACGTCACGTACGACACCTACTGGAAGCTGGTGAACCAGAACCCGGACGAGAAGGAGGTCGACCCCTCCAAAGCCAACAGCCTGCTCGCCCGGTTCGCGCTCACCCACGAGCACACCGTCTCCCAGCACGCCATGGTCATCGTGGAGCACTTCGTGACCCACACCCGCGGCCGGCTCGGCGGACGCGCCAAGGCCATGGTCGTCACGGCCTCACGCCACTCCGCCGTGCAGATGGCCCGCGCGATCAAGAGCTACATCAAGGACCGCGACTACGACACCAGGTACCCCGACCTGGGCGTCCTCGTCGCCTTCTCCGGTTCCCTCACCATCGACGACGAGGAGACCACCGAGGTCAAGGAGAACGGCGGGCTCTCGGAGAGCGCGCTGCCCAAGGCGTTCGCGTACACCCGCGCCGACGACAAGGCCGTCAAGGCGGGCGGCAAGGGGCAGCAGGAGTACAAGATCCTGGTCGTCGCCGAGAAGTACCAGACCGGCTTCGACCAGCCGCTTCTCACGACGATGTACGTCAACAAAACCCTGACCGGCATCGCCGCCGTCCAGACCCTCTCCCGCCTCAACCGCACCGCCGAACGCAAGTCCCAGGCCGACCTCGCCGTCCTGGACTTCGTCAACGACGCGGAGGACATCAAGGACGCCTTCCGCCCGTACTTCGAGGAGGCGGAGACCCTCCCCTCCGACCCCAACCTCCTCTACACCGCCCAGAGCCGCGTCATGTCCGCGCCGATCATCTCCGAGCAGGACATGGACGATTTCGCCTCCGCGTACTTCGCGGCGAAGGAGAAGGCGGGCGGCTCCCAGGCCAAGTGGGAGAAGCTGCACGCCGAGCTGTACCGGCTCCTCTCCCCCGCCGTCATCCGCTTCACCGCGCTGCTGGAGAGCGAGGAGGAGGACGACGTCGAGACGACCGAGGACTTCCGCGCCAACCTCAACGACTACGTCCGCAAGTACGGTTTCCTCGCCCAGATCGTGCCGTATCGCGACGCCGACCTCGAACGGCTCCACCTCTACGGCCGCTACCTCCTCAACCGCCTCCCCCGCCGCGCCGACGGCGGCGTCGACATAGGCGAGGTCGACCTCAGTCACCTGCGGGTCGCGAAGACCGGCGAACACGACGTCTCCCTCAGTCCCGAGGGCCCGGCCGAACTGAAGGGCTTCGGCGACGGCGTGGGCGGCGCCAAGGAGGCCGAGAAGTCACTCCTGTCGGAGCTGATCGACAAGTTCAACGCGAAGTTCGGCACGGACTTCACCGAGGAGGACGTCCTCCCGGCGTTCAACGCGGCCAAGAACGACCCCAAGGTCCGCGCCGCCGCCGTCGTCAACGACGAGGACAACTTCGGCGTCGTCTTCGACAAGGCCTTCAACGGCTACATGATGGATCACGTCTCGACGATCGACACGCTCGGCAAGCGCTACTTCGGCGCGGACCGTAGCTTCAAGTCCAACCTGGACCGGAGCGCTCGGCGCGCGGCGTGGCGGATGATCCGCAACGAAGAGGGTTTGGACGACCTGTAGTTGCGGACGCGGCAGAGGGCCCGGCCTTACGGCAGGGCCCTCCTGTTCATGTGCTCAGCGGCCTGCTGCCAAGGTCACCAGCCCAGCCCACGCCTCAGGCCCAACCGCCAGTACGGGCCCAGTGAGCTGCTTCGAGTCTCGTATCAGTACAGCCCTGGGAGTTGTGGCGACCTCGACGCATTCGCCGCCTCCACCCGTGCTGTAGCTGCTCTTGAACCAAGCGGCCTCCGGCACGGCCGCCTGGCTGCGGTGAGCGTTCATGCCTCTCCCATCAGTTGAACGATGAATGCCGACGACTCACTCGGTGTCAGCGCCTGTGATCGGAGGATGCCATAGCGGGCTTCGAGCTCACGAACCCTCGGCGCATCGGTGTACAGGCGGCTGTCGTCCTGTACCTCGGCGTACGCGATTCGACGGCCCTTGTCCGCGTCGATCAACGTGAAGGGGCCGCCGAGTGCAGCATTGTCCTCGCGCTCCGTTGGCATCACTTGCACCTCCACGTTCCTCATCTGCCCGATCAACAGAATCTGTTCCAGCGTCCCGCGCAGCGCCTTCCGGCCGCCGATCGGTCTGCGCAGCACAGCCTCCTCGATGACGAAGCTCACCAGTGGGGCAGGGCGCCGGTTGAAGATCTCCTGCCGCGCCATGCGAGCTTCCAGGCGCTGCTCGATAACCTCGTCGGGCAGCAAAGGCCGCTGCATCTGGAACACGGCTCGTGCGTAGTCCTCCGTCTGCAACAGACCCGGGACAGCAAATACGGCGTACACGTTCAGTGCTGTGGCTCTCGCCTCCAGACGGGCCGCATCTCGAAAGTAAGCCGGATACTGCGCCCGCGCCAACTCCTCCTTCAGCGCGACCAACACACCCCCGGCCCCCAGCACCTCATCCGCCCGGTCCACAAACCTCGGCTGCGGAATCCGCCTCCCCTGCTCGATCGACGCGACCGAGTCCGCCGCGTACCCCACCTGCTTCCCGAAGGCCGCCCGGTCCAGCCCCGCCCGGACCCTCAGCAGCTTCAACTGCCGTCCGAACGCGGCCACGACCCCCGTCCCCGGCTCGTCCTCCGGCCGCTGCCCGACCCCGTCGGCCCGGTCCACCCCGTCGACATCATCGTCCCTCATGGGTCACCGCCTCCACCCGTACCGCACGTACACGCACAGCACCCCCGCGTACAACCAGCCCGCGACGGCGCGTCACCACTAGTAACGCTACGCCACCACGGGCCACGGTGGAGACATGACCAGCAACCCCACGATCACCACCCCCACCGCACCCCCCACCACCCAACTCACGAACCCCACCCACCACTTCGCCATGCGCTTCACCTCGACCCGGCGCGGTGCCCGCCTCGCCCGTCGCCTGTGTGGGGTGCGGCTCGACGCCTGGGGCATCCCGTACGACTGCGACGCGCACGACGCGCTCACGCTCATCGCCGCCGAACTCTGCGCCAACGCCGTGCGGCACGGGACCGTGCCCGGACGGGACTTCCACCTACGGCTCACCGCTCGTGACAGGGTCGTACGCCTGGAAGTGACCGACACACGCGGCGAACGCATCCCGGTCCTGGCCCCGCACGGCACGCCCGCCGACCGGACCGACGGACGGGGCCTGCTCCTCGTCGCCGAACTCGCGGACCTCTGGGGCTGGTTCCCCCGCGCGGACGGCCCGGGAAAGACGGTGTGGGCCCAGCTGGCCGTCCCGGCCAGTAGCCCATAGAGGGTTCAGGGCTTGTCGAGGAAGTCCAGGACCTTGCTGTTGAGTGAGGCGGCCCGGGTGAACGGGACGCCGTGGTGCGACAGGCCGGGGAGTACCGCGGTCTCGACATGGGGCAGGTGCAACCGCGCCGCCGCCTCGACGCGCCGAACGTCGTGCGCCCTGCTGTCCCCGGCAAGCAGGACCAGCGTCGGGGTCGTCGAGCTCCCCAGTTGCCGGGACGTCGGGCGTTTGCCCACGACGACCTTCGTGCGCGGGAATTCGGCGGCGAGGCCGTACAGCTCCAGCCATGCGGGGTCGACTTCCGCGCCGTGGGTTTCCCAGGCAAGGAACGCGCGGGCCCGTCGGCTGGTGGCCCGGATGAGCAGCGGAAGGGCGCGCAGCAGGTACTCGGCCCTGTATCCGGCGAAGCACTGGGTGGGATCGAGGAGAGCGAGCTTGCGGACCCGCTGCGGCGTGCGCAGCGCATAGGTGAGGGCGATCCATCCGCCATAGGAGTGCCCGCACAGGTCGACGCGGCTCGGGCCCGAGCCGTCGAGTCCGCCGTCCAGCACTCCGTCCAGCACGCCGTCCAGCACGCCGTCCAGCCAGTCAAGAAGGTCGTCGACGGACCGGACGGGTCGGCCCCCGCGCAGGCTGCGGCCTGCCTCGCCGATCCGGTCGACGGCGTAGACGCGCCGGGTGCGGCTCAGGTCGGCCACGTTGGCGAACCACACTGCCGAGGTGGCGCCGCCACCGTGCAGCAGCACCAGCGGCTCCCCGTCCACGGGGCCGCACGCGATGACCCGGGTGGTGCCGTACACCGACGCCAGGTCCATCCGGTCGACAGGCACGGGCCAGTGGTCCAGGACGGCGTCGTACGCCGCCAGAAAGCGAGTCGGGTCTTCTGCCATGGGGTGCCCTCGGAGAAGTAGGTCGCTGAGCAAGTATCTCGTCGAACGAGATATTATGCGCACTGGATCGATCATGGAAGGGCGGAAACGGCATGGATGAAGGAGAGCCTGGACTGCGGGTTGTGCATCGGCTACGCGCCATCACCATCGAACTCGACCTGCTCGGAGCCGAGTTCGCGCAACGCAACAGCCTGCACCCGACCGACCTGCGCGCCCTGATCTGCCTGTTGGACGCCGCTCGGGCACAGACGCCCGCGACGCCCGGCTGGCTCGGGCGGCAGCTCGGCCTGAACTCCGCGGGCACCACGGCCCTTGTCGACCGGCTGGAGAAGCTCGGCCACGTGCGGCGCACACGAGACAGCCGCGACCGTCGTCGCGTGCTGCTTGAGGTCGATGAACGGGCAGTCACCCTCGGACAGTCGTTCTTCGGACCGCTGATCGCGGAGGTCATCGCCGCGACGCGAACCTTCTCCGACACGGACCTGGCAACAATCCAGCGCTTTCTCCTGAACGTGCACGAGGCCGTCGCCGCACAGCGGGCCCCTTAGGCCCCGACGCGCCCCGCTGGACGGAAGATCCCCACAGCCGGAAGACTGGTCCCCGACCAGTCGGACCGGCGCCGACCCACCGCACGCCGGCGACAACACTCGACGGGGGCAGGGGCAAGGGTGTCGCAGAAACCGGTCGCGGGGCGCTACGAACTGCTGGAGGAGCTCAGCCACGGCGGTATGGGCGACGTGTGGCGCGGTTACGACGCCGTGCTGGACCGTCCGGTCGCCGTGAAGGTGATCCGGGGGCAGGCCGCCACGTCCCCGCAGCTCGCCGAGGAGCTGGCGAAGCGGTTCCGGCGCGAGGCGCGGATCACGGCACGTATCCAGCACCCGGGCGTGCCGCAGGTGTACGACGCGGTGCTGGACGACTCCGGCGCCGACTCCGACACCGCCTCCTACGAGCGGCTGTTCCTGGTGATGGAACTGGTCGACGGCGTCCCCCTGACCGGCTACATCCACCCCGACCGGCCCCTGCCCGTCAGCTGGGCGGTGGCCGTCGCCGCGCAGGTGGCCACGGTGCTGTCGTACGCGCACGACGTGCCCGTCATCCACCGCGACCTGAAACCGAGCAACATCCTCGTCGCGCACGACGGGACGGTGAAGGTGCTCGACTTCGGCATCGCGGCGATCCTGCGGACCGACGTCACCAAGCTGACCGCGACCGGCAGCCCCATCGGCACGTACCAGTACATGTCACCGGAGCAGGTGCGTGGCGGCCAGGTCACACCCAAGGCCGATCTGTACGCGCTGGGGTGCGTGCTGCACGAGTTGCTGAGCGGGCGGCTGCTGTTCAGCGCGGACAGCGAGTACCTGGTGATGTACCAGCACGTCAACGGCGCGCCGACACCGCTTCGGCGGTTACGTGCCGAGGTGCCGGTCGAGCTGGAGGAACTCGTACTGCATCTGCTGCGCAAGGCACCCGAGGCACGCCCCGCCGACGTACAGGAGGTGTACGAGCGGCTTCGTCCTTTCCTGCCGACCGTCGGGGAGGACGCCGCGCCGCACGAGGCGGGACCTGCGGGGGCGCCCGACCCGACCGGGGTGTTCCGCCGCCCGTACGCGCCCCGTCGGCGCGGTGGGGCGGTCGGGCAGCCCGGCCCCGTGGCCCCCGAGGCACCGGCCGTACCCGTACCCGCGCCGCTGCCGGAGACCCTGCGCGCTCAGATCCGTGACGTGCGGGAGCACTACGACGCCTTGATGGAGGAGGAGCGGTTCGCGCAGGCGGCCGAGGTGGTGGGCGAGGTCGTCGAGCCCGCCGCGCGGGCCCTGGGCGCGGAGAACAAGGTGGTCCTGGCACTGCGTATGCGGCGGGCGGGCGCCCGGCTGCTCGGTGGTGACTTCCGGGCCGCGCTGCCGGAGTTCGAGGCGCTGGCGGAGACCTACGGGCGGATCAACGGCCCGACGAGCAAGCTCGCCCTGGACTGCCGTGCCCAGGCCGCCCGTTGCCGCGCCGAACTCGGCCAGGGTACGGAGGCACTGGCGGCGCTGCGGGGCGTTCTCGACGTCGTACGGAGCGTCGACAGCGACGTCAGCGAGGAGGCCGTGTTCCTGCGCAGGGACATCGGCATGCTGCTGCTCGCGCAGGGGCAGGCCGAGGAGGCCCGACTGCTGCTCGACCCCCTCCACGCCGACCTGTGTCTGGTCTACGGGCCCGAGGACGAACTGACCGTGGAGGTCGCGGAGGCGCTCGCCCTCATCCGGCTCGGACTGGACGACACCGGCACCTGAGAAACACTTGCCCGACTGGCCTCACCACTGAAGGGGGCGAAGGAAAGACAGATCCGCACCATCCGGATCGGCCAGGTGTGCGCGGTGTCGTGAGGCGGTGGTCACCACATCGACGAGACGGCCGAGGGCGTCCGCCAGTGGGTCCACTCCCTGCCCCGCCGACCCACCCGGCTCGGTCATGTAGACGTCCCGGCGGATCTCGATCATCAGGGCGGTCACCCTCGGGTCGTGCCCGTAGTACTTCAGCGGGACGTACGCGCCGCCGAACGGGCTGTTGACGCCGATGCCACCGAACCCGGCGAACGCGGCCTCGGCGGCGGCCAGCAGGTCGGCCGACGTGTGGAAGCGGTCGCTGCCCAGACAGACGGGCGGGCGAGGTCCCTCACCGTGGAGTTCGTAGGGGAGGGGCTCGGTCGGGTACGAGTGGACGTCGATGACGACCGCCCGGCCGACCGTCTCCAACAGGTGCGTCACGGCATGGGTCATGGCGGCGGCATAGGGGTGGAAGTAGCGGTCGACGAGCGACTGTCCGCCGAGCGGCCGGCCGTCGTCCCCGGCCGGGCGGAGCACCTCCCCGTGCGTGGTCCTCGTGTAGACGGCGCCCATACCCACGGCCAGCATCTCCTCACGCTCGTCCGGGAACCGCTCGGGGTCGATGACGAGCCGGGACAGCTGGTTCACGAACCTCCAGGGCCGCACGGCCGACCGCCCGGCGGCCCGCTCGGCGATCCGGTCCGTGTACGCGTCGGTGATGTGGTCCAACTCCCGCTCCAACGCGACGTCGTCGAGGACGATCGCGTCCCGTACGGCCGTGGGGATCACCCGGGAACTGTGCGGCACGTGCAGAAGCACGGGTGACTCGGGCGCGCCCGGAAGGAGCCGGTAGGAGGGCGACGCGTCGTTCATCCGGAGATCCTCACTGTGGGGGGGGAGGGGGCGGGGCAGGAGGCTTTGGCCTCGCGGCACGTGGGCACGTGGGCACGTGGGCACGTGGGCACGTGGGCGGCGGGGTCGGCGGGGGCACGTGGGCGCGGGGCTGTCGGGCCATCGGCCTGCGGGTTGTCCGGGGCCGCTCGGCGGAGGGGCGACGGGACGCCCGACGGCGTCCGGAATCCCTCGTGCCGTCCCCTGCGCCCAACGGCTCGCCCCCGAAAAAGTCGTGAGGATTTGGGCGCGCCCCGGACACGGTCGCGTGACACGTGCGACACAGGCCTCCCCTAATTTCTGTCGCCCGACAGGTATTCGCGCCGCTCGGGCGCGAACGCTCGCGCCGCTTGTGCGAAAGCAGGTTGCCGCCATGACGAGCACCGCCCCCGATGTGCGTCCGGAGCCGCCCCGCTCCCCCGACGACCGTTCCCTGACCGAGTTCGGCTACCGCCAGGAGCTGCACCGCAGCCTGAGCAGGTACGCCTCGTTCGCCGCCGGTTTCTCCTTCATCTCGGTCCTCACGACCGTATTCCAGTTCTTCGCCTTCGGGTACGCGTTCGGCGGCCCGGTCTTCTTCTGGACCTGGCCGGCGGTGCTGCTGGGCCAACTGCTGGTGGCCGCGTGCTTCGCGGAGCTGGCGGCGCGCTACCCGATATCGGGCGCGATCTACCAGTGGTCGTCCCGACTGTCCAACCGGACGTTCGGCTGGTTCGCCGGCTGGATCATGGTGATCGGGCAGATCGTGGTGGTCGCGGCGGCCGCGCTCGCCCTGCAGATGGTGATGCCGGCGATCTGGTCGGGCTTCCAGATCGTGGGCGGCGACCCCACACCCACCTCACCCACGGGCGCGGCGAACGCGGCCGTCCTGGGCGTGATCCTGCTGGTCCTCACCACGGTCGTGAACTCCCTCGACAACCGGGTGCTGTCCGTCGTCAACCGGGTCGGCGTGACCGCCGAGATCATCGGCGCGATCCTGATCATCGTCCTCCTCCTCACGCACTCCGAGCGCTCCCCCGGCATCACCTTCCACACGGCCGAAGGCAGCACCGACCTGCTGGGCGCCCTGCTGGTGGGCTCGTTCATGGCGGCGTACGTGATGATCGGCTTCGACAGCGCGGGCGAGATGAGCGAGGAGACCCACCAGCCTCGCCGCACCGCGCCCCGCACGATCCTCACGGCACTCGGCGCGGCAGGCCTGCTCGGCGGTCTCATCGTCCTCGGCGGCCTGCTCGCCGCGCCGAGTCTCACCGACGGCAAGCTGGGCGTGGACGGCCTGAGTTACGTCCTGACCAGCAGCCTCGGCGACGGAGTGGGCCGCGTCCTGCTCGCCGACGTGGTGGTGGCGATCGCCGTGGCCACACTCGCGATCCAGACGTCGGCCTGCCGCATGCTCTTCTCGATGGCCCGCGACGGCCAACTCCCCTTCGCCGGACGGCTCGCCAAGGTCAACCCGCGCACCGGCATGCCCACCGCCCCCGCCCTGGTCGTCGGCGTTCTCGCCGCCGCCCTGCTGCTCCTCAACTTCGCCTCACCGGAGGCGTTCCTGGCCATCGGCACCACCTGCATCGTCATGCTGTACCTGGCGTACGCGATGGTCACCGGCCCCCTCCTCATGCGGCGCCTCAAGGGCACCTTCCCCACCGACGGCACCGACGAGACCGACGAGACCGGCAAGCCCCTCTTCTCCCTCGGCCGCTGGGGCATCCCCGTCAACGCCCTCGCCCTCCTCTACGGCCTCTTCATGACCGTCAACCTGGCCTGGCCCCGAGCAGAGGTCTACGACCCCGCGGGCGGCCACTGGTGGTTCCAGTGGTTCACGCTGCTGTTCCTCCTGGCCACGGTGGCTACAGGCCTCCTCTACCGCCTGACACGTAACCGCGGCGCGCTCCCCGCCGGGGACACCGCTCCGGTGCCGCCAGGGCAACCCTGACAATCGAACAGGCGTGATCGAAGCAGGGGACATCTCCAGCCAGCCTGGGTATCATTCGTGACAAATTTTCAACCGAATGCGCCCCTTATGTGCCGCAGTACGCTACCCGTACGCCCCTTCACGGCGGCCGGTTGTCGCCCGCACGCTGGGATTGCAGCCAGAAGTGGGGACTTCTTGCGGAGGCTCGGGCTATGGCATCAAGTGGCGTTGGGGTCTCGATGGTCACCCCGGACATGCTCGCCTGGAAGGGCTCTGCGCGAGAGGCCCTGGAGCGGCTGTCAGACACGAGGGGGATTCAGGAACTGCTGCATCGTTCGCACGAACTCTGGTGCGGAGCGGATTGTGATCGCGATACGGCGTGTTCGTTCCTGCACTACGTGCGGAACCCGATGAAGGCCGACCGCCCCGCGACCACAAGGTCCCGGTACAACAAGCACACCGCTCACCTGTACGCCGTCATGGGCGGGGACGGATACGCGGGCCCGGTGGCCCAGTGCCACGAGGTGAATGTGTGGCCGCTGCTGGAAAAGGTGACGGAACGGTGGGACGCGGTACAGGCACGAGGCGGCGGGACTCCTGAGCACTACTCCGACTGGACGAAGAAGCGTGACACCGAAGCCGCCGACACGGTGTCACGCGCTTGCCGGGACACCATCCAGTGGATGGCCTGCTGGTGCGGTGAACGATTCGACGCGGATCCACTGGGGCTCCACTACATAGCCTTCGCCACCGTCATCGACGACATCTGCATACCCCCGCTCGATCTGGTCCAGGGCCGCTTCCGCATGTACGGCCGATCGGTACCCGACCTGGTGAGGGCGATGGACGCCGCCGGCTGGGGGCGCGACGCGGTCCACGCGCTGCTGTCACTGGTCCGGCAGGCCATCGTCCAGTACGCGGAGAAGATGGACTTCCCGCCGGGGGACGAACACGTCGGGCTCCAGGCCGCGCTGAACGACTCACCGAACATGTGGGACGGGGTCATGTTCCGGGGCAACACCGGAAACGCGTACGGAACCGCCATCATGGTGGCCCGGAACAGCGCGACAGGCCCCGTGTCCTTCCCCTGGCTCATGGACAGCGCGATCTGCGACTGCCTCTCCATGGATCTGTGCAAGTCCGCGCTCGGCATCTACTCCACGGACGATCATCAGCCGACATCGAGCACACACCGGGCCGACGAGCGGAAGGCCAGCTACCGGTCGATCTATCTCGACCTCATCGACGACCTGGTCTTCGCCGGCGCACCCGAGCCGTTGGTCCACTTCGGCCGCAGCGGCTTCCTCTTCGTACAGATCCAGGACCGTTACCAGGAACGCCGACAGGGAAGGCGCTTCCCGCTGGCTCCGCCGATGCTCCGCGAGCTCGAACGGCTCTTCGGCGAGGTACCGACGGACGAATGGCTCGACGAGGCCTTCACCGCGGCGAATCGAATCCGGCTCGCCGGGTCTCACGGTCACACCCGCGCCCAGGAGGTCGAACCGCCTCATCGTCTCCACCCGAGTGTGCCGCAGGAGACGCGGGCGACGAGGCTCCCCGCCTGACCGAGCGTGCCGGGCGGTGCCACCACCGCTCGTATGCTTGACCGTGATGAGACGCCGCACTCCGTCCCCGCCCTCACCCCTGCCGCAGCGCGACGGGGTGGATCCGGTGCGGGTGCGGTTGCCGGCCGGGGACGCGTGGGCGACGGTACGGGATCATCTCGTGGCGCGGCTCTCGGCCGGCGCCGAGGTGATCGACGGGATGCTCGACGCGGGGCTGATCGTGGACGTCACCGGGCGTCCGGTGCCGCGGGACATGGCGTACGCGCCGGGAACGTCCGTATGGTTCCACCGGGAGCTGCCCGACGAAGAGCGGGTGCCGTTCGAGATCGGTGTCCTGTACCGGGACGAGCACCTGGTGGTGGCCGACAAGCCACACTTCCTGGCCACCACTCCGCGCGGCAGCCATGTCGCCGAGACGGCCCTGGCCCGGCTGCGCAGACTCCTGGGCATCCCGACGCTCGGCGCCGCGCACCGGCTGGACCGGCTCACGGCCGGGGTGGTGCTGTTCACCGTGCGCCCCGAGGAGCGCGGCGCGTACCAGTCGCTCTTTCGGGACAGGCGGATGGCGAAGGAGTACGAGGCAGTCGCCCCGTACGACCCCGCGCTGGCTCTGCCGCGCACCGTTCGCAGCCGGATCCTGAAGGAGCGAGGGGTCATGGCGGCCTACGAGGTCGAAGGCGAACCCAACGCCGTCAGCCGGGTCGAGTTGCTGGAGCACCGAAACGGGCGAGCCCGGTACCGGCTGGTGCCGAGTACCGGGCAGACGCACCAACTGAGGGTGCACATGAGCGCGTTGGGGGTGCCGATCCTCGGCGATCCCCTGTATCCGGTGGTCACCGCGCCCGTGCCGGCCGGCGACTTCCGGCGACCGCTCCAACTGCTGGCGCGGAGCCTGGAGTTCACCGACCCGGTCACGGGGCGCGCGCACCGGTTCGTCAGCCCGCGTGAGCTGCGGGCCTGGTCCTCGTACGAGGTGTGGGCGACGTAGCGTCGGTGCCCGGTCGGCTCATTTGCCGCCGAACCAGCGCAGGATGCGCCGGAACACGCCTGGCCGGCGGGCCGGTTCGGGCTGCGGCGTGGGCTCGGCGGCCGGGGCGGCGGGTTCCGGGGACGTGGCCTGCGGCTGCTGTGTGCCGCCCCGCCGCTGATATGCGTCCTGCGCCGGAACAGGGTTGACGGCGGGCCGCTGCATGACGTCCTGCTGGGGCCTCGGCACGAACGTCACCGGCAGTTCCACCAGGTGCCGGTTGGAGATGGACGCCCGCCAGCGCAGTTCGTCCTCCGCGCAGGCGAGTTGGATGTCCGGAACGCGGGTCAGCAGCGCGTCGACGCCGACATCGGCGATGGCACGGCCGATGTCCTGGCCCGGGCACTCGTGGGGGCCGCCGCCGAAGGCGAGGTGCGAGCGGTTGCCCTGCATGTTGGCGTCGAGGTCGGGGCGGACGCGGGGGTCGACGTTGCCCGGTGCCATACCGAGGAGGAGTCCGTCGCCCTTGTGGATGCGCTGTCCGCCCAGTTCGGTCTCCTGCTTGGCGAAGTAGGCGAAGACGGTGCTGAACGGCGGTTCGTCCCACAGGGACTGCTCGACCGCCTCGGGGACGGTCATCTGGCCGCCCTTCAGCTGGGCGCGGAAGCCGGGGTCGGTGAGCACCACGCGCAGCACGTTGGCGAGGAGGTTGGCGGTGGCCTCGTAGGCGGCCAGGAGCACCACGCGCAGATGTTCCCTGACCTCGTCGTCGGTGAGTCCGGCCGGGTGCGTGACGAGGTGGCTGGTGAAGTCCTCCTGGGGCTGGGCGCGGCGGCGGGCGGTGAGCCGGTCGAGGGCGTCCATGACGTAGGCGTGGCTGACGAGCGCGGTCTCGCTGCCCTTCAGGCAGTCACGGGCGGCGTGCACCATCCGGTCGTCGTACTCCTCGGGCATGCCGAGGATCTCGCACATCACCGCCATCGGCAGGTGTTCGGCGAACTGGCCGACCAGATCGGCCCTGCCGTCCTCACAGAACTTGTTGACGAGGTGCTGGGTCGCTCGGTTGATGTAGCGGCGGATGCCCCGGTGGTCGATGGTCGACATGGCGCCGGTGACGGCGCCGCGCAGCCGCAGGTGCTCGTCGCCTTCGGCGTGGGCGCAGATGGGCTGCCAGGCGAAGTGCGGCATCAGCGGGTGGTCGGGCTTGACCGTGCCCTCCCGCATGGGGTTCCACAACCGGGTGTCCTTGCAGTACTGCGACGGCGTGCTCACCATGTGCATGTTCTCGCCATGGCCGAGCACCACCCAGATCGGCACGTCGTCGTGGAGCAGGGCGGGGGCCACCGACCCGTGTTCCGCGCGCAGTTTCTCGTACACGGCTCCCAGGTCCTCCGCCTCGGGGCCGTACAGCCGGCGCAGTCCGCCGGGGCCCGTGCCGTGGGCGGGGCAACCGGGGGGCGGCCCGAGCGTGGGGTCGTCCGTGCCGGTCAGGGAGTTTGATTCAGGCGTCACGGTGATCGCTCCGAACTGAGGTGGATCCGGTGTCTGGAAGGTTGCGGGGAGGCCGGGAAGGGACGTTCGTGCGGGACGGCACGGCTCCCGGCCGAGGGGACGGGCACGCGGCGCGCGCGTACAGGGCGTGCACGCGGCGCGCGTACCGCACGCGCGCGGGATGTGCACGCGGCGCGCGTGACGGGTCCGCGCACGGGACTCGTGCGGGACTCGTGCGGGACTCGTGCGGGGTTCACTCGGGGGTCACGCCGATGCCGCCCCCGACGCCGTCCCCGATGCCGCCGCTCCTGGCGTCGCCCCCGACATCGCCAGGGAGTGCAGGAACGTCATCAGGGTCATGAGGACGTCCCGGCTGGACGCCCGGCGGCGTGCGTCGCAGCGGATGATCGGGATCTCCGCGGCCAGGTCGAGGGCCTGACGCAGTTCGTCGATGGCGTAGCGGGGCCCGTCCGGGAAGTCGTTGACCGCCACGACGAAGGGCACACCGCGCTCCTCCAGGCGGCCCATGACGTCGAAGCT
This sequence comes from Streptomyces sp. NBC_00310, assembly GCF_036208085.1. Taxonomy (GTDB): domain Bacteria; phylum Actinomycetota; class Actinomycetes; order Streptomycetales; family Streptomycetaceae; genus Streptomyces. The sequence continues at coordinate 2,384,382 of NZ_CP130714.1, forward strand.
GACCTCCAGCCGACGGGTGTCGACCAGGACGACCGCGCCGAGGGCGCCCTCGAACAGGCCGTTCCACAGGAACCAGAAGCGCTCCTGTCCGGGGGTGCCGAACAGGTAGAGCACCAGCTCGTCCGTGATGCTGATGCGGCCGAAGTCCATGGCCACGGTGGTGGCCGTCTTGGACTTGGAGCCGAAGTTGTCGTCGACCCCGATGCCGGCCTGCGTCATGGTCTCCTCGGTCGTCAGCGGCCTGATCTCGCTGACGGACCCCACCATGGTCGTCTTGCCGACGCCGAAACCGCCCACGATCACGATCTTCGCCGCGGCCTGTGCGGTGTGCGGCAGGTGGTCCTCGGTCCGTGGACCCGTGATGGTGTCAGAGCTTTTGAAGTCCATGCATCACCGCTTCGAGGAGGGAACGGTCTGCCCGCGCCTGCCGGACGACCGGTGCGCGCGCCTGTACCAGTTCGGCCGTCAGCAGCTCGGTGAGCAGGACGGTCACCACGCTGATCGGCAGGTTGAGATAGGCCGAGATCTCGGCCACGGACAGGGGGGCCTGGCAGATCCGGAGCAGCGCCGTCTGTTCCGGAGCGGCGGACGGCGGCGGATCGGCGCGCGCCACGATTAACGTGACGAGGTCGATCGGAGCTCGCTCGCCGTCCTCGCCGGTGAGGATGTAGAGCCGCTCGGGGGGGCGCTCCCCCGTTCCGCCGACAGGGCCGCCGGTGAGGTCGTCCTGGGGCGGCGGGGGCGACGGCTCGTCCTTGGGCTGGCGCCGCTGGCGTTGCGGAGGCGTCATACGGTCTGCCCGTTCCGCCGCGGCGGACTGGTGAGGTGGGAGCCGATCCGGTCGACGAGGTCGCGCATGCGGTTGCTCATCAGTCCCGGCTCGGCGATCTCGTTGGCGAGCACCGCGAGATAGGCGTTCGAGCCGGCGGCCATCAGATAGAAGTAGCCGCCGTTGATCTCGATGATGACCATGCGCATGTGGCCGTCGCTCTGCGGGATCTCGCCGGCCACGGCGCCGGCCAGGCTCTGCAGCCCCGCGCAGGCCGCGGCGACCCGGTCGGCAGCGTCCGGGTCGCCGCCGTAGCGGGCGATCCGCAGGCCGTCGGCGGAGAGCACGACGATCTGCTGGATGCCGGGTACGCCGTCGGCCAGATCCTTCAGCATCCAGTCGAAATTGGCTCGTTGCTGGATCACTTGAGGTCCCCCTCGTCGTCGGCCTCGGTGCGGGCCGGCTCGGTGTTCGCGGTGACTGCGGTGGACGCCGTCGAGTCGTCCGGGTTCCGAAAAGCGTTCGGGTCGGGGTCGCCCTTGAGCCCGGCCATGAACGCCTCGACCCACATGCCGGGCGGGGGCAGCTCCTTCTCGGGTTCGGGCTCCGGCTGCCACACGGGGGCGGCGGCCATGGCGGCCTCGGCCGCAGCCTCCGCGGCGGCGGCCTCGGCGTAGCGCTGGCTGAGCGGGATCTTGCTGCGGCTGCGGCGCTGCGGCAGGCCGTTGGCCGTCCACTCGGTGACGACGGGGACGTCGTCCTCCATGCCCTCGCCCATCTCCTCCGCGGAGCTCGGGATCCGCGGTCCGGTGGTCGGGCGGCGGCGCTTGGGCTTGCGGTTGGGTCCTTCGACGCCGCCGGTGTCCATGGTCGGTACGGCGGCGGCGCCGATGCCGTGGGCGAGGCCGGGGGCGGGCTCGTCGGTGAGCATGTCGCGGGGGACGACGACGACGGCGCGGACGCCGCCGTAGGCGGACGGACGCAGCGAGATCTGCATCTTGTACATGGTCGACAGGCGGCCCACGACGGCGAGGCCGAGGCGCGGGCTGTCGCCCATGTCCTGCATGTCCATGCCCTGCTGGGCCTGGGCGAGCATGTTCTCGACCTTGGCGCGAGTCTCCTCGCTGAGGCTGATGCCACCGTCCTCGATCTCGATGGCGATGCCGGTCTGCACCTCCACGGCGGTGACGTGCACCTTGGTGTGGGGCGGTGAGTAGCGGGTGGCGTTGTCGAGGAGTTCGGCGCAGGCGTGGATGACCGGTTCGACGGAGACGCCGTTGACGTTGACCTTGGCGATCGAGTCGAGCTCGATACGGCGGTACTCCAGGATGCGGGACATGGCGCCGCGCAGCACGCTGTACAGCGGGACGGGCCGGGGCCACACACGGCCGGGGCGGCTGCCGCCGAGGACGGCGATGGAGTCGGCGAGGCGGCCGATCAGCGCGGTGCCGTGGTCGATGCGCAGCAGGTCGTCGAAGACCTCGGGGTTGCGCCCGTGGTCCTCCTCCATCTCCCGGAGTTCCTTGTTCTGCTGGTGGACGATCGCCTGGACACGGCGGGCGATGTTGACGAACGACCGCTGGGAGGAGTCGCGCAGCGCTTCCTCGCGGTCGACGATGGTGAGGAGGGTGCGGATCAAGTCGCGCTGCGACTGGGGAAGTTCGCGCCACTCGGCGTCACCGTCGATGACATGACGAATCACCTCTGAGGGGGATTCTCCGCCGCGCAGCCGGTACAGCGCGGCGGGCAGGATCTCCTTGCCCAGCCGGGTGAATTCCTGGTCGTGGGCGGTGATCCGCTGTTCGAGGAAGGCGGTCCGCCGCTGCTGTTCGGCGCGCAGTTCGCGGACCGTCCGACGGCCGCCGCGCACCGCGACGACGGCGACCACGATCAGCAGGAGCGTCGCGACGGCTCCGCACACGCCGACGGCGAGCCGGGCCGGCCCCGTCACCAGGGAGACGGTGGTTCCGGTCGCCGCGGCCATCAGTATCGCGGGGAGCGACAGTACGCGCGCGTAGGGAAGTTCACGGCCACCGGGAGGCGATTGAACACTCACCATGTATGCCCTCTAAAGACAGATCGGCTGAAGGTCGGGGGACTTGCGGGGAGTTGCTGGAGGTTGCTCGGGTTCATCCGCGAATCAAACTGGATCTTCGGTATTTTTTGGAACAAGCGCACGAATACATCTCAACTCGGTGCGCTGCGGGCGAGCTTAGTCCGACCGGATCATCGCTGTGTCATATTCAGCAACCGCCTGAAATCACCCTCGCGACAGGAGTACGCTCTGGTTATTTACACGCTGGGGCGCCATTCGCACACACTGCGTAACGGCGCACAGGCATACGAAAAGAGCCCCTTGACAGGGTGAATCGGTGCCGGGGCCGAGTGCCGGGGGCGCGCTCCTCAGACGCCGGCGATGCGCAGCGCGGCGTCCGCCGTTGCCTCGGCAAAGGCGGCGACGGGGCGGTCCGGGCCCGAGCGGTGGACGAGGATGACGCCCTCGATCAGCCCGAAGACGAGATCCGTCCGCAGATCCAGCTCACTCTTGGCGAGCGCCCCTCCCGCGGCCGTCGCCGCGATCAACTGCCGGTAGGCGTCCTTGAGTTCGGCCCGTACGGCATGGAAGCCGGCGAAGCGTTCGGCGCGGACCTCCGGGAGCAGGTAGAGGCCGCCGAGGTTGTGCGGGCCCCCGCAGAGGAGGGCGACGTCGGCCCGACACAGCTCCCAGAGCCGTCCCTCGGGGCGGGCGCCGTCCTTGGCGAGCAGCTCACGGGCGTACGCGAGCGACGGGGTGACCGTGGACTCCAGCAGGTCGGCGAGCAGCTCCTCCTTGCCGGAGACGTAGTGGTACATGGTCGCCTGACGCATACCGGCGCGCTCGGCGACGGCCCGCGTGGTGGTGGCCGCGTAGCCCCGCGTCGTGAACAACTCGGCGGCGGCCACGAGCAGTTCGTCCCGGGGCGACAGCCCGCTCTCCGGCCGCCCTTCGGCCCGGGGCCTGCCGACCCGCCGTCCACCGGTGCCGCCCGAGCTTCCCATGCGTTCGATCCTCGCACACGGCGCCCACCCACCCGTGGTGACCGATCGCACGGTTCCCCGCACCCCCGGCGAGGCACGATCATCGTGAGGGGTCGGTAACCGCCTCGCAACACAAGGGACATGACGTCGACGCGCCCCCCTTCTAATTTCTGTCGCACGACAGAAATACACGCCGCACCCGGAGGTCCCGCGATGGCGACATCGACGACGTACGGAGCACGTGATCACGCCCGAGCCCAGGAGGGCGCCCAGGCCGAGGCTATGCCCGTGGTGCCCGCGAACCGCTGGCCGACCCCACCCTGCGAGGCCGAACGACTGGTGTGGGCCGAGACGGTGGCGGGCGGCAACTACACGCACCGCGTACTGGCCCGGGGCACCGAGGTCCGGCTGACCGATCTGCACGGCGACGCGTGCGCGCATCTGCTCCTGCACCACGCGGAGCGCCCCTGGGAGCGGCTGAACGTCGCCGACACCGTCAAGGTCCAGTGGAACGCCTACCTGGGCGAGGGCGTCCTGCTCCTGTCCGACCAGGGCCGCGTCCTCGCCTCGGTCGTCACGGACACCTCCGGTCGCCACGACGCGCTGTGCGGCACCTCCACCCTCGTACGCAACACCGAGCGGTACGGGGACGGCAGCCCGCAGTCCCCCTCCCCCGCCGGACGCGAACTGTTCAAACTGGCCGCCGCCAAGAACGGCCTCGAACCCCGGGACCTCCCGCCCTCGCTCTCGTTCTTCCAGGGCGTGGACGTACGCGAGGACGGCACCCTCGACTTCACCGGCTCCGCCGGCCCCGGCGCCGCCGTGACCCTGCGCACCGAGCAGGACGTGACCGTGCTGCTCGCCAACGTGCCGCACCCGGCCGACCCGCGCCCCGAGTACGTCAGCACCGCGCTGGAGGTGCTCGCCTGGCGCGCCGACCCGACCCGCCCCGGCGACCCCCTGTGGGACGCCACGCCCGAGGGCCGCCGTGCCTTCCTGAACACGGCCGAGTTCCTCGCCGCGAGGGGGATCGCATGAAGACCGGGGATCGTATGGAGACCGGGGATGACGTGAAGACCGGGGATCGCATGAAGACCGTCGTTCCGGCCAGGGCGGCCTGGTCGTCCGTGATCCGCGCCGGCGAGACCCTCACCCTCACCGATCTGCACGGCAACCAGGCCGTCGACTTCCTCGTCTACGACGCCCACGACACGGCCGTCCGCTACAGCGCGCCCGACACGATCCACGCGCAGGGCGGCATCTTCCTCACCACCGGCAGTGTGCTGATGTCCAACGAGCACACCCCGCTGATGACCGTGGTCGCCGACGACGTGGGCCGGCACGACACGGTCGGCGGCGCCTGTTCCAAGGAGTCGAACACCCTGCGCTACGGGCACCACACCTGGTCGCAGCACGCCTGCGTGGACAACTTCCTCGCGGAGGGCGCCAGGCACGGCCTCGGCAAGCGCGACCTCGTGTCGAACATCAACTGGTACATGAACGTGCCGGTCGAGAAGGACGGCACCCTCGGCATCGTCGACGGCCTCTCCGCACCGGGTCTCGCCCTCACCCTGCGCGCCGAGTGCGACGTACTCGTCCTGGTCTCCAACTGCCCCCAGATCAACAACCCCTGCAACGGCTTCGACCCGACGGCCGTGGAGATGACCGTCGAGGCGCCCGCCCAGGACGAGAGTGCGCCCGCTCAGGGCCGGGGCACACCGGAACGGGGCCGGGGCACACCCGTGCGGGGCCAGGGCGCGTCCAGGCAGGCCCAGGGGGACCCGGCATGACCTTCGACACCCTGCTCGTCGCCAACCGGGGCGAGATCGCCGTCCGCGTCATCCGCACCGCCCGCGAACTGGGCCTGCGGACGGTCGCCGTGTACTCCGACGCCGACCGCGCCGCCCCCCATGTCCGGCTCGCCGACGAGGCGGTGCGGCTCGGCCCGGCGCCCGCGAAGGAGTCGTACCTCGACGCGGACCTGGTCCTGAAGGCCGCCAAGGACACGGGCGCGGGCGCCATCCACCCCGGCTACGGCTTCCTCTCCGAGGACGCGGACTTCGCCCGCCGCTGCGAGGACGCGGACATCGTGTTCGTCGGCCCCACCCCCGACCAGCTGGAGCTGTTCGGCGCGAAGCACACCGCACGGGCGGCCGCCGAGGCCGCGGGCGTCCCGCTCCTGCCCGGCACCGACCTGCTCCCCTCGCTCGACGAAGCCCTCGACCACGCCTCGGCCATCGGCTACCCGGTGATGCTCAAGGCCACCGGTGGAGGCGGCGGTATCGGTATGTCGGCATGTCGATCAGCCGACGAACTGGCCGAGGCCTGGGAGCGGGTGCAGCGCGTCGCCGCCGCCTCCTTCTCCTCCGCCGGCGTCTACCTCGAACGCCTCGTCGAGCGGGCCCGCCATGTCGAGGTGCAGGTCTTCGGCGACGGCGACGGTCTCGTCGTCACCTTCGGCGACCGCGACTGCTCCCTGCAGCGCCGCCACCAGAAGGTCGTCGAGGAGGCCCCGGCCCCCGGCCTCCCCGACCACGTGCGCGAGCGGCTCACCGCCTCCGCCCGCGACCTGTGCGCGAGCGTCGAGTACCGGTCCGCCGGAACCGTCGAGTTCGTCTACGACGCCGCACGCGAGGAGGCGTACTTCCTGGAGGTGAACACCCGCCTCCAGGTGGAACACCCGGTCACCGAGGAGGTCTACGGCGTCGACCTCGTCGCCTGGATGCTGCGCCTGGCCCGCGGCGACTCCGCCGTCGTCCGGGCCCCGGGGCAACCCCGCGGCCACGCGGTCGAGGCCCGTGTCTACGCCGAGGACCCCTCCCGTGAACACCGGCCGAGCGCGGGTCTGTTGACCCGGGTCGAGTTCCCGCAGGGCGTCCGCGTCGACGGCTGGGTCGAGACGGGCACCGAGGTCACCACGTCCTACGACCCGATGCTCGCCAAGGTCGTCGCGTACGGCTCCGACCGCGCGCACGCCCTGCGCCGGCTCGACGAGGCGCTGGCCAGGACCCGGGTCGACGGCATCGAGACGAACCTGGGCCTGGTCAGGGCGGCCCTCGACGACCCGGACTTCCGGCGGGCCACCCACTCCACGGCCACCCTCGCGACCGTGACCGACCCGACCCCCCGCATCGAGGTCGTCTCCGGCGGCACCCTCACCACCGTCCAGGACTGGCCCGGCCGTACCGGCTACTGGCAGGTCGGCGTCCCGCCCTGCGGCCCCATGGACGACCTCTCCTTCCGGCTCGGCAACCGGGCACTCGGCAACCCCGAGGGCGCCCCGGGCCTGGAATGCACCCTCCAGGGTCCCTCCCTCCGCTTCACCCACGCCACCACGGTCTGTGTGACGGGCGCCCCTGCCCACGTCACCCTGGACGGCTCACCGATCGCGCACTGGGAGCCGGTGACCGTGCCCGCCGGAGCAGTACTGGCCGTCGGCGCCCCCACGGAACACGGACTGCGCACCTACGTCCTCTTCGCGGGCGGCGGCCTGGACGTCCCGTCGTTCCTGGGCAGCGCGGCCACCTTCACCCTGGGCCGCTTCGGCGGCCACGGCGGCCGGGCGCTGCGCACGGGCGACGTCCTGCGCGGCGGAACGGTCACGGCGGAGGGAAGCCCCGTCCCGCCGGGAGCACGCCCGTCCTTCACCTCCTCCTGGCAGGTGGCCGCCCTCGAAGGCCCGCACGCGGCACCGGAGTTCTTCACCGAGGAGGACATCCACGAGTTCTACGCGGCCGACTGGAAGGTCCATTTCAACTCGGCCCGCACCGGGGTACGGCTGGTCGGCCCGAAGCCCCGCTGGGCCCGCACCGACGGCGGCGAGGCGGGCCTGCACCCCTCCAACATCCACGACACCCCGTACTCGGTCGGCGCCGTCGACTACACCGGCGACATGCCGGTCCTCCTCGGCCCCGACGGCCCCTCCCTCGGCGGCTTCGTCTGCCCGGCCACGGTCGTCTCCACCGAACGCTGGAAGCTCGGCCAGCTGCGCCCGGGAGACACGGTCCGCTTCCTCCCGGTGGCGGACGACGCCTCGCCCCGGCCCGCGATCGTCGACGGCGGGGTCCTGGCCCGCGACGGCGACGTGACGTACCGCCGGAGCGGCGACGACAACCTCCTGATCGAGTTCGGCCCCATGCAGCTCGACCTGGCGCTGCGCATGCGGGTGCACGCCCTGATGGAGGCGGTCACCGAAGCGGGGCTCGACGGCGTCACCGACCTCACCCCCGGCATCCGCTCCCTCCAGATCCAGACGGACCCGACGCTGCTGCCGCAGACCGAACTCCTCACCGTGGTACGGCAGATCGTGTCGGCCATGCCCCCGGCGGACGAACTCGTCGTCCCCTCCCGCACGATCCACCTCCCCCTCTCCTGGGACGACCCCGCGACCCGCGAGGCCATCGCCCGCTACATGGCGGGCGTCCGCGACGACGCGCCCTGGTGCCCCTGGAACATCGAGTTCATCCGCCGCGTCAACGGCCTGGACTCGGTGGCCGACGTGTACGACACGGTCTTCGCCGCCGAGTACCTGGTCCTGGGCCTGGGCGACGTCTATCTGGGCGCCCCGGTGGCGACCCCGCTGGACCCCCGCCACCGCCTGGTGACGACGAAGTACAACCCGGCCCGGACGTGGACGGCGGAGAACTCGGTCGGCATAGGCGGCGCGTACCTCTGCGTCTACGGCATGGAGGGCCCCGGCGGCTACCAGTTCGTCGGCCGCACCACCCAGGTCTGGTCCCCCTGGCAGCAACGCGGCGCCTTCGAGCCCGGCTCCCCCTGGCTGCTCCGCTTCTTCGACCGCGTCAAGTGGTACCCGGTGGACCCCGACGAACTGCTGGCCCTCCGCGCGGACATCGTGTCGGGCCGCTTCGTACCGCGTGTGGAGCACGGCACCTTCTCGCTGGCCGCGTACGAGACGTTCCTCGCGGAACACGCCGACTCCATCGCCGAGTTCAGGTCCCGGCAGCAGACCGCCTTCGCTGCGGAGAGGGCGGCCTGGGAGGCCGCCGGCGAGTTCACGAGAGCGGAATCGGCGACCGCCGCACCGACGCCCCCGGCGGAGGTGCGCGTCCCCGAGGGCGGCCACCTGATCGAAGCCGAGTTCGCCGCCTCGGTCTGGCAACTCCACATACGGCCCGGCGACCAGGTGACCGCCGGCCAGCCCCTGCTGACCCTGGAGGCCATGAAGATGGAGTCCCGCGTCCTCTCCCCGACGGACGGCGTGGTCGAGCAGATCCTCACCGGGCCGGGGGCTCAGGTGGAGGCGGGCACGGCCCTGGTCGTCCTGGCACCGACCGGCACCGGGGAGGAGTGAGAACCTGCCGGATGGCCCACGCCCGACCACTCCGCCGGCACCCCACACACCGCCCGACGGCACGCGCCCGACCACACCGCCTCCGCCGGCACCCCACACACCGCCCGACGGCACGCGGCCGGCCGCACCACCGGGCACCTCACAACCCCGCCGGTGGTGTGTGGGCAGTCGTTCCGCAGGGCGGAACGGGTGGGCACACACCACCCACCGGCCCGCAGCCGACGGAACCACCCCAGCCGAGGAGCACCGATGTCGCAGTCCCAGACTCTCACCAGAGTCCGCATGGCCTACGCCCGCATCGACGCCGTGGACCGCCCCGAGATCTGGATCGACCTACGCCCCCAGGCCGAGGTCGAGGCCGAGGCCCGCTCCATCGACGAACGGCTCACCGCAGGCGACCACCTCCCCCTGGCCGGCCGCCTCTTCGCCGCGAAGGGCAACATCGACGTCCACGGCCTCCCCACGACCGCAGGCTGCCCGGCCTACGCGTACACCCCCGAGGCCGACGCCCCGGTCGTCGCCCGCCTCCGCCGGGCCGGCGCCCTCGTCCTCGGCACCACCAACCTCGACCAGTTCGCCACCGGCCTCGTCGGCACCCGCTCCCCGCACGGCGCCGTACGCAACGCCCACGACCCGTCCCGCATCAGCGGCGGTTCCAGCTCCGGCTCGGCCGTGGCGGTGGCGCTCGGCATCGTCGACTTCGCCCTGGGCACCGACACGGCGGGCTCCGGCAGGGTCCCCGCCGCCTTCAACGGCATCGTCGGCCTGAAGCCCACCCGGGGCCTGGTCCCCACCACCGGCGTGGTCCCGGCCTGCGCCTCGATCGACTGCGTCACGGTGTTCGCCCGCACCCTCCCGGAGGCCGAACAGGCCCTCGCCCACATGGCCTCCCCGCCCGACCGAGCCCTCCCGTCGCTCCCCCGGCGCACTCCGGGCCCGTGGCGCATCGCGGTCCCCCCGCGCGAGCAGCTCGGCGAGCTGGACGAGGGCTGGGCTGAGGCGTACGAAGCGGCCGTGATCCGTCTCGCGGCCTCGGGCGCGGACGTACGCCCCCTCGACCTGACCCCCTTCACCGAGGCCGCGGCCATGCTCTACCAGGGTGCGTTCGTGGCCGAGCGCTACACCGCGGTCGGAAGCTTTGTCGACAAGGCGATCGCGGACGGCGTCGACTCCCTGGACCCCACGGTCGCCGGCATCATCAGCCGAGCCCGCGACATCCCGGCCCACCAGCTCTTCGCCGACCAGGACCGGCTGGCGGCGCTGCGCACCCGGGCCCTCACCGAACTGGCGGACGCGGACGCCCTGTTGCTGCCGACGGCACCGGGCCACCCCACGCTCGCCGACGTCGCCGCCGACCCGCTGGGCGAAAACGCCCGCCTCGGCCGTTTCACCAACTCCACGAACCTCTTCGACCTGGCGGCGGTCGCCGTCCCCGCGGGCGAGGTGAACGGCCTCCCCTTCGGCGTCATGCTGATCGGCCCGGCCTTCACCGACGACCGTCTGGCCCGCCTCGCCGCCCTCCTCCAGCCGGAGACCCTCCTGGCGGTGGTGGGCGCCCATCTCTCGGGCCAGCCGCTGAACCCCCAACTCCTGTCCCTGGGCGCCCGCCTGGAGCGAACCACCGGTACGGCCCCCGTCTATCGCCTCCACGCCCTCCGCACGACCCCGCCCAAGCCGGGCCTGGTCCACGTGGGCGAGGGCGGCGCATCCATCGAGACCGAGCTCTGGCGCCTCCCCGCAGAGGGCCTGGGCCGCCTCCTGACAGCCCTCCCCCGCCCCATGACCCTGGGCAGCATCGAACTGTCCGACGGCACCCGGGCCCCGGGGTTCCTCTGCGAGCCATCAGCCCTGGAAGCCGCCCCGGACATCACGGAGTACGGCGGCTGGCGAAGCTACCTGGCCCGCTGAACAGCGCCCGCGCTCCCCGTCCGGGGTGCCCGGGCCGACATCCGTCCGGGGCGCGGGGAACCGCGCGACCAGCCGCACCCCGCCCCCACACCGGGCCGAAAACCCGAAGACTCACCCCACCGAGGAGTAAGCCACAACCCCCCGCAACAGCCCGTCAACGGCCTTCCGCGCGCTCTTCCCCACGGTCGACCCGGGCGGCGCCGCCGCCGAGATCTGCCCCAGCACGTCGAGCACCTGCTTGCACCACCGCACGAAGTCACCCGCGGGCATCTCCGCCTCCCGCAGCACCTCGTCGAGCCCCGACCCCGAGGCCCACATGTACGCGGCCCAGGCGAAGCCGAGGTCGGGCTCCCGCTGCCCCACCCCTTCGCTCTGCGTGATCCGGAACTCCTCCTCCAGCGCGTCCAGCCGCCCCCAGATCCGCACCATCTCCCCGAGCGCGGCCTTGGCGTTCCCGGACGGCAGCTTCGGCGCCATCGCGTCGTCCGCGGCCCGGGCCTCGTACACCAGCGCGGAAACACAGGCCGCCAGCTCGGCGGGGCCGAGCCCTTCCCAGACACCCGACCGCAGACATTCGCTCGCCAGCAGATCCAGCTCGCCGTAGAGCCGCGCGAGCCGCTTGCCGTGCTCGGTGACCTCGTCACCCCGCAGGTAGTCCAACTCGGTCAGCAGGGCGACGATCCGGTCGAAGGTCCGGGCGATCGTGTTCGTCCGCCCCTCGATCCGCCGCTCCAACTGCGCGGTGTCCCGCTTGAGCCGGTAGTACCGCTCGGCCCACCGCGCATGGTCCTCACGGTCGCTGCACCCGTGGCAGGGATGCGCCCGCAGCTCGGCCCGCAGCCGGGCGATCTCACGGTCGTCCGCGGCGGCGGCCCTGCGCTTGCGGTGCCGGTCGGGCTCGATGTGCCCTGCCTTGGTGCGCAGCGCCGACGCCAGGTCCCGCCGCGACTGAGGCGAACGCGGGTTGAAGGACTTCGGGATCCGCATCCGCTCCAGCGCCTCCACCGGCACCGGGAAGTCCATGGACGCCAGCCGCTTGACCTGCCGCTCGGCGGTCAGCACCAGCGGACGCGGCCCGTCGTGGTGCTCGAACCCCCGGTGCCCGTTCGAGCGCCCGGCGGGCAGCCCCGGGTCCAACACCAGCGCCAGACCCGCGTACTTGCCGGTGGGGACATGGATGACGTCACCCGGCTTCAGCTTCTCCAGCGCGACGGCGGCCTCGGCGCGCCGCTGGGCGGCCCCCTGCTTGGCCAGTTCGGTCTCGCGGTCCTTCAACTCCCGCCGCAGACGCGCGTACTCCTCGAAGTCCCCGAGGTGGCAGGTCATGGACTCCTGGTAGCCCTCCAGCCCCTCCTCGTTGCGCTGCACCTGCCGGGAGATCCCGACGACCGACTTGTCGGCCTGGAACTGCGCGAACGAGGTCTCCAGCAGCTCGCGCGAGCGGTGCCGGCCGAACTGCTCGACCAGGTTGACCGCCATGTTGTACGACGGCTTGAAGCTGGAGCGCAGCGGATAGGTACGGGTGCCCGCGAGTCCGGCCAGGTGGTCGGGGTTCATACCGCGCTGCCAGAGCACGACGGCGTGGCCCTCGACGTCGATGCCGCGCCGGCCCGCACGCCCCGTCAGCTGGGTGTACTCCCCGGGGGTGATGTCGGCGTGCTGCTCGCCGTTCCACTTGACGAGCTTCTCCAACACCACCGAGCGGGCGGGCATGTTGATGCCGAGTGCGAGGGTCTCGGTGGCGAACACGGCCTTGACCAGGCCGCGTACGAAGAGTTCCTCGACGACCTCCTTGAACGTCGGCAGCATGCCCGCGTGGTGGGCCGCGATGCCGCGCTCCAGGCCTTCCAACCACTCGTAGTAGCCGAGGACATGGAGGTCCTCGTTCGGGATCGACGCCGTGCGCTCCTCGACCAGGGCGCGGACCCTGAGCCGGGCGTCGTCGTCGTTCAGCCGGAGCCCCGCGTACAGGCACTGCTGGACTGCGGCCTCGCAGGCGGCGCGGCTGAAGATGAAGGTGATGGCGGGCAACAGGCCTTCGGAGTCGAGCCGTTCGATGACTTCGGGCCGGCTCGGGATCCAGATCCGGGAGCGCTGTCTGCGCTCGCGCTCACGGTCGGCCTCACGCATGGCGCGGCCGCGTCGGCGGTCCTGGAAGGAGGGGCGGCTGGCCTCCATCCGCGCCATGCGCGTGAGGTCGGGGTTGACGGCCTTCTTGTTGCCCTCGCCCTCCTCGAAGAGGTCGTACATCCGCCGCCCGGCGAGCACGTGCTGGAACAGCGGCACGGGCCGGTGCTCGGAGACGATCACATCGGTGTCGCCGCGCACGGTGTCCAGCCAGTCGCCGAACTCCTCCGCGTTCGACACGGTGGCCGACAGGGAGACGAGGGTGACCGACTCGGGGAGGTGGATGATCACCTCTTCCCAGACGGCGCCGCGGAAGCGGTCGGAGAGGTAGTGCACCTCGTCCATGACCACGTACCCGAGGCCGAGGAGGGTCTGGGAGCCCGCGTACAGCATGTTCCGCAGGACCTCGGTGGTCATCACGACCACGGGGGCGTCGGAGTTGACGCTGTTGTCACCGGTGAGCAGGCCGACCCTGTCGGCGCCGTAGCGGCGGCACAGGTCGGCGTACTTCTGGTTCGACAGCGCCTTGATGGGTGTCGTGTAGAAGCACTTCTTGCCCTGTTGGAGGGCGAGGTGGACGGCGAACTCGCCGACGATCGTCTTGCCTGAGCCGGTGGGGGCGGCCACCAGGACGCCCTTGCCGGCCTCCAGCGCCTGGCAGGCCTCGATCTGGAACGGGTCGAGACCGAAGTCGTACATCTCGCGGAAGGAAGCGAGCGCGGTGGCCTGCTCGGCAGCGCGCCTACGTGCTGCCGCATACCGCTCGGCCGGTGAGAGGTCCTCTGTCATCGTGCTTTCGAGCGTACCGGGCCCTACTGACAACAGGACGATCATTATCCGGATCGTGCCACCGTCGAGATCCGGACCGCCGTCCGTCCGAAAAGGAATCCGAGAACGACGAGACGGCGAGAACGGCGGTGGGCCCCACCGAGAACCTTCGGTGGGGCCTACTGTCGTCGTCGCCGCACTCGGCGCGGTGGCCGGTGCTCAGGTGGCGTCGTCGTATCCGTTGATCCGTTCCCGCTCGGGCTCCGTCTGCGCGGGGAGCGCCTTGGCCGCCGAAACGGTCTCGATCTCACCGACGTCCTCGGGCGTGAGGTCCAGCTCGGAGGCCTCGTCGTCGGCGGGGCCCAGCGCGTCGCGCTGCCGCCTGCGCTTGTCGTTCAGCAGGGAGAACCCGGTGGCCACGAAGTAGAGCGCGATGATCGGCGCGGCGAGCGAGAGCATCGAGACCGGGTCGACGGTCGGGGTGGCGAACGCGGCGAACACGGTGACGCCCATGATCATGGCCCGCCACCAGCCCAGCATCCGGCGACCGGTGACCATGCCGGTCATGTTCAGCATGACCAGCACGAGCGGCAGCTCGAAGGAGAGCCCGAAGACGATCACCATGCGGGTCACGAGGTCCAGCAGCTCGTCCAGTGGCAGCAGGTTGACGGCGTTCTCAGGAGTGAAGTCGAGCAGGACCTCGGCAGCCGCGGGCAGCACGTGGTACGAGAAGTAGGCGCCCACCATGAAGAGGGGGAAGCCCGCCGCCACGAACGCCATCGAGTAGCGCTTCTCGTGCCGGTGCAGACCCGGCGCGATGAAGGCCCAGAGCTGATACAGCCAGACCGGGCTGGCGATGACCACACCGGCCGTCAGGGACACCTTGATCATCAACGTGAACGGGCCCATCAGACCCGACATCGTGATGTTGCCGCAGGCTCCCTTGCTCTCCTTGGCGAGCTCCGTGAAGTCGCGCGTGCAGCCGACGGCTTCCTGGACGGGCCGGGTGAGGAAGTTGATGATCTCCTGATAGAAGACCAGACCCACCACCGAGGCCAGCACGATGGCCAGGAGCGCTTTGCCGAGCCGGTTGCGGAGCTCGCGAAGGTGCTCCACGAGGGGCATCCGCCCCTCGGGATCCTTCTCCTTGTTGCGGGCAGACTTGAGCAACCCACGTCCTCATCTCGTGCGGCAGGCCGGAAGTCTTGTCCGGCCTTGCGTCAGCGCTTGGTCGTGTCCGTCGGCTCGGCGACCGGGCGGGAGCTGGTCACATCGCCGGGGGCGGCCTGGATGGTGCGCTGCGCGGGGGCCTCGCCGTTCGGGTGCGGAGGCGCGGCCGCCGCGGTGGTGTCGTCCTGGCCGTCGGACTTCATGGCCTTGGCCTCGCTCTTGAGGATGCGGGCGGACTTGCCCAGCGAACGCGCCATGTCCGGAAGCTTCTTCGCACCGAACAGCAGGATGATGACGACGAGGATCAGAATGATCTCGGTGGGGCCGAGCCTACCCATAGCTGTCTACCTTCTTCACCGAGGCGGCGGGTGGGTGCTGTCCGACCGGTCGGACAGGTGTCCGAACGATCGTACTGGCAGCGATCGTAACGCTCAGGGGTGAATGCTGGGCAATGCCTGTGCGTACTCCCGATTCGCGACCCGGGCCTCGTTCTCCGTGCCGCGACAGGCAGCGTACCTGCCGAAGGTGAGAAGGTGACAGGGCGAAGTGGCGCAAAACGCACCGGGCAGCCAACTCACAGGGGCCTCGGCCGCAACTCACAGAGTGTCCACGGAGCGGGCCGCGCTCGCCGTCGCCCGCTCCAGATCCTCCGCCGCCCGGTTGATCCTCCGCGCCGACTCCGTGACCTGCTCACCCAGCCGCTGAGCCTCCAGAAAGACCCGCACGGCCAGCACCCCCAGCACGACGAGCCCCACAAAACCCACAGCCACCGCGAACATCGCCCAGAACATGGCGCCGACCCTAGCCCGCCGAATGCAGCCGCAGGGTCCGCACCCCGCCCCCGGTCAGGAGCTCGACGATCCGCTCGCCGGCCGGCTTGCGGACGGCGGTGCCGCACTCGGGGCAGGTGAACGAGTAGAACGTGGTCTTGCTGGTGGCGCCGATGGCCAGGCGCAGCGCGCTCGCGCCCAGCTCGACGTTGGCCCGGCAGTCGGGGCAGCCGGCTCGGAACACCACGTCGACCGCCCTCTTCATGCCCGCGAAGGCGACCGCCGCGGTCATCTCCCGGATCTCCTGGATCTCCTGCACACCGGACTTCATGCCGGCCTTCACACCCGACACAACCGACCCGCCGCTCACAGCCCTAGCCTCTCCCTTTTCCGGTCGTACGCCGTCGTCACGCTCGCGTCGTCACGGTCTCGTCGTAGGCCGTCAGAGCCTCGCGGGCAGCCCGGCGGGCACTGTCGGCGAGATCCTGCGGGGAGACGATCCGGCCGTCGCGCCCGAGCCGCAGCGCGAGACGCCGCAGCGAGGCGGGATCAGGGGTACGCAGACTGATGCGCAGCCCGCCCTCCGGCAGCTCCTCGGCGCTGTCGTGCGGGTAGTACTCGGCGACCCAGCGCCCGCCGGGGCCGACCTCGACGACGACCTCGGGGTCCTCGGCGGCGGGCTGCACCAGCGCCTCCGACAGGTCCCGCAGCTCTATCTCGGGCGGCGCGGACGGCTCGTCGAGGATCTTGATCTCGGCGACCCGGTCCAGCCGGAACGTACGGCGGGCCTCGGAGCGGCGGCACCAGGCCTCGACATAGGTGTGGCCGACGCTGACCAGGCGGATCGGGTCGATCTCGCGCTCGGTGACCTCGTCCCGGGCGGGCGAGTAGTAGCGGATCCACAGGCGCCGACGCTCCGAGATGGCCCGGTCGACGTCGGCGAAGACCCCGCCCTCGGCCTCGAAGGTGACCGACAGCCGTGAGCTGGCGCCCGCCGCCTCCCCGGCCGCGGTCTCGACCTTGGCGGTGGCCCGCAGCAGGGCCTGCCGGTCGCTCTCGCGCAGCCCGGGCAGCGTCGCCACCGCACGGGCGGCCACCAGCAGCGCGGTGGCCTCGTCGGCGGCCAGCCGCAGCGGCTCGGCGGCCTCCGCGCCCAGGGCGGCCGGGTTGTGCCACCAGATCCGCTCGCCGTCGGTGTCGATGTCGAGCAGATCGCCGCCGCGGAAGCTGGTCCCGCACATGGGCAGCACATCGAGGTCCGAGACCAGCTCGTCCTCGGTGATCCCGAAGGCACGGGCGACGTCCTCGATCCGGGCGCCGGGCCGCTCCCGCAGATAGGTCACCAGGGAGAGCATCCGCCGCGTCTGGTCGAGGGCGTTCGCCGGCCGGGCCGGTTTTCCCACCACGTTCTTACGTCCCCCTCAACCCTTGGCCACGGCACGCAGCCGGTCGACCACGTCGGCCCGCAGCTCGGCAGGCTCCAGGACCACCACGTCGGGCCCGAACTCGACCAGCCAGGCGTCCAGACCGTGCCCGTACGGAATCTCCAACTCGTCCCAGCCGTCCCCGAGTTCCCGGACGGCGGAGGCCTTCGCCCGCAGCGGGTAACCGGCCCCGGAACGCAGCCGGATCAGCGCGGAGCGGTCGGCGGTCTCCCCCGCCCAGCTCGCGACCGTCTCCCGCACGGTGACCACGTCCGGCACCTCGGCGGTGAAGGCACTGCCCCGGCTGCGGACCTTGCCGGTGATCCGGGAGAGCCGGAAGACCCGCTCGGCACCCCGGTCGCGGTCGAAGCCGGCCAGGTACCAGTGACCGCGCCAGCACTCCAGCGCCCACGGCTCGACATGGCGGGGCTCGGGGCGGACGGCGGTGGCCTTGCGGTACTCGAACAGGACCGGGCGGCGGTCCCGGCAGGCCAGCATCAGCGGTTCGAAGGCGGCCTCGTGCACCGGGATGCGCGGCTCCAGCGCCCCATGGCTCTCGTACGGGTCGACGTCCTCGGGCAGCCCGGCCGCGCGCAGCTTCTGCAGGGCACCGCTCGCGGCTCCGGCGAAGCGGGCCTGCTGCCACACCTTCGCGGCGAGACCGAGGGCCGCGGCCTCCTCGGCGTCGAGGGTGATGGGCGGGAGGCTGTTGCTGTCACGACGGGCCAGATAGCCGATCTCGCCGTCGAGGTTCTCCACCGTCTCGATGACCAGACCGAGTTCGCGCAGATCGTCCTTGTCGCGCTCGAACATGCGGTTGAAGGAGTCGTCCGAACCAGCTTCCAGATACGCCTCGATGGACTCCCGCAACTCACGCTTGCTGAGCGGCCGGCGCGTCCCCAGCAGACACAGCGCCAGGTTCATCAACCGCTCGGCCTTGGCAATGGCCATCGACGCCCTTCCTCCGGGTGTTTCCGCGGCACGACCGTACCGCTACGAAGCGTCGCGGCAAAAGCCGAGGGTCCATGCCCGAACAGGCATGGACCCCAGACAGTCGAGACCGGTCACGGCACGATCGGCCCCGACACGGCATCCGACGGATCAGACCCCGAGCAGGTCCACCACGAAGATCAGCGTCTCACCGGGCTTGATCGCCGGGGTGGGGCTCTGGTTGCCGTAGGCGAGGTGGGCCGGGATGGTCAGCTGGCGACGGCCACCGACCTTCATGCCCTGCACGCCCTGGTCCCAGCCCTTGATGACACGACCGCCACCGAGCGGGAAACGGAACGGCGCGCCACGGTTCCAGCTGGCGTCGAACTCCTCACCGGTGGAGAAGGACACACCCACATAGTGCACGGTGACGGTCTGGCCCGCCTGGGCCACCTCGCCGTCGCCCTCCCAGATGTCCTTGATCTCCAGGTCCGCCGGCGGCTCGCCCTCGGGGAAGTCGATCTCGGGCTTCTCAATGCTCACGTCTTCATGCTCCTGCTTGTGTATGTACGGGGCAACGCCGGACAGTCTCGCATCCCGGGGTGCTACATCTTCGCGAGGATGTCCACGGTGAACACCATCACGGAGTCCTTCTTGATGTCGCTGCCGCTCGGCGGCGTGTCCCCGTAACCCAGCTTCGGCGGGATGACGATGAGGAGGCGACTGCCCACCTTCTTCCCGGTCATGCCCTGCGACCACCCCTTGACGACCTGCTTCAACCCGAACGAGCTCAGCGCCTCGCGGCTGTAGGAGGAGTCGAACTCCTTGCCGGTGTCCCAGAGCACGCCCTTGTACTGCACGAGGAGGCTGTCGTCGGCGCCGACCTCGGGGCCGTCACCCTCGATGATGTAGTTCGCGACCAGCTTGGTGGGCGGGTCGACCTTCGGGATCTCGACGGAGGGAGCCTTGCCGTCGGTGTTGGTGCCCACCTTCGGCAGATCCACGTTGTCCTGCGCGACCTTCGTGCCCTTGGCCGAGCTCTTGCCGTTGAAGGTGTTCTGGATGTCGACGACGAAGACCAGCGTGTCGGTGCCCTTGATCCCCGCCTGCGCGTTGCCGTCCGGGCCGTAGCCCCAGGTCGGCGGCACGGCCATCTCGACCCGGCTGCCGGCCTTCTTGCCGGTCAGCGCATACCGCCAGCCGTCGATGATGCCCTGCGGGCTGAGCTGGATGACCAACGGCGTCTTGCGGTCGTAGGAGTTGTCGAAGACCTTCGCCGAGGCCCAGATCTGCCCCAGGTAGTTCGCCTGGATGTAGTCGCCCTCGGCGACCGTCTGCCCGCTGCCCGCGATGACCGTCTTCACCGCCAGATCCTTCGACGGATCGCCACTGCCCTTCGCGACGGTCGGCTTCTCGTCGAACTTCACACCCTCCGTGATCGCCGGCAGCGGACCGTCCACGATCTTCGGCGGCTTCGCCCCACTCGCCGACGCGGACGGGCTGCTGCTGGCCTTGGCCGAGTCGGACTCACCGTCACCACAGGCGGCGAGCGTGACCAGTCCAGCGGGGACAGCGATGAGGAGGGAGCGTCGGCGCACGGTGAAGGCCTCGTATCGGTCGATCTTGTCGGATGGCGTGCGCGCAACTCTACGACGTGAGAAGGGCGCCGTACGGCAAACGTACGGCGCCCCGCGTTGCGTTCCGGAATGACCCCCGGAACATCGCTGCTCACATTCCCGCGATGAGCTTCTCCACCCGGTCGTCGACGGAACGGAACGGGTCCTTGCACAACACCGTGCGTTGCGCCTGGTCGTTGAGCTTGAGATGCACCCAGTCGACCGTGAAATCACGACGCTGTTCCTGCGCACGCCGGATGAAGTCACCGCGCAGCCGCGCCCGAGTGGTCTGCGGCGGAACCGACTTGCCCTCGAAGATCTTCAAGTCATTGCAGATACGGGTGGCTTGACCTTTCCTCTCCAGCAGGTAGTAAAGGCCACGACGGCGGTGGATGTCGTGATACGCGAGGTCTATCTGCGCGACCCGCGGATGCGACATGGTCATGTTGTGCTTGGCGCGGTACCGCTCGATGAGCTTGTACTTCATCACCCAGTCGATTTCGGTACCGATCCGGTCGAGGTCCTCGGCCTCGATCGCGTCCAGCGTGCGGCCCCACAGCTCCAGGACCTGCTCGACGGTGCCCGTACGGATGCCGCGGCGCTCCACGAAGTCCACGGCCTTCTCGTAGTACTCGCGCTGCACCTCCAGCGCGGAGGCCTCACGGCCGCTGGCCAGCCGCACCTTGCGACGGCCGGTCAGGTCGTGGCTGACCTCGCGGATCGCCCGGATCGGGTTCTCCAGAGTGAGGTCACGCATGACCGTGCCCGCCTCGATCATGCGCAGCACCAGGTCGGTGGCACCGACCTTCAGCAGCATGGTCGTCTCGGACATGTTCGAGTCGCCCACGATGACGTGGAGACGGCGGTACCGCTCGGCGTCCGCGTGCGGCTCGTCGCGGGTGTTGATGATCGGCCGGGAGCGGGTGGTCGCCGAGCTGACGCCCTCCCAGATGTGCTCGGCACGCTGGCTCACGCAGTACACCGCACCACGCGGGGTCTGCAGCACCTTGCCCGCGCCACACAGCAGCTGCCGCGTGACGAGGAACGGAATCAGGATGTCGGCGAGCCGGGAGAACTCCCCGTGCCTTGCCACCAGATAGTTCTCATGGCAACCGTATGAGTTGCCCGCCGAGTCCGTGTTGTTCTTGAAGAGGTAGACGTCGCCCGCGATTCCCTCCTCGTGCAGGCGGCGTTCGGCGTCGACCAGCAGTCCTTCGAGAATGCGCTCGCCGGCCTTGTCGTGAGTGACCAGTTCGGTCACGTTGTCACATTCGGGTGTCGCGTATTCCGGATGTGAGCCCACGTCGAGATAGAGGCGGGCCCCGTTCCGCAGAAACACATTGCTGCTGCGGCCCCATGACACGACACGGCGGAAGAGGTACCGCGCCACCTCGTCAGGAGACAGACGGCGCTGTCCCCTGAACGTGCACGTGACGCCGTACTCGTTCTCCAGCCCGAAAATGCGGCGGTCCATGACTGAACATTACGCCCGATCCACCGAGCTGAAACGGGGTTCGGCAGCACGGTTTGGATCATTTTCCGATGAGACCGCAACGACCGCCCCCTCGGAGGGAACAGCGAGAACCCTCCCGGTCGCCAGCAGAACCAGCAACGACACGGCCCCCGCGGCACCCGGCACCACGAACCCCCACAGCGTCCCGCCCCACTCGACGACCGGACCCGCGACGGCCGTTCCGGCCGACTGGCCCACAGTGAACGTCGTCACGATCCACGAGAACGCCTCGGTCACCGTGCCCCGCGGCGCGTGCCTGTCGACGAGGACGAACACACAGGCGATGGCCGGCGCCAGGAACACACCCGCGAGCGCCGTCAGCCCCGTCATGCCCACCGGACCCGGCATCAGGGTCAGCGGCACGTAACAGACCGCCAGAAGCGCCACCAGCACCTGCAGACGCCGCTCCGGAGCCCCACTCCACCGCCGCGCGCCGTACACCGTGCCACCCACCAGCGCGCCCAGCCCGACGCCCGCCATCAGCCAGCCGTAGACGGCGTCCCCGCCATGGCCGTCCGCGTACGAGACGGCGGCCACGGTGATCGAACCGAGCGCGATACCGACGAAGAGGAACGCGCCGAGCAGCGCCAGCAACCCCGGCGAGCGCAGCGCGCCCAGCCAGTGCGCCTCACGCGGAGCGGAACGCCACGCCCGCGAGGGCGGTGAGACGACCACCCACAGGGCGCCGAGCACCCCGATGACACTGAGCACGACGAGCGCGGCCGACGCCGACCACAGCGCCACGCACAGGGTCACCAGCAGCGGCCCGACCGTGAACATGACCTCCTGGGCCACCGCGTCCATCGCGTACGCCGTGTGCACCTGCTCCTCCTTGCGCAGGACGCAGGACCACAGGGCCCGCAGCCCGCCCTCCAGAGGAGGCGTGAACAGCCCCGCGACGGCCATGGCGAGATACGCCACCGGCAGCGGATCCAGCCCCGACAGAGCGAATCCGGTCATGGCGAGGGCGGAGACGACAGCCGCCGGCAGCTGGACGCGCGGCTGTCCGTACAGGTCCACCAGCCGCCCCAGCAGCGGCTGCCCCACCGCGTTGGCGACGCCGTACACGGCCGCCAGCGCGCCCGCGAGACTGTAGGTGCCGCCCTCCGCGCGGACGAAGAGCACGATCGCGATCGCGGCGGTGGCGTTCGGCAACCGGCCCACCAGCGTTCCGGCGAGCAGCCGCGCGGCGTGCCGCGTCCTGAGGATCTCGAGGTATCCGGCGGCCATGTCCTGCCTCTCGATGGGCTCTCGGCGAATGAAGTGTTACGTATAACGTCGGTCGGTCATACGTACCATGTGCCCTGTCCACGAGTCCAGACGAGGGAGCAGGCCGACAGTGGCACGAGGTAGTACACGGCCCACGAGCCGTGACGTCGCCCAGGCCGCAGGCGTCTCCCAGGCCGCCGTCTCCCTGGTCCTCGGCGACAAATGGCGCGGCCGCGTCTCGGAGACCACGGCCGAACGCGTACGCGAAGCCGCACGGGACCTGGGCTACCGCCCCAACCTCGCCGCCCGCAACCTCCGCCTCGGCCGCACCCGCACCGTGCTGCTGGTGGTACCCGCCCTGACGACCGAGTTCTTCGCGGGCGTCTACACAGGCGCCGCCCGGGTCGCCGCACAGCACGGCTTCGGCGTGGTCCTGTACCCCTCCCCCGAAGGCGTCGGCCCCGCCCGCGACCCCTTCGCCTCCGCCCAGGCCGCACTCGACGGCGTACTCGCCTCCTCGATGGCCGCGGACGCCCTCACCGCGATCCGGGGCGACCAACTACCCCTGGTGATGCTGGACAGCGACCCGGAAGGCAGCCTCGGAGCCGCCACCGTCAACCTCGACATCCGCGACGGCGTCCGACAAGTCACCGAGCACCTGCTCGGGCTCGGACACCGCCACTTCCTGCATCTGGCCGCCGACATCCCCTCCTGGACCTTCCACATCCGCGCGCGCGAACTGGCCAGGGGAGTGCGTTCGGTGCCTGGCACCTCCCTGCGCACGGCCGCCGCGCCGATCTCCATCGAGGGGGCACTGGCGGCGGCGGAGACGGCACTGGGCCAACCGGGGCCCGAGCCCCGGCCCACGGCACTGGTCTGCGACGACGACAAACTGGCGGCCGGCGCGTACAAGGCCGCACGGCGACTCGGACTACGCATCCCGCAGGACGTCTCCGTGACCGGGCTCGACGACCTGGCCCTCGCCACGGCACTCGATCCCGAGCTGACGACCGTGCGGCTGGACGCGGAGCTGTTCGGGGAGCGCGGGATGGAAGCGCTCCTGGCCGTCCTGGAGGGCCGCACGCCCGCACAGGGGGACATTCCCGTGGAGCTGGTGGTTCGGGGGTCCACGGCACCACCAGAGGCCTGAGAAGGGTTGCCCGACCGCCGGGACACCTGTGGCTGGTCGCGCCGTTCCCCGCGCCCCGTTCCTGGGCTCCGCCGTGAGACCGCATCACGCCGCGCGCCCCGGCCTCAATCGGCCGGGGCGCACTACGGGCGGGGTTTCGCAGACGCCGGTACTACTCCTCTTCCTCCGAGCTCTCGGCCTCGGTGGCGGCACCCTCGGCCTCCAGCAGGCGGGCCAGCTGGCGGCCCACGATGCGCTTGAACTTGCGCTGCTGCGGACGCGTACGGTCGAGGACGGCGACTTCCAGGCGCTCGGCGGGGATCTCCCGCTGCGTGCCGTTGGTGTCACGGGACAGAGCCTGGACGGCGAGCTTCAGCGCCTCCGCCAGGGACACACCATCCTCATGACGCTGGTCCAGATAGCTGCTGATCTGCTCGGCGTTACCACCGACCGCGACCGAGCCGTGCTCGTCCACGATCGAACCGTCATGCGGCAGCCGGTAGATCTGATCGCCCTCGGGGGTCTCCCCCACCTCGGCCACGACCAACTCCACCTCGTACGGCTTCTCGGCCGCCGAGGAGAAGATCGTGCCCAGGGTCTGGGCGTAGACGTTGGCGAGACCACGGGCGGTCACGTCGTCACGGTCGTAGGTGTAACCACGGAGGTCGGCGTAGCGCACCCCGCCGATCCGCAGGTTCTCGTACTCGTTGTACTTGCCGGCGGCCGCGAAGCCGATCCGGTCGTAGATCTCGCTGAACTTGTGCAGCGCGCGGGACGGGTTCTCGCCGACGAACACGATGCCGTCGGCATACTGCAGCACGACCAGGCTGCGGCCACGGGCGATGCCCTTGCGGGCGTACTCCGCCCGGTCGGCCATCGCCTGCTGGGGTGAGACATAGAACGGCGTCGACACCGGTTATCCGTCCCTTTCTGTCGAAGTCACTGGATCACCTTGAAAAGAGGGCCGTCGACCTGACCGGCTAGAGCAGCGCGGCGCGCGGGCCGTCGGGCTGCTCCAGGCGCCGCTCCAGGATCGAGCGGGCGATCTCGGAGGACTCCTCGTCGGTGAGCCGGCGGAAGCCGTCCTCGGTGATCACGGTGACGATGGGGTAGATCCGGCGGGCGACATCGGGACCACCGGTGGCCGAGTCGTCGTCCGCCGCGTCGTAGAGGGCCTGGATCACCAGGGTCGTGGCGTCGTCCTCGGAGAGGTCGGCGCGGTAGAGCTTCTTCATGGCACCGCGCGCGAAGATCGAACCGGAGCCGGTGGCGGCGTAGCCGGTCTCCTCGGAACGGCCGCCCGTCACGTCGTACGAGAAGATGCGGCCCTTGCCGCGGTCGACGTCGAACCCGGCGAAGAGCGGGACGACGGCCAGACCCTGCATGGCCATGCCCAGGTTGGAACGGATCATGGTCGACAGACGGTTCGCCTTGCCCTCCAGGGAGAGCTGGGCGCCTTCGACCTTCTCGAAGTGCTCCAGCTCCAGCTGGAACAGCTTGACCATCTCCACGGCCAGACCGGCCGTGCCGGCGATGCCCACCGCCGAGTACTCGTCCGCCGGGAACACCTTCTCGATGTCCCGCTGCGCGATCATGTTCCCCATCGTGGCCCGGCGGTCACCGGCGAGCACCACACCCCCGGGGAACGACACGGCCACGATCGTCGTGCCGTGCGGGGCCTCGATGACACCCTGGGTCGGCGGCAGCTGCCGCTTGCCGGGCAGCAACTCCGGCTGGTGGTCCGACAGGAAGTCCATGAAGGACGACGACCCAGGCGTCAGGAAGGCAGCTGGTAGACGCCCGGTGCTACGAGTGTTGGCTTCCACGAAGTTCCCTCCAAGTAGGCGGCAGCCCGACGAACAGCGTCGGGATCGTCTCCCAACTTGCCGATGGCCGAATTACAGTTGAAGCACAGTACGCCTCGGACCCTACCCGTCTTGTGACAGTGATCCACATGAACGGCCGGGGCTTTCAGGCAGATCACGCAGAAGCCCATCTGCGAGGCGATCATCTCGTCACGCTCGGCCTCGGTCATGCCGTACTGGCGCTTCAGGTGCCCGGCACGCCCCTTGTTCGCCCGGCACGCTCTACAGCTTGTCGAGAGGCCGTCTGAGGCAGTCGCATTGCGATGCCACTCGCCATGGGGCTTGATCTTGCCGCAGCTACGGCAGAACTTATGCCCCTCAGGCGTCTGCACTCGTGGCCGGACGTTCTTGCCCTTGGCCAACTGTCGAGGCTGGTGATACTCCGCCCCACACTCCCGACAGTAGGCCTGCAGCCCATCGCGGGCCGACTTGTTGCCCGCGAAGGCCGCCCGCGGCCTGGACTCCTTGCACCGCGAGCAGCGCTTCACACCCTCTTCGATTGTCAACCTCAGAGACCCCCGAGACCTTCGATTCGAAGGTTACTCGCCACCCTTCTGAACGAAACTTCGAACGAAGTCCTCGGCATTCTCCTCGAGGACATCGTCGATCTCGTCCAGTACCGAGTCCACGTCGTCGCTCAGCTTCTCCTGCCGCTCCTTGAGGTCCTCCGAAGCCTGCGCCTCGGGTGCTTCCTCGACCTCTTCGGTGGAACGCGTGGCCTTCTGCTGGCCGCCGCCGGTGTCCTTGGTCGCCATAACCCTCACCCCGCTCAGTTCGCCCGACATGGTCGGCAGGTCTGCTTTCCTGCCGATCGGTGATGATCAGACCCTACAAGCCGGATCTGACATTGGCCCCGTCGTTTCCACAACGTCCGGGGACCACCTCGATGATTCCCGGACGGCGGTGTTTCCACCCTGCTCGGCTGATCACGATTGAAGCCCGGTTCAGTGGCCGGACAGGACCCTGACCAGGTCTTCTGCCGTGCGGCAGCGGTCCAGGAGCTCCTTGACGTGATTTCGCGTTCCGCGAAGCGGTTCGAGGGTTGGGACGCGCTGGAGCGAATCCCGGCCGGGGAGATCGAAGATCACCGAGTCCCAGGAGGCCGCCGCGACGTCGTCCGCGTACTGCTCCAGACAGCGCCCGCGGAAGTACGCACGGGTGTCCTCCGGCGGCTTCGTACGGGCCCGGTCGACGTCCGTCTCGTCCAGGAGCCGCTTCATCTTGCCGCGGGCCGCGAGACGGTTGTAGAGGCCCTTCTCGGCGCGTACGTCGGCGTACTGGAGGTCGACGAGGTGGAGCCGGGCGGCGTCCCAGTCGAGGTCGTCCCGGCGCCGGTAGCCCTCCATGAGTTCCCGCTTGGCCACCCAGTCCAGCTCGCCGGAGAGGCTCATCGGGTCGTTCTCGAGCCGGTTGAGGGTGTCCTCCCACCTGCTCAGGACATCCTTGGTCTGTTCGTCGGCGTCGGCCCCGAACCGCTCCTCGACGTACTTGCGCGACAGCTCGTAGTACTCCATCTGGAGTTGTACGGCGGTCAGCGTGCGGCCGCTGCGGAGGGTGACGAGGCGTTGCAGGGACGGGTCGTGCGAGACCTGGTGGAGGGTGCGTACCGGCTGGTCGACGGCCAGGTCGACGGCGATGAAGCCGTCTTCGATCATCGAGAGGACCAGGGCGGTCGTGCCCAGCTTGAGGTAGGTGGAGATCTCCGAGAGGTTCGCGTCGCCGATGATCACGTGGAGGCGGCGGTATTTCTCCGCGTCCGCGTGGGGTTCGTCCCTGGTGTTGATGATGGGGCGTTTCAGCGTCGTCTCGAGGCCGACCTCGACCTCGAAGTAGTCGGCGCGCTGGCTGAGCTGGAAGCCGTGTTCGTGGCCGTCCTGGCCGATGCCGACGCGGCCGGCGCCGGCGAAGACCTGGCGGGAGACGAAGAACGGCGTGAGGTGGCGCACGATGTCCGAGAAGGGGGTTTCCCGCTTCATCAGGTAGTTCTCGTGCGTGCCGTAGGAGGCGCCCTTGTTGTCGGTGTTGTTCTTGTAGAGGTGGATCGGCTGGGCGCCGGGGAGCTGGGCGGCGCGTTCGGCGGCTTCGGCCATGATGCGTTCGCCGGCCTTGTCCCACAGGACGGCGTCCAGCGGGTTGGTGACTTCGGGGGCGCTGTATTCGGGGTGGGCGTGGTCGACGTAGAGCCGCGCGCCGTTGGTGAGGATGACATTGGCGAGGCCGATGTCCTCGTCGGTGAGCTGGCTGGAGTCGGCGGCCTCGCGGGCGAGGTCGAAGCCTCGCGCGTCCCGCAGCGGATTCTCCTCCTCGAAGTCCCAGCGGGCCCGGCGGGCCCGGTGCATCGCCGCTGCGTAGGCGTTGACGATCTGGGACGAGGTGAGCATGGCATTGGCATTGGGGTGGCCGGGGACGGAGATCCCGTACTCCGTCTCGATGCCCATTACTCGCCGTACGGTCATGCGGCCCTCCTTGCCCGGCGGCGTCCTCGGTCGGGGACGCCGCTCAAGTACCGCTGGCGCTCCGGTGCGTGTGCGGTGCCCGTCCCCGCACTGCGCGACTCGGCGGTACGAAAGAGCCTAGAACGCCTCTGCGCTGGTGGGGAGATCATTTGCGTCATTGCCTTGCTCCGGCCTTTGCCCGAAAAACAGTCGGCTGCGGGTACCCAGTGAGGGCACCCGCAGCCGCCCTGTCTTTTACAGGTACTGTCCGGTGTTCGCCACCGTGTCGATGGAGCGTCCGGTGTCGGCGCCCTGCTTTCCGGTGATCAGCGTACGGATGTAGACGATCCGTTCGCCCTTCTTTCCGGAGATTCGGGCCCAGTCGTCCGGGTTGGTGGTGTTGGGCAGGTCCTCGTTCTCCTTGAACTCGTCCACGCAGGCCTGGAGGAGGTGGGAGACGCGGAGACCCTTCTGGTTCTTGTCGAGGAAGTCCTTGATCGCCATTTTCTTGGCGCGGCCGACGATGTTCTCGATCATGGCGCCGGAGTTGAAGTCCTTGAAGTAGAGGACTTCCTTGTCTCCGTTGGCGTAGGTGACTTCCAGGAAGCGGTTTTCCTCGGATTCGGCGTACATGTGTTCCACTGCCGTCTGGATCATGCTCTGGACGGTGGTGGCCTTGGAGCCGCCGTGCTCGCCGACGTCGTCCGTGTGGAGCGGGAGACGTTCGGTGAGGTACTTCTGGAAGATGTCCTTGGCCGCTTCGGCGTCCGGACGCTCGATCTTGATCTTCACGTCGAGCCGGCCGGGGCGCAGGATGGCGGGGTCGATCATGTCCTCGCGGTTGGAGGCGCCGATGACCACGACGTTCTGCAGGCCTTCCACGCCGTCGATCTCGGCGAGCAGCTGCGGGACGATGGTGTTCTCCACGTCCGAGCTGACACCGGAGCCGCGGGTGCGGAAGAGGGATTCCATCTCGTCGAAGAAGACGATGACGGGGGTGCCCTCGCTGGCCTTCTCCCTCGCACGCTGGAAGACGAGGCGGATCTGTCGCTCGGTCTCGCCGACGTACTTGTTGAGGAGCTCGGGGCCCTTGATGTTGAGGAAGAAGCTCTTGCCCTGGGCCTGGCCGGTGACTTCGGCGACCTTCTTGGCCAGTGAGTTGGCCACGGCCTTGGCGATGAGTGTCTTGCCGCATCCGGGGGGTCCGTAGAGCAGGACACCCTTGGGCGGACGCAGTTCGTGCTCCTTGAACAGGTCAGGGTAGAGGTAGGGGAGCTCGACCGCGTCGCGGATCATCTCGATCTGGTTGCCGAGGCCACCGATCTGCTCGTAGCCGATGTCCGGGACCTCTTCGAGGACGAGTTCCTCGACCTCGCTCTTCGGAACGACCTCGTAGACGTAGCCGGAGCGGGGTTCGAGCAGGAGGGCGTCGCCGGGGCGGATGGTGATGTCCAGCAGCGGCTCGGCGAGCCGCACCACCCGCTCCTCGTCGGTGTGCCCCTGCACAAGGGCGCGCTCGCCGTCCTCGAGGATCTCCTTGAGGGTGACGATGTCGCCGACGCTCTCGTACTCCATGGCCTCGACCACGTTGAGCGCTTCGTTGAGCATCACTTCCTGGCCGCGCCGGAGCTCTTCCAGGTCGACGCTGGGGCTGACGTTCACCCGGAGCTTTCGGCCTCCGGTGAAGATGTCGGCCGTGCCGTCCTCGTTCGCCGTGAGGAAGACACCGAAGCCGGCCGGCGGCTGTGCGAGCCGGTCGACTTCCTCCTTGAGGGCCACGATCTGGTCGCGGGCCTCACGGAGCGTGTTGGCGAGCCGCTCGTTCTGTGCGGACACGCCAGCCAGATTGGTCTGCAGTTCGACGATCCGCTCTTCGAGAATCCTCGTGTGTCGCGGAGAGTCGGCGAGCTTGCGTCGCAGGACGGCGATCTCCTGCTCAAGGTAGGCAATCTGCCCGGCCGGGTCGTCGGACCCTCGTCCCGGGCGGATGCCGCGGTTCATGTCGTCGTCGTGGGCTGCCACGGTCCTCACCTCCTCCAAGGGGAGCTGGACGCTTCCAGACCCTACCTGGGTGGGTGTCGATTGAAACCCCTAGATCACAAAGACGGTCGGGGTGTGTCCGATCTTCACCCTTGCGCTCTCCCTCACGCCAGGGGAATACCCACGGAACATGATTGGGAAGCCGCCCCGGGTAGGGTCGAAGTGTTCAACACCCGTCAGAGCCTGCATCGTTCCCGACCGGCTCGACGATCGAGACGGCAGGAGAGATGACCGTGCAGCAGGAGGCCGGGGCCGAGGGCGAGACGCTGGAGGTCTGGATCGACCAGGATCTCTGCACCGGTGACGGTATCTGCGTCCAGTACGCGCCGGAGGTGTTCGAGCTGGACATCGACGGGCTGGCCTATGTGAAGAGCCCGGGCGACGAGTTGTTGCAGGCCCCGGGGGCCGCAACGCCCGTTCCGCTGCCGCTTCTCACGGATGTGGTGGACTCCGCGAAGGAGTGTCCTGGCGAGTGCATCCATGTGCGTCGGGTTTCGGACAGGGTCGAGGTCTTCGGGCCTGACGCGGAGTGACCCGACGGGCACTCCGCGTCGCCCTGTGTCTGGTTTCTCACACCGGGTTTGCCGGGTGATCGTTTCCCGTTCGCCCGGGGGCGGGCGGTGATCAGACGCTTTGTGCTCCGGCGGGCGTCGAGCGCGTGAACGCCCCGTTCTTCCACTGCCACTTGACGAGGTCCTTGACGTCAGGACAGCAGTTGGGCACGTCGGCCGACGAGTAGCCGTGCAGGGTGGCGGTGACGGCGGCGTCACGGACGGCGAAGTCGGTGACGGTCTTGCGGTCCTTGGGGTTCACCAGGGTGGCGACGACCCTCGGCTGGGCCGCGTCGGTGGAGCGGGTGAGGACGTACACGCCGTCGGGCGGGGTGCCCATGCTGGCGTCGCAGTGCGCGACGGCCACGGTCTCGGGGCGGCCGTCTCCGTCGAGGTCCCCGGAGCCCTTGTTCTTCACGACGACACCGACGGGTCCGCAGTCGAGCGGGAGGTCCACCTCGGTGGGGTCGGGGGCCGTCACGACGGCCGGGGCCCGGTCGGCCTTCGGGTCGGGCTGGGCCGCTCTCGCCGCGTCGGGTTGGAGTGCGGACGACAGGGCCACGACAGCGGCGAGGGCGGTGGCCGTGGCGAGCCAGTGGATGGGGCGGGTGTGCGCGTGTGCCAGTTCCGGGACGGCGGATTGCTGCACTAGGAGCGTCTCCTGGGGGTGCTGTGCCGGTTGGGATGACCCGCATGGTGCCACACGTCACAGGGGTGTGGAACGGCGGGGTACGTGGTTCCCGCAGCTTTCCGGTGGCGCGTCAACGGGAGAGCGCCGTGGCCGAGTTCCCGGGCGCTGCGGGGAACTCGGCCACGTCGAGGGAGCGTTGTGCGCGGCGGGCGGCCGCCTGTGGTGACAGGTGGACGGCGCCGGGCCGTTCACCGGGTGGGGCGGGGGTCAGCGGCCGCTGCCGCCGTCGGCGTTGGGGCCGGCGTAGTCCTCGCCGTACGCGCCCTTGGCGGGGCGGCGGCGGCGCATGGGCGGCTCGACGCCGTCGGCGAGGCGACGGGCGGTGAGCAGGAAGCCGGTGTGGCCGATCATCCGGTGGTCGGGGCGGACGGCCAGGCCCTCGATGTGCCAGTTGCGGATCATCGATTCCCAGGCGCTCGGCTCGTTGAAGCAGCCGATCTCGCGGATGGACTCGACGGTCCGGGCGAGCTGGGTGGTGGTCGCCACGTAGCAGCAGACGATGCCGCCGGGGACGAGGGCCTTGGAGACGGCCTCCAGGCATTCCCAGGGGGCGAGCATGTCGAGGATGACGCGGTCGACCTCGGTGTCGCTCAGGTTGTCCTGGAGGTCGCCGACGGTGAGCTGCCAGGCGGGGTGGGGGCCGCCGAAGTAGCGCTCGACGTTGGCCTGCGCGATCTCGGCGAAGTCCTCGCGGCGCTCGTAGGAGTGCAGCATGCCCTGGTCGCCGATGGCGCGCAGCAGGAAGCTGCTGAGCGAGCCGGAGCCGACGCCGGCCTCGACGACGCGGGCGCCGGGGAAGATGTCGGCGAAGGCGAGGATCTGCCCCGCGTCCTTGGGGTAGACCACGGCGGCGCCGCGGGGCATGGACAGGACGTAGTCGGGGAGCAGGGGGCGTAGCGCCAGGTAGGCGACGTTCCCCGTGGTGCGGACAACACTGCCTTCGGGAGCGCCGATCAGCTCGTCGTGCGGGAAGGAACCCTTGTGGGTGTGGAAGTTCTTTCCCTCTTCGAGCGTGAACGTGTAGTGGCGTCCCTTGGGGTCGGTGAGCTGGACCTGGTCCCCGACCTTGAAGGGCCCGCGACGGCGGGCGGCACCGGTCGGTTCGGACATGTGACCAGCCTACCGGCGATTGGGAGGGCCGCCGACCACCGCTTGGGGTGAGCGGGGTCGGGCGAAGGGGGCTCAGGAGGGCCTGGCCATGGCCTTCACGAAGGCTCGCTCCACGTCCGCCGCGGAGAGGACTCCGTAGATCTCGCCCGAGTCCTCCACGACGAGGTACTCGGTGGCGGGGGCCGCGCGGAGGGCGTCGAGGAGGGCTTCGCCCGCGAGTTCCGCGGAGACTCGCATGCCGTCGGTGAGGTCCTGGGCGAGGCCGCCGACGGCGACCCAGGGGCGGCGGTGTTCGGGGACGCCGACGATGGCGGCCTCGCGGACGAGGGAGAGGGGTTCGCCGTCGGGGTCGACGACGACGAGGGCGCGGGCGCCGGCTTCGTTGGCGCGGCGGAGGGCCTCGGAGAGAGGGGTGTCGGTCTCGACGGGGACCGCGCGCCGGGTGAGGGCGCGGGCCTGGAGTTCGGGCAGGTGTTCGCGCAGGCGGGCCATGCGGAGGCTGTTGCCGGCGCCGGTCCAGATGATCGCGGCGAGGATCGCGGCCAGCAGGGCGTCGAGGACGGTGTCCATGCCGACGCTGTCCTCGGCGGCGGAGCCGAGCAGGCCGGACTGGGTGAGCAGGGGCAGTCCGATGAGGACGGAGACGGCGAGGGCGCGGCCGACCCAGGCGGCGGCGATCGTGCCGGTCATCGGCCTGCCGGTGATCTTCCAGACGACGGCGCGGAGCATGCGGCCGCCGTCGAGGGGCAGTCCGGGGAGCAGGTTGAACGCGGCCACGATCAGGTTGGAGATCATCAGTCCGGCGAGCAGGACGCCGGGGACGGTGCCGGGCTCGACGGCCAGCAGGGCGACGTAGAAGACGCCCGCGAGGATCAGGGAGAGCAGGGGGCCCACGAAGGCCAGGACGAACTCGCGGCCCGGGGTCTCGGATTCCTTCTCGATCTCCGAGACGCCGCCGAAGAACTGGAGCTGGATGCGGCGCACCGGCAGTTTGTAGCGCAGGGCGGCGATGGTGTGGGCGAGTTCGTGGACGAGTACGGAGGCGTAGAAGGCGACCGCGAAGAACAGGGCGACGAGGTAGCGGAGGGCGCCGAGTTCGGGCAGGACGCGGTCGAGCTGGCCGCCGAAGACCCAGGTGATCAGGGCGGCGACGAGGAACCAGCTGGGCGCGACGTACACGGGTACGCCGAAGGGGCGGCCCATGAGGATGCCGCCGCCGGGCTCCTTGGGGCGCCGGGGCGGTTTGGGAGCGGCGTGCGAGTGTGCGTGGGTGCGCGCGGGTCCCACTGTGTGCTCTGACTCGTCCGCCGGAGCCTTGTCCATGTCGGGTGGGGTCGCCGGGGTCCCTGAGTCCGCCGAGGGCTTGGTCACCGGGTTCGCCCACGGTTCGTTGCCGGTGTCAGCCGCTTGCTGGTTCGGCGCCTCGGGCGACGGTTTGCGCAGGGGGGCCGAGTGCGGTCGGTGCGCCGGGCCGGCCGGCGGCTTGTCGGCCGAGTCCGTCGGGGGTTGATCCGTGGGGCCGGCCGACGGCTGGTCCGCCGGACGCGTCGGCGGCTCGGGCGCCGGGCGCTCGGACGGTCGGGCTGCCGTGTCCGCCGGTGGCTGGTCCGCCGGGTCGGCGGGCGGCTGGTTCGGCGGGTTCGACGGGGGTTCGTGCGTCGGGGTGGCGGGCGACTTGTGTACGGGGGGTTCCGATGGCTTCGCGGATTCGGGGTGGCCGGGGGTTCCGGCGGCGGAGGGGTCCTCGGCGGAGCCGTGCCGCTCGGTGGCGTCGTGTTCCCCCACGGCACCCCGGCCCTCTACCGCTCCCGGCTTCCCGGCGGGGCTCGGCTCCTCGTCGGCACTCGGTGCCTTGCCCGTGCCCTTGCCCGCGTCGGTGTCCTGCTGCTCCGCATCGTCGGAGTGCTGGGATCCGCCCGGTGCTTCGGAGGCGTCGGTCGCCTGGGGGGCGTCGGCCGTGCGGGGGCTGTCGGGCGTTCGGGGGGCGTCGGGCGTTCGGGGAGTCCCGGAGGTGGTGGCGGCCTCGCCGGGGGTGCGGTGGGTGGGGGCGCCGTTCTCCGCCGGTGTCTCGGTCGTGTCGCGGTGTGCGCGCTCGGGCGCCGCGTCGCTGTCGGACCGCGGCTGCCCGCTCCCGCCGCTCGTCTCCACGATGTCCCCTCGTTCGAAGCGTCTTCCGCGCCCGGTGGCCGGGCGGAAGGGTCTGCGGTCGATGCTATGCGGTCGCCGGGGCGCCTTCCGCCCCGGCACCCCCTCTCTTTCCCCGCGTCGCACGAGGCACACGGGTTTCGACGGCCGTGGTGTCGGGCGGTGCTCGCGCGGGCCCGTGGCTGTCACTGTCAGTGGTGGGCCGTATGGTCTGTGGTCATGGAAACCAGCACCGACGGCGCCGCCGCCGTGCCCGCGGGCGGCGAGGATGGTCGTCCTGCCGTGCGGGCCGCCGCGCCGCCTGCCTCGCTGTCGCCGTCGCGGGCGAGTGACTTCATGCAGTGCCCTCTGCTGTACCGGTTCCGGGTGATCGACCGGCTGCCGGAGAAGCCGAGCGAGGCGGCGACGCGCGGCACGCTGGTGCACGCGGTGCTGGAGAGACTCTTCGACGCGCCGGCGGCCGAGCGGACGGCGCCGCGGGCCAGGTCGCTGGTGCCCGGGCAGTGGGACCGGCTGCGGGAGAGCAGGCCGGAGGTCGTGGAGCTGTTCGCGGACGACGCGGAGGGGGAGCGGCTGGCGCGCTGGCTGGCGGAGGCCGAGCAGCTGGTGGAGCGCTGGTTCACGCTGGAGGATCCGACGCGTCTGGAGCCCGCCGAGCGGGAGTTGTTCGTGGAGACGGAGCTGGAGTCGGGGCTCAGGCTGCGCGGGATCATCGACCGGGTGGATGTGGCGCCCACCGGCGAGGTGCGGATCGTCGACTACAAGACGGGCAAGGCGCCGCGACCCGAGTACGCCGAGGGCGCGCTGTTCCAGATGAAGTTCTACGCCCTGGTGGTGTGGCGGCTGAAGCAGGTGGTGCCGCGCCGCCTCCAGCTGGTCTATCTCGGCAGTGGTGATGTGCTGACGTACGACCCCGTGATCGCGGATCTGGAGCGGGTGGAGCGCAAGCTGCTGGCGCTGTGGGAGGCGATCCGGCTGGCCACGGAGAGCGGGGACTGGCGGCCCCGGCCGACCAAGCTGTGCGGCTGGTGCGACCACCAGTCGGTATGCCCGGAGTTCGGTGGTACTCCCCCGCCGTACCCGCTGCAGGTGAGGTCACCCGAGTCGGTCGGCGAGGGGCAGGGCAGAATGGGCCCGGACTAGCCGAAGGAGATTTTCGTGGCCATCCGCGTCCTACTGGTCGACGACCAGCCGCTGCTGCGTACCGGGTTCCGGATGATTCTGGAGGCGGAGCAGGACCTCGCGGTCGTCGGGGAGGCCGGAGACGGCCTGCAGGCGCTCGACCAGGTGCGGGCGCTGCAGCCCGATGTGGTTCTGATGGACATCCGGATGCCGCGGATGGACGGCGTGGAGGCGACCCGGCAGATCACCGGGCCGGGGCGGGACGGTCCGGCGAAGGTGCTGGTGCTGACCACGTTCGACCTGGACGAGTATGTGGTGGAGGCGCTGCGGGCGGGTGCCAGCGGGTTCCTGCTCAAGGACGCGCCGGCCATTGAGCTGGTGCAGGCGATCCGGGTGGTCGCGGGCGGGGAGGCGATGCTCGCGCCGAGCATCACGCGTCGGCTGCTCGACAAGTACGCGGTGCATCTGCCGTCGGGCGACGAGCCGGTGCCGGACGCGCTGCACACGCTGACCGACCGTGAGGTCGAGGTGCTGAAGCTGGTGGCCCGGGGTCTGTCGAACGCGGAGATCGCCGCCGATCTGTTCGTCAGCGAGACCACGGTCAAGACGCATGTGGGTCATGTGCTGACCAAGCTGGGGCTGCGTGACCGGGTGCAGGCGGCGGTGTACGCGTACGAGAGCGGGCTGGTGCGCCCCGGCGCGCAGTAGGCAGGCCGCACCCCGTACTACGCGCCGAGGGCGCCCTCTTGCGGTGAAGAGGGCGCCCTCGGTCGTGCGTGGCTGTCGGCGTCGGCCGTTGCTCGCGTCAGCCCTTGCTGATCTCCCAGAAGCGGAAGACGGTCGAGGCGTCCAGGCAGTACTCCAGGCCGTAGACGTCGTCGCGGACGACGGCGTACTGCTTGGCCTGCCAGATGGGGATGAGGGGGATGTCGGTGGCGACGATGTTCTGCAGTTCGGCGTACTCCTTCTCCGTGGAGGAGCGCTCGCTCTCGGCGGCGGTCTTCGTGAGGAGTTCACCGGTGATGGTGTTGTTGGTGTAGTTGTTGTCCAGCACGTTGCCCTTGCCGAAGAAGGGGCCGGTGAAGTTGTCGGGGTCCGGGTAGTCGGGGACCCAGCCCTTCACGTACACGCCGTACTTGCCGGCGGCGATGTCCTTCTCGTACTGGTCGAAGGCGACGGATTCGACGGTCGCGTCGAACAGGCCGCTGTCGTTGAGCTGTTTGGCGATGGCCTCCAACTCCTGGTCGGTGGAGGGGCCGTAGCGCGACGGGGTGGACCAGAGGGTCAGTTCGACCTTGTCGTCGATACCGTCGGCGCGCAGCGCGGCCTCGGCCTTGTCCTGGGAGGGACGGGCGCCGAAGGTGTCGAAGAACGCCGTGTTGTGGCCGGTGATGCCGGCCGGGATGATCGAGTACAGCGGTGTGGCGGTGCCCTGGTAGACCTCGTCGACGAGGGCCTCGCGGTCGAGGAGGTAGGCGATGGCCTGGCGCACGCCGAGCTTGCCGGTGACCGGGTCGTCCATGTTGAAGACGAGGTGCTGGACCTCGGCGCCGGTGCCGTCGACGATCTCGACGCCGCTGGCGGTGGAGGTGTCGGTCTCGATGTCGGAGATGTCGGAGGCGCTGAGTCCGCGGTAGGTGACGTCGAGGTCGCCCTCCAGCAGGGACTTCTTCAGGGCGTCCTGGTCGCCGTGGAAGAACTTGAGGGTGACGCCGCTGTTCTCGACGTCGGCGGTGCCCTTGTAGTTCTCGTTGACGGTGAAGACGGCCTCGTCCTTGCCGAAGGACTCCAGCTTGTACGGGCCGGAGCCGACCGCCTCGCCGTCCTCGCGGAGTCCGTCGGCGTCGTAGGAGCTCTCGTCGACGATCGAGCCGGCGCCGGAGG
Source organism: Streptomyces sp. NBC_00310 (assembly GCF_036208085.1). Lineage (GTDB taxonomy): Bacteria > Actinomycetota > Actinomycetes > Streptomycetales > Streptomycetaceae > Streptomyces. The sequence continues at coordinate 2,421,890 of NZ_CP130714.1, forward strand.
CGATCTTGCTGGGGAAGGTCGCGTCGGCGTACTTGAGGTCGAAGCGGACGGTCTTGTCGTCCGGGGTCTCGACCTTGTCGAGCATGGGGAACATGATCGCGGGGCCGGCGTCGTCGTTGATCTTCAGCATGCGGTCGAAGGAGAACTTGACGTCCTTCGCGGTGAGCGCCTCACCGTTGCTGAACTTCAGGCCGTCCTTGAGGGTGCACTCGTAGACCTTGGCGCCGCTGTCCGCGAAGGAGCACTCCTCGGCGAGGTCCGGTTCGGGCTCGGTGGCGCCGTTGGGGAAGCTCAGCAGCGACTGGAAGACGTTGTTGAAGAGGAGCCAGGATCCGGGGTCGTAGCCGGAGGCGGGGTCGGTGGCCAGGACGTCGTCGGACATCCCCATCACGACGTTGGAGCCGGAGTCCCCGGCTCCCCCCGAATCGGAGCCGCAACCGGTCAGCAGGCCGGCGGCAAGCCCTGTCGCCATGGTCAGGACGGGCCACTGGGTGCGTATGTTCACGTATGGATGCCTTGTGTCGTCGGGTGCATTGCGGGCGCTCCGGGCTCCCCCGAGGCCGACCGGCCTCTGTCCGGAGAGGTGGTGAGGTCCGGTCAGTTGTCTCTGCCGCGGCCCAGCTCCCAGAGCTGGAGCGTCGAGGCGGCGTTGAGGGCGTACTCGGCGCCGGTGACGTCGTCGCGGGCGGCGACGTACTGGTTGCCCTGCCACAGCGGCAGGATCGGCACGTCGTCGGCGACGATGTCCTGGATGCCGGTGAGGCTCTCCGAGGCGGTGAGGCGGTCGGCCGCGCGGCGGGACTCGGGGATCAGCTTGCTGCGGATCTCGCGGTTCGCGTACGGCGAGCCGAGGAAGTTGTCCTTGTCGAGGAAGGGCGCGAGGTAGTTGTCGGCGTCGGGGAAGTCCGGGAACCAGCCCATGCCGTAGACCGCGTACTCGCCCTCCTGCTCGGCGGGGCGGAACGTGGACCAGGGGGCGCCCTTGATGGTCACGTCGAACAGCCCGCTGTCGTCGAGCTGCTTCTTCAGCAACTCGAACTCCTTCTTCGTGGCCGCGCCGTAGTGGTCGGTCGTGTAGTGGAGGGTCAGCTTCACCGGGGTGGTGATGCCCGCGGCCTCCAGGGTCGACTTCGCCTTGCCGACGTCAGGGTCGCCGTACTCGTTGAAGAAGGAGTTGGAGTGGCCGGTGATGCCGGCGGGGACCAGCGAGAAGAGGGGTTCGGCCTGGGAGCCGTACACCTTGGAGACGAGTTCGCCCCGGTCGATGACCTCGGCCATGGCACGGCGGACGGCCGTGCTCCCGACCGGCGAGGCGTCGGTGTTGAAGGCGAGGTAGCGGATCTCCAGGCCGGCGGACTCGATCACGTCGATGTCGCTGTCGGCGGACTCGGAGAGCTTGGTGATCTGCTCCGGCGTCATGGTGCGGGTCATCAGGTCGATGTCGCCGTCCTCGAGGGCGGTGCCCATGGCGTCGGCGCTCGCGAAGGAGCGCAGTTCGACCTTGTCGTTCTTCGGGTCCAACTGCCCCTTGTAGTTGGGGTTCTTGGTGAAGACGGCCCGGACCAGCTCGTTGTTCTCGACCTCGGCGTCCAGGGTGTACGGGCCGGAGCCGTCGACCTCGAAGCCGTCGCGCAGCTCGCCCTTGTCGTAGTCGGCGGGGTTGACGATGCCGGCGACGGGGGTGGACAGCTTGTACGGGAGGGTCGCGTCGGGGCTGTTGAGGTGGAAGATCACCTCGTTGTCGCCCTTGGTCTCGACGAGGTCGATGGTGGACAGCAGGGCGAAGACACCGCTGTCGGCCTTGAGGGAGCGGGCACGGTCGATGGAGAACTTCACGTCCTCGGCGGTGACCGGATCGCCGCCTGCGAACTTCAGGCCACTGCGCAGTGTGCAGGCGTAGCGCTCGTTGCCGGTGTCGGTGAAGGAGCAGCTGGAGGCGGCCTCGGGTTCCGGTTCGCCGTCGCCACGCGGCTGGACCAGGAGGGTCTGGACGGTCTGGCGGAGGATGTTCCAGGTACCTACGTCGTAGGCGTAGGCCGGGTCGACGGGGGCCGGGGCCTCCTTCGAGGCGGTGAACCGGTCGGTGGTGCCGACGACGATCGCGTCACCGCTGCCGCCCGCGCTGTCGGTGGCACCGCAGGCGGCGAGTACCGGGGTGAGCAGACCGATCACGGCCGGCAGCACCAAGGTCTTGCGGTTCATGCGCGGGTTTCTCCAGAGCTGTGTTCCGGGACGGGTGCCAGCGGGGTGGTGCGAGCGCGTCCCGGGAAGTGCGGCGATGTTCTCGCGACGAGATTAGCCCGCACCGCCATAGGGGCTCGTACACACCGGAGTTGAGTTCCCATCACGCTGCGGAACCGGGTGTGGACACAAACGGTGTAGCACGCACGGAATGTTTGGGTGCACCCTTCTCCAATCGGGACACAAGGGCGTACCGAACGCCCCCGAATACGCGGATTGGACGCGCCGAAGGGCCTCCCCGGAGGCCCTTCGGAGTGGTTAACGTCACAGATGAAAAGGGGTTCCCGGGAGCGGGAATTCAGTCATCGCGACGCGACCGAATTCCCCGTCCCGATCCCCGCCCGTCAACCGGTGCGCGATCTTGGAATTCCTTGCGCTTTCAATTGCTTGTCGACGCCATCAGGCCACGCAGGAATGGCAGGTCGACCTCTTCCAGCGAGGTCACGACGGTGCGCCGGGTGGCGGGGGCGATGGGCGCCACGGACGGGACGGCGACCACATGGCAGCCGGCGGCCTCGGCGGCGGCGACACCGGTCGCGGTGTCCTCGATGACCGCGCACCGGATCGGATCCGCGCCGAGGCCGGAGGCCGCGAGGAGGTAGGGGTCGGGGAACGGCTTGGTCCGCTCGACCTCGTCGCCCGCGACGGTCAGCGCGAAGTGCCGGCGGCCGAGGGAGCTCAGCACACGCTCGATGATGCGCCGGTGGGAGGCGGAGACCAGGGCGGTGGGGATGCTGTGCGCGGCGAGCTCGGCGAGGAGTCTGGAGGCGCCGGGCATCAGCGGCAGTGTCCGCCCGATACGGGCCTCGAAGCCGTCGTTCAGCAGCACGGTCAGCTCGGGGAGAGTGATGTCGGCGCCGGTGGCCTCGATCAGGAAGCCCGCGCTGCGGCTCATGGGGCCCCCGACCACGACATGGCGCCAGGAGTCGTCGAGGGCGTGTCCGAGGCCGGCGAAGACCTCGACCTCCACGTCCCACCAGAAGCCCTCGGTGTCCACCAGGGTGCCGTCCATGTCGAGGAGCACGGCCTGCAGGGCGGAGCCTTCGGCCGTACGGGTTCCTAGCGCGGGGATCGTCGTGGTCATCCGGCGCACCTCCTTGTGGGACGAGCAGGCCGGTTCCCTGGTGGGGAACCGGCCTGCGGTGGACCGACCAGTGTACGACTTCGCGCGGGGAAGCGCCTCGCGGCCGAGTCGTGCCGCATCCCGTAAGGGGCAAGGGGCACGGCGTGACCAGCCGAAACGGCCCCGTTGACGCAAGCGGGCTCCCCGCACGGAGCGCTACCGCGCGTTGAAGTACTTCGCCTCGGGGTGGTGGATCACGATCGCGTCCGTGGACTGCTCGGGATGGAGCTGGAACTCCTCCGAGAGCTGTACGCCGATCCGCTCGGGCTCCAGGAGTTCAGCGATCTTGGCGCGGTCCTCCAGGTCGGGACAGGCGCCGTAGCCGAGGGAGAAGCGGGCACCCCGGTACTTGAGGTCGAACATGTCTTCGATCGCGGCCGGGTCCTCTCCGGCGAAGCCCAGCTCCGAGCGCACCCGGGCGTGCCAGTACTCGGCGAGTGCCTCGGCCAGCTGCACGGACAGCCCGTGCAGTTCGAGGTAGTCGCGGTAGGCGTTGGCCTCGAAGAGCTTGGCGGTCTCCTCGCCGATGCGGGAGCCGACGGTGACGACCTGGAGGCCGACGACGTCCATCTCACCGGACTCCTCCGGGCGGAAGAAGTCGGCCAGGCACAGTCGCCGGCCGCGGCGCTGGCGGGGGAAGGAGAACCGGGTCCGCTCGTTGCCGTCGTCGTCCAGGATGATCAGGTCGTCGTCCTTGGACACGCAGGGGAAGTATCCGTAGACGACGGCCGCCTCGAGCAGGTTGTCGGTCTGCAGCTTGTCCAGCAGGCCGCGCAGCCGGGGCCGGCCCTCGGTCTCGACGAGTTCCTCGTACGTCGGTCCTTCGCCGGTGCGGGCCTGCTTGAGTCCCCACTGCCCCTTGAAGAGGGCACCCTCGTCGAGCCAGGTCGCGTACTCCTTGAGCTGGATGCCCTTGACGACGCGGGTGCCCCGGAACGGGGGTGTGGGGACGGGGTTGTCGGTGGCCACGTCGGAGCGGACGTGTCCTTCCTCCGGGCGCTCCTCCACGACCGTCCGGGCGGTGGCGGCTTGGACGCGGCGCTGCCTGAGCTCGGGCAGCTTCGCGCCCGGCACGCCCCGTTTGACGCCGATCAGGGCGTCCATCAGCCGCAGCCCCTCGAACGCGTCCCGGGCGTAGCGGACCTCGCCCTCGTAGATCTCGTGCAGGTCCTGCTCGACATAGGCGCGGGTCAGGGCGGCCCCGCCGAGGATGACCGGGTAGTCGGCGGCCAGCTTGCGCTGGTTGAGCTCCTGAAGGTTCTCCTTCATGATCACCGTGGACTTGACCAGCAGCCCGGACATCCCGATCACATCGGCCCGGTGCTCCTTGGCGGCGTCCAGGATCGCCGAGACCGGCTGCTTGATACCGAGATTGACCACCGTGTAGCCGTTGTTGGACAGAATGATGTCCACGAGGTTCTTGCCGATGTCATGGACGTCACCGCGCACCGTGGCCAGCACGATGGTGCCCTTGCCCTCGTCGTCGGTCTTCTCCATGTGCGGCTCCAGATGCGCCACCGCACTCTTCATGACCTCGGCGGACTGCAGCACGAACGGCAGCTGCATCTGGCCGGAGCCGAACAGCTCACCGACCACCTTCATCCCGTCCAGCAGCGTGTCGTTGACGATGTCCAGCGCCGGCCGCTCCCGCAGGGCCGCGTCCAGGTCGGCCTCCAGGCCGTTCTTCTCACCGTCGATGATGCGGCGCTTGAGACGCTCCTCCAGCGGCAGCGCCGCCAGCTCCTCGGCCTTGCCCGCCTTCAACGACCTGGCGGTGGCGCCCTCGAACAGCGCCATCAGCTTCTGCAGCGGGTCATACCCCTCGGCCCGCCGGTCATGGATGAGGTCCAGAGCGGTGGTGACCTCCTCCTCGCTGAAGCGGGCGATCGGCAGGATCTTCGAGGCGTGCACGATCGCCGAGTCCAGGCCCGCCTTCACACACTCGTCCAGGAAGACGGAGTTCAGCAGGATCCGCGCGGCCGGGTTCAGACCGAAGGAGATGTTCGACAGCCCCAGCGTGGTCTGCACCTGCGGATGGCGGCGCTTGAGCTCACGGATCGCCTCGATGGTGGCGATACCGTCCCCGCGGGACTCCTCCTGACCGGTACAGATCGTGAAGGTCAGGGTGTCGATGAGGATGTCCGACTCGTGGATACCCCAGTTCCCGGTCAGATCCGCGATCAGCCGTTCGGCGATCTCGACCTTCTTCTGCGGGGTACGGGCCTGCCCCTCCTCGTCGATGGTCAGCGCGATCAGCGCCGCCCCGTGCTCCCGCGCCAGCTGCGTGACCTTCGCGAAGCGGGAGGCGGGGCCGTCACCGTCCTCGTAGTTGACGGAGTTGATGACCGCCCGCCCGCCCAGCTTCTCCAGCCCGGCCCTAATGACGGGCACCTCGGTGGAGTCCAAAACGATGGGCAGGGTCGAGGCGGTGGCGAACCGGCCGGCCAGCTCGGCCATGTCGGCCACACCGTCACGGCCCACATAGTCCACACACAGGTCGAGCATGTGGGCGCCCTCACGGATCTGGTCGCGGGCCATCTCCACACAGTCGTCCCAGCGGGCCTCCAGCATCGCCTCACGGAACTTCTTCGACCCGTTGGCGTTCGTCCGCTCCCCGATCGCCATGTACGCGGTGTCCTGACGGAACGGCACGCTCTGGTAGAGGGAGGCGGCGCCGGGCTCGGGGCGCGGTTCGCGGGCGGTGGGGGTGAGGTCCCGGACCCGCTCGACGACCTGCCGCAGGTGCTCGGGGGTGGTGCCGCAGCAACCGCCGACCAGGGACAGGCCGTACTCGCGGACGAAGTTCTCCTGCGCGTCCGCCAGCTCCGGAGCGGTCAGCGGGTAGTGGGCGCCGTCCTTGGTCAGGACCGGAAGCCCGGCGTTGGGCATGCAGGACAGCTGGATGCGGGAGTGGCGGGCCAGATGGCGCAGGTGCTCGCTCATCTCCGCGGGGCCGGTCGCGCAGTTCAGGCCGATCATGTCGATGCCCAGCGGCTCCAGCGCCGTCAGCGCGGCGCCGATCTCCGAGCCCAGCAGCATGGTGCCGGTCGTCTCGACCGTCACCGAGACGATCAGGGGGACGTCGTATCCGGCCGTCTCCATCGCGCGGCGTGCGGCGATGACGGAGGCCTTCGTCTGGAGCAGGTCCTGGGTGGTCTCCACCAGGAGGGCGTCGGCGCCGCCGGCCAGCAGACCCTCGGCGTTCTGCTGGTACGCGTCACGGATGGCGGTGAAGGTGGTGTGGCCGAGCGTGGGCAGTTTGGTGCCCGGGCCGATGGAGCCCAGCACCCACCGCTGCCGGCCGTCGCGCGCGGCGAACTCGTCCGCCGTCTCCCGGGCGATGCGGGCGCCGGCCTCGGACAGCTCGGCGGTGCGTTCGGGGATGTCGTACTCACCCAGTGCGGTGAGGTTCGCGCCGAAGGTGTTGGTCTCCACGCAGTCCACACCCGCCTCGAAGTACGCGGCGTGCACCGAGCGCACGATGTCGGGGCGGGTGGCGTTGAGGACCTCGTTGCAGCCCTCCAGCTGCTGGAAGTCCTCCATGGTCGGGTCCTGCGCCTGCAGCATCGTGCCCATCGCGCCGTCGGCGACCACCACACGGGTGGCCAGCGCCTCCCGAAGCGCGTCGGATCGGGCCCGGCCGGTGGCGGCGGACGAGGAGGACGGGTTCGGCAACGAGGCCATGGAGCTGCTCCCTGGAGTGCGACGGCTGTCGGCTTTGCGGCTTCCCGTGGAAGGCGCACGCCGCAAGGGTAGCCCGGAGCGCCGCGGATGGTCAGACGCGTCCACGGGACGGACGGGCGTGGCGTACCCGCCCGGGTGCGGTTTACTCCGACGACGAAACGAACGCCGGACACCGCTCCGCCACCGCACTGACACCCCACGATCACATGATCACCCGACGGGCACCGGACGGGCACGGGAACCTCACCGCACGGCGGGCGTGGCCGAAAAGCTGGTGACGGCCATTAGCGGGAGGTCGGCAACGACCGGTAGTGTTCGACATTGCCGAACGATGGAAGTTCAGTCGCGCACGGCGGCCGAAGGGGACGGAGGCAGGACGGGGATGGCACGGAACATCCAGTCGCTCGAACGGGCGGCCGCGATGCTGCGCCTGCTCGCGGGCGGCGAGCGGCGGCTCGGCCTGTCGGACATCGCCTCGTCGCTGGGACTCGCCAAGGGCACCGCCCACGGCATACTGCGCACGCTCCAGCACGAGGGGTTCGTCGAACAGGACGACGCCTCCGGGCGGTACCAGCTGGGGGCCGAGCTGCTGCGGCTCGGGACCACCTATCTCGACGTCCACGAGCTTCGGGCGCGCGCCCTGGTCTGGACGGACGACCTGGCCCGCTCCAGCGGCGAGAGCGTCCATCTGGGGGTCCTGCACCAGCGGGGCGTGCTGATCGTGCACCACGTCTTCCGGCCCGACGACAGCCGGCAGGTCCTGGAGATAGGGGCCATGCAGCCGCTGCACTCCACGGCCCTGGGCAAGGTCCTCGCGGCCTACGACCCGGTCGCGCACAGCGAGGTCCTGGAGAGCGAGCGCAAGGCGTTCACCGAGCGGACCGTCTCCGAGTCGGCCGACTTCGAGGCCGTCCTGGACATCACCCGCGCGCGCGGGTACGCGGCCGACGTCGAGGAGACCTGGGAGGGCGTGGCATCCATCGCCGCCCCCATCCACGACCGGCGCCGTATGCCCGTCGGCGCGGTCGGCATCACCGGCGCCGTGGAGCGGCTGTGCCGCGAGGGCGAGCTGCGCCCCGAGCTGATCGCGGCCGTACGGGACTGCGCCCGCGCGGTGTCGCGGGATCTGGGCGCCGGGCGGTTCTGACGGCCGTCCGGCCGCACCTCACCCGACCTGCGAAGGCCGGGACACCCCTGCGGTGTCCCGGCCTTCGCCGTGCCCGGGGTGCCCACGCGCGCGTACGCCTGTCGCGTCGGCGTGGGCACCCATAGCAGCCATCTCAAGATCGATAAGCCACTTCGATCAATAACGATCGTGTTTTCGACAACAGGACCCTTGACTAGGCACTCACGCCACAGCAAGACTCCCGTCCATCGGTCGGCATTGTCGAACACCTACCGGCAATACGCGCTAGAGTGTCACGACGCCAAGGGCCGACATCGCTCTCAGCCAACGAGAGCACGAACCACCGGTGGGACCCGGGGTTCGGCTTCCCCTGGACGAAGGACAAAGGAGTCGCGGGTGTCCAGCTCCGACATCTTCATCGGCGAGACCATCGGTACCGCCATACTCATCCTGCTCGGCGGCGGCGTCTGCGCGGCCGTCACGCTCAAGGCCTCCAAGGCCCGTAACGCCGGTTGGCTCGCCATCACCTTCGGGTGGGGTTTTGCCGTTCTCACGGCCGTCTACACCTCCGCGCCGCTCTCCGGCGCCCACCTGAACCCGGCCGTGACCCTCGCCCTCGCGCTGAAGAAGAAGGGCATCGGCTGGGACCAGGTCCCGGTCTACTGGAGCGGGCAGATGCTCGGCGCCATGATCGGCGCCGCCCTGGTCTGGGTCGCCTACTACGGCCAGTTCCGCGCCCACCTCACCGACCGGGAGATCGTCGGCGAGCCGGCGGAGGCCGCCAGGACCAAGTCCGTCGAGGCCCGGGAGACCGCCGCCGGCCCCGTGCTCGGCATCTTCTCCACCGGCCCCGAGATCCGTAACGCGGTACAGAACACCGCCACCGAGGTCATCGGCACCATCGTGCTCGTCCTGGCGGTCCTCACGCAGGGCCTGAACGGCGAGGGCAAGGGACTCGGCACCCTCGGCGCCCTGATCACCGCACTCGTCGTGGTCTCCATCGGCCTGTCCCTCGGTGGCCCGACCGGTTACGCGATCAACCCGGCCCGTGACCTCGGTCCGCGTATCGTCCACGCCCTTCTGCCCCTGCCCAACAAGGGCGGCTCCGACTGGAGCTACGCCTGGGTCCCGGTGGTCGGTCCCCTGATCGGCGCAGCCATCGCTGCAGGCATCTACAACGTCGCCTTCGCTTAAGAGCACCGAGCCGCCGATCCCGGAAACCCCGTGATCCCGCGAAACGCTCAGCACGCGCCGTACGTACATCCCTTTGACCAGTGAACTTTCAGGAGCACACCGTGACCGACGCCCACACCGCCGGCCCTTTCATCGCCGCCATCGACCAGGGCACCACCTCCAGCCGCTGCATCGTCTTCGACCGCGACGGACGTATCGTCTCCGTCGACCAGAAGGAGCACGAGCAGATCTTCCCGAAGCCGGGCTGGGTCGAGCACAACGCCACCGAGATCTGGACGAACGTCCAGGAGGTCGTCGCCGGGGCCATCGAGAAGGCCGGCATCACCCGCGACGACATCAAGGCCATCGGCATCACCAACCAGCGCGAGACCACGCTGCTCTGGGACAAGAACACCGGTGAGCCCGTCCACAACGCCATCGTCTGGCAGGACACCCGTACCGACGCCCTCTGCCGCGAGCTCGGCCGCAACGTCGGCCAGGACCGCTTCCGCCGCGAGACCGGCCTGCCGCTGGCCTCGTACTTCGCCGGCCCGAAGGCCCGCTGGCTGCTCGACAACGTCGAGGGCCTGCGCGAGCGCGCCGAAGCCGGCGACATCCTCTTCGGCACCATGGACAGCTGGGTCATCTGGAACCTGACGGGCGGTGTCGACGGCGGCCACCACGTCACCGACGTCACCAACGCCTCCCGCACCATGCTGATGAACCTGCACACGCTGGAGTGGGACGAGAAGATCGCCGAGTCCATCGGCGTTCCGCTGTCGATGCTCCCGGAGATCCGCTCCTCCGCCGAGGTGTACGGCGAGGTCACCGGCGGCAGGCTCGGCGACCTGCTCGGCGGCATCCCGGTCGCCTCCGCGCTCGGCGACCAGCAGGCGGCCCTGTTCGGCCAGACGTGTTTCGCCGAGGGCGAGGCCAAGTCCACGTACGGCACCGGCACGTTCATGCTGCTGAACACCGGCGAGAAGATCATCAACTCCTACAGCGGCCTGCTGACCACGGTCGGCTACCGGATCGGCGACCAGAAGCCGGTCTACGCGCTGGAGGGCTCGATCGCCGTCACCGGTTCGCTGGTGCAGTGGATGCGCGACCAGATGGGGCTCATCTCCACCGCCGCCGAGATCGAGACGCTCGCGCTCTCGGTCGAGGACAACGGCGGCGCGTACTTCGTGCCGGCCTTCTCCGGTCTGTTCGCCCCGTACTGGCGCTCCGACGCCCGCGGTGTGATCGCCGGTCTCACCCGGTACGTCACCAAGGCGCACCTCGCGCGCGCCGTCCTGGAGGCCACCGCCTGGCAGACCCGTGAGATCACGGACGCCATGACCAAGGACTCGGGCGTCGAGCTCGCGGCCCTCAAGGTCGACGGCGGCATGACCTCCAACAACCTGCTGATGCAGACCCTCTCGGACTTCCTCGACGCCCCCGTGGTGCGCCCGATGGTCGCCGAGACCACCTGCCTCGGTGCCGCCTACGCCGCCGGTCTCGCCGTCGGCTTCTGGACCAACACCGACGACCTGCGCGCCAACTGGCGGCGGGCCGCCGAGTGGACCCCCCGCATGGACGCGGAGACCCGTGACCGTGAGTACAAGAGCTGGCTCAAGGCCGTCGAGCGGACCATGGGCTGGCTCGAGGACGAGAGCTGAGACGGAGCCCGCGAAGGCTCCGGCACCGGCTCTGATGAGGAGTAAGAACCACACATGACCAGTCAGACCACCCTGCAGACCCTGCCTGCCCTGGGGACGCGCCCGGCGTCCGGCTCGAACCCGAGCCGTGCCGAGACCCGGGAGCAGCTCGCCAAGGCGTCGTACGACCTCCTCGTGATCGGCGGCGGCATCCTGGGCATCTCCACCGCCTGGCACGCCGCGCAGTCCGGGCTCAGGGTGGCCCTGGTCGACGCCGGCGACTTCGCCGGCGCCACCTCCTCCGCCTCCTCCAAGCTGCTCCACGGCGGTCTGCGCTACCTGCAGACCGGCGCGGTGAAGCTGGTGGCGGAGAACCACTTCGAGCGCCGTGCGGTCTCCCGCCAGGTGGCCCCCCACCTGGCGAATCCGCTCACGTTCTACCTCCCCGTGTACAAGGGCGGGCCGCACGGCGCGGCGAAGCTCGGGGCGGGCGTCTTCGCCTACTCCGCGCTGTCGGCGTTCGGTGACGGCGTGGGCCACCTGCTCTCCCCCGCCAAGGCGGCGCAGGACGTCCCCGAGCTGCGCACCGACAACCTCAAGGCCGTGGCCGTGTACGGCGACGACCAGATGAACGACTCCCGGATGGCGCTGATGACGGTCCGCGCGGCCGTCGAGTCCGGCGCGGTGGTGCTGAACCACGCCGAGGTCACCGGGCTGCGCTTCACCAGGGGCCGGGTGACCGGTGCCGAGCTGCGCGACCGGCTCTCCGGCGACGAGTTCGGGGTGAGCGCCCGGCTGGTGCTGAACGCGACCGGGCCGTGGGTGGACCACCTGCGCAAGCTGGAGGACCCGAACGCGGCCCCGTCCATCCGGCTGTCCAAGGGCGCGCACCTGGTGCTGAAGCGGACGGCTCCGTGGAAGGCCGCGCTCGCCACCCCCATAGACAAGTACCGCATCACCTTCGCCCTCCCCTGGGAGGACATGCTGCTGCTGGGCACCACCGACGAGGTGTACGAGGGCGACCCGGCGGACGTCGCGGTCAACGACAAGGACATAGCCCAGATCCTGGACGAGGCCGCGTTCTCCATCCGGGACCAGCAGCTCGACCGTGACCTGATCACGTACGCCTTCGCCGGTCTGCGCGTGCTGCCCGGCGGGCCCGGCGACACCGCCAAGGCCAAGCGGGAGACGGTCGTCACCGAGGGCCGGGGCGGCATGCTGTCCGTCGCGGGCGGCAAGTGGACGACCTTCCGGCACATCGGCCGCACGATCATGAAGAAGCTGGAGGCGCTGCCGGGCCACCCGCTGGGCGAGGACTTCGAGCCGGTCTCCACGCTGCCGAAGAAGCTGCCGCTGCCGGGTGTCGCCAACCCGCGCGCTGTCGCCCACCGGCTGCTGGTGGACCGCCCCGCGCCCGGCCCCCGCATGGGCGCCGACACCGCGCGCCACCTGGCCACGCACTACGGGTCGCTCGCCTTCGACATCGCCCGCCTCGCCAACGAGAACCCCGAGCTGGGCGAGCGCGTCCACCCCGACGCCCCCGAGATCTGGGCGCAGGTCGTCTACGCCCGCGACACCGAGTGGGCCGAGACGGTGGACGACGTGCTCCGCCGCCGGACGACGCTGACGATACGGGGACTGGCGACGGACAAAGTCCAGGCGAAGGTGCAGGACCTGCTCGACAAGAAGTAACCGGGTTTCGGTGCCGGCCCCTCCCCCTGACCGGGGCCGGCACCGAACGGAAAGGGGCGGCTCCACACCGACTCGGCGGTGGAGCCGCCCCTTCTGCATACCGTCGGATCGTCTTCCCGCGCCGCGCCCTCTCTGGGATGATCAACGGTCATGAACGGGGCGAAAGAACTACACCAGTTGTTCGAGAGATGGGCGCGGGAGACTCCGCACCGGCCCGCGGTGGTCACCCGAGGAGCGCGGCTCACCTACGGGACGCTGGAGGTCCGGGCCAACCGGCTGGCCCGCCATCTGCTGCACCGGGGGCTCGGTCCGGGTGACACCGTGGCCGTGTGCCTCTCCCGGCTGCCGGATCTGCTGGTCGCCGTGGTCGGCGTGCTCAAGGCGGGCGGGGCCTTCGCCGTGGTGGACCCGCGGCAGCCGACCGGGGAGATCGGGCGGTGGCTGGAGCTGGCGGAGGCGAACACCGTACTGACGTACGAACAGTTCAGGCCGGGCGTCGACGACGGCACCGGCCGTCGCGTCGTCTGTCTGGACGCCGACGCCGACCTCGTCGACGCGCACTCCCCCGAGCCTCCTTCCGCGCCCTGCGGGCCGACGGCCGCGGTGCTGTTCACCGCCGGCACGACGGGGCGGGCGCGGCCCGTCGACGCGGCACACCGGCGGCTGCGCGCCGCGTACGAGTCCTGGGCCGAGGTGTTCGGCCTGCGGCCCTCCGACGTCCATCTGGTGACCGCGCCGACCGACACCGCCGCCTTCACCTACGGCTGGATACGGGCGCTGTGCTCCGGTGGCACGCTGGTGCTGCCGGAGAGCGAGATCGGGCCGACGCTGTGGGGTCAGTCGTTCGCCGAGGGCGTCACGGTGCTCGACACCGACCCGCTCACGGCCCGGCTGCTGCTCGACAGGTCCGCGCCGCCCGCGGGGCTGCGTCTGGTGGCGGTCGGCGGGGAGCGGCTCTTCCTCGACGAGCAGGTGCGGCTCCAGGGGCGGATGGCACCGGGGGCCCGGCTGCTCCAGGTGTACGGGACCGTGGAGGTCGTGGGCTGCGGCACCTGGTTCGAGACGGACCAATGGTCCGGCCCAGTGGCGGAAGCCGGCCAGGTGAGTCTGCTCGGCCGCCCGTTTCCCGGCTGCCGGGCCGAGGTCCGCAAGGGCCAGATCTGGCTGACGCCCCCCGGCGACCCCGCCGACGCCGACGCCCTGCCCACCGGTGACGCCGGCACCATGGGAGAGGACGGTCTGCTGCGGTTCGCCGGTCGGCTGGCGCACCGGGTCACCGTACGCGGCCGTACGGTCGATCCGCACCGGGCCGAGGCCGCGCTGGCCACCCACCCCGAGATCCGGGAGACCGCGATCACCGTCGTGGACGACGACCGGCTGGTCGCCTACGTCGTGCCCGGGACCCCCACCGCCGCCCCGGGCGCCGAGACGGTGCGTACCCATCTGGCTGGTGTGGTGCCGGACCCGGAGATCCCGGTGTCGGTGGTGAACATGGGTGCCCTGCCCCGTAATCGGGCCGGGAAGGTCGACCGCCGTCTGCTGCCACTGCCCGCGCAGCGCGGGGCGTACGGCGGGAAGGGCGGTAAGGGAGGCGGAGCACCGGGGCACCCGGAGGCGGCCCTCAGGGTGACGGGGTGCGCGATGCTGGTCGTGGTCCTGCCGCTGGCCGCGCTGCTCACCGATGTGTTCTGGCCGGGCTCCACCGACCTCACCCACGTTCCCGCGCCGTGGTCGTGGCTCTTCCGCGGTCTGTACCTCGCCGAGCTGCTGGCCTTCTGCGCGGGCCTGGCCTTCCTGTTCGCCGGGCGCCCGCTGATGCGCGACCAGGGCCGCTCGGCCGACCTGACGACGGCGGCGCATCTGGGCATCGTCTGGCTGCTGGTGTCCTGGTGGCCGCAGGACAACCTCTACCGGCTCGCCGCGAAGGACGACTGGGAGCGGCAGGCGGCGCTGGTGTACGCCTTCAACGTGCCGTTGATGATCGCGGCGGCGGTCGTGGCGGTGTTCGTGACGCGGCGCCCCGAACCCGCGGCCACGGAGTGACCCCCGGTCCCGCGCCCGGGGCGTGATCAGCCGGTACGGGTCCTAGCTAGGAAAGGAACATCCGCCCGGTGTCCTGGGCGGCGGTACGCACCAACGCCTCGGCGGCGTCGAGGCGTTCACGGGTGTGCGCGGCCAGGACGACGCCGAGCCGGGGGGCCGGTTCGAAGGCGGCGGTAGGGATCGAGGGCACCAGGACGGCGTCGATGCCGCCGCACCGCCTCGCCGTCTCCCTCAGGAAGGCGGACAGTTCGGGGCCGGGCAGCCGGGCGCCGAGCGGGACGTGGTCGACGGTGCGGACGAGGTGGTCGCCCCCTCGGATCTCGTCGAGCCGCGCCTTGACCATGAAGGCGACGGACGGGCCCGTCATCCGGAGGTTGATCTCGGTGGGTGCCGGACGGCCGTCGGAGCCGGTCACGAAGTCGACGTCGAACCACCCCCGGTACCCACTCGCGGCGATCCGCTCCCCCACGGCCCTACCGAAGCGCGCCACGGTCCCGGTGAGCGGTGGCGGCACGACACCGGGGCCGACGGTGGCGCCCCGGTAGGCGGTGCCCTCGACGTCCATGACGGCGACACCCACCTCGTGCACCCGGCCTTCCGCGTCCACCAGTCCGTCGAAGGTCAGGTCCCGGGGCTCGGTCGCCCCGGAGACGAACTCCTCCAGAAGCAGGGGCCCGCGCGGCAGCGAAGACGCCCTGAACCCGTGGTTCCGTATCACCCAGGTACCGGATCCTCCGGCGCCGTGCTCGGTCTTCACGACGGTGGCACGCCCCGCGCGGCTCCGCGTCCTGAGCAGTCGCGCCGCCGCGCGCCGGGTCGCCGCCCGCCACTGTTCGGGCACTCTGATCCCCGGGTGGGCCGGTGCGAGCCGGGTGAACAGCTCGTGCGAGGCCCGCTTGGACTCGTACCGCAGAGCGTCGGGGCCCAGTGGCTCGCCGGTGAGTTCCGCGAAGGCGGGGGTGCGGCCCCACGGCACAAGGGGCAGGCCGAGGGACTTCAGCCGCTCGGCGAGCGCGGGGCGCGACAGGACGGCCCGGCTGAGATCGCCCGCCCGCTCGCGCGACAGGCCGTCGTACACCTCCACGGGGCCCCAGCCCAGGACGCCGCCGACCAGGTCGATCCAGTCGGGCGGGACCTCCCGGGGCAGGATCAGCGCGGCCGGGTGGGGCGAGATGAAGGCGGCCAGACAGGAGTAGTGCGCGGCCTCGGTGGAGGCGGGGCCGAACTGGGACTGGAACTCGGCGACGTTGCCGAGGTGGATCGCGCGACGGCCCTCCGTCCAGGCGTACGTCCAGCCGTCGCCCGGGGTCGCGAAGAGCACGTCCAGGAGGGGCAGTTCACGCCCCTCGACCGAGCCGGAGGGGGTGTCTCCGCAAGGTCGGGCACCCATCCGGCGGTAGAACGGCTCCGCGTGCGGGTCCGACTCGATGGTGATCCGCGTGAATCCGAGCGCGCGGGCGGTTCCCATCACGTGGGAGTACAGCGCGCGGCCCACCCCGCGCCCGATGGCGTGGGGCTCGACGAAGCAGAGACCCAGACGTCCGTGGGGTGCCGTGCCCTCCAGGGAGGCGGCACCGAGCATCCCGAGCGCCTCGTCCTCGGCGACGACGATCCGGCGGTCGTCGATCTCGTCCGCCCGGATGGTGAGTTCCTCCCGGCATGCCGCCAGGAACTCCGCGTCGTAGCCCCAGTGCGCCTTCGAGCGCACGACCAGCTCGGTCAGCGCCGTCGCCTCGTCGGCCCGCGCGGGTCTGATCCGCACCTCCACCCCGTGCCTCCTGACGCCGGATCGGATGATCAGACTAGGACGTGGGCGCGGCGGCTTCGGGAGGCGGCGCCTTCCGACGCCCTCGGGCGAGCGGGGCCACAACCGCCCGTACCGCGTCCATTTTCGTCAACTCCTCACGGCGGACACCGAGTTCGCGCACGGCGCGGGCGGGCCCGGTGCGATCCCGCTGTTCCGGGAGCCGGCGGACGCGCGGGTCCGCACGTTCCCGCGGTTCGGCACGGCGGGCGCGATGAAGCCGGGGATCGGCGACGGTGACGGCGACCTCGTCATCGCCGAGGCCGCCGTACGCGACGACGGTGTGACCCAGCGGTTGCTGCCGCCCGAGTCCCCCGCGGTCTCCGTCCCCGAGGCGGTCCTCGCGCTCCAGCGCGCCGCCCGCGAGGTGGGAGCGCCGCATCATCGGGGCATCGTAGGGACGAGGGCGGCCTTCCGGCCCGGACTCATTGCGCTCGACGCGTACGACCGGGCCGGGCTCGCGGCCATCGAGAGGGAACTTGGGCTGCGGGATCGCCCCGGTGCCCCGGCTGCTGAGCGCGGGCGTCACGGTGGGGCTGGGCACGGACGGAGCGGTCAGCTCCAACACGCTGGACGTGCTGGGTGCCGTACGGCAGGCCGCGCTGGTGCACAAGGCGGCCGGCGGTCCCACGGCGGTCGGCGCCGAACAGGCGGTACGCATGGCGACGATCGAGGGCGCCCGCGCGCTGGGGCTCGGCGACCACCGGGGCTCCCTGGAGCCGGGCAAGCGGGCCGACCTGATCGTGCTCGACCTGGGCGGACCGCATCTGCGACCGCGCCACGACCCGTGGTCCACCCTCGCCTACGCCGCACACGCGGCGGCCGTACGCGACACGGTCGTCGAGGGGAAGGTGCTGATGCGGGACCGCGTCCTGGCCACCCTCGACGAGGCCGCGGCCCTGGCCGACCTGGAGGCTTTGGCCTGATAGTGCCGAGAGAGCCGCCATAATGGCCTGAGACATCGGATGTCTGAACGACAGGGAGGGTCCGCCATGGCAGTCACCGACGAGGCGATCGAAAAAATCAAGGGCATGATCGTCTCCGGCGCGCTGCGCCCCGGCGACCGGCTTCCGAAGGAGAGCGAGCTCGCCGCCGATCTCGGGCTGTCCCGCAACTCCCTGCGCGAGGCCGTGCGCGCCCTGTCCTTGATCCGCATCCTGGACGTACGGCAGGGCGACGGCACCTATGTGACCAGCCTGGATCCCCAACTCCTGCTCGAGGCGCTGAGTTTCGTCGTCGACTTCCACCGCGACGACACGGTCCTGGAGTTCCTCGCCGTGCGCCGCATACTGGAGCCGGCGGCGACGGCGATGGCCGCCCTGAAGATCAGCGAGCAGCAACTGGACGCGCTGAGCTCCCAGCTGGACAAGCTCGGCACCGACCCGTCGGTGGAGGAGCTGGTCGCCTGCGACCTGGAGTTCCACAGGGGCATCGTGCAGAGTTCCGGGAACTCCGTGCTCTGTTCGCTCCTTGACGGTCTGTCGGGCCCGACGACGCGGGCCCGCATCTGGCGCGGACTGACCCAGGAGGACGCCGTCAGCCAGACCCTGCACGAACATCGAGCCATCCTGGCGGCCCTCCGCGACCGCGACGCCGACGCCGCGCGTTCCTGGGCGACGGTGCACATCGCGAGCGTGGAGCAGTGGCTGCGGTCGTCGCTGTGAGAAGTCGATCACTTGAGCCCCGAGGGCCGACGCGTGTTTGAGCCGTCCGAACGGGGCATTGATCCGTTCACTCCCCCGTGCAAGGGGGCTGCGGAGGGCTCCTCGGCACGCCGTAAGGTTGGGGCGTACGCGAGGGCACGTCGGAAGGAGGCGCTGGGTGATCGAGCTGGAGGGGGTTCCCGAGCTGATCGACCCAGTGATGGTGGCCGCGTTCGAAGGCTGGAACGACGCCGGCGACGCCGCCTCCACCGCGGTCGCGCATCTGGACCGGGAATGGAAGGGCGAGGTGTTCGCGGCACTGGACGCCGAGGACTACTACGACTTCCAGGTGAACCGTCCCACGGTGTGGCTGGACGGTGGCGTACGGAAGATCACCTGGCCGACGACACGGCTGTCGGTGGTCAGGGTCGGCGGCGACAAGCCCCGTGATCTCGTCCTCGTCCGGGGCATCGAACCGTCGATGCGCTGGCGCTCGTTCTGCAACGAACTGCTGGGCTTCGCCCACGAACTGGGCGTGGAGCTGGTGGTCGTCCTGGGCGCGCTGCTCGGCGACACCCCGCACACACGTCCGGTCCCGGTCAGCGGTGTCACGTCCGACCCGGACCTCGCGCAGCGGATGGATCTGGAGGAGACCAAGTACGAGGGCCCCACGGGCATCGTCGGCATCCTCCAGGAGGCGTGCACGCACGCGGGCGTCCCGGCGGTCTCGCTCTGGGCCGCGGTGCCGCACTACGTGTCGCAGCCGCCGAACCCGAAGGCGACGCTGGCCCTCCTGAACCGGCTGGAGGACCTCATCGACGTGCGCATCCCGCTGGGCGAGCTACCCGAGGACGCGCGCGCCTGGCAGGTGGGCGTGGACCAGCTGGCGGCGGAGGACAGCGAGGTCGCCGAGTACGTGCAGACGCTGGAGGAGGCCCGGGACACGGCGGAGCTGCCGGAGGCGTCGGGCGAGGCGATCGCTCGCGAGTTCGAGCGGTACCTCCGGCGCCGCGACGGTGGTGGCGGCCCCGCCGGACCGGCAGGGGGGCACGCCACGGCCGACGGGGGTGACACGGGGCCCGGCGCGTGGAATCCGAAGGACAACCCCGGTGGCCGTCCGCGTCCGCCGAAGCCGACTCGGCCGGAGGCCACGGACGAGACCGTGGACGGGCCCGTGGACGAGGACGAGGATTCGTCGGACGACTGAGACGCCGGATTTCGACGGGTGACACCGCGCGGGATCCGCGGGATCCGCGGGCTCGTCGTGGCTGGTCACGCGGTCCCCCCGCGCCCCTGGGAAGCAGCAGGGACGCGGGGGGACCGATGTCTACACGACACCCCTCTTCACCGCGACCACCGCGTACGTCGTGTCCGGGGTCGGGGTCGTCGTGAAGCGGGCGTTGGGCAGGTAGAGGCGGTTCTTGTGGGCCGCGACCGTGGTCGGGACGTCGAAGTCGGAGACCGTGAGGCGGCCCTCGAAGACGCCGCTGCGGCCGTCGTCGGCGAGCTTGAACACGTCGATCGCGTTCTGGCGGTTCTGGACGGCATAGAGCCGCCGGCCGAGGAGCAGCAGGCCGTCGCCGTTGCTGAGGGGCGCCGCGTCACCGAGGTCGACGAGCTCGGTGCCCCCGGTCCTCGGGTTCACCCGGTGGAGGCCGCCGACTCCGGACTGGACGACCAGGAGGGCCTTGCCGTCAGGAGTGCCGGTGATGCCGTTGGCGTTGACGGCCCCGCCGGGGACCTGGGTCCAGTCGCCGCTCAGGGTGACCGTCACGACCTCGTTCGCCTTCGGCAGCCGGCCGTCGTGGCCGAGCGGCAGGGCGTACAGGGCGGGCTGGAACGAGTCGGTGAACCAGGCGGCACGCGGGGTGAGGAAGACGTCGTTCGCGAAGGTCGGCGTCTTCGTGGTGAGCGTGTACGACGCGATGATCTCGCCGGTACGGACGTCCACCACCCGGGCGCCCTGACCCCGCCCGGCGACGAACAGCCGCCCCCGGTCGTCGAGTTTGAGCCCGACGGAGGGCGTACCGGGGCCCGCGGAGATGATGCCGCCCTCGCCGGTGCGCAGGTCGGCGCGGTAGATCGAGCCGTCGCCGAGGGAGCCCAGGTAGGCGTAGGGGCCGCCGCCGATGGTGATGCCCTCGGGGCGGAAGCCGTTGGGCAGGGGGATGACGTCGGGCCAGGTGTCCCCGGAGGCGGAGGCTTTCGCGGAGGCGGTCGCGGCCGAGGCCCCGAAGAGCAGCGCGCCTGCGGTGGCGGCCGAGGTCGTGAGCAGTCTGCGCCGACTGAGGTGACGAGCGGAGGAGGAATGCGGGGGTTGCGGGGGAGCCACTGTGCGTCCCTTCCACGAAGGAACCGGCAGCCGGCCGGTCCGGCTTCAACTGATGTCTGTCACCCCATCACATGCCGACCGGCCCTGCAGCCCTTCGACGATCGACCGACAGCGCCTTGACAGCGGCGGGAGCGCTTCTGGGCGGATTGTGGCGTGACCTCCGGTGTGGCCGACGGCCGCGTCGGCATCGGCCATCCGCTCCAGGGGCGGCCGCGCGCCGGACCTCCCCCGCCGGCGGCGGGCCTGCGCGGGGTACGGATCGTGGAGCCGACCGCGGGTTCCGAGTCCTCGTGAAGGGACGAAGGGCGCTTCCTCCGGCCGGAGGAAGCGCCCCACCGTTCTCGTCCCGTATCTCGTCCCTTACGGCCCGCGTTACCCGTGTGACGTCTCCGACGCCTGCGCAGAGTCGTTACTGCAGTTGTTTCACAGGGCCACGCCGAGGAGCGCGTCCACGGCACGCGAGGCGACGCCGGGCGCGCCCTCGTCCGTGCCGCCCCGCTCCTCCTGGAGCGCGGCCCAGCGGTCGACCGCGGCGAGCGCGGTCGGCGCGTCCAGGTCGTTCGCCAGGGCCTCGCGGATCTCCTCGACGAGGGCCTCGGCGGGCGGTCCGTCGGGCCGGGAGACGGCGGCGCGCCACCGGCCGAGCCGTGCGACGGCGTCCTGGAGGACCTGGTCGGTCCACTCCCAGTCGGCGCGGTAGTGGTGGGCGAGGAGCGCGAGCCGTATCGCGGCCGGGTCGACCCCGTCGCGGCGCAGCTTGGAGACGAAGACCAGGTTGCCCTTCGACTTCGACATCTTCTCGCCGTGCAGCGCGACCATCCCGGCGTGGACGTACGCCTTGGCCATGGGGAACTCACCGGTCAGCGCCTGCGCGTGCGAGGCGCCCATCTCGTGGTGCGGGAAGGCGAGATCGGACCCGCCGCCCTGGACGTCGAAGCCCATGCCGAGATGGTCCAGGGCGATGGCGACGCACTCGATGTGCCAGCCGGGCCGCCCGCGTCCGAGGGAGCCGCCGTCCCAGCTGGGCTCGCCCTCACGCGCGGCCATCCAGAGCATCGGGTCGAGGGGGTTCTTCTTGCCGGCCCGGTCCGGGTCGCCGCCGCGCTCGGCGGAGAGCAGCCGCATCGTGGCCGCGTCAAGGCGCGAGACCTTGCCGAAGTCGGGGTCGGACTCGACGGAGAAGTAGATGTCCCCTTCGAGTTCGTAGGCGGCGCCGGAGTCGAGGAGCCGCTCGACGAGCGGAACGATTCCGGGGATGGCCTCGACCGCGCCGATGTAGTGGCGCGGCGGGAGCATCCGCAGGGCGGTCATGTCCTCACGGAAGAGGGCGGTCTCCTTCTCGGCGAGGGCCACCCAGTCGATGGCGTCGCGCGCGGCCCGCTCCAGCAGGGGGTCGTCGACGTCCGTCACGTTCTGGACGTAGTGAACCTGCCGCTTGGTGTCGAGCCACACGCGCTGTACGAGGTCGAACGCGTTGTAGGTCGCCGCGTGACCCATGTGGGTCGCGTCGTAGGGGGTGATACCGCAGACGTAGATACGGGCGACGGGACCGGGGTCAAGGGTGATGAGCCCATCGGTCGCGGTGTCGTGGATCCGAAGGTCGCGGCCCTTGCCGGGCAGGGCGGGGACCTCAGAAGCGGGCCAGGCATGCATGCCACGAGCCTAACCCGATCGCTGCGCCGTTAAGCCGGGCGCCTGTCCACTCGGGGGTACGCCCCGTTTTGGGGTGCGTCTCAGACCGGCGGCCATGCGTCTCAGACCGGCGGCCAGGGGATCGCCGGCCAGTCGCCGCTCGGCTCAGGGTGGCGGCCGCTCTTCAACAGGGCGGCGACCCGCTCCCTCGTGGCGTCGAGCTCCGCCGGTGTGATCAACGAGGACAGCTTGGCGGCGAGCGCCCCGCCATCGCCCAGAGCGTCGCGCAGCCGCTCCAGCACGCCCACGGCCTCCTCCGTGAGCGGCTCCCCCGCCCACCCCCACAACAGCGTCCGCAGCTTGTTCTCGACGTTGAAGGTCACTCCGTGGTCGATGCCGTAGAGCCGCCCCTCGGCGGCGGGCAGCAGATGCCCGCCCTTGCGGTCGGCGTTGTTGACGATCGCGTCGAGGACGGCGAGCCGCCGCAGCCGCTGGTCGTCGGCGTGTACGAGGAGCGCGGTCCTCCCGTCCCCGACCTCCGCGAACCCGACGGCCTTCCAGCCGTCCCCGGCCTCCTCGCCGTCCATGAGGGCCAGCAGCTCGGACCCGGGCTCACCCTCGATCCACAGTTGGCACATGCCCTCCCCGTACGGCCCGTCCCGCAGCACGGTGGGCGGGACGAGCCCCCAGCCGGTCGCCTCGGACACCTCGTACGCGGCGATCTCCCGCTGCGCGAGCGTCCCGTCGGGGAAGTCCCACAGGGGCCGCTCCCCGGCGACGGGCTTGTAGACGCAGGCGGCTTCCCGTCCCTCGTGCGAGACCGTGCAGTACAGCACCGCGTTGGACGCCTCCCGCACCTGCCCGCGCACGGTCAGCTCACCCTCGGCCAGGAGTCTGACCGACGGCTCGATCGACGGGACGGGCGACGACTCGGCGGAGGGGGTCACGCCCCGCGCCGGTATCCGTTCTGGCGCGGACATACGTGTCCCTCCGGATCGAGCGGCAGACTGCACAGCGGGCACGGCGGCCGGCCCGCGTTGACCACGTCGAGGGCGCGCTTGGCGAAGGCCCGGGCCTGGGTGCCGGTGAGGCGGACGCGGAGCATCGGCGGGCCGTTCTCCTCGTCCTGGAGCATCCGCTCCTCCGCCTCGGCCAGGTCCTCCTCCGAGTCGGCGTCCAGCTCGACCAGGGCCTGGGCCTCGACGATCATCCGTTCTTCGTCGCCGTCCCAGGCCAACGCCATGGTGCCGACCCGGAACTCCTCCTCGACGGGGGCCTCCAGCGGCGCCGTGTCCGACACCTCGGTGGGTGCGACGGCCGGCACCGCGGCGCTTCCGCCGCTGCGCCGCACGACCTCGTCGAGCAGTTCGTCCATGCGCTCGGCGAGTGCGGCGACCTGGGTCTTCTCCAGGGCGACGCTGGTGACACGCTGCCCCGAGGAAGCCTGCAGGAAGAAGGTCCGGCGCCCGGGCAGCCCGACCGTACCGGCCACGAAGCGGTCCGGGGGGTCGTAGAGGAACACCTGACGGGACACGTCCTGTCTCCATTGGAATCGACGTCGGGACCGGTCGCGTCGGCTGCTGACTGGCTCAGCGCCGCCGCGAACGCTTCACCCTACTGCGGTTGACGATCACGGTGCCCCCGCACCGCCCCCGACGGTCGCGTCACCGCTCGGGGGCTCCTCGCGCGGCGCCAGGGACGAGAAGTCCCCGGTGTCACCGAGGCGGACGAGAAACGGCCTGAGTCGTGTGTAACGGATCGCGGTGATGGAACACGGTTCCACAGAGATCCGCTGGAAGAGGTCCAGATGAAGTCCGAGTGCGTCCGCGACGAGCGACTTGATGATGTCGCCGTGCGAGCACATCAGATACACGGCGTCGGCGCCGTGCTCGCGCTCCACGCGCGCGTTCCACTCCCGTACCGCCTCGGCGGCCCGGTGCTGCATGGCCCGCATCGACTCGCCGCCGGGAAACTGCGCCGCCGTCGGATACGTCTGTACGACCTCCATCAGCGGCTCGTCCTTCAGCTCGGCGAGCTTGCGGCCGGACCAGTCGCCGTAGTGGCACTCGCCGATGCGGTCGTCGGTGTGCGGGCTCAGTCCGGGCCGGGCGTCGAGGAGCGGACGGATCGTTTCCTGGCAGCGCTGGAGCGGGCTGGTGACGACCTCGGCGATCGGCAGTCCGGCGAGACGGCCGGGCAGCGCCGCGGCCTGCGCGACGCCCCGCTCGTCGAGCGCGACCCCGGGCGTCCACCCGGCGAGCACTCCCTCGGTGTTGGCGGTGGAACGTCCGTGCCGGACAAGGATCAACGTAGGCATGCGCCCCAGCCTAGACGCCCGCCCCACGGCCTCCCTCGGCCCTGTGGACAAGGCCTCTGCGAAAGGAACTCCTGTGATCGTCGACTGCGCCGTCTACCACGACGGGCACCGCACCGAGGGCCCCGACGACCTGTCCGACGCCCTGGCCGCGGCCCGCGCCTGTGACGGCTTCGTGTGGATCGGCCTGCACGAGCCGTCGGAGAAGGAGTTCGCCCTGGTCACCGAGGAGTTCGCGCTTCATCCGCTGGCCGTGGAGGACGCGCTGAAGGCCCACCAGCGGCCCAAGCTGGAGGTCTACGACGACTCGCTGTTCATGGTCCTCAAGCCGGTCGTGTACGAGCCGTCCAGTGACACGGTGACCAGCGGCGAGGTGATGGTCTTCCTCGGCCACGCCTTCGTCGTGACCGTCCGCCACGGCGAGGGCTCGCCCCTGGGTGTCGTACGCCGTCGCCTGGAGCAGGAGCCCGAACTGCTCGGCAAGGGGCCCACGTCCGTGCTGTACGCGATCACGGACGCCACCGTCGACCACTACCTGGACGTGGCGACCGAGCTCCAGACCGACCTGGAGGAGTTGGAGGCGGAGGTCTTCTCCCCCGACCTCGGCGGCTCACGGAACACGGCCTCCCGGGTCTACACCTTCAAACGCCAGGTCCTGGAGTTCCGCCGGGCCACCGGGCCCCTCGCCGCGCCGCTCGTCCGGCTCGCGGGCACGGGCAACCTCACCACCGCGGTGCCCTTCGTCGACGAGACGGCCCAGCCCTTCTTCCGCGACGTCCACGACCACCTCACCCGCGTCAACGAGTCCGTCGAAAGCCTGGACCGGCTGGTCTCCGACATCCTCTCCGCCCACCTGGCGCAGATGAGCGTCCGCCAGAACGACGACATGCGGAAGATCTCCGCCTGGGCCGCCATGGCCGCGATCCCCACCATGGCCGCCGGCGTCTACGGCATGAACTTCGAGCACATGCCCGAACTGCGCTGGGTGTGGTCGTACCCGGCGCTGATGGCGCTGATGGTCGTGACGGAGGTGCTGGTGTACCGGCTCTTCAAGCGCCGGGGCTGGCTGTAGCCCGCCGCGTGCCGCGATGCCGTACGCGCGCGTGGACGAACAGACGAACATGGTCGCCCACGCGCGCGTATGTCGACGCCCACGCGCGCGTATCGGGTGGGGAAGGTGCCTCAGGCGAACTCGGGGGCCGTCGTCGCGGGCCCGCCCAGCGCGTCTCGGCGCTCCGGCATCTCCAGCGTGACCATGCGACGCCAGCCGAGGGCACGCTCGTACGCGTACACGGCGCGGATGCCCGCGGCGAGGACGGCCGCCTTGGCCTTCGGCCAGCCCAGGATGCGCCCCATCCGGTCCATCACGGCGAGGCTGACGTCCCGGTGGACGGCGATCTCCGCGAGGGCGCACTCGCGCAGGGTCCGCTGGATGAGGCGGCCGTGTCCGGCGGCCGCGTAGCGCAGTAGTTCCTCGTGGGTGTAGGCGAGGTGGTTGTCCTCGTCGTCGGAGATCATCCGGACGGCCTTGCCGATCTCGGGGTGGCCCACGAAGTGCTTGCGGAGCATCGCCATCTGGTCGGCGGCACGCTGTTCGGTGACCCTGCTGTGGGACAGGTAGACGATGATGTCCGGCACCGTGAGGGCCTGGTCGGCCTTGAGCCTGTCGTGCGCGAGACCGATGCCGCCGCGCTCCAGGAGCATGGTGTAGTCGGTCTCGGGCGGGACCTCCACGGGTTCGAGGCCGCGCTTCTTCATGAGGGCGTTGAAGATCCGCCCGTGCTTGTCCTCGTCGGCACCGTGGCGGCTGATCTTGGGTGCGAGTGCGCGCTCGCTCCGCGGGACGAGCGCGGCGATGCGCGCGTTCTCCCAGCCGCCCTGCGTCTCGCCGCCGGCGGCGATGGAACAGAACAGTCGGAACGACTCGTCGTTGTCGACGATCTCCTGGAAAAGACTCTTGGCCGAAAGCATCTGAGGCACCTCTCTGCAGGGGTCCTGGCAGGGTCCTGCAGAAAACGAGTCAAATGGGGTACACGGAGCCGGGCAACAGCTGTGTCGGACAAATCCGCCGAACGAAGGATGCCGGGGCGGCGCGGACGCGTAACCGAGCGGGCCGCGCCGCGTTGTCCCCGATGACGGCCGTGGCGGGGAAGACCCCCGAGCCCCCACCACGGCCGTAGTACTTTTCGAACCCGCTGTTCGATCCCGCCGTTCGGCGGATTCCCGCTCTCGCCGGCCGCTGCGCCGTTCGGGTTACGCGAGCCCGGCCAGCTCGATGGCCTCGGAGCCGGCCCGGAGCGAGGCGATCCGCTCGTCCAGGGTGAAGCCCGCCGGGGCGAGGGTGAGCGTGGTGACCCCGGCCTCGGCGTAGGCCTTCATCCGGTCGGCGATGCGCTCGACGGAACCGAGCAGCGTCGTCTGGTCGATCAGCTCGTGCGGGATGGCGGCCGCGGCACCGGCCTTGTCGCCGGCCAGGTACTTGTCCTGGATCTCGGCGGCCTCCTTCTCGTATCCCATGCGCTGGGCGAGCTGGTTGTAGAAGTTCTGCTTGCGGCTGCCCATGCCGCCGACGTACAGCGCGGTGTACGGGCGGAAGGTGTCGGCGAGCGTCGTCACGTCCTTGTCGTCGCCGACGGCGAGGGGCAGGGTCGGACAGACGTCGAACCCGTCGAGGGTCTTGCCGGCCTTCTCCCGCCCGGCCCGCAGGTACTTGACTGCCGTGTCCTCCAGGTGTGCGGCCGAGGGGAAGATCAGCAGGGCGCCGTCGGCGATCTCGCCGGTCTGCTCCAGGTTCTTCGGGCCGATCGCGGCGATGTACAGCGGGATGTGCTCACGGGTGGGGTGCACGGTCAGCTTCAGCGGCTTGCCGGGGCCGCCGGGCAGCGGCAGCGTCCAGTGCTCGCCGTCGTGCGACAGACGCTCGCGGGTCATCGCCTTGCGGACGATCTCCACGTATTCGCGGGTGCGGGCGAGCGGCTTGTCGAACTTGACCCCGTACCAGCCCTCGGAGACCTGCGGTCCGGAGACGCCGAGGCCGAGCCGGAAGCGGCCGCCGGAGAGCGAGTCCAGCGTCGCGGCGGTCATCGCGGTCATCGCCGGCTGACGGGCCGGGATCTGGAAGATGGCCGAGCCCACGTCGATACGGTCGGTCTTCGCGGCGACCCAGCTGAGCACGGTGGCGGCGTCCGAGCCGTACGCCTCCGCCGCCCAGCACACCGCGTATCCCAGCCGGTCGGCCTCCTGGGCCACGGCCAGGTTGTCCCCGTCCATTCCGGCGCCCCAGTAGCCGAGGTTGATCCCGAGCTTCATATAGACCCGCCTTCCCCTTACCGATCAGTAACGTCCCTTGTGCCGCCGACCCTACCGGGGGGACGGGGCCGTGGGGCGAGTGCGGGTGGGGTGTGGCCGGTCGCGCGGTTCCCCGCGCCCCTCAACGGCATGGGGCGCGCCCGGAGTCGACGAACGCGCCCCGGGGAAATCGGTTGTCCACAGGCCCCCACTCCACGAACTCCGGCCAGTAATGTCGGCGTGCATGGAGCAGAGGCATCTCGGCCGTACCGGCCTGCGTGTGTCCCGGATCGGGCTCGGCACCCTGACGTGGGGCCGCGACACGGACGAGCATGACGCCGCGGACATGTTGAAGCTGTTCTGGGAGGCGGGCGGCACCCTCGTCGACACGGCGGACGTGTACGGGGACGGCGAGGCGGAGTATCTGCTCGGGCAGTTGATGGACGGACTGGTGCCCCGCCGCGACCTGGTCATCTCCACGAAGGCCGGCAGTGTCCCGGACCCCGACCGCCGTTTCGACGGCTCCCGCGGCCATCTCCTCGCCGCCCTGGACGCCTCCCTCGCCCGCCTCGGCACGGACTACGTCGACGTCTGGCACATCCACGCCTACGACCCCGGAACCCCGCTGGACGAAACGCTCCAGGCCCTCGACCTGGCCGTCAGCAGCGGCCGCGCCCGTTACGCCGGCGTCTCCAACTTCTGCGGCTGGCAGCTCGCGAAGGCGGCCACCTGGCAGCTCGCGGCCCCGGGGATACGCACCCGCCTGGCCAGTACGCAGTTGGAGTACTCCCTGCTGCAACGCGGCGTCGAGCGCGAGGTGCTGCCCGCCGCGCTGGACCTGGGCGTCGGGCTGCTCCCCTCCTCGCCGCTGGGCCGCGGGGTGCTCACCGCCAAGTACCGCCACATCACGCCCCCGGACTCACGGGGCGGCTCGGAGCACATGGCGCCGTTCGTCGCGCCGTACCTCGACGAGACGGCGACCAGCATCGTGGAGGCGGTGCAGACCGCCGCGGACGGTCTCGCGGTGACCCCGCTCCAGGTGGCCCTCGCCTGGGTGCGCGACCGGCCCGGCGTGGCCGCGCCCATCGTCGGCGCGCGCAACGCGCTGCAGCTCACGGGGGCATTGTCAGTGGAGACCCTTAGTCTTCCTGACGAGATCTGCCGGGCTCTCGACGACGTGTCGGCGCCCGTGCACCGCTATCCCGATCACGACTGGAGCACGCTGTGAGCACGGAGCCCGCGACCACGGAGACGGACGAGCCGGGGGGACGGGGCGACGGGACGCCCGCCGACGGCACCGACGCGCCCGGCGGCGCGCCCGACGACCGGAGCGCCGCCCTCGCGGCGACGCCGGAGGGCGGGGCCACGGCCGAGGGCGAGGCCGCCGAGAGCGGCCCAGCGGGTGGCGCGGGTGCTGCGGGCGGCGACCAGGACGCGGGCGACGACACCCCGACGGCGGCGGACGGTGAGGCGGCGGGGGCCGCCGAGGGCGCCGGCGGCGAAGCCGCTTCCGATGTGTCCGAGGCGCAGGCCGAGTTGGCGGCTCAGCGGCTGGAGCGGGAGCGGATCGAGCGGCGCAAGGCGGAGAAGAGGGCGCCGATCACGAGCGGGGCCAAGCTCAGCGGGACGGCCGCCGATCTGCTGGCCGCCGTACGGGCCGTGGAGGGCGGCGAGAAGCCCACGGCCACTGCCTTCGGCGGGTCGGAGCCCGCTCCGCGCAGGCCCGCGCCGGAGCCGGTGCGGCGACCGCAGCCCGCGGCGCCGGCGGCCACCGCGGTCGCCCCCTCGGGCGAGACGGTGGACGCGGTGCGCGCGGTGCTGGCCGAGGGCGGCGCGCCCGAGGCACTGGTGCCGCAGGTCGCCGAGGCGCTGGGCGAGGGCGCGGGCGCCCGACTGCGCGAGGATCCCTGGCAGTTGCTGCGGGTTCCGGGCGTACGGCCGGAGCAGGCCGACGGGTTCGCGCGGGCGCTGCTCGGCGCGGAGTGCGGCCCGGACGACGAGCGGCGGGGCCGGGCGGTCACCGTGTGGCTGCTGGAGCAGGCGGCCGTCGCCGGGCACACGGCGCTGGAGGCCCCGGCCCTGGCCGCCGCGCTCGCCCAGCGCTCCGTGCCCGACCCCGACGAGGCCGTCCGCAGCACGGTCGCCGAGGGCGAGGCCCTGGTCTTCCAGGACGCGCTCGACGACGCGCCGACCGCGACACGCTCCGCGTCTCCGCCCGCCACGGCGTCCGGCGGCCCCGACACCGAGGACGCCGAAGCGGAGGAAGAGCGCCCGGTCCGCGTCCTCATCGGTCTGGAGCGTTACGCCCTCGCCGAGGAGAGCCTCGCCGACGGACTCGCCCGTGTCATGAACTCCCTTCCCAAGGAGGACCCGACGGACTGGGTCTCGGCGGCCGCGTCGGCACCGCGCCCCGCCGCCGAGCTGATCCGCGCCGTCGCCGGACACGGGCTCGTGCTGCACACCGGCGGCGAGGCGGCCCGCGCGGAACCGGCTGCGCTGGTCACGGCCGCCCGGGCGCTCGGAGTGCGGGCGTACGCGGCGACGCACAGCGCGGACGGGGTCCGACGGTTCACGTCCCAACTGGGCTCCGCCGAGGGAGGCGACACCGTCGTGACGACCCTCGCGGGTCTGCTGTCCGGCGCCGAGGGGCCCGGCCGTGACGCGGACGGCGCGCTCGACCTCGACCTTCTCGTGGTGCTGGACGCGCCCCAGTTGGACGTCGAGACCGCGGCCCTGCTCGCCGAGTCGCTGCCCGACGGGGCCCGGCTGGTGCTCAGCGGCGACCCGGGGGTGCTGTGGTCCGCCGGGCCGGGCCGGGTCTTCACGGATCTGCTCGCCGCCCGCGCCTGCCCGCAGGTCGCCTCGCGGACGCCCGACCCCGGGCCCGTCGGGGAACTGGTCTCCGGGATCGGGATCGGCGAGCTGAACCAGGTCGAGGCGCCCGGCAAGGAGGTCGTGATCGTGCCGGTGCGGGACGCGGGCGAGGCGGTGCACCGGACCGCTCAGCTCGTGGTGGACTCGGTGCCGAGGGCGTTCGGGATTCCCGCCGAGCAGGTGCAGGTGATCACCCCCGGGCATGGTGGCGCGGCCGGTACGCGTGCGCTCAACACCGCGCTCAAGGAGCGGCTGAACCCCGGTCCGGGCCGTTTCGGCGGGTTCGACCCGGGAGACCGTGTGGCCTACTCCCCCGCGCCGGGCCGTACGACACCCGGGCGCGTGGTGCAGGCCGACGCCGAGGGCCTGCACCTGGAGTGTGCGGGCGCGGCCGTCGTCGTACCGAAGGAACGGGTGGAGCAGACCGTGCGGCACGGGTGGGCGCTGACCGCACACCAGGCCGTGGGGCATCGGTGGCCGGCCGCGGTGGTGGTACTGCCGGGAGACGCCGCGCAGGCGCTGACCCGGCCCTGGGTCTACACGGCCTTCGGACGCGCCGAGCGGCACCTGTCCGTGGTGCACGGTGTGGAGCAGGCCCTGCCCCGGGCGGTCGCAGAGGTTCCCGCGAAGCCTCGCACCACACGGCTGCCGGTGTTGTTGACGGCTCAGGTGCCGGCGGCCGAGTGATCATGCCGCGGGGTGGGGCTGGGCGGGGGTGGGTCACGCGGCCCCGGCGCTGACGGGATGCCGCCTGCGCCCACCGGTGCCGCCCCAGCGGCACGACGGCCCGCACCACGGGCCATGCATGCGCGCGCCCCTGGAGCGGCCCGCAGGGCCGTCTTTCAGGGGCGCGGGGAACCGCGCGAGCAACCACGAACAACCCGCGGCCGCCCGCCGACGGACGCCCCGAGCTACTGGGCGCCCCGTAACCGCTACCGGTCAGCGTCCAGCGGTTCGAGTTCCCCGTCCTCGTCCAGCTCCGCTTCGAGCGCGAGGTCGTCGTCCAGGTCGTCGTCATCCGGCTCGTCGTCGAAGACCGCGCTGACGTCGAAGCGGCAGACGACCCTCTGCGGATCGACCCCTTCGAAGGGTGCCTCCAGCCACTCGCCGGGCTCGGCGGTGTCGTCCGCGGCGGTCACCCAGAGCGTGGAGTCGCCCTCCTCCAGGCCGAACTCCTTGTGCCGGGAGGCGATCTCGTCCGGTTCGAACTCACCGAAGAGCAGGCCCAGGGCCCCGTGCACCGTGCTCGCCACCCCGTCGGCGACGGCCGGCTCCTCGGCCGCCTCCACCCGCTGCGCCTGTGCCAGCAGCCGCTGCGGCTCGGCCACCGTGTAGTCCCGGCGGATCAGCACACTGAGCGCGCTGGGTTCCTCGGGGCCGGTGTACGGAGGCAGTTCCTCGGTGCCGGGGATCTCGAAGGGGGTGACCTCGTCATAGCGGTCGTAGAGCAGTTCGTCGTACTCCTCGGCGGCCGCGGCCAGCTCGTTGAACGCCTCGTAGACAGCCGGGTCGTCCTCCCCCGACCGGCGTTCGACCGCGGCCAGGTGGCGGTCGAGCGCGGTCTTGACCGCCTCGGCGGCGGCGCGTACCTCGGCAGCGGTGGGCTGCGCAGCATCAGACATAGTGCAGACGCTATCCGTACCGGGCCCCAGCCCGCACAATAGATACCGATGCCGGAATACGAATTTGTCGACGTGTACGTACCGCGCGGGGTCTCCCGCAAGGACGCCACACGCCTGCTGACGGACCATGCCGAGTACGGACACTGGGAGTTGGACCGACTGAGCCTGCTGCGTGACGGCAGCCGCAGGGTGCGGTTGCGCCGACGGATCATCCGCCAGGTGCGCGCCACGTGGTGAGTGGGCGGAGTGAAACGGAGCGGGCCCCGCTGGTGCGGGGCCCGCTCCGTTTCGGGTGTGCCGGTCCGGCTACAGAGCGGCGGCCCGTGCCTTGCGGTAGATCAGGGCGCCCCCGATCAGTGCGCCCGCGCCCACCGGAAGCGTGAGCCCGAGCGGCAGGTCACCGCCGGTCTGGGCGAGCTGCGCGACGCCACCGGGCTGGGTGACGGTCTGCGTGCCCGGGGTGTTGGTGTCACCGCCGGGGGCCTCACCGCCCGGTGTGCCCGGCTCGCCCGGCTCGCCCGGCTCGCCCGGTACCTGCGGGGACGCCTCCTCGGAGTCGCCCGGCGGGTTCTGGTGGCCGCCACCCGGATTCTCGTGCGCCGCTCCGCCGCCCGAGTTCCCGCAGTCGTTGCCCGTGACCCCGTTGCCGATACCGATCACACTGATGTTGTTGCCGCACAGGTTGACCGGCACATCGACCGGAACCTGCACGTGGTTGCCGGAGGCCACGCCCGGCGAGCCGCTGGTGCGACCGTCCGCGTGGGAGCCACCGTCCGAGGAACCGTGGCCGTTGTGTCCTCCGCCCCCGCCCCCGCCGTTGTAGCAGTCGTTGTCGGCGGCCGGATTGCCGACGCCGACGACGTTGACGCTGTTGCCGCACACGTTGACCGGCGCGTGCACGGGAGCCTGCACGTGGTTGCCGGAGGCCACGCCCGGTGAATCGGATGCGTGACCGCGGGCCTGGGAGCCACCGTGCGAGGAACCGTGGCCTTCGCCGTCATGGCCGACGCGGGCGTGCTTGCCGCCTCCGCCGTTGGAACACTTGTTGCCCGCCGCCGGGTTGAGCAGCCCGACGACGTTCACCGTGTTGCCGCAGACGTTGACCTCGGCCTCCACCGGCGCCTGCACGGTGTTGCCGGAGAGCACTCCGGGCGAGTTGCCGGCGGAGCCCTGCGCACCGGAGTCGGCGTGCGCTGCACCGCCCGCGGCGGCGAACATGCCGGACGCGGCCGCCACCGTGATGAGGCCTTTGCGGGTGACCTGTCGCATTGCTGAATTACCTGCCTTAGCCCTGTGTTCTGATCTTTCACACCTTGTCCCGAGACCGAGCGGCCCCGGAGTGCATGGCGCGCACTCCGGGGCCGACGGTTACTTCAGCCCCTCACCGGAGGTGAGGCGCAACGTCACTTGTTGATGCAGGTGTTGCCGAAGGCGGGGTTCAGCAGCCCGATCACCGAGATCGTGTTGCCGCACACGTTCACGGGGACGTGAACCGGCACCTGGACGACGTTGCCGGACGCGACACCCGGGGAGCCGACGGCGGCACCCTGGGCCCCGGCGTCGGCGACGGCCAGACCCGCGCCCGCGAGAACCAGGCCACCAGTGGCAGCCGCAGCGGCGACGACCTTCTTGATCATTATTCCTCCTTGTAGGCAAAGCGACCCCAAGTAGCGAGTCACACCACCTGTAACGAGGAGGAGGTAATGGAGCTACGAGCTTATGGTCCGATTCACCCGTCACGGTCGATCTTCGTACGCGCTGCCGAATAGTGGAGTCTCGTTTCAGCACGCGATTCCGGACAGAACAAAGGCGATGAGGGAGCGGTCGGAGACGATCAAGGTCCCGTCGTGGAAGGTCAGGACGCGTCGATGAAACGGTCGAGCACGCGCACGCCGAACTTCAACCCCTCCACCGGCACCCTTTCGTCGACGCCGTGGAACATGCCCGCGAAGTCCAGCTCCGGCGGCAGCTTGAGCGGCGCGAAGCCGAAGCCCCGGATGCCGAGGTCGTCGAAGGACTTGGCGTCCGTACCGCCGGAGAGCATGTACGGGACCGCCTTCGCGGCCGGGTCCTCGGCGAGCAGCGCGGACTGCATGGCGTCGACGATCGCCCCGTCGAAGGAGGTCTCCAGTGCCTTGTCGGAGTGCACGTCCTCGCGCCGCACCTCGGGGCCGAGGATCTTGTCGAGGTCGGCGAGGAACTCCTCCTCGAATCCGGGCAGGAACCGTCCGTCGACATGCGCGGTGGCCTCGCCCGGGATGACGTTGACCTTGTAGCCGGCGCCGAGCTGGGTGGGGTTGGCGGTGTTCCGCAGGGTCGCGCCGATGAGCTTGGCGATACCGCCGAGCCTGGCGAGGGTGCCCTCCATGTCCTCCGGGTCGAGCTCGGTGCCGAGGGCGTCGCCGAGTTCGTCGAGGAAGGCCCGGGTGGTCTTGGTGACCCGCACCGGGAACTGGTGGCGGCCGAGGCGCGCGACGGCCTCCGACAGCTCGGTGATGGCGTTGTCCCGGTGGATCATCGACCCGTGGCCAGCCGTGCCGGCCACGGTCAGCTTCATCCAGTGCATGCCCTTCTCGGCCGTCTGGATCAGATAGAGCCGCCGCTGCTCGCTCACGGTGAACGAGAACCCGCCGACCTCGCTGATCGCCTCGGTGACGCCCTCGAAGAGGTCGGCGTGGTTCTTGACGAGGTGCTTCGCCCCGTACGTGCCGCCGGCCTCCTCGTCCGCGAGGAAGGCGAGCACGATGTCGCGCGGGGGCTTGCGGCCGCTGCGCAGCCGGTCGCGGACGACCGCCAGCGTCATCGCGTCCATGTCCTTCATGTCGACCGCGCCCCGGCCCCAGACACAGCCGTCCGCGACCTCGCCGGAGAACGGGTGGTGGGTCCAGTCCGCCGCGTTGGCCGGTACGACGTCGGTGTGGCCGTGGATGAGCAGCGCGGGCCGGGACCGGTCCTCACCCTCGATGCGGGCCACCGTCGAGGCACGGCCCGGGTGCGACTCGAAGATCTGCGGCTCGAGCCCCACCTCGGCGAGCTTCTCGGCGACGTACTCGGCGGCCTTGCGCTCCCCCGGGCCCGAGTGGTCGCCGAAGTTGCTGGTGTCGATCCGGATCAGCTCGCGGCAGAGGTCGACGACCTCGTCCTCGCCGGTCACGCGCCTGCCCGTGTCCGTCTCACTCACGCTGGTTCCTCCCGCTGTCGCTGCTGGTGGTTCCCCCTCATCCTCCTCCTGCCCGACCGCTCGCCCCAAGACCGGGACCGGCCCGTCACAAGCCGTTCACGCCCGGCCGGACGGGGGCCGGGGTGTGATCGGGGGCCCTCGAAAGCCTGGTAATGTTTCCTTCGTCGCCGCGAGGGAGACCCCGCGCGACAGACACCTTGTCCGGGTGGCGGAATGGCAGACGCGCTAGCTTGAGGTGCTAGTGCCCTTTATCGGGCGTGGGGGTTCAAGTCCCCCCTCGGACACATAGTGGCGAAGGCCGCGACCCTCGGGTCGCGGCCTTCGGGCGTTTACCCCGACGAAATGTGGGCGACGTCTCTCCCCACCGGAAAAACCCCAGGTCACGTCCCTCACCCTCGCCCCTCCGAGTCGCCCGGCGGACGCCCCCGCTTGGCCGACACGACAGGCCGTAGTCACCCGAGCACTAGAGTATTGGGCTTGTTCGGTACCGGTACGGAAATATCCCCAGGCAGACCTGCGGGCCCGCCGGCGCCCCCGGATGGTCCGGGTTCGAGAGGCGAGGATCCGATGGCCGCCGTATACGAGAGTCCTGACCTGACGCTGCTCGACGGAGAGCTGGCGGAGGGAGCCGGGGGGTTCGTCGGGGCGGCGCGGTTCTCGGCCGGTGCCGCGGCCTCCCCGCGCACGCTCGTGGACGTCTTCGAGGCGTCCGTGCGGTCGTACCCGGACGAGCCCGCGCTGGACGACGGGAAGCTGCGGCTGACCTATCGCGCGCTGGCGGTCGAGGTGGAGAACCTGCGGCGGCGGCTGGGGGCGGCGGGGGTCGGGCTCGGGGACCGGGTCGGGGTGCGGGTGCCGTCGGGCACCAATGAGCTGTATGTCGCCATCCTCGCGGTGCTGGCCGCCGGGGCCGCCTATGTGCCCGTCGACGCCGAGGACCCCGAGGAGCGGGCCGAGCTGGTGTTCGGGGAGGCGGAGGTGCGGGCGGTCATCGGGGCCGGGCACCGGCTGACCGTCGACGGCGCGTCCGACTCGCCCGCCGCGCGGCCCGGGGTCGAGCACGACGCGTGGATCATCTTCACGTCCGGGTCGACGGGCAGGCCCAAGGGTGTGGCTGTGAGCCACCGCAGCGCCGCCGCGTTCGTGGACGCCGAGGCGGAGCTGTTCCTCGCCGAGGAGCCGATCGGGCCCGGGGACCGGGTGATGGCCGGCCTCTCGGTGGCCTTCGACGCGTCCTGCGAGGAGATGTGGCTGGCCTGGCGGTACGGGGCCTGTCTGGTGCCGGTGCCGCGCTCGCAGGTCAGGAGCGGTGCCGATCTGGGGCCCTGGCTGGTCGAGCAGGAGATCACGGTCGTGTCGACCGTGCCGACGCTGGCCGCGCTGTGGGAGCCCGAGACGCTCAACGACGTACGGCTGCTGATCTTCGGTGGTGAGGCCTGCCCGCCGGAGCTGGCGCAGCGGCTGGTCACGGAGGGGCGCGAGGTCTGGAACACGTACGGGCCGACCGAGGCCACCGTCGTCGCCTGCGCCTCGCTGATGTCCGGCGAGGAGCCGATCCGGATCGGGCTGCCGCTCGACGGCTGGGAGCTGGCGGTCGTCGACGAGGCCGGGGAGCCCGTGCCGATGGGTGGCAGTGGGCAGCTCGTGATCGGCGGGGTCGGGCTCGCGCGGTATCTCGACGCCGAGAAGGACGCGGAGAAGTACGCGCCGCTGGAGTCGCTGGGCTGGGAGCGGGCCTACCGCAGTGGTGACCTGGTGAAGGCCGAGCCCGAGGGACTGGTCTTCCTCGGGCGGGCGGACGAGCAGATCAAGCTCGGCGGGCGGCGGATCGAGCTGGGCGAGGTCGACGCCGCGTTGCAGGGGCTGCCCGGTGTCGCGGGCGCCGCGGCCGCCGTTCGGACCGCGCGGAGCGGGAATCAGCTGCTCGTCGGGTACGTGGTCACCCAGGACGGGTGGGACCGCGCGACGGCCGTCGAGAAGCTGCGGGCGGAGCTGCCGGCCGCGCTGGTGCCGCTGCTGGCGCCGGTGGCGGAGCTGCCGACCCGGACGTCGGGGAAGGTCGACCGGAACGCCCTGCCGTGGCCGTTGGCGGATCTGGAGCCCACCGGGCCGGCCGAGCAGTTGTACGGGACCGAGGCGTGGCTCGCCGAGCAGTGGGCCGAGGTGCTGGGGATCGCCGTCGGCGGCGCGGGGGACGACTTCTTCGCGATCGGCGGCGGCAGCCTGGCCGCGGCGCAGCTGACGACGCGGTTGCGGAGCCGGTACCCGAACGTCGCGGTCGTGGACGTCTACCAGCGGCCCACGCTCAGGAAGCTGGCCCGGTATCTGGAGGAGTCGGGCGAGGAGGACGGTCCCAGGCGGGCCGTGGCACCCGTGCCCGTCCGGGCACGGCTCGTCCAGCTCCTGCTGCTCGTCCCCTTGTTCACGCTGCTCGGTCTGCGGTGGGTCGTCCCGCTGGCAGCGCTCGGGAATCTGCTCGCGCCGTACGCCTGGCTGCCGGCCGCGCCCTGGTGGGCCGTGGCGGCCGGGGCGGTGCTGTTCTTCACACCGCCGGGGCGGCTGGCGATCGCGGCGGGCGGGGCGCGGCTGCTGCTGCGAGGGGTCGAGCCGGGGCGGTACGCGCGCGGCGGGAGCGTGCATCTGCGGCTGTGGGCGGCCGAGCGGCTGGCCGAGTTCAGCGGGGCGACCTCGCTGACCGGGGTCTGGCTGGAGCGGTACGCACGGGCGCTGGGCGCCAGGATCGGGGCCGATGTCGACCTGCACACACTGCCGCCGGTGACCGGGATGCTCAAGCTCGGGCGGGGTGCGGCCGTGGAGTCCGAGGTGGACCTCTCCGGGTACTGGCTGGACGGGGACCGGCTGGAGGTCGGGCCCGTCAAGGTGGGCGGCGGTGCGGTCGTCGGGACGCGGAGCATGCTGCTGCCGGGGGCCAGGGTCGGCAAGCGGGCCGAGGTGGCGCCCGGGTCCGCCGTCGTCGGGCAGGTTCCCACCGGGCAGCGCTGGGCCGGGGCGCCCGCGGTCAAGCTGGGCAAGGCGAAGCGGAACTGGCCCAAGGAGCGGCCGCAGCGCGGCTTGTTCTGGCGGATGTCCTACGGCGTGACGGGGGTCGGACTGACCGCGCTGCCGGTACT
Organism: Streptomyces sp. NBC_00310; assembly: GCF_036208085.1. Classification (GTDB taxonomy): domain Bacteria; phylum Actinomycetota; class Actinomycetes; order Streptomycetales; family Streptomycetaceae; genus Streptomyces. Next base: position 2,460,433 of record NZ_CP130714.1, read on the forward strand.
CGCCGGGGTCGCCGCGCTGGCCGTGCTGAGTCTGTTCGTGGCCCCGGACGCCGGGCTCGGCGAAGCCCTGCGGGGAGCGGCGCTCGGGCTGGTGCCGGCGACGCTCGCGTTCGGGGCGGCGTACGCGCTGCTGCTGCTCGTCGCCGTACGGCTGCTGAGTCGGGGGCTGCGGGAGGGCACGCATCCCACGCACAGCAGGGTCGGGTGGCAGGCGTGGACGGTCACGCAGCTGATGGACCGGTCGCGGCAGACGCTGTTCCCGCTGTACGCCGGGCTGGTCACGCCGGTGTGGCTGCGGCTGCTCGGGATGCGGATCGGGAAGGGCGCCGAAGTGTCCACCGTTCTGGCGCTGCCGAGTCTGACGACGGTCGGGGACGGGGCGTTCCTCGCGGACGACACGTTGACCGCGCCGTACGAGCTGGGTGGTGGCTGGCTGCGGATCGGGCGGGCGGAGATCGGGCGGCGGGCGTTCCTCGGGAACTCCGGGATGACCGCGCCGGGGCGTTCCGTGCCGGACGGCGGCCTGGTCGGTGTGCTGTCGGCGACGCCGAAGAAGGCCAAGAAGGGCAGCTCGTACCTGGGGCTGCCGCCGGTGAAGCTGCCCCGGTCGGCCGCGGACGGTGACCAGAGCCTGACGTACGAGCCGCCCGCGCGGCTGCTGTGGGCGCGGGCCCTGGTGGAGCTGTGCCGGATCGTGCCGGTGTTCTGCTCGGCGGGCCTGGCGCTGCTGACGGTGGCGGCGCTGAGTGTGCTGGGCGGCTGGGCGTGGCTGCTGGGCGGGGTCGTGCTGCTCGGCGCGGGTGTGCTGGCGTGTGCGGTGTCCGTCGTCGCGAAGTGGCTGCTCGTGGGGCGGCACCGCAGCGGTGAGCATCCGCTGTGGAGCGGTTTCGTGTGGCGCAACGAGCTGGCGGACACCTTCGTGGAGGTGCTGGCCGTGCCGTGGCTGGCCGGGTCGGTGCCCGGTACGCCGGTGCTGAACGTGTGGCTGCGCGGGCTCGGGGCACGCATCGGCAAGGGGGTGTGGGTGGAGAGTTACTGGCTGCCCGAGACCGATCTCGTCACGCTCGGCGACGGGGCCACCGTGAACCGGGGATGTGTCCTCCAGACCCACCTCTTCCACGACCGGATCTTGCGGACGGATACTGTTGAACTCCGTGAGGGTGCCACCTTGGGCCCCGGCGGAATCGTCCTGCCCGGCAGCGTGGTCGGGGCCCGCACCACCTTGGGGCCCGCGTCGCTGGTCATGGCCGCGGAGTCCGTTCCCGACGACACGCGGTGGCTGGGCAACCCGATCGAAGCATGGCGCCGCTGAGTGCGGCTCGTGCGGCGTCGGGTGACTCGGGGGACGATGGACGTCGTACGAGAGCGAAGCGGGGAGCAGAAGCGGCAGTGGCGGTTCAGCAGTCAGTGGGTCCGGACCCGTACTTCCCGGCGAACGGCGATTCCCGTTACCGGGTGCATCGGTACGAGCTGGCTGTGGACTACCGGCCGGGGCCGAACCGGCTGTCGGGCACCGCGCGGCTCAACGCCATAGCGGGCCGGGTCGCGCTCGCCGAGTTCCAGCTGAACCTCGCCGACTTCAAGATCGGCCGGGTGCGGGTCGACGGCCGGGCGCCGCACTACACGCACCGGGGCGGCAGGCTGCGCATCCGGCCCGCCAAGCCGATCCGGCCGGGGGCCGCGTTCACGGTCGAGGTCCACTGGTCGGGCAACCCCAAGCCGGTGAACAGCCCCTGGGGCGGGCTCGGTTGGGAGGAGCTGACCGACGGGGCGCTGGTGGCGAGCCAGCCGGTCGGGGCGCCGTCCTGGTATCCGTGCAACGACCGGCCCGCCGACAAGGCCTCGTACCAGATCTCGGTCACGACGCCGTCCGCGTACCAGGTGGTGGCGGGTGGGCGGCTGCTCACCCGTACGGCGAAGGCGTCCACGACGACGTGGGTGTACGAGCAGTCGGCGCCGACGTCGAGCTATCTGGTCGGTCTGTCGATCGGCAAGTACCAGACGGTGCTGCTGGGTGATCCGAGGCCCGGCGGGGTGCCGCAGCACGGCCACATCCCGGCCCCTCTCCTCACGGAGTTCTCCAGGGACTTCGCGCGGCAGCCGGCCATGATGGAGCTGTTCGAGGAGCTCTTCGGGCCGTACCCCTTCGGGGAGTACGCGGTGGTGGTGACCGAGGAGGAGCTCGATGTCCCGGTCGAGGCACAGGGGTTGTCGCTGTTCGGCGCCAACCATGTGGACGGGGCGCGGGGTTCGGAGCGGCTGGTCGCGCACGAGCTGGCGCATCAGTGGTTCGGCAACAGTGTGTCCATCGCCGACTGGCGGCACATCTGGCTGAACGAGGGGTTCGCCAAGTACGCCGAGTGGCTGTGGTCGGAGCGCTCCGGCGGCCGTACGGCGCATCAACTGGCCGCCGCCGCCCACCAGAAGCTCGCCGCGCTCCCCCAGGATCTCCGGCTGGCCGACCCGGGCCGCAAGCTGATGTTCGACGACCGGCTCTACGAGCGCGGCGGTCTCACCGTCCACGCGGTCCGCTGCGCGCTCGGCGACGACGCGTTCTTCCGGATGCTGCGCGGCTGGGCGACGGTCCACCGCGGCGGCGCCGTCACGACGGCCGGTTTCACCGCCCACGCCGGGCGCTACGCGGACGGACCGCTGGACGCCCTGTTCAGGGCGTGGCTCCAGGAGCCCGCCCTCCCGCCGCTGCCCTCACCGAGAAGCCCCGGGGTCCCGGCGCGACCGCCGTATCCGCCGACGAACGCGGGCTCGGCGTAGGCAGGCCGCGACGCGGGGCTGCGCGGGTGGTGAGCCACCCGCCGACGCGGGCTCGTGCCGGGGCCTTGAGCCGCCTGCCGACGCGGGCCCACGCGTGGGCCTTGAGCCACCCGCCGACGCTGGCTCGGTGCAGGCCGCGACGCGGCCCGTGCGGGGCGGGGTTCGCGGGGCGGGCAGAATGGCGTCCATGTCGTCGCGCCGCAGTGGTTCCAAGGCCAGGTCGAAGAGTGCTTCACGCGTCTCCTCGCCGACCCCTCGCACCTGCCCCTGCGGGCTGCCCGAGGCGTACGAGGCCTGCTGCGGCCGCTATCTCTCCGGTACCGCCGCCGCACCGACCGCCGAGGCCCTGATGCGGTCGCGCTACAGCGCGTTCGTCGTGCGCGACGAGGCCTACCTCCTGCGCACCTGGCATCCCCGGACGCGGCCTGCCGACGTCACCTTCGACACGACCATGCGCTGGACCGGCCTGGAGATCCTCGACACCCACGACGGTTCCCCCTTCCACACCACCGGCACGGTCACCTTCCGCGCCTCGTACCGGGGCGGCTCGATGCACGAGCGCAGCCGGTTCGAGCGGGTGGACGGGGCCTGGGTCTATGTGGACGGCGAGTTCCCGGCAGAAGCCCCCTAGGTCCCCCTAGGTCCCCCTAGATCCCGTCGGCGGCCTTGCCGAACCAGCGGACGAGGTGGTCGTCCCCAGCCGCAGGATCACAGCTCCGACGGGCCCGTGGTTGCAGGGCGAATCCGGGGTATCGGCTTGGCTCGGCTTGGCCGGGTCGAGCTCCTGGGTCAACCGGCCGTCGCCGACTAGCCGTTGGGTGCCAGTATGTCCAGTTCCTGGAGGGCGCCCACGGTGATTTCCCGGGTGAGTCGTTCGGCTCGGGCGGCGTCGCGTTCGCGGATGGCTTCGGCGACCTGGACGTGGAGGGTGACGGCGGCGGGATCGGGGTCGTCGAACATGACGGCGTGATGGGTGCGGCCGGCGAGGACCTCCTCGACGACGTCGCCGAGGCGGGCGAACATCTCGTTGCCGGAGGCGGTGAGGATCAGGCGGTGGAAGGCGACGTCGTGGTGGAGGTAGCCCTCCAGTTTGTGGCCGCGTGAGTGGGCGACCATGCCGATGGCGCATTCGGTGAGCGCGGCGCACTGATCGGCCGTGGCGTTGCGCGCGGCGAGCCCCGCGGCGATCGGTTCGACGGCCGAGCGCAGGACCGTGAGCGAGCGCAGCTGGCGCGGGCGGTCCGCGCCGGCCAGGCGCCAGCGGATGACCTGGGGGTCGTAGACGTTCCACTCGACGGACGGGCGGACGATCACGCCGACCCGGCGGCGGGACTCGACCAGGTGCATGGACTCCAGTACGCGGACCGCCTCGCGCATCACCGAGCGGGACACCTCGAAGGTCTGGGCCAGTTCGTCCGTGCGCAGCACGCTCCCCGGCGGGTACTCGCCCGCCGTGATCGCCGGTCCGAGGGTTTCCAGTACTCGGCCGTGCAGCCCTCGGCCCGGTGTGCTCATGGGGATCAGGGTACGAGGAGGGGAGCCCGGAGAAAAAGTCAGACTTATTTGGGTCCGGGGCTTGAATTCGTCGTACCTAATGCGTTTCAGTGTCGTCGACGTCGGTGACGTCCCAGATGTCGACGAAGACAGCGAGGTAGTGATGCGTACCCCTCACGTCGTCGTGGTGATGGGCGTGGCAGGGACCGGGAAGACCACGATCGGCCCCCTGCTCGCGGCCCGGCTCGGCGTTCCGTACGCCGAGGGCGACGACTTCCACCCCGAGGCCAACATCGCCAAGATGTCGGCCGGGACACCGCTGGACGACACGGACCGGTGGCCGTGGCTGGACGCCATCGGCGCGTGGGCCCACGGCCGGGCCGGACTCGGCGGAGTGGTCAGCTGTTCCGCGTTGAAGCGCGCGTACCGGGACCGGCTGCGGGCCGCCGCGCCCGGAGTCGTCTTCGTGCACCTCGCCGGTGACCGTGCGCTCATCGAGGACCGGATGTCCCACCGGCAGGGCCACTTCATGCCCACGGCGCTGCTCGACTCGCAGTTCGCCACGCTGCAGCCGCTTCAGGCGGACGAGGCGGGTGTCTCGGTCGATGTGTCTGGCGCGCCCGAGGAGATCGCCGAGCGGGCGGTCACCGCGCTGCGGGAGTTCGACCCGGCGACGTCGTAGACACCTGTCGCCCCGTCTGTCGTTCTCTCTGCCTCGGTCTCTCTGCCTCGGTCCCTCTGTTTTCGTTCCGTCTGTTCTCGTTCTCCGACTCTCCCCCAACTTCCCCCCATACAAGGATTCACCGTGACCAGACTCAACGTCGAGCTGCTGGCAGCGGACCCCGTCGAGCCGATCACCTCGGCAGGGCACGCGCAGCTGGGCATCGCCGTACTGGCGGGCATCGCCGTCATCGTCGTGCTCATCACCAGGTTCAAGGTGCACGCCTTCCTGGCACTGACCATCGGCTCGCTCGCGCTCGGCGCGTTCGCCGGGGCGCCGCTGGACAAGGCGATCGCGAGCTTCACCGCCGGACTCGGGACGACCGTGGCCGGGGTGGGTGTACTCATCGCGCTGGGCGCGATCCTCGGCAAGCTGCTGGCGGACTCCGGGGGCGCCGACAGAATCGTCGACACGATCCTCGCGAAGGCCGGCGGACGGGCGATGCCGTGGGCGATGGTGCTGATCGCCTCCGTGATCGGGCTGCCGCTGTTCTTCGAGGTCGGGATCGTGCTGCTCATCCCGGTCGTCCTGATGGTCGCCAAGCGTGGCGACTACTCGCTGATGCGCATCGGTATCCCGGCCCTCGCCGGTCTGTCCGTCATGCACGGGCTGATCCCGCCGCACCCCGGTCCGCTGGTCGCGATCGACGCGGTGCAGGCCAACCTCGGTGTCACGCTGGCGCTGGGACTGCTGGTGGCGATACCGACCGTGATCATCGCCGGGCCCCTGTTCTCGAAGTACGCGGCCCGCTGGGTGGACGTGCCCGTCCCCGAGCGCATGATCCCCGCGCGTGCCTCGGAGGAGCTGGAGAAGCGGCCCGGGTTCGGCGCGACCATCGCGACCATGCTGCTGCCGGTGGTGCTGATGCTGGCCAAGGCGCTGGTGGACATCGTCGTGGACGATCCCGAGCAGATGGTCCAGCGGATCTTCGACGTGGCCGGCTCGCCGCTGATCGCGCTGCTCGCGTCCGTGATCGTGGGCATGTTCACGCTGGGGCGGGCGGCCGGGTTCACCAAGGAGCGGCTGGGGTCGACCGTCGAGAAGTCCCTCGCGCCCATCGCGGGCATCCTGCTGATCGTCGGCGCCGGTGGCGGGTTCAAGCAGACCCTCATCGACTCCGGGGTCGGGCAGATGGTCCTGGAGATCTCCGAGGACTGGTCGATCCCGGCGCTCGTCCTGGCCTGGCTGATCGCGGTGGCGATCCGGCTGGCGACGGGTTCGGCGACCGTCGCGACCATCTCGGCCGCGGGGCTGGTGGCCCCCCTGGCCGCGGACATGTCGACGACCCACACGGCCCTGCTCGTGCTGGCGATCGGCGCCGGCTCCCTCTTCTTCAGCCACGTCAACGACGCCGGGTTCTGGATGGTGAAGGAGTACTTCGGGATGACCGTCGGCCAGACCATCAAGACCTGGTCGGTGATGGAGACGATCATCTCGGTGGTGGCGGGGGCGATCGTGCTGCTGTTGTCGCTGGTGATCTAGGCGTACCGGACTCTGGTGATCCGGGCGTACAGGACGCCGGTGATCCAGGCGTACGGGACGCCGGTGATCCAGGCGGTACCGGACCGGGGACTCCCGGCTGTGTCCGGCGCTACGGCCGCCACAGCGGGTGTTCCCGGTCCGCCCACTCTCTGCTCACCAGGCCCGTGCGAAGGCCCCGGCGGGACTCCGGGTCACCCAGGGCCATGCCGATGTGGCCCGCCAGGACGATGCCGATCGTCAGGGCCAGCCAGTCGTGGACGAAGGTCGCGCTGGTGCGCCACATCAGGGGGGTGAGGTGGGTGAACCACATCATCAGACCCGTGGCGAGCATGACGAGGGTGGCGCCGGCGAGCCAGGAGGCGTAGAGCTTCTGGCCGGCGTTGAACTTGGCGGCGGGGCGCGGGCCGGGTGCGCGGCGGCGGGCGGCGCGGAGCCAGAGGCGGTCGTGCGGGCCCCAGCGGTTCAGCCGGCCGACGTCCGCGCGGAACGCGCGGGAGGCGAGGCCCGCCAGGACCGGGAGGGGCAGAAGCAGGCCCGTCCACTCGTGGACCGTGACCACCAGGGCCCGGCGGCCGACCAGTTCGGCGAGCGCGGGGACGTAGAGGCAGGCCGCCGTCGCCACGCAGACGCCCATCAGGGCCGCCATGACCCGGTGGATCCAGCGTTCGGCGGGGGTGAAGCGCCGGACGCGGGGCTCGGCCTGGACCGGGGGCGTCTCAAGTCGTCGGTTCATCGTCCCGCCCGTTCGATCGGCCGACCCACGCGTCGATGTCGTAGCCCCGCTCCTCCCAGTAGCCGGGCTCGACCTTCTCCGTCACCTCGATGCCGGAGAGCCACTTGGCCGACTTGTAGAAGTACATGGGGGCGACGTACAGGCGCACCGGGCCGCCGTGGTTGTGGCTGAGGTCCTTGTCCTGCATACGGAGGGCCACCAGGACGTCGGCGCGGCGGGCCTGCTCCAGGGTGAGGCTCTCGCTGTACGCCCCGTCGAAGCAGGTGAAGCGGACCGCGCCCGCCGAGGAGCGCACCCCGGCCGCGTCCAGCAGCACGGAGAGCCGTACGCCCTCGAACGGGGTGTCCGGGACGCGCCAGCCCGTGACGCACTGGACGTCCTTCACCATCCGGGTCTGCGGGAGGGCCCGCAGGTCGGCGAGGGTGTACGAGGCGGGCTTGTCGACCAGGCCGTCGACGGTGAGGCGGTAGTTCTTCGCGGTCCTGCGGGGGACGGACGACGTCACCGAGTAGTAGCGGAAGCCGCCGCCGTTGGGGAGCAGGCCGGTCAGGCCGGTGGGGTCCTTCTGGGCGGCCTCGCCGAGGAACGCCTCCATGCCGCGCTGGAGGACCGGCGCGGAGACGACGCCGAGGGCTCCGAGTCCGAGGGTGCCCAGGAGGATGCGGCGGCCGATGGGTTTGCCCCGCTCGGGTTCCCGGCCGCCGTGGCCTTCCTGGTCCTCGTCCTCGGGGTGCTCCGTCGGCGTCTGCCGCGCTTCGGGATGTTCAGGGTTCACCCATCGATTCGACCATCCGCCGCCCCGGTCGGGCCAGTGGCGGCGGATATTCGTCAGGATTCGGTAAGCCCTACGCGGGTCCCCGGCTCAGCGCACGGCCTTGGCCGCCGCCCGGCCCGCCGTGCGGCCGGAGAACAGGCAGCCGCCGAGGAACGTGCCCTCCAGGGAGCGGTAGCCGTGGACTCCGCCGCCGCCGAAGCCGGCGGCCTCGCCCGCCGCGTACACGCCCTCCAGCGGGTCGCCGCCCTCGGTGAGGACCCGGGAGGAGAGGTCGGTCTCCAGGCCGCCGAGGGTCTTGCGGGTGAGGATGTTCAGGCGGACGGCGATCAGCGGGCCCGCCTTGGGGTCGAGGATGCGGTGCGGGGTGGCGGTGCGGATGAGCTTGTCGCCGAGGTAGTTGCGGGCCCCCCGGACCGCCATGACCTGGAGGTCCTTGGTGAAGGGGTTGGCGACCTCACGGTCCCGGGAGACGATCTCGCGGCGCAGCTCGGCCTCGTCGATCAGCGGCTCCTTGGTGAGCGCGTTCATGCCGCGGACCAGGGAGCCGAGGTCCTTCTCGACGACGAAGTCGACGCCGTGGTCCATGAAGGCCTTGACCGGGCCGGGGACGTCCGCGCGGGCCCGGATGAAGACGTCCTTGACGGACTTGCCGGTCAGGTCGGGGTTCTGCTCGGAGCCGGAGAGGGCGAACTCCTTGCCGATGATCTTCTGGTCGAGGACGAACCACGTGTAGTCGTAGCCGGTCTTCATGATGTGTTCGAGCGTGCCGAGGGTGTCGAAGCCGGGGAACAGCGGGACCGGGAGCCGCTTGCCGCGCGCGTCCAGCCAGAGCGAGGACGGGCCGGGGAGGACGCGGATGCCGTGGTTCTCCCAGATGGGGTTCCAGTTCTGGATGCCCTCGGTGTAGTGCCACATGCGGTCGCGGTTGATGAGGTTCGCGCCCGCCTCCTCGGCGATGCCGAGCATCCTGCCGTCGACGTGCGCGGGCACGCCGGAGATCATCTTCTCCGGGGGGTTGCCGAGGCGCTCGGGCCAGTTGGCGCGGACGAGGTCGTGGTTGCCGCCGATGCCGCCGGAGGTGATGATCACGGCCTGGGCCTTCAGTTCGAAGGCGCCGGTGACGTCGCGGCTGCTGGCCTGGCCGCGCTCGATGGTCGACGCCTCCAGGATCTCGCCGGTGACGGTGTCGACGGCGCCCGCGCTGCGCGACAGGCCGGTCACCCGGTGCCGGAACTTCAGCTGGACCAGCCCCCGGGCAACGCCCTCCCGCACCCGCCGCTCGAAGGGCTCGACGAGGCCGGGGCCGGTGCCCCAGGTGATGTGGAAGCGGGGGACGGAGTTGCCGTGCCCGTTGGCGTCGTAGCCGCCGCGCTCGGCCCAGCCGACCACCGGGAAGAACCGGACGCCCTGCTGGTGGAGCCAGGAGCGCTTCTCACCGGCCGCGAAGTCGACGTACGCCTCGGCCCACTTGCGCGGCCAGTGGTCCTCCTCGCGGTCGAAGGCGGCCGTGCCCATCCAGTCCTGGAGGGCGAGGGCGTGGCTGTCCTTGATCCGCAGGCGGCGCTGCTCGGGCGAGTCGACGAAGAAGAGCCCGCCGAAGGACCAGTGCGCCTGGCCGCCGATCGACTGCTCCGGTTCCTGGTCGAGGAGGATCACTTTGCGGCCCGCGTCGACGAGCTCCGCGGTCGCCGCGAGCCCGGCGAGGCCCGCCCCGATCACGATCACATCTGCGTCGTACGACATGGAGGACGTCCTCTCGGGAACGGTTCGGGCAAGCGAGGGCAGCCCGAAACAGGCCAGGCACGGCCCCCCGCTTTGTTACTGGCCGGTCAGCAGCTTTGGGATCAGATCCTTCGGCAGAAGGAGTGACCTAGTCAACTGCCGAGATGTGTCTGCTCTTACGGACAGCCCCCGGCGGGGCGGCTACAGTCTCCCGAATACGTATCGGGCCACCCGTCGGGGTACAAATCGCCCTCCGACAGGGATGCCGAGCGGATGCCCCTCGGGGAACACTCGCCGCGGCCCGTCCGACGACCCGAGGTATTCCGCGTGTCGGTTCTCGTTCTTCTTCTCTCCGTGGGCGCCGCCTGCTGTCTGGGCTTCGGCTTCGTACTCCAGCAGCAGGCCGCGGCGCACGCCCCGCTGGGCGACTTCCTCTCACCCCGGCTGCTGCTCGACCTGATCCGGGTGCCGCGCTGGCTCGGCGGGATCGGGCTGATGGTGTGCGGCATGGCCCTGGGCGCGATCGCGCTCAGCCAGGGCGAGGTCACCCTCGTGGAACCGCTCCTCGCCACGAACCTCCTCTTCGCGCTCGCCCTCTCCCGCCGGCGGAACCGTCAGCCGCTGGGCCGCCAGGGCTGGGCGGGGCTGGTGCTGCTCGCGGGCGGCGTCACCGCGTTCATCGTCGCCGGGCGGCCGGAGGGCGGGGCGGCGGTCGGCGGCCCCTTCCGGCAGTGGCTGATCATCGGCGTCATGCTGGGGCTCGCGCTCCTGCTCACGGCGTACGCGAAGCGGTCCCGGCTCAGCGCCGCGCCGGTGCTCCTGGCGGTCGCGGCCGGGCTCCTCTACGGCGTCCAGGACGCGCTCACCCGGGTCAGCGGGCAGCGCTTCGCGGAGACCGGGTGGGGCGGGCTGTTCACCTCGTGGGAGCCGTACGGAGTCGTACTCCTCGGCGCGACCGGGCTGCTGCTCGTCCAGAGCGCCTTCGAGACGGCCTCGCTGCGGATGTCCCTGCCCGCGCTCACCGCCGCGCAGCCACTGGCGGGGATCGCGTGCGGCGTGGGGTTCCTCGGGGACCGGCTGCGGATGGACGCGGGGGCGCTCGCGTGGGAGGGGGTGGGGCTGGCGGGGATCGTCGTCGGGGTGGTGCTGCTCGGGATGCATCCGGCGATGCCGTGCGGCTCCGCCGGGGGGACGCGGGAGAGCTCGGGGGTGCGGGTGGGCGCCTCGTAGCTCGGGGGTGTGCGGTGGGCGCCTCATGGCTCGGGGGTGCGGGTGGGTGCCTCATAGCTCGGGGGTGTGCGGTGGGTGCCTCATAGCTCGGGGGTGTGCGGTGGGCGCCTCATGGCTCGGGGGTGCGGGTGGGTGCCTCATAGCTCGGGGGTGTGCGGTGGGCGCCTCATGGCTCGGGGGTGCGGGTGGGTGCCTCGTAGCTCGGGGGTGTGCGGTGGGCGCCTCATGGCTCGGGGGGTGCGGGTGGTGTGGCGGGTGCGGGTCCGGTGGGGGCTGGTCGCGCAGTTCCCCGCGCCCCTGAAAAGCAGGGGCTGCGCCCCGTGCTTTTCGGCCCGCAGGGCCGTCGTTTCCAGGCCCGCAGAGCCATCGTCTCCCAGTCCCGCAGGCCCGTGATTTTCCAGACCCGCAGGCCCGCCGCCTTCCAGACCCGCAGAGCCATCGTCTTCCAATCCCGCAGGCCCGTCGTCTTTCAGGCCCGCAGGGCCTGGTCTTTTAGGGGCGCGGGGAACTGCGCGAGCAGCCCCCACCGGACCCGCGGACGGACTCAGCCGCTCGACCCAGCCCCTGCTTGGATGGAGTCATGAGCGCCGCCGACGAGATCCTCGACATCGTGGACGAGAACGACCAGGTCATCGGGCAGGCCCCGCGGGGGGAGGTGTACGCCCGGGGAATGCGGCATCGGGCCGTGTTCGTGCTGGTCAGGGACGCCGAGGGGCGGGTGTTCGTGCATCGCCGTACGGCCACGAAGCTGATCTTCCCGGCGCTGTACGACATGTTCGTGGGCGGGGTCGTCGGCGCGGGCGAGTCCTACGACGACGCGGCTCTGCGTGAGGCCGAGGAGGAACTGGGCGTCACGGGGCTGCCGCGCCCCGACCCGCTCTTCAAGTTCCTGTACGACGACGGATCCGGACGGACGTGGTGGTCGGCCGTGTACGAGGTCCGCTGCGAGCTGCCGGTACACCCGCAGGTGGAGGAGGTCGCCTGGCACGGGTTCCTGGCGGAGGCCGAGGTGGAGCGGCGGCTGGACGAGTGGGAGTGGGTGCCGGACGGGGTGGCGGCCTACGAGCGACTGAGGGGGCGCAGGGCCGCGGAGTGAGGCACGAGGAGGGCGATCTACGCCGGGAAGCCGACCGGTAATGTCCTGTACGTGATCGAATTTGCACGGAACGTCCGGCTGTGGTTCGTCCCCGCGGAGGTCCGGGAGGACGGCCGAACCCCGGACTACCGGTTCTCCCTGGCCAATGAGCGGACGTTCCTGGCCTGGCTGCGCACCTCGCTCGCGCTCATCGGCGGCGGTTTCGCGGTGGACCAGTTCCTGCCGGACCTGCGCTGGGGCTGGCGCGTCGGGCTCGCGCTCGCCCTGCTGGCGGCCGGGGTGCTGTGCGCGCTGCGGGCGGTCAACCACTGGGTGCGCTGCGAGCGGGCGATGCGGCGCGGGGAGGACCTGCCGGTGTCGCGCTTCCCGGCGATGCTCAGCCTCGTGGTCGCCGTGGTCGCCGTCGCCATGGTCGCCGTCGTGCTGCTCGGGTGGGAGGGATGAGTCTCGCCTCTCCCGCCCGTGACCCGGGGCTCCAGCCCGAACGCACCCGGCTGGCCTGGCGGCGTACGACCCTTACGGGTGCCGTGATCGCCGTGCTCGCCGCGAAGTCCGCGCTGCACGGCGGGCCGTCGACGGCCGGTGTGGTGGCCGCCGCCCTGTGCGCGGTGCTGTGGCTGGGCTTCCTGGCGCTCGCCCACCGCCGCATCCACGCCCTGTCGGCCTCCCGACCGCCCGTCCTCGCGCCCCGGACCGCCGTGACGGCGGTCCTGTGCGTGATCGCCCTAGCGGTGTGCGGCGCGGCCTTGGTGTCCTGAGACCGCGCCCTGACATCCCGGGACCCCGCCGCGCGACGGGACGTGGCACAGCGACGGGAGCGATCGAGCAAACCGAAGCGGGGGCAAGCCTTGGTGTGTGCATGGGGTTTCGAAAAGGAAGAACCGGGACTTCTGTGACTAGCCTGGTCATGTCACCCCCGTACCACCGAAGGTGAGCGCGATGACCACCCTGCACCAGGAACACCCCGTCCACGACCACGCCCACGGTCCGGCCTGCGGACACACCGCCGTACCGCACGGTGACCACACCGACTACGCGCACGACGGGCATCTGCACCGCGAGCACTCCGGGCACTGGGACGAGTGCGAGCCGAAGGGGCACACCGCGCACGACGGCCACGCCCACGAGCACGGCGAGGACTGCGGGCACCCGACGGTCACGCACGGGGACCACGTGGACTACGTTGCACGACGGACACCGTCACGCCGCCCATGACGGGCACTGGGACGACCACTGACGCCACCGACGGCCGGCGGCGGGCACCAGCGGCATCACCCGCACCGTTTCCGTACACCCCGGATTCTCCCGGATCATCGCCGACTGGCAGGCTCTGTCCACCAGTTGGCGACGCTTCGGGGGATGAAGGGGTTCACTATGACCGCAGGAGAGCCGTACACCGTCGAGCTCGCGAGCGACGTGTACGCGTATGTGCAGCCGGACGGCGGGTGGTGTCTGAACAACTCCGGTTTCGTGAGTGACGGGACCACCACTCTGCTCGTGGACACGGCGGCGACGGAGCGCCGGACCCGCGCCCTGGGCGCCGCGCTCGACGCGACCGGCGTCCCGAGGCCCCGTCTCCTGGTCAACACCCACCACCACGGGGACCACACCTACGGCAACGGCTTCTTCACGCCGGCCGCCACCCTCGTCTCGCACTCGGCCTGCCGCCGTGAGGCCCTCGCCAGCGGGCAGCACCTCCATCTGCTGTGGCCGCAGACCGACTTCGGCGACGTCGGCATCCAGGGCGCGGACCTGACGTACGACGACCGCGTGACGCTCCACGTCGGTGACATCGAGGCGCAGGTCATCCACCCGGGCATCTCGCACACGGTCGGCGACTCGGTCGTCTGGCTGCCGCACCGGCGGGTGCTGTTCGCCGGGGACCTGGTCTTCGAGGGCGGAACGCCGTTCTTCCTGATGGGGTCGCTGAGCGGTTCGCTGCGGGCGCTGGCGCTGCTGCGCGAGCTGGGCGCCGAGACCGTCGTACCGGGGCACGGGCCGGTGACCGACCCGTCGGCGTTCGACAAGGCCGAGCGGTACATGCGGTTCGTGGCCGACATCGCCGAGAAGTCGCACGCGGCGGGCCTCACGCCCCTGGAAGCGGCGCGGAACACGGATCTCGGGGAGTACGCCGCGCTGCCGGAGAGCGAGCGGCTGGTGGCGAACCTGCGCCGGGCGTACGCCGAGCTGGACGGAGCACCGGAGGGCGAGGGCGTCGACCCGTTCGCCGGGTTCATGGACATGGCGACCATCAACGGCGGGGAGATGATGACCTGCCACGCGTGACGCCCGGGAGGAGTCGGCGGGCCGGGTGGCCGGGGCGCCGACGACCGGACGCCGACGACCGGGTGGGGATCCGGCTTTCCGGCCGGATCCCGTCGAGACTCCGATCACTTTCGTGTCACCCACTGGACGACATACCGACCGGTCGGCATCATGAGAGGGTCCCGGTAACCCGCGTGGAGGAGCGATGATGCACCCAGACCACCCGCCAGGTCTCGATCCCGACCGGCTCCGCGCCCTGCTCGACGCCGAGCGGCCCGGACTCGTGGGCGGCCCGCTCACCGGCCGGCTGATCGAGGGCGGGCGGTCGAACCTGACGTACGAGGTCACGGACGGCACCGCCAAGTGGGTCGTACGCCGGCCGCCGCTGGGCCATGTGCTGGCCACCGCGCACGACATGAAGCGCGAGCACCGCGTGATCAGCGCGCTGCACCCGACCAACGTACCGGTGCCGCGTCCGGTGCTGCTCTGCGAGGACGAGGACGTGCTCGGCGCGCCCTTCTACGTCATGGACTTCGTCGAGGGCACCCCCTTCCGCACCGCCGACCAGCTGGCCCCGCTGGGTCCTGAGCGCACCCGGGCCGCCGTGCTGGGCCTGGTCGACACCCTCGTCGAACTGCACGCGGTGGACCCGGCCGAGGTGGGCCTCGCCGACTTCGGGCGCCCGGAGGGCTTCCTCGACCGGCAACTGCGCCGCTGGGGCAAGCAGTTGGCCGCGTCCCGCAACCGCGAGCTGGCCGGCATCGACGAGTTGCACGCGGCCCTCGGCCTGCAGCTCCCCCCCTCCCCCGCCCCGACGGTCATCCACGGCGACTACCGGCTCGACAACGTACTGCTCGGTGACGACGACCGGATCAAGGCCATCCTCGACTGGGAGATGTCCACGCTCGGCGATCCGCTCACCGACCTGGGCCTGCTGGTGATGTACAGCGTGCCGCTCGCCATGCCCGACTCGCCCGTCTCCACGACCGCCGCGGCCGCCGGGCACCCGGATCCGGCCGAGATCGTCGAGCGGTACGCGGCCCGCTCGGGCCGTGACGTGTCCTCGGTGTCCTGGTACACGGCGTTCGCGTGGTTCAAGCTCGCCGTGATCCTGGAGGGCATCCACTACCGGTACACCCTCGGCCAGACGGTCGGCCGCGGCTTCGACCGCATCGGCGACCTGGTCCCCGTCTTCATCGAACACGGCCTGACGACTCTTCGCACCGGCTCCCAGGAAGGCTGACCAGCATGGACTTCGCATTCGACGCCCGCACGGAGGAGCTGCGTGCCAAGCTCCTCGCCTTCATGGACGAGTACGTCTACCCGGCGGAGGCCGTGGCCGAGGAGCAGCGGGCCGAGCTGGCCTCGCCGTGGGACACCCCGGCCGTGGTGGAGGACCTGAAGGCCGAGGCCCGCAGGCAGGGCCTGTGGAACCTCTTCCTGCCCGACTCCGAGTACGGGGCCGGGCTCACCAACCTCCAGTACGCGCCGCTCGCCGAGATCACGGGGCGGTCCCCGCAGCTGGCGCCGACCGCGCTGAACTGCGCCGCGCCCGACACGGGCAACATGGAGGTGCTGAGCCAGTTCGGCGACGAGGCGCAGAAGAAGCAGTGGCTGGAGCCGTTGCTCGCCGGTGAGATCCGGTCGGCCTTCGCGATGACCGAGCCGGAGGTGGCCTCCTCGGACGCCACCAACATCACCACGCTGATCGAGCGGGACGGCGACGAGTACGTCGTCAGCGGGCGCAAGTGGTACATCTCCGGGGCCATGAACCCCGACTGCCAGATCTTCATCGTGATGGGCAAGACGGACCCGAACGGGGCCGACATCCGCCGTCAGCAGTCGATGATCCTGGTCCCGCGCGACACTCCGGGCGTCACGGTGAAGCGCGCGATGCGGGTCTTCGGGTACGAGGACCACTCCCACGGCGGCCACGCCGAGGTCGTCTTCGAGGGTGCGCGGGTGCCGGCCGCCAACCTGATCGGCGAGGAGGGCGGCGGTTTCGCCATCGCGCAGGCGCGGCTCGGTCCCGGCCGCATCCACCACTGCATGCGGCTCATCGGGATGGCCGAGCGGGCGATCGAGCTGATGTGCCGGCGGGCGGTGGCGCGGGAGGCCTTCGGCAAGGCGCTGGCGCAGCAGGGGGTCGTGCACAACTGGATCGCCGATGCGCGGGTCGCGGTCGAGCAGTTGCGGCTGCTGGTGCTGAAGACGGCGTGGATGATGGACACGGTGGGCAACAAGGGGGCCCACGCGGAGATTCAGGCGATCAAGATCGCTACGCCGCGGACTGTCGTGGACATCATCGACCGGGCCATTCAGCTGCACGGCGCGGGAGGTGTCAGCCAGGACTTCCCGCTGGCCGAGCTGTACGCGGGGGCGCGGACGCTGATGATCGCGGACGGGCCCGACGAGGTGCACCAGCGGTCGCTGGCTCGACGGGAGCTGAAGCGGTACATGTGAGCGGCGGGGGGTTCGTTGTCGGGTGCGGGTCCGGTGGGGGCTGGTCGCGCAGTTCCCCGCGCCCCTGAAAGACCAGGCCCTGCGGGCCCGAGAGACCACAACCCTGCAGGCCGGAAGGCCACGGGGCTACGGGCCTGAAAGCCACGGGGCTACGGGGCTGCGAGCCGGAAGGCGACGGGGCTACCGGGCTGCGGGCCGGAAGGCCACGGGGCTCCGGGCCTGAAGGCCACAGGGCTACGGGCCCGAAGGCGACAGGGCTACGGGCCTGGAGGCCACAGGCCGGAAGGCTACGGGGCTACGGGGCTACGGACCGGAAGGCCACGGGGCTGCAGGCCGGAAGGCCACGGGGCTGCAGGCCGGAAGGCCACGGGGCTGCGGGTCGAGAAGCATGGGGCGCGGCCCCTGCTTTTCAGGGGCGCGGGGAACTGCGCGAGAAGCCCCACCGGGCCCGCGCCCGCCAGACCGACCGAACCCCCCGAGCTGTCAGGCGCCCACGCGCCCACGCGCCCAGGCGCGCACGCGCCCTACGGCCGCAGCGCGCGCAGCAGCAGGTCCGCCAAGTGGTCCGCGACCTCCTGCGGGCCCATGGGGCCATCCGGGCGGTACCACGTCGACAGGTGGTGGACCGAGCCGAAGTGGTAGTCGACCACCAGGTCGGCCGGGGTCGCCTTCGAGAAGACGCCCGCCTCCTGCCCCTCCTCCACGAGCGCACGGAAGCGCTCGTGGTAGCGGCGGCGTTCCGCGCGGACCTGCTTGTTCTTCTCGGGGCTCAGGTGGTGCATGGACCGGAAGAAGATCATCGCGTCGTCGAGGTTGTCGATGGTGGTGACGACGACATCGGCGGCGGCACCCCGCAGCCGCTCCTCGACGGGCGCGTCGGCCCCCGCGAACGCGTCGAGCCGCTCCTGCTGGATGCGCAGCACACGCGCGTACACCTCGTGCAGCAGGTCGTCCTTGGAACCGAAGTAGTGGTACAGCGCACCCTTGGTGACGCCCGCCGCCTCGACGATCTCCTGCACGGAGGTGCGGTCGTAGCCGCGCTCGGCGAAGAGCCGGGTGGCGGCGGCCAGCAGCCGCTGCGGTACGGGCGTACCGTCGCCGTCCGTCGTCCTGGGCACTGCCGCCACCTGCCTTCCGAGGTTCTGTTGTCGCCTACTGGTCGCCCGCCGGTCCTCGATCGGTTCCCCGACCGGCCGGAATCGGGCGCCCCCGCCGGAGGATCATCCCACTCTCCGGCACCCGGCCGCCGGGCAGGGCGGTCAGCCCGTCGTCTCCCACTTCCGCTGGATGTGGTTCATGTTCGTCAGCCAGCGGTCCGGATCGGCTGCCCTGGCCTGGTAGAAACCGGCCACCTCGGGGTGCGGCAGGATCAGGAAGCGGTCCTTGTCGATGCCCTCGAAGAGCGCGTCGGCGACGTCCTCCGGCTCGATCGCGGTCGGTGTGAGGACGAGGTCGCCGGCGCTGCCGGAGGCGGTCAGCATGTCGGTGCGCACCCCCTGCGGGCAGATCGCGTGGACCTTGACGCCCCGGTGCCGGTAGGTGAGGGACAACCACTCGGCGAAGGCGTACGCCCCGTGCTTGGTGACGCTGTAGGGCGCCGCGCCGATCATCGTCAGCAGCCCCGCCGCCGAGACCGTCGACACGAAACGCCCGCTGCCCCGCTCCAGCCACGCCGGCAGCAGCTCGTGGGCCGCCCTGACATGCGCCATCACGTTCACGTCCCAGGCGAGCGCCCAGACCTTCTCGTCGGCCGCCTCCGTACCGCCGGAGGCGAGTCCCGCGTTCGCGCAGTACACATCCACCGTGCCGCCCAGCGCCTCCCTCGCCTCGGCGACGATCGAGGACGCGTCCCCGGGCACCGCGATCCCGCCGATCTCGTCGGCCACGGCCTCGGCCCGGTCACCGTCCAGGTCGTTCACGACGACCCGGGCCCCTTCGGCCGCGAACCGCCGCGCCAGGGCGGCCCCGATCCCACCGCCCGCTCCTGTGACGACCACACCCGCACCCTGCACGACATCCACGATCGCTCTCCCTCGACACGACACACCCGAACGGCTCCACTGCGACTGCCAGACTAACCGGTCGGTATGTGCCAGAGAAGAGCCACTCGATACCACGTCCCGCAGGAGCGCCCGAAGGGGCGCGGGGAACTGCGCGACCAGCCACAACCGCGTGGCAGGTTACAAACCACCTGCAGGGGCGCTTAGCTTGCCTGTAGGCCGTTTCCGCGACCGCGACCCGGAGGTCACCCCATGCACCTCTCCCGCCGCACCTTCCTCGCCGCCTCCACGGCAGCCACCGCGTCCACGGCAGCCACGGCCGGCCTCACCGCCGCTCCCCCGGCCGAGGCGGCCCGCCAAGGGCTGCGCACCGGCTTCGAGCGCCTGGCGCAGGACGGCTACAAACTCCTCGGCGGCCAGAAGGTCGGCATCGTCACCAACCCCACCGGCATCACCAGGGACGCCCGCCACATCGTCGACGTGATGCACACCGACGACCGCGTGGACCTCAGAGCCGTCTTCGGCCCGGAGCACGGCTTTCGCGGCACCGCCCAGGCCGGCGGCTCCGAGGGGCGCTACGACGACCCGGCGACCGGGCTGCCCGTCTACGACACGTACCTGAAGAGCGGCCGCCCCCTCGCGGACATCTTCACCGCCTCCGGCGTGGACACCGTCGTCTTCGACATCCAGGACGTGGGCGCCCGCTTCTACACGTACATCTGGACGCTGTACGACTGCATGGAGGCGGCCCAGTCGGCCGGAAAGCGTTTCGTCGTGCTGGACCGGCCGAACCCGGTGACCGGGCGGAGCGCTCAAGGGCCCGTGCTGCACAAGGAGTTCGCCACGTTCGTCGGACGGCAGCCCATCGCGCAGGCGCACGGGATGACGGTGGCGGAGCTGGCACGGCTGTTCAACGAAGAGTTCCTGACCACGCCCGTGGCGCTGGAGACCGTACTGATGTCGGGGTGGAGGCGTTCGGGGTTCCATGACGACTCCGGGCTGCCCTGGGTGCCGCCCAGCCCCAACATGCCGACGCCGGACACCGCGCTCGTGTACTCCGGGACGTGTCTCTTCGAGGGGACGAACCTGTCGGAGGGGCGCGGCACCACGCGGCCGTTCGAGCTGCTCGGCGCGGAGGGCGTCGACCGGCGGTGGGCGGCCGCCGCGAACGAACTCGGCCTGCCCGGCGCGCACTTCAGGGAGGCGTACTTCGCGCCGACGTTCTCCAAGTTCCAGGGGAAGACCATCGGGGGCGTACAGATCCACGTCCACGACCGGGCCGCGTACGACCCCGTACGCACCGGGATCGGCCTCCTCGTGACCGCCAGGAAGGTCTGGAGCGGCTTCGCCTGGCGGCCGGACAACTGGATCGACAAGCTGACCGGTTCGGCGCGGGTGCGGACGATGATCGACGCGGGGGCGGACACGGACGAGGTCGTGGCGGGCTGGCAGGAGGAGCTGGCCGCGTTCCGCAGGGTGCGCAAGGAGTACTTGCTGTACCGGTAGTCGGCGCCAAGGGCCGTACGCGACGTACGGCCATCCTTCGCCGCCCGCAGGACCATGCGCCTGAGCGCACCACCAACGGGGGCCGAAGGGGGCTCGTCATGGCGGATCCGGGAATGAGCGTGACTCCCTACTGGGAACTGACCTTCGACGCGGACGGGGACGTGGACACCGGTCAGCGGGACCGGCTCCTCGCCGGGGTCGGGGAGCGCGGGGTCGTGGATCTGGTCGTCTTCGCACACGGCTGGAACAACGACCGGTCCGGCGCGACCCGGCTCTACAGCAGCTTCCTCGCCCCGTTCCCGGAGCTCGCGCCGAAGGCGAGGCTGGGCTACGTCGGGGTGATGTGGCCCTCGATGCGGTTCTCGGACGAGCCGATCCCGGACCTCAAGCCGGTCCCGGCCGCGGCGCCCAGCCGTCCCGCGCTCGACAAGAACACCCGGCACGCCCTGTTGGAGGTCTTCCCCGGGCGGGCCACCGTCGTCGAGCAGCTCGCCCGGCTGCTGGACCAACGACCGGACGAAGGCGCCTCGTTGGAGGAGTTCGGGCGGCTCGTACGGCTGCTGGTGGAGGTGCCGCCCCAGGGGCCGCAGGGCGCGTTCACGGCGGACACCATCACGGAGGGGGTGCCGGAGGGCACACCCGGGATGCTGTGCGGGGACGCGGTGCGGGTGTGCGCGGACTTCGCTGCGGCGCTGACGGAGGTCGAGGTCCCGGGGGTGATGACCGGGGCCGCCGTCACCCCGCCCCAGGCCTGGGACGGCGCCCATGAACTCCTGCGTCAGGCCACGTACTTCGAGATGAAGCGCCGGGCGGGGACGGTCGGCGAGCGTGGGCTGGGGCGGCTGCTCGGGCAGCTCGCGAGGACCGCGCCGCAGGTACGGGTGCACCTCGTCGGGCACAGCTTCGGCGCGCGTCTCGTGTCGTTCGCACTGCGCGGACTGCCTGAAGGGGTGCACTCCGTGAAGTCGGTGACGCTCCTTCAGGCGGCCTTCTCCCACTACGCGTTCGCGGCGCGACTGCCCCACGACGCACGCGCGAGCGGCGTGCTGAACGGTCAACAGAAGCGGATCGACGGCCCGTTGGTGTGCTGTCACTCCAAGCACGACTCGGCGCTCGGCACGATCTACCCGCTGGCCTCCCGGATGGCGGGCGACGCGCGCACCGTGCTGGGCCTGAGCGTGAACAGCCTGCTGGGCGCGAAGTGGGGCGCCCTCGGCTACGGCGGGGTGCGGGCGGTCAAGGGCACCCGGTCGTTCAAGCTGGCCGACGCCCTCAAGGCCCAGCTGCCGACAGCGGGCTGCGTGAACATCGACGCGGCGGCGGTGGTGCGGCGCGGCGGCGCGCCGTCCGGTGCCCACAGCGACATCTGCCACCGGGAGTTGGCCCGGGTGGTGCTGGCGGCGGGCCGTATCGTCTGATCCCGGCCCGCCGCCTCACTCACTCACTCACTCGCTCACTCACTCGCTCACCGGGGCTCACCTGTGCGAGGTGAACTCCACGACCTGCTGATAGGTGGGCCGGTTCTGCCAGCTGATCTTGTTGTGCTTGATGCCTCCGAGAGGCTGCTGGATGATCGAGTCGGCGCACCACTGGTCGCCCGCCGAGCAGTACTCGTCGCCGGGGTAGACCTGCGCGGCGGTCTTGCCGGCCGCCTCCTTGAGGGTGTTGATCAGGAGGGTGCGGCAGGCGCTCAGGCTGCCGCCGCCGCAGTACTGGTCCGCCAGCGGGCCCCGCACCGTCTCACCCAGCACCGAGCGGATGTCCTTGTCGACATAGCTCCACCAGCCGTACTGGAAGGAGCTGCCGGCGTGGGAGCCGGTCGGGCCGTGCGCGGCCGACGGGGACTCGTCGATGGGGAGGTTGGCGGTGATGGCGGTGTACAGGTCGGTGCCGAGGCCTGGTTCGAACTCGGCCTTCACCAACAGCGGCCACCAGGCGTCCAGGATGCGGATCGCCTCGGCGTTGGCGTAGGTCTTGGAGCCGGCGGAGGTCTCCGTGCGTTTCGAGCCGGACGTGACCCAGGTCTGGAGCTTGGCGACCGCCGCGGCGGCCGTGGAGTCCGTGACCGTGCTGCTGTTGACGACCTTCAGCAGGTCCGGGACGACGTCCTCGGCGCGCAGGTCGGCGAGGCCCGCCTCGGCCATGGCCTTCGTCAGCGAGGCCCGGGTGACGCCGCCGGCGGCGACCAGTCGCTTCACCCGGTCGTCGAGGAGGTTGCCGCGGTGGACGGAGCCGTTGCCCCAGGGGGCGGTGGTGTAGTCCTTGGCCTGCTTGTTGTTCCAGGAGATGTAGTAGTCCTGGTCGAGGGAGTTGGGGTGGGCCGAGGGGGCGGTGTAGTCGGCGGTGTTGGTGGCGGGGTTCCAGTTCCGCCACTCGTACGCCGCCTGCGCCCAGGCCGGGAACTCGGGGTCGACGTTCGCGGGGCGCACCGGGTTGTCGCCGCTGTTGTAGTACGCGGTGCGGGTGGAGTCGGCGTAGAACCAGTTGAAGGTGTAGTTGATGTTCTGGACGGCCTTCTGGAAGGTCTCGGGGCCCTTGACGTAGTCCGGGTCGTTCAGCATCTGGAAGCCGATGATCGACTCGGCCTCGTTCAGATACGAGGAGCGCAGGGTGGTGTAGGCGACCTTCTTGCCGCCGACCGTCGCGCGGTGCGTGACGGGGCCGTACTTGGTGCGCCAGACCTGCATGCGGTAGGAGCCGGCCGGGGTGTCGTCGGCGGTGGTCGGCTTCCAGGCGTTGGTCTGCTCGATCTTCTCCATGGCCGTACAGGTGCCGTGGTACAGGTAGTGCACGTCGTCCTGGCACAGTTCGACGGCGTAGGCGTCGATGATGTCCTGGCCCGAGGTGGTGGCGCTCCAGGCGTAGTCCTGGCCCCGGCCGAGTTCGACGTACATGCTCAGGCCGGCGAAGGAGGCGCCGCGGGCGCTGATCCCCGGGCCCTGGATCTCCTGGAGCATGAGCAACTGCGGGGCGAAGTAACCCGTCTGGGGCCCGAAGACGGCGACGGGGCGGCCGCTCGCGGTGTGCTCGCCGCTGACGACGAGGGCGTTGGACATGCCGCGCCGGGCGGAGCTGAGGGCGCTGTCGGTGGCCTCGGAGGAGACACTCGTCGAGGCCACCGTGGCCGCGCTGCCGGTGCGGTCGTGGACCAGCGGTTCCTCGGTGACGGTGCCATCGTCGGGAAGCGCCATGCCCTGCGGGTTCGCGGGCTTGGTGGCGTAGGGGAAGCTGCCGTCGTGGACGGTGAGGGCGGCCTCGGGGTCGTTGCGCTCGCGGAAGGACTCCCAGACCTCGGTGCCCTCGGTGACGCCGTACTTCTCCTGGGCGGCCAGCAGGGACAGGGCGTTGTTGACCTCGCCGCCGCCTCCCGAGCCGAAGAGGGCGCCGATGACGGAGGCCAGGGCGACCAGGTCGGTGGGCTTGAACTTCTCGATGGTGCCGGCGTTGGTGACGGAGTCCTTGTGGCCGGTCAGGACGTACTCGCCGGGGAAGTAGCGGCCGCTGTCGGAGGCGTCGATGTAGGCGTTGATGCCGGCGACGTAGGCGTTGACGTCGGCGAGGGCCAGCTGCCCGCGCTCGCCGTTGGAGGCCACCGCCTTGTCGATCTGGGCCTGGAGGTCGGCCTCGGTGTAGGGGGCGTGGCGCCAGAACTCCTGCTCCAGGCCCTGGTTGGACGCGGCACCGCCCGCGAACGGGGTCAGCTTGCCGCGCCCGACGTGCCGGAAGACGTCCATCAGCCACAGCCGGTCCTGGGCGGCCGCGTAGCCCGCGCCGAACTCGGTGCCGTAGCGGGTGGTGCCCGTGATGTGCGGCACACCGGTCTTCTTGTCGCGGACGATCGTGACGTCGGTGCGGCCTGCCGGGTTCAGGGTGGAGGCGACCTGGTCGGAGGCGACGCCGAAGGAGGCGTCGTTGAAGAAGGTGTTGATCGTGGAGTTGGTGAGGCCCGGGTAGCCGGTGGCCAGGTTGTTGTAGGGGCCGAGCTGGTTGCTCGCGTTCTCCGGCATGGAGCCGAAGCCCTGGTTGAGGAGGATCTGGGCGAGGGTGGCGTTGCCGTTCTGCCCGGGCGGCAGGATGTCGGAGCACTGGCCGCCGCAGTGGTCCGTCACCGCTGCCGCCTTGACGGCGTCGGCGTCGGTGTCGGCGGCCGCGGCCGGGGCAGCTGGGGAAAGAGGCGACAAAAGACCGGCAACGAGTGCGCATATGGAGGCGGCCTTGAGGAACTCCGGGAATCTACGGGGAGTTCTCACTCTGTCCGGTGCGTTGCGTGAGGTGCGTGGGGTGCGCCAGGGCATGGCAGCTCCTCCCGACGGGGGTGGGCCGGATGTTACCGCCGGTATCCCCGGCTTTGAAGATGAACATGCGTCACGTTTTTAGGATCACCGCCAACGGACAGGTGACTGACAGCGTGAACAGGTACTCAGAAGTAGTCGTAAGCAGACAAGAAGAAGTCAGAGGCAGTCAGGCGTAGGCAGGAACGGTCCGTGAACGGCTCAGCAGACGACTTATGGAGGTCATCGGAAATCGGATGGAGCCGAATCGCGTGTCGATACGTCTATTCGGCGACGTCCCCGACGACGACGCCGAAGTGACCGAAGTTCAGGTGCAGGTGTGACGGAGGTGCAGGGCGATGGCCGGTTTCCGGAGTCTGGCAAGACAGGTGCGAGATCCCAGGTGCGATCTGGCACTGCGGCGCTATTCGCTGCGCAAGTGCCTTGAGCGGTTCGCCCCCTACGGACATCGGGCGACCTGGGACCACTTGTGCTCACGGGCCGGGTTCGGCCCCGAGGACCGCGACCC
The DNA here is from genome assembly GCF_036208085.1 of Streptomyces sp. NBC_00310. Taxonomy (GTDB): domain Bacteria; phylum Actinomycetota; class Actinomycetes; order Streptomycetales; family Streptomycetaceae; genus Streptomyces. The sequence continues at coordinate 2,485,492 of NZ_CP130714.1, forward strand.
CGATCCAGCGCGGCTCGTGGCCGCACTGGACGAGTTGGAGGAGGCCCGCTCCGTCTGGCTCGACTACGAGGTGCAGTTCGCGCAGCGCCGCAAGAAGGAGAAGCACGACGGGCTGCGCAGGCCGGGCAGTGTCGACGACTGGCACCGGCTGACCTGGGGCGGGTTCGGAGTCGCCTGGTGCGACGACCCGAAGGTCCATCCCGATGGACCGATGGCGGAGGTGCTGCGCCGGCTCATCGCCGCGCTGGAGCGCGAACCGGGCTCGACCTGCCCGGTGTGCGAGGGCGAGCGCCTCGTCTGGATGTACGACCTGGCCCACGAACCGTCCTCGGGCCCGGTCTGCACGGAATGCGGAATCGTGGTGCCACGGCCGGTGCTCACCTCCGAGGCCCTGGCGGAGTCCAGGCGCGGACGGCTGCTGGTCTCGGCCTAGCGCGGCGGGGGTGCGCCGGGGATGCCGCACCCCCGTGTATGAGCGGCGCGCACGACCGGAGTGACAGATACGGGCCCGATGCCCGCGCGGACACCTACGGCTTCTTGACGTCCGTGTGGATGGCGAGCTTGAACTCGGCGAGGGTCAGCGTCGTGGCCCGCTTGGTGTCCCCCGCCCCACGCGCGGATATCTTCAGTCCGAGCGGCATGCCCTGGTGGACGAACATCTGCCATGTGTAGGTGCGGAACTGCCCGCCCCGGGTGAGGGCGCTGTCCGTGGTACCCGTGGAGTCGTACTTCTTCTTCGTCAGGTTCAGCGGATCGCGCACGAAACGGGCCCGGTACTCCAGCGTCAGGGGGTCCGCCTCCCAGAACACCATCGCCGACAGCACGCCCCAGCCGTCGTGGCTGGGCCAGATCAGTCCGGAGCGCGGGTCGGGGAACTTCGACGCGGTCGCGCCACCGTTCGCCGGGTCGTGCATCTTCCAAGGGTCGTACGACTCCTCGGTCTTCTCGTACGGGAAGCGCACCAGGTGGTAGCCGTCCGAGTCGTAGGTGATCCGCTGCACCCCGGAGTGCGCCTTCTCCCACTTCAGCGAACAAATGACGACGCTCATCCACGTCCCTCCACTTGCCGGAGGGCACACCGCGAGGCCCTCTCTGTGTTCATGACACAGTCTCGGCGAAAGCGGTTGCGCGGGAGAGGCGGCTCTCGGGGGCACCGTCAGTCGATACCGAGAGCCGTGTCCACGTTCCGCGGAGACCAACGCTCGTCGTACGGCAGCGCGATGAGGGCGACACGTGCGGCGAGGGCCGACTCGCCCAGGGCCACGAGCCGTGCGTGGGCGCTCCGGACCAGCCACGCCCCGAGCTCCCGTACGCCGTTGTCCGGGACGTGGTCGTACCAGTGGAGCGGCGAATCGTCGACGAGCAGGTCGCGGGCCCAGGCACGGGACCGGTTCACGAGGTGGGTGTCGGCCACGGGATGTATCGGCCACCGGTCCAGGAAGACAGTCGCCGATCCGCCGATACCGGCGCAGGTCGCCAGTACGTCGTCGAGCGAGTACGGCGGCTCCGGCGTCAGCAGCATCGCCTCCCACCACGCGTACAGGAACGCCTCGATGGCGGCGGCCTGCTCGGCGGGCCATGTGCGCCAGTCCGTCCGGCTCAGCCCGTGGCGTCCCGATCCGATGTCGAAGCCGCCGTCCGCCATGGCCCGTGCCGTCTGCGGCAGCAGGCGGCGCATCACCGCGTCGTGGTCCTCGTAGTGGTCGCGCACCTTGTGGACGAAGGTGTGCAGCTCGTCCCTGGGCAACGGGACGTGCGGGACGCGCAGCAACGCCACCGCCTCGGGTGAGAAGCAGCGGTCGCATCCCGTCTCGGTGGGACTGGCGAAGCCGGCGAAGACGTGGTCGATGTCCGCGAGGGCGGCGTCGAGGGCGGGTGAACACATGGGAGTGATCCCGTCGGTACTCCGCGCCGGGCGGGCGGGTGCTCCGTGTCCGCCGGCCGAAGATCGCGACCCTACCAGCCGCAAATCCCCTCGCTCCACCCCTTTCCCGTACGGACAGTTGGGGGCGATGAAACAGCCCTGAGCGCCCCAGGAAACCCGAGGAGAGCCCCGATGTCGACGCTGCGCGTCACCGCCGAAGTGCTGACGATCCACGAACACCCGAACGCCGACGCGCTCGAACTGGCCCAGGTGGGCCTGTACCGAGCCGTCGTGGCGAAGGGCGCGTACCGCACCGGTGACACCGCCGTCTACATCCCGGAGCAGTCCGTGCTCCCGGCCGCGCTGATCGAGGAGCTGGGGCTGACCGGACGGCTCGCCGGCGGCAGGTCGGACCGGGTGAAGGCGGTACGGCTGCGGGGCGAGCTGTCGCAGGGCATCGTCTGCCGGCCACGGGAGCTCGCGGACGTGGACCTCACGGCCGCCGTCACGGAGGGCACGGACTTCGCGGAGCGGCTCGGCATCGTCAAGTGGGTGCCGCCGATCCCGCCCACGATGAGCGGCGAGGTCGAGTCGGCGCCGGATCTGCTGCCCTGGGTCGACATCGAGAACATCCAGCGCTATCCCGACATCTTCGCGCCCGGCGAGCGGATCGTCCTGACGGAGAAGCTGCACGGAACGGCCTGCCTGGTGACGTACTTCGCCGAGGACGGCCGCGTCCAGGTGTCCTCGAAGGGCTTCGGCGCCAAGTCCCTCGCGCTGAAGGAGGACCCGCGCAACCTGTACTGGCGTGCCGTCCACGGCCACCGGGTCACCGAGGCCTCGGCCCGGCTCGCCGAACGGCTCGGGGCACGCCGGGTCGGGATCTTCGGCGAGGTGTACGGCGCCGGGGTGCAGGACCTGACGTACGGCGCCGACGGCCGGCGCGACACGCTCGGGTACGCCGTGTTCGACGTCTCGGCGGAGATCGACGGCGAGGTGCGCTGGCTCGGCTCGGCGGAGCTGTCCGAGCTGCTGGACGGCGAACTGCCGCTGGTACCGAGGCTGTACGAGGGCCCGTACTCCATCGACCGGGTCCTGGAGGTGGCCACCGGCCGGGAGACGGTCTCCGGGCGCGATCTGCATCTGCGCGAGGGCGTCGTGATCCGGCCGGCCACCGAGCGGTACAGCCCGGTGACCGGCGGGCGGGCCGTCGCGAAGGCGGTCAGCCCGGCGTATCTGACCCGTAAGGGCGGCACCGAGTACGAGTGAGACCGGACCCCCACGGGATCTTCGGGGGACTCGTGGGGGTCCGGGAGCCCGGGAGTCGCTCAGCGGCAGCTCCTGGGCTCCTGCTCGTCGGCCGTCCGCCGCGACGGCCCCCCTCCGCTACGGGGCGTCTGCCGTACGGCGGCGGGCCGGCGCTCGACGAGGAGGCGGGAGCCGCTCTGCCGTTCACCGAAGACGTCGTCGGGGTTGGACAGCACGCAGGTGTCCATCGACAGGCAGCCGCAGCCGATGCAGTCGGTGAGGTGGTCGCGCAACCGGTTGAGCTGCTTGATCCGCTCGTCCAGCTCGGACCGCCAGACCTCGGAGAGATGGGCCCAGTCCTCGCGGGTCGGCGTCCGCCCCTCGGGCAGCTCGGCGAGCGCCTCGCGGATCGTGGCGAGCGGGATGCCGACGCGCTGCGCGGCCCGGACGAAGGCGACGCGGCGCAGGGTGTCCCGGCTGTAGCGGCGTTGGTTTCCCGTCGTACGGCGGCTGCTGATCAGTCCCTTGGACTCGTAGAAGTGCAGCGCGGAGACGGCGGCACCGCTGCGGGCCGACAGCTGGCCGACGGTCAACTCGTGGATCTTCTCAGGGATCTGGGGCACCCCTCCGACCCTACCCATACCCGGTGGCGCCGCCGTCCGTTGACAGGGGACGCGCGGCCGACCATGCTAAGCAGTTGCTTAGGCATGCGGGGATGCGTGCCGACATGGTTGACACGGATGCGCGGGCATCCGGGATGCGGGAGGCCGGGACATGGCAGAGCCGAGGATCTTCACGTCCGCCGAGGAACTCAAGGCGGCGGTGGGCGAGCAGCTGGGCCACAGCGAGTGGCTGGAGGTCGACCAGAAGCGCATCGACCTCTTCGCCGAGGCGACCGGCGACCACCAGTGGATCCATGTCGACCCCGAGAAGGCCGCGGCGGGCCCCTTCGGCACGACCATCGCGCACGGCTATCTGACGCTGTCGCTGCTCCCCCTGCTGGTGCCGCAGATCCTCAAGGTCGACAACGTCAGGATGGGTGTCAACTACGGCACCAACAAGGTCCGTTTCCCGGCGCCGGTGCCGGTCGGTTCGCGGCTGCGCGCGACGGCGACCCTCCAGGACGTCACGGAGGTGGGCGGAGGTGTCCAGGTCTCGGCCGCGGTCGTCGTGGAGCGCGAGGGCGGGGACAAGCCGGTGTGCGTGGCGGAGTCGGTGTCCCGGTACTACTTCTGAGGGCCGGCCGCCGGGCCGACGGTGAAGTGGCGCGGCGGTCGTGACCGCCGCGCCACGGGTGTGCCCGCTAGGGCGCGACGGCGCGGCCGGTCTGCGGGGAGATCATCCCGGCACACAGGCCCCGGCCGGTCAGACCCTGTGCGATGCGCGGGATTGCCGCCAGCGTGTTCGCGGACCAGTCGTGCATGAGGATGATCTGGCCGTGGGTGAGGCGGGCGGCGGCCTGCACGATCGCGTCCGTGGAGGCGCCGTTCCAGTCCCGGGAGTCGACGTCCCAGATGATCTGGGTCAGGCCGTACTTGGCCGCGACCGACTTCACCGTCGCGTTGGTCTCGCCGTACGGCGGCCGGAACAGCTTCGGGGTGCCGCCGCCCGCGCCCGCGATCGCCTGCTGGGTGCGGGAGATCTCCGAGTCGATCTGCGCCTGGCCGAGCCCGGTCAGATGCGGGTGGGTGTAGCTGTGGTTGGCCACCCACATCCCGGCGGCGACCTGGGCCCGGACCTGCGCCGGGTTGGCGGCGGCGTACTGGCCCTGGTTGAACATCGTGGCCCGCAGCCCGTTCCGCTGCAGCGCGCCGAGCAGGGCCGACGTGTTGCCGGACGGGCCGTCGTCGAAGGTGAGCCCGACGTACCCGTTGCAGGCTCCGGCGCGCGCCGGAGCCGCCGCGGCGGCCGTGAGCGCGAGGGGGACGGCACTCGCGACGGCCGTCGCGACGACGGCCAACCGCTTCCCCAGGACACGGAACGAGCGGCGCGGTCCGGTGTTCACGGCGCCACCGTGATGGTGGAGTTGCCGCTGCTCCGATATCCCTCGGTGGCCATGATCATGTAGTACCTGAAGCTGCCGAGGGGCATTCCGGCGCGGGCCCAGGCGTCGAAGTGGTTGCCGGTGGTGATGGCGCCACCCGTCCGCCGGGACTGACGGACGCTCCAGTACTGGTCGAAGGTACGGGTCCCCTCGACGGACGGAGCGTTGTACCGCGTCGTCCTGTAGATGTCGTACGTGCCGCCGTCGCTGGTGACCGTGCCCTTGTACGTTCCCGTGGGCCGGTAGGTGCCCCAGTTGTCGACGATGTAGTACTCGATGAGCGGACTGGTCGTCCAGCCGTAGAGGGTCAGGTAGGCGTTGCCGGACGGATTGAACGTGCCCGAATAGGTCACGGTCCTGCGGGAGCCGTTGCTCCAGCCCTTGCCGGCGACGAAGTTCCCGGTGTTGCTCCAGGAGGTCCGGTAGCTGCCGCCGGAGGCCAGGGTCATGGAGACCGTGCCCGGGGCGTCGGTCCAGAAGGAGTAGTAGAAGCCGTTGTTGGTGCCGGTCTGGTTGGTGGTGACGACCGTGTCCGCGTGGGCGGTGCCGGGCAGGGCCACCGCGGTCGCGGCGGCCAGGGCGGTCGCACCGAGACCGCCCATGAAGAGCCTACGGCTCGGGGGCGGGGTGGGAGTGGGTCGGGGTGCGGGTGCGTCGTTCATACGCGCGCGTCCTCCTCGGGCTCGTGGGGTTCGCCCTTTCACCCAGGGAGTGTTGGCCTGCCCCTGTCAACTGTCAATAGTTTCGACACCCACCCCGAAACATTCGATCCAGTCGGAGGGCGGGAGAGAGTCCATAACCCCAGCTCAATAAGCATGAGCACACGCTCGAATGAGGGACAATATCAACAGCCCCAATTCGCCACCTATGCAGTGCGCGCAGATACTTCGAATGTTTCGAAGAGGATTCCGATCGCGCCAAGATCGGCCGGGCGACGCCTCGGGGTCACTTCTTCGCGCCCACCATGCGCAGCACGAGGTCCGCGTAGAGGGAGCCGACCTCGTCGGGGGTGCGCGGGCCGTTGACGTTGAACCAGCGGGCCACGTCGATGCAGAGGGAGAGGACGGCGATGGTGGTGCCACGGACGTCGGGCACGTCGAAGTCGCCGGCGGCGACGCCGTCCTCGATGATGCCGCGCACGGCCGCGTCGTTCTCCCGGCGGAGGGTGACGATCTCGGCGCGGGCGTCGGGACCGAGGGCGTCGAGCTCGTACTGGACGACCCGGGCGACGGTGTGCTGACCGGCGTGCCAGCGGACGAAGGAGCGTACGGCCTCGGCGAGGCGGTCGGCGGGACTGCCCTCGGTCTCGGCCGCCCTGCGCAGCACGTCGAGCGCCTTCTCGTGCCCGATGCGGCTGATCCGGTGGAGCAGCTCTTCCTTGGTCTTGTAGTGGATGTACAGCGCGGCCGGGCTCATCCCCGCGCGGCCCGCGATGTCACGGGTCGTCGTCGCGTGGTAGCCACGCTCGGCGAAGGCCTCCACGGCGGCCACCAGCAGCCGCCGGGCCGCGTCCGGGTTGACCTCGCCCCACGGCTGCGGCTCGTCGCCCGCCGTCTCCTCCGCCGCACTCATCGCTCGTTCGCCCCTTCCGATGACTGGGCACCACCATACCGCCGAAAGGTGAGCGAGCGCTTAGAAGGCCCGCTCAGGGCTGTGCCGTACGGGACCGTGCCGTAGGAGACCATGCCGTGCGAGCCGGGGCTTGTCAGAGCTTCTCGAAGGGGTCGTGCTCCGCGAGGAGCTTCTCCAGTCTGGCCTGGTCGACCCGGCTGACGATCCGGCCGGCCTCCTGCCGGTCGCGGATCACCTTGGCCAGGGTGAAGGACGAGGTCACGAGGTAGAGGACCGCGATGGCCAGGAAGGCGCGGACCCAGGTGTCGGCGTCGAGGTTGTAGATGCCGACGGTGGTGGCCGCCATGGCGACGCCGAAGGACGCGACGGCCTGGCCGTAGAAGGCCGCCGTACTCTGCTGCTTGACCGATGTCTCACTCATGGGGACATGGTCCGGCAGGCGTGGCCGGGACCACATCCGTCGGGATACTCAGCCGGCGGCCTCACGTACTCAGGCGCGGACTCGGACTCAGAACGCCGAAACGCCCGTCAGCGCCCGCCCGATGAGCAGTTTCTGTATCTGGCTGGTGCCCTCGTAGAGGGTCATCACACGGGCGTCGCGCAGGAGCTTTCCGGCCGGGTACTCGTCGATGTAGCCGTAACCGCCGAAGACCTGCAGGGCGTTGTTCGCGGCGCGGACGGCGGCCTCGGAGGCGAAGAGCTTGGCCTTGCTCGCCTCGGTGGCGAACGGCAGGCCCCGGTCGACGAGGTCGGCGACGCGCCAGGTCAGCAGCCTGGCCGCGTCGACGTCGACCGCGATGTCGCTGATGAGTTCCTGGACGAGCTGGTGGTGGGCGATGGTCCTGCCGAACTGCTCGCGCTCGGTGGCGTGGCGCACCGCCACGTCGAGTGCGGCCTGGGCGATGCCGACGCAGCCCGCCGCGACCGACATCCGGCCCTTGGCGAGCGCGGACATGGCGACGGTGAAGCCCTTGCCCTCCGGACCGAGCAGGGCGGAGGCGGGGACGCGGACGTCCTCAAGGACCAGTTCGGCGGTGGCCTGGCCGCGCAGGCCGAGCTTGCCGTGGATGGCGCGGCGGGTCAGGCCGGAGGTGTCGGTGGGGACGAGGAAGGCGGAGACGCCCTTGTGGCCGGGGGCGTCGGTGGAGCGGGCGAAGAGGAGGACGACATCGGCCCAGGTGCCGTTCGTGATGAACATCTTGGTGCCGCTGATGACGTAGTCGTCGCCGTCGCGGACCGCGCGGGTGGCGAGGTTGCCCGCGTCGGAGCCGGTGCCGGGTTCGGTGAGGCCGAAGCAGCCGACGTACTCCCCCGCAGTGAGCCCCGGCAGCCAGCGGCGCTTCTGCTCCTCGTCGCCCCAGGCGGCGATCGTCTTCGCGACCAGGCCGAGGGAGACGGAGACGATGCCGCGCACGGAGGAGTCACCACGGCCGAGTTCCTCGGTGACCAGGCAGTACGCGAGGTGGTCGCCGCCGGAACCGCCGTACTCCTCGTCGACGGTGAGCCCCAGGAAGCCGACCTCGCCGAGCTTCTTCACGATGGCCCGGTCGACGTTCTCGGCGCGGTCCCAGGCGATGACGTGCGGGGCGATCTCGCGCTCCACGAAGTCCCTCGCGAGTCGGCGTACGGCGGTCTGCTCCTCGCTGAGCTCCAGGTTCATGCCACGCCGCCCTTCGACCCGTTCCGCTTTAAATTACCACTGCTAGTTTTATGTCGCAGCCCTACTATGTGCGCCATGGCCCGACCGCGCAAGCCCCTGTTGAGCACCGACCGCATCGTGGCGACGGCGCGGGCGCTGGTGGACGCGGAGGGGCTGGCGGCGGTCTCCACGCGCCGGCTCGCCGCCGAGCTGGGGGTGAGCGGGCCCTCCCTCTACAACCACTTCCGCACCATGGACCAGATCCTGGAGGCCGTCGCCGACTCGGTGAGCGCACAGGTGGACCTGTCGATGTTCGAGGACGGGCGGGACTGGCGGACCGCGCTGCACGACTGGGCGGTCTCCTACCGGGCCGCCCTGCGCGACCATCCGAACATCGTGCCCGTCCTCGCCAGGGGACCCGGGCGACGGCCGGCGGGGCTGCGGGTCGCCGACGTGGTCTTCGGGGCCATGGTCGAGGCCGGGTGGCCGGCGGCGCAGGCCACGTCCATCGGGGCGTTGATGCGGTACTTCATCATGGGGTCCGCGATCGGGTCGTTCGCCGGGGGGTTCGTGGACGACGAGAGCGCGTACGACCCGGCCGACTATCCGCACCTCGGGCAGGCCCACCTGCTGGCCGAGCAGCAGGAGAAGGTGGACGAGCGGGCGTTCGAGGTGGGGCTGACGGCGTTGCTGGACGGGTTGGAGCAGCAGTACGGGCGGGTCGCGCCCCACAGCCCCGAGCTGGGCGTCTGAAAACCGCGAGCTTTCGTGGCACTCCCCCACCTAGCCTCGGCTCCATGACGAACGGCTCCCGGTCCACGCCCACCCGCAAGGTCGAGCTGCTCGCGGCGGGGGCGGCCGCCGTCACCGTCGTGCTGTGGGCGTCGGCGTTCGTGTCGATCCGCAGTGCCGGGGAGGCGTACTCGCCGGGGGCGTTGGCGCTCGGGCGGTTGCTGGCGGGCGTGCTCGTACTGGGCGCGATCTGGCTGGTGCGCCGGGAGGGGTGGCCGCCGCGGGCCGCGTGGCGGGGGATCGCGGTGTCCGGGGTGCTGTGGTTCGGGTTCTACATGGTCGCCCTGAACTGGGGCGAGCAGCAGGTCGACGCGGGGACGGCGGCACTCGTCGTCAACATCGGGCCGATCCTCATCGCCCTGCTCGGTGCCCGGCTGCTGGGCGACCCGATGCCGCCAAGGCTGCTCGCCGGCATGGCGGTGTCGTTCGCGGGCGCGGTCGCCGTGGGTCTGTCGATGTCCGGCGAGGGCGGGGCCTCGGTGCTGGGCGTCGTCCTCTGTGTGCTCGCGGCCGTCGGGTACGCGGCCGGGGTCGTCGCGCAGAAGCCCGCGCTGGGCTCGGCGAGCCCGCTCCAGGTGACCACGTTCGGCTGTCTCGTGGGGGCGGTGGCGTGCCTGCCGTTCGCCGGGCAGCTGGTGCGGGAGGCGGCGGACGCGCCGGCCTCGGCGACCCTCAACATGGTGTACCTGGGCGTGTTCCCGACCGCCCTCGCCTTCACGACCTGGGCGTACGCCCTCGCCCGTACGACCGCGAGCCGGATGGGCGCGACCACGTACGCCGTGCCCGCGCTGGTCGTCCTGATGTCCTGGCTGGCGCTGGGCGAGGTACCGGGGCCGCTCACGCTGGCCGGTGGCGCGCTGTGCCTGGCGGGTGTGGCGGTGTCGCGGTCCCGCACCCGGCCGCGTACGCCCGGGGCGGTGCCCGGCGCCGAGGTCGCGGCCCCGGATGTCGTTCCGGAACCGCGACCCGGGCCGCCCGCGCGGGGCTAACCGTCCGTTCGTGAACCCGCCCTCCCCGCGAGGATCTTGATCGACACGAGGGCGATCACCGAGAGCCCGATGATGTACGCGGACACCGCCATGGACGTGTCGGTGGCCTCCAGCAGGAGGACCATCAGGAACGGGGCGAGGCCGCCGCCGAACACCGCCGCGATCTGGTAGCCGAGGGAGGCGCCCGTGTACCGCATCTCGGGGGTGAACAGCTCGGCGAACAGGGCGGCTTGGGGCCCGTACATGATGCTGAGGAAACAGCTGGCGACGAACGTGCCGACGGCGAGCCACAGCAGGGAGCCGGTGTCGATGAGCAGGAACAGCGGGACGGCCCACAGGGCGATGCCGACCGCGCCGAACGCGTAGATCCGGATACGGCCGACGCGGTCGGAGAGAGCCGCGGCGGCGGGGATCAGGATCAGCTGGGTGAGGCTGACGCAGAGGGAGACGGCGAGGACCGCACTGCGTTTCATGCCGAGTTCGCGGGTCGTGTAGTCGAGGACGCCGGTGATGAGGATGTAGAACGTCGCGGTGTTCACGGCGAAGGAGCCGCCGGCCAGGAAGACCGTGCCGAGGTGACCGCGGATGATCGTCCTGAGCGGGGAGCCCTTCTCACTCCTCTCCTTCTCCGTCAACTCCCGTTCCGCCGCTCTGAATTCGGGGGTCTCCTCGACGTGGCGGTGGATGTACCAGGCGAGGCCCAGGACGAACAGGCCGACCAGGAAGGGCACACGCCAGCCCCAGGCGGCGAACGCGGAGTCGCTGGTGGCGGCGCCCACGACGAGGAACATCGTGTTGGCGCTCACCACCCCGATGGGGACGCCGAGCTGGACGAAGCTGCCGTACACCCCGCGCTTGCCCTCGGGGGCGTACTCGGTGGCCAGCAGCATCGCGCCGCCCCACTGGGCGCCGACGGCGACGCCCTGCGCGACGCGGAGGAGGACGAGCAGGATCGGAGCGGCGATCCCGATCGTCTCGTAGGTGGGGAGGAGGCCGATCGCGGTGGTGGCCACGCCCATCAGGGTGAGGGCCAGGACCAGCATCGGCTTGCGGCCCCGCTTGTCGCCGAGGTGACCGGCGACGACGCCGCCGAGGGGGCGGGCGAGGAAGCCGACGGCGAAGGTGGCGAAGGCCGCGAGGACTCCCGCGGAGGAGCTGCCGGCCGGGAAGTAGAGATCGCCCAGGACCAGGGCCGCGGCTATGCCGAAGACGAAGTAGTCGTACCACTCCACGGCCGAGGCGAGCGCCGCGGCCGTGGCCACCTTGCGGTGACTCTGGGGGCGGGGAGCGGTGGGTGCGGGCGGTTGGGGGACGGAGGGGGAGGAAGGAGCGGTGTCCATGCGAGCACACTCCGATGGGTGCGGGGACGTTCCGGGGAACGTACTGACCGGACGGTATGGAGGTCAACGGTCGTGCACGGGTGAGTTCGCTCGAGGGATGGGTTGCCGCTGTGGGTGCGTGAGGGCTGGTCGCGCAAGTTCCCCGCGCCCCCGAGAAGCCCGGGGGCGCGCCCGGCGCCCTTTCAGGGGCGCGGGGAACCGCGCGAGCGACCACGCATCACCCGCGGCCGTTCTGATTCGGCTGCGGGCGACCACGAGTCACCCGCGGCAGAATCAGAACGTCACCAGAGCCCGGCCGCCCTTGCCCGCCCGCATGTTGTCGAAGGCCCCCGGGATGTCGTCCAGGGAGATGCGGTCGGTCACCAGGGCGCCCAGGTCCAGGCGGCCGGCCCTGATGTGGTCCGCGAGGAGCGGAACGTCGCGGGCGGGGTCGGAGTTGCCGTAGACGCAGCCGGAGAGGGTGCGGCCCCAGTGGAAGAGTTCCAGGGCGTTGAAGGTGACCTGCTGGTCCTTGCCGCCGATGCCGACGACGGTGGTGCGGCCGCCGCGCCGGGTCGACTCCCAGGCCGCCCGGATGGTGACCGCGCGGCCGACGCACTCCACGGCGACGTCCACGCCCTGCTTGCCGGTCAGGGCACGGATCGCGCGGGCGGTGTCCTCGGAGGCGACGACGTATTCCGTGGCCCCCGCCGCACGCGCCAGCTCCTCCTTCGCCGGGGAGACGTCCACGGCGACGATCCGGGACGCGCCGGCGATCCGCGCCGCCTGCAGCGCGGCCAGTCCGACCCCGCCCACCCCGAACACGGCGACGGTCTCGCCCTCGCGGACCCGCGCCGAGTGGTGGACGGCGCCGTAGCCGGTGAGGACCGCGCAGCCGAGCAGGGCCGCGTCGGTGAGCGGGACGCCGTCGGGGGCGGGGAGCACGCACCCGGCGGCCACGACCGTCTCCTCCGCGAAGGCGGCCACGTTCAGCCCGGGGTGGAGGTCGGCACCGTCGGAGGCGCGGCGGGCGTACACGTTCCCGGCGCCGAGCAGCGCGTTCGCGCACAGCCACACCTCGCCGAGCGAGCAGGCGTGGCAGCTCCCGCAGGAGGGAGCCCAGTTGAGGACGACGCCGTCGCCGGGCGCGACATGGGTGACCCCGTCGCCGACCGCGAGGACGGTGCCCGCCCCCTCATGGCCGAGCACGGCGGGCACCGGCACCCGCATGGTTCCGTCGGACAGCGACAGGTCGGAGTGGCAGACCCCGGCGGCGGCCAGCCGCACCCGGACCTGGCCGGGCCCGGGGTCCGGCAGCTCGATCCCGGTGATCTCCAACGGGGCACCGACGGCGGGCAGTACGGCGGCTCGAACGGCCATGGGGGACGACTCTCCTACGCTCGCTGGGAAACGACTCGCTCGGCCCGGCAGGCGGGAACGGTACGGACGGCGACGCGACCCTCGACCGGCGTCCGTCCGCAACCGCCCCCGCCGTCGGTCCGAACCCGCTCAGAACTGAAGGGACTTGGTCTGCAGGTACTCGGTCAGACCGTGGGCGCCGAGTTCGCGGCCCACTCCCGACTGCTTGTAACCGCCGAAGGGGGCCAGCGGGTTGAAGCGGCCGCCGTTGATGTCGACCTGGCCGGTGTCCATGCGGCGGGCGAAGGCCACGGCCTCGGTGTCGTCGCCGGCCCAGACGGCGCCGGCCAGCCCGTAGACCGTGCCGTTGGCGATCCGCAGGGCGTCGTCCTCGTCCTCGTAGCGGAGGATCGACAGGACCGGGCCGAAGATCTCCTCCTGCGCGACGGTCATCTCGGGGGTCACGTCGGCGAAGACGGTGGGACTGACGAAGTAGCCCTGTTCGCGCGGGGGTTCGGCGCCGCCGACGATCAGGCGGGCGCCCTCGGCGACGCCCTTCTCGATATAACCCCGCACCCGTTCCTGCTGCTTGGCGTTGACCAGCGGGCCGATGCGGTCGCCGTACTTCGCGGCGGCCGCGGCGGCCAGCTCGACGGCCTCGTCGTACTGGGAGGTGTGGACGAGCATGCGGGTCCAGGCGCTGCACGTCTGGCCGGAGTTGGACATGACGTTGGCGACGCCGACGCCGACCGCCTTGGTCAGGTCGGCGCTCGGGAGGATCACGTTGGCGGACTTGCCGCCGAGTTCCAGGGCCACCTTCTTGATGGCGGCCCCGGCGGTCGCGGCGATGCGCCGGCCCACCGCCGTGGAGCCGGTGAAGGAGACCAGGTCGACGCCGTCGTGCTCGGCGAGGGCCTGCCCGGCGACCGGGCCCAGCCCGGTGACCAGGTTGAACACCCCGGCGGGCACGCCCGCCTCGTGCACGGCCTCGGCGAAGAGCTGGGCGGTCAGCGGGGTGTCCTCGGCGGGCTTCAGGACGACCGTGCAGCCCGCGGCGAGGGCCGGGGCGACCTTGGCGACGATCTGGTGCAGCGGGTAGTTCCAGGGGGTGATCGCGCCGACCACGCCGATGGGCTCGTGGTGGACGGTCGAGTTGCCGACCTTCTCCTCGAAGGCGTGCTTCGCGGCCAGCTCGGCGTACGAGCCGGCGACCGCGACCGGCAGGTCCGCGTGCACCCGCTGGGAGAACGGCAGCGGCGAGCCGAGCTCCGCCGTCACCGTCTCGGCGATCTCCTCCCGGCGCGCGGCGAGCGCGTCGCGCAGCGCGCCGATGAGCGCGCCCCGCTCGGCGGGCGGGGTCGCGGCCCAGCCGGGGAGGGCGGCGCGGGCGGCCCGCACGGCGGCGTCGACGTCCTCGGCGGTGCCTGCCGGGACCCGGTCGATCACCTGCTCGTCGGCCGGGTTCACGACCTCGATCGTGTCGGTCCCGGCGGCGGGCCGCCAGGTACCGCCGATGTACATACCGTCGTGTGCCTTCATCGTGCTGCCTCCCGGGCGGGCTGTGTCGTCCGCCCCAAAAACTAGCTCTGATAGTTTTCCGGCACCAGAGCCCCGGACAGTGAGGCAGGACTCGTCACGACGGAACCGGCTGACGCGTCCTCGGCGAGGGTGGCGTACGCCGTCTGTCTGTCGGCCGACAGACAGACGGCGGCCACGACGGCGACCCGGGCCCGGGTGAAGGGGCGGGTGCGGGCTCCCGCCCGGCTCCGCGTGTCGTGCGGGTGCCGGTACTCGTGGGGATGGCAACTGTTCGCCGAAGGGCGCACATGGGGCCGCATTGACTCGATCGTGTGATGGTCGGCTTCCTGGCTTGTGGCGCCCTGGACCGTCCGGGTCAACGTGATCACGCGCTCTGGGACGCCGGATACGGCGCCGGCGTGCGGGGCCCCCGCTCCACCAGAGAGGTGGTCCGGGGCCTCCCCGTCGCCACTGGCCGTACCCAATTGCCCAGGTCGCGCAGGGCTGTGTTCATCAGCGGCCTCCGGCCGCGGGGGCCTCCCGGGATCGGACCACGCACAGGATGCGTGTCGCTGCCCCGGGGTCGAGTACGCCGGGGACCTGGGGGTACCTCCCACGCCCTTAAGGCAGTGGGGGAGCGCCCAAGACCGTTCGGGGCGTGCGACTGATCAGGCTCATTCTTGCTCAGTCTTCAGGAACGGTGGAGTGCAAGGTCATGCGTCCACCTCTAGTGGGGCCGTCGCCTCCGGATCAGTCGGCCGCGCCGGGGGCGGGCCGCGTGTGCGCCCGTACGCCCCCGGGGCTCGCCAAGGCGCACGTCATGCGCTCTGCGCGCCGGTTCACGGCTTGCGCGCGGGTTCCCGGGTCGCGGTGAGGTGGGCGAAGACGACGACGTTGCTCGCGTAGCCCTTCCACCGGTCGTACGTCCCGCCGCAGGTGATCAGGCGCAGCTCGGGGCGGCCTCGGTGGCCGTACACCTCCTTGTTGGGGAATCGGGCCTTCTCGTACGTCCTCACGGCGTCCACGGTGTAGACGGCGGTGCGGCCGTCGGCCCGCAGGACCTCCACGATGCGGCCGGGCTTGATCACATCCAGCGCGGCGAAGACGGCGGGGCCCGTCCGGGTGTCCCGGTGACCGACGACGACCGCGGTGCCGGGCCCGCCGGGCGCGGGCCCCTCCGTGTACCAGCCGACCACCTTGGGTCTGTCGTCCGGCGGCGCGGGAAGCCGCCGCCGGCCGTCGAGGCGGAGCCCGATCACGGGCGCCTCGATGCCGAGGTACCGGATGGTGACGGTCTTCGCCGGGGAGGGCGGCAACGTACGGGGCCGGGCGGGCCTCCTCGGCTCGGCCGGCGCGGTGGGGGGAGGCTGTGGGGGCTCGGCGGGCATCGGCCCGGCGGGTACGGCGGGAGTGGGCCGTGTCTGCTCGGCGGGCCTCTGGTCCACCCGCCCGGCCGGATCGGCGAGCCCCGGACTCACGCGCCCGACCGGCTCGGTGTACTCGGTCCGTCCGGCCGCTTCGGTCCGTCCGGCCGGTTCGGTCCGTCCGGCCGCTTCGGTCCGTCCGGCCGGTTCGGTCTGCGCGGTCCGTTTCCCGGCTGTCGCCCTCGGGGACGCGGCGTGCGCGGATTCGTCGGGTGGTGGGGGCGTGAGGTACAGGGACGCCTGGGCGCCCGGGGCCCCCGCGCCACGCGCCCCGGTGTCGGCCCAGGCGGAGGGCGCCTCGGCGGTCTCGCTCCGCTCCCTGCCCTCCGCCAGATGGACGCCGCCCACCACCAGCGCGACGGTCATCACGACCGTGCGCGTCAGGCGGTAGGCGCGCGTCCGGTACCAGGGCCTCGGCCGGCGTCTACGCGGCGCCATCGGCGCGGCGACGGCGCAGCCGCAGATAGGCCACCCCGCCGACCGCGGCGAGGCCCACGCCGGCCGCGCCGGCGACCGGCGCGAAGTCCTGGGTCATGGCGAGACCGCCGCCGCCGGCCGGGACGGCGCCTTCCGGGACGGCGCCTTCCCGGACGACGCCTTCCGGGACGACGCCTTCCGAGACGACGCGGTCGGGCCCCGCACCTCCGGGCCTGCCGGCTCCGGGCCTGCCGGCTCCGGGCCCGGTGAGCGGACAGTCGACGTCGATCTCCCTGCGCCCTTCCTCCAGCGTCCCGCCGATGGTCCGCCAGGTGAGCACGTAGTTCCCGTTGGGAAGCCGCGCCGCGTTCTCGGGCGCCACGGGCGTACTGTGCCCGGCGCCGTCGGGCCCGAGGGGGATCTCGCCCGTGGCGACGGGATCGGTGCGCGGCGCCGGGGGCTGCCGGTCGATCGTCCAGTTGATGCGCTGGGTCGGTGTGGGGTCCCTGGGGAAGTTGAAGGCAGCGAGGTAGAAGTCGCAGACCAGCTGCTGGTTGCGCTGATTGTCGAACGGGAAGCCCACCTTGTGGATCACGACCTCGGGGTCGCCGGGGGCGGCGACGGCGGCCGGTGCCGTGATGAGGCTGGCTCCCGTGACGGTGAGTGCCGCGAGGACGGCGGCGGCACTCACGCGCACTCCGGCGGGGCGCGGGCGGGACGAGGTGGACATGCAGAACCTCCGAGTCAGACGATTTTCACACAAATCGCTCTTTCGCCTGACTCTCTGTCACACCACACCGGGTACGGGGCGAGCCGCGCCCGACGACCCGTCAGATATCCCTCTTCCGGCCCAGGCACGCACGGGGCCGCGAGCCCTTCCTCTTCCTCTTCCCCTCCCCCGTCTCCTCCCCCGCCTTCGTCTCCGTCTCCTTCTCCTTCTCCGTCTCCTTCTCCTTCTCCTTCTCCTTCTCCTTCTCCTTCTCCTTCTCCTTCTCCGACGTGCCGCTCCCCCGCCCCGGCTGCGTCGGCGAGCGCAGGGCGATGCCCGACGACACCAGCAGCAGGGCGCCGAGCATCACGAACGGCGCGGCCACACCCGCGACGCCGGCGATCAGACCCGCGGCGGCGGGCGCCCCGGCCTGTCCCAGCCGGTTACCCGTGAGCCGCAGCGCGAGGGCGGTGGACCGGGCGTCGTCCGGCGCGGCCTGCACCACCGTCGTCATGGAGAGCGGCTGTCCGACCCCGAGGCAGAACCCGAGGGCGGCGAGTATCAGGGCCAGCGCCCACACCGGAACCGGCAGCGCGATCCCGGCGCACAGCACGGCCCCGAGCACACAGGTGACGGTGAGCAGCGCGGTCCGGCCGAGCAGCCGCAGCATCGGCGTCATCACCAGACGGCACGCGATGGTCGCCGCCGCGCGCAGACTCAGCAGGAGACCGATCACCGAGGGGGCGATGCCCCGGTGCTCGCCGACCACCGGCAGATACGCGGTGAGGATGTCCGTCGCCGACAGCACGGCGAGGCTGATGAAGATGCCGCCCGGCACCCCCCGGGTGCGCAGGATGCGGTGGACGGGTATCCGATCGCCCTGCGCCGTACGGGACTTGGGCTCGACCGGACGCTCTATCCGCCACAGCGAGGTGAACGAGACCGCCGCCCCCGCGCCGGCCACCACCAGCGCCAGGGCGCTCGTACGGACCATGTCCGCTCCGCCGATCAGGGCACCGGCGGCGACCGGGCCGACGAGTTGGCCGAGGGAGGCGCCGATGGTGAAGTGGCCGAAGTTGCGGTCGTGTTCGTGCGGCGCGGACTGGCGGGCCACCAGGGACTGGGCGCCGATCACGAACGAGAGATGGCCGAGGCCCATCACGCCGCTCCACACGGCCATCGCCACCAGCGAGTTCGCCAGTCCGCTCATGACACAGCCGCCGGATATGAGGACGACACCCACGGGCAGCAGGGGCGCGCAGCGGCCCTGGTCGGTCCTGCGGCCGAGCGGGACGGCGGCGAACAGCGGGAGCAGGGCGTAGACCCCCGCGATCACGCCGACCGCGCGCTCGTCGGCGCCCAAAGCGAGGGCCCGGTAGGACACGGCGGGCCGGGCCATCGACACCGCCCCCTGCGCGAAGCTGAAGGCGATGACGAGGCGGAGCAGCCAGCCGCGGTTCCTACCGGGCCTCACGATGCGGTTCCTCCTTGAGGAAGTTCACGCCGGTGCGAGGGAACTTCGCTCCGGAGCGGGGGAGTCGGGCGCCCCCGTTCAGACGATGCCGGACAGGGTTCAGATGATGCCGAACAGTACGCCCGCCCCGAGGATGATCAGCGAGGTCGCGGCCGCCCACTTCACCACGAACTTCGTGTGGTCGCCGAACTCGACCTTCGCCATACCCACGAGGACGTACACGGCCGGCACCAGCGGGCTGGACATGTGCAGCGGCTGGCCGACGAGGGAGGCGCGGGCGATCTCCAGCGGCGAGACCCCGTGGGCGGCGCCGGCCTCGGCGAGCACCGGCAGGACACCGAAGTAGAAGCCGTCGTTGGACATGAAGTAGGTGAGCGGCAGGCTCAGGAAGCCGGTGACGAGGGCCATGTGCGGGCCCATGCCGCCCGGGATGGCGTCGACGATCCACTTGGCCATCGAGTCGACCATGCCGGTGCCCTGGAGGACGCCGGTGAAGACGGCGGCGGCGAAGACCATGCCGGAGACGTTGAGGACGTTGTCGGCGTGGGCGGCGAGCCGCGCCTTCTGGTCGGGAATGTGGGGGAAGTTGACGGTCAGCGCGAGTGCGGCACCGATGATGAACAGCACCGGGATCGGCAGCCACTCCATGATCATGGCGGTGAGCAGCGCGACCGTGAGCAGCGCGTTGAACCAGTACAGCTTGGGGCGCAGGGTCGGGCGGTTGGGGTCCAGGCCCTGGAGGCGGACGTCGTCCTCGTCGTCGTCCTCGGAGTCGGTGCCGGAGCCCGCTCCGCCGGTGGTCTTGGCCGTACGGCCCTGGTCGTCACCGGATCCGGCGGCGGCGGACGAGGCGCCCGCGCCGACGAGCACGGTCTCCTCGGACTCGGACTTCTCCTCGTCCTTGACGATCTTCTCCTGCTCCAGCACCTCGTCGAGGCTCAGCACACCGAGGCGCTTGCGCTCCCGCAGGCCGAGGCCGTAGGAGAGGATGAAGACGAAGAGCAGGCCGACGAGGAGCGCGGGGATCATCGGGACGAAGATGTCGGCGGCGTCGAGCTTGAGCGCGGTGGCGGCGCGGGCGGTCGGGCCGCCCCAGGGCAGCGTGTTCATCACGCCGTTGGCGGTGGCGGCGACACCGGTCATCACGACCAGGCTCATCTTCAGGCGCTTGTACAGCGGGTACATCGCCGAGACGGTGATCATGAAGGTGGTCGAACCGTCGCCGTCCAGGGAGACGATCGCGGCGAGCAGGGCCGTGCCGACGACGATGCGCAGGGGGTCGGCCTTGCAGAACTTCAGGATGCCTCGGACGATCGGGTCGAAGAGACCGACGTCGATCATGAGGCCGAAGTAGACGATGGCGAACATCAGCATCGCGGCGGTGGGCGCGAGATTGCCCACCCCCTCGATGACGTAGTCGCCGAGATTGGCTCCCTTTCCGACGAACACGCAGAAGAGCGCGGGGATCAGTACGAGTGCCGCGATCGGCGACATCTTCTTCATCATGATCAGGACCAGGAAGGTCGCGATCATGGCGAAGCCGAGGATGGTCAACATGTGGATACCTAACGTTCGCCCTTGAACTCCCACCAGGGCACCGGCGGTGCGACGACGTTAGGGCGGGCCCGCAAGTCTTAACAAGACGTTGACATGCGAGCAATAAGAGCAGAACTCCAGGTCACAGCGTTGCGCCTGCTCGGGAGAGATCGACGGGGATGCCGTTGAGGACCGCGTTGCCCGACAGCGGGTCGAGCAGGGAGCCGTCGAGGAGTTGGTTGACGTTCACCCCGGGGTCGATCGCGGCGTGGCTCATACGGGTGCCCGGGCGGTCGTGTCCCCAGCCGTGCGGAAGGCTGACGACTCCGCGTCGTACGACGTCGGTGACCTCGACGGGAGCGGTGACCTCTCCCCCGGCGCCCTTGATCCGTACGGCGTCCCCGTCGGCGAGTCCGAGGCGGCTCGCGTCGTCGGGGTGGATGTGCAGGGTGCAGCGGTTGGTGCCGCCGGTGAGGGCGGGGATGTTGTGCAGCCAGCTGTTGTTGGACCGCAGATGGCGGCGGCCGATGAGGACGAGGCCGTCCGGGCGCTCCCGCAGGGCGGTGCGGAGCCTCGGCAGGTCGTCGACGATCGGCTGCGGCAGCAGTTCGATCCTGCCGCTCACCGTCTTCAGCGGCTGCGGCAGACGCGGCTTCAGCGGCCCGAGGTCGATGCCGTGCGGGTGGGCCAGCAGCTTCGCGAGGGTCAGCCCGTCCGGGTCGGCGCCGAAGCCGTCGCCGTACGGGCCGAGGCGCAGCATCATGTCGAGCCGGCGCTCGGGGCCACCCGTGCCGGTGAGCTGGGCGGCGAGTTCCTCGGGGTCGCGGCCGTGCACGGGCGAGTGGGCCTCCTTGACGGCCTTGCCCAGAGTCTGGCCGATGACCAGGTCGTCGACGGCGGAGGGGTCGGCGCCGTGCATGCCGGTGGCGGCGAGGACGAGCCGCGCGAGGATCTCCGTCTCGGACATGCGGCCGTCCTCCAGGGGGACGGCGGCGCGGTTGTAGCGGACCTGGTTGCGTACGGCCAGGGTGTTGAGCGCGAAGTCGTAGTGCGGGGCCTGGGAGGGCGGGGGCGGCGGCAGGACGACGTCGGCGTGGCGGGCGGTCTCGCCCAGGTACGGGTCGACGCTGACCATGAAGTCCAGGGAGTCGAGCGCCTTGTCGAGGCGGTCGCCGTCGGGTGCGGAGAGCACGGGGTTGGCGGCGATCGTGACGAGGGCACGGATCGGGCTGCCCTCGGGGGTGGCGGTGTCGATCTCCTCGGCGAGCGCGGACAGCGGCAGCTCGCCCTTGGCCTCGGGGTGGCCGCTGACCCGGCTGCGCCAGCGGCCGAGCGCGAAGCCGTGGCCGGGTCCGGCGGGCCGGGGCGTCCTGTCGGTCGCGGACTGCGGGAAGAGGGCGCCGCCGGGCCGGTCGAGGTTGCCGGTGAGGATGTTGAGCACGTCGACCAGCCAGCTGGCGAGGGTTCCGTGCGGGACGGTGCAGCTGCCGATGCGGCCGTATACGGCGGCGGTGGGCGCGGCGGCCAGTTCGCGGGCCAGCGCGCGGACGGTCGCGGCGTCGACGTCACAGGCCTCGGCCACGGCCTCGGGCGTGAACTCGCGTACGGCGACGGCCAGTTCCTCGACCCCTTGGACGTGCGGGGCGAGTGCCCCGAGGTCGACGAGGTCCTCCTCGAAGAGGACCTGCGCCATCGCCGCGAGCAGCAGCGCGTCCGCGCCGGGGCGGATCGCCACGTGCCGGTCGGCGAGCTTGGCCGTGCGGGTCAGGCGGGGGTCGACGACCGTGAGGGTGCCGCCGCGGGCCTTGAGGGCCTTGAGCTTGCCGGGGAAGTCGGGGGCGGTGCACAGACTGCCGTTGGACTCCAGGGGGTTGGCGCCGAGGAGCAGCAGGTGGTCGGTGCGGTCGAGGTCGGGTACGGGGATGGCGTTGGCGTCGCCGTAGAGCAGTCCGCTGGAGACGTGCTTGGGCATCTGGTCGACCGTGGAGGCGCTGAACAGGCTGCGGGTGCCGAGGCCGCCGACGAGGACCGGCGGGTAGAGGCCGCCGGCCACGGTGTGCACGTTCGGGTTGCCGAGGACGAGACCGACGGCGTTCGGCCCATGGGCCTCGACGACGGGACGGAGGCCGGCGGCGACGGCGTCGAAGGCCTCCTGCCAGGTCGCCTCCCGCA
Source organism: Streptomyces sp. NBC_00310 (assembly GCF_036208085.1). Classification (GTDB taxonomy): domain Bacteria; phylum Actinomycetota; class Actinomycetes; order Streptomycetales; family Streptomycetaceae; genus Streptomyces. Next base: position 2,507,568 of record NZ_CP130714.1, read on the forward strand.
GTTCGCCGTCCCTGCGGACCAGTGGGGTGCGCAGCCGGTCCGGGTCCCCGTCGGCCGCGCCCAGGGAGGCGCCCTTCGGGCAGATGAAGCCCTTGCTGAACACATCGTCCCGGTCACCGCGCGCCTTGGTCACCCGGGTGCCCTCGATGGTGAGGGTGAGGCCGCAGGTGGCCTCGCAGAGGGGGCAGACGCGCAGGGCGGTGCGGGAGTCGATGGTGGTGGACACGGGTCCTCCCGGAGGGGCGGCGGCGACGGTGACGCTCGGACGGGCGCCGCGCGCAGGGAGGCACGCGGCACCGAGGCCGAGCATACCGACCGGTATGCATCACGGGGAGGGGCTGCCGGGGGTCTTGTCGGGAAATCGCGAGACCCTCACCGGGCCGGGTCCCGGCCGGCCCCGGCCGGGGCGGGGCCGTACAGCCAGCATCCAGGCTCGGGCAGTCCGCATCCCGGCTCGGGCAGTCCGCGCCCGGGGCCGGCCCCCGGTCCGGCCCGGTGTCAGTCCAGCACGCGGGCGAGATAGGCCCGCAGCAGCTCCCGCATCTCCTGGATGATCCGCGCGTCGCCCGCCGGGGAGAGCCGGAAGGCCAGGTGCACGAGGGTGTCGGCGGTCTCGACGGCGATGAGGAAGGTGCGACGGAGATCCTCGTCGGGGGTGCGGTCGATGAACGCGGAGAGCAGTTCGGACAGCCGGTCGGCGACGCGGTGGTTCGGTTCCTGGCGGCTGCCACCGACGGGGATCTGGTTGCCGAAGTCGATGAGGGCGAAGCCGGGGGCGTTGCGCTTCATGTCGAGGTATTCGTCGAGGACGGCGTCCATGGCGGTGCGCCAGTCCCGGCCGCCCGTCGCCTGGAGACGGCGGGTGACCCGGTCGGTGAAACGGTCCAGGTTGCGTTCGGCGAGGGCGTCGGCCATCGCGCGCTTGTTGCCGAAGAACCGGTACACGGAGCCGATGGGCACGCCCGCGCGCAGCGCCACGGCGCGGGTGCTCAGCGCGTCGTAGCCCACCTCGTCGAGGAGGTCGGCGCAGGCGTCGAGGATCCTGGTCAGTCGTTCGGCACTGCGCCGCTGCACGGGGGCGCGGCGCAGGGAGGTCGCCTGGGACACGGGCTTCATCGGAGTCCTTTCGTGGATCCCCTCGGCTTCAACCGGAGGAGGAAACGAAATCCCTGCGGAGCAGGGCAAGGAGCCGGGATCCGCCAGGGTGGATCCCGGCACTCTGACCTGGAGACCTAGGTTTCACATATAGCCATGCCAGTTTGTGAGGGTGACCACAAGCCATGTGAAGCGGGCATTCAAGTACCGCTTCCACCCGACCGATGCGCAGACGGCGGAACTGTCGCGCACGTTCGGATGCGTGCGGAAGGTCTACAACATGGCGCTCGGCGCCCGTACCGAGGCGTGGGCGCGTCAGGACCGGGTCAACTACAACCAGACCTCGGCCATGCTGACGGCGTGGAAGAAGACCGAGGAGCTGGCGTTCCTCAACGACGTGTCGTCCGTTCCGCTTCAGCAGGCACTGCGGCACCTGCAGACCGCGTTCACCCATTTCTTCGCAAAGCGGGCCAAGTACCCGCGCTTCAAGTCGCGCAAGAGGTCGCGGAAGTCGGCCGAGTACACCGTCTCCGGTTTCCGGTTCCGTGACGGGAAGCTGACCCTGGCCAAGATGAGCGAACCGCTCGACATCGTGTGGTCGCGCCCACTGCCAAACGGGGCGAAGCCGTCCACGGTGACCGTGTCTCAGGACGCGGCCGGACGCTGGTTCGTCTCGATGCTGTGCGACGACCCCACTGTCAGGCCCCTTCCCGCCACTGATGCAGCGGTTGGGATCGATGTCGGGCTGGACCACCTCCTGACCCTCTCCACGGGGGAGAAGGTCGCCAACGCGAGGCATGAGCGCCGTGACCGCGCCCGTCTGGCCATGGCACAGCGGGAGTTGTCCCGCAAGGCCAAGGGTGACGGGACCAACCGGGCCAAGGCGCGGCGCAAGGTCGCCAGGGTCCACGCCCGGATCGCCGACCGGCGCCGGGACATGCTCCACAAGCTGACCACTCGGCTCGTGCGTGAGAACCAAACGCTCGTGATCGAGGACCTGGCCGTGCGCAACACGGTCAAGAACCACACACTCGCCCGAGCCATCTCGGACGCAAGCTGGAGCGAGTTCCGCTCCATGCTGGAGTACAAGGCCGCCTGGTACGGGCGGGAAGTGATCGCGGTGGACCGCTTCTTCCCGTCCTCCAAGCTGTGCTCCAGCTGCGGCACCTTGCAGAAAAAGATGCCGCTCGGCGTCCGTATGTGGACGTGCGACAGCTGTGGCACGACCCATGACCGGGACGTGAACGCGGCGAAGAATCTTCTGGCCGCCGGGCTGGCGGTGACAGTCTGCGGAGCTGGCGTAAGACCTCAACGGAGTTCTCCGGGCGGGCAGTCGGCGACGAAGCAGAAAACCCCACGGCGCGAGCCGTAGGAATCCGCCTCGTTCACGAGGGGGAGGAAGCCAAGATGCCTTTCCGCCGATGGTGATGGTGGTGGTGTGATGGTTGGGGACGGCGGGCCCGCTGAGCCCTTCCGAATCAGTACGGCTGGTACCACCGCTCCCGCTCAGCCGTGGAGTACGACGGACAGCGAACATCCGCACGCCCACAGCCTGCCGGGAGACTAAGGCACCGCACTGACAGGACGGGTCTCCTCCCGATCCGGTTCTCCCTCTCCGCCCGATGCACCCGATCTGTCGACGTCCCGCCGGCGTCCGGTTGTCGCCCTGTCCTCTCGCCGCCCCCTGGCCGCCCACTTGCGCCCGCCCCGGCCGAATCCTACGGTGAAGCACAGGAATCAGGAGTGCGAGGGAGCAGGCATGAGCGGGGACGCGAGGAAGACGGCCGAGGGGCTGGAATACCTCTCCGGTTTCGGCAACGAGCACGCCTCGGAGGCGGTCCCGGGCGCGCTGCCGCACGGCCGCAACTCCCCGCAGCGCGCCCCGCTCGGCCTGTACGCGGAGCAGCTCAGCGGCACCGCGTTCACCGAACCGAGGGCCCACAACCGCCGCTCCTGGCTGTACCGGATCCGCCCGTCCGCCGCCCACCCCGCCTTCACGCGCACGGACCACGGTGCCCTCCGCACGGCGCCCTTCACCGAGACGGTCCCCGACCCCAACCGCCTCCGCTGGAACCCCCTCCCGGAGCCCCCCGCGGGCACCGACTTCCTCGGCGGCCTGTGGACCCTCGGCGGCAACGGCGACGCGGCGCAGCGCACGGGCGTGGCCGTGCACCTGTATCACGCCAATTCCGCCATGGAGCGGGTCTTCAGCGACGCGGACGGCGAGCTTCTGATCGTCCCGGAGCGCGGCGGCCTGCTCCTGCGCACGGAGTTCGGCCTGCTGCACGTCGAGCCCGGCGAGGTCGCCCTGATCCCCCGGGGCGTGCGCTTCCGCGTCGAGCTCCTGGACGCCTCGGCCCGCGGCTATGTCTGCGAGAACTACGGCGCCCCCTTCCGCCTCCCCGACCTGGGCCCGATCGGCGCCAACGGCCTCGCGAACCCGCGGGACTTCCGGGCGCCGGTGGCCGCGTACGAGGACGTCGAGGGCCCGGTGGAGGTGGTGAACAAGTTCTGCGGCAACCTCTGGACGGCCACGTACGACCACTCACCGCTCGACGTGGTGGCCTGGCACGGCAACTCCACGCCGTACGTCTACGACCTGCGCCGCTTCAACGTCATCGGGACGATCTCGTACGACCACCCGGACCCGTCGATCTTCACGGTGCTGACCTCGCCGAGCGACACCCCCGGCCTGGCGGGGGTGGACTTCGTGGTCTTCGCGCCGCGCTGGCTGGTGGGCGAGGACACGTTCCGGCCGCCGTACTTCCACCGGAACGTGATGAGCGAGTACATGGGCCTGATCGAGGGCGCGTACGACGCGAAGACTGCCGGAAAAGGGGGCTTCGTGCCCGGTGGCGGCTCGCTGCACAACATGATGTCGGCGCACGGACCGGACCGGGAGACCTTCGACCGGGCGAGCGCGGTGGAGCTGGCGCCGCAGCGGGTCGACGACGGGCTCGCCTTCATGTTCGAGACGCGCTGGCCGATCCTCACGACCACGCAGGCGGCCCGGGCGGAGCACCTGCAGCAGGGGTACGACGAGGTGTGGTCCGGGCTCCAGCGCCACTTCGACCCGTTGCGCTGAACGCGCCGCGCCGGGTACGGATACCGTCGTGACCTCATTCGCTCCGGACTCGATCGTCCTGAACCGCAAACTGCCGCTCTGGTACCAGGTGTCGCAGTCGCTGCGCGCCTCGATACTCGGCCGGTCTCCCCGGGATCCCCTGCGGCTGCCCACCGAGGAGCAGCTGGCCGGGCACTACGGGGTGAGCGTGCTGACCATGCGGCAGGCGCTGAAGGAGCTGGAGGACGAGGGCCTGATCACCCGGCACCGCCGGCGCGGCACGTTCATCGAGCCGAGCGCCCAGCGGGGCTCGCCCGTACGCCTGCTCGGCTCGGTGGACGCGATCGTGGCCCAGCAGTCGGGCATGACGACCGAGCTGCTGGACCAGGGCAGCACCCCTGTGTCGGGTGAACTCTCGGAGTACTTCCCCGACTTGACCGAGGTGGCCACGTACCACCGGTTGCGCGGCGACGAGAAGACGGGCGAGCCCACCAACCACGCCCGCAACTACGTCCGCCCCGAGTTGGCCGAACGCATCGACCGCGACGACCTGCTCCGCTGGCCGATGACGAAGGTCCTCCGCGATGTCGTGGGCGTGGCCATCGGCCGGATCACCGACACGGTCGAGGCCCGCATCGCCGACCCGGAGACCGCCCGCCTCCTCCAGGTCCCCCTGCTCAGCCCGATCCTCCACTACACGGGCGTCACCCACGACGAGTCCGGCCGCGTCCTGGACGTGGCGGTCATCCACTACCGGGGCGACCGCTTCTCGTTCACGGTCACCCTCGATGCCCACTGATCCTCACCGTCCCCCTCGACGCCCACGGATCCGTCACCGTCCCCCTCGACGCCCACGGATCCGTCACCGTCCCCCTCGACGCCCACGGACGAGGTCGTACGATGCCCAGCGTGACGCTCGACGACGCTCCGCTGCTCGCGGACCTCATGCCGTGGTCCGTCGCACCGCCACGGCTGGGCCGGGCGTGGCCGACGGCGCCCGACGCGGCCTCCCTGAAGGCCCGCTGGGACACCCTGCTGAAGGCGGAGGGCCCGGACCGCGAGGCCCTGTTCGCCCCCACCCGCTCCCGCACGCTCACCTCGGCGGTGGCCCAGCTGCCGGGCCGGTCCGGCGGTACCGGCCGGCTGGCCCGCGAGACGGGCCCCTGCCCCGAGCCCGTCCGTGTCCTGGCCGCCCCCTTCGACGAGCAGTGGCTCATCCCCGACCACCGCCTGATCGACGCCGCCCGCCCCGAGCTGTGGCGCGTGGCGGACGAGCGGCAGGTCTTCGTGGTCGAGCAGACGGTCGCACCGGAGTCGTCGGGCCCCGCTCTCCTGGCCTCCCCCGTCCTGCCCCTGCCCCCCGCCCACGGCCCACGCATCGGCCGCGTCCGCCCCCTGTACCGACGGCCGGGCGGCGTGGAGCCGAACCTCGCACCCGGCCTGCGGGAGTACGTCGGCGAGCGTCTCGGCACCGGCCCCGTCGATCCCGTCGACGTCCTCGCCTGGATCCTGGTGGCAGCGCGCCCCGGCCCCCACCGCGTCGATGTCCCCCTGCCCACCGACCCCGAAGCCTGGTCCCACGGCGTCGAGCTGGGCCGCCGCACCCTGTGGCTCATGCGCCGCGACGGTGACCGCCCCAAACTCCCCGGTGGCCGCCGCCCCTACGTCCGCGCCCCGCTCCCCTCCCGCCCCGTCGAAGTCGTCTACGACCGCGACGAGGAGACCCTGCTCGTCGACGCGGGCCGTGTCTCCCCCGTACCGGCCGACGCCTGGGACTTCCAGGTGGGGGGCGTCCGCGTCCTGGAGGAATGGTTCGCCCGCAGAACGGAACAGGCGGAGCCGGGCACGCTGGCGGCGATCCGCCCGACGACCTGGCCGCAGACCTGGACGTCGGAGCTGCTGGAACTGATCACCGTGCTCGCGTTGCTGGCGGAACTGCGGCCGCGGCAGGCCGGGCTGACGGTCGACCGGCCGATCACGACGGCGGACCTGCGCGAGGCGGGCGTCCTCCCTGTCCCGGAGTCGACCCGCGGGCCCGCCTCGGTCCTGGACCACCACGAGGAGGGCCCGGAGGGCCAGTTCACCCTGCTGTGAGAGGGGCGGGCACACGGCTTCGCCGTTCTCGGGGTGCGGGGAGCCGCGCGACGAGCCGCGAGGAACCCGTGGCCGCCCACCGCCCGGCCCCTACGGCGCGAACGAATCCAGCACCCTCCCGAGCATCCACTCGAACACCTGCTCAAGATCGATCGGCCCCGAGTCCTCCATGAACGCCGCGGCCAGCCTGGGAAACTCCCCGGACGCGATCTGACTGCCCAGGTAGGCGATCCGCACCGCGTTCTCCTGCTCCTCCGACCACGGCAGTGAGCGCACGCGCTCCGCCGTCGCCAGCTCGTTCGCGACGTACGTCGTCACACACCCGTTCAGCATCCCCAGGAGCTGCATCTTCGTCCCGTACGGCGCGTCGAGCGTATCCATGCAGGCCATGCAGTGCTCCAGGTACCGCATCGCGTTGGGGCTGAACCCGTAGACCGGCGACATCAATCGCGGCATCCAGGGGTGGCGGAGCAGCAGGTCCCGCGTCTGGTGGGCCACCCGCCGCATGTCGGCCCGCCAGTCCCCGCTCGGCTCCCACAGCTCGTGCTCACCGCCGACCGCGTCGACCATCAGCTCGTACAGGTCCTCCTTGCGGGGCACGTAGTTGTACAGCGACATCGTGCCGCAGCCCAGCTCGGCCGCGACGTGCCGCATGGACACGGCGTCGAGACCGTCCGCGTCGGCGAGCCGCACGGCCGCCGCCGCGATGTCCGCGCGACGGAACGCGGGTCTCGGGCCCCGGCCGGTGCGCTCGGCGCGCGCCCAGATCACTTCGGGTTCGGCCGCTCGGCCAGCCATCGGTCATCACCTCGACCACCATCCTAGTTACGTACAGCGTACGTAATGCGCTATGGTCGACCCATGACTACTACGTACGCTGTACTTAGTGAGGGTCTGGAGAAGAGCTTCGGGGACGTCCACGCCCTCCGCGGCCTCGATCTGGCCGTGGCGGAGGGCACGGTGGTCGGGATGCTCGGCCCGAACGGGGCGGGCAAGACGACGGCCGTCCGACTGCTGGCGACACTGCTGCGGCCGGACGCGGGTTCGGCGCGGGTCGCGGGCCACGACCTCGTACGGGAGCCGGACGCGGTCCGGCGGGCGATCGGGGTGACCGGGCAGTACGCGTCGGTGGACGGTGACCTGACCGGGCGGCAGAACCTGCGGCTGTTCGCCCGGCTGCACCGCGTCCGCGACACGGCGGCCCGCGCGGATGAACTCCTCGACCGTTTCGGCCTGACCGAGGCCGCCGACCGGCCGGCCTCCACCTACTCGGGCGGCATGCGCCGCCGGCTCGACCTGGCGGCGAGCCTGATCCGGCACCCGGCGGTGCTCTTCCTCGACGAACCCACCACCGGGTTGGACCCGGTCAGCCGCAACCAGATCTGGGACGCCGTGCGCGCCCTGAAGGCGGAGGGGACGACCGTGCTGCTGACCACGCAGTATCTGGAGGAGGCCGACCAACTCGCCGACCAGGTCGTGCTGATGGACCGGGGCCGGATCGCGCACAGCGGCTCGCCGCCCCAGCTCAAGGCGCTCATCGGCTCGTACGCGGAGGTCGTCGTCGCCCACGCGGACGCGATGACGAAGGCGGCAGGCGTTCTCGACCAACTGACCGGCGCGGAACCCTCGTTCGACCACGACCGGCACGCCGTCGGCGTGGTCACCCTCGACCCGACACTCACGCTCCCCCGGCTCGTCCGTGAACTCGACGCGGCGGGCGTGCCATTGGTCGACGCGAGCCTGCGCCCGCCGACCCTCGACGACGTGTTCCTCCGCCTCACCGAGGGCACCCTCGCCGACCGGACCGACCTCAAGGAGCGTGCGGCATGAGCACGTTGGCGTACGACGGCACGGCGATGCTGGGCCGGCAGCTGCGGCGGGTCCGCAACAACCCGGCGCTGCTGATCCTCACCCAGATCATGAGCATCTCGATGCTGCTGTTCTTCGGATACGTCTTCGGCAGCGCCCTCGCGGTGCCGGGCGAGGAGTACCGGCGGTTCCTGGTGCCCGGTCTGCTGGTGGCGACCGCGGCCGGCGGGATCATGACCGGCATGTTCCAGGCCGCGCAAGACACGCACCGGGGCGTGATGGACCGCTTCCGCACCCTGCCGATGAGCCGGGCCGCCGTGCCGCTGGGCCAGGCGCTGGCGGACGTGCTCGTCACGGCCGCCGGGACGGTGCTGTTCCTGCTGGTCGGGCTCGCGGTGGGCTGGCGGGTCGAGGGGGACGCGCTCGCTGCGGCCGGCGCGTTCGGGCTGCTGCTGCTGTTCCGGTTCGCGGCCGTGTGGATCGGCATCTTCCTGGGCCTCCTCACCCGGAACGAGGAGGCGGCCGGCCAACTGGGCGGCGCGACCTTCCTGCTGCCGCTGCTGTCCAACGCGTACATCCCGACCGAGGGCCTGCCGGGCTGGCTGCGCACGGTCGCCGAGTGGAACCCGATCAGCGCGGTCGCCACGGCCCTGCGCGACCTCTTCGGGAACGCGCCCGTGCCGGAGGGAGCCGCCTGGCCGGTCGCCCATCCCGTCGCCGGGTCGCTGCTCTGGTGCGCCGTCCTGCTCGCGGTGTTCGTGCCGCTCGCGGTCCGCACGTACGCGGCCGGACCCAAGTGACCTCCGGCCCGCCCGGGGGACGGGCCGGACCCCGGTGAGCCGGGGCGGGACGCCGGGGCACGTGACGCTCGGCACGCCCCGGTGACAACGGCGCCCCGGCGGGGACATGATCCACGGCATGCGCCCACTCCCCCGCACCAGCGATCCCCTGCCTCTCGACGGCATCACCGTCGTCGCCGTCGAGCAGGCCGTCGCGGCCCCCTTCGCCACCCGTCAGCTCGCCGACCTGGGGGCCCGGGTGATCAAGGTCGAGCGGGTGGACGGCGGTGACTTCGCCCGCGGCTACGACACGGCCGCCCGGGGCCTGGCCTCGCACTTCGTGTGGTGCAACCGGGGCAAGGAGTCCCTGGCCCTGGATCTGAAGGACCCGCGCGGCCTGGCCGTCGTACGGCGGCTGGTGGCGGACGCGGACGTGTTCGTGCAGAACCTCGCGCACGGCGCGGCGGCCCGGCTCGGGCTGGACGCCGCCACGCTGTGCGCCGCGCACCCCCGGCTGATCGCGGTGGACATCTCGGGCTACGGGGCGTCGGGGCCGTACGCGGACAAGCGGGCCTACGACATGCTCGTGCAGTGCGAGGCCGGGCTGGTGTCGGTGACGGGGACTCCGGAGCAGCCGGTGAAGGCGGGCATCCCGGCGGCGGACATCGCCGCCGGGATGTACGCGTTCTCGGGGGTGCTCGCGGCGCTCGTACGGCGTGGCACGACCGGCCGGGGCGGACCGGTGGAGGTGTCGATGCTGGAGGCGCTGGCCGAGTGGATGGGGCACCCCCTGCACCACGCGATGCACGGCGGGAACGCGCCGGCGCGCACCGGGCTCGGGCACGCCGTGATCGCACCGTACGACGCCTATCCGACGGCGGACGGCGGGCGGGTGCTGCTGTCGGTGCAGAACGACCGGGAGTGGCGGCGGCTCGCCGAACAGGTGCTGGGGCGGCCGGATTTGGCGGACGATCCGGCGTTCGCGACGAACCCGGCGCGGGTCGAGCGCCGAGGGCGTACGGACGAGCTGGTCGCGCAGGCGCTAGGCGTGCTGGACACCGACGAGGCGCTGGCGCGGCTGGAGGCGGCGGGGATCGCCTGTGCGCGACTACGGGACGTGACGGAGGTGGCGGAGCATCCGCAGTTGGCGGCCCGGGACCGGTGGCGGGAAGTGGGTTCACCGGTGGGGCCGCTCAGGGCGCTGCTGCCGCCCATCACGCTGCCGGGCGGGGACGAGGCGCGGATGGGGGCGGTGCCCGCGCTCGGGGAGCACACCGGGTCGCTGCTGCGTGCCGCGGGGATGACGGACGAAGAGATCGCAGCGCTGCGCCGGGACGGCGTGATCGCCTGAGCGCGGGCCTCCGTCGAGGAAACCCTTGGTGCTGTGGTGCTAGCGGCTGCCGAACAACGAACGGCGCAGCCTCTTCAGGGGGGCGAACAGCGAGACCCGGCCGACGCGCGTGTCCTTGCGGCTACTGCGCTCCTGCGGGGTGCGTGCCGTTATCTCCAGCATCAGCGAGGTCGCCTCGTCCGTCTCACGCTGCGGCACGGCGGGGCCGCTCAGCACCGAGAGATGGCGGTCGAGCCGCGAACTGGTCGCGCTGCTCCCGCAGGTGATCGCAGGGACTCGCGCCCTGCGCACTGTTATCTGTTCCATGTCACTCCCCACCCGTACGAGTCCACCCGGCCCGGGCAGCGTAACCATATCGCCCCGTTGGAGCACTCGGGAATCACGTCCCCGGTATTCACCTACCCCGTAACGGTGTTGCTGATTACTCTCCGAATCCGACCGATTCCAGGGCGAGTTGGACAACTGGCTGGCTGGTGGGCTGCGCTGATCCACCATCCGGTTCGACGGTCACCGCGAGTGACGTCGCGTCGGTGTTCATTCCGTCGGCGACCAAGGGCGTGTCGCCGTCGAAGAGGCCCAGGGAGCGTGGTTGCACGTCGGGGCGCATGAGCCAGAGCTGATGCACCCGGCTCTTCGGGAGGTCCTCGAATCCGCTGAGGGTCACGATCGCGCTCCCCTCCTCGGCGGAAGCGATCACTCCGATTGCGTGGCCCTCGGCGTCCCGGTCGCTGGTCGTGCGGGCGTCCGGCGCGGCGAGAACGTGGGCGATCTCACTCGCCTGTGCGCGCTCGGCGGCCAGTTGGTCCTGGGTGCGTTCGGCCTGGACGGCGAAGAGGGACGCCACGACGAGTGCGGCGGCGGCCGTGACGGTGGCCAGCGGGGCGAGCAAAGAGCGCATCCGGGGCGCACGGGCGCGCGACTTCGGCGGCGGCTCGGTGCCCCACACATGCCGCGGCAGATGCTGGGGCCGCGACGGCTGGGCGCTCCAGGACTGGTTGTCCTGGGGTGTGTTGCGCACGGCGGCGAAGACGCGGTCGCGCATCGCCGCCGGGGCCGGCGCGGCCGTCGACCAGGCGAGCCGGACCGCGTCCTCGGACAGGGCGCGCACCTCGGCGGGACAGCGGTCGCAGCGCTCCAGATGCTTCTCGAAGCGGCGCCGCTCGTCGGGCTCCAGGGCGTCGAGCGCGTAGGGAGCGGCGAGCGAGTGCAGGTCCTCGCGACGGAACAGGCTCATGCCGCGCCTCCCTGGGACGCGGACGCCCCACGGGGAGCGTGCCGGGCGCCGTGGACGCTGTGCGGGAGCTTCACGACACCCCCTTGGCCGATCAGGGCGCTCATGCGACTCCTCCCAGGCATTCGCGCAGCCGTGTGAGTCCGTCGCGCATACGGGTCTTGACCGTGCCGAGGGGGCAGGAGAGCCGCTCGGCCACTTCACGGTAGGTGTAGCCGTCGTAGTAGGCGAGGGTGACGGACTCGCGCTGGAGGGTGGTGAGTTTCTCCAGGCAGTGGCGCACCCACTGGCGTTCGAGTCCGGCCTCGACCTCCTCGGCGACCTGGTCGAAGGCGGGGTGGTGGTTGCGCCGCCCCTCGCGCTGCTCACGCTCGGTGGCGGCGCGGGCGCTGCGCACCCGGTCGACCGCACGCCGGTGCGCGAGGGTGAGTATCCAGGACAGGGCACTGCCCCGGGCCGGATCGAACCGGCCCGCGGAGCGCCAGAGTTCGAGCAGCACCTCCTGAGCCACCTCCTCCGACTGCGCGGGATCCCGCACGACCCGGCGCACCAGCCCGAACACCGGGCCGGACACCAGGGCGTACAGCTCCTCGAACGCCCGTTGATCGCCTCCGGCCACTCGGACCAGAAGCTTGTCCGCCTCCACCCGCTCCCCCTCGCCTCCGGTCGTGCACGGCCATCCCCGTGCGTAGGGCATTCGCAACCGACCCACCTCCGGATGGGGTTACGGATCCGGAAGACATCCCGATCAACAAATCCCGCTCTCCGCTGAAACAACCTTTCAAACGCGCCGTAAGAACGTTTGGGATTCGACCAATCCACCCTGCCGACCGCTCCGAATGGCGTTCGTCAGGCAAGTTGGGACAGAGGACGGACGGCATGACACCTACTTCCAGGAGCGGCTCGGGACGCAGGAGCGTCGCGTCCCTCATCTGTGCATCGCTGGCCGCCGGAGGCCTCGCAGCCGCCGGCGTGACCGTGCTGGAGCCGGGGGCGGCCTCCGCCTCCAGCCACCGGGAGGCCCCGCTGATCTCGGGGGAGCCCCAGTTCGACAACACCGACGTGTACGCGTTCGTCAGCCCGGACAAGCCGGACACGACGACGGTCATCGCGAACTGGATCCCCTTCGAGGAGCCCGCGGGCGGACCGAACTTCTTCACCTTCTCCGAGGACGCGCAGTACGACATCCGCGTCGACCAGGACGGCGACGCGCAGGAAGACCTGATCTTCCGGTACTCGTTCAAGACGAAGACGAAGAACGACAAGACCTTCCTGTACAACACGGGCGTCGTGGAGAGCCTCGACGACCCGGACCTGAACATCACGCAGACGTACGACATCGAGCTCATCAAGCTGAAGAACCGCCGCCAGGTCTCCAAGACACAGCTCGCGGACGACGTCTGGGTCGCGCCGTCGAACGTCGGCAAGGCGTCGATGCCGAACTTCAAGAAGCTGCGCGACGAGGCGGTCTACAAGACGGCGAGCGGGGTGACGACGTACGCCGGTCAGGCCGACGACCCGTTCTTCCTGGACCTGCGCGTCTTCGACCTGCTGTACGGCGGTGACCTCTCCGAGGTCGGGCGGGACACGCTCAAGGGCTACAACGTCAACTCGATCGCCCTGCAGGTGCCGAGCGACGCGCTCGTCGAGTCCAAGGACCAGCCGATCGTCGGCATCTGGTCGACGACCCAGCGCGCGGGCGCCGACGGCCAGTACCACCAGGTGTCGCGCCTGGGCATGCCGCTGGTGAACGAGGTCGTCAACCCCATCGGGGACAAGGACAAGTTCAACGCGTCCTCGCCGGTGGACGACGCCCAGTTCCTGAAGAACGTCACCGAGCCGGAGCTGCCCAAGCTCATCGAGGCGATCTACAAGATCCCGGCGCCCAAGGAGCCGCGCAACGACCTCGTCGACGTCTTCCTCAAGGGCGTCGAGGGCCTCAACCAGCCGCCGCACGTGACCCCGTCGGAGCAGCTGCGCCTCAACACCTCCATCGAGCCCACCAAGAAGCCGAAGCGGCTGGGTGTGCTGGACGGCGACAACCAGGGCTTCCCGAACGGCCGCCGGCTCACCGACGACGTGCTCGACATCGCACTGCAGGTCGTCGAGGGCGAACTGGTCGACGCACCCAACGACCTGGGTGACGCGGTGAACAAGAACGACAAGAAGTTCGGCAAGTACTTCCCGTACGTCGGTCTGCCGACGGCCGGTTCGCGTGGCAAGACCGTCCAGGGCAACACCACGAACAGCGTCCGCAGCGCGATCGGCACCGGTGTCGAGAGCGGCACCGAGGACACCACGCTGATCGCCGCCTCGGCCGGCGCCGGCGCGGGCGGTGTCCTGCTCATCGGCGCGGGCCTGCTGTGGTGGCGTCGCCGGAACGACCGGGCGTACTACTAGTCCGCCCCGGCCGGGCCTCCCCCGAAGAGGCCCGGTCACCGTGACCGGCGCGGCCCGCTCGTATCCATCCCCCACGGCGGGCCGCGCCCCACGATCACCACCACCGCACTCGGCAAGGATGTTGAGGAGAGGGCATGTCCCCGCGTACGAACGAGAGCGCGTCGCAGGACGGGCATCCGCGTCCCGGCGAGGGGACTCCCGAGGACGACCGGCGTGACATCGCCGAGTCCGGCCCCGCGTCCGACGCCGAGCCCGGCCCGGAGCCCGCTCCCGAGCCCGACCGCCGGCCCGTGTCCGAGCCGGCCCGGGGGCGGCTGCTGCGGCTCACCGCGTGCGCGGCGGCGCTGGCCGTCGCGTTCACCGGGTTCGCCGTGGCGCTGGGCGCCCAGGACGACGACCGGACGGTGGCCATGTCGACCTCGCCGGGTGTCTCGGCGGCCCAGCTCGCCGGTGGCGACCTCGACACGGCGGTCGAGCGGCTCCAGGCCCATCTCAGGGAACAGCCCAAGGACTTCGGCTCCTGGTCCACGCTCGGCCTCGCCTACGTCGAGCAGGCCCGCGTCAAGGGCGACCCGTCCCGCTACCCGCAGGCCCAGAAGGCCCTGAAGCGCTCGCTGGAGCTGCGGTCGGACAACGACCCCGCACTCGCGGGTCTCGCCGCGCTCGCCGCCGCCCGCCACGAGTTCGAGGACGCGCTGCGGTACGCGGACCGGGCGCTGAAGGAGAACCCGTACAGCGAAAGGGCGTTGTGCAGCCGTGTCGACGCCCTCGTCGAACTCGGCCGCTACGACGACGCGTTGAAGGCGGTACGTCTCGCCGACACCCGCCGACCCGGCATCCCGGTCTTCACCCGGTACGCCTACGTGTACGAACTGCGCGGCGACGTGAAGACCGCCCGGCGCGTTCTGGAACGGGCCCTGCGGTCGGCGGCCACGCGGGGCGACATCGCCTACGTGGCCACCCAGCTCGGCCAACTCGCCTGGAAGCAGGGCGACCACAGGACCGCGCTCGACCACTACGCCCGCGCCCTCGGCGCCGACGACACGTATCTCCCCGCGCTGGAGGGCCGCGCCCGCGCCCAGTGGGCGAGCGGCGACAGCGCGGAGGCGATCCGCGGCCTGGAGCAGGTCGTGTCCTCCTATCCGCTGCCGGGACCGCTCGTGGTGCTCGGCGAGCTGTACGAGGCGAAGGGCGACAGGACGAAGGCGCGCGACCAGTACGCGCTGGTGGACGCCTACACCGCCATCGCCCGGTCCAACGGCGTCAACGCCGACCTCGACACCGCCCTCGCCGCCGCCGACCACGGTGACGGGAAGGCGGCGCTGCGGGCCGCCGAGGCGGAGTTCAAGCGCCGGGAGACGGTCCACACGGCGGACGCGCTCGCCTGGGCCCTGCACGTCAACGGCCGCGACGACGAGGCACTGCCGTATGCCCGCCGCGCCACCGCCACCGGCTACAAGGACGCGACGTTCCTGTACCACCGGGGCATGGTCGAGTACGCGGCCGGCGACAAGAAGGATGCCCGGGCCTCGCTGAAGGCGGCGCTCGACCTCAACGCCGGCTTCTCGCCTTTGGGCGCGGCGCAGGCCCGCAAGGCCCTGAAGGCTCTGGAGACCTCCAAGTGACCTCGCCCCGGCGCGCGTTCGCCTCCTGCTCGGCCGTTCTCCTCGCCGCCGTCGCACTCGTCCTCGTCCCCACCGGGACCGCGAGCGCCCACCCGCTCGGCAACTTCACCGTCAACCGGTACGACGGCCTGGTCGCCGCCCCCGGACAGCTGAGGATCTTCCACGTCGAGGATCTGGCGGAGATCCCGGCGACCCAGGCCGCGCCCGCCATCGAGCGCCAGGGGAGGACGAGTTGGGCCCGTGAGCGGTGCGCGACGGCCGCCGGGGGCAGTGAGGTCACGGTCGACGGGCGTGCCGTCGAGGTGACGGTGACGTCGAGCCGGGCCCAGGAGCGGCCGGGCCAGGCGGGGCTGAAGACACTGCGCGTGGAGTGCCGGCTGACGGCCGCGCTGCCGGACCGGGCCACCGACGTACGCTTCCACTCCGCCGTCGACTCCGGGCCCGGCTGGCGCGAGGTCACCGCCCAGGGCGACCGGATGACCCTGGCCGGGTCGGACGTGCCCGAGGAGTCGGTCTCCGATCAACTCACCAGCTATCCGGAGGAGTTGCTGCAGTCGCCGGAGGACACGGCGACGGCCTCCCTCCAGGTTGAGCCCGGTGGCCCGGCACTGGCCGAGCAGCGGAGCGACGCGCCCGGCGCCTCGATCCTCCCGCGTGGCGCGGACCGCTGGACCAGGGCCCTCGACGACCTGGTCTCCGGCCAGGACCTCACCCTCGGCTTCGGTGCCCTGGCCTTCGGTATCGCCCTGTTCCTGGGCGCCATGCACGCGCTCGGCCCGGGCCACGGCAAGACCCTGATGGCCGCGACGGCCGCCGCCCGCGACCGGGCCCGGATGCGCGACGTCCTGCCCATGGCCGCGTCCGTGACGGTCACTCACACACTGGGCGTCGTCGCCCTCGGCCTCCTCGTCCTCGCCGGCTCCGCCGCCGCCCCGTCCGTGATCACCTGGCTGGGCATCGCGAGCGGCCTCTTCGTGATGGGAGCGGGCGTGACCCTCGCCCGGCGCGCCTGGCTGAACCGCAAGCTGGCGCTCACGCAGGGGCAGGCCCACGGACACGGACACGGACACGGACACACGCACGGTCACGATCATGACCACGACCACGACCA
Source organism: Streptomyces sp. NBC_00310 (assembly GCF_036208085.1). Classification (GTDB taxonomy): domain Bacteria; phylum Actinomycetota; class Actinomycetes; order Streptomycetales; family Streptomycetaceae; genus Streptomyces. Next base: position 2,524,127 of record NZ_CP130714.1, read on the forward strand.
CGAGCACGGTCACGGGCACTCCCACAGCCACGGTCACAGTCACGGTCACGAGCACGAGCACGAGCACAGTCATGGGGAAGGGCACTCCCCCACGCACGACCACGCGTCCGAGCCAGAGCCCGAGCCCGACCGGGAACTCGTGCTCGCCCGGGCCGCGTCGCACACCCACGCGCACAGCGAGACCTCCACGCACACGCATGCCTCGGTCGCGACCCACTCGCACGCGCACGCACCGGCCAAGGCACACACCCACGACCATGACCACGACCACCAGCAGGGCCATGGTCACGCCCACGATCTCCAGCACGACCACGACCACAGCCACGACCACGACCACGCCCCCGAGAAGAAGCGCTCCCTCTTCGGCGGCGGCGTCACCCACACCCACGGCGGCTTCACGCACACCCACCCCACCGCGCCCACCCTGCGCGGCACGATCCTGCTCGGCTTCGCGGGCGGCATGGTGCCGAGCCCGTCGGCCGTGGTCGTGCTGGTCGGTGCGGCGGCACTCGGAAAGGCGTGGTTCGGGCTGCTGCTCGTGCTGGCGTACGGCATCGGGCTGGCGCTCACGCTGACGGCGGCCGGTTACGCCGTGGTGAAGGCGGGCGGCTGGGTGACGCGGGTGATGGACCGGGGCGAGGGCCGGCTCGGCGGGCCGACGGCGGCGTTGGTGCGCAGGACCGTGCCACTGGCGTCGGCCCTGCTGGTCGTCGCACTGGGGGCCACTTTGGTGTTCAGGGGGGCAACATCCGCACTCGGCTGAGCTACTTTTGTGAGGAAATCGCACGGAGTGGAGATTTCAGGCGGATGCGAGTGACGGGGGACGGCCGTGTCCGAAGAACCGGGCAGTGAACGGGTGATCGCGGGCCGCTACCGGCTGCTGACCCCGCTGGGCGAGGGCGGCATGGGAACCGTGTGGCGCGCCCGCGACGAGGTGCTGCACCGCGAGGTCGCCGTCAAGGAGGTGCGGGCGCCGGGCGGGATCCCGGTGTCCGACGTCGAGCGGATGTACGCCCGCCTGGAACGGGAGGCGTGGGCCGCCGCCCGGGTCGCCAACCGCAACGTCGTCACGGTGTACGACGTGGCCATGGAGGACGGCCGCCCGTGGATCGTGATGGAGCTGGTGCGCGGTCTGTCGCTCGCCGACCTCCTGGACGCCGAGGGCCCCCTCTCCCCGCAGCGCGCCGCCCACATCGGCGCCGAGGTGCTGTCCGCGCTGCGCGCCGCGCACGAGGCCGGGGTGCTGCACCGGGACGTGAAACCGGCCAACGTGCTCATGTCCAACGAAGGCCGCGTCGTCCTCACCGACTTCGGCATCGCCACGGTCGAGGGCAGCTCCGCGCTGACCATGACCGGCGAGGTCATCGGCTCCCCCGAGTTCCTCGCCCCCGAGCGCGCGCTCGGCCGTGCCTTCGGCCCCGAGTCCGACCTGTGGTCGCTCGGTGTGCTGCTGTACGCGGCGGTCGAGGGCAACTCGCCGTTCCGCCAGAACACCCCGCTGAGCACCCTGCGCGCGGTCGTCGACGAGGAGCTCCCACCGCCGCACCGGGCCGGTCCGCTGGCTCCGGTGATCGAGGGGCTGCTGCGCAAGGATCCGGCCGAGCGGATCTCCGCCGAGCAGGCCGAGCAGGACCTGCGCATCATCGGCGCGGGCGGCACTCCGCACTCCGACACGGTCGCGACGACCCCCTACAGCCCGACGGCGGTCACCCTCCCGAGCCCGGGCGTGAACACGGGGCCGGGCACGAACCGGTTCGGGCCGCCGACGCCGCCGCATCCGGTCCCGGCCGCCGCGCCCCACCCTGCCGCGGTGGCGACCCGCGAGCCGGACCGCAACCGCCGGGCCCTCGTCTTCCTGATCGCCGGTATCGCGGCGATCGCCTTCGCCATCGCCGGCCTCACGTACGCCCTGATCAACCGCGACGGCGGCGGGAACGACGGCAACCCCACCAACGGGGCGGGCACGGTGGGCGGCGCGAGCGAGGGGACGGGCGACGGGGGTACGGGCGAGGAGCCCGGTGGCGGCGACGACACGGGCGACGGCGGCGACACGCCGTCGGAGACACCCGACGACGAGGAGTCGACCACCGAACCGCCCGCGCAGTCCGTCGAGGTGACGGTCGAGGGCGTGCACACCGACTACTCCGGGACCTGTCCGCCGCCGGACGCCGAGGTGCCCACCTTCACCGCGACGTTCACCGTGGGCAGCGTCCCCGTGGACGTCGACTACCGGTGGGTGGCGAAGAACGGCGAGGTCGAGGATCCCGGCTGGAAGACGCTGTCGTTCTCGTCCGGCGGTGAGAGGACGAAGCGGGACCAGGTCGTCGTCTCGACGAACGGCAGCTACGCGGACGAGATCGGCGTCGAGGTCCGCGGCCCGGTGAGCACGAAGTCCAACTCCGTCGCGTTCTCGGTGACGTGCGAGACGGAGGCCCCGACCACGGGCGGGACCTCCCCCTCCGACGACGCGGAGAACCCCGGCGAGTACAGCGGCGCCGGCTCCGGCTCCGGCTCCGACTACGAGGCCGGAGCCGTGAACGGAGCCGTCAGGCCGCGTTCCTGAACACCGGCAGATAGCCGCCCGACTGCCCCGCGGCCCTCGGGTGGTACGACTCGCCCACGTTCAGCAGGTTGAGGCTGTGCAGCCACGCGCTGCCCGAGCACAGTTCGTGCCCGGTGAACGCGGAGCGGACGTCGCCGAACGTGAAGCCGTGGTCGGCGACGCGTTTGGCGATCGCGGTGTTCAGGTAGTCGGCCGCGTTGTTGATGGCGGACCGCTTGGCCTGGGAGAGGCCCGGGCAGGTGCCGCCGAGCTGGTAGAAGCGGGGATAGCCGAGCACCACCACATGGGCGGCCGGTGCCTTCGCGCTGATCGCCGAGTAGACCTTGTCCAGTTGGCCGGGGAGCGTCGAGTCGACGTACGCCTTCGCCGTGTTGATGCGCGAGACACAGGCGCTGTCGGACTGGAGGACGCAGGTGGTCATCACGTCGGCGAAGCCGGCGTCGTTGCCGCCGACGCTGACCGAGACCAGCCCCGTGCCCGCGCCGAGCGGCCCCATCTGACTCGCCAGAACATCACCCGTTCGGGCGCCCGAGCAGGCCGTGAAGTCGAAGGACGAGGGTGCGTTGGCGGTCGCCCAGAGGTACGGGTACGCCCTCGTGCTGCGCTTGCAGTCGCCGCTGGAGGAGAGGTAGCTCCCCGCGCCGACACCCGAGGAGTAGGAGTCGCCGAGCGCCACATAGCCGGTGGCGACGGCCTGCCCGGACGCCTGCGCCGTCGCGGCCCCGGTGAGGGTGGCGCCGACGGCGAGGAGGAGCGAGGTCATGTATGCCGCAAGTCGGGAACGTCTCATGGAACCTCCCTATAGCAGGATCTCTGCCTCAACCGTCGTACCAACTACGCGGGTTGATCGGAAGTGTTCATGTCAATACTTTCCCGCTCTCAACGGAACGTACCCGCCACGTTCCACCCCCGTTCGATTTCACTCGTGTGACAGAAACATGACAACGCGTCAACTCCCTTGAGCTACGCCCGTAGATCACCCAATCTGCTTATCAGCCGCGAGCGGAACGCGACGCTCCCCGGCCGTGAGTGCGATCTCGCACGCACCCCCCACAGACGCGCGCCCCACCCAGGCGTGCGCCGCCTATGAGGAGGAACACCTCGTAATGGCACACCTGCGTATCAAGAACATCCGTGTCGCCGCCGTCACCACCATGGCGACCGCCGCCCTGCTCGGCGGCCTGACCGCGCTCCCCGCCCAGGCCGCTCCGGCCGAGGGCAAGGTGCTCGCGGCCGGCTCCCCCACCGCGGTCAAGGGCAGTTACATCGTCACGCTCAAGAAGGGCGCGGGCCTCAAGGCCGCGTCGAGCGCGGGCAAGGACCTGGTCGAGGAGTACGGCGGCTCGGTGAAGCGGACCTTCAAGTCCGCGCTCAACGGCTACGCGGCCGAGCTCTCCGCCGCCGAGGCCAGACGACTGGCCGCCGACCCGGCGATCGCCTCGGTGGAGCAGGACCAGGTCTTCACCGCCGACGCCACGCAGTCCAACGCCCCGTGGGGCCTGGACCGCTCCGACCAGGCGGCGCTGCCGCTCTCCGGCACGTACACCTACCCGGACTCCGCGGGCACCGGCGTGACCGCGTACGTCATCGACACCGGCGTACGCATCTCGCACAGCCAGTTCGGCGGCCGGGCATTCAACGGCTACGACGCCGTCTCCAACGACAACGTGGCGCAGGACGGCAACGGCCACGGCACGCACGTCGCGTCCACCATCGCGGGCTCCACCTACGGCATCGCCAAGCAGGCGAGGATCGTGGCCGTGCGCGTGCTGAACAACGCCGGCTCGGGCACCACCGCCGGTGTCGTGGCGGGCATCGACTGGGTGACCGCGAACCACAGCGGCCCCTCGGTCGCCAACATGTCGCTCGGCGGCGGCGCCTCCACCGCCATCGACACGGCCGTCCGCAACTCGATATCCAGCGGCGTGACCTACGCCGTCGCGGCCGGCAACAGCAGCGCCAACGCCTCCTCGTACTCCCCGGCCCGCGTCACCGAGGCGATCACGGTCGGCGCCACCACCAACACGGACGCCCGGGCGAGCTACTCCAACTACGGCTCGGTCCTGGACATCTTCGCCCCGGGTTCGTCGATCACGGCCGGCTGGTACACCAGCGACACCGCGACCAACACCATCTCGGGCACCTCGATGGCCACCCCGCACGTCGCGGGCGCGGCCGCCGTCTACCTGGCCGGCCACACCTCGGCCACCCCGGCCCAGGTCGCCTCGGCCCTGACCGCCGGCGCCGTCACCGGCAGGGTCACCAGCCCGGGCACCGGTTCCCCGAACCGTCTGCTGCAGATCGTCCCGTAACGGCGACCGCCTCACCGTGAACCGAGGTTTCCCCGGAGGCGCACGTCGCCTCCGGGGAAACCTCGTACCCGGCCGAGAACGTCTTCGCCGATACGTCACAACCGGCCGTACGGGCCCGTAGCGTGTCTCCACGTATTGACTCCCCCGCGCCCGCTGAGCGACATTGAAGCCCGGCATCCGGCGCTTCAGGGGGCAAAGTCGCCAATGCAGACCTTGGGTATCAAGCCAGCTTTGTCAGGCAGTGGCGGACCACTGCTGGCGGGCGTGGCCGCGGCCGTGGCGGGGGTCGGCGCGGTGCTCGCGTTCGCCGACGCGGACTCGGTGCTGCGCGGCCCGTTCACCCTGTTCTTCCTTCTTGTCGCGCCAGGAGCCGCCATCGGGGCAGTGCTGCGCGGGCTGGATCCGTTCGGCCGGGTCGTGACGTCCGTCGCGGGCGCGATCGCGGTGAACCTCCTCGTCGCCCAAGGCATGATCGCCACCCACTCGTGGTCGATGACCGGTGGGATCGCGGCCGTGACCGTGATCAGCTCGCTCGTTCTCCTGCCGAGTCTGGTACGGCCCCTGCGCGGCCGTACGAAGAGAAGACGGACCTGAGACGTGGACATCAGTGTGTACCGCCCCGGCGAGCTGACCGCCGCCGACCGGGCGGCCTGGACCGCTTTGCAGTCGAAGGCCCATCTCCACGGCGCGCCCGAGCTCGCGAACCCGTTCCTCTCCCCGGAGTTCGCCCTGGCGGTGGGCCGCTGCCGGCGCGGGGTGCGGATCGCGGTCGTCCGGGAGGGCGGCGAACCGGCCGCCTTCTTCCCGTACCAGAGATCCGCCGTCGGAGTGGGCAGAGCCGTCGGTCTCGGCCTCTCCGACTGCCAGGGCGTGGTCCACCGCCCCGGCTTCACCTGGGACGCCGAGGCGCTGCTGCGGGCCTGCGGGCTCTCGGTGTGGGAGTTCGACCATCTGGCCGGGGGCCAGACGCCGTTCGCGGCGCATGTCACCGGCACCTTCCCGTCCCCGGTCATGGACCTGGAACAGGGCTACGAGGCCTATCTCGGCCAACTGCGCGCCGACTCGCCGAAGTTCGTCCGCTCGACGCTCGCCAAGGAACGCAGGCTCGGCCGCGCGGCGAGCGAGGTGCGCTATGTGCACGACGAGCGCGACCCGAGGGCCCTGCGCACACTGATGGCCTGGAAGTCGGCGCAGTACCGCAGGACAGGTCGCAGCGACCGCTTCGCGCACCCGTGGATCACCCGGCTGGTGCACCACCTCTTCCACACCCGCTCCGACTCCTTCGCCGGCCAGCTGTCCGTGCTGTACGCGGACGACAAGCCGGTCGCGGCTCATTTCGGGCTGCGCTCCGAGCGGGTGCTGACATGCTGGTTCCCGGCGTACGACCCGGCGTTCGCGAAGTTCTCGCCGGGTCTGCTCCTGCATCTGCACATGGCCGAGGAGGGCGCGGCCGACGGCATCGCCTACCTGGATCTGGGCCGGGGGCAGAAGCAGTACAAGGATTCCCTGAAGACGCGGGAGATCTCCGTGTCGGAGGGGTGGGTCACCCGACGCCATCCGGTGGCACTGGGACACCGGGCTCGCCGAGCCCCGGTCCGGGCGCTGCGGAACGTGGTGTTGGCACGACCGGAACTGTTCGAACCTGCCGACAAAATGTTGAAACGGATCGGGAGAATCCGGTCGAGAGGTCAGGTAACGGACACAACAACAAAAACGTGAGGCCTAGTAATAGGTCTTGCCATACGGGCTCAATCATCAATACCGTCGTACATCCACCCGCATCGGTCCGTCAGCACTTGCTCCAAGGGGAGGGCTCGAGGAGCGCGACGGCCCCGGCGCGGGGCGCGGTAGGGGGGTGCCGTGCTCGGTGACCACACCGTTTACCGAGTCGTGCCGCGCGACCGACTGCCGAGTCGCGACAGTCGGCCGGTTTTGCCAGCTCACCCGGCATGCACGGAGATCGACTTCGGCATGCCATGAGTGAGAACCCCCCTTTCGAACAGGCCGGACCACCCAGGGGCGGGTGGTTCACCGGACGAGAGGGATCAGACTCATGAGCTCAGTTCTGCGCCCGGCGATATCCGCATCCGAATCCGATACCACCAGCGCCGGGCCGCCGGCGCTCGCGAAGTACCGGCCGATCTCCAACCACCTGGCCATCGCGCCACCGGTGAGTGTGGTGATACCCGCCATGAACGAGGCGGAGAACCTTCCGTACGTCTTCAAGACACTGCCGGGCTGGATCCACGAAGTGGTCCTGGTCGACGGCAACTCCACCGACGACACCGTCGAGGTGGCCCGCGAACTGTGGCCGGACGTCAAGGTCGTCCCGCAGCAGGGCAAGGGCAAGGGTGACGCCCTGATCGCCGGCTTCGAGGCGTGCACCGGCGACATCATCGTGATGATCGACGCGGACGGCTCGGCCGACGGACACGAGATCGTCTCGTACGTCTCCGCCCTAGTCTCGGGCGCCGACTTCGCCAAGGGCTCCCGCTTCGCCAACGGCGGCGGCACCGACGACATGACCCTGATCCGCAAGTTCGGCAACTGGGCGCTGTGCACCACCGTGAACCGCAAGTTCGGCGCCCGCTACACCGACCTGTGCTACGGCTACAACGCGTTCTGGCGGCACTGCCTGGACAAGATCGACCTCGACTGCACCGGCTTCGAGGTGGAGACCCTGATGAACATCCGGGTCGTCAAGGCGGGCCTGAAGGTGCAGGAGATCCCCAGCCACGAGTATCTGCGCATCCACGGCGCGAGCAATCTGCGGGCCGTGCGCGACGGACTGCGCGTACTGAGGGTGATCCTGCACGAACGCTCCAACCGGCGTGCGCTGCGCCGCCGTTCGCACGCGACGATGCTCACCGCAGGCCGGGGAGAGTCGTCTTGAACGAGCCGGCCGTCTCGGTCGTCGTCTGTGTGTACACCGAGGACCGCTGGGAGGACATCCTCGCGGCGGTCGCCTCGGTGCGCGCCCAGTCCCGGCCGGCCCTGGAGACGCTCCTGGTGGTGGACCACAACCAGGCCCTGCTGGAGCGTCTGACCAGGGAGTACAAGGAGCACCGGGAGAGCGGCGCGGTGCGCGTGCTCGCCAACGCGGGCCCTCGCGGGCTGTCCGCGGGCCGCAACACGGGCATCGCCGCCTCCCACGGGGAGATCATCGCCTTCCTCGACGACGACGCCGTCGCCGAACGGGACTGGCTGCGGTACTTCGTCGAGGGGTACACCGACCCCCGGGTCATGGCCGTCGGCGGCCGTACGGTGCCCGCGTGGGCGTCCGGCCGCCGCCCGGCCTGGTTCCCGGAGGAGTTCGACTGGGTGGTGGGCTGCGCCTACAAGGGTCTGCCCGGCGGTGTCGCCGAGGTCCGCAACGTGCTCGGCGGCAACGCCTCGTTCCGCCGCACCGCCTTCGACGCGGCCGGGGGCTTCGCCACGGGCATCGGCCGCGACGGGGACAAGCGCCCGCTGGGCTGTGAGGAGACGGAGCTGTGCATCCGCCTCTCCCGGGCCAGACCGGACGCGGTCCTGCTGCTCGACGACCGGGCGGTGATCCACCACCGGGTGCCCGACGCGCGGATGCGCTTCGGGTACTTCCGCACGCGTACGTACGCCGAGGGCCTGTCGAAGGCGCTGGTGGCGCGGAGCGTCGGCGCCGGCAAGGGGCTGGAGTCGGAGCGCCGGTACACCACCCGGGTGCTGCCCGCCGGCGTGGCGCGCGGTCTGCGTGACGCGCTGCTCGGCCGCGCGGGGGGCGCGGGACGGGCGGGCGCGATCGTCGCGGGGGTGGCGGCGGCGGCCGGGGGGTACGTTGTCGGGAGCGTCCGGGCCCGCAGGGGCGATGTCACGTTCTCGGTCGGCGAGATTCCGGGCGGCGCGGCCGGCAAGGGGGGCGAGGGGGGCTCGTCATGACGGGAACGACGGGGACGGCGGCGGCAGCCGTACCGATCCTGATGTACCACGCGGTGTCCGCCGCGCCGAACGAGGCCACCCGGGACCTGTCGGTGTCCCCGGAGGCGTTCGCGGAGCAGATGGCGCTCATCGACGACCTGGGCCTCACCCCGGTCGGCACGGCGGATCTGGCGGCGAGTTGGCGTCTGGGCCGCCCGCTCCCCGCCCGGCCCGTGCTGGTCACCTTCGACGACGGTTACGCGGGCGTGCACCGGCACGCCCTGCCCGTCCTCGCCCGGCACGGCTTCGCGGCCTCGCTGTTCGTCACCACGGCCTGGATCAAGGGCCCGTACGACAACGGCGACGCCCTCGACACCATGCTCGGCTGGGACCAGGTGCGCGAACTCTCCGACCACGGCGTGGAGATCGGCGGGCACAGCCACACCCATCCGCAGCTCGACATGCTGGACGACGACCGGCTCCGGTTCGAGCTGCGGCGCTGCCGGCAGATCGTCGCCGACGAACTGGGCACCCGGCCGGTCTCGTTCGCGTACCCGTACGGCTACTCCAGCCGCCGGGTGCGCGTCGCGGTGCGGGAGACGGGGTTCGCCCAGTCGCTCGCGGTCGGCAACGCGCTCGCCCGGCGCGCGCAGGGCCCGTACGCGCTGCGGCGGGTCACCGTACGGCGCTCGACCGGCATCGCGGAGTTCGAGCAGCTCATCGAGGGCCGTGCGATCGCCCGCACCTTCGCCCGGGACCGTGCCCTCACCAAGGGGTACGCCATGGTCCGAAGAGCACGACAGGTCCGGAAGGCCATCCGTTCCCGTGTCTGACACGACGACCACCACGGCACACGAGGCCGACAGCACCGAGCCCGAGGAGACCGAGCGGCGGTCCGGCTCCGTCCGCGGGCTGCGACTGCCCGGGCTGGGCAAGAGGGCGGGGGGCGACCAACTGTTCCGCAACGCCTATGCCCTCATGCTGAACACCGGTATCTCGGCCGTGCTGGGCCTCGGTTTCTGGCTGGCCGCCGCCCGCTACTACACCGAGGCCTCGGTCGGTCAGGGGTCCGCCGCGATCGCCGCGATGAAGCTCCTCGCCGGGCTCACCGCGCTGGCGCTGACGGGCGCCCTGGCCCGGTTCATCCCGGTCGCGGGGCGTGCCACCGGCCGGCTGATCTTCCGCACGTACGCGGGCAGTTCGGTGATCGTGGCGCTCGCGGCGGGCGTGTTCCTGCTGACGCTGGGGGTGTGGGGGTCGTCGTACCGGTTTCTGCACGATCCGCACAACGCCGTGTTCTTCGTGCTCGCGGTGGTCGCCTGGTCGGTGCTGACGCTCCAGGACGGGGTGCTCACCGGGCTGCGCAGCGCGGTGTGGGTGCCGGTCGGCAACACCGTGTTCTCGGCGGTGAAGCTGGTGCTGCTGGTGGTGTTCGCCGCCGCGATCCCGACCATGGGCGTGTTCGTGTCCTGGGTCGCGGCGATCGCGATGTCCGTGCTGCCGCTGGGCTGGCTGGTGTTCCGGCGGCTGATCCCCAAGCATGTGAAGGCCACCGCGGAGCACGCGCACCCGCCGTCGCTGCGGGAGATCGGCCGTTTCCTCGCGGGCGACTACACCGGCTCGCTGTTCTCGCTCGCGGTGGTCTATCTGGTTCCGGTGATCGTCGCCGCCCAGGTCAGCTCCGCCGACAACGCGTACTTCTACATCACCACCACCATCGGCGGCACGGTCAACCTGCTCGCCATCAACATGGGCGCCTCGCTGACCGTCGAGGGCGCGCACGATCCGGCCCGCCTCGCCGCCAACACCCGGGCCGCGCTACGGCGGATGGCCCGGATCATGCTGCCGGTGTGCGCGGTGCTGTTCTTCGGGGCGCCCTGGATCCTTGCCGTCTTCGGACAGGCCTACGCGGACGCGGCGACCCCGCTGCTGCGCTGGTTCGCGATCGGCGCGGTCCTGCGGGTCGTCATGGAGACGTACTTCGCGGTGCTGCGCGCCCAGAGCCGCACGGCCGGACTCGCCTGGCTGCAGGGCCTGCTGTGCGCCCTCGTCCTCGGCCTGACCCTGGTCCTGCTCCCCCGCATGGGGCTGACCGGCGCGGGCGTCGCCGAGATCTCCAGCCTCGCGGTGATCGTGCTGATCGCCGCGCCCCGGCTGTACCGGATCCTGCGCGCCGCCGGGCCCGCCGAGGTGCCCGCGGACGCGCCACCGGACGGCGACCTCGCCGACCTGGGCCGGGTGGCCTCCGCCGCGAAGAAGCAGAGCGGCGCCTGGAGCCGGCGTCTCGACTCCGACACCCTCGCCCTCGGCATCCATCTCGACTTCGACCACCTGGAACGCCGCCCGGACGTACGGCCCGGCCCCGGCACCCCGCCCACCGGAACGGCGTCCCCGCGCAAGGACCACCGGCCGGCCTGGGCCCAGGACCGGCCGACCCGTCCGCTCAAGCTGCCGCCCGCGCTGGGCCTGCCGGTGGAGGCCCGTGAGCCGGGCTCGGAGTCGTCCCTGGGCCCGGCGGAGGTCCCGGAGGTGGACGCGCCGTTCGAGGAGGCCGTACGGGAACCGGCCTTCCGGGAACCGGCCTTCGTGAGGAAGGCGGAGGCACCGGAGAAACCCGACGTGGAAGCCCCGGTCCAGGAGGCCCCGTCCGCCGAGGAGGCACCTCGGGTGCCCCTGCGCGAACGGCTGCCGCACCCCACGATCACCGGTGCGGTCCTCGGCTTCCTGCTGCTCTCCGCGCTCCTGCTCTACTGGGTGCCCGCGCTGACGCTGGACGACTCCGACCTGGACCGGATGGGCGGACTCGGCCTGATCTCCGTGCTGCCCGCGCCGACGCTGGTCGGGGCGGCGCTGCTGGCCGCGGTGTTCGCCTCGCTGCTGTGGCCGGCCCGCGAGCACCGCGCGCTGCTGCTGGTCACCCTGCTGGCCACCGTGTTCTCGCTGCACGCGCTGCCCGCCGTGATCGAGGCCGAACCCCGGTTCGCGACGGCCTGGCAGCACCTGGGCTTCATCGACTACATCGACCGCACCGGCTCGGCCGTACCCGACCTGGACGCCCGCTGGAGCTGGCCGGGCTTCTTCGCGGCGGCCGCGTTCGTCGCCGAGGCCTGCGGGATCACCGACTTCACCGAGATCATCCGCTGGTGGCCGACCGCCATCCAACTGCTCTATCTGCCCCCGCTGTTCCTCCTCGCCCGCCATATGCGGGCCGGCTGGCGCGCCCGGTGGACGGGCATCTGGATCTTCGTCCTGAGCAGCTGGGTGGGCCAGGACTACTTCTCCCCCCAGGGCTTCACCTACCTCCTCTATCTGGCCTTCGTCGCGATCCTCCTGGTCTGGTTCCGCGCCCCGCACATGCTGTGGGGCACGGTGCGCCCCGGCGAGGCGGAGGTGGAACCGACGGACCGCCCCCGGCGCGCGGTCCTCCTGATGGTCCTGATCGCGCTGTACGCGGCGACGGTCCCCGCCCACCAGCTCACCCCGTTCGTGATGCTGGGCGTCCTCGCGGCCCTCGTCCTGATCGGCCGCTGCGAACTGCGCGGCCTGCCCATCCTGTTCGCCGTGCTGGTCGCGGTCTGGGTGGGCTTCCTGGCCGAGCCGTACTGGTCCGGCCACTTCGACGAACTCTTCGGCGGGGTCGGCGGCGTGGGCGGCAACGTCACGTCCTCGGTCTCCGGCCGTATCGGTGAAGGCAGTTCGACGCACAAACTCGTCCTCTACGCGCGGGTGGCCCTCGCCGGCACGGTCATGCTCCTGGCCTGCTACGGCTTCTGGCGCCGCCGCGCGAACAAGTACCGCGAACGCTCCCTGCTCGTCCTGACCTTCGTACCGTTCCTGGGCTTCGGCATGCAGTCGTACGGCGGTGAGATGGCCCTGCGCGTCTTCATGTTCGCCCTGCCGGGCGCCGCGCTGCTGGCCGCCCTCGCCCTCTTCCCCCGCACCGGCGTGACCGCCGAGGAGCGTGACAAGGACCGGGTGAGCCTCGCCCCGCTGGCCGCCCTCGTGGCCGGCCTCGTCCTCATCGGCGGCTTCCTGATCGCCCGCTGGGGCAACGAGCCCTTCGAGCGCGTCCGCCCGGGCGAGGTCGCCGCGATGGAGTACGTCTACGCCCATGACGACCCGACCGTACGGCTCCTGTGGCTCAGCGACGATCCGGTGAACAGCGTGACGCCCGCGATGCCGTGGGGCGCGCGGGACATGGAGAAGGTCGAGTACGTGCCGACGCTCGCGCCGAGCGACCCGGTCCTGGTGTCGGGCCTGGCCAAGGCGCTGAAGAACGCCGGCGCCCACTCCTATCTGATCGTCAACCGCAGCCAGGTCACCTCGCTGCAGATGGACTCCGGCTACTCCAGGAACTGGGAGCCCCGGCTCATCCGGAACCTCGACGAGCGCGACGACCTCAAGCGGGTCTTCTCCAACGCCGACGCCACGATCTTCGCCCTGCGCGACCAGACCGGAAAGGCCCCGGCCCCCGACCCCGGCCCGATCGGCCCCCAGGTCACCTGGACCCCGTGGTCGGTGGTGGGAGGCCTGGCCGCGATCGCCCTGATCGTCCTGCTGGGCACCCGCGAGGTCGTCCGCGTGGCCGTGCGGCCCGGCGTCCGCCAACTCCGCCGGCTCCAGAGCAGCTTCTGGTTCAGCCTGCCCATGCTGGCGCTGTTGCTGGCGTCGTTGGTACAGCGCTTCTTGACGATGGGCTCGCCATAGCGCCCTGAAGGGGCGCGGGGCTGTATCGATGTGCGGCTGCGCCGCGTGGCCGCGCGACCAGCCACGACGGTCCGCGGTTCCCCACGGACCTCACGAGGCACTCACCTCTTGAGCCACTTCACCTCGTACGCACCCATGTCGAACTTCGAACCGTCGATGTCCGCACTGATCTTGCGGTCGAGGGTATTGACCACGAGCACGGCCCTGTCATCGGCCAGCACCCGGACATTGGGTTTGTCGTCCGCCGCGACGGACACCGTCTCGTACGTCGTCCCCGGCGGGAACTCCTCGCTGAACCGGGACAACAGCCCGTACATGGGCAGCGACTCGCCACCGTCCTTCGTGTCCGTCGGCGACCACAGGCACCCGGGGCACTCGGGCCCCTTCTCCTCCTCCGGATTCCAGTAGAAACCGGAGGAGGCACCGCCCTTGGCCATGGCCATCAGCCCTGAGGCCTGGACGGCGACCCGCCGGTTCTCGGACCATCCGTCGCGGTTGTCGTCACCGTCGGCGGGCTCGACGTAGTACTCGGCCCACCACAGCGGCAGACCGGCGGTGCGTTCCCGCACCCACTCGCTCACGGCCGTGAACTTGTCGGTCGCCGCGAACTCGTCGGGGATCAGATCGTCGTCCTTGGTGTAACTGGACCCGTCCACCACCACGAAGTCCGCGCCGGCCTTGTTCTTGTTCCAGTAGTCGAAGGCGTCGAGGATCCGCTGGTCCATGGCACCCCACGGACCCTTCAACGACGTCGACGCGTCCTGCTCCTGCCGCGGGTCGACGCTGTCCATGACGAGATACGGCCCGCCGACCATGATGTCCTCGTCGACCTTCTTCAGGGCCTTGAAGACGAGGTTGTACAGCTCGGTGTACCCCTCGTAGTCCCAGCGGGCCTCCGCGTCGTTCCAGAAACCCTTGAACTCGTTCCAGACGATGAAGTGCCGTACGTCCGGGTAGCGCTTGGCGACGGTCGCGGCGAGGGCGGCGTAGTCCGCGAAGTGCTCGGGCTCGGGCGCGGTCTCCAGCGCGGCCTGACTCCAGTCGGTCTTGTCGGCGCCGGACCGGCCGCCCTTCATCCAGTCGGGCGCGCAGCACAGGGTGACGACGGGGGTGCCGCCGGTGGCGCGGACGAAGTCGATGCGCCGGTCCATCTCCTCGAAGTCGTAACGCCCCTCGACGGGTTCGGGATTGTCGGCACCCCAGCCCATGATGTGCTGGATCTGCGGCAGGGGCCGCTCACCGAGACGTTCCTCGACGCGCTCGACGGCCGTCCCGCTGCCTACGTCCGCGCTGAACTGGGTGTGGGTGAAGCCCCAGCCCACCTCGGGTGCGGTGTCGCCGGGCGGGGTGGCGGGCGTGCCGTGCACCTTGTCGCCGTCGGGTGTGGTGCCGGCGGTGCTGCCGTCCCCGGGAAGTGTGTTGAGCAGGGTCACGACGAGGGCCAGAACGGCCGCTCCCACGCCCAGAAGCGCGGTGAGCCGCCACCGCCGGTCCCCCGAATTCCACCCACGACGTCCCATCATGGGCAACAGTAACCGCGCGGCGAGGTGGTGGGGGAGCTTCCGGCGGTGAACTCCTGGGCAATCGGACCAACCGTGTGGACGGGGAGCGCGGCCTCTCGCCGACGCGACCGGCGCACCAGGGAACGGGGCGCGGGCCGACACCACCGGCGCACTACGGAAAGCGGATGCACGGGGAGCCCTCGGTGACGGATCATGGCGACATGTCTGCCAACCCACACGACGCACTGCCGATCCGGCTCAACGTCGACGACAGCGACTCACCGTCCGATGTCGTCGACGCGCTGTTCCTCGGCCGTTTCGCGACGGGCGAGCAGCCGTACGCGCACGCGGCGAACATCGACCGGGTACGGTCCGGGGCCACCCTGCTGCCGCCGGGCGCCCGGGTGCTGCGGGCCGCGCGCGACGACGACCGCAGCGCGACCCTCGCCGAGGGCGACGGCTGGACCGTGCTGATCTCCCGCTGGAACCGCGGCGCCGACGTCACGGTCACCGCGACCACCGCCGAGCTGGCGGAGAAGGTGCTGGGCCAGGCCACCGACGGCGCGGCCGACGAGCCCGAGCCGCAGCCGGAGAACGTGACGATGGGCTTCTGGTACGTCTCGCCGCGCCGGGGCCCGCACCGCACGACCCGGCAGATCTCGGCGGGGACGTGGGAAGAGGTGCGGCCGAACTACACGGCGCCGGTCGCGGACGCGATGGACCACCTGATGAAGACGACCCCCGAGGACATCGCGGGCCGCCTCCTGCTGCTGCACGGCCCGCCCGGCACGGGCAAGACGTCTGCCCTGCGCACGCTGGCCCGTTCCTGGCGGGACTGGTGCCAGGTCGACTGCGTCCTGGACCCCGAGCGGCTCTTCTCCGACGTCGGCTATCTGATGGACATCGCGATCGGCGAGGAGGACTCCTCGGGCAAGGACCGATGGCGTCTGCTGCTCCTGGAGGACTGCGACGAGCTGATCCGCGGCGAGGCCAAGCACACGGCCGGCCAGGCGCTCTCCCGGTTGCTGAACCTGACGGACGGTCTGCTCGGCCAGGGCCGCAACGTCCTGGTCGGCGTCACCACCAACGAGGACCTGGAGCGCCTGCACCCCGCCGTGGTCCGCCCCGGCCGCTGTCTCGCCCGGATCGAGGTGGGCGCCCTGACGCGCGCGGAGGCGATGAGCTGGCTCGGCAGGGAGGCCGTCGGCCGGGAGGAAGCCGTCGGCCGGGAGGGTGCGACCCTGGCCGAGCTGTACGCACTGCGTCGCGGCACGTCACCGACGTCCCTGCCGGAGCCGAGGGGCGGGTCGGACGCCGGCCTGTACCTGTAGCGGGCCGCCGGCGGTGGCCGGCAGTGTTTTGATGGATGTATGACCCTGTTCGTCGGCACGTCGGGGTGGCAGTACAAGGACTGGCGGGGCGCCTTCTACCCGGAGGGCTGCCCCACCCGGCTGTGGCTGGAGGAGTACGCGGCGCGGTTCGCCACGGTCGAGATCAACAACGCGTTCTACCGGCTGCCGACGCGCGAGAACTTCGAGGCGTGGCGGGACAGAGTGCCGGGGGACTTCGTGGTCGCGGTGAAGGCGAGCCGCTACCTGACCCACATCAAGCGGCTACGGGACCCCGAGGAGCCGGTGAACCGTCTGATGAGCCATGCGGAGGGTCTGGGCGACCGTCTGGGCCCGATCCTGCTCCAGCTGCCGCCGACACTTCGGGCCGACGCGGAGCTGCTGGGCACCTGTCTGGGCCGCTTCCCCTCCGGCACCCGGATCGCGGTCGAACCCCGCCACGACTCCTGGTGGACCCCCGAGGTGCGCGAGGTCCTGGAGTCCCACGGCGCGGCCCTGTGCTGGGCCGACACCCACTCCCGCCCGGCCACCCCCCTCTGGCGCACCACGGACTGGTCCTACCTCCGCTTCCACCAGGGCCGAGCCCACCCCTGGCCCCACTACGGCCGCCGGTCCCTGACGACCTGGGCCCACCGCATCGCCGACACCTGGCCCGCTGCCGCCGACGCATACGTCTACTTCAACAACGACCCGCACGCGGCGGCCGTGGAGGACGCGACGACGTTCGCGAGGGCGGCGCGGAGGGCGGGCCTGCGGCCGACACGCACACCGGAACGTCTGGCGCGTGCATAGAAACGCGGGCATGGAAATGCGTCTGCCCCGCTGCTCTGCTGTTCCGCTGTTCCGCTGTTCCGCTGTTCCGCTGTTCCGCTACTCCGCGTACGCGGCCCGCAGGGCATCGCGGGCCGCTGACAGGGCTTGCGCCTCGCTGAGCCCCAGTCGGCGCGCCCGCTCCGCGTACGCTCCCGCCGCCGTCGCCGCCTCACGCTCCGCCGCCGAGCCGGCGGCAGCCACGAACGTTCCGTTGCGCCCCCGCGTCTCGATCACCCCGTCCGTCTCCAACGCGCGATACGCCTTGGCGACGGTATTGGCGGCGAGCCCGAGCTGCTCGGCGAGCCCCCGTACGGTCGGCAGCCGGTACCCCACGGGCAGCGCGCCGGAGCGGGCCTGTTCAGAGATCTGGGCGCGCACCTGCTCGTACGGCGCACCCCCGTCCACGATGCGAATCTTCAAGGTCACGCGGCGATTGTCCCGTACCCACCGGAAATTCGGAGGCAGCCCACCGTTCGCCCCGCGTACCGTGCGCACACATGACACCGATCGTGCGCGACCTCCGCGCCGCCGATCCCGCGGACGCCGCGGCTTTCGTCGAGGTAAGACGGCTGGCCCTGCCCTTCCTGGTCAGCACCGCCGAGTCCCTGCTCCACGTGGCCACGCTCGCACCGCCCGAGGCCCACCACCAGCAGCTCGTCGCCGAGGCGGACGGCGAGGTGATCGGCACCGCGCTGCTGTCCATCGCCCACGACAGCCCGGTACCGGGCCAGGGCGACGTCAATGTGTACGTACACCCGGCCCATCTGCGCCGGGGCGCGGGCGGCCTGCTGGCGCGCACCGCCGAGGAGCGGCTGGCGGCGGTGGGCGCGCGGCGGCTGCTGTCGTGGGTCCTGGACACTCCGGAGAACCGCGCGTTCGCCGAGCGGCGCGGCTACACACCCAGCCGCTCCGCCCACTTCCTCCGCCTGGACCTGGCCCACGGCGCCCTCCCCCCGCCGCAGTCCCCGCCCCCGGGCGTGGAACTGCGTACGGCCGCCGACTTCACCGACGACCCGCGCCCCCTGTTCGACCTGGACGCGGAAACGACGGCGGACGAACCGGGCGACGTCGAGGCGGAGTTGGACGACTACGAGCAGTGGGTCGAGGAGACCTACCGCCACCCCCTGCTGGACCACTCCCTGAGCACGGTGGTCGTCGTGGACGGCACACCCGCCGCGTTCACCGCGGTCCGTACGGACGGCCGGGACCGCTACTTCACCGCCATGACGGGCACCGCCCGCGCCTTCCGCGGCCGGGGCCTCGCCAAGCTCGCCAAGAACGGCTCCCTGCACCGCGCCCGCGCCGCCGGCTACACGGAGGCGTTCACGGGCAACGACACCGGCAACGGCCCGATGCTCGCGATCAACAAGTGGTTCGGATACGAAGTGTGTGCGACGGAGGTGCGCCATGTCCGCGAAATCGGCTGAGCCCGGCAACGAGTCGTACGAGGTGGAGGTGGACGTCGTCCTGCTCAAGGCGGGCCGTACGAAGATCCGTTACCCCGCGCGGCTGTTGAGCGACGACGGGACCCGGATCGCGGTCCACGCCGCCTGGGCGAGCGAGGGTGTACGGGACTTCGGCTTCGTGCGGTTCGGGCCCGGTGACGTCTTCACCGAGTACTACTGGCGCGACCGGTGGTACGCCGTGAAGGAGGTCCGTGACGCGCGGGGCGGGCTGAAGGGCTGGTACTGCGACATCACCAGGCCCGCCACGCTCTCCGGCGGCGAACTCGTCGTCGAGGACCTCGACCTGGACCTGTGGCGCTCCGCCGACGGCAGGACCGTACTGCGGCTGGACGAGGACGAGTTCGAGGAGAGCGGGCTCGCGCAGAGCGACCCGGAGGCCGCGGCGGCCGCCGTCGCCGCCCTCGACGAACTGGAGGCGCTCGCCACCACCGAAGGCGGCCTGGAGTCGCTGCTGACCTAGCCGGCGCCGACGTGGACGGCTCTGACGCGGTGGCAGCGTGGACGGTTCTGCCGCGGACGGCGCCGACGTGGAGGGTCAGAGACGGGCCACCACCGCGTACCGCTCGTCCTCGACCCGCTTCCCCCACAGGGGCGTGTCGTCCGACAGCCCCACCACCACCGCGTCGGACACGAGCGGCGCGACCAGCCCGTAGAGCCGGTCGGCGGGTATGCCGACCGGGCTGACCGTGCCCCACACCCCCTCGACCAGCACGAGCCGGCCGCCGGGCCGCAGCAGTCCGCACCAGTGGCGCAGGGCGCGGCCCGGGTCGGACAGGGTCCACAGCACATGGCGGACGAGGATCACGTCGAACCGCTCCTCCCCCACGGGCGGGGCCGCCGCGTCGCCGACGAGGAACACGGCGGAGCGCCCGGCGAGTTTGGCGCGGGCGAGGGCGACCATGGCCGGGGAGGCGTCGACTCCGGTCACCCAGTGTCCCTGCTCGGTCGCGAGGAGTGACAGGCTGCCGGTGCCGCAGCCGAGGTCGAGCACGTCGGAGGCGCCGTGCGGCA
Source organism: Streptomyces sp. NBC_00310 (assembly GCF_036208085.1). Lineage (GTDB taxonomy): Bacteria > Actinomycetota > Actinomycetes > Streptomycetales > Streptomycetaceae > Streptomyces. Next base: position 2,543,741 of record NZ_CP130714.1, read on the forward strand.
GCCAGTCCCGCAGCCGGGCCGCCCAGGCCTCCCGGATGGCGGGTTCCCGCAGGCCATGATCGGGTTCGTCGTCGAAAGAGGGGGCTTCGGCGTCCCAGTCGACGGTCCCCGCAGGGTCATCTGCCGCCGGGTTCTTCGGTGTTCGAAGGGCTCGGGAGGTTTCGCCGTCGTCGATGTTGGTCATGCCGCCAGAGTGACACCTGCCACTGACAGTCCCGATGGTGACAGCCGCCACTGACAGAGCACGAACGATGAGTAACGCTCCCGGAAAAGGTCTACCTCCGTGAAAACGCGGAACCCAGTAGACGCAAGGAGGCAGCCATGCGCCGTACGACCGTGCAGAAGCCCCTGAGGAAGTCCACGTCCCGCCGGGTGCGGGACGAGGCCGACGAGCGCCCCGTCGAGCGCCGGGAGGTGCGAAAGGACATCGCGCGCACCTGGTGGCCGGACGGCTGAGCGCCCACGCCCCAGCCCGCCCGACCACGAGACCCGACCACCCCGACCACCCCGACCACGAGATCAGTCCCGTCAGGCCAGCCTCTTGCGGTAGTGGATCCGGTCGTAGGGCCCGTCCACACGCCGCTCCACGACCTCGTACCCGAACTTCGGGTAGATCTTCTGGTTCTCCCACATGAGCGCGTTCGTGCAGAGCCTGACCTCGGGCAGACCGAGGTCACGCGCCCGCCTGTCCACGAATTCCAGCAGCCGCCGCCCGACGCCCCGACCGTGGGTGTCGGGGTGGACGGCGATGTTGTCGAGGAAGAGATGGTCCTCGTACGCCTCGACGACCACGAGCCCGATCACCGGGTCCCCGGTCACGAAGACCCGCCCCGCGGCCACGTTCGCCGCGTGGTCCGACTCCATGGGCTGCGGCAGCCGTCCGATGCGCTCGATGTAGTGGTGGTAGGCCGCGTCCGTCACGGCCTTCACCGCGGCCACGTCGGCGGGTCCGGCCACCCGGATGCCCTGGTCTCCCTGGTCGCCCTGCTCGCGCGGGGCCTCTGTCATGACCGGGGCCGCGGCAGGGTGCGGTCCAGCAGGTCCAGCAGGGCGGTCCAGTGGCGTTCCGTCGCCTCGGCGTCGTACGCGGAGGTGTCGGACTGCGTGTACCCGTGCGAGGCGCCCGTGTAGACCTCGGTGCGGTGGCGGACGCCCGCCTCGGTGAGTGTCTTGTCGAGCAGGTCGATCTGCTCCCGGGGCAGGGACGGGTCCTCCTCGGCGTGGCCGAGGTACACCTCGCCGGTGATCCGGGCCACGGCCAGGTGCGGGCTGTCCGGGGCGTCGGTCGCCAGGCGTCCGCCGTGGAAGCCGGCCGCGGCGGCGACCCGCTCCGGGAAGGCACCGGCGGTGTGCAGGGCCAGCCGGGCGCCCATGCAGTATCCGGTGATCCCGACGGGCCCGGCGGCGGCGTGCGGGCTGTCGGCCAGCCATCCCAGGTACGCGGCCGCGTCCCGCAGCGCGGGTTCCGGCGTCAGCGTCAGCATGACCGGCAGGATCTGGTCCCATATCTCCGGACGCGCGGCCGGATCGATGAACTCGGGCAGGTCGAAGACCGGGGTCCGTCCCGACCGGTAGAAGACATTGGGGACGAGGACCGTGTACCCGGCACCGGCCAGCCGGTCGGCCATCGCCCTCAGATGGGGCCGCAGCCCGAACGCGTCCATGTAGAACAGGACCGCCGGATGCGCGGCGTCGTCGTCGGGGCGGACGAGGTAGGCGTCGGCGGTACCGTCCTCGGTGGTGATGTCCACGGATGTTCCGCGTACGGCGGTCATGCGCGCGTTCCCTTCTCTCCAACGGGCACGAAAACGGGTACGAACAGGCCTCAGTGTCACGCACCGAGGTAAGAATCGGATCTTCGCCAGGATCTTGGCAGGGTCTTCGGCGGGCTCTTCCGTGGGCCCTTCCGTGGGCCCTTCCGTGGGCCCTTCCGTGGGCCCTTCGCTGGGCTCTTCGGTGGGCCTGGCGACAGCCCTTCGGCGAGCCCGGCGACGGCCCTTCCGCAGATCCTTGGCGGGCCCTTCAACTGGCTTTCCTCAGCCCTCGGTTAGCCCATCCTTAACGCCACCATAAGGATCCCCCGCGCCCGCCCTCAGCAGGCGATTTCGCGGCTCCTCGGGGCTAACTTGCTGATCGCCCCCGGCGCCCGGAACCCATCCGGTGCCGTCCAGGACCGCTTCGAGGAGTGCCCCGCCATGCCCGCTGTCCGCCGCAAGGCCGCCGCGTTCGCCACCGCCGGTGTCGTCGGTGCCGCCCCGCTCGCCCTGACCGGGTTCGCCGCCGGGCCGGCCCTGGCGCACGGGTCGATGGACGCCCCGGTGAGCCGGGGGGCGCAGTGCTACGCGGAGGGCCCCGAGAGCCCGAGGTCGGCGGCCTGCGGGGCGGCGGTCGCGGCCGGCGGCACGCAGGCGCTGTACGACTGGAACGGCGTACGGATCGATGACGCGGCCGGTCGGCACCGGGAGCTGATCCCGGACGGCAAGCTGTGCGGCGCGGGCGACGAGGCGTTCAGGGGCCTCGACCTGGCCCGCGCCGACTGGCCGGCGACGAGCGTGCGCGCCGGTTCGTACACCTTCAGGTACCGGGTGACGGCCCCGCACAAGGGCACCTTCGAGGTGTACGTCACCAAGCCCGGTCACGACCCGTCCCGACCGCTCGCCTGGGACGACCTCGACCTCGCGCACCCGGTCGCGACGGCCACCGACCCGGCCGCGTCGGGCGGGTTCTACACGTTCTCCGGCACCCTCCCGCAGCGCTCCGGCAAGCACCTGCTGTACGCGGTCTGGCAGCGCTCGGACAGCCCGGAGGCGTTCTACTCCTGCTCGGACGTCACCTTCGGCGGCACATCGGCCCCGCCGAGCGCGTCCGCGCCCTCCGAGGAGCAGATCGAGGACGGTGCCGACGAGTCGACCGTCGAGCACGGCGGCCACGGTGACGACGACGCGGGCACGACGACGGACCCGACACCGAAGGCGTCCACGAAGGCGTCCGCGAAGGCGTCCGCGAAGGCCGCTTCCGGCGACGCGTCACCGACCGCGAAGTCGACGAGCGACGAGGCGGCCGCGGGAGCCGACACCGCCGGCCTCGCGGAACCCGCCGGAGGCAAGGAGGGCCTCGCCGACACCGGCGGTGCCGGCGTGACCCCGTATGTGGCCCTCGGCGGCGCGGCCGTCCTGGCGCTCGGCTCCTCCCTCCTCTTCGCCGCGGCCCGCCGCCGCGCGACGACCGGCGGCCGACACGGCCGCTGACGACTTCCGGGGTCTGTCGGGCGGCTCAGGCCGGACAGGCCCCGGCAGCATGCGTACGCACCACCGGGCGGTCCCGGTGGTGCGTACGCACACGTGTCAGCCGACGACCGAGAGGCAGGTCGTCGGGGTGGCGTGGGCCGGGTCGAGGGCGTTGGCGACCTCGTGGAACGCGACGCGGTCGAGGAGCCCGATCGCCGCGTGCTCGGAGAGGTCGAGCGCGCAGAGGTCCTGGATGACGACGTTGCGTACGTTCGGCCCGTCGAGGAACTGGGACCGGTACGGCGTGACCACCTCGTCGTACTTCGTGGCGAGGACGGTGTACGTGACACCGGGGACGGTGTCGCCGCCCGCGTTGAGCTTGGTCATGAAGGCGGATCCGGCCACCTGGTCGGCGAGGGCCGGGGTGGCGGTGGACAGCAGGTCGCCGGCGCCGGGGAAGTGGTCGAGGAGTTGGGTGAGGCCGTTCAGGGTGGTGCCGTGGTTGGAGGGGGCGATGCCGACGAGGGCGTTCACCTCCGCGGCCCCGCCGAGGAACTTCAGGTAGTAGCGGGGCATCATGCCGCCCTGCGAGTGGCCGACGAGGTCGGCCTCGGCGGCGCCGGTCGCGGCGAGCACCTGGTCGACGAAGGCGTCGAGCTGCTCCGCCGACCTGTCGATGGCTCCGAGGCCGTTGAAGAAGGCGACGCCGGGGAGTTGGCCGTAGTCGAGGGAGTAGACGCAGTAGCCCCGGTTCACGAGGTACGGCGCGAGGCCCAGCCAGTTGTCGACGGAGTTCGCGAACGTTCCGTGGACGAGGACGACGGGGCGGGGGTGGGCGCTGGAGGGTTTGCAGGAGTAGTCGTTCCAGCCACGGCCGGGTGCGGCGGCCGTGTCGGCGGCCTCGGCGGCAGTGGCGGGGACGACGGTCGCCGCGGCGGCCAGGCACAGGGCGGCCAACGGTCTGATCAGGCGCTTCCAGGGCAGCATCGGGTGATCTCCTTGCGGCTCAAGGGACGTGCGACGACGTTCGCCCTGTGATCCGGATCACGAGGATGCTGTGCTTCTTCGCCAAGTTACGGGCGAGTAGCAAAAGTGGGAAGTTACGCGTCAGTAAAAACTTCAAGTGATGGTCGAGGACGCTGACACGTGACGTCGAACCGTCACCAGGCGGGCCTGATGGGACCCCAGGGCGCGATACGCGCCAACTGATCACGCAACACCCGCATTTCACCCTCCCCGCCGAGCGACTCGACCCACCCCGCGACGACCTCGGCCGCCGCCTCCTCCGCCGCCCGGGTGCAGGCCCACCCCCGCTCGGTCAGGACGACCAGGCGAGCGCGGGCATCACCGGGATGCGGCCGCCGCTCGACGTACCCCTTGCGCACGAGTTCGTCGACGAGCTGACTGGCGGCCTGCTTGGTCACCCCGAGATGGACGGCGAGGTCGGTGACCGTCGCACCGTCCGGGGCGAGCCGGGTGAACGCGAAGCCGTACGAGGGCCGCGCCTCGAAGCCACGGGCGGCGACACCCTCGTCGATGCGACGCGCCAGGTCACCGGCGGCGGCGAGCAGGACGGCGGTCAGGGCCAGAGCTTCGGAGTTCTGCACGCGTGCATTGAAACACCCTTGACGAATTGGTCAAGCAGCTTGACTATATAGGCAACACAGATGGTCAACCTTCTTGACCATCTCTTCCAGAACCCAGAACCCAGAACCCCAACCTCAGAACCCCAACCTCAGAACCTCAGAAGGCCTAAAGGAGGCCCCATGCCTGTCATCCGCCCTGCCGAAGCCGTCGTCCACGAGATTCACGGCGCCCGCTTCGTTTCGTACGCCACTCCCCGCACCGGCAGCAAGGAACTGGCCGCCTGGCGGGGCGAGATCCCGCCAGGGACCAAGGCACCCGCGCACACCGTCACCAAGGAGGAGATCCTGCATCTGCTCAGCGGCGAGTTGCTGGTCACGCTGGACGGTCGCACCGAGCGTGTCGCCGCGGGTGACACGCTGATCGTCAACTCGGGCGCGACCCTCGCCGTCGAGAACCCGACGACGGAGACCACCGTCACCTGGGTCACCACCTCCCTCGGCCTGGAGGCGGAGCTGGCCGACGGCACGCGGATCGTGCCGCCGTGGGCCAACTGAGCGCCGCGTGAGGGGAGTTACGCGGCCAGCGTCCCCGGCATCACCGCATGCGGGCCGAACTTCGCTCGGGCGCGGTCGGCGACCTCCTCGATGCGGCGCACCTTCTCGTCGACCGGGTCGAAGGCGAGCTGGTGGGAGGCCTGGTCGGCGGGGGTGAGGCCCTCGGCGCGCAGGGCGATCGCGCGGACGCGGGCCCGCTGGAGACCGAGGGCGTCGTACATGCCGTAGGCCACCGCGGTCAGCGCCGGGGAGTGGGCGGTCGGCTCCTTGAGCGTGCGGGTGCGGGTCGTCGAAGAACGGTCGGCGTAGCGGACGGTGAGGGTCAGGGTGCGGCAGACCTTGTCCAGGGCGCGCAGCCGGGAGCCCAGTTCGTCGGTGCCGGCGAGCAGGGCGCGGCGGTGCCGGTCCGGGTTCAACTCGTCACGGGAGAAGGGATGTTCGGCGGCGAGTGAGTGCGCGACGGCGTTCGGTACGACCCGGCCCCGGTCGACGCCGTTCGCCTTCTCGTGCAGTTCGCGGCCGATCCTCGCGCCGACCAGGCGCTGAAGCGTGGACAGGGGCGCGCACGCGACCCCGCCGAGGGTGTCCAGGCCGTACTCGCACAGGGTGCGGGCGGTCGCGGTGCCGACGCCGGGCAGCGCGCCGACGGGCAGTTCGGCGAGGAAGTCCACGACGAGTTCCTCGGGCACCGCGCACGGCGACCCGGGCGCCGCCGCCCCCAGCGCCAGCCGCGCCGTCAGCGGTCCGGGCCCGGCGCCGATCAGGCAGTCGACGCCGTACAGCGCGAGGGCGCGGACCCGGATCAGCCGTGCCAGTTCCTCGGCGTCCCGGCCGAAGTACCGTTCGGCGCCCCGCAGATCGGCCAGCGCCCCGTCCGGCGGCAGCGCCTCCACGACCGGGGTGAAGTCCTCGATCAGACCCAGGAGACCGGGCAGAGCGGCCTCGTACTTCGGCGGCAGCTGGAAACGTACGCAGAGGATGGTCATCCCGCACTCCCTGGACTCTGGTGCCACAACTTCCGTACCTGAGAAGGGCCTTGTGAGGGCTCTCCGCCCGCGGGCCGCAGATCGGCCCATGGATGCATCTCGTAGCCGGTGGACATACGGATCCGGCGGCCGGTGTCACCGCGTCGGCCGCCGTCGGAAGCGCCGTCGGTGTCACCGCGTCGCCCGCCCTCGGAAGCGCCGTCGGTGTCGCCACGCCCGCCGTCCGGGCCGCCCCCGGTGTCCGCGGGCTCCGCCAGCCGGGGCGCCACCGCGTCGAGGCCGCCCTCGCGCCGCAGCTCCACCAGCTCGGCGAGGTTCCAGGCGGCCGCGCCCACCACGCTGAGGCTGCGCGGGCCACGCCGCTGCACCACTCCGCGCACCAGCAGCAGCCAGGAGTGGAAGACGGTGTGGGCGCACGCGTCGTGGGAGTCGTCGAAGAAGGCGAGGTCGACCAGGCCGGTGCCGTCGTCGAGGGTGGTGAAGACGACCCGCTTGCCCGAGCGGATGGGCGGGGTCTGGGTCGCCGCCTTGGCACCCGCGACCAGCACCGTCTCCCCGTGCCGCGCCTCGCGCAGCCGCCGCGCCGACACCACGCCCAACTCGTCGAGGAACTCCCGGTGGTCGTCCATCAGATTGCGCGAGACGTCCATCGACAGCACGCCCAGCTCGGCGCTGAGCCGCTCGGCCGAGGACAGGTCCGGCAGTCCGGCCGGCTCGGTGCGCCGTCCACCCGCCAACGGCAGCTGGCCACCGCCCGCGCCCCGGCCGCCCCGGTGCAGCTCGGTCAAGTGCAGTTGCAGATCACGCCGGTTGGCCCCGAAGGAGTCCAACGCCCCCACCTGGGCCAGCCGCCCGGCCAGCGGACGGCTCGGCCGTGCCCGCTCCCAGAAGTCCAGCAGTGAGGCGTACGGCTGCCCGTCCGCGATCCGCGCCGCCTCGGCCTCGCTGATGCCGTGCACATCACAGAGGGCGAGCCGGATCCCCCACACCTTCGCCTCTCCCGACCCGTCCTCACCACTCCTTGATTCAGACACCAGTTCGATACAGTGGGCGACCGCCGACCGGTTCACGTCCAACGGCAGGATCGGCACCCCCCGCCGCCGCGCGTCCGCCAGCAGCAGCCGCTTCGGGTACATCCCGGGGTCGTGCGTGAGCAGCCCGGCGTAGAACGCGGCCGGATGATGCGTCTTCAGCCACGCCGACTGGTACGTCGGCACCGCGAAGGCCACCGCGTGCGCCTTGCAGAAGCCGTACGACCCGAAGGCCTCGACGATCTCCCAGGTCCGCGCGATCGTCTCGGCGTCGTACCCCTTCGCGGCCGCGTGCTGGGCGAACCAGATCCGGATCCGCCCCTGCGACTCGAGGTCGGAGAGTCCGCGCCGCACCCGGTCCGCCTCGTCCCGGCCGCAGCCGGTCATGAGGTGCACGATGTCGATGACCTGCTCGTGGAAGACGACCACGCCGTACGTCTCCCGCAGCGGCTCCGCCAGATCGTCGTGCGGGTAACGGACCGGCGCCCGCCCGTGCCGGGCCGCGATGAACGGACGCACCATGTCGGCGGCCACCGGACCGGGCCGGAAGAGGGAGATGTCCACCACCAGGTCGTGGAAGGTGGCCGGCCGGAGCCGCCCCACCAGATCCCGCTGCCCCGGCGACTCGATCTGGAAGCAGCCCAACGTCTCGGTGGAACGGATGAGTTCATACGTCGCCGGGTCACCCTCGCCCCGCTCGAAGTCGAGCGCGTCCAGGTCGACCCGCTCCCCCGTCGCCCGCGCGACCTCTGCCACCGCGTGCGCCATCGCCGACTGCATCCGCACGCCCAGCACATCGAGCTTGAGCAGCCCGAGGTCCTCGACGTCGTCCTTGTCGAACTGGGACATGGGGAACCCCTCGCCGCTGGTCGGCATCACCGGCGTACGGCGGAGCAGGGACGCGTCGGAGAGGAGCACCCCGCACGGGTGCATGGCGACTCCGCGCGGGAGGGCGTCGAGCGCCTCGACCAGCTCCCACAGCCGGCCGTACTTCGCTCCTTCCCGCTGAAACTCCCCCGCCAACTGCCGCAGCTCGGGCAGCTCTTCGAGCGCCGCCCGCGCGTCCCGCGCCCTGATGTGCGGAAAGGACTTGGCGATCCGGTCGATGTCGGCGGGGTCCAGGGAGAGGGCCGCGCCCACGTCCCGGACGGCGTGGCGGACGCGGTACGTCTCCGGCATCGCGACGGTCGCGACCCGCTCGGTGCCGAACCGGTCGATGATCGCGCGATAGACCTCCAGCCGCCGCGCGGACTCCACGTCGATGTCGATGTCGGGCAGCGCGACCCGCCGTTTGGACAGGAACCGCTCCATCAGCAGACCGTGTTCGACGGGGTCGGCGTGTGCGATGTCCAGGAGGTGGTTCACCAGGGAGCCGGCGCCGGAGCCGCGCGCCGCGACCCGGATGCCCATCTTCCTCACGTCGTCGACGACTTGGGCGACCGTCAGGAAGTAGGAGGCGAAGCCGTGATAGGCGATGACGTCCAGCTCCTGGTGCATCCGCTCCCAGTACGCGCGCCGGGTGTCGTAGCCGTGCCGCACCATCCCGGCCGCCGCCCGTGAGGCCAGCACCCGCTGGGCGGTACGGCGGTCCGCGCCGACGAGACGCGGCTCGGGGAAGTGGACGGTGCCGAGGCCCAGGTCGTCCTCCGGGTCGACCAGGCACTCGGCGGCCGTGGCCCGGGTCTGCTCCAGCAGGCGGTGCGCGGTGTCGCGGCGGTACCCGGCGGCCTCGACGACCCGCTCGGCGACGGCCAGCATGGCGTCCGCGCCCTTGAGCCAGGCCTCCCCGGAGTCCAGCTCACCCCGGGGGTCGACGGGGACGAGCCGCCGGGCCGCGTCCAGCACATCGGCGACCGGGCCCATGCCGGGGTCGGCGTACCGGACGGCGTTGCTGAGCACGGGCCGTACGCGCTGCTCGGCCGCGAAGCCGACGGTGCGAGCGGCCAGCCGCAGCGAACCGGGGCCGGTGCCCTCGCGGCCGTGCCACATCGCCTCAAGGCGCAGGGCGTCGCCGTACCTCTCCCGCCAGGGCACGAGGAGCTTCGCGGCGCGGTCGGGGCGCCCGGCGGCCAGTGCGCGCCCCACGTCGGAGGCCGGGCCGAGGAGCACGGTCAGGCCCTCGGCGGCACACTCCGCCCAGGGCAGCAATGGCGGAACCTCGCTTCTGCCCCCGCCCGGTCCGCCGCCCGCATGCGCCGCCGAAACGATTCTGCAGAGCTCGGCCCAGCCGGTCGCGCCCTCGCGCGCGAGGAACGTCACCCGAGGAGTCGACTCGTCGATGAAGGCACCCCCGCGCACGGGAGCACGTCGCCGCGCCTGTCGTACGGCGGCGGCGGGCACCTCCACCGCCAGGTCCACCCCGAACAGCGGGCGGATCCCGGCCCCGGCGCAGGCCTTGGCGAACCGGACGGCACCCGCGAGGGTGTCCCGGTCGGTGAGCGCGAGGGCGTCCATCCCCCGCTCGGAGGCGCGCTCGGCCAGCCGCTCCGGGTGCGAGGCGCCGTAGCGCAGGGAGAACCCGGAGACGGTGTGCAGATGCGTGAACCCCGGCACACGCACCTCCCGCACTCGATCAACCACTCGACCCGATCGATCACCGGGCCGGTCAAACACTCGACTCGAACATCAGTTCACAGCCTTCCCGCCTCCACCATAGACCACTTTTCGAACTTCTGTGCGATGACGATTCGGCCCCATCCCACCTGCGCAAACGCCACCCGCACCGGACCGTGGGGACATGACACAGACGGCCGATCCCGCCCGCAGATCCTTCGTCGACGAACTCAAGGACGGGGTCACCCCGCGGGCCACTCTGCTCGTCATCGGGGTGCTCGCCCTGCAGCTTCTGTTCATCGCCTCGTACGTGGGGGCGCTGCACAGTCCGAAGCTCAGGGACGTGCCGTTCGGCGTGGTGGCGCCGGGGGCCGCGGCGGCCGAACAGGCGGTGACCCGGCTGGAGCGGCTGCCGGGCGAGCCGCTGGACCCGCGCACGGTGGCCGACCGGGCGGCGGCGCGCGAGCGGATCGTGGACCGGGAGATCGACGGCGCCCTGCTGATCGACCCGGCCGGCACCACCGACACCCTGCTGGTCGCCTCCGGCGGCGGCCGGACCCTCGCGGGCGCGCTGGCCACGCTCGTCACCGGGCTGGAGAGGTCCGAGGGCCGCGCGCTACGAACGGTGGACGTGGCCCCGGCCGGCACCGGCGACGCCAACGGGCTCACGTCCTTCTATCTGGTCGTGGGCTGGTGCGTGGGCGGCTATCTGTGCGCGTCGGCGCTGGCGATGAGCGCCGGGGCGCGGCCCACCAACATCCGGCGCGGGGTGATCCGGCTGGCCGCCCTGGCGCTGTTCGCGATCCTCGGCGGACTCGGCGGCGCGGTCATCGCCGGGCCGGTCCTGGGGGCCCTGCCGGGGAGCGTGGCGGCCCTGTGGGGGCTGGGGGCGCTGGTCGTCTTCGCGGTGGGCGCGGCCACGCTGGCGCTGCAGTGCGTCTTCGGCATCGCCGGCATCGGGGTGGCCGTCCTGCTGGTGGTGATCGCGGGCAACCCGAGCGCGGGCGGCGCGCTGCCACCGCCACTGCTGCCACCGTTCTGGGCGGCGATCGGCCCGGCGCTGCCACCGGGCGCGGGCGTGTGGGCGGCCCGCTCGATCGCTTACTTCGAGGGCAACGACATCACCGGCCCGCTGCTGGTGCTCTCCGCCTGGGCAATGGCGGGGGCCGCCATCACGGTGGTGATGGCGGCCCTGACGAAGAAGCCGGAGCGCCGACCTTCGGAGCGTGCGCCTCGGCCTTCCGAAGCACCCTCCGAGGCGCCGTCCGAAGCGTGAGCCTCGCTCTTCCGGCTCCTCAGCCTTCCGGCTCTTCGACGTTCCGGCTCCTCGGCCTTCCGGCGTTTCGAACCTCAGCCGATCTGCGTACCGGTCGCCGACAGCGCCTCGGTGACGGGCTGGAAGAAGGTCTCGCCGCCCGAGGTGCAGTCGCCGCTGCCGCCCGAGGTGAGGCCGATGGCCTTGTCGCCCGAGAAGAGCGAGCCGCCGCTGTCGCCGGGCTCGGCGCAGACGTCGGTCTGGACGAGGCCGTTGACGATGTCGCCGCTGCCGTAGTTCACGGTGGCGTCGAGGCCGGTGACCGTGCCGCTGTGGACCTGGGTGGTCGAGCCGCTGCGGGTGACCTTCATGCCGACGGTCGCCTCGGCGGCCCCGGAGATGGCCTGGGTGGAGCCGTTGTAGAGGTTGACCTCGCTGGGGTGGTCGACGTCCGCGGTGTACTTGACCAGGCCGTAGTCGTCGCCCGGGAAGCTGGAGTCCTCGTTCTCGCCGATGACCTGGCCGCCGGCGGACCACGTGGAGATGCCCTCGGTGCAGTGACCGGCCGTCAGGAAGAACGGCTCGCCGCCCTTGACCACGTTGAAGCCGAGGGAGCAGCGGCCACTGCCGCCGGTGATGGCGTCGCCGCCCGCGACGAAGGGCTTGTACTCGCCCTTGGTGCGCTTGAGTTCGGCCTTGGCCCCGAGGCCGTCCACGACCTTCGTGAGTCTCGCCAGCTCGGCCTTGGAGACGGTGCGGTCCGCGGTGACGACGACCTTGTTGGTGGTCGGGTCGGTGGCCCAGGCGGTGCCGGGGATGGTGGCGTCCGCCTTGAGGGTCGTCCGGGCGCTCTTCAGCTCGGCGAGGGAGTTCTCGACGATGCGGGCCTTGGCCCCGGCCGCCTCGACGGTCTCGGCGGCGGCCTCGTCGAGCACGTTCACGACGAGGAGCTTGCTCTTCGCGTCGTAATACGTTCCCGCGGCGTCGGCGCCGAGGTCCGTGTCGAGGGTCAGGGCGAGCTTTCCGGCCGCCGTGATGGAGAGCGCTTTCGGCGTGGGGGCCGGCGCGGTCTCGCTCGCGTTCGCAGTCTGGAAGGTCACTCCCGCGGCGACCAGTGCGGCGATGCCCGCACCCGTCACGACGGCACGGCGCCTGGGTATGCGTCGGTGCTTCAACTTACGTCCTCCTGTGGGGGGTTGGCCGACAGAGGCGTGAGGGCCCCGTTCGACCGGAAGGCGTACGGGCAAGGAGGCGACAGACGATAAAAAACGCCGCGTCCATGCCAACTGTGCGGCGCCAACTATTCCTAGGCGCGCAGGGGGCACACAAGGTCGACTTCAGGCCGAGCACACGACGAGGGCGCACGCCCCCTATGTCATTACCGTCCGGTAACGCCCCACCGCTCGGCCACGGGAATTCACACTGCAAACACAGGAAGCAACGACCTCCTACGCAACGGGTGAGGTCTAGTCCTGTCTGAAAATCGCCCCACGGAGGTCCGGATTCAAACGGGTCTCGTGGGGCGGCAGTTGCTTCCGCATCGACTTCTGGGGCATGCCAGGCGGCCATGGCGGGCGGCCACGGCGGATCATCGTCGCAAAAAGGCAGGGGCGCAGCCCCGGCTTTTCAGGGGCGCGGGGAACTGCGCGAGAAGCCCCACCGGCCCGCAGACGACTCACCGACTACGGCGCGCCGTGCGGCGGCGGCACGGCATGGGGCGGCGGCGGCACAGCATGGGGCGGCGGCGCACTGTGCGGCGGCGGTTGGGATACCCCCGGAGCCGGCGGAGCCCCTTGCTGGGCCCGCTCCAGGAACCGCAGCAGCTCCACCGGGAACGGCAGGACGAGCGTGGAGTTCTTCTCGGCCGCCACCGCCACCACGGTCTGCAGCAGCCGCAGTTGGAGCGCGGCAGGCTGCTCGGACATCTGCTTGGCGGCTTCCGCGAGCTTCTTGGAGGCCTGCAGCTCGGCGTCGGCGTTGATGACCCGGGCCCGGCGCTCCCGGTCGGCCTCGGCCTGCCGGGCCATGGACCGCTTCATGGTCTCGGGCAGCGACACGTCCTTGATCTCGACCCGGTCGATGGTGACGCCCCACTCCACCGCCGGACTGTCGATCATCAGCTCCAGCCCCTGGTTGAGCTTCTCCCGGTCGGCGAGCAGATCGTCCAGCTCGCTCTTGCCGATGATGGACCTGAGCGAGGTCTGGGCCATCTGGGAGACGGCGAACCGGTAGTCCTCCACCCGCACGATCGCGTCCGCCGCCGAGGTCACCTTGAAGTAGACGACGGCGTCCACCCTCACCGTGACGTTGTCCCGCGTGATGCCCTCCTGCGCGGGCACCGGCATCGTCACGATCTGCATGTTGACCTTCTGGAGCCGGTCGACGAACGGCACGACCATCGTGAAGCCGGGCCCACGCACCGCCGGCCTCAGCCGGCCGAGCCGGAAGACCACCCCCCGCTCGTACTGCTTCACGACCCGTGCCGCCGACACCACGTACACCGCGCCGACGGACGCGAGGGCCACCCCCGCCGTCACCAGCTCCTCGACCATCACGGCCCCCAGGGTCCGAAGTGGGCGTATGAGAGGGAGTACTCCGTGGGCGTATGAGAGGGAGTACTCACGGGCGGCGCACGCGCCTCGGCGCGCACCCGCACGCATCTCGAAGGTAACCCCGCCGCCCGAACGAGGGCGAGCCCCCGCACATCATGCGTGCGGGGGCTCTCCTGCTGCTGGCCGCAGCTGGGTGGGGCCGGTGCCGGGGGAAGTGCGCCGGTTCCCGTTCGGCCTAGTAGACGCTGACGCCGTACGCGCTCAAGGCCTCGGTGACCGGCTGGAAGAAGGTCGTGCCACCGGAGGTGCAGTTGCCACTGCCGCCGGAGGTGAGACCGTACGCCACGCCGTTGCTGCCGTAGAGCGGGCCGCCGGAGTCGCCGGGCTCGGCGCAGACCGTGGTCTGGATCATGCCGTAGACGACGTCGCCGCCACCGTAGTTCACGGTCGCGTTGAGAGCGGTCACGCGTCCGGTACGGGTACCGGTGGTGGAGCCGGTGCGGATGACATTGGTGCCGACACTCGGGGTGGCCGCGCTGGTGATGTCCACGCTGCCCGCGGTGCCGTCCTTGGCGATGGTCGTGTTGCTGTAGCGCACGAGGCCGTAGTCGTTGGTCGGGAAGCTCGACCCGGCGGTCGGGCCGAGGACCGTGGTGCGGCCGGAGTTGGAGTACCAGGTGCCCGCGCCGTCGGTGCAGTGACCGGCCGTCACGAAGTAGTAGGTGCTCCCGCTGCGGACGTTGAAGCCGAGGGAGCAGCGCCAGCTACTCGCATAGATGGCGTCCCCGCCCTTGATCAACTTGTTGAACTTGCCCGGGGTCCGCTTGATCGTCAGGGCGCCGGCGTTCTCGCCCGCCGCCTCCTTGATCTGAGCGAGCTCGCCCTGGGAGACGGTGCTGTCGATCGTGACGACGACCTTGTCCGTCGCCGGGTCGATGGCCCAGGCGGTGCCCGGGATATCGGCCTTGAGTACCGATGAGCTGGCACTCTTGAGCTCGGATGCGCTGAACGTCTGGGTGCCTGCCGCGTTGGCGGTGGGGACCGTGACGGCGGCCGCGGCCGCGAGTCCGGCGGTCACGGCGATCAGCCGGGTCCGTCTCGCTATACCGCTGCGGGGGGTGGTGCGCTTGATCCTCACTAGTCGTTCCCTCCAAAGGGAAGTCGGGGGCCCGCGTGGGGTCGGGGCCCGTGAGGCGCAGATCAGGGGCATCGGTCCGGATTCCGGACACGCCGTGCCCCTGACAAGGCGCTGGGGGGAAGTATTCGGCCGTACCGCCGACCCACGCAAGGGTGCCTTTCGGCCTCTCGGAATCCAACCGGCGTTCCTTCCACGACAGTTGATTCCACCAGGCCATATGTGGGGGTTGTGTGTGAATCCTGATCGGCTCCCGGAGGAATCGGCTGACGGGTCGTCGGAGCAGGCCGCAGGGCCCGGAAGCTTCGATCACCACTATCGTCGGACGCGACCGCGGACACCGCCCGAGGCGGCCGGTCGGAGTATCCGGGTCCACCGCCCGGGGGTGTCCGGAAGTCATGTGTTGGGCCGTTCGGCCGGTCGGTCCCGCCGCACGGGCCCGAGCCCGACCCGGTTCGGTCCGCCGCACGGGCTCGGGCAGTCCGAGGTGCGAGCGCAGCGTCGTGCCCGGTACTCCGTACGGAAGACACCCCCTCTCCTGGGGCAGCGGCACGACCGGTCCACGAAGTCGTCGAGCCCGCCGGGCGTCGGATGCGGGACGAGGATGACCGCCACCGGCCGACGGCCGCCCCGACGGCCGGCCGTCGGGGCGGCACCGGCCCGCACGAACTCCTCCCCCACGGCGGCGAGCGCCTCCGGCCCTCCGGCTTCACTCCCTTTCGCTCCCTGGACGGAGGTGTGGTGGACACCGGGAAAGTACGCCGCTGATGCACCTGGACCCGCTTCGGTGCCCGTACGGTCACGACGCTCCCCCTGTCGCTCCCCCTGCCACGGCGTACCGGTGGGCCGGCCGGGCGAGGCCGAGGTGTTCCCGGAGCGTGCTGCCCGGGTAGAAGGTGCGGAACAGTCCGCGGTGCTGGAGCAAGGCCACCGTCCCGTTGACGAGTCGCTCCAGGTCACGGTGCGGTTCGATGGGGACGAGGTGGAAACCGTCCGCGGCCCCGGCCCGGTGCCAGGCGATGATCAGCTCGGCGAGGTCGACGGGCCCGCCCCGGTACAGCGGACCGTGCGCGGACTGGCGCGGACCTCCCCCACCGTGCCCCGGCTCGGCCGCGTACTCACCACCGCCGAGATCCACTCGGAGGCTCACCAGAACCCGCAGCTCATCGGGGTCCCGCCCGAACCCGGCTGCCGCGTCCCGCAGTTCCTTCCGTACGGTGTCGGCGTGGGCCGGGTCGGCGACCCGCAGGAGTGCGACATCCGCGTACCGGGCGGCGGTCCCGCGACTGTCCTCCTCGGTCGCGTCGACGACCCGCACCGGATGGCCCTGCGGCGGCCGGGGCACGATCGAGGGCCCCCTGACGGAGAGCCCGGTGCCCTCGACCCCCTCGAAGTCGACGTGACGCACCTTCTCCCGGTCGACGAAGCGCCCGGTCCCGACTTCCCGGATCCCGGCGTCGCCCTCCCGGCTGTCCCCCAACCGGGCGGCCAGATCGGCCACTTCGCCGGCCTCCCCCCACAGCACGTCGCCGGACCCGGCTCGCCGCCGCCCGAACGGCCGGGCCCCGTCCTCCGTGCCCGACACCTCGATCCACCACCCGGCCCGTCCCAGGCTGACCCGGTCGAGCGTCGCCACGGCCGCCCGCACGCGGAACGGCTCGGTGTGCGTCGTCGCCACGACCGGCACCAGCCCGATCCGCGCGGTCTCCGGCGCCACCCGCGCCGACACCGCCAACGCCTCCGGCCCCGGACCCGGCCGCCCGGACGCATCCCCCACCGTCACGAAATCCAGCGCGCCACGCTCCGCGAGCCGAGCGAGTTCGACAAACGCCCCCACGCCGCACACCGCCTGCTGATCAATGGCCGCGGCCAGGTGCAATCGCCCTCGCCCGTACGCCGATCCCATACCGACCAACCTCTCCACCACTCCGACCACACGCCCCGGGGACGCCCGCCCCGACACTTACGCAAACCCACTCAATTCCCCGACCCCGGCACTCCGTTCGCGGACGGGCCCAAGAGGCTCTTCGCTCCGTTCGCGGACGGGCCGAAGAGGGTCTTCGCTCCGTTCGCGGACGGGCCGGAGAGGGTCTTCGACGCGAAGACCAGCCCCCTCACCTCACTCACCTCACCGCCACCATCTGCTCGGCCTGGACGAGACCCTCTCTCCGCCCCCCGCCTCGCCCTTCTCCTCCGCCGCGACGGCGATCCGCCACGACTGCGATCCGCCACGGCGTCGCCGCCCGGCGGTCGCGAACGGCCGCAACCCCCTGTCGGCCCACCCCTCATCCCGCACCCCTCACGCGGCCGCGCGGCACCCCAGGTCGCACAGAAACGCGAGGTCGGCCCGAGCCGTCGCGTCGTTCTGCCGGAAGGCGGGGCCACCCGTTCGCGGCCGGGTGAAGGCGCCCGGCGTACGGCTGTTCGTGTAGGGCCCGAGGGCGAAGCGTCGAGGGTGGGGGCGCCCGGACCGGTCCAGCACACGCCCGTCCGCGGCGTCGACGGCGACCAGCCCCTCCGCCGTCTCGACGACGCCCCCGTCCCCGTACAGCTCGCGCAGCAACCCGTCGCGGACCCGCGCGACCGTCGGCTCCGGCAACCGCGCCTCGACCAGCGCCCTCACCTCGACCGACTCCCCGGGCACGGTCGCACTGGACGCCCGGAACACCCCGCCCTCGGCGGTCACGCCCATGTCCGCCCCGACGAAGTGCAGGACGCCGGCCCGTGACAGGGCGAGCATCTGCCGCAGCCGGGGCCCGGGCGGCCCGGAGGCTAGGTAGCTGAAGAACCCGTGCCACCAGGACCCGACGTCACCGAGCCGGATCAACTGCCCGTAGACGGACAACAGCCCGAAGAAGACCCCCAGGTCAGCACTGAACGACCGGTCGTGACGGCGCGACAGGTCGGCCGCGACATAGCCGCGCAGGCCGTCCTGGAACTCCTCGTACGACCCGTACCGCACCCCCTCCAGCGGACGGTCCAGCGCGGCCAGGTCCAGCCGGTCGGCCGCGTCCGGCACCGCCGACGCCACCAGCACCGCCCGCTCCCCCGCGTCCATCGCCGCGTACTTCTCCTCGAAGTCCGCCCAGGCCATGGCCGTCCGCTCGGGATGAGCCGTGAACAGCCGGTGGTAGTGCGCGAAGCCCAACTCCGCCTCCACCAAGGGCCACACATCACGCCGGAAGTCGAACCCGCCCGCTCTGTGCAGCAGTTCGTCGACCTCGGCCGGGCCGAAGAACCTCGGCAGCGGCGGCCGTTCCCCCTCCAGCTCGTACCCGATCTTCGAGTGGTACGGCACCCCGCGCCGCGACCCGACGTACAGCACGGGCTCCCGCCCGGACGGGTGATACGTCACCTCCCCGTCCGTGTCCGCCGCGTCCCCCTCGTACCGCCCGCCGCGCCCCTCCGTCAGCAGCACCATGAGGTCGACGAAGGCGAGCCCGAAGCCCCGCACGAGCACCGGCTCTCCGAGGGCCAGCGAAGACAGGTCACTGTCCGCGGTGAAGTCGGGCGGCAGATGGACGAGTCCGTGGGCGCGGGCGTACTCCGCCAATTCCCGCTGTTCGTCCTCGAGTTCGGCGTCCAGATGACCGAGCGCGAGGACGACGAGGTCCGCGAGCAGCGGACGCGGGCGCCCCTCCAGCCACACCTGCTGACGCCCTTCACGCGGACCACTGACCCGCAGCGCCCGCAGCGGGTGGTGGTGGACGGTGACCCCCTCGGGCAGGTCGGCCACGGCACTCTCGTGCACCCAGCGCAGATACTCGCCCTGGGTCCGCCGGTCCGAGAAGACCCGCCCGTCGAGGCCCGCCCACTCGTGCAGGGTGGGCCCCTCCCGCACGGGCCCCTCCATCCGCACCGTCTCGTCCGTGAACATGGTGATGTCCTCGGCCTGCGAGTTCATCCACAGCAACGACGACTGGTCCGACCGCCAGATACGCCCGGCACCCGGCGCATGAGGATCGACGAGATGGATGTCGAAGCCCACGCCCCCATACAACTCACCGGCGTTGGCGGCGAGCCGCTCGATCAGTCCGGTACCACGCGGCCCGGCCCCGACGATCACCAGGGACGGCCGCACGGAAAGCGGGGACAAGGGGGAAAGGGAGGGGTGAGGAGAAGAGGCAGACGGCATGCGAAGGGCTCCGTGATGTCCGAGTCGAACACGGGTGCCTTCACACGGAGCGCGTCCGTGGGAGTGGACGCGGGCGACCGAGCCCCTCAGCAACGGTCTGCGCCGAGAGTACGGCGGACTTTCCCCTCGCTGTCAAGGTGGTCCGAACTGTGAGCGCTACGTCTCAGGCCGGTTGACGCACAATCGGATGCCTGTTCCACTTAACCCCATGCATCCGCAGCAGTGGCTGGTCACGCGCTCCCACATCGACTTCGGTCGAGTGTGGTCCTCGTCCTGTTGAGCTGACCCGACCCCACTGCGCGCCCCGATTCCGAGGGGCGCCGTTCGCGTTCTCTCCCGGCCTTCACACGCGCACCCCTCCCCTCGCGTTCCCCGCTTGCCCGATCACGCCCGGCTGCCGTCTCAGCAGTCACACCCGCAGCACTCGCACGCCTCACAGCAGTCACAGTCCCGGCAGCAGCCCTCGCGCTTCTTCCGGGACCAGGGGCCCTCGTACTCCTTCGCACAGCACAACTGGCAGGTGCAGCACAGCAGCGAGAACATCCCGCATCCCGCCCAGAACCCCCGCCGCTGCGGTGGCTGCGGCGACGGCACCCCACCGAAGCCTCCGCCACCACCGCCATGACCACCACCCGAAGGAGCCCCACCGCCTCCGGCGTACGGATTCCCACCGCCCGCGTACGGATCCCCGGCCGCGCCCGCGTACGGATTCCCCGGCACCGGCGCCCCACCCTGCTGATGCGCCGAACACGCCGGCACCGCCCCGAACGCCCGGTCCACCGACCTGCGCAGTTCGTGCACGAGCAACAGATGGGCCAGCTTGCCGTCCACGAAGTCGGCCTCACGCAGGGCGAGCCGGATGCCGTGCAGGGCGTCGTCGGCGAGCCGCCGGGCCTCGGCGAGGGAGGTGCCCGTGGCGGTCAGCGGGTTCCACGCGCCGGCGGCGGCGTCGGCGGCCCGGTCCTCGACCGCGTCCAGCAGATGAGCGAGCCGCCCGAAGAGGCGCCCGGCCTCGGCGAGCGGTTCGGCGTTGCCGGGGCGGCCGGCCAGGATCGCGGTGTGCGCGAAGGCCGCCGCGGTCGCCGTCTCCGTCGGTTCGGTGACCGTCAGGAGCGGGGTGCCCGGCCCGGCGAGCGCCTCGATGCCGAGCTGCCGGTCCACGGCGTCGACCAGCACCGCCGTGTCGAACCCGATGTCCGATCCCGTACGCGCCCCCGCGCGCCCCCAACTCGTCGCGATCCGGCGCGCGGCGCGCGCCACCGGCTTGCGCGCGAGCATTCCATCCCCGTCGGCCACATGGTCACGCACCTTGGCCGAGGCGAGCACCAGCGAGACGGCGGCGGCGAGCCGCGCGCCCTCGCCCTGCGCGACGGAGGCGGTGCGCATCCCGCGCAGCGGACAGGGGCCGGCGGTGCGCCGCCAGTCGGTGGTGCGCTCGGCCTGAGCCTCTGTCAGAACCGAGACCAGCAGACCGTCGTAATTAGTGACAACCCGGGCGAATTGCCCGTGGTCTCCGCGCAGCGCGAGACAGAGCCCGCACAGATGCGCCATCCATTGCGTCCGCAGCCCTTCACCCAGCCGATGGCTACAGGGCCTCACTATTCCGAACACGACACTCCCCCGTGGCTCCCCGTGTCTCCGCGCGCTCGCCGGAGTCGCCGCATCGTAGCCGCCGGAACGTTCACCCGGACGTACCAGGACTCACCCAAACGCCGTGAACAATATTATTTCACTCCCTGTCAGCAGGTGTGTACAGCGGAGCCCTTGGGGCACATGGACTCTCGACGAATTCGTTCTGCACCAGTACCGTCACGAAACCCCCGTGCGGCGCCTATCCACTTGGCGAGACATCCGCATCATGGACGACGATAGGGATGCGGAAAGCACGAAAGACCGCTGCGAGAGGAGGCGTCCATGGGATCGGTGCGCAAGGCGAGTGCCTGGCTTGGCCTCGTCGACGACAACGATGACGAGCGTTACTACGACGACGACTACGCCGATGAGCGGGAGTCCGGCTCCGGCGAGGCCTGGGTCACCGACCCTCGCGTCAAGGTCGCGTCCGAGTCCGCGCAGGACCAGGGCCGCCGCATCGGCACGGTCACGCCGGACAGCTTCCGTGACGCCCGGCACATCGGCGAGCTGTTCCGGGACGGCGTCCCGGTGATCATGAACCTCACGAACATGGAGGCCGCCGACGCCAAGCGCGTCGTCGACTTCGCGGCCGGCCTGATCTTCGGTCTGCGCGGTTCGATCGAGCGGGTGTCCAACCGTGTGTTCCTGCTGACCCCCTCCGACACGGAGATCGTCAGCGGCGAGGTCGCGAGCCGCCCGGTCGACGGCTTCTTCAACCAGAGCTGAGGCAAGGTCGCTCGCCGGCCCCGCCCTCCGGCGCGCGGTCGGACGACCCGTACGACGCGCTTCATCGGAAGGCGTCGAGACCGGTGAGCGCCTTGCCCAGCACGAGTTGGTGCATTTCGACGGTGCCCTCGTAGGTGAGCACGGACTCCAGATTCGTCGCGTGCCGCATCACCGGGTACTCCAGGGAAATCCCGTTCGCGCCGAGAATCGTGCGGGCGGTACGGCAGATCTCGATCGCCTCTCGTACGTTGTTCAGCTTGCCGAAGCTGATCTGCTCGGGACGGAGCCGTCCCGCGTCCATCCGCCGCCCCAGATGGTGGGCGAGCAGAATCCCCTTGTGCAACTCGACCGCCATGTCGGCGAGTTTGGCCTGGGTGAGCTGGAATCCCCCGATCGGCTTCCCGAACTGCTCCCGCGTCCTGGCATATTCGACGGCCGACTCGAAACACGCCCGAGCGGCACCCATCGAGCCCCACACGATTCCGTAGCGGGCGTGCGAAAGACAACTCAGTGGGCCTTTCAGCCCCTTGACCTCCGGCAGTACGGCATCGGCGGGCAACCGTACGTCGTCCAGGACGAGTTCACTGGTGACGGAGGCGCGCAGAGACCATTTGTGCTTGATCTCCGGCGCGGAGAACCCGGCGGTGTCCGTGGGTACGACGAACCCCCGAACGCCGTCCTCGGTCTGCGCCCACACCACGGCGACCCCGGCGACGGACCCGTTGGTGATCCACATCTTCCGCCCGTCGAGAACCCAGTCGCCGCCGTCCCGCTTGGCGTACGTACGCATCGACGCCGGGTCGGAGCCGTGGTCGGGCTCGGTCAGCCCGAAGCACCCGATCACCTCACCGGAGGCCATCCGCGGCAGCCACGCCTGCTTCTGCTCCTCGCTCCCGAACCGGTGAATGGCGTACATCGCGAGCGATCCCTGCACGGACACGAGCGACCGGATCCCCGAGTCCGCCGCCTCCAGCTCCAGACAGGCGAGCCCGTACTGCACGGCGCTCGCCCCCGCGCACCCGTACCCCTGGAGCGACATCCCCAGCGCCCCGATCGCGCCCAACTCCCGCGCCAACTCCCGGATCCCGGGCAACTCCCCCTGCTCGTACCACTCGGCGACCTGCGGCAACACCCGATCCGCCGCCCACCTCCGCACGGTGTCCCGCACGGCGAGATCCTCGGGTTCGAGCAGATCGTCGAGGCCGAGAAAATCGGCGGGGTCGAAGCTCATGGGTGCACCTCCGGCTCACAAAACTAGCGACGCTAAGCACACTACCCAGCCGTCCCTGGCTGCGGGCAGTCGTGCGGCCAGGGGCGTTGGGGATCCCTCCCGTTCGAGCGGAGCCGAGAGCGGGGGAGGGGGAGGGCGGGCGCAGCGGCACCCGGCAAGCGCAGGTCAGCGAGACCCCGCCCCGAGCTCAGCCCCGAGCCTCAGCCCCGACGAAGGGCGCCCCGGCGACTCAGCGCACCGACTCCGCCCGTACAGGCGTCGCCGTCTTGGCCTCCCGAGGCCCCGGCACCTCCGCAGGGCCCCCGCACTCCATCCCCCGTGGCAACCGCAGGGCCATCACCGCGCCGAGCACCAACAGCGCCGCGCTCACCAGCAGCGTCACATGCAGCCCGTGGACGAAGGAGTCGCGGGCGGCATGCCGCAGGGCCTCGCCCGCGGGCCCGCCCAGCCGGTCGGCGACCTCGTAGGCCTCGCCCAGCGAGTGCCCGGCGGCGTGGGAGGCCGAGCCGGGAACCCCGGGCACGGACGACAGCCCGGGAGCGTACGCCGCGTTCATCACGCTGCCGAGGAGCGCGATACCGATGCCGGCGCCCAGCTGGTAGGAGGTCTCACCGATCGCGGCCGCCCCGCCCGCGGACGACGCGGGCGCCTCGCTCAGCATGGACTCGTAAGCACCGAAGAGGGTGGTCTCCAGACCGAAGCCCAGCAGGACGAACCCGGCGAGCAGCAACCCCGCGTTGTCATGGCGCCCCATGGCCGTCAGCAGGACCACCGCGACGGCGGTGAGGCAGAAGCCGAGGGAGACCATGCGGCGCGGCCCGAAGCGGTGCAGCAGATGGGAGCCGACGAGCCCGGCCGCCATCGCGGCGATGGTCAGCGGCAGCAGCCGTAGGCCCGTCTCCAGCGGGGACAGTCCGAGGACCAGTTGCAGATACTGCGCGGCGATCAGCTCCAGCCCCACCAGCGCGAGCATCGCCAGGACGATGCAGCCGACGGAGGTGCTGAACGCGGGGCGCGCGAACATCCGCAGGTCGACCAGCGGATGCGTCCGGCGCCGCTGCCGTCGTACGAACGCGATCAACAGTCCGCCGCCGCAGAGCAGCGCGAGCGCGGTGCCCGGGTCGAACGGCGGGTGCCCGCCGCCGAGCCGCTTCACGGCGAAGACGACACCGAAGAGGCCGACGGCGGCCATCAGGGCGCCGACCACGTCCCAGGGGCCGTCGCGGTCGCCCGTCGACTCGGGCAGCAGCAGCCGTCCGATCGGCAGGCTGACGAGCATCAGCGGGATGTTGACGAGGAAGACCGAGCCCCACCAGAAGTGCTCCAGCAGGAACCCGCCGAGCAGCGGTCCGACAGCCGCGCCCACGGCGGCGACCGCGCTCCAGATGCCGATGGCGAACGCCCGTTCGCGCCGGTCGGGGAAGACCTGGCGCAGGATCGACAGCGTCGCGGGCATGATCATCGCACCGCCGACGCCGAGCAGGGCGCGGGCCGCGATCAGGACCTGGGGGTTGTCGGCACAGGCCGCGAGGGCGGAGGCGACGCCGAAGAGGGCGTATCCGAGGAGGAGGATCCGTCTGCGGCCGACCCGGTCGCCGAGGGTGCCGAAGAGGATCAGCAGCGAGGCGCAGACCAGCGGGTAGACGTCGACGATCCAGAGCAGCTCCATGCCGCTCGGCTTGATGTCCTCGGTGACGGCGGGTACCGCCACATGCAGCACGGTGGCGTCGACGGCGACGAGCAGCAGGCTGACGCAGAGGACGACGAGGACGACCCAGCGGTTGGCACCGGCCCCGGCCTCCCGGCGGCGTCGCACAGCGGCCGTGGGCGTCCCGGACATGTACGTACCTCCCAGATGCTCTCGCGTTCGGCGGTACCAACGGGGTGGGGACTCCCCGACAGCCACGGCCCGGGAGGAGCGGCGTCCCGGACCCGCGCAACGAAAGGCGAGCGAGCCGACAGCGTACGCGAGTCCCGGCCGGTGAAAAGTGGCGGGTGTCTCATGGAACCCTCATGTGACGTGTGGCATACGCCACGCCCCGAGCCGCGCACCGGTCCTCCATGACTCCTTCATCACTCGTCCGTGGTTCGCCCGTCACCGTCCATCACGGACCACCACGTGACCGCGTCCCGGCCGGTTCCCGGCTCCGCCGATAATCGAGCGCGTGACCGATCTTGCTACGCGCCCGGCGCCGCCTCTCCTGAGACGGGCCGCCCCCGCGCTCCTCGGGTACATCGCCGTGCGCGCCCTGGGCCTCGTCGCCCTGGCCGTGTGGAGCGCGGCGCGCGACAAGAGCGCCCTGACGCTGCTGTCGGCCCGCTGGGACTCGCTCTGGTACACCCGCGTCGCCGAACTCGGTTACGGCTACGAGGTGCGCCTGCCGAACGGCGACGTCCACTCGAACCTGGCGTTCTTCCCGCTGCTGCCGTGGCTGGAGCGGGCGGTGTCGGCGGTGACCCCGCTGTCGTACGCCCATGCCGGTCTCGTCGTCGGCACGCTCGCCTCGCTCGCCGCGGCCTGGGGGATCTTCGCGGTCGCCGACCAGGTGTACGGGCGTCGGGTCGGGGTGTGCGCGGTGCTGCTGTGGGCCGTGCTGCCGGTCGGGGTCGTGCAGTCGATGGCGTACACGGAGTCGCTGTTCACCGCGCTGGCCGCCTGGTCGCTGTACGCGGTCCTCACCGGCCGCTGGGTGACGGCGGGCACCCTGGCCGCCCTCGCCGGGCTGACCCGTCCGGTGGGGCTCGCGGTGGTCGCGGCGGTCTGGGCGGCGGCGATCGCGTCGTACCTCCGGGAACGGCGACACGCGCCCGCTCCCCCGTTCGTACGGAACCGGAGTGCGGAGGTATCGAACAGCGCTCACCTCTGGCCGCGCGCCCTCGGCATGCTTCTCGCACCCCTGGGTGCCACCGGCTATGTCCTGTGGGTCGGCCGTCGCACCGGCAAGGGCCCGCTGGGCTATCTCGACGTCCAGGCGGGTTGGCGCAACGGCTTCGACGGCGGCTACGCCTTCGCGCGCTTCGTCGCCGACAAGTTCACGTCGTTCCCGTCGGCTCTCGCGGGTGTCGGACTGATCATCGGGGTGGCGTCGATCATTTGGCTGTACGCGGTGTGCGTACGACAGGGGCAGCCGCTTCCCCTGCTGGTCTACGCGGGGGTCGTCACCGCGCTGGCCCTGTGCGCGTCGAGCTACTTCGGCTCGAAGCCGCGCCTGCTGATGCCCGCCTTCCCCCTGCTGCTGCCTCTCGCCCGGACCCTCGCCGGAGCGCGTACGCCCAGGTCAGCGACGGTTCTCAGCGGTGTCGCGGTGGTGTCGGCGCTCTACGGGGCGTTCTGGCTGAATGGCTCCGGTCCGCCATGACCGCCCGCGACGGACAGCGAGCGGGCGGGTAATTCCACGCGAGCATTCGGTGAACGAATTCAAAAGGGCCGTAAACGACCGCCCCGTATGAGGCCATGGAATTGAAGGCCGAGTGGCGCAACGATTCGTCATTCAGCAGAAATAAACATCATTCTGAGAGCAATCCCACATCACGGCGTCATCACAAACCCGGTGATTCACGCCGCGTCGGAGCTCACTCGCTGTAACGTCGATTGAGTGCGTACCGAACTAAAGCCGACCCGTCTGGACCGGGTCTTCTCCAGGCTGGACCGTGAGCCGGAACGACCGGCCCACATCGATGTGCCGGTGATGACCTGGCACCGGGTGGTGCTCTTCGCCTCCACCCTGGCCTTCTACGTGGCCATCGTGTGGGCCGTCGTGATCACCTCGTGGCTGGTCCGGCTCGACTGGCAGATCATGTTCTTCCGGCCGTACCAGCAGTGGCAGCAGATCCACGCCTTCCTGGACTACTACGTCGTCCTGGGCCAGCGCGGCCCCACCGCCGTGATGGTCGCCGCCTGGCTGGGCTGGCGCTCGTGGAGACAGCACACCCTGCGCCCGATGCTCGCGCTCGGTGTCTCGCTGCTGCTGCTGAACATCACGGTCGGCGCCGCCAAGATCGGCATGGGCCGGCTCGGCCCGCACTACGCCACCGAGATCGGCTCCAACGAGATGTGGCTGGGCGGCGACATATTTCCTTCGGGACACACCGCCAACGCCGTGGTGACCTGGGGCATCCTGGCCTATCTGGCGTCGACGCCCAGGGCCAGGCGCTGGCTGTCCGCGCTGTCCGCCGTGATCTCGCTCGGTGTCGGTCTCACCACGGTCTACCTCGGTACGCACTGGTTGAGCGACGTCCTGCTGGGCTGGGCCGCCGGTCTGCTGATCATGCTGGGGCTGCCCTGGTTCGAGCCGCTGATCGCCCGCGCCGAGGCCTGGCTCTTCTCGCTGCGGGACACCTGGCGCGACCGTCGTACAGCGCCCGTGCCGGCGTCTGCGCCCGTATCCGCGCCGACGCCCACCACCGTGGGCACGGCCTCGCTGCGCAAGCCCGGCGAGGAGCCCGCGAGCGTCCGGGAGACCGGTATCGCGGCCCGCGCCGCCCACCCCCCGATCGTGCCGCTGCATCTGCCTCCCGGGCCGCATCTGACCAGGTCGGAGCGGAGCCCGGTGACCCCGCTCGGGACCCGTCGACCGCCCCACGCGGACCGGGTGGCACGCAACGCGCCCTCGGCCCGACCGGTCGCGGGCGGCTGACACGAGACAGCGGGGCCGGTACGCACAGCCCATGCCCCGCACGGCGAAGGCCCGGCTCCGAAGTGAGCCGGGCCTTCGCCCGTCCCGGGCCTGACGACGCTTCTGTTCAGCCCTTCCAGGCGCGCCTCACCCGGCCGTCCTCGACCTCGAGGTTCAGCCGGCCGAAGCGGTACTCCATGGTGATGATCGCGCCCGGTGGCAGCTTCCTGACAGTGGACCAGCCGTGTTCCAGGGCGCGGCGCTCGGCGCTCGGCGCCTCCAGTCCGACGTAGGTGTCGGGGTCGTCCCGGGGCTCTTCGGAGGGGGTGGGAATGGGTGCCATGACCGCCACGGTAGGCGGCCGGAGGTCCCGCTGTCCTCCCGCAGTCACGCTTCTGTCACAGAACCACGACACGCGTTTCGGCCCAACTCAGTCACACGTACGAGCGGTTCCTTACGCCTTCCGCGCGCTGCCGAACGTAATTCCCGACCACTTCGACACCATCGCGAATAGCCCGTCGGAAAGCATGTCCGGGGCCGTGTCCGTCCGGTGCATGTCCAGCCTTTTCCCACTGATTCCCGGACGGCTCCCGGAAGCCCCCACCTCATGGGAAATACACGGTTCCCGCACACTTCCCCCGTACGCCCCCTGTCGGGAGCGGCCGGGGCACGAGCATCATGACGTGCATCACGGGCCCAGGACGCGGCAGCGAAAGGGCGAGCGATGGGGACCGAGACCGTACAGGCGCCGGCACGACCCGTAGGGGCGAAGGCGCCGGGGCGGCTGGTGGTCGACTGGCTGACCACGACGGACCACAAGAAGATCGGCCATCTCTACCTGGTCACGTCGTTCCTGTTCTTCCTGGCCGCCGGTCTGATGGCGCTGGTGATGCGCGCCGAACTGGCCCGGCCGGGCACCCAGATCGTGGACAACGAGCAGTTCAACCAGTTGTTCACCCTGCACGGCACGATCATGCTGCTGCTCTTCGCGACGCCCACCTTCGCCGGGTTCGCCAACGAGATCATGCCGTTGCAGATCGGCGCGCCCGATGTTGCCTTCCCGCGTCTGAACATGCTGTCGTACTGGCTGTTCCTGTTCGGCGGGCTGATCGTGCTGGGCTCGCTACTGGTGCCGTCGGGGCCCGCCGCCTTCGGCTGGTTCGCCTACGCGCCGCTGAACAGCCTGGAACGGTCACCGGGCATCGGGGCCGACATGTGGATCATGGGGCTGGCACTGGCCGGCTTCGGGACGATCCTCGGCGCGGTGAACTTCCTGACCACGATCATCGCGATGCGCGGCCCCGGCATGACGATGTTCCGGATGCCGATCTTCACCTGGAACACGCTGTTCACGTCGATCCTGATCCTGATGGCGTTCCCGGTGCTGGCGGCCGCGCTGCTCTGTCTCGAGGCCGACCGGCGGTTCGGATCGCACATCTTCGACGCGGCC
Source organism: Streptomyces sp. NBC_00310 (assembly GCF_036208085.1). Lineage (GTDB taxonomy): Bacteria > Actinomycetota > Actinomycetes > Streptomycetales > Streptomycetaceae > Streptomyces. The sequence goes on from NZ_CP130714.1 coordinate 2,572,411, forward strand.
AACGGCGGCGCGCTGCTGTGGCAGCACCTGTTCTGGTTCTTCGGGCACCCCGAGGTCTACATCATCGCCCTCCCGTTCTTCGGGATCATCACGGAGATCATCCCGGTCTTCAGCCGCAAGCCGATCTTCGGCTATCTGACGCTGGTCGGGGCGACGATGGCGATCACCGGGCTGTCGGTGGTGGTGTGGGCGCACCACATGTTCGCCACGGGCGCGGTGCTGCTGCCGTTCTTCTCGTTCATGAGCTTCCTGATCGCCGTGCCGACGGGAGTGAAGTTCTTCAACTGGACGGGGACGATGCTCAAGGGCTCGCTGTCGTTCGAGACACCGATGCTGTGGGCGACCGGCTTCCTGGTGTCGTTCCTGTTCGGCGGTCTGACGGGGGTGATCCTGGCCTCGCCGCCGATGGACTTCCACGTCACGGACTCGTACTTCGTAGTCGCGCACTTCCACTACGTCGTCTTCGGCACGGTCGTCTTCGCGACCTTCGCGGGCTTCTTCTTCTGGTGGCCGAAGTTCACCGGGAAGATGCTCGACGAGCGGCTCGGCAAGATCCAGTTCTGGACGCTCTTCGTCGGCTTCCACACCACGTTCCTGGTGCAGCACTGGCTGGGCGCCGAGGGCATGCCGCGGCGGTACGCGGACTACCTGGCGGCCGACGGCTTCACGGCCCTCAACACGGTCTCGACGATCGGCTCCTTCCTGCTGGGCCTGTCCACGCTCCCGTTCCTCTACAACGTCTGGAAGACCTCCCGGTACGGCGTCAAGGTCGAGGTCGACGACCCGTGGGGCTACGGCCGGTCTCTGGAGTGGGCGACCTCGTGTCCGCCGCCGCGCCACAACTTCGTGACGCTGCCCCGGGTCCGCTCCGAGGCCCCGGCGTTCGACCTGCACCATCCGAAGTTCGCGGCGATCACGCCGCCCCAGACCCGGCAGGGCCAGGAGAGGACGCCGCATCCCCGGTTCGGTCAAGAGCGGCCGACAGGCGGTCCCGAAGAGTCCTGATCGCCCCGGTCAGCTCCGCCGGTTCGACGACCTCGAAGTCGACGCCGGTCATCATCACGTGAATGGCCATCACATCGAGGTTCGGAGCCCCGGTGCGCAACAGACAGCTGTGCTCGTCGTAGGCCTCCAGGGTGCCCGCCGAGGGCGAGATCCGCTCGGCGGCCTCGTGGAGGGGCACCAGCAGCCGTACGACGGCGTGCGAGGCGTACACGCGCGTGGATACGCCTTTGGAGACGTACGCGGCGAGATCCTCGGCCGGTGGCTCGCGGGGGGTGAAGCGCGGGCCGTGCGGCGGTCTGGGCGTGACCCGGTCCACGCGGAAGGTGCGCCAGTCGGCGCGGTCGACGTCCCAGCCGACCAGGTACCAGCGGCGCTCGGTGCACACCAGGCGGTGCGGCTCGACGGTACGGCGGGTGGCGGCGCCGCCGTGGTCGCGGTACTCGAAGCGCAGCCGCTCGGCGTCCCGGCAGGCGTTGGCGAGTTCCGTGAGGACGCCCGGGTCGACCGCGGAGAGCTGCGGCCCGCGCAGCAGAGGCACGGTGAAGGCGTTCAGGGCGCCCACCCGGCGGCGCAGCCGGCTCGGCAGCACCTGTTCGAGCTTGGCGAGGGCGCGTACGGAGGACTCGCCGATGCCGTCGATGCCCTGCCCGGCAGCCGAGCGCAGCCCGACGGCGACCGCGACCGCCTCCTCGTCGTCGAGGAGCAGCGGCGGCAGTTCGGCCCCGGCGCCCAGCTGGTAGCCGCCGCCCGTGCCGGGGCTGGCGTTGACCGGGTAGCCCAGCTCGCGCAGCCGGTCGACGTCCCGGCGGACCGTGCGCGCGGTGACGCCGAGCCGGCCGGCCAGTTCCGAGCCGGACCATTCGCGGTGGGACTGCAGGAGCGAGAGCAGTCGCAGCAGCCGTGCCGATGTCTCCAACATGGGGCGAGTCTGCCAGCGGTCGAGGACAGGGTGTGTCCTCGACCGCCGAAGTCCGCTCAGCTCAGCTCAGCTCAGCTCAGCTCGGCTCGGCTCGGCTCGGCTCGGCTCAGCTCGGCTCAGCTCCGCTCAGTTCACGGCGACGACCGTGACGGACAGGTCGTTGTCGGCCGTGTAGGCCGGCTCGGCCTCCACGGGGCCGTGCTCGGTCTCGACGCGCGTCCTGGGGTAGACGAAGACCGGGGTCTTCTCGACGATGTCGTCGAGCAGCCGCGCGACGCGCACCCGTGGGCCCAACTCGCCCCGGGGGCGCAGCCACAGGTCCCAGGTGCCGGGCCGCAGTTCGCCGTAGGGCACGGTGAAGCGGAGGCCGCCCCGGTCGTCCGGGGTGAGGCCGGCCCGGACGGCGGGCGTCGCCTCCTCGCGGTCGGTGACCTCGGCGTACGCCTCGGGCGTGGGCTCGGCGCCGTACGGCCTGACGGTCACCTCCAGTGCGCCGTCGCCGATGTGGAGCTCGCCCGCCTCGGCGTGTGGGGAGCGCTCCCAGCTGCGGATGCTGAGGTTGCCGTGCTTGGTGCCGTACGGGATGCGGACGGCGACCCGCTCGGCGGTGGCGGTGGGGGCGCGGTCGACGAGGGAGCGCAGGTCGTTGAGGCCGGGGGTCAGTCGGCGGGGCTCGCCGCCTACGACCTGGAGGTAGGCGTCCCAGCGGCCCTCGGGGACCTCCACGCTGCTCGGGAGCGCGGCCCTCAGACGGCCGCCGCCGGCCGGGGTGAGCGGCAGGCGCACCTCCTGGTCGCTGTCGCGGAGGAAGAGGACCAGATGGGCGGGGTCGGACACGCCCTGGTCGGCGATGTCGAAGGTCAGGCCGCCGGCGAAGTCGGCGACGCAGTCGGTGCGCGGGGGCGTGGCCCTGTCCTCCTGGTCGTCGCGGTGCGTGGGCTGCTGCGGAGCCAGCGTCATCATGCGGTGCGCCCCTTCTTGAAGGCGGAACGTCCGGCATCCCGAACGGCGTACGCACCGCCGAGCAGGGCGCCCCGGGTGCGGTGCAGGGAGCCGCGCATCCGGCCCACCGACGAGGTGCCGCCACGGGCGATGAGGTCGCCGAAGAGCGTCTCGTAGCGCTCGGCGATGCGGGACGGGTCGAAGCGCTCGGAGTCCTCGAGCGCGGCGTGCGCCATCCGCTGCCGCTTGTCGTCGTCGTTGATGAGTTCCAGCAGGCCGTCGGCGATGTCCTTGACATTGCCGACCTTGACCAGGCGGCCGTCGACGCCGTCGTCGATGATCTCGCCGGGGCCGTGCGGGCAGTTCGTGGAGACCACCGGCAGACCGCAGCGCATGGCCTCGACGATCGTCATGCCGAACGACTCCAGGCTGGAGGTGACGGCGGCGATGGAGCCCTTGGCCCACTCGGGCTCGATGGGGTTGGCGGGGCCCATCAGGTACACGTGGTTGTAGAGGCCCAACTTGTCGACGAGGGCGCGGAGTTTGTCCTTCTGCTTGCCGCCGCCGTAGATGCGCAGGCGCCAGTCGGGCCGCTCTTCGCGCACTTTGTCGAAGGCCTTGATGAGCAGGTCGTAGCGCTTCACGGGCGCGAGCCGCCCGGCGGCGACGACCCACTTGCCGGTGCCGTCGGCCGGGTCGATGCCCGGCGCGGGCACCGGGTTGGGCACGGCCTCCAGGCGGACGCCGGGCAGCCGCATCTTCGAGCCGTACGCGCGCGCGTCGGCCTCGGTGGTCGTGGTGAGCGCGTCGAGCCTCGGGTAGACGCCGCGCAGGGTGGCGCGCAGGGCCGGGGAGTGGCTGTCGAGCGTGAGGTGCTCCTGGCCGACGCGGACCGGGCCGCGGCGGGTCTGCCGGGCCATGTGCACGTTCAGCCCGGGACGGGTGCCGATCAGGACGTCGGCGTCGACCGAGGCGAGGTGTTCGGCGATACGCCGGTCGGTCATGGCGCTGTACTGCGCGTACCGGCCCTCGGCGCGCGGGAAGACCTTGGCGGGGCGCTCCAGGTCGGCATGGCCCTTGTCGGCGCCGCCTTCCCGGATGTCGACGAGGCCCCGCAGCCGGACCCTCGGGTCGACGTCGAAGACCGGCTCGTCACGGTGGCGGAAGACGGAGACGATCTCCACGTCGTGCTGTTCGGCCAGGGTGTTCGCAAGGTTGTACGTCGTCCGGATCGTTCCCCCGATCCCGTATGCGTTGTGTATCAGGAAAGAAATATGCATGCGTCCCCCGAGCCCCCTGTTTTACCTGGTCATCCGTCAATGGCGGTGCTGGTCCACCGCCATACCGTCAGACCCGGAATCCCTGGGAATGGTTGGACATCATCATCAACTTGTTTTGGAACGGTTGCGCGATCGATAGGCGGATGAGGGAACCTGTTCGCCCCGAAACGCATCAGGGCCTGTAGGGCAGTTGGGGAACGTCGAAGCAGGTGTCGTTCATGTCTCCCTGGCTCACCCACCCCTTCCCGTCCCGCCAGCGGGCCACCGACACACAGGTCCGGCGCGTCCTCGGGGGCTCGGTCAGCCGCTCGAAGCGGACGGGGACGAGCAGTCCGTCGGCGTCGTAGGGCTCGTCGCGGTTCATGAACCGGTCGACACACGCGCGTGTGACGCCTTCCCCGCTCCCCGCACACGATCTCGCCGCGTCCGTGAACCACATCGCGGCCGCCCAGCCCTCCAACTGCCACTGGGAGTGCGTCTTCAGACCCTTCGTCGCGTCCCGGAACTCCCGTACGGCCTCGTCGCCGTCGTCCTCGTGGTTGCGGCTGGAGCCGGTGGCCCACAGGGCGTTGCGGCAGCGCGGGGCGTCCTCGTAGTCCTCGGCCACGGTGGAGGTCCAGTTCTGCACATGGGTGACCTTGGCGGTGAGTTCGACGCCCGCCTCGTCCATCGCCTCGCAGAGCCGGGCGTTGCCGTGCCCGTCGATGGCGTCGAAGACCAGGTCGGCGCCCTGTTCCTTGATGTCGGCGGCGGCCGCGCGGAAGTTGGGCAGCGCGAAGTCGACCTGCTCGGTGACGACCTCGTACCCCTCGGCCCTCAGCCCCTGGACGACCAGCCGCGCGTACGCGGCCGACGCGGACTGGTTGTACGAGACCACGGCGGCGGTCCGGGCGCCGTGGTCGCGCTTGAAGTAGCGGTAGACCTCCGTGCCGCCGTACTGCTTCCCGTCCCAGCCGGTCGTGCCGTTCCGGGGCGCGAGGCTGCCGTAGACGCTGTACAGGTGCGGGTACGTGTCGTAGGCCGGGCCGATGGGCTGGCCCCCGATGTCGGGCACGCGCGCGCGTGCGACCCGGGAGGCGCCCGCGTAGTCGAGGGCGCTGGTGGCGACGAGGGCCACCACGTCGTCCTCCTCCACGAGCCGGTGAACGCACTCGTTGTTGCCGACACCGCTGCCCCCGTCGTCGCACTCCCGCACCTCGACGCGGCGGCCGTCGATGCCGCCGCGCGCGTTGAGCGCGGCGAAGTAGGCCTTGGCCCCGTCGCGCGGCCCGGTGAACGCGGCACCGCCGACCGGGCTGGTGACGCTGGTGATGATCCCGACGCGCAGGGGCTCGGCGCTCGCCGGTGCCGTGCTGGTGTCCCGGCGCTCGAAGTCGCTCTCCGGAAGCCGGCTGCCGCAGGCCGTGGCCAGGAGGAGCAGCAGGGCTGCGGCGGCCGTCTCAGCAGCCCGGGCCCGGTGTCGCATTGCCGCTCAGCGCGACCAGTCCGCAGAGTGTCTTGACGGAGACCTTCCAGGTGCCGTCCTGCTCGACGGCCGTGCCCGCCGCGTCCGGCAGAGCGGTGGCGCCCTCCAGGAGCAGGGTGTAGGTCACGTCGGCGTCGGTCGCCGAGGTGAACACGACCTTCTGGACCTCGGCCTCCACCTGCCCGCCGCGCTCGTCCCCGCTGAACGCCGCGAGGACCGGGCCCATCTCGTCGCCGTTCTCCAGCACGGCCTGTTTCTCCTTGGTGGAGGTGGCCGGGTCGAAGAACGTCTTCCAGTTCTCCTTGATCTGCTTCTCGGCCGCCGCCGTGTCCGCGGGCCCGCTCGCGCTCGTGGCCGATTCGGCGGGCTCGCTGGTCGTCCGTTCCACGGACGGTGTGGGCGGCGCCGTGTCGCCGCCGCCACCGCTGTCGTCACTGCATGCCGCGAGGGCCGGGGCGAGGAGGAGGACCAGGGTGGCCGCCAGGGCCGCACCCCGTCCCGCCGCCCGTGGGCCGCGGCCCCGCCGTCCGTTCGCCCGCCTGAGGTCGCTCCCGAGAACCATCTGGCTCACCACCGGGTGTCGGTCCGGGCGGCACGCGCCCGGTGCTTTCAGGGTCAGCTTGCAGGAGGCATAGTGCAAGCCATCGGCTGGGATGGACAGACACACGACGTGTGGGAGCCCTGGATGCCCCGGATGCGGACAGCCCGACTGCGGACCGTGCACCCCGTCCTCTGGGCCGGCTGGGCCGCGCTCGCCGGCGGCGCGGTGCTGTGCGTGGTCGGTTGGTACGGCATCTCGGGTGAGCGCTTCGCCGAGCGGCAGCTCCCCTACCTGGCCTCCTGCACGGTCCCCGGCGCCGCGCTGATCATCGCGGGCGCGGTGCTCCTCGCCCACGGCCGGAACGCCCTGGCCGCCACGCGGGTCGAGGAGCTGTACGGCCTCCTGGTGGCCCCCGAGCCCGCCGACGCCGACAGGTCCGGGCAGCCGACGGACCTCCCCCTCGCCACCAGCGGCAGGCTGCTGATGGTGCCCGGCGGCACCCTCTGGCACCGCGCGGACTGCCCGCTGGTGGCCGGCAAGGCGGAGGCGGTGCCGGTGGACTCCCGGGTGCTGGCGAGCGGCGAACTGCGGCCGTGCCCGATCTGTGAAGCACCCTCCGGAAGTGACTCGGCCGAGCCCGCGGAGGGCTGATGGCGTCGCTGACGTACGACCTCACGCTGGCCGGGCTCTCGGTCGGCAGCGCGGCTGCCCTGACCGGAATCGGCCTGATCGTGACGTACCGGGCGACCGGCGTGCTCAACTTCGCGCACGGGGCGATCGCGATGGTGTGCGCGTATCTGCTGCGCCAGTGCACGGTGGAGTGGGGGTGGCCCCTCTGGCTCGGTGCCCTCGTGACCCTGCTGCTGGTCGCCCCCGCCATCGGCCTGGCCCTGGAACGCTTCGTCTTCCGCCCGCCGGCCGTGCTCGGCGGCGACCCGGCGCAGACCCTGGTCGCCTCGATCGGCGTCTTCGTCCTCCTCGTCGGCGGGGCCGCGCTGCTGTGGGGCCAGGGGGCGCGGGACGACGCGCCGACGCTCGTGCCGGGCGACCCGTGGGGCCAGCTGACGGTGGCCCTCGCCGTCGCGGCGGCCGTGGGCGCGGTCACGCACCGGACGCGCTTCGGCCGGGAACTCCGCGCCGTCGTGGACGACCGTTCCCTCGCCGTCCTCGGCGGCATCGACGCGGACCGGGTCGCCGCCACGGGCTGGGCGTTCGGCTCCTTCACGGCGGGCCTCACGGGCGTCCTGCTGGCCCCCTACGTACGCCTCGACCCGTACGGCATGCCGCTCCTGGTCATGGAGGTGGTCGCCGTGGCGGTCGCCGCCCGGATGCGCAGCCTCCCGGTGGCCGTGGTGGTCGCGCTGGGCATCGGGATCGCCCAGAGCCAGCTGACCCGGTTCCACCCGTCGGGCTGGGCGGAGCCGCTGCTCCAGGCCGTGGGCGCCAACCTCTTCGTCGTGGCCCTCCTGATCGCGGCCCTCGTCCTGCCGGGCGTGGGCACCCGCGACGCGCTGCCCCGCACGGCGACCGCACGGGTCGACACCCCCGCCGGCGCGTGGATCGTGGCGCTCCTGCTCTTCCTGATCCCGCTGGGCTTCGCGGGCCAGGACCTGCACACGGCCGTCCAGGTGCCGGCGCTGGGCGTGATCCTGCTCTCCCTGGTGGTGGTGACGGGCCGGGGCGGCCAGATCTCCCTGGGGCAGGCGGCGTACGCGGGCCTCGGCGCGCTCTTCACGGCACTCCTGACAGCCGGCCGCTTCCCCTTCCTCCCCGACCTCCCCGAACTCACCGCCCTCCTGGTGGCCGTGCTCCTGGTGGCCCCCCTCGGCCTGCTGACCGGCTGGCCCGCCATCAGCCGCCACGGTCTGGCGCTGGCCCTCGCCACGTTCGCCGTGGGCATCGGCGTGAGCCGCTTCGTCTTCGCCCAGCCGTACGCGACCTCGGGCCTCACCCTCACCCGCCCCCCGGGCTTCGAGGGCGACCGCGCGTACTACGTCCTGGAGTTGGGTCTGCTCTCCTCGGCCCTGCTGGCCACCCACGCCCTGCGCCGGGGCCGCACCGGCCGGGCCCTCGCCGCCATGCGGGACCACGAGTCGGGGGCGTCGGCGGCCGGCGTACGCGTCCCGTCGCTGAAGCTGGCGGCGTTCGTGACGGGTGCCGCCCTCGCCGCCCTCGGCGGCGGCATGCTCGCCATGGGCGTCCGCGCCTTCGACCCCGCCGCCTACGACCCCGTCCGCGGCCTCCTCTGGTTCGCCGCGATCGTCGTCCTGGGCGCCGACAGCACACTCGGCGCCCTCGCGGCGGCCGCCCTGCTGGTCGGCCTGGACGCCGGCACCAAGGGCGGCGTGGCCGCCGCGGTCATCGGCGTCCTGGCACTCCTGGTGGGCCGCTTCCCCGGCGGGCCCTACGAGGCGGTACGGGCGGGGGTTCTACGACTACGGCAGACCGCCGAACACCGAGGTGAGCTGAGCCCCGCCGGGGTACGGGCTCGGGAGCGGGTACGCGCGGGCACGCCGGTCGGGGCGGCCCGACAGCTGCCGAGCGCCCTGAGCGGGGTCACGGCGCCGACGACCGACTCGACAGGCAACCTGACATCGCCGAACGACTCGGAGCCGGGTGGGGCGAAGGCTGGTGGGGCGAAGCCGGGCAAGATGGAGCCCGGTGACGCGGAGTCCGGTGGGACGGAGCCGGGCACGGCGAAGCCCATTGACGCGAAGCCCCATGACGCGAAGCCCGGTGGGGCCAGGCCGGGCAAGGCGAAGCCCAGTGACACCGAATCCGGCGGGACGAAGTCCGGTGGAACGGAGCCTGGTGGGACGAAGCCGGGCAAGGCGAAGCCCGGTGACGCTAAGCCCCGTGCCGCGCAGTCCGGTGGCACGCAACCCGGCGTACACGGCAGGGAGTTGTCCGGCACGTCGGAGCAGCACCCGCCGGCTCCGGCTCCTGCCCCTGCCCCTGCCCCTGCCCCTGCCCCTGCCCCTGCCCCCAACGCTCCCGCCGGGCACCGACTCGAAGTCGACCCCACCTTCCCCTCACGGCCTGCCCCCGTACCCACCCCGGCTGACAGCAGCCGGCGCTCCCCGTCTCCCTCCCCCTCCCTCCGAGCCCGACGCCTCCAGCTCCGCTACGGCGAGTTCACGGCCCTCGACGGCGTGGACCTCGACGTCCTCCCCGGCCGCGTCAGCGCCGTCGTGGGCCCCAACGGGGCCGGAAAGAGCACCCTTTTCCACTGTCTCGCCGGTACGCTGCGGCCCGGTGCCGGCCAGGTGCGCCTCGGCGGGCGGGACATCACGCGGCTGCCGGCCCACGCCCGCACCCGGCTCGGCATCGCTCGGACGTTCCAACAACTGGCGGTCTTCCCGTCATTGACCGTGGCCGACAACGTACGGGTCGGCGCTGAGCAGGGACGGGTCGCCGATCCCGGAGCCGTGGAGCGGGCGTTGCGGCTGTTCGGGCTGGACGGGCCGGTGCGGACCGCACCGGCGGCCGGGCTGCCGACCGGGACGCTGCGGCGGGTCGAGCTGGCGCGGGCGCTCGCCGGGAGCCCCCGCGTGCTGCTGCTCGACGAACCCGCCGCCGGCCTCGACACGGCCGAGGTGACTGCCCTCACCCGCGTGCTGCGCGCCCTGGCCGACGACGGCATGGCCCTGCTGGTCGTCGAGCACGACCTCGACCTCGTCGTGGACCTCGCGGACGTCGTGCACGTCATGACGGCGGGCCGGATCGTCACCTCCGGCCCCGCCGACCACGTCCTCCGTTCACGGGGCACGCTCCACCCGTTCGACCCGGCGGCCGAACGATGACCCTCATCTCCCTCCGCCACGCCCGCGTCCGCTACGGCCCCCTGGAAGCCCTGCACGGCCTCACCCTCGCCGCCCCGGGCCCCGGCCTCACCGTGCTGCTCGGCCGCAACGGCTCCGGTCGTACGACCGCCCTGGGTGCCCTCGCCGGCACGGTCCCGCTCTCCGGCGGTGCCGTGATGTGGGACGGGGCCGACGTCACCCGGACGCCCGCGCACGAGCGCGCCCGGCGGGGCCTCGTCCTCGTGCCGGAACGGCGGGCCGTCTTCGGCTCGCTCACCGTGCGCGAGAACCTCGAACTCGCCGCGCCGGACCTCTCGTACGCCCTGCACGCCTATCCGTGGCTCGAACCCCTGCTCCCCCGCCGCGCCGGCACCCTCTCCGGTGGTGAGCAGCGCATGCTCGCCCTCGCTCGTGCCCTGTCGGCCCACGCGCGTGTCGTCCTCGTCGACGAACCCACCCAGGGCATGTCACCCGCGGTCGCGGCCCGCACGTACGAGCTGCTGAGCGGCCTCGACGCCTGCGTGGTCGTGGCCGAACAGCGTCTGCCGCCGGGTCTGCGCGACGCTCGGGGCGTCTTCGTGTACGAACTCTGGCGCGGCGCACTGGCGTTCGGCGGCGAGGCGGCCGAACTCACCTGAGCCGACATGGGCTTTCGCCGTCCTGCATGGCTTTCGCCGTCCTGCTGTATGGCTTTCATCGTCCCGTGTGGGCTTTCGCCGCCCGAGGAGACACGGGTCCCACCCGGTGGATGTGCCGGGTGGGACTTCGGTGTCCGGAGCTCGGAAAGAGCGGTCCCGTCAGAGGTCGAGTCGCTGGCCGGGCACGATCAAGTGGGGATCGCCGCCGATGACGGCCTTGTTGGCGGCGTAGACCTGCCGCCAGGTGGTCCCCTGCCGGGCCGCGATGGCGCTCAGCGTGTCGCCCTGCCGGACGGTGTAGTCGCCGCGGGACGCGCTGCGGTCCGGGTGGCCGGCCGGGCGCGACGGCGTCTTCGGCGGGGCCGACCTGGCGGACTTCCCGGTCCCGGCGGGTTTGGCCGGCTTGGTGGACTTGGTGGACTTGGTGGCGGACGAGCCGTCGGAGGGCGCCACGGGCGCGCTGCCGGACGCTCCGGCGCGGCCGGCGCAGGTGGGCCACGCTCCCCAGCCCTGGGCGCGCTGGACCTTCGCGGCGATCGCGATCTGCTGGTGCTTGGAGGCCTTGTCGGCGGTGGCCGCGTAGGCGGTGCCGCCGTAGGCGCGCCAGGTGGAGGCGGAGAACTGGAGGCCGCCGTAGTAGCCGTTTCCGGTGTTGATGTGCCAGTTGCCGCCGCTCTCGCACTTGGCGATGCGGTCCCACACTCCGCTGTCGGCCGCCGAGGCGCTGCCGGTGACGGCCAGGAGTCCGAGCGGGGCGAGCAGTGCCGCCCCGGCGAGGACCGCCGTCGTGCGCGTCCTGCGAGCGTCCTGTGTCCTGGCGACGTCCCGCTCAGCGGCGCTCCGCGTCCTGCGCGTGTTCTCGCGAGTGTTGTCGGCACATGCGGACATGTATTTCCCTCTCCAAGGACCCGGGGTCCCCCAAGGCGGGGCGCGACGCGCGTCGCACAGGACGCGGTGACGCGCTCAGCCCCGTCCGCCGACGGTGGTGCTGCTCCGGACTGACTGTGGAGCGGCCGGCGGACGTACCCGAGCGGTGCTCGTTGCACACGGCCGGGAATGTATGGAGGTTGACGGGTTGTCAGCAAGCGATCGCTTGTCATACGAGGCCAGTTCGCCGTTACCGCAGGTAGCGACCAATTCCGGACACCCACTTCATTCCCTGATTTCCTGATATGTCGGCCACGTGCATCGACGATCTGTGACCCACTTCACCGCCCCAACTTCGCCGGACCCTCGGGAAGTTGGCGCGGAGTAACCGATTCCGCCCAGGGATTCACCCTGCGCTCCGGTTGGTTCGATTCCGTTCGTCTTCGGGCGTGACTCCGGCCACAGATCACCCGTTGTCTTCTTCATGAGCCGGAACCTCCGTGCTCATGGGCCGGACGTCACCCGGCACCGACACGCACCGCATCCCGAGGAGCCACCCGTGCCGCGCATGCTCGAGGTCAGCGACGAGGTACGCGCCGAGATCGGCGACGAAGAAGCCGACCGGCTGCTCGCCGGAGAGAACGCCCCCGGCGGCTACGACTGCACGTCGTGCCGCACCCCCGGCGACTCCGAGCAGGAGCGCACCAGCACCGTCCTCTTCGTCGGCGACGAGACGGCCGTGCTCGCGTTCGCCCACGCCACCTGTCTGCCCTCCCAGGTCGTCCAGGTCACCGAGGAGCAGTTGCGGGGCGCCGCCCGTTCCATCGCCGGGGACAGCCCGGCCCAGGCCGCGCCCGAGCAGGCCGTGCTCGGCGTCACCAGCGGACTGATCCTGCTCAGCGGGGAGTTGCACCCGGCGCTGGTCGTGGAGCCGACCGCCCCCATCGCGCGCCCGGGCACCACCGGCGTGGGCGACGACTTCCTGCCCCTGCTCATCGAGCAGGGCTTCATGCCGCTCCCCCAGATCGACTCCGTACCGCCCGTGCTGCACGGCTGGTCCGTCCTGCTCGCCATGGGGCAGCTGCACGCCATCCTGCAGCCGGGCGCCTCCGGTGGTTCACCGGTCGCGTGGTGGCAGGCCCATCAGGCGCTGCAGGTCGCCGACCCGTGGCGGGCGGCCGCGAACAAACATCAGCAGGTGCTGATGTTCGCGGCGCCGGTGGGATCGATCGGCCGGCAACCGCGGGAGGATCTGCTGCGGGACGCGCTCGACAGGGCCGCGGCGAACGGGAAGTTGGTGGCCGCCACCCTGCCGCTGGCCGGCACCTGATCGCTCCCTCGGAGAGCCGCCGTGACAACCCGCCGTAGCGACGCGGCTGGTCAGGTGGGCGCGGGCCTCGTGGGGCCTGTCGCGCGGTTCCCCGCGCCCCTCCGGGGCACGATCCCTCCCCGGAGGCTGAATGGTTGAGGGAGCGCATCCCTTCCGGGGCGGGGTCGTTGGCACAGACGTGCACGCATATGACGTTCCCCGCCGCCAGTCCTATCAGTCGATCCCGTCCATGCGGCCGGCTCAGGATCCTTCGGGCGGCCCATCGGCCACACCCATCTACGACATGCTCTACGCGGAGTGGGTCAGGACCTATCGGTCCCTGCCGGGTGACCGGCACGGTGAGGAGGATCTGGGGTTCACCGGTTTCGGGAACCTCCCGCACGGCTCGGGCTCACAGCGCGGTACGGGCTCGTACAACTCCGGCTCGTACGGCGCCCGGCACGCGGCGGGGCACCTCGCCACCCAGCTCGAGACCCAGCCCGGTCACACGGCCACGACGACGGCCGTGTGGCAGCCGGTGGGGCGGATTCCCACCGGCCACACGGGGATGCACCACATCCCGTCCCCCCTGCCCCCGAACCCGCGCCGGGGTCTCTGACCACGAAGAGACTCGAAGCGGCGCGCAGGGACACATGAGGAGGGCGGCTGCCCGAGGTCACCGGACCTTCGGGGAGCCGCCCTCCTCATGCGCGTGTACCGCCGTCTCCGCCGCTACTTCTTCTTGCCGCGCTTCTCGCGCACCCGCACCGAGATGTGGATCGGGGTGCCCTCGAAGCCGAACTCCTCGCGCAGCCGGCGCTCGATGAAGCGGCGGTAGCCCGCCTCGATGAAGCCGGAGGCGAAGAGGACGAAACGCGGGGGCTTGGTGCCGGCCTGGGTGCCGAAGAGGATGCGGGGCTGCTTGCCGCCCCGGATCGGGTGCGGGTGGGCGGCGACCAGCTCGCCGAGGAAGGCGTTCAGGCGGCCCGTCGGGACGCGGGTCTCCCAGCCGGCGAGGGCCGTCTCGATCGCGGGGACCAGCTTCTCCATGTGCCGGCCGGTGCGCGCCGAGACGTTGACCCGGGGCGCCCAGGCGACCTGGCCGAACTCGGTCTCGATCTCCCGCTCCAGGTAGTAGCGGCGCTCCTCGTCGAGGGTGTCCCACTTGTTGTAGGCGATGACCAGCGCGCGGCCCGCGTCGACGGCCATGGTCACGATGCGCTGGTCCTGGACCGAGATGGACTCCGAGGCGTCGATGAGGATGACGGCCACCTCCGCCTTCTCGACGGCGGCGGCGGTGCGCAGCGAGGCGTAGTAGTCGGCGCCCTGCTGGAGGTGGACGCGCTTGCGGATGCCCGCCGTGTCGACGAACTTCCAGGTGACACCGCCGAGTTCGATCAGCTCGTCGACCGGGTCACGGGTGGTGCCCGCGATCTCGTTGACGACGACGCGATCCTCGTTCGCCACCTTGTTGAGGAGGGAGGACTTGCCGACGTTCGGGCGGCCGATCAGGGCGATGCGGCGGGGGCCGCCGACGGCCGTGCCGAAGCTCTGCTCGGGCGCCTCCGGCAGGGCCTCCAGGACGGCGTCCAGCATGTCGCCGGTGCCACGGCCGTGCAGCGAGGAGACCGGGTGCGGCTCGCCGATGCCGAGGGACCACAGGGCGGTGGCGTCGGCCTCGCCGCTCGGGCCGTCGACCTTGTTGGCGCACAGCACCACGGGCTTGTTGGCCTTGCGGAGCAACCGGACGACGGCCTCGTCGGTGTCGGTGACGCCGACCTTGGCGTCGACGACGAACACGACCGCGTCGGCGGCGTCGATGGCGTACTCGGCCTGGGCGGCGACGGAGGCGTCGATGCCGAGGACGTCCTGCTCCCAGCCGCCGGTGTCGACGAGCTTGAAGCGGCGGCCCGCCCACTCGGCCTCGTAGGTGACGCGGTCACGGGTGACGCCGGGCTTGTCCTCGACGACCGCCTCGCGGCGGCCGATGATGCGGTTCACGAGGGTCGACTTGCCGACGTTCGGGCGGCCCACGACGGCGAGAACGGGCAGCGGGCCGTGGCCCGCCTCCTCGATCGCGCCCTCGACGGCCTCGATGTCGAAGCCCTCTTCCGCGGCGAGCTCCATGAACTCCGCGTACTCGGCGTCGCCAAGCTCTCCGTGCTCGTGCTCGGAGGGAAACTGGTCGTTCATGAAGTCCGTACCTCGTAGTTCATCGTGGTGATCGGTGGGTCACCCGGCCTGTCGGCAGGTTGCCCCACTACTGAGTGTCGCCCAGCGCCCGATCGGACGCCCGGCGTTTTACCGGCGGCCGGTGAGCCGCCGGGCATGATCCAAGTGCGCGTTGAGCTGCTTCTGGATGCGCACGGTCGCCTCGTCGAGCGCCTTGCGCGTACGCCGTCCGCTGCCGTCGCCCGCCTCGAACGGGTCGCCGAAGACGACGTCGACGCGGGAGCGCAGCGGGGGCAGCCCCTTTATCAACCGTCCGCGCCGCTCCGTGCTTCCCAGTACGGCGACCGGAACGATCGGCGCTGCGCCGCGCACGGCGAAATAGGAGAGCCCGGCGCGCAGTGAGGCGAAGTCCCCCTCGCCCCGGGTGCCCTCCGGGAAGATGCCCAGCACACCGCCGCCTGCCAGGACGGCGAGCGCCTGGGTGATGGCGGTGCGGTCGACGGTCGAACGGTCCACCTTCACCTGCCCGATGCCGAGCAGGAACGGGTCGAGGGGACCGATGAACGCCTCCTTCTTGATCAGGAAGTGCGTCGGGCGGGGTGCCACACCCATGACCATCGGGCCGTCGATGTTGTGGGAGTGGTTGACTGCGAGGATCACCGGACCGGCCACGGGGACCCGCCAGGCACCCAGCACGCGCGGCTTCCACAGCCCGTACATCAGGCCGACGCCGATGCGCCGGCCGACCTCGGCACCGCGCAGCGAAGGAGCCTCGGCCGAAGGTGTCCCCGCCGAGGGCGTCCGTCCCGCTGAGGCCTCGCTCACTTCCCCGCCCGCTTCTCCTCGACGAGGGTGACCACGCACTCGATGACCTGCTGGAGGGTGAGGTCCGAGGTGTCCACCTCGACCGCGTCGTCCGCCTTGGCGAGCGGGGAGGTCTTGCGGCTGGAGTCGGCCGCGTCCCGCTTGAGGAGCGCCTCGCGGGTCGTGTGGACGTCGGCGCCCTTCAGCTCGCCGCTGCGGCGGGCGGCGCGGGCCTCCGGGGAGGCGGTGAGGAAGATCTTCAGGTCGGCGTCCGGCAGTACGGTCGTGCCGATGTCCCGGCCCTCGACGACGATGCCGTCCTCGGCGCCCGACGCGATGGAACGCTGCAGCTCGGTGATCCGGGCCCGCACCTCCGGTACGGCGCTCACCGCGCTGACCTTGGAGGTGACCTCCTGGGTACGGATCGGCCCGGCGACGTCCGTGCCGTCGACGGTGATGGTCGGCCCGGACGGATCGGTGCCCGACACGATCTCCGGCTTGCCGGCCACGGCGGCGATCGCCGTGGGGTCCTCTATGTCGATGCCGTTGTTGACCATCCACCACGTGATCGCACGGTACTGGGCGCCCGTGTCCAGGTAGCTCAGCCCGAGCTGCGCGGCCACGGCCTTCGAGGTGCTCGACTTGCCCGTGCCGGAGGGGCCGTCGATGGCAACGATCACTGTGGCGCGTTCCACTGGGGAGCACCTTTCCTGGTCCGAGGTGGTGGGGCGAGACGGAAGACGCCCCGCACAAGGGTACTGGGTGCGCGTGGCCCGCCCGGCCGCCCCTCCAGCCGCCCGGCCCCACCTCTCCAGCCCGTCCGGCGTTTGAGGAGAGGCCGTTCAGGCCGAAGCGGGGACCAGGGGGCGCAGCCCCCGGCGGGGTCCCGGCGGGGTCCCGGCGGGGTCCCGGGGCGGAGCCCCGGGGATGGGACGGGTGGGGGCGGCGGGGGCGAGAAAACCACGACGGCCCCCACACCCCCGATACCGCGCACCCGCCCCTTCCCGCCCCCTACTGCCGAATCGCCCAGCCCCGCTCCCGCAACGCCCCCGTCAACACCACCGCCGCCTTCGGCTCCACCAACAGCTGCACCAAGCCGGCCTGCTGCCCGGTGGCGTGCTCGATGCGCACGTCCTCGATGTTGATCCCGGCGGCCCCCGCGTCGGCGAAGATACGGGCCAGCTGGCCCGGCTGGTCGTCGATCAACACCGCCACCACCTCGTAAGCCCGCGGAGCGGACCCGTGCTTGCCGGGGACCCGGACCTGACCGGCATTGCCCCGGCGCAGGACGTCCTCGATGCCGGTGACGCCCTCGCGCCGCTTGGCCTCGTCGGAGGCCTGGAGGGCGCGCAGGGCCTGCACGGTCTCGTCGAGGTCGGCCGAGACGTCGGTGAGGAGGTCGGCGACCGGGCCGGGGTTGGCGGAGAGGATGTCGATCCACATGCGCGGGTCGGAGGCCGCGATCCGGGTCACGTCCCGGATGCCCTGCCCGCACAGCCGTACGGCCGACTCCTCCGCGTGCTCCAGCCGCGCGGCGACGAGGCTGGACACGAGGTGGGGCATGTGCGAGACCAGGGCGACGGCCCGGTCGTGGGCGTCCGCGTCCATGACCACCGGGACCGCCCGGCAGTGCGAGACCAGCTCCAGCGCCAGGTTCAGGACCTCCGTGTCGGTGTCCCGGGTCGGGGTGAGCACCCAGGGCCGGCCCTCGAAGAGGTCACCGGTGGCGGCCAGCGGGCCGGACTTCTCACGGCCCGACATGGGATGCGAGCCGATGTAGGCGGAGAGGTCGAGGCCCAGCTCCTCCAGCTCCCGGCGCGGGCCGCCCTTGACGGAGGCCACGTCCAGGTAGCCGCGCGCGAGGCCCCGGCGCATGGCGTCGGCGAGGGTCACGGCCACGTGCGCGGGCGGGGCCGCGACGATCGCGAGGTCCACCGGGCCCTCGGGCGCCTCGTCGGTGCCGGCGCCGAGCGCGGCGGCCGTACGGGCCTGCTCGGGGTCGTGGTCGGTGAGGTGGACGGTGACCCCGCGCTGGGCCAGGGCGAGGGCGGCGGAGGTGCCGATCAGCCCGGTGCCGATGACGAGTGCCGTTCTCACTGGGCGATGTCCTTGCGGAGTGCGGCGGCGGTGCCCAGGTAGACGTGCGCGATCTCGGAGCGTGGCCGGTCGGACTCGATGTGCGCGAGGATCCGTACGACCTTGGGCATGGCGCCCTCGATGTCCAGCTCCTGCGCGCAGATCAGCGGTACGTCGACGATGCCGAGCTTGCGGGCCGCGGCGGCCGGGAAGTCGCTGTGCAGGTCGGGCGTGGCCGTGAACCAGATGCTGATCAGGTCGTCCGGAGTGAGCCCGTTGCGCTCCAGGACCGCGGTGAGCAGCTCGCCCACCTGCTCGTCCATGTGCCCCGCCTCGTCCCGCTCGAGTTGGACGGCGCCCCGGACCGCTCGTACCGCCACGGCTCTGCTCCTCGCTGATGTACATCCCGGCTCTCTGTACAACCAGCCTAGTCAGCCCGCCCCGGGCCGGTGCGCGGCGCCCGCCTGCCGAGACGGCCGGCCCGGGAGGCGTCCCCGGTGGCGGATCACCGTCGCAGATCATGACAAGGTCACGCGAACGTCACTGTCCCGCCACTTGGGGCGAAACACCTCCGTACGCCCCTGGACGCCGTCCCCTGCGTCCGCTTGCATGGGGAGGCCGTCCCCTGCGTCCGCTCGCATGGGGAGGCCGTCCGCGCCACGCCTCGGGGGAGGCTCGTATGAAGCGCTCCGGACCACTTCTCACCCTTCTCGGCGGGCTGGTGCTGGCCCTGGTCCTGCTGTCGCTCAACGCGACGACCGGGACTCGTGCCACCTCGTCCTCCACCACGAACGACCCACCGCCCTCCTCGGCGCCACCGAGCCCGTCGCCGACGAAGACCTCGAAGTCGCCGAGCCCGACACCCACCCCGCCGCCGGACGCCGACTACGCGGGCCGTACCGACGACGACTCCGCCGCGATCGCCGTGACGCTGCGCGACGGCAAGGCGGTCGCCTACTTCTGCGACGGACGTGACAAGGAGTCGTGGCTCAAGGGCGACGTCGCGGACGACGGCGGCATGAAGCTGACGAGCAAGGACGGCGCCGAGCTGAACGGCACGCTGAAGGGCGGGAGCGTCAGCGGCACGGTCGACGTCGGCGGTCAGGAGTACGGCTTCACCGCGGACCGTACGGTCAAGCCCTCGGGGCTGTACCGCGCAACGGCCAACGTACGCGGGGCCGAGGTCGACGGCGGCTGGATCGTGCTCCCGGGCGGCCGCCAGGTCGGCATCCTCACACGCGACGGCAAGCCCTCGACGGCCCCGGAGATCGACCCCGGGACCGGAGCGGTGACGGTGGACGGCGAGAGGCTCACGGCCCGCCCCGTCACCCCGTGACCGTCCCCGCGTCCGCGTCCGCGTCCACAAAGCCCCAGAGCCCCAGAGCCCGCAACGTCCGCGCCCGCAAGATCCGCAAGATCCGCAAGATCCGCAAAGTCCGCAAAGTCCGCAAAGTCCGCAAGCCCATGACTCCCCTCGGAAACCGCTCACGGCAGGGAGCAGTTCATGACCGTCGACCCGAACGCCGCCACCCAGGACTTCCCGTCCCCGCGCCCCACCCCCGCCCGCGCCCCCGGCGGCGCCTCCCGCTATCTGATCCCGGCCCTCGTGGCCTGCGCGGTGGCCGTCGGCCTCGGCGCCTACGGCAAGGTGCACGACCCTGCGGGCACCGTGTTCAACCTCGCGGGCTTCAGCAGTACGGGCGCGGTGAAGTCGTGGCTGGCGACGGTGTCGTTCGGCTTCGCGCTCGTGCAGCTGACGTCGGCGCTGATGCTGTACGGGAAGCTGCCGGGCCCGAGTTGGGCGGGGGCGCTGCACCGCTGGTCGGGGCGGGCGGCCTTCCTGAGCGCGGTGCCGGTGGCCGTGCACTGTCTGTACGCCCTCGGCTTCCAGACCTACGAATCGCGCGTTTTGTGGCACTCCCTCCTGGGTTGCTTCTTCTTTGGCGTTTTCAGTGCAAAGATGCTGCTGCTCCGCTCGGAGCGACTCCCCGGCTGGCTCCTGCCGATCGTCGGCGGTCTCGTGTTCTCCGCTCTCACGGTCGTCTGGCTGACCTCCGCCTTCTGGTTCTTCCGCACGTTCGGAGTGACGACATGACGATGGGTTCCACGCGGCGCACGGTCCTGGCCACCGGCGCGGCGGGCACGGCGGCGCTGCTCATGGGGTGCGGTGAATCCGGCGACGACAACGGCGGCGACACCGCGCAGGAGTCCTCGCCCGAGGACGCCGGCACGGACGGCGGCACGGGCGTCGGCGAGGAACTGGCGAGGACGGCCGACATCCCGGTGGGCGGCGGCAAGATCTTCAAGGATCAGAAGGTCGTCGTGACCCAGCCCGAGGAAGGCGCCTTCAAGGCCTTCTCCGCGGTCTGCACACACCGGGGCTGCATCGTCAGCAGCGTCTCGGACGAGACGATCAACTGCGCCTGCCACGGCAGCCAGTTCAAGATCGCGGACGGTGCGGTGGCACGGGGCCCTGCCACCAAGCCGCTGCCCGCCGAGGAGATCACGGTCGCGGGAAATTCGATTCAGCTGGCCTGAGCCACCCCGTACGCTCCCGGGCATGCAGCCCCCGCACCCGCACACTCTGGTCCGCGACCACACGATCTACGCCTGTGTGATGGGGTCGCGGGCCTTCGGTCTCGCGACGGACGACAGCGACACGGACCGGCGGGGGGTCTTCCTGGCCCCCACCGAGCTGTTCTGGCGCTTCGAGAAGCCGCCGACGCACGTGGAGGGGCCGGCGGAGGAGCAGTTCGGCTGGGAACTGGAGCGCTTCTGCCATCTGGCCCTGCGCGCCAACCCCAACATCCTGGAGTGCCTGCACTCCCCCTTGGTGGAGCACGTCGACGCCACCGGCCGTGAACTGCTCGCCCTGCGCGGGGCGTTCCTGTCCCGGCAGGCCCACGAGACGTTCGCCCGGTACGCCCTCGGCCAGCGCAAGAAGCTCGACGCGGACGTCCGCACGCACGGCGCCCCCCGCTGGAAGCACGCCATGCATCTGCTCCGCCTCCTGATGAGCTGCCGGGACCTGCTGCGCACGGGCACGCTGATCGTCGACGTGGGCGACCAGCGCGAGCCCCTGCTGGCGGTGAAGCGCGGCGAAGTACCGTGGGCCCAGGTCGAGTCCTGGATGGCCCGGCTGGCCACAGAGGCCGAGGAGGCGGCGCACCGCAGCCCGCTGCCGCCGGAGCCGGACCGGGCCCGCGTCGAGGACTTCGTCGTCCGGACCCGGCGCGCGTCGGCCCTTCAGACCGTCTCAGCCCATCAAGCCGCCTCAGACCTTCAAACCGTCTCAGCCCATCAAGCCGCCTCAGGCCTTCAGGCCGTCCAGACGGACCCGGACGACGAAGTCGTGCAGGGCGTCGTACGCGGACGGGTTCTCCGGCAGCATTGACAGGGCCTGCTCCTTGTCCAGCACCCCCTGCAGCCGCTCCACGTCCTCCGCCACACGTTCCTGGTCGACCTCGGCCTTGCCGTGCTCCCGCGCCGCCTTCGCCGCGACGAGGTCCGGCAGATACGCGGGAGCCTCGTCGATCTCCGGGAGCA
This sequence comes from Streptomyces sp. NBC_00310, assembly GCF_036208085.1. Lineage (GTDB taxonomy): Bacteria > Actinomycetota > Actinomycetes > Streptomycetales > Streptomycetaceae > Streptomyces. The sequence goes on from NZ_CP130714.1 coordinate 2,593,778, forward strand.
GGGTGGGCAGATGGGCCTGCACCGCGCCGCTGCGCATCAGGTGGATGCCGGTGAGCAGCACCCGGAACGTGTAGAGCAGCGGCTTGAGTTCACCGGTCTTCTCGAAGAGCCGCCACTGGGTGATGGCGAAGCCCCGGTAGTGGTGGGCGTGCTGGCGGGTGATAACACCGGGGGCGAGCGCGATCAGTTCGCGGTGCGCCTCGCTCGTGTGCACGACGAGCGGGGAGAGCAGCTGCTCCAGCACATAGCCGTTGCGGCGCAGCATGAGCCGGGCGAACTTGCGCAGGTCGTGCGTGACGAGGTCCATCTCGACACCGTCCCGGTCCCACATCTTCGACCGGGTCTCCTCCGGCTCGCCCAGCCCGACCAGTTCGGCCGTGGGCAGCAGATGCACACCACGCAGGTCGACGTCCGAGTCACGCGAGGGGAAGCCGTACAGATGCGCTCCGGAGACGGTCGCGAACAGCAGCAGGTCGGGCTGTTCGGCGACCACCGGGGCCAGGTCGATGTCGAGGGCGTCGGTCATCCCTCAAGCGTCCCAGAGGGCTCCCAGCGAGACGAGGTCGCCCTGGTACTCGATCCGGTCGGCCCACTCCGCGGGCCAGGCGTCCGGCCCGTGGTAGGCGCCCGCGAAGGCACCGGTGAGGCAGGCTATGGAGTCCGAGTCGCCCGAGGTGCAGGCGGCGCGGCGCAGCGCGGTGACGGGCTCGTCGACGAAGAGCAGGAAGCACAACAGCCCGGTGGCGAGGGCCTCCTCGGCGATCCAGCCCTCACCCGTGGCCAGGCAGGGGTCCGTCTCGGGCGACGGGAGCCGCAGGGCGTCCCGGACACGGTCCAGGGCCTCCAGGCATTCGTCCCAGCCCCGGGCGATGTACTGCTCGGGTGAGGGGTCATGGCTGTAGGTCCACAGGTCGCCGAGCCAGCGCGCGTGGTAGCGGGCGCGGTTCTCGAACGCGTAGGAGCGCAGCAGGCCGACCAGGCCCATCGGTTCGGTGCCCTGGGCGAGCAGCCTTATCGCGTGGGCGGTGAGGTCGGAGGCGGCCAGGGCGGTGGGGTGGCCGTGGGTGAGGGCGGCCTGCAACTGGGCGGCGCCCGCGCGCTGTTCGTCGCTGAGCGGGCCGATCAGGCCGAGGGGCGCGACCCGCATGTTGGCGCCGCAGCCCTTGGAGCCGATCTGGCTGGCGAACTGCCAGGGGTTGCGCTCGACCGCGAGAAGGTCACAGGCGACGAGGCAGGTGCGGCCGGGGGCGCGGTTGTTCTCCGGGGAACGGGACCAGTCCACGAACTCCTTGCGGACGGCCCGCTCCAGCGCCTCGGCGCCCAGCGACCCGCGGTCCATGGCCGCCCGCAGCCCGTGCGCCAGAGCCAGCGTCATCTGTGTGTCGTCGGTGACGATCGCGGGCCTCGGCAGCTCCATCTTCCGCCAGGGGCCGCACTTGGCGAGGATCGCGGGCACGTCGTTGAACTCCGTCGGGAAGCCGAGGGCGTCTCCGAGGGCGAGTCCGATCAGGGAGCCGGTGGCGGAGCGCTTCGTACGCAGCGTCATGGTCATCAGGGCCGTCCTTCCGTGGTGGGTCGCAACAGCGGCGGGTGCAGGGCGGTGGCCCCACCCGCGCGGTACAGCGCTGCGGGCTTGCCGCGACCGCCGGTCAGACGGGCGGCGCCGGGCACCTGTTCGACGAAGCCCGGCGTGGCCAGCACCTTGCGCCGGAAGTTGGGCCGGTCGAGCGGAGTGCCCCACACGGTCTCGTAGACCTGCTGCAACTCGCCGAGCGTGAACTCGGGCGGACAGAAGGAGGTGGCGAGACAGGTGTACTCGAGCTTGGCGCCGACGCGGTCGTGGGCGTCGGCGAGGATGCGGTCGTGGTCGAAGGCGAGCGGCCCGATGGCGTTGAACCGCAGCCACTGGGCCTGGGCCGCGTCACCGCCGCCGTGCGGGACGGGCAGGTCCGGGAACAGCGCGGCGAACGCGACGGTGACGACCCGCATCCGCGGATCCCTCCCCGGCTCGCTGTAGGTCCGCAGCTGTTCCAGGTGGAGGCCGGGCACGTCCGTGACACCGGTCTCCTCCGCGAGTTCGCGCCAGGCGGCCTCCTCCGCGGACTCGTCCGGCAGCACGAATCCGCCGGGCAGCGCCCAGCGCCCCGCGTACGGCTCATGCCCGCGCTCGACGAGCAGCACCTGCAGGGTGCCCGCGCGGACGGTGAAGACGGCCAGGTCGACGGTGACGGCGAAGGGTTCGTAGGCGTACTTGTCGTAGCCCTCGGGTGAGGCCATGCCCGTCGCCCCCTTTTTTATGGTCACCATGACTAATAGTCATAACGACCATAAACGCGCGAGCGCCGGGGCACAACCCTTTTACGGGGAAAGGAAGGCCAAGAACGCCGCCGGGAACGGCAAAGGGCCGGCCCCGAAGGCAAACCCGGGACCGGCCCCTGCTCGAACGCGACGGAGACCCTAGAGGTCGACCTCCTGCATCAGCATGCCGACCTCGGTGTTCGACAGGCGGCGCAGCCAGCCCGACTTCTGGTCTCCGAGGGTGATCGGCCCGAAGGCGACGCGCACCAGCTTGTCGACCGGGAAGCCGGCCTCCGCCAGCATCCGGCGCACGATGTGCTTGCGCCCCTCGTGCAGGGTCACCTCGACGAGGTAGTTCTTGCCGGTCTGCTCGACGACCCGGAAGTGGTCCGCGCGCGCGTACCCGTCCTCCAGCTGGATGCCGTCCTTGAGGCGCTTGCCCAGGTCGCGCGGGATCGGGCCCACGATGTGCGCGAGGTAGACCTTCTTCACGCCGTACTTGGGGTGGGTCAGCCGGTGCGCGAGCTCACCGTGGTTGGTGAGCAGGATGACGCCCTCGGTCTCGGTGTCGAGCCGTCCGACGTGGAAGAGCCGCGTCTCGCGGTTGGTCACGTAGTCGCCGAGGCACTGCCGGCCCTCGTTGTCCTCCATCGTGGACACGACACCGGCCGGCTTGTTCAACGAGAAGAACTGGTACGACTGCGTCGCGACCGTCAGCCCGTCGACCTTGACCTCGTCCTTCTCCGGGTCGACGCGCTTGCCCTGCTCCAGGACGATCTCGCCGTTGACCTCGACGCGCGCCTGCTCGATCAGCTCCTCGCAGGCCCGCCGGGAACCGTAGCCCGCGCGCGCGAGGATCTTCTGCAGCCGCTCGCCCTCCTGCTCGGCGCCCGGGAAGGTCTTGGGCGGCTTGACGTCCTTCTTGCCCGCGTACCGCTCCCGGTTGCGCTCCTCGGCCCGCGCGTCGTACTCACGCGAGGTCGCCGGGGCCCAGCGGCCGCGCCCACTGTTCGGGGACTGCTTGGGGCCGCCCTTGGCGCCGCCGCGGGCCGCGTTGCCACGCCCGGACTTCGGTCCTTCGTGGGTGGCGCCGGGGCCCACGTCGTAGCGGCGCTCCTCGGGACGGGGCTTGCCCTCGCGCTTCGGCCTGTCGTCGCGCCCTCCCCCGCCCTTCGGCTGGGAGCCGCTTCCACCGGTCCCGCGGGGGTTGCCGCCCCCACCGCTTCCCCGGGGGTTGCCGCGCCCGTTGTTCCTGCCACTGCCGCTGCCACTGCTTCGCATCAAAGTTCCGTCGTCGTCGTGTCGTCTGCATCTGCATCCGGTGCATCCGGATCGAACGACGGGACCCCTTCCAGCGTCTCGGCCTCGATCGCCTCCGCCTCCGGGAGGAAGGGCGCGAGCTCCGGGAGCTCGTCCAGGCCGCGCAGGCCCATCCGCTCCAGAAAGTAGTTCGTCGTCCTGTACAGGATCGCACCTGTTTCGGGTTCCGCGCCCGCCTCCTCTACCAGACCACGCTGGAGGAGGGTGCGCATGACCCCGTCGCAGTTGACTCCTCGTACGGCCGAGACCCTGCTCCGGCTCACCGGCTGCCGGTACGCGACCACGGCCAGCGTCTCCAGCGCGGCCTGGGTGAGCCGGGCCTGCTGCCCGTCGAGCACGAACCGCTCGACGGCGGCGGCGTACTCGGGCCGGGTGTAGTACCGCCACCCGCCGGCGATCAGCCGCAGCTCGAAGCCGCGCCCCTGCGCGGCGTACTCGTCGGCCAGTTCCCTGAGCGCCTTGGCGATCTGCCGCTTCGGCCGCTCCAGGATCTTGCTCAGGTTCTCCACCGTCGCGGGCTCGTCCACGACCATGAGGACGGCCTCCAGCGCGGGCTTGAGGTCGAGGTCGGCGACGGTACGCGGCCCCGTGGGCGTCTCGGTTCTCTCCTCGCTCACGCCTTCTCCTCCTTGGGCCGCTCCGGCGGCTCGGGCGGCCGGTCGAACTCGTCGGTGACCACGGGCTCCGTGTCCCCGTCCCCACCGGTCCAGCGCACGGTCAGATCCCCGAGCGCGGTCTCCTGGTCGAGGGTCACGGCCTTCTCGCGATAGAGCTCCAGCAGCGCGAGGAACCGGGCCACGACGGTCAGCGTGTCGTCGGTGTCCTCGACGAGCACCCGGAAGGACGCCTCCCCGAGCTCCCGCAGCCGCGCGACGACGATCTGGGCCTGCTCCTGCACGCTGACGAGGGGCGCGTGAATGTGATCGACGTAGACCTGGGGCTTCGGCTTCGGCTGCATCGCCTTCACCGCGAGCTTGGCGAACCCTTCCGCCCCGATGCTGATGACCACCTCGGGCAACAGTGCGGCATGCTGCGGCTCCAGCCCGACGGTCCGCGGATACCGCCGCGCCTCCTCGTCCAGCCGCCGGTTGAAGATCTCCGCGATCTGTTTGTACGCGCGGTACTGGAGCAGCCGGGCGAACAGCAGATCCCGAGCTTCGAGGAGGGCGAGGTCGCCCTCGTCCTCGACCTCGGCGGAGGGCAGCAGCCGCGCGGCCTTCAGATCCAGCAGCGTCGCGGCCACGACGAGGAACTCGGTCGTCTCGTCGAGGTCCCAGTCCGACCCCATCGCCCGGATGTGCGCCATGAACTCGTCGGTCACCTTGGACAGCGCGACCTCGGTGACGTCCAGCTTGTGCTTCGAGATCAGCTGGAGCAGCAGATCGAAGGGCCCCTCGAAGTTGGAGAGCCGGACTTTGAAAACCCCGTCGTCCGCGTCTTCGGCTTCGGCCTGCCCCGAGCCGTCCGGCACACCTTCGGCTTCGGCTTCGGCTTCGGCTTCGGCTTCGGCTTCGGCTTCGGCTTCGGCTTCGGCCGGAACGACAGCGGACGGCTCCTCGTCGCCCCCGCGGGCGTCATGGGCAGGCGTTCCGCAGGGCGGAACCGGTGGGCGCAACGCCCCACCGGCATCGACCGGAACACGCTCCTCAGCCGGAGACTCACCCTCGACCGACTCGACCGACTCGACCGGCGGAGCCGACGGCCCTCTCCCCAGCGCACGCCGACGACCGCCCGAACCGCCGGAGGCCGCCGCAGAGGAGTCATACGAGGTCATAACCCCCGCAGGCTACCTCTACCGCCCACGAAGCCGTCGTACGAGGATGCTCGCGTCCCCTCGGGACTCCAGATCCGCCAGCACCACGGCGACAGCCTCCCGCACGATCCGCCCACGGTCGACGGCCAGCCCGTGCTCCCCACGCAGTACCAGCCGCGCGTGTTCGAGGTCCATGAGTTCCTCGGCGGAGACGTACACGGTGATCTTCTCGTCGTGCCGCTCCCGCCCACTGGGCCGACGCCCGGAACCCCGCCCCCGCTTGCGCGGTGCGGCGGCAGAACCTTCCTGCGGCTTCGGCTGACGCCCGGCGGCGGCCCGCTCGGCCCCTGCCGCGGCGGAGCGACTGCGCGGCTGTTCGCCGTCGGACTCGGCGTCCGCGGCCACATGCTCGGACCCCTCGCCGTCACCGCCCTGCACGGGCACGGACGTCGGCGCGTCCTCCGCGCCGACGGCCCCGTCGCTGTCCCCCGCGGGAGCGGGCACACGGGCTTCTCCGTTCGGCCCCCGCCGGGGAGTGGACGGCTGCAGCGCCATTCCCCCTGTCGTACGGAAGAGTTCGTCGGCCCCCGGCAGACTCACTCGGCGTGACACCGGGCGAGCACCTCCCTGGCGAGCTGGCGGTAGGCGGCTGCGCCGACGGAGTTGGAGGCGTACGTGGTGATCGGCTCACCGGCGACCGTGGTCTCCGGGAAGCGGACCGTGCGCCCGATGACCGTGTGGTAGACGTGCTCGTCGAAGGCCTCGACGACCCGCGCGAGGACCTCACGGCTGTGCACGGTTCGCGAGTCGTACATCGTGGCGAGGATGCCGTCGAGCTCCAGGTCGGGGTTGAGCCGCTCCTGGACCTTCTCGATGGTCTCCGTCAGCAGCGCGACACCGCGCAGGGCGAAGAACTCGCACTCCAGCGGCACTATGACCTTGTGGGCGGCCGTCAGGGCGTTCACGGTGAGCAGACCCAGCGAGGGCTGACAGTCGATCACGATGTAGTCGTAGTCGGCCAGCAGCGGCTTGAGTGCCCGCTGCAGCGTGGACTCGCGCGCGACCTCGGAGACCAGCTGGACCTCGGCCGCCGACAGGTCGATGTTGCTCGGCAGCAGGTCCATGTTGGGGACCGCGGTCTTCAGCAGGACCTCGTCGGCCGACATGCCCCGCTCCATGAGCAGGTTGTAGACCGTGAGGTCGAGCTCCATCGGGTTCACGCCGAGGCCGACCGAGAGGGCGCCCTGCGGGTCGAAGTCGACGAGCAGGACCCGGCGGCCGTACTCCGCGAGCGCGGCACCCAGGTTGATGGTCGACGTCGTCTTGCCGACGCCGCCCTTCTGGTTGCACATCGCGATGATCTTCGCGGGGCCGTGGTCGGTCAGCGGGCCCGGGATCGGGAAGTACGGCAGCGGGCGACCGGTGGGACCGATGCGCTCACGGCGCTGGCGGGCCGCGTCGGGCGCGAGCGTGGCCGCGTACTCCGGATCGGGCTCGTACTCGGCGTCGGGGTCGTAGAAGTGCCCGTCGGGCAGCTCGTCGTAGTCGGCGAAGTGGTTGTGGACCCCGCCACTTCCGTCGCCGGCCATGGCGTTCACGTGTAGGCCATCCATGCTCTGGAGTGCTGTCGGAGTTGCCTGCGGACTCTGGTGGGCTGCGAAGGTGCGGACAGCGACGGAGCCGACAGCCGCGAACCCCGTGGGCCCCGAGACCGGCGCAGGCATTCCTGGTTGACCACCCCCGGGAGTAAATGTCGACTCATTCACAAGTCGTCTTACCTCCTTGGTGACCAGGAAACTTCTAGATAGGTCAGCGTGGCACCATGCCGACAGCTGGCGACTCTATGGCGTGTCGGCGGTCCGCAGCAACACAATCCGCCGGACCCGGCCCGATGTGTCGGCAATGAAACATGCGGCTGTCAAGGGCGTAGGGCCGTCGCACGGCAGGTTTCACCGGTGCGCGAAACATACGAACGGTTACGTTCGAGGCGAGTTGCGCGTGTGTCGCAAAGTGACCATACACACATCCGGCCGGACCTTGTCGGGCAAGATCCGGCCGGGAAGGTGCTGTTGACGACCTGTGTTGACGTATCGCCTTTTACCGAAAGGTGACTTAAAGCAGCCGGTCAGCAGCTGGCCGGCGGCCGGTCGGCGGCTTTCCCGACGGCTGGTCAGCCGAGCAGCGACGCCAGGTCGACGTGCTCCAGGCCGTGCGCCTCGGCGACCTCGCGGTAAACGACCCGGCCGTCATGGGTGTTGAGCCCCCTGGCCAGCGCCGGGTCGCGCCGCGACGCCTCGACCCAGCCGCGGTCGGCGAGTTCCACGATGTACGGCAGCGTCGCGTTGGTCAGCGCGTAGGTGGAGGTGTTGGGCACCGCGCCGGGCATGTTGGCGACGCAGTAGAAGACCGACTCGTGGACCGGGAAGGTCGGCTCGGCGTGGGTGGTGGGCCGGGAGTCCTCGAAGCAGCCGCCCTGATCGATCGCGATGTCGACAAGGACACTTCCCGGCTTCATCCGCGACACGAGCTCGTTGGTGACCAGCTTCGGGGCCTTGGCGCCCGGGATGAGGACGGCGCCGATGACGAGGTCGGCCTCCAGACACGCCTTCTCCAGCTCGAAGGCGTTGGAGACGACGGTCTGGATCTTCGTGCCGAAGACTTTGTCGGCTTCCTTGAGCTTGTTGATGTCCTTGTCGAGCAGGGTCACGTGGAAGCCCATGCCGATGGCGATCTGCGCGGCGTTCCAGCCCGACACGCCACCGCCGATGACGACGGCCCGGCCGGCCAGCACCCCCGGCACACCGCCGGGAAGCACACCGCGACCGCCGTTGGCCCGCATCAGGTGGTAGGCGCCGACCTGCGGAGCGAGCCGCCCCGCCACCTCGGACATCGGCGCGAGCAGCGGCAGGGCGCGGTTGGGCAGCTCGACGGTCTCGTACGCGATCGCGGTCGTGCCCGACTCGACGAGGGCGTCGGTGCACTCCTTGGAGGCGGCCAGATGGAGATAGGTGAAGAGCGTCTGGTCCTTGCGGAGGCGGTGGTACTCCTCGGCGATGGGCTCCTTGACCTTGAGCAGCAGGTCGGCGACGGCCCAGACCTCGTCGGCCGTGGCCAGGATCTCGGCGCCGGCGGCGATGTACTCCAGGTCCGGGATCGACGATCCGACACCGGCGCCCTGCTCGATGACGACCTGGTGGCCGTGGCGCACCAGCTCGTGCACGCCGGCGGGGGTGATGGCCACCCGGAACTCGTTGTTCTTGACCTCGCGGGGGATGCCGACCTTCACGTCGATCACGGTCCTTGGCTCGGAGGGTTGTGGGGCTCGCGCACACGGGCGGGACATGCCCCCACCATGCAGGGCATACCCGTACGCATCGGAGCGCACCGGGAGACACCGCAGGAGAACCGGCGGCGCAGCCAGTCTAATGAAGGCATCCCCGCTGTCTAGCCTTTCAATGCATCAATCTTTCGCGGATGCACTACGGATTTCGCAGGCGTTAGCCCCGTGTTCCGGCTCGATCTCATGGATTTCGGGGTCCGGGGCACCGTCGCGCAGCAGCCGCTCGGCGGCCGCCCGGTGCAGCCGCGCCGCCGCCGGGTCGCCGAGCCGCTCCAGGGTGTCGGCGATCCGGAGCTGGATCGCGGCCTGCAGCCGGGTGTCGTCGGCACGCCGGGCCCACTCGGCCGCTTCCTGACAGGTCCGCAGCGCCTCCTCGGGCCGTCCCGCGTACTCCTGGACCCGCGCCATCTCGCTCAACGCCCTTGCCTGGCCGCCCACATCGCCGAGACGGCGATGGCCGGTGAGCGCCGAGCTCCAGTTGCGCAGCGCCTCGCCGTAGCGGCCCGCGTAGGTGTGCGCGGCGGCGATCCGGCCGTACAGCCGGACGGCGTCCTCGCGCTCGTCCCGGGCGAGCCGCTGGGCGAGCGCCCTGCCGTACCAGTCGGCGGCCCGTTCGTAGTCCTCCAGCTCCTGGTGGGCGCCGCCTACGGATTCCATCGCGCGGCCGGTCGCGTACGGGTCGTTCGCCCGCCGTCCGGCGTCGAGCGCGGCCCGGTAGCGGGCCAGCGCCGCCTTCGTACGGCCGGTCCGGGCGTCCAGGTCGCCGAGGTTCAGCAGGGCCGCCGCCTGCTCGCGGGGCAGGTCGCGGCGCTCGGCGACATCGAGGACGAGTCCGTGGACGTCGTACAGGTCGGGGGCCGCGGCCTGGGTGCCGAAGTGCGCCACCATGGCCCGGACCAGCTGGGACATCAGCCGTCGGGCGAGGGTGTCCAGCTCCCCGTCGGCGACCGCGTGCCGGACCGCGGCCAGCAGCGCGGGCCGACGCACGCGCAGCCACTCCTCGGCGGCCCGGGGGGTCGGGAACCGCAGCGCCTTGGGCATCGCCAGGAGTTTCTCGCGGGCCGTCGGGCTGTCGGTCTCGGTGATGGCCCGGCAGGACTGCAGCAGCCGTACCGACCGCTCCAGCATCCGCGCCCGGGCCAGCTGCAGCTCACCCGGCCGCTCCTGGCTCTCGGCGAGGGACCACAGCAGCGGCTGGAGGCAGCCGGGGACCTCGTACTGCGGCAGCGGCGACTCGACCTCGTGCAGGAACCCCAGGGCCACGAGGTCGTCCAGCGTGGTGCGGGCCGAGCCGACCGAGCAGCCGGCGAGCCCGGAGGCGATGTGCGGGTCGACCAGACCCGCCGGGGCGAGCGCGAGGAGGCGCAGCATCCGGGCGGCGCCGGTCGGCAGCGAGGCATGGGACAGCTTGAAGACCCGGGCGAGCGGCGGGCTGTCGTCGTCCTCGGCACGCAGCTGTTTGGCCAGGTCGGAGACGGCGACGGCGGGCCGGGCGGCCAGCCAGCCCCCGGCGAGCCGCAGCGCGGCGGGCTGGGCCCCGCACACCTCGGCGAGCCCTTCCGCCGAGCGCGGGTCCACGGTGATGCGCACCGAGCCGCTGAAGCGTTCCAGCAGCTCCACGGCGGACTTGGTGTCCAGTCCGCCCAGGGTGCACGGGCGGACGTCGGAGATGCCCGTCAGCGGCCCCTCGGAAACTGCCACGACGAGGGAGTCGGGGGTGTCCGGCAACAGTGCGTCGACCTGCTCGGCATCGGCCGCGTCGTCCAGCAGGAGGACCACCCGGCGGTCGGCCAGCGCCTCGCGCAACGCCTCACTGAGGTCGTCCTCGTCGGCCCCCGCCGGCGCCGGCAGCCCCAGCTCCCCGAGCAGTTCCCGTGCCGCGCGTTCGGCCGGCACCCGGGTGCCGTCGGGCTCGGTGAGCCGGGTCCGCAGCACACCATCGGGGTAACCGTCGGTAACCTGCCGGACGAGTTCCTCGGCGAGCGCGGTACGGCCGAAGCCGGGCCGGCCCGCGATGAGCAGCACGCGCGCGTGGGGCGCCTTGCGGCCCGCGAGGGTGTTGAGCCCGGCCCGGCCGATGTCGGCCCGCAGTTCCTTCAACTCTCTTGTCCGGCCGAGGAACTGACTGTCCGTGGGGGCGGCCTCGACAGCCGGGGGCCGCCCTGTTCCGGACACCCGGGCACCCCCGAGGTCCACCGCCTGATCCGCCACGGGCCACACTCCCGTCCCACCGCACGAGCAAGCCCGCCGGGACTCCGGTTCGGGCGTTTCCCGAGCCTAGTTCACGCTCTGCGACGATCTGGGCGGAGCACGGCGGGCAGGTCGCTCGATCGGATCAAACGATCGTAGGACTGGTGGTGTGAGGCTGCCGTGAGGAGGGCGTCAGGACTCGAACGGCCGCGCAGGCCACGGTGCCTCGGCCGGACGCAGCGCGTCCACGCCGTCCCCGCTCCTCGCCGCCACCAGCGAAAGCACCCCCACCACCAGGCAGTTGTTGTGCAGCTCCCCGGCGAGAACCCCTCGTACCAGCTCGTCCAGAGACACCCGGGCCACCTCCATGTCGGCCTCCTCGTCCTCCACCACGAACCGCTGCCCGTCGGCCTCGGAGAGGTTCTGAGCCAGGAAGATCCGCACGGCCTCGTCGCAGCCACCGGGCGTGGTGTAGACGTCGGTCAGCACCCGCCAGTCCTCCGCCTTGACGTGCGCCTCCTCGTACAGCTCGCGCTGGGCGGCGTGCAGCGGGTTCTCCCCCGGCACGTCGAGCAGGCCCGCCGGGATCTCCCACAGCTTCTCGCGGACGGGGTGGCGGTACTGCCGGATGACCAGGACCCGGTCCTGGTCGTCCACGGCGAGGACGGCGACCGAGCCGGGGTGCACCTGGTAGTCGCGGCGGACGACCGACCCGTCGGGCATCACCACGTCGTCCGTGCGCACGGAGGTCTTCTTGCCGACGAACGGCGTCTCACTCGCCCGGACCTCCCACTCCTCGGCGGTGTCCTTGATCGTCATGTCGACTCGTCCTCCCACACGTGCAACAAAGAAACCGGGGCACACATCCCGAAAGACGCGCACCCCGGTCACCGTACAGCTCTCGTGTCGCTCGGTTTTACTTACCGGTCTTGCGCTCCACCGCGGCCTTCACCAGCCCCGCGAACAGCGGGTGCGGCCGGGTCGGCCGGGAGCGCAGCTCGGGGTGCGCCTGGGTCGCGACCAGGTACGGGTGGACCTCACGGGGGTACTCGACGTACTCGACGAGCTTGCCGTCGGGCGAGGTACCCGTGAACTGCAGACCGGCCTTCTTCTCCAGTTCCCCGCGGTAGGCGTTGTTCACCTCGTAGCGGTGGCGGTGGCGCTCCTCGACGTACTCCTTGCCGTCGTACACCTCGCGCACGATCGAACCCTCGGCGAGCTTCGCCGGGTACATGCCCAGCCGCATCGTGCCGCCCATGTCGCCCTCACCGGCGACGATGTCGAGCTGCTCGGCCATGGTGGAGATGACCGGGTGGGCGGTCGCGGAGTCGAACTCGGTGGAGTTGGCGTCGGGGATGTCGGCCAGGTTCCGCGCGGCCTCGATCACGATGCACTGCAGGCCGAGGCAGAGGCCGAGCAGCGGGATCTTGTTCTCGCGGGCGTACCGGATGGCGCCGACCTTGCCGGAGACGCCCCGGTCGCCGAAGCCGCCGGGGATGCAGATGGCGTCGACGTCGGCGAGCTGGGCCGCGGCGCCGGCCGGGGTCCTGCAGTCGTCCGAGGTGACCCACTTGATCTTCACGCGGGCCTTGTTGGCGAAGCCGCCCGCGCGCAGGGCCTCGGTGACCGACAGATAGGCGTCGGGCAGGTCGATGTACTTGCCGACGAGCGCCAGGTTGATCTCGTGGAGCGGGTTGTGGACGCGGTCGAGCAGGTCGTCCCAGGTCGTCCAGTCCACGTCGCGGAACGGCAGGTCCAGCTTGCGGACGACATAGGCGTCCAGGCCCTCGCCGTGCACGGTCTTCGGGATGTCGTAGATCGAGCGGGCGTCGGGACAGGCGACCACGGCGGCCTCGTCGACGTCGCACATCAGGGAGATCTTGCGCTTGATCGCGGCGGGCACCTCGCGGTCACAGCGCAGCACGATCGCATCTGGCTGAATACCGATGTTGCGCAGAGCCGCAACCGAGTGCTGGGTCGGCTTCGTCTTCAGCTCTCCCGACGGCCCGATGTACGGCAGGAGCGAGATGTGGACGACGAAGACGTTGTCGCGGCCGACCTCGTGACGGACCTGGCGGACGGTCTCCAGGAACGGCAGCGACTCGATGTCGCCGACCGTGCCGCCGACCTCCGTGATGACGACGTCGACCTCGTCGGAGGCCATGCGCCGGATGCGGTGCTTGATCTCGTTGGTGATGTGCGGGATGACCTGCACGGTGTCGCCCAGGTACTCGCCGCGCCGCTCCTTGGCGATGACCGTGTTGTAGACCTGGCCGGTGGTGACGTTGGCCGAGCCGTCCAGGTCGCGGTCGAGGAAGCGCTCGTAGTGGCCGATGTCCAGGTCGGTCTCGGCGCCGTCGTTGGTGACGAACACCTCACCGTGCTGGAAGGGGTTCATCGTGCCGGGGTCGACGTTCAGGTAGGGGTCGAGCTTCTGCATCACGACGCGCAGGCCACGGGCCTTGAGCAGCATGCCGAGGCTGGAGGCGGTCAGACCCTTGCCGAGCGAGGAGGCGACACCCCCGGTGACGAAGATGTGCTTGGTCGTCGTGTTTCGAAAAGCAGCGGGCGGCATGGCCAAGAGGGGGCTCCCGTGGTCGCGGTTCGGTGTGCGGGTCGGCCGCCGCCCGATCTCATCCGTCGGGGGTGCCTTCGCTGCGGTTCGGGGGTCCCTCTTGCGAATTTTCGACGTGGGGCGCCCACCGGTCCACGGGCTACCAGGGTATCAGCGACAGGACACGATCGCTTCCGGCCACGCTCCGCGCACGGGCCGACACGGAGCTCGTACGACAGTCGGCGAATCTCGGTCGGCCTTCACCCTTGGCTCACCCGTTCGGCCCACTCGCGTTGCCTGGAGCGGCACGCGGAGCCCTCCGGTGCGTCGTATCCTCTTCGGACACTCGCTGCCGAGCGCGGCCGGCGCGACGGCACCACCCCCGCCCGTCTCCGGCAATCACAAGAGCTTGTCAGTCCGTTGAGCAACGATCGCCTCATTTGCGTTGAGGATCGTTGAGCGACATCGCATGACACCGTCCCTTGGATCACTCTGGAAACATGGTTCCTTTGTCGTTCCCTTGGGTCCCTTGACCGCACACCGCACAGCGACCGCCCCTCGGGGGGCGACGACGTGGCCGTTCGACTGGAGTTGCACGTGGCCGGGCGCATCGAAGACTACGCACTCATCGGAGACATGCAGACCGCAGCGCTGGTCTGCCGGGACGGCACGGTCGATTGGCTGTGCCTGCCCCGCTTCGACTCCCACGCCGTCTTCGCGGGACTGCTCGGCACCGAGGAACACGGGTTCTGGAGACTGGGCCCCGCGCACGCGGCGGACGCCGAGCCGCCGACGGCCTCCCGCCGCCGGTACCGCGGCGACTCGCTGATCCTGGAATCCGAGTGGGACACCTCACGCGGCACGGTCCGTGTGACGGACTTCATGCCGCCCCGTGACGGTGCCCCTCAGCTGATCCGGATCGTGGAGGGCGTCAGCGGCCGGGTGCCGATGCGCTCGGCGCTGCGCATGCGGTTCTCGTACGGCCGTGTGGTGCCCTGGGTACACAAGCACGAGGGGCGCACGGTGGCCGTCGCCGGGCCGGACTCGGTGTGGTTCGACACCGAGTGCGAGACGTACGGCAAGGCGCTGACCACGTACGCCGACTTCACGGTGACGCCGGGCGACCGGATCGCGTTCACGATCTCCTGGGAGCCCTCGCACAAGCAGCCCCCGCCGCTGCCGGAGCCCGAGCCGTCGCTGCAGGCCACCGAGGAGTTCTGGCACGACTGGGTGGAGCAGTGCACGTACCACGGCCCGTACCGCGAGGCCGTGATCCGCTCGCTGATCACCCTCAAGGCCCTGACGTACGCCCCGACCGGCGGCATCGTGGCCGCGCCGACCACGTCGCTCCCGGAGCACATCGGCGGCGTCCGCAACTGGGACTACCGCTACACCTGGCTGCGCGACGCGGCCATCACCCTCTCCTCGCTGCTGCGCACGGGCTACCGCGACGAGGCCCGCGCCTGGCGCGAGTGGCTGCTCAGGGCCGTCGCCGGCGACCCGGAGAACCTGCAGATCATGTACGGCATCGCCGGTGAGCGGGAGCTGGGCGAGGCCGAGCTGGAGTGGCTGCCCGGGTACGAGAACTCGGGCCCGGTCCGGGTCGGCAACGGCGCCGCGCACCAGCTCCAGCTGGATGTCTACGGCGAGGTCACCGAGGCCCTGCACCTGGCCCACATGACGGGCCTGGCCCGCAACGACTACGCCTCCCTCCTGCAGCTGAAGCTGATCCGCTACCTGGAGGACCACTGGGACGAGCCGGACGAGGGCATCTGGGAGGTGCGCGGTCCGCGCCGCCACTTCGTGCACTCCAAGGTCATGGCCTGGGTCGCCGTGGACCGCACGATCAAGCTCATCGAGTCCGGCGACGCGGACGGCCCGCTGGAGAAGTGGCGCGAGCTGCGCGACGACATCCACCGGGACGTGTGTGAGAAGGGTTACGACAAGGAGCGCAACACCTTCACGCAGTCGTACGGCTCGAAGGAGCTGGACGCCTCGCTGCTGCTGATCCCGCAGATGGGCTTCCTGCCGCCGGACGACAAGCGGGTCATCGGCACCATCGAGGCGATCCAGCGCGAGCTGTCGACCCCGGACGGCTTCATCCTGCGCTACCCGACCTCCGGCGAGGACGAGGGCGTGGACGGCCTGCCGGGCGACGAGGGCGCGTTCCTCGCCTGCTCGTTCTGGATGGCCGACGACCTGGCGATGATCGGCCGGGTGGACGAGGCCCGCAAGCTCTTCGAGAAGCTGCTCTCCCTCCGCAACGACCTGGGACTCCTCGCCGAGGAGTGGGACCCGGTGCTGAAGCGCCAGGTCGGCAACTTCCCGCAGGCGTTCAGTCACGTGCCCCTCATCGACACGGCCCTGCGGCTGACCGCCTCGGGGGCGTACGGCGGCTGAGCGCGCCCCCGAATCCGCCGCGCACGGCGGCGGATCGGGGCGTGGGCGGGCGCGCGCGGCAAGCGCTTGCGCCTGCCGATACGGATGCTCGCGCCCCCGGGCGCGGGTGTTCGCGCCCCCGGGCGCGGGTGCTGACGCCCTTCCTCGCGAACAGGACCGATCCACCGCCGCCGCCTAGCCTGGAAGTAGTCCTGTCCCCTGGCCGAAAGGGGGCGGCTCGCCATGGCTCCCCTCTCGAAGGCGCACGCGGCCCTCGCCGCGCTGCGCGAGGATCTGACCGGTGACGTGTTCGCACCGGGGGATCCGGGCTACGACGACGCCCGTACGGTCTTCAACGCCATGATCGACCGGCGCCCGGCCGTGATCGCACAGTGCGCGGACGAGACCGATGTCGTCCGTTCGGTGCGCTTCGCCCGCGACCTCGACCTGCCGATCGCGGTGCGCGGCGGCGGCCACAGCGTGGCCGGAATGGCACTGAACGACAACGGCCTCGTCATCGACCTGCGCCGGATGCACGGCGTCACGGTCCATCCCGGGTCCAAGAGCGTCCGGGTCGAGGGCGGCGCCACCATGAGCCATCTCGACCGCGCCACCGAGCCCCACCGGCTCGCGACCACCGGCGGCCGGGCGTCGACCACGGGCGTGGGCGGCTTCGTCCTCGGCGGCGGCAGCGGCTGGCTGGACCGCACCTTCGGCCTCGCCGTCGACAATCTGCTCGGCGTCGAACTGGTGACCGCCGACGGCCACCTGGTCCGGGCGAGCGCCGAGGAGAACCCGGACCTGTTCTGGGCGCTGCACGGCGGCGGCGGGAACTTCGGTGTCGCCACCGCCCTCACCCTCCGCCTGCACGAGCTGCCCGCGTTCGCCATCGCCCTGCTGCTCTACCTTCCGGAACACGGCCCCGACGTGATCCGCGTGTACCGCGAGGTCATCGAGACCGGCCCGCCGGAGGCGAGCGGCGGTGTCCTCTATCTCACCGGCCCGCCCGAGGAGTTCGTCCCCGAGCATCTGGTGGGCAGACTCGTGTGCGCCGTCCTCCTGACGTACGCGGGCACCGAGGACGACATGCGCAAGATCGCCCAGCCGCTGTTGGCGATGCCGCACGAGGCCGAGGTGGTCGGCGCGATGCCGTACGCGGACGTGCAGTGCATGATCGACGATCCGCCGGGCATGCGGAACTACTGGTCGGCGGAGTACCTGACCGGTCTGCCGGACGAGTTGGTGGACGTCCTGGGCACCCGTGCCTGGACGATGCCCGTGCCGACCGGCACCCAGCACGTGCTCTTCCCGCTGGGCGGCGCGATCACCGAGGGCCCCGACCAGTACCCGGTGCCGTACCGGGACTCCCCCTGGGTCGTGCACCCCTTCGGTGTCTGGGAGGACCCCGCGGACGACGAGCGGTGCGTCCGGTGGGTACGCGACGTCCGCGCCGACGTACGGCCGTGGAGCACCGGCGCGGTCTACCTGAACTTCGTCGGCGACGAGGGCGCCGACCGGGTGGTGGCCGGCCTCGGTGTCGACAACTACCGGCGGCTGACCGCGATGAAGACCCGGTACGACCCCGACAACGTCTTCCGCTACAACCACAACATCCCGCCGGCCTGACGACCCGGTACCGTCCGCTCCATGGACACCCGTGACAGCCGCGAACCAGGTGACGGCCGTGAGGCGCAGGGCGGCATCACCGTGCGGCGGGCGCTGGAGCTGCCGGGGCTGCGGGGCGGGCTGCCGGAGGTCCTGGCCGGCGCCGACCGGCTGCACCGGACCGTGCGCTGGGTGCACGCGGGCGAGGTCCCGAACATCGCCTCGCTCCTCAAGGGCGGCGAACTGCTGCTGACCACCGGGTACGGGCTCGGCACCCGCCCCGCCGACCAGCGCGCGTTCGTCCGGACCCTCGCCGAGCGTGGCATCTCGGCCCTCGTGATCGAACTGGGCCCGCGCTTCACCCGGCTTCCGTCAGCCCTCGTCGAGACGGCGCGCTCGGCCGGTTTCCCCCTCGTCCAACTGCACCGCGAGGTGGCCTTCGTGACCGTCACCGAGGAGATCCACACCGAGATCGTCAACGGCCACTACGCGCTCCTCCAGCAGGCCGAGGAGGTCCACCGGCGCTGCACCGAGGCCCTGCTCGGCGGCGGCGGGGTCCCCCAGGTCCTCGGCATCCTGGCCGACTTCAGCGGCAACCCGGTCTTCCTGGAGACCGCCGACGGACAGCTCCTGTACGCCGCCGGGAGCGGCCCGGCGGCCACCGATCCGCTCCAGGTGTGGGAGGGGCTGCGCGACCGGCACCAGGACGAGCCGCTGGCCGGGACGGCCATCGTCGACGTACCGGGCGGCGGTCCGGGCACCGGTGCGGTACGGGCCCGTCTGGTCCTGCTCCCCGTCGTCGCCCCCTTGGCTCCCGTGCACCGGATGGCAGCCGAGCGCGCGGCGGGCGTCCTCGCCGTCGTCCTGATGCAGGCCCGGCAGGAGGAGGAGCTGGCGGCGCGCGGACGCGGCGACTTCCTCACCGACCTCGCCGAGGGCCGCGTCCGGGCCGAGGACGCCCCCGCGCAGGCCCGCGTCCTCGGCTTCAAGCCGGGCGGCGGCCCCCTGCTCCCCGTGGTGATGGGGCTCGCCGAAGGCCTGTCCCCCGAGGGGGGAGGCTGGGCCGTGCTCGCCCGCGCGGTGGCCGAGGAGCTGGCTTCCGTGGGCGTGCCCATCCTGCTCGGCGTACGCCCCGTCGAGGGCCGCGTCCCGTTGCTGCTGGGCCTGCGCGCGGAGTCGGAGCGCCCGGCGGTGGCCGACAAGGTCGCGGCGGCGCTGCGGGCCGGCGCGGAGCGTGCCGGGATGCGGCGGCCGGGTGGTCGGCCGCCCGTGGTGGTCGTGGGCGCGCCCGGCGGGTGGGCGGCCGCCTCGGCGGGCCTGAGACACGCCGCTGAGGCGGCGACGGCCGCGCAGGGCCTGGCCGACCGCCCCTGGTACGACGCCCGGCGTCTCGACATCGACCTGCTGCTGTGGCGGCTGCGCGACCACCCCGATCTGGCCGCCTTCGTGGACCGCGCGATCGGTCCCCTCCGTGACCACGACGACCGCGCCAAGCCCCCGCTGCTGCCCACGCTGGAGACCTATCTGGCCCACGCCGGCCGCAAGGCGGAGACCGCCCGCGAACTGCATCTCAATCGCCAGACCCTCTACAACCGCCTCGCCCGCATCGGCGAACTGCTCGGCACCGACCTGGACGACCCCCAGGCGGTCCTGGCCCTGAGCCTGGCACTCCGGGCCCGCAGACACGTCGTCTGAGGCCGGGCCGCCGCAGGACCCGTCAGGTGAGAGGCCTCAACCGCGTCAACTCGTCGTAGACGCTGAGCACCTGGGCCACCGTCTCGTCCTCGGTCGGCCAGGTGGCGGCCTGCCGGGTGCCCCGTTCCCTCAGCGCCTCACGGAGGGCGGGGTCGTCGAGGAGGCGTACGACGGCCATGGCGAGCGCCTCGGCGTCGCCGTACGGGACGAGTTCGGCGCCGTCGCCCACCAGGTCGGGCAACGAACCGACGGCGGCCGCGACGAGCGGCACACGCGCGTGGAGCGCCCCCTGGGCGAGGACCGAGCGGGCCTCCGGGCCGCCGGGCAGCAGCGCGAGATCGGCGGCCGCGATCAGCTCGGAGACGTCGTCGCGCCGCCCGACGAGCCGGACGGGCAGTTCCTCGTCCTCGATGCGCCGCTGGAGTACGCCCCGCAGCGGCCCCTCGCCCGCGACGACGAGCAGCGGCGCCGGGTCGAGGCCGCGCCACGACCGGGCGGCGTCGAGCAGCGTGTCGTACCCCCGGTGGCGGTCGAGCGTGCCGACCGTCATCAGCAACGGGCGTGCCGTGGCGCCGAGTTCGGCCCGGACCTTGGAAGCGGGCCGGTCCGGGTCGGCTCCGGGGTCGGCCCGGCGCGGCACGGGCAGCGCGACGGCGGCGAGCCGGGCGTCGCGCGCGCCCCGGCGGCGGGCCCGGTCGACCAGGTCGGAGGAGCTGCCGAGGACCACGGCGGCGGCCTTGGCGACCCTCCGCTCCAGCAGCCGCAGCAGATGCGCCCGCGCCCCCTCCGCGTACGAACGTGTGTGCCAGGTGACGACGAGGGGGGTGGTGCGCCGGCCGAGCGCGAGGGTGGCGCGGAAGCCGGCGTGCAGTCCGTGCGCGTGCACCAGGTCGGCGTCCGCGCAGGCGCTGCGCAGGCTGGCCACCGAGGCCGGGTCGCTGCTGCGGGGCACGTGGACGTGGTGGGCGCCGACGCCGGTGAAGTCGTACACCCCGTCGGTCTCGCCGGGGGCGCACACGGTGACCCGCACGCCCCGGGCGACCAGACCCGAGGCCAGCGACCGCACATGCGCGCTGCTCACCGCGCTGCCGCCGCCGAGCACTTGTACGGTCCGCAGCGGCGACTGGCCGGGGGGTGAGTGGCTGCTCACGTGGCTCACGTGGCCGAGGCTCCTGGTTCGGGGTCGGACGGTCACGAAGAAACGTGCAGAAGGATCCCGCGGCGGGGGTGGACCACCCGAAGCGCTACCGCGCGATCCACGCGGCACATCCTGCTACGTCGTTTCCTGTTCAAGGATGCCAGGCCGCAAGGGTGTTCCGGGACAGCCGGACGGGGCGAGTGCCGGAGGGCCGGGCAACCCCGGCCCCAGGGTCACCCACACGGGTGAACACCCGCACGGGGTTGCCCCTCTGTACGACTCCCGTCCCGCTCCTTCCCGCCGTGTTCCCCGCCATATTCCCCGCTGTGTTCATCGCCGGGTTCACTCACAGCCGACGAAGACAGCGGTCCCGGCACCGCCCTACGCGTCCGCGCGGGCGGCCGCGAGCAGTTCCTCCGCGTGTGCCCGTGCCGTCTCGGAGTCCTCCTGGCCGGCGAGCATGCGCGACAGCTCGCGCACCCGGTCCTCGCCCTCCAGGATCTTCACACCGGACCGGGTCACCGAACCGTCGTTGGTCTTCTCCACCAGCAACTGCCGGTCGGCGAAGGCGGCCACCTGGGGCAGGTGGGTGACCACCACGACCTGGGCCGACCTGGCGAGCCGGGCGAGCCGCCGGCCGATCTCGACCGCGGCCTTGCCGCCGACTCCGGCGTCGACCTCGTCGAAGAGATACGTCGGCACGGGGTCCGTCCCCGCGAACACCACCTCGACTGCCAGCATCACCCGCGACAGCTCACCGCCGGACGCGCCCTTGGCGATGGGCCGGGGCGGCGCCCCCGGGTGCGGGGCGAGCAGCAGTTCGACCTCGTCGACACCGGACGGGCCGTACGCGACCGTGCGTCCGTCCACCTCGACGCCCTCGGGATCGTCGGTCCGCCGGATCTCGAACGACACGCGCGCGTGCGGCATGGCGAGCGAGGCCAGCTCGGCGGTGACGGCGGCGGCGAACCGCTCGGCGGCCTCCGCCCGGGCATCGGTCAGCGCCTGCGCGAGGCCGCCCAGTTCGGCTCGCAGCGCGTCCCGCTCGGCGGTCAGCTCGTCGATCCGCTCGTCGTCGCCGTCGAGTTCGGTGAGCCGCTGGGCACCCTGCTCGGCCCAGGAGAGCACGGAGGCGATGTCCACGCCGTACTTCCGGGTGAGCGCGGTGAGCGCGGCCCGCCGCTCCTCGACGGCAGCCAGCCGCAGCGGATCGGCGTCCAGGTCGTCGGCGTATCCCGCCAGTTCCCCCGCCACATCGCCCAGCAGGATCCCGATCTCCCCGATCCGCTCGGCGAGCGCGGCCAGCGCCGGGTCGTGCGACCGCACGGCCTCCAGCGCCCGGTGTGCGCCCGCGACGAGCGTCGTGGCGTCCACGCCCTCCGGGTCCTCGGGATTGCCCGCGAGCGCGGCGTGCGCGGCCGTGGCGGCGGACGCCAGCGCCTCCGCGTGGCCGAGCCGCTCGGCCTCCTCGGCCAGCTCCACGTCCTCGTCGGCCCGCGGCTCGACGCCGGCGATCTCGTCGAGCCCGTACCGCAGCATGTCGGCTTCCTGGGCCCGCTCACGCGCGCGCGTGACGATCTCGTCGAGTTCGGTGGCCACGGCCCGCAGCCGCCGGTAGGCCTCGCCGTACTTGGTGAGCGGCACGGCCACCGCGTCGCCCGCGTACCGGTCGAGCGCCGCCCGCTGCCGGGACAGCTTCAGCAGCCCCTGCTGGTCGGTCTGCCCGTGCACGGCGACCAGTTCGTCGGCCAGCTCCGCCAGCACGCCCACGGGGACGGAACGCCCGCCCAGGTGGGCCCGCGACCGTCCCTCGGCGGAGACGGTCCGGCTGATCAGCAGCGCCCCGTCGTCGAGTTCGGCCCCGGCCTCCTCGGCCCGGACGATCGCCGACGCGCCCTCGGGCACGGCGATCCGGCCCTCCACGACGGCGTTCTTCGCGCCGATCCGCACGAGCGCCGGGTCCGCCCGCCCGCCGAGCAGCAGGCCGAGGCTGGTGACCACCATGGTCTTGCCCGCGCCCGTCTCACCCGTCACGGCGGTGAAGCCGGGCGACAACTCGACGACAGCGTCGTCGATGACTCCGAGCGACCGTATCCGCATCTCCTCCAACACGGACACGACCTTACGAGGTCGAGGAGGGCGACCGCGACGCCCCCCGTCCCCCATGTCACTCCCGGGAGGTACAGCGCGCCCTTTCAGGGGCGCGGGGAACCGCGCGAGCGACCACAGCCGACCCGCGGCGATGACGGTCCCCCGCCGTGCCCCGCCTCGCGCTAGTGCCGGGCCCCCCGCCACCCGGAAACAGGCAGAGCGAACTTCGCCACGAGCCGGTCCGTGAACGACGCGTGATGCAACCGCGCCAGCCGCACCGGCACCGCCCCCCGCCGGACCTCGACCCGGGCCCCCGGCGGCAGCTCGACGGTCCGCCGCCCGTCACACCACAGAACCCCCGGCGGGATGTGCGGCAGCACCTCCACCGCCAGCACCGAATTCGGCGACGTCACCAACGGCTTCGCGAACAGCGCGTGCGCGCTGATGGGCACCATCAGCAACGCCTCGACCTCGGGCCACACCACGGGCCCACCCGCCGAGAACGCGTACGCCGTGGACCCGGTCGGAGTCGACAGGACGATTCCGTCACACCCGAACCCGGTCACCGGCCGGCCGTCGATCTCCAGAACGACCTCGAGCAGCTTCTCGGCACCGGCCTTCTGCACGGCGGCCTCGTTCAGCGCCCAGTCCGTGTGGACGATGTTTCCGTTCTGGTGCACGACGACATCGACGGTCATCCGCTCCTCGACCTCGTACGACCTGGTCACCACCCGGTCGACAACCTTGTCGAGGTCGTCCCGCTCGGCCTCCGCGAGGAAGCCGACGCTGCCGAGGTTGACGCCCAGCATCGGCACCCCGGAGGCGCGGGCGAACTCGGCGCCGCGCAGCAGCGTGCCGTCACCGCCGAGGACGATGAGCAGCTCGCACCCGTCGAGGCACTGCGGGGTGGCCTCCTTGACGAGTTCCACCTCCTCCGGCAGCGGGATGTCCTCGGCCTCGTACTCCAGGACACGCACGACGATGCCGTGGTGCAGCAGCCCCTTGACGACGAGTTCGGCACTGCGGATGGCCGCCGGCCGCCCGGTGTGGGTGAGCAGGAAAACAGTTCGAGATCGGTCCTGAGTCAACGCGGCCCCTCCGCCACTGCTCGGTCGACGTCGGCCGGGTCCAACGCGGGTGCCCCGGCTCGCAACCACAGAAAGTACTCGACATTGCCCGAGGGTCCGGGCAGCGGACTGGCCGTCACACCCTTCACCCCGAGCCCCAGCTCCCCGGCCCGCCGGGCCACCCCGCGCACCGCCTCGGCGCGCAGCTCCGGACTCCGTACGACTCCCCCACTGCCCAGCCGCTCCTTACCCACCTCGAACTGTGGCTTGACCATCATCACCAGATCGGCGTCCGGCTTCACGCACCGCACCAGGGCGGGCAGCACCAGGCCGAGCGGGATGAAGGACAGATCCCCCACGACAAGATCCACAGGCTCCCCATCGATCGCTTCGAGCGTCAACTCGCGTACGTTCGTACGGTCCTTGACGGTGACGCGTTCATCACTCCTGAGAGTCCAGGCGAGTTGTCCGTATCCGACGTCCACGGCCACGACGTGCGCGGCCCCGGCCCGCAGCAGCACGTCGGTGAATCCGCCGGTGGAGGCGCCGGCGTCCAGGGCCCGCCGCCCTTGTACGGCCAGCCCCTGCGGGACGAAGGCCTCCAGGGCGCCGGCGAGCTTGTGGCCGCCTCTGGACACGTACTCCGGGTCGCCGTCGTCGGTCGCCACCACGATCGCGGCGGCGGTCTCCACCTGTGTGGCGGACTTGGTCGCGACGTTCTTGCCGACGGTGACCCGCCCGGCGGCGATCAGCTGGCTCGCGTGCTCACGCGAGCGCGCTAGCTTCCGCCGGACCAGTTCGGCGTCCAGACGGCGGCGTGCGACTCCTGCCACGGGGTTTAGCTCCTGCTCTAGTACGGCCGAGGGGGCGCCGGAGGTCCCGGGCGGGCGTCGAGCGCGGTGAGCGCGTCGCGCAGCCCCCGGTGTACATCCTCGTACACCTCCACATGGCCGTCGGTGGCGAGGTGGTCGGCGTCGGCCAGCCGGTCGAGGGTGGCGTCCACCTCGGGGTGGCCGGTGGCGGTGCGGGGCACGTTCAGCGGGGCCGGCCCGGCCTCCGCCTCCGGAACCACTGCTTCCACCCCGGCCTCGACCTCGGGCAAAGAGTCGCTCATGCCCAGACGCTACCGCGAAGCTCTGGGGTACCGTCGATCGCGATGGCAACGATTGAGGAGTGCCGCGCCGCGCTCGAAAAGCTCTCGGACAACATGGCAGGCGCCGATGGACAC
Organism: Streptomyces sp. NBC_00310; assembly: GCF_036208085.1. Taxonomy (GTDB): domain Bacteria; phylum Actinomycetota; class Actinomycetes; order Streptomycetales; family Streptomycetaceae; genus Streptomyces. Next base: position 2,618,436 of record NZ_CP130714.1, read on the forward strand.
GTGCGCGAGGCGACGGCCCTCGACCGCTCGGTGAGCTGCCACATCAAGGACCTCGACGTCTCCTTCATGGGCCGGATGCGCGAGGGCCGCATCGAGGTGCGCGACACCCTTCAGGGGCCGCCGCCGGAGAAGGCCCAGATCCGGCTCGCCATGACCGGCGACGATCTGGTGGCCCTCGTCGCCGGCGAACTGAACTTCGCCAAGGCCTGGGGTTCGGGCCGGGTGAAGCTGGAGGCGGGCTTCCGGGATCTGCTCCAGCTCAGGAAGCTTCTGTAGCGGCCACCTTCTCCATTCCGGTCCGCGCCCTGCGCGCCGCCGGCACCACCAGCGGCGTCCCCGTCTCCGGGTCGTCGATCACCTGGCAGCGCAGCCCGAAGACCTCTTCGACCAGCTCGGCCGTGACGATCTCGGAGGGGGCGCCCTCGGCGATCACCGAGCCGTCTCGCAGGGCGATGAGATGGGTGGCGTAGCGGGCGGCGTGGTTGAGGTCGTGCAACACCGCGACGAGCGTGCGGCCCTGCTCCTCGTGCAGCTCGGCGCACAGGTCGAGCACGTCGATCTGGTGCTGGATGTCCAGGAAGGTGGTCGGCTCGTCGAGCAGCAGCAGCGGGGTCTGCTGGGCGAGTGCCATGGCGATCCAGACACGCTGGCGCTGACCGCCGGACAGCTCGTCGACATAGCGGTCGGCCAGCTCGGCGACCCCGGTCGACTCCATCGACTCCCGGACGATCCGCTCGTCCTCGGTGGACCACTGCCGCAGCAGCCCCTGGTGCGGGTACCGGCCGCGGCCCACGAGGTCGCCGACGGTGATCCCGTCGGGCGCGATCGACGACTGCGGCAGCAGGCCGAGGGTCCGGGCGACCTTCTTGGCGGGCATCGACTGGATGACCTGCCCGTCGAGCAGCACCCGCCCCTGTGACGGCTTCAGCATCCGTGAGAGGGCACGCAGCAGAGTGGACTTGCCGCAGGCGTTGGGGCCGACGATCACGGTGAACGAGCTGTCGGGGATCTCCACCGACAGCTGCTCGGCGATGACCCGCTGGTCATAGGCGAGGGTGACGTTCTCGGCGGACAGGCGGTTCACGGTGCTCCTCTTGTCGTTCTCGTTCGCCGACGCGCTCATATCCGCCCGGCCTTGCGCTCGGTGACCAGCAGCCACAGCAGATAGACACCGCCGAGTACGCCGGTGACCACGCCGACGGGCAACTGGTCGGCCCCGAACGCCCGCTGCGAGGCCCAGTCGGCGACGATCAGCAGGGTCGCGCCCATGCACATCGCGGGCACCAGGTTCGGGCCCGGGGAGCGGGTCAGCCGCTTGGCGAGCTGGGGCGCGGTGAGGGCGACGAAGCCGACCGGCCCGGCGGCAGCGGTGGCCCCGGCGGTGAGCAGCACGGCCGACACCATCAGCAGCAGCCGGACGCGCTCGACGCTCACCCCGAGGGCGTACGACACGTCGTCGCCCATCTCCGTCATCCGCAGCCCGCGCGCGTTGCCCAGCACCAGCGGCACGAGGATCGCGCACATGATCAGCAGCGGCCAGACCTGGGCCCAGTCACGGCCGTTGAGGGAGCCGGTCATCCACACGACCGCGCGGGCCGCGTCGACCAGGTCCGCCTTGGTGATCAGATAGCCGTTGACCGCCGTGACGATCGCCGAGACGCCGATGCCGACCAGCACGAGCCGATAGCCGTGCACGCCCCTCTTCCAGGCCAGCACATAGATCGCCAGGCCGGTGACCAGACCGCCGACGAGCGCCCCGAGGGCCACCTGGTTCGCGCTGCCGGAGAACAGCACGATGACGACCAGTGCGCCGGCGGTGGCGCCCTGCGAGAGGCCGAGCACGTCCGGACTGCCCAGCGGATTGCGGGAGATGGACTGGAACAGCGCCCCGCCGAGGCCGAGCGAGGCCCCGACAAGGAGCCCGACCAGAACTCTTGGCAGCCGCAGTTCGTTGACGATGAACTCCTGGCCCGCGTCGCCGTTGCCGAGCAGCGTCTTCAGGACGTCGCCGGCCGGGATGGGGAAGTCTCCGGTCCCGATCAGTACGACACTCGCGGTCAGCGCCGCCACCAGCAGCAGGACGACGACGGTGAACGCCCGTACGTCCAGCCGGACGGACAGCCCACCGGGCGTGCGGACCGCGCGAGTGCGGTCGGCGGGCTTGCTCATGACCTGCGTCTTCACAGCTGCGCCGTCCTCCGCCGTCGTACGAGAAAGATGAAGACCGGCCCGCCGAGGATCGCGGTGACGATGCCGACCTGGAGCTCCGCGGGCCGTACCACCATGCGGCCGATGACGTCGGCGCCGAGCAGCAGCACGGGCGACAGGACGGTCGCGTACGGCAGGATCCAGCGCAGGTCGGGCCCGGTGAAGGACCGCACGGCATGCGGGACCATCAGCCCCACGAAGACGATCGGCCCGCAGGCGGCGGTCGCGGCACCGCACAGCACGGTGGCGGCGGCCATGGAGAGCGCCCGGGTGCGGTTGAGGCCGGCGCCGAGCGCGCGGGCGGTGTCGTCGCCCATGGCCATCGCGTTCAGCGGCCGGGCGAGCAGCAGCGCGATGACCGTGCCGACGGCCAGGAACGGCAGTACCTGGGTGATGGTCTCGTCGGTCGCCGAGGCCAGCGAACCGACCGTCCAGAAACGCATCTTGGAGAGCGCCGCGTCATCCATGATCATCACGGCCTGCAGATAGCCGTAGAGGGCGGCGCTGATGGCCGTGCCCGCGAGGGCGAGACGCACCGGCGTCGCACCCCGGCTGCCCCCGAGGAACCAGACCAGCGCCCCGACCATGGCGGCACCGGCGAACGCGAACCACACGTACCCGGCCAGCGAGGTGACGCCGAAGTAGGTGATGGCGGTGACGACCGCGGCGGACGCGCCCGCGTTGATGCCCAGCAGCCCTGGGTCGGCCAGCGGGTTCCGGGTGAGCGCCTGGAGCACGGCACCGGCGAGCCCGAGCGCGGCCCCCGCGAGCAGTCCGAGGAGGGTGCGCGAGATCCGCTCCCCGACGACGGCGTCGCCGTAGGTCCCCGTGTCCTCGAACAGACCGTGCCAGACCTGCTCCGGAGACAGTTCTTTCGCGCCGATCGCGATACTCGCCAGGGCGACCAGGACGAGAAGGACGAGGGACACGAGGAGCCCGACGGCTCGTATCGCCCGGCGGTTCGGGGGCGCGGGGGCGGTCTCCGCGCTCGGTTCAGGAGGACTGTCGACCAACACCCGGTTAGGTTAGCCTATCCTCTTCTTTTGCTCGATCGTGTCCACGAACACCGCACAGACGTACGGGCCGTACGGGTGGAAGCCCCGCTCGCACAGACCACGGCCGCCGCACCGGCCCCCGGGAAGCCCGAGGGCCCAAAAGACCCGGCCGCTCACAACCCCAGCCGGGCCAGCGCCTTCCCCCCGTCCAGCTCGCACACGCCCGCCCCGGCAGCCGTCCAGGCCGCCGCGCACAGCGCCCGCAGTCCGTCCAGGGCCTCGCCCTCGCCGACCAGTTCCAGCCGTTCCGCCCCTGCCGTCGCCGTCCAGCCGCCGCAGCGGAAGCCCGCGCCCGCCTCGACGACCTCCGGCTGCCCGGTGAGCATGCCCCGCAGATCGGCGTCGACATACGTCGGCCGGTGCTGCGGGGGCGCGGCCAGCAGCTGCGCGCCGTCGGTCACGCCGGTCAGTACGAGCAGCGAGTCGACCTCGCCGTTGAACGCGCCCTCGATGTCCGTGTCCAGCCGGTCCCCGACCACCAACGGCCGCTCGGCACCCGTCCGCAGGATCGTCTCGCGGTGCATCGGCGGCAGCGGCTTGCCCGCCACCTGCGGCTCGGCCCCGGTCGCGATCCGGACGACCTGCACCGCCGCCCCGTTGCCGGGAGCGATGCCCCGCGCGCTGGGAATCGTCAGGTCGGTGTTGGACGCGAACCATGGCACCCCGCGCGCGATGGCATAGCTGGCCTCCGCGAACCGCGCCCAGGGCAGCTCGGGACCGCCGTACCCCTGCACCACGGCCGCCGGGTCGTCGTCCGCCGACTCGACCGGCTCGAGCCCCCGCTCGCGCAGCGCCACCCGCAGCCCCTCACCGCCGATGACCAGCACGCGCGCGCCGGCGGGCAGCTGCTCGCTGATCAGCCGGGCCACGGCCTGCGCCGAGGTGATGACATCACCGGCCTCGGTCGGTATCCCGAGCTCGGTGAGATGGGCGGCCACCGTGTCGGGCGTACGCAGCGCGTTGTTCGTGACGTACGCGAGGTGCATACCGCCCGCCCGCGCCGTACTCAGGGACTCCACCGCGTACGCGATCGCGCTGCCGCCCGCGTACACCACCCCGTCCAGATCGAGCAGCGCCGTGTCGTACGCCTCGCTCAGGGCCTGCCCACTGCCGTCGGGCCGCGTCCTGACTGCCTGGCTCATTACACTCGCTCCTCGTCGGTCGGTCGGTCAACAATCGGTCAGCTCGCTTTCCCCGATCATCCCTCACCGCACTGACACCCATACGATGCCCCAATGAACTACGCAGGTCCCGCGGAGGAGATCCCGGCGCGCAGCGGCCTCGAACTGACCCCGTTCCGGGGGCTTCGCTACGACCCCGACCGGGTCGGCAGCCTGGCCGCCGTGACATCACCGCCGTACGACGTGGTCGTACGGCCGGACGGTCTGCTCCACCTCGAGTCCGCCGACCCTCACAACATCGTCCGCCTGATACTCCCCCAGGCCAGAACGCCCGCCGCCCGCGACGAACAGGCGGCCGCGACCCTGCGCCGCTGGCTCGCCGACGGCGTCCTCGCCGCCGACGCGGAGCCGGGCCTCTACGTCTACGAGCAGGCGGACGGCAGCATCCTCCAACGCGGCCTCATAGGCGCCCTGCGCCTCTCGGAGCCCTCCGCCGGCGTGGTCCTCCCTCACGAGGACGTCATCCCCCACGTCATCGCGGACCGTGCGGCCCTGATGCGCGCCACCTCCACCAACATGGAGCCCCTGCTCCTCACGTACCGGGGCGACGACGCCACGGCAGGGGCGACACCCGTGGTCGAGCGCACCACGGAACGCGCCCCTCTCCTCGCCACGACCACGGAGGACGGCTTCAGCCACCGCCTCTGGGCGGTCACCGACCCCGCCGACCTCGCCGAAGTCCAGTCGGACCTCGCGAACCACCAGGCCCTGATAGCCGACGGCCACCACCGCTGGGCGACCTACCTCCGGCTCCGCACGGAGCACCCCTCCCCCAGCCCCTGGGACTACGGCCTGGTCCTCCTCGTGGACACCGCCCGCTATCCCCTGCGCGTCCGCGCGATCCACCGTCTCCTGCACCAACTCCCGCTCCCGGACGCGCTGACCGCCCTGGACGGCCTGTTCCGCGTTCGCCGCCTCGACGTCCCGCTCTCCGAGGCCCTGGACGCCCTCGCTGACGCGGCAGCCACCGGCAACGCCTTCCTCCTCGCGGGCGACGGCGCCTTCCACCTCGTCGACCGCCCGGACCCGGACCTCCTCACACGTACGATCCCCGCCGACCGCCCGGCGGCCTGGCGCACCCTCGACGCGACGGTCCTGCACGCGGTCCTCCTCGACCACGTCTGGCACATCCCCGAGGACTCCCCGGCACACGTCGCCTACATCCACGACACGGCCGCCACCGTCGAGAAGGCCGAACGCGACGGCGGCACTGCGGTCCTCATGCACCCGGTCCACGAGGAGGTCGTACGCGACCTCGCCCGCCAGGGCGTCACCATGCCCCGCAAGTCCACGTCGTTCGGCCCGAAGCCGGCGTCGGGGCTGGTGCTGCGCGCACTGGATCTCTGAGGCGACGCCTCCTCCGGGGGCGACATGCGAAAGGGCGGGATCCCCTGTACGGGATCCCGCCCTTCAGCGTCTCAGCCGGACGTCAGTCCTTGTCGCCCTCGACCTCCGCGTCGCCCTCGACCTCCGCGTCGCCCTCGACGTCGGTGCGGTCTTCGACGTCGGTGTCGTCGTCCTCGTCGCCCTCATCGGTGTCGACGTCCTCATCGGTGTCGATGTCCTCGCTGTCCTCGACGAATGCGGGGTCCGCGACCGTGGACGCGTCCTGCGGCGCCTCGTCACCCTCGTGCCCGCTCGCGACGTCCTCGTCCTCGTGCTCGACAAGGGCGTCGACGAACTCGACACCGTCCATCTCCGCGAGGCGGTCCGACGCGTCCGTGCTGCCGTCCTTGTCGGCCTCGACGGCCTTGGCGAACCACTCCCGCGCCTCGCCCTCACGGCCGGCCGCGAGCAGCGCGTCGGCGTACGCGTACCGCAGGCGCGCCGTCCACGGCTGTACGGAGTTGGAGGCCAGCTCCGGGCTCTGCAGCGTCACGATGGCCGCGTCGAGCTGGTCCATGTCACGCCGAGCGCCGGCCGCCACGAGCCGCATCTCGACCTGACCGGCCTTGTCCAGCTTGTGCACCTCGGGCGCACCGGCCATGTCCAGCGTCTTCTCGGGCCGCCCGAGACCACGCTCACAGTCGGCCATGACGGGCCACAGGTCGACGTTGCCGGTCATCCGCCGCGCCGCCCGGAACTCCGCAAGGGCCTCGCTGTACTTCTGGGTGGCGTACGCGGCGAAGCCGGCCGCCTCCCGCACCGCGGCGACACGAGACGCCAGCCGCAGGGCCACCCTGGAGTAGCCGTACGCGCCTTCGGGGTCCTCGTCGATGAGCCGCGCGACCATCACCAGGTTCTTGGCGACATCCTCGGCGAGCGTCTTGGGCAGGCTCTGCAGTTCCTGCCGTACGTCCTTGTCGATCTCCTCGCCGGTGACGTCCTCCGGGATCGGCAGCCGCTTGATCGGCTCACGGTCCCGGTCGCGCTCGTCACGGAAACGCCCGCCACCGCGCCGGTCGTCGCCGCCGCGCCGGTCGTCCCGGCCGTGGAAACCACCGGGCCGACCCCCACGGTCGTCCCGACGGGGACCATGGCTCCGGTCGTCACGGCCACGATCGTCACGCCCACGGAATCCGCCACGCTCACCCCCACGGCTGTCGTCACGGCGGAAGCCACCGCCGCCGCGCTGCTCACCACGGCTGTCGTCGCGCCGGAAGCCACCGCGGTCGTCGTCCCGGCGGTACGAGGGACGGTCGCCCTCACGACGGTCGGGGCGGTCGGTGCGCCGGTCGTCACGTCGGTCGTCGCGACGGAAGGCGGGCCGGTCCCCGTCCCGGCGGAAGGCAGGGCGGTTCTCGTCTCGGCGGTCGTCCCGCCGGGAGTCGTCGCGTCGGTCGTCCCGCCGGAAGGGCGGGCGAGCACCGCGGTCGTCCCCACGCCGGTCGTCGCGGCCACGATCGTCACGGCCACGGAATCCACCGCCGCCGCGCTGCTCACCACGGCTGTCGTCACGCCGGAAGCCACCGCGGTCGTCGTCCCGACGGTACGAGGGACGGTCGCCCTCACGACGGTCGGGGCGGCTCGGGCGGTCGGTACGGTCGTCCCGGCGGAAACCACGATCCCGGTCACGGTCGTCCCTGCGGAATCCGCCACGGTCCCCGCTGTCGCGCCGGTCGTCCCTGCGATCATCGCTACGGTCGTCGCGGCGGAACGCGGGACGGTCATCGCGGCGGCCGTGGCCTCCACGGTCGTCGTCGCGACGGAACGGGGGACGGTCGCCGTCACGACGGACGGGACGGTCGTCACGCCGGTCGTCGCGACGGAAGGCCGGCCGGTCCCCGTCCCGCCGGAAGCCACGGTCGCGGTCCCGGTCGTCGCGGCGCGGACCTGCGGGACGGTCGTCGCGGCGCGGACCTGCGGGACGGTCGTCACGGCGCGGGCCCGCCGGACGGTCATCGCGGCGGGGGCCCGCCGGACGGTCGTCACGGCGGAACGCGGGGCGAGGCCCACGGTCGCCCTCGCGGCGGTCGTCACGGCCGCGGAATCCACCGCCGCTGCCGCGCTGCTCACCACGGTTGTCGTCACGCCGGAAGCCACCGCGGTCATCGCGGCGATCGTCGTGACGGAACCCCCCACGGTCGTCACCTCGACGGTCGTCGCTACGGCGGTCGTCCCGCCGGCCGTTGCCGCCACGGTCCCCGCTGTCGCGCCGGTCGTTGCCCCGGGGCGGTCCACCGCGATAGCCGCCACGGTCACCACTGCCCCGTCGCCGCTCGTCGCGCTCCGGTCGATCGTCGGGAGAGTTGGTGGACATGGTGACTCCTGTCTTCGGTACTGCAAGCATTCTAGAAACAAAAAAGGACCCCTGGCCCCAGCTGAACGCTGGGACCAGGGGTCCTTCCAAAGATTGTTCGGCGGCGTCCTACTCTCCCACAGGGTCCCCCCTGCAGTACCATCGGCGCTGTAAGGCTTAGCTTCCGGGTTCGGAATGTAACCGGGCGTTTCCCTCACGCTATGACCACCGAAACCCTAATGGGTTCGAGCGAACAAGCACACTCTTTAGTTATGCGTTCTGCTCAAAGCCGACAACGGTCGTTGTCTCAGAACTAACACAGTGGACGCGAGCAACTGAGGACAAGCCCTCGGCCTATTAGTACCAGTCAACTCCACCCGTTACCGGGCTTCCATATCTGGCCTATCAACCCAGTCGTCTACTGGGAGCCTTACCCCATCAAGTGGGTGGGAATACTCATCTCGAAGCAGGCTTCCCGCTTAGATGCTTTCAGCGGTTATCCCTCCCGAACGTAGCCAACCAGCCATGCCCTTGGCAGAACAACTGGCACACCAGAGGTTCGTCCGTCCCGGTCCTCTCGTACTAGGGACAGCCCTTCTCAATATTCCTGCGCGCGCAGCGGATAGGGACCGAACTGTCTCACGACGTTCTAAACCCAGCTCGCGTACCGCTTTAATGGGCGAACAGCCCAACCCTTGGGACCGACTCCAGCCCCAGGATGCGACGAGCCGACATCGAGGTGCCAAACCATCCCGTCGATATGGACTCTTGGGGAAGATCAGCCTGTTATCCCCGGGGTACCTTTTATCCGTTGAGCGACGGCGCTTCCACAAGCCACCGCCGGATCACTAGTCCCGACTTTCGTCCCTGCTCGACCCGTCGGTCTCACAGTCAAGCTCCCTTGTGCACTTACACTCAACACCTGATTGCCAACCAGGCTGAGGGAACCTTTGGGCGCCTCCGTTACCCTTTGGGAGGCAACCGCCCCAGTTAAACTACCCATCAGACACTGTCCCTGATCCGGATCACGGACCCAGGTTAGACATCCAGCACGACCAGACTGGTATTTCAACGACGACTCCCCCTGAACTGGCGTCCAGAGTTCACAGTCTCCCAGCTATCCTACACAAGCCGAACCGAACACCAATATCAAACTGTAGTAAAGGTCCCGGGGTCTTTCCGTCCTGCTGCGCGAAACGAGCATCTTTACTCGTAGTGCAATTTCACCGGGCCTATGGTTGAGACAGTCGAGAAGTCGTTACGCCATTCGTGCAGGTCGGAACTTACCCGACAAGGAATTTCGCTACCTTAGGATGGTTATAGTTACCACCGCCGTTTACTGGCGCTTAAGTTCTCAGCTTCGCCACCCCGAAGAGTGACTAACCGGTCCCCTTAACGTTCCAGCACCGGGCAGGCGTCAGTCCGTATACATCGCCTTACGGCTTCGCACGGACCTGTGTTTTTAGTAAACAGTCGCTTCTCGCTGGTCTCTGCGGCCACCCCCAGCTCGAGGAGCACGTCCTCTCACCAGTGATGGCCCCCCTTCTCCCGAAGTTACGGGGGCATTTTGCCGAGTTCCTTAACCATAGTTCACCCGAACGCCTCGGTATTCTCTACCAGACCACCTGAGTCGGTTTAGGGTACGGGCCGCCATGAAACTCGCTAGAGGCTTTTCTCGACAGCATAGGATCATCCACTTCACCACAATCGGCTCGGCATCAGGTCTCAGACTATTGCCAGGCGGATTTACCTACCTGACGTCCTACACCCTTACCCCGGGACAACCACCGCCCGGGATGGACTACCTTCCTGCGTCACCCCATCACTCACCTACTGCAAGTCTGGTCCGTCGGCTCCACCACTTCCCTTTCCCCGAAGGGTCCGGGACGGCTTCACGGACTTAGCATCGCCTGGTTCAATGTTTGACGCTTCACAGCGGGTACCGGAATATCAACCGGTTATCCATCGACTACGCCTGTCGGCCTCGCCTTAGGTCCCGACTTACCCTGGGCAGATCAGCTTGACCCAGGAACCCTTGGTCAATCGGCGCACACGTTTCTCACGTGTGTATCGCTACTCATGCCTGCATTCTCACTCGTGAACCGTCCACAACTCGCTTCCGCGGCTGCTTCACCCGGCACACGACGCTCCCCTACCCATCCCAGCCCCCGTTGGGGGTATGTGCTGGAATGACACGACTTCGGCGGTACGCTTGAGCCCCGCTACATTGTCGGCGCGGAATCACTAGACCAGTGAGCTATTACGCACTCTTTCAAGGGTGGCTGCTTCTAAGCCAACCTCCTGGTTGTCTGTGCGACTCCACATCCTTTCCCACTTAGCGTACGCTTAGGGGCCTTAGTCGATGCTCTGGGCTGTTTCCCTCTCGACCATGGAGCTTATCCCCCACAGTCTCACTGCCGCGCTCTCACTTACCGGCATTCGGAGTTTGGCTAAGGTCAGTAACCCGGTAGGGCCCATCGCCTATCCAGTGCTCTACCTCCGGCAAGAAACACACGACGCTGCACCTAAATGCATTTCGGGGAGAACCAGCTATCACGGAGTTTGATTGGCCTTTCACCCCTAACCACAGGTCATCCCCCAGGTTTTCAACCCTGGTGGGTTCGGTCCTCCACGAAGTCTTACCTCCGCTTCAACCTGCCCATGGCTAGATCACTCCGCTTCGGGTCTTGAGCGTGCTACTAAAGTCGCCCTGTTCGGACTCGCTTTCGCTACGGCTACCCCACCCGGGTTAACCTCGCAACACACCGCAAACTCGCAGGCTCATTCTTCAAAAGGCACGCAGTCACGAGACATGTGCAAGCACATATCCGACGCTCCCACGGCTTGTAGGCACACGGTTTCAGGTACTATTTCACTCCGCTCCCGCGGTACTTTTCACCATTCCCTCACGGTACTATCCGCTATCGGTCACCAGGGAATATTTAGGCTTAGCGGGTGGTCCCGCCAGATTCACACGGGATTTCTCGGGCCCCGTGCTACTTGGGTGTCTCTCAAACGAGCCGTACAGATTTCAGCTACGGGGGTCTTACCCTCTACGCCGGACCTTTCGCATGTCCTTCGCCTACCCATACGGTTTCTGACTCGCCGACCAGCCGGCAGACTGATCAAGAGAGATCCCACAACCCCGTATACGCAACCCCTGCCGGGTCTCACACGCATACGGTTTGGCCTCATCCGGTTTCGCTCGCCACTACTCCCGGAATCACGGTTGTTTTCTCTTCCTGCGGGTACTGAGATGTTTCACTTCCCCGCGTTCCCTCCACTTGCCCTATGTGTTCAGGCAAGGGTGACAGCCCATGACGACTGCCGGGTTTCCCCATTCGGACACCCCCGGATCAAAGCCTGGTTGACGACTCCCCGGGGCCTATCGTGGCCTCCCACGTCCTTCATCGGTTCCTGGTGCCAAGGCATCCACCGTGCGCCCTTAAAAACTTGGCCACAGATGCTCGCGTCCACTGTGCAGTTCTCAAACAACGACCAACCACCCATCACCCCCGGTAACCACCGGAGTTCACTGGGGCCGGCACTGAAGGCGACCTGAACGGCCATACCCTCAGACACCCAACAGCGTGCCCGACCGGATCGACGTCCGGAGATCATGCTTTCCACGCCCTTGCGGACAGTACTCACAGCCTCCGACCCGTGAACCGGTCGAATAATCAACGTTCCACCCTTGAGCTGACCACCGCAGAACATTTGCCTGCGTAGTGGCTCTGGATCTCTTGCGAGACCTAGATGCTCCTTAGAAAGGAGGTGATCCAGCCGCACCTTCCGGTACGGCTACCTTGTTACGACTTCGTCCCAATCGCCAGTCCCACCTTCGACAGCTCCCTCCCACAAGGGGTTGGGCCACCGGCTTCGGGTGTTACCGACTTTCGTGACGTGACGGGCGGTGTGTACAAGGCCCGGGAACGTATTCACCGCAGCAATGCTGATCTGCGATTACTAGCAACTCCGACTTCATGGGGTCGAGTTGCAGACCCCAATCCGAACTGAGACAGGCTTTTTGAGATTCGCTCCGCCTCACGGCTTCGCAGCTCATTGTACCTGCCATTGTAGCACGTGTGCAGCCCAAGACATAAGGGGCATGATGACTTGACGTCGTCCCCACCTTCCTCCGAGTTGACCCCGGCAGTCTCCTGTGAGTCCCCATCACCCCGAAGGGCATGCTGGCAACACAGAACAAGGGTTGCGCTCGTTGCGGGACTTAACCCAACATCTCACGACACGAGCTGACGACAGCCATGCACCACCTGTACACCGACCACAAGGGGGCGACCATCTCTGGCCGTTTCCGGTGTATGTCAAGCCTTGGTAAGGTTCTTCGCGTTGCGTCGAATTAAGCCACATGCTCCGCTGCTTGTGCGGGCCCCCGTCAATTCCTTTGAGTTTTAGCCTTGCGGCCGTACTCCCCAGGCGGGGAACTTAATGCGTTAGCTGCGGCACCGACGACGTGGAATGTCGCCAACACCTAGTTCCCACCGTTTACGGCGTGGACTACCAGGGTATCTAATCCTGTTCGCTCCCCACGCTTTCGCTCCTCAGCGTCAGTAATGGCCCAGAGATCCGCCTTCGCCACCGGTGTTCCTCCTGATATCTGCGCATTTCACCGCTACACCAGGAATTCCGATCTCCCCTACCACACTCTAGTCTGCCCGTATCGAATGCAGACCCGGGGTTAAGCCCCGGGCTTTCACATCCGACGCGACAGACCGCCTACGAGCTCTTTACGCCCAATAATTCCGGACAACGCTCGCGCCCTACGTATTACCGCGGCTGCTGGCACGTAGTTAGCCGGCGCTTCTTCTGCAGGTACCGTCACTTTCGCTTCTTCCCTGCTGAAAGAGGTTTACAACCCGAAGGCCGTCATCCCTCACGCGGCGTCGCTGCATCAGGCTTTCGCCCATTGTGCAATATTCCCCACTGCTGCCTCCCGTAGGAGTCTGGGCCGTGTCTCAGTCCCAGTGTGGCCGGTCGCCCTCTCAGGCCGGCTACCCGTCGTCGCCTTGGTGAGCCGTTACCTCACCAACAAGCTGATAGGCCGCGGGCTCATCCTTCACCGCCGGAGCTTTCCACACTCATCGGATGCCCGAGAGTGTTGTATCCGGTATTAGACCCCGTTTCCAGGGCTTGTCCCAGAGTGAAGGGCAGATTGCCCACGTGTTACTCACCCGTTCGCCACTAATCCCCACCGAAGTGGTTCATCGTTCGACTTGCATGTGTTAAGCACGCCGCCAGCGTTCGTCCTGAGCCAGGATCAAACTCTCCGTGAATGTTTTCCCGACTGTGCTTAATGAAAAGCGCGGGTCGACACCACGAGAGCGGAACAGTCAGGCGGAATAAGCCCGACCGTTCACAGCGTCCTCGCTGTGTTTTACTTCAAAGGAACCTCGCCCCAACCGGAAACCGGCCGGGAACGGGGTATCAACATATCTGGCGTTGATTTTTGGCACGCTGTTGAGTTCTCAAGGAACGGACGCTTCCTTTGTACTCACCCAAGCTACTCTCGGGCTTTCCTCCGGGCAGTTTCCCTTCGGTCTTGCGTTTCCGACCCTATCAGATCGTTTTCCGATCCGATTCCCTGTCGGGGGGATTTGCCTTTCGGCTGTCTTTTGACCTCTCGGTTTCCCTTGCGGCCTTTCGACATTCACTACGTTAGCCGATTCCCTCGGCAACTCATAATTGAGTGCTGCGGGCTGGAATCAGGGCATGCCTGAATCGCCCCCGCTGAGGGGATGTCGTAGGTAGTGGGTTGGCCGCTCTCGGCTGCTGGCTGATCGCCGTAACCGGTTCAAGCGGCTCGGGCTACGTTACGGACCGGCCAGGAGCGAGTCAAGTTGAGCGCCGCCGGGGGGCGTGGGCCCGATAGGGGCTGACGGTCGGGTCGTTGGCGATCCAGAAGCGCCAGGGGTGGACGCCCCCGTCCCCGGAGACGCCGGTGCGGGGACCGTTCTGTACCTGGTCAGGACTGACGGGTGTGCCGGTCAGGACCGTCAGGGGCGGGGCGTCGGAGGCGCAGGCGTCCGTGCCGTCCAGGGCTCGGTCCACGTCCAGGGCAGTGGCCAGGCGGGCGGGCCCTTTGGCTAGTTCCTTGTCATTTCGGGCCGAGATTCGACGTTTGCGGGCGAGGTCGGCGCCCTCGGTGATCTCGCCGGCGCGCAGCAGAACCGCGCTCGCCCGGCCCTCCGGACCGCACACCAGGTTCATGCAGTGCCACATGCCGTAGGTGAAGTAGACGTACACGTGTCCGGGCGGACCGAACATCACGTCGTTGCGGGCGGTGCGACCGCGATAGGCATGCGAGCCGGGGTCGTCCGCACCGTCGTAGGCCTCGACCTCCGTGAGGCGGAGTTCGATCGGACCGTCCGGTGTGGTGCGTACGAGGACGCGCCCCAGGAGGTCCGGCGCCACCTCCAGTACGGGGCGGTCGAAGAACTCGCGGGCGAGGGGCGTACGGTCGGTGCTCGCGATCATGGCGTACGAGCGTAGTCCAGACGGGTGCGTGCCGACGGGTGGCGAGGCGGCGTCCTCCTTGGAAGGGTGGGGAAGCGGGAGGGCGCGGAACCGGTCGCCGTCGGTTTGCGTTTGTAGGGATCAAGGATCCACGCCACGCAGAGCGATCCACACCAGATACAACACAGAACCACACAGATACGCAGGCGTTGCCTGACGGGAGGAACAGACATGGGGTTCAAGCGGCTGCTCGCGAGCCTGGGGGCCGGTGGCGCTTCGGTCGAGACGGTGTTGACCGAGGTCAATGTCGTCCCGGGCGGTGTCGTCCAGGGTGAGGTGCGGATCCAGGGCGGCTCCGTGGACCAGCAGATCGAGGCGCTGTCCGTCGGTCTGCAGGCCAAGGTCGAGGTCGAGGGCCAGGACTCGGAGTACAAGCAGGACATCGTGTTCACCAAGCAGCGGCTCGGTGGCGCCTTCGAGCTGAAGGCCGAGGCGGTCCATGTGGTGCCGTTCGGGCTGGAGATCCCGTGGGAGACGCCGGTCACCACGATCCAGGGACAGACGCTGCCGGGCATGAACATCGGTGTGACCACCGAGCTGGAGATCGCGCGTGCGGTCGACTCCGGTGACCTGGACCCGATCAACGTGCACCCGCTGCCGGCACAGCAGGCCATCCTGGACGCCTTCATCCAGCTGGGCTTCCGCTTCAAGAACGCGGACCTGGAGCGCGGTCACATCCGGGGCACGCGGCAGAAGCTGCCGTTCTACCAGGAGATCGAGTTCTTCCCGCCGCAGCAGTACCACGGTCTGAACCAGGTCGAGCTGAGCTTCGTCGCCGACGAGCGCGAGATGGACGTCGTGCTGGAGATGGACAAGAAGCCGGGGCTGTTCAGCGAGGGCAGCGACTCGTTCCGCTCGTTCAAGGTGGGGCTGCACGACTACCAGGGCACGGACTGGGCCGCGTACCTGAACCAGTGGCTGTCGGAGGTCGGCAGCAAGCGCAGCTGGTTCTAGGCTCGACGTATCTGGAACCACACCTACCCCGGATCCATCAGGAGGTACCGAGGTGACCGAGCCGAAGAGGCCGCCGCTCCCCCACGATTTCCACCCGGTCGTACCGTCGTTCACGGTCGCGAGCGAGGACGTCGAGGCGGGCGCGACGCTCAAGGACGCTCAGGTCTACGCGGGCGGGAACACCTCGCCGCAGCTGCGCTGGGAGGGCTTCCCGCCGGAGACCAAGAGTTTCGCCGTGACCTGCTACGACCCGGACGCCCCCACGGGGAGCGGATTCTGGCACTGGGTCGTGTTCGACATCCCGGTGTCGGTGACGGAGTTGCCGACGGGTGCGGGCTCGGGGAAGTTCGAGGGGCTGCCGGAGGGCGCCGTCCACGTGCGCAACGACTACGGGTCGAAGGACTTCGGTGGGGCCGCGCCGCCGCCCGGGGATCCGGCGCACCGGTATGTGTTCACGGTGTACGCCGTGGATCAGGAGAAGCTCGGCCCGGATGCCGACGCTTCGCCCGCCGTGGTCGGTTTCAACCTGCGGTTCCACACCCTGGCGCGTGCTCAACTCCTCGGTGAGTACGCCGCCGTGGCGGAAAAGTAACGAAGCCGGACGTTCATTGAACGTTTGCCCGTCTCTGGTCTTGGAAGTGATCAGAGACGGGCATTTTTTATTGCGTTGTCCATCTCGGCGTGCCCGGCCAGAGTTGATCCAAGCCCGCCGGGGGGTGGGCTGGCACAGGAGGTGGGCTGGAATGCGGGACACGCTGGTACTGAACGCGAGCTTCGAGCCGCTGTCGACGGTGACGCTCAACCGAGCCGTCGTTCTGGTACTGCAGGACAAGGCCATCGTCGAGCAGACCCACCCCGAACTGCGCATGCGCGGAGCCGCGGTCGATATACCGGCTCCCCGGGTGATCAGGCTGTGCAGGTATGTCAGGGTGCCGTTCCGAAGACAAGCGCCGTGGTCGAGGCGGGGTGTCCTGGTACGCGACCGGCACAGGTGCGCGTACTGCGGCAGGCGGGCGACGACCGTCGACCATGTGGTGCCGCGGTCGCGGGGCGGTGGTGACACCTGGCTGAACACGGTCGCGTCGTGCGCCGAGGACAATCACCGCAAGGCTGACCGGACACCGGAGCAGGCGGGTATGCCGCTGCTGCGGCAGCCGTTCGAGCCGACGCCGGCGGACGCGATGCTGCTGTCTCTGGGGCACGACGACTTCGACGCGCTGCCGGCCTGGCTTTCGCAGGGAGCCGCGTAACGCGGTTGGGGTTGCTGTGGTGTGCGGGCTGCGGGTGCGTTGTGGCTGATCGCGCAGTTCCCCGCGCCTCTGAAAACGTCTGGGCCCGCCCTTCTTGCGAAGGCGGGCCCATTGTCGTGTGCTCAGCTCAGTCGATGGCCGGCTTCTCGCGGCGTTCGTTGCCGCCGTCGCTGGGCCGGGGGACGGACGGGCCGCCGCCCAGGTTGCCGAAGTTGCCCATGGCGCCGGAGAGGCCCTTCAGGGCGTCGCCGATCTCGCTGGGGACGATCCAGAGCTTGTTGGCGTCGCCCTCGGCGATCTTCGGGAGCATCTGGAGGTACTGGTAGGAGAGGAGCTTCTGGTCCGGGTCGCCGGCGTGGATGGCCTCGAAGACCGTACGGACGGCCTGGGCCTCGCCCTCGGCGCGCAGGGCGGCGGCCTTGGCCTCACCCTCGGCGCGGAGGATCTGGGACTGCTTCTCACCCTCGGCGGTGAGGATGGCGGCCTGGCGCGTACCTTCGGCGGTGAGGATCGCGGCGCGCTTGTCACGGTCGGCGCGCATCTGCTTCTCCATCGAGTCCTGGATGGAGGTGGGCGGCTCGATGGCCTTCAGCTCGACGCGGTTGACGCGGATGCCCCACTTGCCGGTGGCCTCGTCGAGGACGCCGCGCAGGGCCGCGTTGATCTCCTCGCGGGAGGTCAGGGTCCGCTCCAGGTCCATGCCACCGATGATGTTGCGGAGGGTGGTGACGGTGAGCTGCTCGATCGCCTGGATGTAGCTGGCGACCTCGTAGGTCGCGGCGCGGGCGTCGGTGACCTGGTAGTAGATGACCGTGTCGATGTTCACGACCAGGTTGTCCTGGGTGATCACCGGCTGGGGCGGGAACGGCACGACCTGTTCACGGAGGTCGATGCGGTTGCGGATGGAGTCGATGAACGGGACGACGATGTTGAGGCCCGCGTTGAGTGTGCGCGTGTAGCGGCCGAACCGCTCGACGATGGCCGCGCTGGCCTGTGGAATCACCTGGATGGTCTTGATCAGGGCGATGAAGACCAACACCACCAGAATGATCAGGACGATGATGATCGGTTCCATCGTTTGCTCCCCGTGCCCTTCTCTGCCGTGGCGCTTCCTGAAGATCTTATGCCTGTAGAGACTGTTGAAGATCTTGCTGGTTGAGTCTGGCAGAACACCGCCTGCCAGGTGGGTCGTTCAGGTCATTGCGTCATCGCCTCGTGACCACATCGTGCGAGGTCACATGACGATCGCCGTGGCTCCCTCGATCTCCACGACGTCCACTTCCTGACCCACCTCGAAGGCCTGACCGGTGTCGAGCGCGCGGGCGGACCAGACCTCGCCGCCCAGCTTGATACGGCCGCCCGAGCCGTCGACCCGTTCCAGGACGACGGCGTGCTTGCCCTTCAACGCGTCGATACCGGTCGCGAGTTGGGGCCGCCCGGATCTGTGCCGGGCCGCGATGGGCCGTACGACGGCGATGAGCGCGACCGAGGCGATCGCGAAGACGACGACCTGGAGTACGACGCCACCGCCCAGCCCCGCGGTCACGGCGCCGGCGACCGCACCCAGGGCGAGCATGCCCAACTCGGGCATCGCGGTCACGACGAGGGCGACCCCCAGCCCGGTCGCGCCGATCAGCCACCACACCCATGCGTCGATGCTGTCCACATCCGCAATGGTAGAACCGCGATCGTCCCGCCGAACAGAGCGCACGGTCAAAGATCGCGTACAAAGGGCTCCCAAGTCGGGTGCGCCCGGGCCGGGTTGTGGCCCCGGGGCGTCCGACCGGCGGGAGATCGGGAGAAGTTGGAGGTCAGGTGAGCGGCAGGCCGTGGGCGGTCCAGCGCTCGCCCACCTGCTCGACGACGAGCGGAAGGCCGAAGCAGAGGGAGAGGTTGCGCGAGGTGAGTTCCAGCTCCAGCGGGCCCGCGGCGAGGACCTTGCCCTGACGGATCATCAGGACGTGGGTGAAGCCCGGGGGGATCTCCTCGACATGGTGCGTGACCATGATCATGGAGGGGGCGATCGGGTCGCGGGCGAGGCGGCCGAGCCGGCGTACGAGGTCCTCGCGGCCACCGAGGTCGAGGCCGGCTGCGGGCTCGTCGAGGAGCAGCAGCTCGGGGTCGGCCATCAAGGCGCGGGCGATGAGGGTGCGCTTGCGCTCGCCCTCGGAGAGGGTGCCGAACTTGCGGTCGACGTACTCGGTCATGCCGAGGCGGTCGAGGAAGGCGCGGGCGCGCAGCTCGTCGACCTCCTCGTAGTCCTCGTTCCAGGTGGCCGTCATGCCGTACGCAGCGGTCAGCACGGTCTGCAGGACGGTCTGGCGCCTGGGGAGCTTCTCCGCCATGGCGATGCCGGCCATGCCGATGCGGGGACGCAGTTCGAAGACGTCGACCTTGCCGAGGGTGTCGCCGAGGATCGTGGCGGTGCCCTTGCTGGGGTAGAGGTAGCTGGACGCGATGTTCAGGAGGGTGGTCTTGCCGGCGCCGTTCGGGCCGAGGATGACCCAGCGCTCGCCCTCCTTGACCGACCAGGAGACCTGGTCCACCAGAGCCCGGCCCTCCCGGACCACGGATACGTCCTCCAGCTCCAGAACATCGCTCATGAGCGCGCTGTCTCCCCTTGCAGTGTCGGCCTGTCTCGGCTGTCGCGTACGCCTGTGGTCGGAGCCACCGCCGGGTGGGCGCAGCCCTCAGGGAAATCTACGCCACCGGTCGGGCCGTCCATCCCCTCGGTCGGTCCTTAGGGTGGGGGCATGCTCTCGGAACCACGCTCAGGGCGCCTCGCCTCATGGGGAAATGCCCTTCTTGCCGGACTTGTCTCGCCGGATGACGCGGTGCTCGCGATCGTCGGGGAGGACGCGGTGCACCGGGTGGAGGGGTTGCCCGGCGAGTCGGGGCCCGTCGGGCTGACGCTCGGGCTGGGGCGGTTGCGGGCGCTCGGGGTGACCGGACTGCGGGTCGCGCTGCCCGCGCCGGGGCATCCGCTGGGGCTGAGCGGGCCGCCGGAGTTCAACAAGCGGGCGCTGGAGGCGGAGGAGGCGGTCGTCTGCCACGGGGGTGCGCTGGGGCTGGTGCCGGAGGTGTACTCGGTGGGGCCCGCCGGGGACGAGCATGTGGAGGTCGTCTGGCACTGCCTGGAGGTGCGGGAGGCTCCGCCCGCCGATGTGCCGTCCCTCGGGGAGGCCGAGCGGGAGTTGGCGGAGGCGTTGCGGGAGGCCACCGCGGTGTTGTCGCGGCTGGACGTCGCGGCGTCCGGGCCGGTGGCCGAGGCGGCGCTCGACGCGTATCGGGCGCGGGCGGAGCGGGGGCGGGAGGTGTTGGCGCCCGGGTATCCGCCGCGTGCGGTACGGGTGCTGGAGCTGGCGCAGCGCATCGGGCTGCTGATCTCCGTGGCCCACGAGAACGGCCACGGCGCCGCCGTGAGCGCCTCCGAGATGGCCTCGCGGACGGAGGCGCTGCGCCCGGTGGAGCGGACGGCTCGGCGGGCCCAGGTGGCGGCGTACAACGCGTTCGTGGAGGAACGGGAGCGGGGGCGCTAGCGGGCGGGGGTGCGCTGCCCTCTTTTCGGTGCGCTGTCGCCCGGCGGCTGCGGCCGGGCGACGGCGAGAGCGGGTTACGCTCACCGGCGCTTGCCGGGTGCCGCCGCGCCCACCCGTGCCGCCCCTGCGGCACGGCTGCCCGCAGCTACGAATGGTGGAAGCCTGACCGGCCTCCCAGGGGGCTCCTGGAAGGCCGGTGGTCACTGGTGCTCCGGGGCGGGAACGTCAGTGGTTGACACCCAGGTTGCCGAAGGCCGGGTTCAGGATGCCGACGACGTTCACGCTGTTGCCGACCGCGTTCACGGGGATGTGGACCGGGGCCTGGATGACGTTGCCCGAGACGACGCCCGGCGAGCCGATGGCCTTGCCGTCGGCGTGCGCCCCGCCGTCCGTGGCGGAGGCCATGCCGGCACCGGCGGCGACGAGGCCACCGGCCACCATCGTGACAGCGGCGGCCTTCTTCAGGTTCTTCACTTTGAGCCCTTCCTTGCGAACACTGCGGCGGTCGCACGCAGCACGCACTGAAGAACGGCGGGGGTCATCCGAGGATGCGCCATCTGGGGGACATACACCCGACAGTATGAATCTCAGCCCGGAGCGGAACCCTCCATGTTGTCGGACGATCTGTACGTCATCCGGCCACACCGTTGCGTACCGCCCACAGCGCGGCCTGTGTACGGTCCGCCAGGTCGAGCTTCATCAGGATGTTCGAGACGTGGGTCTTCACCGTCTTCTCGGAGAGGACCAGCGCGCGGGCGATCTCGCGGTTGGAGCGGCCGTCGGCTATCAGACCGAGCACCTCGCGCTCCCGCTCGGTGAGTGAACCTCCTCTCCCCTGGCCGGAGTTGGCCTGCTCCTGGGACAGGAGCGCGTCGGCGACCTCCGGCTGGAGGAGGACGTGCCCGGCGTGCACCGAGCGGATGGCGCCGGCCAGGGCGTCGGGGTCCACGTCCTTGTAGACGTATCCGGCGGCGCCGGCGCGCAGGGCCGGGACGACCGTGCGCTGCTCGGTGAAGCTGGTGACGATGAGCACACGCGCGGGGTTGTCGAGTTCGCGGAGCTTGCGCAGCGCGTCGACGCCGTCCATGCCCGGCATCTTGACGTCCATGAGGACGACGTCGGGCCGGAGCTCCTCGGCGCGGGCGACTCCCTCGGCGCCGTCGGCGGCCTCCCCCACGACCTCGATGTCGTCCTGCACCTCCAGGAAGGTGCGCAGGCCGCGCCGGACCACCTGGTGGTCGTCGACCAGGAGCACCTTGATTGCGTCAGCCACCGGGGACCTCCATCTCGATCGTGGTGCCCTTTCCGGGCGCCGATTCCACGGTCAGCCGGCCGCCGACCCCGCTCGCCCGGTCCCGCATGGAGACCAGGCCGAGGTGGCGTCCGGCGCGGCGTATGACCTGGGGGTCGAAGCCGGCGCCGTCGTCCGTGACCCGCAGGACGGCCCCGCCGCCGTGCCGGTCGAGGGTGACGTCGACCCGCTCGGCGCCCGCGTGCCGCAAGGCGTTGTGCAGGGCCTCCTGGGCGACGCGCAGCATGGCCTCCTCCTGGGCGGCGGGCAGCGCGCGGGCGCCGCGGCCGGAGAAGGTGACACGGGCGCTGTGGGCGCGGTCCAGGACATGGATCTGGGTGCGCAGGGTGGCGACCAGGCCGTCCTCGTCGAGCCCCGCGGGGCGCAGCTCGACGACGGCGGCACGCAGCTCGTCCGCGGCCTCGGCGGCGAGCGCGGCGACCTGCTGCAGTTCGCCCTTGGCGCGCGAGGGGTCGCGGTCGACCAGGGCGGCGGCGGCCTGGGCGGTCAGGCGCAGGGAGAAGAGTTTCTGGCTGACCGCGTCGTGGAGTTCATGGGCGAGCCGGGAGCGCTCCTCGGCGATGGTCAGCTCGCGGCTGCGTTCGTAGAGGCGGGCGTTGGTGAGGGCGATGGCTGCGTGCTGGGCGAGGATCGCCAGCAGGTCCTCGTCCTCCTCGGTGAAGCCGCAGCCGCCCTCGGGCTTGGGGCATCGCTTGTTGGCGAGGAAGAGGGCGCCGATGACCTCGTCGCCGTCGCGGATGGGCAGGCCCAGGAAGTCGACCAGATCGGGGTGGGCGCTCGGCCAGCCCTCGAAGCGGGGGTCCTTGCGGACGTCGGCCAAGCGCTCCGGGGTGGCCTCGCGGAGCATGGCGGCGAGGATGCCGTGCTGGCGCGGGAGGGGGCCGATGGCCTTCCACTGGGCGTCGCTGACACCGTCGACGACGAACTGGGCGAAGCCGCCGTGGTCGTCGGGGACACCGAGCGCGGCGTACTCCGCGTCGAGCAGCTCACGCGCGGAGGCGACGATCGTCTTGAGGACGTCGCGCACCTCCAGGTGCCTGCTCATGGCCAGCAACGCGGAACTCACCGCCGCGAGGCCGGACCGTGGACCTTGACTCATGACCTCACCGTACCGGCGGGGTCCGACACCGCGGATCGGACCGCCGGAGGCCTCGCCCGGGCCTTCGGACCTAGGCCGGAGGCCTACGACCGGGCCCAGGCCCGGGGACCGGCCCGGCGGCCTAGGGCAAAGGGCCCCGGCTCTCTGCGGCCCGCGCACGAGGCGGCGGGGGCGGTCCCGTTCCTACGTTGGGATCACCGCCGACCGGGTCGGGAGGCGGCCGAGGACGAGGGGACGGATGTCATGCCGGTAGCGATCATCACGGGGGCTTCGAAGGGGCTGGGCCGGGCACTCGGCGCGGCGCTGGCGGAGCGCGGGTGGGACCTGGTGCTCGACGCCAGGACCGCCGGGGCCCTGAAGGAGACGGCGGCACAGCTGTCGGAGTACGGGACGCGGGTGGAGGCTGTGCCGGGGGATGTCACGGACGCCGGGCACCGGGCCGCGCTGGTGGCGGCGGCGCGCGGGCTGGGCGGGGTCGACCTGGTGGTGAACAACGCGAGCGCGCTGGGCGCCGAGCCGCTCGTACGGCTGGAGGGGCTGGCCCTGGACGGGCTGCGGCGGGCCCTGGAGGTCAACGTGGTCGCGGCGCTGGGGCTGGTCCAGGAGGCACTGCCGCTGTTGCGGGCCTCCGGGGCGGGCACGGTGATCGACGTCAGCTCGGACGCGGCGGCCGAGGCGTACGAGACGTGGGGCGGGTACGGGGCCTCGAAGGCGGCGCTGGACCATCTGTCGGCGGTGCTGGCCGAGGAGGAGCCGGGGCTTCGGGTGTGGGCCGTCGATCCCGGGGA
Source organism: Streptomyces sp. NBC_00310 (assembly GCF_036208085.1). Classification (GTDB taxonomy): domain Bacteria; phylum Actinomycetota; class Actinomycetes; order Streptomycetales; family Streptomycetaceae; genus Streptomyces. Next base: position 2,642,035 of record NZ_CP130714.1, read on the forward strand.
CATGGGTACGGACCTGTACGCGGCGGCCGTACCGGACGACGACGATCCGCGGCCGAGCCCGGAGAGCGTGGTCCCGGCCTTTCTGCGGCTGCTCGACGAGCGGCCGGCCAGTGGCCGCTACGGGGCGCCTTCCCTGCTGGAGGGGCGATGACGACGGCGGCGGTGGGCGTCCCGGAGGAGTTGCACGCACGCGTGCCCGCCGAGCAGCGCGGGCCGGGCCTCGACCGGGACGACGTACGGCTGCTGGTCTCACGCGGTACGGAGGTGTCGCACCACGGGTTCGCGGAGCTGCCGGGGCTGCTGAGGGCGGGGGACCTGCTGGTCGTCAACACCTCGCCGACGCTGGCGGCGGCGGTGGACGGGGCGGTCGGGCACGCGCGCGTGGTGGTGCACTTCTCCACGCGGGGTGACGACGGGCGGTGGGCCGTGGAGCTGCGGGATCCGGACGGCGGCGGCACCACGCGCGCGCGTGCGGGCGGTCCCGCGGGGACGGAGGTGCGGCTTCCCCGTGATGTGCGGCTGGTCCTGGAGGAGCCGCTGAGCGAGCGGGGCGAGCGGCTGTGGTGGGCCCGTACGTCATCTTCGGCCCTCGCCGGGGTGCTCCGGGAGCACGGGCGTCCGATTCGTTACTCCTACACGGAGCGGGATCAGCCGTTGTCCGTCTATCAGACGGTGTTCGCGCTGCCGTCGGAGGACGGGGCGGGGAGTGCGGAGATGCCGAGTGCGGGGCGGCCGTTCACGGCGCGGCTGGTGGCGGAGCTGGTGAGCCGGGGTGTGCAGTTCGCGCCGGTCGTGCTGCACACCGGGGTGGCGTCGGCGGAGGCGCACGAGCCGCCGTATCCGGAGCGGTTCGCGGTGCCGGAGGCGTCGGCGCGGCTGATCAACGCGGCGCGGGCGGGTGACGGCCGGGTCATAGCCGTGGGGACGACGGCGGTGCGGGCCGTGGAGTCGGCCACCGGGTCCGACGGCGTCGTACGGGCCCGGGAGGGCTGGACGGATCTGGTGGTGACGCCGGAGCGCGGCGTGCGGGTGGTGGACGGGCTGCTGACCGGGCTGCACGAGCCGGAGGCCTCGCATCTGCTGATGCTGGAGGCGGTCGCGGGGCGGGCGGCGATCGACCGCGCGTACGAGGCGGCGGGCGGCGCGCGCTACCTGTGGCACGAGTTCGGGGACGTGCACCTCATCCTGCCGGAAGTCCTGCCGTCGAAGGGGCCTCACACAGAGCATTGCGGCAGCAACTGCCGGTGAGCTCCATGCCCGGCCCGTGTGAGCCCCCCCATAGGGCGCGCATCACGTACGAACGTCCCTAGGAGAGAGATAAGGGCGGTTTGAGCGGGAGAGACAGGTTGGTCTGTCCCGTTTTGCCGTTTCTGTTTCTACTACCAAGGATCGTACGTCACACCTTTGCCACGCGATTTTGCGGCCGCTAAGAATGGCAACTGTCGCTCGACGCCGTGGGTTCTTCCGCGGCGTTTCCGCTGGAAGAGCAGTGTCCTGAACCGGCCCGAGAGCGACCTCCGCGCTATTCGAAGAGGTCCATCACTCATGCCCATGAACGCCAACATCCTCCGCAACCGCCTCGCGCTGACCAAGACCCACAAGCTCTCGTTCGCCGGAGTGGCCGCCGTCGGCGCCGCCTCCCTCGCGTTCTCGCTGGTGCCGGCCGAGGCTCAGACCTCCGCGCAGACGGTTTCCGCGGCGCCGGTGGCGTTCAGTCAGAGCGCGACCCAGGCCGCGAAGGCGAGCGTCACGGACCAGGCGGCCGACGCCGACAAGAAGGCCGCCGCTGCCGCCGCCGCGAAGAAGGCCGAGCAGGAGCGCGCGAAGAAGGAGGCCGCGAGCCGGTCCGCCAAGCGCGCCGCCCAGGTCAAGGCCGCCGCCGCGAAGTCGTACCCGAACAACCTGGACGGCTGGATCCGCGAGGCGCTCGACATCATGAAGAAGCACAAGATCCCGGGCACCTACAACGGCCTGCACAAGAACATCATGCGGGAGTCCTCGGGCAACCCGAACGCCATCAACAACTGGGACATCAACGCCATCAACGGCGTCCCGTCGATCGGTCTGCTCCAGGTCATCAAGCCGACCTTCGACGCGTACCACGTCCCCGGCACGGCCAAGAGCCAGTACGACCCGGTCGCCAACCTGACGGCCGCCGCGAACTACGCCGCCGACCGCTACGGCTCGATCGACAACGTCAACAGCGCTTACTGAGGCCCGCGGGACCTCTGAGAACGCGGAAGGGCGGCACCCGGTGCGGGTGCCGCCCTTCGTACGCCGGTGCCCTGGGGCTACTTCCGCATGACCTCCGGCTCGTGGCGGCGCAGGAAGCGGGCCACGAGGACACCGCAGATCACGCCGAGCACGATGAGGGCGATCATGTCGAGGCTGTAGGCGCCGACCGTGTGGTCCCACAGCGGGTCCGTGTCGCCGGCCTCCTTGGGCGGGCTGATGTTGTTGAAGTCCAGCGTGGCACCGGCGGCGGCGACCGCCCAGCGCGACGGCATCAGGTACGAGAACTCGTTGACCCCGGGGCTGCCGTGCAGGGCGAAGAGGCAGCCGGTGAAGACGACCTGGACGATCGCGAACATCACCAGCAGCGGCATCGTCTTCTCGGCGGTCTTCACCAGCGAGGAGATGACCAGGCCGAACATCATGGACGTGAAGCCGAGCCCCATGATCGGGATGGAGAGTTCGAGCATGACGGCGAACTTGCCGGTGCCGAAGATCAGGGACTCGTCCGGGATGGTCCGGCTGGAGAAGCCGATCGCGCCGACCATGGCGCCCTGGAACACGGTGACCGCGCCGAGGACGATCACCTTGGACATCAGGTACGCGGAACGCGACAGGCCGGTCGCCCGCTCCCGCTCGTAGATCACCCGTTCCTTGATCAGTTCTCGGACCGAGTTGGCGGCTCCCGCGAAGCACGCGCCGACCGCGAGGATCAGCAGCACCGTGGTGGCCGTGCCGTTCGGGATGGGCAGGCCGGTGGCCTTGTTCACCCCCCGGACCAGCAGGTCCTTGTCCGGGTCGATGAGCAGGCTCACCGCGCCGAGCACGGCCGGCAGGATCACCGTCAGCGCGAGGAAGCCCTTGTCGGACGCGATGACGGAGACATAGCGCCGGACCAGGGTGCCGAGCTGGGAGAACCAGCCCTGAGGCTTCGGCGGGCGCATCGACTGCGGCGGCGGCATGTGCACCGACTGCGGGGCGACGGCGTCGATGTCCGCGGCGTACATCTGGTAGTGCTGCGAGCCCTTCCAGCGGCCCGCCCAGTCGTAGTCGCGGTAGTTCTCGAAGGCGGAGAAGACATCGGCCCAGGTGTCGTAGCCGAAGAAGTTCAGGGCCTCCTCGGGCGGACCGAAGTACGCCACCGAGCCGCCCGGGGCCATCACCAGGAGCTTGTCGCAGATCGCCAGCTCGGCCACGGAGTGGGTGACCACCAGGACCGTACGGCCGTCGTCGGCGAGGCCGCGCAGCAGCTGCATGACGTCGCGGTCCATGCCCGGGTCGAGGCCGGAGGTCGGCTCGTCCAGGAAGATCAGCGACGGCTTGGTCAGCAGCTCCAGGGCGACCGAGACGCGCTTGCGCTGGCCGCCGGAGAGGGAGGTGACCTTCTTGTCCTTGTGGATGTCGAGCTTCAGCTCGCGCAGCACCTCGTCGATACGGGCGTCGCGCTCCTTGGCCGTGGTGTCGGCGGGGAAGCGCAGCTTGGCCGCGTACTTGAGGGCCTTCTTGACGGTCAGCTCCTTGTGCAGGATGTCGTCCTGCGGGACCAGACCGATGCGCTGGCGCAGCTCGGCGAACTGCTTGTACAGGTTCCGGTTGTCGTAGAGGACGTCACCCTGGTTGGCGGGGCGGTAGCCCGTGAGCGCCTTCAGCAGGGTGGACTTGCCGGAGCCCGACGGGCCGATGACCGCGATGAGCGACTTCTCCGGGACGCCGAAGGAGACGTCCTTCAGGATCTGCTTGCCGCCGTCGACGGTGACCGTCAGGTGGCGTGCGGAGAAGGAGACGTCACCGGTGTCGACGAACTCTTCGAGGCGGTCGCCGATGATGCGGAACGTCGAGTGGCCGACGCCGACGATGTCGTTCGGGCCGAGGAGCGCCGTGCCGCCCTTGGCGATCGGCATACCGTTGACGAACGTGCCGTTGTGCGAGCCGAGGTCGCGGATCTCGAAGCGCCCGTCGGGCGTCGCGTGGAACTCGGCGTGGTTGCGCGAGACCTGGAGGTCGGAGACGACCAGTTCGTTCTCCAGGGCACGGCCGATGCGCATGACGCGGCCGAGTGACAGGTGGTGGAACGTGGTCGGGCTGCGGTCGCCGTAGACCGGCGGCGCCCCCGCGCCACCACCGGGGCCCTGCTGCGGGAAGCCCTGCTGATGCGGGACCTGTGCCGCTTGCGGCTGCTGCCAGCCCGCCTGCGGGGCCTGCTGCTGCGGGGCCTGCTGGGCGGCGTATCCGGCGCTCGCGCCCTGCGCGGCGTACGGCTGCTGCTGGGGCTGCGCGACGGACGCGGCGGCACCGGAGAGGTTGAGTCTCGGGCCGTCGGTCGCGTTGCCCAGGTGCACGGCCGAGCCGGGGCCGATCTCCAGTTGGTGGATCCGCTGGCCCTGCGCGAAGGTGCCGTTGGTGCTGCCGTGGTCCTCGATCACCCAACTACGGCCGCTGAAGCTGATCGTGGCGTGACGCCAGGACACCCTGGCGTCGTCGAACACGATGTCCCCCTGCGGATCACGTCCGAGGGTATATGCCCTGGACGGATCGAGCGTCCAGGTTTGTCCGTTCAATTCCAGTACGAGTTCCGGCACTCCATGCCCCACTGAGTTGTCCCCCGAAATTACCCCCAACACAGGGAGTCTAGGGATGTCGAACATCGGGGGGAACTATTTCAGGCTCGACCCCCTGACCGAAAGTCGGGCCTTGTGAAGAGAACGTACGGGGGCATCACCCCATCCCGTTGACGGGGTTGAAACCGGGCCGGAGAGTGGTAATCCCACGCGAGGGGGACATCAGCGGTGCAACGCCGCGATGTGGATCGGGGGGTCCGACCATGAGCGACCGGAATGTTGGCCGTGGCAGGAGCGTGCCGTGGGGGGATGTACTGTTCTCCGCGATCGCCGCCGTGAGCTGGGCGTTGATCGGAATGGCGGGTACGGCGGCGCTCGGTCTGCATCTGCTGGAGGCCGACTCGGCGGGTGAACTGGGGCCCATGACCGCGGCGGTTGTGGCGCTCGGGGCGGGTGGGTCGGTGACCCCCTCCGGCGATGTGTCCGTCTTTGGCCTGGAAGGAGCGCAGGCGACCACCGCCATCGAGATCACGCCACTGGGTGTCGGCCTGGTGGGAGCGCTCCTGCTGTCCTGGTTCTTCCTACGGTCCTTGCGCGGCGCGGGAGTTGTGATCTCCTCCGTCGAACTCCTCGCGCGCGCGGGCACGGTGCTCGCGCTCTTCGTGGCGTTGATGGGCGGACTGGCCTGGGCCGGGAACGCCGTCATCACCCTCGACGGCAGCCGCCTGGGGATCGACGGACAACTGCCGGGCGGCGGCGACCTCGACGACGTGGAGATCCCCGGACTCGGCGACATCGGGGACATCGGCGGCGGTCTGCTGCCGGACCGGCTGGGCGACCTCGCCGACGCAGGCGCCGAGGTGGGCTTCTCGGTCGACACCGTGCCGACCCTGCTCGGCGGCCTGGCCTGGTGCGTCGGTGTGCTGCTCATCGCCCTGCTGGCCTCGCGCCGCACTCCCCTGCCGCCCGCCCTCGACGTGGTGCACCGGGTCGTACGGCCGGCCGTCTCCGCGGTGGTCACCGTGCTCCTGGTGGCGGTCCTGGCCGGGCTCGCGGCGGCGGCGTACGCGGCGGTCAGCGACCCCCACCCCGAGCGGATCGCCGGCGCGGCGCTCCTCGGCGCGCCCAACGGCGTCTGGCTGGGCGTCCCCCTCGGCCTCCTCGTCCCCTGGGACGGCAAGGCCACCGGGCAACTCGCCGACCTGCTGCCCGACCCCCTCGACGAGTTGCTGCGCGTCGGCGCCGATGAGCCCGTCACCCTCGGTCGCCTCGCCGAACTGGACGGCCGGGTCTGGCTGTTGGGCCTCGCCGCCGCGCTGATGATGGTGTACGCGGGGGTCCTGACCGCCGTACGTACGCCTTTCGCACGGGGCTCGGCTGCCACCGCTGCCGGGGGTGCGACCGGTGCGGACGGACGGGGCGGGGGCGCGCTCGGCTTCGTGGGGCGCTGCGCGCTTCGGCTCGGGCTCGCGACGGCGGTGGCACTGCCGCTGCTCGTCCGGTTGACGGAGGTGTCGGTGGACGCCTCGCTGGCCCTGTTCGGCATCGACGCGTTCGACGCGGGCATCGAGCTGCGCGGGCAGCCGGCGACGGCCTTGGTGCTGGGCGCGCCGTGGGGCGCGGGTGCGGGGGCCGCGGGGGCGCTGCTGGCGTGCGCGGCGGGGGCCGCGGGGCGGCGGGCCTCGCCGTGGGCGCGGGGGGACGCGGGGGGCGGCTGGGCGAGCACCGCGACCTCCGAGGCCCACGCGACCGACTCCTCCTCGGGACCGTACACGCCGGGCACGCCGTACCGGCCGCCGAACCCGGACACCAACCCGTATCTGCGACTGCCGGACGAGCTGCGGAGGCCTCGGGGAGCCCTGGGGGCGCGGGAGGGCCGGGAGCCCAAGGGTCCCCGGCCGCCCGACGTCAACGGGGCGCCGACGGTGATGCGGCGTTTCACGCCGCCGCCCCGCCGGCCGGGACAGCGGCCGGGAGCGGGCCCCGGATCAGGGTCGGGGCCGCGATCCGGGTCCGGTTCGGGTACCTGGCCCGCACCGCCGCCACCACCGGAGGAGGGGCCGCCGCCACCGCCACCGCCACCGCCGGGGCCGCCGGGGCCGCGCGGGCGTTGAGCTGCCGGGGAACGGGGGCGAGGTCCGGGTCGGGTCGGGTCGGGTCGGGTCAGGGCGGTTCGGGTCGGATCGGGTCAGGTCGGGGCGGGTCGGGTCGGGTCGGGTCAGGGCGGGGCCACGATCCAGGTCCGGGCGGGCTACCCGGCCCGCACCGCCACCACCACTACCACCGGAGGAAGGACCGCTACCGCCACGTCCGCCGCCAGGGTCGTGCGGGCGTTGAGATGCCCGGGAACGGGGGTGATGCGAGGGAGATCTTCGGGACGTCGTACACGGTCCGGGTGCGCTTTCCTCACTGGTAACCCAGTGTTCTCCGTCCGCTGGGCGGACCTCAGGGGCAAAAGGCACGGGGCGCCGGATACGGTTGGCACATCATGAGCGCTTCGCAGACCTCCTCTGACGTCCCCACCCTCCTCGTCAAGATCTTCGGCAAGGACCGGCCGGGCATCACCGCCGGGCTGTTCGACACCCTCGCCGCGTACTCCGTCGACGTGGTCGACATCGAGCAGGTCGTCACCCGTGGCCGGATCGTGCTGTGCGCGCTCGTGACCGAGCCGCCCGCCGGGCAGGAGGGCGACCTGCGGGCGACCGTCCACAGCTGGGCGGAGTCGATGAAGATGCAGGCGGAGATCATCTCCGGCCTGGGCGACAACCGGCCCCGTGGCCTCGGCCGCTCGCACGTCACCGTGCTGGGACACCCGCTGACCGCCGAGTCCACCGCCCGGATCGCCGCCCGGATCACCGCGACCGGCGGCAACATCGACCGTATCTTCCGGCTCGCCAAGTACCCGGTGACGGCCGTCGAGTTCGCGGTGTCCGGTACGGAACCGGAGACGCTGCGGACCGCGCTGGTCACCGAGTCGGTGGCGTTGGGCGTGGACGTGGCCGTGGTCGCCGCGGGTCTGCACCGGCGGGCGCAGCGGCTGGTGGTCATGGACGTGGACTCCACGCTCATCCAGGACGAGGTGATCGAACTCTTCGCCGCGCACGCCGGGTGCGAGAAGGAGGTCGCCGAGGTGACGGAGGCCGCGATGCGCGGGGAGCTGGACTTCGAGCAGTCGCTGCACGCGCGGGTGGCGCTGCTGGAGGGGCTCGACGCCTCGGTGGTGGAGAAGGTGCGCAGCGAGGTGCGGCTCACGCCGGGGGCGCGCACGCTGATCCGTACGCTGAAGCGGCTGGGCTTCCAAGTCGGTGTCGTCTCGGGCGGATTCACCCAGGTCACGGACGACCTCAAGGAGCGGCTGGGCCTCGACTTCGCACAGGCCAACACGCTGGAGATCGTCGACGGCAAGCTCACCGGCAAGGTCGTCGGTGAGATCGTGGACCGCGCGGGCAAGGCGCGGCTGCTGCGCCGGTTCGCCGCCGAGGCGGGGGTCCCGCTGGTCCAGACCGTGGCCATCGGCGATGGCGCCAACGACCTCGACATGCTCAACGCGGCCGGTCTGGGCGTCGCCTTCAACGCCAAGCCGGTCGTCCGCGAGGCCGCGCACACCGCGGTGAACTTCCCCTTCCTCGACACCGTCCTGTACCTCCTCGGGGTGACCCGGGAAGAGGTCGAGGCGGCGGACACGCACGACGCGTAGCGAGGGCGGACGACGAAGGCCCGGCACCGAGGTGGTGCCGGGCCTTCGCCCTGACGAGCCCCTGGGGTGGCGGGTGCCCGGGAAGCCGTACGCCATACGCCGGTGGGGTCGCACCCGCCCGTGGGCGCCCTACGCCGGGTGCCGGCGGGGCCGCACGGCCGGGGTCACTCCGTCGGCGCCCAGTAGTCGGCCAGCGTGGTCACGCCCGGCTCCAGGCTCTTCCAGGGGCCCTCGAAGGAGAGCACGGCGAAGGCGGCGGCCGGGAAGCCGAAGCGGTTCATGCGCTCGCGGGCGTCGCCCTCCGCGCTGCCGGCGAGAATGTCGGCGAGGCCCTGGATTCCGGGGTTGTGGCCGATCAGCACGACGTTCTGCGCGTCGTCCGGGGTTTCGTTGAGCAGAGCGATCAGCTCGCCGGGCGAGGCCTCGTAGATCCGCTCCTCGTAGACCGTTTTCGGCCGCTCGGGCAGTTCGTGGACGGCCAGCTTCCAGGTCTCAAGGGTCCTGACCGCCGTGGAGCAGAGGGCAAGGTCAAGGGGGATGCCGGAGTCGGCCAGCTTGCGCCCGGCGACGGCGGCGTCCATGCGGCCCCGGTCGGCGAGCGGCCGCTCGTGGTCGGAGACCTGGGGCCAGTCGGCTTTCGCATGCCGGAAGAGGACAATCCTGCGGGGTTCTGCGACGCTCATGCGTCCCAGCTTCGCACGAAACAGGCCATGGGGCGCAGGGAGTTGAAGTGCGGATACCCGGCACCGGTACATGTGCTTCCGGCGGGCTGGCCGCTCGTCACGGTGTGTGGTTCAGCAGTGCCTGGTGTATGCGCTCCAGGAGGTGGGCGACCGTGGGGTCACCGCTCGCCGCCTGGGCCTGCGCGGGGTTCAGGATCAGCAGCAGGAGGGTGACGAAGCCGAGGGCCGGCAGGGCCACCGCCCACCAGGGCAGCCGGGTGTCGACGCGGCTGGTGGTCGCCGGGTGGGGCCGGGTGTGCGTACGGGCCGACATGCCGCCTCCGTGGTCTGCGAGTCCTCGTGGCCCGGTCCTCCGTGGGCCCTCGCGGGTCCCCTGCGGCCACGATCTCGACGTTACGGAACGCGGGCGGCCCGACCCATCCGGTGATCCACCCACTGCACCCTGAGACTCGTCCCCTAGGGGACGGGGGGGTTATCCCCACCCCGCGAGGGGCCACCCCGCGAGGGGGCGAGGGTCACGGTGACGCGATGGCCGCGATGATCCCGATGACGACGAAGATGGCGAGGAACGAGCCGAAGACCAGGAGCATCTTCTTCTGGCCGTTCTGGGGGTTCGGGTCGAGCACTGGCATGCGGCCAGTCTCGCACCCCTGACCCGCCGGGGAGCCGCCGGGGTGCGGCTCAGCGGGCCGCCTCGTCCTCCACCACCCGGTCGCGGCCGGCCAGGACACCCGCGGCGATCTGCGGGAGCAGCAGGGCGGCCATGAGGGCGAGGGGCAGGCCCCAGCCGCCGCTGTGCTGGTAGAGGACGCCGACGACGAGCGGGCCGGGGATCGAGATCAGGTAGCCCGCGCTCTGCGCGAAGGCGGACAGCTTGACCACGCCCGCGCCGGTCCTGGCCCGCATGCCGACCATGGTGAGCGCGAGCGGGAAGGAGCAGTTGGCGATGCCGATCAGCAGCGCCCATGCCCAGGCGCCCTCCGCCGGGGCGAGGTAGAGGCCCCCGTAGCCGAGGAGGCCGCAGACACCGAGGAAGGCCGCGATCGGCCCCTGGTGGGGCAGCCGGGTGGCGAGCCGGGGGATCACGAAGGCCAGCGGTACGCCCATCACCATCGTGACGGCCAGCAGCAGCCCGGCCGTGCCGGCCGGGACCCCCGCGTCCCGGAAGATCTGCGCCATCCACCCCATCGTGATGTAGGCGGCGGTCGCCTGGAGCCCGAAGAACACGGCGAGGGCCCAGGCGGTACGGCTCCGGGTGATCCGCAGGGCGGGCCCTTCGCCTCGTACGGGGGCCGACGGTGCCCCGGCCCGCTCCGCGGTGCGCGCGCCCCGGTCCCCTGCGAGCGGCAGCCACGGCAGCACGGCCGCCGCCGCGAGGACCGCCCACAGGGCCAGCCCGGGCCGCCAACTCCCGCCCAGCGCCTCGGTCAGGGGCACGGTGACGGCCGCCGCGGAGGAGGTGCCGAGGGCGAGGGCCATGGAGTAGAGGCCCGTCATGGAGCCGACCCGGTCGGGGAACCAGCGCTTGACGATGACCGGCATCAGGACGTTGCTGACGGCGATACCCATCAGGGCGAGGGCGCTCGCGGCCAGGAAGCCGGCCGTGCCGCCGACGTACGGCCGGATCGACAGGCCGCCGGTGATGGCGACCATGCCCGCGCAGACGACGGCGGCCGGGCCGAAGCGGCGGGCGAGCCGGGGCGCCATGACCCCGAAGAGGGCGAAGCAGAGTGGCGGTACGGAGGTGAGGAGGCCGGCGACGCTGCCGCTCATGCCGAGCCCGGCGCGCACCTCTTCGAGGAGGGCTCCGAGGCTGGTGATGGCGGGGCGGAGGTTGAGGGCCGTCAGGACGATGCCCACGATCACCAGTCGCGTCGTCCACGCGCGCGTGCCTCGCGCCCGGGCTTCGACCTCGCGTTCGGCCTGGGCCTGGGCGGGTGCGGGTGCGACTCGATCGGGTGCGGCTGTCGACGTCAGGGTTTCCTCGCTCACCATGACACTCATCATAGAATCATAGGATGATTGGTTGTCCAGGGCCCGGCTCTTCCCGGTCGCCCCGTCCATGCGAAGGTGTGCCATGCCGCTGAGCCATCCCCGCCGATCGGCGCTGTCCGAGCAGGTCATCGCCGCGCTGCGGAACCAGATCACCTCGGGCGAGTGGCCGGTCGGGTCGCGGATCCCCACCGAGCCCGAGCTGGTCGAGCAGCTGGGCGTCGCCCGGAACACGGTCCGTGAGGCCGTCCGCGCGCTCGCGCACAACGGTCTGCTGGACATCCGGCAGGGTTCCGGCACCTACGTCGTGGCGACCAGCGAACTCGCCGGCGTGATGCACCGCCGCTTCGCGGACGCCGACCCGACCCATATCGCCGAACTTCGCTCCGCCCTGGAGTCGAGCGCCGCGAAGCTCGCCGCCGAGCGGCGCACCGACAGGGACCTGAGGCAGCTGGACACCCTCCTGGCGCGTCGCGAGGAGGCATGGGCGTCGGGCGACGCGGAGGCCTTCGTGACCGCCGACGCGACCTTCCACATGGCGGTCGTGGCCGCGTCCCACAACGACGTCGTGACGACCGTCTACGCGGACCTGGGCGAGGTGCTGCGGGACTGGCTGCGCGGGGACGTGGGCGAGGAGCTGACCCCGGAGACGTACATGGACCACGCCCGGCTCGTGGACGCCCTCCGCGCGGGCGACGCGGAGACCGCCGCGGCGGAGGCGGCCGGCTATCCGTTCCACTGCCGTCCCGGGCGGGTCAGCCCACCCCCCGCTGGTGGCTGAACCACACCGAGCGGACTTCCTTCCAGCAGCGCCCGGTGAGCCGTACGGTCCGCGCCGGACCCGTCTCGACCGCGGCGCTGTCACTGTCGATGTCCCACCAGCGCGCGCACTCGATGTGCAGCCGGACGCGGTCGACGGCCACGTACGGGTTGTAGCAGTGCGCGATCACCTGGGAGCCGGTGACGGTGCTGCGGCAGGCCGCCCCGAAGGGATCGGGTTCGTCGGCCACGACGCGCGCGTGCGGTGCCGACTCGGACGGGAGGGTGAGTACGAGAGCCAGGGCGACGACAGCTGGGGCGATGCTGCGGGAGATGCGCACAAGGGGGACCTCCTCGGCCGAGTGGCTGAGCGGTACACGTCCAGCGTGCGCGGCACCCGGCCCGGGCGGCCCGTCCAATGAGCCGAACGAGTGATCGTCGCGGCGGAGAGGAGTACGGCGAGGGCGCACACCCGGATGGATGCGCGCCCTCGAAACGGCCGTCGGACCTCGGTGTCGGCGCTCACGCCCCGATCGCGTGCAGCCCGCCGTCCACGTGGATGATCTCGCCGGTGGTCTTCGGGAACCAGTCGCTCAGCAGGGCGACGACGCCCTTGCCGGCCGGCTCCGGGTCCTTGAGGTCCCACTCCAGGGGAGAGCGGTCGTCCCACACGGCGGCCAGCTCGCCGAAGCCCGGGATGGACTTGGCGGCCATGGAAGCGAGGGGGCCGGCGGAGACGAGGTTGCAGCGGATGTTCTGCTTGCCCAGGTCGCGGGCGACGTAACGGCTGGTGGCCTCCAGGGCGGCCTTGGCCGGACCCATCCAGTCGTACTGCGGCCAGGCGAACTTCGCGTCGAAGGTGAGGCCGACGACCGAGCCGCCGTTCTGCATCAGCGGCAGGCAGGCCATGGTCAGCGACTTCAGCGAGTACGCCGAGACGTGCATCGCGGTGGCGACGGACTCGAACGGCGTGTTGAGGAAGTTGCCGCCGAGGGCGTCCTGCGGGGCGAAGCCGATGGAGTGGACGACACCGTCCAGGCCGCCGAGCTCCTCGCCGACGATGTCGGCCAGGCGCCCGAGGTGCTCGTCGTTGGTGACGTCGAGCTCGATGACCTTGGTGGGCTTGGGGAGCTTCCTGGCGATGCGCTCGGTCAGCGTGGGCCGGGGGAAGGCCGTGAGGATGATCTCGGCGCCCTGCTCCTGGGCCAGCTTGGCGGTGTGGAAGGCGATGGAGGACTCCATCAGCACACCGGTGATCAGGACGCGCTTGCCCTCGAGGATTCCGCTCATGGTGATCAGTGACCCATTCCCAGTCCGCCGTCTACGGGGATGACGGCTCCAGTGATGTACGAGGCGTCGTCCGAGGCGAGGAACCGCACCGTCGCGGCGATCTCCTCGGGCTGCGCGTACCGGCCCAGCGGCACCTGCTTCACGATGCCCGCGCGCTGCTCGTCGGTGAGCACCTTGGTCATGTCGGTGTCGACGAAGCCGGGGGCGACGACGTTGAAGGTGATGTTGCGCGAGCCCAGCTCACGGGCGAGGGAACGCGCGAAGCCGACCAGGGCGGCCTTGGAGGCCGCGTAGTTGGCCTGGCCGGGCGAGCCGTAGAGGCCCACGACCGAGGAAATGAGGACGACGCGGCCCTTCTTGGCGCGCAGCATGCCGCGGTTGGCGCGCTTGACGACGCGGAAGGTGCCGGTGAGGTTGGTGTCGATGACCGAGGTGAAGTCCTCCTCGGTCATGCGCATCAGGAGCTGGTCCTTGGTGACGCCGGCGTTGGCGATCAGGATCTCGACCGGGCCGTGCTCGGCCTCGATCTCCTTGTAGGCCTGCTCCACCTGCTCGGGGTCGGTGATGTCGCACTTGACGGCCAGGAAGCCGGCCGGCGGCTCCCCCGAGCGGTACGTGATGGCGACCTTGTCGCCGGCGTCGGCGAACACGCGGGCGATGGCGAGGCCGATGCCCCGGTTGCCTCCGGTGACGAGAACCGAGCGGCTCAACGGATCACCCTTTCCTTAGCGGTCTGAACGCCTGCCTGAATGCCTGGACGGCAGGTGCCTTCCTCGAAAACCTATCGGTCCGGTCCGCCGGGTGGGCATTGGGGCAGTGACAGTGGCTCGGGGGTGTCGCTGTCGGATCCCTACAGAAAGCCGGCCGACCACAGCCGGAAAGATGTGGTCCGGCCGCCCGCGGGCGCGACATGATCGGACCCGACAGACCACGACAACCGCTCGGCAACAGGGAGACCTCGGTGCCTCATTCGATCGACGAAGCCTTCACGGCACTACCGCTAAGGGCTCTGGCCGACGCCGCGCTCGCCCGCGCCCGTGCCCTCGGCGCCGACCACGCGGACTTCCGGTTCGAGCGGGTGCGCAGTGCGTCCTGGCGACTGCGGGACGCGAAGCCGGCCGGGTCGTCGGACACGACGGACCTCGGGTACGCGGTGCGGGTGGTGCACGGCGGGACCTGGGGGTTCGCGTCCGGGGTGGACCTGACGATGGACGCCGCCGCGAAGGTCGCCTCGCAGGCGGTGGCGATGGCCAAGCTGTCCGCGCAGGTCATCAAGGCCGCCGGGTCCGACGAGCGGGTGGAGCTGGCGGACGAGCCCGTACACGCCGAGAAGACCTGGATCTCCTCGTACGAGATCGATCCGTTCACCGTCCCCGACGAGGAGAAGTCCGCGCTGCTGACGGACTGGAGCACGCGGCTGCTGGCGGCCGACGGGGTCAACCATGTGGACGCCTCGCTGCTGACGGTGCACGAGAACAAGTTCTACGCGGACACCGCCGGGACCGTGACCACCCAGCAGCGCGTACGGCTGCATCCGTCGCTGACCGCCGTGTCGGTCGACGAGTCCAGCGGTGAGTTCGACTCGATGCGGACGCTGGCGCCGCCGGTCGGGCGCGGCTGGGAGTACCTGACGGGCACCGGCTGGGACTGGGACGACGAGCTGGCGCGGATCCCGGAACTGCTCGCCGAGAAGATGCGGGCGCCGAGCGTCGAGGCGGGCGTCTACGACCTGGTCGTCGACCCGTCCAACCTGTGGCTGACCATCCACGAGTCCATCGGCCACGCCACCGAGCTGGACCGCGCGCTCGGCTACGAGGCCGCCTACGCCGGTACCTCCTTCGCCACCTTCGACAAGCTCGGCAAGCTGAGGTACGGCTCCGAGCTGATGAACGTCAGCGGCGACCGCACCGCCGAGCACGGCCTGGCGACCATCGGGTACGACGACGAGGGGGTGGAGTGCCAGAGCTGGGATCTCGTCAAGGACGGGACCCTCGTCGGATACCAGCTCGACCGGCGCATCGCCCGGCTGACCGAGCTCGGGCGTTCCAACGGCTGCGCGTACGCCGACTCCCCCGGGCATGTGCCCGTGCAGCGCATGGCCAACGTGTCGCTGAAGCCGGACCCTGCCGGGATGTCGACCGAGGATCTGATCGGCGGGGTCGACCGGGGGGTCTATGTGGTCGGGGACCGGTCGTGGTCCATCGACATGCAGCGGTACAACTTCCAGTTCACCGGGCAGCGGTTCTTCAAGATCGAGAACGGGCGGATCACCGGGCAGCTGCGGGACGTCGCGTACCAGGCGACGACGACCGACTTCTGGGGCTCCATGGCGGCCGTGGGCGGGCCGCAGACATACGTCCTGGGCGGCGCCTTCAACTGCGGGAAGGCCCAGCCGGGCCAGGTCGCCGCGGTGTCGCACGGCTGCCCGTCGGCCCTCTTCAAGGGCGTCAACATTCTGAACACCACGCAGGAGGCCGGTCGATGAGCGGGCGGAACAACAGCGCGCGGAACAGCAAGGCGCACAAGCCGCACGAGATCGTCGAGCGGGCCCTCGAACTCTCCCGGGCCGACGGCTGTGTGGTGATCGCCGACGAGTACTCGACGGCGAACCTGCGCTGGGCGGGCAACGCGCTGACCACGAACGGCGTCACCCGGGGCCGGTCGGTGACCGTCGTCGCCACCGTCGACGGCAAGGAGGGCACCGCCTCCGGGGTCGTGTCGCGGTCCGCCGTCACCGCCGAGGAACTGGAGCCGCTGGTGCGGGCCGCCGAGGCGGCGGCGCGCGGCGCCGGACCCGCCGAGGACGCCCAGCCGCTGGTCACGGGCGTAAAGCACTCCCCCGACTTCACGGAGGCTCCCGCCGAGACCTCCTCCGCGGTGTTCGCCGACTTCGCGCCGGCCCTCGGCGAGTCGTTCGCACGCGCGCGTGCGGGCGGCCGCGAGTTGTACGGCTTCGCCAACCACGAGCTGGTGTCGAGCTATCTCGGTACGTCCACCGGGCTGCGGCTGCGGCACGACCAGCCGAACGGCACGCTGGAGGTGAACGCCAAGTCCCCGGACCGTAAGCGCTCGGCCTGGGCGGGGCGCTCCACCCGGGACTTCAAGGACGTCGATCCGGGCGTTCTGGACGCGGAGCTGGCCGTGCGGCTGGGCTGGGCCGAGCGGCGGGTGCCGCTGCCCGCCGGGCGGTACGAGACGCTGCTGCCGCCCACGGCGGTGGCGGACCTGCTGATCTACCAGATGTGGTCGGCGTCGGCGCGGGACGCGGCCGAGGGCCGGACGGTGTTCAGCAAGCCCGGCGGCACGCGGATCGGCGAGCGGCTGACGGAGCTGCCGCTGAGCCTGCGCAGCGACCCGAACGAGCCGGGCCTGGAGTCCGCGCCCTTCGTGCTGGCCCACTCCTCCGGCGGCGACAGTTCGGTGTTCGACAACGGGCTGCCGCTGAAGGCGACCGAGTGGATCCGCGAGGGCGAGATCGCGAATCTGCCGACCACCCGGCACAGCGCGGGCCTGACCGGGCTGCCGGTGGTACCGACCATCGGCAACCTGATCCTGGACGGCGGCGAGGACCGCTCCCTGGAGGAGATGGTCGCGAACACGCGGCACGGGCTGCTGCTGACCTGCCTGTGGTACATCCGCGAGGTCGACCCCGCGACGCTGCTGCTGACCGGGCTGACCCGGGACGGCGTCTACCTCGTGGAGAACGGCGAGGTCACGGGCGAGGTCAACAACTTCCGGTTCAACGAGTCGCCGGTGGACCTCCTCGGCCGGGCCACGGAGGCCGGGCGCACGGAGAAGACGCTGCCGCGCGAGTGGAGCGACTACTTCACCCGGGCCGCGATGCCCGCGCTGCGGGTGCCGGATTTCAATATGAGTTCTGTCAGCCAGGGCGTATAACCTCGTAGGCGTTCGTGGTCGGCTGTCACCCGACTGCCGGGCGAACACCTGCGAAGACCATCGAGGAGACACGAGAACCGTGACGGACATCGTCGACGAGCTGAAGTGGCGGGGGCTGTTCGCCCTGTCCACCGACGAGGACGCTTTGCGCAAGGCGCTCGCGGACGGTCCCGTCACGTTCTATTGCGGTTACGACCCGACCGCGCCGTCCCTGCACGTCGGGCACCTGGTGCAGGTGCTCACCATGCGCCGGCTCCAGCAGGCCGGGCACCGGCCGCTGGCGCTGGTCGGCGGCGCGACCGGCCTGATCGGCGACCCGCGCCCGACGGCGGAGCGCACGCTGAACGACCCGGAGACGGTGGTCGGCTGGGTGGGCAAGCTGCGCGCCCAGATCGAGCCGTTCCTGTCCTTCGAGGGCGAGAACGCGGCCGTCATGGTCAACAACCTCGACTGGACCGAGGGCCTGTCCGCCATCGAGTTCCTGCGGGACATCGGCAAGCACTTCCGCGTCAACAAGATGCTGACGAAGGACTCCGTCGCCCGCCGGCTGGAGTCCGACCAGGGCATCAGCTACACCGAGTTCAGCTACCAGATCCTCCAGGGCATGGACTTCCTCCAGCTCTACCGGAGGTACGGCTGCACCCTCCAGCAGGGCGGCAGCGACCAGTGGGGCAACCTCACGGCCGGCCTGGACCTGATCCACCGGCTGGAGCCCGGCGTGGAGGCGCACGCGCTGGCCACCCCGCTGATGACCAAGGCGGACGGCACGAAGTTCGGCAAGACCGAGGGCGGCGCCGTCTGGCTCGACCCGGAGATGACGACGCCGTACGCGTTCTACCAGTTCTGGCTGAACGTGGACGACCGGGACATCACCCGGTACATGCGCATCCTCTCCTTCAAGTCCCGTGCGGAGCTTGAGGAGTTGGAGCAGCAGACGGAGGAGCGGCCGCAGGCGCGGGCGGCGCAGCGCGCGCTGGCCGAGGAACTGACGACCCTCGTACACGGGGCCGACCAGACCGCCGCCGTGATCGCCGCGTCCAGGGCGCTCTTCGGTCAGGGCGAGCTGGCGGAGCTGGACGAGAAGACGCTGGCCGCGGCGCTGTCCGAGCTGCCGCACGCGAAGGTCGCCGAGCTGGCGCCGGTCGTGGACCTCCTCGCGGAGGTCGGGCTGGTGCCGAGCAAGTCCGCGGGGCGTCGGACCGTGAAGGAGGGCGGGGCCTACGTGAACAACGTGAAGGTCACCGCGGAGGACGCGGTTCCCTCAGGGGAAGAGCTCCTCCATGGGCGGTGGCTGGTGTTGCGGCGAGGGAAGAGGAACCTGGCCGCCGTCGAGGTGACCGGGGCCTAGACGCCGTAGGGGCGTGGGGATGCCGGCGGCTGCGGATCGTTCGTGGTCGCTCGCGCGGTTCCCCGCGCCCCATTCGGGGCTCAGGTCCGCTGTTTTCTCTTGCCCAGGGTCGCCATGTACGCCATGTCGCCCAGGGCCACGATGGCGATCGCGGCGATCAGCTGGAAGATGTGGCGGCTCCAGTCGATGCCGGAGGTCTCTTCGACGCCGAAGCCGCGCGCGATCGCGTTGCCGACGACGGCGCCCAGCATGCCGAAGATCGTCGTCAGCCAGAGCGGGCTGTGCTGCTTGCCCGGAATGATCGCCTTGGCCAGCAGGCCGAGTACGAATCCCACGATGATCGCCCACAACCAGCCCATGGCTGCCTCCTCGTACGGCTCGACGTGAGCATTACGCCCAGTGTCGGCCTGCCTGCGGTACGACGCATGTCGGGCACTGCCGTACGCGCTACGGCGCATTTCCTCCCCTCCCTGTGGAAGGTGACCCGGTCTCGTAGGCGGCGCGGACGCGGCGTAACGTTGGGCTTGTCCGTACCGCGTTCGCTAGCGGGCGGGGGCGGGGCACGGGCCGGGGAGCGTCCGATACAGGCGGGTGGTGGAACGTGATGCGGAAGCAGAGCAACGCCGAGGTCTTCCGGATCACAGGAGCCCGGCAGGGCCTCGCCGACGACGTTCGCGGCCGGCAGCGTCGCTACATCATCTCGATGTCCGTCCGCACCCTCGCGGTGATCGCCGCCGCGGTTCTCTGGAACGTGGAACGGCACGTCGCGGTCGTCGCACTGGTGCTCGGCGGGATACTGCCCTACATCGCCGTGGTGATCGCCAACGCGGGCCGTGAGAACGCGCCCTCGCTGCCGTCCACGTTCGTCCACGCCCCGACGCGTCCGATGATCACTCCGCCCCGGGAGACGGACGCCTCCTCCTCGGCCGAATTCGGAGCCGAGGCACGCTTCGCGGAATCCGTCCCGGAAGACGCCGCGGCCGATCCCGCGGACGGTCGGCGGAGTGAACCGCGCGAGCGGGCCTGAGCACCGGGAATCCGGTCGAAGCGGAATCGGACCACCCGCCAAGCTCAAGAAATGCTCAGATCAATCATGTAGTTCCTGTGCCGGGCAGAGGCCCACCCGTGACATACTTCGTACGCGCTCCGCATCCCCCGTCGGAGCGACAGACCGACGCCGGGCAGCTCCCCCCGTGGCTGCTCGGCGTCGCCTTTTCCGGGACTGGTTTTCTGAGGCTAGGGTCGACGTGTGAACATCCTCAACGTCCCCGGCTCCGACCCCTCCTCCCCCATCTGTTCGGCCAAGGGCTGTCGTGCCGACGCGGTCTGGGTGCTCGCCTGGAACAACCCGAAGCTGCACACGCCTGAGCGCCGCAAGACGTGGCTCGCGTGCGACGAGCATCGGGAGCACCTGTCCCAGTTCCTGGGTGTGCGGGGGTTTCTGAAGGATGTCGTGAAGCTGGCGGAGTGGGAGGGTCGGGCGTCGTAGGGTGCTCAGCCCCCGATTGCCGACATGGGCCTGTCGGGCTGGACGAAGGACGGGTCGTCCAGGCCCGCTCCCGCCTTCTTGCCCCACATCGCCAGGCGCCAGATGCGGGCGATCTCCTCGTCGGGGGCGCCGGAGCGCAGGGCGGCGCGCAGGTCGGTCTCCTCGCGGGCGAAGAGGCAGGTGCGGACCTGGCCGTCGGCGGTGAGGCGGGTGCGGTCGCAGGCCGAGCAGAAGGGGCGGGTGACGGAGGCGATGACGCCGACGCGGTGCGGGCCGCCGTCCACCAGCCAGCGTTCCGCCGGGGCCGAGCCGCGCTCGTCCTGGCCCTCGGGGGTCAGGTCGAAACGGGTGCGCAGTGACGTCAGGATGTCGCCCGCCGTGACCATGCCGTCGCGCTTCCAGCCGTGCTGGGCGTCCAGGGGCATCTGCTCGATGAAGCGCAGCTCGTAGTCGTGCTCCACGGCCCAGGCGAGGAGGTCCGGGGCCTCGTTCTCGTTCAGGCCCGGCATCAGGACCGAGTTGACCTTGACGGGAGTCAGGCCGGCGTCGCGGGCGGCGGCCAGGCCTTCGAGGACGTCCTTGTGCCGGTCCCGGCGGGTGAGGGTCTTGAAGACGTCCGGGCGGATGGTGTCCAGGGACACGTTCACCCGGTCCAGGCCCGCCGCCTTCAGGGCCGTCGCCGTGCGCTTGAGGCCGATGCCGTTGGTGGTCAGGGACATCTGGGGGCGGGGGGCGAGAGCCGCCACGCGCTCCACTATGCCGACCAGGCCGGGGCGCAGCAGCGGCTCACCGCCGGTGAAGCGGACCTCCGTGACGCCCAGGACGCGGACGGCGATGTCGATGAGACGGACGATCTCGTCGTCGTCGAGCAGGTCGGGCTTGGCCAGCCACTGCAGGCCTTCCTCGGGCATGCAGTACGTACAGCGCAGATTGCACCGGTCGGTCAGCGAGACCCTCAGGTCGGTGGCCACTCGGCCGTAGGTGTCGATGAGCACGTGGGCCCCCTCCCTCGTCGGACCGATCGACGAACGTGGTTCCGCTCGTGGATCGCTGATGATTCCTTCTCCGGACACCTGCGAGCCTACGTGACCCCTCCGACAACATCACAGGCCCGATTCCACAAGACCTGGCGCGAAGTCGCCGTAGATCCCTACGACCCGGCACGACGCGGGGCCGTCGTAGGTGACCTACGACGGCCCCGGGCGCAGTCGGCCGGATCAGTGGGCGCCGGTGCCCGTGAGGGAACGTACCTCCAGCTCGGCGTACTTGGCGGTGTCGGGCTCCTCCTTGGACAGGACGGTGCCCAGCCAGCCCATGAGGAAGCCGAACGGGATGGAGATGATGCCCGGGTTCTTCAGCGGGAACCAGTGGAAGTCGACGTCCGGGAACATCGCCTTCGGGTCGCCGGAGACGACGGGCGAGAACAGCACCAGGCCGACGGCGACGATCAGACCGCCGTAGATCGACCACAGCGCGCCCTGGGTGGTGAACTTCTTCCAGAAGAGGCTGTAGAGGATCGTCGGCAGGTTGGCGGAGGCCGCGACCGCGAAGGCGAGGGCGACCAGGCCGGCCACGTTCAGGTCGCGGGCGAGGGCGCCGAGGCCGATGGAGACGACGCCGATGAAGACGGTCGCCCAGCGGGCCGCGCGGACCTCCTCGGCGCCGGATGCCTTCCCCTTGCGGATGACGTTGGCGTAGATGTCGTGCGCGAAGGAGGACGACGAGGCGAGGGTGAGGCCCGCGACCACGGCGAGGATCGTCGCGAAGGCCACCGCCGAGATGGTGGCAAGCAGGATCGCGCCCCAGGCCGAGTCGACGCCGCCCAGGTGCAGGGCGAGCAGCGGGGCCGCCGTGTTGCCCGACGGGTTGGAGGCGATGATCTCGTCCTGGGAGATCAGCGCTGCGGCGCCGAAGCCGAGGGCGATGGTCATCAGGTAGAAGCCGCCGATGATGCCGATCGCCCAGTTCACGGACTTCCGGGCGGCCTTGGCGTTGGGCACCGTGTAGAAGCGGATCAGGATGTGCGGCAGACCGGCGGTGCCGAGGACCAGGGCGATGCCGAGGGAGATGAAGTCCAGCTTGGAGGTGCCGGTGGCGCCGTACTGGAGGCCGGGCTCCAGGAAGGCGGCGCCCTTGCCGCTGTTCTCGGCGGCGGTGCCCAGCAGATCGGAGATGTTGAAGTTGAACTTCAGCAGCACCAGGAACGTAATGAGGATCGTGCCGCCGATGAGGAGCACGGCCTTCACCATCTGGACCCAGGTGGTGCCCTTCATGCCGCCGATGGAGACGTAGACGATCATCAGGATGCCGACGAGGGCGACGATGAGGATCTTGCCGGCGTCGGACGTGATGCCGAGGAGCAGCGAGACGAGGACGCCCGCGCCCGCCATCTGGGCCAGCAGGTAGAAGATCGACACGACGATCGTGGAGGTACCGGCGGCGGTGCGGACGGGGCGCTGGCGCATGCGGTAGGCGAGGACGTCGCCCATCGTGTAGCGGCCGGAGTTCCGCAGGGGCTCGGCGACCAGGAGGAGGGCGACCAGCCAGGCGACCAGGAAGCCGATGGAGTAGAGGAAGCCGTCGTAGCCGAAGAGGGCGATCGCGCCCGCGATGCCGAGGAACGACGCGGCGGACATGTAGTCGCCGGAGACCGCGAGGCCGTTCTGGAAGGCGCTGAACTGCCGTCCGCCCGCGTAGAAGTCGGCGGCGTCCTTGGTCTGGCGGCCGGCCCAGATGGTGATGGCGAGCGTCGCCAGGACGAACAGCCCGAACAGGGTGATGATGAGCGGCCGGTGCTGGCTGGCCTCGTTGGCCGCGAGGAAAGTCTGCTGTGCGGGGCTCATGCGCCGCCCTCCATCCGGGACTTGATCGCCTCGGCCTTGGGGTCGAGCTTCGCGGCGGCGTGCCGCGAGTACCACCAGGCGATGAGGAACGTGGTGACGAACTGGGCGACGCCGAGGACGAAGGCGATGTTGATGTTGCCGAAGAGCTTGGTGCCCATGAAGTCGCCCGCGTAGTTGGAGAGCAGGACGTACAGCAGGTACCAGGCGATGAAGCCCACGGTCAGCGGGAAGGCGAACGAGCGGTAGGAGCGGCGCAGTTCAGCGAACTCGGCGCTCTCATGGACCGCGGCGAACTCCTCGGGGGAAGGGAGATGATGCTCTGCCTTCGCGGGGGGCGGTGCGTCGGTTGCCACGGAGTCTCCTCGCGTCTCCGCCGCGGTCGCGACGGTGGATGGTGACTTT
Organism: Streptomyces sp. NBC_00310; assembly: GCF_036208085.1. GTDB lineage: Bacteria > Actinomycetota > Actinomycetes > Streptomycetales > Streptomycetaceae > Streptomyces. The sequence goes on from NZ_CP130714.1 coordinate 2,665,225, forward strand.
TTCGCCGTCGGATCGGGGGACGGGTTGGGTACGGACATGGGGTCGGCTCTGTTCCTTCGGTGACGGGTGCACGATCGTGCTCGGGCTCCCTGCACAACGTCACGGCGGCGCGTGAGGACCGGTTCAACCGTGCGTGTTTCTTTCGAGAACCGATGCCGAAGCGGCCTGGAAGTGCGGTGACTTCGAGGGTTACCCCTCTACTTCGGCCTCCCGCCCATGAAGTCATTGCTGGCCGGTGACGACCAGGGATAGCTTCGGGCTGCACCACCAACGTCATGTACCTGCCCGGGCACCCGTGTGTCTCGGGCCGGTTTCTTTGAGGATGATGTGGAGAATCCATGGCTCATCTGCGCTCCAGACGACGGCTCGCCCTCGCGGTGCCGGTCGTCCTGTCGCTGACCGCCTCGCTCGGTTTCCTGCCGGGTGTCGCCTCGGCGGCCCCGCTCGTGGAGTCCACCGCCGCGACCGCGGAGGGCCCGAACCTCTCGTACGTCGTGAACACGAAGACGGACAGGCACACGATCGCCTCCGTGCAGAAGGCGATAGCCGAGGCCGGCGGCAAGGTCGTGATCACGTACGACAGGATCGGCGTGATCGTGGTCCACTCGACCGACCCGGCGTTCGGCGCGACGATCCGCGCCGTGCGCGGTGTGCAGTCCGCCGGTGCCACCCGGACCTCGCCGCTGACGCCCGCCGGTACGACGGACCTGGGTGCCGTCGACTACCTGACGGACGCGGAGGCCGCGAAGGTGAAGGCCGCTTCGGCCGACATTCCCGACGCCGAGCCCCTCGAGGCGGACCAGTGGGACCTGCGGTCGATCGGCGCCGACAAGGCGGCGAAGATCAACGACGGCAGCAGCAAGGTCACGGTCGCCGTGATCGACACGGGTGTCGACGACACCCATCCGGACCTCGCGCCGAACTTCTCCGCCTCCCAGTCCGCCAACTGCGACGGCGGTGTCGCGGACACCAGTGAGGGTTCCTGGCGGCCGTACACCCCGCAGGACTACCACGGCACCCACGTGGCCGGTGAGATAGCCGCGGCCCGCAACGGCGTCGGTGTCGCCGGTGTCGCTCCGGGTGTGAAGGTCTCCAGCATCAATGTGACCGACCGCAGCAGCGGCCTGTTCTACGCGGAGAGCGTCGTCTGCGCGTTCGTCTTCGCCGCCGACCGCGGCGTGGAGATCACGAACAACAGCTACTACGTGGACCCGTGGCTCTACAACTGCGTGGACGACCCGGACCAGAAGGCCATCGTCGACGCCGTCAACCGGGCCCAGAAGTACGCCACGAAGAAGGGCACCCTGCACCTGGCCTCGGCGGGCAACTCCAACCACGACCTCGCCTCCGACGCGATCCTGGACGCGTCCAGCCCCAACGACACCACGCCGGTCGAGCGCACCATCGACCCGAGCGAGTGCTTCGACGTTCCGACGCAGCTGCCGGGCATCGTCACGGTGAGCGCGACGGGCGTGAAGAACGAGAAGTCGTACTACTCCACGTACGGCAACGGTGTCGTCGACATCGCGGCGCCGGGCGGTGACGCCCGCTACCAGCTCCCGGACACGCCGTCGAAGAACGGCCGCATCCTGTCCACCATGCCGAACGGCGCGTACGGCTTCCTGCAGGGCACGTCGATGGCGTCGCCGCACGCCGCCGGTGTCGCCGCGCTGCTGAAGTCCACGCACCCGTGGGCGAGCCCGCAGCAGCTGCAGTGGCTGCTGAAGGCCCAGGCGGACGAGCAGGCCTGCCCGACGTCGTACGACCAGAACGGCGACGGCACCCAGGACGCGGTTTGCGAGGGCAGCCCGCGCGTGAACGGTTTCTACGGGTTCGGCATCGTCAACGCCCTGAAGGCCGTCAAGTAGTAACCCCGTCGCCCGGGGAGCACCACGACCTCGCGGGACCGGTCTCCGCACAGCCGGGACCGGTCTCCGCACAGCTCGCACCGCTTCGTACCGCTTCGTACCGCTCGATTCGCGAACGAACTGGAGACAGCATGACAGCGCCTCACCAGCGCTCGCGCCGTCTGGTGGCTCTCCCGCTCGGGATGGCCATGGCGACCGCGCTCGCCGTCGTACCGAACGTCACGGCCTCCGCCGCCGAGACGACCGGGCGGGCGGCGGCCGACGCGACGCCGCTCAGCTATGTGGTCAACGTGAGCCCCGGGCACGGTCCGTCCGGCCGGGTGAAGAAGGCGATCGCGGAGGCCGGCGGCACGATCGTGACGTCGTACGACCGGATCGGCGTGGTCGTCGTCCACTCCTCGAACGCCGGCTTCGCCGCGGAGATCCGTGATGTGCGGGGGGTCCAGTCGGCCGGTGCCACGCGCACCGCGCCGCTGCCCGCGCAGTCGACCACCGACGTGGGCACCCCGCAGGTCCTGACCGCCGATCAGGTGGCGGACGTCCGGGCGGCGGACGGGCAGGACCCGTTGGAGCCGCTGCAGTGGGACCTGCCGGCCATCAAGGCGGACAAGGCGCACGAGGTGTCGCTCGGCAGCCGGGACGTCACGGTGGCCGTCATCGACACGGGTGTCGACGACACGCATCCGGACATCGCGCCGAACTTCGACCGCGACGCCTCGGTCAACTGCGTGACGGGCAAGCCCGACACGGCCGACGGCGCCTGGCGGCCGGGGCCCACGGAGAGCGCGCACGGCACGCACGTGGCCGGTGAGATCGCCGCCGCGAAGAACGGCGTCGGCATCACGGGCGTGGCGCCCGGGGTGAAGGTGTCCGGCATCAAGGTGTCCACGCCCGCCGGCTACTTCTACACGGAGGCCGTGGTCTGCGGCTTCATGTGGGCCGCCGAGCACGGTGTGGACGTCACCAACAACAGCTATTACACCGACCCCTGGTACTTCAACTGCAAGGACGACCCGGACCAGAAGGCGCTCGTCGAGGCCCTCACCCGGGCGACGAGGTACGCGGAGAAGAAGGGCGCGGTCAACGTCGCCGCGGCCGGCAACGAGAACTACGACCTCGCGGCCGACGAGATCACCGACCCGGTCTCCCCGAACGACTCGACGCCGTCGGACCGGGTGATCGACCCGTCCGAGTGCCTCGACATCCCGACCCAGCTGCCGGGAGTCGTCACGGTCGCCTCGACCGGCGCCAAGGGCATCAAGTCGTCCTTCTCCAACCACGGTCTGGGCGTCATCGACATCGCCGCACCCGGCGGCGACTCGACGCGCTTGCAGACTCCTGCCCCGCCCGCCACCAGCGGCCTCATCCTGGGCCCGCTGCCCGGCGGCACCTGGGGCTACATGGCCGGTACGTCGATGGCGTCCCCGCACGTCGCGGGCGTCGCCGCCCTCATCAGGTCGACCCACCCGCGCGCCCCGGCCGCCCTGGTCAAGGCCCTGCTGTACGCCCAGGCCGACGCCACGCCCTGCACCGACCCGTACGACATCGACGGGGACGGCAAGATCGACGCGGTCTGCGAGGGCCCGAGGAACTACAACGGCTTCTACGGCTTCGGCACGGCGGACGCGCTGGACGCGGTGACGAGGTAGGGACGGTCCTCGTAGGTAGGGACTGACCTCGTACGAGGTCGTCGGGCCGGGCGGTGTCACACCGCCCGGCCCTTTCGTTGCATAGTCCCGTCATGACAGAGATGGAACAAGCGTGGGCGGCGCTCGGCGGCGATCCCGTCCTGCCACGGCGTATCTCGACCGTCGTACGGGACGGCGTGCTGGACTCCCGGCTGCCGGTACGGGAGCTGGCGCGGGCCTGCGTCGGGGTGTGCGCGCTGGCGGCGGCCGAGTTGGGGGCGCGGCGCGCCGGGCGCACCGAGGTGCCCCGGGTACGCGTGGACGACGGGGCGGTCGGCACCGCCTTCGTGAGTGAACGTCATCTGCTGGTCGACGGGCGGGCACCGGTCACCTTCGCGCCGCTGTCGCGGTTCTGGCGGACGGCGGACGGGTGGGTGCGGACGCACGCCAACTATCCGCATCACCGGGAGCGGTTGCTGTCCGCGCTGGGGGTGCGCGCCGCCGATGTGGCCGCTGTCGAGTCGGCGCTCGTCGAGCGGTCGTCCTGGGAGGTCGAGGAGGCCGTGTACGCGGCCGGGGGCCTGGCGGTCGCCCTGCGGACGGCTGAGCAGTGGGCGGCGCACGAGCAGGCGCGGGCCATGGCGGCTCGGCCGTTGGTCGAGCACGAGCGGCTGGACACGGCCCCCGCGCGCGTGCTCGCTCCGATCGACGACGGGCCGCTGTCGCCCACCGCCGGGATACGCGTCCTGGACCTGACCCGGGTCATCGCGGGCCCGGTCGCCACCCGCACGCTCGCCCTGCTGGGCGCGGACGTCCTGCGCGTCGATCCGCCGGGGATGCCCGAGATCCTCGACCAGCACGCCGACACCGGTTTCGGGAAACGGTCGACGGCCCTCGACCTGGCCCGCACCGCCGACCGGCGCGCCTTCGAGGAGCTGCTGTCCGCCGCGGACGTCGTCCTCACCGGCTACCGCCCGGGCGCGCTCGACCGCTTCGGGCTGTCGGCGGACGCGCTGGTCGCCCGACGGTCCGGGCTGGTCGTGGCGGAGCTCTCGGCCTGGGGCGCGTACGGGCCGTGGGCCGGGCGGCGGGGGTTCGACAGTCTGGTGCAGGTGGCGACGGGTATCGCGGCGATCGAGGGGGCGAAGGAACGGCCGGGCGCGCTGCCCGCGCAGGCGCTCGACCACGGGACGGGGTATCTGCTGGCGGCGGCCGTGCTGAGGGCGCTCACCGAGCAGTCGGAGCAGGGGTGCGGCCGGGTCGTTCGGTTGTCGCTGGCGCGGACGGCGGCTTGGCTGACGGGCGGGATCGAGCGCGCCCCGGGCGAGGGCGAGGCGCTCGGCGGGCCGGAGGCGTGGCTCGCCGAGCGGGACAGTCGGCTGGGGCGGCTGCGGTACGCGCTGCCGCCGGTGTCCTTCGAGGGCGGGCCGGATGACTGGGCACGGCCGCCGGGGGTGTGGGCAGCGGACGAGGCGCGCTGGGGTTGAGTCACCGGAAGCCCTGAGCCGTAGGTATGGGCGGAATATCGAACTGCCAGTTGTTTTCCGGCACTTGCCCGGTTCTGGTGCGACTGGTGAACTTTTCGGGGGTGGGTCTGACGAGACGGACGGCGGGGGCGACGCAAACGGGGGCGACGCAAACGGGGGCGGACGAGCCCGAGGGGCGAGCCGAGCGGCGGTCCGGGCGGCCCGGGCAGCCCGGTGGTGGGACCGGTCGGGCCGTCGTCGTGCTCGTCCTGGTGGCCGTGGGCGCGCTGATACCCGTGTTCGGGCCCCGTGTCGCGCTGGACGGTACGGGTGAGGCCGGGGCGCCCGGGGCCGGCGGCATCGCCCTGTTGCGGGCGGTGTCGCTGGCCGCGCTGTGTGTGCCGGTGGGTGAGCTGTTCGTGGCGTGGCTGGTGCGGTGGGCGCCGGGCGCGCCCGGGGAGGCGCCGAGCGGGTGGGGACCGTGGGCGGCGGGTGCGGGTTTCGTGGCCTCGCTGGGGCTGGCCTCGGTCGTGGCCACGGGCAATCTGGTGCCGGACTCCCCCGCCGACATGGACGTCGGCGGTCTCTACGAGACCCGGGACGGCAAACTCGCCCTCCTGGAGGTCAACGCCTTCGCGGCGGCCGGTCTGCTCGCCCTGTCCCGCCGTCCGGCCGCCCAGGCGCTGCCCCTGGCCGCGATCGTCGTCGCGGAAGCGCTGCGCGCCCACCCCGGCACGGAGTACAGCCCGCTGCTCGGCACCGGTCTGACCCTGGTGCACCTGACGTGCGCGGCGCTCTGGGCGGGCGGGCTGCTCCAGGTCCTGCGGACGCTGGCCACGCGCGCGTGGCGGGCGACAGGGGCGGGCGCCGCGTTACTGGGTCTCTACGCGCGCGTGGCCGTGGTTCTGCTCGCCGCCATCACCGCCACCGGGGTAGGGAGCACCCTGCGCCGGATGCCACCGGACACGGTCCTCGACCAGCTGACGGAGACGGCGTACGGGCGCGCCCTGCTCGCCAAGGTGCTCCTCGTGGCCGTCGTCGCCGCTCTCGCCCTCTGGGCCCGACTGCGCTTGCGCCGCGCGACCGACGACGTGCTCGGCGCCTGCGCTCCCGCGCGCGCGGAGGTCGCGGTGCTGGGCGTGGTCGTCGCGGTGTCGGCGCTGCTGACGGCGCTGCCGGTGCCCATCCGCTGGTGAGCGGCGAGTCGCTGAGCCGCGAGTGGGTGAACGGCGTCGGGTGGCCATGGTCCGACCGGTGGTGCCGTCGGCTGGTCAGGCCGTGCTCGTGGTCACCTCGCCGTCCGCCGGGGTGGGCGCGGGCCGCGTATCGGGGGTGTCGAGGGTGCCGAGGACTCCTTGGACCAGCAGGTACTGGGCCGCCAGATAGGTGAGCATGATCCACAGGTCGGGGCGCGGCGGCTGCGGCCACTCGGCGACACCGGTCGCGATCAGCATGTCCGACACCACGAAGAGCGCGCCTCCGAGCCCCGCGACGAGTCCCGGCCGGGTGGCGGACCACGCCATCGCGGTCAGCAGGGTGCTGTATCCGGCGACGGGGAGCCGTAGATCGGCCGGCAGACCGGGCCACAGACTCACGACGGCGGCGACCAGGGCGAGGCCGTACGCGACGCCGTACGCGACGCCGTACGCGAGCCGCCCGGGCCTCCCCAGCCGCCCGGGCCTTCCGGGCCTTCCGGGCCTGCGGGACTTGCCGGACCTCCCGAAGAGCACGAGATAGCTGACGTGCCCCACCGCGAAGGACCCCATCCCGGCGAGGAAGGCCGGCTCGGCGTCGGAGAGGAGCAGCACGTCTCCGCCCCAGCCGAAGAGCAGCGCGGCGACCAACAACCGGGGCGCGCCGCGCGTGTACGCGTACGCCGCGAGCAACGGCATCAGCAGGGGCTTGGCGACGACGTGCCCGGGGGTGAGACCGAGGGCCAGGGACCCGAGGTCGACGGCGGCGGCGAACCCGAAGGCGAAGAGCAGGAGAGACCCTCTGTCCGGTCTCACGCGACGGTCTCCGTGACCGTGGCCGTGCCCTCGTCGGTCACCGCGGGCCGCTCGGGCGGCCGCGCCGGCTTCCAGCCGGGGCCCATGAGGACCCGTCCCGCCCGCTCGCCCCAACTCTCCGCGTTCTTCAGGTCCTTGGCGATGGCGACGTACTCGTGGGTGGCGACCCGCAGCGGGTTGTACGTGTCGATGTTCTTCGTCAGCCCGTACACCGGCCGCTCGGTCTCCTCGACGAACGACCCGAAGAGCCGGTCCCAGACGATGAGGATGCCGCCGAAATTGCGGTCCAGGTAGCCGCCCTGGGAGGCGTGGTGGACCCGGTGGTGGGACGGCGTGTTGAACACGAACTCGAACGCGCGGGGCAGCTTCCCGATCCGCTCGGTGTGGATCCAGAACTGGTAGACGAGGTTGACGGAGGAGCAGAAGGCGAGCGCGGCCGGGTGTACGCCGAGGGCGATGAGCGGGACGTAGAAGGGCCACACGGTCCAGGTCGTCCAGGGCTGCCGCAGGGCGGTGGTCAGGTTGAACCTCCGGCTGGAGTGGTGGACGACGTGGCAGGCCCAGAGGATCCGGACCACGTGGTGGCCGCGGTGCGACCAGTAGTAGAAGAAGTCCTGTGCGAGCAGCATCAGCGGGACCGTCCACCACAGGACGGGCACGCGCAGCGGGGTCAGCTCGTGGATCGCCGTGTAGACCGCGACGATCGGGATCTTCCAGAGGAAGTCGAAGGCGAGACTCCCGAGCCCCATACCGACGCTCGTCGCGGCGTCCTTCGCCTCGTACCCCGCGTCATCGTCGTCCGGATGGATCCGGACACTGATCACCTCGATCACGGTGAGCAGCACGAAGGCGGGTATCGACCACAGCACGACATCGGGCAGGTTCGGCATGTGGGCACGGTAGAACCGCTGGTCGGCGGGGGCTAGACGTTGTTACCGACAAGTATTTCCGGTGGTACGCGCTTGCTTCTTGGCGTCCTCCACCAATCCGAGGGGCATGGAGGGGGCATTGTCAGTGGGTCGGCCCACGCCGGGGGTCCCTTGCTCATCCGCTGTACGGCCGTGTGGTCATCCTTGCGGGGGTTACGGGGAGGTCGCGATGCGGGGGAGGCCGATCCCGTACGGCCGCTGCCGAAGCCGCCCGCCCCGGACAGGCCGGCCCGGGTGTCGGCCGACCGGATCGCCGGCGGGTACGCGACTCTCCCGCCTGCTGCGGACTCGGCCCGGACCGTCGATCAGCACGTCGGCCGGGGGCTCCGCCGGGGTTCGCGGAAAGGTCGTCGGAGGGGTGGCGGTGCTGGCTACGATCCGCTTCGTGCCAGTGGAGTTTCCGACTGATGAGCGGGCCGCGGCGCTCGACGCGCCACCAGCTCGGCTTCGCGCTCCAGATGTGCACCGGCGCGACCGAGCCCTTCAGCGGGAGAGCGAAGAGGGGCTGAACGTCGTGGAGTCCTGGAACGCTGCGAACGCCGTCACCCCCGCCGATCGCCGCGGCCTCGGTTCCCGCCTCGCCATCGGCCCAGCGGCGGCGGGCCGATGGCTGTGAGGCGGTGGGCCGCCGGGCCTGGATCGTCATCGTCGTCCGTGAAGTCCCCGCACGAATGCCGCGACGGCGCGCAGGATGCCGGCGCGGTCCTGCGAAGCGGTGTCCTTCAACGCCATGCCGGTGATGGTCACCAGGGCGATCGCGAGGATCGCGAGCCCGGCCAGGAGCACCGCCGCCCACCAGATGTCCATGTGTCAGTCCTTCCCCAAGCAGCCTCGACCGCCCCGGACGGGGTGGCCACGAGCACCTTCTCCAGGACCCTTGGGGGTCGGCCATGGATACCGGATCACCGGATTTCCGGCCGCGAGCTGCCAGGTCGCGGGACCGTGATCCTGGGGCGCCGGATCAACCGGATCAGAACAGCACCCGAGCGGAAAGGCAGGAAGTGAGCGCGAGGAAAGAGCACGCGGGACGGCAGGCGCTGGCGCAGCAGCTCGGGCAGCTCGGGCAAGCGCTGCGCAAGAAGCGGAAGACGCAGAAGGCCGCGGTCGAGGAGGTCAACCGGCGCCGGCGCAAAGCCGCGGGCCGCCCGGAAGACGTGCCCTGCCCCTGGCCGTACAAGGAAGGCGGCGACCTGCGCTCCTCGACGGTCAACGACTGGTTCCCCAAGGAGAAGGGCTCGAAGGAGCCAAGCGTGCCGCAGTACTTCGAGGAGCTGTGGTCCGTGGTCGCCGTGATGCTCGAATGGACCCACGGGAAGGACAAGCGGTACGTGGAGGGCAGGTTCCGCCCCGCCTGGGTGGAGCTCTACGAGGATGCCCGGCGCGCGACCGGCATGGACGAGGAGGTGCGTGGCTACCTTGAAGCCGCCCGGAAGGCCGCCGAGAAGCACCCGTACCCGGACATTCCCGAACCGCCTTCCCTGGCCGAGGTCTACGTGCGCCAGCGCAGCCACGCTGCGGCCCGGGACGGGCACGCCGTACCCGGCGACGGCTCTGCCGCCGGAAGGAGCGGTACCGGCCTCGCCGCTCCCTCCGAGCCGGCCGAAGCGGTCTTCCGCAAGGCCGACCGGGTGTGCGTACTCATCGCCGGCCCCGGAACCGGTAAGTCCACGCTGCTGCGCGCGCGGCTGCGCGACGCGGCCGGTGCATTGCTCGACACCACGCACAACCCCGGGAACTCCGGTCCGGCCGTCCCGGTATGGGTGAGCGCGCACGCCCTCACCGGAGAGGAGACGCACGTACCCGACGTGCTCGCCGCCGCCACCGGAAAGCTCAGCCAGTTCGGACCGCACCCGAAACTGACCCGAGACCACTTCCTGCAGCGGCCGTGGACCGGCGCGCACTGGCAGCTTCTCGTCGACGACCTCGACGAACTCCCCAACGCGGACGAGCGCCGCGCCGTGTTGGAGAAGCTGGCCAACGCCGTCGCGGCAGACCCGCCGCTGTACCGGTGCGTCGTAGCGACCCGCCCTCTGGCCGAGGGCGAACTCACCGTCCTCGACCAGGTCCTCGGCCTCAAGGCGCCGCACTACGAACTGCAGCCTTTCGCGCCTCACGATCTGCGCACCTACATGGAGAAGTACTTCAGCACCCGCTGGCCGCGACAAGAAGCCACCCGCCGCGCCCGCCACTTCGCCGGTGCGCTCCGCAGCGCCTCCCTGGACGAGCTGGCCCGTACCCCGCTGATGGCCTTCATGCTGTGCCGGCTCTACCTCGCCGAGCCCGAGCGCCCACTGCCGGACGGCCGCACCGCGGTGTATGAAGCATTCACCGACCTGGTCTACGAGAACAACCGGAGCAAGCAGGTCGCGAAAAGCCACGAAGAATCCATCAGGCACCTCGTGGAAAACGTCCAGAGTCCGCGGGCGCGCAAGGAAGCCGACGCCGCCGCACGGCATGTCCACGAACGGCTGCCCGAGCTGATCAACCACCTGGCCTACCGAAGGCTTTCGGACCACAGGACCCCGGTCACCGAGGCACTGGCCTCGCACGAAGCCGTGCAACGCCCCGGCAAGATCCGCCCAGAGCGCTGGGAGGCGTTCCTGGAGAACCTTCTCCGGCACACCGGACTGCTGGTCCACCGCGCCGACGGCCTCGGCTTCCCCCACCAGACCTTCCTCGAATACCACGCCGCGGCGGAACTCCGGCACCGGCTCACCGTCGAGCACAGCCTGACCGGGGATGCCCTCATCCACCAGGTGTACGGCAAGCACTGGGCGGACCCCACGTGGCACGAAACCCTCGTCCTCGTCGCGGGAATGGTCGAACCGCGCCTCACAGGCCAGATCGTCGACCACCTCCTCGCGGCCGATCCGCTGTGGTTCATTCGGCGGCCCGGGTCGTCCTCGGGCGAGACGCCGCACCACATCGTGCTCGCCGCTCGGTGCCTCGGCGAGGTCCGTGACCCCGGCAGGCTGAGCGACCAGTGTTCCGCCGTCGTCAACGCGGTGATCGCGCTGATCGAGCACATGGTCGCGGAACGGGCGTTCCTCGGTTCCCCGGTCACCCGCGCGGTCGAGGAGACGCTGCCGCCCGTGCTCGGCCGGCTCGGCGCACGCGACTCCGCCATCCGTGCCCGCTACCACGACTGGTACCGGGCACGCGGCCAGTTCCTGAGCGTCACGAGGTTCGGGGAGGACTTCGTCTCGGTCCAGGTACCGCCGGCCGGGCGGGTCGGCGCCGCGCTGCTACGCGACAACAGCGAGTTCCGCGAGAGCCTGGTCAGCCAGGCGGTCTTCGGCCCCGGTCCCGCCCACAGGGAGGAGGCGCTGCGCGCGCTCATCCAGGAATGGCCCGACGATCCGCAGGTCGCCGGTCTGCTCCGCGAGTTCGCCGAGACAGACCCTGATGGAAACGTCAGGAGAGGCTCGCTCCAGCTCTTCGCGATGACCCGTCACCAGGACCGGTCCACCAGGGACTGGCTGCGGACAGGCCTCACCGACCACGACCGGTACCTACGGCAGGGGGCGCTGGCCGCGCTCGCCGACGGCTGGCGCGACGAGCCTGAGACGTTCGCCGTGGTACGCCGATCCGCGACCGATGACCGCGACCACTCGGTCCGCCTCACCGCGGTGAAATCGCTCGCGGACGGCTGGCCGCGCGACCCGGACGCAGCGGCCGTGGTACGCGACCGCGCCGCCCGCGATCCGGACCCGTATCTGCGGTGGAGGGTGTTCGACATCCTCGTCGAGGGCTGGCCCGACGATCCGCAGACCGTGGCGCTGCTGCGTTCGGTCACCGCCGACGCCGGAACCGAGGGATGGGTGCGAGAGGCCGCGAAGCGGGCGCTCGCCCGCACCGAGCCCCGACCCGCCGACCCTGCCCCGGCCCCAGCCCCAGCCCCAGCCCCAGCCCCAGCCCCAGCCCGGTCGACGTCTCCGCCCGCCGCGGAGGATCCGCGACATGCCGCGCTGAAGCCCCTCGTCGTGGACGGGCGCACCGATGCGCAGACCCCCATGCTGCTGCGCGAACGGGCCGAAACCCACCCCGACGACACGGTCCGGGTGGCTGCGGTGCGGGCGCTGGCCACAGAATGGCGCACCCATCCTCCAACGCTGTCGTGGCTGTGCGAGCTCGCCACCTCCGACGCGAGCGAGCCGGTGCGACAGGCCACACTGTGGGCCGTCTACTCCGTCTGGCCCGACCATCCCGACGCCAGGGCACTGCTCCGCGGCGTCGCCGAAGGCACGGGCCGGTCGCAAGCCCGCGAGGTGGCCGTCCTCGCCCTCGCCGCCGGATGGCGCAACGACCCGGCGACCGGATCGCTGCTTCGCAGACTCGCAGTCGACGACAACGCCGAGTTCGTACGCGCGGCGGCGGTACGGACGTTGGGAACCGGCTGGCGCGACCACCCCGACACCGTCGAGCTGTTGCACGACAGGGCCGAGAACGACCCCGAACCCCACGTCCGCAGGACCGCCGTCCAGGCCCTCGTCACGAACTGGCGCACCCTGCGGACCGCCGTCCTGCTCCGCCGGCTCGCCGTCGACGACCCCGACGACCGCCTGCGCGCAGCCGCCCTATACGACCTGGCGGCGGGCTGGCGCGACCCGGAGACCGGCGAGCTGCTCCGGCGCATCGTCGCCGGCCAGACCGACCCGACCAGCCGAGGCGCGGCGATCCAGGCACTGGCAGGCGGCTGGCGTGACGACCCCGTCACCGAGGAGTTGCTGCGCGAGCGGGCCGCCGACGACTCCGACTGGACCCTGCAGCGGGCGGCCGTGATGGCGCTCGCCGACCGCTGGCCCCATGACCCGGAGATCCAGGCGCTCGCCGACCGCCTCTCCGACGACTGGTAGCGGCCCGGCGGGCCGTCAGTTCGGCACGGGGGCCGAGGGCGCCGTTCGAGCGCCGGCGGGAGACGCCGAACTCCGGTCGGCACACGGGGACCCGGACGGTGTCGTACTGCTCGACGGCCCAGGACGACACCGCTCCCCCGGGACCGTCCCACCGTCGGGTAACTGGCTGTCAGCCACGGCCCGTATCCTCATGGACCATGCTCGAAGACCACACGACCGCAGCGTCGCAAGCGCCTTGGCCGGCCGCGTATCCGCAGGGGTACGCGGTCGTGGACGTGGAGACCACCGGGCTGGCCCGGGACGACCGGATAATCTCCGCGGCTGTGTACAGACTGGACACGCGGGGCGAGGTCGAGGACCACTGGTACACGCTGGTCAATCCGGAGCGGGATCCGGGACCCGTGTGGATCCACGGTCTGACGAGCGATGTGCTCGAAGGGGCGCCCCTTTTCCAGGAGATCGCGCAGGAGTTCTCCTCCCGGCTCGCGGACCGCGTACTCGTCGCGCACAACGCGGTGTTCGACTGGTCGATGATCGCCCGGGAGTACGCGCGCGCGGAGAGCGAGGCGCCGGTGCGGCAGCGGCTGTGCACGATCGCGCTGTCGAAGGAGCTGGGACTGCCGCTGCCGAACCACAAGTTGGAGTCGCTGGCGGCGCACTTCGGGGTCGTACAGCAGCGGGCGCACCACGCGCTGGACGACGCGCGGGTGCTGGCGGAGGCGTTCCGGCCGAGCCTGCGGGTCGCCGCCGCGCGTGGCGTACGCCTGCCCCTGCACGAGTGCCGACCGCTGACCGAGTGGCGGGACGGCGCCGCCGCGCCCCGGATCGGGCAGCAGGCGGGCCCCGGCGGCTACAGCGGCTATCGACCCACCAGTTGGCGGCCCTCGCGGAAGCGGCCCGCGTGCCCCTATCCCAACCCCGGGCGTTACGAGGACGGCAAACCACTCAAGCAGGGCATGCGCGTGGCGTTCTCCGGGGACACGTCGATCGAACGCGATCTGCTGGAGGACCGCGCGATCGAGGCCGGGCTGCATGTCGCGACGAGCCTGTCCCGGGTGACCAGTCTGCTCGTCACCAACGACCCGGACTCCCACACGTCGAAGGTCGTCAAGGCCCGGCAGTACGGGACGCCGGTCGTGGACGAGGCCGGGTTCGGCCAGTTGCTCCGCGATGTCGAGCCCGCGGACGAGTGACCGATCCGCAAGGCAGGCCGGAAGACCCGTGCGCGTCCCGCACGAGCGGCGCGGACGGTCGTGCGGGTGGCCGTGCGGATGGGTGATTGGCGGGCGACTCGCCCGCCGCCCACTCGCCCGCACGGCGGTGACGGCTCACCCTGTGGCGCATGGCGAGATGCGAAGTTTGCGGCAATGACTATGGAATGACCTTCGAGATCCATGCCCAGGGAGCGGTGCACGTCTTCGACTGCTTCTCCTGCGCGATCCACCGCATGGCCCCCATCTGCGAGCACTGCCGGGTGCAGATCATCGGCCAGGGCGTCGAGGTCGACGGCCACTGGTACTGCGGCGCCCACTGCGCGCGGGCCGAGGGGAAGGCGGGGATCGTCGACAAAGTCTGACCACGTCCTCGGCAGAGCCCCACGAGGCCCGAGCGCACACCCGCCCGAACACACCCCACGACCGAGTTGTACGGTCGTGGGGTGTACCGCTTCCTGTTGTCCCGGCAGTGGGTGATCCTCACGCTGCTCGCACTCGTCCTGATCCCGACCATGGTCAGGCTGGGTATTTGGCAGATGCATCGCTACGAGGAACGCAGCGCGCGGAACCAGCTCGTCGCCGACGCCCTGGCCGCGAAGCCGGTGCCCGTGGAGCGGCTGACCTCCCCCGGGCACACCGTCACCAGCGCCGAGCGCTACCGCACGGTGACCGCGAAGGGCCGGTTCGACACCGAAGACGAGGTCGTCGTCCGCCGCCGTACCAACGCCGACGACGAGGTCGGCTTCCACGTCCTGACCCCGTTCGTGCTCGGCGACGGCAAGGTGCTGCTCGTCAACCGGGGCTGGATCCCCGCGGACGGCCCGAGCCAGACCGCGTTCCCCGAGATCCCCGCGCCCGCCGAGGGCGAGGTCACCGTCACCGGGCGGCTGATGCCCGACGAGACGACCGAGGCGAGCGGCATCAAGGATCTCAAGGGGCTGCCGGACCGGCAGATCATGCTGATCGACAGCGAGCGGGAGGCGGATCGCCTCGGCGTCCCGGTGCTGGGCGGCTACCTCGCGCAGACGGCGCCCGAGCCCAAGGGCGACACCCCGGAACAGCTCGGCAGTCCCGGCGACGAGAACGCCGCGCTGAACTACGCCTACGCCCTTCAGTGGTGGCTCTTCTCCCTCGGCGTACCCATCGGCTACGTCATCCTCGTCCGCCGGGAGCGCCGCGACCGTGCGGAGGCCGCGGCCGCCACGGCGGAGGAGGAGAAGGAGACGGCGCCCGCACCGGCGTAGTCGGAGTTGCAGCCGGAGCCGGAGTTGCAGTCGGAGTCGGAGTCGGCCTCAGGTCCGGCCGCGGCCGCCGGTCGATCTCTCCCGCCAGTACACGAACGTGCGTTCCGGCTCGGGGAGCAGGTCCCATGGGTGGCGTGTCATGTGGCGGCCGAGGCGCTGGAAGACGGGTGCGGCCTCGGCGGGCCGGTGGGCACGCGTCAGGGCGAAGGCGAGGACGTTGAGGTCGGTGACGGCTTCGGCGTGGGGTGCGGTGCGGGCGTCGAACCAGCCCTTGAGCGCCAGGTCGATCTCGTGGACGGACCGGGGCTCGTTCCAGTTGCCGCCGCCCGAGCCGAGGGCGTCGAAGGGCGTCGCGCCCCGGCGGTGGGCCATGAGTTCGACGCGGGCCGCCACGGGGAGCAGGGCCAGTGGTGATCCGTGCGGTGCGCGGGCGGCGGCCTGCCAGGCGAAGTCCATCATGTCGGGGACCGTCCCGTGTCGGCGCGGCGACAGGTAGCGCAGCAGCCGGTGGTAGGACGTCCGGAGCCAGGGGGCCCGGTTGACGGCCTCGGTCCACGCGGGCACGGCGTCCTTGACCGGTACGGCGCAGGTGTCCATCAGGGTCAGCAGTGCCAGCCAGGGCGTGGGGTCCTCGGGGCAGGCCTCGGCGGCGCGGAGGCAGGAGTGTTCGGCGGCGCGGACTGCGGTGGTGTCGGTGGCGGAGGCGCGGTTCGACGCGACGAAGGCGTGCAGGGTGAGGGCGTCCCCGTCTCCCGGGCGGTCGGCGGCCCAGCGCTGTGGGATCGCGGCGGGCAGGCGCTCGGCCAGTACGGCGATGCGGTGCGCCCGGCGGTCCCAGTCGCGGCCCGTGGCGCGTAGCAGGTCGGCCACCGGTTCCCACGGGGGGCGAGTGCGGCCCGCGCCGAGGCCGTGCAGCTGTTGGGTGGGGCGGAGTTCGGTGAGGGTCGTGTGCAGCGGGGCGTCGTCGAGTTCGGGGCGGATCAGCAGGGAGGGGCGGCGTCTCAGCATCTCTGGATCCGGTCGGGTCGGGGGTGGCCGGGGAAGGGGCGCCGTGGGGTTGCCGGGCGCCCCGCGGTGGGGGCTGGGCGGGGGGCTGGGCGGGGGTGGGTCTCGCTCACCGGCGCTCACCGGGTGCCGCCGCGCCCACCCGTGCCGCCCCTGGCGGCACGGGTGCCCGCGCTCAGGACGACCGGGTGGGCAACCGTCCGAGCGGGCAACCGCCCTGGCCGCGGGGCTACCCGCAGCCAGGGGCTGGGTGAGCGGCAGCGGACCTGTGCAGGTCCTCGCGCCGCGGCCTCAGCAGCAGCGGCCCTCCGGGTGTTCCTCTCTGCGCAGGGTCCGCAGCACGTCGTACTCCCGTCGGGTCGGTACCGGTGCCTTCGGGTGGTGGCGGCGGTGCCGGTCGCAGTAGCGGTCGTACTCCGCCTCTCCGGTCAGCTCCCGCAGGTACCAGCGGACGGTCCGTACCCAGTGCCGGACGCTGCGGGCGGTCACTGGCGGGCCCCCACCAACTCGTCGTCGGAGCGCTCCACCGCGTCGATGCGCGACTCGACGTACGGTGCCTCGGTCGACGGCAGCGGGACCGGAGAGCGTACGGCGCGGACGCACACCACGGTGCAGTTGACCAGGACGGTGAGGACCAGGAGCAGGAAGATCGCCATGATCACGCCGTCGACCGTGTTGTTGAGGACGATCGTGTGCATGTCGTCCATGTTCGTGGCGCCCGGCAGGAGCTCACCCTTGTCGATGGCGGCCGCGTACTTGTCCCGCAGGGCGAAGAAGCCGATCGCCGGGTTGTCCGAGAAGATCTTCTGCCAGCCGGCGGTGAAGGTGACGGCCACGTCCCAGGCCAGCGGGATGCCGGTGACCCAGGCCCAGCGCAGTTTGCCGGTCTTGATGAGCACGGTGGTGGTGACGGCGAGGGCGACCGCGGCGAGCAGCTGGTTGGCGATGCCGAACAGCGGGAACAGCTGCTTGATGCCGCCCAGCGGGTCGGTGACACCGGCGTAGAGGAAGTAGCCCCAGGCGCCGACGACGATGGCGCTGGTGATCCAGATGCCCGGCTTCCAGGTGACGCGGCCGATCGGCTTCCAGACGTTGCCGAGCATGTCCTGGAGCATGAAGCGGCCGACGCGGGTGCCGGCGTCCACCGTGGTCAGGATGAACAGCGCCTCGAACATGATCGCGAAGTGGTACCAGAAGGCCTTCATCCCGGCGCCGCCGAAGACTCCGGCGAAGATCTCCGACATGCCCACGGCCAGGGTGGGCGCACCGCCGGAGCGGCCGACCAGGGTCTCCTCCTCGACGGCCTTGGCCGCCGCGGTGAGCTGTTCCGGGGTGATGGTGAAGCCGAGGTTCTTGACCGCCTCGGCGGCGGTGTCGACGGTCGGGCCGAGCAGCGCGGCCGGGGAGTTCATGGCGTAGAAGAGGCCCGGTTCGAGGACGCAGGCGGCGATCAGGGCCATGACGGCGACGAAGGACTCCGTGAGCATGGAGCCGTAGCCGATCATCCGGACCTGGGACTCCTTCTGGATCAGCTTCGGTGTGGTGCCGGAGGAGACCAGGGCGTGGAAGCCGGACAGGGCGCCGCAGGCGATGGTGATGAAGAGGAAGGGGAAGAGGGAGCCGGCGAAGACCGGTCCGGCGCCCGTGTGGGCGAACTCCGTGACCGACTCGGCGCGGAGGTTCGGGGCGGCGACCACGACGCCGACGGCCATCAGGGCGATGGTGCCGACCTTCATGAAGGTGGAGAGGTAGTCGCGCGGGGCGAGCAGCATCCAGACGGGGAGCACGGAGGCGACGAAGCCGTAGCCGACCAGGCAGAAGACCAGGGTCTCGGGGCTCCAGACGAAGTACTCGGCCAGCGAGGAGTCCTGGATCCAGCCGCCGCCGAGGATGGCGAGCAGCAGCAGGGCCACCCCGATGAAGCTGGTCTCGACGACCCGGCCGGGGCGCAGATAGCGCAGGTAGAAGCCCATGAAGAGAGCGATCGGAATGGTCATGGTGACCGAGAAGGTGCCCCAGGCGGAATCGGCGAGGGCGTTGACGACGACCATCGCCAGGACCGCGAGCAGGATGATCATGATGGCGAAGACGCCGATCAGCGCGGCGGCACCGCCGACCTTGCCGATCTCGTCGCGGGCCATCTGGCCGAGGCTCTTGCCGTCCCGGCGCATGGAGAGGAACAGGACGATCATGTCCTGCACCGCACCGGCGAATATCACGCCCGCGATGATCCAGATGGTCCCCGGCAGATAGCCCATCTGGGCCGCCAGCACCGGTCCGACCAGCGGGCCCGCGCCCGCGATGGCCGCGAAGTGGTGGCCGAACAGCACCCGCTTGTCGGTGGGGTGGTAGTCGACACCGTCTTCGAGGCGTTCGGCCGGGGTGGCGCGGGTGTCGTCGAGCTGGAGGACCCGGCGGGCGATGAACCGCGAGTAGAAGCGGTAGCCGATCGCGTACGAACCGAGGGCCGCCATGAGCAGCCAGACGGCGGAGATCTCCTCGCCCCGGGACAGGGCGAGCACGGCCCAGCCGATCGCGCCGACGAGGGCGACGGCGATCCAGAGCGCGATCGACTGGGGCGACATCCGGGATTTTTCCGGCACCTCGGGGCCGGTTTCGGGCATGACTGACGTAGGCATGGCGGCTCCTGACTTCAACGGGTGTGCGGCGAGAAAGACAGAAAGAAGGACGGAGAAGGAGAGAAGAGGAGAGTGAAGGAAAGGCAGACAGAGCGACGGTGCGGCTCAGCTATGTCGGTCCGAACCGCGCCGGTCCGAACGGTGCCGGTCCGGGCGATGTCGTGCCGTCAGCGCGTACGCGGCCAGCAGGCAGAGGCCGCATCCCGGTACCCAGGCGAGCTGGTACCAGTAGAAGAACGGCGTGCCCGCGAGCCGTGGCTCCGCACCGGCGTACCAGGGGACCCAGAGCAGTCCCGCGGCGGGGGCGAGGAGCAGTACGGCGATCGCGACGCGCCGTAGCCGCTGGTGACCGTTGCGTGCCATGGGCTGTGCTCCTCTCCCGATCGCTGTGGGTCTGTGCAAGAGTTGCCCACCCGCCGGATCCGGTTGACACCGAATTTCCAGAAGATTTCCCGCCGATTCGTGTCCTCCGAACCGGCCACCCGCGCAACCAACACGCGAGGGCCCGGGCACAACCGGGGGCTTAGGCACACCAAGGACGGTGACCCATGGCGGACGCTGCCATGACCGCGACGTTTCTCGCCGTGATCGGCGGAGCGTCGCTGCTCGCCGTCACCGCGCGCCGGCTGCGCCCCAGTGACCGGCTGCCCTCACTGGAGGGCTGGGCGCTGGCCGACCGCAGCCTCGGACCGGTGTGGACCTGGCTGCTGCTCGGCGGCACGATCTTCACCGCGTACACCTTCACCGCCGTGCCCGGACTGGCGTACGGCAACGGGGCGCCCGCCTTCTTCGCGGTGCCGTACACGGTGATCGTCTGCCCGCTGGCCTTCGTCCTGCTGACCCGGCTGTGGGAGGTGGCCCGGCGGCACGGCTACGTGACGGCCGGGGACTTCGTGCGCGGCCGGTACGGTTCGGCGCCGCTGGCCCTGGTGGTGGCGCTGACCGGGATCCTCGCGACGATGCCGTATCTGGCGCTGCAACTGCTCGGTATAAGGGCGGTGCTGACGGCCGGGGGTGTCTACCCGAAGGGCGCGGCCGGTGATCTGGTGATGGTCGCCCTGTTCGCGGGGCTCGCGGTGGCGACGTACCGGCACGGGCTGCGGGCGCCCGCCGTGATCTCGGCGCTGAAGGCGGTGGCCGTGTTCGTGTCGCTGACCGCCGTGTGCTGGCTGGTCCTGGAACGGTTCGGCGGTCCGGGCGCGGTCTTCGAAGGAGCCGCCCGGCGGCTCGGCGGAACCGAGGTCGAGCAGTCCGCCCTGCTGCTGGCCCCCGAGCAGCAGCCCGCCTACGCCACCCTCGCGCTCGGCTCGGCGCTGGCCCTGCTGATGTATCCGCACGTGCTGACCGCCGGGTTCGCCGCCGACGGACCGCACACGGTGCGCAAGGTCGCGGTGGCGCTGCCCGCCTGGACGGGACTTCTGGCCCTCTTCGGTTTCCTCGGCATCGCGGCGCTCGCGTCCGGGGTGCGGGCGCCCGAGGGCGGTGCGGAGGCGGCCGTACCGATGCTGGTGGACCGGCTGATGCCGGGGCCGCTGGCCGGACTGGTGTTCGGCGCGATCACCGTGGGCGCGCTGGTCCCGGCGGCGGTGATGTCGATCGCGGCCGCCACCGGCTTCGTCCGCAATGTGTATGTCGAGTACTTCCAGCCCACGGCGACCCCCAAGCGGCAGGTGCGCATCGCCAAGGTGGTGTCGCTGACGGCGAAGGTGGGGGCGATTGCGTTCGTGTTCGGACTGCGCGACCAGGACGCCATCAACCTCCAGCTCCTCGGCGGGGTGTGGATCCTGCAGATCTTCCCGGCCGTGGCGGTCGGCCTGTTCACCGGTCGGCTGCATCCCCGGGCGCTGCTCGCCGGGTGGGGCGTGGGCATGATGACCGGCACGTTCCTGGTGGTGCGCGAGGGGTTCTCCTCCATCGTGCTCCTGGGCGGCGGCTCGCTGGAGATCTACGCCGGCCTGCTCGCCCTCCTCGTCAACCTGACCGTCGCCGTCCTCGGCACCACGGTCCTCGAACGGCTCGGCGTCCCGCGCGGCGTCGACGCGACCGACCTACCGTCCCGCCTGACCGTCAGGCGGCGCCCCGAGACGGGAGCGAGCAACCCGTGAGACGCAGACAGCACATGGGCGTGCCGGGCCGGCACCTGGCACCGGCCGCCGCCGAGCCGCTGGGCCTGAAGACCGCACCGGCCGCCGCCGATCCGCTGGGGCAGGTACCGGCTCCGGCACCCGCCGGGTCACTGGGGCAGGTACCGGCTCCGGCCGCGGCCGGGCCGCTGATCCCGAACCCCGCGCCGGTGCCGAACCCCGCGCTGCCGCCGGGCGCCCTCGGCGACCCCGCCGACGTGGAGCGCGAGGCCGGGGTCGCCCGGCTGTTCGAGCTGCACTACTCCTCGATGCTGCGGCTCGCGGTGCTGCTGGGCGCCGACGACCCCGAGAACGTGGTGGCCGAGGCGTACTACCAGATCTACCGCAAGTGGCGGCGCCTGAGGGACGCCGAGGCGGCGGAGGCGTACCTGCGTTCCACGGTCTGCAATCTGACCCGGATGCGGATACGGCACCTCCAGGTCGCCCGCAGGCACGTGGAGACCCCGGCGGCGGAGGAGCCGGTCGCCTCCGCCGAGAGCACCGCGCTGCTCCACGACGACCAGCGGGTGCTGATCGGCGCCCTGCAGCAGTTGCCCGCCCGGCAGCGGGAGGCGCTCGTGCTGCGCCACTGGCTGGGGCTGAAGGAGAGCGAGATAGCGGCCGCGATGGGCATCTCCTGCGGCTCGGTCAAGACCCACACCGCACGCGGCCTCGCCGCCCTGACCCAGGCGATGGAGGCCCGGCGATGAACGACACCACCGGCAACGACACCGGGCGGGACCGCACCGAGCGGGAGCTGGCCGAGGCGCTCGCCGCGCTGGCGGGCGGGGTACACGCCGCTCCCGACGCCTACCGCACGGCCCGCGGCGACTGGCTCCGCCGTGAACGCCGCCGCCGCCTCGTCCTCGCCGTCCTCGTCCTGCTCGTCTTCGCCCTCGCCACGCTCCTCGGCCTCTGGGTCCTCAACCAGGCCCCCTCCGGCTCCGGGGTGATCTTCTCGGGGGTGGGAGGGACGACGGCGGGAACGGGTCCGGGCTGAGCCGCACCCGACCGCGGGGCGGATCCCGTCGGACTGATCACCCCCGGCTCCGGGAACCCGACCCTCGTGCACCCCCACATCGAGGACTACGCGCTGATCGGCGATCACCAGACGGCCGCGCTGGTGAACCGCCACGGTTCCATCGACTGGCTCTGCCTGCCCCGGTTCGACTCGGCCGCCTGCTTCGCCTCGCTGCTCGGCGGCGAGGAGAACGGGCATTGGAGGATCGCGCCCGGAGAGGGCGGGACCTGCACCCGGCGGGCGTACCGGCACGACTCGCTCGTCCTCGACACGGAGTGGGAGACGGACGAGGGCGCGGTGCGCGTGACCGACCTGATGCCGCAGCGCGATCGCGCCCCCGACGTCGTACGGATCGTCGAAGGCCTGAGCGGCCGGGTCACCATGCGCAGCACGATCCGCCTCCGCTTCGACTACGGCTCGGTCGTGCCCTGGATGCGCAGGTCGGACGGCCACCGCGTGGCGGTCGCGGGCCCGGACGCGGTGTGGCTGCGCTGCGAACCCGAGGTGCGTTCGTGGAGCGAGGACCGGGCCACGTACGCGGAGTTCACGGTGGAGCCCGGCGAGAAGGTCGCGTTCGTGCTGACCTGGCACCCCTCGCACGAACCCCGTCCCCGCCTCGTCGACCCGTACGAGGCGCTGCGGTCGAGCCTCCACGACTGGCGGGCCTGGGCGGCGCGCTGCCGGTACGACGGGCCGCACCGGGACACCGTGGTCCGCTCCCTGATCACCCTCAAGGCCCTCACCTACGCCCCGACCGGCGGCATCGTCGCGGCCGCCACCACCTCCCTCCCCGAGGAGATCGGCGGCGTCCGCAACTGGGACTACCGCCACTGCTGGCTCCGTGACTCCACCCTCACCCTCGGCGCGCTGCTGTCCTGCGGCTACCAGGAGGAGGCCGAGGCCTGGCGTGACTGGCTGCTGCGCGCGGCCGCGGGCGACCCGGCCGACCTGCAGATCATGTACGGCCTGGCCGGAGAGCGCCGCATCCCCGAGTACGACCTGCCCTGGCTGTCCGGCTACGAGGACTCGAGCCCGGTCCGGGTCGGCAACGACGCCGTACGGCAGTTGCAGCTGGACGTGTACGGCGAGGTCATCGACTCCGTGTTCGTGTCCCGGCGTTCGGGACTGCCCGACAAGCCGGACATGTGGCGGATGCAGTGCGCGCTGATGGAGTATCTGCGGACGGCCTGGCGGAAACCGGACGAGGGACTGTGGGAGGTGCGCGGGCCGCGCCGCCACTTCACCCACTCCAAGGTGATGTGCTGGGTCGCCGCCGACCGTGCCGTGCGCACCCTGGAGGACGATCCGACGCTGACCGGCGGTGACCTCGACGGCTGGCGGGCCCTGCGCGACGAGATCCACCGCGAGGTCTGCGAGCGCGGCTACGACGCCGAACGCAACACCTTCACCCAGTCGTACGGCTCCCGTGAACTGGACGCCGCGCTGCTGCTCATCCCCCAGATGGGCTTCCTGCCGCCCGAGGACCCCCGCGTCGTCGGCACGGTCGACGCGATCCGCGAGGAGCTGAGCCACGAGGGGCTCGTGCGCCGCTACAGCGCCGACCACCTCACGGCCGCGACCGCCTCCGTCGACGGGCTGCCGGGCGGCGAGGCCACGTTCCTCGTCTGCTCGTTCTGGCTGGCGGACGCGCTGCACCTGACCGGCCGTACGGAGGAGGCGCGCGAACTGTTCGAACGGCTGGTGGGGCTGGTAAACGACGTGGGGCTGCTCGCCGAGGAGTACGACCCCGTCGCGAAGCGACAGCTCGGGAACTTCCCGCAGGCGTTCAGCCATGTCGGTCTCGTCGGCACCGCCCTCGCTCTCTTCGACGGGGAGGAGGCAGGATAGGGGCCATGGATCTTGGGCTGAAGGACCGTGTCTACATCATCACCGGGGCGACCCGCGGACTGGGCAACGCGGTCGCGCGGGAACTCGTCGCCGACGGCGCGAAGGTGGTCGTCACGGGCCGCGAGGAGGAGAGCGTGGCCGCGGCCGCGGCAGCGCTCGGGGCGAACGCGGTGGGTGTGGCCGCGGACAACGCGGACCCCGAGGCCGCCGAGCGGCTGATCGCCGCCGCCCGTGACCACTTCGGGGGCTTCGACGGCATCCTGGTCAGCGTGGGCGGGCCGGCGCCGGGGTTCGTCGCCGACACCACGGACGAGCAGTGGAGCGCCGCGTTCGCATCGGTGTTCCTGGGGGCGGTCCGCCTGGCGCGGGCGGCCGCCGAGGAGCTCGGTGAGGGCGGCGTCATCGGGTTCGTGCTGTCCGGGTCCGTGCACGAGCCGATTCCGGGGCTGACCATCTCGAACGGGCTGCGGCCGGGGCTGGCCGGGTTCGCCAAGTCGCTCTCCGACGAGCTGGGGCCGCGCGGGATTCGGGTGGTCGGGCTGCTGCCGGCTCGGATCGACACGGATCGGGTGCGTGAGCTGGACGGGATGTCGGCGGATCCGGAGGCGACCCGGGCTGCGCACGAGTCCCGGATCCCGTTGCGACGGTACGGGAGGCCGGAGGAGTTCGGGCGTGCGGGGGCGTTCCTGCTGTCTCCGGCCGCGTCCTATCTGACGGGCATCATGCTGCCGGTCGACGGTGGGATGCGGCACGGGTTCTGAGCTGGCCCTTCGTGGCCGCCGGGCAGGCGGTCGACCTCTTGATGCGGATCAACGTGCCCTCGATGAGGGGGAGTTCGCCGGTGTGGTCGATCCACGCCGATCGGGTGGTCGGACGAGGACGGACGAGGTTCCAGGCCATCGCGCGAGCGGTGGCCCCATCAAGCGGTGCCCCAGCGGTCGGTGACCTGCTCGGCGCCGCGGCAGGCTCGCCGCGGGTGACGGGCTCGGCGAAGCGGACCTCCCTGCCGTGCTTCGGCGGGCGTCCGCCCCGGGACGGTGAGATCCACGGCATGGGGACCGGCTGGCGCATCACCCGGTCCGTACGCATCCGCCCGAGGAACTCCGCCGGCGTGCCGACTGGCCACGTCGATGGGGTCCTTGACCCCGCGGCGGACCTGGTCGGCGGGTGACCTCGGCAACGTCCTCGGTTGGTTCCGGCCGCAGAGCGTCCAGCATCCTCGACCCGCCCACGAACATCTCGGCGGCCTCACCCGCTGGGTCGACAGCGCAACCGCCCCGGTGGCCGACCGCCGCCCGACGGTGGGCTCCGTCGTCATCTCGCGTCTCCCCCTTGATCAGCGGATCCGCTGTCACCCTGTACGGCTCCGCCTGACGTTGATTTACTCGGGGAATGCGCCGGCGAGGCAACGACAGTTCATGGTGGGTCGCCGGCATCGTCGTGGGGTTGCTCCTCGCGGGTCTGGGCGCCGGGCGCATCGGGGCGGCGTACCACCACGAGCGCCAGGAGCGGGGCGTTTCGGCGTGTATCGCCGAGCGGGGTGTCGAGCAGTGCCTGCCTGTACGGACCGCCGCCATCACGAAGACAACCAAGGTGCAGGGCACGTTCGGGGACGGGCTGGACGTGTATCTCGACGGGGCATCGGAGCCGTCGTTCACGGTCTCGCTGGACTGGAGCGAGCGGCTACGCTCGGAGCTCGTCGTCGCCGATTGGCAGGGCCAGGTGTGGGCCTGGCAGGAGCCCGTGCACCATCGGTGGGAAGAACGGAACGACACCCCACTGCCGCTCCGGACGCTCACCTATCTCTCGGTGATCCTTTTCGGCGGCTGGTTGGTACTGCACTTCGGGAGCTACCTGCTGATCGAGGGGCCCAGTCGGTACACCGAACTGGCCGAACGGTTGGTCGCCGCGTACAGCGGGCTGAGCCTTGCGGGAGTGGGGATCCTTTTCGGGTTCGGCTTCGGCCGGCTCTTCGGGCTGCTGTCCATCGCCTGCGTGGTGGGGGCCATCGGTGTCAATGGCGCGGAACACCGGCGCTCTTGGCGGAGCGCCTGGCGCCGTGCCCGCCGTCTACCGCGTTGACCGCATCCGCGTCGGCGGAACGCCTGGAGGCGGGACAAACCGATCGGCGCTCAACTCACCCTTCCCGCTCGGTGCTTGGCCCCTTGCAGTCTGACCTCCGCCGGTAGGGCCGCCAGACCGGCCGAGTTCCGGGCGTGGGTGAGGGCCTCCGTCGTGAGGGTGTGGAGGGCGTCGGCAGGGTTCACATGGGGCTGGAGGAGGAGGCGGACTCGGGCCTCGGGGGCGTTGCGGCGGCCGGTCAGGCGGGCGTGGGCGCGTTCGACGCCGTCCGACTCGGCCGCCTCGCTGGTGAGTACGCCTTCCAGCGCCCGCCCGCGCAGCAGTGCTCCCTCGCCGTCGCCGGTGTCGACGAGCACCTCGGCGAGACGGTGGCGGCGCAGGACCGCCGTCAGCCACCACAGGGCCAGCAGGACGAGGACGGCGAGCCCGGCGATGACGGCGGGCCACCACCAGCCGGAATCACGCCAGCGCGTCCGCTCGGCGTCGCTGAGCAGGACGTCGTCGGGGCCGTCGTGCAGCCACCAGGAGGGCGGGTCCACGCCGAGTCCGACGGCGAGGACGGCGCCGCCGATACCGACCAGGACGAGTCCGACGACTCCGAGCAGCACCCGGTTGACGATCCTCAGCATCGAACACTCACCCCTTCCGGCCGGGCCGGCGTACATGCACCGACAGGGCGGGCGGCCGGGACAGGCCCAGCCCCCGGATACCGTCGGCGAGCGTGGCGTCCAGGTCGGCCCGTACCTCGTCGAGTTCCCGGAAGTGGGACACCGCGCGGACGTCGACCCGCTTGCGTCCCGCCCGGACCCGTACGGACTGCACGCCGGACACCTCCATGGCCCGGTCGCGCAGGGCCAGCGCGGCGGCACCCCGGTGCAGTCCGGCCCGTACCCGGGGGTGGACGCGCCGCATCGGCAGGACGTCGCGCAGTCCGGGGGTGGCGGCGAGCAGGAGCAGCCAGAGGCCGAGGAGTACGGCGACCGAAGCGCCGACGAGCACCCAGACGTCGTCGAGGGGACGCTCGGCGAGCTGCCGGGCCAGCGAACGGCGCCATGCCATGGCGGGCCGGTCGGCGCGGACGGCGACGATGTCGTACAGGAAGAGGCCCGCGCCCGCGAGGAGCAGCGCCGCGAGGACGGCCGCGGGGACTCTGCGCGCGGACCAGAAGCGCTTCTCCCCGCCGTTGTCGCCGTCGAGGTCGGGCGGCGGGTCGTAAGCGGCGGCCGAGGCCGACTGATCCGGCTCGCGGTCGGCCGCCTTCCCCCCGGCCGTCGCGTCGGCCGCGTCGTGGGCCTTCTCGTCGGCCTTCTCGATGACGGGTAGTCGTTGAGTGGTGCCTTCGGAGCGCTGGGGTTCGCTCATCGCGTCCTCCCCTGTGCCGCGTCGTGTGCGTGCGCCAGGTGCAGCCGTTCCACCTGGACGGCCACCTCCGATACGTGCATTCCCGCCAACGTCCCTACCCGCTCGGCGACATGACGACGCACCGCAGCGCATTGGCCACCGATGTCCGAGGGGTACGGGAGTCCGAGGGTGACACGGACGCGCGCGGTCTCCTGACGAAGGACGACGGTGGCGTTCGGGGGCGCGGAGGCAGACGTCGGCGCCACCAGTGCCTCGCGCGCCGCCTGCGCGGCGATCTTCGCGACCACCCGGTCGGCGATCCTGGTCGCCCCGCGCTCACCGGGCGGAACGGCCTTCGTCTCCGTGGGACGGCCGCTGTCCACCGGGTTCACCGGCGTCGGTCGTCACGCCGGCGGAAGAAGTCGCCCAGCTCCAGGTCCCCCTCCAGGACCCGGCCGACGACGAAGCCGACGGCGCCCAGCGCGGCCACCAGCAGGAAGGCGCCGAATCCGCCGAAGTATCCGGCGAAGCCGAGGGCCATCCCTGCGATCATGCCGGTCACGGCCAAGCTCATGCTGCGCTCCTAGGGACTCAGGGACTCCTGTCGCGTGCCATCGGGCTGACGCGTTCCGTCGAACTGTGGTGTCTCATCGGGGCCGGGGCTCCGCTCATTGCAGCCGGGACTCCGGCTCCTCGTCCTCCTCGTCCGGCAGCTTCACATCGCTGACCGCGATGTTGACCTCGACGACCTCCAGGCCGGTCATCCGCTCGACGGCCGCGATGACGTTCTCACGCACATCACGGGCCACGTCGATGATGGACACCCCGTAGTCGACGACGATCTCCAGGTCGAGCGCGGTCTGCACCTCGCCGACCTCGACCTTCACACCCCGGGTCACGGACTTGGCCCCGCCGGGGACCCGGTCCCGCACGGCCCCGAAGGTCCGTGACAGCCCGCTGCCCATGGCGTGCACGCCCACCACTTCCCGCGCGGCGAGCCCGGCGATCTTCTCCACGACGCCGTCGGCGATGGTCGTACGCCCCCGACCTCCCGGATCGCCGCCGCCGCGCCGGGTCGTCCTACGCCCGACCTGCGTCGACTCCTTGGTGGTGTCGGGTCCTTCCGTCCGGTTCCGCTCCGTCATGTCAGTCATGCCGTACGTCCCTTCCGGTCGTCCCCCCTCTAGCCCACAGTAAGCGCGGTTGCGGTGCCGCGCGCCAGGGATGCGGCAGGCTGGAGCAATGACGGCGGACGGATGGACGATGGCGGTACGTCAGCGGCTCGGGCTCGGCCGCGTGCTCCCCCTGGGGGGCCCGCACGACGGCGCGTGGATCACGGAGAGCGCGGCCCGGGCGGCACTGCGCCGTACGGCCGCGTCGCTGCGCGGGGTCGCCCTGGGCCCCCTCCGCATCTCCCTGGCCGACCCGGAGGCCTCTCCCGGCTCCCCCGAAACCGCCGTGCCCCCTCCCCCGAGCGCCCTCCCGCCCGGCCCCCTGCGCGTCACGGCCGACTTCGCCGCCTTCTCGGGCCCGGCCGCCGAGCCCATTCCGGTCACGGCGGCCCGCCTCCGTACGGCGCTCTCCACCACCGCCACGGAACGCCTCGGACTGACGGTGACGGAGATCGACCTCCGGGTGACCCATCTGCTGGAAGACGCGGTGGTGGAGGAGGAGCAACCCGCCTCACCGGCCCCTGAACCCGTGCCCGCCGCCGCGCCCCGGCCCACCGGCGACGACGAGGAGTCCCGTGTGGCCGCCGCGGCGCTCTCGGTCCGCGGCGTCAGCCACCTCACCAGCGCTCTCGGCGGCCCGGGCCGAGCCGTGGACATCGCCCCGGGTCCCGCTCTCCCCCGCCGCCACGTCCGGGTGGAACTGGCGGTGACGCGGGAGAGGCGGGTCCTGGACGTGGCGCGCGACGTGCGACGAGCGGTGGGCGAGGCGCTACCGGACCGCCCCTCGGTGGCGGTACTCATCACGGCCGTCGGCCGCTGAGCACGGCGGACTCCACGAGCGACTCCACGAGAGCTCCACCGAGTCGGCTACTCCCCGACCCCCGCCAGGTCCCGCAGCCGCCGAGCCTGGGCCGCCCGTTCCGCCGCCCGCTGCTCGTCGTACCCCCGGCCTCCGGCTCCCCGCAGCAGCGCCTTGGTCTCGATCACCGCTTCCCGCGGCGCCGTCACCAACGCCCCCGCCAGATCCCGCACGGCGTCGTCGAGTTGATCGACAGGCACCGCGAGATTCGCGAGCCCGACCCGCTGCGCCTCGTCCGCCTGGACGAAACGCCCGGTGAGGCAGATCTCCAGGGCGCGGGCGTACCCGACGAGGCTCACCAGCGGATGGGTCCCCGTGAGGTCGGGCACGAGCCCGAGACTGGTTTCGAGCATGGCGAACTGCACGTCGTCGGCGACGACGCGCAGATCACAGGCGAGGGCAAGCTGGAAGCCCGCACCGACGGCGTGCCCCTGCACGGCGGCGATGGACACGATGTCGTTGCGCCGCCACCAGGTGAACGCCTCCTGGTACTCGGCGATGGTCGAGTCGAGCCCGGCGTCGTCACGGCGCGCGAGCTCGATGAACGACGGCTCCCCCTCGATGCCTTCGGGCGCGAACATCTGCCGGTTGAGCCCGGCGGAGAACGATTTGCCCTCGGCACGCAGCACGACCACGCGGACGGAGCCCGGCACCGACCGCCCGGCCTCGGTGAGCGCCCGCCACAGAGCGGGGCTCTGCGCGTTGCGCTTGGCCGGATTGGTCAGCGTCACCGTGGCGATCGCGTCGTCAACGGTGAGCCGTACGCCGTCCTTGTCGAGCAGCGGTTCGAGCGAAGCCATGGGGCGCCTCCGATGAGTGCGGTCAGCAGAGCGATGGAGCGATGCTAAGTGACTGCACAGTAACCACCCGGTCGATCAGCCGACCGACCGGGTGGCCACCATCGAAGCCGATGGGCCGCCCGGCGTCAGGCCGAGGCGGCTTTCTTGCCCCGCGTCGCGCCGCCACGCCCTCGGAGCGTGACACCCGACTCGCTGAGCATCCGGTGTACGAAGCCATACGAGCGGCCGGTTTCCTCGGCCAGCGCCCGAATGCTCGCACCGGAGTCGTACTTCTTCTTCAGGTCTGCCGCGAGCTTGTCGCGCGCGGCGCCGGTAACCCGGCTGCCCTTCTTCAGAGTCTCGGCCACCCGGTCCTCCTCATGGGAAGTGCGCTCTGGTCTCCTCATGATCACCCCTCCGGCGCGCGATGGCCACCCATTCGGCAAGGTCCGTGAGACAAGGTTTTGACGACAGGAGCGCGTACTCACGAGTGGAACCTGTGATTCCGCCCAGCGGCGTCCGTACGGCCGAACGGGTTGTTCCGCGAAGTGCCAGGTCAGAGACGCGCGACGGCCGAGCCCTTCACGGAGAAGGGCTCGGCCGGGAAATCGATGTAGGACACACCTCGGTACGAGGAGATCTCACACAGATGATGGATCACGGATGGGCC
Organism: Streptomyces sp. NBC_00310; assembly: GCF_036208085.1. Classification (GTDB taxonomy): domain Bacteria; phylum Actinomycetota; class Actinomycetes; order Streptomycetales; family Streptomycetaceae; genus Streptomyces. Next base: position 2,695,978 of record NZ_CP130714.1, read on the forward strand.
GAATGATCCATACGCAGTTGATCAACCCATTCGGCCGGTCACTCGCTCAGGCGAGCGCGACGAGATCCGCGTAGTCCGCGCCCCACAGGTCCTCGACGCCGTCCGGCAGCAGGATGATCCGCTCCGGCTGGAGCGCCTCGACCGCGCCCTCGTCGTGGGTGACGAGGACGACCGCGCCCTTGTAGGTGCGCAGCGCGCCGAGGATCTCCTCGCGGCTGGCGGGGTCGAGGTTGTTGGTCGGCTCGTCGAGGAGGAGGACGTTCGCGGACGACACCACGAGGGTCGCGAGCGCCAGACGGGTCTTCTCGCCGCCGGAGAGGACCCCGGCCGGCTTGTCGACGTCGTCGCCGGAGAACAGGAACGAGCCGAGCGTCTTACGGATCTCGACCAGGTCCAGGTCGGGGGAGGCGGAGCGCATGTTCTCCAGGACCGTGCGGTCCGGGTCGAGGGTCTCGTGCTCCTGCGCGTAGTAGCCGAGCTTGAGGCCGTGGCCCTCGATCACCTCGCCGGTGTCGGGCTTCTCGACGCCGCCGAGGAGACGCAGGAGGGTGGTCTTGCCGGCACCGTTGAGGCCGAGGATGACGACCCGGGAGCCCTTGTCGATGGCGAGGTCGACGTCGGTGAAGATCTCCAGCGAGCCGTACGACTTCGACAGTCCCTCGGCGGTGAGCGGGGTCTTGCCGCAGGGCGCGGGGTCGGGGAAGCGCAGCTTGGCGACCTTGTCGGAGACCCGTACCGCGTCGAGGCCGGCGAGCAGCCGGTCGGCGCGCTTGGCCATGTTCTGCGCGGCGACGGTCTTGGTGGCCTTGGCGCGCATCTTGTCGGCCTGCGAGTGCAGCGCGGCGGCCTTCTTCTCGGCGTTCTGCCGCTCGCGCTTGCGGCGCTTCTCGTCGGCCTCGCGCTGCTGCTGGTAGAGCTTCCAGCCCATGTTGTAGACGTCGATCTCGGCGCGGTTGGCGTCCAGGTAGAACACCTTGTTGACGACCGTCTCGACCAGGTCGACGTCGTGGGAGATCACGATGAAGCCGCCGCGGTAGGTCTTGAGGTAGTCGCGCAGCCAGACGATCGAGTCGGCGTCGAGGTGGTTCGTCGGCTCGTCGAGGAGCAGGGTGTCCGCGTCGGAGAAGAGGATCCGGGCCAGCTCGATACGGCGGCGCTGACCGCCGGAGAGGGTGTGCAGCGGCTGGCCGAGCACCCGGTCGGGCAGGTTGAGCGCGGCGGCGATGGTGGCGGCCTCGGCCTCGGCGGAGTACCCGCCCTTGGTGAGGAACTCCGTCTCCTGGCGCTCGTACTGCTTCAGCGCCTTCTCCCGCGTGCTGCCCTGACCGCCTGCGATGCGCTGCTCGTTCTCGCGCATCTTGCGGATCAGTACGTCGAGGCCGCGCGCGGACAGGATGCGGTCGCGGGCGAGGACGTCGAGGTCGCCGGTGCGGGGGTCCTGCGGGAGGTAGCCGACCTCGCCGGAGCGGGTGATGGTGCCACCGGCCGGGATGCCCTCGCCGGCCAGGCACTTGGTGAGGGTGGTCTTGCCGGCGCCGTTACGGCCGACCAGACCGATGCGGTCGCCCTTGGCGATGCGGAAGGTGGCGGACTCGATGAGGACGCGGGCACCGGCGCGCAGCTCGACGGCGGAGGCGGAGATCACGGACAGGCTCCAGGGCGGATCGGTGTGGCGGGTGGGCGGCTGAGGACGTTCCCGCCGTCTAATGCGCGAGGAGAATGGCCATGGGCCGATTCTAACTGGGGGCGGCAAGCGGTTTTCCGCCCGTATGACAAGGGATCACGTGGCCTCGGTCACCGGTGCGGTCATCCGGTGCGGTCGCCGGTGCGCCCGGCATCGGTCCGGGTCGTTCGCTCGGCAGGGCGTTGTCGGTGGTGGGTGCAAAACTGAGCAGCGGGTCGTATTCCGGACGACGGAGAGGTCGTGATCGGTATGACGAGCAGGAGCGACGGACGTCCGAGCATCTATCCGACGCTGCTGTACGCGGACGCCAAGGCCGCCATCAGGCAGCTCACGGAGGCGCTGGGCTTCACCGAGCTCTCGGTGTACGAGGGCGAGGACGGGGTGGTGCAGCACGCCGAGCTGACACAGGGCAACGGCGCGGTGATGGTCGGTTCCAAGGGCAGCGGCAGCGTCTTCGACGGCGCGATGAAGGGCGCGGGGCCCACCGGGGTGTACATCGTCGTGGACGACGTGGACGCCCACCACCGGCGGGCCGTGGAGCACGGCGTGGAGATCCTGACGCCCCCGACGGACCAGGACTACGGTTCGCGGGACTACCTGGCCCGGGACGCCGAGGGCAATGTGTGGAGCTTCGGCACGTACGCCCCCGAGACAGGCGGCTGACGCCCTCCCCGGTGCTCCGTCTCCCGGTCAGCTGCCTCCGGTGTGCACCTGGAAGGCGGCGCGGCGGACGGCCTTGGCGAGGGCCGGGTCGGGGTGGGCGGCGGCCAGGGCGACCAGGACCTGGACGGTGCGGGGGTGGCCGACGGCGCGGACCTCGGCGAGCAGCGCGGGGACCGTGGGCTGCACCGCGGACTCCAGGTGCCGGACGAGGAGGGGGGCCTCGCCGTGGTCGGCGACGGCGGCGGCGGTGTCGACCCAGAGCCAGGTGGCCTCCTCGCGGGTGAGGACCTCGTGCGCGTCCTCGGGGTCGGCGCCGTCGTGCACGGCGAGCCAGAGCAGGGCGTAGGGGCGCAGCGGGGTCTCGTCGGCGACGGTGCGGACGTCCGGCTCGGCGGGGGCGCCGACGACGCGCAGCGCCTCGAAGGCGAGGCCCCGGATGAGGGCGTCCTCGCCGCGGGCGGCGTCGATGAGCTCGGTGACGGCGCCGCCGACGGGGCGGGCGGCGAGCCAGGCGCGGTACTCGGCGCGGGCCGCGTTGGGGCGGAGCTGGGCGCAGCCTCTGAGCATGTCCTCGGCGGAGACCTCGATGTTCCCGGCGGGGCTCTGCGCGGCGACGCAGATCTGCTCCAGCTTGACCCAGACCGCCCAGCTGCCGAGCGGGGTGAGGGTGGCCTGGGCGTCGTCGTAGGTGAGGGCACCGACCGAGGCGAGGGCGCGCAGGGACCAGTCGAGCAGCGGGGCGAGGGGGGTGTCCTCGGCTCCGGGCTCCGGGCTCGGCTCGGGCTGCGGACCGTAGGGGACCTCGCAGCGTTCGGTGCGCAGTTCGGTGACCCGCTGCTCCAGGAGGTCGAGGAGCTGCTCCACGGGGACGGGCCCGGCGGAGAGCTGGAGGAAGGAGAGCACCTGGGGCATGGCCGAGACGACCTCGGCGACGGCCGCGGGCTCCCGGTCCTCGGGCTCGGGATAGGCGATGGACCAGGCGTCGAAGAACGCGACCCAGCCGCGCAGTACGGCGCTGTCGTCGCGGTTCCAGGCACGCAGCCGCCAGCCGGGGCGCGCGCTGTCGCCGTGCACCTCGACGAGGCCGGCCAGCCGTGCCGTGTCCCAGTCGTGGCGGACCTGATCCGGGGTCAGCCCGAGGTCGGCGGCGGCCCGTTCGGCGGTCACGGCGGAGAGGGTGCCCTTGCCGTCGGGGTTCGCCCCCTCGCGGCCGGGGCGCAGGGCGGCATCGGCCCAGTGGGCGACGCGAGCCGCGTCCGCCAGGACGGCGCGGGCCATGCGGGCGAGTTCCACGGGCGGCGGTGTGCCCTCCGGGGGCCGGGGAGCCGGTCGGCGACGCTGGGTCACTGCTGCTCGGGGAGCGGCGGCCAGGGTTCGCGGGCCGACGAGTCGGAGCCTGGAGTCGCGCGGGTTACGGGACGTCACGGGGGCAGTCTTCCGGTTGACGGTCCGAAAACCCAAACGGAATGTCACAGCGGGCGACAGGGGTGGCCAAGGCACGGGTTCCCCACGGGGTTGACATTGATGGGGATCGCCTTGGTACGGAACTAAACGGAATGTGGCGTACCTCTCGCGGTGGAGAGGTTTCGCGGCCCTTCCGTCGGTGGGCGGTGGAGCTGGTGCGGGACCTCTCGCGGCCCATGGCTGCCTACATCAGCGGAGTGAGGAAGCGGCGGAGGGCTTCTTCGTAGGCCTTGGGGTCGGCGTTCCACATGGCGCCGTGCGGGGCGTGGCGGACCGTGCGGAGGGTGACCCGGTCGGGGCGGTGGGCGGCGAGGCGGCGGGAGGGGCCCCACGGGGCGACGGCGTCGTCGGGGCCGTGGAAGAGCAGGGTCGGCGTCCTGAGCCCCGGCGGGACGGTGTCCTGGTCGACGGGGACGGCGCGCAGTCCCGTGCGGCCCTGGGCGGCGCGGACCGCGAGGGGCAGCAGGGCGCCGGGGGTGCGGCGGGCGGCGGCGAGGGCGCGCAGGGTGGCCGTCCAGTCGAGGACCGGTGAGTCGAGGACGAGTCCGGCGACGCGGTCGCGCAGCGCGGAGTGCGTGGCGGCGCGCAGGGCCATGGTGGCGCCGGTGGACCAGCCGAGCAGGACGACCCGCTCGGCGCCGGACCTGACGGCGTACCGGATGGCGGCGTCCACGTCGCGCCACTCGGTCTCGCCGAGGTGGTTCAGGCCGTCCGGCGAGCGGGGTGCGTCCGGGTCCCCGCGGTAGGCGAGGGCGAGCACCGGGAAGTGGTGGCGGTGCAGGAACTCCATGACGTTCATGGTGTGTTCGCGGGTGGCGCCCAGGCCGTGCACGGCGATCACCCAGGTGTCCCGGGCCGCGGGCACGAACCAGGCGGGCAGGGTGCCGAGTTCGCCGGGGATCTCGACGTCGTCCTGGTCGAGCCCGAGGGCGGTCCGTGGGTCGCCGATGTGGAGGGCGGGGGTGAACCACACCTTGTCGCCCGGCTCCAGGGTGCCGTGGGTGACGCGCTCCAGGCGGCGTACGACCGCGTCGGGGGCGTGCGGTGCGCTGTTCAGGACGTCGCCGACGACCGCGTGGGTGCCGTTGCCGGTGAGTCCGTAGGTGCCGGGGCGCTGTGAGGCGAAGGCCCGGGTCAGGGCGATGCGGCCGGCGGCGGTGGCGTGCACGGTCAGCCGGGGTTCCGTCGGCAGCGGTGCGCCCGGCGGCGCCTTCAGCGCGACGTCGCTCGCCAGGCGGCCCGCGGCGACACTGGCCGCACCGGCCGCGAACGCGAGGCCGACGGCCGCGACTGCTGCTTTGACTGCACCCACGGGTCCAGTGTCCTGGCGGACCGCGTCGTGGGCCAGTGGGCGTGGACGTCGGGGTGACCGGGAGGCGGGGCGGGGCAGCCGTGGGGCCGGGGGGACTGGGGTGCTCTCCGCCCCCACCCCTGGCGTTCGCATGGGCGCACGCGGGCTCGACATCACCGAGAAGGCCCGGTCGGCTGAGCGCCGTCGCGGCGGAGAGCCGACAACCGGCGGGAGCAGGGGCAGCCGACCGGAAGAGCCACGCTCGGGGGCAGAACCGGGGGTGGGCGGCCGGGAGCGGAACCGAGGTGCACGGCCAGAGGCGAACCGGCACGGCGGTGAGCAGCCTTGACGGCCTGTCCGGCCGTGTCGGGCGTGGCGTGGCACCCGAAGTCCGCTACCCCGGCTGGCCGTACCCCCGAAACCGTTCGCCCGCCTCCGCGAGTTGCTCGGGCGTGAGCAGGTGCGGGGTGAGGCCCGGGATCGAGGACGCCGTCAGCCAGACCCGGGACATCCATTCGAGTTGGGTTGTGCGGTCGTAGGCCTCGGAGAGGGTGTTCCCGTAGGCGATCGTGCCGTGGTTCTGGAGGAGACAAGCGGTGCGCCCTGTCAAAGCGCGGAGCATGTTCTCGGCCAACTCCGGGGTGCCGTAGGTCGCGTAGGGGGCGACTCGGACGGGTCCGCCGAGGACCGCGGACATGTAGTGGATCAGCGGCAGCTCGCTCACGAGGGTGGAGACGGCCGTCGCGTGGACGGCGTGGGTGTGGACGACGGCACGGGCGTCCGTGGTCGTCTGGATCGCCAGGTGCATGGGGAGCTCGCTCGTCGGCCGGAGCGTGCCGAGGACCTGTCGGCCGGAGAGGTCGACGCCCGTCACGTCGTCCGGGGTCAGACGGTCGTACGGCACTCCCGTCGGTGTGACCAGGACGGTGTCCCCGACGCGCACGGACACGTTCCCGGAGGTGCCCACGACCAGCCCGTCGGCCACCGTCCGGCGGGCCGTCGCGACGAGCTCGTCCCACGCGCGCGCCACGTCGTCCGGCACACCCCGCCGCCGTACGTCGCGCGCATCCCGTGCACCCGCACCCGCGCCCCGCTCGTCCCGGGTGTTCCCCTGCTGCTCAGCCATGCCGTGATCCTGCCAGGCGGCCCGCGGCGGCGGGTCCCCGGCGCGGGCACGGCAGGGCGGGAAGCGGTCCTTCGGAAGAGCCCATATCCGCATACGTCACCCCGAGTTGGCGATTGGCTGGTGATCGACCGGGATTCGGTGATCTTCCAGTAGCCTCCGGATGTTTTGTCGCACACGTCGCCATTCCGGGGGGAAGCATGGCCCGTGCTCTCAAGCCGTCCCGTCGTCGCCACCGCGTGGTCGCCGCCTCCGTCGCGGCGCTCGCCCTGGGCGGGACCGCTCTCGCCGAGATCTCCGCCTCGGCCGCCGCCAGGCCCAAGGGGCACGACGTCTCGTCGCACCAGAGGAAGGTGAACTGGTCGAACGCGAAGTCGAAGGGCGCCCGGTTCGTCTACGTCAAGGCGACCGAGTCCACCACCTACCGCAACCCGTACTTCGGCCAGCAGTACAACGGCTCGCGCGACGCGGGCCTGATCCGCGGCGCGTACCACTTCGCGATGCCCCACCAGTCCTCCGGGAAGGCCCAGGCCCGCTACTTCGTGAACAACGGCGGCGGCTGGCGCGCGGACGGCTGGACCCTGCCGCCGGCGCTCGACATCGAGTACAACCCGTACGACAAGAAGAGGAAGTGCTACGGCCTGAGCAACAGCAGGATGGTCGGCTGGATCACGTCGTTCAGCAACGAGATGAAGCGCCTCACGGGCCGCCGTCCGGTGATCTACACGACCACCCACTGGTGGAAGACCTGCACCGGCAACAGCACGGCCTTCGGCGGGAACCACGCGCTGTGGCTGGCCCGGTACGACTCCGCGGGGGCGGGAGAGCTCCCGGCGGGGTGGAAGTTCTGGACGATCTGGCAGTACGACAACGGCAGCGGAAGCCTGCCGGGTGACCAGAACCTCTTCAACGGGTCGACGAGCCGGCTGAAGAAGTTCGCCCGGGGGTAGCGGACCTCGGCATTCCGCCTCAGTTCGAAGGCCTGTCCCGCCGCTCCGCCGGGCTCGACCCGTCCGTCGACACACAAGCGGAGCGGCGATACCCCCTTCACTACACCCGTGCGCCCGCCCCAGTTCATCTTCCGTTCACCCAGGTTGCTTACGGTCCTCATGCCACTGACGTCCGAAAGAAGCTCAGGTAAATGGAAAACTTCTCGCTGATCCTCGCGATCGTGGTCATCACCGCGCTCGCGTTCGATTTTACGAACGGTTTCCACGACACCGCCAACGCGATGGCCACCACCATCTCGACCGGCGCAATGAAGCCCAAGGTCGCGGTGGCCATGTCCGCCGTGCTCAACCTTGTCGGCGCGTTCCTGTCCATCGAGGTCGCCAACACCATCTCCAAGGGACTCGTCGACGAGTCCGGCATACAGCCAGAGGTCATATTCGCGGCGCTCGTCGGCGCCATCCTCTGGAACCTGCTGACCTGGCTCGTCGGGCTCCCCTCCAGCTCCTCGCACGCCCTGATGGGCGGCCTGATCGGCGCCACCATCGCCTCGGTCGGCGTCGGCGCGGTGCACGGCGACGCGCTCGTCACCAAGGTGCTGATCCCCGCCGTCGCGGCCCCGCTGGTCGCCGGCATGGCGGCGATGCTGGCCACCCGGCTGACGTACAGACTGGGGCAGCACACGAGCGAGAAGGCCTCCGGCAAGGGCTACCGCGCCGGTCAGATCGCCTCCGCGGGCCTGGTCTCGCTGGCCCACGGCACGAACGACGCCCAGAAGACGATGGGCATCATCACCCTCGCCCTGGTGGCCGGCGGCGCCCTCGCGCCCGACTCCGACCCGCCGGTGTGGGTCATCGTCTCCGCCGGTACGGCCATCGCGCTCGGCACCTACCTGGGCGGCTGGCGGATCATCCGCACGATGGGCAAGGGCCTGACCGACCTCCAGCCGCAGCAGGGCTTCGCCGCCCAGACCAGCGCGGCCACGGTCATCCTGGCCTCCTCGCACCTCGGCTTCTCGCTCTCCACCACGCACTCGGTCTCCGGTGCGGTGATGGGCGCGGGCCTCGGCCGCAAGGGCGGTGTGGTCCGCTGGTCCACCGCGACGCGGATGTTCGTCGCCTGGGGTCTGACCCTGCCGGCCGCCGCACTGGTCGCGGCGCTCGCGGAGTGGGTGACGTCCTTCGGCACCTGGGGCACGACGGCCGTCGCGGTCTTCCTCGTCGCCTCCAGCGTCGCGATCTGGATCGTCTCGCGCCGCGAGGTGATCGACCACACCAACGTGAACGACACCGAGGAGTCGCCCGGCGTGGTGACCACGGCGATGGCCGCCGTGACGCCGCCGCCGACCGGCACCGTGAACGAGGACCTCACGGCGACCATTCCGGCCCTCTCGGCCCCGGCCGCCGCCGAGACCACGGCCTCGGCCAGCTCCTCCACGCCGACGCCCGCCGTCTGAGCCCCGCGACTCCCTGAGGAAGATCACCACCATGCACATCGACTGGGCAGCCCTCGGCTCCGTCTTCGGAGTCAGCCTCGTGGTCACCGTGGCCCTCGTCGGCCTCTTCACCCTGGGGATCGTCGGCCTCTCCAAGCGGGAGACCGCGACCGCCGCCGGCACCTCGCCGGCCCTCGCCACGACAGCGGCGTACGCCTGCTTCGCGGCCTGCACGGCGGCGGTGGGCTACGGGATCTACCTGATCATGGCCTGAGGCCCCGTTCACCCCTCCCACCTCGCACGACGCGCCACGACAAACCCCCTGTACCGATTTGACCGGTACAGGGGGTTTGTCTATTGTTCACGGCAACTGTGACCTCGTCGAAATGACACATGTCATTTAGGCGATGGCTATACGACGGTACCCGATCGGCGTAAGCTATCAGATTGTCGCCGTTCGACGATGGCCACCTGACATGTAGACAGGGGAGCGCCATGCCCAGGGATCTCGATCCGAGCCTGAATCGACGCAGACTCCGCGTCGAGTTGCGTAAAGCCCGGTACACGTCCGGGCTGACCAAGCAACAGACGGCGGACGCCCTGGACTGGTCACTCTCGAAGATCATGCGCATCGAGGCCGGCACGGTCGGCGTCAGCGTCACCGATGTACGGGCGTTGATGCAGCAGTACGAGGTCACGGACCCCGAGCTGGTCAGTGAGCTGGAAGAGGCCGCGCGGGGCTCGAAGGGGCCGTCGTGGTGGGCGCCGTGGGGCAACCTGGTGTCCCAGCCGTTCGCTCAGTACCTGGGATACGAGGGGGCCGCGACCTCCATCCGCATCTACAACCCCATCGTGCTGCCTGGCCTCGTCCAGACCGAGGACTACGCCACCGCCCTTCTCTCGCCGACGACCGAGGGCACGGACGTACGGCGGTCGGTGGAGCTTCGCACGGCGCGACAGGAGCGGTACCTCGACTCCGAGACCGGGCCGCGCGTCGAGATCGTCCTGGACGAAGCCGCCGTACGGCGCGTGATCGGCGGCCCCAGGGTGATGCGCCGGCAACTGGAGCACATCACGACCCTGTCCCGGCGTCCGCGGATGGGCATCCGGCTCCTGCCGTTCACGGTGGGAGCCCACTTCAGCACCCTCAGCCCGTTCATCCTGCTCGGTTTCAAGGACGACGACGACCTGCTGTACCTGGAGGGCCCCAGCGGCGGGTTGTCGAACCGTGACGACCTCGACCTCACGGTGCGCTACCAGGAGTGCTTTGCGGACATCAGTGACAAGGCGTACGACGGTGACCGGATGATCGAGTTCCTCGACACGGTCAAGGAGAGCCTGGACAACGACTGAGCCCCGGGACGGGACACCCGGGCGGACACGGGGGAGGGCCGATGGCGGTCTTCGGACGAGAATGGTGGAGGCGGCTCACCGCGCGCCGCGCCGCGCCCGGCAACGGAGATCCGGGCGGTTCTCCCCCACCGGACTCCCCCGATCCCGAGGGGACGACCGCACTGGACGACTGCACACTCAAGTCGTACGCCATGCAGCGACAGGAGTGGGCGGAGGCGCTCATCCGGGTGGAGAGCGCCCGGGTCGACGGCGAGATACGGCTCATGTCGGTCCGTATGCTGCTGGGCACGTTCTGCGCGAGCGTGCTGTTACTGAGCATCGCCGTGGCGGGCCGGGTCCTGCCCACCACTCAGCTGGGAGCCGCGGCACCACTCACCACGGCGATCACCGGAGCACTCGGCGCCGCCCTGCTGACCTCGCTCGCCGCAGGGCTCGGCAAGGCACTGCGCGCCCGCGCCGACGCCTCGCGGCCCACCGGACTCAGTGCCGCTCCGGATCCCGCGGCCGAACCCCGGCCAGGGCCCGGTCCAGCACCCTGAGCCGCTCCGTGACCGGAGTCAGCCCCCACCACAGACCCGCTCCCGCGGCGATGAGGGCGGTCACCGTCAGCCAGACGAGGCCTCGCGCCTCCGCCCCCGGCACCAGCAGAGCGGCGAGCGCGCCGACTCCGACGGACAGGACGCCGGCCACCATGCTGAAGAGCGCCAGGGGGGCCGCGGCGGACAACCGCGTCCGCCTGTCCCTGGATGTCCTCGCATGCGCCGAGGCGGATCCCTTGGTCCGATCTTCCATCGCGTGTACCTCCCGTCCCCCGAACGGTTCTTCAAGAACCGTCCGCTCCCGGGTCCACAAGCCCCGCCAGAAAACCACACCACGCGGCGTGACGGAAGGAGAGCACAGCGTTCTTCTTCGAGTTTGAGTCACGCACCAGAATCCGGCTCTCCTCGAACGACGCTTCCACACAGAGGCTGGGATCGCCTGAATGGCTGCTCTTGATCCAAGTCCGCGTCTCAGACATCCTCTCGAACACTCCGGCCTCCACTCAAAGGTCAGCACACCGACACGGCGTCCGTCTCGACGACCCGAGCGCCTTGCCCAGCCGCCGCGCGGACGTGACGGAGGGCCGGCCGTACCAGGCGCTCAGTCTTCGTACTGCCGTTCCCTCAAGTGTTCCCGTCTTACTCGCCGTGGAAGAGCGCGGAAAGAGCCGATTCGGGCGTCTGGCGATATTTCGGCGGTGTGGGGCTGAGCACACCGCTGCGCCGCAGGTCAACAGCAAGTTGACGGGTCTTCCAGGGGCGTGGTGGACTGCCGGGGCCATGTACGACGGCAGGAGAGGAAGCCGGTGCGAGTCCGGCGCGGTCCCGCCACTGTCACCGGGGAAGAACCCCCCGGGAGCCAGGAACTCTCACCGTCGGTCTCGTCGAACCAGGGCGTGGACACCCTGAGTGAGGACATATCGCCATGTGCGCCCTGTGCGGCTGCCCGTCGGGTCTCAGCGCCCGCTCATTGCCCGACCCCGTGATCGGCTGAACCGGTGTGTGCCGATCGCGTGTTCGCGTACGGCGCCGCCGCCGGGCTCCTCGGTGATCTGCTGCTCGGCGATCCGCGCCGGGGGCATCCGGTCGCCGCGTTCGGGCGAGCCGCCGGCGCGGTGGAGCGGGTGCTGTGGCGGGACCACCGGGGGTGGGGCGCGCTGCACACCGCGGTGTGCGCGGGTGGCGCCGTGGCACTGGGGGCCGTCGCGGCGGCCGCCGTACGACCGTCGCGGGTCGCCTCCGTCGGGTTGACCGCCGCCGCCACCTGGGCCGTCGTCGGGGGGACTTCGCTGGGGCGGGAGGCGCGGGCGATCGGGCGGTCCCTCGAAGCGGGGGACGTCGAGGGCGCGCGGACGCGGTTGCCCCATCTGTGCGGGCGGGATCCCCAGGCACTCGACGCGGACGGGATCGCGCGGGCTGTCGTGGAGTCCGTCGCCGAGAACACGTCGGACGCGGTCGTGGGGGCGCTCGTGTGGGGCGCTGTCGGCGGGGTGCCCGGGCTGGTGGGGTTTCGGGCCGTCAACACGTTGGACGCCATGGTCGGGCATCGGTCGGAGCGGTACCGGCGGTACGGGTGGGCCTCCGCGCGGCTGGACGACGTGGCGGGATGGCCGGGGGCTCGGCTGACCGCGGTACTGGCCGCGGGCGCCGGCGGGGATGCCCGGGGGGCCGTTCGCGCCTGGCGGGCGGACGCGGGGAAGCATCCGAGTCCCAACGCGGGGCCGGTGGAGGCGTCGTTCGCGGGGGCGCTCGGAGTGCGGTTGGGGGGCACGTTGTCGTACGGGGGGCGGGTCGAGCACCGGCCTGTGCTGAATGGGGAGGGGCGGGCTGTGCGCGTGGCGGACATCGAGCGGGCTGTTCGGTTGTCCCGGCGGGTGAGTTGGCTCGCCTGGGGGGTCAGTGCGGGTGCGGCGGCGCTGCGGGGCCGGATGTCACGGCTCGCGGCACCGAAGGTGAGGAGTCAGGGATGAGTGGCGGACTGCTCGTCGCCGGGACCACCTCCGATGCCGGGAAGAGTGTGGTCACCGCCGGGATCTGCCGGTGGCTCGTGCGGCAGGGTGTGAAGGTCGCGCCGTTCAAGGCGCAGAACATGTCGCTCAATTCCTTCGTGACGAAGGAGGGCGCCGAGATCGGGCGGGCTCAGGCCATGCAGGCGCAGGCCTGTCGTGTCGAGCCCAGCGCGCTCATGAACCCCGTGCTGCTGAAGCCCGGGGGTGAGCGGAGCAGTCAGGTCGTGCTGCTGGGGAAGCCCGTGGGGGAGATGAGTGCGCGCGGGTATCACGGGGGGCGGCAACAGCGGCTGCTCGGGACCGTGTTGGAGTGTCTCGCCGAGTTGCGGGGCACGTATGACGCGGTGATCTGTGAGGGGGCCGGCTCCCCCGCCGAGATCAATCTGCGGCGGACCGACATCGTCAACATGGGGATCGCCCGGAACGCCGGGCTTCCCGTGCTCGTCGTCGGTGACATCGACCGTGGCGGGGTCTTCGCGTCCTTCTTCGGGACCGTCGCGCTGCTCTCGCCCGAGGATCAGGCCCTCGTCGCCGGGTTCCTCGTCAACAAGTTCCGGGGGGACGCCTCCCTGCTGGAGCCGGGGCTCGACATGCTGCACGGGCTCACCGGGCGGCGGACGTACGGTGTGCTGCCGTTCCGGCACGGGCTCGGGATCGACGAGGAGGACGGGCTCCGGATCTCGCTGCGCGGGACGGTCCGGGAGTCGAACGTGGCGCCGCCCGTCGGGGAGGACGTGCTGCGGGTCGCCGTGTGCGCGGTTCCGCTGATGTCCAACTTCACCGATGTGGACGCGCTCGCCGCCGAACCCGGTGTCGTGGTGCGGTTCGTGGACCGGGCCGAGGAGTTGGCCGACGCCGACCTCGTCGTCGTTCCGGGGACCCGGGGCACGGTCCGGGCGTTGGAGTGGCTGCGGGAGCGCGGTCTCGCCGACGCCCTGGTGCGCAGGGCCGCCCAGGGGCGGCCGGTGCTCGGCATCTGCGGTGGGTTCCAGCTGCTCGGAGAGCACATCGAGGACGACGTCGAGAGTCGGCGGGGGCACGTGGACGGGCTCGGGGTGCTTCCCGTGCGCGTACGGTTCGCCCGGGAGAAGACGCTCACGCGGCCCGTCGGGGAAGCCCTCGGGGAGCCGGTCCAGGGGTACGAGATCCATCACGGGGTCGCCGAAGTCCTGGGCGGAGAGGCGTTCATCTCCGACGACGACGGACACGGCCTGGACGGCTGCCGGGTCGGGCAGACCTGGGGCACGCACTGGCACGGGTCGCTGGAGTCGGACGGCTTCCGGCGGGCCTTTCTGCGTGAGGTGGCGGCCGCCTCGGGGCGCCGGTTCGTGCCGGCCGCCGACACGTCGTTCGCCGCGCTGCGCGAGGAGCAGCTGGACCGGCTCGGCGATCTGATCGAGGAGCACGCGGACACGGACGCGCTCTGGCGGCTCATCGAGTCGGGCGCGCCGGCGGGACTTCCCTTCGTGCCGCCCGGAGCACCGGGAACACCGGGAGCACCCGGATGAGCGCGGCGTACGGACGGGACGAGCGAGCGGCCACGGGTCATCTGCCCGGGCCGGAGGGTGACGTGGAGGGCGACGAGAAGTGACTGTTCCATTTCCGTTCACGGCCGTCGTCGGCCAGGACGACCTGCGGCTGGCGCTGCTGCTGAACGCGGTGTCGCCGGCGGTCGGCGGTGTGCTGGTGCGCGGTGAGAAGGGGACCGCGAAGAGCACCGCCGTGCGGGCGCTCGCGGCGCTGCTGCCGGAGGTGGAGGTCGTCGCCGGGTGCCGGTTCTCCTGCGATCCCGCGAAACCGGACCCCGCGTGTCCGGACGGGCCGCACGAGCCGGCGTTCGAGACACGGCCGTCGCGCATGGTCGAACTGCCCGTCGGCGCCTCCGAGGACCGGCTCGTCGGCGCGCTCGACATCGAGCGGGCGCTGTCCGAGGGCGTGAAGGCGTTCGAGCCCGGCCTGCTCGCGGACGCGCACCGGGGAATCCTCTACGTCGACGAGGTGAACCTGCTCCACGACCACCTGGTGGACCTGCTGCTCGACGCGGCCGCGATGGGCGCCTCGTACGTGGAGCGCGAGGGTGTCTCCGTACGGCATGCCGCGCGGTTCCTGCTCGTCGGGACGATGAACCCCGAAGAGGGCGAGCTGCGACCGCAGTTGCTCGACCGGTTCGGGCTGACCGTCGAGGTCGCGGCCTCGCGGGAGCCGGACCAGCGGGTGGAGGTCGTGCGGCGGCGGCTCGCCTACGACGACGACCCGGCGGGTTTCGTGGCCCGTTGGGCGGACGAGGAGTCCGACGTACGGCAACGTGTCGTGGCGGCCCGGGAGTTGCTGCCGTCCGTGGTGCTGGGCGACGGGGTGCTGCGGCAGATCGCGGCGACCTGCGCGGCCTTCGAGGTGGACGGGATGCGGGCCGACATCGTGATGGCCCGGACGGCGACCGCGCTGGCCGCGTGGGCCGGACGGACCGAGGTGCTCGCGGAGGACGTGCGGCAGGCGGCGCTGCTCGCGCTGCCGCACCGGCGGCGGCGGAACCCGTTCGACGCGCCGGGGCTCGACGAGGACAAGCTCGACGAGACGCTGGAGGAGTTCGCGGAGCCGGAGGATTCGCCGGATGCGGCGGATTCATCGGATGCGCCGGAGTCGTCGGATGCGTCGGGGGACGAGGATCCGGATCCCGGTCCGGACGGGCCCGGTGGCGGTGGGCAGCCACCGTCCTCGGAGCCCGACGGGCCGCAGGGCGGTGACACCGGGGCGCAGCCCGAGAGCGGGGAGAGCGTGCCGGCGCAGGCTCCGGCCGCGGGTGAGCAGTCCGCCGTACGGGCCGCCGAACCCTTTCGTACGAAGGTGCTGAGCGTGCCGGGGCTCGGGGAGGGCGCCGCCGGGCGGCGGTCGCGGGCGCGGACCGAGCACGGGCGCACGACCGGGGCGCGCCGGCCGCGCGGCACGCTGACCAAACTGCATCTGGCGGCGACGGTGCAGGCCGCCGCGCCGCATCAGCGGACGCGGGGGCGGTCCGGGCCGGGGCTGGTCGTCCGCCGGGACGATCTGCGGCAGGCGACCCGGGAGGGGCGTGAGGGGAACCTCGTGCTGTTCGTGGTGGACGCCTCCGGGTCGATGGCGGCGCGGCAGCGGATGAGTGCCGTGAAGGGCGCCGTGCTCTCGCTGCTCCTCGACGCGTATCAGCGGCGGGACAAGGTGGGGCTGGTGACCTTCCGGGGGTCGGCCGCCGAGGTGGCGCTGCCGCCGACCTCGTCCGTGGACGCGGCGGCGACCCGGCTGGAGTCGCTGCCGACGGGTGGCCGGACGCCGCTCGCGGCCGGTCTGCTCAAGGCGCACGACGTGCTGCGGGTGGAGCGGCTGCGGGACCCCGCGCGCCGGCCGCTGGTCGTGGTGGTGACCGACGGGCGGGCGACCGGTGGGCCGGAGCCCGTGGCCCTCGCCGGGCGGGCGGCGCGGCTGTTCGCGGCCGACGGCACCGCGTCCGTGGTCGTCGACTGCGAGTCGGGCCATGTCCGGCTCGGGCTCGCCGGGCAGCTCGCGGGTGAACTGGGCGGTACGGCGGTGACGTTGGACGAGCTGCGGGCGGACTCCATCGCCGGGCTGGTACGGGATGTGCAGGGAACGCAGGGACCGCAGGGAACTCAGGGACCGCAGAGGACTTCGAGGAGGGCCGCGTAGATGCCGCAGGGACAGCCGAGTGTCGTACCGGACGACGGACTGACGACTCGTCAGCGCAGGAATCGTCCGCTGGTCTTCGTGCACACGGGCATCGGCAAGGGCAAGTCCACCGCCGCGTTCGGGCTCGCGCTGCGCGCCTGGAACCAGGGGTGGCCGATCGGGGTGTTCCAGTTCGTCAAGTCGGCGAAGTGGAAGGTCGGCGAGGAGAACGCGCTGCGCGTGCTCGGGGCGTCCGGTGAGGGCGGGTCCGTCGACTGGCACAAGATGGGCGAGGGCTGGTCGTGGGTGCAGCGCGACGTCGTGCAGGGTGACAACTCGGCCAACGAGGACAAGGCCCGGGAGGGCTGGGAGCAGGTCAAGCGGGACCTCGCGGCCGAGACGTACAAGCTGTATGTGCTGGACGAGTTCGCGTACCCCCTGCACTGGGGGTGGATCGACACCGACGAGGTGATCGACGTGTTGCGCAACAGGCCGGGGACCCAGCATGTCGTCATCACCGGGCGGAACGCGCCGGAGAAGCTGGTCGACTTCGCGGATCTGGTGACCGACATGTCCAAGGTCAAGCACCCCATGGACGCTGGCCAGAAGGGCCAGCGGGGCATCGAGTGGTGACGCCGTGACCTCCTCCCCTTCCGCTCCTCTGCCCTCCGTCCCCCGGCTGGTGATCGCCGCGCCCTCCTCGCGCAGCGGCAAGACCACCGTGGCCACGGGGTTGATGGCCGCGTTCACCGAGCGCGGGCTCGCCGTGTCCCCGCACAAGGTGGGGCCGGACTACATCGACCCCGGGTATCACGCGCTCGCGAGCGGCCGGGTGGGGCGCAACCTCGACGCGTACCTGTGCGGACCGGAGTTGGTCGCGCCGCTCTTCGCGCACGGGGCGCGCGGGTGTGACATCGCCGTCGTCGAAGGTGTGATGGGGATGTTCGACGGGGCCTCGGGGCAGGGGGAGTTGGCGTCCACCGCGCATGTGGCGAAGCTGCTGCGGGCGCCGGTGGTGCTGGTCGTGGACGCGTCGTCGCAGTCTCGGTCGGTGGCGGCGCTGGTGCACGGGTTCGCCTCCTGGGATCCCGAGGTGCGGATCGGGGGCGTGATCCTCAACAAGGTCGCCTCGGACCGGCACGAGGAGCTGCTGCGGGACGCCCTGGAGTCCACCGGTGTGCCCGTGCTGGGGGTGCTGCGGCGGGCGCCTCAGGTGGACACGCCGTCCCGGCATCTGGGGCTGGTGCCGGTGGCCGAGCGGCAGAACGCGGCGGTGGAGGCCGTGGCGGCGATGGCCGCGCAGGTGCGGGCGGGGTGTGATCTGGAGGCGTTGGTCGCGCTCGCCCGGACCGCCGGGACGTTGTCGGGTGCGGCGTGGGAGCCGCCCGTCGCCACCGGCACGGGCAAGCGCGAGGTGGTCGCCGTGGCCGGCGGGCCCGCGTTCACCTTCTCCTACGCCGAGCACGCCGAGCTGCTGACCGCCGCCGGTGCCGAGGTCGTCGTCTTCGATCCGCTGCGCGACGAGCAACTGCCCGACGGAACACGCGGGTTGGTGATCGGCGGCGGGTTTCCCGAGATGTACGCCGCCGAGCTGTCCGCCAACGAGCCGCTGCGGAAGGCGGTCGCCGAGCTGGCGTTCGGCGGCGCTCCGGTGGCCGCCGAGTGCGCCGGCCTGCTCTACCTGTGCCGGGAGCTGGACGGGAGGCCCATGTGCGGGGTGCTGGACGCGACGGCGCGGATGGACGAGCGGCTGACCCTCGGCTACCGGGACGCCGTGGCCGTCGGCGACAACGTGCTCGCGCCGGCCGGCACCCGGATGCGGGCGCACGAATTCCATCGGACGGTCGTCGAGCCGGGGGCCGGGCCGGCTCCCGCCTGGGGGATACGGACCCCGGGGCCGCGGGTGGAGGGGTTCGTGCAGCGAGGGGTGCACGCGAGCTATCTGCACACGCACTGGGCGGCCGAGCCAGACGTCGCCCGACGGTTCGTGGAGAGATGCCGGACGTCATGAGTGGCGGCCCGCTCGAAGCCCCGCCCGGCTTCGCGCCCTTCCGCTCACTCCGCCACGCCCACCACCAGCCAGATGAAGGCCGCCCCGGCGATCGTGCACAGCAGGGTGGAACGGGCCGGGTGTTCGTGGTGGGCCTCGGGGAGGATCTCGGCGGCGGCGAGGTAGAGCAGCCCGCCGCCGAAGAAGCCGAGATAGCAGCCGAGGGGCTGCTCGGGGATCGTGACGAGGAGCGTGGAGGCCGCGCCGACCACCGGGGCCGCCGCGCCCGCGAACAGCATCGCGAGCGCGCGGCGACGGGCGTTGCCGTACACGCGCGTGAGCGTGTACGTGTTGAAGCCGTCCGCGAAGTCGTGGGCGATCACCGCGAGCGCGACCGCGATGCCCATGCCCTCGCCGATCTGGAAGGCCGCGCCGATCGCGACGCCGTCCATGGCGCTGTGTCCGACCATGGCCGCCGCGGCCGTCAGGCCCACCTGGGGCGTACGGCCGTTGTGCTCCTCCGCCCCGTGTGCCGCCTGGCGGGCGGCCAGCAGGCGTTCCACCAGGTGGGCCAGGAGGAAACCGGCGACGAACAGCAGCAGGGCGGCCGGTACGCCGAAGACCTCGTCGCCGGCGGCCTCCAGTGCCTCGGGGAGCAGGTCGAGGCCGACCACGCCCAGCATCAGGCCGCCGGCCAGGCCCAGCACCAGGTGACGGCGGTCCGTCACCCGTTGTGCCGTCCAGCCGCCGAGCAGCGTCATCAGGAACGCGCCGAGTGCCACGAAGACCGCCATGTGTCCTTGCTACCGGAAGAGCGGGGTGTGGTGGCTGCGGCGCCCCGGGTGAACGCGGAGTGGGGTGACCGGGTTCTGGCCGCGGGTTCGGTGTGGCCGGTCGCGCGCACGCGGCGGAGCCGCATGTGCCACCGCCCCGCGCCCCTTGTGAGGCGCGGCCGTGGCTGACCATGTGCCCGGCTCCCTGGTCGTGGGTGTGGGCGCCTCCAGGGGCGCGCCGGTGGCGGAGGTCCTCTGTCTGATCGAGGACGCCCTGCGGGAGGCCGGTCTCCCGCCCGAGTCGCTCGCCGTGCTCGCCACCGTCGACGCCAAGGGCGCCGAACCCGGCATCGTCGAGGCCGCCGAACGCCTCGGCGTTCCCCTGGTGACCTACTCCGCACAGGAGTTGGCCGGGGTGGAGGTGCCGAACCCGTCCGGCGCGCCCCTCGCGGCCGTGGGCACCCCGTCCGTCGCGGAGGCCGCCGCGCTCGTACGCGGTGGTGAACTCCTCGTCCCCAAGCGGAAGTCGCGGCGGACGGAGGGGCGGCCTGCGAGGGTGACGTGTGCCGTCGCGACGGCCGGGGTCGTGCGGGACGCCGCGCCACCGGACGAGTCGGGCCGGCCGACGGCCCCTGGTTTCACCGGACCCGGCGACGGTCGGCATGATGATCACCGTGACCAGTGACCGTGGCCCTGAGAGACACGATGACGGTGACCGCCGCCGACCCGCCCTGAACACCCCCGCGCACCACCCACCTTCCGCTCCGCACCCACCGTCCGTTTCGCACCCGCACCCGCCTTCCGCTTCGCACCCGCCTTCCGCTTCCGAGGAGACACCGTGACCACCCCGCCGCCCGCCCTGCTCCTCGCCGGTCATGGCACCCGGGACGACGCCGGGGCCGAGGCGTTCCGCGACTTACTGCGCGAGCTGGGGCGCCGCCACCCCGGGCTGCCCGTCGGGGGCGGTTTCGTCGACCCCTTCCGGCCGCCCCTGGGCGAGGCCGTGACCGAGCTGGTGGAGCGCGGGGTACGGCGGTTCGTCGCGGTCCCGCTGATGTGGGAGCCCGCCGGTCGCGCCGAGGCGGACGTCGCGGCGGCGCTGGCCCGCGCGCAGGAGCGGCACCCGGAGATCTCGTACAGCTGGGGCCGTCCGCCGGGCCCGCACCCTGTGCTGCTGAACCTCCTGGAGCGGCGGCTGGAGGAGGCGCTGGGGTCGCCCTCGCCGCGGATGCCGGGCGACCGGGCCGATGTGACCGTGCTGCTCGTCGGACACGGGTCGACCGACCCGGAGGCCAACGCCGAGGTGTCCAGGGCCGCCCGGCTGTTGTGGGAGGGGCGCGGGTACGCCGGTGTGGAGACGGCGTTCGTGTCGTCGGCGGCGCCGGACGTGCCGAGCGGTCTCGACCGGTGCGTGAGGCTGGGCGCGCGGCGGATCGTCGTGCTGCCGTACTTCCCGCTCACCGGCCTGGCGGCGGACCGGGTGCGGCAGCAGACCGAGGGCTGGGCTGCCGCGCGTCCGGAGATCGGGGTACGGTCGGCCGATGTCATCGGACCGGATCCGGAACTGCTCGATCTGGTCGTGGAGCGGTACCGGAAGGCGCTGGAGGGCGACCCGCACATGACCCACGAGGCGCGCGACTCCTCCGGCCCCGGCGGCACCCCGCCCGGCGTCGGGAACACCACGGGGCTGCCGCGACAGCCGCACGTCCGTCCGGACGACGACGGGCACCACGGTCACGATCATCACCACTGGGGACACACACACTCCCATGCACACTGAATCCGGCTCCGGGAGCAAGCACGACCTGCGGCACGCGGGTCACGATCTGCGGCATCACGGCGACGCCGAGGTGCGGGACGACGGGGCGAGGCTCATCGACCTCGCCGTGAACGTCCGGGCCGACACGCCGCCCGCCTGGCTGCGGGAGCGGATAGCCGGGTCGCTGGCCGGGCTGGCCGCCTACCCCGACGGGCGGGCCGCCCGGGACGCGGTGGCGGCCCGGCACGGGCTGCCGGCGGACCGGGTACTCCTCACGGCAGGAGCCGCGGAGGCCTTCGTGCTGCTTGCCCGCGCGCTGAAGGTCCGTCAACCCGTGGTCGTGCATCCGCAGTTCACGGAACCCGAGGCCGCGCTGCGGGACGCCGGGCACACCGTGGACCGGGTACTGCTGCGGGAGGAGGACGGCTTCCGGCTGGACCCGGCGGCCGTGCCGGAGGACGCCGACCTGGTCGTGATCGGCAACCCGACCAACCCGACGTCGGTGCTGCATCCGGCGGAGTCCATCGCCCGACTGGCCCGGCCGGGGCGGACGTTGGTGGTCGACGAGGCGTTCATGGACGCGGTGCCGGGCGAGCGCGAGGCGCTGGCCGGCCGGACGGACGTACCCGGTCTCGTCGTCCTGCGCAGCCTCACCAAGACCTGGGGGCTGGCCGGACTGCGGATCGGCTACGTCCTCGCCGCCCCCGGGACGATCGCCGAGCTGGAGCGCGCCCAGCCCCTGTGGCCGGTGTCGACGCCCGCCCTCGCGGCGGCCGAGGCGTGTGTGTCGGACCGGGCGCTGGCGGAGGCGGCCGAAGCGGCCGAGCGCGTCGCCGCCGACCGGGCCCATCTGGTCGCCGGGCTCAAGGAGTTCGGCCCCGACGGCCTGCTCGTGGCCGAGCCCGCCGAGGGCCCGTTCGTGCTGATCCGGCTGCCCCGTGCGACAGCCGTACGACGGCATCTGCGCACCCTCGGCTACGCCGTCCGCCGCGGCGACACCTTCCCGGGGCTGGACGAGGAGTGGCTGCGCCTGGCGGTCCGCGACCGGATCACGGTCAACGGTTTCCTCCAGGCGCTGGACCGGGCGATGACGCTGGCGGACCGCTGAGCGGAGGGGCTCAGCGGTCCGCGTGTCAGGGCGTCAGGGCGTCAGGGCGTCAGGGCGTCAGGGCGTCAGGGCGTCAGGGCGTCAGGGCGTCAGCAGAGTGAGCTGTGCTTGCAGTGCATCTTCACGCCCATGTTGTGCGCGAAGTCCTGCCACTTGCCGCGCGCGAACGACTTGTTGACGCTGTCCGGAACGGACGGCTTCGCGACGTAGGCCCAGACGTGCAGTGCCAGGTAGCCGGTCTTCTTCTCGTTGTAGAACTGGAAGTAGACCTTGGAGCCCTTGCCGTCGAAGTGGCCCTTCTCCGCGGTGAAGTACCAGCCGTTCTTCACGCCCCCGTGGAAGCGGACGGGCGCGTTCCGGCAGCCGAAGGGACCGGCCGCACAGGCCTTCAGCTTGATCAGCTGGTTCTCCTTGGGGTACTTCTTCGGCGCGTTCTTGACGGGGAACGTGCAGTTGAAGCACTTCTTCAGTTCCTGGATCGGCTCACTGGCCTTCCAGGGGCGGCCGAGGTACTTGGCGTTGTTGGGCTTCACTCGGAGGCGGAAGTCGTAGAGCTTGCGCAGCTTCACGGCGGCCGCGGCCTCGGTGTTCTTCTCCGCGACCGTCGCCTGGGTCTTCTTGGCGACGGCGGCGTTGCCGCTGGCGGACGCGGCACCGGCCGGGGCGAGGACCGCGAGCATGGCGGCCCCCGCGACCGCCAGGTTCGAGAGTCTGCGGATGAGGGGTGAACGGGTGAGCACTGAGGTCTCCCTGCTGGTGGACGGACGTCTGGGACGGACGTGCGGTGCGCCACCAAGCTAGGGATTTCACAGGTTTCCGAACATTGTCCCTTCGGTCACTGCCTCTAAGGGAGCGTCAACGCTGAGGACATATACGGCGTTTCGCCGCGCCGTACGCGCTCCCGGGTGCCGTCCGGGAAGCGGATGTCCACGTCTCCGGCGGCGTCGACCGTCGCGCTCGCCCCGGTGTGCGGGGTGTGCGGGTCGCCGCTGAGCAGGACGAGGGTGACCAGGACCGGCCCGCTCCCGCCGGACCCGTGCAGTACGGGTGTCGCCGAGTGGTGCCCGTACGCGTTCGCGCCGACGGCCCGTACGACGGCACCGGGCGTGTCACCCCAGCCGTGCAGGCCCACGATCGCGCTGGTCAGGCCGTCCGCTCGGCGGGCCAGCGCCCAGCCCGGCCCGGACGCGCCCACCGGCGGCTCGGTGTCGTCGGCCACGGCCCACCCCCCTTCCCGTACGGGCGTGCCGGTCGGGGCGTCGACGCGGTGCACCCTGATCTCCCACGGTCCGTGCACCACGCTGACCGTCTCGATGCCGTCGCCGTACCGGGACGCGGCGCGTCGGCCCTCGGTGCCCAGGGGGTGGATGCGGCCTCGTGGGGAGGGCGTGCCGTCGGGTGCGAGCAGGGCGAGGTGGTTGTCGGGGCCCGGGGTCTCCGGTGCCGTGGCGCTGGAGTAGGCGAGCCGGGCGTAGTGCGGGCTGTCGTCGACCGTGGCGGGTGGCGGCGGTAACCGGTCGCTGCCGTGGTTGACGAGCCGTACGAGTCCGTCGGCGGCGGTGGAGTGCAGCAGCCAGCCGGGGCCGGGCAGGGCGAGCGTGGTGTCGGCCTCGTCGACGGGCGCGGGCTCCTCGGGCGCGGCCCACACGGGGTGGCTCTCGGGCAGGAGCAGCCCGAGGAAGGCCTTGCTCGCCCAGTAGGGGGAGGCGGGGCCCGAGTAGCGCTGGGTGACGGGGAGGAAGGGCCGGTACCAGCCCAGCGTGAGCAGGCCCCGTTCGTCGGGCACGCCCCGTTCCGCGAAGTGCTTCAGGGCGCCGGAGGCGAGCCGGCGGGTACGGCCGGGTGGCAGGGGTGTGGCGTCGGCGAGGGCACCCGCCCACAGCGGGGCGGTGGTCGCGAAGCGGTAGGTGAGCGAGCGGCCCTGGTGCACCGGTGCCCCGTCGGCGCCGAAGAAGTGCTGGTGGGCGCCGAGGAACTCGCGCAGCCGCCCGCGATGCCGGGCCACCAGCCCCGCGTCCGCGCGGGGGCCCGCGATCCGCTCCCACAGCACCGGATACAGGTGCAGGGCCCAGCCGTTGTAGTAGTCGAACTTCTGTCCGTCGCCGTCCGTGTACCAGCCGCCGCCCCGGTACCAGTCCTCCAGCCGGGCGAGCCCCGCGTCGATCTCGGCGCGGCTGTGCGGGGCGTCGACCGAGGCGAGGAACTCCTCGGTGATCACCTGGAAGAGCCGCCAGTTGGAGTCGTTGACGTCCGCCCCGACGAACCCGCCCAGCCAGTCGACCACCCGGCCGCGCACGCCGTCGTCGAGGTGGTCCCACAGCCACGGGCGGCTCTCGTGCAGGGCGATCGCGATCGAGGCGGCCTCCACCATCGGCTGCGCCCGGTCCGTGATCGCCGGCCACCGCTCGTCACCGCCCCGCGGATCGGTCCCGGCGGCGAGCCCGGCGGCGTACCGCTCGATCAGGGCGGGCCCCACCCGCCCTCGCGACCCCGCGATCCGGAACGCGGCGAGCAGGAAGGACCGCGCGAACCCCTCCAGACCGTCGGACAGTGGGCCGGAGTGACTGGCCCGCCCGGGCAGCCGGTACTGCGCGAGCCCCGGCGAGGCATACGGCACGAGCCCGTCGAGCAGCCGATCGGCGACCGCCTCCCAGTGGGCGCGGGTCCAGCCGGTGAGGGGGGAGAGGAGGAGATCGGCGGGCGGGAGCGTGGAGCTGTCAGCGGGTGACACGTGCGGCGCGGTCATACGGGAGTGAATCCTCCGTGAGTTGTAGACGGGGAGCAGGGCAGCGCGCCCCGAAGGGGCGCGGGGAACTGCGCGACCAGCCACGAATCACCCGCAGTCGCCCTACGGCCTTACCGGCGGAGCACTTGGCGGAGCACTTGGCGGAGCACTCGACGGAGCCTTTGGCGGAGCCACACTGCGGCGCACGACGATGTGCGTGCCCAGCACGTGGTGGCTCCCCGCCGCGTGCTCCGGATCCCGCAGAGCGATCCGCACGGCCGCCCGCCCCAACTCCTCCGCGGGCGTGCGCACCGTGGTGAGCGGCGGATCGAAGTCCTCGGCCAGGGGAATGTCGTTGTAGCCGACCACCGAGATGTCATCGGGAACCTTCAGCCCCGTCTCGGCGATCGCGCGGAGCGCCCCCGCCGCGACCATGTCGTCCCCCGCGAACACGGCCGTGAACTCCCGTGTCTCCTTGAGAAGTTCGGTCATCGCCCGCAGCCCGGCCGCGCGCCCGAGCCCGCAGTCCACGACCCGCGCGGCCGCCGGAGGCAACCCGTGCTCGGCCAGCGCCGCCCGGTACCCGGCGACGCGGGCGTCGAGCGCGGTGTTCCCGGGCAGCCCGCCGAGGAAGACGATCCGGCGGTGCCCGGCGGACAGCAGATGCCCGGTGATGGCACGGGCCCCGGCCTCGTTGTCGAACTCGACGACGAGCGCGGGAACCTCGGGCCCGGGGGCCGGCCGGCCGCACAGCACCAGCCGGGCGCCGGACGCGTCCAGGGCCTGCGCGTACTGAGCGACACGCTCGCGGTACGCGTCGTCCTCGACGACCCCGCCGACCAGGATCACCAGCCGCGCCCCCTCCTCCCGCATCAGCCGTACGAACTCCATCTCCCGCTGCGGGTCTCCCCCGGTCGCGCCGACCACGCAGAGCCAGCCCCGGTCGGCGGCCTCGGCCTCCACGCCCTCGGCGACCTGGGCGTAGAAGGGGCTGGTGACCTGGCGGACGACGACGGCGGCCATCTTGCGGCCGCCGCCGACCAGGGCGCGGGCGTGCGCGTTGGCGACGTAGTCGAGTTCGCGGGCGGCGCGCAGGACGCGGGCCCGGGTGGCGGCGGGCACCGGATGGTTGCCGCTGAGCGCGCGGGAGGTGGTGGCCGTCGACACCCCGGCCCGCTCGGCGACCTCACGGATCGTGACCCGCCCCTTGGACACCGGGTCCTTGGACACCGATTCCTTGGACACCTGGCCCTTGGCGGCCGATTCCCTGAACACCCGTTTCCCGGCGGCCGATTCCCCGGACCCCGACGTCTCGGACACCGACATCTCGGGCACCGACGACCTGCGCACCAGCCCCTCGGGCATCGGCTCCGTGGATTCCGTCTCCTTGGGCGCCATGTCGTTCCCCATCCCCCGCGTCTCCTGTTCCGCTGCCGCCGCCGGCGGGCCGCTGCTCACGTATTGGCCGCGTAGTCCTTCGCGAACTCCTCGGCCATTCTGTCGCCGCCCCGCTCACGCCACTTCTTCACGGTCGCGTCCCATGCGGAGAGCGGGAGCCGTCCGGCGATGATGCCGGTGACCGTGTCGTCGACGAGGGCCTTCAGGGTGGCCCCCTGGGAGTTCTTCGTGGCGGACTGGAGTCCGAAGGAGGCGTTGCGGATGGCGTGCGGCACGACCTTCCGCTGCCAGGTGTGCAGGGCCCGTACCGCGTCCGGCATGCCCGGTACGAACAGCACCTGGGGGCCTTCGGCGAGGTACTTCAGCGGCAGGTTGGTGTTGTTCTCGACCTCGCCGAGCTTGGTGGCCTGCGGGGAGCCGTCCGCGGCGCGGGTGAAGTGGGTGCCCTCGACGCCGTAGTGGACGAGTTCCCACTCCTCGCTGCCGAAGGGGGCGGCGAGGTAGTCGAGGATGCGCAGCAGCAGCTCGATCCGTTCCTTCTTCGCCTTCTTCAGCACGGTGTAGCCGAAGGAACGGCGGGCGGCGATGATGCCCCCGGGCTCACCGCCGACGCTGTACGGGAGGGCCGCCGCCGGGGTCAGCTTGCCCTTGCTCTCCCGGTACTTGGGGAGATACGCGCCGAAGCCGTCCTGCATGGAGCCGACCGTGCCGTTGTAGTACAGGGTGGTCAGGTCGATCTGGGAGACGGACGTGGCGTCGGGGTGGTACGAGCCGTCCGCGCGCAACCGGCTCTGGAAGGCGATCGCCGCCTTGTAGCGTTCGTCGGCCCAGGCCGGCTGGAAGGTGCCGTCCTCGGTGACGGCCCACTCCTGGGGTGCGTTGTGGGCGGCGCCGTGGAAGCCGTTGCCGAAGTTGGAGCCCGCGGCGGCGCCGAGGGCGTAGGTGCGGCCGCCGGTGGCCCGCTTGGCGACGGCGGCGAAGTCGTCGGCGGTCCAGCCCTCCTTCATGCCCGCGTCGGTGAACATGCCCTGGTTGAGCCAGAGCGTGGAGCCGGGCAGCGGGCGCTCCAGCGGGATGCCGTAGAGGAGACCGCCGATGCGGCCCATGTCGCGCCAGGCGTGGGTGGGGATGTTCGCGAGGTTCGGGTAGTCGGCGATCGCGTCGCCGGAGAGGTACGGGGTGAGGTCCTCGGCCCGGCGCCGGACGAACTCGGCCTCGCGGGGCAGGACGAAGCCGGAGAAGACGTTGATGATGTCCGGCAGGGTGTCGGCGTCACCGGCCATCACCGTGGCCATCTTCTTCTGGTAGTCGGCCTGGGGGACGATCGTGTACTCGATCTTCACCCCGAGGGCCTTCTCGACCGCCGCCCAGAACCGGTTGGCGGAGGCGGGCTTCGGCGGCGTGCCGAACGACACGGACATGACCCTGACCGTGGAGCCGTCGCCCGGGGTGCGGGAGACCGACCTGGCCAGGTCGGCGGGGTAGGAGGTGTAGCCGGCCTGGACGCCGGCCTCGCTGGGCGCGAGGTCCGGCTTCGGGCCGCTCGCGGGGGTGTACTTCGGCCAGGGCGCGAGCTTCTTGCCCGCGTTGGAGACGTCGCTGTCACCGGAGCTCGTGGAGCAGGCGGTCAGCAGGGCGGGGGCGGCGGCTGCGGCGCCCCCGACGGCCATGGAGCGGAGCAACGTACGGCGGGACATGCTGGGCATGAGCGGATGACCTTTCCGTGCACGGCTCTTGATGGAGTGTCGGCTCTCGGGAACTGCTGCTCCCGGGTCAGCTCTTGATGGCGCCGGTGAGCACGCCCTTCGTGAAGTACTTCTGCAGGAACGGGTAGACGAGCAGGATCGGTACGGTGGCGATCACCAGCACCGCCATCTGCACGGTCTGCGGCGCGGTGACGGTGCCCTCGCCGGTCGTCGCGTCGGTGAGTCCGGAGCCGGCCACCACATAGGTGCGCAGGACCTGTTGGAGGGGCCAGTGGTCGCTCTCCAGGTACAGCGAGGCGTAGAACCAGGAGTTCCAGTACGCCACCGCGTAGAACAGTCCGACGACGGCGAGTGCGGCCTTGGACAGCGGCAGGACGACCGAGAACAGCACCCGCCAGTCCCCCGCCCCGTCGAGCCGCGCCGCCTCGTACAGCTCCTCGGGGATGCCCTGGAAGAAGCCGCGCAGAACGACGAGGTTGAAGACGTTCACGAGGACCGGCAGGACCAGCGAGGCGTAACTGTCCAGCAGGCCCAGCTCCTTGACCAGCAGGAAGCTCGGGATCATGCCGGGCGGGAAGAGGAAGGTGAACAGGATGAGCAGCAGCACCGGCCGGCCGCCGAAGACGCCGGGGCGGGACAGCGCGTACGCGAGGGTGACCGTGCAGGCGAGGCTGAGCAGGGTGCCGGCGAGCGTGACCGCGGCGCTGACGCCGAGGGCGTGGGTGACGATGCCGCCGTCGAGGATGTCGCGGTACGCGTCCAGGCTCGGCTCGGTCGGCCACAGTACCCAGCCGCCGTTGGCGACGACCTCGTCGGTGGAGGCGAGGGACGTCGACACGATCACCAGGAACGGCACGCACACCAGGAGGACGACGACGGCGAGGGCGACGGCCTTGGCGGCCTGGGTCAGCGGCCTCGGTTTCTCCATCCAGCCGGGCCGGACGGCGGTACGGGGGGTCCCGCGACGAGCGGTCCGGGTGGTGGTGCGGGCGCTCACTTGTAGACCCCCTGTTCGCCGAGACGGTGGGCGACCTTGTTGGCGGCGTAGACGAGCAGCGCGCCGATGACGCCCTTGAACAGGCCCGCGGCGGCGGCGAATCCGTAGTCGCCGCCGACGATGCCCTGGTAGTAGACGAAGGTGTCGATGATCTCGGCGGCCTCCGGGCCGACCGCGTCGCGCTGGAGCAGCATCTGCTCGAAGCCGACGGAGAGGATGTCGCCGAGCCGCATGATGAGCAGCAGCACGATCACCGGGCGGATGGCGGGCAGGGTGACGTGCCAGAAGCGCCGCCAGGGGCCCGCCCCGTCGATCGCGGCGGCCTCGTACTGCTGCTCGTCGACCTGGGCGAGGGCGGCGAGGAAGATGATCGTGCCCCAGCCGGCGTCCTTCCAGATGACCTGGGCGACGGTGAGCGACCGGAACGCGTCGGGGTTGCCGATGATGTCGACGGTGCTCAACCCCATGCCGTCCAGCGAGGAGTTGAGCAGTCCGGTGTCGCCGAGCAGCTGCTGGAAGAGGGCGACGACGATCACCCAGGAGATGAAGTGCGGCAGATACGCCACCGACTGCACGAAGCGGCGGACGCTGCTGCGGGTGAGGCTGTGCAGCAGCAGGGCGAGGGCGAGCGGCACGGGGAAGTAGAAGGCGAGCTGGAGGACGGCGATCCAGAGGGTGTTGAGGACGGCCGCCCAGAACGCCCCGTCCTCGAACATCCGTTGGAAGTTGCCCGTGCCGACCCAGGGACTGCCCCAGATGCCGTCGAACGGCACGTACTCCTTGAACGCGATGAGGTTGCCGGCCAGGGCGCCGTAGTGGAACAGCAGGAAGTAGGCCAGGCCGGGGAGCATGAGCAGGACGAGTGAGCGGACGCCCCGGATCCGGCCCTTGCTCTGAAAACCTTTTCGTCGCGGTGGCGCATCGCCCGTCCGAGCGCGCGCCGACCCAACCTCCTCTGCACCTGTGCGTTCCCGTAGTACAGCGGCCACGGGTCCCCCTCACATCTCGTAGTCGGAGTGAGGGGAAGTTAAAACGTTTTCAGCAGTCGGTCAACACTCCTGACACACAAAGGCAGTTGATGGCGTGACCGATACCGGTCGCCCCGTTCCTGCGGCTTCACATCACCCCACGCATCCGTGCAGGACTTCTCCTCATCGTTCGCAGTCCGAAACTCGCCCGTCCATTTGACATGTTCATTGACACGCCTTTGGGGGGTGTTGGTACACAGATGGGCCCGGCGAATCCTGTGCGACCCCTGTGCCCACGGGGAACAAGGAGCCCTTCATGGCAGCCTTAGACCACACCCGCGTCCGTATCCGCCTCCGCCGCGTCCGTCTCCGCCGTTTCCGTCTCCGTGCCGCCATGGTCGGCGCCGTGGCGACGGCCCTCATCATCGGCACCGCGCCCGCCACCCCCGCCGGAACCAGAGAGGCGAGACCCGCGGCCGCGGTGGAACCCGACACCAGCGATCCCCGCGAGGGCTGGAGACCCGCCAGCGAACTCGCCGAGGACAAGGACGACCCCGGCTTCCTGGACCGTCTCTTCGGCGACGACGAGGACGACAAGAAGATCGACCGGGGCGACGACCACAAGCCGCCCCGCATCGAGCTCGACCGTGCCCGGGGCAGCTCATCGCTCACCCACCGGGGAGTCTCGGGCGCCGCCGCCGACGTCCGTATCGCGGCCCCCCGCACCACGCACGCCGGCGGCGCCGACCTGGCCTGGAGCGCGCACCGGGGCAAGGACCTGCGGGAGTACGAGGTCCACCGCTCCACGAAGAAGGACTTCACCCCCACCGACGAGACCCTTCTCTCCCCTGTCGACCGCGGCACCCGGACCTTCGCCGACCGCACCGCGCCCCCGGCGCTCGACGGTGAGGGCCGCACCTACCACTACCGGATCGTCGTCCGCACCCAGCAGGGCAAGCTGCTGGCAGGCCCGGCGCGCACGGTCGAACTGCCCGCCGTCGGCACGGTGGTGAAGGGCGAGAAGCCGCTCGCCGCCGCCGAGGGCGAGACCTACTTCCTGCCGTACACGCCGGCGCGGATGATCCCCGGCGAGAAGGCCACCGTCGAGGCGACCCTCACCAACACCACCGGCACGGTGTGGAAGAAGGGCGAGCGCGTCCTGTCGTACCGCTGGACGCTGGACGGCAAGGACGTCACCAACCTCCTCAACAAGGACGCGACCCCGCTGCCGAAGGACGTGGCGCCGGGCGAAACGGTCACCTTCGACGCCGAGTTGAAGGCCCCGGTCCTGGTCGATCCGCTCGACAAGCGGCTGACCTTCGGCCTGGAGTGGGACCTGCGGGAGAAGGCCACCGGCGACTGGCTGTCCGAGACGGACGGGGTGCCGCCGTCGAAGCACGAGGTGACGGCCGAGTACCCGACCTCCGACCAACTCGGCCTGGAGGACTTCCACGCGTACGCCGGGAAGAACACGGGCGCGGGTTCGGCGCTGATGAGCAACCTTCACGCCGGCAACGCTGTGTGGTCGTACAACTCCTTCTCGAACCCGTCGCTCGGCTTCTCGACCTTCCTGCGGCTGGCCTACAACTCGCAGGACGCGTCCAGCACTCCGGCCGGATACGGCTGGTCGCTGCAGGCCTCCTCGCCGGTGCGACTCGGCACGCCGCTGGACTTCCACCCGTCCGCGCTGCTGCCCAAGCAGATCACGCTGACCGACGGCGACGGCACCAGCCATGTCTTCAGTAAGAACAAGAAGGGCGAGTGGGACTCACCCGCCGGAGTCCACTTCCGCGTCAAGCAGCTGGAGAAGGACTGTCTGCTCAAGCCCCACCAGCGGGAGGCCTGGGAGTTCCTGCGCCCGGACCGCACCCGGTTCCTCTTCGACTGCCAGGGCTATCCGAGCGCCCAGGTGGACAAGAACGGCAACCGGATGGAGTTCACGTACGAGGAGCGGCTGCTCGGGCACCCGTCCAAGCTGCTGAAGTACGTCACCGACGCCGAGGGGCGGCGCACGCTCACCGTCGACTACTGGGAGAAGGGCGAGGCGTACTCGTACGTCGACAAGGACGGCGAGGTCCGTGAGGGCAAGCATCTCCTCAACCCGTTCATCATCGACAAGGTCCGCTCCGTCACCGACGTCTCGGGGCGGCGGATCGACTTCACGTTCACCGAGAAGGGGTTCCTGGCCCGGCTGACGGACGGTGCCAACGCCGCCGAGAAGCTCCGCAAGGTCTTCAGGTTCGACTACGGCAAGGAGTTCGACCACCCCGGCCTGAAGCTGGTCAAGGTCACCGACCCGCGCGGGCACGCCACCGAGGTGGACTACGTCGGCCCGCACGACGACAAGGATCAGCTGCACTACCTCGGGTACACCAAGGGGATCACCGACCGGCTCGGCGGCCTGACCAAGTACCGCTACGCGGACCCCGACGGCCACGACGGCAAGGGGACCCGGACGGTCGTCACCGACGCCGAGGGCAACCCCTCCACGCAGCTGATGGACGGCTACGGCCGCCCGGCGAAGCTCACCGACGCCAAGAAGCGGACCACGAAGCTGGGTTGGGACGCGGACAACAACGTCACGCGTCTGGAGGAGAACAACGGCGCCGCCCGCACCTGGAAGTACGACCCCAGGACCGGCTACCCGCTGGAGAGCCGGGACGCGGAGTCGGTGAAGAACGACCGGCCCGCCGCGACCCTCACCTACGCGACCGGCGAGAACGGCTACATCGCCGACCTGGTGCGCCGTGTCTCCCCGGAGGGCCGCACCTGGCAGTTCGGCTACGACGCGCGCGGCAACATGACCTCGGTCACCGACCCGAAGGGCGTGCAGAGCGAGCCCGAGGGTGACTACACCTCCACCAACGCCTACGACGCGCGGGGCAGGATCACCTCCGCCACCGACGCAGGCGAGCACACCACGAAGTTCGCGGACTACGACCCGTCCGGCTACCCCCGGGTGATCGAGGACGCCCTCGGCAACCGCACGGTGACGACGTACGACGTACGCGGCAACGTCACCGAGGTCCAGGAGGCCGACGGGGCGACGACCACGCAGACGTACGACGTGTTCGCGCGTCCGCTGGAGAACCGCAGGCCGAAGGACCAGCAGGCCGGCGAGTTCATCGTCACGCCCGCGCCGGAGTACGACAGGAACGACAACACGCTCGTCTTCACCGCCCCCAACGGGGTGGCGAGCAGCAGCGGGTTCGACGCGGCGGACCAGCTGCTGAAGTCCACGCAGCCGGGCGACGAGGAGGGCTCGCCCGCACGTGTCTCGACCTTCACCTACGACAAGGTCGGCAACCAGCTCACCTCGACGGAGCCGAAGGGCAACCTGACCGAGGAGCCCGGCGACTTCACCTCGACCACGAAGTACGACGAGGTGTACCAGCCGATCGAGGCGGTCAACGCGGCCGGCAAGCGCGCTTCGGCCGTCTACAACGACGTCGGTGACCTGGTGAAGGTCGTCGACGCCCGCAAGAACGAGACCGAGGACCCCGACGACTACACCAGCGGGTTCCGCTACGACCTCGACCACCGCCTGCTGGTGACCACCGACGCGGCCGGCGCATCGACGACCAGCACCTACGACTGGGACGGGCTGACCGTCGCCACCACGGACGCCGACGGCAACCGCACCGATCTGGTCCTGGATGCCCGCGCCGCACTGGTCGAGGCACACGTCCCGCACGACGACGGGCCTGTCCGCAAGACCCGCTTCGAGTACGACGAGGTCGGCAACCAGACCCGGGTCATCACCCCGCGCGGCATGGAGACCGGCGGCAACGACAAGGACTTCGCCTCCGAGACCGTCTACGACGAACTGAACCGCGTCAAGGAGACCCTGACCCCGTACGACCCGGACGACGACCGCTACAACACACCGGACCGGACGACGTACGAGTACGACGCGCTGAGCCGGGTGAAGAAGGTCAGTGCCCCACCGTCCGAGGGCCAGAGCGTCCGCAGCGAGACGGACTACACCTACTTCGACACCGGCTGGATCAAGACCTCCGTCGACTCCTTCGACATCAAGAACACCTACAAGTACAACGATCTCGGTCAGCAGATCCAGAACACCCTGAGCAGCGCGGGCGGTTCGGTCAGCCGCACCCTCGACTCCGCCTTCTACCCGAGCGGCGCCCTGAAGTCCCGCTCCGACGACGGGGTGCCGATCGGCCTCCAGGTCGCGCTGGTCGACAACAGCGACGTCAACAACACGGCGACGCAGGGCACCTGGGCGGAGGTCGACCCCGAAGGCTCGTACGGCTACAACGCGCAGACGCACGCGCCCGGTTCGGGTGAGGACCGCTTCGTCTGGCAGCTGACGATCCCGCAGTCCGGGGACTACACGGTCTACGTCCAGTACCCGGAGGTCGACGGGGCGGCGAAGGACGCCGCCTACGAGATCAAGCACAAGGACGGCACGGAGACCAAGACCCTCGACCAGTCCGAACTTGCGGGCGAATGGCGGTCGTTGGGCAAATACGCCTTCAGCGAGGACACCGGCCAGGCCGTCACCCTCACCGACAAGGCGACCGGCACGGTGGTCGCGGACGCGGTCCGGCTGGTCCGGGACAACACCGGCGACACCGACAACGAGAAGAAGGACTTCTCCTACCGGTACGACGCCAACGGCAACCAGACCGAGATCACCGACACCAGCCCCGGTGTGGAGACCGACCGCTACACCCTCGACTACGACGAACTCAACCAGCTCACCAAGGTCGTCGAGCACGACGGTGACACCGTCCGCAACACGACCGCGCTGACCTACGACTCCAACGGCAACACACTCACCACCACCCACGACCTGACCTGGAGCAAGCTGGAGTACGACGCCCTGGACCGGGTCGAGCGGATCACCAACGCGGCGTCGCCGACGGCGGACGACCGTCAGGTCACCTCGGTCGAGTACACGGCCCGGGGCGAGCTGG
Organism: Streptomyces sp. NBC_00310; assembly: GCF_036208085.1. Classification (GTDB taxonomy): domain Bacteria; phylum Actinomycetota; class Actinomycetes; order Streptomycetales; family Streptomycetaceae; genus Streptomyces. The sequence goes on from NZ_CP130714.1 coordinate 2,730,508, forward strand.
CGAAGCAGACGAAGCCCAACGGCAACGTCCTGTCGATCGACTACTACCTCGACGGGGCGACGAAGAAGACCACGGAGAAGAAGTCCGACGGGTCGGTGGTCGCCGAGCACGCCCTGAAGTACAACGCCAACGGACACAAGGCCCAGGACGTCCTGAAGCTGATGGACGCCGACGACCACGGCGAGACGATCGACAACACGTACGCGTACACCTACGACCCGCAGGACCGCATAGCCAAGGTCGTGAAGTCCGGCGACGACGAGAAGACGGAGGAGTACCGGCACGACTCCGCCGGCAACGTGGTCTGGCAGACGGTGGACGACACGACCACCACCCACCGCTACGACCGCAACCGCCTCCTGACATCGACGGCGGACGGCGCCTCGTCCACGTACAACTACGACCCGCTGGGCCGCCTCGACACGGTCTCCTTCGGCGGCGAGACGATCCAGAAGTACCGCTACGACGGCTTCGACCGCCCGGAGTCGATCACGGCGGGCAGCGGGGAGTCGGCGAAGACGACCCGCATGACGTACGACGCGTTCGACCGCACGGTGAAGGAGACGGTCGGCGGGGACGACGCGAAGACGACACTCTTCACGTATCTGGGCATCACCTCGAACTCCCTGAAGGAGGAGGTGACGGACGAGGGCGTCACCTCCTTCCAGTACGCCTCCTGGGGCCAGAAGCTCACCCAGATCAAGGACGAGGAAGACGATGAGGGCGCGTCCCCGGAGACCACGCAGTACCTCTACCACCCGCACGGTGACGTCGAGGCGCTGACCGACAAGGACGGCGACACCAAGACGACGTACGGGTACACCGCGTACGGCAAGAACGACACGGCCCAGTTCACGGGCGCGGACAAGCCGGGAGCGGGCGGCGAGGAGCCCTCGGAGCCGTACAACTCGTACCGCTTCAACTCGAAGCGCTACGACACGACGTCCGGCACGTACGACATGGGCTTCCGCAGCTACGACCCGGGCCTGAACCGCTTCCTCACCCGTGACATGTACGGCGGCGCGCTGGCGGACATGGGCCTGACGATGGACCCGTACACCGGCAACCGCTACGCGTTCGCCGGCGGCAACCCGATCTCGTTCATCGAGATCGACGGTCACCTGTTCGGCCTGTCGTGGTCGGACATCGGGCACGCGGCGCTGGACGTGGTCGGCCTGATCCCGGTCGTCGGCGAGGTCGCGGACCTGGCCAACTGCGGCTGGTACGCGGCCGAGGGCGAGTACGTGGACGCCGCCCTGTCCTGTGCCTCGGCGATCCCGTTCGCGGGGTACGGGGCGACTGCGGCGAAGGTGGCGAAGTACGGGGACGAGGCGCTGGAGGCCTTGGACACGGCGAGCGACGTGGGCCGCAACGTCCCGTCGGGTGCGGCGACACCGTCCACCGGGGGCGCCAATCCACCGTCGGCAGGCGCGGCCGACGCACCGCCCACGAGCGCGGCCAACCCACCGGCGGCCAACCCGGCCCCCGCTCCGGCTCCGGCCCCGCCGAAGGTCCCTGATGCGCCGCCGGCCACCGGTGCCTGCAAGGTCGGCAACAGCTTCGTGCCGGGCACCGAGGTCCTGATGGCCGACGGCTCCACGAAGCCGATCGAAGACGTCGAGATCGGCGACAAGGTCGCGGCGTCGGACGTGGAGACGGACGACGCACAGTCCCGGACAGTCACGCGCACGATCGAGGGGGAGGGCACCAAGCACCTGGTCACGCTGACGGTCGACACGGACGGCCGAGCGGGCGACAAGACCTCCACGATCACGGCCACGGACGGCCACCCGTTCTGGCTGCCCGACGTCGGCCAGTGGGTCGAGGCCGGAGAACTGGAACCCGGCCAGTGGCTCAGCACGGGCAGCGGCAGCTGGATCCGGATCACGGCGGTCGCGACGCGCACCACCGCGGCGACCGTCCACAACCTCGGCGTCGCGGGCGTGCACACCTACCACGTGCTCGCCGGGGCCACCCCGGTCCTGGTCCACAACTGCGGCTTGGAGGATGTCGCCGGCAGCCTGGGGTCTCGCGGCCCCGGTGACCCCACCAGAGGACAGGTCGTCAACATCGGCGACAGTGGTGTGTCCCGGGTGGGACAGCCCGTCCAGAGCGGCAGGAGCGGTGTCACCGATGACATCAACGATTTCCTGATGGACTCCCCCGACATCACGAACCCGATGTCCGGTCCCCATGCGTCGGCCACACACGTGGAGACAACCGTCGCGTGGTTCATGCGGCAGCGTGGGGTGACGTCGGCAGACCTGGTGATCAACCATGCCGGCGGCCCATGCACGGGTCCGTTCTCCTGCACCAACGCAGTCGCCGCCATCCTCCCCCAGGGCTCGACACTCAATGTGTGGTTCCCGAACGCGGCAGGCGGAATGTCGAACGTACCGTTGAGGGGCCGGGCCCGATGAGGGCCGAGTCAGCGCCACCGGGGAGTCGAGCCACCGTGATTCTGAACGTTTCGTACGGCCGTGCCTGGCACCACGCCGAGACCTGGGAGGAGAAGGCCCGCCTCATCACTGAGGTGCTGGAGAACCTGGAATCGGAGGGCCGGACGGGTCAGTGGTACAACCCGGGCCAGGACGCATGGTTCAGTCTGTCCGAGGAACGGCACGACGACAGTCGTCCGGTGGGAGACAACTACCTGCGCGTCGCCGTCAACAGGTCGACCGGGTACGGAGGCCTGGTCTGGGGAGTCACCGAGGACAGTCCCAGGAAGGGCGGCATCCACGAGTCCGTCTGGGTGTCCGACAATCCCCAGCCGCCGGACTTCGACCCTCGGGTCGTGTCGGATCCCGGTTACCCACTGTTCCATGATCCGTGCAGCACTCTGCCCGTCCCGCAAGTGCGGGCGGCGGTCGAGGAGTTCTGCCGCACGGACACGGGAGACAGACCGCGATGCGTCCGCTGGGTCCAAGGCCACCTGAACGGCGAACGTCTCGACAAGGCCCCGCTGGTGGACCTCGTCGAGAATGCCGACCCGTTCGCCTGACCTAGCCCACGACCCGCCCGTTCAGCACCACCCGCAGCGGGACCCCCAGCACGCGTACATCGGTGCGGGGGTCCCGTTCGTACACCACCAGGTCGGCGGGGGCGCCCTCGGTCAGGCCGGGGCGGCCCAGCCACTCGCGGGCGCCCCAGGTGGTCGCCGCGAGGACCTCGACGGGTGGGATTCCGGCGGTGACCAGTTCCGCGACCTCGGCGGCGACCAGGCCGTGCGGGAGGGAGCTGCCGGCGTCGGTGCCGACGTAGACGGGGATTCCGGCGTCGTAGGCGTTGCGGACGGTGTCGTAGCGGCGTTCGTGGAGGCGGCGCATGTGCGCGGACCAGCGCGGGAACTTGGCATCGCCGCCGGCCGCCATGGACGGGAACGTGGCGATGTTGACGAGTGTGGGGACGATGGCGACCCCGCGCGCGGCGAAGAGCGGGATCAGGTCATCGGTCAGCCCCGTCGCGTGCTCGACGCAGTCGATGCCCGCCTCGACGAGGTCGCGCAGGGAGTCCTCCGCGAAGCAGTGGGCGGTCACCCGGGCGCCCAGCACATGGGCCTCCGCGATGGCCGCCTCGACGGCCTCCCGGGGCCAGCACGCGGTCAGGTCTCCGACACCGCGGTCGATCCAGTCCCCCACCAGCTTCACCCAGCCGTCGCCGCGCCGGGCCTCCTGGGCGACGTACGCGACGAGTTCCTCCGGCTCGATCTCATGGGCGAAGTCGCGGATGTAGCGGCGGGTGCGGGCGATGTGGCGGCCGGCGCGGATGATGTTCGGGAGGTCGTCGCGGTCGTCGATCCAGCGGGTGTCGGAGGGGGAGCCCGCGTCACGGATCAGCAGCGTGCCCGCGTCGCGGTCGGTCAGCGCCTGTTTCTCCGCCACGTCGACGTCGACCGGGCCGTGCGTGCCCAGGCCGACGTGACAGTGCGCGTCGACCAGGCCGGGCAGCGCCCAGCCCTCGACCGTGCGGATGTCGCGGGCGGCGGCGGGACGGTCGTAGGAGATACGGCCGTCCACCACCCACAGTTCGTCGCGGACGTCCTCGGGTCCGGCCAGGACCCGGCCCTTCACATGCAGCACCGGCTCATCGCTCATGGACCGCACCCTAGTGCCGCGGAAGGCAACGTCTGCGACGGGGCGGACGTCGCCTGCCGCGGCACTAGCCGTCCGGCTGCTCGGCCTTGCCCACCTGGTCCGACGTCTCCTCCTCCACGTCCGCCATCGCCGGGTCCAGGAGGCGGGACAGGAAGTGACGGGTGCGCTCGTGCCGGGGGCTGCCGATGACCTGGGCCGGGGCGCCGTCCTCGACGACGACGCCGTCGTCCATGAAGACGACACGGTCGGCGACCTCGCGGGCGAAGGTCATCTCGTGGGTCACCACCATCATGGTCATGCCCTCGTTCGCCAGCATGCGCATGACCGCCAGGACGTCGCCGACCAGTTCCGGGTCCAGCGCCGACGTCGGCTCGTCGAAGAGCATGACCTCGGGGCCCATCGACAGCGAGCGGGCGATGGCCACACGTTGCTGCTGGCCGCCGGAGAGGGAGGCGGGGTAGGCGTCCGCCTTCTCCGACAGGCCCACGCGTTCCAGGTTCTCGGCGGCCACCCGCGCCGCCCGCGCCTTGTCCCGCTTCAGGACCCGGCGCTGCGGCAGCGTGAGGTTCTCGGTCACCGTGAGGTGGGGGAAGAGGTTGAACTGCTGGAAGACCATGCCGATCCGGCGGCGTACGGCGTCGATGTCGACGTCCGGGTCGGTCAGCTCGGTGCCGCCGACGAAGACCTGGCCCTTCGTCGGCTCCTCCAGGAGGTTCACACAGCGCAGGAGCGTCGACTTGCCGGAGCCCGACGGGCCGATGACGCAGACCACCTCGCCCCGCCGGATCTCCAGGTCGATGCCCTTCAGCACCTCGTTGGCGCCGAACGACTTGTGCAGGCCGCGTACTTCGATCTCCGGGCGCCCGCCGAGGGACTTCTCGCCCAGGGTCTTCTCGGTCATTTCACGGCCTCCTGGGCCTTCGCCTCCATACGGCGTACGACGAAGCCGAGCGGGATGGTCACCAGCAGGTAGCACAGGCCGGCGACCAGGATCGGCGTGGAGTTGGCGGTCGTGCTGGCCAGGTCGCGGCCGTACTTGGACAGTTCGCGCTCCTCCAGCGTGACGCCGAGGAACAGGACGAGCGAGGAGTCCTTGAACAGGAGGACCAGTTCGTTGGTGAGCGGCGGGAGGATGATCCGGAACGCCTGCGGAATGATGATCGAGATCATCGCGCGCGCGGGTGAGAAGCCCAGCGAACGTGCCGCCTCCATCTGTCCCTTGGGGACCGCCTGGATGCCGGCCCGGATCGTCTCCGCCATGTACGCGGCGGCCACCAGGCCGAGCGCGAGGGCCACCTTGCCGTACGTGCCGCCGGGGATCTCCGTGCCGGGGAAGGCGAGCGGCACGGCGACGCCGATGAAGATGAAGATCAGCAGGGCGGGCAGGCCCCGGAAGATCTCGATGTACACGCCGGCGAACCAGCGGTACGGGCCCACCGACGACAGCCGCATCAGCGCGATGACCATGCCGAGGACGAGTCCGAACACGAACCCGGACAGCGTGTACAGCACGGTGTTCTTCAGCGCCAGCGTGATGACGTCCGGGAACATCTCCTCGGCGATGTCCCACTGGGCGAACTGGTTCTTCAGCCGGGCCCAGTCGGCCGACACCGCGAAGGCGACGACGGCCGCGCCGAACAGCGCGTACTGCGCGCCCTGGGAGAGGGCGCGCCTGCGGCTCCGGCTCAGGCCCTTCCGCCTCGGCTGGAGCGGTGTGTCCGGGTCGGTCACGCTCATGAGGCGGACGGGGAGGCGGAGGCGGCGTCCTCGTCGTACGGGCCGATCCACTGCTCGTACAGCTTCTTGTACGTGCCGTCGGACTTCGCGTCCGCCAGCGCCTTGTTGATGGCGGCGAGCAGCTTGGTGTTGCCCTTCTTCACCGTGATGCCGTACTCCTCACCGGTGTTGACCTGCTCGGCCACCGCGTAGGTGTCGGCGAGCTCGGCGTCCTTCAGCCAGCCCTGGACGACCGGGTAGTCGATGACGACGGCGTCGACCTGGCCGGCGCGCAGACCGTTGAGGACGGCGTCGGAGGACTCGAAGGAGACCGGGTCTAGGCCCTGGCTCTTCGCGTAGTCCTCGCCGGTGGTCTGCGCCTGGGTGCCGACCTTCTTGCCCTTGAGGTCCGCGAAGGAGCGGATGTCGGTCTTCTTGGCGGCGAGGACGGCCTGGGTCGCCTCGAAGTACGGGTCGGAGAAGTCGACGTTCTTCTTGCGCTCGTCGGTGATCGTCATGCCGGCCGCGGCGAGGTCGCACTCGCCGGAGTTCAGGAAGGCGCCCGTCTTGAAGTTCTCGAACGGGGTGTCGAGGATCTCCTGCTTCACGCCCAGGTCCTCGGCGACGAGGTCGATCAGCGACACGTCGAAGCCCTGCACCTTGCCGTCGATCTCCGACTGGAACGGCGGGTACGGGAGGTGGGTGCAGGTCGTGAGCTGACCGCCCTTCACCAGTTCGACCCCGCCGGCCGCGGTCTTGGTGCCGCCGCCGCCTCCGTCGCCGTCCGAGGAACAGCCGGCCACGAGCAGTACCCCGGCCGTCGCGGTGGTGGCGGCCAGGATGCGGGTCCGGCGTCCGAGGACCGAGTTCACGGGGAGACCTCCAGTGGGGAACTGATGAAACGATGACACACAGACATCCGATTATAAGGAGATGTTTGACTCTCTCAAACCATTCCGATGGTTGCTGAGCCGTTCGGCCTCAGAAGTCATCGGCAGAGGAGTGAGGGGGTCGGTTCGGTCGGTGGGCGCAGGGTGCTCGGGGACGCCGATGACGCTCGACTCACGTCGATCCGCCTCGGCCTACCCTCGACACCATCTACCCCGTGAGCGAAGAGAGCACCCCGTGACGCACCCGTTTCTGGATCTGGCCCCGTTGAGCGCGGCGCGCTTCGCGTCGATCGAGGACCGGGTGGCCCGGCTGCTCTCCACCGAGCAGGACGTCGTGATCACTCAGGGCGAGGCGCTGCTGCCGCTGGAGGGCGCGATCCGCGGGGCCGCCGGGCCCGGCACGACCGCGCTGAACGTGATCACCGGGCCGTACGGGCAGACCTTCGGGAACTGGCTGCGGGACTGCGGGGCGACGGTCGTCGACCTGGCGGTGCCCTTCCACACGGCGGTGACGGCCGCGCGGATCCGGGAGGCCTTCGCCGAGCACCCGGCGATCGACTTCGTGTCGCTGGTCCACGCGGAGGCGGCGACCGGCAACACCAACCCCGTGGCGGAGATCGGCGAGGTCGTCCGCGCGCACGGCGCCCTCCTCTACCTGGACGCGGTCGCCTCCGTCGGCGCCGAACCGGTACTGCCCGACGCCTGGGGTGTCGACCTCTGCGTCATCGGGGCGCAGAAGGCCATGGGCGGGCCGGCCGGGGTGTCGGCGATCTCCGTGAGCGAGCGGGCGTGGGCGCGGATGGCGGCCAACCCGCGGGCCCCGCGCCGCTCGTACCTCTCCCTCCTGGACTGGAAGGAGCGCTGGATCGACGGGGGCCGCCGCACCCTCCTCCACGCTCCCGCCCAGCTGGAGATGCTCGCCCTGGAGGCCTGTCTGGAGCGCATCGAGGCGGAGGGGCCGGCCGCGGTGATGTCCCGGCACGCGTCCGCCGCCGCGGCGACCCGGGCGGGGGCGCTCGCGCTGGGCGGCGGCCTGGAGCCGTACGTCCACGAGGCGGCCGACGCCGCGCCGGTCGCCACGACCCTGCGGGTGCCCGCCGGGGTCGACGCGTCGGAGCTGGTCGCCAAGGCGCTCGCCGCGGACCCCGCCCTGCCGCTGGCCGCGGGCGGCGGCGCCCTCGCCTCGGAGATGGTCCGCGTGAACCACTACGGCCCCGACGCGACCCCGGGGGCCGTGCACGCCTGCCTCGCGGGGCTGGGGGCGGCGCTGACGGAGTTCGGCGCGGGGGTCGACCTGGAGGGGGCCCGTCGTGCGGCGGCGGCCTGGACGTAGCCGTACCGCTCGGCCGAGGGAATTGCGGGCCGTTTTCCCGGGAGGAATTCAGTGGAATTCCCAGAAGAGAATCCCGTATTCTTCTGCCCGCTATCCCCTCACCTAAACGCAAAGGTTTCGCGAACACTGACGGGGCTGATTCGAGCAGATCTCGTGAGGGTTACGCGCGTGTGACCGACTCCACAACGCACCCCTTTTGTGCGGTAATTTACGGGCAAACACCATCACATCGACCACGTATCCCTGGGTCACTCACGCCCGCGTGATAACACATGGGCGACCGATACGTAACCCCGCGCGGCGATGCAATTCGAAATTCCCATCGGTAAATTCAAGCCCCATGACTGCCGCACAAGCAGAACCACTGACGGAAACCGCGAAAGGGATTCGCATCGACCGCCCGGACGTGTCGGACGGCGCTGCGCTGTGGCGCATCGCCGGGGACTCCGGAGCGCTGGACCTGAACTCCTCGTACAGCTATCTGCTGTGGTGCCGGGACTTCGCGGACACCTCGGCGGTGGCGCGGGACGAGACCGGGGAGCCGGTCGGGTTCGTGACCGGGTACGTGCGGCCGGAGCGGCCGGACACCCTGCTCGTGTGGCAGGTGGCCGTCGACGAGGCGCACCGGGGGCTCGGGCTCGCGGCCGCGCTGCTGGACGGGCTCACCTCGCGGGTCGCGCGACGGCACCCCCTGACCACCGTCGAGACCACCATCACACCGGGCAACACCGCCTCCGAGCGCCTGTTCGCCGCGTACGCCGAGCGTCATGGCGCGACCGTCGAGCGCACGGTCCTGTTCGAGGCGGATGACTTCCCGGACGGCCCGCACCAGCCCGAGGTGCTCCACCGCATCGGCCCGCTCTCCCCCTGAGCCCCACCAGCACTCCCCCTCCCCTCTTCCCTCCCCCCACGCATCGAGGAGCGATTCGACGTGACCATCACCCAGCCCGACCTGAGCGTCTTCGAGACCCTGGAGTCCGAGGTGCGCAGCTACTGCCGCGGCTGGCCCACCGTCTTCGACCGCGCGCAGGGCAGCCGGATGTTCGACGAGGACGGCCACGCGTACCTGGACTTCTTCGCCGGCGCCGGGTCACTCAACTACGGCCACAACAACCCCGTACTCAAACGCGCGCTGATCGACTATCTGGAACGGGACGGCGTCACGCACGGGCTCGACATGTCGACGACCGCCAAGCGTGCCTTCCTGGAGTCGTTCCAGAACCTGGTGCTGCGGCCGCGCGATCTGCCGTACAAGGTCATGTTCCCGGGGCCGACGGGTACCAACGCGGTGGAGTCGGCGCTGAAGCTGGCCCGGAAGGTGAAGGGGCGCGAGGCCATCGTGTCCTTCACCAACGCCTTCCACGGCATGTCACTCGGGTCGCTCGCCGTCACCGGCAACGCCTTCAAGCGGGCCGGCGCGGGGATTCCGCTCGTCCACGGGACGCCGATGCCGTTCGACAACTACTTCGACGGGCAGGTCCCGGACTTCCTGTGGTTCGAGCGGCTGCTCGAGGACCAGGGTTCCGGACTGAACAAGCCCGCCGCCGTGATCGTCGAGAGCGTCCAGGGCGAGGGCGGCATCAACGTCGCCCGCCCGGAGTGGCTGCGCGCGCTCGCCGGACTGTGCGAGCGGCAGGACATGCTGCTGATCGTCGACGACATCCAGATGGGCTGCGGTCGTACGGGCGCCTTCTTCTCGTTCGAGGAGGCGGGCATCACGCCCGACATCGTCACCGTCTCCAAGTCCATCAGCGGCTACGGGCTGCCGATGTCGCTCTGCCTGTTCAAGCCCGAGCTGGACATCTGGGAGCCGGGCGAGCACAACGGCACGTTCCGCGGCAACAACCCGGCCTTCGTCACGGCCACCGCCGCCCTGGAGACGTACTGGGCGGACGGCTCCGCGATGGAGAAGCAGACCCGGGAGCGCGGTGAGCAGGTCGAGCAGGCGCTCATCTCGATCACCGAGGAGAACCTCGCGGACGTGAAGGAGTACCGGGGGCGCGGGCTGGTGTGGGGCATCGAGTTCCACGAGAAGGCGCGCGCGGGACGGATCGCGCAGCGGGCCTTCGAACTCGGGCTGCTGATCGAGACGTCCGGCCCGGAGAGCGAGGTCGTCAAACTGCTGCCCGCCCTCACCATCACCCCCGACGAGCTGGACGAGGGCCTGCGCGTCCTCGCCCGCGCCGTGCGGGAGACCGTCTGAGGCCCCGACGGATCATCCGAAACACCTATCGAGGAGGCATCGCAACACCGTGATCGTCCGTTCGTTCAAGGACATCGAAGGAACCGACCGGCACGTGAAGTCGGCGTCCGGCACCTGGGAGAGCAAGCGGATCGTCCTCGCCAGGGAGCGGGTCGGCTTCTCCCTCCACGAGACGGTCCTGTACGCGGGTACGGAGACGTCGATGTGGTACGCGAACCACGTCGAGGCCGTCGTGTGCGTCGAGGGCGAGGCCGAGCTCACCGACCAGGAGACCGGGCGGAGTTACACGATCACGCCCGGAACCATGTACCTCCTCGACGGCCACGAGCGGCACACGCTGCGGGTCAAGGAGGACTTCCGCTGCCTCTGCGTCTTCAACCCGCCCGTCACCGGACGGGAGGACCACGACGAGAACGGCGTCTACCCGCTGATCACCGAGCCCGAGGAGGTGTGACATCACCATGACCACGACCACCACGATGAACACTGCCACCACCGTTCCCGACCTCTACCCCAGCCGCGGGGCCACCGAGGTCTCGGTCCCGCGTCAGGACCCGGTCGTCTGGGGCTCCCCCGCCACGCCCGGCCCGGTCTCCCTCGCCGAACTCCAGGCCTACGAGCGCGACGGCTTCCTCCCCGTCGAGCAGCTCATCGCGCCGGACGAGGTCGCCGTCTACCGGCAGGAGCTGGAGCGGCTCGTCGCCGATCCGGCGATCCGCGCCGACGAGCGCTCGATCGTCGAGCCGCAGTCGCAGGAGATCCGGTCGGTCTTCGAGGTGCACCGGATCAGCGAGCTGTTCGCGCGGCTGGTGCGTGACGAGCGGGTCGTCGGGCGGGCCCGGCAGATCCTCGGGTCGGACGTCTACGTCCACCAGTCGCGGATCAACGTGAAGCCGGGCTTCGGGGCGTCCGGGTTCTACTGGCACTCCGACTTCGAGACCTGGCACGCCGAGGACGGTCTGCCCCACATGCGGACGGTGTCCGTCTCGATCGCCCTGACCGAGAACCACGACACGAACGGCGGGCTGATGATCATGCCCGGCTCGCACCGGACGTTCCTCGGCTGCGCGGGGGCGACCCCGAAGGACAACTACAAGAAGTCGCTGCAGATGCAGGACGCCGGCACGCCGTCCGACGAGGCGCTGACGGCCATGGCCTCCGAGTACGGCATCAAGCTGTTCACGGGCAAGGCCGGTTCGGCGACCTGGTTCGACTGCAACTGCATGCACGGCTCCGGCGACAACATCACGCCGTTCCCGCGCAGCAACGTCTTCATCGTCTTCAACAGCGTGGAGAACACGGCGGTCGAGCCGTTCTCGGCGCCGGTGCGTCGGCCGGAGTTCATCGGCGCACGGGACTTCACGCCGGTGAAGTGAGCCCGCAGTCCCCCTGACGGGGCCGGACGGTCGCCACCCCTGGGCGACCGCCCGGCCCCTTTCGCGCGTCCCGGCCGGCTACGGCTCAGGCGCGCCCCCTCTCACAGTCACAGCCACGCCAGTGAAGCCGCCCTCTCCAGTACGGTCCTCGCGGCGCCCTCGTCTCCCGTGATCCCCCTCGGTACCTCGTCCGGGGCGTAGCGGCCGCCCACCAGGAGGCAGAAGTCGACGGGGTCCAGGGTGAGTTCGGCGTGCACCGGCCCGGTGTCGGAGCCGAGGATCCAGCTGGTGTCGGTGGGCCCGGTGACCTCGAAGAGGACGGGGGGCGCGTCGTGGAGGGCCAGCCCGAGGATCCGGACGGCCAGGCGGACGAGGGACCAGAGGTGTTCGCCGGGGGGCGGGGGGACGGCCAGGCCGAGGGCACGGCCGATGTCGTCCGTGTGGATCCAGGCCTCGAAGGCGCGGATCACGAAGTGGTCGGCGACCGGCAGCCGCAGACCCATCACCGTGACGGCGCGGGCGGCGAGTTCGGGATCGGCGGCCTCCGGGGTGGCCAGCAGCGCGGCGGCCTGTGCGGCCCAGGTGGCGAGTGTCTCCGCGGGAGTGCGCCCGTGCTCGTGGGCGATGACGTCGGCGGTGCGCCGGGCCCAGGCCTCCCCGGCGGGGATCCCCTCCGGGATGTGCGACGCGGGCAGGCGCGCGTCGACGCCGAGGCGTACGGCGAGGTGCTCGTCGGCGGCGACGAGGTGCGCGACGGTGGCGTGCGCGTCCCAGTCGTGCACCACCGGGGTGCCCCAGCGGCCGGCCAGCTCCGGGACCAGCGCCTGGAGTCCGGCCACGGCTGCGGCGTAGGGGGCCGCGTGGTGGGCGATCTCGGCGGCGCGGGGGCGGCGGGAGCGGAGGGCGAGCGCGAGGACGCCGTCGGCGCTCCCGTTCACGGCGCCGCCCGGTGCGGCCCCGGCACCGTCGGAGGGACCACCTGCGGCTCCCTCCGGTGCGGCTCCCGCGGCGCCGTCCCGTGCGGTGCCCGGAGCACCGCCCCACAGGGGACGTGCCCCCGGCGCCGGCCCGAACGTGCCGTCCAGCAGGCGTACGGTGTCGCGGAGCCGTTCCGCCTCCGCCGCGCACGACTCGCAGTCGGCCAGGTGCAGGGGGACCGCCCGCCGGTCGCCGGGTGGGAGCGCGCCGACGGCCCAGGCGGCCAGCAGCTCCCGTACGCCGTCGTGGTCGTTGGTCATCGCGCGCCGCCCTTTCGCCCTGCCCCGTCCACGATACGCAGGACCCGCGCGGTCCGGACGGTCCCGTGCGCCCCCATCACGCGCCCCTCACCGCCGCGGGGTCCGGTGGGTCCGCCAGGGACTCCGCCAGTTTGCGCAGGGCCGAGCGCAGCCGGGTCTTCGCGGTGCCCTCGGGTATGCCCAGTTCGACGGCGGCCTGGCGGTAGGTGCGGCCCGCGAAGTAGGCGAGGTGGACCACCTCCCGCTGGGGGCGCGGGAGTTCGGCGAGGGCGGTGTGCAGCAGAAGGGAGCGCTCGCGGTCGACGACCGCGTCGTCCGGGCCCGGCCCGGTGTCGGGGATGGCGTGCAGTTCCGAGTCGTCCGCGCGGGCGTCCTTGCGGTGCCGGGCCTCGCCGCGCACCCAGTCCACGGCCCGCCGGTGGGCCACCATGGACAGCCAGGTGCGCAGCGAGCCACGGCGCGCGTCGTAGCCGTACGGCCTGCTCCACAGCTGTGCGAAGACCTCCTGCGCCACGTCCTCGGCGGCCGCCGGGCTGCGGGTGACCCGGACGGCCACCCGCCGGACGAGTCCCCCGTACGCCGCGTACACCTCACGCAGCGCGGACTCGTCCCCGTACACCAGCCGCCGATGCAACTCCACATCGATGGACGGCTGTTCGAGCGTCGGCTCCACCGGCACCACCACCTCGTGATGCCTTCCTAGCGTCCTGGCGCGGTCCGCGCCAGTGGGTCTCGTCAAGTCAGCCGGACAGGACGTCCAGGAGCCGGTCGACATCCGTGCCCGTGTTGTACAGGTGGAAGGCGGCCCGCAGATGGCCCGCGCGGTCGGAGACCTCGACCCCCGCGCGGCTCAGTTCCGCCTGGCGGTGGCCCAGTCCGGGCACCGACACGATGGCCGACCCGGGCGCCGGAACCGGCTCGTGGCCGAGCCCGGCGAGCCCGGCACGGAACCGGTCGGCCAGCGCGAGGTCGTGATCCCGTACGTTCGCCACACCCAGCTCCTCGATCAGCGCGAGGGAGCGGCGGGCACCGGCGTACGAGAACAGGCTGGGGCTCTCGTCGAACCGGCGGGCGGAGCGGGCCGGTTCCTCGACCGGGCCGTAGCAGCTGCCCCACGGCTCCTCCCCCGCGACCCAGCCGGCGAAGAGGGGGGTGAGGCCGCCGAGGTCCTCCGGAACGACGAGGAAGGTCACTCCGCGCGGGCAGACGAGCCACTTGAAGGCGACGGAGACGACGTAGTCGTAGGCGTCCGCCTCGATCGGCAGCCAGCCGGCGGACTGCGACGCGTCGACGTACGTACGCGCCCCCTGTGCCCGCGCGGCCTCTCGGATCGCGCCCAGGTCGGCGACCCGGCCGTCGGCGGACTGCGCGGCGCTCACCGCGACGAGCGCCGTGCCGGGCCGCACCGACTCCGCGACGCGCTCCAGCGGCACCTGGCGCACCTTGAGGTCGTCGCGCACATGGAAGGGGTTGACCAGGGACGCGAAGTCGGCCTCGGCGGTCAGCACCTCCGCGCCCTCGGGCAGCGAGGCGGCGATCAGCCCGCTGTAGACGGCGACCGAGGCCCCGGCCGCCACCCGGCGGTCCGGCACCCCGACGATCCGCCCGAACGCCGCCCGCGCGGCCTCCACGTCGGCGAACATGTCCTGCGGCTGCCCGGCCGCCACGGACTCCACCGCGGCCTTCATCGCGTCCACCGCGCGGGCCGGCAGCAGCCCCGTGCTCGCGGTGTTCAGGTAGGTGTTCTTCGGGGCGAACTCGGTCCGGACCAGGCTCTCGAAGGTCTCCATGACACCACTGTGGGGTCGCGCGGACCCCACGTCCATGGAGATGTTTCGCGCGCTTTCCCCAAGCACCGCTTATACATGGCGGCTGACCTGGACGGCAGCTCCCTCAGGGGCGCGGGACGGTCTCGAACTACTGAGGCACGGCACATCCATCCGGCCCGCAAGCCTCCGCGCCCTCCGCACCCTCCGCCTGCACCAGCTTCAACGGCGGCCGCTCCCCCCACGCCTGGGCGAGAGCCTTCTCGAACACCTCCGCGGGCTGAGCCCCGGACACCCCGTACTTCCGGTCCAGTACGAAGAAGGGCACCCCGTTGGCGCCGAGCTCGGCGGCTTCCCGCTCATCGGCCCGGACGGCGTCCGCGTACGCGGCCGGATCGGCGAGCACCTTGCGCACCGCGCCCTCCTCCAGCCCCGCCTCGACGGCCAACTCGACCAGATAGCCGTCCGCGTCGGCGTACACGGACCGCTCCTCGGCGAAGTTCGCCCGGTAGAAGGCCTGGAGCAGCGCGCTCTGCCGTCCCTGCTCCTTGGCGAAGTGGAGCAGGCGGTGCATGTCGAAGGTGCTGCCGTGGTCACGGCCCTCGGCCCGGTAGGCGAGCCCCTCGGCGGCGGCCTGCGCACGGAGGTTGTGCTCGCCGGCCTGGGCCTGGGCCTCGCTCATCCCGTACTTCTTGCTCAGCATGGTGAGGACCGGCTGGATGTCGTCCTTGGCGCGGCCCGGGTCGAGCTCGAAGGAGCGGTGCACGACCTCGACGCCGTCGCGGTGCGGGAAGGCCTCGAGCGCCTTCTCGAAGCGGGCCTTGCCCACGTAGCACCAGGGGCAGGCGATGTCGCTCCAGATCTCGACGCGCATGGTGTCAGCTCTCTCCAGGTCGTACGGGTACGGAGACGGCCTCCGCCTCTACGGTTGGTGAACGTTCAAGCAGCCTGGCTCATTCCCCGGGTACGTGGAAAGCGAGCAGAAGGTGGTGGTCGCCGGGGGTGGGTGGCTGCCGGGGGTCAGGGGTCCAGCCCAGGGCGGCGTAGAAGGCCCGGGCCCGGTGGTTGTCCACGTGGACGGAGAGGCCGGCCGTGCGCCTGCCGTCCGCCCGCCACTCCTCCACGCAGGCCGCGTGCAGGGCACGGCCGGTGCCCCGGCGCCACTGGTCGGGGTCGACGTGGAACTGCGCGAGGTACACGGTGTCGGCGGGGGCGCCGTCGGCCGTGCGGAAGGAGGCGATCCCGGTGATCCGGCCGTGCTCCACGGTGCAGAGCACATGGCCGTCCGGCCGCTCGATGGCGCGGCGCCAGGCGGCGGGCCAGTCGGTGCCGTCGTCGGGGGTGCCGGTCGGGTAGTACGTCGCGCGGGCTCGGGCGTGCAGTGCGGTGATGGCCGGGGTCTCGGCGGGGAGCGCGGTCCTGATCACGCGCGCTCCGGTCACTCGGTTCACACGGTCCTTGATCATGCCGGTGAGGACGTGGGCGGGGGCGGTGCGGTTCCGGGGTTTCGCCCCCGCCGGCCCTACCCGTCCCTCCCCCACTCTCGGCTTCGCTCGAGCGGGAGGTGCCCCCACCCAGGGGCGCCGCCCCTTCGACCCCGAGGGGTGGGTTCTTCGGGTGCGGGTCCGGTGGGGCTTCTCGCGCCGTTCCCCGCGCCCCCGAGAAGCGGGGCGCGGCCTCAGCTGCGGCAGCTGCCCTCAGCTGCCGTTTCTGAGGTCCTTCGGCCAGTTCGGGCGGAATTCGATCTCGTCGTACGTGACCACGCAGCCCTCGCCCATCGGGGACTGGGTCATGAAGCCGATGAGGGCGGCGCCGCTCTGCTGCTCGCCCGCGAGGGTGAAGAGGCGGACGAAGGTCCACTGCTTGCCGTCGCGCGAGGCGTGGAAGGCGAAGGCGCGGCCGGTGCGGCTCACCCGCAGCCACACCGAACTGCCCTGCACCGTGAAGGAGTTGGCGTCGTCCGAGTGCCCCCGGGTGACCACCGTGCAGACGGTGGGCACGTCCGGCGAGTACTCCAGGCAGAGCTTGGCCCAGGCCCGTTCCCCCACGTGCACATACAGCACGCCCGCGTCGAACCCGGCGGCGAAGCCGACCGTGACCCGGGCTATCAGCTGAAAGTCCCCCTCCGGCGCGCCCAGCAACCTGGGCGCGTCCGAAGCGGGATCCAGTCCCTCGTCAGTGGGCGGCACGAACCGGTCCTGCCGAGCACCGGCCCATCCGGTGAGCACCCCGTCCTCGTAGGACCAGTGCCCATCGGGGCCGTATGTGCGGAGAGAGAACGGGAGTTCGGGAATTTCGACGTCCATTGGGGGATTCTTGCAGCTCCCGCCCACAACAGCAGACCTTCAGGGGTGCGGGGGGACTGCGCGAGCGACCACGACGCACGCGCAGCCCGAAACGAACCGAACCCCTACGGCGTTCCCCGGCGTTCCCCGCCGTTCCCCGCGGAGCGCTACCGCTCAAGAACCCCGTTGAACCGACGCGGCAGTCCCAGCGGGTTCTCGTCCCGCAGCTCCGCCGGCAGAAGCGCCTCAGGAGCGCCCTGGTACGCCACCGGCCGCAGCCAGCGCTCGATGGCCGTACCGCCCACCGACGTGGACGTCGAGGTCGTCGCCGGGTAGGGACCCCCGTGGTGCTGGGCCGCGGCCACGGCAACCCCCGTCGGCCACCCGTTCACCAGCACCCGTCCGGCCAGCGGCGTCAGCTCGGCCAGCAGCTCCGGCCCGCGCCCCTCCCCGGCGGCCTCTGAACCGGACACGTGCACCGTGGCGGTGAGGTTGCCCGGCAGACGGGACAGCACGGACTTGGCCTCGTCCTCGTCCTCGTAGCGCGCCACGACCGTGAGCGGCCCGAAGCACTCCTCCAGGAGCAGGTCGTGCTCGCCCTCGGCCGCCAGCTTGCCCGCGGGGACCGTCAGGAACCCGGGGCTGACGGTGTGCTCGCCGCCCGCGCCCGCGGTCACCGGCGACTCCACGTCGGGCAGCTCGGCGCGCTCGGCGACACCGGCGAGGAAGTTGTCGCGCATCCGGTGGTCCAGCAGGACCCCGGAGCCGATGTCGCTGACCGCGTCGGTGAGCGACTTGAGCAGCCGGTCACCGGCGTCGCCCGCGGGCGCCAGCACCAGCCCCGGCTTCACGCAGAACTGGCCGACGCCGAGGGTCATGGAGCCGGCGAGGCCGGTGCCGATGGCCTCGGCGCGCTCCTCGGCGGCGGCCGCGGTGATCAGGACGGGGTTCAGGGAGCCCAGCTCGCCGTGGAACGGGATCGGCACGGGCCGCGCCGCCGCCGCGTCGAAGAGGGCGCGGCCGCCGCGTATCGAGCCGGTGAAGCCGGCGGCGGTGACGAGCGGGTGCTTGACGAGTTCGACGCCCGCCTCGAAGCCGTGGACGAGGCCGAGGACGCCCTCGGGGATGCCGTGCTCGGCGGCGGCCCGGCGCAGCACGATCGCGACCAGCTCGGACAGCGCCGGGTGGTCGGGATGGGCCTTGACGACGACCGGGCACCCGGCGGCCAGCGCGCTCGCGGTGTCGCCGCCGGGCACGGAGAAGGCGAAGGGGAAGTTGGAGGCCGAGTAGACGGCGACGACGCCCAGCGGCACCTTGTAGCGACGCAGGTCGGGAATGGGCGGGGTGGCGGTGTCGTCGGGGTGGTTGATCACCACGTCGAGGAACGCGCCCTCGTCCACGATGTCGGCGAAGGCCCGCAGCTGATAGCAGGTGCGGGCGAGTTCGCCGGTGAGCCGGACCGGGCCGAGCGCGGTCTCCGCGTCGGCGACCTCCACGAGCTGGTCCTTGGCCGCCTGGAGCTGGTCGGCGGCGGTGCGCAGGAAGGCCGCGCGGACCGTGCGGTCGGCCAGGGAGCCACGGGCGGCGTGCGCCGCGCGGACGGCGGCGTCCACCTCCTGGGCTGTGGCCTCCACCGCAACCTGCTCGCGCTGCTTCCCGGTTCGGGGGTCGACACTCCAGACTGGTGCTGCTGCCACCGGGGGTTCCTCCACTGATTCCTGAGCGTATTTCTGGGTCCATTCACCAGGGTCGTTCGATATGCTGAACGCTGTCTCTGATGATGAATATGCTGTCTGAGACTATTTCCCGTCGAACGATAGGGGTCAAGGGCGATGTCGGCAGTCGAGACGGGCGGCGGAGCACAGGTCAAGTCGGCGGTGAGGACCGTTGAGCTGCTCGAATACTTCGCCGGGCGCCCCGGTATGCACTCCCTGGCGGCGGTCCAGGAGGCCGTCGGTTACCCCAAATCCAGCCTGTACATGTTGCTGCGCACCCTCGTGGAGCTGGGCTGGGTCGAGACGGACGCGACGGGCACGCGGTACGGCATCGGCGTGCGGGCGCTGCTCGTGGGCACGTCGTACATCGACGGTGACGAGGTGGTGGCGCTGGCCCGGCCGACGCTGGACCGGCTGTCGGACGACACGACGGAGACGATCCACCTGGCCCGCCTCGACGGCACGAACGTCGTCTATCTGGCCACCCGCCAGTCGCAGCACTATCTGCGTCCCTTCACCCGGGTCGGCCGCCGGCTGCCCGCCCACTCCACCTCGCTCGGCAAGGCCCTGCTGGCCACCCACACCGACGAGCAGGTCCGCAAGATGCTCCCGGAGACCCTTCCGGCGCTGACGGAGCACACGATCACGGACCGGGAGCAGCTCATCGAGGAGCTGCGCCAGATCCGCGAGCAGGGCTTCTCCGTGGACCGCGAGGAGAACACGCTCGGGCTGCGCTGCTTCGGCGTGGCGATCCCGTACCGCACACCGGCCCGCGACGCCATCAGCTGTTCGGTCCCGGTGGCCCGGCTGACCCCGGCCCACGAACAGCTCGTCAAGGACGCCCTCTTCGACGCGCGTGACCGGCTCACACTGGCGACCCGCAGACTCTGAGGCGGCGAGGTGGCAACCCCGTTTTCATGAGGACCCCATGAGAAAGCCGGGCGAAGGGAACGACTGATCGCGTCCCGCTCGTCCTTTCGGGTGCGATGAACAAGACGATCAGGCGCTCCGCCGTCCTCACCCTGCTGCTCGTGCTCGCCCTGCTGGTCAGGGCGACCTGGGTGCAGTTCTACGAGGGCACGGCGCTCGCGGACGACCAGGACAACCGGCGCAACGCGATCAAGACGTACGCGGACCCGCTCGGGAACATCATCGTGGCCGGCGAGTCGATCACCGGCTCGGCCCGCACGAAGGGCAGCGACCTCGCGTACAGACGCACGTACACGGACGGCGAGCTGTACGCGGCGGTCACGGGCTACGCCTCGCAGGCCTACGCGCCGACGCAGCTGGAGGGCATCTACCAGGACCTGCTCGACGGCACGGACCTGCGGCTGAACACCGTGATGGACACGGTCACCGGCAAGCGGGCCGACCCGGGCAATGTGATCACCACGATCGAACCGGCCGTGCAGAAGGCGGCGTTCGAGGCGCTCGGCGACAAGAAGGGCGCGGCCGTGGCGATCGACCCGACGACCGGGAGGATCCTCGCGGTGGTGTCGACCCCGTCGTACGACCCCTCCTCGCTGACCGACGCCAACACCGCCGGCACGGCCTGGAAGAAGCTCAACGCCGACGAGGACAAGCCGCTGACCAACCGGGCGCTGCGCCAGCCTCTGCCGCCGGGGTCGACGATCAAACTGGTCGTGGCGGCGGCCGCGCTGGAGGACGGGCTGTACGCGTCGGTGGACACGAAGACCGACAGCCCGGACCCGTACACCCTGCCGGGCACGACCACGGAGCTGTCGAACGAGAACCCGAGCGCGCCCTGCGAGAACGCCACGATCCGTACGGCGCTGCAGTACTCGTGCAACAACGTCTTCGCGAGGATGGCCGTCGCCCTCGGCCAGGACAAGGTGAGGGCGATGGCCGAGAAGTTCGGCTTCGACGACAAGGCGCAGGACGTGCCGGTGCGGGCGTACGAGAGCGTCTACCCGTCGGACATGGACGAATCCTCCACCGCGCTGACGGGCATCGGCCAGTACGACGTCACCGCGACGCCGCTCCAGATGGCGATGGTGTCTGCGGCGATCGCCAACGGCGGCAGGCTGGTCTCGCCGCACATGGTGTCGCAGATCACCAACGGTGGCGGCGACGTCCTGGAGGACTACGACGCCGACGCGGACACCAAGGAGATCCTGAGCTCCGACACCGCCGAGCAGTTGCAGTCGGCGATGCGGACGGTCGTCGAGGACGGCACGGGCACGAACGCGCGGATCAGCGGGGCGACCGTGGGCGGCAAGACCGGTACGGCCCAGCACGGCGAGAACAACAGCAAGACGCCGTACGCCTGGTTCACGTCCTACGGGAAGGCCGACGGCAAGGAGGTCGCCGTCGCGGTCGTCGTGGAGCAGTCGAACGCGGCGCGGTCGGAGGTCAGCGGCAACGGGTTGGCCGCGCCGGTGGCCAGGGCCGTCATGGAGGCGGCGCTGAAGGGCTGAGGGACCACCTCGAAAAGGACCACCTGAATAAGAAGGGCCGCCCTCTCTCCCCCCGGAGGGCGGCCCTTCGCCGTCAGCGCACGGACGGCGTCACTTCACGCCGAACAGCTGCTGGATCGGGTTGATCGCGAAGTACACCAGGAACAGGGCCGAGGTGCCCCACAGCAGCCAGTGGACCTCCTTCGCCTTGCCGAGGACCGTCTTGATGAGGACGAAGGCGAGGAAGCCGGCGCCGATGCCGTTGGTGATGGAGTAGGTGAACGGCATGACGGCGATGGTGAGGAACGCCGGGATGGCGATCTCGTACTTGTCCCAGTCGATGGACTTGACCTGGGTCATCATCAGGAAGCCGACGGCGACGAGCGCGGGGGCGGCGGCCTGCATGGGGACGATGGTCAGCAGCGGGGTGAGGAAGAGCGCCACCGCGAAGAGGCCGCCGGTGACCAGGTTGGAGAAGCCGGTGCGGGAACCCTCGCCGACGCCGGCCGCGGACTCGATGTAGGAGGTCGCGGAGGACGAGGACGAGGCGCCGCCCGCGACGGCCGCGGCGCCGTCGATGAGGAGGACCCGGCCGAGGTTCGGGACCTTGCCCTCCTCGTCCAGCAGGCCCGCCTCGGCGGTGATGCCGACGACCGTGCCCATGGTGTCGAAGAAGTCCGAGAGCAGCAGGGTGAAGATCAGCAGGACGACCGTGATGACGGTGGTCTCGCCGAACGAGCCGAACAGGCTGAAGTCGCCGATCAGTCCGAACTCGGGAGCGGCCACGATGTCGTCGGGGACCTTCGGGGTGGTCAGGCCCCAGCTCTTGATGTCGGCCACCGAGTTGGTCACGATCGCAACGACCGTCATCGTCAGGATGCTGATGAGGATCGCGCCCTTCACCTTGCGGGCGAGCAGCGCGATGGTCAGCAGGACACCGAGGCAGAAGACCAGGATGGGCCAGCCGGACAGCGCGCCGGTGGCGCCGAGCTGCACCGGAACCGTGGTGCCGGCGATGTCCGGGATCCGGCTGACGAACCCGGCGTCGACGAAGCCGATGAAGGCGATGAACAGGCCGATGCCGACGCTGATCGCCTGCTTGAGCGCCTGCGGAATGGCGTGCATGACGGCCTCGCGCAGGCCCGTGACCACCAGCACGCAGATCAGCAGGCCTTCGAGGACGACCAGGCCCATCGCGTCGGACCAGCTCATCAGCGGGGCTATCTGGAAGGCGACGACCGCGTTGAGTCCGAGGCCGGCGGCGAGCGCGAGCGGCAGGTTGCCGCCGACGCCCATGATGATCGTCATCACGGCGGCCACGAGGGCGGTGGCGGTGACGAGTTCGGCGCCGTCGAGGGTGTGGCCGTACTTGTCCTTGGCGTTGCCGAGGATGATGGGATTCAGGACAAGGATGTACGCCATCGTGAAGAACGTGGCGAGGCCGCCGCGTATCTCACGGGCGAAGGTGGATCCCCGGGCGCTGATCTTGAAGAAGCGATCGACGCTGTTCGCCCCGGGTGGCTCGGCTGCGGGCCGGTCGGCCACCTTCTGTGCGTCGGACATGAACGGTGCTCCTAGTGACGGGCGTGGACTACGCGCGGATGCTGGCTGGATTGTTCCCCTGTTGAACCCGATTCAGGTTTTCTCCGTGTTACGGAATCGGAGTTCTCCCTGCAAGACGGCGTTCGAAGCCGCGTACGAACCCCTTTCACGATCACTGCTACTCTTCCGGATCTCGTCGGGGGTCGACCCCGGATGATCACATGTCATTCACATGACACGCACAGGCAGCCGGCTCGGCTGCTGTGGCCGCAGCGAGAAGAGAGGTCCCCGTGGGCACTGTCGTCGACGACGCAGCCTCCGTGGAGTTCCACGCCTTCTTCGAACGGCACTATGCCGAACTGTCGCGTCTGGCACACCTGTTGACGGGTGAGGCGGACGCCGCCGACGACCTGGCCGCGGACGCGCTGCTCGCGATGTGGCACCGCTGGGACCGGGTCCGCGCGGCGGACCATCCGGTGGCGTACGCCCGCGGCGTCGTCGCCAATCTGGCCCGTACCCGGATCCGCAGCGCGGTCCGTGAGCGCCGCAGGATCACACTGTTCTGGTCGCAGCGCGAGGAGAAGACCGAGAATCCCGATGTGGCCGGCGTGGTCGACGTCCAGTCGGCACTGCGCAGGCTGCCGTTCCGCAAGCGGGCCTGTGTGGTCCTGCGGCACGCTTTCGACCTCTCGGAGAAGGACACGGCGCTCGCCCTCGGGGTCTCGGTCGGTACGGTGAAGAGCCAGACGTCCAAGGGGATGGCCGAGTTGCAGAAGCTGCTCGGCACCGAGGACGCTCCGAAGCGTATGCATGCCGGCATCACGAGCGGGGGCGTGACGGGCGCGAGGGTGACCGGTGCGAGTGCTCCGGGCAGCGGAGGAAGGGACCGATGAGGGACGTGCACGAGGAGCTGCGTGCCCGGCTGCGCGAGTCGGCCGAGGCGCACGAGCCCGACCGCGCCCGCATCCTGGCCCGGATCGAGCGCGGGATGGCCACCCCCGAGGTGCGCCGCGTCCGCGAGGCGACCCGGCCGCCGCTGTGGGGCTGGGTGCGGGTGGTCACCGCCACCGCCGGTGTCGCGGGGGTGCTCGCGGTCGGCGGTTACGCGGTCGCCTCCGCGGTGAAGGGCGAGGAGAGGCCGCCGGCCGACCAGACCGTGGCGGTCTCCCCGAACCCGGTCGAATCCCCGGCCGCGACGAGCCGGGCCCCGGCCCACCCCGACCACCCGAGCCCGAGCACCGGGGGCGGCGGGACGAAGAGCGAGGCCGGCTCGACCCCGTCGAAGAGCCCGTCCGCCAAGGTCACGACCGCGCCGGAGCTGCCCACCTCGGGGAACGAGGAGGACGGTCCGCTCTGGTCGGACGGCTCGGTCGACCCGCACAGCAACGACTTCTGGGCGCAGAGCAATCTCACCCTGAAGGCGAGCGAGCAACTCACCGAGCTGACCGTCCAGTTGCGGATCGCCCAGACCGGCGGGGTCACCTCGGCCGGTGCCTGGCGCTCGCTGCCGGAGCAGGACTTCGACCTCACGGTCGAGGAGGACGACGGCTTCCTGGTCTACACCTGGGTGCTCAAGGACGGCCGTACGGTCCCGAAGGGCGAGTTCGTCTTCGCCGGGCAGTACAACCACGAGCGCGGTGGCCGTGACGCGGGCGACGACCGCTACGCGATGACGGCGAAGGCGAAGGGCGAGGACCTCGCGGTGGCGGGGGACTTCGAGGGCCGCGACGACAACGACTCCACAGACGAAGGCGATTCGTAAAGAAATCCCGCTCGGGCGGCAACCCTTTCCTCACCGGTGGCGACCAGTAGGCACAAGTGTCACCACCGGCAAGGAATCGGGTACATGACCGCACCTGCAGAACAGCGCCTCCGGCACCGCCGTCGGGTCACCGGCCGACGGGCCGTGATCGGCTCGATCGCCGCCCTCGCCCTCACCGGAGGGGCGGTCGTCACGACGTCGCTGCTGTCCACCGCCGGCGCCGCCGCCACCTGGCCGACGGCCAAGGGCAGCAAGGCCGTCGCCAAGACGATCAAGGTCTCGGGCACGTACGACGGCAGGCTGAAGAAGTTCTTCGGCAAGGGCGCGCTCGGCGACGGCAGCCAGGACGAGGGCCAGGACCCGATCTTCGAGCTGGCGGACGGCGCGGTCCTGAAGAACGTGATCATCGGCGTCCCCGGGGCGGACGGCGTGCACTGCAAGGGCAGCTGCACCCTCAAGAACGTGTGGTGGCTGGACGTCGGCGAGGACGCCGCCAGCTTCAAGGGCAAGTCGTCCAAGGCCGTCTACAAGGTCGTCGGGGGCGGTGCGAAGAAGGCCTCGGACAAGGTCTTCCAGTTCAACGGCGCCGGGAAGCTCAGCATCACCGGATTCCGTGTGCAGAACTCCGGCAAGCTGGTGCGTTCCTGCGGCAACTGCTCGAAGCAGTACAAGCGCACGATCGTGCTGAGCGACATCGACGTCGTGGCACCCCTGAAGGCGATCGTCGGCGTGAACGCCAACTACGGCGACACCGCCACGCTGTCGAAGATCCGCATCCACGGCGACCCGAAGAAGAAGGTCAAGACCTGCGTGCGCTTCAAGGGCAACAACAGCGGCAAGGAGCCGACCCAGATCGGTGTCGGCGCGGACGGAACCACCTGCAAGTTCCCGTCATCCGCCATCACGTACAAGTAAGCCAATATCCGACCATCCCGGAGTACCCCCTTGAGCACCCACAAGAGACGCCTCACACGCCGGCGCGTGCTCGGGGCCGGCGCGCTCGGCGTCGCCGCCACCGGCGCCGCCGTCGCGGGCGGCACCGGCCTCCTGTCCACCGCGTCCGCCGCCGGCTTCGGCCACTCCGACGACGGCAGGAACTTCGTCGTCGACACCGGGGCGAACCTGGTCTTCAAGGTCTCCAAGACCACCGGCGACCTCACCTCGCTGAGCTACCGGGGCAAGGAGTACGAGGGCTACGGCGGCAAGCACTCGCACGTCGAGTCCGGCCTCGGCGCCTCGACGGTCACCGTCAAGCAGTCCGGGTCGACGATCCTGATCAAGGCCGTGCACGGCGCGATCACCCAGTGGTACGCGGCCCGCAGCGGCCAGAACCACGTCTACCTGTGGACGAACAAGGCGGACGCCTCCTTCACGGCGACCCGCTTCCTCGTCCGCCTCAAGCCCGGGATGTTCCCGGGCGAGGGCCCGGACTCCTGGATCGAGGCCTCCGACAAGGTCATCGAGGCCGGTGACGTCTG
The DNA here is from genome assembly GCF_036208085.1 of Streptomyces sp. NBC_00310. Taxonomy (GTDB): domain Bacteria; phylum Actinomycetota; class Actinomycetes; order Streptomycetales; family Streptomycetaceae; genus Streptomyces. The sequence continues at coordinate 2,756,323 of NZ_CP130714.1, forward strand.
GCGGCGCGCGGACGGCACGACCCACTCCAAGCACTACTCGGGCAAGCGGGTCATCGACTACGACCACATCGGCTTCACCACCGGTTCGGTCGGTCTCTGGATCGTCCGCTCCAACCACGAGAAGGCCTCCGGCGGCCCCTTCTACCGCTCCCTGCTCCGCCACTCCAACGACCTCGGCGCCGGCCTCTACGAGATCCTGCACTACAACCAGGCCCAGACCGAGGCGCAACGTTTCGGCCTCCAGGGCCCGTACGTCCTGGCCTTCACCGACGGCGGGGCGCCCTCCTCCTCCCTGTCCCACGACAAGCTGGACACGTCCTGGGTGGACGGCCTCGGCATCACCGGCTGGGTCGGCAGGGCAGGGCGCGGCAAGGTGGCCGGTGTGGGCCTCAAGGGCATGGACGCGAAGTACGCCTACACGGTCGGCTTCGCGGGCGCGGACGCCCAGTACTGGGCGAGGGCCGCCTCCGGTACCGGTGCCTTCTCCTGCAAGGGGATGCTGCCGGGTACGTACACACTGACCGTCTACAAGGGCGAGCTGGCCGTGCACACCCGGGAGGTGAAGGTGACGGCGGGCGGTTCGACCGCGCTGAACAGCATCACCATCACCGGCGACCCGTCCGCCGCGAAGACCGTCTGGCGCCTCGGTGACTGGGACGGCACTCCCGGCGAGTTCAAGAACGCCGAGCTCATGACGTACGCGCATCCGTCCGACGGCCGCGCGGCGAAGTGGACGGGCGACGTCACGCTGGGCAGCGGGGACCCGGCGGCGTCCTTCCCGGCGTACATCTGGCAGGACGTCAACGACAGCATCCGGATCTTCTTCAAACTCACCGCCGCCCAGGCCGCCGCCGCGCACACCCTGCGGATCGGCGTCACGGACGCGTTCTCGAACGGGCGCCCGCGGGTATCAGTCAACGACTGGGTGTCGCCGGTCCCGGCGGCCCCGAAGCAGCCTTCCACCCGCTCGCTCACCACGGGTTCGTACCGGGGGAACAACCACACGTTCACCTACAGCGTCCCTGCCAGTGCGTGGAAGTCGAACACCAGTGAGTACAACGTACTGAAACTCGACATCGTCAGTGGTTCGAGCGGCACGGCCTTCCTCAGTCCGGGCACCTCGTTCGACTGCGTGGACCTGCTGGCCTGAGCCCCCCTCGGCCGGCAGCAGTGCCGACCAGAGCCCCCCTCGGGGTCGGCACGACACAGACCGCCCCCGCCGGTGACGACCGGCGGGGGCGGTTCTTTCGCCGCCGGTGACGACCGATGGGGCGGTTCTTTCGGGTGCCGCGAGGGCCCGGGTTCGTGGCGGTCAGTTCATCGTCGAGCCGACGGCCGTGGAGCCCGTGGTCAGAAACGTCGTGACCGGCAAAGCCCCGTCCGCCCGCCGAGCGGCGTACGCGTCGGCCGCGTCCGTCGACTTGAAGGCCGGCGCGGTCACCCCGCTGTCCCAGTTGTTCGCGGCGGACACCGTGGAGGGACCGAGCTCGGCCTTCCCCCTACCGTTGCTCACCGCGAGGTTCCGCGCCAGCCGGGCCTTGCCGGTCGCGAAGGAGAACCCGTTCCCCTGGTTGGCGTACGCGGTGTTGCGGTTCAGCAGGATCGCCCCGGTGTTGGAGTTCTCGGTGAACCCGTGCGACGTGTTGTCCCAGGCCGCGTTGTGGTGGACGGAGTGCGCGACCGAAGCCCCTCCCCCACCCAGCTTGAACCCGTTGCCGTTGCCCTCGAACGCGGAGTCCTTCCAGCGGTTCTCGCCGTTGCCGAAGGCCCAGGAGCGCTCGATGGTGACGGGCGAGGAGAACTGCCAGAGGTCGAGCCCGTCATCCGCGTTGTCGTAGAGGCGCGCGCCGGTGATCCGGTTGCCGGTGCCGGAGCCGAACTTCACGGCGATGCCGTCGGCGTTCTGGCCGTGGTTCGCGGCGTCGTAGTTGCCGTGGCTGTCGAGGTTCTGGACGAGGTTGTCCGCCGTGCCGTCGCCGCGCAGGGTGAAGCCGGAGTCGCCGTTGTCCGCGGTGACGAGGTTCTTGAACACCCCGCCGACGGAGGAGGTGGCGACGAATCCCTGGGCCGGGGAGTTCTGGAAGGTGATGCCGAGGACCGTCCAGTAGTCGCCGTAGATCCCGGCGAGCCAGGACCCGGCCGCCAGCTCGGACCCGTCGATCCTGACCTTCTCGCCGCCGTACGCGGCGAGCGTGATCCGGGCCGAGGCGGTGCCGTTCGCCGTGGACTTCAGGGTCTTCCTCGGCCGGTAGGTGCCACCGCGCACCTGGATGGTCGTACCGGCCACGGCGTTCGCGACGGCCGACTCCAGCGACGCGGTGCTGGAGACGGTGACCGTGGTGCCCGCGGCCTGGGCACCGTCGTGCGAGAGACCGAGATGGACGCCGCCCGCCCCCGCGGCGACGGACACGGCTGCGGCGATCGACAGGGTGCGGGTTCGTCGATGGCGTCCGATGGGCTGACGCACGGGTGTTCCTTTCGCAGGGGACGCGTCTCGGGGAGACGAGGAACGAAGCGGACCGGAGGGGCCGCCCCGGCCCGCTTCTGATCACTGGTCGCCGCCCGGCGGAAAAGGGTTGCCGCGCCCCCGCGAAATCGTTCGAAAGTTTCGCCCTGAGTCTTCACACGCACACCGATTGACGCCCCGTACCGCACTGATGAGACTCCGAGGGCGACTTGGCAAACAGAATCCACCAGACTCCCACAGGATGTGTCATGCGCCCCACCGCCCGTACGCTCCTGCTCCCCCTCCTGGCCCTCTTCCTCGGCCTGCTGGCCGCCCCGCCGGGCGCGGCCCAGCCAGAGCCAGGACCCGCACCACAGTCCGTGCCGACATCCGGGCGGAAGACGGAGTACGCCGGCTATCTCTTCGCCTACTTCACTGGCGAGGGCACCGCCGACGGCGAGCAGATCCGCTACGCCCTCAGCCGTGGCAACGACGCGCTGCACTGGCGGGAGCTGAACGCCGGCCAGCCGGTTCTCACCTCGACCATCGGCGAGAAGGGCCTGCGCGACCCCTTCGTGATCCGCTCTCCCGAGGGCGACAAGTTCTACATGATCGCGACCGATCTGCGCATGTACCGCAACAGCAGCGGCAGTTGGGACCAGGTCCAGAGACACGGTAGCAAGTCGATCATGGTCTGGGAGTCCACGGACCTGGTGCACTGGACCGACCAGCGCCTGGTGAAGGTCTCACCCGACAACGCGGGCAACACCTGGGCCCCGGAGGCGTACTGGGACGACAGCCTCGGTGAGTTCGTCGTCTTCTGGGCGTCGAAGCTGTACGCCGACGACGACCCGGACCACACCGGCTCGACGTACAACAAGATGCTGTACGCGACGACGAAGGACTTCCGCACCTTCAGCGAGCCGAAGGTCTGGAACGACCCGGGCTACTCGGTCATCGACTCGACCGTCGTCAAGCACGACGGCACGTACTACCGCTACACCAAGGACGAGCGCGACCCCACCTCCTCCAGCCCCTGCGCCAAGTTCATCACCGGCGAGAAGTCGACCAGCCTGACCTCGACGACGTACGACTTCGTGGCGGACTGCATCGGCAACGGCGCCATGGACCGCGGCGAGGGGCCGACGGTGTTCAAGTCGAACACCGAGGAGAAGTGGTACCTGTTCATCGACGAGTACGGCGGCCGCGGCTACCTCCCCTTCGAGACGACCGACCTCGACTCCGGCGAGTGGACCCCGTCGACGAACTACCAACTGCCCGCGAGCCCTCGGCACGGCACGGTCATCCCGGTGACGCAGCGGGAGTACGACCGACTGCTGGCCGCGTATCCGGTGAGTCCCACCTCGGTGGTGGACGTGACGGCGAAGGGCCAGGAGGGGCACGCGATCGTCACCGAGGACTCCGCGAAGGTCGTCCTGCCGATGGAGCCCGGCGCGAACCTCGCGCGGCTCGCACCGAGGCTCCAGGTCGGTGAGGGCGCTTCGGTGAGCCCGAGGTCGGGCACGCGCCGCGACTTCCGCAAGCCGCAGAAGTACACGGTCACGGGGGCGGACGGTACGCGGCGCGTCTGGACGGTCGAAGCGGTGCCGACCCGCAGCCCGGTCCTGCCGGGCCTCTACGCCGACCCCGACGTCAAGTACATGAACGGCCGGTACTGGATCTACCCGACGACGGACGGCTTCGCGGGCTGGAGCGGCACGCGGTTCAAGGCGTTCTCGTCGAAGGACCTCGTCCACTGGAAGGACCACGGACAGATCCTCGACCTGGGGCCCGACGTGACCTGGGCCGACAAGAACGCCTGGGCCCCGGCGATCGCCGAACGCGACGGCACGTACTACTTCTACTTCTGCGCCGAGGGGAACATCGGCGTCGCGGTCGCCGACTCCCCCGCCGGCCCGTTCAAGGACGCCCTCGGCAAACCCCTGGTCGCCAAGGGGCGGTTCGGCGGCCAGGCCATCGACCCGTCGGTCTTCGTCGACGACGACGGCCAGGCGTATCTCTACTGGGGCAACGGGCGCGGGTACGTCGTCCCGCTGAACGACGACATGGTGTCGTTCGACCCGACCGCGGTGAAGGACATCACCCCGGACAACTACCGGGAGGGCTCCTTCGTGATCAAGCGGAAGGGCACGTACTACTTCATGTGGTCCGAGGACGACACCCGCAGCGAGAACTACCACGTGGCCTACGCGACCGGACCGTCCCCGCTGGGCCCCTGGACCAAGCAGGGCACGATCCTCTCCAAGCGTCCCGAGTACGGCATCAAGGGGACCGGCCACCACTCGGTGGTGAACGTGCCCGGCACGGACGACTGGTACATGGTGTACCACCGGTTCGCCCTCAACGGCCCCGGCAGGCCCGGCGGGGACGGCACCCACCGGGAGACGACCGTCGACCGCATGGAGTTCGCGGCCGACGGCACGATCCGGCCGGTGGTACCGACCCTGGAGTCGATCAGGCCGGTGCGGCGCCCGTAGTCCGTTCGTCGGTCACCGTCAGCAGCAGGTCCGCCGTGAAGCCGGTCCCACCGACCTGGAAGGTCCAGGTGCCTGGCCCACCCTTGTCGGTGGGCCTCATCGGCCACACCTCCGACACCTGCTCGTCCTCCGCGGCGGCGTGCCCTTCCTCGGTGCTCACCCCCGGCGCCAGGAAGCGCTCGCCGGTGTGGAGGTACAGCGACCACTCCCCCGCGCCATCGGGCACCGCCTGGACGTAGTACTGCTTGCGGAAGACGAGGTTGTCGGAGAATCCGATGCCGAGGCTGTCCCGCTCGTACACCTGGACGTCGAGGCGGAGCACCACGCTCCGGTCCACCGCCCCCTCGGGTTTGGCGGCGGCGTCGACCCAGCCCTCCCAGATCAGCCGGTTCTCGCCCGCCCACCCGGTGGTGGCGTCACCCGGTTCCGAGAGCGGCTTGCTCAACTCCGCGGCGAGATCGGGCAGGTCGTCGGTGAAGTCGTCCTTGCGGAAGGGGCCGTAGTGGTTCTCGGCCTCGCTGCTCTGATGGCACAGGTCGAAGTCGACGAACCGGGGTTTGACGGACACCCCGAGATAGAACTCGCTGCGGCCGAAGAGGTCCCGGCCACGCGTCACCTCGGCCCTGTCCAGTCGCAGCTGCACGTGGTGCGTGCCGTGGAAGAAGCGCATGGCGATCTCGTAGGCCTCGCGCGATGTCACCAGGGAGTCGTCGCCGCCGTGGCATTTGTGGACGAAGGTCCGGGGAGCACCCGGGATCTGGGCGGAGGCCTGCTTGACCAGGCCGTCGCTGCGGTTGTAGGTGAGCGTGCCCCCGTCGATCAGGCCGGCGATGCGATTGCCCAGGGTGGCGAACTTGTTGCTGTAGGAACGGTGGTCCGTGCCGACCACCGTGAGGATCCGCCTGACGGGGAACGGGATGGCCCGGATGTCCGTGCGGTCCGGGTCGAAGGCGGCGATCTCGTCCGCGACCGCGTCGGGCAGGCACTTGACCAGCGCGTCGGGCAGATACTGGAACGCGATCCCCCGGTGCGGTGTGCCCAGGGTGACGATGCGGTGGACGAGGTCCGCGCTGCTGTCCCCCAGCCGGCTCAGGGCGGCCCGGGTGACGAGCCCGCCCATGCTGTGCGCGACGATGTCCACACCGGTGAACTCCTCGTCCGGGCGCATGCCGTGCCGGATGATCTCGATGAGCCTGACCAGCCCTTCCCCGAAGCGGTCGATCTTCCGGGGAAGGAGGTCGTAGTAGCGGTAGATCCACAGGGTCCCGAGGGCTCCCTGGCCCAGCACCTCGCGCGCCATGGGGACGTCCACCACCATGGTGCCGGTGAGCAGGTGCTCGGGCCATCCGTCGTGCTCGCCCGGTCTGGGCTTCTGCTCCTTCTCGTAGTAGCCGACGACGTTGGTCGCGTCCCGGTACGGGTGGAGCCGCGACTTGAGGGCGCGCAGGACGAATCCCTCGTAGATGTAGTTCTCGCCGTAGCGCTCCGCGTAGACGCTGCCGTTGTTGAATCCCTGATACGCGTCACGCCGCTCGTCCGACACACCGGGACCGCCGAATCCGCGAATCAGGATCAGCGGGCGAGGACTACCGACCACGAGGACCACTCCACTCAGATGCGCATGCGCTGTTCGTCGCGCAACACTGTGTGGGGTCGCACCGGCTCCGTGTCGACAGAATCGTTTTGCCCGGCGTGCCGGACGAGCACCGCGCCGGTCGTCAGTTCATCGTCGAGCCGATCGTCGTACTGCCCGTGGTCAGGAAGGTGGTCGCGGGCAGCGTGCCGCTCGACGAACGGGCGTTGTACGTCGAGGAGGCGTCGGTGGAGCGGAACGACGGGGTCGAGATGCCGGAGTCCCAGTTGTTGCCGGACGACACGACGGACGAACCCTTGTTGACCGAGCCGCCGCCGTTACTGACCGCCAGGTTCTTGCCGAGGCGGGCCGCGCCGGTGGCGAAGTAGTAGCCCCACTTGGCGTTGGCGTAGGCGGTGGTGCGGTTGATGACGATGGCGCCCTTGTTGCTGTTCTCGGTGAAGCCGTTGCCCGCGTTGTCCCAGGCGGCCGAGTTGTTGATGACATGGGCCACGGTCTCGCCGTCGCCGCCCAGCTTGTAGCCGTTGCCGTCGCCCGCGAACGCGGAGTCCGACCAGCGGTTCTTGCCGTTGCCCATCGCCCAGGTGTGCTCGACGGTGACGGGCGAGGAGAAGGACCAGAAGTCCAGGCCGTCGTCCGAGTTGTTGTAGAGGCGGGCTCCGGTGATGAGGTTGCCGCTGCCGGAGCCGTACTTCACTGCGATGCCGTCGGCGTTCTCCCCGTGGTTGGCCGGGTCGTAGTGGCCGTAGGAGTCGATGTTGCGGACGGTGTTGTTGGTGGTGCTGTCGCCGGTGAGCGTGAAGCCGGAGTCGCCGCCGTTGATGGTCTTGATGTTGTCCCAGACCGTGGAGGCGCAGGACTGGCAGACGACCGCGCTGTCCGGGGAGTTCTGGAAGGTGATGCCGGAGACGGTCCAGTAGTCGGCGGTCAGCTTGAAGATCCAGTCGCCGTCGGGGAGGTTCGAGCCGTCGATCTTCACGGTCTCCGAGCCGTACGGCTGGAGGTAGATCCGGCTGGACGAGGTGCCGTTCGCCGTCGACTGGATGGTCGCCGTCGGGTAGTACGTGCCGCCGCGCACCTGGATGGTGGTGCCGGCGGTGGCGTTCTTGATGGCGTTCGACAGGTCGGTGGAGTTGCTGACGACCACCGTGGCGGCCTGGGCGGGGGTCGCCAGGATGCCGAGGCCGGCGGCGGTCGCGGCGACGGTGGCGAGAGCGGTGAGGGAGATCCTCGTACGACGCATGGTGTGCGGGTCCTTTCGTCGTGACGCAGAGGGGACGGACGAAAACGGACGTGCTACAGAACGGCGTCCAGCCATGTGAAGGCGTCGTCCTGCACGGGTGCGGTGAACACATGGCCGAGGTCCGGCCGGATGCGGAGGTCCAACCGCTCCCCGGCGTGGCGCGAGCGCCAGACGGCGCGCAGCTTCTCGTGCGCGACCCGGACGCCCTCACTGGTGAAGAGGGGGTCCTGGCCGCCGTGGAGGAAGAGCATCGGCTTGGGGGCGCCGATGCTCGCCACGTCGGGGAAGTCGAGGTACCGGGCGAGCCCGGGATGGAGCATGTAGTAGGAGGACTGGCCGCGCAGGATGTTGTTGCCGGGGACCATGACCTCCTTGAGGCCGGTCATCCAGCACACGCTCGCGGCGGCCGCGATGTCGTCGCTGAGCGCCGCCGTCTGCCAGGCCCGGAACGCGCCCATCGAGAAACCGAGGGCCGCGACCCGGCGCCGGTCCACCCGGTCGAGCCCGGCCAGGAAGGCCGCCGCGCGCACGTCCTCCCGGGCCATGAGCCCGGCGAGCGACGAGCCCAGGTGGTAGAGGTTGCTCGCGAGGGCCTGCTGTTCCTCGTACGTGACCGGGCCCCGGTCGCCCCAGCCGAGCGCGTCGACGGCGAGGACGACGTATCCGCGCCGGGCCAGTTCGTCGCCGACGAACCGTCCGCTGAAGTACCGGTCGGCCCAGCCCTGCGCCGAGGCCAGACGGCTCTCGTCGAACCAGGGCCGGACCAGCTTCTCCTTCCCGATGTCGAACTTGGCGCCGTGGTCGTGCAGGAGGAGGACGGCCGGGAACGGTCCGGTGCCGTGCGGGGTGAGCAGGGCGCCCCTCACCCGGCCGTACCGGGTGAGCGAGAAGGTGACCAACTCCCGTGTGTAGCCCTCGCCTTCGGTCCGCCGCTCACCGAACTCGGGGGCGTAGGGGGTCTCGTCCCGGGCGACGAACAGATGCTCCTCGACCTTCGCCCGGGCCACCCGCCGCCAGGTGCGGAAGTCCCGGATCGGCGAGGTGCCCCAGGCGAGCGGGAAGCGGAGCTCGTCCTTGAGGAGGGGGTGGAAGTCGGGGAGGGTGCCTTCCAGCGCGGCGGCCTCGGTGGCGGCCGCGGCGACGGGCAAGGGCTCCGCCCCGGCCGCCGCCGTTCCCGCCCCCGCGAGGAGCGCCGCCGCCCCGGCGCCCACGACGAACGCGCGGCGCCCCACGGGTCCATGGGCCCCCGGCGAGCCGGGGGCGCCCACCGGCTCGCGACCGCCTGTCGGTTCACCGGCGGCCATACGGCCTCCACTCCCCCAGATACGTCCGCCGCGTGTGGGCCCCGGCTTCGGCGACCGTCAGCTGGGGCCGGTTCTGCGGCACCGTGATCACCGCGCCCGGACCGGAGTTGCCGTACTCGCGAAAGCGCATGCTCTGCCAGGGGTAGGCCTCGCGCATGTTGGTGTAGGGCTCGACGGCGTCGATACCGGGGCCGATCCAGGTGTCCCGCACGACCAGCGAGGGCCAGGCGGTCGTCTCGTACGACGGCACCCAGGGGCGGGCGATCTTGTAGGCGGCGTCCTCGGCGCCGGAGGTGATCCGGCCGCGCAGGGCGAGGAAGCCGTAGGGGTTGGCACGGGCGGTGGCGGGGGCGAAGACCATGCCCTTGGGGGTGAAGGACACGTCCCGCTGGAGGGTGTGGAAGTGGCAGGCGTCGAAGACGGCCCTGGCCCGCCCGAAGACGAAGTCCACGTCACCCTCGATGTAGCAGTGGCGGTAGTACTGCCGGTCGAAGGCGTCGAGCGCGGTGGTGTCCGCGAAGAGGGTGTCCTGGTGGGCGAGGAAGCGGACGTTCTCGAAGTGCGAGCGGTCCCCGGTGACGTACGCGGCGACCGCCTGCGTCCCCGTGTAGTCCGGGTGGTCGGCACGCAGCCAGTCGTTGGCGAGGGTCAGGTCGCGTACGGTCAGGCCGGGCGCCGCCGAGGTGAAGGTGGCGGAGCCCGCGGTGCCGTAGGTACCGCCCTCGGGCCTGGGCGTGCCGTTGGCGCGGTCGAAGACGACGACGGCGGCGCGGGGGTCGCGGGACGCGCCGCGCACGGTCAACTCCCCCTTGTGCGCGGGGATGTTGACGACCTCCCGGTAGGTCCCCGGGTGGACGACGATCGTCCACCCGGGGCCGGTGACGGCGTCGACTGCGGCCTGGACCGACCCGCCGGGCCGGACGTGCAGGACCCGGCGGCCCTGGGTGCCCCGGGCGAGGGCGGGGGTCGTGCCGACGGCCGCCAGGCCGCCGGCGATCCCGGTGAGCAGTGTGCGCCGGCGCATCTCAGCACCTCTCCCACGGGGTCCAGTCGCCGAGGTACGCCTCACGGGTGGCCGACTCGGCCTCCGCGGCCGTCAGTTGGGGCCGGTTCGCGGGGACGGAGACGACGGCCCCCGGTCCGGTGTTCCGGTACTCGGCGAACCGCTGGTCCTGCCAGGGGAAGCCCGCCGACATGTTGGTGTAGGGCGCGACCGCGTCGATCCCGGCACCGAGGCGGCTCTCGCGCACGGTGAGCATGGGCCGGGCGGTGGTGTCCGAGCTGGGCACCCAGGGGCGGGCCAGCTTGTAGTGGGCGTCCGGGGCCTCGCTCGTGATGCGGCCGCCGGTGACCAGGTAGCCGCGCGGGTTGGCGCCGGCCGTGGAGGGGGCGAACACGAACCCGTACGGGGCGGACGCCAGATCGGTCCTGGTCAGCGTGTGGAAGTGGCAGCGGTCGAACACGGCCGTGGCCCGCCCGAAGACAAAGTCCACGTCACCCTCGGCGTAGCAGTCGCGGAAGTACTGCCGGGCGAAGGTGCCAAGTGCCATCGAGTCGGCGTACAGGGTGTCCTGATGCCCGAGGAACCGGCACCGCAGGAACGCCGACCGGTCGCCCTGCACCTTGATGGCGACGGCCTGGGTGCCGCTGACGCCGGGGTGGTCGGCGCGCAGCCAGTCGTTGGCGAAGGTCAGGTCCCGCGCGGTGAACCCGTCGGCCTGCACCAGGGTCGTGGCGGACCCGGTGGTGCCGTAGGTGCCGCCGCCGGGCTTCGGGGTGCCGGCCGCGTTGTCGTACACGACGACGACGTCCCGGGCGTTCCCGGAGGCCCCGATCCAGGTCATCTCCGTACGGGCGACACCGACGGCGACCGTCTCCCGGTACACGCCCGGCGCGAGGACCAGCGTGTATCCGGTGCCGCTCGCGGTCACCGCGGCCTGGACGGTGGTGAAGTCACCGGCGCCGCCGGCGTCCACGTACAGGGTCTGCTCGCTGAGCCGGGCGGACGGCGACCCGTACCGCCCGAAGACCCGGCGCCCGCGGGCGGCCTGGGCGTGGGGCGCGACGCCGAGCGCGAGCGCGGCGCCGACACCGGCGACGACGAACGACCGCCTGCCGAACGTCCGGCCGGAACCGGTCATCAGCAGACCTTCCCGGCGCCCGCGCCGCCCGCGACGATGCCCGGCACGGCACGCGGCGAGTCGACCTTCGTCCGCAGGGTGGGCGTCCACCCGGCGCCGGACTGGAGGGTCTCGGCGGGGATCTCGGCGTTGTGGACGGCGATGAGGTCCGTCAGTCTGCCGTTGACGTAGTTGTTCTGGGCGGTGAGCGGCGACTCGTTCCACTTCTTCAGGGCCTTGCCGACACTGGCACCCGCCGGCAGGGAGATCGCGTTGTCGCTGGCGTGGAGCTGCGAGGAGATGCCGACACCGAAGATGTAGTAGTCGTCCTTCTGCTCGTCGGTGATCACGTAGTGGTTGTTGTAGACGTCCACCTGTCCGAACCGCACGCGCGGGGAACGCTGGAGGATCCCGTCGAAGCGGTTGTGGTGCATGGTGACCTTGAGCTTGCCGGAGTCGGTGGTGGCGAGGCCGTCGCCGTTCCCGATCAGCATGTTCTTGTCGTGGTCCTGGAAGCGGTTCCAGGACACGGTCACGTAGTTGGAGCCGCGCACGATGTCCGTCAGCCCGTCGTGCTGCTGGAAGACCTTGCCGAAGTAGACCGGCCGCTCGCTGTCGGGGTAGCGCCCGTCGGTGAACGTGTTGTGGTCGAGCCACACGTGGTCGGTGCCGTAGACGACCACGGCGTCGTACTCGGAGTTCCAGTTGCCGGTGTTGTTGTCGTCGGTCGGGTCCCACTTCGGGAAGCAGTCGAGCGGGGCCTCGATGGTGAGGTTGCGCATGATGACGTTCGAGACGCCCTTGATCTGGAGGCTGCCGCCGAGGATGCCGGAGTTCTTGCCGACGCCGACGATGGTGGTGTTGCTGGGGATGTTGGCCTTGATCTCCGAGTCCTGGTTGGCGGCGGAGGCGACCCGCGCGTCCTCCTGGGGGCCCATGGCGACCTTGTCGTTGCCGTAGACGGCCGGGTCGTAGTCCTTGAGGTACTGCTGGAGGTCGTAGCCGCCGGCGACGAAGGCCTCGCATCCCTCGGAAACGGCGTCGATCATGCCCTTGACCTTGATGATCTTCGGCGCGTCACCGCCGTCCTTCAGCGCGGCCTTGAACTGCGCCCAGGTGGTCACGGTGTACACGTGCTCGGCACCGGCCGTCGAGCCACCGGCCGTACCACCCTCCGCCGACCCCCAGCCGTCACCTGTACCGAGGACCTGGCGACCGAGGTCACGCCCCTGGGACTGGGCGACACCGGTCCCGGTGACGCCGAGCACGAGTGCGGTGCAGCCGACGACGGCGGTGATGGCATGGGCATGCCAGATACGAGGACGCATGAGTGCGAGTTCCTTTCGAAGCAAAACGGGGGAGGTGGCGCCCCGTCAGGGGCGCGGGGCCATGTCGATCCGCGGCCGCGCCGCATGGAAGCGACCAGCCGCGACGGGGCCGTGGTCAGAAACCGGCCTGCGAGCGGAGAGCTACGCCTCGGGCCACGTGATCCAGGAGTCGGGGATCTCGTCGCCCAGACGCCGCACATCCCGCGGAGCGAGCACCCGCCGCCGCAGCAACTCGGAGGCGACCAACCGCGCCACGGCGATCGCCCCCGGCGGGTTGAAGTGCGTGTTGTCCTGCTCGGTCCCGGTCCAGTTGAAGTACTTCTTGGTCTCCTCGACCCCGAGCTTCTGCCACAACGCGATCGACAGCGCCTGGATGTCGAGGAGCGCGACACCCTCCTCCGCGGCGAGAGCGATCGCCGCTGCCGGATAGTCGCCGTGGGTCGGCACGGCGTTGCCGCCCGAGTCGAACTTTCTGCGCTCGACGGAGGTCGCGAGAAGGGGCCGGGCCCCTCGGGCCCGCGCACCGTCGATGTACTGGCGCAGATAGTCCTGGTAGGTCGTCCACGGCTCGGTGTACCGGGTGGGATCGGCGACCTTGGAGTCGTTGTGCCCGAACTGGATGACGAGGAGGTCCCCGGGCCGAAGGGCGTCGAGGATGACGTCGAGCCGTCCCTCGTCGATGAAGCTCTTCGAACTACGGCCGTTCACGGCGTGGTTGGAGACCTTCAGCCCCGACCGGAGGAAGAACGGGAGCGCCATGCCCCACCCCGTCTCGGGAGCGGCGTCGGCGTACTTCTGCGCGGCGGTGGAATCACCGGCGATATAGATCGTGCGCTCCCGACGGGCCCCGCCGGGCGAGGCCGCGGCGGACGCGGGCCCCGTGGCGGCGACGGCGAGCGGAACAGCGGCGAGCGCCGCGGTGGTGACCTGTCTACGGGTGAGTGACACGTGCGGGTGCCTTTCTCAACAGGCGTGCGGGATAAGGAGGTTGTGCGGTGCCTTCCGAGTGGGGGGTGCCACCCGCGCCCCCGTTTCCTCGGGGGCGCGGGCTGTTGCGAAGTGCGGCTCCGCCGCGTGGGCGCGACCGGCCACGAACCCGCAGCCGGCCACGGACGAACCGGACCGAGCTCTCAGCCCTTCTCTAGCCCTTCTGCTTCTGCCACTCCGCCTGCGCCTTGTTCAACTGGTCGGCCAGCGAGTCCAGGAACTCCTTCGCGCTCGTCTGCCCGTCCATCACCTTCTGGAAGGCCGGCTCGTTGTCGGCCTTGGAGATCGTGTTCCAGTCCGGCAGGTAGTACGGCAGCTGCACGATCGTCGTCGACCCGTCGGTCAGCGCGGCGGCGGCCAGCTTCGTCGGCTCCGCCTCGGAGATCCACGTGTCCTTCGCGGCGTCGTTGTTCGACGGCACCTGCCCGGCCGACTTGTTGAACTTGGAGTTCTCCTCGTGCGAGGTCGCGAACTCGATGAACTTCCAGGCGGCTTCCTTGTTCTTCGAGCTCTTGAACATGCCGAGCCCGTCGACCGGGTTGGACACCTGGACCCGCTTGCCGCCGGGGCCGGTCGGCTGCGGGATGCCCCGGAACTTGTCGCCGAACGCCTTCACATGGTCCTGGTACGAGCCCAGGTTGTGGTTCAGCATCCCGATCGTGCCGGAGTCGAACTGCGCGACCATCTTGGTGAAGTCGTTGTTGAGGTCGGCCGCGGGCGTGACCTTCTTGTAGAGGCCGACGTACTTCTCCAGGGCCTCGACGTTCTTCGGGTCGTTCACGGTGGTCTTCTCACCGCTCGCGTCCCAGAACTCGGTGATCCCGGACTGCCCGTACATCGCGTCCAGCGCCTGCGCGATGGAGCCGGCGCCACCGCGGATGGTGTAGCCGAACTTGTTCTTGTCCTTGTCGGTGAGCTTCTCGGCGGCCTCGTAGAACGTGTCCCAGTCGGTCGGCTCGGCCAGGCCCGCCGCCTTGAACAGGTCGGTGCGGTAGTAGAGGACGCCGTTGTTGGCGGAGGTCGGGATCGAGTAGAGGGCGTCGCCGCCGCCGGCGGACTTCAGCGACTCGACCATCGACTCGTTGAGCTTGCCGCTCAGGGAGGACTTGGAGAGCCGGTCGTCGAGCGGCTCCAGCGCGCCCTGCGCGGCGAAGCCGGCGGCCATGGCCGCGCCGACACCGCCGACGTCCGGCAGGCCGCCGCCCTGGATGGCCGTGTCCACCTTGGACTGGTACTCCGTGGAGGCGATCCCGACGTACTCGACGTCGATGTCCGGGTTGGCCTTCTCGAAGTCGGCGATGACCTCCTTCCAGATGTCGGTGCGGACACCGCCGTTGTTGTCCCAGAAGACGATCTCGCCCTTGCCGCTGCCCTCGGAGCCCTTGTCGCCGCCCGCGCCACTGCCGTCGTCACCACAGGCGGTGGCGGTCAGCGCGAGTACGGATCCCAGGGCGATGGCCACGGCGGCGCGCCTGCTTCTGCGATTGCTGATCTTCATTGAACGGCTCTCTTCTTCTGGATACGAGGGTTATGAAGTTGTGGGGGGTCTGTGCTGTCCCCGGAGCGGACTCAGTGGCCGGCGCGACCGCGATGCGGTGCCCAACCGTCCGTCCCCGCGAGGTACTTGGCGACCGTGTGGGTCGAGGCGTCCGCGCCGTCGAGCTGCGGCCGGTCGGCGGTGACACCGGATCCCGGCCCGTACGTCCGGTACTCCGCGAACCGCGCGTCCTTCCACGAGAAGCCGCTCATGTCCGTCCACGGCGACGACTTGATCGCGGCGGGCAGTTCGGTCTCCCGGAAGAGCACCTGGGCGACGGCGTTCGGCTCGCCGCCCGGGTGCCAGGGCCTGCCGAGGTGGTACGTCCCGGCGGGCGCGTCGCTGACGACCTTCGACCTGGTGATCAGGAACCCGTAGGGGTTGTCCTTCCAGGTCGAGGCGGCCGTGATGTAGCCGTTGTTGCTGTCCGAGCCCCGGCTGAGCGCCTTGATCAGGGAGCGCTCGATCACCGTGGTGGCGCGGCCGTAGACGAAGTCGACATCGCCCTCGATGTACGAGTCGCGGATGTAGACCCGGCTGATGACGTCGAGCTTGGGGCTGTCGGTCATCAGGGTGTCCTGGTTGCCCAGGAAGGCCGTGTTCTCGAAGACGATCCGGTCGCCGGTCGTCTTCACCGCCAGCGCCTGCTCGCCCTTCAGCTCGTGCGCGGCCTCGTCGAAGTCGTTGCTGAAGGTGAGGTTGCGGGCGGTCACGTCACTGGCGACGATCCGCACGGTGGCGCTGCCGGTGGAGCCGCCGTACTCGGCGGGCGTGTCGTAGACGATGACGGTGTCCGAGCGATCTTGTCCAGTCCCCTGCAGCACCAGGTTCGGCTTGTTCGCGGGGACGAGGACCTTCTCGCGGTAGGTGCCGGGCGCGATGCGGATCGTGACGGTGCCGTCGTTGCCGGCGGGCACGGCGTCGACGGCGGCCTGCACGGTCGCGTAGTCGCCGGGGACGTTCAGCGCGGTGTTCGTACCGATGGCCTTCTGGGGGCCCGAGAAGCGCGTGACCAGCGCGGGCACGGCGGCGGCCGGGTCGAGCCGGTAGGCGTAGAAGTCCTTGGGGTCGAAGGCCGTGCCCCAGGCGTCCCGCCGTCCGTCGACGTTCTTCAGGATCGACCCGCGCTGCACCAACTCGGCCGTGGCGTCGGCCTGGTAGGGGTGCTGGACACCGTCGTAGTAGCTGTTCTCGATGACCATCTTCGTCCTGCCGCGCGACCAGTTCCCGTACGTCCACACGGGGTCGCCGTCGGCGACCTGCGCCGAGAGGTAGTTGTTGTAGAGGTGGGCGTAGGCGCAGTTGTCGGCGGAGGGGTTGCGCTGTTTGGTGCCGGTGAACCAGTTGTGGTCGATGGTGATCTCGGTCTGGACGTTGGTCGTCCAGCCGATGCCGAGGGCCTTGTTGTGGTTCTTGAACTGGTTGTGGGAGACGGTGACGTACCGGCTGTCCTTGCGGATGTCGAGGAGTCCGTCGCCCATGTGCTCGAAGCGGTTGTGGTCGATCCAGACGTGGTCGACGGTGTCCATCTGGATCGCGTCGAAGTCGGTCGTCTTGCCGTCCCAGTCGCCCTCGACGTAGGAGTCCCGGATCGTCAGGTTGCGGATGACGACGTTGCTGGTGCCGGGGTTGAGGTGCAGCTCCCCGTGGACGATCTCGCCGGTGTCGCCGACGCCGATGAGCGTCTTGTTCGAGGTCACGACGATGTCCGAGCCGAAGGGCGCCACGTCGATCGCCCCGGCGACGCGGATGACGTACGGCTCCTCGGCGGACGCGTACCTGGCGAGCGAGGCCTGGTCGGTGACCGTGACCACCTTGCCGCCCGCGCCACCGGTGGTCCCGCCGTCGAGGGAGGCGAAGCCGTGCGGCCGGTCGGACCACCGGGGTGCCGCAACAGTCCGGCCGGACTGGGCGGCGATCTCGGCGGACTCGGGGGCAGACCCGGCCGCGGCCTCCGCCGGGGTGAACGCGCCCACGACGAACGAGGCGATCAGGGCGGTGACGGCGGCTAAGGCTCTCCCTCGGTGCGGCAGGCGCTTGCTACGGAGGTGCGTCATTGCGGCTCCCAACAGGCGTACGGGTGACGTGAGTCGAGCTACGAGCGGGTGATCCGGAACTGCGTGAACGTGGCGGCCCCGGCGTGGCCCCCGCCGGTGGGCGCGACCGCGAAGAGGCCGAGCAGGGCACCGACCCAGCGCCAGGGGGTGGCGGCGAAGACCTGTCCCGAGGACTCCCACCCCTCCCCCACGTCGTAGGAGAAGCGGCAGCGCGCCCCGGCCGAGGTCTCGATCCGCAGCCGGGCCCGCCCCCCGGGCGCGGGACGCGGATGGTCGGCGTCCCGCTCCCGCTCGGCAACGGTCTCGGCGAACCGATGGACGAGGTGCACGGTTCCGTCGGCACCCCGCTGGAGTCCGATCCAGCGGAACGCGTCCCCGAGCACCGCGAGTCCCGCCCGCGCCCCCGGCTCCTCGCTGTCGAGCCTCAGCCCCACCTCGATGACGGCCGGGATCCCCGGCAGCCGCTGTGTGAGCACATTCGCCAGTTTCCGCAGGTCGTGCGCGTGCACGGAGCGCACGCACGTCAGCCGCAGCCCGTCGCCGGAGTGCTGGGTGGCCCAGCCGTCCTGCGGGTTCGCGGTCCACTGCCACTGGCGTCCGAAGCGGCCGCCGGGGAAGTCGTCGTCGGTGGCGGGCGCGGCCGGCGGCTGCGGCGGCAGCTCCGGCTTGCGGTGTACGGCGACGGGGGCGCCCTCGTCACCGAGCACGGGCCAGCCGTCCGTGCCCCAGCGCATCGGCTGGAGATGGACGACCCGGCCGTACGCGCCCCGCTGCTGGAAGTGCGCGAACCAGTCCTCGCCGGCCGCCGTGCGCACCCAGCCGCCCTGGTGGGGCCCGTTGACCTCGGTGTCCTTCTGTTCCAGGGCGATCCGTTCCTCGTACGGGCCGAAGAACCCGCGGGAGCGGAAGACGCCCTGCCAGCCGGTCTCCACTCCCCCGGCGGGGGCGAAGATCCAGTACCAGCCGTCGTGGCGGTAGAGCTTGGGGCCCTCCAGCGTGAACCAGCCGGGGAGCCGGTCCGCGTCGACGATGACCTTGCCCTCGTCGAGCAGCCCGGTGCCGTCGGGCCGCATCCGGTGGCCGGTGAGCCGGTTCTTGATGCCGGAGCGGGACCTGGCCCAGGCGTGCACGAGGTACGCCTCGCCGGTCTCCTCGTCCCACAGCGGGCAGGGGTCGATCAGCCCCTTGCCCTCCTTGACCAGGTGCGGCCGGGTCCAAGGGCCCCTGATTCCGGGGGCGTTGACCTGGAAGATGCCGTGGTCGGGGTCGCCCCAGAAGATCCAGAACCGGTCGTCGAAGTGCCGCAGCGAGGGCGCCCACACCCCGCAGTCGTGGCGCGGGACCTTGAACTCGGCTGCCGGTTCGAGGAGTGCGAGCGCGTGGCCGACGAGCGTCCAGTTGACCAGGTCCCGGGAGTGGAGCAGGGGAAGTCCCGGGGCCCGGCCGAAGCTGGAGGCCGTCATGTAGAAGTCGTCGGCCACGCGCAGGACATCGGGGTCGGACCAGTCGGCGTCGAGGATCGGGTTGCGGTAGGTGCCGTCGCCCCGGTCGGCGGAGAAGGCGGGCGCCGAGGTGGCGCCGGCCGCCGTGGTGAGGGCGGCCCCACCCACGGAGGGAGCGGCGGTGGTGGCGGACGCGCCGGGTGTCCCGCTCACTGGCTCACCGCCTTGCGGACGAGAGCCGCCGCCTCGCCCCGGTCGGGGGTGCCGTCGGCGACGACGGTGACGACCCGGCGTACGGCGGTCTCGCCCGGCTCGATCGGGAGGCGGTCGGTGTGGGCGAGGGAGGAGCCGACGCCCGGGTATTCGCCGGTGCGGACGAACCACGGGTCGCGGCGGGTGGTGTCCGTGGCCCCCGCGAAGACGAGCGTCCAGTTGCCGCCCGCCAGGGCGAGCCAGTCGGCGCGGCGGCCGTGGACCTCCGACTCGCCCTCCGTGTCGGCGGTGAAGACACGGGGGGCCGCGGCCTCCTTGCGGGCCCGCCAGAAGAAGCCGCCGTACGCGGCGCCGGGGCGCCCGTTGGTGGCGGGGCTGCCGATCGACACCGGGGCGTCGGTGATGTTGGTGAGGGAGAAAGTGAAGTCCAACGCCCAGGCGGAGTCGGTCAGTTCGGTGGCCGCGACCGTGCGGCGCTCGCGCAGCAGCTCGGTGCCGGACGCCACCCAGCGCAGCTCCTCGACGAAGCCGTCGGGGTCGCGCAGCTGGAAGGCGGTGTGGCGCTGGGAGCCGTGGTTGTCGAGCTCGGTCGGACCCTGGTCGCGGACGTAGGTCCGCCCGCCCCAGAAGTTGTGCCCCTCGACGTCGGGAACGGCGACACCGACGCCGAGGTGGTGGAGGTGGTCGGCGGGACTCAGTTCGGTGACCGCCGTACCGGAGAGGGTGGTGACGGGATGCAGGTAGGGGCGCGGGGAGAGCCGCTCCGGCAGTTCGGGCCGGGTGAGGTAACGGCCCACCGGACGGCCCGCCACCCGCAGGACCAGGGACTCGTCGGTCGTCATCATGTGCTCACCTCTTTCGCTGGAGCTTCCGGGAGCGCCCAGGAGGCACCCAGCTCGGAGTAGAGGGCGAGGGTGTCGGCGGCGGCCGCGACCAGGCCGTCGATGCCGTCGACCACCCGGCGGTCCTCGTCGGGCAGCCTGTGCCAGGCGTCGGCCGGCAGCGCGATCGGGTCGGGGGCGGTGCGGATCGCCTCGACGACCTTCATGAACGCGCCGGTCGCATCCGGCGGAACGAGCAGCTCGGTGCCGTCGACGAGGTGGTCGACGAGGTTCTCCAGCAGGTCCGTGCGGTCGTACTCGAGCTCCTCCGGGCCGTGTCCGGCCCGCTGGACGAGCACGCGGTCCTGCTTGTACCAGAAGGTGATCCGGCCGCTGGTGCCGTGCACGACGTTGTACGGCTCGTCCGGGTCCTCGGCGCACAGCGTGACGGCGACGGTGATGCGGCCGCCGTCGGCGGTGGTGATCCGTACGCACGAGGTGTCGTCGGACTCGATGTCGTTGGCGCGCAGCAGCTCGGTCTCGATGGCGGTGACGTCCTCGGCGCGGCCCGCGCCGCCGAGCGCGAGCCCGGTGGCGACGGCGTGTGCGAGGGGGTTGGTGAGCGCCCCGTCGATCACGTCCACGCCGTTCAGGCGCCGCTTGCCGGCCCAGGGCGCCCGCCGGTAGTAGGCCTCGGCGCGGGCCCAGGCACCGGCCCCTCCGATACCGACGACCTCGCCGATCAGGCCCTGCGCGACCATCTTCCGGATCGCGGGTACGGCGTGCGAGCCCAGCGACTGGAAGCCGATCTGGCAGACCACGCCGGCTTCCGCGACCCCGTCCGCCATCCGGCGGAACTCGGCGTACGACGGGGCCGGCGGCTTCTCCAGCAGCACGTGCACACCCCGCCGGGCCGCCGTCAGCGCCAGGTCGGTGTGGGTGGGGATCGGGGTGCAGATCACGGCGATCGCCGCGCCCGTGGAGTCGAGGAGCGCCCCGAAGTCGGCGGACTGTTCGGGCGTGCCGAGACCGTCGGGGATCTCGTCCGCGCCCAGCGGGGTCAGCTCGCAGATCCCGGCGAGCCGGACGATCCCCTTGTCCGCCAGCCGCCGGATGTTCTCCAGGTGCCAGCGGCCGTGGCCCCGGGCGCCCGCGAGGACGAGCGGAAGCGGGGTGTCGTACGTGACGGTGTGCGGGTTCTTCTGGTTCGTCGGGGTCATCGGATCCTCCCTGCGCCCGCGCCGCGTGCCACCTCTCGGTCGGCCCTCCCGGCGCTGTCGATCTTTTGGTGCAGGGTAGGCGTCCAGCCCACGTCGGCCGTGAGATCGCGCTCGCTGCCGGAGTTGTAGGCGTTGTGGATGGCCAGGAGATCCACCGGATAGCCGTTGAAGAGGGTGCCCGTCTGGTGCAGGGCGGTGCCGTTCCAGCTCTTCACCAGGTCGGCGGCCTCGACATGGCCGGGCGTGGTGAAGGCGTTGTTCTCGGCGTACACGGCGGACTCGGTGGAGACGCCGAGCGAGTAGCGGTAGTCGTGGGCGTCGGCCGGGACGACGTACCGGTTGTTGTAGAGGTGCACCTGTCCGAAGCGGACGCGCGGCGCGCGCTGTACGACGTTCTCGAACTGGTTGTGGTGCAGCGTCACCCGGAGCTTGCCCCGGTCGCCGGTGGCCGTGTCCCCGTTGCCGATCAGGATCCCCTTGTCGTGGTCGGCGAAGCGGCTCCACGAGACGGTGACCAGGTCGGAGGCGTTGGTGATGTCGAGCAGGCCGTCGTGCCGGAGGTAGTTGCGGCCGAAGTGGGTCGGCTCGTCCTCGTCGGGGTGGCCCTGGTCGGAGATCGTGACGTGGTCGATCCAGACATGGCTGGAGCCGCGCACCCAGATGTTGTCGTACGCCGTCTTCCAGTCGCCGAGGCCGCCGGTGTTGGGCTGCCAGACCGGGAAGCAGTCGTAGGCGTCGCGGAGTTCCAGGTTGCGGATGATCACGTTGTCCGCGCCGTTGAGCTGGAGGCTGGCGCCCTTGAGGACCGCCTTGTCGCCGAGCCCGACGATGGTGGTGCGGGAGCCGACGGCCAGCACGACCCGCTCGGCCTGCTTCGCCGCCGATGCCTGCCGGGCCTCCTCCTGGGGGCCACTGGGCTTGGCGGAGCCCCAGGTGCGCGGGTCGTACGCGGCCAGGTACTTCTTCAGGTCGTAGCCGTCGGTGGCGTAGTCGGCGCAGTCGAGCGTGGCGCCGTCGTCGGCGGTGTTCGCGTCGATGGTCCCCGCGATCCGGATGATCTTCGGGGTGGCGCTGCCGCCGTCGAGCGCGCGGACCAGTTCGCTCCGGGTGCGTACGGTGAAGACATGGGCGTCGTCTGCGGTGGAACCCCCCGTGGTACCACCGTCGGCGGCCGCCCAGCCGTCGTCCGTCGCGAGCGCGTCCCGGCTGATGTCCCGGGACCCGGCCCCGGCCGGGGTGGTGAGCGTGGCGCCCAACACCCCCGCGAGGGCGACGAGTTGAACCGCTCTCCTGCGTACGGTCATCCCTTCACCGCCCCGGCGCTGAAGCCCGTGATCAGCCACTTCTGGATGAAGGCGAAGACGATGACCACCGGTACGGCGGCGATGATGCCGCCGGCCGCCAGTGCGCCCAGGTCGACGCTGTCCGCGCTGAGCAGGGTGTTGAGGCCGACCGGGATGGTCTGCTTGTCCTGGTTGCTGAGGAACATCAGGGCGAACAGGAAGTGGTTCCAGGAGTGCACGAAGGCGAAGGAACCGACGGCGATCAGACCGGGCCGCAGCAGCGGCAGCACGACCACCCGGAACGCGGTGAACCGGTTGCAGCCGTCCACCCAGGCCGCTTCCTCCAGCGTGTACGGGACGTTCTTGATGAAGTTGCTGATCAGGATGATCGACAGCGGCAGCTGGAAGACCGTCTCGGCGAGGATGACACTGAAGAGCGAGTTGATCATCCGCAGCTCGGCGAAGATCTGGAACAGCGGGACGAGGAGCAGCGCGCCCGGGACGAACTGGGAGCACAGCAGCGCCAGCATGAACCCGCGCTTGATCTTGAAGTCGAAGCGGGCGAGGGCGTAGCCGCCGGCCAGGGCGACGAGCGTGGTCATCAGCAGGGTGACGACACCGACGAGCACGCTGTTCTGGAAGTAGACCCCGAAGCTGCGCTCGTTCCACACCTTCTCGAAGTGCTCGAACGTGATCGGCCACGGCACGAGCGAGGTCGAGCCGGGCTTGCGCAGCGCGAAGAGCAGGATCCAGTAGAAGGGGACGAGGGTGAAGACCAGGTAGATCCCCAGCGGCAGGTAGATCTGCCAGCGCGGGACCTCGTCCCAGGCGCGGTGGACCTTGCCCGGCTTCTGCGGGGGCTCCTCGGCCGTGGGCGCGGGTCGCGGCGGAGCGACCTTCTCGGCGTCCTTGGTGATCACTTGGACTCGCCTCCGAACTTGCTCAGCCGCAGATAGACCATCGAGCAGAAGAGCAGGATCACGAACGCGACCGTGGTCAGGGCGGACGCGTAGCCGAAGTTGTGGGCGTCGACGGAGGTGTTGGCGATGTACAGCGGGAGGGTGGTCGTCTCACCCGCCGGCCCACCTCCGGTCAGGGTGTAGAGGAGGTCGACGTTGTTGAACTCCCACACCGCGCGCAGCAGCGTGGAGAGGATGATCGCGTCCTTCAGGTGCGGCAGCGTGATGTGCATGAACTGCCGGACGCGGCTGGCGCCGTCGACCTCGGCGGCCTCGTACAGGTCCTTCGAGATGGACTGGAGGTCGGCGAGGATGAGGATCGCGAAGAAGGGGACACCGCGCCACAGGTCGGCGACGATCGCCGCCGAGAAGACGGTGGAGGTGTCGGAGAGCCAGCTGGTGCCGTACTCGCCGATGCCCATGTCCGCGAGGTAACGGGTGATGCCCGTCTGGGAGTTGTAGAGGAGCACCCAGATCGCGGAGGTCAGCACGCCGGAGACGGCCCAGGGCGAGAAGACCAGGGCGCGGCCCAGGGATCGCCCGACGAACGTCTGGTTGACGATGAGCGCGAGGGCGAGACCGAACAGCAGCTGCAGCGAGACCTCGACGATCACCCACTTGGCGCTGAAGACGAGGGTGTCCCAGAACAGGGGGTCCTCGGTGAAGGCGTGGACGAAGTTGTCGAAGCCGGCGAATCCGTTCCGCCAGGGTTTCGTGGGGTTGTAGTTCTGCAGGCTGTAGTAGAAGACGCTGATGACCGGGTAGGCGATGAAGCCCAGCATGAGCAGGGCGGCCGGGGCGATCAGCAGGTACGGCAGCCTGCGCGGTGTCGCGGAGGCACGGCGCCGCCGGGGTGGCGCGGGCGGTTTCGCCACGGCTGCGGCTTGGGCCATGACTGGGGCTCCGTTTCTGGTACGTCGTGCGGTGTGTCGTGCTCTCGTGGTGCTCTCGTCGTGCAGGAAGCGCTTTCTCAATGTGCAGGGGTGTGCCGGTCGCGCGATACGGGGTGCCTCTTGCGGTCGTGCGGCGTGTGCGGGTGCGTTTCCGTCCGGTCGCGCGGTTCCCCGCGCCCCTGATGGGGCGCGGTCAACCCGCGTACGGGTCCGGCACCTTGCCCGGCCTGGCCAGGAACTCGAAGTCGCAGCCGGTGTCAGCCTGGGTGATCTGGTCGTTGTAGAGCGCGCCGTAGCCGCGCTCGTAGCGGGTGGGCGGCGGGGTCCACTCCGCCCGGCGGCGCTCCAGCTCCTCGTCGTCCACGTCGACCCGGAGGGTGCGTGCCTCGACGTCGAGGGTGATCGAGTCGCCGGTGCGCACGAGGGCGAGGGGCCCGCCGACGTACGACTCCGGCGCGATGTGCAGGGCGCAGGCGCCGTAACTCGTTCCGCTCATCCGGGCGTCGGAGATCCGCACCATGTCCCGCACGCCCTGCTTCAGCAGATGGTCGGGGATGGGCAGCATCCCGTACTCGGGCATGCCCGGTCCGCCCTTGGGGCCGGAGTTCCGCAGGACCAGCACACTGTCGGCGGTGATACCCAACTCCGGGTCGTTGATGGTGCGTTGCATGGTCCTGTAGTCGTCGAAGACGACCGCCGGACCGGTGTGCCTGAGCAGGTGCGGCTCGGCGGAGATGTGCTTGATGACCGCGCCGTCCGGACAGAGGTTGCCGCGCAGGACGGCGACCCCGCCCTCGGTGGCGACCGGGTTGTCCCGGGTCCGGATCACGTCGTCGTTGTGCACGAGCGCGCCGTCGAGTTGCTCGCGCATCGTGTCGTACGAGACGGTCGGCCGGTCCAGGTGCAGCAGGTCGGTGATCCGGGACAGGAACCCGGGCAGCCCGCCCGCGAAGTGGAAGTCCTCCATCAGATACGTCTGACCGCCGGGCCGGACGTTGGCGAGCACCGGGACCGTCCGGGCGATGCGGTCGAAGTCGTCGAGGGTGAGCTTGACGCCCGCGCGGCCGGCCATGGCGATGAGGTGGATGACCGCGTTGGTGGAGCCGCCGAGTCCGAGGACGGTGGTGACGGCGTCCTCGAAGGCGTCGGCGGTCAGGATGTCGCTCAACTTCCGCTCCCGGTGGACCAGTTCGACGATCCGCAGGCCGGCGGCGGCCGCCATGCGGTCGTGCCCCGAGTCGACGGCCGGGATGCTGGACGCGCCCGGGACCGTGACCCCCAGCGCCTCGGCGGCGGCGGTGAGCGTGGAGGCCGTACCCAACGTCATGCAGTGCCCCGGCGAGCGCGCGAGACCGGACTCCAGCTCGGTCATCTCGCAGTCGCCGATGAGACCGGCACGCTTGTCGTCCCAGTACTTCCACATGTCGGTGCCGGAGCCGAGGACCTCGTTGCGCCAGTGCCCCGGCAGCATCGGCCCGGCGGGCACGAACACGGCCGGCAGGTCGACGCTCGCGGCGCCCATAAGAAGCGCGGGCGTCGACTTGTCGCAGCCGCCCATCAGGACAGCCCCGTCGACCGGGTACGAGCGGAGCAGCTCCTCGGTCTCCATCGCGAGCATGTTGCGGTAGAGCATGGGGGTCGGCTTCTGGAAGGTCTCGGAGAGGGTCGAGACCGGGAACTCCAGCGGGAAGCCGCCCGCCTGCCACACGCCCCTCTTGACCGCCTGCGCGCGATCCCGGAGGTGCACATGACAGGGGTTGATGTCGGACCAGGTGTTGAGGATCGCGATGACCGGCTTGCCCAGGTGCTCCTCGGGGAGGTAGCCGAGCTGGCGGGTGCGGGCGCGGTGACTGAAGGAGCGCAGGCCGTCCGTGCCGTACCACTGGTGGCTCCGAAGGTCCTCGGGGCGCTTGCGCGGCTGCTCGGCCTGCCCCCGGCTCGTCTTCTGGTGCTCGGTGTTCGTCATAGGGACCACCCGGCGGCTATGGCGGCGACCTCGGCGCGTTCGTCCTCGGGCAGGTGCCTGCTGGGGGCCCGGACGTCGCGGCGGCAGAGGCCGAGGGAGGCGAGGGCCTCCTTGACGACGGTGACGTTGTTGGCGGAGCCGTTGGCGGCGCGCAGCTCCTCGAAGCGGCGGATCTGCTCCCAGGTCTTCATGGCGCCCGGGAAGTCACCCGCCCGAAGCGCTTCGATCATGTTCAGCGAGACGGCCGGGGCGACGTTCACCAGTCCGGAGGTGAAGCCCGTGGCGCCGGCCGAGAAGTAGGAGGGCGCGTACGGCTCGGCGAGCCCGGCCACCCAGACGAAGCGCTCCAGCCCGGCGTCACGGGCGAAGGCGGCGAAGCGGGCGGCGTCCGGGACGGCGTACTTGACCCCGATGACGTTCGGGCAGGCGTCGGCGAGGTCGGCGAGCCGTTCGCCGGTGAGCTGGGCGTTGCGGATGTAGGGCACGACGCCCAGTTCGGGCACCGCCTCCGCGATCGCCCGGTGGTAGTCGACCCAGCCGCTCTGCGAGACGTACGGGTGCACCGGCTGATGGACCATCACCATCTGGGCGCCGGCCTCGCGGGCGTGCTCGGCGGAGGCGATCGCGGTCGGCACGTCGTGCCCGACACCGACCAGGATCACGGCCCGGTCGCCGACCTCGTCCATGGTCACCTCGGTGACCAGGCGGCGCTCGTCGGGGGTCAGGGCGTAGAACTCGCCGGTGTTGCCGTTCGGGGTGAGGGTGGTGATCCCTCCGTCGAGCAGCCGACGCAGCAGGGCCCGGTGGGCGTCCTCGTCGACGGAGCCGTCCTCGGCGAACGGAGTCACCGGGATGGCCACCACGTCGGCCAGAGCCGTCCGTTGGGTCTCGAACGTCACGCTGCTCATTGATGACCTTCCTCTGCAAGGACTTCTTGGAGGACTGCGGAGGGCCGGCGGGTCCGCCGCGTCGTGCGGGCTCGCCGTGCCTCGTGGACTCGGGGGCTTACTGGGCCTGCTGAGTTTGCTGGGCCTGCTCTTCCTCGCGGGCCCCGGGGAAGGCCCGTTCGACGAACGAGGCGATGTGCGCGTGCAGGGCGGCGGCCGCGCCGTCGGCGTCGCCGTCGAGGGCGAGCCGCAGGATCTCCCGGTGCTCGGCGGCCTCCCGTTCCCAGGAGGGGTCGGCGGCCCAGGCGACGGCCGAGACGAGCGCCGCCTGGTCGCGCACCTCGTCGAGCATCCGGCCGAGCAGCGGGTTGCCGCACGGTACGTACAGCGCGCGGTGGAACTCCCGGTTGGCCAGCGACCGTTCGGCGGTGTCCGTGGCCTCGTCGGCCCTGGTCAGCGCGTCGCTCGCCGCGTTCCACGGGACACCGCGCCGCACCGAGCGCCGCAGGGCCTCCGGTTCCAGGAGCAGCCGTACGTCATAGACCTCGCGCGCCATGTCCGCGTCCACCATGCGCACCGTGACGCCCTTGTACTGGTTCATCACGACGAGCCCGGTCCCGGCGAGCGTCTTGAGTGCCTCGCGCACGGGCGTCTTGGACACCCCGAACTGTGCGGCCAGGTCGGTCTCGACCAGGGCCTGACCGGGCGTCAACTGCCCGGTGAGGATGCGGTGCTTGATCCCCTCCAGCACGAACTGCGTGCGGGACGGGATCGGCGTGGGC
This sequence comes from Streptomyces sp. NBC_00310, assembly GCF_036208085.1. GTDB lineage: Bacteria > Actinomycetota > Actinomycetes > Streptomycetales > Streptomycetaceae > Streptomyces. The sequence continues at coordinate 2,783,903 of NZ_CP130714.1, forward strand.
ACAGAGGTCATGCGCGCCTCTCGGATCTCACGTATGCGATCTCACGTATGGGATCTCCCATATCGCGTCTCATATATGACGTACGAAGTACGACGCGTTGAAGGTAGGAGGGGCTCCGTGTTTCGTCAATGCTTCTGACAAAAGAAGATGTGCGCGCCGTCACACGATCTTGGTGTCGCCCTCACGCGCGCTCTCGGTCGGACCGCCGAAGACGACGGCCGCCCGCCCGGTCGCCCCCTCCGGGGTGAGCGTGGGCCCCACATGCGTGATCAGCAGCCGACTCGCGCCCTTGGCGTACCTCCCGGCCTCCTCCGGCGTGAGATGCACCCGGGGTTCGCCTTCGCGATGCGTGTCGACGTCCGCCTCGCACAGGAACAGGTCGGCGCTGCCCGCCAGTCGGCTCAGCGCGTCGCACGGACCGCTGTCCCCCGAGTACGCGAAGACCCGCCCCTGGCACTCGGCGCGCAGCCCGTACGACTCCACGTCGTGGACCACGGCCCGGGCGGTGAGGGTGAGGTTCCAGTGCCGGACGGTGTGGCCGTCGTAGAGGGGACGGAAGTCGAACACACCGCTCAGGAAGGACGTGTCCGGCCGTCCGAAGAACCCCGCGAGGCGCTCCGCGCAGTCGCCGGGCGCGTAGACGGGCAGCGGCGCGGGCAGGGTGAGGCCGCCGTACGCGAACCCGTACACCGCGGCCACCAGATCCGCGCTGTGGTCCGCGTGCAGATGGGAGATCCAGATCGCCGTGAGCCGGGTGGGATCCGTGTGCCGCTGCAACTCGGCGAAGGTGCCGAACCCCGCGTCCACCCATATCTCGGCGCCCCCGCCGCGCAGCAGATAGCCGGAGGCGGGCCGGCCCGGGCGGGGATGCGGTGAGGCGGTGCCGAGGACGGTGAGGCTCAGGGGCATGGTCGGGAGCGTACGGACGCGGGCGGGGGCGCGCGCCGAGTTTGTGCGTTCTTTCGTGGAGAGGCACGTTCGGCCTCCGGACGGTCCGCGCACGGCCCGCCTTGATCGTTCCGTCGCGGGAATCTACGGCTTCCAGATCGGATCGCGTCCGCTCAGCCCGATGACCCGGTCCAGCAGCGGCGCGTCGTCCGGCACGGGCACGACGGGGCCGAAGATCTCGCCGCGCGAGGGATCGTCGACCGAGGCGGCGAGGAAGGTGTGCGTCGCCGCGAGGGCCGCCGGATCGGGTTCGTACGCCTGTCCGGTCGCCCGTGCGAGGTCCCAGCCGTGCACGACCAGCTCGTCCGTCGCCACGGCCCCGGCGACGGCCCCCGGCAGCGGCACCCCGCCGGCCCGGGTGTCGCCCGTCCAGGCGGCCGGGTCCCGCCAGGCCTCGGCGACCTCGTCGAGCGCCCGCGGCAGAGCTTCACGCCAGCCCGGCCCGATGTCGGGCACCGCCGCCTGCGGGTCGGTGTCCGTCGTGGGTCCGAGCTCCTTGCGGCCCGCGTCGCGGAAGGCGACGGCGAGCCCGAGCAGATGCCCGAGAAGGTGGTGCACGGCGTACTCCGGGCACGTGGTGGGGTCGGAGAGCTGGTCGTCGCGGACGGCCTGGGCCAGGCGCGCGACGACACGGGCCTGGGGGGTGAGGTCGAGGGGGTTTGGAGCTGCTGGCGCCGGAGTGCGTTCAAGAGTGTTCTGGTGAGCGGGAGTGAGTGTGGGTGGGGGGGTGTCGTGTCGCGTATCTCGGCGGTGGGGTTGCTTCGCGGCAGGGAACTGACGTTCTCGCATCGAATGCGTGACCTTCCTGGGTGGTGCTCGTTTGTCATGGCGGCAGGGTTCTTCGGTGGCATCGGGCGGGGGGGGACGGGGTGGGTGGGCTGAGGAGTGTGGCGGAGTCGTTCGTCGCGTCCGGCCCGAGCGGTGTGGCTGTCCGGACCCGCCTCAAGCACCTGACGCCCGGCGATGAGCAGGCGCTGCGTCTGGTGGGTGCGCATCTGGGGTCGCTGGCCTCGAAGGACCTCAAGACACGGTGTCGGGACGGCCTGGAGCATTCCTGCGAGACGTGGGCAGTGCGTAAGCGGGAGCTGACGCCACTTTCGTCGTCGCGGTGGGCGGGCAGCATCACCAAAGCCTCGCACGAGCAGTGGGCGCTGGCCCGCCGCTGCCAGCTCGCGCACATCCAGAGCCTGGAAGCCGGTGTTCGCACCATCGAGGACCGGCTGTCCCGGCCGGTCGGACAGAAGGGCACGAAGAAGACGCCCGGAGGTTACCGGTCGCAGCGGGAATGGCACGCCAAGTCGCGGCGCCTGCGGGTGCTTCAGGACCGGCTGACCGCCGCACGGGCGGACCGGGAGGCCGGCATCGTGCACGTCGTGCGCGGCGGCAAACGACTGGCCCGCACCCGGCACCACCTGGAGACGGCCGGGCTGTCGGAGTCGGCGTGGCGCCGAGGTTGGGAGGCGGAGCGCTGGTTCTGCCAGGCGGACGGTGAGTCCGGCAAGCGCTACGGCAACGAGACCATCCGCATCAGCCCCGACGGCGAGGTGAGCATCAAACTCCCCGCACCGCTGGCTCATCTGGCGAACGCCCCGCACGGCCGGTACGTCCTGGCGGGCCGGGTCGTGTTCGCGCACCGGGGCACCGAGTGGGCGGACCGCGTCGCGGCCGACCGGGCGATCGCCTACCGCATCCACTACGACACCGGCCGGGACCGCTGGTATCTGACCGCGGCCTGGCAGCTCCCGCCCAGCCCCGCCATCCCGATCGAGGCCGCGCTCGCCCACGGGGTGATCGGCGTCGACATGAACGCCGACCACCTCGCCGCCTGGCGCCTCGACGTCCACGGCAACCCCACCGGCGCCCCGCGCCGCTTCTCCTACGACCTGACCGGCACCGCCGGACACCGCGACGCCCAGGTCCGCCACGCCCTCACCCGCCTCCTGCACTGGGCCCGCGCCTGCGGTGTGAAGGCGATCGCGGTGGAGGACCTGGACTTCGCCGCGGAGAAGACCCGGAAGAAACACGGCCGCCGCACACGCTTCCGTCAGTTGGTCTCCGGCATGCCCACCGGCAGACTCCGCGCCCGACTGTCCTCGATGGCGGATCAGACAGGTATCGCTGTCATCGCCGTCGACCCGGCCTACACCAGCCGCTGGGGCGCCCAACACTGGCAGAAGCCCCTCACCAACACGACTCGTAAGAGCACTCGCCACGATGCTGCCGCCGTGGCGATCGGAAGGCGCGCCCAGGGACACCCAATCCGGCGACGGACGACACCGCCCCACAGCACCGGAGTGATGCGGTGGGGCATCGGACCGTCCAGGCCGGACCAGGTGTTCCTGGGCGTGAGGAACCCCGCCGCCGCATTCCCGGACCACGGACACGATCCGTGCCGCCCGGACGCGGAGTGAACGCGGGCAACCAGAACGCCCAACACCGTCCGGGGCGTTCGGCCGAGCATGGGTTCTGGCAACAGGACGCACTCCCGCTCAGTCTTTAGGAACGGTCGGGCCGTGGTCGGTCATGCGGGGCTCCTCGAAGTTGTACCGGAGGGCGAGGGGATCTCTCTTGTCCGGTAGACCCTCGGCGGCCCAAGAACTCATCGCCCGCCACGCCCCCACCCCTCCCGGCGACGATTCCTAGGTCATCCGCCCGATCCGTCCGGCGGGGCCTTAGCACCACGATCACCAGCCATGACATCCACGACATGGGCGGCGGGACGGGTGCTCGGCGACCGCGACGCGAGGCTGTACCTGGCCGCGGTGGTGGTCTCGGGCCTCGGTTCGTCGGCGATGTGGCTGGTCGCGGGCGTCTGGGCCAAGGACCTCACCGGCTCGGACGGGCTGGCGGCCCTGTGCGCCCTCGCCCTGTGGGCGCCGCTCCTCGCCGGGCCCGTCCTGGGCACCCTCACAGACCGGCCCCACCGCCGCACCCTCCTCGTCACCACCGACCTCCTCCTCGCCGCCCTCCTCCTCACCCTCTTCGCCGTGACCACCCCGGGCGACCTGTGGCTCCTCTACACGGTCCTCCTCGTCTACGGCGCGGCGGGCGTCGTCCACGACGCGGCCGAGTCGGCCCTGGTCACCACGGCCGTCGACCCGTCCCTCCTCGGCGACTTCAACGGCCTGCGCATGACGGCGAACGAGAGCATGAAACTGGTGGCTCCGTCGGCGGGGGCGGGACTCTACGCGGCGTACGGCGGGGCGACGGTGGCGCTGCTGGACGCGGTCACCTTCGTCGCGGCGGCCGGGTTGTACGGACTGGTGCGGGTACGGCGGACGCGGCCCCGCCCCGCCGGACGCCCCGCCCCGGGCCTGCGCGCCCGCACGACCGACGGCGCCCGCCGCCTGCTCGCCGACGGACGCCTGCGCCCCCTCCTCCTGGCCGGCGGCACGACCATGCTGCTCTCCGGCGTGAACGGCGCCCTGATCTTCGCGGTGGTCGAGTCCCTCGGTCACTCCCCCGCGTACACCGGCCTCCTCCACGTCGCCCAGGGCATCGGCTCGATCACCATCGGCCTGGCCACGGGCCCCCTCCTCCGCCGTCTGGGCGAATCCACCTTCGCGGCGTACGGCATCGCCCTGACGGGGGCGGCGGTGGCGCTCCGCGCGATACCGGACGACGTCGTCGCCCTGACCTGCGGTGCCGCGATCGGTGTCGGCCTCCCCTGCGTCCTGACCGCCACCCTCACCGCGGTCCAGCGCGCGACCCCGGCCGAGCTGCTGGGCCGCACCACGGCCACCGCCCACACCCTCCTTCTCGCCCCGACGGCGGTGGGCATGGCGATCGGCGCGGGCCTGGTGGAACTGGTCGACCTCGTGGTGCTGTTGCCGACCGTGGGGACGATGTGTCTACTGACAGCGGCCGGGCTGCTACGCCATCGCTGACGACCGGGGAGTTCCTTCACACATGGGCAAGGTGACCTGCGACCTCACGATCTCGGCCGACGGCTACGCGGCGGGGCTCGGCCAGACCGAGGAGCGCCCGTTTCGGCGACGACGGCGGCGACGGCTCGGGCGACCGGCTGCACGCCTGGATGTTCGAGACGCCCGACGAGAACCGGGCCGAGATCGAGCTTAAAAGAGGGGGATTCCAACCCGTTCGGGCTGAGGTTCACGGACGCTCGACCGCTGGTGGGGCGGTGTCGTCCCTCCGGCACCGGCTGTCCGCCGGGGGCGGGGGATCCCGCCCTGTCCTGCCGCGACGTTGATACTCGCGTTGGTGTCCGCGTTGCAGGCGAAGCCGCAGGAGGAACAGACGAACTCGGCTTGGCTCTTGCGCGAGTTCTTGTCGATCCATCCACAGGCACTGCACCGCAGAGACGTGTAGGGGGCGGGAACGTCTTCGACCCGGCCGGGCGCTTTGTGCCCGGTGCGCTGCCGAAGCAGGCCCCAGCCCTGGGCGAGGATCGACCGGTTCAGGCCGGACTTCTGCGCCACGTTCTGGCCGGGCCGCTCCACGGTTCCCTTCGCGGAGCGGGTCATCGTCTTGATGTTCAGCTTCTCGAACCGGACCAGGTCATAGCAGCGGGCGAGCATGGTGCTGGTCTTCTCGCACCAGTCCTTGCGCCGGTTCGCCTCCCGGGCCCTGAGCCTGGCGGCCTTCGCGTACTCGGCCGCCTTCTGAGGGCTGTCCTTCTTCGCCCGTGCCGCGCGCCGCTGGTGCTTGCGGACCTGGGCGCGTTCCTTGACGGTGAGCTGTGGGCAGTTCAGCTTCCGTCCGTCGCAGAGGGCGGCGGTGACGGTGACACCCCGGTCGATGCCGGTCACCTCACCCGTGCCCGGCCCCTCGACCGGGTCGGGGATGACGGCGAACGCGATGTGCCACTGCCCGTTGCGGAAGGTGCCCCGGAACGTCTTCGCGTCGGGCAGCTTCGCACCTTTGCCCCTGGCACTGAGGCGGAAGCGGACCCAGCCGCAGCCGGGCACCCTGACCTGCGCCCACCGCCCATTCAGCCTCTGCACGACCACCGACCGGCCCATGACCTGCCTGCCGGTCTTCGCGTTCAGCTTCGGCGACCCGTCCGCGTGGTACCCCGGTACGCGGTCGGTGCCGATGACCCTAAAGCCCTCGTGCACGTGCTTCCTGCGCCAGGTCGGCTCACCGAACCCGGACGTGAACCGGGCGTTCCTGGCCCTGGCGAAGTCCTGCAGGGCCTGCTGCTGCACGTCCGCGTTCCCCGAACCCAGCCACTCGTTCTCCCGCCGGGCCTCGGTGAGCTGACGGCACTGCTCCGCGAAACCGGGCGCGGACCTGCGCCACCGCCGCCAGTGCGCATGCTGCTCGACAGCGAGATTCCACACGTACCGGGCGTGCGCGCAGTGCGTGAGCATCCGCTCGGCCTGCGCGCGCGACGGATACATCCGGAAACGAGACATGCCACGAACCTAGACACCCCGTTCCCCTCCCGCGCACGACTTCGACCCACATCACCCGTGAGAGTGACCGGCACGCTCTTGCCTTCCAGGACCCCCCGCCCACCGGGCCCCCAACCCGCCGGCACCACGAACCGCTCCAGGCCGGCCTCACCACCGTCTCTCCCGACACGCCGAATCACCCTGACGGCGATCCGGCTCTCCCCTGCCCCGCTACGCCGGAACGGGCATTCACCCCAGCCCTGAAGGACCGGGCACCCTGCCCGGCAAGCAAGGTGGAACGGCTGGTGGGGCGACGATCCGCCGTTCCACGCGCCGGTGTTCGTGCTCACCCACCACGCGCGCGAGCCGCGGCCGATGGACGGCGGCACCACGTTCCACTTCGTCACCGACGGAATCGTGTCGGCACTGACCCAGACACGCGCGGCGGCCGGCGACGCGATGTCGCGGTCCAGGGCGGCGCGACCACCGTCAACCAGTACCTCGCCGCCGGCCTGATCGACGAGCTGCGGCTGCACATCGCGCCGCTCACGCTCGGCGCCGGCACCCGGCTGTTCGACGGTGTCCCGCCGCTGCGACTGGAGCAGGTGAGGTCGCGGTCGGCGAGCCAGGTCACGCACGTGACCTACCGCGTGCTGTCGTCCTGAGAGGCGCGGCGGGGGCGCACCCACGGCTCACTCCACCGCCGTCAACGCCTCCCGCACCGCCGCCAGGTCCTGGTCCGACGCCAGCCCCGCGTGATACAGCCGAAGTTCCGTCGCCCCCAGCTCCGACGCCCGCCCCGCGTCCTCGGCCAGCGTCACCGGACTGCCGCCCATCCCCGACACGATGCCGAAGTTGGCGGCCAGCACGGCCCCCTCCGCCCCGATCTCGGCGAACGCGGGCAGCAGCCCCGGTCCGCCCGCGCAGGGCACGACGACCCCGTCCGCCACGCCCAGGATGTGCGCGGGGTCGACCCCGGGGTTCGCCCCGCAGTGGTACGTCACCGGGTCCGCGTGCAGCAGTACCTGGAACCCCGCGGGCGCGGCGGCCCGTACGGCCCCGACCGCCTGCTCCTGGAGCGAGCGCGCGATCGTGTCGCGCCACACCCGGGTGGCCGTCGCCCGCTCCGCGCCGAGGAGCTTCTCGACGGCCGGCCAGCCCTCGTCGACGGCCTCGCCCCGCCACAGCGGCTCCAGCCCGTCACGGACGGCCGCCGCCAGCTCGTGGGGGTCCTGCCCGGCCCCGGCGTACCCGCCACGGCAGGTCTCGCAGAAGCAGAGCGACATCAGGTACTGCCCGGCGTCCCCGAGCCCGACCCCGCCCGTCTTGTCGTGGGCGTGCAGGTGGGAGATCCCGTACCAGCCCAGCGACTCCAGCTCCGTCCCCCGGGCGCCCGGCCGGACCGCCGCCTCCACGGCCAGGTCCACCAGGTACTCGCGGGTCGCCTCCTGCGCGACACACGGTGCCCACGGATACCGGTCCCCGTACGCGTTGACCACGGAGGTCGAGGGATGCTCGGCGCCGAGGCGGGAGTTGTGCGCGAGGACCACCCAGGTGTGCACGTCGAGACCGGCGTGCGCGAGCGCCGTCGCCGCCTCCCCGAACGCGTCCCCGGGCGCCCACTCGCCCGCCGCGTACGGCCGCAGCGTACGGCCCTCCCAGCGCACGCCCGGCGGATACAGCACGGCCGCGTGCTCGGCGGTGACGATCCGCTGCCGGGGGTGGCGGGGGGTGAGCGCGCGGGTGGAGTGGTACGCGGAGGCGAGCGTCACCTGCCGCACGCCCAGTCCCGCGATGCGCTCCGCGGCGGCCGGATCCCCGTTGACGTCCCACGGGTAGACGAACGTCGACGCCTTCACTTGCCCTCCAAGTACTCCTCGTGCCTCGCGGACTCCGCGTACGGCCCGGACTCCGCCAGCAGCGCGTACCCGCGCTCGATCAACTGGCCAAGCTGCTTGACGTGTTCCTCGGCCGGCTCGTGCAGCGGCGGCCGTACCTCTCCCACGTCCAGTCCCCGTAGCCGTACCCCGGCCTTGACCAGTGACACGGCATAGCCACGACCCTGGGCGCGGAGTTCGACGAAGGGGCGGTAGAACCCGTCGAGCAGCCGTTCCACGATCGCATCGTCCCCCGCGCCGAGCGCCCGGTGAAACGCGAGGGCGATCTCCGGTACGAAGCAGAAGACGGCCGACGAGTACAGGGGGACGCCGACGGCCCGGTAGGCGGGCTGGGTCAGCTCGGCCGTCGGCAGGCCGTTGAAGTACAGGAAGTCGTCCCGGACCGCCGGCTCACCGCGCACCGCGCTGACGATCCGCGTCATCAGGTCGAGGTCGCCGAGGCCGTCCTTGAGGCCGATGATGCCTTCCGTGCGGGCCAGTTCGACGACGGTCTCCGGCGTGAACACGGCGTTGTCGCGCTGGTAGACGACGGCGGGGAGGGAGGTCGCCGCGGCGAGTTCCCGGTAGTGCCGCAGCAGGCCTTCCTGGGCGGCCACGACGAGGTACGGCGGCATGGCGAGCAGGCCGTCGGCGCCCGCCTCCTCGGCGAGACGCGCGTAGCGCACGGCGAGGGCGGTGCCGTAGCCCGCGCCCGCCACGACGGGCACCCGGCCGGCCGTCTCCGCGACGGCGGCCCGGACGCACCTCTGGAACTCCTCGGGCGTGAGCGCGTGGAACTCGCCGGTGCCGCAGCAGGCGAAGACCGCGGCCGCCCCGGCCTCGACGCCTTGACGGACATGTGCGCGATAGGCGTCGAGATCGACCGCGCCGTCCGGGCCGTACGCCGTGACGGGGAAGAACAGCGGTCCGCTGGGGACCCTGAGCCGGGCGGCGAGAAGGGCTGACGTCACGGGCTCTCCCAAGTCCATGTCGCTGATCAGTGTTTACATTTCTGAACAACAGCACGCTAAGGCGCCTCCTTGCGACCGGTCAAGCCGGGCAACCCGCACCACACCAGCGATTTCTCGCCGCGGCGTCCCACTTGACGCACACGACCCACACTCCCTAGCGTGTCCATGAATGTGAATGTCGGACGCCCATGTGCACGGCTGGCGATGCAAGGAGATCCCACGGATGCCCGCTCCCCGCACCGTTCTGCTCACCGGCGCCGCCGGTGGACTCGGCACCCTGATGCGGGACCTGCTCCCGGCCCACGGCTACGAACTGCGCCTCCTGGACCTGATGCCCGTCGAGGGCGAGCCGGACGCGATCACCGCCGACCTGGCCGACAGGGAAGCCCTGCGCGAGGCCGTACGGGGCGTCGACGCGATCATCCACCTCGCGGGCATCTCGCTGGAAGCCTCCTTCGAGAAGATCCTCCGGGCGAACATCGAGGGAACGTACAACCTGTACGAGGCCGCCCGCGAGGAGGGCGTGCCCCGTATCGTCTTCGCCTCCTCCAACCACGCGGTGGGCTTCGCGCCCCGCCCGCAGGGCCAGGATCCGCTGATCCCGATCGACACCCCGCACCGCCCCGACACCTTCTACGGCCTGTCCAAGTCCTTCGGCGAGGACCTGGCCCAGTTCTACTGGGACAAGCACGGCCTGGAGACGGTCTCCGTGCGCATCGGCTCCTGCTTCCCCGAGCCCACCAGCGTCCGCATGCTCTCGCTCTGGATGAGCCCGGCCGACGGCGCCCGCCTCTTCCACGCGGCCCTGACCGCCGAGGACGTCGGCCACACCGTCGTCTACGGCTCCTCCGCCAACACCCGCCTGTGGTGGGACCTCTCCACCGCCCGCGCCCTCGGCTACGCACCCCAGGACGACTCCGAGCCGTACGCCGAGAAACTGATCGCCGAACAGGGCGAACTCGACCCCGAGAACGTGGCCCACGCCCACCTGGGCGGCCACTTCGTGAGCGACCCGCCCATCTGGCCGTACTGACACCACGGGTTCGTACGTCATACGGGAAACGAGGGCCGTACGACGTACGGAAGGAGCGGGCGGGCACCGAACGGGCCCGCCCGCTCCCGTATGCGGGCACACCCGCTGCCCGCTCCGCCCTCCGCCCCAGGTCCGCGACGGACCGCCGCGACGCGAAACGGTCAGGGACGGGCGGCATCGGTCGCGCAACAGGCCTGGTCGGCGCCGCGCACCCGCTGTAGAACTTCCCCCAGGGCCCCCACGGGGCCCGAACGGGCAGCACTACGGAGAGGGAGAGCAGGTGTCGGCCATGAGCTCGGAGGAAAGGCAACGCGAGATCGTCAGGGCCGCCCGCCGCACGGGCGCGGTCGACGTCGCCGAACTCGCCGTCGAACTGGGTGTCGCCAAGGAGACCGTACGACGTGACCTGCGCGCCTTGGAGGACCACGGACTGGTCCGCCGGACGCACGGCGGGGCGTACCCCGTGGAGAGCGCCGGGTTCGAGACGACACTCGCCTTCCGCGCCACGAGCCATGTGCCCGAGAAGCGCCGGATCGCCGCCGCCGCGGCCGAACTGCTGGGCGACGCCGAGACGGTCTTCGTCGACGAGGGCTTCACCCCCCAGCTCATCGCCGAGGCCCTGCCCCAGGACCGGCCGCTGACCGTGGTCACCGCCTCCCTCGCCACCGCGGGCGCCCTCGCCGAGGCCGGCAACACCACCGTGCTGCTGCTCGGCGGCCGGGTCCGCCCCGGCACCCTCGCGACCGTCGACCACTGGACGACGAGGATGCTCGCCGGGTTCGTCATCGACCTGGCGTACATCGGCGCCAACGGCATCACCCGCGACCACGGCCTCACCACCCCCGACCCGGCCGTCAGCGAGGTCAAGGCCCAGGCGATCCGCGCCTCCCGGCGCACGGTCTTCGCGGGCGTCCACACCAAGTTCGGCGCGGTCAGCTTCTGCCGGTTCGCCGACGTCGGCGACCTGGACGCGATCGTCACGAGCACCCTGCTCCCGGCCTCGGAGGCCCACCGCTACTCGCTCCTGGGCCCCCAGGTCACCCGAGTCTGACCACCGGGAGCCCGCGCCCCGACGTGCCTCCCGCCGGGGTGACGGCGCGAAATCCGATGGGCCCGGCCACCCCTGGGCCCGTACGATCCCCGCCATGCCCCGACCCCACGGCTTCGCCTACACCGCGCTCCCGGCCGGCACCGTACTGATCACCCACCACGGCCGGCCCGCGGGCACCCTGCGGGGGCCCCGCGCCGACGCGTTCCTCACCGAGGTGACCAGCGGCGACCCCCAGCTCGTCATGGCCCGCTGGACCGGCAACTACAAGCGCGGCAACGAGCGCACGGCCCGCGACCACCCCCGCAATCACCACCGCGACCGCCGCTGACCCGAACGGCCCCCCGAGCGGCTCGGTAAGGGAACGGTAAAGCGGCCCGGATCGTTCACCCGGCATGACCGCTATGACCCCCGGCTCGAACATCCCGCTGCCCGTCACCCGCGTCGCGGTGGACGTCGCCGCGCCCGTGCGGCTCGACGTATCGGGCCTGCTGCTCACCGCCGACGGCAAGGTGCGCTCGGACGACGACTTCATCTTCTACAACCAGCCGACCGGCCCGGGCGTGACGTACCGCTCCGGCGGCGGTGCGACGCCCGACTCGATCACGGTGGACACGACGGCCGTCCCCCCGGGCATCGAGAAGATCGTCGTCACGGCCAGCCCGGACGCGGCGGGCCAGTCCTTCCAGGGCGTCGAACCGACCGCCACGATCCGCGACGCGGCGAACGGCTCGGTGATCGCCACGTTCACCCCGCCGCAGCTGGGCACGGAGACGGCCCTGGTGATCGTGGAGGTCTATCTGCGCAACGGCGCGTGGAAGGCCCGCGCGGTCGGCCAGGGGTACGCGAACGGCCTCGCGGGCATCGCGACGGACTTCGGCGTCACCGTGGAGGAGCCCGCCCCGGCCCAGCCCGTCGCCCCGCCCGCGCCCACGGCGCAGCCCCCGGCCACCCCGCCGGCCCCGCCCGTGGACCCCCGCGTCGCGGCCGCGCCCCCGGCCCCCGCCGCCCCTCCGGCCGCGCCCGCCCCCGGCGCCGGGAAGATCAACCTGGACAAGGGCCGCGTCAGCCTCCAGAAGAACCAGACGGTCTCCCTCGTCAAGGGCGGCCGCCCGCTGCTCTCGCAGGTCAAGATGGGTCTCGGCTGGGAGCCGGCGTACCGGGGCAAGGACATCGACCTGGACGCGTCGGTCATCGCGTACGGCCCGCAGCGCAACCACATCGACAGCTGCTACTTCGGCAAGCTCTCGATCGTGAACGGCTCGATCAAGCACTCCGGCGACAACCTCACGGGTGAGGGCGGAGGCGACGACGAGGTCATCGTGGTCGACCTCGGACGGCTTCCGCAGGAGGTCACCGGACTGGTCTTCACCGTCAACTCCTTCTCCGGCCAGAAGTTCACCGAGGTCGCCAAGGCCTACTGCCGCCTCCTCGACGCCGCGACCGGCGAGGAGCTGGTCCGCTTCGACCTCACCAACGCCGAGGCCCAGACCGGCGTGATGATGGCCAAGCTGATCAAGCAGTTCTCCGGTGAGTGGGAGATGACCGCGATGGGCGACTTCGTGAAGTCCCGTACGGTCCGGGGGATGGTGAAGCCGGCGGCCCAGTCCCTGTGAGGTCACGTACGTACGCGGCACCGGGCGCTCCGCACGAGGGCGCCCGGCCGTGCGCCGCCCCCGGCGTCTCTTCCGGGTCAGCCCCGGAGCAGGGCCTTCGACGTCACTGAATCACTCCGCTGTACGCGTTCAGCGCGGGCTGCCCGCCCAGGTGGGCGTAGAGGACGGTGGACTCCGGGCCGATCTCGCCGCGCTCGATCAGGTCGATCATCCCGGCCATCGACTTGCCCTCGTACACGGGGTCGGTGACCATGCCCTCGGTGCGCGCGGCGAGCTGCATGGCCACGAGGGTGGCGTCGTCCGGCACGCCGTAGATCCCGGCGTGGTAGCGCTCGTCCAGTTCGATGTCCGCCACGGTCAACTCCCGCTTGAGGCCGATGAGTCGGCCGGTGTTGTCGGCGATGCGGGCGATCTGCTCACGGGTGGTGGTCGGCTTGGCCGAGGCGTCGATGCCGACCACCCGGCGCGGCCGTCCGCCCGCCTCCTCCAGCGCGGCGAAGCCGGCGACCATGCCGGCCTGGGTCGAGCCGGTCACCGAGCAGACGATCACCGTGTCGAAGAAGACGTCCAACTCCTTCTCCTGCTCGGCTACTTCGTACGCCCAGCCCGCGAAGCCGAGGCCGCCGAGGGGGTGGTCGGAGGCGCCGGCCGGGATGGCGTACGGCTTGCCGCCGCCGTCCTCGACCTCCCGGAGCGCCAGTTCCCAGCTCTCCTTGAAGCCGATGCCGAAGCCGGCCCGCACGAGCCGTACGTCGGCGCCGGCCAGCCGGCTGATCAGGATGTTGCCGACCTTGTCGTACACGGGGTCCGGCCAGTCGACCCAACTCTCCTGCACCAGCACGCACTTGAGCCCGGCGTGAGCGGCGACGGCGGCGACCTGGCGGGTGTGGTTGGACTGCACTCCGCCGATGGAGACGAGGGTGTCGCAGCCCTGGGCGAGCGCGTCTGCGACGAGATACTCCAGCTTGCGGGTCTTGTTGCCGCCGTAGGCGATGCCGGAGTTGCAGTCCTCACGCTTGGCCCAGACGGAGGCGCCGCCGAGGTGCGCGGTCAGCCGCTCCAGCGGGTGGACCGGCGAGGGCCCGAAGAGGAGCGGGTAGCGCTCGAAGGAAGAAAGGGACACGGGTCCTCCCGGGTGGAGTGGGGCGGGATGGAGCGGGGGCGGGGCAGAGCGAGCGGGGGCAGGGCGGGGCGGGGCGGGGCGAGTCAGTGGTCCGCTTCGAGCACGGGCGCGTCGACGGCCGGGTGGGCGAGCTCGTGAGCCGGCTCGTCGGTCGGCTCGTCGGTCGGCTCGTCGACGAGTGCGGCCAGGCCGCGCCAGATCTCCGCCGTGACGCGGACCGCCTCGTCCGTGTCACCGGCCCCGCAGGCCTCGATCAACTGGTCGTGCAGGCCGGCCGACCGGCAGTTGCCGCCCTCACCGAAGCGGCGTCGCTCCAGCCGGCGGATGAGCGGGGTGTAGCGGGCGATGGTGGCGGCGGCCGCGCGGTTGCCGCTCACCCGGACGAGGACGTCGTGGAGTTCGTCGTCGGCGACCAGGGCGGCGTCGACGTCGCCCGTGCGGACGGCCGCCGCGAACCGCTCGTTGGCCGAGCGCATCGTCTCGACGTCCGCCGCGAACAGCCGGGGTACGGCGGTCCGGGTGGCCAACTCGTGCATGGCACCGACCACCGCCGCCGCGTCCCGCACGTCGGCGGCCACGACGGCCGTGACCCGCGTGTAGCTCTGCGGCTTGCTCTCCAGGAGCCCCTCGTCCACCAGCCGGGAGAACGCCTCCCGCACCGGCGCCCGCGACAGCCCCAGCAACTCCGCGAACTCGGCGTCACGCACCACCGCGCCCGGCTCGATCTCCCCGGCCACGATGGCGTCCCGGATGGCTTGGTAGGCGCGATCCCTGAGCAGGGTGCGACTGACCGGTCGTATGGCCTCCATGGACTGAAATGTTAGATGTCAGCAAGGGCCGCGAACAAGGGTGTGGCCCGTACCCCCACTGGGATACGGGCCACACTCACCCCGCTCGTCAGCCGCGGCCGACACCGGACTGCCGCCCTCGGCCGACCCACGGCCAGTCGGCGTCCCGTGCCGCCTCAAGCAGGGGCACCATCCGGAAAGCCGCGTCCGAAAGGCCGCCGAAGGTGTGGCGGTTCGCCTTGCCGGAGGGGCCGTGGCCCGCCCGGTAGCCGGCGAGGTTCCAGGTGTAGACCGGCACGTGGGCCGGGATCTGCTGGGTCGGGTCGCCGTAGTGGCTGAAGGCGGCCTGCTCGTCGGTGACGATCAGCACCCGGTCGTGCTTGCGGTAGTGGCGGCGGACGGCCTCGGTGGTGTCGGTGCCGCCCAGGTCGCCGAACCGGCCGATGATCTTCAGCACGGACTCGCCCGCACCGAACTTCACCACCCGGCTCGTGCTCCCGAACTCGACGAGGTCCGCGTCCGCCGCCCGCAGCGCGAGCGCCGTGCCGAAGACCGCCGCCGCGTCGGCGTAGGTGAGCGAGGAGCGGTCGGTCAGCCGGGAGCAGAACATCGAGCCCGAGCGGTCGACCAGGACCAGGGTCCGGCCGGGCAGCGCGGGCACGTTGGCCAGCGAGTGGCCGAGCGCCTGCTCCAGCGGGTACGCCCAGCGCAGCGAGGGCGCGTGCCGGTACGCCGAGAGGTACCGGAACGGGAACTGCCGCGACCGCGCGACCTCCGCCGGGTCACTGATCCGCGCCGCCACCCGCGCCGCGACCTCGTCGGAGACGCCCGTCTCGTCGAAGTTCCGCAGGTTCCTCGTCAGGGCCATGACACCCATGGAGGGGATGACGGCCTCCCAGGCCGCCTTGTCCATCGGCCCCTGCAGCCAGCCCGCCAGCGCCTCCCAGGTGATGCCCGCGTCCGCGAGGCGCCGGGCGCCGCCCGCGCCGGTGACGACCCGGCGCCGCTTCGCGGGCCGCAGCTCCATCAGGTCGCGGTGGGCCGCGAGGACGGGCAGCGACCTGGGCACGACCGCCGTGTCCGGGTTGTGGCGCCGGTCGAGGGCGTACTGGAACAGGTCCCCCTGCCACGGCTTGTCCGGGTCGGGCGCCGCGTGCACCAGGTTCAGGATGTCGCCGAAGCGGTAGCCCTTGGACGCGGTGTCGTACTTCAGCAGCGACTTGGGGTTGTAGAGCCGTCGTACGGCGTCGGCGATGCCCCGCTTCACCGGCTTGGGGATGGTGCGGCCGTACCGCGAGGTCCAGTAGGCGAGCAGTTCGCCGGGCTCGTCCGGACGCCGCAGCACCGAGTCGACGACCTGGCGGTTGGTGGGCCCGTCGGTGACGCCGGCGTCGAGCCGTGCCTTCACGTACTCGGCGGCGCCCACGAGGGAGGCCGTACGGAGGTTGCCCTCGCCGCGCAGCCAGCCGAGCAGGCCGGCCGTCCACGCCGGGTCGGTGACGGCGAGCCGGCGCACGAGCGCGGCGAACCGGTCGTCCCGGTCCTCGCCGCTCTCGTAGGAGGTCTTCTGCGCGACGAAGTTGGCGATCGATAGCAGGAACAGCTCGGAGCGCTCGTCCCGCTCACGGCCGCGGCCGCCCTCGTACGTACGGAGCACTCGCCCCGTGGAGGTGACCCGCGAGGTGGGCTGCGCCTTGCCGGCCTTCGTGTTGAATCGCGCCATGGTGAATTCCCCCGAATTCTTCAGCACTTCGTGCGTGGAATTCCTGTTTCAGGTTTCAGGGGGAGGCACGGCAGAGGGAAGGTGCCCGAGGTCGAAGTCGGCGGCGGTTCTTATAACTGGCGCGTCTTCCATTCCGCCACACCGACCGTACGTCGATGACGGGATTTGAACCCGCACGAGGATTTCTCCCCACCAGTTCCCGAAGTATCCGCTGCCTGCGCACCGGGCACCCACCATCTGCCGCGCCTCCCGAGATCGAAGAGCGCACCGGGAGGTGCGTGAAGCTTTGGGTGTCCAGAGATCGAAGCCGGCGGAACCGACGTAGGTGCTCTAACCCCTGAGCTACACCGGCGTGTTGGTACCGGTGACGGGACTCGAACCCGCGGCCGCCCCATTATGAGTGGAAGTAGGTCCTGCCTTCGCACCTGGACAGGCATCACTCTAGGAGGCGCGCCGCGGGCCGGGCGAACGAATTAACTCACGGCCTGGTCGCGACTGTTGTCACCGCTTGTGCCGCTTCCACGGGCCGGTGATCGCGAGCAGGATTCCCGGGGTCTGGATGTTGGCGTACAGGGTCTTTCCGTCGGGTGAGAAGGTGACGCCGGCGAACTCGCTGTACTCCGGCTCCTCCTCGGTGCCGATGTTGAGGTCGTTGCGGGCGATCGGGTACGTACGGCCGGTGTCGGTCGCGCCGAAGAGGTGCGAGACGCCCTCGCCGTCCTCGGCGAGGACGATGCCTCCGTAGGGGGAGACGGTGATGTTGTCGGGGCCGTCGAGGGCGCCGTCGACGGACGGGTCCGGGTTGACGCCGAGCAGCACCTTCAGGGTGAGGGTGCGGCGCTTGGGGTCGTAGAACCAGACCTGGCCGTCGTGCGCGGCGCCGGGGCTCTCCGTGCGGGCGTACGAGGAGACGATGTACGCGCCGCCGTCGCCCCACCACATGCCCTCCAGCTTGCGGGCGCGGGTGATCTCGGTGTCGGCGAACTGCTTGCGCACGGCGACGGTCCCGGCGTCACGGTCGGGGACGTCGATCCAGTCGACCCCGAACACCGTGCCGATCTTCGTGGCGCGGGACAGGTCGTCGACGAACCGGCCGCCGGAGTCGTAGCAGCGGGGCGCCTGGAGGACGCCGGCGTCGTCGGCGAGGGTGCGGAACTTCCCCGACCCGTAGGCGAATCCCTTGGGCGGGGTCCAGCGGTAGAACAAGCCATTGGGGCCGGCGGCGTCCTCGGTGAGGTAGGCGTGGCCTCGCCTGGGGTCGATGACGACGGCCTCGTGGTCGTAGCGGCCGAAGAACTTCAACGGCTTCGGGGCGCGGTTGGCGCGGCGGTCGCAGGGGTCGACCTCGAAGACGTAGCCGTGGTCCTTGGTCATGCCGTTGACGCCGGCCCGGTCGGAGTTCTCCTCACAGGTGAGCCAGGTGCCCCAAGGGGTGCTGCCGCCCGCGCAGTTGGTGGATGTGCCCGCGATCCCGACCCACTCGGCGACGCGCCCGTCGGGCCGCACCTCCACCACCGTGCAGCCGCCGGCCGCCGCCGGGTCGTAGACGAGTCCCTCGGTGAGCGGCACCGGGAACTCCCAGTTGGCCCGGGGTCCCTTCAGCTCGTGGTTGTTGACGAGGAGGGTGGTGCCGCGAGGGCCGGAGAAGGCGGCGGTGCCGTCGTGCTTGCCCGGCGTGAACTCGCCCGACTCCAGCTTGGTCTTCCCGCTGTACGTGATGATCCGGTACGTGAACCCGGCGGGCAGCGCCAGGATGCCCTGGGGGTCGGGCACGAGGGGGCCGTATCCGACTCCACCGTGACGGTCCGCCCCGCGCTCGGTGCCGTTGTCGGTCGCGTTGTCGTCGTCGGTCGCGTTGCCGGTCCGGGTGTCCGTGTCCGTCGACGCGAGGGCGTTCGGCGCGGTGGCGAGGGCGCCTACGCTGCCGGCCAGCGCGACACCGGCTCCGGTGACCGCGGATCGTCTGGCGAAGTCCCTGCGGGTGAGCGACATGCTGTCTCCTGCGTGCGGTGGGCTGACCGTGGGGGGCGGACCCGAGTTGTCGCGCCACGGTTGCGCTCACGCTTGAACGCCGGTTGAACGAGGGGAGAAGGAAGCCCCCCGCCTTCGGTGAACCCACCAAGGGGCTGCGCGCCCCTTCGCCCCCCTTGAGCGCCTGATAGCGGGGGGTGCGGGTGCGTCGGGGAGTGCGGCTGCGGGTGCGTCGTGGTTGCTCGCGCAGTTCCCCGCGCCCCTAAAAGCCCAGGCCTCCGCGCCCCTAATAGCCCAGGCCTCCGCGCCCCTCAGCCCAAGCCCCTGCGCCCCTAAAAGCCCAGGCCTCCGCGCCCCTCAGCCCAAGCCCCTGCGCCCCTAAAAGCCCAGGCCTCCGCGCCCCTAAAAGCCCAAGCCCCTGCGGGCCTGAACGCCCAGACCCCTGCGGGCCTGAAAGCACGGGGCGCAGCCCCTGCCTTTCAGGGGCGCGGGGAACTGCGCGAGAAGCCCCACCGGGCCGCACCCGCCGAGGGACCCGCACCCCCGAGCTGTCAGGCGCCCCCAGGCCCCTTCTGAGACCGCGCCTTGAACGCCGCCTTGCGGGCCTCCTTCGCCACCCTCTTGTCGGGGTGGATCCTCCCCATCGCCTCAAGGACATCGGGCGTGGCCGGGTGGTCCACCCGCCACGCCGCCGCGAAGAACGAACCGTGCTGCGCGGCCAGCCCCTCCACCAGCGCCCGCAGCTCCGCGGAGTTCCCTTCGGCCGCCAGCTGCGCGGCCACCGTGTCGATGGTCAGCCAGAAGACCATGGCCTCGGACGGCGCGGGCACGTCGACGGCACCGCGCTCGGTCAGCCACACCCGGGCGAGCCCGCCCAGCTCGGGGTCGTCCAGAACCTCCCGGAGGGCCGGCTCGGCCACGGCCCCCACGAGGGACAGCGCCTGCTGACACCGCAGCCGCCGCAGCGGCGCGCCTGCATCGGAGCCACGCGCGGCCGCGAGCAACTCGCGGGCCGCGTCCAGCGACTCCCGGCGCGCGAGCCACTGCTCGGTCTCGGCCTGGGCCGCCGCCGGCGGGAACCCGGCGGTGCCGTCCAGCAGCACGTCCGCACCCTTGTCGACGAGGTCCCCGACCGCGGGCGCGGACACGCCCGCATCCTGGAACCGCGCCCGCATCCCGTACAGCCCGAGCGGGGTGAGCCGGACCATGCCGTAGCGCGTGACATCGGTGTCGTCGACGGAAGGCCCACTCGGCCCTTCGGCGCCCTCGGCGGCGACGGCCTCCTCCACGTCCGTCATCAGCGCCTCGTCCACGGGCTGGTACTCCACCAGCCCGACCGGCTCCAGCACCCGGAACTGGTCGTCGAGCCGCATCATCGCGTCCGAGACCTGTTCCAGTACGTCGTTGGTGGGCTCGCCCATGCCGTCCGGGACGATCATCGACGCGGCGAGGGCGGGCAGCGGCACCGGCCCGTCGGGGCCGTCCTCGCTGACGGTGAGGTGGTAGAGGTTGCCGAGCACACCGTCGAGGAACGCGGCCTCGGCCTCGGGGTCCCAGTCCAGCCCGGAGAAGTCGATCTCGCCGCCCGAGTCCATGGCGTCGACGAGGCCGTCGAGGTCGGGCACGCTCGCGTCGGCGAGGGCGGTCTCCAGGGCCGTGAGCCAGATGCCGAGCACATCCTGCGGGCCGCCGGAGACGAGGAGCGCGAGGTCCTCGCCCACGGCGACCGTCCCCTCCCCTTCGTCGGGGTTCACGATCTCGACGAGCCCGGTGTCCAGGGCCACCCGCCAGGCCTCGCTGGCCGACGCCGCCGCCTCGGCGCCGTCAAGGCCCTCGCCGGTGAGCCCGAGCGCCTCGGCGGCGGCGGGCAGTTGCTCGTCGACGAGTTCGCCCCCGGTGCCCACACGCGTGTCCGGCCCGGCCCAGCGGGCGAGGCGTACGGCGCGCGAGAGCAGCGGCGTGGCGAGCGCCTGCCGCGCCAGCTCCGCTTCGGGGAGAAGCCGCACCGGCGGCAATGGCGAGCTGTCTGACATCGGCGGAGTTCTCCTCGCAACGAGCGGTGGCGGCGGTGACGGTAACGGTGGTGGTGGTGGTGACGAGCGATACGGGTGGTGGCAGTAGTACGGGTGGTGGCTGTAGGCGGTGTCCGGCACGCGGTACGCCTATGGGTACGGGTACGGGTACGGGTACGCGTACAAGTACGAACGGAACACGGCCTCCGATCACGCCCGGCACCTGTACACGTACGCAGCCGCTCAGCCTAGACGGATTTCCACCCATGCCGCCCGGTTCATGTACCTGCCAGGAGTCGGACGTGGCTGAAACCTTGACAAGTGGCCTGACCAGGCTGGAGATTGACGCGCGTAGAAACTCACGGGTAGCTCTGGGGTGACTCCGGGGCCGTCCACCGACATGACCATCGGAGCTCATCGGTGCCCGTCGGAGTTCTACGCGCGTCGCACCGCCCCACCGGTCGCAGGCCACCCCCGTCCACTCTCGTCCCGGCGCTCACATACGTCCCCGGAGGGATCCCCTTGCCGAGCAAGAGAACCGCGCGCATCGGCGCGCTGACCGTCGCCGCCATCTGCTCCACGGTGTCCGCCGTGGTCCTGACCTCGCCCGCCGAGGCGGACTCGATACGCATCCACGACATCCAGGGCACCACCCGGACGTCCCCGCTCGCCGGCCAGCAGGTCACCGGCGTGGAGGGAATCGTCACGGGCGTACGCACCTACGGTTCGCGCGGCTTCTGGATCCAGGACCCCAAGGCGGACGCCGACCCGGCCACGAGCGAGGGCGTGTTCGTCTTCACCAGCTCCCGGCCGACGGTCTCGGTGGGCGACGCGGTGACGGTCTCGGGCACGGTCTCCGAGTTCGTGCCGGGCGGCACTTCGTCCGGAAACCAGTCCGTGACGCAGATCACCCGCCCGACGATCACGGTGGTCTCCACGGGCAACGCCGTCCCGGCCGCGACCGTCATCGACGCCAAGTCCGTGCCGAACAGGTACGCCCCGGTCGGCGACACCGCCGCCGGCGGTTCGGTCAACGGCCTCACGCTCGCCCCGGCCACGTACGCCCTGGACCGCTACGAGTCCCTGGAGGGCATGAACGTCCAGGTCGCCGACACCCGTGTGGTCGGAGCCACCGACCCGTTCACCGAGCTGTGGGTCACGGTGAAGCCCCGGGAGAACGCCAACCGGCGCGGCGGCACGGTGTACGGCTCCTACACCTCGCAGAACACCGGCCGGCTGCAGATCCAGTCGCTGGGCGCGGTCGCCGACTTCCCGAAGGCGAACGTCGGTGACGTCCTCAAGGGCATCTCGGCCGGCCCGCTGGACTACAACCAGTTCGGCGGCTACACGCTCGTCGCCAACCAGATCGGCACCCTGAAGCAGGGTGGCCTGGAGCGCGAGACGACCCGCAAGCAGAGGCGCGGCGAGCTCGCGGTGGCGACGTACAACGTCGAGAACCTGGACCCCTCGGACGCCACCTTCGCGGACCACGCGGCCGCGATCGTGCACAACCTCCAGTCGCCCGACATCGTGACCCTGGAGGAGATCCAGGACAACAACGGTGCCACCAACGACGGTACGGTCGCCGCCGACCAGACGATGAAGAAGCTGGTCGAGGCGATCACGGCGGCCGGCGGCCCGACGTACGAGTGGCGGTCCATCGACCCGGTGAACCTCGCGGACGGCGGCGAGCCCGGCGGCAACATCCGCCAGGTCTTCCTGTTCAACCCCGAGCGGGTCTCCTTCACCGACCGCGCGGGCGGCGACGCCTCGACCGCCGTCGGTGTGACGAAGGCGTACGGCAAGGCGCGGCTGACGGTCTCCCCCGGCCGTATCGACCCGGCGAACGCCGCCTGGACGAACAGCCGTAAGCCGCTCGTCGGCGAGTTCTCCTTCCGCGGCAAGTCCGTCTTCGTGATCGCGAACCACTTCGCCTCCAAGGGCGGCGACCAGTCGCTGCACTCGGAGTTCCAGCCGCCGAAGCGCGGCTCGGAGACCCAGCGCCACCTCCAGGCGACGGCCGTGAACTCCTTCGTCAAGGAGATCCTGGCGAAGGAGAAGAACGCGGACGTGATCGCCCTCGGCGACATCAACGACTTCGAGTTCTCCGACACCGCCGAGCTCCTGGAGAACGACGGCGCCCTGTGGTCGGCGTTCAAGTCGCTGCCGAAGAGCGAGCGTTACTCGTACGTCTTCCAGGGCAACACCCAGGTCCTCGACCAGATCCTGATCAGCCCCTCGATCCGGCGTTCCTGCGAGTTCACGTACGACAGCGTGCACATCAACTCGGAGTTCAACGACCAGATCAGCGACCACGACCCGCAGGTGCTGCGGTTCGAGCCGTAACCGGCGGTGGTGCTCAGGGCTGGCTGAACACGCCGTTCAGCCAGCCCTTCCACGTGGCCTCGTCGGCCTCGGCGTCGGCGCCCGGGGCGAAGTCGTGGACGCTCATGCCGACGCGGTGGCCCCAGTGGTTGCGGCCGAAGAAGCGGATGAGGGCGTCGTCGGTGCGCAGGCCGATGAAGTACGGGTCGCGGTAGTCGATTACGGCGTCGAGGAGCTGCCCGTCGGGGCCCTTGGCCTGGACCCGGGCCCCTTCGGGGGTGTCGTCCGCGAGGCCGAGCGCCCGTCCGACGGTGGTGAGCGCGTCGGGGGTCCCGGACGTCTCAGGTCCGTCGAAGGTGGCGAACGCGGTGACCGGACGGCCCGCGAAGCGCGTCAGGTACTGGCGCAGGGTGTGCAGATAGAACGCCGTGTGCTTGGCGGCGCCGTCGTACTGGTTGTCCCAGTCGTCGACGAAGATGCCGCTGTGGACGTACCGCACCCAGGCCCGTCGGCCTTCGTCGCGGGGTTCGATCGTGTAGTCCAGCTGGTTGAGGGTCTGTTCGGAGATGCCCTCGACGTCCTCGACGCGGTTGGTGTAGCGGTGCGGTGGATCCCACGCGATCACCGCGGAGCCGAACGGCCCCTTGCCTCCGACGCGCGGCTCGGGCGCCTCCATCGGCCACAGCCAGCCGCCGGTCCCTGCGGTGACCGCCTCCCACACCTCCTCGGGGGTGGCGTCGACCTCGAACTCCCGGGCGATCTCGAATTCCTTGGACATGGTGTGCTCCTCAACGGGTCTTACTGGTCGGACAGTTCAGGGTGTTCGGGGGAGGTCGGGGGAGGTCGGGGGAGGTCGGGGGAGGTCGGGGGTTCTACCGATCGGGCAGTTCGGGCCGGTCGGGCCCTTCGGCGGTCTGCGGCTTGACCGTGGGGTGTACGGCGACGACGATCCGGTGGCCTCGGCCGCTCTCGGCGTCGGGGGCGTCGTACTTGCGGATGAGCGCGCTCATCCCGGCCGTCAGCTCCTGGACGAACGCGGCCCGGTCGGCGGCCGTGGCGAAGGTGACCTCGCCGTCGAGCGCGTAGGTCGCGAGCCGCTTGCGGGCCTTGGCCGCGCCCGTGATCAAGGACCCGACGTCCCGGACCAGCCGGGCGCCGAGCGCGAGCAGCCAGCGTGCGGAGAGCTGGTCCTTGAAGCGGTCCGGGTCGGGCTGGACGGCGGCGAGCGCGAGCGGTGAGATCACGTACGACGCGGCGGTCGCCCGCATCAGCCGCTCGGTGACATTGCCCTTGCGGCGCTCTCCCGCCAGCTCGACCAGACCGTGCTTCTCCAGCGCCTTGAGGTGGTAGTTCACCTTCTGGCGCGGCAGCCCGACCTTTCCGGCCAGCATGGCAGCCGACGCGGGCCCGGCGGCCAGCTCGGCGAGCAGCCGGACCCGTATGGGGTCCAGCGAGACCGCCGCTGCCTCGGGGTCCTCGATCACGGTGACGTCCAACATGGCTCCACCGTCTCACCGAAAACTTTTTTTGTCCAGACGATTGAAGTGTTCGGTGGGTCGGGGAGGCCGGAGAGGTCGGTGGATGGGCGGGAGAGGCCTGCGGGCCGGGGGCCCGGCTCGTTGGGGCCGAGGCCCGGCTCGTCGGGGCGGGGGCGTCCGGCCGGTGGAGAGTGTGGCTCGGGTCAGTCGGGGACGAGGCCGAGGGCGTACTCGTAGCGCTGGACCGTGCTGCCCTTGAGGCCCGGCCAGGTCTGGACGCGCCGCCAGAGCGGCGAGGACGAGCCGACGCCGTCGCCGGGTGCGGCGAGGGCGTCGATGTGGTGCCGGGCGGTCTCCCACTCGGCGTAGTTGAGGACGCGGGTGCCGTCGGTGCCGAGGTGGAAGTGGGCGGAGATACCGCCGGGGTGCGGGTTCGGCTCGGCGACCAGGGCCTCCTCGACAGCGTCCACCCAGGCGCGTTGCCGTGCCGGGTCCGGCCCGTCGAACTCGACGTCGACGATCACGACGCACCCCGGCACCCGTGCGGCGCGGTCGTCCCCGGTGAGGCTGCGGTACCGCCGATAACGCCCGAGCCCCACCCGCTCGATCCCCGGCACGGCCGTGTCGATGGCGTCGTTGCGCTCCTGTCGGCGCGTCTTCAGGAAGGCCTCGTACGCCTGCTCGTCGACCCACTGGGAGTAGTGCAGCAGGCCGGAACCGTCCTCCGCCGTGTAGACGAAGTACCCCAACAACCCTTCCGTGGGCCACGGCCGCCGCTCCCAGGTGTCGGCGACGGCCTCGACGGTCTGCCGCTGCCGCAGGGGCGTGCCCACCTGCCAGGTGCTGAAGAAGGGCGCCCCGACGTCGGGGCGGTCGACGACGGGATGGAGGTCCGTACGACGGGTCATGCCGCTCTCCCATGATCATGATCGTGCTCGAGGACTGCGGACCGACCACTTTTCAACCTCAACCAAGATTCAGGTCAAGTCCGCGATTCGGGGCCCGGTTTCGGGAGACCCGCCCGGTCATGGACGAGAAGCGGCCCGAGGCCGAGCGGGTGGGGAAGGATCCGGAAACCGAGACGGGGACCGGGGCGGAGACAGAGGCACAGACCGAGGGGCGGACCGGGGCGGACGGTCCCACCGGACTGCCGAGGCGTTCGTGGTGGGCGGTGGTGCGGCGCACGGTCAAGGAGTTCCAGGACGACGAACTGTCCGACCGGGCGGCGGCGTTGACGTACTACGGCGTGCTCTCGCTGTTCCCCGCGCTGCTGGTGCTGGTGTCGATGCTCGGGGTCGTCGGACAACGCGCGACCGACAAGATCCTGGACAACATCGGCGACCTGGCGCCCGGCCCCGCGCGGGACATCCTGCGGGACGCGGTCGTCCAACTGGGCGACAGCGGCGGTACGGGCGGGGTGCTGGCGATCGTCGGCCTGCTGGCGGCGGTGTGGTCGGCGTCGGGGTACGTGGCCGCGTTCATCCGTACGTCCAACGCGGTGTACGACCTGCCGGAGGGGCGTCCGGTGTGGAAGGTGACGCCGCTGCGGATCGGACTGACGCTGGTGCTGATGCTGATGCTGGCGGCGAGCGCGTCGATCGTGGTGTTCACGGGTCCGCTGGCCGAGCGGGCGGGCACGACGATCGGGCTCGGCGACGCGGCGATCGCGATCTGGGGCATCGCCAAGTGGCCGGTCCTGCTGGTGCTGGTGACCCTGATGATCGCGCTGCTGTACTGGGCCGCGCCCAACGTCCGCGGCCGGGGCTTCCGTTGGGTCAGCCCCGGCGGTGTCCTCGCCACGCTCATCTGGCTCGCCGCGTCCGCCGGCTTCGCCGTCTACGCCGCCACCTTCGGCTCCTACAACAAGACCTACGGCACGCTCGCCGGCGCGGTCGTCTTCCTCGTCTGGCTCTGGCTCACCAACCTCGCGATCCTCCTCGGCCTCGAATTCGACGCGGAACTCTCGCGCGAACGCGCCATCACCGAGGGCCGCTCCGCCACCGACGAGCCCTACGTCGAGCCCCGCGACACCCGCAAGTGGCCACCCCGTCTGCGGGCCCTGCGAGAGGCCCGCACCCGAGCCGCGGGCGGACCGGACGCGATGAGCAAGGGATGAGGGCGAGGCCGCGCGGGGATGAGAACGAGGCCACGCGGAATCGAGCGAGGCCGCGACCGGATCGCGAGCCGTGCCGGACCGAGCGGGCCGCACCGGATCGTGAGCCGCGCCTCGGCAAGGGAGGGCCTCGCCCCCACCACCACCCCGCTGACAAGCGGCCACGACCAACCGCCCTCAGCATGGACGAGCCGCGCCCCCATACGGCCGTACAGCCCGAGCCGCCCGTCGGCCCAGTCGGCGACCCGCTCCCCCCTTGCCCGGCGCGGCGCCCCGCAGCCCGCAGCCCGCAGCCAACCACTGCGGGTGCCAACCACTGTCGGCCCCTACACCCCGAAACGGCCGCCATCGACACCTGCGGCGCACGCCTCCACCACCGGTCCACCACCGGCCCGACCGGCCGGGCCGGCCGCCGACGGCCGACGGCCGGGCACGTCACAGCCGATCGCCTTCCAGCGCATGCAGAACTGGCGCTTCCACCACCAATCCGGGGAAGGGCCTGCAGCAGCCGGACCAGTCGGCGCCTGCGCCCCGGATCCGGCACCATCGACGCCTCCGGGACCCACTCCTCCACCACCGGCCGGGCTGGCCGGGCCCACGGCCAGCCGGCCACCCGGCCACGACGGCGGGCACGTCACAGTCACTCGCCGTCAGCCCCGGCGCCGCCGGATGCGGTCGCCGTCAACGCAGGCGGAAGGGACGCCTCCGCCACCGTTCCGGTGGGGGGCGTGCCCACGGTTCATCGTTCATCAGCCGGTCGGCGGGTGCGCCCGGCAGCCGACCGTAGCCGGGGCGCCCCACAGACAAGGCCGACCGCCACCGGCGTGGGCGGACCGCGGTCGGACGTCGGCCGCGTGTGCGCCCCACGCAACCGGCCGCATCGTCCGACCGCGGGCGGCCGCCGTCAGGGCATGCGAAACGGCCGGTGGAGCCGGCCCTCAGCGAGCTGGCTCTCAGCAAGGCCTTCGAGCGCCGAGCCCCTTCCTCGGCTCTTCGAGCAGGGCTGGCCCTGCGCCACGCCTTGTGAGCCGGGCTTGCCACCTGGGCGAGTCGGGTGGGCGGGTGGGCAATCCGGGTGGCAAGGAACGGGGCCGCGCAGACTAGTGGTAGTGGCGCCAGACCAGTACCCCCGCCGTGGCCACGGCGACACCCGCGCCGCCCACGACGACCGCCTCCCGGGGCACCCGCTCCCACGCCGAGTGCACCCTCGCCTTCACATCGGCCTTGGCGGCCAGTTCCTCCACCGTGTCGCCGAGCTGCGCCCGGGTCACCTCGATCTGCCGTCGGAGTTCGTCTGGCCCCTTGGCGCCCACCGAGCCGTCGGCCCTTCCGGATGCGTTCGTCATCGCCGAGCCCTCCCCTTGATCTCGTCCATGTCCGCCTTGACGCTGTCGAGCGCCAGCTCAGGCCTCGGAGGGGTGGCCCGCCGGAGTTGCGCGCGCCCGACCGCGGCCAGCACGGCGGCGATCACGAACAGCACGCCCATGACGATCAGCGCGGCGGCCCACACGTCCAGCACGAGCGACAGCGCCCCGACCCCGGCGGCGGCGAGGGTCATGAACCCCACATAGGCGACGGCGCCGGCCGCGCCGAGGAGCCCGCCGCCGCGTCCCGCGCGCCGCCCCTTCTCGGCC
This sequence comes from Streptomyces sp. NBC_00310, assembly GCF_036208085.1. Lineage (GTDB taxonomy): Bacteria > Actinomycetota > Actinomycetes > Streptomycetales > Streptomycetaceae > Streptomyces. The sequence continues at coordinate 2,811,920 of NZ_CP130714.1, forward strand.
AGCTCCTCCTTGGCGAGAGTGATCTCCTGTCGTACGAGCTGGGAGAGCTGTTCGGTGGCCTGCCCGACCAGCTCGCCCACGGAGTGATGGTCTTGTTCGTCCGGCCCCGGACGCGCGGATCGCGCGGAGCGCACGAATCGCGTGGGCCTGGTCTCGGTGGTCCCGGTCACGGTGTCGCCTCCTCACACATCGGGACGCCACGAGTACCCGGCCCGGCCCGCGCTACCCCTGCGGTGGCATCCGGGTCCCCCGCTCGCCGAGCCCGGTCGGCCGACTCGGGAACCAGTCCGGCCGAGTCTGCGGCAGCGCCGCCTCCGCGACAGGCTCGGGAGGCCCGGGATCACCGGGCGACCCGGCGGGCCGCACCCCTCATCCTCGTAGCAAAGCTCCCTCATATCTCGTAGAAGAATTAAGTGGAGCTTCACAATGGCGGCGTCGAGACTACCTCCATGACTCTCACCCACCGCCCCGCCCCCTTCGGCCGCGCCCTCTGCGCGATGATCACGCCCTTCACCGCGTCCGGCGCGCTCGACCTCGACGGGGCCCAGGGGCTGGCCGACCGGCTGGTGACGGCAGGGTGCGACGGGCTGGTGCTGTCCGGTACGACGGGTGAGTCGCCGACGACGACGGACGAGGAGAAGGCGGAGCTGATCCGCGCGGTGCGCTCGGCGGTCGGCGACCGGGCCGCGATCGTGGCCGGAGTGGGCACCGCCGACACCCGGCACACCGTGGAGCTGGCACTGGCGGCCGAGAAGGCGGGCGCGGACGGCCTGTTGGCGGTCACGCCGTACTACAGCAGACCCCCGCAGGACGCGGTCGAGGCCCACTTCCGCGAGCTCGCCGACGCCTCGGGACTGCCCGTCGCCCTGTACGACATCCCCGGCCGCACCGGCACCCGGATCGAACCGGGGACCATGATCCGGCTCGCCGCCCACCCCCGGATCGTGGCGGTGAAGGACTGCGCGTACGACCTCCTGGGCACCCAGAAGGTGCTGGCCGAGACGGAGTTGGCGTACTACACGGGCTGCGACGAGTACGTTCTCGCGCTGTACGCGATCGGCGGGTCGGGATACGTCGGCACGGTCGCGAACGTGGCACCCCGCCACTTCCGGTCGATCATCGACGCGTTCGACAGGGGCGACACCGGCGAGGCGGCCCGGCTCCAGCGGCGGACCGTCCCGCTCACCGAGCTGATGATGTCCTCCGGCCTGCCCGGCTCCGTCACGGCGAAGGCGCTGCTGGGGCGGCTCGGCCTGCCGTCCGGGCCGGTCCGCGCACCGCTGCGGCCCGCCGGCCACGAGGTGACCGACGGGCTGCTGACGGCGTACGAGGAGTTGGTCGGCTCCGGTGCCCGGTCGGAGGGATCGGTCAGCCCCAGCGTTCGGTGAACACCGGGACCCAGCGGCCGGGGTACTCGGCCGATGCCTTGCGGAACCCGCTGAGCTGGACGACCTTGTCGCTGCCGACGGTCAGGAGGATGAGCTGGTTGCGGAACTCGCCCTTGCCGCTGCACCTCTTGGGGTCGCAGCCCCAGGCGATGATCCGCTTGTCGTCCGCCCAGGCGAGGAGTTGCTGGCCAGGCACGGTCGTGACCCTCTCGCCGGTGCGCGAGTCGACGATCTCGGAGGAGATCTCGTCACCGTCACCGGCGAATTCGCCCCCGATCAGCTTCCCGTTGGGTGACAGACCGGCTTCCGCATAGCTCACGTACTTCTCGGACGCGGGCATGTCGATCTTGTCGCCGTTCAGGTCGTAGTACTGCCGGAACGGCTTCTCCCCGATGTCCGCGAAGACGGACCTGCCGTCCTGGCCCCACTCCAGGTCCTCCCGGCTGTTGTAGAAGAAGCCCCACTCGTCCTTCCACTGCGGTGCCTTGTGCCAGTTCTCCTCGCCCGAGTCCAGGTCCACGACGGAGAACCCGGTCCGGCTGGCGACGGGGCCCGGCACCTCCTTGCCGTTGACGTTCTGCAGGTGGTCGGCGAAGCTGCGATCGGGGTTCTTGGAGTAGGTCGTCGCGAGGAGCTTGGTGCCGTCCGGGGAGAACTCGACGGACGCGACGCCGTGGCCCACCGGGATCCAGCGGTCCACCTTGCCCGTGATCATGTCGAGCAGCCCGATCCGCTCGGCGGGCAGTTCGCCCTCCAGTACGGCCGCGGTGCGCATACCGGGTGCGACGTCCAGGAACGCCCACTTGGTCTTGCGGTACTCGGCCGTCTTCTGGTCGAGGAGCCCGTACACGCGGGTTCTGACGATGTCCCCGCCCGGCTGCTTGACCTCCTTGTGCACATAGAACGCGGAGAGCGCGGTGTCACCCGCGGCGATCATGTTCCTCGGCGGTGACTGGTCGGGGTGCGCGATGATGTCGCTCTTGTTCATCTCGCTGGCGGGCCGCACCTCGTCCCCGTCTCCCGTCAGCGCGGGCACACCCACCGCGACAGCCACGACCGCGGCCGTGGCGGCGGCAGTGCACGCGATCGTGCGGTTCCTGCGACGCCGCCGGACGGTCAGGACCCGGTCGGCGAAGCCCGGTGCCAGGGGCGGCTGTTCGGCGGCCTGCTCCCGCAGGGAGTCGCGCACCAGTTCATCGACGTTCATGGACGCACCTCCACGGGCGAGAAGTCACGGGACGGCTGCTGCTCGGCCGCGGCGGGGCCGAGCGCGGCCAGCTCGGGCGCGAGTTCACGCAGTCGGGCAAGCGAGCGGTGGGTCGTGGACCGGACGGTTCCGACGGAGCACCCGAGGATCCGGGCGACATCGGCCTCGGGCAGGTCCTCGAAGTAGCGGAGCACGAGCATGGTCCGCTGCCGGTCGGTCAGCCGGGCCAGCGCCCCGCGCATCACCAGCCGCAGCTCCACCCCGGCCACACCGTCGGCTCCGCCGCCGCTCTCGGGCGGCTCGGCGACGGTCAGCTCCCGGCGCCGCCATTTCAGCCGCCACCGGCTGACCTGCTGCCGGTACAGGATCTGCCGTACGTACGCCTCCGGCTCGTCGATCCGCTGCCAGCGCCCGGCGGCCTTGATCAGCGCGTTCTGCAACAGGTCCTCGGCGGCGTGCCGGTCACCCCCGCTCAGCAGCACGGCCGTCTTCAGCAGCGCCGACGACCGCCCGGCCACGAACTCCCGGAAACTCTCCTGCCCCGCGGCATCCATCGTCACCTTCTCTTCTCCGGCGGGCCCCGTGTCCCGCCCCCTGTGCCCCTTGTGACGCGGCGACCCGCGTCCGGCTATGCCGCCCCGGAGAAGAAAGTCGTGCGCGGAGCGGAAAACGGTCCGGGCCCGTACGCGCGCGTGCGCGTACGGGCCCGGATTCACGACAATACGACGACGGCCGGGTCAGCCCCAGCGGTACCCGTCACCGAACAGCAGGGTGTGCTCCAGCACGTCCTCCATCGGGTCGTCGACCTGCCCGACGTTGACAAGTCCGATCCGGGGACCGTTGTGCGAGTCCTTGTTGGTCTCGTCGGCGTGCGCGGCTCCGGCCGACACCCCGCACACCAGCACCGTGGCCAGCCCTGCCGTGACCACTCGTGCCACGGTCCTCGCCCGGTCGTTCCTCATCCCTCGGTCCCTCATCTCATCGGTTCGGCGACTCATCGGACACTGCGTCCGACAGTTCATCTGCCTGCACCGCGTGGAGGTCACGCCGAGCAACCCTTACGGGGTCAGTTGTGGCTGCTCTGAGCAACGAGCGTGTGCCGCCGCGTCCTGGCTAGATCGCCCCCTTGTGTGCCCTTCGTGTACGTGTCACACAGTTCAGAGGCGTGACCTGGGGGAGAGGAGCACTGCATGTCGGTGTTGGGTGGCTATCCGGTAGGGCCGTCGGCCTGGGCCGTCGAGCGGTTTGGGCGGCATGCCGGCGCGCTTGCCGCTGCGGTTCCGGTGCAACTGGCCAAGGCGCATGGGAAGGCTCATGCCGCGCACCTCGCTGCGGGGCTGAAGAAGCGGAGTCCGTACGGTGTCGCCCTTGCGGGAGTGGTGCGCGAGAGCCTGGCGGAGACGGCGCGGGAGCTCGGGGAAGCCGTGCGCGACGTGCGCGGCTACGAGTATGCGGTGATCAACGATCACGCGCTCTTCCCTTTCCGGTACGCGGACAGGCCGAGGCCCCTGGACAGAGCACGGCTGCCCGCCAACGCGTCGCCCACTCGGCACCGGCTGTTCCGGGCACATGGGCCGCAGCCTCCGGAAGGCCTGTTCGACGTCGATCAGGACTTGGCGACCGAGGAGTACCTGGGGCTGCACGAAGCGTTCGAGGAACTGGGAGCGTCCACCAAGCTGGTCTGTGTGTTCTTCACGGCCGACGCCGAAAACGGCATCCATGCCATCCACTGGGGGGACGCTCACCTCGAACCCGACCGCACCTTTACGTGGCCCTATAGGGAACAGCTCCCGGTCGCTCCCGTGCAGATGGAGTGACGGGCAGTGGCGCCGCTGCCTGGGCACATCTGGTCGGGGCTGACCGACTGGGCCGTCCCTGGGCCGTGCGAGGCCGACCAACGCCGGCAGTCGGCACCCACGGGTGACCACCCCCACCTCCACCCCCACCTCGCTCTGGCCTGGGCCACCAGAGTTGATCTGCGACACCGGGAGGGTTATGCCCGCACCCGGAGAACTGGCAGTGGCTGGGCAGCAGCAAACCCCCTATCAGCGCGTTTGGCGCGGAATAGGGGGCCTGGTATGGGTCACGGGGGATGTCGGGACACCGGGGGTCGGCACCGTCCCGGGTGCCGGGAGGCGGGTGCCGGGAGGCGGGTGCCGGGAGGCGGGTGCCGGGAGGCGGGTGCCGGGAGGCGGGGATGCGCGATGCCGACTGCGCGTGCTACATCCAGCGGATCCAGTCGCCGTGCGGGTGGGTGAAGGCGGCAGGTGCGCCGTCGACGGTGAGGACGAACGGCGAGGTCTCGAACCGGGGCGGCGTGACGTCGGCGACCACGCCCGGCGCCTCGTTCGCGATCCATACGACGTCAAGCTCGCGGGCCAACCCGGCAAATTCGGCGCGGAGCCGCGGCCCGACGTATGCCAGCACCGCCGAGTGGAAGACCACAACGCGCGTGTCCCGGGGCGCCTGCTCGACGAGGGCCGGCAGCGCTTCGAGCAGGTCGCCCTCGTGCACAGGCACAGGATGGCGCTGCGCGGTTGCCAATGCGGAAACGAGGCGTTCGCGACGGGCCGTCTGCCCCGGCCACACCAGACACTCGAGCCAGGACCGGTCCCCGGGATCCGACGGATCGAGCGGGTTGAGGTCGATGCCGGCCGCCCATGCCACCTCGGGCATCCGCAGTTCCGGGTGCGGTCCCTCCGCCCGGCACCGGAGTGTCGGCGCCTGTGGGTCACGGCCGGTCAGGTGCGTGTGGCCGTAGTCGTAGGAGTACCGGTCGACGTGCAGGCACAGTCCGGCGCTCGCGCCGACCTCGATCAGGGCAAGCGGCCCATCGACCGCGGCCAGCGCGGGCAGAAGCGTTGCACAGCGGCCCGGTTCGTTGGTCTGGGTGCGCCGCGACAGGACCATCGCCCGCAGCTCCCCGGCCCGCGTGGTGGCCAGCTCCCGCAGCGCGTCCGCGTCGGGCACCATGCACAGCATGTGGCGGGCCGCGGCGAACAGCAGGTTCGGCTGGCGCTTGTCGGCGGGCAGGGTGCCCAGGAAACCCAGCACCTCCGGGTCGGACGCCACCGCGAGGGCCAGCGCCTCGTAGGCGGGGGATCGTCCCGCCGCCTCGCGCTCGGCGAAGCGATGGTAGTTTTCCGCCGTCGTCATCCGGTCGTCCAAGCCCGTCATCGCCATGGCGTGATCATATGGGCCGCTCCGGAGGTTCCGGTAGATGCACAGACCACGTAAACACGGGAAACCGCCACATCACCGCGTTGAGTAGCTGCAGGTCAGGGATCGATCCGAACACTCCCGGCAGCAGGTGCGGCTCGATCAATTCCACGTCCCCCACGCACGAGCGCCCTCCCGGGCCGTCCTCGGGCCGTGGAAGGGCGCTCATCCATGACCAAGGTCGACAACTGCCGACAGCTCAGCAACAGGTCAGGATGTTGATCGATTAGGCAGCCGCAGGTCACGGCCGCCGGTGATCAGTTGTGGCTGTGCAGGATCTCGTTCAGGCCGCCCCAGACCGCGTTGTTCGGGCGGGCCTCGACCGTGCCGGTGACCGAGTTGCGGCGGAAGAGGATGTTCGAGGCGCCGGAGAGCTCGCGGGCCTTGACGACCTGCCCGTCGGGCATGGTGACGCGGGTGCCCGCGGTGACGTAGAGGCCGGCCTCGACGACGCACTCGTCACCCAGGGCGATGCCGACGCCCGCCTCGGCGCCGATCAGGCAGCGCTCGCCGATGGAGATGATGACGTTGCCGCCACCGGAGAGCGTGCCCATGGTGGAGGCGCCGCCGCCGATGTCCGAGCCGTCGCCGACGACGACACCGGCGGAGATACGGCCCTCGACCATCGACGTGCCGAGGGTGCCCGCGTTGAAGTTGACGAAGCCCTCGTGCATGACCGTGGTGCCCTCGGCGAGGTGCGCGCCGAGGCGGACGCGGTCGGCGTCGGCGATGCGGACGCCCTTGGGGGCCACGTAGTCCGTCATGCGCGGGAACTTGTCGACGGAGGTGACCTGGAGGTGCAGGCCCTCGGCGCGGGCGTTGAGCCGCACCTTCTCCAGGTCGTCGACGGCGACCGGGCCGAGCGAGGTCCAGGCGACGTTGGCCAGGAGGCCGAAGATGCCGTCCAGGCTCTGGCCGTGCGGCTTGACCAGGCGGTGGGAGAGCAGGTGGAGGCGCAGGTAGGCGTCGTGCGTGTCGACCGGCTTGTCGTCGAGGGAGGAGATGACCGTGCGGACCGCGACGACCTCGACGCCCCGGCGCGCGTCCTGACCCGTCGCGGCGGTCGCGCCGCCGCCCAGCAGTTCCGCGGCCCGCTCGGCGGTCAGCCGCTCGGTGCCGGAGGGGCCCGGCTCGGCGGAGAGCTCGGGCGCGGGGAACCAGGTGTCGAGAACGGTGCCGTCGGCGGCGATCGTGGCGAGGCCGGCGGCCACGGCGCCGGTGGTACGAGGAGCAGTCGTGTCGGTCATGAGGGCAACCTAACTGTCCGGGGGCTGTGCGGGCCAACCGGCGGCGGGGGCGTCTCAGCGGCCGGGCACGTGGCGGACATACGGCGCCGAGCGGCCCGCCCACCCCCGTGGAGCGGGCCGCCGGTGCTCAAGGGCCCGGGTCAGCCACGCTCACCGGGCTCGTCGACGACGGCGGTGTCGACGACCACGCCGCCGCCGGTCGTCCTGCCGTCCTTGACCTGCTGTGTGCCGAGTACCTGGTACGTCTCCGGGTCGATCAGCCACCGCGTACCGCCGCGCCTGCCCGTGTTCAGCGCGACGAGCTTCCGCCCGGAGGCGTCCTCGACCATGTGGTCGACCACGGAGAGGTCCGGCAGGGTGGCCAGCGCGCGGTACAGGCCCGCCAGTCCCTTGGGCGGCTTGACCTCGGCACCGAGCAGATGGGCGATCTCGATGTAGTCGTTCTCCGTCCGCGTGGCGCCCTTCTGGTCGATGAGGGCGTTCTCCTCCCGGAGGGCCTTCAAGGCTCCCGGGCCGTCGGTCGGCAGGGTGGACAGTGCGCGGTACATCTCGATGGGGGTGCGAGCCGCGCCCTCCTCGTACTCGGCGTCGTTGACGTGCACCTTGATCGGCTTTCCGTAGGGGTCGCGCTGCTGGAACGCGCGCTCGGCGCCGTCGAAGCGGGTCCAGTCCTCGAAGTAGAGGGACCAGTCTCCGTATTCCTCCAACGTCTTCTCGTCCAGTTCCGCCGCGGCTCCCTCGTCCGTCGTCCTGGTGTAGATCCACTGCCTGGGCCCCGGCTCGGGAACCTTCGGCTGCCGCTCCAGCGCCTCCGCCGCCCGCTCCAACAGCTCACGCGCGCTCATCCTCTTCAGGTCCGCGTTCGTCAGCGCCGCCGGTGTCGTCAGCTCGTGGGCGTCGTCGCGGCCCGACAACAGCGACGCGGTCACCGCCACCGCGGTCACGGTCGCCACGACCCCGGCGATCACGAACCCCGGCCGCGCCCACATCCGGTGCCGCCGCTCGCCGGTCCGCGCCGCGTCCAGCAGCCGGGCGCGGCCCGGCGCGACGCGGGCGCGGTCGGGGGTCGGCGCCCCGGAACGCAACTCGCGTACCTCGGTCAACTCGTCCACGTCAGACCACCTCCGCCGCGTCACCGACGAACGCCGGATCGGCTCCCAGCGCCGTACGCACCTTGCGCCGCGCGCGGTTGAGCCGCGAGCGGACCGTTCCCACGGGGATGTCCAGGGCCTGGGCGACCTCCTGGTAGCCGAGGTCGGCCCAGGCGACGAGCAGCAGCACATGCCGGTCCCCCGCAGACAGCGCCGCCAACGCCCCGGCGAGCGGCCCCTGCGCCGCCACCCGGCTGTCGGTCCGCTCGACCCAGGTCTCGCTCCAGGAGGCGGCGACCGGATCGTGTCCGGTGCGGGCCAGCGCCCTGAGCGCCCGGACCTCCGTACGGCGGTGCCTGCCGATGAGGTTGCCCGCGATGCCGTACAGCCAGGGGCGGGCGTTGGTGTGGGCCCGGTCGTAACGGCCGCGGATGCGGAACGCCGTGAGGAAGGTGTCCGCGGTGAGGTCGTCGGCCATGCCGTCGCCGAGTCGCCGGGCCACGTACCGGTGGATGTCCGGCGCGTAGCGGTCGTAGAGCCGCGCGAACAGCTCTGGCTCTTCCAGCGACTGGGCGACGATCTCGGCGTCGTCGTCGGCCCGCGCCTGTGGCGGTGGTCCGCTCACCGGGTTCTCCCCCTGCTCGTCACAAGCTCACCCTCTGCTTCACCGTGTTCCTGTCACCGCCTGTTCCCCGATGGACGGCAGAAGGTTCACGACTCGCGTTCCCCGATGGACGGCAAGAGGTTCACGACTCGCGCCGCCGGGTCCCTCGGGGAATGACCCGCGCCAGCACCTCCCGCGCGTACTCCTCGTCGTACGGCGCCCCGGTCAGCAGTACCTGCAGACAGATGCCGTCGATCAGGGCGACCAGCGCCCGCGCGGTCACCGGGTCGGTGCGGCGGGTGAGCCAGTCGGCGAAGCCCCGGCCCCACTCGTCGGCGACGGGGCGCAGGGCGGGCCGGCGCAGGGCGGCGAGGTAGAGCTCGTACTCCACCTCCAGTCCCGTACGGTCGCCGGCGAACCACTCGCCGCCCAGCGCGGCCAGTTCGGTGGCGAGGTCGGTGCCGGGGTCCCGCAGGGCGTCGCGCGCGGCGACCGTCTTGGCGAAGCGCTCGTTGGCCTGCCGCAGCGCGGCGACCATCAGGTCGTCGAGTGTCTTGAAGTGGTACGTCGTCGAGCCGAGCGGTACGTCCGCCTCGGCGGCCACGGTCCGGTGGCTCAGCCCGGCGATGCCCCTGTCCCCCACCACCCGGATCGCCGCGTCGATGATCCGCTGCCGCCGCTCGGGATCGTAGCGCCGGGCCATCAGTGGGCGCCTCCCAGGTTCAGCACCACGACTCCCGCGATGATCAGCACGATCCCGGCGACCTTGGCGAAGCTCAGCCCCTCCCCGAAGAGCACCAGGCCGAGCGCGGCGACGGTCGCGGTGCCCGCCCCGGACCAGATCGCGTACGCCGTGCCGATCGACATCGACTTCAGCGCCTGGGCGAGCAGGACGAAGGAGACGAGGTACCCCACGCCGGTGACCAGCGACGGCCACAACTTGCTGAAGCCCTCGCTGTACTTCATGGCGGTGGTGGCGGCCACTTCGGCGGCTATGGCACCGGCGAGCAACAGATATCCCATGTGTACGATCGTACACATCATGCGTACACCTGTACACATCGCGCGTACAGGCGTACTTATGGGCGGAATTGAGCATCATCGATGGTCAAGAGGCCCTTGTTTCGGGGCCGTTCTGTTATGGAAGCGCTCTCGGAAAGGGCTCCCCGGACACCACTTGGTCCACTACTGTTTCAACGGTCAATCTCCCGGATGCGTGACGACCGCCAGGGTTTTCACACACCGGTGACACGTACCACCCTCCCCGATCCGCATGACGAATTGCGTCCGCCTTGGGCGACGCCGAGGGAACCGCGCATGCCGCCGAACAAGCCCGGACCTGATCCGGACCAGACCCCGCCCAGCCTTCCGGTGCTCAGATCCGCGAAGGTGTGGGAGACGGGTGTCGCCCCGAACGACGCCCGAATACCGGGCACGCGCCGCCTCTGGCTGGCCGGCGCCCTCGCTCTCGCCGTGGTCTCCTCCTGCGTAACCGCGATCACCCTGCAGGGCACTGGACCTGACGACTCGTCACAGAAGAACGGCCGCACGACCGCCGCCGACGACGACCGGGTCCCCTTTGTCTCCCTCCCGCCCGCGTCGCCGCCCGCGACCTCGGCGCCGGACGGCAAGAGCGGCCTGTCGGAGCCGCAGGGCTCCGAGGACGACGCGAAGAACGACGGGGGCAAGGGCAAGGGCTCCACCTCCGACGACAAGGAGGACTCCGACTCCTCGGAGAGCCAGCAGGGCGGCGCCAAACCGACGACCGCACCCTCGAAGTCGACCTCGCCCACGAAGAAGCCGTCCACCTCCACCGCGCGCAAGTCGGTACAGGCCGTCAACTACCCGGACCGCTACTGGCATCTGCGCAGCGGTGTGATCGGGCTGGACCAGGTGAGCTCCCGCAGCGGAAGCGAGACCAGGGAGGACTCCTCCTTCAAGGTCGTCTCCGGCCTCGCCAAGTCGTCCTGCTACTCCTTCCGGATGTCGGACGGCCGCTACGTCCGGCACCAGAACTTCCGGCTCCGCGTCGGCGGCGACGACGGCTCGGCGCTCTTCAAGCAGGACGCCACCTTCTGCCCGGTGACGTCCCCGTACTCGGACGCCGTGATGCTCCAGGCGGTGAACTATCCCGACCGCTATCTGCGCCACCGGAACTTCGAGCTGGTCCTGGATCCGTACGGCTACAACACGACCGGCCGCCAGGACTTCTTCTTCCGTATCGTGAAGGGTCTCGACTGAACGGTCTCGACCGAACGGCGTGACACCCGCACGCGCGTGTGGCCCCCGGCGAATCGCCGGGGGCCACACGCATGTCAGGGATCTCAGACGTTGAACCCGAGCGCCCTCAGCTGCTCACGGCCGTCGTCGGTGATCTTGTCGGGGCCCCACGGGGGCATCCAGACCCAGTTGATGCGGAGCTCGTTGACGAGGCCGTCCGTGGCGGACTTGGCCTGGTCCTCGATGACGTCCGTCAGCGGACAGGCCGCGGAGGTCAGGGTCATGTCGATCGTCGCGATGTTCGCGTCGTCGATGTGAATGCCGTAGATGAGGCCGAGGTTGACGACGTCGATGCCCAGCTCGGGGTCGACGACGTCGTACAGGGCCTCGCGGACCTCCTCCTCGGAGGCCGGCTTCATCTCCAGGGTCTCGCTCATGCCGTCTTCCTTTCGACGTCGGCGTCGGCGCCCAGCGCCTGGGCCGTCGCGTCCTTCCACGCCATCCAGCTGAGGAGGGCGCACTTGACCCGGGCGGGGTACTTGGAGACACCGGCGAACGCCACCGCGTCCTCCAGCACCTCCTCCATCGCGTCGTCCGGTTCGACCTTCCCCTTGGACTGCATCAGCTCCAGGAAGGTCTCCTGGATCTTCTGCGCGTCCGCCAGGTCCTTGCCGACCAGGAGGTCGTTCAGCACGGAGGCCGAGGCCTGGCTGATCGAGCAGCCCTGGCCCTCGTACGACACGTCCTCAATGGTCGTGCCGTCGTACTTCACTCGCAGCGTGATCTCGTCGCCGCACGTCGGGTTCACGTGGTGCACCTCGGCGTCGCCATCCCGCAAGCCCCGCCCGTGCGGGTTCTTGTAGTGGTCCAGGATGACTTCCTGGTACATCGAGTCCAGCTTCATGCGATCGCTCGTCCCATCAGCCGAAGAAGTTCCGTACGTGCTCCAGGCCGTCGACCAGGGCGTCGATCTCGGCCGGCGTGGAGTACAGATAGAACGACGCTCGGGTGGTCGCGGGAATTCCGTACCGCAGGCAGACGGGGCGGGCGCAGTGGTGGCCGACCCGGACCGCGATGCCCTGCTCGTCGAGGACCTGGCCCACGTCGTGCGGGTGGATGTCGCCGAGGGTGAAGGAGATCGCCGCGCCCCGGTCCTCGGCCGTGGCGGGACCGATGATCCTGAGGTCCGGGACCTCCGTCAGCCGCTTCACCGCGTATTCGGTGATCGCGTGCTCGTGGGCGAGGATCTTGTCCATGCCGATCGAGTTCAGGTAGTCGATCGCCGCCCCCAGGCCGACCGCCTGCGCGATCGGCGGGGTGCCCGCCTCGAACTTGTGCGGGGCGGGAGCGTACGTCGACGAGTGCATCGACACCGTCTCGATCATCTCGCCGCCGCCCAGGAACGGGGGCAGGTCCTCCAGGAGCTCCTGGCGGCCCCAGAGCACGCCGATGCCCGTCGGACCGCACATCTTGTGGCCGGTGAAGGCCACGAAGTCGGCCTGGAGGGCCTGGACGTCCAGCGGCATGTGCGGCGCGGCCTGCGAGGCGTCGATGCAGACCAGGGCGCCGACCTCCTGTGCCCGGCGCACTATCGCCTCGACGGGGTTGACCGTGCCGAGGATGTTGGACACCAGCACGAAGGAGACGATCTTCGTCTTCTCCGTGATGATCTCGTCGATGTTGGAGAGGTCGAGGCGGCCGTCGTCGGTCAGCCCGAACCACTTCAGCTTCGCGCCCGTGCGCTGCGAGAGCAGCTGCCACGGCACGATGTTGGAGTGGTGCTCCATCTCCGTGATGACGATCTCGGTCTCGGCGTCCACCCGGTAGGGGTCGTCGGCCCAGCCGAGCATGTTCGCCACGAGGTTCAGCGACTCGGAGGCGTTCTTGGTGAAGATCACCTCGTCGCGGCTGGGCGCGTTGATGAACGACGCGACCTTGTCCCGCGCGCCTTCGTACAGCGCCGTGGCCTCCTCGGCGAGCACATGCACACCGCGGTGGACGTTGGCGTTGTAGCGCTCGTAGTACTCACTCAGGGCGTCCAGTACCTGGCGCGGCTTCTGCGACGTCGCCGCGTTGTCCAGGTACACGAGCTTCCGGCCGTCGTGGACCTGACGGTCCAGGATGGGGAAGTCCTTGCGGATCGCCTCGGTGTCGAGGAGGCCCGGCAGCTGTGTCACGCGGATGCGCCACCCTTCGTGTATACCTCGTAGCCCTCGTTCTCCAGCTTGTCGGCGAGCTCGGCGCCGCCGGACTCGACGATACGGCCGCCGGAGAAGACGTGGACGAAGTCGGGCTTGATGTAGCGCAGGATGCGCGTGTAGTGGGTGATCAGCAGGGTGCCGACCTCGCCGGTCTCGCGGACGCGGTTCACGCCCTCCGACACGATGCGCAGCGCGTCGACGTCCAGACCGGAGTCCGTCTCGTCGAGGATCGCGACCTTCGGCCGGAGCAGTTCGAGCTGAAGGATCTCGTGGCGCTTCTTCTCACCGCCGGAGAAGCCCTCGTTGACGTTGCGCTCGGCGAAGGCGGGGTCCATGTTGAGGCGCTGCATGGCCTCCTTGACCTCCTTCACCCAGGTGCGGAGCTTGGGGGCCTCGCCGCGGATGGCGGTGGCGGAGGTCCGCAGGAAGTTGGAGACCGAGACGCCGGGGACCTCGACCGGGTACTGCATCGCCAGGAAGAGGCCCGCGCGGGCGCGCTCGTCGACGGACATCTCCAGGACGTCCTCGCCGTCGAGCAGCACGGTGCCGCCGGTGATCGTGTACTTCGGGTGACCCGCGAGCGAGTAGGCGAGGGTCGACTTGCCGGAGCCGTTCGGGCCCATGATGGCGTGCGTCTCGCCCTGCTTCACGGTGAGGTCGACGCCCTTGAGGATCTCCTTCGTGGCGTTGTCGGCCTCGACGGTGACGTGCAGGTCTCGGATTTCAAGCGTTGCCATGGGTGCCTCAGGACTCCTGGGTGAGGGAGACGAGCACGTCGTCCCCTTCGATCTTTACGGGGTATACGGGGACGGGGCGCGTCGCGGGAAGGCCGGACGGCTTGCCGGTGCGGAGGTCGAAGCTGGAGCCGTGCAGCCAGCACTCGATCTGACAGTCCTCCACCTCGCCCTCGGAGAGCGAGACGTTCGCGTGGGAGCAGATGTCGTGGATGGCGAACACCTCGCCCTCGGTCTGTACGACCGAGACCGGCGTGCCGTCGAGTTCCACCCGCTTCGGGGTGTCCTCCTCCAGCTCGCTCAGCCCACAGGCGCGTACGAACGGGGTCATCGGCCCGATCCAGACACAGTCTCCAGCTCCTCGTCGATCTTCACGAGAAGGCGTTCCTGGATGTCGTCGACACCGATCTGCTGGACCAGCTCGGCGAAGAAGCCGCGGACCACCAGGCGACGGGCCTCGTCGGCCGGGATGCCTCGGGCCATCAGGTAGAAGAGCTGCTCGTCGTCGAAGCGGCCGGTCGCCGAGGCGTGGCCGGCGCCGACGATCTCACCGGTCTCGATCTCCAGGTTCGGCACCGAGTCGACCCGGGCGCCGTCCGTGAGGACCAGGTTCCGGTTCAGCTCGTAGGTGTCGGTGCCCTCGGCCTTGGCCTCGATCAGCACGTCGCCGATCCACACGGCGTGCGCCGCCTCGCCCTGGAGCGCGCCCTTGTAGACGACGTTCGACTTGCAGTGCGGGACGTTGTGGTCGACCAGGAGGCGGTGCTCCTGGTGCTGGCCGGCGTCCGTGAAGTACAGCCCGAACAGCTCGGCCTCGCCGCCGGTGCCGGCGTAGGAGACGCGCGGGTGGATGCGTACGACGTCGCCGCCGAAGGTGACCACGACGGACTTGAAGGAGGCGTCCCGGCCGATGAGGGCGTTGTGCTGGGCCACGTGCACGGCCTTGTCGTCCCAGTCCTGGACGGAGACGACGGTCAGCCTGGCGCCGTCGCCCAGGATGTAGTCGACGTTCGCGGCGAGGACGGCGTCACCGGTGTGGTCGATGACGACGACGGCCTCGGCGAAGGCGCCCAGCTCGACGACCTGGTGGGCGAAGGCGGTGGCGCCCTCGCCGTGCACGGCGATCCGGATCGGCTCGGTGAGGACCGTCTCCTTGGGGACGGTGATCACACCGGCCTTCTCGAACGCCGAGTAGGCCTGGGCGGCGACGCGGTCCACGGGGGCGCCGGCCCTGCCGAGGCGCGCGTCGTCACGGCCGACGGTCTCGATCGTGACGCCCTCGGGCGCCACGATGTCGACCTTCAGGCCGTCGCCGGTGGCGACGGCGGTGCCGTCGTGCAGCCCGCGCAGCCGCTCCAGCGGGGTGAACCGCCACTCCTCCTCGCGGCCGTGCGGCACGGGGAAGTCCGCCACGTCGAAGGACGGGGGCGCGCTCATGCGCGTGGCGACGGTCGACTCTGCGGCCACCGCGATCTGGCCGGCGGTGGTCGAGCCCACCGGGATGTTCTGAGCCTCAGCCATGGCTGTCGGTCTGCTCTCTTCCTACGTCAGATTTCGCTAGCTGTATCCGAAAGGGGCGGGGGTTAACCGACCGCGCCTTCCATCTGCAGCTCGATCAGCCGGTTGAGCTCCAGCGCGTACTCCATCGGCAGCTCCTTCGCGATCGGCTCGACGAAGCCGCGCACGATCATCGCCATCGCCTCGAACTCGCTCAGGCCGCGGCTCATCAGGTAGAAGAGCTGGTCGTCGGAGACCTTGGAGACGGTCGCCTCGTGGCCCATGGACACGTCGTCCTCGCGGACGTCCACGTAGGGGTACGTGTCGGAGCGGGAGATGGTGTCGACGAGCAGCGCGTCGCACAGCACGTTCGACTTGGAGCCGTGGGCGCCCTCGCCGATCTCGACGAGACCACGGTAGGAGGTACGGCCGCCACCGCGCGCCACCGACTTGGAGACGATGTTGGAGGAGGTGTTCGGCGCCATGTGGACCATCTTGGAGCCGGCGTCCTGGTGCTGCCCCTCGCCCGCGAAGGCGATGGAGAGGGTCTCGCCCTTGGCGTGCTCGCCCATCAGGTAGACGGCCGGGTACTTCATGGTGACCTTGGAGCCGATGTTGCCGTCGATCCACTCCATGGTCGCGCCCTCGTAGGCGACGGCGCGCTTGGTGACCAGGTTGTAGACGTTGTTCGACCAGTTCTGGATGGTCGTGTAGCGGCAGCGGGCGCCCTTCTTCACGATGATCTCGACGACCGCGGAGTGCAGGGAGTCCGACTTGTAGATCGGAGCCGTACAGCCCTCGACGTAGTGGACGTAGGCGTCCTCGTCGACGATGATCAGCGTCCGCTCGAACTGGCCCATGTTCTCCGTGTTGATACGGAAGTAGGCCTGGAGCGGGATCTCCACGTGCACGCCCTTCGGCACGTAGATGAAGGAACCGCCGGACCACACGGCCGTGTTCAGCGACGCGAACTTGTTGTCGCCGACCGGGATGACGGTCCCGAAGTACTCCTTGAAGAGCTCCGGGTGCTCCTTGAGGGCCGTGTCGGTGTCCAGGAAGATGACGCCCTGCTCCTCCAGGTCCTCGCGGATCTGGTGGTAGACGACCTCGGACTCGTACTGGGCCGCGACGCCCGCGACGAGGCGCTGCTTCTCCGCCTCGGGGATGCCGAGCTTGTCGTACGTGTTCTTGATGTCCTCGGGCAGGTCCTCCCAGGACTCCGCCTGCTTCTCCGTGGAGCGCACGAAGTACTTGATGTTGTCGAAGTCGATGCCCGACAGGTCCGAGCCCCAGTTCGGCATGGGCTTCTTCTCGAACAGGCGCAGGCCCTTGAGACGGAGCTTGGTCATCCACTCCGGCTCGTTCTTCTTGGCGGAGATGTCGCGGACGACGTCCTCGTTGATACCGCGCTTGGCAGATGCACCGGCCACGTCGGAGTCGGCCCAGCCGTATTCGTAGTTGCCCAGACCCTCGAGCTCGGGGTGGGCAGTCTCCTCGATGGGGAGCGTCATGCGGGGTTCCTCCCGGCGGTACGTGCAGATGCGGTGTCGTTGGCTGTCTTGGAAACTCTGGGGATGAACGTCGTGCAGACGCCGTCGCCGTGGGCGATGGTGGCCAGCCGCTGGACGTGCGTACCGAGCAGTTCGCCGAAGAGCTCGGTCTCGGCCTCGCAGAGCTGCGGGAACTGCTCGGCGACATGGGCCACCGGGCAGTGGTGCTGGCAGAGCTGTTCGCCCTGGTGGGGGTGGGGGGCACTGCGTGCCGTAGCAGCGTACCCGTCGGCGCTCAAGGCCTTGGCCAGGGCTTGAGTCCTGTTTTCGGGGTCCGCCGCCTCGACGGCCTTGCGGTAGGAGCCGGCCTGGGCGGCGACCCGGGCCCGGGCGAAGGCGGCGACCGCCTGCTCCCCGCCCTCCTGGTCCGCGATCCAGCGGAGCGCGTCGGCGGCGAGCTTGTCGTACGACTGGTCGAAGGTGTCCCGTCCGCAGTCCGTCAGGGTGAACACCTTGGCCGGGCGCCCGCGCGTTCGCGCGCCGTAGACGCGCTGCTCACGCGGTTGTACGACGTCGTCGGCGACCAGTGCGTCGAGGTGCCGGCGGACGGCCGCCTGGGTCAGCCCGAGGCGCCCGGCGAGGTCGGCCACGGTGGACGGGCCGTGGGACAGGATGGACCGCGCGACCCGGTTGCGTGTCGACCGCTCCCCGGTCGCGAGTTCCTCCTGCGGAGCCTCGCCAACGTTTTTCACAACGCCATTGTTGCGTAATTCCTCAGAGAGGGGCAAGCCGCGTCCGGACGGGCGGGCGGTGCCGTGCATCACTTAGGCATACCTAAGATGACCTGCGGGAACGATCACTGATCGATCAAACGGGTGGCGCCGCGAGAGCCGCTCCGGAAGACTGCCACACCATGTCGACAACCCCTCCCACCGGCCCTCTTGTCACCCGCGCCGGCTTGGTGGCGGACCTGCGCGCCGCCGGGGTCGAGCCTGGCGAGACCCTCCTTGTGCACTCCTCGCTCAGCGCGCTCGGCTGGGTCTGCGGAGGCACCGTCACGGTCGTCGAGGCGCTGCTCGACGTACTCGGTCCGGACGGCACCCTCGTCGTCCCCAGCCAGACCGGCCAGCTCTCGGACCCGGCCCTGTGGGCGTACCCGCCGGTGCCCGAGGAGTGGTGGGAGCTGATCCGCGCGACCATGCCCGCGTACGACCCGCGGACCACGCCCACACGGGGGATCGGCGTGATCCCCGAGACGGTGCGGACCTGGCCGGGCGCCCTGCGCAGCGCGCATCCCCAGACGTCCTTCGCCGCGATCGGCCCGGGCGCGGCGGCGATCCTCGCGGACCACGCCCTCGACTGCCGCCTCGGCGAGCGCAGCCCCCTGGCCCGGCTGGAGAAGGCGGGCGCCCGGGTGCTCCTGCTCGGCGCGGGCTACGAGTCGTGCACCAGCTTCCATCTGGCGGAATACCGGATCCCCGCACCGCTGGTCGAGGTCGGCCGGCCCGGTCCGGACGGCTGGGAGGTGGTGACCGAGGTGTCGATCGACTCGGACCGGTTCGACGAGCTGGGGTACGACTTCGAGCGCGACCACCACATCCTCCGGGCCAGGGTGGGCGCGGCGGACGTACGCCTGTTCCCGGTGGCCGACGCGGTGGCGTACGCCGAGCGCTGGCTCCCGTTGCACCGGCCCCGGGAGGAGGAGATCTCCGGACCCCCTGGCCTCGGCACCCGGCCGCGTACCTAGACTCGGGCCCATGCGAAGTGACCCCGTGGTCCAGGTCCGGTCCCTGGTGAAACGGTACGGCGACAAGACCGCGGTGGACGGCCTCGACCTGGCGGCCGGAGCGGGCGTCACCGCCGTGCTCGGCCCCAACGGGGCGGGCAAGACGACCACGATCGAGACCTGCGAGGGTTACCGGAGGCCGGATTCCGGCTCGGTGTCCGTCCTCGGGCTCGACCCGGTCCGCGAGGCCGCCGCGCTGCGCCCCCGGATAGGCGTGATGCTCCAGTCCGGCGGTGTCTACTCCGGCGCCCGCGCCGACGAGATGCTGCGCCACGTGGCCAGGCTGCACGCCCACCCCCTCGACGTGGACGCCCTCATGGAGCGCCTGGGCCTCGGCAGTTGCGGCCGTACGACGTACCGGCGGCTGTCCGGCGGCCAGCAGCAGCGGCTCGCCCTCGCGATGGCCGTGGTCGGCCGCCCCGAGCTGGTCTTCCTCGACGAGCCGACCGCCGGCCTCGACCCGCAGGCCCGCCGGGCCACCTGGGAGCTGGTCCGGGACCTGCGCGCGGACGGCGTCTCGGTCATCCTCACCACGCACTACATGGACGAGGCCGAGCAGCTCGCGGACGACGTCGCGATCATCGACGCCGGCCGGGTCATCGCCCACGGCACGCCCGAGGAGCTGTGCCGGGGCGGCGCCGAGAACACCCTGCGCTTCACCGGCCGCCCGGCCCTCGACGTCGGCTCCCTGCTGAAGGCACTCCCGGCGGACTCCGCCGCCGTCGAACTGACGCCCGGTGTGTACCGGGTGACCGGCAAGGTCAACCCGCAGCTCCTCGCGACCGTCACCTCCTGGTGCGCCCAGCACGGGGTGATGCCGGACCGCATCTCGGTGGAACGGCACACCCTCGAAGACGTGTTCCTCGAACTGACCGGCAAGGAGCTGCGTTCATGAGCGCGAGTACCAGCTCGGGCGCCTACACGCCGAAGCCGGGCGCCGCCCCGCTCTCCCGCATGATCGCGGCGCAGGCGGCCCTGGAGACGAAGATGCTGCTGCGCAACGGCGAGCAGTTGCTCCTGACGGTCGTCATCCCGACGCTGCTGCTGGTGCTGTTCGGCTCGGTGGACATCGTCGACACGGGCGGGGGGAAGGCGGTCGACTTCCTGGCGCCCGGCATCCTCGCGCTCGCCGTGATGTCGACGGCGTTCACCGGCCAGGCCATCGCCACCGGCTTCGAGCGCCGCTACGGCGTACTGAAGCGGCTCGCCGTCTCGCCGCTCCCCCGCTGGGGGCTGATGGCCGCGAAGACGCTGTCCGTGCTGGTCACGGAGATCCTCCAGGTCGTCCTGCTCACGGTGATCGCCTTCGCGATGGGCTGGAACCCGCACGGCAACCCCTTCGCCGTGCTGCTCCTGCTCATCCTCGGCACGGCCGCCTTCTCGGGCCTCGGTCTGCTGATGGCGGGCACCCTGAAGGCGGAGGCGACGCTGGCGGCGGCGAACCTGGTGTTCCTGCTGCTGCTCGTGGGCGGCGGCGTCGTCATCCCGTTGGACAGGTTCCCGGACGCGGCGCAGAGCGTGCTCGGGCTGCTGCCGATCTCGGCGCTGTCGGACGGGCTGCGGGACGTCCTCCAGCACGGGGCCGGGATGCCGTGGGGCGACCTCGGGATCCTCGCCGGGTGGGCGGTGCTCGGGCTGGGCGCGGCGGCCCGCTTCTTCCGCTGGGAGTAGCCGCAGGTCACGAGGGTGGTGACAGGACGGCCGACCCCTCGTGAATGTGTGCACAAGCGGCGGCCTACCATGGTGCGCGTGCCGAAAGTGACCCGCGACGACCTCGTCTCCGCTGCGCGCAACCCGCTCGCCTTCATCGCCGAACGCTGGACCCCGGACCCCAGAACGGTCCGGCGCGCGGCCCTCGCCGCCCTCGTGATGGCGGTGGTCATCGTGGTGACCGGCGGTGCCGTCCGGCTCACCGGGTCGGGCCTCGGCTGCCCGACCTGGCCCAAGTGCACCGACGACTCCCTCACCGCCACCCGTGAGATGGGCGTCCACGGCTACATCGAGTTCGGCAACCGCCTGCTGACGTACGTGCTGTGCGCGGCGGTCGGCTGGGCGATCATCGCGGCGCGCTCGCAGAAGCCGTACCGCCGTAGCCTCACCCGGCTGGGCTGGACGCAGTTCTGGGTCGTGATGAGCAACGCGGTGCTGGGCGGCATCGTCGTGCTGGTCGGTCTCAACCCGTACACGGTGGCCGCGCACTTCATGCTCTCCACCGCGCTCATCGCCGTCGCCGCCGTGATGTGGCACCGCACCGGCGAGAGCGACACCGCGCCCCGTCCGCTGGTCGGCAAGGCCGTGCGGCAGTTGGTGTGGGTCCTGGTGGGCGTCACGCTGCTGCTGATCGCGGTCGGCACGGTCGTCACCGGCGCCGGCCCGCACGCCGGTGACTCCAGCAAGGTCGAGCGCATCCCGCTGAACTGGGAGAACGTCACCAAGCTGCACGCGGTCCTGGCCTGGATCGTGGTGACCCTGGCCTTCGCCCTGTGGTTCGTCCTGAAGGCGGTCGACGCCCCGCGCGGACCGCTGAACCGCACCCGCGACCTGTTCCTGGTCCTCCTCGCCCAGGGCGCCATCGGTTACGTGCAGTACTTCACCGACCTGCCCGAGGCCCTGGTCGGCGCCCATATGTTCGGCTCCTGCCTGGTGTGGATCGCCACCCTCCGGGTCCTGCTGTCCCTGCGGGAACGGCCGGCCGACGAGGTGGACGTGCCCGCTCCGGCGGCTGCGGGGACACCGGTCGCCACGCGCGGCTGAGTCAGCCGTACGTCCGTACGAGGTCGTCGATCGCCGGGCCGAGGAACACCCGGGTCAGCTCGCCCCGGTGCGGCACCTCCTCGGCCCGCTGCCCGTACCGGCGGCGCCTGATGTCCCCGACCACCTCGGCGGGCGCTCCCAGGGCGGGCAGCAGGTCCAGGGCGTCGCGCTTGGAGATCAGGCGGCCGTCGCGCAGGGTGGCGGTGGCGCGGGCGAACGTGAGCAGTCCGAGGTCGACCCAGACGTCCTGGTCCCAGAGGCGGGCCCGGTCGACCGCCGGCCGCCAGAACTCCTTCTGGTCGCGGACGACGAAGGCGTCCAGCTCGATGTCGGAGACCGGCGGCAGCAGCGCCGTGGGCGGTTCGCCGTGCAGGAGCAGGCCGAAGGTGTGCAGCTCGCGCCGGGTGACCGGGGTGACCGTCCGCCGGAACAGCTGCCGGTGGGCCCAGGTGAGGTGCTTGCGCTCGGCGTCGTCCGCCGTGCCGGGGGTCAGGTAGGTGCAGTGCAGCTGGGCGGCGAGCGGATCGTGGCGCAGGCGGGCGTGCAGCCGCGCCGCCCGCCAGGCGGTCCGGGCGGTGACCGGACCGTTCAGGACGGCGATCAGGTCCAGGTCGCTGCGGCCCTCCTGGTAGTCGCCGCCGCCGAGGGAGCCGTGGGCCCAGACGGCGAGCGGGGCGAGTTCCCGGAGTTCGTCGAGGAAGCGGCCGAGCAGGGCCTCGGTGTCGGTGGCGGAGCCGGGTAAGCCGGCGGTCGCGTCGCTGCGTGTCATGCGCCCAGTCTTCACAGCTCACTCCAGCCCGTACACCCGCCGCGCGTTCCCCGCCGCGATCAGTCCCGCCACGCGCTGCGCGTCCGTCGGCGACCAGGCGCCCTCCGCCACCCAGGTCCCCAGCACCCGCGCCAGCGCCTCGCGGAACAGCCGGGCCCCGACCACATGCAGCTCGGGCAGGCCGTGGGCGCCGCTGGAGAAGAGGAGCTTGCCGAACGGGGCCAGTTCGAGGACCTCGGCGAGTACGGCGGTGGCCCGGGCGCCGGTGCGGACGAGTTCGGCGCCCAGGTCGGCGTAGACATGCGGGAAGACACCGGCGAGGTGGGCCGCGTGGCGGTGGTAGGGGTAGCCGTGCAGCAGGACCAGGTCGGTGCCGAGGCCCGCCGTGGCGCGGGCGAAGTCGGTGAGCAGGGCGGGGTCGGTGGCGTCGATGCGCGGACCGGGTTCGCCGAGGCCCGCGTGGAGTTGGAGGGGGCGGCCCGAGGCGACGGCGATCCACAGCAGGTGGCGCAGGAGCACCGGGTCGCAGAGCGCCCCGCCGACCGGCCGGTGCGCGAGCCAGCGCCCGACCGCGCCCCGCACCTCCCCCGGCCCGGGTGGTTCGGGCGCGAATGCCAGGCCGTGCCGTACGCCCGCCACCGACGCGAAGGCGACGGCGTTCGCGGCGGCCGCGTGCACCGACTCGGCGAGATTGGCCAGGAACGACTCGACGGTGCCGGAGGTGTCGGCGACCTGTTCGGCGAGGAGTTCGAGGCGGACGATCTCGTGGGCGTCCGCGTCTCCCGTCGAGGCCATCTCGCCCGGTCCGGTGAGGTCCCCCGGCAGCCCCGTGTCGACGAGGTAGGTCGTGATGCCGCTGCCCCGCAGGAGTCTGCGGCCGGCCTCCAGTACGCCCAGTTCACGGCGCCGGGCGAGATAGTGGGCCGGTGGGCAGTGTGGTTCCAGGCCCAGCAGGGGCGGGCACCAGCGGCGTACGGCGAATCCCGTCTGGGTGTCGAAGAAGGTGGTGCCCGGGGCCGGCGGGCCCTCGCTGCGGGCGAGGTGGGCCTCGAAGGTGCCGAGGCCCAGCTCCGTGCGTAGGACGCCGTGGCAGTACTGGTCCACGAGGGACGGCGTTTCGATCATCCGGGCTCCCCGAGGCTGGACCTGTGAACTCCCACAGGTCCTAACGGGTGAGCCGGGCTCAGGTGTTGCTGGGGCCGCCGATCTGGATTCCGGCCATCCGCGACCACTCGTACGGGCCGGTCTTCACCTTGGCGGCGAACTCACCGTCGAAGTCCTCGTGAACGGTGACGCCGGCCTTCTGTACGGCCTGTTCGGCGATGGCGTAGGTGGGGGCGACGAGGTCGCCCCAGCCGCCGTCCTCGCCGACCAGGACGATACGGGCGCCCTGCTCGCCGATGTAGGCGACCTGGGCCTCGGCGCCTCCGTGGGCCTTGGCGAAGCCGCCGATCTGCTTGGCCAGCCGGGTCGCTCGACGCTCGGCCTTCGCGGCGGCCTTGGTTGCCTTGGCCTCGTCTGCCTGCTTGGTGTCTGCCATGGTCAGGATGCTACCGATGGGTATTCGCGGCGGCGACGTGCGGGGTGAGTGGGGTTGGCCACTCGCCGTTGTGCGTCGATGTAAAGGGGCGCGTGCGGGTGCGTCGTGGCTGCTCGCGCCCACGCGGCGGCGCCGCACATCGATACAGCCCCGCGCCCCCTACGGGCCTCAGCGGAGGAAGGGGTCCACCGCCACCGCCACGAACAGCAGCGACACGTACGTGATCGACCAGTGGAACAGGCGCATTTCCTTGAGCTTGCCGCCGGTCGCGCCGCTCTTCGCGCGGTTCTGGAGGGCGTGGGCCTCCCAGAGCCACCAGCCGCCGGTCACCAGGGCGACCGCGGTGTAGAACCAGCCCGTGTAACCGAGGGGGGTCAGCATCAGCGAGACCGCGACCATCACCCAGCTGTAGAGGACGATCTGCCGCGCGACGACCTTGTTGGAGGCGACCACCGGGAGCATCGGGACGCCGACGCGGGCGTAGTCGTCCTTCACCTTCATGGAGAGGGGCCAGTAGTGCGGCGGCGTCCAGAAGAAGATGACGAGGAAGAGGATGACCGCGGCCCATGACATCGAGTTCGTCACCGCGGACCAGCCGATGAGGACCGGCATGCAGCCGGCGATGCCGCCCCAGACGATGTTCTGGGACGTACGCCGCTTGAGGATCATCGTGTAGACGACGACGTAGAAGAGGAGCGCCCCGAGCGACAGCCAGGCGGACAGCCAGTTGACGAGGACACCGAACCAGGCGGTGGAGACGACCGCGAGGGTGATACCGAAGACCAGGCCCTCACGCGGGGTGACCAGGCCGGTGACCAGCGGACGCTGCGAGGTGCGCTCCATGAGCGCGTCGATGTCGCGGTCGATGTACATGTTGAGCGCGTTGGCGCCGCCCGCGGAGAGGTAGCCGCCGATGCACGTGGCGAGCACCAGCCAGAGGTCCGGGACACCCTGCTCGGCGAGGAACATCACCGGAACGGTGGTGATCAGCAGCAGTTCGATGATCCGCGGCTTCGTCAGCGCCACGAACGCCTTGACGCGGGCCCCGATCGGCCGCTGACCCCGGCTGCTGTTCGTGTTGCTCGCGCCCAGCACTCCCGGTGGACGGGATTCGACGGCCGTCACGCACACCCCTGACAGAGACTCCCAGCGAGCCCCCAGGTGGTGAACTCCCCGTGACGGCTCGCGCGTACCACGCCACTGTAGACGTTGCCCAGAGTCAGCCTTTCAAGGGGGTGGGGTCGTGTTGACAGGGGCCTCGCGGCGAGCCGAACACACTTCGGTTGAGCAGTCGGATGAGCGGCTCCGTATTCAGATGTCGACCAGCGGAACCCCCAGGTCTCACCATGCGGAATCGCGGGTCGGGAGGCGGACCGGACACAGTCCCGGCAGTCTGGAATGACTCGAAAAATTGCGCGTTCCCACGGGGGTAGGCTCGACAACGGCCGGTGCCGTTGAGAACACCGGCACGAGACATGTGGAGAGGAGCCCTGACCCAGGGTGAGCACCAAGCCGACCACTACAGACCTCGCGTGGACCGAATTGGACCAGCGGGCCGTGGACACCGCCCGCGTCCTGGCCGCCGACGCCGTACAGAAGGTCGGCAACGGCCATCCGGGTACGGCGATGAGCCTGGCGCCCGCCGCGTACACCCTCTTCCAGAAGGTGATGCGGCACGACCCGGCCGACCCCGACTGGGTGGGCCGTGACCGGTTCGTCCTGTCCGCCGGTCATTCCTCCCTGACCCTCTACATCCAGTTGTACCTGGGCGGCTTCGGCCTGGAGCTGGCGGACCTGGAGTCCTTCCGCACCTGGGGTTCGAAGACCCCGGGCCACCCGGAGTACGGGCACACCAGGGGTGTGGAGACGACGACCGGGCCGCTGGGGCAGGGTGTGGCCAACGCGGTGGGCATGGCGATGGCCGCCCGCTACGAGCGTGGTCTGTTCGACCCGGAGGCCGCCCAGGGCGACTCCCCGTTCGATCACCATGTGTTCGTGATCGCCGGTGACGGGTGTCTGCAGGAGGGCATCTCCGCGGAGGCGTCCTCGCTGGCCGGTCACCAGAAGCTCGGCAACCTGGTCCTGCTGTGGGACGACAACCACATCTCGATCGAGGGTGACACCGAGACGGCCGTGTCCGAGGACACCGCCAAGCGGTACGAGGCGTACGGCTGGCATGTGCAGCGTGTGGAGCCGAAGCCGGACGGCGACCTCGACCCGGCCGCGCTGTACGCGGCGATCGAGGCCGCGAAGGCGGTCACCGACAGGCCGTCGTTCATCGCGATGCGCTCGATCATCGCCTGGCCCGCCCCGAACGCGCAGAACACCGAGGCCGCGCACGGCTCGGCGCTGGGTGCGGACGAGGTCGCCGCCACCAAGCGGGTCCTGGGCTTCGACCCGGCCAAGAACTTCGAGGTCACCGACGAGGTCATCACGCACACGCGTGCCCTGGGCGAGCGTGGCCGTGAGGCCCGGGCGGCCTGGGAGAAGCAGCTCCAGGAGTGGCGCAACAACAACGCCGAGCGGGCGGCCGAGTTCGACCGGATCAGCGCGGGTGAGCTGCCGACGGGCTGGGAGTCGCATCTGCCGGAGTTCGAGACGGGCAAGGGTGTCGCCACCCGTGCCGCGTCCGGCAAGGTCCTGCAGGCGCTGGGCGCGGTGATCCCGGAGCTGTGGGGCGGCTCGGCGGACCTGGCCGGTTCGAACAACACCACGATCGACAAGGCGTCGTCGTTCCTGCCGGCGGACAACCCGCTGCCGGAGGCGGACCCCTACGGCCGCACGATCCACTTCGGTATCCGTGAGCACGCGATGGCCGCGGAGATGAACGGCATCGCGCTGCACGGCAACACCCGTATCTTCGGCGGCACGTTCCTGGTGTTCTCCGACTACATGCGCAACGCCGTCCGTCTCTCCGCGCTCATGCACCTGCCGGTGACGTATGTGTGGACGCACGACTCCATCGGTCTGGGCGAGGACGGCCCCACCCACCAGCCGGTGGAGCATCTGGCCGCGCTGCGGGCGATCCCGGGTCTGAACGTGGTCCGTCCGGCCGATGCCAACGAGACGGCGATCGCCTGGCGCGAGATCCTCAGGCGCTGGACCAAGGAGTTCGGCAAGGGCGCGCCGCACGGTCTGGCGCTGACCCGTCAGGGTGTGCCGACGTACGAGGCCAACGAGGATGCCGCCAAGGGTGGTTACGTCCTGTTCGAGGCCTCCACCGGAAGCCCGGAGGTCGTGCTGATCGCGACCGGTTCCGAGGTGCATGTGGCCGTCGGGGCGCGTGAGCGGCTCGAGGCCGGCGGGGTGCCCACGCGGGTCGTCTCGATGCCGTCGGTGGAGTGGTTCGAGGAGCAGGACCAGGGGTACCGGGAGAGCGTTCTGCCGCCGTCCGTCAAGGCGCGTGTCGCGGTCGAGGCCGGGATCGGTCTGACCTGGCACCGGTACGTCGGTGACGCCGGTCGCATCGTTTCGCTGGAGCACTTCGGTGCTTCGGCCGACGGCAAGGTCCTCTTCCAGGAGTTCGGCTTCACTGCCGAGAACGTGGCCGCGGTCGCGCAGGAATCGCTCGCGGCCGCTCAGCGCTGACGCTCTACAAACGACACGTAGGAGATGGAATTTCCATGACAGACGCACTCAAGCGCCTCTCCGAGGAGGGCGTCGCGATCTGGCTGGACGACCTGTCGCGCAAGCGCATCACGTCCGGCAACCTCGCCGAGCTGCTCGACCAGCAGCACGTCGTGGGCGTCACCACCAACCCGTCGATCTTCCAGAAGGCGATCAGCAGCGGTGACGGCTACGAGCAGCAGGTCTCCGACCTCGCCGCCCGCAAGGTCACCGTCGAAGAGGCCATCCGCATGATCACGACGGCGGACGTCCGCGACGCCGCCGACATCCTGCGCCCGGTCTTCGACGCCACCGGCGGCCAGGACGGCCGGGTCTCCATCGAGGTCGACCCGCGCCTGGCGCACAACACCAAGGCGACGGTGGCCGAGGCCAAGCAGCTGGCCTGGCTGGTGGACCGCCCCAACACCCTGATCAAGATCCCGGCGACGAAGGCGGGCCTGCCCGCGATCACCGAGACCATCGGTCTCGGCATCAGCGTCAACGTCACGCTGATCTTCTCGCTGGAGCGCTACCGCGCGGTCATGGACGCCTACCTGGCCGGTCTGGAGAAGGCCAAGGAGCGCGGCCTGGACCTGTCGAAGATCCACTCGGTGGCGTCCTTCTTCGTGTCCCGCGTGGACACCGAGATCGACAAGCGCATCGACGCCCTCGGCACCGACGAGGCCAAGGCCGCCCGCGGCAAGGCCGGTGTCGCCAACGCCCGCCTCGCCTACCAGGCGTACGAAGAGGTCTTCGACGGCGACCGCTGGAGCACCCTGGAGAGCGCGGGCGCCAACAAGCAGCGTCCGCTGTGGGCCTCGACCGGCGTCAAGGACCCGGCGTACAAGAGCACGCTGTACGTCGACGAGCTGGTCGCGCCGAACACGGTGAACACCATGCCGGAGGCCACGCTGGAGGCCACCGCGGCGAGCGGCGAGATCCGCGGCAACGCGATCGCCGGGACGTACGAGCAGTCGCGTGCCGAGCTGGACGCGGTCGAAAAGCTCGGGATCTCGTACGACGAGGTCGTCCAGCTGCTGGAGGACGAGGGCGTCGAGAAGTTCGAGGCGTCCTGGAACGACCTGCTCAAGTCGACCGAGGCGGAGCTTCAGCGCCTCGCACCCTCGGAGGGCTGAACACCTTGTCGAGCAGCAATCCGCTGCGTGACGCCGCGGACCGACGGCTCCCGCGTATCGCGGGGCCGTCGGGCCTGGTCATCTTCGGCGTCACAGGCGATTTGTCACGTAAAAAGCTGATGCCTGCCGTGTACGACCTCGCCAATCGCGGACTGCTGCCGCCGGGCTTCTCGCTCGTCGGTTTCGCGCGCCGGGAGTGGGCGAACGAGGACTTCGCGCAGGAGGTGCACGACGCGGTCAAGGAACACGCGCGTACGCCCTTCCGCGAGGAGGTCTGGCAGCAGCTCATCCAGGGCATGCGGTTCGTCCAGGGCACCTTCGACGACGACGAGTCCTTCGAGCGGCTGCGCGACACCATCGAGGAACTGGACAAGGCACAGGGCACGGGCGGCAACTTCGCCTTCTACCTCTCGGTGCCGCCGTCCGCGTTCCCGGTCGTCATCCAGCAGCTGCGGAAGCACGGTCTGGCCGACCAGTCGCGTGGCTCCTGGCGCCGGGCGGTCATCGAGAAGCCGTTCGGCCACGACCTGGCGTCGGCCGAGGAACTCAACACGACCGTGGAAGAGGTCTTCGCCCCGGACCAGGTCTTCCGCATCGACCACTACCTCGGCAAGGAGACCGTCCAGAACATCCTGGCGCTCCGCTTCGCCAACACGATGTTCGAACCGATCTGGAACCGGTCCTTCGTCGACCACGTGCAGATCACGATGGCCGAGGACATCGGCATCGGCGGCCGCGCGGGCTACTACGACGGCATCGGCGCGGCCCGTGACGTCATCCAGAACCACCTGCTCCAGCTGATGGCGCTGACCGCGATGGAGGAGCCCGCCTCCTTCGACGCGGACGCGCTCGCCGCGGAGAAGACGAAGGTCCTCGGCGCGGTGAAGCTGCCGAACGACCTGGGCCGGAACACCGTGTTCGCGCAGTACGCGGCCGGCTGGCAGGGCGGCGAGAAGGTCATCGGCTACCTCGAAGAGGACGGCATCGACCGCAAGTCGAAGACCGACACGTACGCGGCGATCAAGGTCGAGGTCGACAACCGGCGCTGGGCGGGAGTGCCGTTCTATCTGCGGACCGGCAAGCGCCTCGGCCGCCGCGTCACGGAGATCGCGGTCGTCTTCCAGCGCGCCCCGCACTCCCCCTTCGACTCCACCGCCACCGAGGAGCTGGGCCAGAACGCGATCGTCATCCGCGTCCAGCCCGACGAGGGCGTGACGGTCCGCTTCGGTTCGAAGGTCCCCGGCACGTCGATGGAGATCCGGGACGTGTCCATGGACTTCGCGTACGGCGAGTCCTTCACGGAGTCCAGCCCCGAGGCGTACGAGCGGCTCATCCTGGACGTCCTGCTCGGCGACTCGAACCTCTTCCCGCGCACCGAGGAGGTCGAGCTGTCCTGGAAGATCCTCGACCCGATCGAGGAGTACTGGGACAAGCACGGCAGGCCCGCGCAGTACCAGGCGGGCACGTGGGGTCCCGTCGAGGCGGACGAGATGCTCGAGCGAGACGGACGGAGCTGGCGTCGGCCATGAAGACAGACCTCACGGACACCACGGCCAGCAAGATCAACAAGGCGCTGGTGAAAGCCCGGCGGGCGATAGGCACTCCGGCCGTCGGCATGGTGCTCACGCTGGTCATCGTGACGGACGAGGAGAACGCGTACGACGCGCTCAAGTCCGCCAACGACGCCTCCCGCGAGCATCCCTCGCGCACGATCGTGGTCATCAAGCGCGTCTCCCGCTCCCCCCGCGACCGCACGAAGTCACGCCTCGACGCCGAGGTACGGGTGGGCGCGGACGCGGGCACCGGCGACACGGTCGTGCTGCGTCTGTACGGTGAAGTCGCGGACCACGCCCAGTCGGTCGTGCTTCCGCTGCTGCTGCCGGACGCGCCGGTGGTCGTCTGGTGGCCGGTGAACGCGCCGCTCGATCCGGCCCGCGATCCGCTGGGCGCCCTCGGCCAGCGCCGGGTCACCGACAGCTACGCCGCCGAGAAGCCCATCGAGGAGCTGCGGACCCGCGCCGACAACTACGAGCCCGGCGACACGGATCTGGCGTGGACCCGGATCACCCCGTGGCGCTCCATGCTGGCCGCCGCGCTCGACCAGGTGGACTGCGAGGTCATCTCCGCGGAGGTGCAGGGCGAGCAGTACAACCCGAGTGTGGAACTGCTGGCGATGTGGCTGGCGGACCGGCTCCACGTCCATGTACGGCGTGGGGTGTCGGCCGGGCCCGGCCTCAACGAGGTGCGGATGCTGACCAGCACCGGTCCCATCCGGCTGTACCGGCCCAACGGGGGCCTCGCCCTGCTCACGCTGGAGGACCAGCCGGACCGGGCGGTCGCGTTGAAGCGCCGTGAGACGTCCGAGCTGCTGGCGGAGGAGCTGCGCAGGCTCGACCCCGACGACACGTACGCGTCGGCGCTGCGGTTCGGGGTGGATCGGTTGGGGAGCGCGCCGGGCAGTGCGCTGACGGCTGCCACGGCCGGGGCGACCACCCCGACCTCGACGACCGCCCCGACCGCCCCGACCTCGACGACCTCCGCGGCCGACGCTCCGGGGGCCGCTTCGGCCTCGGCTCCCGCTTCCGGGTTCGAGCCAGGTTCGGCCGTCGCTCCGGCTGATCCCGCGGCCCGTCCGTCCGCGCCGGCGCTGCCGCCCGCCCCGTCCGGGTCGGTGGGGTCGGTGGGGTCGGTGGGTTCTACGGGGCCGGCCGATGACGGGGACGCCGAGCGGCCCACTCCGGCGCAGATGCCGCCCGTGAAGAAGGCGACCGCGCCATGAGCACTCCGCAGCTGGTCGTGCACCACGACAAGGAGCTGATGGCGCAGGCCGCGGCGGCCCGGCTGATCACCAAGGTCGTGGACGCGCAGGCCTCGCGCGGCTACGCCTCGGTGGTCCTCACGGGTGGCCGCAACGGCAACGGGCTGCTCGCCGCGCTGGCGGCGGCGCCCGCCCGGGACGCGATCGACTGGGCTCGGCTGGACCTGTGGTGGGGCGACGAGCGGTTCCTGCCGGAGGGTGACTCCGAGCGCAATGTCACCCAGGCCCGGGAGGCGCTGCTGGACTCGGTGCCGCTGGACCCGAAGCGGGTGCACGCCATGCCCGCGTCGGACGGGCCGTGGGGCACCGATGTCGACGCGGCGGCCGCGGCGTACGCGGAGGAGCTGGCGCGGGCGGCGGGGCCCGAGAACCACGGCTCCGTGCCGACGTTCGACGTGCTGCTGCTCGGGGTCGGGCCGGACACCCATGTGGCCTCGCTCTTCCCCGAGTTGCCCGCCGTGCGGGAGACGGAGCGGACGGTGGTGGGGGTGCATGGTGCGCCGAAGCCGCCGCCGACTCGGGTGACGCTGACGCTGCCGGCGATCCGTGCGGCGCGTGAGGTCTGGCTGCTCGCCGCCGGTGAGGACAAGGCGCAGGCCGCGGCCATCGCGTTGTCCGGCGCGGGTGAGATCCAGGCTCCGGCGGCGGGGGCGCAGGGCAGGTCCCGGACGTTGTGGCTGCTGGACTCGGCGGCGGCTTCGCAGCTGCCGCGCTCGCTGTATCCGCCGGCGTCGCCCTGAGGCGTTGATCCCGCCCCCGCCGCCCCTGCCCATTCCCATCCCCCGGGGCGCCGCCCCTTCGCGCAGTTCCCCGCGCCCCTGAAGGACACGGCCCCTGCGGGCCGAAAAGCACGGGGCGCAGCCCCTGCTTCTCAGGGGCGCGGGGAACTGCGCGAGCAACCACGACCTACCCGCACCCGCCGCATGAACCCCACCCCCCGAGCTCTTGGGCGTTGCGGGGCCGAAGGGGCGGCAGCCCCTGGGGAAGGGAATGGGCAGGGGCGGCGGGGGCGAACCTCAGGCCGCGAACTCCTCCTCACGGGTCTCCGGCAACGCCAGCAGGCACAGCAGACTGATCAAGCACAACCCACCCGTGTAGAACCCGAGCACCAGCGGCGACGACCACTGGCTGTTCAACCACGTGGCGACGAGCGGTGCGAAACCGCCACCCAGCGTGTTGGCCAGAATGAACGCCGCCGAAGCCCCCGTGTAGCGCAACCTCGCCGGGAACAGCTCCGCGAGGAACGCGGCCACCGGGGAGAACATCAGGGCGAGCAGCATGAGGCCCACGGTGTACGCGCCGGTGATGACGAGCGCGTTGCCCGTGCTGAGGGACGCGTACATGGGGACGGCCCACACGACGCAGCCGGCCGCACCCGTGAGCATGATCGGCCGGCGTCCGATCCGGTCGGCCAGCCGGGCGACGGGCAGGGTGATCGCTATCCCGGCCGCCGCCCCGACACTCGCGGCGGTGAGCATCGTGTTCTGCGGGATGCCGAGCGACTTCGGCCCGTAGGACAGGCTGTAGACGATCGTCAGGTAGTACACGGCCGACCCACCGATCGCCGCGCCCGTGCCGAGCAGCAGCCGGCCGGGGTGGCGCGCCACGAGCGTACCGAGCGGGAAGCGCGGCGCCGATGACTCCGGGGACGTCGCCGCCTGGGACGAGCCCTTGAACACCGGCGACTCCGACACCGTCGCCCGCACCCACAGCCCGACCACGACGAGCACCGCGCTGAGCAGGAACGGCAGGCGCCAGGCCCAGTCGGTGAAGCCGTCGCGGCCCACGATGTCGAGGGTGGGCAGGATGACGGCGCTGGAGAGCAGGAAACCCAGGGAGGGGCCGACGTTCGGGACGGCGGCGTACAGCGCCCGGCGGCCGGGCGGGGCGTGCTCGGCGGCCAGGAGCACCGCGCCGCCCCACTCGCCGCCCATGCTGACGCCCTGCAGCAGACGGAGGGTCACCAACAGGACGGGGGCGAG
Source organism: Streptomyces sp. NBC_00310 (assembly GCF_036208085.1). Taxonomy (GTDB): domain Bacteria; phylum Actinomycetota; class Actinomycetes; order Streptomycetales; family Streptomycetaceae; genus Streptomyces. Next base: position 2,845,209 of record NZ_CP130714.1, read on the forward strand.
GAGTCCGGCGGTCTCGTAGGTCGGGAGCAGGCCGACGCCGACCGTCGCGACGCCCATGAGCAGCAGCGACGCGACCAGGGCGCGGCGGCGGCCCAGCCGGTCGCCGATCGTGCCGAAGAGCACGACGCCGAGAGGGCGGGACAGGAAGGCGGCGGCGAAGGTGAGGAACGCGGCGAGGGAGGAGACGGTCGCGTTGCCGGAGGGGAAGAACGCCGGGCCGAGGACGAGCGCGGAGGCCGTGCCGTAGACGGCGAAGTCGTAGTACTCGATCGTGGTGCCGATGAGGCTCGCGGCGGCGATCTTGGGCGCCTTGCTCGACTCGGCCGGCGGCGAGGACGGTAAGGAGACCGGTCTGGGGCCCGCGGCCTCGGCGACGGTCTCGGACGGGGATTCGGGCATGGGGGGCTCACTTCCGGTACGCCCGGACACGAATGGTCCGGGCCCAGAGGGGGACGGCCACGCATGAAACACGAACCGGAGTGCGGCTGTCACCCTAGGCCGGGAAATTCGATTCCCACAAGGAAGCTCCGGAGAAGAACGCCCGGAGGCTTCGTCGAATTGTTTCGACGGAAGAATAAGCGTCGATTACGCAGGACAACGACATTTAAAACATGTGATCCCGCTATGCGTGCGGACAGGTCGCCAAAATACGCCACGAACACCACCCTCGGGCGCCGTCAACCCGGGGATTCCTGTCAAGTAGCTGTCAATATTCATGTGTTCACTCGCATAAAAATTTGCCGATGGTCACGCCTTGCCAACTCCCGATCACGCACGGAATGCTGACGTCCGGCTGAACTTGAAAGTTCTACGACCATCGATTTTCGGACATGGAGACCGCATCGGGTTGCCGCGGTTCGACTTTTCTGAAATGCGGCCTCAGAGCCGGGAAGGCGCTTTGCCCATGCTGAAAACTGGCAAGCCATTACGTTGGAGAAGACTTTCCCTGGCCGGCGACGACCGGCACTTGCTCATACCGCTCGATCACAGCGTCTCGGACGGTCCGGTCGCCCCTCCGGGGCGGTGGGAAGACCTGTTGAAGGCACTGGTGGCCGGCGGGGCCGACGGAATCATCGTCCACAAGGGGCGGGCCCGGACACTCGCCCCGGACCTCCTCAAGAACTGCGCGCTGGTGGTGCATCTGAGCGCCAGTACGGCCTGCTCCGCCGATGTCGACGCCAAGGTGCTGGTCGGCGACGTCGAGGAGGCGGTGACGCTCGGGGCGGACGCGGTCAGCGTCCATGTGAACATCGGCTCGGACACCGAGGGGCGGCAGCTCGCCGACCTGGGCGCGGTGGCCCGCTCCTGCGACACCTGGGGCATGCCGCTGATCGCGATGGTCTACCCGCGCGGCCCCCGGATCGAGAACCCGCACGACCCCGTCCTCCTCGCGCACATCGTGAACGTCGCCGCCGACCTGGGGGCCGACATGGTGAAGACCTCCGTCGCCCTGCCGCTCGACCGCATGGCCGAGGTGGTGGCCCACAGCCCCATCCCCGTCCTCGCGGCCGGCGGACCACCGGACGGCTCCGACCTCATCGAGTACGGCACCGCCGTGATGGCCGCCGGCTGCCGGGGGCTGGCCGTCGGCCGCCGGATCTTCTCCTCCCCCTCCCCCGCCTCCCTGGTGTCCCGGCTCGCCGCCGTGGTGCACGGGCACGGCGACGACGGCATCCCCAATGACATGAGCATGGCTACCGATACCCATTACTCGACGATCGTGGCAGGTGTCGCATGAGGTTCGCGTGGATCGATCTCCGTGAAGTCCCCCGTCCGCAGCTCCAGTCGGTGGTGGACGCGGCCGTCCACGCCCGGATGGCCGGGGTGGTCTCCGCCGACGCCGACCTGCTCGGCACTCTGCCGCCGACGGTGACCCGGGTGCTGGCCACCGGAGCCCCGGCCGCGACTCCCGCGAAGAAGTCCGCCGACAAGGGCGACAAGGGCGACAAGCAAGCGAAGACCGCGGCCGACGCCGAGCCCGAGGGCAGGGGCTCCGTCGGCGCCGGATTCGACGTCCTGCTGCGAAGGTTCGGCACCCAGGACGAGCTGGACACCCTCGCCGCGGAGAACCGGGCCGCCACCCGTGCGCCCGCCACGGGGACACCGGCGACCGGCACGCCGGTCGCCGGCTTCGTCGACGTACGGGACGACCGCACACTCCAGCTGTCGTGCGTCGGCGCGATGGCACTGCCGTACACGGTGATCCACTTCGCCGATCCGACGAAGATCCCGCTGGAGATCGTGCTCGCGGCGGCCGAGTCGGCCGAGGGGCAGCTCGTGACGGTCGTCGGGGACCTGGAGGAGGCGGCCATCGTCTTCGACGTGCTCGAACGCGGTTCGGACGGCATCCTGTTCACGCCCCGTGGCGCGGACGACGTGTTCGCGCTGGCCCGGCTGCTGGAGGCGACGACACCGCAGCTGGAGCTGTCCACGCTGACCGTCGAGAGCATCCGGCACGTCGGACTCGGTGACCGGGTCTGTGTGGACACCTGCTCGCACTTCGAGGAGGACGAGGGCATCCTCGTCGGCTCGTACTCCTCCGGTTTCGTGCTCTGCTGCAGCGAGACGCACCCGCTGCCGTACATGCCGACCCGGCCGTTCCGGGTCAACGCCGGCGCCCTGCACTCGTACACACTGGGCCCCGACAACCGCACCAGCTACCTCAGCGAGGTCGGCTCCGGCAGCGCCCTGCTGGCGGTCGGCGCCGACGGCCGCACCCGGCGGGTGGTGGTCGGGCGGGCCAAGCTGGAGTCCCGGCCGCTCCTGGAGATCCGCACGCACGCGGAGGACGGGCGGCTGGTCAGCCTCACCGTGCAGGACGACTGGCATGTGCGGGTGCTCGGCCCTGGCGGCAAGGTCCTCAATGTCACCGAGCTGCGGACCGGTGACGAGCTGCTCGGCTATCTGGCCCAGGACAAGCGCCATGTGGGCCTGCCCATCGGCGAGTTCTGCAAGGAGGTCTGAGGCCTCATGGGCGAACTCGTGGCGGCCGCGGCCGGCGAGGACGGGATGGGCGTCCTGGTCCAGCGGCTGTTCGACGCGCGGGACGACGGCCTGCCCTATCTGACGCATCAGCGGGAGACCGTCACCCGCGGGGAGTTACGGGAGCGCGTGGCCAAGCAGGCCGCCGTGTTCGCCGGTTACGACATCGGGCCCGGCAGCACGGTCGGACTGCGGACGCCGCCCAGCTTCACCCAGGTCGAGGTGCTCCTCGCGCTGTGGCGGCTGGGCGCGCAGGTGATGCTGTTCGACTTCCGGCTGAAGCCCGCCGAGGTGGACGTGCTCTGCGCCACCTGCAGGCCGCAGTTCATGGTCCGGGCCGGGTCCAACGTCCGGGCGGCCTTCGGCTTCCGGCCCGAGTACGAGGTCGCCACCGAGTGCCGCAGGGCCGGGCGGCCTGCCGCCGGAGACCATCGGCTGGTCCAGTTCAGTTCGGGCTCCACCGGGCGGCCGAAGGTGATCGGCAGGACCGCCGGGTCGATCGCCGCCGAGGTCGAGTCGTTCGCGGCGGTCCCCGGTATGCCGGGCGAGGGCGACCGGCTGCTGCTGCTCAGCTCGACGGCGCACAGCTTCGGGCTGCTCGGCGGGCTGCTGCACTCACTGGCGGCCGGAGTCCGCGTCGTCTTCGCGCCCCGGGTCTCGGCCCGCGACATCCTGCGGACCTCGGTCGACCACCGGATCACCACCCTGTTCGGGGTGCCGATGCACTACGAGCTGCTCGCCGCCGCCCTCGATCCGCCCGAGCTGCCCGCACTGCGGACCGCCGTCTCCGGCGGCGAGCTGATGCCCCCCGAGGTCGCCGCGCGGTTCGTCGAACGGTACGGCGTCACGGTCGGCGAGGCCTACGGCACCACCGAGACCGGCATCGTCGCCATCGACGTCGGCGGCACGCTCCGGCCCTCGGTCGGGCGGCCCGCGCCGGGAGTGGTCGTCCGGGAACACAAGGGCGAACTGGACGTCGCGCTCGCCGAGTCGCCGTATCTCTTCGACTCGGGCGGCACCCAGTACGCGGACGGCTGGCTGCACACCCGTGACCGGGCCACGGTCGGCGCCGACGGCACGGTCACCGTGGGCGGCCGCGCCGACTCCCTCGTCGTCATCGGCGGCCTCAAGGTCGACCTGACCGAGGTCGAGCACGTCCTGCGGGCGCACCCGGCCGTCGAACAGGCGGTCCTGGTCCACGAGGACGTCACCGAGGCGTACGTGGCGGTCGCCGCCGGGGCCGGGAGCCCGTCGGCGGAGGAGCTGCTGCGCTGGTGCCGGGAGCGGCTGGCCGACTACAAACTGCCCCGCGTGATCCGGCTGCTGGAGGCCCTGCCCCGTACGTCGAACGGGAAGCTGGTGCGCCAGGCGGCGACCCTTCAGGCGGCGGCGAGCGGCGCCTAGCCGCTCGCCGGGCGGCCCCCGTCCGACTTTTCGCATGACCCTCGCACGACATTCCCCATGGAGATGGCGATCATGAGCACGTCCACCCTGGACAACGAGATCCGCGAGTTCGTCCTGACCACGGTCATCGACGAGATGAACATCCTGCTGAGCCGTGACGGCATCACGGACGAGAGCCCGGTGACCGTCGGCGGCCTGGAGCTGGACTCCCTGAGTCTGATCGAGCTGACGCTGCGGCTGGAGTCGCGGTTCGGCGTGGAGATCCCGGACACCGACATCGAGCCGCTGGCTTCCCTGACCCTCGGCGGGCTCGTCACCGAGGTCGTCGGGCGCGGGGCGAAGGCATGAGCGCGGAAGCCTCCGCGCCGTCCGTCACGGAGGTGTCCACCGTCACGGAGGTGTCCGCCGTCACGGAGGCGTCCGTGCCGTCCGTCATCACCATCGCCACCGTCCGGGAACTGCTGTCCGACCGCAAGATCTTCCCCGGTGTCCCGGACGACCTCGGCGACGACGCCGAACTGGTCCTGGACTCCCTGGGGTTGGTGTGGCTGCTGCATGTGGTGGAGGAGCGGTACGGCCTGGTGGTGGAACCCGGCGACGAGGACATCGCGGGCCTGACCTCGCTCCGACGGCTCACCGAGTTCCTGGGCGCGGCCGGGGCGGGTGCGGCGGACGGGGGTGGCCGCGTTGAGCGCTGACGTGACGGTGACCGGCTTCGGCGTACGCACCGCCTTCGGCACGGGCGCGGACGCCCTCCGGCGCGGTGTCTTCGCCGGTGTCCCCTCCTTCGTCCCCACCTCCCGCTTCGACACCGGCCCGTACCGTACGCCGATGGCCGGCGCCGCCCCGGACGGCCCCGACGCGGTCGAGGGCTGGGCCCTGCGTCACGCCCTCGACCAATGCGGCGGGGAGGCCCTCGACATGGCGGGCCTGCCCCGGGGCACCGAGGCGGCGGTCCTGCTGGGCATCGCGGGCGACTGCACGAGCATCACCCGGTACTGGCGGGAGGCGGCGGAGCCCGGTCGTGACACCGAGGGGTCGGCGGCCCTTCTCGCCGACGCCGTCCCCGCGCACCTCGCCGAGTCGCTCGCCGCGGGCCTCGCCCTGACCGGACCCCGGCTCACCTTCACCAACGCCTGTGTGGCCTCCGCCGCCGCGATCATCCATGCCTGCCGGCTGATCTCGTCCGGCCGGATCGACGTGGCGGTGTGTGCCGGCGGCTATCTCGTGGAGGAGGAGACGTTCGGGAAGTTCGACTCGGGGCGGGCGCTGTCCCGTGACGGCATGGTGCGGCCGTTCAGCGCCGACCGTACCGGGCTGCTGCTCGGCGACGGGGTCGCGGCCGTGGTGCTGGAGTCCGCCGGGCACGCGCGGCGGCGCGGGGCCCGGCCGCTGGCGGGCGTGACCGGCTGGGGCGCGGCCACCGACGCCCACCACATCGCCCAGCCGCACCCGGAGGGCGTCGGCCTGGCCCGCGCGGCCCGGCAGGCGCTGCGGCTGGCCGGGGACCCCGACGGGTCGGGCCTCGGTTATGTCAACGCCCATGGCACCGGCACCAAGTACAACGACGGCGCCGAGACCCGGGGGCTGCGCGCCGCCCTCCCGGAGCGGGCCGAGTCGGTCCCGGTCAGCTCCACCAAGAGCACCACCGGCCATCTCCTGGAGGCGGCCGGAGTCGTGGAGTTCGTGATCACGATGCTGGCCCTCATGGACGGTGTACTGCCGCCGACCGCCAACCTCACACGGGCGGACCCGGAGTGCGACCTCGACTACGTGCCGAACCGGCCCCGGCAGGCCGACCTCCGCCGGGCCCTGACCATCAACGCCGCCTTCGGGGGCGCCAACACCGCACTCGTCCTGGAGCGGCCGTGACGACGACGGAGAACACACGGACGACGGACCCCGCGCACACCCCCGCGCCGGCCGAGAAGGCACCCCTCCGTTCGCCGCTCGGCGTCCTCACCACCGCCTCCGCGACCCACGGCACCGGGCGGGACACCGACATCCCGCTGCCGCGGCTGCCGGGGTTCGTGGAGTCGGCGTTCAGCCCGGTGGCGTACGAGGTCGCCGCACGGTGTCTGACCGAGCGGCCCGGGCTCGGTTCCCGTACGGCCGTCGCGCTGGCGAGCCTGATGGGCGACACCACCACGGCCGATCTGGCGAGCCGGCGGGTGGTGTCCGGGCGGGTCCACAACCCGCTGCTGTTCATGCAGGCCACCGCCAACTCCGTGCTGGGGCACATCAGCCGGGAGTTCGGGATCACCGGGCAGATGTTCAGCCTTTCCACCCTCGACGACCCGGTGACCGAACTGCTGGCCATGGCGGACCTCCTCCTGGAGGACCCGGAGCTGGACCAGGTCCTGGTGATGGGCGTGGAACTGGGCGGTGGCGAACGGCTGGCCGCCGTGCACCGGGAACTCTCCGCCGGCACCGGCCGTCCGGCACAGGACCTCCCCGGATCCGCCGCCCTGGCGGTGGCCGTCCTGCTGGGCCGTCCGGGTGCCGACGCGCTCGTGACCGTCCGGTCGACGCGGACGTACGACGGCGAGCGGCCGGTGGCCTCCCCGCACCCCGGCAGTGTCCAGGGCCTGTTCGACCTGGCCGCCGCCCACCGGCGGCTGCTGCGGGACGGCGGCACCCACCTCCTGGTCACCGGGCCCCGGGCGCCCGCCTTCCTCCTCGGCGCCGAACGGCTCCCGGAACCAACGGAAAGAGACGAGACGGAGACCCATGCTCATCAGTAGGCAGGAGCGGGCGCGGATCTGTTCCGACACCGAACTCGGCGCCGGCAACATCCTGGGCCGCCTGCGCGCGTACGAACGCCCGCTCGACGAGCCGGTGTTGCGGACCGACGGCACCTGGCGGGCCCCCGACGGCAGCCGCCCCGAGGTGCTGACGCTCGGGCAGCTGTACGAGACGGTCGAGACGTACGCGGGCTGGTACGCGGCCCGGGGTGTGCGGCCCCGCGACCCGGTGGCCGTCCACTCCTTCTCGGCCGCCGAGTTCGCGGTGAACTTCCTGGCGCTGACGTCACTCGGCGCCGTCCCGTCGTTCGTCAACGGCAATCTGTCCCCGGAGATCGCGCGGGAGTACGTGCGCCGGCAGGGCGCGGTGGGCGCCTTCACCGACGAGGCGCACCGCGCGGTGCTGACCGGGGACCCGGAGATCGGGCTCGGCTTCTGTGTGACCGCCGACGAGATCCGGCCGGAGCACCGCGCGTCGCTCCCGCCGTCGTACCCCTACCGGCACGACCCGACCGACCCGGTACTCATCTCGCACTCCTCCGGCACCACCGGCCTGCCCAAGGGCGTGCCGCACACGCACCGGACGCTGATGTACGCCCAGTTGCACCGGCTGCGCTTCTCCACCGGCGCCGACATGGAGCGCACGCTGGTGGGACTGCCCGGCGCGCACAACGCGATGGTGGCGACGCTGCTGTACTGCCTGCTGCTGCGCACGGACATCAAGCTGCTCTCCAGCCAGCGCGGCCCGGATGTGCTGGACGCCGTCGAGGAGTTCCGGCCGACGACCGTGCTGGCCTTCGCCGGGACCTTCGGCGAGATGGCGGCGGAGGATCTGACGGCGCGTGATCTGTCCAGCGTGCAGGTGTGGTTCAACACCGGGGACGCGGCGCACGAGGCGCACATCCGGGCGCTCGTGCGGCACGGGAGCCGCCTGGAGATCCGGCGCGACCTGAGCCGTGTCCGGGTCGACGGCTCGGTCTTCGTGGATGGGCTCGGTTCGTCGGAGGCCGGCTACTCCGTCTTCCACAACCGGCACACCAAGGACACCTCGGCCTACTCCCGCCGTGTCGGCAAGCCGATCAGCTTCGCCGAGGCCGCGGTGCTGGCCGAGGACGGCACCCCGCTGCCGCCCGGGCAGATCGGCCGCCTGGGCCTGAAGTCGCCCACGCTCACGCCCGGTTACTGGAACGACTCGCTGACCTGGAACCGGATGCGGCTCGGCGGCTACTGGCTGACCGGCGACCTCGCCCACCAGGACGAGGAGGGCAACTTCTACCACCTCGACCGGGTTCCGGACGCCGTCCGTACCCGCGCCGGGATCGTCTTCAGCACCCGCACCGAGGAACTGCTCCTGGCCGAACTGCCCGAGCTGGCCGACTGCACGGTCGTCGGCGTCGCCCCCAACGGCGTACGCGCGGACTGGGACGGCGACGGCGAGGCGGAGGCGTACGCGCTGCTCCAGTTCGTCGACGAGCCGAGCGGGAGCGATGACGAGGCGTGGACCGGGTGTGTCAACGCGGTACTGACGACGGCCGGGTTCCCGCCGGTGGCCCGCGCCCTGCGGATGAAGCCCGACGACGTGGCCAAGGGCGCCACCGGCAAGGTTCTCAAACGAGTGATGCGCGACCGGTTCGCCGCCAAGGAGCGACAGGCATGACCACGAGCACCGACGCCGACGGCGTCAATCACCGCGCCCGCGCGAGTGAGGCGTACCGGCTGTGGTGGCAGCACGACGCCAACTGGTACCAGGGGGTGGCCGCGCGGTTCGGGCAGGAGGCCGCGAACGAGATCAACGCGGAGGCGATGGGGAAGGTCGCCCTGCACGTCGGGCAGCGGGTCTCCCGGCTGTACGGCCCGCTCCCGGACACCGGCGACGGCCGCAAGGACCTGGAGGAGCTGCGCCGCCGCTACGACGACTGCGGCGACCGGATGTTCCCGCCGGAGCTGCGCAACGCCTCCACCGAGGTCGAGGACGACGATCTGATCGTCCTCACCCTGCGGCGGAACTTCGCGATCACCATGGTCCGGATGGCCGGTTCGCTGGAGGGCTACCGCTGCCCGTGTACGGCCATCCACGCCGGCTGGTCCGAGGGGCTGGGCGTGGCGCTGACGGAGAACCGCGCCGAGAGCTGTCTGCGGGAGGGCGACAAGGCGTGCCGGCTGCTGATGCGGGTCGCGACCCCGGTCACCGCCGACGGGGAGGGCTGAGACATGCGCGTACTCGTCGCCGGGGCCACCGGAGTGGTCGGGCATCCGCTGGTGGGCGCGCTGCGGGCGCGGGGCCACCGGGTGAGCGCGCTGGTACGGCAGGGGTCCCGGGGCCGGGCCCCCGAGGCGGACGAGGTCGTGGTCGCCGACGCCCTCGACCGCGACGCCGTGCTCGCGGCGGTGTCGGCGGCCCGGCCCGAGGTGGTCGTCCACCAGATGTCGGCGCTGCGGCTGCTGCGCGACGACCCGCCGGGAGCCTTCGCCCTCACCGCGCGGCTGCGCACCGAGGGCACCGCCCATCTGATCGAGGCGGCCCGCGCGGCCGGTGCCCGCCGACTGGTCGCCCAGTCCATCGCCTTCGCCGCGGCCCCGGCGGGCGACCCGGTCCTCGACGAGGACGCGCCCCTGTACGTGGACGCGCCCGACCTCGGCTGGGCCTCGACCGTACAGGCCGTCGCCGAGCTGGAACGGCAGGTGACGCACAGCGGCCTGGAGGGCGTGGTGCTGCGCTACGGCACGCTGTACGGCCCCCGTACCGCGTACGCCCGCACAGGCGGAACCGCCCAGTCCGTGCTGGCCGGACGGCTCCCGCTGCCGGGCGGTGGGGCCGGAATCATGTCGTTCCTGCACGTCGAGGACGCCGTGGGGGCGGCCGTGGCGGGCGTCGAGTCCGAGGCCACCGGGGTGTTCCACGTGACGGACGACGACCCGGCCCCCGCCGCGCAGTGGCTGCCGCACCTGGCCCGCATGCTCGCCGCCCCCTCCCCGCGCACGGTCCCCGCGGCCCTCGCGCCCCGGCTCCTCGGCTGGTTCATGGCCCACCAGTTGATGTCCGCGCACGGCGCGGCCAACGACCGGGCCCGTACGGCACTGGGCTGGAAGCCGGCCAGACCGAGCTGGCGCGACGGGCTGGGCCAGGAATGACCGGTGCCGACGACACCCTCGCCGTCTGTGTGATCGGCGCCGGTCCGCGTGGCCTCTCCGTACTGGAGCGGATTCGCGCCAACGCCGGCGGGACCTTACGGCCGGTCGAGGTCCACCTCGTCGATCCGTACCCGCCGGGCGCGGGCGCGGTCTGGCGTACGGACCAGCCGGGCGAGCTGCTGATGAACACGGTCGCCTCCCAGGTGACCCTGTTCGCCGACGACAGCGTCGACTGCGCGGGACCGTCGGTGCCGGGACCCAGCCTGTACGAGTGGGCGTGTGCGGTCCGCGACCGGGCCATCGACCAGGACCTGCCCGCGCGGGCCGTGGACGAGGCGCGGCGGCTCGGCCCCGACACCTATCCGACCCGCGCGTTCCACGGCCACTACCTGGAGTGGGTCTTCCGGCACCTGTTACGCACGGCCCCCGCCCATCTGACGGTCCACACCCACCGGACGACGGCGGTCGCGCTGGACGACGACGTTCCGGGCGGGCCGCAGACCGTGACCCTGGCGAACGGCGACCGGCTGGCCGGGCTGGACGCGGTGGTGCTGGCCCTCGGCCACGGCGACCTGACCCCGTCGCCGGAGGAACGCGCGCTGCGCTCCTTCGCCGACCGCCACGGCCTCACCTACGTGGCCCCGGCCAACCCGGCCGACACCGACCTGAGCGGTATCGCGCCGGGCGCCCCGGTCGCCCTGCGCGGACTGGGCCTGAACTTCTTCGACTGCCTGGCCCTCCTCACCGAGGGCCGCGGCGGTACGTTCAAGGAGGGCCAGTCCGGTCTCGTCTACCTCCCGAGCGGCAACGAGCCCGTGCTGTACGCCGGTTCGCGGCGCGGCGTCCCATACCACGCCCGGGGCGAGAACGAGAAGGGCGCGCTCGGCCGCCACGAGCCGCGCTTCCTGACCCCGGACGTCATCGCGGAACTGCGGCGCCGCGTGGCCGGAGGGCGCTCCCTCGGCTTCCGCCACGACCTCTGGCCGCTCGTCGACCGTGAGATACGGACCGTCCATCACGAGGCGTGGATCCGTGCCGCCCGAGGACCGGAGGCGGCCGAGGAGTTCGTACGGTCGTGCCTGGTGGGTGAGGACGGGGAGGAGACGGCCCTGCTCGACCGCCACGCCGTCCCGCCCGCCGAGCGATGGGACTGGACGCGGATCGAACTCCCTTACGGCGAGCGGAAGTTCATCGACCGCGCCGACTTCCGGCACTGGCTGCTGACCTACCTGCGCCGCGATGTCACCGAGGCCCGCCTCGGCAATGTGAACGGACCGCTGAAGGCCGCGCTGGACGCCCTGCGGGATCTGCGCAACGAGATCCGGCTCGTCGTCGACCACGGCGGAGTCTCCGGTGAGTCGTACCGCGCCGAACTCGACGGCTGGTACACCCCGTTGAACGCCTTCACCTCGATCGGCCCGCCCGCCTTCCGGATCGAGCAGCTGATCGCGCTGATCGAGGCGGACGTGCTGCATGTCCTCGGCCCGGGGATGCGGGTACGGGCCTGGGCGCCCGGCGGTGACACCGAGGAGGGCATCGGTGAAGGGGACATCGGCGAAGGGGGCGTCGGCAAAGGGGGTTTCCTCGTGGACGCGGAGCTGGTGGACGAACCCCCGGTCCGGGTCGAGGCCCTGATCGAGGCACGGCTGCCCGCCGTCGATCTGCGGCGGAGCGCCAACCCCTTGCTGCGGGCGCTGTTCGGGGCCGGTGCGTGCGCACCGTACCGGCTGGGGGGCGACGCGGGCCACGAGCCCGGCGGGCTGGCGGTGACCGACGGCGCGCCCCGGCTGGTGGACGCGGCGGGCCGGCCGCACCCGCGCCGGTTCGCCTTCGGGGTGCCGGTGGAGGGCGTGCGCTGGGTGACGGCGGTCGGCATCCGGCCGGGCGTCGGCTCGGTGACGCTGGAGGACGCGGACGCGATCGCGCGGGCCGCCCTGGGGCTGGGGCCGGGCCCAGCCGCACGTCGGACATCAGGCACAGGGAGTCGGGAAACGTGAACGCGATGTCCGTGGGCACCGACGCGGGCCTGCTCGCCCCCACCTGGGCCGGTACGCCCGTCGCGGCCGAGGTGACCGACGAGGCGTGGCTGCAGGCCATGCTGGACGTCGAGGTGGCGCTGGCCCGGGCCCAGCACGCGGTCGGGCTGACTCCGGCCACGGCGGTGGAGGCGATCGCCTCGGCGGCCCGGGTGGAACACCTCGACCTGGTCGCCCTGGCGCACGCGGCCCGGGCCACCGCGAATCCGGTGGTCGCACTGGTGACCGCCTTCACGGAGGTCGTCGCCTCGGGGGATCCGGCCGCCGCGGAGTATGTGCACCGCGGGTCCACCAGTCAGGACATCCTCGACTCGGCGGCCATGGTGATCGCGCGCCGGGTGCTCGGCCTGATCGCCGCGGATCTGTCGCGGGTCGGTGCGGCCCTCGCGTCCGTGGCCGACACCCATCGCGGCACCGTCCTGGCCGGGCGCACCCTCGCCCAGCACGCCGTGCCGACGACCTTCGGTCTGAAGGCCGCCGGGTGGCTGGAGCTGGTGGTCGACGCGTCGGTCCGGGTGCGGGCGGTGGCGTCGGGGCTTCCGGCCCAACTGGGGGGAGCGGCGGGGACGTTGGCCGCGTATCGGGAGTACGCCGTGGTGGATCGCAGGGCCTCGGATGTGGATGTCCGCGGGCCGGTGAGGGCTGATCGCGCCCGCGCGGCGGAGCCGCGAGTGTCACAGCCCCGCGTCCCTGAAGGGGCGCGACAGCGAGCCGGAAGCGACAGTGACGGCGGACTGGAGCTGCTCGGCCCCTTCTCCGCCGCCCTCGGCCTCGCCGAGCCCACCCTCCCCTGGCACACCGTCCGTACCCCCGTCGCCGAACTCGGGGCCGTGCTCCAGCTGGTCACCGGGGCGCTCGGGAAGTTCGCGCTCGATGTGCAGACGCTGTCCCGTACGGAGATCGGCGAGGTGTCCGAGCCTGCCGGGGTCGGGCGCGGTGCCTCCTCGGCCATGCCGCAGAAGCGGAACCCCGCGCTGGCCACGCTGATCGTGTCGGCCGCCCGGCAGGTCCCCGCGCACGCGCTCGTGCTGGCGCAGTGTCTGCTCGCCGAGGACGAACGGCCCGCCGGGGCGTGGCACGCCGAGTGGCAGCCGCTGCGGGAGGCGTTGCGGCTGGCGGGCGGCGCCGCGCACACCGCCGTCGAGCTCGCGGAGGGGCTGATCGTCCACCCGGAACGCATGCGGGCCAACCTCGACCTGACCGGCGGTGCCATCGTCACCGAACGGCTGGCCGTGGCCCTGGCCCCGATGCTCGGCAAGGTCCGCGCGAAGAAGCTCCTGACCAGCGCCTCCGCCGAGGCCGCCGACACCGGCCGCCCCCTTGGTGAGGTGCTGTCCGCCGACCCGGAACTGTCCGCCCGGTTCACCCCCGCCGAGCTGTCGGAGCTGCTCGACCCGGCCCACTACACGGGTGCGGCCCACACACTGATCGACCGGGCGCTGCACAGATACGAAGACGCGCGCGGCCACGACGAGAACAACGGAGGCACGCTGTGAGCACCGTGAGCCGGACGCCCGAGGACCCGGCCGCCGCACCCACCCGCTCCTGGCCCGTCCTCGTGGTCGTGGTCTGCGCGCAGATGCTGATCTGGCTGGACACCTCGATCCTCAATGTCGCCGTCACCACGCTCGCCGACCCGGTGGAGGGCCTGGGCGCGAGCCCCGGCGAACTGGAGTGGGTGGCGAGCGCCTACACCCTGGTCGTCGCCGGCACCCTCTTCGCGGGCGGCGCGCTCGCCGACCGTTTCGGCCCCCGGAACACGCTCCTCGCCGGACTCGCGCTGATCGGAGTGGCCTCCGGCGCGGGTGCGTTCGTGGACAGCCCGGCGTGGCTGATCGTGGCGAGGGCCTTCATGGGGGCGGGCAGCGGCCTGTTGATGCCGGCGACGCTGACCGTCATCGTGCAGAGCACCCCGGAGGAGAAACGCACCCGGGCGATCGCGATCTGGAGCTCGTCGAGCGGTCTCGGCGTGGCCATCGGCCCCGTCGCGGGCGGCGCGCTGCTCAGCCACTTCTGGTGGGGCTCGGTGTTCCTGGTCAACGTCCCGATCGTCGCCCTGTGTCTGCTGGCCGTCGTGGCGGTCGTCCCCGACCTGGGCGGTTCCCGCCGCCGCGTGCTCGACCTGCGGGGCCTCGCCCTGTCGGTGCTCGGGCTGGGCGGTGTGGTCTACGGCATCATCGAACTCGGCGGCGGCCGCACCTGGTACGGCCCCCACGTGCTGCTGCCGCTGCTGCTGGGCGGTGTCGTGCTGGGCGTCTTCGTCGCCGGCCAGCGCAGGTCCAGGGCGCCCAGCCTGGACCTGCGGCTCTTCCGGCAGCCCGGCTTCACGGCCGGCAGCGTGGTCCTGCTGATCGCCTTCATGGCGCTGGCCGGCCACCTGTTCTATGCGGCCTTCTATCTCCAGGGCCCCCGAGGCCTCTCCCCCGCCGACGCCGGCACCGTCATGATCGCCGCCGCGGTCGGCATCGTCCTGGGCAGCCAGGCCTCCCCGGCGCTGAGCCGCCTGCTGTCGGCCCGCTGGACGGTCGCGTCCGGCGTCCTGGCCACCGCCGCCACCTACGTCGCCTACGCCTGGCTCGACGGGCGGACCCCCCTCTGGGTCGTCGCCGCGCTGCTGTGGATCCAGGGATTCGGCATGGGACTGGTCGGCACCCCGGTCACGGCCGTGATGATGCGCGGGGTGCCGCCGCAGCTGGCGGGCGCCGGCGCCGCCGTCAACAGCGTCACCCGCCAGGTCGGCGGCACCCTCGGTGTGGCGATGGCCGGCTCGATCCTCTCGGCCGTCTACCGGGACCGGATGGCCGACGCCGAACTCCCCGGCACCGCACAGGGCCTGTCGCCGGCCGCCGAGGAACTGGCCCGTACCTCCGCCGAAGCCGCCCGTTCCCTGGCCGATTCCCTGCGCCTGCCCGAACTGGCGACCACGGCCGACCGCGCCTTCCTCGACGCCATGTACGCCGCCACGCTCGCCGTCGCCGCCCTCGCCCTCCTCGGCTGTGTGGTGGCGGTCGTGGGCCTGCGCACCCGTGGGGCGCCCGAAAGCCCGGAGCACGCAAGGCCGTTGGACGCGGCAGGGAAGGGGAACGCACGATGACACAGCCCACGCTCCCCCAGCAGGCCGCGGCCCGTTCGGTCTTCGTCACCGGCGGGAACAGGGGCATCGGGCTGGCCATTGCCCGCCGTTTCGCTGCTGCCGGGGACCGGGTCACGGTCACCCACCGGGGCACCGAGCCCGCGGCCTCCGAGGGATTCCTCGCCGTTCGGTGCGATGTGACGGACAGCGGGCAGGTCGACCGGGCCTTCCAGGAGGCCGAGGCGGCCCACGGCCCGGTCACCGTGCTGGTCGCGTGCGCGGGCGCCGCCCAGGACCGGCTGCTGGTGCGGATGACCGAGGCGGACTTCACCTCCGTCATCGACACCAACCTCACCGGAGCCTTCCGCGTCGCCCAGCGCGCGGTGCGCGGCATGCTCCGGGCGGGCCACGGCCGTATCGTCCTGATCTCCTCCACGGCCGCCCTGCACGGCGCCCCCGGCCAGACCAACTACGCGGCGGCGAAGGCCGGCCTCGTCGGCTTCGCCCGCTCCCTCACCCGGGAACTCGGCGCCCGCGACATCACCTGCAACGTCGTCGCCCCCGGCCTCACCGAGACCGACATGAGCCGCGCCCTCACCGCGGACCAGCGGCGCGAACTGCTGCGCGCCACGCCCGCCGGACGCCTGGGCCGCCCCGAGGAGGTCGCCGACGCGGTGGCCTTCCTGGCCGCCGCCGGTTATGTACGCGGCGCCGTGATCCCGGTCGACGGGGGCGCCGGGCTGGGGCACTGAGATCCGGCGAGACCCCGGCCAGCGCGGAGACGGAGATCCCGCGGTGCCCGGGCGGCCGGGCGGCCGGGCCACCGGGACCGGGTGGGGAAGCGGACGTCGCGCGGTCGCCCGTTTCCCCGCCCCCGCGGGACTACCGTCGCCCGCGCAGCGCCCGGTACTTGGCGACCAGCGCCTTCGTCGACCCGTCCAGCCCCGGCACCTCGGCCCCCTCCGTGAGCGCCGGCTCGACGCGCTTGGCGAGGACCTTGCCCAGCTCGACGCCCCACTGGTCGAAGGAGTCGATGTTCCAGACGGCACCCTGGACGAACACCTTGTGCTCGTACAGCGCGATCAGCTGGCCGAGGACCGACGGGGTCAGTTCCTTCGCCAGGATCGTGGTCGTCGGGTGGTTTCCCTGGAACGTCTTGTGCGGCACCAGTTCCTCCGGTGCCCCCTCCGCCCGTACCTCGTCCGGCGTCTTGCCGAAGGCCAGCGCCTGGGTCTGGGCGAAGAAGTTGGCCATGAGAAGGTCGTGCTGGGCCTTGAGCGTCTCGCCGAGCTCGGCGACCGGCTCGGCGAAGCCGATGAAGTCCGCCGGGATCAGCTTCGTGCCCTGGTGGATCAACTGGTAGTACGCGTGCTGCCCGTTCGTCCCCGGCGTGCCCCACACCACCGGCCCGGTCTGCCACTCCACCGGCACCCCGTCCCGGCCCACGTACTTGCCGTTGGACTCCATGTCCAGTTGCTGCAGGTAGGCCGTGAACTTGGACAGGTAGTGGCTGTAGGGCAGCACCGCGTGCGACTGCGCGTCGTGGAAGTTGCCGTACCAGATCCCCAACAGGCCCAGCAGAAGCGGCACATTGGACTCGGCGGGCGCCGTACGGAAGTGCTCGTCGACCAGGTGGAACCCGTCGAGCATCTCCCGGAAGCGGTCCGGGCCGATCGCGATCATCAGCGACAGGCCGATGGCCGAGTCGTACGAGTAGCGTCCGCCGACCCAGTCCCAGAACTCGAACATGTTGGCCGTGTCGATGCCGAAGTCCGACACCTTCTCGGAGTTCGTCGACAGCGCCACGAAGTGCTTGGCGACGGCCTCGGAGCCCGCCTTCAGCTCGGTGAGCAGCCAGTCGCGCGCGGACGTCGCGTTGGTGATCGTCTCGATGGTGGTGAACGTCTTCGAGGCGATGACGAAGAGCGTCTCGGCCGCGTCCAGGTCCCGTACCGCCTCGTGCAGGTCGGCCCCGTCCACGTTCGACACGAAGCGGACGGTGAGATCGCGGTCGGTGAAGGAGCGCAGTACCTCGTACGCCATCGCCGGGCCCAGGTCGGAGCCGCCGATGCCGACGTTCACGATGTTCTTGATGCGTCGGCCGGTGTGTCCGGTCCATTCGCCGGAGCGGATGCGCTCGGCGAAGCCGGCCATCTTGTCGAGCACCTCGTGGACACCCGGCACCACGTTCGCGCCGTCGACCTCGATCACCGCGTCGCGCGGGGCGCGCAACGCGGTGTGCAGGACGGCGCGGTCCTCGGTGGTGTTGATCTTCTCGCCGCGGAACATGGCGTCCCGCAGCCCGAACACGTCGGTCGCGGCGGCCAGCTCGCGCAGCAGCCGCAGCGTCTCGTCGGTGACCAGATGCTTGGAGTAGTCGACGTGCAGGTCGCCGACCTCCAGCGTGTACCCGGCACCGCGCCCCGGGTCGGCCGCGAACAGCTCGCGCAGCTGGACATCACCCTGCTGCTCCCGGTGCTCGGCCAGCGCGGTCCACTCGGGCGTCTGGTTGAGCCTCGTACGGCTTCGTGCGTTCATCTCGGACTTCAGCCTTCTTTCCTACCTGGTCCTGCGTACGAAGCGGTGCCGGGGAGAGACGGACACGCCCCTCCCCGGGGCCGCTCGGCCCCGCTGCCGGCTCCAACCTAATTGATCACGACGGAACACGAGCCGTCGTCCCATGGTCGTCCGGTTCGACAACAGATACGTCCGCCTTGAGCGTCGGTATCAGCGCGGCGACGGACAGGACGAAGAAGGCGGCGGCAAGGAGCGCCGGGGTGTTCGGGCCCCAGGCCGTGGCGACCGCTCCGCCGAGCAGAGCGCCCAGGGGCGCCCCGGCCACCCCGAGGGTCCGGAAGGCGGAGCCGACGCGGCCGAGCATGTCGGCGGGGGCACGCCGCTGCATCAGCGTCGTGGTGTTGACGTTCCACACCATGCCCATGGCCCCGAACACGGCGAGGCTCACCGCGAGCGCCCACAGGCTGCGCACCGAGCCCATCACGACGAGGGCCACGATCTGCGCCGCGCCGGCCAGCAGCACGGCACGCACCCGCCCCGCGCGGGCCACCAGCCGTCCGTTCACCGCTCCCCCGGCGAGGCCGCCGACCGTGTACGCCGTCGTCACCGCCGCGAACCCGGCGTTGCCCGCGTCCAGCCAGCCGGTCACCAGCAGCACCAGCGTGGCGATGAGGGCACCCATGCCGACGTTGCACAGAGCGGTGGCGGCGCACAGCCCGCGCAGGGCCCTGTCCCGCCACAGCGTCCGCAGCCCGGCGGCGATCTCGGCGCGCAGGGTGCTGCCCGCGGGACGGGGCTCCCGCTCGGGCGCGGCGGCACCGAGCGAGGCCACGAGGGCGGCGGCGAACAGGTAGGTCAGGGCGTCCGCCGCGAAGGGGACGGCGGCTCCGGCGGCCAGCAACAGGGGGACGAGCGGCGCGGCCACCAGCCCGCCCGCGATCCGCTGGCCGGTCATCAACCGGGCGTTCGCGCTGCCCAGGGCGTCACGGCCCACCAGGGCGGGCAGCAGGGCCGTGGCCGCGTTGTCGAAGAGTGTCTGGAGGGTGGTCAGAGCGAAGGCCAGGGCGATCAGCAGGGCGATCGAGGCGTGATCGAGGGCCACGGCCACCGCGAAACCCGCCACCAGCAGACCGCGCGCCACGTCCACCGTCCACATGGCCCGCCGCTGGTCCACCCGGTCGGCGACGGCCCCGCCGAACAACCCGAACACCAGCCACGGCAGATAGCCACAGGCCGTGACCGAGGCGACGAGAAGCGGCTCGTCCGTCAGCGTCACCGCGAGCAGCGGCAACGCGGCCGTACGCAGCGCGTCCCCGAAACTGGAGAGCACGGCCGCGCTCCACAGCCGTAGGAACGCTCCGCGGTACGCGACCGCCGCCCTCTGCTCAGCCCCCGTCACGTGTCCCCCTCACGATTCGTCGATGCGCAAACCGTAGGGGGACCCACTGACAATCAGCCCGACCAGCGGGAACGCGAACATCGCGGGAATCGCGAGCCACCCGCCCGAAACGCTTCCGGCCAGGCACCCCTCGGTGCCCGGCCGGTGTCAACTCCTAGATCTCGCCCCGCAGTTTGGCGAGCGCCTCGGCGAGGATCGCCTCGCCGTCCGCGTCGCTGCGGCGCTCCCGCACATAGGCGAGGTGCGTCTTGTAGGGCTCGGTGCGTGGTGGGGCCGGGGGGTTGTCCCGGTCCTGTCCGGCCGGGAAGCCGCAGCGCGGGCAGTCCCAGGTGTCGGGGACCTGTGCGTCGCTGGCGAAGCTCGGCTGGGTCTCGTGTCCGTTGGAGCACCAGAAGGAGATGCGCAGCCGGGGTGCGGACTCGCCGCGCTCGGCTTCGCCCATCGGCCCCGCCCCGACCCGGCTTCCTCGGATCGCGTTGCCACTTGCCACGGTCGTAACTCCCTGCGTGATGGTGCGGCGAAGCGAGTCGGCGTTTCGCTTCGCTGCGAGCGCCTCAGTCTACGTAAGGCCCAACGCGCGTCCAGTGATTGGAGTTACATCCTGTCCCCAGACGCAAGCCCCATGATAGGCCGCGCTCGAAGTCGCGTACCCAGCATGGGGCTTTACGTGCGGATTGGTGCGTCCGTGACGCGTTGTTTCGCCGGTGTCGGCCCGACGGTCAGTTGTTGACCTTCATCAGGATGCCGAGTACGACAATGCACGCGAACCACAGCAGACCGACCACGACGGTGATCCGGTCGAGGTTGCGCTCGGCGACCGAGGAGCCGCCGACGGAGGACTGCATACCGCCACCGAACATGTCGGAGAGGCCGCCGCCCTTGCCCTTGTGCATCAGCACCAGCAGCATCATCAGCAGGCTGAACACGATCAGGGCGATCGAGAACCCCATAACCACGGCTGGACCAACTTCCTCGGATCTGGATAGACGACAAGAGGGCCGGGACCGGTCGGCAAGCTCGACACTCGCCTACTGGGCCTCGGCCCCCCGCAAGAGTACGACGTTACGCCGCTAAGGCCTACTCACTGGTCGCGGAAGCGCACGATCTTGACGAACTCGTCCGCGTCCAGGGAGGCGCCGCCGACGAGGGCGCCGTCGATGTCGGCCTGCGCCATGATCTCGGCGACGTTGCCGGCCTTGACCGAGCCGCCGTACTGGATGCGGATCTGGTCGGCGGTCTCCTGGGAGTACAGCTCGGCGAGCTTGCCGCGGATGGCCGCGCAGACCTCCTGGGCGTCCTCCGCTCCGCAGACCTTGCCGGTGCCGATGGCCCAGACGGGCTCGTAGGCGATCACGACGGTCTCGGCGTGCTCGGCGGGGACGTCCTTGAGGCCGCCCTCGACCTGGGCGAGCGTGTGGGAGACGTGGTTGCCCGCCTCGCGGACCTCCAGTTCCTCGCCGACGCACAGGATCGGGGTGAGGCCGTGCTTGTAGGCGGCCTTGACCTTGGCGTTGACGATCTCGTCGGTCTCGTCGTGGTACTGGCGGCGCTCGGAGTGGCCGATCGCCACGAACGTGCACTTGAGCTTGGCCAGCATCGGACCGGAGATCTCGCCGGTGTAGGCGCCGGAGTCGTGGGCCGAGAGGTCCTGGGCGCCGTACTTGATCTTGAGCTTGTCGCCGTCGACCAGGGTCTGGACCGAGCGCAGGTCGGTGAAGGGCGGCAGGACCGCGACCTCACAGGCCTCGTAGTCCTTGTCGGCGAGGGCGAAGGCGAGCTTCTGGACGTGCGCGATGGCCTCGAGGTGGTTGAGGTTCATCTTCCAGTTGCCGGCCATCAGGGGCATACGGCCCTTGTCGGAAACGGTCATTGAGGGTCAGTCCTCCAGTGCGGCGAGGCCGGGGAGCGTCTTGCCCTCGAGGTATTCGAGGGAGGCGCCGCCGCCGGTCGAGATGTGGCCGAATGCGTTCTCGTCGAAGCCCAGGATGCGCACGGCCGCGGCGGAGTCGCCGCCGCCGACGACCGTGAAGGCCCCCGAGTCGAGGAGTGCCTGGGCGACCGCCTTGGTGCCCTCGGCGAATTCGGGGTGCTCGAAGACGCCCATGGGGCCGTTCCAGAAGACGGTGGCGGCGTCGGCGATCTTCGAGGCGTACAGCTTGCGGGACTCCGGGCCGATGTCCAGGCCCATCTGGCCGGTCGGCATGGCGTCCGCGGCGACCTCGGTGGCACCGGCCGGAGCCTTGCCCTTGAGGTCCGGGAACGCGGGCGCGACGACGGCGTCGACGGGGAGGACCAGCTCGACCCCGGTCTTCTCCGCGCGCTCCAGGTACTCGGTGACCGCGCCGAGCTGGTCCTCCTGGAGGAGCGAGCCGCCGACCTCGTACCCCTTGGCCTTGAGGAAGGTGTACGCCATGCCGCCGCCGATGAGGATGCGGTCGGCCTTGCCGAGCAGCTGGTCGATGACGGCGAGCTTGTCGGAGACCTTGGCGCCGCCGAGCGCGACCACGTAGGGGCGCTGGACGTCGTCGGTGAGCTTCCTCAGGACGCCGACCTCGGTGGCGATGAGGTACCCGGCGTAGTGCGGCAGGCGGGCCGGCAGGTCGAGGACCGAGGCGTGCCCCCGGTGCACCGCGCCGAAGCCGTCGCCCACGTAGACGTCCGCGAGGGCGGCCAGCTGATCCGCGAAGGCGCCGCGCTCGGCGTCGTCCTTGGACGTCTCGCCGGCGTTGAAGCGGAGGTTCTCGACGACCGCGACCCGGCCGTCGGCGAGGCCCGCGACCGTGGCCGTGGCGGACTCGCCGACCGTGTCCGTCGCGAACGCCACGTCGGCGCCGAGGAGTTCACCGAGGCGCGCGGCGGCGGGGGCGAGGGAGAAGGCCGGGTCCGGGGCGCCCTTGGGGCGGCCCAGGTGGGAGGCGACGACGACGCGCGCGCCGGCCTCGGCCAGCGCCTTCACGGTGGGCAGCACGGCGCGGATACGGCCGTCGTCGGTGATGGTGGTGCCGTCCAGCGGCACGTTGAGGTCGGCGCGGACGAAGACCCGCTTGCCGGCGACTCCCTCGGCGAGGAGTTCGTCGATCGTCTTCATGGAGAGGGCTCCCGAGGAGGACTTGTGGTGCTCGTGGTCGTGGGAGGGGCGCTTTCGTACGTGAGTCAGGGCCCGGGCGGCGCGTCCCTGCGCCGCCCGAGCCCTGCTGTCACATGGAGGTGCCTGCTCTGTCGGTCAGAGCTGGCCGCCGACGAAGACCGTGAGGTCGACGAGGCGGTTGGAGTAGCCCCACTCGTTGTCGTACCAGCCGAGGATCTTCACCGTGTTGCCCTCCTGGACCATGGTCAGGGAGGAGTCGAAGGTGCAGGAGGCCGGGTCGCTGACGATGTCCGAGGAGACGATCTCGTCCTCGGTGTAGGCCAGGTAGCCCTTGAGGTCGCCGTCCTCGGAGGCCTTCTTGAACGCGGCGTTGACCTCGTCCTTGGTGACCTCGCGCTGCAGCGTCACGACCAGGTCGGTGGCCGAGCCGGTCGGGACCGGGACGCGCATCGCGATGCCGTCCAGCTTGCCCTTGAGCTGCGGGAGGACCAGCGCGGTGGCCTTCGCGGCACCCGTGGTGGTCGGGATGATGTTCTCGGCGGCGGCGCGGGCGCGACGCAGGTCCGAGTGCGGGAAGTCCAGGATGCGCTGGTCGTTGGTGTACGCGTGGACCGTCGTCATCAGGCCCTTGACGATGCCGAAGTTCTCGTCGAGAACCTTGGCCATCGGCGCCACACAGTTGGTGGTGCAGGAGGCGTTGGAGATGACGTGGTGGTTCGCCGGGTCGTACTTGTCCTGGTTGACGCCCATCACGATGGTGATGTCCTCGTCCTTGGCCGGAGCCGAGATGAGGACCTTCTTGGCGCCGCCGGCGAGGTGCTTCCCGGCGTCGGCCTTCTTCGTGAAGATGCCGGTGGACTCGATGACGATGTCGACGCCCAGCTCGCCCCACGGGATGTCGGCGGGGTTGCGCTCGGAGAGGACCTTGATGGTGTGGCCGTCGACGGTGATCGTGTCGGCGGTGTGCGACACCTCGGCCTTGAGGCGGCCCAGGATGGTGTCGTACTTCAGGAGGTGTGCGGTGGTCGCGGTGTCACCCAGGTCGTTGACAGCCACGATCTCGATGTCAGCACCCTGCTCCAGCAGCGCGCGGAAGTAGTTACGACCGATGCGGCCAAAGCCGTTGATGCCTACGCGGATCGTCACGAACCGATCTCCTCGTTGGTACGCCGGCTCAGTGCCGGCGAGCTGTATGGGATGTCCCCGACCGCCTACGACCCTACCTCCCCGGCGCCCGTCGAGTGACATCGAGATGCCCTATACATGCCGGTGCGGTCCATACTCGCCAGTAGGGGTACGGACCGCCCTGGTTTTGCAAGGTGATTACCTTTTGAGCGGCCCCCCGATCATCTGATTTCAGACGTCCGGAGGGCCGCTCACGAGGCTTTTTCTCAGCCGTTCGGCGCAGCCGGCTCTCAGTTCCTCAGAGCCGCCAGCGCCTTGCCGAGCAGTGCCTTGCGGTCGGCCGCCGCGGGGACCTGCTCCAGACCGAAGCCCAGCAGCACGGTGTCGTCCGTGGTGACGGCGCCGTAGGTCTTGAACAGTTCACCCGACAGGCCCCAGTCCTTCACGACCGCCGGGCTGCCCGCGGGCGGTCCGGGGGTGCTCCAGGCACCGAGCGACGTCTCGAAGCCCTCGACCGCGCCGGCCGTGCCGCCGATGACCACGGTGGCGTTGTCGGCGAGGACGCCGCGACCGCCGGAACCGGGGTCGGTGACATAGCTGAGCGACACCTCGACCTTCTTGCCGGCGTACGCGGACAGGTCGAACTCGACCTGCTGCCAGCCGTCCGAGGCCCCGGTGAAGCTGTTCCAGGAGCCGCTGGTGCCGCTGGGCGTGCAGCCCCCGGAGCCCAGGGTCAGGTACCGCTTCAGTGCCGGGTGGCCCTGGATGAAGTACCCGGCCTCGCACTCGACGGGCACGGTGGTGGAGGTGGCGCCGCCGGCCTCCGGCAGCGTCGTCCAGTCGTCCGCCCCGGCCGTGTGCGCCTCCAGAAGGGCGTGGTCGTAGCCCTCCTCGGTGCTCCACAGGAGCTGGGTGCGCAGGGTGGGCTTGTCGGCCGCGCCCACCGAGGTGAGGTCGATGGTGCGGGTGAGGCGGTTCCAGGCGTAGTCGGTGTGCGTGGCGGCCGCCATGGACGCGCCCTCGTACGGGCCGTACGGGTTGACGGTCCCGGGGTACTGGCCCGCGCCTTCGCTCGCGAACTGCGGGAACGTCTCCACGGGCAGGGCGTCCGAGGTGACGCCGAACGATCCGGCGGTGTTCAGCGGGTTGCCGGGCGCGTCGCCGAGCGCTCCGGTGAAGCCGTCGAGCTTGGCGAGACCCGCGAAGGCGGTCGCGTTCGGCAGGGAGGTACGGCTGTAGGCGCCCAGGTAGTACTGGCTGAAGTCGTTCGACAGGGTGCCGCCGCCGAGGTCGACGGCGCCGCCGGCGCTCTCGCCCGCCTCGATCAGCTTGCCGCCCTCGTTGAGATAGGCACGCAGTTCGAGCTGGGTGGCGACGCCCGGCCGGACGGCGCCCGTGTAGTGCACGACGGTCTTGAAGTGCTTCAGTACGCCGAGCGCGTCGGGCGCGCCGAGGGTCGCGACGTCCCAGACGAGCGCCTTCTTGCCGTTGGCCTTCAGCGCGTCGACGTAGGCCTGTGTCTGGGTCGCGGTCGCGCCCTCCTCGGCGACGACGAGGGTGTCGGCCTTGGGGCGTTCGGCGATCGTGTACGTGAAGCGCTCGCTGGTGGTGGGTCTGCCGCTCTTCGTCTCGCCGGTGAACCAGATCTCGACCTTGTCGCCCGGCTCGCCGTCCTGCACCTTGGCCCGGTACTCGTCGAACCAGAGGTTGTCCTCACCGCCGAACGTCTCGCCGCCCTTCCAGGCCTTGAGCGTCTGGTCGTACGTAGGGCCGCGGCCGTTGATCCGGTACTTCAGCTCCTTGTCGCGCACCGACTTGCGGGCCACGACGGAGATCTCCTGGTCGGCGCCGCGCGAGTACGACGTGGTGAAGCCGGCCGGGGTGAAGTCGGGGGCGTCGACGCCGACCGAGGACTTCGGCTGGTCGGGCTTGACGGCGGACTCGGCGACGGAGAGCGCGAACGGGATGTTCTTCTCGAACTCCTGCTTGATCAGCTTCTCGTCGTCCGGGAACGTGAAGACGGAGGCGCAGTCCTCGGGCTTCCAGGCGTCGTCCGGGTCGATGCCCGACACGGTCTGGCAGGTCGACATCTCGGGGGTGAACATCGCCGTGCCGTTGACGTTGGACGCGTGACCGTCCGCCTCGCCGTTGGTCGTGTACAGCTCGGAGGAGAGCTGGGGGTGGTAACCGGGGACCGCGGGGTTCTCCGGGGTGCCGGCCAGCGACTTGTAGAGCACGTCGTCCGGGGTGGGGCTGGCCACCTGCCAGCCGACCCCATAGAGGATGAGTTCGGCGGCCGAGTGGTAGTTGATGCCGTACTCGAAGCCGATGCGCCTCTCGAAGGCGTCCAGGGCCTTTGTCTCGGGCTCCGAGTTCGGGCCGCCGCCGCGGTAGGTCTCACTGGTGGGGAACGGGGACGAGCCCTCGTTGTCGTAGCCCCACTTGTAGGCGAAGTTGCGGTTGAGGTCGACGCCGTCGCCGACGGTGATGGCACCGTCGCCGTTGACGTCCCGCACGTTCTTGCGCCACTGGCGGTTGGCGGCGTCCCGGTGCGTGAAGTCGTAGCCGTCCGGGTTGGCGGAGATCACGAACCACAGCTCGGTGGTGTCGACGATCTTCTTGATCCGCTTGTCCGTCTTGTAGTTGTCCAGGTAGCGGTGCATCAGGCGCCGGGTCATCTCCGGCGTGATCCACTCACGCGCGTGCTGGTTGGACATGTACAGCACGGAGGGCTTGGCGCCGTCCTTGGTCTTCTTCGCGTTCTTGGTCAGCTTGAGCGCGAGGATGTCCTGGCCCTGGAGGGACTTGCCGAGGGAGACCACCTTGGTCAGGGACGGGTTCTCCTGCCCCGTCCGGACGATCTCCTCCTTGATGTTGCCCGCACCGCTGTAGGGCCGGTAGACCCCGTCGCCGGCGGCGGCCACACGCGCCTCCGCCTTGCTGGTGAGCCGGTGCTCCTTCAGCTCGACGCCCTGCCCCTCCAAGGCGTCCGCCTGCTTGTCGGTGAGGTAGACCTCGACCGACGCGGTGCCCTTCTCCGGCGCCTGCTCGCTGAGTTCGTGACCGTCCTGCCCGGCCGCGAGCAGCAGCGGTATCTGCTTCTTCGTCACCTCGGCGCGGAAGACCTTGACCTCCTCCGCCTCGGCACCGTCGTTCTCGGCCGCCTGGGCGAGCGGCGCCAGTCCCGCGCCTCCGCCCAGCAGGAGCGCGCCCGCGGCGAGGATCGATCTCGCTCTTCGTCTCATGAGCCCCCCTTGCAGTGGTTCGCCACAGCGGCGAACAGACGCCAGGCTCATGTCAGACATGGGTCACGTCAAGGGTGCCTCACCGGCCATCCACGGAATTCACACGGACATACGAAAGCCGGTGCCGACGGCCCCTCAAGTGGGCGTCGGCACCGGCGAGTTGACCTGGTGTCCTGTCACCCCACCAGGTTCTCGGCCATCTCCTCGGTGATGCTGGACTCGGTGCTCGGGATGCCGAGGTCCGACGCACGCTTGTCGGCCATGGCGAGCAGCCGGCGGATCCGGCCCGCGACGGCGTCCTTGGTGAGCGGCGGGTCGGCGAGCGCGCCCAGCTCCTCCAGGGATGCCTGCTTGTGCTCCATGCGCAGCCGTCCGGCGGCCGCGAGGTGCTCGGGGACGTCGTCGGCGAGGATCTCCAGGGCGCGGCCCACGCGGGCGCCGGCGGCGACGGCGGCACGGGCCGAGCGGCGCAGGTTGGCGTCGTCGAAGTTGGCGAGCCGGTTGGCGGTGGCCCGGACCTCGCGGCGCATCCGCCGCTCCTCCCACGCCAGCACGGACTCATGGGCACCCAGGCGGGTCAGGAGCGCTCCGATCGCGTCCCCGTCCCGTACGACGACCCGGTCCACGCCCCGTACCTCGCGGGCCTTCGCCCCGATCGACAGCCGGCGGGCGGCGCCGACCAGTGCGAGAGCCGCCTCCGGGCCCGGGCAGGTCACCTCCAGGGAGGACGAGCGGCCGGGCTCGGTGAGCGAGCCGTGGGCCAGGAACGCGCCGCGCCAGGCCGCCTCGGCGTCACAGGTGGCCCCGGAGACGACCTGCGGAGGCAGGCCGCGGATCGGGCGGCCCCGGCCGTCCACCAGGCCGGTCTGCCGGGCCAGCTGGTCACCGCCCGCGACCACCCGGACGACGTAACGCGAACCCCGGCGCAGTCCGCCGGGTGCCATCACGATCAGTTCGGAACTGTGGCCGAAGATCTCCAGGATGTCCCGCTTGAGTCTGCGGGCCGCCATCGCGGTGTCCAGCTCCGCCTCGATCACGATGCGTCCGCTCACCAGGTGCAGCCCGCCCGCGAACCGCAGGATCGCCGAGACCTCCGCCTTTCTGCAGCAGGTCCGGGTGACGGGTAGCCGGGAGATCTCGTCCTTCACCGCTGCCGTCATCGCCATGGGCCGATCCTTCCATGCATCCGAAAAATACGGTCGTACGCGGCGGCCAACAGCTCCGGGTCGTGCCGCGGAGATCCATCGGTCCGGGCCACCGGCGCCAGCTCGACCGCGGCCCCGAACCGTTTGGCGGCGTCGGTCAGGGAATCGCGGTCGGGCACGGCGGCCTCGTCGGCCAGCACCACGTCCAGGGCGAGTTTAGGGGCGTGTCGTGCCAAAACCTCCAAATGACGCTGCGGGGAGAAGCCATCGGTTTCTCCCGGCTGCGGGGCGAGGTTCAGTGACAGTACGAGTCGGGCCTTGGTCTCGGTGAGGGCGTCGAGCAGTTCGGGCACGAGCAGGTGCGGGATCACCGAGGAGAACCAGGAGCCCGGGCCGAGGACCACCCAGTCGGCGTCGCGGACCGCCGCCACGGCCTCGGGCACGGCGGGCGGGTCGTGCGGCACGACGTGCACGGACTGCACCTCGCCGGGGGTGAGCGCGACGGTCGCCTGCCCCCGGACGGTGTCGACGTCGTCCGGGCGCGCCGGATCGTGCCCCTTGACCAGGGCCTGGAGCTCCAGCGGTACGGCCGACATGGGCAGCACCCGGCCCTGGGCGCCCAGGAGCCGGCCGACGAGGTCGAGGGCCTGGACATGGTCGCCGAGCTGTTCCCACAGGGCGACGATCAGCAGATTGCCGACCGCGTGTTCGTGCAGGTCGCCCTGGGACTGGAAGCGGTGCTGGATGACGCGGGCCCAGGTCTGGCCCCAGTCGTCGTCGCCGCACAGCGCGGCCAGCGCCTTGCGCAGGTCGCCGGGCGGCAGAACGCCCAGCTCGTCGCGGAGGCGTCCGCTGGAGCCTCCGTCGTCGGCCACGGTGACGACGGCGGTGAGGTCGCCGGTGATCCGGCGCAGGGCGGCGAGCGAGGCGGACAGGCCCATGCCCCCGCCGAGCGCGACGACCTTGGGCTGGGCGCCCCGGCGGCGCGGCTTGGCCCCGCGGGCCTCGGCGGGCTGGCCCGCGCGGCCCTCGGGGGTGACGCGGCGCAGTCTGCCCAACCGCAGAGCAGCACGTCCGGTCACTCGCGCCCCATGTCACGGTGCACGACCACGGTCTCGACGCCCTGGGAGGCGAGGCGGGCGGCGAGCTTCTCGGAGGTGGCGACCGAGCGGTGCTTGCCGCCGGTGCAGCCGACCGCGATGGTCACATACCGCTTGCCCTCGCGGCGATAACCGGCGGCGATCATCTGGAGCAGCTCGGTGTAGCGGTCGAGGAACTCCTTGGCGCCGGGCTGGTTGAAGACGTACGCGGAGACCTCCTCGTTGAGGCCGGTGTACGGGCGCAGCTCCGGGACCCAGTGCGGGTTGGGCAGGAAGCGCATGTCCACGACCAGGTCGGCGTCGACCGGGAGGCCGTACTTGAAGCCGAAGGACATGACGGTGGCCCGCAGCTCGGGCTCCTCGTCGCCGGCGAACTGGGCGTCCATCTTGGCGCGCAGCTCGTGCACGTTCAGGCTGGAGGTGTCGATGACCAGGTCGGCGTCGCCGCGCAGCTCGCGCAGCAGCTCCCGCTCGGCGGCGATGCCGTCGGTGATGCGGCCGTCGCCCTGGAGGGGGTGCGGGCGGCGCACCGACTCGAAGCGGCGCACCAGGGCGTCGTCGGAGGACTCCAGGAAGACGATCCGCCGGGTGACGTGCTTCGTCTCCAGGTCGGCGAGGGAGTCACGGAGATTGTCGAAGAAGCGGCGGCCGCGGACGTCGACGACGACCGCGATCCGGGCCACGTTCCCCTGGGAGCGGGCGCCGAGCTCCACCATGGTGGGGATCAGCGCGGGTGGCAGGTTGTCGACGACGAACCAGCCGAGGTCCTCCAGACACTTGGCGGCCGTGGACCGTCCGGCGCCGGACATGCCGGAGATGATGACCAGCTCGGGGATGGCCGCCTCGGGGACCCCGGCTGTTTCGATGCCCGTACTCACGTGTGCTCCGTCTTCCTGTGGCGCTGGGTGCTGCGGGGTATCGTCGCCCGCCGCGCTGTGGGCTTCCCCGCGCTCCGCTGTGTGCTCGTGGTGCTGTTCTTCTGGACGCGCCGAGCGCTCCGGGAGTTCTGGGTGCTCCGGGCGTTCGGGACGCTCTTGGTGCTCGGTCATGTCTCCTGCCCTCGCCGCCGGTCCGGGGAACCCGCGGCCACGGGCTCCCCAGAGGGGTCCGCCGTCGTACCGGGCTCCTCTTCCTCCATGATCTCTCCAGTGGCCGTGTTCACTGCGGGTGCGGCCGGAGCCGCCTGGGCGAGGGCCACGGCGATCGTCTCGGCCGTCTTGCGGCCTATGCCGGGAACCTCGCAGATCTGGTCGATCGTCGCGGAACGCAGCTTCTTCAGGGAGCCGAAGTGCTTCAGCAGTGCCTGCTTGCGAGCCTCGCCGAGCCCGGCCACCTCGTCCAAGGGGCTCGCCCGGAAACGCTTGGCCCGTTTGGTCCGCTGGTAGGTGATGGCGAAGCGGTGGGCCTCGTCGCGGACGCGCTGGAGCAGATAGAGGCCCTCGCTGGTGCGGGGCAGGATCACCGGGTCGTCCTCGCCGGGCACCCAGACCTCCTCCAGGCGCTTGGCGAGGCCGCACACGGCGATGTCGTCGATGCCCAGCTCGTCGAGCGCCCGCCGCGCGGCGGCCACCTGCGGCTGCCCACCGTCGACGACGACGAGCTGGGGCGGGTAGGCGAACCGCTTGGGACGGCCGTCGTCGTCCCTTGCACCGATCGCGGGAGCGCCGAGACCGTCGCCGGCGTCACCGGGCCCGGCGGAGTCGTCCTCCACCCACTCGCCGGTCTTCTCCTTCTCCGCGAGATACCGCCGGAAGCGGCGGGTGATGACCTCGTGCATGGAACGGACGTCGTCCTGGCCCTCGAAGCCCTTGATCTGGAAGCGGCGGTACTCGCTCTTGCGGGCCAGCCCGTCCTCGAAGACGACCATGGAGGCCACGACGTCGTCGCCCTGGAGGTGGGAGATGTCGTAGCACTCGATCCTGAGAGGGGCGCTGTCCAGGTCGAGGGCCTCGGCGATCTCCTCCAGCGCGCGGGAGCGGGTGGTGAGGTCGGAGGCGCGCTTGGTCTTGTGCAGGACGAGGGACTGCTGGGCGTTGCGCGCGACGGTCTCCATGAGCGCCTTCTTGTCGCCGCGCTGCGGGATGCGCAGGGAGACCTGGGCCCCTCGGCGCCCGGTGAGCCACTCCTGGACGGGCCCCACGGGGTCGGGCAGCGCCGGGACGAGGACCTCCTTGGGCACGGAGTCGCCGGTCTCCTCGCCGTACAGCTGCTGAAGCGCGTGTTCGACGAGGTCACCGGTGGTGACGGCCTCGACCTTGTCGGTGACCCAGCCGCGCTGACCGCGCACCCGTCCGCCGCGTACGTGGAAGATCTGGACGGCCGCCTCCAGCTCGTCCTCGGCGACCGCGATCAGGTCGGCGTCGGTCGCGTCGGCGAGCACGACCGCGTTCTTCTCCATGGCCTTCTTCAGGGCCTCGATGTCGTCGCGCAGCCGGGCGGCCCGCTCGTACTCCATCTCCTCGGCCGCGTCCGTCATCCGCTTCTCGAGGCGACGGATGTACGTGCCCGTGCGCCCCGCCATGAAGTCGCTGAACTCGTCGGCCAGTTCGCGGTGGTCCTCGGCGGAGATCCGCTCGACGCAGGGGGCCGAGCACTTGCCGATGTAGCCGAGCAGACAGGGCCGCCCCGTGCGGGCCGCGTTCTTGAACACTCCGGCCGAGCAGGTGCGCACGGGAAAGACGCGCAGCAGCAGATCGACCGTGTCCCGGATCGCCCACGCGTGCGCGTACGGCCCGAAATAGCGGACGCCCTTCTTCTTGTGACCGCGCATCACCTGCACGCGCGGGTACTGCTCGTTCATCGTGACCGCGAGGTACGGGTAGCTCTTGTCGTCGCGGTACTTGACGTTGAACCGGGGGTCGAACTCCTTGATCCAGGAGTACTCCAGCTGAAGCGCCTCGACCTCCGTGGACACCACGGTCCACTCCACGGAGGCGGCCGTGGTGACCATCGAGCGGGTGCGCGGGTGGAGGCCGGCCAGGTCCTGGAAGTAGTTGGCCAGGCGCTGGCGCAGGCTCTTCGCCTTCCCGACGTAGATCACCCGCCGGTGCTCGTCACGGAACTTGTACACCCCGGGAGAGTCCGGAATCTGCCCCGGACTGGGGCGGTAGCTGGAGGGATCGGCCATGCTCCACACCCTACTGGCGCCCGCCGACATCGCGGGGGGGGCCCGCACCCCCGCAGGGGCGCGGGGCCGTCTCGGGACCGAGCCCTCAGCGCGTCTCCAGGAACGTCAGCACGGCCAGCACCCGCCGATGATCATCCGGCTCCTCGGGCAACCGCAGCTTCCCCAGGATGCTCCGCACATGCTTCTCGACCGTCCCCTCGGTGACCCACAGCCGACGACCGATCCCGGCGTTGGACCGCCCCTCGGCCATCAGGCCGAGAACCTCCCGCTCGCGATTGCTGAGCATCGACAGCGGATCGTCACGACGCTGCGCGGCCACCAGCTCCTGCACCAGCGACGGATCGACCACCGACCCACCCCGGCGGATGCGGTCGAGGGTCTCCAGGAACTCGTCGACGACGGTGATCCGGCTCTTGAGCAGGTAGCCGATGGCGCGCCCCCCGGCCAGCAGCTCCAAGGCGTCCTCGACCTCGACGAAGGCCGACAGGACCAGGATCCCGACCGACGGATACCGCTCCCGGATGGTGCTGGCCGCCTTCAGCCCCTCGGTGGACTGCGTGGGCGGCATCCGGATGTCGACGATCGCGATGTCCGGGAGCTCGGTCTCCACCAGCTCCATGAGCCCGGCGGCGTCGCCGGCCTGCCCGGCCACCTCGTAGCCGACGCGCTCGCAGAGGCTCGCCAGCCCCTCCCGCAGGAGCACGTCGTCGTCCGCGAGCACCACCCGCCCGCGCACCGGATGCTGATCGGCCTGCATGGTCTCGGTCTCCCCCTTGCCCGACCTGTCCCGTTCGTCCCAACAGCCTGCCCGAACACGGGTCTTACGGCTAGCAGGAAGCCTAGTTGGGGGCGGGCCATGAAGACACCTGGACGTTTGCCCGCAATGCTCGGAGAAGTGCAGCCGCGGGTGGACCGACGCCTCAAACACGAGACGGCGAGACATCCGCCTGCCCCAGAGCCGGACGGCCGTCTCCGCCGTCCGATTCGACCGCCCGGAACGTACGCCCGTACCGGGGCCCGGACTCCCCCCTTTGAACGGGCCTCACCGCGTACGCTTCGGGCGGTCACGTACGCGGCAGTGCTACCGCCTCGGCCTCGTCCGGCGGCGTCAGCGGCAGGCGCACGGTCAGCGTCGTACCGCTGCCGGGAGGGCTGGCGAGCGTCAACCTGCCGCCGATCGCCTCCACCCGGTCGATGAGCCCGATCAGGCCCGAACCCTTGTCGGGTTCCGCTCCCCCGACGCCGTCGTCGCGGATGACCAGCTCCAGGACGCCCGAGCGCTCCGCGGCCGCCACGGTCACCACCGTCGCGCGCGCGTGCTTGACGGCGTTGGTGAGGCTCTCGGAGGTGACGTAGTACGCGGCCACCTCGACCTGTTCCGGGAAGCGGGCGCGGGTGAACCCGAGGTCGAGTTCCACGGGGATGGCGGCGCGGCGGGCCAGAGCACGCAGGGCGGGGCCCAGGCCGCCCTTGGAGAGGACGGACGGGTGGATGCCCCGGGCCACCTGGAGCAGGTCCTGGAAGGCGTCGTCGAGGCCCTTGGCCAGATGGTCGAGCCGCTGGGCGAGTTCCGAGGAGGGGTCCTCCACCAGGGTCTCGGTCATCCGCAGCTCCAGCTGGAGGGAGACCAGGCGCTGCTGGACGCCGTCGTGCAGATCGCGTTCGATGCGCCGCCGGGAGGCGTCCCCGGCGGCGACCACGCGCGCGCGAGAGGCGGTCAGCTGGTCGCGGCTGTCGGCGTTGGCGATCGCGGTGGCGATCAGTTCGGTGAAGTCGACGAGCCGGGACTCGGTGCCCTCGGGCAGCGGATCGAGCAGCGAGGCCGCCACGACGGCTCCCCACAGCCGGCCCTCGACCACGATGGGGGCACCCACCGAGGTGTCCGACCGGGCGGCGCCCCCGGTCCGGGCCACCTCCTCGATCGCCTTGCGGGCCGCCTCCCGACGCGTCGTACGGGCGGCCTCGGCGGTCGCGTCCACGCGCGCGTGCGCGATCCCCAGGACCTTGACGCTGCCGTCGGGCTCGTACCGCAGGACGGCCGCGGCCGTCCCCAGCAGGGATCCCACTTCCTCGGCCACCTTCCCGAACACCTCGGACGGCGGCACGCCGCGCGCGACCGCGGTGGCGACCCGGCGCAGCGCGCTCTGTTCGAGCGCGGCCCGGCGGCTCTCGGTGACGTCGCGGGCGGCGGCGTAGATGAGACCCTCCCGGGGGACCGGCCGGGCGCTCCACTGCAGCCAGCGCTCGGTGCCGTCGGCGCGGATGTACCGGTTCTCGAACTCGGCGACCTCGGCGCCGCCCGCCAGCAGCGCGATGGCTTCGCAGGTGCTGTCCCGGTCGTCCTCGTGGACGAATTCCACGAGCGGCCGGGAGGTCAGCGTCTCGATCGGATAGCCCAGGGTGCGTTCGAAGGCCGGGTTGACGCGCTTGAAGTAGCCGTCGACGCCGCTGATGCAGAGCAGGTCCAGGGAGAGGTTGAAGATGCCCTCCAGCTCCTGTTCGGCCCGTCTGCGCCGGCCGTGGGCGGCGGCGAAGGACGCCATGGTGCCGTTCATGCCGCCCAGCAGCTGGGCCCAGGTGCCGTCGAAGGAGTCGACGTCGGCCCGGTGTCCGAGCCGGCCCGCGTCGATCGCCGTGTTCATGTCCCGGATCTCGCCGGCCAGCCGTTCACTGGTCACCCGCAGCTCGCGGAACGTGTCGGCGACGTCGCCGAGTTCGTCGCGTCCCGCGTAGCGGATGTCGTACGAGAGGTCGCCGTCCGACAGGGCGCGGGCGCCCTCGGAGACCTGGCCGAGGGGGCGGGTGATCGAGCGGCGCAGGGCCAGCGCGAGGAGGGTGACGAGTGCCAGGACGCCGAGGGAGACGGCAAGTTCGGTGACGGCCTGGGTCCGGGTGGCGCGCAGGTCGCGGTGCGCGATGGCGTCGAGTTCGCGGGCGGCCCGGTCCTGGATGCCGCGCAGCGCGTCCACGTAGTCCTCGGAGTCGCTGAGCCAACTGTCGTACGAGGGCCGGTCGGCGGGCCGGGAGGCGGTGTCGGCGAGCAGGTCGCGGGCCTTGCGGACGGCGCGTCCGGGGGCCTGGAAGATCGCGGTGTGCAGTTCGGCGTTCAGCTCGTCCGAGGCTGTCTGCTGGAAGGCCCTGAGCTGGGCCTTCTCCAGTTCGGTCCAGCGGCCCGCGGCGGCGGTGGTCCGCCCCTCGCCGGGTGTGTGGAAGACGATGGCGAGTTCCGCCCGTTCGCTCTCGGCGGCGGCGGTGGCCCGCAGCATCGCGATGTGGGCGTCGGCCGCGCGGCCCGAGGCCCTGGTGGGACGGCCGGACTCGAGGGCGGCGACTATGTCGAGCACTTTGTTCTCGATGACCTCGTACCGCTGGGTCACGGCTTGCGCGTCCAGCGAGCCGGTGCCCGTCTGGACCCGCAGGGCGTGCAGTTGGCGGCGTACGGCGTCGAGGACCCCGGCGACGTCGGGCTCCGGCTGCCGTTCGACGGCTTCCCCGAAGGCCCGCCGCAGCGCGTCGTCGGTGATCCGCTGGGCCTCCGACCGGCCGCGCAGCGTGTCCGGTTCGGCGCTGAGCCGGGCCTCGACCGCGGCGATCCGCTCGCGGGCTATGGCGCCTGCGACCTCGCTGGTCACGAACGACACCTCGATCGCGGTGTCGAAGTCGCGCAGGGTCCGCGCCTCCTCCCACTGGGGCACGGCGGCGAGCGCGGTGAAGGCCAGCAGGACGGTGACCGGCAGCAGGACGAGCAGCATCAGCTTGGGGCCGACGCGCAGCCGTGCCAGGAACGGGACGCTGCCCACGGTCGCGGCGCGGCGGCGGACTCGCCCCGCGGAGGGACGCGGGGAGGGGACTCGTCCGCGAGGCGGTGGGCGGAGCACGGCAGGACCTCACGGTCCGGTCGGGGGGTAGTGCCCGTGGTCCGCCAGATCCTTGTCGACGGCACGCACCGCCTCGTCCAGGGCGGGCTTCACGGCCGCTCCCCGCATGATCTTCGCGAACGCCCCGGCGAAGGCCTCGGTGATCGCCGGGTAGGCGGGGGTCTGGGGCCGGGGGCGGGCGGCGCCGTCGCGCAGTTGTTCTATGTAGAGGCGTCCGGGGCCGCCCTCGGCGAACGCGTCGGTGCGTTCGATCGCGGTGCCGGTGGCGGGTATCCCGCCGTTGACGTCGGTCATCCGCAGGATTTCGTCGGGGCGCAGCAGGAAAGCCAGGAAGCGCCACACGGCGTCGCCGTCGGCCGCGCCCGCGGGGACGCCCCACTGCCAGGAACCCATCCCGGTCGCGCTGCCCGTGCCGAAGTCGGGCAGCGGCACGATCGCCACGTCGCCCGGGTGGGCCTCGCTGAACTCGCCGTACCTCCAGTGGCCGTTCCAGGACACGGGACTTCTGCCCTTCTGGAAGGCCCCAAGGTCCTCGTTCGCGTCCACATACCCCGCCTTCACCCAGCCCTGCAGCGTCGTCAGCGCCTCGACCGACCGCGGCCCGTTGAGGACGCCGTCGGCCGTTCGGTAGGTGGAGCGTTCGATCAGGTCGCCGCCCGCCGACCACACGACCGGCGCGAAGCCGTACGTTCCCCATTCGGTGCCGGCCCACGGCATCTGGAGGTCCAGCGGCCTCTCGTAGCCCAGGGCGCGCAGCTTCTTCAGGATGCCGGTGAACTCGTCGGCGGTCCAGGCGTCGCCGATGCCCTTCGGGACGCGTACGCCCGCCTTCTTCAGCACCGACGGCCGTACGTACAGACCGAGTCCGGAGTCGAACGTGCCCAGGCCCCACAGCCTGCCCCGGTAGGTGCCCTGTTCGAGGACGGAGGGGAGCAGGTCCGCGCGCAGGGACTCCGGGACGCAGGAGTCGATCGGCCGGAGCTCGCCGGCCCAGGCGTGGCTGAACAGTTTCGGGGCGTCGAAGTCGAGCAGGTCGGGCAGTTCGCCGTCGGCGGCCGCCGTACGGACCAGGTCGCCGTAGTCGCCCTCGGGGAGGCGGACGAGTCGGACCGTCACGTCGTCCTGGGAGGTGTTGAAGGCCCGAACCTGGGCCCGCACGGCCTCCAGTTCACCGCGCGCCGACGGCTCGTGGAACCACATCGTGATCTGTGCGGGGGCGTCGATCCGCCCGTCGCAGGTCGCGTCGGAGCCCCGCCGGGTGTTCTCGCCGCCGTCGTCCCCGCCCGCGTCGCAGCCCGAGAACAGCAGGGCCATGCAGAGCAGAAGGGCCGACCGGGCACGGCGGGGTGTCCTCGAAACGCTGCGCCGGCCGGGCGCCCGGGGAGTGCTTGGCCGGGGTCCGGCGGCGCGGGTCACGGCCCGCTCTTCGGGTAACCGTCGTGGGCGGCGAGATCCTGGTCGATTGCCTCGACCGCCTCGTCCAGCGTCTTCTTCGCGGGCGCTCCCGAGAAGACGACGTCGGCGACCGCCTGCGAGAAGGCGACGGTGACCGACGGGTACGCCGGTGTCTGTGGCCTGGGCCGGGCGGTCCCACTGCGCAACTGCTCGATGAACAACCGCTCCGCGCCGTCCTCGTCGTACCGAGGGGACAGCTTCACGGCCCCCTCCGTCGCCGGGATCGCGCCGTTGGCCTCGCTCATCCTGGCCACCTGCTCGGGCCGCAACAGGTACTCCAGGAAGCGCCAGACCGCGTCGCCGTCGGCGCCCCCGGAGGGGATGCCCCACTGCCAGGAACCCATTCCGGTGACGGTACCCGTGCCGAAGTCGGGCAGCGGCACGATCGCCACGTCGCCGGGGTGCGCCTCGCTGAACTCGCCGTACCTCCAGTGCCCCATCCAGGAGATGGGGCTGCGGCCCTTCACGAACGCGCTCCTGTCCTTCTCCTCGTCCCTGTCGACATATCCCTCCTCCACCCAGCGCTGCATGGTGGTGAGCGCCCCGACGGACTCCGGGCCGTTGAGGAACCCGTCGGCCGTGCGGAACTCCTCGGGGTCGATGAGGTCGCCGCCCGCCGACCACACGGCCGGCGCGAAGGCGTAGGTGTTCCACTCGTCGGCGAGCTTGGAGTCGGTGAAGTTCAGGTCGAGCGGCGCCTCGTAGCCCTCCGCGCGCAGCTTGCGCAGGATCTTCGTCAGCTCGTCGGCGGTCCAGGCGTCGTCGACGCCCTTCGGCACCCGGACCCCGGCCTTCTTCAGCACCGACGGCCGTACGTACAGGCCGAGTCCGGAGTCGAACGTGCCGACTCCCCAGAACCGCTTGTCGTACGTGCCCTGTTCACGGATGGAGGGGAGCAGGTCGCTGCGGATCCTCGCGGGGACGCAGGAGTCGATCGGCTTGAGGGTGCCGGACCAGGCGTAGCTGTAGAGGTTCGGGCCGTCGAAGTCGAGCAGGTCGGGCAGGTCGCCGCTGGCCGCCGCGGACAGCACGAGTTCGGTGTACGGACGCTGCTCGGGCAGGGTGACCAACTCGACCCGCACCTGCCGCTGGGACCTGTTGAACTCCTTGACCTGGCTCTTCAGCGTGGTCTGTTCGCCGCTCTGCCCCGCGTGGAACCACATCGTGATGTGGGCGGTGCCGTCGATCCTCCCGTCGCAGGTCGTGTCGCCGGCCGCCTTGCCCTCCTCGTCCGCCCGGCCGTCGTCGTCACCGCCACCGCACCCGGCCAGGAGCAGCGCGGCCACCGCCGCGCCCGACACCAGTCCACGGCGAACGGGACGTCTTCCCAGGTCCCGGCGTTGCGTCTTCATCGCACACCCCCACTCGACCGGACGGCACGGCCCCCGGAGCAGCGACATGCTACTCGCCGTGTCGCGTTCGATTCCCTGGGTGAGAGTGAACCCGTTGATCCGGCACAGGACCGCAGCACATTCCGGCTGACGGGAATCCGGCGGCGCCGACACTTTCCCGCTAGCCGGAATGTGCGCCCATGACCACCTTGGGAGGCTGTCACCATGTCCATGCGCTGTCTCCTCGTCGATGACAGTGCCCGGTTCCTGGAGGCTGCCCGTACGCTGCTGGAACGCGACGGGATCCGCGTCGTCGGCGTGGCCTCCACGGGCGCGGAGGCGCTGGCACGGGCCGTGGAACTGGCCCCGGATCTCGTCCTGTTGGACATCGATCTCAACGGCGAGAGCGGGCTGGACCTCGCGCCGAGGCTCGCGCGCACCGCCGCGTCCGTCATCATCCTGACCTCCACACACCCGCTGGACGACATGCAGGAACTGGTCGCCGCCAGCCCCGCCCGGGGTTTTCTGCACAAGTCGAAGCTCTCGGGACAGGCCCTTCGGAACCTGCTGGGGCCTGATCACGGGTCCCCGGCGCAGTGAGGATCTTGCCGTTGGTGTCCGGCCATGTCACGCGTCAGGTGTTGTCGGGACTTGGTCAACACGCTTCAATGCGGAGGAACCCGGGGCAAGGAACGCCGTCGTACGGATGTGAAGACGGACCCCCAAGGGCCCTGGAGCCCCGAGCGCCCACCGGGGCGCCCCGATCGGCCCGCGCGGTCCGAGCACACGTCGCGCACTCCCCTACAGAAAGGCCCCTGCATGCGGCAGGCCACAGAGCACGCGGACGTCGCCACGGTCACGGATGTCGCCACGGCGGAGCTGGAGTCGGTCCTGCGGGGCGGCCCCTTCCATGTCGCGCTGCGCGCCGCGATCGCCGCCCGCGGGCTGCCGCTGCAACGCGTGCAGCACCATCTGTCGCGCTACGGGGTCAAGGTCGGTGTCACGAGCCTCAGTTACTGGCAGCAGGGCGCCCGGCGTCCGCAGCGTCCCGAGTCGCTGCGGGCCGTGCGGGCCCTGGAGGAGATTCTCCAGCTCCCGGACGAGTCGCTGATCCGGCTGCTCGCCCGGGCCGACGAGCAGTCCGGCCCGGAACGCCCCGCCGGCCGCTCGTACCGCTCCGTCGTGGAGGCCTCCGGCGTCCTGGAACGGCTCCTCAGCGAGCTGGAGGTGCCGCTCGACGGCGGCGTGCACACCGTCGGCCACCACGAGCGGGTCCGCGTCGGCGCGTACCGGGAGCTGCTGGGCCGCGAGTCCCAGCACATCGTGCGCGCCCACAAGGACGGCGTGGACCGCTATGTGGCCGTCCACCACGGCGACCCGGGCTGCGCACCGGAGCGGATGGCCGTCCGCGCCCTGGAGAACTGCCGCAGCGGGCGGGTGCGCTGGGACCATGACACCGGTGTCCTCGTCGCCGAGCTCCTCTTCGACACCCGGCTGCGCAGCGGCGATACGTTCCTCTTCCGCTACGGCTTCGACGACGGCACGGCCGGTGTCTGCACCGAGTACGTCCGCGGCTTCCGCTCCTCGGGTGGCCAGTACGCGCTCCAGGTCCGCTTCGACGAACGCGCCCTGCCCCTGCGCTGCCACCGCTTCAGCCAGCACTCCGCCGCGGCCCCCCGCAGCGGCCGGCAGACCCTCCCCCTGAGCGGCCTGCACCGGTCGGTCCACCTCGTCGAACCACGGGTGCGGACGGGGATCGTGGGAATCGGGTGGGACTGGGGGTGACCTGCCGGATCTCGGAGCGGCGGGCGCGTGTGAGCGGGCCGGTCCTCCGGGACGGCGGATCGTCGCGGTGCGCGAGGCTTTGCGATACTTTCCGGCCGAGAGCCCCGAGAAAGGATCCGCCTCGTGATCGTCGTCGCCGGTGAAGCCCTGATCGACCTGGTCCCGCAGGGCGCGGGCCCGCTCGTGGATCTGCGGCCGGCACGCGGCGGCGGCCCCTACAACACGGCCGTGGCACTCGGCCGCCTCGGCTCCCCCACCGCCTTCTGCTCCCGGGTGTCGTACGACGCGTACGGCGAGGCCCTGTTGGGCGGCCTGCGGGACGCGGGGGTGGACGTGGCCGCGGTGCAGCGCGGCCCCGAGCCGACGACCCTCGCCGTGGCCTCGATCGGTGCGGGCGGCTCGGCCCGGTACTCCTTCTACGTCGAGGGCAGCGCCGACCGCCTGTTCGAGGCCCCCGAGCGGCTCCCCGACGGCACCCGGGCCGTCTCCTTCGGCACCTGCTCACTCGTGCTGGAACCCGGCGCGAGCGCGTACGAGGAGCTGATGCACGCCGGCGCGGCCCAGGGGGTGTTCACCGCCCTCGACCCCAACATCCGGCCCGCTCTGATCCCCGACGCGGACGCCTACCGGGCCCGCTTCAAGAGCTGGCTGCCCTCGGTGTCGTTGCTCAAGCTCTCCGAGGAGGACGCGGAGTGGCTGGGCGGCACCCCACGCCTGTGGCTGGACTCAGGACCCGCCGCCGTCGTCATCACCCACGGCGGCGACGGCCTGACCGTCCACACCCGGGTCGGCGCGGAGCACTCCGTACCGGGCGAGAAGGTCGACGTCGTCGACACCATCGGCGCCGGTGACACGGTCAACGCGGCCCTCCTCCACGGCCTGTCGGCCCGGGGCGCCCTCTCCGACGCGGCCCTCGCGGCCCTGGGCGCCGACGACTGGACCCGCCTGCTGCGCTTCGCCGCCCGCGCGGCGGCGATCACCTGCTCCCGAGCGGGCGCCGAGCCGCCGTACGCGGCGGAGGTGGGCGAGGTCTAGCCGGTCCCACGAGATCCGTGCCCAGGGTCAGGTGGGCTGACTGCCGCAGGGCCCGGGGCGGTTGAGGGGGAACGTGCGGCGGCCCGCGGGGAGTTCCCGCGGGCCGCCGTGTTTCTCCGGACTTGGCACGATCTGTCGTGCCGATGCCTCAGGCCTTGCGTGCCCGCGTGGTCTTCTTCGCGGGGGTCGCCTTCTCCGTGGTCGCGGCCGCCTTCTTCGCGGCCGTGGTCTTGGCGGCCGTGGTCTTGGCGGCCGTGGTCTTGGCGGCCGTGGTCGTCCGGGCCGTCGCCGTCGTCCTCGCCGGCGACTTGGCGGCGACCGTCCTCTTCGCCGCCGCCTTGCGCGGTGCCTTCATCGGGGCCGCGTCGCTGATCCGGTCGGCGCCGAGAATCTCCCGCAGGAACTTGCCCGTGTGGCTGGCCGGAACCCCGGCGACCTGCTCGGGCGTGCCCTCGGCGATGACGAGGCCACCGCCGGCGCCGCCCTCGGGACCCATGTCGACGACCCAGTCCGCGGTCTTGATGACGTCGAGGTTGTGCTCGATGACGATGACCGTGTTGCCCTTGTCCACCAGGCCGGACAGCACCGTGAGGAGCTTGCTGATGTCCTCGAAGTGCAGACCGGTGGTCGGCTCGTCCAGGACGTAGACCGTGCGTCCGGTGGAGCGCTTCTGGAGCTCGCTGGCGAGCTTCACGCGCTGTGCCTCACCGCCGGACAGGGTGGTGGCGGCCTGGCCCAGCCGGACGTAGCCGAGGCCGACGTCCTTCAGGGTCCTGAGGTGGCGGGCGATCGCGGGGACGGCCTCGAAGAAGTCCGTCGCCTCCTCGATGGGCATGTTCAGCACATCGGCGATGGACTTGCCCTTGTAGTGGACCTCCAGGGTCTCCCGGTTGTACCGGGCGCCGTGGCAGACCTCGCACGGGACGTAGACGTCCGGGAGGAAGTTCATCTCGATCTTGATGGTGCCGTCGCCCGCGCAGTTCTCGCAGCGGCCGCCCTTGACGTTGAAGGAGAAGCGGCCGGGCAGATAACCACGGACCTTCGCCTCGGTGGTCTCGGCGAACAGCTTGCGGACGTGGTCGAAGACGCCGGTGTACGTCGCCGGGTTGGACCGGGGCGTGCGGCCGATCGGCGACTGGTCGACGTGCACCACCTTGTCGACGAGGTCGTCGCCGTCCACGCGTGTGTGCCGCCCCGGGACGTTCCGGGCGCCGTTCAGTTCGCGGGCCAGGTGCGTGTACAGGATGTCGTTGACCAGCGTGGACTTGCCGGAGCCGGACACACCCGTGACGGCCGTGAAGACGCCCAGCGGGAACGAGACGTCGATGTCCTGGAGGTTGTTCTCCCGGGCGCCGTGCACGGTGAGCTGCCGGGTCGGGTCGAGCGGGCGGCGGATGTCGGGCAGCGGGATGGCCTTCCGCCCCGACAGGTACTGCCCGGTCTGCGACTCGGCGTTGTCGAGCAGCTCCTTCAGGGAGCCGCTGTGCACGACCTTGCCGCCGTGCTCGCCCGCGCCGGGACCGATGTCGACGATCCAGTCGGCCATCTTGATGGTGTCCTCGTCGTGCTCGACGACGATGAGCGTGTTACCCATGTCGCGCAGCCGGACCAGGGTCTCGATGAGCCGGTGGTTGTCGCGCTGGTGCAGACCGATGGAGGGCTCGTCGAGGACGTAGAGGACGCCGACGAGACCGGAGCCGATCTGGGTGGCCAGACGGATGCGCTGGGCCTCGCCGCCGGAGAGCGTGCCGGCCGCGCGGTTCAGCGAGAGGTAGTCGAGGCCGACGTCGACCAGGAACCGCAGCCGTTCGTTGACCTCCTTCAGCACCCGCTCGGCGATCTTCTTGTCGCGGGCGTTGAGCTTGAGCTCGCCCAGGAAGTCCGCGCAGTCGCTGATCGACATGGCGGAGACCTCGGCGATCGACTTCTCCATGATCGTGACCGCGAGGACGATCGGCTTCAGCCGTGTGCCCGCGCAGGTGGGGCAGGGCACCTCGCGCATGTAGCCCTCGAAGCGCTCACGGCTGGCGTCGCTCTCGGCCTCGCTGTGCCGCCGCTTCACGAAGGGGACGGCGCCCTCGAAGGCCGTGGTGTACACACGCTCGCGGCCGTACCGGTTGCGGTAACGGACCTCGATCTGCGTCTTGTGGCCGTACAGCAGGGCCTTCTTCGCGCGCTGCGGGAGACCGGCGAAGGGGATGTCGGTCCGGAATCCCAACGCGTCCGCGAGGGCTCCGATGAGGCGGCCGAAGTAGTCCTTGGTGTGGCCGTGCGACCAGGGGTGGATGGCGCCCTCGTCGAGCGACTTGTCCTCGTCCGGGACGATCAGCTCGGCGTCGACCTCCATGCGCGTACCGATGCCGCTGCAGTCGGGACAGGCGCCGAAGGGCGAGTTGAAGGAGAAGGAGCGGGGCTCCAGCTCCTCGAAGGACAGGTCGTCGTAGGTGCAGTACAGGTGCTCCGAGAACATGCGCTCGCGCTCGGGGTCGTCCTCGGGGAGGTCGACGAAGTCGAGCACGACCAT
This sequence comes from Streptomyces sp. NBC_00310, assembly GCF_036208085.1. Classification (GTDB taxonomy): domain Bacteria; phylum Actinomycetota; class Actinomycetes; order Streptomycetales; family Streptomycetaceae; genus Streptomyces. Next base: position 2,889,334 of record NZ_CP130714.1, read on the forward strand.
GCCGCCGGAGAGGCCGAGGGCGGTCTCCACCGAGTCGGTGAGGCGGCGCTTGGCGGAGTCCTTCACCGTGAGGCGGTCGACGACCACCTCGATGGTGTGCTTCTCCTGCTTCTTCAGGGTGGGCGGGTTGGAGAGCTGGACGGTCTCGCCGTCCACCCGCGCGCGGCTGTACCCCTTGGTCTGGAGATCCGCGAAGAGGTCGACGAACTCGCCCTTGCGCTCACGCACCAGCGGCGAGAGGACCTGGAAGCGGCTGCCCTCGGGCAGCTCCAGCACCCGGTCGACGATGGCCTGCGGCGACTGGCGGGAGATCGGGCGGCCGCACTCGGGACAGTGCGGCTTGCCGATGCGCGCGAAGAGAAGCCGCAGGTAGTCGTAGACCTCGGTGATCGTGCCGACCGTCGAGCGCGGGTTGCGCGAGGTCGACTTCTGGTCGATGGAGACCGCCGGGGACAGACCCTCGATGAAGTCGACGTCCGGCTTGTCCATCTGCCCGAGGAACTGCCGGGCATAGGAGGAGAGCGACTCGACGTACCGGCGCTGCCCCTCGGCGAAGATGGTGTCGAAGGCCAGCGAGGACTTGCCCGACCCCGACAGGCCCGTGAAGACGATGAGCGAGTCGCGTGGCAGGTCGAGCGAGACGTTCTTCAGGTTGTGCTCGCGCGCGCCACGGACGATGAGACGGTCGGCCACGCCGGTCCGCACCTTTCTTGAGTGAAGTGACAGGGGCCGGAGCCCCCGTCTTCCACAGACTAGGGGGAGCCACTGACAGCGCCGGTCCTGTTTCCCCGTTCCACAACAATCCCGGGTCTTCCAGCATGCCCGACGCCGCACCCGACCATATAGCACGTGCATTCGATTTGCGGGCCTGACCGGACTCCTTCACCCGAAGGTGTGGCGGGGCTAGGGTCGGGGGTCATGATGGATCACGCGCGTGACCTGGCCTCTGTGTGCGAAGCGACCGACCGGCTACTCAGCGCGGTCGGCGAACTGGACAACGCCGCTGTGACCCAGCCGTCACGGCTGCCCGGCTGGACCCGCGGTCACGTCCTCGCCCACCTCGCCCGCAACGCGGACGCGCTCACGAACGTCCTCGAAGGGCGCCCCATGTACGTCTCCGGGGAGGCCCGGGACGCCGACATCGAGCGGGACGCCCCGCGCCCCCTGAAGGCCCAGCTCGCCGACGTACGCGACAGCGCGGGCCGCTTCCAGGACGCCGCCTCGGTCTCCGGGGACTGGTCCCGCACGGTCGAGCTGCGCAACGGGGTCACGGATTCCGCGTCCCGGGTGCCCTTCCGGCGATGGATCGAGGTGGAGATCCACCACGTGGACCTGGGGATCGGGTACGAGCTGGAGGATCTGCCGGAGGAGTTCGCCCAGCGCGAGATCAACTTCCTCACCGACCGATTCCGCAACCACCCCGGTGTCCCCGCACTGATGATCAGACAGGACGACGGGCGGATGATCCCCACCGGAGCCGTCGAGGGCGTCACCGAGGAGCAGCTCGACAGCGGCTACCGGCCGCCGCTCCCCGATCTCACGGTCACCGGCAGCCAGGCCGATCTCCTCGGCTGGCTCGCGGGGCGGCGCGACGGCAGCGCCCTGCACGTCGAAGGCGGTGCCCTCCCGGCGCTTCCCCCGCTGTAGCGGCCTCGTGGTCCCCCGCGTCCTAGACTGACGACCATGACGTACAGCGGAGCGGTGAAGGTCGGCGGCCCGGCGGATGTACACGAGCTGGGGGACCTGATGATCTCCAAGGTCGCGGTCGGCCCGATGAACAACAACGCGTATCTGCTGCGCTGCCGGGCCACCGACGAGCAGCTGCTGATCGACGCCGCGAACGACGCCGGCACACTGCTCACCCTGATCGGCAACGACGGGATCGCGTCCGTCGTCACCACGCATCAGCACGGCGACCACTGGCAGGCGCTCGCCGAGGTCGTGGCGGCCACCGGCGCCCGTACGTACGCGGGCCGGGACGACGCCGAGGGCATCCCGGTGCCGACCGACGTACCCGTCGGCGACGGGGACACGATCCGGGTGGGGCGCGTGGAACTCACCGCGCGCCACCTGGTGGGTCACACGCCGGGTTCGATCGCCCTCGTCTACGACGACGCGCACGGGCATCCGCATGTGTTCACCGGAGACTGCCTTTTCCCGGGCGGCGTGGGCAACACCCGTAAGGACCCGGAGGCGTTCGCCCGTCTCATCCACGACGTGGAGACGAAGATCTTCGACGCGCTGCCCGACGAGACGTGGGTCTACCCGGGCCACGGCAACGACACGACGCTCGGCGCGGAGCGTCCGCACCTGCCGGAGTGGCGCGCGCGGGGCTGGTGAACTCCCGGGTGCCGTATGGCAGTTGGTGAGGCGACCGACAGGGGGCGCGGGCACGTCCGCACGCGCCCCGTGTGAATCGAACGCACGCGCCGATGTCACGCGCGCGCTCCCGGCGCACGCCGTGGCGTAGTCCACTGGAAGCAGGTCCGCACGGGATGACGGCTCCCGCGCGGATGGGCCGCCGGCCTCCCAATCCCCGCCCTCGGCCGGCGGCCCCGCCGAGCGTTCACAGGAATGCAACACACGTTCCCACAATGCGGACAATGACGCATGTGACCTCGACAAACAGGACGTCACGCTGTCAATCTCACGCCATGCGTCCTGTCCTGCGCGCCTCGCGCTCCCCGCGCCGTGCCGCCTCCGCCGCCCTGGCCGCCCTGCTCGCCACCGCCGCGGTGGGCTGCGCCCCGCAGCCGGAGGAGGACACCTCCGGCTCGGCCTCCGCCTCGGCGTCCGGAGCGTCCTGCGCCAAGGACGAGTTGAGCACGGAGGCCGCCGGCAAGCTGACGATCGCCACGGACTCACCTGCGTACGAGCCCTGGTTCAAGAACGACGACCCGAAGAACGGTGAGGGCTTCGAGTCGGCGGTCGCGTACGCCGTGGCCAAGGAGCTCGGCTTCGACAAGGCGGACGTCGTCTGGCAGAGCGTGCCCTTCAACAAGGCCTTCGCGCCGGGTGAGAAGACCTTCGACTTCGACATCAACCAGGTGTCGGTCAGCGACGAGCGCAAGAAGGCCGTGGACTTCTCGTCGGGCTACTACGACGTGCGCCAGGCCGTCATCGCGCTGAAGGACTCCGAGGCCGCGAAGGCCACCGGCATCGCGGACCTCAAGAAGCTGCACCTCGGTGCCCAGGTCGGCACCACCAGCCTGAACTACATCGACGACGTGGTGAAGCCGACCCAGGACGCCGCCGCCTACTCGAAGAACGACCAGGCCAAGTCCGCGCTGAAGAACGGCCAGATCGACGCGATCGTGGTCGACCTGCCGACCGCGTTCTACATCACGGCGGCCGAGGTGACGGACGCGACGATCGTCGGCCAGTTCGAGAACCAGGGCGGCACGCCCGAGCAGTTCGGACTCGTCCTCGACAAGGGCAGCGCCCTCACGTCCTGCGTGACGGGCGCCGTGGACGCCCTGCGCGAGGACGGCACACTGGCCAAGATCGAGCAGGAGTGGCTCTCCGACGCCGTCGACGCCCCGGTGCTCAAGTGACGGTCGTGAAGGAGGAGTCCGGCCAGGAGGACGCGGACGACAACGGCGACATGCTTGGCGAGGACGACGGCTACGTCCCCTCGCGGCGGCGGCTCGACCGGGAGAACTACAAGCGCTCCCGGGCCCGCCGCGCCACGGGCATCGCCGCCCTGTCGACACTGGTCACGGGCGTCGTCCTCTATCTCGTCGTCGTGAACGCGCCCGGCTGGCCGCGCACCAAGGAGACGTTCTTCAGCGCGGAGTACGCGCGCGAGGCGTTTCCCAAGGTCCTCGAAGGGCTCTGGCTCAACGTCCGTCTGCTGCTGATCTGCGGTGTCGCCGTGCTCGTCCTCGGCATGCTCATCGCCGTCGCGCGAACCCTGCGCGGCCCGGTGTTCTTCCCCCTGCGGGCGCTGGCCGCCGCCTACACCGACTTCTTCCGCGGTCTGCCGCTGATCATCAACCTGATGATCGTGGTCCTGGGCGTCCCCGCGCTCAGGCTCCAGGGCGTGACCGTCGACCCGGTACTGCTCGGCGGCACCGCGCTGACGCTCACGTACTCGGCGTACGTCGCCGAGGTGTTCCGCGCCGGCATCGAGTCCGTGCACCCGTCGCAGCGCGCGGCGGCCCGCTCCCTGGGCCTCACCAACCGGCAGGCGCTGCGGCACGTCGTGCTCCCCCAGGCGGTACGCCGTCAGGTGCCGCCCCTCCTCAACGACCTCGTGTCCCTGCAGAAGGACACCGGCCTGGTCTCGATCGGCGGCGCGATCGACGCGGTGCGCGCGGCCGACATCATCGTGGGCCGCAGCCTCAACTACACGCCGTACATCGTCGCGGGACTGGTCTTCGTCGCCCTCACCATCCCGATGACCCGCTTGACCGACTGGGTCACGGCCCGGATGGACCGACAGCGGGCGCAGGGAGGGACGACATGAGCGACACCCGAGAGACCGTGGACGCCTCGGAGGACTCCCCCGTGCTGCGGATGGAGTCCGTCCGCAAGACCTTCGGCGGTTCGGTCGTGCTGCGGGACGTCGATCTGGAGGTCCCCCCGCACACCGTGACCGCGCTGATCGGCGCCTCCGGGTCCGGCAAGTCGACGCTGCTGCGCTGCGCCAACCTCCTGGAGGAGATCGACGACGGGGCGATCTGGCTGGACGGCGAGGAGATCACCGATCCGCGCGTCGACCAGGACGCGGTACGGCGCCGTATCGGCGTGGTCTTCCAGTCGTACAACCTGTTCCCGCACATGACGGTGCTGGACAACATCACCCTCGCCCCGTGCCGGGTGCACGGCGTTCCCCGCGCGGAGGCCGAGGAACGGGCCCGTGAGCTCCTGGACCGCCTGGGACTGAGCGGGAAGGCACACGCCTACCCCGACCGGCTCAGCGGCGGACAGCAACAGCGCGTGGCGATCGTGCGCGCCCTGGCCGTACGCCCCCGACTGCTGCTCCTCGACGAGATCACCGCGGCCCTCGATCCGGAACTGGTCGGCGAAGTCCTCAACGTCGTCCGTGACCTGAAGGCTGACGGCATGACGATGGTGCTGGCCACGCACGAGATGGGCTTCGCCCGCGACGTCGCCGACCAGGTGTGTTTTCTGGACGGAGGTGTGGTGCTGGAACACGGCACCGCGGAGCAGGTCTTCGGCGACCCGCGGCAGGAACGCACCCGGCAGTTCCTGCGCCGGATCGTGGAGGCGGGCCGCCTGTAAGGGGCGCCCGCCTGGAGATCGGGGCTTACGCCTCGGTCTTCCCCGCCCCCGCCAGCGCGGCGACTCTCTCCACGCCGAACACATAGCCCTGCACGCCGCAGCCGGCGATGACCCCGTCGGCGCGCAGGGAGACGTACGAGTGGTGCCGGAACGTCTCGCGCTGGTGGATGTTGGAGATGTGCACCTCCAGCACCGGCAGCCCGTCACAGGTGTTGAGGGCGTCGAGGATCGCCACGGAGGTGTGCGAGTAGGCACCGGGGTTGATGACGATCCCGCTGTGGTGGAGCCGTGCCTCGTGGATCCAGTCGACCAGTTCGCCCTCGTGGTTGGACTGCCGGAAGTCCACCGTCCCCCCGTGCGCGGCCGCCGCCTTGGCGCACATCGCCTCGACGTCGGCGAGCGTGTCCGAACCGTAGATCTCGGGCTGGCGCTGCCCCAGGAGGTTCAGGTTGGGGCCGTTGAGAATCATGATCGGGGCGTTGGCCAGGCTGCGGGGCACGGTTCCTCCGGTCCGTCGGGGGTGCGCGGCCCAACCGGGACCGCTGCTCGCCCCCGGTTTATCACGGTGAAACCGCGGGGCAGGAGACCATACCCTCCCCGCATGACCACGCCTTCGTATCCGACCAAGCCCTCCCCCGGCGACCGTGTCGCCGTCCTCTCCCCCGGCGCCGGCCTGCCCGAGCTCTTCCCACGGCCCTACGAACTGGGCCTGCAGCGGTTACGTGAGGAGTACGGCCTCGAACCGGTCGAGTACCCGACGACCCGGAAGATGGACTCGACGCCGCAGCAGCGGGCCGACGACATCCACGCGGCCTTCGCCGACCCGGACATCAAGGCGGTGTTCACGTCGATCGGCGGCGACGACCAGATCACCGTGCTGCCGTTCCTCGACCGGGAGTTGCTGCGGGCCAACCCCAAGCCGTTCTTCGGCATGAGCGACAACACCAACCTGTTGGCCTTCCTGTACGGCACCGGCATCGTCGGCTACCACGGCGGGACCGTGATGACCTCGCTGGGCAGGTCCGTCGCCATGGACCCGCTGACCGCGGACTCCCTGCGTGCCGCCCTGTTCACCTCGGGGCCGTACGAACTGCGGCCCGCCGAGCACTTCAACGACGTCAACCGTGACTGGGCCGACGCCGCGACCTTTGACGCGGAGCCGGAGACCGTGCCCGGCGCCGGATGGACCTGGGTGAATCCCGACCGCGTGGTGGAGGGCCGGAGTTGGGGCGGCTGTCTGGAGATCCTCGGCTGGCTGCTGATGGCCGACCGTGAGGTGCCGCGCGACCTGTCCGTCCTCGACGGCGGCGTGCTCTTCCTGGAGACCTCGGAGGAACTGCCCAGCGGCGAGGAGGTCTTCCGCACCCTGCGCAACATGGGCGAGCGCGGCCTGCTCCAGCGCTTCCCGGCACTCCTGATGGGCCGTCCCAAGGCCTGGTCCTTCGAACAACCCAACACCCCCGGGGAGGCGGCCCGTTATGCGGCCGGACAGCGGGAGGCCGTTCTGCGCGCCATGCGGACGTACGCCCCCGACACCACGATCGTCTTCGACGTCGATCTCGGACACACCGATCCCCAGCTCGTCATCCCCTACGGGGGCGTGATCCGGGTGGACGGGCCCGCCCGGCGCATCACGGTGACCTACTGAGACCCGTTGACGCCTCCAGAGGCGCAGTGACCTCGAACGGGCCTCCGCACGCCCCCCGTAACCGCCCGTCACCGTGGGTAGTTGACGCGGCATGGAACCTGCACGCACCGTGAAACCGCCCTCCATGCTGCGACTCGCGTGCGCCTCGCTCGCGGGGACAGCCATCGAGTTCTACGACTTCTTCGTCTACGGGACGGCGGCGGCCCTCGTCCTGGGGCCGCTGTTCTTCCCGACGTTCTCGCCCCTGGCCGGGACCCTCGCGGCCTTCGCGACCTTCGGGGTCGGGTTCGTGGCGCGGCCGCTGGGCTCGGTGCTGTTCGGGCACATCGGGGACCGGCACGGGAGACGGCCGGTGCTCGTCGCCTCGCTGCTGCTGACCGGGGGCGCGACCGTGGCCGTCGGCTGCGTCCCCACGTTCGACTCGATCGGTGTGACCGCCCCCTTCCTCCTCCTCGTGCTGCGCTTCCTGCAGGGGCTCGGGCTCGGCGGGGAGTGGGGTGGTGCGGTGCTGCTGACGGCGGAGCACGCGCCGGCCGATCGGCGTGGACTGTGGTCGAGCTTCCCCCAGGTCGGGCCCGCGGTGGGGTTCCTGCTGGCCAACGGGGTGATGCTGGCGCTGTCGGCGAGCCTGACGGAGGCGCAGTTCGCCGCCTGGGGGTGGCGGGTGCCGTTCTGGGCTGCGGGCGTGCTCGCCGTCGCGGGGCTGTGGTTGCGGTCGTCGCTCGCGGAGAGCCCGCAGTTCCTGGAGATCGACGAGCCCGCGCGCGTTCCGCTCGCCGAGGTGGTGCGCGGCCACTGGCGTCTTGTCCTGCTGACGGCCGGGGCGCTCTCGATCGGGTACGCGGTGTTCTACTCGGTGACGACCTGGTCGCTGTCGTACGGCACGGAGAGACTCGGGGTGAGCCGCACGGTCATGCTGACCTGCATCATGGGCGCCGTGGTGGTGAAGGGGGCTCTGACGCCGCTGGCGGCGGTGCTCGGCGACCGGTACGGGCGGCGCCCGATGTGCCTGATCGGCTGTGCCGTCACCGTGCTGTGGATGTTCCCCATGGTCGCGCTGCTGTCGACCGGCGAACCTCTGCTGATCTTCTTCGGCTTCCTCGTGGCGATGCTCGCGTTCGTCACGATGTTCGCCGTCATCGCCGCGTACCTGCCCGAGTTGTACGAACCCCGGGTGCGCTGCACGGGGGCCGCTGTCGGCTACAACCTCGGCGGGGTGGTGGGCGGCGCCCTCACACCGATCGTGGCCACCGCCGTGGCCCAGGGCGGGCGGGTGCCCTGGGCCGTGGGCGCGTATCTGACCGGGATCGCCCTGCTGAGCCTCGGCTGCTTCGCGCTGCTGCCGGAGACCCGGCCGGTACCTCTGGCGACGACGGCGGAGGCGGAGGCCGCCACGGGGTGAGCACCGACGCCGTGGACTCACCGACCGCGTTGCCACGGGTTCCGGCACCCGGTCCACGGATCCACCGGCACCCGGTCCACGGGGCAACCGACCCGGCCTACGGATTCACCGACCGGGTCCACGGGTTCACCGACCCGCTCTACGGGTTCACCGCCAGCTCCAGATACGCCGCGAACAGCACCAGGTGGACGCCGCCCTGCAGTGGTGTCGCGCGCCCCGGGACCACGGTCAGCGAGGCCACCACGACGGTCAGGGCGAGCAGCACCATGTGGGTGGCGCCGAGGCCGAGGACGAGCGGTCCGGAGAGCCAGACGGAGGCAAGGGCGACGGCCGGGATGGTCAGACCGATGCTCGCCATCGCGGAGCCGAGGGCGAGGTTGAGGCTGGTCTGGACGCGGTCACGGCGGGCCGCCCGCAGGGCTGCGATGGTCTCGGGCAGCAGGACGAGCAGCGCGATGATCACACCGACGACGGCGGGCGGCAGACCGGCCGCCTCGACACCGGACTCGATGGTCGGCGAGACGCCCTTGGCGAGCCCCACCACGCCGACGAGCGCCAGGCCGAGCAGTCCGAGGCTGATCCCGGCGGTCCGGGCCGACGGTGCCTCGGCGTGGTCGTCCTCGGTGATCACCTCGCCCTGCCGGGTGATCGGCAGGAAGTAGTCCCGGTGGCGTACGGTCTGCGTCGCCACGAACAGGCCGTACAAGGCGAGTGAGGACAGTGCCGCGAAGGTGAGCTGGGCCGTGGAGAACTCCGGGCCCGGCTTGCTGGTGGTGAAGGTGGGAAGCACCAGGCTGAGCGTGGCCAGCGTCGCGACCGTGGCAAGGGCGGCACCGGTGCCCTCCGGGTTGAAGACCGCGAGTCCGTGGCGCAGTGAGGCGACGAGCAGGCAGATGCCGAGGATGCCGTTGCAGGTGATCATCACCGCGGCGAAGACGGTGTCGCGGGCGAGGGTCGAGCTCTTGTCCCCGCCGTCGGCCATCAACGTGACGATCAGGGCGACCTCGATGATCGTGACGGCGACTGCGAGGACGAGGGAACCGAACGGCTCGCCGACCCGATGTGCGACGACCTCGGCGTGGTGGACGGCGGCCAGGACGGCTCCCGCGAGCACCAGCGTCACCAGGGCGACGCCCGCGGCGGGCAGATCACGTCCCCAGGTGAGAGCGAGCACGACGACCGCGGCCACCGGGACGACAGCAGTCCATCGCGTCGTGAGCGACCGGAGCCGAGCGAGCATGCGGTGATCCTTTCAGACGTGAAGGGGCCCCGCACTCCGGTGGACGCCGTGGATCTGCGTCTCCGTCGTACGGGGCCCCATCAGTTGATCGTTGTGCGGTGTCGGCCTCCGTCAGGCCTCGATGCTGTCCTTCTCGACGCCTTCGGCCTTCTCCTGCTCGGCCTCGGCCTGCGCCTGCTTCTTGGACGCGATCAGGCTGGTGATCGTGGTGACGACCAGGACCGCGCAGATCACACCGAGGGACACCGGGATGGAGATCTCGGGGACGTGGACCCCGGACTCGTGCAGTGCGTGCAGCACCAGCTTCACACCGATGAAGCCGAGGATGACCGACAGACCGTAGGAGAGGTGGACGAGCTTCTTCAGCAGGCCGCCGATGAGGAAGTACAGCTGTCGCAGGCCCATGAGCGCGAACGCGTTGGCCGTGAACACGATGTACGGGTCCTGGGTCAGGCCGAAGATCGCCGGGATGGAGTCCAGCGCGAAGAGGACGTCCGTGGTGCCGATGGCGAGCATCACGACCAGCATCGGCGTCATGACGCGCTTGCCGTTCTGCTCGATCCACAGCTTGGTGCCGTGGTAGCGGTCGGCGACACCGAAGCGCTTCTCGACGGCCTTGAGGAGCTTGTTCTCCTCGTACTCCTCCTCCGGCTCGTCGGCCCTGGCCTCCTGGATCAGCTTCCAGGCGGTGTAGATCAGGAACGCGCCGAAGATGTAGAAGACCCAGGCGAAGCTGGCGAGGATCGCCGCGCCCGCCGCGATGAATATCGCGCGGAGCACCAGGGCGATCAGCACACCGACGAGCAGCACCCTCTGCTGGTACTGCGAGGGCACCGAGAACTTCGCCATGATCAGGACGAAGACGAAGAGGTTGTCGACGCTCAGGGACTTCTCGGTGATGAAGCCCGCGAAGAACTCTCCGGCCGGCTGGCCGCCGCCGAAGACGAGCAGCCCGAGTCCGAACAGGGCGGCCAGGACGATCCAGACGACTGTCCAGATTCCGGCTTCCTTGATGGACACGTCATGGGGCTTGCGGCCGATGAAGAAGTCGACCGCGATGAGGGCGGCAAGGCCCACAACTGTGAGGACCCATAGGGTCGTTGAAACATCCACTGCGCCTCCGGCAGTACGTAACGGCAAAGTTCACTGTCGTCGCTACCGGAGGTCTCTTCCACCCGGTCCTCCAGGGCGTTCCACAACGCCTGGTGCCGCCGGGCCGACGCCCCGGGATCAGGATTGATCCGTATTGACGGGTACGCCGCAGCTAGTAGGGAGTACTCCCCTCCGCACGAAAAGAGTACCCAATCACCAAGAATAGGTAAAGGGCCAGGCAAAGAAAGCATCAAAACTGCTGGTCAGGCGGCTTTACGAGAGCTTGGTGCAGGGTGGGTTCCTCACCTGTTCCAGGAGCGGCGGGCCTCCGCGACCCGGGCGAGCACGTCGTGCATGACCCTGCTGCCGGGCGGGACGCTCGACGGCTCGTACGTCCACGCGTGCCCGACCCACGGGTCGGCGAGATGGTCGTCGGGCGTGGGCGTGAGTCGCATCAGCGAACGCCACAGCGGGTCGAGCAACGGCCCGTAGGCGGCGGCCTCCTGCCGGTCGGCGACCATCATCAGGTGGACGCCGACGGCCGGGCCCTCGTCCGCGAGGTAGCGGAGCTGGGTGACGGCGCGGTCGTCGAAGCCGTGCGGGAAGTCGTTGACGATCAGCAGTTGCTCGGCCGTGTCGAAGCCGGGGGGCAGTGCGTCGGCCGCGCCACCGCGCACCGCCATCTGCACGAGGTCGACGCGCTGGGTGAGCTGTCCCAGGACGTCCGAGACGCCGGCTGCTCCGGCGGCGGGCGGTCCGGCGAGCACGCCGGCCTGCATCAGGGGTGCCAGCGCGGACGAGCCGGCCCCGGCCGCGTCGACGACATGTACCGCGAACTCTCCGGGCGGGTAGACCGCGAGCAGGCGGGCGGCGAGAGCCACCGCCGTGTCCAGGGCGAGGCGGCGCAGCTCGTCGGTGTCGGCGAGCGAGTCGCGGGAGCCGGAGCGGCCGCTGTCGATCCACAGGCCACGCTCCAGCGGCAGCCGGACCAGCATCGGGATGCGCACGTCCTCGCCCTCCGGCAGATGGAGGTCGCCCAGGCGCAGGGCCATCGGGATCTCCATCGGCACCCGGTAACCGTGCCACACCGGGTTGTCCCAGCTCGCGTACGCCGGGGGCAGCGCCGGCTCGACGACATCGGACTCGGCCCTCAGCTGGGCGAGGTCCCGGTCGAGGGCGGCCCTCGCCTGGTCGACGAGCTGGGCGTGCTTGGCCCGGGCGGCCTCGCGCGCGGCGTCGCCCTGACCGCTGACGCGGCTGCGCGGGTCGGACAGGACCCTGTCCAGCTCCTGTTCCATGCGTGACTCGGCGAAGTCGACGGCGCTGCGGTACGCGGCGGCGGTGCGGGCGAGGTCCTCGAACATGCCCCACACCTGGTTGTAGAGCCGCTCCTCCATGGACCAGCCGGTCGCGTCGCCGGCGACGGGCTGCGCGGGCTGTCCCGGCTGGGCCGGGGGCGCGGTCGGCGGGGGCGGTGGCGGCGCGGTGGTCTGGCGGCCGGGGTGGCTGTAGTTGACGGGACCACCGGCGGTGGCCGCGGCGGGCTGGGCGCCGGTGGACGGGTCGGCCGGGGCGGGGCCACCGTGCTGCGCGGCCGCGTGGTCGGGCAGTGTGGCGTCGTGAGAGGAGCCGTACGGGGGTGTGGTGCCGTACGGGGAAGTGGGCTGGTGTCCCTGCTGCGGCGCGGTGTTCCCGGACAGGCCCTGGGGTGTCGTCCCGCCATGGGTCTGGTCGGGGCCTGTCGCGGGCGCGGCCGTCTGGCGGGGGCGGTCCGCGTCCGGCAGACGGGGCGGAGGCGCTGCCACCGAGCGGGCGAGACCCTGGGCGACGGCCTCGTGGACGCTGCCGGCGAGCTGCTGGGCCTGGGGCAGGCCCTGGTCGGTGAGCAGCTCCGCGAGGCCGCCCGCGTACCCCTGGCCGACCGCGCGGACCTTCCAGACGCCCTGCCTGCGGTACAGCTCGAGGGCGATGACGGCGGACTCGGCCTCGAGATCGGTGATGGTGTAGCTGGCGACCTCGGTGCCGTCGAGGCCGGTGACCGCGACGAAGGGGGCGGCCACGGCGCCGAACCGCGCGGGGCCGCCGTTGACGGGCGGCAGGGCGAGCAGGACGGTCACCCGGTGCACGGACGGCGCCAGGGCGTCGAGGTCCACGGCGAGGCGGTGGTCGGCCGCCGCCTGCTTGGGGACCTCGATGCCCGGCAGGGTGGGCGCGCCCGGGTGGGCGACCCACTCCACGCCGTGCACGCGGCCGTGCTCGTCGCCGAGGGTGGCCCCGGCCACGATCGGCGTGCCGGCCGAGACGCGGATCTCCAGTCGGACCTCGGGCAGCGGATGGTTCTGCCCCCGGACCAGCTCGGCCGTCATCGACTTCGTCCCCCTGTGTCGCTTGCTGCGTGGTGCGTCGTGCTGGGCTACAGGACCGGCAGGATCGCCGGCATCAGGTCCTGGAAGGTGCGGCCGTTGGCGGGCGTGCCGATGGCGGTCATCTGCCAGCCCGCGCCGGCGCGGTGCACCTTGGCCATGATCTGGGCCGTGTACTGGCCGCCGCCCGCGAGGGTGTAGCGCGCGAGTTCCTGGCCGTTGGTCTCGTCGACCAGACGGCAGAACGCGTTCTGCACTTCCTGGAAGGTCTGGCCCGTGAAGGAGTTCACGGTGAAGACGATCTGGTCGATGTGGACCGGGATCCGGGCCAGGTCGACGAGGATCGCCTCGTCGTCGCCGCCCTGGCCGACGCCGCCGACCAGGTTGTCGCCGGTGTGACGGACGGAGCCGTCGTCGCTCACCAGGTGACGGAAGAAGACGACGTCGACGGGCTGCTTGTCCGCGAAGAGCACGGCGGAGGCGTCGAGGTCGATCTCACGGGTGCGGGATCCGAACAGGCCGCGCCGGGGGGCAGCCTGCCAGCCGAGACCCATGCGTACCGCGGTCAGGCTGCCTCCGTCGTTCTTCTGCAGACTGATGGCCTGACCCTTGGTCATGTTGACGGTCACGCGCTGATTCCCCTCTCGAACTGTCCCCTGTTTCCGCGGCGTCCGCGGATGTCCAGCACCTTACGCAGCGGCACTGACATTGCCGCAGCCTGTGTCGCACTTTGTGTCGGTCTTGCAACACAGCGCGCCCGCGCCAGGGGCGGCCCTCTCCCCCGGCGCCCGCCGGGCCCGTCAGGCCTGGCCCGCCTCCTTCATCTGCCGCAGTTCCTTCTTCATCTCGGAGACCTCGTCACGCAGCCGGGCGGCGATCTCGAACTGCAGGTCGGCGGCGGCCGCGCGCATGCGCTCCGTCATCTCCTCGATCTGCTGGGCGAGCTCGGCCGCGGGGCGGTCGGTCGGGACGGTCTCCTTGGCCTTGCCCTTGGCGGACCTGGCCGCCTTGCCGCCGAGGGAGGGGACCGGGGCCTTGGCACCCTTGCCCTCCTTCCCCTGGCGGTACCCCGTGCCGAGCAACTGCTCGGTGTCGACGTCCTCCCGGGCGATCCGCGCGACGATGTCGTTGATCTTCTTGCGGAGCGGCTGGGGGTCGATGCCGTGGGCCTTGTTGTACGCGACCTGCTTCTCCCGGCGCCGGTTGGTCTCGTCGATGGCCCTCGCCATCGCCGGGGTGATCTTGTCGGCGTACATATGGACCTGACCCGACACGTTGCGCGCCGCGCGGCCGATGGTCTGGATCAGCGAGGTGCCGGAGCGCAGGAAACCCTCCTTGTCGGCGTCGAGGATCGCCACCAGGGAGACCTCGGGGAGGTCGAGGCCCTCCCTGAGGAGGTTGATGCCGACCAGGACGTCGTACTCACCGGCACGCAGCTCGCGCAGCAGTTCGACGCGGCGCAGGGTGTCGACATCGCTGTGGAGGTAGCGGACCTGGATGCCGAGTTCCAGGAAGTAGTCGGTGAGGTCCTCGGCCATCTTCTTGGTGAGGGTGGTGACCAGGACGCGCTCGTCCTTCTCGGTGCGCATGCGGATCTCGTGCACCAGATCGTCGATCTGGCCCTCGGTGGGCTTCACGACGACCTCGGGGTCGACCAGGCCGGTGGGGCGGATGATCTGCTCGACGTGGCCGTCGGAACGCGACAGTTCGTACTGGCCGGGGGTCGCCGAGAGGTAGACCGTCTGGCCGACGCGCTCCTGGAACTCCTCCCACTTCAGGGGGCGGTTGTCCAGGGCGGAGGGCAGCCGGAAGCCGTGGTCGACGAGGGTGCGCTTGCGGGAGGCGTCGCCCTCGTACATCGCACCGATCTGGGGCACGGTGACATGGGACTCGTCGATGACGAGGAGGAAGTCGTCCGGGAAGTAGTCCAGCAGGGTGTTCGGCGGGGAACCGGGCTCACGGCCGTCGAAGTGCATCGAGTAGTTCTCCACGCCGGAGCAGGAGCCGATCTGGCGGAGCATCTCCAGGTCGTACGTCGTGCGCATGCGCAGCCGCTGGGCCTCCAGGAGCTTGCCCTGTTTCTCCAGCTCCGACAGGCGCTCCCCCAGCTCCTTCTCGATGTCGTTGGCGGCGCGCTCCAGGCGCTCGGGGCCGGCGACGTAGTGGGAGGCCGGGAAGACGTACAGCTGCTGGTCGTCGCTGATGATCTCGCCGGTGAGGGGGTGGAGGGTGGAGAGGGCCTCGATCTCGTCGCCGAACATCTCGATGCGGACGGCGAGCTCCTCGTAGACCGGGAAGATCTCGATGGTGTCGCCGCGGACGCGGAACGTGCCGCGGGTGAACGCCATGTCGTTGCGCGTGTACTGGATGTCCACGAAACGGCGCAGCAGCTCGTCCCGGTCGAACTCCTCGCCGACCCTGAGGGGGACCATGCGGTCCACGTACTCCTGTGGCGTGCCGAGGCCGTAGATGCAGGAGACGGAGGCGACCACGACGACGTCGCGGCGGGTGAGCAGCGAGTTGGTCGCGGAGTGGCGCAGGCGTTCTACCTCCTCGTTGATCGAGGAGTCCTTCTCGATGTAGGTGTCCGACTGCGGGACGTAGGCCTCTGGCTGGTAGTAGTCGTAGTACGAGACGAAGTATTCGACCGCGTTGTTCGGCAGCAGCTCGCGGAACTCATTGGCCAGCTGGGCGGCCAGCGTCTTGTTCGGCGCCATCACCAGGGTGGGGCGCTGGAGCTTCTCGATCATCCACGCGGTGGTGGCGGACTTGCCGGTGCCGGTCGCTCCGAGCAAAACGACGTCCTTCTCACCTGCTCCGACGCGCTGGGCGAGCTCGGCTATGGCCGTGGGCTGGTCGCCGTTCGGCTGGTAGGGGCTGACGACCTCGAAGGGCGCCACCGTGCGTTCGATCTTGGAAACGGGCCGCATGGAATCCACCGTACGACCCCGCACTGACAACGGGCTCCGATCAGCGGTTCTGTGGTGCGCGGGAACTCCGCTCGCGGTGCTCCGCGCCGGTGCGGGACTCCTGGTGCCGGCAGGTGTGCGCGGTGGCCTGGGCCGGGATGCCGGGCCGACGCTCGGCCGGGTACCCGTGGAACCTGCCCATGATCATGAACGGGTCGAACATCACGACGACGCCCGCGAGGAGCAGGAAGACCAGCGGCCCGATCATCAGCGGGGCGAGCAGGGCGGCGGACGAGGAGCCGTCGGCCGGGGCGGGGGCGGCGGCGCTGTGCAGATGGACGCTGAGGGCGGCCATGCCCGTGTAGTGCATGCCGCTGACGGCGATCCCCATGACGAGGCTGGCGCCCACGCTCCACAGGAACCCGCGGACCTGTCCGGCGGCCCACAGGGCGGCGATCGCGGCCACCACGGCGATGACGACCGACGCGGCCACGGTGAGGGTGTTGTATTCCAGCGTGCCGTTGAGGCGCATTCCGGCCATGCCCAGGTAGTGCATGGAGGCTATGCCCAGGCCGGTGATGGTGCCGCCGGTGAAGAGCGCGGCCCCGGTCGCCCCTTTGGAGCCGACCATGAAGATCCCGATGCCGACCATGACGATGGCGACGGCGAGGCTCACGAAGGTGGTCAGGGGGTCGTAGTGGATCGGGGTCCGCAGGACCTTGAACCCCATCATCGCGACGAAGTGCATGGTCCAGATGCCGGAGCCGATGGCCGCCGAGCCCAGCGCGAGCCAGCCGATCCGCCACCGGCCGTCGACGAGCATCGATCTGGTGGTGCAGCGCAGACCGAGCGCGCCACCGAGACAGGCCATGAGATAGGCCACCACCGGTGTGACGAGTCCGTAGCTGAAGCCGTCGACCGTGCCCTGCATTCGCGGCTGCCTTTCCCGCCCTGTCGCGTCCCTGGATTTTCTGCGATGCCCCCGGCCCCGGGACCGCCACAACGGTCAGGGGTGTCGCAGAGAGTATGACCCCCACCGGAATGGTCGAACGATTTTCCGGCAAAGAAACACGCCCTTGCCTCACTTGTGCGGTGCCCGTGAGCGGACTTGGGCAACTCCATTCAATTCATGGCCATCCCGCGCCCTCCTGCCGTTGACCCTCTGCTGTCACTCTTGAACTGACCGTGATCGATCGACGCGAGGAGTACGCATGCACGTGCGCGCAGTTGCCGCCGCGACCACCGCGTTCTTGGGGGCCACCGTCCTCCTGCTCCCCACTTCCGCCGCCCATGCGGCCGCCGACGCCGACAATCCGCTGGTCGTCGCGCACCGCGGAGCTTCCGCCTACGCGCCCGAGAACACCCTGGCCGCCGTCGACAAGGCCGACGAGATGGGCTTCGACTGGGTCGAGAACGACGTCCAGCGCACCAAGGACGGCAGGCTCGTCGTCCTCCACGACGCGACGCTTGCGCGTACGACCAACGCCGAGGAGCTCTATCCGGAGCGCGCGCCCTGGAGCGTGGCGGACTTCACCGCCGCGGAGATCGCGCGCCTGGACGCGGGCAGCTGGTTCAGCAGCAGCTACGCGGGCGCGCGCGTGCCGACGCTGGAGCAGTACATGCAGCGGGTGTCCCGCAACCACCAGAAGCTCGTCCTGGAGATCAAGAACCCCCAGCTCTACCCGGGTATCGAGCAGGAGACCCTGAAGGTGCTCGGCAACGAGGGCTGGCTCGGCCCGGCGCAGCTCACGAAACTGGTGGTCCAGAGCTTCAGCGCCGACACCGTACGGCGCGTCCACGAGCTGCGCCCGGCCGTGAAGACCGGCTTTCTCGGCACCCCGGACATCGCCGACCTTCCCGAGTACGCGAGGTTCAGCGACCAGATCAACTCCTCGTACACGACCATCTCCAAGTCCTATGTCGCCACGATCCACGCGCTGGAAGGTCCGCACGGGAACCCGTTGGAGATGCTCACCTGGACCGTGAACGACGCGGTCAACGCCCGCCAGGTGGCGGACTACGGCGTGAACGGCATCATCACCAACAAGCCGGACGTGGTCAGAGAGGCCACACAGGGCTGACGAGGCGATCCGCAGTCGGTGGCGTGCGGTCCGGGGGCGGAGCGCACGCCACGGTCGTTGTCGGTGGCGGCCCGTACGGTGTTCCCATGAACAGCCATGCGCAGGCCGAGCAGCAGGTGGTGTGGGCCGTCGTCGGCACGGACATCGGCCCACTGCTGCTGGCCGCGACGGACGACGGCCTGGTGAATGTCGTGTTCCACGCCACGGACGCGGTGCGCGACCGGACACTCGACCGGCTGGCCTCCCGCCTGGGCACCACCCCCGTGCAGGCCCCCGACAACCCTCAGCTGGCCGAGGTGATACGTCAGTTCGAGGCGTACTTCGCGGGCGAGCGGCACGACTTCGCGCTGCCGCTGGACTGGTCGCTGATCTCCGGGTTCAACCGTCAGGTGCTGCGCGAGCTCGCGTCCGGCGTCCCCTACGGCTCGGTCGTGGGCTACGGCGACCTCGCGCGCCGCGTGGGGCAGCCGGGTGCGGCCCAGGCGGTCGGGGTCGCGATGGGGTCGAACCCGCTCCCTGTCGTGGTGCCGTGCCACCGGGTGGTCGAGAGCGACGGCGGCATCGGAGGGTTCGGCGGTGGGCTGGAGACCAAGCGGAAGCTGCTGGCCCTGGAAGGGGTGCTTCCGGAACCCTTGTTCTGAGCCGGCCATGGGTGGCCTTTGCGTGCCCGTGTGTGGCCTTTGCAGATGAGGCACCGGAGGTGAGTACCACGGCGCGAATCGGTCATCGGTCGTCGTTCCGGCACACCGAGACCGGCCGGAAACCGCTCACGCCTGGTCGTAGTGGCGTGCCTCGAACACGTTGCCGTCCGGGTCCCGGAAGTAGAAGCTGCGCCGGGCCGCTCCACGCGCCCCGAAGGAGTCGTACGAGAAGTCCGAGACGGGGACCGCCCGTTCCTCAAGACGGGTGCGCAGTGCGTCGAAGGCGTCGGCGGGCAGGGCGAGGCAGACGTGATTGACCGGGTGGCCGGCGCTGCCGGCGGCGCCGGGCACCATTTTCATGGTCTCGGCCATGGCGAGCGGCATGAGGTCGAGGATGGTCTCGTCGTTGAGGCGTACGGAGGGGAAGGGGGCTTGTCCCGCCGCGTATGCGGTGACCCTCACGGGCTCCAGGCCGACGGCCTTCTCGTAGAAGTCGGCCGCGGCGATCGGCTCCTGGACCCACAGGACGACATGGTCGAGACGTGTCGTGTTCTCCTTCATGCACCTCAGGCTGGTGTCCTGCGCCACAAGGCGCAAGGGTTTGGCCGGACACGCCGTCCGCCAGGGATGAGGGAAGAACGACAGACAGGAGGCATGCACGTGCTGGTGGTGTCCGAAGAGGTGCGGGAAGCGGTCGACGCGCGTCGACCCGTGGTGGCGCTGGAGTCCACGATCATCGCGCACGGGCTGCCCCGCCCGCGCAATCTGCAGGTGGCGCTGGAGCTGGAGCAGGTCGTACGGCAGGAGGGCGCCGTACCCGCGACGATCGCCGTGCTCGACGGGCGGCCCCACATCGGCCTCGACAAGGAGCAGGTGGAGCGGGTCGCGAACGAGGACGGCATCCGCAAGCTCGGACACCGGGACCTGCCGCTGGCGGTGGCCTCGGGGGTGAGCGGGGCGACCACCGTGTCGGCGACCGCCCAGCTGGCAGCCCTGGCGGGCGTACGGGTGTTCGCGACGGGCGGGCTCGGGGGCGTGCACCGGGAGTGGACGGTGACCCAGGACGAGTCCGCCGACCTGGGCCTCCTCGCGCGCACCCGGATCACGGTGGTGTGCGCGGGCGTGAAGTCGATCCTGGACGTGCCGGCGACGTTGCAGCGTCTGGAGACGCTGGGCGTAGCGGTCGCGGGGTACGGCACGCGGCGCTTCCCCGGCTTCTATCTGTCCGACTCGGGTCATCCGGTGGAGTGGACGCTCGCCTCGCCCGGCGAGGTCGCGGACGTCATGCGGGCCCAGGACGCGCTCGACGGCCCCGAGTCGGCGCTGATCGTCGCCAACCCCGTGCCGGAGGAGGAGCAGCTCGACCCCGAGCTGCACGCGCGCGTGCTCGCCGAGGCGCTCCAGGCGTGCGACGCGGAGGGCGTCACGGGCCAGGCGGTCACACCGTTCCTGCTGGGCTATCTGGTGCGGCACACCGACGGCGCCTCCCTGAGCGCCAACCTGGCGGCGGTACGCGGCAACGTACGGCTCGCGTCCCGGATCGCGGCGGCCTGGGCCGGGGCGTGAGGTGGCGCGGCAGGGCGTGAACGGGCCCGAGGGTGGGGTGAGCGGGCCCGGTGGTGAAGCGGGCGGGGCGCTGCTCGTCGTGGGGGACGTCGTCACGGATGTCGTCGCCCGGCACCGCGGGCCGCTCGCGGCGGGCACCGACACGGCCTCCTCGATCCGGACGCTGCCGGGCGGGGCGGGCGCCAACGTGGCCTGCTGGGCGGCCCATTGGGGCTGCGCCGACGTGCGACTGCTCGGACGCGTGGGCACGGACGGGTCCGCGTGGCACGAACGAGAGCTGCGCGCTTCGGGGGTACGGCCCCACCTGGTCGTCGATCCGGAGGCGGCCACGGGGACGGTGATCTGTCTGGTGGACACGGGCGACGCGGCCGAACGCACGTTCCTCACGGACAGCGGTGCGTCTTTGCGGCTGGACCCTGACGACTGGTCGCCGTCCCTGCTCGACGGGGTCGCGCGGCTGCATCTGTCGGGCTATCTGTTCTTCTCCGAGCCGAGTCGCGCACTGGTGTCCGTGGCCCTGGAGTCGGCACGCGCGCGCGGGGTGCCGGTGAGCGTCGATCCCGCGTCGGCGGGGTTCCTCACACAGCTGGGCGTGGACCGTTTCCTCACGCTCGCCGAGGGCGTCGACGTGCTGCTGCCCAGCCGCGACGAGGCCTACCTGCTGACCGGACTGCCCGATCCGGCCGACGCGGCGGCCAAGTTGAGCCGTCTCGTTCCCCTGGTCGTGGCCAAGCAGGGGGCCGACGGTGCGCTGATCGCCCGCGGGGGCAGCGTCGAGTCACGGATTCCGGCGGCTCCCGCCGTGCCCCACGACACCACCGGCGCGGGTGACGCCTTCACGGGGGCGTTCCTGGCCGCACTGCTCGCCGGCGCGGAGGCCGAGGAGGCGGCGGCTGAGGGATGCAGGGCGGGGGCGCGGGCGGTGGAGAAGGTGGGCGGAAGGCCGCCGGGGGCCGGATGAGGTCTCGGCCCCGTGGCCGGCTGAAGCTGTGTCCGGTGGGCAGCTGCGACGATTCGCGGTACCCATGGGTCCGCATCGGGCCACCGCGTGCCGTGGTGCCGTCGTGCGGCTCCGTGGGCGTCGACGTGCGGGCACGCGACATCGACGCGGCGGCGCCGAGACGTCGATCGGGCAGCGCCGTAGGTCGTCGGGCGGTGGGTGCCCGCGCCCCGTCGTGGGGCGGGACATGCCGCTACGCCTTCCGTCCCCACGCCGAGATCAGCGGCGGGGCGACGACGTCCATCGTGCCGGAGGCCACGTTGGCCAGGTGCTGGTCGATCTCCTCCGCCGTGGCGTGGTGCGCCGTGACGAGCGCTTCGCGGAGCCGGTCGATGGTCGTCGCCTCCAGGGCGGCGCAGGCCGGTGCGGCGACGGGGAAGTACGCGTCGGCCTCCACCCCGCGCAGTCCCGCCGCACGCAGCAGGCGCGGGAGTCTGCGGCCGTGCGCCGGGTCGATTCCGCGTTCGGCGAGCAGCGCGCGGACGGCCTGGCGGAGCCGGTTGGCCAGCTGGTGCTCGGGGCCGGATTCCTCGAGACAGGCAAGGGGTTGGAGGGCGGTGTCGGCGTCCTCGATCAGGAGTCGTCCGCCGGGACGTAGAGCCTTGATCATCGACAGCAGCGCCTGCTCACGGTCCGGTGCGTGAGCCAGGGCGAGCCGGGCGTGGACGAGGTCGAAGCCGTCCCCCGGCGGCTGGTCGACGCCCAGATGGTGGACGAGGGCCTCCACCGGGGGGCGGGTGACCGAGGGAACGGCCCATGAGATGTCGGTGTCGGTCGCCATGACCTTGCCGGTCGGGCCGACCTTCTTGGCCAGCCAGGAGACCACGGAAGTGCCGCCCGCGCCGACCTCCCAGCAGCGCCAGCCGGAACCCAGGCCGAAGCCCTCCATGTGCCGGAACGTCGCGGCGTCGAAGAGCGCGGCGAAGGCGTCGGGGCCCTGCCCCGTCTCGGCCTGCCGGTGGTCGAGGAGATACCCGTCGGTTCGCATCATGCCGCGATCATCCCATTTGCCCGACTTGTCGCCGATGGCGACTCTCCCGCAGTCCTCCAGATCGCCCGGCGGCGACCGGACCCGAGGACCGGCTCGGAACGGCCGGGCAGATGGGACGTCTACAAGTGAAGCGGAACGCTCCGTTCCCACAGCCTTGTCCGGCTCTCGTGCGGCCCTGGCAAACTGGCGCGACAAGGCACGAAGTGCGGTGCGAGGAGATCCACGCAAGGAGATCCAGATGTCCATGGCAGGGAATCTGCGGAAGGTCACCGGCCTCGACAGGGTCGGCGGCCTTCGCAAGATGGCACGGCTGGCCCGACGGCGCCCGCGCGTCGACCTCAGCCACCCGGCCCGCTCCCCGCTGGGCACCTCGGTGGTGAACTGCGTGACGTACCACAAAGGCGTCCGCTCCCCCGGCGGCCGTGATGTCGTCGAGGCCGTCAAGCAGGTCCGCAGGCACGACCACGGCTTCGTCTGGCTGGGGCTGCACGAGCCGACGCAGCGGGAGTTCGCCGGCATCGCCGAGCTCTTCGACCTGCACCCCCTGGCGGTGGAGGACGCGGTCGAGGCCCATCAGCGCCCGAAGCTGGAGCGCTACGGCGACACCCTGTTCGCGGTGTTCAAGACGGTCTGCTACGTCGAGCACACCGAACTGACCGCGACCAGCGAGGTGGTGCACACCGGCGAGATCATGGTCTTCGTCGGCGCCGACTTCGTGATCACGGTACGGCACGGGCGGCACGGCTCGCTCGGCCCGCTGCGCGAGGAACTGGAGGCGAATCCGGAGCAGTTGACCAAGGGACCCGCCGCGGTACTGCACGCGATCGCGGACCACGTGGTCGACGACTATCTGAACGTCACAGACTCCGTCCAGACGGACATCGACCAGGTCGAGACCGATGTGTTCGCCGCGAACGGCGCGCGCGTCGACCCGGGGCGCATCTACCAGCTCAAGCGCGAACTGCTCGAACTGAAGCGGGCGGTGGCCCCACTCGCCCGTCCGCTCCTGGAGCTCACCACGCGACCGATCCGGGTGGTGGACCCGGAGATACAGGCCTACTTCCGGGACGTCTCCGACCACTTGCTGCGGGCCACCGAGCAGATCGCCGCATTCGACGAACTCCTGAACTCCATCCTGCAGGCGCATCTCGCGCAGGTCAGCGTGGCGCAGAACGAGGACATGCGGAAGATCACGGCATGGGCGGCGCTGATCGCCGTGCCGACCATGGTGTGCGGGGTCTACGGCATGAACTTCGAGCACATGCCCGAGCTGCACTGGAGGTTCGGCTACCCACTGGTCCTGGGAGTCATAGCCACCGGCTGCATCACCCTCTACCGGGGCTTCAAGCGCAACGGGTGGCTGTGACTGCCGCAGCGGGGAGTGATCGAGCGGGTCAGGGCGTCGCGCTCTTCGCGTAGACGCTCTCCACCCAGGCGGCGATCTGGTCGTCGGACAGATGATGGGCCAGGTCGGCCTCGCTGATCATGCCGACGAGACGCTTGTTCTCGATCACCGGGAGCCGACGGATCTGGTGCCCCTTCATCTCCTGGAGCACCTCGCTGATGTCGGCGTTCGCGTCGATCCAGCGCGGGGTGCCCTTGGCCAGCTCGCCGGCCGTGATCGTCGAGGGGTCATGGCCCAGGGCGACACAGCCGACGACGATGTCGCGGTCGGTGAGGATGCCACAGAGCCGTTCGTTCTGGTCGCTGATGGGGAGTGCTCCGACGTTCAGCTGACGCATCAGCTGGGCGGCGCGGTCCAGGGTCTCGTGGGCGGGGATCCACTGAGCGCCGCGGTGCATGACGTCTCCGGCGGTGGTCATGTAGTACCTCCCGGTGCCGGACGGCCGGCGCGGCGCAGGACGCACCGCTAGTCCCGGCGCCCTTCATTCTTGCCGCGACCGGGGTGAAGCGCACTCGGAAGGAGTCCTTCCCACCCCCGCACCGGACGTGGGTGCCTCAGGCGGCGAAGTGGACGATCCGCTCCGGGACGACCCGGATGATCACGCGGACCTCGTCGTCCCTCTCCGCCGGAGGGTCGATGCCGAGGTACTTGTGCGAAAGCTCGCGCGCAAGGCGTTTGTCCTCGTCGGGGAGTATCTCGGCGGTGTCGCCGAGGACCGCCGGTCGTCAGCCGTTCCAGGCCGGGTGCCGCGGGTCGTCGGCGCGCACCAGGACATCGGCGGTGGCGGCCGGGGCGGTTTCGGTCTCGTAGCGCTCGAAGGCGGGGAGGGTCCAGTGCTCGCCCTCGGGGGTGCGGCGGCGCAGGGCGCCCGGGGACAGGAGGACATGGACGGTCAGATCGAAGGGGAACCAGTGTTTGAGGAGGAGGGGACCGTGCGTCAGCAGGATCGCACCGGGCGGGAGCGGGACGTAGGGACTGCGGGTCGCGCGGTCGCTGGTGGGGTCCCAGAGGTCGGGCAGGACCCGGCCCGTACCGCCGGGATCGAGCGGGCCGAAGACCTCGCGCCACAGCGCGGCGGTGTCGAACCAGCCGTCGTAGTACGCCTCCACGTCCTCGTGGCCGTACTCGAACCGGAGCGAGGCGGGCCGGAGGAAGCCCTCGGTGCCCACGACGAGCGAGGACCGGCCGCGTATGCGCAGCGCCTCCGACACCCGGACGGCGAGGTCGCCCGGGCGGGCGGCCGGGGCGCCGTCGAAGGCGATGCGCGGCCAGGGCGAGCCGTCCTCCGGCTTCAGGTCGAGGAGGCGGTTGGCGAGGAGGTCGCCGAGCCGTTCCCAGGTGATCGCTTCGAATCGCACACGGCCCATGATGCCGCGCACGGCGAACCAGGCCCGAGTCGGCCGGGAGGCCGGCCCGACGACCGCGTGACCATGCGGCCACCCAGGGGAATGAACCGCGTATGGCAGCACTCGCTACTCCCCCGCCCCGTACCGGACTTGTCGTCGTGCAGGCACTCAGGAAGAAGCACTGCGCCGAGTGCCGGGGCGGCCCGGTGGCGATGCTGGTGCTGGAGGAGGGAGCGCCGCGCTGCCTCGACTGCGCGGACCTCGGGCACCTGGTGTTCCTGCCCCGGGGCGACACCGCGCTCACGCGGCGAGCCCGGGAGGAGAGTGCGCTGTCGGCCGTGGTCGTACGGTTCAACCGGCGCCGGAGCCGGTACGAGCGGCAAGGTGTCCTGGTGGAGGAGGCCGCGCTCGCCCGGGCCGAGGAACGATGCCTGGCGGACGCGGAGGCACGGCGCCGCCGTCGGCTGCGGGACGCACGGCGGCGGGCGGCGGAGGACGTGCGCTTCACGGACGCTTTCGCCACGGAGATACGGCGGCTGTTCCCCGCGTGCCCGGACGAGCGGGCCCGGGAGATCGCCGCCCACGCCTCGGTGCGCGGCAGCGGCCGCGTGGGCCGCAGCGCCGCGGGGCGCGCCCTGTCGGAGGCCGCGGTGACCTCGGCGGTCATCGCCTCCGTACGGCACGTGGACACGCCGTACGACCGGCTCCTGATGACCGGCATGGCCCGGTACGAGGCGCGACGGCGGATCGCGGGGGTGGTGGAGACGACGCTGCGGGGGTGGCGGGCGGCGGGCTGAAGCCCGGATGCGAGACCGCGGCAGAGCGGCGTGGACGCTCGCGCATGGGGCGCGCGTCTCGACCATGGTGACTGTGGCTGCACGGACGTTCGCTTGTGGTGACGGTGGGTGGAGTGCAGGATCTGTGGATTCGGGGGATCGAGGTGGGAGCGGACATGATCGATGGGCCGTACTTCGTACTGACGGTGCTGGGCCTGCTCGGGACGGCGATCGTGGCGGGTGTGTTCTGCGGGTTCTCGACGTTCGTGATGAAGGGGCTGGCGTCGTTGCCGCCGGCGCAGGGCGTGGCGGCGATGCAGGCGATCAACGTGAGCGCCCTGACACCCGCGTTCATGTTCGTGTTCGTCGGTACGGCGGTGCTCTGCGCAGTGCTGGCCGTCGTGACGTTCGTGCTGTGGCCGGACCAGGGAAGGGTGGAGCTGCTGCTGGGCAGCGTGCTTTATCTGTTCGGCTGCTTCGGGGTCACGATGGTGGCGAACGTGCCGCGCAACGAGACGCTCGCCAAGCTGGACGCGGGCACACGGGAGGCCGCGGCGTACTGGCGCGAGTACGTGAACCGGTGGACGACGTGGAACCACGTCCGGACGGTCGCCTCGGCCGCCGCGGCCCTGTCGTATCTGCTGGCGCTCGCCTGAGGCGGGGGCGGCGGACGCGTCGTATCGTGGCGGGAAGAGAGTGCCGCCGGTTGGCGTACAGCCACGCGCTTCGCGCCCTGCGCCCCATGCCCCGCCCGATCCGAGTCCGCCGGTGTACGGCCGTGCCCGTACGCGTACGCATCACGTGAGGGAGACGGCCATGGCCGATCCCAAGGGTTTTATGACCACGTCACGCGAGGAGTGGCCCCGTCGGCCCGTGGAGGAGCGGGTGCGGGACTGGGACGAGGTGTATGTTCCCGGGGCGCTTCTGCCGATCATCAGCAAGCAGGCCGACCGCTGTATGGACTGTGGGATCCCGTTCTGCCACGAGGCCTGTCCACTGGGGAACCTGATCCCCGAGTGGAACGACCTCGTGTCGCGGGAGGACTGGCGGGCGGCGAGCGACCGGCTGCACGCCACGAACAACTTCCCCGAGTTCACCGGGCGGTTGTGTCCCGCGCCCTGTGAGGCGGGGTGCGTGCTGGCGATCAACCAGCCCGCGGTGACCATCAAGAACGTGGAGGTGGCCATCGCGGACCGGGCCTGGGAGGACGGGTTCACGCCGCCGCGTCCGCCCGACCGGCTGTCCGGGAAGACGGTCGCCGTCATCGGCTCGGGGCCCACCGGGCTGGCGGCGGCACAGCAGCTGACGCGGGCCGGGCACACGGTCGCCGTGTACGAACGGGCCGACCGGATCGGGGGGTTGCTGCGGTACGGGATCCCGGCGTTCAAGATGGAGAAGCGGCATCTGGACCGGCGGTTGGAACAGATGCGGGCGGAGGGCACGAAGTTCCGTACGTCGACCGCCGTGGGGAAGGACGTCGGAGCGGCGGAGCTGCGAGCCCGGTACGACGCGGTGGTGATCGCCACAGGCGCCACGGCGTGGCGGGAACTGGGCGTGCCCGGCCGGGAGTTGGACGGCATTCATCAGGCGATGGAGTATCTGCCGCTGGCCGACCGGGTGTGTGAGGGGGATCTGACGGTGTCGCCGTTGTCGGCGGCCGGGAAGCATGTCGTGATCGTCGGGGGCGGTGACACGGGGGCCGACTGTCTGGGGACGGCGGTGCGGGAAGGGGCGGCGTCGGTGACCCAGTTGGACATCTATCCGCTGCCGGAGGCGGAGCGCGACGAGGACGTCGATCCGTGGCCGACGTATCCGAAGGTCTATCGGCTCTCGGCGGCGCACGAGGAGGCGCGTGACCTTCGGTCGGCGCCGGCGGCGGACGCGGACGCGCGGCTCTTCGCGGCGTCCACGCTCCGCTTCACCGGGGACGAGACGGAGCATGTACGGGAGCTGCATCTGGTCGAGGTGGACGAACGGCGGCAGGCCCGGCCCGGTACCGGGCGGACACTGCCCGCCGATCTCGTCCTGCTCGCGCTCGGGTTCTCCGGGCCGGACCGTCAGGACGGACTCGTCGAGCAGCTCGGGCTGGCCCTCGACCCGCGCGGGACGATCACGCGGGGGCCGGACTTCGCGACGAACGTGCCCGGCGTGTACGCCGCCGGGGACGCCGCCCGTGGGCAGTCCCTCATCGTCTGGGCGATCGCCGAGGGGCGGTCGGTGGCCGCCGCGGTCGACCGCCGGCTGACCGGCGCGGACCGTCTCCCGTCACCGATCGGACCGTACGACCGCCCCATGACGGCGTAGCCGCCGACCGCGGGACGGGCCGCGACGGGATGAGGCGACCGAGGCGGGGAGGGCCGGCGGCGTCGAAGGCTCAGCGGGTGTCCGTGCCTGCTTGCTTGGCCGTGGAGAGGGCTATGCGGTTCCACGTGTTGATGGTGAAGATCAGGGCGAGGACGTGGGCCAGTTCGGTGTCGTCGAAGTGGGTGGCGGCTTCGGCGTAGACGTCGTCGGGGACGCCGCCGTCGGCGACGAGGGTGACCGCTTCGGTGAGGGCGAGCGCGGCCTGTTCGCGGGCGGTGAAGAAGTGCCGGGCCTCGCGCCAGACCGGGATCATGTGGAGCCGGTCCTCGCTCTCACCGGCCTTGCGGGCGTCGTTGGTGTGCATGTGGAGGCAGTAGGCGCAGTGGTTGAGGTGGGAGGCGCGGATCTGGATCAGTTCGACCAGGGCCGGGTCGATGCCCTCGCGAGCCGCCGCGTCGAAGCCGATGAGGGCGCGGAAGACGTTGCGGGCGGACTTCGCGAAGTCGAGGCGAGGGGGTGCGGCCACCGCCGGGGTTCCCACCGCCGCGCCGCTGTCGCTCATCCCGTTCGCCGCCGTCCCGTTCGTCGCTGTCACGTTCGCCGTTGTGGTGTTCGCCGTTGTCGTGTTGGTCGCTGTCGTGTTCGTCGTCATGACCATGAATCTATTCGATGGAAAGACCTGCCGTAGGGTGCATTTCTATGGTGGATTCATGGGTCAATTCTACGGAGCGGATCGGGGCCGATCTGCATCTCGAACTGTCCGGTGGGGGCGGGCGGCGGGCGGCGCTGATCCGGGCGCTGCGGGACGCGGTGCGCGGAGGCCGACTCGTCCGGGCACCCGGCTGCCCCCGTACCGCTCGCTCGCCGCGGACCTGGGCATCGCCCGCAACACGGTCGCCGACGCGTACGCGGAGCTGGTCGCGGAGGGCTGGCTGACGGCCCGGCAGGGGTCGGGTACCCGGGTCGCCGAGCGGGCCGAACCACTGGGCGCCCCCGCGCGCGTACCCCGGAAGGCGCCTCCACGCGCGCGGGGGCCCAGGCACCATCTGCGGCAGGGCACGCCGGACGCGTCGGCGTTCCCGCGGGCGGCCTGGGCCGCTTCGTACCGCAGGGCGTTGACGCAGGCGCCCAACGAGGCGTTCGGGCCGGGTGATCCGGCCGGCCGGGTCGAGCTCCGGGAGGCGCTCACCGCATACCTGGCACCCGCGCGTGGGGTGCGGACCGAGCCGTCGCGGATCGTGGTCTGCTCAGGTTTCGCGCACGCGCTGCGGCTGCTGTTCCACGGCCGGGTGCTGCGGGGGCCGCTGGCCGTGGAGTCGTACGGTCTGGGTTTCCATCGTGAGCTGCTGGCGGAGGCCGCCGTACGGACGGTTCCGCTGCCGCTGGACGAGGACGGTGCCCGGGTGGACGGGCTGGGCCGGGAGAGGGCCGAGCTGCTCACGCCCGCACACCAGTTCCCCACCGGTGGGCCGTTGCCTCCCGCCCGGCGGGCCGCTGTCGTGGACTGGGCACGCGCGCGTGGCGGGCTCATTCTGGAGGACGACTACGACGGGGAGTTCCGCTACGACCGCAAGCCGGTCGGGGCCGTGCAGGGCCTGGATCCCGAGCGGGTCGTGCACATCGGCTCGGTCAGCAAGAGCCTGTCGCCGGCGTTGCGGCTGGGATGGATGGTCCTGCCGGAGCGGTACGTCGACGCCGTACTGAAGGTGAAGGGCGAACGGGAGGCGTGGGCGAGCGGGCCGAAACAGCCGGCGCTCGCGGACTTCGTGGTCTCCGGGGCGTGCGACCGTCATGTGAGGCGTATGCGGCAGCGGTACCGGGCGCGGCGGGACCGGCTGGTCGCGGCCCTCGCCACGCACGCGCCGCGCATCGAGGTCACCGGGATCGCCGCCGGACTGCACGCCCTGCTGCGGCTGCCGCCCGGGACCGAGCGGTCCGCGGTGAAGGCGGCGGCCTGGCGGGGCGTCGTGCTCGACGGGCTGGCGGCGTTCCGGCATCCCGAGGCGACGGGGGACGCCCCGGACGGGCTCGTCGTGGGGTACGCGACGCCCCCGGAGCACGCGTACGGGGCGGCCGTGGAGGCGCTGTGCGGGGTACTGCCGCCCGGGTGAGCGGCTTGCGACGGTCGGCGGGCCGGAAGCCGGAGGCCTGCTGGCCTGCTGGCCTGGCGGCCTGGCGGTGACTCCCGGTCGACAGGAAATCGACGACGGTGGGACCAATGACGTCAGGAGGTACGTCACCGCTGTCACCGCTGTCACCGCAGGCGTCCACGATCCGGCGGTGCTCTGCCCCCATCCTTCGGTCCGTCGTCAGGCGTAGGGCCTCTCCCTCGCATCCCCTCCTGTTGGCGGCCGGTCCTGGAGGGTGCTCGATGACGACGCTCGACGAACGTCACGGAGAACACGGAGAAGGTGCGCACGGCGGGGCTCCGCCCCGGAGCGGCGGCACACTCCGTTCTCACGTCGTCGCCCTGAACCGGCCGACAGCCGCACTCCCCCTGCTCACGGGTTCCAAGGCCGCCCACCTCGCGCGAGCGGCCGGCGCGGGACTGCCGGTGCTGCCCGGCTTCGTGATCGCGCCCGGCGCACGCGCCTCGGACGGCTCACACGGGGGCGCAGGCGCGGAGGAAGCCTCCGATATCTCTGCCATCTCTGACATCTCCGAGGGCTCTGCCTTGTCGCGCGCCTGGGCCGAGCTGTCCCGGCACGGTGCCCGCCCCCTCGTCGTACGGTCCTCCTCGCCGCAGGAGGACACGGAGGAGTCCTCGCTGGCGGGGCAGTTCGACTCGGTGCTCGATGTGCGGGGATGGGAGGAGTTCCGGGCGGCGGTGCGCACCGTGCTCGGCTCGGCGCGGCGGCCCGAGGGCGACAGCGCACCCATGGCGGTGCTGGTCCAGCCGATGCTCAGGGCCCGGGTCGGGGGTGTGCTGTTCGGCGCGGACCCCGTGGCCGGGCGGACCGATCGGATGCTGGTCAGCGCGGTGCGGGGCGGGCCCGACACGCTGGTCAGCGGGGAGCAGCCGGGAACGAGTTACTGGTTGAGCCGGTGGGGGCGGCTGCTGCGGACGGAGTCGGCGGAGGAGGGGGAGGCGACGGAGGCGAAGGGGGCGGCAGAGGCGGGAGGGGCGGCAGGGACGAGGCGGGAGAGGGAGCGGAGGCCACCAGAGGAGCCGAACGACTCGGCGCGGACGCCGAGGCCGGCACAGCCGGGGGGAACGGTGGGGCCACGGAAGTCCGTGAGGTCGGCGGAGGCGTCCGGTGCCCTGCGGCCGGCCGTCCCCGAGCCGTTGCTCACCGCCTCCGAGCTGCGTCGCCTCGCGCGTCTCGCGCGCCGGGCCGCCCGGGTCTTCGGCGGGCCGCAGGACCTCGAGTTCGGTTTCGACGAGGACGGGCGGTTGTGGCTCTTCCAGAGCCGTCCGATCACGGCGATGGCGGCCCGGCCGCCGCGCGGTGCCCGGCTGCTCGGCCCCGGGCCGGTGGCGGAGACATTGCCGGGGCAGCTGGAGCCGCTGGAGGAGGATCTGTGGGTGGCCCCGATGGCCCGGGGGCTTTCCTTCGCCCTCCACATCGGCGGGAGGGCGCCACGTCGGCATCTGCGGACGGCTCCGGTCGTCACGGCGGTCGGCGGCCGGGCCGCGGCGGACCTGCGGCTGCTGGGCGCCGTTCCGCCGAGACACCCCCGGCTGGCGTGGCTCAACCCGGCGCCGGGTGCCCGGCGGCTCGGTGCCTCCTGGCGAGTGGGGCAGCTGACCGAGACGTTGCCGGGGCTGACGACGGACCTGGTGGCCGACGTCGACCGTCGGCTGACCGAGACCCCGCCTACCGCCGAGCTGCCGACCGCCGACCTGATCTCGACCCTCCGCTGGACGCGCGCCGTCCTGGTCTCGCTCCACGCCCAGGAAGCCCTCGCGGGCGCTCTCCTCCCCGAACCCCACGTCACGGCCGCGGGCACCGCCCTCGCCACGCTCACGGAGACGAGGTACCGGGACCGGAACCTGCCGGACCACCAGGTGGTGGCCGCCGACCCCGTGATCCTCGCCCTGACGGCCCCCAGCCTGTGGGGCGACCTGCGACTGCCCCCGCCCGAGCCCGCCCACCGGAACGGCTCGACGGCGGCCCCCTCCACCGACTCAGCACCCTCAGCCATCTCCTCAGCCTCAGCCGCCTCAGCCGCCTCAGCCGCCGCTACCGCTACGGCCTCAACCGCTTCCTCCGTCTCCGACCCCCACCACGACACGGCCCCCCTTCCCTCCCCCCACCGCACCGCCTCCGTCTCCGTCTCCCCGGGCTCTCTCCCGCCCCGCGAGGCCCTGCGGCTGCGTATCCGCTGGGTGCAGGAGTTGCAGGTCAGGCTGGTGCGGGAGGCGGCGCGCAGACTGCTCGTGCGGGGTGTGCTGGGCGAGGCCCGGCGAGCGGGACTGTTGCGGTGGAAGGAGTTCGTGACCGCGCTGGAGGTCGGGGGGCTGCCGCGGGACTTCGAGGAGCGGCTGCCCCGGACCGCGTCCGCTTCGCTTCCGGACAGGTTCCGGCTGGCGAACGGCGGTGTGGTCGTCGCCGAGCGTGCCGCCGGGCGTTCCGGCGAGGGAGGCCGGGGCGTGTCCGGCGGCCGGGGCATCGGCACCGTGTGGGACGGGGCCGGGACCGGGCCGCCGGACGCCGTGCTGGTGGTCCGCACCCTCGATCCGGCGTTCGCCCCGCTGCTGCCCCACCTCGCGGGGCTGGTGGCGCAGACGGGCAGCCCTCTGTCCCATCTCGCCGTGCTGGCCAGGGAGTTCGGGGTGCCGGCGGTGGTCGGCGTCGACGACGCGGTACGCCGCTTCCCGCCGGGCACCCGGCTGACGGTCGACGGCGCCTGCGGCGACGTACGGTCGGAGGGGTCGTGATGAGACGGCTCGTCTACCTCTTCGGGGGCGCGGCGGCGGTGGGCGCGGCCGTCTACTTCGTCGTGTACCTCTACCGGTGGCAGTGGCAGCGGGCCATCCTCAGCGGGGTACTGCTCCTGATCGTCGGGGTGCTGCTGCTGGGGATCGTGCTGCTGGGGCGTCTCGCGCGGATCGAGGAGCGGATCCGGGAGAGTGACCGGCGGCACGAGGACGCGCTCGCCCGGCTCCGGCAGTCGCACCCGCGCGAGCGGGGCGACCGGTTCCGTTGGCTGGAGGACCCGGCGAGTCGTACGTATGTCTTCGTGCCGGTGCTGATGGTCACCGGTGTGGTGCTGTCGGTGATCGCGTGGCTGGTGCAGCGGATCGCGTCGGTGACGGCCCGGCCCACGGCCGAGCGGCGCCTCGCCGGACGGCTGGCCGCGCTGACCGCGCCCGATCCGGCGCCGGACGCCGACCTGGAGGACGAGGCCCCGCTCGGCGGCGGCAGCCGGGGCCGGGCGAGGCGGCTGATCACCGTGGGCGTCGGCGCCGCCCTGCTGGTCCCGCTGGTCGTCGGGCTCGCCGACCTCACCCAGACCAAGAGAGAGGAGCGTAACGAGGCCGAGGCGACCTCCGTGCTGGTCCGGGTGGACATGCGCGGGGTGTCGATGACCGCCGAGCGGCAGTCCATGGCGGCGTCCCAGGCCTGGGAACGCTGCCGGAACTCCACGTCGGTGCCTCTACGGCGGACCACGCTCGGCGAACTCGGCGAGGGCCTGTTCGCCGGGGTCGTCCGCCCCGCCCTCACCGACCACGACCGCCTGCGGCTGCGCGGCTGCCTGGAGGACGCCGAGGTGGACCGCGCCTACCTCACGGTGGTGGGCATCGGCGACGCGGACGAGGAGTGAGCGAGCCCGGAGCCCCAAAGACCAACAGAACACACAGCGCACACAGCGCACACAGCGCACACAGCGCACACAGCGAGAGCATTGATCACTACATATCGACGCGAAAGCCGTGAGGTAGGACACAAACAGACAGAGCCCTTACCTCGTGCGGGATACGCTGCGAAGCAGACCCCCGTCCCCAACCCTTCGGGTCATTCATGCCTGTCGCCCTCACGCCCCCGCCCGTACGCCCAGGCCCTCTCCCCACCGCTCCCGCACGGCCCCGCTCGCTCCGCCGGAACGCGGTGCGTGCGCTGATCGGCCTGCTGCTCGGCTATCTCGCCCTGTGGAGCGCGGGTTCTCTCGGAATCCTGGCGGTGTCGTACGTGGCGCGTGAGACGACCTCGGCACCCGAGGGGACCCGGTCGCTGCGGGGCGTCCACAACTTCCAGCCCGTCGGCACGGACGGCGAGCTGTGGCGCGGGGCCGCTCCCTCGCCCGCCGGCTACCGGGCGCTCGCCGACCTCGGCTTCACCACGGTCGTCGACCTGCGCGCCGAGAACCTGAGCGCCGCCCAGCTCGCCCTGCCGCGCGAGGCGGGCCTCGACGTCGTACGCGTGCCGATGCGCGACGGGCAGACCCCGACGCCGGAGCAGGTGCAGCGTCTGCTCGACACCGTCTCCGAGAGTTCCGGTCCGGTGTTCGTGCACTGCGGCGCCGGCGTCGGCCGTACGGGGACGATGGCCGCGGCCTACCTCGTGAGGACCGGCCAGGAGGACTCGCCCGGCGCGGTTTGGCGCAACCTGTCGGTCGGGCCGCCGTCGATCGAGCAGATCTACTACGGGCTGACGCTGGAGCGGGAGCGGGACACCGCGCAGCCGCCGGACGCCGTGGTCGTCATGAGCCGCATCGTCGACGCACCGCGTCGTATCTGGTCGTACGTGTAGGCGCCGGGCGCACACCACGGCATACACGGCGCGCACGGCGCCCGCAGATGCCCGCAGACGCTCACAGACCTGATGACTCGGCGCAGACACCCGCAGTCATGATGACGCGGCGCAGGCCGAGAAGCCTGCGCCGCGCATGTCGTACGGCCGTCCACGCATGCCCTACGGCTTACGTGCCACCGCTCCGTATCCCGGGATGACCCCGTCGTCCTGTCCGGGGACGGGTTCGCCGAGTTCGGGGTGCCAGCGGTGGGGCACCTCGACGCCCGGGTCGACGAGTTCGAGGCCGTCGAAGAAACGGGCGAACTCCTCGCGGGAGCGCAGGGCCAGCGTGACGCCCGCGGCCTTGAGCTTCTCCACCGCCACCTTCGACTCCTCCGGAGTGAAGTCGGCGGTGGCATGGGTGACGACCAGGTAGCTGCCTGAGGGCAGTTCGGACATCAGCCGCTGGACCAGGGCGTGCGCGCCGTCCTCGTCGGAGACGAAGTGCAGCAGCGCGATCAGCGAGAGCGCCACCGGCCGGCCGAAGTCCAGCACCTTCTTGGCGCCTTCGATGACGGCGTGCGGGTCGCGCACGTCGGCCTGCAGATACTCGGTGCGCCCCTCGGGCGTACCGCGCAGCAGGGCCGCCGCGTGGGCCAGCACGATGGGGTCGTTGTCGCAGTAGACGACGCTCGCCTCGGGGGCGACCCGCTGGGCGATCTGGTGCAGGTTCGGCTCGGTCGGGATACCGGTGCCGATGTCGAGGAACTGGCGTACGCCGTTCTCCGCCAGCCAGCGTGTGGAGCGGTGCATGAAAGCACGGTTGACCCGTGCCATCACCGGCACCCGGGGGTCCAGGGCCAGCATCTGCCTGCCCATGGCCTCGTCGACGGGATAGTTGTCCTTGCCGCCGAGGTACCAGTCGTACATCCGCGCGGGGTGGGGTCTACTCGTGTCGATCTCGACGGGGGAACGCCCGCTCATGACGAACTCCATGGGGTTCTGCGGCAACAGGTGATCAACTCAGGGCCAACATAGGGAGATTGACTGAACAACAGGAAGTGCGCAACAAGCCTCACGACAGCAGGAAGTCGGCCACCCCCGCCTTGGCGCCCTGGATGAACGCGTTCATCTCGTCGGGCGTGTAGATCAGCGCCGGCCCGTCGGGGTCGGTGGACTGCCGTACGGCGATCCGGCCGTCGGCGAGCTTCATGGCCTCCAGGCAGTTGCCGCCGTTGCCCCCGCTCCAGGGCTTGTGCCAGCCCTCGCTGCCCAGCTCCCGGGCGGGCATGCCGTTGTAGACGCGTATGTGCGACTGCGTGCGCGTGCGCGACTGCGACTTGATGAATTCCATTCGGTGTCTTCAGAGCTCCTTGCGGAGATCCCGGAGGATCTCCTTCGTGCGTTGTGCCGTGGCGGCCTGCGCCGCCATGCGGTCCATGACCTCGAGGTGGGTCGCCACCTCGGAGCGGTCGTCCAGGTAGACGGCGCCGGTCAGGTACTCGCTGTAGACCATGTCCGGAAGTTCGGGCATGGCGAAACGGAACAGGACGAACGGCCCGTACGTGCCCGGGTGCGGTCCTGTGTCGAACGGGGCGACCTGGAGCGTCACATGGATCAGCTCCATGACCTCCAGCAGCCGGTCGATCTGGGCGCGCATGACCGCCGGCCCCCCGACGGAGCGGCGCAGGGCGGTCTCGTCCATCACGCACCACAGCCGGGGCGCGTCCTTACGGGTGAGCAGTTCCTGCCGTTGCATGCGCAGCGCGACATGGCGCTCGATGTCCTCGGGCTTGGTCTGGCCGATGGCGCCCGAGGTCATGACGGCACGCGCGTAGTCCTCGGTCTGCAGCAGTCCGGGGACGAAGTGGGGGTCGTAGCCACGGATCAGGGCGGCCGCGCCCTCCAGGCTGACGTACATGGAGAACCAGCCCGGCAGGATGTCGTGGTAGCGCTGCCACCAGCCGGGTTTGTTGGCCTCCTCGGCGAGCCGGACGAAGGTCTCGGCCTCCTCGTCCCCGACCCCGTACGCCTTCAGCAGGAGTTGGAGGTAGGGAATCTTGAGGGCGACCTCGGCCATCTCCATGCGGCGGACCGTGGCGGCGGCGACGTGCAGGATGCGCGCGGCGTCCTCGCGCCTGATGCCCGCGCGCTCGCGCAGGTCCAGCAGACGCCGGCCGAGCACGACCTGGCCGACCGTCGGCGCGGACCGCGGCTCGCTCATCTCGCTTCTCTCCCCTCTGACTCTGCGCTGACCTGCGGCGATTCCCGGCCTGTCCGGTCCGGACAGCCTTGCGGCGCCGTTCGGAGGCCTCGCGCGCCACGCAGGTCCGTGTACACAAACGAACACTGTGCGTGCATACGGACGATGTGCGAGGGATTTCCAACTGGCGCCGCTACACGTGCTGTTGCGTGCAGTGTGCCATGACCGTTCAGAGAGTCATACGGCACTCTGCAATTTTCAGAGTGACACTTGCCAAGTGTTCACGGCGGGGCGATAGTGGCAAGCGTGATTCCGCCCCCTGCGCCGTTAGGAACAGACGCCGCCGGAGACCGTGTCGGTCCCGGTCCGGCCGCCGGGGCGCGCCCCGAGACAATCGCCGAGCGCCGGTTTCGATTCGAGCTGGCCGCGCACCCGGGTGCCGTGGCCCAGGCCCGGCGCGTGACCCGTACCCAGCTCACCGGCTGGGCCCTCTGCGAGGACACCTGCGACACGGCCGCCCTGGTCGTGTCCGAGCTGGTGACCAACGCGATCGTGCACACCGCGAGCACCCAGATCGTCTGCGAGTTGCACGACGGCGACGACCTGGTACGCATAGCGGTACGGGACGAGGGCTGCGCTCCGGGCGAGCCGCACCCCTCGCCGCAGCGGCCCGAGGAGGAACACGGGCGAGGGCTGCTCCTCATAGAGTCCCTCTGTCGTTCCTGGGGGGCGCAGCCGGTCGGTCTGGGGCTTCTGGTGTGGGCGGATGTGCCACGTGGGCTCCTCACCGCCACCGTTCCGGCCGAGGTAGTGGTGGACATGGCAGCGGGCGCCGGCAGGGACAGGGATAGGGATAGGGACACGGCGGCTCGGTCCGATCTGGGCTGGGGCGCGAAGAAGCCGCCCTCGCAGGACCGGGACGGCGAGGCGGAGGCGTTCCGTTCGCCGGGCGCCGAGGCCTGTAGAGCCGCCGAAGCCCGCAGGGGCGCCGACGGCCGTGCGGTGGCCGGCCACCGTGCGGGTGCCGAACGCCGTACGGAAGTCGAAGTCCGGCCGGAAGTCGGACGGCGGACGGGGGCCGAATGGGTGTGAGCGGGTCGATCGGTCCCGCTCGGCCTCCCGGTGGGGGCAGAGTGGCCCGCGTGGTGAGCCTCGACACCCTGACCCGACTGCGCCGCGCCCAGCGTCCCGCCGCGCCGCCCCGCCCCATTCCCCTGCCCGACGGCATGACCGCGCCCATGGGGTGCGACGCGGTCGCCGTCCCGGCCCGCTTCGGGCCGATGGTCCTGCCCCGACTGCCCCGGGTGGGCTGCGTCTACGCCGACCGGGCGCACTGGTGGTGGATCGTGCCGGCCGACTCCGACTACGCGCTGGAGTGGCCGGCGCCGGTGCGCTACACCACCGGAGCGCTGGTCTCCGACGGTTCGGCCGTACCCGGGCTGATCCTGCGGCCGGAGGGGGCCATTCCCTATACGCCGCCGATACCGCTGTATCTGGCGTTGTGCCGGGCCACCGGGACCACGCCGTCCTGGTCCCGGACGATGACCGCGTAGAGCTCCGCTTCCGGCTGGGGGCGTCTTGTCAGGGGCTGCGCCCTGGATCCCCGTCGGCTTCGGGGACGTTCCGTTGTTTCGCGGCCGCGGGCGCGTGGGGGCCGGTCGCGCAGTTCCCCGCGCCCCTACGACGGGGCCTTCGGCCCGTCACAGGGGCGCCGCGGCGTACTTCCCGCTGCCTCTTCGCGCCCCGCGTGCTCCGGGCGGGTGGGGGCGGGGTTGTCGTGCGCCCTGGTGGGGGGTGGGGTGCGCCGGAATAGTGGCCTGTCGGCGACGACTCGGGGGAGGCCATGGGTGGGGAAGGCGCGTGACGAGGGCAAGCCGGAGACGTCGGAGTCGGAGCTGCTGCTGTTCGGGGGGCCGCTGCGGTACGACATGGGCTGGTCGCAGCATGCCAACGCGTTCCTGGAGCTGAACTTCCGCGCGATGGTGCGGCGGCTGCCGTCGCTGCTCGCGTCGAGCTTCCGGCTGGCCTGGCAGGCGGACCGGCGGGCCGCCCGGACCGTGCTGGCCGCCGAGACGGGCCGCGGCCTCGCCCAGGCGGTGAGCCTGCTCGCGGTGAACACGATCCTGGGCCGGCTGATGGCGGACGGCACGGTCGAGGAGCGGTTGCGCGGAGCCGGCCCCGCGCTCGTCACCATCGCCGCCGTGATGCTGGTGTCCACCCTGCTGCGCGCCGCGTCGACGTTCGCCACGGGCCGGCTGGAGCCCAAGGTGGAGCGGGTCGCGACCGAGCTGTATCTGGAGCGGGCGGCGGCCGTGGAGCTGTCCGCGATCGAGGACGACGGCTTCCACAAGCTGCTGGACACCGCGAAGTACGGCGCCCAGTCGGCCCGCCGGATGATCACCTACGCGGCGCGTGTGGTGAACGCGCTGATCTCGCTGATCGCGGCGGCCGGTGTGCTGACCGTGTTGCACCCCGCCCTCCTCCCGCTCCTCGTCACGATGACCCTGCCGAGCGCCTGGAGCGCGCTGACGATCGCCCGCCGCCGCTACACCTCCTTCCACGCCTGGGTGCAGCACGCGCGCGCGGGCTATCTGATCGGCTCCCTGCTGATCGAGCCGGAGGCGGCCCCGGAGATCCGGGTGCACGGCGTCGGCCCGTTCCTGCTGCGCCACTTCCGCCGTATGTCGGAGACGGCGGAGGCGGAGCAGGCGCGCCTGGCCCGGCTGGCGGCCCGTACGGGCCTGTACGCGGCCGTCTGGACCGGGCTGGCCACGGTGGCGACGTACGCGACGCTGGGTGGTCTGCTGCTCGGCGGCGCCATGGCGCTGTCCGTGGCGGGTACGGCCGTCATCGCGATCCGTACCGGCTCGTCGAGCCTGGACACGTTGGTCCTGGAGGTGAACTCCCTCCACGAGGAGGCCCTCTTCGTGGGCGACATGCAGCGGCTGTACGTGGAGGCCGCCAAGCGTGCGATCCCGGAAGGCGGTGATCCGCTGCCCGGGGACCCGCAAGAGATCCGGGTGGAGAACGTGACCTTCGCCTATCCGGGGAAGGCGGGCCGGCCCGCGCTCAGCGACGTCACCCTGACCGTGCCGCTGGGCAAGATCGTGGCGCTCGTCGGTGAGAACGGCTCGGGCAAGACGACCCTGGTCAAGCTGTTGGCCGGGCTGTACACCCCGGACCAGGGCAAGATCATGTGGGACGGTGTGGACGCGGCGAGCGCCGACCGGCGGCAGCTGGCCGAGCGCATCGCGATGGTCGCGCAGGACTTCAAGCGGTGGCCCTTCACCGCCCGCGTCAACATGGCGATCGGCCGCCCCTCGGCGCCACTGACCGAGGAGCGTCTCGCCACGTCCGTCGCGGAGGCGGGGGCGCAGGATGTGATGGACGACCTGCCGCGCGGCCTCGACACGCTTCTGGCCAGGGGGTTCAGTGGCGGGCACGAGCTGTCGGGCGGCCAGTGGCAGCGGCTCGGGATCGCGCGGGCCGCGTACCGGCGCGGACGCATCCTGATCGTGGACGAGCCGACGGCGGCCCTGGACGCCCGCGCCGAGCTGGAGGTCTTCGAGAAGATCCGCGCCCTGGCGGGCACCGGTCAGACGGTCGTCCTGATCACCCACCGGCTCGCGTCGGTCCGTCATGCCGACCTCGTGCACGTCCTCGACCAGGGCCGCCTCGTGGAGTCCGGCACCCCGGACGAACTGCTGGCCACGGGCGGGGTGTACGCGGAGCTCTATTCGCTCCAGGCGGAGCAGTTCGCGGCGAAGGTGCCGACGACAGGGCAGGCCTCCGCCGCGAAGGTGCCCGCGCCGAAGGCGGGGTGAGTCAGGCCGACGCGGTCGCGGCGGCCTCGGCGCCGCGCACGATGACCAGGAACATGTCCGTCGCGATGTCCATCACGACCTCGGCCTGCTGCCCCTCGAGGCGGGCCGCGTGCGCCAACTCCTCGGCCGGCCACGAGCCGCGCGGCCCACCGGCGGGAAAGCGCCCCAGCACCGTTCGCCCGTTCACCCTGCACCTCCATGTCGCGCTGCACCCGTGAGCCCGTAGCCCGCGGCTAGTCAGCTCGTAGATTTAAACGCCAACCATGGGGTGAACGGCTCGCGAAGTGACGGTACTGAGACGTAGTTGACACGAGGTCAACGGCGGATCGTGAGGTACCTCTCAGAAATCACACATTCCGGTGACCCTAAGTGCCAACACTTGCACTATTTGTCACTCCTCATACTTGTCGTGGTGCCTGTTCCGGTCGCCGCCCACCGCCCCCGACGCCGTG
Source organism: Streptomyces sp. NBC_00310 (assembly GCF_036208085.1). GTDB lineage: Bacteria > Actinomycetota > Actinomycetes > Streptomycetales > Streptomycetaceae > Streptomyces. The sequence goes on from NZ_CP130714.1 coordinate 2,930,501, forward strand.
AGGGCCGGCAGTCCGGCCGTGGAGCCGAGCCCCTCCAGGCCGACGCCCGACCGCTCCACGACGTCGAAGTGATGGTTGAAAGTGTTGCCGTACGACGAGTACCAGGGCACCGGCGATCCCATGCGCGCCCCGAAGGGGAGAATTCGTGTGTACGGCGCCCGCGACACGACGGCGAACTCGGCGCCCCGCGCCCGCAGATGAGCCAGGTGCCCCATCTCGTCGAGGAAGGCCGCCCAGTCGCGTGATCCCGCGTCCCCCTCCGGGGCGAACACGAGGAGCTGCACGATCAGTTGGCGGCGTGAGGGCCCACTCCTTGGCGGCGGTTCCTGGAGGCGGACCTTTTTCGCTCACTGGGCGGCTTTCCCTCACTGGGGCGGCTCGTCGTAGTCCTGGATACGGCCGCCGTGGCTGCGGTCGGTGAGGGCGGCCAGGCGGCTTGTCAGTTCCCGTACCGTCCCGGGCACGTCGACGGTGAGCAGCTCGCGGTCGCGCATCAGGACCCGGCCGTCGACGATCGTGGTGCGTACGTCGGAGGAGCGGGCGCTGTGCACGAGCGTGGCGGCGAGGTCGTGCACCGGCTGGGTGTGCGGGCCGGTGAGGTCGACGAGGACGATGTCGGCGCGCCGGCCGGGGGCGAGGCTGCCGATCCGCTCTCCCAGCCCGACGGCCCGGGCGCTCTGCAGGGTGGCGTGGTGCAGGGCCTGGCGGGAGGTCAGCCAGCGCGGATCGCCCTCGGTGGACTTCTGCACCAGCGCGGTGAGGGCCATGGCCTCCCACACGTCGAGGGAGTTGTTGGAGGCGGCCCCGTCCGTGGCGAGCCCGACGGGGACGCCGATACGGCGCAGGGCCCGCACCGGGGTCGTGGGCCAGGCGAACTTCAGGTAGCCGCGGGGCGCGGTCGCGACGGCCACCGGCCCGGTCGCCCGCTCCAGGACCGGTAGGTCGCGCTCGACGATCCCGGTGCCGTGCGCGATGAGCACACCCGCGTCGACGCCGAGCAGCCCCGTGCGTTCCAGGACCTCGATGGGCGTGACGCCGTGCCGGGCGAGGCTGTTGTCGGTCTGGTCGCGGCTCTCCGCGGCATGCAGATGCACCGGGAGGCCGTGCTCGCGGGCGAGGTCGGCGGTCGCGGCGAGGTCGGCGTCCTCGACGGTGTAGGGGGCGTGCGGGGCGAGTGCGGTGGTGATACGACCGCCGGCCGCGCCCCGGCGCCGTAGCGCGAACTCCAGGGACCTCTCCCTGCCTTCGCGCCCTTGTGAGGAGAAGAACGCCTCCCCCAGATGCGCCCGCATACCGGTCTCCTCGACCACCGCGGCGACCATGTCCATCGAGAAGTAGTGGTCGGCGAAGCAGGTCACGCCACCCCGGATCATCTCCGCGCAGGCCAGCCGGGCCCCCAACGCCACGTCCTTCGCCGTCAGATTGGACTCGACGGGCCAGATGACGTCGTTGAACCACTCCTGCGCCGGCACATCCTCCGCGATGCCGCGCAGCGCCACCATGGGCGCGTGCGTATGGCAGTTGATCAGCCCCGGCATGGCGACCTGGCCGCGCGCGTCGATCCGTTCCCCGGTGGCCACGGGGGCCGTCTCCTCCGCCGGCCCGATGCTTGCGATCACCCCCTCCCGTACGACGATCGCGGCGTCCTCGACGAAGGCGATGCCCTCGTGTTCGTCGTGGACGAGGGCGGTGCAGCCGGTGATGACGAGATCGGCGGGAGACGGCGACGGCGACGAGGTCGAGGAGGAGGGGGACGAGGACGGAGGCGGCGTCATGCCGTCACGGTACGACCGTGGCGCGCTGGGGAGAGGAGCGAATCGGGCATCCGGGGGGCGAGGGGGTGGGATCCGGCCGCGCCCGGCGCGCCCCACCGCCCCGGCGCGCGGGCTCACGCGGGGTTGCCTGCGCGCGGACTCAGGCGCGCGGGCCCAGGCGCGCAGGCCCAGGCGCGCAGGCCCAGGCGCGCAGGCCCAGGCGCGCAGGCCCAGGCGCGCAGGCTCAGGCGCGCAGGCTCACGCCCGCGGGACCACGCCCGCGGGACCACGCCCACGGGCTCACGCCCACGGGACCACGCCCACGGGCTCAGGCGCTGAGGCCCTGCCTCGGCAGTACGTCGGCCACGTCCGGTGCGTCGGGGAGGCTGATGCCCGCGTGCCTCTGGTGGAGCGCGAGTTCGTCGAGGAGTGCGGTGATCCGCTCGGTGTGGTGGCGGCTGAGCCGTCCGGTGTCGTCGAGGTGCACGGCGCAGGCGGTTGTGGTGTCGACCAGTCGTTCGAGGACGGCGGCGACCTCGTCGGTGCCTTCGGTGTGCCGGGCCAGAGCGGGCAGTTCGGCTTCGGAGAGGGCGATCGCGGCGCGGGCCCGGGCGAGTGTGCGGTACGCCTCGCGGCGCAGGGTCCAGCGGGCGGCCCTGTCATCTGTCTCCCCCGGCAGGGCGGCCCCGACGGACACGGTCACGCCGTTGGGCGTGGACACACCGGTCGGCGTGGATGCGCCCGTCTGAGCGGATGCGCCGGTCTGCGCGGACCCACCCGCCTGCGCGGATGCGCCCGTCTGCGCGGATGTACCGCACTGCGGGGACGCGCCAGTCTGCCCGGATGTACCAGTCCGCGCGGACGCGCCGCCCGTCCAGGAGGGCTCGCTCGGCACGGACGGCCCGCTCGACCGGTGCGTGGCGCTCGACCGGGCCGTTCCTCTCGGCCCGGAATCGCCGCTCCGCCGGGGGTAGCCGCTCAGCCGGAACGGGCCGCTCGACAGGGAGCCTCCCTTCCGCCCGGCGGCTCCGTTCGGCCCGGCTCCCGCATCCGACCTGGCGGTCCCCCTCGACCTGACAGCACCGCTCGCCCCTGCCATCCCATCCGGCCCGGCAGCCCCATCCGACCCAGCGACCCCATCCGGTCCGGCAGCCCCACCCGGCCTGGCAGCCCCATCAGACCCGGCAGCCCCATCAGACCTAGCAGCCCCATCCGGTCCGGCAGCCCTGTCCGCCTCTGCGGGCCCGTTCGTCATGGAGACCCCCTCCAGCCTTGCGGTCCCGCCCGGCGCGCGCGACTCGTTCAGGACGTGGGCGAGGTAGGCGTGCGCCGCCGTTCCCGCTTCGGTGAGCCGGGCGCGTACGCCGCCGCCGCGCTGGCCCTTCGGCATCGGCAGGTGGCCGACGATCAGGACGATGGCGCAGGCCAGGAGTGTCTCGGCGATACGGCTCCAGGAGGCCTGGGGGTCGCCGCCGACCATGACGAGGGCGAGGACGAGGACGGTGACGACGGCGGTCTGGGCGGCGAAGTGCCGCGTGGCGACGGGTATCAGCGCCCCGCTGACCGCGACCAGCGCGATGAGCCCTTCCGGCCGGGGCAGCACGGCGGCGAACCCGGCGAAGAGCACGGCGCCCAGGACGGTCCCCGCGGCCCGGCACAGCACCCGGGACACGAGCGGCCCCAGGTCGGGCTTGACCAGGAAGACGGCGGTCGCGGGCAGCCAGTACCAGTGCTGGTGGTGCAGCACCTGGGCCACGGCCGCGCTGGCCCCGAACGACAGGGCGACCCGCAGCCCGTACTCACGTCCGCCGGACCCGAGGCCGAGCCGTACGAGCGATCCGAGGGTACGGCGGCGGGTGTGCAGGTCGTGTGCGTCGCCGCCCCGGTCGAAGGCCTCGGCGGCGCGCAGGAGCGCGTCGTCGAGGGCGCGCAGCGCGGGCGCGGAGCGGGAGGGAGCGGGCAGCGGCCCGGTGGCGGTGTTGCCGCGCACGGCGGCGGCGAGCCGCCGGGGCCCTTCGGAGGCCCGGCCGACGACGGCGTCCCCGGCCCAGGCCAGCGCGGTCGCCGCCTCGGCGAGCGGCAGCGCGGCGGCGTACTGGGCGTGCAGCCGCCGCTCGGACGACGAACTGGCGTACCGCCGCAGCCGAGGCCCGGCGAGCGCGTCCTGGGCATGGTCGAGGGCTGCGGTCAGCGCGGACCGCCGGGCGATCGCGTCCGGGGTGCCCACGGCGTCCAGCAGCCCGGCGATCGCGTCGTACACGGCGGCGACGGCGTCCCGTTCCCCGTCGAAGCGGTAGTCGCCGGCGGTGAGGACCGCGGGCGTGGGCAGGGCGAGGCGCAGCACGAGCAGCCACCCGGCGCCGGCGAGATAGGCGAGCGCCCGCTCCCACCCCGGCTCGGGCAACGGCATCCCGGCCCCGATCGCGGAGGCGACCAGCAGTTGCGTACCCGCTCCGGACGACACGGGCCCGACCGCGGTCATACCGCCGGCGAGCAGCCCGAGCGCGGTGAGCAGCAGGGTGAGGACGACGGCACCGGCGTACTGCCCGGTGTACGTCCCGGCGAGCAGCCCCACGGCTCCCGCGAGCGCGGGCACCCCGAGCCGCTGCACGGCGACGCGCCGGCTTCCGGGCCGGTCGTTGATCCCGGCGAGCATGGCGCCGAGCGCGGCGAGGACCCCGACGGTGGGCCGCCCCAGCAGCACGGCCGCGAGCAGCAGCGGTCCAGCGGCCAACGCCCCTCGCAGCACCGCGTTCCAGGGCACCGGTCCCCGTTGCGCACGCAGAGTATGAGCGAGCCAGGGAGGCAGGACGAGGGCAGCGGGGCGGGACACGGGGCTCCTGTCGTCGGGTGAGGGCGGGGGTGTGCCTTCGGGCGACGGCGGCCGGGGCGTTGGTGGTACCAGCGGCGGCAGTTGATGCGCCGGCTGTGCGCCGGCTGCTGGCATCAGGTGTTCGTGTTCTCCACCGTAGTTCCCGGATCTGGAGGATATGGAACGCTCGTATTACCGCGATGTGACGATCCTTGCAGAGGCCACGTTCTTTATGAACGCAACGGAAGAAGAGTCGACGGCACTCGACCCGGGCGACGGATGGACACCGGTCCGAGATCCGGATCAGCGGTCACGCTCTCGTACCTGACCGGCCACGACGGAGCGCAGCCGGGTTTCTCGTGGGTCGCCCTCCAAGCCGGGCCGGGGCTCAGGTTTTTCGGTCCGTGGCCCGCAACGGCTTCAGGAAACGGCTCGGTTCCCCGTTCCAGGAGATCGCCAGGGCGTCCCGGGCCCGGGTGGCGGCCACGAACAGCAGCGAGCGAGCACGCTGCAACTCCCGCCGGTGGCGCAGCGGGTCGGTGCGCTCCCACACGTCCACCGACGACCTCGGCACCAGCCCTTCCGCGACGCCCGCGATGATCATGCAGCGGTACTCGAGGCCTTTGAAGCGGTACATCGTGCCGACGTGCACACCCTCGTCGCTCCTCGGCCCGTCTCGGGTGATCTCCGTCGAGACGATGCCTCTCCGCCCCAGCCGCTGTATGACGTCGGCGACCATCTGGTTCGTCGGTACACAGATGGCCACGGACTCCCGAGGGACGTCGGTCCATGTCCTCAACTGCTCGATGACGAGGTCGAGTTCCTCGTCCCAGCTGTCGGCCTCGTCCCAACTGTCGGCCTCGTGCAGCGTTGGACGACGGAGACCGTGGAGAACGGAGCGATACCCGCCCAGCGTGTCCTGGTCGCCGTCGAGATCGTCGTAGTCGACGCCGTCCAGGACTCCCATGGCGGATCGGAGGATCTCCCAGGTCGTCCGGTAACTGAGGGTGAGCCGGGCCGACCTGCCGCGGATGTTGATGCCGAGGCTGCCGAGGGTGACCTGGTTGTCGTAGATCCGCTGGTGGGTGTCGCCGGAACCATCGCGCGCAGCATCTTCCAGTGGGCGGCGCTCAGGTCCTGGGCCTCGTCGACCACGATGTGCCGGTAGCGGTAGCGCAGGAAGGCCCCGGACCCGGACTCCACGTGGATGTTTCCGAGCCCGCCGCGGTCATCCTTCTGCTGCTGCCGTTCGATGTGGGGCGTGATCACCTCGACGCCCGAGCCGTTGGTGCTGCGGAAGAAGTGCACGACGGCCTGCTCGGACGTCAGCGGGCCCCGCTTGACGGCGAGACGGATGCCGTTGAGGACGTGGTCGCTGTGTGTCTCGACGACCAACTGCGCACCCTGGGCGGCCGCGGAAGCGGCGAGTTCGGCCATCTTGGTCTGCCCGTGCGGGTGCAGATGCGCCTCCGGGTTCTCCAGGAGGACCAGCCCGCCCGGCTGGGCGGTGAGGCAGGCGACGACGATGGGCAGGGCGTACGTCGGGCGAAGCCGACGCTGGTGGGGCGGCGACGCCGGATGGCGGTGAGGGCGTCGCCGAAGCCGTAGGAGAGACGGACGGTGTCGGTGCCCTCGATGGGGGCGGCCTCGATGTTCACGCCGGGGCACAACTCGCCCATCCAGGCGGCGGCTTGGTCGAGAAGGAGCGCGGAGTCGGCGCGGGGGTGCCGGCGCGAGGTCGACCTCCTTCTCCTGGAGCCTGGACAGCAGCGCCCCGACCGGCACGGTCAGGGATTAGATGCCATGCCCTTCGGGTCGAGCGGCATCGTCACCCGGTCGGGCTCGTCGGCGGGCAGTTCCAGTTCGACGCCGGTCGGCCGTCCGTTCGCACGGATCTCGACGGGACTCTCGAAGAGCGGCCCGCGTGGGTCGGCCGCGTCGTCCTCCAGCCCTGTCATGTCTCCTCGTCGCCCTCGCCTGTCGATGCCGCGCTCGTGTCGCCGCGGATGCGGCAACACTACCCCGCGCTTCGGCGAGGACGACGTGCGACAGGTCGGCCGAACAGGTCCACCGCCAACGCCTCGGTGGCCGCCAGGCCGAACGGGTACCGGAGAGCCTCCGGCAGCCCGCCCCGACGGCCCTACCCGCCCCACCGGGCAGTGTCCCAAGTGCCAATAGAAAAAGGGCAGTTGCGGCAAATAGCGTGTTCACCTCGGGACGGCGCCCCCCACGTGGCGCCGTTCTTCCACCAACGAGGGGACACACACTCATGCGCATCAGCGGGCCCAGACAAGTCGTCATCGGTGCCTCTGTCGGCACGCTCCTCCTCACCGGCCTCAGCGCCGCGACCGCGCAGGCCGCACCGGCGACGTACGACATCACCGCCGCCCAGGCCCCGGCCGTCAGGACCGTCTACGTCGACACGGCCGCCGCCGCGAGCTGCAAGATCAACACCATCACCGTCACCCGCACCAGCATGTGCCTGTTCGTCGACGCCCGCGTCGACGTGCTCAGGAACGGCAAGCCGGTCGGCTCCGCCTCCTTCGACATCAAGCACTCGATGACGCTGAAGACCAGCAAGCTGAAGTGGGCGGAGAGCTTCACCGTCGGCAAGGCCAAGCTCGTCAACGCCGGCGGCATCCGCATGAACGTTTCTGTCGGCGGCGGCAAGGGCGTCAAGACCGCCGTCAAGTTCCCGCAGGGGTCCACCCTCGGCCCGGCCCGCAAGGGAACCGTCGGCTACGCCGCCCGGGTGGCGAAGAAGAAGCAGCTGGCCAGTCCGGCCTCCTACCGCTTCACCTTCTCCAAGCCCGGCTACACGATGGGCGGCTTCACCTACAAGTCCGCCAAGTACCGCTGCGACGACACGTTCTGGGGCCCGACGAAGCGCACCAAGAACCCCGGCTGCGTCTTCCCGTCCGCGGCCCCCGTCTTCACCCTCTCCCGCAGCGACGCGAAGGTGAACGAGTCCGCCACCCACATTCTCGACGCCCAGCGCAAGATATCCGGTCACCCGGGCGCCTCCACCCCGCTGCACCGCATCACCAGCGCGAAGACCATCAACGCCCACCGCAAGGCCATGTGCGGGAAGGTGCACAACCCCGACCCCAAGAAGTACGACTGCGACGAGTACCCGTTCGCCGCCAGCAAGGAGGGCGGCAACCCGGCCCGCGGCAGCGCCCGCATCATCTCCGCCGGTGACAACCGCAGCGCCGGCGCCCGCCTCGGCGGCTTCTACAAGAACCAGCGCGTCCTCAACGGCGACGCCTACTACGTCCACATCCAGTAAGGCGCCGCAACGCGCCTTCCCGCGCGCCCGTCTACCCTTCCGAGACGTCACCGGCGGGCACAGCAAGCACGATGGGGGTTCTCCATGCAGCGTTCCAACTGGCCGCTCCTCGACGGCCGCACCCGGCCGCTCAAGTTGAAGGAGTGGGGCGACCTGGCCGTCATGGACCCCGACGCCGGCAAGCCGCCGCGCGGACGCGGGTTCCTGGCCGCCGAGAAGGACTGGCTGCACATCGACGCCGGGAGCGCCCTGGAGAACCCCATCGTCACCCTCTACGCCGGAGTGGACCCGGGAGCGGAGAGCGGCTGGGACGAGGTCGAGGAGATCACCGTGACCTCCACGACCGGCTTCCTCGCCCTGTGCGACAGCGGATACGAGCCATTGCGCAAGGAGAACCTCGCCACCGCGGGAGCCGGCCCCTACCTGGTCCGCGTCCACGCCAGTGACCGCTCGGCGGACGACAAGAGGCCCCGCTTCCTCATCCAGGTCATCCCCGGCGCACGTACGGGGGCCGCGACCGAGCCTCCTTCCTCGACGATCGAGGAGGCCGCCGGTCCGCTCCTGGTACGGACGTCCTTCGAGCGGCCGGACGCGTGGGCACGCCTGCTCCAGGCCCTCGAAGAGGGCTCCGAGCACTACGACTCGGTCACCGTCATCGACAACCGCGCCTACGCGGGCTTCACGGCGGATCAGATCCAGGCACGGATCGGGCGCGATGACGAGGACTGGCCCGACAGCACGCTCGTCCTCATCGCCGACGAGCGGGCACTGGCCTCCGCGGAGTTCCCGCTGCTGGCCGTGAACAACCTGCCCGACGATGACGACGCCCCGTTCCGGATCACCCTCGCGGCGGCCGGTTCCTTCGTCGTCAACATGGAGCTGGCGAACACGAGCTTCGGCGAGTGGAGCGGTGGCGTCGACACCGACGGCGTCTACCGCGAAGAGCACTACTGACATAGCTGACACAGCTGACGCCGCTGACGCCGATCGGCGAAGGGCGGCGCCGGATACGGGACGGGCACGGGCCCGAGTGATCGTGGAGCTCTCCGAGCTCTCCACTCCCAGTGATCACCGGAGGGCCCGTGCCCGCCGCACCGGCTTGCCTGCTCGCATCCCTGTGGCCCGGTTCGGTTCGCCGCCCTGTCGGCGCACGAGGACTGCGTGCCGACCCACCCACCGGGCCCGGCGGAAGTGCGGAGCGGCGCGAAGCCGACCGTCAGTCTCGGGCCAGGTCCAGTTCGGCCCGGATCGTCTTGCCGAGGAGGACCGCTCCGCGCGCGACCCGGTCGACCACCTCCCAGCGGTCGGCGAGCGCGTCGACGAGGACGAGTCCACGCCCGGACGTGTCCAGCGCCGCCGGACACCCGAGGTCCTCGGGGTGGGGCGGTCGACATTCGGTGCGGGTGTCGGACACCTCGATGTGGAGGAAGCGGTCCGGGGCGTGCGCGAGGCGGAGTTCGAAGTCGCGGCCCGGCACGCGGCCGTGGGTCACGGCGTTGGCTGCCAGCTCGGCGACGATCACGGCGGCGGTGTCGGAGAGTGAGCTGCCGTGCGGGATGTCCCAGATGTGCAGCTGGACGAGGCTGAGGTGCCGGGCGAGGCGGGCGCCCAGTGGGGTCGAGCTGAAGCGTTGGGTGAACACACGTACGGTAACCGGGGGTTGGTGCGTGGAGGGTGGCGGAGGTGGCGTCATGGGGCCCAACCTGACCTCTGGGCAGAACCGTTCACCAGGTCAGCGACTCGTACTCTGGGTCAGCGTACGAGTACGAAGAGTGGACAGTGTCCATGACTGCGCGTGACCATGGGCGGGTTCGGAGTGTGCGGCGGGGCAGGTGCGCGGAAGGTGGGCTGGTATGGCGGACGGCTCGGGCGGGACGGGCGGCGTCGGTGGGGCGGGGTCGGTGGCCGGGGGGCCTCCGGGTGGGGGTGAGCCGGAGACGTCGGACAGCTTGAAGACGTTCGGGGCGGTGCTCAGGGCGTTCCGCAAGCGGGCCGGTCTGACCCAGGAGGAGCTGGCGGAGCGGGTGCGGTACTCGGTGCAGACCGTGGCCTCGATCGAGCAGGGGAGGCGTTTCCCGCAACCGGAGTTCGTGACGCGGGCGGAGGAGGTACTGGACGCGTTCGGGGCACTGCGCGCGGCCGCAAAGCATCTGTCCCGGCAGCCGGGGCTGGCGAGCTGGTTCCGGCAGTGGGCAAAGCTGGAGGCGGACGCGATCAGCCTCTACACGTACGAATGCCGGGTGGTTCCGGGGCTGTTGCAGACGGAGGCGTATGCGCGGGCCGTGTCGCTGAGTGTGCCGCCACGTCCGACTGACGAGGAGATGGAGGAGCGGATCGCCGCGCGGTTGGCGCGGCAGGAGCTTCTGTCCACGCGGAGGAAGCCGCCGGCGGGGTTCACCTTCATCGTGGAGCAGGCGGTGTTGGAGCGGCACACGGGCGGGGAGGCGGTGACGCGGGAGTTGTTCGACCATCTGTCGGAGGTGGTGGAGCGGCACTCGAACGTGGAGTTGCAGATCATGCCGTCGCGCCAGCCGGTGCATGCGGGCCTGGATGGCCCGCTTCAGCTGCTGGAGACGCCGGAGAACGAGTGGTTCGGGTACTCGGAAGGGCAGAAGAACGGCCGCCTCATCACTGACCGGAAGGAGATCAGCGTCCTCCACCAGCGGTATGCGAAACTGCGCTCGCAGGCTCTCACTCCGGCGGACTCCTTGGGCCTGCTGAAGCGAATGCGAGGAGCGCTATGAGCATGTCCGAACTGGCCTGGTTCAAGAGCAGCTACAGCGGCTCCGAGGGCGACAGCTGCGTCGAAGTGGCCGTCTCCTGGCAGGGCTCGGGCGCCGCCGAGGTGGTCCGAGTCCGGGACTCCAAGGAGAAGCGCGGCCCGCAACTGGCCCTCTCCCCCACCGCGTGGAACGACTTCGCCTCGTACGCCGCCCAGGTCTGACCAGCACGCCAAAGCGCCCCGCGCCGGTCGAATCCGGTGCGGGGCGCTCGCGTTCAAGCCGACAGTTCGTCGCGGGAGGGCGGCGGGGTCCACTCGCCCTTGGCGATCGCGTCGTTCAGCCGCTTCTCGAAGTGGGCGTGCGCGGTACGCATTTCCTCTTGGCGCTTGGCCTTGTAGAAGGGGCGGTGTAGCCCTCGGGAGGCTCGGTGCGCTCCTTGTTCTCGAAGGCCATGTACTGCTCGTAGTGCTCCTTGGTCTGGCCGTGACCGAACGCGTACGAGTCCTTCGCCAGCTGGCGCCCCTCCGCCTCGAACCACATCTCCGACTCCCGGTCCGCCAGGATCGCGTAACGGGCCTTGTGGATGGCGATCAGCTCGTCGGCACGATGGCGCCGGCGACCTCGGTGAGGCGGCCCTTCGGGGCGTGGTTGGCCTTCGCGTACGCGAGGGTCGCGTGGGCGGTGCCGTGCCAGCGTTCGGCGGCGGCCGTACGGAGCTTCTCCGGGTAGGCGGCCGGGCGGGGCAGGTCGCCACGCAGGACTTGGTTGATGGCCGGCTCGGCCACGAGGAGGTAGCTGGGGATGCCGGCGAGGTGGAAGAGGAGGGGCTCCACGTGGAAGCGCCCTTCCTCGGCCTCGGCCAACTCCCGTTCGACGACGTCCAGATCGCGGTAGTGGACGTCGACCCGGCGGTCGTCGACGGTCAGCCAGGCGCCGCCGTTGAAGACGCCACCGCCCCAGCCGCCGATCTCGGAGACCTCGCCCTCCCAGCCGACAGCTCGCAGATCCGCCGGGTCGAACGGGCCTCGGTAGTAGACCGCCAGGTCCCAGTCACTGTCCGGGCCGTCCGTACCCTCCGCCCGGGAACCGCCGAGGGCGACGGCGCGGACAGTGGGGAGGCCGGCGAGGCGGTCGGCCACGTGATCGAGGAACGCGGGGCCGGAGAACTCCCGGCCGGGACCGTCCTCGGCCGAGGGCGTCCAGCCGATGAGCGTCCTGTCGGAGGGCACCGCTTCGCCACCCGTGCTCATCGCCCCTCCTGGTCCGCCGCCGTCGCTTTCCCGGCCCCCGGTGCGGTCAACTCCGGGCACACCGGCCCCCCTTGCTCGTCGTCGCCGTTCGCGTTCCCCACCGTACCGTCACGCCGTGCGCGGACCTGGTGGCCGACGAGGAGGGAGGCGGGACCTCCTTTCGAGCGTCAGACGGTGGCCGCATGTGTCCGCCCACGCCCGTGGTCCCGTGCGCATCCCTCGGGGCCGTCCGAACTGCGGTCTATGGTCGCCGACGTCCGTGACGCCGAGGGGGCGGAACTGGCGGCGGAGCTCGGCGGGCGATCGCGCTACCTGCCCCTGGACGTCACCGGCGAGGACGGCTGGCAGCGGACGGTGGCAGAGGTGGAACGGGATCTGGGCCCGGCGTCGGTGCTGGTGAACAACGCCGGGATCGCCGAATGAGGCTCGATGGAGGCAAGCGCGTGATCAAGGAGTGGGTCCGCCTCTCCGGTGAAGCGGACGTTCCAGTGGGATCGTTCTCGGCGCGTGCGGCGTGGTGCGCCGCCCCGAATCTCGGATGCGGTCGGAGCGGAGAACCCGCATGATCGACAGGTTGTCCTTCTACCGGGAGCAATCATGATCCAGCGCACCACGGTCCCCAGCCTTTTCACGCCACCCGTCTACGCGCACGCGTCCGTCGTCGAGGCCGGGACGAAGCTCGCCTTCCTCGCCGGTTCCGTCCCGCTGGACGCCGACGGGAAGCTGGTCGGGGAGGGCGATCCGGTACGGCAGGCCGAGCAGGTGCTGGCCAATCTCGGGGAGCAGCTGCGGGCGGTGGGCAGCGACTTCGCGCATGTCGCCTACACGGACGTATACGTCGTGAGCAGCGAGCCGGCTGTCCTGTCCGCCGTCTGGGACGTCGTGGAGGCCTCCGGCCTCAGCATCGGCCCCCACTCGTCGACCCTGCTCGGCGTGGCCTGCCTCGGCTACACGGGCCAGCTGGTGGAGATCACGGCGACAGCGGTGGTCCCGGAGTCCCCGGTTCCGTAAGGGGCCCGGGAACCGCGCCCCAGCCACCGCGAGCCCGCAGCCGCAAGCCGCCGACACCGACGCTGACGCCGACGCCGACGCCGACGCCGACGCCGACGCCGACACCGACGCTGACACCGACGCCGACGCCGACGCCGACGACAAGGAGGCACCACCCCTTACGGCGCCTCCGTCCCCTCTATCCCCCACGCACCCGATCCCCCGGCCCCCCAGCTCCTCCTCTTGGGCAACGGCTTCGCGTAACCCCCCGCCCGGCTGGTGGTCAGCCCCAGCGACACCAGGGACTCGGCGAGTTTCACGGCCGCCCCCACCCCGTCGACGACCGGCACCCCCAGCTTCTCCCCCACCGTCCGCTGCAGCCCGGTCATCCCGGCGCACCCCAGGATCAGCACCTCGGCCCCGGCGTCCCGGGCCCGTTGCCCGGCGGTGAGGAAGGCGCGGGTGGTGCGGTCGGCGTCGGCGAGGTCGAGGACACCGAGCCCGGTGCCGACGATCGCCGCGCAGTTGCGGCCGACACCGGCGGCGTCCAGGCTGTCCTCGATCTGCCCGCAGGAGCGTGCGAGCGTGGTGACGACGCCGTAGCGCCGTCCGAGCAGACAGGCGAGGTGGGCGGCGGCCTCGGTGATGTCGACGACGGGGACGTCCACCAGTTCGCGCGCGCCCTCGCGCCCGTGCTCGCCGAACCCGGCCATGACGACGGCGTCGTACGGCTCCTCGTAGGTCCGCAGGGTGTCGAGGACGGCGGCGGCGGACAGGTAGCTGTCGAGCCAGCCCTCCGCGGACTCGGGCCCCCAGGCGGGGGTCAGTCCGGTCACGGTGGTGCCCGGGCCTGCGGCGGCCCGGGCACCTCGGACGATCTCCTCGGTCATTCCCTGCGTCGTGTTGCAGTTCGTGACGACGATGCGCACGCTCAGCCCTCCACGGCCGCGGACCCGACAGCGCCGCCCGCACCGGCCGGCTCGGCAGCCGCGGGCTCCACCGCGGCCCGCTCGTCCCGGCACAGCACGGCGTACAGTCCGGCGGCCAGCGCCGTACCGATGAACCAGGAGTACGGCGCGACCGCGCTGAAGGTCGTGACCAGGGCGAGGACCGCCGAGACCGCGGCGGCCGGCAGGAACGCCCACAGGGCCTTGGGGTTGACACCCTTGCGGTAGTAGTAGCGGGAGCCGGGCTCGGCGTTGAAGAGTTCGTCGACGTCGATCCGGCCGCGCTTGACCCAGAAGTAGTCGAGCATGATCACGCCGAACAGCGGTCCGAGGAAGGCGCCCAGGCCGCCGAGGAAGTACTGCACGACCGTGGGGTTGGAGAAGAGGTTCCACGGGGTCACGACCAGCGCCGCGACCGTGCTGATCATGCCGCCGACCTTGAAGGTGATCTTCTGCGGCCAGACGTTGGCGAGGTCGTACGCCGGGGAGACGAAGTTGGCGACGATGTTGACGCCCATGGTGGCGATGGCGAAGGTCAGGGCGCCCAGGACGAGGATCCAGGTGTTGCCGATCTCGGCGACGAGGTGGGCCGGGTCGGTGATGGCCTTGCCGAAGACCTCGATCGATCCCGCTGTGACGATGACGGACACCACCACGAAGGCGGTCGAGTTGATGGGCAGGCCCCAGAAGTTGCCTCGCTTGACCGTCCGGTAGTCCGGCGCGAAGCGGGAGAAGTCGCAGAAGTTGAGCATCAGCGTGCCGTAGGTGGCGAGGACCAGCCCGATCGCGCCGAACCACTGCCGCCACTGCTCGCCGACGGAGACCGGGTTCGGGGTCGAGGTGAGGGAGATGGTCCAGCCGGCCTTGGCGAGGATCCAGACGGCCAGCGCGATCATGACGAGCCAGATGGCGGGACCGCAGAAGTCCTGGAACTTGCGGACCGACTCCATGCCCTGGCTGATGATCAGCGCCTGGACGAGCCAGAGGGCGACGAAGGTGATCCAGCCGAGCTGGTGCAGGCCGAGGAAGGAGTTGTGGGTCCAGGACTCCAGGCCCGGCCAGGCGGCCAGCAGCATGATGTTGACCGCGACGGACGCGAGGTAGGTCTGGATGCCGTACCACATGATGGCGATCACGGCCCGGATGAGGGCCGGGATGTTGGCGCCCCAGACGCCGAAGCTGATGCGGCTGACGACGGGGAAGGGCACGCCGTGGCGCTGCCCGATCTTCCCCATCCAGTTCATGCCGATGTAGATGATCACGAAGCCGACGAGCAGCGATGTGAACACCTGCCAGACGTTCATGCCGAGGACGAGCAGGCCCGCGGCGAACGTGTAGTTGCCGAGGTTGTGGACGTCGGACATCCACAGGGCGAAGAGGTCGAAGACCTTCCAGTTCCGCTTCTCGGCGGGGGCGAGGTCTTCGTTGGTGAGGCGGGGGTCGGGGACGAACGCTGTGGTGCCGGTGGCTTCGACACTGTCGGCGAGGGACACGGGGCCTCCAGGAGCGAGAGGAGACGAGGGTAGGTGGAGGGGACGGGTGCGGGACCGGCGTGGGGGACCAGGAGGGCACCTCGGGTTGTTTGGTATACCAAACTGCGCTCATACTCCTCCCGTCAACCGTTCGGACCGATGTCGCCGTGGTTAACGCCCCGTAAAACACCCTCCGAGTCGGCGAAGATTGCTCCATGAGCTCTCTTGCTCCGGAAGGAGCGAAGATCGAACCCCTCGGGGCGGTGCGCGAGCGCGTCCTGGGCACCCTGCGGCAGGACATCATCGCGGGACGCCTCCGCCCGGGCGACCGGCTGGTGGAGCGTGAGCTGGCCGACCGCTTCGGGGTCTCCCGGGTCCCGGTCCGTGAGGCGATCCGCGCACTGGTCGCCGAGGGCTTCGTCCTCTTCGAGACCCCGCGCCGCACGGTCGTCCGCCGTCTCACCCCGGCGGACGTGGCGGAACTCTTCGAACTGCGCGAGGCGCTGGAGGTGTACGCCGCAGGCCTCGCCGCCTCCCGCGCCACCCCGGAATCCCTCGCGGAGCTGTCGGCCCTGCTCGACCGGGCGGCGGAGGCGACCCGCGCCGGGGACGCCGAGACGATCACCGACGTCAACACCCGTTTCCACGACCGCATCCTCGCCCTGGCCGGCAACAGCCTGCTCATCTCCGTCATGGAGCCGGTCGACGGCCGCCTGCGCTGGCTGACCCGCCAGAACACCGAATGGCCCCAACTCCTCACCGAGCACCGTGAGTTGTTCGACGCCATCGCCTCCGGCGACCCCGACCGCGCCCGCGCGCACGCCCTCACCCACGTCCGCACCAACTACCGGTCGACCGTGCGGCACCTGTTCGGCGAGGACAGCGCCATCGGCACCTACGGCGAAGGAGGCACGGGCGGCGGGCCGTAACTCCGGTGCCCCGTGAGCACCGCTCCACCTGCACTCTGCCGACCGTCGGCCCGGGTGTGCGCCAGAGCGGTCAGGAAGTAGGCACGGTCAGCAGACGTGGGCGATTGAGCGGGGACCGCAAGCGTGGGCGTCGACGCACTCAAGGCAGCGGCGCGGAGCCCGAACAGTGGCCCGTGGGCAGCGGCGCGGCGCGCGGGCAGCGGCGCGCGGGCAGCGGCGCGGCGCGCGGGCAGTGGCGCGGCGGACCCCCCGCTGGACACTCCGTAACCCCCGTCACGGCACCGCACGTGGCGGACGCCGAGCGGATCGCGGGCGACTACGACGGCCGCACACCCGACAGCACCGGGCACATCGCGATGGTCGGGCAGGTCAGGAGGCTGGGGACACCGTGACCGGGGTGAAGAGCGGGGGCGACGCGGTACGCCGTCGAGGTCGTCGCCATGGCCCCGCCCCGCATGGCCCCTCTCGACGGGCCACGCCGTCTGCCCCCGGATACCGGACGCGCGTTCGGGACCGCCCCCGGCGTCCTCGCGTCCCTCAGCCCTTGGCGTACTTGTCCGTCGCCTCCACCAGCGCCGCCGCCAGGTCCGGCGCGCCCGCGTTGTGTCCCACGTCGTCGATGAGGACCAACTCGCTGCCGGGCCAGGCGTGGTGGAGGCGCCAGACGATGCCGAGGAGGTTGCCGGGGTCGAGGCTGCCCTGGACGAGGGTGCCCGGGATCCCGTTGAGCCGGGACGCGTCGCGCAGGACGGCTCCGTCGTCGCCGCCCTCGCCGAAGAAGTGGCCGTTGCCCCAGTAGTGGGTGACCGTGCGGGCGAAGGAGTAGCGGAAGACCGGGTCCTCGTAGCGTGGCACGGAGCGGGGCGGCTGCGCCGCGATGGCCGTCTCCCAGTCGGTCCAGGCGCGCGCCGCCCGGGCCCGTACCGCCGCGTCGGGCGACTCGAGCAGCCGGTTGTACGCGGCCGGCAGGTTCCCGTCCCGCTCGTCCTCGGGCAGCTCGGCCAGGAACCGTTCGAAGGCCTCCGGGAAGAACTGTCCGAGTCCCCTGGTCAGCAGGGCGACTTCGGCGTCGGACCCCGTGGCGACCCCCGTGAGGACCAGCTCCGTCACGGACTCCGGATGCGTCTGCGCGTACCGCAGGCCGAGCGCCGACCCCCACGACACGCCCCACACCAGCCACCGGACGATCCCCAGGTGCCGCCGCAACAGCTCCAGATCGGCGATCAGACGATCCGTCGTGTTGACGCTCATGTCGGTCTCGTACGCGCTCGCCGACGGCGTCGAACGTCCGCATCCGCGCTGGTCGAACAGGACGATCCGGTACGCCTCGGGGTCGAAGAGCCGGCGGAACCAGGCGTTCGCCCGGGACCCCGGCCCGCCGTGCAGCATGACAGCGGGCTTGCCCCGCGGATTCCCGCAGACCTCCCAGTACACGCGGTTGCCGTCCCCGACGTCGAGCATGCCGTGGTCGTACGGTTCGATCTCCGGGTAGAGGGGCATTGTGCGACCCTAACCGGCGTCCGACGGCTCGGCACCCGGCTTTGCGTCGGCCCGACCGCTCCCGGACCGCCCCGGCTACGGCGTGACGCCCAGCCCCGCCGACTTCCCCGCCGTACGCAGGACCTCGCGCAGCATGGCGGGGGTCAGCCGACCGGTGAAGGTGTTGCGCTGGCTCACGTGGAAGCAGCCGAAGAGGTCGAGCCCGTCGAGCGGCACGTG
Organism: Streptomyces sp. NBC_00310; assembly: GCF_036208085.1. Lineage (GTDB taxonomy): Bacteria > Actinomycetota > Actinomycetes > Streptomycetales > Streptomycetaceae > Streptomyces. The sequence continues at coordinate 2,948,386 of NZ_CP130714.1, forward strand.
GGTGCCGTGGCCGAAGACGGGCCGGGGCCGGGGCACGTCCCACCCGGCCTCGGTGAGCGCGGGCAGCGCGGCCTGCCAGCCGAAGGCCCCGAGCACGACCACCGCCCGCAGCGTCGGCCGCAGCAGCTCCAACTCCCGGACCAGCCACGGCCGGCAGGTGTTCCGCTCCTCGGGCGTCGGCTTGTTCGCGGGCGGCGCGCAGTGCACGGGTGAGGTGATCCGTACGCCGTACAGCTCCAGTCCGTCGTCCACGGCGACGGCCGTGCCGCGCGAGGCCAGCCCCACGTCGTGCAGCGCCGCGTACAGCACGTCGCCCGAGCGGTCGCCGGTGAACATCCGCCCCGTCCGGTTCGCCCCGTGCGCGGCGGGGGCGAGCCCGACGATCAGCAGCGCGGCGTCGGGCGGCCCGAAGCCCGGTACCGGCCGCCCCCAGTACTCCTCGTCGGCGAACGCGGCCCGCCTGGTGCGCGCCACCTCTTCCCGCCATTCGACCAGCCGGGGACAGGCCCGGCACCCGGTGATCCGCGCATCGAGCGCGGCCAGCCCCGTGGCCTCGCCACCACCACCACCGCCGCTGCCACCGTCCATGGCTCCACGGTACGTCCGGTGATCGCCTCCCCTGTGCGGCCGGCCGGGAGCTAAGGTCGAGGCATGGCTTCTGAACGTACGGAGGAGCGGACGGGCGGTCCGGAGACCACGCAGCGTGGCTCCGACGGCTCGGCGGCGGCGTCCGCCGAGGCCGCCCGGCCGGCGAACGGCGAGACCGTGCGCATCGACAGCTGGGTCTGGTCCGTCCGCCTGGTCAAGACCCGCTCGATGGCCGCCACCGCCTGCCGGGGCGGCCATGTCCGCGTCAACGGGGAACGCGTCAAGCCCGCGTACGCGGTGCGCGTCGGCGACGAGGTACGGCTCCGCCAGGCCGGGGGCCACGAGCGGGTCGTCGTCGTCAAGCGTCTGATCCGCAAGCGGGTCGGCGCACCCGTCGCCGCCGAGTGCTACGTCGACAACTCCCCGCCGCCCCCGCCCCGCGAGGCCACCGCCCCCGCAGGCATCCGCGACCGAGGCACCGGCCGACCCACCAAACGCGACCGCCGCGATCTGGAACGCCTCCGGGGCCTGGCCGAGGCCGCGAACGCCGAGCGCCATCGCCGCGAGCCCGGGTAGGCGCGCCGACCGGCCGAGGACATCGCCGAGGGGCTTCCCGGTGGTCGTCGGGAAGCCCCTCGGCGATGCCCGCCCGCCCGCGCGAGCGTGGCCGCAGCCGTCACGCCCCCCGTCGCACCCATCGCCTCAGCCCGGCCACGTCCTGGCGCCGTACCCAGGCGATCAGGGCGAGCGGAACGATCAGGATGAGCGGTGTCGCCGCGTACTCCCCGTCGAAGGCGGTGATCTGCGTGATGAACGCCCCCACCATCAGCGCGCCCAGCGACACCGCCGCGACCGGGGCCAGCGCGGGGATCAACAGGCCGATGGCACCGGCCAGTTCGAGCGCACCGATGGTGTACATCCCCGCGCTGCCCCAGCCGAGCGTGTCGAAGGACTCCACGGCCGACGGGTGCGCGATCAGCTTGGGCAGCGCGCTCGCGAACGCGTAGAACAGCGCGAGCACGATCTGCAGCGCGCGCAGCGAGATCCGTGCGCCCTTGCTGCGAGGGGTGTCCTTCGTACCGGCGGCCGAAGTGGTGACGGCCGTGACGGGAGCGGAGGTGACGGGAGCGGTGGTCTCGGACATGGGTTCTCCTGTGCGAAGCGGTTCCGTGGTGCTGTCGCAGAGGTAGACCGGGGCACTCCCCCGAACTCATCGCCGCCCGCCGAACATTCACGCCGGGATCCCCGGCTCCCCCCGCGCCCCGCCGTCAGCCGCTCATCCCGCCGGCACCACCTTCACCCACACCCGGTCCTCCGTCAGATACCGGTCCACCCTCAGCCCCGCCTCCCCCAGCGCCTCCTCGAACTGCTCCTTGGTCAGCGGTCGCGCCCGGAACGTCTGGGTCCATTCGCCGTCCGGGAAGAAGTACTCCACGAACACCGAGTTGACCCCGTCCCCGACCGGTTCGGCCGAGGCCACGCGGATGGTGAAACCTCGGGGGTCGACCCGCTCCCGGGGCACGTTCGTGTGGTAGTCCTCACCCTCGCGCTGGATCAGCACGAAGCCGTCGTCCGCGACATGCCGCAGACAGGTCGCGAGCATCCCGCGCCGCACCTCGGCGTCCCCGGTATGGACGAGGAACGACGCGAGCAGCACCACGTCGAACTTCTCGCCCAGGTCGAGCTCCTCGATCGGGGCGCATATCGTGCGGGCCCCCCGCACCCGTTCCAGCATCTCCGCCGACTCGTCGACGGCCGTGACGGTGAACCCCCGCTCGATCAGGGGGTGCGTCATACGGCCCACCCCGCTGCCCAGTTCGAGCATGCGCGCACCCGCGGGTGCCACGCCCGCGATCACCTCCGGCTCGTCCCCCACCGGCAGCCGCGCGTACAGCTCGACCGCGCAGCCGTCCGGGGTGATGGCGCCGGATCCGGTCCCCTCGTATCCCTCACGCATCTGAATGCTCATATCCGTCCAACGGCCGGGCGGACACGGGCCGTTCCTGTCACCCATCACCCGATGGGGTGAACATGACCGCCACTCCGCGCCACTCCGCGCCGGTCGCGCCGGTCGCGCCGGTCGCACCTCACCAGGGGAACCACCCGTGCCCGCTGTACCAGTGCCCACCCGCGCGCAGATGGTCGGCGACGGCCCGTTCCAGACGCGTGCCGCGCGGCAATGACTCCACCGGCAGGTCCGGGTCCCCGAACACGAAGCGGATCGGCAGGTCGTCCTCGGGTTCGCCGTTGCCGCGGGCGACCCGGAACCGGTCCTGGAACCGGACGATGTTGGAGTCCGCCGGCAGGTACCGCTTCAACTGCGGGTCGAGGAGCCAGGAGTGGCAGCAGCCCGCCGTGTAGCTCTCCTCGGGGAAGTGCCGCGCGAAGAAGGCGCGGGCCGACGCCAGCGACCGGTCACAGGCCTCCGGTGACAGGGGTCCGGCGTAGTCGGGTATGTGCAGGTCGAGGCACGGGTCCCCGGGCCGCAGCGCGAGGCCGGCCGCCGCCAGCGCGACACCCTCGCGTCCGCCCATCCGCGACCGCTGGTACTGGAGCCGGCCGAGCTGGAACAGCTCTCCGTGGAAGTGCAGCGAGAACCAGGTCGGCGCCATGAGCCCGCCCACGCCGTACCGCCGGCGGTGCAGCACCAGGCCGCGGCCGAGGTCCGCGAGGGTGCGCCGGGAGATGTCCTCGGGGATGCCGCGCTCGCGGTGGTACGCGCGCACGTACGGCAGGGCCGCGACGAGGACGTACACGTGGAAGTAGCGGCCGAGCGGCCCCGACTCCAGCGGGAGCGGCAGGAGCCTCAGCCCCTTGCCGATCTTCCCCATGTCCCGCACGAGACCGTCGACGCACCGCCCGAGCAGCCAGGCCGCGCCCTCGTCGGCCGTCAGCGCGCGGCTCAGCGCGACCAGGTCGTTGACGTCCTCGTACGGCACGGCGAGGTCCCCCAGCACAGCCGGCAACTCGTCGGCGTCCGGCAGCCGCGCCTCCGCTCCCGGGGCGCTCTCGCTCTCCTCCAGGCCCTTCAGCCAGTCGGCGAGCCTCTCCTCCGCCCGTACCGCGTCCAGCAGCACCGTCGCCTCCCCCTCGCACCCATCGGTCCCCTGGAGAACGCTCGGGACGGAGAGTACGTTTCCGAGTAGGACGACCAGGAAGCGGCGATCCGATGCGTACCGGCAGTGAACCGACGACAGCGCGCAGTCCCCTGCGGATGCGGCTCTGGCTGAGCGTCTGGGGCCTGATCTGGGCGATCGCCGGAACAGTGGCCTTCGCTTTCGCCGGCCGCCCGGGCTGGGCCGCCGCCTGCGGGGTGCTGTGGCTGATCGTCACCGTCGACCTGACGATGATCCTGCGCCACATCCGCCAGGGCCCGCACTACCAGCCGGGCCGCGACGTCCCGCCGTACCAGCCGCCGAGGCACCACCATCCGTAGCGGCACGCGGCGCCCTTGTCCGTCAGGAGTCGAACCGTGCCGCTTCCAGGTACTGCGGGTTCGGGTCGAGGGCCGCGGCGAGCCGGAAGTGGCGTTTGGCCTGATCGTCGCGGGCCTGGCGCTGATAGGTGCGGGCGAGGGCGAAGTGCGCGAACGCGTTGTCCGGCTCGCGCTCCAGGACGATGGTGAACTCCAGCTCGGCGGGCCGCAGTTGGGCTGCGGCGAAGAAGGCGCGGGCGCGCAGCAGCCGGGCTGCCGTGTTCTCGGGGTGCTCGGCTATGACTCGGTCGAGCAGCTTCACCGCGCCCCGCGGGTCTCGCGCGGCGAGCAGCTGCTCGGCGGCGCGGAAGTCGATGACGTGCGTCTCCGGAGTGCGTCCGGTGGAACCGCTGATCTCGGGCACGGCTGAGTCCTTCCCTCGCTGCGACGGTTCAACGCCCCCCGAGCCCCCGCTATTCCTGCGCGTGTTCGGATCCCGCCCGGGCCGCGTGGGCCCGACGCACGAGGTCCGCCCATACCTCCCGGACCCGTCGCCGCAGGTCGTCCAGGGGTACGTCGTTGTCGATGACGATGTCCGCGATCTCCAGCCGCTTCTCGCGGGTCGCCTGGGCGGCCATGCGCGCGCGTGCGTCCTCTTCGGTCATGCCACGCAGCCGGACGAGGCGGTCGAGCTGGGTGTCGGGGGACGCGTCCACGACGACGACCAGGTCGTACAGCGGGGCGAGGCCGTTCTCGGTGAGCAGGGGGACGTCGTGGACGACGACGGAGTCCTCGGCGGCGGATTTCTCCAGCTCTCCGGAGCGGGCGCCCACCAGGGGGTGCACGATCGCGTTCAGCGCGGCGAGCTTCTCCGGGTCCGCGAACACGATGGAGCCCAGCTTGGGGCGGTCCAGGCCGCCGTCCGGCGCGAGCACGCCCTCGCCGAAGGTCTCGACGACCGCCGCGAGCCCGGGCGTGCCCGGTGCGACGACCTCGCGCGCGATGCGGTCCGCGTCGATCAGCACGGCGCCGCACTCCACGAGCAGCCGCGACACCTCGCTCTTGCCGGCGCCGATACCGCCGGTGAGACCCACTTTCAGCATGCCCGGCAGCTTAGGCCCTGCCGCTGACAGAGCTGTGGGAGACCCTGGTTTCCGAGCCTGTGACAGCTCGGAGAGCAAGGCCTCCCACAGCCCCGGAGACGACTCCGGAAGCGGGCTCGGGAGGGCTCAGCCCTCGCCTTCCCGCTCGGCCAGGAACTTCTCGAACTCGCGCCCGATCTCGTCGGCGGAGGGGATGTCGACGGGCTCGGCGAGCATGTTGCCCCGCGTCTCCGCGCCCGCGGCGGCGTCGTACTGGTGCTCCAGGCCCTGCACGAGGGCGACCAGTTCCTCGTCGCCCTCACGGATCTGCCGGTCGATCTCCGTCTGCGTGCGGTGCGCCTCCGTGCGCAGGGCGTGGGCGACGGAGGGCAGCACCAGGCCGGTGGCGGCCGTGACGGCCTCCAGGACGGTCAGGGCGGCGTCCGGGTAGGGCGAGCGGGCGATGTAGTGCGGCACGTGCGCGGCGACGCCCAGCACGTCGTGTCCGGCCTCCGTGAGGCGGTACTCCACGAGGGACTCGGCGCTGCCGGGCACCTGTGCCTCCTCGAAGGGGCTGCGGTGACCGGGGACCAGTTCGGCCCGGTTGCCGTGCGGGGTGAGGCCGACCGGGCGGGTGTGCGGCACACCCATGGGAATGCCGTGGAAGTTCACCGAGAGGCGTACGCCGAGCCGCTCCACGATCTGCTGGACGGCGGCCGCGAAGCGCTCCCACTCCACGTCCGGCTCGGGGCCCGACAGCAGCAGGAAGGGCGCTCCGGTGGCGTCCTGGACGAGCCGCACCTCCAGCGTCGGCTCCTCGTACTCGCTCCAGCGGTCGCGCTTGAACGTCAGCAGCGGGCGGCGCGCCCGGTAGTCCACGAGCCGGTCGTGGTCGAAGCGGGCCACCACCTGGTGGGGCAGTGTGCCGAGGAGCCGTTCGACGATCTGGTCGCCCGTCTCACCCGCGTCGATGTATCCGTCGAAGTGGTAGAGCATGACAAGTCCCGCCGACTCCTGGGCGAGCGCCATGTCGACGACGGCCAGGCCCTTCGGCTCCCATGCGTACAGACTCTGCGGATCAAGCACTGTGACCGCTCCTCCTCGTGTTCCTCCTCCACAACGCGGGACGGGGGCCGGGCATTCCCGCGCACCGCCCCCCGAATGCCGTATGTGCCACTGAGCACCGCTCCACGCGCGCGTGGAGCGGTCTCACGGCCTTCCGGGCGGACTCGAACCGCCGGGACCGCCGGGACCGTCGGGACCGTCGGGGACGTCGGGACCGTCGGGGACGTCGGGACCGTCGGGGACGTCGTCGTGCCGGTCCCCGCCCTCGTGCGTCAGGGTGTCGCCCAGTCGTCCGAAGTCCTGGAGAGCTCGACGGGCCGTTCCCGGTCCTCGGCCGTCAACTCCGCGTCCGGAGCGCCCTTGTCGGTGGCCTCGGCGATCAACTCCGGGACACGGCCGTGGACATCGGCCTTCGCGGTCCGGTACCGCACCGGTTTCGTCAGGCCGGTGACGCGTCGAGGAGGTACGCGTCGGCATCGGCGTTCCCCGGCCGCGCCCGGACGCACTTCGGGCCCGCATCCGAGGTGGATGCGGGCCCGAAGTGCTATCGGCTAAGCCTCAGCGGTGAGCGTTCAGCTCTGGCCGCCGGCCAGCTTCTCGCGCAGGGCAGCCAGGGCCTCGTCCGAAGCGAGGGCACCGGAGGTGTCCGCACCCTCGGAGGAGTACGAGCCGCCGCCACCGCCCGCGGCCGGAGCCGCACCCGCGGCGTCGCCGCCCTCGGCCGCGGCAGCGGCGTCGGCCTCGCGGGACTTGATGACCTGGGCCTGGTGCTGCTCGAAGCGCTGCTGCGCCTCGGCGTACTGGCCCTCCCAAGCCTCGCGCTGGGTCTCGTAGCCCTCGAGCCAGTCGTTGGTCTCGGGGTCGAAGCCCTCGGGGTAGATGTAGTTGCCCTGGTCGTCGTACGACGCGGCCATGCCGTACAGCGTCGGGTCGAACTCGACCGAGGCCGGGTCCGAACCGAAGGACTCGTTGGCCTGCTTCAGCGAGAGGCTGATGCGACGACGCTCGAGGTCGATGTCGATGACCTTGACGAAGATCTCGTCGTTGACCTGGACGACCTGCTCCGGGATCTCCACGTGGCGCTCGGCCAGCTCGGAGATGTGGACCAGACCCTCGATGCCCTCGTCCACGCGGACGAACGCACCGAACGGAACCAGCTTCGTGACCTTGCCGGGCACGACCTGGCCGATCTGGTGGGTCCGGGCGAACTGCTGCCACGGGTCTTCCTGGGTCGCCTTCAGCGACAGGGAGACACGCTCGCGGTCCATGTCGACGTCGAGGACCTCGACGGTGACTTCCTGGCCGACCTCGACAACCTCGGAGGGGTGGTCGATGTGCTTCCAGGAAAGCTCGGAGACGTGGACGAGACCGTCGACGCCACCGAGGTCCACGAACGCACCGAAGTTGACGATCGAGGAGACGACGCCGGAGCGGACCTGGCCCTTCTGCAGGGTCGTGAGGAAGGTCTGACGGACCTCGCTCTGGGTCTGCTCCAGCCAGGCGCGGCGGGACAGGACCACGTTGTTGCGGTTCTTGTCCAGCTCGATGATCTTGGCCTCGAGCTCCTTGCCCACGTAGGGCTGGAGGTCGCGGACACGGCGCATCTCGACGAGGGAAGCCGGCAGGAAGCCACGGAGGCCGATGTCGAGGATGAGACCACCCTTGACGACCTCGATGACGGTGCCGGTGACGATGCCGTCCTCTTCCTTGATCTTCTCGATGGTGCCCCAGGCGCGCTCGTACTGGGCGCGCTTCTTCGAGAGGATCAGGCGGCCTTCCTTGTCCTCCTTCTGGAGAACAAGGGCCTCGATCTCGTCGCCGACCTTGACGACCTCGTTCGGGTCGACGTCGTGCTTGATCGAGAGCTCGCGGCTCGGGATGACACCTTCGGTCTTGTAACCGATGTCGAGCAGGACCTCGTCCCGGTCGACCTTCACGATGACGCCGTCGACGATGTCGCCGTCGTTGAAGTACTTGATCGTCTCGTCGATCGCGGCGAGGAAAGCTTCCTCGTTACCGATGTCGTTGACCGCAACCTGCGGGGTGGTGGCGGTGGTCTCGGTGCTGCTCGTCATGTGGGAAAGGGCTCCGGTGCGGACATTGAAGTCGTAGGTACTGCTACGCCGGGAGCCGGTATCGCTCTGAAGAAGCCGGACAGCCAATGAAGCGCCACATGACATGAAGCCGGTGGCGCCTCGAAAACCGAGGGGACATACGACAGATGCGAGCGCAGCCTGCTACGTCTGAGGTGCGCAGGCCCGCAGCGCAACTTGTAGCATACGGGGGCAGCCAGGCAGGGTCAATGCGCGAAGGCGCACACCCGGGGCGGAACGCCGCATACCCGGCACAAAACCTGTCCCTTGAGGCCACGCAGGCCTGCGAGACCCCTTTCGTGACACCACCGGAGCGGGTCGCGCCACGCAGGTTACGGAAGAGTACGACGAGGGAGCCGATCATCCAAGAGTCCGAAGTACACGAAGCCGTCGAGGTCCACGGGGCCCCCGGTTCACCCGAGGCCGACGAAGCGGAGGCCACTCGGCGCGACGCCGGAGTGACGGAGAGTTCCCGGGCCAACCGGGGCTGGTGGGACCGCAACGCCGACGAGTACCAGATCGAGCACGGCACGTTCCTCGGCGACGACCGGTTCGTGTGGAGCCCGGAAGGGCTCGACGAGGTCGAGGCGGAGCTGCTGGGGCCGCCCGAGGAGCTGAAGGGCAAGGACGTCCTGGAGATCGGGGCCGGGGCCGCGCAGTGCTCGCGCTGGCTGACCGCCCAGGGTGCCCGTCCGGTCGCCCTGGACCTCTCCCACCGTCAGCTCCAGCACGCCCTGCGCATCGGCGGATCGTTCCCCCTGGTGTGCGCCGACGCCGGCGACCTGCCCTTCGCGGACGGCTCCTTCGACCTGGCGTGCTCGGCGTACGGGGCGCTGCCCTTCGTCGCCGACCCCGTGCGGGTACTGCGGGAGGTCCGCCGCGTTCTGCGCCCCGGTGGCCGCTTCGTCTTCTCGGTGACCCATCCGATCCGCTGGGCCTTCCCCGACGAGCCCGGCCCGGAGGGTCTGTCCGTCTCCGGCTCCTACTTCGACCGGACGCCCTATGTGGAGCAGGACGAGGAGGGGCGGGCCGTGTACGTGGAGCACCACAGGACGATCGGCGACCGCGTCCGGGACGTCGTGGCGGCGGGCTTCCGGCTGGTCGACCTGGTCGAGCCGGAGTGGCCCGCCTGGAACAGCTCCGAGTGGGGCGGCTGGTCTCCGCTGCGCGGGAACCTGATCCCGGGCACGGCGATCTTCGTGTGCGAGCGGGACTGACACGACAGCGGGCCCGGCGGACGAGAAGAAGGACGACAAGGACGACAAGGACGATAAGGAAGGCGACGAGGAGCAAGGAAGGGGCACGCGCGCGTAGAGGGTGTTTTCGGGGGCGTACGACACTGGGGGCGTGATCCGTTACGACGCCCTGGACGCGCTGCCCGTGCGCGATGCCCTGCCCGCTCTGGACGACGCCCTGGAGGGACACGGCACCGCCGTCCTTGTCGCGCCGCCAGGGACGGGCAAGACGACGCTGGTGCCGCTGGCCCTGGCGGGGCTGCTGGACGGCGGGCCGGTACGACGCGTGGTCGTCGCCGAGCCTCGGCGGATCGCGGCACGGGCGGCGGCGCGGCGGATGGCGTGGCTGCTGGGCGAGAAGGTCGGCGGGAGCGTCGGCTACACCGTGCGCGGCGAACGGGTCGTGGGCAGGCACGCGCGCGTGGAGGTCGTCACGACCGGTGTCCTGCTGCAACGGTTGCAGCGGGACCAGGAGTTGCCGGGCGTCGACGTCGTCGTGCTCGACGAGTGCCATGAACGGCATCTGGACGCGGACACGGTGGCGGCGTTCCTGCTCGACGTGCGTGCGGCGCTGCGGCCCGAGCTGCGGCTGGTGGCGGCGTCGGCGACGACGGACGCGGAGGGCTGGGCACGGCTGCTGGGCGGGGCGCCGGTGGTCGCGGCGGAGGGGGTGTCGTACCCCGTCGAGGTGGTGTGGGCGCCGCCGTCCCGTCCGGTCCGGCCGCCGCACGGGATGCGGGTGGACCCGGCGGCGCTGACGCATGTGGCGTCGGTGGTGCGGCGGGCGCTGGCCGAGCGGCAGGGGGACGTCCTCTGCTTCCTGCCGGGGGTGGGCGAGATCGCGCGCGTGGCCGGGCAGTTGGGCGGGCTGGGTGACCTGGACGTGCTGCAGGTGCACGGGCGGGCGCCGGCCGCCGTGCAGGACGCGGTGCTGGCGGGCGGGGAGCGGCGTCGGGTGGTGCTGGCGACGTCGGTGGCCGAGTCCTCGCTGACGGTGCCCGGGGTGCGGGTGGTCGTCGACTCCGGGCTCGCGCGGGAGCCCCGCGTCGACCACGCGCGGGGGCTCAGCGCGTTGACGACGGTACGGGCCTCGCAGGCGGCCGGGAGGCAACGGGCCGGGCGGGCCGGGCGGGAGGCCCCCGGCGCGGTCTACCGGTGCTGGGCGGAGGCCGAGGACGCCCGTCTGCCGCGCTTCCCCTCGCCGGAGATCAAGGTGGCCGACCTGACCGCGTTCGCCCTCCGGGCGGCGTGCTGGGGCGACCCGGACGCCTCCGGGCTCGCCCTCCTGGACCCTCCCCCGAGCGGGGCGATGGCGGCGGCCCGGAACGTCCTCTCCGCGATCGGCGCGGTCTCCCCCGCCGGGCACGCCACGGAACGCGGCGCCCGCATGTCCCGCCTCGGCCTCCACCCCCGGCTGGCCCGCGCCCTCCTGGACGCGACGCCGCTGGTGGGGGCCGAGCGCGCGGCCGAGGTCGTCGCGCTGCTGAGCGAGGAGCCCCCGCGGGAGTACGGCGACGACCTGGCCGCCGCGCTACGGACCGCCAGGCGCGGGGGCGACGCCTACGCGGCCCGCTGGCGCACCGAAGCCCGACGCCTGCGGTCCGCGTCGGCGCCCGCGCCTCCGGCGCGGCCCCTTCCCCACTCGGAACCCACCCATGACGCCTTCCCGGGCGAACCGAGCGCCGATGCTCCGTCGGGCCGGCGGAAGACCGACGAGCGGGGCGGTGGCGGGGGGTTCGGCGAGCGGTCCTCCGCCGAGGCGGCCGGGGCGGGTGCGTGGGCCGGTGCCGGGGATGAGCGGGTTGCCGGGGTCGTGGCGGCGTTGGCGTTTCCGGAGCGGGTGGCGCGGGCCGACAGGGGGGCGTATCTGATGGTGTCCGGGACCCGGGCCGAGGTGGGGGAAGGCTCCGGGTTGCGCGGGGTGCCCTGGATCGCCGTGGCTGTCGCCGACCGGGCGGTGGGGGCGGGGCACGCGCGCGTGCGGCTCGGGGTCGCCGTCGACGAGGGGGTCGCTCGGGAGGCGGCCGGGAACCTGTACAGCCGGGGCGAGGAGGTCGCGTGGCGGGACGGGGACGTCGTGGCGCGGCGGGTGGAGCGGCTGGGGGCCGTGGAGTTGGCGGTGCGGCCGTTGCGGGAGGCGGCGCCCGGGCTCGTACGGGAGGCGTTGCTGGAAGGGCTGCGGGTCGAGGGACTCGGGCTGTTGCGGTGGTCCGAGGATGCGGCGCGGTTGCGGCAGCGGCTCGCGTTCCTGCGGGAACAGCTCGGCTCGCCCTGGCCCGATGTGTCCGACAGTGCCCTGCACGCGCGCGTGGAGGAGTGGTTGGAGCCCGAGTTGAGCCGGGCCCGGCGGCGGGCCGACCTCGGGCGGATCGATGCCGGGGAGGGGCTCAGGCGGCTGTTGCCGTGGGCCGACGGGGACGCCGTACGGCTGGACGAGCTCGCGCCGGAGCGGATCGAGGTGCCGAGCGGGTCCCGGATCCGGGTCGACTACACGCGGCCCGAACAGCCGGTGCTGGCGGTGAAGTTGCAGGAGATGTTCGGGCTGCGGGAGTCGCCCGCGCTGGCCGGGGTGCCCGTGCTGGTGCATCTGCTGTCCCCCGCCGGGCGGCCCGCCGCCGTCACCGCCGATCTCGCCTCGTTCTGGAAGGACGGGTACAGGGCCGTACGGGCGGAGCTGCGCGGGCGGTATCCCCGGCATCCGTGGCCGGAGGACCCGGCGACGGCCGAGCCGACGCGGTACACGAACGCGCGGCTCAGGCGCTGACCGACCCGGTACACGAACGCGCGGCTCAGGCGCTGACCGGCTCGGACGCCGGGGGCCTGCTGGACTCCGGTTCGCCGGGCCCGCGGCCGCGGGCCTCGACGTAGAGGGAGAGGGCGAGGAGCAGGATGCCCAGGCCGAGGAAGCCCCAGGGCAGGTAGGCGGTCATGAGGAGGACGAGGAGACGCTGGGACTCGACCAGGTCGACGGTGTGCTCGATGTAGTCCTCGCGCATCTTCACGTGGCCGGCGAAGGCGGTCACCTTCTCGCGGTCGCCCAGCAGCGTGCCGCCGCGGAGTTCCTCCTTGTGGATCTCCTCGCCGTAGACGGGGGCCCCGGTGACGGGCTCCACCCAGAACTTGCGGACCGTGGTGTACCAGCGGGTCGTGCCCGTCCCGGCGACCGTCTCCCGGGTGATGCCCTCGACGGGCATGGTCCGGGGGAAGGGCACCTCGGTCCACGGGATGGTCTGTTCGAAGTAGTAGACCTCGACGCCGCGGAAGTCCTGGGTGCCCTTGTAGTGGATGGGGGCGGTGATCCGGGCCTGGGCGTCGAAGTACTCGTAGTCCCTCTTCTCCGTGAGGAAGGGCCACTTGAATTCCAGCCCCTCCCGCTTCACGGGGTCGCCGTCGACCATCTCGCCCTTGGCGTGCACGGGTTCCTGGGTGTGGGCGTCGAAGATGTAGCGCTCGGGGATCCTGGAGACCATCTCGCCGTCGGGGCCCTGGACGTACGACAGGCCGTCCCAGACGACGACGTCCCGGTCGGTCCTCTTCTCGATGTCCTCGGAGGCCTCCACGTTGCCCTTGAGGGTCTGCACGATGGTGACCTTCGGGACCGTCCGCGCGGTCATCGTGCCGTAGTCGAGGAGGGTGGCGTCCTTCGCCTCCAGGACCATGTCCTGGTACTGGTTCGCCGGGATCTTGGCCTGGTTCGGGAAGACGTACCAGCGCAGCAGTGGGGACAGCGCGGTGAAGAACACGGCGAGCGCGAGCAGGATCAGTCCGGTCCTCCGGCGCATCTCGGCCTCCCTCCCTGGCGGCTATGGATGTGCGGGGACGGTCGTCAGCAACGGCTTCGGTGACGTCTCCCCCGTCGGTGAGCCCAGCGCCGTGATCGTGAACGCCAGGGCGAAGGCGAGGGCGAGACCGGTCGCGGCTGCGATCAGGACGCGCATACGGACCTCCCGACTACGGGCCTTCCGACAGGAACTGATAGTTCGTCAGGTCCGGCACCGTAGCAACGGCCGGGCGAGATGAGAACACGTCGCGCACACAACAACGGCGGCGCCCCTCTCGGAAGAGGAGCGCCGCCGTGGGCCGCAGTACGGACGGCCGGTGTCGGCTAGGACTCGCTGGGGCTCGGTGTCACCGGCTCGGTCGGCTCGGCCGTCTCGGCCGGCGCCTCCACCTTCAGTTCGAGGGTGAGGGTCGCGCCGCCCTCGGTCTCGACGCGGAGCAGGAACGTGCCGGTGGCGTCGTCCGAGAAGAGCTTCGGGAGCTTGAGGAGGCCGCCCGCGTCGGTCTCCAGGGCCAGGGTCCGGACGGGCTTGCCGTCGGCGCCCTTGAAGTAGGGGCCCTTGTCGTTCTCGGTGACGTCGAGGAGCGACTTGATGAGGGTCGCCTTGACCGCGACCTTGTCCGCGATCTCGCCCCGGTAGGTGGCCTTGACCTCGACCTGCTCGGCGAACTCCCCGTTCGGCACGCAGGTCAGCGCGGTGGTGCCGGTGCGGGCGAGGGCGTCGGCCTGACGGGCGGTGACGGTGACCTTGTGGTCGAGGGCGGCCACGGACCGGCCCACGACGGTGGCGCGGATGGTGACGGCACCGGTCTTCTCGCCGGCCACGAGCGCGGGGGCGGTGGCCTTGCCCGTGCTGTCGGTGATGATGGTCGCGAACTTCTCGCCACCGGCGAAGGCGGTGTCCGTGTCGCCGATGACGGAGAAGCGGACCCGGACCTTCGCCACGGCCTTGCCCGCCTTGGTCTCCGTGCGCGCGACGAGCTTGCCGGTGAAGGTGTCACCGGCCATGGCCGTCAGGTTCGAGGGGCCCGCGTTCTCCAGGTGGTGCACCGTGTCGGTGGGCGTGCCCGGCGTCGAGGGCGGGGGGGTGGTCGGCGGGGGCGGGGTGGTGCCGCCGCCCGGCTCGTTGGTGGGCGGCTTGTTCCCCTTCGGCGGCGTGGGCTTGGGACTCGGCGTGGAGCCATCGTTGCCGTTGCCCTTGCCGTTTCCGCCACCGCTGTTGCTGTTGCTGTTGCCGGTTCCTGTGCCGGTGCCGGTGCCGGTGCTGTTGCCGCCGCTCGGCGTCTCGGGCAGGGAGCCGGTGCCGTCCGGGATCTCGTGGGTGCCCTTGCGGTAGTGCTCCAGCCACGACATGACGGTGTTGTAGTACTCCGTCGAGTTGTTGTAACTGAGGATCGCGCTCCGCAGGTTCGCGCTGTTCGACAGGTCCCAGTCGAAACGGCACAGGTAGTTGCCGGCCGCGAGGGCGGCGTCGTAGATGTTGTTGGGGTCCTTGGCGCCGTCGTCGTTGCCGTCGCGGGCCGCCCACTCCCAGGTGGAGGGGATGAACTGCATGGGGCCGACCGCCCGGTCGTGCCTGCTGTCGCCGTCGTAGGCGCCGTTGTCGGTGTCGCTGATGTTCGCGAAGCCGTTGCCGTTGAGCTGGGGGCCGAGGATCTTGCCGATCGTCGTGCCCTCGGCGTCGACCCGGCCGCCGCGGGCCTGCCCGGACTCGACCTTGCCGATGGCGGCGAGGAGCTGCCAGGGCAGATTGCAGCCGGGCTTGGACTCGCGCAGGGACGCCTCGGCCTTCTTGTAGGCGTCGAGGACGGTCGCGGGTATGCCGCTCTCGGAGCCGCCGGTCGTGCCCGACGTGCCGCCCGGGCCCGTCGTCGGGGTGGGGCTGTCGAGGGGCGGAAGGTCGGTGTAGTACTGCGAGTTGCCCGAGGCGGTGTCGTCGGCCCGGGTGGTCATGTCCGGCGAGGGCGCGCCCGCGGTCTGTCTGCCCGCGCTGTCGGTGGTCACTCCCGGGGCCTGGGAGGCGGCCAGCGCCGCTACCGTGGCCGCGGCCAGGGCGGTCGTGGCCGCCCCCTTGCGGAGCCTCAAACCGAACTGCGCCGCCATTGAGTGAACCCCTCCCCGGTGGTCGAACGCGTTGGCGTTCATTCCGTTTACTGATGTGTCGGGCTTTTTCCGGTTTCGCAGGACCGGCTCTCCTGCCCAGGTACACCGACTCCGAAGTTCCGGTTTTGGTTGCCCTGTTCCGGCATTCCCTTCCCAGAAATCCGGTGACCACCACACCAACCGGCGCGACGACCCAGGCGACCCTACGACAACTTCCTTTGCCCGGACACCCGTTCGTGCCCGATATTCACCGATTGGACATATCGGTTTGCTGTCGCGCGGCCACCCTTCGGAAGGGCGGACACGAGTCGCGCATACTGGCGACCGGTCACCGCCGGGCGGCCTGTCCGGCCACCGTCCGTCACAAAGTCCGTCACAGGGGGACGACTTGCCCTTCACGCTCAGCCACGCCGCCGCCGTACTTCCCGCCCTGCGCGGCGACGGGACCGCGCGCGGGCCGCTGGTGTCCTCCGTGCTCGTCGCGGGTTCGTTCGCGCCCGACCTGACGTACTACGTGGCGAGTGTGCTGCCCGAGGCCATGGAGTTCGGCGATGTCACACACTCCTTCGCCGGGGTCTTCACCGTCGATGTCCTCGTCACCTGGGCGCTGGTCGGGCTGTGGTTGCTGCTCCGGGAGCCGCTGGTCGCGCTGCTGCCGAGGGGGCGGCAGGGGAGGGTGGCCGCACTGGTGCGCTCCGGGACGGGGGCGCGGCGGTTCAGCCCCTCGCTGGCCCTGTGGTGGTACGTCTCCGCCGCGCTCGGCTCGCTGACCCATGTCGTGTGGGACGCGTTCACTCATCTCGACCGGTGGGGGATGCGGCTGTTTCCCGTCCTCGGCGAGGAGATCGCGGGCTCGCCGCTCTACTGGTACCTCCAGTACGGCGGTTCGGCGATCGCGGCGGTCGTGATCGCCGTCTTCGTCGTGCTGGCCCTGCGCCGGCAGCCGGCGGTCGAGCCCGTGGGCGTGCCCGTGCTCTCCTCGGCCGACCGGTGGGTGGCGGGTGCGGTCATCGGGGGCTGCGCGCTGGTCGCGGCGGCACAGCGGGTGGCCCGCTGGTGGGCGTACTGGGGGTCGGTCGCCAAACCGTACGAGGTGATCCCGACCATCTGTTTCGGGGCGGGCGCCGGGCTGGTGGTCGGCGTGGTCCTCTACGGCGTCGGCGTCAGGGTGCGGCGCCCGGCTCCTGCCGCTCCGGCGCCCGCAGCCGACGCGGAGGCGGACAACTCGGTCCGCCGCTGAGTACCGGGCGCCGGGTGGGGGGTCCGCTGGGGATGCGGGGTCTGGCGGCGCGGGGGGCGTACGGCGGTACGTGTCCGAGGAGGGCCGCCACGGGGTGGGTCATTGGCCAGGGGTAGAGGCTGTGCGGCCGCCGGACGCGTGGGCCGGCCCAGGAGGCCCGGGTGAGGCGGGTTCGCACCCCTGACAGGCGGGTGGCAGCTGTCGCTGTACGGCGGCGGAGCGTGCGTATGCCCATGCGGGCATCCTTACGGCTGCGCTCCGCCCGGGGCGCCTTGGTGGGGGCCAGCCGGGTGACACGGCGGGGCGGGGTCGAGGGGCACCGAAACGCGCCGGCCGTGGGCTCGGTACCGCCGGCCGGCGATCGGCCCATGCCGTACGGCAGCGGATGAGGCGGGGCGCATCCGTCGGCTCGGCGCCGCCGGGCAGCGCCGTACCGGATGCTCGCCGTCGCGGCGGATTGACGTCGAGCGGTGGAGAAAAGCGGGCCATGGTGCACGGCGGCAGGCCTGGCAGTGTCCGCGATCTGCCGTATGAGGTGCCCGCCCGCGTCATCTGCGGGCGGTCGTGTGCGCGCGGCGTTTGCCCGGAGGCCTGGCGCAGTGGAGGCCCGGCGCCCGGGTGATGGGGTCCGGAGGACTGTGGCGGCCCGGCGCCCGGGGATGGGGCCCGAGCACTTCGGCCGGGCCCCGTCTCCAGTGGTCAGTGTGCCGCCGACTCCCAGTCCGGGCCGTGGCCCACCGAGACGTCCAGCGGGGCCCTCAGGTGGACGGCGCCCGCCATCTCGTGGCGGAGGATCTGCTCGGTGCGGTCGCGTTCGCCGGGGGCGATCTCCAGGACGATTTCGTCGTGGACCTGGAGGAGCATGCGGGAGGCGAGGCCCGCCTCGTCCAGGGCGCGGCCGACGTTCAGCATGGCGATCTTGACGATGTCCGCGGCGGTGCCCTGGATGGGCGCGTTGAGGGCCATCCGCTCGGCGGCCTCGCGACGCTGACGGTTGTCGCTGTTGAGGTCGGGCAGGTAGCGCCGACGCCCGAAGATCGTCGCCGTGTACCCCGTCGCCCTCGCCTCGTCCACGGCCCGGCGCAGGTAGTCCCGTACCCCGCCGAACCGCTCGAAGTACGCGTCCATCAGGGCACGCGCCTCACCCGCGTCGATGTTCAGCTGCTGGGAGAGGCCGAACGCGGACAGCCCGTACGCCAGGCCGTACGACATCGCCTTGATCTTGCGGCGCATCTCCGCGTCCACCGCCGACTGCTCGACCCCGAACACCTGCGCGGCCGCCGTGGTGTGCAGGTCCTCGCCGGAGGTGAACGCCTCGATCAGGCCCGCGTCCTCGGAGAGGTGGGCCATCACACGCAGTTCGATCTGGCTGTAGTCCGCCGTCATCAGGGACTCGAAGCCCTCGCCGACGACGAAGCCGCGGCGGATGGCACGGCCCTCGTCGGTGCGGACCGGGATGTTCTGCAGGTTCGGGTCCACCGAGGACAGACGGCCCGTGGCGGCGACCGTCTGGTTGAAGGTGGTGTGGATCCGGTCGTCCGCGGCGACGGTCTTGATCAGGCCCTCGACGGTGACGCGGAGCTTCGCCTGCTCGCGGTGGCGGAGCATGATGACCGGCAGTTCGTTGTCCGTCTGGCCGGCGAGCCAGGCGAGGGCGTCCGCGTCCGTGGTGTAGCCCGTCTTCGTGCGCTTGGTCTTGGGCAGGCCCAGCTCACCGAAGAGGACTTCCTGGAGCTGCTTGGGCGAGCCCAGGTTGAACTCGTGTCCCGCCGCCGCGTGCGCCTCCTTCACCGCCTGCTGCACGGCGCCCGCGAACATCTGCTCCATGGCCTCCAGATGCGCCCGGTCCGCCGCGATGCCGTGGCGCTCCATACGGGCCAGGAGCGCGGAGGTCGGCAGCTCCACGTCACGGAGAAGCTCCGCCGCGCCGACCTCCCGCAGGCGCTCCCCGAAGGCCTCGCCGAGGTCGAGGATCGCGCGGGCCTGCACCATCAGCGCGTCGGCCTCGGCGCCCTCGTCCGCGCCGAAGGCCAGCTGCCCGTCGGCCGTGGCGGCGGGGGCCAGCTCGCGGCCCAGGTACTCCAGGGAGAGTGCGTCCAGGTCGAAGGAGCGGCGGCCCGGCTTGACCAGGTACGCGGCGAGCGCGGTGTCCATGCCGACGCCCTCGACGGTCCAGCCGTGCTCGGCGAAGACCCGCATGGCGGCCTTGGCGTTGTGGAACACCTTCGGCCTGGCGGTGTCGGCGAGCCAGGCCGCCCACGCGGTCTCGTCCGCCTCGTCCAGCTGGGTCGGGTCGAACCAGGCGGCCGCACCCCCGGCGGCGGCGAGCGCGACCTCCGTGACCGAGCCGGTGCCGAGCGCCCAGGTGTCGACCGTGGCGACACCGAGGACCTCCGTGCCGTGCTCGGCGAGCCAGGGGGCCAGCTCGCCGGAGCCGAGCACCGTGCCGTCCACCTCGACGCCCGGGGCGGCCGGCTGACCGGCGTCGGCCTCCTCGGCGCCCGGGTCGACGGCCAGCAGGCGCTCGCGCAGCGACGGGTTGCGGATCTCCAGGGTGTCCAGGACCATCGCGACGGCCGTGCGGTCGTACGCGGCGCGCTCCAAGTCGGTGACGCCCTTGGGCAGTTCGACCGTGCGCACCATCTCGGTGAGGCGGCGGTTGAGCTTGACGGCCTCCAGGTGGTCGCGGAGGTTCTGCCCGACCTTGCCCTTGACCTCCTCGACGCGCTCGACGAGATCCGCGAACGAGCCGAACTGGTTGATCCACTTCGCGGCGGTCTTCTCGCCGACGCCGGGGATGCCGGGGAGGTTGTCGGACGGGTCGCCGCGCAGGGCCGCGAAGTCCGGGTACTGGGCCGGGGTGAGGCCGTACTTCTCGAACACCTTCTCCGGGGTGAACCGGGTCAGCTCCGAGACACCCTTCGTCGGGTAGAGCACGGTGGTGTGCTCGCTGACGAGCTGGAAGGAGTCACGGTCGCCGGTGACGATGAGGACCTCGAAGCCCTCGGCCTCGGCCTGGGTGGCGAGGGTGGCGATGATGTCGTCGGCCTCGAAGCCGTCGACCGCGAAGCGGACGGCGTGCATCGCGTCGAGCAGTTCGCCGATCAGCTCGACCTGGCCCTTGAACTCGTCCGGGGTCTTCGAGCGGTTCGCCTTGTACTCGGTGAACTCCTCCGAGCGCCAGGTCTTGCGGGAGACGTCGAACGCGACCGCGAAGTGGGTGGGGGCCTCGTCGCGCAGCGTGTTCGCCAGCATCGACGCGAAGCCGTAGATCGCGTTGGTCGGCTGGCCCGTCGCCGTCGTGAAGTTCTCCGCGGGCAGCGCGAAGAACGCGCGGTAGGCCAGCGAGTGCCCGTCCATGAGCATGAGCCGGGGACGGCTGCCGCCGGGGGTGCTGTCGGTCTTCTTCGATCCTGTCTCTGCCACGAACCCGATCCTGCCACGTGCCACTGACAGCCGGACCCCAGGGACGTACCCAGGTCCCCTCCGAGGCCCGGGGCAGCGGCCGGTTCGGCACCGCCCCCGGCCTCACCACCACCCCACCTCCCCCACCGGCCGGTCTCGTTTCTCCGCGGTGACACGTGCGAGGATCGAAAGGCGTAGCCTCGCGCTCGAATCTGCACAGGTATCTGCACAGGTATGCGAATGGGGAGCAGCCATGGCCGGCAAGGCGCCGAAGAGTGATCCGGTTCAGGACGCGCCGCAGGTCGCGGAGCCCAAGCATGCCGCGGCGGGGCTGCCGGCGATCGGGCACACGCTGCGGATCGCGCAGCAGCAGATGGGTGTGAGGCGGACCGCGCTGACGCTGCTGCGGGTCAACCAGAAGGACGGCTTCGACTGCCCGGGCTGCGCCTGGCCGGAGCCGGACCACCGGCACGCGGCGGAGTTCTGCGAGAACGGCGCGAAGGCGGTCGCCGAGGAGGCCACACTGCGCCGGGTCACCCCGGAGTTCTTCGCCGCCCACACGGTGGCCGATCTCGCCGGCCGGAGCGGGTACTGGCTCGGGCAGCAGGGGCGGCTCACGCACCCCGTGTATCTCCCCGAAGGGGGCGACCGCTACGAGCCGGTGTCCTGGGAGCGCGCCTTCGACATCGTCGCCGAGGAGCTGAAGGCCCTCGCCTCCCCCGACGAGGCCCTCTTCTACACCTCCGGCCGGACCAGCAACGAGGCCGCGTTCCTGTACCAGCTGTTCGCCCGCGAGTTCGGCACGAACAACCTGCCGGACTGCTCCAACATGTGCCACGAGTCGTCGGGCTCCGCGCTCAACGAGACGATCGGCATCGGCAAGGGCAGCGTTCTGCTGGAGGACCTCTACAAGGCCGATCTGATCGTCGTCGCCGGACAGAACCCGGGGACGAATCATCCTCGTATGCTCTCCGCGCTGGAGAAGGCGAAGGCGAACGGCGCGAAGATCATCACCGTGAACCCGCTGCCCGAGGCCGGCCTGGAGCGGTTCAAGAACCCGCAGACCCCGCAGGGCATGTTCAAGGGTGCCGCCCTCACCGACCTGTTCCTCCAGATCCGCATCGGCGGCGACCAGGCCCTGTTCCGTCTTCTGAACAAGCTGATCCTGGAGACCGAGGGCGCGGTCGACGAGGCGTTCGTCGGCGAGCACACGCACGGGTACGAGGAGTTCGCCGAGGCGGCCCGCGCGGCCGACTGGGACGAGACGCTCACCGCGACCGGCCTCACGCGCGAGCGGATCGACGAGGCGCTGCGCATGGTCCTCGCCTCGAAGCGGACCATCGTCTGCTGGGCCATGGGCCTCACCCAGCACAAGCACTCGGTGCCGACCATCCGCGAAGTGGTCAACTTCCTTCTGCTGCGCGGCAACATCGGCCGCCCCGGCGCGGGCGTCTGCCCGGTGCGCGGCCACTCGAACGTGCAGGGCGACCGCACGATGGGCATCTTCGAGCGGCCCGCCCCGGCGTTCCTGGACGCCCTGGAGAAGGAGTTCGGCTTCGCCCCGCCCCGGGAGCACGGCTACGACGTCGTACGGGCCATCAGGGCCATGCGCGACGACAAGGCGAAGGTGTTCTTCGCCATGGGCGGCAACTTCGTGTCGGCGTCCCCCGACACGGAGGTGACGGAGGCGGCGATGCGCCGGGCCCGGCTGACCGTGCACGTGTCGACGAAGCTCAACCGCTCGCACGCCGTCACGGGCGCGCGGGCGCTGATCCTGCCCACCCTGGGCCGCACCGAGCGCGATCTCCAGGGCGGCGGCGAGCAGTTCGTGACCGTCGAGGACTCGATGGGCATGGTGCACGCCTCGCGCGGCCGTCTGGAGCCCGCGAGCGGGCAGCTGCTGTCCGAGCCGGCCATCGTGTGCCGGCTCGCCCGCCGGGTCCTCGGCGAGGACAGCCGGACGCCGTGGGAGGAGTTCGAGAAGGACTACGCGACGATCCGCGACCGCATCGCGCGCGTGGTGCCCGGCTTCGAGGACTTCAACGCGCGCGTGGCCGACCCGGGCGGCTTCGCCCTCCCGCACGCCCCGCGCGACGAGCGGCGCTTCCCCACGGCCACCGGCAAGGCCAACTTCACGGCCGCGCCCATCGAGTACCCGCGACTGCCGGAGGGCCGCCTGCTGCTGCAGACGCTGCGCTCGCACGACCAGTACAACACCACGATCTACGGCCTCGACGACCGCTACCGGGGCATCAGGAACGGCCGCCGGGTCGTGCTGGTCAACCCCGAGGACGCGCGGGAGCTGAAGCTCGCCGACGGGGCGTACGTGGACCTGGTGAGCGAGTGGAGGGACGGCGTGGAGCGCCGGGCGGCCGGATTCCGGGTGGTGCACTACCCGACGGCCCGCGGCTGCGCGGCCGCGTACTACCCGGAGACCAACGTCCTGGTGCCGCTGGACGCCACCGCCGACACCAGCAACACCCCGGCCAGCAAGTCCGTGGTGATCCGTCTGGAACAATCGTCGACCGACTGAGCGTTTGCTCAGGAGGGCCGGCGTTCGACCGCCGGCGGCGCAGGCGATCGACGACGGACGGAGCCCCATGGGCGAGCAGCACCACGTGAAGTTCCCGCAAGAGGTCATCGACGAGTACGCGAACCTCGGCATCGACCTGGTCGCGATGTTCTCGGCCGGACACCTCGGCACCCGTCTGGGCGTGCGCATCGTGGAGGCGTCGGCGGACCGGGTCGTCGGGACCATGCCGGTGGAGGGCAACACCCAGCCGTACGGGCTGCTGCACGGCGGCGCGTCCGCCGTGCTGGCGGAGACGCTGGGGTCGGTCGGGTCCATGCTGCACGCGGGCAGCTCCAAGATCGCCGTGGGTGTGGACCTGAACTGCACCCACCACCGGGGCGTACGGTCCGGGCTGGTGACCGGTGTCGCCACACCGGTGCACCGGGGGCGCTCGACGGCGACGTACGAGATCGTCGTCAGCGACGAGGCCGGCAAGCGGGTGTGCACCGCCCGGCTGACCTGTCTGCTGCGCGACGCCCCGGCCGCCCCGAGCGAGCGGGCCCGGACGTCGGACTGATGGGTGCGGACGAGGGGCGGGCGGGGACGAAGGTCTCTCCGCCTCTGGTCTCCCCGGGCGGAGAGGCCCTAGCGTCGGGGCATGGCAACGGGAGGAGCCCCCTGGCCGGGGGCGGTGCTCGGGCTGGCGCTGCTGACCGGCGTCCTGGCCACCGGGTGCACGGAGTCGGCCGCGACGCGTGGGCCGACCGCGAACGGCGGATCGTCGGCCGCGCCGAGCGACGGCTCACCGTCGCCGTCGGCCACCCCGCCCGAAGAACTGTGCGCGAAGGTCGTCGCGTACTGGTCGCAGGAGATGCTGGACGGCGACACCTACGGCGATTATCAGTCCATGGGGCTGTCGAACGGGCAGTACGAGATTCTGCGGGAGGTCGTGGACGCGGCCCGGGCCGAGCGCAAACGCGACGGCAGGGACGCGGCGGAGCGGCTGATCGACCGGCGGGCGCGCGCGGGCTGCGCGGAGTGGTACCGCGAGGGCGGTCCGGGCGAGGGGCCCTGGCAGTGAGCGGGGTCGGTCCCGTGGAGCCGGGCGAGGGCACGCGCGCGTGGGACGTACCGGAAGCGGACCTCACGCCCGTGCCGGAGCCTCCTCGCGGGCGGTTCACGCGGGCGCACGCCCGGCACCGCCGTGCCGTGCTCGCGGCGGCGGCGGCCGTCGTCGTGCTCGCGGGCGGCGGCTATCTGTACGCCACCCGGCCGAAGCCGGAGCCCGGGCCCGAAGCGCCGTACCCCTCCCAGGCGGTCGGTGTGCGCTATCTGGGCCCGGCGCCGCGGTCCGCCGGGGGGCCGCGCGGGAGCTTCGGCTTCGTGGTGGAGCTGAGCGTGCTGGACGGCCCCACGATCACGGTCCCCCGCATGACCCAGCCCTACGCGGGGCTCTCCGTGCGGACGGACCCGCGCACTCCGTTCCGGATCGGGACGGACGAGCCCCGGAAGATCGTCATCACCATGCGCGTCACGGAGTGCGGGAAAGTGCCGGAGAGCGCCGGACTGCCTTTCCTGGATGTAACTCTACGTAATACGCGTGCAATAGAAACGCACAGTTTCATCTTGGGTGAGCGCTACGCACAAGACCTCTCCGACGCCCTTCAAGTCGCCTGCAGCAACGACTCCGCGTCATCACCAAACGCCTGAACACTCCTGAACCTACCCGCGTCAACCCTGCACGTTCTCAACATGTGGACAGGGCGAATCGGCCTGAATTCCGCGCATCCACCCACTGAGTACCGCTCTGCATTACCTCGTGTCATAACAAGAGCGTCACAGCCTTGGCCAGAGTCTCCTACACGTTCCCCACACCCGCTTAGAGTCACGGCCAGTCACCGCGCCAACGGAATCGAAGTCACGTCTTCGGCCCAGCGCTCGACTCGGCCGCTTCCAAACAGGAAGGGCCGTGCCAGGGAAAGGACTGATCGTGCGTCAACGTTCGCTCATAGCCATCACCGCCGCGCTGGCGGCGGGAGCACTCACACTCACCGCCTGTGGCTCGCGCGACGAGGGCAAAAGCGGCTCGGACACCGGCAGTGGAACCACTGTCGTCATCGGCGTCGACGCCCCGCTGACCGGTGACCTGTCCGCGCTGGGTCTCGGCATCAAGAACTCCGCGGACCTCGCCGCCAAGACGGCCAACAAGGACAAGTACGTCGAAGGCATCACCTTCAAGGTCGAAGCCCTCGACGACCAGGCGCAGCCCTCCTCGGGCCAGCAGAACGCCACCACGTTCGTCGCCAACAAGGACGTCCTCGGCGTCGTCGGCCCGCTGAACTCCTCCGTCGCCGAATCCATGCAGAAGGTCTTCGACGACGCCAAGCTCGTCGAGGTCTCCCCGGCCAACACCGGCCCGACCCTGACCCAGGGCGCCGACTGGCAGACCAAGAAGGTCCGCCCGTACAAGTCGTACTTCCGCACCGCGACCACGGACGCCATCCAGGGCCCGTTCGCCGCGCAGTACCTGTACAACGACGCCAAGAAGAAGAAGGTCTTCGTCATCGACGACAAGAAGACCTACGGCGCCGGCCTGGCCGCCACCTTCACCGACGAGTTCAAGAAGCTCGGCGGCAAGGTCGTCGGCACCGAGCACATCGACCCCGAGACCAAGGACTTCTCCGCGGTCGCCACCAAGGTCAAGAACTCCGGCGCCGACGTCGTCTACTACGGCGGCGAGTACCCGCAGTCCGGCCCGCTGACCAAGCAGATCAAGGCCGCCGGCGCCAAGATCCCCGTAGCCGGCGGCGACGGCATGTACGACCCGACCTACATCGAGCTCGGCGGCTCCGCCAGCACCGGCGACTTCGCCACCTCCGTCGGCGCCCCGGTCGAGGAACTCCCCTCCGCCAAGTCGTTCATCGCCGACTACAAGTCCGAGGGCTACAAGGAGCCCTACGCGGCCTACGGCGGCTACTCCTACGACTCCACCTGGGCGATCATCGAAGCCGTGAAGAAGGTCGTCGAGGACAACGACGGCAAGCTTCCCAGCGACGCCCGCGCGAAGATCACCGAAGCCGTGCAGAACGTCTCCTTCGACGGCGTCACCGGCAAGGTCTCCTTCGACGAATACGGCGACACGACCAACAAGCAGCTCACCGTCTACAAGGTCGAGGGCGGCGAGTGGAAGGCGGTCAAGTCCGGTACCTACACCGGTTGATCCCACCCGCACACACATGAGCCGCGCGGGGCGCTGCACCACAGCGCCCCGCGCGGACTCGCATCCGGTCACATTCGTCGAATATCCGAAAGTCTCGGAGGACATGCGGTGAACGAACTGCCGCAGCAGCTGGTCAACGGCCTGCTACTAGGATCCATGTACGGGCTGGTCGCCATCGGCTACACGATGGTCTATGGCATCGTCCAGCTCATCAACTTCGCCCACGGTGAAATCTTCATGCTGGGCGGCTTCGGCGCCATCACGGTCTACCTCTACGTGCTGCCCGACGGCACGAGCATGTGGGCCGCACTCCCGCTGATGCTCGTCGGAGGCATCATCGTCGCCGTACTCGCCGCCGTGGGAGCGGAACGCCTGGCCTACCGGCCCCTGCGCACCGCACCCCGCCTCGCCCCCCTCATCACCGCCATCGGCCTCTCCCTGGCCCTCCAGCAGGCCGTATGGGCCTGGTACCCGGACGCCAAGGAATCCATCAACTTCCCGCAGATCGAGGGCGGCCCCTTCGAGATCGGCAACGTCACCATCCAGACCGGTGACATCTTCCTGCTCGTCGCCGCCCCCATCAGCATGGCGGTCCTCGCCTACTTCGTCATGAAGACCCGCACCGGCCGCGGCATGCAGGCCACCGCGCAGGACCCCGACACCGCCAAACTCATGGGCATCAACACCGACCGCATCATCGTGGTCGCCTTCGCCCTCGGCGCCGCCTTCGCCGCCGTCGGAGCCGTCGCCTACGGCCTCAAGTACGGCCAGGTCCAGTTCCGCATGGGCTTCATCCTCGGCCTCAAGGCCTTCACCGCAGCCGTCCTCGGCGGCATCGGCAACATCTACGGCGCCATGCTCGGCGGCGTCGTCCTCGGCCTCGCCGAAGCCCTCTCCACCGCCTACATCGCCGACATCCCCGGCATGGAGCAGTTCGGCAGCCAGTCCTGGGCCAACGTCTGGGCGTTCGTACTCCTCATCCTCGTACTCCTGGTCAGGCCACAGGGTCTGCTCGGTGAGCGCGTGGCGGACAGGGCGTGACACCGATGACCACACACACGACCGCATCCCCCGCACCCACCGCCAAGAACGACAAGACCCCCAGGGGCCTCGTCGGCATCCCGGAGAACATCGGCCGCGCACTCGCCACCGGCGGCGGCGCCCTCACCGTGATCTCCGCCTTCCTCGCCTGGACCTGGACAGCCGCCTTCCCCGGCAACCTCACCGTCTACGGCTACCCCGGCGGCCTCCAGGTCCTCGTCCTCATCGGCGGCGCCCTCACCACCCTCTTCGGCCTCGCCTCCTACGGCGTCAAGGGCCTGCGCTGGCTCGTCCCCGCCGGCGCCGACAGCGCCATCCGCCTCGCCGCGCTCGGCGCCTTCGCCACCGCCTGGTACACGGTCATCGCGATCACCGTCCAGCTCGGCGGCGTCGTCAACCTCGAACCCGGCGGCTACCTCGTGGCCGTCACCACCCTCGTCGCCCTGCTCGGCGCGCTCTCCCTGCCCTTCGAGCACCCCGAGGCCGAGACCCCCGACCCCGAGGACACCCCGCAGGAACGGATCGCCCGCGGCGCACGCCAGATCCGCGCCCTCATCAAGTCGGCCTTCGCCACCGGCACACCCACCCCGGCCCCGAAGCTGCCCGCCTACCTCGAGATCCTGATCATCGTCGCGGCCATGGCCGTCGGCCTGCTCGTCTTCACCTACGGCATCGGCACCGAATACGACGAACTCTTCGTCGGCTTCCTCATCACCGCCGGCTTCGGCCTCGGCGCCCTCGCCAAATCCGGCCTCGCCGGCCGGGTCTCCGCGGTCACCTCCAAGCACCGCACCGTCACCATGGCCGGTGCCTTCACCGCGGCCGCCGCATTCCCCTTCACCCAGTCCGACGACCAGTACGCGACCATCGGCGTCTACATCCTGATCTTCGCCACCGTCGCCCTCGGCCTCAACATCGTCGTCGGCCTCGCCGGCCTCCTCGACCTCGGATACGTCGCCTTCCTCGGCGTCGGCGCCTACACCGCGGCCATGGTCTCCGGCTCCCCCTCCTCACCCTTCGACATCCACCTGCCGTTCTGGGCCTCCGCCATCCTCGGCGCCGTCGTCGCCATGATCTTCGGCGTCATCATCGGCGCACCCACCCTCCGACTGCGCGGCGACTACCTCGCCATCGTCACCCTCGGCTTCGGTGAGATCTTCCGACTCGCCGTCCTCAACATGGACGGCACCTCCGGACCCGACATCACCAACGGCTCCAACGGCATCTCCTCGATCCCGAACCTCAACATCTTCGGCTTCGACTTCGGCCAAGAGCACACCATCGCCGGGTTCACCATCGCCCGATTCGCCAACTACTTCTTCCTGATGCTCCTCATCACGCTCATCGTCGTGGTGGTCTTCCGACGCAGCAGCGACTCCCGCATCGGCCGCGCCTGGATCGCCATCCGCGAGGACGAGACGGCCGCACTCGCCATGGGCATCAACGGCTTCCGGGTCAAGCTCATCGCCTTCGCCCTCGGCGCCGCCCTCGCCGGCCTCGCCGGCACCGTCCAGGCACACGTCACCTACACCGTGACACCCGAGCAGTACCAGTTCGCCCACGTGGTCCCGCCGAACTCGGCATTCCTCCTGGCGGCAGTCGTACTCGGCGGCATGGGCACCATCAGCGGACCCCTCGTCGGCGCCGCACTGCTCTACCTCATCCCCGCCAAGCTCCAGTTCCTCGGCGACTACCAGCTCTTCGCCTTCGGCCTCGCACTCGTGCTGCTCATGCGCTTCCGCCCGGAAGGCCTCATCCCCAACCGGCGCCGCCAGCTCGAATTCCACGAAGACGCCGAAGCACCCACAGTCCTCAGCAAGGCAGGGGCCTGACCCATGACCACCGACACCACCACCAAGGACACCGCACCCGGCGCCAACGCACCCGGCGAGACCGTCCTCGACGCCCGCGGCGTCACCATGCGATTCGGCGGCCTCACCGCCGTACGCAACGTCAACCTCACCGTCAACAGCGGCGAGATCGTCGGACTCATCGGCCCCAACGGCGCCGGCAAGACGACCTTCTTCAACTGCCTCACCGGCCTCTACATCCCCACCGAGGGCGAAGTCCGCTACAAGGGCCAGGTCCTGCCGCCCAAGTCCTTCAAGGTCACCGCGGCCGGCATCGCCCGCACCTTCCAGAACATCCGCCTGTTCGCCAACATGACGGTCCTGGAAAACGTCCTCGTCGGACGCCACACCCGCACCAAGGAAGGCCTCTGGTCCGCCCTCCTGCGCGGCCCCGGCTTCCACAAGGCCGAAGCCGCCTCACGCGAACGCGCCATGGAACTCCTGGAGTTCGTCGGCCTCGACGCCAAGGCCGAACACCTCGCCCGGAACCTGCCCTACGGCGAACAGCGCAAGCTGGAGATCGCGCGAGCGCTGGCGAGCGAACCCGGCCTGCTCCTCCTCGACGAGCCCACCGCCGGCATGAACCCCCAGGAGACGCGAACGACCGAAGAACTGGTCTTCGCCATCCGCGACAAGGGCATCGCCGTCCTCGTCATCGAGCACGACATGCGGTTCATCTTCAACCTCTGCGACCGCGTCGCCGTCCTCGTCCAAGGCGAAAAACTCGTCGAAGGCGACAGCGCCACCGTGCAGGGCGACGAACGCGTCGTCGCCGCCTACCTCGGCGAACCCTTCGAAGACGCACCCGGCCAGGACGAGGTCGCCGAAGTCGAGGCCGCCGAAGCCAACGCCGAGCCCACGAAGGACGCCGCGCCCGGCAAGGAGAACGACCGATGACCGCACTGCTCGAAGTAGAGGACCTCCGGGTCGCCTACGGCAAGATCGAAGCCGTCAAGGGCATCTCCTTCAAGGTCGACGCCGGCGAGGTCGTCACCCTCATCGGCACCAACGGCGCCGGCAAGACCACCACCCTGCGCACCCTCTCGGGACTGCTCAAGCCGGTCGGCGGCCAGGTCAAGTTCAACGGCAAGTCGCTCAAGAAGACCCCCGCGCACGACATCGTCGCGCTCGGACTCGCCCACTCCCCCGAGGGGCGGCACATCTTCCCGCGCATGACCATCGAGGACAACCTCCGCCTCGGCGCCTTCCTGCGCAACGACAAGCCCGGCATCGAGACCGACATCCAGCGCGCCTACGACCTCTTCCCCATCCTGGGAGAACGCCGCAAGCAGGCCGCGGGCACCCTGTCCGGCGGTGAACAGCAGATGCTCGCCATGGGCCGGGCACTCATGTCCCAGCCGAAACTGCTCATGCTGGACGAGCCCTCCATGGGCCTCTCCCCCATCATGATGCAGAAGATCATGGCCACCATCGCCGAACTGAAGTCCCAGGGCACCACGATCCTCCTCGTCGAGCAGAACGCGCAGGCCGCGCTCTCACTCGCCGACCAGGGCCACGTCATGGAAATCGGCAAGATCGTCCTCTCGGGCACGGGCTCCGACCTGCTGCACGACGAGTCGGTCCGCAAGGCGTACCTCGGCGAGGACTGACACCGAGGACCCACGTCACGCCGAACACGACGAGGCCCGCGCCCCCTTTCAGGTGGGGGGCGCGGGCCTCGTCGTACGTCTACGTCCGGGGGTGGAGTGGTCAGCCCTTGGCGGACTTCTTCTCGTCGGCGTCCTGAATGACGGCCTCGGCCACCTGCTGCATCGACATCCGACGGTCCATCGACGTCTTCTGGATCCACCGGAACGCGGCCGGCTCCGTCAACCCGTACTCCGTCTGCAGAATCGACTTCGCACGGTCCACGAGCTTGCGCGTCTCCAGCCGGAGCGTGAGGTCGGCGACCTCCTTCTCCAACTCCTTCAACTCCGTGAACCGCGACACGGCCATCTCGATCGCCGGCACGACATCACTCTTACTGAACGGCTTCACCAGATACGCCATCGCACCGGCATCCCGGGCACGCTCAACAAGGTCACGCTGCGAGAAAGCGGTCAGCATCAACACGGGCGCGATGCGCTCCTCGGCGATCTTCTCCGCCGCCGAGATGCCGTCCATCTTGGGCATCTTCACGTCAAGGATCACGAGGTCCGGCCGGTGCTCCCGGGCCAGCTCGACGGCCTGCTCACCGTCGCCGGCCTCGCCCACGACGGAGTAGCCCTCCTCCTCGAGCATCTCCTTCAGATCGAGGCGGATCAGCGCCTCGTCCTCGGCGATGACGACACGGGTCGTCAGCGGAGGCACGTGGGACTTGTCGTCGTCGTCGACGGGCTGGGGCGACTCGGGGGCGGTCACGTGGGCTCCTCGTTCGGGGCAGGGGTACTGCTGACAAGAGGGTACCTAGCTGCGGGCGACTCCAGTGAACCGGTACACTCCTCTCGGGTCGCCCAGCCGGGTTGGCGGAATAGGCTTACGCGGATGTCTCAAACACATCTGTCCGAAAGGACATACGGGTTCGAGTCCCGTACCCGGCACCTAGGAAAGCGGATGTCCACGTTCTCGTGAACATCCGCTTTTTGCTGCACACGGTCGCGATCAGTCACACAGAGTGGCCGCATGAACTTCCATGGCACTGAGGTGCGACAGAAGGCCCTCACCCTGCTGCGCGGTGGCACGAAGAACGCGGACGTGGCCCGCAGGCTCAACGTGCCGCTGGGGACAGTCGGGTATTGGAAGCATCTCGACCGGGCAAAGCGCGGCGAGTGCCCCGGGCGCCACAGCCCGCCCTGCCCCCGTTGCGACGAACGGGAACTCGATGAGTCGGCGTACAGCTACCTGCTCGGGCTCTACCTCGGCGACGGTCACATCATCCAAAACCGCGCCATGCGAGTACCCAGCCTGTCCATCACCTGTGCCGAGACGCACCCCGGGCTCATGGACGAGTGCGAGAAGGCCATGCGAGCGGTGTTCCCCGGAAACTCGGTCTGCAGAGTCCGCCGAAAGGGATGCCGAGAGGTGAAGCTGTACTCCAAGCACCTCTGGTGCCTCTTCCCTCAGCACGGCCCCGGCATGAAACACAACCGCACCATCGCCCTCACCCCCTGGCAGCAGGAAATCGTCGACGCCCACCCCTGGGACTTCATCCGCGGCCTCATCCACTCCGACGGCTGCCGCATCACCAACTGGACGACCCGCCTCGTTGCCGGTGTGACCAAGCGCTACGAGTACCCGCGGTACTTCTTCACCAACAAGTCCGACGACATCCGGCAGCTCTACACCGACACTCTCGACAAGCTCGGCGTCGAGTGGACGCGCTGCACCCGCGACGGCAACCCGTACAACATCTCCGTCGCCAGGAAGGCCTCCGTCGCCCTCCTCGACACCCACGTAGGCGCGAAGTACTGACCCCCTACTTCGGGCTCTCGTCCTCCCCGATGTGATGCACGCGGACCATGTTCGTGAAGCCCGCGACGCCCGGCGGTGAGCCCGCCGTGATCACCACCACGTCGCCCTTGTTGCAGCGGCCGTACTTGAGCAGCAGTTCGTCCACCTGGTCGACCATCGCGTCCGTCGAGTCGACGCTCGGGCCGAGGAAGGTCTCCACGCCCCACGTGAGGCTCAGCTGTGAGCGCGTCGCCGGGTCCGGGGTGAAGGCCAGGAGCGGGATGGGTGAGCGGTAGCGGGAGAGGCGGCGGGCCGTGTCGCCGGACTGGGTGAAGGCGACCAGGAACCTGGCGTCGAGGAAGTCGCCGATCTCGGCTGCCGCGCGGGCCATGGCGCCGCCCTGGGTGCGGGGTTTGTTGTGCTCGGTGAGGGGTGGGAGGCCCTTCTCCAGCATGTCCTCCTCCGCCGCCGCGACGATGCGGCTCATCGTGCGGACCGTCTCCACCGCGTACTTGCCCACGCTCGTCTCGCCGGACAGCATCACCGCGTCCGTGCCGTCGAGGACCGCGTTGGCGACGTCGCTGGCCTCCGCCCTCGTGGGCCGGGAGTTGTGGATCATGGAGTCGAGCATCTGCGTGGCGACGATGACCGGCTTGGCGTTGCGCTTGGCGAGTTTGACCGCGCGTTTCTGGACCAGGGGGACCTGTTCCAACGGCATTTCCACGCCCAGGTCGCCGCGCGCGACCATGATGCCGTCGAAGGCCGCGACGATCTCGTCGATGTTGTCGACCGCCTGCGGTTTCTCGATCTTGGCGATGACCGGGAGTCGGCGGCCTTCCTCGTCCATGATCTGGTGGACGCGTTCGATGTCCCGGCCGGACCGGACGAAGGACAGGGCAACGATGTCGAAGCCCGTGCGGAGCGCCCAGCGGAGGTCTTCCTCGTCCTTCTTCGACAGTGCCGGTACCGAGACCGCGACCCCCGGCAGGTTCAGCCCTTTGTTGTCGGAGATCATCCCGCCTTCGACGACCCTGGTGTGGATCAGGGGGCCGTCCACCGCCGTGACTTCCAGGGTGACCTTGCCGTCGTCGACGAGGATGTGTGCGCCGGGGGTGACGTCGGCCGCCAGGCCGCTGTAGGTCGTGCCGCAGCCCTCGCTGTCGCCCTCCACGCCGTCCTCGACGCTGATGGTGAAGGTGTCGTCGCGTTCGAGGAGTACGGGGCCTTCGGTGAAGCGGCCGAGGCGGATCTTCGGGCCTTGAAGGTCGGCGAGGGTGCCGACGCTGTGGCCGGTTTCGTCGGCGGCCTTGCGGACGTGCTGGTAGCGCTCGTCGTGTTCGGCGTGGCCGCCGTGGCTGAGGTTGAAGCGGGCGATGTCCATGCCGGCCTCGACCAGGGCGTTGATCTGGTCGTACGAGGCGGTGGCGGGCCCGAGGGTGCAGACGATCTTTGCTCGGCGCATGGTTGGAGCCTATGGCTTACCCGCCGGTAGCGATTTGGTGGGGCGTGACTACTCAACGGCCTTTGTGTGAAGGGCAATTGACAAGTGGTCACAAGGGTTGAAGGGTGCTCCGGCCGGGCGCGGCGCGGAGCACCCGGGCGTCAGGTCACAGTCGTGGTGGCAGCATGGTGAAGCGGGCGTTGACCTGTGCGTAGACGCGTTGGCGTTGGGGTTCGAGGTCGAGGGGCGGGGCGTCGGTGTCGTCGGCGCCCTTGGCTCTGGCGGAGCGCATGAGGCCGCCGGGGGCTCCGGGGCGGGCGGGCTGGGGGGCTTCCGCGCCGATGTCGGCGAGTTCGACGAGGGCGGCGAGGGTGGTGCCGAGGGCTTCGGCGTATTCCCGGGCGCGTTGCACCGCTTCCTTCACCGCCTTCTGTCGGGCTCGTTTGTGGGCGGGTGAGTCGGGGCGGAGGGACCACCAGGGGCCGTCGACGCGTGTGAGGTCCAGGTCGGCGAGGCGGGTGGTGAGTTCGCCGAGGGCGGTGAAGTCGGTCAGTTCGGCGGTGATGTGGACGCGGCCGTGGTAGGCCTGGATCCTTTCGCCTCTGCTCTTCTCCTTGAGTTCGGGGGTGATGGAGAAGGCGCCGGTCTCCAGTCGTTCGACTGCTTCGCCGTAGGTTTTGACGAGGTCGAGGACGGTGGTGTTGCGGCGGGTGAGGTCGTCGAGGGCGGCGCGCCGGTCCTTGCCTCGGGCGAGGACGGTGACTCCGATGCGGGCTATTTCGGGGTCGACTTCGAGGCGGGCTTCGCCGCGGACGGCGATGCGGGGCGCGTCGGGGGTGCCGTAGGGGACGGCGGCGGGCTGGGCTTCCTCTGGACTGGTGGTCATACGTCCCACTCTGTCACCGGTGGCCTGGTCGGGGGGTCCGCAGGTCACCAGATCGAAACCTGTGGGGTCTGTTGCGGTGGGGGCGGTACGGGTCAGAATCTACGCGCGTTGTCGCATGTGGTCCTGTGTTTCGCCCACCACTGTCTACGCGCGTTGATCGTTGATGTCGTCCGTTCCTCCGAGGAGTACCCGAGATGCCCCTGAACCGCCGGAAGTTCCTGAAGAAGTCGGCCGTGACCGGTGCGGGCGTGGCCGTCGCCGGTACGGCCGTGGCTCCGAGTGCCCGGGCGGCCGAGGTGCGGGATGGCGGGAAGAAGGCCCCGAAGCGGTACAGGTTCACCGTGATGGGGACGACGGACCTGCACGGCAATGTCTTCAACTGGGACTACTTCACGGACAAGGAGTTCGACGACAAGGCGCACAACGACGTCGGTCTGGCGAAGGTCTCCACGCTGGTGAACCGGATCCGCGAGGAGAAGGGCCGCGGGAACACGCTGCTCATCGACGCGGGTGACACCATCCAGGGCACGCAGTTGTCGTACTACTACGCGAAGGTGGACCCGATCACCGCCAAGGGTGGTCCGGTGCACCCGATGGCGCAGGCGATGAACGCGATGGACTACGACGCGGCCGCGTTGGGCAACCACGAGTTCAACTACGGGATTCCGGTGCTGCGGAAGTTCCAGGAGCAGTGTCGTTTCCCGCTGCTGGGTGCGAACGCGCTGGATGCCAAGACGCTTCGTCCCGCTTTTCCGCCGTACAGCATGCACCGGCTGCGTACGCCGTGCGGGCGGGATGTGAAGGTGGCGGTCCTCGGTCTGACCAACCCGGGTATCGCGATCTGGGACAAGGCGAACGTGCAGGGGAAGATGACGTTCCCGGGGCTGGAGGAGCAGGCCGCCAAGTGGGTGCCGAAGCTGCGGTCGATGGGGGCGGATGTCGTCATCGTGTCGGCGCACAGCGGTTCCTCGGGTACCTCTTCGTACGGTGATCAGCTGCCGTACATCGAGAACGCGGCCGGGCTGGTCGCCGAGCAGGTGCCGGGGATCGACGCGATTCTCGTGGGGCACGCGCACACGGAGATCCCGGAGTACTTCGTCACGAACAAGGAGACCGGCAAGCAGGTCGTGTTGTCGGAGCCGTTGAAGTGGGGTCAGCGGCTGACGCTGTTCGACTTCGAGCTGGTGTGGGGCAAGGGCTGCTGGAAGGTCGAGAAGGTCGCGGCGCAGGTTCTCAACTCCAACACGGTGGAGGAGGACCCGAAGATCGTGAAGATGCTCGGTGACGAGCACGAGAAGGTCGTGGCGTACGTCAACCAGATCATCGGTACGAACGCGGCCGAGATGACGTCGGTGGAGGCGCCGTACAAGGATGTGGCGATCATCGATCTGATCAACCACATCCAGGCCGACACGGTGAAGCAGGCGCTGGCGTCGGGTGAGTACGCGTCGTTGCCGGTGTTGTCGCAGGCCGCGGCGTTCTCGCGGAGCGCGGTGATTCCGGCGGGGAACGTCACCATCCGGGATGTCGCCGGTCTGTATGTCTTCGAGAACACGCTGGAGGCGCGTCTGATGACGGGTGCGCAGATGAAGGCGTATCTGGAGTACTCGGCGAACTACTTCGTGCAGACGGCGGCGGACGCGGTGGTCGATCCGGCGAAGCTGACGAACGCGAACGGGACGCCGGACTACAACTACGACGCGGTGAGCGGTCTGTCGTACGAGATCGACATCGCGAAGCCGGCGGGGTCGCGGATCGTGAATGTGCGGTTCGAGGGTGCGGCGTTGGCGGACGACCAGAAGTTCGTGTTCGCGGTGAACAACTACCGGGCCAACGGCGGTGGCAACTTCCCGCATGTCGCCGCGGCCCAGCTGCTGTGGTCGAACTCGGACGAGATCCGTAACACGATGATCGCGTGGGTGACGGCGAAGGGGTCGATCGACCCGGCGGCGTTCGCGTCGGTGGACTGGAGGCTGACGCGGAACGGTACGCCGGTCTTCTAGTGCTCGCGGTCTTCTGGGGCTCGCCGGTCTTCTAGAGGTTCAGGAGTGACAGGTCGACGGCGTCGGCGATGGCCTTCGCGCCGGCGTCGTTGACGTGGAGGCCGTCGCCGCTGTTGTAGTCGTCGCGGATGCGGGTGGGGTGGTCCGGGTCCGCGACGGCGGCGGCGATGTCGATGACGGCGTCGAAGGGGTGGCTGTCGCCGAGGAGCCAGGTGTTGACGTCGGCGCGTACGGCTTGGCCTTCGTCGGTGTCGTAGCCGGGGTAGACGGTGCCGGCGTAGGGGCCGATGGTGGCGCCGATGACGGTGAGTCCGGCGGTGTGGAGGCGGTCGGCGAGGGCGGTGAGTCCGGTGATCAGGTCGGCGGCCGTGGGGAGTTTGGCGGGTTCGGGGAAGGCGATGGCGCCGGGCAGGCCGAGGTCGTTGAGGCCGGTGTGGATGATGACGTGGCTGGCGCCGGGTATGTCGAGGACGTCGTGCGTGGCGCGGGAGAGCAGGTGGGCGCCGATCTCGTCGGTGAGGAGTCGGTTGCCGGAGATGCCGGTGGCGACGATCCAGCCGCTGGTGAGGCGGCGGTCGAGTTGGGCGGGGAAGCTGCCGCCCGTGCCGGGGGTGGTGGCCATGCCTTCGATCCAGGAGTCTCCGAAGGCGACGGCGATGCGGGTGTCCTCGGGGGCGAGGACGTCGATGCCGGTGACGAAGTGGCCGGTGATGAGTTCGTCGGATTCGTCGAGGGATTCGGCGGTGAGCTGGTCGCCGGGGACGGCGTGGCCGACGTCGTAGGGGATCGCGGAGTGTGTGGTGAGGCCGGTGTCGCCGGGGAGGTAGAGGCTGAGGGCGAGTTCCTCGCCTGCGGTGACGGGGCCTTCGAGGGGGTCGCTGACGATCTCCTCGCCGGGTGGGACGGTGACGGTTTCGGCGCCGGCGAAGAGGAGGGTGACGTCGGTGGTGGGGTCGATGGTGCTGCCTTCGATGCGGCGGGCGAGGTGGGCGCCGCCGATGTCGAGGGGTGTCGTGCCGTAGCGGTTGCTGAGGCGGACGCGTAGGGCCTCGCCGCCGCCGGCGGGGCGCAGGGTCTGGCGTACGGTCTGGTCGGTGAAGCCTCGGACCTCGAAGAGTTTGAAGGCTTCGTGGGGGTCGATCACGGCGGAGCGGTGGGCGGCGATCCAGGTGGTGCCTGCGCGGGTGCTGGTCATGGCCGAAAGGTAGGCAGCTTTCTTGCAGCCGTCACCACTCCTGCCCTACTTCTTTGCCTTTCGATTACCTGATGTCGACGAGCGGGGTCAGTGGGGTGGGGGTTTTCGCCTGCCGGGCGTGCGGGATCTGCGGCCGGGGTTCGAGGCCGAAGGTGGTGAAGGCTGTACGGCTCGGCAGGGGGTAGGGCTCCTTGCCGGTGAGGGTGTTGAGGATGGTGGCGCTGCGCCAGGCGGCGAGGCCGAGGTCGGGGGCGCCGACGCCGTGGGTGTGCAGTTCGGCGTTCTGGACGTAGACGTGGCGGCCGGAGGCGGTGATGGACGGGTCGAGGATCATCCGGAACCTGTCGTCGACGCGTGGGCGCTCGCGGCTGTCGCGCCGCATGTACGGGTCGAGGCCGGCGAGCACGCGGTCCAGGGGGCGTTCGTGGTAGCCGGTGGCGAGGACGACCGCGTCGGTGGTGAGGCGGGAGCGCGTGCCCTGTTCGAGGTGTTCGAGGTGGAGTTCGACCTTGGTGGTGGCGAGCCGTCCGGCGGTGCGGACGTGCACGCCGGGGGTGAGGACGGCGTCGGGCCAGCCGCCGTCGAGGGTGCGGCGGTACAGCTCGTCGTGGATGGCGGCGATCGTGTCGGCGCCGATGCCCTTGTGGAGCTGCCACTGGGCGGTGACGAGCCGGTCCCGGGTCGGTTCGGCGAGGGCGTGGAAGTAGCGCGTGTAGTCGGGCGTGAAGTGCTCCAGGCCCAGCTTGGAGTACTCCATGGGCGCGAACGCCTCCGTGCGGCCGAGCCAGTGCAGCCGCTCCCGGCCGACGGGCCGGTGCCGGAGCAGGTCGAGGAAGACCTCGGCCCCGGACTGTCCCGCTCCGATGACGGTGACGTGTCCGGCCGCCAGGAGACGGTCGCGCTCGCCGAGGTAGTCCGTGGCGTGGATGACGGGCACGCCGGCTGCCTCGACGAGCGGCTTGAGGGGTTCGGGCACATGGGGTTCGGTGCCGACGCCGAGCACGATGTTCCGGGCGTAGGTGCGGCCGGGTGCCGCGACCTCTCCGTCGCCGTCCGGTTCGCTGAAGTCGACCTCGAACAGGTCCCGTTCGGGGTTCCAGCGCACGGAGTCGACCTGGTGGCCGAACCGTAGTCCCGGCAGGTTCTCGGCGACCCAGCGGCAGTAGGCGTCGTACTCGGTGCGCTGGATGTGGAATCGCTCGGCGAAGTAGAACGGGAAGAGCCGGTCGCGGGTCCTGAGGTAGTTCAGGAACGACCAGGGGTTCACCGGGTCGGCGAGTGTCACCAGGTCTGCCAGGAACGGTACTTGGACCGTGGCGCCCTCGATGAGCAGTCCCGGGTGCCAGTCGAAGCCGGGGCGCTGTTCGTAGAACACGGCGTCGAGTTCGGCGAGGGGGTGGGCGAGGGCGGCGAGGGAGAGGTTGGCGGGTCCGATGCCGACGCCGACGAGGTCGCGGGGGGCTTCGGGTTCCTGCTGGTCGTGCTGTGGGGGCGTGCTCATGCGGGGGTGTGTCCTTCGGCGAGTTCTGCGGGTCTTGCGGGTTCTGCGGTGTCCACGGCTTCTGCTGTGTCCACGGGTTCCACGAGCTTCAGCAGGGCGGCGAGGTCTCCCGGCCGGGCGTGGGGGTTGAGCAGGGTGGCCTTGAGCCACAGGCGGCCGTCGAGTACCGCGCGGCCTATGACGGCCCGGCCGTCGTGGAGCAGTCGGCGGCGTACGGCGGCCACGGCGTCGTCGGACGCCTGGGCGGGCCGGAAGAGGACCGTGCTGATGGTGGGCCGGTCGTAGAGCTCGAAGCCGGGGTGTGCCTCGACGGTGGCGGCGAACTCCTGGGCGAGAGCGCAGACTTGGTCGACGAGTCCGCCGAGTCCGGTGCGGCCCAGGGTCTTGAGGGTGACGGCGGTCTTGAGGATGTCGGGCCGTCGGGTGGTCCGCAGCGACCGGCCGAGGAGGTCGGGCAGGCCGGCCTCGGTGTCGTCGTCCGCGTTGAGGTAGTCGGCGCGGTGGTTCAGTGCGGCGAGGTCCGGCGCGTCCCGTACGGCGAGGAGCCCGGCGGCGACCGGCTGCCAGCCGAGTTTGTGCAGGTCCAGGGTGACGGTGTGGGCGCGGGTGAGGCCGTCGAGGCGGTCTCGGTGCCGGTCGCTGAAGAGGAGGCCTCCGCCGTAGGCCGCGTCGATGTGGAGCCGGGTGCCGTGGGTCTCGCACAGGTCGGCGATCTCGGGCAGCGGGTCGATGAGCCCGGCGTCGGTGGTGCCGGCGGTGGCGGCGACCAGGAGGGGCCCTTGGAGGTGGGTGAGGGCGTCGTCCAGGGCGGCGGGGTCCAGGGTGCCGGCCGGGGTGGGGATCACGACGGGGTCGGGGAGGCCGAGGAGCCAGGCGGCGCGGAGGAGGGAGTGGTGGGCGTTGGCCCCGCAGACGAGCCGTACTCCCGCGTGCGCCTCCCTGGCCAGCAGGACGGCGAGGTGGTTGGACTCGGTGCCGCCGGTGGTGACGAGGGCGTCGGCGGCGCCGGCCTCCTGTGCCAGTGCCCGGGTCACCAGGGCTTCGAGCGCGGACGCGGCCGGGGCCTGGTCCCAGGAGTCGAGGGACGGGTTCAGGACGGAGGCGGCGAAGTCCGCCGCGGCCGCCACGGCCAGGGGCGGTGTGTGGAGGTGGGCCGCGCACAGGGGGTCGGCCGGGTCGGCGGTGCCTGCCGCGAGGGCGCGGACCAGCCGCTGGAGGGCGTCCGGCTCGCCTTCGACGGGCAGTGGCTCACCGAGCGCGTCCCGCATCATCGCCGCGACGGCCTCCGGGCCACCGGCGGGGAGGGGTCCGCCCCGGGCCTCGGCCCCCTCGCGCAACGCGTCGAGCACCGTGTCGAGCAACGGGCGGAGCGCGCCGGGACCTTGGGGTCCTGAGGCGAGGGGTGCGGCGGTCATGGATTCCTCCGAGCACGGGGAATCCCATCTTGTACGCCAATCGGGTGCTGAGGCCGAAAAAGTCGTTCATTACAACCTAAAGAGGGTACGGTAAGCCGCCCTGAACGGCAGCGCGCCCCTGAGGGGCGCGGGGAACCGCGCGGCCGGCCACAACAACGGCAAGCCCGCAGAACACCCGAGCCCCACGGCGGACCCCGGAAAACCCCCTACGCTTCGCGCACCCGCAGCGCACGCGCGAGGTCGTCCAGCTGATCGACCAGCTTCCGTCGAAGTGCCGGAATCAGCTCGCCGTCCTGAAGACACCGCTCCCCCATACCCAGCGTCCCCGGGTCCACCGCATACACCGGGAACGCCCACCGCCCTGCCGCTTCCGCGATCGCCGGTCCTCGCCGAGCGGCCAGCGAACCCGCGTCGGCCCAGTAGCGCTCGACGTACTCCTGGAGGAGGTCCGCCTGCTCCGGCTGCCAGAACCCCTGGGCCGTGGCGGTGAACAGGTAGTTGGAGAGGTCGTCGGTGGTGAACATCGCCTCCCAGGCGGCCCGCTTGGCCTCCGGGTCGGGCAGCGCGGCCCGGCAGCGGGCGGCGCCTTCCCGGCCGCTGGCGCTGGGGTCCC
This sequence comes from Streptomyces sp. NBC_00310, assembly GCF_036208085.1. Classification (GTDB taxonomy): domain Bacteria; phylum Actinomycetota; class Actinomycetes; order Streptomycetales; family Streptomycetaceae; genus Streptomyces. Next base: position 2,989,460 of record NZ_CP130714.1, read on the forward strand.
GCTCCAGTTCTTCGGTGATCGCGGCGGCGTCGACCGCGCCGAGGACGGCGAGCCGTCCGAGGACGCGCCAGCGCAGCTCGGGGTCGAGCTCGGGGCCGCCCGGAACCGTGCCGTCGGCGAGCCAGGCGGCGATGGTCTCGGCGCGGGTGGCGACGTCGATGAAGTGGCGTACGGCGGTGAGGCGCAGGCCTGGGTTGTCGCCGTCCTCGGTGCGGCGGATGAGGTCGCGGCACAGGGAGCCGAGGGTGGCCAGGCCGGTGGCGCGCTGCTCGGGGGCGAGGAAGCGGTCGGCGACCTGGGCGGTGGCGAAGGTGAGGACGCCCTGGACGATGGCGAGGTCGCTCTCGCGCGGGAGGTGGGTGCGGGCGGCCTCCAGGTAGGCGGTGGCGGGGAGTTCGGCGTCGCGTACGGCGTCGCGCAGGGCGTTCCAGACGACGGCGCGGGTGAGGGGGTCGGGGAGGCCGCAGAGGTGGCCGGTGACGGCGGCGAAGGAGTCGGGGTCGAAGCGGACCTTGGCGTAGGTGAGGTCGCCGTCGTTGAGGAGGAGGAGTGCGGGGCGTTTGCCGATGGGCTGGTCGGCGGTCTGGGGGAGGTCGAGTTCGACGCGGTCGCGGAGGGTGAGGTGGCCCTGGTCGTCGCCGAGGTCCCGGTCGTAGAGGCCGACGGCGATGCGGTGGGGGCGGCTGCCGGCGTGGTCGACGGTGAGGGTGTAGGTGCCGTCGGCGGTGCGGGTGACCTTGGGGGTGAGGGTGTCGACGCCGGTGGTGCGGAGCCAGGCGTCGGCCCAGGCGTGGACGTCGCGTTCGGTGGCGCCGGCGAGGTTGTCGATGAAGTCGGCGAGGGTGGCGTTGCCGAAGCGGTGGCGGGTGAAGTGGGCGTTGATGCCGGCCAGGAAGTCCTTCTCGCCGAGCCAGGCGACGAGTTGGCGCAGGGCGGAGGCGCCCTTGGCGTAGGAGATGCCGTCGAAGTTGAGGAGGGCGGCGGCGGTGTCGTCGACGGCCTCGGGGGCGACGGGGTGGGTGGAGGGGCGCTGGTCGGCGTCGTAGCCCCAGGCCTTGCGGGCGATGCCGAAGTCGACCCAGGTGTTCGTGAAGCGGCTGGCTTCGGTGAGGGTCTGGTAGCCCATGTACTCGGCGAAGGACTCGTTGAGCCAGATGTCGTCCCACCACCTGAGGGTGACGAGGTCGCCGAACCACATGTGGGCCATCTCGTGGGCGATGACCATGGCGCGGGTCTGGCGTTCGGTGTCGGTGACGGCGGAGCGGTAGATGAACTCGTCGCGGAAGGTGACGAGGCCGGGGTTCTCCATGGCGCCGGCGTTGAACTCGGGGACGAAGGCCTGGTCGTAGGAGTCGAAGGGGTACGGCTCCTCGAACTTGTCGTGGTAGCGGTCGTAGAGGGCGCGGGTGACGTCGAGGATCTCGTCGGCGTCGGTGTCGAGGTGGGGGGCGAGGGAGCGGCGGCAGTGGATGCCGAAGGGCAGGCCTCGGTGTTCGGTGCGTACGGAGTGCCAGGGGCCGGCGGCGACGGCGACGAGGTAGGTGGAGATCGGCGGGGTGGTGGCGGCCCGCCAGGTGCCGTCGTCCTGTTGTGCGGTGACGCCGTTGGCGAGGACGGTCCAGGCCTCGGGGGCGGTGACGGTCAGGTCGAAGACGGCCTTGAGGTCGGGTTGGTCGAAGGCCGCGAAGACGCGCTGGACGTCGTCCATGAAGAGCTGGGTGTAGACGTAGGTCTCACCGTCGGTGGGGTCGGTGAAGCGGTGCATGCCCTCGCCGGTGCGGGAGTAGCGCATGGCGGCGTCGACGCGCAGTTCGTGTGCGCCCGGGGTGAGGCCCTTGAGGGGGAGGCGGTTGCCGTCGAGGGTAGCCGGTTCGAGGGGCTCGCCGTCGAGGGTGACGGAGCGCAGTTCGGCGGGCTTGAGCTCGACGAAGGTGTCCGCGGCCTTCTTCTTTCCCCGCACGGTGAAGTGGATGACGGTACGGGAGTCGAAGGTCTCGTCGCCGCGCGTGAGGTCGAGTGCGATCTCGTAGCGGTGGACGTCGAGGAGCCGAGCACGGGCATGCGCTTCGTCGCGCGTCAGTACGGACATGAGGGACATGCTGCCTGATGCCCTGGGCGCAGGACAGGGGCGGGCCTGGTACGCGACCTATGTCCGGTCGTACGCGCCGTGTGGCCGGCCGTATGCGGCCTATGCCCGGTCCTTCGCGCCGTCGTGCTGCGCGGGGACGCGCTCCTCGGTCCGGTGGTCGTCGGTGACGCGCTTGAGTTCCTCGTGGTCCTTGAGGCGGGCGCGCAGGTCGCGGACCTCGCGTTCCAGGGCGTGGGTGCGTTGGTGGGCGTCGTAGAGGTAGCGGACCTTGGTGCGCAGGGCCCAGGGGTCGATGGGTTTCATGACGAGGTCGGCGACGCCGAGGCGGAAGGCGGCGGAGGTGAGTTCGGCGTCGGGGCCGAAGCCGGTGAGGAGGATGACGGGGATGTGCTGGGTCTGTTCCACGCCGCGCATGTAGTGGACGACGTCGAGTCCGCTGACGCCGGGCATGCGGACGTCGAGGAGGAGCAGGCCGATCTGGCCGCGGAGGACTTCCTTGAGTGCCGCGTCGCCGCTGGTGGCGCGTGTCAGGCGGTAGCCCAGCGGGGCCAGGGCGCTCTCCAGGGCGTACAGCGTGTCCTCATGGTCGTCGACGATGAGGATCTTGGCTTCCGACGGCATGGCCTCTCACCGCGTGTAGTCGTTTCCTGACAGGGAGTGCTCACGCAGGATGCCCTCTGGAGGGACTCGCTGTCACTCCCCTGCGTCTGGTGCCGTGCCGGTCGTGCCCGCTGTGCCGGTCATGCCCGCTGTGCCGTTCAGCGCGTCGTCCGCGATGCGTTCGTGGTGCCGGATGACCTCGGCGATGATGAAGTTCAGCAGCTTCTCCGCGAACGCCGGGTCCAGCTTGGCGCTTTCGGCGAGTCCGCGCAGCCGGTTGATCTGCTGGGCCTCGCGGCCCGGGTCGGCGGCGGGCAGTTGGTGCGCGGCCTTGAGATGGCCGACCCGCTGGGTGCACTTGAAGCGCTCGGCGAGCATGTGGACGACGGCGGCGTCGATGTTGTCGATGCTGTCCCGCAGCCGGGTGAGTTCCGCCCGGACGTCCGCGTCGACCGCGCCGGCCGGCGCGGTGCCGGTGTTCGCCTCGTTGGTGTTGCTGGTGGTCATGGTCGTCACCCTACGACGCTGCGGTTCGGCGCTCGCACCGGCTTAGAGTGGAACGTATCGAGGCGTCTTTGGGGGTGCGGACGTGGCGAACGGCGGACCTGTCGAGCACGGCTACCCGCACCTTGAGATCGTGCGGGCGTCGATCACCGCCCTGTACAAGCGGCTCTCGTACGACACGATCCAGACCTTCGCCACCAGTGTGGCCCCCGTCGACGTGGCGTTCTGTGACACCGACGATCTCCATCTCGGTGCGCAGCGGGTGGCCCGGGAGCTGGTGCGGCACTATCGGCTGCCGGACGCCCGGATGATCGTCGGGTTCCGGGAGATGACGCACGCGGCGAACGTCGAGCTGGCGGCGGGGCCGGAGTACTTCGTCGAGCTCAACGACCGTTTCCGTACGCACCGGCGGGACATCGGGGCGGCTCTCGCGCACGAGGTCATGCATGTGTATCTGCACCGGCTCGGGCTGTCCTTCCCCGGCATGCGTGAGAACGAGATCCTCACGGACACGGCGGCGACGTATCTGGGGGCGGGGTGGCTGCTGCTGGACGCGTACCGGGAGGACGCCGCGTCGTCGCAGAAGCTGGGGTATCTGACGCCGGAGGAGTTCGGGTACGTGCTGGCCAAGCGGGCGCAGTTGTTCGGGGAGGATCCCTCGGTGTGGTTCACCAGTGCCGAGGCGTATTCCGCGTACGCGGAGGGGCGCGTCCGGGCTCGCGGGGATGAGCGGCAGCCGCCGCTGACCGCGGCGGGGTGGGCGGGGCGTCGGCGGTACGCGCGGGACCGGCGGCATGCGCAGGATCTGCGGTCGGCCTCGCCGGTGTCGGGGGTGCCGTATGTGTTCACGCCCGAGGGGCGGGGGCCGTTGCGGGTGTCGTTTCCCTGCCCGACGTGTCATCAGAGGATCCGTGTGCCGGTTCGGGGGCGGGTGCGGGCGCGGTGCGGGTTGTGCCGGACGGTTCTGGAGTGCGACACGTAGGTTTTCGGGGGCGCGTGAGGGGGTGGTGGGTTCGGCGCGAGTGCGGGTGCGGGTGCGTGGGCGGGTGCGTGGGCGGGTGCGTGGGTGCGTGGGGGCTTGTCGCGCGGTTCCCCGCGCCCCTTGGGCAGCGGCCCCGGTCATGGGGCGCCGTACACCGGGTGCGGTTCCTCGGCCTCCGACAGGAGCTTGCGTACGGTCTCCCCCGCTTCCTCCGGTGTCCAGCGTGCCCCTTTGTCCGTCGTGGGGCCCGGGCGCCAGCCCTCCATCACGGTGATGCGGCCGCCCTCCGTCTCGAAGACGCGGCCGGTGACGCCGTCGCTCGCGGCGGAACCCAGCCACACCACCAGCGGGGAGACGTTCTCGGGGGCCATCGCGTCGAAGCCGGCGTCGGGTGCGGTCATGGCCTCGGCGAAGACGCCCTCGGTCATCCTCGTGCGCGCCGCGGGGGCGATGGCGTTGGCCTGGACGCCGTAGCGGGCGAGTTCGGCGGCGGCGACGAGGGTGAGGCCGACGATGCCGGCCTTGGCGGCGCTGTAGTTGCCCTGGCCGAGTGAGCCCAGCAGGCCGGCGCCGCTGCTGGTGTTGACGATCCTCGCGGTCGGTGTGCGGCCGGCCTTGGTCTCGGCTCGCCAGTGGGCGGCGGCGTGCCTGAGGGTGAGGAAGTGGCCCTTGAGGTGGACGCGGAGGACTGCGTCCCAGTCGTCCTCGTCGAGGTTGACGAGCATGCGGTCGCGGAGGAAGCCGGCGTTGTTGACGAGGGTGTCGAGTCGGCCGTAGGTGTCCAGGGCGGTGTGGACGAGGGAGGCGGCGCCGTCGGTCGTGGCGATGTCCCCACCGTGCGCGACCGCGTCCCCGCCCGCGGCGCGGATCTCCTCGACGACCCGGGCGGCCGGGCTGTCGGGGTCCGGTGTGCCGTCGAGTCCCACACCGAGGTCGTTGACGACCACGCGCGCGCCCTCGGCGGCGTACGCGAGCGCGTGCGCGCGACCGAGACCACGTCCCGCGCCGGTCACGACCACGACACGCCCTTCACAGAGCCGGTGCGTGCCCCTGCTCATCGCGGTTCCCCTTTCTCTTCTTTCTCTTCGTCCTGGTCGGCGGTGGGTGACGCCGCGTGGGCGGCCGGCGGCGCCGCGTACGGCGTGGGCGGCGTCGCGTGGGCGGCGGGGGGCGCCGCGTGGGCGGCTGGCGGCGTTCCGTCGGCGGCCGGCGGCGTTCCGTCGGCGGCGGGTCGCGTCACCTCGGCGGCGAACCGCGCCGCGTCGGCCGTGGGCCGCGTCGCGAGGACCGTCGTGGGTGGGGCGTCGGCGGTTGTCGGCTCGTCGGCGGTCCCCGCGCGCTTCCCGCCGGGTGTCGTCGGCTCGTCGCCGATCCCTGCGCGCCTCTCACCGGTCACCGCCGACCCGTCACCGGGCGTCGCGTGTCCCGCGTTGTCCGTCGCCTGTCCGGTGCCGGTCGTCGCCGCGGCCAGGAAGGCGGGGCGTTCGCCGCCGCCGTGGACGAGGAGGGAGGCGCCGGTGATGTAGGCCGCGGCGTCGGAGGCGAGGAAGACCGCCGCGTCTCCGATGTCGGAGGGGGTGGCGAGGCGGCCCAGCGGGACCGTGCGGGCCACGGCGGCGAGGCCGTGCTCGTCGCCGTAGTGGAGGTGGGAGAGCTCCGTGTCGACCATGCCGAGGACGAGGGTGTTGACCCGTATCTCCGGGGCCCACTCCACGGCCATGGAGCGCGCCAGGTGCTCCAGGCCGGCCTTGGCCGCGCCGTACGCCGCCGAGCCGGGCGACGGGCGGCTGCCGCTCACACTGCCGATCATCACGATCGCGCCCTCGGCCCGCCGGAGGTGGGCGTGGGCGGCGAGGGAGACGGTCAGTGGGGCGGTGAGGTTGAGTTCGATGACGCGGGCGTGGCGGCGGGCGTCGGTCTCGGTGAGCGGGCGGTAGGGCGTACCGCCGGCGTTGTTCACGAGGACGTCCACGCGGGGCAGTCCGGCGAAGAAGCGCTGCACGGCGTCGGGGTCGCGTACGTCCAGTGGCATGAACTCGGCTCCCTTGAGCGGCACTTCGGGGGGCCGGCGGGCGCAGGTCACGACCTCGGCGCCGGCTTCGGCGAAGGCCCGCGCGATGCCGGCGCCGACACCGCGCGTGCCGCCGGTGACGACGGCGAGCTTCCCGTTGAGCCGCATCCGCTGCTACCTTCCACCCAGGAGAAGGACCTAACAAACGTTAGGTGGAAGGTAGCTGATGCGCCGATGGGTGTCTCCACCTCGTCCCCGGAAAAGGGGATTTCCGTCGTCACGATCGATTTCCCGCCCGTGAACGCGCTGCCGGTGCGGGGGTGGTTCGAGCTGGCCCACGCCGTGCGCGGGGCGGGCCGTGATCCCGAGGTCCGGTGCGTGGTGCTGACGGCGGAGGGGCGCGGGTTCAACGCCGGGGTGGACATCAAGGAGATCCAGGCGGCGGGGCAGAGTGCGCTGATCGGCGCCAACCACGGTTGCGCGGAGGCCTTCGCCGCCGTGTACGAGTGCGAGGTGCCGGTGGTGGCCGCCGTGCAGGGGTTCTGTCTGGGCGGCGGGATCGGGCTGGTGGGCAACGCGGACGCGATCGTGGCCAGCGAGGACGCGACCTTCGGGCTGCCGGAGCTGGACCGGGGCGCGCTGGGTGCGGCGACCCATCTGTCCCGGCTGGTGCCCCAGCACCTGATGCGCGCGCTGTACTACACCTCGCGTACGGCGACCGCCGCCGAGCTACGGGCGCACGGCTCGGTGTGGCGGGTCGTACCGCGTGCCGAACTGCTCGCTGCGGCACTGGAGTTGGCGCGGGAGATCGCCGCGAAGGACGGCTGGCTGCTGCGGCTGGCCAAGGCCGCCATCAACGGCATCGACCCCGTCGACGTCCGCCGCAGCTACCGCTTCGAGCAGGGCTTCACCTTCGAGGCGAACCTCAGTGGGGTGGCCGACGAGGTCCGCGACACCTTCGGGGGGACCGGAAACGCCGAAAAGACCGGGAAAGCCGCGACCGCCGGGACCCCCGGGACGGCCAAGGGGAACGCCGTAAGGGAAAAGGGGGACCTGGGTGAGTGACAAGTCGATGACCGCCGACGAGGCCGTCTCCCGGCTGGAGAGCGGGATGACCCTCGGCATCGGCGGCTGGGGCTCGCGCCGCAAGCCGATGGCGCTGGTGAGGGCACTGCTCCGGTCCGAGATCACCGATCTCACGGTCGTCTCGTACGGCGGCCCGGACGTCGGCATGCTCGCCGCCGCCGGACGGATCCGGAAGCTGGTCGCCGCCTTCGCCACCCTCGACTCCATCCCCCTCGAACCGCACTTCCGCGCGGCGCGCGAGCGGGGCGCGTTCGAGCTGATGGAGATCGACGAGGCGATGTTCATGTGGGGGCTGCGGGCCGCCGCGCACCGGCTGCCCTTCCTGCCGGTGCGGGCGGGCATCGGCTCGGACGTGATGCGGGTCAACCCCGGTCTGCGGACGGTCACTTCGCCGTACGACGACGGGGAGACCTTCGTCGCCATGCCCGCGCTGCGCCTGGACGCCGCGTTCGTGCACGTCAACCGGGCCGACCGGCAGGGCAACGGCCAGTATCTGGGCCCGGACCCGTACTTCGACGACCTCTTCTGCGAGGCGGCCGACACGGCGTACCTGTCGTGCGAACGGCTGGTGGACACGGCCGAGCTGACGAAGGAGGCCCCGCCCCAGACGCTGCTGGTCAGCCGCCATGTCGTGACCGGTGTGATCGAGGCCCCGAACGGCGCGCACTTCACCTCCTGCGCCCCTGACTACGGCCGGGACGAGGCCTTTCAGCAGACGTACGCGGCCACGCCGTGGGAGGAATTCGCCGAGCGGTTCCTGACCGGTGACGAGCACGCGTACCGGTCGGCCGTGCGGGCATGGCAGAAGGAGGGCTCATGAGCGGCGGGGCGACCCGGGCCGAGTACTGCGTGATCGCCTGCGCCGAGGCCTGGCGCGGGGCCGGGGAGATCCTCGCGAGCCCCATGGGCCTCGTCCCGTCCCTGGGCGCACGGCTCGCCAAACGGACCTTCGCGCCGGAGCTGTTGCTGACCGACGGCGAGGCGCTGCTCGTCGGCCTCGACGGCACCGTCGAGGGGTGGCTGCCCTACCGGCGGCACCTGGCCCTGGTCACCGGCGGCCGACGGCACGTGATGATGGGCGCGAGCCAGATCGACCGGTACGGCAACCAGAACATCTCGTGCGTCGGCGACTGGGCGAAGCCGAGGCGACAGCTGCTCGGGGTGCGGGGCGCGCCGGTCAACACCCTGAACAACCCGACCAGTTACTGGGTCCCCAGGCACTCCCGGCGGGTCTTCGTCGAGAAGGTCGACATGGTGTGCGGGGTGGGCCACGACCGGGTGGCCGAGCATCCGGCCGCCGCCCGCTTCCACCATCTCCCGCGGGTCGTGTCCGACCTCGGGGTGTTCGACTTCGCGACCCCCGACCACGCGATGCGGCTGGCCTCCCTGCACCCCGGCGTCACGGTCGAGCAGGTCGGGGAGGCGACCGGCTTCGCGCTCGCCGTCCCGGACGAGGTGCCGTACACGCGTGAACCGACCGAGGCCGAGCTGAGGCTGATCCGCGAGGTGATCGATCCGGAGAACACGCGCGCGCGGGAGGTCCGAGGCTGATGGAGACGGCTCTCACCCGGCTCGTGGGCGTCCGCCGTCCGATCGTGCAGACCGGCATGGGCTGGGTGGCCGGCCCCCGCCTGGTGTCCGCCACGGCGAACGCGGGGGCGCTCGGCGTCCTGGCCTCCGCGACGATGACACCCGCGCGACTCCGGGAGGCCGTACGGGAGGTGAAGTCCCGCACGGACGCGCCCTTCGGGGTGAACCTGCGGGCCGACGCGGGGGACGCGCGGGAACGGGTGCGGATCATCGTCGAGGAGGGCGTCCGGGTGGCGTCGTTCGCGCTCGCGCCGTCCAGGGAGCTGATCGCCGAGCTCAAGGACGCGGGCGTGGTCGTGATGCCGTCGGTCGGCGCCCGGCGGCACGCCGAGAAGGTGGCGGCGTGGGGTGCGGACGCGGTGGTCGTGCAGGGCGGCGAGGGCGGCGGGCACACCGGGGACGTCGCGACGACCGTGCTGCTGCCGCAGGTCGTGGACGCCGTCGACATTCCCGTCGTCGCCGCCGGCGGCTTCCACGACGGGCGCGGGCTGGTGGCCGCGCTGGCGTTCGGGGCGGCCGGGGTGGCGATGGGCACCCGGTTCCTGCTCACCTCGGACTCGACGGTGCCCGACGTGGTGAAGGCCCGCTATCTGGCGGCGACGGTCAAGGACGTCACCGTCACGCGGGCCGTGGACGGGCTGCCGCACCGCATGCTCCGTACGGAGTTCGTGAGCGCGCTGGAGGCGTCCGGCCGGACGCGCGCCCTGGCGCACGCCGTGCGGCACGCGGCCGGCTTCCGGCGGCTGTCCGGGCTCACCTGGCGCCGCATGGTCCGCGACGGCCTCGCGCTGCGGCACGGCAAGGACCTCACCTGGAGCCAGGTCCTGCTCGCCGCCAACACGCCCATGCTGCTCCGGTCCGCGATGGTGGACGGCCGTACGGACCTGGGGGTGATGGCGGCCGGGCAGGTCGCCGGGGTGATCGACGACCTGCCGTCCTGCGCGGAGCTGGTGGAACAGATCATGAAGGAGGCGGAGGAGGTGCTGACGTCCCTGGGGCGACTCGGCGCCGCTCGGTGACCCGTCCCGGGCCCTAGGGACCGGCACAGCCACTCGGGACCGTCACGGCCGCCGGATCACAGCCACTCGCGGCCGTCACAGCCGCCGGATCACAGCCACTCGCGCCCCTCAGGGCCGCCGGATCAGTCATCACAGCCGCCGGATGGCCGTCACAGCCCCGGGTGGCCGTCACCGTCGCCGGACGGCCGTCACAGTCGCTCGATGATCGTCACGTTCGCCTGCCCGCCGCCCTCGCACATCGTCTGGAGCCCGTACCGGCCGCCGGTGCGCTCCAGTTCGTGCAGGAGGGTCGTCATGAGCTTGGCGCCGGTCGCGCCCAGGGGGTGGCCGAGGGCGATCGCACCGCCGTTGACGTTGACCTTCTCCGGGTCGGCGCCCGTCTCCTTCAGCCATGCCAGCACGACGGGTGCGAAGGCCTCGTTGATCTCGACGAGGTCGATGGCGTCGAGGGTGAGGCCGGTCTTCTTCAGGGCGTACGCGGTCGCCGGTATCGGCGCGGTGAGCATGCGGATGGGGTCCTCGCCGCGGACGGAGAGGTGGTGCACGCGGGCGCGCGGGGTCAGCCCGTGCTCCTGTACGGCGCGTTCGGAGGCGAGGAGGAGCGCGGCGGCGCCGTCGGAGACCTGGGAGGAGCAGGCGGCGGTGACGGTGCCGCCGTCGATGACCGGCTTCAGCGCGGCCATCTTCTCCAGGGAGGTGTCGCGGCGGGGCCCCTCGTCGACGGTCACGTCCCCGTACGGAACGGTCTCGCGCGCGAAGCGGCCCTCGTCGACGGCCCGTACCGCCCGCCGGTGGGAGCGCAGCGCGAACTCCTCCTGGTCGCGGCGGCTGATGCCCCACTTCGCGGCGATCATCTCGGCACCGGCGAACTGGTTCACCGGCCGGTCCCCGTACCTCGCCCGCCACCCCTCGCTGCCCGCGAAGGGCCCGTCCGTGAGCCCGAGGGGGACGGCGGCCTGGCGGGAGGCGAAGGCGATGGGGATCATCGTCATGTTCTGCACACCGCCCGCGACCACCAGGTCCTGGGTGCCGGAGAGCACGGCCTGGGCGGCGAAGTGCACGGCCTGCTGCGAGGAGCCGCACTGCCGGTCCACGGTCGTTCCCGGTACCTCCTCCGGCAGCCCGGCGGCCAGCCAGCTGGTCCGGGCGATGTCACCGGCCTGCGGTCCGACGGTGTCCAGGCAGCCGAAGACGACGTCCTCCACGGCGGCCGGGTCCACGCCCGCGCGTGCGACGAGCGCCTTGAGGGCGTGCGCGCCGAGGTCGGCCGGATGGACCTGGCCGAGCCCTCCTCCGCGCCGCCCGACGGGCGTCCGGACCGCTTCGACGATGTAGGCCTCGGCCATGGCAACTCCCCTGATGTCAACGGTTATTCACGTACGGCGATCCCGTCCAGGACCATCGACAGGTACTGCTGGGCGATCTCTTCCGGTCCGAGCTCTCCGCCGGGCCGGTACCAGGACGCGGCGACCCACACGGTGTCGCGCACGAACCGGTAGGTGAGCCGTGTGTCGAGGTCGGCCCGGAACTCCTCGGCGGCGACCCCGCGCTCCAGCGTGGCCAGCCACGCCTTCTCGAACTTGCGCTGCGACGCGTCGAGGAACAGGAACCGGTCCTGCAGGATCAGCTGTTTGGCTTCGCTCTGGTAGATCGCGACGGCGGCGCGATGCCGGTCGATCGCCCGGAACGACTCGACGACCAGCGCCTCGAAGGCTTCCCGGGGGCTCGGTTCGGCGTCCAGGACGGCGTCGTACCCCTCCCAGAGTTCGTCGAGGAAGGTCCGCAGGATCTCCTCGAGCATCGCGTCCTTGGACTCGAAGTAGTAGTAGAGGCTGCCCGCGAGCATCCCCACCTCGTCCGCGATCCTGCGCACGGTGGTGGCGTTGTACCCCAGGTCCGCGAAGACGCCGGCGGCCTTGTCGAGGAGTTCACGACGACGGGCGGGCGCGGCGGCGGTCGCCGGGGGCTTCTTCTTGGTCGGCACGGCTGTTCGTTGTCCTTACGGGTGCTGGTTGCTGACGGAGACGATCTCACCCGTCATGTACGAGGAGTAGCCGGACGCGAGGAACACGATCACATTGGCCACCTCCCAGGGTTCGGCGTACCGTCCGAAGGCCTCGCGCGCGGTCAGCTCCGCCAGCAGTTCGGGGGTCGTGACCTTAGCGAGGTGCGGGTGCATGGCGAGGCTGGGCGACACGGCGTTGACGCGGACCCCGTACTCGGCCGCCTCGACCGCCGCGCACCTGGTCAGTGCCATCACGCCCGCCTTCGCCGCCGCGTAGTGCGCCTGCCCGGCCTGGGCGCGCCAGCCGACGACGGAGGCGTTGTTGACGATCACTCCGCCACCGCTGTCGCGCATCAGCCTCAGGGCGGCCCGGGTGCACCGGAACGTGCCGTTGAGTGTCACGTCCAGCACCTTGGACCACTGCTCGTCGGTCATGTCGACGAGTTCCGCGGTGCCGCCCAGGCCCGCGTTGTTGACGACGATGTCGAGCCGTCCGTGCAGCCGGGCGCCCGCCTCGAACAGCGCCCGCACCTGGTCCTCGTCGGTCACGTCGCACGGCACCGCCCTGACGGACTCCGCTCCGAACTCGCCCGCCAGCTCGGTCTTGTACTCCTTGAGTCTGCGCGTGTGGGTGTCGCTGATCAGGACGCGCGCGCCCTCCTCCAGGAAGCGTCGCGCGGTCGCGCCGCCGATGCCCGCGCCGGCCGCCGCGGTGATCACGGCGGTGCGGCCGCTGAGCAGGCCGTGCCCGGGGAGGTACGCCGGAGCCTCGACGTTCTTCATGCGGGCACGCTAACCTACCAAACACTTGTTAGGGAAGACCGAACGTTCGCCAGGTTGACCAAACGCTTGTTAGGCCGGCTCACTGGACCGGCCGACCGTTTGTCAGGCATAGACAGGCATAGAGGGGTGTGCCCCATGGACCTCACCCATTCTCCCGCCGACGAGGCCTTCCGAGCCGAGGCCCGCGCATGGCTGCGCACCCACGTCCCACCCGAGCCGCTCCCCTCCCTGGAGACGGAGGAGGGCTTCGCCGCCCACCGCGCCTGGGAGGCCGAACTGGCCGCGGACCGCTGGTCGGTGGTGAACTGGCCGGCCGCGTACGGCGGCCGTGACGCGGGCCTGGAGCGCTGGCTGATCTTCGAGGAGGAGTACTACGCGGCGGGCGCCCCCGGGCGCGTCGGCCAGAACGGCGTCAACCTCCTCGCCCCGACCCTCTTCGACCACGGCACGGACGCACAGCGGGCCCGCGTGCTGCCCCCGATGGCCTCCGGCGATGTGGTGTGGGCCCAGGCCTGGTCGGAGCCCGAGGCCGGTTCCGACCTCGCCTCGCTCACCTCCAGGGCCGTACGCACGGACGGGGGCTGGCTGCTGACCGGCCAGAAGACCTGGTCGTCCCGCGCCGCCTTCGCGGACCGGGCGTTCGGCCTGTTCCGCAGCGAGCCGGGCACCCCGAAGCCCCACCAGGGGCTGACGTATCTGATGTTCGACCTGCGCGCACCGGGCGTGACCGTCCGCCCGATCGGCCGCCTCGACGGCAGGCCCGCCTTCGCCGAGCTCTTCCTCGACGACGTGTTCGTACCGGACGAGGACGTCATCGGCGAGCCCGGCCAGGGCTGGCGCGTCGCGATGTCGACCGCCGGCAACGAACGCGGCCTCACGCTCCGCTCCCCGGGCCGTTTCCTGGCCTCCGCGCGCCGGCTGTTCGACCTCTGGCAGGCCCAGGGAAGCCCGGCGTCCGTACGCGAGCGCGTGGCCGACGCGCTGATCGGGGCCCGCGCCTACCAGCTCTTCACCCAGGCGGCCGCCTCCCGCTTCCTGGAGGGCACGCCGATCGGCCCCGAGTCCAGCCTGAACAAGGTCTTCTGGTCCGAGTACGACATCGCCCTGCACGAAACGGGCCTCGAACTGCTGGACGAAGAGGGCGAGTTGGCGGACACCGACTGGTCGGAGGGGTACGTCTTCTCCCTCGCCGGCCCCATCTACGCCGGCACCAACGAGATCCAGCGCGACATCATCGCCGAGCGCCTCCTCGGCCTGCCGAAGGGCCGCCGCTGATGCGTGACCTCATCCTGAAGGGCCGCCGCTGATGCGCTTCCTCCTGGACACCGAGCAGCGGGCGTTCGCCGGATCACTGGACGCGATGCTGACGGCCGCCGACACTCCGTCCGTCGTACGGGCCTGGGGGCGCGGGGAGCACGGGGCAGGGCGTGCGCTGTGGTCGCGTGTCGCGCAGGCCGGCGTCTTCGCGCTGGCGGCGCCGGAGGCGTACGAGGGCGTAGGCCCACTCCCCGTCGACCTGGCCGTCGCCTTCGTGGAGTTGGGTCGGCACGCGATGCCGGGCCCGCTCGTGGAGACGGTGACGACGGCGGTCCTGCTGGCCGGTCTGGAGGACCCGGGCCCGGCCGAGCGCCTGCTCCCGGCGCTGGTGTCCGGGGAGGCCATGGCCACGGTGGCACCGTCACCGGAGTCGTACGCGCTGGACGGGGACACGGCGACGACCCGTCTGTCGCTCGACCCGACCGCGGGCGGACTACGCCTCGCCCCCGGCCACGGCCCGGTACGCCCTTCCCTGGACCCGGCCCGCCGCCTGACCCTTCTCGCCCCCGGCGGCGAACTCCTCGCCACGACCCCGCCCTGCCTGGCCCGGGCCCTCACGTGGGCCCGACTCGCGGTCGCCGCGCAGGCCCTCGGCGTCGGGCTCGCCCTCCTGGACAGGACGGTGACGTACGTCAAGCAGCGCACCCAGTTCGGCGTCCCCATAGGCTCGTTCCAGGCGGTGAAGCACCGCCTGGCGGACGCGAAGGTGGCCCTGGAGTTCGCGCGCCCGCTGGTCTTCGGGGCGGCGGTCACCCTGGACGCGGCGGATGTGGCGGCGGCCAAGGTGACGGCGTGCGAGGCGGCGTACGCGACCGCGCGCACCGCGCTCCAGTTGCACGGCGCGATCGGTTACACGGCGGAGTACGACCTGTCGCTCTGGCTCACCAAGGCCCGTGCGCTGCGGACCGCGTGGGGCGGCCCGGCCGAATGCCGAAGCGCGGTCCTCAGTGGTGGGGGCCACCACTGGTGAGTTCGCGGTCCTTCTCGGCTGTCGGCCTGGGCATCCCCCTCCCGGGCCCGGACATGGCGCACGCACAGTCCCCGACGTACGGGGCCCACGGCCCCATTTCTGCGACGGGGCTTACGGAACGATGCCCTGGGCCCTGGCCGCCACCAGCCACTTCGGGAACTCCCCCAGCAGCCGGTCGTACAGCTCCCCGTCCGACACGGCCCTCGGATCCGAACCGGCGTGGAAGAACCCGGCGTTGTCGACGACCCGCTTGCCCGGCACGGCCAACTCGTCCAGCCTGCGCAGGAAGTCGAACTGCCTGCTGTCGGGGTCGCCGAAGCCGATGAACTGCCAGAAGAGAGGGAGGCGGGCGGCCTTGCACAGGTACCGTTCGGCGGCGAGTCTGCCGGTCGGCCCACCGTCCGTCTGGAACACCACGAAGGCGGGGTCCTCGGCACCGCGGTCGAGGTAGTGGTCGATGACGGCGTCCATGGCCAGGTGGTAGTCGGTCTTCCCCATGTGTCCCAGCCCGGCCACGACGCGATCGATCCGGCCGTGGTGGTCCGCGAGGCCGATCTCCGTGATCGCGTCGATCCCGGTGGAGAAGAAGACGACCGGCACGCTCCCGTCGTCGTCGAGGTGCGCGGACAGTCCGAGCACCCGATCGGCGAGCGCCTGCACGCTGCCGTCCTTGTAGTACGGCCGCATGGAACCGCTGTGGTCGACCACGAGATAGACGGCGGCCCGCTGCCCCCTCAGCCCGTGCTTGTCGAGGGAGGCCCCGGCGGCCTTGTACAGGTCCACGAGCGCGGGGGCGGTCTCCCGCACCTTGCTGAGGCTGATCGCGGGCATGCGAGGGTGCTCCTGACATCAAGACTCCGAGGGAGATCCGAGGTTATGGCACCCCACATGCCACCCCCTCCCCACTCGCCCCAGGTTGTTCGCTATTTTGTTCGCCGCCGTCCTCACCGGCTCGTCATCAGCCCCGCACCCCCAAGGAGCCGGCCGTGGAACCCGAGTCCCCGTCGTCGCCCCAGCCCGCCGTCACCACCTGCTACCGCCACCCGAAAGTGGAGTCGCACGTCCGCTGCACGCGCTGCGAGCGGTTCATCTGCCCCGACTGCATGCGCGACGCGGCCGTGGGCCACCAGTGCCCGGAGTGCGTGAAGGAGGGCGCGAGAACGGTCCGCCAGGCCCGCACGGCCTTCGGCGGCCGGATCTCGACGGTCCCCCTGGTGACGTACGTCCTGATCGGCCTGAACGTCGTGGCCTACGTCGCCGAACTGCTCCGCCCGGAGATCGTGGACGACTTCGCGATGCTGGGCCGGGGCCTGGCCGGGCCGGACGGCCTCCACTACGTCTGGCAGAGCGTCTACCCGGCCGACTTCCACCTCGAAGGCGTGATCGACGGCGAGTGGTACCGCCTCCTCACCGGCGCCTTCCTCCACCTCCCGCCCACCGAGGGCACCTTCGGCATCCTCCACATCGTGATGAACATGGTCACGCTGTGGAACGTCGGCCGAGTGGTGGAAATCCAGCTGGGCCGCGCCCGCTACCTGAGCCTGTACCTGCTCTCCGCCCTCGGCGGCTCGGTCCTCGTCCTCCTCCTCGCCCCCGACGCCACCACGGTCGGCGCCTCCGGCGCCATCTTCGGCGTCTGCACCGCGTACTACGTCCTGGCCCGCCGCCTGGGCGCCGACCCGGCCGGCATCAACCGCTTCATGGCGGGCCTGCTGGTGTGGCTGGTCATCTCGGCGGTCGTGACGTCCTGGCAGGGCCACCTCGGAGGGCTCCTCACAGGTGGCTTGATCGCCCTCGGCTTCGCCTACGCGCCTCGGGACCGGCGGCGGGTCCTCGTGCAGGCAGGGGCCTGTGTGGTGGTGCTGGCGCTGTTGGTGGTGCTGGCGGTCGCGAAGGTTTCGGGGATGACGGGCTGAGCGGAGCGCGCCTCGAAGCCCTCGTGGCCGTCAGTCTCTTCCTCACGGGCCATTTCTGCGATGATATGCCGGTTCGGGCACGAGAGCGGGGGCGTGGTGGGGACCGGCTACGAGGACGATGGTGACAAGCCGCGCAGAAGAGCCCTGCTCATCGGCATCACGGAGACCCCTTATCTGCACCGCGATCCGTGGCTGGCCAAGAAGTTCCCCACGCTCGACTGTGCGATGCAGGACGTGGTGCGGATCGGTGAGGCGCTGGACCAGTCCGGATACGACGTCACGGCCCACCACTCGGCCAACTCCAGCCCGATGGACCTGTGCGGGGCTCCGCTGCTCGGGGTCCTGCACCACTTCTTCGCGTCGTGCGAACCGGGGGACACGGCCTTCGTGTACATCTCCGCGCACGGGGTCTCCTTGGAGGGACGGGACCGGCTGCTCCCCATGGACGCCCAGTTCCGCAACGCCCAGGAAGACTCCGAGTCGGAACTCCTGACCGACACCCTGCTGGACGCCGACTTCGCCGGGGTGCTGCCCGCCCTGAAAGCCGGGGTGACCGCCGTGGTGTGCGTGGACTCCTGTCGTGCGACCGCCGACGATGTGGCGGAGGCGCGTACCAGGGCTGCCCTGCGCAATGGTTCCCAGGCCACCCTGCTCTACAGCTGTGGGCCGGGGCAGCGTTCCTATGCCGATGCGGAGGGCAGTTGGTTCGGCCGTGCCCTGGCGGACGCGCTGCTGCCCACCACTCCCCCGACCACCCTGGACGAGGTGGTCTCCCACACCCTGAGCGCGGTACGCAAGGCCGCGCGGAACCATCCGCTCGAGCCGCCCCGCATCGACCAGGTGACCGTCGGAGCGGGCCAGGCCGACGTGGGGGCCCACATCCTGTGCGAAGGCTCCGACGAATCGCGCCGCTGGACCGAACTAATCCTCGACTCGCCCCTGTGGCAGCACACCAGTGGAAACCCGGAGGTCCACAACCGAATCAAGGAACGGCTCTGTCGGCTCGTCGATTACGTCGTCGGCAGCCACTCGGGAGCCGGCGCCCATCGCGACGACCCCTGGGGCGACCCCCGCTACCCGGAACGGGTCGGGCAGCGTCTGGCCGACCTCGTGACGGCGGCGGACCTGCGTGAGACCGAACGCCTGTCCCCGGCCGAGACGGCCACCCTCCTCTCGGCGCCCATAGTCCACGAGGGCATCGTCGCCATCGCGCTGGAGGACATCCGGCAGGCCCTCGGACGCGACGAGTACCTCGGCAGCACCACGAAAGGCTCGCTCACGCCCGAAGGTGAACCCGACACGCACAAGGCGCAGTTACTGAGCGCGCTCAACGACGTCCGGAGGGCGCACTCTCAGGTGCAGCGCACCGTACAGACGCTGCGGGCCCGCGGGCTCACCCCGGAGGCGGTCGCGGCCGACCATTGGCTGCGGCACCGTTTCCTCGCCGACTGGGACCTCCTGTGGGAGCACACCGGCGCTTATCCCGCCGTCGACGACCTGCTGTCCATGGCCGTCGACGCGATCACAGCCGCAGCCGACTCCGTCACCGCCTGGCAACGCCACACCATCGACGTCCAGGTACGCCAGGTCCTCGGGCATCTGACGGTCAAGCCGGACAACGCCAACCCGCGCATCAACGGCCCTCAACAGCGCGACGAATGGGGCGAGTACCGCCCCCTGCCCGGCAGCCCGTGGCGCGGCCTCGATCTGGCCCGGCTGCTCTGGTTCTCCGCACTGCTCGCAGCAGACCCCCGCCGGATGTCCAGCGTCGTGGTGGACCACTTGGGCGCCCACGAACGCCTCGACGCAAGCACCGTGGTGACTTCCCTGTCCACGGAGTACGACTACGACAGCACCATGGGCCGCACCAGGGACACCCATGGCCTGGCCGTGCGTTTCCACTGTCCACACCCTGCCCTGCACGCCGCGGTCGAGGAACTGGTGGCACGGGCCGACGGCGCGCTCTCCGAACTGCACCAACAGTGGCAGTCCGGCCGCCAGAGTGCTCCGCCCCTGCTGCGCGGCCTCCCGGACCGCATAACCACCGAGCAGCTGTTCGCCCGCGGTGGCCAGTACATCCAGCCGCTCGAACGCTTCCGGCTCGCCGAGGACGAGATCCGCCCGCTGCTGATGGGCACGCAACTGTACGGTGACCGGATGCTCGCGGTCCGCGAGCTCTACCAGAACGCCCTCGACGCCTGCCGCCACCGCGAGATGCGCCGCCGTTACGCGGCCACCCAGGGCGACACGGCCAACGACTGGCAGCCGAAGATCTTCTTCCGGCAGGGCTGGGACGAGGATGGACGCCACTACATCGAGTGCGAGGACAACGGCACGGGCATGACCCGTTCCAAGCTCACGTCGATGTTCGCCCGCGCGGGCAAGCGGTACGAGCAGGACCCCGACTTCGTCCACGAACGCCGCACCTGGCGCCGCGCCGGCCTCGGTGTCATTCCCATGAACTCCCGTTTCGGCATCGGTGTGTTCAGCTACTTCATGCTCGCCGACGAGGTCGTGGTCAAGACGGCCCCGGTCGACCGCCACGGTGTGCTCATGGGCCGCGACCACGCCACACACGCCGACATCCGTTCCGGGTCGGGATTGTTGCGGATCACTTCGGCGAACGACGCGCCGTCGGGTGGGGGGACGCGGGTGCGTCTCTATCTGACGGTGGAGGCGGAAAGGGATCAGCCCTCACTTGTCGAGACACTGCGTTCGCTGCTGTGGGTCAGTGATTACGAGGTGCGGGCGGTCGAGTACGCGCGGGACGACGCGCGGGCTGTGGTGAACAGCGACATCTGGCAGCCGGGGGACCTCCACGCAGGCGAACAAGGGTGGTACGGCAGCCCGGTCAAGACAGGGGACAGCGCCTGGCTGGTACAGGGCCAGGGGCGGCTGCTGCTGGACGGGGTCACCATAAGGGACGAGTCGCCTTCGTACGGGTGCGTGATCAATCTCCGGGAACGTCATGCGCCAGAACCGAGCGTGGACCGGAACAGACTGCTCTCGTACGACGAAGAGTGCGTGATGCGGGAACTCCTCGCCGCGCTGCCGGAGGCCGCGCCGTCGCTACGGGAAGTCTCCTTGCGCTGGCTGTGGGAGCTCACCCAGGGCCATCCGACCCTCACGGTGGCTCTGCTCGACGCGCTGCCGAAGGAGACGGAGGCGATCCTCGAACCGCGCGGTGGCGACAACCGGCTGGCCTCAGGGCGAGTACTGCTCGCTTCGGTCGGCTGCATGCCCATGGACTCAGCTGCGATGGCGAATGATTTCGGGGAACTCAGCCTCGGTGCCGATCGCCCGCACGAGAGCCGGCTCGCTGCGGACTGGCAGCTCACCAGGCTTCCTCTCGCCCACCCGACGGGGAAGGGCTTCACCCCGATCAGCTACCCCCAGCCGAGCGGACTCGACTGTGTTCTGTTCGCCCGGGACACCCCGAGCGCACGACGTTGGGGGCGCGCACTTCATGCTGCGGTCGCAGCCGGAGTGTCCCTCGGGGAGGCGGCACGCGCTCTGCGCCGCTACGCCGTCGCCGGCATCCATGTACCGACGGCAGCAGACATCCGATCGCTGCGGGACATACGACCGAGCGGCATCGCCGCAAATCTTTACGACGCCTATCTGGAAGTGGAAACAGCCCGCGAGGACCTTCCGGACACGCTGCATCCTGCTGTCCACGCACCGCTCCTGCGCATCTCCGCCGCGCGAGGGGTGCCGTTGGGACAACTGACCGAGGACCTTCTCCAACTGCGGGAGATCGACTCGAATCTTCCGCACGCGCCCGAACTGGAGGCCGGCCTTGCCGAAGAACGGGTTTCTCTCTCCGAGG
The DNA here is from genome assembly GCF_036208085.1 of Streptomyces sp. NBC_00310. Lineage (GTDB taxonomy): Bacteria > Actinomycetota > Actinomycetes > Streptomycetales > Streptomycetaceae > Streptomyces. Next base: position 3,010,161 of record NZ_CP130714.1, read on the forward strand.
CGGAGGCCCTCGCCTACCACTCGGAGTACCAGTACTCCTCACGCTATTTCAGCAGCTTCCCGTGGCGACCGGGTGTTATCGCCCCGGTCGACCTCCTGAGGCGATTGGAGCTCTTCGGTACAGAGGCGTTGCGCCACCGCATCGACCAGTACGCATGCCTGGGTGTCGGCCTGCGCGCCGACTCCGCCGCACTCCTCGATCAGGCCCGGCCTCTCACAGCCACCGAACGACTGGTGCTGTCCACCTCGTGCAACGAGAGCAGCCCCTGGCACGACGGCCCCTTGTCCATGACACAGGTCGTTCTCATATCGCACATACTCAAGTGGCCACTCGGCCAAGTAGCCGCGCACATCAGCGACTCCACCGACACAACAGGCGTCTCGGTGCCTGCCATCCCTGAACAGGCTTCCGGCTGGATCCTGCCTGAGTGGCTCGAATCCAGCTACAGCAGCCGCCTCACCTCTGCGGGATTCGGCCCCTGGGAAGTGTTTCTCGAACACGCACGCTCGGATGCAGAGGATCTCCCGTCGCTCCACACGACGCTGCTCTCTCTCCAAGCCTGCGGGCTGCTGAACGTACCCCCGGACTGGGACGTGACCACAGCCTTGCGTCAGGCGATGCTCCCTCAGCCATGCCCTCTGCCGATTCCCCCCGACACGAGCGCATCACTCGACCACGAAGGCGTGTCACTGCCCGTCGCTCTCACCCTCAGTTCCGACCTGACCCTGTCCGTCGATCGTGTGCTCGCCGCGTTCGAACAGGCCGAGCCACACCTGCCTCTTCCCGTCGCGAAGACCACTCCAGAGATCAGAGAGCTGCAGGTGACCCCTCGGGACATCGAGGCCCTGCTGGAGCAGCCGACGCTGGGCAGGCCCCGCCATCCCTCGTACAACGGTCCGGCCGAATCCCGCCATTGGAGCTTCCGCTCATCCCTCACGCTCAAACAACTGGTCGTGCACGCCGAAGGCCGCAACTCCGTGGCCGAAAGCCACCGCCGTCTCTCCAAGTTCACGGCGGCGGGCGCCGCACCGCCCCCAGGAACTCTCTCCGGCCCCGAAGGCAACGCCCTGGAGGAAATGAGGCCCAACCGCTTCGACCTGGCCGCCTTCGACCCGGGCCTCCTCGGTCCAGGCACCCTGGGTCCCCTGGAACTCGTCCTCGTGGCAGGCCGTTTCGGCTGGACCCTCGGCGAGGCCCACGACCGCTATGCGCCCTTCCGCTGCCTCGGGCTCGACGTGACCGTTGACGAACCCACCCCCTCCGAACGGGACCTGACCCCCGACTGGCGCGACGTGATCATCCTGACCGAGCAGTTGACCGGGCGGGCCCCCGCGCTGCACGGGTCGGTCCCAGCCGATCACATCACCCTCTGTGCCGAGGAAACGGACCTCTCGGAAGAGCAGGTACGGGCCCGACTCACCGCCTACGCCTCGCTGTTCCGCTTCGAACTTCCGGAACCGCCGGAGCTCCCGGAACCGCCCGCCGAGGCACAGCGATCATCGGCAGAACCCCAGGAGGGCCGTCCCAGTTGAGCGCCATCCCATACAATGCGCGAGCCACTCACCTCAGCCCACCACTCGGCTTCCAGTGGACCTGGTACGAGGCGGACGGCGGCTACTACGAGGCCACCGGGACCTGCCCGATCTGCCAGTGCGCGATGACGACCGATCCCTTCGAGTTCGGCCAGCACACAATCGTCAAGGGCGGCTTCATGGGGCGCCGCAAGGACCCCGGCCCTGCCGCATACCACACACTCTGCACCTGCGAGACGCTCCATACGGGCCGACCCGCGAGTGAACCCTCCGGTTGCGGCGCCTTCCTGGCCCTGGCCGCACCTCAGCAAGGTGGTTCGACACCATGAACAACCGTGAGGTGGAACTGTTGCGCGACGCGCACCGCCGTGCGCAGGCCATGCGTTCCCCGGAGCACCAGCTGCAGGCTGCGCTCCATCAAGCCGAGGGTTACCGCAACTTCCTCGCCTCCCTCACCGGTCTGTTGGCGGCCGTCTTCGTCCTCAAGGGCCAAGAGGACCTCAGCAAGCTCGACGCTGTGCCTCGGTGGGTCGTGATCGGGCTGCTCATGACCGGCTTCGTCACCCTGATCGGGGCGTCGTGGCTGAGCGTGGTCGCCGCGCACGGTCGCCCTGGTGAGGAGCTCATGCTGGAGGCGGCCAGACTGCTGGAGTACGAGCGGGAACGCACGAAGCTGATCTGGCGGTCCATCGAATGGTGTCGCTGGCTCGGCCTCCTCGGCGTCCTCGCCGTAGCCGCCGCCGTCATCGTCACCTGGGTGACCCCCACCAAGTAACGCACCGGACAGCGCACATGCAACGACGCCTGCCCAGTCGTCCGGTCGGGGACTGGCGGGCAGGCGCCGTCTGTGTTCCGTACGCCGTTGTACGGGACGTATGGGTGTGACCGTCAGGTCACCGTTGTGAACCTCTGGCCCGAAGCCCTCTGGCCCGAAGCCCTCTGGGCCGTCAGACCATGAGCGAGCGGTCCGTCGGGCGGATCGGTGCGGGCAGTTCGCTCGCGCCCGAGAGGAAGCGGTCGCAGCCCTGGGCCGCCGAGCGGCCCTCGGCGATCGCCCAGACGATGAGCGACTGGCCGCGGCCCGCGTCACCGGCCACGAAGACGCCGGGGACGTTGGTCTGGAAGTCGGCGTCGCGGGCGATGTTGCCGCGCTCGTCGAGGTCCAGGCCGAACTGGTCCACCAGACCGTTGTCACGGTCGGTGCCCGTGAAGCCCATCGCCAGCGTCACCAGCTGGGCGGGGATCTTGCGCTCCGTGCCCGGCTTCGGGGTCAGCCTGCCGTCGATGAACTCCACCTCGGTGAGGTGCAGCCACTGGACGTTGCCGTCCTCGTCGCCCTCGAAGTGGGTCGTGGAGACGGAGTAGACCCGCTCGCCGCCCTCCTCGTGCGCGGAGGTGACCTTGTAGAGCATCGGGAAGGTCGGCCACGGCTGGTTCGCGGCACGGTCCTCGCCCGGCCTCGGCATGATCTCCAGCTGCGTGACGGAGGCCGCGCCCTGGCGGTGGGCGGTGCCCACACAGTCCGCGCCCGTGTCACCGCCGCCGATGACCACGACGTGCTTGCCCTCGGCCGTGATGGGGGGCGCCACGAAGTCGCCCTCCTGCACCTTGTTGGCCAGGGGCAGGTACTCCATGGCCTGGTGGATGCCGGCCAGCTCGCGTCCGGGGACCGGGAGGTCACGGGCGGTGGTGGCGCCCGCGGCGATGACGACGGCGTCGTACCGCTTCTTCAGGTCCGTCGCCTTGAGGTCGCGGCCGATCTCGATGCCCGTACGGAAGCGGGTGCCCTCCGCGCGCATCTGCTCGATGCGGCGGTTGATGTGCCGCTTCTCCATCTTGAACTCGGGGATGCCGTAGCGGAGCAGACCGCCGATGCGGTCCGCGCGCTCGTACACCGCGACCGTGTGACCGGCCCGGGTCAGCTGCTGGGCGGCGGCCAGGCCCGCGGGGCCCGAGCCGATGACCGCGACCGTCTTGCCGGACAGGCGCTCCGGGGCCTGGGGCGCGACGTCGCCGCTGTCCCACGCCTTGTCGATGATCGAGACCTCGACGTTCTTGATGGTGACGGCCGGCTGGTTGATACCGAGGACGCAGGCCGACTCGCACGGCGCCGGGCACAGCCGGCCCGTGAACTCCGGGAAGTTGTTCGTCGCGTGCAGCCGCTCCGACGCCGCCGCCCAGTCCTCGCGGTAGGCGTAGTCGTTCCACTCGGGGATGAGGTTCCCGAGCGGACAGCCGTTGTGACAGAACGGGATACCGCAGTCCATGCAGCGGGACGCCTGCTTCGAGATGATCGGAAGCAGCGAACCCGGAACGTAGACCTCGTTCCAGTCCTTGAGACGTACGTCGACGGGGCGGGACTTGGCGACCTCGCGCCCGTGGTTCAGAAAGCCCTTCGGGTCAGCCATTGATCGCCGCCTCCATCATCTTCTCGGTGATCTCGGTCTCGGAGAGACCGGCCTGCTCGGCGGCGGCCTTGGCGGCGAGCACTGCCTTGTACGTGCTGGGGATGATCTTGCTGAAGCGCTCCACGGCGACGGGCCACTCGGCGAGCAGCTTCTCGGCGACCGTCGAGCCGGTCTCCTCGGCGTGGCGGCGCACCACGTCGTGCAGCCACTGCTTGTCGGTGTCGTCGAGGGCCTCGACGGCGCCCGCGTTGCCGACGTTGACGTTGTCGCGGTTCAGGTCGATGACGTACGCGACGCCGCCCGACATACCGGCCGCGAAGTTGCGGCCCGTCTCGCCGAGGACGACCGCGTGGCCGCCGGTCATGTACTCGCAGCCGTGGTCGCCCACGCCCTCGGACACCACCAGGGCGCCGGAGTTGCGGACGCAGAACCGCTCACCCGTACGACCGCGGAGGAACAGCTCGCCGCCGGTCGCGCCGTAGGCGATGGTGTTGCCCGCGATCGTCGAGAACTCGGCGAGGTGGTCGGCGCCCCGGTCGGGGCGGACGACGACACGGCCGCCGGAGAGGCCCTTGCCGACGTAGTCGTTGGCGTCGCCCTCCAGGCGCAGCGTGACACCGCGCGGCAGGAAGGCGCCGAAGGACTGGCCCGCCGAGCCCGTGAAGGTGATGTCGATGGTGTCGTCGGGCAGACCGGCCCCGCCGAACTTCTTCGTCACCTCGTGGCCGAGCATCGTGCCGACCGTGCGGTTGATGTTGCGGACCTTGACCTGGGCGCGGACCGGCTGGGCGTCGGTCGCGTCCGAGGCGGCGAGGGCGTCGGCGGCGAGCTTGATCAGCTCGTTGTCGAGCGCCTTCTCCAGGCCGTGGTCCTGCTCGATCACCTGGTGGCGGACGGCGCCCTCGGGCAGGTCGGGCACGTGGAACAGGGGCTCCAGGTTCAGGCCCTGCGCCTTCCAGTGGTTCACCGCGCGGGTCACGTCGAGCGCCTCGGCGTGGCCGACGGCCTCCTCGATGGAGCGGAAGCCCAGCTCGGCGAGGATCTCGCGGACCTCCTCGGCGATGAACTCGAAGAAGTTCACGACGTACTCGGCCTTGCCGGCGAACCGGTCGCGGAGCGTCGGGTTCTGCGTGGCGATGCCGACCGGGCAGGTGTCCAGGTGGCAGACGCGCATCATGACGCAGCCGGAGACGACCAGCGGCGCGGTCGCGAAGCCGAACTCCTCGGCACCGAGCAGCGCGGCGACGACGACGTCACGGCCGGTCTTCAGCTGGCCGTCGGTCTGCACGACGATGCGGTCGCGCAGGCCGTTGAGCAGCAGCGTCTGCTGGGTCTCGGCGAGACCGAGCTCCCAGGGACCACCGGCGTGCTTCAGCGACGTCAGCGGCGAGGCACCCGTACCACCGTCGTGGCCGGAGATGAGGACGACGTCCGCGTGTGCCTTGGAGACACCCGCGGCCACGGTCCCGACGCCGACCTCCGAGACCAGCTTCACGTGAATCCGCGCCTGCGGGTTCGCGTTCTTCAGGTCGTGGATCAGCTGGGCCAGGTCCTCGATGGAGTAGATGTCGTGGTGCGGCGGCGGGGAGATGAGGCCCACGCCCGGCGTCGAGTGACGCGTCTTGGCGACCCACGGGTAGACCTTGTGGCCGGGCAGCTGACCGCCCTCGCCGGGCTTGGCGCCCTGCGCCATCTTGATCTGGATGTCGTCCGCGTTGACCAGGTACTCGGAGGTCACACCGAACCGGCCGGAGGCGACCTGCTTGATGCTGGACCGACGCGCCGGGTCGTACAGGCGGTCCGGGTCCTCGCCGCCCTCACCGGTGTTGGACTTGCCGCCCAGCTGGTTCATGGCGATGGCGAGCGTCTCGTGTGCCTCGCGGGAGATCGAGCCGTACGACATGGCGCCGGTCGAGAAGCGCTTGACGATCTCGGAGACCGGCTCGACCTCGTCGATCGAGATCGGCGCGCGGCCCTCCAGGCCCTCCTTGAAGCCGAACAGGCCGCGCAGCGTCATCAGACGCTCGGACTGCTCGTTCACCCGCTCCGTGTACTTCTTGAAGATGTCGTAGCGGCGCGCGCGGGTCGAGTGCTGGAGGCGGAAGACCGTCTCCGGGTCGAACAGGTGCGGCTCGCCCTCGCGACGCCACTGGTACTCGCCGCCTATCTCCAGGGCACGGTGGGCCGGCGCGATGCCGCTGGCCGGGTAGGCCTTGGCGTGGCGGGCGGCGACCTCCTTGGCGATGACGTCGATGCCGACGCCGCCGATCTTGGTGGCCGTGCCGTTGAAGTACTTCTCGACGAACTCGTCCGCGAGGCCGACGGCCTCGAAGACCTGGGCGCCGCGGTAGGAGGCGACCGTGGAGATGCCCATCTTCGACATGACCTTCAGGACGCCCTTGCCGAGGGCGTAGATCAGGTTGCGGATGGCCTGCTCGGCCTCGATGTCGGAGAGGAACGTTCCGGCGCGGACGAGGTCCTCGACGGTCTCCATCGCCAGGTACGGGTTGACGGCCGCGGCGCCGAAGCCGATGAGCAGGGCGACGTGGTGGACCTCGCGGACGTCACCGGCCTCGACCAGGAGGCCCACGTGGGTGCGCTCCTTGGTACGGATGAGGTGGTGGTGGACGGCCGCGGTGAGCAGCAGCGACGGGATCGGCGCGTGCTCGGCGTCCGAGTGGCGGTCGGAGAGGACGATCAGCCGGGCGCCGTTGTCGATGGCCGCGTCGGCCTCGGCGCAGATCTCGTCGAGGCGCGCGGCGAGGGCGTCACCGCCGCCGGAGACCCGGTAGAGGCCGGACAGCGTGGCGGCCTTCATGCCGGGCATGTCGCCGTCGGCGTTGATGTGGATGAGCTTGGCCAGCTCGTCGTTGTCGATCACCGGGAAGGGCAGGGTGACCGAGCGGCAGGAGGCGGCCGTGGGCTCCAGGAGGTTGCCCTGCGGACCCAGCGAGGAGCGCAGGCTCGTGACCAGCTCTTCACGGATCGCGTCCAGCGGCGGGTTGGTGACCTGCGCGAACAGCTGGGTGAAGTAGTCGAAGAGCAGGCGCGGACGGGCGGACAGCGCGGCGATCGGCGAGTCCGTGCCCATCGAACCGAGCGGCTCACCACCGGTCTTGGCCATCGGCGCGAGGATGATCCGCAGCTCCTCCTCGGTGTAGCCGAAGGTCTGCTGGCGGCGGGTGACCGAGGCGTGGGTGTGCACGATGTGCTCGCGCTCGGGCAGGTCGGAGAGCTCGATCTCCCCGGCCTCCAGCCACTCGGCGTACGGCTGCTCGGCGGCGAGACCGGCCTTGATCTCGTCGTCCTCGATGATGCGGTGCTCGACGGTGTCGACGAGGAACATCCGGCCGGGCTGCAGGCGGCCCTTGCGGACGACCTTGGCGGGGTCGATGTCGAGGACGCCGACCTCGGAGCCGAGGACGACGAGGCCGTCGTCGGTGACCCAGTAGCGGCCGGGGCGCAGGCCGTTGCGGTCAAGGACCGCGCCGACCTGCTTGCCGTCGGTGAAGGTGACGCAGGCCGGGCCGTCCCAGGGCTCCATCATCGTGGCGTGGAACTGGTAGAAGGCGCGGCGGGCCGACTCCATGGAGTCGTGGTTCTCCCACGCCTCCGGGATCATCATCAGCACGGAGTGCGGCAGGGAGCGGCCGCCGAGGTGGAGCAGCTCAAGGACCTCGTCGAACGAGGCGGAGTCCGAGGCCTCCGGCGTACAGATCGGGAAGATCCGGTCCAGCGTCTCCTGCGACCCGAACAGGTCGGAGGCCAGCTGGGACTCGCGGGCGCGCATCCAGTTGCGGTTGCCCTTGACCGTGTTGATCTCGCCGTTGTGGGCGACGAAGCGGTACGGGTGGGCGAGCGGCCACGACGGGAAGGTGTTCGTGGAGAACCGGGAGTGCACGAGCGCGATCGCGGAGGCGAAGCGGCGGTCGGACAGGTCCGGGAAGAAGGGCTCCAGCTGGCCGGTGGTCAGCATGCCCTTGTAGACGATCGTCCGCGCGGACAGCGAGGGGAAGTAGACGTCGACCTCGCGCTCGGCGCGCTTGCGCAGCACGAAGCTCTTGCGGTCGAGGTCGATGTCCGTGGCGGGCACGGCCGCGCCGTCGGCGACGAAGACCTGGCGGAAGGCCGGCATCGTCGAGCGGGCCGTGGCGCCGAGCAGCTCGGGGGCGACGGGCACGTCGCGCCAACCGAGGACGGTCAGGCCCTCCTCGGCCGCGATGGCCTCGATGCGGGCGACGGCTTCCTCGATGCCCTCCTCGGGCAGGAAGGCGATACCCACGGCGTACGAGCCGGCCTCGGGCAGCTCGAATTCGGCCACCTCACGGAAGAACGCGTCGGGAACCTGCGAGAGGATGCCGGCGCCGTCACCGGAGTCGGGCTCGGAGCCGGTGGCGCCGCGGTGCTCCAGGTTGCGAAGAACCGTGAGCCCCTGCTCGACCAGCGCATGGCTCGCCTCGCCGGTGAGGGTGGCCACGAAGCCGACGCCACAGGCGTCGCGCTCGTTGCGGGGGTCGTACATACCCTGCGCAGCAGGGCGAGCATCCATGAAGGACCACTTCTGGCCATTCGCGGAGTGCTGGGACGGCTGGCGCGGCGTACGCATCGGCTCTCCCGTCGTCGTCATCTGGCATATGCGTGTGCCGAGGGACGACGCTGGCCCTCTGCGTAAAGTGCAAAATTTCGTGCAGGTTACATGATGGAACGATTCTCGGGAACCGGATACTTCGTCCCAACATGCGGACGCCAGGGGGGCGCGGAGGGGGTACCGCACACGGTGGCGTGATCAAGGGGAGCCGACCGGACAGATCAGTGTCGGTCGACCGGGGCGCAGGAGGCGTCGTCGCCCACTACTTCAGGTGCTTGGCGGGCGTCGTTGCCCGCGGCGCTTACGGCTCATGCCCAGCGGTTAAGCATTCGAAACCGCCTGGTAACGGCTACTTATGCGGTCCCGCGCATACGTAGCCATCCGATCCATCATACGGCCGCCCCGAACAAGCTGCCCAGGGCGTACGTCACACCCGCCGCGGCACCCCCGAGGGCCAGCTGCCGCAGACCGCTGAACCACCAGGGTCGGGCCGTCACCCTGGCCACCACCGCACCGCAGCCGAAGAGCCCCACGAGCGCCACCAGCACGGCGGGCCACAGCGCGCTCGCACCGAGCAGATACGGCACTACGGGGAGCAGGGCGCCCAGCGCGAAGGAGCCGAAGCTCGACACGGCGGCGACGGCCGGCGAGGGAAGGTCGCCGGGATCGACACCCAGCTCCTCGCGCGCATGGATCTCCAGGGCCTGCTCGGGGTCGTGCGAGAGCTGCCGCGCGACCTCCCGGGCGAGCGCCGGGTCGACCCCCCGGCTCTCGTAGAGCGCGGCCAGCTCCTCCTGCTCGTCCTTGGGGTGCTTGCGCAACTCCCGCCGCTCGACGTCGAGTTCGGCTTCGACGAGCTCCCGCTGCGAGGCCACCGAGGTGTATTCGCCGGCGGCCATGGAGAAGGCTCCGGCGGCGAGCCCCGCGAGCCCGGCGACGACGACCGCCTCCCGGCCGGCCGCCCCGCCCGCGACACCGGTCATCAGCGCCAGGTTGGACACGAGCCCGTCCATCGCCCCGAACACGGCGGGCCGCAGCCAGCCGCCGTTCACGTCCCGGTGGGTGTGGTTGTCACGGTGCGCCTCGTGCAACGCGGCTTCGGTGTCGATGATCGCCACGATCAAGCCCCTTTCCTCACGTCGAACGTACGCTCGGAAAATTGCTTCTGCCAGCAAGGAAGGCCGTACTTACCTGGGTTGACAGTTGTTCGAGAAACCATTGCCGCTCATTCGTACACGAGCCTGCACAGATGTCGACCGGGTGATACGCGGGCGTTCCGGCAGCCGGTGAGGCACCCGATGTGGCAGAGATCTTCACAGCGGAAATCTTCGAAACTCCGAACCCTCCAGACCCTCCAGACCTTCCAGACCTTCCCAACCTCCCAACCTTCAGAGCGGATCAACTGCCCACAGGGCCAGACCTGCCACAGGGCCAGACCTGCCCCAGGGCCAGAGAGGCGCCATATGCCTTCCATCGCCTGCATTCCTCCGGTTCCGGCGCCGGGGGACGCCGCCGACCTCCGCGAACGGGCACGCGGGGCCATGCTCGGGCTCGCCGTCGGGGACGCGCTGGGGGCGCCCGCCGAGAACATGAAACCCTCCGAGATCCGCGCGCGCTGGGGGCGCATCACGGGATACGTGGCCGAGAACCCCTCGGGCACGGACGACACCGAGTACGCCATCTTCTCCGGCCTGCTGCTGGCACGGCACGGCTCGGCGCTCACCGTCACGCATGTGGAGACGGCCTGGCACCAGTGGATCGCGGACCGGGACGAGGGCCCGTTCCGGGGCGCCGGCTTCAGCGAACGCGGCACCCTGGAGAACCTTCGCCGGGGCCTGGCCGCGCCGATCTCCGCCCAGCACCGGCACGCCTGGAGCGACGGCCTGGCCATGCGCGCTGCCCCCTTCGGCGTCTTCGCCGCGGGCCGCCCGGCGGAGGCCGCCCGCCTGGTCGCGATCGACGGCTCGGTCAGCCACGACGGCGAGGGCATCTACGGCGGCCAGGCGGTCGCGGCGGGAGTGGCGGCGGCGATGGCGGGCGCCCCCACCATCGCGGTCGTGGCCTCCGCCCTCGCCGTGATCCCCGACGACTCCTGGACGGCCCGTTCCCTGCGCCGGGCGGTGGCCGTCGCCCACCGCGGCGAACGCGCGGTCCGCTCCGCCGTCGTCATCGGCGGCTATCCCTGGACCGACCTCGCCCCCGAAGCCGTCGCCCTCGCCTTCGGCGCCTACGCGGCGGCCGACGGCGACTTCACCGAGTCGGTGCTGACGGCGGTGAACATGGGCCGCGACGCCGACACGACCGCCGCCGTCGCCGGCGCCCTGGCCGGAGCGACCCGGGGCGCGTCGTCGATCCCGCCCGACTGGACCACCGCCATCGGCCCGGCACGAGGCAGCTGCCTCCCCTCCATGGCAGGCCACCACGTCCTGGACGTGGCAGAACTCCTGGTCCCCGGCGAGGGCGGCAAATGGGGCACCACGGCACGCCCCCTCCACCGCGAAGAGTGGCCCCCGCCCCCTCCGGCCACCTTCACCCCGTCCCCGGCCACCCGAACGGAGACCCCTTCATGACCCCACCCACACCGTGGGACGACACCACACCCGCCCCACCCTCCACACCGCACGAGGAGCCGCCGCGCTCGCCACGCGACGGGACCACACACACGGCGACACCCGGGCCGCACGAGGAGACCACGCACACGGCAACGCCTGCGCCGCGCGACGAGACCACGCTTCCGGCAACACCCGCGCCGTACGACGGGACGATGTCCCGCGCAACACACCCATCGGGGGTGGCGAACACACCCGACGGGACCGATCCGGCGGTCGCGACGCAGGCGGCCGACGGCGACTTCACCGAGTCGGTGCTGACGGCGGGGCCGGCCGAAGCCACACCCTCGATCGCGGCGACGCCGATCGACCCTGGACCCACAGTCCCGGCGCGGCCTGCCGCAGCCGAGCTCACGGTCGTGGCGGAGCCCGTCCGCCGTGAACCGACGGTCGTGGTGAAGCCGCTCGGAGCCGCACCCGCGAGCGCGGCGAAGCCGATCGCCCGGCGACCCGCGGTCGCCGACGGCGAGGTCCCCCCACAGGGGCCGCCCGCACCCGACGACGAAAGTCGCACGGGTGGTGCGGGTGGTGCGGGTGGGAACGAACCGGCCGAAGGCGAAGCCGAGGCCGGTCCGGCACACCCCCCACACCCGCACCCCCCACACCCCCGCCGTATCGAGGGCCTCCTCCTCGGCCTGGCCGCGGGCGACGCCGCCGGCTGGCCCGCCGCCCGCCACCGAGCCGCCCGCATGCCGGAGTGGACCCGCCGCCTCACCCGCGAACTGGACACCTTCGCCGAGCAGAACGCCACCACCACACTCCCGGTCCCCATCGCCCTCAACCAGCCCCCCGAGCCCCTCCGCCTCGGCCCCTCCGACGACGCGGAATGGGCGGCGTTCGCCGCGGAGGCCCTCCTGCGCGCCGGCGACGCCGCCGCCCTCGGCGACCTCAGCCTGGAACGCCGCACCCGCGCCTCGATCGACCTCTCCTGGAACGCCGTGGCCAGCGAGATCGCCGCCGCCGCCGAACGCGCCCCCGAGGTCGAGTCCGCCGTCCTCCCCCTGCGCGCCCGTATCTCCGTACGCGCCGGCCTGGGCAACCTCGCCACCGGTCTGCGCCCACCCGCCACCGGCCACGACAACCCGCACTACTTCGACGACGCGGCCTGCGTACGCGCCTGCGTCCTGGCCGTGGCCCACCCGGGCGACCCCCGACGCGCCGCCGACCTCGCCGAGTTCGACGCCCGCTACACCCAGGACGGCGACGGCGTGCACGGCGCCCGCGCGATGGCCGCCGCGCTCGCGCTGGCGCTCGTCGGCGCGGACGTGGACGACTGCACCGCGGCGGCCCTGGCCGAACTCCCCGCCGAGACGGAGATCGGCCGCAACGCCCGCCACGCCCTGGACCTCGCCCACCGCCACAGAAAAGAAGGAACCTTCGCTCTGGTCCCGCTCCTGGAGCACCAGATCGTCGACCACGTCTACAGCTACGGCATCGCCGCCGCCGAGACCGTCCCCGTGGCACTCGCCCTGGCCACCGCCGCCGAGGGGCGGATCGCCGAGGCCGTCCCCGCCGCCGCCTGCCTCTCCCGCGTCGCCGACTCCGCTCCGGCCCTCGCCGGCGCCCTGACCGGCGCGCTCAGCGGCGGCGCCGCCCTCCCCGACGCCTGGCGCGACGCCTGCCGCACTCTCTCCGGCTGCGCACTCCCCCGCCTCACCGGCACCGATCTCGTACACCTCGCCGAACTTCTCGCAGCCACGGAACTCGCCACCCCAGGTGGATGATTCGGGTATGACGCCCCCAAGGGAAGCAAACCGGCACACAACACCCCAAGCCGAAGCAAGCGCTGAACGTACCGAAAGCGCTGAGCGGCCCAGCAGTGCCGAAAGTGCCGAAGCAAGCACTGAAGCAAGTATTGAGGCAAGCGCAGAGCCGAGCGCAGGGCCAAGCCTCGAAGAGCGCATCACCGGCGCCCTGGTCGGCGCCGCCGTCGGCGACGCCCTCGGCGGCCCGGTCGAGGGCTACACCCCGGAGCAGATCCTCGAACGCCACGGCGGCCGTGTCCACGGCATCGTCGGCCCCTGGAACGGCGACGGCTGGCGCACCGCCCGCCCCATCGCCCCATACCACAAGGGCGACGGCCACGTCACCGACGACACCTTGATGACCCACGCGCTTGTACGGGTGTACGACCGCGTACGCGACCACCTGGACGCGTACGCCGTCGCCGAGCACCTGGTGCCGGACATGATGACGACCCCGCGCTGGATCCCCGAACTGGAGGCGGAGGCCCTCCCCCTCCAACGGGTCTTCCTCGCCGAGAAGTGGCTCGTCGCCCGCATCCACTACGGCCACATCGACCCCCGCGAGGCCGGCACCGGCAACATCGTCAACTGCGGCGCCGCGATGTACATGGCCCCCGTCGGCCTGGTCAACGCCGCCAACCCGCTCGGCGCGTACGCCGAGGCCCTCGACATCGCGGGGGCCCACCAGTCGTCGTACGGCAGGGAGGCGGCGGGCGTGTTCGCGGCGGCGGTCGCGGCGGCGTGCACGCCGGGCGCGAGCCCCGAGTCGGTGATCGAGACCTGCCTCGCCGTGGCGAAGGACGGTACCCGCGCGGCGATCGAGTCCGTGGGCGAAGTGGCCCGCCGGTACACGGACTTCGAGTCGGCGCTACGGCCGCTCCGCGAGGCGGTGACCCCGTTCGACACGGTCGGCCCCGACTACCGCGCCCCCTCTCTCGGCGCCCGCCGCCCCTCCCGCCTCCACGCGATCGAGGAACTCCCCATCGCCCTGGGCATGTTGCTCGTGGCCCGCGGCGACTTCCGGCACGCCGTCCTGGGTTCGGTGAACTACGGCCGCGACTGCGACTCGATCGCCACGATGTCGGGCGCCCTCGCGGGCGCACTGGGCTCGGAGGTCCCGTCCGACTGGGCCAAGACAGTGGCGGAGGCAAGCCGTCTGGATCTGCACGCCCCCGCCCGGACGTTGACGGAGGTCACGCTCCGGATCCACACCCGGGACGTACACCGCCGCCGCGCCCACGAGTCCGCCTTCACCACCCTGGCCCCGGTCCGGTGACCCCCCTCCGCCTCACCTGGGTCCAACCGGAAGACCTCCTCGGCCACGAGCTCCGCCAGGCCCGCCAGGACGGCCGCGCACCCTCGGCCATCGCCGCCCGCTGGCATGCGGCGGGCGGCCCCCCGGCTCCGCTGCGCGCCGGCGCCTCCCCGGAACGGGTGTCCCGCTACCTCCGCCAGCTCGCCGAGGACCTGCTCGACGAACTGGCGGACCTGCCCAGCAGCTTGGCGGAGAGTGAGCCGACGGAGCTGAGCAGGATCAAGGCCCTGTGCGAGAACTGGCCCGTCCGCCCCTCCCACCCGTCCCACCCTGCGGCCGGTCGTACCGCCGGGGCCGCCAGGGCCGCCAGGGCCGCCAGGGCCGCCAGGGCCGCCAGGGCCGCCAGGGCCGCCAGGGCCGCCAGGGCCTCGGAGGCCTCCGAGGCCTCCGAGGCAGCCCGGGGGGCACAGATGTGCGCAGGCGGCACGCTGTCAGCACCGGTCAGCGCAACGCCCGGGGGTCCGGGGGCGGAGCCCCCAGCTTCGGGACGGGGCGGGCTCGGGGAAGAAACCCCTCCCAGCCCGGCCGCCTACCTCCCCCGCCTCGAAGCCGCATGGCTGGGCCGAGCCGCCGGGTGCCTCCTCGGCAAACCCGTGGAGAAACTCCCCCTCACAGCCATCCGCCAACTCGCCGCCTCCACCGGCAACTGGCCCCTGACCACCTGGTTCACCGCCCGAGGCGTCCCCCCGGACCTCCTCGCCACCCACCCCTGGAACCGCCGCTCGGCCCCCACCTCCCTCGCCGAGAACATCGACGGCATGCCCGAGGACGACGACCTCAACTACCCCCTCCTCAACCTCCTCCTGCTCGCCCGCCACGGCCGTGACTTCACCACCACCGACGTAGCGACCCTCTGGCTGGACGAACTCCCCGCAGGCCGCACCTTCACCGCCGAACGCATCGCCTACCGCAACCTCCTCACCGGCATCGAGCCACCTCACACGGCCCGCCACCGCAACCCGTTCCGCGAATGGATCGGCGCCCTGATCCGGGCGGACGTCCACGGCTGGACCAACCCCGGCGACCCGGCCACCGCGGCCGAACAGGCCCACCGCGACGCCACCCTCACCCACACCGCGAACGGCGTCTACGCGGCGATGTTCATCGCGGCCACCATCGCGGAAGCGGCCACCGGCGCCCATGACGTCCACCACTGCCTGCGTACCGGCCTCAAGGTCGTCCCCCCGGACTCCCGCCTGGCGAAGGCGATCACCCACGCCCTCCGACTCAGCAGGGAGACAAGCGACTTCGACACGGTCGTCGACGAACTCCACAACACCTACGCCGACCACCACTGGGTCCACGCCCTCCCCAACACGGCCCTGCTCACCGCCGCCCTCACGCACGCGGACGGCGACTTCGCGGCCTCCATCTGCCGTGCGGTGTCCGGCGGTTGGGACACCGACTCCAACGGCGCGACGGCGGGCAGCATCGCGGGCCTCCTGACCGGCTCCCCGGACGCACTCCCCGACCGCTGGACGACCCCCCTCAAGAACCGCCTGGCCACCTCGATCGCCGACTTCAACGGCATCGGCTTCGACACCCTGGCCCACCTCACCCTCCGGGAGACCCCCCACCCATGACGCAGGCGTACGACCCCCCGCTCTCCCACCTCCGCGTCCTCGACCTCGCCACCCTCTTCGCCGGCCCCCTCGCCGCCACGATGCTCGGCGACTTCGGCGCGGAGGTCATCAAGGTCGAGCACCCCACGAAGCCGGACCCGTCCCGCGGCCACGGCCCGTCGAAGGACGGCGTGGGCCTGTGGTGGAAACTGCTGGGCCGCAACAAGCGCACACTGACGCTGAACCTCTCCACCCCCGGCGGCCGGGACACCCTCCTCCGCCTCGCCGCCACCGCCGATGTGATCATCGAGAACTTCCGTCCCGGCACCCTGGAGAAATGGGGCCTGGGCTGGAAGGAGCTGTCGGCGGCGAACCCACGCCTGGTCCTCGCCCGGGTCACCGGCTTCGGCCAGTTCGGCCCGTACGCGCACCGCCCCGGCTTCGGCACACTCGCCGAGGCGATGAGCGGCTTCGCCGCGATCACCGGCGAGCCGGACGCCCCACCGGTCCTGCCGCCCTTCGGCCTGGCAGACTCGATCGCGGGTCTGGCGACGGCGTACGCGGTGATGACCGCGCTCGCCGCCCGTGACCGTACCGGCGAGGGACAGACGGTCGACATGGCGATCATCGAGCCGATCCTCACCGTCCTCGGCCCCCAGCCCCTCTGGTACGACCAACTGGGCCACGTCCAGCCCCGCACGGGCAATCGCTCCGCCAACAACGCGCCCCGCAACACCTACCGGACGGCGGACGGTTCCTGGGTGGCCGTCTCCACCTCGGCCCAGTCGATCGCGGAGCGGGTGATGCGCCTGGTCGGCCGCCCCGAGCTGATCGACGAGCCCTGGTTCGGTTCGGGGGCGGACCGGGCCCGTCACGCGGACGTCCTGGACGAGGCGGTCGGCGCGTGGATCGCCCGGCACACCCGGGAGGAGGTCATCGAGGCGTTCGAGAAGGCGGAGGCGGCGGTCGCCCCCATCCAGGACGTACGCGAGGTGATGACCGACCCCCAGTACCGCGCCCTGGACACGATCACGACCGTCGACGACCCCGAACTCGGCCCCCTGCGCATGCAGAACGTCCTCTTCCGCCTCTCCGCGACCCCCGGCGCGATCCGCTGGGCGGGCCGCCCGCACGGCGCCGACACGGACTCGGTCCTGACCGAACTCGGCCTGTCCGGACCGGACATCGAGACCCTCCGTCAGGAGGGCGCCCTGTGACCCTCCAGTCGACGACACCATTTCCCCTGACCTGGCTGTACGTCCCCGGCGACCGCCCGGAGGTGGTGACCAAGGCCCTGGCCTCCGGCGCGGACGTGGTGATCGTGGACCTGGAGGACGCGGTGGTCCCCGACCGCAAGGACTACGCCCGCGCGGCCACGGCCGAACTGCTCTCGGCCCGGCCACCCGTCCCGGTCCACGTACGCGTGAACGCCCTGAACACCCCGCAGGCCGAGGAGGACCTCAAGGCCCTCTCCCCCCTCCCCGGACTGACGGCCTTCCGCCTCCCGAAGATCACGTCTCCCGTCGAGATCGCGAGGGTCGCGGAGCGAACCGCGCCCGCGGAAGGGGGAGCGATCCCCCTGTACGCCCTCCTCGAATCGGCCCTGGGCGTGGAACGGGCCTACGACGTCGCCACCGCCCACCCCGCCCTCCAGGGCATCGCCCTCGGCGAGGCGGACCTCCGAGCCGACCTGGCCGTCCGCCACGACCAGGCCCTCGACTGGCCCCGCTCCCGAGTGATCCTCGCCGCCCGCGCCGCGGGCCTGCCCTCCCCCGCCCAGTCGATCTACCCGGACACGAAGGACCTCGGAGGCCTGGCCGCCTCCTCCGCCCACGGCCGAGCCCTGGGCTTCCTCGGCCGCGCCGCCATCCACCCCCGCCAACTCCCGGTGATCGAACGCGCCTACGCCCCCACCGCGCGGGAAATCGAGTCGGCCGAGGAAACCCTCGAAGCCGCGACCAGCGACCCCGGCGCCCAGGCCCTCCCCGACGGCCGCTTCATCGACCCGGCCGTCGTGGCCGCCGCCCACAGAACCCTGTCCCTCGCCAACCGCCCCACCAGACGCTGATCCGCCCCCGCCGCCCCTACCCGTCCCGTCCCGTCCCGTCCTTCAGGGGCTACGCCCCTTCAACCCCCCGGTGCGGGTCCGGTGGGGGCTGGTCGCGCAGTTCCCCGCGCCCCTGAGAAGCAGGGGCTGCGCCCCTTGCTTCTTTCTGCGGCCCGATGGCCGCGTCGTCTCCAGGCCCGCAGGGCCTGGTCTTTCAGGGGCGCGGGGAACTGCGCGAGAAGCCCCACCGAACCCGCACCCGCCCCACGACCTCAGTCACCCCGCCCCCGCCCGTCTCCCCATCCACCCCGAAACCCAAAAAACCAAAAACCCACCCGCCCCGAAAGGGGCGGGTGGGTGGGGAACATCCGACACGGAGCGGCGGATCACAGCGACCGGAGCGATACCTCAGCTCTTCTCAGCGGACTCGGCCTTCTTCTTCTCGCCCCCGGAGCCGGAGGCCTCCGCATCCTTCTCGGCCTTCGCATCGGCCTCACCCGAAGGCTCCGCCGACTCCGAGTCCCCGTCGTCCTGCTGCTCGCCCTTCTCCAGGTCCGCCGCGGCAGCACCCTCGTCCCCGTCACCGTCGGAGGCACCCGGCTCGACGACCTCTTCCCGCCCCGGCCGCTTCCGGGCCGACAGGACGATGTAGATCACGGCGAGGATGAAGACGAACAGCGCGGTCCAGTTGTTGAGGCGCAGCCCGAGGATGTGGTGGGCGTCGTCGACCCGCATGTACTCGATCCAGAACCGCCCCGCGCAGTACGAGGCGACGTACAGGGCGAACGCCCGCCCGTGCCCGAGCTTGAAGCGCCGGTCGGCCCAGATGACGAGGACCGCGACACCGATGCACCACAGCGACTCGTAGAGGAAGGTCGGGTGGTAGGTGCCCGGCACCCGCCCGTCCGTGGAGGACGTGATCTCCAGGGCCCACGGCACATCCGTCCGCTCCCCGTACAGCTCCTGGTTGAACCAGTTGCCCCACCGCCCGATCGCCTGCGCCAGGGCGATGCCGGGCGCGACGGCGTCGGCGTACGCGGGCAGCGGGATGCCGCGCCGACGGCACCCGATCCACGCGCCCACCGCCCCGAGGGCGATCGCGCCCCAGATGCCGAGGCCGCCCTCCCAGACCTTGAAGGCGTCCACCCAGTCACGGCCCTCGCTGAAGTACAGCTCGTAGTCCGTGATCACGTGGTAGAGGCGCCCGCCGATCAGACCGAACGGCACGGCCCAGACCGCGATGTCGGCGACCGTGCCGGCCCGTCCGCCCCGCGCGACCCAGCGTTTGTTGCCGAGCCAGACGGCCACGAAGACACCGATGATGATGCAGAAGGCGTAGCCGCGCAGCGGGACGGGACCGAGGTACAGCACCCCGCGCGACGGGCTGGGAATGTAGGCAAGTTCCATGGCAGGGTCGACGCTACCCTGCCGGGCCCGGCCGACGGCAGGCACCCCGGCAACGGGTCCATAACGCCGTACCCCTCCTGCCTTGACGCCCCACGGCCCCCCGCAGCCCCTCGGCTCACACGCGACTCACCCCTGGGCCTTCGCCTCGACCATCTGCTTCAGCTTGGCGGGGGTCATGGACTGGTCCGCGTAGATGTTGGTGCCGTTGAGGAAGACGCTGGGTGTGCCGGAGAAGCCGCCCTTCTGGAAGGCCTCGTTCGACTTGGCTACCCAGCTGTCGTGCGTACCGTCCTCGACGCAGGTGCGGAAGGCGGCGGTGTCCAGCCCGTCCACCTTCTTCGCCAGGTCGAGGAGCTTGGCCTCACTGGCGAAGTCGTCGCTCGTCTCGGCGGGCTGGTTCTGGAAGAGCACGTCGTGGTACGCCGGGAACCTGCCCTCGTTCTGCGCGCACGCCGCGGCGTTGGCGGCCTTGCGGGAGCCGCTGCCGCCCATGTTCCCGTCGATCAGGGTGGCGAGGTGGTACTCGACCTTGAGCTTTCCGGCCTCGGTCAGCTCGTGGACCGTCGAGCGGTAGGCGTCCTCGAAGGACTTGCAGGCCGGGCAGCGGAAGTCCTCCCAGACCGAGAGGGTCGACTTCGCGCCGGTGTCCCCGACGGGAATCGCGAGGCTGTCCTCGCCGTTGGCCCCCGAGGGCGCCACGACCGGGCCCGCGGTGTCGGCGTCGTCGTCCTTGCCGGCGTTCGCCGCGACGACGCCGATCACGGCGGCCAGCCCCAGCACGCACAGCACCGCGGCGCCCACGATCAGCACCCGACGGCGCTTCTCGGCGGCCTTCTGCTTCTCGCGCTCCTCCGCCAGGCGTTCCCGGGCGGTGCGCTTTCCCTCACGGTTCTTCTCGCTCACATCCCGCAGAACGAACCGGGGAGGCGCACCGCGCCTCCCCGATCCCACTTCCACCCGTTCGGGTGAGCGGATGACCCGTTACGTCCAGTGATCCCCGTACGACAAACGGGTGAACGTCACGAGCCCCCTCGGCGCGCCGGGGCACACACCGGTCACGCGCCCCGGCGTACGCCCTTCGCCAGGTCGCCCGCCAGTTCCCGTACGGCGTCCAGACCGGCGGCCTCGTCGGGCGCGTCCAGCATCCGCTTCACGAACGCGGAGCCGACGATCACGCCGTCGGCGAACCCGGCGACCTCCGCGGCCTGCTCGGCGTTGGAGACGCCGAGGCCGACGCAGACCGGCAGGCCCGAGCCCGTGGCCCGGGTGCGTTCCACCAGGTCCTGGGCCTGCGCTCCCACCGATTCCCGGGTGCCCGTGACACCCATCAGCGAAGCCGCGTAGACGAAGCCGCTGCCCGCCGCGGTGATCTCCGCGAGCCGGGCGTCCTTGCTGCTGGGCGCGACCACGAAGACCGTGCCGAGCCCGTGCTTCTCCGCGTGCTCCCTCCACAGCGCCGACTCCTGGACGGGCAGGTCGGGCAGGATGCAGCCCGCGCCGCCCGCCTGAGCGAGCTCGGCCGTGAAGCGCTCGACGCCGTAGCGGTCGATGGGGTTCCAGTACGTCATGACGAGTACGGGCTTCCCGGTGGCCTCGAAGGTCTCCCGGACCGTACGCATCACGTCCGCGATCTTGACGCCGCCGCGCAGGGCGATGTCGTCGGCGGTCTGGATGACGGGACCGTCGAGGACCGGGTCGCTGTGCGGCAGCCCGACCTCGACGACGTCGGCGCCACCCTCGAAGACCGCCTTGATGGCGGCGATACCGCCGTCGACGGTCGGGAACCCGGCCGGCAGATAGGCGATCAGCGCGGACCGCTCCTCCGCCTTGGCGGCGGCGAGGGTGTCACTCAACAGCTGGATGTTCCCGCTCACTTGGCGTCCCCCTCGATCTCGGCGAGATCGGCCGCGTCGGCGGCGACCTCGGCGTCGGCACCGGTTTCGTACAGGCCGAAGTAGCGCGCGGCCGTGTCCATGTCCTTGTCGCCGCGCCCGGACAGGTTGACGACGATCAGCCCGTCCTTGCCCAGTTCCCTGCCGACCTCCAGGGCACCGGCGAGCGCGTGGGCGCTCTCGATGGCCGGGATGATGCCCTCAGTGCGCGACAGCAGACGCAGCGCCTGCATGGCCGCGTCGTCGGTGACCGCGCGGTACTCGCCGCGACCGCTGTCCTTGAGGTACGCGTGTTCGGGGCCGATGCCCGGGTAGTCGAGCCCCGCGGAGATCGAGTAGGGCTCGGTGATCTGCCCTTCCTCGTCCTGCAGGACGTAGGAGCGCGAGCCGTGCAGGATGCCCGGCTCGCCGGCGGTCAGCGTGGCCGCGTGCTCACCGGTCTCGATGCCGTGACCCGCGGGTTCACAGCCGATGAGGCGTACGTCGGCGTCCGGGATGAAGGCGTGGAAGAGCCCGATCGCGTTGGACCCGCCGCCGACACAGGCGACGGCGGCGTCGGGCAGCCGTCCGGCGCGTTCGAGGATCTGCCGCCGTGCCTCGACCCCGATCACCCGGTGGAAGTCGCGGACCATGGCGGGGAAGGGGTGGGGCCCGGCCACGGTCCCGAACAGGTAGTGCGTGCGGTCGACGTTGGCGACCCAGTCCCGGAACGCCTCATTGATGGCGTCCTTGAGGGTCCGGGAGCCGGACTTCACGGCGACGACCTCGGCGCCCAGCATGCGCATGCGGGCGACGTTCAGGGCCTGCCGCTGGGTGTCGATCTCGCCCATGTAGATCGTGCAGTCGAGGCCGAAGAGCGCGCAGGCCGTGGCGGTGGCGACGCCGTGCTGGCCCGCGCCCGTCTCGGCGATGACCCGTGTCTTGCCCATGCGCTTGGTGAGCAGGGCCTGCCCGAGCACGTTGTTGATCTTGTGCGAACCGGTGTGGTTCAGGTCCTCGCGCTTGAGGAACACCCGCGCGCCACCGGCGTGCTCGGCGAACCGGGGCACCTCGGTGAGCGAACTGGGCCGCCCCGTGTAGTGCACGAGCAGATCGTCGAGTTCACGCGCGAACTCGGGGTCGTGCTTCGCCTTGTCGTACTCCACGGCGACCTCGTCCACGGCGGCGACGAGCGCCTCCGGGATGAACTTGCCGCCGAACGCGCCGAAATACCCCTCGGCACTGGGAACCTGACCCTCGGGGTCGGGAATGAAGAACTCACTGGACATGCGGTTACCTCGCAGGGGCGTAGCCCCGTCGTTGGTCGGACTATGGCTCACAGTGATCACGTACGCGCACGCCGTTCCCCTTCGCCGGAAGCGGGTTCCGAGCAGCGGGAGCGTCCGAACACCGGGCCTCGCCCCGGCAGTCGGGATGCTCCACGGCACCGGGAACGTCCCACGGCACTCGGGACACCCGGAGCGCTCAGGAGGCCCGCAGCGCTCGGGAGGCCCGAGGAGCTCGGGACGGCCGCAGATCCGCGGAAGCCGCCACCCGCCGTCCCGATCCACCCGCCGCGACGGCGGGCTGCCACGGGGCGGCGATCGGCGGTGCCGAACCGGCCGGAAGTGCCCTCACCGATCGCCGGGGACGAAACACCCGGCGTTCACGGAAGGGAGAGGCGGCTCAGCTGCCCGCGGGGAGTCGGCGCGCACGAGTCCGGGGCCATCGCATGCCGTTCACCTGGCCCGGCTCGTCGCCGATGACGTACCGGACCCGGCGCCCGTGGACGCGGCGGGCGGGCGCCCGGCAGCCACGGGGACGGCACCCGCGCGCGAGGCGGGCGTAGGGGTCCCTGGTCGTCATGGAGATCGAGAACATCGGGGCACAGCGTACCGGCCCCGGATCACCCATGTGGGCGACATCGGCCGGCACGGGCGACGAGACCGTGTCCGATGGCGCGTCCGATGCCGCGTCCGACCGCGCGCACCCCGCCGCCCCGGCGGGGGCGAACCCCGGCCGGTCGGCGGCGAAGGCGCGGCTGGTCATGGCCGGGTCAGCCCCGCCCGTGCCGCAGCGCCGGGTGCTCGCCCGCGGCGACGAGGTCGGCGACGGCGGTCTTGGGGTCCTTGCCGGTGACGAGGGACTCGCCCACCAGGACCGCGTCGGCGCCGGCGTTGGCGTAGGCGATGAGGTCGTGCGGGCCCCGCACGCCGGACTCGGCGATCTTGACGATGGAGTCGGGGATCTCGGGGGCGACCCGTTCGAACGTGGTGCGGTCGACCTCGAGGGTCTTGAGGTTGCGCGCGTTGACGCCGATCACACGGGCACCCGCGTCGACCGCGCGTTCGACCTCGTCCTCGTCATGGACCTCGACGAGCGGGGTCAGGCCGATGGACTCGGCGCGCTCGATCAGCGACTCCAGCGCCGGCTGGTCGAGGGCCGCGACGATCAGCAGGACCACATCGGCGCCGTACGCCCGGGCCTCCCACAGCTGGTAGGAGGTGACGATGAAGTCCTTGCGCAGGACGGGGATGTCCACGCGCGCGCGGACGGCCTCCAGATCGGCCAGCGAGCCGCCGAAGCGGCGCTGTTCGGTGAGGACGGAGATGATCGCCGCGCCGCCCGCCTCGTAGTCGGCCGCGAGGCCGGCCGGGTCGGCGATCGCGGCGAGCGCGCCCTTGGAGGGGCTGGACCGCTTGACCTCGCAGATCACCTTGACGCCGTCGCCGCGCAGCGCGGCCACGCCGTCCTTGGCCGCCGGAGCCTTCGCCGCGCGCTCCTTGAGCTCGTCGAGGCTGACGCGCGCCTGCCGCTCCGCGAGGTCGGCACGGACTCCGTCGATGATCTCGTCGAGCACACTCACGCGAGCGGCCCCCTTTCAGACGGTGAAAATCGGTGACAACGTTTGACGGTCATGTATTGACAGTCGAGCGGTTCTCAGGGTTCAGGCAGTTCACTGCGATGGTATCCGGAGGAAGGCGTAGGCCTCGCATCCGGTTGACGGCGGTCCCACTACCTGGACGTTCGCCGTTTGATCAAGGATGCAGCCAGCCACCGAACGGCAAGTTCCGGACAACCGTGAAGACCAGCGCCAACGCGCCGATCGACCACATGTGGACAGGGCCGAACCGGAGGCGCAGGGGTCGCCCGCGCGCCGCATGGACCACCCAGACGGTCCACAGCACCGCGAAGCCCAGGAAGCCCGCCACGGCCAGCGCGTTGTCGGTGACGGCGGTCGCGATGTCCCCGTGGGCGAAGGCGTGCGCACTGCGCAGGCCGCCGCAGCCGGGGCAGTAGAGGCCGGTGAAACGCCACAGCGGGCAGACCGGGTAGTGGCCGGGCTCGTTGGGGTCCACGGCCGCGACGTACGCGAAGGCACCGCCGACGGCCGCGAGTACTGCGGCGGGCACCCAGAGCCCGCCCCACGCGCGGCCCGTGTCGCGGCCACGGCCCGCGTCGACGGCGGTCGCATCGGCCGTTCCGGTACGCGGCGGTGGCGCGGCGGGCTGAGTCTCGGCGTTCACACACCGCATTCTGCCCCGCGCGGGGCGTACGCGCGCGAGAGGGGCGCCCCGGCGATGGTGCCGGACGCCCCTCACCCGGAAGTCAGCTCTTGGCGCCGGCCGGCTCGGGGGTCGTCGCGGCGGCGGTGCGTACCGTCGCCGTCTCGTACACGGCGTGTGCGTCCTTCGGCTGGCCCATGCCCATGGCGCGCATGACCATGCCGACGACGCCGCCGAGGACGACGATGACCATGCCGGCCCAGAATCCCAGCGGCTGGGCCATCACCATGTAGGCGCCCGAGACGCAGAAACCGATGAAGGCGATGGTGACGCCGGTCCAGGCGGCCGGGGTGTGACCGTGGCTGCTGCCCGCCATGACTTGCTCCTCGTTGTTCATTGCGTGGTGCTCGATGCGTGTCGCTCGATGCCTGTGCTGAGTCGGACGCTCGTCGTCCATTGTCCCGTACGTGTACGAGTGCCTTGAGCGGGGGTGTCCACTCCCGCTTCCCGCCCCCCAGGCCCTAGGCCGGGTCGGGGCCCGTGGGGTCCTCACCTCGGTCCAGGGCCTTCCACATGTCCTCGGGCCGGTCGGGGTCGACGGGCTTGGCCTTGCGGGGCCGGGGGGTGCCGTCGCGCTCGTAGCGGCCGGACATCGTGGGCCACAGGCGTCCGTAGCGGAGCGCGAGCAGCCCGGCGAGCAGGATGAGCGCGCCGCCGACGGCCGCGACGTACGGCCAGCCGGTGTGGCTGAGCGCGTCGACGGTCGCGGCGCTGTCGCCGGAGGCCTCGGCCGCCTTGTCGTCGAGCGCCGAGCTGTCGTACGCGCCGAGCAGCGCGGCGGCGATCGTGCCCGCGCCGGAGAGGGCGAGCAGGACGGCGACCAGGACGCGCCCGGACCGGCGTACGGCGAAGACGGCGACGAGCGCGGCGAGGCCCACTATGGCCAGGGACGCCGGCACGCCCGTGACGTCGCTGCCCCTGACGGTCAGCGGGAAGGGGCCGCCGGCCACCGTGATGGTGCCCTCCGACCAGCGCTGACGGGTGGCGAGCAGCACGACGGCCGCGCCGAGGGCACCGCTGAGCAGCGCCAGTGCGAGGCTGCGCCGGCCGGAGCGGAGAGACGCGGGTTCGGATCGGGGGTGAGGTACTGCGGTCACGTGGTCCACTATCGCCTGCCCCCCGGGTGGGTTGTCACCCGGGGTTGACGTGAGAAGCGCCCTATTGTCCGAGTCGGTTGGCCGTGTGCACCGCGCGCAGGACCGCCGCGGCCTTGTTGCGGCACTCGGTGTCCTCGGCTACGGGGTCGGAGTCGGCGACGATGCCGGCGCCGGCCTGGACGTACGCCGTGCCGTCCCGCAGGAGGGCCGTGCGGATGGCGATGGCGGTGTCGGAGTCGCCCGCGAAGTCGAGATAGCCGACGCAGCCGCCGTAGAGGCCCCGGCGGGACGGCTCCAGTTCGTCGATGATCTGCATGGCGCGCGGCTTCGGGGCTCCGGAGAGGGTGCCGGCGGGGAAGCAGGCGGTCAGGACGTCGAAGGCCGTCCGGCCCGGCGCGACCCTGCCGGTGACGGTGGACACGATGTGCATCACGTGCGAGTACCGCTCGACGGACATGAAGTCGACGACCTCGACCGAGCCCGGTTCGCAGACCCGGCCCAGGTCGTTGCGGCCCAGGTCGACGAGCATCAGGTGCTCGGCGCGCTCCTTGGGGTCGGCGAGCAGTTCGTCGGCGAGGGCCTGGTCCTCCTGCGGGGTCGCGCCCCGGTGCCGGGTGCCGGCGATGGGGTGGACCATGGCCTGCCCGTCCTCGACCTTGACCAGGGCCTCGGGGGAGGACCCGACGACGTCGAAGCCGTCGAACCGGAACAGGTACATGTACGGGGAGGGGTTGGTCGCCCGGAGGACCCGGTAGACGTCCAACGCGCTTGCCGTGCACGGCGTTTCGAAGCGCTGCGAGGGGACGACCTGGAAGGCCTCGCCGGCCCGGATGCGCTCCTTGATGTCCTCGACGGCCTCCTGGAAGTCGGGGCCGCCCCACAGCGCGGTGTACTCGGGCAGCTCGGAGGGCGGGAGGGCCGCCGGGGGCTGGGCGACGGGCCGGGCGAGGTCGGTCTGCATGGCGTCGAGGCGGGCGACGGCGTCGGCGTAGGCCTCGTCGACGCCGGTGTCCAGGTCGTTGTGGTTGATGGCGTTGGCGATCAGCAGGACCGAGCCCTCCCAGTGGTCCATGACCGCCAGGTCGCTCGTCAGCAGCATGGTCAGCTCGGGCAGCCGGAGGTCGTCCCGCTCGCCGGGGCCGATCTTCTCCAGGCGGCGCACGATGTCGTAGCCGAGGTAGCCGACCATGCCGCCGGTGAAGGGCGGCATGCCCTCCTGGTGGGGGGTGTGGAGCGCCTCGATGGTGGCGCGCAGCGCGGCCAGGGGGTCGCCGTCCGCCGGGACGCCGACGGGCGGGGTGCCGAGCCAGTGGGCCTGGCCGTCGCGGGCGGTGAGGGTGGCGTGGCTGCGGACGCCCACGAAGGAGTAGCGAGACCATTTGAATGCCGTGCGGCCGTTCTCCGCCGACTCCAGGAGGAACGTACCGGGGCGCTCGGCGGCGAGCTTGCGGTAGAGCCCGACCGGGGTGTCGCCGTCGGCGAGGAGCTTGCGGCTGACGGGGATGACCCGGCGGTCGGTGGCCAGCTTGCGGAACGTCTCGAGGTCCATGGCGGCTGACCTTACTGATCCAGTGACGGTACGTCGGAATCGGCGCCGCCCTCGACGGCCTTGAGGACGTCCTCGTCGAAGCAGGTGCGGGCGCCGGTGTGGCAGGCGGCGCCGACCTGGTCGACCTTGACGAGGACGGTGTCGGCGTCGCAGTCCAGGGCGACGGACTTCACCCACTGGAAGTGGCCGGAGGTGTCGCCCTTCACCCAGTACTCGCGGCGGCTGCGCGACCAGTACGTGCAGCGCCCGGTGGTGAGCGTGCGATGCAGGGCCTCGTCGTCCATCCAGCCGAGCATGAGCACCTCACCGGTGTCGTACTGCTGGGCGATGGCGGGCAGGAGCCCGTCGGCGCCGCGCTTGAGGCGCGCGGCGATCCGGGGGTCCAGCGCGCTGGGAGTGCCGGGGCCGGTGGGGACTCCGGGACTACGGGGGCTGCTGGAGGACGGCGTGCTGGTCATGCGTGCCATTGTGCCGCGCCGCGTCGACCGGCCTCGCCCGTTGTCCACAGGCCGGACCTTCTTGTCGTACGAACGGCAACCCGCCCCCGCATCCTCTGTTCCGCATCCCCTGTTCCGCTGTTCCGCATCCCCTGTTCCGCATCGCCACCACGCACCGCCACGACGCATCGGCCGGGACCTGCGCTGGGCGGAGCGGCGGTCCGGTCGTAGGCTGGCTGACATGTCGACCCATGCCAAGCGTGAACGGCTTCTCTTCGCCGACCTGTTGGAGACAGCGGGCCCTGATGCTCCCACCCTGTGCGAGGGCTGGACGACCCGTGATCTGGCCGCGCACGTGGTGGTGCGCGAGCGCCGCCCCGACGCCGCCGGGGGCATCCTCATCAAGCAGCTCGCGTCGCGCCTGGACCGGGTGATGGAGGAGTTCGCCGCGAAGCCGTACGAGGAGCTGATCCAGCTCGTGCGTACCGGTCCGCCGCGTTTCTCGCCCTTCTCCCTCAAGCAGATCGACGAGGCGTCGAACACGATCGAGTTCTATGTCCACTCCGAGGACATCCGCCGCGCCCAGCCCGACTGGTCCCCGCGCGAACTCGACCACGTCTTCCAGGACGCCCTCTGGTCCCGTCTGGAGCGCACCGCCCGCCTCATGGGCCGCGGCGCCCCCACCGGTCTGGTCCTGCGCCGCCCCGACGGCCAGACCGCGGTGGCCCACCGCGGCGCCCCCGTCGTCACCGTCACCGGCGAGCCCTCCGAGTTGCTGCTGTTCCTGTACGGCCGCCAGCAGGTGGCCGACGTGGAACTGGAGGGCGAGAAGGACGCGATCGCCAAGCTGCACGAGACGAAGCAACTGGGGATCTGAACGTCGGGGATCCGAGCGTGGGGATCCGAGCCGGGCCGCCGTATGCCCGACCCGGCGCGGGCCCGCCGTATGTCCGATCCCGCGTACGGCGGCCCGCCGTACGCCCGACCCGGCGGAAAGCCCCGGCCTCCCTCAGGCGGCCGGGGCTCGAACGGAGCGGAGCGCGACGTCACCGCACAGGGTGGCCCGCCCCCCGCAGCGCGTCCTTGACCTCGCCGATGCGCAGGTCGCCGAAGTGGAAGACGGAGGCGGCGAGGACGGCGTCGGCGCCCGCCTCGATGGCCGGGGAGAAGTCCGCCAGCTTGCCGGCGCCGCCGGAGGCGATGACGGGGACGGTGACGTGCTTGCGGACGGCGGTGATCATCTCCAGGTCGTAGCCGTCCTTGGTGCCGTCCGCGTCCATCGAGTTGAGCAGGATCTCGCCGGCGCCCAGTTCGGCGGCCCGGTGGGCCCACTCGACGGCGTCGAGGCCGGTGCCCTTGCGGCCGCCGTGGGTGGTGACCTCGAAGGATCCGGATTCGGTCCGGCGGGCGTCGACCGAGAGCACCAGCACCTGGCGGCCGAACCGCTCGGCGATCTCACGGATCAGCTCGGGACGGGCGATCGCCGCCGTGTTGACGCCGACCTTGTCCGCGCCCGCGCGCAGGAGCTTGTCCACGTCCTCGGCCGTGCGGACGCCGCCGCCGACCGTCAGCGGGATGAAGACCTGCTCGGCGGTGCGGCGCACCACGTCGTAGGTCGTCTCGCGGTTGCCCGACGAGGCGGTGATGTCGAGGAACGTCAGCTCGTCGGCGCCCTCGGCGTCGTACACCTTGGCCATCTCGACGGGGTCGCCCGCGTCGCGCAGGTTCTGGAAGTTCACGCCCTTGACGACCCGGCCGTTGTCCACGTCCAGGCAGGGGATGACTCGGACCGCCAGGGTCATGAGATCCACGGCTCCTTAAAAGACCTGAGAAAGGCCTAACCTCTGAATGCTTCGACTTCTACTTCGACAAGGATGCGCGGGTCGACGAAACCGTCCACGACCAGCAGGGTCGCGGCCGGACGCACCGGGTCGAAGAGTTCCTTGTGGGCCCGCCCCACCTCTTCGACGTCCCGCATGTGCGTCAGGTACATCCGCGTACGGATCACGGACTCCGCCCCGAGTCCGAACTCGCCGAGCGCCTCGATCGCGCTGGTGAAGGCCACCTTGGCCTGCTCGTACGGGTCGCCCTCCCCGTACAGCACATCGCCCTTGAAGGCCGTGGTGCCCGCCACCAGGACGCGATCGCCCGCCGCGACGGCCCGCGCGGAACCGAAGGACTCCTCCCAGGGACTCCCGCTCTGCACCCGCCGCACGGCTTCGGACGCTTCGGACGTCATGACGACACAGCCTCCAGGGCCTCTTCCAGGGTGAACGCCTTCGCGTACAGGGCCTTCCCGACGATGGAGCCCTCGACACCGAGAGGCACCAGCTCGGCGATGGCGCGCAGGTCGTCGAGGGACGAGACGCCGCCGGACGCCACGACCGGACGGTCCGTGGCGGCGCACACATTGCGCAGCAGTTCCAGGTTGGGGCCCTGGAGGGTGCCGTCCTTGGCGATGTCCGTGACGACGTAGCGGGCGCAGCCCTCCTTGTCGAGGCGCTCCAGCGTCTCGTAGAGGTCGCCGCCGTCGCGGGTCCAGCCGCGGCCGCGCAGGGTCGTGCCCTTCACGTCCAGGCCCACCGCGATCTTGTCGCCGTGTTCGGCGATGACCTTGGCGACCCACTCGGGGGTCTCCAGGGCGGCGGTGCCGAGGTTGACCCGGGTGCAGCCGGTGGCCAGGGCCTTCGCCAGGGAGGCGTCGTCCCGGATGCCTCCGGACAGCTCGACCTTGATGTCCATCGCCCGGGTGACCTCGGCCACCAGCTCACGGTTGTCGCCGGTGCCGAACGCGGCGTCCAGGTCGACCAGGTGCAGCCACTCGGCGCCCGCGCGCTGCCAGGAGAGGGCGGCCTCCAGCGGGGAGCCGTAGGAGGTCTCGGTGCCGGACTCGCCGTGGACGAGCCGGACCGCCTGGCCGTCACGGACGTCGACGGCGGGAAGGAGTTCGAGCTTTGCCATGGCTACAGGGTTCCGATCCAGTTGTTCAGCAGCTGCGCTCCGGCGTCGCCGGACTTCTCGGGGTGGAACTGGGTGGCCCACAGGGCGCCGTTCTCCACGGCCGCCACGAAGGGCTTGCCGTGCGTCGACCAGGTGACCTTGGGGGCGGTCAGGGTGGGGTTGTGCGTCTCCAGGGACCAGTCGTGGACGGCGTAGGAGTGCACGAAGTAGAAGCGGGCGTCGGTGTCCAGGCCGGCGAACAGGGTCGTGTCGGCCGGGGCGTCGACGGTGTTCCAGCCCATGTGGGGCACGATCTCGGCCTGGAGCGGCTCGACCGCGCCGGGCCACTCGTCGAGGCCCTCGGTCTCCACGCCGTGCTCGATACCGCGCGCGAACAGGATCTGCATACCGACGCAGATGCCCATCACCGGACGGCCGCCGGAGAGCCGGCGGTCGATGATCCAGTCGCCGCGCGCCTCCTTCAGCCCCTTCATACAGGCGGCGAACGCGCCGACGCCGGGCACCAGCAGCCCGTCCGCGTTCATGGCCCTGTCGAAGTCACGCGTTATCTCGACCTCGGCCCCCGTGCGCGCGAGGGCGCGCTCGGCGGACCTCACGTTCCCGAAGCCGTAGTCGAAGACGACCACTTTCTTGGACGCCGTGCTCAATTCCACACCTCCAGCCGCATGATGCCCGCGACAAGACACATCGCGGCGCCGATCGAGAGCAGCGTGATCAGGCTTTTCGGCATCTGCTGCTTGGCGAACGAGATGATCCCGCCGACCAGGAAGAGGCCGACGACGATCAGGACGGTGGAGAGCCCGTTCACAGCGCGCCCTTCGTGGAGGGCAGGATGCCGACCGCGCGCGGGTCGCGCTCGGAGGCGTAGCGCAGCGCCCGGGCCAGCGCCTTGAACTGGCATTCGACGATGTGGTGCGCGTTGCGCCCGTACGGCACGTGCACGTGCAGCGCGATCTGCGCCTGCGCGACGAAGGACTCCAGGATGTGCCGGGTCATCGTGGTGTCGTACTCGCCGATCATCGGCGCCATCTTCTCGGGCTCGGTGTGCACGAGGTAGGGGCGGCCGGACAGGTCGACGGTGACCTGGGCGAGGGACTCGTCCAGCGGGACCGTGCAGTTGCCGAAGCGGTAGATGCCCACCTTGTCGCCGAGGGCCTGCTTGAAGGCGGCGCCCAGCGCGAGGGCGGTGTCCTCGATGGTGTGGTGGGAGTCGATGTGCAGGTCACCGTCGGTCTTCACGGTCAGGTCGAACAGACCGTGGCGGCCGAGCTGGTCGAGCATGTGGTCGTAGAAGCCGACCCCGGTGGAGATCTCCGTCCTGCCCGTGCCGTCGAGATTGATCTCGACGAGGACCGACGTCTCCTTGGTGGTCCGCTCCACGCGTCCTACGCGGTTCATGCGCTCTGCTCCTTCTTCAAATCACGTACCGCGTCGAGGAACGCGTCGTTCTCGGCGGGAGTTCCGGCGGTGACCCGCAGCCATCCCGGTACGCCGTTGTCCCGGACCAGGACGCCCCGGTCGAGGATCTTCCGCCAGACCTCGTGCGCGTCCTCGAACCTGCCGAACTGCACGAAGTTGGCGTCGGAGTCGGTCACCGCGTAGCCGATGGCTCGCAGCTCGGCGACCAGCCGGTCCCGCTCCGTCTTCAGCTGTTCGACATAGCCGAGGAGGGTGTCGGTGTGCTCCAGGGCGGCCAGCGCGGTCGCCTGGGTGACGGCGGAGAGGTGGTACGGCAGCCGTACGAGCTGGACGGCGTCCACGACCGCCGGGTGCGCGGCGAGATAGCCGAGGCGCAGACCGGCCGCGCCGAAGGCCTTGGACATCGTCCGCGAGACGACGAGGTTCGGCCGTCCGTCGAGCAGCGGCAGCAGCGAGCCGCCGTGACTGAACTCGATGTACGCCTCGTCCACCACGACCATCGACGGCTTGGCCGCCTGGGCCGCCTCGTACAGGGCGAGCACGGTCTCCCCTGAGACCGCGTTGCCCGTGGGGTTGTTGGGGGTGGTGATGAAGACGACGTCCGGCCGGTGCTCGGCGATGGCCTTCTCGGCGGCGGCGAGGTCGATCGTGAAGTCGTCGTTGCGGGGACCGGAGATCCAGCCGGTGCCCGTGCCGCGCGAGATCAGCCCGTGCATCGAGTACGACGGTTCGAAGCCGATCGCGGTACGGCCGGGGCCGCCGAAGGTCTGCAGGAGTTGCTGGATGACCTCGTTGGAGCCGTTGGCCGCCCAGACGTTTGCCGGATCGACCCCGTATCCGGACGTCTTCGTCAGATACTCGGCGAGCCGCGTCCGCAGCTCCACCGCGTCCCGGTCCGGGTAGCGGTTGAGGTGCCGGGCCGCGTCCCGCACCCGCTCGGCGATCCGCTCGACCAGTGCCTCGGGCAGGGGGTAGGGGTTCTCGTTGGTGTTGAGGCGTACGGGGACGTCGAGCTGGGGCGCGCCGTAGGGGCTCTTGCCGCGCAGTTCGTCGCGTACGGGGAGATCGTCGATTCCGAAGCTCACTTGCCAGGTACCTTCCAACCGAACCTTGCCTTGATCGCCGCGCCGTGCGCGGGCAGGTCCTCCGCCTCCGCCAGCGTCACCACGTGGTGCGCGACCTCGGCCAGCGCGTCCTTCGTGTAGTCGACGATGTGGATGCCGCGCAGGAAGGACTGGACGGACAGACCGGAGGAGTGGCAGGCGCAGCCGCCGGTCGGGAGGACGTGGTTGGAGCCGGCCGCGTAGTCGCCCAGCGAGACCGGCGCCCAGGGGCCGATGAAGATCGCGCCCGCGTTGACGACGCGCTCGGCCACCTCCTGAGGACGAGCCGTCTGGATCTCCAGGTGCTCGGCGCCGTACGCGTTGACGACCCGCAGGCCCTCGTCGACGCCGTCGACCAGGACGATCGCGGACTGCCGGCCCGCGAGCGACGGACGAATCCGGTCCTCGATGTGCTTGGTGGCCTCGACCTGCGGCTCCAGCTCCTTCTCGACGGCGTCGGCGAGGGCGACGGAGTCGGTGACGAGCACGGCGGCCGCGAGCGGGTCGTGCTCGGCCTGGCTGATCAGGTCGGCGGCGACGTGCACCGGGTCGGCGGTGTCGTCCGCGAGGACCGCGATCTCGGTCGGGCCCGCCTCGGAGTCGATGCCGATGACCCCGGTGAAGTACCGCTTGGCGGCGGCCACCCAGATGTTGCCCGGCCCGGTGACCATGGGGGCGGGCGGGCAGGACTCGGTACCGTACGCGAACATCGCGACGGCGGTGGCGCCACCGGCCGCGTACACCTCGTCGACGCCGAGCAGTGCGCAGGCGGCGAGGATCGTGGGGTGCGGGAGGCCGTCGAACTCCGCCTGCGCCGGGGAGGCGAGGGCGATCGACGGGACTCCGGCCTCCTGGGCCGGGACCACGTTCATGATCACGGAGGAGGGGTACACCGACCGGCCGCCGGGGGCGTAGAGACCGACACGCTCGACCGGCACCCACTTCTCGGTGACCGTGCCGCCGGGGACGACCTGGGTGGTGTGCGTGGAGCGGCGCTGCTCCCGGTGGACGATGCGGGCGCGGCGGATCGACTCCTCCAGGGCCGCGCGGACGGCCGGGTCGAGCTGTTCCAGCGCCCCCGTGATTGCCTCGGCCGGGACCCGTACGGAGGTCAGGCGTACCCCGTCGAACTTCTCCGCGAAGTCGATCAGCGCCGCGTCGCCCCGATGATGCACGGCCTCGCAGATCGGCCGCACCTTCTCCAGGGCGGCCGAGACGTCGAAGTCGGCTCGGGGCAGCAGGTCGCGCAGGGCGGGTCCCTCGGGGAGGGCTTCGCCGCGCAGATCGATTCGGGAGATCACAGGGCCAATTCTCTCAGACCCGCGCAGGCGGCCGTCCGCGCGTTCCAATGGCTGATACGGGCCCGCGCGGGAACCCGGAAGATCCTCTTCACGTCTTGTGTTCAGGGTGTGACTCAGCGGGCATCACCAGCGTAAACAGTTGCGTGATACACGCGAGTACGGAGGACGGGGGAAGGAAGAGCAGTGAGCGAGGGTGCCGGCCTCCGGGACGACGGAGACCTGCCGGAGGACCTGACCGCCGCCGAAGCGGGCATGTGGCAGGCGTTCCGCAATGGCAGCGTGTACGACCTGCGCGACGGGGACATCACCGTGGACGATCCGCACGGCGGCCATCCCTGGGGGCCCGAGCGGACCGTCCGGGCCCGGATCGTGGCCTGGCTGCTGCTGGACGGGCCGCCCGCGCTGGCCGGCCGGGTGTCCGCGCTGAAGCTGGTCGGCGTCCAGATCAAGGACGTCCTGGAGCTCGCGGGCGGCCAGGTGGTGCCGTACGTGGAGTTGAAGGGCTGCCGGTTCGAGAAGGAGATCCTGCTGCCGGAGACCCGGTTCACGACCTTACGGCTGGTGGACTGCTCGGTGCCCCGGCTGGAGGCGGCCCGGCTGCACACGGAGGGCGATCTGCATCTGCCGCGCTGCCGGTTCCACAACGGGGTGCGGCTCGCGGACGCGCAGATCGGCACCGACCTGCTGCTGAACCAGGCGGTGGTCTACCGCGACCGGCACGGCCGCTCGCTGTCCGCCGACGGACTGACCGTCGCCCAGGACGTACAGGCCGAGATGCTGGAGTCGCACGGGGAGCTGAGCCTGCGCGGAGCGACCGTCGGCGCCTCGCTCAGCCTGCGCGGCAGCCGGCTCGCCAACCCCTACGGCCGCCTCGCCCTGAACGCGCCCCAGCTGACCGTCGAGCGCACCCTCTATCTGACCCCGGCCGGCCTCGGCAATCCGCTGCACACCAGCGGGAGCACACCCGCGCGCGGCACCCGCGTCCAGCGGTTCGAGTGCCAGGGCGGGATCCGGCTGGACGACGGGCGGTTCGGTGACTCCGTCGACCTGGAGCGGGCCCGGTTCACCTTCACGGATGAGCAGGAGCTCTCACTGCGCCGCGTCCAGGTGCCCGAGCTGCGCTTCCTCGGTGAGAGGCCCGAGCGCGGCAAGGTCGTCCTGTCGGGGGCCCGGGTCGGCGTCCTGGTCGACAAGTCGGAGAGCTGGCCCGGCCCCGGCAACCTCCACATGGGCGGCTTCCAGTACGAGACCCTCGTACCGCGCGACCGGTTCCCGCTGGCCAGGCGGCTTGAGTGGGTGGCGGCGGCGACCGCCGAGTACAGCCCGGAGCCGTACGAGCGGCTGGCGACCGTGCTGCGGGCCGGCGGGGACGACGAGGGTGCCCGTGAGGTGCTCCTCGCCAAACAGCGCCACCGGCGGGAGAACCTGCCGCTCGCGGCCAAGCTCTGGGGTTACGCGCAGGACTGGACGGTCGCGTACGGGTACCGGCCGGGCCGGGCCGCGGTGTGGATGGCGGTGCTGTGGGCGCTGACCTCGTACGCCTTCTCGCACGCCGACCATCCGCCGATGAAGAGCGGCGAGCACCCGCACTGGAGCGCGTCCCTGTTCGCCCTGGACCTGCTGCTGCCGATCGTCGATCTCGGCCAGGTCGGCTACTGGCAGCTGCGCGGCGGCTGGCAGTGGCTGGCGGCTGTGGTGATCATCCTGGGCTGGATCCTCGCGACGACGGTGGCGGCGGGCGCCACCCGCCTCCTGAGCAGGAACTGACCGATTCCGCCCGGGAACCGACCGCCCGTCCGGACCTTAATCTGGGCGGCAGACAACCTGAATCACCTTCCCGCCGTCTTGATACCGAAACCATCGATGACGAATCCACGATGACGAATCCACGATGGTGAGAACCCGATCCGTGAGAGCGGCGCCGGCTCAGGGCCCTTCTGATGGATCTCCGTGGAGGAAGGAGCGGCGTTCGGTGCGTGCGATCGACGTGCGGCGCGGAGGGTCATGTGGCGGAGCCACCTGTCCCTTCGCACCGCGCGGCGAGCGTGCGTGCCGGGCGTCGCGACGCCACGGAGATCCATCAGAAGGGCCCTAGGCGCAAGGAGGTGCCTGGCGCCATGGGTCCGCTGCGCGCACTCGTCCGTACCGCCCGGATGGCACGCCACACCTCACGGCTCGCCGCCGGTCTGCCCGACGACGACGAGGTACTGCTCGACGCCCCCGACGAGCGGCTCGGGCCCGCGCTGGTGGCTGCCGGACGCGGTGAGTACGCGCCCGCGGCGAAGCTGCTGGCGACCACCCGGGAGGCCGCCGAGTGGGAGAACCGCGACCGGTACGCGCTGCGGCTCACCGCCTTCGCCCACACGCGCGGCGAGTGGCTGCGGGCCTGGCAGGCGGCCGCCCCGCACGACCCGGACGTCCTGCTGATCAAGGCCGAGCTGGCGGTGGCCCGCGGCTGGCACTCCCCCGCCCGGGTCGAACTGCTGCGCGAGGTGGGTCCGCTGATCGCCGCGGCCGCCGAGGCAGAGCCGCGTGACCCCGTGCCCTGGCGGATCGCCCTCGACCACGCCCGCGGCACGGGCCTCGGCCACTCCGGCTTCGAGCGGCTGTGGGCGGAGGCGGTCCGCCGCTCCCCGCACCACTACGGCTGCCATGTCTCGGCCCTGAAGTATCTGTCCGCCTCCTGGTACGGCTCGCACCGCGAGTGCTTCGACTTCGCCGAGCGGGCCGCCGAGGACGCGCTTCCCGGCTCCCTCGTCCGGGCCCTGCCGGTGCGGGCGGTCTTCGCGTACCTCGCCGAGGGCGGCCGGGCCGTGATCCCCCGCGCGCGCCTGGACGAGGCGGCGGACGGCGCGATCGCGCTCTCCGCCGAGTACGCGCCCGGCGACCCCTGGCCGGCCGAGGTCCGCAACCTGCTGACCTATGTCCTGGTCCGGCTGGAGCGCTGGCCGGACGCCCTGACCCAGTTACGCATGATCGGCCCGTACGCCACGTCCTTCCCCTGGGACCGGGTGTCGGACGATCCGCTGGGCCAGTTCCTCCAGCTGCGCGACGGCGTACGACTGGAAGTGGCGTGCTCGATCCCGCTCCGCGCACGGCCGGAGAGGCCGGCGCGGGCCGAAGGGTAGCTCTCCCGAGGGTCACCAAACGAGTACGGACGAACGCGTGCGCCCCGACGACCATTAGGCTCTGGCCTCGTGACCACCGTCCGGCTGCCGCTCTTCCCCCTGAACTCGGTGTTGTACCCGGGGCTCGTGCTTCCTCTGAACATCTTCGAGGAGCGCTATCGCGCCATGATGCGCGAGCTGCTGAAGACCCCCGAGGACCAACCCCGCCGCTTCGCCGTCGTCGCCATCCGCGACGGCCACGAGGTCGCGCCGAGCGCCCCCGGCATGCCGGATCCGACCGCCCTGCCCGACCGGGGCCCGACCGCCGGCTTCGGCGACGAACCGACGAAGGCGTTCCACTCCGTGGGCTGCGTCGCGGACGCGGCCACCATCCGGGAGCGCGACAACGGCACGTTCGAGGTCCTCGCGACCGGTACCACCCGTGTGCGCCTGCTCTCCGTGGACGCCTCGGGTCCCTTCCTCGTGGCGGACCTGGAGGAACTGCCGGAGGACGCGGGCGACGAGGCGGGCGCGCTCGCCGAGGGCGTCCTGCGGGCGTTCCGCCAGTACCAGAAGCGCCTCGCGGGCGCCCGGGAGCGGTCCCTGTCGACGGGGGCGGACCTCCCGGACGAGCCGGCCGTGGTCTCGTACCTGGTCGCCGCGGCGATGATGCTCGACACCCCCGCCAAGCAGCGGCTTCTGCAGGCCCCGGACACCGCGTCCCGTCTGCGCGACGAGCTGAAACTCCTGCGCGCCGAGTCCGCCATCATCCGTAGTCTGCCGTCGTTGCCCGCGTCGGAGCTGACGCGGAGCCCGACGAGCCTCAACTGACGTACACGAGAAGGCCGATGGCGAAGAAGTCGAAGAAGCAGCAGGCGGGCGGCACGCCCGCGACGGTGGCCCTGAGCGCGGCGGGCGTGGAGTTCACCGTGCACGCCTACGAGCACGATCCGGCGCATCCGTCCTACGGGGAGGAGGCGGCCGAGGCGATGGGCGTGTCCCCCGAGCGGGTCTTCAAGACGCTGGTGGCGGACGTCGACGGCGCGCTGGTGGTCGCGGTCGTTCCGGTGGCGGGTTCGCTGGACCTGAAGTCGCTGGCGACGGCGGTCGGCGGCAAGCGCGCGGCGATGGCCGATCCCACCCTCGCGGAGCGCACGACGGGCTATGTCCGGGGCGGCATCTCCCCGCTCGGCCAGCGCAAGAAGCTCCGCACGGTGCTGGACGTGTCGGCGGACGCCCACGACACGATCTGCGTCTCGGCCGGGCGCCGGGGCCTGGAGGTCGAACTGTCCCCGCAGGATCTTCTGAAGCTCACGGAAGCGGTGGCGGCGCCGATCGCTCGCGTGTGACGCCGCCGGGTCAGTGCGTTGTCGGGTGCGGGCCCGGTGGGGGCTGGTCGCGCAGTTCCCCCACCCCTGAAAAGCAGGGGCCTGAATCATTCAGGGGCGCGGGGAACTGCGCGAGAAGCCCCACCGGGCCCGCACCCGCCAACGCACCAGAACCCCCGAGCTACCAGGCGCCCAGGAGGTCACGCGACCGGCGCGCCGTACCCGTCCTTGGGCTGCTCCGGTTCGAACGGCTCAGGGTCCCGCGGCCCGAACAACGCGGTCAGTCCGAGATGCACGAGCAACCCCGCCAGCGGCCAGGCCAGCAGCGCGCCCTTCGCGCCGAGCTTGAGCGGCGCCGAGAACGTCACCCCCTGCCCGACCTCCTTCGCCCGTGCCGCGACATCGGTCTCGGGCCCGAGCCACACGCCGAGCCGCCACGCCAGCACGGCCCCCAGCAGCCCGCCGACCGTGAGCGCCACGACGAGGGGCACCCCGCCGCGCCGGCGCAGCAGGAAGACGACGAGCGCGCTGAGCGCGCCGGCGCCCAGGGCCAGCAGTGTGAACGTTCCGTCGACACCGGCGGCCTGTTCGCCCTCGGTGTCCTTGAAGTAGACCGCCGACCCGTCGGAGACGAGCGGTACGTGCGGCGCGAGCCACCACCACAGGACGCCCAGGAGCGCACCGCCGAGCAGGGCCATGACCGCGGTGACGACGGCGGCCTCGATCAGTTCGGTCCTCAGTCCGGGGCCCGCCGGCTTCTCCGGCTCGTACCAGAGATCCGCCTCGCCCCCACCGCCGGTGGGCGGGGGAGCCCAGGGGTCGTTCGGGGAGTGGTTGTGCGGCGGCGGAGGAGGAGTCAACGGTGCGGTCACTCTGCCATCGTGCCAGGCGCGGCGGTGCGCCGCGTCACCGGACAGCGGCCCGCCGGTACGCCCAGGTGGCGACCGCGAGCGAGACGACCCCGACCCCCGCGCACACCGCGAGGTCACCGAGCACGAACGCCCAGTCGGGGTTCGGCTCGAACGTCCGCGCGAAGGCATCCACGCCGTAGGTGGACGGCAGCAGGTCCCGCGCGAACCGGATGAAACCCGGCATCCGGTCGGCCGGCAGCACGCCCAGCAGCAGCGCCGCCGACATGCCCAGCTGCCCGAGCACGGTGGCGAGCTCGGGGCGCGGGGCGAGCAGGCCCAGCGCGGCGCCCAGCCCGGCGAGCGCGGCCCCGGCGAGCGGGATCACGGCGGCGAGCAGCCAGAGGTGGGTCAGCGGCAGCCCGAAGAGCACACAGCCGAAGACGGCGGTCACGACCGTCCCCGGCACGGTGAAGGAGGCGTACGCCCCCGCCGCGCCCAGCACCACCGCCGCCGGCGGCACCGGCAGCGTCGCGTAGTGGTCGAGCCCGCCGCTGGACCGCAGCTGCCCGAAGTACTGGGCCAGCAGGTTCAGCGCGACGAAGGCGACGACGAGCACCGCCGAACCGGCGACCACGGCATGCGCCTCGGCCCCGCCGTCCACCACTCCGCGCATCAGGATCATGATCCCGATCGACTGGAAGGTGGCCACGAACAGCAGCGGGATCCGCGCGACCCGCGCCCGGGAGAGCTGCGCCCGGTACACCGCGCAGAGCGACGGCCACAGGCGCGCGCGGGGCCCGAGTTCGGCGGCTCCGCGCTGCACACGCTCCTCTACGGCCAGGGCGCTGCCCGGCAGGATCTCGGCGGGTACGACACTCACGTCGAGCTGCTCCTCTTCGCCTCGGCTGTCGCCCATTTTCGTACGGCTTCGGCAGCCCTGCCGTTCACATCCGCACCGACTGTTCTCCGGCTCACGCCCGCGTCCCTCACCCCTTGACCAGTCCCTGCACGCTGCCCGCGCTGCCGCCGAGCGCCAGGTAGACGTCCTCCAGGCTCGGGGTCGCGAGGGTGAAGTCGTCGAGCGCCACGAAGGCGGCGCCCCCGGTCACGGTGGCCACCACCGCGCGCGCCTCCTCCGGCGCGAGCCGGAGCGTCCAGCGGCGCCCGGACTCCACGGCGCGCGGGCGCAGCGCGGCGACCTCGGGCACGTCCAGCGGTGCCTTCTCCCGCCACACCAGGTCGACGCGCACCTCGCCCGCGACCTGCTCCTTCAGTCCGGCCGGGGTGTCGCAGGCGATGACCCGCCCCTGGTCGAGGACGGCGACCCGGTCGAGCACGGTCTCCGCCTCGATGACGTTGTGGGTGACCAGCAGGACGGTGGTGCCGGACTCGGCGCGCCGCCGGTCGACGGCGGCCCACACGGCCCGCCGGGCCACCGGGTCCATGCCGCTGGTCGGCTCGTCGAGCACGAGCAGGGGCCGCTCTCCGACGAGCGCGGTGGCGAAACAGGCGAGCCGCCGCTGGCCGCCGGACAGCTTCTTGAGCGGCCGGGCGGCGAGCCCGGTCAGCCCCAGCTCCTCCAGCACCGCGTCCCGCTCGGCCCGCGCCCGCCGTACCTCCAGTCCGCGCAGCCGCCCGGTGGTCTCCGCGGCGAGCGCCACGGTCAGCTCGTCCAGGGCGGTCGACTCCTGCCCCAGATAGGCGAGGATCCGAGAGGCCCGCTCGGGATGGCGCACGATGTCGTGGCCCAGGATGTCGACGGTGCCGTCGTCGGGCCGCATCAGCCCGGTCAGCTGCCGTACGAGAGTGGTCTTGCCCGCGCCGTTGGGCCCGAGCAGCCCGAAGATCTCCCCGCGCCGGACCTCCAAGGCCACCGCGTCGTTGGCCCGCACCTCGGGAGTCCCCGGCGTACCCCGCCGTCCCCGCGTCGCCGGATACGTCTTCGTGAGCCCCCGCACAGCACACACGACATCCCCACCATGCCGGACCGCCTGTGCCGTACGCGTACTCACGAGGGACGAGCCTACGGGGTCCCGGGGGCCGATTTCCCTCCGGGGCGTCCAGCCGCTCCCTCAAGGGGCGCGGGGAACCGCGCGACCAGCCACGACCGAACCCGCGGCCGCCCGCGAACAGTCGGCCCGGAGCTGTCAGGCGCCCCTACCGCTCCCCCGCCGGTGCGTGCTCCGCCCCGGTCCGCACATCGATCTCCCGCCAGAACCCGGCCCGAATCGCGTACCGGTCATGCTCATCGATCTGATCGTCCTTGTGCGCCAGCAGCCCGAACCGTGCCGCGTACCGCAACAACTCCCCGTCCACCCGGTGCGGCACCCGCGGATACATCCCCGACAGCTTCTGCAGATGCGACTGATCGGTCAGCCGGGCCATCCACCGCCGGGCGAACACCTGCCCGACCTCGAAGGGGTCGCCCCCGACCGTCGTGATGTCCTCCTCCCGGTCGGCCCATCGCTGCTCCGCCGTCGTCAGCTGCGCCAGCGTCGGCATCGCCGACGCTTCAGGCGGCTCCGTCGCGCCCCCGGGCCGGTCCACCCACCCCTTGTCGGAGGACCACCGCAACGTGGCCGTCGCCGGATGCTGCACGGCATGCGTTCCGGGCCCGCGCATGGCCGCCAGATCCTTCGGCGTCGGTACGCCCTTGGGCGCGGCCGCCCGCTCCTCGCTCCCGTTGCGCGCGGCGTCGGCCGCCGAGGCGTGCTCGGGTTCCACGGCCGGCCGCTCGGTGGCCGCGAGGGCCGACTCGGGCAGCGGCGCCGACAGGATCGCGGCGATCTCCGGCCGCGGCACCGACTGCGGTGCGCAGACCCCGCCGAGGTCCTTGGCCCGTACGGCCTTGGTGATCCACATCCGGTCGAGCACGCGCCGCTCGTCGGCCTCGGCGACCAGGTCCTCGGACTGGTTGTAGTCGCCGTCGGCGGCCTGCACGGCCCACAGGTGTACGGCGACGCCGTGCTCCTTGGCGGCCATCATGCCCGGCAGCAGATCCCCGTCGCCGGTCACCAGGACCACGTCGGAGCAGGCGCCGT
This sequence comes from Streptomyces sp. NBC_00310, assembly GCF_036208085.1. Taxonomy (GTDB): domain Bacteria; phylum Actinomycetota; class Actinomycetes; order Streptomycetales; family Streptomycetaceae; genus Streptomyces. The sequence goes on from NZ_CP130714.1 coordinate 3,053,005, forward strand.
TGCGGGCCAGTTCGGTCAGCTCGGCGTGCATGGCGGCGTCCACGCCCTTCTGCGCCCACCGCCCGTCACTCCGGGTCAGCGCGCCCAGCCGGACGGTCACCCGGGGCATCACGCGCAGCCTGCGGTGCTCGGGCTGCGGGACGCGGTCGGGGGCGCCGTCGAACCAGTAGATGCGCAGCAACGGCCGCTCGGTGTCGGCCTCGGCGCGCTCGCGCAGCCCCTGGATGAGGGCGGCGTGATCGACGGTGATGCGGGAGCGGGAGGGTTCCCCGGCGAGGAGGCTGGCGGCCGCGCCGAGCAGATACCCGGCGTCCACCAGGACGATGCAGCGGTCCACGCGATCCACCCTCTTTCCGGGAGGTTTGCTTCGGGCTTCCTTCGAGTCTGCCCGACCACGCGGAGGTTAACGGCCGGAACTCGATCTTCGGCGTGGCGTATGCGCCGTGCGCGCTTTCGACGCGGCGCACGGTCCGACAACTCTCGTCACTGACGGTGATTTTCCGAAATGCGCGCCCTGTCATGCTATGTGAGTCTGGTCGCGGCCCTGGCCCCTAGATCCCCCACAGGAGGCAGATCACCATGGCCAAGAACAAGAAGCAGGACCGCAAGCAGCCGCAGTCCGAGCGTGGTCAGCAGGAGGCACAGCAGTCCTCACTGGAGTCGCAGGCCGAGCAGCGGACCACCCAGGTGACCCCCGGCGACATGGCCCGCAAGGGTCGGCAGAAGCGCTTCGGTCACAACTGACCTCCGCAGGACGGGCTGTTGCAGCCCAGGTACACCGAGGGGCGCATCCGGAACACCGGATGCGCCCCTCACGCGTTCACGCCTGTCGGCCGTCACGCGTTCACGCCCGTCGGTCGTCGCAAGCGCACGCCCGCCGGACCGCCGAGGTCCGCTCAGCCGGCCAGGCAGGACGGGCCGAGCAGCACCTTCAGGTCGCCGAACAGGGCCGGATCAGGCTTCACCCGGTGCCGGTCCAGGCGCAGTACGGTCGTCTTGGTGGGGCCCTGGAGCCTGATCCGGACCTCGCTGTCGCCCTTGTGGTGGCTGAGGATCTCGCCGAGCCGGCTGACCATGGGCGGGGTGACGCGGGTGGCCGGGATGGTGAGGATCACCGGCGCGTTGGTGCCCGCGTTCGACAGGTCGGGGACCTGCATCTCCATCGCGACCAGCCGCGGCACGTCCTCGCGCTTGTCGAGGCGGCCCTTGACGAACACGACGGCGTCCTCGACGAGTTGGGTCGAGACGAGCTGGTAGGACGCCGGGAAGAACATGCACTCGATGGAACCGGCGAGGTCCTCCACCGTGGCGATGGCCCAGGCGTTGCCCTGCTTGGTCATCTTGCGCTGGAGGCCGGAGATGATGCCACCGATGGTGACGACCGCGCCGTCCGCGTGCTCACCGCCGGTGAGCTGGGCGATGCCCGCGTCGGCCTTGTCGGAGAGCACGTGCTCCAGGCCGAAGAGGGGGTGGTCGGAGACGTAGAGGCCGAGCATCTCCCGCTCCTGGGCGAGGAGATAGGTCTTCTCCCACTCGTCGGTGGTGAACTCGACGTCGAGTCCGAAGCCCGGCTCGGTGTTCTCCTCCTCGCCCATGCCGCCGAAGAGGTCGAACTGGCCCTCGGCCTCCTTGCGCTTGACCGCGACCACGTTGTCGATCATCGAGTCGAAGTGCGCGGTGAGGCCCTTGCGGGTGTGCCCCATCGTGTCGAACGCGCCCGCCTTGATCAGCGACTCCGTGGTGCGCTTGTTGCAGGCGACCGCCTCGACCTTGTCGAGGTAGTCGGGGAAGGAGGCGTACTTCCCCTTGGCCTTGCGGCTGCGGATGATCGACTCGACCACGTTCGTGCCGACGTTGCGCACGGCTTCGAGGCCGAAGAGGATGACGTCGTCGCCCTGGGCGGCGAAGTTGTGCTCGGACTCGTTGACGTTCGGCGGGAGCACCTTGATGCGCATGCGCCGGCACTCGTTGAGGTAGACCGCCGACTTGTCCTTGTCGTCCTTGACCGAGGTGAGCAGCGCGGCCATGTACTCGGCCGGGTAGTTCGCCTTCAGATAGCCGGTCCAGTAGGAGACGAGTCCGTACGCGGCGGAGTGGGCCTTGTTGAAGGCGTAGCCGGCGAAGGGGACCAGGACGTCCCACAGGGCCTGGATGGCTTCGTCGCTGTAGCCGTTCTTCCGGGCGCCCGCCTGGAAGAGGACGAAGTTCTTCGCCAGTTCGTCGGGCTTCTTCTTGCCCATGACGCGGCGGAGGATGTCGGCCTCGCCGAGCGAGTACCCGGCGATGATCTGGGCGGCCTTCTGCACCTGCTCCTGGTAGACGATCAGGCCGTAGGTGACCGCGAGGACCTCTTCGAGCGGCTCCTCCAGCTCCTTGTGGATCGGCGTGATCTCCTGGCGCTTGTTCTTGCGCTCCGCGTAGTTGATGTGCGAGTTCATGCCCATCGGGCCTGGCCGGTAGAGGGCCGAGACGGCGGAGATGTCCTCGAAGTTGTCGGGCTGCATCTGGCGGAGCAGGGAACGCATCGGGCCGCCGTCGAACTGGAAGACGCCGAGAGTGTCACCGCGGCAGAGCAGTTCGAAGGTCTTGGGGTCGTCCAGCGGCAGGGAGAGCATCTCCAGGTCGATGCCCTTGTTGGCCTTCACCATCTTGATGGCGTCGTCCATGATCGTGAGGTTGCGCAGGCCCAGGAAGTCCATCTTCAGCAGGCCGAGCGACTCGCACTGCGGGTAGTCCCACTGTGTGATGGTCACGCCGTCGGTGTGCCGCACCCAGATCGGGGCGTGGTCGACGATGGGCTCGCTGGACATGATCACGCCGGCCGCGTGCACACCCATCTGCCGGACCAGGCCCTCGACGCCCTTGGCGGTGTCGATGACCTTCTTCACGTCCGGTTCGTTCTCGTACATCGACCGGATCTCGCCCGCCTCGCTGTAACGCGGGTGGGAGGGGTCGGTGATGCCGTTGAGGTCGATGCCCTTGCCGAGGACGTCGGCGGGCATCGCCTTGGTGAGCCGGTCGCCCATCGCGTACGGGTAGCCCAGCACACGCGCGGAGTCCTTGATGGCGTTCTTCGCCTTGATCTTGCCGTAGGTGCCGATCATGGCGACCTTGTCGGCGCCGTACTTCTCCGTCACGTACCTGATCACCTCGACGCGCCGGCGCTCGTCGAAGTCGATGTCGACATCGGGCATGGAGACGCGCTCGGGGTTGAGGAACCGCTCGAAGATCAGACCGTGCGGGATCGGGTCGAGGTCGGTGATGCCCATGGCGTACGCGACGATCGAACCGGCCGCGGAACCACGGCCGGGACCGACCGCGATGCCCTGCTTCTTGGCCCACATGATGAAGTCGGCGACGACGAGGAAGTATCCCGGGAACCCCATCTGGATGATGACGTCCATCTCGTACTCGGCCTGCTTCTGACGGTCGTCGGGGACGCCGCCGGGGAAGCGGCGGGCCATGCCGCGGCGGACCTCCTCCTGGAACCAGGTGACCTCGGTGAAGCCCTCGGGGATGTCGAACTTCGGCATGAGGTTCTTGGCCTCGAACATGCCCGTGGTGTCGATCTGTTCGGCGACCAGCAGGGTGTTGGCGCAGCCCTCCTGCCAGGCGTCCGAGGAGTCGACGGCGTACATCTCGTCGGTCGACTTCAGGTAGTAGCCGGTGCCGTCGAAGCGGAAGCGGTCCGGGTCGGAGAGGTTCTTGCCGGTCTGGATGCACAGCAGCGCGTCGTGCGCGGTCGCCTCGTGCGCGTACGTGTAGTGCGAGTCGTTGGTGACCAGCGGGGGGATGCCGAGCTTCTTGCCGATCTCCAGGAGGCCGTCGCGGACCCGGTGCTCGATCTCGATGCCGTGGTCCATCAGCTCCAGGAAGTAGCGGTCCTTGCCGAAGATGTCCTGGTACTCGGAGGCCGCCTTCAGCGCCTCGTCGAACTGACCGAGGCGCAGCCGGGTCTGCAACTCGCCGGAGGGGCAGCCCGTGGAGGCGATGAGCCCCTCGGACCACTGGGAGATGGTCTCCTTGTCCATCCGGGGCCACTTCTGCAGCCAGCCCTCGGCGTACGCGTCCGAGGAGAGCTTGAAGAGGTTGTGCAGGCCCGTCCTGTTCGCCGCCCAGATCGTCTTGTGCGTATAACCACCCGAACCGGACACGTCGTCCCGCTTCTGGTGCGGCTGGCCCCACTGGATCTTGCGCTTGTTGCGCCGGGACTCGGGGGCGACGTAAGCCTCGATGCCGATGATCGGGGTGACGCCGGCCTTCTTCGCGGTGTGGAAGAAGTCGTACGCCCCGTGCAGGTTGCCGTGGTCGGACATGGCGATATGGGTCATGCCCATCTCGTTGCACGCGTTGAACATGTCCTTGAGCCGCGCGGCACCGTCCAGCAGCGAGTACTGGGTGTGGACGTGCAGGTGCGTGAACGGCGGCTTTGACACGGCTTCGGCCTCCAAGGGACACAGGGGAAACAAGCGTGAACGACTTCCCCACGGGCTGCGGACAGTCTGGGGGACAGCGTCGAAGTCTATGCCTCGGCACTGACACGGCGAGGGCTGTCCCCCGTACCTTTCGGGGAGGGGTCGCGGGCACTCCCGCGCGCCCCCGCACGTTCTTGCAGTCGACCCACCCGTGATCCACCAGGAGGCACCCAGCGATGTCGGTTCCGCAGCTCAGCGACGAGCGACGCGGCGAGGAGATCCTCGCCGTCTTCGACACCGCCTTCGGCCAGCTCCTGGCCGCCGACCCGGCCGCGTTCCGCGTGAAGTTCCGGAAGATGGCGGCCTCGGCCTTCGCGTTCTACCGGGGGACGGCCTGCCTCTTCTACAACGACCTCGACGAGGAGAAGGCGTCCGGCCCGTACCTCGACGAGCGCACCTCGCGCGTGTGGATCCACGGCGACCTGCACGCGGAGAACTTCGGCACGTACATGGACTCCACGGGCCGCCTGATCTTCAACGTGAACGACTTCGACGAGGCGTACGTCGCCCCCTTCACCTGGGACCTGAAGCGCTTCGCCGCCTCCGTGGCGCTCATCGGGTACGCGAAGGCGCTCAGCGACGAGCAGATCACGGAGCTGGTGGAGACCTACGCGGCCGCCTACCGCGAGCGGATCCACGCCGTAGCGGCCGGCGCCAAGCGGGACGAGGTGCCTCCGTTCACGCTGGACACCGCCCAGGGCCCGCTGCTGGACGCGCTGCGCGACGCCCGTTCGCTGACCCGTTTCGGGCTGCTCGACTCCATGACGGAGATCCGTGACTTCGAGCGCCGCTTCGCGCCGGGCGGCGGCTCCATCGAGCTGGACGCGGCCACGCGCTACAAGGTGCTGGCCGCCTTCGACGGCTATCTGGAGACGCTCCCGGAGTCGTCCCTGACCCGCCCGGACTCGTACCGCGTGAAGGACGTCGTCGGCCGCCGGGGCATCGGCATCGGCTCGGCGGGGCTGCCGTCGTACAACATCCTGCTGGAGGGCCAGAGCGACGCCCTGGAGAACGATGTGGTGATCTACATCAAGCAGGCCCAGACCCCGGCCGTCTCCCGTCACATCACCGACCAGCGGATCCGTGACTACTTCCAGCACGAGGGCCACCGCACGGTGATCTCCCAGCGGGCGTTGCAGGCGCACGCGGACCCGTGGCTGGGCTGGACCGAGCTGGACGGCGCCGGGCAGCTGGTCGCCGAGGTGTCGCCGTACGCGGTGGACGTGGACTGGAGCGACATCGACGACCCGGAGGAGATCGCGGCGGTCGTCGCCGACCTCGGCCGGGCCACGGCCACGATGCACGCGGCGGCGGACGACCTGACCGGGCAGTCCCTGGTGCCGTTCTCCACGGAGCGGGCCATCGACGCGGCGATCGCCGCCGACGAGGAGGGCTTCGCGCCGCTCCTGGTGGACTTCGCGCACACGTACGGGGCACGCGCGCGTACCGACCACCAGATCTTCGTCGACCTCTTCCGCAACGGCCGGATCCCCGGCCTGCGCAACCACTGAGAACCCCGAGAACCCCGAGAACCCCTCCCGCGGGCCGCCATCGAGAAGTATCGAGACGAGAAGCACCGAGAAATGAGGCATCACCCACTCACAGGGACCTTTCAGCGGACCCTTTAGCGGTCCCTTACGTGCGTACGTGGGAGACTCTCCAACGCCATGGACATATCCGGGACCCACTTCAGAGCCGTACGCGCGGCGCTGTTCACGGCGGTCGTCGTGACGCTCAGCACCGCGTCGCACGTGCTGCTGTCCGGGGTCCCGCTCCCCCTCACCACCGTCGCCGCGATCGCCGCGGCCGTCTTCCTCGTCGCCTACGCGCTGGCCGGCCGTGAGCGCGGCTTCGGGCGGATCGCCGGTGTGCTGATCCCGCTGGAGCTGGCCGCCGACACGGTGTTCACCACGGGCCAGCACGCCTGTTACGGCGAGGCGGGCGGCCCGGTCGCCGGCCCGCTGCGCCAGGTCGGGCTGGACATGCTGTGCGGCGGCGGCAGCGTCGGCGCACCGCTGGCGCGGGTCACCGGCGGCTCCGAGCGGGCGGGCGCACTGCTGGCGGGCGCCGGCCCGGGCGCCGCCTGGCTGCTGCTCGCCGCGCACATCGGCGTCGGCCTCCTGGCCGCCGCCTGGCTGCGGCGCGGTGAGCGGGCCCTCGCCCAGCTGCTGGACGCCGCGGTCGCCGCCGGCTTCCGGCCGCTGCTGATCGCGGTCGCCTCGGTCATGGTGCGGCCCGCCCGGGCGGAGCACCGGCCGACGCGCACCGCGCACCGCGGGGGCACCCCTCGCACCCTCCTCCTCGCGCACTCCCTGGGACGGCGTGGACCGCCGTGCTCGGTCACCTTCGCGTGACCACCTCCTGAGCACGAGCAGTCCCCACCACAGGTATCCGCGCACCCCGTGTGCGCGTCCCCCAGGGAGTTGACCCACATGAGCAAGCGGAACAGCAACGCGGCGAAGTCGGCGGCCCGTGAGCGGCTGCGCCTGGAGCGCGAGCGCCAGGCCAAGCGCGCCAAGGTCAGGCGGCAGGCGATCGTGGCGGGCTCGATCGTCGCGGTCCTCGCGATAGCCGGCGGCATCGGCTACGCCGTCGTCCAGAACAACGAGCCCACCTCGTGGGAGGCGGCCGCCGACGCCACGGTGGTCGCCCCGGCCAACACCTCGGGCAAGAACGGCACCACCGTGCTGCTCGGCGACTCCAAGACCGACAACGTGGTCCACCTGTACGAGGACCCGCGCTGCCCGGCCTGCGCCAGCTTCGAACAGACCGTCGGCGAGACCGTCAACAAGGGCATGGAGGACGGCGACTACAAGCTCTCCTTCACGATCGGCACCTTCCTCGACGGCAACCTCAGTGGCGAGGGCTCGAAGAACGCGCTGAGCGCGCTCGGCGCCGCCCTGAACGTCAGCCCCGAGGCCTTCATCGACTACAAGGCCGCGCTGTACTCGACGAAGTACCACCCGGAGGAGTCGACCGACGAGTTCGCCGAGGACAGCTATCTGATCAAGGTGGCGAACACGGTCGACGCGCTGAAGAACAACAAGAAGTTCCAGGACGCCGTCGAGAAGGGCACCTACGACGCCTGGGCGATGAGGATGAGCAAGTCCTTCGACGACGCCGACGGTGTCAAGTCCACGCCGACCATCAAGATCAACGACAAGACGATCACCAACCCGTCCACGGTCGCGGCGTGGGAGACGGCGCTCAAGGACGCGGGCGTCACCAAGTAGCCGCCGCACGGTCCGCGCGAAGGGATCCACGCAACGGATCCACGCAACGGATCCACGCAAGCGGGCGGGCGTTCCGGGAGATCTCCCGGAACGCCCGCCCGACTTATGTGGCGGCTACGGTGCGATGAACGGCTTGACGCGCTTGCGGTAGTCCTCGGGCCGGACCTCGTTGTAGTACTTGTCGGCGTCCTCGTCGTCCGAGGTGAAGATGTAGACCGGGCACTCGTCCGACTCGGCCTTGCCGTTGTGCTCGTACTGCTCCTTGCCGGTGCGCGCCTCGACGACCCGCAGCCGGTACGCGGTGTTGTACGTGCGGATCTTCAGCGGCTTGCCGTCGGCCTCCATGTCGCAGACCTTGCCGGTCGCGGTGGCCTTGGTGCGCTCGACGCAGACGACCAGCTCCGCCTGGGCCGGCTTGTCCTCGTAGCCGAGGAACCAGCCCTTGGGGAAGTCGCCGTCGACGGGCACGCTGCTCGTCCAGCCGTCACCGGTGCTGTTCATGAGCTGCGCCGGGTGCACGGTCTTCTTCGTACGGTCGTAGGCCGGCAGCCCCTCGAAGCCGAGCCCGTCCGTGCAGACCCGCTCCAGGTCCTGGGTGGTCAGCGGCACCTCCGGTTCGTCCGCGGCGGCCCCGGCCGACGACGACCCGCCGCCGCTGCCTCCCCCGGTGGTCCCGGTGGGTGACGAGCACCCGCACAGGACCACGCCCAGCACTCCGGCGGCGACCCATATCCGGGCACGCTGCATTGACGACCTCCCTGCCGAAAGAAAAAGAAGCAGGCAGGGCATGTCCCCCCGGGCCATGCCCTGTCCCCCCTGCCCTGCCGAAACAGAAGCGTGCCGGACACCGGGGCCCCGGGTATCGGGGAAGATCCCCCATGTAGTTGTGCGGCCCCTGTGAAACTGGGGGCTACCCTGTACGCGCCTCGAAGGCGCATTCGAGGGGTGCCCGGCGGGGGATGTCGTACGGGGACGTACGGGGGTTTGCCACGACCATCCCAACAGGGCGCAGGGGGCCTTGAGTTGTCGTCGTTCTCTTCGATGCCGTCGTTCTCTTCGATGCCGTCGTTCTCGTCGATGCCGTCGTTCTCGTCGTTGTCCTCGCCCGCCCTGGTCGGCAGGAAGGCGGAGCGGGAGCTTCTGGCGGCCGCCGTCCGGGCGGCCCGCGACGGGCGGGGCTCGTCGGTGTTCGTGCTGGGCGAGCCCGGGATCGGCAAGTCCCGGCTCGTCGAGGAAGCCGCGTCCGTCGCCGCGGACACCGGATCACGGGTCCTGCGCGGGCGGGCCGCGTCCGCCGGACGCGCGGTGCCGTTGCGTCCGCTGGCGGAGGCCGTGTTCTCGGGGTTAAGGGGCGAGGGAGCTCCCTCGGGCGGCGACCTGGGCCTCTACGAGCCGCTGCTGTCCCGGCTGTGCGGACTGGCACCGCAGGACGGCGCACCGCTCGTCGGGTACGCGGAGGCGGTGCTCCGGCTCCTGCACGTCCTCGGGCGGGACGGCGGCTGCGTCCTGGTGCTGGAGGACCTGCACGACGCGGACGCCGACACGCTCGCCATCGTCGACTATCTGACGGACAACCTCTCCGGTCAGCGGACCGTCCTGCTGGCCACCCTGCGCGGGGAGTCCGGCCCGGCGCTCGACCTCGCCGAGGCCGCCACGTCCCGTCGTACGGCCCGTACGGTCCGCCTCGCCCGCCTCGGGCCGGCCGGCACCGCCGAGCTGGCCGGCCGGTGTCTGGGCCACGACTCCGCCGAGGACGTCCCGGCGGCGGTCCTGGAACGGCTGCACACCGTTTCCGAGGGTGTCCCCTTCGTGGTGGAGGAGCTGCTGCGCGCGATGGTCGACGGCGGCGGTCTCGTCCGGGAAGGCGACTCGCGCTGGACGGTGACCGGTTCGCTCGACGCCGGTGTCCCGGCCGGCGTCGCCGCCGCCGTCCTCCAACGCGTGGACCAGCTGCCGCCGCCCGGCATCGCCCTCCTGGAGGCGGCGGCGGTCCTCGGCAGACGCTTCCCCGTGGACATCGCCGCCCGCGCCGCCGGCCTGGACCACGCCACCGCCCTCACCCAGCTCCGCCACGCGGCGCACGCCCACCTCGTCTCCGGCGCCGCCGCCCCGTCGGACCCCGGCTGGCACAGCTTCCGCCACGCCCTGACCGCCGATGCCATCACCCGCCGGCTGCTCCCACCGGAACGTGCGGCCCTGTGCCTGGCGGCGGCGGACGCGATCGAGGCGGCGAGGGGGGCCGGCCCCGAGGGAGCGAGCTCTCAGGGGGCTGAGAGGGTCGGCCATGACGGGGTGACCGTCGGCGCGGACGACGCGACACACCCGGGCACCCCCGGCACGGCAGACCTCGACACGCCGACCGCGCGGAACACCCGTGGCCCCGAGCCGGTCGGCGTCCCCGATCCGACATGCGCGGAGCCGGACGCCTCCCTCGCGCTCGCCCCGCGCCCCGAACCCGACCCCTCCCTCGCGCTCGCCCGGCCCGCCGAGCCCGACCCCTCCCCCGCGCTCACCCGGCCCGCCCGGCCCCGCGAACCCCGCCCACCGCTCGGCGGAGACGCCGGCGACGACCTGTACCGCCTCGCCGCCGAGCTGTGCGTCGCCGGTGGCCGACCCGCGCGGGCGGCCGTGCTGCTCACGCGGGCCGGTCGGCAGGCGGTCGCGCGGGGTGCGCTGCTGACCGCCGTGGAACTGCTCGACCGGGGCCTGGAGTTGACCGCCGACACGCCGGACGCGCCACCCGAGGCCGTCGCCCGGCTGCTGGAGGAACTGCTCGGCGCACTGGTCCTCACCGGCGACGTGCGGCGCGTACCCGAACTCGGGGACCGGCTGGACCGGGTCCTGACGGTGTGGGGCGCGCCGGCCGGCCGACGGGCGGCGGGCTTTCTGACCCGCGCGCGGGCCGCGGCGACCGCCCAGCAGTGGGAGGAGGGCCTGACCGCCGTACGGCAGGCCAGGGACCTGCTCGGCGACCTGCCCGACCCGGCGTCCCGCGCCGCCCTGGACGCGGTCGCCGCCCACCTGGTGCTCAACTCGCGGCGCCCGGACCGGCTGGAGAGCGCCCGCGCGCTCGCCGAGGGCGCCGTCGCGACCGCCGAGGAGGTGGGACTGCCGGAGGTCGCCTGCAAGGCGCTCACCATGCTCGGGTACTGCCTGCGGCCCCACGACCTCGGCGAGGCGGAGGACGCGTTCGCACGGCTGGTCACCATCGCCGAGGCCCACGCGCTGCCGGTGTGGCGGATCCGTGGCCTGCTGGAACTGGGCGTGCTCGACCGGGTCCGGTTCACCGGCACGGAGCGGCTGCTCGCCGCGCGCGGGGCCGCCGAGGAGACCGGCGCGGTGCTCATGACGGCCTGGGCCGACATGCATCTGACCCTCGCCCATGTGCTGCGCGACGAGCAGGACCGGGCGACGGAGTCCGCGCGCCGGCTCCGGGCGACGGCCCGCAGGCTGCGGCTGCGCGAGGTGGAGCTGATCGGCGCCGGCGTGGAGGGCATCATCGCCGCCTCGCTCGGGGAGCGGGAGAAGCTCGACACCACCCTGCGCACCCTGGAGCGCGCGCTCGCCGGACGGAGCGCCGGGGCGCTGTGGGGCTACGCCGACACCTCCGTGTGGGGCTGGGCCCAGGGCATCTGCTCCCTGCTGCGGGAGGAACCCGACCGTGCGCTGGCCGAGTTCACCGAGGCGGACGGCGTCATGCGGGCACTGCCCAGCACCCGTGGCGTCACCGGCTTCCTCGGCCCGTTCCTGCTGCTGCGCACCCTGCGCGGCGCGACCGACTGGGCCGAACTGGACGGCCCCGGCACCGAACGACTCACCCAGGTCCACTGGGACCGCCCCTTCGCCGGCTGGTCCCGGGCCGTGCTGCTGGGCCGCGAGGGCCGGGCCGCCGAGGCCACCAAGGCGGCGGAGGAGGCGCTGGCCGGGACCGCCGCGATCCCCCTGGCCGCCCATCTCTGTCTGCGTCTGGGCGCCCAGGCCGCACTCGTCGACGGCTGGGGCCGGCCCGTGGAATGGCTGCGCGCCGCCGAGCAGTTCTTCCACGAACGGGGCACGACCCGGGTGTCGGCCGCGTGCCGGGCCCTGCTGCGCGACGCCGGCTCCCCGGTGCCGCGCCGCCGCCAGGGCCACGAGACCATCCCTCGGGAACTGCGGCGCGCGGGGGTGACCGCCCGGGAGTACGAGGTCCTGCGGCTGCTCGGCGCCCGGCTCGGCAACCAGGAGATCGCCGAACACCTCTTCCTCTCCCCTCGCACGGTCGAGAAGCACCTCGCCAGCCTCCGCCACCGCACCGACAGCCCCGACCGGGCCGCCCTGATCACCCTGGCCAAGCGGTACGCCGACTGACGACACGTCACCCCAGGCCGGAAGCCGCCCCGCCCCGGTCGCCGACCGACGAACAACGTACGACCACCTGAACATCGAGCGGATTTCGGACTTCTGTCTTACCCGTGGCCCTACCGATCAGTAATCTCATCGGCCGTGACCAGTCGCAGATCTCACTCCAGCCCCGATTCCCCCGCCCAGCCCACGGGTTCGTCCGCCCCGAGCCGCCGTACGGTCGTCAAGGCGGCCGCGGCCGGAGCCGTCCTCGCGGCACCGTCGGCCGCCGCGTTCCCGGCGAGCGCGGCGGAGCCCCCCGCCTTCCTGCACGGCGTCGCCTCCGGTGATCCGCTGCCCGACGGTGTCCTGCTGTGGACCCGGGTGACGCCCACCGCGGCCGCGATACCCGGCTCCGGTCTCGGCCCGGACGTCGAGGTCGGCTGGACCGTCGCCCTGGACAAGGCGTTCACGAACATCGTCGCCAAGGGCTCGACGACCGCGACCGCCGCCTCCGACCACACCGTCAAGGCGGACGTACGCGGCCTCGCCCCCGCCACGAACTACTGGTTCCGCTTCTCCGCGGGCGGCACCGACACGCCCGCCGCGCGCACCCGCACCGCCCCGGCCGCCGACGCCGCCACCACCACCGGCCTGCGCTTCGGCGTGGTCTCCTGCGCCAACTGGGAGGGCGGTCACTTCGCCGCCTACCGCCATCTCGCCGCGCGTGGCGACCTGGACGCGTGGCTGCACCTCGGCGACTACATCTACGAGTACGGCACCGGCGAGTACGGCACCCGCGACAAGGTCGTCCGGCCGCACGCGCCCACCCACGAGATCGTCTCCCTCGCCGACTACCGCGTCCGGCACGGCCGTTACAAGACCGACCCGGACCTCCAGACCCTGCACGCGGCCGCTCCGGTCGTCGCCATCTGGGACGACCACGAGATCGCCAACGACGCGTGGTCCGGCGGCGCCGAGAACCACACCGAGGGCACCGAGGGCACCTGGGCGGCCCGCCGGTCGGCGGCCAAGCAGGCCTACTTCGAGTGGATGCCGGTGCGGCCGGCGATCGCGGGCACCACCTACCGCCGGCTGCGCTTCGGCAAGCTCGTCGACCTCTCGCTGCTGGACCTGCGGTCCTTCCGCTCGCAGCAGGTGGGGGTCGGCGACGGCGAGGTCGACGACCCGGACCGCACGCTGACCGGCCGGGCCCAGCTCGACTGGCTGAAGGCCGGGTTGAAGTCCTCCGACACGACCTGGCGCCTGGTCGGCAACTCGGTGATGATCGCCCCGTTCGCCCTCGGCAACCTCACCGCCGACCTCTTCGAGCCCCTCGCCGAACTGCTCGGCCTGCCGAAGGAGGGCCTCGCCCTCAACCCCGACCAGTGGGACGGCTACACCGACGACCGCCGCGAACTCCTCGCCCATCTGCGGGAGAACGCCATCCGCAACACGGTCTTCCTCACCGGCGACATCCACATGGCGTGGGCCAACGACGTGCCGGTCAACGCCGGTACGTACCCGCTGTCGGCCTCCGCCGCCACCGAGTTCGTCGTCACGTCGGTCACCTCCGACAACCTCGACGACCTCGTCAAGGCCCCCGAGGGCACCATCTCCGCGCTGGCCTCCCCGCTGATCCGTGCCGCCAACCGGCACGTCCACTGGGTCGACACCGACCGGCACGGCTACGGCGTCCTGGACATCACCGCCGCGCGGGCGCAGATGGACTTCTACGTCCTCTCCGACCGTACGAAGGCCGGCGCGACGTCGTCCTGGGCTCGCTCGTACCGGACGCGGAGCGGGACGCAGAAGGTGGAGCGGACGTACGACCCCGTGTAGGTCCCGCCACAGACTCGGACTTGGACCGGGACCGGGACCGGGACTTGTAGGACCCCGAAGGTCTCAGAGGGAGTCGAGGAAGCCGAGGGCCACCCGCCAGGTGGCCTCGGCGGCCTCCTCGTCGTAGTCGGGCAGGTCGGGGTCGGTGTAGAGGTGCCCGGCGCCGGCGTATCGGTAGACCTCGACGTCGGCGCCGGCCTTGCGCATCTGCAGGTACCAGGCGCTCAGCCAGTCGTCCGGCTCGAAGGGGTCGGGTCCGGCGACGTGCAGTTGGACGGGCAGGTCGTCCACGGAGGCGGTGGCGGCGATGTCCGACGTGCCGTGCAGGAGCAGCAGTCCGCGCGCGTTCTTGTCGCCCAGGGCCAGGGTCTGCGCGGTCGCCGCGCCCAGGGAGAACCCGGCGTAGACCAGGCCGCGCTCCGAGTAGGGGGCGGCGGCCAGGACCGCCCGCTTGAGCAGTTCCTCCCTGCCCAGTTCCTCGTTGAAGGCCATGCCCTCCTCGACCGTGTCGAACGTCCGGCCGTCGAAGAGGTCGGGGGTCCACACCTCGTGTCCGGCGGCGCGCAGCCGGTCCGCGGCCTGACGCACCGCGGGCCGCAGGCCGTAGGTCGAGTGGAACAGCATGATGTTCATGAGGCCATGGTGCCAGCCGGGTCCGACAACGGGCCCGGGCGCCCGTACCCCGAGGGCGGCAGAAGTCACATGTTCATGACCCCGTGTGGCCGGTTACGTTCGAAGGCATGGAGAATCTACTCCGCCCATTGATCGTCATCGGTGGCTCGGTCGTCCTCACGCTGCTCATCGGCTGGACGACCGACCTGCTGCTGCGCAAGGCGGACCAGCGGCACCACGAGACAGCTCTGTGGGGCCTGCTGCGCCGCGGCCGCATCCCCTACCAGCTGGTCCTGTGCGCGGCCTTCCTCAGAGCCTCCTACGACGAGGCGCAACTGCTCGAACAGCACCGGACCGCCGTCGGCCGCACCCTGACGCTGGTGCTGATCGGTGCGACGGCCTGGCTGGTGATCCGGATCGCGGGCGCGATCGTGGAGACGACGTACAGCCGTTACGCCCGCGCCCATCGGGATCCGGCCCGGGTGCGCCGGGTGCGGACCCAGGTGACGCTGATCATGCGGGTCGTCTCGGCGATCGTCGGTGTGGTGGCCGTGGCCTCGATGCTGCTGACCTTCCCGGCGATGCGCGCGGCCGGCACCTCGCTGCTGGCCTCGGCCGGACTCCTGGGCATCGTCGCCGGTATCGCCGCGCAGTCCACGCTGAGCAACCTCTTCGCGGGGCTGCAGATCGCCTTCGGCGACATGGTCCGCCTCGGTGACGTGGTCGTGGTGGAGGGCGAGTGGGGCACGGTCGACGAGATCACCCTCACCTTCCTGACGGTCCGCACGTGGGACGAGCGCCGCATCACGATGCCGGTTTCGTACTTCACCTCGAAGCCCTTCGAGAACTGGTCCCGCGGCGGCGCCCAGATGACCGGCACGATCTTCCTCCACGTCGACCATGCCGCGCCGCTGCCCGCGATGCGCGACCGGCTCCGGGACATCCTCCGTTCCTGCCCCGCCTGGGACGGCCGCCACTACGACCTGACCGTCACCGACTCGACCCCCTCCACCATGGAGGTCCGCGCCCTGGTCACCGCCAAGGACCCGGACGACCTGTGGACCGTCCGCGTCACCGTGCGCGAACAACTGATCCACTGGCTCACCGAGACCCACCCGTACGCCCTCCCCCGCGTCAACACCGCCGACGCGATCCTTCCCCCGACCCACCCCCACGCCCACACGGACGGCCTGGTCCCCCGCGCCGCGCGGAGCCGCGTCCACGAACCGCCGAGGTCGACGGACAGGGGGTAGGCCGACGCACCCGCGGCCCCGGGCACGCTGCTCGTGCCCGGGGCCGCGCGCGGGCCTCCGGCAGCCGCCGGGAGGGCGGACCGACTCCCGATGGCACTGCGGCGGCCACCGAGGCCACAGGTCTCGGCAGAGCCGTGGTGGCCGCGTTCCGCCCCCGGCGACCCGCACGCTCCGCGCGGTGCCGTGTCCGACGCCGGGTGACGCGAGCCACTCCGGCGCCGGGTGACGCGAGCCACTCCGGCGGCGGGTCGGCGACATCCGCCGACCTACCGCCCGGTCCCGCCCGGTCCCGTCCCGTCCCGTCGAGGTCCCCGCGAGGAGCCGGGGCCACCGCGCCTTCTCGACCGGACCACCGAAGCACCCGGTGCCCGCTGCCTGTCCAGGCGTCACGCCATTCACCGTGCCCCGCACGGCCCGAACCCCCGCGCGCGCAGCCGTCAACGACGATCAACCCTCACCGGAGACACGCGCATCTCCGCCCAGGAGCAACGGCCGACGTCCGGGCGGGCGGCCAACACCCCACACCCGCCACCGACGATCAGCCCCACAAAAGACCCGCACCCCTACACCAAGAGGCAACGGGCGGCGCGCGGGTGGGCGAGCGTCGGCCCGTTCAGCGAAGGCTGCGCACATCCAGGTGCCGCAACACCCGATCCACCACCTCGGGGTCCGCCCCCGGCTCACTCCGCGCGGCCAGCACCTCATGCCGAGCCGCGCTCAACATCTCCCCCTGGATCCGCCGCAACTTGCGAAGCCGCCGCACCCGCTGCTCATGCCCCTCGCGCCGCTCCTCCTCCCCCACCTCCGGACTGATCCGCACCCCGATCTCGAAGGCCCGCCGCAGCAACCGCTCGGACATCTCCTCCGGCAGCTCCTCGACCTCCTCGATCTCCTTGAGCCGCCGCTTCGCCGCCTTGGCCGCCCGCACGGCCAACGCCTTCTCGAAGTCCTTCTCGATCCCTTCGTCCGCCCGCACCCCCAACCGCCGCACCAGCCACGGCAGGGTCAGCCCCTGAAGCACCAGCGTCGCCATGATCACCCCGAACGCGATGAACACGATCTCGTCCCGGTCGGGAAACGGCCCCCCACCGTCCGTCTCCAGCGGAATCGCCAGGGCCAGCGCCACGGACGCCACCCCCCGCATCCCCGACCACCACATCACCACGGTCTCGCGCCACGACATCGGGATCTCCTCGTCGTAGTCCCGCTTCGCGTGCAGCCGCCGCGCGAGCCACGTGGCCGGCAGCAACCAGACCAGCCGTACGAGCACGACGACGGCCACGATCGCCGCCGCCCAGCCGAGCATCTCGCCCCACCGCCCGGACGCCGTCCGGATCGCGTTGTGCAGCTCCAGCCCGATCAGCCCGAAGGCGACACCGGTGACCAGCGTGTCGACGACGTCCCAGACGGTGTGCCCGGCGAGCCGCGTGAGGACGTCGTCCGCACCGAGCGCGTACTCCGCGAGGAACAACGCGGTCGTCAGCACCGCGAGCACCCCGGACCCGTGCAGTTCCTCGGCCATCACGTACGACGCGTACGGCACGAGCAGGGTCAGCCCGATCTGCAGCGTCGCGTCCTCCAGGAAGTCCATCAGCTTGTTGGCGGCCCAGCCGAGCGCCAGCCCCACCGCGACGGCGACGACGGCCGACAGCACGAGCTGGAGCGCGGCGCGGGGCCAGGAGAAGGATCCGCTGACGGCGGCGGCGATGGCCACGTGGTAGAGCACGATGGCCGTGACGTCGTTGAAGAGGCCCTCGCCCTCAAGTATCGACACCAGTCGGCGCGGCAGCCCGAGCTGTCCCGCCACGGCCGTCGCCGCCACGGGGTCGGGCGGCGCGACGAGCGCGCCGAGCGCCACGGCCGCCGCGATGGGGAGTCCGGGCACGATCGCGTTCGCCACGGCGGCCACCGCGGCGGTGGTCACGAACACCAGCGCCACGGCCAGCAGGAGGATCGGCCGCAGATTGGCCGTGAACTGCCGCCAGGACGTCCGCCGCACCGCCGCGTACAGCAGCGGCGGCAACAGCAGCGGCAGGATGAGCTCCGGCGGGATCTCCACATTGGGCACGAACCCCGGCACGGCGAGCGCGATCCCCAGCAACGTCATCAGCACCGGCGCCGGCAGCTTGAGCCGCTCCCCCACCGGCACACTGACCACGGCCCCGACCAGCAACACGAAAAACAGGGCCAACTGATCCACGCTCAGCACTCCGGACGGACCTAGACGCTCACCTCAACAGCCCCCAGCCTGCCACGCCCCGCCCGCCACACCCGTGCCCCCTGTCCGCCGCGACAGCGAGCAACCAGGGCCGCGCCGCCCGGCGGTGTCCGGCGGTGTCCGGCGGCAGTCACACGCCCGGCCCCGGCCCCGGCCCGTTCCCCGCCCTACACACTCCGCCGCATCGCCCGATGAGGTATCCCCGCGTCCAGGAACTCCGCCCCGTACGCCACATACCCCAGCCGCTCGTAGAACCCCAGCGCATGCGTCTGCGCCCCCAGGTCCACCGCGGTCAGTCCCCGCGCCCGCGCCGCCTCCTCGACGGCCCGCACCAGCGCGACCCCGACGCCCAGCCCCCGGGCCGCCCGCACGACCGCGAGCCGTCCCAGGGACCCCACACCGGGAGCCCCACCGGTCTTTCCGGCGGCGGCCGCCCCGTGGAGCAGCCGTCCGGCGCCGAGAGGCACCCCGTCGTCCCGTACGGCGAGCACATGCACGGCCCCGGCGTCGTACGCGTCGTACTCCAGGTCCTCCGGCACCCCCTGCTCGACGACGAAGACCTCCTTGCGCACCGCGAAACACGCCTCACGGTCAACCGGGTCATCGGCGACGCGCACCCCGTAGGACACCGGCCCGGGACTCACGCGTACGTCTCCTCCCGCACCTTGTCGAGGGCCTTCTGCAGATCCGCGGGGTACTCGCTCTCGAACTCGACCCAGCTCCCGTCCCCGGGGTGCTCGAAGCCGAGCCGCATGGCGTGCAGCCACTGGCGGGTGATGCCGAGCCGCTTGGCGAGCGTCGGGTCGGCGCCGTACGTCAGATCGCCGACGCACGGGTGCCGGTGGGCGGACATGTGGACGCGGATCTGGTGGGTGCGCCCGGTCTCCAGCTTGATGTCGAGCAGCGAGGCGGCCCGGAACGCCTCGATCAGGTCGTAGTGCGTGACCGACGGCTTGCCCTCGGCGGTGACGGCCCACTTGTAGTCGTGGGTGGGGTGCCGTCCGATGGGCGCGTCGATGGTGCCGCTCGTGGGGTCGGGGTGGCCCTGGACCAGCGCGTGGTACCGCTTGTCGACGGTCCGCTCCTTGAACTGGCGCTTCAGGGACGTGTACGCGTACTCCGACTTGGCGACGACCATGAGGCCCGAGGTGCCCACGTCCAGCCGGTGCACGATGCCCTGGCGCTCGGCGGCGCCGGACGTCGAGATCCGGTAGCCGGCGGCGGCGAGCCCGCCGATGACGGTCGGCCCGGACCAGCCGGGGCTGGGGTGCGCGGCCACGCCGACCGGCTTGCCGATCACGACCACGTCATCGTCGTCGTGCACGATCTCCATGCCCTCGACCGGCTCGGCGACGATCTGCACCGGCGCGGGCGCCTGCGGCATCTCGACCTCCAGCCAGGCCCCGCCGTGCACCCGCTCCGACTTGCCGACCACCGACCCGTCGACCGTGACCTTCCCCGCGGCGGCGAGCTCGGCCGCCTTGGTACGGGAGAAGCCGAACATGCGGGAGATGGCGGCGTCTACACGCTCGCCCTCCAGGCCGTCGGGCACGGGCAGGTTGCGGATCTCGGGAATCGTGCTCACCCGACGAGTATGCCGGACCGCCGCGACACGCCCGACCGCCCCTGTGGAAAACCCCGCGGCCCCGACCGTCGGCCGTGCGCCCTCAGCCCTTGTGGACGGTCCCGTCCGGGTCGAGCCCCCGGAACGACAGCAGCACGATCAGGATGCCGCCGCACACGATGGCCGAATCCGCGAGGTTGAACACCGCGAAGCCCTTGGGCGCGATGAAGTCGACGACCGCACCCTCGAAGACACCCGGCGCCCGGAAGATCCGGTCGGTGAGGTTGCCCAGCGCACCGCCGAGCAGCAGGCCGAGCGCGATGGCCCAGGGCAGGCTGTAGAGCTTGCGGGCGAGCCGGGCGATCACCACGATCACGATCGTCGCGATCACCGTGAAGATGATCGTGAAGGCCTCGCCGAAGCCGAAGGCCGCGCCCGCGTTGCGGATCGCCTCGAACTTCAGCCAGTCCCCGATGATCTCGATCGGCTCGTGGTGCTCCAGCTTCGCGACCACGATCATCTTGCTGACCAGGTCGAGCGCGTACGCCAGCGCGGCGACCCCGAACAGCACGGCGATCCGGCGCTTGCCGCGCGGCTGCGCGGCCGCGTCGGCCTGCGCCGTCACGGCACCGTTGTCGCCGTCGGACTGCTCCGGGTCGGCCCCCGCCGCGTCTGGAATGTCCGGCGTACCGATGATGCGCTCCGCCTCTGCCACGTGAGTCCCTCAACCTAGGTTCCTGACTGAGGACAAAGGTACGACACGACCTCCGCGGACCAGGGGCTCAGGCGAAGATCGCTAGCGGCGTTCCTGCTTCTGCTTGCACTCCACACAGAGCGTCGCCCGGGGGAAAGCCTGCATCCGTGCCTTTCCGATCGGATTGCCGCAGTTCTCGCAGAGCCCGTACGTGCCCGAGGCGAGCCGGTCCAGGGCGCGCTCGGTCTGGTCGAGCATCTCGCGCGCGTTGTGGGCGAGCGACAGCTCGTGCTCACGCGTGATGTTCTTCGCCCCGGTGTCGGCCTGATCGTCGCCCGCACCGTCCCCGGAGTCCCGCATCAGGCCCGTGAGCGACCGCTCGGAGGCCTCCAGCTCGGCCCGTAGGCGCATGGCCTCGGACTGCAGCTCCGTCCGGGCCTCGGCGACCTCGTCCGGGCTCCAGGGGTCCTCTCCGGGACGTACCGCGAGCTCGCCGGGCTCCACCGCGGCGGGCCGTGCCTTGGGGACGGCGGTGGGCTTCTTCTTCGCCGCCGTAGCCGTACCAGGAGTGTTCTTCGCAACCACCGTCGTGGCTCCCGTCGTCTCGGCGGCCTCGGCCGCGCCCGCCTTCTTGACCGTGCTCTTCTTCGCGGAGGGGCTCTTCGCCGTGCTCCGCGTCGTGCTCTTCCCGACCGCGCTCTTCACGGAAGCGCTCTTCCCGGCGCCGCCCCGCGCGGCACCGCGTCTCCCGGCCGCGGCCTCCTCCGCCACCGCCTTCTCGTCCGTCGTCGTCTTCCCGGCTGTCGTCGCCTTCTTGGCCCCGGTCTTCTTGACGGCCGTCTTCCCGACGGCCGTCTTCCTGACGACCGCCGTCTCGGTCGCGGCCTTCTTGGCCACCGCCTTCTTCGCCACCCTCTTCTGGCCGGCCGCCTTCACCGCCGCGGCCTTCCGGCCCTCGTCTCCGCCGCCGGAGGCCACCGTGGATCTGCCGGATGCCGACTGCTGTACGGCGGTCTTCTTCGCCACCATGGCCGCGGCCCCTTCACATATTGTGATCTTGCACGCGAATCGTGCTGGGACGATAAATCGACCTGAGTCCCGCGGCAACGGGGCAGACCACCCATTCCACCCGTCTCGCGACCGTCGCGCGACGAGCCTGCAAGCGTTGTGCCCAGCTCCCCGCCGGGTATTCCGCCATCCCGCACGTCCCAGGATCCGGACGCCCGACCCGATCCATTCGGGTCACCCCGCAGGTCATCGCACTCCCGGCCGACACCCCCGCCCGAAGCCCCGCCGTGCCCCTTCCACGGCCCCTTCCACGGCCGCCGGAAAAGCGGTCGGCCGCTGTCCGTGCGGCGCCGTACACTGGGCGGAGCGAGAAGCGTGGATGGGGACGAGTAGCGTCGTACGCAGCCCAGAGCGACCCGGGGACGGTGGAAGCCCGGGGGCGAGCGCGATGTGAAGATCACCCCGGAGCCGCCGGAAGAAAGCCGCAGTCCGTGAGGCGCGGCGAGTAGAACCGGTATCGCGACCCCAATGAGGGGGCTCACCGGCGCGTACGGCGCACAGGAGAGCCAAGGAGGGTGGTACCGCGGGAGCGCGCCGCACACGGCGTACGAAGGATCGAAGCTCTCGTCCCTCCGACGGAAGGCAGCAAGTCCGTTGGAGGAAGCCCGCTCATGACAGAGCCGACGTACCGCCAGGTGCCCGCCCAGGTCGATCTGCCCGCGCTCGAGCACGCGGTGCTCGACTTCTGGAGCGAGCAGAAGATCTTCGCCAAGAGCCTGGAGCAGTCCGAGGGCCGCCCCGAGTGGGTGTTCTACGAGGGCCCGCCCACCGCCAACGGCATGCCGGGCGCCCACCACATCGAGGCGCGCGTCTTCAAGGACGTCTTCCCCCGCTTCCGCACGATGCGCGGCTACCACGTGGCCCGCAAGGCCGGCTGGGACTGTCACGGCCTCCCCGTGGAGCTGGCCGTCGAGAAGGAACTCGGCTTCAACGGCAAGAAGGACATCGAGGCGTACGGCATCGCCGAATTCAACGCCAAGTGCCGCGACTCCGTGACCCGGCACACCGACGCCTTCACCGACCTGACGACCCGCATGGGCTACTGGGTCGACCTCGACGACGCCTACCGGACCATGGACCCCGAGTACGTGGAGTCCGTCTGGTGGTCGCTCAAGGAGATCTTCGACAAGGGGCTGCTGGTCCAGGACCACCGCGTCGCCCCCTGGTGCCCCCGCTGCGGCACCGGCCTGTCGGACCACGAGCTGGCGCAGGGCTACGAGACGGTCGTCGACCCCTCGGTGTACGTCCGTTTCCCGCTCACCTCCGGTCCGCTCGCCGGTGAGGCCGCGCTCCTGGTGTGGACGACCACGCCGTGGACGCTGGTGTCCAACACCGCGGTCGCCGCCCACCCCGAGGTCACCTACGTGGTCGCCACGGACGGCACGGAGAAGCTCGTCGTCGCCGAGCCGCTCGTCGCCAAGGCGCTCGGCGAGGGCTGGGAGACCACCGGCCAGACCTTCACCGGCGCCGAAATGGAGCGCTGGACCTATCAACGTCCGTTCGAGCTCGTGGAGTTCCCCGCGCCCGCCCATTTCGTGGTGAACGCCGAATACGTGACGACCGAGGACGGTACGGGTCTGGTCCACCAGTCCCCCGCCTTCGGTGAGGACGACCTCAGGGTCTGCCGCGCGTACGGCCTGCCCGTGGTGAACCCCGTGCGCCCGGACGGCACCTTCGAGGAGGACGTCCCCCTCGTCGGCGGCGTCTTCTTCAAGAAGGCGGACGAACAGCTCACCGAGGACCTCCAGCAGCGCGGCCTGCTCTTCAAGCACATCCCGTACGAGCACAGCTACCCCCACTGCTGGCGCTGCCACACCGCGCTCCTCTACTACGCGCAGCCGTCCTGGTACATCCGCACCACCGCCGTCAAGGACCGCCTCCTCCAGGAGAACGAGAAGACCAACTGGTTCCCGGACTCGGTGAAGCACGGCCGCTTCGGCGACTGGCTGAACAACAACATCGACTGGGCGCTCTCCCGCAGCCGCTACTGGGGCACCCCGCTGCCGATCTGGCGCTGCGAGGAGGGCCACCTCACCTGCGTGGGCTCCCGCGAGGAGCTGACGCGGCTCTCCGGCACCGACCAGTCCCAGCTGGACCCGCACCGCCCGTTCATCGACGCGGTCACCTTCACCTGCCCCCAGGACGGCTGCGACAGCACCGCCACGCGCGTCCCGGAGGTCATCGACGCCTGGTACGACTCGGGCTCGATGCCGTTCGCGCAGTGGGGCTACCCGCACAAGAACAAGGAACTCTTCGAGTCCCGCTACCCGGCGCAGTTCATCAGCGAGGCCATCGACCAGACCCGCGGCTGGTTCTACACGCTGATGGCCGTCGGCACCCTGGTCTTCGACAGGTCCTCCTACGAGAACGTCGTGTGCCTCGGCCACATCCTCGCCGAGGACGGCCGCAAGATGTCCAAGCACCTGGGCAACACCCTGGAGCCGATCCCGCTGATGGACCAGCACGGCGCCGACGCCGTCCGCTGGTTCATGGCGGCCGGCGGCTCCCCGTGGGCGGCCCGCCGCGTGGGCCACGGCACCATCCAGGAGGTCGTCCGCAAGACGCTCCTCACGTACTGGAACACGGTCGCCTTCCAGGCCCTCTACGCCCGCACGTCCGACTGGGCGCCCAGCGCGGCGGACCCGGCCCCGGCCGACCGCCCGGTCCTGGACCGCTGGCTGCTGTCCGAGCTCCACGCCCTCACCGACCAGGTGACCCAGTCCCTGGAGGCCTACGACACCCAGCGCGCCGGCAAGCTCCTCTCGGCGTTCGTCGACGACCTGTCCAACTGGTACGTACGCCGGTCGCGCCGTCGCTTCTGGCAGGGCGACAAGGCCGCGCTGCGCACCCTGCACGAGGTCGTCGAGACGGTCACGAAGCTGATGGCCCCGCTGACCCCGTTCATCACCGAGCGGGTCTGGCAGGACCTGGTCGTGCCGGTCTCCCCGGGTGCCCCCGAGTCGGTGCACCTGGCCGCCTGGCCGGAGGCCGACCTCTCCGCGATCGACCCCGAGCTGTCGAAGCAGATGGTCCTCGTCCGCCGCCTGGTGGAGCTGGGCCGCGCCACGCGCGCGGAGTCGGGCGTCAAGACCCGCCAGCCCCTCGCGCGCGCCCTGGTGGCCGCCACGGGCTTCGACTCCCTCGACCCCGCACTGCACGCACAGATCACGGAGGAGCTGAACGTCAGCTCGCTCGCCTCGCTCTCCGAGGTCGGCGGCTCGCTGGTGGACACCACCGCCAAGGCCAATTTCCGCGCCTTGGGCAAGCGATTCGGCAAGCGCGTCCAGGACGTCGCCAAGGCCGTGGCGGGCGCCGACGCGGCCGCCCTGTCCCTCGCCCTGCGCGCGGGCACGGCCTCGGTCGAGGTCGACGGCGAGACCATCACCCTCGCCCCCGACGAGGTCATCATCACGGAGACCCCGCGCGAGGGCTGGTCGGTGGCCTCCGACTCGGGCGCGACGGTGGCACTGGACCTGGAGATCACGGAGGAGCTGCGTCAGGCGGGACTGGCCCGTGACGCGATCCGCCTGATCCAGGAGGCCCGCAAGAACAGCGGCCTCGACGTCGCCGACCGCATCGCCCTCCGCTGGACGGCCACGGACCCGGCGGTGGCCGCGGCCCTGACCGAGCACGCGGCCCTGATCGCGGACGAGGTCCTGGCCACGGACTTCGCCTCCGGCGAGGCCGACGACACCTACGGCACACCCTTCACCGACGAAGGCCTGGCCCTGGCTTTCCGGCTGCGTAAGGCATAACCGCCGCCTCTGCCGAGAAAGGCCGTCCAGAAACCGCGGACGGTACATGGCTGATCGCGCGGTTCCCCGCGCCTCTGATGGGGCCCGCGCCTCTGATGGGGCCCGCGCCTCTGATGGGGCCCGCGCCTCTGACTGGGGCCCGCGCCTCTGACGGGGCGCGGGCCCCATAGCGCCTCAGCCACCCCGGCTGCCCAGCCGCCCTGGCTTCGGGCAGTCGTGCGCCAGGGGCGGCACGGGTGGGCGCAGCGGCACCCGATGAGCGCCGGCAAGCGCCTCGCACCCCCGCCCGGCCACACCCGCCGGGCACCCGGAAGGCCTGGGGCACCGAAAAGATTCGGCGCCCCAGGCCTTCGGCGTTGCGTACGCCACACATCAGCGCCCATCCCCGAACAAGCACCCCACAAGCCCCGTCCGCGCACGGCAAAGGGCGGGGCCCCGGATGGAAAATCCGGGGCCCCGCCCTGAACGCTGCCGACGCCTACGGCGTACCAGTAATCGTCAGTTGTCGTCCTCGTCGATGAGGAACCCGCGCATCGGCGAGGGAGCCTGCCCCATCGGGGAGGGACCCTGCGGCCGGACCGGAGCCATCGGCTGGGTCATGGCCGGCGACATCTGCTGCTGACCGCCGTAGGAGGGCGCGGCCGGAGCAGGGCCACCGCCCATGCCTCCACCCATACCGCCGCCCATGCCGCCCGGGTTGCCGCCGTACGACGGGGCGCTCGCGCCGGCCGGAGCCATGGAGGGCGCCGGGGACGGCGGCAGCGACGCGGTCGCCGGGGTGCGCGGCGGAGCCAGCGAGTCGTCCGCCTGGGTCTCCAGCTGACGCAGCTGCGACTCCAGGTAGGACTTCAGACGCGTGCGGTACTCGCGCTCGAAGCCACGCAGATCCTCGACCTTGCGCTCCAGCGTGGCGCGGGCGGACTCCAGGGAGCCCATCGCGACGCGGTGCTTCTCCTGTGCGTCCCGCTCCAGCGCGTCGGCCTTGGCACGGGCGTCCCGCTCCAGACCCTCGGCACGGCTACGGGCCTCACCGACGATCTTGTTGGCTTCGGAACGGGCCTCGGCGATCGCCTGGTCGGCGGTCTGCTGGGCCAGCGAGAGCACACGCGCGGCGCTGTCGCCGCCGGGGCCCTGACCGGGGCCGCCCATCGGACCACCCATGGGGCCGCCCATCGGGCCACCCATCTGCTGCTGCATGGGCTGGCCGCCCATGGGCCCCTGACCCATCTGGCCCTGGCCCATCTGCTGCTGCATCTGGCCCTGACCCATCGGGCCCTGACCCATCGGGCCCTGGCCCATCGGTCCCTGACCCATCGGGCCGGGACCCTGCTGCCCACCCTGGCCACCGGGGCCGGCGGGCAGCTGCGGAGCACCGCTCGGCAGCTGGGGCGGGCCACCCATGGGGCCCCCCATCTGCTGCGGCGGGCCCGATATCCCAGCGGGTACGGGTCCACCGGGACCGCGCATACCCTGCTGCTGCATGCCGCCCTGCTGCATGCCGCCCTGCTGCATGCCGCCCTGCTGCATGCCACCTTGCTGCATGCCGCCCTGCTGCTGGTCCTGAGGCTCCGGGGGCTTGCGCATGTTCTGCTGGTTCTGGGCAGCAGCGCGCGTGGCCGCGGCCAGCTTGGCGCGCAGGTCCTCGTTCTCGCGGAGCAGGCGCGTCAGTTCGGCTTCGACCTCATCGAGGAAGGCATCGACCTCGTCCTCGTCATAGCCTTCTCGGAGGCGGACGGTCGTGAACTGCTTGTTCCGCACGTCCTCGGGGGTCAACGGCATCTCTTCACCTCAACGTAGTCGTCGGCATTCGGCAAGACCGCATCTCTCACACCGCTCCCATCCCGCTGGCTACTACCGTGCGCAGGATAAAAACGATGATCATCAGCACGAAGAAGGACAGGTCGAGTGCCACGCCCCCGAGACGCAGCGGCGGAATGAACCGCCGCAGAAGCTTGAGCGGTGGATCAGTGACAGTGTAGGTGGCCTCCAGAACGACCACCATCGCCTTGCCGGGTTGCCATGAGCGGGCGAACTGGAAGACGTAGTCCATGACCAACCGGAAGATCAGCACGATGAAGAACACCGTCAGCGCGATGTAGAGGATCGTCAAGACCACGCTCATGTCCGGTGTTTCCCTCTCCCCAATTTCCGTGTTGCCCTGTACTGCTGGTTCCGATGGTGCGTCTCAGCTCTGGTTGAAGAACCCGCCCTCTGCGATACGGGCCTTGTCCTCCGCCGTGACATCGACGTTAGCAGGCGACAACAGGAACACCTTCTGCGTCACCCGCTCGATGCTGCCGTGAAGACCAAACACCAAACCGGCCGCAAAGTCGACAAGTCGCTTCGCATCTGTGTCGTCCATCTCAGTCAGATTCATGATCACCGGGGTGCCCTCACGGAAGTGTTCCCCGATGGTACGGGCCTCGTTGTAGGTCCGCGGGTGCAACGTGGTGATCCGGTAAGGCTCTCGCTCGGACACGACCTTGGGCATGATCACCGGTGCGTTCTTCTCCAGACTCGAACGTTCTTGTGTGATGGACGCCACGGGTGCGATCCGGGCGGGTCGCACCGATTCCGCGGGGAGCGAAGTGGCGTGCGACACCGGTTCACGTTGCACCGGGGGCTGTACCACTCGTACCGATTCGTCCCTTTGGGACTGATGTGACTGGTGCGCCTGATGCACCGGCTCATGCCGGCGGTGGTCCCGCTCGGGCTCCGGGTCGAGCTCGGGCTCGAAGTCGTCATCGGGGTCGAATCCCCTGCCGTCGTACCCATCGTCCTCCACGAGGCCGAGGTAGACCGCCATCTTGCGCATCGCGCCGGCCATTCTCTGAGTCCTCCGCTCTGTGGTGGATCGACTGACGACTTCCAAGTGCCCGCGATCCACGAGGTCGTTGCGCCCGCCTCTCGACGGAATGACCATATTTTCTGCTGTGGTCCGACTTCTTGGCGACGTTACCCGAGCCTGGGACGGACTCCGAGTACCGCAGTGCCGACGCGCACATGTGTCGCTCCGGCCGCCACCGCATCCTCGAGGTCCGCACTCATCCCCGCGGAGACCATGTTCGCAGCCGGATGGGCGCGGCGCAGGTCGGTCGACAAATCCATCAACCGCTCGAACGCGGCCCGTTGACGTCCGGCGTACTCCCCGGTGAGCGGCGCGACGGTCATCAGACCATCGACCCGCACCCCCGGCGACCGCGCCAGGAGGTCGGCCAACTCTTCGATTCCGCCCGGGCCGACACCTCCCCGCTCCCCCCGGCCGCCCTCATCGGCGTCGAGCGCGACCTGGATGAGACATCCCACCTCACGCCCGACCCGAACGGCCTCTTTCGACAAAGCCGTGACAAGCCTGGAACGATCGACGGACTGCACGAGATCCGCATAACGCACCACAGAACGGACCTTATTGGTCTGCAATTGCCCCACGAAGTGCCACACAAGGGACAGATCCGAACATTCGGCAGCCTTGGGTCCCGCGTCCTGATCCTTGTTCTCGGCGACATGACGCACACCGAGTTCCGACAGGATCCGCACATCGCTCGCGGGGTAGGTCTTGGTGACCACGATCAGGGTCACCTCGTCACGCTTGCGGCCCGCGGCCGCGCACGCGGCCGCGATGCGACCCTCCACCTTCGCCAGGTTTCCGGCGAGTTGCGCCTTACGGTCCGTCATGCCCATCAGTCCAGCCAGACATATCCCGCGAGTCGCCCTGTGGCGCGGTCGCGACGGTAGGAGAAGTGGTCGCGCGACTCCAGCGTGCACACCGGCGACTGCTCCCGGTCGTGCACCCCGAGGCCCTCCAGCTGTGCGTGCACTCCGGCGCACACATCGACCGAGGGCGTGCCCCAACTGGTCTCGGCGTACGCTGCCGGCTCGACGGTGGCCACCTCGGCGCGCATCGCTTCGGGCACTTCGTAACACCGGCCGCAGACGGCGGGTCCGGTGCGGGCGACGATCCGGGCGGGGTCGGCGCCGAGTCCGGTCATGGCCCGTACGGCGGCGGGGACGACTCCGGCGATCATGCCGGGCCGACCCGCGTGGGCGGCGGCCGCGACCCCGGCTACGGGGTCGGTCAGCAGGACGGGGACACAGTCGGCGGTGAGGACGGCGAGCGCGAGACCGCGCCGGGTGGTGACGATCGCGTCGACGGGCGGGATGTCGTCCGCGCCCCACGGTCCGTCGACCACGGCCACGTCCGCGCCGTGCACCTGGTTCATCCAGACGACCCGGTCCGGCTCCAGGCCCAGCGACTTGGCCGCCAGCTCCCGGTTGGTCGTCACGGCGCCGGCGTCGTCCCCGACCGCCCCGCCGAGATTGAGCTCCTCATACGGAGCGGCGCTCACCCCGCCCCACCTGTCGGTGAAGGCGAAGTGCGCGCCGCTCACGTTCTCGCGCCGTCCTATCACTTCAGGAAGTCCGGCACGTCCAGCTCCTCCGCCGCACTGTCCGAGTAGGACCGGGACGGCGGGACCGGCGGGGCGACCGGGACCTCGTTCACCGGCTCCGGGGCGGGCGCCGGCTCTTCCTTCGGCTTGACGCTGCCGAGCGAACCGAAGGACGGACGGCTCTCCACGGGCCGCGCCGGTGCCGGCTCCTCGCGCTTGGCCGCGGCCGAGCCGAGGATGTTGTCCCGCTTGGCCGGGGGCTGGCCGCCGTCGAACCCGGCGGCGATCACGGTGACCCGGACCTCGTCGCCGAGCGCGTCGTCGATGACCGCGCCGAAGATGATGTTGGCCTCGGGGTGGGCGGCCTCGCTGACCAGCTGGGCGGCCTCGTTGATCTCGAACAGGCCGAGGTCGGAGCCACCGGAGATGGAGAGCAGCACGCCCCGGGCGCCGTCGATGGACGCCTCCAGCAGCGGCGAGGAGATCGCCATCTCGGCGGCGGCCACCGCGCGGTCGTCGCCGCGGGCCGAGCCGATGCCCATGAGGGCCGAACCGGCCTCGGACATGACCGACTTGACGTCGGCGAAGTCGAGGTTGATCAGACCGGGCGTGGTGATGAGGTCGGTGATGCCCTGGACACCGGAGAGCAGGACCTGGTCGGCCGACTTGAACGCGTCCAGGACGGAGACCTGGCGGTCCGAGATGGAGAGCAGCCGGTCGTTCGGGATGACGATGAGGGTGTCGACCTCTTCCCGGAGCTCGGCGATGCCGTCCTCGGCCTGGTTGGCGCGGCGGCGGCCCTCGAAGGTGAAGGGGCGGGTGACGACGCCGATGGTGAGGGCGCCGAGGGAGCGGGCGATGTTGGCCACGACGGGCGCGCCGCCGGTGCCGGTGCCGCCGCCCTCGCCGGCCGTCACGAAGACCATGTCGGCCCCCTTGAGGACCTCCTCGATCTCCTCGCGGTGGTCCTCGGCGGCCTTCCGGCCGACGGCCGGGTTGGCGCCGGCGCCGAGTCCGCGGGTGAGTTCCCGGCCGACGTCGAGCTTGACGTCGGCGTCGCTCATCAACAGAGCTTGCGCGTCGGTGTTGATGGCGATGAACTCGACGCCCTTGAGACCGACCTCGATCATCCGGTTGATGGCATTGACACCACCGCCGCCGACACCGATGACTTTGATGACTGCGAGGTAGTTCTGCGGTGCTGCCACGTCGAAGGCCTCTCGCCTCGAGTTACGTGTCGCCGCTTCGCGAGGTACCCGCGACGCGACGACTGATGCCGAAGTGGGACGGTCCGAACGCCGACCCGAACCCTAACGCTGAAGTTTAGGGTTACCAGTGTGACTGTTCCTTGGACTCTTCCGAACAGGACACTAAGTCGACAAGTGGCGCACGTTCAACGAACACGCCGAACCTCCCGTTTTTCTTTTCACCCTATGTGATCAGCCATAGCGGTGCCCAACCAGGGTGCTGGCCTGCGCGGATGTGCGTCAACTCCCTGATGACGCGGGCGCGGTGGGGACGCTCACGTCGAAGTGCCCCGCGTCCGGGGCTGCTTTCATCAGGGCGGTGAGCGCTCGGGCCTTCGCACGCCCCTTCTCCGCACTCCCCCACGCGACCGTACGGTCTCCGCTCAACTCCAGCGAGATGGCGTCATAGGAACGGACCTTGACGACCAGGGTCTCGTGCGCGATCGCGGCCGGAAGGGCACCGGCGACCAGCACGGCCTCCCGTACCAGCCGGTCCTCGCCGAATCGCCGCAGACTGGCGGCGGACGAACCCGACCGGGGTACCGTCAATTCCAGTACGGGAACGCCTTCCGGGGCACGCGAAACCGTGGCGAAACGCACCCCTTTCGCGTCCACTTCGACGTACTTGCCCGCATTTCCGGCCGCTTCGACAATCAGAACCGGAGTACGTTCGCTCACTTTCAGCCCGATTCCATGGGGCCAGGAACGGATGGCCTCAACCGAGTCAATTCGGGGCAGATTCCGGAGCAGGCGCGACTCGATCCCGCCGAGGTCGACGGAGATCAGCGGATCGCCGAGCGGCACGTCGGCGGCGTCGCGCACCTGGGCCTCGGTCAGCACACGGGTGCCCGACACGGACACCTGCTCGGCCCGCAGCCACGAGGAGCCGTACAGGACCCAGACCGAGGCGCCGCCGATCAGTACCAGGGCGACCGCGGCGGCGATCAGCGCCCGGGGGCCGGGGAGCCGCCGCCGTGACGGCGGGCCGGAGTCCAGATCCTCGTCTGCGCCGCGTTCGGCGGTGATCGGTCCGGCCACGCGTACTCCCTCTCCTGGCTCGGTTCACCTCCGGGGCGCTCCGGCCGGTGTCGAGCACCCGACCGCGCTCAGCCCTTCGGGCCTCCGCGCGCTCGGCCGCTCGACACCCACACGCCCCTTCGGCTCACTCGCCGATCCGTTCCCTAGCGGTGTCCGCGCTTGGCGGCGATCGCCTCGTACACCATCCCGACGAGCAGGTCGTCGGCATCCCGGCGGCCGAACTCGCTCGCGGCGCGGGACATCTCGTACAGCCGGTGCGGGTCGGCGAGGACGGGCAGGACATTCTGCTGCACCCACTGGGGCGTCAGTTCCGCGTCGTCGACCAGCAGGCCGCCGCCGGCCTTGACCACCGGCTGGGCGTTCAGCCGCTGTTCGCCGTTGCCGATGGGCAGCGGGACATAGGCGGCCGGGAGCCCTACGGCGGAGAGTTCGGCGACGGTCATCGCGCCCGCGCGGCAGAGCATCATGTCGGCCGCGGCGTACGCGAGGTCCATCCGGTCCACGTACGGTACCGGGATGTACGGGGGCATTCCCGGCATCTGGTGCACCTGCGGCAGTTCGTTCTTCGGGCCGACCGCGTGCAGGATCTGGATCCCGGCCTGCTGGAGGTAGGGCGCGACCTGCTGGACGACCTCGTTGAGGCGGCGGGCGCCCTGGGAGCCGCCGGAGACCAGCAGGGTCGGCAGGTTCGGGTCGAGGCCGAACAGCGCGCGTGCCTCGGGGCGGGCGGCGGCCCGGTCGAGGGTGGCGATCGCTCGGCGCAGCGGGATCCCGATGTAGCGGGAGTCGCGGAGCTTGCTGTCCGGGGTGGAGACCGCGACCTGGGCGGCGTACCGGGAGCCGATCTTGTTGGCGAGGCCGGGGCGGGCGTTGGCCTCGTGGACGACGATCGGCACGCCGAGGCGCTTGGCGGCCAGGTAGCCGGGCAGGGCGACATAGCCGCCGAAGCCGACGACACAGTCGGCCTTGGTGCGCTCCAGGATCTGCTCGGTCGCCTTGATCGTGCCGCGCAGCCGACCGGGCACGGTGATCAGCTCGGGGGTGGGCTTCCGCGGCAGGGGCACAGCGGGGATCAGCGCGAGTTCGTAGCCGCGCTCGGGGACGAGGCGGGTCTCGAGGCCGCGCTCCGTGCCCAGGGCCGTGATGCCCACGGTCGGGTCCTGCCTGCGCAGGGCGTCCGCGAGGGCGAGCGCGGGCTCGATGTGACCGGCGGTTCCGCCACCGGCGAGTACGACATGCACCGAAATTCACCGCTCTCCGGACGAACGTGCCGAGGCACGCCGTCGCATCGTGTTCCATCTCCCGGGCCCCGAAGGGCCGCCGCCACGCTTTCTACCAAAGCGGGGTTGCCGCATGGCAAGCGCCGCCCGCGCTGCGGGTTCGTCGCGCGCGAACGCGATCAGCAACCCGATGGCGAACATGGTCGGCAGCAGGGCGGAACCTCCGTAGGAGAACAGCGGGAGCGGGACTCCGGCGATCGGCAGCAGACCGAGCACCGCACCGATGTTGATCACCGCTTGCGCGGTGATCCAGGTGGTCACGCCTCCCGCGGCATACCTGACGAAGGGGTCCTCCGTACGTCCGGCCACGCGGATACCCGCATAGCCTAGAGCCGCGAAGAGGGCGAGCACCGACAGCGTCCCCGCGAGGCCCAGTTCCTCACCGGTGACGGCGAAGATGAAGTCGGTGTGCGCTTCCGGGAGTTGGCCCCATTTTTCCACACTCGCACCGAGCCCGGAGCCGAAGATTCCGCCCGAGGCCAGGGCGTAGATGCCGTGCACGGCCTGCCAGCAGTCGGCGCCGTCCGTACGGGGCTCGGTGGCTCCGATGCAGGCCAGGCGGGCCATACGGTTCGCGCTGGTCCTGATCAGGATGAACCCGAGGAGCCCGGCGATGGACAGCACGCCCACGAACAGACGCGTCGGCGCCCCGGCCAGCCACAGCAGGCCGAACAGGATCGCCGTGAGAATGATCGCGGTGCCCATGTCGCCGCCGAGCATGATCAGCCCGAGCAGCATGAAGGCCACCGGAACGAGCGGCACCAGCATGTGCTTCCACTGTGTCAGCAGCCGCTTGTCCTCCTTACGGGCCAGGAGATCCGCGCCCCACAGCACGAGCGCCAGCTTGCCGAACTCGCTGGGCTGGATCTGGAAGGAGCCTCCGACGGCGATCCAGTTCTGGTTGCCGTTGATCGACTGCCCTATTCCGGGCACCTGAACCAGGGCCATCAGAAACACACAGCCGGCCAGGATCGGATACGCCAGCGCCCGGTGCAGCTTCACCGGCATCCGCGAGGCCACGAGCAGCAGCACGGTGCCGATCGCGGCCGCGAGGAACTGCTTGCGGAAGAAGAAGGTGCCCGGCAGCGACTTCTGCAGTGCCGTGATCTGTGAGGCCGAGTAGACCATCACCAGCCCCAGCACGGTGATCAGTAGACTGCCGCCGAGGATGAGGTAGTACGCGGTCAGCGGCCGGTCCCAGGCCTTGCGCGCCCTGGTCCGGAGCCGCCGCACGGGGTTCTCGCGCGGCGGCCGGGAGACGGGCGGCCGCCGGGTGACGCGCTGGAGAGGCGCACGGCTCGTACGGCTACTCGGCATCGGAGGCACCTTCGCCGCCGACCGACCACATCCGTGTCACGCGTCCCTCCCAGTTTCACCCGGCGCCGCCAGGCGAAGCCGGGCCGGGTCAGCCGTCCGCGGAGGAGAGTTCGCGCACAGCCGCCGCGAACGCGTCCCCGCGCTTGTTGTAGTTGACGAACATGTCCATCGACGCACAGGCCGGTGCCAGCAGCACCGTGTCGCCCGCCCGAGCCAGCGTCCGCGCCTCGCGGACAGCGGCGAGCATCGCCCCAGTGTCGGTCCGGTCGAGGTCGACGACCGGCACTTGGGGCGCGTGTCGCGCGAGCGCTTCCCGGATCAGCGCGCGATCCGCGCCGATCAGCACGACCCCCCGCAGCCGCCCGGCCGCACCGGCGACGAGCTCGTCGAAGGTCGCGCCCTTGGCGAGGCCGCCCGCGATCCACACGATCGACTCGTACGCCGCCAACGAGGCCTGCGCCGCATGCGTGTTGGTGGCCTTGGAGTCGTCGATGTACGCGACGCCGTCCACGTCGGCCACGTGCGCGATGCGGTGCGCGTCCGGGGTGAAGGCCCGCAGCCCGTCCCGTACGGCCGTGGCGGGCACCCCGAAGGCGCGTGCGAGGGCCGCCGCCGCGAGGGCGTTGGCGATGTTGTGCGGGGCCGGCGGATTCACGTCCGAGACCTCGGCGAGTTCCTGCGCGTTCTTCTGCCGGTTCTCGACGAAGGCACGGTCGACCAGGATGCCGTCCACGACGCCGAGTTGGGACGGGCCGGGCGTGCCGAGGGTGAACCCGACGGCCCGGCATCCCTCTTCGACGTCCGCCTCGCGCACCAGGTCCTCGGTGGCCTTGTCGGCGACGTTGTAGACGCAGGCGACACGGTTGCCCTCGTAGATGCGGCCCTTGTCGGCGGCGTACGCCTCCATCGAGCCGTGCCAGTCGAGGTGGTCGGGGGCGAGGTTGAGAACGGCGGCGGAGTGGGCGCGCAGGGAGGGCGCCCAGTGCAGCTGGTAGCTGGACAGCTCCACGGCCAGCACGTCGTACGGCTCGTCGCCCAGGACGACGTCCAGGAGTGAGACCCCGATGTTGCCGACGGCGGCCGTGCGCAGGCCTGCCGCCGCCAGGATCGAGGCGAGCATCTGGACGGTCGTGGTCTTGCCGTTGGTGCCCGTGACGGCAAGCCAGGGTGCGGCTTCGGGGCCGCGCAGGCGCCAGGCGAGTTCGACGTCTCCCCAGATCTCCAGACCGGCCTCACGGGCCGCGGCGAACAGCGGCTTGTCCGGCTTCCAGCCGGGGGTGGTGACGACGAGCTCGGTGCCCTCCGGCAGGGTCGCGCCGTCACCGAGGCGCACGGTGATGCCGAGCGCCTCCAGGTCGGCGGCCTGGGCCCGGGCGCGCTCGTCGTCGCCGTCGTTGACGACGGTGACGGCCGCGCCGAGGCCGTGCAGGACCTTGGCCGCCGGGATGCCGGATACGCCGAGCCCGGCGACCGTGACGTGCTTGCCCTGCCAGTCGGTCACTTGTCGGCCGCCCATCCCGCGTAGAAGAGGCCCAGTCCGACGATCACGCAGATGCCCTGGATGATCCAGAAGCGGACCACGACAAGGACCTCGGACCAGCCCTTGAGCTCGAAGTGGTGCTGGAGCGGGGCCATGCGGAAGACGCGCTTGCCGGTGAGCTTGAACGAGCCGACCTGGATGACGACCGACATCGTGATGAGGACGAACAGACCGCCGAGGAGCGCGAGCAGCAGCTCGGTGCGGGAGCAGATCGCGAGACCCGCGAGCGCGCCGCCGAGGGCCAGCGAACCGGTGTCGCCCATGAAGATCTTGGCCGGGGAGGTGTTCCACCACAGGAAGCCGAGACAGGCGCCCATCAGCGCGGAGGCCACGATCGCCAGGTCGAGTGGATCTCGTACCTCGTAGCAGGCGGACGGGTTGGTCAGGGTCAGCGTGTTGGCGCAGGACTCCTGGAACTGCCAGACGCCGATGAACGTGTACGCGCCGAAGACGAGCACGGAGGCGCCGGTGGCGAGGCCGTCCAGACCGTCGGTCAGGTTCACGCCGTTCGACATCGCGAGGATCATGAACAGCGCCCAGATGACGAACAGCACCGGGCCGATGGTCCAGCCGAAGTCCTGGACGAAGGAGATCTTGGTGGAGGCCGGCGTCTGGTCACGGGCGTCCGGGAACTGCAGCGCGAGGACCGCGAAGCCGATGCCGACGATCAGCTGGCCGGCCATCTTCGCCTTGGCCCGCAGACCGAGCGAACGGCGCTTGACGATCTTGATGTAGTCGTCGAGGAAGCCGACCAGGCCCATGCCCGCCATCAGGCCGAGCACCAGCAGACCGGAGAAGGTCGGCGGCTGGCCCGAGATCACCTTGGCCAGGAAGTACGCGACGATCGTCGCCAGGATGAAGGCGATACCACCCATGGTCGGCGTACCGCGCTTGCTGGCGTGCTCGCGCGGGCCGTCGTCGCGGATGTACTGGCCGTAGCCCTTGCGGGCCAGCAGCTTGATCAGCAGCGGAGTGCCGACCAGGGTCAGGAACAGACCAATGACTCCTGCGAACAGGATCTGATTCATCATCGGGCGGCGACCTCACCCTCGTTGCCGCTGTCGAGCAGCGCCTGCGCCACGCTCTCGAGCCCGACCGACCGGGACGCCTTCACGAGTACGACGTCCCCCGGGCGCAACTGACTGCGCAACAGGTCGATCGCCGCCTGTGCGTCGGACACGTGCACCGACTCCTCACCCCACGAACCCTCGTTATATGCGCCCAGTTGCAGCCAGGACGCTTCCCTGCCCCCGACCGCGACGAGCTTGCCGACATTGAGCCGGACGGCGAGCCGTCCGACCGCGTCGTGCTCGGCGAGCGCTTCGTCCCCGAGCTCGGCCATCTTGCCGAGCACCGCCCACGTACGACCCCCTTGTGCCTGTGCGGCCTTGCCCATCGCCGCGAGCGCGCGCAGAGCGGCTCGCATGGACTCGGGGTTCGCGTTGTAGGCGTCGTTGACGACCGTCACGCCGTCCGGGCGCTCGGTGACCTCCATGCGCCAGCGGGAGAGGGAGCCCGCCTCGGAGAGCGCGGTGGCGATCTCGTCTGCGGACATGCCCAGCTCATGGGCGACGGCGGCCGCGGCGAGCGCGTTCGACACGTGGTGCTCACCGTACAGGCGCATGGTCACATCGCTTGCACCGGAGGGTGTGTGAAGCCTGAACGCGGGCTGTCCCGCGTCCGTGAGCGTCACGTTCTCGGCGCGTACGTCCGCTTCGCCGGACTCTCCGAAGAGGATCACCCGGGCCTTCGTACGGGATGCCATGGCCCGGACGAGGGGGTCGTCGGCGTTGAGGATCGCGGCGCCGCCCTCACTCGCCGGGGGCAGTGCCTCCACCAGCTCGCCCTTGGCCTGCGCGATCTGCTCGCGGCCGCCGAACTCGCCGATGTGGGCGGTGCCGACGTTCAGCACGAGGCCGACCTTCGGCGGGGTCAGGTCGGTGAGGTACTTGATGTGTCCGATGCCCCGGGCGCCCATCTCCAGGACCAGGAAACGGGTCTCCTCGGTGGCGCTGAGCGCGGTGAGGGGCAGCCCGATCTCGTTGTTGAGGGAGCCGGGCGTGAACACCGTCGGTGCCTTGCGCCGCAGCACCTGGGCGATCAGGTCCTTGGTGCTGGTCTTGCCGGCGGAGCCGGTGAGGGCGACGAGGGTCGTGCCGAGCTTGCGGACGACGTGCCGGGCGAGGGCGCCGAGCGCCGCCTGGACGTCGGTCACGACGATCGCGGGCACGCCGACGGGACGGGACGCCAGCACCGCTGCCGCGCCCGCCTCGACGACCGCGGCCGCGAAGTCGTGTCCGTCCACGCGCTCGCCCGCGAAGGCGACGAAGAGGCTGCCGGGCTCCACGTCACGGGAGTCCCGGACGACGGGTCCGGTGACCAGCACCGACGGATCCGGTATGTCGTGCGTCTGCCCGCCGACGACTTCTGCGATCTCGGCGAGAGAGAGGGCGATCACAAGTTCATCCCTGGGTCTGCTGGATAGCTTCGCGAAGCACCTGGCGGTCGTCGAAGGGACGAACCACGCCGGCGATGTCCTGGCCCTGCTCGTGTCCCTTGCCCGCGACCAGCACGGTGTCGCCCGGCCGCGCACGGGCCACGGCCGCGGCGATGGCGGCGGACCGCTCCTCGAAGAGGACGACCTCGCCACGCTCGTGCGCCGGCACGGACGCCGCGCCTTCGAGCATGGCCGCGAGGATCGCGAGGGGGTCCTCGGAGCGGGGGTTGTCGGAGGTCAGTACGGCGGTGTCGGAGAGCCGGGCCATGGCGGCGCCCATCGGCCCGCGTTTGGTCCGGTCCCGGTCGCCGCCGCAGCCGAGGACGACGTGCAGGCTGCCCTCGGTGACCTTGCGCAGCGCCTTGAGGACCGACTCGACGGCGTCCGTCTTGTGGGCGTAGTCGACGACCGCGAGATACGGCTGCCCGGCGTCCACCCGCTCCAGCCGGCCCGGCACGCCCGGTACGGCGGCGATGCCGTCGGCGGCGGTCTGCGGGTCGAGGCCCGCGACGGCCAGCGCGACGATCGCGGCGAGCGTGTTGGCGACGTTGAAGGGGCCCGCGAGCGGCGACCTGGCGGTGACGCGCTCGCCCTTGGGCCCGATCGCGGTGAACGTCGAGTCCATGGGTCCGACCCGCACGTCCTCGGCACGCCAGTCGGCGTCGGGGTGGCCTTCGGCGGAGAAGGTGACGACCGGGACCGTGGCCTCCTCGGTGAGCCGGCGGCCGTACTCGTCGTCGAGGTTGACCACGCCGAGCCTGCTGCGTTTCGGCGTGAACAGCTGTGCCTTCGCCTGGAAGTAGTCCTCCATGCCGGAGTGGAACTCCATGTGTTCCGGGCTCAGGTTGTTGAACACGGCGACGTCGAACACACAGCCGTCGACGCGGCCGAGGACGAGGGCGTGGCTGGAGACCTCCATGGCGACGGCCTCGACACCGCCTTCGCGCATGACCGCGAACAGGGCCTGCAGATCGGTGGCTTCGGGCGTGGTGCGCTCGGACTTGATGCGCTCGTCGCCGATGCGGATCTCCACCGTGCCGATGAGGCCGGTGGGTCGGGTGACCTCCAGGCCGCCTTCGATCAGATAGGCCGTGGTGGTCTTGCCGGAGGTGCCGGTGATGCCGATCTGGAGCAGGTCACGGCCGGGGTGGCGGTAGATCGTGGCCGCGAGCTCGCCCATGCGCGCGCGGGGGTCCTCGACGACCAGGACGGGCAGGCCCGTCGCGGCGGCGCGTTCGGCGCCGGTCGCGTCGGTCAGCACGGCGACCGCGCCGAGGCCGGCGGCCTGCGTGACGAAGTCGGCGCCGTGCAGGCGTGCGCCCGGGAGAGCGGCGTACAGGTCACCGGGGCGGACGGCACGCGAGTCGTGGGTGATGCCCGCGACCTCGGCGGCGACTTCCGGCGCGGTGACACCCAGCTGTTCGGCGAGCTCCGCGAGGGGTACGGCGGAGAGCAGCGTCGGCCTGGGCAGCCCCGGATACGTCACGGGATGCCCCTTCTGGGTGGTTTGGGACTGATCAGCGTGTGGCACGGCGGTGAGCGTACCGGGCGCACCCCCGCCGGAGCGAAGCGAGGGTTTGTGCGAGCGGGGCTGGGGTGCGTGGTTCCCGGGGTCGGGAGTGATCATGGTCACGAGTCGGTTCCTGGCTGGTTGCGCTGATCGGCGGGTGGATCAGGATGTGGTCAGGAGGCAGGTCAGGGGGTGAAGGCGACGGGCAGGTTCGCGGGCTTCGCCCCGGTGGGCGGGACCTGGAGGGTCTTCAGGGCGAACTCCATGACCTCCTTGTAGATGGGTCCGCAGATCTGGCCGCCGAAGTAGTTGCCCTGGGTGGCGTTCTGGATCGCGCAGTAGACGGTGATCCGCGGGTTGTCGGCGGGCGCGAACCCGGCGAACGACGAGGTGTAGCCGCGATATCTGCCGGTGGCCGGATCCACACGGTTGGCCGTACCCGTCTTGCCCGCGACCCGGTAGCCGGGGATGCGCGCCTTGGTGCCCGTGCCCTCCTCGTCGTCCACGACGGACTCCAGCATCCGGGCGAGGGTCTTCGCCGTCTTCTCGCTCACGACCCGGGTCTTCTCGGGCTTCGGAGTGGGAGTGAAACGGCCGTCCGGTCCCTTGGTGCCTCGTACGAGGGTCGGCGCGACGCGGACGCCGCCGTTGGCGATCGTCGAGTAGACGGAGGCCGCCTGCATGGCGTTCATCGACACGCCCTGGCCGAAAGGGATCGTGTACTGCTGCGAGGTCGACCAGTCGCCGGGCGCGGCGAGGATGCCCTTGGTCTCGCCGGGGAAGCCGAGGCCGGTGGAGCCGCCGATGCCGAACTTGCGCAGGTACGAGTGGAGGATCCTGTTGGACTCGCGCTGGTTCCCGCCGAGTTCGCCGGTGGCGAGGATGGTGCCGATGTTGCTGGACTTGGCGAGGACGCCGTTGAGCGTCAGGTACCAGGTCGGGTGGTCGATGTCGTCCTTGAAGAGCCGGTCGCCCCGGTGCAGCCGGTTGGGCACGGTGACGTGCGTCTCGGGTGTGGCGACGTTCTCCTCCAGTACGGCGGCCATCGACATGACCTTGGCGGTGGAGCCGGGCTCGTAGGCGTCCTGGAGGGCCGCGTTGCCGAGTGCGTCCGGGTTCGCCTTCGTGAGGTCGTTGGGGTCGAAGCCGGGCGAGTTGGCCATGGCGAGGATCTCGCCGGTGCGGGTGTCCTGCACGATCACGTAGCCGCGGTCCGCCTTGGACTTCTTCACCTGTTCGGTGATGGCGTTCTGCGCGGCCCACTGGATGTCGCGGTCGATGGTCAGCTCGACGTCGGAGCCGGCCACGGCGGGGGTCTCGGTCGAGCCCGCGGTGGGCACCAGACGGCCGCCGGACTGGGCGTAGCGGATCTTGCCGTCCTTGCCCACCAGACGGTGGTTCAACTGCTGCTCGATGCCGCCGCCACCCTTGCCCTCGGCGTTGACCCAGCCCAGTATCCCGGCGGCGAGGTCACCGTTGGGGTACACGCGCTTGCTGCTGGGCTCCTGGAAGACGCCGGCCAGGACGTTGACCGTGCCCTTCTCGTCCTCGGCCTTCTTGACCAGCGCGGTCTTCAGGTCGCTGATCTGGTTCCAGACCTGGGGGGTCTGGCGGCGGGCGAGGAGCACGTAGCGCGTGTTGTCGGTGCGCAGCTTGGCGGCGATCGTCTGCTGGTCCGCGCCGAGGATCGGCGCGAGGAGCGCGGCTGCCTGCTCGGGTCCGTCGTCGATCTTCAGCTGTTCGCGCGTGAACATCGTCGGGTCGGCCGTGATGTCGTTGGCGTCGGTACTGATCGCCAGGTCGACGCCGTTGCGGTCGGTGATCCCGCCGCGCTCGGCGGCCAGCACCCGGCCGACGTACCGGTTCTGGTCGGCCTTGGCGGCGTACTCGCTCGCGTCGACGGCCTGCACCTGGAGCAGCCGTACGACGAAGGCGATCATCACCAGGGTCAGCGCGAGGCTCACCATGCGCAGCCGGGGGCGGGGGCTGCCCAGCCGGATGGTGCGCGCGGCCGGCTGCCGGGGCGTGGCCGGGCGGCGCTGCGCGGCGGGGCGGGCGCCGGGGCCCGGTCGGCGCTGCTGGCCGCCCGGTCGTGCGGGCCGGGCGGGCCCGGGTACGCGGCGGCGGGGGGGCTGCCTGCCTGAATCGGCCACTTCCGTCACCTGCCGGGGGTCGTCGGGAGCTGGGTGGACTGTACGGACGGGCTGGTGGGTGTGGGGGTGGGGGTCGGAGTCGGGGTGGCCGCGGGCTCCGGCGTCCGGAGCGGCTGCTCCGCCTGCGTCGGCTGCTCCGGCCGCGTCGGAGAGACCGAGGGCGTGGGGGCCGAGGTGGGGGTGGGGGTCGTCGGCGGGCCGGGGTCGAGGATCTCGGGCGCGAGGACGAGCGGCATACGGGCCACGGACTGCTGGGCGGCGCCAGGAACGCCCTTGACCGTGCCGTCGGGGTTCAGGAAGGCCGGGTCGCCGCCGGGCACCATGCCCAGCTCACGGGCGCGGCGCTGGAGGGCGTCGGGCGCGGAGTAGGCGTCCACGTCCCGTTGGAGCGCCTGTTCCTCGTCGGTGTAGCTCTTCACGTCGTCCTGGAGGTCGTCGAGCTTGAACGACCCTTCACTGAGCGCGGAGTTCAGCACGAGGAGGCAGATGAGGCCGCCGCCCAGCAGCAGGACGACAAGGAGGACGAACGGGGTGCGGGCGGCCCCCTTGGGCCTCGCGGGCAGGAGCCGCGCGAGACGGGCGGCCCGGCCCCTCAGTTCGGGTTTCCTGCTCACGCGCCCTCCCTGCGAGTTCGTTCTCCGGACTCACTCACCGTCCCCGCGAGTTCGTTTGTCGGACTCACTCACCGTCCCCATTCACGCACCGTGTGCGGCCGCCTCGTACGCCTCATTCGAGGCGCTCCCGCACGCGTTCCGCCCCACGCAGACGTGCGGGGGCGGCGCGCCGGTTCTCGGCGACCTCTTCCTCGGTGGGAAGTTCGGCACCACGGGTGAGGAGCTTGAGCCTCGGTTGGTAGCGCTCGGGAACGACGGGCAGTCCGGGGGGCGCGGTGGTGGCGGCGCCCGCCGCGAACACCTGCTTGACGAGACGGTCTTCGAGCGAGTGGTACGACAGCACGGCGATCCGGCCGCCGACCGCGAGGGCCTGCACGGCGGCGGGGATCGCCCGCTCCAGGACGGTGAGTTCGCCGTTGACCTCGATGCGCAGCGCCTGGAAGGTGCGCTTGGCGGGGTTGCCGCCGGTGCGCTTGGCGGCCTGCGGCAGGGAGTCTCGGATCAGTTCGACGAGGCGGGCGCTGTGGGAGAAGGGCTCCTTGTCGCGCTCGCGCACGACCGCCGAGACGATCCGCTTGGCCTGCTTCTCCTCGCCGTACGCCCGGAGGATCCGGACGAGTTCGCCCGGCGGGTAGGTGTTGAGGACCTCGGCCGCGCTGATGCCGGTCGTCTGGTCCATCCGCATGTCGAGGGGGGCGTCCTGGGCGTACGCGAAGCCCCGGTCGGCCTCGTCGAGTTGCATGGAGGAGACGCCCAGGTCGAACAGGACGCCCTGGACGCGGGGGAGGCCCAGGCGGTCCAGCACGTCGGGGAGTTCGTCGTAGACGGCGTGCACGAGGGTGGCGCGCCCGCCGAAGGGGGCGAGCCGTTCGCCGGAGAGGCGCAGGGCCTCCTTGTCGCGGTCGAGGGCGACGAGTCGTGCCTCGGGGAAGCGGGTGAGGAGCGCCTCGCTGTGGCCACCGAGGCCGAGTGTGCAGTCGACCACCACCGCGCCGGGCTCCGTGAGGGCCGGGGCCAGCATGTCCAGGCACCGCTGGAGCATGACGGGGACGTGGCGGCTGTTGCTCAAGGGGCCCTCTCAGGTCCGGCGCGAGCCGCACGTACGCGCCGCGCACGCGGGGAGATTCCGGGCTGTCACCGGATCTCCTTGGGGTTTCGGTCCAGCAGGGGGCCTCGCCTCCCGCTCGGCGTCACTTTAGTCCACGACCCTTCGCGGTCAATCAACCGGCCTGCGCGTCGCGACGCCTCCCCCGGGCGATGCCGCGAATCAGGAGAAATCACCCGTACGGCCGTGATCCCGCCACTCCTGTGGGTTACCTCACAACAAGCCTCGATGGCGTTCTTTGTCCTCTCTCACACAGCGCCCTCAGCGGCCGTGACCAGTACCGTCATGGT
Organism: Streptomyces sp. NBC_00310; assembly: GCF_036208085.1. GTDB lineage: Bacteria > Actinomycetota > Actinomycetes > Streptomycetales > Streptomycetaceae > Streptomyces. The sequence goes on from NZ_CP130714.1 coordinate 3,097,018, forward strand.
TATGACGACCTCCGCAGCAGTTCCCACCGGCCCCGAAGGCGCCATATCCGACGGCACCGTCACCGACCGTCTCGTCGAGGCGAACCAGCGGTACGCCGACGCGTTCACCGACCCCGGGATGGACGCCCGCCCCGTCCTCCGCGTCGCGGTCGTGGCCTGCATGGACGCCCGCCTCGACCTGCACGACGCGCTCGGCCTGGAGCTGGGCGACTGCCACACCATCCGCAACGCGGGCGGCGTGGTCACCGACGACGTGATCCGCTCCCTCACCATCAGTCAGCGCAAGCTCGGCACCCGCAGCATCGTCCTCATCCACCACACCGGCTGCGGCCTGGAGGCCCTCACCGAGGACTTCCGCACCGAGCTGGAGGCGGAGGTCGGCCAGCGCCCGGCCTGGGCGGTGGAGTCCTTCCGGGACGTCGACCAGGACGTACGGCAGTCCATGCAGCGCGTGCGCACCAACCCGTTCCTGCTGCACTCCGACGACGTACGCGGCTTCGTCTTCGACGTGAAGTCGGGGCTGCTCCGAGAGATCGACCCTGCCTGAGCTTTGTCGAACCGGGTCACCGGCACCGCCCTCCTACCGCTCGAGGGCGGTCCGGAGCAGCCCCGGTTTCCTGTCAATCTGCTGGCATCTCGCTCTTTAAAAGACCGCAAAGCTGACATATCGCGGACAGTTGTCCACAGGCGAGTGACACGGATTGGTAACGGCAGCAAGAATGCGGGTGTGGCGTCACGCTGAGCAGTTCACGCGTGGTGTCCGTGTTTCGGGGTGGGCCGTTCCGCATCGCAGAGCGTCGGCCCGGAGAAAGAACGGGCCGAGGAGGGCCGGGTGACGACCTATGACGATCGAGCGAGCCTCACTGATCTGACCAGCACTGTGGAGCGAGTCCGCAGTTCGGTCGAAGGAGTGATCGAGGGCAAGCCTGAGGTCGTACGGCTTTCGCTGACCGTGCTGCTCGCCGAGGGACATCTTCTGATCGAAGACGTACCCGGCGTCGGCAAGACCATGCTGGCCAAGGCACTGGCACGGTCCATCGACTGCTCGGTACGACGTATCCAGTTCACGCCGGACCTGCTGCCGTCGGACATCACCGGTGTGTCCATCTGGGATCAGCAGCGCAAGGAGTTCGAGTTCAAGCCGGGCGCGATCTTCTCTCAGATCGTGATCGGCGACGAGATCAACCGCGCGTCGCCGAAGACGCAGTCCGCGCTCCTGGAGTCCCTGGAGGAGCGCCAGGTCACGATCGACGGCACGACGTACGAGCTGCCGAGCCCCTTCATGGTGGTGGCCACGCAGAACCCGGTGGAGATGGAGGGCACCTACCCGCTGCCGGAGGCCCAGCGCGACCGCTTCATGGCCCGCGTCTCCGTCGGCTACCCCAGCCCGGAGGCCGAGCTGCAGATGCTCGACGTCCACGGCGGGGCCTCGCCGCTGGAGGACATGCAGCCGGTGGCGCACGCGCACGAGATCGTGAAGCTGATCGAGGCCGTCCGCAACGTGCACGTGGCGGAAACGGTCCGGCGGTACGCGGTGGACCTGGTCGGCGCCACCCGCACCCACCCGGACCTCAGACTCGGCGCCTCGCCGCGCGCCACGCTGCATCTGCTGCGCGCGGCGAGGGCGACCGCCGCCCTCAGCGGGCGGGAGTACGCCCTGCCGGACGACATCCAGTCGCTCGCCGTGTCGATCCTCGCTCACCGGCTGCTGCCCACCGCGCAGGCCCAGCTCAACCGCCGTACACCGGAGCAGGTCGTGCAGGAGATCCTCCAGCGCACGCCCGTACCGCAGGCACCCCAGGCGCAGAGCGGCTTCGGCTCGGTCCACGCCACGCCCGCGTATCCGCAGCAGCCGCCGCGGAGGCTTGGATGACCACCGCAGGGCCGGCGCCCACCCCGGAGCAGGACAAGGGCGGGCTGCGCACGGCCCTCGCCGGCCTCACCACGCGCGGGCGCTCCTTCCTGGCCGCCGGCATAGCGGCCGCCATATGCGCCTACGTCCTCGGGCAGAGCGATCTGCTCCGGGTGGGCCTGCTGCTCGCCGTGCTGCCGCTGGTCTGTGCGGCCGTGCTGTACCGCACCCGCTACCGGGTCGCGGGCAGCCGCCGCCTCTCCCCCGCGCGCGTACCCGCCGGCAGCGAGGCCCGCGTCCATCTGCGGATGGACAACGTCTCGCGGCTGCCCACCGGGCTGCTGATGCTCCAGGACCGGGTGCCGTACGTGCTCGGTCCGCGGCCGAGGTTCGTGCTGGACCGGGTGGAGGCGGGCGGCCGCCGCGAGGTGTCGTACCGCGTCCGCTCCGATCTGCGCGGCCGCTACCCCCTGGGACCGCTCCAGCTGCGCCTGACCGACCCGTTCGGCATGTGCGAGCTGACCCGGTCCTTCTCCACGTACGACACCCTGACGGTCATCCCGCGCGTGGAGGCGCTGCCGCCGGTGCGGCTGAGCGGTGAGGCGAAGGGGTACGGCGACGGCCGGCAGCGCTCGCTGGCGCTGGCCGGCGACGACGACGTGATCCCGCGCGGCTACCGGCACGGCGACGACCTCCGCCGGGTGCACTGGCGTTCGACCGCGCGCTACGGCGAGCTGATGGTCCGCCGCGAGGAGCAGCCGCAGCGTGCCCGCTGCACGGTGCTGTTGGACACCCGGGCCGAGGCGTACCTCGGCGCGGGCCCGGACTCCGCCTTCGAGTGGGCCGTCTCGGGCGCCGCGTCCATGCTGGTCCACATGCTCGAACGGGGCTTCTCCGTACGGCTGTTGACGGACACCGGCAGCTCGGTACCCGGCGAGGGCGCCGACGGGTTCGCGGGTGCCAGCCAGGAGTCCGCCGACGCGGCCGGGCTGATGATGGACACCCTCGCGGTGATCGACCACTCGGACTCCGAGGGTCTCTCGCCCGCGTACGACGTGCTGCGCGGCGGCAACGAGGGGCTGCTGATCGCCTTTCTGGGCGACCTCGACGAGGAGCAGGCGACGGTGATCGGCAAGATGCGTCAGCGCAGCGGTGGGGCGGTCGCCTTCCTGCTGGACAGCGAGGCGTGGACGACCGAACCGGGTGAGGTGCCCGGTGCCGGGAGCGCGAGCGAGGAGTCGTTGCGTCTGCTGCACGAGGCGGGCTGGACGGCGCTGACCGTGCCGCGCGGAGCCTCGCTGACGGATCTGTGGCGGCAGGCGGACCGACAGCGCACCGGCGCGATGTCCGGGAGTGTCGGGGAGGGATGGTCATGAGCGGGCGGGCGAGGCTGGCGCTGTGCGCCTGGGCCGCCACGATCATGGCGGCGTGCGCGCTGCTGCCCCTGGTCGACCCGGCGACCTGGATCTTCCAGGCAGCCCTCATGCTGGGCGTGCTGACCGGCGTGGGAGCGCTCACCCGGCGGGTCCCGCTGGCCCGGCCGCTGACCGTGGCCGCGCAGGCGCTGGTCATGCTGATGATGCTGACGCTGGTCTTCGCCCGGGAGCAGGCGGTGGCCGGGATCGTCCCCGGTCCGGAGGCGTTCCAGTACTTCGCGACGCTGCTGCAGACCGGCGCCGACGACGTCGGGCGGTACGCCATCCCGGCGCCGCTCAGCGACGGCATCCGCCTGATGATCATCGGCGGTGTGCTGGTGATAGGGCTCCTGGTCGACGCGCTCGCGGTGACGTTCCGCAGCGCGGCCCCGGCCGGTCTGCCCCTGCTCGCGCTGTACTCGGTCGCCGCGGGGCTCTCCGACGGCGCCGCGGGGCTCTGGTTCGTGCTGGCCTCCACCGGCTATCTGCTGCTTCTCCTGACCGAGAGCCGCGACCGGCTCTCGCAGTGGGGCCGGGTCTTCGGCGGCGCGTCCCACGGCCCGCGCGCGGAGTCCACGAGCGGCGCCGTGGCCCCGGTGCGCACCGGGCGGCGCATCGGCGCGGTCGCGCTGGGTATCGCCCTGGTGGTGCCGCTCGGACTGCCCTCCCTCGACGGCGGGCTGCTGGCCGGCGCGGGCACCGGCATCGGCGGCGGCTCCGGCGGCGGCACGATCGCCGCGGTGAACCCGGTGGTGTCGCTGCGCAACAGTCTGAACGTGGACGAGGACCGCCAGGTCATGTCCTACCGCACCAACACGGACAACGTGCAGGAGATGTACCTGCGGATCGTCTCCCTGGACAAGTTCGACGGCACCTCCTGGACGCCGACGGAGCGCTCCATCACCGAGGTGCCGGACGACTTCGGCACCCCGACCGGCCTCGCCACGGACGTGAAGCGGACCTCGATCGAGACCCGGATCGTCGCGGCGGAGGACTACGAGCAGAACTGGCTGCCGATGCCGTACCCGGTGACCGGCGTGGACATCAACGGCGACTGGCGGTACGAGCCCGTGGGGCGCACCCTCGTCGGTGACCACGGCCAGGACACCAAGGGCGCCCAGTACAAGGTCGAGAGCCTCATCGTGCGGCCCACGGCGGAGCAGCTGGCCTCGGCCCCGGAGCCGCCGCCGGCCCTGCGGCGGGAGTACACCAAGGTGCCCGCCTCGCTGCCGTCGGTGGTGGCGCGGACCGCGCTGGAGGTCACCAAGGGGTCGGCGAACAACTACGAGCGGGCGGTGAAGCTCCAGGACTGGTTCGCGTTCAGCGGCGAGTTCACGTACGACACCGAGGTACGGGCCGGCACGGGCACCCGGGCGATAGCCCGGTTCCTGGAGGAGAAGGAGGGCTTCTGCGTCCACTTCTCCTTCGCGATGGCGTCGATGGCCCGCACGCTGGGCATACCGGCCCGGGTGGCCGTGGGCTTCACCCCCGGTACCCCGCAGACGAACGGCACGATGTCGGTGGGGCTGCGCGACGCGCACGCCTGGCCGGAGCTGTACTTCGAGGGCGTGGGCTGGACCCGCTTCGAGCCGACCCCCAACCGCGGTACGACTCCCGACTACACGGTCCCGGAGGACTCCGGCACCAGCGGCCTGCCCGAGGTGCCGCGGCCCTCGCAGTCGGCGTCCACGGCGCCGTCGGCCGAGCCGTCGGCGAGTGAGACCTGCACGCCGCAGGAGGCGAAGCTGGGGGCCTGCGCGAGCGAGTCCGCGGCGGCCGTGGCCGGTTCGGACGACGGCGAGCGCTCGTTCTGGGGCCTGCTGTTCTTCTCGCCCTGGACCCTGTTGATCCTCCCGGGCGCGCTCCTGTTGCTGGCGATCCCGTTGCTGCCGATGCTGTGGCGGCTGCGGGTCCGGTCCGTGCGGCTCGGCGCGCACGCGGGTGCGCTGCCGAAGGAGGCGCACGGGTCGGCTGCCGCGCGGGAGGTGACCGTCGAAGGGAGTCGGCCGGAGGGCTCCCTGGCACCACCGGGCAGGGACGCCGCGTACGGCCGTACGGAGGCCGCGGCGGCCCATGCGCTGGCCGCCTGGCAGGAGGTGACCGACACGGCGTGGGACTACGGGATCGCGCCGGACGAGTCGCAGACGCCCCGCAAGGCCGCCGCGCGGATCGTACGGCTCGGGGAACTCGAGCCGTCGGCCGCGGACGCGGTGCACCGGGTGGCTGCGGCGGTGGAGCAGGTCCTCTTCGCGCCGCGTCCGCAGATCCCGGCGGGCCTCGCCCGGGACGCGCACGAGGTCGGGGGCGGCCTGCGGGCCCACGCCGGGCGCCGGACCAAGCTCCGGGCACTGCTGCTGCCGCGTTCGGCCATCCGGGTGGCCTGGGCCCTCTCCGCCCGCTGGGCGGACGCCCGGGACGAACTGCTGTCACGCATCCCGACACCACGGCTGCCCTGGCGACGCCCCTCGCCGAGCCAGAACAGCTAGCGGCTCCGCACACGTCTGCCCCCGCCGGGTTCGCCCGGTGGGGGCAGACGTGCGTAAGGGGAGCGGACGAGCCAGGCCCTGCGGGCGCAGGGCCTGGGTAGGGTGCAGCGCGAGGTCGGAGGTAGGGCGAGGTCGGGGGTAGGGCGAGGTCGGAGGTAGGGCGAGGTCGGGGGTAGGGCGAGGTCGGGGGTAGGGCGAGGTAGAGGCAGGGCCAGCGCAGGCGGACGCTCTCGGTGCCGTCTCCCGGCCCGCCCGCCTCCGCGCGGCCGTAGTCTCCGCTGCCTCCCGCACGGCCGCAGCGCTCAGGCTCCCCGACGGCCCGCAGCGCTCAGGCTCCCCGCACGGGCCGCAGCGCTCAGTCGGCTCTCCAGGGGCTTTCTGCCCTGGCCTACAGCCTCAGGTGCCCGGCTCCAGGCTCCCGGCTCGGCCACTCACCGCAGCCGTAGTCCCAGCCGCGCCTCCCCGGGGCAACCCGCAACGTGCACCAGGCACCCCGCGCCCGGAGCAGCTCGGTTGTTCGGATTCGGGCATACGTGAAGGGTGACCGCCGCTTGGGTGGTCACCCTTCCTCCGTGTTCAGCTGTGGCTGTCGGATCTGCTGTCCGGCGGGCTCAGTGGCCGCCCTGCTCGTCACGACGGCGCTGCCAGCGCTGTTCGATTCGGTCCATCATGGAGCGGCGCTGTCGCGTCTGACGACGCGGACCGTCGGAGCCTGCGGCACCGGCGGGCTGCTCACCCGGCTTGGGGGCCTTGCGCCAACCGGTGACGGCGAGCACGGCGCAGCCCAGCATGACGAGGAACCCCACCACGCTGACCCAGATCTGCTGTGCGACCATTCCGGCCATGAGGAGCGCGATACCCACCAGAAAGCCCGCGACCGCCTGGTAGACCCGCCGCCGGGTGTACGTACGCAGCCCGCTTCCCTCAAGCGCTGACGCGAACTTGGGATCTTCGGCGTACAGCGCTCGCTCCATCTGCTCGAGCATGCGCTGCTCGTGCTCTGAGAGCGGCACGGAGTCCTCCTCATCGTGCGGTCGCCGGAGCGACCCGGGGGGTCCTCTTCAGGATAGGCAGGGAATCGCCCCCTTGAAACCCGCCCCTCTACGCCAATTCGCCAACCGGAACCCGCCATGGCACTCCGACTCGCTGAGGTGTGAATTCCCCAGCGAACGGCCCGTCATGCCGGAACGGTCTCCCTCGATCATACGGCTCCCCGCGCCCGATCGGGGGGCCTGTGGCGTACTCCATCCGCCGCCGAGCCCCTGATCAGCGGGTCACCCTCGTCCGCCTCGGGAGACGGCTCAGGCTTCGGCGGCCCCTCGCGTCTCGCCCAGTACATGAAGTTGCGTGGCCACCGAGTGGAAGGCGGGCAGTTCGGCGGCCGCCGCCTCCAGCTTGAGCAGGGCGTCCAGGGCGCCGGGCTCGGTGTCGACGAGGACCCCGGGGACCAGGTCGGCGAAGACCCGGACGCCGTGCACGGCGGCGACCTGAAGGCCCGCGCCCTCGACGAGCGCGGTGAGCTGCTCGGCGGTGAAACGGTGGGGCACCGGATCACCCTCGCCCCAGCGTCCGTTCGGGTCGTCGAGCGCCTGGCGGGCCTCCTTGAAGTGCCCGGCGAGGGCCCGCGCGAGCACCGCGCCGCCCAGGCCGGCGGCGAGCAGGCTGAGGACGCCCTCGGGGCGCAGCGCGGCGACCGCGTTGCCGATGCCCTCGGCGGGGTCGTCGACGTACTCCAGGACGCCGTGGCAGAGCACGGCGTCGTACCCGCCGCGCTCGACGACGTCGAAGAGGCCGTGGGCGTCGCCCTGGACGCCCCGCACGCGGTCGGCGACGCCGGCCTCGGCGGTCCGGCGCTCCAGCGCGAACAGCGCGTTCGGGCTGGGGTCGACGACGGTGACGCGATGGCCGAGACGGGCGACGGGCACCGCGAACTTGCCGCTGCCGCCCCCGGTGTCCAGCACGTCGAGCGACTCTCGTCCCGTGGCCTTCACCCGGCGGTCCAGGGCGTCCTGGAGGACCTCCCAGACCACGGCGGTACGGAGAGAGGCTCGGGGTCGCATCGGGTCCGACACGGCAGTTGACTCCTCGGCGCGGCACCGCCTGGTGTGCGGCGGAGCGATGGGCTTGCGCCTCCGCCGGGACCGATGGCCGCGGCGGAGGGTGCGGATGCCCCAACCCTAATGGGCGGCGCAGGGACGGTCGGTCAGCCCGCGTCCGGGACCCCCGGGGCGGCGTCCTGCCGGGGCTGCGGCAGCACCGGCTGGAGCACCAGCATCCGTTCGACCAGGCGCAGGAACATCGCCACGTCGCGTATGAGGTCGTCGGCGTCACGCGCGCTCGCAGCGCCCTGGATGCCCGCCTCGGCACGCGCGCGGCGGGCGGCGCCGGAGGCGAACAGCGCGCTCCACTCGGCGAGTTCGGGCGTTATCTCGGGGAGTACTTCCCAGGCGCTCCGGATCTTGGCGCGGCGCTTGGGGGTGGGTTCGGGGCGGCCCCGGGCGGCGAGGACCGCGGCGGCGGTGCGCAGGGCGGCCAGGTGGGCGGTGGCGTACCGCTCGTTGGGCGTCTGGAGTCCGGACGCCTCGTCGAGTCCGGAGCGGGCCTGGGCGAGCAGGTCGAGGGCGGCGGGTGGGGCCGTGGCCCGGCGCAGCACGGGGTGCACGTCGCTCGCCGGGCCGGTCAGTGAGGGGGCAGGGCCGGTCGCGCGGCGCCGGTTGGCGGCGGCTGCGTGGTAGCTGGCCATGACGAACCTCCTGTCGTCTTCGGACGACACGCTCTGACACGAGGTGCCGTATGTGCTCATCGTGCGGTATGCCACTGACAATCCGTTCTGACCTGCACTTTTGCTTCGATCAGAGGTTCGGAGTAGTTTTTGCACTGACCAGTCAGTTCAAAAACAGGCAGAGGGGCTTGGGGGACATGGCAGAGCCAGGGGAGGCGGACGCGGGGCAGGGGACGGCCCACGGTGTCGCCGTCGGCGCGGAAGGGTTCGGGCTCAAGGGGCCGCGCGGCTGGGCGTTCCGGGGTGTCGGGTTCGAGGCGGAGGCCGGCTCGCTGGTCGCGGTCGAGGGGCCGTCCGGATCGGGCCGGACCTGTCTGCTGCTCGCGCTCACCGGACGGATGAAGCCGAGCGAGGGCGAGGCCACGGTCGGCTCCCTGCGGCTGCCGAAGCGGATGGCGGCCGTGCGGCGGATGAGCGCCCTCGCCCACGTCCCCGGTGTGACCGACCTCGACCCGGCTCTGACCGTCGGGGAGCACCTGCGCGAACGGGCGCTGCTGCAGCGGCGGTTCGACGGCTCCCTGCGGTGGCTGCTGCTGCCCCGGGCCGAGCGTGCCGCCGAGGCGAAGCTCCGTGTCGACACCGCGCTGGCCGCCGCCGGGCTCGACCGCGAGGCCCTGCCCAAGGGCTCCAGGACCGCCGTACGCGACCTCGACCGGATGGAGGCCCTGCGGCTGTCCGTCGCCCTCGCCCTCGTCGGCCGGCCCCGGCTGCTCGGCGTCGACGACACCGACCTGAAGCTCTCCGACGCCGAACGGGCCGAGACATGGGCCCTGTTGAGGTCCCTCACCGAGTCCGGGATCACGGTCGTGGCGGTGTGCAGCGAGGCCCCGCAGGGGGCGGTCGTCGTGTCGTCGGCACCGGGGAAGGACGCACGCGCGCGTGCGGACGTACGCGAAGCCCCCTCCCCCGATGCCGACCCCGCCCCCGCCCCCGCCCCCGCCCCCGACGGCAGCGACGGAACCGACGGAACCGACAACGACGACCACGACCACGACCACGACAAGGAGACGGCCGATGCGTTCGCCGAGACTCGCCGCGCTTGAGCTCAGGCGGTTCGGCCGGGGGAAGCTGCCGCGCGCCGCGCTGGTCGCGCTCCTGCTGCTGCCGTTGCTGTACGGCGCCCTGTACCTGTGGTCCTTCTGGGACCCGTACGGCCGTCTGGACCGCATTCCCGTGGCGTTGGTGAACGACGACGAGGGGGCGTCGGTGGGCAGGCAGAGGCTGACTGCGGGCGACGACATCGCGAAGGGGCTGCGGGACAGCGACACCTTCGAGTGGCACCGGGTGAGCGCCGCCGAGGCCCGTGAGGGCGTCGAGGACGGCACGTACTACCTGTCGCTGACGATGCCGAAGGACTTCAGCGCGAGGATCGCGTCCAGCTCGGGGGACGTGCCGGAGACGGGCGCCCTCCAGGTGCGGACCAACGACGCGAACAACTACATCGTCGGGCAGATCTCGCGGACGGTGTTCTCGGAGGTGCGCACGGCGGCGTCGACGAAGGCCTCGCGGTCGTTCCTGGACCGGATCTTCATCTCGTTCTCTGACATCCACGGGGAGACCGAGAAGGCGGCGGACGGCGCCGACGATCTCAAGGGCGGGATCGACAAGGCGGAGAAGGGCTCCAGGGACCTCGCGGACGGGCTGAAGACGGCCAAGGAGGGCAGCGGGGAGCTGTCCGGCGGGCTGAAGGACCTGGACGAGGGCGCGGGCGATCTGGAGGACGGCGCCCAGCAGGTCGCGGACGGCACCGGGAAGCTCGCCGACAAGGTCGGCGCCGCGGCGGACCAGGTACGGCCCTTCCTGAAGGAGAACGGCGACACGATCGCCGACACCGCGACCCTGGTCGCCGACTCGGCCGCCACGATCCGGGATCACCTCGACGCGTTCGTCAGGACGGCGCCGGCCGCCGAGACCGGCACCCGTGCCGCCTCCGAGACCCTGGACGACGTCCACAAGCGCCGTTGCGAGGAGGCGGTCCTGCCCGACGCGGCCTGCGCGGACCTCAAGAAGGCCAAGGACGCGGCGGCGGAGGCGGCCGTGCTCGCCGAGGACGTCAACACCGTGGTGAAGAACTACGACGGTGACATGAAGGCCTTCGACAAGGACCTGGAGACCCTGGAGAAGCAGGCCCGCGCCCTCGCGAAGGCGGCGCCCACCCTCTCCACGGACCTCGACGACGCCGTCGCCAAGGTGAACGCGCTCGACAAGGGCGCCACGAAGGTCGCCAAGGGGGCCAAGACGCTGCACACCGGCCTCGGCACCGCGAAGACCGGCGCGGAGGACCTGGACACGGGCGTCGGCGACCTCAAGACGGGCGCGGTCGACCTCAAGGGCGGCATGTACAAGCTGGCCGACGGCTCCGGGAAGCTCGCGGGCGGTCTGCACGACGGAGCCGAGCAGATCCCGGACTACGACGAGCGGGACCGCGACCGGCGTACCGAAGTGATGGCAGACCCTGTGCAGTTGGCCAGCAGGGACCTGCACAAGGCGCCCAACTACGGCACCGGCTTCGCCCCGTACTTCATCCCGCTGTCCCTCTGGGTGGGCGCGATGGTGGCGTACATGCTGATCCAGCCGCTCAACCGGCGGGCCCTCGCGGCGGGTGCCTCGGCGTGGCGGATCGCGCTGGCGGGCTGGCTGCCGGTGGCCGCCCTGGGCGTGCTGCAGACGGTCGCGCTGATGGCGGTACTGCACTGGGCGGTCGGCCTGGAGATGGCACGGGCGGCCGGGACGGTGGGCTTCCTGTTCCTGGTGACGGCGTGCTTCGCGGCGATCGTGCAGTGGCTCAACGCGCGCTTCGGGGCGGCGGGCCGGATCCTCGTCCTCGCCTTCCTGATGCTCCAGTTGACGTCGGCGGGCGGCACGTATCCCGTGCAGACCAGCCCGGACTTCTTCAACGCGGTCCACCCCTTCCTGCCGATGAGCCATGTCGTCGACGCCCTCAGGAGGCTCATCACGGGCGGCGGTCTGGGCCCCGTCTGGCAGGCGTGCGCGGTGCTGGCGGCCTTCACCGTCGGCGCCCTCGCCCTGACGGCCCTGTCCGCCCGCCGCAAGCAGGTGTGGACGCTGGACCGACTGCACCCGGAGTTGAGTCTGTGACCGCGCACGGCACGGTTCCTGTGACAATCAGGGCCATGGAAAGCAGCAACGCCCCCGGCGGCGCAGGCGGGGGCCGCCGCGAGGCGACCCGGCAGAAACTCTACGAAGCGGCCGTCACCCTCATCGCGGAGCAGGGGTTCTCCGCCACGACGGTGGACGAGATCGCCGAGCGCGCCGGCGTCGCCAAGGGCACGGTCTACTACAACTTCGCGAGCAAGTCGGTCCTCTTCGAGGAGCTGCTGCGGCACGGCGTGGGTCTCCTCACGGCCTCCCTCCGGGAGGCGGCCGAGCGGACGGCGGAGGAGAGCGGCAGCAGCGTCGACGCCCTGGACGCGATGATCCGGGCCGGCCTCCTGTTCATCGACCGCTACCCGTCCTTCACCCAGCTCTACGTGGCCGAGCTGTGGCGCACCAACCGCGCCTGGCAGTCCACGCTGATGGTCGTCCGGCAGCAGGCGGTCGCGGTCGTCGAGGGAGTGCTGCGCGAGGGCGTCGAGAGGGGCGAGCTGAGCGACGAGATCGACGTCGGCCTGACGGCGGCCGCCCTGGTCGGTATGGTCCTGGTGGCCGCCCTGGACTGGAAGGCGTTCCAGCCGGAGCGCTCCCTGGACGACGTCCACGCGGCGCTGTCCCGGCTGCTCCAGGGCCGGGTGAGCGGGCACCGCTGACCGGACCGGGGCACAGACGAGAGCGCCGGTCCGACCTGGCCGCGTCCCCCGCGGGCCACCTCGAACCGGCGCTTCCCCGTTCCCCCGTCTCCCCCGTGCCTCGCTCCCGCCGACTCACGTCGACGGAAGGAGCGGTAAGAGCGCGAGAGCCGTTCCGCCGCCCCGTGCCGGCGGTACCGGAGCCGCGCCCCTTCCCGTGCCTCCACCTTCTCGTTCGCGCAGGTCGGAGGCCATCCGCGCGCCTACTCATCTCACCGGCTGAGTACGGGTACTCAGCCCTGGGCACTCACCCTCAGACCCCCTTGCCGCCAACTGGTGACGATCACGTCCGCGCTCGTACTCCCCCGCGCCCCGAGCTGTCCCGCAAGCTGTCCCCCGAGCTGTCCCGCGAGATCGAACTGTCAGCGGCGGCCGATAAGGTCCTGGCATGGCAAAAATCGCGGTGATCGGCGCCGGCCTGGGCGCCATGGCAGCCGCCGCCCGGCTGGCCGTCGCGGGCCACCGAGTGGTGGTGCACGAGAGCACGGCCACCTACGGCGGAGCCGTGGGTCGTCACGAGCGCGACGGCTTCGCGTTCGACACGGGCCCGGGGCTGCTGACCCTGCCCGCCGTCTACCGCGATCTGTTCCTCAAGACCGGCAAGGAAGCGCTGGAGAAGTGCGTCGACCTGGTCCAGGTGGACCCGGCGGCCCGGCACGTCTTCGCGGACGGCACGGACCTCCTGCTTCCCAACGCCTCGCGCGCCGGCGTGGTCACCGCCCTGAACTCCGCCCTCGGCTCGGACGCCGGCGACCGCTGGGGCGACTTCCTGGTGCGGGCCCGCGAGGCCTGGGACCGCACCCGGCGGCCCCTCCTGGAGGAGCCGCTGTGGCCCGACTGGCAGGTCCTCGCCGAGCGCGAGCCGTACCCTGCCGTGCCCCACAAGCGGCTCCTGCGCACCCGCCGCGCCGGCACCCTCGCCGAGATCGGCGCGTGGGAGCTGCGCGACCCCCGGCTGACGGCCCTGCTGGAGAGCCACGCCCTCGCGTACGGCCTGGACCCGAGAACCGTCCCGGCGAGCGCGGCGGTCCTGCCGTACATGGAGCACGCCTTCGGGACCTGGTACGTCCGAGGCGGCATACGGGAGTTGGCGCGGGCCCTGTACGAGCGGTGCCTGGCCCGCAGGGTCGAGTTCGTCTTCTGCGGCGAGGTCACGGGGATCGTCGAGAAGGACGGCCGGGCGGCCGGGGTGGAGCTGGCGGACGGCGCGGTGGCCGAGGCCGACTTCGTGGTCGCCGGCGTCGCGCCCGAGGTGTTGGGCCGATGGGTGCGGCCGTCGGCCGTGCGGAGTGCGGGCGGGGTACCCGCCCAGCGGGGGACGACGAGCCGTCTGACCGTGCTGCTGGCGCTGCGCGGTGCCCGGCCGGACGGCGCGGCGCACCGGACGGTGGTGCACACGGACGACCGCGACGGTGAGCTGGACCTCCTGTTCGGCCCTTCCCACGGGATGGTCGCGCGGCCGACGGTGACGGTGCTGCGCCCCGACGATCCGGGACTGGTGCCGGACTCCGGGCATGAGGCGGTCACGGTCACGTGCCCGGTCCCCGCCGAACCCGACTTCGGTTGGGCCGAGTCGGATGTCTTCGATCATCAGGCGGAGTGGTTGATCAGCGCCGCCGAGCGCGCCGTACCCGACCTGCGCGAGCGCCTCCTGTGGCACGAGGTCCGCACCCCGGCCGACATCGCGCGGACGACCGGTGCGGTGGGCGGCGCGGTCCCCGCCCCGGCGCTCGCCGCGGCCGACGGCCGCCTGCTGCATCCGTCCAACAGCACCGCGACACCGGGCCTGTTCACCGTCGGCGGCTGGTCCCACCCGGGCGGCGGCCTCCCGCACGCCGGGATGTCGGGCGCGCTGGTGTCCGGACTGATCGTGGAGGGGCCGGACTTCCGCGGCTCCCAGTGAGGCTCACCCCGACCCGGGTGGCCCTTCAGAAACGGTACTGCTGCTCGTCGTAGCCGTTCTGGCCATTCCCGTTGCCGTTGCCGTTGCCGTTGCCCTGGTACGGGTACTGCTGGTCCGACGGGAGGTCCGAGCCGAAGGAGTCGTCGGTGTTGCGCTGCTGCGGAACCCAGACACCACCGGGCGGGGTCTCGCCGCCGTAGCCGCCGTTGCCGTACTGGTCCTGGCCGTAGCCCTGTTGGCCGTATCCCTGCTGGCCGTAGGACTGGTCGTACGAGGCCGTGGCGTCGTACGTCTGCGTGCCGATGTAGGGGTCGGAGTAGGCGGCGTACTGCTGCTGGGACGGGTCGTAGCCGTACCCCTGCTGGTCGTAGCCGTAGTAGGCGAAGGCCTCGTCCTGGGCGGACTGGTCGGCGGTCGCGTAGGGCTGGCCGGCGGCGCCCGCGTAGGCGTTGTCGTCGCGGTAGACGCCGTACGTGCTGGTGTCGTCCGGCAGGGGCTCCGGGGAGTAGACGGTGTTCGTCCCGGCCGCGGAGGGCAGGGACCCCGGGCGGACGAACACGTCGTCGTCGCGGTCGTCGTCGAGCCGACCGTCGTCCTGGCGGTACGTTCCGGCGGCCGTGGCCTCCAGGTCCGTGACCTCCAGGGTCGGGTCCTGGCGGTCCGGTTCGCCGCGCCGCCGCTTCTTGCCGACCTTGGGGAGCCTGCCGCCCTCCTCGCCCTCACCGGGGCGCGGGCGGACCGCCCAGCCGGCCTCGAAGCCGCGGCGGAACGACAGCGTCACATAGGTCTGCCCGATCGCGAACCCGATCGCGCCCAGCGCGATGACGATCACGTTGGGGATCAGCACACCGAGGACGACTCCGAGGAAACCGGCGAAGGCGAGCAGTCGCCAGCGCAGGCGCGCCTTGTACTGCAGCAGCACCTCACCCAGCAGCCACAACGCGACGACACCGAACGCGATGTAGAGGACCGTCCAGCCCATGTACGCCCCTCTCCCTGTAGCCGCTACGCAGTGTGTCGTACGCGAGTGCGACCGGTCTAGGCCCGTGGTGAATGGTGCAGGCCCAGGTTCTCGTAGATTTCCAGAGTCGCGGTGGAGTTGTTCAGGGTGATGAAGTGAAGTCCGGGGACTCCTTCGTCCAGCAGCCTCGCGCAGAACTCCGTGGCGAACTCGATGCCAATGGAGCGTACAGCGGCCGGATCGTCTTTGGCTGTGACGATCCGCTCTTTCAGGGCGTTCGGGATGGCGGCGTTGCTGAGTTGTGGCAACCGTTCCAGCATCTTCACGCTGGTGACGGGCATGACCTCCGGAATGACAGGGGTTTCACAGCCGGCCGTCGCGACGGCGTCCCTCAGACGCAGGTACGAGTCCGGGTGGAAGAACATCTGGGTGATCGCGTAGTCGGCGCCGGCCCGGCACTTGTCGACGAAGCGCGCCACGTCGCTGTCCCAGTCCGGGGAACGCGGGTGCATCTCCGGGAAGGCCGCGACGCCTACGCAGAAGTCGCCCGATTCCTTGATGAGCTGGACGAGTTCGGCGGCGTAGGTCAGGCCCTGCGGATGCGCGACCCACTCGGCCGTGGGGTCGCCGGGCGGGTCGCCGCGGACCGCGAGGATGTTGCGGATCCCGGCGTCCGCGAACTGGCCGATGATGTTGCGCAGCTCGGCGATGGAGTGGCTGACCGCGGTGAGGTGGGCGACCGGGGTGAGGGTGGTGTCGGCGGCGATCTGCTCGGTCGCCTTCACCGTGCCGGCCCGGGTGGAGCCGCCCGCGCCGTACGTCACGGAGACGAAGCTGGGGGCGACCGCCTCGATCCTGCGGAGGGCGTTCCACAGGTTCCGCTCGCCCTTCGCCGTCTTGGGCGCCCAGAACTCGAAGGAGTACGTGGTCTTGCCCGTGGCGAGCATGTCACGCACGGTGCGTGCGTGGTCAGTCCGGGTAGAAGCGGTTCCTAGGGCCATACCGGCAGGTTAGTCAGGTCGGGGTCGTCCCCCAACCAGAGGCGGGGGTTTTGTCCGTTTTGCCGACCTGTTGTCCACGCCTTGGACAGCCGTGGACCCACTACAGGGCGCGCAGACGCTTGGCGAACTCCGCCGCGGCGGAGGCGGGGTCGTCGGCCTCCGTGATCGCCCGGACGACGACGGCCCGGCGGGCGCCCGCCTCGACGACCTCGTCGAGGTTGCCGAGGTCGATGCCGCCGATGGCGAACCAGGGGCGGTCGGTGCCGAGGGCGGCGGTGTACCGCACGAGGTCCAGGCCGGGGGCGTGACGGCCGGGCTTGGTGGGGGTGGGCCAGCAGGGGCCGGTGCAGAAGTAGTCCACGCCCTCCTGGACGGCCGCGGCGGCGGCCTCCTCCTCGGCGTGGGTGGAGCGGCCCATCAGGACACCCGCACCGAGGATGGCGCGGGCGGCGGGGACGGGAAGGTCGCCCTGGCCGAGGTGCAGCACGTCCGCGCCGATGGCGTGCGCCACGTCCGCGCGGTCGTTGACGGCCAGCAGCTTGCCGTGCCGGCGGCACGCGTCCGCGAAGACCTGGAGGTGCTCCAGCTCCTCGGCGGCCTCCATGCCCTTGTCGCGCAGCTGCACGATGTCCACGCCGCCGCTCAGGACCGCGTCCAGGAACTGGGGCAGATCGCCCTGTCGCCTGCGGGCGTCCGTGCAGAGGTAGAGCCGGGCGTCGGCGAGCTGTGCGGCGGCGTCGGGCATGCGTGTGTCCCCCGTTGGCGGTGCGTTGTCGGTGCGGCGTGCGGGAGCCAGGGCCCTCGCGGGCCCGGCTCCCGCACGCCGTACAGGCGGCTGCGTCAGATTTTCGGGTGTTTCCGGTGTTCGGGTCAGACGGCGAGCGCCTGGGCGCGGCGCTTCACCTCCGTGCCGCGATTCTCGCTCAGGGCCTGGGCCGGGGTTCCGGGCAGGCTCGGGTCCGGAGTGAAGAGCCACTCCAGCATCTCTTCGTCGGTGAAGCCGTCGTCCCTCAGCAGGGTCAGGGTGCCGGACAGGCCCTTGACCACCTTGTCCCCGTCGATGAAGGCGGCGGGGACGTGCAGCGCGCGGTTCTCACCACGGCGTACGGCGATGAGCTGGCCTTCCTTCACCAGCTGCCGCACGCGGGTCACCTCGACGTCCAGCATCTCTGCGATGTCGGGGAGGGTCAGCCACGCGGGGACGAGAGCATCGATCTTTGCGTCAATCTCGGTCACGTCTCCAAGACTGCCATCTGGGACTGACAGTGGGTAGCCGAGCCCCTCCGACGGGGGCCGACAGGGGGGTGGGGAGTACGCCGGGCGGCGGTGAAAAACGCCTGCGCTACGCCGTCGCCGCCTTCAGGGGCCTGGCCGGGTCCTCCAGCAGCTCCGGGTCCATCGGGGTGCCCGCCTCGATCAGGCGGCGGCCCTGAGCTAGGTCGCGGGGCCGGCCCACGGCGAGCAGGCCGACCAGCCGGCGCTCGCGGAGCCAGCACACCGACCAGGCGGTGCCGGTGGGGTCGCCGCGCCGGACCATGGTGTCGGCGGAGGCATGGTCGCCCGCGTACTGGACGAAGCGGCCGAACTGTTCGGACCAGAAGTAGGGGACGGGGTCGTAGGGCTCGGGGGTCTCGCCGACGATGTTCGCGGCGACCGTGCGAGGGCCCTGGAGGGCGTTGTCCCAATGGTGGACGAGGAGGCGACGGCCGTACCTGGCCGAGGGGAAGGAGGCGCAGTCGCCGACCGCGTAGACGTCCGGCGCGGAGGTGCGCAGGTGGTCGTCGGCCACCACCTCGCCGTGTGCGCCGAGCTCGATGCCCGAGCCCTTCAGCCAGACCGTCGCCGGGCGGGCGCCGATCCCCACGACGACCGCGCCGGCCGGCACCCGGGTGCCGTCGTCCAGGACGACCGTCCCGGGCTCGACGCGCTCCACGCGCGCGTGGGTGCGCAGCGTGGTCCCGCTGTCGGCGTACCAGGCGGCCATCGGCGCGGCCACCTCCGCCGGCAGGGCGCCCGCGAGCGGGCGGTCGGCCGCCTCGACGACCGTCACCGCGCAGCCCGCCTCGCGCGCGGCCGTGGCGAACTCGGCGCCGATCCAGCCCGCGCCCACGACCACGATGTCGTGCTGCCGGGCCAGTACGGGCCGCAGCCGCTCGGCGTCGTCCAGGGTCCGCAGGAGATGCACCCCGGGCACTCCCTCGGCGCCCGGCAGCCGGATCGGTTCCGCGCCGGTCGCGAGGACGAGGAGGTCGTACGGGACGGGCCCGGCGGCCGTGTCGAGTTCGTGGTCGGCGGGGCGCAGGCCCGACACCTCGCGGCCCAGCCGGAGTTCGATGCCGAGCGCCTCGAAGTCGACGTCGAAGGCGGAGCCCTCGGCCTTGCCGAGCAGCACGGCCTTGGAGAGCGGCGGCCGGTCGTACGGCTGGTGCGGCTCGGCGCCGATCAGTGTCACGTCGCCGGTGAAGCCCTGTTCGCGCAGGGCGACCGCGGTCTGCACACCGGCCATGCCCGCGCCCACGACGACCACGCGCCGCGCCGACCCGCCCCTTTGCTGCGTCTGCTCGCTCACCTGATCACCATAGACAACTGACGTTCGGTCAGTCAGCGGGTGGGTCGGCGGTCGCTTTCCGTGAGCCGCCCCACGGTCTCGTCGACCTGCTCCACCACGCTCGTCCCGCTGCCCGGTCGCGACTCCCACTCCCAGGTCTCCTCCAGGCGGACCCGCCCGTCGGGGAGCTCGGAGACCTGGGACACACAGTGCCCGGACGCGGTGGCCCCGTCGGTCTTCAGCTGCACGTACCGGAAGTCCAGCCGGTCCCCCGCGCGCGTGCCCACGAGGTGACCGCGTACGACGTCGCCGCCCGCGTACTCGGCCCAGATCTCGCCGTCCTTCTCGTGGTACGCGAACCGGGTGCGGGTGCCCACCTGACCTGGGGCTTGGTCCGCGACGTGGGCGAGGACGAGACCGTCGAGCGAGCGGGGCATGAGCGGAGGCTCCCTTACTGGGACGATCGGCGAGGGCTAGGGTGGGCCACCGTAGAGCACTCGCGGGAGCCCGGACGCACCGGGCTGAGAGGGAGGCTGGCGGCCTCCGACCGTACGAACCTGATCCGGGTCATGCCGGCGAAGGGAGGGGCTGGACGCCCATGTCGCGTACGCACACGTCAGACGTCCTCGTCGTGGGGGGCGGAATCATCGGGCTCGTCACGGCGTGGCGGGCCGCGCAGCGCGGGTTCGCCACGGCCGTGGTCGATCCCGAGCCCGGCGGCGGGGCGGCCCGGGTGGCGGCCGGGATGCTCGCCGCGGTCACCGAACTGCACTACGGCGAGCAGACACTGCTGGGGCTCAACCTGGAGTCCGCGCGCCGCTACCCGGACTTCGCGGCCGAGCTGACGGAGGAGACCGGCCTCGACCTCGGTTACCGCCGCTCCGGCACGCTCGCGGTCGCGCTCGACGCCGACGACCGCGCCCATCTGCGCGAACTGCACGCCCTGCAGCGCCGGTCGGGCCTGGAGTCGGAGTGGCTGAGCGGACGTGAGTGCCGCCGTCTGGAGCCGATGCTCGCGCCGGGCGTGCGCGGCGGACTGCGGGTCGACGGGGACCACCAGATCGACCCGAGGCGGCTCTCCGGGGCCCTCGTCGCGGCCTGCGTGCGCGCCGGGGTGGTGTTCCACCGGGCCTGGGCCGACGAGCTGTCGGTGGTGCGGGAGCGGGCCGCCGGGGTCCGGACCGGCGACGGTGACCAGGTGGCGGCCGGGCAGGTCGTCCTCGCCGCGGGCAGCCTCAGCGGGCGGCTCGCCGGGGTCCCGGAGGAGGTGCTGCCGCCGGTGCGGCCGGTGAAGGGGCAGGTGCTGCGGCTGACCGTGCCGAAGCCGTACGCGCCCTTCCTGAGCCGTACCGTGCGGGCCGTGGTGCGTGGCAGTCACGTCTACCTGGTGCCCCGCGAGAACGGCGAACTCGTCGTCGGCGCGACCAGCGAGGAGCAGGGCTGGGACACCACGGTGACCGCCGGCGGGGTGTACGAACTGCTGCGGGACGCCCATGAACTCGTCCCCGGGATCACCGAACTCCCGCTCACCGAGACCCGCGCGGGCCTGCGCCCCGCCTCCCCCGACAACGCGCCCCTCCTCGGCCCGACCGGGCTCGACGGCCTGCTCCTCGCCACCGGCCACTACCGCAACGGGGTGCTCCTCACCCCGGTGACCGGTGACGTCCTGGCCCATGTGCTGACCACCGGTGAACTGCCGGAGGAGGCCCGTGACTTCACGCCGCTGCGGTTCCGCGCCGGCGCGGCCCGCGAACTCCTGGAGCAGCCCGTATGAACACCACCGGGACGCTGACCGTCCTCGTCAACGGGGAGCGGCGGCAGATCACTCCCGGCACGGCCCTCGACGCGCTCGTGCGGACGCTGACCGCGTCCCCCGCCGGTGTCGCCGCCGCGCTCAACGAAACCGTCGTCCCGCGCGCGCGGTGGACGACCACCGCCCTCTGCGAGGGGGACCGTGTCGAGGTCCTCACCGCCGTCCAAGGAGGCTGATCCCATGGCAGACGACCCCTTCGTCCTCGGCGGCACGACCTACTCGTCCCGCCTGATCATGGGCACGGGCGGCGCGCCCAGCCTGGACGTCCTGGAGCGCGCTCTGGTGGCCTCCGGCACGGAACTGACGACGGTGGCGATGCGTCGCGTGAACGCGTCCGTGCACGGCTCGGTCCTGTCGGTGCTCGACAGGCTCGGCATCCGGGTCCTGCCCAACACGGCCGGCTGCTTCACCGCGGGCGAGGCCGTGCTGACGGCCCGCCTCGCACGCGAGGCGCTGGGTACGTCCCTGGTCAAGCTGGAGGTCATCGCCGACGAGCGCACGCTGCTGCCCGATCCGATCGAGCTGCTCGACGCCGCCGAGACGCTCGTCGACGACGGTTTCACCGTGCTGCCGTACACGAACGACGATCCCGTCCTCGCGCGGAAACTGGAGGACGTGGGCTGCGCCGCGATCATGCCGCTCGGGTCGCCCATCGGGTCCGGGCTCGGCATCCGCAACCCGCACAACTTCCAGCTGATCGTCGAGCACGCGCGGGTGCCGGTGATCCTCGACGCGGGCGCCGGTACGGCGTCGGACGTGGCGCTCGCGATGGAGCTGGGGTGCGCCGGTGTCATGCTCGCCTCCGCCGTGACCCGGGCCCAGGAACCGGTCCTCATGGCCGAGGGCATGCGGCACGCGGTGGAGGCGGGTCGGCTGGCCCACCGCGCGGGCCGCATCCCCCGCCGCCACTTCGCGGAGGCGTCGTCACCGGGCGAGGGACTGGCGCGGCTGGATCCGGAGCGCCCGGCGTTCTGAGGCGAACCTCACGCCACTCCACTCTCACTCGAACAACCGAACGAGCTCGGCCGAACACCCGCCTGTCACAGCCCTCCGATCTCGGTCACAGCTCTGCTGCAGTACGTCTCGCGTGCCACGGAACCTTAGGGGCCCGTCAGCGGCGGCTCGTACACTCACCTGCGTGGACACGACCCTTCAGGACCCGCTTGTCGGCCATGTGCTCGACGGCCGGTATCGAGTCGAGGCGCGGATCGCGGTCGGCGGGATGGCCACGGTCTACAGGACCGTGGACACCCGCCTCGACCGCGTGCTCGCGCTCAAGGTGATGCATCCGACGCTGGCCGCGGACCGGACGTTCGTCGAGCGGTTCATCCGTGAGGCCAAGTCGGTGGCACGGCTGTCCCACCCGAACGTGGTGGGGGTCTACGACCAGGGCACCGACGGCTCGTACGTCTACCTCGCGATGGAGTACGTCGCCGGCTGCACCCTCCGTGACGTGCTGCGCGAGCGCGGGGCGCTGCAGCCCCGGGCGGCGCTGGACATCCTGGAGCCGGTGCTCGCCGCGCTGGGCGCCGCGCACCGCGCCGGGTTCGTGCACCGGGACATGAAGCCGGAGAACGTGCTGATAGGGGACGACGGCCGGGTCAAGGTCGCCGACTTCGGGCTCGTACGGGCCGTGGACACCGTCACCAGCACCACCGGCACCGTCCTCGGCACCGTCTCCTACCTCGCCCCCGAGCAGTTGGAGCACGGCACGACCGACACCCGCGTCGACGTGTACGCGTGCGGCGTGATGCTCTACGAGATGCTCACCGGCGGCAAGCCGCACTCCGGGGACTCCCCCGCGCAGGTGCTCTACCACGCGCTGCACGACGACGTGCCGCCGCCGTCGGCCCTCGTACCGGGGCTGGCGTACCAGCTGGACGAGCTGGTCGCGTCGGCGACCGCCCGCAATCCGGAGCTGCGGCCGTACGACGCCGTAGCGCTGCTCGCGCAGACACTGGAGGCTCGGGCCGGGCTGAGCGGCGAGCAGCTGGACGCGGTGCCGCCGCAGGCGACGGCCGACGGCCACGACAGCGCCGAGGACCGGACCAGCGTGATCCCGCGCTCGCTGTCCGTGTCGCGGTCGGTGGCCACGGACCCCGACCAGCTGAACCGTACGAGCCGGTTCGCGTCGCCTCCGCCGCCGCCCCGGCGCACCCGCAACTCCCCCGCGCCCCGGCGTGGGCTGTGGGCGGTCGTCGTGGCCGTGCTGCTCGTCCTCGGTGTGGGCGGGGGTGTCTGGTACATCAACTCCGGCCAGTTCACGCAGGTCCCGGCCGTGCTGCAGCAGAGCCGGGCGGACGCGACGAAGCGGCTCGAAGGCGCCGGCCTGGAGGTCGAGGTCAAGCAGGCGTTCAGTGACACCGTCAAGCGCGGCAGAGTGATCAGCACCGACCCGGCGCCCGGGGAGCGGATCCGGGACAACGAGACGGTGACGGTGACGCTCTCCAAGGGCCCGGAGACCGTGAAGGTGCCCGATCTGAAGGGCTACCGGCTGGACCTCGCGAAGACCCGGCTGAACGGCGCCGGGCTCGAACCGGGCCTGGTGACACGGGAGTTCAGCGACGAGGTCATCCGGGGCCAGGTGATCAGCACCCAGCCGGGCTCCGGCACCGAGGTCTCCTCGGGCTCGGCCGTCAGGATCGTGGTCAGCCGGGGCGCCCCGGTGGAGGTGCCCGAGCTGTCCGGCGCCTCGGTCGAGGACGCCAGGGCCGAGCTGGAGGAGGCGGGCCTCAAGGTGAAGATCGCCTCGAAGCAGGTCAACTCCGAGTTCGAGAAGGGGCTCGTGGCCGAGCAGTCGCCGGGCGCGGGCAAGCAGGTCGGCACGGGCGACACCGTCACCCTCACGATCTCCAAGGGGCCCGTCATGGTCGAGGTCCCGGACGTCGTGGGCGACAGCGTCGACGAGGCGACCCGGAAACTGCGGGCCGCCGGCTTCGAGGTCGAGGAGGACCGGGGCCTGCTCGGGCTCTTCGGCGACGAGGTCAGGAGCCAGTCGGTGGGCGGCGGCGACACCGCGGCCAAGGGCTCGAAGATCACGATCGAGATCCGCTGACGGAAGCCGGCCGTTCGGGACCGGCGGACCGGCGGACCGGCGGACCGGGGCAGGCTGTCGGCCCGGCCGACCACGGTCGGCCGGGCGGGAGTTGCAGAGGTGTGAGCCGTCAGGGGCGGGAGTTGCAGAGGTGTGAGCCGTCAAGGGCGGGAGTCGTCAGAGGCGAGAGCCGTCAAGGGCGGGAGTCGTCAGAGGCGAGAGCCGTCAAGGGCGGGAGTCGTCAGAGGCGGGGGTGCCGGGCGGCGGCTGTCGAAGCCGCCGGTCGAATGCCCCCGGCCGCATGACACCCTTGGTGCCGTGAGCACTCAGCAGTCGCCCGACCTCCCCGGCCCGTCCCGCAACCCCGTCGGCGGTCATGTCCCCGTCGCCGGTGGTCTGAACTCCGTCGGGCTGACGTACGCCCGTGATCTGAAGGCCGAGACGGTTCAGGTCTTCGTCGCCAATCCGCGCGGCTGGGCGACGCCTGCCGGGAATCCCCGGCAGGACGAGGAGTTCCGGGCCGCCTGTGCCGAGGAGTCGATCCCCGCGTACGTGCACGCGCCGTACCTGATCAACTTCGGGTCGCACACCGAGGCGACGGCGGAGAAGTCCGTGGAGTCGATGCGGCACTCGCTGCGCCGGGGCCGGGAGATCGGCGCGCTCGGGGTGGTCGTGCACACGGGAAGCGCGACCGGCGGACGGGACCGGTCGGTGGCGCTGAAGCAGGTGCGCGAGTATCTGCTGCCGCTGCTGGACGAGTTGACCCACGACGACGACCCGTATCTGCTCCTGGAGTCCACGGCGGGCCAGGGGGCCTCCCTCTGTTCACGCACCTGGGACTTCGGGCCGTACTTCGAGGCGCTGGACGCCCACCCGAAGCTCGGCGTCTGCCTGGACACCTGCCACATCTTCGCGGCGGGGCACGACCTGACCGGGCCCAGCGGGATGCACCGGACGCTGGACCTGCTGGTGGACACCGTCGGCGAGGGCCGGCTGAAGCTGATCCACGCCAACGACTCCAAGGACGTGGTCGGCGCCCACAAGGACCGCCACGAGAACATCGGGTCCGGTCACATCGGCGAGGACCCGTTCCGCGCCCTGATGACCCACCCCGCGACCGCGGGCGTTCCCCTGATCATCGAGACACCGGGCGGCAAGGAGGGCCACGCCGCGGACGTGGAACGCCTGAAGAAGCTCAGGGACGGCTGACGCCGCCGACGCCGGATCAGCGGGTGGGCCGACCGAGCGGGATCAGAGCTCGGGCCCGTCGCCCGGCTCCTCCTGGTAGGAGTAGCGCTGTTCCTGCCAGGGGTCGCCGATGTTGTGGTAGCCGCGTTCCTCCCAGAAGCCGCGGCGGTCGGCGGTCATGTACTCGATGCCGCGGACCCATTTCGGGCCCTTCCAGGCGTACAGGTGGGGGACGACGAGGCGGAGGGGGAAGCCGTGTTCGGCGGTGAGGAGTTCGCCGTCCTTGTGCGTGGCGAAGATCGCGCGGTCGTCCGCGAAGTCGGCGAGGCGGAGATTGGAGCTGAAGCCGTACTCCGCCCACACCATCACATGGGTGACCTCGGCGGCGGGCGGCGCGGCTTCCAGGATCGTACGGGCCGGAATGCCACCCCATTCCGCGCCGACCATGCTGAACTTCGTCACGCAGTGCAGATCGGCCACGACCGAGGCGTACGGCAGAGCGGTGAACTCGTCGTGGGTCCAGGAGTACTTCTCGCCGTCGGCGGTGGCGCCGAAGACCCGGAAGTCCCAGCGCTCGGGACGGAACTTGGGGACGGGCCCGTAATGCGTGACCGGCCAGCCGCGCTGGAGCCGCTGTCCCGGCGGAAGCTGCGACGGCGCCGCGTTCTCAGATGCGCGATCTCCTGATTCGCGTCCCACCGGCTGACCCATGACTCCATCCTGACAGACCTCGGGTGGTGCACATGACCAGGGTCGACCCGACTCGGACATTTGGAACTAAGGCTGCACTTACTTACTAAGCTTGCACTTACTGGACGATCTTCGGCAGCGGTGCAATCATCGCGGCGCAACCTCCTCATTCCCCGCTTGGTAAGGAGCTTCCGCGATGCAGGGCGACCCCGAGGTCATCGAATTCCTCAACGAGCAGCTGACCGCGGAGCTCACCGCGATCAACCAGTACTTCCTGCACGCGAAGATGCAGGAGAACTTCGGCTGGACGAAGCTCGCGAAGTACACGCGTCACGAGTCGTTCGACGAGATGAAGCACGCGGAGGTGCTCACCGACCGGATCCTGTTCCTGGACGGGCTGCCGAACTACCAGCGGCTGTTCCACGTCCGGGTGGGCCAGACGGTCAAGGAGATGTTCGAGGCCGACCGGCAGGTCGAGGTCGAGGCGATCGACCGCCTCAAGCGCGGCATCGAGGTGATGCGCGCCAAGGGTGACGTGACCTCCGCGAACATCTTCGAGTCGATCCTCGCGGACGAGGAGCACCACATCGACTACCTCGACACCCAGCTGGAACTGCTGGAGAAGCTCGGCGAGGCGCTCTACATCGCGCAGCTGATCGAGCAGCCGGAGAGCTGAGCCCCGGAGAACCGGGTACGGTCGGTTACGGCCGGGTCGCCGAGGGCTACGCGGCTTCCTCGAGTTCGTCGAAGTCGGAGAGCACCGACTGTCCCTGGTCGACCGGCTCACGGCGCGGGCACGCGCCCCTGCCGAGGATCGCCTGGATCCGGCGGACGCATGAGCCGCAGTCCGTGCCCGCCTTGCAGGCGGAGGCGATCTGGCGAGGAGTGCAGGCACCGTCCGCCGCGTGCTTCTTGACCTGCTGCTCGGTGACGCCGAAGCAACTACAGACGAACACGCGGTTCACCTCCCGCCGGGATCGATAACGTGGCGTCGCCATCCCGATGATCGGTGAGGCTAACCTAACCTTACCCGGCGGGCCGGAACCGCAACAGTGGAGTGGGGCCCGGATCGTATGTGATCCGGGCCCCACTCCACTGCGCTGTCACGGCGTCGCTAGTCCCGGTACAGCTCCGCCACCAGGAACGCCAGGTCCAGGGACTGGCTGCGGTTGAGCCGGGGGTCGCAGGCGGTCTCGTAACGCTGGTGCAGGTCGTCGACGAAGATCTCGTCGCCGCCGCCCACGCACTCGGTGACGTCGTCACCGGTGAGCTCCACGTGGATGCCGCCCGGGTGGGTGCCGAGGCCCTTGTGGACCTCGAAGAAGCCCTTGACCTCGTCGAGCACGTCGTCGAAGCGGCGGGTCTTGTGGCCGGAGGCCGCCTCGTAGGTGTTGCCGTGCATCGGGTCGGTGATCCACGCGACGGTCGCACCCGAGGCGGTGACCTTCTCGACCAGCTCGGGCAGCTTGTCGCGGACCTTGTCCGCGCCCATGCGCACGATGAAGGTGAGGCGGCCCGGCTCGCGGTCCGGGTCGAGGCGCTCGATGTACTGCAGCGCCTCCTCGGCCGTGGTCGTCGGGCCGAGCTTGATCCCGATCGGGTTGCGGATCTTCGACGCGAACTCGATGTGCGCGTGGTCCAGCTGGCGGGTGCGCTCACCGATCCACACCATGTGCGCGGAGACGTCGTACAGCCGGCCCGTGCGCGAGTCCACGCGGGTCAGCGCCGACTCGTAGTCGAGCAGCAGCGCCTCGTGCGAGGAGAAGAACTCGACGGTGCGGAACTCCTCCGGGTCGGCCCCGCAGGCGTGCATGAAGTTCAGCGCGTTGTCGATCTCGCGGGCGAGCTGCTCGTAGCGCTGGCCGGACGGGGACGACTTCACGAAGTCCTGGTTCCAGGCGTGCACCTGGCGCAGGTCGGCGTAACCGCCGGTGGTGAAGGCGCGGACCAGGTTGAGCGTGGAGGCGGAGGCGTTGTACATCCGCTTCAGGCGCTCGGGGTCCGGGATCCGGGCGGCCTCGTTGAAGTCGAAGCCGTTGACCGAGTCGCCGCGGTACGTCGGCAGGGTCACGCCGTCGCGGGTCTCGGTGCCCTTGGAGCGGGGCTTGGAGTACTGCCCGGCGATACGGCCGACCTTCACGACCGGCACGGAGGCCGCGTACGTGAGGACCGCGCCCATCTGGAGCAGCGTCTTCAGCTTGTTGCGGATGTGGTCGGCCGACACGGCGTCGAAGGCCTCGGCGCAGTCGCCGCCCTGGAGGAGGAACGCCTCTCCCTTGGCGACGGACGCCATCCGGGCGCGCAGCTGGTCGCACTCGCCCGCGAAGACGAGCGGCGGATACGACTCGAGCTCCGCAACGACTGCGCGCAGAGCCTCGGTGTCGGGGTACTCGGGCTGCTGCGCCGCGGGCAGGTCTCGCCAGGTGTTGCCAGCGCTCGCGCTGGACTTAGCGTTCACGGTCACGACGTCCACATTACGGGGTCATGTCGGGCGTCCATCCCCCTGCTCATCAAGTGAGACGAACCCCGCTCGATCGGAGCGGGGTTCGTGGGCGGCCGGCGTGTGCCGGTCACGTGGTGGCCCACGTCAGTGCAGATCCATCACCGCCGGGTCGGTGAAGCCGACGGCGAAGACCGTGCGCAGGGAGAGACCGGCCTCGCCCGCGTAGCCGTCGCAGGCGTTTCTGCGCTGGTCGGCCTCCTCCACGGCCTCGAACTCGTACGGGAAGCTCGCCCGCAGGGCCGTGCCGGCGCAGAGGTGTTCCGTGAGCCCCCACAGCTCGTCCACCCGCGCCGTGCCGAGCCTGGGCCAGTGGCTCAGGGCCTGCGGGGTGCCGACCGCCCAGTTGCCGTCGGCGTGGAGGGCACCGCCGACGGTGACGTTGCAGGCCGTCGGGGCGCGCGTGTCGCCCACCCAGGTGCGGGAGAACACGGCGGGCTGAAGGGCGCAGCCCTTGTGGAAGGCGAAGTTCAGCAGTCCGCTGTCGTCGGTCCAGGTCATGCCGCCCTGGAGGCCGACATAGCGGGTCGCCGCGTAGGCGTCCTGGATCACGGTCCTGCCGCCGGACATGTTCAGCAGGCCCGGATAGGTCGAGGCGCTGGTCGGCGACGAGTGGTACGGCGGTGCTCCGGGCGCCCGGAGCACCGCCGTACCACTCGTCGCCGACCAGCTTGTCCTGGCTGCCGCCGGCCTTGTCGAGGGAGAGCCAGGATTGACATCCTCGCCTGCGTGAACGTAGGCGATTCGGGTCAGCACCGCTGCGCGGTGCTCCCTCGGGTTCCTGCTTCATCGGCCCCTGCCACCCGAGGGTGGTCTGACAAGGTCTCCACAGGCTTGACGTCCCGCCAGTCCGGCGGTAGGTCCGCCAACTACGTTGTCGGACAAGGCGACTTTAGCAATGCCGCTGCGGCCCTCCGGCCCGCTGGGCTCAGGATGCCCTACACCTCCACCCTGAAGGGTGGAGCCCTGAACAAGTGTTCGATAGTAGAGGTGGTTGGCGTACCAGACGACGCCGCCGCCGTGACCGGTGACGTACTTGAAGTTCTGGCCGCCCGACGTCGGCTCGGCGAGCAGGACGTGGCGGTACTTGAGGGTGTCGCGGTCGATGAAGGAGAGCCTGAGCAGGTTGTTGGTCCGGCACTTGTCGTTGGCCTCGAGCGTGCCGGCCGCGTCGGTCCTGAACGTCTTGTAGTGCCAGGCGACCGCCGTGACACTTTTGCCCTGGATGGCCCCGTCGGCTCCGTCGGCGACGCCGGTGCTGCTCATGCCCTGGGGCCACCAGCGGGGTGTGGTGTCGTCACCGAGCTCCGACGACCAGCACCAGGAGATCTTCCGGTCCACCGGCGGCAGCGCCTTGGTCTCGTCGCCGGCGCAGGCGCGCATGGAGCCCAGGCGCATGCCGGGGTCGGCCGCCCCGGTCGAGTCCGTCGGGTACTCGGTGGTGACGACGTCGGTGAGGTCGGCGTCCGCCAGTCTGCCGGCGAGGGTGGTCGCGGCCGTCACGGAGTTCGTGTCCGTCATCCTGAACAGGTCGCCGTCGAGCGTCAGCCGGGTCATGGTCGGCTCGTCGGCGGCCGCGGCGGGCTGTCCGGTCAGCCCGGCGAGGAGGGCGGCCGTCGCCGCGAAGAGGGCCAGGGGCCGCGTTCTCGAGAGGAGTGACACACTCACCCTTCAGTGATCCACAAATGGACTAGAACATGTCAAAAACGAAAGCAGATGTGATCATAGGCCGACCGTGGGGTGTCGATCACGTGAGTTCCCGGAGCTTGTCCGGTAGGGTGCGGCGCATGTTCGCGCACTCGATCCAGAACTGGTGGTGGACCGCTCATCCGGCGGCCCACTGACTGCGCGTACGCAAGACTTCGCGAAGGCCGCCCGAGGGGCGGCCTTCGGTGTTTCCAGGGCCCGGCCGTTCCTCCCCGATCACCGCGATGACCGTGATCCCCCAGGGAAGAGGAACCCATGGACCTGACCCGGCTCCTGTCCGACGATCGCCCGTTCGCCCTGCTGCGCCGCCGCACGCCCGGTCTCCACGACCACGACACGGTGGAGCTGCTGATCGGCCCGGTGACCACGTACGAGCGGCTCGCCGACATCCCCGACGAGGGGCTGGCGCTCATCCCCTTCCGCCAGATCCGCGAACGCGGCTTCGACGTCCGCGACGACGGGACGCCCCTGTCGGTGCTGGTGCCGGAGGAGTCGTACGAACTGCCGCTGGACCGGGTCCTCGCGGAGCTGCCCGCGCATGACGTCCGGGTCGAGGGCGGCGGCTTCGACGTGGACGACGAGGAGTACGCGGAGATCGTCGGCCGGGTGCTGCGCGAGGAGATCGGGCGGGGCGAGGGCGCGAACTTCGTGATCCGGCGGACCTACGAGGGCACGGTCCCGGGCTTCGGCCGCGCCGACGCGCTCGCGCTGTTCCGGCGGCTGCTGGAGGGCGAGCGGGGCGCGTACTGGACGTTCGTCGTGCACACCGGAAATGAGAAAGGGCCCGAAGGGCCTTCCTTGGAAGGGCGGCGGCGGGAGACGGGCGGGCGCACGCTCGTCGGCGCCAGCCCCGAGGTGCACGTCCGGATGTCCGGCGGGACGGTCGTGATGAACCCGATCAGCGGGACGTACCGCTACCCGGCCGGGGGACCGACGCCGGAGGACCTGCTGGCCTTCCTCGCCGACGGGAAGGAGATCGAGGAGCTCTCGATGGTCGTCGACGAGGAGCTCAAGATGATGTGCACGGTCGGCGACATGGGCGGGGTCGTGGTCGGGCCCCGGCTGAAGGAGATGGCGCACCTCGCGCACACCGAGTACGAACTGCGCGGGCGGTCCTCGCTGGATGTGCGGGAGGTGCTGAAGGAGACGATGTTCGCCGCGACGGTCACCGGGTCGCCGGTGCAGAACGCGTGCCGCGTGATCGAGCGGCACGAGGTGGGTGGGCGCGGGTATTACGCCGGGGCGTTGGCGCTGGTGGGACGGGATTCCGGCGGCGCGCAGACCCTGGACTCGCCGATTCTGATCCGCACCGCCGACATCACGGCGGACGGGCGGCTGAAGGTGCCGGTGGGCGCCACGCTCGTCCGGGGGTCGGATCCGGCGAACGAGGTCGCCGAGACGCACGCCAAGGCGGCGGGGGTGCTGGCCGCGCTGGGGGTACGGCCCGGACGGCCGGGGCGGGAGCGGGTGCGGCCGGGGCTGGCGGAGGACCCCCGGGTGCGGGCCGCGCTGGACGGGCGGCGGGGGTCGTTGGCACCGTTCTGGCTCCGGATGCAGGAGCGGACGGCCGAGTTGGCGGGACATGCGCTCGTCGTGGACGCCGAGGACACGTTCACCGCGATGCTCGCGCATCTGCTGCGGTCGTCGGGGCTGGAGGTGACGGTGCGGCGGTACGACGAGCCGGGGCTGCGGGACGCTGCGCTCGCTCACGCCGGGGTGGTGGTGCTGGGGCCCGGTCCCGGGGATCCGGGGGATGCCGGGGATCCCAAGATGCGCTTCCTGCGGTCGCTGACCGCCGAGCTCTTGCGGGGGCATCGGTACGGGGTGCTCGGGGTGTGTCTCGGGCATGAGCTGATCGCGGCGGAGCTGGGGCTGCGGATCGTGCGGAAGGAGGTGCCGTACCAGGGGGCGCAGACCGGGATCGATCTGTTCGGGCGGGTGGAGACCGTGGGGTTCTACAACAGCTTCGTGGCGTACTGCGACGACGAGGCGGCCGTGGGGTTGGCGGCGCAGGGGGTGGAGGTCAGTCGTAGTGGGGGCGGGGAGGTGCACGCGCTGCGCGGGCCCGGGATCGCGGGGGTGCAGTTCCATCCGGAGTCCGTGCTGACGTTGGACGGGGTGTCCGTGGTGCGTGAGTTGGTGGCGGGGGTTCAGTCCCTGCGCGCGCTCTAGGGTTCCTCGCCCCCGCCGCCCCTGCCCGTCCCATCCCCAGGGGCTGCCGCCCCTTCGACCCCGCTCGGGTGGGTTGTTCGGGTGCGGGTGGGTGGGGCTTCTCGCGCAGTTCCCCGCGCCCCCAAAGGGGCGCGGGGAACTGCGCGAGCGACCACTAACCCGCGCCCCCACCCCCCTCCCGCGTCAGCCTCAGCCTCAGCCGAAGAAGACGCCGACCTCCTCGTAGAGCTTGGGATCCACCGTCTTCAGCCTCGCCGTCGCGTCGGCGATGGGGACGCGGATGATGTCGGTGCCGCGCAGGGCGACCATCTTGCCGAAGTCGCGGTCGTGGACGGCGTCGATGGCGTGGAGGCCGAAGCGGGTGGCGAGCCAGCGGTCGAACGCGGAGGGGGTGCCGCCGCGCTGGACGTGACCTAGGACGGTCGTACGGGCTTCCTTGCCCGTACGCCTCTCGATCTCCTTGGCCAGCCACTCGCCCACGCCGGAGAGGCGGACGTGCCCGAAGGAGTCGAGTGAGCCGTCCTTGAGGACCATCTCGCCGTCCTTCGGCATGGCGCCCTCCGCGACGACCACGATCGGCGCGTACGAGGCCTTGAAGCGGGACGTCACCCAGGCGCACACCTTGTCGACGTCGAAGCGCTGCTCGGGGATGAGGATGACGTTGGCGCCGCCGGCCAGGCCGGAGTGGATGGCGATCCAGCCGGCGTGACGTCCCATCACCTCCACCACCAGGACGCGCATGTGGGACTCGGCGGTGGTGTGCAGGCGGTCGATGGCCTCCGTGGCGATGCCCACCGCCGTGTCGAAGCCGAAGGTGTAGTCCGTGGCGGAGAGGTCGTTGTCGATGGTCTTCGGGACGCCCACGCACGGCACGCCGTACTCGTCCGACAGGCGCGCGGCCACACCGAGCGTGTCCTCGCCGCCGATGGCGATGAGCGCCTCGACCTCCTGCTTGGCGAGGTTGTCCTTGATACGGCGGATGCCGTTCTCCTGCTTGAGCGGGTTGGTGCGCGAGGAGCCGAGGATGGTGCCGCCGCGGGGCAGGATGCCGCGCACGGCGGGGATGTCGAGGCGGACGGTGTCGTTCTCGAGCGGACCCCGCCAGCCGTCCCGGAAGCCGACGAAGTCGTAGCCGTACTCCTGCACGCCCTTGCGGACGACGCCCCGGATGACGGCGTTGAGCCCGGGGCAGTCGCCGCCTCCGGTCAGTACTCCGACGCGCATGGAAATGTCCCTTCGCCGAGGTTGCCTGGTGAGGGCCACGCTAATAGTGATCCAGGTCACTTCGGCATGCACGGGAGGTCAATTCCGGCGAATTGCGGCCGATTGAGGGGGAGTTGACCGGAGTTGATCAAACTCCCTTCACTCTATGGGGTGGTTCATCACGTTTACTCGTCGTCGAGACCGCGCTCTATGGCATAGCGGACCAGTTCCACCCGGTTGTGCAGCTGGAGCTTGCCGAGGGTGTTCTGGACGTGGTTCTGGACCGTGCGGTGCGAGATGACGAGGCGTTCGGCGATC
This sequence comes from Streptomyces sp. NBC_00310, assembly GCF_036208085.1. Taxonomy (GTDB): domain Bacteria; phylum Actinomycetota; class Actinomycetes; order Streptomycetales; family Streptomycetaceae; genus Streptomyces. Next base: position 3,130,397 of record NZ_CP130714.1, read on the forward strand.
TGCTTGTAGCTCAGGCCCTTGGCGACGAGCCGGAGCACCTCGGTCTCGCGGTCGGTGAGTTGCGGCGCCTTAGGCTCGTCGACGCCCGGCGCGGGGACGGGCTCGGAGGCGAGACGGCGGTACTCGCCGAGGACCAGGCCGGCGAGGCCGGGGGTGAAGACGGGGTCGCCGACCGCCGTGCGGCGTACGGCGTCGATCAGCTCCTCGGTCGAGGCGGACTTCAGCAGATAGCCGGTCGCGCCGGACTTCACCGCCTCCAGGACGTCCGCGTGCTCACCGCTCGCCGACAGGACCAGCACCCGCAACGCCGGGTTCGCGCCGACCAGTTCCTTGCAGACCTGCACCCCCGGCTTCGCGGGCAGGTTCAGGTCCAGTACGAGGACGTCCGGTGCGGCGGCGTGGGCGCGCCGCACCGCCTGCTCGCCGTCGCCCGCCGTGGCGACCACGTCGAAGCCGGACTCGGCCAGGTCGCGGGCGACGGCGTCGCGCCACATGGGGTGGTCGTCGACCACCATGACCTTGATCGGTCCGCTTCCGCCGGGCTGCGCCCGTCCGTCCGCCGGTCCGCCGTTCTCCACACTCTCCACGCTCTCCGTCACCGCTTCTCCGCCTTCCCCCGTACGCCCTCCGGCCCTTCCGCGGCCCTGGGTACCTTCAGTTCGACTTCCGTGCCCTGTCCCGGCACCGAGATCAGTTCGGCCGTGCCGCCGATGTCGCGCAGCCGTCCCCGGATGGAGAGGGCCACCCCGAGCCGGCCCTCGCCCTCGGCCTGGGCGAGCCGGCCCTCGGGGATGCCGGGGCCGTCGTCCCGTACGGTCACGATGATCTCGTCCGGCCAGTCCTCGACCAGGATCCAGGCCCGGGCCCCGTCTCCCGCGTGCTCGCGCACATTGTCCAGGGCGGCCCCCACGGCCGCCGCCAGCTCGCGGGCGGCCTGCGGGACGAGCGGGACCGGGCCGCCGGGCTCGGAGAAGGTGACCAGCGCGCCGGCGTACGGGGCGAGGAGGGCGCGCAGGTCCACGGGGCCCCCGTCGTCCGCCGCGTCCGGTTCGTCCACCGCCCGTACGAGCGCTCCCTGGGCCGCGTCCTCCGAGACGCGGGAGACGGGGACCAGGCCACCGGAGACCAGGGTGCGCAGGGCGACCTCCTGCTCGCCCGCCATCCGGCCCAGCTCGGCGGCCTCGCCGCCCAGGGCGGTGCCGCGCCGCTGGACCATGGCGAGGACCTGGAGGACGCCGTCGTGGATGTCCCGGGCGAGGCGTTCCCGTTCGCGGGTGGCGGCCTCGATCTCCAGGGCGCGGGCGAGGGTGCGCTCGGAGGCGCGGGCGACCTCGACGACGTAACCGATGGCGATGGAGGCGACCCAGACCAGCAGCACGTTGTGGATGGTGTCCCGGGTGGGGGCGCCCCGGTGGATCAGGTTGGCGACGGCGACGAGCGTGGAGGCGAACGCGGCCCAGCGCCAGCCGCCCTTGATGGCGAAGGCGAGGACGGCGCCGGCGGTCCATATCGACGGCAGCGTGGGGCCTCCGGCCTCCACCCGCGCGGTCGAGTCGGCGAGCCGGGTGAGCAGGATGCCGACGATCGCGATGGTGAGGTCGGCGGCGAGGAACCGCTTGGTGCAGCTGGCCGCGCCCGCGACCTTGGGCAGGGTCACCAGCGTCCAGCCGGCCAGCACCGCGAAGTAGGCGACGGCCAACCAGGGGCGCTCGAACTTGTCGTACGCGCTGACGAAGAGGCCGACCGCGTAGATCATCGTCAGAACCCGGTAGCCGGTGAGGGCACGCCACAACGGCTGCTCGACCGACATCGTCATGACCCGCTCAAGCTTCGGCATGTCCCCCCCTGTTTTTCGGCCCGGGCCGCCTCCGGGGCGCCGAAGCCTGTGTCGTGCGGTGATCCTGCTCGACCCGCGGGCCCGCGCGCCCCTTCGGCGCACTCGCCACCAGGCACCCCCGACAGACACCCCCGACAGCCCCCGGCAGACGCCTCCGGCAACGTGACCGTACCCGGGAAAGCGGCCGTTACGAAGCCGGGCGGTCCCTGTCCGCTCGGGTGTCCTCCGCCTGCTCCTTGGCCGCCTGTTCCTTGGCCGCCTGTGCCTTCTGTTCCCTGACCGTCTGCTCCTTGGCCGTCCGTTCCTTCTCGGCCTTGGCGAGGGCGGCCTTGGCGGCCTTGTCGGCCTCCTTCTCGGCCTTGGCCGCGTCCGTGATCTGCCGCTTGGCGGCGGTCGCGTAGATGTCGACGTACTCCTGGCCGGAGAGCTTCATGATCTCGTACATGACCTCGTCGGTCAGCGCCCGCAGGACGAAGCGGTCGTGCTCCATGCCCTGGTAGCGGCTGAAGTCGAGGGGCTTGCCGATCCGGATGCCGGGGCGCATGACCTTCGGCAGGACCTTGCCCGGAGGCTGGATCTTCTCCGTGTCGATCATGGCGACGGGGATGACGGGCGCGCCGGTGGCGAGGGCCACGCGGGCGAGGCCGCCGGGTTTGCCACGGTAGAGCCGGCCGTCGGGCGAGCGGGTGCCCTCGGGGTAGATGCCGAAGAGCTCACCGCTCTCGATGACCTGTATGCCGCTCCTGATGGCGGCCTCACCCGCTCCCCGCGCGCCTGAACGGTCCACGGGGAGCTGGCCGACGCCCTTGAAGAAGGCGGCCGTCAGCTTGCCCTTGAGGCCGGGGGTGGTGAAGTACTCGGCCTTCGCGATGAACGTGACCTTGCGGTCGAGGACCGCGGGCAGGAAGAACGAGTCCGAGAAGGAGAGGTGGTTGCTCGCGAGGATCGCGGCGCCCTCGGCCGGAATGTTCTCCAGGCCCTCCACCCAGGGCCTGAAGGTGACCTTGAGCGGTCCCCCGATAGCGACCTTCATCGCGCCGTACAACAACCGAGTGCCTCTCTGTGATCCGTGGATGAGACCTTAACCCGGATGCCCGAGGGAGAGTCCGACAGGTCCGACCGGTGTCGGGCGCCCCGCACGGTCCGCACCCGTCCCCCCACCGGCTTCTTCACCCGCCCTCCACCGCGCGAAGCCCCTGGTCGGTGTCAGTGCGGTCGCGTACGGTGAAGTACATCCAGACTCATTCACACCTTCCTCATGAACAGGAGACCGAACCGTGCCGGTCCTTCCTGGAGCCGAGCCGTATCACCACGAGGGCGGGGAGGTCGGAGTCCTCCTCTGCCACGGTTTCACCGGGTCCCCGCAGTCGCTGCGCCCCTGGGCGGAGTATCTCGCCGCGCGCGGACTGACCGTCGCGCTGCCCCTGCTGCCGGGACACGGCACCCGCTGGGAGGACCTGCGCCCGACGGGCTGGCAGGACTGGTACGCGGAGGTGGACCGCGAGCTGCGGACCCTGCGCGAGCGCTGTGCGCACGTCTTCGTGGCGGGGCTGTCCATGGGCGGCGCGCTGGCGCTGCGGCTGGCCGCGAAGCACGGGGACGCGGTCGCCGGCGTGATGGTCGTCAACCCGGCGAACAAGGTGCACGGCCCGGCCGCGCACGCCCTCCCCCTGCTCCGGCACTTCGTCCCCACCACCAAGGGGATCACCAGCGACATCGCGAAGGAGGGAGTCGAGGAGCTGGGGTACAGCCATGTGCCGCTGCACGCGGCGCACTCGCTGCGTAACTTCCTCCGTCTCGTCGACGGTGAACTGCCCCAGGTCACCCAGCCGTTGCTGCTGCTCCACAGCCCGCGGGACCATGTGGTGCCGCCCGTCGACTCCGAGCGCGTCCTCGGCCGGGTGTCGTCGACGGACGTCACGGAGATCCTGCTGGAACAGAGCCACCATGTCGCGACGTTGGACCACGACGCGGACCGGATCTTCGAGGAGAGCCACGCGTTCGTCACCCGGCTCGTGACGGGGCCCGGTGCGGAACACGTGACGGAGTCCGGGGCGGCACACGTGAAGGAGTCCGACGCGGAATCCGTACAGCAGTCTGATTCGGGGTCCGCGGAGCAGATCGGTCCGGGATCCTTGGGGCAGAGGGAAGGGACGGCCACTGGTGGCTGAGCACGACTCCGAGCGTGAGCCGGAGGAGAAGGGAGCGCCCCTCGGCGAGCGCCACGGCGACTCGCGGGGCGACTCCCCGGGCGGCTCCTCGGGCAGCTCCACAGGCTCCTCGTCCGGCGAGTCCGCGGGCGAGGAGCAGCACGTGGGCGAGGAGCAGCACGTGCCGTTCGACGAGGACGCCGCGTGGCGGGCCATCGTCGCCGGGTTCGGCACGGAGCCGCCGGACCCGCCGGGCGCCAAGCCGTTCAAGTCGGTGGAGGACCTGGCTCTGCTGGAGGCCGAGCCGGAGGACTCCGCGGACAAGGCCCCCGATGCCGCCGCCGGCCCCGCGGCCCCCAGGCCGCTGGGCAGCTCGGTCGCGTTCGCACCCGGCATCGGCTCGGGTCCCCGCGACTACAGCGTGCCCGATCCGGTCGGCGAGGACCCGGACAAGGAGGACGGGGACTCCGACGACGAGGACGACGAGGGCCACTTCGTGCCGCCCGAGCCGCCCCCGCTGCCGGAGGCGGACACGACCGCCAAGTTCGCCTGGCTGGGAGTGGTCGGCGGTCCCGTCCTGCTGCTGCTCGCCGTCCTGCTCCGGTGGGAGATGACCTGGTGGCTCACCACCCTCGGCATCGGCGGCTTCCTCGGCGGCTTCGCCACGCTGGTGATGCGGATGAACGGCGACGACGAGGACGACGACCCGGGCCGCGGCGCGGTCGTCTGACCCCACCACCGCAGCCGTACGAGGGCCCGCCCGGGAACGTTCCGGGCGGGCCCTCGCCCTTGCGTCGCGCCGAGCCGAGTCGAGTCGAGTCGAGTGGCATGGCATGGCGTGGCGTGGCGTGGCGTCACGCCGGCCGCGTACGGCGGAATGGAACTCGATTCCGGTGAACGGCGAAGTACGGGTGCACGAGAAGTACGGGTGCACGACCCGAACGTGCCCAAGCCTTCGAGGCGTTCAGACGAACGAGAGGAGCCCCGATGACCGTCGGACCACCGGGCGTCGGCACCCGCGACAGGGATCGCGAGGAGAGTGATGCCCGCGTGATCGAGCGGTCCCGGGACGAGCCCGAACTGTTCGCCGTCCTCTACGACCGGCATGCCGACGCCGTGCACCGTTACGCGGCACGGCGGCTGGGTCCCGAGGCGGCGGAGGATCTGATGGCGGAGACCTTCGTCACCGCCTTCCAGCGGCGGCACACGTACGAGCCGGGGCGGCCCGACGCCCGCCCCTGGCTGTTCGGTATCGCCACCAACCTCGTGGGCCGGCACCGCCGGGCCGAGGCGCGCCGCTTCAAGGCGCTGGCCCGGCTGCCGGAGCCGGTGGAGCACGAGGAGCCGGTCGCTGACCGGGCGGTCGCCAGGGCCGGTGCCACGGGGGTGCGCCGGGAGCTGGCGGCCGCGCTGGCCGGGCTGTCCGCCCGGCACCGCGACGTGGTGCTGCTGGTGGCCTGGGCCGGCCTCGACTACGAGGAGGCGGCCCAGGCCCTCGACGTGCCCGTCGGCACGATCAGATCCCGGCTGAACCGGGCTCGCGGCAGATTGCGCGAAGCACTGGGCGGATCCGATCCGACCGCTTTCCGAGAGGCAGACGCCCATGCGTGACATCGACGAGCTGCGGGACCTGCGGGACCTGGCCGACTTCGACGCGGGCGCTCCCCCGCTGGACGACGAGACCCGACGGCGGGGGCGCGCCCGCCTGCTCGCCACGATCACCGCACCCGGTGCGGACCGGGCGGCTCGCAGGACGATCGGGCCCGATCGCCCGGTCCGCCGTCGCCCGGTCCTGCGTATCGCCCTGGCCGGTGTGGTCGCCGCCGCGGTCACGGCCGGTGTCCTGGTCACCGTGCAGAACGACGACGGCCGGGACGGGACCGCTACGCCGCCGGTGAAGAACCTGCCGCACATGCGGAACGTCAGCGCGCGGACCGTGCTCAACGGAGCGGCCTCGTACGCGCGGAAGAACGACAAGGTCGTCAGTCCTCGGGACGACCAGTTCATCTACACCAAGGAGATCATCAAGGAGACCAACCAGAAGACGGGGAAGACGAAGACCCACGTCGACGAGATCTGGCGCTCCGTGGACGGCTCCCAGCGGTCCTGGATCATGGAGATCGGCAAGGGGTGGTGGGCGCCACCGAACGAGGAGAACCAGACCAGCTGGCCACCGAAGGACTGGGGCACGCTGCAGAAGCTCCCGACCGACCCGGATCAGCTGATTCTCGCGCTCCAGAACGTGGGTTTCGCGCCCGATGCGAAGAACACCTCGCTGGACAAGATCACCGACCAGGAGTGGTCGCACATCCACTTCAGCCTCGCCGGGCTGCTCAAGCTGGTCCCGGTGATGCCCGAGGGGCTGCGCCCCGCGGCCTACGAGGCGCTCGGGATGGTGCCGGGTGTCAAGGCGCTGCCGAACCAGAAGGACGCGAAGGGCCGGGTCGGCGTGGCCATCACGTACGACGACCCCACCCGTCCCGAGGGGGCGCCGGGCTACGACAGCTACTTCATCTTCGACCCGGTGACGTACGCGTTCCTCGGCTTCCGTGACGAGCGCACCTCGGGCGACGGTAAGGGCATCAAGCGGTACACCCAGCTCTCGTACCTGGACAGCTGGGCGATCGTCGACAAGGTCAAGCAGCACCCGTCCGCGGCGGGCCAGGACTCGGCGGGCTAGGACTCCGCGGGCACTCTGAGGGCGGCCAGGACCGGCAGGTGGTCCGTGGCCGCCCTCAGGTCGTCCTCGGTGATGCCGGGGTGGTCGAGGGGGACACCGCAGCCGAGTACCTCGATGCCGGGGGTGGCCAGGATCGCGTCGATCCGCTGGTGGGGGTCGGTGGGGGTGGAGCTGTACTCGCCGCCCCAGGGGGTGGTGGTCCAGCAGTCCTGGAGTTCACCGGCCAGGCGGCGGAACGTGCGGCCGTCCGGGCGTTCGTTGAGGTCGCCGCCCGCGACCGCGTGCGTCACGCCCAGGCCGGCCAGGTGGTCGAGGAGCAGGCCACCCTGTTCGTACCGCTCGTCCTTGTGCAGGGAGAGGTGGCAGGACAGGACACCGAGCCGGGCGCGGCCGAAGCGGACCACCGCGGTGGCGAAGCCGCGTCGGTGCAGGCCGGGGGTGAGCGGCAGGAGCACGTCCTCGGTGTGCTCGACCGTGGCGCGCAGGCCGCACAGCAGGGCCGGGCCGGAGGCGGTGGCGCCGCCGGAGAGGGTGACCAGGTGGGAGGCCGCGGCGAGCCTGGCGAGTTTCTTGCGCCAGCGGAAGAAACGGGGGGCTTCCTGGACGAGGACCAGGTCGGGGGCGCAGGCGGTGATCACTCGGGCGAGGGCGTCCGTGTCGTCCCGCATGGAGCGGATGTTGTAGCTGAGGACGCGGATCGTTGCCGAACCGTCGGGGTTCGTGCGGGAGTTGGGCAGCGGGTTCATCGCCATACGGATCAAGATACGCCTAAGAACCCGGGTGCATTTGTCCGTTTGCGACTGCCGGTGCGTCGTGGTTGTCCGCGCCCACGCGGCGGAGCCGCATGTCGACGCAGCCCCGCGCCCCTGAGAACGGGGCGCGGGGACGTCGACCGGTGTCTACATGATCGGGTCGGGTTCTCTCGCCAGGTCCGCCGCGCCCACCAGGCCCGCCTCGTTGCCCAGTTGGGCGGCGATGACCTCGGCCACCGGGCGCCAGTTGCCGCCTACGAGCCAGCGCTTGTAGGACTTGCGGATGGGGTCGAGGACCAGTTCGCCCTCGTCCGACAGGCCGCCGCCCACGATGAACGCCGACGGGTCGAAGAGGGAGGCGAGGTCGGCGAGGCCCGCGCCGGCCCAGCGGGCGAGTTCGCGGTAGGAGTCGACGGCGACGGGATCGCCCTGGCGGGCGGCCATGGAGATGTGCTTGCCCTCGATGCCGTCGGGCGTGCCGTCGCCGAGACCGAGGAGGAGCTCGGCGTTCTCGGGGGTGGCGTTGGCGCGCTGCTTGGCGTAGCGGACGAGCGCCCGGCCCGACGCGTACTGCTCCCAGCAGCCCTGCGAGCCGCAGCCGCAGAGCAGGCCGTCGGGAACCATGCGGATGTGGCCGAACTCGGCGGCGACGCCGTAGTGGCCGCGGCGCAGCTTGTTGCCGATGATGATGCCGCCGCCGAGGCCGGTGCCGAGCGTGATGCAGATGACGTTGCGATGGCCCTTGCCGGCGCCGAACTTGTACTCGCCCCAGGCGGCCGCGTTGGCGTCGTTCTCCACGACGACCGGCAGGCCCACGCGGGCCTCGACCTTCTCCTTGAGCGGCTCGTTGCGCCAGTCGATGTTGGGGGCGAAGTAGACCGTCGACCGCTGACGGTTGACGTAACCGGCCGCGCCGATGCCGACACCGACGATCTCGTGTCCGGCTCGCGCGCCCTCGACGGCGGCGGCGATGGCGTCCACGATCCCCTCGGGCGTGCCCGGGGTCGGCACCTTGTGGGTCGAGAGGATGTTGCCTTCCTCGTCGACCACACCGGCCGCGATCTTGGTTCCGCCGATGTCGACGCCGATGGTGAGTCCCATGAATCCCTCAGTTTCGGTCGAGCCCCGCTACGGCCAACCGTACCCGAGGCCCCGCCCCGGGACTCCCGACGTCCGCCGGGCGGACGGACCCGGTGTCAGTCCAGGTCGATGCGCTCTCCGGGGCCCGGATCGTCGCCCTGGTCGCGACCTTCCCGGTGAGCGGTGTCCCGGTTCGTCCAGCGTCGCTCCTGGGCCTCGACCGCGGAGCGGTACGCGGCGAGCAGTTCGCCGCCCGCGGCGGCGAGATGGTCGAAGACGTCCGGGTTGCGTTCGATGACGGGTTCGACGGCGGCCTTGGCCTGCCGGACCACCTGGTTGACCATCTGCTGGGCCGCACCCCCGGCGACTGCGCCGAGCAGCGGCGACTGGAGCCCGGAGAGCTTGTCCGCGACGGTGTCGACCAGCTTGCGCAGTTCCTCGGCGGCCGAGCCCGGCGGCGGACCGTACCGCGCCCGGCGGCGGGCCTTCTCCGCGACGAGGTCCTCCTCGCACGCCGTCGCCCAGGCGTCGGCGTCGGTGGCGCGCACCCGGTCGCTGGTGCGCTGCCGATCACTCGTGCGCACCTCGTCGGCCGTCCGCGCCTCTTCGGCCGCGTCCTCCCCAGCGGCGTCGGACGTGGGGCGCTCTTCGCTCATGGCGGGCTCCTGCCTACGGTTCGTACCTTCGACGTTACCCGAACGGGCGTATACGGTTCACCGCGTCCGGGGCCACAACCGCGGGTCCGGCGCGAAACGGATCCTCAGGGAGCCGTCGCGCAGGGCCGCGCCGTCGACCGTGCAGCGGCGCAGCGCCGACGGCAGCGGCACGATACGGCGGAACTGCCCCGCCGTGACGACCAACTCGTCGCCGCGCCGGACGAGATCCAGCTCGTCCCGTACCGCGCCGGGCAGCGGGACGTGCCACACGAGCACGCCTTCGTCCCCGAGGTTGTCGGTGACGGGCCACGCGACGCGGGCGGGAGCGTCACCCGCACCGGGGACGCCGAGGGCGGCGAGGTCGTCGACGCCGCGGGGGTCGTGCCCGAGGTGGGCGACGGCCCGTACGGGACGGGCCTCTCGTGTCGAGGGGCCCTCCTCCCACTCCTCCAGCGCCTTGCGCTGCTGGGCGACGAGACCGGCGAGCCAGGTGTCGTGCGTGCCCTCGGGCAGGACGCGGTTGGCGATCAGCATGTCGACGGGGAGGGCTCGCAGGGCGAGTCCGACGCTCGCGAGGCGCACGTGGTCGGCGCCGGCCGGGCCCGGCTCCACGACCAGCCGCACACTCGTCCGCGGGTCCTCGACGACCGCGGCGACGGCGGCCAGCTCGACGTCCCAGCGGGCGGCCGTCTCGTACAGCCACTCGGCGGGCATCGGCACTCCGGCGAGCCGCCCGAGGACCGGCCGCAGCGCACGGGCCGCCTGCCGCTCGGGCGGGAGCAGCCGTCGCAGATACCGTCGCAGTTCCTCCGGGAGACCGAGCAGCGCGAGTGCCTGCGGCACGGGCGGCAGATCGACGACGAGCAGGTCGTACGCCTCCGACAGCGCGGCGTCGCGCAACGCCCGCAGCAGGGCAAGCTCCTCGGCGCCGGGGAGGGGCGTGAGCTCCTCGGCGTCCAGCCGTCCCGCCCCCAGCAGATCGAGCACGGACGTGGCCCGCTCCTGGAAGGCGACGAGATCCTCCCGGAAGCCCGCCGCGGCATCGGGCCGCCAGGCGGTGAGATGCGACGTGACCCGGACGGGCTCCGCCCCGGTCGCCACCCCGAGCACCGCCCCCAGGCTGTCGACCCGGTCGGCGCTCAGCACGAGCGTCCGCGAGCCCTCGCGGGCTGCCTCGAGCCCCATGGCCGCCGCGACCGTCGTACGGCCGCTGCCGCCTTGCCCGGTGATCAGGATGGTGCGCATGAGGGTGAACGGTAACCCAGCGACGCCCACCCCGACGCCGCGTGAGCGCCCGGCGGCGGCACCGGCCGGGGGCGGGAGGCCCTCACCGGTGCTGACGGGGCGCCGCCGCGCCGACCGCTACGCGCCGGACTCGACGCGCTTCTTCAGACCTGCCAGCGCCCGGTCGATGATGACCTTCTCCGCCTTGCGCTTGATCATCCCGAGCATGGGGATCTTGACGTCGACGGTCAGCTGGTAGGTCACCTCGGTCACCGAGTCGCCGACCGGCTTCAGGATGTAGGACCCGTCGAGGGAACGGAGCATCTGGGACTTGACCAGCGTCCAGGACACCTCGTTCGCCCCGGACCAGGTGTACGCCAGCGTCTGGTCGTCCTTGATCGCGCCCGCGTCCATGACGAGCCGGACCTGCTCGGCGCGGCCCTGACCGTCGGTCTCCAGCACCTCCGCCTCCTTCACCTCTCCCGTCCAGTCCGGGTAGCGGGCGAAGTCGGCGATCACTCCCATGACGTCGGCCGCCGCAGCCTCGATCGTGATGCTCGAACTGGTGAATTCCGCCATCGCCGTGGCTCCTCCAGAGACTGTCCGGTGAGGGAGGTGGGTGCGCACGTATGTGCAGCGTGAAGGCTACCGCGCGCCGGCCGAACCCTCGTCACCCCGTCCGAGGTTCACCCCCATCAGAGGTTCACCCACATCCGAGGTTCACCCCCGCCCGTGCGCTCACCACTCCAACGCCCACGGCCTCCCGGTCCCGGCGAAGTGCCCCACGTTCACGCACTCCGTCGCCCCGATCCGCATCCGCCGCGCCAACGGCTGGTGGACGTGCCCGAACAGCGAGTACCGGGGCCGGGTCCGGCGGATCGCGTCCAGCAGCGCCCGGCTCCCCCGCTCGAAACGGCGCGCCACCGTGTCGTACACCAGCTCGGGAACCTCCGGCGGGATGTGCGTGCAGAGCACGTCCACCTCCCCCACCGCCTCGATCTTGGCGGCGTACTCCTCGTCACTGATCTCGTACGGCGTCCGCATGGGGGTGCGCAGTCCGCCGCCGACGAAGCCGAAGACCCACCCGCCGATCTCCACCCGCTCGCCGTCCAGCACGGTCGTCCCCGGACCCGCGTACTCGGGCCACAGCCGCGGCATATCGACATTGCCGTACGTGGCGTACGTCGGCGCGGGGAAGGCCGCGAACATCTCGGCGTACTGCTTGCGGACGGCCTTCTCGATCACGGCGGAGCGCTCCTCGCCCACGCCCGCCCACAGCCGGGCCCCGAGTTCGCGCGCCTCCTCGAACCGCCGGGCGGTGCGCAGTTCGACGAGCCGGGTGGCGTTCCCGGCACCGAAGAGGTCGGGGAAGATGCCGCGGGAGTGGTCGGCGTAGTCGAGGAAGAGGACCAGGTCGCCCAGGCACACCAGGGCGTCGGCGCCCTCACCCGCTCGGGCCAGGTCGCGCGCGTTGCCGTGCACGTCGCTGACCACATGAATGCGCGTTCTGCCGTTACCGCCCGGTGTGCGTGCCATGACGATCAAGCGTAGGCGTGTGCGGCATACGTGAACAGAGCCGATCGGACGTGCGGTTACTGGCCAGTCAGCAAGTGGGGGGATTACTCTTCCCGGGAGAACCCCGCATGTGTGACGCGGAGAACATCTCGCCGGACCCCCCTCGCGGAGAAGCCATACCGGCGGGTAACGTCCGGGCAGTCCAGTTGTGCTCAGGTTTTCAACCAGTAAGACCCAAGGAACCACGTGGGACCTGAGCGCTCGCCCGACCTTGGACCGCACCGTCGCAGCACACACTTCAGTCGTGGCGCCGGCGCCCTATGAGGAGCAGCAGTCTTGCGCGAGTTCAGCCTTCCGGCTTTGTACGAGGTCCCCACGGACGGCAATCTGACGGACATCGTCCGTAGAAACGCCGCGCAGCATCCCGATGTCGCCGTGATCGCCCGCAAGGTGGGCGGCGTCTGGCAGGACGTCGACGCCGTCCAGTTCCTCGCCGAGGTGCGGACCGCCGCGAAGGGCCTCATCGCCGCCGGGATCCAGCCGGGCGACCGGGTCGCACTGATGTCCCGTACCCGGTACGAGTGGACCCTGCTGGACTTCGCGATCTGGTCGGCCGGCGCGGTCACCGTGCCGGTGTACGAGACCAGCTCGCCGGAGCAGGTGCAGTGGATCCTCGCCGACTCGGGCGCGACCGCCGTGGTCGTGGAGCTGGACGTACACACGGCCGCCGTCGAGTCGGTGCGCGACCGGCTGCCGGCGCTGAAGCACGTCTGGCAGATCGAGGGCGGCGGTGTGGAGGAGCTGGGCCGCCTCGGCCAGGGCGTCACCGACCAGGCCGTCGAGGAGCGCAGCTCGATGGCCAAGGCCGACGACCCGGCGACCATCGTCTACACCTCTGGCACCACCGGCCGCCCGAAGGGGTGCGTCCTCACCCACCGCAGCTTCTTCGCCGAGTGCGGGAACGTGGTGGAGCGGCTGCGGCCGCTGTTCCGTACCGGCGAGTGCAGTGTGCTGCTCTTCCTCCCGCTCGCACACGTCTTCGGACGGCTCGTGCAGGTCGCGCCGATGATGGCGCCGATCAAGCTGGGCACCGTACCGGACATCAAGAACCTCACCGACGAGCTGGCCTCCTTCCGGCCGACGCTGATCCTCGGTGTGCCGCGGGTGTTCGAGAAGGTCTACAACTCGGCCCGGGCCAAGGCGCAGGCGGACGGGAAGGGCAAGATCTTCGACAAGGCCGCGGACACGGCGATCGCGTACAGCAAGGCGCTGGACAGCGCGTCGGGTCCGGCGCTGGGCCTGAAGATCAAGCACAAGGTGTTCGACAGGCTCGTCTACAGCAAGCTGCGGGCGGTGCTCGGCGGCAAGGGCGAGTACGCGATCTCGGGCGGCGCTCCGCTGGGCGAGCGTCTGGGCCACTTCTTCCGGGGCATCGGTTTCACGGTCCTGGAGGGCTACGGCCTGACGGAGTCCTGTGCGGCCACCGCGTTCAACCCCTGGGACCGGCAGAAGATCGGTACGGTCGGACAGCCGCTGCCGGGTTCCGTCATCCGTATAGCGGACGACGGGGAGGTGCTGCTGCACGGCGAGCACCTGTTCAAGGAGTACTGGAACAACCCGGGTGCGACCGAGGAGGCGCTGGCCGACGGCTGGTTCCACACCGGTGACATCGGCACCCTCGACGAGGACGGCTATCTCCGGATCACGGGCCGCAAGAAGGAGATCATCGTCACCGCGGGCGGCAAGAACGTCGCCCCGGCCGTGATCGAGGACCGTATCCGGGCGCACGCCCTGGTCGCGGAGTGCATGGTGGTGGGCGACGGGCGGCCCTTCGTGGGCGCGCTGATCACCATCGACGAGGAGTTCCTGGGCCGTTGGGCCGCCGAGCACGGCAAGCCGGCGGGGTCCACCGCGGCGTCACTGAGCGCGGACGCCGATCTGAACGCGGCCGTCCAGGCCGCGATCGACGACGGCAACGCCGCGGTGTCGAAGGCGGAATCGGTGCGGAAGTTCCGCATTCTGTCCTCCCAGTTCACGGAGGAGTCGGGCCACCTGACGCCGTCCCTGAAGCTCAAGCGCAACGTGGTGGCGAAGGACTACGCGGACGAGGTCGAGGCGATCTACCAGAAGTAACCAGCTGTCACGGGGCGACCGGCGGTCGCACGGCTCATGGCGCGGTGTCCTCCACGAGGACCCGCGCCATCGTGCGTTCGGCGAGCGCGGTGATCGTGACGAACGGGTTCACCCCGATCGAGCCGGGCACCAGCGAGCCGTCGGTGACGTACAGCTTCGAATACCCCTTCACCCTGCCGTAGTTGTCGGTCGCCTTCCCCAGCACGCAGCCGCCCAGCGGGTGGTAGGTGAAGTCGTCGGCGAACACCTTGTTGGACGAGCCGAACAGGTCGTACCGGTAGATCGTGCTGTTGGCCGAGTTGATCCGGTCGAAGAGCTTCTTGGCCATGGAGGAGGAGACCGCGCTCTGGGCGGCGCTCCAGCCGAGCTTCGCCGAGTCGCTCGCCGCGTCGTAGGTGAAGGAAGCGCGCTCCGGGTTCTTGGTGATCGCCAGATAGAGGCTGACCCAGTGTTCGAGGCCCGTGGGCAGCGGGGCGATCTCGGCGAAGACGGGGTTGGAGGTGTTGGCCCAGTCGTCGATGCCCATGACCGGCATGGTCGACTGGTTCGCCCCGACCGTGTCCCACATGTGGTTGGCCCGGCCGAGCATCACGTTGCCGTTCGAGCCCCAGCCCGCGCCGACGCCGGCGTCCAGTGCGGGGAGGGTGCCCTTCGCCCGCGCCCGGACGAGGAGTTCGGTGGTACCGACGCTGCCGGCGCCGAGGAACAGGTAGGTGCAGCCGTACTCCTTGGTCTCGACGACCGTGCCCGTGCCGTCGACGCGGTCGACGGTGACGACGTACGTCCCGTCGCTCAGCCGGCGGATGCCCCTGGCCCGTTCCATGGTGTGGATGGTGACGTTGCCGGTGCCGAGGGCGGCGGCGAGGTACGTCTTGTCGAGGCTCTTCTTGCCGTGGTTGTTGCCGTAGATGACCTCTCCGGCAAGAGCCGATCTGGTCGCGGTGCCGGCCGCCTCGCGCTGCATGTGACCGAAGTCGTAGACGCTCGGCACGAAGGTGGTCCGCAGGCCCGCCTTCTCGGCGTGGGCCCGGGAGATCCGGCTGAAGCGGTACCACTCCGTGGACTCGAACCACGCGGGGTCGATGGTGTTGACGCCGAGCATGGCGCGGGCGCGCGGGAAGTACGTGGCGTACATCTCGGCGGTGTCGACGGTCGGGAACTGCTCGGCGAAGTACGACTGGAGGGGGGTGACGGCCATGCTGCCGTTGACCAGTGAGCCGCCGCCGACGCCGCGGCCCAGGAAGACCGACATGTTGGCGTAGCGGACACGGTCCAGTACGCCGGGGTAGGGGCTGATGTCCTGGTTGACGACGTCCAGCCAGAGGAAGGTGGCGAGCGGGGCCTCGGTCCGGGTCTTGAACCACATGGACCGCTCGTCCGGTTCCCTGGTGGAGCAGAAGATCTTGCCGTCGGAGCCGGGCGCGTTCCAGGCCCGGCCCATCTCCAGGACGAGGGTGCGGATGCCGGCCTGGCCGAGGCGGAGGGCGGCCACGGCGGCGCCGTAGCCGGAGCCGATGACGATCGCCGGGGCGGATTCGACCGCGTCGGGCTCGGCCGCGTGGGCGGACCGGAGGTCGATGCGGGTGAGGCCGAGGGTGGCCGCCGTCTGCAGGGCGGCCATTCCAAGTATGTGACGTCTCGTCAGCTGACGCTGCATCAGTTTTGCTGTCATGTGCGCAGCATGTGCGGATTTTTGGGCTCCGGCTAGGGGTTGGGCCGGTTTTGGGACGCCATCCGGCGTGTCACCCGCGCGACGCGGGCGGCCGCGGGTTTCTTGTGGCTGGTCGCGTACTCCCCGTGCCCCTCACGGGGCTACAGCAGGGTTTTCAAAGTTTCCGCCAACAGGTCCCAGCGCCATTTCTCCTCGACCCACTCCCGGCCCCGCTGCCCCATGCGTGCCCGCAGCTCCGGGTCGCCGAGGAGGGCCACGACGCGTTCGGCGGCGTCCTCCGGGGAGCCGCCTCGTACGACCCAGCCCGTCTCGCCGTCGAGTACGGCGTCGGGGGCGCCGCCGGAGTCGCCTGCCACGACCGGGAGACCCGTCGCGGAGGCCTCCAGGTAGACGATCCCCAGTCCCTCGACGTCCAGGCCGCCCCGGCGGGTGCGGCACGGCATGGCGAAGACGTCGCCGGCGCCGTAGTGGGCGGGCAGCTCGGACCAGGGGACGGCGCCGGTGAAACGGACGGACCCGGCGACCCCCCTCTCGTGGGCGAGCCGGCGCAGCTCCTTCTCGTACGGTCCGCCGCCGACGATCAGCAGCACCGCGTCCGGCTCCTTGGCCAGGATTCCGGGCATCGCCCGGATCAGCGTGTCCTGCCCCTTGCGCGGCACGAGCCGGGAGACGCAGACGACGACCGGCCGGTCGGTGAGCCCGAGCCGGGCCCGGACCTCGTCGCCGCCGGAGCCCGGGTGGAAGGTCTTCTCGTCGACGCCGGGCGGCAGCTGGACCATCCGCCCGGCGGCCTCGGGTGTGAGGGCCGTGGCGATCCGGGAGCGCGTGTACTCGCCCAGGTAGGTGATCGTGTCCGTGCCCTCGCCGATCCGCCGCAGCAGCTGCCGGGCGGCGGGCAGCTGCGCCCAGCCCGCCTCGTGGCCGTGCGTGGTGGCCACCAGCCGCTGCGCGCCCGCCCGGCGCAGCGCGGGTGCCATCAGACCGAGCGGGGCCGCCGCGCCGAACCACACCGACGTACAGCCGTGCTCCCGCAGCAGGGAGACCGCGCGGCGGGTCACGGCGGGCGTCGGCAGCAGCATGGTCGTCCGGTCGCGTACGACGGTGAAGGGCTGCTCGGCGTCGAAGGTGGCGGTCGCCTCGACTCCCTCCCGGCTCCGCTTCCATGTCGACGCGTAGACGACGATCCGCTCGGGGTCCAGCCGCAGCGCCATGTTGTGCAGAAACGCCTGGATACCGCCGGGCCGGGGCGGGAAGTCGTTGGTCACGATCAGGGTCTTGTGCATCGCCGCCGACCCTACCGAACGGGCGTCGGCCTCCTTCCCCGGGCGTACGCACACCAAGCCCGGCCACGCTTCACGACCGCTTCACAGGCGGACGGGGGATCATGTCCCCCACAGGCGCGCGGCGCGGCGCGGTGCGGACAGACGCCGGCGGACAGGGACGGACAGGGACTCACGTGGCTCAGATGGACATGACGGGCTCTCGACGGCTCCCGTTCGGACTGCTGACGCTCTGGGGCGCCACCCGGCTGCTCCTGCTGCTGTTCGTCTTCAAGGTGTACGTGTTCCCGGGCCCGGACGTCACCAGCGACGTCTCGGTGATCTACCGGGGCTGGTACGAGACCCTGCGCACAGGAACGTATCCCCTGGACGACGTCACCTGGCAGTACCCGCCCGCCGCCGCCCTCGCGATCCTCTCCCCCGCCCTGCTGCCCTTCCTGGACTACGCGTCGGCGTTCTTCGTCCTCGCCTTCCTCGCCGACCTGGCGGTGCTCGCGCTGCTCCTGTACGCGGGTGCCCGGCCCGGCAAGTCGTGGCGCGGCGCATGGGTGTGGGCGGCGGGCCTGCCCCTGCTCGGCCCGACCGTGTACGCCCGCTACGACGTGATGGTGACGGCGGTGGCGGTCGCGGCCCTCCTCGCCGGCAGCCGCCATCCGCGCGCGATGGGGGCGCTGACGGCCTTCGCGGCCCTGCTGAAGGTGTGGCCGGCACTGCTGCTCCTGGGCGCCCGCGGGCGCGCGGCCTGGGCGTGGGCGGCGGGCACCGGTCTCGCGGTGGCCGCCGCCTTCGCCGTCTCCATGCCCGGCGCCTTCGCCTTCCTGACCTTCCAGCGGGACCGGGGAACCGAGGTGGAGTCGCTGGGCGCCCTCGTCTTCCATGTGGCCCGGCAGTTCGGCTGGGACGGCGAGGTGCTCCTCAACTACGGCTCGGTGGAGTTCCTCGGCGACCACGTCGACACCGTCAGCGGCGGGGCCCTGCTGCTCAGCGGGGCGGCCTTCGCCTGGCTGCTGCTGTGGCGGGTGCGGGCCCGGCGGTTCGCGCCGCACACCCTCGCGGACGCCGCGTTGGTGGCGGTGCTGATGTTCACGGCCACCAGCCGGGTGATCAGCCCCCAGTACATGGTGTGGCTGGTCGGCCTCGCCGCCGTGTGCCTCTGCTTCCGGGGCAGCCGCATGGGCCGGCCGGCGGTCATGATCCTGGTGGCCTCCTTCGTGACCGTCCTGGAGTTCCCCGTCTGGTTCTCCCACGTCGTGGTCAGCGACTGGCTGGGCATCACCCTCCTCTTCGTCCGCAACGGCCTCCTCGTCCTCGCCGCCCTCCTCGCCGCGTTCGAGCTGTGGCACGACACGGCCCCTGGGCCCGCCCCGGAACCCCTGCCGGATCAGCCGACCCGCGCCAAGGAGCCGCTGGGCTCCTGAGCCGGCCCGCGCGACAGCGACGGCCCGAGCACCACGCACTGCGCCGCCATGGACACCGCGAGCGCCAGACAGATCCCGGGCAGCCCGAACCCCGACAGACCGTGGGCGAGCGGCAGTTGGACCGCCGTGCCGAGCACGGTCACCCGCAGCAGCGCCGACGCGCGCCCACTCCCTTCGAACACCCCGCCGAGCGCGATGCAGCACCCCATCAGCACCAGATACGGCCCGACGCAGCGCAGGAAGAGCACACCCTCGGCCGCGACGCCGGGCCCGGCCCCGAAGGCCTTCATCACCACCGGCGCGAGCACAGCCGCCGTGAGGCCCACAGCCCCCGAGACCACGACCGCCTGCCGGACGGCGTAGAAGGCCATCGTGGCGACGTACAGGACCCTGTTCACGGAACCCGGCAGCGGCGCGGCCCCACGCCGGGTGCTGTCGCTGACGGAGGAGGGACGCGCGGCGCTGCTGGAGCACCTGCGGCATCCCCAGCAGGCGGAGATCACCGACCAGGTGCGCTTCAACACACTCCTCGCCTTCCTGCGCCATCTGCCCGACCCTGTGGAGCAGGCCGCCGTCCTGCGTCGCCGCCTGGACTTCCTGACGACACCGGCGAGCTTCTTCTACGAGGACGGCGAACCCGTACGCGCCGAGGAGGCCGGTGATCTGTTCCGCCAGGGCCTGCTGCGGGTGGCACGGGCCACGGGGAAGGCGGAGCGGGCGTGGCTCAGGGAGGCGATCGCCGAGCTGGATCCCGAGCGGGCGGGCTGAGCGGGCACGGGGTGGCGGCGCTCAGCCGAGCTGCCCGCGCACATACTCCCGCCACCGCTCGGTGAACTTCTCGGGAGTCGTGTTCAGGACCTCCTTCATGGCCCCCTCCACCGCTCCCTCCCGCTTCCCGTGCACGCCGACGGCCCGGTAGAACTCGTCGAGGCGGACCTCGCCCCAGTGGTCGGCGATCAGACGGCAGGCCAGCCAGCCGCCCTCGTAGGCCCGGGCGAGCCGGCCGGCGTCGTCGGAGAAGCCGAAGTCGGAGTCTGCGGGCAGTGCGGCCGGGGCCCGGCCCTCCGCGACCGCGCGGTGCAGTTCGGGGGCTACCTCGGGGGCCGTGCGGCCGGTCGTGCGGTAGCCGACCCAGTCGGCGTAGCCCTCGGAGAGCCAGAGGGGGGTGGCGGCGTTGGTGTCGGCGCGGGTGGCGACATGGGTCGTCTCGTGGGTGAGGACGACCTGCTTGCCGAAGTCGCCGAGGACGGCGTACGCGTCGGGGTTGACGACGATCCGGTCCGCGGGCGCCTCGGCCGATCTGTCGGCCTCTCCGGTGGTGACCGCCGCGATCCCCCGGTACCCGGACGCGGGCGCCCCCAGCAGCCCCGCCATCCCCTCCAGCGACTCCGGCACGACGACCACGACCCGCCGCGCCCAGTCCTCGCCCCAAGCCTCCGTGACGGCGGGCACGGCCCGGTCCGCCAGCCCCGCGTACGCCCGCAGGGTCTTCGCCGACCGCCCGACCCCCAGCACGAGGCTCCGCTCCCCGCGGACGGCCACGATCCGCCCCTGCTCCCACAGCTGTTCGGTGCCCTTCTTCGAGGGCTCGTCGGCGGCGACCCGCCACCCCCTGTCGTCGTCCCGGACGAGGGTGAGGGTCCGTACGGCGGTGACGGGCGCCTGGTCGTAGCCGCGTATCCGGTAGCGCAGGGCCGCCTCGGCCGTGGCCCGGTCGCCGGAGCGGTGGAAGGCGGTGAGGTCGTACGACCAGGAAGACAGCGGCAGGCCACGCAGGTTGACGAACTCGGCCGCCCCGGTGGCCAGTTGGCCGGCGACGGAGGACGTCGGCGCCTCGGTCGCGCGGTACGCCGCCCCGTTCCGCTCCACTACCGCCGCGGCCCTCCGCTCCAGCATCCGCTGGACGTCGGCGCGGGCGGCGTCGGGCGGTGCGTTGCCGCCGCAGCCGACGAGGAGGGCGAGCGCGAGCGCGACCGCCGAGGGGACACCTGCGCGCCCCGAGAGCCCGCGCCGGACACCCGACCCGCACCGGGAACGCGTCGTGCGCCTTCGACCAGCCACGTTCCGATCGTACGGGGGTCCGGTGGCCGTAGGGCAGGGCTGCGGCTCCCGGCCGCCGTACGACGGCCGGGAGCCCTGCGACGGTCAGGGGCGGGTGACCGAGGCGATCGGCATCATGCCGACGGGGTCGTAGCGGACCGGGGCACCCGGGTAGGGGGCGTGGATGACCTGGCCGTTGCCGACGTACATGCCGACATGGCTGGCGTCGGGCCGGTAGGTGACGAGGTCGCCGGGCCGGGCCTGGGAGAGCGGAACCTGGGTGCCGGCGTACCGCTGGGCCTGCGAGGTGCGCGGCAGTCCGACTCCGGCCTGTCCGTACGACCAGACCATGAGACCGGAGCAGTCGAAGCCGTGGGGGCCGGTGGAACCCCACACGTATGGCTTGCCGAGGGCGGAGCGGGCGGCGGCGACGGCTGCGGCCGCACGGCCGCTGGGGGCGACGGCGCCGGAGAGGTCGGGCACGTCGGTCCGGCCGGAGCGGGAGGCACGGTCGTACGCCGCGCGCTCCTCGTCCGGGAGCGAGTCGAGCAGCCGCCGGGCCGCCGCGAGCTTCCCCTCGACGGCTCGCTTGTGCCGGGCGACGGCCTTGCGGCTCTTCTCCAGCTCGGCGAGCTTGCCACTGGCCTCCGCACGGTTCTGGGAGAGTTCGCGCATGGCCTGCTGGAGGTCGTGGAGTTCACCCGCCTGGTGGGCGTTGATGCGGTCCAGGGCGGCGGCCGTGTCGAGGTAGTCGTCCGGGTCGTCGGAGAACAGCAGGGCGACCGACGGGTCGACGGCGCCGGAGCGGTACTGCGCGCCGGCGAGCGAACCCAGCGAATCCCGCATGGCGTTGATGCGGTCCTGCTGGCGGGCGATCGAGTCCTGCGCGGTGCCGACCTGGTCGCGCAGTTCGTCGGCGCGCTCGTCGGCCTTGTTGTAGGCCTCGGTGGCCTTCTCGGCCTCCTCGTACAGCCGGTCCACCTCGGCTCGGGTGTCGTCGTGCGGCGCGGCGGCGGCCTGCTGGGCGGGGATGGCGCCGAGGGCGGCGGCCGCGGCGGACAGCACACCGAGGGCGGCGGCCGCGCCCCGGTCGAACCCGGACGGTACAAGGCGACTGTGGGACACCACGGGAAGCCGCACTCCCTTCGACGGTGGACAGGACCCTCCCCCGGGCCGGAGGGCGCCCCCGGGAGGGATGCGCTCACGGCGGGTGAGGGAAGCGCGGCCGACAGTAGCCGCGCGACCGTGTCCCAGCCAAAGACCTCGGCGACGACACAGCGTGACGTCCGGCCTGGTGCCCAGGTCACCAGCGGGGGAAGGGGTCAGCGCGAGATGCGGGAATTCGCCCATTCGGGCGGCGCTGTGTCCTGATCTTGAAGAGAAACAGGGCCGATCGTCACACGCTGTGACGATCGGCCCTGTTCACGCCGGTGCGGGTGTCAGATACGGACACCGAACTGGAAGGTCCCGATGGTGCTCATGGACTCGTAGCGGACGTTCTTGCCCGGGTACGGGGCGTGCAGGACCATGCCATTGCCCGCGTAGAGGCCGACGTGTCCCAGGTCGTTGAAGAAGACCAGGTCGCCCGGCATGAGTTCACCGCGGCCGATCCTCGTGCCGTCGTTCGCCTGCGTGTACGTGGTCCGGGTGATCCCCACACCGGCCTGGGCGTAGGCCCACTGGGTCAGCCCGGAGCAGTCGTAGGAGTTGGGGCCGCTGCCACCGGAGACGTACGGCTTGCCTTCCTGGGTGGCGGCGGCGGCGAGGGCGGCGGCGCCGCGGTCGGAGGCCGGTGCTTCGTTGCCCAGGTCGACGCGTTCCCCGGCATCGCGGCTGGCGCGGGTCTCCTGCTCGTCCAGGGCGGCCTTCTCCTCGGCCGTCAGGGTGTTGAGGAGCTTCTGCGCCGCGGCCAGCTTGCTCTGGACTTCCTTCTTCTTCTCGGCCAGGGTCTCGCGGGTGTCGGCGAGGTCCTCCAGCTTCTCGGTGGCCTCCTGGCGCTGCTGCGCGAGCGTGCGCTGCTTCTCCTGGATCTTCTTCAGCGACTCGACCTGCTGGCTGGTCAGCTGGTCGAGCGTGGCGGCCTTGTCCAGGTAGTCGTCCGGGTCGGCGGAGAGGAAGAGCTGGATCGAGGAGTCGATGCCGCCCGAGCGGTACTGGGCGCTGGCCGCCAGGCCTATGCCCTCACGCAGCTCGTTGAGGTCTTCCTGACCCTTGGCGACGTTGTCCTGGATCGTGGAGATCTCCTTCTCGAGCTTCTCCTGCTTCTCCTCGGCCCCGTTCAGCTTGTCCGTGGCCCGCCCGGCGTCCTCGTAGAGCTTGTGGACCTTGGCCTTGACCTCGTCCTTGGTCGGCTTCTCGGAGGGCGCGGCGTTGGCGGCCTGAGAGCTCAGGGCCACGGCAGCGGCGGCGGCTGTGGTGAGCACGGTCACACGCGCACGGCTCGGCTGCTTCGGTCGACGGTGGGACGCCACGGTAGGTGAACTCCTTCATGTGAGCGACCGGCCGGCGGGGACCCCGGCGACGATCACCCGTTCAGAGGTTTGAGTCCAGACCCTAGTGACCCAACGGTGATCACTTCAAATCCCCCACAGGAAAAATCCCGCCCCACGGCGCACAATTTACACTCAACGCACATGCAGTAGCGCTCGGTTGACGCTACGTGGCGCAACAGCCCGATCAATTCGGGCATAGCGCACGTAAGTTGCTGTTGGGGCGGACGGCATCGAAAGGTCAGGAAAGGCGCTTGAGGAGCACCGCGGACGCCACCGGGCGCGCGCCCGCCTTGGCGATCCCGTCGGCCACCTCGCGGTCGGTGGAGGCGACGATGACCGGCCGGCCGGGCGGCTCGGCGCGCACCAGCTGACGGATCAACTCGTCGGCGGTGACACCGGGCTTGGAGAACAGCACCCGCACCCCGCGCGGCGGCGCGAGCAGCACCGGCGCGGCGAGCTCGGCCCCGTCGAAGACGCAGGTCACCTCGGCGCCGGTCTGCGCGGCGAGCTGGGAGAGCTGCCCGAGGAGCCGCAGGCGCTGCTTCTCCAGCGGCATCTGCGGGTAGCCGGTCTTGGTGACGTTGTAGCCGTCGACGACGAGATGCGCCTGCGGCAGCGCCAGCAACTGGTCCAGGATCGCCGGGTCGTTCTCCGACAGCGCGCGGGCGGCGATGTCCTTCGGGGTCATCCGCCCCGGCTCGACCGCGTCGACGGTCTCGGCGGGCCGTACGGAGACCGGCGGCAGCGCCAGCTCTCGCCGCAGCCCCTGGGCCGCTTCCAGCACGGTGTCCAGCAGCAGCCGTACGCGCATGTCCTCGACGCTGCGGCCCTCGCGGGCGGCGCGCCGGGCGGCCTCCAGGGCGGCCTCCGCCTCGCCGAGCCGGGCCTTCAGCCGCCGGGTCTCGCTCTCGGCGGCGGACACCTGGGCATGGCTCTCGGTGCGTACGGTCTCCATCTCGGCGTGCAGCTTGCGCAGGGCGGCCTCGCCGCGCTTGACGTCGCTGAGGGCCGCCCGGAGCTTGCGGTGCAGCGAGTCGGCCTCCTTCTTGGCCGACTCCAGCTCCGCCCGCAGCCGTTCCGTCTCGGCCTTCGTCTGGCCGCGGGCCTCGGCGAGCTGCTCGCGCAGCCGCTCCAGCTCGGCCCGGCTCTCCTCGTCGGCCCGCTCGGCGTCCGCCCGCAGGGCCTCCTCACCGGCGGCCGCGACCAGCTTCACCCAGCCCGTGGGGCGCAGTACGTAGGCCGCGGCCGCCACGTCCAGCGGATCCGCGGCCGGGGGCGGCGCGCCCGTGTCCAGGGCGCCGGCCAGCTCCGGGTGAGCCTCCCGGAACCGCTCCCCGATCCGCTGTCTGAAAAGCGTGTCCGTCTCCACGGCCGCGGCCATCGCGTTGCCCGCGAACTTCACTCGGCGATTCGGGGTGAACCGGGCGTACTGTCTGAGCTGTGCGGGCAGTTCGGCGACGGTCAGTCCGCCGAAGCCGTCGGAGACGATCTGCACGACCCGTTTGCGCACGCCCTCGGGCAGCGGACGGTCGAGCACCTCAGCGGCGCCGTCGCCCGGCCCCCCGCCCCCGGTCTCCACCATCCGTCACCCCAATGTCTGTGCGGGGCCCGCTCCCTCAGGAGCCGGCACCCGGCCTGTCCACGAGTTCCACCTGGTCCACGGCGTTGCACCAGCGGCAGCGGACCGACTCGATGGTCTCACTGACCACGTCGCGCTCCTCGACCCTGGGCTCCCCGGCGAGGTCGAGGTGAACGTACTCGACGACCTTCGACGAGCGGGTCACGTCGAACCGCGTGAGGTTGCCACAGAGCGTGCAGCGCCAGCGGGTGGTGTCCGTCGGCAGGGGAACCGTCATCGTGGCTGCTCTTCCTTCTTCCAGTCTCCGTGAAGCGCCGGCGTCCCGGTGCGTGTGGCTCGTAACCCTACGGCCTGACCGGTACTCGCCGCCCGTTCGCCCGGGGCGGTGGCGCCGATTGCCTCCGGCGGCGAGGCCGGCCGGCATCGGCGGCGAGGCGGTCTGTGACGGTGGGTCCTGTTACGTCATGCTCTGTTCATGATCGGCAAGTGGAGCACCACGGCCGCCCGGGCCGTACGAAACGAGTCGGCGCCGGTGACGTACGGGCTGATCGCCGTCTGCTGTGCGATCTTCCTGATCGGGCCGGCGGCGGGCCTCAACCCCGTGTACGGCACCGGGGACGAACTGCTCGTCGCGCAGCGGGCGTACTTCCGCCGCTGGGGCGTCGTGCCCGTCGAACTCTTCCACGCCACCCCGCGCGCGGCGCTCACCCCCGTCACCGCGCTCTTCGTGCACGGCAGCTGGCTGCACCTCCTCGGCAACATGCTCTTCCTCTTCGTCTTCGGGGCGATGGCCGAGGAACGCATGGGTCATGTGGAGTTCGCCCTCTTCTACGTGGGCTGCGGCTATCTCGCGCTGGTGGCGTACGCGGCGGCGCACGCCGGGTCGCCGCAGTCGCTGGTCGGCGCGTCGGGGGCGATCTCCGCGGTCCTCGGCGCGTTTCTCTTCCTGTTCCCCAGGGCGCGGGTGACGAGCCTCCTGCCCTTCCTCTTCTTTCTTCCGCTGCGGTTTCCGGCGTGGGTGACCCTGCCGTTCTGGGTGAGCCTGCAGTGGCTGGCCGCGGGGCGGCAGACCTCGGGGCCGGGGGTGGCCTATCTGGCGCATCTGGTGGGGTTCGGACTGGGGTTCGTCTACGCGTGGGGGCGTTATGGGCGTAGGGCTAGAGTGAAACCGAATGCCTCAGCTCCGGCCCCCGAGGGAGAACACCAGCCGTGATCACCGCGATCGTGCTCATCAAGACCAGCGTGGACCGGATTCCGGAGATCGCGGAGTCCATCGCCGCGATCGAATCCGTGACCGAGGTGTTCTCCGTGACCGGTACGTACGATCTGGTCGCCATGGTCCGGGTGAAGGAGCACGAGAATCTGGCCGACGTGATTCCCGGGCAGATCAGCAAGATCCCGGGGGTTCTGGGGACGGATACGCACGTCGCGTTCCGGGCCTACTCCCAGCATGACCTCGAGACCGCGTTCTCCATCGGACTGGACGGCTGAGAGCCGCGAGGCTCCCCCGGGGCGAGGAGATCCTCGCCCCGCACTCGTCCTCAGGACGGACGGGTCAGACGGCCGGAACGCAACGGCCGTCCTCCGTACGGTAGTTCCACTGCGCACCGTTGCGTACGAGGTCCCGCACCGCTCCCACGAACCGCTCCACGTGCTCGTCGGGGGTGCCCGCGCCGAAGCTCACCCTGATCGCGTTGAGTGACCGCTCGCCGGGCGCGGCCTCGGGGGCGCCGCACTCGCCCTGGGTCTGCGGGTCGCTGCCGAGGAGGGTACGGACCAGGGGGTGGGCGCAGAAGAGGCCGTCGCGTACGCCGATGCCGTACTCGGCGGAGAGCGCGGCGGCGAAGTGGGAGCTGTTCCAGCCCTCGACGACGAAGGAGAGGACGCCGACGCGCGGGGCGTCGTCCCCGAAGAGGGACAGGATCCGGACCTCGGGCACCTCGGCGAGCCCGGCCCGTACGGCGTCGATCAGATACCGCTCACGGGCGACCAGCGTGTCGAACCCGGCCTCGGTGAGGGCCTTGCAGGCGGAGGCGATGGAGTAGGCGCCGATGACGTTGGGCGAGCCGGCCTCGTGCCGGGCGGCGGTCTCGTGCCACTCGACGTCCACGCCGCCGTCCGTACGCCGGGTCACCTTGCGGGAGGCGCCGCCCCCGGCGAGGTACGGCTCGGCCGCGCCGAGCCAGTCGGCACGGCCGGCGAGGACGCCCGACCCGAAGGGCGCGTACAGCTTGTGCCCCGAGAAGACGACCCAGTCCACGTCCAACTCCTGTACGGAGACGGGGTGGTGGGGTGCGAGCTGGGCCGCGTCGAGCACGATCCGCGCGCCGTGCGCATGCGCGGCGTCGGCCAGCTCGCGCACCGGCCAGATCTCCCCGGTGACGTTGGAGGCACCGGTGACGCACACCAGCGCCGGGCCGTACGGGTCGCGGCCGGCGAGCGCGGCGTCCAGGGTGGCCACGGCCTCCTGCGGCGTACGCGGCGCGTCCAGGTAGGTCACCCGCGCGTTCCGCCAGGGCAGCAGCGAGGCGTGGTGCTCGGTCTCGAAGACGAAGACCTGGCAGTCGGCGGGGAGGGCCCGGGCCAGGAGGTTCAGGGAGTCCGTCGTCGAGCGGGTGAAGATCAGCTGGTCGTCGGCCCGGCAGTCGAGGAACTCCGCGACGGTCCTGCGGGCGTTCTCGAAGAGGTCGGTCGACAGCTGGGAGAGGTAGCCGGCGCCGCGGTGGACACTGCCGTAGTAGGGCGCGTACGCCGCCACGTCGTCCCACACCCGCTGCAGGGCCGGGGCGCTGGCCGCGTAGTCGAGCGCGGCGTAGGTGACCTCGCCACCGGTGACGAGCGGGACGGTGACATCCCGGCCCAGAACGGGCAGCGGGGCACAAACGGACCGGTCGGCGGCAAGGGTGGAGACAGACATGGCGGAACTCCCGTGAAAGCAGGCGGCATCACCGTGCCGGACAGCATGTCGACGGCACAGGAAAGGTGAAGGGGAAATGCGGAAGCGGGGCTCTGCGGCCCTATCGCATTCGCTTGCTCACGGAAGGCTCCCTCGAACGACCAGGACCCCTGGTTTCGCGAGGGGTCCGCGCTTGCCGTAGACCTCTCTGCCTACGACCTGGTCTTCACCCGGGGCACCCCGCCACGGACGGAGGGTTGCCGGACAGTCGGCCGGGGCCTTGTGACTGTCACTCATGACCTGCCGAAAAACGTACGCGAAGTGATCGTCGCGCCGCAACTTCTGTCCGGATGGCGGGATGGGGGCGCCTAATGGCTCGGGGGTGCGGGTGCATTGGCGGGTGCGGGTGGTGGGTGGTTGCTCACGCAGTTCCCCGCGCCCCTGAAAAAGCGGGGAACTGCGCGACCAGCCCTCACCGGACCCGCACCCGAAGAACACACCTCGGGGTCGAAGGGGCGAAGCCCCTGGGGGATGGGACGGGTAGGGGCGGCGGGGGCGCTACACGTTGGTGGCCGCGACCCAGCGCTCGAGAACCCGCCGAGCCGCCCCCGAGTCGATCGACTCCGAGGCCCGCTCCATCCCGGCCCTCAACTGCTCCGCCAGCGACGCGGACGTCGGCTCCAGGGCCACCAACGCCGCCGCCGAGTTCAGCAGCACCGCGTCCCGAACCGGCCCCGTCTCCCCACCCAGCAACCGCCGCGCGACATCCGCGTTGTACGACGCGTCAGCCCCCCGCAGCGCCTCCACCGGCACCAGCTCCAGCCCCACGTCACGCGGATCGAAGGCCTCCTCGGTGACCTTGCCGTCCCGGACGACCCACACCCGCGAGGTGGCCGTCGTCGTCAACTCGTCGAGCCCGTCGTCACCCCGGAAGACCAGCGACGAGTTGCCGCGCTCGGCGAAGACGCCCGCCATGATGGGCGCCATCCGCGGATCGGCGACGCCGACCGCCTGGGCGCGCACCTTCGCCGGATTGGCCAGCGGCCCGAGCGCGTTGAAGACGGTCCGGATACCCAACTGCCCGCGCGCGGCGGCCACATGACGCAGCGCCGGATGGAACTTCACCGCGAAGCAGAAGGTGATCCCGGCCTCCTCGGCGACCTCGGCCACCCGCTTCGGCGTCAGCTCCAGATTGACGCCCAGTTTCTCCAGCACGTCGGACGCACCGGACGCCGACGACGCGGCCCGGTTGCCGTGCTTGACGACCTTCGCGCCCGTACCGGCGACGACGATCGACGACATCGTGGAGATGTTGACCGTCTTGGCGCCGTCCCCGCCCGTACCGACGATGTCGACGGTCTTCCCGGACACCTCGATCACGTTGGCGTGCTCGTACAGCGCCTCGACGAGACCGGTGATCTCCTCGACGGTCTCCCCCTTGGCCCGCAGCGCCACCACGAACCCGGCGATCTGCGCGTCCGTCGCCTCGCCGCGCATGATCTGGTCCATCGCCCAGAAGGTGGCGCCGGCGTCCTGGTCGTGCCCGGACAGCAGCGCGTTCAGCACCGCGGGCCAGGAACGGCCCGCCGCGGTGTCGCCTCCAGCGGGGGTCACAGCGCTCATAGCCGCTCCTGGGTGTCATGGCCGCGAGCAGGGGGTGCCACGCGGACCGTGAAATCACTGATGCGCCCACCCTATCCAGGTCGGAGCACGGCGAAGGGCCCCCGTCCGAAGATCGGACGGGGGCCCTTCGACCGCGGTGTGGCGAAGCGAAGCGATCAGTGGTGGCCGTGGCCGCTCGTGATCTCCTTGTACTCCTCGACGGTCGGCTTGGCGATCTGGCTGTCCTCGCCGTAGTAGCCCTTGCTCAGCTTGGCGCGGAGCTTCTGCCGCCGCGTGATCTTGCGGGCGACACCGTTCTCGTCGACCGCGGGACCGATCTCGGCCGGCGCGTACTGCTCGTGCGCCGTGAGCGTGTGCAGCTGCTCCTGGCTGAGCGGCTCGTGGACCTCGATGAACTCACCGTGCGGCAGGCGCTTGATGATGCCGGTCTCGCGACCGTGCAGGATCTTGTCCCTGTCCCGGCGCTGCAGGCCGAGGCAGATGCGCTTGGTGACGATGAACGCGAGGACCGGGGCCACGAAGAACGCGATCCGGACGAACCAGGTGATGGCGTTGATCGACAGGTGGAAGTGGGTCGCCCAGAGGTCGTTTCCACCACCGATCAGCAGGACCATGTACCAGGTGATCCACGCGACGCCGAAGGCCGTACGGGTCGGGGCGTTGCGCGGGCGGTCCAGGATGTGGTGCTCGCGCTTGTCGCCGGTGACCCAGGACTCGATGAACGGGTAGACCGCGATCGCGACCAGGACCAGCGGGAAGATCACCAGCGGGATGAACACGCCCAGGACGAGCGTGTGACCCCAGAAGTTGATCTCCCAGCCCGGCATGACACGGATCAGACCCTCGGAGAAGCCCATGTACCAGTCGGGCTGGGCGCCGGTCGACACCTGGTCCGGCCGGTAGGGGCCCATGGTCCAGATCGGGTTGATCGTGGCGATCGCCGAGATGATCGCGATGACACCGAAGACCAGGAAGAAGAAGCCGCCGGCCTTCGCCATGTACACCGGGAGCAGAGGCATGCCGACGACGTTGTTGTTCGTCTTGCCGGGGCCCGCGTACTGCGTGTGCTTGTGGTAGAAGACCAGGATCAGGTGCGCCACCACCAGGCCGAGCATGATGCCCGGCAGCAGCAGGACGTGGACCGAGTAGAAGCGGGCCACGAAGTCGCCGCCCGGGAACTCTCCGCCGAAGAGGAAGAACGACAGGTACGTGCCGACGATCGGCACGGACAGGACCGCGCCTTCCATGAAGCGGACACCGGTGCCGGAGAGCAGGTCGTCCGGGAGCGAGTAACCGGTGAAGCCGGTGAACATGCCGAGGACGAACAGCAGGAAGCCGAACAGCCAGTTGACCTCACGCGGCTTGCGGAACGCGCCGGTGAAGAACACGCGCATCATGTGCACGAACATGCCGGCGAGGAAGACCAACGCGGCCCAGTGGTGGATCTGCCGGATCAGCAGACCACCGCGCACCTCGAACGAGATGTGCATGGTCGAGTTGAACGCCTCGGACATCAGCTGGCCCTGCAGCGGGACGTAGCTGCCGTGGTACTCCACCTCGTTCATCGACGGGTGGAAGAACAACGTCAGGTACACACCCGTGAGGATGATGATGATGAAGCTGTACAGGCAGATCTCGCCCAGCATGAACGACCAGTGGTCGGGGAAGATCTTGCGCATGTTGGCCTTGGCCAGGGAGTAGATCCCGAGCCGGCCGTCGGCCCAGTCGGCGACGCGCTCGCCGGCCGGTGCCTTCTCGCGCTTGTCGCGCGCGTCGGTGGTGGTTGCAGTACTCATCCGCGCTCCCAGAAGGCAGGACCGACGGGCTCTTCGAAGTCGCTGACCGCTTCGAGGTAGCCGTCTTCACCGACGGTGATCCTCAGCTGCGGAAGGGCGTGACCCGCGGGGCCGAAGATGACCCGGCCGCCGTCGGCGAGGTCGAAGGTGGACTGGTGGCAGGGGCAGAGCACGTGGTGCGTCTGCTGCTCGTACAGGGAGATCGGGCAACCCACGTGGGTGCAGATCTTCGAGAACGCCACGATGCCCTCGTGCGACCACTCCAGCTCGCGCTTGTCCTTGATGTCGTCCGGCTGGATCCGGACGATCATCAGGGCGTCCTTGGCGATGTTCTTCTGGAAGTCGTGGTCGTGCTCGTCCAGGCCGTCCGGCATGGCGAAGGTCAGCGACCCGACCGCGACGTCCGAGGGACGCAGCGGCTCGTTGGTGTTCATGTTGACGAGCTTCTTGCCCTTGGCCCAGGTGGTGTGCCGCAGCTTGGTGCCGGGCGCCGGACCGAGGCCGCCCAGCAGCATGACACCGGAGAGCGGGAACAGGGCCAGCGCACCGAACATCGTGTTGCGGATCAGCTTGCGACGGCCGAGCGCGGACTCCTTGGCGCCCTCCTTGAAGTCGGCCAGCACCTTGGCCTTGACCTCGGGCGAGGCCTCGATCGCGTGGCGCTCGTCGGCGACCTCCACGTCCGACATCAGCGTGCGGGCCCAGTGGACCGCGCCCGCGCCGATGCAGAACAGCGACAGGCCCAAGGTCATGCCCAGCGCGAAGTTCAGCGCGCTGATGTGACCGATCGGCCAGACGTAGATCGACTTGTCCACGTCGATCACCAGGTACGAGGCGATGAAGGCGACGGTGGCCAGCATCGACACCGTGAACAGCAGGGCGACCGTGCGCTCGGACCGCTTCGCGGCCCGCTCGTCGATGTCCTGGACACGGTGCTGGTGGGGCGGGAGGCCGGGGTCCGCGAAGGGGTTCTTCTCGTCCGCGACCGCGACCGCGCCGTGTTCTTGCTCGTGTCCTGCCGACTGCTTGGTGGGCAGGTTCTCTTCTGGAATCTCTTGGCTACTCATGACTTCTTGGCCTTTGCGGTCCGAGCGGCGACCCAGACGGCGACGGCGATCAGCGCGCCGAGCCCGAACACCCAGCCGAAGAGGCCTTCGCTGACCGGGCCGAGCCCGCCGAGGCTGAGGCCACCGGGCTCCACGGTGTCGTCGCTGTTGACCGCTTCGAGGTACGCGATGATGTCCTTCTTGTTCTCCTCCGACAGCGTGGTGTCGGGGAAGGACGGCATGTTCTGCGGGCCGGTCTCCATGGCCTCGTAGATGTGCTTCGGGTCGACACCCTCAAGAGACGGTGCGTACTTGCCCTCGGACAGCGCACCACCCTTGCCGGTGAAGTTGTGGCACTGAGCGCAGTTGGTCCGGAAGAGCTCACCGCCCTCGGCGATGTCCGCGCCCTCGGGGTTGTACTCGTTCTCGGTCGGGACCTCCGGGCCCGCGCCCAGGGAAGCGACGTACGCCGCGAGCTGGTCGATCTCGGCCTGCGAGTAGACGACCGGCTTCTTCGGGACCTGCGCGCCCGGCTGCTGGGCCGGCATACGGCCGGTGCCGACCTGGAAGTCGACGGCTGCCGCACCCACACCCACCAGAGGCGGACCGTCGGTGGTGCCCTGACCGCCGGTGCCGTGGCAGCTTGCGCAGCCTACGGCGTAGAGCTTCTTGCCCTCCTCGATGGTGAGGGTCTGAGCGGTCTCATCGGCCACGGCCCGGGGCGCGGGCGCGAAGGCGGTGTACAGCCCCCCGGTGGCCGCCAGCGCGATGAGTAGGACGACGAGCGCCGCCAGCGGATGGCGTCGTCGTGCGGAGAGCTTTTTCACGGATTACCCCGGTGTCAGGATCTTCTGCGTCGGTGCTTCTGGAAGGGTCGTTCTCGGTGCGAGGCAGGCGTACGGTCCGCCCGGCCCGGTCGCCCGATCTACTTGATCATGTAGATCGTGGCGAAGAGGCCGATCCAGACGACATCGACGAAGTGCCAGTAGTAGGACACGACGATGGCCGCGGTCGCCTGCTCGTGGGTGAACCTCTTGGCCGCGTAGGTGCGTCCGAGGACCAGCAGGAAGGCGATGAGACCGCCCGTCACGTGCAGGCCGTGGAAGCCGGTGGTCAGGTAGAAGACCGAGCCGTACGGGTCGGACGAGAGCGACAGGCCCTCGTGCTTGACCAGCTCGGTGTACTCGAAGACCTGACCGCCGATGAAGATCGCACCCATCACGAACGTGACGATGAACCACATCCGGAGCTTCTTCACGTCCCCGCGCTCGGCGGCGAACACGCCGAGCTGGCAGGTGAGCGAGGAGAGCACCAGGATCGTGGTGTTGGTCGCCGAGAACGGGAAGTTCAGGGTGTCGGCCTTCTCCGCCCAGAACTCGGGGCCGGTCACCGATCGCAGGGTGAAGTACATCGCGAAGAGGGCCGCGAAGAACATCAGCTCGGAACTCAACCAGATGATGGTTCCGACGCTGGTGAGGTTCGGCCGGTTGACCGACGGGTGCGCGTGCCCGGTTTCTACTGTCGTTGCTGTCGCCACGACCGACATTATGTCGGTCGCTTATCCCGCCCTCACCCCGGGGGGTGCCGTTCGGAGTGTTGCTCCCTTCCGTACCGGTGCTGACGTGGTGTTCGAGGGAGTAGCATCCGCGCATCGGGCCCTGTCCGTCTTGTTGTCCGTACGACGTCTGATCTTCTGCGTACCGGAGGAACAATGCAGCCGACCGCCACGGTGCTGGTCTACAGCGACGACTCCAACACCCGGGAGCAGGTGCGGTTGGCCTCCGGCCGACGACCGGCTACCGATGTACCGCCGGTCGAGTTCCTGGAGTGCGCCACTCCGGCCGCCGTGATCAAGGAGCTGGACAAGGGCGGGATCGATGTCTGCGTCTTCGATGGTGAGGCCGTGCCCATGGGGGGCATGGGGCTGTGCCGGCAGATCAAGGACGAGATCTTCGAGTGCCCGCCGGTGCTGGTGCTGATCGGGCGGCCGCAGGACGCGTGGCTGGCCACGTGGAGCCGGGCCGACGCGGCCGTGACCCTGCCGGTGGAGCCGGTGGAGTTCGCGTCGGCGTTGGCTTCCTTGCTCCGTAACAAGCAGGCACTGAGCGCCTGAGAGCACGGGGTGTCCTGACGGACGGCGGGTGCGGGTTGATTGTGGCTGATCGCGCCCACGCGGCGGAGCCGCCGATGTCACCGCCCCGCGCCCCTTCGGGGCGCCCCCTCACACCGACTCCGGCCTCAAGCGGGCCTGGACCTGGGGGCCGGGTACCTCGTTGGTGCCGCCGACCAGGGCGCTGCCCTCGCGCCACTTCGTCCAGTCGAGGTTCCAGTCGCCGTAGCCGTTGCCGAAGGGGGCCATGGTGTCGCCGGCCGAGTTGACGACCTCGACGATGTCGCCCTCGTTGATGGTGTCGTAGAACCACTGGGCGTTGCCCGAGCTCATTCCGGTGCAGCCGTGGCTGACGTTGGCGTAACCCTGGGAGCCGGTGGACCAGGGCGCGGCGTGGACGTACTCGCCGCTGTTGGTGACCCTGACGGAGTGGTGGACGGTCAGGTCGTAGAAGTCCGACGCACCTATGCTGGCGCTGGTCATGCGAACGGTACCTTCCTTGGCCAGTACCACTTTGACGCCGTTGCGGGTGTCGTAGCCGGGCCTGCCCGTGGTGACCGGGATCTGCTTGATGACCTGGTCGTTCTTGTAGACGGTCATCTGGTGCGACGAGGCGTCCGTGACGGCGACTATCTTGGCGCCGGTGGTCAGCTCGATGGGCTCGGCCTTTCCGCCCCAGAGCCGGTCGCCTATCTTGATGCCCTCCAGGTTGCTGTGCACCCGGATGGTGGCGTCGGCGGGCCAGTACTCCTTGGGGCGGTAGTGGAGCGTCCTGTCGTCCACCCAGTGCCAGGCGCCTTCCGCGGCGGGGGTGGAGTCCACCTTCAGGGCGCGTTCGACGACGGACCGGGCGGCCTTGTCCTTCACGGGTCTGCTGAGTTCGGCGGTGACCGGCTGGCCGACGCCGTACCTGCCCTCCTCGGGGCCGAAGGTGACGCCGAGGCGTTTCTTGGTGAGGGGGCGGCCGGTGTCGAAGGCGTGGGTCTCGCGGCCGGGGGCGCCGTCCTCGTCCTCGGTGCTCACCCGGACCGTGTAGCGGGCGTTGGCGGCCAGCGGCGAGGTGGAGTGCCAGTGACCGCCGTCGGCGGAGAGTTCGCCCGCCACATACCGTCCTGCGGCGTCCATGGCGGTGACGTCGGTGATCCGGCTGTCGTCCTCGGCGGAGACTTCCAGCGGCTTGTCGGGGTCGGCCTTCTCGTCTCCCCCGGTGGGGGTGTTGAAGGAGATCTGGTCGGACGCGTCGTAGGGCTTGCCCGAGAGCGGGTGGCCACCGGAACCGCAGGCGGTGACGCCCGCTCCCAGGGAGACCACCAGCAGGACGCAGCTGACGACCGTGCGGTTACGGGGTGATGTGCTCATGGGTTCAACCTAGGAACGCCCGTCGGGCGGGGCGCGCCGGGTGACCCGACCGAGCTACGTACGGCGTGGCAAACGGGGGAAGCCCGGACCTCCTGTCGGAGTGTCCGGGCTTCCGTGCGCGCTGTGCGTGCTATCGGCGCGTGCTACTGGTTCTGGTTCTCGCCGCGGTAGTACTCGAAGACCCAGCCCCAGAGGCCGATCAGCAGGATCGGGGCGGAGAAGTACAGCAGCCACCAGCCGAAGACGACGCCCATGAAGGCGAGTGCGCCGCCCACGCCCAGGGCGAGGGGCTGCCAGCTGTGCGGGCTGAAGAAGCCCAGCTCACCGGCGTCGTCCGCGACGTCGGCCTCCTTGTCGTCCTGCGCGCCCACGTCGACCCGCCGGGCCGTGAAGGCCAGGTAGTAGCCGACCATGATGCACAGGCCGAAGGCCAGGAACAGCGCCGTGGTTCCGGCCGGCTCCTTCGACCACACGCCATAGACGACCGCCATGGCGAGGACGAAGACGCTCAGCCAGATGAACATCTTGCCTTGGACCTTCACTTGCCGGCCTCCTTGCCGCTGGTCGCGAGCTCGTTGGCCGCCGGGCCGCCGTGCGCGAGCTGCTCGAGCGCGGCGATCTCCGGGTGGTGCAGGTCGAACGCCGGGGATTCACTGCGGATCCGCGGCAGGGTGAGGAAGTTGTGCCGCGGCGGCGGGCAGGAGGTCGCCCACTCCAGCGAGCGGCCGTAGCCCCACGGGTCGTCGACCTCGACCTTCTTGCCGTACTTGGCCGTCTTCCACACGTTGTAGAGGAACGGCAGGATCGACAGACCCAGCACGAACGAGGCGATCGTGGAGACCGTGTTCAGGGCGGTGAAGCCGTCGGCCGCGAGATAGTCCGCGTAACGACGCGGCATGCCCTCCGCGCCCAGCCAGTGCTGGACGAGGAACGTGCCGTGGAAGCCGATGAACAGCGTCCAGAAGGTGATCTTGCCGAGGCGCTCGTCGAGCATCTTGCCCGTCATCTTCGGCCACCAGAAGTGGAAGCCGGAGAACATGGCGAAGACGACGGTGCCGAACACCACGTAGTGGAAGTGCGCCACCACGAAGTACGAGTCCGAGACGTGGAAGTCCATCGGCGGCGAGGCCAGGATGACACCGGTCAGACCACCGAAGGTGAAGGTGATCAGGAAGCCGGTGGCCCAGAGCATCGGTGTCTCGAAGGACAGCGAGCCCTTCCACATCGTTCCGATCCAGTTGAAGAACTTCACGCCGGTCGGTACGGCGATGAGGAACGTCATGAAGGAGAAGAACGGTAGGAGCACGCCACCGGTGACGTACATGTGGTGCGCCCACACCGTGACGGAGAGGCCGGCGATCGCGATGGTCGCGCCGATCAGACCCATGTAGCCGAACATCGGCTTACGGGAGAAGACCGGGATGACCTCGGAGATGATGCCGAAGAACGGCAGGGCGATGATGTACACCTCTGGATGGCCGAAGAACCAGAAGAGGTGTTGCCACAGCAACGCGCCGCCGTTGGCCGCGTCGAAGACATGGGCACCGAACTTGCGGTCCGCCTCCAGGGCGAACAGCGCGGCCGCGAGGACCGGGAAGGCGAGCAGGACCAGGACACCGGTCAGCAGCACGTTCCAGGTGAAGATCGGCATGCGGAACATGGTCATGCCGGGCGCGCGCATGCAGATGATCGTGGTGATGAAGTTGACCGAGCCGAGGATCGTGCCGAAGCCGGAGAAGGCCAGACCCATGATCCACATGTCGGCGCCGATACCCGGGCTGCGGACCGCGTCCGACAGCGGGCTGTAGGCGAACCAGCCGAAGTCGGCCGCGCCCTGCGGGGTGAGGAAGCCACCGACCGCGATGAGCGAGCCGAAGAGGTACAGCCAGTACGCGAACATGTTCAGCCGCGGGAACGCCACGTCGGGCGCGCCGATCTGCAGCGGCATGATCCAGTTGGCGAATCCGGCGAACAGCGGCGTCGCGAACATCAGCAGCATGATCGTGCCGTGCATCGTGAACGCCTGGTTGAACTGCTCGTTCGTCATGATCTGCGTGCCCGGGCGGGCGAGCTCGGCGCGCATGAGGAGCGCCATGACGCCGCCGATCATGAAGAACACGAACGACGTGACCAGGTACAGCGTGCCGATCGTCTTGTGGTCGGTGGTCGTCAACCACTTCACCAGGACGTTGCCGGGCTGCTTGCGCCGTACCGGCAGCTCGTCTTCGTACGAGCCTTCGGCGGCGGCAGCACCCTGAGGTTCGTTGATGATGCTCACAGCTGGTTCACCTCCCGGTCCTTCTCGTGCTGCGTCTGCTCGATGCCCGCCGGGACGTAACCCGTCTGACCCTTCTCGGCCAGCTCCTTGAGGTGCTGCTCGTACCGCTCCTGGGAGACGACCTTCACGTTGAAGAGCATCCGGGAGTGGTCGACGCCGCACAGCTCGGCGCACTTGCCGAGGAAGGTGCCCTCCTGGTTGGGCGTCACCTGGAACACGTTGGTGTGGCCCGGGATGACGTCCTGCTTCATCAGGAACGGCACCACCCAGAAGGAGTGGATGACGTCACGCGAGGTGAGGACGAAGCGGACCGTCTTGCCTTCCGGCAGCCAGAGGGTCGGGCCGGGGTTGCCGGTCTGCGGGTTCTTGTCACCGGGGGTGCCGCAGGTGTACACGCCGCCCGCGTTGTCCGGGAACTGCTTCTTCCACTTGCTCGGAATCGCGTCCAGGTTCTCGTCGGTCTTCGCGTCACCGGTCGAGCCGTCGACGTTCTCGATGTAGTTGAAGCACCAGCTCCACTGGAAGCCGACCACGTTGACCGTGAGGTCGGGCTTCTTCGACGTGTCGAGGAGCTTCGACTCGTCGCGGGCGGTGAAGTAGAAGAGCACCGAGACGATGATCAGCGGGACGACCGTGTACAGCGCCTCGATGGGCATGTTGTACCGGGTCTGTGGGGGAACTTCGACCTTGGTGCGGCTGCGCCGGTGGAAGAAAGCACTCCACAGGATCAGGCCCCACACCAGCACGCCCGTGGCGAGCGCGGCCGCCCACGACCCCTGCCACAGGGAGAGGATCCGCGGAGCCTCTTCCGTGGTCGGGGTGGGCATACCCAGGCGGGGGAAGTCCTCCCATGTGCAACCGGTGGCGGTCGCCAGGACCAGGCCTGCGGTCATTGCCTGCAGCAGCTTCCGCCGCATCGGGCGCCGCGGCGAGCGGTCGGAGCCGTTGGGACTCACGTAGCGCCTTCCCGAGAGTCTCGCCCGCGCGGTATGGCTGCGGCCTTCTCGCTGGTCGGTCGCCGCCCTGCGACGGGCAGGGGTTTGGATGTTTATGCGGACCAAACCCTACTGGACGCGATTTGGGGTCGCGCGGGGAGGGGGTACCAACTCGCCGGGGCTCACTTGGAGCGGCTACGCGGGCCGCCGGGTGTGCCTCATAGCTCGGGAGTTCGGGTGTTTTGACGGGTGCGGGCGTGTTGTGGTCGTTCGCGCGGTTCCCCCGCGACTCTGAAGGAGCGCTGTCCACGGCCCCTGCTTATAGCGTTGACCCGTGGCCTACTTCGACTCCGCTTCCTCCGCTCCCCTTCATCCCGTCGCCCGGCAGGCGCTGATGGCTTCGCTGGACGAAGGGTGGGCCGATCCCGCGCGGTTGTACCGAGAGGGGCGGCGGGCCCGGTTGTTGCTGGACGCCGCTCGGGAGGCCGCCGCGGAGGCCGTGGGATGCCGGGCGGACGAACTGGTCTTCACCTCCTCCGGGACGCGGGCGGTGCACTCCGGGATCGCGGGGGTGCTGGCGGGGCGGCGGCGGGTGGGGCGCCACCTGATCGTGTCGGCCGTCGAACACTCTTCGGTGCTGCACGCGGCTCAGGTGCACGAGGCCGACGGGGGGACGGTCACCCAGGTGGCGGTGGGACGTACGGGGTCGGTCTCCGCGTCCTCGTACGCCGAGGCCCTGCGGGAGGACACCGCGCTCGCCTGTCTGCAGTCGGCCAACCACGAGGTGGGGACGGAACAGCCGGTGGCCGAGGTCGCTGAGGTGTGCCGGGCGGCGGGGGTGCCGCTGCTGGTGGACGCGGCGCAGTCGCTCGGATGGGGGCGGGTGAACGGGGACTGGTCGGTGTTGACCGCCAGCGCCCACAAATGGGGCGGTCCGTCGGGGGTCGGACTGCTCGCCGTACGCAAGGGTGTGCGCTTCGCGGCCCAAGGGCCCGCCGACGAACGGGAGTCGGGGCGGGCGGCCGGGTTCGAGAACATCCCGGCGATCGTGGCGGCCGCCGCCTCGCTGCGGGCCGTACGGGCGGAGGGCGACGCGGAGGCCGTACGACTAAGGGAGTTGACGGAGCGGATCCGGGCGCGGGTGCCCTCGCTGGTGCCCGATGTGGAGGTGGTGGGCGACCCGGAGCGCCGGCTGCCCGGAGTGGTCACCTTCTCCTGTCTCTATGTCGACGGAGAGACATTGCTCCACGAACTGGACCGCGAGGGCTTCTCCGTCTCCTCCGGGTCCTCCTGCACGAGCAGCACGCTGACGCCCAGCCATGTGCTGCGGGCCATGGGGGTGCTCAGCGAGGGGAACGTCCGGGTGTCGCTGCCGCCGGGGGCGCCCGCGGAGGACGTCGAGCGGTTCCTGTCGGTGCTGCCGGGGGCGGTCGCGGCGGTCCGGGAGAAGCTGGGGGCTCCGGCCCCCGCGACCGTCGTACGTGAGGACGTCCTCGTCGTGGACGCCCTCGGCAAGCGCTGCCCGATCCCCGTCATCGAGCTGGCGAAGGTCATCGGCGACGTCCCGGTCGGCGGCACGGTCCGCGTCCTCTCCGACGACGAGGCGGCCCGCCTGGACATCCCGGCGTGGTGCGAGATGCGGAACCAGGAGTACGTGGGAGAGGAGCCGGCGGAACGGGGTGCGGCATATGTGGTGCGAAGGCTGAGCTGAGGGGACACGGAAAACCCCGCGCCCTGAGGGGCCGAAGGCCCCAGGGGCGCGGGGAACCGCGCGACCGGCCACGACGAACCAGCGGCCGACAAGCACCGGCCCCGGCAACCCGGAAGTCGCCGAGGGCCGGCCTCAGCCGAGGTGAGCCCGTACCTCTTCAGCGGCCTCGTCCCCGTACGCCTTCATGAACCGGTCCATGAAGTGCGCCCGCCGCAGCTGGTACTCCTGGGTCCCCACCGTCTCGATCACCAGCGTGGCGAGCATGCAGCCGACCTGCGCGGCCCGCTCCAGCGATACGCCCCACGCCAGCCCCGAGAGGAACCCGGCACGGAACGCGTCGCCGACACCCGTGGGCTCGACCTTGCGCTCCTCCTCCGGGCAGCCGACCTCGATCGGGTCCTCACCGGCCCGCTCGACGCGGACGCCGCG
Source organism: Streptomyces sp. NBC_00310 (assembly GCF_036208085.1). Classification (GTDB taxonomy): domain Bacteria; phylum Actinomycetota; class Actinomycetes; order Streptomycetales; family Streptomycetaceae; genus Streptomyces. Next base: position 3,171,088 of record NZ_CP130714.1, read on the forward strand.
CGCACCGAGCGTGGTCACCCGGTGGCCGACCTTGGCGAGGATCTCCGTGTCGGACCAGCCGGTCTTGGACTCGATGAGGCCCTTCTCGTACTCGTTGGAGAAGAGGTACGTGGCGCCGTCCAGCAGTATCCGGATCTCGTCGCCGTTCATGCGGGCGATCTGCTGGGAGAAGTCGGCGGCGAACGGGATGTTCCGGGAGCGGCACTCCTCCGTGTGGCGGAGCATCGCCTCCGGGTCGTCCGCGCCGATGAGGACCAGGTCGAGGCCGCCGACGCGGTCGGCGACGGTCTTCAGCTCGATGAGGCGGGCCTCGCTCATCGCGCCGGTGTAGAAGGAGCCGATCTGGTTGTGGTCGGCGTCCGTGGTGCACACGAAGCGGGCCGTGTGCAGCGTCTCGGAGATGCGCACGGAGGCGGTGTCCACCCCGTGCCGGTCGAGCCACGCGCGGTACTCGTCGAAGTCGGAGCCCGCCGCGCCGACCAGGATCGGTCGCGTGCCGAGCTGTCCCATGCCGAACGCGATGTTCGCGCCGACACCGCCCCGGCGTACGTCGAGCTGGTCGACGAGGAAGGAGAGGGAGACCGTGTGCAGCTGGTCCGCGACGAGTTGGTCGGCGAAGCGGCCCGGGAAGGTCATCAGGTGGTCGGTGGCGATGGAGCCGGAGACTGCGATACGCACGGCGAGGACACGCTCCTGCGAAGGAAGAGGGGATTGACGGTTCACGCTATCGGGTTGCCCGCCTGCTCTGAAGCAGGCAAAACTACCCGATAGTAGGTCTTTCTTCGTGGGGTTCGCGGTGCATACGGTGCCGGTATGACGAACCCCAAGATCCACGGCACCGCCCCGTTCGACCCGGACGCCGGACTCGCGGCGCTGCGCGGCGACTGCGCCAGGATGGCTCCGCACTGGCTGGCCCCCGCGAAGGTCATTACGGCTCCGGTGTCCCCTTCACTCATTCACGGGGTGACGGTGCCGGCGACGTCCGCGCGGCTGGTGGACGCGATGCCGGAGTACGGCGACTGAGGGAACCGTCGGCTCCTCCGCCGCGTCCCATCGCTGTCCCCCGTATAGGGGATGCGGTGTACGACCTGCCGAAGGAGCGATGCGGTGAACCCCGAGCGACCCGACAACCCCGAGAACCCGGACCAGGGCCCCGAGCCCGACGCCGCCGAGGAGCTCAGGGCTGCCGGGGACGACGTCACCGAGGCCGACGCGGCCGACCGGGCCGAGGAGCCTGCGGCCGCGGAGAGTGACGCGGATGACCGGGCCGAAGAGCCTCCGGCCGCGAAGAACGACGCCGACGACCGGGCCGAAGAGCCTCCGGCCGCGGAGAGTGACGCGGATGACCGGGCGGAAGAGCCTCCGGCCGCGAAGAGTGACGTCAACGACCGGGCCGAGGAGCCTGCGGCCGCGGAGAGTGACGTCGATGGGGGTGCCGTGGTCGCCGACGGTGACGGCGGCGGGGCCGAGCGGCCGCGTCGGCGGCGTTCCCGGGTGGCCGTCGCTTCCGTGGTCGCCGCGGTGCTGCTGGTCGGAGGCGGCGGCGCCTTCCTCGCCACCACCGCTTCCGGTGGATCCGGGGGTGAGGGCGGGGGGTCGGCTTCTCCCGGTGGTGACGGCACTCCCCCGCCGCTCTCGCTGGACGGATACACCGACGGCGGTTCGAACGGCATCGCGCCCGGTGAACCCAACCCCAACGGGGTGACCTATCGCGCGGACGGCGAGCTGCCCGACGGCCCCCGCTCCGCTCCCGTCTACTCGGTCGAGGGCGAGGTGACGACCGCCGAGGTGGCGCGGCTCGCGAAGGCCCTCGGGGTGGAGGGCAAGCCGACGGCCGAGGGCGAGGCCTGGCAGGTGGGGGCGGCCGGGGACGGTTCGGGGCCGGTGCTCCACGTCGGCAGGCAGTCGCCGGGGACCTGGTCCTTCGACCGGTACACGCCGGGCACCGACAACTGCCAGAAGGCCGACGTCTGCGCCTCCGGCGCGGCCGAGGGCGGCGACCCGGTGAGCGAGGCGGCGGCCGAGAAGGCGGCGGCACCTGTCCTCAAGGCCGTCGGTCAGGACGACGCCAAGCTCGACGCCACCCAACTCATGGGCGCCGTACGGGTGGTGAACGCCGACCCCGAGGTCGGCGGACTGCCCACGTACGGCTGGTCGACCGGCGTCCGGATCGGGGCCGACGGCCAGGTGGTCGGCGGCAGCGGCAACCTGAAGTCGCCGGTGAAGAGCGACACGTATCCCGTCGTCGACGCGGAGCGGGCGCTGGAGCTGATGAACGGCTCCGGTCAGGGCGTCGGCACCGAACGCGGCGGCATCGGCGGCTGCACCGGTCCCGTACCGCTGGAGGGCGAGAGCGGGACGGTCGCCGAGAGCGGGACGGCCGCGGCGGACGAGACGCCGTGCGAGCGGGATACCGCGCTGCCGAAGCCGGAGGCGGTCACCGTGGAGAACGCGGTGTTCGGGCTCGCCTCGCACCAGGTGGACGGCCGCCCGGCGCTGGTGCCGTCGTGGATGTTCGAGGTGCGACCGACGGGGGCCGGGGACACCTACACGGTGACGCATCCGGCGATCGACCCGACGTACCTGGCCGGCCCCGAGTCCCGGTCCGAGCCGACCGCGAAGCCGACCGACAAGCCGGGCGGACCGGGTGACACGCCGTCCACCGCTCCGTCCTCGCGCGAGGTGAAGGTGCAGGGCTACACGGTCGACGGCAACGAGCTCACCGTGGCCTTCTGGGGCGGGGTGTGCAGCGACTACTCGGCCTCGGTGAGCGAGGAGTCGGGCGAGGTGACGGTCACCGTGACCGACACCCCGTGGGAGGGCAAGGTCTGCATCATGATCGCCAAGGTGGTGGAGCGGACGATGCGGCTGGACGAGCCGCTGGGTGACCGGAAGGTGGTCGGGTCGGACGGGAAGGCGATCCCGGAGGGCGGGATCGCGGAGCTGGAACCGCGGTAGGCACCGCCGCGCCGGGCGACCGCGGTAGGCACCGCCGCGCCGGGCGGCGGCCGAGCGGACATACGAAGGCGGCGTCCCCGTCGGAGGGGGACGCCGCCTTCGTCGTACCTGTTCGTCGCCCGCACGCGGACCGCTGCCGCCCGCACGCCGACCGCTGCCGCCCGCACGCGGACCGCTGCCGCCCGTACGCGGACCGCTGTCGCCCGTACGCGGACCGCTGTCGCCCGTACGCGGACCGCTGTCGCGCGGGCGGGGACTCTAGCTGAAGGAGTCGCCGCAGGCGCAGGAGCCCGTCGCGTTGGGGTTGTCGATGGTGAAGCCCTGCTTCTCGATGGTGTCGACGAAGTCGATCGTGGCGCCGCCCAGGTACGGGGCGCTCATGCGGTCGGTGATGACCTTCACGCCGTCGAAGTCCTTCACGACGTCGCCGTCGAGCGAGCGCTCGTCGAAGAAGAGCTGGTACCGCAGGCCGGAGCAGCCGCCGGGCTGAACGGCGACGCGCAGCGCCAGGTCGTCACGGCCTTCCTGGTCGAGCAGGGCCTTGACCTTGGCCGCGGCGGCGTCGGTCACGATGATGCCGTCGGTGACGGTGCCGGTCTCGTCCGATACGGACATCTACATCTCTCCCGGGTTGTACGGAGACTGCTTGCCGACGAGTCCAACCGCCGGAGCGCCGGATTCATTCCGGGCCGCGCGGATTCGTTCGCGCCTGTCTTCATGCTCGCACATGGCCCGTGAAGCGGGCACCGTGTCGCCGCGGGCTGTGGACAACCCCACGTCGGGATTCATGTCACATCGACGCTATGGGCATCGTCAAAGTGACGTGAAGCGGTTATGATAGATAGCGTCAATTCGACGAAAAGGATAGCCCGAATGTCCCGCCGACCCTCCCCCGGGCGGCGAGCCGCAGAACAGAAAGGGTGCGTGTCGTGACCACCGCCCAGACCCAGGAGCTCGACGTACAGCCGACGCCCCTCGCCCTGCTGCTGCTCGGCCGCGAGGCCGACCCGAGGAGCGAGCGGGGTGTCGAGTGTCCGGGTGACCTCCCCTCCCCGTCCGACCCCGATCTGGTGGAGCGCGCCCGCGCGGCCAAGGAGAAGCTCGGAAACAAGGTCTTCGTCCTCGGCCACCACTACCAGCGCGACGAGGTCATCCAGTTCGCGGACGTCACGGGCGACTCCTTCAAGCTGGCCCGGGACGCGGCGGCGCGGCCCGAGGCCGAGTACATCGTGTTCTGCGGTGTGCACTTCATGGCCGAGTCGGCGGACATCCTCACCGGCGACGAGCAGAAGGTCGTCCTGCCGGACCTGGCCGCCGGGTGCTCCATGGCCGACATGGCCACCGCCGAGCAGGTAGCCGAGTGCTGGGACGTGCTGACCGAGGCGGGCATAGCCGAGCAGGTCGTGCCTGTCTCGTACATGAACTCCTCCGCCGACATCAAGGCCTTCACCGGCAAGCACGGCGGCACGATCTGCACCTCGTCGAACGCGAAGCGGGCCCTGGACTGGGCCTTCGAGCAGGGTGAGAAGGTCCTGTTCCTGCCGGACCAGCACCTGGGGCGCAACACCGCCGTGCGGGACATGGGGATGTCGCTCGACGACTGTGTCCTCTACAACCCGCACAAGCCGAACGGCGGTCTCACCGTCGAGCAGCTGCGGGCCGCGAAGATGATCCTGTGGCGGGGGCACTGCTCGGTGCACGGCCGCTTCAGTGTGCAGTCCGTGAACGACGTACGGGAGCGGATCCCGGGCGTCAACGTGCTGGTCCACCCCGAGTGCAAGCACGAGGTCGTGGCGGCGGCGGACTACGTCGGGTCGACCGAGTACATCATCAAGGCGCTGGAGGCCGCGCCCGCCGGTTCCAAGTGGGCCATCGGCACCGAGCTGAACCTCGTGCGGCGGCTGGCGAACCGTTTCGCGCCCGAGGGCAAGGAGATCGTGTTCCTCGACCGCACGGTCTGCTTCTGCTCGACGATGAACCGCATCGACCTGCCCCACCTGGTGTGGACCCTGGAGTCCCTCGCCGAGGGCACCCTCGTCAACCGCATCGAGGTGGACAAGGAGACCGAGGCATTCGCGAAGCTGGCGCTGGAGCGGATGCTGGCGCTGCCGTAGCCCCCGGCCCGCGCAGCAGCGCGGCGCGCGCTCACCCCGACACGGGCTCCCGGTCGGGGTGAGCGGGGTCGAGGGAGAAGAGCGTGCCGTCGGAGACGGCCACGACCAGCGCTCCCGCCTGGGGAATCGCCCAGGGAGCGCCCTGGACGGACCAGGTCGGTGTGGCTCGGGGCAGCGTCTCCCACAGCAGGGTGCCCTTGACCCTGTCGAGCGCCGCGACCCTGCCGGTGGCGCTGGCCAGGTAGAGGGTGCCCGTCACGGCGTCGTACCCGGGCTCGCCCGGCCGTTCCAGACTGGTCCTGGTCCGCCACAGCAGCTCGCCCGTGTGCGGTGACACGGCGGTCACCTGGCCGCCGGACCGGGTGAACACCAGCACGCCGCCCGTCAGAGCCGCCCGGCCCCGCCCGTTCCCGCCCGGCTTCGTCATCACCCGGGCCCCGGTCTCCAGGTCCAGGAGCAGGACGGTGTCGTACGTCGGGTCGCTGCCCGGGGTCGCGTCGGTGTCCTCGGTGCCGTCCGCGATCAGGACCAGGTCTCCCTGCTTCGCGCCGAGGAGGACGCTGTCCAGCGGCACCTTCACGGTCCTGGCCGAGCCGTCGGCGCGGTCCACGACCAGGACCCGTGATTCCGCGTTGGCCGCCTTCGCGTCCCGGGTCACCGGGCGACAGTGCGCGTACGTGCCCGCTCCGGCCGTGGTGAACACGCAGTGGTGGCCGGCGGGCATCTGCAGGGACCAGCGCTCGGCGCCCGTGCGCGGTGAACGGGCCGTGACCGTCATGCCGTCGGGTTCGGGGGTGAGGACGAGGTCGCCTGTCAGGGCCGGGGCGATCTCGGTGATGTCCACCCGACGGGTCCACAGCCGCTCACCGGTGTCGGCGTCGAGGGCGACGAGATCGACCGGGTCCACCACGGGTTCGCCGCTGAAGACGGTCTGCTGCACGAGGACGGTGCCGTCCCGGACACCGAGGACCCCGGCGTAGTACCGGTCCCGCTCGGTGGTCGTCGGCGCGATGCTCGCGCGCCAGACCGTCCTGCCGGTACGGCCGTCGACGCGGACCGGGAGGGCTCCCGCGCCCCCGCAGTAGACGTCCTCCCCGTGCACCTGGCAGGAGGGAGCGCCGCCGTTGTTGCCGTCCTTCGCGGGCAGCGACCGGCGTGCGCCCGCCGCCGCCGTCGCGAACACCGTCGTCTGCCAGGGCTTCCAGCCGCTGGGCGGTGCCGTCCAGCGGGAGGTCGAGGACGGCGCGGGCGTCGCCTTGTCGCCGGTGCGCGCCTGACCGGGCCCCAGCAGGTAGGCGGTCAGCCCGAGGACCAGCGCGCCGACGGTGCCGGTCGCGGCGAGCAGGGGGCGCAGACGGCGGCGGGCGGGGCGCGGGTCCGGCTCCGCGTCCGCGCCGGGCCCGGTCCCCACGTGGATCTCCGTGGCGGCGGCCGCGACGTCCTCGCGCCGCGTCACCGCGGGCAGGGCCCCCGGCTCCGGCTCCGGCAGGGCCGCCTCGAACTCCCGCGCCAGTTCGTCGAGTCCGGGCCGACCGGCGGCCTCCTTGGCCAGGCAGCGCGCCAGTACGGTGCTCAGCCGCGGGTCCACCCCGTCCAGCACGGGTTCGTCGTGGATCACCCGGTAGGCCGTCAGATAGGGGCTGTCCGCGTCGAAGGGGCCTCGCCCGGTGACGGCGTACACCAGCAGCGTCCCCAGCGAGAACACGTCCGAGGCGGGGCCCGCCGTACGGGCGTCGGTGAGCTGTTCCGGGGACATGAACGGCGGGGTGCCGATCATCTGGCCGGTCTCGGTCAGGGCCAGGTTCTCCGCCGCGCGGGAGATGCCGAAGTCGATGACGCGGGGACCGTCGTCCGCCATCAGGACGTTGGCCGGCTTCAGGTCCCGGTGCACCACACCGGCCCGGTGGATCTCCCGCAGCGCCTCCACGAGCCCCAGGGCCAGGGGGCGCAGTTCGGTGTCGTGGAGCGGGCCCCGGTCGCGGATCCGCTGGGCGAGCGAGCGGCCGGGCACGTACTGGGTCGCCATCCAGGGGCGCTCCGCCTCCGGGTCGGCGTCCACCACCGCCGCGGTGAAGGCGCCGCTGACCTTGCGGACGGCCTCGATCTCCTGGCGGAACCGGCTGCGGAAGACGGCGTCCTGCGCGTACTGGGCGTGCACCACCTTCACGGCGACCTCGCGGCCGGAGCGGGATCTCGCCCGGTAGACGACGCCCATGCCACCGTTGCCGAGCCGGTCGACCACCCTGTAACCGCCGACCGATCTGGGGTCGTCGCTGCGCAGCGGCACGCCCTGGTCCCTCCCCCCGACAAGCAGTTCGAGGCACAGGATACGTAAGGGCGACGCACGGTCGGCCGGGTCGCGGACCCTCACGGTTCCGCGACCCGGCCGACCTGGACCTCCGGGGGTGTCAGACCCCGGCGGGCTCCGGCTTCTCCGCCTCCGAGCCGGACTCCGGCTTCGTCGGCTCGGACGCGGTGCCCGCCCGCTTCAGGGCCTTCTTCTTCGCCCGGCGCTCCTTGCGGATCTCGATCATCGTGTAGAGGGTCGGGACCAGGAGGAGTGTCAGGAGCGTCGACGTGATCAGGCCGCCGATGACGACCACGGCCAGGGGCTGGGCGATGAAGCCGCCCTCGCCCGTGACGCCGAGGGCCATGGGCAGCAGCGCGAAGATCGTCGCCAGGGCCGTCATCAGGATGGGACGCAGCCGGTGGCGGCCGCCCTCGATGACCGCCTCGACGGTGCCGTAGCCCTGTCGGCGGTACTGGTTGATCAGGTCGATCAGGACGATCGCGTTCGTCACCACGATGCCGATGAGCATCAGCATGCCGATCATCGCGGGGACACCCATGGGCGTACCGGTGATGATCAGCAGACCGATCGCGCCGGTGGCCGCGAACGGGATCGAGACCAGCAGGATCAGCGGCTGGATCAGGGACCGGAAGGTCGCGACCAGCAGCATGAAGACGATCGCGATCGCCGCGAGCATCGCGAGGCCGAGGGAGGCGAAGGCCTCGTCCTGGTCCTCGGAGACACCGCCGATGTCGGCGGTGGCGCCCTCGGGGAGCTTGAGGGCGTTCAGCTTGGCGGTGAGGTCGGTGCTGACCGCGCCGGTGTTGTCGCCCTTCGGCTTCGCCGTGATCGTCGCGGCCCGCTGGCCGTCGATCCGGGTCATGGAGACCGGGCCGTCCACCAGCTCGACGTCCGCGATGTCGCCGAGCTGCACGGCACCCAGCGGCAGGTCCCGCAGCTCCTTGAGCGTCTCGGCGGGGTTCGCCGGCTTGATGACGACGTCCCGCTCGGTGTCGTCGAGGATGGCCCGGCCGCTGGTCGTGCCGCGGACGGCCTGGGCGACGGCCGCGCCGAGGGTCTGGTCGTCGAAGCCGGCCGCGGCCGCCCTGTCGGTGGCCCTGACCGAGATGCGGGGCACGCTCTGGGAGAGGTCGCTCGTGACGTCCGTGACGTTGTCCATGGTCGAGACCGCGTCGCGGACCTGCTCGGCGGCCTTGCGCAGGACATCGGCGTCGGCGGCCTTCACGACCACGCTGAGGTCCTGGCTGCCGAAGGCGTCACCGACCGCGACGGTCGTCGTACCGATGCCGGAGAGGCCGGTGAGGCCCTTCTCGATCGTGTCCTGGACGTCCGCGGCCGTGGCCGAGTCGTCCAGCATGACGCTGTACGAGGCCTGGTTGGAGTCGGTGCCACCGCCGAACGCGGCCAGGAAGCCGGAGGAGCCGATGGTGACCTGGTAGTCCTTGACGCCCTTGGTGTCGGCGAGCAGCTTCTCGACCTTCCTGGTCTGCTCGTCCGTCGCCGCGAGGCTCGTGCCGGGCTTCAGCTCCTGCTTGAGGCTGAGGACTTCCTGGTCGCCCGGGTCGAAGAAGTTCGTCTTCAGCAGCGGGGCCATGCCGAACGTGCCGATCAGGACGACGGCCGCGAGGGCCACACTGGTCAGCCGACGGCGCGTGGCGAAGCGCAGGACGGGGACGTAGAAACGCTGGAGGCGGCTCTTCGCCTCCTTCTCCTCCGCCTTCCGGCGCGCCTCCTCGGCGTCCTCGGGTGTGCCCTTCGGAGCGCGCAGGAACCAGTACGACAGCACCGGGACCACGGTCAGCGAGACCACGAGGGAGGCCAGCAGGGCCGCCGTCACGGTCAGCGAGAAGCTGCCGAACAGCTGGCCGACCATGCCGCCGGTCAGGCCGATCGGGAGGAAGACCGCGACCGTCGTCAGGGTGGACGCGGTGACCGCGCCGGCGACCTCGCGGACCGCCTTGAGGATCGCCTCCTCGCGCTCCTCGCCGTAGCCGAGGTGCCGCTTGATGTTCTCCAGGACGACGATCGAGTCGTCGACGACACGGCCGATGGCGATCGTCAGCGCGCCGAGCGTCAGCATGTTGAGGGAGAGGTCCCGGGTCCACAGCACGATCAGCGCCAGGACCACCGACAGCGGGATGGACACCGCGGTGACGAGGGTCGAGCGGATCGACGCCAGGAAGACCAGGATGACCAGGACCGCGAAGAGCAGGCCGAGGGCGCCCTCGGTGGTCAGGCCGTCGATGGACTTGGAGACCGCCGGGCCCTGGTCGCTGACCACGGTGACGGTGGCGCCGGAGCCCAAATCCCGGCGCATGGTGGACAGTTCGTCCTCGACGGCCTCGGAGATGGCGACCGCGCTGCCGCCCCGGTCCATGGTGACCATGACCGCGAGGCTCGGCTCGCCGTTCGTGCGGGTGAGGGAGTCGGCCTTCGCCTGCTCCTCCTTGACGGCGGCGACGTCGGCGAGGCGGACGGGCTTCTTGGCGCCCTCGCCGCGGACCATCAGGTTCTCGATCTGCTCCAGCGAGGTGTAGCCGCCGCCGACCTGGACGGTGCGGTTGGCGCCGTCCTCGTCGAAGGAGCCCGCGGGGACGGTGACGCCGCCGGCCTGGAGGGCCTGGGAGAGGGCCATCGTGGTCAGGCCCGCCTTCGCGAGCTTCGCGTCGTCGGGGGTGACGGTGACCTGGAGGTCCCGTACACCGTCGACGGTGACCTGACCGACGCCGTCGATGCCCTCCAGCGTCGGGACGACGGTCCGGTCGAGCTGGTCGGCGAGGGCCTGCTGGTCCTGGTCGGAGGTGACGGCGAGGACGACGGTGGGCATGTCGTCGGTCGAGCCCGCGATCACCTGCGGGTCCACGTCGTCCGGGAGCTGCGCCCGGACCCGGTTGACGGCCTGCTGGACGTCGGCGACGAGCTGGTCGGTGCCGGGTCCGTAGTCGAAGGACGCCATGATCAGGGCGTTGCCCTCGCTGGCGGTGGAGGTGACGCCCGTGATGCCGTCGACGGCTTCGAGGCTGTCCTCGATGGGCTCGACGACCTGCTTCTCGACCACGTCCGGGGACGCGCCCTGGTAGGGCGCCAGCACGGACACCACGGGCAGTTCGATGGTGGGCAGCAGCTGCTGCTTGAGTTGGGGTATCGCGATCGCCCCGAAGGCGAGCGCGATGATCGACATCAGACCGACGAGGGCCCGTTGTGCGAGGCTGAACCGAGACAGCCAGGACATGGGTCAGGGTCTCTCTTCTGTGGCGTGAGCGGAGGACGAACGCCCATGTGCCACATGCGGCTTGGGTGCCTCATGTGTCGCCGGTGTGACGCAGATGTGAGCGCTCACCTCATACCCTGGGGCATGGGGGACCCCTGTTCCCTCGCTCCCCAGGGCCATTTCCTTATGCCGCACATACTCCGGGTGGAGTAGTCCCGGACGGCTCTCAGTCAACCCTCGGGCGTACCAGGCCCGACTCGTACGCGAAGACCACCAGTTGGGCCCGGTCGCGGGCGCCGAGCTTCGCCATGGCCCGGTTGACGTGGGTTTTCACGGTCAGCGGACTGACCTCCAGAAGCTCCGCGATCTCGTCGTTGGAGAGCCCCCCGGCGACCTGCCCGAGCACCTCGCGCTCGCGGCTGGTCAGCGCGGAGAGCCGCTCGGAGCGGGCGGCGGCACCGCCCTCGCCGTCGGCCGAGTCGTCCGGCTGGGCGAGGAAGCGGGCGATGAGGCCCTTGGTCGCGGTGGGCGACAGCAGTGCCTCGCCACCGGCGGCCACCCGGATCGCGTTCAGCAGCTCGTCCGGCTCGGAGCCCTTGCCGAGGAAGCCGGAGGCGCCGGCGCGCAGCGACTGCACGACGTAGTCGTCGACCTCGAAGGTGGTGAGGATGACGACGCGGACCTGGGCGAGCGTCGGATCGGCACTGATCATGCGGGTGGCGGCCAGGCCGTCCGTGCCCGGCATCCGGATGTCCATCAGCACGACGTCCGCCCGCTCCTCCTTCGCGAGCCGCACCGCCTCCGCCCCGTCCGAGGCCTCCCCCACGACCTCCATGTCCGGCTCCGAGTCGACGAGCACCCGGAAGGCACTGCGCAACAGGGCCTGGTCGTCGGCGAGCAGGACACGGATCGTCATACGGGGCCCCCGGGGCGCTGGTCACGGTCGTACGGCTGGTGCCACGACCGCACGGTTCAGCGTTGTAGTGGTACGGCTGGTGCCGCGACCTTACGGTTCACGGTCGTACGGCATCCGCGGCGGTCGTTCGGGTCTTGAGCGGCAGGATCGCATGGACGCGGAAGCCGCCGCCGTAGCGGGGGCCGGTGGTGAGGGTGCCGCCGAGCGCGGCGACGCGTTCGCGCATGCCGAGGAGGCCGTGCCCGCCACCGGCCTCGTCGCCCTCTCCGTCCGTGCCCGTGTGCCCGGCGCCGTTGTCGAGGACGGTGACCTCCATGTTCGGGCCGACGCGTACGACGCTGACCTCGGCCTTCGCCTCCTGGCCCGCGTGCTTGCGCACATTGGTGAGGGCTTCCTGGATGACGCGGTACGCGGCGAGGTCGACGGCGGCCGGGAGGGTCACGCCCTCGTCGGCGCGGGCCACCTCGACCGAGAGGCCCGCGCTGTGGAAGGTGCCGACGAGTTCGTCGAGCCGGACCAGGCCGGGGGCGGGTTCGGTGGGGGCCTCGGGGTCGCCGGACTGGCGGAGCAGACCGACCGTGGCGCGGAGTTCGTTGAGGGCGGAGCGGCTGGCCTCCCGGACGTGGGCCAGGGCCTCCTTGGCCTGGTCGGGCCGCTTGTCCATGACGTGGGCGGCGACCCCGGCCTGGACGTTGACGAGGGCGATGTGGTGGGCGACGACGTCGTGCAGGTCGCGGGCGATCCGGAGGCGTTCCTCGGCGACCCGGCGGCGGGCCTCCTCCTCACGGGTGCGCTCCGCTCGTTCCGCGCGTTCCCTTATCGCCGCCACGAAGGCCCGGCGGCTGCGGACCGCGTCTCCGGCCGTGGCGGCCATGCCGGTCCAGGCGAAGATGCCGAGGTTCTCCTGGGCGTACCAGGGGAGGGGGCCGGCGAGCATGGCCGTGCCGGTCAGCACGGTCATCGTGAGCAGGCCGACGCGCCAGGTGGTGGGGCGGTCGGTGGTCGAGGCGACCGTGTAGAGGGCGATGACGGCGGCCATCGCGACCGGGGCGCGGGGGTCACCGGTCACCAGTTCGGCGAGGGTGAGGGCGCAGGTCGCGGCCAGCACGGCCATCGGGGCGCGGCGGCGGGCGATCAGGACGGCGGCGGCCGGCACCATCAGCGCGATGCTGAGGGCGTCGGGGGTGCGGGCGCCCCACTTGTCGCCGTGAGCGGCGTGGGGGTCGACGAAGGCGCCCGCCACCATGGCGACGAGGACGCCGAGGGCGAGGGCCGCGTCCAGTGCGGTGGGGTGTGCCGTCAGCCAGGACCTGGCACGCTGGAAGGTGCTCACGGACGTTTACCGTACGGGGTTCCCGCAGGTGGGGGAACGGGGGCCGGTCTTTCGGCCGCGGGTTGTGCGTGGTTGCTCGCGCGGTTCCCCGCGCCCCTGGAGGACATGGCCCTTCGGGCCTGTCGGCCGGTGGTCACCCCGGGATCAGGCCGTCGTCGCTGAGCATCTCCCTGACCTCCTCCAGCGTCGCGTCCGGCGCCGGGAGGATGAGTTCCGACGGCTCCAAGGAGTCGTCCGGGAGAGGCGTGCCCAGTTCTCGGACCTTGTCCAGGAGGGCGTGGAGGGTGTGGCGGAAGCCCGGGCCGTCGCCGACCTCCATTTCCGCCAGGAGTACGTCGTCCAGCTTGTTCAACTCGGTGAAGTGGACGTCGTCCAGCCTCACCTGCCCCTCCCCCATGATCCGTACGATCATGTCGCCCTCCTCAGGCGTGGGACCCGATCCGCGTGCCCGATGGCACGTGTCTCCTGCTCGACCGCCGCTCTCCCGCCTCCTGCCTACTGCTTGTCGAAGCGCGGCGTGTCCTGCTGCTGGGACTGCTGCTGCGGGGCCGACTGGCCCGAGCCGCCCTCGATGGCCTGCTGCTGCGCGGACGGGCCGCCCGCCAGCTCCGCCTTCATGCGCTGGAGTTCCAGCTCGACGTCCGTACCGCCGGAGAGGCGGTCCAGCTCGGCCTGGATGTCGTCCTTGTGCATGCCGGACGGGTCGTCGAGGGCACCGGAGGCGAGCAGCTCGTCGATGGCGCCGGCGCGGGCCTGGAGCTGGGCCGTCTTGTCCTCGGCACGCTGGATGGCGAGGCCGACGTCGCCCATCTCCTCGGAGATGCCGGAGAACGCCTCGCCGATCCGGGTCTGGGCCTGGGCGGCGGTGTACGTGGCCTTGATCGTCTCCTTCTTCGTGCGGAAGGCGTCGACCTTGGCCTGCAGGCGCTGCGCGGCGAGGGTGAGCTTCTCCTCCTCGCCCTGGAGAGTGGAGTGCTGCGTCTCCAGGTCCGTCACCTGCTGCTGGAGCGCGGCACGGCGCGAGAGCGCCTCGCGGGCCAGGTCCTCGCGGCCGAGCGCGAGCGCCTTGCGGCCCTGGTCCTCCAGCTTCGAGGACTGGGACTGGAGCTGGTTGAGCTGGAGCTCCAGGCGTTTGCGGGAAGTGGCGACGTCGGCCACGCCCCGGCGCACCTTCTGGAGCAGCTCCAGCTGCTTCTGGTACGAGTAATCGAGGGTTTCGCGCGGGTCCTCGGCCCGGTCAAGGGCCTTGTTCGCCTTCGCGCGGAAGATCATCCCCATACGCTTCATGACACCGCTCATGGGCTTCGCGCGCCCCCTTCTGACGGACTCCAGCTCACAGGTCTGCGACAGAACCCACAGTACGGGCCCTGCATCTATTACTGCACTGTTCGGGGACGGATGCGCTCATCCCCAAGGACGACTGTGGACGGCGCCGCTCCGGCGTAGGGAGTAGGTGTCTCCCGGGGTCACCTACGGGCCGACCCCCGGAATACCTCGGACCCCCTACGGACGAACCGTCACCGCGCTCCCCCTTTTCCGGCTTTCCGGGTTTCCCCGTCCACTTCCGCCCCGGCTCTGTCTCCAGCACAGACGCAGGGTGTTGCCGGATCGTTCCCCACTCGGCTGGGGTCCATGCCCCGGCACCCCGTACCCTTGGGTTTTGTGTTCCGAAGCCGCGACAAGAGCGAGAAGGGGCCGGTGGCCGACAAGGCGCCGGTGACCGACTCCAAGCAGACCCGTGACCCGCAGGCCCCCAAGGGGCGGCCCACTCCCAAGCGGAGTGAGGCCCAGACCCAGCGCCGCAGCGTGGCCAACACGCCCACGACGCGCAAGGAGGCCGCCAAGCGCTCCCGCGACGAGCGCCGCTCCGCGATGGAGAAGCAGCGCCAGGCGCTGGCCACCGGCGACGAGCGCTATCTGCCCGCGCGGGACAAGGGCCCCGTGCGCAAGTTCGCCCGTGACTTCGTGGACTCGCGGTTCCACATCGCGGAGTTCTTCCTGCCGCTGGCCGTGATCATCCTCGTGCTGAGCATGGTGCAGGTGGCGTCGCTGCAGAACATCGCGCTGCTGCTGTGGCTCTTCGTGATCGTCCTGATCGTGGTCGACTCGATCAGCCTCGGGTTCCGTCTGAAGAAGCAGCTGAATGCCCGCTTCCCCGACGCGAACAAGAAGGGCGCCGTGGCCTACGCCCTGATGCGCACGCTCCAGATGCGTCGCCTCCGGCTGCCGAAGCCGCAGGTCAAGCGCGGAGAGCGGCCCTGAGCACGACCGCATTCTCCGGAGGTGCCGCGGATGCCTGGCTGAACCGGCTGGGCACACTGCGTGAGGTCGTACGACAGGAACTGGTCTCCCGGCAGCTCGACGAGCAGATCGCGGGCCGCTTCCCGGTCGGGCAGCGGCTCCGGGTGCTCGACGTGGGCATGGGGCAGGGGACGCAGGCGCTGCGGCTCGCCCGGGCCGGACACGCGGTGACCGGGATCGAGCGGGAGGCGAAGCTGATCGCCGTGGCCCGGGAGGCGCTCGCCGCCGAGCCCGAGGGCATCCGGGGCCGGGTGCGGATCGTCGAGGGCGACGGCCGGGACACGGGTGTGCACTTCCTGCCGGGCAGCTTCGACGTGGTGCTCTGTCATGGGGTCCTGATGTACGTCGAGGAGCCCGATGCCCTGCTGGCCGGGCTGGCGCGGATGCTGGCGCCCGGGGGGCTGCTGTCGCTGCTCGTACGGAACGGCGACGCGCTCGCGATGCGGGCGGGGCTGGCCGGGGACTGGGCGGGGGCGCTGGCCGCCTTCGACACCACCGCGTACCGGAATCGGCTCGGGCTGGATGTGCGGGCGGATCGGCTGGGGGTGCTGACGGACGCGCTCGCGGGGATCGGGGCGCCGTTGCACGCGTGGTACGGGGTGCGGGTGTTCACGGATCTGGCCGCGGACGACGCGGGGCTGCCCGAGGGGCAGGGGGACCTGGACGTGCTGCTCGCCGCGGAGGAGCGGGCCGGGCGGACGGATCCCTATCGGCAGGTGGCGGCGTTGCTGCACCTGTGCGGCGTGCGCGGCTGAGCCTTTCCTCGCCCCCGCCGCCCCTACCCGTCCCTTCCCCAGGGGCTGCGCCCCTTCGACCCCCACGTGCGGGTGCGGTGGGGGCTGGTCGCGCAGTTCCCCGCGCCCCTGAAAAGCAGGGGCTGCGCCCCGTGCTTTTTCGGCCCGAAAGGGCCGTAGGCCCTTCAGGGGCGCGGGGAACTGCGCGAGAAGCCCCACCGGACCCGCACCCGCCAACGAACCCCATCCCCGGAGCTCTCCCGCGGGATTCGGGGCGGAGCCCCGTCCAGGAGCCCCGCCCACCGCGCGGAGCGCTACGCGTGCAGGCTCATCGGCCCGTAGATCTCCGTCGTGTCCTCGAAGAGGCGGACCTGGTCGGCGCCGCCCTCCAGGAGCGCCTTCCACTGTTCCCCGATCCACGACTCGGCATCCCCCTGGGTCGTGAACTCCTCGGGCTGGACCGCGGGCTGGACCTCCGCCCCGTCGGCCTTCTCGAACCGCCACGTCCATGCCGCCATGTGAGCCTCCGTAAGTACCGGCCCGGCACCGCACACGCAGCACCGAGCAAGATCCGGTTCCCCCCTGAGCCTAGTCGGACGCACAAGATCTGCGGGTGTTCATCCGGACGCGGGAAAATCGGGGGTGTGGAACTGACATTGCTCGGCACAGGTGCCCCCGCGGGACTCCCCCGCCCCGACTGCCCGTGCGCGGCGTGCGCGACCGCGCTCGGTGATGCCGCGCGCGGGGCGACCGCGCTGCTCGTGGACGGCGCGCTGCTGCTCGACCTCACTCCGGGCGCCGCCCTCGCGGCCGCGCGCGCCGGACACACGCTGACCGGCGTACGGCAGGTGCTGCTGTCGCACCCGCACAACGGGCCCGCCGTGGAGGTGCCGGCGGGGATGCCGCAGCCGGGACGGGTGCCGGACGGCCGGGAACTGGCGCTGCTGACCGGGCACCGGGTGCGGGCGCAGGCCATGGACGCGCCCGGGACGGGGTACGCGGTGACCGGGCCGGGCGGGCAGCGGCTGCTGTATCTGCCGCCGGGGGGCGCGCCCGCCGGGGTGGAGGAGCAGTCGGCGCAGCCGTACGACATGGTGCTCGTCGACGCGCTGGGGCGCCCGGACGCGCTGGCGCGGCTGCGGGCGGCGGGGGCCGTCGGGCCGACGACCGATGTCATCGCCGTGCACATCGACCACGACGTGCCGCCGGACGGCGAGTTGCCGCGCCGGCTCGCGGCGGCGGGCGCGCGCGCCGTGCCGGACGGGACCACGCTGGCGGTGGGCGCCTACGAGGACGTGCCCGACGTGCCGCGCCGCACGCTGGTGCTGGGCGGGGCGCGGTCCGGGAAGTCGGTGGAGGCCGAGCGGCGCCTGGAGGCGTTCCCGGACGTGCTGTACGTGGCGACCGGTGGGACGCGGGGCGGCGACGGGGAGTGGGCCGCGCGGGTCGCCGCCCACCGTGAACGGCGGCCCGGTTCCTGGCGGACGGTCGAGACCTGCGACCTCGTCCCGCTGCTGAAGGACGACGACGGGGCGCCGCTGCTCGTCGACTGTCTCTCGCTGTGGCTGACCGACGTGATGGACTCGGTGGGGGCGTGGGACGACGCGGAGTGGGCCGGGGGCGGGGAGCGCGCGCTCCGGGCGCGGGTCGCCGAGCTGACCGACGCCGTACGGCACACGCGCCGCACGGTGGTCGCCGTCTCCAACGAGGTCGGCTCCGGCATCGTCCCCGCCACCGCCTCCGGGCGCCGCTACCGCGACGAACTCGGACGGCTCAACGCGGCGTTCGCGAGTGAATGCGAGCACGTGCTGCTGGTGGTGGCGGGGCAGGCGCTGTCCCTTCGGGGTTAGGGGGCTTCTGACGGATCGGACGAGGGCTCCGGCGGGGCGGCCGGGGCTGAAGGGTCGGCCGGGGCTGAAGGGTCGGCCGTCGTGACCCGGGGTCCTGCGGGGGCGGCCGGTCGTGTCGTGCGGCGCGCGAGGATGCGGTGCGCGCGGGGCGGGAGAGGGGTGCACGGGCGGGTGGTGAGGATCTCGTAGCCCAGGGACCGCAGTTCGGTGAGCAGGTTGCGCAGGGGCATGAGGTGGAGGGGGCGCGGGCGGTCCTGCGGCTTCCAGAAGCGGCGGTTTCCGGTGGGCAGCGTGCCGAACGGGCGGACCGGGTCCGGGACTTCGAGGAGGAGGTGGCCGCCGGGGCGCAGGACGGTGCGGGCGGCGCGGAGTTCCTCACGGGGGTCGGCGGTGTGTTCGAGGTGGTGGAACATGCTGACCACGTCGTAGCGGGCGCGCAGCCGCGCGGTGATCTCCGGGTCGGTGAGCAGGCCCTGGTATGCCTCCTCCACGCGCCCGGCCTCCCACGCCCGTTCGACGCGCGGGGTCGGGTCGAGCCCGTCGAAGGAGGTGTACGGGTGGATCCCGCGCGCGACCTCCGGGAAGTCGCCGTGGCCGGTGCCGACGTCGAGCCAGCTCTCCGGTTCGGGGTACGGCAGCAGTGCGCGGGCGGCCCCCCGGTGGTGCCGACGGCGTCGTCGGCACGCGCGGTTCGAGGGGATGTGGTCCTCGACGGGGTGCTGGTGGTGCCACAGCAGCAGCCCGTCCGTCGTGGGCCGGGGGTTCTGGAAGGCGTGCGAGCAGTCCCGGCACTCGTCCACCACGAACGTGCCCGGCGTGCGCCGCCTCCCCTCCGGCGCACGCACCCGCGTACGCAACTGCCGCGAACCGCACCACGGGCAGTCGTCCCGGCGCGGTTCGTGGAAGGGGTCGGCTCCGGGTTCGTGGAAGGGGTCGGCTCCGGGGGCGAGTGGGCCCGGCTCCGGCCGCGGGGTGGGGGGCATGGCGGCTCCTGGGAACGACGGGATCGAGCACGACAGGGACGACGATCTACGGGCATACGCCCCAAAAAGGTACGTACGTGAGCGTGATCCCGGGTGCAATGACGTGCCGGTGGCGCGGTGCGACGTTCGTGCGGATCGGGGTCACGGTGTGGCGCGGTCGTGTTCGATCGCTGCCGGTACTGTTCGGCGAATGAGCTCGCTTAATCTCGACGACTTCACCGATCTGATCGAGCGCCCCGACGGCGGGGTGCGCCGCGACGCCGAGGCGCGGCGGGAGAGGCAGATCGTGCCCCCCGGGGCGCTGGGCCGCCTCGATGAACTGGGTGAGTGGCTGGCGGCGGCGCAGTCGGCCGTGCCGGTGCGGCCGATCGGCCAGGCTCGCGTGCTGCTGTTCGCGGGCGACCACGGGATCGCCGAACTCGGTGTCTCCGCGCGGGCCGCGGGCACCGCGGACCAGCTGGTGCGGGGCGTTCTCGACGGCAGCGGCCCGGTGGCGGTGCTGGCGCGGCAGCTCGACGTCCCCGTACGCGTGGTGGATCTGGCGCTCGACTGCGACCCGGAGACGCTGCCCGCGGAGGTCGTACGGCACCGGGTGCGGCGCGGGTCGGGTCGGATCGACATCGAGGACGCGCTGACGGCGGAGGAGGCGGAGGCCGCGTTCCGGGTGGGCGTCGCCCTCGCGGACGAGGAGGCGGACTCCGGGACCGACCTCGTCGTCCTCGGCGATCTGAGCGTCGGCGGGACCACGGCGGCGGCCGTCCTCGTCGCCGGGCTGTGCGGGACCGACGCCTCCGTCGTGACCGGGCGTGGTGGCCGGGCGATCGACGATCTGGCGTGGATGCGCAAGTGCGCCGCCGTACGGGACGCCCTGCGGCGGGCCCGGCCGGTGCTCGGGGACCAGTTGCAGTTGCTCGCGACCGTGGGCGGGGCCGATCTCGCGGCCATGACCGGGTTTCTGCTGCAGAGCGCGGTGCGGAAGATGCCGGTGATTCTCGACGGGGTCGTGTCCGCGGCCTGTGCGCTGGTCGCCCAGCGGGTGGCCTTCCGGGCGCCGGACTGGTGGCTGGCGGGGCAGAGCAGCGGGGAGCCGGCGCAGGCCAAGGCGCTGGACCGGATGGCCATCGAGCCGCTGCTCGACCATGGGGTGAAGGTCGGCGAAGGGGCGGGGGCGCTGCTGGCCCTGCCGCTGGTGCGGGCCGCGGCGGCCCTGGCCGCCGAGTTGCCGGAGCGGGAGCCGGCGGAGCCGGAGAAGGCCGACACCGAGGAGAAGACGCTCGCCGAGGAGTACGACGCGACCTAGCTAGGAGGCGTGTGGGTGCGCCACGTACGGTCGGTTCGGCACCGCCGGGCCGTGCCGTCCCGGTGGCGCGCCCGTCGCGGCTGTCGCGGTTGCCCGCCGCCCCGGTTGCGCGCCGTCCCGGTTGCGCGCCGTCCCGGTTGCGCGCCGTCCCGGTTGCCCGCCGCCCCCGTCGCGCGCCCTCCCCGTCGCGCGCCGTCGCGGTGGACAGGGATCGAGCGGCGGATCACCCAACGGACCGGGGACCGGGGACCAGAAGAAAGCGCGCGAGTCCACCGAGCGCGGGTGCAGCAGGGGCCTCGGGCGAGGCTGAGGGTGCTGCTGTCCCTCGCTCCCCGGCCGCGCGGGCTCTCGCCCGGCCTCGTGCGGCGGGACGGTGACGCCGACGACGGGCCGATGGAGTTCCTGGTGATCGAACTCCTCCCACGGTCCGGAGAGATCGGGATCACGCAGGTCTCGCTCAACTTCGCGGTGTTCCGGTCGGTCTTCAGTACCGGCCCGCGCGGAGGGGTTCCCGAAGACGCCGGGGACCGCCGAAGCGGCCGCATCGCGGGCACCTGGAACCGCGCGGGCAGGGATCGTACGGATGAGGGCATACGCATGAGGGCATACGGATGAACAAGGCCGTCCGCCGGGCCCGCGCCGAATGGGGACCGCTGTACGAGACCGTGCGTCCGGCCCTCGCGCGGCGGCGTCTGCGGGCGATCCCCCTGACGATCACCGCCGTCTGTCTCGCGACTGTCGTCCACCTCGTGCACCACCAGTCTTGGGGCTACCGGTTCGTCGAGAACACCGGTGCCGTGCGGGCCGAGGACCCGCTCTGGACGGCGTTGCTGCGGACGCCGCTCTCCCTCTTCGTACCGGCCCTGGATCTGCCCGTGTGGGGCGCGCTGGCGCAGATCCTGATCGTGTTCGGGCTCGCGGAGATCTGTCTGGGCCGGTGGCGCACGCTGGCGATCGCGTACGTCGCCACCGTGGCCGGCACGCTGTACGCGCGCCTGGGCATCGCGCTCGGTCCGGACGTCTTCTTCCTGGGGCTGCCCGCGTCGGACGCGGCGGTCGTGGACACCGGGCCGTCGGCGGCCGTGGTCGGGCTCGCCGTGTACGTGGGGTGGCGCCACCGGGCGTACGGCACGGCGGGCGCGGTCGTCGTGGCGATGGTGGTCGAGGTGCTGGTGAAGGAGAACCTCGCGGGCAAGGAGCATCTGGCGGCGATCGCTGCGGTGTTGGTGGTGTGCGGGGTGGTGGCCCTACGTCAGCGGCGCTCCGCCCGGTCGGACGGGCCGGCGGGGCCGGTGGAACCGGACGGGCCCGTGGAGTCACGCGGGCCGGTGGAGCCGCGCAGGTCGGTGGAGCCGGTCGGGTCGGTGGAGCTGCGCGGGTCGGTGGGGAGCGCGGGGCGGGTCGCCGGTTCCAGTTCCGGCGCCGCGTCCGGGGTGCCGCCGATCCAGTCCTGAAGGCGGCGGCTGGGGCCCGCCCAGCGGCGGTCGTGGTGGTAGGCACGCTTCCAGGACCGGGCACGGGCGCGCGGGCGGCGGCGGTAGAAGCGGCGGGCCCAGGCGGAGGTGGGGCGGGCCAGGCGGACGGCGCCGACGACGGCGATGAACGGGATGACCACGCCGAAGATCGCCGTGCGGGCCTTGCCCTTGCTGAGGGCGATCAGGGAGATGAGGAAGTTCGTCCCCATGCTGACCATGACGGCGCCCCGGTTCTGGAGTTCGTCCTCGTCGAGGTCGTTGACGCCGAAGGGCAGGAAGCCGACCAGCATCAGGCCCACCAGGGCGGCCGTCAGCACGACCACCTCGACGCTCTTGCGGCCCTCCTCGCTCCAGTAGACGTCGTCGAGGTGCAGGATCAGCGCGAACTCGTCCAGCACCAGGCCCACGCCCATGCCGAACAGCACGGCCGAGATCAGGGCGCCGAAGCCGTCCCCGTCGCCGGCCACCGAGCCGAAGCCGCCGGCGACGGTGAGGACGACACCGGGCACGACGTGGTGGATGTGTACGCCGCCACTGCCGCTGATGTTGCGGAACGGGCCCTTGCCCGCGCGGATGAGGCGGGTGATGACCCGGGTGATCAGGAACGTCAGTACGAACGCGGTGAGCGCGAGCAGCAGCGGAAGTTTGCCCGGCTCGATGATGTTCCGCTCCCACCAGTGACCCATATGCGAACTTTATCCACCACCGCCCCCGGCCGCCGCCGAGCCCGTCGGCCCCGCCGGGTAGCCTGCGCCGGTGTCCACGACCCCCGAGCCCGAGCCCCCGGCCGACGCACCCACGCCCACGGCGTCCGGGCCCACGCTCTCCGACGGCCTGCGTTTCGCCTTCGGCACCCTGACCGTGCTGCCGGTGACCGTGCACCGCTGGGACCGTGCGGCCGGGCGCGTCGGAATGCTGTGCGCGCCCGTCGCCGGGCTGGTCGTCGGCCTGGGCGCGGCCTCGCTCGGCGGTCTCCTGCTGCTCCTGGGCGCCGGCCCCCTGCTCGCCGCCGTGGCCTCCGTCGCCGTACCGGCCGTCCTCACCCGGGGCCTCCACCTGGACGGGCTCGCCGACACCGCCGACGGGCTCGGCAGCGGCAAGCCCGCCGAGGACGCCCTGCGGATCATGAAGCAGTCGGACATCGGGCCGTTCGGGGTCATCACCCTCGTCCTCGTCCTGCTGACCCAGGTCGCGGCGCTCACCGAGGCGTACGGCGAGTCCTGGGCGTTGGGCGCGCTCGCGGCGGCCGTCTCGGCGACCACCGCCAGGCTGGCCCTGACCCTGGCCGCGCGCGCCGGTGTGCCCGCCGCCCGGCCCGAGGGGCTGGGGGCGGCGGTGGCGGGGGTGGTACCGGTCCGGGGCGCGCTGCTCGTGGCCGGCCTGGTCGGGTGCGCCGCGGCGGGCGCGGGGGCACTCTTCGGGCCGTACGACATCGGCCGTACGGTGTTCGCGGTCGTCCTCGCCTGTGGTGCCGCCGAAGTCCTTCTCCGCCATGCCGTACGGCGGTTCGGCGGCGTCACCGGCGATGTGTTCGGCGGCCTTGCGGAGACCGCGGCGACGGCGGCGCTGGTGGTGTTCGCCCTCGGGTGATCCGGGTGCCGATCTGCCGACGACTCAGCAGGCCTTCCGCCACACCCCCAGCTCCCACTTCTTCAGCAGCGAGCTGAGCTCCAGGCGGCGGGCCTCCGGGCAGAAGTCGCCCGTCCTCATCTCGTACTCGACGTGGAAGACCGCCTTGCCCGCCTCGATGAAGGGGGTGAGGTCGTCGCACTCCTCGTACTGGGCGCACTGTTCGTTGACCGCGAAGTCGAAGTCGTCCACGAGTTCCGGGATCTGGTCGAGGTCGTTCTTCAGGCCGACCGCGAGGCCTCGTTCGTGGGCGAGGCGGGCGATGAGGCGGTTGTAGCGGAGCTGGTCGGCGGCCTTCAGGGGAAAGCCGGTCGGGTTGCGGTAACCGTCCATGTTGTCGGGCTCGACGGCGTCGAAGCCCTTCTCCGCGCACATGTCGATCCGGGCGGCCATCAGGGGTTCGAGGACGCCGGTCTCGCGGATGTCGAGCCAGCGCTCGCCCTCCCAGCCGTTGCCCTTCCCCAGGACCGACTCGGGGAACTCGTCGGCGTCCGGGCGCCAGTCCTCCCAGGCGCCGGTGGACAGGTAGCAGATGACCTTGCGGCCGTCGTCGTGCAGGCCGGCGACCGTGTCCGCGGAGTGGTCGAAGCCGTCGATGTCGTACACGGGGACGTCGACGGAGGTGTCCAGGCGCCCGCTGAGCTGCCACTGCCACTGCGTGCCGGGCTCCGGCCGCCATCGGGCGCCCCCGCCGCTCTCGCGTCCGGCGCCCGGCTCGTCGTCGGCGTCGGTCGTGCACCCCGCTGTCAGCAGGAGCAGGGACAACAGGGCGCTGCGGGCGAGGACTCGGCTCATCGGGTGGGCTCCAGGGAATGCGGCGACGTACCGTTCCTAAAGACTGAGCTGTGAGTCCTGTTGCCAGGTCTCATGCTCGGCCGAACGCCCCGGACGGTGTTGGGCGTTCTGGTTGCCCGCGTTCGCTCCGCGTCCGGGCGGCACGGATCGTGTCCGTGGTCCGGGGATGCGGGGGCGGGGTTCCTCACGCCCAGGAACAACCAATCTGGCCTGGACGGTCCGATGCCCCACCGCATCACTCCGGTGCTGTGGGGCGGTGTCGTCCGTCGCCGGATCGGGTGTCCCTGGGCGCGCCTTCCGATCGCCACGGCGGCAGCATCATGGCGAGTGGTCTGACGGGTGATGCTGGTGAGGGGCTTCTGCCAGTGCTGGGCGCCCCAGCGGCTGGTGCAGGCCGGGTCGACGGCGATGACCGCGATACCCGTGGCATCGGCCATTGAGGCCAGCCGGGCGCGGAGCTTGCCGGTGGGCATGCCGGAGATCAGCCGGCGGAAGCGTGTGCGGCGGCCGTGCTTCTCGCGGGTCTTCTCTGCGGCGAAGTCCAGGTCCTCCACCGCGATCGCCTTCACCCCACAGGTGCGGGTCCAGTGCAGGAGGCGGGTGAGCGCGTGGCGGACCTGGGCGTCACGGTGTCCGGCGGTGCCGGTCAGGTCGTAGAAGAAGCGGCGCGGGCTGCCCGTCGGGTTTCCGTGGGTGTCCAGGTGCCAGGCGGCGAGGTGATCGGCATTCATGTCGACGCCGATCACGCCGCGGGCGAGCGCGGCCTCGATCGGGAGGGCGGGGGTGAGCGGGACCTGCCAGGACGCGGTCACATACCAGCGGTCCCTGCAGGTATCGAGGTGGATGCGGTAGGCGATCGCCCGGTCGGCCGCGACGCGGTCCGCCCACTCGCCGCCCCGGTGCGCGAACGCGACCCGGCACGCCAGGACGTACCGTCCGTGCGGGGCGTTGGCCAGATGCGTCAGCGGTGTGGGGAGCTTGAGGCTCACCTCACCGTCGGGGCTGATACGGATGGTCTCGTTGCCGTAGCGCTTGCCGGACTCACCGTCCGCCTGACAGAACCAGCGCTCCGCCTCCCACCGCCCACGCCACTGCGACTTGGTGAGCTGGGCCGTCTCCAGGTGATGCCGGGTACGGGCCAGACGTTTGCCGCCGCGCACCACGTGCACGACGCCCGCCTCACGGTCCGCCCGCGCGGCGGTCAGCCGGTCCTGCAGCACCCGCAGACGACGCGACTTCGCATGCCATTCCCGCGCGGACCGGTAACCCCCGGGCGCCTTCCCCGTGCCCTTCTGCCCGACCGGCCGGGACAGCCGGTCCTCGATGCTGCGAACGCCGGCTTCCAGGTTCTGAATGTGCGTCAACTGGCAGCGGCGGGCCAGCGCCCACTGCTCGTGCGAGGCCTTGGTGATACTGCCCGCCCACCGCGACGACGACAGCGCCGTCAGCTCCCGCTTACGCACCGCCCACGCCTGACCGGAATACTCCAGGCCGACCCGGCAGCGCGCCTTGAGGTCCTTCGAGGCCAGCGACCCCAGATGTCCGCCGACCTGGCGCAACACCTTCTCATCGTCCGGCGTCAGCTGCTTGAGGCGGGTTCGGACGGCCACACCACTCGGACCGGACGCGACGAACGGCGCGGCGATGCTCCTCAGTCCACCCACTCTGTCACCCCCACCCGAAGAACCCTGTCGCCATGGAAAACGAGCGCCACCCAGGAAGGTCACGCATTCGATGAGAGAACGTCAGTTCCCCGCTGAAACCGACACCACCACCGGGGCGCGTGACACCACACAGACCAGCAGCACTCACCCCCGCTCACCAAAACGCTCCTGAACCCACTCCAGCGGCAGCAGCTCCACACCCCACGGATGATCCCCCACGCCGGGCACCGCGCAGTGCACGGAGGCACCCCGGGTCCGGGCGAGGCCGCCGACGTCGGTGTCCGGCGGCACCCCGTACACCAGATGGCACACCCGCGCCCCAGACGGCCGCCGCGAGCCGCCGGTAGTAGTCGAACTCGCCCAGTTCCGCGGCCGCTTGGTCGAGGAACATGCCGTGGGTGCCGTACCAGGCGTGGTACCGGGTCAGCTCCCGTACGACGTCCCTGACGGGTCTGCGCCCGTAGCCGGTGTCGGTGTAGCCAAGGAGTCGTACGCCTGCCGCCCGCAGCCGACCCGCGACCTGGATGAACGCCGGGTCGGGGGGCACCCGGGCCGTCGGCCGGGTTGAGGACGACACCGTAGAGGCGGGGCGCGGCCGCGACGAGCGCCTGCCATTCGGCGGGGCGGTCGGAGGGGGCTCGTAGTAGGGAACCAACAAGGAGGGGTGGGAGGTGGGGGCGGCGGTGTCGGCCGACCCGGGGCCCCCACCGCCAGGGGTCACGGGTTCGCGGCCGGTGCCGGTGAGCGACAGGAGGTGGTACTCGACGTGGGCATGCCCTGGACGAGCTGGTCTCACCAGGTGCTGACCCCGCCGTGGACATGCGGATAGGTGCCTTCGGTGAGCAGCACTCACCGGCGGGACGAGTGTGACCAAGGTCAGGGCACAGGTGGGTGCGGAAATGACCATGAAGTCACATAGGGGTGAATGCCCGCAGGAGTGATCGAGATCGGCCGCCGACGCCGGCGCGGAGCGCCTCGGCGCTACGCGCGAAGACGATGGGCCGTGCGACACCCGCCCGGCGATAAGGGATCCCCCTATGCCGAAGTCATGGGGATCTCCCTGCACGGCCGGAGGCGAAAGTCGGGGAGGCTGGTCGCAGCGGACGCCGTACGGACGGCGAGTGCGCAACCGGCCCACGCTCCAGGTCCGATGGGCCGAACAAGGGCCTAGGCTCGTTCTCGGCACGTCGACCCATCCGTTCGGCCACCGAAACTCAATCGGAAGCGAGATTTCACCACCGTGACTGCTCTCACTCTCAGCACCGCCGCCGCGTCGGGCCTCCGCGCCGACGCGATCGTGGTCGGTGTCGCGAAGGGCACTGCATCCCGGTCCGGGGACCTGGTCATCGCGCCGGGTGCCGAGGCCGTGGACACCGCGTACGACGGCAAGCTGGCCGGCCTCCTGGAGACCCTCGGCGCCTCGGGCGCGGAGGGCGAGGTGACGAAGCTGCCCGCGCCGTCCGGCTTCAAGGCGCCGCTCGTGGTGGCGGTGGGCCTGGGTGCGGTGCCCGAGAAGGACGGCTCGTTCGGCGCGGAGGCGCTGCGCCGCGCGGCCGGTGCCGCGGCCCGTGCCCTGACGGGTGCGAAGAAGGCCGCGTTCGCGCTGCCCGTCGCGGACGCCGACGCCGTGGCCGCCGTCGCCGAGGGCGCGCTGCTCGGCGCGTACTCCTTCGACGCCTACAAGGAGACCGCGCCTTCGAAGAACGCCACGAAGGCGAAGAACGCCAAGGCCCCGCTCGCCGAGGTCACCCTGCTCGGCGCGAAGCCCCGGGACAAGGCCCACAAGGCGGCCGCCGAGCGCGCGATCGCGGTGACCGAGGAGCTGAACCGCGCCCGCGACCTCATCAACACCCCGCCGAACGACCTCGACCCGGAGGCCTTCGCCGCCGTCGCGCAGACCGCGGCCAAGGAGCACGGCATCAAGGTGACCGTGCTCGACGAGAAGGCGCTCGCCAAGGGCGGCTACGGCGGCATCCTCGGCGTCGGCGCGGGCTCCGCGGCCACGCCCCGCCTGGTGCAGCTGACGTACACCAGCTCCAAGGCGACGAAGCACCTGGCGTTCGTCGGCAAGGGCATCACCTACGACTCGGGCGGCATCTCGCTCAAGCCCGCCGGGCACAACGAGACGATGAAGTGCGACATGAGCGGTGCGGCCGCCGTGTTCGCCGCGGTCGTCGCCGCCGCGCGCCTCGGTCTTGAGGTCAACATCACCGGCTGGCTCGCCCTCGCCGAGAACATGCCCTCCGGCTCCGCCACCCGCCCGGGTGACGTGCTGCGCATGTACAGCGGCAAGACGGTGGAGGTGCTGAACACCGACGCGGAGGGGCGGCTCGTCCTGGCCGACGCGCTCGCCAAGGCGTCCGAGGACAAGCCGGACGCGATCGTCGACGTGGCGACGCTGACCGGGGCGATGATGCTGGCGCTGGGCAACCGGACGTTCGGGATCATGGCGAACGACGACGCGTTCCGCTCCGCGGTGCACGAGGCCGCGGAGGAGTCGGGCGAGCCGGCGTGGCCCATGCCGCTGCCGGACCACCTGCGCAAGGGGATGGACTCCCCGACCGCCGACATCGCGAACATGGGGGAGCGGTACGGCGGCGGGCTCGTCGCCGGGCTGTTCCTGAAGGAGTTCGTGGGCGAGGGGATCACCTGGGCGCACCTGGACATCGCGGGGCCGGCGTTCAACGAGGGCGGGCCCTTCGGGTACACGCCGAAGGGGGGCACCGGGACCGCGGTGCGGACCCTGGTACGGCTCGCCGAGCGTGCGGCCTCGGGTGACCTGGGGTGATGTCCGCCTAGCAGCTCGGTCCGATCCTTTGTACGACGACTGCGGGGGTGTGGGGGCTGGTCGCGCAGTTCCCCGCGCCCCTTCAGGGCGCGCTGCCCGGCCGTCTCGTCACATCTGAGCGTGTGGTGTCTCACACCCCGGCCCGGCGTCTCGTTCCCTCCCGACAAGTGCGAAGATGGGGCTCGGCAGGACAGGGCCCCCACCACAGGGCCGAAGAAGAGCGGCCGGACACCAGCCGCCGCCCGGTCATGGACGACCGGCGTACGGCGCACATGCATGGAGGACGTGACGTGGCGAACGACGCCAGCACCGTTTTCGACCTAGTGATCCTCGGCGGTGGTAGCGGTGGTTACGCCGCGGCCCTGCGCGGGGCGCAGCTGGGCCTGGACGTCGCCCTGATCGAGAAGGACAAGGTCGGCGGTACCTGCCTGCACCGGGGATGCATTCCCACGAAGGCCCTGCTCCACGCGGGCGAGATCGCCGACCAGGCCCGCGAGAGCGAGCAGTTCGGTGTGAAGGCCACCTTCGAGGGCATCGACGTCCCCGCCGTGCACAAGTACAAGGACGGCGTGATCTCCGGCCTGTACAAGGGTCTGCAGGGGCTCATCGCCTCCCGCAAGGTCACCTACATCGAGGGTGAGGGCCGTCTGTCCTCCCCGACCTCCGTCGATGTGAACGGTCAGCGCATCCAGGGCCGTCACGTCCTGCTGGCGACCGGCTCCGTGCCGAAGTCGCTGCCGGGCCTGGAGATCGACGGCAACCGCATCATCTCCTCCGACCACGCCCTCGTCCTGGACCGTGTGCCGAAGTCGGCGATCGTCCTCGGCGGCGGTGTCATCGGCGTCGAGTTCGCCTCCGCCTGGAAGTCCTTCGGCACCGACATCACGATCATCGAGGGGCTGAAGCACCTCGCCCCGCTCGAGGACGAGAACTCCTCCAAGCTTCTTGAGCGCGCGTTCCGCAAGCGCGGCATCAAGTTCAACCTGGGCACCTTCTTCTCGAAGGCCGAGTACACCCAGGACGGTGTCAAGGTCACCCTCGCCGACGGCAAGGAGTTCGAGGCCGAGCTCCTGCTCGTCGCCGTCGGCCGCGGCCCCGTGTCCCAGGGTCTGGGTTACGAGGAGCAGGGCGTCGCCATGGACCGCGGCTACGTCCTCGTCGACGAGTACATGCGGACGAACGTCCCGACCATCTCCGCCGTCGGTGACCTGGTCCCGACGCTCCAGCTCGCGCACGTCGGCTTCGCCGAGGGCATCCTGGTGGCGGAGCGTCTGGCCGGCCTCAAGGCCGTGCCGATCGACTACGACGGCGTCCCCCGGGTGACGTACTGCCACCCCGAGGTCGCCTCCGTGGGTATCACCGAGGCCAAGGCCAAGGAGATCTACGGCGCGGACAAGGTCGTCGCTCTGAAGTACAACCTCGCGGGCAACGGCAAGAGCAAGATCCTGAACACCTCGGGCGAGATCAAGCTCGTCCAGGTCAAGGACGGTGCCGTGGTCGGCGTCCACATGGTCGGCGACCGCATGGGCGAGCAGGTGGGCGAGGCCCAGCTGATCTACAACTGGGAAGCCCTCCCCGCCGAGGTCGCCCAGCTCATCCACGCCCACCCGACGCAGAACGAGGCGCTCGGCGAGGCCCACCTGGCCCTCGCGGGCAAGCCGCTGCACTCGCACGACTGACCCCTCGGTCGACGAAGCGACGATCCAGACTTCCGCAATCGTTAAGGAGCAACAGAAACCATGGCGGTTTCCGTAACCCTTCCGGCGCTCGGCGAGAGCGTCACCGAGGGCACTGTCACCCGCTGGCTGAAGGCCGAGGGTGAGCGCGTAGAGGCCGACGAGCCGCTGCTCGAGGTCTCGACCGACAAGGTCGACACCGAGATCCCCTCCCCCGCCGCCGGCATCCTGGCGTCCATCAAGGTCGCCGAGGACGAGACCGTCGAGGTCGGCGCCGAGCTGGCGCTGATCGACGACGGCACGGGCGCGCCCGCCGCCGCCCCGGCCCCCGCCGCCGCCGAGGCTCCGGCTCCGGCCCCCGAGCCCGCCGCGGCCGCGCCCTCCACCGAGCAGGCCGCGCCCGCGCCGGCCCCGACCGCCGAGGCGGCCACCGGCGCCGGCTCCGCCGAGGGCACCGACGTGGTCCTCCCGGCGCTCGGCGAGTCCGTCACCGAGGGCACCGTCACCCGCTGGCTCAAGGAGGTCGGCGACTCCGTCGAGGCCGACGAGCCGCTGCTCGAGGTCTCCACGGACAAGGTCGACACCGAGATCCCGGCGCCCACCTCCGGTGTGCTCCTGGAGATCACGGTCGCCGAGGACGAGACCGCCGAGGTCGGCGCCAAGCTGGCCGTCATCGGCGCCCCGGGTGCCGCTCCGGCGGCTGCCCCGGCCCCTGCCGCCCCGGCTCCGGCGCCTGCCGCCTCTGCCCCGGCCGCCCCCGCGGCTCCGGCTCCGGCCCCCGCGCCGGCGGCCCCCGCCGCCCCGGCTCCGGCCCCCGCCGCCGCCGCTCCGGCCGCGCCGGCTCCCGCGCCCGCCCCGGTCACCCCGGCTCCGGCTCCCGCCGCTCCGGCGGCGTCCGCTGCCACCAAGGCGACCGACGAAGGCGCGTACGTCACCCCGCTGGTGCGCAAGCTCGCCGCCGAGAACGGTGTCGACCTGGGCGCCGTCAAGGGCACCGGCGTCGGCGGCCGTATCCGCAAGCAGGACGTCGTCGCCGCCGCCGAGGCCGCGAAGGCCGCCGCTGCCGCCCCGGCTCCGGCCGCGGCTGCTGTGACTGCCGGAGGCCATGCCGCCAAGAAGGCGCCGTCCCTGGAGGCCTCGCCCCTGCGTGGCCAGACCGTCAAGATGCCGCGCATCCGCAAGGTCATCGGCGACAACATGGTCAAGGCGCTGCACGAGCAGGCCCAGCTGTCGTCGGTCGTCGAGGTCGACGTCACCCGCCTGATGAAGCTGCGCGGCCGGGCCAAGGACTCGTTCGCGGCCCGCGAGGGCGTCAAGCTCTCCCCGATGCCGTTCTTCGTCAAGGCCGCGGCCCAGGCGCTGAAGGCGCACGCGCCCGTCAACGCCAGGATCAACGAGGCCGAGGGCACGATCACCTACTTCGACACCGAGAGCATCGGTATCGCGGTGGACTCCGAGAAGGGCCTGATGACCCCGGTCATCAAGCACGCCGGTGACCTCAACATCGCCGGTATCGCCAAGGCCACGGCGGAGCTCGCGGGCAAGGTCCGGGCCAACAAGATCACGCCCGACGAGCTGTCCGGCGCGACCTTCACGATCTCCAACACCGGTTCGCGCGGTGCGCTCTTCGACACGATCATCGTGCCGCCGGGCCAGGTCGCGATCCTCGGCATCGGTGCCACGGTCAAGCGCCCGGCGGTCATCGAGACCGAGGAGGGCACGGTCATCGGCATCCGCGACATGACCTACCTGACCCTCTCCTACGACCACCGTCTGGTCGACGGCGCCGACGCGGCCCGTTACCTGACGGCCGTCAAGGCGATCCTGGAGGCGGGCGAGTTCGAGGTCGAGCTCGGCCTGTGACGCCTCTGACCAGGGGCTTCTGAACAGAGGCCCCTGAGCGTGGTACGACGGTGCCCCGTCCGGAATCCTCCGGACGGGGCACCGGTGCGTTCCCGCGCCCCCGAGGAGTGCGCGGAATCTCCGCCGAGCCTGGCCGGTACGGGTCTTTACAAACCGGCCCTCCATGGGAACGTGTAAGTCTCGTCTCACCTGCGCGAAAGCGCCCCCGTGCGCCTCTCACCGCCGGGGTCGCGGCTTTATTGTCTAGAGGTCAACGCCCCTGGGGCTCTGTCCCCCGCCGAAGGAGCCCGCATGACCACCGCGCCCGTCGTCCACTCGCTGCGCGAACAGATCCGCGAGCACATCGTGGAGGGGATCGTGAGCGGGCGGTGGCAGCCGGGCGAGCGGATCGTGGAGCGGCGGATCGCGACGGAGCTGGAGGTCAGCCAGACGCCGGTGCGGGAGGCGCTGCGCGAGCTGGAGTCACTGCGGTTGATCGAATCCGCGCCGAACAAGGGCGTGCGGGTGCGGAATCTGACCGCCGCCGATCTGGAGGAGAGCTACCCGGTACGGGCGGGCCTGGAGGCGATCGCGGCGGAGCTGGCGGCGGAGCGGCTGGCCGAGGACTGCTCGGCACTGGAGCCGCATGTGGCCGCCCTGTACGAGGCGGACCGCAACGCCGACGGCACGTCCCAGGTGCGGCACACGGTGGCGTTCCACCGCGAGCTGGTGCGGGCGGCGGGCAACTCGGTGCTGCTGCACACCTGGGAGGGCCTGGGCATCGAGGTCTTCACCGCGCTGAGCATCCGCTGGCTGGGTACGGTCCAGCAGTCGTACGCCGAGGAGCACGAGGAGTTGGTGGCGGCGTTCCGTCGCCGCGACCCGCGGATCGCCGACCTGGTCAAGGCCCACGTCCTGGGCTGCGCCCCGCACACGGACGACGAGCCGGCGTAGCCATCGGGGGTAGCCATCGGGGGTGCGTTTTTCGGCTGCCGGTGAGTGGGGGCTGGTCGCGCAGTTCCCCGCGCCCCTTGGCGGCATGGGTCGCGCCCGGGGCTTTCAAGGGGCGCGGGGAACTGCGCGAGCAACCCCCACAACCCGCACCCGCCAACACACCCGCACACCCGAGCTCTTGGGCGAACCCTCACTCAAACGCCGCCCCACCTGCACAAACCCCGGCCCGCACGGCACCCGGTGTCGTCACCGAAGGCACCCCGTGCCGACTTTCTCGAGATCAAGAGATTTTGCCCGCGACCCTTTGATCGATCATCGATCAGCGGGTTACAGTCGCCGACGGGCCGCGCGACGGCGTCGCACATCGACACCGCACCGAAGCCCATCGCCCTGTCCTGCCAAAGACCAAGGGCAACCCCCGAACCCTTACCGATGAGGGAACCCCCTTCGACTGAGGAAGGCGGCGCAATGACCGACTCCCACGCCATCCAGCCGAGCGCGCTCGACCAGCTCCCCGACCGGGATCCGGAAGAGACCGCCGAATGGCAGGCCTCGCTGGACGCCGTCACCAAGGCGGCCGGGCCGCACCGCGCGGCGTACCTGATGCGCCGCACCCTGGAGCGCGCGGAGGGCAACGGCATCGCGCTGCCCAAGCTGCTCGAGACGGACTACGTCAACACCATCCCCACCACCGCCGAGCCGGGCGTGCCCGGTGACGAGGCGCTGGAGCGCCGTATCACCGCGTGGAACCGCTGGAACGCGGCCGCGATGGTCACCCGTGGCTCCAAATACGGCGTCGGCGGCCACATCGCCACCTTCGCCTCCGCGGCCTGGCTCTACGAGACGGGCTTCAACCACTTCTTCAAGGGCAAGGAGGCCGACGGCTCGGGCGACCAGCTCTACATCCAGGGCCACGCCTCCCCCGGCATCTACGCCCGCGCCTTCCTCGACGGCCGGCTGAACGAGCAGCAGCTCGACAACTTCCGCCGGGAGTCCGGCGGCGACGGCCTCCCGTCGTACCCGCACCCCCGCCGCCTCCCCTGGCTGTGGGAGTTCCCGACGGTGTCGATGGGTCTCGGCCCGCTGTCGGCGATCTACCAGGCGCGCTTCAACCGCTATCTCACCAGCCGTGGCATCAAGGACGTCTCGAACTCCCACGTCTGGGCGTTCCTCGGCGACGGCGAGATGGACGAGCCGGAGTCGACGGCGGCACTCGCCCTGGCCTCCCGTGAGGGTCTGGACAACCTCACCTTCGTCATCAACTGCAACCTGCAGCGCCTCGACGGCCCGGTCCGCGCGAACTTCAAGATCGTGCAGGAACTGGAGGCCCAGTTCCGCGGCGCCGGCTGGAACGTCGTCAAGTCGCTGTGGGGTTCCGCCTGGGACGAGCTGTTCCAGCTCGACACCACGGGCGCGCTCGTCCGCCGCCTGCGCGAGGTACCCGATGCGCAGGTGCAGACGTACCAGACCCGCGACGCCGCCTACATCCGCCAGGACTTCTTCGGCGCCGACCCGGCGCTCGTCGAGATGGCGAAGCTGCTGAGCGACGACAAGATCCTGGAGTGCTTCCACCTCTCCCGCGGTGGTCACGAGGCGCGCAAGGTCTACGCCGCCTACAAGGCCGCCGTCGAGTTCAAGGGCGCCCCGACCGTCATCCTGGCCCAGACCGTCAAGGGCTTCACGCTCGGCGAGGGCTTCGCGTCGAAGAACGCCAACCACCAGATGAAGAAGCTGTCGGTGGACGAGTTCAAGCAGATGCGTGACCTGCTCGAACTCCCCATCAAGGACAGCGACTTCGTCGACGGGGTCGTGCCCTACGGCCACCCGGGCGCCGACTCCGCCGAGGTCCGCTACCTCCAGGAGCGCCGCGCCGCCCTCGGCGGTCCCGCCCCGGCCCGCCGTACGCACGCGCTGGCCCCGCTGCCGGCCGCCGCCGACAAGACCTTCGCCGCCTTCGACAAGGGTTCCGGTTCGCAGAACGTGGCGACGACCATGGCCTTCGTCCGGCTGGTCAAGGACCTGGTCCGCGACAAGCAGACGGGCCGGCGCTGGGTGCCGATCGTCCCCGACGAGGCGCGCACCTTCGGCATGGAGTCGCTCTTCCCGTCCCTCGGGATCTACTCCCCCAAGGGGCAGACGTACGAGCCGGTCGACCGTGACCAGCTGATGTACTACAAGGAGGCCAAGGACGGCCAGATCCTCAACGAGGGGATCACCGAGGCCGGTTCCATGGCGGACTTCATCGCCGCGTCCACCGCGTACTCCACGCACGGTGAGGCGATGATCCCGTTCTACATCTTCTACTCGATGTTCGGCTGGCAGCGCACGGCCGACCAGATGTGGCAGCTCGGCGACCAGCTCGGCCGCGGCTTCCTGGTCGGCGCGACGGCCGGCCGTACGACCCTGACGGGCGAGGGCCTCCAGCACGCCGACGGTCACTCACCGGTCATCGCGGCGACGAACCCGGCGGCGCTGACGTACGACCCGGCGTTCGCGTACGAGGTCGCGGCGATCGTCAAGGACGGTCTGCGCCGGATGTACGGCGAGGCGGCCCCGGGCGAGGACCCGAACGTCTTCTACTACCTGACCGTCTACAACGAGCCGCTGCCGCAGCCCGCGAAGCCGGCGGTCGCGGGGGTGGACGAGGGCATCGTCAAGGGTCTGTACCGCTTCAACACGGCCGAGTCGGCGGGGCTGTCCCCGGTGGCGAACGCCCCGCGCATCCAGCTGCTCGGCTCCGGCACGGCGATCCACTGGGCCCTTCAGGCGCAGAAACTGCTCGCCGAGGAGTGGGGGGTGGCGGCGGACGTCTGGTCCGCGACCTCCTGGAGCGAGCTGCGCCGGGACGCGCTGGAGTCCGACGCCGCGCTGCTGCGCGGCGAGGAGCGGGTGCCCTTCGTCCGTCAGGCGCTCCAGGGGGCCGAGGGCCCGGTCCTGGCGGTCTCCGACTACATGCGCCAGGTCCCCGACCAGATCGCCCAGTGGGTCGAGCAGGACTACTCCTCCCTCGGTGCGGACGGCTTCGGCCTCTCCGACACCCGCGAGGCCGCCCGCCGCCACTTCGGCGTGGACGCCCAGTCCCTCGTCGTGGCCGCCCTGG
This sequence comes from Streptomyces sp. NBC_00310, assembly GCF_036208085.1. Lineage (GTDB taxonomy): Bacteria > Actinomycetota > Actinomycetes > Streptomycetales > Streptomycetaceae > Streptomyces. Next base: position 3,207,022 of record NZ_CP130714.1, read on the forward strand.
CCCAGCTCGCCCGGCGCGGCGAGGTCAAGGCGACGGCGGTGAAGGAGGCCCGGGAGCAGTACGGGCTGTGACGCCGGTGGGGCGGTGGGGCGATGGGGACCTTTCCTCGCCCCGCCGCCCCTACCCGTTCCCCTCCCCAGGGGCTGTGCCCCTTCGCCCCCTCCGCGAGCAGGCCCCACCCACCCGCGGGCCAAATGCCACCGCACGGCCCGGCATCATGGCCGTATGCGTGCTGCTCGGCTGATCAAGATGGTCCTTCTCCTCCAGTCCCGGCCCTCCATGACCGCCGCCGAACTGGCCCGGGAGCTGGAGGTGTCGGAGCGGACGGTGACGCGGGACGCCCAGGCACTGTCGGAGGCGGGGGTGCCGGTGTACGCGGATCGGGGGCGGGCCGGGGGATATCGCCTGATCGGCGGGTACCGGACCCGGCTGACGGGGCTGGCCCGGAGCGAGGCCGAGGCGTTGTTCCTCAGCGGCGTGCCCGGGGCCCTGCGGGAGATGGGGTTGGAGGACGCGGCCTCCGCCGCCCGGCTGAAGGTCTCGGCCGCCCTGTTGCCCTCCCTGCGCGACGCCTCCCGTACGGCCTCGCAGCGGTTCCACCTCGACGCGCCGAGCTGGTTCGACGAGCCGAAGACTCCTGAGCTGCTGCCCGCCGTGGCGGACGCAGTGTGGGACGACCGCCGGATCGTCGCGCGCTACCGCAGGAGGGATACCGAAGTCGAGCGCGAGCTGGAGCCGTACGGTCTCGTCCTCAAGGCCGGCGTCTGGTACCTGTGCGCCCATGTCCCCTCCTCCTCCTCCGACGACGGCGGCGGCGGCAGCAGCGGCAGTGGCGGCGGCGGCTCCTTCCGGACCTACCGCATCGACCGTTTCCTCGCCGTCGACGCCGACGGCGACCGCTTCACCCGCGACGAGGAGTTCGACCTGCCGGCCTACTGGGACGAGCAGACAGAACGATTCGCCCGGTCGATCCTGCATGCCGAGGTCGTCGTACGGCTCTCGGCGGAGGGAGTGCGGAGACTGCCGCACGTCGTGGATCCCGTCTCCGCCCGGGACGCCCTGACGGCGGCGGTCGGCGCCCGCGACGGACACGGCCGGACCACCGTCACGCTCCGCGTCGAGTCGGAGGAGGTGGCGCACACCCAGCTCACGGCGCTGGGGGCGGAGGCCGAGGTACTGGCCCCCGAAGGGCTGCGGGAGCGCTTCGCGGCCGACGCACGCCGGCTCGCCGGGCTGTACGAGACCCCGTGAGGCCCCGCGGAGTGCCGAACCCGACATAACAATCCGCCGTTCTCCGCGTGCGTCCGGCCCGCCCAGGCCCGATGCTGGACCAGTGATGGACGAGACGGAGTTCTGGGAGTTGGTGGACACCGCCCGGGAGGACGCCGAGGGCGACCCCGAGGACCAGGCCGACCTGCTCGTGGAACGGCTCGGCCGGCTGGACCCGGAGGCCGTGCTGGACTTCGCCCGGCACTTCGAGTCCCGTTACAACCGCGCGTACACCTGGGACCTTTGGGGCGCCGCCTGGGTGCTGCTCGACGGTGCCAGCGACGACGCGTTCGACTACTTCCGGTGCTGGCTGATCGGCCAGGGCCGGGAGGTCTTCGAGGGCGCGGTGCACGAACCCGACTCGCTCGCCGAGCTGCTGGGCGACTTCGACGAGGAGATCGACGGGGACGGCGAGGAGCTGGGCTATGCCGCCGACGAGGCGTACGAGCAGCTCACCGGTGTGGTCGCCCCGGACCTCGGCATCCCGCCCGCGCCCGGCGAACCCGAGGGCGCCCCGCTCGACTTCGAGAACGAGTCCGCGCTCGCCGAGCGCTGCCCGAAGCTCTGGGAGCGTTTCAGGGCGTAGCGCTGTTCAGACGCCGTGGACGCCGCGGCTCGTCGTGCGCGGCAGGTAGGCGTACTGCTCGGCGGTGTACGGCTGGGCGTGGTGGCGGCCTTCCCCGCCCGGGGCCGGGTGCTCGGGGGCCGAGGCTCCGTGCAGGGGCGCGGAGTTGGCGCGCTCCAGGGCGGTCGCGGTGACGGCGGACGGGCCGAGCACGACGACGGCGGTCGCGCAGGCCACCGTCCAGGGGCTCCGCAGGGCCGAGGACCAGGACCTCTTCGGGTCGCGGGACGTGTTCTTCGTACGACTGCTGATCATTTTCCCCACCTCCGGTCGGCGTGACGACTACGAAGCTAGGGCGCGGATCTTGGAGAAGTCTGTGAGGCCGCGGCGCGCTGTCTGTGAACCTCATGAGATCCGTCTCGACGCGATGAGATCCGGCTCAACGCCGGCCCTGGAGGCGGGCCGCCAGCTCTCTGATCGCGGGCAGGCGTTCCGCGAGGGCCGCGCCCGGGCAACTGGTCATGAAGCCGTCGCTGTGGCCCGCGAGGGTCGGCAGCAGGGCGGTGGTGCCGGAGGCGTAGCGGCTGAGGCTGTTGCTGGAGGTGAGCTTGACGCTGCCGCGGGGGTCGGTGTCGGAGAGGCCGAGTTTCCAGGCGGCGAGGGCGGCGATCGCGTCGGTCATGGCCTGCGGCACGGGGACGCCGGCGGTGAAGGTGCCGAGGGCGGCGATGCCGGTGGTGCGGTGGTTGAAGCCCTGGGTGTGGGCGCCGGTGACGGGGCGGTCGATGCCGCCCGCGCGGCCCTCGTAGATGGTGCCGCAGCGGTCGACGAGGAAGTTGTAGCCGATGTCGTCCCAGTCCTTGGCGCCGGTCTGGCCGGCGTACAGGTGGCGGATGATGCGGGGCGCGTCTGCGCAGTCGTAGCCGTTCGGCGAGTCCGTGTGGTGGACGAAGACGGCGGCGACCTCGTCGTCGTAGCGGGCGGGCGGCTGGCTGGGCACGTCCTTCTCCAGCTCCAGCCAGCGGGCCCTGGGCACGATGGGCGGCCGGGGCGCCTGGTGCGGCGCGGGCCGGGCCGCGACCGGTCGGCCCGCGCGCTGCGCCGTACGGTCCACGCCGATCGCGCACAGCACCAGCGCGAGCACGGCCGCCAGCCCGGGCAGACAGGCCAGCAGCAGGAGGACGGGGCGCGGCGGGTCCACCCGCTCCCGGGCCCGACGCGCCCGCTCGCGGAACCGGCGCAGGTGCCCGCGGACCGGGTCCGGGGCGCGCGGGGTCCGTGTGCGGCGGCGCCACAGGCGCAGCCGCCGTATTCGCGCCCCCCGTGACGTCCGGAACACACGCATGGCCCCAGAGTCACCCGGATGCGTACCGGCCGCGATGTGGGCTGGGCCACCCGAGGGAAGCGGAAGGAACCAACGCCGTGGTCCGGGACGTTTTTACGGTTCCAGGCGGATGTGGCGCGGTGGTGGCCGGTTTCGCGCGCCATCGGCGTGCGGTGCGGGCGTAACTGATCACTGCGCCCGCCGCACGCGTACTACAGGGTCCCTGGAGAGAGGCGGCTGGAGTGGACGTGCTCGACATCCTGCTGATGCTGGTGATCCTGGCCTACGCGGCGTCGGGTTACCGGCGCGGCCTGGTCGCGGGATGTGTGTCCCTCGCCGGTTTCGTGGGCGGTGCGGCGACAGGTGTCTGGGTGCTGCCCTGGATGATGGAGCTGGTGGAGGCGGGCACCCCGGGGGCGACGGTCACGGCGGTGCTGACGGTGCTGGTGCCGGGAGTGATCGGGCATGAGCTGGCGGGCCGGCTGGCGCTGCGGCTGCGCCGGGAGATCGACCGCAGCCCGCTGCGGGTGGCCGACGGCATAGGCGGGGCGGCGGCCAACACGGTCGCCGTGCTGATCGTGGCGTGGGTGGCCGCGAGCGTCCTCGGGGCGTCCTCGTCCCCGGTGGTGACCAACTCGATCCGTAACTCCGCGCTGCTCGGCGCCGTGCAGAACACCATGCCGGACACCACCCCGGCCTGGTTCTCCGACGCCACCTCCGCGCTCACCGAGGCGGGTTTCCCGCAGGTCTTCAACCCGTTCGAGAACGAGGCGACGGCGGAGGTGGCCAAGCCGTCCGGCGACAGCGTCACCGCTGCGGCGACCGGCGCCGCCAAGCGCAGCACGGTGAAGATCGAGGGCGTCGCGGGCACCCAGGGCCGCGAGGGCAGCGGCTTCGTGTACGCCACCGAGCATGTGATGACCAACGCCCATGTGGTGGCGGGCATCGACGACCCGAGCGTGCGCGTGGGCGGCGTGGGCAAGGCGTACGAGGCGAAGGTCGTGCTCTTCGACCCCGACAAGGACGTGGCGGTCCTGTACGTCCCGGGTCTCGAGGCCCCGCTGCTGCGCCTCGACGACGGCGCCGAGCGCGGTGACGCGGCGGTCGTGGCCGGCTATCCGGAGGACGGCGGCCTGGACCTCCAGGCGGCCACGGTCGCCAGCCGTATCGACGCGACCGGCCGGAACATCTACAACACCGACTCGGTGACCCGCGACATCTACTCCATCCGCTCCACCGTCCGCCCCGGCAACTCCGGCGGCCCTCTCCTCACCACCGAGGGCCAGGTCTTCGGCGTCGTCTTCGCCCGCTCGACCTCGGACGCGGAGACGGGTTACGTCCTCACCGTGGACGAGGTGGCCTCCGACGCGGAGCGCGCGGCGAACGCGACGGCCGCGGTGGACACGGGCGAGCTCGTGACCTCGTAACCTCGCAGCTTCATGACCTTGTGGCCTTGTGGCCTTGTGGCCTTGTGAGCTACCCGGAGCCGTCGTCCTTCCTGGTCGTCAGAGCCGACGGCCCATCAACACGTCGTCCACGTACGCCCCGTCCAGCAGGAACTCCTCCGGGAGGATCCCCTCCACCACGAAGCCCTCGGACTCGTACAGCTTCCTGGCCGGGGTGTTGTGGCCGAGGACCCGCAGGGTGAGGCGGCGGGCGCCGCGGCGGCGTGCCTCGTCCTGCGCGGCGCGCAGCAGCGCCCGTGCGACGCCCGCCCCGCGCGCCCGGTCGGAGACGGCGAGGCCCTGGATCTGGCGGACGTGCGTGTGACAGGCGAGGGCGGAGGGCCGGGCGAGGCGCACGTACCCGACGACGGTGCCGCCGAGTTCGGCGACCAGGTGGTCGTGGGGGCCGTAACGCTCGTTGAAGAACGGCTCGTACGGCTGGGTGGGGCGTGCCTGGACGGAGTGCAGCGTGGACCAGGTGTCGCGGTCGAGACGGCCGAGCACGTCCTCGTCGTCCGAGGTCGCGACGCGTATGTACGGAACCGGCATGGCGGCCACTGTACGGCGGCGGCACGACGATCGGGGGGCGGGTCGCGGGCCCCCCGGGCCCGCTTTCCCGCCGTCCGCCGGGCAGGATGGGGGCATGACCGTTGAATCGCCCGTTGCGCCCGGTTCTCGTATCGCGATCGCCGGGGCGTCCGGCCTGATCGGTTCGGCGCTGGCCCGCTCCCTCACCGACGACGGCTACGAGGTGCTCCGGCTCGTGCGGCGGGCGCCCCGGGCGCGGGGCGAGGTGCGCTGGGACCCGGACGCGGGACGGGTCGACGTGGCGGGGCTCGCGGGGTGCGCGGCCGTCGTCAACCTCGCCGGCGCGGGGGTCGCGTCCCGCCGCTGGACGGAGGCGTACAAGGCGACGATCCGCGACAGCCGGGTGCTCGGCACCAGGACGCTCGCCGAGGCCGCCGCCTCCCTCGACACCCCGCCGAGCGTGTTCGTCAACGGCAGCGCGATCGGCTTCTACGGCTACACGGGCGACCGGGTCGTGGACGAGTCGGCGGAGCCGGGGTCGGAGTTCCTGTCCTCGTTGTGCGTGGAGTGGGAGGGGGCGACCGAGGCCGCGCGGGAGGCCGGGATCCGCACGGCGTTCGCCCGTACGGGGCTGGTGGTGGCGCGGGGCGGGGGTGCCTGGGGTCCGCTGTTCCCGCTGTTCAAGGCCGGGTTGGGCGGGCGGATGGGGAACGGCCGCCAGTACTGGAGCTTCATCTCCCTCCACGACGAGGTCGCGGCCCTGCGCCACCTTCTGTTCACGCCGTCGTTGTCCGGGCCGTTCAACCTTACGGCGCCCGCCCCGCTCACCAACCGCGAGATCACCGCGGCCATGGGCCGGGTGCTGCGCAGGCCCACCCTGTTCACCGTGCCCGCGCCCGCGCTGCGGCTCGCTCTCGGCGGGGTCGCGGGAGACGTCCTCGGCAGCACGCGGGCCGTCCCGACGCGCTTGCTGGAGTCGGGCTTCACGTTCACGTATCCGGAGATCGACGACGCGATCCGGGCGGCGGCGGGGCGTTGAGGGGGCGGCGGGACGTTGAGGGGGCGGCGGGACGTTGAGGGGGCGGCGGGACGTTGAGGGGGCGGCGGGAGGGTGCGTTGTCGGGTGCGGGTGAGTGGGGGCTGGTCGCGCAGTTCCCCGCGCCCCTGAAAAGCAGGGGCTGCGCCCCGTGCTTTTCACCCCGCGGCCCGGTCGCCTTTCCAGGCCCCCGGGGCCGTGGTCCTTCAGGCGGCGAGGGCCTGAATCTTCAGGGGCGCGGGGAACTGCGCGACCAGCCCTCACCGGACCCGCACCCGCCCGACAACCTCAGTCCCCCGAACGCCCGGCGCACACGCACCCCGCCCATGCCTCCGTGCGAGGTCACACGCTCCTTCCCCGGAACCGGCCCCCGCCTTCACTCTCATGCCGAACTCAGGTATTTCAGATGGGTGTTGGGGGCATAAAGCCCCCGCAGCCGCGCGACCTCGGGAGGGGCACGTGCTTGAGTCGGTGCACCAGTCGGCGTACCAGGCGGACACGGAGGACGTGGACGTCATCGTCGTAGGAGCCGGCGTGGCCGGCCTCGCTGCGGCCGGACATCTGACCAGGGCGGGGCTGAGGGCCACCGTCCTGGAGGCCGCACCCGCCGTCGGCGGCCGTATGTCCACCGAGAAGATCGACGGCTTTCGCCTCGACCGGACGACGCATCCGCTCTCCACGTCGTACCCGGAACTGCGCCGTACACCGGGCCTGGACATCCTGCCCCTGCGTCCGTTCGCCCCCGGCGTCCTGCTGCACGCCGACGGCCGTCATCAGCGTGCCGGCGCCACCCCTGTCCTGCGAAGCGCGAGGGGCGCACTTACGGCCGCGCGCGCCCTCGCAAGCGCCCCCAGGCTCCCCCGGAACCAGGGCCGCCCCCAAGGCCGTTCCACGGGCACCCGGCCCGGTCGGCTGGGTGCCCCCGCGGACCAGTCCCGGCTGGCCATGGCCCTGGCCCGGCTCGCCGCGACCGCGCCCGAGCGGCTCCTCGCGCGGGCGGAGGTCCCGGCCGCCCAGGCACTGGCGACCCGGGGGTTCCCGCCCCGGACGATCGACGGTTTCGTCCGTCCCCTGCTGGCCGCGCTGCTCGCGGACCCGGCGCTGGGGACCTCCAGCCGCTGTGCCGACCTGGCCCTGCACACGTTCGCGACGGGCCGGCTGTGCATCCCGGAGGGGGGCGCCGACACGCTTCCGGAACTCCTCACGGCCGCGCTGCCGCCGGGCTCGGTCCGTACGGGAGTCCAGGTCACCGGGATCAGCACGACCTCGGTGACGACGGCGCACCACGGTGAACTCACCTGCCGCGCGGTGGTGCTGGCCACCGACGCCCGCTCGGCCGCCGAACTGCTGCCGGGGCTGCGGGTACCGGACTTCCACCCGGTGACGGTGCTGCACCACGCCACGGACGAGCCCCCGTTGACCGAACCGGCACTGCTCCTCGACGCCGACCGCAGCGGGCCCGTCTCGCACACGGCGGTCATCAGCCAGGTCGATCCGAGCCGGGCACCGGCCGGCCGCGCCCTGATCACCTCCACGGTCCTCGGCACTCCCCCGGACCCCGCGCACCTCGACGCCACGGTCCGGGCCCAACTGGCCCGCCTCTACCGCACGTCCACGACCCGGTGGGAACTCCTCGCCGCGCACCACGTCCCCGAGGCCGTCCCCGCGATGCCCGCCCCCCACGACCTGCGGCGCCCGGTACGCCTCCTGGCCGGCCTCTACGTGTGCGGCGACCACCGCGACACCAGCACCGTCCAGGGTGCCCTCCACTCCGCCCGCCGAGCCGCCCACGCCGTCCTGACCGACCTGGACGCCCACCCGACGTTCCTGGAGGAGCCGCTGGAGACGGCCGCGTGAGAGCTCGTCAGCAGTGAGGGGCACCCGGCGGAACCGGGCGCCCCTCACCGGCCGTTCGACTACCCCAGCGCCGCCACCTTGTCCCGGTAGCCCCGCACCGGGGCCGCGTCCCGATACGGCTCCAGGCGGCGTTCGAAGTCGCGGACGTACTCCACGGCCCGTACGGACCGCATCTCCGCGGCCTGCCCGGCGGCTTCCGCGCCGAGCTGGCAGGCCTGGTCCAGCTCCCCGAGCCCGAGCCGGGCCGAGGCGAGGACGACGCGGCAGAAGAGACGGCTGCGGGCATAGGCGGGCGCCCTCAACTGCAGGGAGCGTTCGGCGTGCTGGGCCGCGGCCCGGTACTGCTGGAGGTCGCGGTGGCTGTGGCCGAACTCGTCGGCGAGCTGTGCCTCGTCGAAGAACCGCGCCCAGTACGGGACCTCGTCCCCGGGGCGGGCCGTCTCCAGGGCACGCTCGGCGCGTACCAGCGCGGCCGTGGAGGCCCGCACCTCGCCGAGCACCGCGTGCCCGCGCGCCTCGACGGAGTGCAGCAGCGACTGCACCACCGGCGGCACGGCCGACCCGACACCCTGCTGGGCGACGCGCGCGAGCTGCACGGCCTCCCGCCCGTGCCCCAGATAGACCGCCTGCCGGCTCATCGTGACGAGCACGTACGCCCCGTACGCCCGGTCCCCCGCCGCCTGCGCCAGCCTGAGCGCCTGCACGAAGTACCGCTGGGCGAGCCCGTGCGCGCCGATGTCGTACGAGGTCCAGCCGGCCAGCCGGGTCAGGTCGGCCGCGGCCGCGAACAGCCGTCTGCCGATCTGCTCGCCGTAGGCGCCGCGCAGCATGGGCTCGGCCTCGTGTTCGAGGTAGCGCACGAGGGCCTGGCGGGCGTGGCCGCCGCCGTACGCGTCGTCGAGGGCGCGGAAGAGCTCCCCGACCGAGCGGAGGGCGGCGATGTCCCCGCCGGTGACCTTCTGGCCGGGGCCGCGCTCGGTCTGACTGCGCTGCCGGGGGACGACCGGGCGGCCCTGCGGGGGAACCCGGGTCGCGCCCGGATCACCCCGGCCCACCCGGTCGTCGGCACGGCCGATCAGCCAGTCGCGGCTGGGGACGACCAGTCCGGCGGGCGTGAAGGCGATCTTGCGGAGTTCGGCATGGCTGCCGGAGTCCTTGCGCCACAGGCCGCCGACGATGTCGATGGCCTCCTCGGGGGTGGCGGCGAACTCCAGGCCCGCGTAGACGGGTGCGCAGGCGTCCAGGCCGAGATCCTGGGCGGTGAGCCGGCGGCCGAGGCGGCGGGTGAACACCTCGGCGATGAGTGCGGGTGTCGTCCCCCGGGGCTGCTGGCCTCGCAGCCAGCGGGTGACCGACGTCTTGTCGTATCTGAGGTCGAGGCCGTGTTCGAGACCGAGCTGGTCCACACGGCGCGCTAGTCCCGCGTTCGAGAACCCCGCTTCTGCGATGAGGGCGGCGAGCTGGCGGTTGGGGGTGCGCTGCGCGGGTCGTTCCGTCATCTGCGGTGCGGTCTCCTGCCTTCCGGGTGTCGGCGGGGTTTCCCGGATTGCCTGGTGAGAAGCCTTTTGCGGCCTGGTGAACGGCGCGAATGTAGCGGAGAGTAAGCGCACGATCGCACACTTCCGCATCCATTCATCCGATCGTGTGAGGATTTGCCGCACGGCTGACGCGGTCGGCCTCCGACATGCGCCGGCGTGGGCCCTCGTACGCCGGGCGGCCGTGCCGTACGACGGGCGGCGGGCCTCACCCCCGCGCCGCGTACGACCGTCGCCGGGCCGCCATACGGACGGGGGCGCGGACGGGGGCGCGGACGGCGGGGCGGGGCATCGGCGCCGGACACCACTCGAACACCGCTCGACCGTACGGTCGTACAGTGGCTTGGGCGCGTCACGCGCCTGACCGGGCTATCGCGGTGCCGCCGCCCGGCGGTGCCGCCGAGGGAGGCGCTTGCCGTGAGTGGGTTGCGGTTCGTCCGCATGGGGTTCGACACGGAGGCCGTCGAGTACCAGGAGGCCTGGGACGAGCAGCGCCGGGTGCACGCGGCGCGCTTCGTCGACGAGGTCCCCGACACCGTGCTGCTCCTTGAGCACCCGCCGGTCTACACCGCCGGGCGGCGCACCGCGGACAACGAGCGCCCCCTCGACGGCACCCCCGTCATCGACGTCGACCGCGGCGGCAAGATCACCTGGCACGGTCCGGGCCAGCTGGTGGGCTACCCGATCCAGAAGCTCCCCCGCCCGGTGGACGTGGTGGCCCACGTACGGCGTCTCGAAGAGGCCCTGATCCGTACGTGCGCGGAGTTCGGCGTGGAGACCACCCGGGTGGAGGGCCGCAGCGGGGTGTGGGTGCTCGGCGATCCGGTCGAGCAGCGGCTCGGCGGGCTCGCGCTGGACCTCGACCCCCGGATGACCGACGACGAGTTCGACCCGCGGCTGAACGGGCCCGAGTACGCGCCCTCCAACGCCGGGCAGCGGCGCGAGGACCGCAAGATCGCCGCGATCGGCATCCGCGTCGCCAAGGGCGTCACCATGCACGGCTTCGCGCTCAACGTGAACCCCGACAACAAGTGGTTCGACCGGATCATCCCCTGCGGAATCCGCGACGCCGGCGTCGCGTCCCTCGCGGGCGAACTGGGCCGTGACGTCACCATCGCCGAGGTGTTGCCAGTGGCCGAGCGGCACCTGCGGGAGGTCCTGGAGAACGCGGACCTGAAGCCGCGGGAGATCGAACGGGCATCGGCGTAGTCCGCGCCAGGGCTCGGGAGGTTCGGTTCGTTGTCGGGTGCGGGTTCGGTGGGGCTGGTCGCGCAGTTCCCCGCGCCCCTAAAGGATTTCAGGCCCCTGCGGGCCTGAAAAGCACGGGGCGCAGCCCCTGCTTTTCAGGGGCGCGGGGAACTGCGCGAGAAGCCCTCACCCACCCGCGCCTTGGGGGTCGAAGGGGCGCAGCCCCTGGGATGGGACGGGTAAGGGCGGCGGGGGCGAAGGGAATACGCCCCACAACCGCAAGGTTGCCCACCCCGGGGACCGAGAACCGTAGGGGCGTACCCTGGTGGACGCCGAAGAATCGAAGACCGCCCGAAGCAATCAGCAGGGAGCCGATGTGTCCGCAGTCGCACCCGACGGACGCAAGATGCTGCGCCTGGAGGTCCGGAACAGCCAGACCCCCATCGAGCGCAAGCCCGAGTGGATCAAGACCCGGGCGAAAATGGGCCCTGAGTACACCAAGATGCAGGGCCTCGTGAAGAGCGAGGGCCTGCACACGGTCTGCCAGGAGGCGGGCTGCCCCAACATCTACGAGTGCTGGGAAGACCGCGAGGCGACGTTCCTCATCGGCGGCGACCAGTGCACCCGGCGCTGCGACTTCTGCCAGATCGACACCGGCAAGCCCGAGGCGCTCGACCGCGACGAGCCCCGCCGCGTCGGCGAGTCCGTCGTCACCATGGACCTGAACTACGCCACCATCACCGGCGTCGCCCGCGACGACCTCCCGGACGGCGGCGCCTGGCTGTACGCCGAGACGGTCCGCCAGATCCACGAGCAGACGGCGCGGCGCGAGGACGGCCAGACCAAGGTCGAACTGCTGGCACCCGACTTCAACGCCGTCCCGGAGCTGCTGGAGGAGGTCTTCTCCTCCCGCCCCGAAGTCTTCGCGCACAACGTCGAGACGGTCCCCCGGATCTTCAAGCGCATCCGTCCCGGCTTCCGCTACGAGCGGTCCCTGAAGGTCATCACCGAGGCCCGCGACTACGGTCTGGTCACGAAATCGAACCTCATCCTCGGCATGGGCGAGACCCGTGAAGAGGTCAGCGAGGCGCTCCGGCAGCTGCACGACGCCGGCTGCGAGCTCGTCACCATCACCCAGTACCTGCGCCCGAGCGTCCGCCACCACCCCGTGGAGCGCTGGGTCAAGCCGCAGGAGTTCGTCGAGCTGAAGCAGGAGGCCGACGAGATCGGCTTCTCCGGCGTGATGTCGGGCCCGCTGGTCCGCTCCTCGTACCGCGCCGGCCGCCTCTACCAGATGGCCATCGAGAAGCGTGGTTCGTACGTCGCTTCGCAGGCCGTCTGAGCGCGGGCCAAATGGCACGGAGTGCCAGCAGATCGTGTGAATCTGAGCACAAGTAGCTACTCGCCAGTAATGGCCGATTGACCGCGGTCCTGACCGTCCTCGCAGATGAGGGCACCGTCAGGGCCGCGTCGGGGTTTGCGGGCCGCGCATCAAGGCTTCATGGGCGTTTGACCGGTCGGTCACGCCCTGGTAACACCAATCAGTGACCCTGGTTTCACACCCGGTACAGGGTCCTAGCCAGAGCAGCCATCCCGAGGGGACCTCATCATGCAGGCCGCACCCGTCCGTGCCACAGCGATCCCGTCGTTCACCGATGCACTGCGTGCCGTCGAGTCGGTGCTCATGAGCAGCGGTCAGCGCACCGCCCGTCGTAACGCCTGGACCTCCGTCCTGGAGGACCGCCGCCGCGCCAAGGACCGTGTCGAGACCGAGCGTGTCCTCGAGTCCGTCGTCACGTCGCGCACCTCGTAGTCGGAGCAGCCGTTCCCCGTACGACCCGCACGACCCCGTACGACCCCGCACGCCCCTGTGCGCGCACGACCCGCACGAACGCCGCTCCACGCCGGCACCGCCGCCGCCCGGCGCCGCTTCCCCAGCGCTGCCGCCGGTCTCCGGTCCCCACCGGCACCGCCGTCGTCCTCGCTTCCCCGGACACGTAGACTTCGTGCCATGGCGAGGAAGGAACCCGCAGCGGACGCTGCGAACCCCGGGCGACTCAAGCAGATCGCTCTTACGTACAAGATGACCCGCAGGGCCGACAAGAAGATCGGTCTTGTACTCGCGGCTGTCGGAATCATCACCTTCGGTGTCTTCCTCGCGATCGGTTTCTTGATCGGTCACCCCATCTATCTGGGCATTCTCGGCCTCCTGCTCGCTTTCCTCGCGACGGCGATCATCTTCGGACGGCGAGCCGAGCGGGCCGCGTTCGGGCAGATGGAGGGCCAGCCGGGCGCCGCCGCGGCGGTGCTCGACAACGTGGGCCGCGGCTGGACCACGACGCCCGCGGTGGCGATGAACCGCAGCCAGGACGTGGTGCACCGGGCCGTCGGCAAGGCCGGCATCGTCCTGGTCGCCGAGGGCAACCCGAACCGGGTGAAGAGCCTGCTGGCCGCCGAGAAGCGGAAGATGGCCCGCATCGTGGCGGACGTGCCGGTGCACGACCTGGTCGTGGGCACCGGCGAGGGCCAGATCGAGCTGAAGAAGCTCCGCACGACGATGCTCAAGCTGCCGCGCGTCCTCTCCGGCCCCCAGGTGACCGCCACCAACGACCGGCTGCGGGCGATGGGCGACCTGATGAGCAACATGCCGCTCCCCAAGGGCCCGATGCCCAAGGGCATGCGCATGCCCAGGGGTGGCCCGAAGGCCCGCTGACCCACCGGAGTACGACGATGGGGCGCCCGGAGTATTCCGGGCGCCCCATCGTCGTACCAGCTCGTCGTACCAGCTCGTCGTACCAGCTCGTCGTACCAGCTCGTCGTACCAGTTCGTCGTGCCGATTCGTCGTACCAGCTCGTCGTACCGGTACGACGCTCCAGCGCTAGATCCGCACCTCCACGGTGCGCGCCAGCCGGTCGTGCAGGCCCCGGCCGTCGCGGTCCCAGACCAGGGCGGGGATGGCGAGGCACAGCAGGGCCGTGCGGAGGAGGGCGCGCCAGGGGTTCACGGTGCCGGTGCCCTGGGCGACGACACGCAGGCCGAAGAGGCGCTTGCCCGGGGTGAAGCCGACCGTACCCAGGGTGAGGGCGTGGAGCAGGAAGAAGATGAGCAGGGCCCAGTTGCTGGTGGCCTGGTCGTAGCCGTCGGTGATCAGGCCGTATGCGATCAAGAGGCAGAGGCCCCAGTCGACGGCGAGGGCGCCGAGGCGGCGGCCCGGGCGGGCGATGGAGCCGGGCCCCTCCTCCGGCAGACCGAGCTGCTCTCCCCTGTATCCGAAGTCGACTCCGGCGTCTTCCGCCGCCGCGCGGGGTCCGGAGAGCCACGATCCGAGTGCTTGCCTCTTGTCCACCCGCCCACCGTACTGCGACCGTTTTGCCATACGGACAGGTGGGGTGCATGGCGGGATGTCCGGTTAACTTGTGCGAAACAAATGGGTCACGTACGAGAAATCACCCGTCCCTAGTGTCGACGACAGCGTGTGCCACCGCACTGGCAGCACGAACGAACTACCACCCCGGCAGGACGTCGGGAGTAGGAGGAGCTGGATGTTCCAGAACGCCGACGAGGCCAAGAAGTACATCGCGGACGAGGACGTCAAGTTCGTCGACGTCCGCTTCTGCGACCTGCCGGGTGTGATGCAGCACTTCACGATCCCGGCCACGGCCTTCGACCCGGCCGAGGAGCTCGCGTTCGACGGCTCCTCGATCCGCGGCTTCCAGGCGATCCACGAGTCCGACATGGCGCTCCGCGCCGACCTGTCCACCGCGCGCGTCGACCCCTTCCGCCGCGACAAGACGGTCAACATCAACTTCTTCATCCACGACCCGATCACGGGCGAGCAGTACTCCCGTGACCCGCGGAACGTGGCGAAGAAGGCCGAGGCGTACCTCGCCTCCACGGGTATCGCGGACACCGCGTACTTCGGCCCCGAGGCCGAGTTCTACGTCTTCGACAGCGTGCGCTTCAAGACCTCGGAGAACGAGTCCTTCTACCACATCGACTCCGAGGCGGGCGCCTGGAACACCGGTGCGCTGGAGGACAACCGCGGTTACAAGGTCCGCTACAAGGGCGGTTACTTCCCGACCCCGCCGGTCGACCACTTCGCCGACCTGCGTGCCGAGATCTCCCTGGAGCTGGCCAAGTCCGGCCTCCAGGTCGAGCGCCAGCACCACGAGGTGGGCACCGCCGGCCAGGCCGAGATCAACTACAAGTTCAACACGCTGCTCGCCGCGGCCGACGACCTCCAGCTCTTCAAGTACATCGTGAAGAACGTGGCCTGGCGCAACGGCAAGACCGCGACCTTCATGCCGAAGCCGATCTTCGGCGACAACGGCTCGGGCATGCACGTCCACCAGTCGCTGTGGACGGGCGGCTCCCCGCTCTTCTACGACGAGGCCGGGTACGCGGGCCTGTCGGACACCGCCCGCTTCTACATCGGCGGCATCCTCAAGCACGCCCCGTCGCTGCTCGCCTTCACCAACCCGACGGTGAACTCGTACCACCGTCTGGTCCCGGGCTTCGAGGCCCCGGTGAACCTGGTGTACTCGCAGCGCAACCGCTCCGCCGCCATGCGTATCCCGATCACGGGTTCGAACCCGAAGGCCAAGCGCGTCGAGTTCCGCGCGCCCGACTCCTCCGGCAACCCGTACCTCGCCTTCTCGGCCCTCCTCCTCGCGGGCCTCGACGGCATCAAGAACAAGATCGAGCCGGCCGAGCCGATCGACAAGGACCTCTACGAGCTCGCCCCCGAGGAGCACGCGGGCGTCCCGCAGGTCCCGACCTCCCTCCCGGCCGTCCTCGACTCCCTCGAGCGCGACCACGAGTTCCTCCTCCAGGGCGACGTCTTCACGCCGGACCTGATCGAGACGTGGATCGACTACAAGCGCACCAACGAGATCGCCCCGCTGCAGCTGCGCCCGCACCCGCACGAGTTCGAGCTCTATTTCGACGTGTGATCGAGCCCGCGCCCCGCGCGTGAGGTCCCGATCGGCCGCCGGTCGTTCGACTCCGCCCCCGTTCCCGTTTTTCGGGACGGGGGCGCCGTCGTATGGTTCTGGCACGACTGTTCGAGAGACGACGGGGAGACACGGGGATGCCCGAACAGGACGACGACGAGCGCGAGTTCGACATCAAGTGGGCGGACGACGCACAGCACAAGGAGCCCTCCGCACGGGCCCGGATGCTGGCCGCGCGCTGGAAGGAGAACCCGCCCGAACCCCAGCCCTTCCGCGCCGACCCCGGCCCGGTCGCTCCGCGCCGGTCGTCGTGGGTGTCGACGGTGATCGTCTTCGGCTGCGTGGCAGGGTTGATCGCGCTGATCGGCTACATCAACTATCGGTCGTCGTACTGAGCCCCCCGCCCCCCGTCGGCCGGCACCCGGGCGCACGTTCCATCCGTTCGCGCCGCTGCCGGGCGCGGGGCGGCGGGACAACGCGCCGGCGCCGCGGGTCCGGGCGGCGCTCGGGGACGAGCCGCGGGTCGAGCCCGAGCTGAGCCGGTGGTTCCCGATCCGGGGTGCCCCGGGGCTGTGACCGGCCCCGGGGCCCCGCCTGCTCGCTCGTCGCTCCGGTTCCCCCGCTCTACCTACTTGCCGCTCTTGTCGCGGTCCTGCCGACGGGTCGAGACAGGCCGTTCGCGGCGATAGCGGCGCTCCCACTTCGCCTGCTGGTCACGGCGATCGCGGTACGCGCGGTAGGAAGCGGGCTGGGCCGAGCCGCCGCTCGTCGGGGAACCCGACGAGGACGTCGCCGAGCCTCCCCCCGTGCGGCCGTAGCGGACGTACAGGTAGAGCAGGGCGACTGCGGCCAGCCAGAGGACTTGGTTGGAGAAACCCATGACGACCAGAACCGCGGTCGCCGAAAGGATCAAGGTGCCCATGACGGGACTCCTCGGGGCGTGGCGTGGGTGATGACTGTGCGTGGAAGAGTAGCCCCGGGGCCGGAAAGTGGCCCCCGTCCTGCGTGGGTCCGGTGTCCGAGGACTCCCCTGCGCCTGTCCAGGATGCTCGTGTGACGGGTGCGGGGGCATCCCATTTATCGGAGATGCTGGGCCCATGGGATTCGATGGTCAGGAATGGGCGGCTACTCGTACGTGGGTGGACAAGCAGCTTCCGGAGGGCCGCCGCCTGCGGAACTGGACGGATCTGCGCGGCGGTTGGACCTCCCGGATGCGCCGGCTGACGCTCGACGACGGGACGGGGCTCGTCCTGCGGTCGTTCGTGAAACCGTTCTTCCGGCTGCACGCCCCAGGGCTGTTGAACCGTGAAGCCGCGATACTCACCCTGCTCGCACCGTACGACGACATCCCCACGCCACGCCTGTACGCCGTCGACCCGGCCGCCGAACTCACCGACCATCCCTCGCTGTTGATGTCCCTGCTGCCGGGGTCGGTGCGGGTGGACGAGGACGCGGACCTGGAGGCGCGGCTGGATCTGCTCGCCGGGCAACTCGCCCGGATCCACGCGGTCGTGCCGGCGGAACGGCCTCGTACGTATCAGGCCTGGACCTCGCCCGAGCGCGTCACCACGCCCGACGGCCCGTTGTGGGAGCGGGCCGTGGACGTGATCCGGCGGGAGGCACCGGCGTACGAAGGGTGCTTCCTGCACCGGGACTTCCATCCGGGGAACGTCCTGTTCACGGGCACGGAAGCGGGCACGGACACGGGCACGGACACGGGCAGGGACACGGACGCGGGCACGGACGGGGCTCTGCGGATCAGCGGCGTCGTGGACTGGGTGGAGACCTCGTGGGGACCCGCGGATCTCGATGTCGCCCACTGCTCGACCGCGTCGACCCTGCTGTACGGGGCCGAGTACGGGCTCGGGTTCCGTGAGCGGTACGAGGCTCGGGGCGGGCGTCGACTGGCCCAGGACCAGGACCACCTGTACTGGCGGCTGCTGGACGCGCTCGCCTACGCGCCCGACGCGGAGAAGGTCGCGGTGCCCTGGCGGGAGCTGGGGCGGACGGATCTGACGCCGGAGGTGCTGGGGGCGCGGCTGGAGGCGTATGTGGGCGGGGTGTGGGAGCGGTACGCGTGACGGGGCGGGGCGGCGGTCGGCTGGTGCCCGAGTCACGGGGCCGCCCGGTTGTCAGTGGCGTCCGGGAGGATGCGGTCGAGGACTCCGGTTTTCGGAGGCGTTCGGGACTTCAGAGGACGTGAGGGCTCGGGGCTGGGAGCCGGGGGCTCAGGGGTGGACGCGGGCATACGGGTGGAGGCGGCGGGCATGGGTGACGGGCAGCGGCATGTCGGAGTGGCCGAGCGGCGGGTGCGGCTGGGCCTGCGGCAGCGGTTGGCCGGATCGGTACGGGTGACGGGCCCGGAGGAGGTGGCCGATTCACTGGTCGCGCTGCACGGCTCGGATCCCGCGACGGTGTTTCTGGCGGTGGGCGCGCGGCTCGCCGACCCGGGGCAGGCGGTGGCCTAGACCGAACGTGCGCTGTACGCGGACCGGACGCTCGTCCGGATGCACGGCATGCGGCACACCGTGTTCGTGTTTCCGACGGAGCTGACCGCCGTGGTGCACGCCTCGACCGGCATCACGGTCGCCGCCAGGGAACGGGCCTCGCTGCTGAAGGACATGGCGGCGGGGGCCCCGGACGCGGCCTGGCTGAAGGAGGTCGAGGAGTCGGTGTGCTGGACCCGGACGGGGTGCGGCGGGAGGCCGAGGAGGCAATCCGCGCGGAGGCTGCGGCTGCGGGGGTGGGTGGGGGCGACGAGGGTCACGCCGCGCTTCCGGACGCCGTTGGAGAGGGAGTTGGCGTGAGGTTCGCGAGAGAGCGGGAGAGCGGGAGAGGTCCGGGGGACGGTTGTGTGGCGGGGGCGGCTCCGTCGTGGTTGCTCGCGCAGGTCCCCGCGCCCCTGGAAGACACGGCCCCTGCGGGCCTGAAAAGCACGGGGCGCAGCCCCTGCTTTTCAGGCCCGCGGGGAACTGCGCGAGCAGCCCCCACCGGCCCGCGGACGAACAACCCGCCGCCCCGGCCGCCGCCGAGCGCGAGGGGGCCCGGGGGGCGCAGCCCCCGGTGGCTGGGGCTCACACCAGCGCCGGGTGCCCGAGACGCAGAAGGGCACCCGGCAACCGGCTCACTCGGAGGGACACTCCTTCCAGGCCAAGTGATAGATCGTGCTGATGTCGCCGTCGGTGGAGTCCATGGTCATGAAGCTCGTGCTGCTCGCCGGCGACGAGCCCCGGTTGACGCGCAACTCGGTGTTGATGTTGAAGTTGCGTTCGACTCCGCAGGGGGCCCACACCAGTTGGGCCCAGTCGGTCTCGTCCGTGGCCTGCCAGTTGTCCTCGTAGGGGCCGTTGAACGCGTGGGTTCTGGAGGCGGTGTCCGGGGAGCCCTGGAAGTAGTACGAAGCCTTTTCCGTGCCGGTCGCGCCGCGTTGGAGCGAGGCGAAGCCTCGGTAGTCGACGCTGGCGATGGCGTAGGTGAAGCCGCCGGGCACATGGACGATCAGGTTGAGCTGGCAGTTCTTGCGGAACGCGGTGGACGGGGCGCCGCCGCCGACCTGGGCGAGGTAGTCGCTGTAGGTCACCGTGAACGCGGTGTTGTCCGGCGAGACGGCGACCGCGGCCGTGCCCTGGGGGCAGCCGGAGCCGTTCACCGTGGCGACCTTGATGACGATCTTGTCCGGGGGCGGGTCCTCGAACGGGGACTCGGCCTGCGCGGGCAGCGCACTGGCGAAGAGGGCGGCGACGGCGCCGCCCAGGAGGAGACCACGAACCATGGGGGGTTCTCCGATCAGAGTCATGCACATGTCAATAGGCATGCGCCAGAACCCCACGGCCAGCGAGAGCGCAGCCTGTGAAAGAGCTGTGAAGACCGAGGGGCGACCGCATCGTATGGACCCCGGGAGGGCAGGGCTAGGGCGATCTCCGGCCAACCCTGGCGGCCGGAGATCGCCCTTTTCCCTCCCCCAGCCCGCCGAGCCCCCGCGAACGCCGGCATCCGCTCGACGCAGCGGTGCCGCCCACCCCCTCGGAGTGGACGGCACCGGAGAATCCGGCGGGCGGCGTCAGCGGCTGTAGCGCATCAGGGCCCGCACCATGTGGCACGTGGTGTCCGACGGCGGATGCACACCGATGACCTCCGCCGTGCTCCGGATCGTCTCGTTGCGCGCCTGGTTCGGCATGTGGACACCGGAGTCGAGCAGGGCGATCGCGAGGCGCATGGCCTTCAGGCGCCGGTTGTGGGTGATGTACCACTCACGCGGACGGCCCGGCGGCAGCGTGTGCTTCACCACCGGCGCGTAGGGCAGGTCGAGCAGGACGGGATGCTGAACGGTGGACTGGGTGGGCAGCGGCTTGGACTTCAGTGCGGCAGCGGGCACGGACATCCTCCTGTCGCGGTCTGGGCACCGCCGGAATCCCCCGTCGGCAACCCTCGAACACTGCTTCTATTTTACTACCCCCCACTGACAATCGCCCCTGGCCAGAAGGCTTCTGACGGGTCCTGTGACAGGGGTGGAACACGGGTTTTCGCGCCCGGTTGGCTACGGTGGGCGGCATGGAGATCTGGATCAATCCGGCCTGTTCCAAGTGCCGCAGCGCGATCGGCCTGCTCGACGCCGAGGGGGCCGACTACACCGTCCGCCGCTACCTGGAGGACGTCCCCAGCGAGGACGAGATCCGCGCCGTACTGGACCGCCTCGGGCTCGAACCGTGGGACATCACCCGCACCCAGGAGGCCGCCGCCAAGGAACTCGGCCTTAAGGAGTGGGCCCGGGAGGCCGGCGCGCGCGACCGGTGGATCAAGGCGCTCGCCGAGCACCCGAAGCTCATCCAGCGGCCGATCATCACCGCGGACGACGGTACGGCGGTGGTGGCCCGCACGGACGAGGCGGTACGGGACGCCCTGTCCAGGTAGCGGGCGGCGGTTCGGCGGGCCGGGTCCTCAACCTTGGTGTGACGTGGGTTACTTGAGAGTTCGCTGTGACCGTTGAGCAGTTTCGTTCGATATCTCGTACATAGCGGCGTACTCGTCCGATCCGGCGGCCGATCCGAAGGCCCACCGGGAACAGGAGGCGCGCATGTCGCGTAGGAGAACGCTCAGCACGAAGAAGAAGGTCGCACTGTTCGTGACCGCGGCGGCGGTGGCGGGAGGCGGGGCCTTCGCCATGGCGGCCACGTCGAACGCGGCGCAGAGCGCGGCGGATTCCAGTGTCTGCCAGGGCCTGGCCACCGCGCTCGGCAACAACGAGCGGTTCATCGCCGACCAGAAGGCGAACCCCGACGCCCAGTCGGCGGCCCGGATCGCCAACCGCGAGGCGGTCATCGCCCAGATCAAGGTCCAGCAGGGGGCGTCGGACTGCGTCGTCGGGGAGTCGGCTCAGGGCTCCCAGGCCGCACAGCCCGCGCAGCCCTCCGCGCCGGCCACGGAGACCGGGGGGTCGGCTCAGGACCCCCAGGGCGACGAGGCCGCCGGGAACGCAGGCGGCGCCGGGAACGCCGGTGACACGGGCGGCGCCGGGGGCACGGGGAACGCCGGGGCCGGCGAGCAGGTCTGCGACGGCTCCACCGTCACCCTCTCCGGTGAGGGCGGCGCCCCGGCCGCGTCCAGCAACGAGTTCCCCGCCGGTACGAAGCTGCGGGTGACCAACCTGGACAACAACAAGTCCACGACCGTGGAGGTCACTTCGGTCTCGGGCAGTTGTGTCCTGCTGAACAACTCCGCCTTCGAGGAGGTCCGGGAGCCCGGCAAGTTCCTGATCCGCCGCGCACTGATCGAGAAGGTGGGGTGACGCCGTCCTGGACGACGGGGCGGGCCCGCTCGTAACGGTGAGGTGAAGAGCAGGCGACCGTCGTCCAGGGAGGCCGGCCCCGCACGGAGCGGCGGCCGGCCTCACGCGCCCGGCGCAGGCGCCCGACCAGCGCGTCCGTCGTGACGTGAGTCGCGCCACAGAGGCCCCAGGTAACACGGGGTTCACATTCGAGCAATGACCGGGAAATCGCGTGTTGACAGGCTGCCCGGCATCAGCGCGGCGTTTCAGTGCCGCAGCGCCGCAGCACCCGCACATGCGCCTAGTGACACACCCCGAAGGATGTGGCCCGTGACCTTCAAGGCTGAGTACATCTGGATCGACGGCACCGAGCCGACGGCCAAGCTCCGTTCCAAGACGAAGATTCTGGCCGACGACGCCAAGGGTGCCGAGCTTCCGATCTGGGGCTTCGACGGGTCCTCCACGAACCAGGCCGAGGGGCACTCCTCGGACCGTGTGCTCCAGCCGGTCTTCTCCTGCCCGGACCCGATCCGTGGCGGCGACGACGTCCTCGTGCTCTGCGAGGTCCTCAACATCGACATGACGCCGCACGAGTCCAACACCCGTGCCGCGCTGCGCGAGGTCGCCGAGAAGTTCGCCGCGCAGGAGCCGATCTTCGGCATCGAGCAGGAGTACACGTTCTTCCAGGACGGCACGCCGCTCGGCTTCCCCAAGGGCGGCTTCCCGGCCCCCCAGGGCGGCTACTACTGCGGTGTCGGCGCCGACGAGATCTTCGGCCGTGACATCGTCGAGGCCCACCTGGAGAACTGCCTGGCGGCCGGTCTCGCCATCTCCGGCATCAACGCCGAGGTCATGCCCGGCCAGTGGGAGTTCCAGGTCGGCCCGGTCTCCCCGCTGGAGGTCTCCGACCACCTGTGGGTGGCCCGCTGGCTGCTCTACCGCACCGCCGAGGACTTCGACGTCGCCGCCACCCTGGACCCCAAGCCGGCCAAGGGTGACTGGAACGGCGCCGGTGCGCACACCAACTTCTCCACGAAGGCGATGCGCGAGGGCTACGACGCGATCATCACCGCGTGCGAGTCGCTGGGCGAGGGCTCGAAGCCGCTCGACCACGTCAAGAACTACGGCGCCGGCATCGACGACCGCCTGACCGGTCTGCACGAGACCGCCCCGTGGAACGAGTACTCCTACGGTGTCTCCAACCGTGGCGCCTCGGTCCGTATCCCGTGGCAGGTCGAGAAGGACGGCAAGGGCTACATCGAGGACCGCCGCCCGAACGCCAACGTCGACCCGTACGTCGTGACGCGGCTGATCGTCGACACCTGCTGCACCGCGCTCGACAAGGCCGGCCAGGTCTGATCCACCGGGCTCTTCGAGCCCGAGGTTCCGAGAGGGCGTCCACCGATTCCGGTGGGCGCCCTCCGGCGTTGTCAGTGGGGCGTGCCATGGTGGGGGCATGAAGATCCACGGGGGCGATCCGGCCCGTACGAACGAGCCCTCCGGCACCGCCCGGCTGGCCGTCAAGGTCGACACGGAGACCGGGGAGAAGCACGCCCGGATCTCGGCGGAGCGGCTGCGCGAGCTGGTGTGCCGGATCGGGGACCGGGGCGACCGTTTCCTGGTCGTGCAGCGGATACCGGACATCCCGGACGTCTTCGTCCAGGTCTGGCACGAGCGGGCCGACGACGGCGCGGACGGCGAGTACCAGCTGGAGTACCGGGAGGACCGCGACCGGTTCTTCGGGGCCGTCCTCACCGACCCGGAGCGGGTGGCCGAGGCCATGACCGGCTGGGCGCGGCGGACGCCGGGCTGGGAGACCGGGATCGAGTGGACCCCCGTCGAGCACGACGCCCCGGAGGAGGTGCCGGAACTCCCGGACGACGTACGGGAGCAGGTCGAGGAGCGGGTGCGGGAGCTGTTGCGCTGCGGTTACGACGACCGGGCCCGGTTGAGCGAGGCCGCCGAGGAGTATCTCGTGGACGGCGACGCCCGGCCCGTTTCCCGTGCACAGGCCCGGCAGCTCGTCGACCGGCTCTGGGTGGAGCGGCTCGCCGAGCAGGAGACCTGGGACGGGGTCACCGACCCCGAGCGGCTCACCCGCGCCTTCGAGGCGCTCCAGTCGGCGCACGGCATCACCGCCCGGGAGAACTTCACCTGCTGCCGCAACTGCGGTACGACCGAGATAGGCGCCGAAGGCTCGCCGGACGCCCGGGGATTCGTGTTCTTCCACTCGCAGTGCACCGAGGGCGCCGCCGCCGGGTACGGACTGATGCTGCTGTACGGCGGGTTCGACGACGCCGCCGAGACCACCACGGCGGTCGGGCGGCAGGTCGTGGCGGCCCTCGCGGCGGAGGGTCTGTCCGCGGAGTGGGACGGAGATCCCACCAAGGCCATCACCGTCACCCCGCTCCATTGGCACAAACGCCTGGTCGGCTGAGGCCACGACACACTCCGGTCATGCCGGAGAAGCGTCCAAGCAGTGAGAGGAGGCTCCTGCGGCAGGCGTGTTTCTGCTTCAATGGGGCCATGGCCAGCCTCCAGAACCGACGCGCGACGGGTCGCCATGACCTCGAGCCCTTCTGGCCTTCCCGTCAGCACCACGACTTCGACCGGGTGTGTTGCCGCGCGATGAACGCGCCGGCCCTCTAAAGCCGTACACCCCGGCCTTCGGTCGGCGCGGAACGACGTACGTCCCTCGGCGGAACCGACCACGAACTCGGTCGCCGAGGTTTCCCGGACGAACCTCTCGCGCGAAAGAGCTGACCTCTCATGGCGAACACCCGTTCTCTGTCGACCGCCACCCCGCTGACCGCCGCGTCGGGCTCCGCCCCCGTCGCCGTCCCCGCGCCCGGCGCCCCCCGGCACCGACTGCGTGCCGTGGGGCGGGACGAGGTCGTGGACATCGCGGACTTCCTGCCGCCGGGCGCCACCTGGTTGCCCGCTCCCCCGCACACCCTGCCCACGCTGCCGGGCCGGCCGCCGATGGTCGGCTACCTGGTGCTTGTCCCGGCCGACCAGCAGCCGCCGGTGCTGCCGTTCGTGGTCGCGGAGGAGAAGCCGGCCGACCACGCCGGTTCCGGTGCGGCTTCCGCTTCCGGGTCCGTCGAGGGCAAGGACGGGCTGGTCCGCGTGGACACCGTGCAGCGCACCGCCGAGGTCGGCGGGCGGCCGCTCGACCTCACCTATCTGGAGTTCGAACTCCTCGCCCATCTCGTCGCGCATCCGAACCGGGTGCACACCCGCGACCAGTTGGTCACCACGGTGTGGGGCTACGGGCATGTGGGCGACGGGCGGACCGTCGACGTCCACATCGCCCGGCTGCGCCGCAAGCTCGGCGCGGAGTTCCGCCAGGCGATCCAGACGGTGCGGCGGGTCGGGTACAAGTACACGCCGCCGCTGAGCCGTTGACGTCCGACCCGTTGGCGTCGGAGCCACTCATCGTCCCGTAACGGGACGTCGTCGCCTCCAGCTCGACGGCTCTCCTGAGAGTGGATCTTCTGAGAGCGGATCTCCTGAGAGCAGATTCCCGTTCCGTGCCGACAGCCCGGCGGGCAGAGTCGGCGGCATGAGACTTCTGATGCTGGGTGGTACGGAGTTCGTGGGTCGCGCCGTCGTGGAGTCGGCGCTGGCCCGCGGCTGGGAGGTGACCGTCTTCCACCGGGGACGGCACGAACCTCCGGCCGGGGTGCGGTCGTTGCTGGGCGACCGCACCGCACCGGACGGGCTCGCGGCGCTCGTCGACGCCTCCACCGCCGGCTCCGCTTCCGGCGGGGACGGGTGGGATGTCGTCGTCGACACCTGGTCGGCGGCGCCGCGGGCCGTCCGGGACACCGCGCGGCTGCTGTCCGGCGTGGCCGAGCGGTATGTGTACGTGTCGAGTTGCTCGGTGTACGCCTGGCCCCCCGCCGCCGGGTACGACGAGCGGGCACCGCTGGTGGACGGCGCGTCGGCCGACGCGGAGCAGACCGACTACGCCCGCGACAAGCGGGGCGGGGAACTCGCCGCGGTCGAGGCGTTCGGCCCCGACCGCTCGCTCCTCGTGCGCTGCGGGCTGATCCTCGGGCCGTACGAGAACATCGGCCGGCTGCCCTGGTGGCTCACCCGTGCCGCCCGGGGCGGACCGGTCCTGGCGCCCGGCCCCCGGGACCTCCCCCTCCAGTACGTCGACGTCCGCGATCTCGCCGCCTGGATTCTCGGCGCGGCGGAACGAGGGTCGAGGGGCGCCTACAACCTGGTCGGCCCCTCGGGCATGTCGACCATGGGCGAACTGCTCGACGCCTGTGTGCGGGTGACCGGCGGGGCCGCCGAACTCCGCTGGACGGCATCGGAGTTGATCCTCGATGCGGGGATCGAGCCGTGGACGCAGCTGCCGGTGTGGGTGCCCGAAGAGAGCGATCTGCACGACGCGCTGCACCGGGCGGACGTGTCGCGGGCCGTACGGGACGGACTCCGCTGCCGGGGTGTCGAGGAGACCGTACGGGACACCTGGGACTGACTGACGGGGCTGGGCGGGGTCGCGCCGCTGCGACCGGACCGTCCGGCGGTGGGGCTGGACGCGTCGGTGGAGGCGAAGGTGCTGTGCTCTTAGCCGACAAATGGACGCGCGGGCGGCGGTTCTCGCTTATCTTGGCCAGGGCCGCCCAAACATCCCCTTCACGGACCCCACCAGGGACCTTCACCGCACACACGCCGTAGGGGATCGGCAACTCCCGGTGTTTCGTGGGGTGTTGAAACCAGTTTGTCCCACGAATCTCTCATCAATTTCTGAGTCGCCTGAACACTCCTGGGACTCCCCGCGTATTTGATGGAGCCGCTTCACTCCTGTCGGGCGCCTCGATAGCCCCGCAAGGAAGTCAGAGGAGTTCCATGGGACGCAACACACGCAAACGACGTTCGCCGCTGGCTGTTCGGGCCATTGCCGCATCCGCGGCGCTCGCGGTCGCGGGCGGCGGCCTGGTCTGGGCGAACTTCTACGCCTCAGCGGGCGAGTCGAAGTCCAAGCAGAACAGCACACTGGCCTCCGCGCAGGTCGCCACCATCGCCTGCCCGGACGTCGGCCAGAAGCTGACGAACGTGCCCAAGAAGGCGCGCGCGGGAGTAGCCAAGGAGCTGGCGCTGCTGGACCGGCAGATCACCGAGGCGTACAAGCGCCTCGCTGACACGCGCCAGGCTCAGGCGGGCGACGCCAACTTCGTCAACAACGCCATTCTCGGCCCGCTGAAGTCCAAGCGGACGGCCACCATCGACCGGATCGGCATCAACATCCGGCGCGTGGGCGGCCAGGCTCCGCAGGGCATGGCCCAGCTCGCGACCTGCCAGGGCAAGGCCGACCAGGCTCAGACCAACGCCGGCGGGGGCCAGGGTCAGAACCAGGGCGGCGGCGGCCAGAACCAGGGCGGCCAGGGCCAGAACCAGGGCGGCCAGAACCAAGGCGGCCAGGGCCAGAACCAGGGCGGCCAGAACCAAGGCGGCCAGGGTCAGAACCAGGGCGGTAACCAGGGTCAGGCCGGTGGCGGGCAGGGCGGTAACGGCCCGGTCGCGGGCGACTTCCAGGACATCACCCAGGTCCAGCCGAACGGCGGCCCGAAGGGCGTGAACGGCAACGGTCTCGCCGCCAACGGCAACGGCGGTTCGAAGGGCACGTTCACCACGAGCTGCGGCGTCAACCAGAACCAGCTCCGCAACTCGGACAACGTGATCGTCGCTCCCGGTGTCAGCAACGGTGCCCAGCACCAGCACGACTACGTGGGCAACCAGAGCAACAACGCCTTCGCGAGCGACCAGGACCTGGCCAACGCGCAGACCTCCTGCCAGAACCAGGGCGACAAGTCGTCGTACTTCTGGCCGGTGATCCGTATCCAGGACGGTTCGAACGACATCGACGCCAACGCCCCCGGCGGTGGCGTGGACAAGAACGTCGGCAAGATCGTCGAGCCGAGCCAGGCCCAGCTGAAGTTCGTCGGCAACAAGAAGGGCAATGTCGTCGCGATGCCGACGGCCCTGCGCATCATCACCGGTGACGCGAAGGCCTTCGTGAACGGCCTGAACAACGCCAACACGAACTGGAGCTGCACCGGCTTCGAGGACCGTCAGCTGACGGACAAGTACCCGATCTGCCCGCAGGGCAGCTCCGTGGTGCGGACGTCCTTCTTCCAGTCCTGCTGGGACGGCCAGAACATCGACAGCGCCAACCACCGCACGCACGTGGACTTCGTCGAGGCGGACGGCAGCTGCTCCAACGGCTTCCAGGCCATCCCGCAGCTCCAGGTCCGACTGGTCTACAACGTCCCGGCCCCGCAGATCCAGAACGGACAGGTCGTGAACCCCTTCGCGGTCGACTCCTTCCCGGAGAACCTGCACAAGCCGATCACCGACCACAACGACTTCATCAACTTCTTCAACCAGGAGACGATGAACAAGATGGTCCAGTGCATCAACGGCGGCCAGAAGTGCAAGTAGTACCGAAGCGCTTCTGAGTCACTGAGGAAGCCGGCGGTGGGATCTCCCACCGCCGGCTTTCGTCTGTCCCCGGGACCGCGACCGGCGCGGTCAGCCGCTGTGGCTGCCGTCGTTGTGGCTGCCACCGGGGTTCATGTGCGCGGACCCCTCCTGCATCTCCCCGCCGAGCGTGCCCTGCAGCCCGCCCACCGTCTTCTTCTCGCCGACGGCGACCCACTTGCGGCCGACGAGGTAGTAGCCGCCGTAGTCCTTGGCGCCGGAGAGCCATTCCGCCTGGCCCCGGTCGGTGGCGAAGGTCGCGAGGACGAACTTGCCGTCGAAGTCGCCGTCCTTGTTGGTACAGAGGGCCTGGCGGATCGTGTCCGCGTCCGTCTGCATGTCCGGCTTGCAGCCCACCTCGCCCGCGATGTGCTCCAGTGTCCCGGTCGCCGTCTTGGGGACGGCGGCCTCGGCGTCGTCGGCCGAGCCGCAGCCGGTCAGCACCAGCAGGGCGGCGGCCGCGCAGGCCGCGCTCCCCGCAAGCCTCTTCCTCGTCAAACTCATCCGTACCTCCGGGTCCGTTCAGGCGACGTGAACTCGCCAGCTCCGTGCGCACCGTTGTTCACGGACGGTCGCCCCGTTAGCGTGCCGCCACTGTCGACACAGGGGGCACACAGACATGAACAGTCCGTCGCGACGCACGGTGCTGGGCTCGGCCGCTGTCATCGGCCTCGGAACCCACCTGCAGTGGTCGGTCCCGGCCCACGCCGCAGAGAGCCCCGGCGAGGGCCCCGTCTTCGATACGGCTCCCGCGCGCTCCGCGCTCAATCGGCTGCTGCCCGGTCATGCCGGACAGTTCCGGCTCAGTCTGCTCGACCGGAGCGGCACCGTCGACCGCTTCCGTGTCACGGGCACCACCGGACGCATCCAGGTCCAGGCCACGACACCGGCCACCCTGCTCATGGGCGTCCACTGGTACCTCAAGTACGTCTGCGGGGCCCACCTCGCCTGGAACGGCAGCCAGCTGGACCTGCCGAGCCGCCTCCCCGCCCCCGCCCGGCCCCTGGAGAGATCCACCGCCCTCCCCCACCGCTTCGCCCTCAACGACACCAACGACGGCTACACCGCCCCGTACGCGGACTGGCCGTACTGGGAACACCAGATCGACCTCCTGGCGGCGCACGGCTGCAACGAGGTCCTGGTCGTCGCGGGCATGGAGGCCGTCTACCACCGGCTGCTGAAGGACTTCGGCTACTCCGACGAGGAGTCACGGGCCTGGCTCCCCGCCCCCTCCCACCAGCCCTGGTGGCTGCTGCAGAACCTCTCCGGGTACGGCGGTCCCCTCTCCCCCGAGCTGATCGCCCGCCGGGCCGCGCTGGGCCGGCGGATCACCGACCGGCTGCGCGAGCTGGGCATGTCCCCCGTACTGCCCGGCTACTACGGGCACGTCCCCAAGGAGTTCGTGGAGCGCAACGGCGGTGACGCGCACGTCGTCCCGCAGGGCATCTGGCACGGCTTCGAACGCCCCGACTGGCTCGATCCGCGCACCGACTCCTTCGCCCGCGTCGCCGCCTCCTTCTACGGCCACGTCAGGGACGTGTTCGGCGAGGCGGCCCACTTCAAGATGGACCTCCTGCACGAGGGCGGCACGGCGGGTGACGTGCCGGTGCCGGACGCGGCGCAGGGCGTGGAGAAGGCCCTCCAGAAGGCGCGTCCCGGCGCCACCTGGGTGATCCTCGGCTGGCAGGAGAACCCGCTGCCTGAGCTGCTGGACGCCATCGACCGGTCGAAGATGCTGATCGTGGACGGCGTCTCCGACCGCTACGCCAGTGTCACCGACCGCGAACGCGACTGGGGCGGCACCCCGTACTGCTTCGGCACGATCCCCAACTTCGGCGGCCGTACGACGATCGGGGCCCGCGCGCACCTGTGGAACGACAAGTTCTTCGCCTGGCGGGACAAGGCGGGCAGCGCGCTCGCCGGTACGGCGTTCCTGCCCGAGGCCACCGACCGCGACCCGGCCGCCTTCGAGCTCTTCTCCGAACTGGCCTGGACCCCGAGGAAGCTCGACCGGGCCGCCTGGTTCTCCTCGTACGCCGACTTCCGGTACGGCGGCCGCGACGACTCCGCCCGCAGGGCCTGGCGGGCGCTGCACGACACCGCGTACCAGCAGCAGGCCGTGGAGCGCAGCGACCCGCACGACTCCCTCTTCTGCGCCCGCCCCGATCTCGCCGCGAACCGCGCCGCCGAGTACGCGCCGAGGGCACTGACGTACGACCCCGGCCGCTTCGACGCGGCCCTCGCCGGGCTGCTGGGCGTGGCGGGCGGGCTGCGCCGCAACCCGGCGTACCGGTACGACGTGGTGGACGTGGCGCGGCAGGCGCTCGCGCACCGCAGCCGCCAGTACCTGCCGCAGCTGCGCGAGGCCTACCGGCGCAAGGACCTCGCCACCTTCCGTGCGCTGTCCACGCTCTGGCTGCGGCTGATGCGGCTGTCCGACGAGGTGACGGGCACGAACGGGGCGTTCCTGCTGGGCCCGTGGGTGAACGACGCCCGGCTGCTGGCGACGAACGACGCCGAGCGGGCCGAGTTCGAGCGGACGGCGAAGGTGCTGATCACGGTGTGGGGCGGGCGGGCCACCTCCGACACGGGCGATCTGCACGAGTACGGCAACCGGGAGTGGAACGGCCTCATGGCCGACTTCTACGTCCCGCGCTGGCAGAAGTGGCTCGACACCCTGGAGGACGCGCTCGCCACGGGGACCGCTCCGGCGGCCGTGGACTGGTTCGCGTTCGAGGAGCCGTGGACCCGGGAGCGCGAGGACTATCCGCTGCGGCCGGTGGGGGACGCGTACAGGGCGGCGGCGCGGGTGCGTGAGGTGCTGGCGCGGGCGCCGTACCAGGGGACGCTGGCCGTCACCGCGGAGCCGCCGGTGCTGCCGCCCGGCGGGAGTGCGCGGGTCTCGGCGGTCTTCCGCAATGTCAACGGGCTGAGGGCGACGGGGCGGGTGGACTTCGCGCTCAGCGGCTTCGACGGGACGGCCGAGCCGGAGGGGCCGACATCGTTGCCGAGCGTTCCGGCGGCCGGCTCGGGGACGGTGCGCTGGCGCGCGGACGCGCCGGATGTGCCGCTGGACCGTCCGCTGCGGCCGCTCCCCCACACGATCACCGTCCAGTACGGTCCGCGTGGCGAGGACCGGGTCGAGGGGCGCTTCGACGGAACGCTGTTCGAGGCGGGGCCGGTGGATTCGGGGTGGCGCACCTACACCAACAACGGGGCCGTCTTCGGGCAGTTGGAGGGCCGGTTCGCGATCGATGGTGGCGGGGCGGATCTGTGGCGGGGTACGGCGGAGTTCGGCACGCTCTATCGGGCGGGGGCGCTTGGGGACGGTACGTCCGTCACTCTCCGGGTCGATTCCCAGGCGTCGACCGGGAACTGGGCGCGGGCGGGGATCGTGGTGCGGAACAGCCTCGGTACGGCCGGGTCTGCGGGGTTTCTGAATCTGGCGGTCACTCCGGCGAACGGGGTGGTGTTGTCGTACGACAGTACGGGGGACGGGACGCTCGACACGTATCGGCGGATCACGGGGGTGAAGGCGCCGGTGGTGTTGCGGTTGAGCCGGGCGGGGGCGGGGGCGTACGTGGGTGAGTGCTCCGTCGACGAGGGGGCGAGCTGGCGGGTGGTGGGGACGGTGTCCGTGCCCGGGGCGGTGGGGGGTGGTCAGGACGTGGGGCTCTTCATGAGTGCGACGAACGGGGGGAGCGGGGCGCGGGGGCTGGTCGAGTTCAGCGGGTGGTCGCTCACCTAGGTTTCCTCGCCCCCGCCGCCCCTACCCGTCCCCTCCCCCAGGGGCTGCCGCCCCTTCGACCCCGCTCGGGGTGGGTTGTTCGGGTGCGGGTGGGTGGGGCTTCTCGCGCAGTTCCCCGCGCCCCTTTCAGGGGCGCGGGGAACTGCGCGAGCGACCACGAACCGTCCGCACCCGCCGACGAAAGGGCACCCCCCACCCCCTAGGCGCCCCACCCAACCCAGCGGAGCGCTCTGGTGACCATCCGACCATTCGCTCGTTCTGTTGAACGTGCAGTCACAGGATGTCGCCCCGCGCCCCGCGTCTTCCCGCGCTCAGGAGTCGGTCGTGGACGTCGAGCAGGCGGAGGCCGCGCTCGTCGAGCACTACCCCCGTCTGGTGCGGCTCGCCTACCTGACGTTGCCGCCCGGCCTCGGCCGTAATCGTCGCGTGCTGACGGCACACGCACTGACCCAGCGGGCGCTGCCGAGGCGGCGCAGGTCGGCATCGCTGATCCCGGCGCAGGCGACGGGGACGGTGGCGGGACGGGAGCGCAACCCGGGGTACGCCTACGTACGGCTCCAAGTCGTCCGTACCGCCCTGGAGGCGGGCCTCCCGCTGCGGCGCAGGGCGTGGCCGAAGCGGTCCCAGTTGCCGCCGCTGCTTCCGCGGGTGTGGGGTCTGCGGCTCTTCCCCCGCTCGGGCGGCGCCGACGAACTGGCCCTGGACCAGCGGTTGTCGGCCCTCAGCTCCCCGGCCCGCGCGGCCTACGTCCTGCGCGGCCTGGAGAAGCTCCCCGACCCGGTGATCCGGACGCTCCTCGACGAGGCCGGGGTCGGCAGTCCGGCCGCGGCGCTGAAGGAGGCCGACTCCGTGTCGGCGCGGCAGTACCCGCTGCTGTCCTCCCCCGAGTACGACCCCTGTTCCCTGCACGCCCGCCCCACCGATCTGATGCGGCGCCGCCAGCACCTGAAGGCCGCGCTGGCCGCCACGGCGGCCATGGTCGTGTGCGGGGCGCTCCTCGGGCTGCCCGGGCAGGGGTGGGGCCCCGACAGCGCGGCGGCACCCCCGTACGCGCGGAACCCGGCGGCCCAGGCCGCCCTCGATCCGGGCAGGTTGACGACGGCGGCGGCCACGGCGTGGCAGGCGACGGGGCGGACCGACTTCACCACCTGGCCCGCGCGCGGCGATCTCGTCGAGGACAAGGCCCTGCTGCGGCGCGCCCTCGCGGTCTGGGCCCGCCCCGGTGAGTCCGCCCAGGTCGCGGTCACCCTCGGCACCCAGGCGGGTCCCCCGCCCGGCCCGCCGCAACTGCTGTACGCGGGCGAGGTCGACAACCTCCGGGTCGTCATGCTGCACGACGGTCTGCGCATCGCCCGTTACGCCGAGCCCCTCGACGACCCGGGCACGGCCGCCCTCGACCTGACCCGGGCCGACGGGGCGACCGGCGCCGGCGCGAGCGCCCTGGTGCTGGGCCGGGCCGACGGCAACGTCCGCTATCTGACGGCGCCCTGGGTGCGCGAGGCGGCCGTACGGGATCTGGCGAAGGCCGACGCCGAGGTGCGGAAGCTGGAACTGACGAAGGACGGGACGACGGCGCCGTTCGCGAGTCCGGCGGTGCGTACCGGGGAGTGCCGGTCGTGGGACGTGCTGCAACTGACCGATGCCCGGGGCGGTACGCGGTTGCTGACCGATCTGTCCGAGGTGACCCCCGCGCAGCTCACGGTCGGCCGCCCGACGGCCGGGCCCGCGCGTGACGCTTCCGCCGCCCCCGCGACCTGGGCGCCCTTCGCCTGTTCCCTGGCCGCCGTCCGGTCGCAGGGGGTGCGGACCGTGAACGCCTGGCGGTTCGCCCGTCAGCCGCTGCCCGACGAAAGCGGCACGGCCGACTGGGTGTGCACCCGGACCGAGACCTGGCGGGGCGCGGGAACCCGGGCACTGACCCAGTTCACCACCTCGGCCGGCGCGTACATCACGGCCGCCGCCGACGAGGTCCCCGCCTGTGGCCCGGCCGACCCGCACGTCCTGGCCGCCGGTCCCTGGAAGTCCGCGACCGGCGACTCGTACCTGCTCGCCGCCGGTGGCAAGGACACGGTCTCCGTCGAACTGAGCGGCGGGGCGAGCGGTTCGGCCCCGGGCAACCTCCTGGCCGTACCGGTCGAGGAAGGCGTACAGGCCGAGTTGAAGGGCACGCTGGCGAACGGCCGGGAGATCCACGGACTTCAGTCGGCCCGGTGACCGCTCGCGCATCGAACACCTCCACGCGATCCAGCCCATGGCAGGCTGGAATCAATCGGTAAGGTGTTCGTATGCGAACCGGTGCGCGCCGCAGGATGGGTGTGGAGGAGCGGCGGCAGCAGTTGATCGGGGTGGCCCTCGACCTGTTCAGCCGGCGCTCGCCCGACGAGGTCTCCATCGACGAGATAGCGTCGGCGGCGGGCATCTCACGCCCGCTCGTCTACCACTACTTCCCGGGCAAACTCAGCCTGTATGAGGCCGCGTTGACGCGGGCCGCCGATGATCTCGCGAGCCGTTTCGCGGAATCCCGCGAGGGTCCGTTCGGCGCCCGGCTGCTCCGCATCACGCACCGCTTCTTCGACTTCGTCGACGCGCACGGCCCCGGTTTCTCCGCCCTGATGCGTGGCGGCCCGGCCGTCGGTTCGTCCCGCACCAACGCCCTCATCGACGGCGTGCGCCAGGCCGCCTATGTCCAGATCCTTTCGCACCTCGACGTCGACGACGCCCCACCGGCCCGCCTCGAACTCGTCGTCCGTTCCTGGATCTCCCTCGCCGAGTCCACGGCCCTCGTCTGGCTGGACGGCCGCCGCATCCCGAGGCGCGAGCTGGAGATCCAGCTCGTCCACGACTTCGCGGCCCTGGCGGCGGTGAGCGCGGCCCAGGACGAGGAGATGGCGGACCTGCTCCGCGGCATGCTGGCCGAGGAGCCGGCGAACGGCCCGTTCAGCGATCTGGCGGGACTCCTGGTGACCTTGGGGCGCGGCTAGATCTCGAACTTCCGGTACGAGGGATCAAGGTCCCGCACTTCCGCCGACGCGTGGAACGCCAGCCCCTCCGAAGGCTTCACGTACTCCCGGAGCAGCTCCAGCACGTTCTCCGTCAACGCCACCTTCGTCTCGTCGGTCCGCCCCGCGAGCAAGCCCAACGTGACATGCACGATGGCGTGCCCGCTCAGGTCGGGACCGACCACCGTGTCCTCGGTCGCCCGGAACTGCGTCTTGCATGCCTCCGGCTTCGCGGCGGCGGTCCGCACGACCTCCTCGTGCAGGGCCGTGGCGAAGGCGGGCCGGTCGAATTTCTCGGAGAGCACGGCGGAGTAGTCCACGGTGATCTGCGGCATGGGGCGCCCCTCTACAAAAAGGTCGACGACGACAAGGCAACCCGGTCAGCCTAGCCGCAGGCGCAACGCCAGCATCGCGATGTCGTCCTCCCGGTCCCGCCCGAAACAGTGCAGCAACGTGTCGCACAGCGCGACCGTGCCGGGCGGAGCGTCCGCCGCGGCGGCCCGCAGCTGTTCCATGGAGAGCGACAGATCGATTCCCCTGGTCTCCACCAGCCCGTCCGTGACCATGAGCAGCCGGTCCGTCGGCCACAGCACCGTCTCCGTGGGCTCGGGCCGTTCCAGGCCGAGCCCGAGGAGCGGCCCGGCGGCCTTCACGTACTCGGCCTCACCGCGGTCGCGGACGATCAGCGGCGGGATGTGGCCCGCGTTGGCGATCCGTACGCGTCCGCTGCCCGGATCGACGAGGGCGAGACAGACCGTGGCGGTGACGTCGGGGTGGTGGTGCTGGAGCATCCGGTCGAGCCGCTGGGCGAGCGCCGCGGGGTCGGACTGTTCCACGCAGTAGGCGCGCAGGGCGTGCCGGATCTCGACCATCACGGTGGCCGCGTCCAGCGAGTGCCCGACGACGTCGCCGACGGCGGTGAGGACACCGCCGGAGGTGGACAGGGCCGCGTAGAAGTCGCCGCCGATCTCGGTCTGGCGGGACGCGGGGACGTACCGGACGACCACGTCGAGGCCGGGGAACTCGGGCACCCGCTTGGGCAGGAAGCTGTGCTGGAGGGTGAGCGCGACATGGCGCTCGACCTGGTACATCAGGAGGGGCTGCGCGGCCAGCGCGGTGGCCTGGGCGAGGCGGGCGACCAGGCCCGTGGTGTCGGATGCCGCACCGCGGGTGCCGCGCACGGGGGTCGCGACGCAGACGGGCGTACCGCTCTCGGTGCGGGCCAGGACCAGCCGGGCGTCCTCGGTGACGCCGGGCCGGAAGAAGCCCGGGGGCCACAGGGGCGCGGGGACGACGGTGTCGTGCGGTCCGGGGTCGCCGTCGGTGACGCGGCGGATGAGCCGGGCCACGGCGTCGTGCGCGCCGGCGTCGGGGAGGGTGGTGCGGGCCCGGGCCCGGGAGGTGCCGCGGTAGAGGTGGCCGTCCTCGCCGAGCACGAACACGGCGGCGGGCGACCGGGTGAGCCGGGCGGCTCCTTCGGCGGCGGCTCCGGCCAGCTCCTCCAGGGTGCGGGCGGCCTGGACGTCGACGATGGTCTCGGACAGCAGGGTGAGCCGTCGTACGAGGGCCTCGGCGCCGTTGCGCATGCGGGCGCCGCGGACGGCGGCGCGGACGACCGCCTGGATCTCCTCCGGCTCGGCGGGGACCGTCAGATAGGCCTCGCCGCCGGCGTCCAGTCCCCGGCAGCGGTCGCTGGGGGCGACGGAGGCGGCGGAGAAGTGGACGACGGGAAGGGCCGCCATCGGGGGCTGGGCCTTGAGCCGGCGGCAGAGTTCGAAGCCGCTCATGTCGGGGAGGCCGACGTCGACGAGGGCCACGTCGGGCAGGGCTCCCGAGCGGAGCCGCAGGTCGAGTTCGGCGAGCGCCTCGCCGGCGCTGGCGACGGGGAGCACGCTGTGCCCGGCCCGGCGCAGCACCGCGCCCATCGCGTACCTGCTGGCGGCCGCGTCGTCGACCACCAGCACCGTGCTGTTTGCTTCGTCGGCCATCAGGCTCATGAGGCTCTCGTCCGGGTGGTGCAGGCCGTCCCCTCTCCACCTGCACCACCCAAACTAGCGCTCTATCGGGCGGATCGTGCGAATACCGCCACGGTCCGCCCCGGAACGACGAACGTCCCCGATTCCGCTTCGTACGACGAGGTCCGAACGGTAGAGTCCGCACCCGCCGCCTGTACCCGGTGCAGTGCGTATCCCGTCCCGGCCAGGTCGTCCACGGTCTGCTTCCGCTTCTCCGGGGTGGCGTTGAAGACGACGACGAGGTCGCCGAGTTCCATGGTGATCACGCCCGGTGTCTCGTCCTTCCCCGACAGCGGGAAGGACAGCTTCGACTGCACCTGCCCCGCCGTGCCGAGGGAGAACACGTCCTCCGTCGTACGGATCCTCAGCAGGTCCCGGTACGCGGCCGAGGTCCCCTCGATCTGCTCGCAGCCGACCCCGACGGAGGTCAACAGGGGCTTGGCGTTAGGCCACTTGGACTGGTTGTCGGCCGCGAGGGGCAGTCCCCGCCCGAAGCCGTTGCCGCCGTCCCCGCAGTCCCAGTGGATCGCGTTGAACCAGTCGCCGCTGTCGTAGGAGTTCCGGTCGAGCGACTTGGAACGCAGCAGGTCGGTGCCCGCCTGCGAGAGCGCCGGGCCCTGTGAGAGGGCCGCGGTCGCCATGGCGAGGACCTGCATGCGGGCCCGGTCGGAAGCGCTCGTCGCCTTCGGCAGTTTGAAGGCCAGCGCGTCGAACAGCGATTCGTTGTCGTGCGCGTCCACGTAGGCGAGGGCGTCGCCGGGGGCGTCCGCGTATCCGGCGGCGACTCCGTTGTAGTCGACCTCCGAGCCCTTGACCTCCTTGCCGTCGGTGTCGGTGAACCGGTAGTTCGCGAGGTTGCCGCTCAGCCCCACCTTGACGAGGTCCTGGTAGTGCAGCAGCCGTGCCTTCTGCTCGGCCGACGTCCCGTTGCCCTCCGATGAGTTGGGGTCGGTGTAGAGACCGGAGGCGAAGCCCTGGACGCCCGGGTCCTCGTCGAAGGGGCCGCCGCCGCGCACCGCGTCACGGGCCCGGTCCGAGAAGGTCGCGATGCCCGTCCCTGCCATGTTCTTCTGCGTGGCCTGGGTGAAGCGCGCGTCGTCGGCGACCTCGCCGAAGTTCCAGCCCTCCCCGTAGAGGATGATCCTCTTCCCGTCGATGCCGTCCTTCTTGAGGGTCAGCGCGTCGAGGGCCTTCCTGACCGCCAGGATGTTGGCCTTCGGGTGGTGGCCCATCAGGTCGAAGCGGAACCCGTCGACCTTGTACTCCTTGGCCCAGGTGACCATCGAGTCGACCACCAGCTTGCCCATCATCGTGTTCTCGGGCGCGGTGTTGGCGCAGCAGGTGGAGGTGGCGACCGAGCCGTCGGCGAGGAGCCGGTGGTAGTAGCCGGGGACCACCTTGTCGAGGACGCTCTTGTCGGCCTGTCCGCTCGCGGGGGTGTGGTTGTAGACCACGTCCAGCACCACGCCGAGGCCGTCGCCGTTGAGCGCCTTCACCATCTTCCGGAACTCGACCGTGCGCCGGGGCCCGTCCGGGTCGGTCGCGTACGAGCCCTCCGGGACGGTGTAGTGGTACGGGTCGTAGCCCCAGTTGAACCCGTCCTTCGCCGCGGCCTTCGCCACGCACTCCTGCTGCTGGTCGGAGTCGGCGGCGTACGAGCCGAGGTCGCAGTCGACGCTCGTCTGGTCCGCTTTCCTCTCGGGGATGGTGGCGATGTCGGCGACGGGGAGGAGGTGCACGTACGACGTGCCCGCCTTCGCCAGCTCCCGCAGATGCCTCGAGCCGTCGCCGCCCGGGTCGGTGAAGGCGAGGTAGGTGCCCTTGTCCTGCGCGGGCACCGTCCGGTCGTCGATGGAGAAGTCCCGGACGTGCAGCTCCTGGATCTGCGCGTCCTTCAGCGGTACGGCCTCGGGCTTGGTGTACGACGACCAGCCGGCCGGGGCGAGCGCCTTGTCCTCCAGGTCGACGACGAGGCTGCGCTCGGAGTCGGCGGTGAGGGCGACGGAGTACGGGTCGGTGACCTTGTTGGTGACGACCTCGCGGACGCTGGGCGCCCACACCTTCACCACGTACCGGTAGGGCTTGTTCTTCCAGGACTTCGGTCCGGTGACGGACCAGACGCCGGTGGCGTCGTCCCGCTTCATGGGGAGCGTCCTGCCGTCGAGGTCGAGGGAGACCTTCTGCGCGGTGGGCGCCCAGACGGCGAGCGTCGTACGGCCCTTGCCGAAGGTCGGGCCGAGGTCGGCGTCCGCCGCGCTCGCGCCGTACAGGTCGTCGAGCACCCCGGCGATCTGCACGCCCGTCGCCGCGAGCACGGCCCCGTTGGCAGCCCGCTGGGAGGCGACGAGCTGGCCGCGCAGGGTCTCACGGACCCGGTCGCGGTCACGCGGGTCGACGGTCCAGGCCGTGTACGCCTTCAGATGCGGGAACTTCGCCTTCTGGGCGTCGGTGAGCGCCGACTTGGTGAGGCGCAGCCACCGCTCGTCGGTGCTGGTCAGCGCGCCGTCCTTCGCCGTGATGGAGCCGGTGCGCGAGTACAGCAGCTGGGTGGAGGCGGCGGTGTCGTTTCCGTTCCAGGCGAGGGTGTTCCGGTCGATCCAGACGGCCTTGGAGGTGGTCAGGTCGAGGGCGGCCGCGCTGCCCGCGGGCTGCGGGAGCAGGTACTTCTCCTGCCCGTTCAGCAGCCACACCTCGTGGCCGGCGGCCTTGAGGTCGAGCGCCTGGTCGGTGGAGAGGTCCTTCTCGTCGCCCTTGTGGATGATGTAACTGAGGCTGGTGGCCCCGTCGGTGAGGGGCACCTCGAAGACGGCGCCGTAGGCGTCGGTCCGCACCGGTTCCAGGGGCTTCGACCAGTCCGTGGGGTTCGCGGCGCCGGACCAGACGTGCAGGCCCCAGCCGTCGTGGTTCCCGTCGGCGCGGTGGTAGTGCAGGACGGCCTTGGACGTGTCCTGCTGCGGGTAGTCGGCCGTGGGCCTCTCCGTGAGTACGGCCTCCTTGCCCTGCTCGACCCAGATCTCGCCCGTCTTCGTGACGTCGATCGAGCGGTCGGCGGAGACGTCCTTGGTGCCGTCCTTGTCGATGACGAGATAACTGACGTTCGAGGCACCGGGCTTGAGCTTGACGTAGGCGAAGGCGCCGTACGCGTCCCGCCCGACGAAGTCGTGGCCGTCCGGCCAGGTGGTCCCCTCGCCGTCGGCGATGTCACCCCAGGCGTACAGCCGCCAGTCGGTGTAGTCGCCGTCGGCGCGCTTGTAGTGGACGATCGCGTAGTCGCGCGAGGAGGCGGTGGGGACCTCGGGGGCGGGCGGGGTGCCCGTGGTGGAGGCGGCGGTGGCGCTCGCCGTTCGTCCGGTCCGGTCGATCACCACTGCCTTGTACCGCAGTGCGGTTCCCGCCGGAACCTCCTCCCCGATGGTCTGGGTGACCTGGTACGGGGCATGGTCCGCGGAACCCAGCGTCTTCCACGTGCCGTTGCCGACCTGCGCGGCGAAGACGACGCGGTTGAGCTGTCCCCCGTCGACATCGGCGCTGATCTCCACCGTGCCGGTGGCGCCTGCGGCCGGGGCCCTGAGGGTGAGGGACGGCGCGGTGGCGGGCTTCGCGAGCGGGCCGGCGGCCTTGAGGACGATCGCCGACCCGGCCGGGACGGTGACGGTGACCTTGCGGTCGGCGTCGCTCGTCACCTTGGCGTCGGTCCCGTGGATGCCCTTGAAGGCCATGCGGGCCGAGCCGGTCGCGAAGTTCGCCGTCTTGGCCTCGCCCGCGTTGTTGAAGGCGACGACGTACTCGGTACCCGTCTCGGTGTCCGTGCGGGAGAAGGCGTAGACGCCCGCCCCGTCGGCCGCGTAGCGCTCGGTCTGGACGCCGTCGGCGAGGGCCGGGTTGGCCTTGCGGAGCTTGGCGAGAGCACTGATCTGCTTGTAGAGCGGTGCTCTCGTGTCGTACGCGTCCGAGGCGTGGGTGCGGTCCGTGCCGAGCTGGTCGTCGTCCAGGTAGTCGGCGGTCTTCGAGGCGAACATGGTCTGGCGGGAGTCCTTGTCACCGCCCGCGCCGGTGAAGCCCTGCTCGTCGCCGTAGTAGACGACCGGGTTGCCACGGCTGAGGAACATCAGCTCGTTGGCGAGCCTGTCCTTGGCGAGCAGTTCGGCGTCGTCCGCCTTCGGGTTGTCCTGTTCGAGGAAGGTCCCGATGCGGCCCATGTCATGGTTGCCGAGGAAGGTGACCTGCTCGTACGCGTTGGCCTTGTCGGTCGTGTACTTGTAGTCGTCCCCGAAGACCGAGGCCAGCTTCCGCGCACTGCCGCCCTGGGAGGCGTACGAGCGTGCCGCGTCCTGGAAGGGGAAGTCGAGCGTGGAGTCGAGGCGGCCCTGGGTGACGTACGGGGAGGTCACCGACGTGTCGGCGGAGTAGACCTCGCCGAACATGAAGAAGTCGTCGCGCCCCTTCTTCGCCGCGTACGCGTCGAGCGCGGTCGCCCACTGGGTCCAGAACTCCGTGTTGACGTGCTTCACGGTGTCGATCCGGAAGCCGTCGATGTCGAAGTCCTTCACCCACTTCTCGTAGATCTTCTCCATGCCGGAGACGACCTCGGGACGTTCGGTCCACAGATCGTCCAGCCCGACGAAGTCGCCGTAGGTCGCGGACTCGCCGGCCCAGGTGGAGTCGCCCCGGTTGTGGTACATCGTCGGGTCGTTGAGCCAGGAGGGAACCTTGGCGTTCTTCTTGGCGGCCGGGACGACGGGGGTCCGGGGGAAGGAGTCCCGGTCGACGGACGGAAAGTCCTTCTTCCCGTCCTCGTAGTCGGCGTCGTCGAAGGGCTCGCCGTCCTTCGTCAGATAGGGGAAGGCACCCTTGGAGAGGTAGTCGTACGACTTCTGCTCGTAGTCGACGACATCGGCGGTGTGGTTGGTGATGACGTCGAAGAAGACCTTCATGCCCTTGGCGTGGGCCTTGGAGATCAGCGTCTCCAGGTCCTTGTTGGTGCCGAAGTGCGGGTCGACCTGGGTGAAGTCGGTGATCCAGTACCCGTGGTAGCCGGCGGAGGCGTTCTCGCCGGTGCCCTGGACGGGCTGGTTCTTGAAGATGGGCGCCATCCAGATGGAGGTCGTGCCCAGGCCCTTGATGTAGTCGAGCCGCTCGGTCAGGCCCTTGAGGTCGCCGCCCTGGTAGAAGCCCTTGTCGGTGGGGTCGTAGCCGGTGGCGAGGCGTGAACCGGTCAGACCGCCCTCGTCGTTCGCCTTGTCACCGTTGGCGAAACGATCCGGCAGGACGAAGTAGAACTGCTCGCGGGTGAGGTCGTGACGGGCGGCGCTCTTCGCCAGCTTCGCGTCGGACGGCGGTGCGGGCGGGGTCGCGGCCCCGGCCGCGAGGGGCTGGACGAGCGCTGCGGTCAGCGCGGTCACGGTGACCGCGCCGACCACTGCGGCCCGTTGGGCGTGGGCGGTACGGCGCCTCGACGGCGTCGGCCATCTCGGTATCACGGATGGACTCCTTGCGATGACGGCTCTGGTGGGTCCGACTCCGCGCGACCGTATCGCCGCCGAAAGCTTTTCAGCAAGAGGCTTGAAAGTAACGGAAACTGCTTTCAGGTAGCGCGGGTCGAGGCGAGGTGCCCGGCGCGCGACCACGCGCCGGGCGGTGGCTCAGCAGCTGGTCTTGCCGGCGTAGATCGCCAGGGCGGTGTTGGAGCCGAGGGTCGCGGTGAACTGGCCGGAGCCGTTGACGGTCACCGTCGTGTTGTTCTGCACGTTGCAGTACGTGCCGGCCGCGAGGGAGGTCTGGTACGTGCGGCTCAGGCTGCCCGACTCGTGGTTGATGGCGACGAAGCCCTTGGTGCCCCGGCCGAAGGCGATCGCGTCGCCCCCGTTGTCCCACCAGTTGGTGACGGCCTCACCGCGGGTGGCGTTGCGGAAGGGCACCATGCGCATGATCTCCGGCCAGGCGTGCTGGCACTTCCAGCCGTCCTGCCAACAGGCGTTGACCGTACCGCCGTTGGGCGGCCCGGCGTCGGTGGAGGAGAACTCGTAGCCGGAGTTGATGTCGGGCGCCCCGTACGGGTAGGCCAGCATGAAGACGTTGGCCATCGTGTAGGTGGCGTTGTCCTTGTAGCTGAGCGTGGAGCCGTTGCGCTCGGTGTCGTGGTTGTCGACGAAGACCCCGGCGACCGAGCTGCTCATGTACCCCCAGCCCTCGCCGTAGTTCTTGAGGTAGGCGAGGTTCTCGTTGTTGAAGACCCGCTTGAGGTCGAAGGCGTACCGGAACTCCTGGACATCCCCGTTCCCCGTGTACTCGCTCGGCTGGACGGCCTCCCCGGAGCCGTAGATGGCCTCCTGCTTCCAGTACACGGACGTGTTGCTCAGCCGGGACCTGATGTTGGCGAGGTCGGCGGCGGGGATGTGCTTGGCTGCGTCGATCCGGAACCCGTCGACGCCGTACCCGAGCAGGCTGTTCATGTATCCGGCGACGGCTGACCGGACGTAGTCCTCACCGGTGTCCAGGTCGGCGAGGGTGACGAGCTCGCAGTTCTGGACGTTGGCGCGGTTGGTGTAGTCGCTGATGGTGGCGGTGCAGTCGTCGAAGTCGAAGGAGGAGTAGAGGCCGGGGTAGTTGTACTTCGTGTACGACGAACCGCCGGTTCCCGTGCCGCTCCCCGCCGACATGTGGTTGACGACCGTGTCGACGACGACCTTGACGCCGGCCGCGTGGCAGGTGTCGACCATGCTCTTGAACGCGGTGGCATCACCGAGCCGCCCCGCGATCCGGTAACTCACCGGCTGGTACGACGTCCACCACTGCGAGCCCTGTATGTGCTCGGCGGGCGGCGAGACCTGGACGTATCCGTACCCGTTCGGCCCGAGGGTGCTGGCGCACTCCTTGGCGACGGAGGCGAAGCTCCACTCGAACAGGACGGCGGTCACGTCCTTGGTCCCGGGCGGCGACGCGTACGCGTTCCCGGCGGGCACCGCGAGCGCGATCGACGCGCCCGCCGCGAGAGCGAGCGCACCGGAGAGGGTTCTGCTGGCCATGTGTGGGGTCCTTCTCCGTTGAAGGGGTCCGAAGGATCAGTCGAAGGGCCTGGGGACCCGACGCGATCCACGCAAGATCCTTTGCTGTTTCTTGCTGCAAGATGGCTGAAAACTTTCAGCAGACAGGAAGGTACGAGTCCACTTGACGCATGGTCAACCCTCCGGACACACCTTCTTCACGCACCCGAAATCTCTTCACGGGGTGGGCTGTTGGGGCGGGACGACGTCAGGAGAGGTCGGCGAGATCCTCTCGGGTGAGGGTGACCGACCCGGCGGCGACTCGCCGACGCGGGCGCGCGGGCGCGCGGGTGCGCGGGTGCGCGGGCGCGCGGGTGCGCGGGTGCGCGGGTGCGCGGGTGCGCGGGTGCGCGGGTGCGCGGGTGCGCGGGTGCGCGGGTGCGCGGGTGCGGATCGCCGCCACCGCCCTCCCCGCCGCCGCACGGGAACTCGGCATGTCCCTGCGCACCCACCGCCGCAGGGTCGCCGAACTGCTCGACGCCCTCGACGCCGGGTCGCGGTTCCAGGCCGGGGTGCGCGCGGGTGAGCTGGGCCTGGGAAGGCACCCCTAGGACCGGCGACTTCCCAGCGCCCTTTTCCGAACGCCACCCGAGTCACGAAGTGCGGTGTACGCGGCCCACGCGTCCAGCAACGGAGGGGTCACCGAACTCCGTCGGCCGGGGCCGTGGGTGACCGCGTAGCGCACGGCCGCCGGGGTGGCGTGCGGGAAGGCCGAGAGGAGGAGGGCGACCGTACCCGTGACG
The DNA here is from genome assembly GCF_036208085.1 of Streptomyces sp. NBC_00310. Classification (GTDB taxonomy): domain Bacteria; phylum Actinomycetota; class Actinomycetes; order Streptomycetales; family Streptomycetaceae; genus Streptomyces. The sequence continues at coordinate 3,251,532 of NZ_CP130714.1, forward strand.
AAGGGCGCCGCGGCGCTCGTACCGCTCAGGAGGAAAGGGCGGGCGTCGGGTCCGGGGCCGGGGACGCGGTCGCCGGGGGCGCCCACTCCGTGGCGGCCGATGGACGTACCCAGGTTCGACTGGGGCATGGGCCGCCCGGCGCGGTCGTAGGCGGTCACCGGGATGGCCCACGGGTGGTCGGTGAGGACGGAGGAGCCCATCCGGCCCTGGTTCCCGGCGGCGACCACGAGGATCACACCCCGGTCGACGGCGTGGTCGAGGGCCGCCTCCAGGGCGTGGTCGCGGACGCCGGAGGGCGCGGGCTGGGCCATGCTCAGGTTCACGACGTGGGCACCCGCGTCGACGATCTCCGTGAGCGCCCTGGCCAGTTCCCCGGTCCGTACGCCGGAGAGGCAGGTCGCGGGACCGCCGTCGGCCGGGCGGTCCGTGAAGAGGGGCCGGGACAGCAGGGTGCAGCGGGGGCACACGCCCCCGGCCGCGACGATGATCCCGGCCACCGCGGTGCCGTGGGCGCAGCAGACGTCGGTGCGGCGACAGCCTCCCGTACCGGCGGGCGGGCTCAGTTCCCGGACCGCCCGGCCCGCGAAGGCGGGGTGGTCCACGGCGACACGGCCGTCGATCACGCCGACGACGACCGAGGGCCGGCCGGAGGTGTGCGCCCTCAGCTGTGTGAGGCCGACCAGGTCGAACGGGTCCATGGGCACGCCCCTCCTTCCCGGCCGTGAGGTGGAGCGGCCCGGCTCCCCGCCCTGCGGGGCGGACCCGTGGACCGGACTACTGCGACAGGTACTCGGGCGGACGGCAGTCGATGAGACAGCTCTCCGTGCAGCGGTTCAGGCAGTCACCGGCTTCGTAGGAGGGCACGTCCTGGCACACGTCGGCACACGCGTGTGAGCACGCCGTCTCGCAGTGCATGTCCAGCTGCGGGTGCAACCGGTCACCGGCCTCGTCCCGCCGGGCGGGCGGGACCGGGGCTGTCGGCGCGAATCCCGGGAGAGTCATGGTGTGCCTCCCCACCAGGCGGGGTCCCGGCATCGGTCCGCCAGACAGGAGGCGTAGCACTCGTCGAACTGGTCGAGCCCTTCGCAGCGCGAGTGGCAGAGCGGTCCTTCGACCCTCTCGCAGGTGATCTCCTGGAGGTGGACGAGATCACCGGGATGCTCTTCCTCGCGGGCGAACCGCTGGGGGATCGGTCGGTCACCGGCCGCGGCGGGCGGGGGCCTCCGGGTGAATCCTGGCAGGTTCATCTCGCATCACCTGGCCCATGGTCGGATGTGGCGGAACGACGCGTGGTGGGCGGCTGTCGCGAGGTCACCACTTCTCCGAGCAGAGCTTCGTCAGGCACTTCTGCACGCACGCACGCGGGTCGTAGGCCCTCCGGCACTGGTGACGGCAGACCGGAGCCAGTTCCTCCTCGCACGTGAAGTGCTGAGGAAGGATCAGATCACCGGCGTTCGCTCCGCGTGCCGCCGGCTCGACGGCGAATCCGGGGATACGCATGTCCGTTCGCCTCTTTTCCTCTCTCGTGTCTCCCGTCGGTCACCGGGAGTAGTAGAGCTGGATCGGAGTCACTCTGAAGGGGAAGAGCCCGGCGAGACCGACCCGGACGAACCACTTCTCGGTGACATTGGTCTGGCGGTGGGTGTAGGAGAGGACGACCGTGATGACCGTCTGGGAGCCGCTGCCGAGCCGGGAGGGCCCGGCCTCCACCCCGGAGAGGGTGTAGCCCCCGTCACGCATCTCGCTGGTCTTGCGGTAGATCTCCTGCTCCCGCACCGTCAGGAAGTTCAGGGCCCGGTGGGTCGGGTCGAGGCCCGCGTTGTTGTTGAGCTGGAGCACCCGGTCGAGCACGTCTCTGGCGGTCTTCTCGAACTCCTTGCGGGACGTGTCCCTGGGCCGGTCGATCGCCTCGATCAGCTCCCTGCTGTCGAAGGACCAGATCTTCTCGACGCGGACGAGCGGGACGGACAGTCCCTGGCAGGCGCCGGGCGGCACGATCGGGCCGAGGGTGCCGACGACCACGGCGAGGTCGCGCTTGTCCCTGACCGGGCGCAGGGCCTCCACGAGGTCGTCCAGTTCGGCGGCGTCGGCGGGCTCCAGGATGTAGGTGTCGATGCCCTGGACGGACAGGACGTAGCACATCTGCCGGGCGATGTAGCGGTTCTCCGGTGCGGACAGGACGCGGTGGAACGCGTCGGCGTCGGTGGCGTCGCGGCTCCCGTCGGCGTCCGCCACCTGGAAGAACTCGTGCTGGACGGAGAGATCGGGGAACACGGCGTGCACCCGGCCCAGGACGTAGACGTAGCCGGGGGCGGTGTCGCCGCCGGTTCCCCCGCCGCCGTGGGAGCCGGCCTCGGCACAGCCGCAACAGGCCTGCGTGACGGTGGACTCGACGGGCGCGGGGAGGGAGGTCTCGGGATCGAGCGTCGGCGTGGCCGCGGGCGGTGCGGATCGCGTCTCGGCCTCCGCCGGAGAACCCATGACGGTGACGGGGTCGGTGATCTCGGGGTCCATAGGTCACTCCTCACGCACGCTCTGTCGGGCTCTCGGCCCGGAGCGGGTCGCGCACCGGGCGCTCTGTCGGACTCTCGGCCCGGAGCCGGCGGCGCGGCGGGGCCGCCTGGTCGTGCACGCGCCGTACGCGTGCACGCGCCGTGCGCGGTGCCTCAGCGGTCCCGTCCGCCGCCGATCGTCGCCCACCGGTTCAGTGCCTCGGCCCTGCGTCCGCAGCCGCCGCAGGGCCGGATCCCCACCGCCGTGGTCACCCGGGCGACGGCGTCGCCCAGCCCGACCTCCGTACCCTCGCGACCTTCGCGCGCGAAGCCGGGGAGACGGACCCGGTGGCGCGGCCCGTCCTGACGGCGGGAGTCGCGGGAGTCGTCCGCCGCCGGTTCCCCGGCCGTACTCCGGCTGCTCGTTGCACCGTCAACCATGTCGCTCACATCCCGGTGTTGACGCTCTCGCTGCGGCGCCCCCGACGCGTCCCGCTCCTTTCCACTGTCCTCCTGAGGCGCCTCGGTCGCACGCTGACCGGACAGGGGTGCGGCGAGGCGTACAGGAGGTCGACCGGCAGGGCCCGCCGCCCCGAACCGGGCGGCGGGCCCTGCCAGTCGACGGCGGACGCACCGCGGTCGGCGTCCCTACGGGTTCCTCAGGCGGTCGTCCACCACACGGTCGTGTCCCCCGGCAGCTTCGCCTCGTCCTCGGCCACGGTCACCTCTGCGCTGGCGACCAGGACACGGCCGTACGCGGGGATCGTGACGGCCTCGCCGGTCGTGTTCGCCACGCACACGAACTCCCCTCGGCGGAAGGCGAGGACACCCGTGGGGGCCTTCAGCCACTCGACCGAGTCGCCCGCGCCGAGGCCGGGCTCCTCGCGGCGGACGGACAGGGCGGTGCGGTAGAGCTCCAGGGTCGAGTCCGCCGCCCCCGTCTGGGCCTCGATGCTCAGGTCGCCCCACTCGGAGGGCTGCGGCAGCCAGGAGCCGCCCCCGCCGAAGCCGTACGACGATCCTGTGCGGGTCCACGGGATCGGGACCCGGCAGCCGTCGCGGAAGCCGTCCTGGCCGGCGCCTCGGAAGTAGGCCGGGTCCTGGCGGACCTCGTCCGGGAGGTCGACGACGTCCGGGAGGCCCAGTTCCTCGCCCTGGTAGACGTACGCCGAGCCCGGGAGCGCCAGCATCAGCAGGGAGGCCGCACGGGCACGACGCAGCCCCAGTTCGCGGTCGCCCGCCAGCCGGATCTGCGTGCCCAGGCCGGGTTCGTTCGCGAAGCGGGTCGCGTGTCGGGTCACGTCGTGGTTCGACAGGACCCAGGTGGCGGGGGCGTTCACCGGGCGCATCGCGTCCAGGGTGCGGTCGATGACGGCCTTCAGCTCCGCCGCGTCCCAGTCCGTGCCCAGGTACTGGAAGTTGAAGGCCTGGTGGAGCTCGTCCGGGCGGACGTAGTTCGCGGTGCGTTCGACGGTCGGGGTCCAGGCCTCCGCCACGAAGATGCGGTCACCCGCGTACTCGTCCAGGACCCGGCGCCACTCGCGGTAGATCGCGTGCACGCCGTCCTGGTCGAAGAACGGCATGACATCGTTGCCCAGCAGCTTCACCTGGTCGTGGGCGCCCAGGTCCGGGAGGCCGTCCGCCTTCACCAGGCCGTGGGCGACGTCGATACGGAAGCCGTCCACGCCCATGTCGAGCCAGAAGCGGAGGACGGAGCGGAACTCGTCGCCGACCGCCGGGTGGTCCCAGTTGAAGTCGGGCTGCTCCGGGGCGAAGAGGTGCAGATACCACTCGCCCGGGGTGCCGTCCGGTTCCGTGACCCGTGTCCACGCCGGGCCACCGAAGATGGACTCCCAGTCGTTGGGCGGGAGTTCGCCGGTCGCGCCCTTCCCGGGGCGGAAGTGGTAGCGCTCCCGCAGGGGCGAGCCCGCGCCTTCGGCCACCGCCCGCCTGAACCACTCGTGCTGGTCGGAGGAGTGGTTGGGGACCAGGTCGACGATGATCCGCAGGCCCAGCTCGTGCGCGTCGCGGATCAGCGCGTCGGCGTCGAGGAGATTGCCGAACATGGGGTCGACGGCGCGGTAGTCGGCGACGTCGTAACCGGCGTCGGCCTGGGGGGAGGCGTAGAAGGGGCTGAGCCATACGGCGTCGATGCCGAGGTCGCGCAGGTACGGGAGTCGGGAACGTACGCCCTCCAGGTCGCCCATGCCGTCGCCGTTGCTGTCGGCGAAGCTGCGCGGATAGACCTGGTAGATCACCGCGTCGCGCCACCAGTCGCTGCGCTGGGCGACGGTGGCGACGGCGGAGGTCGGGTCCGTGTCGGCGGAGTGCTGCTGGCTCATGGCGTCCTTGGTGCGTAAGGGAGTCATCGGGTCAGAGGTAGATACGGGACGGGTGACAGAGGCGGCCGCGGTGTCAGCGGGGTCTGGGGGTCCCCCCGGCCGGAGGCTGGGGGAGGGCACCGCGGCCGCCACCCGCGCCCCGAGGGGGCGCGGGGAACTGTGCGACCGGCCACGACGGGAGCCGCGGACAAGCGACGGCCCATCGCGGCTCAACCGGCGGTCAGCCCTTCGTGCCGCCCGCGGTCAGGCCGGTCACCAGGTTCTTCTGCACGAGGTAGAAGAACGCGGAGACGGGGATCGCGACCAGGACCGCGGTGGCGGCCATCAGGTTGCGCTGGGCGTCGTGTTCGCTGACGAAGCTCTGCAGACCGACGGCGAAGGTGTACTTCGTGTCGGACAGCATGAACGTCGAGGCGAAGGCGACCTCCCCGAACGCGGTGATGAAGCTGTAGAACGCGGCGACCGCGAGGCCCGGCTTGGCGAGCGGCAGGATCAGCCGTGCGAACGTGCCGAAGGGGGTCAGCCCGTCGACGCGTCCCGCCTCGTCGATCTCGAACGGGATCGTGTCGAAATAGCCCTTGAGCAGCCAGGCACAGTACGGCACGGCCGTCGAGCAGTAGACGAGGATGAGTCCAAGGTAGCTGTCGATGAGCTTCAGTTCCGACAAAATCTCGTACATCGGCACCATCAGTACGGCTACCGGGAACATCTGCGTGACCAGGAGCACCCACATGAACTTCCGATAGCCCGGGAAGCGCATGCGGGAGACCGCGTAGCCGGTGGTCGCCGCGATCAGCACCCCGATGACGGTGGTGCCGAGCGAGACGACGAGGGTGCTGACCAGCCAGTCGAAGAACGGTGTCTCCTGGAGCACGTACGAGTAGTTGGCAAATGTCATCTTGCCGAAGATGCGCCCGGGATGCAGGTAATCGTCCTTGTCCGGGCCGAGGGACAGGAACAGCAGCCAGGCGATCGGGAACAGCGCCACCAGGCTCGCCACGACGAGGATCGCGTGGGAGGCGAGGGAGCCGGCGAGGCTGTTCTCGCCCCGTCGCCGGGTCCTGGGCGCCGACGGGGTCCGCGCGCGGGGCCCGCCGTCCTCGGGAGCCGTGGTCTTGACGGTCGTGGTGCTCATGGGGGCTCCTGCCTCAGATCGCGAGCTGCTGCTCATCGCGGTTCAGCCAGCGGCGGTAGAAGGAGGTGAAGACGATCAGGATGGCCAGCAGCAGGATGCCGTAGGCCGCCGACTGCGCGAAGTCACGCGGCTGCTGCCCGAAGCCGAGGTAGTACGCCCAGGTCACGAGGATCTGTGCCTCGGGCGCGGTGTCGCCGAACAGCAGGAAGATGACGGCGAACTGGTTGAAGGTCCAGATGACGCCGAGGAGTACGACGGTGGAGCTGACGGACCTCAGACCCGGCAGGGTGACGTAGCGGAAACGCTGCCAGGCGCTCGCGCCGTCCATCTCGGCCGCCTCGTAGAGAGAGGAGTCGATGGACTGCAGTCCGCCGAGCAGCGAGACCATCATGAACGGCACACCGCACCACGTGTTCACCATGATCGCGGCGAACCGCTGCCAGAAGGTGTCCTCCAGCCACAGCGGGGCCGGCAGGTGCAGCGCTTCGAGGGCGGCGTTGATGACACCGCCGTCGGCGAGCATGAAGCGCCAGCCGAAGACGGTGACGAAGGTGGGCACGGCCCACGGCAGGACCAGGATCAGCCGGTAGAAGGTGCGGCCGCGCAGCTTCTGGTTGAGCAGCAGCGCGAGGCCGAGGCCGATGACGTAGTGCAGGGCGACACAGAGGGCGGTCCAGACGATCGTCCAGACGAAGTGCGACCAGAAGCGGTCGTACGCGGTCGGGCCCCACAGGATGTCGGCGTAGTTGTCGAAGCCGATGAACTCGTAGGTGGCCTCGATGCGGTTGACGCCGATCGTGCGCGCCGAGTTGAGGCTGTTGGCGTTGGTGAGGGTGAGATAGAAGCCGCGCGCCAGCGGATACAGCACCAGGACGCCGAGCACGACGACCACCGGGGCGATCATCGCGTACGCGTACCAGTACCGCTGGTACGACTGCCTCAGACGCGTCAGCCTGCCCGGGCGCCCGCCCGGTTCACCTCGGCGCTTGCCGGTCGCTCGGTCGATGGCGACTGTCATCGTTCGACACCTTCTGGAAGATCAGGGGCTGGGCTGGGCTGGGGACAGGCCGGTGACCGCCGCGTCCGTCACCCGGTGGAACGCGGGTGGGGACGCGGCGGCCACTCGGGGTCACTTGCTGTAGTCCGGGACCAGCTTGGCGATCGCGGTCTCCGCGTCGCCGAGGCCCTTGTCGAGGGACTTCTTGCCGCCGGCGATCGCGAGCAGCTCGGTGTCGAGCGGGCCCCACAGGGAGCTGTACTCGGGCAGCTCGGGGCGCGGCTGGGCGGCGGCGAGCACGGTCTGGTAGCCGGCGATGCCCGGGTCGGCCTTGACCTCGGTGGTGTAGGCGTCGTCGCGGGTGGGCAGCGTGGAGTTCTTCAGGGCGATGGTCTCCTGGGACTTCGCCGAGGTCATGAAGTTGACGAACTTCAGCGACGCCTCCTGCTTCGCCTTGTCCGAGCCGGCGTAGACGGAGAGGTTGTGGCCGCCGGTCGGGGCGCCCGCCGTGCCGGTGGAGCCGGCCGGGACGGTGGCGATGCCCAGGTTGGCCTTGTCCTTGAACGCCGAGCCCTTGTAGAAGTTCGTGATCTCCCACGGGCCCTGGACGATCGAGGCGACCTTGCCGTTGACGAAGGCGTCCTGGATGTGGGCGTAGGCGTCGGCGGTGGTGTCCGCCTTGTGCAGGCCCTTGCCGTCGAAGAGGTCCAGCCAGGTGCCGTACGCCTTCTTGGCCTCGGCGGAGCCGACGGTGATCTTCTTGGCGGCGACGTCGACGGTGTCGCTGCCCTCGCCGTACAGGAAGGACTGGGCGTAGTAGGCCTGGGTGGAGCCCCAGTAGCCGTCGACGCCGGTCTCGTCCTTGACGGTGGCGGCGGCCTTCTTCAGGTCGTCCCAGCTCTTGGGGGCCTCGGTGATGCCGGCCTTCTCGAAGAGGTCCTTGTTGTAGACCAGCGCGAGGGTGTCGGTGACGAACGGGACGCCGTAGGTCTTGCCGTCGTACTGGGCCTGCTTGATCAGGTTGGGCTGGAACGCGTCCTGGTCCTTGAGGGCCTCGGTGCCGTCCAGCGGCAGGAAGAAGCCCTTCTTGGCGAAGGCGGGCGTCCAGCCGACCTCGGAGCGCAGGATGTCCGGGGCGCCCGTGGCACCGGCGGCGGTGTCGAACTTGTTCTGCGCCTGATCGAAGGGCACGTTGACGTACTTGACCTTGATGTCCTCGTGGGCGGCCTCGAACTCCTTGACCAAGGCCTTGTACGTCGGCGCCTCATTGGTGGCGTTGGAGGTGTCCCACCAGGTGATGGTGACCGGACCGTCGGCCGAGTCGCCGCTGTCGCTTCCGCCGCAGGCCGTCGCCGTGAGGGCGATCGACGCCACCAGCGCGGTGGCCGCTATGCCACGCCGCATGAGATCTCCTTGAGGGTGAAAGCCCGTGTGCTGGGAGGGAGGCCCCGTCTGCCGTCCCTGCCGAGTGCCGGCGCGCCGTTGCCGCCGCCGGGCGTGGCCGAACGTAACAGCGATGTAAGCCGGACGAAAGACCTTGCTGCAAAAAAATGCAAGAACCGGTGATGGTTACTCCGCCGTGACCCGCTCTCGACCACCCCGAAACCCGGCATCCGGGCCGCTCAACGGGGTGCGGGGCGACCATGAAAGACTCTGCAAGCTCTTGCCACGACGCGCGCGTACGGCAATCATCACTCCGTCAGCCTCTTGCGGATTGCGGAAGCCACCCCTTTCCGCGCAGGGGCGCCCCCACGGACACCGACGAGAATCACGAGGGACCGCGATGACGCAGCAGCCCGCAGCGGGCCGCACCCCCGCCCGCCCCCGGCGCCGGGCCGGTGGGCAAGCGCAGGCCCGGCCGGTACAGTCCAGTGCTGTGACCACACGGCTTGCCGACATCGCAGCCCAGGCGGGGGTCAGCGAGGCGACTGTCAGCCGCGTCCTGAACGGGAAGCCGGGCGTCGCCGCCACCACTCGCCAGTCCGTTCTGGCCGCCCTCGACGTCCTGGGCTACGAGCGGCCCGTACGGCTGCGCCAGCGCAGCGCCGGCCTGGTGGGCCTCATAACCCCGGAGCTGGAGAACCCCATATTCCCGGCCCTGGCCCAGGTCATCGGCCAGGCGCTGACCCGGCAGGGCTACACCCCGGTCCTCGCCACCCAGACCCCCGGCGGATCGACGGAGGACGAGCTGACGGAGATGCTCGTCGACCGGGGCGTCGCCGGCATCATCTTCGTCTCCGGTCTGCACGCCGACACCTCGGCCGACATGCAGCGCTACGAGCAACTGCGCGCCCAGGGCGTGCCGTTCGTCCTCGTCGACGGGTTCTCTCCGAAGGTGCAGGCCCCCTTCATCTCGCCGGACGACCGGGCGGCGATGGCCCTCGCGGTGACGCACCTGGTGTCACTGGGGCACACGCGGATAGGTCTGGCCCTGGGCCCCAAGCGCTTCGTGCCGGTCCAGCGCAAGATCGAGGGCTTCGTCCGGACGATGCAGGACCAGTTGGGCCTGGCGGCCGCGGCCGTGGAGTCCGAGTTCGTCCAGCACTCCCTGTACACCCTGGAGGGCGGCCAGGCGGCGGCCCTGGCGCTCATCGACCGGGACTGTACGGCGGTGGTGTGCGCGAGCGACATGATGGCGCTGGGCGCGATCCGGGCGGCCCGGCAGCGGGGCCTTCAGGTGCCGCAGGACGTCTCGGTCGTCGGCTTCGACGACTCCCCCCTGATCGCCTTCACCGATCCCCCGCTGACGACGGTCCGCAAGCCGGTGCCGGCGATGGGGCAGGCGGCGGTGCGTACGCTGCTGGAGGAGATCGGCGGGACTCCGGCGCCGCACAGTGAGTTCGTGTTCATGCCGGAGCTGGTGGTGCGGGGGTCGACCGCTTCGGCTCCTGGGGACCGGTCTCGTACCTGAGACGGAGAGAACGGGGAACGATGCCATACGTGCGTAGGAGATGTCCCTCCGTGGTACCCCGACGAACGTGCGTGATGAACCCGACCAGAGGATGATCGGTGGGGAACGGCTTATCTGGCAGACTCTGTGCCCATGGGTGACTCAACCGTGACGACACTGGAGGAAGGCCGGGAGCAGGCCGCTCCGCGCTCCGTCACGGACGGGCCGGAGCCGGGGGCGCTGCACCGGCTGAGGGCTCCGCGACGCCCGCGCTTCTGGTTCGAGATCCTTCTGATCGCGGTGAGTTACTGGACGTACTCCCTGATCCGCAACGCGGTCCCCGAGCAGAGGACGCAGGCGCTCAGCAACGCCGACTGGATCTGGAAGGTGGAGCACCACCTCGGGATCGCGGTCGAGGAGACGATCAACCACTCCGTGAACTCGGTGACATGGCTGATCGTCGGCATGAACTACTACTACGCGACCCTGCACTTCATCGTCACGCTCAGTGTCCTCGTGTGGCTCTACCGTAGTCACCCGGGTCGTTACGCGGCGACGCGTCTGGTGCTCTTCGCCACGACCGCCGTGGCCCTCGTCGGCTACTACTTCTACCCGCTGGCCCCGCCCCGCCTGATGACGGGCGAGCACTTCATCGACACGGTCGTCGTCCACCAGACCTGGGGCTCCATGGCCTCCGGCGACCTGAAGAACATGTCGAACCAGTACGCCGCGATGCCGTCCATGCACATCGGCTGGTCGCTCTGGTGCGGCCTGACGATCTTCGCGCTGGCGTCGGTGCCGTGGGTCCGGGTGCTGGGCCTGCTCTACCCCGCGCTGACGCTCGTCGTGATCGTCGCCACCGCCAACCACTTCTGGCTGGACGCGGTGGGCGGCATGATGTGCCTCGCCTTCGGCTTCGGGGTGGCCCGGCTCTGGTACGGGACACTGCCGTACGCGCTGCCGCGCCAGGTGGCGGGGAGTGCCGGGCCGACGGAGCCGGCGCCGGTCAAGGTGTAGCGCCGCGGTCGGGTGCCGCCTGCCGCGGACCCGTGGCGTGGGCGGCGTCCCGCAGCGCCCTGACGAAGGTCCCCAGGGCCGGCTGCGGTGGAGCCGTCTCCCGTACGGCCACGTGGATGGAGCGCCGGGGTTCCGGGTCGGCGAGGCGTCGTACGACGAGGTCCGGATGGCGGCTGCCCAGGCCGAGCCCGGGGATCAGGCCGACGCCCAGTCCGGCGGCGACGAAGCCCTGTGCGGTGGTGTAGTCCTCGCTCTCCACCACGAACCTGGGCCGGAAGCCGGCCTCGGCGCACGCCTCCAGCTGGGCGTCCAGGCAGGGCCCCGGCCACTCGCTGCCGACCCATGGCTCGTCGGCGAGGTCGGACAGGTGCAGGGCGGGCCGGTCGGCGAGGGGGTGCGTGGCGGGCAGTACGGCGAAGTAGGTGTCGTCGAGCAGGTGCAGCAGCCGTACGCCCTCGGGGTCGGCCCCGCGCGGCCGTACGACGAGCGCGAGGTCCGCGCGGCCCTCCTTGACGGCCGGGAGCGGGTCGTCGGGGTCGATGAGCCCCAGCTCGATCCGGACGCCGGGGTGCTCGGCGCGCAGCCGGGCGACGGCGGGAGCCACCAGGGAGGCACCGGCCGTGGCGAAGTACCGCACGGCGAGCCGTCCCGTGCGTCCCGCCCGCAGGTCGGCCAGCGCGGTCTCCGCCTCCGCGACCTGCCGGCCGATCGTGCCGGCGTACTCGGTGAGCAGCAGCCCGGCCGCCGTGGGCCGCACCCCGCGCCCGACGCGCTCCAGCAGCGCGATCCCGGCCTCCTTCTCCAGCGCCGCGACCTGCTGACTGATCGCGGACGGGGTGTAGCCGAGGGCGGTCGCGGCCGCCGTCACCGAGCCACTGGTCACCACGGTCCTGAGCACCTGCATCCGCCGCACATCGAGCATGTAGACCAGCTTAAAGGTATATGCATAATTCTTCGCTTGTCCTTATGTGTCCTGGTGCCGGACCGTGGAGCGCATGCCTCTCGCGTCCACCCTTCGCATGGCCGTCCTCGCCCTCCTCTGGGGCTCCGGCTTCCTCTGGATCAAGCTCGCCCTCAACCACGGCCTGTCGCCGCTCCAGATCACGGTCGCCCGGTGCGCTCTGGGCGCCGGGGTGCTGCTGGCCCTGGCCCTCGCCGCGCGTCAGCGCCTGCCGCGCGACCGGCGGACCTGGGGCCATCTGCTGGTGGCGGCCTTCTTCTGCAACGCCCTGCCCTTCGCGCTCTTCAGCATCGGCGAGCAGACCGTCGACTCGGGCACGGCGGGTGTCCTCAACGCGACGACCCCCCTGTGGGCCCTCCTCCTCGGCCTCCTCCTCGGCACCGACCGCCCCCTCTCCCCCGCGCGCCTCACCGGACTGCTGCTCGGCTTCACCGGAGTCCTGCTGATCTTCGCTCCCTGGCAGCGGGCGGGACTGATGACCGGGGGTGCGCTCGCCCTGCTCGGGGCCGCCGTCAGCTATGCGGTGGCCTTCGCGTACATGGGCCGGCATCTGACGGGGCGCGACGCTCCGCTCGCGGTCTCCGCCGCGCAGCTTCTCACCGCGACGGGGTGGGCGGGCCTGGCGCTGCCCGCCGGGGGCTCTGGCGGGACCGGAGCGGACCTGACCGCGCTGATCGCGGTGACCGTCCTGGGGATCTTCGGAACAGGGGTGACCTTCTACCTCAACTACCGCCTGATCGCGGACGAGGGGGCGACGAGCGCGGCGACGGTCGGCTATCTGCTGCCGGTCGTGTCGGTCGCCCTGGGTTCGCTGTTCCTCGACGAACGGGTCGGGCCCCGGGTGATCGCGGGGATGGTCGTGGTCCTGGCGGGCGTGGCGCTGACCCGCCCCCGGCGGGCGGCGAAGTGCCTCACGCCCCGTAGAACAACTCCTCCACCACACCCCGAGCCCGCCGGGTGATCCGGCGGTAGTCGTCGAGCATGTCGCCCACATGTCCGGGGCCGTACCCCAAGTACCGGCCCACGGCGGCGAGTTCGCGGCCGTCGGAGGGGAACGTGTCGCCGGCCCGGCCTCGTACGAGCATCACGGCGTTGCGTACGCGGGTGGCCAGGACCCAGGCCTCGTCCAGTATGGCCGCGTTCTCCGCGCTCACCAGGTCGGCCGCGTGCGCTGCGGCCAGGGCCTCGCGGGTGCGGGTCGTGCGGAGGCCCGACTCGCGCCAGCCGTGCCGGAGTTGGAAGAGCTGGACGGTCCATTCGACATCGGACAGCCCGCCGCGTCCGAGCTTGGTGTGGAGGGTCGGGTCGGCGCCGCGTGGCATGCGCTCCGACTCCATACGGGCCTTCAGGCGCCGGATCTCGCGTACGGCGTCGTCGCCGAGTCCGTCCGCCGGATAGCGGAGCGGATCGATGAGGTCGATGAAACGGCGGCCCAACTCATCGTCCCCGGCGACGGGTTCGGCGCGCAGCAGGGCCTGCGACTCCCATCCCAGGGACCAGCGGCGGTAGTAGGCCTCGTACGACTTCAGCGTCCGTACGAGGGGCCCGGACTTGCCCTCGGGCCGGAGGTCCGCGTCGATGAGGAGGGGCGGGTCGGCGCTCGGGATCTGGAGCAGGCGGCGCATCTCGGAGACGACCGCGTTCGCGGCGCGGGCCGACTCCTGTTCGTCGGCGCCCTCCCTCGGCTCGTGCACGAACAGGACGTCGGCGTCGGAGCCGTAGCCCAGTTCGTGGCCGCCGAAGCGGCCCATGCCGATGACGGCGAAGCGGGTGGGGAGGGTGTCGCCCCACCGGTCGCGGACCACGGCCCGCAGGGTGCCCGCGAGGGTCGCGGCCGTGAGGTCGGAGACCGCGCCGCCCACCAGGTCGACGAGGGCGCCCTGGTCGGCGGTCACCGGGGACGCCTCGGTGCCGTACGAACCGACGATGTCCATGGCGGCCGTACGGAAGAGTTCGCGGCGGCGGACGCCACGCGCGGCCGTGACGGCCTGCTGGGCGCCGTCGGCGCGGCCCACGGCGGCGAGGATCTCCTGTTCCAGGTGGGCGCGTTCGCGGGGTTCGAGCCCTCCGGCGCCACCGGCGACACCGTCCCCGTCGCCGAGGAGGGAGACGGCCTCGGGGGCGCGCATGAGGAGGTCGGGGGCCAGGCGCCCGGCGGAGAGCACGCGCGCCAGGTTCTCCGCGGCGGCGCCTTCGTCACGCAACAGCCGTAGGTACCAAGGGGTTTTGCCGAGGGCGTCCGAGACCTTGCGGAAGTTGAGGAGTCCGGCGTCGGGGTTGGCGGAGTCCGCGAACCAGCCCAACAGGACGGGCAGAAGGGTGCGTTGGATGGCCGCCTTGCGCGAGACACCGGAGGCCAGGGCCTCCAGGTGACGGAGGGCGGCGGCCGGATCCGCGTAGCCGAGGGCGACGAGGCGCTCGCGGGCCGCGTCGGCGCTCAACCTGGTTTCACCGGGGGCGAGTTGGGCGGCCGCGTCGAGGAGCGGGCGGTAGAAGAGTTTCTCGTGCAGACGCCGTACGACCGCCGCGTGGCGGCGCCACTCGCGGTTCAGCTCGGCGACCGGATCGGTGCGCAGCCCGAGTGAACGGCCGATGCGCCGCAGGTCGTTGTCGTCCTCGGGCACGAGGTGGGTGCGGCGCAGGCGGTAGAGCTGGATGCGGTGTTCCATGGACCGCAGGAAGCGGTACGCGGCGTCGAGTTGGGCCGCGTCCGTCCGTCCCACGTACCCGCCGGCGGCGAGCGCGCCCAGCGCGTCGAGCGTGGTCCCGCTGCGCAGCGAGGTGTCGCCGCGCCCGTGCACCAGCTGAAGCAGTTGCACGGCGAACTCGACGTCCCTCAACCCACCCGGCCCGAGCTTGAGTTGACGGTCGACCTCGGAGGCCGGGATGTTCTCCACGACCCGGCGCCGCATGCGCTGCACGTCGGGGACGAAGTTCTCCCGCTCGGCCGCCTTCCAGACGAGCGGTTCGAGCGCGGCGACGTACTCCTCGCCGAGTTCGAGGTCCCCCGCGACCGGCCGGGCCTTGAGCAGCGCCTGGAACTCCCAGGTCTTCGCCCACCGCTGGTAGTACGCGAGGTGGCTGCTGAGCGTGCGGACGAGCGGGCCGTTGCGCCCCTCCGGGCGCAGATTCGCGTCGACGGGCCAGATGCTGCCCTCGACCGTCGTCTCGGAGCAGATCCGCATCATGTGCGAGGCGAGACGGGTGGCGGCCCGGATCGCCTTCTGCTCGTCGGCGCCGTCCGCGGTCTCCCCGACGAAGATGACGTCGACGTCGGAGACGTAGTTCAGCTCGTGGCCGCCGCACTTGCCCATCGCGATCACCGAGAGCCGGCACTGCGCCGCGTCCTCCGGCGCGGCGGCGCGGGCGATCGCGAGGGCGGCACGGAGCGTGGCGGTGGCGAGGTCGGCGAGTTCTGCCGCGGCCTGGGCGACGTCGGTCGTCCCGCAGACGTCACGGGCGGCGATGGAGAGCAGACAGCGGCGGTACGCGACGCGCAGCGAGACGGGGTCGGTGGCCTCCGCGAGCCCCCGCTCGAACTCCTCGACGCCCGGATGCAGGTCCTGCGCCTCGTACGTCACGAGCGCCTGCCAGTCCTGCGCGTGCCGGGCCAGATGGTCGCCGAGCGCGGCGGACGCGCCGAGCACCCCCAGCAGCCGGTCCCGCAGCGGCTTGGCCGCTATCAACGTGTCCAGCACCGCCTGCCGGGCCGTACGGTCCGGCTGCGCCTCCAGCAGCCGTACGAGGCCCAGCAGGGCGAGGTTCGGATCGGCGGTCGCCCCCAGCGCGTCCAGCAGCACCGGATCGTTCCGCACGCCCGACAGCTCGGCGCTGTCCAGCAGCCGCTCGGCGGCGCTGGGATCGGTGAAACCGTGCCGCAGCAGTCGCGAAAAGGTGCTGCTCCTGCGCCCCGGCGCCGTCATCCCAGGCCTCCCGTCGGATCGAGCCCGCTCATCCGCTCACCCGATCGCCCGACTCCACCGGTCAAGGCCGCACGGGCGATCAAGGTCGTACGGGCATGAGCCTAGCCGGAGTGCCTGGGAGAAGCGCCGGTCAGCCGGGGCGGGTTCCGTGCCGGGGCCGGTGGTGGGCGTACCAGTGCCGCCGTCCGACGGGACCGCACTTGCCGTGTCCACGACTACTCTGCCGAGGTGGCCGACGAGGAGGACAACGGGACCGACCCGATACGGCGCCGCACCTGGGCGGAGGCGGTGTCGGCGGAGCCGGTGGTGACCACCGTTCAGCTGGAACTCGTAGGGCTCGCTTTCTCCGGGCTCGTCGCCCTGGTGGGATGGCCGTTCGGGTGGCTGCCCGATCCCGGTCTCGTCGCGCTCATGACGGGCATCACCGCGTCGGGGCCCGCGGCCGAGCTGTATCGCGCGGGGCGCCCACCGCGGCGGCGCGCCGTCGTCTCCGCCCTCCTGGCGCCGCCAGCGGTGACCCCGCTCGTGGCCGCGGCGACGAACCGGGCCCTGCCCGCAGCGGCCGACCCGGGCATCGGTCTCGTCGTCGGCTATGTCGTGGCGCTGCCTGTGGGCGTGGCCGTGCTGGATCGGCTTCTCGGCGGCGCGAAGACCGGATGACCTCGGCGTGCGGAGCTCACCGAGGAACGGTGGGATGAGTTTCCGGGCCCTGCGGAGTCTGCCCTGTGACGACAGGTGAGACGTGACGCACAACAGGTACCGATAACCGCTGACAGGAAGTGACACCCCATGGCGAACACCAGTTCCCCGCAGACCCGGCTCGACCCCCGCTACAGCGATCCGGCCGCCGACGCGATCCCCTGGCCGGAGGCCGAGGCGCGGCTGTCCGACGCCGAGCTGTTCTGGATCTCGACGGTGCGGCCGGACGGGCGGCCGCATGTGACGCCGTTGCCCGCGGTGTGGTCGGAGGGGGCGCTGCACTTCTGTACGGGACCTGATGAGCGGAAGGCGAAGAACCTCGCGGCGAACCCGCAGGTCGTGCTGACGACCGGCACGAACACCTGGGACAGGGGCTACGACCTGGTGGTGGAGGGAGAGGCCGTACGCGTGTCGGATGACGGTCGGCTACGGGAACTGGCCGCCGCGTGGGAGGCGAAGTACGGCAGTTTCTGGCACTTCGAGGTGCGGGACGGGTGTTTTCAGCACGGTGCGGGGCGGGCTTTCGTGTTCTCGGTGGCGCCAGGCACGGTTTTCGGCTTCGGTAAGGGGGAGCCGTTCAGCCAGACGCGGTGGCGGTTCGGCTGATCCGGACAAGCGATACGACGTGGTGCACAGGCACTCCCGTCAACGGCGACCTGGAGGACCAGGGATGCAGTACACGCTCGAAGTGATTCCGCTGCCCGTGAGCGACATCGACCGGGCCCGGGACTTCTACCGGGACAAGGTCGGTTTCCATGTCGACATCGACCAGGAGGTCATGCCGGGCATGCGGATCGTCCAGCTGACTCCCCCGGGCTCCGGCTGTTCGGTCGCCCTGGGTGACGCCATCTGGGACATGGCCCAGGGCCCCAAGCCGGCCCCCGGCTCGTACCAGGGCCTCCAGCTCTGCGTCGCCGACATCAAGGCCGCCCACGCCGAACTCCTCGAACGCGGCCTCGACGTCTCCGAACCCGTCCAGTACGCCCCCGACGACGGCGCCACCTTCATGTACTTCAAGGACCCGGACGGCAACGGCTGGGCGATCCAGGAGTACCGGCGCAGGGTCGCGGAGCCGCTGCACCAGGTCCTGGCGGACCTGGCGAAGCAGCGGTAGGCGGTAGCAGGCAGCAGTGGCAAGCAGCAGCACGTAGTACCCGTAGTCCGCAGTACCCGTAGTCCGTCCGGACTACGGGTAGGAGCGGGCCGGTCTGGGGCCGTCGGCGAGATAATCGGCTCGCGGCCCCCGCGCAGCGGCTGGCAGGGTGCCGTGCATGGCGCCCCAGTACGAGATCCGTGCCGACTACGACGCTCGCACGATCGTGGTCTATCAGGCGTACCCGCCTGCCATCGCCGACGCGGCGCTGCGGGCCGGCCGCTTCGTCGAGCCGTTCTCGTTCCGTCGGATGACGTGGATCAAGCCGTCGTTCCTGTGGTTGATGCACCGCAGCAACTGGGCCCGCAAGCCCGGCCAGGAGCGGGTGCTGGCGGTGCGGATCACTCGGGAGGGCTGGGAGGAGGCGCTGTCGCAGGCCGTGCTGACGACGGCGGACCCGGCGGCCGTGGCCCGGGCCGCCGTCCACGTCCAGTGGGACCCGGAGCGCTCGGCGCGTGGGGCCGCGCTGAACCACTACAGCATCCAGGTCGGCATCGGCCGCCACCTGATCCGGACCTTCACCGACGACTGGACCGTCGGCCTCACCGACCTCACCCCCCACGTCCGCAAGGCCGCGGAACTGATGCGGACCGGCCGGACCGACAGGGCCCAGCGCCTGTTCCCCGCCGAGCGCGTCTACCCATTGCCCCCGGCACTGGACTGCCTACGCACTGCGCGATGAGCCACCCGCCCGGGACCGGTGACACCCGCAGTCGTCCAGGAACGGAGGAACGGATAGCGCGGTCGACGCCCGGGGCGGCCCCGCGAACCGCCGGCAAACGGAAGGGGAGCCCCAGGTGGGGCTCCCCATCTCTCATCGCCCGGCTGCGGGCGCCGGTCGTACGCATTGCAGATCGCGCTCATAGACGTCCCCCAGGACGTCGACGACCTGTATACGAACGTCGAGCCTGGACAGGCGTCCCGCGGCGTCGGGCCCCAAGGCCAGCACTTCCATGCCGTTTCGCGCATCAGTGGCCATGGGTAAGGACGCACCCGAGCCGATGTGCTGAAGGAAATAGTCCTGGTTCCAGGTGAGGCCGATTCCGTTCAGGACGTCGACGGCCTCATGCCAGGAAATCCAGTCGGCGGGGACGTTCCTCGCGCTCGGCTGCACTTGGTTGACCTCGATGCGGTAGAGCACGCTCCGCACCACAGAGCGGCCACCACCCCCATTGACGACCCGGACGGTTCGCTGCGATTCCGTGAGCGCGTCGCTCCCCCCTTTTCCGGCTGCCCAACTGAGCACGGGATGCATGGTGAGGGACAGCTGGGTGCGCGTCACCATGACGCCGACGAGCAGGGCGACGACGGCCGCACAGGTCGAGGATTCGAGCAGGGTGAAGCGCCACGGCCACTCGGCGCGCACACCCTTGTCCAGATTGGACTTCACCGTCTCCCAGACAAGGTCGACGCATACGACGCCCAGAAGCAGCCGTGGCAGAAGAAAGGTGCCGCGACTCGTGGAGACTCTTCGCTGATCCCACGGTGACACGTCCACTCATCCCCCAAGCTCCGCCCTCACTCGGGACCAATGATCCAGCGCGTCACGCCCGGTGAACAGGGAGCGGACGGACCGGCGGACGGCGGACCCACAGACGGCCCAGAGCCCGTGACACGCCGTGGGGCCGACGGCTCACAGCCGTCGGCCCCACGTGTCGTTCTGGCGGCACAGCGCTCTGACCTGCCCCTACAGCACCGGCAGGTTCTTCCGCAGCTCGAAGGCGGTCACCTCGGAGCGGTACTCCTCCCACTCCTGGCGCTTGTTGCGCAGGAAGAAGTCGAAGACGTGCTCGCCGAGGGTTTCGGCGACGAGGTCGCTGCGCTCCATGAGGGTCAGGGCCTCGCCGAGGTTCTGCGGGAGGGGCTCGATGCCCATCGCGCGGCGTTCCGCGTCAGAGAGGGCCCAGACGTCGTCCTCGGCGCCCGGCGGGAGTTCGTAGCCCTCCTCGATGCCCTTGAGGCCGGCGGCCAGGAGCATCGCGTAGGCCAGGTAGGGGTTCGCGCCGGAGTCCAGGGAGCGGACCTCGACCCGTGCCGAGCCCGTCTTGCCGGGCTTGTACATGGGGACGCGGACCAGGGCGGAGCGGTTGTTGTGGCCCCAGCAGATGTACGAGGGGGCCTCGCCGCCGGCGCCGGCGGTGCGCTCGGAGCCGCCCCAGATGCGCTTGTAGGAGTTGACCCACTGGTTGGTCACGGCGGCGATCTCCGCGGCGTGCTTCAGCAGGCCCGCGATGAAGGAACGGCCGACCTTCGAGAGCTGGTACTCCGCGCCCGACTCGTAGAACGCGTTCCGGTCGCCCTCGAAGAGGGAGAGGTGCGTGTGCATGCCCGAGCCGGGGTGCTCGCTGAACGGCTTCGGCATGAACGTCGCCTGGACGCCCTGCTCCAGCGCCACCTGCTTCATGACCAGGCGGAACGTCATGATGTTGTCCGCCGTGGAGAGCGCGTCGGCGTAGCGGAGGTCGATCTCCTGCTGGCCCGGGGCGCCCTCGTGGTGGGAGAACTCGACCGAGATGCCCATGGACTCCAGCATGGTGATCGCCTGGCGGCGGAAGTCCATGCCGACGTTCTGGGGGGTGTGGTCGAAGTAGCCGGAGTTGTCCGCCGGGGTCGGGCGGGAGCCGTCCGTCGGCTTGTCCTTCAGGAGGAAGAACTCGATCTCGGGGTGGGTGTAGAAGGTGAAGCCCAGGTCGGAGGTCTTGGCCAGGGCACGCTTGAGGACGTAGCGCGGGTCCGCGAAGGACGGGGAGCCGTCCGGCATGAGGATGTCGCAGAACATCCGGGCGGTGCCGGGGGCCTCGGCGCGCCAGGGCAGGACCTGGAAGGTCGACGGGTCCGGCTTGGCGATCATGTCGGATTCGTACACCCGGGCGAAGCCCTCGATGGCCGAGCCGTCGAAGCCGATGCCCTCGTCAAACGCCTGTTCCAGCTCGGCGGGGGCCACGGCGACGGACTTCAGGAAGCCCAGCACGTCCGTGAACCACAGGCGTACGAAACGGATGTCGCGCTCCTCCAACGTACGGAGCACGAACTCCTGCTGCTTGTCCATCTTCCGCTTCCACCCATTCCTTGCTGGTCAGGCCGCCTTGCTCCCGGGCTGCGGGAGGCGGTCGGGCACCTGAGCATCCCACCACAACACCATTTCATGCGCGTTGCGCACCTTGATCGGCAAACCGACCTCCAGTCGAACGCCCGGCATACGGCAGATGGACCACCCGCTCCGCAGGTGGACCGCTCGCTCCGCCGCTCAACCGCTCTGCCGCCCATCTTGCCTGCTCGCGCCGACATCCGTAACGCCGGAGTCGACCGACTTCCGTCACTCCGCGTGGTCCGACGGCCGTCGGCGTCCGTCGGGGTCCGTCACACCGGCCCCGAAACCGGGGCGGCGCCCGTGGCCGGGGGGCAGCATGGGAGGCGGGATCCCTCGTTTACGAGAGGGAGCGGATCAACTTACGATCAGCTGATCCGACCGTCCCATCCGACCCATCCCCCACTAAGGACACATCCCATGGCCGCCAAGACCAACAGCAGCGGGGACCGCAAGGCGCGCATCGAGGCGATGCGCCGTGCCGAGCGCTCCCGCGAGCGCCGGACCCGGATCCTCACGATCGGCGCCAGCGTGCTGATAGTCGCCGGCCTCGTCGTGGGCGGGACGGTCCTGATCCGCTCGCAGTCCGACGACAGCGACAGCAGCAGCACCGCGAGCGACTCCAAGTCCACGGGCAAGTGGAAGACCGGGTCGGACGGGGTCAAGACCTGGAGCACCAAGCTCACCCAGAACCACGTCACCAAGTCCGTGACGTACCCGATGGAGCCGCCGGTGGGCGGCGACCACAACCCGGTCTGGCAGAACTGCAACGGCGACGTCTACGACAACGCGATCAAGAACGAGAACGCCGTGCACTCGCTGGAGCACGGCGCGGTGTGGGTGACGTACAACAGCAAGGCCTCCGACGCCGACGTAAAGGCCCTCGCGGAGAAGGTCAAGAAGACCCCGTACACGCTGATGAGCCCGGTCGACGACCAGAAGGACCCGATCATGCTCAGCGCGTGGGGCCACCAGCGCACGGTGACGAGCGCGACCGACCCGAACGTCGGCAAGTTCTTGGAGACGTACGTCCAGGGCGAGCAGACGCCCGAGCCGGGTGCAGCGTGCACCAACGGCGTCTCCTGACGACGGCGGCACTGGCACAGTGGGACGTATGAAGCACATCGGTTGGATCGCCTCCGGGGCCGCGGTGGTACTCGTCGCGGCCGGGGCGATCACGTACGCGGTCGCCGACGGCGACGAGCCCGGACTGAAGGCCCCCGCCGCCGACTCCGCCGACGCGGGGTTCGCCCGGGACATGGCCGTCCATCACCAGCAGGCCGTCGAGATGTCGTACATCGTGCGCGACCGGACGGACGACGAGGAGGTCCGGCGGCTCGCGTACGACATCGCGCAGACGCAGGCCAACCAGCGCGGCATGATGATCGGCTGGCTCGATCTGTGGGGCCTGCCGAAGGTGTCGTCGCAGGAGCCGATGGCTTGGATGGGCATGGGCGACATGGCCTCCGGCGAGGACGGTTCGCTGATGCCGGGCATGGCCACCAATGCCGAGATGGAGAAGCTCGGCAAGCTCAACGGCAAGCAGGCCGAGATCTTCTTCCTCCAGTTGATGACCGACCATCACAAGGGCGGCGTCCACATGGCGGAGGGCTGTGTCTCCCAGTGCACGGTCGGCGTGGAGAAGAAGCTCGCCCAGGGCATGGTCAACGCCCAGGAGTCCGAGATCTCGTTGATGACGGGGATGCTCAAGGAACGTGGGGCCGCGCCGCGGTAGTCCACCTCCCGGCGTGATCCGTCACCTCTGAGGCCCGCCCAGGGGCGTGTGCCGCGATTCCCTCGCGCATGCGGCCTTGGGGCTTCCCGCGTTCGCCGGTGGGCCTCTCGGCCCAGCCATGCCCCTCGCTCCAAACGTGGGGCGCCCCACACCCCATTGCGTCGCTCTGACGATTACACTGGCCCCGTGCCTCAACTTCGTCTCGCTTTGAATCAGATCGACTCGACGGTCGGCGATCTCGCCGGGAACGCCGAGGCGGTGGTCCGCTGGACCCGGCACTCCGCCGAGCAGGGAGCGCATCTGGTGGCGTTCCCGGAGATGGTGCTGACCGGGTACCCCGTCGAGGACCTGGCGCTGCGCCAGTCCTTCGTGGAGGCCTCCCGCTCCGCGCTGAAGGCGCTCGCCGCGCGGCTCGCCGACGAGGGCTTCGGGGAGCTGCCGGTGATCCTCGGCTACCTCGACCGCACCGAGTCCGCCGCGCCGAAGTACGGCCAGCCGGCGGGGGCCCCGCGGAACGCGGGCGCGGTGCTGTACCGGGGCGAGGTGGCGCTCACCTACGCCAAGCACCACCTCCCCAACTACGGCGTGTTCGACGAGTTCCGCTACTTCGTGCCCGGCGACACCATGCCGGTCGTGCGGCTGCACGGCGTCGACATCGCCCTCGCCATCTGCGAGGACCTCTGGCAGGACGGCGGCCGCGTCCCGGCGGCCCGGTCCGCCGGGGCGGGGCTGCTGCTCTCCATCAACGCCTCGCCGTACGAGCGCGACAAGGACGACACCCGCCTGGAACTGGTCCGCAAGCGCGCCCAGGAGGCCGGCTGCACGACCGCGTATCTGGCGATGATCGGCGGGCAGGACGAGCTGGTCTTCGACGGCGACTCGATCGTCGTCGACAAGCACGGCGAAGTGGTCGCGCGGGCGCCGCAGTTCGCGGAGGGGTGCGTGGTCCTCGACCTCGACCTCCCGACGGCGGCCGCCGCCCCCGTGACCGGTGTCGTCGACGACGGGCTGCGCGTCGACCGGCTCGTGATCTCCGAGGAGCCACTGCCCGCGTACGAGCCCGAGCTGACCGGCGGGTACGCGGAGCGCCTCGACGACGACGAGGAGGTCTACTCGGCGCTGGTCGTCGGCCTGCGGGCGTACGCGGCGAAGAACGGCTTCCAGTCCGTCCTGATCGGCCTCTCCGGCGGTATCGACTCGGCGCTCGTCGCGGCCATCGCGTGCGACGCGCTGGGCGCGCAGAACGTGTACGGCGTGTCCATGCCGTCGAAGTACTCGTCGGACCACTCCAAGGGCGACGCGGCGGAGCTGGCACGCCGGACGGGCCTCAACTTCCGCACGATCTCGATCGCGCCGATGTTCGACGCGTACATGGCGTCGACGGAGCTGACGGGCCTGGCCGAGGAGAACCTCCAGTCACGTCTGCGCGGCACGCTGCTGATGGCGATCTCCAACCAGGAGGGCCACATCGTGCTGGCGCCCGGCAACAAGTCGGAGCTGGCGGTGGGGTATTCGACGCTGTACGGCGACTCGGTGGGCGCGTACGGCCCCATCAAGGACGTGTACAAGACGTCGATCTTCCGGCTCGCCGAGTGGCGCAACCGGGCGGCGGAGGAGCGGGGCCAGACCCCGCCGATCCCGGAGAACTCGATCTCCAAGCCGCCGAGCGCGGAACTCCGCCCCGGCCAGGTCGACACCGACTCCCTCCCGGACTACCCGGTCCTGGACGCGATCCTGGAGCTCTACGTCGACCGCGACCAGGGTGCCGACGCGATCGTCGCCGCCGGGTTCGACCGGGAGCTGGTGAGCAGGACCCTGCGGATGGTCGACACCGCGGAGTACAAGCGGCGCCAGTACCCGCCGGGGACGAAGATCTCGCCGAAGGGCTTCGGCAAGGACCGCCGACTGCCGATCACGAATCGGTGGCGGGAGCAGGCGTAGCGGCAGCGCGGGTCACGGCTCGGTGGGGTGCCGTCCCGCCGAGCCGACCTTGCCGCGCGCAGGGCTGCCGGCGAAACGTGCCTGGCTGCCCGGACGAACGCGCAGGGCTGGCCGAGCACATGCGCGAAGTCTCAGTGCCCAGCGCCCGACGCAACCTCGACAGCGCCGGGCGGGGTTGACCCGGGGACGGGCGCCTCGGACGCCGCCTGCTCGACGGCTGGCGGCTCGGGCGCGGTGAGCGGTGTGGGGGACGGAGTTCGGTAGGCGCGGAGAGGGGTGTTGGTCGCAGCCACGGCGGCGATGACCAGAGTGGCGGTGAGGCCCCCGGCGACCAGGGCGAAGGGGGCCGAGGTAGCCGACGCCAGGAGGCCGCCGCGAAAGTTGCCGATTTCGGGGCCCGCTACGCCGATGACGTGGTCCACGGAGGAGACCCGTCCCCTGTAGGCATCCGGGGTCTCGAACTGGACCAGGGCACTGCGGGTGATCACGGACACGGTGTCGGCGGCGCCGGCCACGGCCAGGCAGCCGAGTGCCGACCACAGCGACCCGGCCAGGCCGAAGCCGGCCAGCGCCAGGCCCCAGACGCCGGCCGCGGCCAGCTGGACAAGGCCGCTGCGGCGCAGGCGGGTGACCGTGCCGGAGAGCAGGCCTGCCGTGAGCCCTCCGACCGCGACGGCCGAGAGGAACAGGCCGAGGGTCTGCGGGTCACCGCCGAAGCGAATCTCGTTGACCAGCGGGAAGAGTGCGATGGGCATCGCGAGCAGCGTCGCGGCCAGGTCGGTGGCCATCGAGCCCCACAGCGTCGGGCGGCGCAGGACGATTCGCCAGCCTCCGCGCTCCGGCCAGCGCCCGGCACTCTTCGCGTCGGTGCGCTCAGGTGTCATGGCCGGGAGTCGGAGCACCCCGAGCAGCGAGACCGCGACGGCCACGGCCTGTGCGGCGTAGGCGGCGGAGAAGTCCCAGCGGGCGATGATCAGCCCGGCCAACGCGGGCCCGGCCAGCATCGCCATCTGGAATGAGACGTTGGTCAGCGCGAGACCGGCCGCAACCTGGTCGGCCGGGAGCAGCCGGACCGGGAAGGTTCGGCGGGCGGGGGCGCCGAGCGCGTTGCAGGCGGCCCCTACGGCGACTAGGCCGAGTAGCAGCAGTACATTCCGGTTGTCGGCCAGAGCCTGGGCACACAGTCCTACGGCGGCCAGCAGTTGACCCACGGTGGTGGCCCACACCACTGCACGGCGATCCACGGCGTCAGCCAACGTGCCGCCCAGTAACCCGAACAGCACGATCGGCAAGCCAGTGGCGAACCCGATGGCTCCGGTGCCCACGGGACTGCCGGTCAGGTCCCAGACCTGAGCCAGCACCGCCACGGCTGCCATCTGGCCTCCGAGTTGGGCGGCCGACGTGCCGATCCACAGATTGCGGAACGGAAGGCTGCCGCGCAGCGGGCGGGTGTCGAGAAGCCGGACCCGTAACCTCATCGCGGCGGCTCGACGAGATGGTGGAGGATGCGCTGCGTCATCGACCGGTGCTCCAGGGCCCGCCGCACCTCGTCGACGACGGTGGTCAGGGCGTACGGAATCTCCGCGTCCAGTTCGGCGACCGTCGCGTGGGTGGCGCGCCACTCGGCCTCGAGAAACGGCACCAGCGACCGGCCGCGCTCGGTCAGTTCGATCCGCCGGGTGCGGGCGTCGGGCCCCGGCTCGGAGGTGACCAGGCCCTCCTTGCGCATGGCGGTGACGGTCTGGCTGATCGCGGAGTGCGAGCGGCCCAGGGACTCCGCGAGCTCACGGATGGTCAGTGGCCCGGTATGGGCGAGCCGGATCAGCGGATAGGCGAATCTCGGCCGCACCCCTTCGATGCCGCGTTCGACGTAGACCTGCTCGATCTCGGCGTCCATGGTGGCCAGCAGTTCGTGCAGCGATTGCCAGGGATCGGGCACCGCCGTGGGGTCAGAGAATGTCACAGCGCTAATATAACAGCGCTGTGACAAATGGCTACGGCCGACGCCGTTCCAGCCAGCCGTGCATAACGGCCCTCGGCGTTCGCCGCAGTGGGTGGGCAATCGTGGGAGTGCGAGCACTTGTTCCCATAACCGGGACCACGAATCGCTACAGACGGCGGGCTCCGCCGGCCGGACCCTGCCGCGACGCGAGGAACGAGTGACTCTCCCCGTCGAGCGGGACCACCCGAGGGTGCGGGCGCTGCACGAGTCCTGGGGCTACGAGTGGTTCGGCGAGGTACTGCCGTTCCCGGACTCCCCGCTGTTACGACGCCATGGTGTCGGAGCTGCACTGAAGGGCGTCGCTCGCCTCAGACCCGTACCGTCTCCGACTCCCCCGGTACATGCGACGCCACCACACGCCCACGGCTCTGGCCGGTCCGCGGCGGAGCGGTGGTGGCGCGGCGGGTGTCGACCGTGTAGGCCACGCCCGCGACCGCCAGGCCGACGACCGCGAGGCCCGCGCCGACGACCGCCGGGGCGGTGGCGCCGAGGCCGGCTGCCAGGGCGAGGCCGCCGATCCAGGCGCCGCCGGCGTTGGCGAGGTTGAAGGCGGCCTGGTTGGCGGAGGAGGCGAGGGAGGGGGCGGTGGCGGCCTTCTCCATGACCATCAACTGGAGGGGGGAGCCGGTGGCGAAGGCGGCGGTGCCGAGGAGGAGGACGGCCAGGGCCGCGCTCCACTGGGCGGACATGAGGACCGGGAAGAGCGCGAGCACCACGATCAGGGATGCCAGGCCGCCGAAGAGGGTGCCCCGCAGGGAGTGGTCGGCGAGGCGGCCGCCGGCCAGGTTTCCGATGGTCGCGCCCACGCCGAACAGCGCGAGCAGCAGGGTGACGCTGGTCCCGGCGAACCCGGCGGAGTGCGTGAGCATCGGCGTGATGTAGCTGTAGGCGGAGAAGAGCGCGCCGAAGCCGGCGACGGTCGTGCCGAGGGCGAGCCAGACGGGCAGTGAGCGCAGGGCGCCCAGTTCGCCGCGCAGACCGGCCGTCGGCGCGGCCGCGCGGTCGTGCGGCAGCAGCAGCGCCAGGGAGGCGATCGCCGCCAGTCCGATCGCGCTCACGCCGAGGAAGGTGATCCTCCAGCCGAAGTGCTGGCCCACGAGGGTCGCGACGGGCACACCGGCGACGTTGGCGATCGTCAGCCCCAGGAACATCAGCGAGACCGAGCGGGCCTTGCGCTCCGGCGCCACGAGGCCGGTCGCGACAACCGCGCCGACACCGAAGAAGGCGCCGTGCGGCAGACCGCTGAGGAAGCGGGCGGCGAGCAGCCAGTGCTCGTCGGGGGCGAGGGCGGACAGCGCGTTGCCGGCGACGAAGAGGGCCATCAGCCCGATCAGAACCTTGCGGCGGGGCAGGCGGGAGGTGACCGCGGCGAGCAGCGGGGCGCCGATGACGACGCCCAGCGCGTACGCGGAGACCAGGTGACCGGCGGCGGGGATCGAGATGCCGAGGTCGTCGGCGACCTCGGGGAGGAGGCCCATGATGACGAACTCGGTCGTGCCGATTCCGAAGGCGCCTACGGCGAGAGCGAGCAGGGCCAAGGGCATGGCGGAGAGACCTTTCAAAGACTGCAGGAGGGCAGGGGGAGGGGAATCCGATTCGGTTCCATCGTATGTTCACTGACGGAACAAACTCGAACCCGGGCCCTATTCCCTCCGCGCCCCCGACCGTCCCACCAGCTCCGTCAGCCCCCGGACGTGTCGATCGTCACCCGCGCCGCCACCGGAAGATGGTCGCTGCCCGTCTCCGGCAGGGTCCACGAGGCCGTCGGCTCCATGCCCCGGACCATGATCTGGTCGATCCGTGCCAACGGGAACGTCGCGGGCCAGCTGAAGCCGAAGCCGCTGCCCGCGGCGCCCTGGGTGGAGCGCATCTGGGCGGTGACGGCGTTCAGGGCGCGGTCGTTCATCGTGCCGTTGAGGTCGCCGAGGAGGGCGACCTGCTCGATCGGCTCGTCGGCGATGGCCTCGCCGAGGGCGTTGGCGCTCTTGTCGCGCTGGCGGGCGGTGAACCCGGCCTCCAGCTTCACCCGCACCGAGGGCAGATGGGCGACGTACACGGCGACCGGCCCGTCCGGCGAGGCCACCGTCGAGCGCATCGCGCGCTCCCAGCCGAGCTTGATGTCGACGGGCTTGGTGTCGCTCATCCGGTACTTGCTCCACAGCCCGACGGTGCCGACGACCTCGTGGTACGGGTACGTCGCGGCCAGGGCCTTCTCGTACACCGGCATCGCGCTCTCGGTCAGTTCCTCCAGCGCCACCACGTCCGCGCCGGACGCGGCGACCTCGCCGGCCGTGCCGGACGGGTCGGCGTTGTCCGCGTTCACGTTGTGGGTGACGACGGTGAAGTCACCGCCGCCGCCGGTCTTGCTGGTGACCAGTCCGCCGAAGAGGTTCAGCCAGACGACCGTGGGCACCAGCAGCGCGATGAGCGCGGTCGCCGACCTGCGGACCAGCGCGAGGACGAGCAGCAGCGGGATGGCGACGCCCAGCCAGGGCAGGAACGTCTCGGTCAGGCTGCCGAGGTTGCCGACGGCGTTCGGGACTTGGGCGTGCAGCACCATCAACAGGGCGACGAGGACCGCGAGGACGGCGAGGACGATGCCGCGCCGCCAGATCCGCCGGTCCCCTCTCCAGCCGCCGAAGAGACGGCTCAGCAGGCGCCGAAGCCGGGATTGTTCGCGGCCCTGACCCATGCCGCCGCCGCCCGTCTCCGTCATGTACGCCTGCGCCATACCGTCCTCACAACCTGCCGTGCGCTTCGTCCCCCGCGCCTAAAGACCCTAGGGGATGATCGCCGTCGATCCTGCCGCCACATGGCGGCCGTACGGGCACGAGGACGAACAACCCGCTGTTCGGAGTTCCGAACCGGCGGACAGGTCCCGACGTCTGTAACGAAACGCGCACATCGCTGTGACTCACTTCGCAGGAGGACGAAGACCTTCGAGCACGGTGTCGACGATGGTCTCCGCGAGATCCTCGGGGAGGGAGGCGTCCGGGCGCATGACGGTGCGGACGAGCATGGGGCCGAAGACCAGGTCGCCGGCGAGGTCGATGTCCACGTCGGCGCGGAGTTCGCCGTTGTCCCGGCCTCGGCGCAGGACTTCGGCGAGGGCCCGGCGGCGGGGGGCGACGACGTCCGCGTGGTAGGCGTCCCAGATCTTGGGGCTGCTCTTCATCTGGGCGATGACGTTGTGCAGGATCGCCGACGGCCGGTTGAGCAGCCCGCGTCGGCGGGCCGCCTCCATGAGGACGACCAGGTCGTCGCGCATCGAGGTGCCGGGCAGTTCGGGGTCCGGGGGCTCCGCGGCGCGCAGTACGTCGGCGAAGAGCGCCTCCTTGCCGCTCCAGCGGCGGTAGATGGTCGCCTTGCCGACGCCGGCGGTGCGGGCCACCCGTTCGATCGACAACTCCGAGAGCGGCACGCCCTCTTCGAGGAGTTTCATCACGCCCTCGACGATGGACCGCTCCACGGCCTCGCTGCGGGGCCGTCCGCGCACGGGACTCCCGTCCCGTACCCGCCCGTCTCCGGCGTGGCTCTCGGCGAGGCTCAAGGTCGACTCCGTCTCTGTCGTTCTCCGGTGTCCGGCGCTGTCGTGCTCCGGTGTCCGGGGTGATTCTCTCCCGCGTACGGCAGTGGGGTGCCGTACGCGGGCGCCGGTCAGTGGTCGGCGACCGCCAACTCCGTTTCCTCCTTGCCCTCGTGACCGCCCTTCTGCCGTCCCGGCAGGAACACCGCCATGGCCACCGCGCCGATCAGGGCGATGCCGGCCCCGCACAGGGCGGTCACGTGCATGGCGTGCAGGAAGGCGTCGTGGGCCGGGCCGACCAGGGCCTCGCCCCGTTCGCCGAGGCGGGCGGCGAGGCCGAGGGTGGCCTCGATGGACTCGGCGGCGGCGTGCGGGGCGCCGGCGGGCAACTTGTCCTCGATGCCGCTCCGGTAGGCGGTGGAGAGCACCGAGCCGAGGACGGCGATACCGAGGGCGCCGCCGACCTGGCGGAAGGTGTTGCTGAGGGCGGACGCGGAGCCGGCCTTCTCGCGGGGCAGCGCCTGCATGATGACGACGCTCAGCGGGGTCATCACGTGCGCCATGCCCATGCCCATGAAGAAGAAGATCACTTCGAGGATCCAGATCGGTGTGTCCGCGTCCAGTACGGCGAACGCGGCCAGCATTCCGGCGATCAGCACCATGCCCGCCGTGCACACCGCGCTGTTGCCGAAGCGGTCGACGACGAGGCGGGCGCGCGGCGCGAAGACGAGCTGCGCGACGGCCAGCGGCAGCATCAACAGGCCGGTCTGGAGCGGGGAGTAGCCGCGTACGGTCTGGGTGTAGAAGACGGAGAAGAAGGTCACGCCCATCAGTGCGAAGAAGACCAGACCGATGACGCCGATGGCGGTCGAGAAGACCTTGTTCTTGAAGAACGTCATGTCGATGGAGGGGTGGTCGCTGCGCTTCTCGAAGACCACGAAGGCGGCGAGGACCGCGAGCCCGGCCGCGATGGTCCCGAGGACGGTGACGTCGGTGAAGTCGGCGAGCTGGCCGCCGCGGATGATGCCGTAGACGAGGAGCACGAGGCCGACGACGGAGAGCACGACGCCGACGGGGTCGATGCGGCCGGGGTGGGGGTCGCGCGAGTCGGGCACCAGCCACATCATCAGGCCGAGCGCGAGGACGACGATCGGGACGTTGATCAGGAAGACCGAGCCCCACCAGAAGTGGTCGAGGAGGAGGCCGCCGGTGATCGGGCCGATGGCGATGGCGAGGCCGACGCCGCCCGCCCAGATGCCGATGGCCTTCGGCTGTTCGTCGCGCTCGAAGACGTTCATGAGGACGGCGAGGGTGGCGGGCATCACGAAGGCGGCACCGAGGCCCATCACCGCGCGGAAGACGATCAGCTCGGCCGGGGAGCCCGACATGGCGGCGAGGGCCGAGCCGACACCGAACACGACGAGCCCGCCGAGCAGGACCTTCTTGCGGCCGAGGCGGTCGCCGAGGAGGCCCGCGGAGAACAGCAGCCCCGCGAAGACGAGCGTGTAGGCGTTGATCGCCCACTCCAGCTCGCTCTGGGTGGCGCCGAGGCCGGTGGGCGCCGGGGTGGAGATGGTCTTGATGGCGACGTTGAGGATCGAGTTGTCGAGCACCACGATCAGCAGGCTCAGCATCAGCACACCGAGGATCGCCCAGCGGCGCCGATGCACCGCCGCCGGTATTCGGGAGTCAGGGACTGCGGTAGTCATGTCGTGAGCCTAGACCTATTTCGATACGGGACCGTCTCGTATCGTAAATCTTTTACCCGGCTCTTACGCAGCGCAAGTCGGCACGCACCGCATGCCGGAACGGTCACATCGACCTCCCCTAGCCCTCTCTGGACCGAGGTGCCACCATGGGAGTGGTCCGGGGACACCGTCAGGGTGCCTCGAGATGACATGAAGGAGCTGTAGCGATGACGCAGCTTTCGGCTGCCCAGACGAAGCCCTCCGACGGCAGCAAGGCGCTGTACGGGGGCAAGGGCACGCGCCGTATCACCGTCCGGGACATCGCCCTCGCCAAGGAGCGCGGCGAGAAGTGGCCCATGCTCACCGCGTACGACGCGATGACCGCGTCCGTCTTCGACGAGGCCGGCATCCCGGTCATGCTCGTCGGCGACTCCGCGGGCAACTGCCACCTCGGGTACGAGTCGACCGTGCCCGTCACCCTCGACGAGATGACCATGCTGTCCGCGGCCGTCGTACGGGGCACCAGCCGCGCCCTGATCGTCGGCGACCTGCCCTTCGGCTCCTACCAGGAGGGCCCGGTGCAGGCGCTGCGCTCGGCGACCCGGCTGGTCAAGGAGGCCGGGGTCGGCGCGGTCAAGCTGGAGGGCGGCGAGCGGTCGCACCGCCAGATCGAGCTGCTGGTCGAGTCCGGCATCCCGGTCATGGCCCACATCGGCCTCACCCCGCAGTCCGTCAACGCGATGGGCTACCGCGTACAGGGCCGGGGCGAGGAGGCCGCGCAGCAGCTGCTGCGCGACGCCAAGGCCGTCCAGGACGCGGGCGCGTTCGC
Source organism: Streptomyces sp. NBC_00310 (assembly GCF_036208085.1). Taxonomy (GTDB): domain Bacteria; phylum Actinomycetota; class Actinomycetes; order Streptomycetales; family Streptomycetaceae; genus Streptomyces. The sequence goes on from NZ_CP130714.1 coordinate 3,283,950, forward strand.
GGTCGTCCTGGAGCTGGTTCCGGCGGAGCTGGCGGCGGAGGTCACGCGGGTGCTCCACATCCCGACCGTGGGCATCGGCGCGGGCGCGGAGACCGACGCGCAGGTCCTCGTGTGGACCGACATGCTCGGGCTGACCGGCGGACGGATGCCGAAGTTCGTGAAGCAGTACGCCGATCTGCGTACGGTCATGGGTGACGCGGCGAAGGCGTTCGCGGAGGACGTCGTGGGCGGGACGTTCCCGACGGAGGAGCACTCCGTTCACTGATGCCCGCCGGCCCAGGAAGGGCCCGACGGCCACAGAGCCACTGCGGTACCACAGCAGCCCGCCGATCTTCCCCCGTCGGCGGGCTGCTTCGTGCCGGTCGCGCGCCTCGGGGCCGGGCGAGCACGGAAGTCAACCTCAAGAGTCGCAGGCTCCCTCACACCTCGGTCCCTGCCAGGCTTGAGCCGCGCCCCGTACCCGCCGCCCGCGGCACGGCACGGGTCCGCGCGGTTCACGTCGACGACGACATCCACAGGGGGACCCATCCATGAAGCGATCCATCGCCACCCGCGCCAAAGCCGGTGCCTTCGCCGCCGCACTGCTCGTCTCCGGCGTCGGCCTCGGCCTCGCCACCGGCAGTCCGGCGAGCGCGGCGACCTGCTACGGCGGGGCGGTGCAGTTCACCAAGCTCATCGACCACACGGTGAGCCAGATGTTCACGACCTCGTCGGCCTGCCAGGACATCAACCTGAAGATCACCAACAGCCCCAGTGACTCCACTCGCGAAGTCAAGGTGTGCTTCTACCGCAGCGACAACACCCTCAACTACTGCCAGGCCAGCTTCAGGCTGGCCACCCTCGACCGGTGGGCGGTCATCGCGACCGACGTGAACGACAACGTGAAGTACAGGTACGCGTTCGAGAGCAGCCGCTCCGTCACGGCCTACACGGCCGACTGACACGCCGCCCGCGCCGGTCCGGCGTGCCGCCTAGGCGGCACGCCGGGCACCGGTTTCGCGTTCTCGTGCGGTGCGTCGAGCGGCACGTCGGTGGGATGTCGGTGCGATGTCGGCCGTGCAGGTGGGCTGTCGGTGGTTTGTCGGTGGGCCCTGACACCGTCATCCGCATGACACGAATCGACAAGGAAGCCAGCGGCGCGAAGGGCGCTGTCACCGTGCGGGGGCTGGTCAAGCACTACGGCGAGACCAGGGCGCTGGACGGTGTCGACCTCGATGTGCGTGAGGGCACGGTGATGGGCGTGCTCGGCCCGAACGGGGCGGGCAAGACGACCCTCGTACGGTGCCTGTCCACGCTGATCACGCCGGACGCGGGGCACGCGACCGTGGCCGGCTATGACGTCGTACGGCAGCCGCGGCAGCTCCGCCGGGTGATCGGGCTGACGGGACAGTACGCGTCCGTGGACGAGAAGCTGTCCGGCTTCGAGAACCTGTACATGATCGGCCGGCTGCTCGACCTGCCCCGGAAGGAGGCGAAGAACCGGGCCACCGGTCTGCTGGAGCGGTTCTCGCTGACCGAGGCCGCCCGGCGCCCGGCGGCGACGTACTCCGGCGGTATGCGGCGGCGGCTCGACCTGGCCGCGTCCATGATCGGAAGCCCGGCCGTGCTGTACCTGGACGAGCCGACGACCGGCCTCGACCCGCGGACGCGCAACGAGGTGTGGACCGAGGTGAAGCGCCTGGTCGGCGACGGCGTGACCGTGCTGCTGACCACGCAGTACATGGAGGAGGCCGAGCAGCTGGCCTCGGAGCTGACCGTGATCGACCGGGGGAAGGTCATCGCGGGCGGCCGTATCGAGGAGCTGAAGGCCCAGGTCGGCGGGCGTACGCTCCGCGTCCGGCCGGCCGACCCGGCGCATCTGCGGCCGCTGGCCGAGGATCTCGACGGCCTGGGCATCACCGGGCTCGCCACGACCACCGTGGACCCCGAAACCGGCACCCTGCTCGTGCCGATCCTCAGCGACGAGCAGCTGACCGCGGTCGTCGGCGTGCTCACCGCGCGCGGGGTCACCATCGCCTCGATCAGCACCGAACTGCCCAGCCTGGACGAGGTGTTCCTGTCCCTCACCGGTCACAAGGCCGGCGCGCCGCAGGGCACGACCTCGGCCCCCGCCCACGAGGAGGTCGCCGTATGAGCGCCGCAACCCTTCCCACGACCGGCGAGACCGGTCGGCCCGACGGCCGGATCGGGCTGCGGGCCCATGCCCGGCACACCGGCGCGCTCGTCCGGCGCAACCTGCTGTGGATCCGGCAGGACCCCGAGTCGATGTTCGACGCGGTCCTCATGCCGATCGTGTTCACCCTCCTCTTCGTGTACGTCTTCGGCGGCTCCATCGGGCAGGCGCTGGGCGGCGGCCAGGAGGAGTACGTGCAGTACGTGGTGCCGGGACTGATGGCGATGACGTGCATGAACATGGCCATGGGCGTCGGCACGGGGTTCAACGAGGACTTCCAGAAGGGCATCATGGACCGCTTCCGGTCCCTGCCCATCGGCCGGTCCTCGGTGCTGCTCGCGAAGATCTCCGTCGAGCTGCTGCGCATGCTGGTCGCCACGACCATCCTGCTGACCGTCGGTGTCCTCATCGGATTCGACATCACCAACTGGCCGGGGCTGCTCGGCGCGGTGGGCCTGGCCACCGTCTTCGGCTCGTCCCTGATGTGGATCTTCCTGGTGCTGGGCGTGACGTTGAAGAACGCGCAGTCCGTGCAGGCGATGGGCTTCCTGGTGCTGTTCCCGCTGCAGTTCGGCTCGTCGATCTTCGCGCCGACCCAGTCCATGCCGGGCTGGCTGCAGGCCTTCACCGACTACAACCCGCTGTCGGCCCTCGCGGACACCGCGCGCGGGCTGATGACGGGCGGACCGATCGCCCACGACCTGTTCGTCACGCTCGGCTGGTCGGTGGCGCTGACGGCGGTGATGGCACCGATCGCGATCCACAAGTTCAAGACGAAGAGCTGACCTCGGACGACGTCGCAATTCGTACGTCGTGACTCGTACGTCGTACGAGTCACGCGTAACTCGTACGCCGACGTCGTCGGAGGTCAGGTCAGGTCAGGTCAGGTCAGGTCAGGTCAGGTCAGACGAGGGCGACGGCCTCCTCCAGGGTGAGGGCGCCGCCCTCGGCGTACGCGGTGGCGTAGGCCGCGTCGTCCAGCCGGGCCCGGGTCACCGCCTCGGCCTTGGCGCGGGCCTCGACCTCCATCGGGCTGGAGAAGTGACCGGGCGGCAGCAGCGCGTCGGCGGCGCCGAGGAGTTGGGCCGCCTCCCGGGCGCGTGAGCCGCCGTCGACGCCCGCGACGGAGATGACGGCGGTCACGAGATGGATGGCGGTCATGTGGGGCGCGACCATCCGGGACAGCCGGTCCAGGCTCCGTTTCAGCGCCCGGCGCATCAGCCGCAGCGCCTTCTCGTGGTGTCCGTCGATCCCCTCCAGCCAGCCCTCGACACCGATGACGAACCCGGCGAAGAGCACGAAGTCGGCGGCGTGGAAGTCCTCGCGCAGCAGCGTCAGCTGCTCCCGGGCCTCGGCCTGGCGCCCGCTGCGGCCGAGCCGGACCGCGAGGAAGAGGCGGGCGGCGGGCACCGCCTCGCGGGCGGCGCGACGCCCGGCCTCCAACACGTCGAACAGCATCCTCTCGCCGCGCTCCGCGTCGCCGCCCTCGATGTACACACTGCCGAGCCGGACGCCGAGCATCCCCAACTGGGCATGGGCGCCGAGCCGTTCGGCGTACGCGATGGCCCGCTCGAAGTCCGCGGCGGCGAGCGCGAACTCGCCCCGGCGTTCCAGGGACTCGCCACGCGCCGAGAGCGCCTCGGCGGCGCCCCAGGCGTCCCCCAGCCGGTCGAAGAGCTCCAGCGACTCGTCGGCGTCCGTAGCGGCGTCGCCCGCCCAGTCGCTGCGGTTGGCGAGGATGTTGGCCCGCATCTGCAGGTTCTGCGCCAGCTCCCAGGTGTAACCGAGCTCGCGGCAGGTGCGGATGTTGGCGTCGAGGATGGCGCGCAGCCGGCCCATGTCGCCGGTCAGCAGGACGGCGTAGAACCACATGAAGCCGGGGAAGCGGCAGGTCTGCGGCTGGCCCGGGCGGTAGGTCGCGCTGATGATCCGCAGCTTCTCCTGGCCCTCGGGGGCCTCCCAGGCGGGCAACTCCATGTCCATGCAGGCCAGATGGACCAGGTGCACCCCGCGCCGGGCCTCGTCGAGGACGTCCGCACTCATCGGCGGCGGACTGTCGACGGCGCGTCCGCGCAGGTCCGGGACGGGGCGGGCGGGCGCGGTGAAGGGGTCCGGCCCGAGTTCCTTGACCTGGGCGGACCAGTGGCGGGCCTCGGTCTTCAGATCGCGCATCTGCCAGTACCAGCACAACGACAGCGTCAGGCAGAGCGCCTCCTGCTCGTCCCGCTCGGCGACGGCGTGTCTGAGGGCGGTGCGGATGTTCTCGTACTCCAGCTCCAGCAGCTCGATCGCGGCACGCTGGCCGGAGCCGCGCAGCAACGGGTCGGTGGCGCGGACGAGTTCGCGGTAGTACGTGAGGTGCGCGCGTGCGGCGGCGGGGCGGGTACCCGTCTCGTCGAGCCGTTCGCCGGCGTACTCGACGACGGTCTCCAGGAGCCGGTAACGCATCTCGCCGCCCGCACCCGCCGAAGGGGCCGCCACGACGAGGGACTTGTCGACGAGCGAGCCGATCGCCTCCAGCGCGGCGGGACCGCAGACGGCCTCGGCGGCGGCCAGGTCGCAGCCGCCGGCGAACACCGACAGCCGCCGCAGGACGTACCGTTCGTCCTCGTCGAGCAGCTCCCAGGACCAGTCGACGACCGCGCGCAGGGTCTGCTGCCGGGGCAGGACGGTACGGCTGCCGGAGGTGAGCAGCCGGAAGCGGTCGTCGAGGCGGTCGGCGATCTGACGGGGCGTCAACATGCGTAGCCGGGCCGCCGCCAGCTCGATGGCGAGCGGCAGTCCGTCGAGGCGGCGGCAGATCTCGGCGGCGGCCTCCGGGTCGGCGGCGACGGTGAACCCGGGCCGGGCGGCCGCTCCCCGGTCGGCGAGCAGGCGCAGCGCGTGGGGTTCCGTCAGCGGTTCCACCGGGCGCACCAACTCCCCCGGTACGCCGAGGGGTTCGCGGCTGGTGGCCAGTACGGTCAGCTCCGGGCACCGCTGGAGGAGCTGGTCGGCGAGGTGGGCGGCGGCCTCGACGACGTGTTCGCAGTTGTCGAGGATCAGCAGCATGCGGCGTCCGGCGCAGTGTTCGGCGAGACGGGCCAGCGGGTCGTCCTGGCGGTCCGCCGCGACGCGCATCTCGTCGGCGCCGGCGCCCCGCAGGACGGTCTCGCGGGCGCCGAGGGCGGTGAGCACGGCCTCCGGGACGTTCGCCGGGTCGTCGACGGGGGCGAGTTCGGCGAGCCAGACGCCGTCCGGCATGTCCTCGGCGACTGCCTCGCCGGCCTCCTGGGAGAGGCGGGTCTTGCCCGCGCCGCCCGGGCCCAGGAGCGTCACCAGGCGGGTGGTGGTGAGGTCGTCGCGGATGGTGTCGATGTCGGTGTCGCGGCCCACGAAGGAGGTGAGGCGGGCGCGGAGGTTGCCCGGGGGGCGGGTGGGGTGGGGGTTCGGGTCGGGTATCCCGCCCCCGCCGCCCCTACCCGTCCCTCCCCCAGGGGCGCTGCCCCTTCGACCCCGTGGGGTGGATGGGGTGAGTGGTTGCGTGCGGGTGGGTGGGGGCTGGTCGCGCAGGTCCCCGCGCCCCTGACGGGGCTCGGCCCCGTCGGAGTTCAGCAGGTCTTCGTGGATGCTGCGCAGGGCCGGGCCCGGGGTCGTGCCCAGGCGGTCCGACAGGAGGGTGCGGACCTCTTCGTAGGCGGCGAGGGCCTCGGCGGAGCGGCCGGTGTCGCGGAGGGCGCGCAGGCGCAGGGACTGGAGGGGTTCGTCGAGGGGGTGGGTGTCGCAGAGGGCGATGAGGTCGGGGAGGGCGGAGTCGGGGCGGCCGAGGGCGAGCGCGGCGGTGAGGCGGGTGCGGTGGGCGTCGAGGCGGCGGGTCTCCCAACGGGCGGCCTCGGCGGCGCGGTCGGGGAGGTCGGCCAGCGGCGGGCCCTGCCAGAGGGCGAGCGCGTCGTCGAGGACGTCGGCGGCCTTGGCCGGGTCGCCGTCGGCGAGCGCGCGGGCGCCCTCGTCCGCGAGGCGTTCGAAGCGGTGCAGGTCGACGTCGTCCGGGGTGGCCGCGAGGCGATAGCCGCCGTTCGCCGACTCGACCGCGTCCGGGCCCAGCGCCCTGCGCAGTCGGCCGACCAGCGCCTGCAGCGCTGCGAGCGCGTCGGCGGGCGGATCGTCGGCCCACACCTCGTCGACGAGCACGGCCGCGGGCACCGTACGCCCCGGCCGCAGAGCGAGCACGGTCAGCAGGGCGCGCAGCCGGGCGCCCCCGACGGGGACGGGGCGGCCGTCGGCCTGCAGTGCCTGGGTGGTGCCGAGGATGCGGTAGCGCACGGGACCATTGTCTCTGTCGGGGTCGGCTTCGTGTGTCCGGTACATCGAGTCGAACGCTCCCGTACGACCGTCGACCGTTCGTCCCCACCTTCCTAGGAACCAGGAGGGGATCGCGAGACGTTTTCGGCATACGCCCGGTACCGTCGGGCAGTCCGATCAAGTGATCGACCCTGCGTCGGCACACCGTCGGCACACACCAGACGAGCCCCCGACACAGCGTCGGCGGTCCGCCCAGAGTCCTAGGAGCCCCATGACCACCGCCGCGTCCCGCCGGAGTGACCGGAGGATCAGCCCCGTCTTCCTGGGGATCGTGGCCGTGATGGCGGTCACCGGATGGGCCACGTGGACCGGGTTCGCCGAGCAGCCCGGCCTGGCCGTGTTCCTGTTCGTGACCTCGGCGTGGATCGTCTCGCTGTGTCTGCACGAGTACGCGCACGCCCGCACCGCCCTGCACAGCGGCGACATCTCCATCGGCGCCAAGGGCTATCTGACCCTCAACCCGCTGAAGTACACGCACGCCCTGCTCAGCATCGTGCTGCCCGTCGTGTTCGTGATCATGGGCGGTATCGGTCTGCCCGGTGGCGCGGTGTTCATCGAGCGCGGCCGTATCCAGGGCCGCTGGAAGCACAGCCTGATCTCGGCGGCGGGCCCGCTGACGAACGTCCTGTTCGCGGCCGTCTGCACCGCGCCGTTCTGGCTGGGCGTCACGGACGGCGTGCCGACGGCCTTCCTCTTCGCCCTCGCCTTCCTCGCGATGCTCCAGGTCACGGCGGCGATCCTGAACTTCCTGCCGGTGCCCGGCCTGGACGGCTACGGCGTCATCGAGCCCTGGCTGTCGTACAAGATCCGCCGTCAGGTGGAGCCGCTCGCGCCCTTCGGTCTGCTGCTCGTCTTCGCGGTGCTGTGGATCCCGGCGGTGAACGGCGTGTTCTGGGACGTGATCGACGCGTTCATGCGGGGCCTGGGGATCGAGGACCAGCTGTCCGACTGCGGCTACTGGCTCTACCGCTTCTGGCGCGCGGACAGCGACATCTGCCTCACCGGGATGTGAGGGACGGCCGCGTGGCTCAGCCGGTGGCGGACCGGCGCTCCAGCTTCGCCTTCCGCGCGTAGTACCAGGTCATGTTGGACGACAGACCGGCCATCAGCACCCACACCACGCCCAGCCAACTGCCCCGGCTGAAGGAGACCACGGCCGCGGCGATGGCGAGGAGACAGACGATGAGGGCGTAGAGGGCGAGTCGCCGGGCCGGGTCGGGTGGGAGCAAGGGGGGCATGGGGGTCGGCTCCTGGGAGGGCGTTCGGACGGGGTGGTACGGCGTCCAGTGTCCCCCATGCCCGGGGGCGTCCGTGCGTCGGCCGGGCGTGGGCTACACGTCCGTCAGGCGGATGCCCGCGTGTGCCTTGTAGCGGCGGTTGACGGAGATCAGGTTGGCGACCAGGGACTCGACCTGGTGGGCGTTGCGCAGCCGGCCGGCGAAGATGCCGCGCATACCGGGGATGCGGCCCGCCAGCGCCTGCACGATCTCGACGTCGGCCCGCTCCTCGCCGAGGACCATCACATCCGTGTCGATCTCCTCGATCTCCGGGTCTTCGAGGAGGACGGCGGAGAGGTGGTGGAAGGCGGCGGTGACGCGCGAGTCCGGCAGCAGGGCGGCGGCCTGCTCGGCGGCGCTGCCCTCCTCCGGCTTCAGCGCGTAGGCGCCCTTCTTGTCGAAGCCGAGCGGGTTGACACAGTCGACGACGAGCTTGCCGGCCAGTTCCTCGCGCAGCGATTCGAGGGTCTTGCCGTGCCCGTCCCACGGCACCGCGACGATCACGATGTCGCTGCGGCGGGCGGTCTCGGCGTTGTCGGCGCCCTCGACGCCGTGTCCGAGTTCCTCGGCGACGCCCTGGGCACGGTCGGCGGCCCGCGACCCGATGATCACCTTCTGGCCGGCCTTGGCGAGTCGGTAGGCGAGGCCCTTGCCCTGCGGCCCGGTGCCGCCGAGCACGCCGACGACGAGCCCCGACACGTCCGGCAGGTCCCAGGGGTCCTTGGCCGGGGCCTTCGCGGCGGCCTTCACGGGGGGCTGCTGTGCACTGTCAGTAGAGGTCATGGGCCGACTTTACGTGCGCGCCCGTCGAGGGTGACGGTCAGGTGAGCCCGGTCACGGGGCGGCGCGGTCACGGCGATACGACGGCTCCGGCTGCGGATGCGGCGGCTCCGGCTCCGGCTCCGGCTCCGGCTCCGGCTGCGGATGCGGATGCGGCGGCTCCGGTGAGGTCAGCGAGAGGGATCCGCCGGAACGTGATCGTCTCGTACGCGCTGAAGTCGCCCGTCTCGTAGAGCAGTCCGACGGTCTCCTCGTCGACCCGTACGAGGTCGGAGTACGCGGCGGGCAGGCCGTCGACGGTGTGGACGGGGCGCCAGGTGACGCCGTGGTCGGTGCTGGCGCGGACGGTCATCAGGGCGCGGAAGCCGGGGTCGGCCGGACCGGAGTAGAGGAGCAGGTCGGGGTCGCGGAGCTGGAGGACGCTGCCCTCGACGACCGGGCCGACGAGGCCCGCCTGCGGCCGGAACGGCTTGACCAGGCTCCGGCCGCCGTCGGCGGAGTGGGCGTCGGCGCGGGTGCCGGGGGCCGGGGAGTCGTTGCGGGTGTTGAAGTAGACGCGGCCGTCGGGGAGTTCGGTGGCGGTGGTCTCGTTGGCGTTGATGTAGCCGTCGGTGTTGTCGTCGACGTACCCGATGCGCCAGGTGGTGCCCTGGTCGTCGCTCAGCAGGCAGTGTCCGCCGTTGTACTTGCCCTCCGTGCCGTTGTCCGTGCCGGCGGGCGGGAGGGAGTGGTTGGCGGGGACGACGACGCGGCCGGTGGAGAGCTGGAGCGCGTGGCCGGGTGTGGTGGCGTACCACCGCCACTCGGGCTTCTTGGCCTGTTCGGTGATCTCCCTGGGGCTCGACCAGGTCGCCCCCTCGTCGTCGCTGTGCCGCACCCACACCCTGCGCCCGTCCGCCGCGGTCACGGCGCCGCGTCGGATGGCGTCCTCCGTGGCGAGGGCGGCGTTGCGGACGTGGACCAGCAGGATCCGGCCGGAGTCGAGGACGACGGGGGCGGGGTTCCCCGCGAGGGCGTCACCGTTCTTGGCGGCGACCTGGAGCGGGCCCCACGTCCGGCCTCCGTCCGTCGACCGCTTCACCACGATGTCGATGTTCCCGAAGTCCTCCCGCCCGCCGACCCTGCCCTCGCAGAAGGCGAGCAGGCCGCCGGTGGCGGTGGCGACGACCGCCGGGATCCGGAAACTGGCGTAGCCCTCGCGGCCGGCGTGGAAGGGGACGCTGGACTGGGGCGTGGGGGTCATGGGGGGCTCCTGGGGGTGGGGGCGGCTCGTGGGGGCGACGGTGCGGTGACGTGGGTGTGGCTGTTCGGCCTGCGTGCCCGGCCCGGGCCAATTCGGGGTGAACACCGGGTCACGAGTGTCCGGTTGCGGCAGGATGCGGGCGCATGGATGCCGTACGGGTCGCGTTGTTGTGTGAGGTGCTCGCCGGGACGGAGTGGCTGGGGACCTAGAAGGCCCATGAAGATCTTGGGCCTTCTAGCGACGGTTCGCGGGGGCGTCGCGGGGATCCGTGATGTCGTACGGCGGTGGGCTGCTGCTCGTCGGTACGGAGCGCGCTGCCGGCGCGGAGGGGCGACGCCGTTTCCGGGACCGCCTCTCCCGTCTGTCCGCCCAGTTGGCCTCCCCGCCGCCCATCCACTGGTGACCCTGGGTCCGCCACACCCCACAGTTGTCCGTGATTCAACTAATGATCATCCCTACGTGTGGGAAGTGTGCGCACAGTGTGATTGAATCGCGCCACCTCGGCCAGGTGGCTTGAATTGATCCCTAGGGCTGCCGGGCCGGATCTCATGTGCGCCAGGGGAGGGCCCCGCATGAACGCCACCGTCTCCAACTTCTATTACGGCGCCGCGACCCCGGTCGCGGCTTATCTGCTGGCCTGCCTCGGGGCCGCGCTCGGGCTGAGGTGCACGACCCGGTCACTGAGACGCCGGCACCGCAGAGCGGGGTGGCTGGCCCTGGGGGCCACATCGATCGGCTGCGGCATCTGGACCATGCACTTCATCGCCATGATCGGCTTCAACATCCAGGGCGCGCTGGTCGACTACGACACGACGAAGACGCTGCTCAGCCTCGCGGTCGCCATCGGCGTGGTCGCGGTCGGCTTGTTCCTCGTCGGCTACCGGGGCGCTTCCCCGCTGACACTGGCGACGGCCGGCGCGGTCACCGGGCTCGGCGTCGCGGCCATGCACTACCTCGGTATGGCCGCCATGCACACCAACGGCACACTCCACTACGACACCCCGACGGTGACCCTCTCCGTCGTCATCGCCGTCATCGCCGCCACGGCGGCCCTGTGGGCGGCCGTCTCCATCCACACGCTGTGGGCCAGCATCGGGGCGAGCATGATCATGGGCGTGGCCGTGACCGGTATGCACTACACCGGCATGGCCTCCGTCTCCGTCCACCTCACCGGCCGGTCCGCCGTCTCGCAGTCCTCCGCCGACCTGCTGTCGTTCCTGCTGGCCATGCTCGCGGGCCCGCTCGTCGCCCTCCTGATCTCCGCCGTCGTCGTCATGTTCGACCCCGACATGGTGCTCGGCGACGCCCAGTGGGAGCGCACGGCGGCACCCTCCTCTCGCAAGGACGGACTCGACGCTCCCACGCGGCAGCGGGCTTTGCACGACGGCCGCCCCTCCACTCCCGCGGAGTGGTGAAAGGCGACCGCCAGGTCAGGTGCCGGACTCCCCGGACGGGGTGTCGTGCCACCGGGGGTCCGTGTCCCATTCCGCGTTGCGTTCGCGGGCCGTTTCCATCGCCAGGGTGGCGTCCTTGCGGGAGGCGTAGGGTCCCATGCGGTCCTTGCCGGGGCAGTCGGGCCCCTCTTCGACCTTCTTGTGTTCCAGGCAGTAGAACCATTCGCCGGGCTTGCCGACGGTACGCCGCTTGAACAGGGGCATGACACGAGTTCCCTTCATCGGTCGTCACCGACATCGTCCCCCACCACCGCTGGTTAAACTCGCGGGCATGTCTGGCCAGTCGCTGCTCGCACCGGGGAAGCTCTCCCCCACCCGCCCCGTCCCGGGAAACATCCGCCGACCCGAGTACGTGGGCAAGCCCGCCCCGACTCCGTACACCGGGCCGGAGGTGCAGACGCCCGAGACCATCGAGGCGATGCGGATCGCCGGCCGGATCGCGGCGCGGGCGATGGCCGAGGCGGCCAAGCACATCGCTCCCGGGGTCACCACGGACGAACTGGACCGGGTCGCGCACGAGTACATGTGCGACCACGGGGCCTACCCCTCGACCCTCGGCTACCGGGGCTTCCCCAAGTCGCTGTGCACCTCGGTCAACGAGGTCATCTGCCACGGCATCCCCGACTCGACCGTGCTGCGCGACGGCGACATCGTCAACCTGGACGTGACGGCGTACATCGGCGGCGTCCACGGCGACAACAACGCCACCTACCTGGTGGGGGACGTGGACGAGGAGTCGTCGCTTCTCGTCGAGCGGACCCGGGAGTCCCTCGCCCGGGCCATCAAGGCGGTCAGGCCCGGCCGGCAGATCAACATCATCGGGCGGGTCATCGAGTCGTACGCGAAGCGGTTCGGGTACGGGGTCGTGCGCGACTTCACCGGGCACGGGATCAACTCGTCGTTCCACTCCGGGCTGATCGTCCCGCACTACGACTCCCCGCACGCCACCACCGTGATCCAGACCGGGATGACGTTCACGATCGAGCCGATGCTCACGCTCGGGTCGTACGACTACGACATGTGGGACGACGGCTGGACGGTCGTGACGAAGGACCGCCGGCGGACCGCCCAGTTCGAGCACACGCTGGCGGTGACGGAGACCGGCGCGGAGATCCTCACGCTGCCGTAGACCCACATCAGACGCCCTCAAGCGACAGCCCGCCTTCGGTTCCGGCCGCACGGCGGGCTTTTCGCTGCCCGGACGCACGCCCGGATGCGTTGCACGGATTCCATGGGGGGCCGGTGGGGATTCGGGGTACCTTTTTACCGACAGGGAGTCGGGAACCTGTTGACTTAGGTAAGCCTAACCATAGAAAATGACGTCAGCTTCTCGTCTTCCCCACTTCGGCACCGGAGGCCTCCATGAACGCGTCGGTCGCATCGGACACGGCGTTCTCCACGCTCATCCGCACCGCCTCGCACGAACAGCACACCGAGGTGGTGTCCACGACGTTCATGGACGACATGCTGGGCGGCAAACTCGGCATCGAGGCGTACACGCGGTACACCGAGCAGTTGTGGTTCGTGTACGAGGCGCTGGAGAGCGCCGCGCCGGGGCTGGCCGGGGACCCCGTCGCGGGGCCGTTCATCCAGCCCGAGCTGATGCGGCTGGCGGCGCTGGAGCGCGACCTGGAGTATCTGCGCGGCCCCGGCTGGCGCTCGACGCTCACGGCGCTGCCGGCGACCGAGGCGTACGCGGCGCGGGTCGCCGAGTGCGCGCGCACCTGGGCCGGCGGTTATGTGGCCCACCACTACACGCGGTACCTCGGTGACCTCTCCGGCGGGCAGATCGTCCGGGACCGGGCCGAGAAGACCTGGGGCCTCGCCAGGAAGGGTGACGGGGTCCGGTTCTACGTCTTCGAGGAGATCACCAACCCGGCCGCGTTCAAGCGCGGGTACCGGGAGCTGCTGGACCGGGTGCGGGCCGATGACCTGGAGAAGCAGCGGATCGTGAGTGAGTGCAAGCGGGCGTTCGCGCTGAACACCGCGGTCTTTCTCGCGCTGGGTGAGGAATTCCCCCTCAGCGCGTGAGCGCTCCGCTGCGGGGCCGATTGTTCACTGCGGGTGCGTGGGGGCTGGTCGCGCAGTTCCCCGCGCCCCTTGAAGGCACGGGGTGCGGCCCTTGTCGAAGGAGCGCCCTACCGCTCCAGGAACACCCGCCCCCCGACCTCCACCCACCCGTGCGGCTGCGGTGCCGTCAGGATCTGGGAGCCCGTGCCCTGGGTGATGTTCAGGGCACGGCCCAGCTGAGCCGTCAGCTGTAGCGCCGCCGCGCCCGTGGCCTCGTCCTCGTCGATGCCGTCGCCGCGGCCGGGGAAGGCGCGGGCGCGGACGCGGCCGGCGGCCTCGTCCTCCCAGGCCCAGGCATAGATCCCCCCCCAGACTTCGTCCGGGGGTACCCCCATCTCGCTTCGCTCGCCTGGCTCCGGTACCCGCAGGTCGTCGACCTCGGCGGCGGAGGCGTACTGGCGGAACGTGCGGGGCGGGGCCCACTCCGGCAGGGCCTCGATCCAGCTGAACTCCCCGTCCAGCCGGGCCCCGACGACCCCGGCCGGGGTGACCAGTTCGGGTACGTCGAGCAGCCAGGCCGCGCCCACGCACGGGTATCCGGCGAAGGGCAGGCGCAGCGAGGGGGTGTAGATGTCGATGACACCGCGCTCGGGGTCGTCCACGAACACGGTCTCGCTGAAGCCGAGTTTGGCGGCGAACTCCTGGCGCTCGGCGCGGTCGGGCATCACGGAGCCCTCGCGGACGACGCCCAGTTCGTTGCCGTATCCGCCGCGGGGTCCGCAGAACACCCGCAGCACATCGAAGTCGGTCACCCCCGCATTCAAACATCAACCGGGCCCCGGGTCGTACCAGGTCACCGCACCGCCGGACAGCGATCGGGCAGGCCCGGCCCCATCCATGAGAGGACCAAGTGACCGTACTGGACAAGCCGGTCGAGCCGGAGAGGTCCGACGGGTCCGCCACGGCGAGCGACGCCGCGGAGACCAGCGGGTCACGGGCCTCCGCCCCCGCCCGCCGTCGCGCCCCCCTCCTCCTCACCGTCGGCCTCGTCGTCGCCCTCCTCGTGCTGGTCCCCGTCGCCGGCGGACTCGGGGCCTACCCGATCCCCACCGGTGACGTGATCTCCTCGGTCGCCCATCGGATCGGGCTCGGCGGGGCGCGGCTCGAACGCGTCCCCGAGTCGGTGCTGTGGAACGTGCGGTTCCCGCGGATCGTGCTGGCCTCGCTGATCGGGGCATCGCTCGGGTGCGCGGGCGCTCTGATGCAGGGGATCTTCGGGAACCCGCTGGCGGAGCCGAGTGTCATCGGGGTCTCGCTGGGCGCGGCGGTGGGCGCGGTCGCGACGATCGCGTTCGGGATCACGTTCCTCGGCACCTGGACGGTGTCGGTGTTCGCGTTCGTCGCCGGTGTGATCACCGTGTTCGTGGTGTACGGGATGTCGCGGTCGGGCGGGCGCACGGAGGTCGTGACGCTGATCCTCACCGGTATCGCGGTGAACGCGTTCGCGGGCGCCACGATCGGGCTGTTCATCTTCCTGGCGCAGGACACGGCGGCCGTCAACCAGATCACCTTCTGGCAGTTGGGCTCGCTCGCGCAGTCGACGTGGCCGAAGGTGCTGGCCGTCCTGCCGTGCGCGGTGATCGGGCTGACCGTGGCGCCCCTGTACGCGCGGAGGCTGGACCTGCTCGCGCTGGGTGAGCGGCCGGCGCGGCACCTCGGGGTGGACGTGGAGCGGCTGAGGGTCGTGCTGATCCTGGTCGTCGCGCTGCTCACCGCCGCCGCCGTGAGCGTGTCCGGGGTGATCGGGTTCGTCGGGCTGGTCGTCCCGCATCTGCTGCGCATGGCGGCCGGGCCGGGGCACCGGTTCCTGATCCCGGGCAGCGCGCTCGCCGGGGCGGTCGTCCTGCTGGCGGCGGACCTGGCGGCCCGCACGATCGTCCAGCCCGCCGAACTCCCGCTCGGCGTCCTCACCGCCCTGATCGGCAGCCCGTTCTTCTTCTGGCTGCTCCGCAGGACCCGCCGCAAGCAGGGAGGCTGGGCATGACGTCCAGGACGAGAGGGACGAGAGGGACGAGAGGGCAGTCTCTGCGAGCGCTGCTCAGGGGGCGCCTGGGTCCGGGTGTCCCCGCTCCCCCTCCCCCGTGCCACCCCGGTGACGTCCTCGCCGAAGCCGAGGGCGTCACCGTCCGGCTCGGTGCCCGGGAGGTGCTGCACGGCGTCCGTGTCGCCGCCCGCGCGGGCGAGGTGCTCGCGCTCGTCGGACCCAACGGCGCGGGCAAGTCGACGCTGCTGGGCGCGCTGGCGGCGGATCTGCCGGTCGACGGCGGTGTCGTACGGGTGCACGGGCGGCCGGCGAGTGAGTGGTCGGCGCCCGAACTGGCGCTGCGACGGGCGGTGTTGCCCCAGTCGGCGGCGCTGTCGTTCCCGTTCACGGTGGAGGAGGTCGTACGGATGGGGCGGGCGCCCTGGGTGCGGCAGCCGGCCGTGGACGGCGAGGCGGACCCCGACGACGCGGCCGTGGCGGAGGCGATGGCGGTCACGGAGGTCACCGGGTTCGCGGCCCGGCCGTTCTCGGCGCTGAGCGGCGGCGAGCGCGCCCGGGTGGCGCTGGCGCGGGTGCTCGCCCAGCGTGCGCCGCTGTTGCTGCTGGACGAGCCGACGGCCGCGCTGGACCTGCGGCATCAGGAGCTGGTGCTGCGGGTGTGCCGGGCGCGGGCGCGGGCCGGGGACGCGGTCGTCGTCGTCCTGCACGATCTGGGGCTGGCGGCGGCGTACGCGGACCGGGTAGCCGTGCTGCGCGACGGGCGGATCGCGGCGGACGGACCGCCGGCCGGGGTCTTCGAGGAGGAGTTG
The DNA here is from genome assembly GCF_036208085.1 of Streptomyces sp. NBC_00310. Classification (GTDB taxonomy): domain Bacteria; phylum Actinomycetota; class Actinomycetes; order Streptomycetales; family Streptomycetaceae; genus Streptomyces. The sequence continues at coordinate 3,300,081 of NZ_CP130714.1, forward strand.
CTGTCGGAGGTGTACGGGCAGCCGGTCGAGGTGTTCCCGCATCCGCGGACCGGTGATGCCCTGATCACACCGAAACGGGATTCTTGACCGCGGATTGGGTCTCTTGACCCGCTCTTGACCGGACTATGGGGGCTGTTTTTGGCCACCGTGATCGGACCGTGCTCGTACGGCTCCCGGGAGCGGGTTTCACTGGGGGCACAGCATTCGGTGAGGTAAGGCTCAGATAACTTTGGGCAGCCTCACCTTCTCTGTGTGTCCCCTGTGTACTGCCTTGGAGCCGAAATGCGCCCCCTCAGACTCTCCGTCGTCACCGCCGCCACGGCCGTGGCGGCCCTGACCGCCGTCACCGGCTGCACCGAGAAGAGCAGTGCGGGCGCGGACGGGGTCATCGCCGTGACCGCGACCGACACCGAGTGCGAGGTGTCGAAGAAGGAGTTCCCGGCGGGGCACATCGAGCTGGACATCGAGAACAAGGGCTCCAAGGTCACCGAGGTCTACGTCCTCTTCCCGGACGACCGGGTGGTCACCGAGCGCGAGAACATCGGCCCCGGCACCAAGCAGAAGGTCACCGCCGAGGTGAAGGAGGGCGAGTACCAGATCGCCTGCAAGCCCGGTATGAAGGGCGACGGCATCCGGCAGGACGTCACGGCCACGGGCAGCGGCAAGGTCGCCGAGCGCGATCCCCGGCTCGACAAGGCCGTCGCCTCGTACCGCAAGTACGCGCAGGCCCAGGCCGACGAGACCGTCCCGCTGACGAAGGTGTTCGCCGAGGCCGTCAAGGACGGGGACGTCGAGGCCGCGAAGAAGGCGTACGCGCCCTCCCGTATCGGCTGGGAGCGCACCGAGCCGGTCGCCGAGTCCTTCGGTGACATCGACCCGAAGGTCGACCTGCGCGAGGACGGTCTGGAGGAGGGTCAGGACCTGGAGAGGGACTGGACCGGCTGGCACCGGCTGGAGCGCTCGCTCTGGCGGGACGGCAAGCTCACCGACCGCGACTCCGAGCTGGCCGACCAACTGGTGACCGACCTGGAGGACTGGCAGAAGCGGGTCGGCAAGGCCGAGATCACCCCGACCTCCATGGCCAACGGCGCCAAGGAACTCCTCGACGAGGTCGCCACCGGCAAGGTCACCGGCGAGGAGGAGCGCTACTCGCACACCGACCTCGTCGACTTCAAGGCCAACGTCGAGGGCGCCGAGGAGTCGTACACGCTGCTGAAGGCCGTCGCCGCCGAGAACGACCCGGAGCTGACGAAGGAACTCGACCAGCAGTTCGCGGCGCTGAACACGCTGCTCGACAAGTACCGTGCGGACAAGACCGGTTACGACTTCGTCTCCTACGACAAGGTGGGCAAGGACGACCGCAAGGAGCTGTCGGACGCGGTCAACGCGCTCGCCGAGCCGCTCTCCCAGCTCGCGGCAGCCGTGGTGAAGTGACGATGACCACCGAGGACACCCCCGAGCCCACCCCCCGTCCCGCGTCCGAGAACTCCCGTACTCCGTCGAGACGTTCGCTGATCGGCTGGGGCGGTGCCGGGCTCGCGCTCGGTGCCGCCGCGGCCGGCGGCGCGGTGGCGGTGGCCCGCACCGGCGAGGACGGCGGTTCCTCGGGTGCGGGCGGCCCGATCGCCTTCCACGGCACCCACCAGGCCGGTATCGCCACGCCCGTGCAGGACCGGCTGCACTTCGCCGCGTTCGACGTGAAGACGGACGACCGCGCCGAGTTCGTGACGATGCTGAAGGACTGGACGGCCGCCGCGCGCCGGATGACGGCCGGGAAGGCGGTCGGCGACGGCGGGTACGGCGGTCTGGCGGAGGCCCCGCCGGACGACACCGGCGAGGCGCTGGGGCTGCAGCCGTCCCGGCTGACGCTGACGATCGGCTTCGGGCCGTCGCTGTTCGAGAGGTTCGATCTGGCGGGGCAGCGGCCCGAGGCGCTGGTGGACCTGCCGCAGTTCGCCGGCGACAACCTGGACCGGGCCCGCAGCGGCGGTGACCTGTGCGTCCAGGCCTGCGCGGACGATCCGCAGGTCGCGGTGCACGCCATCCGCAACCTCGCCCGCATCGGCTTCGGCAAGGTGTCGGTCCGCTGGTCGCAGCTCGGCTTCGGCAAGACCTCCTCGACCACGCCCGAGGCGCAGACCCCGCGCAACCTCATGGGGTTCAAGGACGGCACCCGCAACATCGCGGGGACGGAGACGGCCCGGCTGAAGAAGTTCGTGTGGGTGGGCGAGAAGGACGTCGACGAGAACTCGGCGTGGATGACCGGCGGCTCGTATCTCGTCGCCCGGCGCATCCGGATGCACATCGAGACCTGGGACCGGACCTCGCTGCGGGAGCAGGAGGACATCTTCGGCCGTGACAAGGGCGAGGGCGCCCCGGTGGGCAAGGCGAAGGAGCGGGACGAGCCGTTCCTGAAGGCGATGCTGCCGGACGCGCACGTACGGCTCGCGCACCCCGACTCCAACGACGGGGCGACGCTCCTGCGCCGCGGCTACTCCTTCACCGACGGCACGGACGGTCTGGGCCGCCTGGACGCGGGCCTGTTCTTCCTCGCCTACCAGCGCGATGTGCGGACGGGGTTCATCCCGGTCCAGCGCAACCTGGCCACGGACGCGCTCAACGAGTACATCCAGCACGTGGGTTCGGCGGTCTTCGCGGTGCCGCCGGGCGTCCGGGACGCGGACGACTGGTGGGGCCGGGCGCTGTTCTCGAAGGAGGCGTAGGCCGTGTTCGCGAACTATCTGATCGGTCTGCGGGAGGGCCTGGAGGCCAGTCTCGTCGTCTGCATCCTCATCGCCTATCTGGTGAAGACGGACCGCCGGGACGCGCTGAAGCCCATCTGGATCGGCATCGGGGTCGCCGTGGGGCTGGCCCTCGCCTTCGGCTGCGTCCTCGAATTCGGCTCCCAGGAGCTGACGTTCAAGGCGCAGGAGGCGCTCGGCGGCTCCCTGTCGATCATCGCGGTGGTCCTGGTGACCTGGATGGTCTTCTGGATGCGGCGCACGGCCCGCCATCTGAAGGCCGACCTGCACGGCAAGCTGGACGCGGCCCTCCGGATGGGCACGGGCGCCCTGGTGGCGACCGCGTTCCTCGCGGTGGGCCGGGAGGGCCTGGAGACCTCGCTGTTCGTGTGGACGTCGGTGCGGGCGTCGAACGACGGCACCGAGGGCCCGCTGGTCGGCGTCCTGCTGGGCCTGGCGACGGCCGTCGTGCTCGGCTGGCTGTTCTACCGGGGCGCCCTGCGCATCAACCTCGCCAAGTTCTTCACCTGGACCGGCGGCATGCTCGTGGTCGTCGCGGCCGGTGTCCTCGCGTACGGCTTCCACGACCTCCAGGAGGCCGACTTCCTGCCCGGCCTGACGGACAAGGCGTTCGACATCACGGGGACGATCCCGCCGGACAGCTGGTACGGCACCCTCCTGAAGGGCGTCTTCAACTTCCAGCCCGACCCGACCGTCCTCCAAGTCACGGTCTGGGGCCTGTATCTGATCCCGACGTTCGCGCTGTTCCTCGCCCCGGTAGGGTTCGCCTCCGGGAAGGGGAAGGTGAAGATTCCTGATGAGCAGGGTGCGCGGGGTTCGGAGCCCACGAAGGCTTCGTGAGGTTCGTCCGGTTCGTACAGGCGGGAGGTTCCTCGGACTCCGCTCGTACGGCCGCGGCGCGCTGGTGACCACGGCGGTGACCGCGCTGTCGTTGACGGCGAGCGGGTGCGTGGTGGTCCGCGGCGACCTGGAGGTCCTCCCTGCGGCGACGCGGGGGGAGGCGGCGCGGGCGCTGAAGGACTTCACTACCGCCTACAACAAGGCGGACAAGGCCAACGACCAGTCCCAGGACTCCTCCCGGGTCACCGGCGCGCTCGCCGACATCGACGGCGGCAAGCTCCGCTCGGGCGCGAAGCTCAACCCGAGCGGCAACCCGAACCATGTGGCGCTGAAGCTGGCCGACGTCAGGTACACGATCCCGGAGAAGGCGGCCTGGCCGCGCTGGTTCGTGGCCGACGCCACCGCCAACAAGGGCAACGCGACGGACCGTTGGCTGTTCGTCTTCACCCGCGACGGGCTGACCGATCTGTGGGAGGTCTCCTTCCTCACGATCGTGCCCGCCGAGGACATGCCGGAGTTCCAGAAGGACGAGGACGGCTACGCCCAGGCGGTCACGCCGGACGACCCCGAACTCTCCGTCACGCCCGCGCAGTTGCCCGACAGGTACGTGACGTACCTGAAGGAGGACAGCGCCCTCTTCGCGGACGGCCCGTACACCTCCGAGGAGCGCTCCCGGCGCCGGCTGAACGCGGAGAAGCCGGGCCTGGCGCGGCAGTACGTCGACGAGGCCCTCACCAACGGCGACTACGCGCCGGTCGGCCTGCGCACCACGGACGGCGGCGCGCTGGTCTTCTTCACCACCCGCCACTACCAGAAGCAGACGGCTGCGCAGGGCGTGAACATCCCCGTCAACGACGCGGCCGTGCGGGCGCTGATGACGGGCGAGCCCAAGCAGTCCCTGACCCTGGAGTTCGTGAACAACCAGGCCGTCCTCGATCCGGCGAAGACGAAGTCGGACCAGCAGGTGAGGATCCTGAGCCAGGTCGGCGGGCTCACGGGGGCGAAGGGCGAGTGACTCGGGCGGTCCCGGGAGAGGGGCCGCTCGGCCGCCGTCGGCCCGGGTGCGGTGTCAGCCCCTGGAGGGCCAGGCCGCGTCGGTGTGGTCCGGCTGCTCGCCCACATGGCGGGAGCAGGAGTCGGTGAGGATCTCCAGCAGGGTCAGCGGGTCCGGCAGCGGGTGCTCGGGGCCGCGTACCCAGCGGACGGAGAGGTCGCCGGGGAGCCGGGCCGGCGGGACCAGGACGTAGGACCCGCGGCAGTGCCAGCGCAGCCCCGGATGTTCGTCCATGGTCTCCGGGTGGCAGTCCAGCTCGCAGGGCCACCACTCGTCCTCGTCCTCGGGGGTGCCCCGGGTGAGGGTGAAGAAGAGGAGCCGTCCGTTTTCGGACTCGGACTCGAACTCCGCGACGGGCCCCACCTCGATCCCGGAGGCGAGCAGCCGCTCGACGGCCTCCTGCCCGGCGGCGAGCGGTACGTCCAGCACGTCGTGGACCATTCCGGTGGCGGTGATGAAGTTGGCCTGCGGCTGGTGCCGGGCCCAGCGCTCGATCTGGGTGCGGTCGGTGGTGGACTGCGTCTGCCAGGCGAACGACACCGGGTGCCGGGCGGGGGTGGGACAGCCGACGCGGTCACAGGAGCACCGGTAGCCCGAGGGGTACGCGGCGGGCGCGAGCGGGAGTCCGGCAGCGGCGGCGGCGAGCAGCAGCTCCTCACGGCCGGCGTCGTCGGCGGTCCCGTCGAGCGGGCCGCTGGTACGACGGGCGCGCAGCCACTCGGAGAACCTGCCCTGCCGACCGCTCCGGCCACCGAACGTCGCGCTCATCTATCCCCTCGCCTCGCTGTGGTGCGGACACCATGTGTCCATGGTCCCACCATCCTGCGCCGAGGGTGGCCGGAGCCCACATCCGGGGTAGGTGGGGCGATGCCGGAGTGCGGACAGGAATGGTGGGTCATCACGTGCTTTGACGGGATTTACGGTCCGCTCCCGGGCCCCGCCCGGTCGGCCCCTGGTCGTTTTGGTCACACTCGGGCGGGGAGTTGACGGGGTCAGCGGGGCGCGAGGCCGTGGAGGGCGTAGTCGACGAGTTTGTCCGTGTACTCGTAGGAGATGGGTCCCGTCCGCTGGAGCCAGCGCTGGGCGAGGGGTGAGACGAAGAGTTCGAGGGCGATGCGCGGGTCGAGATCCTGCCTGACCTGGCCCACGTCCTGCGCGGCCTTCAACCGCTGCACGTAGAACTGGAGTTGGGGTTCGAGGAGCTGGGCCACGAACTCCTTCGTGAGCTTTTCGTCGACGACGCCCGCGGCGGCGAGGGCACGGGAGGGCACCTCGAACTTCGGATCGAGGAGTTCGTCGACGGTGGCCCGCAGGACGCACTTGAGGTCGGCCGCGAGGTCGCCGGTGTCCGGGATGGCGTAGTCCTCGGGCTCCTGTCCCGGCTCCGCCACCTGCTCGGCGGCCTGTTCCTGCAGATCGAGGAACGCCTCCAGCAGCACCTCCCCCTTCGAGGACCACCACCGGTAGATCGTCTGCTTCCCGACGCCGGCGCGGGCGGCGATGCCCTCGATGGTCGTCTTCTGGTAGCCGACCTCGCCCACGAGGGCGAGGGCGGCGTCGTAGATGGCGCGACGGGACTTCTCGCTGCGCCGGGCGGAATCAGGGGCGGTCTTTTTGGCCATGCCCCGAATTTATCAGGTTGACAAGACGATACGTCTCGCCTGATGGTGGTGAACGTAAGCGAGACGAACCGTATCGTCACATCGAAGGAGACTGTCATGAGCCGAGGCGGAGCGGGAAACATGCTGGGTGTGGGCGGTTCCCGCCGGAACCTGGGCCGCAAGGCCCTGCGCGGCGGCCCGGCGAACGGGCGCGTCGGCGGTGGCCTCGACCCCCAGGCCCAGAAGCGGGAGCTGCTGCGCAAGCTCCAGGAGAAACGCCAGGAAGCCGAGACGGAGACGGAGACGGAGACGGAGACGGGGACGGGGACGGGGACGGGGACGGGGACGGGGACGGGGACGGGGACGGGGACGGGGACGGGGACGGGGACGGGGACGGGGACGGGGACGGGGACGGGGACGGGGACGGGGACGGAAGGCACGACCGACCGGACGTCGTGAACCGCGGTGGGGCCGCCCCGCCGGAAGCCCCTTGACGGCGTCCAGCGGGGCGGGCCCGCCCTTCGGACTTGGCCGACGCGGTGGCCGACGCGGGCAGGTGCGGCGACTGCGTCCGGGTAGAGGCGGGCCCTCATCCGGCCAGGTCCAGCGCCCCCACCGTCTGGCTCCCGCTGGTCTCCCCCGTTGTGCGGAAGCCGAGGCCGAGGTAGAAGGCCTCCGGGCCGTCCGGGCCGGGGTGCCAGGTGACGAAGAGCCGGCTGCCGCCACGGCGGCGGATCTCGGCGGCCACGGACTCGACGGCGAAACGGCCGTACCCCCGCCCCTGTTCGCCGGCGGCGATGTTGAGCCGCCAGAGCCCGGAACGGAGGTCGGTGCCCGAGCCGTCGCCCTTCCAGTCGATGTCGAGGAAGGCCATCAGGAAGCCGACCGCGCGATCACCGTCCAGGATGAGCCGGGGCCAGGCGACACCGGGGTGGACATACGCCTCGGCCAGCGACTTCGCGACCGGCTCCACCAGGTGTTCCTGATCGGGGCGGATGCGGACGTCGAGCGCGGCGTCGAGGTTGGCGGGGCTTATCTCGGCGAGGTGCGGGGTGGTGGACATGATCGATGAGATAGCCGGAGGCCACGCGGGTAACGCAAGTGAATTATGGGGCGGGCAGGAGGACACCAGTCGGCTGCCCCGTCCGCGAACCGGGCGCAGACACGGCGGAATGCGCGGTGATGACCGCCGAGCCTAGGCTGGGTTGCCATGACCGTCCTGATCACGGTGTGCGGAGCGTCTCCCGGAGTGGGCAAGTCGACGCTGTGCGTGGCGCTCTCCCGGTGGCTGTCCGGCACCGGGCTGCGGGTGGACCACTTCCGCGAGGAGGAGATCCTGACCCGGCCGCAGTTCGCCGCGGTCGCCGAGGAATTCCGGGCGACGGGCAGAGTCGGACGGGAGCCGTTGATCACGGCGACGGCACGGTTCGTCGACGCGGTTCGGGCGAACGGCGACGACGTCGTGGTCGCGGACGCCCTCATGCCGTATGTGCCGACATTGCTGGCCATGGGCCACGGCGAGGAGACGATCAACGCGTTCATGACCGAACTCGCGGAGGTGCTCGCACCGGTCTGCCCGGTCATGGTCTACCTCGACGGGAATCCCGAGACCGCCCTGTCCCGCGCCGCCCGGCGGGAAGGTGCGCGGTGGCTGGACCGGTACGTCGGGAAACTCGCCGAGTACGAGGTGAGCCCTCCGGTGACCGATGTCGCGTCGGCGGCGCGGTACCTGCTGCGCGAGCGTGCGGTGACACTCGGCACGGTCGGACGGACGCACTGGGACCTCGTCCTGGTCGAACGAGCCGATGAGCTGCCCCCGGACGAGGTGGCGCGGGTCACGCGACGCGGCTTGGGGCCGTGGCTGCGCAGGGCCGTCACCCACGGATAGGGCGGGTCGCGCGAAGCGGCTCCGGCGGGGAGACGCGCATCGGGCGGGGGCCGCGCCTGTCGTGCGGCATCCCGGCGGGGCGATCCCGGTGCCCGGCGCCCGGCGCCCGGCCTCAGAGCTGGTCGTCGTCCGCGGCCGGGGGCCAGGCGTCGCCCCACTCGGTGTCGCGCGCGGCCTTGTAGAGGAGGCCGTGGCGCTTGGTCACGGTGGTCCGGGTGAGGGCGGGGACGGCGCCACCCTCGGCCTCGCTTGCGGGCTCGGTTGCGGGCTCGCAGAGGTCCAGGAGGACCTGGCCCTTGCGGATCTGGGGCTTGCGGACGACGCGGGAGGGGGCCGGGGCCGGCGGGAAGCGGGTGGCGGCCACGTAGCTGAACTTCTCGTCCTCGTACGGCAGCGAGCCGCCCTTGACCTGGCGGTGCAGGGAGGAACGGCTGACGCGGGCGGAGAAGTGGCACCAGTCCTCGCCGGGGACGATGGGGCAGGCGGCGCTGTGCGGGCAGGGGGCGGCGATGTGGAAACCGGCGCCGACGAGACGGTCGCGGGCCTCGATGACGCGGGCGTAGCCGTCGGGCGTGCCGGGTTCGATGATCACGACCGCCTGGGCGGCGGTCGCGGCGGCCTCCACCACGGCCGCGCGGTCGGCGTCGGTCAGCTCCCCGAGGACGTAGGAGACGGTGACGAGATCAGTGCTCTCGATTTTGAGCGCCGATCCGATACGAGAGCGCTGCCACTGGGCGGCCTTCAGCTCCGGGTTCGCCGCGGCGATCTCCCGCCCGAGCGCCAACGCCGGCTCCGCCCAGTCGAGCACCGTCACCGGCCGCCCGCCCTCCCAGGTCGCGGTCACCGCCCACGTCGCCGCGCCCGTGCCCCCGCCGACATCCACGTGCCCGCCGGGCACCCACCCGGGCACCGCCACCGCGAACGCCTCCAACGCCGCGCACACGGCCTCGAACGTCGCCGGCATCCGGTACGCCGCGTACGCCACCACGTCCGACCGGTCCCTCAACACCGGCGCGTCCGTCGGCGTCTGCCCCCGGTAGTTCGCGATCAGCCGCTCCACCGCCTGCGTGGCCGACTTGGGCGGCAGACCGTCGAGGAGCCCGGCGAGAGCGGTCCGGAGGGTGTCGGCTGAGGAGGCGGGGGCGTTCACGTGCTGATTCTACGAGGGGGCCGGAGCGCGGTGACCGACTCGGCTCCGACCCGGTCCGGGCCGGCCTCACATCCGTCACATCCCCCGCACCGCCCGTGCCACCCGGGTTCCCGCCGTCGCTCGTGCCGGGTTGATCGGGTCGCGGCGGCGGGGATGGACCGCGTTGGTGAGGAGGACGAGGAAGGTGTCCGTCGCCTGGTCGAGGACCAGGGACGTGCCCGTGAAGCCGGTGTGGCCGGCCGCGCCCCGGCCCGCCAACTCCCCCATGAACCAAGGCTGGTCGAGGGCGAAGCCGAGGCCCGGCGGGGTCAGCATGAGTTCGATGAAGTCGGGGCCGAGGATGCGGGCGGGGCCGTAGGAGCCGCCGGCGAGCAGGGTGCGGCAGAAGATCGCCAGGTCCCGGGCGGTGGAGAAGAGGCCCGCGTGGCCGGCCACACCGCCGAGGGACCAGGCGTTCTCGTCGTGGACGTGGCCGCGGATCATGCCCCGGTCCGCCTTCGCCCAGGGCCGGCGTTGGTCCTCCGTCGCCGCCGCGGCCGGGCAGGGGCCGAAGCCCGTGGCCGTCATGCCGAGGGGGTAGGTGATGCCGTCGCGGACGAGGGTGTCCAGGCCACGGCCCGTCAGGCGTTCCAGGACGTGCTGGAGGAGCAGGAGGTTCAGGTCGGAGTAGACGTGCGCCGTGCCGGGAGGAGCCGTCGGGGCCTCCGCGCGGAGCATCGCCAGGCGGGCGGCCGGGGACGGGCAGTCGTACAGCGGGAGTTCGGGGCGGAGCCCGGAGGTGTGGGTGAGGAGGTGGCGGACGGTGAGGCCGTGTTCTGCGGCGCCGGTGAACTCGGGCAGGTACGCCGCCACTTTCGCGTCGATGCCGAGGGTGCCGCGTTCGATTTGCTGGACGGCGGCCACGGCGGTGAAGAGCTTGGTGAGGGAGGCCAGGTCGAAGGGGGTGCGGGGGGTCGCCGGGACGCGGGAGTCCGGCGGGAGTTCCAGGCCCCGGTCGGTGCGTTCGTCGTACGCCTCGTAGCGGACCGCCCAGCCCGCCGCCTCCTCGACGGCGATGACGGGGCCGCGGCCGACGAGGACCACGGCGGCCGGGGCACGGGGCCGGTCCCCTTCCGTCAGCGCGCGCACCTCTCGTACGAGATGGCGCAGTTCCTCGGGGTCGAGTCCGGCCCGTTCCGGAGTGTCCGTGCGCAGTCTCGGCGCGCTCAGCTGTCCTCCCCCATCCTGTCGGCTCCACTGGAGAGGGGGGTACTACCCCCATCCTCCACCGTCGTACGCCTGTTCCAAGGACGGCACAGTGCCACGAAGCAGGCCGCGGCCACCAGTGTCGAGGCCAGTTGGACCACGGCCATGGGGACCGCGGTGTCCTCGCCCGCGACGCCGACCAGGGGGGACGCTATCGCGCCGATGAGGAAGGACGAGGTACCCAGCAGGGCCGACGCGGAACCCGCCGCGTGGCGTACCCGCATCAGGGCGAGCGCCTGGGTGTTGGGGAGGGTGACGCCCATCGCGGACATCAGTACGAAGAGGGCGGCCGCCACCGGGGTCAGGCCGACCTCGCCGAAGACGCCGAGGGACATCAGCAGCAGCGCGGTCGCGGACAGGGCGACGATCGTGAGGCCCACCGCGAACACCTTGTCCAGGCTCACCCGGCCGACCAGGATCTTGCCGTTGATCTGGCCGACGATGACGAGGCCGACGGAGTTGACGCCGAAGAGCAGGCTGAACGTCTGCGGGGAGGCGCCGTAGATCTCCTGGATCACGAACGGGGAGGCGCTGATGTAGGCGAAGAGGGCGGCGAAGGCGAAGCCGCCGGCGAGCACGTAGCCCATGAAGATCCGGTCGGTGAGCAGGCCGCGCATCGCGCCCAGGGTCTCGCCGATGCCGCCGCCGTGGCGGTCGGCCGGGGTGAGCGTCTCGGGGAGCCTCGCCCAGACGACCGCCAGCAGGGCGATGCCGATGGCCGTGAGGACGACGAAGACCCCCCGCCAGTCGGTGACGCGGAGGATCTGGCCGCCGATCAGCGGCGCGACGATCGGGGCCACTCCGGAGATCAGCATCAGGTTCGAGAAGAAGCGGGCCATCGCGTCGCCGTCGTACAGGTCGCGGACCACGGCCCGGGCGATCACGATCCCGGCCGAGCCGGCGAGGCCCTGCACCAGGCGGAAGGCGACGAGGGTCTCGATGGTGGGGGCGAGGGCGCAGAGCGCGGTGGCGACGATGTAGACGGCGAGTCCGAGGAGCAGCGGGCGGCGGCGGCCGAAGCGGTCGCTCATCGGGCCGATCAGGAGCTGGCCGAGCGCCATGCCGGCGAGGCAGGCGGTGAGGGTGAGCTGGACCGTGGTGGCGGGGGTGTGGAGGGAGTTGGTGACCTCCGGCAGGGCCGGGAGGTACATGTCCATCGCGAGGGGCGGGGTGGCGGTGAGCCCGCCGAGGATGAGTGTGACGAGGAGGCCGGTGCGGCTGAGGGTGGTGGGGCTGAGGGTGGTGGGGCTGAGGGTGGTGGGGCTGAGGGTGGTGGGGCTGAGGGTGGTGGGGCTGAGGGTGGTGGGGCTGAGGGTGGTGGGGCTGAGGGTGGTGGGGCTGAGGGTGGTGGGGTTGGTCGGCGATGCTTTCGCCGTCGTCTCTCGCGCCGCTCGCGTCGCTCGCACCGCCTGTGCCGATCGCGTCGGCCGCGGTTCCGCCGCCGCGCCCGGCTTCGCGTGCTCCGGCTCCGCCGCCACCGTGTTCGACTCGGCCGCTGCCGAGCCCGGTATGTGCCCCTCGGGCATGTGCCCCTCCCTCTGCGTTCGGTCCGCCACCTATGCTCTCAGCTCGTACGACGTGGGCGGGGTCACAGTCCCGCCCCAGGGCCGAGGACAGGGGTGGCGATGTCGAACGACGGACGTGTGCGGTGGGGGATCCTGGCGACCGGAGGGATCGCCGCGGCCTTCACGGCCGACCTCGTCGACCTGCCGGACGCCGAGGTCGTGGCGGTGGCCTCGCGGAGCGAGGATTCGGCGAAGGCCTTCGCGGAACGGTTCGGGATACCGAGGGCCTACGGCGACTGGCGCGCGCTCGCCGAGGACGCGGACGTGGACGTGGTCTACGTCGCCACTCCGCACGCGGCGCACCGGGTCGCCGCCGGGATGTGTCTGGAGGCGGGGCGGAACGTGCTGTGCGAGAAGGCGTTCACGCTGAACGCGCGGGAGGCGGAGGAGCTGGTCGCGCTGGCACGGGAGCGCGGGCGGTTCCTGATGGAGGCCATGTGGATGTACTGCAATCCGCTGGTGCGACGGCTCGCCGAGCTGGTGCGGGACGGCGCGATCGGTGAAGTGCGGACCGTGCAGGCCGACTTCGGGCTCGCCGGGCCGTTCCCGCCCTCGCACCGGCTGCGGGATCCGGCGCAGGGCGGGGGCGCGCTGCTCGACCTCGGTGTGTACCCGGTGTCGTTCGCGCAGCTGCTGCTCGGGGAGCCGTCGGACGTCACGGGGAGAGCGGTGCTCTCCGACGAGGGCGTTGATCTCCAGACCGGAGCACTGCTCTCGTGGGAGAGCGGTGCTATCGCTTCGGTGCACTGCTCCATCGTGGGCGGCACGGGCACGTCCGCCTCGGTGACCGGCTCCGAGGGCCGCATCGACATCCCGTCCGGGTTCTTCTTCCCGGACCGGTTCGTCCTGCACCGCGACGGCCGCGACCCGCGGACCTTCAGCGCGGACCCGGCCGACGGCCCCCGCAACAGCATGCGTCACGAGGCCGCCGAGGTCATGCGGGCCCTGCGCGCCGGCGAGACGGAGTCCCCCCTCGTCCCCCTCGACGGCACCCTCGCCGTGATGCGCACCCTGGACGCGATACGGGACCGCGTCGGGGTGCGCTACCCCGGCGAAGAGCGCCTGAACGAAGGTTCGTTCGCGTAGGCGGGGACGCGATACGGGCAGGCCGCGGACAAAACGAAGGTTCGTTCGCGGCCCGCCCCGCCCCAACCCGCCCCGCCCTCGTCTACGCCGGCGTGAGCCCCGGCTTGCCCGCCTCCACCGCGAAGGACGCCACGGTCGAGATGCCCGCGCCCGTGGTCGTCACGTACGGCACGGCCTTGAAGTCGGCGCGGGCCACCCGGCGGTCGAGCGTGACGGTCGTGTAGCCCCGCCGGCCGTTGTAGAAGCGCATGTGGGGGTTGGCGGTCATGTAGGTGTCCCAGTTGGCCGGCTTGTCGGAGCCGTTGCCGCCGCTGCTGACGGAGGTGGCGACGAGTTCGGTGCCGACCGTGCGCGAGGCGCGGTCGTCGAAGTCGCGTTTGATGTCGAAGGCGTAGCCGACGTGGACGTCGCCGGTCAGGACCATCAGGTTCTCGATGCCGGCGGCCTCCGCGCCGGCGAGGAGGCGTTCGCGGGAGGCCGGGTAGCCGTCCCAGGAGTCCATCGACACCTTGTAGACGTCGCCGACGGCGTTGCGGCGCTGGGAGAAGGTGACCTGCTGCGGGACGACGTTCCAGACCGCGTCGGACCGGTCCCAGCCGTCGAGGAGCCAGCGCTCCTGCGTCGCGCCCGTCATCGTGCGCGCGGGGTCGGCCGACTCCGGGCCGGGGGTCTGCCAGCCGTCCCCCTGTGCCTGGTTGGAGCGGTACTGGCGGGTGTCGAGTATGTCGAACTGGGCGAGGCGGCCCCACCGGAAGCGGCGGTAGAGCCTCATGTCGGGTCCGTCGGGGCGCTGCGGGCGGCGCAGCGGCTGGTTCTCCCAGTACGCGCGGTAGGCGGCGGCGCGGCGCAGCAGGAACTCCTCGGAGGGTTCGCCGCCGTCGGGGTTGTCGCCCGCGTAGTTGTTCTCGGTCTCGTGGTCGTCCCAGGTGACGACGAAGGGGTGCGCGGCGTGGGCGGCCCGCTGGTCGGGGTCGGTCTTGTGGAGGGCGTAGCGCAGGCGGTAGTCCTCCAGGGTGACCGTCTCGTGGTTGAAGAGGTCGGGCAGGACGCGGTCGGTGTAGTTGCGGGCGCCGCCGACGGAGTTCACGGCGTACTCGTAGAGGTAGTCCCCGAGGTGGAGGACGACGTCGAGGTCCTCGTCGGCGAGATGCCGGTAGGCGGTGTAGTAGCCCTGGTCGTACCGCTGGCAGGAGACGGCCGCGAAGGAGAGCGCGGTGGAGCCCGTCAGATGGCCGGGTCCGGGGGCGGTGCGGGTGCGGCCGGTCTCGCTGATCCAGGAGCCGGCGCGGAAGCGGTAGTAGTAGACGCGGCCGGGGGCGAGGTGGCCGACCTCGACGTGGACGGTGTGGTGGAACTCGGGGTGGGCGGTGACGGTGCCGCGTCTGACGATCCGTCGGAATCTCTCGTCGTGGGCCAGTTCCCAGTGGACGGCGACGCGTTCGGCGGGCAGCCCGCCGTCGGGCTGGTACGGGGCCGGGGCGAGGCGGGTCCACAGGAGCACGGAGGTGGACAGCGGGTCGCCGGAGGCCACGCCGAGGGTGAAGGGGTCGTCGGTGATCTGCCGCGCGTCGAGCGTGGCGGCGGCCGCGGCACCGGCCGCGGGCAGGTTGGTGGCGAAGGCGAGCGCGGCGGCGGCTCCCGTGCCGGTGAGGAAGCGGCGGCGGTCGAAGTGCCGGGCGGCGGCCCGGAGTTCGGGTGCGTGCGACGAACGGGGCTGCGGCGACTCATGGGCTGCGCGTGTCATCTGGCCTTCCCCTGAAGGTAGTTGTGCTTGGCATTGGAGTGGCCAGATTCAACGATCTTCTGTCACGTACACAACACCCAGATGGCGGACGGATGAGTTCCGGATGGTGGGCCCCACCTGCGCGACCGAGCGCGGACCCTCCCCTACGCTGCGAGCCCATGAAGGCCAAAGAAACCAAGATCGCGATCGTGACGGGCGCGGGCTCCGGCATCGGGCGGGCCGTGGCCGTGGAACTGCTGCGCACCGGCTGGTCCGTGGCGCTGGCGGGCCGCCGCGAGGACAAGCTCGCCGAGAGCGCGGCCGAGGCCGGCACCACGACCGAGGCGGGCCCGGCCCACGCCGACGCCGGGGCCCCGCAGGCGCTGTGCGTCCGTACGGACGTCTCGCGGCCCGGGGACGTGGACGCGCTCCTCGCCGCCGTGCGCGACCGGTTCGGGCGGCTGGACCTGCTGTTCAACAACGCGGGTACGTTCGGTCCGGGCGGGGTGCCGGTGGAGGAGCTGGACTACGCGGCCTGGCGGCACGTCGTGGACACCAACCTCAACGGAGCGTTCCTGTGCGCGCAGGCGGCGTACCGGCAGATGAAGGAGCAGGACCCGCAGGGCGGCCGGATCATCAACAACGGCTCCATCTCCGCGCACACGCCCCGCCCGCACTCCGTCGCCTACACGGCGACCAAGCACGCGCTGACCGGCCTCACCAAGTCACTCTCCCTGGACGGCCGGCCGTACGGCATCGCGGTCGGCCAGATCGACATCGGCAACGCGGCGACGGACATGACCGAGCGCATGGCGAACGGGGTCCTGCAGGCGAACGGGCAACTCGTGCCCGAACCGGTGATGGATGTGACCGATGTGGCGCGGACCGTGCGACACATGGCGGAGTTGCCGCTGGAGGCGAACGTGCAGTTCGCGACGGTGATGGCGACGACGATGCCGTACGTCGGGCGGGGCTGAGCCACTGGAGGGAGCGGCCGGGCCCGCCCGGCCCGCGCCCACCAGGCCCGGACGACACTCGTCCATGGCTCAACTTACACAAACGGAAGGTTCCACTCCGGTCCATTCGAGCACGTGGCAGGCATATGCTCAGGGCTCGTCTCCACGAGAGCTTCACACTTGGAGGCGGCGGCTTCCGTGGCCAACCCGAGGGGGGGGTGGTGGGCAGCCGTTCCGTGCTCCGGAAGGGGGCGGACCTCGCGTGGGACCGCGGGGTAAGCACCGGAGCTCGGAACGGCCGCCCACCGTACTTTTCTTCTCCGGGCGGTAGCCAAGCGGGATTTCCTGGCAATAGCCCATGAACGGCTCAGGAATACGCTGTCTCATCGAAATCCGATGCCGGGCCCCGATTTCTCAGGCCGTGCACATTCCTTGCTCAGAACCGTTCCTGGGGACTGAGCGGGTGTGAGCCCGTTCGGCCGCGCGCCCCGAACGGTCTTGGGCGAGCCGGTCCCCGGCGTACTCGACCCGGGGGCGGCGACACGCATCCTGTGCGTGGTCCGGGCCCCGGAGGCCAGTTCCCTGCGCGACCTGGCCCATCAGGTATGGCCAGAGGCAACGGGGAGGCCCTGAACCATCACTCCGGTGAAGCAGGGGCCCCGCACGCCGACGCCGTACCCGGTATCCCAGGTCGCACACAATCAAGTTAGCCCGATCAGCCCAGGGCGCACCAAGCCCGCACGCAGACGATCACACGATCGAGCTAATTCGGCCTTGCGTGCGCTCCTCGGTGAGCAGCTACCAGCCCCTCAAAGGTTCCTCCCTAGCTTGTGACCGCGCCCGGCGTGGACCTCGCCGCCGTCAGCGAGGCCAGACTGACCCGGCTGCGCGCCGAGAGGATCGGCATCATCTTCCAGGCGTTCAAGCTCATCCCGACGCTGACCGCGCAGGAGAACGTCGAGACCGCGCTCGTCCCGCTCGGTGTGAAGCCGGCCGAGCTGCGCGAGCGGGCCGCCGAGGCGCTGCGCTCGGTGGGCCTCGGCGAGCGCCTCACCCACGCGCCGTCCGAACTGTCCGGCGGTCAGCAGCAGCGCGTCGCCATCGCCCGCGCGCTGGTCAAGCGGCCGAAGGTGCTCCTCGCCGACGAACCCACCGGCAACCTCGACGAGGGCACCCGCGACGAGATCATGGCCCTGCTGGAGGGTCCGTGGCGTGAGCAGGGCCTCACCTTCGTCCTGGTCACACACGACGCGTCGATCGCCCGGCGGGCGCCCCGACTCGCCACGATCAAGGCGGGCCGGCTGACGCTCACGGAGCAGAAGCAGGAACAGGAACCGCAGCCGCGAGAGCAGGAGGAGTACGCGAGCTGAGCCCCCCTCAGCGGCTGTCGTACGGGCCGTTCACCGCCCCAGGATCCGGTCGATCTCGGCCACCTGGTCCGCGGTGAGCGGCCCCTTCGCGAGGGCGCCCGCTGGCGAGGGGGCTGCGGTTGATGCTCGCGAGCTTGAACTCCTTGCACAGCGCGAGGAGTTCGGGCGCGTCCTGCAGGATGTTCAGCCCGTGCTGCACGGCCGCGCAGTGCGGTCCCTGGGCGAACACGGCGTCGCGGTCCGGGTCGTCGGTGCTCCACGCGGACGCCCGGAGCAGGCCCTCCCGCACGAACTCCTCGCAGGCTCAGCGCATACGACCTTGCCGACCGCTACGGTGGCACTGTCTTGACAGTTGATCAGCCACGTCGGAAGGCTGGCCGGGATGGATTCCCACAAAGCCCGTGAAGGGTTAACCGAGGACAACGCACGGCGGGCCATGCTTGCCGCGTGCAACTCTGCCGGACTCCCCCAGTTCCCGGACGCGGATCTCCTGCGGCTCGGAGAGAATGCTTTGTTCGCTCTCCCCGAGGTCGGCGTCGTGGTCAGGGTCGCCCGCTCGACGGAGATGGCCGACAAAGTAGCCAAGGAACTGGCTGTGGCCCGCTGGCTCGCTGGGCACAGATTCCCGTCCGTGCACCCGACGGGTGCGCCACAACCCATCGAGGCCGACGGCCGACTGGTGACGTTCTGGGAATACGTGCCGGACAGCTCTCCCCCCGCCTCCTTCACTGTCCTGGCCGCACTTCTCCGCGACCTGCACGCCCTACCGGATCCAGGCTTCCCGCTGCCCGTCCTTGATCCGTTCCCCATCATGGGCCGTCGTCTTGAGGTCGTCTCCGGGATCAGACGCGAGGACGTCCGCTTCCTCGCCGAAGCCTGCGACAACGCGGAGGACGACTTCCGCGCCCTGGTCGCCTCCTCGCCCCGGCACTTGGTGCACGGCGACGCCCATCGCGGCAACGTCCTGTGCGACGGCGACCGCGCCCTGCTCATCGACTACGAGGCGGTGGCGATCGGTCCACGGGCCTGGGACCTGGTTCCCACTGCCATGGCCGTGGACCGGTTCGGCCTGCCACCAGATGACTATGCGGAATTCGTCCGCACCTACGGCACCGATGTCACCGAGTGGCACGGCTATCCGGTGCTCCGCACGACACGGGAACTGGGTATGACGACCTGGCTCATGCAGAACGCCCAGTCCGGTCCGGCGGCGGACGAGTTCGCGGTGCGTATGGAGTCTCTGCGAAAGGGTGACCTTGAACGGCGCTGGCACGCGCTCTAACGGCTCGGGCGGCGACCTCTTCGCCCCTTATGCCTCCCGACCTCATCTCCGTATCACGACGGTCTACTCGACGTCCTGGGTCTGCGACCCGGACCAGTTTCCTCCAAATGGCCACACTCCGACGGACGCGCTCGCCTTCGGCCGTCTGGCACCGTTCTACGAGATGGCCAGAAACCAGTTACCAAGGGTTCTCCGGAAGGAATCCCTCGACTGCGCATCTCTCGTATGCCAACGCTGGCAGCCGGGCGCACCCACCGCCGCCACGCTCTGGCATTTCCTGCATCCTTCGGGCCAGGTTCTGGTCGCTCTGACGATGGACGTCCCGCTGGGCCTCGTCGAATCCGTTCCGCTGATGGAAGATCTCTACTACGCGAGCATCCAATGCTCGGGCGTGCCGCTGGAGCGGCTCGCGGGTGAGCGCGTCGGCCACCGCCCGGAGCATGCGCAGGGGCAAACCCCCAGCTTTCTCCCCGAGCGGCACCAACTGGTCTTCCGCAGCGTCGCATCCCCTGAAGACGCCCCTGACGACGACACCATCCAGCGAGTCATCTACCGGTCCGACCTCCCGTACCGACCGGAACACAGCTCCATCACCTATCCGGCCGAACTCAACAGACGGCCCACCACCGTGGGTGCTCTCGGGCCGTACGCCAGCCTCATCTGCGGGCATCAGGACTACATAGAGAACTGCGTCCTGCTCTCTGCCGTGCAGACCGTGGGATCAGCGGCACGTCTGCGAGAGATCCGAGAAGTCGCCTACGCCTACGGGCACCGTTACCGAGCCCGGTCCGACGGCGAACGCAACATGCACCGCCGCCGCACCATGCTGGAGTCCATCTCCGAAGGACTGAGCCACCTCGAACTGGAGCTCAGTTACAGCGTGGAGGCCGGCGGCGACATCGGCACTCTCGTTCCGGCGTTACGAGTGGAGAGCTTCCACAACGCCCTCTACGCCGCGATGGGACTCACCGAGCGCTCCACCACCATCGGACAGATGCTGAGCCGACTGAGCAACGCCATCGCCGCCGAACTGACCTCGGTCGAGAGCGCCGAGCAGCGAGCCGGTGACCGGCGTCGAATCCGGACCGTCGTGGCGGTCACCTTCGTCACCACGGTCACCGGTACCCTCAGCCTGCTGTTCGGCTTCTTCGGCATCAACGCTCGGCAGGTGGACGAACACCGGTCGATGTTCGATGACAGTTACACGCCTATCTACGCGCTCATCGCCCTCATACTGGCCTGCGCCGTGGGTATTTTCGGCGGGATGCGACTGCATGAACGCTGGACCGAACGGCGTGAGCGCAGCCGTATCCGCACCTGGGAGACCATTCACGGTCTTCTGGCCCGCGAGTTCGGCGCCGTCATTCTCGACCCAGCTCGCATGGCGACTTCTCCGCCAACCCCAACGGTCCCCGGCAGCAGGACCCGCCCGCCGGATGAGGAACCGCAGCCTTCCGGCACTCCCACCCAGTAGTTCACCAGTCCTCGGCGGCGTCCGGACCTTCAAGGGCGCCGCCAGCGGATCGCTCGCGTGAGGCGTCGGCACAGCGGACGAACCGGCTGAACTGTTCTCCGACCACCGGGGCCGAAGGACGAACACGTCAGCGCGGCAGGTCCACTTCGACGCGTACGGTCTTGCCGACCGGTACGCGGTCCAAGACGGCCCAGCGGTCGGCCAGCTCCGCGACGAGCAGCAACCCTCGCCCGTCCTCGGTGCCTGCCTCCGGGACGGTCATCTCGCCGGGCCGGAGAGGCCTTCGCGCACCGCACGCGTCCGAGACGTCGACGCGCAGGGTGCGCGAGCACGCGTACGTGTCGAGGCTGAGCCGGAGCTCGAAGTCCCGGCCCGGTACGCGCCCGTGCGTGACGGCGTTGCTGGCGAGTTCGGCGACGAGGAGGGCGGCGGTGTCGGAGGTGCCCGAGCCGTACGGGATGCCCCAGTCGTGCAGTCGGTGCACCGCGAGGTGGCGGGCGAGGCGGGCGCCCAGCGGGGTGGAGCTGAAACGTTGGGTGAACACACGTACGGTAACGGGGTTTTGGAGGGTGGAGGTGAGCCTCATGGCCCCAATCTGGCGTGGTCAGGACCCTGTTCACCAGGTCAGCGACCCGTACGCCGCGTCGGCGTACGGGTAGGGAGGGTGGACGGTATGGGTAACCGAACGTGACCATGGCCAGGTTGGGTGTGAGCGGCGAGGCGGGCGTGCGGGAGGTTCCTGGCATGGCGGACGGTACGGGTGCGACGGGTGCCCTGACGGGTGGCGGCGAGCCGGAGGCATCGGACAGTCTCAGAACGTTCGGTGAGGTCGTCAAGGGGTTCCGCAAACGGGCGGGCCTGACACAGGAGGAGTTCGCGCCGAGGGTGCGCTACTCGCTGCCGACAGTGGCGTCCATCGAGCAAGGCCGCCGCTTTCCGCCAGCGGACTTCGTGGAGCGGGCGGAGGAGGTCCTGGACGCGTTCGGCATCCTGCGAGCTGCGGCACGGCGCCTGTCGCGGCAGCCGGGGTTGGCGAGTTGGTTCCGGCAGTGGGCTCGGCTTGAGTCGGAGGCGGTGAGTCTCCAGACGTACGAGTGCCGCCTGATTCCAGGCCTGTTGCAGACGGAGGCGTACGCGCGCAAGCTGTTCGTTGACCAGTTGCCGCCGCTGGATGAAGTTCCCCCCGGGCCCTGGACAGCGGGTGTTTACGCTGCGGGGGTGAGGTCTTGCCTGAGCAAGGTTCTCGTTTCGAGTGGGGTGACGTACCCATGCTCGGGGTGTCTGCGGAGTCGGCTGCGGTTGTACTCGATCTCGATGTAGCGGAAGACGTCGGCCCGGGCGGCCTCGCGGGTCTCCCAGACGGTGGTTCCGATCTCCGCTTTCAGGACGGCGAACCAGCTTTCCGCAGCAGCGTTATCGTAACAAGAGCCGACACGTCCCATCGACTGTCGCATGCGCAACTTGCGTATCTCGGTGCGGAATTCATCACTCGTGTATTCGCTGCCGCGGTCGGTGTGCATGATGCAGCCGTCCTCCAGACCACCGCGTCCGGCCGCCATCCGCAGGGCGGCGACCGGCAGCTCGGCGCGGTGGTGGTCGGCCATCGCCCAGCCGATCACCTCCCGCGTCGCGAGATCAATGCAGGTCGCCAGATACAACTTCCCTTCCCGTGTGACGAGTTCGGTCATGTCACCGACCAGCCGCATCCCGGGACGGGGGGCGGTGAAGTCCCGGCCGATCAGGTCGGCGGCGAACACCGCCCGCCTGGCCTGCCTGGTCAGGCCCCGACGCCGGCGGCGGGTGATCCCGACGATCCGGTACTTGCGCATCAGCCGCTCGACCCTCTTCGGGTTCACCGCCCGCCCGGCCCGCCGCAGGGCGGCGTGGATCCGCGGGGCCCCGTAGGCGCCGCGCGATCCGGCGTGGAGCACCCGGATCTCGTCCACCAGGCGTTCCTCCTCGCGCCGCGCGACCCGGCGCGCTGACGCGGCCGCCCGGTGCGCGTAGTAGGTAGAGCGCGGCACTCCGAGCGCACGGCACAGCAGCGCGACGCTGTGACCTGCGTGATTGTCGTCCGATGTCTTCTCCGCGTCGATGAAGCGGCACCGCGTGGCGGTGTCTACCTCATCTTGTCCTGCGCGAAGAAGGCGGTCGCTTTTCCCAGGATGTCGACCGTCTTCTCCAGCTCGCGGACCTTACGCCGCAGCTGGGCGAGTTCTTCCCGCTCGGCGCTGGTCAGAGTCCCGGCGGGCCCCTCGCCCCGGTCGGCCTTGGCCTGCTTCACCCAGCCACGCAGACCCTCCGGGCTCACCCCCAGGTCCCGGGCGACCTCGGTGACCGTCTTGTCCGACGACAGCGCCAGCGCGACGGCGTCGCGTTTGAACTCGGCCGTGTACCGCTTGCTCATGTTGCTCTTCTTGCTCACTACCTGTGACTGCTTCCTCCGGGACCTTCCGTCCCAGTATCAGGCTGTCCAGGTCAAGGGGGGAGCTTCAGGATGACGACCAGATCGAGGCCCAGTGGATGGCAAGGGCTGAGCGACAGCGGCTGTTGCGGGAGCGGCCGAACACGGCGTTCAGCTTCATCCTGGAGGAGCAGTTGTTCTTGCGGAGGACGGGCGGAACGGAGGTCACTCGGGAGCTCATTGAGCACGTGCTGGAGCTGGCGGAGCTGCGAAACGTAGAGATTCAGGTGATGCCGATGGTCCGCGAGAGTCACGCAGGCTTGCATGGACCAATGCGCTTGCTCGAAACGCCGGACAACCGGTGGTTCGGCTACTGCGAGGGGCAGGAGAGCGGCCAGTTCATGTCCAACCCGAAGGTGGTCAGCACTCTCCAGATGCGGTATGCCAGGATGCGCTCACAGGCTCTTTCTCTGGACGACTCCCTGGGCCTGTTGCAGCGGATGCGAGGAGCAGCATGAGCACCACAGAACTGGCGTGGTTCAAGAGCAGCTACAGCAGCGGCTCTGGCGACGACTGTGTCGAGGTGGCACTCTCCTGGCACAAGTCCAGCCACAGCAGCGACTTCGAGGACGCCTGCGTCGAAATGGCGTCCTGCTCCGACACCATCCACGTCCGGGACTCCAAGGTGCGACAGGGCTCACAACTCGTCCTCGCCCCGGAGACGTGGACCGCCTTCCTCAAGTACGCGACCCAGGCCTGACGTCTCCGCAGATCACGAGTGCCCCGCTCCGGAACCATCCGGAACGGGGCTCCTCTGCTTATGAGTTGGAGCTCCACTCTCCTTGCCGACCGCCTGATGAGGCCGCTTGGAAAAGTAGGCGTAAGCGGCCCGCTTCTCCTGTTCGCGGTCGGCCTTGGGGGAAGGCGCGGTGCAGCCCTCGGGGGGAGTGGACCGCTCGCCCGCCTTGTACGCGAGGAGGTGCTCGTAGTGCTCCTTGTCTTGGCTGCGACCACGGGCATACGGGGCCTGAGTCGACTGGCGCCGTGGCTTCGAACCACATCTGCAACTTACGGTCGACGAGGGCACCCGCGACGAGATCATGGCCCTGCTGGAGGGTCCGTGGCGTGAGCAGGGCCTCACCTTCGTCCTGGTCACGCACGACTCCTCGATCGCCCGGCGGGCGCCCCGGCTCGCCACGATCAAGGCGGGCCGGCTGACGCTCACGGAGCAGAAGCAGGAACAGGAACCGCAGCCGCGAGAGCAGGAGGAGTACGCGAGCTGAGCCCCCCTCAGTGACTGTCGTACGGGCCGTTCACCGCCCCAGGATCCGGTCGATCTCGGCCACCTGGTCCGCGGTGAGCGGCCCCTTCGCGAGGGCGCCCGCGTTCTCCTCGGCCTGGGCGACCGAGCGGAAGCCGGGGATGGGCACGGTCCGCGGGCTGCGGGCCCAGATCCAGGCGAGGGCGCCCTGCGCGAGCGTACGGCCCCCGCTGGTGAGGATCTCGCGCAGCGCCTCGACCCGGCCGAGCCACTCCGGGTCGGCACCGGAGTCGGCCGTGAAGCCCGGCAGCCAGGCGGGCGGGGTGCTGCGGATGTCCCCGGCCTCCAGGGCGCGCCCGGGGGTGTGCTTGCCGGTGAGCAGGCCCATGGCGAGGGGGCTGCGGTTGATGCTCGCCAGGCCGGACTCCTCGCACAGCGCGAGCAGTTCGGGCGCGTCCTGCAGGATGTTCAGCCGGTGCTGCACGGCCGCGCAGTGCGGCCCCTCGGCGAACACGGCGGCGCGGTCCGGGTCGTCGGTGCTCCACGCGTACGCCCGGATCAGGCCCTGCCGTACGAACTCCTCGCAGGTGTCGCGGAGTTCGGCCGCGCGCTCGGGGTCGGCGTCGGAGAGGTGCAGCTGGTACAGGTCGACGTGGTCGGTGCCGAGGCGGTCGAGGGAGGCGGTGAGGGCGCGGCGGGCGTGCGCCGGGGTGTCGTCCTGGCCGGTGAGGGTGCGGGTGGCCTCGTCGAAGACGTTGCCCCACTTGGTGGCCACGACGACGTCCGCGCGGCGCTTGCCGAGGGCGCGGCCGAGGACGCGCTCGCTGTGCCCGGTGCCGTACGCGTCGGCCGTGTCGAAGAAGGTGACACCGAGGTCGAGGGCGCGGTGGACCGCCCGTACGGACTCCTCGTCGTCCACCTTCCCCCAGCCGAGCGGCTGCCCGTCGGCGGCCTGCCACTCGCCGCCGATCGCCCAGCAGCCGAATCCGAGGGCGCTGACCTGGATACCGCTGCGGCCGAGGGGCCTGGTGTACGGGGTGTACGGGTGCGTGTCCGTGCCCGTGTGCGTGTGCGTGTGCGGGTGCGTCTCCATGACCCTGGACGGTAGGAGTTGGAGCGCACACGAAGGCAAGGGCCTGGGCCCGACGAGAGGTGACGAGGTGTGAACAGACGGGCGGAGGCGCTACGCCTGGCCCGTCTCGAACCGGCTGATCCTGCCGTCCTCCGACACCGTGAAGCGCCAGGCGGTGCGCATCTCGCCCCAGGTGTCGTTGCGGTAGTTGGCGACCAGCGCACGGCCGCCGGCGGTCTCGCGCTGGACCTCCAGGTGGCCGTGGGAGGAGAAGATCTCCCGGTCGGTCCAGTCCGCGAGGTCACGGTCGGAGCCGTCGTCCGACATGGTCGCGTCGTCCGTGAGGAGCGCGAAGAACGCGTCCTGGTCGTGGGAGTTCACCGCGGCGACGAAGGCCCTCACGGCCGGGTCGCTGAGCTTGGCGGGTGCGATCGTCATGGCGGCCAGCCTCACACCGTTCACGGAGGTACGCCACCGCAGACGCGCGGCGGATTCGGGGCCACCCGAACGGCGGCCGGGGCGGGCCGGGCAGGTGTGATCGGTGCGACGGTGGATACGCGGGAGGGGACCGACGCACGGGCTGCCCGGGAGTGATCATGACCTCATTCGACCGACGCGATCTGGGACTGCTGCTGCTCCGGCTGGGCACGGGTGGTGTGCTCGCCGCGCACGGCACCCAGAAGCTGTTCGGCTGGTTCGGCGGAGGCGGACTGGAGGGGACCGGCGCGTTCATGGAGTCCGTCGGGTACACGCCCGGCAGGGCGAGCGCCACCGCGGCCGGGCTGGCCGAGACGGGCGGCGGCGCCCTGCTCGCCCTCGGGCTCGCGACGCCCGCGGCCGGTGCCGCCGCGGCGGGCGCGATGGGCGGCGCGGCCGCGGTCCACGCGCCGAACGGCTTCTTCAACGCCGAGGGCGGCTACGAGTACGCCGCGACCCTGGGCCTGGCCGCCGCGGGCCTCGCGGTCACCGGTCCCGGCCGGCTCTCCCTCGACCACGCGTTCCGCCATGTCTTCGACCGGGGCTGGATGGTCCCGGTGGCGCTCGCCGGTACGGCCGCGGTCACCGCGGCGGTCGTGGGCACGCGGTACCAGCGGGTGCGCAAGGAGAAGGAGGGCGAGCAGGAGGCGTTGTTCGAGGAGTGACCGTCCCTCTCGTGCTCTTTCGTTGACTGACCGTCTCTCTCGTGCTCTTTCGTCGAGTGACCGTCTCTCTCGTGCTCTTTCGTCGAGTGACCGTCTCTTTCGAGGAGTGCCTGTCGCTGTCGTAGGGGCGTGGCAGGCTGCGCCTCATGAGTGATCAGCACGCCGAACCCGCCGCCTCCGACTCCCCCGACGGCCTCTGGCAGTCCGTCTCCCTGCTGCACGCCTGGCTGGAGGCGGCCCAGCCGCACGGCGGCCGAGAGGGCCTGCTGCTGCGGATGTTGAAGCTCCAGGAGGAGGTCGGCGAGGTCGCGCAGGCGGTGATCGGCGCGACCGGCCAGAACCCGCGCAAGGGCACCACCCACACCTGGGACGACGTCCGGTCGGAGCTGTGCGACGTGGTCATCACGGCCCTGGTCGCCCTGCGCACCCTCACCCCGGACGCCCGCGCGGTCTTCGCGGCCCATCTGGACCGGGTCACCGAGCGCTCGCTGGGCTCCCGCCGTGGCTGACAACGCGTTCTGGATCGCCGCGCTCACCGCCGGTACGGCCGTGGTCGCGAGCTGGGTGACGAGCAGGGGGACCGCGCGGGCCGCGCGGATACAGGCGGACACGACGGCGAGCGCGCAGCGGGTGGAACGGCTGCGGGAGGCCCGGCGGACGGCGTACGCGGAGTTCATGGAGCAGGCGCAGCGGCTGAACGACGTGCACTGGAAGGTGTCCGACGTGGTCCGGGGCGCCGCGGGCGGGCTCGGGCCGGAGCAGGTCGAGGAGCTGCGGCGGTTGCGCGAGCGGCAGCGGGACGAGTACGCCACGCTGCGGAACCTCACCTGGGTCGTCTCGCTGGAAGGACCCGACGAGGTCGCCGAACTCGCCAACACCGTCAGGCGGGCGACGAGCCCCTTCCACAAGGCGATCGAGGCGATGATCGAGGGCGACACCGGTGCCGTCGCTCGCTTCGACGCCTGCTACGCGCCGTTCTGGCAGGCGCTGAGGGAGTTCATCAAGGCCTCCCGAGACACCCTGCACTCCATGTAGACCGGCCTCCGGGTAAAGCGACCTCCGGTCATACCCCGGCCCTACACCGGTCATCCCCCGGGGTGACCCGGCGGTCGTGTCGTACTGCGTTCCGAGTAGCCGCGATTGTCGGCAGCCGCACGACGACGGGAGGGGCCTCGGAAAGGGAGCCTGGGCAGGCATCCGAGACTTCTGACGTGGAGACCTGCGACCCATGGCAACCTTCCTTCATCGGCTGGGCCGGCTGGCCTTCCGCAAACGCTGGTACGTCATCCTGGTGTGGGTGGCGGTACTGGGCGCCGTCGGTATCGGCGCCCTCAAGGCCCCCGGAGCCTCCGACGAGGAGTTCTCCATGCCGGGCATCGAGTCCCAGAAGGCGTTCGACCTGCTGGAACAGCGCTTCCCCGGTGTGACGGCGGACGGCGCCACCGCCCGGGTCGTGTTCGTCGCGCCGAGCGGTGAGAAGGTCACCGCCACCGAGAACAAGAAGGCCGTCGAGGACACCGTGGCCGATCTGGCCGCCGGCTCGCAGGTCGCGAGCGCCGTCGACCCGTTCCAGGCCCGGGCGGTGAGCGAGGACGGCTCGACGGCGTACGCGACCGTCACCTACGAGGTCGCCGCGACCGACCTCACCGACGCCGCCAGGACCCACCTGGAGGACGCGCTCCACGCGGCCCGGGACGCCGGGCTGACCGTCGAGGCCGGCGGCGACGCGGTCGCCGGACAGTCCGGCGCGGGCGGGATGGCCGAGGTGATCGGCGTCGCCATCGCCGCCGTCGTCCTGCTCGTCACCTTCGGCTCGCTGGCCGCGGCCGGGCTGCCGCTGCTGACCGCGCTCGTCGGCGTCGGCTTCAGCATGGCCTCGATCCTCGCCCTGTCGGACGCCTTCGGCCTGTCCACCACGACCGGCACCCTCGCGATGATGCTGGGCCTCGCGGTCGGCATCGACTACGCCCTGTTCGTCGTCTCCCGCTATCGGGAGGAACGCGCCAACGGCCGTTCGCCCGAGGAGGCGACCGCCCTCGCCACCGGCACGGCCGGATCGGCGGTCGTCTTCGCCGGGCTCACCGTCGTCATCGCGCTGGCCGGACTGTCCGTGGTCGGCATCCCGATGCTGACGAAGATGGGGCTGGCCGCCGCGGGCGCGGTCGTCGTCGCCGTACTGATCGCGCTGACCCTGGTCCCGGCCGTCCTCGGCTGCTGGCCGAACGCCGTACTGACCCGGAAGGCGCGCAGGAGCGGCCGTGTGGAGGGGAGCGGCGAGAACAACGGGGGCACCCGCTGGTCCCGGTTCGTGCTGCGCCGCCCCGTACCCGTGCTGGTCCTCGGCGTCATCGGCCTGGGCGCGCTCGCGGTGCCGATGACCGGCCTCCAGCTGGGCATGCCCGGGGACGAGGCCAAGCCGACCTCCACCACCGAACGCCGCGCCTACGACGCGCTCGCCGAGGGCTTCGGGCCCGGCTTCAACGGGCCGCTGACGATCGTGGTGGACGCCAAGGGCGTCGACGACGCGAAGGGCGCCGCGGCGACGGTCGCGAAGGAGATCGGCGCCACCGAGGGGATCGTGTCCGTCTCTCCCGCCCGCTTCAACGAGGCCGGCGACACCGCCGTCTTCTCCGCCGTGCCCGCCACCGCGCCGACCGACGAGAAGACCAAGGACCTGGTGACCGTCATCCGGGACGAGCGTCCCGGCATCGAGTCCGGGACGGGGGCCACGTTCGAGGTCACCGGCTCCACCGCGCTGAACATCGACATCTCCGGCAAGGTGCAGTCCGCGCTGGTCCCCTATCTGCTGGTCGTGGTCGGCCTGGCCGTCATCCTCCTGATGGTCGTCTTCCGCTCCCTGCTCGTCCCGCTCAAGGCGGCCGCCGGCTTCCTGCTGTCGGTGCTCGCGTCGCTCGGCGTGGTCGTCCTGGTCTTCCAGCAGGGCCACGGCGCGGAACTCCTGGGCGTGGAACAGACCGGCCCGATCATGAGCCTGATGCCGATCTTCCTGGTGGGCATCGTCTTCGGCCTGGCCATGGACTACGAGGTGTTCCTCGTGTCCCGGATGCGGGAGGCGTACGTCCACGGCGACCGGGCCGACGAGGCCATCACCAGCGGATTCAGGCACAGCGCCCGAGTGGTCGTGGCCGCCGCCCTGATCATGATCGCGGTGTTCGCCGGGTTCATCGGCGAGAGCGACTCCATGATCAAGATGATCGGGTTCGGGCTGGCCTCGGCGGTCCTGTTCGACGCGTTCGTCGTCCGCATGGCGATCGTGCCCGCCGTCCTCGCCCTGCTCGGCGACAAGGCGTGGTGGCTGCCGAAGTGGCTGGACCGGATACTGCCCCACGTCGATGTGGAGGGTGAGGCGCTCACCCGCCGCGCCGACGACACGGAGCCGGCCCCGGCCGACACGGCGGAGCTGGAAGTGACGCGCATCTGATCCGCCCGCCCACCCCCACCGGGGGCCGTCCGTGGCCAAGGACACGGACGGCTCTCGGGGCGTTCGCACCCGAAGTCGACCACCATGGTCCCCAGCCCCACCGACCGGAGTCCCTGATGAGCGTCAGCCCGGATCGGCGTTACGCCGATCGCCTGGAGGATTTCTCGGACCGCCATCCGTTCCTCGTCGACCTGGTGCTGGCCATGACGCTGATGGGCTGCGCGACGCTCGGCAGCGTGCTCACCCTGCCCGGCGCCGAGCCGCCGGACCAGGACAAGGTCGGCGTCGCCCTCATGGGCGTGTCCTGTCTCGTCCTGCTCAAGCACCGCACGCACCCGCGCACCGCCCTCGTGGCGACCGCGATCTGCACGATCGTCGCGGTCGCGCTGGGCTATCTGCTCACCCCCCTGCTGCTGGCACCGATCATGGCGGCCCTGTACTGGCTGGCCACACTCACCGACCGGAAG
Organism: Streptomyces sp. NBC_00310; assembly: GCF_036208085.1. Taxonomy (GTDB): domain Bacteria; phylum Actinomycetota; class Actinomycetes; order Streptomycetales; family Streptomycetaceae; genus Streptomyces. The sequence goes on from NZ_CP130714.1 coordinate 3,329,865, forward strand.
ACCAGCCGCGCCTACGGCCTCACCATCATCGCGGTGATGACGCTCGCGGCCGTGTTCGCCGAGTCCATGGACCACCTCTCGCTGCTCCTCAGGACGATCGGACCCGTCCTCTGGCTGCTCCTGCCCCTCGCCCTGGGCCGGGCCACCCGGATCCGGCGGGCCTACCTGAAGTCGGTGCAGGCCCGCGCCGAGCACGCGGAGCGCACCCGGGAGGAGGAGGCCCGCCTGCGGGTCACCGAGGAGCGGATGCGCATCGCCCGCGATCTGCACGACGTCGTCGCCCACCATCTGGCCCTCGCCAACGCCCAGGCGGGCACCGCCGCGCACCTCACCCGCACCGACCCCGAGCAGGCCCACCGGATCCTCACCGACCTGACCGCCACCACGTCGTCGGCGCTGCGCGAGCTGAAGTCCACCGTCGGTGTGCTGCGCCGGCCCGACGATCCCGAGGCACCGCTCGCTCCCACCCCCGGGCTCGACCGGCTCCCGGACCTGATGGCCGCGTGCGGGTCCGCCGGCCTCACCGTCAGCGTCACCACGGAGGGTCCCCCCGGCCACCTCGACCCCGGCGTGGACCTGACCGCGTACCGGATCGTGCAGGAAGCCCTCACCAACGTCAGCAAGCACGCCGCCGTGGACGCGGCGCGCATCCGCCTCGCGTACGCCGACGCCCACCTGACGATCACGGTCACCGACGACGGCGGCGACGCCCCGCCCCGTCGGGCCTGCGCCCCGGAATCCGGCCGGGGTTTCGGCCTTATCGGCATGCGCGAGCGCGCCCAGTCCGTCGGCGGCTCCCTGAGCGCCGGCCGGCGTCCCGAAGGCGGCTTCGAGGTCACCACCGACCTCCCGCTGCGCCCCCGCGCCCGCACCCCCGAACCGGACGCGGAACCGACCCCAGACCTGCGGAAGTAGAACAGCACCATGACCCTTCGTGTCCTGCTCGCCGACGACCAGGCCCTCCTGCGGGCCACCTTCCGGATCCTCATCGACTCCTGCGCGGACATGGAGGTCGTCGCCGAGGCCACCGACGGCCGGGAGGCGGTCGACCTCGTCCGCGTCCACCGCCCCGACGTGGTCCTCATGGACATCCGTATGCCCGGCACCGACGGGCTCACCGCCACGGCCGTGATCTGCGCCGACGAGGAGCTGGCCGATGTCCGCGTACTGATCCTCACGACGTTCGAGATCGACGAGTACGTGGCCCAGGCGCTGCGTTCCGGCGCCAGCGGCTTCCTCGGCAAGGACGTCACCGCCGACGTGCTCCTCGACGGCATCCGCACGGTGGCCGCCGGCGACACCCTCCTCTCCCCCGCCGCCACCCGTACCCTCATCACCCGTTTCCTCGCCACCCCCGCCCCGGGCAACCACCTCGCCGTCCCCGACCGGCTGAGCACCCTCACCACCCGCGAACGCGAGGTCATGTCCCTCGCCGCCGAGGGCCGTTCCAACGACGAGATCGCGGAGAAGCTGTACGTCAGCCCGCTGACGGTTCGGACCCATGTGCACCGGGCGATGACGAAGCTGGGGGCCAGGGACAGGGCTCAGCTGGTGGTGATGGCGTACCAGTCGGGGTTGGTCCAGGTCATGCCTCAGGAGTAGGGCACCGGAGAACGCACCTGCGCGCCGCCTCCAGGGCGACGCGCAGGTGACCTCGTGAACAGCCGGACTTCCTTGGAGCTACTCCTCGGACCTACTCCTTGGACCTACTCCTTGTAGAAGGTCGCGTCCTGCCGGTCGAGGGTCGTGCTGACCGGCTGGGTGTAGAACAGGTTGTTGTAGTGGCGGATGTAGCGGCCGGGGAAGTTGTACGACTCGTAGGAGACGCCGGCCGCGGTGTCGGCGAGGCCCGCCCGCTGGTGGAAGGAGGCGTCGGCGTCGAACAGGGCCGTGCCGTCGTCCTTCTCCACCCACAGTTCGTTGTTCTTGTGGCGGAGGTAGTAGCCGGGGAAGTTCGCCGACTCCAGCGAGACCGTGCCGCTGCCCGTCAGGCCGGTGACGACGCGGAACTGCGAGTCCGCGAGGTTGGTGACGTTGGCCTCCAGCTTCGCGCGGTACTCCCAGTGCCGGATGAACTTGTCCGGGTAGTTGTACGAGGAGAGACGGACCGGGGTCGCGCCGTCGGCGACGGGGATGCCGAAGTTGGGTGTGCCGTCGGCGTTCCAGTACAGCTTCTGGTAGCGGGTGCGGCGGTTGGGGTCGTTGAGCGGGTCGCCGTTGATGTCCTTGTAGTTGCGGTCGTGGTAGACGAGGATGTCGGACTTTCCGTCCTCGGAGGTGGTGAACGTGTTGTGGCCGGGGCCGTACTGGCCGGTGGCCGCGTTGCTGGTGAAGACCGGTGTGGGCGTCTTGGTCCAGGAGGCCGCGTTCATCAGGTCGGCGGAGGCGGAGGCGGTCAGCAGGCCGAGGCAGTAGTTGGCGTCGGTGGCGGCGGCCGAGAAGGTCATGAAGACCTTGCCGTTCCGCTGGATGACCGCCGGGCCCTCGTTGACGGTCTGGTTGACCTTCTCCCAGGCGTTGGTGGGCCGGGAGATCATGACCGGACTGCCGCTGATCGTCCAGGGGTTGGACATCTTGGCCAGGTAGATGTTGGTGCCGGCGCCGACCGCCGGGTCGTTCTGCGCCCAGCTCAGGTAGCGGGTGCTGCCGACGGTGAAGGTCGTCGCGTCCAGCGAGAAGGTGTCGAGCGGCAGGGAGATGCGGCCCTTCTCGGTCCAGGTGCCGGTGATCGGGTTGGCGGCGCTGGTCTCCAGGACGTACGGGCGGATCTTCCAGATGTCGTTGGAGGAGCCGGCCGTGAAGTAGATGTACCACTTGCCGTCGATGAAGTGGATCTCCGGCGCCCAGATGTGGGCGCCCATCTCACCGCTGGCGTGCTTGGTCCAGATGGTGGTCTCCGTGGCCGTGGCGAGGCCCTGGAGGGTGGTGGCCCGGCGCATCACGATCTTGTCGTACGCCGGGACGGTGGCCGTGAAGTAGTAGTAGCCGTCGGTGTGCTTGAAGATGTGCGGGTCGGCGCGCTGCTCGGCTATCGGGTTGGTGAAGGTGACGGCGGGGGACGCGGGGGCGGCGGCCTGGGCCGGGGTGGTCACCGTGGTGAGCACCGCGAGCGCGGCGGCTGCGGCCACCAGGGCCCGTCTGACGAGTCGTCTCATGTGTGGGTGCGGCCCTTCGGGATCAGGCGGTCGTGGGGACGAGGCGCCACTGCTGGCAGTTGTTGTTGAGCCAGGACCACTGGCGTACGTCGGTGCCGTTGGCGGTGCCGCAGTCGGCGACGTCCAGGACCTTGCCGGAGGAGGCGTTGGCGATCCGTACGTAGTCGCCGCCGAGGTAGATCATGCGGAACTTCTGGCAGTTGTTGTTCAGCCAGGACCACTGCCGGATGTCGGTGCCGTCGGCGCTCGCGCACTCGGCGAGGTCGGCGACCTTGCCGGTGGCGACGTTCACGAGGCGGCTGGTGTCGTCGGCGCGGTCCTCGATCCGCCACTTCTGGTTGGCCCCGCCGTTGCAGGTCCACTGGAAGATGTTGGCGCCGTCGGCCGTGCTGCCGCCGTTGACGTCCAGGCACTTGCCGCTGTTGCGGTTGACGATCGTGTACGCGGTCGGTGTCGTCGCCGTCTCACCGGAGGGGCCGGCGAGGGTCGTGCCGAGGGCGACCGGGGTGCCGAAGTTCGGGGTGCCGTCCGCGTTCCAGGTGAACTTCTGGGCGCGGGTCGTCCGGCCGTTGTCGCAGCCGTCGCTCGCCGAGTCGTTGGCGTGGTAGACGATCCAGTTCTCCGTGCCGTCGGGCGAGGTGAAGAACCCGTTGTGGCCGGGCGCGTACACGCTGTTGGCGTCGCTGCGCTGGAAGACCGGCGTCTGCTTCTTCGTCCAGGAGGAGGCGAGGAGCGGGTCGGAACCGGTGAGTTCGAGCTGCCCGAGCTTGTAGTCGGGGCCCCAGCAGGCGCTCGCGGAGTAGACGAGGAAGGTACGGCCGTTGCGGTACAGCGGCTCGGGGCCCTCGTTGACCTCACCGCTCTGCGTCTCCCAGCTCAGCGTCGGGCTGGAGATGACGGTGAAGGTGGAGCTGGCGAGGGTGTACGGGTTGCTGAGCGGCGCGATGACGAGGCTCTGCTTGCTGCCGCCCGCCGAACCGCTGCCGACCAGGTACAGCTTGTTGTCGTGCTTGAGCACGCTGGAGTCGATCAGCCAGCCGCCCGGGTTCAGGTTGGAGCCGGTGAGGGTGTTCTTGAAGGTGTACGGCCCCATCGGGTCGGACCCGGCGCTCTCCAGCACATGGGTGCGCTGGTCGTCGCAGCAGGCGGAGCTGCGCGGCCCGGCGGAGTAGTAGAGGTACCACTTGCCGTCCAGGAAGTGGATCTCCGGGGCCCACATGTTCCAGTTGCGGCTACTGGTGCTGTCCGACCACACCTGCACGCTGGGGGCGGTGCTCAGCCCGGCCAGCGTGGGCGACTTCCGCATGGTCAGCTCACCGGTGAACGAGGTCGTCACCAGGTAGTAGTTGCCGTTGTAGTACTCCAGCCACGGGTCGGCGCCCTTCTGGGACTTGACCGGGTTGGTGAACGGCTTGCCGTCGGCGGCGGCGGCGGGCGGCGCCGGCTGGACGGTGATGAGCGACGCGAAGAGGGCCAGTAGCGCGGCCCCCAACGTCACCCAGTGACGGACTTGGATGCGGAACACGGCAAGTCCCTTCGGGGAGCGGCTCGAGAGGGGAGATTGTTCGACATTGCGAACGTTGTGCGTAACTTCGGCCAGAAGGTAAAGCTGAGGCACGAGTGCCGTCAATGGATGCGACACGATTGGTTTCGACGGCTCGTCCGGAACGGGTCGGCGGCTCGTCCGGAACGGATCGGCGGCTCATCCGGAACAGGTCGACGGCTCATCCGGAATAGATCGTGAAGGCGACCGGGTTGGCGTTTGCATGGCCAAAGACAACAGGGTGGGACGGTACGGCATCTGGAGCATCGGCCTGCGGGCCGAGGACCCGGCTCGTCACGGCGAACTCGCCGAGGCGGCGGCCGAGGTGGAGGAACTCGGCTTCGGGGCGATCTGGCTCGGCGGCAGCACCGCGGTACGGCACGCCGTCCCGCTCGTCGAGGCGACCGAGCGCATCACCGTGGCCACGGGCATCCAGAGCATCTGGCAGTACGAGGCCGCCGACACGGCCGTGGGCTTCGCCGACCTGGAGGCCGCCCACCCCGGCCGCTTCCTGCTCGGCCTCGGTGTGAGCCACGCGAAACTCGCGGAGCAGTACCGGCGCCCGTACGCCGCCATGGTCGACTACCTGGACGCCCTGGACACCGCCGGAGTCCCGGCCGGCCGGCGGGTCCTCGCCGCGCTCGGCCCGAAGATGCTCGGGCTCGCACGGGACCGGTCGGCCGGCTCGCACCCGTACCTGGTCACCCCCGAGCACACGTCCGAGGCCCGCGAGGCCCTGGGCGAAGACTCGCTGCTGGCACCGGAGTTGAAGGTGGTGCTGGACACCGACCCGGCCCGCGCCCGGACCCTCGCCCGCACCCACCTCGCCTTCTACCTGACCCTGCCGAACTACACCAACACCTTCCTCCGCCTCGGCTTCACCGAGGACGACCTCGCGGACGGCGGCAGCGACCGGCTCGTCGACGCGGTGTACGCCTGGGGCGACGACGACCGCGTCCGCACCCGTATCGACGCCTTCCACGCGGCGGGCGCCGACCACGTGGCACTCCAGGTACTCGACGACGGCCCCGCCGACGCGCTGCCGCGCGAGGCCTGGCGACACCTGGCCGACCTGCTGTCCTGACCCGGCCGCGGGGGCGGGGCGAGGACCGGGCGCCTGGTGGGGGCGGGGATCGGGCGAGTGCTCGGGGCGGGGAACGGGCGCCGCGCGGGGGCAGGAGCCCGGCCACCCGTCGTAGCGGCAGGAGCCCGGCCATCCGTCGTAGCGGCGGGTGCCGGGCCCCTGGCGTAGCGGCGGGATGTGAGATACGCACAGGCGGCCCATGTGAATCTCACGGACGGCCGATGACAGACGAACGATGCCCGTGTCCCGGCGCTCTGCCATCGTGGAAAGTTGGAGCGTCGGGAGAGCGCCCGGGACGACCGGCCCGCCCGTTCCCGTCGGCGCCTCGACCCCGCCACCCTCAGGCACCGCTCGGACCGGACGGAGCGGGCCCGTCAGGAGGCCGCCGTGGACAAGCGGTACGAGGTGTACTGCCTCATGGACCCGCACTTCTACGATGCGCCGTCCCACCACCGGACCCGGGGCCTCTTCCGCCGGGCCCGGCACCCCCTTCCCGCTTCCTGGGCGCGCGTGGAACTCGGCGAGTGGCTGGTCTGCCACCCCGTCGAAGCGGTCCTTCCGGCACAGGGCTGGAAGATCCACGTCTCGGCGTGTCCGGACAACGCGGAGCCGATCCTGGACGCGGTGTGGGACTACTGCGTGCCACGCCGCATCCCCTTCAAGTTCCTCCCCGGCCCGGACACCCTGTTCCTCGCCAACACGAAGTACGCGCACCGCGGCTCCAGCGGGAAGTTCGTGACCGTGTACCCCAGGGACGAGGCCCAGTGCGAGCGCGTGCTCACCGAACTGGGCACCGTCCTCGACGGCCGGCCGGGCCCGTACATCCTCAGCGACCTGCGCTGGGGTGACGGTCCGCTCTACGTCCGGTACGGCGCCTTCGCCGACCGGTACTGCGTGTCGGCCGAAGGGGCGGTGGAGCAGGCGGTCGAGGACCCCTCCGGGCGGCTGGTGCCCGACGTGCGCGGCCCCACCTTCCAGGTCCCGCCCTGGGTGCGGCTGCCCGCGTTCCTCGAACCCCACCTCGCCGCGAGCCGCCGGACCACCGTGGCCGACCTGCCCTACCGGATCGACAACGCCCTGCACTTCTCCAACGCCGGCGGGCTGTACACCGCGGTGGACACGCGGACGCGGGAGCGCGTGGTCCTCAAGGAGGCCCGGCCCCACGCCGGGCTCACACCGGACGGCGCCGACGCGGTCACCCGGCTGGAGCGCGAGCGGTACGCGCTCGAACGGCTGCGCGGTCTGCCCTCCGTCCCCGCGCTGCGCGACCACTTCGCACTGGGCGATCACCAGTTCCTCGTCGAGGAGTTCATCGAGGGGTCCGCCCTGCACACACAGTTCGTCGAACGCTATCCGCTCGCCGCGTCGGACCCGGGCCCGGCGGACTTCGCCGCGTACACGTCCTGGGCCCTCGACATCGTCCGGCAGGTGGAGGACGCCGTGGCAGCCGTGCACGCCCGGGGCGTCGTGATCGGCGACGTGCACACGGACAACATCCTGGTCCGCCCCGACGGCAGGGTCGTACTGATCGACTTCGAGGGGGCGTCGGACGTGAAGCAGGCACGCCCTCAGGTCCTCGCGGCCCCGGGTTTCCTCGCCCCGCGCGACACCACCGGCTTCGACATCGACCGGTACGCGCTGGCCTGCCTGCGGCTCGCCATGTTCATGCCGCTGACCGGCCTGATCGACCTGGACAGCGGCAAGGCGGGGCACCTGGCCAGGGAGGCCGCGGACCTGTTCCCGGTCCCCCGCCGGTTCCTCGACGAGGCCGTCCGCACCCTCACCGGCGACGGCGGGATCGCCGCCGGCGCGCACGACGGGCCCCGGCTGGATCCCGACCGGCCCGGCTGGCTGCGCGCCCGGACCTCGATCGCCGACGCCGTCCTCGCCGCCGCCACCCCGGAGCGCCACGACCGGCTGTTCCCCGGCGACATCGAACAGTTCACCGCCCCGGGCGGCGGCCTCGCCCTGGCCCACGGCGCGGCGGGGGTGCTCTACGCGCTGGACGTGACGGGCGCCGGACGCCACCCCGACCACGAGGAGTGGCTGATCCGGCACACCCTCGACCCGGCGCCCGGCAGCCGCCTCGGCCTCTACGACGGCCTGCACGGCATCACGTACGTCCTCGAACACCTCGGCCACCACGAGGAGGCCGTCAAGCTGCTCGACATGTGCCTGGCCGAAGGCTGGGAGGCCCTGCCCTCCGACCTCAGGGGCGGCCTGTCCGGCGTCGGACTCAACCTGCTGCACTTCGCCGCGGTCACCGGGGACACCGCCTGCCGGGACGCCGCGTTCCGCGCCGCGGACCTCGTCGCCGACCGCCTGGGCCCGGCCGACGCCGTACCGGAGATCAGCGGCGGCGCGCACCCGAGGGCGGGGCTGATGTTCGGGGCGTCGGGGCCCGCGCTGCTGTTCCTGCGCCTGTACGAGCACGGCGGCGACCCGGCGCACCTGGACCTGGCCGCCACCGCCCTGCGCCAGGACCTGCGCCGCTGCCTCGTGCGCGACGACGGGTCGATGGAGGTGAACGAGGGCTGGCGCACCATGCCGTATCTCGCCGACGGCAGCGTGGGTATCGGCATGGTCCTCGACGACTACCTGGCCCACCGCGCGGACGACCGGTTCGCGGCCGCCGCCGACGCGATCCACAAGGCGGCCAGGGCGGCCTTCTACATCGAGCCCGGCCTCTTCGACGGCCTCGCCGGAATGATCCTCCATCTGAGCCGGCCGCACCCGCCCGGCACGGCCGCCGCCCGGGACCCCGTGATCGCGGACCACGTACGCCGTCTCGCCCGCCACGCCTGTCTGCTCGACGGCCGACTGGCCTTCCCCGGCGAGCAGTTGATGCGGCTGTCCATGGACCTGGCCACCGGCGGCGCGGGCGTCCTGCTCGCCCTGGGCAGCGCCTTCCACTCCCGACCGGTCGGACTGCCCTTCCTGACACCCGGCCCGCACGCCCAAGACCATTCCGTCCCCATGCCGGCACGCGAGCGAGAGAGGAGGTGAAAGCACATGTCGCTCCTCGAACTGCAGGGTCTGGCCATCGAGCAGGGCTCCGCACACCGCGGACCGCCGCTGGGCAGCCGGGCAAGCAAGGGCTGTCTCGTCGTCGGCGGCGGAGGCAGTCGCTTCAGCCTGCTGTTCTGCTAGCACATCACCCTGGCGGGGACACGTTCGGTGTCCCCGCCCCTCCTGCCGGAGCAGTACGACGCCCGGAGCGGTACGACGCCCGGAAGGCGTAGGAGGGACGGAAGGGTAGGAGGGACGGAACGGCACGACGGACGGCACGGCACGGCACGGCACGACGGACGGAACGGTACGACGGACGACCGGAACAGCAGGACGGGTGACGGGAACCACAGGACGGACGACCAGAACCCCTACGACGACGGGAGCGGCCGGTGGACCGACGCGCGGCGGACCGTCTGCTGCTGGCGGCGGTCCGCAGAGGCGGAGGGTGGGGTGGCCTCCTGGCCGCCACGTCCTTTCTCCTCGCCGGGGTCTACGTCGCCCTGCCCACCGTCATGGGCCGCGCGGTCGACGCCGTACTGGGACAGGGTGACACCGCGCTGTGGCTGACCCTGACCGCCGTCGCCGTCGGGCTGCTCGTGGTGTGCGACGCGGCGGACGACTACGCCGGCGCCGTCGCCAACGCGCGCTCCACGGCCTGGCTGCGGCACACCCTGCTCGGACACGTCCTCGACCTGGGCTCCCGCGCCACCCGCCGCCACTCCCCCGGCGACCTGGTGACCCGGCTCGTGGGCAACACCGCCCGGGCCGGGAGCGCCCCGGCGGGCCTGGTGTGGGCGGTGACCGACCTGGTCCCGCCGGTCGGGGCCGTGGTGGCCCTGGCCCTGATCGACCCCTGGCTGTGCCTCACCTTCGTCGCCGGACTGCCGCTGATCGTCCTGGTGGTCCGCGCCTTCGTCCGTGACGTCTCCGACCTCAACGACCGCTACTTCGCCACGCAGGGCCGCATCGCCGCCCGGCTCACCGACGCGCTCACGGGAATCCGCACGATCACCGCGGCGGGCACCATGGACCGCGAGGCCGACCGGGTGCTGGAGCCGCTGCCCGAACTGCACCGCCACGGCATGGGGTTGTGGCGCGCGTACGCCCGGGTCTCCGCGCGGGACGCGATGATCGTCCCCCTGCTGGAGGTCGCCGTGCTGGCGGTGGCCGGGGTGGAGCTCGCCCGGGGCCGCATCACACCGGGTCAGACGCTGGCCGCCGCCGAGTACGTCGTGCTGGCCACCGGGGTGAGTTCGCTGGTGGCCTCGGCGCGGCAGCTCGCCCTCTCACGCTCCACCGCCGGGCGGATCGCGGAGGTACTGCGGGAATCCACGCCCGCGTACGGCGGCGCGCGACTGCCCTCCGGGGGCCGCGGCCGACTGGAGTTCCGCGACGTGACCGTACGCAGCGCCGGGGGCGACGCCCTCCTGGACGGCGTCGACCTCGACCTGCCCGCGGGCGCGCTCACCGCCGTCGTGGGCCGCTCCGGATCCGGGAAATCCCTGCTGGCCGCGCTCGCCGGGCGCCTGACCGACCCGGACGACGGCGAGGTCCGGCTCGACGGGGTACCCCTGCGCGACATCGACCCCGCCGACCTACGACGGGCCGTCGCGTACGGCTTCGAACGCCCGGCACTCCTGGGCGAGACCTTCGCCGACGCGATCGGTTTCGGACCACGGACACCCTCGGCCGAGGAGGTGTCGGCACAGGCCGCCGCCGCACGCGCCGACACCTTCCTGCGCACCATGCCCGAGGGCTATGCCACCGCCCTCGACGCCGCCCCCCTGTCCGGCGGGGAGACCCAACGGGTGGGCCTGGCCCGCGCGTTCGTACAGTCCGCCCCGTCCGGCCGCCTCCTCGTCCTCGACGACGTCACCGCCAGCCTCGACACCGTCACCGAGCACCAGATCACCCAGGTCCTCACCGGCACCGGCCCCCTGGCCACCCGCACCCGCCTTCTCGTCACCCACCGGGCCTCCGCCGCCGCCCGCGCGGACCACGTCGTCTGGCTCGACAAGGGCCGGGTCCGAGGCCGGGGCACCCACGGCGCGCTGTGGGGGCACCCCGACTACCGGGCGGTGTTCCACGCGGAGGCGGCGGCCGACGGCGAGTCCAGCGGCGAGTCCAGCGGCGAGGTCGACGGAGAGGTCGACAGGGAGGTCGTCCGAACGGAACCGGCACACCATGACCTGGAACACCACGGAGGTGTGCGGTGAACGCCGCGGGCCCGCGGCGGCTGCTGCGCTCCACGGTGCGTGTGCGGCGCCGGGAGTTCGAACGGCTCACCGGCTGGTCGCTGGTGCAGGCCGTGCCCGCGCTGCTGTCGGGCTGGCTGGTCGCCCGCGCCGTCGACGACGGCTTCCTCGCCGACCGCACCGTCGTGGGCTTCGGCTGGCTCGGCCTGCTGGCCTGCGCCGTCCTGATCGGCGCCTGGGGCACCCGCCAGGCCACGCTCCGCCTGTCCGAGGTGGTCGAGCCGTTCCGGGACGAGCTGGCCGCCCTCGTCACCACGGGCACACTGCGCGGCTCCGCCCGTCTGGAGCGGCCCGCCGACACCGCCGGCGTGGCACGGCTGACCGAGCAGGTGGAGGTCGCCCGCGAGTCGTACGGAGCGGTCGTGATGTTCGCGCAGACCTTCGCGGTCACGGTGGTGAGCGTGCTGCTCGGGCTGGCCGCACTCGACCCCGCCCTCCTCCTGTTCGTGATGCCGCCCCTGGCCGCCGGCCTGGCGGTCTTCCTGCTGGCCCTGCGCGCACTGGCGGCCCGGCAGCGCGCGGTCGTCCTCGCCGACGAGGCCGTCACCGAGCACGTGAGCACGGCGGTCGGCGGACTGCGGGACGTGACGGCCTGCGGCGCCGAGGGCGTCGTACGCGGCCGGACCGGCGCCCGCATCGAGGCGGCGGCGGCCGCGTCCCGCGCGCTGGCCCGCCTCGCCGCCCTACGGACCCTGGCCCTGGCCCTGGGCGGCTGGCTGCCGGTCGTCCTCATCCTGGCCGGCGCCCCCTGGCTCATCCGGGGCGGAGTGACGGCAGGCGCGATCCTGGGCGCGCTGACCTACGTCTCCCAAGGCCTCCAGCCCGCCCTCCAGGGCTTCGTCACGGCAGTCGGCGGCAGCGGCCTGTGGCTCCTGGTCACCGTGGGCAGAATCCTGGAAACGGCCACCGCGGCGCCGACGCGAGCACCGGAAACGGCGACAGTGGGGAGGGCGAGGCGTCCGCGTCCCGAGGACCACGTGGTGCCGTCCCACCCGCCCGACGACCAGCCGGCCGCAGACCGTCCCCCCGCCCCCCACGACGGCGGCATCGAGCTGTGCGGTGTCACCTTCGGCTACGCCCGCTCCGCCGACCCGGTCGTCCGGAAACTCGACCTGACCCTCGCACCCGGCACACATCTGGCGGTGGTCGGCCCCAGCGGCGTGGGGAAGTCCACTCTGGCCTCGCTCATCGCGGGGGTGCTGGAGCCCCAGGCCGGCCGGGTCCGGCTGGGCGGTGTCCCGGTCCGGTCCCTGGAGCCGGGCAGACTGTCACGGTCCCGCGTGCTGATCCCGCAGGAGGCGTACGTCTTCTCCGGCACCCTGCGCGAGAACCTCGCCTATCTCCACCCCACGGCCACCCCGTACGACCTGGACACCGCGGTCGACGCCATCGGCGCGGGCCCGCTCACCGAACGCCTCGGCGGCTACGACGCATCCGTGGACCCGGCCCTGCTCTCCGCCGGTGAGCGCCAGTTGATCGCCCTGGTGCGTGCCTGGCTGCCCGCAGCGTCACTGGTGGTGCTGGACGAGGCCACCTGCCACCTCGACCCGGCCGCCGAGGCGGTCGCCGAGCAGGCCTTCGCCGCCCGCCCCGCCACCCTGGTCGTCTGCGCCCACCGCATCAGCTCCGCCCTGCGCGCCGACCTCGTCCTCGTCATGGACGGCCCGCGCTGCCGCGTCGGCACGCACGACCGGCTGCTGACCGACTGCGCCCTCTACCGCGACCTGATCGGCCACTGGGACCACTCGGCGACGAAGACCCCGCCCTGATCGGCCACCGGGACCACTCGGCGACGGAGACGACGGAGACGACGGAGACCCCGCCCTGATCGTCCCGTGGTGATCGGGGCCTACAGCCACCCCGACTCCCGGGCGATCCGGATCGCGTCGATACGGTTGCGCGCCGCCGTCTTCCTGGACACGGCGTTCAGGTGGTTGCGCACCGTCCCCACCGACAGCGACAGGTGCTCGGCGATCTCGCGGGTCGGCGTGCCGTCCGCCGCCAGCCGCAACACCTCGCTCTCCCGAGGGGTCAGCGGGCTCTCCGCCGAGGAGAGCGCCTGCAGTGCCAGCTCCGGTGCGATGAACCGCTCGCCCGCCGCCACCTTGCGGACCCCTTGAGCCAGGGTGTCGAAGGGGCCGTTCTTGCCGATGAGCCCCGCGACGCGCAGCTCCAGCGCCTCCCGCAGGAACTCGGGGGGCGCCGAGTCGGCCACCAGCAGGATCCCGCACTCCGGCAGCCGCGCGGCCAGCTCGCGCGAGGTACCGAGCGCCTCGTCCGCTCCTCCGTCGATGTCGATCACGACCACGTCAGGGCGGTGCGACAGTGCTCGCGGGACGGCCTGGTCGTGCCCCGGTGAGGCCGCGACCACCTCGATGTCCTCCTCCCGTGTCAGCAGGGCGGCAAGCGCACCGCGCACCAGGTCTGTCTCCTCCACGAGCAGAACACGGATCACCATCGCTCCCGCCCGGCCGTTCGCGGCCTGCATCCCGCACCACGCCCCGGTGACCCCGACGACGCCCTGGACAGTATCTCCGGATAACCCCCACAATCACCGCTTATCACCCCACCTGCCCGCCATCCCGTCCGTCACCCCACCACAGCGGTACAGCAGTCCGCCGGTCGTTCGTCGACGGGCTCCAGGCCGAGGCGCTCGGCGTAGAAACCCCGTGCCCGGTCCAGGTGTCGACGTACCCGGCGTCCGGACGAAGGACGGAACCGCCGAGATCGACGGCCACTACCCGAGCAAAGGCGCGCGGCGGGGACGGCGCACGGACCGCCCCCGCCCCGTACCCGGATCCCCGGATCCCCGGATCCCCAGCGGCTCAGCGCAGCGTGCGCACGAACACATCCCCGATCAGATTCGTGTCCTCGGGAACCAGGCCGGGATAGTAGGACTCGAAGACGACCGCCGACTCGTCCGCGCTCAGTGCCGCGTCACCCACGGTGACGGGTTTGCCGTCCTGGCCCGGCGACAGCAGCTCCTCCTCCCCGCTGCACACATCACGCAGGACCAGCCCGAGCGACGTACGGTTCGCGTCCGCCGTGTTCAGCAGCAGCTTCGAACCGTTGACCGACAGATCCGAGATCAGGGTGAGATCGGTGGGGGTGTGGCCGTCGTACCGCTGAAGCGTGCCCGTGCGCAGATCGCGGACGAAGGCGTTCCAGGACGTGCTGGTGGCCCCGTTGGGGTCGGCCCCGGGGACGAGATTTCCGGCCACCGAGTTGAAGCCGACCTTGGAGCCGTCGGCGCTCAGCACCGGAGCGACCGCCGACCTGTCCGCCACCGCCCCGTCATGGGTGGCGTCCGCGTGCACGGTACGCCCGTTCACCCGGTCGTAGACGAGAATGTCGCCCTGATCGTCGGCGGCCGGCCCGGAGTACCCCTCCAGATAGGCGACCTTGCGCCCGTCGGCGCTCATCGAGACCTGATCGCACCGGTGGAAGTCCTTCGAGCCGTCGGATTCCCGGCTGACCCGCCGCACCTTCTGCGTCTGCCGGTCCAGCAGCATGACCCGGCAGGCGAACGCCCCGTTCGGGTCCGCGGCGGGCCGGGCCACGAAGGCGACGTAACGCCCGTTCGCGCTGATCGGCGCGACGCCGTACGACACCTGGTAGCCCTCGTCCATCGCGGGCGCCAGGCGCTCAAAGGCCCCGCTGCTCAGATCCATGACGTACACGGAGGACACACCGGTCGTGGCCGAGTACGAACCGAAGGTCAAGTGCCGCCCGGAATCCGACAGTTGGGGCGTCGAGGTCGTCTCCCCCGGCACCGCCACACGCTGCAACGGCTCACCGGGGGCCGTCCGGTAGTACACGCTGTTCCGCACGTCCGTGCCGGGCCCCAGGTTGGTCGCCGACGACATGAAGGCCACGACGCGCCCGTCCGCGCTGACGACAGGATCCACGGAGTGACCGTTGCCGCCGGTGCCGTCGGCGGCGACGCTGATCCGCTCGGTACCCGGCGCGACGCTCGCCACGTCGCCCTCGTCGGCCGCCTGCGCGGGCGAGACGGGACTCGCGACGGCGGCGGCCACGAGAACGCCGTACACGAGGACACGTAAGGAAGGTCTCATCAACTGGCTCCCCCTTCGACGGGGAACGGCCACAGCCGCCCCCTGTCCCCCGTTGCCCCCAGCCCTGCGCAGAGGACTCACGGGCATGCACGCGATGAAAGCGCGCCACCGGCCCGGGGTCAATGCATCGAACAGCCCGCCCTCCGCACGCGCGCCCGTCCACCGCACCCGCACCGAACCACCGTGCCGAGGGGGATCTCTTCTCACCCGCCTGGGCAGCGTTGCGCGCGGCGGTCGCCGACAAGAACGCCCTGTTGATCGGCAAGGGCCGCTGGGCGCCGACGGGTGGGGAGCGGACCGAACTCGGCTCCCTGGAAGCGAAGTTGACGCTCAGCCTCGGCTGAGATCTCCCGGGCCCCAGGGGCACATGCGTCGGGTACGCAGCGCGACGTATCCGCCGACGGTCGCGACCACCGTCCGTACCGGCATCACGGGAGAACTCCGATCCCAACCCCGCTCACAGACCGTGCTCGTCCATCAGCCGCATCAGGTTCCGCTTGCGTCTCCGGGAAGTGCGCAGGGCAGTGGCGTACTCGGTGAACGCGTCCGGTGTGCCCCAGCGGCCATGGCAGTCCCGGATGCTCAGCAGCAGGTCGACGAGCCGCTCGTAGACCGCGTTACCGGTCTGCGTGGTCAGCGGCTCGGCCAGGCGGAGACAGACGTCGAGCGCGTCGGCGGGGCGGTCGGGGCGGATCTGGTCGGCGAGAGTGCGCCACTGTCCGTCGTGGGCGCCTGTTTGCACGGCGGCCTGCCACGCGGCGGCTCCGTCCTTGTCGTCGAGCAGGGCGTCGCCGCAACTGCCGATCCTCGCCCACCTGTTCCCGCACCAGGACGAGCAACTCGTCCCTGGACAGGGCGGACAGCCACGCGTCGAGGTCCTGCGCGCGGTCCCGGGCCGCCTTCCGCTGCCGCGGCAGGCCCGCTCCCTGGGCGAGCACGGTCAGGCCGAGGGCCACCAGGTGCTTGCAGAAGTCGCCCTCCATTCCGTACGGGCAGTCGCAGTCACCGCCCAGCCCGCCGGGCCCGTCCAGGGTCAGCTCCACCTCGTACCGCTCCGTGCCGTGGACGGTGGCGCTGACCCGGTCGTCACCGACCTCGACCCCTGACACCGCGTCGAGGTAACCGCGCCCCCGCTCGAAGGAACGCGCGCCGGCCAGTGCTCTGAGGTTCGCCTCGGTGAGACTGTCCGTGCTTCCTTCCTGTCTCATGCGAGGTCTTCCAGGAGGAGGTCCAGCGCCGCCTCCTCGTGCAGAGCCACCCCCAAGGCCTCCATGGCCGGGGCCAGTTCCGCATCCCACGTCGCCTCGACCGGCGTACCGCTGAGCGGAAGCGGCGGCGTGCCGTGCAGTTCGGCTCGCGTCGCAAGATACTCGTAGTCCGACGCACTCATACGCCACGGCTCCGACGCCTGGTACCGCCCCCTGACACGGTTGGCGAGGGTGATGCCCGGCCAGTCGAAGTCGCCGTGGTAGGCGAAGACGCAGTCGGCCGCGGCCAGGGTGTCCAGGAGGGTGAGGACGACCGTCGTCGCACTGCCCGAGGTGCAGATCAACGGCGCGGTGCAGCCGGCGTCCGCCGCGGCCTCCACCACACGCGGGTTCTCGCAGACGTGGACGCGGGTGCGCGAGGGCAACTCCATCTGCAGGGTGCGCAGTTCACGTAGGGTCAGGTGGGTCTCCAGGTGGTGGTCCGCGCGTTCGCGGAGGGCCGTCTCCCGCCAGGTGGCGCCCGTCGGGCGCAGACCGTAGGTCAGGACCGTGCTGGAGACCTCGTCCGGTGTGACCGAGGCCCGGCGCCACAGCGCGCGGCGGGCCGGTGCGTCGGTCGGGAAGTCGACGTCCTGGGCCTGTGCGAGGCCCCGCAGGACCAGGCGGGCCAGCAGGGTGCCGTCGTCCAGGCCGTGGGCCGAGCCCGTGGTGCGGGTGGCCAGTTCGCCGCGGCCCCAGGTGGCGGGGGTGGGGTCGGGGCCCGTGCCGGGGTAGAGGGTGGCGAGGGTCTGGATGGCCTGAGTGATGGTGGTGAGCGCGGTGGTGGGTGGGTGACGGGTGAGCGTCCCGGACCGCCGCAGGTCCGCCATCCATCGGTGGGCCCAGGGCCGGTCGGTCAGTGATGTGGCGGTCAGGACCGATTCCGCCTTGGACCAGAGGCGGTCGCGTTCGGCCGCCGCCACGTCGCGCGCCGCGCGCCGGTCGGTCAGGGGTGGGCCCAGCGCGGCCAGTGTCGCCGCGAGGCCCCGTCCGACCGCGCTGGCGCGCAGGCGGGTGTCCAGGTCGGGCAGGCGGATCGTGACGGACGGACCGCTGACCGGTTTGGCCAGGAGGAGGGACAGGGCTTCGCGTTCCTGTGGGTCGGGGTTCTGGAGCCGGATCGTGCCGGTCGGCTGGAGACCGCCGCGTTCGAGGCGCATTCGTGCCGCCGCCCAGAGGCGGCTCAGACCGGGCCGGGACAGGAACGCCATCGCCTCGGGGGCGAGGGACGTCGTCGCGGAGGCGAGGGACGTCGTCGCGGAGGCGAGGGGCGGCTCGGGAGCCGGGCGCGGCCCGGGAGCCCGGCGCGGCCCGCGAGCGAGGGGCGGCTCGTCCATCGCTCGCGGGCCCGTCACACCGACGCCCTCGTCCACCACGCGCCGATCCGTCATACCGACACGCCCTCGTCCCCCGCTCGGGTGTGCGCCTTACCGGCCGTACCGGTCATGCCCGTCACACCCGCCATACCCCTCATACCGACACCAGCCTCCGCTGCCGCCCGTTCCACGTGTAGTGCAGCGTCGCCACACCCCGCACATGCGGATCGCGCAAGCATTCGTAGATGTGCAGGGACGGTACGTCGGGCCAGTTGCCGATCAGGCGTTCGCTGGTGAGGACGAAGTCGAGGTCGAGGTCGACCAGGATGCGGCCCAGGCGGGCGTGGGTGGGCTCGTCGACCTTGGCGAAGGCGTCGTCCAGGAGGATGAGGCGGGGAGCGTGCGGGGCCGACTCGGCGAGGCTCGTGAAGTGGGCCGCCGACGCCGCGAAGAGGACCAGGTAGGAGAGCACCCGTTGCTCGCCCTGGCTCATTCCTGTGCGGCCGGAGAGTTTGCGGCGGCTTCCCGGTGCCGCGTCACTGACGACCCAGGGGGTGAAGGTGAACCAGTCGCGGTAGTCGAGGGCGGTTCGCAGGTGGGAGGCGTAGCCCGCGGCCGGGTCGGCGCGGCGGGCATCCTCGATACGGCGCTGGAGGACGTCACGGAGCTGTTCGGACTGCTCACGGGTACGCAGGCCGGAAGGGCTGCGCAGCAGGTCGACGGCCGCCTTGACGTCCGCTTCCACGCCGTCGGCCAGCTTCCAGTCGAGGGTGACGCCCAGACCGTGGGACGTGCGGACCGTGGACAGGATGGAGTTGAGGGCGGCCACCAGGGCGCCCGCGGCCAGGACCTGGGCGGAGAGGTGGTCCCCCAGTTCCCCGGTCAGGAAGCGCTGGAAGACCTCCCGTTCGCGTTCCGTCAGCCGGTCCCGCGCCTCGGCCGCCTGGGCCGCGATGCGCCCGCCGACCAGGGCGATGTCGTGGGGGCCGTGGTCGTCCACGAGTCGGCAGAGCTTGATGCCCTCGCGTTCCTCGATCGTCGCGTCGTAGCCACCGGAGAGCCGGTCGCGCAGGTCGGTATGACGGTGGAGGAGTGTGGTGTCCGAGACGTCATGGCGCTCGGCGTCCAGTCGACCGCGTACTGCGTCGACCAGCAGGCGTAGTGCCTGGATGCGCTGCCGTGCGTCGTCGTGGATCGGATCCGGGGACTTCAGGGCCTCGTCGTGATGATCGTCGTGATCGTCCTCATGGGTGTCGAGACCCGACCCTTTCAGCACACCGGGCAGCGACAGGGCCGTACGCAGGCGTCGGCCGCAGGCCAATGCCTGCCCCTCCTGGTCGGCCAGTGCCTCGCGCCGCCCTTTCTCGTCCTCCTCCGCACGGACGCGCTGGTCGTGCACGTCGGCCATGTCCTGCCGGGCACGCGGGAGTTGGCGCGCCACGGCGTCCAGGCGGCGCTTCGCCTCGGTCTCGCGGGCGAGGATCTCCTGCTCCGTGGCGCCGAGCGCCTCCTCCAGAGCACGGACGGTGCGGCGGGCGGCGTCCAGGCGGTCGAAGGCTCCGGCGTAGTCGGACTCGGCTTCCCGGCGGGCCGTCGCGGCACGCTCGTAGTCCGTACGGCCGGCGCCGTGGGCGTCGGCCGTGGCCACGACCGCGCTTATCCGCCGCCGGAGTTGCTCCGTGCCCTGGCCCAGCCCCTTCAGCGCGATGCGGACCGTGTCGAGTGCCGTCGGTTCGGCCGGGAGGCCGTGGGCGCTCGCCGTCGCCTCGGTCTCCCGCCTGGCGGCGACGGCACGGGCTCGCGCCTGCTCCGCTTCGCGGGCGGCCGCCGCGGCCTGCCCGGCGAGGGTCTCGGCGGCGCGCTCGGTCTCGGCGGTACGGGCCCATGCGTCGGTCAGCCCACGTGCCGGGGGCGGGCGGCGCAGAGCGTCGGCAACCTGATCCCGATGCCCGGTCAGGGCGCGGTGACTGTGCTCGGCCTGCGTCAACTCGCCTTCCAATGAAGCCAGTTGATGGTCCAGCTCATCGAGCGTCCTGCGCCGGGTCTCCGCGCGCACCTCCGCGCCGACGTACTCGGCGGCAGGCTTGGTGTGACGGCCACGGGTGACGCCGAGCTTCCAGGAACCGTCGGTTCCGATGGCGGTGTGCGGTGCGGTGCCCACCGGATCCGTCGGACCGGCGTAGCGAGCCCTGGCCCCTTCCCCGGCCTCGGCCCCGGCCCCGCCGTCGCCGTCGTCGTCGCCGCCGTTGCCGTCGCCGTCGCCGTCGATCAGCGTCACCGCCTCCAGTACCCGCTGTACCTGCTCCATCCCCACCCCGCTGTCCGGTGCGGCAACCGGACGCAGCACCCGTGCGAGCGTCGGTTCGGCCGCCGGCGCTCCCGGTACCAGAAGGGTGTCCCGCGTGGCGGCGTCCAGGACCGTGCCGTCGGCGTGGACCCAGGCGTCGAGCAGACCGCTCGCCTCCAGAGCGGCTTCCAGCCCGGCCCGCGCCTCCGGTCCCAGGCCGTCCGTGAAGTTCACCAGGCGGTACAGGGGTGCTCCGGTGCCGGGTGCGCGGGGAGCCGCGCGGTGAGACGGGGGTGGCGGCTCCGGGTCGGTTCGGCGCTCCCACTCCTCGCGCTCGCGCCGGAGGCGGTCCCGGCGGACGGTCAGTTCGCGGAGGGTCACGGCGAGGGTGTCCCGTTGCTCGCCGAGTTCCGTCAGCCACGGGTCGACCGCCGACCGGGCCGCATCGGTCACGTCATCAGGGGTCCGGGCGAGGAGGGGCCCGTCCGCGGGGTCGTGTGCGACCAGGGCGTTCACGGCGTCCAGGGGCAGCCCGGTGAGGTTCCGCAGCCGTTCGGCCCAGGTGCGGGCCGCGTCGGCGTACATCTCTGCTTCGCGCGCCGCTTCCTGCCGACGCCGTTCGACGCGGGAGCGCGCCTGGTCCGCCTGCCCCTCCAGACGCTCACGGGCGGTGTCGGCCTCCTGCGCGTCCCGTCGGACCCGCTCCGACTTCCCGATGAGCGCGCCGAGTTCGGTCACGGACCGGGAGCGGTTCCTGATCACGGGCTGCGCGGCGTCGAGCTGGGCGTCCCACGCGTGCAGGGCGGCCACGCAGGCCTCGGTGTCCACCGTCGGCACCTGGCTGTGCCGTACGAGGTGGAAGTCGCCCTCCGGGGAGGTCAGTTCCGCCGTCGTCGCGGGGACCAACGGTGTCACGGGGGCCGCGACGGAGTCCCCCAGATGCACGGGAGCGAGCCCGGACCGCTCCGCCTCTCGCGTCAACTCACTGTGCGCCGTGCTCAGTTCGACCAGTTCATCGCCGAGCCGGCCGGCGTCGGCGGTGAGGCGTCGCCCCGCCTCCTCCTGGTTGCTGTGCGCCTGGCGCAGCGATTTGAAGGCGGTGGTGGCCGCGCCGTGCAGGGCAGTGACCGTGGTCCGCTTCTCGCCGAGTTCCTTCAGGCCCCGGTACCCGGCACTGGCGTGCAGTGCCGCCAGGTCCGTCTCCGCTTCGGCCTCCTCGGTCTCCAGCGCTTCGACGCGAGCGTCGAGCTCCGCCTCGCGCTCACGGAGCGTCTCCGCTCTCCTCGCCGCGTCACCCGCGGACCTGCGGTACTCCGCGAGTCGCTCCAGTTCACCGCCCGCCTGATCCGCGCGGCGGCGCAACGCGCCGTGCAGATAGCCGCGGTAGGCGGTCAGGAAGGTGCGCAGCGCCTGGTCCGTCCGTTCGAGGCGTCCAAGATCGGCCCGTACGGCGTCGAGGTCGTCGAGGTTGCGGGCCACCTTGTCCACGATCTCGTCGTCGAGGGCGGGCAGTGTCTCGGCGAGGACGGAGACCAGACCGCCGGAGTCGATGCGGTCGCCGATCGTGGGGCGGCGCAGCCGGTGAAGGAGGTGAAGCAGGTTGCGGTAGCGGGCGGGGTCGGTCAGGCCGAACAGTTCACGAGCGACCCGGGCCCGGTGTTCCACCGCGCGGTCGGTGACGTTCTCCGGGCCGACGAGCGACTTGAGCTGGTCGACGGGGAGCGGCTGTCCGGCGGGGGCGAGGTGCAGGCCCTCGCCGACCCGGAGCGGGGTGGCGAAGAAGAAGGGCTTCGCCGTCTTGGTCGACTGGGACGCGCGGATGGCCGCGCCGAGGGTGAGATACCGTTCGGCGCCCTCCTCGTCGGTCCGCGCGAACTCCACCCACAGGTAGCCCAGCCGGTTGGTCCGCTCGAAGCCGTCGAGCATCAGCCAGAGGAGGGTGGTGCGCCCGGTTCCCGTGGCGTCCAGGGCACGCGCATCGCCGTCGAGCAGGTACGGCAGCAGCATCTCCAGGGCCTTGGACTTGCCGGCTCCGTTCTTGCCGCGCAGCAGCAGCCGGCCGTCACCGAAGGCGAACTCCTGCTCGTCGTACTGCCAGACGTTGCGGATGCCGGCGCGGTGCAGGCGGTAACGGTGCGGGGACGGCGGGCGGTTCACCGGGGCGGCTCCTTGGGGACGTCGTCCACCGGGGGCGCCGACGACTCAGGGGACACAGGGGGCAGGGGGGATGCGGGGGTTGCGGGGGACCCGGAAGGCGCCGGGGACTGGTCTGTACGGGACTTGACCGCCACGGTGGTGGCGTACCGGGCGGCAGCGGCGAGCAGGACCCAGCCGCCGTTCGCCTGCGCAGAGGATTGTCCGTGGGCGAGGGCCTGTCCGTGGGCGGGGACCTGTCCGTGGGCGGGGACCTGTCCGTCGGCGGGGACCTGTCCGCGCGCCCCCGAGACGTCGGTGACCGCACGGCCGTCGACCGCCGACTCCTCGTATCCCTCCGGCAGACCGTGGCCGCCCGCACGCACGGGCCCGGCGGGCGCCAACAGGCGCATCCGGACCAGGAGATCGAGGACGGCGGCGAGAAATCCGGCCCGGTCCTCCAGGTGGCCACGCTGCCAGTTGCTCCGCCTGCCGTACTCCTCGATCAGTTCGCCGAGCAGTTCGGACAGTAGTTCCTCCGTGACGGGGACGCCGATGACCAGCCGACCACCGATCGCGGGGTGCCCGGGGTTCTCGGGGCGCAGCCGGGCGACCAGCCGCTCCACCAGCAGCAGCGCCGCTTGGGCCACCGTGCCGGTGCCCGGCAGACGCAGGTCGGTGAGGTCGCCGTCCGGGTCGATGAGGGCGATGCCCTCGGCACGGATCTCGGCTTCCAGGCCGAGCAGTTCGGAGAACGCCTGCGACTCGCGCCGCTGCCGGGTGCGCAGCCATTCACGCTCGGCGTCCGTGAGGTCGTCGAGGTGGACGACGGGGGTTTCGACGAGACGCCTACGGACGTAGGTGCGCGGCCCTCCGAATCCGGGGTCGGCGGCCCTGCGTACGAGGTCGGCGCCGTCGCTGCTCCGGGCGAGCGGGCCGGCGACGACCGCCCGCGCGATCTCGCGGTCCACGGTCAGCAGTGCCTCTCCCTCCCGCTCCTCGGCGAGGGCCGAGACGTGGCCCTCGGTTTCGACCAGGACGCCCCAGTCGACGAGTTGCCGCAGCGCGG
The DNA here is from genome assembly GCF_036208085.1 of Streptomyces sp. NBC_00310. Classification (GTDB taxonomy): domain Bacteria; phylum Actinomycetota; class Actinomycetes; order Streptomycetales; family Streptomycetaceae; genus Streptomyces. The sequence goes on from NZ_CP130714.1 coordinate 3,353,042, forward strand.
CGGCGAGTGTGCGCCGCTCGGCCTGCCGACCGGTGTCGGTGATCTCGATCCCGGCGTCGACGGCCGCGGCCCGCAGGTCTGCGACGAGCTGGGAGAGCAGGATCTGTTCCGGAGCGGTGACGAGGACCGACAGGGCGAGGGTCAGACAGGCGTACGTACGGGGCGTGAACGGCGTCCCGGTGGACGGCCGCTCCAGGCGGTGACCGGAGCCCGGGCCGAGGCCCGCCTTGAACAGACGGGCGTACGTCGCCTCCACCAGCAGGCGGTAGCCGAACACCTGTTGGAAGCGCTGGGCGAGCCAGTCGGCGTGACGGCGGACCAGCGGGAAGGTGTCGCTGTGCGGACCGGTGCTGGTGACCAGGGGGTGGGCCAGCAACAGTCGGGCGGCGGCGCGGCGCTCGGCCGCGAGCGCGACGTCGTGCGCGGAGGGCAGGGCCATCAGGCGCTCGCCTCCCCCGGCATCGGCAGGGACCCACTCCGCCCGGGCAGGCTCTCGACCGCGAGCGTGAGGTCGTCGACCGTCAGGTCACCGTCCACCGAGCGCAGGACCGTATGCCGGCCGAGGCTGCGCCAAGCCGTCAGCCGGATGCCGAGATCCGCGTCGCTCGCCTGCGCGCCGTCGAGGAGGATGTCGCCGACCCGGGAACCGTCATCGGCCGGAGTGCCACCCGCCGGAATGCCACCAGCCGGGAAGCTGTCGGCCGGAATGCCACCAGCCGGGAAGTCATTGGCCGGGAAGCTGTCGGCCGGGACGTCACCGGCGTCCTTGCGCAGCCGGGCGTTGCCGAGGGCGGTGGTCAACAGCTCCAGCAGCAGCCTCATGGCCGCCGCACCGAGCCTCACCTGGTCGAACCTGCCCGACGCGCTGAGCAGCTCGTGGGCCGCCGCCTGCCGGGCCTCGACCTGCTGCCGCGCCTGCTCCATGAGGAGGCGCTTCTGCGCGGAGTGGTCCTCGGCGGACGCGGCCCGCCCGCGCGGGGTCCTGCTGCCACGCTCCCGCAGCGCCACCGGTACGTCCACCACGGGCCCGGTCCACCAGCTCACGTACGCCGGCACGGACTGGTCCGGATCGGGCGCCACCCCGAGGTGCCGTGCGCCGTAGAGCCCGAAGGCGGCGACCGCGATGTCGTGCGCCTCCTCCGGTTCCGCGGCGTCGAACCAGGCCGCGAGCCGCAGCAGGTCCTTGCGGCGGGACATCTCTCCGGAAGCCGAGCGCAGCATCCGCTTGGCGTTGGCGAGGAGCGACTGCAGGGCGCGCAGGGTGGCGTCCCGGAGCTGGTCCACCTGGCTGCCGTGCTCGTGTCCGCCGGTGTCGCTGAACCAGTCGCGCAGCCCCTCCCAGTCCGCGATGTCCCGTCCACGACTGCGCTGCACCCGAGTCTCGGGCAGTCCGTCGGCGAGCGCCCCGATGCCCGCCGTGTGCCCGTCGATCCGGGCGAGCAACGCGGGCAGGTGCGGCCACACACCGGCCAGGTGCCTGGCGATGCGCGGGGCGCGGAAGGAGATGTCCTCGGTGATCGCCTCCACGTAGTCGAGCAACAGTTCCTTGAACCCCTGGTACTCGGCACCGTCGAGGTCGTAACGGGCGAGCACCTGGCCCAGGTAGGCGTAGAAGTCCCGTACGGACTCGGCGAATTCGGCGAACTGCACGAAGAGCGTGCTGATCCGCTCCAACGCCTGCTGCGGATCCGCGCCCCCCGGCGTGGCGACCATGGCGGCGATCTCCCCGAGACCCCGGTCGACGAGAGTGAGCAGTTCGCTGCTGACCTCACGTGCGGCGTCGGCCCCCGCCAGCACCTCGTCCGCGCCGCGCTGCACACGCTCTCCCAGCTTGGACAGCTGGTAACGGGACCGGGAGCGCTGGTACTCGGCGATGCTGCTCGCTCTGACGGTGTGCGTGCTGCGCAGCAGATTGCCCCACCGCACGAGCTCGTCGAGCCTGCGCGTGAGCGTCTCGGCGTCGAGCCCCGCCCCGGCGCCCCCCGCCCGTCCCAACTTGGCCAGCACGTCGGGTACGGCAAGGTCCGCGAGCAGGGTGCCGCAGAACACCCGCATCACCGCGACGTACTCCAGGCGCTCGGGTGCACTGAGATAGGCGTAGGCGCTCAGCCGCTGCCAGGCCTCCGTGCGGCCCTCGCCGCCCTGCGGCGCCCCTTGGCGCGGCTCTTCCACCAGCTCGTCCCCCTCCATACCACCGAGCCTACGGACCTCCACCGACACTCCGGAGGAAGTCGAGCAAAACCACCCGGCTGATCCCGGCCGGCGGACGCGTCGGGATGTACGCCGGATTTATCCGAGCCACCCTTCTGACCTACGACTATGTGGGACCGAACCAGCTGTGATTGCTGGCGCCTCAGAAGAGCGAAAGCTGATCCTCGGGGTCTGGCTCTCCAGACAGGCCGATCGCCTCATTGAGATCCGGGTCCAGGTCATGCACGGCTTCAGTGGACTCGGTCAGTACGGCCTCATCCCCAGCGTCTTTGACTTCCCGCTCATCGGTCGAGTCTCCCTCCGCGAACATGGGAAGCACGTAGGCCTGCGCCAGCCCGGCCAGGTGGAGCGGGAGTGGCAGGGACAGCGCGGCCGTGTAGTCGGGGGCTTGCCGCAGCTGGTGCATCGCCAGGGCCAGTGCCTCAGGGTCATCCGGCCTTTGCGGCTGACGGTCTGTGTCACCTCCCCGCGGATGACATCCGAGGACCGCGATTTCGACGAGTGTCGGGTTCCACGCCCCTGTGCCTGCCTGGGATGTCAGGTTCCCGGCGGCATTGACGCGAGTGGCGATTCTGTCGAGCGCGGGTGAAATGGCAAACGATCCGGGTCGCTCAGTGGTGCTGTAGAAGATCCGCTCGGCGGTGGCTCGCTGCTCACTGGCATCGAGCGGCGCCTGTGCCCAGAAGCCCGCCGGCTGGCCATTGGCCCCGCCGGGATCGGCCAGCCCCCACCACTGGGCGGTCTCACGTCCCGTCCGCCCCCGCACGCGTACGAGCCGCAGTTCGTCGTCGAGTCGCCCGGCCGGGGCGTGCCCCGGCTTGACCAGATCCCTGACGATCTGGCCGTCCTGCAGCCAGGGCCAGTGCAGTCTGCTGTTCTGGGCATGTGTGATGAGGACCGTTGGAACGCCACGCAAGGAGTGGAGCATACGCTGCAGAAAACTCGCGGTCTCTCTGCGTTGTTGAGCCAGATTGGCACGCCACGCTTTGGAAGTGACTCGAGCCGCAACTGTGCTCGTGGCGTCACGCTGTCCGGGGATCACAGGCACCGGCTCCGTGTAGGCCTCCGGATCGATCTCTGCCTTTTTCACAAGGCCGAGAAGAAATTCCGGATAGGAGACCCAGGAGCGCGCATCGTCGTCCCAGCCTTCTACGACTGCCAGGCCGTTGTCCTCCGGGTGGGGCGAAACGAGGACGGCCACCGGCACATGCTTCGGGAGTCGGGTGGGCCCGTCCTTGCGCCGCTTGACCATCCAGAGCGCGGCGTAGCGCAGGTCGCCAGGAAGATCGCCACCGAGGGTGTGCTGCGGCAGGACACGTACCCCGAGCTGGCGCAGTCCGTCCAGCCAGGCGCTGTGCGCGCGGTGCCCAAGGCTGTCGGCGTTTTTGATCTGCCGGTCAGTGGACGGGGTGACAAGGAACTGGGTCAGCAGGCCCACGTCGGCGCACCCGAGCCGGATCGCGAACTTGGGGTCCGTCCCACTCGGGCGGAAGGTGCTTCGATGAGCAATCTCGACAAGAGTCAGGCCAGGGCGAGTTACGTCCGTTCCGTCCTCTTGCAGCCAGTCACGTAGCGTACGGCGGCGCGTCGTCACGGCATCCGCGATCCTGGCCGCCTTGCCCTTGGCTGCGGACGTGAGGTTCAAGGAGTCGGCGAGCCCATCGACCAGCGGCAGACACCGCAGTCGCAGATCGAGTTCCGGCGTACTCCAGTGCAGCACGACAGGCTTCCCAGGCCTCGCCTGATCGAAGTCCTGGTCGGTGGTCTGGACTCCACCGGTGTCGCCGTCCAGACCGAGGGCTTCCATGAAGGCCGCGATCGCCTCGCGCCGTACCTCGGCGGTCTGCCACAGCAGGCGCGCTTCGACCACGGGAGGCCAGCCTCGTCCCGTGCCTGCTTGCGCCATGCGGGACACGGCCGCCAGCGCGGCCCGCCGGGCAAGAGCCGCCCGCAGGTCATCTTCCTTCTTCTTCAGGGCATCACCGTTCGACTTCGGCCGACGGTTCGCCGGGGCACCGGTTCCCCGGCCTCGGCCACGCACGAGATCGGGTACGCGCACCACACCTTCAGGCAGCGCCTGTTCTGCCCATGCGGTGAGCTGTGACCGCTGATGGGACATGAGGCCGGGTCCGACTTCGTGAACGCCCATGCGCGTGCTGTGGACAACCGCAGCCCTTACACCCGATCCCTCTCCGATCCATGCGGAAGGCTCCGACAACAACTGTGCGGCATCTGGGAAATGACCAGTGACGCTGAGTCGGTGGAGGATGCCTGCGGGGTCGTTCTCGACCCAAGTGAACGCGTCGGCGGTACGGTCGCGCCGTAGGCGGGCGAGGGCATGCCGCTCGGTGGCCGGCGCCCCGGGCAGCCAGGGGATCTTCGGTCGGAGGTAGACGGTGGTCGCCTGGCGGTACGACAGGTCGAGCCGCTTGGTGTCCGACCTGGGGTGCGTGGCCCAGCGGCGTACTCCCCAGTGCAGATGGAGCCGGGATCGAGGGTCGAACGGTGTCGTGTGCAGGGAGATGTTGAGGACGATGGAGAACCACCATTCCTTGCGCTTGATCGTCCTGCACAGCGGCTGGGACATCAGCTCTGCCCCCTGGTCGCGCGGCCCCCTGGGCAGCGCCCGGAAGTGCAGTTCCCCGCCTTCGAAGGGGTAGGGGTCGAGCCTGAGAATCCGACGAGCCAGCGCGTCGGTGCCCAGCTGGAACTGCCGGGGCTCCGGAGCAGCCGTCCCACCGTCGGTGGCAGTGGCTCCCAGCTGATCCACTCCACGAACCGGCTCCCACACCGGCAGGTTCCTTTTCAACTCCGCGCTGCAGCCGAGCAGCAGCGAGCGAAAGGCGGGATCTCCCGCCGCCTCCTTGGGCCCCAGCGTGCGCAACCAGGCATCCAGCAGTTGCCCCAGTGTGTTCCCCGGGAGCGGATCAGGTGCGTCGGCGGGCACGTACATCCAGAAGTCCTCTGCGGGCATGGGCCCTTCGCCCAGGGGCGGCCGGGGACGCGGGCGGACGATCACGTCGGGCGCGAGGGTTTGCAGAACACCGTCCAGGCGTCGCGTGGGAATCGTCTTGTGCCACTCCCCCTCTGAGCGCCCGTAGTTGTGCAGCTCCAGAAGCCCCTCGTGCCAGTGCTCGGGAAACGGGAGCGCTCGGAAGTCCTCGGTCCATGGCTCCGCGGCATCGGCCAGGTGGTAAGCGGCTCGGCGGATCTCTTTGTACATCGTGGTTCTCCTGTGCGGTGCAGGTCGGATCGGGAAGGGCTCAGTACGTGGTGGGGCGAGGCGATCCGAGGGTGCACAGCGCCTCGTACAGGGGGCGGTAGAGAAGCCTGACCAGCGAGGGATCGGCCGGGTCCGGGAAGGCGCCGGGATCCACGTCCGGTGCGAAGTAGGGGGCCAGTACGTCCCGGAGCCGGACGAGGAGGCCTGGGTCGTTGAGCCAGCGCGGGCGCCGGTTCGGCGACAGCGCAGGGGCATGCGTGGCAGAGAGCCGGGGAGCGAAGGCCGCGTCGACGAACACCACCCGTGCGGGCACGCCACCACGCACCAGGCGCCCGATCACCTGCCAGATGGTGACGAGCTGATCCCATGCGAACGATTCCTTCTCGGCGTCGGAGAGCACCGAGTAGATGTAGGGCCGCGACAACAGGTGCCGCCACACTCCGCGCGCGGTCGTGCGGAAGGCACCTCCCGCGTCGTTCAGTCCGTCGGCCTTTTCCACCAGTTCGCTGAAGGTGCCCTGCGGCAGACCGGGCTGATCTCGCACGAACCGAGCGGCCCAGTCGTTGATGGCGAAGACGGCAAGGGACAGATCGTCGGGGCGAGGATGCGGGCGGACCAGGAAGAACACCGTCCCGAAGGCGGCTACACGCTCCTCCCCAGGACGCTGGGGGACCGTCAGAATGTTGTGCCCGCGCTCGACCGCCAGGAGCGGAGCCACCAGGATTTCGGCGTCCGGGTCGTCCGCGAAGGAGGCGAGGTCACCGCGGCGCACAGCACCGGCGCGGAACGCCGGCCTGCCGGACGGGAACTCACCATCGACGGCGCTTTCGAGCTCGGCATCGTCGGCGGCGAGGACCCGCACCCTGCCGTGCCAGCGCGGAATCTCGTCCAGGAGATCCGCCGTCACCGAGGCTTCCCGGTAGCTCCCCACGAGCAGCAGCGCCCGCCGGCGGCGCTCGTCCGGGACCTGCGCGAGTTCCCTCTGCAGGGGGCCGGCGCTGCCGTCACGTCCCGGACGCGCCAGCTTGTGCACCAGGAGGCGGAGCACATCCTCCCTCTTCTCGGGATCCTGGCCCGACAGACGGATCGGGACTCCTGCGTCGTCGTACAGGAACTCGGTGCGGAACTCGGTGTCCCGAATCGAGTCCAGCTCCTTTTGCTGCGGCTTGAGGACAGCCTGTACGGGCGCGAGTACGTGAGCGCGAGTGGACGTGCCCGCCCAGCTGGTGCCGGACATCAGCAGTACGTGCGGGCCGGGAACGTCTCGGCCGGGATCGGCGCCGAGCTGGGGCAGGGACAGCAGAAGCTCACGGCCCACGCCGGCACACCGGAAAAAGCGCAGCGTACCCGTGCGCTGACCGTCACGCCCCTGAGGGTTGCCCCGCTCGTCCAGCAGGTACTGGAAGCCGAGGACATTGCCCATCGGCGCTTCGGGAAGCAAGGGCGCGTAGTCGAGCGGCGGTCGCCGGGTCAGCTCGTGGCTGGCCGGGTCGAGCCTCAAGGCCGCTTCCACCTGCGGCCACAAGAAGGTGACACGGTCCAGGCGCTGGTGGAGCGCGGCAAGAATGAGTGTGAACTCCAGTCGTTGTGCGTTGAGTTCAAGCCACTCCTCAGTGAACGGGGTGTCCCCTGAAGCGGCCTTCTTGCCCCCTTGTGGCAGAGGCGTCGGGCGCTGCCGCGGCCCTGGCGCTCCGTCGAGGAGGGTGGCCAACAACGCGCGGGCACGCCTGCGCGTCTGCTTTTCGTTGAGGGTGTGCAGGAGGTCTTGGGCGAGGCGGACCAGCGCGTCCGTGGCAGTCCCGTAAGCCCCGCGGTCGCCGAGCGGATCGTCACGGAAAGCATCGAACAGGTCGTTCACCTCTTTGCGGCGAGCCGCCCAGGGCACGGAGGCGCTGGCGTCAGCGTGAGGGGCCCCTGAGCCCAGACCTTCCTCGTCCTCGTAGAGCTCGGCTTCGTTCTCCACATCTGCACCGGCCTCGTCACCCTGACCGGTGTGGAGTTCGCCGTCCGGGCCGGCAGGAAGGGGGCGCAGTGGGTACCAGGCGTGCAGCAGCTTTTCCTGAAGCGTCCATGCGCTGAAGTAGTCGATCTGCACCCAGTCCCTCAGGTCCTTGTTCCCGATGAGCATGGCGTAGAGCCGGTCGGCGGTGGAGCCGACCACGTCCAGGGCCGCGGACCAGCGCTCGACATCCTGGTCGGACAGTTGCAGCCTGCCCTGGCCGGACAGCTCTGCGATCTCGTGCGTCTGGAGCTGGTCGAGCCACGATTCGGGTCCGGTGGTCACCAGGGTGGCGGAGGGCGCGAACATCTGGTCGAGTTGCATCTGGACCCGGTCGGCTTCGTCGACGACCACGATGTCGCTGCGCAGGCAGGCGAGTTCCAGGTAGCGCAGGCGCTCGGCGTTGAGCTGGCGCGGCACCGCAGTCTGGACCAGGCTCGCCGGGTTGGCCACCCAGATGAGCGCGTCCACGAGTTCGCGTGCCGCGGAGTGCCGCGGGCAGGCGGTCCAGAGCGGGCAGGCATGAGGGTTCCGCAGCTCTTCGGTGTCGGACAGCTCAGTGCTCGGGCTGTCGGCCTGCGCGCCACGGGCCCGCTTCAGTTCCCGGGTGACTTGTGCGGCGGCGGGTTCTTCGGCCCTGACCTGTCGGTGCACGGGATGGAGGCCGCCGCAGGGCGCGTCGGCGAAGCGAAGGGGTTCGGCCGCGTCCAGGCCGCGCAGCGCGTCCAGGGGACAGGCCGTACTGAGGTGGGCGAAGGCCTGGCTGGTGTGGGCCAGCAGGGAGTGCGCTCCTCGTGCGGCGAGTCGACGGTGGAGACGCTGGGTGTGCTGCTGCCGAGTCGTACCGCCCTGCACCATCGAGGCACGCAGTCCAAGGCCTCGGAACAGCTCGGTCAGCGTGAGCTGCTCGGCGACGTCGCCGACGACCAGTGTGGTGCGGAGCTGCCTTTTGTGAGCCCAGACGGCCAGCAGCGTCATCAGGGTGGACTTGCCTGCACCCACCATGCCCACCAGATGTGTGAGCTGGTCGAGGGGCAGCGCAAGGGCCTTCTCGAAGGCGGACCCCTCCGCAGTACGCGTGTCGAGCTCGAGCCTGGTCAGCCGCTCCGCCCAGTTGCCGGGCTTGAGTCCACGGCGGCGCTCCTCCTCGTCCATCCACTTGGCGATGTCCGCGAGTTCGGCGAGCGGAACGGTGAGCGGAACGCCCGATGTGCTGACCGCGCTTCCCCCGTCCAATCCGCCCGGTCGGCCCGATGCGTCGGCACCCGGGCGTCCCGCAGCGAGGTCGTGGCCGCGTGCAGGTTCTCGCACCAGCTCGGCCGGCACCGTGACGGAGGCGTGCCGGCGGCGCTCCATGAACCGATGGGTTCCTTCATCGGCCTGCGGGAGTGGGTTCGTCGAGAAGTCCGGGATTTTACCGAGTGCCGAGTCGTACACGGCGAAGCGGTGCGCGGCCACAGGCGGGCTGACGCGCCGGGCAGGGGCGCCGCCCAACGGAACGCGGTAGGCGCGGAGCCGCTCGGGCAGGTCGAGATACGCCTCCAGGCTCTGCTCCCACATACGTCGCCGGCGCAGCGGCCACAGCAGGTGCCGCGCGGCGGTCAGCGCGAGCTGGTCGGCGGGACTGGTGGCGAGGCCGGACGCCTGGGCGAACGGATACCCGCCCAGGAGCACCCACACCCCGTCGGCGGCACGGTCGGCGTCCAGTCTTTCGAGAAGCCGTAGGCCGAGTTCGACCTGGCAGAGCAGCGCGGGCTTCGTGGCCGCATGCTCCTGGGGCCAGGGCCTGAGGTCTTCGGCAAGCTGCCGGTACCAGCTGCTGCGATCACGCATGGTCGGCTCCGTTCCTGGTCGTCGCGAGCGGCGAGATACGGGTTTCCGGCCCGTCTTCGCCGCGCAGCCGCGCTCGCGCGGCCTTCTTCAGCTGGTCGTCCGTCAGCAGTCGAAGGCCGCCGGCGTGTGCGGGGCGCTCGTGCGCGAACCGGTCGAGATAGTCACGGCGTGCCTGCACCCGAAAGCGCGGTACCACCCAGCAGGCCTCGTCATAGGGCGGATCGGGCCGCACCGCCTCGGCGGCCCTGCCGAGGAACCCGGGATGGGCCCAGTCCTTGACGTCGACCGCCCAGACGTGGCCGTCGGGGAAGGTGACCCTGAGGTCGTAGGCGTCGTAGCCGGGCCACATCTCGACAGCGAGCCCCAGGCCACGCAGGTCACGCTCAAGAGCGGCCTCCGCTCTCCCGGGCCCCGTGACGAACTGACGGAGTGGACGTCGTAGTTGGCGGATCTCCCCCACCTCAACGCCTGCCAGCAGCCGGCCGTGCGGTGGCGGGCCCTGGTATCGGCATTGGTCTCCTTCGCACCACCAACCGCCGTCAGCCAGCGGGGTGAGCAGCGTCAGGCACCGGCCGCAGGCCAGGCAGGCGCCGTCCCTGCGATGGCTGACCGGGACGGGTGCGTAGATCTCCTCGATCAGGAAGCGGACCGGATCGAGGTAGAGATCACTGCTGATCTCGGCCCATTCCGCCTCGGTCAGCACGGGGCGCATGACGAGCAGCCGGCGGAACGCGGTGTAGGACTCGGGGGACGACGCGTCGCGACAGGCGCGCATGGCCTCGTGGATCACCAGCCGGTCGTACTGCCGTGCCGTGCTGTCTCCGAGCCCCTTGACGGCCAGTTCGTGACAGAGTTGCGTCGGCTCACCCGAATCCGCGTCGATCAGCCGGTCGGCGGTGGTGAACAGCCCGTCGGGCAACCGGTCCAGTGGCCAGCTGCCCAGGGGGCGTGTGCGAGACCAGCGGATCAGCTCGGGCAGCCCGGACGGCGGCCGTGCCTCCGTCCGCAGACAGGCGAGTACCAACGCGTCCAGAGCCCTCTGGGCCTCGGCGGGGTAGGGCAGCGTGAACGCGTCGAGCCGTCTGACCCCGTCGAGCCGTACGACGGCGGTGGCGATGTCGCGCAGCAGTACGACGTCGGGGTTCGCCAGCCAGTCCGGCACGGGCGAGGGGTCAGACACCGCAACTCCTTTGATCGGTTTCCGGTGCCGGTACGGGCGCACTGGGGGTCGACGGATGGTCGGCCACGTACGCGGTGCCCGGCTTGCACCAGGTCCGGGCCTGGCAGCTGTGACAGTGCCGACCGGTCCTCGGTTCGTACGACGTGTCGTCCAGGAGGGGCTGCGCGAGCTCGGCGATGACCTCACGGGCCTCAGCGACGTTCTCGGGTCGGCTCGGGTCGATCCGCTCCAGGAGGCTGGCTCCCCGTTCTTCTCTCAGAAGCTCGAACTCGACCCAGGAACGCCGTGGATCGACGTCCAGCGCACCTGCCGAGAACAGCAGTACGCCCAGGGCCAGTTGGGGATAGGACCGCAGCAGCGAGCGCCCTTCCCACAACGGGCGGGACGATGTCTTGGTCTCGCGCCAGATCCACCGGCCGCGGTACGAGTACAGCAAGTCGGGGACGGCCAGGACGACGACGTCGAGCTCGGGCACGTACGCGGTCACCCGGTGCTGGACGAGAACCTTCTCGCTCTGCCCGATCCCGTTCAGCGGGCAGAGTGACCGGTGCTCCTCCATCATGCGCACCGCGACGCCCGTGAGCGAGGCGTCCAGGTCGAAGCCCGGAGGCATCGAGGACTCGTCGGGCGTCGGCAGATCGCGGCAGCCCCGGGCCGGGGAAGCCCCGTGCCGCTCGTTGAGCAGGGCGTCCACGGCCCGCCCCCGGCGTGCTCCGTCGTTCTCCTGCGTGAGGTCGTCCAGATGCAGCTGCCGTACGAGGTGGTACTGGGCGGGGCATTCGCCGTGCAGCCGCAGGTCCCAGGCCGAGACCGAACGCCGGCTGCGCCTCGGCGCCGCAGCAGCCGCACCCCACAGGCCAGGGGTGCGGCGAAGCGACGAGCACCGGCTGAGCGCCTTGCACTCGACGCAGCTCGCCCCCGGCCGAGTACCGACCCCGGTCGCGACCTCACGGAAGGCGGGGGCCGCGTCGGCTGCGAATCGCTCACGCACCACGTCCTGGCCCCAGTCGAGCAACGGGGTGACGCCGCCGTCCGCACAGCCGAAGTCGAACACCCGGACGCGGTCCGGAAGTCGGCTGCCAGAGCTGGCGGTTTCCGGCGGTTCGGTACCGCGACGCCGGCGTGGCGTGGGCTCGCCCTGTGCCATGACGTACGCGATGGCCGCCTTCTCCGCGGCGGCCCGGTCGGGCTTCGCCCGGCGGAGTGAGGGGATCCACAGGTCCCGTACGGAACCGTCGGCGGAGGCGTACTGACGGCCCCAGGTCGTGTGCTCGTACTGCCCCGCTCCTCGCGCGTCCAGGACCTCCCGCCTCTCTGTCCGCGCCGTCCAGCTCAGCCGGACCGGCTCGGTCGGAGGGAGCCCGGCCTCCCGTGCCGCCCGCTGCTCCGCGCCGCGGGCCTCGACGTACCGCTCGAACACCTCGACGGTCCACGCCGACAGGGCGGGATGAGGGGGCGCGCCGCGACCGCGAACAGGTCCACGGTTCTGGCGCAGTTCATCGAGCACCCGCTGGAGTGACCAGCCCTCGTGCTCCCACAGGTCGAGCGCGGCGAAGAGAGGTCCGGGTCCGAAGTCCTCGACGGGGGAGGGACGGAACGGCACAGGTGGATCGGCCACCAGCAGCGGCCGCGCAGCCGTACGCAGATGCGTGGGGCAGGCCGTCGGGTCGGGGCGGGCCATCCGGGAGCTCACCTTGATCAGCCAGCCGTGGTCGGCGGTCCCTGGCGGATTCTGCATCGTTCCCCCTGGTGAGGGCGGACATGGGGAGGGATCTACTCGGAAGCGTCGAGCACCGAGTACACATCCAGCATGGCACACATCTGTGAACTGAGTCCATGCACGCATCATCACCTTGCTCATTCACGGTACGCTGTGGGTCGCCAGGCAGTGGAGGCGTACAGAGGGGCGCAGCGATGGACGCGGGTTCACAGGGGATCCGGAAGGGCGAGGCCGTCGGCGGGCGCTACAGGTTGGCCGAGCCGATCGGCAAAGGGGGCATGGCCCAGGTCTGGCGCGCCGTCGATCTGGCGACCGGGCGGGACGTCGCGGTCAAGTTCCTGCGCCCCGACTCCGAGGACCTTCAACAGCTCGACACGCACGAGCGGCTGGCCGAGCTCGACATGCTCCGCGCCCGGTTCCGACGCGAGGGGATCCTTCTGGGCCGCCTGGACCATCCCGGCATCCCCGAGCTCTACGACCAGGGGTCGCACCAGTCCATGCCGTATCTCGTGATGCGTCTCGTGACAGGCGTGACGCTTCACAAGTTCCTCGGCCGGCACGCCCCACTGCCCCTCAGCGTCGCTGTCGCCGTGGCCGTTCAGACAGCGGATGCCCTGGCCTGCGCCCACAGGCTTCCCGTCGTGCACCGGGACCTGAAGCCGCAGAACGTCATGATCTCCGAGCAGGGCATCGTGGCCCTTCTGGACTTCGGCATCGCCAAGCCGCTGGGCATCGGCGTCACGCAGTACACGAGGCACGGTTCGACGCTCGGCAGCCGCGGCTATCAGGCGCCCGAGCAGATCCTGGAGAAGGAGCCCACCACGCGCACGGACATCTACGCCTTCGGCTGCGTGTGCTACGAACTCTTCACCGGCCGACCGCCCTTCACCATGGAAGGGACGAAGGGGCTGATCGAACAACATCTGCACCAGGACGCACTGGCACCGAGTCTGTACTCCGCCGGCATTCCCGAGGCTCTGGACCGACTGGTGCTCGACATGCTGGCCAAGGACCCCGAGGAACGCCCCACCATCGCTGAAGTCCTCGATGTCCTACGCCCGTTGGCGCCGCGCCCGGGTGATCCCGAACCGCGGCCCAGGCTGCATCCCGACCCGACCTCACCCCTCCGGCACCCCCAGGACAGACCGCCCGAACAGCGGCCCCAAACGCCCCCCGCGTCCGCTTCCTGCGCGGACGCGGAGTGGCTGGACGCACGAGCCGTCGAGCGGCTCTGCGACCAGGCTGAGCGCGAGATCCAGGAAGGCGATCCGGACGAAACGGTCCGCCACCTCGCAGAGCTCGCCGACCGAGCGCGCACCGAGTGGGGGTCGCGGCGTCCCCTGGTTCGCCGGATCTGGGAGCTGGCCGCCGAAGGGCTTCGGCTGACCGGTGATTGCGGTGGCGCGGCCCGGCTCTATCAGGGCATCGCCGAGGAGCTCGTCCACGGTGAGGGTCCCCAGGAACGTGCGGATCGCGCGGTGCTCCGGCTCCGCGTCTCGGAGTGCCGCCTCGCGTTCGGCGAGATCGAGGCAGCGATCCAGGCCATCGAGGAGGCCGGGCGCACTGCCGCAGGACTCCCCGCGCTCCTGGCCGCCCGCGTGGAAGAGGTCCGACGCGAGGTGGACCTGGACGTCACCGAGCGGCTCGCGGACCCCGGCGCAGCTCAGGTGTGAGAGCGCCCCGCTCTCACACCTTGCCGGACGACAGGCGTCCTGCGGCCAGCTCGTCGCTGAGGTCACGCACCAGACCGGCGCCGAGGAGGCTCAGCCGTGTGACGAGCTTCTCGAACGCGGCCACCTGCCGGAACGCCTCGCTGTACTGCTGCTGCTCCGCCAGCGGGACCTGCCGCACCTGAAGTTTGCGTACGTCCACCCGCGAGGAACTCGACGCATGGGTACCGGCCTGACGAGCGTTGGCGGGGGCACGCAGGGATCCGGCCAGGAACCAGGCGTCCAGTTGGTCCGGGTGCACACGCAGTGCGTGCAACTGCGGCCCGAGAGCCATCGGCCGGCCTTGGTGCACCCAGGCGGAGAACGCGCGCGCCACACCCGCGACCACGACATCTCCCGATTCGGCCATGACGGCTCCCGCCGCCTCTGCGTCGGCCGCCGACAGCCAGGTCCGGGGCTCGCCGTCCAGGAGCAGGTCGGGGATCGTGAGCAGGCAGACACCGCTGTCGTCGGGCCGCCCCTCGCAGACCGTTCCGTCGGCGGGTTGTTGTCCCGAGCGCAGCGTGAGCGCACCTGCCCGCGCGAGCTCGCCCACGGTCGTGGTGGGCTGCGCCCCAGACTCGTCGTCCGACACGTGCAGGGTGGCCAGACGTCCTCCCGTGCCGCCGAGATCTGCGACGAGACGCCCGAACTCGCTCCAGGAGTCCGTCAGTCGAGGCCCCTCGCCGAGGCCTCCAGGAGTGACGTGGCGACCTGGGGTGAGGTCGACCTCGTCGTCGAGGAGGTCGATAACGGGAACGGCGGCGACGCACTCGGGCAGGATGCGCGGCGCCGAGCCCGCATTCCCGCCCCCCGCCACGCCGCTCCCGCCGGTGGCCCCGACCGCGGTGACCGCGGACCGGACGAAAGCGCCGAGCGCGTCCCAGTCCGGCATGGAGTCCCGGGCGGAGGCTCGCGGGAAGCGCGAGGCTCCGTCGACGAGCAGCAGCTCGCCCGAGCCCTGTGGGGTCTCGTCGGCGGCGGGCATCCGCAGCACCCAGAGCTGCAGGGAGACACTGTGGGGAGGCGCGCTGCCGGCCGGCAGTGCCACGACAGCCCTCAACAGTCCGGTACGAAGCAATGACCCCCGAATACGGCGCCCCGCCCTGCGCGTCGCCGCTGCGGGCGGGAGCAAGACCACAGCCGTACCTCCGGGGCGGAGCCGGGCGAGGCAGTGCTGGACCCAGGCGAGTTCCGGCTCGGTGCGCGGAGGCATTCCATGCGCCCACCGCGCGTCCGTGGCGAGTTCTTCGTAGCCCCAGTCGCGTTCGTTGAAGGGCGGATTGCACAGCACGAGATCCGCTCGTACGGCGGCGAAGGGGTCGGTGCGCAGGGAGTCGCCGACCTCCACTCGCGCGGTCACATCGGTCCCTGTGGGTCGCGGCATCAGCGCCAGACGGGCGTCCGCGAGAGCGGCGAGTACCGGATCGCTGTCGCAACCCGTCAGTGCGGCCGACGAGCCGATCGCGCCGACCGCAGCCAGTAGATGCCCTGTCCCGCAGGCGGGGTCGAGAACAGTGAGGACGCGGCCGTCCGCTCCAGCGGGTCTGGCCCTGACCTGGAGTGCGAGGTCAGCCATGAGCGCCGCAAGCGGTTCAGGGGTCGTGCTGATCTGGCGCACGTTGACATCCAGCCAGCGCCCCAGCAGGAACTCGAAGGTCTCGGCCTGACCTTCGCGCTGCCCGAGCTCCAGCGTCTTCGCGACGAGTTCCCGCGCCCGTTCCGAGAGGCTTGCCAGATCATCAGGTGCCTTGCGCTCTGCCGGCGGCCGACCCATCAACCGCCCGGCGGCGGCGATCGCCAGCCCCGTCTCGTCCCGGCTGCCGAGCGCCTCGAACTGAGGCCACAGCCAGTCGCGGCCCGCGGCGTTCCTGAGCTTGTTGTTGTCGCGCAGCCACGCCTCGATCTCGGTCAGGGAGAACTGTGGGCTCACGTCCGTGCCGCCGATCCGCTGCGGAAAGGACTCGTGCCGTCGGCGCCAGTTGCTCACCGCGGCTCGCCCTACCCCGGCGAGCCGCGCGATTTCGGCCAAGGTCACCGGTACGGCGCGTGACGACGTCATCAGATCTCCCAGGCGATACGGATCGAGAGTGGAATCCCAGCTCTCCAGCTGCACATGAAACAAGCCACACAGTCCCGCCCTGGAAACCACCCTACTACGACCGTTGACTTTGTTCACAGACCCCAATCGCGGAGAAACCGCACATCGTTTGGGCCTACGATCACTTCCGCACGCTCCGGCTGACCACGCCCGGAAGGGAAGATCATGGACCCCGTCCGCGAAGGAACCGTACTCGGAGAGCGTTACCGACTGGAGCATCCGCTGGGCCGAGGAAGCATGGGACGCGTCTGGCACGGCCGCGACCTGCACCTCGGAAGGCCGGTCGCCGTCAAGACAGTGATCACGGACGCGGCCGTACTCGCGGACTCACGGGAACTCGACCGTCTCCAACAGCGTTTCGCTCGCGAGGCACGCGCCGCGGCCACACTCGACAGTTCCAACGTGGCGACCGTCTACGACGCCGACATCACGGGCGACCTGCGCTGGCTCGTGATGCAGCTGGTCGAGGGGGAGACGCTCGGTACCGTCCTGGGCGAGCGGGAACGGCTCGACGTGGCCTCCGCCTCCGCCGTGGTGGCGCAGATCTGCTCGGGCCTTGCCGCAGCGCATGCCGCGGGCCTCATCCACCGGGATCTCAAACCGGAGAACGTGATGATCCGCCGCGACGGCGTGGTGAAGATCCTCGACTTCGGGCTGGTGAAGCTGGCCGCGGACGACGGCCCCGCGCTGACCACGACGGGCCAGCGCCTCGGCAACCTCCTCTACGCCTCCCCCGAGCTGCTCTCCGGGTCTCCCACTCCGGACGCCCGCAGCGATCTCTACAGCGTCGGGTGCCTGCTGCACCACCTCCTGGCCGGCATCCCGCCGTTCCCCTCGGAGAACCCCATGGCCCTCCTGAATTGCCATCTGCACGGGCGTCCACCCACCTTCGCCGAGCAGGGGGTGGACGTACCAGAAGGACTTCAGGCACTGGTGTCGTCGCTGCTGGCCAAGGACCGCGAGGACCGCCCGGCCCGCGCGGCGGACGTCTACAGCGCGCTCGGCCCTTGGCTGCCCACCCCGTCCCCCGCCGCAGACCTGCGCCGATTCGCCCCGGAGGACCCTCGGCGCCCGTTCATACTGCCCCAGGGCCCGTACCCCGTGTGATCGATCCGTCACGGCACGGGTGAGAATGGGTGAACAGGAAACTGGTCGGGCGCGTCGGGACGTCCATGGGGACCCGGGGGTTGGGTGTGACAGGCACGTTCGAACAGCGCTACGAACTACAGCACCGTCTGGGCCGGGGCGGGATGGGCGAGGTCTGGGCCGCGAGGGACCTCCAGCTCAACCGGGTGGTGGCGGTCAAGTTCCTCAGCTCCCGCAGCGAGGGCGCGGATCTGCGGCGTCTGGAGCGGCGCTTCGAGCGGGAGGCGCTGCTCACCGCCCGGATCGGCCATCCCAGCGTGCCGACGGTCCACGAAACCGGTCGCCGCGAGGACGACAGCCTGTACATCGTCATGGAGCTGGTGAAAGGCAGAACCCTGTCCGCGATGCTCAGAGAGCGCGGACCGTTCCCGATCCGGCTTGCCTCGGCGGTCGCCACCCAGACCGCGGACGTGCTGGCGCACGCCCACCGCATCCATGTGATCCACCGTGACCTGAAGCCGTCGAATCTCATGCTCACCGACAACGGGACGGTGAAGGTGCTGGACTTCGGCGTCGCCGCCGCACTGAAGCCCGACGGCAATCAGTCCCGCCTCACCAAGGCGAACGAGATGCCGGGCACGCCAGGATTCATCTCACCGGAGCAGGGCGAAGGCGGCGACGTCACGGCGCAGAGCGACCTGTACGCGCTCGGCTGCGTGCTGTACGAGATCACGGCGGGGAGGCCGCCGTTCGAGATCGCACGCACCGCTTCGCCTCTCTTCCTCATCTACCAGCACGTCCACGAGAAGCCGCCCCCGGTGACCGGCCACCGCAGCGGCCTGCCGCCCGCGTTCGCCGACCTCATCATGCGGCTACTGGCCAAGGACCCCACGGAGCGCCCCTCGGCTCAGGAGGTCCAGCACGTCGCCCAGACCTGCCTCCAGCCCCCGTCGACCGTCCCCGGCCCGCGTTCGTCCCGGCCCGGCCCGCGGCCCGGCCCCGGCGATGCGACCCAACAGCCGCCCTCCTCGCTCACCGAGGAGATCCGCGGGCTGACGGATCGGGGCGAGCACGCGAGCGCCGCGGCACTCCTCGAGAGCCACCTGCGCGATACGCGCCGCCCCCTCGACGACGCCGAGCTGATCCCGTTACGTCTCACACTCTGCGAGCTGTGGGTCGCCTCGGAGGACTTCACACGCGCCTACGACGGCTACTTCGCCCTCGGAGGTGCTCTGCGCAGGCATCGCCCGAAGACGGACCGTGACGTCCTCATGTGCCGCGCCGGTGTCGCCCGTTGCCTGGCCGAGCTCGGCCAGACGCCGGAAGCGCTGCACGAGTTCGAGGCGCTGCTCCCGGTTCAGCAGCACGTGTTCGGGGCCGTGGACCGTACGGTCTTCGACACCAGGTACGAGATCGCCGCGCTGACCGCGCGCGGGGGCCGTGTCGAGGCAGCCCACGATCAGCTCGGCGGCCTGGTGGCCGACCAGAAGCGCATCCTGCCTGTCGGAGACGAGCGGCACGCGCGAGCCGAGGCTCTCCTGGTGCGCCTCGATCGCCTGCTTGAGTCCACTTAGCAAGCACCACAGTGTGAACTATGTTCACAACATAACTTCTTTGCTAGTGTCCCTGCACGGCAGGATCCCACCGCATGTCCCGTATTGCGTAGGGTCAATGCCGTATGCCAAGTGCATACGAGCCACGAAGGAAGGCCACAGCATGACGACGCAGGCGGCTCGGCAGGACCGCGGACGGGGCGCGGACGCGTCCGACCGGATCCCCGAGGAGGGGGAGCTGGTCGAGGTACGCGGCCAGAGCTGGGTGGTCGCCCGCGTCGAGCCCGCTCCGGCCGCCAGTGGGCGTTCCGCGACCCTCGTCCACCTGCAGTCGGTCGCCGACGGCCGGTTCGGGGACACCCTTTCCGTCATATGGGAGGTCGAGCCGGGGCGCAGGGTCCTGGACCGCGGTTCCCTGCCGGACGCCGCAAACGGCCGCTTCGACCCACCCTCGCGCCTCGCCGCCTTCCTCGACGCCGTCCGCTGGTCGGCGGTGGCCTCCGCCGATGTCAGGACCCTCCAGGCGCCCTTCCGCTCCGGCGTCGCCGTCGAGCCGTACCAGCTCGAACCGGTCTCCCGTGCCGTCGGCGCCCCCCGCGTCAATCTGCTCCTCGCCGACGACGTCGGCCTCGGCAAGACGATCGAAGCCGGCCTGGTCGTCCAGGAACTGCTGCTGCGCGGCCGCGCCCACCGGATCATGATCGTCTGCCCGGCGGGCCTGACCCTCAAGTGGCGCGACGAGATGCACGAGAAGTTCGGTCTGGACTTCACCATCGTCGACTCCGAGCACTGCGCCCGGCTGCGCCGCACGCACGGCACGGCGGCCAACCCGTTCCGCGTGCACCCCCTCGCCATCGTCTCCCTGCCCTGGCTGCGCGGTACCAAGGCCCAGCGTCTTCTGGACGAGGTGGTCCCGGCCCGGGAGGAGACCGGAGACGACGGTGCCCGCCGGCGCCGTTTCTTCGATCTCCTCGTCCTCGACGAGGCCCACCACGTCGCACCCGCCGCGCCCAAGCAGGTGTACGCCGTCGACTCGCAGCAGACCAAGCTGATCCGGCGCCTGGTGCCGCACTTCGAGCACCGCCTCTTCCTCTCCGCGACCCCGCACAACGGCTACCCCGAGTCGTACACCGCCCTGCTGGAACTCATCGACAACCAGAAGTTCGCCCGCGGTGTCGAGCCGGACAAGCAGTCCCGCGACGAGACGGTCGTACGGCGGCTGAAGGCCAACGTCACCAACCCGGACGGCACGCCCCGCTTCCGCACCCGCAAGACACGCGAACTTCCCGTCGAGTACACGGAGTTGGAGCGCGAGGTGCACGGCCTGCTGGGCAGCTTCGCCGACCTGCGCAAGCGGCGGATGGCGCCGAAGGCACGCGGCGGCCGCCGCGCGGCCGACCTCGTCACCCTGCTGCTGAAGAAGCGGCTCTTCTCCTCCCCCGCCGCCTTCCTGCACACCGTCAAGGTCTACCTCTCCCACCTGGACGACACGCAGGGCCGTTCGCGCTCCGCCGCCGCCGAAGTCCCGGACTGGCTGGACGACTTCGCCGACCTCGCCGCCGAACTCGACGACCTGGGCCTCGCCGACGCGGAGGACGACGCCCTCACCCGCTCCACTAGCCTGACCCCGCAGGAGGACGGCGAGGAGCTGAAGCTGCTGCGCCAGATGGAGCGTTGGGCTCTCACGCACGAGGCCGCGGCCGACTCCAAGGCCGACGCGCTGATCAACGCGGTCAAGGCCATCTGCCGCCCCGACCAGCACTGGACGAACGAACGCGTCGTGGTCTTCACCGAGTACCGCGACACCCAGAAGTGGCTGTTCAACCTGCTCCAGCAGCATGAACTCACGGACGGCGAGCGTGTCGCCGTGCTGCACGGCGGTCTCAACGCCGAGCAGCGCGAGCAGATCCGCCTCGGCTTCCAGGCGCACCCCGCCACCGACGAGGGCAAGGTCCGCATCCTCCTGGCGACCGACGCGGCCAGCGAGGGCATCGACCTCCAGAACCACTGCCACCGCCTGTTCAACTACGACATCCCCTTCAACCCCAACAAGCTGGAGCAGCGCATCGGCCGTGTCGACCGCTGGGGCCAGAAGCACGACCCGGAGATCAGCCACTTCATCGGCGCCGGCTGGGAGAAGGCCAAGGCCGGCTCCTACGAGGCCGACCTGGAGTTCCTGTCCCGCGTCGCCCGCAAGGTCGCGCGGATGGAGGAGGACCTCGGCTCGGTCAACGCCGTCATCGCCGACGCCGTACAACGCCGCATGACGGGCGACCACAC
The DNA here is from genome assembly GCF_036208085.1 of Streptomyces sp. NBC_00310. Classification (GTDB taxonomy): domain Bacteria; phylum Actinomycetota; class Actinomycetes; order Streptomycetales; family Streptomycetaceae; genus Streptomyces. The sequence continues at coordinate 3,373,937 of NZ_CP130714.1, forward strand.
GCCGGTCGACATCGAGAACGCCAAGGCCAAGCAGATCGCGGGGCGGAAGAACACCGGCGGCACCATCACCGCCGAGCAGAACGTCACCGCGCAGGCCAAGCGTCTCGCCGACCAGTACCAGGAGACGGTCGACACCCTCGGCCTGAACCCGACCACGATCAAGCGCGTGGTGGACACGGCCCTCGAACTGGACCACCAACAGCCCCTCGCCCCGCACTACAGCGAGTTCTTCGAGGGCGGTCTGTACGAGGTCCCGCCCCTGTCCGGCACCTGGGAACGCGCCACCCGAGGCCTGGCCCACAAATTGCGCCCCACCGAGCAGCGCCCCGTCACCTTCGACCCGCAGCTCGCCGCGCAGGGCCGGGACGACATCGTCCTCGCCCACCTGAAGCACCCGCTCGTCGCCCTCTCCACCCGGCTGCTCACGGCCGCCGTATGGAACGCGGACAGCGTCGGCCTGCACCGCGTCGCGGCGGTCGTCAGCGACGACCCGAGCATCCAGACCACCCTCGTCTCGGCGTACGCCCGCTACGTCCTCGTGGGCGCGGACGGCACCCGCCTGCACGAGGAGATCCTCTACGCGGGCGGCTGGTTCGGCGACACGGGCCGTTTCCGCCGCTGGGACTCCGTACGCACCCAGGGTGATGCCCTCGCTCGCGCCCTCACCGACGGCACCGAGGCAGCTCCGGGCCTGCGTCAGGAACTCACCGACGCCTGGCCCAAGCTCAAAGACCCTCTTTACGAGTCGCTCGCCGCCCGCGCCCGCGAACGTCGGGCCTCGCTGGAAAGCGCGCTCGCCGCTCGGCGCACGCAGGAAGAGGACCGCATCAAGGCCACCCTCGACCGCTTCGAGGCCACCCTGCGCGCCAAGCTCAAGGAAGAGGGCGACGACGCCAACGAGCAGATCGCGCTCTTCGGCACCCGAGAGGTGACGACCGCCGAGCAGCGCCAGTACCGCGAGGACCGCGAGCGCTGGCAGGACCGCATCAAGAGTCTCGGAGCCGAGCGCGAACGCGAGCTGGCCACGATCGCCGCCCGCTATCGCGAGCCGCGCTCTCACCTCTTCCCCGTCGCCGTCGTCTTCGTGATCCCCGCAAAGGAAGCCCGCCGATGAGCCCCCGCCCCGCCGTCTCCCGAGGACTCGCCGCCGCCAAGGCCAAGGCGCTCGACGGCCGCGCCCAGCACCAGGAGTGGCTCGACCTCACCGAGGTCTCCGGCCCCTTCCTCACCATGCCGGTCCTGCTCCAGGCGTGGCAGCAGCTCGACGCCGTCGAGAAGGAGCAGCGGGCCCGCCTCCGCGCCCACCACGCCGACTGGCAGACCGACACCAGGGCCGGCCGCGACGAGTGGGTGGCGTACGTCCTGCGTTCCCTCCTCGAATGGGGCGACGCGCTGACCCTGCGCCAGGGCGAGGCCGAGGACGTCCCTGACCTGGCCCTGGACCGCTTCAGCCTGGAGGTGCCCGAGCACGGTGTCCGTCTGCGGGCCGACTTCGCGTTGTCCGAGCCGGGTACGGACCTGGCTGCCGAGCCGGACGTTGAGTCGGCGGCGAAGCGTGTCCGCGTGCTCGGCATGACCTTGCCCAGCGGCACCTCCCCCACGGCCCGCCCGAACTGGGGCGACGACTGGTCGGCCCCTCCGGCCGACCGCCTGGCCCGCCTGCTCCGCCACCACGATGTCCCGTTGGGCCTCCTGACGGACGGCCGCTGGTGGTGCCTGGTGTGGGCGCCGGTCGGCGGCGTCACGACCACGGCCGTCTTCGACGCCATCGGCTGGAACGAGGCGGCGGAGCGGAACGTCGTCCGTGCCTTCGTCTCGCTGCTGCGCCGACGTCGCTTCTTCGAGTACGAGGAGCCGGAGACCCTCGTCGGCCTGCTGAAGAAGAGCCTGGACGCGGGCGACGAGGTCACCGACGCGCTCGGCGTCCAGGTCCGCCAGGCGGTGGAACTGCTGGTGGACGCGATCGGGCGGGCGGACGCGCGGTCCATGGAGCAGGGCGCACCCGGCCTGCGCGCGACGGGAGTCGAGGCGAGCGAGGTCTATCGGGGCGCGGTCGCGGTGATGATGCGCGTCGTCTTCCTCCTCTTCGCCGAGGAGCGAGGCCTGCTCCCCTCGGACAACGAGGTGTACGCGAAGTCGTACTCGGCCCGCTTCCTGCGCGCGGAGCTGAAGTCCCGGGCGGACGCGGAGGGCGAGGCCTCCCTGGAACACACGACGGCGGCATGGCACCGCCTGATCGCGTTGTTCCACGCAGTGCACGGCGGTGTCCAGCACCCGGATCTGGAGCTGCCGGCCTACGACGGCTCGATCTTCGATCCGGACAAGTACCCGTGGCTGGAGACGACTTCACCGCTGCTGCCCATCGACGACCGCACGGTCCTGCACATGCTCCAGGCCGTGCAGGAAGTCCACGTCGGCTCAGGCAAGCAGCGCGAGACGCGGACGCTGAGCTTCCGCGCGCTCGACGTCGAGCAGATCGGTTACGTGTACGAAGGTCTGCTGTCGTACGACGGTGAGCGCGCCGTCGAGACGATGGTCGGCCTCATCGGCCCGGCCGGCATGGAGCACGAGGTGCCGTTGGCCGAGCTGGAATCGCTTGCGGCTTCGGTGCGGGACGTCAAATCGCTGGCAAAGAAGATCCACGACACGTGGAAGGAACCGAAGCCACCGGCGAGCGTGGCGAGGCTGGAGAAGCTGCTGCTTCCGGCGAAGGGGGAGGCCGAGGCGGAGGCACGGCGGCGGCTGCAGGCTGCGTGCCGGGACGCGACACTGACGGAACGGCTCCTTCCGTTCTTCGGGCTCCTGCGGCCGGACCTGCGGGGCCTGCCGGTGGTGATTCCGGCGGGCTCGTTGTTCGTGACGGAGTCGTCGCTGCGGAAGAACACCGGCACGCACTACACGCCTCGAACTCTGGCGGAGGAGGTCGTACGGCACGCGCTGGAGCCGCTGGTGTACGAGCCGGGGCCGCTCCAGACGGCGGACGAGAAGGCGTGGGTGCCCAAGACTGCCGACCAGATCCTTGAGCTGAAAGTCGCGGACATCGCGATGGGGTCGGCGGCGTTCCTGGTGGCCGCTTGCCGTTACTTGGGCGACCGGCTGATCGAGGCGTGGGCGCGGGAGGAACGGGCGGAGGCGGTCGCATACCGGGCAGGGCGCGCTGTCGACGCGGTGACGGCTGCGGACGCGGAGTCCGACCCGCTGGTCATCGAGGCTCGGCGCCAGATCATCGAGCACTGCCTGTATGGGGTGGACATCAACCCTATGGCCGTGGAGATGGCGAAGCTGTCGCTGTGGCTGGTGTCGATGGATCCGGAGAGGCCGTTCACGTTTTTGGATGACCGGTTGGTGGCGGGGGATTCGCTGCTGGGTGTGACGTCGCTGGAGCAGTTGAAGGCGGTGCACCTGGATGTGGAGAAGGGTGACCTGCTGGGTGCGGCGGCGGAGGCTGACCGGCTGGTGGGCGAGGTCGTCGCTACGCGTCATGCCATCACCGAGATAGAGGGAGATGGGACGGAGGCCCTGGCGGAGAAGCGGGAGCTGCTGCGGGAAGTGCGGGAGAAGACAGCCAAGCTGCGGCTCGTGGGGGACCTGGTCGCGGGGGCTGCGCTGGCTACTTGTGCTTCGGGGCGGGTGGCTTGGTATGAGGCGGATGGGGGCGAGCGGCTTCGGGATCTGTTTCCGGTGGCGGCTCGGGTGGCTCGGGATGTGGTGGCCGTGCCAGAGGCTGAGGTTGAGGGCTCAGGGGTGGTAGCTGAGGCTCGGGCACAGGCTTGGGAGTGGCTGGCCAGTGAACTTCCGGAAGGGGGAATGCGGAGAGTACCTTTCCATTGGCCGTTGGAGTTCCCCGAGGTATTTGCTGAGCGGGGGGGATTTGATGCGGTGGTCGGGAATCCTCCGTTCTTGGGCGGCCAGAAGTTGACGGGGGCCATGGGGGAGGCTTATCGGGAGTACATGGTCGACTTCCTTGCGGGTAGCAAGCGGGGAAGCGCAGATCTGGTAGCATACTTCATTCTGCGCGGCCACCGAACCCTGAACAGCGGAGGACAGACCGGCTTTATCGCCACTAACACTTTGGCTCAAGGGGACACCCGCGAGGTCGGGTTGGACCAACTTGAAAGTGCTGGCGTCAGCATTCGCAGAGCAATCAAGAGCGAACCCTGGCCGTCAACATCGGCAGTTCTAGAATATTGCACAGTATGGACGAGCAAGGCCCCCTTGGCGGAAAATTCAGCACGCATACTGCATGACATTGTCACACCCAATGGAATCTCAACCTCGCTCAATCCGGCTACCCGAGAGGCATCTTGGTCGGCAAAGCTGGAGAGCAACAGCGGAGTCGCTTTTATCGGCTCTTACGTCCTGGGGCTCGGATTCACCCTCTCTGAATCTGATGCGCACGCATGGATTTCAGAGGATGAGCAGTACAGAGAGGTTCTGTTTCCGTACCTAAACGGCAAGACCCTCAACACGGACCCCGAGCACAAGACAGAGCGCTGGGTGATCAATTTCCATGACTGGCCAGAGCGAGCAGCCAAGGAGTATCCGAAAGCGTACGAACAGGTACTGCGGAGCGTAAAACCGGAGCGCGCTACCAACCCACGCAAGGTCTACCGGGATTACTGGTGGCACTATGCGGAAAAGCGGCCCGCCATGGTAAAGGCAACCAAACCTTTGAAGCATTGCATCGTAATGGCGCAAGTCAGTAAGGTTGTCATGCCGGTTCTGGTTCCGACGGGGCAGGTCTTCGACCAGAAGTTGATCGTCTTCGCCTCCTCCGACTACGCCCTCATGGCTGTACTCAGCAGCGCGCCGCATTACTGGTGGGCAATCGATCGAAGCGCCACTATGAAATCCGACCTTAGTTACAGCCCATCGGACGTATTCGACACTTTCGTGCGCCCGCCGTTGAACGAGTCGCTTCGCTTCGCGGGAGATCGCCTAAGCTCGTTCCGTCGCGAGCTAATGTTGCGCCGAAATATCGGCATGACTGCCACATACAACCTATTTCACGATCCCTCTTGCCGAGATTCCGACATCACCGAACTGCGCCGCCTCCACGAGGAAATCGACAGAAGTACCGTCGAAGCATACGGCTGGCAAGATCTCCTAGACAGTACCGGGGCGACGCCGCCCCGCGATCCCACGCACGAAGCCTTCCCGCTCGACCACGGCTTCCACGAGACCAACCAAGGCACCCGCTACACCGTCGGTCTCCTTGCCCGCACTGAGATCATCGACCGGCTCCGCCAGCTCAACCACCGGGCTTACGCGGACGAGGTATTCCTCGGACTGCACAAGAAGCCGCAGAAGCACCCCGACATGCCCTCGCCATCGGCTGAGGCATACCGCAAGAAGGTTGAACAGGGCAGGAAGTCCGTAGCAGTCGACTTCGAGGACGACGGGCTCTTCCGACCCGAGGGAACCATCTTCTGAGCGAGCCCGTCGCCCAAACCGGCAGACGCCAACTGCCGCTCTCCGTGCCTGGATCCGCTCACAGTCACGGAGAGCGGCATCACCCGCAGCCAAGGCGCACCCCGCCACCGTTCACCCACCGCGAGGCTCAATGTCCCCGTCAGGCATCGCCTTCGACCACCGCCTAGTACAGACCGCCGTTGTCGGCTATGCGAAGTCCGACCACCCGGTGATCCTCCCCATGGACGCCACCGAGCTGGACCGCTGGCGCAAAGCCCATCCCACCTACACCTACTGGTGCGGAACCCAACTGGGCGGCTGCGGTGGCGAGCTGAGCGACAAGCGCTACACGCACAAGGTCTGTCACTTCGCTCATCACCCAAACGCGCCCATCTGCCACCGCACGGCAAACGGCGAGTCCAGCGCCGACCACCTCTTCATCAAGCGCGGGGTGCAACGCCTGCTCAGCAAGCAGAAGTTGAGCGGCAAGGTACAGACCCAGAACCTCGGCACCGGCCCCGGCGACGCCGTCGACGTCCACCTGCCAAGCGCCCGCCGCCGACTCCGTTTCCAGCTCAGCGGCCTCGACTACCCCGCCTGGCGCCGCGCTGTCGATGACCTGACCGAAGGCGCCGAAGACCTCGACTGGATCTTCGGCCCAGACACCCCCGTCACTCGCGAACTCGCAGGCCGGCACGGCTTCTGCCTCCGCGTCCGCTGCGAGACCGTCGGCGGTGAACGACGCGTTCACATCGGCGCCGAAACCCCGGATCGCACAGGCGCGGTCCAGTGGACTCCCCTCGAAGACTGTGTGCTGACACCAACGGGCCTGACCACTCCGGATGTCGAGGCCATCCGCATAACCCGCCCTCGCCCGAAAGCGCACTCCTTCCCCATCCAGGGCAGCCTCGTCTTCACACCCGTTCTCGGAGCCAACGCCCCCACGCACTGCCCCTTCGCCACCGAAGAGCGTCATCTCCTCGTCGCGGACGTGAAGCCGTTGGACAGCCCCATCGTCCGCGCCCTGCTCTCCCTCCCCGGCGACACTGACGCGCCGCCGGCCGAGCACGTCTATCGTGTGCCCGACTCCGCCCGGATGCTCGTCTTGGAGGACGGCCACGGCTGGGCCATCGAGGCCAACCGCTACATGCGCCTCAATGCCCACGACGCCCAGCAAACGGGCCTCTGGAGTCCTCCCCCGGGAACGCACACCGAGCCCGGGCCATCACACGACCCCATCTCCCGAAGCACCAAGGTTGCCGAGCCGCAGGCACTCGCCAAGCCGAAGGCCGCCCCCCTGGCCACAACCACCACGGCCGAACCACCCGCCAAGCCCCGGCCACACACGCACGCCGACCTCGTCACCGAGCTCCGCGACACGTTGGCCGACTTGGCACGGATGCGCTCAACGACGACGTGGGCGGCCCTCGCCCGCACGATCGGCTGGGGGCTCTCGAACCTCTCCGACATCGAGCGCCGTGATCTCCTCGTGGAAGTGGACTCTCCGCTGTCCGAGTACGTCCCTGTCCGCTCGGCGTTGATCCGTCACGACGGCGGCCCGCTGCCCTACCTAGGGGACATCCTCCACCGGCTCGGCGTCCCGTTCGCCAAGGACTCGCCTCAACTCAAGCGGTGGGCCGCCGTCGAGACGGAGCGCGCCTTCGCCGCGTACGGCCAACCAGCCAGGGCGATGGCGCCCCGACTGGACCTCACGCCACACTCGCTCCCGCAAGGCCAGGTCGCCAAGGCCCTCCGGGCCTGGAAGACGCCACCGGTGACCGCCCCGGCCCGTCGGACCGCACCGACTGCGACCAGCAAGCGCCAAGATGCACAGCTGAGTGAACTCGTAGCCGAACTTGGCGCCTTGCGTCCGAAGCTCAGCAAGTCAGCCCGTAAAAGAGCCAACAAGGCAATCATGGATGCGCGTGTGCGGCTCGGTGAACTCCCCGTCCAGCGAGTCCCCAGGAGGGTCAAAGCCGCAGCTCAGAGCCGCGCGCACCACATCCAGGTCCTGGAAAACGCGCTCAAGGCCGCCCGTAAGAGCATCGCAGAAGCGAATTCCCTCTCTCGTTATCAAGATGAGCAGCGGAAAGCGACAGGTCCGACGGCTGAAACGCCCACACCGGCGGAGGAAGCGCCGACGCCCGAGCCCAAGCAACTCAGCAGAGCGGAGCTGCGGATCAGGCGTGGGCTCATCGACACAGCAAGCCGCAGGGAAACCATCAACCTGCTCGACCTGCCAGGTGCCCGTACCATCCGGGACGAATCCTTGCTTCGCATGCTGACCAACGTAGACCGCGACCTCGCCCCAGACGTACCCCTCCTCTCCGCCCTCGCAACGGGACCAGGCGGCGGGCCTGTCCCGTTCTTCCGCGGAATCCTCAAGAAGGTCGGCCTCGCCGTCCCTCAGGCCGACGAAGCACTCATGGTCATCTGGCGGAGAGAACAGGAACGGGCGCACGCGAAGTACGCCTCCCCGGCACAGCCCCTGCCGCCGCGCCTCGTACCGCCGGCCTGAGTCTCAGGATCAAAGGTCGCTGGTCTTCACTGCCACAACGAACGCCGACCAACCAGCTACCGAGAAGACCAGCGCGGGACCGTGAAGTGCCTTGGAGTCTCGGACGGGAACACCGGCTGGGTGTCCGTCGAGCACCTCGACGCAACTGCCGCCTTCGCTGTTGCTGTAGGAGGACTTCCGCCAGCCTTGCAGCTCAGCAGCGTTCAGGATGGTTCGGTCAGTCATGGTGTCCGTAGTCCTTAGCTGTCGCCCTCAGCAGGGCCAATGACTCCTTCAGCGGCAGTGCGTCGCTCAGTGCAAGATCGTACCGACCGTGCAACTCCTGGACCACGGACGGGGAGTCGTGCACTTTCCCCATTCGCAGACCTTCGCCGTACGCGACAGGTGGCTGGTCCTCAAACGACATCAGCGTGAGCATGCCGTCCATCAGCGGGTGAAAACCAAGCGTAAACGGCATCACATGCACGCGTACACGCCCGCTCCTCACCAAGCGAACGATGTGCATGATCTGCTCCGCCATGACGTCGGGGCCACCGATAGCACGCCGCAGCACGGCTTCGTCCAGCAACACCAAAACCACGGGCGATACCGGGTCGTGGAGAACCTTCGCACGCTCAAGCCGTGTGACAACGAGCCTGTCACATTCCGCTTCACCCACAGGAGGGAAGGACGTGGTCAGAACCGCACGTGCGTACCTCTCCGTCTGGAGGATCCCGGGAACGTACGACAGGGCGAACTCTCGAATTACCACCGCCTGCTGTTCGAGCACCCGAGCCGCCTCGAAGTACTCCGCGACCGCCGCGCCCTCGTCCGGCAGGAAGCTACTCAGCACATCCCCGGTGTTCAGCGCCCTGTCGAGCCGTAGCGCGTCCTCCTTGGATGGGACGCGGCGGCCGGCCTCGATGTGTGAGATGTGCGAACGGGTCATGATCGCCTGCTCCGCCAGCTCCTGTTGCGTCAGCCCAGCCGCCTCGCGCTGAGCCTTCAACCAGTCCCCATAGATGTTACTCAACGTCAACTCCTATGTGACAGAAGCCTTGTCACCTGCTACCCCCTGGCGAGGGTAGCCCGCACCGTCTCACTCTGTAAGTGGATCGCTACACAGCGACGTCCTTCGGTGGCCCGACCTCACGGTCCGCCACCCCCACCACGCGGAGTTCGACAAAGTGCTGCCCTCCCCCACCCGCCTCATCGAGCAACTGCTGCGACTCCTGTGGCCCTCGTCCGGACGCCACCGACGGTCCGCAACGGCGCCGAGGCCCACACCCGCACCCGCGACCCACCCCTGCCCCACTCCGAAACCCCGCCCCCAGCCCCACACCTACTTGCTGCGAGGAGAAGACAACGCCCTCGTCCGCCCCTACCTGACCGCGCACACCGCATACAGCACGCAGGTGACGGCATGATCAACCCCTCCCCCACAACCGTCCCCATCCCCACCCCCGCTCCCGCCCACCACTTCAGAATCCAGCTCAGCTCCACCCGCCGAGGCGCCCGCCTCGCCCGCCTCCTCGTCGAGCAGCAGCTCGAAGACTGGGGCCTCCCCCGCACAGCCCCCGCCACCCGCGCCCTCGTCGCCATCACCGCCGAGCTCGCCGCGAACGCCATCACACACGGCCACACCCCCGGCCGGGACTTCGAGGTACGACTGCTGCTCTCAACCTCACACGCCCGCGTCGAGGTGAGCGACACGCGTCCTGATCGGATTCCCCCACCACCGGCCGCCCTTGGCGGCACGCCCGGACCGGACTCGACAGCTTTGGCCGAATCCGGTCGCGGCCTGCTTCTCGTCGAGGCCCTCGCCGACCGCTGGGGCTGCGATCGGCGAGATCAGTACGTCAAGACCGTCTGGGCCGAGTGCGACCCCACTCCCCCAGACGGCAGTCCCTGACTCACTCCACGTCCCAGCCCCGGTCGATCCGCCAGCGGGCGAAGGCCGCCGTCTGGTGCCGGAACGTGTCGAGGGCGTCCCACAAGGCCCGTTCCGGCCCTGCGTCCGGGCGGAAGTCCTCCGGCCCGAGGACCTCCTCCAGAACCATTTCGCCTGTCGCGTACTGCCGGACGACCGACCGATCCCGCTCCGAGGTGTGCATCAGGCTCAGCGTGCTGTTCAGCCGCATAACAGCCTGACGGGACAGCGTTCGCACACGGTCCGCGGCCTCGTCGGTCTGCTCGGCGTACGGGCGGCCGAAGGAAAGCGTCACGCGATCGGAGGCGGCGAACGTGACGTCGCTGTACGTCAGAGCGTCGTCCCCCTGCTCCACGCCGGCGCAGTCGTAGCAGAGGCGCAGAATCTCGACCAGATCGTGGATGGCCTCCTCGAATACCACGGCCTGGACGGGAAAGTCGAACAGTCGGTGGCTCAGGTACAGGTGCGCCTCGTCCCTGCGCTCCAGGGTGAGGGCGTTGAGCAGTTCCTCCGGCGTCATCCGCTCCTGCGAGCACAGCGCACGCATGACGGCCTCCGCTCCCGATTCGCCCCTTGAGGGGTACACGAGTGCCGCCACCGGGTCCTCGTGCTCGGGGCAGTACAGATCCCCGTCATCGTTACCGACGTCGAACCCCTCGCGCGCGCCGTCGCACACAGGGCACAGGCCATCTCTCCCGCCGCCCTGGATCGTCCACACGGTCTCGCTGCGTTCCTTTGACAGCACCCGCCATCCGCCCCGCTCAAGGAAGGCGACCACACGTCGCTCGGGCACCTTCGAGAACGTCTTGATCTGATCGCCGGTCACGCCCTGCACCATGGCCTCCGCCTGTAGCGTTCACATCACAGTCGCTGCACCGAAGGACCCTTGCAGCTTGTGTGAACTAAGTCAACGAACATACGCTCTCGCTCCATGGCCGCCCCAACGAAATCCGTCAGATTCCGTTCCCTCCGCCGCAGGTGGTTCGAGGACCGGACAGAGGAGCTGGCGATCCGCCTGGAACACCTGTCTCCCGCCATCGCCGGCAATCTCCCCGAAGACCTCGGCCCGTACGACCTCGTCGCCGCCACCGTCCTCACCCGGCTCGCCCAGGCCGACATGGAGCGGCAGGAGATCGCCTACGTCGCCGGCGACCTGGTCAGGCTGGCCGGAGCGCGCGGCGCTCACGAGCCGCAACGCGTCGGCGAGGTCGAGGAGTTGTGGCTCGCGCTGAGGAACCCGACCGAACGGCTGCTCCAGTCGTGGTGGCGTGAGCCCCTCGGCGAAGGGCTCCTCGCCCGTTGGGCGCAGACCAGGGCCGAGAAGGTGGGCTGGCCGCGCGTGCACCAGGAGTTGCGCGAGCGCTGGGGCGTGGACAGCGACGGCATCTGGCGGCGTGGGCTGGTGCCCGAGGAGGGGCCCGGCGACGACGACTGGTGCGGGTACTTCGAGTATCTGGAGGCACATACCCACGGCCGGGAAGCCGAGTTCGCCAGGATAGTCCTCACGCGGTTCGACGGGCTGGCCGACGAGATCGAGGCGTACGCCTCCGAATGCGCCGCCGAACTCGCCCGCGTCCCCCACCTCATGCTCGTCCACCGGGAGCGTGCCCTCGCCGAGGCGCTCACCACCGTCATCGAGGGGAATCTGGAAGCCGGTGGCCACACGCTGCCGCCCGACCTCCGGGCGAACTCCGAGTCGATACGCGACGCGGGACAGGCCTACCTGCGCTGGCTGAAGGACGCGTTCATCCCCCGGCTCACCCCGCTGGAGCGCGCCCACCTCGCCCTCGACTCGCCGGAGAGCGCCCGCTGCGAGGCGTACCTGCGGCAGTACTCGGACATCTGGTGTGCCGAGGGGGACCCGGCGCTGCCCACCCTGGTCTTCACCGAGGAGGACTACGCACCGCTGAAGCCGGCCGAACGCCCGCGCGCGGTCGTCCCCGAGTGGATGGGGATGGTGGCCAAGGTGTTCTCGGAAGCGGGACAGCATGGCTGGACAGGCACGGTCGGGTCGCAGCCCTGGTGGCTGTACGTCGTCGAGGGCGGGCTGGAGTCGGCGGCGGCGCTCCGGTTCAAGCACGACGGCGCGGTGCGTATCGGTCACCGGACACTCGACGACCCGCATGACATGCTCGTCGGCTTTCCCGCCACGGACCCGGACGCGCAGAACCTGATCATGCGGTTCCGCTACGACGTGGACGACGCTCACCAGATGTGCGAGCTGCTGATCCTCTCACGCACCGGCCGCGCCCAACTCGGCTTCCTGGTAAGGGATGCGAGTGGGGCGTACCGGATGCTCAGAATGGTCAGTGTGGCGCTGCCGCCTGCGTTGCGCGAGTCCATGCGGGGCAAGGCGCTGCAGGCGTTGGACGCCATGACGGGTGGCGACGTACGAAGGCTCGCGGGCCTCATCGCGCCCCAGCCCGATGCGGCTGACGCGTCGGTCGGCACCGCCCAGAAGGTCGCCGAAGCCGAACAGGCCGCCCTCTTCGACGACGGCCTCTTTCCGCGGGGAGACACCCTCTTCTGACCAGCCCTGCGATGATCCCGTTGTGAACTCAGTCAATGCATGAGATTCTCTCCTGGGTGCCGCTTGCTGCCGTGCCCCCGGTAGCCTCACTCCATTGGCTCCCCGCAGGAAAGGGCCCGATCACCATGCCGTCCCAGCCCGCCGCCCCCCAGGGCGTGCCGCACCCCTTCGACGACGTACCGCAGACGTTCCTGCCCGGTGACTCGTACGACGTGCGTGGCGGCCTGGTGAAGTACATCAGCCGGGATCTTCTCGGGCCCTGGGACGGGGACACCGAGGAGCTTCCGCCTCGGTCCGCCGGTCCGCGTGACCGGTACCTCGTGGGCATGCTCGGGCCTCGTCCCGAGAGCAGCGACACCGCCACCCAGATCGCGCGAAACGCCGCCCAGAACGCCGATGTCGAACCGGGCAGCGACGACGGCAAGGAGGAGGAGGGACCCGAGGAGCGCCTCACACCACAGGCCTCGGGGCGGATCTGGGCCTCCTCGATGGGGCTGTCGTTCGTGGTGCCCGCGTCGATCGGCACCCTCAGCGTGACGGCGAGCTGGGGGCGCTACTCCCTCACCAGCGGCCTCACGGACGACGGGCGTACGGCCCAGGTCTGGGGGCGCGAGCCCGTGCGGCACCCGTGCGACATCGACGTGACCCGGACCGGCGACCAGAGCCGGATACTGGAGGGCGACGAGTCCGCGGGCGTCTTTCTGGACGTGCAAGTGCGCGAGCGGGCCACGCGTGAGGGCGGGGAGGACCTTCGGGTCGTGGAGGTCGCGCTCGTCAACCGGCTGCGGGAGGGCGAGTCGGAGCGGCGGGACGCCCAGTGGCTGTTCCAGGCCGGGCTCACCGTCACCGCCTTCCCCGACGACCGGGCCGCCGTGTTCCTGCCCATCGACGACCCGCTGGACCCCGCTTCCGGGGGGAGTTCCGAGGACGTGGAGGAGCGGCGGCTGCGGCTGCTGTACCGGGACAGCCTGCGGCACGCCGTCGGCCGCAATGTGGCGGTGAAGGTGGACGTGCGCAAGGGCGAGCGGCGGGCCCACCGGCTGGCCACCACCTGGCTGCCGGAGTACGACGTACCGGGCACGTCCGCGCCCAACGCCGCCGAGCAGCCGCTTCTCGAAGGGCTCGAACTGGGCATGGACGAGTTGGCGGCCCTGGCCGTGCCCGCGCGCCGCAAGGAGCTGGCCGCCGCGCTGGCCCCACTTTCGGACGGCTATAGCGCCTGGCTGGACGAGCAGCGCCAGAAGGCGCAGGGGCTGCCCGAGGATCTCCGGATCGCCGCCGAGACCGCCATCGACCAGGCCGTGGACGTCTGCCACCGCATCGCGTTCGGCATCGACGCGCTCTGCGCGGACAAGGACGCGCTCGAAGCGTTCCGGTTCGCCAACCGGGCGATGGCGCTCCAGCGGCGGAACACCGCCATCGCTGCGCTGCGGGCCGGCCAGGAGGGCGTCTCGTACCAGGAGGCCTACGAGACGGTGCGTGACGAGGGTAAGAAGGCGGCGAGCTGGCGGCCGTTCCAGATCGCCTTCGTCCTGCTGAACGTGGCCTCGCTGTCCCGGCCCGGCCATCCGCACCGTGGGACCGGACGTGAGGCCCTCGTCGATCTGCTGTTCTTCCCGACCGGTGGTGGCAAGACCGAGGCGTATCTGGGCCTGGCTGCGTTCACCTTCGCGCTGCGGCGGTTGCAGGGCACCCTGGGCCGTGGGCTGGAGGCACGGGACGGCGGTGACGGCGTCGGTGTGCTCATGCGGTACACACTGCGGCTGCTGACGGCACAGCAGTTCCAGCGGGCGGCCGCTCTGGTCAGCGCGTGCGAGGTTCTCCGGCGCGAGGAGTTCAAGCAGGATGCGCGGTGGGGCGAGACACCGTTCCGGATCGGCCTGTGGGTCGGGAACTCCGTCTCGCCGAACTGGTTCTCCGAGGCGCAGGAGCAGATCGCCGGCGCCAAGGAAAGTTCGAGCGACAAGCACGCGCGGGTCATTCAGGTGCTGAGCTGCCCGTGGTGCGGGGAGGGCCTGACCGCCCACTCGAACATGGACTACGACGCTGACCGGCGCCGTGTGCTGCTGTACTGCCCCCGCGGCGAGGGCGAGACGCGCTGCCCCTTCTCGCGCCGCTCGGCGCCCGGCGAGGGCATTCCCGTGATCACTGTGGACGAGGAGATCTACCGACTCGCCCCGGCGATGGTGATCGCCACCGTCGACAAGCTCGCCCAGCTGCCGTGGAACGGGTACGCGGGGCTGCTGTTCGGGCGGGTCACCGAGTGGTGCCCGCGGCACGGCTACCGTCACGACGACCTCGACGAGCGCACCGGCTGCGGCAGCCGGCACAACAAGAAGGGGCTGCTGCCCGCGGTGACCGCGCGGCCCGTGACCCGGCTGCGACCGCCGGACCTGATCATCCAGGACGAGCTGCACCTGATCTCCGGTGCACTGGGCACCACCGTCGGTCTCTTCGAGGCCGCCGTCGACCAGTTGTGCAGCTGGGCGTACACGGACGCGGAAGGGCGCCGCCAAGAAGTGGGGCCGAAGATCGTCGCGTCGACGGCTACCACCAAGCGGGCGGCGGAGCAGGTGCGCGGGGTCTTCGGACGGCAGGTCGCGGTGTTCCCCCCGCAGGTCCTGGACATCTCCGACACGTTCTTCTCACGCCAGACCGAGGTGAGCCGTACCTCCCCCGGCCGCCGCTACCTCGGCGTCTGCGCCCACGGCACGCGGTTGAAGGCCGCCGAGATCCGGGTCGCCGAGATCCTGCTGCTCGGCGCGCAGCAGCAGTTCGACGACTACGGCCTGCCCGCGGATCCGTACATGACGCTCGTCGGCTACTTCAACGCCACCCGTGAACTCGCCGGTATGCGCCGCTACATGGACGACGACATCGCCACCCGCGTCCGGATCAACGGCAGCCGCAAGGGACACGACACGATCGCGAACCGCATCGTCACCAAGTCGGGGATGCTCACCATCCAGGAGCTGACCTCGCGAATCTCCTCCTCCGACATCGGTGCCACGCTCAAGCGTCTGGAGAGTTCCTTCGACCCGGAGCGGGACACGTCCAAGCGGCGCAGGGCACTGTTCGCGGAGTACGCGGCGGCCCGGCGCGACAAGCGCGATCCGCGGGTGCTGCTGACGCCACTGCAGAAGCAGGCCGCGGACGTCGTCCTCGCCACCTCCATGCTCCAGGTCGGCGTGGACGTCTCCCGGTTCGGTCTGATGCTGGTCGTCGGACAGCCCAAGAACACCGCCGAATACATCCAGGCGTCCTCACGCGTGGGCCGTGACGCGCGCCGCCCCGGCCTGGTCGTCACCCTCTACAACTGGTCCCGCCCCCGGGATCTGGCGCACTTCGAGGACTTCGCGCACTACCACGCCACCTTCTACCGACAGGTCGAGGCGCTGTCCGTGACGCCGTTCACCCGCCGCGCCCTCGACCGGGGCACCGCACCCGCGTACATCGCCGCGCTGCGGCACGCCGCGTACGAGCACTCCCGCAACACCGACGCCCACGACGTCGACCTCAACGGCACCATCGCCGCGCAGGTGGAGCAGCGGTTCCTGGAGCGGGCGGACCGGGTCGGGGGCGAGCGCGCGCGGCGCTACCTGTCCGAGCGCATCACCGCGCTGAAGGACTCCTGGGCCGAGCAGCGCGAGAGCGGCGGCGTACTCGGCTACCGCAAGGAGAAGAGGAAGGACATCCTGGTCACGCCCCTCCTGCACCGGGCCGACGGCTCTCGCTGGGACGAACTCACCGTACCCATGTCGATGCGGGAGACCGAGAACGAGCTCAACCTGCTGCTGCCAGGCGGCGGGAACTTCGTGGACCAGGGCACCCACAGCGGGCCCGACTGGCGGTTCGCCCCCGCCGACGACGACACGGACGTGGCGGCCGCACCGGTCGACGCCGACGAATACGGGGATGCCGCAGGCGGCGCGGCCGGAAAGGGACGACGATGAGCACGGGCCACTTCAGGCGGGTCGGCGCGGCACGCCCCAGCCATCTGATGTACACGGCCGGCGTCGGTGCCCTGATCGACCTGCCGAACTTCTCGGTCCTCGTCAAGGGTCTCGAAGCCTGGAGCCACACCGGCCTGACCGACTACGTCATCGACGAGCCCCGGCTGCGTACGGCCGTCAACCGCTCCCTCCAGCTCTACGGCGCGTCCCAGATCACCGAGCTGCGGTCCGCGCCGTGGATGGAGGGCGCGGACAACTCGCCCAAGGACTGGGCCGCGCAAGGTGTGGGCGTACCCGTGACGCCGTTCCCGCAGTGGCTGCGGTGCACGGCCTGCAATCTCCTCGCCCCCATCGACGCCCAGGCGTTCACCTTCGTCAACAACAATCCGCGCACCCCGCACGAGGCCAAGTTCGTCCACGACTGCAAGCCCGGCAAGCCCCTCGCCGTCGCGGCCCGCTTCACCCTCGTGTGCACCAACGGTCACCTCGACGAGTTCCCGTACGCGCCCTTCGTCCACCACGGCAGCCCGTGCACGAAGATGCCCAGGCCGCTGCTGCGCATGAAGGACCACGGCGGGAACCAGGCCGCCAACGTCACCCTGGAGTGCGTCGCCTGCGGTGAGCAGCGCAACATCCGTGACGCGATGGGCGAGCGGGGCCGACGCAACCTCCCCGCATGCCGCGGACGGCATCCGCACCTCGGCACGTACCAGCCCGACTGCGATGAGGACGCCACCCTCATGGTCGCCGGCGCGTCCAACCAGTGGTTCCCCATGACCCTCAGTGCCCTCGCGCTGCCGCCGAGCAAGAACGCGAACCTGGCGGACCTCGTCGAGGAACGCTGGGCCGAGCTGCAGAACGTCACCTCACGGGCGGCCTACGACCTGCTGGCGAAGATGCCTCCGTACGCCTACCTCAAGGACTATGACGCGGTGCCGCTCATCGCCGCCGTCGAAGCCCACCAGGCGCGCCTCGACGGAAAGACCGGCTCGACGGCCGGCGCGGTGGTTCCGGCTGATCTCCTCAGCCCCGAGTGGGAGATGCTCTCCTCCTCCCCCCTGCCCGATGCCACGGACGACTTCGCCATGGAGTCCGTGACCGTGCCCGACGCCCTCACCGGACTGTTCGCAGACGTACGCCAGGTGCAGCGGCTACGCGAGGCCCGCGCGCTGATCGGCTTCACCCGGCTCGACGCGCCGGACCCCGAGGCACCCGAGATCGCTACGCCCGTACGCCTTTCCCGGACTTCGCAGTCGTGGGTGCCGGCGAGCGAGGTGCGGGGTGAGGGCATCTTCCTCCGGGTACGGGAGGACCTCATGGCCGAGTGGGAGGAGCGGATGCAGAAGTCCCCCGCCATGCAGGCACACCGCGAGGCCTTCGCACGGTTCCGCACCAACCGGAAATCGGACCGGCTGCGGGGCGAGTTCGACCCCATGCGGGGCTGGCCCGGTGAGCGCTACATCGTCCTCCACTCGCTCTCCCACCTGCTGATCCGCACCATCTCCCTTGAGTGTGGCTACAGTTCGGCCAGCCTCGGTGAGCGGATCTACGCGGGAGACGCCGAGCATTCACGTACGGGCATCCTCATCTACACAGCCGTACCCGATTCGGAGGGCACCCTGGGTGGCCTCGTCTCGCTGGCCGAGGAGCCGCACTTCGAGCGCATCGTGCGCCGGGCCCTTCGGGACGCGGCACGCTGTTCCTCGGACCCACTGTGTGCCGAGCGGCTGCCACGGGACCCCGCCGACTATCTGCACGGTGCCGCCTGCCACGTCTGTCTCTTCGTCTCCGAGACGACCTGCGAACGCGGCAACCGCTTCCTCGACCGCCGCTTCCTCGTGCCGCTCGGTGACGAGAGCGACCAGGTCCTGACACCGGTGGGTCTGCGACCGTGAGCCGCGCGGAGTTCGAGGCCGCGGCGGAGGGAGTCGTCTCGGTCCTCGGCTCCGCCCGCTCCAAGGACCTGACAGGATTGCTGGCGCGTGGGCGGGGCCTGGAGCATGCGCTCGTGGCGATCCAGGATCCGCGCGCGAGCGACGCCATACGAGCTCTGTACGCGTCGCTCCGGCATCACCACATCCCCACGGCCGAAGCCGCCGCCTACCTGCGCGGATTCATCGCCGGCCGGGCCCGGCAACAGGTCGACATCGATGTGAGCACCGTGTGGAGCGGACCTGCCACACCGGGAGTGCCTGTCCGCCCCACCGCGCGGGTGCTCACCGAGGTCGTCGACGGGGCGGAACGGGAACTGCTGGCCATGACCTACGCCGCCCGCCCGTATGAGCCGCTCTCCGCAGCTCTGCGGGCGGCCGTCGCCCGCGGCGTGGAGGTGCACCTCGTGGTCGAGACCAAGGCCGGGGCCGCCGGACTGCTCTCCGGGCCCGAACCGGCCGACGCGTTCGCCGCCGTGCCCGGAATACGGCTATGGCACTGGGCACCGGAACGCCGCGAGAACCAGCGCGCCCGTCAACACGCCAAGCTGGCCGTCGCCGACCGCCGGGTGTTGCTGCTGGGCAGCGCGAACCTCACGGAGTCGGCCGTCCGCAGAAACCTGGAGGCCGGTGTGCTGGTCACCGGCGGCGCCGCCCCACAGCGGGCCGCCGAACACATACGGGAACTGCAACGACGGGGCGTGCTGAGGCCCCTTCCGGACTGATGGGTTCGTCGACTGTTTCAGGGAACGACGGGCGTGTCCTCCATGGGGCGGCGTGCTTCTGCGAGAGCCACGGCATGGACGAACCACTCGAGTACCGTGCAGAGCTCTTCACTGTGGGCTGCGAAAACCTCGAGAGGGAATGAGGGGCGCAAGTCCAGCTTGGCCTCTGCGAGTTCGATGCCGTCAATCGCGTTCAACTTGGTCAGCAGCGCCCACCGCATCGGCTCGTCGTCGAACGGCGGGCGGCGTTTCAGGTGCTGGAAGACGACCTCCACCGTTCCCGTCACCGGGTACAGGGCGATCGGCCACAGGGTGCGCGAGGCGTGGGCGGTGCCCGCCTCCACCATCGGGAAGCAACTGGTCTCGCTTGCCCTGCCATAGGCGCGGTAGCCACCCTGCTGCTCCCAGAAGCGAAGCGCGCTCAACACACCGTCCACGGTCTGTGCCGTCTGGTTCTCCCGCAGCTGCGCCTCGAACCGGGTGGCGGCTGTGCGCTGTTCGTCATCCGGTTCTTGAGCCGGCGCCGACTCAAGCGACTCCGACGCGTCCTTACCGAGGAGGATTCCCAGATCCCCGGTGGTCAGCCGGTGGGAGCGGCCGGCTCGACCCGCTCCGTCGAAGGGGATGCCCTCGGCCTCCAGCAGGTCCCGCGGGTCGCCAGAGTGCTGGTCGTCGGTCCAGCGGAAGCCAGCGGAGACACGGCCGTCCGCGGTCAGGACGCGATATGCGCCATGGACACCGGACTTGGACGCCAAATAGTTGCCGACCGCCACGGCGTGCGTGCCAATGAGGGCGGCGATGTCGCCGTACGTCGTCCAGGTCCCGGCCGGCATCGCGAGGAGCGCCTCCCGCAGTTCCTTCCACCCGGCCCACTCGTCGTCCGCGTGGACCGTGCCCTCGACGGGACCGGGCCACAACCGCACGGCGCGCTCTGCCAGTTCATCGGCGCGGGCCAGAATCTGGGCTCTGCCCCAGCGTTCCTCGGCCGCAATGCTCTGGTTCATCCGCAGGGCGCTGAAGTCCAGGATCTCCTGCTTACGGCGGAAGGGGTGGTTCGACAGACGTGCGTTGTCACCGGAGAGCGTGAGATTCCCCAGGGTGTGGACGAGGAGAGCATGCAGCTCCTCCGGGCTCTCGCCGTCCTCGGCCTCCTCGGCAAGCAGGTCGAACCACTGCTGGGCAGGACTCTGCGGCAACACATGTTCCACCGTGAGCTGGGCCTTGGCATAGTCGACCGGCTCGCTCGCGTTGTAGCTCTCCTCAAGTCGTCGCAGCACCTGGAAACGCTGAGTGGCACGGCCCGCCTTGTAGAAGGGGCGATTTCGGATCGCCTCACGAATCGAGTCGTCGCCGGGCCACATGCGCGCTCCGGTCTTGTTCTTCGACAGGAAACGGCGCACGGCTTCTGCGACTGAACCCTCCTTGTCCAACTCCTTGGGAAGCTCCATGAAGACCCGGTTGCTGCCTGTGGTCGACAGGCCCGCGAGCAGACGTCGCACCATGTAGCTCTCGGCGTACGCCAGCGCCTCGGCCGCCTCGCGGGCTGTCGCCCGACCGCTGTCCACCAGGTCGAGCAGGTGCAGAGCCAGCGGGTAGTGAGTCTGGCCGCCCCATCGGGACAGCCTCTCCAGCACGTCGCGCAGCTCCGGGTCGGGCTCCCGCGTGGGCTCCAGGATTCGCATGAGCCGCCCCGCCCTCTCGGCGAGCGAGGCGATCTCGGTCTGGAGGGCCGCTTCGTCGTCCGACAGCGGCTCCAATCGCTTCTTCTGGTCGCGGTAGATGTCGCTCTGCTTGGCGCGGCTGTTGCCGGCCACTACCAGGTCGAGCCAGACCAGAAGTTCGAGATTGACGGGCCCGAGCAGTTCCTGCATGGGCAGCCACACATTGCGGTAGACGGACTCGCCGCGGGTGGGCAGGCACATGAAGAGGTAGTTGCGCAGCAGGTCGCTCTGGCTCAGGCCGACGCCCGTGTTGTTGATGGACTCGAAGATCCGGTAGACGTTGTCGCCCTCGGCGGCGGTGATCGCGACGATCGACAACAGGTCGCCGAGGACCTTCTCCACGGCGTCAATCCACTCCTCGCCCCCGTTTACCTGCCCTTCGGTGAGGGCTCCGAGGAAGAACCGGTAGGAGGCGCCGACGTTTCCCGGGCCGCCCGCCTTCGGCAGGGACTCGACACACGCGATGAACGCCTCGCGATCAGCCTGGGTCGGCAGGAGCCGGTAATGGTCGTCGCCGTCCTGGTACCCGTTGACCAGCAGCAGATCGTGGATGCGGTCGGCCTTCTTGGCTGCCCCACGCTCCCGGTGGCGGTCCCTGAGCGCGGTGAAGGCGAGCATGAGAGTGGTGAGCCGTTGCTGCCCATCGACGACCAGCCAGCGCTGCATTCCGCCTGCGGCGACCCGCTCCGGGGCCAGGACCACTGAGCCCAGGAAGTGGGCAGCGGGCGGCCTGCCTTCCAACTGGTCCTCGACCAACTCCTGCACGTCGTCCCACAACTGCTGGAGCTGCTCCCGTTGCCAGCTGTAGGTGCGCTGGTAGAGGGGGACCTGAAACTGCATCTCGCCCTGGACCAGCTTGCTGAACGTGATCTCCCGAGCGTGCACGTACGTCCCTCTCCGCCAGGTTGTCCGGGGCCAGTTCTTCATTGTTCACCATCCGGGTACGGTGATCCGAAGAATCGACGGAGCACATGACCCGGGGGCTGGGATGGCGACGCTGGGAATCCACAAGGACTTCCTGATGGAGTTCGCCAAGCTGGAGAAGCCGGTCCAGAAGCGCGTTCACGAAGTCTTCGACAAGTTCCGGGAACACCGGCACGCGGGACTCCATCTGGAGAAGATCGAGAAGGCTCGCGACCCCCGCATCCGAACCATCCGCATCAACCAGTTCATGCGCGGAGTCGTCCTGGCCCCCGAGTCGGGAGACAGCTTTCTGCTCCTGAAAGTCATGCCCCACGACGACGCCATCGCCTGGGCCGTCAAGCACCGGGCGACCGTCAACTCCGCCACCCAGGGCATCGAGCTACGTGACGACGTCGCCCTCGAACGGGCGACCGCCGGTGTTCGCGGACTGCCCCAGCCAGCCGACGGGCCCCTCTTCGCTCATGTCTCCGACAAGGACCTGACCAGGTTGGGCATCGACGCCGACCTGCTGCCCCTGGTACGGCACCTCAGCAAGGAGGCCCACCTCGACTCCCTGCACAAGATCCTCCCAGAGCAGCAGTACGACGTACTGGCCGGTCTCGCCGCAGGCATGGAACCGGAGGACGTCTGGCGCGAGGTGGTGCTCGTCCAGCTGGAACAGGCGTCTCTCCCCACATCCCAGCACGCCACTGCCGTGTCGGGCGGCGACCAGTCGGCGACGGCGTCTGTCGGTCAGGACGATCTCTCGGCTGCCATGGCCCGTTCACAGGGCAGGATCGCTCTGGTGTCGGGCCCCGATGAGCTGATGGAGATCCTCTCGCGGCCCTTTGATGCCTGGCGGGTGTTCCTGCATCCGAGCCAGCGGAAGGTCGCCTACCGGCCGTCGTACAAGGGCCCGGCTCGAGTCACCGGCGGCCCCGGCACCGGAAAGACCGTGGTCGCTCTGCACCGTGCACTCCATCTGGCACGGCAGCTCCCGGATGACGCACCCGACGAGTCGATTCTGCTCACCACCTTCACCAGGGACCTCGCAACAGACCTTCGAGGCAGTCTCGAACTACTCATCCCCGACGATCGCCTGAGGGCGAAGATCCGCGTCACCAACGTGGATGCTCTTGCCAACCAGATCGTGAGGGCGAACCGCAGCGGCACCCCTCTGGCCATCATCACTAGCCAGAAGGATGTCGCGGCTCGCTGGGACCGCATCGCGCGGCAACTGGGAATCGACTTCACCGACGTCTTCCTCGACCAGGAGTGGCGGCACGTCATACTCGCCCAGGACCTGCGCTCGCCCGAGACCTACCTGAAGGCATCCCGCAGCGGGCGCGGTACTCCCCTAGGCCCGTTGAAACGCGCGCAGGTGTGGCGCGCCGTCGAAGCCTTCGTCGGGCAGCTGCGGAAAGCCGACGAGTGGACCTTCCTGCAGGTGTGCGCGGAAGCCGCTCGGCTGTTGGAGGAACAGGGAGCCGAACGGCCGTACCGTCATGTGGTGATCGACGAGGCACAGGACCTGCATCCGGCCCAGTGGCGAATGCTGAGAGCTCTGGTCCGGTCCGGCCCCGACGACCTGTTCATCGCCGGTGACACTCATCAGCGCATTTACGGCAACAAGGTATCGCTCCGCAGCCTTGGCATTTCGGTCACGGGACGCTCCACCCGTCTGCGGATCAACTACCGGACCACACAGGAGATCCTTGCCTGGTCAACCGAGCTGCTGACGGGTAGGCAGGTCGACGACATGGACGGAGGCGACGAGTCGTTGATCGGCTATCGATCGGCCTTCCACGGCGCTCTTCCGCATACAAGCGGCGCCAAGGACAAGGCCGCCGAACTTTCCGGTCTGGTGGCTCAAGTCAAGGAGTGGAACAGCGCCGGCGTCCTGCCTCGTGAGATCGGCGTTGCCGTGCGGTACATCCAGCTGGGCAAGGAGGTGGCCCGCGCTCTGGACGAAGTCGGTGTGCCGACAACAGTCCTGGGCGGTGGGTCGGGAAGCGGTGACGGGGTTCGGATCGGGACGATGCATCGCATGAAGGGGCTGGAATTCCGCTGCGTTGCCGTCGTCGGCGTCAACGACGGCATCGTCCCCATGCGCAGCGCCGTCACTGCGGAGGACACCGACCCCCAGCAGCACCGAGAGGACATGCTGGGCGAGCTGAGCCTGCTCTTCGTCGCCTGCACTCGGGCCCGAGAGGCGCTCAGGGTCTCCTGGCATGGGCAGCAGAGCCCGTTTCTCGGCACGGTCACGGAGTCGTAGGCGGCGCCACCATGTCGGCCGAGCTTGAATGTGGGGCAGCCAAGATTCAACAACCGTCTACTCAAGGAAGCTCGTCAAACGTTCCGCGGGGTTTCGGTAAGCGCGCAGGGGCGAGGGACAGGCACGCAGTCGTTGGAGCGGCGTAGCACCCTGTCACCCTGGCAGGACGCCAGGGCCATCACGAGCGGCGCAGCTTCGGCGGCAGACGAGTCGGGCTGTACGCCGGGGAGAATCACCGCAACGCTATGACCTGCACAAACGTGCAGGAAGGACGTTTCCGTGGCTACCTTGATGGCTACGCAAGGAGGCGCCCCACGCCGGAGCGGTCCGGACGGGGGCTTCGTCGTTCTCGGAGAGGCCGGTTCTGGTGGCCACCGCAGCGGACGGCATCACCATTGACGTGGTGATCACCGAACTCAGCCGACGCGATGTACCGGTGGTCCGGTTCAACCCCGCCGACATCGGCGAGGAACTCGCAGTCTCGCTGGTGGCGGCCTCCGGGACGGGGTTGGGGATACCCCCTCCAGGGCCGCCCGAGGCGGGACGCTCACCGGAATCCGTACTAGAATCTGTACAGAATCAAGCCTCTAAATGGGTACGGTGACAGCATGGAGATTCCTGAGGTCGTGACCGTCAGCGACGCGCGCGCGAGACTGTCGCGGATCCTGACCGACCTGTCGGAGTCCGGCGCGGATGCCGACCCGGTCCTGATCGGCGCCCACCGCAAGCCCCAGGGTGTCCTGCTGTCCGTCGAGGCCTTCGAGGCGCTGAGCGGCCGAGCTGCACGGCGTGCGGCCGTCGCCTCGGCCACCGGCTCCATTGAGGCCGAGGGGCTCCAGGCAACCAAGGCCTCCGACCGCGACACCGAGGCCTACGTGAAAGGCGACCTCGACGCGGACACCCTTGTCGCCCGCGCGATCGCCCGCCACAAGCAGACTTCGGAGCGGCAGGCTGGGTGAACGATCCGTACTCCATGCCCAACGGGGTGCTGCGCAACAAGCTCGGCATCACCGAGCATCAGCCGCTCGCGGCAGCGGAGGCGGACATCACCCGGGCGCGCCTCGTCATGCTCGCCGAACGCCCCCTACCCGGCGCGTACGACCTCGGCCATCTCCAAGCGTTCCATGCCGCGATCTTCGGTGACATCTATCCGTGGGCAGGCGAGTTACGCACCGTGAACATCGCCAAGCGCACACCGTTCTGCCCGGCGAGAAACCTGGTGCCCTACGCCGGAGAGGTCTTCGGCCGGCTCGCCTCCTCCGGTCAGCTGCGGAATCTCCACCGGCAGGCATTCGTCATCCAACTGGCCACGTTGTACGGCGACCTGAACGTCCTCCATCCGTTCCGCGAGGGCAACGGCCGCGCCCAGCGGGCGTTCCTGGACCAGCTCAGCGCCGACGCGGGATACGCCCTGAACTGGTCGGGCATGGACCCTCAACGCAACGAGGACGCCTCGGTGAAGAGCTTCCTCGGTGACAACAATCTGTTGGAGCAGCTACTCGAAGAGCTGGTCACCACGGGTTGACGCCCATCACACCGGCTGGCAAGGAAGCCCGGAACAGGGCGGCGCCCCTTGGGAACCGCCACGGGGCGCCGCACTCCGCGCATGTTTTCCGGGGGCTAGTGGGGGGGTGTGATCTTCAGGTGGGGAATCCGCCGTGGGTCAGGCCGCGCCGGGAGGAGAACCCGCTCCTCGCCGAGCACGAGCCCTGGTTCATGCTCACGGAGAAGCCGACGCGGGCCGAAAGGTCGCGACGGCGGAGCGAGTTGCTGGAGGCAGGGCCCGTACGGCGCTACATGCTGCGCGAGACGCGTGGCGCTCGCATCGAACGGTACTCCCGCCATCCCAGCGACTCAGAGCCACCCCACGAACCGGAGAAGCGCCATGGCTGGCTAGGCGTTCACCGGTGAGATCGATGCCGACGACTTCGGGTGCCGGGTCGTACCCGCTGAGTCAGGTCCAGTCGAGAATCCTCCGCACAACGCCCGTGACTGCCCGTCTGATCCACCCGAACAGTCCTGCCGCCACGGTCACATCGACTCCTGCCACGGCCGCGTCCGCCCGGGCCGACCCGGCGCGACACCCGGGACAGGAACGAGGCCAACGGCGCTTTCGCACGCCGCACTTCCTGCATATCGCCATGCTCCGATCCTCCTTGATCCTCCTTGATCCTCCTCCATCCTCCTCGATCTTCGCCGTTCTGATCATCTGTCAGCCAGGTGGCTCGCGCGGGTGCCCTATGGCAATCAGACCGGCCTGGGGGCAGACAACAAGGGAGCATCGGTGGTGCTTATGTCGCCTGCGAAGAGGGACCCGCCGATGCTTCCGGAGGCGGCCGCACCGGCCCTGTAGTCCCAGCTCGGTAGAACTCAGAGGTGTGGCTCATCCGGTGCGACACGCGCCGACGCAGTGTCGAGTCAGCCAATGGAGGAGAAGCCGCCCGAGCCGCCCTCGCGTGCGTCGAGCAACTCGTCCCAGTGCTCGGTCGCCCATCGGCACGCGGCGGCCAGCGGCTCCAGCGTGCTGCGGCCCAGCGGTGTCAGCGCGTACTCCACCCGCAGTTTCGGGTCGGCGTGCACCGTGCGTGACACGAACCCGTTCCGCTCCAAGCCGCGGAGCGACTGGGTGAGCGCCTTCGGGGTGACGCGGCCCAGTGGCACGCGGAGTTCGGAGTATCTGCGCGGGCCGTCTTCCAGGCAGCGGAGGACCAGGGGTGCCCATTTGTCACCGAAGCGGAAAGGCAGCAGCGAGGACGGGCACAGCTCGTCGAACAAGTCGGGTGGCAGCGGTGGCCGTTGGGTCATGAGGGGCTCCCGTCTCCGGTCTTGGTATCCATCTGGTGACCGACCTTCTGGATATCTTCCGGAGCATCGACTCGACGGGCGGTATTCCGACGTTGGGCAGGATCGTGGTTTTCGGGGCGGGTGGCTGCCCGCCTGCTCGGCAACCTCACCGATCCGTATCCGTGCTCCTCTGGCCGGAAGGCTGCCGGCTTGCCGATTTACGCCTCACGTCGACGTCAGGTTGAGAGTAACGGGCGTCGATTGAACACCATCATTTCGACCTATAAAGGTAAGGCAGGACATTATGCGTGCAGCCCGCTTCCATGAATACGGCGCAGCGGAGAGCCTGGTGATCGAGCAGGCCCCCGCCCCTCGCCCGGGACTTGGTGAGATCCGTGTCCGCGTCGCGGCGGCCAGTGTCAATCCCATCGACTGGAAGCTGCGCGCCGGCGCCCTGCACCAGCTGATTCCCCTGGAGCTGCCCGCCATTCCCGGGCGCGACGCCGTCGGCGTGGTCGACGAAATCGGTGACGGAGTGCAGGGGGTGAGCATCGGCGACCGCGTTTTCGGGCTGGGCGGTGTCACCGGCGCAACCGCAGAGCTGGTCATCCTCTCGGCCTGGGCCCAAGCCCCCGACACGTGGAACGATGAGCAGGCCGCGGGCGCCGGTCTTGCGTCTGTGACCGCGATGCGTGGCCTGAACGCGCTCGGCTCCCTCGCGGGGCGCACCCTTCTCGTCGAGGGAGCCGCCGGAGGCGTGGGCAGCGCGGCAGTCGAGATCGCGGTGGCACAAGGTGCCACCGTGATCGGGACAGCCAGCGAACGCAACCACGAGTTCCTCACCTCTCTCGGCGCCGTTCCCACCACCTACGGCCCCGGCCTCGCGCAGCGCCTCTCCGCCCTCACTCCGCACGGCGTCGACATCGCGCTCGACACCGCGGCCTCCGGGTCCCTGGACGACCTCGTCGCGATCACGGGCGACCCAACGCGCGTCGCGACGGTCGCCGACCACGCGGGCGGGCAGCGCCTGGGCACGCGCGTGGTCAACGCGGAGAACGACTCCAACCTCCTGTCCGCAGCCGCAGAACTGGGCCGGCAGGGCCGCTACACACCCCGTATCGAACAGACCTACCCCCTGGAGCGGATCGCCGACGCCCACGCGCACGCCGAGCGCGGACGCACACGCGGAAAGATCGCGATCTGCATCTGAAGCGGGGGCATGACACAGATACGCCAGCCCGCCAAGCGATGATCTTGGTGGGCTGGCACTGACCGTTCAGCGCCGGACGGTGTACGGGCACCTCGGCAAGGCCAAGACCGTGCCTCGCCGGCCGAAGAAGGCCGCAGCCGCGAAGCCCTGAAAGCTACCAGCGAATTACTTGCTCCCTGATGTCCGAGCTAGGACTACAGGCCGTACCCGCATCTCCGACCGCTGACCGCAGCCCACTGATCAGGACGAGTGCCCGCATGATCAGGACGAATGCCCGCAGTGGCCGCGTGGGTGGCTACTTTCGTGGATACCTTCGTGGCTACGTTCACAGCCGCGTGTACCGGTTTGAACCGGTACGGACCGGGGCCTGATGAAGCCCTTCGACTTACGGAAAAGAGCCCCTGACCAGCAACTTCCCTGGTCATAGGGCCCCTGGCGGCAGACGAGTCGGGCTGTACGCCGGGTTCTGTCGCCCGGCTGCCTCGCGGCGGCCGGGGAGACGGCCATCCATCTAGGGCCGGCGTTGCCGCCGGCCTCGTGCGGTCTACCCGCGGACTCGGGCGGGCAGCCCTCGAACGTCCGCGCAGAAGCCCTTTCCTATCCTTGGAAAGGACTCCCTCTTGACCTTGCTCCGGGTGGGGTTTACCTAGCTGCCCAGGTCGCCCTGGGCACTGGTGGTCTCTTACACCACCGTTTCACCCTTACCCAGCGCCTGAGCGCTGGGCGGTTTGTTTTCTGTGGCACTGTCCCGCGGGTCACCCCGGGTGGCCGTTAGCCATCACCCTGCCCTGTGGAGCCCGGACGTTCCTCGGGAAGGTCCACAAGGATCTTCACGCGGCCGTCCGCCCGGCTCGTCTGCCGTGTCGACCATGGTACCGGGCGCTCACCGCTCCTCCGAGCCGTCCTCGGGGACGGCCCCGGAGCCGTCCCCGGGGCAGTCCTTGTCGACGTCCCCGAGGGCAGCCCTTGTCGCCGCCCTCCCCGCCCTCGCCACCTTCGGCGCACTCGATGCCGTCGACGCCGTCGCCACCTTCGGCGCACTCGATGCCGTCGACGCCGTCGCCAGGAACGAGCCCGCCAGGATCAGGGCGAAGGAGGCCAGGATTCCGGGGGTGAGGTGCTCGTCCAGGAAGAGCGCGCCTGCCGCTACCGCCACCGCCGGGTTGACGTACGTGAAGACCGTGGCACGCGTCGGGCCGACCTCTCGGATCAGTTCCAGGAAGGCCACGAAGGCCAGGGCCGTGCAGATCACGCCCAGGGCCGCCAGCGCCATCAGGGCGGGGGGCGAGGGAAGGGTGGGTGGGCGGGTCAGGGCTGCCGCGGGGGCGTAGACGAGGGCCGCGAGGAGTAGGACCGGGGCTATCAGCTGGAGGGTGGGGACCTGCTTGAGGTGGCGGGCCATGATCAGGGGGGCCGTGGCGTAGCCGATCACCGTGATCAGGACCTCGGTGAGGGAGAGGACGTTGCCGCCGGTGAGGTGCGGGATGGTGAGGACCGCTACGCCTGCGAGGCCCAAGGCCAGGCCGGTCATGCGGCGGGCTCCCAGGTGTTCCGTGTCGCCGAAGAAGCGGGCCAGGAGCACGCTCACGATGGGGACGCCCGCGATGAGGAGGCCGGCCGTGGAGCTGGAGAGGTGGCGTTCGGCGTCGGTCAGCGTCCACCAGGGGCCGATGACCTCGATCACGGCGAAGGCGAGCATGGGGCGCCAGTGCTGCCGGACCACGCGGGTCAGTCCTCCCCGGCGGATCGCGAAGGGGAGCAGGAGGGCCGCGCCCAGGGCACAGCGTACGAAGACGACCATGGACGGGGAGACCTCGTCCACCGCCACCTTGATCATCAGGTAGGGGATGCCCCAGAGGACTCCCATCAGGGAGAAGAGGAACCAGCCGCGTGCAGTCATGGGGTGAGTTTCGAGGCATGGGGCGCCATCCGTCTTGAACGCTGTTGCGCGCCCGCTGCCCCCCGGTGTCTCTACGGCCGCACGCTCGTCCGATACGCCGTCGGCGTCACCCCCAGCACCCGTCTGAACCAGCGCGTCATGTGGGCCTGGTCCGCGAACCCCACCTGCCCGGCGACCTCCGCCGGGCGAGCGCCGGCCTCCAGCAGCCCCCGGGCTCGGCTCACCCTGTGCTGGGCCAGCCAGGCGTAAGGGGGCATGCCCATGGTCGTGCGGAAGGCTCGGAGGAGTTGGTAGCGGGAGAGGCCCAGGTCGGTGGCGAGGTCGGCGAGGGAGGGTGGGGCGAGGAGTTCGTCGGCCAGGCGGTCGCGTACGGCGAGGGCGATCGTGTCGGCGCCGGGGATCGCGTCGGGGGCTGCGCGGGACGTCGAGTGGCGGCGGGCCAGGGCCGTGAGCAGCCAGGGGAGGCGGGACTCTGCTTCCAGGGGGTCGGGGCAGGTGCTCAGCTCGGTGTGCGCGATGCGCAGGGCGGCGGCGAGTTCGGGGTCGTGCAGGAGGGGCTCGCGGAAGTGCGGGGTGCCGCCGAGGATGCCGTCGGTGAGGAGGGCGGGGGCCGGGTAGAGGGCGCGGTAGGCGTACGTGCCGAAAGCCGATTCGCCGGTGTGGACCTCGCCAGGGGCCAGGACGACGATCGAGCCCTCCCCCACCGTGAGGGCGCCGCCCCGGTAGTCGATGCACGAGGCGCCCTGGACGCAGATCCCGATGCTGAATTCCTCGTGGGTGTGCGGGGCGTAGCGGTGGTGGTCGAAGCGGGCGGTGAGGAGGTCGAGGGAGCGGTCGGGGCGGCCGAGGGTGGCACGGGTCCACCGGGTCTCGCCGCGTGGGTTCACCTCTGCCTCGCCCCCTTCGCCGGTCCCCCAGGCTACCCCCGGCGGGGTCGGTGTCGGCGTCAGAGGAAGTCCGAGGTCTCCAGGTCGAAGGCGAAGGGCTCGGGGAGGGCGAGCGGCTTGCCGAAGGGGACGGTGCAGCGCTGGCGGTAGTCCTCCTCTCGGGGATCGCTGAGGAGTGTCACCTCTGACGTGTCACGGTCGATGAGCAGATAGAACGGGATGCCCCCGCGGGCGTAACAGCGGCGCTTGACCTCGCGGTCGGCTTTGGGCCTGGTGGAGGTCACCTCCAGCACCATGGCGACGCCCCGGCAGGGCATCCAGGGGTCGGCGCCCCTGTAGAGGCGCAATACCTGGGGTGCAAACGTACCGTCAGGAATCACGTGTTCCTTCGGACAGCCCTCCGCCTTTCCCAGCTTCAGCCCCTTGTTCCCGCTGAAATCCATATCGGTCCGGGAACGCCTGATCACCTGTCTCATGATCAGATTGATGTAGTCCTCGTGGTCCCCGTCCGGCGGCGGCGTCACAACGATCTCCCCCTCGATCAGCTCCGCCCGGAATCCCTCCGGGGTGTCCAGGGCGAGAAAGCCCTCCAGCAGGACGTCTTCCTGCGAGAGCGGCTCATGGGCCATGGCAGTCATGTCACGCCCCTCCTTGTTCGGTCGCTCGCCAGACTGGGACATCGGCTGATCACCTGGCCGTGAGATCGGGAACCGTTCCCTCGATCGTGGCACATGATCCCGGTCACCGTCAGTCGCCGTGCCCGCCGCTTGACCCTGCCGCAGCGTCAACGTTTCTACTGGTCGCATGCGGATCGGAGAACTGGCCGCGGCCGTCGGTGTCACGCCGCGGGCCGTGCGGCACTACCACCACCTCGGGCTGTTGCCGGAGCCGGAGCGGCGGCCCAACGGGTATCGGGACTACACGTTGCGGCACGCGGTTGTGCTGGCGCGGATCCGGCGGCTGACGGAGCTGGGGCTCGGGCTCGCCGAGGTACGGGACGTGCTCGCGGACGACGCCGGGCGTGAACTCGTCGAGGTGTTCGGGGAGTTGGACGAGGATCTGGCGCGGCAGGAGAGCGCGATCCGGGAGCGGCGGGACCGGTTGCGTGTCCTGATGGAGGACGCGAGGGCGGGGCGGCTGCCGGCCGAGGGGCCGGTGTCGTCCGAACTCGTCGCGCTCTTCGGGAGGTTCGGGCCCGTCCCAGAGTCCCCGATGGCCGCCAAGGACCGGGAGATGTTCGCACTCCTGGAGACGACCGCGACACCCGAGGTACGGGCGGAGATGCTCGCCGGGTTGGAGAGCATGATGGCGGTTCCCGGTGCGGTGGAGCGGGTGCACGAGGCGTACGCGCTGCTCGACGCGCTCGCCGATGCCGAGCCGGACGACCCCCGGGTGACGAAGGCGGCCCGCGTGCTGGCCGGCCTCATCCCGCCCGACATGATCCCGCCAGACACCAACACCAACACCGACCTCGACAAGGGCGCCAACGGCACTGGCACCAGCACCGGTGCTGGCACCGGTGCCAGCACCGGCAGCTTCCTGCGCGCCTTCTACTCCGACTTCGCCCCGGCCCAGGCGGAGGCCATCCGCCGCACGCTCCGGATACTGAGGGAGGACCGCCCATGAGCCGGGTGGGGAGCATCCATCGAATCGCCCGCGCCCTCGTACGTCATGAACTCCTGCTGCTGGCCGGCCTGTTGCGCTGGGTGGCGCGGCGGCCGCACGGGGTCGGGGGAGGCGGGCGAGCCTTCGGGTACGCGCGGGGGCAGGGGGCCATGATGTTCGGGTTCGGGTTCGTGTGTGTCGTCGAGACCGTGACCCTGTCCGTCCTGCTGCGCGACTTTCCGCTCGCGCACGGGGTCTTCCTCGTCCTCGACCTCTACACGATCCTCGTCGTCGCCGGGCTCCACGCGGCCTCCGTGACCCGCCCCCACGTCCTCACCGGCACGACGCTGCGGCTGCGCCGCTTCGCCACTGTGGATCTGTGTGTGCCGCTCACCGCCGTCACGTCGGTCCGCCGTGAGCTGCGTACGACGCACGAGAAGCGGGACGGCGAGCTCAACATGGCGGTCGGTTCACAGACCACCGTCACCGTCGAACTGGCGGCACCCATCGGGTACTTGACCTTCTTCGGCCGTCGTAGGGAGGTATGCCTGGTGCGCTTCCACGCCGACGATTCCACTCAACTCGTGGGGATCGTGCGGGAGTTCATCGGAGCGGTCACGCCGGAGCGAACCGCACCTTCTTCACTCCCGGCTCGGCCTGCGTGAGCCGTACCCGTAGCCCCTCCCCCAGAGGCAGCGGGCCGCCAGGCGCCCCCACCAGGCGGCCGATGACTGCCGGGGACGCCAACTGCACGGTTCCGACGGACAGTTGGTCCTCCTCCACGTCCACCACGCACCCCTCGAAGATTTCCCCCACCCGGTCCTTGAGCAGCGCGGCCTCGACGATGTCCACGCATTCGCGCTCCACGCGTCCGGCCAGCCGGGTGCCCTCGGTCATCTCGTCGGGGAGGGTGTCGAAGGCCGCCAGGACCCAGTCGGGGGCCGGGGTGCCGGCTGCCGCCGCGAGGCAGATCTCCGAGGCGTAGCGGTCCACGAGGCGGCGTAGGGGGGCCGTGCAGTGGGCGTAGGGGGCGGCTACGGCGGAGTGGGTGGTGATGTCGGGGAGGTCGCCGTCGCGGAACGGGGTGTAGTGCGCGCCGCGCAGGAGGGTTGTGCACTCCAGGAGGAAGGCGGCGTGGCGGGGGTCGTGCGGGTCGAGGGAGCGGACGAGTTGCGCGTACGAGACGTGGTGCGGCCAGTCGATGCGCAGGGCTTTGGCGGTACGGCGGAGACGGCCGACGGCGCCGTCCGGGGCGGCTGGGAGGGTGCGTAGTACGCCTGTGCCATGGGCCAGCATCAGTTCGGCCGCGGCCATGCCCGTGAGGAGGGAGATCTGGGCGTTCCAGCCGTCGGCGGGAAGGGGCGCCCGGTAGGCCAACTGGTAGCTCTCGCCGCCATCGCCCGGGGCGCCGTGCTCGATGATCTCCTGCTCGGGGATGTTGAGGGAGATGCCTCCGCGTTCGACTTCGAGGCGCTCGCGCAGTCGGCCGATCTCCTTCAGCAGGGCGACCGGCTCCTCGGCGGTGCCCGCGTCGATCTCCTTCTGTACGCCGGCGTAGTTCAGCTTGGCGCTGCTGCGTACGAGGGCCCGGCGGACGTCGACGGTCTCGGTGCGGCCGTCCGCGTCGAGGTCCAGCGTCCACAGGACCGCCGGGCAGGTGTGGTCCGGGAGGAGGCTGGCGGCGCCCTCGGAGAGGCAGGCGGGGTGCAGGGGGACCTTGTCGTCGGGGAGGTAGAGGGTCGTCACCCGGCGGTGGGCCTCGGCGTCGACCGCGCCGCCGGGGGTGACGAAGGCGGCGACGTCGGCGATGGCGTACCGGACGCGGTAGCCGCCGGCGCCCGGGCCCGTGGCCGGCCGTCGCGACAGGTGCATCGCCTGGTCGAGGTCGATGGAGGTGGGCGGATCGATGGTGAAGAGGGGGATGTCCGTGGCGTCGTACGACGGGAGACGCGGGTGCTTCGCGGCGTGCTCCGCCTCGACGAGGACCTGGAGTGGGAAGGCGTCGGGCACACCGAGTTCCGCGCGCAGCGCGCGCAGGGCCGCACGCAGGGGGGCCTCGGCGGCGCCCTTGACGTGGAGATGGCGGCGGGGCATGGGTCGAGCGTAGGACGGGGTGGGCGGGACGGCACCCCGGCGGTTCCTCCGGACGGGGGAGGGAACGGCTGCGTCTGCCTCGGCGCCCACCTGGGCATCGGCGTCCACCGAGAGTCCGCCTCCTCACACCGCCCAGGCCGCCCTGGCATGCCCCCTCCCCCACGCCTCCCCACCACCCTGGCAGGCCCCCTCTCCCCACCCCGTACGCTGTCGTGGAGCCCCGAGAACCCCGAGAACAAGGAGCGAACGTGCTCGTCCTGCTGCCGCCGTCCGAAGGCAAGGCCCCCTCCGCGGGTGGGGCCCCGTTGAAGCTGGAGGGGCTGTCGCTGCCGGCGCTCACCGGGGCACGGGAGGCGGTGATCGCCGAGCTGGTGGAGTTGTGCACCGGGGACGAGGACAAGGCGCGTGAGGTGCTCGGCCTGAGTGAGGGGCTGCGCGGGGAGGTCGCCAAGAACGCGGAGTTGCTGACGGCGGGGGCGCGGCCGGCCGGGCAGGTCTACACGGGCGTGCTGTACGACTCCCTCGGCCTGGCCGGCCTGGAGACCGCCGCGAAGCAGCGGGCGGCGCGTTCGCTGCTGGTCTTCTCGGGGCTGTGGGGCGCGGTCCGCGTGACGGACCGCATCCCCTCCTACCGTTGCTCGATGGGCGTCAAGCTGCCCGGCATCGGAGCGCTCGGCGCCCACTGGCGTACGCCGATGGCGTCGGCCCTCCCCGAGGCCGCCGGCGACGGACTCGTGCTCGACCTGCGCTCCTCGGCGTACGCGGCCGCGTGGAAGCCTAAGGGTGAGGTGGCCGGGCGGACCGCGACCGTACGGGTGCTGCACGCGCCCACCCGAAAGGTCGTCAGCCACTTCAACAAGGCGACCAAGGGCCGGATCGTACGGAGTCTGCTGTCGGCCGGGATCGCACCCAAGGGCCCGGCGGAGCTGGTGGAGGCGCTGCGGGACCTCGGGTACGTGGTGGAGGTGGAGCCTCCCGCCGGGGCGGGGACCGGGAAGGCGTGGACGCTGGACGTGCTGGTGGCCGAGGTCCACTGACCCTCGCCCCCTCGCCCCCTCTCTCCTCGCCCCCTCTCTCCTCGCCCCCTCTCTCCTCGCCCACTCTCTCCTCGCCCACTCGCTCCTCCCCTCCCCTCCCCTCCCCTCCCCTCACAAGCGTTGCAGAATGCGCAACGCTCGTTGTACATGCTGTACCCCCGAGGCAGGATGGCGGCATGCCCTCGTCGCTGCCCCCGTCCTCGCGCGCGTCCGTCCTCGACCTGGTGCCCGTGCTGCCGGTGGTCGTCGTCGACGACCCCGTCGACGCGGTGCCGCTCGCGCGGGCGCTGGTCGCGGGCGGGCTGCCGGCGATCGAGGTGACGCTGCGGACGCCGGGAGCGCTGGACGCCGTACGGGCGATCACGGCGGAGGTTCCGGCGGCGGTGGTCGGGGTGGGGACGGTCATCACGCCCGCTCAGGTGACGGAGTCCGTCGCGGCGGGCGGGCGCTTCCTGGTCAGTCCGGGCTGGACGGACGTACTGCTGGAGGCGATGCGGGCGGCCGGGGTGCCGTTCCTGCCGGGGGTGTCGACCACGTCGGAGGTCGTGGCGCTGTTGGAGCGCGGGGTGCGGGAGATGAAGTTCTTCCCGGCGGAGGCGGCGGGCGGTACGGCGTATCTGAAGTCGCTCGCCGGGCCTCTCCCACAGGCACGGTTCTGCCCCACCGGCGGGATCGGGCCGGCCAACGCGCCGGACTATCTGGCCCTTCCCAACGTCGGCTGCGTGGGCGGTACTTGGATGCTGCCGACCGATGCCGTGGCCGCGCGGGACTGGACGCGGATCGAGGCGCTGGCACGGGAGGCGGCGGTGCTCAAGCCCTGAGACAGCGGCGTTCAAGCCCGAAACGAAGGCACCCAGCCCCCAGGACAGCGGCGGCGTTCAAGCCCGATGCGACGGCACCCAGGCCCCTAGGGCAGCGGCGACGCGCAAGCCCGATGCCCGACGCCACGGGCCGTCGGCCTCCACGCCCCGTTCAGCGCAGGTGTGACGTGTCGTTGAGGAGGCGGAGGGTCGAGTTGCCGTCCGCGTAGTACGCCAGGGCCGACAGGGAGGCCGCCGAGAGTTCCATGCGGAACAGGGACTCCGGGGGTGCGCCGAGGGCCAGGCGTACGAGGGTCTTGATCGGAGTGACGTGGGTGACGAGCAGGACGGTACGGCCTCGGTGCGCCGCGACCAGTTCGTCCCGGGTGGCGGCGACGCGGCGGGCCACGGCCTCGAAGCTCTCGCCGCCGCCGGTGGGTTCGGCGTCCGGGGAGGCCAGCCAGGCGTTCATGTCGTCCGGGTACCGTTCCCGCACCTCGCCGAAGCTCAGTCCCTCCCACGCGCCGAAGTCCGTCTCGCGCAGCCCGTCCTCGACGGTCACCGCGAGTCCCAGCCGGGCCGCGACGATCCCCGCCGTCTCACGGCATCGGGCCAACGGCGAGGACACGACGTCCTGGATCGTCCCCCGAGCCGCCAGCGCGGCCGCGACCCGCTCCGCCTGATACCGGCCGACATCGGAGAGGGACGGGTCTGAACCCCCGCTCCCCGAGAACCGTTTCTGGGGCGTGAGGGGGGTCTCGCCGTGCCGCAGCAGCACGAAGGTGGCGGGGGTGCCGAGATCGGGTGCCGCCGAGGCGACGTTCTCGGCGGCACGAAGGTCGGCGGCGGCTTTGACCTGGGTTTCGGTGGTGCGGTCGCGACCGCCAGGGGTCGGGGCGCGCCCGGTCGTGGAAAGGGCGGAGGCCGAGGCGGTGTCAGCCGAAGAGGCCGGGCGAGGAGAAGAGGCCGGGCGAGGAGAAGAGGCGCGGGCAGAGGGTGCGGCCGAGGCATCGGCACCGCTCACCGAGTCCGACGGACTCGCTCCGGCACTGTCGCCGGACCGGCCCCGAGGCTCCGCCAAGGCGTTCCCCGTCTCGCCCCGGGCCCCGGCCAAGGCCGCCCTGGCCTTCGCCGCGCCCGCCGTCGCGTCACCCGGCGGCCCCGACGGTTCGGGTGCGGCGGCGGCGGCCGCTCTCGCCGCCCGCGCGTCCAGGTCCGCCATGGACGCGGCGGCCGACCACTGTTCGCCGCGCTTCCCCGCGTCCATCGCCTCGTTGGCGAGCCGGTCCGCGTGCTTGTTCTGTTCTCGCGGCATCCACTCGTACGTCACGCGACCGGGCGGGAAGACGCGCGCGGCCTCGGCGGCGAGGGGCTTCATGTCGGGGTGTTTGATCTTCCAGCGGCCCGACATCTGTTCGACGACGAGCTTGGAGTCCATGCGGACCCGGACGGAGGCCGCCGGGTCCAGCTCGTACGCCGACTTCAGGCCCGCGATGAGGCCCCGGTACTCGGCGACGTTGTTCGTGGCGATCCCGATGTACTCGGCCGCCTCCGCCAGCGTCTCGCCCGTCACCGCGTCGAGGACGACGGAGCCGTAGCCCGCGGGCCCCGGGTTGCCCCGTGAACCGCCGTCGGCCTCGACGATGAACTCCCGCACGCCAAAAGCCCCTTACCGCCGTACCCCGCCGTCGCCCCGCCGTCGCTCCGCACCGCGCCCTACAGGCCGGACTCCGCCGTACGCACCAGGATGCGGCCGCAGTTCTCGCAGCGGACGACCGTGTCGGGCGAGGCCTTGCGGATGTCGTTGATGTCGGTGATCGACAGCTCCTGGCGGCAGCCCTGGCAGGTGCGCTGGTACAGCTTGGCCGCGCCGATGCCGCCCTGCTGGTCGCGCAGCTTGTCGTAGAGCTTGAGGAGGTCCGCGGGGACCGCCGCCGAGATGACCTCGCGCTCCTTCGTCACCCTCGCCACCTCGCCGTCGATCTCCTCGAACGCGGCGTCCCGGCGCGCGGTCGCGTCGTCGACCTTGCCCTGGACGGCACCGACCCGCTCGGTCAGCTCGGCGACCCGCTCCTGCGTGGACTCCCGGCGCTCCATGACCTCCAGGACGATGTCCTCCAGGTCGCCCTGCCGCTTGGCGAGGGAGGCGATCTCGCGCTGGAGGTTCTCCAGGTCCTTCGGCGAGGAGACGGCACCCGAGTCGAGGCGCTGCTGGTCGCGGGTGGCGCGCTGGCGCACCTGGTCCACGTCCTGCTCGGCCTTGGTCTGGTCGCGGGCGGTGTCGCTCTCCTCGGTCTGCGCGGCCACGAGCAGGTCGCGCAGCTGGGTGTGGTCCTTCGTCAGCGACTCGATCTCGGCGTGCTCGGGCAGCGACCTCCGCCTGTGCGCCAGCTGCTGCAGGCGTACGTCGAGGTCCTGGACGTCGAGGAGTCGGATCTGGTCGGCGGGCGCGGCGTTCAGTTGGGGGCTCCCAGTGGGTCAGAAGAAGAGGGGGTGCGCGAAGCGCTCGGGGGAAGGGCGGTGGTGGGCGACGGGTGAGTGGACGCCGCGTGGGCGGTCCAGGGGTCGGTGACCGTCTTGGAGACGTGGACGCGCAGGTCCCATCCCTCTCGGTCGGAGATCTCGTCGAGCTGGGCGGCGGCCAGCTCGCACCAGGGCCATTCGGTGGCCCAGTGCGCCGCGTCGAGCAGCGCGAGAGGTGTGTGGGTGCCTTCCGTCGTACGGGCGACGGCTTCGGAGGCCGGGTGGTGACGCAGGTCCGCGGTGAGGAAGGCGTCGACACCGGCCGCGCGTACGTCGTCGAAGAGGCTGTCGCCGGAGCCGCCGCTGACGGCGACCGTGCGGACGAGCGCCTCGGGGTCGCCGGCGACCCGGATGCCCTGCGCGGTGGCGGGCAGCCGCTCGGCGGCCCGCGCGGCCAGTTCACGCACGGTCAGGGGGTGGTCCAGCTCGCAGACCCGGCCGAGACCGCGCCGCCCGGTGGGATCGGCGGGGTCCGGCACGAGGGGGCGTACGACCCTGAGGTCCAGCGCGCCGGCGAGGGCGTCGCTGACCCCGGGGTCGGCGGTGTCGGCGTTGGTGTGGGCGACGTGCAGCGCGATGTCGTGCTTGATGAGGGTGTGCACGACCCGGCCCTTGAAGGTGGAGGCCGCCACCGTCGTCGTACCGCGCAGATACAGCGGATGGTGGGTGACCAGCAGGTCGGCGCCCAGTTTCACCGCTTCCTCGACGATCTCCCGCACCGGGTCGACGGCGAACAGGACCCGCGCGACCTCCTGGTCGGGGTCCCCGCACACCGTGCCGACCGCGTCCCACCCCTCGGCCCTCTCGGGCGGCCAGAGGGCGTCGAGCGCGGCGATGACTTCAGACAGACGGGGCACGGACAAAGGCTACCTGCACTACTCCTGTCCCCGACCTGCCACGGTTCACTTGACCAGCCGCCCTCCTGTCCCGCGCACCGCCCCGTGCCGTCCCGCGCGCCGTCCCGCGCACCAGGACGCCCCCTCCGGCCTCGTCCGCCAGCACAGGATCGCCGTTCCCTCAGGCGAATCGGGCGACGAGCATCCTTATGTGTGAAGGGGGTGCGGGTTGTCCCACGTCTGTGCGTGCGAAAACTACCTTCGTCGCCGGAGGTGATCGAACGATGACGGCCTGTGCATCCCCACCACCCGCGACGGGCCACGGGAACGAGACGGGACAGGGGCACGAGACGGGACTGGAGCACGAGACGGGACAGCGGGGCGAGACAGCGCATGGGGACGACGGGAGGAACCCGACCGGAGGGAAGGACACGAGGGGAGGGCATGGCGGGAACGGCGGGAAGGGCGGGAACGTAGGGTCCGCGCCGCCCGGCTGTGTGATCACCGCCGACGGGTCGTACGCGGCGCGCCTCGCGCTCGACGGCGAGTCCTGGTTCCCCGAGCGCTGGACCCTCGACGGCCCCGAGCCGTACGCCGTCCCCCTGCCCGGCAACCAACCCGAGGAGCCCGGCACCGAAGTACTCCCCATGACCGACGGCCGGGTCCTCATCCACCGGCTGGCCGCCGGCCGGCACCTGTTCTCGCTCCTCTACCCGACCGGGCCCGGCACCGGGGAGCTCCCGCTCGGCGCCGTCGAATGCGCCGATCCGGCGGCCGAGTTGCGGCTGCTGTCGCCCGCGCCGTGCGGGGAGCGGGCGTACGCCCTCGCCCTGGGCCGGAGCGCCACGACGGTCTGGCTGGTGGCGGGCGGAGCGTTCGGGCCCGAGTTGCTGGCGCAGGTGCCGGGGCGGTGCTCGGGCGGGGTCTGGCTGGACGGGACGGGTCGGATGCTCGCCCTGGACCAGGAGTCGGGCGGCCGGACGAAGTCCGTGGTGGTCGATCTGGAGCAGGGCGGCGCGGTCTCGCCGCTGCTGCAGATCGCGGACGACAGCAACGACCGGGTACTGCTCGCCGACCCCGACAGCGGACTGCTCCTGATCCGCTCGGACGCACCCTCTCCCGGTCACGACCGGCTGGGCTGGGGCGTGTTGGGCAGTACGCTCCCGGTTCGCTTCCCGGAGTGTCTGCGGGTTCCCGACGGCCACCGCATCACCCCCTTCGCCATCCAGCCGGGCCAGATCCTCACCCCCGAGAGCTGCGCGGTCGCGCTGCGCGTCGACGGGCCGCGGGGCAGCTGGGTCGGTGTCTGGCGGCCGGCCGCCCGCCGGATACTCCATCTGCCCGCTCCCGAGGGCTGGTTGGCCGGGGCCGGACTGTGGAGCCGGGAGGGCGTGCTGCAACTGCCCTACACGGCAGGGGCGGTGCGGTGCGGGGTGGCTCGGGTGGGGGTGCCCTGGGAGGCGATGGCGGAAGAATCTCAGGAGGAGTTCCGGGAGGGGGGTCGGGAGCAGGTCGGGGAGGGTGCGCGGGAGAGGGGGCCGGGCAGGGGGCCGGGCTGCGAGGAAGCCCTGCGGCAGGAGGTCGCGGACACGTCACTCCCGTCCAGGGCGCCGGGCGGGGAGCCGTCCACTGCGGAGCCGTCCGGTGCGGAGCCGTCCGCGCCTGGCGTCGCCCGGCCCGTGCCGTTGCAGCAGGCGCCGTTGGAGGGGCGAGTACCGGAGGAGGTGACCGTCGGGTGAAGGTGATGTGCGGGCTGCGGGCGAAGTGGACGCGGCGCGGGCGACACGCCCTCGGGCACCTTCGAGACGCACGCGGCCGCCCGTTAAAATTTCCCGCCGGTAAGAAGATCATTCGACGGGGAACACTTCCAATGAGCGACGTGCACACCACCCAGCCGCCCACTGCCGACCCCCACGAGGCGGTAGGCCACGGCAGGCACCGGGGCCAGATCTCGGCCCACGAAGCCGAGAAGACGACCCCTCGCGGGCGCCACCGCAAGCAGGCCGAACACACGGAGTCGACGACGTCCGCCTGACCGGCGACACGAGTCCTCTCCGGTCACCTCTGGAGAAACGTCAATTCGACGCCAGAACCGACCACCACGGCATCCGGCCCCGCCCGTCACCGACGGGCGGGGCCGTTGCGTTCCGGGGGCCGATGCTTGAGGGCCCGATCCTCACCGGGGGGCCGTTCCTTGCTAGGGGCCGTTCCGTTGCGGGGCCGTTCCGTTGCGGGACCGTTCCGTTGCGCGCGGGGCCGCGGCTCCCGCGACCCTCATGGGGTCGGCGGCTACGCCGAACCGCCCGCCGTTCCCTGCCCATGCCTGAGCCCCAGCACCTCCGCCGCCGCGAACGTCTCCCCCTCCGGCCGGTCGACGTAGTGCGGCGTGAGCAACCCGTCCAGCTCGTCGTACGTGAACACGTCCTGCTTGGTGTCGAACTTCGCCTGGACGCGCGGCCGTTCGACGATCGCGACCATGCCGCCGTGTACGACGAAGAGCTGCCCGTTCACCTGTGCGGCGGCGGGTGAGGCGAGGTAGCCGACGAGGGGGGCGACGTGCTCGGGGGCGAGTGGGTCCAGTCCGCCGCCGTCGCCCTCGGGCGCCCCCGGCAGGCCCGCGAAGACGTCCTCGGTCATCCGGGTCCGGGCGCGCGGGCAGATGACGTTCGCGGTGACGCCGTACTTGGCGAGCGCGAGGGCCGTGGAGGTCGTCAGCCCGACGATTCCGCCTTTCGCGGCGGCGTAGTTGGGCTGCCCGGCGGAACCGGCGAGGAAGGCCTCGGAGGAGGTGTTCACCACGCGTCCGTACACCGGCGCGCCGTCACCCGACTTCGCCCGCGCACGCCAGTGGGCGGAGGCGAACCGGATCGTGTTGAAGTGCCCCTTGAGGTGCACCCGGACGACCGAGTCCCACTCGTCCTCGGACATGGAGAAGACCATGCGGTCGCGCAGGATGCCCGCGTTGTTGACGAGGATGTCCAGCTTGCCGAACCGGGCGACGGCCAACGCGACCAGTTCCCGGGCCTGTTCGTGGTCGGACACGTCGCCGATGTGCGACACCGCCTGACCGCCCGCCGCGCGGATCGACGCCGCGACCTCCTCGGCGGGCCCGGTGGACACCTCACCGGAACCGTCCCGCCCCGGCCGGCCGTAGTCGTTGACGACGACGGCCGCGCCCAGGCGGGCCAGTTCCCACGCCTCGGCCCGGCCGAGCCCGCGTCCCGCGCCGGTGACGATCGCGGACAGTCCTTCGAGCGGCAATGCCATCCCCGAGCCCCTCTCCTCTCGCACCCGGTCGGTGGTCAGATCTCGATGCAGGTCCGCAGGGCCACCCCGGTCCGCATCTGGTCCAGCGCCTCGTTGATGTCGGAGAGGGGCACGCGGTGCGTGATCAGGCCCGCGAGGTCGATACGGCCGGCCCGCCAGAGGGCGATGGTCCGCTCGTAGGAGCGCAGGACGTCGCCGCCGCCGTACATCGAGGGCAGGATCCGCTTCTCGTCGAAGAACAGCTCGAACATGCTGAGCTGGAGGAAGTCGTCCAGCGCGCCCGCACCGACCACGACGAGTGTGCCGCCGCGCCGGGTGGCCTCGTACGCGGTGCGGGCGGTGGTCGAGCGGCCGACGACCTCGAAGACGTAGTCGAAGCCCTCACCGGCGGTGACGGACTGCTTGGCGTCGGCCAGCTCCTCCGGCGAAATCGCCCTGGTGGCACCGAACTTGAGTGCCGCCTCGCGTCGCGAGACCACCGGGTCGACGGCGACGATCTCGGCGGCACCCTTGAGCCGGGCACCCTGGATCGCGGAGATGCCGACGCCGCCGCAGCCGATGACCGCGACCGACGAACCGGCCTCCACGTCGGCGGTGTTGAGGGCCGCGCCGAGTCCGGTGGTGACGCCGCAGCCGATGAGGGCGGCGATGTCGAAGGGCACGTCGTCCGGTATCGGCACCGCGCAGCCGGCGTCGACGACGACCTCCTCGGCGAAGGTGCCGGTGCCCGCGAAGCCGAAGACGTCGCCGGCGGGCCGTTTGAAGTTGGGCGTACCGGCGTTGAGGAATCCGGCCAGGCAGAGCTGCGTCTGGCCGCGCTTGCAGGCGGGACAGCTGCCGCAGGCGGGCAACCAGCACACGACGACCCGGTCGCCGGGCTTCAAGTTCCGTACGCCTTCTCCGACTTCGACTATCTCGCCGGCTCCCTCGTGCCCGGGGACGAACGGTCCGGGCTGCGGCAGCACCCCGGCCATCGCGGACAGGTCCGAGTGGCACAGCCCCGTGGCCCGCACCCGGATCCTCACCCTGCCCGGCCCGAAGCCCACCGCCTCGACGTCGTCGAGCACGTCGAGCTTGTCCTGGCCGATCTCGTGCAGTACGGCTGCGCGCATGGTGCGGCTCCTCCCGGGAGTACCTGTCCCCTACGGTTGCGCTGAGCTGCTCATTCGTCCGCTCAGTCGTCCGTTCAGTCGTCCGTTCATTCGTGCGCTGGTTCGTCCGCTCGCTCGTCCGCTCATTCGTGCTCGACGAGGGTGTCCGCCAGCACCGGTGCGTCGTCCCGCTCGACGGCGGCCACCGTCACCCGCACCGCGTGGTCGTCCGGCCGCCACATCCGGATGCGGAGGGTCTCGCCCGGGAAGACGACGCCCGCGAAGCGCGTCCCGTACGAGCGGACGCGGCCGACGTCCCCGCCGAGCACCGTGTCCACCACGGCCTTCAACGTCATCCCGTAGGTGCACAGCCCGTGCAGGATCGGCCGGTCGAATCCGGCGCGCCCCGCGAACTCCGGGTCGGCGTGCAACGGGTTCCAGTCTCCGGAGAGGCGGTAGAGCAGCGCCTGGTCCTCACGGACGGCCCGCTCGACCTCCTTGTCGGGTGCGGTGGCCGGCGGTTCCTGCCGGGCGGACGGCCCACGCTCACCGCCCCAACCGCCCTCTCCCCTGACGAAGATCTGCGCCTCGTTGACCCACAACGGCCCCTCGGCGTCGGCGACCTCGGTCCGCATCACGAGGACGGCCGCCTTGCCCTTGTCGTACACCGCCGCCACGCGCGAGGTCGCGGTCGCCCGCCCCTCGACGGGGATCGGCCGATGGAGCTCGACGCGCTGGCCGCCGTGCAGGACCTTGGCGAGGTCGACGTCGACGC
Source organism: Streptomyces sp. NBC_00310 (assembly GCF_036208085.1). Taxonomy (GTDB): domain Bacteria; phylum Actinomycetota; class Actinomycetes; order Streptomycetales; family Streptomycetaceae; genus Streptomyces. Next base: position 3,418,623 of record NZ_CP130714.1, read on the forward strand.
CGGGGGCGTTCAGGCCGCCGATCACGTCCGGCGAGCCCGCGCCCGCGACGGTCGCGAAGCTCGGCAGGACGTGCAGCCGGGACTCCAGCGTGTAGCGCAGCTCGTCGGGGTCGGTCGCGGGGATGCCGGCGCCGATACCGAGGTGATAGAGCAGGACGTCCTTACGACTCCACGCGATCTCGGCGGAGCGGGGCTCGGCCGCGAGCGCCTTGGCTGCGTCGATGGGCATGGGGCTCCTGGGCGGTGTGGGGCGGGGGGCCGCCGGGGGTCAGAGGTTCGATGCCGGGTGGCGGGTGACTTGGGCTGAGGAACCTCGGTACGACCGTCCGCACCAGCGGCCGCACCGAGGTCGTCACGACCGACCCGGAACCCGCCCACCTAGAACGCGTTCCAGTCCGGCGAACCTCTGTATAGCCGAGCCACGTGCACATGTGAAGACTCCTGACAGTACGTCAGATTCGCGCCTTCCGCCCGGCACCCAGCCCGTCGAGCTCCCCGCCACCCGGCGCACCCACGGCCTCCCCCATCTCCCCCCGTCATCCGCTCGGCCGGTCACCCGGCCCGCCGTCGGCGCCGCCGTTTCCTACTCCGTCACCTCCGCCGACCGGTACCCCACCCCCTCCGGCGCCAGCGCCACGAACCAGCTCGCCCGGGCGCCCTTCACCTCGACGATGCGGGGGTTGCGCAGGTCCGCGTGCCAGCCGTCGTCCCGGTTGCGCTGGACGTCGACGAAGGTGCCGTCGGACCAGGTGACGCGCACTTTCTGGGCGGTGGGGGCGACCTGGCCGATGACGAGGCGCTTGGGGGTGCCGTCCTTGTCCCAGTCGCCGGTGCGCAGGACCGTCGCGTAGGCCACCAGGTCCGTGCCCGAGAAGGTGTCCGCCTCGCCGTCGATCAGCGCGACCGTCCGGTCCTCGCCCACCGTCAGATGCACGAAGTGCCAGCTCTCGCCCACGAGGTCGGCGGCTCCGTCCACGCCCGTCGGCACGTCCCCGAACAGGCCCATCGCGGCAAGCCGCTCGGAGGCCTCCTTCTTGTTCTTCGGCGCGTCCCAGACGTCGATCGCCACCCGCCAGACCGTGCCCTGATCCCGCCCCTCGGCCAGGGTGCTCCGCCACGGCTCGTTCCTGATCCGGGCGTCGGCAGTCGCCACCTCCGTCGGCACCGGGGCCGTCGCCGCCGGCACCACCCGTCCCCGGCCGTCGTCCGTCACCGCCAGCGCCAGTGTCCCCGTGGTGCCGCCGATCACCACGGCCGCGGCAGCGGCTACCGCCCAGCGGCGGGCCTTGCGGCGCCGGCCTCCCCGTACGACCGCCTGGTAGGGAGCTATACCGATCTCCGCCTCGTCGGCCGCGTCCGCCAGGAGGAAGGCGATGTCTCTCTCCAGCGCGGTGCTGTGCGCGAGGTCGTGGTGCGAGAGGTCGCGGTGCGAGAGGTCGTGGTGCGTGCTGTCGCCGTGCTTCATCTGCTGGTTCGCCTTCCCGTCAACGCCTTCCGCGCGTTCCGTGCCATCCGCGCCGTCCATGTCGGCCGAGCCATCCGCGTTCCTCACTTGCGACCCCCCTGCGTCACCATCTCCGCCAGTCCCGGTATGGCGCGGAGCTTCGCGATCCCCTTCGCCGCGTTGCTCTTCACCGTGCCCACGGAACAGCCCATCGCCTCCGCCGTCCGGCCCTCGCTCAGGTCCTCCCAGTACCGCAGGACCACGGCTTCGCGCTGGCGCGGCGGCAGTTGGGACAGGGCCGTCAGCAGGGCGCTGCGGTCGTCGGCCTGGGCGATGCGGTCGCCGCTGTCGGGGAGCTCGGGCACGAGGTCCGAGTCGCTCCGGGGCGCCAGGAACTCCTTGAGGCGTCTGCGGTGCTTGCGCGCGTGGGCGTTGATCATCACGCGCCGTACGTAGGCGTCCGGGTCGTCCGTCGAGCCGACGCGGCGCCAGGCCACGTACACCTGCTCCAGCGTCGTCTGGACCAGGTCCTCCGCGGCGTGCTGCTCCCCCGTCAGGAGAAACGCCGTACGCATCAGCCGTGGCCAGCGGCCGACGAGGAAGCTCTGGAACCCCTCGTCCCGAGCGTCCCTGACCTGCTTCCGATCCCCCATGAGCACCTCCTAGATGCTGTTAACAGTCCATGAGGGCGCGGATCCGTTGCCTCGTCCCGCGAGAAATCTCCAGGCCCGACGACCGCCCTGGTCAGCCGCCCTGGGGTCAGCTGCCTGACCAGCCGCCTTTGACCAGCCCTTCGGCCAGTCGCCTCGACGACCCGCCCCGACGATCCGTCACTTCCCCATGAGCGGGTCAAGTTTTCGTTAGTCACTCAAAACAACGGAATAGTTGCCCAGGCGCACGAGGTTCAGACGACATCTACCGTCACCGTCGTCACCGTCACCGTCACCGTCACCGTCACCGTCACCGTCACCGGCCAGGAGGCCCCGCTCCATGACCCAACCGCACACACCGCAGACGACCGGTCGGCCCACCACGAGAGCGACGAGCACCAGCGGAGCGCTCGTCCCGGTGCTGGCCTTCGCGGGGATCGTGGTCGCGGTGATGCAGACCCTGCTGGTCCCGGTGATCAAGGATCTCCCTCAGCTGCTGGACACCTCTCCCAGCAACGCGACCTGGGTGCTGACCTCGACCCTGCTGTCCGGCGCCGTGGCCACGCCGATCATGGGCCGTCTCGGCGACCTCTACGGCAAGCGCCGCATGCTGCTCGTCAGCCTGGCCGTGATGGTGGTCGGCGCGCTGATCAGCGCTTTCACCAGCGCGCTCGTTCCGATGATCGTCGGCCGTACGCTCCAGGGCGTCGCCATGGGCGCGATCCCGCTGGGCATCGGCCTGATGCGTGACGAACTGCCCCGCGAACGCCTCGGCTCCGCCATGGGCCTGATGAGTTCGTCCATCGGCGTCGGCGGCGGACTCGCGCTGCCGCTCGCCGCCGCGGTCGCCCAGAACACCGACTGGCACGTCCTCTTCTTCGGCGCCGCCGGCCTCGGTGTCCTCTCCATCGTGCTGACCCTCGTCGCCGTACCGGAGACGAAGACGCGTGCGAAGGGCACCTTCGACCACCTCGGTGCGTTCGGCCTCTCCCTCGGCCTCGTCCTCTTCCTCCTGCCGATCACCAAGGGCAGCGACTGGGGCTGGACCTCCGCGACCACGCTCGGCCTGTTCGGGGCGTCGGCCCTGGTCCTGCTGCTCTGGGGCGTTCTGGAGCTGCGTATCCCCGCGCCGCTGGTCGATCTGCGCACCACCGCCCGCCGCGAGGTACTCCTCACCAACCTCGCCTCGATCATGGTCGGCGTCTCCTTCTACGTCGTCTCCCTCGTCCTGCCGCAGCTCCTCCAGCTGCCCTCCTCCACCGGCTACGGCCTCGGGCAGTCGATGATCGTCGCGGGCCTGTGCGTGGCTCCGCTCGGCCTGACGATGATGTTCACCGCGCCGGTCTACGCCCGGATCTCCGCCAAGTACGGGCCCAGGAGCACCCTCATCCTGGGTCTGCTGATCATCGCGGTCGGCTACGGCGCGGGCCTCGGCCTGATGAGCGCCGCCTGGCAGACCGTGATCGTGTCGGTGGTCCTGGGCGCGGGCATCGGCCTCGCCTACTCCTCACTCCCGGCGCTGATCATCGGCGCCGTCGACCCGTCCGAGACGGGTGCGGCGAACGGGCTCAACACGCTCATGCGTTCCATCGGTACGTCCGTGTCGAGCGCCGTCATCGGCATGGTGCTGGCCAACACCGCGAACCAGGTGGGCGGCGTCGCGGTCCCGACCATGCACGGGTTCCGCGTCTCCTTCCTCATCGCCACGGCCGCGGTCGCCGTCGGCCTCCTCCTCGCCTTCTTCCTCCCGAGCCGCCGTCCCACGCTGACGCTCCGCGCGAGCAGCGAGGGTGGGACCGGGGGGATCCAGGGCAGCGACGCGGACACCAGGGAGGACAGGACAGCCGTCGCCCGCGAGGCCGAGCGTATTTCCTGACCTGGCCGCCCCTTCGCCCTCATCCGCGGGCCGGTGGGGGCTGGTCGCGCAGTTCCCCGCGCCCCTAAGGGCCTACGGCCCTTGCGGGCCGAATAAGCACGGGGCGCAGCCCCTGCGCACCCGCACCCGCACCCGCACCCGCACCCGCACCCGCACCCGCACTCGCCAACCGACCGAAGCCCCCGAACCCTCCCGCCCGTCACCGCATGGCAGCATGGGGCGCCCCCAACGGCATACGGCCCGAGCGCTCGTGCGTCAGGGCACGGCCAGCGCGTACGACGACACGGAGGACCCATGTCCGCGGCACCCAACCCCCCGGCCACGCCGGCGCCCAAGCCGGAGATTCTCCGCGCCTTCGAGTCGGCGAAGGGGTTCATGCCGGTCGGCGAGGGGCTGGCGTTGTACGCGGCGGCGGTGGAGGCGGGGCGGCTGGGGCTGCCGTTGCTGGAGGTGGGGACGTACTGCGGTCGGTCGACGATCCTGTTGGCCGATGCCGCCCGTGAGGCGGGGGTCACCGCGATCACGGTCGACCATCACCGGGGCAGCGAGGAGCAGCAGCCTGGCTGGGAGTACCACGACGAGTCCACCGTCGACCCCGAGGTGGGCCGGATGGACACGCTCCCCACCTTCCGCCGCACCCTCCACAAGGCGGGCCTGGAGGACCACGTCGTCGCGGTCGTCGGCCGTTCCCCGCAGGTCGCCGCCTTCTGGGGCACCCCCGTCGGCCTCGTCTTCGTCGACGGCGGCCACACCGACGAGCACGCCACCGCCGACTACGAGGGCTGGGCCCCGCACGTCGCCCCGGACGGCCTCCTCGTCATCCACGACGTCTTCCCCGACCCGGAGGACGAGTTCACCGGGCAGGCCCCGTACCGCGTCTACCTCCGCGCCCTCGCCTCCGGCGCCTTCACGGAGGTCTCGGCGACGGACTCGCTGCGGGTGCTGCGGCGTACGGGCCCGGGAATCTGAGAGCCGTACGGGCCCGGGAATCCGAGGGCCGTACGGCCGCCCTACGCCACCTCTATGCCGTAGTCCTGGACCAGTTCCTCCAGGCCGCCCCGGTACCCCTTGCCGCCGATGACGAAGTCCCAGTCGCCGTTGGCGCGGCGGCGGAAGGAGCCGAGGGTGAGTGCCGTTTCCGCGGCGCGGCCGTCGGAGACGTCCAGGCGGCCCTGTTCGGCGCGGGAGGGGTCCAGGAGGCGGATGCCGGCGTCGGTGAATCCGGAGAGGTCGGCGTCGGGGTTCACGGCCGGGTCGATCGCGGCCACGAGGACGAGGCGGTCCGCCTCCGCCGGCAGCGCGTCGAAGGAGACCCGGATCGCCGCCTTGTCGGGATCGGTCGGCGGGACGGCGCGGACCGTCCCGTCGGGGGTGCGGGCGTTGTTGTAGAACACGAAGTGGTCGTCGCTGAGGACCCGGTTGCCGTGGCAGACGAGCGCGCAGACGTCCAGGGCGACGCCGCCGGTCCAGTACATACCGAGGACGCTGTCGTCGACCTGGTCGGCTCTCCCGCCCGCGCCCGGATCCGCGCTGCCGCCCGCGACGCCGGGGTCCGCCCCACCGCCCCACGGGTCCGCCGGGGTCCGCTGGGCGGGCAGCACCACGGTGGGATCGGTCGAGGACACGGGAGCCGGAGCGGCGCGTTCGCCCGTCCCCAAACGCCCCCGGAGTCCGTGCCGGTGGAGCAGGTCGACGAGTTCGCGGCCCGAGACCAGCTCCAGCGGTTTGCCGTTGGCGAAGGTGTGGGAGCCGGGACCGAACTTGGACGTCGTCACCAGGACGCCCTTGTTGGCGCCGGCGTCCTGGACCGTGCCGTAGAGGTCACGGACGGCGGTCGGCGGGACGGTGTTGCGGTAGCGCTTGACCTGCACGACGATCTTGCCGCCGCGGATCGGGGTCGGGTCCAGGGCGTCGACGTCCACCCCGCCGTCGTTCGAGCGCTGGGTCGTCACCGCCTGCATGCCCATGGCCCGGAAGAGCTCCGCGACCAGTGCCTCGAAGGCGAGGGGGTCCATCTCCAGCAGGTCGGGCTCGTCCTCGCCGCCGTGGGTGACGACGCCGTTGCCCACGTCGTCGGGCCTGCGCCCGGGGCGGACGGGGGTGCGCTGGTCCGGGCGCGCCGACAGCCGGCCCCGGAGCCCGTCCGTCAGGCAGTCGACGGCGCTCACCTGCTCCAGGCGCAGCCCGGCGAACACCGGCCGGGGCACCACGACGGTCGCCAGGAAGATCTGCGCGCGGCGGCCGGTCGCCGGGTCGTGGTCGTCCACGAAGCCGTTCAGGACGACCGAGTCCAGCGCGCCGAACTCGTCGGCCGCGAAGAGGTCGTGGAGCACCAGAAGGGCGCACTGCGCGAGGACGTCCCGGTAGAGGGCCCGCCGCTGGGTGACCGGGCGCGGGCGCTCCTTGTCCTGGTCGACGCTCGGCATGTAGACGACGGTCTTCGCCTCGGGGACGACGTCGTACCGGGGCAGCTCCCAGTCCAGGACCAGTTGCCGGGCCGCCGAGTCGTACGCGGCACAGACGCCCCGGGGGAAGCCGTCGGGCCAGGCGGCCGAGGCGTAGAGGGCGGCGGAGAAGTAGTCGACGGCGGCTTCCGGATCGCCGTCGCGCAGCGCCGTCGCCATCTGCGCGAGCCCGGCGTTGTGCCGCCGGATCTCCGCCCGCTGTCCTTCCGCCCACTGCTCGTACTGCCGCTGATACCGGTCCAGTTGACGCTGTCGCTGCGCCTCGGCGGCCTGGGCCGCGTGCCAGTCGTGCTCGAACCGGGCGCGCGCCTCGGCCTGTGCCTGCGCGCGGCGCTGGGCGGTCCAACCGCCCTGTGCCTGGAAGTGGTTGGGCTCCGGCATGGGCACCGGCTGGGCGAGTGGCCCCGGCGAGAACGGCTCCAGCCGTTCCGGACGGGTCAGGGACGCGGCCCGGAACGCCGGGGCCCGGCAGCCCGCGACCAACAGCCCCTCCAGGGCTTGGACCTGCGCGTCCAGTTCCTCCGTGCGCCGCCGCGCCTCCGCCTCGCGCTGCTGCCGGTACGCCGCCTGCTGCTCCCGCTGGCTGCGTGCCACCTCCCGCTGGTACGCGCGCTGTTGGCGCTCGTACTCGCGCTGCTGCCGGGCCCGTTCCTCCGACTGACGCTGCTGCTGGCGTTGTGCCTCGGCCCAGATCCCGGCCAACCCGTTGGAGCGACGACTCATACGCTACAGGCCCTCCCACCGGAGCCCACCGACCGCGCGACGAAGCCCCGCCCCCACAACCAGACGTAACCGGACGACTTTATCCCGCGACGGCGCTCACGCCTACCGCTGGTCAGGAGCGTGCCCGGCGGTCACGCAGTTCGTCCGCCGATACCTAGCCCACGTACCGGACGAGCAGGTAGACGGCGGCCGCCACGACGACGATCACGGCGGCGACGGCGGGCCGGTGGGCCCGCTCGGACAGATCCTCGTACTCTGGCCCGCCGACGACCGGCCGGTCCAGCCCGGGACGGGACACCGACGGCGATACGGCCCGCGTCCCGCCCGAGTGCCTCGTCGGCCGCCACGCGGAGCCGGGTGCGGACCGTCGGCAGCGCCACGCGGAGCCGGGTGCGGACCGTCGGCACGGGGCCCGACCCGTAAGGTGGCAGGCGTGTCGTACGTAGGCCCGGACTTCGATCCGCCCCAGCCCCGCCGGTCGCCCCTTCGCCGTCCGCTGACCGTGGCGGTGGCCTCGGTCGTGGTGGGGGCGGTGGCCGGGTGGGGTGTCTGGCAGGCCGTCGGGGACTCCGCGGACGGCGGATCGGGCAGCGTGGCGGGCCCGCAGACCCGGTCGGCGGGCACTCCGCCGACGTCCCCCGACCCGTCCGGCGGGCCGACCGCCTCCGACGACGGCAAGGACAGGAAGGACAGCGAGAAGGCGAGCCCCTCCGGTTCCGCCTCCGCGCCCGCCGCCACCGGCCCCCTCAAGGGCAAGGTCGTCGTCATCGACCCCGGTCACAACCCCGGCAACTTCCAGCACACCAACGAGATCAACCGCAAGGTGGACATCGGGACGAACGCCAAGGAGTGCGACACGACGGGGACGACCACCAACGACGGTTACATGGAAGCCAAGTTCACGCTGGACGTCTCCCGGCGGCTGCGGACACTCCTCGAACAGGAGGGCGCCACGGTGAAGTTCACCCAGGACGGCGACCGGTCCTGGGGTCCGTGCATCGACGAGCGGGCGCGGATCGGCAACGAGGCGAAGGCGGACGCGGTGGTGTCGATCCACGCGGACGGCTCCGGCGCGGGCAACCGCGGCTTCCATGTGATCCTGCCGGGCTCGGTGAACGAGGGCGCCGCCGACACCCGGCCCATCGTCGCCCCCTCCCGTGACCTCGGCGAGCGCGTCGCCGGCTACTTCGTCCGCGCCACCGGCAGCGCCCCCTCCAACTACGTCGGCGACGGCACCGGCCTCGTCACCCGCACCGACCTCGGCGGCCTCAACCTCTCCACCGTCCCCAAGGTGTTCATCGAGTGCGGCAACATGCGCGACAGCAAGGACGCCGCCCAGCTCACCAGCGGAGCCTGGCGACAGAAAGCGGCCCGGGGAATCTCGGACGGCATCACGAGCTTCCTCAAAAATTGAACAACTCTCCCCCGGGGAGAACTCCGCCGCTTACTCGAAGTACCGCGGAACGAAGTGCGGGCGGTCTCAATCTGTCAACAGTTCCCGCTGTGTTCATCACGCGCACCGTGATGCGCGATATCCATGACGCGGCACCGTTGACCAGCGGTGCCTGGCGGCAGACAGCGGTGCGGGAAAACTCTGCGGGAATCGTGGGTTTCCTGCGAGGGTAGCGGGCGGGTCGTGATCATCGGGATGATCCCGGCGGACACCCACATCGGTCGGACGATAGTGTCGTCCCTACGATGAGGGGCCACCCCCGCGCTTCCCACCACGGCCTGACGGCGACATGGTGACGGCGACGCCTCCACCGATGACGAGACGACTGACGAAGGACCTGAAGTGAATATCCGCTCCCTCACCAGAGGCGACGGCGTCGTGATCGGAGCAGCGGTATTGCTGTTCATCGCGTCGTTCCTCGACACGTTCGACGGCTCCGGCGACGACGTACCCAATGCCTGGGACAACCTCGGCTTGGTGATGAGCATGTACGTCGCCGGCATCGTCGGTGCGGCGCTGATCGTCATCGCCCGTGCGCTGCCGCAGCCGCCCAAGGTCATCGGCCTGGATGTCGGCCAGCTCGGGGTGGCGCTGACCATCTTCGCCGCGTGGACCTCGTTCTGGTCCATCATCGACCCGTTCGGAGCGATGGAGGAGCTCTTCGGCACCTTCGGCGGCTCGGAGCCCGACTCCGGCGCCGGTCTCATCCTCGGTCTGATCGCCTGCCTGCTCCTGGCCGCCGCGGCCGTCGCCACCCCGCTCGTCCCCGCCCTCAAGGCCGCCCTCGTCGGGGCCCCGCGGCCGGCCGCGCCGCAGCCCTACGGTGGTCAGCCGTCCGGTGGTTACGGCTACCCGGGTGCCGGTGCGCAGGCGCCGTTCGGTGCGGGTCAGCCGCAGCCCGGTCAGCCGGGGCCGGGGGCTCCGTTCGGTGGCGCTCCGCAGCAGCAGGCGGCTGCGGCGCCGCAGCCGCCGGCCGGTGACTTCTCGCCGTTCTGGTTCGCGGTGCCGGTGGCCCGGCCGCTGTTCGCCGAGGACGGTTCGCAGTCGACGATCGCCGAACTGGCGCCGGGCACCTGGTACCTGGCGGTCGAGCAGCGCGGCCCCAGCCTGGTGGCCCAGACGCAGGACGGCCGTCGCGGCGTCCTGCAGGACACCAGCGGCATCCAGCGCGGCTGATCACCTCGCCGTACGAGCCCGTACAAGCCGCACGAGCCCGTACAAGCCCTACGAACGGCCCCTCGCTCTTCCGAGCGGGGGGCCGTTGTCGTACAGTCGCCTCCCGCCCGAACAGCTGACGTACCGTCAGGAGGCAGGCGTATGCGGCTCGGTCTGGCACTCGGTTACTGGGGGCGCGGCCCCTCGGCGGACCACGTCCCGCTCGCGCGGGAGGCGGAGCGGCTCGGCTACGACTCGGTGTGGACCGCCGAGTCGTGGGGCTCGGACGCCTTCACCCCGCTCACCTGGATCGCGGCGCACACCTCAAGGATCAAGCTGGGTACGGCGGTTGCGCAGATGGCCGCCCGGTCGCCCACCACCACCGCGATGCACGCCCTGACCCTGGACCATCTCTCCGGCGGGCGCGCCCTCCTCGGTCTCGGGCTGTCCGGGCCGCAGGTCGTCGAGGGCTGGTACGGGCGCCCGTTCCCGAGGTCCCCGCTGACCGCGACCAGGGAGTACGTCGACGTAGTACGCCAAGTCCTCAGGCGGGAGGCCCCTGTTGAGCTGGACGGGCGCTTCCACCCCCTCCCGTACGACGGTCCGGACGGCACCGGCGTCGGCAAGGCGCTGAAGTCGATCACCCACCCCCTCCGCGCCGGTCTGCCCGTCCTGCTCGGGGCCGAGGGGCCGAAGAACATCGCGCAGACGACCCGGATCGCGGACGGCTGGCTGCCGTTGTACTGGTCGCCGACCCGGGCCGATGTCTACGAGGCCTCGTTGACCGACGTCCCGGACGGCTTCCTCATCGCGCCCATGGCCCGGGCGAAGGTCTGCGACGACGTCGCCGAGGGGCTGTTGCCCGTGAAGGCCATGCTCGGCTTCTACATCGGCGGGATGGGACACGCCAAGCGCAACTTCCACGCCGACCTCATGGCCCGCATGGGGTACGAGGAGGAGGCCCGGCACATCCAGCGGCTCTTCCTCGACGGGCGGCGCGAGGAGGCCGTGCTCGCCGTGCCGGACGCTTTCGCGGACGAGATCTCACTCGTCGGGCCGCGCGAACGGATCGCGGAGCGGCTGGAGTTGTGGCGGAAGGGGCCGGTGACGGATCTGCTGGTCCTCGCTCCGGACCCGCACACGCTGCGCGTGCTGGCCGAGCTCAACTCCTGAGGCTCCTTGCTCAACTCCTGAGGACCCTTGAGGTTTCATCGAAGCCGGGCGGGCAACCCGTACGGCATGTCTCGATATAGCGGCTCCAATCAGGCGGGCCGGGTCATAGCGATCGTCGCCGACATCATGGCGTTCATCCTCGGCCTGTGGATCCTGATGTACCTGCTGGACGCGAACGGCACGAACGACTTCGTGCAGTTCGTCCATGACGCGGCCCGCTGGCTCGCCAGCTGGTCACACGACCTGTTCACCTTCGACGAGCAGTGGGCCAGGGTTGTGGCCGGGTATGGCCTGGCGGCCGTCGTGTACCTGTTCGTGGGGCATGCGATCGCCAACCGGATGCACCGCCACTGAGTGCTCCGCACGGCGCGGGAGAGCGCGGGAGAGCTCGGGAGGTCGGGGTTGTGGGGCGGGTGCGGGTCGGTTGTGGTTGCTCGCGCGGTTCCCCGCGCCCCTGAAAAGCGCGGGGCGAGCCCGGGTGCTTCAGGGGCGCGGGGAACCGCGCGGCCGGCCCCCACTCACCCGCGCGTGCCCCTCAACAGCACGTCCCCTTCCACAGCACTCGGAGTTTCAACAGCACTCGGAGTCATCGAAGTCGTCCAGCCCGCGCGGCAGGCGCTCCCCGCCGAAGACCGCGCATGTCGCCTCGTCGCCGCCCAGCGCGGCGACGGCCAGCAACAGGGATCCCGCGGTCCAGGAGGTTAGTTCCTCGGGCCAGACGGCCTGGTCCTCGAAGACGTACCCCGTCCAGTACAGGCCGGAGTCCGCGTCGCGGAGGTGCTGGATCGACTGGAGGATCTCCAGGGCGCGGTCGGACTCGCCCATCGCCCAGAGGGCCAGGGCCAGTTCGGCCGACTCGCCGCCCGTCACCCACGGGTTGGGGATCACGCAGCGGACACCGAAGCCGGGCACGACGAACCGGTCCCACCCTTCCTCGACACGGGACTTGGCCTCGGTGCCGGTGAGCGCGCCGCCGAGCACCGGGTAGTACCAGTCCATCGAGTAGCGGTCCTTGTCGAGGAACCGCTCGGGGTGCCGGCGTATCGCGTGCCGCAGCGCGCCGACCGCCAACTCCCAGTCCGGCTGCGGCTCTTCGCGCTGATCGGCGATCGCGAGCGCACAGCGCAGCGCGTGATGGATCGACGAACTGCCCGTGAGCAGGGCGTCGTTCACCGGCGTGCCGTCGTCCTCGCGCTTCCAGCCGATCTGGCCGCCCGGCTGCTGGAGCCGCAGGACGCACTCGATCGCCGCCTGGACGGCGGGCCACATGCGGTCGAGGAAGGTGTCGTCGCCGGTGGCGAGGTAGTGGTGCCAGACCCCGACGGCGATGTACGCGACGAAGTTGGTCTCGCGGCCCCGGTCGGTGACCTCGGCGGCGTCCCCGTCGGCGTACGCGGCGTACCAGGAGCCGTCCTCGTTCTGGTGCCGGCGCAGCCACTCGTAGGCGCGCTCGGCGGCCTCGTGCTCACCGGCCGCGTCCAGGGCCATGGCGGCCTCGGTGTGGTCCCACGGGTCGAGGTGGTGCCCGCGGAACCACGGGATGGCACCGTCCGCCCGCTGCACCGCGAGGATGCCGCGCACGGTGGCGGCGGCCTGCTCGGCGGTGAGGACCCCGGGCAGGACCAGGTGTTCTGTCCGGGGCGTCGTCACTTGGTGTCCGCCCCGGCCTTGGTCCCGGCTTCCCCGGAGATCCGGGGAAGGTGCGGTTTGGTCGCGTAGGCCACGAAGCTCTTGCCGATCAGCGGGTTCAGCGCCTCCTCGGCGACCCGGGTGGCCAGCGGCTTCTTCATGATGTCCCAGACCAGCAGCTTGTGGTACGCCCGCACGGGCAGCGCCTTGTCGTTGTCGACGCCGAACGCGCACTTCAGCCACCAGTACGGCGAGTGCAGGGCGTGCGCGTGGTGGGTGCCGTACGGCTTGAGGCCCGCTTCGCGGATCTTGCCCAGCAGTTCGTCCGCCTTGTAGATGCGGATGTGGCCGCCCTCGACCTCGTGGTACGCGTCGGAGAGCGCCCAGCAGACCTTCTCGGGGCCGTAGCGCGGGACGGTGATGGCTATGCGGCCGCCGGGCTTCAACACCCGGACCATCTCGGCGAGTACGCCCTTGTCGTCGGGGATGTGCTCCATCACCTCGGAGATGATGACGACGTCGAAGGACTCGTCGGGGAAGGGCAGTGCGAGGGCGTCGCCCTCCATCGCGGTGGCGGTCGCGCCCTCCGGGGCCTCCCCGGCCTCCTTCATCGCCGCGAACCACTTGGCGACCTCGCGGATCTCCTCGCCGTTCTGGTCGAGGGCCACGACCTGGGCGCCGCGCCGGTAGCACTCGAAGGCGTGCCGGCCCGCTCCACAGCCGAGATCCAGGACCCGGTCCCCCGGGGCGAGCGGGAACCGGGAGAAGTCGACGGTCAGCACGTGGCCCTGCTTTCGCGGTTGGTTTCGCGGTTTGCTTCAACTGCTTCTTCGACGGCGTCGACAGCCTCGTGGGCCGCTTCGGCGTCATGGGCTGGAAGGGTCCGGTCGGCCGCCGGGCGCCCTTCGGCGCGGGCGATCGCCTCGCGGTAGTGGGCCACCGTGCCCTCGGCGGCCCGGGCCCAGGTGAACCGCTGGAGCACCCGCTCGCGTCCCGCGCGGCCGAGCCGCCGCCGGAGTGCGGGGTCACCGAGGAGCCGGCTGAGCCCGGCGGCCAGGGCGCCCGGGTCGCCCGGGGGCACCGCGAGGCAGGTCTCGCCGTCGGGTCCGGCGACCTCCGGTATGGCCCCGCCGGTCGTGGCGACCAGCGGCGTACCGGTGGCCATGGCCTCGGCGGCGGGCAGCGAGAACCCCTCGTACAGCGAGGGGACGCAGGCGACCTCGGCCGAGCGGACCAGGTCGACCAGTTCGGCGTCCGAGATGCCCTTGACGAAGTCGACGGCGCCTTCGAGGCCGTACCGCTCGACGGCCTGGGCGACCGGGCCCTCGGTGGGCCGCTTGCCGACGACGACCAGGTGGGCGGTGGGGTGCTCGGTGCGCACCTTGGCGAGCGCCTCGACGAGGAAGACGAGCCCCTTGAGCGGCACGTCGGCGCTGGAGGTGGTGACGATCCGGCCCGGCACCTGGGCCACGGCCGGATTCGGCGAGAAGAGGTCGGTGTCGGCGCCGATGTGCACGACGTGCATACGGTCGTCGCGTACGCCGAGGTGGTCGACGATCTCCTGGCGGGAGGTGCCGGAGACGGTGAGCACGGACGGCAGTCGCCGCGCGACCCGCTTCTGCATGCGGGTGAACGCGTACCAGCGGCGTACGGACATCCGTCGCTGCCAGCCCTCGGCCGCGTCCAGCTCCAACTGCCGGTCGACGGTGATGGGGTGGTGGATGGTGGTGACGAGGGGCGCGCCCACGTCCCCCAACAGCCCGTAGCCGAGGGTCTGGTTGTCGTGGACGACGTCGAACTCGCCGCGCCGGGCGCGCAGATGGCGGCGGGCGCGGAGGGAGAAGGTCAGGGGCTCGGGGAAGCCGCCGGTCCACATCGTCGCCACTTCGAGGGCGTCGACCCAGTCGCGGTACTCGTCCCGCTTGGGGGTGCGGAAGGGGTCGGGCTGCCGGTAGAGGTCGAGGCTGGGCAGTTCGGTGAGCGTGATCCCGCCCGGGCCGTCGGCCGGGACGGCGTCGTCGTCGAGCACCGGGTAGGGCTGGGAGCCGATCACCTCGACCCGATGGCCGAGCCGTGCCAGCTCGCGCGAGAGATGCCGTACGTAGACGCCCTGTCCCCCGCAGAACGGGTTCCCTTTATAGGTGAGGAGCGCGATGTCGAGCGGTCGCCCGCCGTCCGCAGCGAGGTCATGCCGAGACCCCGCCTGACTGGCCTCAGCGGTCACTCCTGGCCCCCTTCTCACTGCGATTTCCCGTGAGATTACGACGAGACGGTAATCTAGAACAAGTTTCAGAGTTGATCGTTCAAGAGGCTCTGAATCTACCGGCTGGTAGAACCGCTGTGAGGGGTGGATCAGGTGATTCACGCCACGGCAGGCGCCCTGGCATGCTATTTGATCGCATACCCTCACCGACCGTCACGACTGTCACGGAACGAGACCCATGCCTGCGGAAGTCAAGGTGGAAGCCAGCACCGCGCGGGCGGACTCACCGCCCCTCACGGAGCGGCAGGAGGCCCGTCGGCGCCGCATCCTGCACGCGAGCGCCCAGCTGGCCAGCAGGGGCGGTTTCGACGCCGTACAGATGCGTGAGGTCGCCGAGTCCTCGCAGGTCGCCCTCGGCACGCTCTACCGCTACTTCCCCTCCAAGATCCACCTGCTGGTCGCCACCATGCAGGACCAGCTGGAGCACATGCACGGCACGCTCCGCAAGAAGCCCCCGACCGGGGAGACGGCCGCCGAGCGCGTGGCCGAGACCCTGATGCGCGCCTTCCGCGCCCTCCAGCGCGAGCCCCACCTCGCCGACGCCATGGTCCGCGCGCTCACCTTCGCCGACCGCAGTGTCAGCCCCGAGGTCGACCAGGTCTCCCACCAGACCACCGCGATCATCCTCGACGCCATGGGTCTGGAGAACCCGACCGCGGAGCAGCTGTCGGCGGTCCGCGTCATCGAGCACACCTGGCACTCGGCCCTGATCACCTGGCTCTCCGGCCGCGCCTCGATCGCCCAGGTGAAGATCGACATCGAGACGGTGTGCCGGCTGATCGACCTGACGACTCCGGACCGGCAAGCGATCTGACGCACCCGGACCGGCAAGCGACCTGACGACCCCGGACCGACAGAAGAACGCGGGCCCCGATCGGGGCCCGCGCACACGAAAAGACCTACGAGACGGGTTCCCTGCGCCGGCATTACCCGGATCAGGTGCTGGGGTCGCCGTCCGGCCCTGTCCTGCTGCCTTCCGGCCTCTCAGCCCGACCGTCGACGTCGGCACCGGCGGATCTGCTACCTCGCGCCCATGTCGGCTACTCCGGTCGGCTCCCTCACTCGCCTCGTAGGCTGATTTCTACGATAGAACACTCATACGGGAACACAACCCCCTGAAGGGAATTTTTTTCGCGTATCGGACAGCCGGGGGGTGCCTCTAGCCCATGACCTCCAGGCCGCTCCAGCTCCGTCCGATCGCTTTCTCCCCCGCCCACCGGTCGAGCAGACCCCGGGCCTCGTCCTCCGGGGCCGCCAGACAGACGCGCTGGGCGCCCTCGTGGGCGGTGCGGGGCTCCTTGTGGAGGGTGCCCTCGCTGCAGCAGGCGCAGTGCGTCGTCAGGCCGCTCGCGGGCTCCGCGCCGAAGTCGTGATCGGCGAACAGGGCGATGAGGGCTTCCAGGTCGGCCGGTTCGCCGGCCGCGACCGTCACCTGGAGCGTGGGCAGCTCGGACGGTTCGAAGAGGAGCAGTTCGTCGAAGACGGGGTAGGTCGAGCCGTCGACGACGCGTTCGCCGTTGGGCTGGCCGTCGTGCAGGACGATCTCACCGTAGCGGCGGCCGCCGGTCACGGGGACGTTCACCACCCGGCCGCGCGTCGGGCACAGCCGCTCGATCCACACCACCTCGCGTTGGCCGTGGGTGTCGAGGCGCACGCAGGCGTGGCCGAAGCGGCCGTCGATCTCGCCCTCACCGGCCGGGAGTTCGAGGCCGAAGCCGGTCCAGGCGTCGCGGGCGACGGCCCAGTCGCGGCGGATCGTGGCCGCTATGCCGAGGTTCCAGTACGCGGGGTCGCCCTCGCCGCGCGGTGCGCGGGCGGCGGCCTGGACGCCGAGCTCGTACGCCTTGTCCCAGTTGCGCAGGAACTTGTGGCCGAGCGCGGCGTCATACCACCACTCCGCGCTCGGCTTCTCGTCCGGGAAGTGGGCGAGCACCTGTTCGTAGAGGTCGGCGGCGCGCTGCCACTCCTCGGCCTCCCAGGCCGCGTACGCCTGGTTGATCAGCTCCTTGGCCTCGGACTTCCGCACGTTCCCCGCCCTGCTCTCCCGATCGTCGTTCCGCCGATCGTTCCTACGCCGAGCGCAGAGCGTAAACCCCTACTCCTCCGGCGGGAACACCGGCTCCCCGCTGCCCAGCAGGGCGATCGCGATCGCCTCCACCGGGCAGCCCTCGGCCGCCTTCAGGATGCGTTCGTGGGCGTCGGTGTCGGGGGCGACGGGGTGGGACTGCATCGCGGAGTCGAGGCGGAAGGCGTCCGGTGCGAGGTGGGTGCACTGGGCGGAGCCGATGCAGAGGGCGCGGTCGACCTCCACGTGCCAGCGGTCGCCCATGCCTACGCCTCCCCGGCCGCGGATCCGTCCGCCGTCCCCGCCGCCGTTCCCGCCGCCGTTCCCGCCGCCGTTCCCGTCCCTCCGGCCGCCGCGACGGGGGGCTCGTACCCGGCCGGGAGATGGATCATCTTGTGCTCCAGGTACTCGCCGTAGCCCTCGGGGCCGAACTCGCGCCCCAGGCCGGAGTTCTTGTAGCCGCCGAAGGGGCCGAACATGTCGAGGCTGAAGGTGTTGACGGAGTAGGTGCCGGTGCGGACCTGGCGGGCGATGTCGATGCCGTGCTCGTCGTCGGCGGTCCAGACGCTGCCGCTGAGACCGTAGTCGGAGTCGTTGGCGATGCGTACGGCCTCGGCCTCGTCGCCGTACGGGAGGAGGCAGATCACCGGGCCGAAGATCTCCTCGCGGGCGATGCGCATGGAGTTGTCGACGTCGCCGAAGAGGGTCGGTTCGACGTACCAGCCGCGCTCCAGACCGGCGGGACGGCCGCCGCCGGTGAGGATCTTGGCGCCCTCCTCCTGGCCGATGCGGATGTAGTCGAGGCTGCGGCGCTGCTGGCGCTGGGCGACGAGGGGGCCGAGTTCGGTGGCCGGGTCGAGGGGGTCGCCGACCTTCAGCGCGGAGGCGGCCGCCGCGAAGGCCTCGGCGAACTCGTCGTAGCGGGAGCGGGGGACGAGGATGCGGGTCTGGGCGACACAGGCCTGGCCGTTGATCATCCAGGCGAAGGGGGAGATGCCGTCGACGGCCGTCCGCGCGTCCGCGTCCGGCAGGATCACGGCCGCCGACTTGCCGCCCAGCTCCAGCGTGACGCGGGTCAGGTTGCGGGCGGCGACCTCCATGACCCGTTTGCCGGCCGCGACCGAGCCGGTGAAGGAGACCTTGTCGACGCCCGGGTGCCCGACCAGGTACTCGCTGACCTCGCGGTCGGCGGGAAGGATGGACAGTACCCCTTCGGGTAGGCCGGCCTCGGCGGCGATCTCCGCCAACAGGTAGGCGTCCAGGGGGGTTTCGGGCGACACCTTGAGGATCGCCGGGCAGCCGGAGAGGAGGGCGGGGGCGAGCTTCGCGGCGGCGGTGAACTGCGGGACGTTCCAGGGGACGATCGCCGCGACCACCCCGACCGGCTCGCGCCGGACGAGGATCTTGCCCAGCACACCGTCCCGCCGCTCCTCGTACGTGAATCCGCGCGCGGTCGTGATCGCCGCGTCCCACACCATCATCGACGCGAGCGCCTGCACCATCACGCTGGAGGTGAACGGGGTGCCGTTCTCGGAGCTGATGATCCGGGCGAACTCCTCGTGGCGTACGGCGAAGGCGTCCTTGATCCGGGTGACGACCTCGATGCGTTCGTCGAGGGTCATGCGGGGCCAGGGCCCTTCGTCGAACGCCTTCCGCGCGGCGGCCACGGCCCGGTCGACGTCCGCCCGCGAGGCGTGCGGGACGCGGCCGATGACCTCCTCCGTGTGCGGCGAGACCACCTCGATGACGTCCGTGCCCAGGGGGTCGGTCAACTCCCCGCCGATGAACAACTGTCCGTGTTCCACGAGTTCGGTCATGGCCGACTGCCTCCCGGAGCCAGTTCTCTTCGCCGGCAAGTTCTCTGACGATCCATCAGATTGATTGGGACAGGGAACTGATACCAGTTCCGGTGAGAGGAGTCCACGGAACGCACACCGATCGTCCCGACCTCCCGGTGGAACTCGTTCTAGTTATAGTGGGCGGAGCGCGGCGATCGGGGCATCGACGACAAGGGGAACGCATGACACAGGTGCACGATCACGGCGGAGGCGTACGGTCCGTCGAGGTCCCCATCCCGGACAACCCGCTCGGCCACACGCTCGTGTACGTCGTCGACACCGACCGCGGACCGGTCCTCGTCGACACCGGCTGGGACGACCCGTCCTCGTGGGACACGCTCGCGGCGGGCCTGACGGCGTGCGGTACGTCGGTCGCGGAGATCCACGGGGTCGTGATCACGCACCACCACCCCGACCACCACGGTCTGTCGGGCGCGGTGCGGGAGGCGTCCGGGGCGTGGATCGCGATGCACGCGGCGGACACGGCGATCGTCCGGCGCACCCGTGGGACCGGCCCGGACCGCTGGTTCTCCTACATGACGGACAAACTCACGGCCGCGGGCGCCCCCGAGGAACACCTCGCCTCTCTCCGCACCCCTCGCCGCCCCCGCGCCCTGCCGGGTTTCTCCCCCGCGCTCCCCGACCGGGAGATCGTCCCCGGCGAACTCCTCGGCCTCCCCGGCCGCCGCGTCCGCGCGATCTGGACGCCGGGGCACACGCCCGGCCACGTCTGCCTCCACCTGGAGGAGGCGCATCCCTCCCGACTCCCGGGCCACGGACGCCTGTTCTCCGGGGACCACCTCCTCCCCGAGATCAGTCCGCACATCGGCCTCTACGAGGACCCGGACGACGACACGGTCACCGACCCTCTCGGCGACTACCTCGACTCCCTGGAACGCGTCGGCCGTCTCGCCCCCGCCGAGGTCCTCCCGGCCCACCAGTACGCGTTCACCGACGCCGCCGCCCGCGTACGGGAGTTGCTGGCCCACCACGAGTCCCGCCTCGCCGACCTGCTCGCCCTCCTCGCCTCGCCCCTCACCCCCTGGCAACTCGCCGAACGCATGGAGTGGAACCGCCCCTGGCCCGACATTCCCTTCACCTCCCGCAACATCGCGGTCTCCGAGGCGGAGGCGCATCTACGGCGGCTGGTGAAGCTGGGTCGGGCGGAGGCGGTGGAAGGGAGCAACCCCGTTACGTATGTGGCGGTGTGAGGGGGCGTTCATCGGGACTGGCGTCCTGGGGGTGGTGACGCTGTCGCGGGCGCGTGCGGTGCGCAGGCATCCGGCCGGCCGTGCCCTCAGGCCGTCGTCGCCTCAGGCTGTCGTCGCCTCAGGCCGTCGTGCCCTCAGGCCGTCGTGCCCTCAGGCCGTCGTGCCCTCAGGCCGTCGTGCCCTCAGGCCGTCGGCCCCGGATCCGTGAGGGAACGGATCAACTCCTCCGCGACTCCCATGAGTTCCACTTCGCGCATGGTCATCGTCGGGTTGGCCGCCCGGCGTCGCCTCGCCTCGACGAGGCCCTCTTCCGTCAGGGCGGAGGGGCCGTCGTGCTGGTGGGCGAGGAGGGAGACGAGGGTGGCGCGGGCCATCTCCGCGCGGAAGTCGGCGGAGTCGACGGCGACTTGGGCGAGGATCATCGCGGAGATGCCCCAGTCAAGGCCGGGCGGCCCCTCCTCGGCGGTGCTCCAGTCGATGACCTGGGGACCCTGGGGCGTGACGATGACGTTCTCGGGGTGCAGATCCAGGTGGAGGACGCGGGTGGCCGGGGCGCGGGGCGACGTGGAGGGGGTGTCGTCGTCGCGGGGCGACACGGAGGGGGTGTCGTCGTCGCGGAGTGCGGAGGGGGCGTCGTCGTCGCGGGGCGCCGAGGTGGCGTGGCCGTCGCGGGGCGCCGAGGGGGCGTGGCCGTCGCGGGGCGGGAGGGCGTGGAGGGCGTGGAGGAGGCGGGCCAGGGTGGCGCCGGTCTGCGCCGGGTCCAGCAGGCCGGCGGCGACGGCCTCCAGCATGGTCGGGCCGGACAGCCGCTCCAGCACCATCTCCGTACGGGTCGCCGAGCGCACGCGCGGAACGGGGTAACCGTGGCTCCGCACGTACTCCATGACCTCGGCCTCGGCAGCCGCGTCACCCCAGTCGTCACGGTAACGCCGCAGCACCCAGGCCGTGGCGTGGCCGCCCGGCCGCCCGGGGCCGTCGACTCCGAGGCGGTTGCCAGGGCCTCCGGGACCGCCGGGACCGCCGACTCCGGCACGGCCGCCCGGACCTCCGGGACCGCCGGGACCGCCGACTCCGACGCGGCCGCCCGGACCTCCGGGACCGCCGGGACCGCCGACTCCGACGCGGCCGCCGGGGCCGCCGGTGACGTCGCGTCGGCCGGGTTCGGTAGGTCTGTCGGTTGCGTCACGGGCGTCCCGTACGGCGAGGGCACCGGCGGTGCCCTCGCTGGTGACGGCGACGGGCGCTTCCGTCGCGGACTCGCCTTCGTCGGCGTGGAGTTCGTACACGTCGGCCGTGCGCCCCGACCCGAGCAGTCTCCCCGTACGCATGGCGCGAACCTATCCCGGCACACAGACGGCCCTCAGCTTTTGGCTACCGACAGGTAGAGTGACCGGGTCGTCATCACGCCCGTACAGGGGGAAGCCGGTGCAAATCCGGCGCTGACCCGCAACCGTGAGCCGACCCCGGCAAGGGGGCGGCGAGTCGGACTGCCCTGTGCGGAACCGTGACCGGCTCGCATCACCGGCGGCCCGCCGGTGTACGGCACCGTCGAGGAATACGGAGCCGAGCCGCCCGGCGCTTCGCCGTGCCGCCCGGCTCCCCGTCAGGGAGAGGCAGCCGCCGATCATGAATGTCCGCCGCAGCGCAGCGGTAGTCGCCGTACTGGCCGTCACAACCGGGCTCGGTACGGGACTCGGTACGGGACTCGGTACCGGTTTCGCGCCGGTGGCCCTCGCCGATGACGCGACCTCCGCATCTCCTGACGCGACTTCCGCATCTTCTGAGGCGGCTTCCGATGCCTCCGCCGCTCCCTCCGCCTCGGCGTCGCAGGCGACCCCCACCGGTCTGTACGGCTCCACCGACCCCACGTACGACGGTGTCTGGCGGCAGTCCCTCGCCCTGCTCGCGCTGGACACCGTGGGGGAGAAGCCGGGTGCTGGGGCGGTGGAGTGGCTCGCGGGGCAGCAGTGCGCGAGCGGGGCGTTCGCGGCGTACCGGGCCGACGCCACCGCGCCGTGCGACGCCAAGACTGCCGTCGACACCAACAGCACGGCCGCCGCGGTGCAGGCGCTCGCCGCGGTCGGCGGGCGGGACGCCGAGGCCGGGCGGGCCGTGCGGTGGCTGAAGGAGAACCAGAACAAGGACGGCGGCTGGGGCTACACCGCCGTCGGGCCCAGCGACGCGAACTCGACGTCCGTCGTGATCGGCGCGCTGACCGCCGTGGGCGGCGCCCCCGAGAAGCAGGAGAGGAACGGCAACTCCCCCTACGACGCCCTCCGCGCCCTCGCCCTCCCCTGCGGGGATGGGAAGGACGGGGAGGACGGGGAGAAGAAGGGCCGGGATGGCGCGGATGGCGCGGATGGCAAGGGTGAGGGGAAGGACGCCGGCGCCTTCGCCTACCAGCCCGACAAGAAGGGTGGTCTCGCCGCGAACGCCGATGCCACGGCTGCCGCCGTGCTCGGCAGCCTGGGTGAGGGCTTCGTGGCCGAGGGAGAGAGTGCGGCGGGGACTCGGGCGGCTTTCGCCGGGGAGTGCGTCGCGGGTGACTCCCCCGAGGATCTGGCCCACAACGGGGCCGTCCACCTGGCCGGTGTCCTCGCCGCCGACGGTTACCTGAAGTCCGCGCTCGCGGGGGCGGAGGACCAGCCCGACCACGGCAACACCGCCGACGCGGTCGTCGCGCTCGCCGCCGCCGGGGATGCGGAGGCGACCGAGAAGCCGCTCGCCTGGCTGGAGAAGAACTACGGTGCCTGGGCTGCCAAGGCCGGGCCGGCCGCGTACGCCCAGCTCGTCTTCGCCGCGCATGCCTCCGGCGAGGATCCGCGCGACTTCGGCGGCGCCGACCTCGTGGCCCAGCTGAAGGACACCGGTCCGGCGCGTGACGTGGACGACTACTCCTCCGTGCCGCACGACGACGCGGCCGCCGGGGAGGAGGACGGCGACGGTCTCGGTGCGGGTGCGGGTGCGTGGTGGGCGATCGGGCTCGGGCTCGCCGCCGTCGTCGCCGTCGCTGTGGGGGTCGTCGGGGTCGTGCTGAGGAAGCGGCGGCAGGCGTGACCGGCCGCCGGAGGGCCGCCGCGCGGCGGTCGACTGCCGTGGCGACGGGCGCGATGTCGGTGGGCCCGACTTCGATGGGCCCGACTTCGATGGGCCTGACTTCGATGGGCCCGACTTCGGTGGACGCGTGGCCGTTGAGCCCGTCGGCGCCGAGTGCGATGCCGGCGGGCGCGGTGCGGTCGGCGGCGCTTCCGCTCCCGTCCGCCGCGTTGCCGTGGAGCGCGCCGTCGACGGACGCGAGGTCGTCGGTCTCGGCGCTCGCGCCCCGGCCGCGCGGTGTGTTGCTCCTGCTCTGCGGCGTCCTGCTCGTGCTGGGGAGCGTGGGGCTGGCCCATGCAGCCGCCTACCGCTACTGGTCCTTCTGGGAGCGGGACGGTTCGGCCTGGGCGTATGCCACGCAGGGGCCGTCGACCGCGCGGCCGTCCGACGGGGAGGTGCAGGGGTTCCGGTTCGCCGTCAGCCGGGACTCCGCGGATGCGGCGCGGCCGCGTGGAGCCGCCGACTTCGCCGCGATCTGCGGCGGTACGGCCGCGCGGGGCGGGGAGAAGCGGGTCGCGCTGGTCATCGACTTCGGTACGGCGGCGGACGCGCCGGCCGGTGAGACGCCTCCGGCGGCGCGTACGGCCTGTGCGCGGGTGCCGGACGACGCGACCACGGCCGAGGCGTTGGCCTCTGTCGCGAAGCCGCTCCGGTACGACACGAACGCGCTGCTCTGCGCCATCGTCGGCTATCCGGGGAAGGGGTGTGGTGAGGCGGTCGCCGTCGACGGCGGCACCGATACCGATACCGAGCCCACCGCCGACGCCCGTACCGACGCCCCGAGTTCGCCGCCCGCAGCCACCTCCGACGAGGGAGCCGAGGGAGAGGGGCCGTCCGTCGGGCTGTTCGTGGGCGTGGGGGTGGTCGCCGCGCTGGGAGCCGCGGCGGTGTGGCAGGCGCGGCGGCGCCGGGGGTAGGGCGCAATGCGGTGGTTCACAGGGCGCCCGAGGGCGGCGTCGTCCGGGGGGCGGTTCCGCGACTCGGCGGTACGAGGTGCCGTCGCGCCCACCCGTGCCGCCCCGACGGCACGACTGCCCGCACGTACGACAGCGAGAGATACCGACCCGGCGGCCCATCGGCCCGCGCCTGGGACGGAACACGAAACCGGCCCGGCGGCACAGCCCCCCGCGGCTACGACCGTGGGCGGAACCTACCCGGCGACACGTCAGCCCCCACCTGGGACCGCGCGCGACACCGCCCCGGCACCGCGACAACCCACGACCGAGACGGCCCGCGACACCGCCCCGGCGCCGCGACAGTCAACGGTCCGGGCGACCCGGAACGCCGGTGTGCACCCGCTCGCCTGGTGGCTGTGGGCGCTCGGGCTCGCCACCGCCGCGTCGCGTACCACCAACCCCCTGCTCCTCGCCCTTCTCATCGCGGTCGCCGGGTATGTCGTGGCGACGCATCGCACCGACGCCCCCTGGGCCTGCTCCTACGCCGCGTTCGTGAAGCTCGGGTTGGCGGTTCTGGTCGTTCGGCTGGGCTTCGCGGTCGTGCTGGGGTCGCCCATCCCCGGGACGTACACCCTGTTCACGCTGCCCGAAGTGCCGCTGCCCGGCTGGGCGCAGGGGATCCGGCTGGGTGGCCGGGTCACGGCGGAGGGGCTTCTGTTCGCGCTGTACGACGGGCTGCGGCTGGCCGCCCTGCTGATCTGCGTCGGTGCCGCGAACGCCCTCGCGAACCCGGCGCGGCTGCTCAAGTCGCTGCCGGGCGCCCTCTACGAGGCGGGTGTCGCCGTGGTGGTGGCGATGACGTTCGCGCCGCACCTGGTGGCGGACGTCCAGCGGTTGCGGGCGGCCCGACGGCTGCGCGGGCGGCCGGACCGGGGCGTACGTGGGCTGCTGCACGTCGGACTGCCGGTGCTGGAGGGCGCGTTGGAGCGATCGGTCGCGCTCGCCGCCGCGATGGACTCGCGCGGCTACGGCCGTACGGCACAGGTCCCCGCCCGGGTCCGCCGGACGACCGCCGCGCTCACCCTCGGCGGGCTGCTCGGCGTCTGCGCGGGAACGTACGGCGTCCTGACCGCCGAGGGCGGCACCTACGGACTCCCCGTACTGCTCACCGGGCTGGCCGCCGCGCTCACGGGCCTGCGGCTGGGCGGCCGTCGCTCACCGCGCACCCGCTACCGGCCCGACGTGTGGGGCGGGCGCGCGTGGCTGGTGGCCGGGTCCGGCGTGACCGTCGCCGTACTGCTGATCGTCCTCGCCTCGTACGACTCCGCCGCCCTCCACCCCACCGTCGTCCCCCTCACCCGGCCGGACCTCCCCCTCCGGCCCGCCGCCGCCATCCTGCTGGGCCTGCTCCCCGCGTTCGTCGTACCCGGCCCGCCGAGGCCCGCCGCCCCATCCGGCCCTCCGCCGAACACCGCCCCACCGACACCCGCCCCACCGACGCCCACTTCGGACTCCGCCCCCTCGGCGCCCACCCCGAACTCCGCCCCGCCGACGAAGGAAACCGCATGATCCGCTTCGAGGATGTCTCCGTGACGTACGACGGAGCGGCCGAACCCACCGTCCGGGGCGTCGACTTCGAGGTCCCGGAGGGCGAACTCGTGCTGCTCGTCGGCCCGTCGGGCGTCGGCAAGTCGACGGTGCTCGGGGCGGTGAGCGGGCTCGTGCCGCACTTCACCGGCGGCACCCTGCGCGGCCGGGTCACGGTGGCCGGGCGGGACACCCGTACGCACAAGCCACGTGAACTCGCCGACGTGGTCGGCACGGTGGGACAGGACCCGCTGTCCCACTTCGTGACGGACACCGTCGAGGACGAACTCGCCTACGGGATGGAGTCGTTGGGCATAGCACCGGATGTCATGCGGCGCCGGGTGGAGGAGACGCTCGACCTGCTGGGGCTCGCCGCGCTCCGCGACCGTCCCATCGCCACGCTCTCCGGCGGCCAGCAGCAGCGCGTCGCCATCGGGTCCGTCCTCACCCCGCACCCGCGCGTACTCGTCCTCGACGAGCCGACCTCCGCACTGGACCCGGCCGCCGCCGAGGAGGTCCTGGCCGTGCTCCAACGACTCGTCCACGACCTCGGCACGACCGTCCTCATGGCCGAACACCGCCTGGAACGCGTCGTCCAGTACGCCGACCAGGTCGCCCTCCTCCCGGCCCCCGGCGACCCACTGACCCTGGGCACCCCCGCCGAGATGATGGCGATCTCCCCGGTGTACCCCCCGGTGGTGGACCTGGGCCGCCTGGCGGGCTGGTCCCCCCTGCCCCTGACGGTCCGAGACGCCCGCCGCCGATCGGGACCCCTACGGGAAACCCTGGCCACGCACACTCCGGCCGCCACCCACGCCCTGAAGGGGCGCGGGGAACTGCGCGACCAGCCACGACCCACCCGCACCCCGCCCACAACCGAACCCCCCGAGCCCTCCCCGGCTCCGACACCCCCACTCCTCCGCCGCCTCTTCCGCAAACCAGCCACACCAACCACCCCTGACACTCCTCACACCCCTGACACCCCTGACACCCCCTCAACTCACGCCGCCCCGGCGGTGGTCGACGCCCTCCACGTCCACCGCGGCCAAGTCCACGCCCTCACCCACGTCACCCTCACCGTCACCCCCGGCGAGACGATCGCCCTCATGGGCCGCAACGGCGCCGGCAAGTCCACGCTCCTCTCCGCCCTCGTCGGCCTGGTGGCACCGGCGGCCGGTTCGGTGCGCGTGGGCGGGCTGACGCCCCACCGCACGGCGCCCAGGGACCTCGTACGCCGCGTGGGACTCGTACCGCAGGAACCCCGCGACCTCCTGTACACGGACACCGTCGCGGCGGAGTGCGCGGCGGCCAACCGGGACGCGGGGGCCGAGCCGGGCACCTGCCGGGCGCTCGTCTCCGAGTTGTTGCCCGGGATCGGGGACGACACGCACCCTCGCGACCTGTCGGAGGGGCAGCGGCTGGCCCTCGCGCTCGCGGTCGTCCTCACGGCCCGCCCGCCGCTGCTCCTCCTCGACGAGCCGACCCGGGGTCTCGACTACGCGGCCAAGTCCCGCCTGGTCACGACCCTGCGCGCCCTCGCCGACGAGGGCCACGCCATCATCCTGGCCACCCACGACGTGGAACTGGCCGCCGAGCTGGCCCACCGCGTGGTGATCCTCGCCGACGGCGAGGTCGTCGCGGACGGCCCCACCCCCGAGGTCGTCGTCGGCTCCCCGTCCTTCGCCCCCCAGGTGACGAAGATCCTCGCGCCGCAGCCGTGGCTGACCACGGCCCAGGTACGACGTGCTCTGCGTGCGGCGGGACGGGCACGGCCGCGGCAGGGCGCACCCACCCCGGGGGAGCAGCCATGAGCCGCCCCGTCCCCCTCTCCCCCCGCACCATCGCCGCCCTCCTCCTCGTCAGTCTCATCGGGGCCGCGGCCTTCGGCTGGCCCTTCTTCGCGGACCCCGGGTCGCAGGTGACCGCGCACGCGAAGGACGCCCCCTGGTTGTTCGCGGGACTGCTCGTGCTGCTGGTCGGGGTCGTCGGCGCGACACTTTCCGAGGCCGGGCTGGGGGCGAAGGCGGTGGCGATGCTCGGGGTGCTCGCGGCGACCGGCGCGGCGCTGCGCCCCATCGGGGCCGGGACCGCCGGAATCGAGCCGATGTTCTTCCTGATGGTGCTGAGCGGCCGTGTCCTCGGTCCCGGCTTCGGCTTCACGCTCGGCGCGGTGACGATGTTCTCGTCGGCGCTGCTCACGGGTGGGGTGGGCCCGTGGATGCCGTTCCAGATGCTGTCGATGGGCTGGTTCGCGATGGGCGCCGGACTGCTGCCGGGCGCACACCGTCTGCGCGGCCGTGCCGAACTCGCCCTGCTTGCCGTCTACGGCTTCATCGCCGCCTTCGCGTACGGCACGGTCATGAACCTCTACGGCTGGCCCTTCATCGACACGCTCGCGTCGAACATCGCCTTCGACGGGGCGGCCGGCCCGGCCACGAACCTCGCGCGTTTCGTCGCGTACTGCCTGGCCACGTCCCTCGGCTGGGACCTCGGCCGCGCGGTCGTCACCGTCGTCCTGACCCTCACCCTCGGCACCCCGGTGCTGAAGGCACTGCGCCGGGCCACCCGCAGGGCCGCGTTCGAGAGCGCGGTCACCTTCACCCCGCCCGTCCGATGACGGACAGGTGACGCCCCGTCCACCGTCCGTCGCACGAGCCGTGAACCACCCCACAGGACGCACGTCACATACGAAGCGGGCTCGTAGATCGAAGTACGTGACATGCACACGGTGTTATGTGGGCTGACCTGCGGCGTGAGAGCCACGTCACAGGAGGGGCCCCTGGCGCGCATACGACTTCCACTAGCAAAAGGGGTCATTGCGGACGGCCGCTCCGGCTGTTTCTCTGGATGAGTCGCAACGGCGCCGACGTGCCCACCCGGGCCTCGGCGCCGACGCACGCCCCCCACCACACCTCACGTGGTGAAGGCATGCCCGCGACGGCCACATCCCCGAAGAAAAGGATCCCCGTGACCATCTCCGTCCTCCGCCGCATCGCCTCCCCGAAGAAGGCCCTCGCCGGTGCCACCCTGGCCGCTGCCGCCACCGGTGCCCTGCTCGCCGCCGCGCCCGCCCAGGCCGCGTCGGACGCCTCTCAGGCCCAGGCTGTCGCGAAGAAGATGATCGCGGACTCGGCCCAGTACCAGTGCTTCTCCAACATCGTCGACCACGAGAGCGACTGGGACGTCAACGCCACGAACTCGTCCTCCGGCGCCTACGGCCTGGTCCAGGCGCTCCCCGGCGCGAAGATGGCCTCCGCCGGCTCCGACTGGAAGACCAACGCCGCCACCCAGATCAAGTGGGGCGTGGACTACATGAAGGACCGCTACGGCAGCCCCTGCGGCGCGTGGAACTTCTGGCAGGCCAACAACTGGTACTGATCAGCACTCACGCTTGATCAGCAACCGGCACAGCTTTCCCAGCCGAAGGCGGCGGCCCCCGACCCCCGGGCCGCCGCCTTCGCCGTACACGCCGCCGAGCGGCCCGGCGCCCAGAGCCGTTTCTTCGGGCACTGTCCCGGCAGGCAGTGCCCGAAGTGACAATTCCGCCTGGACCCGCGCGCCCGTAGCTTCGTCGCGACACCAAGAACAACAAGCGCACCAGTAACAACTGGTGTGACGAGGGGAATTCGCCGTGCGCAACCACAGCAACCGCATCGCCGCGACCGCGATCGCCGCAGCCGCCTCCATCGCCCTGCTCGGCGGGTCCGGCCAGGCGTTCGCCGCCGGGCAGGCCGAAGGCGTGGCCCCCAAGGCGCCCGCGAAGCTGACCGTGGCCGCCTACAAGAGCTGGCTGCAGAAGGCCCCGGGCGCCTCCGACACGCGCAAGGCGTTCGGCAAGCTGCCCTCGGCCAAGCAGAAGGCGTTCGTCGGCTATCTGCAGAACGCCAAGGTGTACAGGGCGTTCAGCGTCACCCAGCACGGCGACACCCCCGGCCTGGCCAAGCAGAAGACGGTCCGTTACAACAAGGACGTCGTCTTCACCGGCCGTACGGTCGCCGCCTCCCGCCCGGGCAAGACCACCAAGTCCATCACCCTGACGGTCACGACGACCGAGCGGATCTTCAACATCCCGGTCACCTCGGTGACCACGGAGTTGACCTACCAGACCACCAAGCAGGGCAACGTGACCGGCAAGGGCACGAAGGCGAGCCACCGGGGCGCGAACTTCAACGCCGCCTTCGCCATCAAGCCGTCCACCAGCCGCCTCTACGCCGAGGCCAACATGATGGACGGCCTCACCACCTGGACGGCCACGCCCAAGTTCAAGAGCGCCGGCACCAAGTCCCTCAAGAAGGACCAGGTCGTCACCGGCTACGGCGACCACGCCTGGTCCTCCACCCTCAGCAACCTCGCGAGCTGACGCCCTCCCCGAGGTCCGCGCCCCGGCCGCCGCAGGCGCCTCCCCATGCCCCGAGGCTCACGTCGGCCGGTTACTACGTCACCGCGTACAGGACGCCGTTCTGGCTGCTGATGTAGACCACTCCGTCGGCGAAGGCGGGCGTCGAGTACACGGGGCTGCCGGTGCGGAATTTCCACCGCTGTTCGCCGGTGCCGGCGTCCACGGCATACAGGTTGCCGTCCCCGCTGCCCACGTAGGCCATCCCGCCAACGACAGTCGGCGCGCTCAGGCCGTGGGTTTTGACGATACGGGATCTCCATCGCTGCGTGCCGGTGCCGGCGTCCACGGCGGACAAGTCGCCGTTCCCGTCACCCAAGTAGACCGTCCCATCGACGACCGTCGGCGCGCTCACGTTGACGGTAGCGAATTTCCATCGCTGCTTGCCGGTCGCGGCGTCCAGCGCGTAGAGGTTTCTGTCCCCGCTGCTGATGTAGACCACGCCGTCGACGACGGCCGCGGCTGATTCCAGATAGCCGGGGGTTGCGAATTCCCACCGCTGCTTACCGGTGTCGGCGTCCACCGCATACGCGGTGCCGCTCAAACTGCAGGCGTAGACCACCCCGTCGACAACGGTCGGCGACTCCTCGACTCGGCTGTGGGTGGTGAATTTCCACCGCTGCTTGCCGGTGCCGGCGTCGACCGCGTACACGTAGCCGTCTTCGTAGTCGTTGCCGCCTCCGCCGAAGCGGTACGTGACATCGCCCCCGCCGCCGACGTACACCACGCCGTCGACGACAGTGGGCGACGAGCTTCCGCCCTTGCCTGTGAGGAATTTCCACCGTTGCTTGCCGGTGCCTACGTCCACCGCGTACAGGTTGCTGTCCTCACTGCCCACGTAGACCGTCCCGTCGGCGACAGTCGGCTTCGAACTCACGTCCGCACCGGTGGTGAACGTCCACCGCCGTACGCCGGTTTCGGTGTCCAGCGCGTACAGGTCGTCGGTGTCGCCGCCGATGTAGACGACGCCGTCGGCGACGATCGGCGACGCGAACACGAAGTCGCCCGTGGCGAATCTCCACCGCTCCACGCCGGACGGGGCGGCGGGAGTGGGCGTGGGAGATGCGCTGGGTCTTCGGCTGGAACCGGGCAGGACCTCGGGCTCTTTGGCGGAGGAGTCGCCGTCGCTGAGCTTCCAGCCGGCGAAGCCGAGTCCTGCGATGGCGGCCCCGCCGAGGCCGCGCAGGGCCCGTCGGCGGGTCGGCCCGGCCGGGGGCGCGGCCGGGCCGCCACCGGATACTGCCGCCTCCGGGCTCTTGGGCGAGGGCTCGGCTTCGGGTGTCTCGGCTTCGGACGTCTCGGCTTCGGACGTCTCGGTCAGTGCCGCCGACGTGGGAGCCGGTACGGAAGCGGGGTCGGGCTGCCGTGCCAATGCTGGTGCCGGCGCGGGTGCCGGTGTCGGCGCTGATGCCGGTGCTGGTGCTGATGCCGGTGCCGGCGCTGATGCTGATGCCGGCGCTGATGCTGATGCCGGTGTCGGTGCTGGTGCTGGTGCTGGTGCTGGTGCTGGTGGGACCGTGGGCCCGTGCGTGGTGGTGCGTGAGTGCAGGGTCGCGGCGACCGGTGCGGGGAGCCAGCCCGGCTGGGTGGGTGTGTGGGTGACAGCCGCTGCGGCGGCGGCCACTCCGGCGGCCTCAGCCTTCCCTGCCTCCTCGGCGGCAGCCTCCGCCAGCTGTTCCAGCAGCACCGCCACCGCCGGACGCCGGTCAGGTTGCTTGGCCAGGCAGCGGGCCACCACGGGCCGCAGAACGGGCGGGAGTTGGTGCAGGTCGGGTTCCTCGTAGACGACGCGGAAACTCAGGGCATGCCCCGAGCCGGTCCCGAACGGCCCCGATCCCGTCGCGGTGAATGCCAGCACCGCCCCGAGGGAGAAGACATCGCTGGCGGGCCCGATCGGCCTACCGGTCAGCTGCTCGGGGGACATGAACCCCGGCGTGCCCACCACCATGCCGGTTCGGGTCAAAGCGCTGGCCTCGTGAGCCACCGAGATCCCGAAATCGATCACCCGTGGTCCGTCCGCCGCGAGGAGGATGTTCGACGGTTTGAGGTCCCGGTGGACCACATCGGCCGCGTGGATCGCCTCCAGCGCCTCGGCGAGGCCGGCGCCGAGAGCCAGCACCGGGCCCTGCGGCCAGGGCCCGTGCGCGGTCACGGCATCGCCCAACGCGACGCCCGGCACATACGCCGTCGCAAGCCATGCCGGCGACCCGTCCGGATCGGCGTCCACCACACCGGCGGTGAACACCCCGTTGACTCGTCGGGCGGCGGCCACCTCCCGGGCGAACCGGCGCCGGAACTCGCCGTCCTCGGCCAGTTCGGAGCGCACCACCTTCACCGCCACCGCCCGGCCGCCGGGCGAGCGCCCCAGATACACCCGGCCCATTCCGCCCGCACCAAGCCGCGCCACGATCCGGTACCGCCCGACCTGCTCCGGATCCCCCGCTTCCAGCGCCTCGAACGCCTCCACCGCACCCCCTGACCTGCCCCACGCCCCGGGCCCTTCCGAAGATCCCACATCATCCCCGACTCGCCCGCCCCGCGCACTACCGACAGCCACTGTCGTCACCCCGGCACTCGAACCACACGGCCTTGCCGCCGGCGAGCCGGTGCCCCGCCCCCGCTTGTCCGCCACCGCGTCCAGCAGCACGAGGCCCGACGTTGGCGAGCAGCTCGGTCACGCCCAGTTCGACGACGTCCGCCAGCTCCGCCATCTCCCGGTCGTTCTATCGACCGGACGATGCGGCGGATGTGATGCGCGGAGTGCTCACCCACGGTGAGGCAGATCCGGTACTGGGCGGGCGGGGCGCCCAGAAGGAGGGGGAAAGTGTGCGTTCACCCCACAAGACCGACCCGGCGCGACTACGGTCAGCAACAGACCATACACATTCTGTTAAAGAGTGAGTTGAAGCTCAGAAGAGGGGACCGCACGTGACCCAGATCCACACCCTCGATCCCGGCGCGTCACCACTGGACTACTACGGCTACGAGCTGCGGCGCTGCCGCGAGACGGCGGGCCTGACGCAGAAGCAGTTGGGGGAGATCCTCGGGTGCGCCACGTCCCTGGTCGGACAGATCGAGACGGCGAGGAAGTGCCCGACGCTGGAGTTCAGCGAGCGGGTGGACGTGGCGCTGGAGACGGGCGGGATGCTGTCCCGGCTCGCCGTCCTGGTGATGCGCCATCAACTTCCGGTCTGGTTCCAGCAGGTCGCCGAACTGGAGGCACGCGCCGCCGGGATCTACACGTTCCACACGCACATGGTCCAGGGCCTGCTCCAGACCGAGGCCTACGTCCGTGCCGTACTCGGCGCCCTGGACGCGACGGACCTCGACGACCGGACCGCCGTACGACTGGCCCGTCAGCGCGTCTTCGACAAGGAGGAGCCGCCCGTCCTGTGGGCCGTCCTCGGTGAGGCCGCGCTGCACCAGAGGATCGGCGGGCCGGAGGTCATGCGGGGCCAGCTGCTGAAACTGCTGGCCTTCGAGAACAACCCCCGGATCAACGTCCAGATCCTGCCCTTCGAGGCCGGGGCGCACGCGGGACTGACCGGCCCGTTCAACCTCTACCGCTTCGACCGCGACCCGGACGTCGTCTACACGGAGGGCTACGGGAGCGGGCATCCGACCGCCGGTTTGGACACCGTCAGGGACTGCTCGCTTCGTTACGATCATCTGCAGGCCGCCGCCCTCTCCCTCAGGGACTCGGCGGAGCTGATCCGACGGGTGATGGAGGGCCGTCATGGAGAGCAACGCCGTCCCGGCGGGCACCCGGTGGCGTAGGTCGCGCCACAGCAGCGACCAGGGCGGCGACTGCGTGGAAGTCGCCGCAGCCCCCTCGCCCTCGCCCACCGTCGCCGTTCGCGACTCCAAGAACCCGGTGGGCCCCCGACTCACCCTGACGCCCGCCGCGTTCAGCGCCTTCCTCGGCTGGGTCTCGTCAGCACACACCGCCTGATTCCTGGTCCGGCAGATACAGGGCCCGCTCCTGCCGGGTGAGTTCGCGGTGGACGGCTCGGCAGATGCCGGTGACCGCCTCGGCCGGGAGAGGCAGGGCGGCGTCCCACAGGCGCAGGCGGTCGGCGTGGTCGCCGACCGCGAGGGTGCGGCCGTCGGGGCTGAACGCCAGCCTCGCCGCGCCTCCTCCGGGGAAGGTCGCACGGGCGTACCGCGTGGTGGTGTCCCACAGCCGTACCGTGCTGCCGGCGGCCGTGGCGAGCGTACGGCCGTCGGGGCTGAACGCCAGCGCGACCGGGCCCTCCGTGAGGCTCACGGTGAGGGTGGCGTCGAGGTCTCCCGTACCGGTGTTCCACAGCCGTACCGTGCCGTCGGAGTTGGCGGAGGCGAGCGTGCGGCCGTCCGGGCTGAAGGCCATGGACTCCACCTGCCGGAACCACCTGAAGGGGTCGTCCTGCGCTCCCTCGGGCGTGGGGCGGCCGTCGGGTTCGGTGAGCGTGGACCGGACGCGTCCGGTGGCGGGGTCGCGCAGCCGGATCTCCCCCTCCTCTCCTCCGGTGGTGGCGAAGACGTCGCCCGTGGGGCTGAACGCCAGCGGCGAGCCCTCCTCGACCTTGGGGAGTTCGACGCGGGGACGCCCGGTCCCGGTGTCCCACAGCACGAGGCCGTCGCCCACCGTCACCAGTGTCCGGCCGTCGGGGCTGAACGCCATCCCGTTGACGAACCGGCCGGGGAGGGTGATCCGCTGGCGGCGGGTGCGGACGTCCCACAGCTGTGCCCGGGCGTCGTCGGTGAGGGCGAGCGTCCTGCCGTCGGGGCTGAAGAGGACCGGCCCCGCATGGGTCAGCCCCTTGTCGATCACGGCTCGTGTGCGGCGGGTGGCCGTGTCCCACAGCCGTACCGAGGCGGTGGTGTCCCTGAAGTCGGCGCTCATCCGGACGCTGCTGGTGGCGAAGGTGTCGCCGTCGGGGCTGAACGTCACCGACTGGAGGTCTCCGCCGGGGACGTCCAGCGTGGCGCGGGGGCGGTTCGTGCCCACGTTCCACAGCCGGATCCCGACGTCGCCGCCGCCGAAGCTGTCGGCCTCGTTGCCCGTCGCCAGTTCGTTCCCGTCGGGGTCGAACGCCACCGACATCACCGGGCGGGTGTGGCCGGTGAGCGTGGTGTCGGCGCGTCCGGTGGAGAGGTCCCACAGGCGTACCGTGCCGTCGTAGCTGCCCGCGGCCAGGGTCCTGCCGTCCGGGTCGAACGCCATGGACTCGACCCGGCTGCTGGCGCTGGTGAGGGTGGTCCGCTGCTTGCCGTCGGCCACGTCCCACAGGTGGACGGTGCCGTCCTCGGTGCCCGTGGCCAGGGTCTTCCCGTCGGAGTCGAACGCCAGTGAACTGACCACGCCGGTACTGCTCTTGAGGGCGAACAGCACGCGGCCGGTGTCCAGGTCCCACAGGTGCGCGGTGTGGTCCCGGGTGCTGGTGGCGAGGGTGCGTCCGTCGGGGGAGAACGCCACCGCCATCTCCAGACCGGTGGGGCCCTGAAGGGTGGTCGCGACGCGGCCGGTGGCCACGTCCAGCACCTGCCCGGCCTCCGTGACGGCCAGCGCGCGTCCGTCGTGATCGAAGCCCACCGCCGCCATGTTGTCGTCGTCGGGGTCGCGGACGGCGACCGAGGCCCGTACCCGTCCGGTGTCCAGGTTCCACAGCCGCGCGTCGTCGCCGTGGCTGGTGGCGAAGGTCCTGCCGTCCCGGCCGAAGGCCACGGTGCGTACCAGGTCGGGGCCGTCCGCGTCCGCACGCCCGGCGAGCACCTTCCGGGTACGTCCGGTCGCCGGGTCCCACAGCCGTACCGTGCCGTCGAAACTACCGCTGGCGAGGGTCTTTCCGTCGGGGCTGTAGGTCAGGGCGGACACGGTTCCGGTGTGGCCGGTCAGCCGGCGTTCCAGAGGGACGGCCGCGGCGGCGTACAGGCTCCGGGTGGCCTCACGGGTGGGGCTCGTCCGGTACGCCTTGATGGCCAGCAGCGAGGCGAGGTCGGTGTCGCTGTCCAGCAGGGCGGCGGACTGGGCGGCCAACTGCCGTGAGAGTCCCGCACGTTGGGCGTCCAGGGCGCTCTGGCGCTGCCAGTAGGCCACCGTCGTGGCGGTCAGCGCGAGGGCCAGGAGGCAGGCGAGGGAGGTGACGAGGACACGCAGGCGGCGGGTGGTCCGGGCGCGGGCGCGTTCCTCCTGGTCGAGGGCGGCGAGGCCCTCGGTGAGGAAGGCGGCTTCCTGGTCGGTCAGGTCGTCGGTGTGGCGGGGGCCCGCGAAGTACTCCCGCGCCGTCACGAGCCGGCTCCCCCGGTACAGCGCGCCCGCGTCGCGGCCCAACTCCTCCCAGGCGCGGGCCGCCTCGGTCAGTTGCCGGTGGGCGCGCAGGCGGTCCCGGTCCTCCTCGATCCATCCGCGCAGGCGAGGCCAGGCGGTGAGGAGCGCCTCGTGGGCGACTTCGACGGTCGGCCCGTCGAGGGTGAGGAGGCGGGCCCGGGTGAGCGCCTCCAGCACCTGGGCGACCTCCTCCCGGCCGGTGCCCGTGGTCTCCAACTCGGCCCGGTCCGCGGGCCGGCGCGTGTCGGGCGTGCCGTCGCCCGGGGAGATCAGCCGCAGCACCACCCGGCGGGCCGTGGCCGCCTCGCCCTCGGTGAACCGGCTGTGGACGTCCTCGGCGGTCTTGGCGATCGCCCCGTCCAGGCCACCGGCCGCCTCGTACCCGGCGAGGGTCAGCGTCTTGCCCCGGCGTCGCCGCCAGGTCTCCAGCAGGACGTGCGACAGCAGCGGCAGCCCGCCGGGCGCGTCGGTGATCTCCTCGACCAGCCGGGTGGTCAGCGCCCGCTCCACGGTCAGCCCGGCGGCCGCGGCCGGTTTGACGACGACCTCGCGCAGCTCCGTCGAACTCATCGGCCCGGCCAGCAGATTGGCGTCGCCCAGCGCCTCGGCCAGCTCACGGTGCTCGGCGCACCGGCCGTAGAAGTCCGCGCGCACCGCCACCAGCACCCGCAACCGGTTCTCCGGGTCACGCGCGGTCAGCAACAGGTCGATGAAACGGGCGCGTTCGGCCGGGTCGTGGCAGAGGGTGAAGACCTCCTCGAACTGGTCGACGACCACGAGCCGGTCACCGGTGCCGGTGCCGTCGCCGGGTCCGCTCCCCTCCCGCAGCAGCTCATGCGTGCGGGACAGCTGATCGCCGGGCGTCAGGATCTGGATCGCGGACGGTCGCAGGTCCGGCTCCTCGGACTCCCGCAGGACGGGGATCAGACCGGCGCGCAGGAGCGAGGACTTGCCGATGCCGGAGGGGCCGAAGACCGCCGCGAACCGGCGGCGGCGCACCAGGTCCACGAGGTCGGCGGTGAGCCGGTCCCGGCCGAAGAAGAGTCCGCTGTCGTCGGTCTCGAACCGGGCCAGCCCCCGGTACGGCGGCTCGGCGCCCGCCCCGTCGTTCTCCGGGTCGAAGGCGGCGGCCTCCTCGACGGCCTGGTGCCACCGGATCTCCCACTCCGCCGGGTCGCCGCCGCAGGCCCGTACGAAGGCCAGGGCCACCGGCAGCGTGGGCAACTGCTCGCCGCCCGCGGCCTGGGAGAGGGTGGTGATCGAGTAGCCCGCCTGCTCGGCCATCGCCCGGTAGGTGAGACCGCCCGCCTCGGTCCGCAGTTTCCGCAACTCGAACGCGAACCGCTGCACCGGCCCGGCCCCCGGATCGACCGGCACCTCACGACGACCCGCCACCGCGCTGTTCCCCTCCCACCGCACCCACACCGTCCCGGACAACCAACGTACGCATTCGGCCACCCAAGCGGAGAGATCGCGTCCGGCCATTGTTTGGCAGGCTCGACCCCCCTGCCTAACAATGCGCGACCCGGTGGAATCAGTGGTGTGGGCGGTACGGGGGCCGCGCACGACGGGGGACGGAGCGGCACGCCCACGGGGGACTTGCCGCTACGGGGGAAAGGGGCGGCACGACCAGCCGCCACGGGGGAACGAGGCGGCACGGGGGACGGGCC
The DNA here is from genome assembly GCF_036208085.1 of Streptomyces sp. NBC_00310. GTDB lineage: Bacteria > Actinomycetota > Actinomycetes > Streptomycetales > Streptomycetaceae > Streptomyces. The sequence continues at coordinate 3,456,523 of NZ_CP130714.1, forward strand.
GCCACGGGAAAGGGCCCTGCTGGCCGCGGGACGACCAGCAGGGCCCTTTCGGTCTCCGGACGCCGGCCGCGGAACAGCCGGACAGCCGGACAGCCGGACAGCCACCGAACCACAGTCGGCCGAACCGCAGTCGGCCGAACCGCAGTCGGCCGAACCGCAGTCGATCGAACCGCAGTCGATCCGACCACAGTCACCGCACCGCGGTCGACCGGCGGCGGGTCACAACCGCTGAATGATCGTCCCGGTCGCCAGCCCGCCCCCCGCACACATCGTCACCAGAGCGAACTCCTTGTCCGTCCGCTCCAGTTCGTGCAGCGCGGTGGTGATGAGCCGCGCGCCCGTCGCACCCACCGGATGCCCTAGAGCGATCGCTCCGCCGTTGACGTTCACCTTCGCGAGATCCTGGTCGAAGACCTGCGCCCAGCTCAGCACCACCGACGCGAAGGCCTCGTTGATCTCGACCAGGTCGATGTCCTTGAGCGACATCCCGGCCTTCCCCAGCACGGCCTTGGTCGCGTCGATCGGCCCGTCGAGGTGGAAGTGGGGGTCCGCGCCGACCAGCGCCTGGGCGACGATCCGCGCCCGGGGCCGCAGCTTCAGCGCGCGGGCCATCCGCTTCGACGCCCACATGATCGCCGCCGCGCCGTCGCTGATCTGGGAGGAGTTGCCCGCCGTGTGGACGGCCGTCGGCATGATCGGCTTCAGCCGGGCCAGCGCCTCCATGGACGTGTCGCGCAGTCCCTCGTCGTGGTCGACGAGCCGCCACATGCCCTGTCCGGCGCCCTGCTCCGCCTCGGTCGTCGGCACCTGGACGGCGAACGTCTCCTTCTTGAACCGTTCCTCGGCCCACGCGGCGGCGGCCCGCTCCTGCGAGACGAGCCCGAGGGCGTCCACGTTCTCCCGGGTGAGCCCCCGGTGGCGGGCGATCCGCTCCGCCGCCTCGAACTGGTTCGGCAGGTCGACGTTCCACTCCTCCGGGAACGGCTTCCCGGGCCCGTGCTTGGACCCCGACCCGAGCGGCACCCGGGACATGGCCTCGACCCCGCAGCTGATCCCGACGTCGATGACGCCCGCCGAGACCATGTTGGCCACCATGTGCGAGGCCTGTTGCGAGGAGCCGCACTGACAGTCGACCGTCGTCGCGGCGGTCTCGTACGGCAGGCCCATGGTCAGCCAGGCCGTGCGCGCGGGGTTCATGGACTGTTCGCCGGCGTGGGTCACCGTGCCGCCGACGATCTGCTCGACGCAGTCGGCGGGGATGCCGGTGCGGCCGAGGAGTTCACGGTAGGTCTCGCCCAGCAGGTAGGCGGGGTGCAGGTTGGCGAGCGCTCCGCCGCGCCTGCCGATGGGGGTGCGTACGGCTTCGACGATCACGGGTTCCGCGGCCATGGGGATTCCTCTCAACGGTTACCCGCGCGGCGCGGGGCGTCCCGGCCCGGCCCGCCACGCAGAACTAGTACGCGTTCTAGTTCTCTTGAGCAGTCTGCTGAGCCCGGCTCCGGGACCGCAAGGGGCGTGCGGCAACTGAAAAGCCGACCGAAAGGCCGACTGAAGGGCCCGTACCCCTTGCTAGTTGTAGAACCCGTTACTACGGTCACCGCAATTCCCTGTATCTGATGCTCCGTCAGGAGTCGCCGATGCCCTGTCCAGCGCTGCCCGACGGGTTCGACTTCACCGACCCCGACCTGCTGCACCACCGTGTCCCCCTCCCGGAGTTCGCCGAACTGCGCCGTACGGAACCGGTCCACTGGATCCCGCAGGCACCCGGCATCGCGGGCTTCGCGGACGAGGGCTACTGGGCCGTCACCCGGCACGCGGACGTCAAGTACGTCTCCACGCACCCCGAGTTGTTCTCCTCGACGGTCAACACCGCGATCATCCGCTTCAACGAGCACATCGAGCGCGACGCGATCGACGCCCAGCGCCTGATCCTGCTGAACATGGACCCGCCGGAGCACACCCGGGTCCGCCAGATCGTGCAGCGCGTGTTCACCCCGAGGGCGATCCGCGCGCTGGAGGACAACCTGCGCCACCGCGCCCTGAACATCGCCCGGGAGGCGGTCGCCCACGCCGGCCCGTTCGACTTCGTCACCGAGGTCGCCTGCGAACTCCCCCTGCAGGCCATCGCCGAGCTGATCGGCATCCCGCAGGAGGACCGCATCCGGATCTTCGAGTGGTCGAACCGGATGATCTCCTACGACGACCCCGAGTACGCCATCACCGAGGAGGTCGGCCAGGAGTCGGCGATGGAACTCATCGCCTACGCCATGAACATGGCCGCCGACCGCAAGCAGTGCCCGGCGAAGGACATCGTCACCACGCTGGTGGCCGCCGAGGACGAGGGCAACCTCACCTCCGACGAGTTCGGCTTCTTCGTGCTGATGCTGGCGGTCGCGGGCAACGAGACGACCCGCAACGCCATCACCCACGGCATGCACGCCTTCCTCACCCACCCCGACCAGTGGGACCTCTACAAACGTGAGCGCCCCGCGACGGCGGCCGAGGAGATCGTCCGCTGGGCCGCCCCGGTCAACTCCTTCCAGCGCACCGCCACCCAGGACGTCGAACTCGGCGGCAAGCCGATCAGGAAGGGCGACCGCGTCGGCATCTTCTACGCCTCCGCCAACCACGACCCGGACGTCTTCACCGACCCCGACACCTTCGACATCACCCGCGACCCCAACCCCCACCTCGGCTTCGGCGGCGGAGGCCCGCACTTCTGCCTCGGCAAGTCCCTGGCCGTCCTGGAGATCGACCTCATCTTCAACGCGATCGCCGACGCGATGCCGAACCTCAGGCTCGTGGGCGAGCCCAGCCGACTGCGCTCGGCGTGGATCAACGGGGTGAAGCACCTGCAGGTCACCACCGTCTGACAGCACCGGCCCCCGCACTCGGGCCGACGGCCTCCCGGCGCCGTCGGCCCGTCCCCGGTGGCGCTCCCGTGGCCGCATGTCGACGCATGCCCGTTCGGTCGGCCAGGACCGCCCTCGAATCCCTGGCGCCGGCACCGGTCTCTCGCGTATGCAGGACGGACCCTGCAGGGCCCTGGCCTCTACCCCTCGCCCTTGCCTCCGCCGCCGCGCTGGACGGCCGTGGAGAGTCCGCGGGTGGCCGGTGGCCGGTCGCGCGGTTCCCCGCGCCCCTGGCGGGGCGCGGTGGTGCGGGGACCTGTCAGGAGGTACGTCAGGCCGAAGCCCGCGCCCACGACGGCCGCGCCGCCGACCGCGTCGAGGATCCAGTGGTTGCCGGTCGCGACGATCGCCAGGGCCGTGAAGAAGGGGTGCATCAGGCCCAGTACCCTCATCCACACCTTGGGCGCGACCAGCGCGATCGTCAGGCCGCACCACAGGGACCAGCCGAAGTGCAGGGACGGCATCGCCGCGTACTGGTTGGCGAGTTCGGTCAGCTTGCCGTAGTCCGGCCTGGAGAAGTCCTGGACGCCGTGGATGGTGTCGATGATGCCGAGGCCGGGCATCAGGCGCGGCGGTGCCAGCGGGTAGAAGAAGAAGCCGACGAGCGCGAGGACCGTGGTGAAGCCGATGGCCGTGCGGGCCCAGCGGTAGTCGGCGGGGCGGCGCCAGTAGAGGACGCCGAGGACGGTCAGCGGGACCACGAAGTGGAACGAGGTGTAGTAGAAGTCGAAGAAGTCCCGCAGCCAGCCGATCCCGACCACCGTGTGGTTGAACCAGTGTTCGATGTCGATGAACAGGGCCTTCTCGGCGGCCAGGACCTGCCCGGCGTGCTCCTCGGCGGTGGCCCGGCTGCCGGTGGCCTCCAGGCGGGTGCGCTGGTAGGCGGCGTACGTGACGCGGATCAGCAGCAGTTCGAGGAGCAGGTTCGGGCGGGTGGCCACCCGGCGCAGTAACGGGGCCCAACTGAAGCGGGTCTCCGCCTTCGGGGCGTACTCCGTGGGGATCGGCGCCCGGTAGTACTCCGAGGTACGGGACAGGAACGGCACGACAAGGGCTGCGGTGAGCGCGGCCAGTAGGACGACGTCGTCGCGCACCGGGTGCAGGACGCCCACGTTCGGCACCATCATCTTCGCCGGCAGCGTCATCACCAGGACGACGGCGACCGGCCACACGTACCGTGACGAGGCCTTCTTGCCGACCCGGCCGACCACCGCGAGCAGCACCCACAGCAGCTGGTGCTTCCAGGACGTCGGCGAGACGGCGACCACGACACAGCCGGTGAGGGCGACGGCGAGCAGCAGCTGCCCGTCGCGGGCGTAGTGGATGGCCCGCCGCATGCCGAGTACGGCGACGGCGGCGGCCAGCGCGAAGAAGACGACGATCTCCAGCGGGCCCGTAAGGCCCAGCCGGAGCAGCATGCCGTGCAGGGACTGGTTGGCGAGGTCGTCCGCCCGGCCGCCGAGGCCGACGCCGGCGAGGTGGTGCACCCAGTAGGTGTACGAGTCGTGCGGCATCGCGGCCCAGGCCAGCGCGGTGGCCCCGGCGAACGTGATCCCGGTGCTCGCGGCGGCCCGCTTGCGGCCGGTGAACCACAGCAGCGGCACGAACAGCAGCACGGTCGGCTGGAAGGCCGCGGCGAGCCCTATGAAGACTCCGCTGGTGCGCTCGCCCCGGACCACGAAGCAGCCCGCCAGGACGAGCAGGACGGGGATGATGCTGGTCTGGCCCAGGTACAGCGTGTTCCGCACCGGCAGCGACAGCATCAGCAGGGTGACCGCGACGGGCGCGGCGAGCAGTGCCGTACGGCGGGTGACGGGCTGGGGCAGGGCGCGGGCGGCGACCAGGCCGAGGGCGACGACCAGCAGGAGGGTGCCGAAGGTCCAGCCCCAGCCGAGCGCCTGTTCCGCCATTCGGGTGAGGGGCTTGAGGACGAGGCCGCCGAAGGGCGTGCCCGTGAAGCGCGTCGAGTCGTACAGCGAGCCGTTGACATGCAGGACGCCGCTGGGTCCGACCCAGGTCTCCAGGTCCGTCAGCCGCTCGCCCTTGGGTGTGTTCAGCACGACCGCGACCTGCCGCACCGCCAGGATCGCGGCGACCAGCCACAGCACGGCCCGGACGGCCACCAGTCGCGCCGCCGTCAAGCCCGTACCCACGGCACCGCCCGGTCTGCTCTGCTCCGTCGCCACGCGCCGTCGTCCTCCCGCCCCGTCGACGTCCCCCCGAGAAGGCTCGCACTGTCCTCGTCGTGAGACGCGGGCAACCCGCTCTTCACCTGAGAGTCGCCCTTGTTTTGTCCGGATGACGATAGTGCGCGGAAGGTCGCCCGCACGCTCAAGGGCACGACGCGGATCACGGATGCGCATCACGGGCAGGGTCGTGACAGGCCACTGACAAAGACCTGGAAGCATGGCTCCGAGCAGGGCGGCACGCCGGCAGGTCAGCGGGAGGGCACGGGGGATGAAGGGTTTCGTACGGGGGCGCGCGCGTCCGGCGGAATGGGCGCACGGGAGGCGCGGGGCGCGCGAACGGCTCCTGGTGGTCGTCCTCGCCCTGCTGGGGCTTCAACTGGCATCGCTCGTGGCACCGGCGTACGCCTGCGGCTGCGGCGCGATGGTGCCGGACGACGGGCGGAACATGTCGGTGAACCGCGAGCGGTCCGTGGTGCGCTGGGACGGCCGCGAGGAACAGATCCTGATGAGCCTGACGGTCTCCGGTGACGCCCGGACGGCCGCCTGGATCATGCCGGTGCCGAACCGGGCCACGGTGAAGCTCGGCGACGCGGCCGTCTTCGACCGGCTCGACGAGGAGACCGCGCCCGTGCACGAGAGGCGCGAGTACTTCTGGCCGCGCTCGCACGACTGGCCGTTCGACATGTTCGAGAGCGACGGCATGGCGGGGGACGCCGCGCCCCGGGACCCGCGGTCCTCGGTGGACGTCGTCGGCCGCGAGCGGCTCGGCCCGTTCGACGTGGCCCGGCTGACCGCCACCGACTCCGGCGCCCTCGGCGACTGGCTCGACGAGAACGGCTTCGCGCTCCCGGACCGGCTGGACACGGCGCTGGAGCCGTACGTCCGGCGGAAGTGGGAGTACGTGGCGATCAGGCTGGCGCCGGAGGACTCCGAGGGCTCCGAGGGCTCCGAGGGCTCCGAGGGCACCCCGCTCTCGGGCACCCTGGACCCGCTCCACCTCACCTTCGCCAGCGACGAGCCGGTCTACCCGATGCGCCTGTCCCGCCTGGCCGCCACCCCGCAGGCCCTCGGCCTGTACGTTCTCGCCGAGCACCGTATGGAGCCCGGCTCCGCGATCGGCGGGAACGAGCCGGAGGTGACCTTCGCGGGACGCCTGGGCGCGCCCGTCGGCACGCTCGGCGACCTCACCGCGGGCGGCACGGACTTCCTCACCGCCGTCGAGCAGGACTTCCCGCGGCCGGAGCTGATCTCCGGCGATCACACGCTGCGGCGGGCCGCGGCCGACGACACCTATCGAAAGGTCATCTACGTGGACGAGATGTGGACCGTGTGGGGCATCCCCGGCTGGCTGGTGTCGTTCGGCATCGGCATCGCCGTACTGGCGATCAAGGCGGTGGCCGTCGCGATCGTGCTCAAGCGCAACGCGAAGCGGCAACTGCCGCCCCTACCGCCGCCGGGCGCGGTCTTCATGCCGCCGGGGGCCTACCCGCCCGGTGCGCCGATGCCGCCGGGGGCGTACCCGCAGGGTCCGCCGACGCCGATGCCGGTGCCGCCGGCGGATACGAAGTCCGCACCGAACGACTGAAACACACCCCGGAACCGCTGACAGGGGGCCCGCCCCGCGCCTATATTCATTAGCGCACCTACTTAGCTGTTCTAAGTAACTGTCCTGATGAAAGGCGCGGGAGGCACAGCTTCATGAGCGAGTCGCGGACCTGGGACGACGTCGACGTCTACTTCACCACCCACCTCGCCCCGGACGACGAGGCCTTGGAGGCGGCGCTGCGCGACAACGAGGCGGCCGGACTTCCGGCCATCGACGTCGCCGCCAACCAGGGGAAGTTCCTGCACCTCCTCGCCCAGATCCAGGGTGCCCGCCGCATCCTGGAGATCGGCACCCTGGGCGGCTACAGCACCATCTGGCTGGGCCGGGCGCTGCCCGCCGACGGCCGGCTCATCTCCCTGGAGTACAGCGCCCGACACGCGGAGGTCGCCTGCCGCAACATCGCGCGCGCCGGGCTCGACGGGCTCGTCGAGGTACGGGTCGGCCCCGCCCTGGAGTCGCTGCCCAAGCTGACCGACGAGAACCCCGAGCCGTTCGACCTGGTCTTCATCGACGCGGACAAGGCCAACAACCCGCACTACGTGGAGTGGGCCCTCAAGCTCACCCGGGCCGGCAGCGTCATCGTCGTCGACAACGTCGTACGCGGCGGCCGGGTCGCCGACGCCGACAGCACCGAGCCGGACGTCCGCGGCACCCGGGCCGCCATCGAACTCATCGCCACGCACCCGAAGTTGAGCGGGACGGCGATCCAGACGGTGGGCACCAAGGGGTACGACGGGTTCGCGCTGGCCCGGGTGCTGGACTGAACCGGGTGCGGCGGGACGGCGGCTCCGTCAGGCCTCGTGGTAGAAGCCCACGTTGACGCTGCGGGGGCCCGTGCGGTCGTAGATGACGAGTTCGCCGGAGCTGCCGTGCGGGAGCTTCGCCGTACCGCCGTACGGGAGCGGCGAGGGCTGGTGGTTGAGCAGGGTCAGCCGCACCTCGGAGGAGGGGTCGGCGTGCGAGCCCCGCAGCCAGGTGACCTGCCAGCTCCCGTCCGGGCCGCACAGGAACTCCAGATGCACACGGGAGACGAAGAGCCAGTCGTCCGGTGTCGCGAGCCGGCACACCGCCCGATCGCGGCCCACCCGGAGCACGCCGCCCGGCTCGCTGGGCGCGTCGGCCATCTGCATGCCGGCCGTCGCCCCGGCGTCCGCCTCGGAGACCGAGGCCATGGTGAGTTCGAGCACGTACCGCTCCTAACGGGTCAAACTCCAATTGTCGCTGCGCACGGCGCGTTTGGCGCGCCGCCGCCGCATGATAATTCGCCGGATCGTCCTGTTGTGCGGGCTCCGGCACAATGGAGGCATGACCGAGCGAAAGCCACCCGGTGTCAGCTTCGAGTCCTTCGTCGACAAACAGATCCGCGAAGCGGAGGCGCGCGGCGACTTCACGGCCCTCCCCGGCGTGGGCCGACCGCTTCCCGACGACGACACGACCTACGACGAACTCTGGTGGATCAAGCGGAAGATGGCCCGCGAGGGCCTGTCGGTCCTGCCCCCGACGCTCGCCCTGCGCAAGGAGGCGGAGGACGCTCTCGCGGCAGCCGCCGAGGCCCCCTCCGAAGGCGCCGTCCGCAGGATCGTCACCGAGATCAACGCCAAGATCAGCGAGATGATGTTCAAGCCACCACCTGGACCGCCGCTGGGCCTGAAGCCGTACGACGTGGAAGTGGTCGTACGGGAATGGCGTGAGCGCCGGGAGAGTGGGCGGAGCACCTGAGGAACCCGGGGTGATGTGCCGTGGGGCGGCCGCGGGCCGGGTGCGCTGATCGCGCGGTTCCCGCGCCCCGGAAGGCCTGGCCCGTCACGAGGCGCGCGACGCCGCCCCGGCCGGCCCGGCTCCGCGCATACGTGAGACCGCGCCCCGGGGCACGACCCGGAGCGCGGTCTCGGCGTTCGCCGCTGTCGGTCTCAGAGCCGCAGCAGCCGTTCGGTCAGCTCCCGGTAGTCGCGCAGGGCGAGGCGGAGCTGTTCGGTGTCGGTGGTGTCCGCGCGGCCGTCGGCGGTGGTCTGCCAGGAGTCGCGCAGGGTGCGGCGACGCCGGGTCACCGCGTCGGTGAAGCGGGCGGCCGCCTCTTCGAGGACGTGATCGGCCTCCTCGACGGCCGACCTGGGCCCGTCGACGAACTCGCCGACCGCGTGCTGCAACCGCAGCGTCAGCTTGTCGCTCTCGTCATGGGGCAGCAGCGGGGATCCGGAGGACCCGGAACCGCCCGTGGGCGCCTGGGTGTGACCCTCGCGGGCCACCGGGCCGGGGCCTTCGCCGACACCCGGTGTCCTGCCGCCGTTCGGCCCCTCGGCCCGGCCTCCCGTACCCGTACGGCCCGCCGTGGTGTCGTGGCCCGGCACGACCGCGGCCCGGGTGCCCGCGGTGCCTGCCGTGTCCGTCGCCCGGGTGCCCTGCGGAAGCCCGCCGCCCTTCACCCCGTCACGCCTCGCGTCGGCGTCCCGCGTCTCGCGCGGACCGCGTTCGCGGATGCCCTCGCCCCTCGTCACGTCGTCAGTCATCCCCCTCAACTCCCCTTCGCGTGGCGCCTGGTGAGCGCCCATGGCAGATGGGACCGATGGCGGCCGTCGGCGGCCGCACCGTCGTTCTCGTCGCGTCGCGCCGTTCCTTCGCGGTGGGCCGGGCCCTCGCGCCCGGCCGTGCCCTCACGGTCCGCCCGGGCGTCCCGGCGGTCCGGGGTCACCAGGTCCTCGAACAGGGCGCGGGCCTCGACCATGGCCTCGCGCATCTCCTCGGTACCGGTGCCGGGGCCGGCGCCGTTCGCGGTGCCCGCGCGGCCCTGGGCCGTGTCGCCGGTGGTGTGCGCCGCGAGGTGCACCCGGCGGTAGCCGTGCACATGGTGGGCGTGGTGGACGGAGAGCGCCTCCAGCTGGGTCTCGTAGTGGCCGCCGTCCGGGAAGCCCCGGGCCCCGGCCACCTCGGAGAGCAGCCGGTCCGCCTCGGCGACCGCCTCACGGGGCGAGTCGACGAAGCGTTCCTGGGCGGCCGCCCAGCGGGACTCGTACCGTTCGCGCTCCGCGCTCGGCAGCGCCCGCTTCTCCAGCGAGCCGTGCCGCTTCACCCGCTCCGCGAGTTCCCGGGCGGCGGCCCGCTCGTCGCCGTCATGGCGGGCCACGGTCCGGTCGTACTCGGGTCCGAAACGCCGCTTCAGCGATCCGCCGGCACCCGCACCGCGGCGGGCGCGCTGGGTCAGGACGGCCGCTACAACGACCACGGCCGCCACGATCACGATCAAAGCGATGATCAAGCCTGTGGACATGAATGCCTTCCAGAGTCCTCGGCCCGGGCGTCTCGCCCCGTCGGGCCGTTTCGCACCGGGTTGCCCGATCCCGTTGGTTCAAACGGCAAGCGCGGAGCGGGACAACGGCGTAAATCGTTTGCGGGCCACACGCCCCCGCTCCCGACAATGACCGGCATGACCCGCATGACGACCACCTGGTCCGTGGAGGACGAGCCCCACGACTCCCCCGTCGCCGCCGCGCTCTGGCGGGCGTACTACACGGAGGTCAGCGACCGCTGGTATCTGCTGCACGAGGGGCGCGTCACGGACCCGGACGAGTTGGAGCGCGAGGTCGCGGCGGACACCGGGGCGTACCTGTCACCGCCGGACGGGGTGCTCCTGGTGGCCCGGTACGGGGGCGAACCGGTGGGCACGGCGGGGGTACGGCTGACGGACGCCGCGACGGCCGAGCTGAAGCGGGTCTTCCTGCTGGCGGAGGCACGCGGCAAGGGCGGAGCCGCCCTCCTCGTCAAGGCCGCCGAGGACGCCGCCCGCGCCCTCGGCGCCGAACGGATCGTCCTCGACACCCGGGGCGACCTGGTGGAGGCCCGCGCGCTCTACGCCCGGCTCGGCTACGAGGAGAGCCCCCCGCACAACGACCACGAGTACGCGGACCACTGGTTCACGAAGAGACTGACGTGGACGTAGGAGCCGCAGGGGGCGTGGGCGGCGTACCGGAGGTCGTCGTGGTCGTCGGCCGTCGGGTGATCGCTCCCTCGTGGTGCGGGCGTTCCGCGTCCGAGCCGCAGAGTTCGGCGTTGAGTTCCTCGACGAGGCGGACGAGGTCGGTGGGGCGGTCGGGGCCCCACCAGTCGCCGAGGAGTTCGGCGAGGGAGTCCTCGCGGGCCTTGGAGAGCCGCTCGGCCGCCACCTGGCCGCTGTCGGTGAGGACGAGGTCGATGCCGTCGCGGCGGGCGAGGCGGCGCTCCTCGACCTGCCGGGTCGCCGCCATGATCACGTCGAGCGGGACGGCGCTGCGTTCCGCGAGCACGGCGGGCTCGGCCCAGCCGTACCGCCGGATCCGCAGCAGCAGCCAGCTCGCGGCGGGCAACAGGTCGTAGCCGGCCCGTGCGGTGATCTTCCGGTAGATCTCGCGGCGGCCCTCCCGGGACCCGAGCACCGACAGCGCCCGGCACACCTCGTCGTACGACGACCGCTCGACGGGGTTGCTGGCGAGCGTCTCCGTGGCATCCGGCGCCGTCACGGACGCCCGCAGCCGGTCCTCGCGCAGGAACAGGGCGAGGACGAACCCGACGACGGCGACGGGGGCCGCGTAGACGAAGACGTCGGTGATGGAGGAGGCGTAGGCGTCGAGGACGGAGGGGCGCAGCGCGGCCGGGAGCTCGGCGATCTCGCGCGGGTCGGCCTTGAGCCCGTCCACGCTGACGCCGGACGGCAGCGAGGCCCCGTCGAGGGCGTCGGTGAGCTTGTCGCCGAGGTGCCCGGCGAAGACCGTACCGAAGACCGCCACCCCGAACGAGGCGCCGATGGACCGGAAGAAGGTCGCGCCGGAGGTGGCGACGCCGAGGTCCTCGTACGAGACGGCGTTCTGCACGACGAGGACGAGGACCTGCATGACGAGGCCGAGCCCGAGCCCGAAGACGAAGAGGTACGCGCTCATCTCGCCGTCACCGCTGTCCGCGTCGAGCTGGTGCAGGAGCAGCAGGCCGAGCGTGGTGACGGCCGTGCCGACGACGGGGAACACCTTCCAGCGGCCCGTGCGGCTGACGATCTGCCCGGAGACCGTCGAGGACAGCAGCAGCCCGAACACCATCGGCAGCATGTGCACACCCGACATGGTCGGCGACACACCGTGCACGACCTGCAGGAACGTCGGCAGGTAGGTCATCGCGCCGAACATCGCGAAGCCGACGACGAAGCTGATCACAGCGGAGAGGGTGAAGGTACGGACACGGAACAGCTTGAGGGGCAGGACGGGTTCGGCGGCCCGCCGCTCGACGGCCACGAACACGACGACGAGCAGGACGGCCAGGGCGGAGAGGCCGATGATCTGCGGCGAGGTCCAGTCCCAGGTGGTGCCGCCGAGGGAGGCGACCAGGACCAGACAGGTGGCCACGGAGGCGATGAGGAAGGTGCCGAGGTAGTCGATGACGTGCCGCTCGGCCTTGCGCGGGATGCGCAGCACGGCGGCGATGACGAGCAACGCCACCGCTCCCACCGGCAGGTTGACGTAGAACACCCAACGCCAGCTCAGATGCTCGGTGAACAGCCCGCCGAGCAGCGGCCCGAGCACGCTCGTCGCACCGAAGACCGCGCCGAAGAGCCCCTGGTAGCGCCCGCGTTCACGCGGCGGGACGAGATCCCCGACGATCGCCATCGACAGCACCATCAGCCCGCCGCCACCGAGCCCCTGCAGGGCCCGGAACCCGATCAACTGGGGCATGTTCTGTGCCATTCCACACAGCGCCGACCCGATGAGAAAGATCACGATCGCCGTCTGGAACAGCCTCTTCCGGCCGTACTGGTCGCCGAGCTTGCCCCACAGCGGGGTCGCCGCCGTCGCGGCCAGCATGTACGCCGTGACCACCCACGACAGGTGCTCCAGCCCGCCGAGGTCGCTCACGATCGTCGGCAGCGCCGTCGACACGATGGTCTGATCGAGTGCCGCCAGCAGCATTCCCAGCAGCAGGGCCCCGATGGAGACCATCACGCCACCGGGCACACCTTCGGCGACGGGCACGCCGTGCCCGCGGGGGCCGGGCGGGGGCGTGCGTCCGGCGGTGTCGTCGGCGGTGTTCGCGGCCTCGTCGCCGCCGTCGGCGGTGGCGTGGTCGATGTCGTCGGTCATGCAGACCTCCCGAGCTCCCGAGGGTCTCGTACAGCGTCCCCAGTGTCCTCTTCTTCCGCGTCCACTACATCGTGGTGGGTGTGACCGGTTATGGCCTGTCGAGGCGATCCGGAACCCGTGATTCCCGGGGCGCCTGGGAGATTCTGTGTCGATCGTTTGCTTAAACTCTGGAGTCTTCACGGGGAGGAACGACACGTGAGTGAACCGACCAGTCACATATGCCCGGAATGCTCCACACCCCGGGCCTCGGACGGCACGCCGTCCTGCGCGTGCGGCCGCCGCGCGTCCGAGGCCCTTCTCGAAGCCCGTACGGCCGAGGCGGCGGCCGCAGAGGACTTCGACCCCCTCCGGATACGCCCGTACGTGGAGCTGGGCGACGAGAACGACGGGCCCCTCGAAAGCCCCCGGCGCCCCGGAACCCCCGGCGGCGACGCAGCCCTGACGACGCGGCAGGAGCGGGTGGAGCACGGGCCGGGCGGAACTGGGCCGAGTGGGTCGGGTTCCCCCTTGCCGGGGCCCGACCCGACGTCGACGATCGCCATGCCGGTGACCACGGCGGCGACCGCGGCGGCGACCCCGACCGGGCCGGACGTGGCGGACGTGCGGCTGTTCGACCAGAGGGACGGAGAGCCCGGCGGGGGCGGACCCGACGCGTCGCACACGACGAGCGCGTCGAGCGTCTCCTCGACCCAGGCACTGTTCCCGACCCCGCCGTCACCCTCGCCGTACGCGTCGTCCTCGCCGTACGCGTCGCCCTCGTCACCCTTCTCGGCACGCCCACCCTTCTCGGGCCCGGCGAGCCCTTCGGCTCCGGTGGCGCCCTCATCCCCCTCTTCGGCATCGTCATCCCGGCCGGGCCCGGCCGGCCCGACGCCATGGCCGGCGTCGGGGGCCACGTCGACGGCTCCCGTGCCCTTCGCATCCGATGCCTCCGCCGGCCCCGACCGCCCCGACGGCCCTTCCCCGCACTCCCTCTCCCTCTCCCCCTCCCCCGCCTCGCCGTCCGCGGGGCGCCCCGGGCGTCGACGCCGTCGCCGTACGGGACTGATCGCCACCCTCGCCGGGACGGCCGCCGCGGGGGTGATGGCCGCCGCCGGACTCGCGAGCGGACTCTTCTCGTACGACGCCCCCGAGCGGGACCGCGCGCTGCCGGACGACCTGCGGGCGAGCGCGCCGGACACGTCGCCCGACGGGGAGGCGTCGCCGGTGGAACCGCCGGCGGAGGGCGGGGGCGGGGCGCCCGCACCGGCGCCGCCGGGCGGCGGGGCCGCGTCGCCGAGCCCCACGAAGAGCCCCTCCCCTTCCCCTTCGCCGTCGCAGCCGTCGGGCTCGCCGTCGGCGTCCGCCTCGGCGAGCCCGACGCAGAGCGCGCCCAGCGCCGGCGCCGCCGGCGGCTCGTCGGCCGCCGGCGCGGACGACTCGGACGACAGCCGGCTGGTGGTGCCCCAGACGCTCCGCGTCGGCGACGACGACCCCGAGGTGACCGAACTCCAGCTCCGGCTCAACCAGTTGGGCCTCTACAACGGCGACATCGACCAGAACTACGACAGCCAGGTCGAACAGGCCGTCCTCTTCTACCAGAGCAGCCGTGGGATCACGAAGGACAAGGAAGAGCCGGGCGTCTACGGCCTGGTGACCCGGGAGCGGCTGGAGTCCGAGACGAAGGAGCCGTGACCGGCGGGGCGGCGGGAGCGACTGGACGGCGGCGATAGGAGCACGGGGGCGGCAGGGCCGAAGGGGGCCGAGTTCGGCCGACGGGAGTCGGGCGGTGCCCCTTCGTCCCGCGTGATGCAGGATGAAGCCATGAGTATCGTCAAGATCAACGTCCTCACGGTTCCCGCTGAGCAGCGTGAGGTGCTGGAGAAGCGGTTCGCCTCCCGCGCCGGGGTGGTCGAGAGCTCGGACGGCTTCGAGTGGTTCGAGCTGCTGCGCCCCGTCGACGGCACCGACAACTACCTCGTCTACACCCGCTGGCGCGACGAGGACGCCTTCCAGGCGTGGATGGAGGGCCCCATGAAGCAGGCCCACCAGGGCGGCGGCGACCGCCCCAGGCCCGCCGCCTCCGACTCGACCGTCTGGACCTTCGAGGTCCTCCAGCAGACGGGCCCGAAGAACGAGGCCTGACGCCGCCGCCCCACACGGCTCACTCGAGCCATCGCCATCGCCATCGCCCCCGTCCAGCAACTGCGCCGGCGCAGTTGCTGGACGGGGGCGAACCGGCATCAGGACGAGGGACGCCAGGCTCTCGTCGGGAAGTCGCCCGCCGAAGGAACGACCTGAAGGAACGACCCGGAGGAACGACCCGGCCGATGCTCCCTCGTTCCCCATAAGTACCCACCTTTTTGTGGGTACTTGGCGGAAGGCGGCCGTCGGGCGACCCTTGTGGTGAGGGAGCGGCCGAAAGGTCGCGTGACACCGATCAGGGGACGGAAGACGGACACGATGACGATGATGTGACGGTTCAGGAGGCGGACCGGGACGCGACCTCGGCCTCGCCCTCGACTCCGGTGAGCGTCTCCAGGCGTCGGTGCCCCCAGTCCGACAAGGGCCCCAGCGCCGAGGAGAGTTCACGGCCGAACGGGGTCAAGGAGTACACGGTCTTCAGCGGCAGCACGTCGTGCACCTCCCGGTGCACGAGCCCGTCGGTCTCCATCTCGCGGAGTGCCTGGGTCAGCACCTTCTCGCTGAGGCCCGGCAGCAGCCGGCGCAGCTCACCCGGACGGTACGGACCGGACTCCAGCAGCCAGAGCAGCGACGTCTTCCACTTTCCCTCGATCACGGCGATCGCCGCGGTGACCCCACAGACATTCGGGTCCTGGGCACGCTCGCGCGTCATTCTCGCTCCCCCTCGCCCCATTCGTCGCGCATCGACGAACCGACCAACTTCCCACAGGAGTCACCGAGTCATGCCCGCACACACCGAAGAGCCCACCACTGCCGCCGGCACAGCCACTCCCGCTCCCACCGTCACCGTACTCGGCCTGGGTCCGATGGGCCGGGCCCTCGCCGGCGCCTTCCTGGACGCCGGGCTGCGGACCACGGTCTGGAACCGTACGCCGGGCCGGGACGGGGAACTGCTCGCGCGGGGCGCCGTCGGCGCCGGGTCGGCCGAGGAGGCGGTGGCGGCGAGCACGCTGACCGTCGTCTGCGTGGTCAACTACGACGCCTCGGACGCGGTACTGCGCGGCCCGGAGGTCGCCGGGGCGCTCAAGGGCCGCACGGTGGTCAACCTGACCGCCGACACCCCGGACCGGGCCCGCTCCACCGCCGCGTGGGCGGCCGAGCACGGCGTCGACTACCTCGACGGGGCGATCATGACGCCGACGCCGACCATCGGCACCCCGGACGGCGTCTTCCTCTACAGCGGCTCCGAGGACCTCTACCGCGCCCACCGGCCCGTGCTGGGCGCGTTGGGCGGCACCCACACCCACCTCGGCGAGGACATCGGCCGGGCGGCGACTTTCGACATCGCGCTGCTCGACCTCTTCTGGACCTCGATCGCCGGCTACACCCATGCCCTGGCGCTGGCCCGGGCGGAGGGTGTCACCGCGCGGGAGCTGACCCCGTTCGCCCAGGGGATCGCCGCGATCCTCCCGCCGCTCTTCGAGGAGGGCGCGAAAGAGGTCGACAGCGGTCGGCACTCCGGCGAGGGCAACCCGCTCACCTCGGCCGTGTCGACCATGGCCCACGTCGTCCAGGTGTCCGAGTCCCACGGCATCGACGCGAGTGTCATGCGTGCGGCCGAAGGCTTCGCCCGCCGCGCCATCGCCCTGGGCCACGGCACCGACGGCTTCACGAGGCTGACGGACGTCCTCGACCGCCGTTAGGCGGGCGGCGATCCCGATGCGGGGCCGATGCCCGCCACCCCCGACGGCCGCCACCCCGACGGCCGCCGACCGGCGGTCCCGGAGGGGTGGCGGGGCACCGGCCCCGCCGCCCGCCGTCTCACCGCCCGCGGTCTCCCCTTCAGCCGTCTCCCCTTCAGCCGTCTCCCCTTCAGCCGTCTCCCCGTCAGCCGTTCACGTGCAGCCGGATCGTCCCGTCGTCGGCCACCTCGACCCGCACCGCCGTCAGGTCGGGCACCACCACGTCCGGACCGTGGGACCGCGCCCGCTCCCCGACCCCCACGACCCGCATCCCCGCGGCGCGTCCGGCCTCGATCCCCGCCCCGGAGTCCTCGAAGACGACGCAGTCCTCGGGGGCGATGCCCAGTTCGGCGGCCCCCTTCAGGAAACCCTCGGGGTCCGGCTTGCTCGCGCCGACCGACTCGGCGGTGACGCGCACCTCGGGCAGCGCCAGCCCGGCCGCGCCCATCCGTGCCGTGGAGAGCGCGACGTCCGCCGAGGTCACCAGGGCGTGCGGCACACCGCCGTCGACGAGGGACGCGAGGAACTCGGGTGCGCCGGGTATCGGGACGACGCCGTCCACGTCGGCGGTCTCCTCGGCCAGCATCCGCACGTTGTCCGCGAGGTTCTGCTCCATGGGGCGTTCGGGCAGCAGGACGGCCATCGTGGCGTACCCCTGGCGGCCGTGCACCACCTTCATGATCTCGGCGCCGTCCAGCCCGTGCCGCTCGGCCCAGCGCCGCCAGACGCGTTCGACGGCGGCGTCCGAGTTGACGAGGGTGCCGTCCATGTCCAGCAGGAGGGCGCGGGCGGTCAGAACGGTGGTGGCCGTCATCAGCAGCTCCAAGGCACGACAAAAAAAGGGGGGCCATAGCCGTCAGACCCGGCGAGGCGCCCCGGAAGGAACAAGGCGGCCCCGCCCACCGGTCAGGGAATGCGGGCGGGAGCCACTTTGTTCCTCTACGGTACAAAACAAACGGGGGCGCCGCCACCCCCTCACTCATCCCGCCACGGCCTCCCACAGACTCCACACACCGAGCCCCACCATCAGCACGGCGGCGACCTGCGTGATCAGCTTCAGTGGCACCCGCTTCATCAGCGCCTTGCCGCCGACGATGCCGAGCCCGGCCACGGCCCACAGCGCGAGGACCGCCCCGAGACCGACGGAGAGCGGATCGTCGTACCGGGCCGCGAGGTTCGCCGTCATGATCTGCGTGAGATCCCCGAACTCGGCGACCAGGATGAGCATGAAACCCGCCCCCGAGACCTTCCAGAAGCTCTGGTTCTCGGGCCGCCGGACCTCCGCGGCTCCCTCGGCCCCGCCCTTCGTCCTCAGCAGCACCGCCGCGCCACCCAGGAAGAGCACGCCCGTCAGCGCGTGCACGACCTGCTGCGGCAGCAGGGTGAGGACGCTGCCCGCCGCCACCGCGAGCGTGACGTGGACGGCGAACGCGGCGGCGACACCGGCGAAGACGTACGAGGCGCGGTAACGGGTGCCGAGGACGAGACCGGCGAGCGCGGTCTTGTCGGGGAGTTCGGCGAGGAAGACGACGCCGAAGACGAGCGCCGTGACGCTGAAGCTGATCAAGGTTCCTCAATCGGTCGGGCCACCCCACCGAGAGAAATCATCCGCTGACGCGACACCTCGGCACGGCAGCACACGGTCCGTCCGCGCCGGACGGCACGGACGATGCACTGCTTGCCGAAGGTCTCGCTGGCCGGTCCTGCTCAACAGGACCCGCCTCCGGGCGCCGGCTCAGACGAGCTGAGCAGTATGTCGACGGTCCGGCGAAGAGCTACTCCCCTTCTGCGCGGTCCATGGTACGCGGGGCGCGTCAGGGGTGGGGATGCCGGGCTGTCCGCCGGGCTGTCCGCCGGGTGCGGGTCGGGTGAGGGCCGGTCGCGGTTCCCCGTGCCCCTTGGCGGGACGGGTCCCGCCCGGGGTCCTTCAGGGGGCGCGGGGAACCGCGCGAGCATGGCCGCTCCGACGTGAGGACGTGCGTCCGTCCGACGGTCCGAACCACCCGCGCCCGCACCCCGGTCCCGGCCGCCCTCCCCCCGGAGGCACCACCGCCCGTGCCTGTGAATCACGACCGCAACCCTTGTCGTGTCATGCGCACGTCACTAGCTTCTCACCAGACGCACATCCGCCGGTAACACCGCGACGCGACCCTTCAATCGCTCGCACCCCAACGCCCCCGGCTCCACAAGGAGTTCACATGCGCAGGTTCTACGCGCGTCGACGAGTCAGCATACTCGCGGCGCTCAGCGGATTGATAGCCTCCGTGGCACTCTTCAGCGCCCCCACCGCCTCCGCCGCGCTGCCCACCCCGGTCAGCGCCTCCACCGCCCGCTCCTACCTCGCCACCCTCACCGTGACGACCGAGGACCGCACAGGGTACAACCGGGACCTGTTCAACCACTGGATCACCATCAGCGGCACCTGCAACACGCGCGAGACGGTCCTCAAGCGCGACGGTACGAACGTCGTCACCAGCTCCGCCTGCGCCGCGACCAGCGGCTCCTGGTACTCCCCGTACGACGGCGCCACCTGGACCGCCGCCTCCGACCTGGACATCGACCACCTGGTGCCGCTGGCCGAGGCCTGGGACTCCGGCGCCGACAGCTGGACCAGCACCCAGCGCCAGAACTTCGCCAACGACCTGACCCGCCCGCAGCTCATCGCCGTCACGGACAACGTGAACCAGTCGAAGAGCGACCAGGACCCCGCCGAGTGGATGCCCTCGGTCACGTCCTACCGCTGCACGTACGTCCGCGCCTGGGTCCAGGTGAAGTACTACTACGACCTCTCCGTCGACTCCGCGGAGAAGAGCGCCCTCACCAGCTACCTGGCGAACTGCTGAACCCTGTCGAACAAAATGGCCCGGAACCTCCCCGTTCCCCTCCGTCGTTCCGTACCGTACGGGGCGACGGAGGAGAGTGATCGCTGATGGCGGGGCTTCGCCTGGGACCACTGCTGAGATATGTGGACGGCTCGTCCGCGACCGTATGGGTCGAGGCGAGCCGTCCATGCGTCGCCGAAGTGCGCTGCGCCGGCGGCGGGCGCGGCGAGGCCCGCACCTTCCAGATCGCCGGCCACCACTACGCGCTGGTCCCGGTGACGGGTCTCGCGCCGGGCACGGCCTCGGCGTACGAGGTGCTCCTCGACGGCACACCCGTGTGGCCGCCGCCCGAGTCCCCTTTCCCGCCCTCCGAGATCCGCACCCCCGCCGAGGGCGACACCGTCCGGGTCGCCTTCGGCTCCTGCCGATGGGCCGCGCCGCCCGCGGGTGAGCCGGACCCGGTGGGCCCGGACGCCCTGGACACCCTGGCGGACCGCCTGGCCACCGAACCGGGCACCGAGCGTCCCGACGTACTCCTCCTCCTGGGCGACCAGGTCTACGCGGACGAGACCTCCAAGGCCACCGGCCGCTGGCTCGCCGCCCGCCGGAACCTGGCGGACCCGCCGGGCGACCAGGTGGCGGACTACGAGGAGTACACCCACCTCTACTACGAGTCCTGGCTCGACCCCGAGATCCGCTGGCTGCTCTCCACCGTCCCCAGCTGCATGATCTTCGACGATCACGACGTCGTCGACGACTGGAACACCAGCGAGGCCTGGCTCGCCGACATGCGGGCCACCCCCTGGTGGCGCGAGCGGATCCTGAGCGGCCTGATGTCGTACTGGGTGTACCAGCACCTCGGCAACCTCTCCCCCGCCGAGCTGGCCGCCGACCCGGTCCACGCCGCCGTACGCGCCACCCCGGACGGTACGGACGCGCTGCGTGCCCACGCCGCCGAGGCCGACCGGGAGCCGGCCTCGGTCCGCTGGAGCTACCGGCGGGACTTCGGGCGCGTGCGGGTCCTGATGCTCGACAGCCGGGCCGCGCGCGTCCTGGAGGAGGGGAACCGCTCCATGCTGAACCCCGGCGAGGCGCGGTGGCTGCGCGACCAGGCACTGGACACGCCCGGCTCGTACGACCATCTCCTCATCGGCACCTCCCTGCCCTGGCTGCTGCCCCACCTCGTGCACGACGCCGAGTCCTGGAGTGCGGCCCTGTGCCGGGGCGAGCGCGGGGACCGCTGGGCGCGGTTCGGGGAGAAGCTGCGCCAGGGCGCCGATCTGGAGCACTGGGCGGCCTTCCCCGACTCCTTCGAGTCCCTGACCCGGCTGATCGCCGAGGCGGGCTCGGGCGCCGACGCCCCGGCGACCGTCCTCGTGCTCTCCGGGGACGTGCACCACGCGTACGTCGCCGAACCGTCCTGGCCGGAGCCCGGCGGTCCCGACGCCCGGGTCCTCCAGCTCACCTGCTCCCCCGTGCACAACTCCATCCCGCTGTCGATAAAGCTCGGCTTCCGCTTCGGGTGGAGCGGGACGGGGCGGGCGCTCGGCCGGTGGTTCGGGCGGCACGGGCGGGGTGCGCGGCCGTCGATCGACTGGCGCAGGACGGACGGCCCCTGGTTCGGCAACCACCTCATGACGCTGACGCTGCACGGCCGTTCGGCGCGGCTGCGACTGGACCGCGCGCGGGCCCGGCGGGGCAGCAGGGCACGGCTGGAAACACGGTCGGATTCGGCACTCACCGTTCCTGTGGACTGAGCAGGAGTGGGTCCTGTTCGGCCGCGCGCCCCGAACGGTCTTGGGCGAGCTGGTCCCCGGTGTACTCGACCCGGGGGCGGCGACACGCATCCTGTGCGTGGTCCGGGCCCGGGAGGCCCCCGCGGCCGGAGGCCGCTGATGAACCAGCCCTGCGCGACCTGGCCATATGGGTACGGCCAGAGGCGACGGGGAGGCCCTGAACCATCCTCTGGTGGAGCAGGGGCCCCGCACGCCGACGCCGTACCCGGTGTCCCAGGTCGCACGACCACGTCAGCCCGATCAGCCCAGGGCACCGCAAGCTCACAAGTGGACGATCACACGAGCGAGCTAATTCGACCTCGTGCGCACTCTGCGGCAAGCAGCTACCACCCCTAATCCACCGATTGCGCACGGTTGTTGCCCCTGTTGTCCGAGATGCTCGTGAGGCATGCCACACCTGGCGCGCCTGATGGGTCCCTGGGCTCTGTTCCCGTGGTGTACGGCGGCATGATGAGGCGGACCGTCCGCTTCCCGGCGGGCGGTCCGCCGCACCGCGCCCCACGATGCGCCCCACACGCACGGGAGTTACCCCCTTGCCGGACATTCCAGGTTTCTCAGGGATCAGTGACATCGGCGTCGCCCTGGTCGGCGCCGGCCCGCGCGGCACCAGCGTCCTGGAACGCCTCTGCGCCTCCGCGCCCGAACTGCTCCGCCCCCGCACCCGTCTGACCGTCCACGTCATCGACCCCGCGCCGCCGGGCCCGGGCCAGGTCTGGCGCACCACCCAGTCCCCCCACCTGCTGATGAACACGGTGGCCTCCCAGGTCACCCTCTTCACCGACGACAGCGTGGACTGCTCGGGCCCGATACGCCCGGGCCCGAGCCTGTACGAGTGGGCGGCCGGCGCGGCGGGAGGGCGGGACGCGGCGGACGGGTGGGGCGGGTTGGGGCCGGACGATTATCCGACGCGGGCCCGGTACGGCCACTATCTGGAGTGGGTGTTCGCCGAGGTGGTGCGCGGCGCGCCACCCGAGATCCGGGTCGAGGTCCACGACACCCGCGCGGTCCGCCTCGACGACGGCCCCGACGGCGGTCAGCGGCTCACGCTCGCCAGCGGCCGCGTCCTCACCGGCCTCGCCGCCGTGGTCCTCACCCAGGGCCACCTCCCCACCGTCCCGGACCGGGCGGAACGGGACCTGGCCGGGTACGCCGCCCGCCACGGCCTGCGTCACTTCCCGCCCGCCAACCCGGCCGACCTCGACCTCTCCCCCGTCGCCCCGGGCGAACCCGTCCTCCTGCGCGGCCTCGGTCTCAACTTCTTCGACCACATGGCCCTGCTGACGACCGGCCGGGGCGGCCTGTTCGTACACGACGCCGAGGGCGGCCTGCGGTACGAGCCCTCCGGCCGCGAACCCCGCCTGTACGCCGGGTCCCGGCGCGGCATCCCGTACCAGGCGCGCGGCGACAACGCCAAGGGCCCCTACGGCCGCCACACCCCGCTCGTCCTGACCCCCGAGGTCATCGCGGGCTTCCGCAAGCGCGCGGACTCCGGTGAGGCGCCCGACTTCCTGGCGGACATATGGCCGTTGATGGCAAAAGAGGTCGAAACGGTCTACTACGAGGCGGTGTTGGGGGCATCGGCGCACTCGGCCTCGACGACGTGTCGCGACTCCCGCAGCGGTCTTCGCGACCACGCCCCCGCCTCCTTCCGCGACCTGTTCCTCGCCGCGCCCCACCGCTCCCCCCAAGAGGGCGCCGTTCTCGACGAGTTCGGGATCGCGGAGGGGGACCGGTGGTCGTGGGACCGGGTGTCGCGGCCGTACGCGGGACGGGAGTTCACGGACGCGGAGGACTGGCGGGGCTGGCTGCTGGGGTATCTGCGCGAGGACGCGGCGCAGGCCGCGCTCGGGAACGTCGACGGGCCGGTGAAGGCGGCCCTGGACGTGCTGCGGGACCTGCGGAACGAGCTGCGGCTGATCGTGGACCACGGCGGGCTGGCGGGCGGGTCGCGCCGGGAACATCTGGACCGCTGGTACACACCGCTGAACGCGTTCCTGTCGATCGGTCCGCCCCGCAGCCGGATCGAGGAGATGACCGCGCTCATCGAGGCGGGCGTGCTGACCGTACTCGGCCCGCGCCTCGACGTACGGCCGGAGGAGGGGGCCTGGCTGGCCCACTCGCCCGACGTGCCGGGGTCGGCGGTCCGGGTGACGACGGTGGTCGAGGCCCGTCTGCCGGAGCCGGACCTGCGCAGAACCGCCGACGACCTGCTCGCCGACCTGCTGGCGACGGGAGGGTGCCGCCCGCACCGGGCGGACGGGTACGAGACGGGCGGGCTGGACGTGACCCCTCGCCCCTACCACCTGATAGACCGTCAAGGTGTGGCGCACCCACGGCGGTTCGCGTTCGGCGTCCCCACGGAGGGCGTGCACTGGGTGACGGCGGCGGGCGCCCGGCCGGGGGTGGATTCGGTCACACTTTCGGACGCGGACGCCGTGGCGCGAGCGGCTCTACGTGCGACGACACCCGCGAGAACTCCCCGAACGCAGGTAAAGAGCTGGCCAGATGTTGAACTTGCAAGCATCGATTAGGACTGCCTACCTTGGGTGACTCGTCGGTAATAACCGTCCCCACCGGTCCCACAAGGACCGGGTCACTACCGAAGGAGTCCCCCACCATGACCGGACGCCTCAACAGCGCCCAGCCATACGCCCTCGGACTGTTCCGCATCGTCATCGGCCTGCTCTTCACCTGCCACGGCTCTCAGAGCCTCTTCGGCGTCCTGGGCGGCGCGGACGGACAGGGCGCCACCGTCTCCGCCGGCGCCTGGCCCAACTGGTACGCGGCCGTCATCGAACTCGTCGGCGGCGCCCTGGTCCTTCTCGGCCTCGGCACCCGCTTCGCGGCGTTCATCGCCTCGGGCGCGATGGCCTACGCGTACTTCAAGGTCCACCAGCCGCAGGCCCTGTGGCCGGTCGAGAACGGCGGCGAGGGCGCGGCCCTCTACTGCTGGGCCATGTTCCTCCTGATCTTCACCGGCTCCGGCGCGCTCGGCCTCGACCAGCTCTTCGCCAAGCGCCAGGCCACGTCCTCGGACAAGACCGACAGGAGCAAGGCCCCCGTGGCGGCCTGACCTCCCCGGTCACCGCTTCGCACACACGGGCCGCCGGGGGCACCACTCGCCTCCGGCGGCCTCGGCCGCTCTCCCGCCTGTCCCCCCAGCCCCCTCATACGCCGTTCCCGCACCGCTGTCGCCGAACTGGCACCGAACCGTCCGAGCGAACTGTCCGAATGAACACGGTGTGACAGACACATGAGCCCCTGCGGGCCGTCTGTCATACCCGGGGCGTACGCTGTTCGGCTGTCACGGGTCACCGTGCCGTCGGGGGAAAAACAGGAGAGTGCTCGGTGCTTGAGAGTCTGGGTTGGCTGGCCGCCGGCCCATGGATCTACGCCGTCGTGGGCGTGTCCATCGTGTTGGACGTGTTCCTCCCGGTCCTCCCGAGCGGTGTCCTGGTCGTCGCGGTGGCCACGGCGGCCGCGGCCGAGACGGCGGCCGGCGCGATGGCCCGCGAGGTGCCCGACATCCTGGTGCTGATGCTCTCGGCGGCGACCGCGTCCGTGCTCGGTGACCTGGTGGCGTACCGACTGGCCTGGCGGGGCAGTGCCCGACTCGACCGCGCCATCGCCCGCTCCCGGCGCCTGACGACCGCGCAGGAACGTCTCGGCGCCGCGCTCGCAGGGGGTGGCGGCCTCCTGGTCGTCGTCGCCCGCTTCGCCCCCGCCGGCCGCTCCGTCGTCTCCCTCGGCGCCGGCGCCGCCCGCCACCGGGCCCGCGACTTCCTCCCCTGGTCCGCCGTCGCCGGACTCGCCTGGGCCGCCTACAGCGTCGCCCTCGGCTACTTCGGCGCGCAGTGGCTCGGCCCCACCTGGATCGCGACCGCCGTCTCCTTGGCAGCCCTCTTCGGCGCGGGCGCGGCCGCGGCGTACTTCATGCGCCGCCCCCGCGTCGGCGACTGACCTCCGGCCGCGGAAGAAGTGGTTGTTCGCCGCCCCTGAAAAGCACAGGGCGCAGCCCCTGCTTTTCAGGGGCGCGGGGAACTGCGCGACCAGCCCCCACCGGACCCGCGCACACTCACGCACCCAGGCCCCCAAGCTCCCTCGGGGTCGAAGGGGCAGCGCCCCTGGAGTATGGGGACGGGTAGGGGCGGCGGGGGCGAAGAACCTATCCGGCCCGCCGCGGAGCGCCCCGCACCTCCAAGCCGTCCAGCAACTCCGCCGTGGCCGCCGCGATCTCGTCCACCGCGCGGTCGAAGACCTCGCGATTGTGGGCGGCGGGCGCACGAAAGCCGGAGACCTTGCGGACGTACTGCAGGGCGGCGGCACGGATGTCGTCCTCGGTGGCCTCTTCGGGGAGGACGGGCGGTCGAAGAGTCTTGATACTGCGGCACATGCACCCAGTCTCCCGCGGAGGCCCGCACAACCCCAGGCCGTAGGGCGGCAGCTCACCACACCTCCCAAGCACATCCCAAGCACCTCCTTGGGTATCAGCAAGTTTCCCCGAGGATTGACTCCACCCTCCACCCCTTGTGATCATCACCGAGGCCGGCTCGACCCGCCCGGCAGAAACGAGGGGACCATGACGAAGGAACGGCTCACGGTGGCGGTGCTGGGCCCCGGCGGCGTGGGCGGACTGCTCGCCGCACTGCTGGCCCGCGCCGGGAACCGGGTGATCTGCCTGGCCGGAGAGCGGACCGCGCAGACCCTGGAGAAGGACGGCGTCCAGGTGAGGAGCGCCCGCTTCGGGGACTTCACCGCCCGCGTGGAGCCCGCGACCGAGCTCCGCGAACCGGTCGACGCGGCCCTGATCACGGTCAAGCACACCACCCTGGCGACCGCCCTGGACCGGCTCCCGGCGACGGCACTGGGCGCCGAGGCCCTGGTCGTTCCGTTCCTGAACGGCGTCGAGCACCCGGCACGCCTTCGCGCCCACTACGGCGACGCCGTCCCCGTCGCCCCCGCCGCCATCCGCGTCGAGTCGACCCGCATCGCCCCGGGCGTCATCGAGCACGGCGGCCCCCTCGCCGAGGTCGACCTGACCGGCGACACCGTCCCGCGCGATCGCCTCAACTCCCTTGCCGGAGCCCTGGAATGGTCCGGCGTGGGCGCCCGCGTGCTGCCGGACGAGACGGCCGTACTGTGGGCGAAGATGTCGTTCCTGGCCCCGTTCGCCCTGCTGACGACCCGTCACGGTCTGCCCCTCGGCGAGATCCGCACACACCACCGCGAGGAGCTGACCGCCCTGGTGGAGGAGACGGCGGCGGTCAGTACGGCCTGCGGCGCCCCCGTGGACCCGGCCGAGACCCTCCGCCGCTACGACACCTTCCCACCCACCACCAAGTCCTCCATGCAACGCGACGCCGAGGCCGGCCGGCCCCTCGAACTCGACGCGATCGGCGGGGCGTTGCTCCGCGCGGCCGACCGGCACGGCGTAGGGGCGCCCGTGGCGACCAAGGTGGTGGAGGAACTGCGGACGGCGGCGGAAGCGCGGACGGCGAGCCACTGATCCGGGAGAGGAGCCCTTACGGTCGGCCACCGGCCCGGCGGTGGGCCACAGAGGGCGGTTCCACAGACGGTGGGCCACCGAGCCGGTGAAGGCACCGCGGGCGGCGGACCCCCGATCCGGCGGCGGAACCACGGGTCGGCAGGCCACCGGGCCGACCGACGCACTCCACGCCACAGGCCTCCGAGCCGGCCACCCGGCCCCGGCATGGCCGGCCGACCGGCCTCGCCCGGCCCGGGTTGTGGAACGCCGAGGACTTCGGTGACGGCTGCTGCCGCGAACCCGCCCGGCCCGGCACCTGGGACCGGCAGCCCGGCCCACCCACGCCCCCAGCCCAACTCCCCACCCGGCTGCCCGGCTTCACCCCTCGACCACCCGCACCCCGCCCAACTCCCCACCCGGCTGCCCGGCTTCACCCCTCGACCGCCCGCACCCCGCCCCCCACCCGCACCGCGTGCCGGGCCACCGTGTCGGCGAAGGCGCGGGCCGGGGGTGACAGCGCCTCCCAGCGTCGTACGGCCCAGCCGACGGTGAGCGGGGGCAGGTCGGGGACCGGGACGAAGCGCAGCCCGGGGTGGCCCGGGCCGGTCCAGCCCGGGAGCGCGGGGACCACGGCGTGACCGACGCCGAGTTCGGTGAGGAGGATCGCGGTGTCCCAGTCGGCGACACCGGCACCGGAGGAGCTGACGGAGATGCCCAACTCGCGGTAGGCGGCGCCGAGATGGGCGTACGAGGTGGAGTTCTCCGGCAGCCCGATGAGCCGCATCCCGTCCAGCTCCCGGCCCTCCACCCGCTCCCGTCCGGCGAGTTCGTCGTCGGCGCGGACGGCGAGCACCCAGGGCAGCTCCGCCACGGCCCGCTGCTCGATGCCACGGACGGCGGGCCCGAGGGTCACCCACGACAGGTCGAGATCCCGGGACGGATCGGCCAGCGCGTCGCAGCACCCGGCGCTCGACCGTACGGTCTGGAACTCCAGGCCCACGTCCGGGTAGGCACGCCGGAAGTCGACGATGCCCTGCGCCATGAAGTGCCGCACGGTCGTGCCGCCTGTGGCGATCCGTACGACACCGCCGTCGCCCCGCACCATCTCGGCCAGCCGGCGCAGCGCGAGGTCCAGCCCGGTGATGCCCTCGGCCGCCGCCTCCTGGAGCACCCGCCCGGCCCGGGTGGGCACGACCCCGCGGGCCTGGCGCTCGACCAGCCCGACGCCGACCTCCCGCTCCAGCCGCCGTACGTGCTGGCTCACCGCCGACTGGGTGCAGCCCAGCTCACGGGCCACCGCACTGAGGCTCCCGGCCCGGCACACGGCGACGAAGACACGGAGATCGTCGAGAGTCATGGCCCGACGATACCCAAGGTTGAGCTTGGGTGATGAGGCCACCCTCAAGCCCTTCCTCAAGGGCATCCACCCGTTCGGATGAACCCGGGCCCGAAGTGACAGAAGGAACTCGCATCCCAAAATCGAACAGGCGTACCATTGCCGCGTGGCTAAGACCTATGACTTCCCCAGTGACCTCCTCGCCGGTCAGGAGGAGCTGCATCAGGTCCGGGCCGAGCTCCTGGCACTGCTGAAGCGGCTGCCCTGGTCGGTCGAGCCCCTGGACGGTTTCAGTGACGACAACGGCTGGCGGAAGGTCGAGCGCCCCGCCTCGCCGGGCTGGACGCCCGACGAGCAGGCCGAGGTGGAGAAGCTCCGCGAGCGCGAGCGGGAACTGGCGGTGTTCGTGAGCTGCCACCGCTTCTGGGCCGAGGTCGCCGCCGAGGAGAAGGTGGAGGCCCGCACCCGCCTGAAGCACGCCCACGGTTCCTGAGATGCGCAGGACCCCGGACACGCGAAAGACCCCGGCCGTGATCGGCCGGGGTCTTCGTCCCGGTGGGCATGGACGGTTTCGAACCGCCGACATCCTGCTTGTAAGGCAGGCGCTCTACCCCTGAGCTACACGCCCGAGTACGAGTCGACAGCCTACATCGCCCGAGGGCATGCCCCGCAAACGCGCATTCGGCCCGCGCCCGGGCCGTCCCGGGGGTTATCCCCACCTCTGATCCGGGAGCCGCCCGGATCCCCCCCGAACTCCCCCGCTCCGTACGGTCGAAGGACAGCGAAGGCAGCGAAGGACGGCCGGCGAAGGACAGTCGGTGCAGGACAGTCGGTGCAGGACAGTCCGGGACGACGGAAGACCGGCCCCAGGGGGAGATCGTCATGACACGCACGGCACGCACGGCACGCACGGTTGGCACAGCACGCACGGTTCGTACGGTTCGTACGGCTCGCAGGTCGCGCGCGGGAGCGGTGGCCGTCGCCGGCCTCGCCGTTGTGCTCATGGCATCCGTCGCCGCGTGCGGGGCGGACGCCGGGGAGGACCGGGACCCGGAGCACCGGAGCTTCGCTCTTGAGGGCCGGACGCTCACGGTCGACTCGGACGACTCCGCGCTCGAACTGGTCGCGGCGGACGTGGACGAGGTCGAGGTGACCCGGTGGTTCGAGGGGCGGGTCATGGTCGGCGGGAATCCGCGGGTGACCTGGGAGATGAAGGACGACCGGCTGAAGCTGCGGGTGGAGTGCTCGGGCATGGTCGCCGACTGCGCGGCCAAGCACCGGATCGAGGTGCCGCGCGGAGTCGCCGTCGCCGTGCGGAGCGACGACGGGAGTGTGACCGCGAAGGGCCTTGCGGAGCCGCTGGAGGTCCGGTCCGCCGACGGTGCCGTGCGGGTCAGCGACTCCACCGGGCCCCTGGAGCTGCACACCGACGACGGTTCGGTGCGTGCGCTCGGTGTCGAGTCGCGGAGCGTCAAGGTGAGCACGAAGGACGGTTCGGTCAAGCTCGAACTCGGCGTCGTACCGGACCTGGTGGAGTCCCGCAGCGACGACGGCTCGATCAGTATCGGGCTGCCGCGCGACACGTCGTACCGGGTCGAGACCGGGAGCGACGACGGTTCCGTGGATGTCTCGGTGCCCCGTGACGAGGACAGCTCCCATGTGGTGACCGCCCACACCGAGGACGGATCGGTGAAGGTGCGGACCACGGACTGAGAGCCGTCGGGGAAGCTCGAACCGATCGACCCGTGTTTTCGTCCTTGACCGGTGGGAGAATGGCACCGGTCAGGGTGGATGACAGCACGGGAGAGGGATGTGACGGCGACACCTGCAGAGCCGCACTCGCCGATTGTGCCGAGCGCACAACAACCCCACAGCCGTGCACCACGACCAGCACCCGCACCCCCGCCACTGCCCGCGGCCGACCCCAGGCCGCGTTCGACGGACAGCCCTGCGCCGCAGCAGTCGGGGTCGGGAAGCCCCGTAGCGCGGCAACCCGGTACCCACGCGCCGCGGCCCCGAAGCCACGCGCCGCAGCCCCGGAACCCCGCGCCGCAGCCCCCGAGCCACACGGCGCAGCCCCCCGGAGCCCGGCGTCCCCTTCGGCGCTCGGCCGGTCGGGACGCCGTCGTCCTCCTCGCTCTTCCCCTCCTCGCCGCGCTCGTGCTGCCCGCGGCCTTCGCCGGGGGCGGGACGCGACGGTGGTTCGGGGGCCGCGCGGAGGGGCAGCGGGCCGAGGCGCAGGCGGCGAAGGACGCCGCCGCCGCGGCGTTCTACGAGCTGGACACCGCGCAGCGGGATCTGCGGATCTCGATAGAGACGATCACGGCGGTGGACGACTCCCCGGGCGCCCGCCGGGCGGTCTCCGGCTTCGAGGCGCTGGGGCGGCGGATCGACGAGGCCAGCAGCCAGTACATCGACGCCGTCGACGCCCATGACCTGGACCGGGACGACCTGGAGGCGTCCGCGGCTTCCCGGGCCCGGACCGAGCTGACCGCGGCCAAGGACGAGCTGGGGCGGGTCAAGCAGGAGCTGGACCGGTTCGCCCAGGGCCTCGGGCCGCTGCTCGGCAAGGCCGAGACCCAGCTGGCCCGGCTGGCCCCGGCGGTGGAGCGTGCCCGGCAGGGCCTGCTCGCCGCCTCCAACGCCCTGGACGCCGTACGGGGTTCGGGGCTGAAGGCCGACGACCTCGCCGCCCGGCTCGCGGCCCTCGCGCCCGAGCTGACCAAACTCAATCAGGGCGCGGGACAGCACGGCGTACCGGAGACGCTGGAGCGGGCCGACCGGGTCGTGCGCGAGGCGGAGGCGGTACGGGCGGAGGCCGAGCGGCTGCCGGAGAAGGCCGCCGAGATCGACCACCGGCTGGTGTCGCTGCGCACCCGCGCGGAGGCGCTGGGCACCCGGGCGGGGCAGGTGCCGCAGGTGCTGAGCGAGCTGCGGCGGCGGTTCGTGGCGGCCTGCTGGCAGGACCTCCAGCAGGTGCCGGACCAGGCCGCCCAGGACGTCGAGCAGGCCCAGCTGAAGCTGCGCGAGGCGCGGGCCGCGCGGGACGCCCAGCGCTGGCCGGACGCGACGTCGCTGCTGTCGACGGTACGGGCGCTGCTGAACCACACCGACGAGGAGGTCTCCGCGGCCGGTGACCGGCTGCGGCGGCTGAACGCCGTGCAGAAGGACCCCCAGCAGGAGATCGACCGGACCCGGTTCGCCATCCGGGACGCCCAGCGCCTCGCGATGACCGGCCGTTCCACCCCCGATCCGCGCCACGCCCGACCGCTGGACGACTCCGTCGGCCGGCTGGACCGCGCGATCGCCACGCTGGAGGGCCGCCACCCCGACTACTGGCACTTCCTGACCGAGACCGAGGCAGTCCGGCAGAACGTGGCCCGGGTCGTCGATCTGATCCGCAAGGAGCGCGGGGCGGGCAGTACCTGAGGCGCCCGAGGCCACTGGGTTGCCCGTCGGAGCCCCCCGGCGGATGCTGAAGGGGTACGCAGTCCTCCGCTCACACCCGATGGGAGGCGGACATGGCCACGCATGCCACGCACACGGTGCGTCCGAAGGGCCGGCACGCGGGTCCCCGGCGGCGGATCAGGATCGACGAGCACCTGCCCGTCGACCACCGCCTCAGCAGGGTCTACCGGGTCGGGGCGGGCCTGATGGGCCTGTTCCTGCTGGTCTTCGGCATCCTGGGCCTCATCGACAAGGTGGGCTGGTTCGACACGAACGGCGACGAGGTCGTGGGGCTGAACACCAACGGCACGCTGAGCGTTCTGTCGATCGCCGTGGGGCTGCTGCTGCTCGTCGGGATGGTGATCGGCGGCAACGTCGCCTCCACGCTGAACATGACGCTGGGCGTCCTGTTCATCCTGAGCGGCTTCGCGAACATGGCGCTGCTGGACACCGACTCCAACTTCCTGGCGTTCCGCATCCAGAACGTCCTCTTCAGCTTTGTCGTCGGCATCCTGCTGATGACGTTCGGGATGTACGGCAGGGTCGGCACCGCGCTGCCGCACGACAACCCGTACTGGCGGGCCCGCCACCCGGAGGAGGCGGACCGCGAGGTGCGGCGCAGGGCCGGTGTGGGGATGGCGAAGCTGGAACGGGCCGACGCCCTCCCCGAACCGGAGTCCGGAGCGGAATCCGGGTCGGACGGGAAGGGCGCCGGCTGACACCTGGTCGGGCCCGGGGGCCCGGGGCTCAGGTGCGGTACGCGTAGTAGTTCGCGGTCGGGTACGAGGCGATGATGCTCGCGACCGAACGGCGGTACGTGTCCGCGTCGTGGTACGTCAGGTACGGGACGCCGCTGGAGCTGCGGTAGGTCGTCATCATGGAGTGGTCCTTGGACCCGTCCGCGTTGAAGTCGACCTGCAGCACGTCGCCGATGTCCATCTGGTAGACGTTCGCGAGCGCGGTGGTCCGCTTGGCGGTCTGGGTGAACCAGGACCACTCGTTGACGCCGATCCAGGCGTCGGCCGTACCGTTCGACGCGTAGTACCAGGTGTCGTACTCCTCGGGCGTGACCGTGGAGATCTGCTTCCAGCCGCCCGCCAGGAGGCCCTGGCTGAGGTAGTTGGTGCAGTCGCCGCCCGCCGCGTTGTACTTGCGGTACGCCGAGTTGTAGTTCTTCCAGTACTTCTCGGTGTACGTCGCCATCGCGTTGTAGTTGTAGGCGCCGCCCGTGAGCGTCTTCGGCTTGGCCACCGGGTTGCGGGTGGTGGCCGCCTTGGGGGCGCTGATGATCGCCATCGGCGTACGGCTCAGCTTGGCGTCCGCCGCCGGTGCCACCGGCTCGTTGATACGGGGCGCGCCGCCGTCCGTGGAACGCATGGCGGTCAGCTGCCACGTGCCACCGGCCTGGGCGGTGAAGGTGAGCACGTGGTGCGCCTCGAAGCCCGTGGAGGCGGGCTCGTCGCCGCGTATCTTCTTGTACTTGAGGGTCGTGGTCTCGGTGACCTTGACCGTGGCCTTCTGGCCCTTGACCTTGGCGCTGTCGACGGTGACCTTGGTGTCGGCCGAGGTATAGGCCTCACCCAGGTCGGCCAGGCGGGACTTGGTGCCGCGCAGGGCGGTCAGCTTGCCGTCCTCGGCCTTCTTCTGGCCGGAGGACAGCTTCACTCCGCCGGTGGGCTTCAGCGACTTGCGGGCGGCCTTGCCGCCGAGCAGGACGACCGTGCGGTCGGTGAGCACGTTGTCCGCGACGCGGCCGAAGGCGTCCTTGGTCGCGCTCGTGACCTTGGGCGTCGAGGCGGCGGCGTGCGCGCCGGTGACAGGCAGCAGCGCGGAGGCCAGCACGGCCGCCGTGAGGGTCGAGCCTGCGAGGCTCAACGTCCTTGATCTCACTGGGATTCTCCTTGACCCCGGGTTGGTCTTACCCGGGAGCGAATCTTTACATGACCTCCTCAAGTGAAGTGAGGCCGGGGGGCATAACAAGTGGGCAACTGTGCGTTTATTTCACGACCGTCGCCCAGTCGTCCGGCGCCTGGGCGGGATCGAGTCCGCGCAGGTTCGCCAGGGTCTCCGGGGTCTGGACGTCCATCCAGTCGGCCAGTTCGTCGAAGGACACGCACTTCACGTCCTTCTTCACGCACACGGTCTTGATGACCTCGTCGACGGCGTTCATGTAGATGCCGCCGTTCCACTGCTCGAAGTGGTTGCCTATGAGCAGGGGTGCCCGGCTGCCGTAGTACACGCGGTTGAAGCCGGCCATGTAGGTGTCGATGGTCTCCTGCTGCCAGGTCGGGTACATGGCCGGATCACCCTCGGTCTGGCCCTCCGACTGGTTGTAGAGGAAGTTGAAGTCCATCGACAGCGCCTGGTACTCGTCGTTGAACGGGAGCATCTGCAGCGGGAAGTCCCAGATGCCGTTCTTCTTGCCGGGCCACACCTGGAAGGCGCCCGGGGAGCTGGCGTCGTAGCGGTAGCCGAAGTCCTTGACGGCCTTCAGGAGGTTGCCCTGGCCCTCCAGGCAGGGGGCGCGGCCTCCCTTGATGGCGTCGACGCTGAAGGGCAGCGGGTCGAGGTCGGTGTCGCCGGTGTTGGTCTTCCAGTTCGCGACGAAGGAGTTGAACTCCTTGATCTCCTGCTTCCACTCCGCGACGCTCCAGTCGTTGCCGCCCTTCTCGCCGCAGAAGTGGCCGTTGAAGTGGGTGCCTATCTCGTTGCCCTCCTTCCACGCCTTGCCGAGCTGTTCCAGGGTGGTGCGGACGTGTTCGTCGGTGGGGTAGCTGATCGCGGCGGCGCCCTTGTCGTGCTGGGGCGGGTCGTAGAGGTCCCGCTTCTCCTTGGGCAGCAGGTAGATGCCGGTGAGGAAGAACGTCATGTGGGCGTCGTACTTCTTCGCCATCTCCCGGTAGTGCTGGAAGAGGTTGTCGTCGCCGGCGAGCGCGCCGTCCCAGGAGAAGACGACGAACTGCGGCGGCTTCTCGCCCTTCTTGAGCGGTACGGCCTTCAGCCGCCCCTTCTGCGGGCCGGTGTAGGAGGTGGAGCCGTCCCCGATGACCTTGGTCTTCCCGTCCCACCGGGGCGCCGAGTTCTTCGTGGACCCCTTGTTGCCGCTGCCGGCCGACGACGCGGTCGGCGCGGTGTCGGTCGCACGGTTCAGCACCATGTAGCCGCCGACCAGCGAGGCGACGACGAGGAGGGCGGCCAGGGTCAGGAACTGCGGGCGGGTGGTGCGGCGCGGCGCACGGGCTTTGCGACGGCGGCCCTTGTGCGGCTTGCTGCCAGGGTTCATGTACGGCTCATTCTTCGAGGGTGGCGGGTGCGGGTGCTCATCGGTGGTCAGCCGATACTCATCGCACTGGACCAGATGTCGTAGGGGACTCCGGAGTTGGGCTTTCCGGCGATCCCGTCGAGCGGCAGCGGCTCCAGGCTCTTGGCGAGGTCGATGCGGTAGACGACGACGGCGGTCGACACGTCCTCGGCCGTTCCGACATACCAGGCGGCCTTGTCGTCCTGCGTGGTCCCGCCCTTGGCGGCCACCTCGAAGGAGGCGGCACCGGGCGAGGCGGGGTGGTCGGCGCGGTAGGCGTCCGTGAGCGCCGAGGTGACCTCGGCGGCCACCTTGGCGCCCACCGCGCGCTGCGGCTTCGGGGTGTTCAGGGCGACCCTGGACCCGTTGTGGGTCACCTTCCGCACGGAGTACGGCTCGGTGTGCTTGCCCAGGGCGGCGAAGGTGCTGTAGCCGCTGGCCATGCGGATCGCGCTGGGCGTGGCACTGCCCACGGAGAGCGCGGGCACCTGGGCCCCGAAGCTGGAGGAGAGCAGTCCGGCCGCCTCGGCGGTGTCGCGCACCTTGTCCAGGCCGGTGTCCATGCCGAGCTGCATGAACGGTGTGTTCACCGATCCGGCGAGCGCGTCGTGCAGGGTGATGGGGCCCCAGGACCTGTTGCCGTCGTTGTGGGCGGAGACCTGGTCGCCGTCCCGGTCCCAGTACGGCCCCTCGGGGGTGGTCACCGGCACGGCGTCGTTGCCGTCGTAGATCGTCTGCGGGGTGACAGGTGTAGCCCCGCCGCCCCGTTCCTTGACGACACCGTGTTCGAGGCCGGCGGCGTAGACGAACGGCAGGAAGGCCGAGCCGGACGGGACGGTGGTCGCGTTCGACTCGTTGAAGCCCTGTCTGCGGTGGTCGGGGCCGCCGTAGACGGCGAGGATCCGCCCGTCGGAGGCGACCGAGGAGGCCCCGAAGTGGGCGGTCTTCGCCTTCTTCGGTTCGTCCTTGCGCACCTGTTTGCGCGCCTTGGTGACGGCGTCGGTCAGCTCGGTCTGCCGGTCCTTGTCGAAGGTCGTGTAGATCTGGTAGCCGCCCCGGTCGAACTCCTGGTCGGTGAGGTTCGCGGCCTTCTTGGCGTACTGGGAGGCCAGCTGCACCAGGTAGTCGCTCTGCTTGCCGGTGTCGTACTGGTTCGACTGTCCGATGGGCTCGGGGAACTTCGTGTACGTGGCGCGCTCGGCCTTGGACAGCTTCCCGATGTCCACCATCCGGTCCAGGATCCACTCCCAGCGCTCGACCGCCCGCTTGTGGTTGGCCTTGCTCAGGGTGGGGTCGTAGAGACCCGCGCCCTTGAGGAGGGAGGCGAGGACCGCGGCCTCGCTGACGTTCAGCTCGCTGACGTCCTTGCCGTAGTACGCCTGGGAGGCCCGCTGGATGCCGTAGGTGCCGCGGCCGAACCAGCTGGTGTTGAGGTAGCCCTCCAGGATCTCGTCCTTGCTCATCTGGTTGTCGAGCTTGAGGGCGAGCATGGCCTCGTCGAACTTGCGGCCGAGCGAGCGGTCCTGGGTCAGGTAGACGTTCTTGACGTACTGCTGGGTGATCGTCGAGCCGCCCTGGGTGTCACCCTCGCCGACGGTGCGCACCAGGGCGCGGGTGATGCCGCTGACGGAGATGCCGGGGTCGGAGTAGAAGCTCGCGTTCTCCGCCGCGAGGACCGCCCAGCGCACGTCCTCGGGGACGTCCTTCAGCGGCATCGCCTGGCGCCGTACCCAGCCGGTACGGGCCATGGGCGTGCCGTCGGACCAGAAGTACACGTTGTCCTGCTGCGTGGCGAAGGTGTTGAGGTCGTCGGGTATGTCCGTGGCGGCGTAGGCGACGGTCAGCAGCATGGTGCTGGCGCCCAGGGCCAGCCCCGCGGCCCCGAGCGACTGCCGCCAGGACGGCACCCAGCGCCGCCAGTCCGTACGGTCCGGGCGCGGGTACCGCGGACGCAGTCGGCGGGCGAAGGGCACGAAGGGGTCCAGTCGCGCGCCGGCGACAGCGGTGAACCTGGCCAGAACCGACGGCCTGGGCGCCTTGCGTCGGCCCCTCTTCCCCGCCTGCGGCTGCTCCTGCGGGCGGTCGAACGCACCCGGCTCGGGCAGGCGCAGCTGCATGGTCTCGTCCGCCGGGGCGGGCGGGAGCTTCAACTGCATGGTGAGGTCGGACTCCGACACCTCCGCGCCGCGCCCCTTCGCCGGGACACGCCGACGGCGCGCGCGGCCTTCGCCCTCGGAACCGGTCATGTCCTCCGGGCTAGTCACGGCGAGCTCCCTCGCGCGGGCGGCCCGAGCGATGCGCGGCACTTATTCGGCCGTGCTCGGCAACCTTCCGCCCGCGCACGGCGACTATTCGACCAGGAGACGTGGCCCCCGATCGCCAAAGGACAGCAGTCACTCCTGTCCCCCCTCCCCACTTGGCATCGCCCGTGTGGACGGTCACAGCCGCCACACCCGCGGCCGTGAGTCCCCTGTTCCCCCGGCCTTCCGGCCTCCACACAGCGACCACAAATTATCAGGCACTTTCACAACTGCTTCGGTCGGTAGCGTGAAAATTTGGCCAGTGTGACCGACCAGCCAAAACCCAGGCCCCTTGCCGCCCCGCGGATGCCGGTTAGCCTGGGCCCATGCCTCGCTACGAGTACCGCTGCCGGACCTGCGGCGACACCTTCGAACTGAGCCGCCCGATGGCCGAATCGTCCGCCCCCGCGGACTGCCCGGTGGGCCACTCCGACACGGTCAAACTTCTGTCGACGGTAGCCGTCGGCGGCTCGGCCACCGCGTCCGCACCCGCGCCCCGGGCGGGCGGCGGCGGGGGCGGGTGCTGCGGCGGCGGCTGCTGCGGTTGATCAACACACTTCGATCAACGGCCTCGGGTCCGAGAACGTTCACCGGTCCCGCGGCCGACCACGAACATTAACCGGTCTCTCAGCTCCGCCCCGGGCGTTCACCGTTCCCTCAGGCTCTCTTCAGCTTCGCTCGCCTAGCGTGCCCCCATGACAGCCATGCAAGCGGAGTCGATGAGCGGCGCGCCCCTGTGGATCATCGGTCTGATGGATCTCCTGGGTGCGCCGGGCGCGGGCCTCGCCGTCGCGCTGGAGAACCTCTTCCCGCCGATCCCCAGCGAGGTCGTCCTCCCCCTCGCCGGCTTCGCCGCGAGCACCGGGCAGATGAGCCTCTGGGCCGCCCTGCTCTGGACCACCGCCGGCTCCGTCGTCGGCGCCCTCGCCCTCTACGGCGTCGGCGCCCTCCTCGGCCGCGAACGCACGGTCGCCATCGCCGCCAGGCTGCCCCTCGTCAAGGTCTCGGACATCGAGAGGACGGAGGCCTGGTTCCTCCGGCACGGCACCAAGGCGGTCTTCTTCGGCCGCATGATCCCCGTCTTCCGCAGCCTGATCTCCGTCCCGGCCGGCGTGGAACGCATGCCCCTCCCCGTCTTCACCCTCCTCACCACGCTGGGCAGCGCCCTCTGGAACACGGTCTTCGTCCTGGCCGGCTACTTCCTGGGCGCCAACTGGACGGAGGTGACGGCGATCGCCTCGACGTACTCGCGGATCGTGCTGGGCGGAGCGGCCCTGGCGGTCCTGACCTTCGCGCTGGCCCGCTTCCTGAAGAGGGGCAGGCGCAGCCGCCCCTCTTCAGGGGCGCGGGGAACTGCGCGACAAGCCACGACGGACCCGCAGCCCGCCGACCACAGCACCCCCACCCCCTGACCGGCACGGGTAAAAAACCTCACCGTTCCCGCGAGGCCCGCAAGAACTCCCGAAGAATCCGCTCCCCGGCCACCACACCCCGCTCGGGCAGCGCACTCACCGCAGGCCCGACAAACCCCTCGTCCGCCAACTCCCCATGCCCGGGCCGCCAGGCCCGATCCGCGGCGAGCAACAGATCCGCATCGAGCAAGGAGTCCCCCGCCGCCAACGTCAACTCCACTCCGGTCCGCCGCGCGACCTCCCGCATGGCCGCGGACTTCGTGAGCGGCTTCGGCACGGCGTAGAGCTTGCGCCCCTGGAGCGACACGGTCCAGCCCCGGTTCTCGGCCCAGACCGCGAAATCCTTCACCCACTCCTCGGGGAGCAGCTCGCGCTCGACGACGAGATAGACGAACAGTTCCTCCGCGACCCGGTGCTTGCGCACCCACGCCGGGTCCGCCGTCGCCTCCAGACGGTCCCGCACCTCGGCGAGCGGCGCGCACTCCTGCGCGAGCCGGGCGGTGACCCGCTCGTGCCAGGCGACGTCCGTGACGCCGTCCACCAGCAGATGCCCGCCGTTGGCGCAGATCGCGTACGTCGGCTCCGGCCCCGGCAGATTGATCCGCTGGTACTGCTTG
Source organism: Streptomyces sp. NBC_00310 (assembly GCF_036208085.1). Lineage (GTDB taxonomy): Bacteria > Actinomycetota > Actinomycetes > Streptomycetales > Streptomycetaceae > Streptomyces. The sequence goes on from NZ_CP130714.1 coordinate 3,495,707, forward strand.
CGCGTCCGGGTCGTCGTCGGCACGAAGACCGCCGCGTCCCCCAGCTCGGCGAGCAGCCCCGCGGCCGTCTCCGTCATGTACGACAGCGGCCTGCTCTCGTGCACCTCGACGGTGAGCAGCCGGGGTGCCCGCGCGTCCGGCATGGTCAGCGCGAGCGCGGCGGCGGAGTAGATGAGCGTACGGTCGAGGTCGCTCGCGACGAGAACCCGAGGACCCGGCATCAGACCGCCACCGCCCTGCCGTCGGCGCCGGTCGCGCCCCGCGTGTACTGCGGGTGGATCAACCCCACGCACGTGTACGGCAGTTCGGCCACCTCTTCCACCGGTACCCCTCTCTGTTCGGCGAGCAGACGTACGTGGTCGAGGTCCGCGCCCGCCCCGGCCCGCGCGAGGATCTTCCACGGTACCCGGCGGAGCAGCACCCGAGTGGTCTCCCCGACACCGGGCTTGACCAGGTTGACGTCGTGGATGCCGTACTCCTCACTGATCCGCTCGACGGCCGCCCAGCCCTCCCAGGTGGGTGTGCGGTCGTCCGCGAGCAGTTCCTTGGTGCGGGCGTCGACGGCGTCCACGACATCGCCGAAGCGATCGGCTATGGCGTCCAGGAAGTCCACCGAGACATCGACGCCGGCCAACTCCCGGTAGAACTTGGCCCCGTGGAAGTCGTCGGGTCCGACGAGGTCGGAGCGCAGCACGGTCCGCGAGATGAGCCCGGAGACGGTGGAGTTGAGGCAGGCGGACGGAATGAGGAAGTCCTCGCGCGTGCCGTACGTCCGCACACACGACCCCGGGTCGGCGAGCACGGCGATCTCCGGGTCGAACCCGGTGATGCCGTCGGTCTCCTCGAACTCCGTGAGTGCGGCGGCGAGTTCACGAGTGATCGCGCCCTTGCCGGTCCACCCGTCGACGAACACGACGTCGGCGGGGTCGTGATGAGCCGCGAGCCACCGCAGCGCGTTGGCGTCGATACCGCGCCCCCGTACGATCGACACGGCGTAGTGCGGCACCTCGACCCCGTGCCGGTACCGCGCCCACCGCCGCATCAGCACACCCACCGGTGTCCCGGCCCGTGCCAACGACACGATGACGGGCCGCGGAGACCGCTCCGCCAGCACGGTCTCGGTCACCACCCCCACAGCCAGCGCGATCCGCTCGGCGGAGGCGTCGAGCGCACTGTGGAAGAGGGCCTGGTACTGCTCGCTCGGCTGGTACTCGACCGGCAGGGACTCCGCGTAGTGCGCGCCCCCACTCTGGATGGCCTCCTCGCGCTCCTCGGTCGGCGCCTCCAGCGTCACGTCCGAGAGGTCCCGCAGCAGCCAGCCCACGTCCTCGGGCGCATAGGAGGAGAAGGCGGGACCGCGCAGGGGGTCGGGGAGCATGGAGGGCCTTTCGGTGACGGGCGCAGGCGTGGGCGGGTGGGGTTCGGTGGCGGCGGAGGGCCCGCGTGCTCCGGCCGAGGCCGAGGCGCCGCGTGTCGCCGACGCCACCTCGGCCGGCTCGGTCACCGCGGTCCCCTCGAACCGCCGGCCTCCCTCGTCCGCCACGGTGGCCCTCGGGCGGGCCGGTGCTTCCCCGCGGTGCCGGACCGGCGGGACGTACGACGGCACCACGGCGAGCAGCACGTTCGGTGTGTGGGCGGCGAGGGTCGCCGGCAGGCCGTTGTCGGCGTGCAGTGCGGCCGTGTCCGCGACCGAGTCGACGACTGCGACGACCGCGTCGAAGCCCCCGCCGGCCACGTTGTACGCGTACCGCTCCCCCGGCCCGTCCGCGGGGTCGTCGTGCGCGGGGAAGACGATGCGGCTGCGTATCGCGTAGCCGGGGTCGTCGACGGCGAGGACGGGCGACCGCGTGGTGGTGGAGAACCGTACCTCCAGCCCGGCCGCCGACTTCTCCAGCTCCCGTGCGAGCGCCAGCGGCGCGTACATCAGCTCCTCGAAGCCGAGGACGAGCACCCGGCGGGCCTCCGTCGGCAGGGCCTCGGCGAGACGCGCGGCCATGGCGGGCAGAGCACTCTCCAGTCGTGCGCGATGCGCCGGGGTGAACCCGTGCCGGCCCCCGTCGGGCACGCCGGCCGGCCAGCCCAGCTCGACGCGCGTGACCTCCGCCGCCGAAGTCCCCGTGACGGCCGCACCGGCACCCGCGCCCGGAGGCCCGGCGGCCCCCTCGTACTCCGCGACGAGCGCCTGTCCCTTCTCCAGGACCCCCTCCGGCAGCCGCACGGTCCCCTTCGCCGTGGCCACCAGGTCCACCCGCGCCCCGATCTCGCGGGCGAACTCGTCCAACCGCCCCTGGTCGGCCGCCGACCGCATGTCGACCAGCGCCACGACGACGTACCGCCTCCGCGGATACCGCTCGTGCAGCGCGCGAATGGTGTTGAGGACCGTGTTCCCGGTGGAGAACTCGTCGTCGACGAGCACCAGCGGCCCCCGCCCCGCGAGGAGCGAGGGGTCCTCCGGCAGCAGCAGATGCGACGTCGCGTGGGAGTGGGACTCCTCGAAGCCACCCGCCCGGTCGACGCCCTCGACCGGACGCCGGGTGGAGTGGAGGTAGGGCGCGTCGCCCACCCCGTCCGCGACCGAGTGCCCGAGCCCGGTGGCCGTCTCGGCGTATCCGAGCACGACGGCGGTCCGCGCCCCGGCCTCCCCCAGCAGCTCCCGCACCCGGCGGCCCAGCGCGAACCCGTGCCCGTGCACGACGGACGGCGACTGGGGCACATGCTTGCCGAGGACGTTCGACACCAGCAGATGCGCCCGCTTGGGATTGCGCCGCAGCGCGAGCCCCAGCAGGCCGCTCAGCTCCTCGTCCCCGACCAGTTCGACCCCGAGCCGCTCACCGACCCAGGCCCCGGACCAGACCCCGCCGGACGTGCCGGTCGGGTCGTTCGCTGCGTTAATCATCGATTCCTTAGTCGGTACGGCATGAATCATGAATGCGGACGTCTGTCGGTGGTGGGGGACGTCAGTCGGGCAGACCCGCGGCCAGCAGATCCACGAACCCGATGTCCTCGTTGGCGACACCGAACACCTCGGCGCGCTGCAGCACCCTTTCCGCCCAGGCGCGGTGCGGCTTGACCTCGTTCATCTTGTTGCGGGAGGCGGACCGCAGGACGCCGCCCCCGTTGCGGTCCGGCCGCACGATGTCCTGGGCGTCGCCGAACTCCTCGTGGCTCACCACGGACAGCGCGTGCACCGGCAGGACGTGCGAGGGATGGATGCAGGTCTTGCCGAGCAGCCCGTTGGCCTGGTCGAGGGAGATCTCGCGCAGCAGACCGTCCAGCGCGTGCTCGATGAGCGACTCACGCAACTGCCCGGCCCGGTTCGCCAGGAAGGGACTCGTGCGCAGCTGCGGCTTGAACATGCGCTCCTGGACCCGGAAGTACTCCCACACCGGCCCGGTCACCGTGAACCCGGTGCCGTCGGCGCGCCCCAGCACGTTGACCACGTCCGCGATCACGGAGGCGACGATCTGGACGTCGTACGCGGTCATGTCGGGCGGGCGGCGCAGGGCGTAGGAGGAGCAGAAGTCGGTGACGCCGAGGCGCAGCGCGAGGACGCGGTCACGGTACTTGTCGACGGTGTGGGCGATGCCCTGGAGTGCCTCTACACGCGTCTCCCTGTACATCAGCTCGGGCGACTCGAGCACCGGCATCCCGAACAGCCGCCGCCCGCTCTCGGCCTCGGCGGCGGTGAGCGCCTCCAGGAAGGCGATGCCCCGCTCCTCGGTGAACTTCGGGAACACGAACCCGGACAGCAGCCGTACGGACGGGCCGAAACGGCGTACGAGGTCGGGTATCTGCTCGGGGTGGCGCACCCGGATGAACAGCAGCGGAGGCTCGACGTCCGGCCGCCCGGCGAGGTCGGCGAACTGCCGGACGAGGTTCTCCTCCGCGCCCAGGACCTCCGCGTCGTCGATGGAGTCCTCCAGGCACAGCACCATGGAGACCACGCCACGCCCGGCCTGCTTGACGATGTCGTCGGCCAGCCGCTCCCGGGTCGCCGGGCTGTAGAGCGTGGCGCCCAGCGCGGCGGCGAGCACGCGGGCCGGGGAGTCGGCGTCGAAGACCCCGGGCTCCCGGTGGAAGAGGCGCTGCCGCTCCTCAGGGGCGATGTGCCCGAAATGACGCATGTGATTCCCCCGTGGTTGCTAGGCGTCCGGTCACGATCGTGGCCGGTAATAGTACGTACAAATGTGTGACATCAGTTCCCGCCGGGCGTGAAGTTCTGGTAACCCGACCATGTCGGGCGTGGGACTGTTTCACCGACGGTTCGACGCCCCCGCGTTGTCGTGATCAGGACCGAGAGGGCAGGATGACCGCATGACGCACGCGATGCTGAAGGGGTCGAACGTCCCGATCGAAGCCACGGCGGTCCGCGCCGTGCTGCGCTGGGCGCCCGGGCAGGGCGCCCCGGTGGTCGACGCCTCGGCGCTGCTCCTCGGCCCCGACGGCCGCGTACGGTCCGACGAGGACTTCGTGTTCTACAACCAGCCGCGCCACCCCTCGGGCAAGGTGTGGCGGCTCGGCCAGAAGCGCGTGGCCGAAGGCCTCACCGACACGATCCAGACCGATCTGGCGGGTGTCGAGTCGGCCGTCAGCCAGATTCTGCTCGTGGCCTCCGCCGAGGACGTCTCCTTCGGCCGCGTACGGTCCCTGCGCATCCTGCTGTACGACGCCACCGTCGCCGACGCCGAACCGCTGGCGTACTTCGACATCAAGCCCGAGACCGGCGACGAGACCGCCCTCATCTGCGGCGAGCTCTACCGCCGCGGCGGCGGCTGGAAGTTCCGCGCCCTGGGTGAGGGGTACACCAACGGCCTCCAGGGCCTCGCCACGGACTTCGGCATCTCGGTCGACGAGTCGGCTGCCGCGGCGGCCGACCAGACCGACACGACCCAGACCCCGGCCCCGGCCCCGGAGATCTCGGGCCCCCTGCCGCCCGAGCAGCCCCCGACCGGCGTCCCGTCCCAGCCCGCGTACGGCTACCCTCCGGCGGCCCCCACGCAGCAGCCCGCCCAGCCGGCGTACGGCTACCCCCAGCCGACCCCCGCCACCGCCAACGGACCGGCCTACGGCTACCCGCAGCCCACGGCGGCGGCCCTGGACCCCAACTTCCGCCTACCGCCGCAGGGCCCTCAGTTCATCGGCCGCTGAAGGCCTTACGGCCGGGGCGCCAGGAGCTTTTCAGGGGCGCGGGGCCGTGTCGACATGCGGCTCCGCCGCGGGGGCGCGACAGGCCACGAACGACCCGCAGCCGCCGACGCACCTGGTGCCCCGAGCTCGGAGGCGAACCGGCCAGGACCAGCGTCAGCGCTCCGCCTTGGTCTTGTATCCCCGCCCCCACTGCAGCCCCCACCCGTACAACCGGTCGAGCTCCGCCTGGAAGCCGTAGACGAACTTCACTTCCCGGCGCACCGTGATCTCCCCCTTGACGTTCTCTATCAGCACCACCGCACACGACCGGGCCTGCGGATGCCTCTCGTCCAGGCCTATCTCGATCCGCGGCCCGTTGCTCGGATACAGCGTCACCACCGCGTGCGTACGGTCGAACGCCGGCGTCTGGTCGTAGATGTAGACGAACACCAGCATCCGCCTGAAGTCGTCCCGGTGGTCCAGGTTGATGTACATGGTCTCGCCGGACCCCGACCCGAACCGGTCGTCCCCGCTGAGCCGCATGTACGGCGGTTCGTTGATGTCGCCGAGGAAGCCGCCCAGCGGCTGCACGACCCCCTTCGTCCCGTCGGCCAGCTCATAGAGACAGCCGAGGTCGAGGTCGACGTTCACCATGCTCTGGCTGTGCGCCTGCACCTCCTCCGGCCTGAGCGCCTTGAAGGGGTGCCGCAGCACGCTCTGCCGCTTCGGCCCGCCGATGTCGGACGTCCGCATCCGCCAGGACAGGTTGACGCGCAGATGGCCCGCCGCCGCGTTCTGCTTCGAGAGGGACACCTTCTGGTGCCGCTTGGTCAGTTCGATCGCGTTGGTCGCCGCGTTGCCCGCGTCGAACTCCGAGGCCCGCCCGCGCCAGAGGTTGTCCAGGAAACTCATGCCCGCCCCACAACTGCCGTGTCGTCGCGTCAACCACCAGCGGGGCGGCCGACGAGGACGCGTCCTCGTCGGCCGCCCCGCTCAGAGCGTTCCCTCACCCCGCGGGTGGTCACACCCCGGAGGAGACCTCCGCCTTGTCGGCGGCGTCAGCTTTTCCCTCTTCGGCCGCCAGCGCCTTGTTGCGGCGGACGGAGGACCAGAAGGACCAGCCGATCAGGACGACACCGATGAGACCGGTGATGATCTCGTTGATCTCGTACTGGATGGTGATGAGGAGGATCGCGGCGAGGGCGCCGATCGCGTAGTGCGCGCCGTGCTCCAGGTAGACGTAGTCGTCGAGGGTGCCCTGGCGCACCAGGTACACGGTCAGCGACCGGACGTACATCGCGCCGATACCGAGGCCCAGCGCCATCAGGACGATGTCGTTGGTGATGGCGAAGGCGCCGATGACACCGTCGAAGGAGAAGGACGCGTCCAGGACCTCCAGGTACAGGAACATGAAGAACGCGGCCTTGCCGGCGAGGGCGACGGCCGAACGCGGCTTGCCCTCGCGCGCCGCCGCTTCCTCTTCCTCGTGCTCGCGCTCCTCTTCCTCCTCCAGCTTGTTCTCGAAGTAGCCGGAGAGACCACCCACGATGAGGTAGGTGATGAGACCCGCGAGTCCGGAGATCAGGACCGTCTGCGCCTTGTCGACATGGGTGCCGCCGTGCTGGTGGGCGTTGGTGGCGAAGGTCATCGAGGTGACCAGCAGGACGATCATCGCGATACAGGCCGACAGCATGTCGATCTTGCCGAGCTTGGACAGCGGACGCTCGATCCAGCCCAGCCACTTGATGTCCCGGTCCTCGAAGATGAAGTCCAGGAAGATCATCAGCAGGAACATACCGCCGAAGGCCGCGATCGACGGGTGGGCGTCGGTCACGTACTGCTGGTACTTGTCCTTGTCGGTGAGCGCCAGGTCGACGGCCTCGATCGGACCCAGCTGGGCGCTGATGGCGACGATCACGACGGGGAAGACCAGCCGCATGCCGAAGACGGCGATGAGGATGCCGATGGTGAGGAAGATCTTCTGCCAGAAGGCATTCATCTTCTTCAGGATCCCGGCGTTGACCACCGCGTTGTCGAACGACAGCGAGATCTCCAGGATGGACAGGATCGCGACGAGCCCGAGCGCCGTCCATCCGTCGTAGAGAACCGCTACTACCAAGCCGAGCGCGGTGACCGCGAACGACCAGCCGAAGGTTTTCAGAACCACTGGCTACCCAATCGTGTGTGTACGGGGTTCCCCCGCGCCGCGCGCGGCTTTACGAACTTTTGAACCCGAAGTCTAGTCGGGCACCCCTCGCACCCCACACGGCCCCGGCTTTTGCGCTTATAGCGCTACGAGACGTTCACTCCGAAGTCGAGTGCGATGCCTCGCAGACCGGACGCGTACCCCTGCCCCACGGCGCGGAACTTCCACTCTCCGCCATAGCGGTAGACCTCGCCGAAGATCATCGCGGTCTCGGTGGAGGCGTCCTCGGAGAGGTCGTAACGGGCGAGCTCCTGGCCGTCGGCCTGGTTGACCACACGGATGAAGGCATTGCTGACCTGGCCGAAGGCCTGGCCCCGGTTCTCGGCGTCATGGATGGAGACCGGAAAGACGATCTTGTCGACGGTGGCCGGCACCCGGGAGAGGTCGATGATGAGCGACTCGTCGTCGCCGTCGCCCTCACCGGTGAGGTTGTCGCCGGTGTGCTCGACCGAGCCGTCCGGGCTCTTGAGGTTGTTGTAGAAGACGAACCACTCGTCCCCCAGCACCCGGCCGCCCTGACACAGCAGCGCGCTGGCGTCGAGGTCGAAAGGGGCTCCGGTGGTGGTCCGGACGTCCCAGCCGAGCCCGACCAACACTTGAGTGAGGTTCGGCGCGGCCTTGGAGAGGGAGACATTGCCTCCCTTGGCGAGTGTGACGCCCATGGTGCTGGTCCTCCCCGATTTTCGAGCTTCAGTTGCTCAACTGTTCAGTTGTCCCGTACGAGCGCGTCCGGCGCCGCCATCGGTGATGACAGCGGCGCCGGACGTGGTGAGCCGGTGTTTCAGGGGGACTTCCCCCGTGACTCAGACGTTCACACCGAAGTCCTGGGCGATACCGCGCAGGCCCGAGGCGTAGCCCTGGCCGATGGCGCGGAACTTCCACTCGGCGCCGTGCCGGTAGAGCTCGCCGAAGACCATGGCGGTCTCGGTGGAGGCGTCCTCGGAGAGGTCGTAACGGGCGATCTCCGCCTCGCCCGCCTGGTTCACCACGCGGATGAAGGCGTTGCGGACCTGGCCGAAGGACTGCTGACGGTTCTCGGCGTCGTAGATCGAGACCGGGAAGACGATCTTCTCGATCTCGGCCGGGACGCCCGCGAGGTTGATCTTGATCTGCTCGTCGTCGCCCTCGCCCTCACCGGTGATGTTGTCGCCGGTGTGCTCGACCGAGCCGTCGGGGCTCTTGAGGTTGTTGAAGAAGACGAAGTTGGCGTCGCTGCTGACTTTGCCTGACGATTCCAGCAGCAGGGCGCTGGCGTCCAGGTCGAAGTCGGTGCCGGTCGTGGTGCGGATGTCCCACCCCAGACCGACGATGACCGCGGTCAGGCCCGGTGCCTCCTTGGTCAGCGATACGTTGCCGCCCTTGCTGAGGCTGACTCCCACGAGGTCCTCCGTTTGGTTTCAGGGGCGGGGAGCCCCGTCGTGCGATGGTGTCGGATCAACGTGTCGATCCTAGTGACGGGTTCCCGTTCCCCGAAGGGCTTGGAACCGAAGAATCACAGGGTGTCGAGGGCGGCGAGGTACTCGTTCAGGTCGCGGGCGTCGGGAAGGGCGTTGACGACCGACCAGCGGACGACGCCCTCCTTGTCGAGGATGAACGTGCCGCGCACCGCGCAGCCCTTGTCCGCGTCGAACACGCCGTACGCGCGGGAGACCTCGCCGTGCGGCCAGAAGTCCGACAGCAGCGGGTACTCCAGACCCTCCTGCTCCCCGAAGACCCGCAGCGTGTGGATCGAGTCGTTCGACACGGCCAGCAGCTGCACGTCGTCGTTCACGAACTTCGGCAGGTTGTCCCGCAGCTCGCACAGCTCCCCGGTGCACACCCCGGTGAACGCGAACGGGTAGAAGAGCACCACCACGTTCTTCTCGCCCCGGAAGTCCGAGAGCCGCACGGTGGCGCCGTGGTTGTCCTTGAGCTCGAAGTCGGGCGCCTTGTCACCGACCTGGATCGCCATGATCTTCCTGAGTCCCTTCATGGACTGTTCGGGTGGCCCAGCCTACGCAGGAGAAACGGCGCGCCCCCCGCCGGGCCCGGAAGGGGTACCGACGAGGGGCGCGGGGAACTGCGCGACAGGCCACGACGAAGCCGCGACCGCCGGCGCGCAGAACCCTCGGGCTCTTGAGCGACGCTTATTTCTTCGTCTTGGCCGCCTTCGGCGTCACCAACCGGCTGCCGCTCCAGTCCTTGCCGACGCTGACGCTCTTCGACGCGGACAGTCCCGCGGTCGTCGCGGCTTCGGAGACGTCGCTGGGCTCCACATAGCCGTCCCGCCCGGTCTTGGGCGTCAGCAGCAGAATCGAGCCACCCTCCTCGATGTACGTGGTGGCGTCCACCAGTACGTCGGTCAGGTCGCCGTCGTCGTCTCGGAACCACAGCACGACGGCATCGGCCACGTCGTCGTAGTCCTCGTCGACGAGCTCACTGCCCACGACTTCCTCGATGGACTCGCGGAGCTCCTGGTCGACGTCGTCGTCGTAGCCGATCTCCTGGACCACCTGCTCGGGCTGGAACCCCAGCCTCGCGGCAGGGTTCGTCCGCTCCTCCGCGTGGTCCGCGGTCGCGCTCACGGGTTGCCTCCTGATCATGTTCGGATGGGGTCGCCCCCTGGGGAATCAGCCACGCGCGTGCGCGAAGCATTGGCCGTAGTCCACACGGGCGGGACCGATCGCGCAAGTACCCAGCCTTTCAGACCGCCGAAACGGTGACGATCCGGGCCGTGTCACCGCAACTCTCTGCGCGGATTCTCAGCCCCGTGTGACACACGCCACACCGTTCTGCCCGTTTTGCGCATTCGGCAACCATCCGGGGGTACGAGCATCGAATAGCTTTACTACCTTTGCCGAGCAGGTGACCCCCCTGGTTACCCCTCGGTAGAGGTGACGTTTGCGTCCCCGAGGTACACGATGGGGGACGGTGCAGGCACCTAGTGAACACCCATGAAGAACCCCTGAAGAGCGGCCCTCTGACAGCTAAGGAACAGCGTGGCTTCCGGATCCGATCGCAATCCGATCATCATTGGCGGCCTTCCGAGTCAGGTCCCTGACTTCGATCCCGAGGAGACCCAGGAGTGGCTCGACTCGCTCGACGCCGCCGTGGACGAGCGCGGCCGTGAGCGCGCGCGCTACCTGATGCTCCGGCTCATCGAGCGGGCCCGTGAGAAGCGCGTGGCCGTGCCCGAGATGCGCAGCACGGACTACGTCAACACCATCCCGACCAAGGCCGAGCCGTTCTTCCCGGGCAACGAGGAGATCGAGCGGAAGATCCTCAACGCGACCCGGTGGAACGCCGCCGTCATGGTGTCGCGCGCCCAGCGGCCCGGCATCGGCGTCGGTGGCCACATCGCGACCTTCGCGTCCTCCGCCTCCCTCTACGACGTGGGCTTCAACCACTTCTTCCGCGGCAAGGACGAGGGCGACGGCGGCGACCAGATCTTCTTCCAGGGCCACGCCTCCCCCGGCATCTACGCCCGCGCGTACATGCTGGACCGGCTCGACGACCAGCAGCTGGACGCCTTCCGCCAGGAGAAGTCGAAGGCGCCGTACGGCCTGTCCAGCTATCCGCACCCGCGGCTGATGCCGGACTTCTGGGAGTTCCCGACCGTGTCCATGGGCCTCGGTCCGCTGGGCGCGATCTACCAGGCGCGGATGAACCGGTACATGGAGGCGCGCGGCATCGCCGACACCTCCAAGTCCCATGTCTGGGCGTTCCTCGGCGACGGCGAGATGGACGAGCCGGAATCACTCGGCCAGCTGACGATCGCCGCCCGCGAGGGCCTCGACAACCTGACCTTCGTGGTGAACTGCAACCTGCAGCGCCTCGACGGTCCGGTGCGCGGCAACGGCAAGGTCATCCAGGAGCTGGAGTCGGTCTTCCGGGGCGCCGGCTGGAACGTGATCAAGCTGGTCTGGGACCGCTCGTGGGACCCGCTGCTCGCGCAGGACCGCGACGGTGTGCTGGTCAACCGCATGAACACCACGCCGGACGGCCAGTACCAGACGTACGCCACCGAGACCGGCGCGTACATCCGCGACCACTTCTTCGGTGACGACCACCGGCTGCGCGCGATGGTCGAGAACATGACCGACGACCAGATCCTGCACCTGGGCCGCGGCGGCCACGACCACCGCAAGATCTACGCGGCGTACAAGGCGGCCCATGAGCACAAGGGCCAGCCGACGGTCATCCTGGCGAAGACGGTCAAGGGCTGGACGCTGGGCCCGAACTTCGAGGGCCGCAACGCCACGCACCAGATGAAGAAGCTGACGGTCGCCGACCTCAAGGGCTTCCGTGACCGCCTCCACCTGCCCATCTCCGACAAGGAGCTGGAGTCCGGCGTGCCGCCGTACTACCACCCGGGGCGGGACTCGGAGGAGATCCAGTACATGCACGACCGGCGCAAGGGGCTCGGCGGGTACGTCCCGACGCGTGTCGTGCGCGCGAAGCCTCTGCCGCTGCCCGAGGACAAGACGTACGCGAGTGTGAAGAAGGGGTCCGGTCAGCAGTCGATCGCCACGACCATGGCGTTCGTACGACTGCTGAAGGACCTCATGCGGGACAAGGAGATCGGCAAGCGGTTCGTGCTGATCGCGCCCGACGAGTACCGCACCTTCGGCATGGACTCGTTCTTCCCGAGCGCGAAGATCTACAACCCGCTGGGCCAGCAGTACGAGGCGGTCGACCGCGATCTGCTGCTCGCCTACAAGGAGTCGCCGACCGGGCAGATGCTGCACGACGGCATCTCTGAGGCGGGCTGCACGGCCTCGCTGATCGCGGCCGGTTCGGCGTACGCCACGCACGGCGAGCCGCTCATCCCGGTCTATGTCTTCTACTCGATGTTCGGTTTCCAGCGCACCGGCGACCAGTTCTGGCAGATGGCCGACCAGCTGGCGCGCGGCTTCGTCCTGGGTGCGACCGCCGGCCGTACGACACTGACCGGTGAGGGCCTCCAGCACGCGGACGGGCACTCGCAGCTGCTCGCCTCGACGAACCCGGGCTGTGTCGCGTACGACCCGGCGTTCGGGTACGAGATCGCGCACATCGTGAAGGACGGTCTGCGCCGGATGTACGGCGAGACCGCCGACGGCAAGCCGGGCGAGGACGTCTTCTACTACCTCACCGTCTACAACGAGCCGATCCAGCACCCGGCCGAGCCGGCGGACGTGGACGTCGAGGGCATCCTCAAGGGCATCCACCGCTACCGGGCGGGCGAGGCGGGCTCGATCCCCGCGCAGATCATCGCCTCCGGTGTCGCGGTGCCGTGGGCGGTCGAGGCGCAGCGGATCCTGGCCGCCGACTGGAACGTGAAGGCGGACGTCTGGTCGGCGACCTCCTGGAACGAGCTGCGCCGTGAGGCCGTCGACGTGGAGCGGCACAACCTGCTGCACCCCGAGGAGGAGCAGCAGGTCCCGTACGTGACGCGGAAGCTGGGCGACGCCGAGGGGCCGTTCGTGGCCGTCTCCGACTGGATGCGGTCGGTGCCGGACCAGATCTCGCGGTGGGTGCCGGGCACGTACCAGTCGCTGGGCGCGGACGGCTTCGGCTTCGCGGACACGCGGGGCGCGGCCCGGCGCTTCTTCCACATCGACGCGCAGTCGATCGTGGTCGCGGTGCTGACCGAGCTGGCCCGCGAGGGCAAGGTCGACCGTTCGGTGCTCAAGCAGGCCATCGACCGGTACCAGCTGCTCGACGTGGCGGCGGCCGACCCGGGGGCCGCGGGCGGCGACGCGTAGCCGTTGCGCTCGGCCGAGCTGTTCACAACGGCCGGCGGTGTCAAGGGGTGGTGAACCGGTGGGTTCACCGCCCCTCCACGTTTTCTACGATGCCGCCATGAAACAGCTATCGGTCTCGGCGCAGGTGCGTTGGGAACAGCAGACTCAGCGGCCGCTGTTCGGCCTGGCCCTGGTGTTCGCCGTCGCGTACGCCGTGCCGATCGTCCGGCCGGACGCGAGCGACCAGGTGGTGTGGTGGTGCGAGGCCGCCGAGTGGGTGGTGTGGGCCGCGTTCGCGCTCGACTACGTCGTGCGGCTGGCGCTCACCGAGCAGCGCCGGGAGTTCGTGCGGACCCGGTGGCTGGACCTGGCGGCCGTGCTGCTGCCGATCATCCAGCCGCTGCGGCTGCTGCGGGTCGTGGCGACGTTGCTGCTCGTGGGGCAGCGGGCGCGGATGGCCTCGCAGATACGGCTCACGACGTACGTCGGCGGGGCGGTCGTCGGGCTGTTGATGTTCGGGTCGCTGGCGGTGCTGTCCGTGGAGCGGGACGCTCCCGGCGGGAACATCGACACGCTGGACGACGCCGTGTGGTGGTCGTTCACGACGATGACGACGGTGGGGTACGGCGACCATGCGCCGACGACCGGGCTGGGGCGGGTGTTGGCCGTGGGGCTGATGCTGTCCGGGATCGCGTTGCTGGGTGTGGTGACGGCGAACATCGCGGCGTGGTTCATAGCGCGGTTCGAGAAGGACGACGCGGAGGAGCGGCGGCAGACGGCGGCGATAACGGAGCTGGCGGAGGAGGTTCGGTTGCTGCGGGCGGAGGTGGCGTCCTTGCGGTCTTCCGGGGCTGTGCCCGAGCAGCGCCGATGACCGTAGGAGCGGCAGCGCGTCGGCGGGTGCGGGTTCGTCGTGGCTTGTCGCGCAGTTCCCCGCGCCCTTGAAAGATCCGGGCGAGCCCGGCGCTTTCAGGGGCGCGGGGAACTGCGGGAGCAAGTCCACACAACCCGCACCCGCCGACGTGTCCCGAGTCTTCTCTCACCCCGGGGTCAGAAGAAGCCGGCTCCCGGCGTGGCCGTGCCCGCCAGCCAGATGATGGCCAGGACGGTGTCGATGGCACCCAGAACGACCGCGACGATCGCGGGGACGGGGCGGGCGCCGGACCAGGTGCGGTTCATGGCCAGCCAGCCGCAGAGGATCGCTACCGGGCCGAGGATGATGCCCAGCACGAAGAATCCCGCGACCGCGCAGATGACTCCGATGATCCCGAGGGTCGCGCGATCCGGCCCGCTCCGTGACCACGTCCGGCCACGTGATCGGGGGTGCCTGCGCGTACCGTGTCCGAAGCCCGCCATCGTCAACAACTCCCTGAACCTCGCGGTCAGTTCGAGTACATGACGGCGAGTACCCCGGCAGTGTGGTTGAAACCAGGGAGAGTTGTCGGACTTGTCCGCGGCGCGCTGTCCCCCTCCGGCCAGCGCGCCGCGGACCGACGGTCCGCTCCCCTGTGTCGTACGGCCCTGCCGTACGGAGGACTTGACCCACTTCGGCCCCTCCCCCCACCGTGGCGGGGGGATTCCTGGCTCACGCTGCTCGGCCGCTCAGCGAGCGGCCGAGTCCTACGCGATCGACACCAGCCGGGTTGGCACCGGCCCGGTCGCCCCACTGTGGCCCGGGGCGCCCACCCGGTACGAGCGATCTTTAGCGTTGTCACCCTGATAGGCGAACGCGGGAGCAAACCCGCGCGTGCGGCGGTGGCGGAGCTGTCAGATGTGCGCCGCTCCGGCGCCCGCCTCCGCGTTCTCGCCGCGCTTGGTCAGGAACGCCACGAGGACGGCGATCGCGGCGACGCCGGCGGCGACGAGGGACGCCAGGCTCATGCCGGACATGAACGTGTCGTGCGCGACGGTGGTGATCTTCGCGGCGATCTCCGTCGGGGTGCCCTCGGCGACCGGGGGGACACCGACCTGGACGGCCTCGGAGGCCTGGCCGAGCTGGGCCTCGGTGAGCGGCGGGAGGCCGGCGTCCGTCCAGTTGCCCGGCAGGTCACCGTCGACCTTGGAGGCCATCACGGCCCCCAGCACGGCCGTACCGAGGCTGCCGCCGATCTGCATCGCGGCCTGCTGGAGACCGCCGGCGACACCGGACAGCTCCAGGGGCGCGTTGCCGACGATGACCTCGGTGGCGCCGACCATCACCGGGGCGAGGCCGAGACCGAGGAGCGCGAACCAGAGGGACATCAGGGCGCTGCCGGTGTCGGTCTCCAGCGTCGACATGCCGTACATGGCGATCGCGGTGAGCGCCATGCCGCCGGCCAGCGGGATGCGGGGTCCGGCCTTGGTGATCAGCGCGCCGGCCAGCGGCGAGCCGACGATCATCATGCCGGTGAGCGGAAGGAGGTGCAGGCCCGCGTCGATGGGGCTCATGCCGTGCACGTTCTGGAGGTAGAACGTCACGAAGAACAGGCCGCCCATGAAGGCGATGGCCATCAGGACCATCAGGACGACACCCGCCGACAGCGGCACGGAACGGAAGAGGCCCAGCGGGATCAGCGGCTCCTTCACCTTCGTCTCCCAGAAGGCGAAGAGGGCGAAGAGGGCGATGGAGGCGACCAGGAAGGTCCAGGTCAGGCCGTCGCCCCAGCCCCACTCCGGGGCCTTGATGAGGGCCCAGACCAGGCAGAACATGGCCCCGGACAGCAGGGCGATGCCGAGGACGTCGAAGGAGCGCGGGGCGTTCTCGGCCCGGTGGTCCAGCAGGATCCAGGCGCCCAGCGCCACGGCGAGGACGCCGACGGGGACATTGATCCAGAACACGGACTGCCAGCTGACGTTCTCCACGAGGAAGCCGCCGAGGATCGGGCCGCCCGCGGTGGAGGCGCCGATGACCATGCCCCAGATGCCGATCGCCATGTTCAGCTTCTCGGCGGGGAAGGTGGCGCGCAGCAGGCCGAGCGCGGCCGGCATCAGCAGTGCGCCGAACAGGCCCTGGAAGACGCGGAAGACCACCACGAAGGCGACCGAGTCCGACAGTCCGATGGCCCCGGAGGCGGCGGCGAAGCCGACCACGCCTATGAGGAAGGTCTGGCGGTGGCCGAAGCGGTCGCCCAGCTTGCCCGCGGTGATGAGGGTGACCGCCAGCGCGAGGAAGTACGCGTTGGTGATCCACTGGACCTCGGCGAAGCTCGCCTTGAGGTCGTCCGCGATGACCGGGTTGGCGATCGCCACGATGGTGCCGTCGAGGGCGACCATCATGACGCCGACGGCCACGGTGAGGAGGGTGAACCAGGGGTGGCCGCGCAGGCCCCGGCCCTGGTTCGTCGTCGGGTCCGACGGGACGACTGGCGCCTTGTCCCCCGGTCCCGTCTTGTCGACAGTGGTCTGACTAGTCATACGCGCGAGACTAATGACAGCCACTGACAGTTGACAAACCAGTTCACAAGTCGGTAACTGTCACGTCACTCGCCGCAGGGGCGGGTGGAGACGAGGGTTCATGGAGACGGCGGCCACGGCGGCGACGACCGAGGAGCGGCCCGGACTGCGCGAGCGGAAGAAGCAGCGCACCCACGACGCACTGCTGCGGGCGGCCCTGGAGCTGTTCACGACCCAGGGGTATGAGGCGACGACGGTCGACGAGATCGCCGAGGCCGTCGACGTCTCGCAGCGCACCTTCTTCCGCTACTTCGCGGGCAAGGAGGAGGCCGCCCTCGCGGTCATCGACCTCACCCAGGAGCACTTCCTGGCGGCCGTGCGCGCCCGGCCCGCGGACGAGGCCCCGCTGGAGGCGATGCGCAACGCCGTCCTGGAGGGCTGGGACGCCATCGGCGAGGCCGTCGAGCAGGTCGTTCCCGTCGACCTCTATCTGCGGGCGTACGGCATGGTCGAGTCGACGCCCGCACTGCTGGCCGCGCATCTGCGCCGCGCGGACGAGGTGGCGCGGGAGATGGAGCGGATCGTCGCCGAGCGCGAGGGACTCGACGTCGACACCGACGCCCGGCCGCGCGTGGCGGTGGCCGTCTTCGGCGGTGTGATGAGAGTCACTGAGCGCATGTGGGCCCTGGGCGGCGATCTCAGCATGGAGGCGATGCGGGAACTGACGTCCGCACACCTGGACGCCGTACGGCCCTCGTTGGCCGAGAAGTGGCGTACTGGCCGAAACGCTTAGGGAACGGCATCATCGGGATCTTCTCTGCGCACCGCACGGAACGGGCGTGATCGAAACGTGATCCCTCTCACTCGGTTAACGCGAGACCCTTCCGTTCTCTTAGTGTGTCCTTTCAGTGACTTCCTTCGACTCCTCCCCGCAACTGAACGTCTGGCGCGCACTGCTGGCGCTGGCCGTGGTTTTCGTGATGCTGGCGACCACCGGCTGGACCGCGATCCGCAGCCATCGAGAGGAGTCGCCGCTGCAGGCGTCGCTCTCCGCGTGGCGGCACGGACACCTCGGCGGCCGCGAACTGCCGGACGTCGACTCGTCCCCGCACCGCCTGGCAGCCTTCTTCGCCTCGCTCACCGCCCCTCAGCGCACCGGGCTCGCCCACCGCTATCCGCTCGCCGTCGGCAACATGAACGGTGCCCCCGTCGAGCTGCGTTACCGGGCCAACCGCATCGCGCTGAAACAGCAGAGCAAGCGTGAGCGCACACGCATGCACGACCAGCGGCTGTCCGAGACCGGCCGGTACGAGGCCGGCCGCCGGATGCACCGCTTCGACATGCTGGCCGTGAAGAAGCGGCACATCCTCGCCTTCGACCCTGACGGCAACGGCCGGGTCGCCGAGGTCTTCGGCAGCCTCGACAAGGCCGAGCGCGTCTCGGTCGTCGTCCCCGGCGTCGACACCAACGTCATCAACTTCCAGCGCACCAAGCGCCGGTACTCCGCGCCCGTCGGCATGGCCAAGTCGCTCTACAAGGCGGAGCGCTCGGCGAGCCCCGGCACGCGGACGGCCGTGATCGCCTGGGCCGACTACACCGCGCCCGACGGCCTCGGCCTCGACTCGGCCACCGCGCTCCGCGCCGAACAGGGCTCGGTCCGGCTGAACGCGCTGGTGCGGGGCCTGCCCGGCCGTTCCACCGTCGCGCTGGTGTGCCACAGCTACGGCTCCGTGGTGTGCGGGGTCGCCGCGCCCTCGCTGCCGTCTCGGGTCACCGACATCGCGGTCGCGGGCAGCCCCGGCATGCGTGCCGAGACGGTCGGGCAGCTGCGGACGGCGGCCCGGGTGTGGGCGATGCGGGACGCCGACGACTGGGTCCAGGACGTGCCCTATCTGGAGGTCGGCGGGCTCGGCCACGGCGCCGACCCGGTCTCCTCGGAGTTCGGGGCGCGCATCCTGTCGGCGGCCGACGCCCAGGGACACAGCGGCTATTTCGAGCCCGGCACCGAGAGCCTGTACAACTTCGCCGACATCGGCATCGGCGCGTACGAGTCGGTGCGGTGTGCGCGGGAGGACGACGCGTGTCTGGCGGGTCTGTCCGACAGCGCTGCGGCCTGACGCGCGTAGAGGAGGGTAAAAGTGCGGTTCGCCTCGGTCGGGACTTCCCCGCGTCGCCCGCATACGATGAGCCGCATGGGTGACGTACTGGCCGGATTTCATGCCGCCTGGGAGTTCGAGTCCGACTCCGTGCTCATCCGCTTCGAACGGGGGATTCGTACGCCGAAGCTCTTCCAGGCACTCGGTGAGCGGCGCGTCCCCCTGGAGGCGATCGCGGGGGTTTCACTGACACCCGGGAAGCGGGGCACCGTCGTACTGCGTGTCGTGCCGCGACCGGGCGCCGATCCGTTGATGGAGGCGGCGGCGGACCAGCTCAAGGAGGGGTCCGACCCGTACCGGCTGGTGCTGCCGGCCGAGCGGGAGACTCTCGCGGAGTACTACGCCGATGAACTGCGGGCACGGTTGACCGAGTCGGGGCCCGCCGATCGTTTCCTGGTGGCGGCGCCCGAGGTGCCGTTGCAGTTCAAGGCGTACGACGGGAAGGCGTCGTTCGACGGGCGGTCCGTGTCGTTCCGGTGGTCCTGGACGGGGGCGTCGTCGGCGAAGTGGAAGGCCGGGGACCAGAGTTTCCCGGTCGGTGCCCTGAGCGGGGTCGAGTGGCGGTCGCCGGAGGTGTTCGAGGGGTATCTGCGGTTGGTGCGACGCGATGCCGCCGGTGAGCAGCCGCCTCAGCCCGACCATGATCCCGCCGCCGTGGTGTTCGGGCTGGGCTATGGGCCGGTGCACGAGTCGTTGCCGTTCGCCGCGGCTGTGCTGGCGGCGGTTCGCTCCGCGGGGCCCGTGGGTGTGGCTGCGGTCGAGGCCGGGCCCCGGCGGGATCCGGCCGACATCGCCGACCGGATCCGGCATCTTGGGGAGTTGCACGAGGCGGGGCTGGTGACGGACGAGGAGTTCAGTGTGAAGAAGGCGGAGTTGTTGGCCGAGCTGTAGCTACTCGCCGTCCGGGGATGGCGTCGCTGCCGGGTGCGGGTCCGTCGTGGCTGGTCGCGCCCACGCGGCGGAGCCGCATATCGACACAGGCCCGCGCCCCTGAAAGCAAAAGCCCTCGCCGCCCCTGACTGAACAGTCCGCGTCGCCCCTGCTGAACACTTCGCCTCGCCCCGTCTGAAAGCTCCGCCCTACTCCCTTCCTGCCGACGTGAACCCCATGTCCGCGTACCGGTCGCCCGCCACCTGTGCCGCTATCGGTTCCAGCAGGGCCAGGTCGTCCTCGGTCAGGGAGATCCTCGTGGCCTCCGCGTTCTCCTCCACCCTGGACGGCCTGCGGGTGCCCGGGATGGGGACGACCGGCAGGTCGTGGACGGCGGACCGCTGCTGGACCCAGGCCAGGGCGATCTGGCCCGGGGTGGCGTCGTGGGCCTCGGCGACCTTGCGGACGGGGGCCAGGAGGACCGCGTTGGCGGCTGCGTTGTCGCCGGTGAAGCGGGGCTGCTGGCGGCGGAAGTCGTCGGCGGTGAGGTCTTCGGCCTTGGCGAAGGAGCCGGTGAGGAAGCCTCGGCCGAGGGGGGAGTAGGCGACGAGCGTGACGTCGAGATCGCGGGCCGTGGGGACGACGTTCGGCTCGATGTCACGGCTGAAGAGGGACCACTCGGACTGCAGGGCGGCGATGGGGTGCACGGCGTGGGCCGTGCGGAGTTCGGCGGCCGTGACCTCGCTCAGGCCCAGCTGCTTGACCTTGCCCTCGCGGACCAGCTCGGCCATGACGCCGACGGTCTCCTCGATGGGGACGCTCACGTCGCGGCGGTGCATGTAGTAGAGGTCGATCACGTCGACGTCGAGGCGGCGCAGGCTCCCCTCGACGGACTCGCGGATGTACGCCGCGTCGTTGCGGATGATCCGCTTGGTCGGGTCGTCGGGGTCGATCGCCAGGCCGAACTTGGTGGCGATGACGACCTCGTCGCGGTGCGCCTTGAAGAAGGGGGAGAGGAACTTCTCGTTCTCCCCGGCACCGTATGCGTGCGCCGTGTCGTAGAGCGTGACGCCCAGTTCCAGCGCGCGCTCCAGGGTGGCCCTGGACTCCTGCGCGTCCGAGGGGCCGTACGCGAAGCTCATGCCCATGCAGCCGAGGCCCTGCACGCCGACCTCCGGCCCGTCGGTGCCCAGCCGTGTCCTCGCGATCCTGCCGTCCGTCATGAGGCCCTCTCCGACGCCAGGGCCTGCCCGGCGTCAGCGTAGAAATTGATCTTCCGGTCGAGCACGTTCAGGGTGTCCTGGAGTTCGGCGATCCGGGACAGGACGTCCTGCCTGGTCGCCTTGAGCAGTTCGAAGCGCTCGGTGTAGGTGTGGTCGCCCTCGCGCACCAGTTCGGCGTACCGGACCATGTCGGCGACCGGCATACCGGTCAGCCGGAGCTTGCCGACCAGGTCGAGCCAGTCGAGGTCACGGTTGCGGTAGCGGCGCTGGCCGGTGTGGGAGCGGTCGATGTGCGGCATCAGCCCGATCCGCTCGTACCAGCGCAGCGTGTGCGCCGTCAGACCGGTGAGGTCGACGACCTCGCTGATCGTGTACAGGTCCTGCCCGTCCGGCCGCCGCGGCTTCAGCGGCGGGCCCGCGCAACTGTCGGTACTGGCGGCACTCGTGGCACTCGTGGCACTCGTCGTACTCGTGGTCTCCATCACCGTCATGACCACCACGCTAAAACCTTGGAGTGCACTCCAAGCAAGCGAATCCGGTGAGAAATCATGAGGACGTGACGTGATCCCGCTGGTTAGCGTGCGGGCATGAGTCTCGTACGGCGGGCCGCGGCCGAGGACGCGGCGGAAGTGCTCCGGCTGCGCCAGGTGATGATCGACTCGATGGCGAGCGGGGGGCCCGGCGGCTCCACCGACTGGCACGCCGAGTCCCTGCCCACACTACGCCGCCGACTCGCCGATTCCGACGGGGAGTTCGCGGCCTTCGTCGCCGACCATCCGGAGCGGCCGGGCGCGCTCGCCGCCCTGGTGGTGGGGACGATCGAGTACCGGATCGGGCGGGCGAACAACCCGCGCGGCGCGGTCGGGCACGTCTTCAGCGTGGCCACCGACCCGGAGTGCCGGCGCCGGGGCCACGCCCGCGCCTGCATGGAGGCCCTGGTCGACTGGTTCCGGGAGCGCGGTGTCGGATACGTCCATCTGACCGCTTCCACCGAGGCCGAGCCGCTGTACGAGTCGATCGGTTTCCGGCGCAGGTCCGACCCCTTGATGCAGTTGGACCTCTGAGCCGCTTAGGCTCGTGGCCATGTCTCTGCAGAGCCTCGCCTTGATCGAGAACTGGCCGGTTCCCACGGCGGCCGCGGCCGTCGTCCGGGCGGACGGCACCGTCCTCGGGACCCACGGGCCGCTCGGCCGGCGGTTCGCGCTGGCCTCGGTCACCAAGCCGCTCGCCGCGTACGCCGTCCTGGTGGCGTACGAGGAGGGGGCGATCGAGCTGGACGAGGCGGCGGGGCCGGCGGGGTCGACCGTGCGGCATCTGCTGGCGCACACCTCGGGGCTGGCCTTCGACGAGCACCGGGTGACGACGCCGCCCGGTGAGCGGCGGCTGTACTCCAACGCCGGGTTCGAGGTGCTCGGGGACCATGTGGCCAAGGCGGCGGACATCCCGTTCGCGGAGTACGCGCGGCAGGCGGTGCTGGAACCGCTGGGGATGACGTCCACCTCCCTCGACGGTTCCCCCGCGAAGGACGGCGTCTCGACCGTCGACGACCTGGTGCGGTTCGCCGCCGAGGTGCAGGCACCCCGGCTGCTGGACCCGCGGACCGTCGCGGAGGCGATGACCGTGCAGTACCCGGGCACCAAGGGCGTCCTGCCGGGCTACGGGCACCAGAACCCCAACGACTGGGGGCTCGGCTTCGAGATCCGGGACTCCAAGGCACCGCACTGGACGGGGACTTCGTCGTCGCCGGGGACCTTCGGGCACTTCGGGCAGTCGGGGACCTTCCTGTGGATCGACCCCGTCGCCGGGGTGGCGTGTGTCGCGCTGACGGACCGGGCGTTCGGGCCGTGGGCGGTCGAGGCCTGGACCCCGTTCACGGACGCTGTGCTCGCGGAGGTCGGGAACGGTGTCTGATTCGTGAAGGAAGCGACAACTCTTCGACGGAAGGCGCGGGTGCCCGGTCCGATCGGCCCCGGGCATCGCTCCGTCGGCTAACCTCCCCCGTGCACAACAGCCGCACAGCTTTCGGGGGGTAGAACCATGGGCGAGGTTCGCGCGGGCGGGCAGTTCCGGCCGTTGGAGGCCGGTGACCCGACGACCGTGGCGAGCTACCGGCTCGCGGCGCGGCTCGGCTCGGGCGGCATGGGCACCGTGTACCTGTCGTACACCCCGGGCGGGCACCCGATCGCGTTGAAGACGATCCGGCCCGAGCTGAGCGAGGACCCCGAGTTCCGCCGCCGGTTCCAGCAGGAGGTGCGGGCCGCCCAGCGCGTGCAGGGCCTGTACACCGCGCCCGTCCTCGACCACGACACCGAGGGCACGCAGCCCTGGCTGGCCACCGCCTACGTGCCCGGCCCGTCGCTGCACGCGGCGGTCGCCGAGCACGGTGCGCTGCCGCTGAACTCGGTCCTGCTGCTGCTCGCCGGGGTCGCGGAGGCGCTCTCGGTCATCCACGGCGCGGGCATCGTCCACCGCGATTTGAAGCCCTCCAACGTGTTGCTCGCCGCCGACGGGCCCCGTGTCATCGACTTCGGCATCGCGCGCGCCGCCGACGCCACCGCCCTGACCGGCACCGGCGTGTCCATCGGCACGCCGGCCTTCATGTCGCCGGAGCAGGCGGCCGGGAAGCCGGTCACGCCCGCGTCGGACATCTTCGCGCTCGGCCAGGTGGCCGCGTTCGCGGCACGCGGGTCCGGCGCGTACGGCGACGGCCCCTCGCACGCCGTGCTGTACCGGATCGTCCACGAGGAGCCCGACCTGAGCGGTCTCGCCGACGAACTCCGGTTCATCGAGCGCTGTCTGGCCAAGGACCCGGCGGACCGCCCCTCCCCCGCGGAGGTCGTCGCGCTCTGCCAGGAGGCGTCGCCCACCCCGCTGGTGCAGTCGGGCTCCTGGCTGCCGGAGGCGATCGGCGCCGACATCACCCGGCGGGTCTCGGCCTCGGCGGAGCTGCTGGCCGAGCGGAACAAGGCCGCGGAGGCCCCGACCTCGGCGACCCTGCCCCCGCCGCCCACCGCACCGGTGACCCAGCTGAGTTCGCCGTCCGTGGACCACGGCGCGCAGACGATCTTCGCGGCGCCGACGACGCACTCCGGGCCGACGACCCCGCCCCCGCCGGGCCCGGCCGGGCCGCCGTCGACGCCGTACCCTCCGCAGTCGGGGCCGCACACGGTGCCGACCGGGCACCAGGCGCCGTACCCGCACCAGGCGCCGTACCCGCAGCCGGGGGCGTGGCAGCAGCCGTACCCCCAGGGACATCCCCAGGGACATGCGCAGGGCCATCCCCGTCCGCTGCCCCTTCCTCCGCCGCGCCGCAGCAACGTCGGCAAGTGGATCGGGATCGGCGTCGCGGCGGTGTTCGGTCTGGGGCTGCTCGGCAGCTGCGCGTCGCTGGTGAAGGGCCTCACGGATTCGTCGAGCGGCTCGTCGAACAGTTCCTCCGGCGGCACGTCGACGGGTTCGGGCGGCAGTTCCGCCGAGTCCTCCGAGTCCGAGCCGAAGGCCGACCCCAAGCCGGTCACGTTCAAGGGCATCAACATCCCCGGCGACTACTACGTGCGCTTCGCGGACTCCCCGCCCAAGCCCCTCGACAGCGACGTCGGCGGGGCGTACGAGGACGACGGGGACTTCTACTACTACTCGGACTCGCTGTTGGGTGAGAAGCGGCTGGGCAGCAGCAGCCAGAAGCTCGTCCTGCTGAACAACACCCAGAAGGGCTCCCTCGAAACCTGCCGGAACGAGACCCGGTACTCGGACTACGTCAAGATCGGCCAGGTGGCCAAGGGCTCCCAGATGTGTGTGCGCACCGACTCCGGCCACATCGGCCTGGTCACCTTCCAGGGGTCGGCTCCGAGCGGCGACCCCAGTGACTACGTCTCCGTGGACATCACGGTGTGGCGCAACGCGGAGGAGCCGACCACCGACAACTGACGGTCCGTCACTCGCCGAGCTCCCAGACCAGCACCTCCACCGGGGCGGTGACGGCGACCAGTTCGAGGCCCTTCTCCTCCTCGGCCCGCACGGAGTCCCCGGGCTCCAGCTCGTGCGGCCCGAGCCGCACGGCACCCCGTACGACGTGCACGTACGCCCGCGCCGCGTCCGGCACGGCGGTCCGCTCCCCCGCCGTGCCCAGCCGCCGGACGTGCAGCATGGCGCCGGCCTCGGGAACGGCGTACGGGGTGGAGTCGGCGATGCCGCGGACGATCTCGTACGCGGGGTCGCCGCCCGGGTCCAGCGGGGCCAGCCACATCTGCACGAAGGTCAGCGGCTCGGCGCCGTCGTTGCGCTCGACGTGCCGTACGCCGCCCGCCGAGCTGAGCCGCTGGACGTCGCCGGGGCGGACGACCGTCTCGTGGCCGGTGGTGTCGCGGTGGGTCAGCTCGCCCTCGACGACCCAGGTGACGATCTCGGTGTGGCTGTGCGGATGCTCGTCGAACCCGGCGCCGGGTGCGAGCCGCTCCTCGTTGCAGGCGATCACCGCGCCGAAGCGGAGATTGTCGGGGTCGTAGTGCGCCCCGAAGGAGAACGCGTGCAACGAGGCGATCCCGGCCTCCCGATCCCCACCGGCATAGCGCGTACCGGCACGCCGCAGCTCCATCACGCACCCACGGTATCCCCAGAGTGGGGCGTTCGAGGACGAGGCCGTCCAGGCCCGAAAGCGGGGGTCCGGGGGCGGCAGCCCCTGGCAGACACGCGCCCCCGGGCAGACGCGCACCCCCGGCCCACACACCCACGGCGCAGCCGAGCGCAGCGATAAGGCAGTCTTGTCCCGTGCCCGAACCCGAAACCAGCAGGCCCGAATCCGCACCGTCCGTCCACGCGCACGTCGCGACCTTGAAGCGGCTGGAGAAGTCGTCCGGAAGTCTCGCCGCGCAGGCCATCGCGCGGATGGACGAGACGCTGCCCTGGTACCGGGCGATGCCGCCGGAGAACCGGTCGTGGATCGGACTGGTCGCCCAGGCCGGTATCGCCGCGTTCACGGAGTGGTTCCGGCGTCCGGACGCCCCGCAGGCCATCTCGACGGACGTGTTCGGAACCGCGCCGCGTGAACTGACCCGGGCGATCACGCTCCGGCAGACCGTGGAGATGGTGCGCACGACCATCGAGGTCATGGAGTCCGCCATCGACGAGGTGGCCGCCCCCGGCGACGAGAGCGTGCTCCGCGAGGCCCTGCTCGTCTACGCGCGGGAGATCGCCTTCGCGACCGCACAGGTGTACGCGCAGGCCGCCGAGGCACGCGGCGCCTGGGACGCCCGCCTGGAGTCCCTGGTGGTGAACGCGGTACTCAGCGGCGAGGCCGACGAAGGCGCGGTGAGCAGGGCCGCCGCGCTCGGCTGGAACTCGCCGGACCATGTCTGCGTGGTACTCGGCACCGCCCCGGACGGCGACAGCGAGCTGACCGTGGAGGCCATCCGGCGTGCGGCCCGGCACGCCAAGCTCCAGGTGCTCACCGGTGTGCTGGGCGACCGGCTGGTGGTGATCGCCGGTGGCGACAACGAACCGTTGCAGGTCGCGAAGTCGCTGATCGGCCCGTATGCGGCGGGGCCGGTGGTGGCGGGGCCGATCGTGCCCGACCTGCTGGCCGCGACCCGGTCCGCGCAGGCGGCGGCCGCGGGACTGAAGGCCTGCTCGGCGTGGCAGGACGCGCCGCGCCCCGTTCTGGCGGACGATCTGCTTCCGGAGCGCGCGATCGCGGGCGACCCCAGTGCGCGCGAGCAACTGGTGGAGGAGATCTACAGACCGCTGGAGGAGGCCGGCTCGGCTCTCCTGGAGACGCTCAGCGTCTATCTGGAACAGGCCTCAAGTCTTGAGGGCGCGGCCCGGATGCTGTTCGTCCATCCCAACACCGTGCGCTACCGGCTCCGACGTGTGACTGACGTCACCGGCTGGTCGCCCTCCGATGTACGCTCTGCCTTCACCTTGCGGATCGCGCTGATCCTGGGGCGTCTGGTGGATGGGGATCTCCAGCTCTAGGGTTTTGTCGGAGAGCTACAAAACCCCCTCGTGTTCTTCGTCCCTGTCCTCACGGGCGGCGTGAGCCGTCCCCAAGAGAGAGTGTGAGAGTGCTCGTACTCGTCGCTCCCGGCCAGGGCGCCCAGACGCCCGGCTTCCTGACTCCTTGGCTCGACCTCCCCGGTGCCGCCGACCGTCTCGGCGCGTGGTCGGACGCCATCGGACTGGACCTCGCCCACTACGGCACCGAGGCCGACGCCGACGCGATCCGCGACACCGCCGTGGCCCAGCCGCTGCTCGTGGCGGCCGGACTGCTGTCCGCCGCCGCCCTCGGAGACGTCGCGCCCGGCGCGGTCGCCGGCCACAGCGTCGGCGAGATCACCGCCGCCGCGTTCGCCGGTGTCCTCGACGACACGGCCGCGCTGACCCTCGTCCGCACGCGGGGCCTGGCCATGGCCGAGGCCGCCGCGGTCACCGAGACCGGTATGTCGGCGCTGCTCGGCGGCGACCCCGAGGTGACGATCCCGCACCTGGAGCGGCTGGGGCTCACCCCGGCGAACGTGAACGGCGCGGGCCAGATCGTCGCCGCCGGCACCCTGGAGCAGCTGGCCGCCCTGGAGGCGGACAAGCCCGAGGGCGTGCGGCGCGTGGTCGCCCT
The DNA here is from genome assembly GCF_036208085.1 of Streptomyces sp. NBC_00310. Lineage (GTDB taxonomy): Bacteria > Actinomycetota > Actinomycetes > Streptomycetales > Streptomycetaceae > Streptomyces. The sequence continues at coordinate 3,522,973 of NZ_CP130714.1, forward strand.
CAAGGTCGCCGGTGCCTTCCACACGCACCACATGGCCCCCGCCGTCGACACCCTCGCCAAGGCCGCCGAGGAGCTGTCGCCCGGGGACCCCACGGTCACCTACGTCTCGAACAAGGACGGGCAGGCCGTCGCCACCGGCGCCGAGGTGCTCTCCCGTCTCGTCGGTCAGGTCGCCAACCCGGTCCGCTGGGACCTGTGCATGGAGACCTTCAAGGAGCTGGGCGTGACCGCGCTCGTGGAGGTGTGCCCCGGCGGCACGCTCACCGGTCTCGCCAAGCGCGCGCTGCCGGGCGTACCGACGGTGGCGCTCAAGACTCCCGACGACCTCGACGCCGCTCGCGCCCTCATCGCCGAGCACCTGAACTAGGAGCCCTGGAGCTATGTCGAAGATCAGGCCGAGCAAGGGTGCCCCGTACGCGCGCATCCTCGGAGTGGGCGGTTACCGCCCGGTCCGGGTGGTGCCCAACGACGTGATCCTGGAGAGGATCGACTCGTCCGACGAGTGGATCCGCTCCCGCTCCGGCATCGAGACCCGGCACTGGGCGAACGACGAGGAGACCGTCGCGGCCATGTCGATCGAGGCGTCCGGCAAGGCGATCGCCGACGCCGGGATCTCCGCCGAGCAGATCGGCGCGGTCGTCGTCTCGACCGTCTCGCACTTCAGCCAGACCCCGGCCGTCGCCACCGAGATCGCCGACAAGCTCGGCACGGCCAAGGCCGCCGCCTTCGACATCTCGGCCGGCTGCGCGGGCTTCGGCTACGGCCTGACGCTCGCCAAGGGCATGGTCGTCGAGGGCTCGGCGGAGTACGTCCTCGTCATCGGTGTCGAACGCCTGTCGGACCTGACCGATCTGGAGGACCGGGCCACGGCCTTCCTCTTCGGTGACGGCGCCGGCGCGGTCGTCGTGGGCCCCTCCGAGGAGCCGCACATCGGCCCGACGGTGTGGGGTTCCGAGGGCGACAAGTCCCAGACGATCAAGCAGACGGTGCCGTGGAACGAGTTCCGGATCGGCGACGTCGACAAACTCCCGCTCGACAGCGAGGGCAACGTCAAGTTCCCCGCGATCACGCAGGAGGGCCAGGCGGTGTTCCGCTGGGCCGTGTTCGAGATGGCGAAGGTCGCTCAGCAGGCGCTGGACGCGGCCGGGATCAGCTCGGACGACCTGGACGTCTTCATTCCCCACCAGGCCAACGAGCGGATCATCGACTCGATGGTGAAGACACTCAAACTGCCGGAGCACGTCACGGTCGCGCGTGACGTACGCACCACCGGCAACACCTCGGCCGCCTCGATCCCGCTCGCGATGGAGCGGCTCCTGGCGACCGGCGCGGCGAAGAGCGGCGACACCGCGCTCGTCATCGGCTTCGGGGCGGGTCTCGTGTACGCCGCGACGGTCGTTACCCTCCCCTAGGCACCGCTTCGGATCTTGTGGTCCGGCGCGGGAAAAACGCACCACCTGCCGCTGACGCGGCGGGCCGCCAACCCTCTGGAAATCTACGAAGGAGCGCCTCACATGGCCGCCACTCAGGAAGAGATCGTCGCCGGTCTCGCCGACATCGTGAACGAGATCGCCGGCATCCCGGTCGAGGACGTCCAGCTGGACAAGTCCTTCACCGACGACCTGGACGTCGACTCCCTGTCCATGGTCGAGGTCGTCGTCGCCGCCGAAGAGCGCTTCGACGTCAAGATCCCGGACGACGACGTCAAGAACCTCAAGACGGTCGGCGACGCGACCGAGTACATCCTCAAGAACCAGGGCTGATCCGGCGGATCGGGTCCGGCCCGGTCCTTGCGGAGCAGTCCGTTTGCCCCGCCACCCGGCGGTGGCGCCGCTGAATCCTCGTAACCGTTGGAGAAAATTCCCGTGAACTCGACCAATCGCACCGTGGTCGTCACCGGTATCGGCGCAACCACACCGCTGGGTGGCGACGCGACTTCCACCTGGGAAGGGCTGATCGCCGGCAAGTCCGGTGTCGGACCCCTGGAACAGGAGTGGGCCGCCGACCAGGCGGTCCGTATCGCCGCACAGATCGCCGTGGAGCCGTCCGAGGTCATTCCCAGGCCGCAGGCCCGCCGTCTGGACCGCTCGGCGCAGTTCGCGCTGATCGCGGCCAAGGAGGCGTGGGCCGACGCCGGTTACACGGAGACCTCGGCCGACGAGGGCGCCGTCGACGCGGACCGTGTCGGCGCGGTCATCGCCTCCGGCATCGGCGGTGTGACCACGCTGCTCGACCAGTACGACGTGCTGAAGGAGAAGGGCGTACGCCGCGTCTCCCCGCACACCGTGCCCATGCTGATGCCCAACGGCCCGTCCGCCAACGTCGGTCTGTACGTCGGCGCGCGCGCCGGTGTGCACACCCCGGTCTCCGCCTGCGCGTCGGGCGCCGAGGCCATCGGCTACGCCATCGAGATGATCCGCACCGGCCGCGCCGACGTCGTGATCGCCGGTGGTACCGAGGCCGCCATCCACCCGCTGCCGATCGCCGCGTTCGGCAACATGATGGCGATGTCCAAGAACAACGACGACCCGCAGGGCGCCTCCCGTCCGTACGACACCGGCCGTGACGGCTTCGTCCTCGGCGAGGGTGCCGGTGTCGTCGTCCTGGAGTCGGCCGAGCACGCGGCGGCGCGGGGTGCCCGGGTCTACGCCGAGGCCGTGGGCCAGGGCATCTCCGCCGACGGCCACGACATCGTGCAGCCGGAGCCGGAGGGGCGCGGGATCGCCCACGCCCTGCAGAACCTGCTCGACCGTACCGACCTGGACCCGGCGGAGATCGTGCACGTCAACGCGCACGGGACGTCGACGCCGGCCGGTGACATCGCCGAGCTGAAGGCGCTTCGGAAGGTGTTCGGTGACGACACCGACCACTTCGCGGTGTCCGCGACGAAGTCCATGACCGGGCACCTGCTCGGTGGGGCCGGCGGTGTGGAGACGGTGGCGACGGTGCTCGCGCTGTACCACCGGGTGGCTCCGCCGACGATCAATGTGAACGACCTCGACCCCGAGGCCGAGGCCAACGCCGACATCGTGCGGGGCGAGGCCCGCAAGCTGCCGGTCGAGGGCCGCATCGCCGCGCTGAACGACTCGTTCGGCTTCGGCGGGCACAACGTGGTGCTGGCGTTCCGGACGGTCTGACGCCGTCGTAGTCGTACGAACGTGTAGGGCCCCCACCGGACGGTGGGGGCCCTACACGTGTGCCGAGCGGCCTTCACACCACTTGGTGCAGCCAGCGCACCGGGGCGCCCTCGCCCGCGTAGCGGAACGGCTCCAACTCGTCGTCCCAGGGCTTGCCCAGGAGTTTGGCGATCTCGGCCTCGAGGTCGGTCTCGCCGCGCTGGGAGCGGGTCAGGGCGGCGCGCAGGCGGTCCTCGGGGATGAGGATGTCGCCGTGGATGCCGGTGACGGCGTGGAAGATGCCGAGGTCGGGGGTGCAGCTGTAGCGCTCGCCCTCGGCGGTGACGCAGGGCTCGGCGGTGACCTCGAAGCGGAGGAGGTGCCAGCCGCGCAGCGCGGACGCGAGCTTGGAGGCGGTGCCGGCCTGGCCCTGCCAGGAGAACTCGGAGCGCCAGGTGCCCGGGGCGGCCGGCTGGCGGATCCAGTCGAGGTTCACGCGTGTCCCGAGAACACCCGCGACGGCCCACTCGACGTGCGGGCACAGCGCACGCGGCGCGGAGTGCACGTACAGGACTCCACGTGTCGTCACCGGGGCCTCCACAGGGCAGGGCATCTTGCGATTCGACGGATCGGCAGTGGCAGGGCGGCCACGGGGCGAGGCTACCGTGCGGCGGGGTAAGGAGTGTGACGTACCGTCGGAGCCAGCGCCGGGAAGAACTCGGGTTTCACCCGAGGGGACGCCTGTGCGGTACGGAACGGTTGCACCTTTCGCCGCACCGTTCTCTCCGTTCTCGTCGGGCTTCCGTGTCGGGAACTCTCGCGCGTTGTCATGGGTGGGAACTTGCACGTGTAGGACCGACGAGGGGACCAGGGGATGCGGAAGCGACGCCACCGTTCGAGGGCGGTGTTCGGCGTGGCCTTAACGGCGGTCCTGCTGGCCGTGACCGGCTGCGACGCCACCGGTGGCGACTCCCCCGGCCCCGAGGGCACGGGGCCGAAGGCCAGGCCCTCCGCGTCGCCCACCCCCGCCTGGGACAGCACCCCCGAGTCGCTGGCGGCCGTCGGCGACTCCATCACCCGTGGCTTCGACGCGTGCAAGGTGCTCTCCGACTGCCCCGAGGTGTCCTGGGCGACCGGCGGCGACGCCTCGGTCGACAGTCTCGCGGTACGGCTGCTGGGCGCGGCCGGAGCGGCCCAGCGCAGCTGGAACTACGCGGTGACCGGGGCCCGGATGGCCGACCTGCCGAGCCAGGTGGCGCGGGCGGTGCCCCGTAGGCCCGAGCTGGTCACGGTGATGATCGGCGCGAACGACGCGTGCCGCGCGACCGCCGCGGACATGACCCCGGTCGCCGACTTCCGCGCCGACTTCGAGGACGCGATGGCGACCCTGCGGGACAGCCTGCCCAAGACCCAGGTGTTCGTGGCGAGCGTGCCGGACCTGAAGCGGCTGTGGTCCCAGGGCCGTTCGAACCCGGTCGGCAAGCAGGTCTGGAAGCTGGGCATCTGCCCGTCCATGCTGGCCGACCCCGACCTCCTCACCACGGCGGCCGGCCAGCGGCGCGACGCCGTCCAGGACCGGGTGGAGGCGTACAACGACGTCCTGCGCGAGGTGTGCGAGAAGGACCGCCACTGCCGGTACGACGGGGACGCCGTCTTCGACTACCGCTTCGGGCAGACCCAGCTCAGCCAGTGGGACTGGTTCCATCCGAGCGTGAACGGGCAGGCCCGGCTGGCGGAGATCGCCTACCGGATCGTCAGCGCGGAGGAGTCGTGACCTGGGGTTCTGTCGTGACGTCTGCCGTGACCTGGGGTCATTCCGTGGCCTAGGGTTTCGCTCATGAGCGAACTTTTCGGCACACTTTCCGACGGCACGCCCGTTCACCGCTGGACGCTGGAGCGGGGCGGCACCCGGGTGCGGATCCTGACGTACGGCGGGATCGTGCAGTCCGTCGAGGTCCCCGGCCGTGACCGGCGGCCGGCGGACGTGGTGCTGGGGTTCGCCGACCTCGACGGCTACCTCCGCCATCAGGGGCCGTTCTTCGGGGCGCTCATCGGCCGGTACGCCAACCGGATCGCCCGGGGGCGGTTCACCCTCGACGGGCACACGTACGAGCTGGAGTGCAACAACCCGCCGAACGCGCTGCACGGTGGTCCGCGCGGCTACGACAAGCGGGTGTGGGACGCGGAGGCCGTCGACATCGCGGGCGCGGCCGGCGTACGGCTGTCGCGGGTGAGTCCGGACGGGGAGGAGGGCTTCCCGGGGCGGCTGGAGGTCTCCGCCACGTACACGCTGGACGAGGACGGGAGTGCGCTGCGGATCGCGTACGAGGCGGTCACCGACGCGCCGACCGTCGTGAACCTCACCAACCACTCGTACTGGAACCTCGCGGGGGCCACCGCCGGGAGTGCGGGCGGGCATGAGCTGCGGATCGCCGCGTCGCGGCTGACGCCGGTGGACGCGGATCTGATTCCGACGGGTGAACTGGCGCAGGTGGAGGGGACTCGGTTCGACTTCCGGGCGGCCCGGAAGGTGGGGGCCGGATACGACCACAACTTCGTGCTCGACAAGGGGGTCACGGAAGCCGCCGAGGTGGTGGCCGAGCTGTGGGAGCCGGGGTCGGGGCGGGTGTTGACGGTGGCGACCACCGAGCCGGGGATGCAGCTTTATACGGCGGATCACTTGGAGGGTCCGTTCGGGCCGGGGGACGGGATCGCCCTGGAGACCCAGCACTTTCCCGATGCGCCGAACCGGCCGCGGTTTCCGAGTACGGAGCTGCGGCCGGGGGCGGTGTATCGGTCGGAGACGGTTTATGGGTTCGGGGTGCGTTCGTAGTCGGCCGCCGGTGGGTGGGGGCCGGTCGCGCCCACGCGTCCCCCTAGGCTTCGATCGTCGCCGTCACGCGGCGGTCCGCGATCGAGCGGCCTGCCTCCACCTCGTACGAACCCTTCACATACGCCCATGAGTTGGATGCCTCGTCCCAGATCTCCAAGGCCCGGCGCGGGAGTTCGATGACGGCCTCCGTCGTCTCGCCGGGGGCCGCCTCCACCGTGGCGAAGCCGGCCAGCCAACGGGTCGGACGGTTCGCGTCCGGTGTCGTCGGAGCCAGGTAGAGCTGGATGGTCTCCCGGCCCGGCCGATCGCCCGTGTTGCGGACCCGTACCGTCGCCGTCGTGCCCGTCACGGCGAGGGACTCGTACGTCCAGTCGGTGTAGCCGAGGCCGTGTCCGAAGGGGTACGAGGGGGTCTCGGCGTGCCTGTCCCAGGCTCGGTAGCCGATGAAGACGTCCTCGTCGTAGGGGAGTTCGCCATCGGTGGGGGTCACCCGGGTGACGGGGGCGGCCGGGAGGGAGCCCCAGGTGGTGGGGAGGCGGCCGCCGGGCTCGTGGGTGCCGGTGAGGACGTCGGCGAGGGCGGCGCCGCCGTCCTGGCCGGGGAACCAGGTGAGGAGGACGGCGGCCACGTCCTCGCGCCACGGGAGTTCCACCGGGGAGCCGGAGTTGACGACGACGACGGTGTCGGGGTTGGCGGCGGCGACGGCGCGGACCAGGTCGTCCTGGCGGCCGGGGAGGCGGAGGTCCTTGCGGTCGAAGCCCTCGGACTCGACGCGCTCGGTGGTGGCGACCACGACGACGGCCGTGTCGGCGGCGCGGGCGGCCTCGACGGCCTCGGCGATCAGGTCGTCGGGGTCGCGCCGCGGCTCCTGGTGGCAGAGCGAGAAGGCGATCATGGTGATCGGGGCGTCGGCGGGGAGCTCCACGACGTGGGTGAGGGAGACCGGCACCGGGGTGCCCGCCGTCAGTTCGATCCGGGCCTGGGGGACGGGGGCGCCGAAGAACGACACGAAGGGGTCGTCCGTGTCGGTGGTCTGGACGTCGTCGAAGTGGGTCGTGCCGTCGACGGTGAGGGTGAAGGCGCCGAGGCCCTTGATGCCGAAGGTGTGCGTGCCGGTCTCGCGCGGGACGAAGGTGCCGGTCAGCTCGACGGTGTGCAGGGTGGCGTGGGTGACGCCGTCGGGGAGGTCCGTGCCCACCCACTGGAGCTGGCCGCTGGGGACGGAGCCGGTGCCGAGGACCGTGCCGGTGCTGTCGCGGCAGACGGCACGGAGGGTGAACCCCTTGTCGGCGACCGCCAGTTCCTCGTTGGGGTCCGCGCCCACGGCGTACGTCAGGTCGGCTTCGGGGAGGGCTGCGGTGAGGCCGTCGAGCGGGGAGACGACGTGGGAGGGGAAGACGGTGGCGGAGCCGCCGCCGAGGACGCGGGCGTCGCGGGCCGCGGCGCCGATCAGTGCCACCTTGGCGCCCGGCTTCAGGGGGAGCGCGGGCGGTTCTCCGTTCCGTGCCTCGTTGCGGACGAGCACGAAGGAGCGGCGGGCGATCTCGCGGGCCAGGGCCTCGCCGTCCACGGTCGCGGGCGGCTCGGCGACGACCGGGTCGGCGCCCTCCAGGATGCCGACGCGGGCGGCCAGGCGCAGGACCCGGCGGACCGCCTCGTCGACCTCGGCCTCGGTGACCTCGCCGGCGCGGACGGCGGTGGCCAGGGGCTCGCCGTAGACGGTGGCCGGGCCGGGCATGGCGACGTCGAGGCCGCCGGTGAGGGCGCCGGTCGTGGAGCGGGCGGCCAGCCAGTCGGAGACGTTGAAGCCGTCGAAGCCCCACTCGCCGCGCAGGACCTCGTTCACGAGGTAGCGGTGCTCGGTCATCGTGGTGCCGTTGACCGTGTTGTAGGCGGTCATGATGCCCCAGGGGTGGGCGTTCGCGACGATCGCCTCGAAGGGGGCCAGGTAGAGCTCGCGCAGGGCGCGTTCGGAGACCAGGTTGTTCACCGTGAAGCGGTCGGTCTCGGCGTCGTTGGCGACGAAGTGCTTGACCGTGGTGCCGACTCCGCCGGACTGCACGCCCGCCACATAGCCCGAGCCGATCTCGCCGGTGAGGTACGGGTCCTCGCTGTACGCCTCGAAGTGACGGCCGCCGAGCGGGGAGCGGTGCAGGTTGACCGTGGGGGCGAGGAGGACGTGGACACCCTTGCGGCGGGCCTCCTGGGCCAGCAACACGCCTGCCCTGCACGCGAGTTCGGGGTCCCAGGTGGCGGCGAGGGCGGTCGGGGAGGGGAGGGCGACGGACGGGTCGTCGGCGGTCCAGCGCACCCCTCGTACACCGATGGGGCCGTCGGACATCACGAGGGAGTCCAGGCCGATCTCGGGAAGCGCGGGCAGGGTCCACATGTCCTGGCCGGAGAGCAGCCTCGCCTTGGCGTCCAGGTCCAGCCTGGCGAGGGCCTTCTCCACGGCCGCTTCGCGTGCCTCGTCGGCCGGGGTGGGGTTCGTGCCCGGGGTTGCCGCCATCGCGGTGCCTCCTCGTCGAGTCCGTCTGTCGCCCCATCGTGCATCCCTTACCTGTAGATCGGTAGGTTTCGTTATCCTGCTGTTACTTTTCCCGCTGTTCGGTGGGGTCGGATGCCGTACGGTGACGGCATGAGCGGTACCAGCGGGACCAGGAGCGTCAGGGGTGAGGAGCGGCGCGCCGAGATCGTGCTGGCGACCCTGGAGGTGATCGCCGAGCGCGGCTACCGGGGCGCGAGCATGGCCGCGGTCGCCGAGCGCGTCGGGCTCACCCAGCAGGGGCTGCTGCACTACTTCCCCACCAAGGACGCGCTGCTCGTCGCCGTCCTCCAGGAACGCGACCGGTGGGACGCCGTGCCCGACAGTCCGCTGCGGCTCGACCTGCTGGGCTCCCTCGTCGAGTACAACGCCATGCGGCCCGGCATCGTGCAGACCTTCTCCGCGCTGCTCGGCGAGAGCGTCACCGAGGGGCATCCCGCGCGGGAGTTCTTCACCGAGCGGTACGGGAGGGTGCGCGGCTCCATGGCCGAGGTGCTGCGCGCCGAGTACGGCGACCGCCTCCCGAGCGGGCTCACGCCGGAGCGGGCGGCACCCCTGCTGGTGGCCGTGATGGACGGCTTGCAGTACCAGTGGCTGCTGGACCCGGCGGCCGTGGACATGCCGGGGGCGTTCCGGGACTTCCTGGGGCTGCTGGGCGAGGACGCGGACGCCGACGCGGGCTGAGGGTCAGGTACTCGCGGGCGCTCCGCCACGACCTCCACCTCCACCTCCACCCGGGCCACCGGCCGGAGGAGCGGACGGATATCCGGCGATCTCCGGCCCGAGGGCACGCTCCCGGACGCGGCGCTGCGGCACGGCTTCCGGCCACGGATCGCGCATGTCGTCGTGGAGTGGATCGCCGAACTGGGGTACGTGGCGGCCGGGCTCGGGGTCACGCTGGTGCCGGCGCTCGCCGCCGAGTCCGTACGGCCCGACGTCGTGCTGCTGCCGGTGGTGGACGAGGCGGCGCCCGGGCGGGCGGTGTACGCGGCGACGGCTCGCGGGGTCGCGCCGTCGCCCGCCGCGCGCGCGTTCCTGGGTGCCCTGCGGGAGGCGGCGACACGGATTCCGGCGGCGCGGGGTGCCGTCACCTGAGCCACGCGGCATGGCGTGCGCCCCTTCCGTCACGCGATACTGCCGCCATCCGGAGCGACTCCCCCACAGCGCGACAGCGACGGAAGGACCCGAACTCCCTTGATATCCCCGATGTCCCAGACGTCTCAGACTTCCACGACCTGCCCCGCCTCCCCGATCTCCCCGGCTTCTCCACCCTCCCTTCGCGCCCGGCTCGGCAGGCCCGGCGTGCGCGGGGCGGCCGTCGGGCTGGCGGCCCTGCTGGCGGGACTCTGTGCGCCCGCCTCGGCCTCGGCCTCTTCGGCGGCGGCCCCCACCGTCGAGGAGCAGCGGCTCGACCGGGCCGTGCCCCAGGAGATCCTGCGGCGGTCCGGATTCGACGCCGTGGCGCCGGAGTTCGAGCGGGCGCTGGACGGGGCGCGGTCGTACGCACAGGCCGAGCGGATCGTCGTACGGCAGGGTGCGCGGTTGTGGACGCGAGCGGTGGACCGGGCGCAGGGGCGGGGTCCGGCGGGCGGGGATCTGAGCCGGGACGACGACCGGCCGTTGTACTGGGCGCGGTTGGGGATGACGCGGGAAGTGCGGGGGTGGGAGCCGGAGTTCGGGCTGTCCGATCGTCAGAGAGACGCACTGCTCGGCAAGTTGGAGCGGTCGTCGCGCGGGCAGGACTCGCTTCGGTACCCCCGGGGCGGCAAGGGTGTGAAACGGATCCTCGTCACCGGGTTCGATCCGTTCACGCTGGACCGGGACGTACGGATCTCCAACCCCTCCGGGGCCACGGCCCTCGCCCTCGACGGCACGGTGATCCGGACCGCCGACGGACCCGCGCGCGTCGAGACGGCCGTCTTCCCCGTCCGCTGGCAGGACTTCGCGGACGGCACGGTCGAGCGCACGCTCCGGCGGCAGCTGCCCCGCGTGGACCTCTTCACTACCGTCAGCCAGGGCCGGGTCGGCCGTTTCGACATCGAGCGGACCAACGGGGCCTGGCGCGGCGGCTTCGCCGACAACGACACCATCGGCCGCACCGGGACCATCCCGGTGGCCGACCCCGCCACCCAGCCCCAGTGGACGACCACGACCCTGCCGTACGCGGACATCGTCGCCGCGAACACCGGCCGCTTCCCGGTGTACGACAACACGAGCGTGACCGAGATCCCGGCGGGCGGCACGGCGGCGGTCGTACGGCCGGACGGACCGACGCCGGGCTCGACCGCGCGGGCCGGGGGCGGCGGCGACTACCTCTCCAACGAGATCGCCTACCGCGCGACGCTCCTGCGCGACCGGCTGGGACTGGGCTCCTCCCTGCCGGGCGGGCATGTGCACACACCGGTCCTGCAGTTCGGGGCCGGCAACACCAATCCGGCGACCGGGACGGTGACCGATGCCGAGTTCGTACGGAACCGGCTGGACATCATCGCGCAGGTGCGGGCGATCGTGACCGTGGCGGTCAGCGGCTCGATCGGGTGAGGGAACCCGGACGCGGAGCGCGGACCGCGACGGCGAGGGTCTCGTTCACGCGCCGACTTCGGGCTTGCGGAACATGGGGTTCGGGTGGCCGGTGGGAGGCACCTGGTTCCGCTCGTCCTCGCCGGTCGTCTCCTCGCCCAGCAGGTCGCGGGCCATGAGGGTGGCGCCCGCGACCGCGCCCGGCATCAGGAAGACGGCGACGAACGGCACCAGGAAGGCGAGGGCCAGCGGGGTGCCGAAGCCCCAGATCAGCGTCTTGCGGGTGCGCAGGAGGGCGAGGCGGTCGCGGAGTTCGACGCGGCGGCGCTGGAGGGCCACCGCGGTCAGCTCCTCGGTGAGGAAGAAGCCGGTCACGAAGAAGCCGATCACGGGGACGACCGTCTGGCCGATGAACGGGACGAAGCCGAGGGCGAAGAGCAGTACGGCCCACAGGAGCGCCCGCACGACGATACGGAGGCTGTCCCGGGCCGAGAGCCACAACTCCTGCCACAGCGGCAGGCCGGACTCCGGTGCGGTGCCGTCCGGTGAGACGTCCCGGTCGACCTTCTCGGAGAGGTTCTCGTAGAAGGGCTGGCCGATGAGGAGCGTCACGGCGGTGAAGGTGATGACCGCGAGCGCCAGGGCGAGGGCGAACAGGACGACCGTGAGGAAACCGCGGAAGAGGCCCGGCCAGGGGCTGGACCAGTCGTCCGCGAAGGGGGTGGCCCAGGTGACGAAGTCCGGGCCCCAGACGGCCAGGGCCACCAGGGCACCTATGTAGAGGACGAGGGTGATGAGGCCCGGGATGAGCCCGAAGCCGTATTGCCTGCCGTGTCGGGCCACCCAGCGTTGGCCTTGGACGAGGTACTGGAAACCCACCCCTAGATCGCGCATGGGGCGCACTTTACCGAGAGGGGATGACGGAGGGCTTCGGTGGGAGCGTCCGTGCGGTGGTGCGGGGCCGGTCGCGCGGGTTCCCCGCGCCCCTCAGGGCGCGAAGGGGCCGTGGGCGGTGAAGGCCAGTTCCGCGAAGCGTTCTCCGATGTGGTGGTGGGTCTCGGCGTCGGGGTGGAGGCCGTCGGGGAGGGGAAGGGTCGTGGCGTCGTCCTCGCCGTAGAGGGCGAGGCCGTCGAGGTAGTGGAGGTGGGGGTCGTCCTTCGCGCGCCGGGCGACCAGGGCCGAGAGGTCGTCGCGGATGACTCGGAGGGTCAGTTTTCCGGGCGTGAGGTCCTCCGGGTCGCCCATGGCGCGGAAACGCAGGCGGCCTTCGGCTAGGTCGGTGAAGTCGGGGGCGCTGGGGCCCGGGGTGTCCTCGTGGATGGGGCAGAGGATCGGGGAGACGACGAGGAGGGGTGCGGTGGGGTGGCCGTCGCGGATCGTGTCGAGGAAGCCGTGGACGGCGGAGGTGAAGGCGCGCAGCCGCATCACGTCGTGGTTCACGAGATTGATGCCGATCTTGACGCTGATCAGGTCGGCGGGAGTGTCCCGCATGGCGCGGGCGGTGAAGGGGTCGAGGAGGGCGCTGCCGCCGAGGCCCAGGTTGATCAGTTCCACGCCCGCGAGGGAGGCGGCGTGGGCGGGCCAGATGGCGGTGGGGCCGGCGGCGTCGGAGCCGTGGCTGATCGAGCTGCCGTGGTGCAGCCAGACCCTGCGGCCCCGATCGGGGGCGGGCTCGACGGGGGCGTCGGTGCGCAGGGCGACGACTTCGGTGGTCTCGTTGTGCGGGAGCCAGATCTCGATCGTCTTGAGGCCGGCGGGGAGGTCCGCGAAGGTCACGGTGCCGGGTGGGCCCGGACGGTACTCCTCCGTACCGGCGGTCATGTCGACGGTCACGGTGTTGCCGTCCGGCACGCTCGCGCGGGCGGTCAGGCGGCCGTCGACGAGGAGGTCGTACAGACCGTCCGGGCGGGCCGGGGCGCCCACATAGCTCCGCTTGGTGCGCAGGGCGTCGAGCTCGACGGCGGTGGCACGGGTGCGGAAGACCAGCCGTACACCGGAGGGCTGGGACTCGACCATGGCCAGCTGCGGATCGGCGCACTGCGCACGGGCGCGGGCGGGCAGCCGGTGCGGCAGCACGCCGTGCTCGGTGTGCTCCAGCTCCAGGGCGCCGCGCAGGAGGTCGGCGGTGACGGGGGTGGTGATCCAGGAGTGCTGCGGGCGGTCCCGGTGGTTCTCGTGCTGTGGGGGCATGGCTCAACCTGACGATCGGTGGGGGTGGACGGTCCGGCGGTGCGGGGTGTGGGCGGCGCCCGGGTGATCAACGGGGCGGAGGGGCGGGCCAGTTGCGCAGGAGGGCGTCGAGGGCGTCGAGGATCCGGTCCCAGCTCTCCTGCGAGTCGGGGGCACTGTGGTTGAAGCCGCCGGCCGTCTCCAGGCTGACGTAGCCGTGGAAGACGCTGCCCAGGAGCCGGACGGCGTGGGTCTGGTCCGGCTCGGTCAGGTCGTAGCCGCGCAGGATCGCCCTGGTCATCCGCGCGTGTCTGCCGCCCGCGCTGGCCGCGGCCGCCTCGGGGTCCAGCCTCAGCTGGGCCGCCGCATAGCGGCCGGGGTGTACGCGGGCGTAGTCGCGGTACACGTTCCCCAGCGCCGCCAGCGCGTCCTTCCCGGCCCGTCCGGCGAGCGCGGCGGTGCCCCGGTCGGCCAGTTCCTCCAGGGCGAGCAGGGCGATCCGGGTCTTGAGGTCCTGGGAGTTCCGCACATGCGAGTACAGGCTCGCGACCTTCACGTCGAACCGCCGCGCCAGCTCCGAGACGGTCACCTCGGCGAAGCCGATCTCGTCGGCCAGCTCCGCGCCCGCCCGGGCCAGGCGTTCCGGGGTGAGGCCTACGCGTGCCATGACCGTGACACCGCCCTTTCGTTCGACCGGAACCGATTATGCAGTTGCCTAAAGTCTTTAGGCAACTGGGTAATCGCATTAGGTCAGAGGGTGAGCGCGCTCAGCGTCGCCTCCGGATACGGGGTCTCCTTGCTTTCCTCCTCCAGCCGACGGAAGAAGTCCGTGATCGCCGTGGTGAGCGGGGCGTACCGGGTGATCATCGCCGCGGCCGTGTCCGGGATGCCGGTGGGACGCTCGCCCTGGGCGTACGCGCGTATCCGGGTCTCGCGCTCGTCCCGGTCGTGGCCGTACAGGTCGGTGACCAGCCACTTCACGAAGTAGCTGAGCGCGTAGCAGCGGTCGTAGCCGCGATGGCGTTCGAAGAAGGTGGTCTCCTGCGGGGACAGGTCGAAGCGGGAGGAGAGGGCGAGGCCGTAGTCGGCGAAGTAGAGCCGGTGACCGTCGGTGAGGATGTTCTGGAAGTGAGCGTCGAAGTGGAGCAGGCCTCGGCTGTTCATGAACGAGATACCGGCGGCCAGTTCCCGCTCCACCAGGGCGCAGGCCCGGTCCGCGGTCTCGGCGTCGGCGGTCGTCTGTTCGCCCAGCCACTCGTGGAGGGTCCGCGGGAAGAACTCCAGGAACAGCGCGACGCTCGCGGACGACTTCCGGCGGGCGTCGATGCGGTGGCGTACGCCGGGGTCGCCGCCCCAGTGGGCGACGGCCCGTTCCGTGTCGGCCAGTTCCTCGGGGAGCGGCGTGGAGTCCGGCACCACCCGCCAGTGGTGCAGGAGCGGGAAGCCGTCGTACTCCCCCGCGAGCGCCCAGTTCGTCGTCATGGTGTGGACGGCGAGTTCCCGCCAGGCGCCGAAGCCGGGGCTGCCGACGGCTCCGACGCCGTACTGGCAGGAGAGCGGGAGCCGGAAGAGGTTCGCCGTGGAGTGGACGTTCTCCGGCCGCCGCTCAAGGTCCGTCAGCGGCACGCGCTTCACGAAGACGGGGATTCCGTCGATCTCCAGCAGGGCCGACGTCCCGCCGATGCCGGAACCGATCGGGGCCGCCGTGTCGAGGAGTTCGGCCAGGGCGCGGTCGCTGTGCAGGGCGAGGGCGGTCGAGACGGCGCCGTGGGCGGCCAGCCGCGCTGCGCGTGAGGTGTCGGAAGGGTTTGGAGCTGCTGGCGCTGGAGTGCGTTCAAGACGGTTCACCGCCGATTGGTAACACCCGAAGGCGGTCCGCGTCGTCCGCTCCTGACCATCCGGCTTGATCGGCATCCCCGGCGGGCGGCTGGGGAGGCCGGCCCGCCGGCTGGTCTGGGGGTTGGTCCGGGCGGCCCGGCAGCGGCGGCGGGTCGACCCTCCGTGGTCAGCGGCCCGAACGCGGTCCTCTTCGGTAAGGAGCCCCTCTTCCGTGACCATCCGAAGGGCGAATTCCCGCAGGTGGGACGGGCGTTGCTGACCGTATCCTGACCCATCCGACCACCCAACACGGTCGATTATCCAGACGGGAGTGCGATGACGCAGCAGACAGGGGAGGCCACCGTCCACGGCACGGTCGCCGACGGCTTCGAGGCGGTGCGCGAGGAGTTCGCCGTGCTCGTGGCCGGTGAACGGGCCGACTACGAGGGGCAGTTGACCGCGTATATGCACGGGCGGCGGGTCGTCGACCTGTGGGCGGTCCCGGCGGCGGAGACGCGGCCGGTGACGGCCACGGAGCCGAGGCTGGTGCCGGCCACGGAGCCGAGGCCGGACGGGGACTCGCTGCACGGCGTGTTCTCCTCCACCAAGGGCGCCGCCCATCTCGTCGTCGCACTGCTCGTCCAGGACGGTGTTCTGGAGCTCGACCGTGAAGTCGCCCACTACTGGCCGGAGTTCGCGGCCGAGGGCAAGGATGCGCTGACCCTTCGGGAGCTGCTCGCGCACCGGGCGGGGCTCGTCGGCACCGACGCCGGGTTCACGCTGGAGGAGCTGGCGGACGACCGCGTCATCGCCGAACGTCTCGCCGTCCAGCGGCCGTTCTGGCGTCCGGGCGCCGCCTTCGGCTACCACGCACTCGTCATCGGCGCGCTCACCGGAGAGGTCGTACGGCGGGTGACGGGCCGCACGCTCCAGGAGGTGTACGAGGAGCGGGTGCGCGCCCCGTACGGGCTCGACTTCTTCCTGGGGCTGCCGGCCGAGCTGGAGCCCCGCTTCCGGACCGTGCTGCCGATGACGCCCACGCCCGCGCAGCAGGCCGAGCTGGACGCCGTACCGCGCGGCCCGCACACGCTGGCGTCGATCGCGTTCAACAACCAGGTGCCGGAGCCGGGCGAACTGACGGACTTCCCCAACGCCCGTGTCGTGCGGGCGAGCGGGCAGTCGTCGGCGGGCGGCGTCGGCTCCGCGCGTGGACTGGCCCGGATGTACGCGGCGGCCATCAGCACGGTGGACGGCCGGCCGCCGCTGCTGAAGCCCGACACCATCGGCGAGATCGGCCAGATCCACTCCCTCGGCCACGACCTCGTGGCCCGCGCCCCCAGGGCGTTCGGCCTCGGCTTCCAGGCGACCGCCGAGAACCTGTATCACTTCCTCGGCGCCGGCACCTTCGGCCACAGCGGCGCCGGCGGCTCCCAGGCCTTCGCCGACCCCCGCAGCGGCCTCGCCTACGGCTACACCCGCCGCCGCATGGCCTTCCCCGGCGGGGCGGCACCGGAGAACACCGGATTCGTCCAGGCCGTGCACACGGCGGCCCTGGCCGTCTGAGCGCCGTACACCCGCTCCCGTACACATGGCGGAGCCCGCATCCCACGTCCAGGGATGCGGACTCCGTCGTAGGCAACGAACATGCGCGGGTGTTCGTCACGGGGAGGGGATCAGAGCTTGACGATCATCTTGCCGGTGTTGTCGCCGCGCAGGACGCCGAGGAAGGCCTCCAGGTTGTTCTCGATGCCCTCGACGACGGTCTCGCGGTACTTGAGCTCGCCGGAGCGGACCCAGGCGCCGACCTCCTGGACGAACTGGGGCTGGAAGTCGTAGTGGTCGCCGACGAGGACGCCCTCGACGCGGAGGCGGTTCTGCAGGATCTTGACCATGTTGCGCGGGCCCGGGGTCGGCTCGGTCGAGTTGTACTGGGAGATCATTCCGCAGATCACGGCCCGGCCCCGCAGGTTGAGCGCGCCGATCGCGGCCTCCAGGTGCTCGCCGCCGACGTTGTCGAAGTAGACGTCGATGCCCTCGGGGGCGGCGGCCTTGAGCTGCTCCCAGACGGGGCCGTCCTTGTAGTTGAAGGCGGCGTCGAAGCCGTACTCCTCGACGAGGAGCTTGACCTTGTCGTCGGAGCCGGCGGAGCCGATGACCCGGGAGGCGCCCTTGAGCTTGGCGATCTGGCCGACCTGGCTGCCGACGGCACCGGCGGCGCCGGAGACGAAGACCGCGTCGCCCTCCTTGAAGGCGCCGACCCGCAGCAGGCCCGCGTAGGCCGTCAGACCCGTCATGCCGAGGACGCCGAGGTAGGTGGAGAGCGGCGCGGCGTCCGGGTCGACCTTCACGGCCTGCTTGGCGTCGATCGTGGCGTACTCGCGCCAGCCGCCGAAGTGCAGCACGTGGTCGCCGACGGCGATGCCCTCGGCCGCCGAGGCGACGACCTCGCCCACGGCACCGCCCTGCATGACCTTGCCCAGCTCGAACGGGGCGACGTACGACTTCGCGTCGCTCATGCGGCCACGCATGTACGGGTCCACGGAGAGGTACGTGTTCCGTACGAGGACCTCACCCGCGCCGGGCTGCCGGATCTCCGCCTCGACCAGGGCGAAGTCCTCGTCCTTGGGCCAGCCCACGGGGCGGCTCAGCAGGTGCCATTCGCGGCTGGTGGCGGGGAGGGCGGGGGTGTCGGACATGGGGGTGGGCCTTCCTGCGGGTGCGTGGCGCATGCGGTGGGCATACCGTGCGGTTACTTCATTACCTGAAACAACCATGCGCTTGAATATTTCATGTTGTCAAGTAAAGAGGTAGCCTCGAACCCATGCCCACGCAGAAGACGACCCCCCGCATCGACCCGCTGACCATGGAGGTCGTCCAACTCATCGGCACGGTGGTGGCCCGCTACCACGAGGAGTACGAGGAAGCCGCCGCCGAGCACACGCTCACCGGCGCCCAGGCCCGCCTCCTGGGCCTCCTTTCCCTGGAACCGCTCCCCATGCGCCGCCTCGCCCAGAAACTCCGCTGCGAGCCGTCGAACGTGACGGGGATCGTGGACCGGCTGGAGGCACGGGGACTGGTCGAGCGCCTCCCCGACCCGAAGGACCGCCGCGTGAAGCTGGCGGCGGCCACGGCGGAGGGGCGCCGGGTGGCCGGCAGCCTGCGGGATTCCCTGGACTTCGCCCGGGAGCCGCTGGCGGCGCTGAGCACGGGTGAGCGGGAGTCGTTGCGGGATCTGCTGCGGCGGATGCTGGAGGCGTAGGACGGCTGCCCGCGCCTCGGGGTGGTCGTCGGTACGGCCCTGGTGTGGGGCGAGGTGGCGTCCGGGCGGCGGCGGGATGCGGCGGGAACGCGGCGCCAACTCGACCTGTCGGCAGAGGAGTCGGGCGGGGCCCGTAGCATGAGGGCCATGACAGCCCGCGCACAGCGACACAGCGCGCCACCGCCCCTGGGGCGGTGGCGGGCGTTGCTCGTGCTCGGGCTGCTGGCCGGGCTGTTCGGGATGCACGCACTGGCTCCCGGCGGTGTCCACCACGAACACGCCGAGCCGCGGCACGGAATGGCGGCCGCGGTCGCGGTGGCGGTCGACGCCCACGACGGCTGCCCGGGCGGCTGCGGCACGGACCACGCCCAGCACGCCGATCCGACCTGCGCGTCGGGCGCGGTGAGCGGCGGGCCGACACTGCCCGGACTCGTGCCCGACCCGGTGCCCGCACCCGTATCCGCCGACGACGTGTGCGCGTACGTGCTCTCACCTCCGGACGGCGCACGCGCACCCCCGTCCCTGGCGGAACTCCAACTCCTGCGGATCTAGACACCGCCCCGCACCGTGTCACCGGCTCGGCGACACGGCGCGCGTCGGCACGTCCGGATTCCGAATCCCTTTCGCACAGCAGGAGTTGCAGCATGCGCACCACCCGTACCCGTCCCCGTACCCGCACTCTGGCCCGCCGCGTCGCCGTGGTGGCCGCGTCGGCCACCGCCGCTCTCGTCCTCGCCGCCTGCGGAGGTGACGGCGGAGACGGCCACACCGCAGGCGGCCACGGCTCCGCTTCCTCGTCGGCCTCGTCGCCCACGTCGGCCGGCGCGCACAACGCCCAGGACGTGTCCTTCGCGCAGGGCATGATCCCGCACCACCGGCAGGCCCTGGAGATGGCCGGGCTGGCCGCAGACCAGGCGTCCTCCGCCGAGGTCAAGGACCTCGCCGCACGCGTGGAGAAGGCACAGGACCCGGAGATCGAGACCATGACCGGCTGGCTGAAGGCCTGGGGCGAGGACGTGCCGAGCGGGGCCGAGATGCCGGGCATGGATCACTCGGGCGGGGCCGGGATGCCCGGCATGATGGGCGGTAAGGACATGGCCGAGCTGGAGAAGGCGTCCGGCACCGCCTTCGACACCCTCTTCCTGACCATGATGGTCGAACACCACGAGGGCGCCGTGGAGATGGCCACGGCCGAGAAGAAGAAGGGCGCGTACGGGCCCGCCACGGCCATGGCCGACGACATCGTCACCGCGCAGACCGCCGAGATCGCCGAGATGAAGAAGCTCCTCGGCACAAGCTGACGGCACCCCGGTGGGGAGGGGCCCGATGACCCCAGGCCCCTCCCCCACCACCCTCGAACACGGGGCGCGGCCCGACCCGACCGGCTACCGTGTAATGCATGCCTACCCTGAATGACCCTTACGAGCTGAGCGTGGGCGTGCCCTCCGTCGAGGTCTTCCGCCGTCTGCGCACCGACGCCGGTCTGTCGGACAAGGATCCCGAAGCGGTCGCGCTCGCCCTGCCCCACACCTGGCACGGGGTGATACTGCGGCACGCGGGGCAGCCCGTCGGCATGGGGCGCGTCATCGGTGACGGCGGTACCGCGTTCCAGATCGTCGACATCTGCGTCCACCCCGCACACCAGGGCCGCGGCCTCGGCAGGCGCATCATGGCCGCGCTCACCGGGGAACTGGAGCGCCGGGCGCCCGCCACCGCCTACGTCTCCCTGATCGCGGACGGCCCCGCCCGCTTCCTCTACGAGAAGTTCGGCTTCGCCGACACCGCCGCGCACGGCTCGATCGGCATGTACCGCGTGATGGACGGGGGTTCCGGGCCCGGCGGGACACGGGCGGAGCCATAGGAGGGCGGGGCGGGGCGAATTGCGGTTGCCCTGCGGCGAGGGGGCTGTGAGGGTCGGCCGTATGGCCACCTTCCGCGCACCCGACCGCACTTCGCTCGCCTACCGCACGGCCGGCGACGGTCCGCCGCTCGTCTGCCTCCCCGGCGGGCCCATGCGCGCGTCCGCCTACCTCGGTGACCTCGGCGGGCTGGCCGCGCACCGGCGGCTGGTGATGCTGGATCTCCGGGGCACCGGGGAGTCGGCGGTCCCCGAGGACACCACCTCCTACCGCTGCGACCGGCTCGTCGGCGATGTGGAGGCGCTGCGCGAGCATCTCGGGGTGGAGCGCGTCGATCTGCTCGCGCACTGTGCCGGGGCGAACCTCGCGGCGGCGTATGTACGGGCGTATCCCGAGCGGGTCGGGCGGCTCGCTCTCATCACGCCCAGTCCCCTGGGTGTGGGGATCGCGGTCGGCGGCGAGGACCGGCTCGCGGTCGCCCGGCTCCGCGAGGGTGAGCCGTGGTTCGGGGAGGCGTTCGCGGCGTTGGAGGAGGTCGTGGCGGGGCGGGGAGCGCAGCGGCACTGGGCGGCCGTCGCCCCGTTCCTGCACGGGCGCCTGGACGAGGCCGCCCGGGCCCTCGACGCCGCCGACGCCGAGCAGCGCAATCCCGAGGCCGCGCGCGTCTTCGGGAGTGAGGGAGCCTTCGACCCGGAGGGGACGCGGGCCGCGTACCGGCGGTTCGGGGCGCCGGTGCTCGTGCTCGCCGGGGAGGTCGATCTCAACTCGCCGCCCGGTGCGATGGGCGAGTACGCCGCGCTGTTCCCCGGGGGCGCCGAGTTCGTCGTACAGCCGGGAGCCGGACATCATCCGTGGCTGGACGACGGCGATCGGTTCGTGGAGACCGTCGCGAAGTTCCTGGACCGGGAGAACCGGGCACCGGACCGGGAGAACTGAGCGAGGGGACGCTCACCCCGCAAGGGCGAGCGTCCCCTCCCGACCCGGGTCGCGCTCAGGTCTGTTTGCGTGCCGTCATCGCCCGCTGGATGAGGATGAACGCGCACAGCAGCACGCCTGTGGCGATCTTCGTCCACCAGGAGCTGAGGGTGCCCTCGAACTGGATGATGCTCTTGATGAGGCCCAGGACGAGGACACCGAACAGGGTGCCGAGGACGTAGCCGGAGCCGCCCGTGAGCAGCGTGCCGCCGATGACCACGGCGGCGATCGCGTCGAGTTCCATGCCGGTGGCGTGCAGGGGGTCACCGGACTGGATGTAGAGGGTGAAGAGCAGACCCGCCAGGGCCGAGCAGAAGCCGGACACCGTGTAGACGGCGATCTTGGTGCCGCCCTGCGGGAGGCCCATCAGCATCGCCGACTGCTCGTTGCCGCCGATGGCGTACACGCGGCGGCCGAAGCGGGTGTAGTGCAGGACGTAGAAGGCCACGGCCAGGACCACCAGGGCGACGATCGCGCCGATGGACAGGAAGCCGATCCCCAGCTGGGCCTGTGTCTGGGCCAGGCTGCTCACCGTCTCGTCGCCGATGGCGATGGACTCCTTGCTGATGACCAGGCACAGGCCCCGGAAGAGGAAGAGCCCGGCCAGGGTCACGATGAAGGGCTGGATCTCGAAGTTCTGGATCACATAGCCCATCAGGAAGCCGCCGAAGGCGCCCACGGCCAGGGCCATGGGGATCACCAGCAGGATCGGCAGGCCCTGGCGCTCCACCATCCAGGCCGTGAACATCGTCGTGAAGCCGATCACCGAGCCGACCGAGAGGTCGATGCCGCCGGAGAGGATCACGAAGGTCGCGCCCACGGCGGCCACCAGCAGATAGCCGTTGTCGATGAAGAGGTTGAGGAAGACCTGCGGTTCGTTGAAACCGTAGTTCTGGTAGCGGCCCAGGCCCGCGATGTACATCGCGAGGAAGAGCGCGGCGGTCACCAGGACGGGCAGCCGCCGGTCGGCGAGGAGCGCCGAGACCTTGGACGTGGTCGTGGACGTCGGTGCCGTACGGCTGTCCTGGGACGGCGGGGTCTTGGTGGTCGCGGTCATCACGACACCTCCATCTTCGGGGCCGCCTCGGCGGGCGTCGTGACGGTCTTCGCCGGGGCCGCGGGCGACGTACCGCCGCCGGTCGCGCCGGGCTTGGAACCGAACCGGGCGCCGAAGACCTTCGCGCG
Source organism: Streptomyces sp. NBC_00310 (assembly GCF_036208085.1). Lineage (GTDB taxonomy): Bacteria > Actinomycetota > Actinomycetes > Streptomycetales > Streptomycetaceae > Streptomyces. The sequence continues at coordinate 3,545,252 of NZ_CP130714.1, forward strand.
GAACTTCGGGGACTGGAGCAGGCAGACGACGATCACGACGGCCGCCTTGAAGACCAGGTTGGTCTGGGTGGGCACGCCGATCGTGTAGATCGTCGTCGTGAGGGTCTGGATGACCAGGGCACCGATCACCGTGCCGCCGATGGAGAACCGGCCGCCCAGCAGCGAGGTGCCGCCGATCACCACGGCGAGGATCGCGTCGAGTTCGATCCACAGGCCGGCGTTGTTGCCGTCGGCGGCCGAGGTGTTGGAGCTGATCATCAGGCCCGCGATGCCCGCGCACAGGGCGCAGAAGACGTAGACCATGATCTTGATACGGCGGGAGCGGATGCCGACCAGGCGGCTGGCCTCGGCGTTGCCGCCGACCGACTCGACGAGGAGGCCGAGGGCCGTCCTGCGGGTCAGCAGGACGGTGACCGCCACGACCACGGCCACCACGAAGATGGAGAACGGCAGCGTCAGCCAGTAGCCGCCGCCGATCAGCTTGTACGGCTCGCTGTTGATCGTGATGATCTGGCCGTCGGTGATCAGCTGGGCCACGCCTCGGCCCGCGACCATGATGATGAGGGTCGCGATGATGGGCTGGATGCCCATCCTGGCCACCAGGAAGCCGTTCCACAGACCGCAGACCACCGCCGCCACCAGGCCGATGCCCATGGCCAGGAACACCCCGGCCAGCGCGCTCTGGTCCGCCTGGTCGCTGATGTACGAGCAGGTCAGGGCGCCGGTGATGGCGACGACCGCGCCGACGGAGAGGTCGATGCCGCCGGTGGCGATGACCAGGGTCATGCCGACCGCCACCAGGATCAGGGGCGAACCGAAGAGCACGATCGAGACGAGGCTGCCGTAGAGGTGGCCGTCCGTCATCCTGATCGAGAAGAAGTCGGGGGTGAAGGGGACGTTGACGAGCAGCAGGGCTACCAGGACCGCGACGGGCCAGAACAGGTGGTGGTGCGTCAGCGCTCGCCAGCGGGACGTCGTGGCTGTCGTGGCCGCGGATGGGGTGGTCACTGGTGTTCTCCGCTCGCGATGGTCTCCAGGATCTTGCTGGTGGTGATCTCCGGCCCGTTGGTGAGCGTCGCCACCAGCTTGCGGTCGCGCAGCACGCCGATGGTGTGGCTGAGGCGGAGGACCTCCTCCAGCTCGGCCGCGATGTAGAGCACGGCCATGCCGTCCTCGGAGAGGGACACCACGAGCTTCTGGATCTCGGCCTTGGCGCCGACGTCGATGCCCCGGGTGGGCTCGTCGAGGATCAGCAGCTTCGGCTGGGTGATCAGCCAGCGGGCGAGCAGCACCTTCTGCTGGTTGCCGCCGCTGAGCTGGCCGACGCGGGCCTCGGGGTTGGCGGGCCGGATGTCGAGGGCCTTGATGTACTTGGCGACCAGTTCGTCGCGCTGGGCGGCCGGGATGGGCCGGGTCCAGCCGCGGGCCGCCTGGAGGGCCAGGATGATGTTCTCCCGGACCGTCAGATCGGGGACCAGGCCCTCGGCCTTGCGGTTCTCCGAGCAGAACGCGACCCCGGCGCCGATGGCGTCGTTCGGGGCGTTCATCGGGACCTGCTTGCCGCCCACGGTGACCTTGCCGCTGTCGGGCTGGTCGGCGCCGAAGAGCAGCCGGGCGAGTTCGGTGCGGCCCGAACCGAGCAGGCCGGCGAGGCCCACGACCTCGCCCTTCTTGATGTCCAGGTCGAAGGGGGCGATGCCGCCCGTGCGGCCGAGGCCGTCCGCGTGCAGCAGGGTCTCGCCGACGTCGGCGTGCAGCTGGTGCTCGTGGAGCTCCTCCAGCTGGTCCAGGTCCTTGCCGATCATCAGCTGGATCAGGCCGACCTGGTCGAGTTCGCTGACCATGTGCTCGCCGACGAGGGTGCCGTTGCGCAGGACGGTCATGCGGTCGCAGATCTCGTAGATCTGGTCGAGGAAATGCGAGACGAAGAGGATCGCGACCCCCTCGTCCTTCAACCGCCGCATCAGCCGGAAGAGTTCGAGGACCTCGTCGCGGTCGAGGCTGGACGTCGGCTCGTCGAGGACGAGCACCTTGGTGCCGGCTCCGACCCCGTCGCCGGTGCCCACCGACCGTACGATCGCGACCAGTTGCTGCACGGCCAGCGGGTACGAGGACAGCGGTGCCGTCACGTCGATGTCGAGGCCGAGCCGGTCGACCAGCTCGGCGGCCTCCTTGCGCAGCCGCTTCCACTGGATGCGGCCGAAGCGGGTGGGTTCACGGCCGATGAAGATGTTCTCCGCCACCGACAGGTTGGGGCAGAGGTTGACCTCCTGGTAGACCGTGTTGACCCCGGCCTGCTGCGCCTGCAGCGGGCTGGCGAACCGCACGGGCTCTCCGTCGAGGGTGATCGTGCCGCCGTCCAGGGAGTAGACCCCGGTCAGCACCTTGATCAGGGTGGACTTGCCGGCGCCGTTCTCGCCCATCAGAGCGTGTATCTCGCCGGGGAAGAGCCGGAAGTCGACGCCCGACAGAGCCCGTACCCCCGGGAATTCTTTGACTATGCCCGTCATCTCCAGGACGGGCCGCGGCTCTGCCATAAGTCTCCTAGCGAGGGACCACCGGCTGTGTCCGGTGGGGGAATTCACTTGCCTGGGCTGTGTTACGTGCGTTCCGCCCCGAAAGGGGTCGGTTCGGGCTGGACCGCGACCTTCGGGTTGGAAGCCCCCACATGGGGCGGAGTCACGGCAGCGCTCCTCATGCGATCGAATCGCTGCAGACCCACAGGGGCCCGGCCGACCGAGGTCTCGGTCGGCCGGAGGCTCCCTGACCGGTGGGTGCGGTGGGTCAGTACTTGCGGGTGGGGAGGGCGTCCTTGGCCTGGTCCTGCATGAAGTCGCTCTCCTTGGTCTTGATCCAGCGATCGACCGTCTCGCCGTCCTTGACCTTCTGCACGACCTCCATCAGCTGGGGGCCGAGCAGCGGGTTGCACTCGACGATGGCGTTGATCTTGCCCTCGGACATCGCGATGAAGCCGTCCTTCACGCCGTCGACCGTGACGATCAGGATGTCCTTGCCGGGCTTCTTGCCGGCCGCCTCGATGGCCTGGATGGCACCGATGCCCATGTCGTCGTTGTGCGCGAACAGCACGTCGATGTCCGGGTTGGACTGCAGGAAGGCCGCCATGACCTGCTTGCCGCCGGCGCGGGTGAACTCACCGGTCTGGCTGACGACGATCTCCCAGTCGTCCTTGTGCTCGGCGTCCATGACCTCCTTGAAGCCCTTGGCGCGCTCGATCGCGGGGGCGGCACCGGTGGTGCCCTCCAGCTGGGCGATCTTCACCTTGCCCTTGTGGCCGGCCTTCTCCAGGACCTTCTCCAGGATCTTGGCGGCGCGTCGGCCCTCGTCCGTGAAGTCGGAGCCGACCAGGGTGACGAACAGGGACTCGTCGGAGGTCTCGACGGAGCGGTCGGTCAGGACCACCGGGATGTTCTTGGCCTTGGCCTCCTTCAGCACCGCGTCCCAGCCGGTGACGACCACCGGCGAGAAGGCGATGACGTCCACACCCTGGGTGATGTAGCTGCGGATCGCGGAGATCTGGTTCTCCTGCTTCTGCTGGGCGTCGGAGAACTTGAGCGTGTAGCCCGCCTCCTTGGCCGCCGACTTCACCGAGTCGGTGTTGGCGCTGCGCCAGCCGCTCTCCGAGCCGACCTGGGAGAAGCCGAGGGTGATCTTCTTGCTGCCGCCGGAGCCGGAGGTACCGGTGGAGCTGTCGTCCTCCTTGGCGCAGGCCGTCAGACCGGCCGCGGCCGCCACGCCGACCGCCGTGGTGAGGAAGTTCCGTCTGCTGAGCATGTTCTTCTCCTTTGAAGAGCCGGTCCGAGGACGGACCGTTGGTACTCGTGGTGGACCGGCCGCACTGCGTCCAACCTGTCGATCATTGTTCGAAATGTCGGCCACACTGATGGATGGAAAGCGTTGGGTCGTTCGGTGCCGCGTCAGCCCGGTGGAGGCAGGTACGGGAAGGTGCTGGCGCGGACGACGAGTTGGGGTTCGATGGCGATCCGGGACAGCCCGGCAGGGGTCCGGCCCTCGATCAGGTCGAGCAGCAGGGCGATGCTCCGCTGGCCCACCGTGGAGAAGTCCTGCCGGACGGTGGTGAGAGGAGGCGCGAAGAACTCCGACTCCGGGATGTCGTCGAAGCCGACCACCGCGACGTCCTGGGGCGTGCGTACGCCCGCCTCCCGCAGCGCGCGCAACACCCCCAGCGCCATCTGGTCGTTGGCGACGAAGACGGCGGTGAGGCCCCGGCCCACCCAGCCGGCCAGTTCCTGGCCGGCCCGGTAGCCCGACAGCGGGCTCCAGTCCCCGTGCAGCGGCTGCGGCGGTTCGACGCCCGCCTCCTCGAGGGTGGCCCGCCAGCCGACGGTCCGGTCCGCCGCCTCCTGCCAGTCCTCGGGGCCGGCGAGGTGCCAGACCTTGCGGTGCCCCGCGGCGAGCAGATGACCGGTGGCCAGCCGCGCGCCCAGTTCCTGGTCCACGTTGACGCTGGGGATCTCCGAACCGGAGCCGGTACCCACGGCCACCACCGGGAAGGGGTGCCGGAGTTCGGCGAGGGCCGCGACCGCCGATCGCTGCGGGGCGAGGGCGATCACCCCCTCCACACCGCCGTCACTGAGGCGGTCGACGGCCTCGGAGAGCGTCTCCACGGTCAGTTCGCGCAGACTGACCGTCGAGACGAGGTACCCCTCGGCCCGTGCCGCCTCCTCCAGCGCGAACAGCGTGCTGGCCGGCCCGTAGAGCGTGGTGTTGGAGGCGACCACGCCCAGCGTCTGGGTGCGCCGGGTCACCAGGGCCCGTGCGGAGGAGTTGCGACGGTAGCCCATCTCCTCGATCGCGCGCTGCACCCGGGCCCTGGTCTCGACCCGCACGTTGGGGTGATCCCCCAGGACGCGGGAGACGGTCTGGTGGGAGACGCCGGCCTGGCGTGCCACGTCGGCCATGGTGGGCGGCCGGAGCTGCGAGTGGGGCACGGCCGCACCTCCTCGGTGGTCGACGGTGGACAGGTTCTGTGCTGCGGGTAAGTCCTGTGGTGGCGATGGTTCCCGTGCCGTGGACGGGCCCTGGACGGCGGGCGGATGATTCCGCGCCGTCGGCTTCACGCCGGGATTCCGGAAAGCCCCAGGTCGGCCGCTGGTAAGGCGAGTTGGGGCGCTGCTTGCACGACGCTCGTACCTCCTCGGATGCCCTGCGGCGTCGACTGGTGAATGCGGAGGTCATTGTGAGCGCTAACAATTCATGGCGGTCAAGAGGGCTGCGTCAGGGAAGGCGTCACGGTTGAATAACGCGACCGTCGGCGCGACCCGGGGACGGTGGGCCCGGACACGGCGGAGCCCCCGGCCGGGGACCCCGGTCCGGGGGCTTTGACCTGCGGTTCTCGCTACGAGCACCACCACAGGAACTGCTTGCACGTCGCCGAGGGACTGGGCTCCGGAGTGGGATCGTCCTCGGTCGGTTCGGTGGTCGGGGGGTCGGTGTCCTCGGGGTCGGAGGTCGGGTCCTGCGCCGAAGGGGCCGGGCTCGCTGTCACGTTGGAGGCCGAGCGGTCCACGGGCTTGTCGTCGTCCTCGGTGCCCTTGTCGGCCTCGGACTTCTCGGACTCCGAGGCCGACGGGGACGCCGACTTGTCCGGGTTCTTCCCGTCCCGCTCGGCGTCGGCGGAGTCGTCCGAGCGCTCGCCGGCACCCTCGGCGTCGTCCGCCGAAGCCGTGGGGGACGCGTCGGAGGAATCGTCCACGGACGCCGTGCGCGGCTCCGACGGCGGTGCCTCCATGCCGAGTTCGGCGAGGCTCAGCCCGCCCGCGGCGAGCAGCAGACCGGCTCCGATCATCAGCAATCGCCGGCGGCGGCGACGGTGCGCCGCGGCCTTGCGGTCGCGCCGGCCGGCCCGCGCACCACGGCCGCGGCTCTGTGACCGGGACCGGGACCGGGCGCGGCGGGGGCCGCTCTCGGGGGTGTCGTCCTCGTACGCGTCGTCGCGTTCGTCCACGACCGTGTCGTCCGGGGCGGCCGACGCGTCCGGGTGGGTCCGGCAGTCTTCGGCCGACGCGCCGCACCCCGAGCAGGAGAGGGCGCCATTGAGGTGCCGTTGGCACGGGTGGCAGTAATCCATGACGCCGGAAGATTATGTTCCGTAGCGGTGACGTTCCCGGGTGGGCCCGTGAAAGTTGTGTAGGAACCTCATGGACCGGTACACCGGGCGGGGACGGTCCGGATCATTTGCCCGCCATCCCGGCCATCGGCCGCCATCGACACGAAACAGTTGTGTGTTCGACCCATTGACACTCCGACCGAGTCGTCCTTACTGTCGCGACCAGCATTTCGAACGAGCGACGAAATTTCGAACAGACCACAGAGGACAGGGAGTACCGTGCGCATCACGGGAATCAGCACGCACGTGGTCGGGACGCCGTGGCGAAACCTGACCTACGTCCTGGTGCACACCGACGAGGGACTCACCGGCGTCGGCGAGACCCGCATGCTGGGCCACACCGACGCGCTGCTCGGCTATCTGCACGAGGCACAGACCAATCACATTCTCGGCTCCGACCCGTTCGCTGTCGAGGATCTGGTCAAGCGGATGAAGTACGGCGACTACGGGCGCGCCGGCGAGATCGTGATGTCCGGCATCGCCGTCATCGAGATGGCCTGCTGGGACATCAAGGGCAAGGCCCTCGGCGTGCCGGTCTGGCAGCTGCTCGGCGGCAAGGTCACCGACAAGGTCAAGGCGTACGCCAACGGCTGGTACACCACCGAGCGCACCCCCGAGGCGTACCACAAGGCGGCGCAGGGGGTCATGGAGCGCGGGTACAAGGCGCTCAAGATCGACCCCTTCGGGACCGGCCACTTCGAGCTGGACCACGAGCAGAGCATGTACGCGGTCTCCCTGATCGAGGCCGTGCGCGACGCCATCGGGCCGGACTCCGAGCTGATGCTGGAGATGCACGGCCGGTTCTCGCCCTCGACCGCCGTCCGTCTCGCCAAGGACCTGGCGCCCTTCAAGCCCGCGTGGCTGGAGGAGCCGTGCCCGCCGGAGAACCTGAAGGCGCTGGAGAAGGTCGCCGCCAAGGTGGACATCCCGGTCGCCACGGGTGAGCGGATCCACGACCGGATCGAGTTCCGGGAGCTGTTCGAGAGCCAGGCCGTGGACATCATCCAGCCCGACGTCGGCCACATCGGCGGCATCTGGGAGACCCGCAAGCTGGCCGCGACCGCCGAGACCCACTACACGCTGGTCGCGCCGCACAACGTGGGCGGGCCGGTCCTGACCGCGGCCTCCCTGCAGGTCGGCTTCACCTCCCCGAACTTCAAGATCCTGGAGCACTTCAACGACTTCGCGGACGCGGAGATCAAGAAGGTCGTCTCGGGGGCCCCGGAGGTCGTGGACGGCTACTTCCACCTCTCCGACAAGCCCGGTCTCGGTGTCGAGCTGGACGTGGACGCGGCGGCGGAGTTCCCGCAGCAGCAGGCCCGCTTCGACCTGTGGGCCGAGGGCTGGGAGCAGCGCAAGCCCAAGGGCAGCCAGTGACGGCCAGCCCCGACGCGGCCACCGCCGTCGTCATCGAGGCGCCGGGCGAGCACCGGCTCGTCCCGCACGAGCCCCGGCAGCCGGAGGCCGGCGAGGCCCTGGTCCGGGTGCACGCCTCGGGGATCTGCGGCAGCGACCGCGAGGTCTTCCAGGGCAACCGGCCGGAGGGGTACGTCCGTTACCCCCTCACACCGGGCCACGAGTGGTCCGGGACGGTGACGGCGGTGGGGGACGGGGTTCCTTCAAGCCTTGTAGGCCGCAAGGTCGTCGGCGAGGGCTTCCGGAACTGCCAGGTGTGCGACCGCTGCCACGCGGGCGAGACCACGCTGTGCTCCGCGGGGTACGAGGAGACCGGGTTCACCCAGCCCGGCGCGATGGCCACCACCCTCACCCTGCCCGCCCGTCTGCTGCACGTTCTGCCGGACGACGCGGATCTGACGGCGGCGGCGCTGCTGGAGCCGGCCGCGTGCATCGCGGCCGCCGCGCTCAAGGCGAACGCCGTCCCGGGCGAGCGGGTCGCCGTGGTGGGCACGGGGACGCTCGGCATGTTCGCCGTTCAGTTCCTGAAGGCGGGCTCGCCCGCCGAGCTGCTCGTCGTGGGCACCCGCTCGGACCGGGCGGAGCTGTCGAAGCGGTTCGGTGCCACGGACTTCCGGACCAAGGACCAGGAGCTGCCGGGCGACTTCGACGTCGTCATCGAGACCGCCGGGTCCGCGGACGCGGCGCGCACGGCCGCCGCCCTGCTGCGGCGCGGCGGGCGGCTGGTCCTGACGGGCATCCCGGCGCCGGGCGCGGACGGGCTCGACCCGACGGATCTCGTCGTACGGCAGCTGGAGGTGCACACCGTGTTCGGCGCGGCGCCGGACGCGTGGGCGCACACGGTGCGGGTCTTCGGAGCCGGGCTGCTGGACCCGCTGCCGCTCGTCACGCACGAGCTGCCGCTGGAGGAGTTTCCGCAGGCCATCGAGCTGGTGGGGTCAGGCGACCCGACGGTCGGAAAAGTCCTGCTGCGGCCATGACACACCCCTGAGCCGTACGCCGGTACGGGGTACCTGACGACTTCGTACCGGCGTACACCCAAGATCCTGTTGCACCCAGAGCCGCGAACCTCGTCCGAAATATCGAATGTGAAGGACCAGACAGTGACCGACACCACCGCTCCGGCCCCGCGCCGCCCCGGCGAGCAGGCGCTCACCGCGCTCGGCCTGGGCGCGCCCGCCCTCGACCCTTCCGACGCCTCCCCGCACTCCTTCCCCGGCGGCGGCAGCTGGCGCACCGAGGTGCCCTCCGTGGAGGGGCCCGAGGCGCTCGGCGTGGTCCTCAAGGAGGCCTCGCGGCTCGATGTGCCGATCCACCGGATCAGCCAGGGCAGTGGCGTGTGGATGCTCAGCGACGCCGAGATCACCGAGATGGTGGAGGCGACGGCCGAGCGCGACATCGAGCTCTGCCTGTTCACCGGCCCGCGCGGCACCTGGGACATCGGCGCCTCCGTCCGTACCGACTCCAAGGGCGCCGGCCTGCGGGCCCGCGGCCACGACGCGGTCGCCGGATGTGTCGAGGACGCCGTGCGCGCGACCGAGCTGGGTGTGAAGTGCCTGCTCGTCGCCGACGAGGGTGTGCTGTGGACGCTGCACCGGGCGCGGGTGGAGGGGATCATCCCGGCCGACACGACCTTCAAGGTGTCGGCGCTGATCGGGCCGGTCAACCCCACCGCGTACGCCGTGTACGAGAACCTCGGCGGCGACTCGATCAACGTGCCGAGCGACCTGACGCTCGACCACCTCACGGAGATCCGGCGGGTGTCCGCCGCCCCCATGGACATGTACATCGAGGCCCCCGACGACCTCGGCGGCTATGTGCGGATGTACGAGGTCGCCGAGCTGATCCGGCGTGGCGCGCCGATCTACCTGAAGTTCGGCCTGTCGAAGGCCCCCGGGATCTACCCCTACGGGCACCACATGCGGGACCTCACCCTGTCCACGGCCAAGGAACGCGTACGGCGCGGCCGGCTGGCCCTGGACCTCCTCGCGCGCCATGGAGCGGACGGCGACATGGCGCCGCTCGGCTCGCGGCTGCCGGGAGAACTGCGTCGATTCGGTACCCCTGCATAACGTTCCGGAAACCCCCTCTTCACAGAACCCGACGCAGTCGCACAGACTCCGACACAACTCTTCGCCCGACCGGGTCCCCGCCTGAGACCGACCGGGTCCCTGCCACAAGACATCAAGGAAGATGATCATGCGTACTCGCCGTGCCGCCCTCGCCTCCATAGCCACCGCCGCCTCCCTGGCCCTGACCCTCTCGGCCTGCGGTCAGAGCTCCGAGGGCGGCAGTGAGGAGAAGTCCTCGGGCGACACCAAGGGCGCCACCATCGGCATCGCGATGCCGACCAAGTCCTCCGAGCGCTGGATCTCCGACGGCAACAACGTCGTCAAGGACCTGGAGGCCAAGGGCTACAAGACCCAGCTCGTCTACGGCGAGGACAAGCCCGAGCAGCAGGTCTCGCAGATCGAGAACCTCATCGCCCAGGGCGTCAAGGCCCTGATCGTCGCCGCGATCGACAACAAGTCGCTCGACAACGTGCTGCAGCAGGCCAAGGACGCGAACATCCCGGTCATCTCCTACGACCGCCTGATCCTCAACAGCCCGAACGTCGACTACTACGCCTCCTTCGACAACAGCAAGGTCGGCGAGCTGCAGGCCAACTACATCGTCGAGAAGCTGGGCCTGACGGCGGGCAAGAAGGGCCCCTTCAACATCGAGCTGTTCGCCGGCTCCAACGACGACAACAACACCAAGTACTTCTTCAACGGCGCGATGAGCGTGCTCCAGCCGTACATCGACAAGAAGCAGCTCGTCGTCCAGTCCGGCCAGACCAAGATCACGCAGGTCACCACCCTGCGCTGGGACGGCGCCACCGCCCAGCGCCGCATGGACGACATCCTCACCAAGTCGTACAAGAGCGAGAAGGTCGACGCGGTCCTCTCCCCCTACGACGGCATCTCCATCGGCATCCTGTCGGCGCTGAAGTCGGACAGCTACGGCTCCAAGAGCAAGCCGCTGCCGGTCCTCACCGGCCAGGACGCCGAGCTGGCCTCGGTGAAGTCGATCATCGCGGGCGAGCAGACGCAGACGGTCTACAAGGACCTGCGTGAGCTGGCCAAGGTCGCCTCGAACATGGTCGACGCGGTCCTGAACGACAAGAAGGTCGAGACGAACGACACGAAGACCTACGACAACGGGTCCAAGGTCGTCCCGGCGTACCTCCTGGAGCCGGTGAGCGTCGACAAGACCAACTACTCGGAGATCCTGGTCGACGGCGGTTACTACACGGCGGACCAGCTCAAGTAAGCGTCGGATCTCAAGGATTGGAAGGCAAGACCATGGCGGGACCCGTCCTGGAAATGCGCTCGATCGTCAAGACCTTTCCCGGTGTGAAAGCGCTGTCGGACGTCACCCTGACCGTCCGCCAGGGCGAGGTCCATGCCATCTGCGGTGAGAACGGCGCCGGCAAGTCCACCTTGATGAAGGTGCTCTCCGGCGTCCATCCGCACGGCACCTACGAGGGCGACATCCTCTTCGAAGGTGAGCTCTGCTCCTTCAAGGACATCCGGGCCAGCGAGCACCACGGCATCGTGATCATCCACCAGGAGCTGGCGCTGGTGCCGTACCTCTCCCTCGCGGAGAACATCTTCCTCGGCAACGAGCACGCCACCCGTGGGCTGATCAACTGGAACGAGACCCTGCGGCACGCCTCCGAGCTGCTGCGCCGGGTCGGTCTGAGCGATCACCCCGAGACCCGCGTCGCCGACATCGGCGTGGGCAAGCAGCAGCTCGTGGAGATCGCGAAGGCGCTGTCGAAGAAGGTGAAGCTGCTCATCCTGGATGAGCCGACCGCGGCCCTGAACGACGAGGACAGCGACAAACTCCTCGATCTCATCCTGGAGTTGAAGAAGCAGGGCATCACCTCGATCATCATCTCCCACAAGCTCAACGAGATCCGCAAGGTCGCGGACTCGGTGACGATCATCCGCGACGGGAAGTCCATCGAGACGCTCGACGTGAAGTCGGCGGAGACGACCGAGGACCGCATCATCTCCGGCATGGTCGGCCGCGACCTCGACCACCGCTTCCCCGAGCGCACCCCGCACGAGGCGGAGGTCGGTGTGCCCCCCGCCCTGGAGATCCGCAACTGGACCGTGCACCACCCGATCGACCAGCAGCGCAAGGTCGTCGACAACGTGTCGATCAACGTGCGGCGCGGGGAGATCGTCGGCATCGCGGGCCTGATGGGCGCCGGCCGCACCGAACTCGCGATGAGCGTCTTCGGGCGGTCGTACGGCCGGTACGCGGAGGGCACGGTCCTCAAGGACGGCACCGAGATCCGTACGAAGAGCGTCCCTGAGGCGGTCAAGCACGGGATCGCGTACGTCACCGAGGACCGCAAGCACTACGGCCTCAACCTCATCGACACGATCAACCGGAACATCTCGCTGAGCGCCCTGCAGAAGGTCTCCAAGCGCGGTGTGGTCGACGAGCACGCGGAGCGCCAGGTGGCCGAGCGCTACCGCAAGTCCATGAACATCAAGGCGCCGACCGTCTTCGAGCCGGTGGGCAAGCTGTCCGGCGGCAACCAGCAGAAGGTCGTCCTCAGCAAGTGGATCTTCGCGGGTCCCGATGTGCTGATCCTGGACGAGCCGACCCGCGGTATCGACGTCGGCGCCAAGTACGAGATCTACACGGTCATCGACAAGCTGGCCGCAGAGGGCAAGGCGGTCGTCTTCATCTCCTCCGAGCTGCCGGAACTGCTCGGGATGTGCGACCGCATCTACACGATGGCCGCAGGACGGCTGACAGGCGAGTTCCCGCGTGCCGAGGCCACGCAGGAGTCGCTGATGCGTCAGATGACGAAGGACAAAGAGGTAACCCGATGAGCACGGATGTGACCGCCAAGAGCCCGGCCCCCGCGCCGCCCGGCAAGAGCGGGAGCGCGGCGGGCGGAGGTCTCCTCCAACTGTTGCTGGACGGCATGCGCCGCAACATGCGGCAGTACGGCATGCTGATCGCGCTCGGCCTGATCGTGGCGTTCTTCGCCGTGTTGACCGACGGCGACCTGCTGCTGCCGCGCAACATCTCCAACCTGGTGCTGCAGAACAGCTACATCCTGATCCTCGCGATCGGCATGATGCTGGTCATCATCGCCGGCCACATCGATCTCTCGGTCGGCTCACTGACCGCGTTCGTCGGCGCCTTCGCGGCCGTACTGACCGTGCAGCACGACATCTCCTGGCCCGTCGCCGTGGTCCTCTGCCTGATGGTGGGCGCCCTGGCCGGCGCGATCCAGGGCTACTTCATCGCGTATCTCGGGATACCGTCGTTCATCGTCACCCTCTCCGGAATGCTGACCTTCCGCGGTGTCACGGAGATCCTGCTGCAGGGCCAGACCCTCGGCCCCTTCCCGACGGGCCTGCAGAAGATCGGCAACGGCTTCCTGCCGGAGACCGGGCCGGAGACGAACTACCACAACCTCACCCTGCTCCTCGGCCTCGTCCTGATCACCTTCGTGGTGCTCCAGGAGGTTCGGGACCGCAGGCGTCAGCGGGAGTTCTCGCTCGACGTGGCACCGATGAACATCTTCCTGCTCAAGCTCGTCGCCATCGTCTCCGCGCTGCTCGTCGTCACCATGCTGCTCGCCAGCTACAAGGGCGCGCCGATCATCCTGATCATCCTCGGTCTGCTGGTGGTCGGTTACGGCTACGTCATGCGCAACACGGTCTTCGGCCGCCACATCTACGCGATCGGCGGCAACCTCCCGGCGGCGAAGCTGTCCGGCGTCAAGGACAAGAAGGTCACCTTCTACGTCTTCCTGAACATGGGCGCCCTGGCGGCCCTGGCGGGTCTGGCCATCGCCGCCCGGCTCAACGCGGCCGGCCCGAAGGCGGGTCTCAACTACGAACTGGAGGCCATCGCCTCGGCGTTCATCGGCGGCGCGTCCATGAGCGGCGGTGTCGGCACCGTCCTCGGCGCGATCATCGGCGGTGTCGTCCTCGGTGTCCTCAACAACGGCATGAACCTCCTCAACGTCGGCTCCGACTGGCAGCAGGTCATCAAGGGCCTGGCCCTGCTGGCGGCCGTCGGGTTCGACGTGTGGAACAAGCGCAAGTCCGGTTCCTGATACACCGGGAAGGGCCCCGCCGGATGGCGGGGCCCTTCCCCTTTTTGTGGGAGAAAGGCGGGACGTCACCCGTGAAGGAGCTCTTCGGCAAGCTCGCCGACGGCACCGAGATCCACCGCTGGTCGCTGGAGAACGGCGGCACCCGTCTGAAGGTCCTGTCGTACGGCGGGATCGTGCAGTCCCTCGAGACCCCGGACCGGGACGGCCGGTACGCCAACGTCTCCCTGGGCTTCGACACCGTCGAGGACTACGTCACCGGGTCCCCCTACTTCGGCGCGCTGATCGGCCGGTACGGCAACCGCATCGGGGCGGGCCGCTTCACCCTGGACGGCGAGACGTACGAACTCTCCGTCAACGACGGCGCGAACAGCCTGCACGGCGGGGCGGACGGCTTCGACAGGGCCGTGTGGGACGTCGAACCGTTCACGGACGGCCCGGACGTGGGCCTGTACCTGAGCCGCACCAGCGCCGACGGCGAGATGGGCTACCCCGGCACACTCGCCGTGAAGGTCGCCTACACCCTCACCGAGCGGGGCGAGTGGCGGATCGACTACGAGGCGACCACCGACAGGGCGACCGTCGTCAACCTCACCAACCACGTCTACTGGAACCTCGCGGGCGAGGGCGGCGGCTCGGTCCACGAGCACCGGCTGACCCTCGCCGCCTCCCGGTTCACCCCCGTCGACGCGGGCCTGATCCCCACCGGTGAGCCGGCCGAGGTCGCGGGCACGCCCTTCGACTTCCGCCGGGCCAAGGCGATCGGCGCGGACATCCGCGAGAACGATCAACAGCTGCTGTACGCCAAGGGGTTCGACCACAACTGGGTGCTGGACAAGGGCGGTACGACGGAGCCCGAGTGGGCCGCCACGCTCACCGACCCGTCGTCCGGCCGCACGCTGAGGATCTCGACGACCGAGCCGGGGCTGCAGTTCTACTCCGGGAACTTCCTCGACGGCACGCTCGTGGGGTCCTCCGGGAAGATCTACCGGCAGGGGGACGCGCTGTGCCTGGAGACCCAGCACTTCCCGGACTCGCCGAACCAGCCGACGTACCCGTCGACGGTGCTGCGACCTGGCGAGACGTACCGCTCGGCGACGGTCCACGCGTTCGAGTGACGCTGGAGTGACATCGAGTCTTCACAGCTCACTCACAATTTCCCACCAAATACTCAGTGGTTGAACAGCGCCATCCCAGCCTCCGTATGTAAGGGCGGCCCGTGCTCCCCCGCACGGGCCGCCCTTAGTCGTCGGGCCCGGCCGTCCCCAGCGGGCCCGCCCCCTACGGAGGTTCCATGGCCGACAACGTGACCTCGTTGTTCCGCAGCACTGCGGCGCACAGCCCCTCGATGGCGGCGCTGACACGTGAGGGCGGCGAGGGTGCGGGTCCGGTGGACTTCTGTATCCCGTGCAACCCCTACTTCCCCACCCCCGCCATGTTCGACGACATGGCGGCCAGGCTGCGCGACATCATCACGTACTACCCGAGCGGCGCCGACACCATCACCGCGGAGCTGTGCAACCTGCTCCAACTGCCGCCGCAGTGCGTGGCGATGGGCAACGGCTCGACCGAACTCATCACCTGGCTGGACCACTTGATGGTCCGTGAGTCCCTCGCCGTGCCCGTCCCCACCTTCGGCCGCTGGACCGACCAGCCGATGGAGACCGGCAAGCGGGTCGACATGTACCCGCTCCAGGAGTCCAGCGGCTTCGCCCTGGACCTCGCGCAGTACGCCGAGTTCATCCGCGCCCGCGGCACCCGGGTCGCCGTCATCTGCAACCCGAACAACCCCGACGGCGGCTTCATCCACCGGCACGCGCTGGTGCAGTTCATGGACGCGATGGCCGACCTGGACCTGATCGTCATCGACGAGTCGTTCCTGGAGTTCGCCGACGCCGAGTCCGAGCCGTCCACGGTCCAGGACGCGGTGATGCGGCCCAACGTGGTCGTACTGCGCAGCCTCGGCAAGAACTTCGGCCTGCACGGCATCCGCTTCGGCTACCTGGTCGCCAACCCGGCGCTCGCGGGCAAGGTCCGCTCGATGCTGCCGAAGTGGAACCTCAACTCCTTCGCCGAGCACGTGGTCTTCATGCTGAAGAACCACGGCGCCGAGTACATGGAGAGCCTGCACCAGGTCCGCCGCGACCGGCTCGACATGGCCCGGCAGCTCTCCGCCCTCCCCGGGCTGACGGTCTACCCGTCGCAGGGGAACTTCCTCTTCGTGCGTCTGCCCGTGGGCGCCGAGGGCACCGTGGTCCGCGACCGGCTCCTCACCGAGCACCGGATCCTGGTCCGCGAGTGCGGCAACAAGGTCGGCTCGTCCAGTCGCTTCCTGCGACTCGTGGTCCGGCCCCAGGTCGACGTGCGTCGCCTGGTGTCAGGCCTGGAGTCGGTTCTCTACGGGTCCAGGAGGGGAGCCGCCGTACCCGAGCTGAGCACCGGGACCAGCTACAGCTCGGGTACGGCGGCCGTGGACCGGCTGATGAGCGAGACCAACGGCACCGGGATGCACAACCTCGCCGCGCAGGCCATGAGCATGCCGGCCCCGGCGCCCGCCTCCTCCATGCAGTTCGCGTCCCCCGCGCCGGCACCCGTGCCCGCCGCCGCGTCCATGCAGTTCGCGCCCCCGGCCCCGGCGCCCGTGCCCGCCGCCGCGTCCATGCAGTTCGCGTCTCCGGCACCCGCTCCGGCCCCGATGCCGATGCCGGTCCCCGCACCGGCTCCGATGCCCGCCGCGCCGGCCCCCGCCATGCCGGCCCCCGGCCTCCAGCCCGTCGCCCAGACCGGCATGCCCGGTCTCGCGGCCGCCGCCCAGGGCCGTCGCACCATGGGCGCGGCCCAGGGCCTGACCGCCGCCCAGGTACGCGGCCGCACCCAGCCGGAGCCGCTGGAGGAGCCGCAGGGGTGGCCCGCGGCGGGGGCGGTGTACAACCAGGTGGGCTGAGCCCGGCCCCACCCCTGACCGACCGCATGAGGCGACGCCCCCAACAGGCCCCGCGAGGGCCGCTGTCGGGGGCGTCGCGCTACTCCCGCCTTGCCGCCGTACAGGGCGTCGTGGGCGGCCCGGCCGTGCGCGGCGGCCACGCGGCGGCCACGCGACGCCACGCGGCGGCGTGAACGACAGGGGCGCCGATTCCGTACTCCCTGTC
This sequence comes from Streptomyces sp. NBC_00310, assembly GCF_036208085.1. Classification (GTDB taxonomy): domain Bacteria; phylum Actinomycetota; class Actinomycetes; order Streptomycetales; family Streptomycetaceae; genus Streptomyces. The sequence continues at coordinate 3,562,098 of NZ_CP130714.1, forward strand.
GCCGGTGGGGCGTCTCGGGTCACTCCCGTCACCCCGTCGGAACCAAAACGCAACGCCCACGGCCCCGTACGCACCGGTGTGCGCCATACGATCAAGCCCATCGCATACCTGTGCGAGCGAGGCCCGTGCCCAGTACGGCGCTCCTCACGTACGCCGTACCGCTGAGCTGCCGTACTGCCGCACGCATGCGTCTCAGGTTCGACTGGAAGCCGGAAGTGGGTGGACCGTGCGTCACAAGCCCCGGACGAGTCACAAGGTCCGGACGAGCGGCAAGGCCCGGACGAGCCGCAAGGCCCGGACGATCGTGGCGGCCACGGCCGCGCTGGGCCTCGCGGCCGGGCTGTCCGGCTGCGGCGGAGGCACGGACGCGGAGTCGGGAGGGGTCTCCCTGACGGTCGTCGCGACCAACTACGGCGACAGTGTCCACAAGAACTCCGAGGGCTACTGGGACCGGGTCACCCTGGCGTTCGGCGCCGAGCACCCGGGCATCGACGTGGACGTCGAGGTCTACGACCCGGACGAGGTCGACGAGAAGGTCGCCGAACTGGTCGAGCGGGGCGAGGCACCCGACATCGTCCAGACGGACAGCTACTCCGAGTACGCCGCGCAGGACCTCCTCTACAGCGCGGACGAGGTGCTGTCGGTCCCGGTCCAGGCCTCGTTCGTCCAGAGTCTCGCGAACGCCGGGGAGATGGACCGGGCGCAGTACGGCCTGCCGTTCACCGCGAGCACGCGGCTGCTCTACTACAACAAGGACCTGTTCGAGCGGGCCGGCCTGGAGCCGCCGAAGACCTGGGACGAACTCCTCGCCGACGCACGGGCGTTGAAGGCGCAGGGGGTGAAGTACCCGATCGCCGTGCCGCTCGGCCCGGAGGAGGCGGAGGCCGAGACGCTGATGTGGCTGCTGGCCGGCGACGGCGGCTACACCGACTCCACGAACAGATACGACATGGCCTCCCCCGCCAACGTGGCGACGCTGACCTGGCTGAAGGAGAACCTGATCGGCGAGGGTCTCACCGGCCCGGTCGCACCCGGCGAACTGAACCGGAGCGAAGCCGTCGACGCCTTCCTCACCGGTGACGCGGCCATGGTCAACGGCCCGCTGTCGCTGATCCGCCAGATCGAGGACTCCTCCGACTCCGTGCCCTACGGCACCGTGCCGCTGCCGAGCCGCGACGGCAAGGAGACACCCACGATGGGCACCGCGGACTGGGTCGTCGCCTTCAGGAACGACGAACATCGCACCGCCATCGGCCAGTTCCTCGACTTCCTCTACGCCGACAAGTACGTGACCGAGCAGGCCGCCCAGTACGAACTGCTCCCCGTCACCACGTCCGCCGCCGACGCGATGCGCGCCGACAAGGGCCACCGGTCCCTGTGGAAGGGCCTCGACACCCTCCAGAACCTCCGCCTGTACCCCGTCGCCGAGACCAACTGGTCCGAGGTGGCCGCCGCGATCCGCAAGCGGATCGGGAAGGCGGTGACTCCGGAGGGGAACCCGCAGGAGGTACTGGAGTCGATCGCGCGGGAGGCGAAATAGCCCCCAGGGGCGTCGCCGACCAGGTAATTCAACATTCCATCAACTCACCTGTCTCACAAGAGACTTGACGGTTGTTCACTTTGCCTAACTGACAGCTGACCGATAGTTTCCGTTTCTAGGGTGCCGTGTTCATGACAGACACTTCAGTGCCCTCAGAGGCAACAAAGGCAACCGCGGCGACAGAGGCGACTTCGATCGGGCGCCGCACCGTACTGATCGCCACCGGCGCCACGGCCGCCACCCTGGCCGTGGGCGCCGCCGCCACGTCTGAAGCCCCCACAGCCGCAACGGCCGACACGGGGAACACCGCTCCCGTGGCCGCCGCGGCCGTCTGCACCCTCACGAAGGAGATGACCGAAGGCCCCTACTACCTCGACGGACAACTCGTCCGCGCCGACATCCGCGAGGACAAGACCGGCTTCCCGCTCCAGCTCACCCTCACCGTCGTCGACGACGACACCTGCGTCCCGATCGGCAACGCCCTGGTCGAGATCTGGCACTGCGACGCGCTCGGCGAGTACTCCGGCTTCGTCGGCAACAACGGTCACGACGAGCCCGACAACGGCACGTTCCTGCGCGGCGCCGTACTGTCGAACTCCAGCGGCGTCGCGAAGATCACGACGGTCTACCCCGGCTGGTACCGGGGCCGGTGCATCCACATCCACCTCAAGGTGCACACGGACGTCACGCTCACCTCCGACGGCTCGTTCACGGGCGGCCAGGAACTCCACACCGGCCAGCTCTTCTTCGCCGAGACCATCACCACGCGCGTCGCGGCCCTCTCCCCGTACTCCGCCAACACGGTCCCCCGCACCACCCTCGCCCAGGACTCCATCTACGACGAGGGAGGCGCCGCCTCCGGCCTCCTCACCCTGACGGCGCTCGGCAGCTCGCCGTCGGCCGGGTACGCGGGGTCGCTGACGGTGGGGGTGGAGTCGAGCTGACGTAGTCGCCCCCGGGACACCGGCTCCCTCCCGGACCGTGCGGGAGGGGGTCGGTGCCGTGGTGCGCGGAAGGCGGCGAGCCTCTCCTCGTCCCACCGATCGGTGGACGCAAACCGATCAGCCGATGTCGGGCGAAAGCAATCGCGATCCGATCGAATTCATACGGTTCCGACCAGGCACGATGTCCTCTCGATCTCCTGGGTACTCATCCGGCGAGCACGGCTAGCGTGGGCAGGGTGCGGCAGTTCACCTTTGACGCCCAGCGCCCCGTGCCCGTATCCATCGACACCCATCGAGAGGAGGCGGCCGTGATGACGGGCGGGGAAACGGACGGCGGAGCCGGAACGATCGGCGGCGCGGGCGGCGAGGAACCCGGCCCCGCCCCCGAAACCCTCCTGCTGAAACGCCACTTCACGGGGGAGAACCTCCCTCAGGTACGCGCCCAGGTGGAGGACACGGCCGCAGCTGCGGGCCTCGGCGGGGTACGTCTCGGCGAGTTCACCCTCGCGGTCAGCGAGATCGCCGCCAACGCCGTCGAACACGCCGGCGGCCAAGGCCGCCTCGAACTCCGCCGCCTCCCCCACGAACTGGAGTGCCGCATCACCGACAACGGCCCCGGCTTCACCCCCACCATCCCCGAACTCCTCCCCGGCCTCACCGACAGCTGCCCCGGCCGCGGCCTCTGGCTCGCCCACCTGGTCACGGATCGCCTGACGGTCACGACGGACCTGACGGGGACGGGGGCCGAGGTGACGCTGGCTGTGTGGCTGGGGTGACCTGCGGGAGGCGCCCACTTGCGTTGAGCCATGCGGCCTTGTCGCGCTCGTCAGGCTCTGGGCTTCCACCGTTATGCCGCGCAGGCACGGACGAACGCGTCGGCCAGTTCTGCGGGGCGGGTGAAGAGGGCCTCGTGGCTGCCGGGGGTCTCGATCATCAGCGGGTTCTTCAGGCGCTGGGGGAAGCGCTCGGCCCAGTGCCACTCGCCGGGGAGGGAGAGGTCCTCCTCGGACAGGACGTACGCGGTCGGGATGTCCAGCGCGTAGAACGCGCTCGTGTCCGGCTTCTCCGTGAAAGTACCGAGCGGCTGTGGCACGAGAAGGGAGTGGACGATCCGCTGTGTCTCGTCGTCGGCGTCCTGCATGAACGCCTGCTGGAACACCTCGAACGGGAAGGTGACCGCGTTGTTGCCGGAAGCGGCCGCCACCGCGCGGAACATCTCGCCGTAGTGCGGCGGGCACGCGTCGATCAGCGACTCGCCGTCGTTCGGCACGAACGCGCTCCAGAAGACCAGCCGACGCAGCCGGGAGGCCAGCCGGGGCGCCGCGCCCACCAGCACGTAGCCGCCCCAGCTGTGACCGACCAGCGTGATGTCCGTCAGGCCGGCGCGTTCGACGTACTCCACGAGGCTGTTCACACAGTCGGTCAGGGTCACGTCGCGCGGGTCGTCGCCCTCGCCCAGTCCGGCCAGCGTGGGGGTGTGCACCTCGTGCCCGGCGGCACGCAGCTCGTTCGCGACGGGGCGCCAGGCCCATCCTCCGTGGCAGGCACCCGTCACCAGGACGAAGGTCTCGCTCATGCCGATCTCCTTTGATCGTTGACAATCACTGACAATCACTGAAAATCCCTGACCATCACTCGGTCACAGCCAGCGCGGGAGCTTCGGCAGCTCGCCGCGCAGTTCTTCGGTGCCGCCCCGGCCGGTGAGCCAGGCGGCGAGGGCGTGCGGCGGCCCGGTGACCGTGGGGCCGCTCGGGGAGGGCGTACCGAGTACGACGGTGCCGTGGCCGTCCGCCGTCAGCCCGGCCCCGCTCTCCGGCCCGACGCGGGCCGACATCCATCCGGCGACGTCCCGTACGAGGGCCCAGGCGAGGTCCGGCGGCAGCACGTCCATACCGACGCCCACCCGCAGGTCGACCAGGTGGATCCACACCTCGCGGGCCCGTAGCCACGGCACTTCGGACGCCGGGATCTCACGGCCCTGGGCGCTGGTGACCGTGGCCGACCAGGCGTCGTCCGTCAGCGCCTCGGCCGCCGCGGCGAACCGGGCGGCGGATTCCCGTACGTCCGCCCGCTGTTCGGCGAGCGGGCGTCCGGCGCCCGCGTCGATGTCCGTCGCGCGCTGGTCCGGTGAGGTGTACATCGGGGTCGGGGTGCCCGTCCGGGCCCAGGTCAGCAGGTTGACCAGGGCGTCGGCGTTGCGGGCGAGGTGGGTGAGGAGGTGGCCGCGGGTCCAGCCGGGCAGGGCGGACGGTTCGGTCACCGCGTCGGCGGGCAGCGCGTCGACGGCTTCCTGCAGTCGGCGCTGCCCGTCCGCGACCCAGTCCAGGACCTTCACTGCTTGTCCTCGACGATGGTGTTGACGCACTCCCCGACGCCCTCGATGACCGTCCGTACGACCTGCCCCGGCTTCAGGAACACCTTCGGGTCACGGGCCGCGCCGACCCCGCCCGGCGTACCGGTGAGAACGAGGTCTCCCGGCTCCAGCGTCGTGAACGTGCTGAGGTACGCGGCGATGTCCGCCGGGGTGAAGAGCAGGTCGGACGTACGCGAGCGCTGCATGACCTCGCCGTCCACGTCGAGGCGGATCTCCAGGTCGGCCGCCTCGTCGATCTCGTCGCCGGTCACCAGCCAGGGACCGGCCGGGGTGCTGGCCTCCCACGCCTTGCCCTGCAGCCACTGCGGGGTACGCCACTGCCAGTCCCGCATGGAGATGTCGTTGACGACGGTGTAGCCGGCGATCGCGGCCGCCGCCTCCTCCTTGCCGGCCCGGCGGCGCAGCCGGGAGCCGATGACGAAGCCGAGTTCGGCCTCCCAGTCCAGCTCTTCCGTCTCGCCGGGGTGGACGATGTCGTCGCGGGCCCCGAGCAGGACGTTGGCGAACTTGCCGAAGAGGGCGGGGTGCGACGGCATCTCGCGGCCCATCTCCGCGATGTGGGTGCGGTAGTTGTGACCCACGCAGAAGATCTTGGACGGGGTGGTGACGACCGGGGCGAAGTCGAGGGCGGCCACCTCGTGCGCCGGGCCGTCGGCGGCGGCAGCGGCCGTACGCCAGTCGGGGCGGCGCAGCAGGGCGGCGACGTCGGGGGCTCCGGTCTCCACGGCCCGGGCGCCGTCGAGACGGACGGCCGCCGTGCCGGCGGCGGTGCGGATGGTGGCGAGCTTCATGCGGACGTGCTCCCGGTCGTTTCGGTGCGGGCGAGGTTCAGCGCCTCGTAGAGGGGCGCGTCGTTGAAGGTGAACAGGTCGAGCCGCGTGTGCGCGGCGATGGTCAGGGCGCACCAGGAGGGGACGGCGATCAGGTCGCCCTCACTCACCTCGGTCACCCGGTCGTCGAGGGTGACGGTGCCGCTGCCGCGGAACACCTGCCAGACCGACGAGCCCACCGTGCGGCGGGTGGCGGTGACCGTGCGCGGGCGCAGGCGATGCATCTCCGTGCGCAGGCTGGCCAGGGCGTCGCGGCCGGTGGCGGGGTTGGTGAAGCGGATGCCGGCGTGACCGGGCTCGATGACGCCCGGGTGTCCTTCGTCCGCCAGCTCCAGCTGGGCGCTGAGGGCGTCGTCGGTGTCGGCCCAGCGGTAGGCCATCAGAGGTGAGTCGGGGCTGTCCGGCGCACCGATCGGGCGCAGGCCCGGGTGGCCCCACAGGCGTTCGTTGCGTGACCGGGTCGGGGTCGAGCGGTCCGACACGCCGTCCTCGCCGAACTCGAAGAACCCGGCGTCCAGGCGGTGCACGAGCGGGATGTCGAGGCCGTCCAGCCAGACCATCGGCGCGTCGCCGACGTGGTGGTGGCCGTGCCAGTGCATCGAGGGGGTGAGGAGCAGGTCGCCGGGGCGCATCTCGACGGCGTCGCCGTTGACGACCGTCCACACGCCCTCGCCCTCCAGGATGAACCGGAAGGCGCCCTGCGAGTGCCGGTGCGCGGGGGCGACCTCGCGCGGGCCGAGGTACTGAACCGCCGCCCACAGGTTGGGAGTCGCGTACGGCCGTCCGGGCAGGCCGGGGTTGGCGAGGGCGATGGCGCGGCGCTCACCGCCGCGTCCGACCGGCACCAGGTCTCCGGAGCGGCGGGCGAGCGGCAGCAGGGTGTCCCACTGCCAGACGTGCGGGACGGCTTCGGGCTGCGGGGTCATCGGCATGAGGTTGCCGATCTCGGTCCACAGCGGGATGAGTCCGGCCTCCGCGAAACCGTCGTACAGCTTGCGGAGTTCGGGGTCCGTCTCCTCCGGGGCTATGACGGGCGCCCTGCCGTCGGTGTCAGTGGTCATCGGGGGTTCCTTCGGCGTCGAGCCGGCGCGTGATGTCGGCGCGCAGCGCTTTCTTGTCGATCTTTCCGACCTTGGTGGCGGCGAGTTCGGGGACCGCCACCAGCCGGTCCGGGAACTTGAAGCGGGCGATGCCCGCGCCCTCCATGACGTGGTGGATGTCGTCGAGGGTCACCGTGTGGCCCGGTTCGGGTACGACGTAGAGGCAGACGCGCTCGCCGAGCCGGTCGTCGGGCATCGCCACGGCGGCGGCGCGGGCGACGCCGGGTGCCTGGTAGGCGAAGTTCTCGATCTCCTCCGCGGAGATGTTCTCCCCGCCCCGGATGATCATGTCCTTGTCGCGGCCCTCGACGACGAGGTTGCCGTCGGGCAGCAGTCGCACGATGTCGCCGGTGCGGTACCAGCCGTCCTCGGTGAAGCCGCGGGCGTTCTGCTCCTCGGCGCGGTAGTAGCCGCGCGGGGTGTACGGGCCGCGGGTGAGCAGCACGCCAGGGGCCCCGTCGGGGACCGGGTCGCCCACTTCGTCGACGACGAGGAGCTCGTCGTCCTCGCACATGGGGCGCCCCTGTGTCGTACAGATGACGTCTTCCGGGTCGTCCGGGCGCGTGTAGTTGAGCAGACCCTCGGCCATGCCGAACACCTGCTGGAGCGTGCAGCCGAGTTCGGGGCGCACCCGGCGGGCGACATGGTCGGCGAGCCGGGAGCCGCCGACCTGGAGGAGACGCAGCGAGCCCAGGTCGGTTCCGGGGTGTTCGCGGTGGTGGTCGAGCCAGCGCTGGGCGATGGCCGGGACCAGGGCCGAAGCGGTGACGCTCTCCCGCTCGATCAGCGGGAACGCCTTCTCCGGGTTGGGGGAACCGAGCACCACCCGGCCGCCGTTCAGCAGGACGCCCAGCAGGCCCGGGCAGGCGAGCGGGAAGTTGTGACCGAGGGGCAGCGCGGCGAAGTAGACCGTGTCAGCGCCGAATTCACAGACCTCGGCGCTGCGGCGGGCGTTGTAGACGTAGTCGTCGTGCGTGCGGGCGATGAGCTTGGGCAGCCCGGTGGTGCCGCCGGAGAGCAGGAACACGGCGATCGAGCGGCTGTCCGGCCGGTACGCGTCCACGGCTGCCCGGTCCTCAGGGGTGCCGGGCGCGGCGCACAACTCCCGCAGGTCCACGGCGTCGTCGCCGATCTTGTCGCCGAGTACGAGGACGTGCTGAAGGGTGGGAGAGGCGTCGGCGACCTCGAAGGCCATCGCCTGGTGGTCGTGGTCCTTGAGGAGGTCCGGCACCGCGATGGCCACGGCCTCGCTGTGCTCGACCAGGTGGCCGATCTCGTGTCTGCGGTGCCCGGGCAGCGCCATCACCGGGATGACGCCGAGGCGCAGACAGGCGTAGGTCAGGATCACGAACTCGGCGGTGTTGGGGAGTTGCACCACGAGCCGGTCGTCCGGGCGGAGCCCGAGCGCGGCCAGGCGCAGGGCCACGGCGTCCGCCCGCTCGGCGAGGTGACGGTACGTCAGCCTTCGGCCACCATCGACGAGCGCGACCGCGTCGGGGGTGGCGTCGGCGGCGGCGTGGAGCCGGTCGCCGAGGGCGTGACCTTCCCAGTACCCCTTCGCGGTGTAGCGCTCGGCGTATTCCGCGGGCCAGGGGACAGCACCGTTGCTGCTCGGCCTTGGCATGATCGTTCTCCTCAGGTGCGGTCGGCCGTGTGCACGATCACGGCGTCCAGGGCGATCAGCCCGTCGGCGGTGAGCCGCAGGGGGTTGATCTCGATCTCGGCGGTGTCCGGACTCGCGGCCAGGGCGGCGGCGAGCGCCGACACGACCCGCCCGAACTCGGCCCGGTCGAGCACCGGCCCGCCGCGCCAGCCGTCGAGCAGGGCGCGCGCGGCCAGGTCGTCGGGCATCCGGGCGGCCTCGGCCGCGGAGAGCGGGGCGAGCCGGATCGCGACGTCGGCGAGGGCCTCGGCGGCCGTGCCGCCCAGCCCGGCGAGGACGACCGGCCCGAACACGGGGTCCCGTCGTACGCCGAGCACGAGGTCGACGCCGGCCGGGGCCATCGCCTCGACCAGGTAGCGGTGGTCGGGGCCGATGGCGTCCACGGCCGCGTCGAGTTCGTCGGGGGTGCGGACGCCCAGGTGGACTCCGCCGGTCTCCGTCTTGTGGAGGATCGCGGCGTCGAGCACCTTGACCGCGACGGACCCGCCCAGCAGGCGCAGGGCGTCGTGGGCGTCGGCGCGGGTGTCGCAGGCGACGCGGTCGGGGGTGCGGATCCCGAGGGCGGCGAGGAACGTCTTGGCGGCGTCCTCGTCCAGCGGACCGGACGGCACGGCTGCGGTCGTCTCCCGCACGGGCGCGTCGGCGGGCACGGCCCGCTGCCGGGCATGCGTCACCAGTGCCCGTACGGCGTTGGCGGCCGACGCCGGTCCGGTCAGCGCCGGAATCCCCGCCTTGTGCAGCCTCGCCCGCTGCTCGGCGACGTCCTCGGGCAGGCCGCCGACGACGACCACGGCCGGGGACCGGGCGCCGAGGCCGGCGTCCTGCGCGGCCGAGGCGAGGTCGACGCTGTCGGGCTCGGTCAGGGCGTAGACGGCGAGCAGGTCCACCGCCGGATCGGCGGCCGTGGCGTCGAGGACACGGGCGAAGGTCTCGGCGGGCCGGCCGGTGTCGACCGGGTTGCGCTGGTAGGTGAGCGGGGGCAGCAGCCCGGAGAGGGTCTGCTGTGTGTCGTCCGCCAGCTCCGGCATCCGGATGCCGTCGACGCCCGCCCGGTCCGCGAGCAGCAGTCCCGGTCCGGCCTGGGCGGTCACGATGGCGAGCCCCGGATCATCTAGCGGACGCACCTGGACGCGGGACAGCGCGGTGAGCGCGTCCACCATCTCGCGTTCGTCATCGACGACCACCGCCCCGGCCTGTCGCAGCGCGGCGCGTGTCGTGCGCCAGGAGGTGGCGAGCGCGCCGGTGTGCGACCGGGCGAAGTCACCGACGTCGCTGCGGCCGACGACCAGTGCCACGACCGGCTTGACGGCAGCGGCCCGGCGTACGGCCTCGACCAGCCGTGGCCCGTCCGGAACCGTCTCCAGGTGCAGGGCGACGGCTGTCGTACGGTCGTCCCCCGCGAGGTGGGCCAGGACGTCCGGGGCGGTGACGTCGAGGCCCGCCCCGATGCCGACGCCGAGGCTGATGCCGTTCCCGGCGGCGACCAGGTCGAAGGAGAGCGCGTGGTTGACGCCGCCGCTGGCCGCGACGACCGCGATGTCCCCGGCCGGGATCTGCCCGGCCGCGGGCACGAAGCTGGCCGTCAGGCCCAGGTGAGGGGCGAAGAAGCCGGAGGTGTTGGGGCCGAGCAGGCGGATCCCCGTCTCCTGGGCGATACGCCGCAGTGCCTGCGCGTACTGCTCGCCCTCCGGGCCCGCCTCGCCGAAACCGCCCGCGCAGACCAGCGCCGCACGGCAGCCCGCGGCTGCCGCCTCGGCCAGTGCCTGGGCGCAGCCGGCCGCGGGTACGCAGAGCACGGCCAGGTCCAGTCGTCCGCGGGTGTGCGTGACGGCTTCGGCGACCGAGGCGTACACGCCCTCGTCGGGTTCCGGACGGCGCGCGTTGACCAGGGCGCGGGCGCCGGGGAAGGTCGCCAGCGAGCGGGCCATGGCGGCGCCCAGCTTGCCGCTCTGCCGTGACGCGCCGATCACGACCACGCCCTCGGGCGCGAACATCGGCGTCAGGTCGGTGCTCATGCCTGCTCCCCCGCCACCAGGTCGGCGCGCCCGGACAGCAGCAGCGTCTCGGCGCGGTCGTCGTCCATCGCGTCCTCCACGATCAGTGCGGGCACGCCGTGCACGAGGCGGGCCTGTTCGGCGAGCAGTGACCGGGTGAACGGGTTTCCGCCCTGTACGGCGACCAGGTCCGGGGGCGTGTCACCACCGAGGGCGTCGGCCAACTCTTCGTAGATCTTCGGCAGTTGGTCCTCCCCCTCCGGTGCGGTGAGCCACAGGCACCCTTGGGTGCGCAGTGCCGCGAGCTCCTCGGAGGTCAGGCGCCGTCCGCCGAACTCCCGGAAGGGAGTGGCCAAGGGGTCGAGCCCGTCGTGCGCGGCCCGCCAGTCCCGTACGACCTGCTCGACGAACTCCGGGTCGCGGCGGGCGATCCGTTCCTTGCCGATGCTGCGGGAGATGAAGTGGAAGGCGAACCGCGTCGGTTCGAACGCGTCGTGGTAGCGCCCGAAGTGCTCCCACCACGACAGGCTCGGCCGGGCGGCGCCCTGGATCTTCGCCACCGCGGGCTGCCGCGCCGCCTCGTACGCCTCCAGGGCGCTCGCGAGGTCGTCGCGGTGGGCGAGGAGGCTGTCGGCGAGGGAGACGGCGTCCTCCATGGCCATCTTGGTGCCGGAGCCGACGGAGAAGTGCGCGGTGTGCGCGGCGTCGCCGAGCAGGACGACGTTGCCGCTGTGCCAGCGCCGGGTGCGCCGGGTGCGGAAGTTGCCCCAGCGGGAGTTGTTGACCAGCAGTTCGTGCCCGTCGATCTGCTCGGCGAAGAGCTTCTCCAGGTAGTGCTTGGTCTTCTCGTCGCTCGGGCCGGGCGGTTGCGCGGTGTCGAACTCGTCGAGCCCCGCCCGCCGCCAGGACTCCTCGTCGGTCTCGACGATGAAGGTGCTGACGCTGTCGCTGATCGGGTAACCGTGCACGGCGAAGGTGCCGTGCGGGCCGTGCTCGTGCACGAAGGTCAGGCCGTCGAAGAGGTAGTCCGTGCCGAACCAGATGAACTTGGCGGTGGCGACCTCCACCTCCGGCACGAGCACGTCGGCGAACCGGTCACGGAACCGGGAGTTCGCCCCGTCGGCGGCCACGATCAGGTCGTAGTCGGCCAGTCGCGCGGGGTCCGCGGGAACCTCGTGGCTGAACCGGAGCTCGACGCCGACCTCCTCGGCCCGCCGGTGCAGCAGCTCCAGCAGGGCCTTGCGGGTGATGGCCGCCATGCCGTTGCCGCCGCACCGGATCCGCTGCCCCTTCAGCCGCACCTCGATGTCGTCCCAGTGCCGGCCGTGTTCCGCGAGCGCGGTGCGCAGCACGGGATCCGCCGCGTGGATGGCGGCCAGCGTCGCGTCCGAGAACACCACGCCGAAGCCGAAGGTGTCCTCCGGGCGGTTCCGCTCGAAGACCGTCACCTCGACCGACGGATCGGCCTGCTTGATGAGCGCCGCGAAGAACAGCCCACCGGGGCCTCCTCCCACACAAGCGATCCGAGTAACCATGGCTCCTGCCTCCACGTCGAGTACAGGCCCAGACTCAGGCCCGAACCCGTCCTGTGTCAACAGATCCACGGACGTCAATAATTTGTCGCACATCTGCGAGGCGGTTTCCCCCGTGAAAACACGGGTTCCATCGCTTCATCGCTCATCATCACGACGGCCGTCCGTGTGACATAGTCGGTTCCGTGAAGCCTCGATCGATCGTCTTCGACCTGTTCGGCGACTACGTCCGCTACCGCGGCGGCGCCGCCCGGCTGCGCACCCTCAGCACGCTGATGGGCTCCTTCGGCGTCGGCGAGAGCACCGTACGAGTGGTCCTCGCGCGCCTGCGCAAGGAGGGCTGGTTCGACGTCCGGCGCGAGGGCCGGGAGACCCTCTACGCACTCAACAAGCGCAGCCTCCAGCTCCTCGACGAAGGCCGCTCACGCATCTTCGACCGGGCACCGTCCGACTGGGACCGCCACTGGTACATGGTCATCTACTCGGTCCCCGAGAGCGAGCGCGGCGTACGGGACCGCATCCGCAAGGAGCTGGCCTGGCTGGGCTTCGGCCCGCTGGCCCCGTCCACCTACGTCTCCCCCCACGACCGGCTCCAGCAGGTCCGGGAGAAGTTCGCGGACGAGCCGGCCATCCGCCTGGACACCCTGCGCTGCCAGTCCGGCGGACTGCCCGTCGACCGCGAGATGGCGGCGCGCGGCTGGGACCTCGCGGCCCTCAACGAGGACTACCGGGAGCTGCTGCGCACCTACCGCGGCCGTATGCCGTCATACCGGTCCGGACACCTCGGTCCCGAGGAGGCGCTGGTCGAGCGCATGCGGCTGACCTACGACTACCGCAAGTTCCCCTTCCGCGATCCGGACCTGCCGACCGAGCTCCTGCCCGCGGGCTGGGTGGGCCACGAGGCGCACGAGATGTTCCTGGAGGCCCACGAGATCCTCGGCCCGTCGGCCGAGTCGCACTACGACGAGGTGACCGGCCGGCGCCCCGTCGAATAGGGCAGCCCCGTCGAGTAGGGCATGACGCGCCCTACGACAGGTACCCCAGCTCGTGCGACGCCGCGGCCACGGCGTCGTGCAGCTCGCGGGTCACCTCGGCGAGGTGGTCCGGGGTGCCGAGGCTCTCGGGCAGGACGACGGAGACGGCGAGCGGCAGCGGGTCGTTCGCCGCGAAGACGGGCGCGGCGACCGAGATGATGCCCGGGATCACACCGCTGTGCGTCACGACGTGCCCCTCTTCGCGGACCTGTGCGCGGGTGGCCGCGAGGCGCTCGCTCGTCCACTCCGCCTCCTTGCCGCGGAGTTCTCCGCCCAGCACCTCGTCGGTGAGGCTCTCGGGCAGGTGGGCCAGGAAGACCTGGCCCACGGACGACGTGAGCAGGGGAAGAGTGGCGCCGACGCGCACCGTCAGGGGCAGCGGGCGCGTTCCGTACGCCCAGCTCACCACGATCGGGCCGCGGTCCCCCCACACGGCGAGGTTCACGGAGTGGCCCGTGCGGTCGCGCAGCCGCATCGCGTGGCCGCCCGCCACCGCCACCTCGTTGGTGCGACGCAGCGACTCGGCGCCCATGCGGCGCATCGCGGCACCGAAGTCATAGAGACCCGAAGCGGGATCCTGCGAGGTCAGCCCTATGCGGCCGAGGCTGACGAGGTAGCGGTGCACCTTGCTGGGCTGCATGCCGCTCGCCTGCGCGATCGCCGACAGACTCAGCGCTCCGCCGCCGTTCTCCAGCGCCAGCAGGACCCGCATCGCCATCTCGACGGACTGGATGCCCTGCCGCTCCCCGTTCTCCCTGGGGTCGGTCTCGGTCACGACGCAGCTCTCTTCCCGCAGGTGAATGACGGTGCTCAGCCTATCGACGCGACGAGCGCCGACCTCCGCACACGAACAGATCTTACATTCACTATTGCGGAACGCATTACGTTCTGGTGAACTGCGGGAGCGGTGGCACTCATCTCCCCGACTGCCCCCGTCACATCGGCGGCCCGTTTCGCAGCCGCCCGGAGCCGCTCACCCTTCGGCGCACACACCCGCGCACCTCTCTCCCTCCGGCCACTCACACCGAGCCGGGCATCGCCGCACCCCCGCATGCGGGACATCGACTGCAAAAGCGCACGAACCCCCCGAGGAGAACTCCGCAATGAAGCTGATCGGCCTCGAAGAGCACTTCGTGACCCCGGACCTGGTGGGCCACGGCGCGTCGACCGCGTCCATCGCCCAGCCCGCCGCCTGGGCCGAAGCCTCCCGCCGCCTCCTCGACCTCACCGAGGAACGCCTCGACGCCATGGACGCGGCCGGCCTGGACATGCAGGTCCTGTCGCTCAACTCCCCCGGACTCCAGGCGGAGAAGGACCCGGCCGCCGCCGTACGCCAGGCGACCACGGTCAACGACTTCCTCACCGGCGTCATCGCCGAGCACCCCGACCGTTTCTCCGGCTTCGCCGCGCTGCCGCTGCAGGACCCCGGGGCCGCGGCCGACGAGCTGGAGCGCGCGGTCACGCAGCTCGGCCTGCGCGGCGCCCTCGTCAACGCGCACACCCACGGCAGGTACCTGGACGACCCCGCCCTGCGCGTCGTCTGGGAGCGCGCCGAACACCTCGACGTACCGCTCTACCTGCACCCGGCGAACGGCGTCGACACCGCGCACGTGCTGTCCGGGCACCCCGAACTCGTCGGACCGATGTGGAGCTGGGGCGTCGACACCGCCACCCACGCCCTGCGCCTGATCTTCGGCGGCGTCTTCGACGACTTCCCGGGCGCCAAGCTGCTCCTCGGCCACATGGGAGAGGGGCTGCCGTACGTGATGTGGCGCATGGACTCCCGCTGGGAGTTCCACGCGCACCACGGCATCGAGCTCAAGCGGGGCCGTCCTTCGGAGTACATCCGGAACAACCTCTACCTCACGACCAGCGGCGTCTGCTCCCCCGCCCCGCTGCTCACCGCCCTGCTGTCGATGGGCGCCGACCACATCCTGTTCGGCACCGACTACCCCTTCGAGGACATCGGGACGGCCACGACGTTCCTGCGGGACGCCCCGATCAGCGACGCCGACCGGCTCAAGATCGGCCACCAGAACGCCGAGAAGCTGCTCGGCCTCGCCACCACACCCGCGTTCGCGGGTGTCTGAGCGGAAGGGCACGCACGTGTACGACGTCGCCGTCATCGGGTACGGGCCCGTGGGCATGGTCACCGCGGCGCTGCTCGGGCAGGCGGGCCACGACGTGGTCGTCCTGGAGCGCTACCCGACCCTCTACAACCTTCCGCGCGCCGCCATCTTCGACGACGAGACGATGCGGACCTTCGACCGCCTCGGTATCTCCGGCGATCTGCTGCCCACGCTGCACGTCCAACGGAACTACGAGTGGCGCAACGGCGCCGGCGAGCTGCTCATCGAGCACGACTTCGCCGCCGTCGGGAGCCAGGGCTGGGCGGAGTGGTACATGATGTACCAGCCCTACCTCGAGGACGCCCTGGACGGCCTGGTCCGCGGCCTCGGGAACGTCGAGATCCGGATGGACTCCCCGGTCACCGGCCTGCGGAGCACGCGGCACGGCGTGGGCGTCCAGGGCGTGGACATCCAGGGCGTGGACATCCAGGTCGAGGGAAGCGACACGGCCGTCTCGGCCCGGTACGTCGTGGCCTGCGACGGCGGCAACAGCTTCACCCGCGGATGGCTCGGCGTCGAGCAGGAGGACTACGGGTTCTCCGAGCCGTGGATGGTCTGCGACTTCCGTCTGACCGGTCCCTCGGACATTCCCAAGGCCCGTCAGGTGTGCGACCCGAAACAGCCGATATCGATCATCTCGCTGGGCCCCCGGCACCACCGGTTCAGCTTCATGCTCGACTCGACGGACTCCTTCCCCGTCGAGCGGGAGCCCGACCGGGTGTGGGCCCGGGTCGCCGACTACGTCGACCGCTCGCGGGCCGACCTCGTCCGCGTCGCCACGTACACCTTCCGCTCGCTCGTCGCGGAGCGCTGGCGCGACGGCCGGATCCTGCTCGCCGGGGACGCGGCCCACCAGATGCCGCCCTTCCTCGGGCAGGGCATGTGCTCGGGCATCCGCGACGCCCAGAACCTCGCCTTCAAGCTCGACGCCGTACTGCGGGGCGCCGACGACGCGCTCCTCGACACGTACCAGAGCGAACGCGAGCCGCATGTGCGGGCCATCATCGCCCAGGGCATCGAGCTCGGCCGCGTCCAGACCATGCGCGACCCGGTGGCCGCCGCCGAACGCGACGCCCGCCTGATCGCCCAGCGCGAGGCCGACGGGCGCCCGGAGAAGATGCGCTTCCCCGGCCTCGGCCCGGGACTGCGCGACGCGTCCCCGCAGGCGGGACACCTGATGCCGCACGGCCGGGTGGAATCGCACGGCACCGAGGGACTCTTCGACGAGGTCCTCGGCCGCGGCTTCGTCCTCCTCGTCGACGGCCGCGAGGGCGCCTCGCCCGACGCCTCGGCCATCGAGCCGGCCGCCGGGCTCGGCGTGGCCGTCCACCACCTCACCGACCGCCGCCTCACCACCGAGGGGATCACCGATGTCGGCGGCGTCTACGGACGCTGGTTCGACGAGACCGGCTCCGCCGCCGTTCTGTGGCGGCCCGACTTCTACATCCTCGGCACCGTGGACTCGCTGTCCGACGTCCCGGCGCTCCTGAACACACTTGCCACGGCAGTCCAGCCCGTACAGGCTCCTGCCATCGTCGGAGAAGGGATCCGGCCATGACCGCACCGTCCGTCATACGCCCCACCGTCCGCAGAGTGCCCGCGACCACGTTCATGCTGGTAGCGGCCTGGGTCGTCGCGTCACTGGAGGGTTACGACCTCGCCGTGTACGGCGTCACCGTGCCCGCGATCCTGGGCGACCCCTCGCTCGGCATCGACAAGGCCGAGGCCGGCACCATCGGCTCGCTCGTCGGCATCGGGATGCTGATCGGCGCGGCCCTCGCCGGGGCCCTCGTCCACCGCACCGGCCCGCGCCGGCTCCTGCTCGTCGGCACCACCGTCTTCTCGCTCGGCATGGCGGTCTGCACGTTCGCCGCCGGCGTCCCGTCCTTCGGGGCCGGGCGCCTGGTCGTCGGCCTCGGCCTCGGCGTCGTCCTGCCGACGATCAACGCATACGTCGCCGACCTCAGCGAACCGGGCCGCCGCAGCCGCAACGTCACCCTGATCATGAGTGGCTACGCGTTCGGCGCCCTGCTCTCCCCGCTGCTCGGCACCGCCCTGCTGCCCGACGTCTCGTACCGCTGGCTGTACGTGATCGGCGTGATCCCGGTGTTCCTGGCCATACCGCTGGTGCTCCGGCTCCCGGAGAGCCCGTTCCACCTCAGCCGTACGGGCCGGACGGCCGAGGCGAGGGTGGTGGAGGAGCGGCTCGGTCTCGCCCCGTCGGACGCCTCCCCGACGGCGGACCCCGGTCGCCGGCTCGGTATCGGCTCGCTGCTGACGGGCGGACTCGCGCTCTCGACCGTGCTGTTCTGGGCGATGTCCTTCTGCGGACTGCTTCTGGTCTTCGGCATCAGCACCTGGCTGCCCAGCATCATGCAGGCCGCGGGCTTCTCCCTCGGCTCGGCGCTGCTGCAGACGGCCGCCATGTGGCTGGGCGTCGGTGTCGGGGCCGTCGTCGGCGGCCGGGTCGCGGACGCGCTGGGCGCCAAGCGTGTGGTGGTCGTCGCGTTCCTGGTCGGCACGCTGAGCCTGGTCGCGATGAGCACCCGCCCGCCGACGCCGGTCATGTTCGTGCTCATGTTCATCAGCGGGTTCGGGTTCATCGGCTCGCAGATCCTCGGCAACGCGTTCATCGTGACGCGCTACCCGGACGCCCTGCGCGGCAACGGCCTCGCCTGGGCCCTGTCGATCGGCCGCTTCGGCGCGATCGCCGGCCCGACCCTGGGCGCGTTCGTCCTCAGCTCGGGCGCCGACGTCGAGTGGGCCTTCTACGCCTTCGCCGTACCGGCACTGATCGGGGCGTTCGCGGCGGGCGCGGTACCCCGGGTGCGAGCGGTCACGGCATGACGCGAGTCGCCTACGAGTCCTGGGGCCAGCGGGTCGTCTTCGGCTCGGGCACCGTACGGGAGGACGTGGCGGCCGAGGTCGCGGGACTCGGCGCGAGCCGGGTCCTGGTGATCGCGGCCGAGGGGGAACGCGCCCTGGCCGAGGACATCTGCAAGGACGTTCCCGTCGTGGCGACGTTCGGCGCCGTCAGACCGCACGTGCCGGCCGAGGTGGCGGGGGCCGTGCGGGCGGCAGCCCGTGAACACGCGGCCGACCTGCTGCTGAGCGTCGGCGGCGGCTCCACGACGGGCACCGCCAAGGCAGCCGCGCTCACCACCGGCCTGCCAATCCTCGCCGTCCCCACGACCTACGCCGGTTCCGAGGCAACCCCCGTCTGGGGCCTCACCGAGGACGGCCACAAGCGCACCGGCGTCGACCCGAAGGTGCTCCCCCGGATCGTCGTCTACGACGCGACGCTCATGCTGTCGCTGCCGACCCGCCTGTCAGTGACGTCGGGGCTCAACGCGCTCGCCCACTGCGTCGACGCGTGGTGGGCCCCCCGGCACAACCCGATCAGCTCCGCCCTGGCCGTCGAGGGCGTCCGCTCGCTGGCGTCCGCGCTGCCGCGCATCGTCGCCGACGGCCAGGACGTCGCGGCCCGCCGGGAGATCCTCTTCGGCACCTACCTCGGGGCGGTCGCCTTCGCGGGGGCCGGCTCCGGACTGCACCACAAGGTGTGCCACGTCCTCGGCGGCGCGTACGACCTCGAACACGCCGCCCTGCACTCGGTGGTCCTGCCGCACGTGGTCGGCCTCAACCTGGCCGCGGCACCCGAGGCGGCGCGGCATCTGGGAACGGCGCTCGACTCCCCCACGGATCCCTTCGGCGCACTGCTCGATCTCTGCACGAGCCTCGAACCCCCATGTTCGCTGAGCGAGTTGGGACTGCCCGAGGAGGAACTCGACCGGGCCTGCGACCTGGTCATGGCACAGGTACCGGACACCAACCCGCGGCGCGTGACCCGCGACGAGATGCGCGAGCTGCTGGCGCGCGCGTACCGCGGGGACACCCCGGTGACGGTCCCGGCGAGGGTCCCTCTCACCGCCCTGCACACGGAAGAGCGACCCTGATGACCGAGACGACTGAACGGGAACTGACCGACAAGGTCGTCGCGAGCTTCGGCACCGCGAAGGACGAACGGTTCCGCGAGGTCATGCAGGCCCTCGTACGGCACGCCCACGCCTTCGTGCGCGAGACCAGGCTCACCGACGACGAATGGACCGCCGCGATCGAGTTCCTCACCGCGGCCGGTCACATCACGACCGACACCCGCCAGGAGTTCGTCCTCCTCTCGGACGTCCTCGGCATCTCCATGCTCACCGTCGCGGTGAACGAACCAGGCCTCGACGAGTCGACGGAGTCCACGGTCCTCGGCCCGTTCTTCGTCCAGGACTCGCCCGGGATCGAGCTCGGCGGGGACATCGCGGGCGGCGCGACCGGTGAGCCCACGTGGGTCGAGGGCCGGGTCACGGACACCGACGGCAACCCCGTCCCCGGCGCCCGCGTCGAGGTGTGGGAGGCCGACGACGACGGCATGTACGACGTCCAGTACGACGACGCGATCCTCGCGGGGCGCGCGCACCTGTTCACCGATGCCGAAGGCCGCTACCGGTTCTGGGGGCTCACCCCCACGCCGTACCCGATCCCGGACGACGGTCCCGTCGGCCGGCTCCTCGACCACGCCGGCCGCTCACCGATGCGCGCACCGCATCTGCACTTCATGGTGACGGCACCCGGCTTCCGGCGTCTCATCACGCACATCTTCGTGGCGGACGACCCCTGCCTGGACGCCGACTCCGTCTTCGGCGTGAAGGAGTCACTCATCCGTCCCTTCGACCGTCACGAGGCCGGTACGCCGACGCCGGACAGCCGGGAGCCGGCGGGCCCGTGGACCTCGACGACCTTCGACATCGTCCTCAGGAAGGAGTGAAAGGAATGAAAGGAGTGAGCGGACAGGTGCGTTCGGGTACTTCGGGAGCGGGATCGTGCCCGCTGGGTCAGGTCCAGTCGAGGATCCGCCGCACTACGCCCGTGACTGCCCGTCTGGTCCACCCGAACAGCCCTGCCGCCACGGTCACATCGGCCCCCGCCACGGCCACGTCCGCCCGGGCCGACCCGGCGCGGCACCCGGGACAGGAACGGGGCCAACGGCGCTTTCGCACGCCGCACTTCTTGCATCTCGCCATGCCCGGACTCTCCTCGAAATTCGCTGTCTGATCAACCGTCAGCCAGGTGACTCGCGCGGGTGACCTGTGGCCATCGGTCCGGCCTCAGGATCGGCCTACAAGCAGGATCGGTCTGCCGGAAGCCGCGCTTCCGGCAGACCGCCCCACTGAACGACGGGGCGGCGCGCGCTTTCGACCGGCGTGTCAGCGTGTGAGGTCGAACGTGGCGGCGCGGGGCACGAACGTCGTGCCCCCGTCCTTGGCCGTCGCCAGTACCGAGACGTACCAGGTGCCCTTGGCCAGGTCGGCCGCCTCCTGCTTCGTGACCTTCAGCGTGTAGGTGCAGCGGGCGCTCTCGTCCGAGGTGCTCCGGCACTTGGCGCTCTCATCCGCCGAGCGAAGCTCCGCCGCGGTCGGGTCGAGCTTCGAACTCGCGGGCCAGGCAAGGACCTTGAGGCTCCGGATGCCCGAGTCGTCGCTCACGTCCACGGTGTAGGCGAACGAGCCCGCGCTGCCGTCGGACGGAGCCGTGTAGCGAGCCGAGCCGTGCTCCAGGGTCGGCTCCGTGGGGGCCGCGGCCAGGGCGAGGCCGCCGGCGGCCACTCCGCCGAGGGCGACGGCGCCGATGAGCGACGAGAAGAGAATGCGCTTGGACATGGGAGATCCCCCTGAATTCGTTGGAAAGTTGGGCCGGATACACGGAAGAGCGCGGAAGAGCGTGGAAGAACCGCTGGTGGAGCCGCTGGTGGAGCCGGTCTCGGAAGCGGTCGTAGAAACGGCCGTAGAAGCGGTGGCCGACCGCGTTCTCGATGTGATCGAGCCTAGGGCCGGGGGCATGGCGCCGTCCTCGCGCTGCAGGACGAGTGGCGCCTCGAACCACAGGTAGAGACTCTGCAACCCAGGTAAGAGGCCGGAATCCGCCTCCAGCCGGAGTCGGGCCGCTCACCTGCGGCCCTAGCCTTGATCCGCCATGAATCGAACCGACGACCGGCTGTTCCCGGTCCTGCTGATCTGCGCCCAGGCCGTGGTGTGGCCCGGGGCGCCGCTGGTACGCGGGGCCGTCCCGGCCCCCATGATGGCCTCCCTTCTCGTGGCGGCCCTGGTCGCCGGGGTGGTGACGGCCGCGCTCGCCCTGCGCCGTACCCGCCCGGTGGCCACCCTCGTCGTGGTCGCCGCCGCCTGCGCGCTGGGTGCCGGACCGCTGCCCGCCGGGGCGACGGCGGTGCTCGGGACCGCGGGTGTCGCGCTGGCTCTGTTCACCGTGGCGACCGAACGCGACGCCTTCACCGCCGTGCTGTGCGTGGTGGCGCTGGCCGTCTGGCAGCTCCTGCAGGGCATCAGCCTGCACGGGCTCAGCGACCGCGACGGGCTCGACCTCGTCCTGACGGCTCTGCTGTACGCCGCTGCGTGCGGCGCCGGCCTGCTCGTACGGCGAACTCGTCGCGCACGGCGAGCGGCCGAACACCTGCTGAAGCGGGCCGAGTCCGAGCGCCACCGGCTCCCGGCGGTCGAACGGCGCCGTATGGAACGGGAGTTGCACGACGTCAGCGCCCACCATCTGACGGCCGTGGTGGTCACGGCGGGAGCGGCCCTCGGGTTGCGCGACCGGCGCCCCGAACTGGCCGAGGAGGCACTGGAGTTCGCGGTCGAGACCGGCCGCGAGGTCACCCGCGCGCTCGGCGCGGTACGAGCGCCGGCGCCCTCCCGCGGGGATGTGCCGGCACCGGAGGAACGGCTGTTGGACCTGGTCGCCGGGTTCCGGCGCCTGGACCAGCAGGTGGACTGCGAGATCGACCCCTTGCCGGACGGCGCCGTCGCGGAGGCGGCGTACGGCATCGTGCGCGAGGCGCTGACCAACGTCGCACGGTATGCCCCCGGCGCGCATACGAGGGTGCTGTGCCGGTACGGCGACACGCGCACCGACGTCGTGGTCACCAGCACGACCCCAACGGCCGGTGCGGTGGCGCACGGCGCGGGACTCGGCGGCGGCCGCGGGCAGGGCTTCCTGCGCTCCCGGGCACGGGAGGCGGGCGGCACGGTGCACAGCGGCCCGACGGCGGAGGGCGGTTGGGAGGTACGGGCGGTACTGCCGGGCCGGACGGCCACGACGGTGGAACCGCCCGCGCCGAGGACCTACCGCGTGGCGCAGGTGGTGGCGGCGGCGGGCCTGGTCCTGCAGCCGCTGTTGCCCGTGCTGGTCATCCGGGCCGAGGAGACGTCGAGCGCGACGCGGGTATCCGCGGGTGTCTTCTTCGCCCTGCTGGCGGCGGGCCAGGCGGTGGCCCTGCTGTGGCTGCGGAGGGCTCCGCGGACGGCGTACGGGATGCTGCTGGGGCTGGCGCTGTTGTGGCCGGTGGCGATGGCGGTGGGGAACTACAGCGGCCCGGTCCTCCTCCCGCCCGCGCTGAGCCTGTTGGCCACGTGCGCGGCCCTCGCGAGGGAACCGAGCCGAACCGCAACGCCCCGAAAAGGGCGCGGAGTTGTATCGAAACGCGGCTCAGCCGCGAGGGGGGTCCCCCAGGAGCGGGAGAGCGACCAGCCCCCACCGGCCCGCAGTCGCGTCACGCTCCTTCTCCTCACGGTGCTGGTGCACGCCGCGGCCGCCACCACCGCGGTTCTGGACCGAGGTACGGCCGCTCCCCTCTGGACGGTCATCGCGGGAACCACGGTCGGCGCGACCCTCACAGTCACCGCGGCTCACCTGGCCGGACGCCGCCGCACCCGGCGCCGACAAGCCGACCGCCGTGCCCACGACGAACGCCTCGCCGCCTGGACCGAGGAGGCCGTCCGCGACGCCTGGACCGAGCGCCGCCGCATCGCCTCCGGCCTCGAAACCACGGTATTGGCCCGCACCGCCGACATGGTCACCGAGGCGGAGGCAGGCCGACTCGACGCGACAGCGACCCGTGCCCGCGAGGCCCTGGCCGCGATGCGCACCCTGCTCGACACCGTCCGGGAGGGCGAGACAGGGGCCGAACTACGGCCGCAGCCCACCCTCCAGGCGCTCGACCTGCTCGCCCACCAACTCCGGGCCACCGGCCGGGACATCGAGATACGGCTGACCGACCGCGTACCGGAACGACTGCCCACCGCCGTCGACCTGGCCGCCTACCGCGCCGCCGAGACGGTGCTCGCGGCCGGCGGCGAGGAGCCTGCGATGCTCGAACTCGACGTGAACAACGATACGTTGACGCTCACGGCCACGGGGGTGCCCCGCGCCGCCGACTCCGCCGTACGGGAGCGGCTGACCACGCGGGTCGCGGCGCTCGGCGGCACGGTGACCACCGGCCCGCAGGGGACGGTCCGCCTCCGGCTGCCACTCGCCGTCGCGCAGGACACCCCGGACAGCGAGGAGAGACACCGATGAGCCTCAACGTGCTGGTCGTCGACGACCAGGGCATCGTACGGGCGGGGTTCGCCGCCGTGATCGACGCCGAGGAGGACATGACGGTCGTCGGCGAGGCCGCCGACGGCGCCGCCGCGGTGCGGCTGGCCGAAGAGCTGGCTCCCGACGTCGTCGTCATGGACGTACGCATGCCCGAACTGGACGGCATCGCCGCCACCCGCATCATCACCGGACGGGAGAACGCGCCCCGCGTGCTCGTCCTGACCACCTTCGACCTCGACGCGTACGTCTTCGACGCGCTGCGCGCCGGCGCCTCGGGCTTCCTCCTCAAGGACGTACACCCCTCCCAACTACTGCAGGGCATCCGGGAGGTGGCGGCCGGCGAGAGCGTACTCGCCCCGTCCGCGACCCGCCGCCTCATCGGCCACTACGCGTCCGGACCCCCCGCCGCGGTCCCGGTCGGGAGCTCCCCCGAACTGGACAGCCTGACCGGCAGCCAGCGGGGCGTCCTCACGCTGGTCGCCGCCGGACTCACCAACACGGAGATCGCCGAGCAACTCGGCATCACCGTAGGCACCGTGAAGTCCCACGTGAACGCGCTGCTCCGCAAGCTCGGCCTGCGCGACCGCGTACAGGCGACGATCCTCGCGTACGACCTCGGCCTCGCCCGCCCGAACCCGCCCGGCACCCACCTCTGACCACCGCGACCGACCCCCGCGACGCAACCGACGCAACCGACGCAACCGACGCAACCAAGGAGTCCATCCCCATGACCGGTACAGAGACCGATACCGATACCGATACCGGCCGGTCCGTCCCCCGCCGACTGCGCGACCACGTCGGCGTCGTCGGCCTCGTGTACCTCGGCGTCTGTGCCGTCCTGCTCGTGTGGGCACTGGTGGTGACCATCGGCGACAGCACGGACGAGTCCATGGCAGGCGTCATCCCGCTCCTTGCCACCGCCCCCGCCAGCCTCGTGCTCCTCGTGTTGCCGGACAACATCGTCATGGCCATCATCGCCGTCGCTCTCGGGGCAGCGGTCAACGCCGCGATCATCGGCTGGTGCACCCGCGCACTGCGTCGCGGCGGCCGCCCGGACTAAGCGCGTGCAGGGCTCGTTCCCGGCCTGACGGCGGCGGAAGGGCACACGCTGTCCACACGCTCCGGGGCCACGCTCGAGGACACCATGGTCCGCGCCGGGCAGTCCTCGGAGAAGGCGGCGCTGATCTACCAGCACTCCGACGACGAGCGGCGAGAGGAGGTCGCCGCCGGGCTGGGCGCCCACGTACGGAAGGCGCGGGCCGCTGCAGGGAGAAAGAGCCCGACAGGCGTTCTGGCACGCACGCATCTGGCACGCATCTGGCACGCGACGAGTGATCACAGCTGATGTCGAGCGGCTCCAGCGAGCGGCCTCACCACTCACGCCACCTGTCCGTGATCTGGTACCGGCCGAGTCCATGGCGGGCGGCCAGTGCGACGACGTCGACGCCGCGTTCGGTGAGCGACTGGTCGATGAAGTCGCACAGTTGCTCGCGCTCGTCGGTTTCGTAGGCGCTTTCGCCGTGCGCTTCGTTCACAGCGTTCAGGGCCAGGACGACGCGCTCCACGGCGCCGAAGATCTGCGCGTCGTCTGCCTCAGCCAGCCCGCGAAGCTCGTTCTCGAAGGTGTCGAGGACGGCATCGGTCGCCGTGAGCAGTTCTTCGGGGAACAGACCCGCCATGCAGGCGCACTCAGGATCCAGGGTGCCGTCGGCAAGCTCCTCGGCTTCCTCAGCCATGCCGTGGCGCCAATTCGTCGTAGGTCTCTCAGCCATGGAGCGGGACCGTACAGCGTCAGTCTGACAGTGGGAGCGGCTGGCTGCCAGGACATGTGCGCGGGCGGGTCTCCCTTCAACGAGCGTGAACACTGCCGAATGGGACGGAAACCGAGACGGAGCCCCCGCATAACTCGGGTGACGGATGGCTGCGGTCGGCGCTAGCGTGCGGCGGTGATCAGCAATGAGGGAGTACGCCTGGGTGCGGAGGCCGCACGTCGCCTGGCACAGACAGGCCTCTACGAGTTCGATCCGGGGCTGACGGACGCCGAGTTCACGCGCATCGAGTGCGAGTACGGCTTCGAGTTCGCGGACGACCACCGAGCATTCCTTGCGGCCGGGCTCCCGGTCAACGTCCCTCCCGAGGACGGGCAGACCTGGTCCAGGCCCTGGCCGGAGTGGCGCGGCGGCGATTTGGACAGCTTGCGTCGACAGCTCGACTGGCCGGTCGAGGGTGTTCTGCTCGACGTTGAGCACAACGGGTTCTGGTACGAGGGCTGGGGTGAGCGTCCAGCCGACGGGACGGCGGCACTGGCTACGGCGCGGCATCATCTGGCGGAGGCGCCGGTGCTGGTGCCCGTGTATGCCCACCGATACCTGCCTGCGGGCCGGGGAAGCTCCGGGCATCCGGTGCTCTCGATGTGGCAGACCGACATCATCTACTACGGCCTGGACCTGGCCGACTACATGTATCAGGAGTTCGACGAGGCGCGGGGCGAGGTCGACGAGGGTTGGAGCCCGCGAGCGACGGCCCTCTTCTGGCGGGACCTTCTCTAGCCCATCTCTAGCCCGGGCATGCGGCGGGCGCCCTCAGCTTGGGATGTTCAACGTCTCCCTTCGCAGACGTTGAACCGCCAACAGGACCCCCGGGCGCCGCGGACGCATAGTGAGGAGTGGCCGTGCGGCGTCCGTCCGCGCATTTCTGGCCGCTACCAGGCGTCCGTGAGGAGGCCCCCTCATGCCGTACACACGCATCCAAGGCGAATTCCGGATCGTGGGGACGAGCCCCGACGGGGACACGGTCCGGTTCTACCCGGACGACCCGGCGGTGTGGGACACGATCCCCGGCCCGGTTCCCATTCAGATCCGCGGCCCCGGCGGAGCCAATCTGCGTCTGGAGGGCATCGATGCCCTGGAGACGCACTTCGATCCCCCCTTCGTCGGCGGGGGCGTGCTGCACCAGCCCAAGGCGCAGGCCGAAGGGGCGGCCGCCGAACTGCTGCGCCTCCTCGGGTTCGACCCCGTACAGCGCACTCCGAGCGGGAAGGTCAAGGCCCCCACCAACCCCGCCGCCGTCCGCGGATACGTCCTGACCCGCGGCGGTGACCCGCTCGGCCGCTGCATCGCCTTCACCGGGCCCGGAGCAGGGCCCGACGCCGATGCCGACGGCAACGTCTTCTTCACGCCGGCCATGCTGCACGAGACCGTCAACCACAAGCTGCTCGCCAAGGGCTTCGTCTACCCGACCTTCTACCGGTCCCTCTTCCCCGACCTGCGCAACGACATGACCGCGACCGTGCACAAGGCCCAGGCCAACGGCGAGGGTCTGTGGCCGCTCGACAAGACTCAGAAGCCCACGGTAGTCGTGGGCCCTCCGGAGGTCAGCAAGGACGTCATCCTGCCCAAGTTCTACCGGCGGCTCGGCGAGTACGTGCTGCTGAACGACGGAGACCCCGGCCTCGGCGGTTTCGTGGAGTTCCTGCGTCGCAAGGCCGACACGTTCACCATCCTTTCCACCGGGCACACCAGCACCGGCCTCGACCTCATCATCGAGGTCAACGACAGCAAGGTCCGCTGGACCCACGACATCGAGGACATCGTCTTCGACGACTGAGCCCGCGGACCGAGTGAACCCGCAGACCGAGCGAGCGGGCTCGCCCGGTGCCCGCGCACCGGGCGAGCCCGTGCACCGGCGGGAAAAACATCCGGACCGTTCCGGCTGGAGATGGACAAGCGGCTCGCCTCGGCCTTCCGGTCACCGTCCCCAGCCCCCGGCGGCCCTCAGCCGAGTCGAGCGAAACGGCCGCACCAGCGGGGCCGGGATGACGACCGTGCCGAGGAGAGACCTCGCCGGTTACGGCGGGACCTGGTCAGTGTTTGTGGGGCTTGGATGGACCGCTCACGCTGATTACTTTGGTCCAGCGGTCCTGTTCGGCACAGCGGATACTGGCTGCGTTCTCATGCTTCACAGAAGGTGGCGGCTGCATCGTGCGGAGGAAGCTGCTCGCATCCGTCGGGAGATCCAGCAGGCACTGGATGATGCTCGCCGACGGCGTGAAGCCCCGCCCACCGAACCTCGCTTCGTATCGAGCCCTTACGCAGATCGAGTCAATGAGTTCGTGCAGTGGCAGACTCCCGACGGTAGACCTGGCCCCTACGCCCCCACAGCCCGTCCACGTCGGCCTACCTGCACCCGCTGTGGCACGCAGAAGTACGGGCACCCCGGAGTCGAAGTCTGCTTCTGGTGCGGAGCGTGACACAGCTGGCGCTACGGACCGCGAGCCTGCGACACCCGCTTTAGGAGTTCGATCCGAGCTTGCTCCCGCTTCTGCCACCGACTGGTGCGACGGCCAGGCAGAGACGCTGGTGTGCGCACCCGTCCGGCGTCGTTGGTGGCAACCATGGATGTCAGGAGCCTTCTGATCCGTTGCTCTACAGAGATCGGTCGGGGACGGTCATACCGGTTGCTCTGGAATGTCTGAGGGGAGTTGATGGTCGGGGGCGGCCGCTGGGGTTGTTGTATCTGGCTGCTGTACAACTGCCGCAGCTTTGCGGGCGCCAGCGAGGTTGTTGCGGCTGATCAAGGTGTCGGGGTGGCTGTTGCCCAGGATCTGCTCGCGCTGGGCGAGGGTGGTCTCAAACAGCGGGATGGCCCGCTCCAGGTCTCTCGCCGTCTGATAGGCGCCGGCGAGGTTGTTGCGGCTGGTCAGGGTCTTCGGGTGGGTGTCGCCCAGGACCTGCTCGTACTGGGCGAGGGTGGTCTCGTACAGCGGGATGGCCCGGCCCAGATCCCCTGCCGACGCGTAGGCGTGGGCGAGGTTGTTGCGGCTGGTCAGGGTGTCCGGGTGGGTGTCGCCCAGGACCTGCTCGTACTGGGTGAGCGTGGTCTCGTACAGCGGGATGGCCCGGCCCAGATCCCCTGCCGACTCGTAGGCGCTGGCGAGGTTGTTGCGGCTGGTCAGGGTGTCCGGGTGGGTGTCGCCCAGGACCTGCTCGTGCTGGGTGAGGGTGGTCTCGTACAGCGGGATGGCCCGCCCCAGATCCCCCGCCGACTCGTAGGCGCCGGCGAGGTTGTTGCGGCCTCTCAGGGTGTCCGGGTGGGTGTCACCCAGGACCTGCTCGCACTGGGCGAGGGTGGTCTCGTACAGCGGGATGGCCCGCCCCAGGTCTCCCGCCGACTCGTAGGCGCCGGCGAGGTTGTTGCGGCCTCTCAGGGTGTCCGGGTGAGTGTCGCCCAGGACCTGCTCGTACTGGGCGAGGGTGGTCTCAAACAGCGGGATGGCCCGCCCCAGACCTCCCGCCGCCCAGTAGGCGTAGGCGAGGTTGTTGCGGCTGGTCAGGGTGGCGGGGTGGGTGTCGCCCAGGACCTGCTCGCGCTGGGTGAGGGTGGTCTCGTACAGCGGGATGGCCCGCCCCAGATCCCCCGCCGACTCGTAGGCGGAGGCGAGGTTGTTGCGGCCTCTCAGGGTGTGCGGATGGGTGTCGCCCAGGACCTGCTCGCACTGGGCGAGGGTGGTCTCAAACAGCGGGATGGCCCGCCCCAGACCTCCCGCCGCCCAGTAGGCGTAGGCGAGGTTGTTGCGGCTGGTCAGGGTGGCGGGGTGGGTGTCGCCCAGGACCTGCTCGTGCTGGGTGAGGGTGGTCTCGTACAGGGGGATGGCGCGTGCCAAGTTTCCGGCCGCCCGGTAGGCGGCGGCGAGGTTGTTGCGGCTGGTCAGGGTTCTGGGGTGGGTGTCGCCGAGGATCTGCTCGCGCTGGGTGAGGGTGGCTGTACGCAAGGCGATGGTGTGGGCGTCTCGTCCCTGCCGATACAGGTACCGCGCCGCCGTCTCGTACGTGTCAGCGGTCTGAATTGATGGCGGGCAGTGTGGCGGCGTTGTGGCGACGAGGGCCAACAGGTGCGGTAGGAGACGTTCCCATGGCGTGTCGTCGGTGTCCTGGTGGAGGAGGGCCTGCCGGGCCAGGTGCTCTGCTTCTTGTCGGCCTGGAGGGTAGGTGTCGGCCTCAGTGGTAGGGCTGCGTAGGACGGTTTGCACCAGGCGGTGGACGCTGACGCTCTGCCGGTCGGCGGAGAACGAGATCATGTTGTAGGCATGGAGTACGCCCAGCGCCTCGCGCAGATCGACCGGGTCAGGGGCCAGCGGGGTGAGGAGGTGGCGGGGGATGTCGTCCGGAGCCAGCCAGGCGAGCGTGTGCAGCACAGTGACGGCCAGTGGGTTTCGGGTGTGGATGGCGGTCAGGGTGTGCTGCCAGATGCGGGCGATCGTGCGTTGCGGGTCGATGCCTTCCGGGGCGGTGTCCAGGACACGGCCGAGCAGGGCGGGGTAGTCCCCCAGGCCGGTACCGGTCTCGTACAGGTAGGCGCCGGCTTGTTCCAACGCCAGGGGGAGGTAGCCGAGTTCGGCAGCGAGTTCCTGCGCCTGCCGGTGTTGTTGCGGTGTGGGGGTGTGCTGCCCGCCGAGGGCGAGGGTGCACAGGAGCTCGGCTGAGGTGTCGGCGTCGAGCAGGCCCAGGGGCATGGTGGGGGCGATGGTGTGCCAGCCGGTGCCTTTGCGACTGGTGGCCAGGTGGTGCCCGTCCGGGAGGGTGCCGAGGTAGTGGCGCAGGTCGGTGGGGCGTTCGACGTTGTCGAAGACGAGCAGCCAGCCGGGATGCCACTGCAGCCACAGGATCGCCCACGCCGCGCGTTCCGGCCCGCCTGCGGTGAGGGCCCATTGCGGACACAGCCGCATGGCCAGGCTCGCCAGGCTGGTGACGATCTGCTCGGTGGTCTCGGCGGTGATCCACCACACCAGGGTGTAGTCGCGGCGGTAGGTGTGGGCGTAGTGCAGAGCGAGAGTCGTCTTGCCGATCCCGCCCAGTCCGTGGATCGCCCGCGTCCGCGTCATCTGGGTGACGGCGGCTTCCCCCGCATCGGTCAGGAGCACGCGCAGTGTGGTGAGTTCGTGCATCCGGCCAACAAACACCCCCGACGCCGACCCTGGCAGGTTCCCGGCCCCTGGCGGTGCCTGCACCTCCTGGGCCCAGCGCACCGCTTCGGCCGGCAAGGTCACCACCTGGGCGCCGTCACCGGTGATGGCTACGCCAACATTGCCGGCCGCGGCAACGGATCGCGGCCCTGCGGCGTGTGCCGCTGCGGGTTCCTCGCTCACGGCTGCACCCTGGCGCTGTCCCCGGCGATGACGGTGCCGCTGGTCCTCCTGGCCACCGACTGCACACTCTCAGCACTCATCCGATCCCCCGACCCGTGCGGCTCCGTAAAGACCAGCGTAGAAACTCCGACCTCTCCCCGAGGCCCTAACGCCCGAACCACCCACAGCGGTTCGACGTCCCCAAACACGCCACGGGCTTGGGAAGCTCGGGTCTTCTGACGGCTGTTGCTGCGCTGACCTGCGGCGGGGTGGTGTCGGGGCCCCAGCCGCACCGTGGCCACTCCCCGTCGTTCCCCGCAGGATCTGGCACGCGAAATGGCACGCCCCGTTTGGTCCCCGCTCGGGAGAACCTCAAGGCCATCGCCCCGTCCTGGTCGTCCCTCCTCGCCCTGCCCTCCAACCATCGCGGCCAGGACCTGTACGCCCGACTCGGCTACGAGTACGCGGGGCCGTACCGCAACACGCCCGACGGTCCCGAGTTCGACCTGCTGCTCTTGCGCGTCGGGACACAGCCCCGGTGATGGCTGTCAGCCACCGACGACGACGGCGGCGGCGGTGCGTCCAGTGGTCTGTTGACATTCACCGCGCCGGGCAGCAGCGTCTCCGACGGTCGCAGGGCGACGATCATCGTGGGCGTGGAGAGCGTCTGGCGCCCCCGGGGCGGCACCTGGGCCCGGGGAGCGGAGACCGTGACGGATCCCCGGGCCCAGGGGACGGCAGCGGCGCTCCGAGTGATACGCCCGTGCCTACACCGTCACCGGCTGCCGCTCCTCGGCCGTCGGTTCCGCCGCCTTCTCCCGGAGGTGGGCGCGGATCGAGTACGTGAGGGCCGCCGCCCACAGGGCGTACACGGCGACGTACACCACGGTGCTCAGCGCACTCGACGCCGCGATCCAGTCGCTCTTCAGCAGGGTGCGGACGTTCGTCGCGATGATGACGCCGCCCACCGCCGAGCCCAGCACCCTCGGCGGGACCAGGCGGACCAGCCACGCGGCGATGGGCGCGGCCACCATCCCGCCCAGCAGGAACGCGGCCACCCAGGCCCAGTCGAGGCCCTGCGAGCCGAGGGAGTAGAGGAAGCCCAGGCTCGCGGAGACGGCGACGAGGAACTCGCTCGTGTCGATGGAGCCGATGACCTTGCGGGGTTCCATGCGGCCGCTGGCGAGGAGGGCAGGGGTGCCGACCGGGCCCCAGCCGCCCCCGCCGGTCGCGTCGAGGAAGCCGGCGACCAGGCCGAGCGGGGACAGGAACCGCTTCCGCAGGGGCCGGTCGAGGCGTTCCCTGGGCAGGCCGCGCAGGGTGAAGCGGGACAGGACGTAGAGGCCGAGGCCGAGCAGGATCAGCGACATCACCGGCCCGGCGACCTCGGTGGAGAGGTGGGACAGGACGGTCGCGCCCAGGAACGCGCCGACCGCGCCCGGTACGCCGATCCTGGCGACGACCTTCCAGTCCACGTTCCCGAACCGCCAGTGCGAGGCGCCCGACATCAGGGTCGTGCCGATCTCGGCGAGGTGCACCGTGGCCGAGGCGGCGGCCGGGTTGGTGCCCATGGCGAGCAGCAGCGTCGTCGAGGTCACGCCGTAGGCCATGCCCAGGCTGCCGTCCACGAGCTGGGCACCCAGGCCCGCCAGCGCGAGCAGTACCAGCGTCCGCATCTCTTCCTTGTCCCGTCTTCCGCTTCCGTCGCAGGTCTTCCCTGTCTTTCCCACCGGTTAAGTAGGGATTGACCGTGGGGCAACACTACGAGAGCAAGCTGAGGACAGGCTTAGCGCGAGGTAACGATCCTGTGCAGCCGTCCGCCGGACAGAAGGGCCCTAGGGGTTCACGGGTTCTCCCAGGCCGTCGGCTCCGCCGCCAGGCCCTTCACCGGCTCGGGCAGGGTGCCGGCCGCGAGGTCGGCCACCGTGACGCCCTCCAGGATGCGGCGCACATTGGCCCGCAGCGCGATCCACAGCGGCAGCAGCGGCTCGGCGGACCCGGTGTAGGTCAGCCCGGTCGGCCGCTCCCCCCGTACCGACACGATGGGCCCGTCGACGGCTCGGATCACGTCGGCGACGGTGATGGCGGCGGGTTGGCGGGCCAGTTGGTACCCGCCGCTGCCACCCCGCCGGCTGGTGACCAGGCCGGCGCGCCTCAGGTCCCCGAGGATGCCCTCGAGGAACTTGTGCGGGATCTCCTGCACGGTTGCGATGGCTTCCGCCTTCACCGGCCCGCCGTCCTGCCGTACGGCGACTTCCAGTACCGCGCGTACGGCGTAATCCGCCCGTGCCGAGATCCTCATGGGCACATTGTCGACCACGCGGACGGGCGATGGCTCCGCGCCTCAGCCGACCCGCGCCCCTCGGGGGCGCGGGGAACCGCGCGAGCACCCACCGCCAACCCGCACCCGGCAGGCGCCAGACGCCAGGCGCCAGACGCCAGACGCCAGACGATCCGGGCCCTCAGCCGAGCCGGATCACATTCCACGACAGCGGTTCGAGAACCACGCTCAGCACACCCTCCCGAAGCACGGCGCCCTCCCCCGCCCGCGGAGCGACCCGCTCGGGCTCCGCCAGCGTGTTCCGCGCGTCCGGGTCCGCGTCGGCCAGCACGCTGTGCTCGACGATCCGCGTCAACTCCAGCCCGTTCAGGGCGACTTCCAGCGGCAGCGCGTCCGTACGACCCCGGTTGACCGCGAACACGGTCACCGACCCGTCCTCGGCCCGCACCGCCGTCGCGTGCAGCAGATCCGCCTCGCCGTACTTCTTCGTCTCGTACGTCGGCGAGTCCACCCGTACGTCGAGCACCTCCCCGCGCCCGTACTTCGCGGCCTGGGCGAACGGGAAGAACGTCGTCTGCCGCCAGGCCGGACCACCCGGCTCGGTCATGATCGGGGCGATGACGTTGACGAGCTGGGCGAGGCAGGCGACGGTGACGCGGTCGGCGTGCCGGAGCAGCGCGATGAGGAGGGAGCCGAAGACGACGGCGTCCATGACGCTGTAGTTGTCCTCCAGCAGGCGCGGGGCCTCCGCCCAGTCCCGCGCGCCGGAGTTCTCGATCGCGTGCCACTCCGAGATGTACCAGACGTTCCACTCGTCGAAGGAGAGGTTGATCTTCTTCTTGGACTTGAGCTTCGCGCCCACGTGGTCGGCGGTGGCGACCACGTTCTCGATGAAGGACTCCATGTCGACGGCGGAGGCCAGGAAGGAGTCGACGTCGCCGTCCTCGGGCTGGTAGTAGGCGTGCAGGGAGATGTAGTCGACCAGGTCGTACGTCTCCGCCAGGACCGTCGCCTCCCACTCGGCGAACGTCGGCATGGACTGGCTGGAGGAGCCGCAGGCGACGAGTTCGACGCTCGGGTCGATCTGACGCATCGCGCGGGCGGTCTCGGCGGCGATCCGGCCGTACTCCGTCGCCGTCTTGTGGCCGGTCTGCCAGGGGCCGTCCATCTCGTTGCCCAGACACCAGAGGTTGATGCCGAAGGGGTCCTTGTCGCCGTGGGCGGCACGGAGGTCGGAGAGGGCGGTGCCGGCGGGGTGGTTGGCGTACTCCTGGAGTTCGAGGGCCTCGGCGACTCCGCGTGTGCCGAGGTTGAGGGCCATCATCGGCTCGGCCTGGGGGCCGACCTTCTTCAGGAAGGCGATGTACTCGGAGAGGCCGAAGCGGTTGGTCTCGGTGGAGCGCCAGGCGAGGTCGAGGCGGCGGGGGCGGTCCTCGGCGGGGCCGACGGAGTCCTCCCACTTGTAGCCGGAGACGAAGTTGCCGCCGGGATAGCGGATCGTGGTGACGCCCAACTCCCGTACCAGGTCCAGCACATCCGTGCGCAGGCCCGCGTCGTCGGCCGTGGGGTGACCCGGCTCGTAGATCCCTGTGTAGACACAGCGGCCGAGGTGTTCGACGAAGGAGCCGAAGAGTCGTGGATTGACCTCGCCGACCTTGAAAGCGGGGTCGAGGGTGAAGCGGGCGGTGCGGGTCATCGAGGGCGGCCCCTTCGGTGTTCGATGTTCGGTGTTCGATCGGCGTCACTATGTGGCGTTCGGTATGCGACGTTCGGTATTACGGATGTTGATCGTTGAGCCGAACGGGACGCTATGGTCGAAGTCAGGGCGAGTCAATGGGGCGAGGCGGTCGAGGACCGGCGCCTGTCGCCCGTACCGAGGCGGGCAACCATCGTTCGTCAAAATTCAACGATCGTTGGATTCTCGTGGTGCCGACGATCCGTGGCACGTAGGGTCGGCCCGTGCCCGCCCTGCCCGACGGCCTTGCCGAGACCCTGACCCGACTCGACGCCCGTATCGCCGGGACCGGCTCCGATCGGGGCCGTCTCCTCGACGTACGGGTACTGGCCGAACGCACCGCCCTCGGTGAGGACGAGGTACGGGCGCTGCTCGCCGGGAGCGAGCCGGCGGCCGGCCGGGTCGACGACCGGGTGCGCGGACGAGTGCGGGCGTTGCACGAGGCGTATGTCGCGCGGAGCGGGAAGCGGGCCGGTGAGGTCTGCAGAGAGGTCGCGGAGCGGCTCTCGATCAGTCCCGAGTGGGCCCGGCAGTTGCTGCTCGGCAAGAAGATGCCGAACGTGCCCGATCTGACCGAACTCGCGGAGTTCTTCGGGATCGAGGAGGGCGTCCGGTTCTTCACCGACCCGGCCGCGACCGTCCTGAACCGGGAACTGGGGCGCGTACTGGCGGGTCTTGAGGGTGACGCGGACGACGACGGGCCGCTGGTCGAGTTCGCCACCCGGCACGGGGTCGTCACGCTCGCGCTGCGCGGCCATCGGCTGACCCCCCGCAAGCAGGAGGCTCTCGCCGTCATGCTCGAAGGGCTGCTCGGCGTCGACGACGAGGAGGCCCGGCGATGAGCCGTCGCGAGGGCACGGGGGGCGGCCGGGCCGGGGGCGCTGCCCGGGTCATGGGGATCGCGGGGCTGCGCGCGGTGGTCGGCAGGGTGCGGGCCGCGCTGCTGCCGTCGCGGTCCGCCGCCGAGATGCGCAAGCTGACCGCCGGGCTGACCAAGGCGGTGCGGGGGAGGTTCGACGCGCCCGTCGACGTACGGGAGTTGGGCGCAGCCCTGTGTGCGGAGATGAGTGCGCGGCGGGGCGGGCGGCCGGTGAAGCTGCGGTTCGAGCGGTTTCCCGACGGGATCGGGGTGACCGGGCTGTGGATGGAGTTCCCCGACTTCGATCTGGTGATCGTCGAGGAGCGGGCTGAAACCGTGCAGCAACTGGTCATCCTGGGGCATGAGTTGTGGCACATGCACGCCGGGCACTGTCATCGCCACCTGCCGGGGGCGGACGCCGCCGCCCTCGTGCTCTCCGGTGAGCCGGGTGGGTCGGGTGGGCCTGGCGGGCCGGGCCGGTCGGGGCAGGCGGGTCGGTCGGGGCAGGCGGGTCGGTCGGGCGAGTGCGGGTCCGCGCTGCCGCCGCTCTCCCCCGAGTTGTCGGCCGCGCTCGGGCAAGGGGGTACCCCCATAGCGGCGCGCAACGGCTCGCACGAGTCCGACGAGCAGGAGGCCGAGGACTTCGGCCACCGGCTCGCGACCGCCTTCCGTTCCTGGGTGGACACCGGGCAGGGCGGGCCGGCCGTTCCGGCTGATCCGGCCGACCCCGTGGGGCAGGCCATCCAAGCATCCCTGGGCTATCGCAGGCACCGGAGATGAGAGGGACGGCCGTGCCCGCGACGACGACCGGGGCCCTCGGCCCCGCCGACTTCTTCGGCGAGCTGTACATCTCGTTCTGGATCCCCACGGCCGTACTGACCGCCGCCCTGGTGATCAAGCTGCCCAGCATCGTGAAGCTGTGGCGGGACGCGCTGCTGCGGGCGGTCGGCGGGCTGCTGCTGCTCGCCGCTTGCGTCTTCGTGTTCGCGGTGCCGTCGGTCATCGCGTGGACCAACCGGGCCGTCGGCGCGCCGAACGTGGCCGCGCCCTGGGTGTACTCCCTCATCACCGCGTTCTGCGCGTGCTGTCTGCTGCTGATCATCGCCTGGCGCAACGGCCCCGCCGACCGCTCCCCGGCGACCCGCCGGCTCATGCGGTGGGTCGTCGCCGTGTACGCGGGGGTGATCGTCGTCCTGTGGGTGCTGTTCGCGCTGGCGGACGTCCCCCACGAGCGGCTGCGCGACCTGGACACGTACTACGCCACCACGCCCTTCATGCGCGAGGAGATCCTGCTCTATCTCGTCGCGCACACGGCGGCCTGCCTGATCACCTTCCGGCTGATACGGAACTGGGTCCGCGCGGACGGCCTCGACCTGTGGCTGCGCGGCGGTCTGAAGGCGCTGGGCCTGGGCTGCGCGCTCAACCTGGTGTTCGACGCCGCGAAGCTGACGGCGGTGGTCGCCCGCTGGACGGGGCACGACCTGGACTGGCTGAGCACCCATGTGGCGCCGCCGGTGGTCGCCCTGGCGGCCATCTTCATCGCGGTGGGCTTCATCCTGCCGCACGGCGGCCAGTACCTGCAGGACCGCTGGCGGGTGCGGACGAGCCACCGGCGACTGCGGCCCCTGTATCAGCTGACCCGGACCGTCGACGACTCCCGCATCCCCTTCACGCTGCGCGCCACCCCTGAGCTGCGCCTGACCCGCCGCGAGACGTTCATCCGGGACGCCCTGCTCCGGCTGACCCGCCACCTCGACGAGGATCTGCGGCGCCGCGCGTACGACGCCGCCCTGGACCTCGGGCACGAACCCGGCCGCGCGAAGGCACTCGCCGCCGCCGTGACGATCCAGGACGCGGTGGCCACGCGGAGGCGCTCGCCGGACAGCGGTCCGACGGCCACGCTCACGTCGGGCCCGCTCGTCTTCGGCCGTACGGCCTTCCCCGAGTTCACGGCCTTCCCCGAGTTCACGGTCTCCTCCGGTCCCGCCGACCTGCTCCAGGACATCGAGGCCGTGTCCCTGGTGCTTCGTGAGCCCGCCGAGATCGAGGCGGTACGCGCGCTCGCCGCCGCCTCCATGACATCCGCGACATCCTCGACAGAGAGCAGTGTGCCCGCGCATGAGTGAACGCCCCGCCGCCGTCGGCCGGTCCTCCAGACCGTCACGGACCGGACGGCCGGGCCCGGCCGCGCAGCCCGTCCGGTCCGCCGTCGTGCTCGGTGGTTCCCTCGCCGGCATGCTCGCGGCCCGGGCCCTGGCCGGGTTCGTGGACGAGGTCACGGTCGTCGAGCGGGACGCGCTGCCCGAGCGGCCCGGCCCGCGACGGGGTCTGCCGCAGGCGCGCCACGCCCACATGTTGTGGTCGGGCGGGGTCCAGGCGGTGGAGGAGCTGGTGCCGGGCACCACCGAGCGGCTGCTGGCGGCCGGGGCGCACCGGCAGGCGGTCACCACGGACATGGTGGTGCTGTCGCCGCAGGGGTGGTACCGGCGCTGGCCCGTGTCCCACCACAACCTGTTGGCCGGGCGGGATCTGCTGGACGCGACCGTGCGTACGGCGGTGCTGGCCGACGACCGGGTCGGGCTGCTGGAGCGCACCGAGGTGCTCGGGCTCGTCGGTACGGAGGCCGCCGTGACCGGGGTGCGGGTCCGCCACGACGACGGCACCGAGCGCACCCTCGACGCCGGTCTCGTCGTCGACGCCACCGGACGTTCCTCCCGCGCGTCCCGTTGGCTCGCGGAGCTGGGGCTGCCCGAACCCGAGCGGCGGGAGATCGACTCCGGTCTCGCGTACGCCAGCCGGGTCTACCGTGCGCCCGAGGGGGCCCGGCGGGGTTTCCCGGTGGTCGCCGTGCAGGCCGACGCGCGGCAGCCGGGGCCCGGCCGGTCGGGCTTCCTCGTGCCCATAGAGGACGGGCGGTGGATCGTCATGCTGTCCGGGACGCGGGGCGGCGAGCCCTCTCCCGACAACGACGACTTCGCGCGGTTCGCCCGGGAGGAGCTACGGCATCCGATCATCGGTGAACTGATCGCCGGGGCCGAGCCGTTGGGTGATGTGGCGTTCACGCGGTCCACCGCGAACCGGCGTTGGTTCTACGAGCGGATGTCCCGCCGGCCGGAGAACTTCGCCGTCGTCGGGGACGCGCTCGCCGTGTACAACCCGGTCTACGGACACGGGATGGCGGTCGCCGCCCAGAGCGCGGTCGCCCTGCGGGAGGTGATCCGGCGTCAGGGATGGGGCACGGCCGGCCTGGCGCGGCGGATCCAGAAGGCGGTGGCCCGTCCGGTGGGGGTGGCATGGGACCTCGCCACGGGGCAGGACGTGTTCTACGAGGGGGCGACGGAGGGCGGGCCCACGCTGCGGGACCGGCTGGTCGCCGCGTACGTGGACCGGCTGCTGCTCACGGCCACCGGCAACGGTCGCATCGCCCGCCGCCTGACCGACGTGACCTCCCTGGAACGCGGTCCGGAGGCCCTCCTCACCCCGACCGTCCTCCTCGCGGCAGCCGCCGGCCCCCTGAAGCCGAGGCTGGAGGGGGCTCCGCTGACCGCGGAGGAGCGCGAGGCCGCCGGCCTCTGACCACCGCGCGCGGCCCTACGGGCGACCGAGGACGGACACGGCCCGTCGGACACCGCCGGACGACGCGGCCGTGACTACGCGCCGCCGCGGCGGAGACGGGGTGAGCGGCAGGGACGAGGTGGGCGACCGGCTCCTCGACCCCTCAGCGAGGACGACGTGAACGGGCGGCCCCCTGGAATCAGCCCGCGAACGGTGAGGGGAGCGGTCGGCTCATCGGGGGCCGCGGCAGCGACGGGATGAGCAGCGGACCCGGGGGCCCACCGCCGCAGCGGAGATGAGGGAGCGGGGCCCGGCCCGACACCGTCGCCGGGGAACCCGGGAGCGGGCAGCGTGGCCGTCCGTCGCCCGGGGCGGACGACCACGTGAGCGGGCGGGTCCCGGAATCAGCCCGCGAACGCCGGCTGGGCCAAGCCCTTCCCCGCGCCCGGTACCACCAGCAGGGAGCCCGACAAGGGGTGGGGGGTCTCCGTGCCCGTGCGGGCTGTCGTGATGTAGAGGTCGGTGAGGTCGGGGCCGCCGAAGGCGCAGGCGGTGGGGCGGGGGGTGGGGAGGGTGACGACGCGGTCGAGGGTGCCGGTCGGGGTGTAGCGGCGGACGGCGCTGCCTTCCCAGAGGGCGACCCAGACGCAGCCCTCGGCGTCGACGGTGAGGCCGTCGGGGAAGCCGTCGCCGTCCTCGATGGTCACGAAGGGGCGCCGGTCGACGGGCAGGCGGCCGCCCTCGGTGTCCGCATAGTCGAAGACGTCGACCCGGCGGGTCGGGGAGTCGATGTAGTACATCAGCCGTCCGTCCGGGCTCCAGCCGGTGCCGTTGCTGACGGCGACGTCGTCGAGGACGGTCGCGGCGAGCCCGTCGGCGGTGAAACGGGCCAGCGTGCCGCCGCCCGGGGCCTCGTCGTAGCGCATGGTGCCGGCGAAGAGGGAGCCGTCGGGGGCGACGGCGGCGTCGTTGGCGCGGCGGCCGGGGACCGGCTCGTGGTGCAGCCACCGGAAGGAGCCGTCGGGGTCGGTCAGGCCGACGCCGTCCCGGAGGTTCAGGACGAGCCCGCCGCCGACGCGGGGCTTGACGGCACCGACGTGCTGCTCGGTGGTGAGGACCGTGCGGCGGCCGGAGGCCGGGTCGTAGGTGTGGACGCGGGAGCCGAGGATGTCGATCCAGATCAGCCGCTGGGCCTCGGCGTCCCAGGTGGGGCCCTCGCCGAGGGCCGCGTACTCCCGTACGGCGATCTCGTAACCCGTGTACGCGCTCATGCCACGCTCCGGTGGCCGAGGCGCTCGGACAGCTCCGCGGCACCCTTGACGGCGAGCTGCTCCAGCTCGATCCGGCGCTCGTCGCTCCAGCGGATCATGGGGACGGAGATGGAGAGCGCGGCGACGACCTTGCCGGTGCGGTCGCGGACCGGCGCGGCGACGCAGGAGACATCCGGGTTGGATTCGCGGTTCTCCACGGCGAGACCCCGCTCACGGATCCGGGCCAGGGCCTCGCGCAGCGCGGCCGGGTCGGTGATGCTGTTGGGAGTCATGCCGACCAGGTCGGCGTCGTTCGGGATGCGGGCGGACAGCTCGACGTCGGGAAGGGAGGCGAGGAGCATCTTGCCGACGGAGGTGCAGTGCGCCGGGAGGCGGCGGCCCGCGGCGGAGACCATGCGCACGGCGTGGGTGGAGTCGACCTTGGCGATGTAGATGACGTCCGTGTACTCCAGGATCGCCACGTGCACCGTCTCG
Organism: Streptomyces sp. NBC_00310; assembly: GCF_036208085.1. Classification (GTDB taxonomy): domain Bacteria; phylum Actinomycetota; class Actinomycetes; order Streptomycetales; family Streptomycetaceae; genus Streptomyces. The sequence goes on from NZ_CP130714.1 coordinate 3,602,975, forward strand.
TCGCAGGTCTCGGCGACGGACCGGGCCACCTGCTGGCCCTCGGCGGCGAGGTCCAGCTGCTCGGCGTAGCGGCTGCCGAGCTGGTACGGGCGGACGCCGAGGCGGTAGCGCCCCGGCTGGCCCTGCACCTGGACGATGTATCCCCGGGCGGCGAGCGTGGTGACCAGCTCGTGCACGGTGGTGCGGGGCAACTGGAGTCGGCGCACGATGTCGGGGGCGGACAGCGTGCCGTCCCCGTCCAGGAAGAGCTCCAATATGTCGAGCGCCCGGGTCACGGCTGGTACTAGGCGTCCCACGGTCGTCCCCCTCCCTCTGTCGTCTGCGGCTGATGTTCGAAATTTCAACGGTCGATCGGCATGACGAACACAGGCTAGTCATAGTGCCCATGACCGGGCAATGGCCGGGGACGCTCAGGGTTTCCTGTGACCGGGCGGCGGGCACTGCCCTTCCACGCGGCGAGGCGGGCGGAGGCTCATGGTGACAGAGGCGGGCAAAGCGGCGAGATTCGGGCTCGGGGGCCTGGTGGGCCTGGCGCTCGGGGCGGGCCTGGTCGGCGGGGCGTGGCTGGTCACGGGGGACGGCGAGAACCCGGCCTCCTCGCCGGCGGCGGGAGCGAAGGCCGTCCCGGGCGGGGGGCTCTCGGCACCGAAGACGCTCGGCGGGTTCGTCCGTCGGGACCAGGCCGTCCTGGATCTCGACAAGGGCGCGGCCGACCGGATGGCGGAGCGGTACCGCGCCTGGGACAGCAGGAGCGGGGAGCGGCTGACCCGGGCGTACGGGGGTGCGGCGGCCGTCGTCCAGACCTTCTCCGACTCCTCCCTGTGGTCCTCCTTCCAGCTGACGGCCGTACGCGGGTCCGCCCCGCGGCCGTATGTGCCGTACACGGATCCGGAGGTGCTGGGCCTGGAGAAGCCGACCAACGAGCTGGTCACCTTCGGGAAGGTGGACTGTGTCCTCCATCACCTGCCCACCGAGGCCGGCGACGAGCCGGAGTCCGACAGCGTGTCCACGGTGTCCTGCCAGCGCGGCGACGGGCGGCTGACCGTGCTGTTCCGCGAGGTCACGGGGGACCTCACCCACGAGCCGAGCCAGGTGGCCCGGCTGGTGGACGAGGCCTGGGCCGAGCTGGCCTAGGCCGGGCCCAGGCCCTGGCGGCCCTGATCCGCGAGCAGGGCCCTCCCCCTCCCCTTTCAGCGTCTGCCGCGCGGGTCCCCCAGTTCGCCCCGCAGGCGTTGCGCCCTGAGCACCAGTTCCAGTTCGAAGCGGCGGTCGGGGTCGTCGATCTCGCCGCCCCAGAGTTCGCGGATCTGACGGAGGCGATAGCGGACGGTTTGCGGGTGCACACCCAGTCGGGTGGCGATCTCGGGGGCGCCGCCGCGGGTCTCCAGCCAGGCGAGGAGGGTCTCGGCGAGGCGGCGGCCGTGGGTGGGGCCGCAGTGGGCCAGGGGGGCGAGGCAGCGCAGGGCGAGGTCGTCGATCAGTTCCTCGGGCTGGAGGAGGACGAGGGCCTCGGTGTGCTCGGTGCAGTGCAGGACCTCGCCGCCGGGCAGCAGCCGGCGTTCCATCAGGCGTACGGCGGCCTCCGCCCAGCGCAGCGACTTCGCCGCGTCGGCCAGCGGCACCGGTGGGCCGATCGCGCCGGACCAGCCGGTCAGGGCGCGGTGGAGGAGTTCGGGGCGGCCGGCCGCGTCCGGTTCGGGGACGACCATGCGGGGCTGCTCGTACTCCATGTCGAGCAGGACGCCCTGGCCGACGGCGGGTGCCATGGCCTCGCGGGCGGGACGTAACAGCACACCGACCGCGACCTTCTCCGGGAGGCTCCAGCCGATCCGGGCCGCGCGTTCGGTGAGCGCGTCGGCCGGGTCGCCCCGGTGGTGCTCGGCGAGGAGGAGTTCCATGAGTCGGCGTTGCAGTCGCAGCCGTTCGCCCGCCTGCCGGGCCGCCGCCTCCGCGTAGCCGCGCACCGACTGGTCCACCAGGCCGTCCAGATACTCGTATCCGGCGTCGACGAGCTCGTACATCGCGGGCGGCGGGATCTCCACCCGCTGGCCGATCTCCGCGAAACGGCGCCAGGCGAGACGTACGCCGAGGCGGTAGATCGCCTGGAGCGAGTCGAGGCTGCGGCCGTGCAGACCCTCGCCCCGGCCGAACTCCTGGAAGACGCCCGGAGGTACGCGTGGTCGGCCCTCGGCGGTCTCCAGGTGCTGGACGAAGACCTCGATCGCGCGGCGGATGCCGATGAGGGCCATCGGCTCGCCGGAGTCGTCGAGGACGACGGGCAGATGCGGGTACTCGCGGCGGATCTCGCGCAGGATCTCCTCGGCGAGGGCGGGGGCCTCGGCCATGGCGATCGCGGCGAACTCGCGCACCTGGAGGCGTGGCACGGCATGCCAGGCGGAGCGGACGGTGACGGTTCCCGGGCCTCCGGTCACCCCTCAGCGCTCCTGACCGGCGTTCTCGTACGTGATGAGCGGGGTGTTCGGCTGGTCCGGGGTCGCGTCGAGCAGCGCGACGATGCCGAGCGCGGCCCCCACGGCGAGGGCGGCGGCGGCCACCATGGTCAGCACGGCGGCGAGCAGTCTGGACATCGCAGGGTCAGCCTCTCGGTCGACAGGTCGTCCCCACCCAGGGCACCCCGCACCACAACACTCGGGCCCAGTGTCAGCAATGCATTGACACTGCGTCAAGACTCCGCCTACGGTTCCCGGCCCGAGGGGGTGCCGTCTGGGCCGGCGCGGCGTCGCGTCGCCTGGCACGCGCGCTCGCCGCGTTGCCGGAAGGCCCAAGTGGCTCCGCCACGAGGGCCTTCCGGCGCCTTGCGATCGCACGCACCAGACGCCGCTCCTTTTTCCGCGCCGGCCCAGACGGCACCCCCTCGTCACGCGCACATTCCCCTCTGGCGCCGCCTTTGCCGCGCGCCTACCCGAGTCGCACCTCCCAACGCCCCCTGGAGTGCCCGGATGCGCCGTACCGCCTCACCGTTCTCCCTGGTCCTGCTCGGTCTCGGGACCTTTCTGCTGGTTCTCGCGCCACTGCTGGCCTGGTACGTCGAGCCACGGGCCGCGGTGAATCCGATCGACATCGACACGACCGCCGTCTACACCGGCACGGGCAGCGTCTTCGACGTGGAGCAGGTGAAGACCGTGCCGGACCAGGAGATCACCGTGACCCAGCGGGTACGCGGCGATGTGGCCGAAAGTGAACGCAGCGGGGCCGCGGTGTGGGACGTGATCACCTCGGTCGACACCGAGAAGTCGCTGCCGGCGGCCGACCCGCACGACGCGCTGGACTTCTCCCCGCACCGCTGGGTCAGCGACCGTAAGACCAACCGTCCGGTGCACTGCTGCGACGAGAAGCCGTACATCGAGGGCGAGGCGTACCTGAAGTTCCCCTTCGACGTGCAGGAACGCTCCTACCGCTGGTGGGACAACACGCTCGGCGCGACGGTGACGCTCCACTACGAGGGCCGCAAGAAGATCCAGGGCTATGAGGGGCTGCGCTTCACGGCGAAGGTTCCGGCCACCAGGACCGGTACCCGGATGGTCCCCGGCGCCCTCGTCGACGAGCCGGACCGGCCGCAGGTGCTCGCCGAGGAGTGGTACGCCAACCACGGTCTCGAACTGGTCGTCGACCAGAGCACGGGACGCGTGCTCTACGCGCAGACCGGGCCCCGCCGGACCCTGCGGGCGCCCGGCGGCGACGAGGACGCGGCGGTGCTGCTCGACAGCCGGAAGCTCGCGTTCACCTCGGCGACGCAGAAGTTCGCGGTGGACCAGGCGGAGAAGGACAGCGGACTGCTGCGACTGGTGGGGCGGACGGTGCCGATCGGTACCGCCGTGCTCGGTTTCGTCCTCGCCGCGACGGGTGCCGTTTTGGTCGTGCGCGGCAGGCGGCGCCCCGATACGCCCGAGTCGTCCCAGGCCCCGATCACGATGTGACAGGTCGTCAGTTGAATAAACCCCGGAAATTGTCACGCCGGTGAGTAGCAGCTTCGAACCGCTGGGCGAAAACTGTCCACCCCACCTGAGCACAGCCCACCCACACCCCACCCACAAGCGACTCCCCCACATCCCCCAGCACCTCCGAGGAACGAGAGACCCGCACAACCCACCCGGACCCCCCTCCCACCGGAACATCCCCCACAGCGAACGTCCTTCTCCCCGCTGAGTTCCGCACCCCGAGACGAGTTGGAGCACCCATGCCCCAGCACGTGCCGTTCTCGCTGGTCGAGGTGTATCCGCGCCTGGACCAGCACCGGCCGGCAGGCCCCCCACAGCCGCGCCGGATCGTCTTTCTCGCCCGCCGCGATCTCGGCAATCCGGCGGCGGGGGGCTCCGAGCTCCTCGTCGACCGGCTCGCCGACGGACTGACCAAACTCGGCCACCAGGTCACCCTGCTGTGCGGGGGCCCGGCGGCCTACCGCGACTACCGGGTCGTGTCGGCCGGCGGCGACCTGAGCCACCATCTGCGCGCCAAGTCGGCCTTCGCCCGTCAGGTCGGCGACTGCGACCTCCTCGTCGAGGTCTGCAACGGCATGCCCTACCTCGCGCCGCTCTGGCATCACGGTCCGACGATGTGCCTGGTCAACCATGTGCACACGGATCTGTGGCAGCTGCGGTTCGGCGGCCCCCTGGCGCCGGCCGCGCGGCTCGGCCGAAGACTCGAACACTGGTCGCTGACGGCCGCGCAGCGCCGGAACCTGCTGGTCGCCGTGTCCTCGTCCACGGCCACCGCGCTCCGCTCGATCGGTGTCGAGCGGGAGCGGATACGGGTCGTGCACAACGGGGTCGAGGAGCCCGGGCCGCGCACCGAGCGGTCGCCCGAGCCGCTGTTCGTGGCCGTGGGCCGACTGGTCGAGTACAAGCGGATCGATCTGCTGCTGCGGCTGTGGGAGCGGGTTCGCCCGGTCACGGGCGGGCGGCTGGTGATCGTCGGTGACGGGCCCGAGCGGTCGCGGCTGGAAGCGATGGCCGGCCCCGGTGTGGAGTTCGCCGGGCATGTCTCCGAGCAGGAGAAGCACCGGCTGCTGTGTGCGGCCTGGCTGCTGCTTCATCCCTCCGCGGTGGAGGGGTGGGGGCTGGTCGTCACGGAGGCCGCCGTCCGGGAGACCCCGTCGGTCGCCTTCGATGTGCCCGGTCTGCGGGATTCCGTCGTGGACGGGGAGACCGGGGTGCTGGCCCGGGGGGAGTCCTCCTTCGCCGCGGCGTGGTGTGCGCTGGCGGTGTCGACCGATCGGCGGGTGCTGATGGGGAAGGCCGCGCGGGAGCGGGCCGCGCGGTATCGCTGGGAGCGGACGGTGCGGCAGTTTCGGGCGGTGGCTGCGGAGGCTGTGCGGGGTTGGACGCCTTGAGCGCCAAACGGGGTGCCTCGTCCGGCCGTTGGCGACTGCGGGATCGTGGTGGCTGGTCGCTCCCCCATCGCGGCGGAGCCACTCATGTCACGGCCCCGCGCCCCTTGGGGGGACCGGCGGCCATGAAGGATCCCTCTTTTCGGCGGTCCCTCACCCTCTTCCGGGCCTTCATGCGGGAGCAGGACGATCCCGAGTACTGCTACGCGCTGCTGGCCCGCGATGCCGTCGATCAGGTCGAGGCGTACGGCGGCGGGCCCGTCGACGGGCTGACCGTCGTCGATGTCGGCGGCGGGAGCGGGTACTTCACCGAGGAGTTCCGGCGGCGGGGTGCGCAGGCGTATCTCTTCGAGCCGGACCTGCGGGAGTTGGGGGCGAAGCCGCCGGACGGGGCCGTCGTCGCCGACGGGTACCTCCTCCCCCTGGCCGACGGGGTCGCCGACGTCACCTTCACCTCCAACGTGTTGGAGCACGTCGCCGATCCGCCGACGTTCATCAGTGAGCTCGTACGGGTGACGCGGCCCGGCGGGCTGATCTATGTGTCGTTCACGAACTGGCTGTCCCCGTGGGGCGGGCACGAGTGGGCACCCTGGCACTACCTGGGGGCGGAGCGGGCGCGGGCCCGCTATCGGCGCCGTACCGGGAAGGACGCCAAGCACACGCTCGGCGAGAACCTCTTCGCCGTGCACATCGGACGCACTCTGCGGCAGGTGCGCGGCCGGGACGACGTGACGGTCGTGTCGGCGCGCTCCCGCTACTGGCCGTTTCTCGCGGAGACCGTCGTGAAGGCGCCGGGGCTCCGTGAGTTCGCCACCTGGAACCTCCTCCTCATTCTCCGGCGGTGTCCACCATGACGAGCACGGTCCAGGCTCCACCTCCCGCGCCGGTACGGCCGGCGGGCACGACCGAGGGACCTCCCGAGGGCCCTCGGTCGCGGCGCTGGCTGCTGGGGTTCTGGGCCGTGGTGTTCGTTCTGCTGGTCGCCGCGCAACCGGGGCGGCAGACCTTCGACACCAAGCTCGGGGTCACCACCGATCCCTGGCAGTTCGTCTCCGATCTCGGTCAGCTGTGGCACGACCGGGGCGGGTTCGGCGGCATCCAGGACCAGTACGTCGGCTATCTGTGGCCGATGCTGCCGTACTACGGGCTGACCGATCTGGTCGGGCTGCCGGTGTGGCTCGCGGAGCGGCTGTGGCTGTCGCTGATCGTGTCGGTGGCCTTCTGGGGTGCGCTGCGACTGGCTGAGCGGTTGGGGGTCGGGAGCTCCGCGTCGCGTCTGTTGGCCGCCTCCGCCTATGCGTTGTGGCCCGTGTTCACCACCGTCGTCGGGTCGACCTCGGCCGCCGCGCTGCCGGGGGCCTTCCTGCCGTGGGTGCTGCTGCCGCTCACGAACGAGCGGTACAGCGCGCGGGTGGCGGCCCTGCGGTCGGCGCTCGTCATTCCGTTCATGGGCGGGGTCAACGCGGCCGCGACTCTGGCCTCGTTGCTGCCCGTCGGGCTGTATCTGCTCACCCGGACGCCGGGGGCCCGGCAGCGCCGGCTGATCGCCTGGTGGGTGCCCGGGGTGATCCTGGCGACCGCGTGGTGGGTGATCCCGCTGCTGCTGCTCGGTTTCCACGGGGAGAACTTCCTTCCCTACGTGGAGAGTTCGCAGACCACGACGGCCACGATGTCCGCCACCGAGGCACTGCGCGGCGCCGGGAACTGGGTGGCGTACCTGAACTTCGGTGAGGCCTGGCTGCCGGCCGGCTGGTCCGTCGCCGCCTCCGTGCTCGTGATCCTGTCGTCGGCGTGTGCGGCGGGGCTGGGGCTGGCCGGGCTCGCGCGGCGGGACATGCCCGAGCGGCGGTGGCTGGTGCTGACCGTGCTGGTCGTCGCGCTGATCACGCTCGCCGGGTACGGCGGGGTGTTCGGGGCGCCCTTCCACGGGGTGGTCCAGGACTGGCTGAACGGAGGGCTCGCGCCCTTCCGCAACATCTACAAGTTCCAGACCGGACTGGCTCTCGCGCTCGTCCTGGGGCTGGCACATCTGGTGGGGGTGGCCGCGCAGGCGCACGGGGCCCGCCGGGTGCGGGGCCGGCGGTTCGCGCCGCTGATCGCCGCCGTGCTCGTCGTTCCCGGGCTGCTGTGGCCGTACCTCAACGGGTCGGTCCTGCAACCGGGTTCGTACCAGGAGCTGCCCAAGTACTGGCAGGCGACGGCGGACTGGCTGGAGAAGTACTCCCCCGATTCACGGGCGCTGGTCGTGCCGGCCACCGCGCACGGCATCCACACCTGGGGCACCACCGTCGACCAGCCCCTCGACGTGCTCGCCGAGTCCCGCTGGGCGCAACGCGACTACGTGCCCTTCGGCACCGCCGGCAACCGGCGCGCCATGGACGCCGTCGAGCAGGCGCTGCTGACGGGCGGCGAAGTGCCGGGGCTCGGCGACTACTTGAGCCGGGCAGGTCTGTACTACGTCGTCGTACGCAACGACCTGGACCCCGACCAGATCGGCTCGGTGCCGACGACGACCGTGAAGCGGACCCTGGAGCAGTCCGGGTACGAACGGGTGACGGGACTCGGGCCGGTGATGACCGGCAGGCGGATCGCCGAGGGCACCCCGCTCCAGGTCGAGGGGCTGTACGCGCGGCAGCGGGCGGTGGAGATCTACCGTCCGGCCGAGGACGTGCCGCGCCCCGGGCAGGCCGGGCTGAAGGCCATCGCGGACACGGCCGTCGTCTCCGGCGGTCCCGAGTCGCTGCTGCCGCTGGCCGCCGACCCGGAGCTGCGCGACCGTGCCACCGTGCTGACCGGCGACAACCACCCCGGTCTCGGCACCCCGGCCGTGCAGGTGGTGGGCGACGGGCTGCGCCGCGCGGACACCCGGTTCGGCCTGGTCAACGCCAACACGTCGTACACGTATACGGCGAACGAGCGGAACCCGAGCGGGAGCGTGCAGAACCCCGGTGAGCAGCCGAAACAGATCCTGCCGGTGTCGGGCCTCGACCATCAGACGGTGGCCGAGCTGCGCGGCGCCACGTCGGTGACCGCGTCGACCAGCGGCAACTGGCTGTTCCATCTGCCGCAGTACGACCCGGTGAACGCCTTCGACGGCGACCGGGACACCGCCTGGGCGGAGGGCGCGGCCGGGTCGGCGGACGGGGAGTGGCTGCGGATCGACTTCGACGGCAGTCAGGACCTACCGGAGACGTTCGAGGTCACGCCGTTGCCGCAGGACGGGGTGCGGTCCGCGCCGACGCGGATCAAGGTGGAGACCGAGCGCGGCTCACGCTCCACGAACCTGCAGGCCGACGGCTCCACCCAGACGGTCAACGCCCGTCCCGGTGAGACGAGTTGGCTGAAGATCACGATCCTCGACTCGGCGGAGCGGCACACCGGTCTGGTCGGCGCGGGCTTCTCCGAGATCGACATCCCCGGGGTCAAGGTCACCCGGATGCTGCGGCTGCCGACCGACGCGAAGGAGTCCGACGCCTCCGCCGAGGTGGTCTCGCTCCAGCGGGCCGCCGACCCGACCGGCCTCTCCCCCACGGGCACGGAACCCGGGCTGCACCGCACCTTCGCCACCACCACGGCGGGCACGTACGAGGTGAAGGCGACGGCCGTCCCCGTGCCGGGCGAGGAGCTGGACAGGCTGCTGTACGAGGTGGCTCCCGAGCAGCAGACCAGGATCACGGCGACCGCCGAATCCACGGCCTCCCTCGGGGCCGGGCTCTCGCCGCGCAACCTCACCGACGGCGACCTGACCACGGCGTGGATCGCGGGCGACGACCCGACGATCCATCTCAGCTGGAAGGACAGGTGGCCGGTCGGCTCGCTCGTCCTGGCCCCAGCGGGCGGCCTCTCGACCCGTCCGACGCAGGTCGAGATCAGCTCCCCGGACGGCGCGGTCATCGCCGGTGTCGACGAGAACGGCTGGGTCCGCTTCGACCCGATCAACACCGACCAGCTCGACGTCACCGTCACCGAGACGGCGCCCCTGACCGTGCACAACCCCGTCGCCGACGACGACCTGCAACTCCCGGTCGGCCTCACGGAGGCGTACATCCCGGCTCTCGACCAGTACCGCACCCCACAGCCCGCCCCGACCCGGGACTTCGAGCTCCCGTGCGGCAAGGGCCCGGTGGTCGAGGTCGACGGGACGCTGTACGACACGAGCGCGCGGGGGACGGTGCGGGACCTGGTGGAGCGCCGGTCGATCGATCTGACGCTCTGCCAGAACGACCGCGCCGACGCGAAGGTGGAGCTCGGCGCGGCCGACCGGCACACCGTCGAGTCCGACGACTCGGGCGCCCTGGCCGTCTCCACCGTCACCCTCACCCGGGGCCCGGTCGCCGAACCGGCCGCCACTGGACGGGACTTGGGGATACGGGACTGGCTCGGCGACCGACGCGCGGTCACCGTCGGCGACGGCGCGGCCTCCTACCTGACGACGTACGAGAACTACAACGACGGCTGGAAGGCCACCCTGAACGGCCGCGAGCTCACCCCCGTGCGGCTCGACGGCTGGCAGCAGGGCTGGCGCATCCCGGGCGGCGCGGGCGGCACGGTCAACCTGTCGTACGAACCGTCCGTCACGTACGAGGCCGGGCTGATCGGCGCCGGTGTGGGCCTCGTGGCCCTGATCGGGCTGGCTCTCCGGCGTCGCCAGGAGCCCAACCCCGACGAGCCGCAGCCCACCCCGCCGGGCCCCGGGCTCTGGCTCGGCACGGTCGCCCTCACCCTCGTGGGCGTGGTCATCGCCGGCTTCTTCGCCCTTCTCGTCCCGCTCCTGGCCCTCCTCGCCTGGAAACGGCACACCCTGCTGGTACCGATCGCCTTCCTCGCCCTGGCCGGCGCGGGCATCGCCGCCGCGTTCGGAGCGGGTGAGCCGGTGGCCGCGGACGAGGGCGCGTTCGGGCATGTGGCCCAACTCCTGGCGCTGATCGGTCTGTTCGCGGCGCTGGTGAGTGTGGGCGTGGACGCGCGGTCCACGCCCGGGCGGCCCGGCTCGACGCGGCGGTTCGAGGTGCCGCCGGGGGCGCAGGCGCCGACGGAGCCGCTTCCGCGGCGCAGGCGGACGGACAAGCCGCTGAACGGTGGGCCGGGCGGGCCAGGAGGGTCCGCGGGAGGTGGCGGGTCCGTGGCGAGTCCGACCATCTCGGCGCGCGGGCCGGGCTCCGCGCAGGGGGAACCGGACACCCCGACCCGGCGGATTCCGTTCACCAAGCCGAAGTTCAGGGCGACACCGCCGGAGGACGACGGCCGTCCGGGGAACGGCGGGACGGGGAACGGCGGCACGGGAAACGGCGGGACGGGTAAGGGGGACCCGGTATGACGGCGCTGGACCACCCCGCACGGGACGAGGCCGCCCACGGGCCCGTCCGCATCCCCTTCCCAGTGGTCGACGAGGTGTCCCGGCACTGCCTCCAGGAGGAGGAACCGGAGACCGTCCACATCGAGGTCCACCTCCCCGGCCGCCTCGACCCCGACCGCCTCCGCACCGCCTTCACCGCCGCCCTCCGCACCCACCCCCGCATCCTCATGCGGGAGGCGCCGGGGCGGTGGTACCGCCGCCGCTACGAGTGGGAGCTGACGGAGGAGCCCGAGGTCGAGGTGGTGGCCTTCCTGCCGGCGGGCCCGCACGCGCTGCGGGACGCGCGGACGAGGGCCCTGATGGAGGCCCCTCCGCTGACGCTGTCGCCGCCGATCCGCCTGGAGGTGGTGGAGGGAGCGGGACCGGCGGTGGGAAGCGAGGCGTGCGACGACGTGGGCCATGCGGTCGGGCGCCCGGGGGCGAGGTCGACCGGGGAGATGCTCCGCGGCTCCGCGGTACGAGGTGCCTCCGCGCCCGCAGCTACGACGGCTGCCCCTCCCACCGGCACCGTCCTCTTCCTCACCATCAACCACACCGCCCTCGACGGCCCCGCCTGCCTCCGCATCCTGGCCACCGCGGCGCAGCTGTACGGCGGCGAGGACAACGCCCCCACGGCCCCACCCGTCCGCACCGCCCCCACCCCGGACGAACCGACACCACCCGAGACGGAACCCCCCTCCAACTGGGCCCGCCCCGCCCGAGTGGCCCCCGGCACCCCCGAGCCCTCCCCCGGCAACGGCCTGCTCGTCACCGACCTCCCCGTCCCCCGCCGCCCGAAGTCCGCGCCGTACACCGTGAACGACCAGCTCATGGTCGCCACGGCCCTGATGCTCGCCCACTGGAACCGGGAACACGGCGCCCACCCCCGCCCCCTCCGCATCACCATGCCCGTGGACGACCGTCCGAGGGACTCGGAGATGCCGATAGGCAACGGCACCCGTCTGGTCGAAGTCCCCTTCTCTCCGGCCGAGTTGAACCCGTCCCACACCCCCCTGCCCACCCTCCTCCACCGCACGGCGGACCGCACCCGCGCCCTGAAGTCCCTCCAGCGCCCCCAACTGGGCCACGGGGCATCCCTGTTGACGGCGCCGGTGGTCCCCGTCTCCTGGCGCGCGGCCCTCACCCGGGGCCTGCGCAGAGCCGCCGCCCCCTGGACCTCGACCACCCTGCTCAGCAACATCGGCCGCATCCCGTACGCGCTGGACTTCGGCGAGGGAGCCGGCCGCGCGCACGCCGTGTGGTTCTCGGCCCCCGCCCGTATGCCCCGCGGCCTCACCGTCACGACCGCCTCCACCGCGGGCCGCCTCCACCTGGCCCTGCGCTGGTCCCGTGCCCTGCTCGGCCACGGCGACGGCGCCCACCTCCGCGACCTCTTCGAGCACTATCTGCACGCGACGGAAGAGGACACCGAGTAATGCCACGAGCACTGCCGACCACCTCGCCCGCCCCGTCCCCGGCCCAGGCTCCGCGCAGGGGACTTCGGGACTTCTACGAGGACCCGTCCGTCCCCGTCGCCTCCGGCACCCCCCGCAGCCTCGCCCAGGCCCGCATGCTGGCGGCCGCCCTGGGCCCGGCGGCCACCGGCGGCCCCCGCACCATCCTCGACATCGGCTGCGGCGACGGCACGGCGGCGGCCACCGCCGCCCCCCTCCTCGCCGGCCACCGCCTCATCGGCGTCGACTGGTCCCAGGACGCCCTCCGACGCGCCCGCACCCGCGTCCCGTACGCGATCCGCGGCGAACTGGCCGACGGCGGGCTGCCGTTCAGGTCGGAGTCGGCCGACGCCGTCCTGTTCAGCGAGGTCATCGAGCACCTGGTCGACCCGGACGCGGCCCTCGACGAGATCCGCCGCGTCCTGCGCCCCGGCGGTCATCTGATGCTGTCGACACCCAATCTCGCCGCCTGGTACAACCGCGCCCTGCTGCTCGCGGGCGTCCAGCCGGTGTTCTCGGAGGTGAGCCTGCGCGGCATCCACGGCCGCCCCGGGACGGAGGTCGTCGGCCATCTCCGGCTCTACACCGCCCGCGCGCTGCGGGAGTTCGTGGCCGCGTCCGGCTTCGAGGTCGTACGGCTGCGCGGGGCGCCCTTCCACGGCGTACCGCGCCCGCTGCGTCCGCTGGACCGGCTGGCCTGCGCGGCCCCGTCGGCCGCGTCGATCCTGCTGCTGCACGCACGGAGGACGTAGCCGATGTGGTGGGGAGTGGCCGCGGCCCTGTTGGCGAACGCGCTGTACAGCACCGGATTCGTCCTGGAGAAACGGGCCCTCACCGCGATGCCGCAGGTGACGGTCCGGGAGCCGGTGAAGCTGCTGCGGCAGGTCGTCGGCAGCCCGCTGTGGATCGCGGGATCGCTGTCGCTGGCCGCCGGGTTCGCCGCACAGCTGGCCGTGTACCGCACGCTGCCGATCGCCGCCGCCCAGGGCATCTTCGTCTCGGGACTGGTCCTGCTGGTCCTGCTCTCGGCCCGGCTGCTCGGCGAGGAGACCACGGGCCGGGAGCGGTACGCCCTCGGGGCCATCCTCGCCGCGCTGCTGATGGTGGTGCTGTCGCTGGACGAGGGCACCGACACGGTCAGCCGCGGGGCGCCGTACGCGCTGGTCCTGACGATCTGCCTGCCCGCGCTGGCGGCGGGGGTGGGGCTGTACCGGTCCGCCGAGCGGCGCGCCCGGCACCGGCACCGGCTGCCGACCACGGGCGTCGAGTACGGCGTGGCCGTGGGCCTGCTGTACGGCGTCAGCTCGCTCGCGATCAAGGGCGTGTCGAGCTATCTGACCACCGGCGGTCCCGGCGACGCGGTGGTCGGCCTGCTGCGCTCCCCGTACCCGTATCTCCTGCTCTTCACCGGCGCGTTCGGTCTGGTGATGTCACAGGCCGCGCTGCAGCGCTGCCGGGCCTCGCTGATCGTGCCGGTCTGTACGACGGTGACCTGTCTGTTCACGGCGGTGCTCGGCACGCTGTCGTTCGGCGAGTCGCTGCCCGACGATCCCCTGCGGCTGACGCTGCGCCTGTCGGGCACGGTGCTGGCGGTCGCCGTACTGCTGAGTATGCCCAAGCACGACAGTCCAGCGCCGCCCGCGCCCCAACCTGCCTCACCGGCCAAGGAGTTGACCCCTCCATGAACCCCGACGACCCGTTGCTCCAGATCCTGGCGTGCCCGCTGGACAAGGGGCCGCTGCACCTGGTGGTCCACGAGGAGGAACAGCGGCCCGACACGACCACCGCCACCACCGCCCCGGCGTCGGAGTCGCTCTACAACCCCCGGCTGCACCGCCGTTACCCGATCGTCGACGGCATTCCGCAGCTGCTGCCGTCGTCGGGCGAGCAGGTGACGGAGGACGAACACGAGAGGCTCTCCGCACTCCTGAGGGGAATGGGTTCATGACCACGCTCGCCGCCCGGCTCGCGCCGCTCCTCCCGGACCGGCTGATCGCCGCGACCGCCCGGCTCGTCTACCCGCGCTTCGAACCGGAGCTCGCCCGGCTCGACGAGCTGTGCCCGCCGCAGTGCGGTACGGCGGTGGACGTCGGCGGCTGGTACGGCCCCTGGACGCGCCGGCTGGCGGGGCGGGCCGGGCGGGTGGTGACCGTCGAGCCGGTGCCCCGGCTGGCGCGGCTGCTCACCTCGGCGGCCCCCGCCAACGTCCGCGTCGTCCAGGCCGCCGCGTCGGACCACCCGGGCACGGCCCGCCTCTGGCTGCCGCCCGGCGACGACGGCGAACGGGGGGTGTCGTCCCTGGTCCGCCGGGACATCCACGCCCGCGCGCTCGACGTCCGCTGCGTCACCCTCGACGGCCTCGGCCTCACGGACGTCGGATTCGTCAAGATCGACGTCGACGGCAACGAACTGGCCGTCCTGCGCGGCGCGTCCGGCCTCCTCGTCCGCGACCGCCCGGCCCTCTTCGTCGAACTGGAGTCCCGTATCCAGCCGATCACCCCGGTCGTCGAGCTCCTCGCCGGCCTCGGCTACGCCGGCTGGGTCCTCCCCGCCGGTACCTGGCTCCCGCTCGACCCGGCCGCCCTGGAGGCCCACCAGGCGCGTACGGCGTACATGGCGTCCAAGGGGCTGCTCCGCCGCGTCCTGCCGTTCGCCGGGCCCCGGTACGTCAACTCGGTGCTGTTCCTGCCGGACGGGCGCCGCCCGGGTGGGCGAGCCCCCGCCTCCGGCGCCGTACGTCACGATGGACCCCATGTCCTCCGCGAAGCGCCCCGGTCCCGATAGGCCCTCCGGTCCGTTCACCCCGCTCGACTTCCAGCTCGTGCTGCTGCGCCGTATGGCCGACCACAACCCGGAGCTCGTCGAGGACGCCCGCCGTGAGCTGGGCGTCTCGATCGCTCAGATGCGCGAGGCGAACCGGCGGTGGCAGGCGATGGTGCGGTCGCCCCGGGGACGGGGGTCGGCGTCCCGGTACCGGTCGGTCCTGGGGGCGCCGGAATCGGTCACGGCGCGGAGGATCGGCGACCTGGACTGCGAGGCGTGGCTGTGGCCGGTCCCGTTGTGGGCCGACCTCCGGTTCGAGGTGCTGCTCGCGCCGAACGGGGCCGTGTGGAACGAGTGGCTCGTGCGGGCGCCGGGGGCCGCGGGTCCTGAGCCGCGCGCTCTCGAGGACCTGACGCCGTGGTCCTGCACGGTGGACGAGGTGGCGCGGGCCTTCGAACCGGCGCGGCCGCTGGAGGGGACGGCGCCCACGCGGTGGGGGCTGCGGTTCGTCGCGCCCGACGGGCAAGGGGTGCGGCGGGAGTGCGTCGCGGAGTTCACGTGGGGGCTGTTGCAGAGAGTCGCCCTGTAGCTCCCCGCGCACCGCTCCCCGCTCCCCGCACCCCGCACCCCGCACCCCGCACCCCGCACCCCGGAGAACCACCTGGTCGTACCCCGTCAGGTCACGCACGCTTTCGATCAGCCTTTTCCTCCATCGCTCGCAAGAGCGGCTTAAGCGGAAGATTGGCGGTCATCCGGCCGTTGGGGGCGCCGCTGGGCCTACTGTCCGTGCAGAGTTTTGATCCTCACGGGAAGGCAGTCCCATGACGACCCAGCACCCCGCGGAGCGAGCCGTGCCGGTCGAGCGGCTGCGGCTGGGGGATCACGCGTGCATGGGGCCGGAGGGCGTGGAGGGGGAGTCGCCGTGGAAGGTGTTCACGGCGTTCACCCGGACGAGCCTGGCGCGCGGGGAGAAGGTCCTGCTGGTCATGGACCCGGACGACCTGAGCGACGACGAGGTGGTCGCGCTGCTGGACCGGGGCAGCGGACAGGTCGTGGCGGCGCGGGCCGACGGTCAGCTGTCGCTGAAGCGGAACACCGAGATCTACGTGCCCGACGGCCGCTTCCAGGAGCAGCGCACGATCGACACGTACGCCTCCGAGGTCGACCGCGCCCGTGACGAGGGCTGGGCGGGGCTGCGGGTCACCGCCGACATGAGCTGGGCTCCCCGCACGCACCTCGGCCACGACCGGCTGCTCGACTACGAGGCGTCCGTGGCACCGCTGTTCGCGGACCCCCTGTTCACCGCGATCTGCTGGTACGACCGCCGACGGTTCGACGACGACCTGACGGCCGCCGTCGGCAAGGTCCACCCTCTGCGGGTCATGGAACGTCTCGACTCCCTGGAGGCCACCGGGACCCCGGACGGCGGGCGGCTGGCCGGCACCGCCGAGCTGAGCACGCGGACCGAGTTCGTCGAGGCCCTGCGCGAGGCGCTGGAACACCGTGACGACTCCGGGCCCAGCCACTTCGTCCTCGACCTCCGTGACCTGTGCTTCATGGAGGCCCACTGCGCCTGGCAGCTGATCAGCCTCGCCGCGTCGCTCCCGGCCGGCAGCGAGGTCACCGTGCGCTGCGGCGAACTGCTGGGGCTGGTGCTGGGGCAGCTGGGCGCCGGCGAGGTGCCCCAGCTGGTGGTCAGCGTGGAGGGAGACGAGGACGGGGAGGACGCCGGGTGAGCGAGGGCCTGGTGCTGCGGATGGAGTTCGACGGGCCCGAACTCCCCCTGGTGCGCGCGCTGGTCGAGGAGGCCGCGCTGCGGGCCCGGCTCGCCACCGCCGTCAAAGGCGCTGTCGTCCAGGCCGCGTTGGAGATCTGCACGAACGCCCTGCCCCGTGGGGATGGGTCGGGAGCCATCGAACTACGGCTGATGGAGGGCGAGTTGCGCTGCGAGGTGACGGCCGTCGGGCCGACTGCGGCGGGGCGGCCCACCCCCGCGGCCGGGCGGCCCGATCCCAGGGCGGGGTCGTCCGATCCCAGGGCGGGGTCGTCCGATCCCAGCGCGGGGTCGTCCGATCCCAGCGCGGGGTCGTCCGAGGGGCACGGGATACGTCTCGCCGAGTCGCTGATCGCCGGCCTCGGCACCCCCGGCCGGACCGGCGTCCACAGCGTCCCCCGGGGCACCACGGTCACGCTGTCCGTCCCTCTGCCGGCCTCGGGGTGTACGCCCCCCGGCTACAGCCCCGCCCGCGCGCTGAACCAGGCCGCCACCTGACTGCGGTTGTGGAAGCCCAGCTTCACGAGGATGCGTTCGACATGACCCTCGGCGGTGCGACGGGCGATGACGAGGTGGTCGGCGATCTGCTTGTTGGTGCGGCCCTGGGCGACGAGGGCCGCGACCTGGAGTTCACGCCGGGTGAGCGGGACCGGATCGGAGGCGGCGACGGGGGCGGGGGCGGGGTGCGCCGCCGGACTCGGCGCGCGGGCCGGGCTCCCGGCCGGGACGGAGCCTTCCTGTGTGCCGGAGGGGGGATTCCGGCGTACGGCGGGCGCCTCAGCGGTACGGGCACCGGAGGCCGAGCCGTCCCGTCGGCCCTCCGTCCTCGGCGTGGCACCCGAGCCCTCCCTCCGCCCGCCCGTACGCGCGCCGGAAGCCGAACCCTCCACCGGCTCGCCCAGGGCGTAGGCCACCGCCTGCTCCGGAGTCATCCGGCCGCCTCGGCGGTGGGCCAGGACGTAGGCGTGGTCGCCGAGGGCGCGGCGGGCGTGGTGTTCGGCGGCGCGGGGGCGGCCGTGCCGGAGGGCGTCCATGGGGTTGCCGCCGATGTCGTGCCAGATGCGGTCGACGGCGCCGCGCAGGACGCCGGCCCGCTCGGCGTCGCCCGCCAGGGCCTCGGCGGCGGCGAGCAGGTCGAGGGTGCGGGCGAGGCTCTGGTGCTGCCGCACGGTGTACGGCAGCCGCAGACAGGCGCGGGCGTGCTCGGCGGCACGGTCGTACTCCCCGGCCGACCAGTGCGCGAGGGCGAGGGTGCGCAGCGCCCAGGAGCGGGCCCACTGTTCACCGTGGGCCTCGCAGAGCGCGACGGCCTCGGCGCACAGCGGAATCGCCTCCGCCGCGCGACCCCGGCTGACGAGCGTGCAGGCGAGTTCGACGCGGGTGAGGACGACGAAGGCGGTGCAGGCGCGGGCCCGGCCGGAGCCGAGAGCGCCGGCCGGCACGGGCGGGGGCGCGGGCACCGGGAGCTCCTCGTCGGCGGCGGCAGCGGTCCGTGCCGGGTCGAGGCCGGCCAGGACGGCGGCGGAGCGGCTGTGGACCAGCGAGGTCAGGGCACCCGCCCACATCGCGCGGGTCAGCGTCTCGTCCGGCCGGGCCCCGGCCCGCAGGGCGCCGTCCATCCAGTGTCGGCCCTCGCCCCAGATACCGCCCGCGACCCAGTGGAACCAGAGGCCGGCGGCGAGCCGCAGCCCGTGCTGGGCCTCGCCGGGGGTGGTGAGGCAGAAGTCCAGGGCGGCCCGGAAGTTGTCCTGGTCGATCCGCAGCCGTTCGGTGATCTCCGCCTGGTCGGGGCCGAACCAGGCCTGCTCGTACTCGGCGCCGAGGCGCGCGAAGTGGTCGCGGTGCCGCCGCCGGGTGTCGGTCGCCTCACCCAGGTCGTGCAGCTTCTCCAGCCCGTAGTCGCGCAGGGAGACCAGCAGCCGGTAGCGCACCTGGCCGGCGTGTTCCTCCCGGACGAGCACCGACTTGTCGACGAGCCCGGCGACGGCGTCCAGGACGGTGCACGGGTCGACCTTCCCCCCGGCGCGGGCGGCTTCGGCGGCGCAGACCGCCTCGGCCGCGGCCAGGTCGAAGCCGCCGACGAAGACCGACAGCCAGGCCCACACCAACTGCTCCTGCGGGGTGCACAGTTCGTAGCTCCAGTCGACGGCGGAGCGCAGGGTGCGGTGGCGGGGGGCGGAGGTCGGGCTGCCGCAGGTGAGGAGCTGATAGCGGTCGTCGAGGCGTTCGACGAGCTGGTCCACACCGAGGGCGCGCACCCGGACCGCCGCCAGCTCGATGGCGAGCGGCAGTCCGTCGAGGCGGCGGCAGAGGCGGGCCACGGCCTGCTGGTTCGCCTCGCCGACGGTGAAGCCGGGGACCACGGCCGCCGCCCGGTCTGCGAACAGCCGCAGCGCGGGGAAGGACTCGACCGCCGACGGGGTAAGCTCCTCCGGCGCGGGCGCGGGCAGCGGCGGCACCTCGAAGAGCTGTTCCCCGGCCAGACCGAGCCGGTGCCTGCTGGTGGCGAGGATCCGTACGCCCTCGGTGGCCGCCAGTACGGTCCCGGCGAGGACGGCGCAACTGCGCAGCAGATGCTCGCAGTTGTCGAGCACGATCAGTAAGCTCCGCTCGCGCAGGTGGTCGACGAGGATCTCCAGCGGGGGCCGTACGGTCTCGTTGCGCACGCCCAGCGCGTCGTTGACGGCGTGCGGGACGAACGCCTCGTCGCGCAGCGCGGCCAGCGGGACGAGCCACACGCCGTCCGGGAACGCCCGTGCGACCTGTCCCGCCACATGTCCGGCGAGCCGGGTCTTGCCCACCCCGCCGGGTCCCGTCAGCGTCAGCAGTCTGCCCGCCGACAACAACCGTCTGACATCGGCCGCCTCGTCCCGTCGCCCCACGAAGCTCGTCAGCTCCGCCGGGAAACCGGAAGTGCGCCGCGGCTCCGATCCGCCCACGATGCTGGTCACGCCCTCAGTTGTGGTTCCCGTACGCGCTGTTGTAACCGCGAAGGGTAGGCAGCGGGCACGGGCGGGACGCGCGCTTCGTGGATTTCCCGCCTCTTCGGGTGAGGGCGGCCTTGCGGAGTCAGCCGGTGGCCGCCGCCAGGACCGCCTCGACCACGCGGGGCAGCGAATCCGGGTGCAGCCACAGGAAGAGGTTGGGCTCGACGAGCTCCAGCTCCATCACGCACGGCCGCCCGTCCTCCCCGGTGACGAGGTCGACGCGCGCGTACAGCAGCTCGGGCCGCTCGGGTACGGCAGTCAACGCCCGCTCGGCGACGGCGAGTTCGGCCTCGGTCGGGGTCCAGGGCTCCAGGTCCGGGTGGGCGATCTTGTCGGCGTCGTACGCCGTGCCGGGCGCGAGCACCGCACCCTTGCGGCTGGCGTGCAGCAGGCGGCCGCCGAAGAACTGCAGGGCGCGCTCGCCGTCGGTGTCGATGCTCGTCACGAACGGCTGCACCATCGCGGTGAGCCCGTCGGCGTGCATCCGCTCGACGTGCCGTACGGCGGTCTCCCGCTGGTCGGGGGTGTACCGGGCGGCGAACCGGGCGCCCGCGCCGGAGGTGGGCTTCACGACGTACTCGTGCGCCTCGGGGAGCTTCACGGGGTCGCCCGGCGCGAGATAGGCCGTCGGGACCACGGGCACCCCGGCCCGGGCGAGATCCCCGATGTACCGCTTGTCGGTGTTCCAGCGCACGACCCCGGCCGGGTTGGCGAGCCGGGTGGCCTCGCCGACCTTCCGCGCCCAGGCCACGAACTCGGCCGCGCGCCAGCTGTAGTCCCAGGTGGAGCGGATGACGACGAGGTCGTAACCGGCCCAGTCGGCCGCCGGGTCGTCCCAGTGCACGGCCGCCGCGTCGGCCCCGGCCTCCCCCAGCGCCCGCACCAGCACCGGCAGATCCCGGTCGTGGTTCGTCCTGGGCCCGGGATCGTAGGTGGCGACGGCTATCCGGGGGGCGGCTGTGCGGGCCACGGAGGCTCCATTCTCGTACGTCTGCGGCGGCCCCCCGGGAGGTGCCCGGAGGGCCGGTCTCGGGCGCAGGCTAACAACCTCGGAGGCCGGGGGGAGAAGTGGGATTCCGCGGGGTGCTCCCGCTCACGGCACGGACGGTCCCGTGACGGGGCGGCCCTCGCTGTCGTACGGCCAGACGTTGGGGACACAGCCGTTCATGCCCTTGATCTGCTGCATCATCGCCGGGGCGGGCTCGCCCTCGCCGGGGCAGCCGACGTGGCCGTGGCCGAGGAAGTGGCCGACCTCGTGGTTGATGATCAGGGCGCGGTAGGCCTTGACGTCCTTGGCGTAGACGGGGGTGGCCTGTTCCCAGCGTTCGAGGTTGACCATGACGTTGTCGCCGACGTTGCAGTTGTACTCGCCGCCGGTGTTCAGCCCGCCCGCGCCGCAGATGTCGTCGACGGTGCCGGGGGTCGCGACCTTGACGACGAAGTCGGTGCGGCCGCCGGAGACCCGCTGGAAGGCCGAGTCGCCGTCCGCGGTCCAGCCGCGCGGGTCGGCGAGGATGCCCTCCACCTCCTCGGCGACGTCGGCGGTGGACAGTGACAGGCCCTTCTCGACGTCGACCCGATAGCGCAGGGGCGCGCCCTTGCCCACCTTGCCGCTGCCGCCGGAGGCCGTGGTGAACGTGCCCGGCCCGGTCCTGGGGATGGTGACCGGCGAACCGCTGGGGGACGACGACCCCGACTCACCCGGAGACGAACTGGGCGAGGAGGAGGGGCTACGGGAAGCACCGGTGCCGGCACCGGGACTCTGACCGGGGCTGGGGCTGGACGAACGCCGGGACCGCTCGGGCGAGGGCTCGGCGGACGCGCCGGACCCCGCCCCGCCGGCTAACTCCTCCGTGCCGCCGGTCGTCCAGCACACCGCCGCGAATCCGGCGACACCGAGGGCCGCGACGACCCCGAGCCCGCCCCACAGAGGCCCCTTCCCCCATCGTGCGGGGCCCTTCCTCCGCCGCCCTGACTTCTTGCCCGAGTTCTTGCCCGCGCTCTTGGCCGATCCCTGCGCTGCGGTGTGCGCCGAGCCGCTTCGACGGCGGCGGGTGCGCGTGCGGGTGCTGCTGGTGCGGGTGCGTGGAGGTGTTGCGTTGTGGGCGGTCATGTTCCTTCAGAGTGTGATCGGTATGTGATCGGATCTGGTCGAGTCGATCACGAAACGATAACGAGTGATCGGCATGGCTCCGCACCACCGCTTGACCTTCCCCTTCGGTGAAGCCCCAGCATCGATCGCGGAACGAGGAACGGCCAGGAACAGCCAGGAGCGGCCAGGACCGACGGGGAGTCAGGGAGAGCCATGAAGATGCTGACGATCGGGGCCTTCGCGAAGGCGTGCCGGCTGTCACCGAAGGCACTGCGGCTCTACGACGAGCTGGATCTGCTCCGGCCCGCCCGGGTCGACCCGGACACCGGATACCGCTACTACGCCGTCGAACAGCTGGAGCGGGCGCGGCTGGTGGCCTGGCTGCGCCGGCTCGGCATGCCGCTGGCCCGGATCCGTACGGTGTGCGCGCTGGAGCCGGGCCCGGCGGCCCGGGAGATCCGGGCCTACTGGGCCGGGGTCGAGGCCGAGACGGCCACCCGACGCGACCTGGCGGCCTTCCTCGTGGACCACCTCACCCACACATGCGAGGAGAACACAACGATGCTGGAACTCCGTTACGCCGCCCTCTCCGACACCGGCCTGGTCCGCGCCGCCAACCAGGACACCGCCTACGCCGGCACCCGCGTCCTCGCCGTCGCCGACGGCTTCGGCCCGGCCGGGGCCCCCGCGAGCACGGCCGCCGTGGAGGCACTGAAGACCCTGGACCGCGACACGCTCCCGGCGGGCAGCGTGCTGAACCTGCTGGAGGACGCCGTACGGGGCGCGACCGCCGCCGTACGGGACGTCGCGGGAACCGGGGAGGACGGCACGACCCTGACCGCGATGCTCTGGACCGGCTCCCAGCTCGCCCTCGTCCACATCGGCGACTCCCGCGCGTATCTGCTGCGCGGCGGCGAACTGTTCCGGATCACCCACGACCACACCGTCGTCCAGTCGATGATCGACGAGGGCCGCCTGACCCCCGAGGAGGCGACGACCCACCCCCAACCCGCCCTGCTTCTGCGGGCGTTGAGCAGCGACACGGCCATCTCCACCCCCGACCTGCGCCTGCACGACGCCCACCCCGGCGACCGCTACCTGCTCTGCTCCGACGGCCTCTCCTCGGTCGTCCCCGCCCCGGCCATCCAGCACACCCTGGCCTCGATCGCCGACCCCGAGTCGGCCGTACGCGCCCTCGTCACCGAGGCGAACGAGGCGGGCGGCCCGGACAACGTGAGCTGTGTGGTGGCGGACGTGGTGCGGAAGGAGACGGCGGAGCACGGGGCGCGCTGAGCCCTGAGCCCTGAGCCCTGAGATCCTGAAGGCCTGAGCCTCTGGGGGTTCCGACTCCTGCGGGCTGGACCGACCAGCACCGACAGCGGCCCCGCGGCCCTCTCTCGGCCCCTTCAGGAAGGCGGGTCCCCCAGGTCCCGGTTCAGCAGGCGGACCTTGGCGACCATGCGGACGTGGAGGCGCGTCGCGGTGGCCGCCTGCCGGGGCCGCTCGGGGGGATCGTGGTGGCGGTGGTACCCGCGGTGGTACCCGCGGTGGTCTGGCTGGTGCTGGTGGTCGTACCGGGATTCGGTTGACATGCTCCTCGCCCTGAAGGGCGGGGATTCTGGCCTTCCTTGACTGGTTGCCGTGCCGCTACGCGGCACGGTTTCCGGTCGGGAATCCGTGGCTTCCTGTTTCTTCGCGCTGTGCCGGGACTAGTCCTGGTCTTACCGGCGCTCCGCAGGCCGATACCGCCAGTCCGGCGGCCGTCTTGATATTGATCGCGGCATTGATGTCCCGGTCATGGACCGTGCCGCAGGCGGCACACGTCCATTCCCGCACGTTCAGGGGTTTGGGCCCGTCCACGGTGCCGCAGGTGGAGCAGGTCTGAGAGGTCGGTGTGAACCGGCCGATCGTGACCAGGGTCCGGCCGTACCGTTGCGCCTTGTACTTCAGCATGCCGATGAACGAGGACCATCCGGCGTCGTGGACGGACTTGGCCAGCCTGGTGCGGGCCAGTCCTTTCACCGACAGGTCCTCCACGGCGATCCCTTGGTTCTCGGAGAACAGCTTCGTGGAGAGCTGGTGGTGGAACTCACGGCGGGCGTCGGTGACCTCGGCATGTGCGCGGGCGACCTTGAGGCGGGCCTTGGCCCGGTTCTTCGATCCTTTCTGTTTGCGGGACAGCTCGCGTTGAGTCTTCTTCAGTTTCTTCTCCGCGCGCCGCAGAAAGCGCGGGGAGTCGATCTTCGTGCCGTCGGAGAGGACCGCGATGGGGGTCCCCCCGGACGGAGTCTGGGGGAGGGTCAGGCCGAGATCGATGCCGATGGTGCGGTCGGTTGCGGGCATCCGGGCTTGGTCGGCGGCGGGGTCGGTGTCGATGACGAAGGAGGCGAAATATCTGCCGGCCGCGTCCTTGATGACGGTGACGGAGGTGGGGGTGGTGGGCAGGGTGCGGGACCATGTCACCTTCACCGCGCCGATCTTCGGCAGGTTCAGACGGCCGCTGTCGGTGATCCTCCAGCGGGCGTTGGCGGT
Organism: Streptomyces sp. NBC_00310; assembly: GCF_036208085.1. Lineage (GTDB taxonomy): Bacteria > Actinomycetota > Actinomycetes > Streptomycetales > Streptomycetaceae > Streptomyces. The sequence goes on from NZ_CP130714.1 coordinate 3,627,259, forward strand.
GAACCGGACCGACTGCCGGGCGTCCTTGCGGGACTTGAACCGGGGCGCGCCCAGTTTCGGTCCCTTCCGGGCGCCCTTGAGGGAGGTGAAGAAGTTGCGGTACGCGGCCTCGGCATCCCTCAGGGACTGCTGGAGGACGACGGCGGAGACCTCGCCCAGCCAGGACCGCTCCCCTGTCCGCTTCGCCTCGGTGATCAGCTTCCGGGACAGCTGACCGGCCGTCGGGAACGGCTGTCCAGCCTTACGGGCGTCCTCGCGGGCACGCACCGCGTCGTTGAACACGACGCGGGCGCACCCGAACGCCCTGCCCAGCGCGGTGCGCTGACCGGCATCCGGGTAGAGCCTGAAGGCGTACCGGAGCTGCATGACGATCACACTAGGCATGTCGAACCCACGTCGTCACCGGGAACGTGTGAACGGTCGGTCACCGTCACGAGGCAGGGTCCGGCTCCGCCGGAACGACACCGCGACGCTCCGCGTCACGGCCACAGGATTCGCTGCACCTCTGGTCTGAAGGCCGGAGCACTGCGAATGATGTCCGGTAGCCCATGGTCAGCAGCGGTACATCGGACGGCGACAACCAAGGAGTACGACACGTGTCCCCTCTCTTCCCGGATCTCACCGGCGACGCCCAGGCCCCCGACCGGCCCGCCCTCCGGTTCGGCGACCGGTCCCTGACGTACGCGGAACTCACGGCCGTGACCGGCGCGCTGGCGGACCGCGTCAAGGGGGGCGGCCGGGTCGCCGTCTGGGCGACCCCCACGCTGGAGACCGCCGTCGCCGTGGTGGCGGCACTGCGGGCGGGCGTACCCGCCGTCCCCCTGAACCCGAAGTCCGGGGAGAAGGAACTCGGGCACATCCTCTCCGACAGTGCGCCGTCACTCGTGCTCGCCGCCCCCGACGATGAACTACCCGCTTCGGTGAGGGAGTTGGAGCGCGTCGATGTCGATGTGCACGACACCGGAAGCGGACCCGCCCCCGACGAGCGGAAGGCCGCCGAGGAGGACGCCGCCCTCGTCGTCTACACCTCCGGCACCACCGGCCCGCCCAAGGGCGCCGTCATCCCCCGCCGGGCCGTCGCGACCACCCTGGACGCGCTGGCCGACGCCTGGCAGTGGACCGCCGACGACGTACTGGTCCACGCCCTCCCCCTCTTCCACGTGCACGGCCTGATCCTGGGCATCCTCGGCCCACTGCGCCGCGGCGGCTCGGTCCGCCACCTCGGCAGGTTCGAGACGGCCGCGGTCGCCCGGGAGCTGTCGGCCGGCGCGACGATGCTGTTCGGCGTCCCGACGATGTACCACCGCCTCGCGGAGGCCCTGCCCACCGACCCGGACCTCGCGAAGGCACTCGGCCGGGCCCGCCTCCTCGTCTCCGGTTCGGCCGCGCTGCCGGTGCACGACCACGAACGGATCGCGGCGGCGACCGGCCGCCGGGTGATCGAGCGGTACGGCATGACGGAGACCCTCATGAACACCAGCGTCCGCGCCGACGGCGAACCGCGGGCCGGCACGGTCGGAGTCCCGCTGCCGGGGGTGGAGTTGAGGCTGGTCGAGGACGACGGCACCCCCCTCGCCGCGTACGACGGCGAGTCGGTCGGCGAGATCCAGGTACGCGGCCCGAACCTCTTCACCGAGTACCTCAACCGCCCCGACGCCACCGCCGCCGCGTTCACCCCCGACGGCTGGTTCCGCACCGGCGACATGGCTGTCCGCGACCCCGACGGCTATGTACGCATCGTCGGCCGCAAGGCCACCGACCTGATCAAGAGCGGCGGCTACAAGATCGGCGCGGGCGAGATCGAGAACGCGCTCCTGGAGCACCCGGGGGTACGGGAAGCGGCCGTCACCGGCGCACCGGACCCCGACCTCGGTGAACGCGTGGTCGCCTGGATCGTCCCGACGGACCCTCAGTCCCCGCCCCCGGCCTCGGAGTTGGCCACCCACGTCGCCACCCGTCTCTCCCCCCACAAACGCCCCCGCACCGTCCACTACCTCTCCTCCCTCCCCCGCAACGACATGGGCAAGATCATGAAGCGAGCGCTGAAGACGGATGAGTGACCGGCGCCGCTCCGCCCGCGAGGCCATCGCCTTCCTGACGGACGACTTCACCGAACTCCCCACCCCCCACCGGGACTACGCTCCCGACGGCCCCCTCGCCTGGCACGGCTACGACACCTCCCGCGCCCGCGCCGCCGAGCGCACCGGGGAGGAGGAGTCGGTGGTGTGGGGCAGGGCGGTGATCCGCGACAGGACACCGAAGGAGACCGGGGCCGCCCCGACCGGCACGACGACAGGCGCCGCGACCGGCGCTGCGACCGACATCGACACGGCGGCCGGCACGACGACAGCGGGCACAGCGGTCGGCACCACGACAGCGGCCACGGGTGCCGGCACCACGACAGCGGGTACGGGTGCCGGCGCCACGACTGCGGCCACGGGTGCCGCCGCCACGACAGCGGCCACGGCAGCCGGGTCACCGCAGCACGGCGAGGCAGGCGCGAACGGCCCGGCGGACACACCGCCCGGGACCACCCCCGCCGGCACACCGGCCGTACTGGTCTCCTTCGAGTTCGGCTTCCTCGGCGGATCGCTCGGCGAACGCGCCGGCGACCGTCTGGAGGCGGCGTACACCTACGCCCGTGAGCACCGCCTGCCGGTCGTCTCCCTGATCGCGACCGGCGGCAGCCGGATGCAGGAGGGCATGCGCGCGCTCACCCAACTCCAGCGCGTGGCCCGCCAGTCGGCGCTGACGAGCGAGGCCGGGCTGCCCCAGATCGCGGTGCTCCGCGATCCCACGACAGGCGGCGGCTGGGCCGCCCTCGGCGCCGGCGCCGACATCATCCTCGCCCTCCCCGACGCCCAGGTCGGCTTCGCCGGCTCCCGGGTCCGCCCTCCGGACGCGGACCCGGCGGCGTACACGGCGGAGTCCCAGGTGGCGGCGGGCTCCGTGGACGCGGTGGTCCACCCGGACGACCTGCGCGACACCCTGGCCCTCTGGCTGGCCCTCCTGACCACCCCCTCCACGGCCCCCGCACCCCCGCCCCACGCCCTCCCACCGCACCGCGCCCCTGACGAGGGCCGCCGGCCCTCGAGGGGCGCGGGGCTGTACCCATCCGCGACTCCGCCGCGGGGCGCGACCAGCCACCACGCACCCTCAGCCGCCGACGAACCGCTCCCCCCACCCCCACCCCCTACGGCGCCCCTCCTCCCCACCACCGGCTGGGAAGCCGTACAACGCGCCCGCTCCCCCCAACGCCCCCGCGCCGAGGCCTACTTGGACGCCTACTTCAGCCGCCGAGCCCCCCTGCGAGGGGACCGCGTCGGCGGCACCGACCCCGGCGTGCTGTGCGGCTTCGGCGAACGCGAGGGCCGGACCATCGCCTACGCGGCCCAGTGCGGCACCCCCACCCGCCCGGCGGGCTACCGCACCGCCACCCGCCTGATCCGCCTCGCCGACCGCCTCGGCATCCCCGTACTGACCCTGATCGACACCCCCGGAGCCGCGAACGACGCCGAAGCGGAACGTCAGGGCGCGGGCCCCGCCATCGCCACCCTCTTCACCACCGTCGCCACCGCCCTCACCCCGCTCACCACCCTCCTCATCGGCGAGGGCGGCTCCGGCGGAGCCCTGGCACTCGCCGCCCCCGACCACACCTGGGCCACGCCGGACAGCTACTTCTCGGTGATCGCCCCGGAGCCGGCCACCGCGATCCTCAAACGCCATCAGGAGCAGACCCGGACGACGGCGGACGAACTCCGGCTACGACCACAGGATCTGGTGGAGCTGGGAGTCGTACGGGGGATCGTCGAACCCGCGACGACCCGCCCCGACAAGACGACACGCCCGGACGCACGCCCACCTGAGTGACGACCGTCCCGGCCCTCCCTACCTCCTCCCACCCGCTCCCACCTCGCCTTTCTCCCCCTCCCGCCCGACTTCCGCGCACCGGACCACCCGTCCGGCCGCACCCCCACCCGGCCCACCCCGACAGGCACCCCGCCCCCACCCCCCGCACGATGCAGAGGGAACCAGGGGACCGCCGAACAGCGGCGGTCCGTACGGTCCGTGCTCTCGGGAGGATCCGCAATGACCGCGATGACCGCCAGTCTGGAGCAGCTGCGCCGCTGCCACTTCGGCGTCGACCTCGGGGCCGCGCGGACCCGGGTGTTCGTGAAGGGCGCGGGCCTGGTGGTGGACCAGCCGAGCGTGGCCGCCGTCAACACCCGCACGGGCGCGCTGATCGCGGTCGGGGAGTTCGCGGAGCGGATGATGGGCCGTACGCCCGACTACATCCGGGTCGTGCGGCCCGTCTCCGGCGGCACCGTGGTCGACATCGAGATGGCCCAGCGCATGCTGCGCCAGCTGCTGGGCGACAAGGTCCGCCGCAACCTGCGCCGCAAGCCCGTCCTGCGCGCCGCCGCCTGCACCCCGCACGACGCGGACCCGCTCGCCCAGCGCGCCACGATCGAGACCCTGGTGGGCCTCGGCGCGCGCCGGGTGGAACTGGTCGACACCCTCATCGCGGCGGCGGTCGGCTGCGGTCTGCCCGTCGAGCAGCCCGAGGCCACCATGATCATGGTGTGCGGTGCGGGGGCCACCGAGCTCGCCGTCCTCTCCCTCGGCTCGGTCGTCAACGCCGTACGCATCCCCGTCGGCGGCGAGGCCATCGACCACGCGATCGTGCAGCACCTTCGCCTCCGCCACGAGCTGACGCTGCCCAGCCAGTCGGTACGACCGCTGCAGCTCGCCCTCTCCGGCAACGGCCTCACCCCGCACGGCCCGGCCTCCACCGAGATCCACGGCCTGGACGTGGCGACGGGGCTGGCCCGTTCGGTCCAGGTGGACACCGCGGCCGTACGCGACGCCATCCAGACCCCTCTCACCGCCGTGGTCGACGGCATCGGCAAGGTCCTGCGCGACTGCCCGCCCGACCTGGTGGCCGACCTCGCCGACCGCGGCATCATGATGGTCGGCGGCAGCGCCCTCCTCCCCGGCTTCGACCAGATGCTCCGTCACGCCACCGGCATGCCGGTCCACATCGCCGAACGCCCCGACGTCTGTGCCGCCCTCGGCGTCGGCGCCATGCTGGAGGGCCGCATCGAGCCCCTCACCCTGGACCGGGTCGGCGACCGGTCTCCCCAGCCGGGGGCCGTCGACGACACCGAACAAGCGGACTGACACGCCGGGGACCAGGGCCGGCGCCGACGGCAGGTTCACCCCGGCCCGGCACGGAGGACCGACCCGACGCCGACGGCCTCCCCCTGCCCGCCGCCTCGCGCTCGCCACCGCCTTCTCCTCGCCGCCTCGCCCTGTCCTCCGCCTTGCCCTCTCCTCCGCCTCGCCCTCACCCCGGCCCCGCCCTCACTTCCGCCTCGCCCTCTCCTCCGCCCCGCCCTCACCCCGGCCCCGCCCTCACCTCCGCCCCGCCCTCACCCCGGCCCCGCCCTCACCTCCGCCCCGCCCTCACCCCGGCCCCGCCCTCACCCCGGCCCCGCCCTCACCTCCGCCTCGCCCTCACCTCCGCTTCGCCCTCACCCACGCTTCGCCCTCACCCACGCCTCGCCCCTCGCCCGCCTCCCCCGGCCCGGAGCACGAGGGGGCGGCCGTCGACACGGCGCTCACCTGGCTGTCGCCTCTGTGAGCCCCCGATGCCTCACCGAACGCGCGTACGTGTCGTTTCCGTGCAGGTTCCTTGACGCTAGGGTGATTTGGATGACCGCGGCCGCGGAGGAGAGCGTGCGAATGGCAGGGCCCGTGACCCGGATCGGCATCACCGGACATCGACAGATCCCGGACGGAGCCCTGTCAGCCGTACGCTCGGGCGTCCGGGCGGAGCTACGGGGCATCGGTTCGGTCCGGGCCGTGAGCAGCCTGGCCGCCGGCGCCGACCAGCTGTTCGCCGAGATCGCCCTGGAGTACGGCATCGCGCTGACCGCCGTGATCCCCGGCATGGACTACGAGGCCCATCTCGGCGACGACCGCGTACGGGCGTCGTACCGTCGGCTCCTGAAGTGCTGCGCCGAGCGCGTGCAGTTGCCGCACGAGCGCACCCACGACGAGGCCTACTACGCGGCCGGCCGCTACATCGTCGACCATGTCGACCGCATGATCGCCGTCTGGGACGGCGCCCCCGCCCGCGGCCTCGGCGGCACCGGTGACATCGTGGACTACGCGCGCGGCACCGGTGTCCCGGTGACCGTGTTGTGGAGCCCGGGCGTCGTCCGCCCACGCTGACGTTCCGCTCCCGCCACCCCGTCAGGAACCCTGTCAGGGGCCCTGTCGGGAGCCCTGTCAGGGGCCCTGTCAGGAGCCGAACCGCACCAGCCAGTCCGTGTGCTGCGGCGAGACCAGGCGCTCCGCCTCCGCGACCGCGTCCGCCCAGCCCTCCTCCGTGACCGTGGTGCTCATCGCCACCCGCAGGGTCTCCAGATCCTGTTCCACGAGCGAGTGCGCGTACGTGAGCGGGCGGTGCCGTCGGACCTCCTGCCAGGCCACCCCGGCCGCCGCCGCGGCGCTCAGCACGCCGGTCAGGTCCCAGCGCCCGATGACGCCCAACGCCCTGAGCACGGAGGCGATCAGGGCCAGCAGCGTGAGCACGGCCGTCATCCCGGACCAGCGCACGGAGGCCTGGTGCGCCTGTCCGGCCCGGTTGCCGTACCAGATCAGCTGTTCCACCACCCGGTCGCGCAGATAGATGTCGCGCCGGGCCGCGAACGGCTTGGCCCGGATCGCCCGCATCATCGGTGTGATCTGCCCGATCCCGTGTCCGGCCGTCCCCTCGCGCTGGTCCTCCCACCCCACTTTCCTCAGCTCGCTCAGACGTTCCTCGAGCCGGGTGGCGAACAGCGCCTCCGGATTGGCGACCCGGGAGTGGAAGGGGCCCCCGTGCGCCATGTACTGCCAGGCGAGCGATTTGATCACCTCGGCCGCCGCCCGGTGGGCCTGCCAGTGCAGGCGGGAGCGGCGGCGGGACGCGTGGACACCGATCGCGATCGTCAGCACATAGAGCACGGCGGCGATCCAGGAGGGGACACGGCTGTTCACGCGCTCCGACATCGACGCGGTCGCGGTGGCGAGGAGCAGGACGACCAGCTGGGTGCGGACGACACGGAAGGACTCCCCCTGATGGACCAGTGCCATGCGGTCATTCACCTGGAACAGCGGAGGCAGGTCGTCGTCATTCACCGTGGTGCTCGGGCCGGGCGTTGCGGCCATGAGGGACCTCGCACAGACATATGGAGTGAACGGCAGGTCATGCTCTCGTCAAAATTGGAATCGCACCAGGGCGCCTATCCGGGCACGAGGAACCCTTTACCGCCGAGGCGGACCCTCTTACCACCGACGCCAGGCACCCTTTACCCCAGGAGGCGTGCATGGTATGAGGCGTGCATGATAGAACCATCGGTTACGAAGTCGTCGTAACCTCAATGACCGGGCCCTAGTGCAGGATCTCGTCGGGCGGGGGCCGATGACAGAACGTTCTGGTCCCCCTTGAAGAAGACGAGAAAACTATGAACCCTACGGGCACGACGCCGATCCGCCGACAGGGCGCCACCCGCCCCGCCCCCACGCGGACGGCCACACTCGCGACGATCGACCCGCGTGCGCGCCGCGTCCAGCGGTCCACCGGTCGCGTGACCGACGGTCGCGAGGCGAGCCCCTCCGGTGCGGGCGAGTTCAACTCGTCCATCTAGGCACCGTCACCGAAACCCCAACCTCCTTGTTGATCAAGGAAGTTGGGGTCTCGTCGTGTCAGCGCGGGGTGGCGGGGGCGCGTACACTCCGGAAAAGTGACGGACTCTCACGGCCGGCCGCCGATCCACCAGCTGGTCCTCAAGGTGCACAGCCGCTGCGACCTGGCGTGCGACCACTGCTATGTGTACGAGCACGCGGACCAGAGCTGGCGTGCCCGGCCGGTCGTGATCTCGGAGGACACCCTCGGCCAGGTGGCTCGTCGGCTCGCCGAATACGCGGCGGACGGCGGGCTGGAATCCGTGACGGTCATTCTGCACGGCGGAGAACCCCTGCTCGCGGGCCCGGCCCGGCTGAGGAACATCTGCGCGGAACTCACCCGCGCACTGGCACCGGTCACCGTATTGGATCTCCGAATTCATACGAATGGGGTGCAGCTGAACAGGCGGCACCTGGAGGTGTTCCGGGAATTCGGCGTGAAGGTCGGAGTTTCCCTCGACGGGGACCGGGCCGCGAACGACCGTCATCGGCTGGACCGCCGGGGCCGCAGCAGTTACGACCGGGTACTGAAGGCGATCGAACTGCTCCGTCTGCCGGAATACCGGCACCTCTATCAGGGCCTGCTGTGCACGGTGGACGTGGCCAACGACCCGGTCGCGGTGCACGACGCCCTGACGGCCCTGCGGCCGCCCCGCATCGACTACCTGCTGCCGCACTCGACCTGGGACAGCCCGCCGCCCGGCCATGGCCAGGGCACCGTCTACGCCGACTGGCTGCTCAGGGTCTTCGACCGCTGGGAGGAGCAGGGGCGCCCCATGCCGGTCAGGACCTTCGACTCGGTGCTCAGCACCCTGCGCGGCGGTCCCAGCCTCACCGAGGCCATGGGACTCGCGCCGAGCGACCTCGCGGTCGTCGAGACCGACGGTTCCTTCGAACAGGCCGACTCGCTCAAGACGGCGTACGACGGCGCCCCGGCCACCGGCTACGACGTCTTCCGGCACAGCTTCGAGGAGTTCGCGGGGCATCCCGGAGTGCGGGCCCGGCAGCTCGGCGTGGACGGTCTCAGCGACACCTGCCGCGGCTGCCCGGTCGTCGAGTCCTGCGGCGGCGGACTCTACGCCCACCGGTACAGCGACGAGCGCGGGTTCGACAACCCGTCGGTCTTCTGCGCCGACCTGCGATCCCTCGTCGAGGGCGTCGCCGAGCGGATCACCGAACGGGCACTCGTGCCGGCGGTCACCGGCACCGGCGAACTCCGCTCGGCACAACTGCACCTGAACCGGGCACTGCTCGCCGACACCAACGGCCGGCTCGCCGGGACCCCCGACTGGGACGCGGCCTGGCAGCTGTTCGTCCGCCTGGACTCCGACCCGACCGCCGGCGCGCACCTCGACTCCTTCCTCGCCCACCCCTATCTGCGACCCGCCCTGCTCGGCTCCCCGGACGACCCGGGCCACCTTCCCCGGCTCATGGCCGCCGCCACGGCCGCCGCGGTGCGGGCGGGCTCGACGGTGACCCTCGGCTGGCACCACCCGGACGGCGAGGTGCACCTCCCGAGCCTCGGGACCGTCCGGCTGCCGCGTCCCGGACGGGTCGAGTTCACCGTCACCGACGGCGACTTCCGGGTACGGGTGCCGGAGCACGCGGGCGAGGAACGGACCCCGCCGTGGCGGCCGTTGGAGACGCTGCGTCTCACCGAAGAGGCGTCCCTCCTCATCGACGACGCCGATCCGTACCGCGACCGCTACCCGTCGCCCGTGGCGGAGCCGCTGAGCCCGAGCGACCTGGCCCTCTTCGGCAAGCGGCTGCGCGCCGCGTACGGCCTGCTGGACGAGCGCGAACCCGGCTGGCGCGACGGCGTCAACGCGCTCCTCGCCACCACGATCACCCCGCTCGCCGCGGGCACCGGACTGCGGGTCTGCGCCGACGCGCCGGGGGCACTGGGCGTGGCCGTCGACTTCGAGCCCGAGGAGTTCGTCGGCGCACTGCCGTTGCTGGGGCGGCGGTCCAGACTCGCCGGCCTCCGGCAGATCGCGGATCTCACCGTGCCCGGCACGGGTGCCGGCCGACTGCTCGACGAGGCGAGCGAGTACCTGGGCAGAGCGACCGCGTCACCGGCCCGGTCCGCCGAGGATCTCCGGCGGGCCCGCCACGCCCTGGACCTGCTGGCCGCCCGCCCTCCCGGTGAACTCACCGAGAGCGGCGCCTACTTGGTGGAGGAGATGCACACGGAATGGAGGGCGCTCCATGGCTGACGCCACACGGTCGCAGGACCCGTTGAGCCGTTTCCGGGCCACGCTGGCCGAGTTGGGCGTCCGCCCGGGCGGGGTCCTGATGGCGCACGCCTCGCTGAGGGGCAGCGGCCTCTCCCCCACCGCCGTACGCGACGCCCTGCTCAGCGCCCTCGGGCCGGGCGGCACGCTCGTCGTGCCCGCCTTCACTCCGGAGAACTCCGACACCTCCCGCGAGTACGCCGACCGCACCGAGGGGATGGACGAGCCGCAGAAGGCCGGGTTCCGGGCGTCGATGCCGCCGTTCGATCCGGAGAGCACCCCCTGCCCGACGATGGGCGCGCTCGCCGAGTGCGTACGGACCACGCCGGGCGCCGTGCGCAGCGGTCATCCGCAGACCTCCTTCGCCGCGCTCGGACCCCGGGCGACCGAGCTGCTCGGCGACCACGACCCGCACTGCCACCTCGGCGAGCGTTCGCCGCTGTCCGAGCTCTACGAGGCCGACGCGGAGATCCTGCTGCTGCGCGTGGGGTTCGAGGTGTGCACGGCGTTCCATCTCGCCGAGTACCGGTTGTCCCCGCCGCCGCCGACCCGGACGTACCGCTGTGTGGTGCGGGACAGGGGCTGGATCGAGTACGAGGACGTCGATCTGTACGACGGGGACTTCGAGGAGATCGGTGAGCGGCTTCCGCGTGATCTTCGCACTGAGCGGGAAGTGGCAGGAAGGACCACCGTGCTCATCGGGATGCGTGACGCCGTGGACACCGCCCTGAAGCAGATGTCCGGATATCGCTGGGAAATGACGTGAAACAAGCCGCCGGGCACAGGTGGCGATCAGGCACATTGTTGGTTCGCCCGGATGGCGCCTTCGGCGGGGTCGGGGGGCATCTGCGGGCAGGGGGGCGCGCGTGGACATACCTGAACGGGGGAGGGCCGCGGACAACCGGCCTTATTTCTTTCTGAGTTACGCCCACACCCCGCCCTGGGGGCCGGGCGGCGGCGACCCGGACCACTGGGTGCACGTGCTCTTCAGGGACCTGTGCGACCACATCATGGCGCTCACCGACCTGCCCGCCGGCGCGGCCGCGGGGTTCATGGACCGGGAGATGCGCTCCGGGGACGGCTGGCCCGACAAGCTCAGCGAGAACCTCTCCCTGTGCCGGGTGTTCGTGCCGTTGTTCTCCCCGAGGTACTTCACCAGCGAGATGTGCGGCCGGGAGTGGTACGCGTTCAACGAGCGCATCGTGCAGGCCAAGACCGCCGGAGCCGGTGACGTCCCCGCCATCGTCCCGGCGCTGTGGACGCATGTCCCCTTCGACCAACTCCCCGATTCCGTACGGCACATCCACATCGAGCACTCGCCCTTCGGGGAGCGGTACCTGGCCCACGGGATCTACGGGCTGATCAAGCTCAAGCGGCTGAAGGACGAGTACGACGAGACCGTGCTCGCGCTCGCGCAGCGGATCGTCCGGGTCGCCCACGAGTCACCGCTGCCGTCCAGCCGCCCCCGCCCGTACGAGACGACGCCCAGCGCCTTCAAGCCGCGTGGTGAAGGCCCCCGCAGCATCCATCTGACCGTGGCCGCGCCCACCCGCGACACCGTCCCCGAGCACCGCGACACGCGCCCGTACGGGGAGGACGCGCGGGACTGGAACCCGTACCACGGCGAGTCGACCCGGCCGCTGCCAGCGCTGGCGGAGGAGCTGATCCGGTCGCTGGACTACCGGATCACCGTCTCCGACTTCGACGACGGACATGTGGTCCCCGATGTGCCGGCCCCCGGTGGGCCCGACGGGCACGGGGCCGTCGCGGCGGCCCAGCCCGGCCACCCGGCGATCCTGCTGGTCGACCGCTGGGCCGTCCACGACGAGGAACGGCGGAACCGGCTCCGGGAGTTCGATCACGCCGCCCACCCGTGGGTGAGCGCGATCGTGCCCTGGAACCGCGCCGACCTCCAGTGCCACGGTGAGGAGGGGCAGCGGCTCACGGCCGAACTGGAACGCGTCCTGCCGAACATCCTGGAGCACGGGCGCCGCACCGACTGCCGGGTGGCGGTCGCGGGTGTGCCCACGCTGAAGGCGTTCACCGATGTCCTGCCGTCCGTCGTGGCGCACGCCACCCGGCAGTTCCTCAGGAACGCCGCCGCGCATCCGCCCCCGGGCCCCCGAGGGCCCCGGCCCCGCCTGATGGGCCCTCATCACCCGCCGCCTTCCGACGCGGGTCCCGACCACGGAGGAGAAGCATGACTGCCCGGCAGGACGGACGGATCATCACCTTCTACTCGTACAAGGGCGGTACGGGGCGCACGATGGCCCTGGCCAACACGGCCTGGATCCTCGCCGCCAACGGCAAACGCGTGCTGACGGTGGACTGGGACCTGGAAGCCCCCGGGCTGGATCGTTTCTTCCGCCCGTTCCTGGACCCGAACGCGCTCGCCGCCACCACCGGGGTCATCGACATGATCACCGAGTACTGCTGGGCGGCGACGACCGGAGCACCACGCTCCGGACCCTGGCACCTGGAGTTCGCGCGGGTCGAACAGCACGCCGTCTCGCTCACCCCCGAACGGCACGGCTTCTCCTTCCCGGACGGCGGCTCGCTGGACTTCCTGTCCGCGGGCAAGCAGAACCGGGACTACTCCGCGACCGTGTCGTCGTTCGAGTGGGACAACTTCTACGAGCGGCTCGGCGGCGGCCTGTTCCTGGACGCGCTGCGGGACGACATGAAGGCGTCGTACGACTACGTGCTCATCGACAGCCGTACGGGGCTCTCGGACAACGCGGACATCTGCACGATCCACATGCCCGACATGCTCGTCGACTGCTTCACCCTCAGCGACCAGTCGCTGGACGGCGCCGCCGCCGTCGCCCGCAGTGTCGAGGACGGCTACCACAAGCGGCGCATCCGGGTGCTGCCGGTGCCCATGCGCATCGACGAGGGCGAGAAGGAGAAGGTCGACGCCGGACGGGCGCTGGCCAAGCTGAAGTTCGAGGGCCTGCCCAAGGGGCCCGGCGGCGAGCAGCTGGGCGCCGAGGAGCTGAACGGGTACTGGGGCCGGGTCGAGATCCCGTACCGGCCGTACTACGCGTACGAGGAGACCCTCGCGACCGTCGGTGACAAGAGCGGCATCGCGAACTCCCTGCTCTCCGCCTTCGAGCGCCTCACGGCGGTGGTCACGGACGGCGAGGTCACCGAGCTGCCGCCCATCCCCGAGCAGGTGCGGCTGCGCTGTGTGGAGGCCTTCACCCGGCGGCGGCCGCTGACCCGCGCGGTGGACGTCGTCGTGGTGTACGCGGCCGAGAACCGTATGTGGGCGGAGTGGGTGGAGGCGGTGCTCCGGCTCTCCGGCTGCGACGTCACCCTGCACGACGTGGCCGTCGGGGCGCCCGAGCGACCCGATCCGGCGACGCAGGTGATGGTCCTGATGTCGAACGCCTTCCAGAAGGCCCGCACCGCCGGGGAGGTCTGGCGCTCCCTCTCCGACGGCCTGCCGGACGTTCCGTACGCCGCGCCCATCATCCTGCGGGTCGACGAGCCCCGGCGCTCGGACGCCTACTTCGACGGCGAACCGGTCGACCTGCACCGGCTCGACGAGGCCGCGTGCGTCCGGGCTCTGCTGGGCGCGCTGTCGCTGCCGGAGCGGCCCGCGGAGAGCGGGACACCGGGCCCGCGTTTCCCGGGCAGCGTCCCCAACGTGTGGAACGCGCCCCAGCGCAACACCACCTTCACCGGCCGGGGGATCATCCTCGACCGGCTGCGCGAGCAGCTCCGCGGCGGTCTGTCCGTCGTGCTGCCGCAGCCCCAGGCACTGTTCGGGCTCGGCGGCGTCGGCAAGACGCATGTGGCCCTGGAGTACGTGCACCGCTTCATGGCCGACTACGACCTGGTGTGGTGGATCTCCGCCGAGGAGATCGACAACGTCGTCTCCTCCCTCGCCGAGCTCGGTTCCCGGATCGGCGCGCCCGGCCGTGACGACATGGCGCAGGCGAGTCAGGAAGCCGTGCAGATGCTGACGCGCGGAGTGCCGACGCGGCGCTGGATCCTCGTCTTCGACAACGCCGACGACCCCGCGGAACTGCTGCCCTACCTCCCCACCGGGGGCGGCGGCCACATCCTGGTCACCTCACGCAACCAGGCCTGGACACAGCAGGGTTCGGCGCTGCCCGTCGATGTGTTCCAGCGCCAGGAGAGCGTCGAGCACCTGTCCCGGCGGGCCCCGGGTCTGAGCGCGGAGGAGGCCGACCGGGTGGCGCTCGCGGTGGGCGACCTGCCCCTCGCGGTGGAGCAGGCGGGGGCCTGGCTCGCCGAGACGGCCGCCCCCATCGAGGAGTATCTGCGGCTGCTCGCGGAGCAGACCACCGCCGTGCTGGACCTCAACCAGCCCGCCGACTACCCGGAGACGGTGGCCGCGACCTGGAACGTCTCCATCTCCCGGCTGAAGGAGCGCTCGCCCGCGTCGGTACGGCTGCTGCAGCTGTGCGCGTTCATGGCTCCGGAGCCGATCTCCTCGTATCTGCTCTACAGCAAGGAGATGATCGACGAACTGCGCAAGGTGGACGGCACCCTGCAGGAGAGCCTGATGCTGGGCAGGGTCATCCGTGAGATCGCCCGGTTCGCCCTCGCCAAGGTCGACCAGGTCAGCAACAGCATCCAGATCCACCGGCTGGTCCAGGCCGTGATCCGCTCCCAGCTCACCGAGGAGGAACAGCGGACCGCCCGGCACGTCGTCCACACCGTCCTCGCGGGCGCGCGCCCCGACGGCGACGAACCCACCGACGACCCCGAGACCTGGCCGCGCTTCGAGGTCATCTGGCCCCATCTGCGCGCCGCCGACGTCCGCAACTGCGTCGAGGTCGAGCCCCGCAGGCTGCTCGTCGACCGGATCCGGTACCTGTGGAAGCGCGGCAACTTCCCCGAGGCCCAGCAGCGGGCCGAGGAGGTCCTGGCGCACTGGCGGACCTTCCTCGGCGAGGACGACGTGCAGTACCTGTACCTGCGCTGCCAGCTCGCCAACGTGCTGCGGTCCCAGGGGCGTTACGTGGAGGCCTCACGGCTGAACGAGGAGGTGCTGGAGCACCAGCGCCGCGTCCTCGGCGCCTCGCACCCGCACACCTACATCACGGTCTCGGGTCTCTCCAGCGACCTCGCCGCCCTCGGCGAGTACACCAGCGCGGTGGAGCTGGCCCGGGAGGCCCACGACGGCTTCAGCCAGATCTTCCACGAGTCGCACCCGCGCACGCTGAGCGCGGCGAACAACCTCGCGCTGACGCTTTGCATGGTGGGCCGCTACAGCGATGCCCGCGACCTCGACCAGGACACCTACGACCGGCGCAAGGAGGTTCTCGGCCCGAACCATCCCTACACCCTGGCCTCGGCCTCCCGTCTCGGCCGCGACCTGCGCGAGGTGGGCCGCTACAGCGAGTCGGTGGACCTCCTGGCCCAGGCCTACGAGGCCCACAAGCGCACCCTCACCAAGGATTTCCCGGGCACACTGAGCTGCGCGAAGTCCCTCGCCGTGTCGTTGCGCAGGGCCGGCCTGTTCGAGGACGCCCATCGTCTGACGGTGGCGACCCAGGCCCAGTACCGGGCCCAGTACGACGCGCCCACCCCCGACTCGCTGGCCTGCGACCTGAACAGGGCGGCCGATCTGTACGCCGCCGACGAGCGGGAGAAGGCGCGGCAGGTCGCGCGGGCGGCCCTCGCCGAGTACATGAACGTGCCGGGCGAGCGGCATCCGTACACCCAGGCCGCGCTGAACAACCTGGGCATCTACCACTGGGCGTGCGGCGACGTCGGCGAGGCCGAGGCCGTGTTCCGGCGGGTCACCGAGCGCATGGCGGACGTCCTCGGCGACCAGCACCCGCACACGCTGTTCGCGCGCGCCAACCACGCGAACGTCCTCGCCGACCAGGGCCGGCCGGCGGAGGCCTGGGCGCTGGAGGAACCGGCGCGCGACGCGCTCCTGCACATCCTCGGACCGCAGCATCCGGAGGCGCTCGGAGTGGTCTCCAACTCGACGCTGACGCTGCGCGCGCTCGGCCGGACGCAGGAGGCGGAACGGCTCCGGCAGGACATGCTCGCCGAACTCCTGCGCCAGAGCAGGCAGATGGGTCCCGACAACGGGATCACGCAGCTGGTGTCCGGGGAGCGCCGGGTCTACCGGGACCTGGAGCCGCTGGCGGTGTGACCGTGCGCCGTGGCCGCCGGCGGTGTGCCCCGTACGCCGTAGCGCCCGGCGGTGTGCCCCGTACGCCGTAGCGGTCGACGGTGTGCCCCGTACGCGTCGGCCCGACGAGCGTCAGACGGGCCGGGAGACCGACCTGGGCAGGTCGGTGAGGAGCCAGCTCAGGATGGCCGGCAGCGCGCGGAGCGCGGCGAAGTGGGCGGCGGTGGGCTCCAGGACGGCGGTCGCCCGGGGGATGCGCGCGGCGAGCCAGGAGGAGTGGGCGGCCGGGGAGAAGACGTCCTTCGCCCCGTGCCAGAACAGCACCGGCACCCGGATCTCACCCGGTTCGAACCCCCACGGGGCGGTGAGCGCCAGCGCGTCGTCGATCCAGCCGTAGGGCGAGGTCCGCAGCGCCTCGTGGTAGTTGCGCAGCAGCATCGAGCGGATGCCGTTGTCGGAGACGATGATCCGGTCGTCGTCGGTGAGCTCGCCGCGCAGTTCGTCCAGCAACCGTGCCGGGTCCGAGCGGATCGCGGCGGAGCGCGGAATCATCCCGGCCGCGAACCGCTGGGGATCGGTGAACGCGGTGCGGAACTCCCGGACGTTGGACGGCGCCATCCCCGCGAACCAGTCCAGGCCCGCCGCGTCGCGCGGCGCGAGCGTGACGAGCGCCGCCGCCCGCGTCACCCGGTGGGGCAGCCGCGCGGCACACGCCAGCGCGTGCGGGGCCCCGGCGGACCGTCCCACCACCGCGAAGCGGTCCAGTCCCAGCGCGTCGGCGACGTCGGTCACGTCGTCGACGACGTCCACGATCCGGCGCCCCGCGCGACGGTCCGACCCTCCGTACCCGGGGCGGTCGTAGCTGATGAGGCGCGCACCACGGTGATAGAGGTACATCGACCTCGGCCTGGGGCCCACCCTGCTGCCGGGCATCCCGTGCAGCAGGAAGACCGGCCGCCCCCGCGGATCCCCCGAGCACTCGACCCGTAACCACCGCCCGTCGGCCGTCCGGACATGGTCCAGCGCCCGCACGAGGTCCTGCACCGCGTTCCCCCTCCCTCGGTCCGTGGACCGGGATAACGCTGCCCGAACCCTTCCCGTGTGCACAGACGGCGAAACGAATACGCAGGTCAAGCGGTTCGGTGTGCGGTCCGGTCCAGCCCGGTCCGGTCAGCGTCGTCGGCTGCCGCCGCGACGTGCGCCCCCGTCGCGCGCACGGCTCGCGCCCCACCGGCACCAGCCCCGACGCGTGTCTTGACTTCACCATCCCTGGACGTCAGATTCGAGGCTCCGCACCACGTCCGGGGCGCAGGGGAATGCCGCTTCCCGGGGGAACAAGCACGGCCACCCGTCCCTTCGCGAGGCTGGAGCGTCCTGCATGTCCAAGAGCGCGGATCCTGGGAGACGTACGGGGGCCGCGGCGGGCCCCAGCCGGCGGCGGGTGCTCGGTACGGCCGCGGGGGCGGGGGCCGCGGTCGCGGCGGGCGGGGTCGCGGGGAGTCCGGCCGCCGCCGCCGCACCGCCCCTCCTCGGCACCTACGACGTCGTCGTCATCGGCTCCGGCGCGGCCGGGATGACCGCCGCGCTCACGGCGGCGAAGCAGGGGCTGAGTTGTGTCGTCGTGGAGAAGGCGCCGACCTTCGGGGGGTCCGCGGCGCGGTCGGGGGCCGGGATCTGGCTGCCGAACAACAGTGTCATCAAGGCGGCCGGGGTGCCGGACACGCCGGCCAAGGCGGAGCGGTACCTCGCGGCCGTGGTCGGGGACGACGTGCCCGCCGACCGGCAGAAGGCGTTCCTCGACCACGGGCCGGCCATGCTGTCGTTCGTCATGGCCAACAGCCCGCTCAGGTTCCGGTGGATGGAGGGGTACAGCGACTACTACCCGGAGCTGCCGGGAGGCCTGCCGAACGGACGGTCCATCGAGCCGGACCAGTTCGACGGGAACCTGCTGGGCGACGAGCTGGCTCGGCTGAATCCCGCGTATCTGGCCGTACCGGCCGGGATGGTGGTCTTCAGCGCCGACTACAAGTGGCTCGCGCTGACCGCCGTGAGCGCGAAGGGGCTGGCCGTCGCCACGGAGTGCCTCGCCCGGGGTACGAAGGCCGCGCTGCTCGGGCAGAAGCCGCTCACCATGGGGCAGGCACTGGCCGGCGGGCTGCGGGCCGGGCTGCTCGGTGCCGATGTGCCGGTGTGGCTCAACACCCCTTTGACGGACCTGTACGTGGAGAACGGGGCGGTGACGGGAGCGGTCGTCACCAGGAACGGCTCCCCCGGACTCGTCCGCGCCCGCCGGGGCGTCGTCGTCGGCTCCGGCGGCTTCGAGCACAACGCGGCCATGCGGGCGCAGTACCAGGAGCAGCCCGTCGGGACACAGTGGACGGTGGGGGCGAAGGAGAACACCGGGGACGGGATACGCGCCGGTCAGCGGGTCGGCGCCGACCTCGCGCTGATGGACGACGCCTGGTGGGGGCCCGCGATCCCCACCCCCGGCCAGGCGTGGTTCTGTCTCGCCGAACGCACGCTGCCCGGTGGGCTGTTGGTCAACGGGGCCGGCGCGCGGTTCGTCAACGAGGCGGGGCCGTACAGCGATGTCGTCCACACGATGTACGAGCGGGACACCCCGTCCGCCCCGCACATCCCGGCCTGGCTGATCGTCGACCAGAACTACCGCAACCGGTACCTCTTCAAGGACATCGCGCCGACCTTCCCGTTCCCCGACGAGTGGTACGACGCCGGGGCCGTCCACAAGGCGTGGACGCTCGACGCGCTCGCCGGCGCCATCGGCGTCCCCGCCGCCGCCCTCCGCTCCACCGTCGACCGCTTCAACTCCCTTGCCAGGCAAGGGGACGACCCGGACTTCGGGCGCGGCGACAGCGCCTACGACCACTACTACACGGACCCGTCCGTGCTCCCCGACTCCTGCCTGGCGCCCCTGTGGCTGCCGCCCTACTACGCCCTGCGGATCGTCCCCGGCGACCTCGGCACCAAGGGCGGTCTCCTCACCGACGCCCGCGCCCGCGTCCTGCGCCCCGACGGCAGGGTGATCCCCGGCCTGTACGCGGCGGGCAACGCCAGCGCCGCCGTGATGGGCCGCAGTTACGCGGGGGCCGGCTCGACGATCGGACCGGCGATGACGTTCGGGTACGTGGCCGCGCTGGACATCGCCGGGAAGCTGTAGGTCGACCCGGGTTCAGCCCGGGTGCCGTAGGTCGATCCACGGGATCGTGTCGCCGTCCAGCAGGTAGCGCTCGGTCTCCACGAAACCGTGGTCGAGCGCGAACCGCAGGCCGGCCGCGTTCGATTCCAGTACGCAGGTCTCGATCACCCGGGCGCCCAGCTCCCGCGCCCGCCGCAACGCCCGCTCGTACAGCTGCTCGCCGAACCCCCGCCGCCGGTGTTCGGCGAGGACGCGGGCGATGACCGTGGCCGTGGCGGTGTCCCCCTCGGGCGGGCGGACCGTCGAATTGCCGACGAGGACGCCGTCGGCGTGGGCGAGTTCGAGGTGGTTGCGTACGGCGCGCTCGCGGACGTCGTCGAGGGAGAGGAGATGGGCCGGGATGATCGTGTTGTGGACGTACCGCCAGGCTTCGAGTTCCTCGTCCCCGGCGGTGCCGTCCACGCGCTTGATGTCGAGGTCCGTCACGGCGTCAGCGTAGACATCGCCCGTAGCTCGGCATCCTCCGGGCTCACCTCGTCGTCGAGTCGTCGTCGAGGAGGGCGTACGCCCGTACCGGGAACGTCCCCATGCCCTCGACGGCCGGCGGTGCGGCATGGAAGCGGAAGCCCTCCGGGGGCAGTTGCTCCAGGCCCCGCAGGTGTTCCACGACGGGGATGCCGGCGGCGAGCAGACCGGTGTGGGCGGGGCGGGTGCCGTCGTCGGTGTCGTCGATGTTCAGGGAGTCGATGCCGACGAGGACGGCGCCCTGCTCGACCAGCCGGGCGACGGCGCCGGCCGTGAGGTAGGGGTGGCCGTGGCCGTACGCGTCGGTGCCCCAGTGCCGGTCCCAGCCGGTGTGGATCAGCACCGCCCGGCCCGCAACGTCGTACGGCAGCAGCGCCTCCCGGTCCACGGCCCGGCGCCCGCCGGCGTCCTGGACGCGTACGACGACGCCGTCGAGGTCCGTGAACCTCTCGATCGGCAGCGCGGCGAGGTCGTGTCCGCCGCCGAAGCGGTGGAAGGGGCTGTCGAGGTAGGTGCCGGTGTTGGACACCATCGAGATACGGCCCATGGCGAACTCGGTGCCGGCCGCGTAGATCTCCCGTGAGGCCTCCCGGGTGAGGTGATCGCCGATCTCGGGCCCGGGGAGGCCGGGGTAGGTGATCATCCCGTGCCGGATGGGATGGCTGAGGTCGACGATCCGCCGCTGCTTGCTGCTCATGCCCCGATCCTCCCTGCAGTGCCACTTCATCACAAGCAAGATTTACTGAAGCGGCACTACAGTACGGCTTATGGAACTGGATCCCCGCCGACTGCGCGTCCTGCGTGCGGTGGCGTTGCGCGGTGGCGTGGTGGACGCCGCCAAGGTGCTGCATCTGACGCCGTCGGCCGTGTCGCAGCATCTGGCGCAGCTGGAGCGGGAGGTGGGTCAGCCGCTGGTGGACCGCTCACGGCGCCGGGCGGGCCTGACCCCGGCGGGGCGGCTGCTGGCGGCGCGGGCCGAGCGCATCGAGCACGAACTGGCGGAGGCCCGCCGTGAACTCGCCGAGCTGACCGGCCGTTCGACCGGGCCGGTGACGGTCGCCGCGTTCTCCTCGGCGGTGTGCCATCTGCTCGTCCCGGCCCTGAGCGCCCTCGCCCGCACCCACCCCGGGCTGGAGCCGAGGGTGGTGGAGGCGGAGGGCCCCGAGGCCCTGCGCGAGCTGCGGACCGGCGGCCTGGACCTGCTGGTCGTCGAGTACGACGGCGACGATCCCGATCCGGACGAGCAGTGGCGTGACCTGGCGTCCGCGCCGGTCGCCGACGACGCGTACCAGGTGATCACCCCCGCCGACTGGTCTCCCCCGCCCCGCTCGGTCAGGGACCTGGCCGACCGCCCCTGGGTCGCCGCCCCACCCGGCACGGCGTGCGGCCGCGCCCTGGCCCGGATCTCCGCCCAGTACGCCTTCACCCCGCACCGCGCCCATACCGCACTGGAGTTCCCCACCACGCTGGCCCTCGTCCGGGCGGGCCTCGGCGCGGCCGTGGTCCCCACCCTCGCTCTCACCGACGCCCCGCCCGAGACCGTGGCGCTCCCGACGGTCCCGGTCGCGGGCCACCGCCGCATCGCGGCGGTCTGGCCGGCCTCTCCGTCCGGCCCGCAACCCCGGACATCAGCGCTGGTGGAGGCCCTCCAACAGGCCGCTGTGAGCCTGGGGTCGCCGCCCGCGCCATGAAGGGGCGCGGGGCTGCGGCAGGTGCGGCTCCGCCGCGTGGGTCGAACTGGCCTCCGGGGCCCGGACCACGCACAGGATGCGTGTCGCCGCCCCCGGGTCGAGTACGCCGGGGACCAGCTCGCCCGAGACCGTTCGGGGCGCGCGGCCGAACGGGCTCACACCCGCCCAGTCCACTGCTCGGACAAGTACGACCTCCGGGGCGTCGGCACCCACGAGGCCGGGCACGTCTTCGGCCTGGACCATGTCGAAGGCTCCGATCACAGCAACCTGACCATGTACCCGAAACTCGGTGAGTGCACGGAGAAGTGGCGCACGCTCGGCTACGGTGACGTGCGCGGCCTGCGCAGCCTCTACTGACATGAAAGGGGCACACATGACCACCGCGTCCCGTGCTCGCGGCCGGCGGGTGCCGCAGGGCATCCTCACAGCGTTGTTGCTCCTCTCGGTGTCGGCATGCTCCGCATCGAGCGACGACGGCGGCTCCGCCTCCTGCGCCGACGGTGTCCAGTTCCGTGGCGAGCTCTACACCCGGGTGTCCCACCAGGACTTCACTGTGGGCGACAAGGTCGAGGGCGTACAGGAGAACAGCTGTGACGACACCGGTGACGAGTCGTCGTCGGAGTCCACCGACGCGCAGTCGTTCACGGCGTTTCGCATCGGGGAACTCGATGCGGGGATGGCCATCGCGGTGAAGGACACTCCCGCCAACCCCGACCGCGAGGACGGGCTCCACCTGTATGTCCTGCAGCAGGACGGCGGTCACCCGAAGAAGGCGAAGGAGTTCCTCGACTCGGGGCGTTGAGCCGGGTTCTCGGACAACTGACGGGGAGGGGTACGAGCCCGGGGTACGCAGGCTCGCCCTCCTCGTCACGCCGGGGCTCTTGCAGTCCGAGGAGTATGCGCGCGCGGTGTTCACCATGTGGCGGCCGTTGCTGCCGGACGAGGTCATCGACGAGCGGGTGATGGCTCGCCTCGCCAGGCAAGAGATCTTCGCTCGGTCGCCGCAGCCCACCATCAGCTTCGTCATCGAAGAGTCAGTGCTTCGGAGGCCGCTCGGGGGTCGGGCGGTCATGCGGGGCCAGTTGGAGCACATCCTGCTCTACGGGCAACGCCGCAATGTCGAAATCCAGCTGATGCCAACCGAGTTGGAGGAGCACGCTGGACTTGAGGGTCCCTTCACCTTGATCGAGACGCGCGACGGGCGCAGGATCGCTTACGTGGAGGGATACAAGGACAGCCGTCTGCACACGGAGCGCAAGGCAGTCCGGGAGATCGAGGAGCAGTACGGCATCCTCAGGGCCCAAGCGCTCACCCCGCGCGCATCACTGACCTTCGTCGAGAAGTTGCTGGGAGAACAATGAACGCCGAGAAGTCCCCCGCCGCCGTGCCCGCGTCGGCCTGGTTCAAGAGCAGCTACAGCACGGGCTCGGGCGGCGAGTGCGTCGAGGTCGCCGTCTGCCCCCACACCGTCCGCGTGCGCGACTCCAAGGACATAGCCCGCCGTGGCCTCGCGGTCGACGCGGCGGCCTGGACCGCGTTCGTCGGCTTCGCCGTCCGGTAGGGCGTCGGGTCTGCCCCTGACGAGGTGTCAGGGGCAGACCTGTGTCCGGCAGGATCCTCCCCGCGCACAGCCCCTGCCCCACGAACGGCGGCGTGAGGTGGGCGGCGTCGCCGAGCAGGAAGACCCGGCCGCGGCGCCACCGGTCGGCGATCCGGGCCCGGAAGGTGTACGCCGACTGCCGTACGACCCGGAAGTCGCCGGAGGAGGAGTCTCGGGGATGTCCACCCAGGGCGCGACCAGCTCACGCAGCCGTTCGTGGTCGAGTTCCTCCCCGTCCCGCAGCCGGAACTCCCAGCGGTAGCGGTCCTCGCCGACCCGCCTGGCGATGCCCCTCGGGTGTCCCGGGCCCTCTTCCGATGCCCCGCCAGGGTCCCCCGGGCACCCCTCCCGGAGCGTTCCCGGCTCCTTCCCGGGCGCTGTCCGTGGCCTATCGCGCGGACTCGGCGTGCTCCTCCACACGCTCCGCGTCCGCCGCCTCGGCCTCCCGCCGGGCCCCCTTCGTGCCGACCGTCCGGCGCCCCGGCAGGACCGCGAGGACGATCATCGTTCCGGCGGCCATGATGATCCCGCCGATGAGGCTGGTCTGGGCGACGCCGTGGGCGAAGGCCTGGTGGACGGCGTCCACGACCGCCTGGGCCTGCTGGGGGCCGGCGGACGGATCCTGGGCGATGCGCTCGGCGACGGCCAGGCCACCGCCGACCGAGTCCTTGGCGGTCTCCGTCGCCGCGGCCGGGAGCCGGTCGCCGACCAGGTCGGTCAGCTCGTCCCGATAGGCCGTGCCCAGCAGCGAGCCCAGGACCGCGATACCCAGCGCACCGCCCAGCTCCAGCGCGGTGTCATTGGCGCCGCCGCCGACACCCAGCTCGGACTCGGGGAAGGAGTCCATGATCGTGTCGGTCGCCGGAGAGACGCTCAGCCCGATCGCGAAGCCCAGCATCATCATCGGCGCCAGGAAGTCGGCGTACGTCGAGCCCTTGTCGACCTGGGTGAGCAGGAACACGCCCGCCGTACCGATGACCATGCCGGTCACGACCATCGCCTTCACACCCAGCCTCGGGGTCAGCTTCCCGGTCACCACGGCACCGAGGAACACCGCACCGGCCAGCGGCAGCAGCCGTACACCCGTGTCCAGGGCGTCGTAGCCGAGGACGAACTGCAGGAACTGCGTGGAGTAGTAGATCGCGCCGAACGTGCCGAAGAAGAAGAACAGCA
The DNA here is from genome assembly GCF_036208085.1 of Streptomyces sp. NBC_00310. Taxonomy (GTDB): domain Bacteria; phylum Actinomycetota; class Actinomycetes; order Streptomycetales; family Streptomycetaceae; genus Streptomyces. The sequence continues at coordinate 3,651,497 of NZ_CP130714.1, forward strand.
CCGCGAGCATCGAGCCGCTGAAGGGCCGCAGCGCGAACTTGCGGACGTCCAGCATCGGGTGCGGATGACGCAGCTCCCAGGCGACGAAGGCGACCAGACCGACGCCGGCGACGACGGCCGCGGTGACGGGGCCGACGCCCCAGCCGAAGTGCGGGCCCTCGATGGCCGCGTACACCAGGGATCCGACGGAGACGATCGACAGCAGTCCGCCCACGTAGTCGATCCGGCCCATGCCCTCCGCCCTGGACGGCGGCACCAGGACGAGCGCGCCGACGACGGCGACGAGAGCGATGGGCACGTTGATCAGGAACGTCGAGCCCCAGGCGTGGTCCTCCAGCAGCCAGCCGGCCACCAGCGGCCCGACGGCGATGGCCAGACCGGACGTGGCGGTCCAGGCGGTGATGGCCTTGACCCGCTCGCTCCGGGGGAAGGTCGCGACCAGCAGGGACAGCGTGGCCGGCATCACGACCGCGGCGCCGACACCCATGATCGCGCGGGCCGCGATGACCAGCGAGGTCTCGTCGACCAGGCTGCCCATCACCGAACCGCCCGCGAAGATCACCAGACCGGTGACCAGCGCGCCGCGCCGACTGTACTTGTCGCCGATCGAGCCCAGCACCAGCATCAGCGCGGCGTACGGGACGGTGTAGCCGTCGACGACCCACTGCAGATCGCTGCTGCTCAGACCCAGGTCGATGGTCATGTCGGGGGCGGCGACGATCAGTGAGGTGTTCGCCATCACCACGATCAGCAGGCTCAGGCACAGCACGAGCAGCGCCCACCAGCGCCGTATGTACGGCCCTGTCATCTTCTCCACGGGTGTGTTCGCGAGGAAGGGCATCAAAAGCTCCTAAAGGGACGGGTGGGACGAGCGGCATCACTTAATTGCCCATCGACGTGCAGACTAGTTTGTTGCCCACTCGTGTGCAAATATCGCGGTGTCCCCTTTCCCTCGTCCGATCCCCGAGGTGCCGATGTGACCAGCCGGCCAGCACCGACGCCGTATCCGGCGCAGCGTCGTGACGCCCGCGCCACCCGCGCCCGGATCCTGGAGGCGGCCCGGCGGGAGCTGACCCGCGACCCCGACAGCCGCCTCGAGGACATAGCCGGAGCCGCGGGCGTGGCCCGGCGCACCGTCTACGTCCATTTCGCCGGCCGGGCCGCGCTCATCGACGGCCTGGCCGCCGAGGCCGCGCAGGCGATCCGGCTCGTGGTCACGGCCGCTCCCGCCGCGACGACCGACGCCGCGACCGACCTGGCACGGTTCGTCCTCACCGCGTGGCCGGTCGGCGACCGCTTCCGCACCCTCATCCGGCTGGCCCGCCGGGACCTCGACCCCGACCGCGTCGACGAACTGCTGGCCCCGGCCCGCGACCTGGTCACCGAGGTCCTCGCCCACGGCCTGCGGCAGGGCGTCTTCCGGACCACGGTCCCGCCCGCCCCGCTCAGCCGGGCCATCGAGGCCCATCTGCTGGCCCTGCTCGACTGCGTCAACGGCGGCATCTGGTCCGACGACGGCACCGGCGCAGCCACCGCCGCCCTGATCGCCGCCGGAGTCGCCCCCGACACCGCCGCCGCGAAGGTCCACCGCCTGCGGGACACCGGGTCGCCCCCACAGCCCCTCTGAAACCCCGATTCCCCCTGGGACCACAGGAGTTCGTGGATTTCCCGGCATGCCCGGCGGCGCAGCCGAAGCCCGCGAAGCCCCCTGGAGGAGGACTCATGCACCCGTCCCGGGCCGACTGCTCACCCGACCAGCCGCCCGGAGCGGGGCCAGGCCGGCGCCGCCGACTCAGGTCGAACCGAGGGGCTTGCCCCACCCGACCAACCGCCCGTCATCCGCTGTCACAGGGAGATGGGACCGAAGTCGGCGGCGGTCTGGGCCAGCGCACGGAGCGTGGGGTCGTCGTCGGCGGATCGCCACGTGAGGGCCCAGTGCATGGTGGGAGCGTCGTGAACGGGGAGGAAGACGATGCCCGGGGGACTGTTGTAGCGGGCGGCGATCTCGCCCAGCGGGTGGACACACTGTCCGGAGGCGACCAGGGAGAGAATCTCGTGGAAGGTCCGCGCGGCGGGCCCGCGCGGGATACGGCGGCCGAGCGGCGTACGCATGGGGACCATGGCCGTGACCCAGTACTCGGGGGCGTCGGGGCCGAAGTCGACGACATGGTTGTCGCCGAGGTCCTCCAGTGACGCGGTGCCGCGCTCGGCCAGCGGATGGTCTGCCGCCACGGCGAGCACGCGGCCTCCGGTCAGCACGGTCGGGCCGACCGTGAGGTCCGGTTCGGCCACCGGAAGCCACAGCACGTGCGCGTCGTGCTCTCCGGCGCGCAGCGCGGTGAACGGGGCACTGCCGTTGATCTCGCCGAACTGGACATCGCTGCCGGGGTGGCGGGAGCGGAAGGCCTCGATGAGGGGGCGCAGTTCGTGGCCGGCGTGGCCGAACACACCCAGGCGCAGGGTCCGCCGCGTCCGCGCGCCGGCCGCTTCGGCGCGGGCGAGCCCCTCCCGTAGGAGGTCGACGGCTTGCTGGAGGTCCTCGCGAAGTCGTCGGCCGACCGGGGTCAGGGCGACGCGTCGGCTGGTGCGGTCGAACAGGACGACGCCGAGGCGCCGTTCCTGCTTGGCGATGGCCTGGCTGACGCGGGCCTGGGACACGTGAAGCCGCTCCGCGGTGCGGCCGAAGTGCAGCTCCTCGGCCAGGGTCAGGAAGATCTCGATGTCACGCAGCTCCATGCACAACCCCCGTCCATGCATAACCGCCACATTATGAATAGCCCAAGGAACCTTACATTGTTCCGCCTGCCCACCCCACCGATGCTGGATCCATCACCACCGGACAGGCGGCACCCGCCTGACGCACACATGGATGGGGGAGGCGAACCGATGGGCGACATGCGGGCCATCGCCGATCGCGTCGAGATAGAGGCGCTGCGAGCCGAGCTCACGGACGCGGTGATGATGCGTGACTTCGACCGCGCCGTCTCGCTGTTCACACCCGAGGGCGCCATGCGCTGGCCGCACATCGACAAGGAGTTCGTCGGCCGCGAGGAGATCCGCGCGGGGATCGAGTGGGGCCAGTCGCTCTGGGAGTTCTTCGTGCAGAACGTCCACCCGGGCGTCATCCGGCTGGACGGCGACACCGCGGCCGGCCGGGCGTACATCCAGGAGTTCGGACGGATGCGCGACGGCGGCTCGCACCTGAACCACGCCTTGTACCACGAGCGTTACGAGCGCACCGCCGACGGCTGGAAGTTCAGCGAACGCGTCTACGAGGTCCGGTACCTGGACTCCACCCCGCTCCGCGGCTCGGCGCCGGAGCGCCTCGGCTGATCCGTCCCGCACGCCGTCACGGCGTGCCAGACCGACATCTTGATTGCCAGGTCGACATCTCGCGTGCCAACTCGACACCTTGCGCGCCAAGTCGACACCTTGCGTGCCAATTCCTGAAAGCGGAGGAGAGAAACCATGGCTGAGAACACCGAAGTCGTCGTGATCGGCGGCGGTTACGCCGGGGTCATGGCGGCCAACCGGCTGACGCAGCGCGACGACGTGACCGTGACTCTGATCAACTGCCGCCCGGACTTCGTCGAGCGGATCCGACTGCACCAGCTGGCGGGAGGGACGCACGAGGCCGTCAGCGACTACCGGAAGGTCCTGGGCGAGCGCGTCCGGCTGGTGGTCGACACCGTGACCCGGATCGACGCGACGGGGCGCGGGGTCGAGCTGGCGAGCGGCGACACGGTCGGCTACGACTACCTGATCTACGCGGTGGGCAGCGGCAGCGCCGACCCAGGGGTGCCCGGAGCCACCGAGTTCGCCCACCCGATCGCCACGTTCGAGGAGGCGCGGCGGCTGCGGTCGGTCCTCGACGCCGCTCCCGCCACGGCCCCGGTGACGGTGGTCGGAGCCGGTCCGACCGGCATCGAGACCGCCGCCGAACTGGCGGAGGCGGGCCGCACCGTGACCCTGGTCTGCGGCGGGCCGCTCGGCCCCTACCTGCACCCGAAGGGTCGCCGCTCGGTCGCCGAGCGGCTGGCCGGCCTCGGTGTGACCGTGCTGCAGGGCCCCGGCACGAAGGTGACGGAGGTGACCGGCGACACCGTGCTGCTCGGCGACGGCCGTGAGCTGTCGAGCGAGGTCACCATCTGGACCGCCGGGTTCGGCGTGCCGGACCTGGCCGCCCGCAGCGGGCTCAGCACCGACACCCTGGGCCGCCTGCTCACCGACGAGACCCTGACGAGCATCGACGACGAGCGGATCGTCGCCGCCGGGGACTCGGCGGCACCGTCGGACATGCCCTTCCGGATGAGTTGCCAGGCCGCCGGCCCGCTGGGCGCACACGCCGCCGACACGGTGCTCAGCCGCATCGCGAGCAAGCGGCCCGCACCGATCGACCTGGGGTTCGCCGGCCAGTGCATCAGCCTGGGGCGCCGCGCGGGCATTTTCCAGTTCGCCCACAGGGACGACACCGCCAAGCGGCTCCACCTCGGCGGCCGAACAGGCGCGAAGGTGAAGGAACTCGTGTGCAGGCACACCATCAAGCAGCTGGTCAACGAGGCACGCAAGCCCGGCTCCCACACCTGGGCCAAGGGCGAGCAGGGCCGCCGACTGCTGCGGGCCCAGCGCCGCGAGACGGCGGCCACCGCCGAACAGTCCGCCTGAACCACGCACCGGCAGCCGCCGTGGGGCCGCATGCCGATGGTCCTGGCGCACGGCTCGTCCGTGACGACTGCCCGCGATACGAACCGCGATACGAACCGCGATCATCCACCGCGCAAGATCGGCCATCGATACACGTACACGCACTGGGGGTTCAGTCATGATCCTGATTACCGGAGCCACCGGCGTCGTCGGCCGGGAAGCCGTCCACCTCCTGGTCGAGGGGGGAGCGGACGTCGCCGCTGTCACCCGCGACCCGCACGCCGAATTCCCCGCGGGAACACAGCTCGTCCACCCCGCGAAGGTTCCCGCCATCGACGGCGTGGACGCCATCCTGCTCAGCCCTCGTGCCGCCGGATCCGCCGCTGTCGACCTGTTGGCCCGCGCCCGCGAGACGGGCGCGGCAAGGGTGGTCGTGCTGTCCTCCGTGACCGTGCGGTACCCGGCCGGGCACGCACGCTTCCGGCAGCACTTCCAGGCGGTCGAGGACGTCGCCAAGGGGAGCGGCCTGGACTGGACGATCCTGCGCTGCGCCGATTTCGCCGCCAACACCCTGGCGTGGGCCGGGCAGATCCAGGCGACCGGGACCGTGCGGGGGGCCTATCCGCACGCGAGGACCTCGACCGTCGACGAGCGTGACATCGCCGCGGTGGCCGCCCTCGCCCTGACCCACCCGCGGCACCGCGGTCAGACGTACCTGCTCACCGGAGAGCAGTCGCTGAGCCAGCCGGAGAAGGTCGCCGCGCTCGGCGCGGCGCTCGACCGGACACTGTCGTTCGTCGAGGCCGCACCGGACGAGATCCGCCGCGGCATGCTCGCCGCCGGCCTGCCCGACGAGGTACCCGACCGGCTGCTCGGCTCGCTGGCCGACTACGCCCGCGAAGCCGGGCCCACCTCCGACACCGTACGGCGGCTGCTGGGCCGTCCGGCACGCACGTACGCCACCTGGGCGCGAGACCACCGTGCCGCCTTCGCCGCGGGAGGACCCCGATGAAACTCACGATCGTGGCCGCCACCGGCGGCATCGGACGGCACCTGGTCGAGCAGGCGGTGGCCGGCGGGCATGACGTCACCGCCGTGGCCCGCCGCCCCTGTGAGCTGCCGGACGGCGTCCGGACGGTCGCCGTCGACCTCACCCGACCCGACATGCGGACGCTCGCCGCGGCGGTACGCGGCGCCGACGCCGTACTGTCCGCGCTCGGCCCGCGAAACCCGCGCGCGGACGCGGGCATCACCTCGCGTGGCACCCGCGCGGTCGTCGCGGCGATGCATGCCGAGCACGTCCGGCGGATCGTCATCGTCAGCGCCGCACCCGTCGGACCGGTGCCGGTGCCCGGCCGGCCGGCACCGCCCAGGCACGATCCCGGCGACGGCTTCTTCATGCGCCACCTGGGCGTCCCGTTGACCCGGGCGATGTTCGGCCGGCACTACGCCGACCTCGCCGTGACCGAGCAGACCCTGCGCGACAGCGGACTGGAATGGACGGTGTCGCGCCCGCCCAAGCTCACCGACAAGCCCCTGACCGGCAGGTACCGGACCGCGTGGAACCGCAACATCCGGGGCGGGTTCTCCGTGTCACGCGCCGACGTCGCCCACCACATGCTCGCCATGGTGAACCGGCCGGACACCATCGAGCAGGTCGTCGGAATCGCGAACTGACACCTACCAGCCACGCGCACGACCCGGGCCGCGGGTGAGAAAGCGGGCGACGACCCACGACGGTGACCGACAAGGTCAAGAAGACGCCTCGGCCGTCCCGCCCCCGGTGTCAGGGCCGTCAGCGCGGAGTCGGACGCGCAGGAGCAACGGGAGGCGACGAGGATCCGCCCCGGCAGTCGCCCCTTCCTGGGGCCTGTTGCCAGGGCCGGTTGCCGAAGCCTTTTGCCGGCGCCGGTCGCCAGCGCCGGTCGCCGGGGCCGGTCGCCGGGGCCGGTCGCCGGGGCCGGTCGCCGGGGCCGGTTCCCGGAAGCGCTCGCCGGGCCGGTCGGCTGCTGGCCATGGCCCGACTCGGCGGCCGCGAACGCACCGTCGAACCGGCCGGACGACGGGTCAGGACCGGCCGGCCGACGGGTCAGGACCGGCCGGCCGACGGGTCAGGACCGGCCGGCCGACGGGTCAGGACCGGTCGGCCGACGGTCAGGCGTCGTCGGCCGGGGCCGGGCGCATCGTCGACGCGACCTCCTCGACCACGGCGCTCGCCCGCTTCTCGGGCACACCGGCCGCGATGAGGGTGGCGGCGGCGACGCGGCGCCCGTCGTCCTCCAACGCGCCGGTGTTGACGGCCTCCAGGAGGGCGACGTGCATCGCCTCCAGCCCGGCGCTCTGTACGGCGGGCGGCAGATGGGAGTGGAAGACACCGTCCCGCTGCCCCCGCTCCAGGATGGTCGCGGCCGCCTCCCGGGCCGGCGCCAGTACCTCGGCGACGCGCTCGGAGCCGAGGTCCCGCCGGGCCAGTGCCAGGAGCATCCGGTAGCGGTCCCCCACGGGCCACATGGTGAACACGAACCGCGCCAGCGCCCGCTCGGCCGGCTCCGTCGGTTCCGGCCCGGCCTCCACCGTGCCGCGCAGCGTCTCGGCGGCCTCCTCGGCGAGGGCCTCCAGCAGCGCCGCCCGGCCCGGGAAGTGCCCGAAGAGGGTGCGCCGTACGACCCCGGCGGCCCGCGCCAGCTCCTCCAGCGTGATGTCGGGGTTCCGCCCCAGCTCCTCACGGGCCGTGGCCAGGATGCGCGCCCGGTTGGACCGCGAATTACGACGCAGCGGCTCGCGGGCCACGGGCTTGGTCACGGACAACCTCGGAGGATCAGTACGGAGACGGGGCGGCGAAGGAACGGCGACCCCATTTTGGCACGCCGGGCCGGACGTCGAGCGGGCGACGGAGAACGGCCCGGGAGCGCCTGGACCGCCGAAGCGCCCCGACCGTCCGGGCCACGCGGACACGGACCCCGGCCGACCGCACGCCCTCACCCCGCAGGCTCCTCGGTTCAGAGGGCCTGCGGTGCCCCCGAAGATTGATCGGAAGGACGGGCTTCCCGCGTCGTGTCGGACATGCCCGTTCAGCCGAGGAGGCTGCCGCCGGTGGCGTCGATGAACGCGCCGGTGATCCAGCGCGCTTCGCCGGTGGCGAGGAAGACGACCACGTCGGCGACCTCCTTCGGCTCGCCGATGCGCTTGAAGGCCGAGAGCTGGGACATCTGCTCCACGGCTTCGGGAATCCTGAAGAAGTCGCTCCCATTGTCCGTAACGCCGGGAGCCACCGTGTTGATGGTGATGCCCCGGGGGGCGAGGTGCCGCGCGAAGCCCCGGGAGAGCTGTTCCAGGGCGCCCTTGGTCATCGCGTAGAGGGTCTGCGAGGGGACAGCTGTCCGGGTCGTGCCGGAGGAGATGTTGATGACGCGCCCCCCGTCGGGAAGCAGCCCGAGAGCGCGCTGGGTGATGAAGACGGGGGCCTTGGCATTCACGGCGAACAGCTTGTCGAACTGCTCGGGGGTCATCTCCTCCGGGGCGACTCCGGCGGGCAGGGTCTCGCCGGCGTTGTTCACCAGGATGTCCAGGGTGGTGTTCCCGGTGTGCTCTGTCAGACCGGCCTCCAGCCCCTGGAACAACTGGTCGACATCGCCCGGTACACCGAGCTGCGCCCGGACCGTGAAGGCCCGGCCGCCGTCCTTCTCTATGAGCTCCACGGTTTCCCGAGCGGCCCGCTCGTTGTGCGCGTAGTGCACCGCGACCAGTGCTCCCTCACCGGCCAGGCCGATGGCGATGGCGCGGCCGATGCCTCGGCTGGAGCCAGTGACGAGAGCGGTCCTGCCGTTGAGCTTCCCCATGACGGTGTCCTTTCGGTTCCCTGCGCACGGGACGCCGTCGGCGAGCGACCGGGCGGCCTCACGGGCACAGCCAAGCGACTTGGACGGCGTCCAAGTAAGGAGGGAAGTATGCTTGTACGGTGTCCAAGACGTCAAACACGGCGCAGCCTCGCACCACCACCTCTCGCGCGCCTGTCGGCCTCACCGAAGAGCAGATCACCGCCGCCGCGATGGAGGTGCTGGAGAGCGAAGGTCTCGACAAGCTGTCCCTGCGGGCCGTCGCCGCCCGGCTCGGGGTACGGGTCAACGCGGTCGCCTGGCATCTCAAGGACAAGGCCGGCCTGCTCGGCGCCGTGGCCGACGCCGTGGTGGCCCGCTGCGTGCCCGCCCACCTGCCCCCGGATCCGGATGAACGGGTCCGCACACTGCTCGCGTCACTGCGCACGGAGCTGCTGTCCCACCGGGACGGCGCCCGCCTGGCCCGCGAGGGCGCCTCGCTGGCCCGGCCCCACCAGCGTGCGTTCGCCGAGGTGTTCAACGCCGCCCTGCACGCCACCGGCCGCAGCCCGAAGGAGGCGGCCTGGACGGCCTGGACCCTGATGTACTTCACCCTCGGCCTGGTCAAGGAGGAACAGACACCGCCGAGTCGCACCCTGGGCGCCGAAGTGGCGGAGGCTGATCCCGCGGCCTTTCCCTCCCTCGCGAAGACGATCGCGCATCTCACGCCGGACAGCTTCGACGACCGCTTCGCCTACGGCGTCGACCTGATCCTCAGAGGGCACTCCGCCATGCCGCCGGCTCCCCGACCGGCACCGGGGTCCGGACCGGAGTAAGCGGTACCGGCCGGTGCGGCCAAGGTCTCCGGTCACCGGGCGGGGCGGCTTCAGGGGCGCGCGGATGCGGCAGGGCTCGCGTCGGCCGCCGCCGGTCGCCGTGGGGCCGTGGGGCCGTGGGGCCGTGGGGACTCACTGCCGAGGCTCTCGCCCCGCAGACGCCCGGGGAGTGGGCCTAGGCTGTTGGCAGGGCCCGAGAAACAGGGGAAGCAAGGGATCATGGCGATGGGGGACGAGCCCAAGTCCAGACGGCCCCGGCCGTCGATGGCGGATGTCGCCCGTCACGCCGGTGTCGCGCCGCAGACGGTTTCGCGCGTGTCCAACGGCCACACCAACGTCGACCCGGCGACCAGGCAGCGGGTCGTCGCGTCGATGCGGGCGCTGGGCTACCGGCCGAACGGAGCCGCACGCGCGCTCAAGAGCGGGCGGTTCAACACGATCGGCGTCATCACCTTCACGCTCAGGACGTTCGGAAACACGCGCACGCTCGACGCCATAGCCGAGGAAGCCGCACGCGCCAAGTACGCCGTCACCCTCATCCCCGTGCCGGACCCGACCATGGGCAAGGTTTTCGGTGCCTACGACCGACTCAGCGAGGCAGCCGTCGACGGAGTGATCCTCGTCTTCGAGGCGCATCTCCTGGACAACGCGGAGTTCAGCCTCCCACCAGGGGTTCCGATGGTGGTGGTCGACTCCGACACCGGCCCCGGTTACACGGTGGTGGACACCGATCAGGCACAGGGCGCACGTCAGGCGACGGAACACCTGCTGGAACTCGGCCACCAGCAGGTGTGGCACATCGCCGGCCCCCCGACCTCGTTCTCCGCGGCCCATCGGGTCGAGTCCTGGCAGCGCACCCTGCGGTGTGCCGGCATCGTCCCGCCCCCGGTGCTGTACGGCGACTGGACCACCCGATCGGGATATCAGCACGGGTTGACTCTGGGGCGAAGGCCGGAGGTCACGGCGATCTTCGCCGCGAACGACCATATGGCGCTCGGTGTCCTGCGTGCCCTGCACGAGCTCGGCCGCCGGATCCCCGACGACGTCAGCGTGGTGGGGTTCGACGACATGGAGGAGACCCATGCCTTCTGGCCACCGCTGACCACCGTGCGGCAGGACTTCGCCGCGGTCGGCCGGCTCAGTCTTCAGAAGCTGCTGAGCAAGATCGGCCGCACCGGTCCCGACACGGTCGACAAGACCTTGGTCCCGACCCGGCTGGTGGTCCGCGCGAGCACCGGAGCGCCGCCGCCCCCGCCGGAAGGCGAAGCGCGGCGGCGCTGACCCGTACGGGCCCGGCGAGTACGCTCGCCGGGCCCGTACGGTTCGGATCAGTGTCGGATCAGTGGTCGAGGGGACCAGGTGCCGGCATCAGCTTCTGGTCCACTGCTGGTTGCTGCTTCCGTTGCAGAACCAGACATCGACCGCCGTGCCGTTGCCGGTGCCTCCTCCGGCCGCGTCCAGGCAGAGCGCCGGGTTCGCGACGCTGGTCACCGTGAGGTCCGCGTTCACGTTCCACTGCTGTGCCGCCGCGCCGGTGCAGTCGTCGATGACCACGGGGTCTCCCGCCGTGGCTCCGGTGCCGCCCACCGTCATGCACTTGTTGCCGTAGACGGTGAGTTGTTTCTCCGCGTTCCAGTTCCAGGACTGGTTGCCGCCGTCGTTGCAGTCCCAGAGGTCGAGTTGGGTGCCGTTGGTCGTGCTGAAGCCGGGCACGTCGACGCAGCGGTCGGAGCCCACTCCGCGCAGGACCTCACCGGGAGGCGCGGGCGGCAGGTCGTTGACCGGCGGGGTCGTGCCGAAGCCGTAGCCCCAGCGCAGCTGCGCGACTCCGCTGGCGTTGTTGTCCACCAGGTTGCCCTCGGAGTCCAGCGACTCGATCGAGTAGGCGTCGCCGAACCTCAGGCCCGGCCAGTACACCAGTCCCATCCCCTTGCTGCGGGCGGTGTTGGTCACGGCCGCGAGATACGAGGTGTAGATGTTGCCGTTCCACGCGCCGTAGTTCAGTCCGGTGGTCATCGGGGAGCCGGCCTCGTCGATGATGGTCCGGCCGGCGTACGTGCCGATCCGGGCCTCGAGGTCGGCGACCCAGTCCGCCTGCTGGGTGTGGCTGGCCCAGAAGCCGTAGAAGTGCAGCGACAGCAGTGTTCCCCGCAGTGCGCGGGCCGCGCCGACACCGGTGACGTTGTCGTTGTAGCCGGTACCGCTGATCACGACACGGCCGCGCGGGACGTCCTTGTGCCGGGCCAGCCACCCACTGGTGACGGACACCCACTGGTCCAGGGTGTAGCCGTGCGGCTCGTTCATGGGCTCGAAGTAGACCCGTGGGTTGTGCTTGTACTCCCGCACCACGGTGTTCCACATCTTCTTCCAGGCGGCCGTGTCGTCGACCAGCCCGTCCTTGCTGGTGTTGGCCTCCCAGTAGCTGACGATGACCTTGTCGCCGTAGGCCGTGGCCGCGTCGATCGTCGCCCGGTACGACTTCCACCAGTTGGTGCCCACGGTTGCCGGGTTGATCGGCAGTCGCAGGGTGTTGGCGCCCAGGTTCTTCTTGAAGCCGCGCACCATGTGACTGGTGGTCCGGTACACGGTGCGGTAGTCGTCGGTCACCGACAGCCCGCTGGGCACCACGGCGTCACTGGCGTAGTTGTCGCGCGGGTCTGCCCAGTTCACCCCGCGGAAGTCACTGGTACCGCCCTTCGGCACAGACTTCACCGACGCGTACGAGGCGGCTGACGTCTCGGCGGCCGACTGGGCGAGGGCGGGGGCGGGGGCGGTCAGGAACATGAGTGTCGCGCCGAAGCCGGCCATGAGCACACTGGCCAGTCTTCTCGACCTCGTCGGGGTCTTGGTCATGTCGTCTCCAGTGACGGAAATCGCGGAGGGCGGAGTGAGGGTTCGTCACCTGAGCCGAGGCAGTGATGAACCAGGGTCCGGATACAGGCACTTGGACCCCTGTAAACCGGCCATGGTTACGTAACCATGGCTCGGACACTGGCACGACGCCCGCACCGGTGACAAGACCCGTGACGGTTCCGAAACGCGACGGACTTCTTCACCGGCCCCGGAGCGGTTCCTTGCCCGGTGGAGTCGAGGGCGGCCGTTCGGCAGGCCGTCGGCGGGGAGGGCGGGGACCTGCTTCGGGCTGCCGCCACCGGTCGGCGGCTTCCTCGGGCGGACCAGTCCCCTGCGCGGGTGGATGCCCGGCCGGCCGGCCGGCGCGGTGCTACGGCCGGCCAGAGGTCGGCGGAGGACACAGCGGCGGGGCCGGGACGGTCGTGCTGTCCCGGCCCCGCCTTGGTTCATCGCGCCGCGAGGGTGGGAGCGATGCTGGTTGTCACCTCGCTGCGGTCAGACGCCGATCGGGTTCCAGCCGTCGGTGCCGGCCAGGTACTTCTGGGCGGTGTATTCGGCCGCTTCGGCGGCGGTCAGCTGTGGTGACTCCGAGCCGGTGCCGGCTCCGGGGCCGAAGTTGCCGTACTCCCTGAAGGACCTCGGCGTGAAGCCGCTGATCGCCCGCCGTGGCACCGAGCACGGCTCCGGCCTGGGCAAGCAACGCTGGGTTGTAGAGCGCGCGTTCGCCCACCTGCACTGGTCCCGCCGACTGCGGATCCGCTGGGAGATCCGCGACGACATCCACGAAGCCTTCCTCACCCTCGGATGCGCACTCATCTGCTGGCGGCGACTGCGCGCTCCGGTGACCGATGCCGTGGGCTAGTTAGCCGCTGCTAGCCGGTTAAGAACTTCCTCGGGGGTAAAGCTCCAACCGACCAGGCGCGGCCCGCTCCAGTTGATGCCGATCACGAGTCCATCCCGGGCGGCATCTGGCAGTAAGCGATCGCACCAGGTGTCCAAGGGCATGGACTCAACGCGGAGCCCACGCCCCCAGATCTTTGCTGCCCTCTGGGCACGGGGCGAGGTCGACCAGAAGGGAAGACTTCGCGTGCCGTCCGCGGAGAGGTGAGTCGGGCTTCCGTCATCATCCCGGACAAGCCAGACCACTCTGCTTTCGCGGACGTCTCGGAAGAATGCCGCCGCTTGCGAACCGCTCTGACTCATGGCCACCGAGCCTACCGTTCCCCAACAGCCATTTCGTTAGGAGTTCTAAGCGACCGTGAGCACGATCTTGCCCTGGATGTGCCCTCGGGCGGCGCGTGCGTGCGCGGCTCGGGCATCCGCGAGCGCAAACGTACTGTCGATCGCGACGCGGACCGTGCCCGCGTCGAGCAGGCGCCCCAGTTCGGCAAGCTGCGTGCCGTTCGAGCGGACCTGGGCGCTGGAGACGGTGACGCCCAGCTTCGCGGTCTCTTCTTCGTCGAAGTCCCCGGGGAGCACGGGGAACTGGGAGCCGCCGGGCTTGAGCGTGCAGAGGAAACGCTTGCTGTCGGGGCCACCGACGGTGTCGAGAACGAGGTCGACGTCGTGCACGAGTTCCTCAGGGCGACTCTTGGTGTAGTCGATGAATTCGTCGGCGCCGAGCTCGCTCAGGAACGTTGCATGCGCGCCCGATGCCACCGCGATGACACGTGCGCGGAGGAACGCCGCCCCCGGGCCCGTAGCCAGAGGAACGCCGCCCGCGGGCCCGTAGCCGGAGTCGTCGCGCATGCGGACCAGCGAACTCGGCCACGCGACGCTCCGACGGGGGTGAGCCTCCGGCACGACCAGCCGGCCGACTCGGTCGGACGCGGATGGGCCAGTCGCTTCAGCGAGAGGGGCAGGCGAGGTCCGAAGACCCCGATGGTGCGCTCCTCTTCGGGGCCGGCGGTTCAGGACGACGCCGGAAGGGAGGAGAGCGTGCCGTCGGACTGGTGGAAGCGCTCGCACAGGACGGCACTGTCCGCTTCGAGTTCGGCGTTGCGCCGGCTGACGGCCCGGTCACGCTTCTCCGCCAACGGGGCAGGTCCACGCTGCTCATGGGTCCGACGCGGCTTGGTCATCGCAACACCCTCAGGGTCCGGCGCCTGCCTCCTAGAGCGCGTCCACGGCGCTCACCTTCCAGCCCTCGGAGGTGCGGGTGAGCGTCATCCGCACCCGGTTCAGATCCACGCGGGATCCCGTGACCTGGGTGCTCGTGGTGACCTGGTTGACGAACAGCAGGATGACGGCCTTGTCCGGTCCGGCCGACACGACGGACGCCGCAGGCCGGCCACCGTCTGCGGGTGCCGTCACCGTCGCCTTCACCACGCCGTGGTACTTCCTGGCGGTCGGTCCGACGACGGTCGTCGTGGTCCTGCGGTACTCGTCGCGAAAGGCGCCGGTCAGATGGGTGCGGGCCCGGGCGAAGTCCCGGTCGAGATGCCGGTAGTCGTACGACAGGACGACGGGCGCCGCCTTCCGCGCGGCCGCGAGCGCCTCTCCCCGCGCCTGTTCCGCGCGCCGCCCCTCCCGGTACTGCCACCCGAGCACGACGAGGGCGACCAGACCTCCCACGAGCACGACGCAGAGCGCCATGGTGAGCAGCCGTCGCCAGGGCCGTCGTACGGACGGGCTCTCCTTCGGCACGTCCTCGGACTCAGGCACATGGTCCGGCTCCGGTGCCGGCTCCGATGCCAGCGCTGGCTCCGGTGCCGGCTCCGATGCCGGCTCCGGCGGGTCGTCCCACCCGCCCGGAGCATCGATCACCACCGTGCGCCCGGAGTACCGCTCCTCGGCCCGTGGTGGCGCCTCGTTCGCGGGGTGTTCCACGCGCCGGGTGCGCTTGGCCGCCGCGCGGGCGGCCGCGGTCATGGTGCGGCGGGCGGGGGAGCCGGCGCCGCGGCCTCGCGAGGTCGTGTTCACCACGGTGTTTCTCCTCAACTCTGGTGCCTGCTGTTCGAACGGGAGGCCGGTCGTCAGCCAACGAACTCGACGTCGGAGGTCAGCCAGCGGCCGTCCTTGAGTACGAGGTCGAGTTGGAGCCGGTACGTGCGCGCCTCTCCGTCGGGCACGGCGGTGTTGGTCACCTTGCTGTCGGCGACGACCAGAACCCGGGCGGAGCGGGCGCCGGACCGCACGATGCCCGCTTCGAGGACCTGTCCCTCGGACACGGACTTGTTCTCGGCGACCAGTTCGGTCAACTGCTCGGTCTGCGCGGCGAACTGCTCCTTGAAGTCGCCGGTGGCGCTCTTGAGCACGTTCCCGCTGTCCCGGTCGTAGTGGCGGTAGTCGAGCGAGGTGAAGTTCAGCGCCGACTGCCGGGCCGCCGCCAGGACGTCCTGCCGCCGCTGCTCCGCCGCGCGCTGCCCCGACAGCCCGACGGCCAGCCAGACCGACAGCGCGGTCGTCAGGACGGTCGCGACGACGAGTCCGGCGGACAGCGCCCTACGG
Source organism: Streptomyces sp. NBC_00310 (assembly GCF_036208085.1). Lineage (GTDB taxonomy): Bacteria > Actinomycetota > Actinomycetes > Streptomycetales > Streptomycetaceae > Streptomyces. The sequence continues at coordinate 3,667,095 of NZ_CP130714.1, forward strand.
CGCCCCCGCGTCCCACTGCCGACGCTCATGCCATCGGTCTTCTCAGCACCGACGTTCATGCCATCGGTCTTCCCAGCACCGACGTTCATGCCATCGGTCTTCCCACCGCCGACGTTCATGCCATCGGTCCGACGAGTAGCCATTGCCACGACTCCTTTCCGAAGACGGTCTGTTCGCCGCCCGTCGAGCCGATCTCGACGGGTGTCCCGTCCGGACCGGTGGCGGTGCCGGTGTCCGGGTCGTACGGGGTGGCGTACGGGGTGACGTACGCGGCCCGTTCGGCGCCGTACGGCTCCGCCGACGCGCCGGGGGCGTTCTGCGCGCCGCGCACCGAGGTGTCGCTGCCGCGCGGCGCCGTGCAGCGCGCGTCGGTGTTCGCCGGGCGCGTGCTGGTGTCGGCGGGGTCGCGCCGCCGTGTCCCGCCGTACCCCTGGGTGCACGGCGGCGGGTCGTCGGCGCCCAGGACGAGGCCGAAGTGGGTGGTGCCGTCGCCCGGGACGACCGTGTAGCTGCCGGCGACGACGAGCGGGAAGGTGACCAGGGCCTGTTCGACTCCGGGCAGCCGCGCCACGGTGACCTGGCCGCCGCTGACGAGGTTGGCCAGCAGGACCGGCAGATGCGGCTCGGTGGACTTCAGCAGGGAGTTGACCTCCTGCGCGGCGGGCGCCGCGTTACCGATCAACCGGCGCAGGTCCCCGTCGCTCGACTTCAACTCCGCGGTGAGTGCCGCCAGATCGCGGGAGAACGACTTGATGGCCGAACCCTGGTCGGACTGTGTCTTGAGTACCGTCCTCGAGTCCTCGATCAGCGAGATCGTCTCCGGAAGCGTGTCGGACGCCGCCTCGACGAGTTCGTTGCCCGAGTCCACCAGCCGGCTCAGTCGTGGCCCGGTGCCGGAGAATGCCTTGCCCAACTCGTCGACGGTGGTCCGCAGATCGTCCTTGCCGACCGAGTTGACCAGCCGGTCGAGGCTGACGACGAGGTCGGTGGTGGGCAGCGGCACCCGGGTGCGCTCGCGCGGTATCGGGCTGCCGTCGAGCAGGTACGGGCCGCCGGTCCGCCGCGGCTGCAGATCGACGTACTGCTCGCCCACCGCCGAACGGTTGGCCACCACCGCCAGGATGTCGGCCGGAATACGGGGTGCGCCATCCTCGATCTCCAGGGCCACCGACACCCCTGAGCCGGACAGCCGCAGCTCGCCCACCCGGCCCACCGGCACCCCTCGGTAGGTGACCTCGGCCCCCGAGAAGATGCCCCCGGACGCCGCGAAGTCGGCCCGCACGGTGTAGCCGCGGTCGAGGACGTCGTCCACCAGGCCCGTGTACTCGGCGCCGACGTACGACACCCCGACGGCGGTGAGGGCGACGAAGGCGAGCAGCTGGGCCTTGACCGTACGGGTGATCACGGCTGTATTCCCTTCAGCATGAGCTCGGCGAGCGCGAGGTCGATCCCCGCCGGGAGGCGGCCGGAGTCCCCGCGGGGGCCGTAGCCCGCGGTGCACACCGGCGGGCACAGCAGGTCGTCGCCGTCCGTGGGCGCCGAGGGCTCGACCGGAACCTCCGGGGCCTTGGGCAGCGCGGTCGGCGTCGGGACACCGGGCACGTCCGGGAGATCCGGGAGGTCCGGGAGGTCCGGGGTGTCGGGGCCGTCGTCCCCCTCATCGGAGCCGCCGGGCTCACCGGGCTTGTCCGTGACGTTGCCGTAGAGGCCCGCCAGGTCGAGGTCGGCGGTGACCGCGAGGTTGACGTAGTCGCCCTCGACGGCGTCGACCACGTTGCGCGGGAACGGATAAGTGGTCAGCAGTTCGAGGGAGTTGGGCAGGTCGTCGCCCGCCTTGTTGAGCTGCCGCAGAATCGGTTTCAACTGCTTGAGGTTGGCGACGGTGTCGTCCCGCGAGGCGTTCACGACCCGCGTGCCGGTCTTGCTCAGCTTCGACAGGGCGGTGAGCATCCGCGTCAGGTCGCGGCGCTGGTCGGCGAGGACCTTCAGCGCGGGCGGCAGCGTGTCGACGGCCTCGGCGATCGTCTTCTTCTCCTTCTTCAGCCGCTTGGCCAGCCGGTCGATGCCCTTGAGGGCGCGGACGATGTCGGCGCGCTGCCCGTCGAGGCCGCCGAGGAACGTGTCGAGTTCCGTGAGCAGGGACCTGACCCGGTTCTCACGGCCTTCCAGGGCCTTGTTGAGCTCCACGGTGATCGTCTTGAGCTGGGCGACGCCGCCTCCGTTGAGGAGCGCGGACAGGGCGGACAGCACCTCCTCGATCTCCGGGTTGCGGCCGCTGCGGGACAGCGGGACGCGGTCGCCGTCGCGGAGCCGTCCGACGGGCGCGGTGCCGACCGGCGCGGACAGCGCCACGTACTTCTCGCCGAGCATGCTGGTCTGGCGGAGATCGGCGACCGCGTTGGCGGGCAGCTTCACCGAGTCGGCGACGCGCAGTCGCACCCGGGCGTGCCAGCCGACCAGTTCCACCTTCTCGACCGCGCCCACGGTGACGCCGTCGACCTTGACCGCCGACTGCGGCACCAGGTCCAGTACGTCCCTGAACTCGACCGTGACGTGGTAGGCGCGGCCGTCCGCCGCCGCTCCTCCGGGGAGCTGGATGTCGTACCAGCCGTTGAACCCGCAGCCCGACAGCAGCAGCGAGCCGGCGGCCGTCCACGCGACCATCCGTCCCCTGCGCGGCACGCTCGCGTCTCGCCTCGTAGGCGGGCTCATGCGTCGGCTCATGCTCGGGCTCACGCGTCGGCTCATGCTCGGGCCTCCAGGATTCCGCCGAGCGTGCGGTCGACCGTGCCCGTCGCGGCGGGGGCCGTCGGTACCTCGGGCAGGGAGTCGAAGAGCTTCTCCAGCTCCGCGCAGTCGGGGTTCTTGCCGCCCTCGTCCCCGGTCGTCTTCAGAAGGGAGCACAGGAGGGACGCCGGGTCCTGCGGCTCCTCGGGGTTGTTGCGGGTGTCGAGCGTGCCGGCGGAGGCGTTGTAGGCGTTCTGCAGGTTCGACAGACCCGCGGGGGCGACCTCCAACAGCTCCTCCAACGCGGCGCGTTGGGTGACCAGGACCTTGGTGACCTTGCTGAGGCCCCGCACGTTCGAGGTCAGCGACTTCTTGTTCTTCTTCACGAACTCCGACACGTCGCCGAGTGCCGCACCCAGGTGCTCCAGCGCCGCCGCGAGGTCCTTGCGCTCTCCGGCGAGCTGCTCCGCCACTGTGGCGAGGCTGCCGTTGAACGACCGCACGCTCTCGTCGTCGGCCGCCAGCGCGGCCGTGAACACCTGGAGGTTCTGTACGGTGCCGAACAGGTCACCCCGCCCGTCGGACAGGGTGGTGACGGCCTGCGAGAGGTCCTCGACGGTCTGGTTGAGGTTCTCGCCCTGGCCTTCGAGGTTGTCCGCGCTCACGCCCAGCAGCCGCGACAGCGAGCCGTCCTTGTTCGCGCCCTTCGGGCCAAGCGCCTCGGACGTGGTGTGCAGGCTGTCGAAGATCCGGTCCAGCTCGACGGGGACGGCCGTGCGCGACTCGGGAATGACGTCGCCGTCCCGCAGCACCGGGCCCCTGCGGTACACCGGCAGCAGCTGCACGTAACGGTCGCTGACCACCGAGGAGTTGATGATGGCGGCCTGCGCGTCCGCGGGCAGCCTGCGGCCCTCCTCGTACTCCAGCTCGACGCGCACCCGGCCGCCCTCCGGCGTGATCCGCTTGACCTCGCCGATGCGGACGCCGAGGACGCGGACATCCGAGCCGGGGTAGATACCGACGGTGCGGGGGAAGTACGCCGTGATCCGGACGGCCTGGGGGCGCGGCCACAGGACGACGGCGAGCGCGGCGAGGACCGCGAGCGCGGTGAGCAGTACCCGGATGCGCGGGACGGGCGAGCGCCTGGTCATCGTGAGCCTCCCGTACGTGGCACCACCGGGGCGGCGACCAGGTTCTGGACGTAGGAGTCGAACCACTGGCCGTTGCCGAGGGTGTTGGTGAAGACCCGGACATAGGGCGCGAGCAGCTTGACGCTCCGGTCCAGGCTCGCCTGGTTGCGTTCGAGCATCCTGACGAAGGTGTTGAGGTTCTTGAGCGCGGGCCCGATCTCCTCCCGGTTGTCCTCGACCAGGCCGGAGAGCTCGATGCCCAGCAGGGCGGAGTTCTTGAGCAGTTTGTGGATCGCGGCGCGCCGCTTGCTGATCTCCTTGAACAGCTTGTCGCCGTCCTTCACCAGCGCGGAGAAGTCCTCCGAGTGGTCGGCCAGCACCCCGGTGACCCCGTTCGCGTGGTCGAGGAGCCCGCGCAGCGCCTTGTCGCGCGAGGCCACCGTCCGGGAGATCCGTGACAGTCCCTTGATGGAGGCCCGGACCTCTGCGGGCGAGTCCTGGAAGGTGGTGGAGATCGTGTCCAGCGCCTTCGCGAGCTGCTCCGTGTCGACCTCCTCCGTCGTGGTCGTCAGGTCGCTGAACGCCTGCACGACGTCGTACGCGGACACCGTCCGCCGCAGCGGGATCTCGCTGCCCGGCTCCAGTCGGCCCGGTCCCTTCGGGTGCAGCGCCAGGTACTTCGCGCCGAGGATCGTCTTGACCCGGATGGAGGCTCCGGTGTCGGGGCCGAAGCCGGGGTCGTCCTTGACCTTGAAGGTCACCTTGACGTGGTCGCCGTCGAGATCGACGTCCTCGACCTTGCCGACCTTGACCCCGGCGATCCGCACCTCGTCGCCCGGCTTGAGGCCGCCCGCCTCCGAGAAGGCGGCGCTGTACGTCTCGCCGCCGCCGATCACCGGCAGGCTGTCGGCGTTGAACGCGGCCACGGCCAGCAACGCGAGGGTGGTGAGCCCGACCGCGCCGACGACCACGGGGTTGCGGTCCCGGAACGGCTTCATCCGCGGGCCGCCCGCCTTCCGGGGCAGTCTCAGCCTCGGCAGCTTCGGTGGCAGGACCCGCACCTTCATCAGGGGCTCGGGGCGTCGCTTCCCGCGCGGCAGGAGCCGCGGCTTCGGCAGTCCGAGCAGCCGCTTCGGCAGGCCGAGCGGCTTCGACAGCCCGGGCAGCCTCGGTGGCAGGACGCGCACCTTCATCAGGGGCTCGGGGCGGTGGCGCCGCGTCCTGCGCGCCGCGATGCGGATCCTCATGCGCCGCACCTCGCCCGCGCCACGTGGAACTCGGGGGTGAGCACCTGCTCCGTCTTCGGCAGCACGATCCGGCCGTCGAAGTCGCAGAGGTAGAAGTTGAACCACGAGCCGTAGGACGCCGTCCCCGTCAGCTCGGTGAGCTTGTTCGGCAGCCGCTTCAGCACGCCCTCCACGGTCTTCTCGTTCCTGTTCAGCGTTCCGGTGAGCTCGCCCAGCTCGGCGATGTCGTCCGTCAGCGGCGGGCGGGCGTCGTGCAGGAGCCCCGACGTGGCCTCCGTGAGGTCGCCGATGCTCACCACGGACTTCCCGATGGGCTTGCGGTCGGTGGACAGTCCGGAGATCACCCGCCGCAGTTGCTTCAGCAGTCCGGAGAAACGGCCACCGCGCTCGTCGAGCGTCTTCAGTACGGAGTTGAGATTGTCGATCACGGATCCGATCAGCTCGTCGCGGTCGGCGAGCGTCGTGGTGAGCGACGCCGTGTGCGCGAGGAGGCTGTTCACCGTGCCGCCCTCGCCCTGCAGGGTTTTGATGATCTCGGTGGCGAGCTGGTTGACGTCGTTCGGGCTGAGCGCGGCGAACAGCGGCTTGAAGCCGTTCAGCAGCGCGTTGAGGTCCAGCGCGGGCTGGGTCCTGGACAGCGGGATGGTGCCGCCGGGCCGCAGCCGGGTGCTGTCGCCGGCGCCCTCGGTGAGCGCGATGTACCGCTGCCCGACCAGGTTCCGGTAGCGGACGACCGCGCCGGTACTGGTGAGCAGTGGACGGTCCGCGGTGACCGTGAAGGTGACCTCGGCCAGCGTCCGGTCCTTGATCCGGATGCCCTCGACCTCGCCGACCCGCACCCCGGCCACGCGGATGTCGTCGCCCTCCTCCAGGCCGGTCACATCGCTGAACACCGCCCGGTACGTGTCCTTCGGCGCGAAGGAGATGTTGACGATGGTGGCGGCGAGCAGGGCCGTCGCCAGGATCGTGACCAGCGCGAAGAGGCCGAACTTCACCAGCGGGGCGGCGGCTTGACGGGCTCCTTGGGTCCTCATGCGACGCTCACCGCCGTTCCCCGGGCCAGCGGGCCGAACAGCAGGGTCGCGACGGGCGGCACCTCGTCCGCCGGTACGCCCATGGCGGGGGCCACGAGCGAGCCCACGGCCCGCTGCTCGGCCTCGGTGGCGGACACCTTGACACCTCCGGGCAGGGCGCCGCCCGAACCACCGGGCGACGTACCGTCGTTGAGCTCCGTGTGGGGTGCGGGCACCTGTGGACGGGGCAGACCCCGGCAGTTCGGCCCGGACCGCTCGGCGTAACGCGGCTCCTCGCCGGGCTCGTACGCGGCCTGCGGGCGTACGACTTCGAGGGTGATCCGCATCCGGCCGCCCCGGAACGCCTCCTGGGACGCCTTCTCCTGACGGACCAGGCCTTCGAGGAGGCAGGGGTACTCGGGTGAGTAGCGGGCGAACAGCTCCAGGGTGGGCCGGGAGACCCGGCCCAGGGTGATCAGCCGGTCGCCGTTCGCGTCGAAGAAGTCCTCACCGGTGCCCGCGACGGTCGCCGTGGTGCGGAGCGCGGCGGCCAGCCGGTCCTTCTTCTCGACGATCGTGCGGCTGGTGGTGACCGTGTTCCGCAGGATCCGCATCAGGTCGGGCGCCGCGTCCCCGTACACCTCGGTGACATCGGCGAAGCGCGAGATGTCCTCCTTGAGGGACGGCAGATGCGGGTTGAGGCGGCGCAGATAGCTTTCGACGCGGGTGAGGTTGTCGCCGATCCGGTCGCCGCGGCCCTCCAGCGCGGTGGCGAACGCCGAGAGCGTGGCGTTCAGTTCGGCCGGCTCGACCGTGCGCAGCAGCGGCAGCAGGTCGTTCAGCAACCGCTGCAGTTCCATGCCCGCCTTCGTACGGTCCTGGGTGATGACGTCCCCTGCGCGGATGGGCCGGGCCGAGGAACCGCGCGGTGCCACGAGATCGACGTACTTCTCGCCGAACAGCGTCTTGGGCAGCAGCCGGGCGTGCACGTCCGACGGGATGGACGTGACGTACTCCGGCTTGAGCGCGATGTCGAGGGTCGCCTTCTCGCCGTCCGCGCGCACCGAGCGCACCTCGCCGACCAGCAGCCCGCGCAGCTTGACGTCGGCGCGCGGATCCAGCTGGTTGCCGAGGCTGCCGGCCTCCAGCGTGATGCGCACCACCGAGGTGAACGCCTGCTGGTAGACGGCCACGGCGAGCGACAGCAACAGCGCGAGCACGGCCACGAAGGCGATGCCGTACAACCGAAGTCTCAGTACTCTCATCGACCTCACCCCGCGATCCGTACGGTCGTGTTGGCGCCCCAGATCGCCAGGCTCAGAAAGAAGTCCAGGACGTTGATGGCGACGATCGACGTCCGCACCGCACGGCCCACGGCGACGCCGACCCCGGCGGGTCCGCCGCTCGCGTAGTAGCCGTAGTAGCAGTGCACCAGGATGATCAGTACGGCGAAGACGATCACCTTGCCGAAGGACCACAGCACGTCGACGGGCGGCAGGTACTGGTGGAAGTAGTGGTCGTACGTGCCGGTCGACTGCCCGTAGTAGACGGTGGTGATGGTGCGGGCGGCGAGGTAGGAGGACAGCAGGCCGATCACGTACAGCGGGATCACGGCGACGAAACCGGCGACCATCCTGGTGGTCACCAGGAACGGCAGCGAGGGCACGCCCATCACCTCCAGGGCGTCGGTCTCCTCACTGATCCGCATCGCTCCGAGCTGTGCGGTGAAGCCGGCGCCGACCGTGGCGGACAGGGCGAGCCCGGCCACCAGCGGGGCGATCTCCCGGGTGTTGAAGTACGCCGACAGGAAGGCCACGAAGTTGGAGGTGCCGAGCTGGTTGAGGGCCGCGTAGCCCTGGAGGCCCACCTCGGTGCCGGTGAAGAACGACAGGAAGGCGATGACGCCGACGGTGCCGCCGACGACGGCCAGCGCCCCGCGCCCGAAGCTCACCTCGGCGAGCAGCCGCACGATCTCCTTCTTGTAGCGGCGCAGGGTGCGGCCCGTCCACGCGAGCGAGCGGCCGTAGAAGGAGAGTTGGACGCCCAGCTCCTCCAGCGAGCGGAGCGGGCGGTCGAGGAGTCGTAGAGGTCGCATCGTCGGTTCCCTCAGCCCCTCTGCGGGACGACTTGGAAGTACACCGCGGTCATCACGAAGTTCGTCACGAACAGCAACATGAAGGTGATCACCACGGACTGGTTGACCGCGTCGCCGACGCCCTTGGGGCCGCCCTTCGCGGTGAGCCCCTTGTACGAGGCGACGATCCCGGCGATCGCCCCGAACACCAGCGCCTTCACCTCTGCCGCCCACAGGTCGGAGAGCTGGGCGAGGGTGGTGAAGGACGCCAGATACGCGCCGGGCGTGCCGTTCTGGAGGATCACGTTGAAGAAGTAGCCGCCGGCCACGCCCACGACCGACACCAGGCCGTTGAGCAGCACGGCCACCACCATGGAGGCCAGGACGCGGGGTACGACCAGCCGGTGGATCGGGTCGATGCCGAGTACCTGCATGGCGTCGATCTCGTCCCGGATCTTGCGCGCCCCGAGGTCCGCGCAGATCGCCGTGCCGCCCGCGCCCGCGATCAGCAGCGCGGTGACGATCGGCGAGGCCTCCCGCAGGACGGCGAGGACGGAGGCGGCACCCGCGAAGGACTGGGCGCCGAGCTGCCGGGTCAGGCTGCCTATCTGGAGGGCGATGACGGCCCCGAAGGGGATCGACACCAGGGCCGTCGGCAGGATCGTGACGCTCGCGACGAACCACGCCTGCTGGATGAACTCCCGCGCTTGGAAAGGCCGTCGGGGGATGGTCCGCACGACGTCCAGCGCCATCGCGAACAGGTTGCCCGAGTGCCGCAGCGCTCCGGTCGGCGACAGGCTCATGCTCCGGCCACCTCCTTCCGGTGCGATGCGGCCTCCCGCTGCGCGATGGCCTCCCAGCGGGGCGGCCTGGTGATGCCCGGACCCGGCAGCAGGCGGGGAGGCAGCTCCTGACTGCCGGGCGTCGTGGTGGGCTCGCCGTCGCCGAGCTGGGCCAGCTCCTGCTCGACCTGGGCGGCGTCCTTCTCCTCCGCCATGCCGATCGGCCCCTGCATCCGGCCGTTGAGGAACTGCCGTACGACGGGCTCGTCGCTGGACAGCAGCTTCTCGCGAGGGCCGAACATCACCAGCTCACGCCGGAACAGCAGTCCGATGTTGTCCGGCACCTGGCGGGCCGAGGCGATGTCGTGCGTGACGATCAGGAAGGTGGCGTCGATCTGCGCGTTGAGGTCGACGATCAGCTGGTTGAGGTAGGCGACGCGTACGGGGTCGAGGCCCGAGTCGGGCTCGTCGAAGAGGATGATCTCGGGGTCCAGCACCAGGGCCCGTGCCAGCCCGGCCCGTTTGCGCATACCGCCGGAGATCTCGCCGGGCAGCTTCTCCTCGGCGCCGATCAGCCCGACCATGTCCATCTTCTCCAGCACGATGCGCCGGATCTGGCTCTCCGACTTCCGGGTGTGCTCGCGCAGCGGGAAGGCGATGTTGTCGTACAGGTTCATCGAGCCGAACAGCGCGCCGTCCTGGAACAGCACCCCGAAGAGCTTCCGCACCTCGTACAGCTCGTGCTCACGGAGCTTGGTGATGTCCCGCCCGGCGACCTTGACCGAGCCGCGTTCCGGCTTCAGCAGCCCGACGAGCGTCTTGAGGAACACCGACTTGCCCGTGCCCGAGGGGCCGAGCATGACCGATACCTCCCCGGCGGGCAGCGTCAGCGAGACGTCCTGCCAGATGACCTGGTGGCCGAAGGACTTGGTCAGCCCTTCCACACAGATCTCGACACCCATCCGGTCCACCCTTCAGCCGTGGAGCAGCTCCGACATCTGCTCTACGGGGAGGGGCGGGGCGTCCGTCGCGACGAGGCCGATTTTTTTCGGACGGGTTTACGGACGGGCTCGCGGACGGTGTGCGGACGGGCGGCCCGACGGCCGGCCATGCGGCCTTATCGGCCGCCGGACCTGCGTGTCTACGGAAGCACGGTCGCGGTGGAGGGGGAAGCGGAGGAGGAAGCGGACGGTACGACGACGGAGGTGTCCGGAACCGACGACAACGGCGACACCGGCGACACCGAGGCAACGGCGGACTCGGCCGGCACACCGGGGGCATCCGGCACCCCGGGGATATGAAGTATGTCCGGGGTGTCCGAGGTGTCCGGCAGCTCCGGCACGCTCGGAACCCCGGGGACGCCGGGAACGCCGGGAACGCCGGGCGCCGGCAGCAGCGGAAGCGGGGAGACCGAGACCTCCGGCAAGGGCGGCACGGACAGCGGCAGCATCGATCCGTCGTCGGACGCGGATCCCGCCGGACCGTCGCCGGGAGCCCTCGACGCGGGCGACTCCTCGCGCGGCTCCGGCGCGCGCACCGGGCCGCCCCCGTCGGTCGTGAGCGACTCCGAGGGCCCGGACACGGAGGGCCGCGGAGCCGCACCGCCTCCTCCCCCGCCCCCGTCGAGTGCGTACGGCAGCACGAACCCCGCCACCGCCAGGGTCGCCGCCGTCGAGGCGACGGCCACGGCCTGTGCCCTCCCGCCTCCCCGCGGCCGTCCGCGCCCGAGCAGGAACAGCACCACGCCGAGCGTCCCGGCCAGCGAGGCGCGCAGCGTCCGCCGGGCCCGGGCGAGCAGCGACTCGACGGTCCGGTAGCTCAGCCCCATCTCCGTGGCGACCTGGCCGACGTCCAGGTCCTCGGACTTGAGCCGCAGCGCCTCCGCCTGGCGGGCGGGCAGCTCCCCGCTGCGCACGGCCAGCCACTTCGCCTCGGCACGGTCGCACACCGCCTCCTCGACGGGCACCGGGCCCGGGGCGATCAGCGTGGGACTGGTGCGCACCTCGGCCTCACGGTTGACCTGCCGGTACCGGTCGACGCACAGCCGCATGGTCACGGTCGTCAGCCAGGCGCCGAGGCGCTCGTCGTCGAGGTCCGGGCGCTCGGCGGCGCGCAGCATCGCCTCGTGCACGGCGTCCTCGGCGTCCTCCGGGCTCATCGACCTGCGCCGGGCCACCTTGAGCAACTGCTCGCGGTGGCTCCACATGCGCTGCCAACGGTTGTGGTCCGCCTCTGTCCCAGCAGCCATGGCCGCCTCTGTCTCAGCAGGCATGTCCGTCGCCATGAGGGCCCCTTCGCGCTCACTCCGCCGTCTCGTGCCGTCCGGCGGGGGGCGACATTACCGCCCGGTATCCGTGGTTGTGGAGGGGGGCGGGCGCATCGTGTCCTCACTGTTGCTGGTCAGCGGGCCGGTACCGCGGGTGACCGGGGGACCGTGCCGGGCAGCACGTCGTCGCCGGGCAGCTCCACGCCCGGATCGGGTACGGGGACGGCCGGCTCCTCCTCCCCTCCGGCCGCCGGACGGGACGGGGCGGGAGAAGGGGAGGGCGAGGCGGGCGCCGTGGACGGCGCGGGGGACGGGCGCGCGCTCGGGTGCTCGGACGGCCTCGGCGAGGGTTTACGCGTGCTGCTCGCCCGTGGCGTCTCGGGGCGCGCGGCCGTCCCGGCGTCGCTCCGGTCCGGCACCACCCGATGCCCTGTCAGGAAGTACGCGTACCAGGCCCTGACCGTGCGCAGATAGGCCGACGAGTGGTTGTAACCGAGGACGGCCCGATCCAGGTCGGCGGGGTCGGAGAGGTCCCTCCCGCCCGCGCACAGATAGCGCCCGGCGGCGAGCGCCGCGTCGAAGACGTTGTTCGGATCGGCCCGTCCGTCGCCGTTGCCGTCCTTGCCCCAGCGGGTCCAGGTCGACGGGATGAACTGCATCGGGCCGACCGCCCGGTCGTACGCCGTGTCCCCGTCGTACCGGCCGCCGTCGGTGTCCCGGATGACCGCGAAGGCGCCGCCGTTCAGCCGGGGGCCGAGGATCGGTGTCACGGTCGTGCCGTCCGAGGTCACCCGGCCGCCGCGCGCATGACCCGACTCCACCTGGCCGATGGCGGCCAGCAACTGCCACTCCAGCCGGCATCCCGGTGCGGTGCCCGCGAGCTCCGACTCGGCGCGCCGGTACGCGGCGAACACGGTCGCGGGCAGTGCGCCGCCGGCCGGCCCCGCGGCGGTGTCCTCGTCGGACTTCCCGGCCCGCAGTGGCGGAAGCCGGGTGCGGTACAGGTCGTCGCCGGACACACTCGGCCCGTGCTCGGCGCGCGCCGCGTTCCGCACCGGCTCCGCGGCCTGTGCCGAGGGCCCCGGCGCCTGGGAGGCGGTCAGCGCGGCCATCGCCGCCGCGATCGCCGTGTATCTGGTCCCTCTGAATGCCCCTCTCGCCGTACCGACCGTCCTGAACAACATGCGCACCGCCACCTCGCGGCCCCTCCCTGTACGGATTCCGTCCTCTGCTCTACGCGGACGGTCGGTGCGTCCGTCGCCGGAGGAGGAGCACGCAGGGGAACAGTGTCGGCCGTCTCCCCGTAGTTCCGGCCGGCCTCGGCAGCAACTCCGTGGCCCCTCACGGGCAGCGGATTCAGTCCGCTGGGCCAAAGCCCAGCCCCTGATGAGACGTTTCCGCAGGTCAGCAGCCCAGCACACCTTCGGTGCGCGCCGGGCGGGGCTCGCAGATCAGCATGGCACCGAGGGGTATCCACGGGCCCAGAGCACGACCTGGGGCTCGACGACGAAGGAGGAGAGGGAAGCAAGTCGGAGGCCACCCAGGCGGCCGACCGCGAGCCGACCCGGGCCCTGAACCAGAAAAGAGCCGCGCACCGCCAGGGTCTCGCCGCCTCGAGGAGACCGACGCGCCCGCGCCCGATCTCGCACAGCCCGAGCGACAGCAAATACTTGGCCAGCCACATGTTTGCTGTTACGTTGGTTATGTGTCCAGCCACCTAAATGGGTGGTGGCGCGAGAGGAGTCGTCGTGAAAGCCATCCTGTTCGACCGTTTCGGAGGCACGGAAGTGCTGCGCGAGGCGGACATCGAGGTCCCACTGCCCGGCCCCGGGCAGGTCCGCGTCCGTGTCAAGGCGGCCGGGCTGAACGCGCTGGACGGCAAGATCCGCTCCGGGGCCATGGAGGCCGTGTTCCCCACGCCGCTCCCCTCCGTCCCCGGTCACGAGCTCGCCGGCGTGGTGGACGCCCTGGGTGAGGGCGTGCAGGACGTGCAGGTGGGCGATGAGGTACTGGGCTGGTCGGACACCGGCGCGTACGCCGAGTACGCGCTGGCCACCACCGTGGCTCCCAAGCCCACCGACCTCGACTGGCAGCACGCGGTCGCGCTGCCGGTGGCGGGCGAGACGGCCGAGCGGGTCCTGAACCTGCTGGGCGTCGCCGCCGGGGAGACCATACTGATGCACGGCGCGGCCGGAGCGGTCGGAACCCTGGCGGTCCAGCTCGCCACGGCCCGCGGAGCGCGGGTCATCGGCACCGCCGGCCCCGCCAACCAGGAATACCTCGCCTCGCTCGGCGCCACCGCGACCGTGTACGGCGAGGGCCTGGTCGAGCGGGTCCGGGCGCTCGCCCCCGACGGCGTGGACGCGGTGTTCGACCTGGCCGGGAAGGGAGCCCTCGAGGACTCCATCACCCTGCGGGGCGGCACCGAGCGCATCGTCACCATCGCCGACTTCCGCGCGCATCAGCTCGGCATCACCTTCGCCAGCGGTGGCCAGGAACGCTCGGCCGCCCGCCTGGCCGCCCTGGCCCAGGACGCCGCGACCGGCAAGGTCGTCACCACCGTCACCGCCTACCCGCTCGCCCAGGCCGCCACGGCCCAGCAGGTCAGCGACGCCGGGCATGTCCGGGGCAAGCTCGTCCTCACCCTCGACTGACCACGCCCGCCCCTACTTCCGCCACGCCCCCGCTTTCCCGATCACCACCTGTTCATCACCGCACCGAAGGACCCTTCATGCTGAACGCCCTGTGGACACCGACCACCGTCGGTGGCATCTCCCTCCCGCACCGCCTGGTCATGGCCCCGATGACCCGTGACCGCTCCACACCTGAAGGCGTACCGACCGAGCTGAACGCCGAGTACTACGCCCAGCGGGCCTCGCACGCGCTCATCATCACCGAGGGAACCCAGCCCTCCACGGACGGCCAGGGCTACCTCCTCACCCCCGGCATCCACAATGACGAGCAGATCGCCGGGTGGCGCAAGGTCACCGACGCCGTGCACGCGGCCGACGGCCGGATCGTCATCCAGCTGATGCACACCGGACGTATCTCCCACCCCGACAACACCCCGCACGGCCGTCAGCCGGTCGCCCCTTCGGCGATCCGGCCGCAGGGCGCGATGTTCACCATGTCCGGGCCCCAGGAGATGCCGGCACCCCGTGCTCTGTCGACGCAGGAGGTCGCGGCGACCGTCGACGACTTCCGCCGCGCCGCGGCGGCCGCCGTCGCGGCAGGCGCCGACGGCGTGGAGATCCACGGCGCCAACGGCTACCTGGTGCACCAGTTCCTGTCCGACAACACCAACCAGCGCACCGACCGCTACGGCGGTTCCCTCGACAACCGCATCCGCTTCGCCGTCGAGGTCGCCGCTGCCGTGGCCGACGAGATCGGCGCCGACCGCACCGGCCTGCGCATCTCCCCCGGCAACCCCTTCAACGACATCGCCGAGTCCGACACCGCCGAGCTGTATCCGGCGCTCCTGCGCGCCCTGAGCCCGCTCGGCCTCGCCTACCTCCACGTGATGCACGCGGGCGACGAGGAGCTGCTGGGCACCCTGCGCGCGCTGTGGCCGACCACGCTGATCCTCAACCGGGCCGGCACCGACCTGCCCACCCGCGCCAAGGACGTCGACAACGGCACGGCCGACCTCGTCTCCGTCGGCGCCCTCGCGCTCGCCAACCCGGACCTCGTCGAGCGGCTACGCTCTGACGCGCCGCTGAACACCCCCGACCCGGCGACCTTCTACGGCGGCGGAGTGGCCGGCTACACCGACTACCCCACCCACACCGTCTGAGGAACCGCATGCCCGCCTCCACCCACCGCACCCCCTCCACGGCCGGCGAGGGGCCGATGAGCTACGCGATCTTCCAGCTCGCCCGTGCTCACCGCGCCCGCGCCGCCGTCATGCTCCGCGGGATGGACCTGCACCCCGGACAGGAACTGCTGCTCATGCAACTCCTCGACCGGGACGGCCAGACCCAGTCCGAGCTGCTCGAAAGCGTCGGCCTGGACCACTCCACCGTCTCCAAGTCCCTGCGCCGCATGCAGGACGCCGGTCTGCTCGTGCGCGAGCCGGCCGCACACGACCGGCGTGTCATGGTCGTCCACCTCACCGACAAGGGCCGGGCGTTGCGCGAGCCCCTGGCGGCCATGTGGCGGGCCCTGGAAAGGACCTCCGCGCTGAACCTGTCGGCGCAGCAGGCGGAGTCCTTCGTCCGTATCGCCTACGCCATCACCGACGCGATCAACAGCGGTGACGTCGCGGCGGAAGAGTCCGAGTAGCTCCCCTGGGCCCGCACCCCGGTTCCGGCCTGGAGTGCGCATCGTTTCCGGCCTTCCCGCGAAGGGGACAGTGCCGCAGCGCACTCGGCCCCCGAAGGCCCGTGCTGGACGGAGCCAGGCTCCCCGGCTGTCCGAAGAAGGCCCGGCGAGCCTAGTCGGCGGATGTGACGGAACCCGCCCGTTCACCCCGGTACGTCGGGGAGAACCGGGGTGAACGGGGCCTCAGGGTGAGGGGCGAGCGCGAGCTGCCCCGGTGGAGGCAGGACGGAACTCACTCGGGGCAGGGCGACACCAGGCGAGCCCTTCCCGTCGCCGGCCGGCCCGCATGAAGGATGGCCGCGTCACCCGCGTCCGGGTCACCTTCGACCCCCGCAACCTCCCGCAGGCCGGCGGTGGCGCGCGCCGTGGATCCGCCCATCACAGGCCAGCCCCTGAGCACAACCGGGCCCACGGCGCCCACCTCCCGCGACCACCACGGCCCCGCCCACCCCATTCCCCACACCACTGACCTGATGGAAAGTGAGACCCCCATGACCACCACCCTCCCCGTCCTCGTCGTCGGCGCGACCGGCTCCCTCGGCGGCAAGGTCGTCGACGAACTGCTCAAGCGCGGTAAGAACATCCGCGCCCTGGTCCGGCCGACCACCGACGCGAGCAGGCTCGAAAGCCTGGGTGTCGAGATCGCCCGCGGCGACATGCTCGACCTCGACTCGCTCGTCGCCGCCATGAACGGAGCCGATGCCGTCATCACCACCGCTGCCGGCTACACCCGCGGCGGCAAGAACGCGCACGACATCGACACCGTCGGCAACGCCAACCTCGCCGAGGCAGCCCACCGCGCCGGCGTCCGGCGGTTCGTCCTGACCAGCATCCTCACCAGCGACCGGACGCCCCAAGTCCCGCACTTCTGGCACAAGAAGATCGCCGAGGACAGGCTCGAACAACTCGGCGTCCCGTTCGTCGCACTGCGCCCGGGGGCATTCCTCGACCAGATCGCGACCATGGCGGGCAACCCGATCGACAAGGGCCGCCTGATATGGATCGGCAAGACCACCGCCCCGCTGACCTTCGTCCACACCTCCGATCTCGCGGCGTACCTGGCGGTCGCCGTCGACGCCGAGGCAGACAACGGTGAGCGCATCGACATCGGCTGGGACCGACCGGTCAGCATGCGCGAGATGGCCGACCTGATGGGCCACCAGGCCGGAAAGAAGATCAAGGTGTGGACCGTCCCCTCCGTCGTAGCCCGCGCCGCAGGCGCCGTCGCCGGCCGCTTCATGCCTCTGGTCAAGGACATGGCCGCGATGTTCAGCTGGTTCGACAGCGGCCGCTACGTCGCCGACCCCCGCCGCCAGGAGCAGCTGTTCGGCCCCGCCCCCACCGCCGAGGACGCCCTCGGCCGGTACACGGACGAACTGCGCACGGCGCAGCACCGGTGACCGGCCCGCATGCCGGTCCGGCCGCCCGGACGGCCAACCGATGAGGGGGAGGAACCGCTCTGACAGATCGCCGTACGTTCCTACCGCACCCGGAACCCATCGGGGCCGTTTCCTCGACCCTCGCCATCGCCGGGACACTTCCTCAGCAGCGACGGGCTCTCCACGGCGCAGATGCGGGTGACCATGCTAGTCGTCACCCGTGAGGGCGACGAGCGCTGCAAGCTGCGTCCGCCTCAGCGTGCGACGGCGGCACTGGTGTACCTGGGCGAGCACACCACCCTGGCGAAGATCGCCAACGGGTTCGGGATCAGCGAGTCCACCGCCGACGCCTTCACCAGTCCGGTCATCGACCTGCTCGCCGACGGTGCGCCGGGTCTGCTGAAGGTCCTGCGCGAGAGCGAAGCGGACTTCGTCCTGCAGGACAGCGCCCCGCCGGGTGCGACCGGGTCGGCGAGGGACGGGCGGACCATTCCGGCAAGCACCGCCGACACGGCGTGAACGTGCAGGTGGTCACCGATCCGGGTGGCCGGCTGCTGTGGCTCTCACCCGCGTTGCCGGGCCTCACTCATGACCTGACCGCTGCCCGCACCCACCGGATCATCCGCATCCGTGAGCGCCAAGGCGTCCCGATCTTGGCCTACCTCGCCCACTACTGAGGTTCGAGGCGTGATGTCGTCGGCAGGAAAGGGCCTGTGAACTGGGGCCATTCCCCTCACCGAGCGACACCAGGTGGTGATCAACAATAATGGGGTGAAACATGGTGGGCTGATCGAACATGCTGGCTCGGTGCAGCACAATGAAGAACAGCCGTTGTCCGGTGGGAACGTCAGTGCTGGCGTGGTCCGCGTCGGAGACACCGTTCGCCGCCCGACCGGACCGTGGACTCCCGCAGTGCACGCCTTGCTGACCCACCTGTATGAGGTGGGGTTCCGGGCGGCGCCTCGCCCACTGGGCATCGACGACCAGGGCCGTGAAGTCCTGACCTTCGTGCACGGCCATGTGGTCTGGCCCGATCGGTTTTCTCTGCTCGAGTCCGCTGGGAAACTGGCCGGGGTGGCAGGGCTGATCCGGGACTTCCACGATGCCGTGCAGGGCTTCACACCACCGGCTGACGCGCACTGGCAGGTGTTGATCCCCGCCGAGGGCAGCGACATCATCGCCCATCACGATCTGGCTCCGTGGAACCTCGTGGTCGCAGGCGAGGCCCAGTGGGCCTTCATCGACTGGGACACCGCTGGCCCCGGTTCCCGCCTGTGGGACGTCGCGTATGCCATGCACGGATTCATTCCGCTGTCTGCTCATCCGGACTGGCAACGCCCCGACGCCGCAGACCGGCTGCGCGTCTTCGCCGACGCCTACGGCCTCGATGAAGACGAACGCCGTCGGCTGGTCCCTCTACTCGGGCGCCGAACGCGTTCCATGCACGACTTCCTGCGCGAGCAAGCCGCCCGGGGTGTCCAGCCCTGGGCAACCCTGTGGACCGAAGGCCACGGCGACGCCTGGCGAAGCGATGCCGAATACATCGAGCAGCGCGAAGACCAGTGGATGCACGCCCTGCTCGGCGATTGATCTCGTCTCCGACCTCCGGCCATGACTGATGATCTTTCGCTGGTGTCACTGGGGCGACAGGGCATAGCTCACCCTCACCGAGAAGAGCGTCAGCCGGGCACTGTCCGCGCACGGGCACCGGTCGAACGCGGCGTCGCACGCCTGAAGTCCTGGCGCATCTTCCGCAGGTCCCGGCGCAGTCCAACCGCATGACGTCAATGGCCAAAGCCGTCCTCCCCCTGCAGCAGCACGGGACGCCAATGCGACTACGCCGAAGCCCTGCCCCGAAAACGGCCCGGAATCTTGATCAGAATTCAGCGGTACAGCCACTTTCGGTCACTCAACTGCACTTTTTTCGGCCGGATTTGGCGATCTTTCCCCTGTGGTTCAATGAACGTGCCGTGATTCGATTTACCGCGCGTGGAGCAGCGTTGACCAAGGAAAAGACCTTCGAGGCCACTTCGGTGCTGCTCACTGAACTGCTGGCCACCCAGCCGCGGTACCGGAGCCGGTGGCGCGCCCGTGTCCGGCGGGACCGCTCGGGCGGCGGGGTGAGCAACGCCGCCGTAGCTCACGTTCTGGCCGAACACCTGTGGGAATCTGGCGAGTTCCCCGAATCCCAGCGGACCCTCGCCCGCATCCTGAAGGACCGCGTCCGCCGCGCGCTCGACGGCACGTCGATCACGTCGGAGACACTGACCTGGCTCATCGACGCCTTTCACATGGACGAGCGCGACGCCGAATGCCTGCGGGCTACACACGCAAGCGATTCCGGTAACCGTTCCGACGGAATCTCCGACGCGATCCATGAACCCCGGGAGATGTTCAGACGCCAATGGCATCGCACGGTGACGGTATTCGAACGCTATTTCCTGGACCATGAAGGACAGTTGACCGAACGCCGCACAAAGCATGTGATCATGGCTCTTGAGGATGGTGTGGACAGCTATTTGTTCAACCACGAATCCTCCGTGGAGACCGTCGAGGTGCTGCACGGCGGAACCCTCGGACAGGAACATCATTACGACGGCCTGGTGTCCCACGAGATCGTGTTCCCGCAGCCACTCAAACAGGGTCAGCGCATCTCGTTCGAGTACCGGTCCGCCTACCGTCCCGCTCCGCATCCCCCGCAGGAGGTACGGCGCCCCGCACGCGGCCGGATCGAGAACTTCGACATCGCGGTGCACTTCGAGCCGCGACGGCTGCCCAGACGGCTCTGGTGGGCGACCTGGTCGGACCACCACCTCGGCGATCCCGTGCAGTTGGAGCCGGCCCAGGTGTGCGACATGGGCAGAGCGCACCGCTATGTGTCCTTCGTGGAACGGTCGGTGGTCGGCTTCCGCTGGAACTGGTGAGCACAAGGCCGGACTTGGCTCCGGACTTGAACGCCCGGCCTGGGCAGCGGACTTGGACGCCCTGTGCGCCGTAAGGGCACTCCGTGCGCCATAAGTGCGCCATGCGGCGTGTTCACTCCCCCTGTCAGTCAATCGGACGATCTCGGGGGACACCGTGGGAATCCTCAACCAGTTCGACGTCATCGACTCCTTCAACCAGCTGATCCCCGGCGCGGCCGGGCACTCCGACAGCTACCTGCGCGAGGTCGCCAAGGCGACCCAGGACCAGGGCCTGCCCGTCGAGATGAACCTGGAGAACAACTCCGACGGCCTGTTCGCCGCGATGCGTGGGCAGGGCGCCCGCAGGTTCCTCGTCGTCCAGCCGTTGGACCGCAAGGCCCGCGGCCTGCGGATGATGCACTACGGCTTCCCGGTCGGCACCAACCTCACCGCCGGCTGGCTCCTCACCGGAACCACCGGCAACCTCAAGCTCTTCGACTACCTCGACCTCACCGCGGTCATCGAGTCCGTCCACGGACTCGCCGTAGCCCCCGCGCTCTACAGCGTCGCGGACAGCACCGGCTTCGCCCGCGAGGAGATCCGCAAGTACCAGAGCGGATTCTTCGGCGTCTGAGCCTCGCCGCCCCACCATCCGGGACCCGGCAGTCCGAGCCGCCGCCGCGTCCGTCCGCGCCGCGCCGCTCCACCGTCCGGGTCCCTGACTATCCGAGCCGTCACGGAAGGACAGCCATGGGCTGGGTCATCTTCATCCTCTACTTCGCGGGCATCATCGGCACCACCCGCTACGCGATGCGTCTCTTCAACCTGCACTGGGCCGACATCAACGGATCCGGTCTGAACGGCATCGGCGCCCGCTTCAAGACCATGGTGCCGGGCACCTTCTGGCCCATCGGCCTGCCGATCCTTCTGCTCGTAGCACAGCAGCGGCAGGAACACCGCCAGGCCGCCCGCGAGGGCGTGGCCGATCTCATGAGAGGCGGCGACACCCCGCGGAACGCCCCCGCGCCGCAGCCCGAGCACCGCACCCGCAACCCGTTCGACGACATCTGAGCCGCCTAGGCCCGCACTCTCCCAGGAGGTGACCACGTGCAGTGGCCCCCGGACGTCCGCCATGACACGGCCGTGATCTGGGCCGACACCGACTTCTTCGCCAGGCCGGTCTGCTGGGCCACTGCGGCAGCCCGGATCGTCTCGGGCCCCCGCGCGCCCGAGACGGCCGGTCCCGCAGAGAGCGGCGCGGCGATGCGCGCCGTGTCCACCCGAATCGTGCAGGCCCTGCGGGGCTGGGCGAACCGCGCCGCCCTGGAGGTCCGCTACACCGCGCCCGCCGCCGCCCGCCCCCAGGGAATCGACTGCCACCTCATCGCCCGCGCCGAGGGCAGCACGCCGTTCGACGCCGACGTGTCCGCCCAGCAGCTGCTGGGCGCGGCGGCGCGGCTGCTGCCCCCGGGGTTCGTTGTGGAACCGGCCGACCCGGCGGACCTCGTCGTCCCCACGGGCGCGGAGACCTGTGCCGAGGTCCGCCGGCACGAGGAGGTCGTCGCTCCCGCCCTGGCCGACTACTCCGCCGCCGAGTACTACTACGTGCCCGGGCGGCTGCACGGCGACGGCTCCGCCTGGGACCCGTTCCTTCGTGCCCTGCTGCACACCCCGTCCCCCGTCCTGGTGAGCCTGGTGTTCCTGCCGACCGCGCTGACTCCCCTGGAGAGCGACGCCTACGGTCACCTCTGCTCCGGCCTGGAGTACGAGGCCGCCACCCGGACCGTGCAGGACTACCTCGGGCCGGTGGAACTGCCGCCCGACGACAACGCCCGCCGCGCCCTTGAGGCCTGGCGCCGCTTCGGTGACAACTCGGCCAAGGTCCTCTCGCGGGCCACGGTCGTCGGCGACCGGGTGACCACCGAAACGGTCGCCGCCACGCTCGCGGCCGCCGTCGGATCGTCGTACGAGGTGGCTGAACGCGGGATGACCGGCGGCGTGAGCATCGTCCGGCCCGGCGACGGTGCGGAACTCCGGCTGGCCGCCCAGTGCCTGGCAGGCGGATCGATCGCGCCCTGGGGCGGCCACCCGGTCTGGCAGCTGCCCCGGGCGCCCGAGTCCATACGCCGAGTACCCTATTTGTTCGGGCCCGAGGAGGCCGCCTCGATGCTCGTCCTCCCGGTGCCCGGTCCCGACGGCTGCCCCGGTCTGGAGGCGTCGTCGCCCGCGCTGGACCAGGTCGCCCCGGCGCCCGCGGCCGATCCGGGCAGGCCCGTGCTCGCCCTGGGCAACCGGATCAGCGGCGGCCCCGAGGCCCCCCTCCACCTCCCGCTCGACGACCTGGTCAGCCACGGCCTGATCGTCGGCGCCCCCAACACCGGCAAGTCGACCACCTTGCAGAGCCTTCTCGTCCAGCTGTGGCGGGACCACCAGGTGCCCTGGCTGGTCGTCGAACCCGTCAAGACGGAGCACCGCGGCATGCTCGCGGTGCCCGGCATGGAGGCGCTGCGCATCCACACGCTCGGCGACTCCGAGCGCGCGCCCTGGCGGTTCAACCCGCTCCAGCCGCCCCCGGGCACCACCATCCACGCGCACATCTCGTCGCTGATGGCCGTCTTCCGCGCCGTGGTGCCCGACATGGACAGCGCACTGCCGCTGATTCTCGAACAGGCCCTGGAGGAGACCTACGTCCGGGCCGGCTGGGACGGCGGGCGCACCCTGCCCGGCCCCGTCCCGACCCTGCGCGCGCTGCTTCCCGTCCTCGACACGCTCCAGGAGGACAGCGCCTACCGCGGTCAGGCCCTCAACGTCTTCCCGGCCCTCGCCACCCGCGTCCGGGCCCTGCTCGGCGGCGAGCACGGCTACATGTTCGACACCGTGGAGCAGACCGACTGGGCCGGACTCCTCGACCGGCCCGCCGTGCTGGAACTGGCCTCCATGGCCGACCCCGCCGCGATCGACATGACGCTCGGCTTCCTGATCTCCCAGCTGTCCGCCTTCGCCCGGCTGCGCGGCAGCCAGAACCGCCGGCTGCGCCACATCATCGTGTTGGAGGAGGCCCACCGTGTCTTCGGCCGTCCGACCGGCGGCCCCGAACGCAGGTCGGCGCAGGCGGTGTCCGCTCTCGCCAACGCCCTCGCCGAGCTCAGCTCCTTCGGACAGGGCTTCGTCCTCGTCGACCAGGTGCCGGAGCGCCTGGACGAGGCCGCCACCGCCCTCACCGGTGTCAAGATCATGCACGCGCTGCGCAGCGCGCAGAGCCGCCAGGCCATGCTCGACGACATGGGCGCCGGCCCCCGCTCCGCGCAGACCGCGGCCACCCTCCGGCGTGGCCAGGCCCTCGTCACCACACCCCGCACCTCCGACCCCCTGCTGGCCGGGATCCGGCCCGACCCGGCGGTGGACACCGCGCGCGTCGTCGACGACAACGCCGTCGTACGGCACATGGCGGTGCCGACCCGCGCCCTGGCCCGGCTGCTGCCGTACGAGCTGTGCTCCCGCGACATCTGCCGGGACGGCTGCGCACCGCGGCGCAGGGAACGCGGGCGGGCCCTCGCCTTCGCCCGGCGCCGGGAGGAACGCGCCGAGGCACACCGGGCGCCGCACGGCGAGGAGCGCCGTATCCCGGCCCTTGGCGACCTCGCCCAGTCCATGGCCCGCGCGTGCGCCGGCCACGCGGCCGACACGTACTGCGCGCTGGTCCACGTGGACCTCGACAGGCCGCTCCCGGGCCTGACTTCTCAGGGCCGGCAGTCCGATCTGACGGCGGTCGTACGCAAACAGGCGGCACGGACGAAAGGCGCACTGTGATCCTCCACGACACACCCGAGGACGAGCGGGACCACCAGGAGATGCTGCGCCGGACCCTCGACGACCACCAGGACCTGCACCCCGACCACCACCGGGAACGGGGACGGGTCGCCGACTTCCAGGACCGGGACGCGGAGTACCGCGAACTGTCCGACCGGTTGCCGCCCTCCGGCGTCGACGTGCTGAGCGACCTGTACCGCGAGGAACTGCGCGACGTCGGGCACGCGATCGACAAGCACGTGGGGTGCTCCCTCGACGAACTGCGCGAGTTCGATTCGTACGACTCGGAGGCGGGCGCGTCCTCCTTCGACACCCCCGGGCAGGCAGCCGACGCCGTCAACGACACCCTGTACGACTCGGCCGGCGACATGGTCGCCTGGGTGGTCGGCGACGACCCGCGCCCCTTCGTCTGCGACGCCGACCTGGGCAGGACGACCGGCCGCTGGGCCCGCAGCCGCGACCACACGGACGGCACCGCCGTGACCGGCGTCCGCGTGGTGCTGGCCAGGGACGCCGACGATCCGCGCGGGTTCGTGTTCCGCACGGCGTTCCCGATCCCGGCGGACCACGTACGAGGCGCGGGGCGGCGACGGCCATGAAGGACATACGGCAGCAGGTCACCGTCGGGATCGTCTGCCTGGTGTGGCTCGCCCTCGCCCTGCTCACCGGCGAGGCGCTGTCCCCGACGCCGCTGCGGCTCTTCTCGGCGGCTGGGACCACGGTGGCCATCGCGGCCCTGGCGTACGAGAGGTCTCTGTGGCAGTGGAAGCTCGTACGCCGGTTCACCGGGAGCCCGCTCCTGCACGGCACGTGGCGGGGCGAGGTGATCACCTCCGTCGTCTGTGAGGACGGCACTCCGGTGCCCCCGATCCCCGCCGTCCTGCACGTGGTGCAGAGCGCATCACGCGTCAGCGTGTCCCTCTTCACCGCGGACTCGGTGTCCACCTCCACCCATGCCTCGCTGCTGCGCGGGGACGACGGACGATGGTGCCTGCGTTGGCAGTTCATCAACCAGCCCCGGCCCGCAGCTCGTCAGCGCAGCCAGCGGCACCGCGGGGTGGCGGAGCTGTGGATCGGCGGCGTGCCCGGCGAAGGCCTGCGCGGCGAATACTTCACCGACCGGCGGACGTACGGCGAACTGAACCTCGTGGAGTGGAGCCCCCGACGCTACGGCAGCGCGTCGACGGCCCTCGTGGCAACGGACTTCGCCCCCGCTGCACCGTACGCGGCGAACTGACCACACGCCCGCCGACCACCGGCTTGAGCACGTACAGCAACTGGGGGCCCACAAGGGCCCGGCCCGCGGCGATCATCGCCGGCGGCTCGGCACCCAGCCGGTGCAGCGGCGGCACGAGCAGGAAGAACAGTCCGTAGAAGGCGAGGATCGGCACGACCGGGGTGCCGGTCATGGTCAGGGCGGTGCCGAGGGCCATCAGTGTCACGGCCCGGATGACGACCTTGGCGACGGCCTGGCGGCCGGCCAGGCCGGTCTTCGGTGTGCGGCGCCCGGTGATGAGGGCGACCGCGAAGCCGGCCAGGACGGCGAACAGCGCGGAGGAGCGGCCTTGGGCCAGCTCCATCAGGAAGCCGATGGCACCGTCCTGGCTCGGGGCGGGGCCCACATGGACCGCGTACATACCGAAGACGGCCAGGCCGCGGGCCAGGTCCACCCCGATCAGTCGGCCCACGCCGGGCGCGCCGGTCGTGGGCTCACCGCGCTCGCGTTCAGGGGACGGTGCGTCGGCCGGGAGCAGCGGGGAGCGTCTCTAGAACTCTGTGTGTGCCTGTGGTTTCCAGGCTTTTCGGGCGCGGCGTGGCCGTGTGCGGTTGCCGTCCGGTGGTCCGAACCTCGGGGTGAGGGGGTGGACTTCGGTGGCGTGCAGGTGGTGGAAGCCGGTCCGCTGGGCGGCGCGGGTGCGTCGTCGACAGGTTCTGCGTGAGAGCCGCACCCGGCCGGATCGTGGAAGGTCTTCCTCGGTTCGGTGGGGTGCGGGTACTCCATGACCTGGCACCAGCCCGGGTGTGGCGGCTGGTGTCGTGGTGTCATGCCCCGCCGGACGCTGGACTGCCCCCGGGGTGGGGGTGGTGGCGGGGACCGTACGCACATCGGGCGTACGGCGGGAAGTCGTGTGGCCGGGGCCGGGGCCTGTGGCAGCGTGGCGAGGGCTCGGCCTGGCAGGGGTGGGGCGTCCCTTGCCCGGGGTGGTTTTCGGCCCGCGCGGGCGGGGCGGGGCCGTTTGCGCGTGGCGCTGTCGGCGCAGGCGGCGGGTGGTCTTCTTCGGACGCCGGACCATGGTCACGGTGCCCTCGATGGTGGTGCGGATGGTCCGGGTGCCTGTGGTGCGGTCGGTGGTGGTGTGGGTTTGGGCGAGCAGGCCGCGGGAGACGATGCGTCGGGCGGCGGCGTGGTCGCGGTCCATGGACAGCCCGCACCCGGTGCAGTGCGCCCACTTCCAGCCCCGCTCACCGAGTCGGTCGGGGGCCGGGTGGTGGGTGAGTGTGGTCAGGCAGCCGGGGCAGAGTTTGGACGTGCCCCGGGCGGGAACGGTGACCACCGCGATCCCGGCCTTCGCGCCCAGGTGCCGGATCGCCTCGGCGACAGCGCCGCGGACCTGCCCGGACAGGCGGGCGTTGCCCTTGCGGTGGCCGCGGGCTTCCAGGGTGGCGAGATCCTCCAGGTAGATGACGCTCGCGCCGAGCGCGGCGGCCTGGTCGACGGCCCAGCGGGCCGCCGCCCGGGCCAGCGCGGCGTTCAGCTGCCGGATCCGGGCACACACCCGGACATGTTCCGCCTGAAGTGCCCGGGCCCGCTCCAGGTGTCCGCCCCAGGCCAGGTGCGGGGAGCCGAGCCCGTCGGCCAGCGCCCGGTAGTGGTCGCGCTTGGCCGCGAGACGCTCGCGCACACCGCGCAGCCGGTGCAGAGCGGTGCTGATCACCGTGGCGTCAAAGACCAGGGGACGGCCGTCGGTGACGACCCGGGAGGTCTGCCCTTTCCCGGCCAGGCGGCCGAGTGTGCCGGTGAGGAGGGTGTTGACACCCCAGTCGAAACCGACCGCCACCCGATGCCCGGTCGGCTTGGTGGCCGGGGTGGGCCGTGAGTGCGGCAGGTCGACGGCGATCCTCCCGGCCGGGGTGGGGCGCAGGGTCGGGGTGTGCAGCACCGCATCAGGCGCGACGGTACCGGGCAGCCGGATGTCGAGCATGTGCCAGGCCCAGTCACGCCCCGTGGCGGGGGCGGCCCGCAGGGGGAGTTTGACCCGCAGCCGGGCGGTGGCCGCATCCACCCGGGTCAGGGTGACCTGCTGGCGGTCCATCGCGGCCAGGAGTACCTGGCCGGCCACCTGTGGCGGGCCCTCCAGGGCGCACAGCCCGGCGGGCAGCTGCCCGTGCTCGGCCACGTGGGCGCGGATCTGGCGGGTGCGGTTGCGGATTTCGGCACCCGTCACCCCGGCGGGCAGTACCGCCCTCAGGGCCGTCCACTCCGCCACGGTGCGCCGCCGGGGATCGGCGGGCCAGGCGGCCAGGACGGCGGCCACGATGCTGCGCCGGTGCAGGGCCAGACGCAGGGTGCGCGCGGCGTACTCCTGAGCGCCCCGCCGCACCCGGTCCGGGACATACACCCCCGCCGGGAGCACAACATCCTGCGGCCAGTTCAAGCGACGCAGCGCCATCCAGCCCTTGGACGGCAACGCCTGACCCTGCCCGTCCACCCCCGCAGCCAGCACGTCAAAGGAATCCTCGTCCCACCGCGCGGCCACCAGAGCACCCGTCAGCTCCCGGCTCAACTCGGCCAGAAAACCCACCCGTTCCAGCAGCACCCGCTGCCCGACCCGCTCACCCGTGGCCTCCAGCACCCCCGAGAAGGCGGTACATGTCGCCGTCGCCATCAACCTAGCCACGCACCTCACCCGCAACACCGGCTCCCGCTCCCGCTCCCGCTCCCGCTCCGGCTCCCGCTCCGGCTCCCGCTCCGGCTCCGGCTCCGGCTCCGGCTCCGGCTCCGGCTCCGGCTCCGGCTCCGGCTCCGGCTCCGAGGACAGGCTGCTTCATGCGGCGCCCGGCTTCGTCCAGAAGCCGTCGACGCGCCTCACGCGAGCGCATCCCGTACATGCGGCCGGCGAAGGTGGCCACCAGCGACATGAAATCGTCCAGCAGTTCCTCCATCCCCCCGGCCGCTCCCTTGGAATGCAACACCTCGACCGTAACGCGGTGATGGGCCAGAACCTGGATCAACCAGCCCGCACCGAACCGGGCCAACCGGTCCCCGTGCGTGACCCGCACATGGGTGAACTCCCCCTTCGTGGCCCGTTTCACCAGCCGGTCAAGCCCCGGCCGTGACTCCCGCAGCCCCGAAGCACGGTCTTTGAAGACCGCGACCACCACCCCCGAAGCGGTTGCCCGCAGTTCGGCCTCCTGCGCGGCCAGCGAAGACCCCTGCCCGCTGCTGCCCGAAACCCGCACATACAGAGCCTCACGCCGCCCGGCCGTATCCGGGCAGCCGGTCAGAGCGTCCAACGCCTCACTGGAGAAGCGCCGTTCACGCCCCACCCACACCACCGCAACCCTGCCCTCGTTGGCCCATAGCCGCAGCGTGCCCGGATGCACACCCACCCGCCGCGCAGCCACCGCCAACCGAAGAAGTTCCATGCCGAGGAACCTACGGCCCCACACACACCCACCACCCCAAACCGGCACGACATCACACCATCGCTGGAAGCAGGGGGGAATCACCCACAGATCCATACACGCTCTGCTATGCAGCATCCACAAGGATCCCTAAGCAAAAACCCCGACAGTTGAAGACCCTGGGTGCTGTGTCATGCCGCTCAGGCTGGAGGCCGGGCCGATCATGGAGTATCCGGCAGAAGGCTGCGGTGTCCCTGCCGACTGGAGGGTGATACCCCGCCGGGTGGCCGGAGCTGCCGCTCGTCGGGCCGCAGGGGCTCTGTGTGGCCTTAGGGTCGAGGCGGCTGTGGGTGGTTGGACGGCATGGATGAAGGCGGGGCGGAGCGCGCGTGATCCGGGTAGTGGTGGTGGACGACGAGGCACTGGTCCGCTCGGGCTTCGAACTCATCGTGGGCGCGTCCGAGGACATCGAGGTCGTCGCGACCGCGAGCGGGGGCCTCGCGGTGGAGACCGTCCGCCGGGAGCGGCCCGACGTGGTGCTGCTGGACATCCGGATGCCGGACGTCGACGGGCTCACCGTGCTGCGCGAGCTGCGGACGATGCCGGACGCCCCGGTGGTGGCGATGCTGACCACGTTCGATGCCGACGAGTACATCCTGACCGCGCTGCACTCCGGCGCGGCCGGTTTCCTCCTCAAGGACACCGAGCCGGAGCAGCTCGCGCACCTGGTGCGCACCCTCGCCGCGGGCGGCGTCGTGCTGTCCCCCAAGGCGTCGCGGACGCTGCTGCACAGCCACCCGGGCACCCGGACGGCCGTCGACGAGGCGGCGACCCGCGTCCGGCTGCTCACCGCGCGAGAGCGTGACGCCCTCGTCCTGGTGGCCGAGGGCCTGTCGAACGCCGACGTCGGGGCGCGCATCCACCTGGGCGCCGGCACGGTCAAGGACCACGTCAGCGCGCTCCTCACCAAGCTGCGGGTGACCAGCCGGGTGCAGGCCGCGTTGCTGGCGCAGCGGGCCGGGCTGCTCGACGAGCGCCCGCCGCCCGAGGCCGGACGATGAATCGCGCACGCGTCCAGTGGCAGCGTGTACCTGCGCCGGTCGTCGACATCGCCCTGGTGGCGGTGGCGGCCGTGGACGTATGGCTGATGTGGGACGCCACGTGTCCCGGCGTCGTACTGGCCATGCTCGGCTGTGCCGCGTTGGCCTTCCGGCGCGGGTTCCCGCTCGGCGTCTTCCTGCTCACCCTGCCTCTCGCGATGATGCAGGATGTCGCCGTCGATGTGCTCGTGGCGCTGTTCACTCTGGCCGAACGCTCCCGCAACCGCCTTCTCCTCGCGGGGTGCGTCGCCCTGTCCGCCATCGCGAGCAGCACTCCGTGGCCCCTGGCCTAGGCCGACCGGACCATGACACTGGTCTTCTTCGTGTACGGCCTGGCGACTGCCGCGGCCCCGGTCCTCTTCGGCCAGCTTCTCCAGGCGCAACGGGACTTGGCACGGCGGCTGGTCGAGATCGAGGAGGCCAGGGAGCACGAGCGGGCCCTGCACGCGCAGGCCGTGCTCGCCCGTGAACGCGCCCAGCTGGCCCGCGAGATGCACGACGTGGTCTCCCACCAGGTCAGCCTGATCGCCGTACGGGCCGGGGCGTTGCAGGTCGCCGCCAAGGACGCGGACGCCAAGGAGGCCGCCCGCACGATCCGTTCGCTGAGCGTCACCACGCTCGACGAACTGCGCACCATGGTCACGCTGCTGCGCGCCTCCGGCGGCCAGGCCACCGAGCTGACTCCTCAGCCCACCCTGGTCGACCTGCACAGACTCGTGGAGTCGAGCGGCACCCACGCACAGCTGAAGGGTGAACTCCCGCCCACCGTGGGCACACCGACCCAACGGGCCCCCTATCGCACGGTCCAGGAGGCGCTGACCAACGTCCGCAAGCACGCCCCCGGCGCCACGGCCAGACAGGCGGTAAGCGGCTGTCGTACGGCTCCCGTTCGCGGCTACTGGTCCTTGGCCGCGAGGTCGGCCGCGGGCACGGCCACCTGGGCCTGCTTCGGCTCGGCGGCCATGGCCCTCAGCGTCTCGAAGGCGGCTGCCGTCGGGCCGGCCGGTTCGGCCTGATAGACCACGAGCTGCTGATGCGGGGCCCCGTTGACCGTGAAGGCCGCGAACTTGATGTGCAGGTCTCCGACCTCGGGGTGCTTGAGGTGCTTGCCTTCCTGGGACTTGCTCTTGACCTCGTGCATCTTCCAGATTCCGGCGAATTCCTCGCTCTGCGCGGACAGTTCCGCCACGGCGTCGGCGATGCGGGCCGATTCCGGATCATGGCCGTACGCGGCCCTGAGTTCGGCGACACAGGAGTGCGCGGCTCGCTCCCATTCCTGGTAGAACTCGCGCCCTGCCGGGTCGACGAACACCATGCGGGCGAGGTTGTCGAACTGGTCGAACCCGCTGTGGAGGGCCGTGGCAAGGGAGTTGGCCGCCATGATGTCGAGGGCCGGGCCGACGACGAAGGCCGGAGTGTGCTCCCATCCGTTCATCAGCTCCAACAACTGTTGGCTGATGTCCGCCCGGCCCCAGTCGCGCGGGCGCTGCGAGGCGGTGAGGCAGAGGCGGTTGAGATGGTCGGCGGCTTCCGCATCGAGTTTCAGTGCTTGGGCCACGGCTTCGAGAACCTGCGGGGAGGGGCTGTTCTCGCGTCCCTGCTCCAGCCTGATGTAGTAGTCGGAGCTGACTCCGGCGAGCATCGCGACTTCTTCTCTGCGCAGTCCCGGTACCCGGCGTCGCCCGTATTCGGGCAGACCGACGTCCTGTGGCTTGAGGGCTTCGCGTCGGGCTCTGAGGAAATCACCCAAAGGTGTCCCATTGCTCATGCGGCAAGACTAGATGATTTCCAGCCGACGGGACCTGCCGGTCACCGCACTACGACACTAGGCTGCGGATCTTGAACGCGTAGTACCTTCATGACCTGATGGGCAGGATTTTCCCCGCCTCGCATGGTTTTTGCGGAGGCGCCGGGCTGTCGGGAGGCTTTTCGCCGTCCGTCTCATCCGTCCGTCACATCCGTCCGCCACATCCGTCCGCCACATCCGTGCGCCACCCGTGGGCGCACGATCCTGGGTGTAACGCACCCACCATCGGCGGACCATTTACAGGCGTTTTCCGCCTAGCCTCGGGAGCATGGACAACGTCACGCGCTCCGACTCGGTTGAAGGGCTGGGTCAGTTCCTCCGTGCCCGCCGGGGACGCCTCAGCCCCGCGGACGCGGGACTGCCCAGCGCCGGTCGCCGAAGGGTGCCCGGTTTGCGGCGGGACGAGGTCGCGGCGCTGACGGGTGTCAGCCTGAGCTACTACAGCAGGCTTGAGCAGGGCCGTGAACTCAGCCCCTCGATCCGGGTGTTGGACGCCATGGCCCGCGTGCTGCGCCTCGGGGAGGAGGACACGCGGGAACTCTTCCGGCTGGCCCAGCCGGCAGCTCGCCGCCGCACGAAGTCCCCCGCCAAGGTGGAGCGTGTCCGGCCGCATCTGCGGCAACTGATCGAGAGCTGGACCAGGACGCCGGCGTTCATCATCGGCCACGCCCAGGACCTGCTGGCCACCAACGCACTGACCGACGCTCTCTACCGTGACTTCGCGCAGCACGACAACGTGCTGCGCATGCTCTTCCTGGACCCCGCGGCGAAAACCTTCTACAGGAACGCCGAGCGGGCCAGGCATCGCGCGGTCTCCGACCTTCAGCAGACCGCCGCGAACACCCCCGAGGACGCCCGCATCCTGGAGCTCGTCGGCGAACTGTCGGTGCGCAGCGGCGAGTTCCGCTCCCTGTGGGCGCGTGAGTACACCCGGGTCCCGCCCTACGAGGTCAAGCAGATGTACCACTCCGTCGTGGGAGACCTGGAGCTGCGGCACGAGGCCCTCACCATCCGCAGCGCCCCGGGACAGCAACTCGTCATCCTGCAGGCGGAGCCGGGCTCCCCCTCCGCGGACGGTCTGGCCCTGCTGGGCTCCCTCAGCGCACCTGATGTGCCCCGTCAGCAGAATCCCGCGGACGGCGCCTGAGCCAGGAGAGCCAACCCGGGCCGCTACCGCGCATTCCTCTCGGCGTGCGGTTGGCCGCCGTACGGCCCGCGTCCTGGTGCGTCTGCCGGCCTCGGCCCACCGGAGCTCACCGCTCATCGTGCGGTACTTCGCCGGACGTACGTCTCGTCTTCCTGGGTGTAGGACTCCCAGGAAAATCGCAGCCTTCATAGCGCCGTAGCCGACGGGCAGACTCGAATTCGTCAACAGGAAATCCCCCACAAAGGGAAACGACGAAAGAGGTTTTTCCCATGGCTACGTGGTTTGTCACCGGTGCTTCCCGCGGAATCGGTGCTGAAATCGCCCGCGCCGCCCTGGCAGGCGGTAACAATGTCGTGGTCGCCGTACGGAATCCGGAGCGGGTGCCGGCCGATCTGAAGAACTCCGACCGGGTCTTCGCGGTCGCCCTGGACGTCACCGACAACGACAGCATCCCGCGGGCGGTCGAGGCCGCCGTGGAGCGGTTCGGCGGCATCGACGTCCTGGTCAACAACGCCGGCCGCGGCCTGCTCGGCGCACTGGAGGAGATCACGGACGCGGAGGCCCGGTCGCTGTTCGACCTCAACGTCTTCGGCCTGATCAATGTCACCCGCGCCGTGCTGCCCGTCATGCGCAGGCAGGGCTCGGGCAAGCTCGTGCACATCGGTTCCCGCTCGGGCTTCGAGGGCGAGCCGGGTGTCAGCCTGTACTGCGCGTCGAAGTTCGCCGTCGCCGGCATCAGCGAGGCGCTCTCCGCCGAGATGGCCCCGTTCGGCATCCAGTCGACGGTCGTCGAACCGGGCGTCTTCCGCACCGACTTCCTCGACGCCAGCTCCCTCTCGGTGGCCGCGAACCGCATCACCGACTACGACGACACCCCCGCGCACGTGACGCTGGACTGGATCGACAAGGCCAACCACGCGCAGCTCGGCGACCCCGTCAAGGGCGCCGCCCTCATCGTCGAGGTCGCCTCCGCCGAGAAGCTGCCCACTCACCTCTACCTCGGGCGCGACACCCTGGAGCGGCTCGACGTCAAGTACCAGCAGGTGCGGGACGACCTCGCCCCGTGGCGGGAGAAGTCCGCCGCCACCGCGCACGACGACGCCGCCTGACGCACGGCAGGGCGCCATCGCACTCGGGCGCCCGCAGCCCATCAACAGCCCGGCCTTCCCGACCACGTCACCGACCCCGACGCCTCCCAGCTGATGGCCGGCCTCATCCACGACATCGACTGTCTGCAGTCCGCCGACATCGCCGAAACCGTTGCCTTCATGGCCGCTGTCCCGCGCCACGTCAACCTCACCGAGATCACCATCATGCCGACCGCCCAGGCCATCTGAAGTCCGTCCCGTCATGGCGGGGGAGGAACAGCCGAACGCTGTTCCTCCCCCGCCATGACGCGTCGGCGGACGCGGTTGCCGGGACTCCTCTGAGGCTCAGCAGTCCGGCAGAGGTGGTGCCGCCTTGAGGAAGTCTCCAGTCGAGAACGGGAACGTTGTGGGCCTCGCCGGAGGGTCGGTTCCGTCTGGGCGACGGGACACCACTCACCGCCCCCCGGAGACGGGCCGGAGCCGGGAACGTTGCTCGGGTCTCGTCATCGGTCTGGTCCGAGTAGACGGTGACACGACGGAACCGAGGGTCTGCCCGTGGGCCGTGGGGGGGTACCCCTTCGACGACCTTGACGCGGGCACCGAGCAGGGCCTCGGCCGACGCCAGGGCCAGCCATGTGGCCGGTCGTACGCAGGTCTGTGGGAGTGTCCCGTCTCCGCTTGACGTACCCGAAGCACCACGGCGACTCCGGCAGGGCACGCACCATGAACACGACGGCGCCGCCTTGCTGAGGGCCGGTGGTACGGCGTCCCCTGCTGAGGACGCCGGTCCAGGACCGCTGAGGGAGCCTCCCTTACTGACCGAGGTCGCCGGGCAGCAGACCTCGCTCCGTGAAGACCTTCTTGGCGACGAAGGTGGCGTTGAGTGCCTTGGGCATACCGCAGTAGACGGCGGAGTGCAGCAGCGCCTCGACGATCTCATCGGGCGTCAGGCCGACGTTGAGGGCTGCGTCGATGTGGACGTCGAGCTGCGGCTCGCAGCCGCCCGGGGCGGTCAGCAGGGCGATGGTCGGGGCGGCGGGCGCCCAGGAGGGCGGCTGGTCCGGGGTGCTGGGCGCGGCTGTCGTGTGCCGGAGGGAAGTGGTGGGAGTGAGGTGGGACATGGGAGCTCCGGAAGAGGCGGCCGGTCGCCGCCCCACGTGTCCGCGCCGCACGACCGGCCGATGGCACTGGCCGGATGCGGTGGGTGGGTGCCCCCGGCCGCAGGAGGAGAAGCGGCCGGGGGCGATGGAGGGGACTGCCCAGGCGGTGGGGGTGCCCAGGCGGTGGGGGTGCCCAGGCGGCCGGGTTGATCAGGCGGCTGAGGCGCTCAGACAGCCGGGGTGTTCAGCACGTACTCGCGTGAGGTACGCACCTCGCCGCGCAGGGCGGCCAGGTCGACGTCGAGGACGTGTCCGTCCCACTTTCGGGGCTCGCCGTTGATGAGGACGGCGCTGATGTTGCGGGCGTCGGAGCCCAGCACGATCGTGCCGATGGGGTCGTTGAGCGGCATGTTGTTGAGGTCCTCGGCCTGGATGACCAGCAGGTCGGCCTTCTTGCCCGGCGTGAGTGAGCCGGTGACGCCGGCCAGACCGTTGGTACGGGCACCCTGGAGGGTGGCGAAGTCGAGGACGTCGTGGGTGGTGATGCGGGAGGGTTGCTGGTCGGTGCCGTGGACGGCGTTGACCGCGCGCATCCGCTGGATGGCGTGCAGCGCCCGCATCTGCGTGAACATGTCGCTGGCCAGGGCGACTTCGACGTCGATGCTCAGTCCGGGGCGGATACCGACGGAGAGCGCCTCGTCGACGGCGGGGATCGCGGTCTCCAGGCCGATCTGCGCGTCGGACGTGGGGGCGAGGGCCACGGTGGTGCCGGTCTCCCCCATCGCCTTCCACGCCTCGGAGGTCAGCCCGGTGGAATGGATGAGGGTGACGTCGGGACTGAGAATGCCGTCCTTGGCCCAGCGCAGGACCGCCTCGGAGGAGGAGGTACCGAAGACGGCGTCCACGCTCACCCCGATGCCCAACTCTTTCGCAACGCGGGCGAGTCCGGGGCCGTAGGCGAGGGCCGGTCCGGCGATCTCGTCGGTGGCCAGGGTGGCCAGGCGCAGGGTGAGCAACTGGTCGTCGCTGCTGAAGTACCGGCCCTTGATGCGGGCCAGGTCGCCCGGCCACTGCCGGTCCCACTCGCCGAAGTGCGGGCCCATGGAGGCGTGCACGCCGCGGATGCCGGTGTCGACGAGGGCCTGGACGGCTGCGTCGGAGTGCTCGGGGGTACGGGAGTTGTGGGAGAAGTCGAGCATGGTCGTGATGCCGCTGTCGATCGCGGTCAGGGCGGCCAGCCGGGTGCCGATGTACATGTCCTCGGGCCGGTAGACCGTGGCGTAGCCGGCCAGGGTGGTCATGACGTAGCCGCCGAGGTCATCGACGTCCGGCATGATCCGGCGCAACTGGGCCTCCCAGGCGTGCCGGTGGGTGTCGACGAAGCCGGGGGTGAGGATCGTGCCGGTGGCGTCGACGACCACGGCATCTGCCGCGTCGAGGTCGCGGCCGACGGCGGTGATCGTGTCGCCCTCGACGAGGAGGTCGCCACCGTCGATGACACCGAGGTCGGGGTCCATGGTGACGACGGTCGCGCCGGTGAACAGGACGCGCCGCCGGTCGGCGGGCCGACGCCGGAGCTCTTCGAGGACGGCGACGCTGGTGGTGTCGTTGACGTTCATGAGAGGTCTTCTTTCCGTATGGAGGTGAGGGCCGGGAGGACGGGGCCATGCGCCGGAGACGGCCGGCAGGGTGGGCCGTACGCCGGAGAGGGCTGGGAGGGTGGTCGCCGGGGGCCGGGCTGCTCGGACACCAGCCCTTGGCCGCGCCCGCGGCGGCAGCCAGGCCGCGGTTTCCCCAGGTGTCGCGCACGCGCACCCAGGATCGGGAACCGTGAGTGCGCTGACCGGGGAAGGTCAGCCGAGCTTCATGACGTAGCCCGCGTGGTGCAGTTCGTCGCCCTGGAACTCCCCGTAGGCCCAGAAGCCGAGGTCGTCCAGGTAGTCGATGCGGTCGCCGTCGATCCAGTAGCGGCCCTGGTAGGCGTGCGGGCGTCCGCCCCGGGTCTCGTCGTAGCGGCCGTCGGGGGTGAGCTCCTGGTGCAGGAAGTCGTGTCCGTCGATCCAGACGCCGACGCGCGGGCTGCCGGTCAGGTCCTCAGCGGCCGGGATGCCCGCCTCGGGGGCGGTGGCCCGGCCGGGGACGTCGGCGCCGGACCACAGGACCGGCCGGCCGGCCGCGACGAGTGCGCGCACCTGCTCCGGTCGGGTCATGAGGGTGGCCACGGCGCTCGGCACGTCGGCGGCGAGTTCGTCGGGCACCACCAGGAAGTCGGGGGTGTTGCCCGGGGTCAGCGTCGCGACGTACTCCGAGCGGTGGCCACGCCCGCCGGCCAGCGCCACGGTGTCCACGACGGCGGGGGCGACGGTCGAGCCGGTGCAGTCGACGACGATGGCGTTGTCGTCCCCCGCCGCGGTGATGATGCCGGGGCCGACCCCCACGACCAGGGAACCGACGAAGAGGAGGTCGGCGCCGGTCATGGTCCCGATCAGCGGGTCCATCGTCAGGATGCGGGCGTTGGTGAACAGGACGGGACGCCCCTCGTCGTTCGAGAGGATCTCGTCGAGGACCTCGGGGTTCCAGCGCACGGTGCCGGTGTCGGTGATGCTCATTGCGTGCTCCTCGGTGGAGTCGCCTCGTCGGTGTGCCCGCTGCGCGAAATGAGTGCCGGTGCAGGTCCGAGGCGAGTGGTCGGCAGCTACGGCGGCTGCCTGACCACCAGGTTCGTCGCGCGGCGGATTCGGAACCAGGCCGCCGTTATCCCAGGTGTCCGGCACCCACGATCCGTCCCGGCGCCTACGACCGCGGAGGCCATGGGGAAGGCCCAGGACGGCACGCTTCGCTGCCGCACGGCATGAAGAGACCCGTCGCTCGCGAAGCTGGGTGCGCGGCACCCAGGAAGCCCTCACCTGGGGAGACGGCGGCCTGGTTGCCACCGGTCGTCGGGGCGATCGTAGAGCCATGACCAGCAACGACACGCCCCGCGACCCGCACCCGTACGTCGGGATGTGGGTCACCGCCGACGGACACATCCGTCAGGAACTGCTGCCCGACGGCCGCTACGACGAAGCCCGCGGCAGCCGCCAGAGCGCCTACACCGGCAGCTACACCGTCACGGGCAACCACATCGACTAGGTCGACGACACCGGCTTCACCGCCACCGGCGACATCCGCGACGGCGTTCTCTTCCACGAGCACCTGGTGCTTTACCGCAAGGGCGACGAGCACACCCGGCAGTGAGCCTGACCATGGCCGAGGTCCACCTGCCGGTGACCGCCTCCGCCCGGACGGAGCGTCCCCTTCCGTTTCCCCGCGTCCTGCCAGCCTCCCGAATTAGGCTTCCCAGCCACTCACAGAGGCCACCTGCGGCGACTTCCCCGGCCGCGAGCCGAGACGTCTGTGCAGGTCAGAGCAGTTCGGACGCTCTTTGGCGGCAACACTGTCGAACCCGCGAGCAGCGGATTCGGTTCCGTTCAGGCGAAGTTGACGCTCCGCCAGCCAAAAGGAACGTTTCCGCAGGTCAGAGACCTGCGGAAGTGGGGCGGGTGGGACTCGAACCCACGGCCGACGGATTATGAGTCCCTTGGGGATCTTGGCGGCCCTTGCCGATCATTGCCGATTCACGCCGTTCTTGCAGGTCAGACGTGCTGATCAGGGTCAGCCCTGTGCGGTGCTTGTCGATCTGCTCCTGTCCTTGTGGCCCCTCAATGGCCCCTGGGGGCCGATGAGGTGGACGCTTACCACAGCGGCAGCCGCGTCCGCCCTGTTCAGCCGAGGGACTGGAACCCTTCGCGCAGCGGAGTCCCTTACCGACGCGATGATGCTCCATCCCAGGCCACCGGGGTGGAGCATCATCCCTGACGTCACGAGGCGATCCCGCCCACCGGACTGTGCCTCGACCTGGGTAGCGGCGCGTCGATCGGGTCAGCCGCGTCGATCGGGTCAGCCGAGTACGTAGCTCTCATCACCGAAGTCAGCGACGATCTTCAGCTTGCCGCCGAGCGCCTTGACGTACGCGGCGAGGGTGTCGACCTCACTGCGCTCCAGTTGCCCCTTCTCGATGCGCGAGACGCGGGCCTGGGTGACACCCATGGCTTCGGCAACCTGGACCTGCGTAGTGTGCTGCCGCTTCCGCAACTCGGCGAGGCGGTGCACACGGGAGGCCAGGACCATCACCTGCGCCCCCTTCTGGATCTGGTCCTCTTCGGCATCGATGAAGGCGAAGCCGTCGGCCAGGTCTCCCCAGGAGACGGCCTGCGGGTCCTTGCGGTGATCAGTCATCGTGCCCCGTCCTCTCCATCGATTCGCTTCAGATGCTCCGCGTATGCCTGCTCCGCCTGTGGTACTGCGACGCGGTACCAGCCGGACCAGTTGCCCGCCTGGTCGCCGCCGACCAGGATCACGGCCTGGCGGTCCGGGTCGAACACGAACAGCAACCGCACTTCCGTGGCCCCTGCCGAGCCGGGGCGGAGCTCCTTGAGGTTCGACAGCACAGATCCCTTGATCGTGTCCACCAGAGGCCGACCCAGCGCGGGACCTTCCTCCGACGAGATGATGCCCCACCCCTTGGCCCAGGGTGGAGCATCATCCCCTGACGTCAAAAGACGATTTTGTCCACCGGGCTGTGCATGGACCTGGGTCGCAGCGCGTCAATCGGATCAGCCGAGGACGCAGGCCTCATCGCCGGACTCAGCAACGATCTTCAACTTGCCGAATCACGAGCTCGGCCACGTACTGAGGGCTTGGTCGGCGACGCGGTGCATGTCTTCTCGGCTGGCGCCGCCAGCGGCCTGCACGGCGAGGCCCTGCCCGACGGTGTGCACATAGCGGGCGAGGGTTTCCGGGTCGGCGGTGGGGGGCAAGTCGCCCTCGGCCTGGGCTTTTTCGAAACGTGCCCGTAGGGCCCCTACTCCGGCCTCGCGGCGTTCGGCCAGGTCGCGGCGGACCGGTTCGCTTTCCGGGCCGGCTGCCAGCGCGGACTGCACCAGCAGGCAGCCGCGCGGGCAGCCGGGCGCGGTGTGGGCCTCCACGCCTCCGTGCAGCATCGCCTCGGCCACCTGCCGGGCGGTGGGCAGCTCAAGAGCCGGGGCCACAAAGGCTCCCGGGCCCTGCACATAGCGGTCGACGGCCTTGCGGAACAGCTCCTCCTTGTTGCCGAAGGCGGCGTAGATGCTGCGCCGGTTGATCCCCATGGCCTCGGTCAGCGCAGCGAGCGAGGCACCTTCGTAACCCTCGGCCCAGAACACCCGCATCGCCGCCTCCAGCGCCTCGTCGGTGTCGAAGGACCGGGGCCGTCCCGTGCTGGGCATCGAAGCCTCCTTGAGAAAAGTTCGCCGCCACGGAAGGACTCCCGTGGTTGCTCAGGTTAGTGTCATCATGGATATAGTAACCGAGCGGTTCGGTTCGTAAGTGAAGTGCTGAAGAAATCGGAGACCCCTATGGGCACCCAACTCGCCCCCGGCACCACCCGGTCCGGCGTACGGCCTCTCGACGGCAAGACCGCCCTGGTCACGGGCGGGTCCCGGGGCATCGGTGCCGGGATCGTGCACCGTCTGACCGCCGACGGCGCCCAGGTCGCCTTCACCTACTCCAGCGCCAAGGACCAGGCCGACGCCGTGGCCGAGGCGACGGGCGCCCTGGCCGTGCAGGCGGACAACGCGGACCACGAAGCCGTCCGGGCCGCGGTCAGCCGGACCACGGAGCATTTCGGCGGACTGGACATCCTCGTCAACAACGCCGGCGTCTTCCACGGCGCGCCGATCGAGGACTTCCCGCTGGAGGAGTTCGACCGGCTGATCGCCGTCAACGTCCGGGGCGTGTTCAGCGCCGTGCAGGCCGCCGCTCCCCACCTCGGCCAGGGCGGTCGCATCATCACCATCGGCAGCGTCATCGTCGACCGCGTCCCCTTCCCCGGCGCAACCGTCTACGCCCTGACCAAGGCCGCCGTCGCCGGTCTCACCCGCGGCCTGGCCCGCGAACTCGGTCCGCACGGCATCACCGTCAACAACGTGCAGCCCGGCCCCACTGCTACGGACATGACCCCTGACTCCGGCCCGTACGCGGAATCCCTGAAGCAGCTCATGCCGCTCGATCACTTCGCCGAGCCCGCCGACATCGCCAGCGCCGTCGCCTATCTCGCCGGCCCCGAAGCCCACTTCATCACTGGCACCAGCTGGAACGTCGACGGCGGCATCGCCGTCTGACCGCCCACCCCGGGCGGCCGCAAGCAGGCGCGGTCCACCGGCCTCCAGCCGCACCGCCGTGCACGACGACACCCCCTGTCACAAAGGACGTACCACCACCATGAACGCCTTCACCAAAGCCTCCACGACCGCCGCAGCCGTCGAGTCGGAGGAGCCGCTCAGCCCCGGCTACGACGCGGCGACCAAGGACGACGCCGAGTTCAACAAGCACTTCCGGCACGGCTTCACCACCATCGACGACGTACAGATGCACTACGTCATCGGCGGCGACGGCCCGCAGGTCATGGTGCTGCTGCACGGCTGGCCGCAGAGCTGGTACGAGTACCGCCAGATCATGCCCTCGCTGCTGCCCGGCCGCACCGTCATCGCCATCGACCTGCCCGGCATGGGCGACTCCACCGGAAACCCGCCCTCCAGGACCAAGGCGGTCCTGGCCACGTACATCCACAAGCTCCTCAACCACCTCGGCCACCGCGAGAACGTACAGGTCGTCGCCCACGACTTCGGCGTCAGCGTCGCCTACCCGCTGGCCGCCCAGTACCGCGAGCAGGTGGCCGGGCTGTTCCTCATGGACTACGGCCTGGTCGGCAAGAACCTGAAGTTCGCCACCATCGAGTCGATGTTCTGGCACTTCTCCTTCAACAAGCAGAACCCGCTCGCGGAGGAACTGGTCACCGGCCGGGTCGAGACCTTCCTCACCCACTTCTTCCAGGGGATGAAGACCGCCGGCGAGAACGTGTCCGACGACGAACTGGCCGAGTTCGTCCGGCTGTTCTCCCGCCCCCAGGTCCTGCACGCCGGCTTCGAGCTCTACCGGACCGAGACCCAGGACGAGGCCGACAACGCCAAACTCCAGGAGACCCCGCTGACCATCCCGGTCCGCATGATCACCCAGGCCGGCCTCGCCGACATGGTCCTGCCACCCCTCCAGGACGCCGCCCCCCACGCCACCTCCGCCGACGTCCCCGGCGCCGGACACTTCCTCCTCCACGAAGCACCCGACCGCGTCCTGGCCGAGATCAACGCCTTCTACCCCCACCCCACAGCCTGACCGACTTCGAAAGCCGGCACACCGAG
Organism: Streptomyces sp. NBC_00310; assembly: GCF_036208085.1. Classification (GTDB taxonomy): domain Bacteria; phylum Actinomycetota; class Actinomycetes; order Streptomycetales; family Streptomycetaceae; genus Streptomyces. The sequence goes on from NZ_CP130714.1 coordinate 3,708,891, forward strand.
GTGAGAGGAAAACCCCTGATGAACAGCCAACCCACTTCCGCCCGCGATGTCCCTACCCTCGTATTCGCCGCCTTCGACGCGGGCGATATCGATGCGCTGGACACCCTGGTCTCGCCCGATCTCGTCGACCACAACCTGCCTCCAGGGGCTCCCTCGGCGATCGAGGGGATGAAGGGGATGGTCGCTGCCATGCGCGACGGGTTCACCAACCCTCACCACGAAATCGTCTACCAGGCCGAAACAGACGACGGCTGGGTCGTCTCCCAGTGGGTGATCACAGCGACCCACACCGGCCCTTGGTTCGGACTGCCCGCGACAGGCCGTGACGTGACCTGCTCCGGCATCGATCTCGCGCGGGTGGTCGACGGTCGGATCGTCGAGATCCGGCACGTCGAGGAGCTGCTGCAACTGCAGATGCAGATGCAGCTCACCGACTGAGGCAGCAGCAAAGACGCACCAGCGCGGCGTGAGCCGACCAGACGCGGACCTGCACCGGCGTACCGCCGAGACCGCCTGGCGCAAGTGCGGCGACCATGCCCGCACCACCCAGACCGGCTGCGCCCTCGCCCTCCGGTTCGACATCGTGCCCACCGCCGAGCGGGCCGCGGTGGGCGAGGCCCTCGCCGCGCTGGTACGCGCCCGCGACGGACGCATCGCCACCGGGTTCCTGGGCACCCCGTTCGTGCTGCCCGTCCTCACCGGCACCGGCCACACGGACGAGGCGTACCGACTCCTGCTCACCCGGAATGCCCGGGCCGGCTCTACCAGGTCGTCCGCGGTGCCACCACCATGTGGGAGCGGTGGGACGCCATGCAGCCCGACGGCACCATCGACGTCGAGAACGCGGGCACGATGCTGTCGTTCCACCACTACGCCTACGGCGCCGTCGCCGCCTGGCTCTACCAGCCCCGGAGACACCGTCGGCCTGGACACCGCTGCGCCGTCCCGGCCCCTGTACGGCCCTTGGGTCCTGGCATCGGCCCCAAGAGCAGTCGCCCTGACCGCGAGCGACACCCTCGATCTACTCAGTCGCAGGTCAGATGGGTTGGAGCTCCCCCGAACACCGCCGGACACCAAACTCACGAGCAGCGGATTCGGTTCCGTTCAGGCGAAGTTGACGCTCCGCCAGCCAAAGAAGAACGTTTCCGCAGGTCAGAGACCTGCGGAAGTGGGGCGGGTGGGACTCGAACCCACGGCCGACGGATTATGAGTCCTTTGAGGATCTTGGCGACCCTTGTCGATCATTGCTCATCTTGGCCGTTTTCCCAGCTCAGAAGGGATTTGGCGCCTCAGTCCTTTTCGGCCCTTGTCAGTCTTTTCCGATCCTTGTGTCCAACCTGCGTCCAGAACGCGTCCCGGATGGACGCGCTCACCCGGTTTCACGGACCTCTCCCCAGCTGAGGAGAGGGTCTCGAAAGCATGCGCAGCGGATTCCCTTTCCAACGCGCGGAGACTCTCCCCCGGATGCTGAGGCAGAGCCTCTATGGCAGTGGTCACAGGTCAAACGTCTACGCGCGGCCTGGCCGAGTTCCAGTGCGGCCAACCGCGTGGCTGGGGCGGTCGATTCGGGGAGCGGGGCAGCACGGCGACCAGGCCCGCCGCAAAAACGACAGCGGGGCACCAGAGGCTGAAGCCTGTGCCGTACGCGACCTGCAGATCGGCGGACGACACCGCGAGCAAGGCGGCGAGCCGGATCCACGACACTGATCCGGGACCCTTGAAGGCACACGTCCAGGAGTACGTCATGCCGGACAACAAGTTCCTTGTCGGCGTCGCCTGCGGCGCGGCCACGGTGCTCGGCCCGGGCGAGCTGGGCACGCACCCTGGTCTCCGGCACCGCCGTCGACATCCGGATCACCATGCTGAAAGTGACGACCTCCCGCCTCACCTGGGAGTTCGAACGCCGAAAGGAGCCCACCGGGAAGTACCTGGCGCACACCCCTCTCCCGACGCGCTCGCTGCAGGTCCACAGATCTGAGAAACGGACCACCCAGGGGTGCGCGAGCCCATCAATATACAATCGATCATGTATATTGATATACGCCGCAGTGTGCATGAGGAGGCCATCTTGAGCCGCACCGTGATCGACCTCGACGACGAGGCACTGGAAGAAGCCGCCAAGGAACTCGGCACCACCACCAAGCGCGACACCATCAACACCGCCCTGCGCGAGGTCACCGCCCGCTACCGGCGCCTGCGCGCGCTCGAAGACGCCCGGCAACTGGTGACCGACGGAGCCCTGGACATCGACATTCTCCTGGACAAGAACCAGTACCGGCCGTGACCGTCGCCGACTACCTCATCGACACCTCCGCCCTCGCCCGCGTCCTGCTCCGCCAGACCACAACTGAGTGGGACGACAGGATCGGCGCCGGCCTCGTCGCGATCTGCGACATCACGGAACTCGAGGTCCTCTACTCCGCCCGCTCAGCCGCGGACCGCGCGCGACTGAAAGCCGCACTCGACGCCCACTACGCGTGGTGCCCCATGCCTGACGGCATCTACCGCCGCTCCCGCATCGTCCAGGAACAACTGACCACCAAAGGGGAACACCGCAGTGCGGGCCCCGTCGATCTCCTGGTGGCCGCCGCCGCGGAAGAAGCAGGCCTCACCCTGCTCCACTTCGACCGCGACTTCGAAACCATTGCTCGCACGACGGGGCAGCCGGTCCGCATGATCGACCTCAGGCAGTAGAGTCCGCGCGGTCGCACGGAGGGACGTCAGGCCTCTCGCCGACCGCCCACCCAAGGCGGTATCGCGGCGATGCCCCACTGCCGGACGGCCTCGTTCCGCACCCTCGCGCCCGCCCGCGGACTGAGTCGCCTCGCCGACGCCCAGTCCGGGGCACGGCACGCGCGGGTGAACTGCCGTACCCACCCGCCGACCCCGGCAAAGCGGCGCACCCGAAGATCGCCGGACAGCAGGAGCAAGAAACCCCAGGTCCGCGGCCCGACCTTCACCGGCCGGTCCGCTCACCCACCGAACACCGAAAAGAGCAAAAGCCCCAGGTCACGGCGAGTGAGTCCTGGCTCTCACAGAGCCGCCTCCGGGATTCGAACCCGAGACCTAAGCATGACGAGGGCACGAGGGATCACGCCGCCTCGTGACGACTGATGCTGCGGGATGCCGTTGTGCCTGATCGGACCACCTGCGCCGTGCAGGGCGCCAGTACCTCGTGCCGCACCGTCCAAAGGCGTCCGGCCACCCCTTGGCCACCCCGGGCCACCTACGCTGCACCTCAACGCCTACGCACAGCAGTTGTCGGACTTCCACAGGTCACTCACGCGAGGTCCCGCACACGCAGACGCCGGTCGACGATGCCGTCGCGCGTCGGCCACACGGTCCCGGCCCCTACAGCGTCACCGCATACAAGACGCCGGCGGCGCCACCAGTTACGTACACCATCCCGTCGGCCACTGCAGGGTCCTTGTACAAGGATTTGGCGGTGTGGAAGCTCCACCGCTTCTCGCCGCTCGCGGCGTCCACCGCGTACAGGTTGCCGTCCTCGCTGCCGACGAACACCACACCGCCCGCCACGGCCGGCGACGAGGCCACGGCGCCGCCCGTGCGGAACTTCCACCGCTGCTCGCCGGAGGCGGCGTCCACCGCATAGAGGTTGCGGTCCCAGCCGCCGACATACACCACCCCGTCGACCACGGCCGGCGACGAGGACACAAAGTGCTGGGTGGGGAACTTCCACCGCCGTTTGCCGGTCGCGGCATCCACCGCGTACAGGTTGCCGTCCTGGCTCCCGACGAACACCACACCGCCCGCCACGGCCGGCGACGAGAGCACGGCGCCGCCCGTGCGGAACTTCCACCGCTGCTCGCCGGAGGCGGCGTCCACCGCGTACAGGTTGCCGTCCCTGCAACCGGCGAGCACCACACCGTCCGCCACGGCCGCCGACGAGTCCACGACGTTGCCCGTGCGGAACTTCCACCGCCGTTCGCCGGTCGCGGCGTCCACCGCGTACAGGCTTTTGTCGACGCTGCCGATATACACCACACCGCCCGCCACGGCCGGCGACGAGAGCACGGTGCCGCCCGTGGGAAACGTCCACCGCCGCACGCCGGTCGCGGCGTCCACCGCGTACAGGTTGCCGTCGTCGCTGCCGGCGAACACCACACGGCCCGCCACGGCCGGTGGCGAGCCCACTCTTTCGTTGGTGCGGAACTTCCACCGCTGCTCGCCGGTCGTGGCGTCCAGCGCGTACAGGTTGTGGTCGTTGCTGCCGACGTACACCACGCCGCCCGCCACCGCCGGCGCCGAGGACACGGAGCCCCCGGCGCGGAACAGCCACCGCTGCTCGCCGGGGGCGGCGGAACCGCTGCCGCGGATCTTCCAGCCGACGAAGCCGAGTCCTGCCGCGGTGGCGCCGCCGAGGCCGAGCAGGGTCCGTCTGCGGGTGATACCGGCCAGGCGTGCCCCAGCGTTCGCGGGCGGCCAGGACGGGAGCCGCGCCGCGGTCGGCGGGAGGTCGACGTCGCGCTGTTCCCCCGACCGGGCCGGTGCCGGGCGCTCCGGCGGGGCGGCACCGGGTTGCGCCGGCACCGGCGCTGTGGGCGAAGGCTCGGACGTCTCGGGCGATACGGGTGGCGGAGCCGGGGGCGGCGGCGCGGCGGCGGTGCGCGAGTGCAGTGTCGTGGCGACCGGCTCGGGGAGCCAGCCGGGCTCGGTGGCTGTCCGGGTGACCGCCGGCCGGCCGCCGGAGGTGTCGGCCAACCGGTGCAGCAGCGTGGTCACCGTGGGCCTCTGTCCGGGCTCCTTGGCCAGGCAGCGGCCCACCAGGGTCCGCAGGCCCGGCGGGAGTCGGTGCAGGTCGGGTTCCTCGTACACGACGCGGAAACTGAGGGCGTGCCCCGAGCCGGTCCCGAACGGCCCGGCCCCGGTCGCGGTGAAGGCCAGTACCGCGCCCAGGGAGAAGACGTCGCTCGCCGGTCCGACCGGCTTGCCGGTCAGCTGCTCGGGGGACATGAACCCCGGCGTGCCCACGACCGTGCCGGTGCGGGTGAGCGCGCTGGCCTCGCCCGCCACCGAGATCCCGAAATCGATGACTCGCGGTCCGTCCGCGGCGAGCAGGATGTTCGACGGTTTGAGGTCCCGGTGGACCACGTCGGCCGCGTGGATGGCCTCCAGGGCCTCGGCCAGCCCCGCCCCGAGGGCGAACACCGCCGCCTGCGGCCACGGTCCGTGCGCTGCCACGGCATCACCCAGCGGGACCCCCGGCACGTACACCGTCGCCAGCCATGCCGGTGATCCGTCCGGATCGGCGTCGACCACACCCGCGGTGAACGCCCCGTTCACCCGGCGGGCGGCGGCCACCTCCCGGGCGAACCGGCGCCGGAAGCCACCGTCCTCGGCCAGCTCCGGGCGTACGACCTTCACCGCCACGAACCGTCCGCCGGGCGAGCGCCCCAGGTACACCCGGCCCATCCCACCCGCGCCCAGCCGGGCCACGATCCGGTACCGCCCCACCTGCTCCGGATCCCCTGCCTCCAGTGCCTCGAACGGTTCCACCCGACAACCCCCTGCCACGTCCCCACGCCCCAACGGCCTCACGGGCTGCTGCTGTCGAGATCGCACATCATCCCCGATGTCCCTGACTCCGCACTACCGTTCGCCTGTCCAGCCCCTGTTGACTTGTCCACCGGCGGGACGATCACCAGGAGGGCCGTAGCCCACATGCACAACTGGCTCTCGCCGTATGACCTGGCACAGCCGACGGCCCGCCCGAACCTGCCCGCACCCAGCTTTCGGCAACACGCTTCAGCAGCCAGGCGCCGGCCGGGGGCACCCGGTCCTCCCGCACCGGGCCGGAGCGGGGGCCGCGATCCCGCTCCTGGCCTGGTCCGATGTAGGTGCCGGCGGGTTCGGCGAGGGACAGCGAACGGGCCCCGGCTCTAGGTTCGGCAGCCTCAAGGCACAGCAGCGGCAACATGCCGACCGCCGCCATCAGGAGGCATCATGCGCAGGACCATGTCCATAGTGGGCGTACTCATGATCGTGGTGGGCGTGGCGTTCGCCGTGCTGAGCCTGCTGACGTATGTGAACAAGGACGAGCGGCGGCTGGCCGAGCACTACCTCTATGACCTCCAGCTCTCGCCCGAGAGCGAGGCGCGGGCGAGGGAGCGCCTTCGGAGCGTCGAGGACCGCGAGCGTCTCAACATCACGGTGGCGATCGTCGGCACAGTCGCGGCCGTGGCGGGGGGCGCGATGGTCAGGACTGTCCGTCGGCGGCAGCCCACGGCGCCTTCTCCGTCGCGTTGAGGTCCTGCGAGACCGCGGCGGTTCGTTCCCGCAACCACCGCGTCAGCAGTTGGCCGGCCTCCCGGGTACGCGGATGGTTGGCGCCCTGGACCCGGATCATGTCGGCCAGCAGGGTGGTGAGCCGCTCCGCGGCGGTGGCGTGGTCACCGCGGCGGTGCAGGAGTTCGGCCTGCTGCTGCCGGGTCCGCAGGGTGCGCGGGTGGTCGGCGCCGAGGACCCGTTCCAAGGTCCGCCGGAGCCGCTCCAGGCGGCCCAGCGCGGCGGTGGTGTCTCCGGCGACGCCCTGCCAGAAGGCCAGGTTGACCTGGTAGGTCAGGGTGGTGGGGTGCTCGGCGCCCAGCGCGAGTTCGGCGTCGTCGGCCGCTGTGACGAACTGCTCGATCGCCAGATCGAGGTCGCCGGCCATTCCGTGCCAGTAGGCGAGGTTGTGCCGGGCGACGAGCGTCTCTGGGCGCAGCCGGCCGACGACGGAGGCCAAGCCGTCCACCGCCTGCTGATAGGTGGTCACAGCCAGCCGCACGTCACCCGTCTCCCCGATCCACCGGCTGAGGTCGGTGAGAACCTTCAACGTCGCCGGATGCCGGGGCCCGAGGTTCCGCTCCAGTTCCCGGGCGATCGAGGCGTACCCGTCGCGCGCGCCGCGGGCATCCCCGGAGAGTCCGCGGCACAGCGCGACGTATTCGTCGGCGGCGGTCACCAGCGGGTCACCGGCGCCGAGCGTCGCCCGCGCCTCAGCGGCCAGGGTGACGAAGTCGGCCAGCGCGGCGTCGATGAGGCCCGACTCCATCCGGAAGCGCGCCTCGTGCAGCCGGATGGACAGCGTGTCCGGGTCCGCGCAGCCGAGGCTGTCCTCCGCCTCGCGCCTGATCTCCGCCAGCGACCGCACGGCCTCCGTGGTGTCCCCGAGATCGCCCCCGGCCTGGGCCGCCTGCGAACGCAGCGTCAGAATGTCCCGGTGGCCATCACCCAGCCGCCACCGCGCCTGGTCGGCCAGGCCCTGGGCCATGTCCCGGGCCGCGGCAGGACGGCCCAGAGCGGTCAGATGCGGCCCGAACCGGCGGAGCAGGGGATGCAGGCCACCGCCGTGCCAGAGGTGACCCCCGGCATTCGCCAGCAGCACCTCGGCGCTGCGGTAAAGGGCGGTCTCCATCCCCGGTTCGCAGTCCGGCGCGGACCACACCTCCTCCAGCGCGTCGGCCGCGGCCGTGGCGAGCCGTTCACGGCGGTCGGCCGGTACACCGTCGCGGATCGCGCGCTGGACGAGGGCATGCACCTCGACGACCGCCGAGCCGGTAGGCCCATGGTGGGTGACCAGACTCAACCGGTGCAATGCCCGCAACGCCAGCAGGGCGCCCCGTTGCGGGACGGGGTCGCCGCCGAGCCAGGCGCGCCCCGCCGGACCGAGCAGTACCGCTTCGGGAATGCCGTCGGGCGCGAACATCGAGATCAGTTCGAGCATGGCACGGGCGGTCCCGGGTGGTGCCAGCGACTCCGCCCGCCCGAGGGCTAGTTGCAGGGTGCTCGTCACCGTGCCGCCGTGCTCGTCCGCGGGGGAGGAGGACGGGAGCAGACCGGCGACGCTCTCCCGCCGGTCTGCCAGAAGGCTCAAGTACGCGGGCAGGTTCATGCCGGTGTCGATGAGGAAGGCGGCCGCCTGGGAAAGGGCGAGTGGAAAATGGCCGAGGGCTGCCGCAAGGGTCGCCAGATCCTCGCGCCGGTGCGCCGGGGCCCGTGGTGCCCGGCGGCCGGGCCCAGGTCGAGCAGCAGCCGGTCGGCCAGGTAAGCGATGGCCTCGTCGGCGGTGAACACGCCGACGGCAATCACCCGGACCCCCGGGCGCAGCAGCGTGGCGTCCCGCCGACGGGTGGTCAGGACGGTCCGGCCTGCGTCACCGGCCGGCCAGAGCCCGGCCACTTCGCCAGGGTCGTCGATGTCATCGAGGACCACGAGCCAGGAAGTGGCGGTTGATCTCAGCCAGGCCAGGAACAGGTCGGCCTGGGTCTCGTCGTCCCCGCCAGGGTCGGTGCCGGGCGCGGGGACTTCCCCCGCGATGCGCGCCCCGGACAGCGCCCGCCATGCGCGGGCGTAACTGCCCAGAACCGAGAGGCGGTCGCCCGCGGGCACCCAGAGCAGGACCTCGGCCCGCTGCTTGGCGCGGTGGAACGCCGCCGAGGCCAGCTGAGACTTGCCGACGCCGCCCGCGCCCGTGAGCAAGATCTGCCGGACGGATGCGTCTCGCATGCCCGCGTCGATGCTCTCGGCCAACCCGTCACGTCGCCGCAGTGCGGCGGCATCACTCGGCGGACGGCCGATCACGATCTGCGGCTGCGGCTGCGGCTGCGGCTGCGGCTGCCGGCCAGGGTCGGGGTCGGGGCTGCTCCGGTAATCCCGCGCGGCACGCCACAGCCGCTGCCAGTGCGCCACCGTGGGCTGATCGGCGGACGCGCCTCCAGCCGCCCTCTCGACGGCCTGTACCAACGCCATGACGGCTTCGAACCTGCGCGGTACCGACTGACCGCTGGCCCATTCGCCGAGCCTGCGGGCGTTGACGGCGACCCGGCGCCCTGACGGCAGCTCCACCGCGCTGGCCCGCCGGGCCAGGGTCTCGTCCGACACGTCTGGCAGCCGCCGACGCAGCCGGGTCAGCGCCGCCGCAAACCTGGCTCTGGGATCACCGGCTTCACGATCGTCCACCCGTGCCTCCCCCACCCGCCACGCTGGTCACCCGAGTCTATGCGACGGCACCGCCCCGGTCCGGCCTGCAAACGGGGACCGGTTCGCCGCCACAGCAGCCTCAGTTGACCTGCTCGGACACCCCCCCGCCGACTGCCTGGGACGTACTGTCCAGGACGGTCACCGGCGCCGCACGGCCCCTACTGTGGACCCGCTGCTGTGGGGCGTTGGAGCCGGGTACTGAGAAGAAGGGGCCTCCCCTTGGCCGTTGAACGCGCACATCCCGAAATGATCCGTGATGACGGACGGCCCATCAGTTGAACAGTTGACTTCGCTTTCACGCGCAACAGCCTCCGGCCCGTTGTGAGTGACAAAGGTAGGCTTGGTAGCCGCGCGGTCATCGTCAGCTGGTCGCGGGCCGGGTGCGTGAGATCGCGCCGTGCCAGTACGAAAAGCGTTCCAGCGGGTCTCCCTCCGCGTTCCATGGCCAAGGCGTCGCCATGCCTGCCGTGGCGCGCAGCACGACAACGGCCTCGTCCATAAGGGCGGCTTTGACCAACGCGTAGGCCAGCACGTTGAGATCCGCCAGTGCCGCCGCGTGGCCGAGGAATCCAGGGAGCGGCCAGTCACGCGCCGCTCGGCTCAGTGCCGCGGACGCATCAGGTCGTCTCCAGTAGTCCCGGGCGTTCAGCGCCGCCATGCCGCCGGCGGCAACGGCGCGTTGGTAGGCGTGGACGAACGCGGTGACTTCCAAACCGACCGTGGGAGCCCTGGCCGGCATCACGGAACGGATGCCGTCGAGGAGGTCCAGTACCTGCCCGGTGGAACCGCACTCGTCCGGTGACAGATAGCCCAAGGCCTGAAGATGCGCCTCCCGATTCCACGGATCGCGGGCCTTGATCTCCCGCCAGACCGGCCCCACCTCGCCGTAAGGTTCCTGCTCACATCTCATCGCGGCCAGGAGTACGGTCCAGGGGGTGGGGTCGGCAGGTATCAGCTCGGCCGCGCGCAAGCAGGCCTCCCGGACGCTGCTCAGGTCCACGTGCGTTCCCTGTGCCCGCGCGTGCGTCACCTCCGACCAGGCGTGCAGCAGGAGTGCTCCCGGGTCCTGCGGGGCCTGACGCAGCCAGATCTGTGGCAGTGCCCGCCCGGCTGCCTCGGCGAGCACTTGGAGGCGGTGCGCCTTACGGTCCCAGTCCTGCCCTGCGTCCTGGATCACCTTCTCCATCAGTGCGATGACCGTGGTATCGAGTTCGCCGCGGGCCCAGCTGATGTCAAGGCGCCGCCGGACCCGGCCGAGGACCACGTCGTCGAGTTCGGGGGCCAGGCGAGGAGAGTTGCCTTTGCGTCGTCTGAAGGCGGACATGCCATCACTTTCTTCCTGTGGTGGGCCCCGCATACCGACGCCGCAGCATCCGGTGCTCCACTGAACGCAAGCCGACGGCATCTACCAGCGGTTGACGACTTCGTCGTCGGCGTTTCGGCCGATACCGCTCCGCACCAGTGAGACCGCCACGACCAGCACGGCAACCAGCACCGACAGCAGCACCTGGATCCGTCCACCGCCCTCACTGTCGTCGGTGAGCATGTAGCCGAGCACGAACGTGATGACCGTGATGGTCGCCCACGTCAGGTACGGGAAGAGCCACATCCGGACCAGGAGTCCCTCCGGGTTTTCGCGGAGGATGATTCTCCGCATCCTCAGTTGCGAGAAGCAGATGACCAGCCACACGAAGAGCGCGATCGCGCCCGAGGAGTTCAGCAGGAACTGGAAGACCGTGTCCGGCCACAGGTAGTTGAAGGCGACGGCGACGAACCCGAAGGCGACGGAGGCCAGGATCGCGGCCCGCGGGACACCCCGCATGGTCGTGCGCGCGAAGGCCCTGGGCGCGTCGCCGCGCTGGCCGAGCGAGAACGCCATCCGGGAGGCGGTGTAGAGACCGGAGTTGAGACAGGAAAGGACAGCGGTGAGCACGACGGCGTTCATGACCTGGCTGGCGTGCGGGATGCCGATCGCGTCCAGGGCCGCGACGTACGAGCCCCTTTCCGTAATCGCCGGATCATTCCACGGCAACAGACAGACCACGACGAGGATCGAGCCCAGGTAGAAGAAGCCGACCCGCCGGATCACGCTGCTGATGGCCCTGGTGACCGCACGCTGCGGGTTCTCGGACTCACCGGCGGCGAGGGTGACGATCTCGCTGCCCATGAACGAGAAGACCACCAACAGCATGCCGGAGAGGATCGCGTCAGCGCCGTGTGGCAGAAAGCCGCCGTGCGCGGTGAGGTTGGCGAAGCCGTCCCCCGGGTTGTCCGAGCCGGGCAGTACACCGAAGACCGCCAGCCCGCCGATGACGACGAAACCCGCTATGGCGACGACCTTGATGCCCGCGAACCAGAACTCGAATTCGCCGAAGGAGCCGACCGATGCCAGGTTCGTGGCCGTGAGAACGACCATCACGACAAGTGCCCAGGCCCACTGCGGGAGGGCCGGTATCCATCCTTCGAGGATGACGGCACCCGCGGTCGCCTCGACAGCGAGCACCACGACCCAGAAGAACCAGTACAGCCAGCCGATCGAGAACCCGGCCCAGCGGCCGAGCGCCCGGTCGGCGTAGGCGGAGAAGGAACCGGACGTGGGGTTGGCCACGGACATCTCGCCGAGCATCCGCATCACGCAGACGACCAACGCACCGACCAAGGCGTACGACAGCAGAATGCCGGGTCCGGCCTTGGCGATGCCCGAGGCAGAGCCCACGAAGAGGCCGGCACCGATGATCCCGCCAATGGCGATCATGGACAGATGGCGGTTCTTGAGTCCGGCCTGCAGACCGTCCGAGCGATGAGTCTGCTCGCGGGTGCCGGGCGACAGGGCTCTCTTGCCGTGCGTCGTACTCATGAACATCCTTGACTAAAGGGGTAGTTCGAAGATCCAGGGGGTTTCGTTCGTCCCACCTGGAACTTGGGGACAGGACGATGGGCAGGATGCGGCTGTGCGTGTGCGTGTGCGCTTTGAGGATCGGACTGGCGGTTCCCGGACGCGCTACCGCAGGTCAGGGGTGGACGCACACCTGCATGGTCTTGTCGAGGCGGGCGAGCTGCGGTTTCCGCAGTGCCAGTAGCGCCTGTAGCCGGCCTGGTATGAGAGGCGCCGGGAACCCCGTCGGGGTTCCCGGCGCTGTTGGTCAGGCGCTGTCGCCGACCGCGTCCTGCGGCGGGACTTCCGCGGAGCCGCCGAGGTAGGCGGCCTTCACCCGCGGATCGGCGGCCAGTTCCGCGGCCGGACCCTCCAGTGCGACCCGGCCGGTCTCCAGCACGTAGGCCCGGTCGGCGAGCCGTAGCGCCTGGCGGGCGTTCTGCTCGACGAGGAGGACCGCGGTGCCCTGGTCCCGGATCTGCCGCACGATCTTGAAGATGTTGCGGGTGAACAGCGGGGACAGGCCCAGCGAGGGTTCGTCCAGGGCGAGGAACCGCGGTGCGTTCATCAACGCCCTGCCGATGGCGAGCATCTGCTGCTCGCCGCCGGACAGTGTGCCCGCGAGCTGGTCGCGCCGCTCGGCGAGGCGCGGGAACAGCTCGTACACCTGCTGTCGTCGCTGAGTCAGCGCCGCGGTGTCCTTGCGGGACAGGTAGCCGCCCATCGTCAGGTTCGTGTCGACTTCGAGCGCGGCGAACACCCGGCGTCCTTCCGGCACATGGCCGAAGCCCATGCCCACGACGTCATGTGCCGGTGTACGGGTGATGTCCTGGCCGTCGAGCAGGACCTTGCCCGACTTCGCCCGGTGCAGCCCGGTGAGGGTGCGCAGCAGCGTGGTCTTGCCGGCGCCGTTCGCGCCGAGGATCGCCACGATCTCTCCCGGCTCCACCCGAAGGGAGACTCCGGACAGAGCGTCGATCGCGCCGTAGGAGGCATCCAGGTCCGTGACTTCGAGCAATGCCATCTCAGTGGCCCTTCGCGAGAGTCGGGGCGGTGGACTCGTCGGGGTCGATGCCGACGCCCTCGGCGTCACCATCGTCGTCCTCGTCCACCCCGAGGTAGGCCTCGATCACCCGGGGGTCCTGCTGCACCTCGGCCGGCAGTCCCTCGGTGAGCCGCGTACCGGTCTCGATGACGAGCACCCGTTCGCACAGTCCCATGACGAAGGCCATGTCGTGTTCGATGAGAACGACCGTGACGCCCCGGTCCCGGATACGGGCGACGAGCTCCATGAGGTCGGTCTTCTCGCTGGGGTTCATCCCGGCGGCGGGCTCGTCCAGGAGCAGCACCAGTGGATTGCTCGCCAGTGCGCGGGCGATGTCGAGGCGGCGCTGATCACCGTACGACAGCTCGCGCGCGAGCCGCTCGGCCTTGTCGGACAGGCCCACGAACTCCAGCCAGTACCGGGCCTCCCGACCGGCGCGCTGTTCCTCCTCACGCTGGGCGGGCAGCCGCAGCAGTGAGGTCAGTACGCCGCTCTTCAGCCGCGAGGTCATGCCGACGAGAACGTTCTCGACCACGCTCATGTCGCCGAAGAGCCGCGCACCCTGGAAGGTGCGGGCCATGCCCCGCTGTACGACCTCGTGGGGACGACGCCCGACCAGCGACTCACCGCCCAGGAGGACCTCCCCGGAGGTCGGCTCCACCACGCCCGTCACACAGTTGAACACGGTGGTCTTGCCCGCGCCGTTGGGTCCGATGACGCCGAGGACCTGGCCGCGTCCGACGGTGAAGGCCACGCCGTCGAGCGCCAGCAGCCCGCCGAACCGCATGGTCAGGCCGCGTACTTCGAGCAGGGGCTCCCCGGGGGCCACGGCGGTCTGCGGCAGCGGCGGTTCCTGCGCGGAGTCGGCGAGCCGCGCCCCGCGCCGGGTACGCGCGGGCCACAGACCCAGCGGCCGTACGAACATCAGGACGATGAGGAGCACGGCGAACAGGAAGATCCGCCACTCGTCACCGATGCCCCGCAGCACTTCCGGCATGCCCTGGACGACGAGCGCGCCCAGGAACACCCCGACCAGGCTGCCGCGTCCGCCGATGAGGACCACCAGCAGGATCAGCACGGAGGTGAGGAAGGTGAAGCTGGTCGGGTTGACGATGCCGATGTACGTGGCGAAGAAGGCCCCCGCCAGGCCGGCGATCACGCCGCCGACGACGTAGGCGAGCGCCTTGACCCGGATGGAGGGAACACCCACCGCCTCGGCGACCTTCTCGTCCTCACGGACGCTCTCCCAGGCCCGGCCGATCTTCGAACGGGTGAGGCTCGTGACACCCAGACCCACGACGACGGCGATCGCCAGCACGAGGTAGTACATGCTGCCCGTGTCGTCGAAGGAGTAGCCGAAGAGCACCGGGCGGAAGGGGATGATGACGCCCTCCGGCCCGCCCGTGAACTCCAGGTTCTGGGCGGTGACCCGGACGATCTCGCCGAAACCGAGAGTGACGACCGCCAGGTAGTCGCTGCGCAGCCGCAGCGTCGGGTAGCCGATGATGAAGCCGCCCATGGCGGCGACCAGCATCGCTATCGGCAGCGTGAGCCACCAGTTGACGTCGTAGTTGCCGACCAGGATGGCCGTGGTGTAGCCGCCGATGGCGAAGAACGCCGAGTAGCCGAGGTCGAGCAGGCCCGCGTAGCCGACCACGACGTTGATGCCGAAGCCGAGGACGACGTACAGCAGTACCTTGACGCCGACGTCGGTCCAGTAGTCACCCGCGAGGTTGGGGAAGGCGAGGAGGATCACGGCGAACACGGCCAGGGAGGGCAGCTTGAACCGTGGTGAGTCCAGAAGTCCACGCATCGTCGTCACACCCTTTCTGCCACGCGCTCGCCGAGCAGACCGCTCGGTCGCACGACGAGTACGGCGATGAGCGTGCCGAAGACGACCACGTCGGTCCACCGCCCGGACACATAGCCGGTGGCGTAGGACTCCAGCAGCCCGATGATGACGCCGCCCACCATGGCTCCGGGGATGTTGCCGATGCCGCCGATGACGGCGGCGGTGAAGGCGCGCAGGCCGAGCAGGAAGCCCATCAGGAAGTTGACCTGCGGGTAGTACAGGGCGTACATGGTGCCCGCCGTGCCGGCGAGCCCGGCGCCGATGAGGAACGTCAGCAGGATGGTGCGCTCGACGTTGATGCCCATCAGCCGTGCGGCGTCCTGGTCCATCGCCAGGGTGCGCATGGTGGTGCCGGTGACGGTGCGCTGCACGAAAAAGAACAGCGCGGCCATCAACACCACGCTGACGCCGAAGATGCCCACCTGCGCGTAGGTCAGCCGGACGCCGTCGGTCAGCTGGATCGCGTTCTCGGCGGAGAGGAAGCCGATGTGCGGGACGCTCTTGAAGCCGGTGCCCTGCGACAACGCGGTGCCGTACTCGACGGCGAGCGACAGTCCGAGGGCGGAGACCAGCAGCGACAGTTGCGGGGCCTTGAGCAGGGGCAGGTAGACGATACGGGCGGAAGCCACACCGAGTGCGCCGGTGACCGCCGTGGCCGCGACGAGCGCGACCACGACGAGGACACCGGCAGGCATGCCGCCGTCCGCAAGCAGGCTGAGCACTCCCAGTGCGAGGAAGCCGCCCACCATGAAGAAGTCGCCGTGGGCGAAGTTGATGAGCCGGATGATCCCGTACACCATCGTGTAGCCCAACGCGACCAGCGCGTAGAACGCCCCGACCGTCAGGCCGTTGAGCGTGTACTGGAGGAATTCGTTCATGTCGGTCTGTGCGCCGGCCCGGTCAGCCCGCGTCGACCCAGGCGCCCGAGGCGTCGAGGGTCTTTCCGGGGACGAACTTGGAGTCCTTCACGACGGCGGTCACATAGACCGCGTTCTTCCGGTCGCCGTTCGGCTCGAAGTTGATCGTGCCGGTGATGCCCTCGTAGTCCTTGGTGGCGTGCAGCGCGTCGGTGATCTTCTGCGAGTCGGCGGACTTCGCGCGCCCGATGGCGTCGGCGATCACCTTGATCGCGTCGTACTCGTAGGGCGCGAACGGCCCCGCGTCGGCGTTGTACTCCTTCTTGTACGCGGTGACGAACCCGGCGGCCGAGCTGATGAAGGAGGGGAGCGGGGCGGTGGTGGTGGCGAAGCCCTCGGAGGCCGAGCCGGCGGTCTTGATGACGGTCGCGTCCTGGGTCGCGTCGCCGCCGATGATCGGGACCTTGATGCCCAGCTCGCGTGCCTGCTTGAGCAGCAGGCCGGCATCGGCGAAGTAGCCGGTGAAGTAGATCGCCTGGGGATCGGTGCTCTTCACCTTGGTCAGGAAGGAGGTGAAGTCCTTGGCGCCGGGGGTGATGGCGTCGAAGAACACGTCCTTGCCGCCGAGCTTTCCGAGGCTGCTCCTGGCCGCCTCGGCGAGACCCTTCGCGTAGGCCGTGTTGTCGTGGATGATCGCGACGTTCTCCGCCTTGAGGGACTCCACCAGGTACTTCGCGGCGAACTCGCCCTGCTTGTCGTCACGGCCGATGGTGCGGAAGACGTGCTTGAGGCCGCGGTCAGTGATCTGCACGTTCGTCTGCGCGTCGGCGATGAACGGGACGTTGCGTCTGTCGGTGATCACGGTCTCGGCGATGGCGGCGCCCGAACAGTAGCCGCCCGCCACGGCCACCACGTTCTGCGACATCAGCTTCTGCATCGCGGCGGTGCCGGTCTGCGCGTCGCAGGCGTCGTCGACGACCACGAGCTCGACCTTCCGGCCGCCGAGCAGGCCGCCGTCCTTGTTGATCTCCTTGGCCGCGAGCTTGGCGGCGTTCACGATGTCCGTGCCCGCGGAGGCGGAGTCGCCGGACAGCGGCGCGACCACACCTATCTTGATCGCGCCGGTCCCGCTGTCGCCGCCTGCCGCACTGTTGCCACCACAGGCGGAGACCAACGCGACACTGGTCAGAGCGACGCCGGCGCCGAGAAATCTGTACCGGTTGTATATCACTGAAACTCCTGCTGGTTTGTGCGCGAGCCAATACCTATGGGTTGCGCGAAGGGCCGGATTCGGGGACACGAACCGTGGAAAAATTTCTAGATCTTTTGAACTGTTCCGCTTTTCGGAACCGCGACGACGTCGGCCGCTTGCAGAGTTCTCCACGCGACCGATTCCAGGGGGCCATCGGGCAGCCACATTTCAACAGATTTGTTTCCGTTGTGTGTCTTTTTCGATGAGCGGGTCGAGTGTTATGAGTCCGACACATTGGTGTTATCGCAGGTCAGGCACGGGTGCGCGCCTGCGTGACCTTGATGGAGGCAGGCGGGCTACGGATTCCGTGCCGGTTGTGATTCTTCGAGATCACCTGGGTCCAAGCCGGATTGCGGAGTCTCCCGGATGTCTCATGGGCAGCAACGCTAGAGACGAGCTTCGGAATTCGTACATGCTCCACCACGTACGACAACCATCCACCGATTGTCCGAAGTGGAGCTTGCGAACCGGGCGGAGTTCGTGCTTGGCGGAAGAGGCGGTCGCTGGGAAATGGCTGAGGTCTGTCAACTGTCAGGAAACCCAGGGCGGTTGGGGTTGTGACGTGTTGTGGAGAGTCGCTGTCGAAGGCGTTCGGCGCGGTGTTCCAGCGACCGGTCCAGCGAGCTTGGGGGCCCTGCCCCCGGATCTTGGACACCCGAGAGACTTTCCAGGCCTGGTCAAAGCCCCTCGCCCGTTGCCCTCGTACCCGCACGCGCCAGCACTCAAGGGAACCGTCCGCCGCGTCGAAGACGATGTCGCCACCGCGCCGTATCGGAGTGCGCGGGCCCATCGGAACTCCGCCTAATCTGCGGGAAATCCACGGAGAACACCGCACCGAGAAGGAGTACGCCCGTCATGAGCGAACTTGCCCAGGAGCGCCGACTCGTCACGTCCATTCCCGGCCCGAAGTCGCAGCAGCTGCTGGCCCGCAAGTCGGCGGCGGTCGCTAACGGCGTCGGCGTGACCCTGCCGGTGTTCGTCACGCGCGCCGGTGGCGGCGTGCTGGAGGACGTGGACGGCAACTCTCTGATCGACTTCGGGTCCGGCATCGCCACGACCTCGGTCGGCAACAGCGCGGCGGCGGTAGTGCGCCGCGCGTCCGCGCAACTGGCGGACTTCACCCACACCTGTTTCACGGTGACGCCGTACGAGGAGTACGTGGAGGTCGCCGAGGCCCTGGCCGAGCTGACCCCGGGTGACCACGCCAAGAAGTCGGCGCTGTTCAACTCCGGCGCCGAGGCGGTCGAGAACGCGGTGAAGATCGCCCGCGCGTACACCAAGCGGCAGGCGGTCGTCGTCTTCGACCACGGCTTCCACGGCCGTACGAATCTGACGATGGCGCTCACCGCCAAGAAGGTGCCGTACAAGGAGGGCTTCGGACCCTTCGCGCCGGAGGTCTACCGGGTCCCGCTGGCTTACCCCTACCGCTGGCTGACCGGCCCCGAGAACTGCGCGGAGGAGGCCGCGGCGCAGGCGATCGACCAGATCAGCAAGCAGGTCGGCGCGCACAATGTCGCGGCGATCGTGATCGAGCCGATCCAGGGCGAGGGCGGCTTCATCGAGCCGGCTAGGGGCTTCCTGCCGAAAATCGCGCAGTTCGCGAAGGAGAACGGCATCGTCTTCGTCGCGGACGAGATCCAGACCGGCTTCTGCCGCACGGGGCAGTGGTTCGCGTGCGAGGACGAGGACATCGTCCCGGACCTGATCACGATGGCCAAGGGCATCGCGGGCGGTCTGCCGCTCGGCGCCGTCACCGGCCGCGCCGAGATCATGGACGCCGCGCACGCGGGCGGCCTGGGCGGCACGTACGGCGGAAACCCGGTGACGTGCGCGGGTGCGCTCGGTACGTTCGAGACCATGAAGGAGCTGGACCTGCCTGCCAAGGCGCGGTGGATCGGCGAGATCATGCTGGGCCGGCTGCGCGCGATCCAGGAGAAGTACGAGATCGTCGGCGACGTCCGCGGCCGGGGCGCGATGATCGCCATCGAGCTGGTCGAGCCCGGCACCAAGCACCCCAACGCAGCCGCCACCGGTGCGCTGGCCAAGGCCTGCCACGCCGAGGGCCTGGTGGTCCTCACCGCCGGCGCGTACGGCAATGTGCTGCGCTTCCTGCCGCCACTGGTGATCGGCGAGGATCTGCTCAACGAGGGCCTCGACATCATCGAGGAAGCCTTCTCGCGACTGTGACCGGGAAGGTGATTCCAGGCCGGTCCAGCCCGTTCGGCCGTGTCGTGCGTCAGGGCGCGGATGGCTTGGGGGACCAGCAGATGACCCCGGACCTCCTGCTCGACGCCGCCGGGTGAGCGGGAGCGCAAGGGCTTCGGCCGGGCCGAGGTGGTGCAGGTCGTACTCAGTCACCCGCACCGTCTCGGGACGGGTGCGTTTGTGGTGGTCCTTGGCTCCGGCGATGTCCGACAGATGCGAACTATCGGGCAATTCATGGAATATGGAGGTTGTACGGGTGAAAGCAAGGTCAACTGTTCAGATTGATACGGATCGAGTCGTTGTCACGGAGTGGTGCTTCGCCCCGGGTGCCGAAACGGGCCATCACGTGCATGTACACGACTACGTGGTGGTTCCCTTGGTCACTGGCACGGTGCGTGTGGAGGATCCAGCGGGGGAACGCGATGTAGAGATGCACGCAGGCGTTTCCTACGCGCGGTCTGCCGGTGTCGCGCACAACCTCGTCAACGTGAACGGGTACGAATTCCGCTTTGTCGAAGTTGAGCTCAGGTAGAAGTGCGCCACACCAGGCCACGTAGGACGGATTCCGCCCCCGATCCCCAGGACGATTCCCATGACCTCACAACCCTCGTTGCCGACCCCGCCCGTCTCCGCCGCGACGGAGGACTGCGCCCGTGACGGCTTCCACCCAGACCTGGCCGACGGTCCGAGCGGCCCGCTGCCCGAGGCACGCAAGCGGGTGCACCACGTCCGCGCCGACGACCTGGACGGCGGCACGGCGCAAACCGGCGGCATGCGTCGCTTCGCCGCAATCAGTGGTGCCCGGGTCGGCTCGGAGCGGATGTGGATGGGGCAGACCACGGTTGCGCCCGCGACCGCCTCGGCCGACCACCACCACGGCGACTCCGAAACCGCCATCTACATCGTCAGCGGACACCCCGAGTTCGTCTTCCTCGCCGACCCCGCCGAATACGGAGCGGCGCCCGAGGAGGTGCGGTTGCGCACCGGGCCGGGCGACTACGTCTTCGTCCCGCCCTTCGTGCCGCACCGCGAGGAGAACCCCGACCCGTACGACGAGGCCGTCGTCGTGATCGCCCGCAGCACGCAGGAGGCCGTGGTCATCAACTTGCCGAGCCTCTATGTGCTCCGGTCCGGGCAGGGGTAGCGCCCCGTCCACCCGCGAGCAGGCAGTGGTCGACGCGGGCAGCAGCGGCCGCACCGCGCCGTCGCCGGTGCTGACGGCCGCCTGCACCCTGCGGCAGGCCGCGAGCACCATCAGCCTCGACATCGGCCGCGACACCACCGCCGACGAACTCGACCGCATCGCACGCGCCCTCGGGACCGCGGTGCACCGGCCGATCCGCGCCCCTTGGACCGAGGCCGTCCTCCTCCTGACCGCGCTCCTCCTCGCCACCGCCGCCGCGAAACCCGCACCAGACGTAGTTGAGCGACAGGGCAAACGCATCGGAGCTGCATAGTAAGGGCGACGGCCGCGTGCCAGGGCACAGCCAGCGAACAGGCACTGCCCGGCCGGAGGCGCAACGGCCCGGTGATCAAGTCCGCGCCCGCCCCGTGCGGGTAGCTGTCGGCCGAACTTGGCCAGCTTCTGCGGAGGCGCCCGCTCTGGTGGACAGCGGCCAGGCGGTCGACCCACTCCGGGGCGGTGGCGAACCCGACGCGCGGTGTCCGGCCCGGCAGGCCCGCACTGCGAGCCCAATGGCCAGGTGGGTCTTCCCGGTGCCCGGCGTCGGCAAGACCCACATCGCCCAGGACCTCGGCCACCTCGCCGTCCGCCAGGGTGCCCACGTCCGCTTCGCCAAGACCAGCCGCATCCTCGCCGACGGACCGAGTGACCGCTCGCGGCCGTTTCCTCTTGGGGCAGTTCCTGGCTCCCACCGGCCATCACCACGACCCGCATTCCCGCGTGCCGCTGACCCAGACGACCACGGCATCGAACGCGCCGGCCTACGTCCGCCAGCTGGAGCGGCAGACCCGTCGACAACACTGTCCTCGTTACCACCGGCCTCAGCGCGGCCTCAACTCATGGCACCACCGCAGCACGGCCCAACAGAGCCGAGCGCGAGCTCGCCCTCGGCGCCGGCCCGGCGCACCGCACGACGGCCGTCGTGGGCCCCGACCGCGATCAGCGGGCCGTTAGGGTGGCGTCGTGGCGAATGCAGCGGGCAAGTTCGGGCCTTACAACCAGCCAGGCCCGGCCCGGACGACGTCGGTCACCGGTGTGGGACACGCCCGCGCCCTGCCCGGCGGGGGTCAGAGCGGATCCGATCTCGTCCGGTCACGGATCGCACTGCGGGTACGCCTGCGATCCGTGCAGCCTGGAGACCGGCTGCCGGACGCCGGGGTCCTCGCCGAGGAGCTGGGAATCGGCGAGATCACCGTGCGCCGCGCGCTGGAGGGCATGTGTCAGGACGGCCTGCTCGACCGCCGGCGCGGACGGGCGGGCGGAACCTTCGTCGCGCAGGACTGGGACACCGTCGTAGCCCTGACCCACGACCCCGAGGAGGCGGCTTCGCTGGATGCCTTCCAGCTCCTGCTCGAATGCGGCCTCGTGGCGCACAGTTCGGGAGAGGTCCCGGCCGAACGGCTGGACGGGCTTCGGGCGCTGGTCGAGGAGATGGAACAGACAGACGACCCGGCACGCCTGGCCGAGCTGGAGACCCGATTCCATCTGGACCTCGCGGTGGCGCTCGGCGGCGCCGGAATCCGCGAGTTCGCCGCCGATCTGCTCGGCCGGCTGTGCCTGCTGCTGCCCGCACCGGAACCCGCGGTCGTACGGGCGCAGAACCGCTGCCACACCGAACTGCTCACCGAACTCGGGCGGGGTGCGACCGATCCGGCCGTGCAGGCGGTGAAGGCACACCACCGTTCCCGGCACAGCTGACGCCCGGTCCGTGCCGGCCCGGCCGTCGAGAACCCGCGCATCCATCACGCCGCCACACCGCACGAGGAGTTGCCGCCATGCCCAACCCCGGAGCCGGCCCGCTGTCCCCGCCGGGCCCCGTCGGCGGCGCGCCGCAGCGACTGCGCGGCGGCGTCCTCGGCATGGCGGACATCGCCGCCGCCACGATGGCCAACGTCGGCCCAGCCATGAGTTTCTTCTTCGGTTTCGCCTTCCTGGCCACCACCGCGGGCGTGGCGTCACCGCTGACCATCCTTGCCGCCGGCATCGCGGTGGCGCTCCTCGGCAACACGCTGGCGGAGTTCTCCCGCGCGCACCCCTCGGCGGGCAGCTTCATCACCTTCGTCGGCAAGACCTTCGGGCCGGTCAGCGCGGTGACCACGGCGCTGCTGGCGGCGCTGGGCTACATCATCGCGATGGCCGGCGTCATCTCGATCTCCGGCGGGTTCGTGCAGATCACCCTGCACCACTACACCGGCGTGGACCTGCCGTGGATCATCTGGACTCTGCTGCTCACCGGGCTGGCCGTGGCGCTGATGCTGCGCGGGGTGGTGGTCTCCACCAAGTGGGCCGGCTACTTCTTCGGCGCGGAGATGCTGGTGCTGGTCGTGGTCTCGGTCGCCGCGCTGGTGGAACACCGCGGCGAGCTGTGCTTCGACCCGTTCCTGCCCAGCCACATCAACGACGGCTTCAAGGGGCTGGCGACCGGCTTCCCACTGGCGGTGTACCTGTTCATCGGCTGGGAGAACTCGGCGGCCCTCGCCGAGGAGACGGAGAATCCTCGGCACAACGTCGGCCGCGCGGTGTTCTCCTCCGTCGCGATCATGACGGTGAGTTACATCCTCTTCGCCTACGCCACGGTGACCGGCTTCGGCTACGACGTGACCAGACTCGGCGCCTCCCGGATCCCGTTCATCGAGGTGGCCCACCACACCCTCGGCGTGCTGGCGTTCCTCGCCTACCTCGGCGGACTGACCTCGACCCTCGGTGTGCTGATCGCCGGCATCAACTCCCAGGCCCGCCTGGTGTTCAACGCCGGACGTGAGGGGCTGCTCCCCTCCTTCTTCGGCTATGTGCACCCCATCCGTCGCACACCGAACAAGGCGATCATCACCTTCACCGCCATCGCCCTGCTGATCATCGGCGGCTGGGCCCTGGGCCACCTGCTGGGGTCCGCCGGCGGCTCGATGAACCCGGTGGTCTTCTTCACCGAGTCCTCGACCCTCGGCGCCATCCTGATCCTGCTGGTCTACCTCGCGTCCAACATCGCCCTGCCGCTGTACTACCGCAGGTACCGGCCGCAGGAGTTCCGGGTGGTCCGGCACCTGGTACTGCCCGCGCTCGGCACGGTGGCCATCCTGGTCCCGCTTTACTACCTCGCCAAGCCAGGCCAGCCCGCGCCTTACAACTGGTTCCCCTACGTAGCGGTCGCCGCCCTGCTCGCCGCCGTCGGCTACGCGGCCCTCCTGGTCCGACGCGACCCGACCTTGGCCGAACGCGTCGGCTCCATCGTGGCCGACGCGGACTGAGCCCTCGCGACCGGCAAGAGCGCAG
This sequence comes from Streptomyces sp. NBC_00310, assembly GCF_036208085.1. Classification (GTDB taxonomy): domain Bacteria; phylum Actinomycetota; class Actinomycetes; order Streptomycetales; family Streptomycetaceae; genus Streptomyces. The sequence continues at coordinate 3,732,412 of NZ_CP130714.1, forward strand.
ACTCGACGAGGACGGACTGATCGGCGCGGCAGCCCTGCTGCTTCTCTGGTCGCGCGGCTGGGTGGAGCCAGTCGTGGCACCACCAGAGCCCCGGCACATCATCGCCCAATGGGACAGTGACCTGAGTTCGATCAACGACAGGCCAACAGGCCGACAACGTGGGCCGGCCCCAGGAGATCAGGCTCGTACGTCTCGCTGCTGAACTTCCTTGAGCACTCCGGCCACCGTCGCGAAGTCGTTGTCGACGTGGAGGACGGTGTGCCCGTGGTGGACCGCGGTCGCACACACCAGCAGGTCGATCGCTCCTGCCGCACGGTGCTGGCCCCGCTGGGTCAGTTTGTACTGGGCGGTGTCGACCCAACGCCAGGCATTCTTCGGAACCGGAGAGAGCAGGCAGAGTGCGTCCAGCTCCTCTGCAAGCTCATCCCGGTGGGACGGACTCGTTGCCGAGTAGAGAAATTCGGCCCGTGTCGGCTCGCAGAAGTGGAACACCCCAGCGGCGATGTGCCCCTCCCAGGGCGACAATGCCCCAGGGGTGCGGAACAGATGCCACAGGGCGGAGGTGTCGAGCAGGTACGTGATCACTCGAAGGCCTCGCGTCGGGCACGCTTGCCCGCGTCATGCGCCGCCGCGGCCTGCTCGAACTCGCCACGCGCACCGCGCGCGGCCAGCTTCTCGGCAGCCTCGAGCCGCTTGATCCGGGCCACGTAGTCCCGCAGAGCCGCGTTGACCGTCTCCTTCTTCGTCGTGGCGCCCATCAGCCGCATGGCCTCGGCGAGTGCCTCGTCATCGAGATCAATCTGCGTGACGGACATCGAGCACCTCCAACATCCAGAATGTATGTCATCAAGGTACATCGCCAACATTGGAGCGCGCCACTGGCGCAGAGATTTGGGCGCGACGGAACCCGTCGTTTCTGTTAGGAGTTCGCAGGGCGTGCCTCTGCGCCGACTCCGCCGCCTGCCCGGTATTCGAGGCCGTGGCGCGGCTGGCGCCCCGTGCCCCCGCAGGCGGCGAATGGGAAATCGACGGCCCCAGGATCCCGCCGTGCGGGCACGGCAGCGCCGTCTTGGTCCCTGTCCGGTCCCTCGACCTTCGTTCCGAGCTCAAGTGCCGCCGCCACGGAAGCCGGTGACAACCTTGACCGCCCACTCCGCCGCAGGTCAAAGAGGCCGGAATCCTTCCGAGCGGAACGGCATGCGCGCGGTTCCAACAACACGCGCAGCGGATTTTCTCCGCTGAGCCGAAGTTGACGCTCCGACACCTCACGAGGAACGTTTCTGCAGGTCAGAGACCTGCGGAAGTGGGGCGGGTGGGACTCGAACCCACGGCCGACGGATTATGAGTCCTTTGGGGATCTTGGCGGTCCTTGTCGATCAGTGCCGATTCAAGGCGTTTTTGCAGGTCAGACGTGTGCACCTATGTCGGCCTTGAACGGTCCTTGTCGGTTGGTTCCTGTCCTTGCGGTCCCTCCGTGGTCCCTACCGCTCCTTGAAGGCCTGCCCGATAGGGAACCCCGGACGTCTCTCCAGCTCAGCCGACACGGTCGAACCTTGGCGCAGCGGATTCCCCTTCCAGCGCCCAGTGCGGCGCGCCGGACGACGAAGGGGCTCGGGCGGGCTCGGGGCCGGGCGGACGCCGCCTGGCCCCGTACCTCCACCGGGCTGCTACACGGCGAGCCAGACCGCCTGGTCCGGTGCCAGCAGGCGACTTCGACCGGGCCGGGTGGCAGCGCCTCGCTGTCGGCATGAGGCCCGGACGCCTGGTCCGGGCCTCATGCCGGCGATCGGTTCAGGCCCCATGTGCCTCATTCGCGGGGGTTGAGGCCATCGCCCGCTGGGGGTTACGCCTGTGCCCTGGTCAGACGCCAGAAGCCGCAGTTGCCATTCGACCGGTCCCAGTAGGCGCTGGTGCACACGTCGATCAAGGCTTCGGTCGGCATGGGCCCGCCTCCGTTGGTCTCCAGGAAGCCGCCGACGTCGTAGAGACTCCACAGCAGCACGATGTCGTTTTCCCGCACGGCCCGGTCCAGGGGGTTGGAGGTCTTGGCCAGGATCCGCCAGCTTGCGGTTCCCGCGCCCACCCGGTCGTTGCTGCTGTTGGTGGAGACGTCGTAGATCGCTGCCTGGGTCTGGGCGGCCGCAGCGCCGCCGCTGACGTCCAGGTAACTACCGGCGCCGAAGAGGTTGCGCAGGTGGATGGTGTCCCCGCTCAGGACCGCATCGCCGGGCTGCTTCCCGGACACGGAACTGATCTGCCACGTGCCGGAGCCGGCACTGCGGTTGCTCGTCGCGGCCGTTGCCACCTGGTACACGGAAGTGGGGCCCGCGCTGCTGCCCGTGTTGGCGTCGAGATACCCGCCCTGCCAGTTGTCGTAGCCGTTCTGGATGTGGACCTTGTCGCCGTACCGGAGCTCGCCTGCCATGAACTGTCCCCTCGATCGTGATGGTCCCTCCTGCTGGGGAGAGGGAGTGTGCAAGCGGGCTACGCCTTGTGGATCTTCCAGTCGGCGACGTCGCCACCGCGGTTGAAGTAGGCGTTGGTGCAGACGTCGAGCTTGCCGCCCTGCTTGGCTCCCGCGGCGTTCTGGTTGGTCTCCAGGAAGCCGCCGTTGTCGTCGTAGGTGTTCCACAGATGGACCACGTCCCCCACCCGGACGTTCTGGTCGAAAGGCGTGGAGGTCTGCGCGAAGATCCGCCAGCGGCCGCTGCCAGGGGTGCGGTCCTTGGACTGCGCCGTGGCCACGGCGTACTTGCCGCCGCCGCCCTTCTGCGCGGTGCTGGCGTGGTCAGCGGTGTCGAGATAGCCGCCGTCGCCGGCGTAGAGGTTGCGCAGGTGGACCAGGTCCCCGCTCAGGACAGACTGGCCTACTGCCTTGCCCGAGGCGGAGACGATCTCCCATGTGCCGGTGCCGGTGCCGCGGGTGGGCGAGTCGGCGGTGGCGACGTAGTGCTTCAGACCTGCTGAGGTGTGGTGGTTGAGGGTGTCGAGGTAGCCGCCCTGCCGGCCGTTGTACCCGTTCTGCAAGTGGATCTGATCGCCGTACTTGAGCTCGTTCGCCATCTGGGATTCCCCTTGTTCGCCGACGTCTGTCTCGGACCCGGACGGTCCTTGCAAGAAGCCTCAGCGGCCTGCTGCGGCACGCGGCCCCTGCTTTCCGTCCAGGCCGGGAGGTCGAGATCCCGCGCCGAAGCTCGATGACGAGCACCATCCCCCGACCCCCCTCCGTATTCCTGCCGCCCTGTCCGGCTTGGCCGCCCGAAAGGCGTGGCCTAGAACCCGGGGCTCACCCAGTGCGCCATGACTCCCGTACGTCCGTCGCCGTTGCTGATGACGGAGACGGGGTTCGTCCCGATGCGGTAGGCGTGGAGCGTGATGACGTCGTTGACGTCGAACTTCTCCAGGATCGTCTGCCCGGCGGTGGTCTGCATGATCGTGTGCCCACCGGTGATTGCTTCGGTGCCGGGGATGAGCTGGCCGTTCTTGAACAGTGCAGTGCGGACGAGTTCACTCGCCGCTGCGGTCCCGCCGGTGTACGAGCGGGCGTGGTAGGAGATCTCCCACACCCCGGGGTGGGGGATCTTGAGTTCCGGGACCTCGGAGATCCGCTTATCGACGCGGTCGCCGTCAGTGAGTTTGTTCTCGAAGTCGACCGGGCTGGTCTGGAGCCACGTCGAGCCCTGCCGGTAATTCGCTGGAGTCGTCATGCCATTCAATTCCTTTGCCGCGCCGGGATACACACTGAGTGGGCCGGGTGTTCTTGACGCCGGCACCGGCCCTATGAGAGCGGCGGCACACTCGGTGGCGGTAGGCGGCCCAGGGTCCTGTAGGCCAATTCGGCCTTACGGGTTTATCCGACCATTCGGTCCTTCGGCCAAGGGGTCTCCCCCACGCAGAAACCCTTCTCCATACAGACGTTCACCACATCATGGCGCTCCACAACGGCCGGAATACGGCCCTGCTGCCGCCTTTCCCGTCACCCGCAGGGGTGAACGACGCCGCGCCCGTACTGACGCCAGCCCTGCCGTCAGAGGCGAGGCCTGGTGGCCCTTTCCTCAGCTCATACGTGCCGCGAGCTGGGCAACCGCGGCGCACGGCTGCGGTTTCCTCGTCTCCTTTGGGGCCCCGACCGATACCGCTCGGCAAGTACGAAGCCGGCGCGGGATATCAGCCCGCGCAGTCAGGCAGAAGCCGAACCTGTCTCTACTGCCAGCTCACCAGGTGAAGGCCACGCCGGTCGGAGCTCCCATCACTGTCATGGCACCGAAGGCAGCAGGTAATCCCTCCCTCCGGTCGGTCATGGGTGTCAACCAAGTGACCGGCTGCTTCTCTTGTGGGTTACCGATTTTCCGGCCTTGATTAACTCGCGCGAGCGTGCATGGGCCCCTGCGCCATGGCATAGGAGAGCCGCAAACATCAATTTCAAGATGATTTTCTTGGCTTATCACTCTGGGTGCCTGTTTTGGTGTTCTCGTTGCGGACCAAGTACCCGAGCACAACGTCGAACTGAAAGGCACGTGCATGGCTGATTGGAAGAAGATCTCCGGTGGGCTCTCGACGATCTCCGTCGGATCCAGGACGCACGTATGGGGGGTGAACAGCAGCGGTCAGATCTACCGGTACACCGGCCATGACGCGAACCCGTGGGTCGGTATCCCCGGCAGCGCGGTCGACATCGGCGTCGCCGCCGACGGCACGGTGTGGCACGTCAACTCCGCAGGTGGCATCTATCGCTACACCGGCGACCAGGGTTCCGTGAACTGGGTCAACGTCTCGGGTGGCCTGACCCGAATCTCGGTCGGGTCCAGGACCAACGTCTGGGGCGTGAACGGCTCCAACCAGATCTACCGGTACACCGGCCACGACGCGAACCCGTGGGTCGGTATCCCCGGCAGCGCGGTCGACATCGGCGTCGCCGCCGACGGCACCGTGTACCGCGTCGACTCCACGGGCGCCATCTTCCGCTACACCGGGGACCAGGGCTCTACCGACTGGGTCAACGTCTCAGGTGGCCTGACCCGGATCTCGGCCGGGTCCAGGACCAACGTCTGGGGCGTGAACGGCTCCAACCAGATCTACCGGTACACCGGCCACGACGCGAACCCGTGGGTCGGTATCCCCGGCAGCGCGGTCGACATCGGAGCGGCCGCCGACGGCACCGTGTACTGCGTCGACTCCGCGGGCGCGATCTACCGCTACACCGGCGACCAGCCCTGACGCCATCCGTCACACAGCACGACGGGGGCTCTGGCCATTATGGCCGAGCCCCTTTCGTCCTCCTGCCACTCGACCGCGCGGCCTGCGGCACCGCCTCATGGACCACGCTCTCCACGGCCTCCTCACCGGCCTCGCCACGACGGCCGTACTGCTGCTACGTCGCTTCAACCAGGGCGTCGGCCACCTATCTGGCGCGTCGGCGCCTGCCGAGGCGTGACGTTCAGCATCACCGGTATCCGACCTCGTGCACACTCTCCTGCAAGCAGCTACAAACCCTTCAACCCCGCAATACCCTCGGCGAGTTCGGGCGCGAGGCGCTGCGCCTGAGCTGTGTCCTTGCCATCGGCCGCCGCGCGGAGCTTCCGCAGGTCCGCGTCCACGGACACCGCGTCAGGGGCCTCGTGCCGCACCCGCTCCCACACGAGCTCCAGGCCCGTGACGTCGCCCGCCACGGCGCCCTCGTTCCCAGCCTTCGCGTCGATCGTCAACTGGCGGGTCCAGAGGGCGAGTCGGTCCCGGTCGACCGTCGCCACGGGCTCGTAGCGAAGCCGCAGGTCCGTCACGTTCTGTGCGGTCCGCAGGGCGGGACCCACCGCCTGCGCACCGTCCTCGGCCTTCTCCAGGGCGACCAGGTCACGCTCCACCTGCCTCTCCAGCAGGCCCGGTACGGCGTCGGAGGCACGGTACGCGTCCCAGGCGGCGCGGACCTCGCGGACGGTGGTGGCCCCGGGCGACTCGTGGGCGGCAACGGCCGCACGGTCCAGGGCGGTCAGTCGGGCCGGCAGCGGGCCGCGCTTCGCGTCGGTGGGCACCGCGAGCGACACCGCCTCCAAGTCGGCGCCCTTCGTACCGGTCGAGAACTCCCCGTACCCCGGCGCGAACACCTTCTCCTCGGTCGAGCCGTCCATGTGCAGCTCGCGGACGGTCATCGCGCCTTTGATCTTGCCGTACGGTCCGTCGACCGTGTGGTCCACGGCCTGGACGGTGACCTCCTCGAAGACGATCTCCGGAAGGTTTTCGGGGCGGTAGACGTCACCCTTCTCCGGGTCCGCCGGCATGATCATCGCGGCCGGTGCGTTGTCGCGGCCCGCCTGCCAGGTGCCCTCGGTGTCGGCGACGACTCCGTTGTCGTAGTTGAAGACGTCCTCGCCGAGATACCAGACGGAACCGTCGTCGGCCTGTGCGTACCAGTCGAGGGCGACCTCGTGGATCCGGCCGTCGGAGAAGGCGGCGTACTGGCTGATGCGGACCTCGACCGGCTTGCCGTCCACCTCGATGGTCTTCGTGCCGGGCAGTAGGCTGACCTCGGTACGGAAGGGTTTGCCGTCCACCTGTCCGCCCATGATGGTCTGCGTGACCTCGCTGGAGGGGTGGAGCGGGTTGGTGATCCGGGTCGGGTGGGTGAAGCGCGGCTCGGTGAGGTCGACCCGGTCCTTCGCGGGCGCCGTGGACAGGCAGGAGGAGCCGGTCCTGCCCGTGTTCGCGTCGAGGACGTGAACGCAGGCGCTCGGCTCGGTCTGGCCGGCCGTCCCGCCCCCGTCCGCGGAACACGCGCCGGCCAGCAGCGCGGCGGCGGTCACGGAGGCTCCGGTCAGCAGGATTCGGCGGTGGGTGTTCATGGTGCTCTCCTTTGGGCGTGTGGCCTGCCCCGAGGGTCCCGCGCCCCCACTGAACGGACGCTGAACACGCCTGAACGCACTGTCAGCGATCGCACTGTCAGCGATCCAGGGTGGGGGCAGCCCCGCGCCCCTACGGGACGCTGACCAATGTCACCGTGAACCTCGCCCCGCCCAGCACCGGCGCCGTGTCCACCGCCACTGTTCCCCCGTGCGCGGCCACCAGCTCCGCCACGATCGCCAGGCCCAGCCCCGCTCCACCCTCTCCCCTGGCGCGGGCCTCGTCCAGGCGTACGAAACGTTCGAAGATCCGCCCGCGCTCCCCCTCCGGCACCCCGGGCCCGTCGTCGTCCACGTCCAGGCGTACGGCTCCGCCGACGGTTCCGAGTGCCAGGGCGACCCGGGAGCGGGCGTGGCGGGCCGCGTTCTCGCCGAGGTTGCGCACCACTCGGCGCAGCGCGTCCGCGTCGCCCAGGACCCGCCCCGCCGACACCCCGCCGCTGTCGACACGCAGCCGACCACCTCGCTGCCGCAACCGCCGGGCCTCCTCGAAGACCAGGTCGTCGAGGTCGACGGGGCGCCGCCGCGGCCGGATCGCGTTCTCGTCGGCGTGGGCGAGCAGCAGCAGGTCGTCCACGAGGCGCTGCATGCGTACGGCCTCGTCGAGCACCGTCCCGGCCAACGTCCCCGCGTCCGCGCGCCCCGGATGGGCGAGGGCCACCTCGGCGTGCTGCCGGACCGTGGCGACGGGCGAGCGCAGTTCGTGGGAGGCGTCCGAGACGAAGCGCCGCTGCGCCGCCTCGGCGCGTGCGACCCGCCTCAGCGTCCGCCCCACGGCCATCCAGGTCGCGGAGGCCGCCAGGACCAGCAGCGCCGGCAGGCCGACGAGCAGCATCCGCGTGACCGTCGACGTGGCCTCGGCGACCCCGGCGGGCGTACGGCCGTCCAGGACGGTCAGCCGCCGCTCGCCGTCCCGCGCCCCGACCGCCACCACCAGGAACGGGTCCTCGTCGAGCGGGGTGTCGACCTCGGTGCTGCCGCCGGGCCGCAGCCGGGCCAGCGCCGGCAGTCCCTCGACGTTCGGGCTCGCCGCGACGACGGTCCCCTCCGCGTCGACGACCTGCAGGAACTCCTCGTCCGGGTCGGCAACGCGCACTGCAGGCACCCCCCGGCCCGCCTCGATCACCCGAGCCACTTCCCGGGCACGGGACCGCGCGGCATCCCGTACGTCGTTGCTCAGCTCGGCCCGCAGCCCCAGCACCAGTGCGGCACCCCCGGCAACCAGTGCCAGGGCGACGGCCAGTACGGCTATGAGGGTGGTCCGCACCCGAACGGCCCGCAACCGCGCCCCGCCCCCACGGCCGGCCCGCTCACCCGTCATCCGGCACCAGCCGATAACCGTGCCCCCGCAGCGTCCGCAGCGACTCCCGCCCGAAGGGGCGGTCGACCTTGTTGCGCAGCCGCCGCACGTACACCTCGACGATGTTCGGATCGCCCTCGAAGTCGCCGCCCCACACGTGGTCGAGGATCGTCCGCTTGGTCACGGCCTCGCCCGCCCGCCGCATCAAGAACTCCAGTACGGCCAGCTCCCGTGCGGTGACCTCGACTTGGCGCTCGGCTCGGGTGACCGTGCGCGCGGCCGGGTCCAGGCGCAGGTCGCCCACCGCAAGCACGGCGGGCCGCTGGCGCGTCTCGCGCCGCAGCAGCACCCGCAGCCGGGCGAGCAGCACCGCGTACGACACAGGCTTGGTGAGGTAGTCGTCGGCGCCGGTGTCGAGGCCCTCGATCTCGTCCCACTCGCCCTCCTTGGCGGTGAGCATGAGGATCGGCGTCCAGTCACCCTCACCGCGCAGCGCCCGGCAGACCCGGTAGCCGTTGAGGCGCGGCAGCATGATGTCGAGGACGATCGCGTCGTACGCGTTCTCACGCGCCATCCACAGCCCGTCGACCCCGTCGAGCGCGACGTCCACGGCGAAGCCTTCGGCCTCCAGCCCGTCCCTGAGCCCGGCCGCGAACCGCTCCTCGTCCTCGACGACCAGCACCCGCATGCGGCTCACCCTACGTGAGCACCCGGCGGTGACAAGCCGAAGAGGTCGCGCGGGGAGCGGCTTAACAAAGAGATCCGCCGACGCAGGGACGTGGCCGGAATCTGCCCCGACCGCACCGCCCTGATCCGCCTCGTCCGCGCGGTGCTGGCCGAGCAGAACGACGAGTGGACCGAGGCCCAGAGCTACATGGGCACCGAACTCCTCGCCAACAAGGACCTTCTCCACTCCGGTCGACCGTCTGCAGTCACTACGCGCTGTGTGACCCGACACAGGGCCGTTTTCTGTTCGGGCCGTTTCCGGACAGGCCAGCATGCTCGCCGACGCCACGATCACTGAGCGGCAGAGGCGACCACCATCCTCCGGCGCATCGAACCCTCAATACCGGGATCCCCGATCCGCCACAACATCAGCACCACCCGCCGCCCCACCACTGGCAGCGCCAAGACGAACCAGCACCCGCTACACCCGGTGCGCGCGGTACCCGCCCGGACGCACTGCAGACGACGGCCCACAGCCAGCGAATGAGAAGTGGCCCGGCCTGGATCCCACACAAGCGACATCGCGCCGCCGTCTTGGTCCCTGTCTGGTCCCTGGACCTTGACTTCGAGCCCCGGGCCAGCAGCCCCAGAGGCCGACAACAAGCTTGATTACCTGTTCCGCCGCAGGTCAGAGGCGTGAAGGAACGTCCGAAAAGCACGGGACCCACGACATTCCAAACTCGCGAGCAGCGGATTCAGTCCGTTCAGGCAAAGTTGACGCTCCGCCAGCCAAAGAAGAGCGTTTTCGCAGGTCAGAGACCTGCGGAAGTGGGGCGGGTGGGACTCGAACCCACGGCCGACGGATTATGAGTCCTTTGGGGATCTTGGCGGCCCTTGCCGATCAGTGTCGATTAAAGGCGTTCTTGCAGGTGAGGCGTGTGCACCTGTGTCGGCCTTGGGCAGTCCTTGTCGGTTGGTTCCTGTCCTTGCGGTCCCTCCGTGGTCCCTGCCGCCCTCCTGAGAGACCTGCCCGATACGGAATCCGCAGCCGGGGGCCAGAACCGAGACTTTCAGCAGCCTTCAGGGCCATGTGGCCTGCCTTCCGTCAACCGACGCGGTTGATCGGCGGGCAGTGCCACCGCGCGTCGACGACCTCGGGGCGCGGGAGGTACATGCGCAGCGCGACGTACCAGATGCCCTGCTGCGGCGTCGGCAGCCAGTTGGACTCCCGCTCGGACCCCGGTGAGTCCGGCTGCAGGTAGAGATGCAAGCCCCCGTCATCGTCCCTGATGAGCCCCCGGGTGCGGTCTCCGATGGAGTACCTGTTGATCGGATTCGGGATCAGGTTCCGGTCCTCGTCGTAGGCGGTCAGCGACCAGAACGCGTCGACCGGAGGCAACATCCCCGCCTCGTAGTGCAACTCGTAGCGGCCGGTGCCCAGCGTCTCACCGGCGCCGTCGGTGAAGGCCGCCATATAGACCGCTTCCTCGGGATCGTTGATGGCGATCCCCACCAGGGACTGCTCCGCGGCCCGCCTGAGGAAGTCGTCCCCGAAGTGCCCGATCTGCGGGGGAGGGTACCGCCAGCCGTTGATCAGCTCGCCCCACTGCCCGCTGAGTATCTGCTGTTCGAGCATGGGCACGGCGGTGGCGGCGGCCCGGATCAGACCCTCCTTGACCGGCTCCGGTTGTGCCTCGACATCCAGCCCCGGGCCGATGCCGATCTCCGCGAACTGCCGGAGCAGGACATCGTGGTGCTTCGGCAGAGGGTTCTCGGCCAGCGCCGCGTTGAGCGTCTTCCACGGCCCGAGCGGATCCTTGGCGGGGTCGACCGGTACCGGTACGTCGCGGCGTTCCGGGAGCGTGGCGCCCTCCTGACCGAACAGGTGAAGCGGCGTCAACCGGTACTGCTGCTGCAGCGCGTGGACGGCCGGGAGGTCGTCCACGCCCTCAACGAGGGTCCGTCCGACCACCAGGACCCACGGGGTGGGGGCGGTCGCCGTGCGGCGCACGCCCTCCGGGAGGTCCCCGCTCCAGCCCGGGCCGATGAGGGCGAAGTCACCGGCCTCCGATCCGGTCGCCCGCATGCCCACGTAGTCGTAGTTGTCGGAGGTGAAGGCGACCAGTTCGAAGGTGAAGTAGCGGTCGCCCATGTCCGGGTGCGAGAGGACGAGGGGCTCCTCGCGTAGGTCCACCCATGCCCAGGAGTACAGCGTGTCGTTGTTGGGGGACACGCCCTCCCGATCCGAGGCGTCCCAGACCCTGGTCGCATGCCAGAAGTGGTTGACGGCGGCGTAGGGCGTCGTTTCCGTCTCGGGCTTCTGGGTCACCCAACGGTGGCGGAGCTCGGCGTTGTACATGTAGGGGAAGCCGTAGATGAAGGCCTGCTCTCCCAGCGTGTACGCGTACTCGCGGCGCCAGTCGTCCACCCGGCCGGTCAGCGTCGGCTTCACCGATCGCCATGCCACGGGCAGTGCCCGCGTCACCTTCCTGGCGCGGCCGATGGTGTCCCTCGGGTGACGTACGGCCGCCGCAGTGGCCTTTCCGGTGGAGGCCGCCGCCTGGCCGATGCCGGCTGCCGCCGCGGCAAGATCGTGGCGCAGACGTTGCCTGGAATAGTTGCTGTCGACTGAGGATGCCATCACCGCGTTCCTCTCCTGAGACTGACCAGCACAGCCTGCAGCCACCACGCGAACTCAGCACACGAACTGGGGAAACCGGCGACCGTCGGCGACGTATCCCGGCTCCTCCCGGTGCGCCACGCGGCGGCGTCTGCGCCATGCTTGGTGGGGTTACCGGGCCGGGTGCTCCAACACGCACCTGCTCTTCGAGTACATCAGCGCGTCCCTACCCCGGCAACCTGGCTCGCAGGTCACGACGGTCCCCATCCGTCATTCAGCGCGTTCACGGCGTCGGTCACCGTTGTGTGGAGGCGATCCGGGCTGAGGGTCGCGTGCAGGGGGTGCCGGGACAGCGAGCGCGTGGGGCCGGCCCGGACCCGAGCCACATGAAGCTCGACTCCCTGATGGTCGAGGTCCGCGGCGAGGTCCGCCAGGGTGTCCAGGACGGGCAGGCCGAGCCGGTAGCTCGCCGTCAGGTCCACCACTACGGCACGGGGCGGGCGGTCGGATGCCGCTACCAGCTCCTTCACGGCCGTGCGGACGCGATTGACGTTGCCGAAGAAGAGCGCCCCGTCCGGCCGGGCCACGAGGATTCCCGGTGCGGCCACGGCTCGTGGGTGCTCCTGCAGGTCGCCCCACACGGCCGTGCCGGGCAGCAGCCCCAGGGCCGCCACACGCGGGGTGCTGGAATAGGCGATGAACAGCAGCAGCGACATCAATACCGCGAGCAGCAGCCCGGGCAGCAGATCGAAGACCAGAACACCGATCAGGGCGGTCAGAGCGATCCAGAGGCTGGGCCGGTCGTGCGTGGCGTAGCGGCGCATTTCCCCGACACGCAGGAAGCCCTTCACGGCCACGATCACGATCGCCCCGAGCACCGCCTCGGGCAGTGGGGTGAACAACGAGGTCAGGAAGGCCCCGGTGAACAGCACCAGCACTGCCGCGACCAGGGAGACCATCGGGCTGCGGCCGCCCGCGCCCTCGGCGGCGGCGCTGCGCGACGCGCTGCCGGAGACCACGAAGCCGCGGAAGAAGCCCACCGCGAGGTTGACCGCGCCCACCGCGACCATCTCACGGTCGGCCTTCACCTCGTCGCCGTGGAGGCGGGCGAAGCGGCCGGCGATGCTGTAGGACTCGGCGAAGACGACCAGCGCCACCCCGAGGGAGCCGCCGACGAGCTCGGCCCAGTCGGCGGACGTGATATCGGGCAGGTGAGGGGCCGGCACGGCCGCCGGGATCCTACCCACCGTCTCCACGCCGTGGGCGTGCAGGTTGAAGGCCTGGGAGAAGATCAGGCCGGCGGCCAGCACGATCAGCGAGGCCGGCAGCCGCGGCAGGAGGCGCTCCAGCAGCAGCAGCGAGGCCACCGCGGCCACGCCGACGGTGATCGTGGTCCACGACCAGTCGCCCGCCTGGCTCACCAGCTTCGCCAGGCGTTGGAAGAAGTCCCCCTCCCCGCTGGAGACACCGAGGATCTTCCCCGTCTGCCGCACCATGATCGTCAACGCCATGCCGAAGAGGAAGCCGACCAGGGCGGGCTCCGCCAGAAAGTTGGTCAGGAACCCCAGCCGGGCCGCTCCGGCTGCCACCAGCACCGCGCCCACGATCACCGCCAGCGCCGCTGACAACCCGACGATGGCGCCCGGGTCACTGCTGACGCCCTTGACGGTGGACGCCGACAGCACGGCCGCGGCCGACGTCGCCCCCACGATCAGAAAGCGCGAACCCCCCAGCAACGCGTAGCCCGCGAGAGCGATCGGAGCAGCGTAGAACGCGTTCTGCGGAGGGACTCCGGCGATCTCCGCATACGCCACCGACTCCGGCACGATCAACGCCCACACCGTCAGGCCGGCGAGTAGGTCACCGCGCAGCAACTCCCGCCGGTAGCCGCGTACCCAGTCGGCCACCGGCAAGGCGGAGAAGCGGCGTCGGCCGGTCAGCCGACGCGGCGGACCGGCGGGCACTGCCAGCGCGCGTCGATGACTTCGGGGCGTGGGAGGTACATGCGCAGCGCGACGAACCAGATGCCCTCTTGCGGTGTGGGCAACCAGTTGTTCTCCCGGTCGGAGCCCGGTGAGTCGGGCTGCAGATGGAGGGTCAGGCTGCCGTCCGGCTCGGTGACCAGTCCGCGGGTGCGGTCTCCGATGGAGTAGCGGTCGATCGGGCTGGCGATCAGGTTCCTGGTCTCGTCATAGGCGGTCAGGGACCAGAAAGCGTCGACGGGGGGCAGCGACCCAGCCCCGAAGCGGATCTCATAACGGCCCGTCGACAGCTTCTCGCCCTCCGCGTCGTCGAAGGCGACGAGGTACACCGTCTCCTCGAGATCGTTCGCGGCGACACCGAACAGGGCCTGCTCCGCGGCCCGCTTGACGAAGTCGTCGCCGAAATGACCCATCTCCGGCGGCGGGTAACGCCAGCCGTTGATCAGTTTGGCCCAGTCTCCGCTGAGCAGTTGCTCCTGCAGCATGGGCAGGCCGGCAGCGGCGGCGGCGATCAGTCCCTGCTGGACGGATTCGGGCTGCTCCTGCACATCGAGGCCGGCGCCCACGCCGATCTCCGCGAACTGCCTGAGCAGGATCTCATGGCGCTCCGGAGGAGGGTTCTCGGCCAGCATCGCGTTCAGCGTCTTCCACGGCGCGAGCGGATCCTGCTCCTGATCGACGGGCTCCAGCACGTCACGGCGCTCCGGCACGACGACGCCCTGCTTTCCGAACAGGTGGAGCGGCGTCAGCCGGTACCGGTCCTGCAGCGCGTGCACAGCGGGCAGATCGTGCTCACCGTCGACCAAAGTGCGGCCGAGCACCAGGATCCACGGGCTGGGGGCGGTCGCCGTACGACGCACTCCCGCAGGGAGTTCTCCTTCCCATCCCGGACCCACGAGGGCGAAGTCGCCGGCGTGCGGCCCCGTGGCACGCCGACCGACGTAGGCGTAGTTGTCCGAGGTGATCCCGACGAGTTCGAAGGTGAAGTAGCGGTCGCCCATCTCCGGGTGCGAGAGGATGACGGGCTCCGTGCTCAGGTCGACCCAGGCGCACGAGTAGAGGGTGTCGTTGTTGGGCGCCAGACCTTCCCGGTCGGAGGCGTCGAAGAGCGTCCGGGCATGCCAGAAGTGGCCGACGGCGGAGTGCATCCTCATCTTCGGGTCGGCCGGCTCGGTCACCCACCCGTGGCGCAGCTCGGCATTGTAGATGTAGGGGAAGCCGTAGACGAAGGCCTGCTCCCCCAGTGTGTAGGCGTATTCGCGACGCCAGTCGCCGACCGCTTGCGGCGCGGGGCTCGAACCTGCGGAAGCCATCACCGCGCTCCTCTCTGTGACTCAGTCTGTGACTCAGTCTGTGACTCAGCGGCACGCGATACGGCCGCCCTCGGGGCCGGGCCGACGAGGCACCTCTGGCTCTCCGTGGGAGACGGCCACTCTCACCCGCCGTACCGCATCGGATACGAAGCAGGACGATTCATGCGAGTTGGGCCTACTTCGAGTAGATCACCGCAGCCACAGCCCGGCAACAGCACGTGATTGCGGCCGGATCTGTCCGGCAGCCTCGCGGACGTCGGCGTCGGGGTCGGCGTCGGCGGACCGGGCAGCGCGAGCAGGGTCTTGCGGGTGATCCGGGCCTCCTCGACCCCCCGGTCGAACTCCTCGAGCTGCGCCGTCAGTTCCGGATTGCTCCCCTGTTCGCTTCGGCCTGCGCGGCGATCTCACTCGCCCACTCCTCCAGGTGCGCCGGCACCGCGCCCAGGATCAGCTCGCCGCCGCTCGTGCGCCGCGTCGGGCGGGAGTGGCGGTGGCGGTCAGCGCCCTGGCCGTCCGGTCGCTCATGGCCCGGTACACCCTCGAGTCCTCCGAAGCGGGCCGGCGCTCCTGGTCACGTACGACTGACCCTCCTGGTCCGAACAGGTGTCGAGCCGCGTGCGCAGGCCCGGGGAGGACGGGCTGGAAGCGGTGGCCCGGTTACGGTCGGTCGGTGAGCGGTCGGCGCCGACCGACGTACGGGAGGAACTGCTGTGCCGACTGCGGAGCCCCGGTCCATTGTCGCGATCCTCCCGATCATCTCGGGACTCTCCCTCGCTTTCACGATCACGGCCATCGACCCGCTGGTCCTCAGCCTGAACATGCCGCAGGTCAGCCGGGCGCTCCACGTGCCGCCCGACGTCATCGGATTCCTGGGAGGCGCTGCGACGCTGGTCATGGCCGCCGCCGTGCTCGCCGTGGGCAGTCTCGGGGACACCTTCGGCCTCAAGCGGCTGCTGACGCTGGGGCTGGTCGGCGACATCATCGTCAACCTGCTCTCCGCGATCTCCCCCGGCTACACGTTCCTACTGGTGACGCGCCTCCTCGACGGCCTGGCGCTGGCCGCGATCCTGGGCGTGTCGATGGCCCTGCTCAAGGTGTCGGTGCCGGCGGAGAGACGGCCGGCTGCCATCGGCATCTTCATGGCCATCGACATGGTGCTGTGCGGGGTGACCCCCGCGATCGGGGGCTGGGTGGTGGAGGCCGTCGGCTGGCGTTGGCTGTTCCTTCTCGCCCCGCTGCTGTCGCTGATCGCGCTCGGGCTGACGGCCCGTTACGTCACCGAGCCCCCCGTCCAGAAGCGCCGCGGAGTCGACGTCGTCGGCGTCAGCCTGGTCGGCGTCGCGCTGCTGGCCCTCGTGCACGGCGTCGCCGAAGCGGAGAACGGGATCTCCCAGCTCCAGGCCTGGCTGCCGCTGGTGATCAGTGCGGTCGCCGGCGTGCTGTTCGTGCTCCGTGAACGCCGGACACCGGAACCGGTCCTGGACCTGTCGCTGTTCCGCAGCGGTCCGTTCGCCGTGGCCGCGCTGGCCAGCCTGACGCTCAACTTCCTCGTCGCGGGGTTCAGTTTCGCCCTCGGGCAGTTCGGCAGCGTGATCCTCTCACTGTCCCCGCGCACGATCGGCCTGCTGTTCCTGCCCGGCACACTGGCGATCGCAGTCGCCGTCATCCTCGCCGGGCGCCTGATCGGGAAGTACACCCCCCGGCCGGTCCTCATCACCGGCCTGCTGGTGATGACCGCGGGCGGGCTGCTGATGGCGGCCACCGCTACGCCCACGATGGCGCTGTGGATCGTCGTACTGGCCACCTGGCTCACCAACCTCGGCTCGCTGGTGACCTCCTCCGCGGTGGCCGAGACCATCCTTTCGCACGCCCCGCCCGGAAAGTCCGGCGCCGTGGCCTCCGTCCAGCCGGCATTCGGAATGACGGGCTACGCGCTCGGCCCCGCCGTCTACCTCCTGCTGCTCAACCTCTTCTTCCAGCGGCAGTGGCTCAACGACGCCGACGCGCGCGGTGTGTCGGTGGCCGAGGCCGAACAGGCCGTGGACGCGACGCGAAGCGCGATGGCGCACAGTCCGGGCACCGCCGGATACGACCCGAGCCTGCTCCGGCAGTCCGGACTGGATCTCGGGCTGGACTTCACCAACGGCCTGCGGCTCACCATGCTGGTCGTGAGCCTCCTGCCACTCGCCCTGGCTGTAGCGGCGTACCTGCTCATGCCCCGCCGGACTCGGACCGCGCAGTAGGAGGCGTCCGGTCACCAGGCGTCAGGGCATCAGGCCGTCAGGCCGTCAGACCGTCAGACCGTCAGACCGTCAGGCCGTCAGGCCGTCAGACCGTCAGGCAGGGCATGTGGGAGCGAGCCGAGCTAACGGCGCGCGGTCCACTTCTGCTCGGCGCCACACACGTCCACGTGGGACCCGTCTGCGGCGGGCGCTGCGTCCGCATAAGTGTCATGTGGCTCCCGGCGATCCGGCCGCGGACGGGAACGGACCACGAGGTGCTCCCACCGCTGATACTCAAGACCGAGGCCAACCCCAAGGGCCTGCCCGTCGAGGACTTCGACGCGATCCGCGCCGGCGTCGCCGCCGACCGGTCGCAGTTCTACCACGGGAGCCCTGGACTGCATCGAGGCCTTCGCCGCGACGCACTTCGCCGAGAACCTGAAGATCGACATCCCGGTGCTGGTGGCGCACGGAGACGACGACCGGATCGTCCCCATCGTGGCCGCCGACCACGAGTCGATCAAGTCCCACCCAACGGCACTCTCAAGGCCCACGCCAGTGCCCCGCACGATCTGATCGGGGCTGACAGCCCCGGCAGGAGCGGCCTGTGTGCGCGTAGATGTCGCAATCCGCACCGAGCCAGAAGGCCCCAGGCCCTCACCCATTTCAAGATCAGTCAGCCGTGAGCCCTGTCACCGTCCGCAACCTCCCCTGACATAACAGCCAGCCGTCCCACAGCGAATGCACGGTCGGACGCGGCAAGTCAGCATGGAAAGAAAGAGACGTTCCCGAGTGGAGGTTCCCATGACTGACAACGAAACTTTTGTCCGCGATCTCTTCCGGGCGTGGAACGACCGGGATTACGACTCCATCGCCGGGTCCGTCGCTCCGGACTGCACCCTCATCGAGGAGGGCAGCGGAAGGACGCTGCAGGGTCCGGAGGGCTTCACCCAGCTCGCGAAGGCCATGTTCGAAGCGATGCCCGACGGTAAGTTCACCCTCGACCACCTCACGTCGCAGGGGGACACGGTGGTCGTCGAGTACACGGGCAGCGGGACGCAGACCGGGGACCTGGTCCTGCACGCGGGCACTGTGCCCGCCACGGGGCGTCACGTCACGGTGCACGCGTGCGACGTCTACGAAGTCAAGGACAACAAGATCAAGGAAGGCCGCGCCTATCTGGACACCGGCGCCATCATGAGCCAGCTGGGTCTGACCGAGCAGCTGCAGGGCTGACCGGAAGAAGCCCCACCGAGGGTCCACGACCGGGGCGACGGGGGCTTCGGCCCGCCGTGGCCACCGCCGCCTAACCGCAGTCGCCGGTCCGCCTCACTGCCCGTACCGGGACCCGTGTGCCGGATCTCCGCGCGGGACGTGGCCAGCCGGAGTTCCCAGGGCACCCGGTTCGGCCTCGGACTTCTCGGGGCGCGGCTCGCACACGGCGTCGGCCTGGACGTCGCCGGGACAGAGCCGCCCGCACTCGACGTACTCCTGCGAAGTGGCGGCCCGCGGTCTTGCGCGGGAACCGCCCGGCGAACTGGTCAGCCTTGCGCTGCACACGCTGCTCGACGCACGCCCGGCACGGCTCGCTGGGTGTCGACCATGAACCCGTCTTCGCAGGACGGGACCGGGTAGCACGGAGTGGGGGCGATCTCAGGTCCAGGATGGTGCCGATCGGTGAACGCGCCCCCCCGCCATACAGCTCGGGCTCGAAGCCGTACGCCGTCCGTCGGCGGGCGAGCCGGTCGACGAGCCGGTCGACGGTGCTGGAGTCGAGGGCGGCAGGACCGCCGGACGGTTCCGCTTCGGGATGTGTCCGTACGGCCGCAGCGAGAGCAGGACCGGCGGGACACAGCTTCGACGGGCGCGGACGGCGGCGGCCGGCTCTGGGGTCAGCTTTCGGCCCCACCCCGCTGGGTGGGAACGCCTGTGCTGCGGAGCGGCTGAACAAGGAGATCCGCCGCCGCACCGACGTGGTCAGGATCTTCCACCCCCGCGCCCCCTGATCCGCTTGGTCGGCGCGGTCCTGGCGGATCAGAACGTATCTGCGCCGCCTCCGGTGCATGCCCAGTACTCGACCAGCCGTGCCACGGGTGGCAGCCCCATGCCCGCGCAGCAGGCGAAAGAGAAAACGATCAGCGCCAGGGCCCCGCCAGCGCGGGCACGTCGGCGCCGCCTTGGTCCCTGTCTGGTTCCTGAACCTTCGTTCCGAGCTGGAAAGCAGCCGCCCCGGAAGCCGGTGACAACCTTGACCGCCCACTCCGCCGCAGGTCAGATGGGGTCGGAACCTTCCGAGCGGCGCGACGTGCGCGCGGTTCCAACGACGCGCGCAGCGGATTCTTTCCGTTGAGGCGGAGTTGACGCTCCAACACCTCACGAGGAACGTTTCCGCAGGTCATACGACGTTAAAGGTGGGGCGGGTGGGACTCGAACCCACGGCCGACGGATTATGAGTCCGCTGCTCTAACCGGCTGAGCTACCGCCCCGTACGGCGTGTCGCGTACATGTGTGCGCGCCGTCTGCCGCAGCATAGCCGCTCATACGATCTCCTGCTTCGGATGGTCGGCCTTCGCATGCGCTTCTTGACCTTGAGGACTTCGGCGCGGCACACGCGGTTCCCCCGGACATGAAAAAGGACCCCGTCGGGGTCCTTCCTCTGTTGCTCTCCCGACTGGACTCGAACCAGTAACCTGCCGGTTAACAGCCGGCTGCTCTGCCAATTGAGCTACGGAAGATCGAAGCTCCCCCGACTGGACTCGAACCAGTAACCTGCCGGTTAACAGCCGGCTGCTCTGCCAATTGAGCTACGGAGGATTGCCTCGTTGCATCGAACGTACCTCCCTGGGTATTCGCCAGGGGGCGTGCGCTCGCTGCGACACATACATTAGCGCAAGCAGGGGGGTGCTCCGCCAATCGGTATCCCCCGCGCCCGTCGCCCGCGCAGGGCAACGCAAGGGACCGACGCAGACGTAAGGGAAGGGTGGCCGCCATGCGCTATCGGCTCACGTTCTTTGCCGGACTGGCCCTGGGCTACGTGCTCGGCACGAAGGCCGGACGCGAACGCTACGAGCAGTTGAAGAAGTCCGCGCGACAGGTCGCGCAGAACCCCGCCGTGCGCAACACCGCCGAGTCGGCCGCGCAGCAGGGGCGTGTCTACGCGGGCAAGGCGTACCACGTGGTCAGCGAGAAGGTCGGGGACCGTGTGCCCGACCTGGTCGCCGAGCGGGTCCGCTCGCTGCGCGCCCGCAACGCGAACGGCTCCGCCGGAGACGACTGGGGTACCAGCAATACATAGGGACCACATCGAGTCGACCCGACCGACGCCCGGCGCCCCCACCCCTTCCCGTGCGGCAGAATTTCTGCCATGGGGATAGTCGCCGGGCTGGACAGTTCGCCCGATTTTACGCGCATTGTCGTCTGTGACTCGGACACAGGGGCCGTGCTCAGGCAGGGGTATGCCCCGCACCCGCTGGAGTCGGCGGAGGGCGGGGGCCGCCCGTCGGACGTCGATCCGCAGGCGTGGCTGCTGTCCCTGGGCGAGGCGGCCACGGGCGGGCTGCTGGAGGGCGTGCAGGCCATCGGGGTGTCGTCCCAGCAGAACGGGCTGATCGCGCTGGACGCACAGGGCAACACCGTGCGCCCGGCGATGGTCGGCGGCGACAAGCGGACCCAGGTCGCGGCCGCGGACCTCGTCGACGCGCTCGGGGGGCGCGGCGCGTGGGCGGAGGCCGTGGGCTGCGTGCCGGGGGCCGCGCAGCCGGTGACCAAGCTGCGCTGGATGAGCCGTACGGAACCGGATGCCGCGATGCGGACGGCCGTACTGCTCCAGGCGCACGACTGGCTGGTGTGGCAGTTGCTGGGGCGGCCGGTCAGAAGGACCACGGACCGGGGCGGGGCGTCCGGGACCGGATACTGGAACGCGGCGACCGGGCAGTACCGCACGGATCTCGTCGAGATGGCCCTCGGGCATCAGGTCATGCTCCCCGAGGTGCTCGGCCCCTCGGACGCCGCCGGTACGACGCCGGAGGGGCTCCTCATCTCCGCCGGCACCGGTGAGACCATGGCCGCCGCCTTCGGGCTCGGCATCGGGCTCGGTGACGCGGTGGTGTCGCTGGGGGCCTCCGGGTCCGTCATGGCCGTCCACACCACGGCGCTCGTCGACTCCTCCGGGATGATCACCTCGCTGGCCGATGCCACGGGGATGCATCTGCCGGTCGTCACCACGCTCAACGCTGTACGGACGTTGCGCGGGGCGGCCGAGATGCTGGGCGTGGCCGATCTGGAGGGGCTGTCCGACCTGGCGATGAAGTCGACGCCGGGGTCGCACGGGCTGGTGATGCTGCCGTATCTGGAGGGCGAGCGGACGCCGAATCTGCCGCACACGGCGGGGACGCTGGCCGGGCTGCGGCGGGAGTCGATGAAGCCGGAGCACTTCGCGCGGGCCGCGTTCGAGGGCATGCTGTGCGGGCTCGCGGACGCGCTGGACGTGTTGCGCGGCCGGGGCGTGGACGTGCGGCGGATCTTCCTGCTGGGTGCGGCGGCGGAGCTGCCGGCGGTGCAGGCGGCGGCGCCGGCGTTGTTCGGGGCGCAGGTGGTGGTGCCGCAGCCGGCGGACTACGCGGCGGTGGGCGCCGCGCGGCAGGCGGCGTGGGCGCTCGGGGTCTCGCAGGGGGCGCTCGATCCGCGTACGCCGCCGATGTGGCCTGGGGCGGCGGCGCAGGTGCTGGATCCCGGGGACGAGTTGGCCGTCGGGCAGGCGGTTCGGCAGCAGTACGTCGCGGTGCGCGAGCAGACGCATCCCGGGGCGTTTCGGGCGTAAGCCGCCTGGCGGGGTGCCGGGTGGGTGGTCCGGCGGCTGCGGGTTCGTTGTGGCTGGTCGCGCGGTTCCTCGTGCCCCTGAGGCGGCCCCAGCTGCAAAGTTCCGGCATCGAAGCTTCACCGTCGGGTTAATTCGGTTGAGGTAACGCGGGTGGAGTGTCCGACGATGGGGGGTGGTGCGTCCCGAACCCCGTCTTCGACCCCGAGAGATCTCGCGTGCTCATACGATTGCTGAGAAGTCATCTTCGTCCCTACCGGACACCGATCACCCTGTTGGTGCTGCTGCAGTTCGTGCAGACGTGCGCCACGCTCTACCTGCCCACGCTGAACGCGGACATCATCGACGAGGGCGTGGTGGAGGGGGACACGGGTTACATCCTGTCCTTCGGCGCGCTGATGATCGGTATCTCGTTGGTGCAGGTCGTCTGCAACATCGGGGCCGTGTACTACGGCGCCCGCACCGCCGCGGCGGTCGGCCGGGACATCCGGGCCGCCGTGTTCGACCGGGTGCAGTCGTTCTCGGCGCGTGAGGTCGGTCACTTCGGTGCTCCGTCGCTGATCACGCGGACGACGAACGATGTGCAGCAGGTGCAGATGCTGGTGCTCATGACGTTCACGCTGGTGGTGTCGGCGCCGATCATGTGCGTCGGCGGCATCGTGCTGGCGCTGGGGCTGGACGTGCCGTTGTCGGGGGTGCTCCTCGCCGTCGTCCCGGTGCTCGGTGTTTCCGTCAGCCTGATCGTGCGCCGGCTGCGCCCCCTGTTCCGCACGATGCAGGAGCGGCTGGACACCGTGAACCGGGTGCTGCGGGAGCAGATCACCGGCAACCGGGTCATCCGGGCCTTCGTGCGGGACGACTACGAGAAGGATCGGTTCCGGAAGGCGAACGTCGAGCTGACGGATGTATCCCTGGGAACCGGGCGGATGCTCGCGCTGATGTTCCCGATCGTGATGACGGTCATCAACCTCTCGTCGATCGCGGTGGTGTGGTTCGGTGCCCATCGGATCGACAGCGGCGGGATGCAGATCGGCGCGCTCACCGCTTTCCTCGCCTATCTGATGCAGATCGTCATGGCTGTGATGATGGCCACGTTCATGTTCATGATGATGCCGCGCGCGGAGGTGTGCGCCGAGCGCATCCAGGAGGTGCTGGACACCGGGACGAGTGTGGTGCCGCCGGCCGAGCCCGTACGGGAGCTGCGGCGGCACGGGTTCCTCGAGGTACGGGGTGCGGGCTTCCGCTATCCGGGTGCCGAGGAGCCGGTGCTCCGGTCGATCGAGGTGGCGGCGCGGCCCGGTGAGACGACCGCCGTCATCGGGTCCACGGGCAGCGGCAAGTCGACGCTCCTCGGGCTGGTCCCCCGGCTGTTCGACGTCACCGACGGCGAGGTGCTGGTGGACGGCGTCGACGTACGGACGCTCGATCCGAAGCTGCTGGCCAGGACGGTGAGCCTGGTGCCGCAGAAGCCGTACCTCTTCTCGGGGACCGTGGCGACGAACCTGCGGTACGGCAATCCGGACGCCACCGACGAGGAGTTGTGGCACGCGTTGGAGGTGGCGCAGGCCAAGGAGTTCGTCGAGCGGCTGGAGAGCGGGCTGGACTCGCCCATCGCGCAGGGCGGGACGAACGTCTCCGGCGGGCAGCGGCAGCGGCTCGCGATCGCGCGGACGCTGGTGCAGCGCCCGGAGATCTATCTGTTCGACGACTCGTTCTCCGCGCTCGACTACGCGACCGACGCCGCCCTGCGCGCCGCGCTGGCGCGGGAGACCGCCGACGCGACCGTCGTGATCGTGGCCCAGCGGGTGGCGACCATCCGGGACGCCGACCGGATCGTCGTCCTCGACGAGGGCCGGGTCGTCGGCACCGGACGCCACCACGAGCTGATGGCCGACAACGAGACCTACCGGGAGATCGTCCTCTCCCAGCTCACGGAAGCGGAGGCAGCCTGATGGCCGGGCCGTTGGCACGGATGGCGGGGGCCGGAGCCCCCGATCAGCGCTCCATGGACTTCAAGGGGTCCGGGAAACGGCTGCTCGCCCAGTTCAAGCCCGAGCGGTTCACGATGTACGCGATGATCGTGTGCGCCGTGCTCAGCGTGGGTCTCTCGGTGCTCGGGCCGTGGATCCTCGGCAGGGCGACCGACCTCGTCTTCGCCGGTGTCGTCGGGCGGGAGATGCCGGCGGGGCAGACCAAGGCCGAGGTGCTGGAAGGGCTGCGGCAGCGCGGCGACGGCGGGGTCGCCGACATGCTGCAGGGCACGGACTTCACGCCGGGCGAGGGCATCGATTTCGACGCCGTCGGCGGCGTGCTGCTGGTTGCCCTCGGCATCTTCCTGGTCGCCGGGCTGCTGATGGCGGCGGCCACGCGGCTCTCCAACCGGGCCATCAACCGGACCGTCTACCACATGCGCGAGGATCTCCAGGCGAAGCTGTCGCGGCTGCCGCTGTCGTACTTCGACCGGCGGCAGCGCGGTGAGGTGCTGAGCCGGGCGACCAACGACATCGACAACATCGGCCAGACGCTCCAGCAGTCGATGGGCCAGCTCGTCAACTCGCTCCTCACCATCATCGGTGTGCTGGTGATGATGTTCTGGGTGTCGCCGCTGCTGGCGCTGGTCGCGCTGGTGACCGTACCGGTGTCGTTCGTGGTCGCCACGCGCGTCGGCAAGCGGTCGCAGCCGCACTTCGTGGCGCAGTGGCGGGTCACCGGGAAGCTCAACGCGCACATCGAGGAGATGTACACCGGGCACACGCTCGTGAAGGTGTTCGGGCGGCAGGAGGAGTCGGCGCAGCAGTTCGCCGAGGAGAACGAACGGCTGTACGAGGCCGGGTTCAAGGCCCAGTTCAACAGCGGGATCATGCAGCCGCTGATGTTCTTCGTGTCGAACATCAACTATGTGCTGGTCGCGGTGGTGGGCGGACTGCGGGTCGCGTCCGGCACGCTGTCCATCGGTGATGTGCAGGCCTTCATCCAGTACTCGCGGCAGTTCTCGATGCCGCTGACGCAGGTGGCGTCCATGGCGAACCTCGTGCAGTCGGGGGTCGCCTCCGCCGAGCGGATCTTCGAACTGCTCGACGCGGAGGAGCAGGAGGCCGACGCCGTGCCCGGGGTGCGGCCGGAGGAGCTGCGGGGGCGGGTGGCGCTGGAGGGGGTGTCCTTCCGGTACGACGCCGACAAGCCGCTGATCGAGGATCTGTCGCTGGTGGTGGAGCCGGGGCACACCGTGGCGATCGTGGGGCCGACGGGGGCCGGGAAGACGACCCTGGTGAACCTGTTGATGCGGTTCTACGAGGTCACGGGTGGGCGCATCACCCTCGACGGGGTCGATGTCGCGTCCATGTCCCGGGACGAACTCCGGGACGGGATAGGGATGGTGCTTCAGGACACCTGGCTGTTCGGGGGGAGCATCGCGGAGAACATCGCGTACGGGGCGTCCGCCGCGCGGAAGGTCACGCGGGGGGAGATCGAGGAGGCGGCGCGGGCCGCCCATGCGGACCGGTTCATCCGGACGCTGCCGGACGGGTACGACACCGTGATCGACGACGAGGGGACCGGGGTGAGCGCGGGTGAGAAGCAGCTCATCACGATCGCTCGGGCGTTCCTGTCGGATCCGGTGATCCTGGTGCTGGACGAGGCGACGAGTTCGGTCGACACGCGCACCGAGGTGTTGATCCAGAAGGCCATGGCGAAGTTGGCGCATGGGCGTACGTCGTTCGTGATCGCGCATCGGTTGTCGACGATTCGGGATGCGGACACGATTCTGGTGATGGAGAACGGGGCGATCGTGGAGCAGGGGACGCACGCGGAGTTGTTGGCCGCGGACGGGGCGTACGCGCGGCTGTACAAGGCGCAGTTCGCGGAGGCGGTTGCGGAGGTGGACTGAGGGGGGGTGGGTGTGCGGGGGTGTTTTCGCCCCCGCCGCCCCTACCCGTCCCATCCAGCAGGGGCTGCGCCCCTACGACCCCCAGACGTCCGTCCGGTGGGGGCTGGTCGCGCAGTTCCCCGCGCCCCTGGAAAAGCAGGGCTGCGCCCCGTGCTCTTCCAGGCCCGCCACAGGCCCGACGCACCCGCACCCGCACCCGCACCCGACAACCAAAACCCCCTCAGTCCAGGTAGCCCCTCAGTTGGTCCGCGAAGGCGTGGTCCCTGAGTTTGTTGAGCGTCTTGGACTCGATCTGCCGTATGCGTTCGCGGGTCACGCCGAAGATGCGGCCTATCTCCTCCAGCGTGCGGGGGCGGCCGTCGGCCAGGCCGTAGCGCAGTTGGACCACCTTGCGTTCGCGTTCGCCGAGGGTGGAGAGGACCGCTTCCAGGTGTTCGCGCAGGAGCAGGAACGCGGCCGATTCCACGGGGCTCGCGGCGTCGCCGTCCTCGATGAGGTCGCCGAGGGCCACGTCGTCCTCCTCGCCGACCGGGGCGTGGAGCGAGACCGGTTCCTGGGCGAGGCGGAGGACCTCGCTGACGCGTTCGGGGGCGAGGTCGAGGTGGGCGGCCACTTCCTCCGGGGTGGGCTCGTAGCCCCGCTCCTGGAGCATGCGGCGCTGGACGCGGACGACCCGGTTGATCAGCTCGACCACGTGGACGGGGACGCGGATCGTGCGGGCCTGGTCGGCGAGGGCGCGGGACATGGCCTGGCGGATCCACCAGGTCGCGTAGGTCGAGAACTTGTAGCCGCGGGCGTAGTCGAACTTCTCGACGGCCCGGATGAGGCCCAGATTCCCTTCCTGGACCAGGTCCAGCATGGTCAGGCCGCGGCCGACGTAACGCTTCGCCACGGAGACGACGAGCCGTAGGTTCGCCTCGATGAGGCGGCGCTTGGCCATGCGGCCCATGACGACCAGCTTGTCGAGGTCGAGGGCGAGCCGGGTGTCGAGGTCGCAGGCGCTGCCGAGCTTCTCCTCGGCGAAGAGACCGGCCTCGACGCGGCGGGCCAGGTCCACTTCCTCCACGGCCGTGAGCAGCGGGATGCGGCCGATCTCGCGCAGGTACTGGCGGAACAGGTCGGACGAGGGGCCGCCGGTGTCCGCGCGGCTGCGCGGCGGCTCCACGGGCTCCGGGGGCTCGGCCGTCTCTATGGCCTCCACCACCACGGCGGTCGGTGGTTCGTCGAGCTCGGGCGGGCCGTCCGGCGCCGCCTCGGGGTGGTGCGCGGCGCGGCTCTGGGCGGGCACCGCGGTGATGACGTCGGTCTCCGCGTCCGGCTCCGCGCCGTCGGTACCGATGGCCGTACTGGTGTCGTTCTGTACGAGGGTCTGGGTCTGCACGGGGGCGACCTCCAGGAATGTCGCTGCCAGGGCGTACGGCAGCGGTACGTCTGGGATGGCGCGGGCGGCCTCTCCGCCGTCCATCCCGTACTCATCGAGCGGAACCGCGGGGATCTCGGACCCGTGGGGGACGGGTCGGCCGCGCTCCGAGGACTCAGGCACCGGAACCCAGTGTGGAGTACGACACACAGCCGCCACGAGGGGCGTGCGGTGACTTTTTGCGTCCGGCCGGTGACCTCACGGTTACTGTGCCGTACGAGTGCGCCGCTGAGCGGCCCTGAAACAGCTTGAAGGCCGTACGGAACGGGGTGGCTCCGGCGCGGGATTGGCATGTGCGCCGGGGACGTTCAGGCCCGGGGCGCCGACGGGCGGGGCGTCAGAGCGCCTCCGCGCCCCTCTCCCGCAGCGCCTGGTCGTACTGCTGGAGCACCCACAACTCGTTCTGTACGGCGGCCAGCTGGGCCGGGTCGCCCTGGGCGGTCGCCCTCGCCAGGCTGCCCTGGACGTCGCGCACGCGGCGTTCGACGGCCCGGCGGCGCACGGTGACCAACTGCGCGCCCGCGTACACCTCGTCGACCGTCTTGCGCATGATCGCCTCGACGGCCAGCTCGGTCACCATGGCCCGCACCGTGTCGTCCGGTGCCGCCTCGCGGACCCGGACCAGATACTCCTGGGGGTCCTCGGCCCCGAACTCGACGCCGCCCGCCTCGATGATCGCCTCGCGGACGGCGGCGTACTGGTCGGCGGTGAACTCGTCGACGCCGTACGCGTCGAAGGCGGGGGCGACCAACTCCGGCCGCTGGAGGGCGAGTTTGAGGAGTTCGCGCTCGGTGGCGAACACCGGGTTGCGCAGGGTGAGGGCCGGGCCGGAGGGGGGCCGGCCGTTGGACTCGTAGGACTGTGCCTGGCGCTGTGCGGCCGGGGCGGGGCCCTGGCCGCCCCGGTCGCGGGCCCAGCGGGCCAGCTGGGCGACGCGCTTGACGACGAACTGGGTGTCGAGGATGCCGAGCATGCCGGCGAGCTGCACGGCCACCTCGTGCTGGGCGCCGCTGTTCTTGATGCGGGCCACGACGGGTGCCGCCTCGTCGAGGGCGGCGGCCCGGCCGGCGGGCGTCTCCAGGTCGTAGCGGGCGACGATCTGGCGGAGGGCGAACTCGAAGAGCGGGGTGCGGGGTTCGGTCAGCTCGGCCACCGCCTCGTCCCCCTTCGCCAGGCGCAGCTCGCACGGGTCCATGCCGTCCGGGGCGATCGCGATGTACGTCTCGGCGGCGAACTTCTGGTCGTCCTCGAAGGCGCGCAGGGCCGCCTTCTGGCCGGCCGCGTCGCCGTCGAAGGTGAAGATCACGCGGGCCGAGCCGTTGTCCATCAGCAGGCGGCGGAGGATCTTGATGTGGTCGCCGCCGAAGGCCGTGCCGCAGGTCGCGATGGCCGTGGTGACCCCGGCGAGGTGGCAGGCCATGACGTCCGTGTAGCCCTCGACCACGACGGCCCGGCTGGCCTTGGCGATGTCCTTCTTGGCGAGGTCGATGCCGTACAGGACCTGGGACTTGCGGTAGATCGCCGTGTCGGGGGTGTTGAGGTACTTGGGCCCGTTGTCCGCCTCGTAGAGCTTGCGGGCGCCGAAGCCGACCACGTCCCCGCCGATGTCGCGGATGGGCCACATCAGGCGGCCCCGGAAGCGGTCGATGGGGCCGCGGCGGCCCTCCTGGGACAGCCCGGACAGGAGCAGTTCCTTGTCGGCGAAGCCCTTGCCGCGCAGGAAGCGGGTGAGGTGGTCCCAGCCCTGGGGGCTGTATCCGACGCCGAAGTGGACGGCGGCGGCCTGGTCGAAGCCGCGCTCGGCGAGGAAGATCCGGCCGGTGTCGGCCTCGGGGCTGGTGGCGAGCTGTTCCGCGTACCACTCGGCGGCGATCTTGTGCGCCTCGACCAGGCGGATCCGCTCACCGCGCTGGTGGGAGGGGTTGTACCCGCCCTCCTCGTAGCGCAGGGTGATGCCGGCCTGGCCGGCCAGCCGCTCGACCGCCTCCGAGAAGGACAGGTGGTCGACCTTCATCACGAACGTGATGGTGTCGCCGCCCTCCTGGCAGCCGAAGCAGTGGAAGAGTCCCTTGCTCGGGCTGACCTGGAACGACGGCGACTTCTCGTCGTGGAACGGGCAGAGTCCCTTGAGGTTCCCACCGCCCGCGTTGCGCAGCTGGAGGTACTCGGACACCACGGCGTCGATCGGGACCGCGTCCCGTACCGCCTTCACGTCCTCGTCATTGATCCGTCCTGCCACGCGTGAATTCTACGGTGGCGTTCTGACATCCCTGTGCCCCGAAGGGCCACGGGGAACTGCGCGACCAGCCACATACGGCCCGCAGTCGCCCGCGACCCCACCCCGGCAACCCCTTAGGCGATCAAGCTCTCCAAAGGCACCTGAGGATTCGAGAGCGCGTCCACATCGACCCGCGCCCGGGACCGGATCAGCTTCTGGATCGGCTCAGTGACATCCCACACGTTCACGTTCATCCCGGCCAGCACCCGCCCCTCCTTCACCCAGAACGCGATGAACTCCCGCTTCCCGGCGTCCCCCCGGATCAGCACCTGGTCGTACGACCCGGGCGGCGCCCATCCCGAGTACTCCATCCCCAGGTCGTACTGGTCGGAGAAGAAGTAGGGCACCCGGTCGTAGGTGACGTCCTTGCCGAGCATCGCCCGCGCGGCCGTCGGCCCGCCGTTGAGGGCGTTGGCCCAGTGCTCGACCCGCAGCCGGGTGTCGAAGAGGGCGTGCGGGAAGGACACGACGTCGCCGGCGGCGTAGATGGAGGGGTCGGACGTACGGAGCCGGGCGTTCACCATGATGCCGCCGCCCTGTGACCGGTCGGCCAGCTCCAGCCCGGCGGCTTCGGCGAGGCCGACCCGCGGCGCCGCTCCGATGGCCGCGAGGACGTCGTGCGCCGGGTGCTCCTCCCCCGTGTCCGTGCGGGCCGCGAGGACCATCCCGTCCTGGCCGACGATCTCGGTGAGCCTCGCGCCGAAGTGGAAGCGGACGCCGTGCTCACGGTGCACCTCGGCGAAGAGGTTGCCCAGTTCGGGGCCGAGCACGCCGTGCAGCGGCGTCGGCTCGGGCTCGACGACGGTCACCTCCGCGCCGTACTCGCGGGCCGCGGCCGCCACCTCCAGACCGATCCAGCCGGCGCCCGCGATGACGAGGTGGCCGTTGTCGCGGCCGAGCGCGGCCAGGACGCCCTTGAGGCGCTCGGCGTGGGCGAGGCGGCGCAGATGGTGGACGCCCGCGAGGTCGGTGCCCGGGATGTCCAGGCGGCGGGGCTCGGCGCCGGTCGCGATCAGCAGGGTGTCGTAGTGGACCAGGGTGCCGTCGTCGCCGAAGCGGACGGTCTTGGCCGTACGGTCGATCGCGTCGACGGTCTGGCCGAGGTGCAGCTCGATGTCGTTGCGCGCGTACCAGGACGGCTCGTGGACGAAGACGCTGTCGCGCTCCTCCTTGCCGAGCAGATAGCCCTTGGACAGCGGCGGACGCTCGTAGGGGTGGTCCCGTTCGTCGCAGATCAGTATCACGCGGCCGGTGAAGCCCTCCGCTCGGAGCGTCTCGGCCGCCTTCGCGCCGGCGAGACCGCCTCCGACGATGACGAATGTCTGATCCGCGTCGACCACTTGATGCCTCCTCTTAAGGGTGCGTCCACATGCGAGCGTCCCGCACACAGCGTGATGCGGGAAGAGGTAGTGACCCGATCAGGCCACGGAGGGTCACGTCTCTGTCACGTCCGCCCCGTCAGTCTCGCGTGCAACGAGCGGGCGGAGGGGTCGGTGAGGGAGGCGATCTGGTCGACGATCACCCGCTTGCGGGCACGGTCGTCCGGAGCCGTGTCGAACAGCGTGCGGAACTGGGGTTCGAGTCCCTCCGGCGCGCGGGCGGTGAGCGCCTCGGCCAGTTCGGCGACGACGATCCGCTGGTCGGCGCGGAGCCGCTCCTGCTCGGCCCGCTGCATCACATACCGGTCGGCGACGGCCTTGAGGACCGCGCACTCCAGACGCGCCCCGCGCGGGACGACCAGTTCGGCGGCGTACCGGGTGAGGGGGCCGGTGCCGTACGCCTGCCGGGTGGCGGCCTCGGCGGCGAGGCAGAAGCGGCCGATGAGCTGGCTGGTGGCGTCCTTCAACCGGGCCTGGGCGACGGCCGTTCCGTCGTACCCGTGGGGCCACCACTCCTGGTCGAGGAGGCGGTCGAGGGCCTCGGCGAGTTCGGCCGGGTCGGTGTCGGCGGGGACGTACCGGCCGCGGGCCACCTCGAACACCGCCTGCCGTTCGGGCTCGGCGTGCAGGCAGTTGGGGTCGATGTGGCCGGCGTGCAGGCCGTCCTCGACGTCGTGCACGGAGTACGCCACGTCGTCGGACCAGTCCATGACCTGGGCCTCGAAGGTCGTGCTGGTGCCGGGGGCGTCCTTGCGGACCCAGTCGAACACCGGGCGGTCGTCGTCGTAGACGCCGAACTTGGAGGACGTCGGGTCGGTGGGGTGGCCGCCGCGCGGCCAGGGGTACTTGGTGGCGGCGTCCAGGGCGGCGCGGGTGAGGTTGAGGCCGACGCTCACGAGGTCGCCGGTGGTGTCCGACCGTACGAAGCGTTTGGGCTCGATCCTCGTCAGGAGGCGCAGGGACTGCGCGTTGCCCTCGAAGCCGCCGCAGTCCTCGGCGAATGCGTTGAGTGCCTGTTCGCCGTTGTGGCCGAACGGGGGATGGCCGAGGTCGTGGGAGAGGCAGGCGGCCTCCACGAGGTCGGGATCGCAGCCGAGGGCCGCGCCCAGTTCGCGGCCGACCTGGGCGCACTCCAGGGAGTGGGTCAGGCGGGTACGGGGGCTGGCGTCCCAGGCCTGGGTGCGGGTGCCGGGCGTGACCACTTGGGTCTTTCCGGCGAGTCTGCGCAGGGCCGAGGAGTGGAGCACGCGGGCGCGGTCGCGTTGGAAGGCTGTGCGACCCGGGCGTTTGTCGGGCTCGGGGGCCCAGCGTTCGGTGGAGAGGGGGTCGTAGCTGGGGGGTGCGGTGCCTTCCATGACTCGACAGTAAGGGGAGGCGGTGACAAATGGGTGCGCCTGATCGTCCGCCGGGTGCGGATGGACGCCGGGTACGGATGGACTCCGGGTACGGATGGACTCCGGGTACGGATGGACGCCGGGTGCGGGTTGTTCGTGGCTGGTCGCTCCCCCGCTCTCGACTTCGTTCGAGCGGGAGGGACTCCCATCGCGGCGGAGCCGCATGTCAAGTACAGCCCCGCGCCCCCGACCGGGCGCTGACGCCGGCCGGGAACCGCATGGCCCCTATGCCGACGCCAGCGCTCGCTCCACCGTCGTCCCGGGCGTCGCCGACGCCTGGTCGTAGCGGTGCAGGATCAGTTTCGCCATGGCCGGGTGGGCGCCCAGGGGGGTCGCGGCGATCCAGGGGGCCGCCTCCGCGCACTCCCTGGCGAAGCGGCCGGGGGCGGTGAAGTAGGAGGCCACGGCGATGCGGGTACGGCCTCGGGCGGTGAGGGCGCGGACGGCTTCGCCGACGGTGGGGGCGGCGGCGGAGGCGTAGGCGGGGACGACCGGGACGCCCAGGCGGTCGGCGAGGAGCCGGGCCGTGCGGCCGGTGTCCTCGGCGGCCTCGGGGTCGCGGGAGCCCGCGGCGGCCAGGACGACGGCGCTCGTGCGGCGGTGTGCCTCGCTCGTCCTCGTGCGCCAGCCGGCCTCGACGAGGCGGGTGTGCAGGGCCTCCACGAGGAGGGGGTGCGGGCCGAGGGGGGCGGCGAGGCGGGTGCGGGCCTCGGCGGCCTCGGCCATCTCGGGGATGTCGTGCTTGACGTGGTAGCCGCGGCTGAGGAGGAGGGGGACGAGGACCGCCTCCCGGTCGCCGAGGGCGGCGAGGGTGTCGGGGAGGAGGGGCTCGTTCAGCTCGATGTGGCCGAGTTGCACGGAGAGGCCGGGGCGCTGCTCACGGACACGCTCCATGAGGGTGCGCACGGTCGCCAGGGCGCGCGGGTCGCGGCTGCCGTGTGCCACGAGGACCAGCGCGGGCGGGGCCGGGCGCCGGGTCCCGTCGCGGGAGACGAGGCTGAGCTGGGAGGCCAGCTGGTCACTGATCAGGTTCATGATGTGCGCCGTACTGTCGAGGTCCGCGTTCGACTTGCTCGTCGTCGCCGTCATGCACCGATGGTGCCGGGAGGAGGTTGCCTCCCCGTTGCACGGTGGTGACGGGTGTTTTCCGGCGGTTCACCGTGCGCCGTGCGGGTGTGTGAACCTCCATGACCTGGTGTTTCGACTCGTCCGAGTGAAGCTTGTCACGCTGGGCGGTGAACCGGATCGATGCGGATGACGTCTTCGTTGGTCGGAAAGGCGGGCGCTGTCGGGCCCGTCGGAAACAACCAGGACACATATGGGGTCCGGCGAACGGGGGTGGGCGGCCGTGAGGCGTCTCGGGCGGGTGATGCGGCTGCCGCGTACGCGGACGGGGCGGCGGCGGGCCGTGCAGGCGGTGATGCTGCTGTGCGCGCTGGCGCTGTTGCCGGCCACATGGATGTTCACCGCGGCCGACGACCGGCTGCGGACCACGGCCGACGTGCCGCGTACGGAGGTCGCGATGGTCTTCGGCGCGGGGCTGTGGCAGGGCGAGCCGTCCCCGTACCTCGCGCGCCGGCTGGACGCGGCGGCCGAGCTGTACCGGTCGGGCCGGATCAAGGTGGTGCTGGTCACCGGGGACAACAGCCGCGAGGAGTACGACGAACCGGACGCGATGCGCGCCTATCTCACCGAGCACGGCGTGCCCGACGGCCGCATCGTCAGTGACTACGCCGGGTTCGACACCTGGGACTCCTGCGTCCGCGCCAGGAAGATCTTCGGCGTCGACCGGGCGGTGCTCATCAGCCAGGGCTTCCACATACGCCGGGCGGTCGCGCTCTGCCAGGAGGCGGGCGTCGAGTCGTACGGCGTCGGGGTGCGGGACCGCCACGACGGGACCTGGTACTACGGCGCCACCCGGGAACTGTTCGCGGCGGGCAAGGCTTCCCTGGACGCCCTGTTCGAGCCGGACCCCCACTTCCTCGGGCCGGAGGAGACGGGGGTCGCGAAGGCGCTGGCGTCGGCGGGTTAGTACTTGACGCGGGCCTGACGGGCGCAGGCCGGGCGGCCGTCGCCGTGCGGGCCCGGCCCCTCCCGTTGACGGTGCCCCAGGTGCCCCGGTCGATGGCGCAGCCCGCCTACGGCGACGGAATCGGGGCATCGGCACTCCCGTTCGCCATGGCTCAGGAGCCCCGCGCCCCGGTCCGGAACCGGCTCCTCACGCCGGGCCCGGGCGCGCCGGGAGGTCCCCGTGCCGGTCGCGTAACGGAGAGCGTCCCGGCACGTAACACGCCCGACGCACGCTGGGCGGTATGCCGAACTCCGCGACGCCCACCCACTGCCCGTACTGCGCCCTGCAGTGCGGAATGAACCTGACGCCCGGTGCGGACGGGACCGAAGGGGTCGTAGTGGTCACGGAGCGCGCGGACTTCCCGGTGAACCGGGGAGCGCTGTGCGGCAAGGGCCGTACGGCGCCGGCGGTGCTCTCGTCCCGGGTCAGGCTGACCAGTCCCTTGGTCAGAAGGGCGGGCGTCCTGGAACCCGCCTCCTGGGACGAGGCACTCGACCGGATCGCCGAGGGGCTCACCCGCACGCGTACGGAACATGGCCCGGACGCGTGCGGCGTGTTCGGCGGCGGCGGGCTGACGAACGAGAAGGCCTACGCCCTCGGCAAGTTCGCCCGCGTGGTGCTCGGCACCTCGCAGATCGACTACAACGGCCGTTTCTGCATGTCCTCGGCGGCGGCCGCCGGGATCAAGGCGTTCGGGCTGGACCGGGGGCTGCCGTTCCCGCTGGAGGACATCCCGAAGACCGGGTGTGTCGTCCTCGTCGGGTCCAACCTCGCGGAGACCATGCCGCCGGCTCTGCGCTATTTCACCGAGCTGAAGGACAACGGCGGCAAGCTGATCGTCATCGATCCGCGCCGCACCCGTACGGCCGAACAGGCCGACCTGCATCTGTCGCCGCGTCCCGGCACCGATCTCGCCCTGGCCCTCGGACTGTTGCACCTGATCGTGGCCGAGGGGCGGACGGACGAGGAGTACATCCGCGAGCGCACCAGCGGATGGGAGGAGGCCCGGGCGGCGGCCATGGCGCACTGGCCGGAGTACGTGGAGCGGATCACGGGGGTGTCCGTTCCCGAACTCCGCGAGGCGGTACGGCTGTTCTGCGAGCCGGAGCACGCGATGGTGCTCACCGCGCGCGGGCCCGAGCAGCAGTCCAAGGGCACGGACACGGTCGGCGCGTGGATCAACCTCACGCTGGCGACGGGCCGTGCCGGACGGCCGCTGTCCGGATACGGCTGCCTCACCGGGCAGGGCAACGGGCAGGGCGGTCGCGAACACGGCCAGAAGGCCGACCAGCTGCCCGGCTACCGCAAGCTGGTCGACCCCGAGGCCCGCCGGCACGTCGCCGAGGTCTGGGGCGTGGACCCGGACAGCCTGCCCGGACCGGGCCGCAGCGCGTACGAACTGCTCGACGCGCTCGGCGGCGACATCAAGTCCCTGCTGCTGATGGCCTCCAACCCGGTGGTGTCGGCGCCGCGCGCCGCGCACATCGAGGAGCGGATCAAGTCGCTGGACTTCCTCGCGGTGTGCGACGTCGTGCTGTCGGAGACGGCGGCGCTCGCGGACGTCGTCCTGCCGGTGACGCAGTGGGCGGAGGAGACCGGCACCATGACCAATCTGGAGGGCCGGGTGCTGCTGCGGCGGCGGGCGATCACCCCGCCCGACGGCGTCCGCAGCGACCTGGAGATCATGCACGAGCTCGCCGACCGGCTGGGCGTCGAGAAGGGCTTCGCGACCGACCCCGAGGAGGTCTTCGAGGAGCTGCGCCGGGCGAGCGCGGGCGGGCCCGCCGACTACTCGGGGATCACCTACCGGCGGCTGGCGGAGGAGAACGGGGTGTTCTGGCCCTGCCCGACACCGGCCGCCCCGGCCACCGACGCGCGCCCTGTCCCGGCCGCCGACGCGCACCCCGCCCCGGCCGCCGACGCCCGCCCCGTCCCGGCCGCCGAGGCGCGCCCCGTCCCGCCGACCGAGGTGCACCCCGGCACCCCGCGCCTCTTCCTCGACCGGTTCGCCACGGAGGACGGCCGCGCCCGGTTCGTGCCCGTCTCGCACCGGGCGGCGGCCGAGGAACCGGACGCCGAGTACCCGGTGCTGCTCACCACCGGGCGGGTGGTCGCCCAGTACCAGTCGGGCGCCCAGACCCGGCGGGTCGACGAGCTGAACGCCGCCGCGCCCGGTCCGTTCGTGGAACTGCACCCCCGGCTGGCCGAGCGGCTCGGCGCGGCGGAGGGCGACCCGCTGGCCGTGGTCTCCCGCCGGGGCCGGGCCGTGGCCCCGGCCCGCATCACGACCAACATCCGCCCCGACACGGTCTTCATGCCGTTCCACTGGCCGGGCGAGGGCCGCGCCAACACCCTGACCAACCCCGCGCTCGACCCCACCTCCCGCATGCCGGAGTTCAAGACGTGCGCGGTGCGGGTGGAGGCGGTGGGCAAGTAAGGGCCCGGGTGTCGTGCGTCGGGGCGAGGACGGGCTCCCGGCGCCGCGCGGCTGCACCAGCCATATCCGTTGATATCAGTCGATGTCCGTCCTGAGCCGAATGAGCCGCCGTCGCGTTCCGCGAACTCGGCGAGGCACCGGTCGACTTCGGCGCGGGCGGTCCTCAGGACGGTCTCGTTCAGGGCGACGGCGTCGATACCCTTCCTGCTTGAACATTCATGCTTTCCGGTATGTAGATCCCGTGTGGTTATCCCGACGCATCACCGAGGATGGGGACAGCGGACGCACAGCTCGCCGTGAACACTTGGGAGCACAGCAGACCCGGGGGGATCGCATGCCGCAGCACGACCGTCACCAGTGGACCGACTCGTTCCCGTGGAGCCTCGCGTACCGCTGGGGCCACTCCGCGCTGACCGCCGACTTCGACCTGAGCGGCGACTCGCCCAGGCTGCTGCGCGTCCGTCACCCCGGTGAGCCCGAACCCGGCCCGGAGGAGACCAAGACCGACCCTTCGCTGCCCCTGGTCGACCTGGTCCTGCTCGGCGACGGCACCGGCTGGGCGCGCCCCCGCTTCACCGGCACGGCGATCGGCGGCCGCCTGAGATACCGGGCACACCACTCCACGTACGGCGCCACGCTCGGGTCCCTCTCCGGGTCCGGCTCCGGGTCCGGGTCCGGCTCCGGGTCCGGGTCCGGCTCCGGGTCCGGGTCCGGGTCCCTCTCCGGGTCCGGGTCCGCCGACGGCGAGGGCTGGCACCGGCTCACCTTCGAACTCCACGACCCGGCGAGCGGGTTGACCGCCTTCGTCGAGTACGCCTCACCGGACGGCATCCCCGTCCTGCGCTCCCGGGTCCGGCTGCGCAACGACGGCACCGAGACCGTCACCGTGCGCTCCGTCGGCAGTCTGCTCCTCGGCGGACTCCCCTCCCCCGACGACCTGTCCGTCTTCCGGGCACGCAACGACTGGCTCGCGGAGTGCCGTTGGTACGCCGAGCCGCTGCGGGACTCCGTGCCCGACATCAACCACGAGGTGCACGGCGGTACCGGCCACGCGGCCGCACGCCTGGCCGGACGCGGCAGTTGGCCCACCGACGGGCACCTCGCGATGGGCGCCCTCCAGCACCGTACGGACGGGCGCAGCTGGCTGTGGCAGATCGAGTCGGCGTCCAGCTGGGTCTGGGAGGCCGGCGCGTCCGCGGGCCGGACCTACCTCGCGCTCGGCGGCCCGACCCACGACGAGCACCAGTGGCGCGAAGTCCTGGAGCCCGGGGCCGAGTTCACGACCGAGTGGGCCGCCCTCGCCCTCGGCACCTGCTTCGACGGCGCCCTGGCGGCCCTGACCTCCTACCGCCGGGTCGTACGCCGTCCACACCCGGACCACACCCGGCTCCCGGTGATCTTCAACGACTACATGAACACCCTGATGGGCGACCCGACCACCGAGAAGCTGCTGCCGCTGATCGACGCGGCGGCGGAGGTGGGCGCGGAGTACTTCTGCGTCGACGCGGGGTGGTACGACGACGAGGAGAGCGGCGCAGGCGGCGCGAACGGCGACGCGGAGAACGGGGACGCGGAGAACGGCAACGCTGAGAACGGCAGCGTGGAGAACGCCGATTCGCCCGGCGGCTGGTGGGACAGTGTCGGCGCCTGGCTGCCGTCGGCGCGGCGGTTCCCCGGCGGTGGTCCCGGTGGGGGCGTCGAGGGCATCCGGGTCGTGCTCGACCGGATCCGGGAGCGCGGGATGGTGCCGGGGCTGTGGCTGGAGCCGGAGGTCATCGGGGTCCGCAGTCCCCTCGCCGACACGCTGCCCGCCGAGGCCTTCCTCCGCCACGAGGACGGCACCCGGGTGACCGAACAGGGACGCCACCAGCTGGACCTGACCCACCCGGCGGCCCGCGCCCACCTCGACGAGACGGTCGACCGCATCGTCGGCGAGTGGGGCGTCGGCTACCTGAAACTCGACTACAACATCACCACCTCGGCGCCGGCCCATCTCGCCCACTCCCGGGCCTGGCTGTCCTGGCTGTCCTCGGTCCTGGACCGCCACCCCGGCCTCGTCGTCGAGAACTGCGCCTCCGGCGGCATGCGCATGGACGGCGCCTCCCTCGCCGTGGCCCAGCTCCAGTCCACCTCCGACCAGCAGGACCCCCTGCGCTACCCGCCCATCGCCGCCTCCGCCCCCACCGCGGTCCCCCCGGAACAGGGCGCCGTGTGGGCCTATCCCCAACCGTCCTGCACGGACGCGGAGATCGCCTTCACGCTCGGTTCCGCGCTCCTCGGCCGCATCCATCTGTCCGGCCATCTGGATCGCATGACGGATCATCAACGCGGATTGGTACGCGATGCGTTGACGGTCTACAAGTCCGTCCGGGCCGACCTGCGCACCGCCCTCCCCTGCTGGCCGCTCGGCCTCCCGGGCTGGACCGACGACTGGATCGCGCTGGGGCTGAGACCGCC
This sequence comes from Streptomyces sp. NBC_00310, assembly GCF_036208085.1. GTDB lineage: Bacteria > Actinomycetota > Actinomycetes > Streptomycetales > Streptomycetaceae > Streptomyces. Next base: position 3,771,546 of record NZ_CP130714.1, read on the forward strand.
GGTCACGGGCACGGCCCCGATGTACGTGACGCTCTGGCGCCGGGGCGGCGACACCGAACGGTCCTTCGCGCTAACGCACTTGGCGGACCAGGGCGGCGAGGGCGGGGGCGGCGGCGACGTACGCGTGGAGGTTCTGCACCCGGGCGCGACGACAGGCAGAGCCGAGTGGAACGGTTCGGAGCTCCGGGTGAGTCTGCCCGAAGCCCCGTCGGTCCTGCTGCTGAGGCTGACACCGGCCGCGCCCTGAAGGGGCGCGGGGCGGTCGCCCACGCGGCCGACGTACGCACCACGGACGACTCAGCCGCGCGTGCGCCAGTCCCCGCCCTCGATCAGCTTCCCCCTGGCCCGCAGCCCGGCGGCGACGGCCGGGGCGGCGACGTACACCCAGGCCCGTACGGCCGTGCCGTCGTCGAGGATGGCCGCACGCTCCACCCGCTCGTAGAGGTTCGCGGGGTCGCCCGGCGCGTACTCCTCCAACGCGTCGAGGGTGCACAGGAGTTCGTCGTAGGACTCGGGTCGCGCGGTGACGAGTTCGCCGCTCACGTCGCCCCCTCCCCCGCCGATCTCCTCCACCGCGTAGGGGTACCCGGGGCCGTCGTACAGGGTCATACCGCGCATCCGGGCCGGCTCCTCGGCGCGGGTGCGGCCGCGCAGGAAGAGGTCGTGGTTGGGCTCGCCGGGGCGGAGGGTGCCGTAGACGAAGAAAGGGAGCACCGTTCTCCTCTCCAACTCTCCAACCGTGTCGGACGCGGCTGAGTATGGCGTGCGCGGGCCTTTGCAGAAACGATTCTCACCCCTCACACATCCCACCTCCGACGCTCTGGACGGCGCCTGTCATGCCCACTTAAATCTGACGACATCCGTGGTCAGTCCAACGGCCACCGTCCCTGGGAGACAGATGAGCCGAATACGGCACCTCCGACGCCCGCGCCTCGTCACCACCGGCACCGCCGTCGCGGCCGCCGCGCTGCTGGCCGCGACGCTCACCCCCACCGCGGGGGCCGCCGACAGACCGACCCGCGACACGGCGATCGCCAACGCCGCCGACGTCCTGCGGGACCGCGCGACGAGCCTGGGGCTCGGCTCCGCCCAGGACACCACCGTACGAGACGTGATCGTGGACGCGGACGGCGCGCAGCACGTCCGCTACGACCGCACGTACCACCGGCTCCCGGTGCTGGGCGGCGACTTCGTCGTCCACCTCACTCCCGGCGGCGAGTACCGGAGCGCGAGCCGGGCGACGAACCGCGAGATCAGCGTCCCCACCGTCACCCCCGCCGTCAAGGCGCCCAGGGCCGCCGACATCGCCGCCGCCGCGCTGCGCGCCGCGAACGTCGGCGAGACGCTCCGCAAGCTGACGTCCAAGCCCCGGCTGGTCGTCGACGCCCTGCACGGCGCCCCGAAACTGGCCTGGCAGACGGATGTGCTGGCCCAGGACGAGGCCGGCAACCCCGTCGCCCGTACGGTCGTCACCGACGCCACGACGGGGAAGCAGCTCAGTGCCTGGGACGCGCTGGAGAGCGCGACGGGCGACGGCCGGTCGCTCTACGGTGGCACGGTTCCGTTGGAGACGACCCTCTCCGGGTCGGCGTACCAGCTCAAGGACCCCACGCGCGGCAACACCTACACCGGTGACGCCGCGAACCAGACCGACCTCTGCTTCCTCGGCATCTGCGTCCGGCGCGCCCCCGCGACCCTCTTCACGGACGCCGACAACCACTGGGGGACGGGCACGACCACGGACCGCGCCACGGCGGCCGTCGACGCGCAGTACGGCACCGACACCACCTGGGACTACTACAAGGACGTCCACGGCCGGAACGGCATCGCGGGCGACGGCCGGGGCTCGTACAACCGCGTCCACTACGGCAACGGCTACAACAACGCCTTCTGGGACGACAGTTGCTTCTGCATGACGTACGGCGACGGTGACGGGAACCTGCTCGGCCCGCTCGTCTCGCTGGACGTGGCCGGCCACGAGATGAGCCACGGGGTCACCTCCGCGACGGCCGACCTGACGTACTCGGGCGAGCCGGGCGGCCTCAACGAGGCCACGTCGGACATCTTCGGCACGCTGGTCGAGTTCTACGCGGACAACGCCTCCGACCCCGGCGACTGGCTCGTCGGCGAGAAGATCGTCCGCTCCGGCTTCGGCGAACCGGCGCTCAGGTTCATGGACCGGCCGAGCAGGGACGGCTCCTCGGCGGACTGCTGGAGTTCGTCGGTGGGGAACCTGGACGTCCACTACTCCTCGGGCGTCGCCAACCACTTCGCGTACCTCCTCGCCGAGGGCAGCGGCACCCGGACCATCGGCGGCGTCGAACACTCCAGCACCACCTGCGACGGCTCGACGGTGACCGGCATCGGCAAGGAGAAGCTGGGCGCGATCTGGTACCGGGCGCTGACCGTCTACATGACCTCGTCCACGAACTACGCGGGGGCGCGCACCGCGACCCTGAACGCCGCGCGGGACCTGTACGGGTCGGGGAGCGCGGAGTACGACGCGGTGGCGGCGGCGTGGAGCGCGGTCGCGGTAGTGGGCTGATGGACCGTCATATAGGCCTGCTCCGACCCTAATTCCGTGGCCGGGGGACGCGGTCGTGGCTACGCTCCACGGCTGACCCCCGGCCACGGACATTACGGAGATCCATGTCGTCGTCCCAAGGGAAGCTGCACGCCGACGAGTTCGACATCGACGAGGCGCTCGTCCGACGGCTGATCGCGGCGCAGTTCCCCGCATGGGCGGCGCTGCCGCTCGCCCCCGCTCCCGCCGCCGGGACGGACAACGTCATGTACCGCCTGGGGGACGACATGGTCGTACGGCTCCCCCGGAAGCCCGACGGTGCCCACCAGGCCGCCAAGGAGCACCGCTGGCTTCCGCTGCTGGCACCGCGTCTCCCGCTCGCCGTACCCGAGCCGCTCGGCAAGGGGCGGCCCGGGGAGGGGTACGGGCTGCCGTGGTCGGTGCTGCGCTGGCTGCAGGGCGAGAACGCGTACGACGCGCCGGTCGCCGATCTCGGGTGCGCCGCCGAGGAGTTGGGCCGATTCGTGGCGGCGCTGCGGAAGGTGGACGCGACGGGTGGGCCGGTCTCCTTCCGGGGTGGCCCGGTGAGGGAGAACGACGACGAGGTCCGGGACGCGATCCGTGGACTGGGTGCGAAGGGCACGGTGGACGCGGCGCTCGCCACCGCCGTCTGGGAGGAGACCCTCCGCCTCCCCCAGTGGACCGGAGCCCCCGTCTGGGTCCACGCCGACCTCCTGCCCGGCAACCTCCTCACCACCGCCGGACGCCTCACCGCCGTCATCGACTTCGGCGGGCTGGGCGTCGGCGACCCCGCCTGCGACCTGCTGCCGGCCTGGACCCTGTTCACCGGCGACTCCCGCACCGCGTTCCGCGAGACCGTCGACGTCGACGACGCGACCTGGGCGCGTGGGCGGGGCTGGGCCCTGTGCTTCGGGACCGTCGCCGAGCACTACTACCGCGACAAGGGGCACGTGCTGGCCGAGGTGGGGCGGCGGGCTGTCGAAGAGGTGTTGGCGGAGTATGCGTGAGGGGTGGGCGTGACGGGTGGGCGCGAGACGGGTGCGCTGAGGGGTGCGCGTGACGGGTGCGCGCTTCGGCGCCGCGCCTGCCACCACTGTGTGAGGATCTCGACCTTCAGGTCGAACCCCTCGTCGACGAAGGACGTCGGGGTGTGCAGCGTGACGCGACGGCCGTCCGTGGTGTGGACGGTGATCCGGCGTACGCCGAGGATGCGCCGGACCTCCAGGCGCCGGATGCCGGGCCAGGGGATCCGCCGACGCCGGGTGCCGCGCACCACGAGGGCGTCCTCGGTCAGGGTCACGTCGTCGCCACGGCGCAGGACCGCGACGACCACGGTCGCCGTGAACGCCCCCGAGAGGCACTGCCGCAGCGTGTCGCGTCCCATCGGGTCGGCGGTCAGGGCGAGGCCCGCGCACAGAAGCGCCGTGCCGCCCAGGAACCCCAGCAGGACGGGCAGGACGGGCAGGACGGCCTGGAGCATCCCTGACCTGTACGTGATCGTCTCGTTCTCGCCGCGGCCGGTGGGAGCGGGTCCGGAAGGCATCATGTCGGCGTTCCCATGGGTCAGGACGCGGGGAGCGGGAGGGCGTCCGTGTAGCCGTTGGACGGGCGGCTGGTCTTCTTGACGGTGCGGGCGTCGATGGCCGCCTCGGCGGAACTGGTGCCGAGGGTGCCGCTGGGGTGCCAGGTGCCGGTGAGCGTGACCCAGGTGTCGGCGGGCGGGGGCGGGGTGCCGTGGACGCGTACCTTCACGAACTGGGCGTCGGCGGCACAGCAGCTGAACATGACGCGGGTCAGGTACCAGCCGGCGCTTCCGTCACCGTCCCCCTCATCGCCCTCCTTGCCGGAGGTCTCCTTGCCGGAGGCCTCCGCGTCGGGGGTGACAAAGCCGGTCATCCGGACGGTGCGGCCGTCGATGGCCCGGTCGCGGTCCTGCTGCACCCGGCGGGTGAAGTCGGTGAGGGTGATGGGGAGGGGGGAGGTCGTCGGGAGGGGGTCGAAGTCGTCCTGCTCCGTGATCGTCACCTCCTTGGGGGCCTCGCGGGAGGCGGTGTACGCGCCGATGGCGGGCGGGGCATAGAAGAGCAGGCTCAGGGCGGGGAGGAGCAGGAGCCAGGCGACTCGGGGTGGGGTGGAGTGGTCGTGGCCGTGGGCGTGGCCGTCATCCTGCCCCTGACCGTGGTCGTGGCTCTCCTGCTCGCCGGTACCGCGCGGTCTCCACAGTGACCACGCCTCCGCCGCGCCCAGCACCAGCAGCAGCACGCCGGAGGCGATGAGGAGGGGGCGCATGCCCTCCTTGACGTATCTGAGGTAGTGGTCGGTGAGGAGGGTGGCGTGGAGGAGGCCGAGGCCGCTGAGGAGGAGAAGGAGCGCCTGCAGGGGTCTTTTCACAGCAGTACGGCTCCGATCAGGACGCTGCACAGGATCGCGACGACGACCGTCGCGGCGGAGAAGCGGACCGCGAAGGCCCGCCCGAAAGTGCCCGTCTGCAGGGCGATCAGCTTCAGGTCGACCATGGGTCCGACCACCATGAACGTCAACCGCGCGGTGGGTGAGAAGCCGGTGAGGGACGCGGCGACGAAGGCGTCGGCCTCGGAGCACACCGAGAGAAGGACGGCGAGCGCGGCGAGGAACAGCACCGACAGCCAGGGCGAGTCGGCGAAGGTGTCGAGGACGGTGCGTGGGACGAGCACGTTGAAGGTGGCCGCGGCCATCGCACCGACGACGAGGAAGCCGCCCGCGTGCAGGAAGTCGTGCTGGAAACCGGTCCGGAACTCGTTCCAGCGGCTCTGCCCGGGCCGGTGTCCCGTGTGCCGCGCGACCGGCTTGAGCCACTCCGCGCGCCCCAGCCAGAGCCACAGCCAGCCCATCGCGGCGGCCGTGACGAGGGAGGCGAGCAGCCGGGCCAGCACCATGGCGGGGCTGCCGGGGAAGGCGATGGCCGTGGCGGTCAGGACGATCGGGTTGATGGCGGGCGCCGACAGCAGGAACGCGAAGGCGGCGGCCGGGTCGACCCCCCGGCGGATCAGGCTGTGCGCGACAGGCACCGACGCGCACTCGCAGCCGGGCAGGATCACCCCGGCGGCACCGGCGACCGGCACCGCGAGCGACGGCCTGCGGGGCAGCACCCGGGTGAACACCCGCGCCGGTACGAACGCGCTGATGGCACCCGACAGGGCCGTACCGAGCAGCAGGAACGGCAGCGCCTGCACGGTGATGGAGAGACAGACGGTCCGCCACGCCTGCACCGCCGGCTCCTCCATCCACCGCCCCACGGCGAACAGCACGACGCCGGGGACGACGGCCGCTCCGAGGAGCAGCAGGGGCCAGTGACGGGGCCAGTGGTGGCCGTGGTCGTGGGCGTGGGCGTCGTCGGCTGTCTCCGGCTCCGCCGCACCTTCCGGCTCGGTCGTCGTCCCCTCCGGCCCGGCCGCAGCCCCTTCCGGCTCGGTCGTCGTCCCCTCCGGCCCGGCCGTCGTCCGTTCCGGCTCGGCCGTCGTCCGTTCCGGCTGGGCTGTCGTCCGTTTCGGCTGGGCTGTCGTCCGTTTCGGCTCGGCCGTCGTCGCCCCTTCGGCCGGTTCATCTGTCTTCTGCATGCCAACTCCGAACATCCGGATGATCGGGTCGAACATAGCGGGCGCTCCGGGCGGGCGCGTCAGACCCCGCCCAGCAGGGACGCCAGTCCGTCGTCGAGCGCCGGCTCCAGGGTCTCGCCGCCGAGCGCGACGACGGCGTACGAGCGGTGCAGGAAGCGGCGGAGGGTGGCCGCGTCGAAGCGGATCATGGCCATGCCGTGCGGCGAGCGGAGTTCCACGACGGTGTGGGCCGGGCCGCAGGGCCACAGGTGCACGTCCCCGATCCCGGCCGGGGTGACCAGCCCCTCCGCCAGCAGCGTGCGGGCGAACGTCCATGTGACGTTCGCGTCGTCGTCGGAGGAGCCGGGCGGGAAGTCGATGTGCACGGCGAAGGGGTCCTCGGTGGTGTAACGCAGGGTGGTGCGGACCGCGATCTCCTCGTAGTCGGGTGTGATCACGAGGGCGCGGGCGGGCTGTTCGAGACCGGGAGGCGTGGGCCGGGCGGGCTGCGCGGGATGCATGAGCGATCTCCAGTTCGGACACTTCAGGTACTTCGCATACTTCGCACACTTCGCGCACTTCGGACACCTCGGGCGCTTCGAGGGCTTCAGCTGCTTCGGGCGCTTCGACTTCTTCATGTGGTTCAGGCTCTTCGGATGCTCGGATGCCGGGGGTTCATGTGTTCGCGGGTTCGCGGGTTCCTGTGCTCGTCAGGGTCTCTTCGGACGACACACCCCTCGACCACGCCAAGGCCCCCTGCATTACGCCGCTTTCACAGTTACCCGCTGTGATGCATGTCACTTTGCGTAATTACTTGAGTTTTTTGTCATCGCCACATACAAAATCAACTCGTCCCATCAGCAGGCGACTGGAGAGCGTTCCCGCCATGACCGACGGCTCATCCGCGTCCGCGACCTCCGCGTACACCCGGATCTACGAGGAACAGCACCCGCGCCTCGTCGCCTATGCGCGTTCCCTCACCAGGAACTCCTGGACCGCCGAGGATCTCGTCGCCGAGGCGCACTTCCGCGTGTGGCGGCGGCTCTCCGGAGGGCACGAGATCGACAACGTGCCCGCGTACCTGATGACGACGGTGCGGCATCTCGCGGCGGCGGTGGGCACCGCCACGCGTGAGACGCCACTGGATCCGACGGCCCCCGAGCGGGTCGAGGCCGACGTCCGGTTGGCCGATACGGCCGACCCGGCCGAACAGGTGTCCGCCGTCGATCTGCTGGTGCGGGTGCTGGGCCAGCTGCCCGATCGGTGGGTTCAGGCGCTGTGGCTGGCCGAGGCGGAGGGCCAGCCACTGGAGACGGTCGGGCAGCGCATCGGCGCCAAGCAGGGCGCGACGGCGGTGCTCCTGCACCGGGCGCGCGAGGGGATGCGCCAGGCCTTCCTGCGCGAGCAGCCCGGGGCGCCGATCGATCCGGCGTGCCAGGTGCGCTGGGGGCGCATGCCGGCGTACGTACGAGGTACGGCGACCTCGCGACAGTCGGAGCAACTGCTCAGCCATGTGGACGCCTGCGACGACTGCCGGGCACGGCTCTCGGTCCTGATGCGCACCAACGACCGGCTTCCCGCGCTCGTCGGTCCGGCACTGCTGGTGTTCGTCGTGGGCGGTGGCGCCGGCAAGTTGCTGCTCTCCCTCACGGCGGGCTCCGCCGGTACGGCCGCCGCGCTGGGCGGGGCGGGCGGGGTGGGTGGACACGGTGGTGGCCAACTGCTGCACGCGGTACGGCAGGCGGCGGGCGGGGTGAGCGGGGCCAAGATCCCCACGGTCGCCGCCGTCGGTGCGGCCGCCGCGGCCGCCGCCGTCGTGGCCGGCGTCGTCCTCGGCCCTCTCGACTCGGGGGCGGTTCCGCCCCAGCGGGTGCCGCTCGCCCAGGCCCCGGCGCCCCATCGGCCCGAGGTCCCCTCCCCCGCCGTCGCCGAGCGCCGGAACGCGGTCACGGACGCCGTGGTCTCGCCCGGGGAGAGGGCTTCCGGTACCGGCGGCACGGATGCGTCCTCGACGGGCTTCGGTGACCGCGACACCGGTGTGGTTCGGGCGGGGGATGGCGGCGGAGCCGTGACGGAGCCGACGGTTCGGGTTCCGGCGGACGACGACGTGCCGCCGGGGGGCGGGACCGCGCCGGATACGGATACGGATGCGGATGCGCCCACGGGTGGCGGGGATGAGGGCGGTACCGGGCGCGAGGTGGGGGATGGGGACGGCAGCACCGGCGAGGAGGGGAACGAGCCGGGGGCGACCGCGCCGGAACCGCCGGATGCCGGGGGGCCGGAGGGGCCGGCGGGGCCGGGGGCGGAGACACCGGCTGGTGAAGAGCCGGGTGTTGAAGCGCCGGTTGGTGAAGAGCCGGGTGTTGAACAGCCCGGTGCGGAAGAGCCCGGCAACGGTTATCCGGAGGTCGATGAGCCGGGGGTTGAGACACCGGGGGCCGACGAGCCGCACGCCGAGGAACCGGCGCCTGAGGTTCCCGCGGCCGACGAGCCCACCCCTGTGGAGGAGACGCCTGCCGAGGAGGTGCCGCCGGTGGAGGAGATACCCGTAGAGCCGGCGCCCGTTCCGCCGGAGGTTGTCGAGCCGGCGCCGGAGGTGCCTGTTCCTGTGGAGCCGGCGCCGGAGGTGCCTGGGCCTGGAGGGCCTGGGAGCGGTTGCTGACGTCCAGATCGCGGTGGTGGCGGCAGCGTTTTCTCGCCCCCGCCGCCCCTACCCGTCCCATCCCCAGGGGCGGTGCCCCTTCGACCCCCCTGTTCGCGTAGTCGCGGGAGAGCTCGGGTGGGCGGGGTTCGCGGGTGGGCGGGGCTCGCGCATGGGCAGGGCTCGCGCATGGGCAGGGCTCGTCAGCGGGTGCGGGTGCGGGTGCGGGTGCGTCGTGGCTGGTCGCGCCGTTCCCCGCGCCCCTGAAAAGCAGAGCAGGGGCTGCGCCCCGCTCTGCCTTTCGGCCTGCCACGCCGGTCATGCCGGCCACCGCACCGCCCAAGCCCCACCACGCCACCCCCGGGCGGTCACCCGTTCACACCCCCGCCGTCCCCCCATCGCGTTCTCTTCTCCTCCACCCCCACCCTCACCCCGATGACCTGCCCAAACACTCCCCGTTCCGCCTTCCTCCTCCGCCTCCCTGACACCCATTCACATCATTTCTGACGCCCCATCAGGAAGCGCTCGGGCCTCTGTGCCACTTATCTCGGAAGGGAACGGAGGACTCTCGGAGGAGCTAGCACGATGCGACGTACCGCCCGGCCGCTGACCGCAACCGCGCTCGCCGTCGCCTTCGCGGCCCTGGCCACCACACCCGCGTACGGCGGTGAGGGCACCGGGCGACTCGAACTGTCCCCCACCGGGGTCGTCCCCGGCGACGAGGTCACCGTCGGTACGGCGGCCTGCGGCGCGGACGGTACGGCGGCGGGGGACGCCAGCGCGGTCGGCGCCGGCGCCTTCTCGCTCGCGCCCGACGCCGGACGGCAGGGACTCGGCGGGCGGTTCGAGGTGCCGCCGAGCGCACAGCCTGGGACGTACGAGATCGTCGCGACCTGCGCGAGCAGTGGCCGTCGGGTCACCGGTGACCTGGTGGTCTCGCTCACCGGCACGCGGACCGCGCAGCCGACGTATCCGAGGGGAAGTGTGAAGACGGGGGTCGGTGGCGCACTCGGTCCCGACCCCGTGCAGACCGCGGCGGGCGTGGCGGCTCTGGCCGTCGCCGCCGCGGGCGGTACCTGGCTCCTGCATCGCCGGGCGAGAGGCGACGGGATCTGACGGACACCCTCCGCCGTCCGTCCGCCAGTACCGCCGTCCCCCTCCCCTCCGGGCCCGACGCCCCTCGGCCCGGAGGGGAGGAACAAGGGGAGGAACAAGGGCAGAGATCAGAGAGGGGAAGAGGGAGAGGGGGAGGGAGAGGGAAAGGGGGAGGGGTGAACGATGCGTGGGGGGGGACGTCCCGTACGGTCCGAGAGGTGGTTTCTGTGCGTCGGCTCGCCAACTCCGTCATAGCCGGGATCACCGCGGTCGCCCTCTGTTCCGGCGCGTGGTTGCTGCGCAGCGGCACCGCGTCACACGCGCCGCCGCAGCCGTCGGCCGCGCAGGCCCACCTCAGCGGCACGTCCGGTACGTCCGGCACCTCCGGAACGTCGAGCGCGTCGAGCCCCTCCGGGTCGTCGAGCGCGTCGGGGAGGGACGAGCCGACGGCCGTCGCGCTGCCGCCGTCCCCGCCCGACCGCATCCGCATCCCCTCCCTCCGCGTGGACGCGCCGCTCATGGGGCTCGGCCTCACGCCCACCGGCAGCCTCGACGTCCCGCCGGCCGAGAAGGCGAATCTCGCGGGCTGGTACGAGGCCGGCACCACCCCGGGTGAGCGGGGCACCACGATCGTCGCCGGGCACGTGGACAACGCCGACGGTCCCGCCGTCTTCTTCCGCCTCGGCGCGCTGAAGCGGGGCGCCATCATCGAGATGGACCGGCGGGACGGCGGGATCGCGGTGTTCACGGTGGACGCGGTGGAGGTGTACGCCGCGCGGGACTTCCCCGACGAGAAGGTGTACGGGGCGGCGCCGGGACCGGAGTTGCGGGTCATCACCTGCGGCGGCGGGTACTCGAAGGCGACCGGCTATCAGGGGAACGTGGTCGTCTTCGCCCACCTCACGGGCAGCCGCGTCGGCTGATCACCTGATCACCGACAGCCCAGCAGCCCGACAGCCGCCGGCAGGACGGTCCGGACGAACCCGCCGCCCTTCCTGAGGACGGCCCGGGTGCCGACGATGCCCGCTCTCGAGTGACGGTCCGCCGGCCGTCATGTTTCGTCGCCACCCCGGCCCTGGCGCGCCCCGCGACGCGATCGGCGGCCCCGCGACGTGACCTACGGCACCACCCCCCGGCGCGCCCTCCCCGCCCCGCGCCCTGCCCCCACCCTCCCGTATACGCCCGTATGACCGCCGTATCGCCAGGTCAGCGCGGGGATTCCGGCTGTCCTCACACCCCACCCCGGATTCCCGGAAACCCCTCACACTCCGCTCGGGGCCGCAGGGAGGGCAGCGTTCCTCGTGGGAAACAGACGCGATGCGGTCGGGTAACACCGGCACCGCACGCTCAAGGACATGACCTCGAATGAGCGTGTGGTGGTGATCGGCTCCGGCCTAGCGGGTGTACGTCTCGCCCGGCGGCTCGGAGAGCTCGGCATGCCCGCCACCCTGGTGGGCGAGGAGGAGCACACACCGTACAACCGGGTGCTGCTCGCCGAAGTCCTGGCCGGGCGATACGCCCCCGAGGTCATCGCGTTGCCCGCCCCCGCCGAGCTGACACGCGGCCGGGTGGTCCGTATCGACCGCGAGATGCGAGCCGTACATCTCGCGGACGGTGCGGAGATCGCGTACGACAAGCTGGTCCTGGCGACCGGCTCGAACCCGGTGCTGCCGCCGCTGCGCGGCCTCTGGGACCCGGAGCGGCACGAGTTCCCCGACGGGGTGCACGCCTTCCGGACCATGGACGACTGCATGGGCCTGTCCAAGGCCGTACGGCCGGGCGCGCGGGCCGTCGTCATCGGCGGCGGGCTCCTCGGGGTCTCCGCCGCCCGGGCACTCGCCCTGCGCGGTGCCCAAGTGGTCCTCGCCCAGCAGGGCGAGCGGCTGATGGAGCGTCAGCTCGACCCGTCCGCCTCGAAGTTGGTCCGCAGGCACCTCACCGACCTCGGCGTCGAGGTGCACACCGAGACGCGCGTACGTGCCGTGCGCAGCATCGGCGGGACCGTGCGGTCGGTGTCGATGGCCGACGGATACGCGCTCGACGCCGACCTGGTCGTCATCGCCTGCGGGGTCCACCCCCGGGTGGGTCTCGCCCAGGAGGCGGGGCTCGCGGTGCACAAGGGCGTCATCGTCGACGAGGAGCTGCGCAGCTCCGACCCGCACATCCACGCGATCGGCGACTGCGCCCAGTTCGACGGCACGGTGTACGGACTCGCCACCCCGGCGCTCGAACAGGCCGATGTGCTCGCCGAGTTGCTGGCGGGGAACGCCGAATCCCGTTACACCGGGACCCGCGCCCTGACCCGCCTGACGCTCGCCGGAGCGGACTTCCTCGACCTCGCCGCGTTCGGCGAGCCCGAGCCCCTGCCCGGAGACGACGTCATCCAGCTCGCCGACGCCACCCGCGGCACCTACCGCAAGGTCGTCGTCCGCGACGACCGCCTGGTCGGCGGGGTGCTCGTCGGCGAACTCGGCACCGTGGGCGCGCTCGCCCGCGCCTGGGAGGGAGCAGAGCCGCTCCCCGCGAACGGCGCTCCTCTGCTCCACCTGCTCACCAACGATGGAGGCTCCTGAATGTCCGCCACCCTGGGGGCCACCCCCACGATCGTGCTCGTCGGCCACGGCATGGTCGGCCAGCGCTTCCTCGAGGCGCTCGCCGAGCGCGGCCTGACCGCCACGCACCGCGTGGTCGTGCTGTGCGAGGAGCCGCGCCCGGCGTACGACCGAGTGGCGCTCACCTCGTACTTCGCGGGCAAGACGCCCGAGGACCTGTCGATGACCGACATGGAGTTCATCGAGACGCACGGCATCGAGCTGTTCGTCGGTGACCCGGCGGAGACCGTCGACCGCGAGGCCAAGAAGGTCACCGCGCGCTCCGGCCAGGTCTTCGAGTACGACATCCTCGTCCTCGCCACCGGCTCGTTCCCCTTCGTGCCGCCGGTCCCGAACAAGGACGCCACGGGCTGTTTCGTCTACCGCACGATCGAGGACCTGCTCGCGATCGAGGAGTACGCGAAGACGGCCGAGGTCGGTGCCGTGGTCGGCGGCGGTCTGCTCGGTCTTGAGGCGGCCGGTGCGCTGAAGGGTCTCGGACTCACCTCGCACATCGTGGAGTTCGCGCCCCGGCTGATGCCGGTGCAGGTGGACGACGGCGGTGGCGCCGCGCTCCTGCGCACGATCCAGGACATGGGCCTGTCGGTCCACACCGGTGTGGGCACGCAGGAGATCGTCGTCGGCGAGGACGGCGCGGTCACCGGCATGAAGCTCTCCGACGGCTCCGAACTCTCCACCGACCTGGTGGTGTTCTCCGCCGGCGTCCGCCCCCGCGACCAGCTCGCCCGCGACTGCGGTCTGACGGTCGGCGAGCGCGGCGGCATCAGCGTCGACGAGCAGTGCCGGACCGTCAACGACCCGCACGTGTTCGCGATCGGTGAGTGCGCGCTGGCCTCCGACGGCCGGGTGTACGGCCTGGTGGCCCCCGGTTACGAGCAGGCCGAGACGGCCGCCGCGACGATCGCGGCGGACGAGGCGTCCTTCACCGGCGCCGACCTGTCCACCAAGCTCAAGCTCCTCGGCGTCGACGTCGCCTCCTTCGGTGACGCGCACGGCGCGACCGCCGACTGCCTCGACGTCGTGTACTCCGACTCCCGCTCGGGCATCTACAAGAAGCTGGTCATCGGCCGCGACGGCGAGCTGCTCGGCGGCATCCTGGTCGGCGACGCCGAGGCGTACGGCACGCTGAAGGCGTTCACCGGCTCCGTCCCGCCGGTCTCGCCGGAGTCGCTGGTGCTGCCCGCCGGCGCCGGGGAGGCCGTCCAGCTCGGCCCGACCTCGCTGCCCGACGACGCGATCATCTGCTCCTGCAACAACGTCCGCAAGGGCACGATCCGCGGCGCGGTCACCGAGCACAACTGCACCACCGTGCCCGAGGTGAAGAAGTGCACCAAGGCCGGTACGACGTGCGGCAGTTGCGTCAAGGTCCTCGGCCAGCTGGTCACCGCCGAGCTCGAAGCCGGCGGCGTGGTCGTCGACAAGGGCCTGTGCGGCTGCTTCTCGCAGACCCGCGAGGAGCTGTACGAGATCGTCCTCGCCCTGCGGATCAACACCTACCAGCAGCTGCTGGACCGGTACGGCCGCGACGAGGCCAAGGGCGGCGACGGCTGCGAGATCTGCAAGCCGACGGTCGGCTCGATCATCGCCTCCCTCGCCCCGACGATCGGCGCGAGCGGCTACGTCCTGGAGGGCGAGCAGGCGGCCCTGCAGGACAGCAACGACCACTTCCTGGCCAACCTCCAGAAGAACGGCTCGTACTCGGTCGTCCCGCGTATCCCCGGCGGTGAGATCACCCCCGAGGGCCTGATCGTGATCGGTGAGATCGCCCGCGACTTCGGTCTCTACACGAAGATCACGGGTGGCCAGCGGATCGACATGTTCGGTGCGCGGGTCGAGCAACTCCCCATCATCTGGGCCCGCTTGGTGGACGCCGGCTTCGAGTCCGGCCACGCCTACGGCAAGTCGCTGCGCACCGTGAAGTCCTGCGTCGGCCAGACCTGGTGCCGCTACGGCGTCCAGGACTCGGTCCGCATGGCGATCGACCTGGAGCTGCGCTACCGGGGCCTGCGCTCGCCCCACAAGCTCAAGTCGGCGGTCTCCGGCTGCGCTCGCGAGTGCGCCGAGGCCCAGTCGAAGGACTTCGGCATCATCGCCACCGCCAACGGCTGGAACCTCTACGTCGGCGGAAACGGCGGCGCCACCCCGCGTCACGCCGACCTCCTGGCCCAGGACCTGTCCGACACCGAACTGATCAAGCTGATCGACCGGTTCCTGATGTTCTACATCCGCACCGCGGACCGCCTGGAGCGCACCTCGACGTGGCTGGAGCGGATCCCCGGCGGCCTGGAGCACGTCCGGGACGTGGTCGTGGAGGACTCCCTCGGCATCTGCGAGGAGCTGGAGTCCCTGATGACGGCGCACGTCTCGAACTACGCCGACGAGTGGGCCTCGACGATCAACGACCCCGAGAAGCTCGCCCGGTTCGTGTCCTTCGTCAACGCCCCGGACACCCCGGACCCGGTCGTCGGCTTCGTCCCCGAGCGCGACCAGATCAAGCCCGACCTGCCGCTGCTGTCCATCGGTCTGCGGCCCGCCGATGTCCTGGAAGGAAGCGCCCAGCGATGACCCTCGCTCCCGAGAAAACCGATGTGAAGGTCCAGCTGCGGCTGGCGGACGGCTGGTTCACGGTCTGCGACCTGACCCTGCTGATCCCGGGCCGCGGCGTGGCCGCCCTGCTCCCCGACGGCAACCAGGCCGCGCTCTTCCTCGACCGCGCGGGCAAGCTGTACGCCATCGACAACCGCGACCCCTTCGGCGGCGCCGCCGTCCTCTCGCGCGGCCTCACCGGCAGCCACCAGGGCCGTCCCTTCGTCGCCTCTCCCCTCCTGAAGCAGCGCTTCGACCTGGAGAGCGGGCAGTGCCTGGACGACGAGACGGTACGCATCACGACGTACGAGGTGCGGGCCGCGTAGCCCGGGCCCGGCCTGTCACTCGCGCGTGGGGCGCGAACCGTACGACGCTACGGTTCGCGCCCCACGCGCGTGCTGGTGTGTGGCCTGCTGGCGTGTGGCCTGCTGGCGTGTGGCCTGCTGGCGTGTGGCCTGCTGGCGTGTGGCCTGCTGGCGTGTGGCGTGCTGGTGTGTGTCAGGCCTTCAGCTCGTCGTACGTGACCCCGGTGAGCTCCTCCGAGGCCGCCCATAGGCGTTCGCCCGCCCGGTCGTCGAGGGTCCAGGGCGCTCGTTTCGACGGTCCCGGTGTGCCGCGCCACATGGCGAAGGACGGGCCGGTGAAGGAGTCGGGGCGTACGTCGGGCGCCGTCGCGGCGTACAGCGTGGGCAGGGCGCCGGCCTCGGCGGACTGGGCGAAGAAGCGGTTGCCGATGCGCATGAAGCGCTCGACGCCCTTGCGGCCCTCGGCGGTGGGACCGGCCGTCTGGAGGTTGGTCGCCGCGTAGCCGGGGTGCGCGGCCGCCGCGACGACCTCCGAGCCGTGGGCGGCCAGGCGCCGGGCCAGCTCGTGGGTGAAGAGCAGGTTGGCGGTCTTGGAGCGGCCGTAGGCGAGCCAACGCCCGTACTTGCGCTCGCTGTTGAGGTCGTCGATGTCGATGTTCGCCCGCATGTGCATCCCGCTGGAGACGGTCACGACGCGCGCGCCGGGGGTGGCGAGGAGCGTCGGCAGCAGCAGGCCGGTGAGGGCGAAGTGGCCGAGGTGGTTGGTCCCGAACTGTGTCTCGAAGCCGTCGGCGGTGCGACCCTGCGCCACGGCCATCACACCCGCGTTGTTGACGAGCAGATCCAGCCGGTCGCTCGCGCGCGCGTACGCCTTGGCGAAGTCCCGTACGGAGCCCAGGTCCCCGAGGTCGAGCCGTATCAACTCAACGCTCCCGTCCGGGACTTCGGAACTCATCCGCTCCAGTGCGGCGGCGCCCCGCTCCGGGCTGCGACAGGCGAGGACGACGTGGGCGCCGCGGCGGGCCAGTTCCCGGGCGGCGGCGTATCCGATACCGCTGTTGGCACCGGTCACGACAGCGGCGCGGCCTCGTTGGTCGGGGATGTCGCCCGCGTTCCAGCCTGCCATGAGCGCCGCCTTCCCGAAGCGTTCCTCAGCCGTTCTCAGCGTAGACCCGCCGGGGGTGCCGCGGGAGGCGTGACGGCCGCGGGAGGTGTGACGGCCGCGGGCCCGGTGGGGGCTGGTCGCGCAGTTCCCCGCGCCCCTGAAAAGCAGGGGCTACGCCCCGTGCGTTTCGGCCGCCTTCCAGGGCCGCGGGGCCGTGGTCTTTTCAGGCCCGCAGGGGCCTGGTCCTTTTGGGGACGCGGGGAACTGCGCGACCAGCCCCCACCGGACCCGCACCCGACAACGCACCCACCCGGCTACTCCGCCCAGTCGCGCCCCCGGCGCAACAACGGCGGCGGAGACTCCGGGGCACCCGGCATAGGACGCGTGTCGAGGTAGAACCACTCCGCCGTGGGTCCGGGCCCACTCCCGGAAGGCATCTGGCCCATACCCCCCACCGCCGCCGAACCGACCGTCGCGTAGTCCCACACCTCCGTCGAATCCCGCTCCACATTGGACCGACCAAGCGCCACATCCAGCTCCACGTCCGGTGCCACGTCCCGCACCGGCTCAGCCGCCGCAGGCACCGTCGTGCCCGTGTCCGTCAGGTCCGGCATCAGCAGCTCCACCCGCAGCCCGGCCCCCCGCTGCTGCGCCACGAACTCCTCGACCTGGCTGCGGCAGGCATGGTCGAGGTGGGTCACCCCGAGCAGATCGAGCCGGATGCGCGGCTTGCCGGAGGCGGCCGCGCTCTCCAGCGCGTCGATCAGCTTCGGCAGCCGCAGGAACGTCGCGTTGCCCGCCATCACGACCTTCGCCGTGTCGTCCTCGATGTGCTGCCGGACGACGGTCTGCGACATACGCAGCGCGGCCAGCACCACACCCGCGGCGAGCCCGAACAGCACCCCTTCGAGCAGCGCGGTCGCCGTGATGACCAGCGTCGTCAGCGTCATGACCGCGAACTCGCCCCGGTCCTGCCGCCACATCTTGGGGAACTCGTCCGGCGCGAACAGCTTCCATCCACTGTGCACGAGGACACCCGCGAGCACCGAGATCGGGATCAGCGCCAGCACCTGCGGCAGCAGCAGCGCGAAGGCGAGCAGCCAGAGGCCGTGCAGCGTACGGGAGAGGCGGGTCTTGGCGCCGGCCTGGACGTTCGCCGAGCTGCGCGCCACGACCGCCGTGATGGGCAGCGCGCCGAGGACGCCGGCGATCGTGTTGCCCGCGCCCTGGGCGATGAGCTCGGTGTTGTAGCGGGTGCGCGGGCCGTTGTGCATCCGGTCCACGGCGGCGGCGGTGAACAGGCTCTCCGCCGAGGCGATCACGGTGAACGTGAGGATCGCCGTGATGATCCCGGCGTCGGCCAGCCCGGACAGCTGTTCCGCCCCGGGCACGTCCACGGACGCCAGCAGATTGCCGACCTGGAGCGTCTTCACCTCGACGCCCGGTAGCGAGGCGACCGCGATCCCGATCCCGACGGCCACGAGCGCGGCCGGGACCTTCCTGACCGGCCCCGGCACCTTCTTCCACATGAAGCTGAGCACGATCGTGACGATCCCGAGCCCGGCCGCGATCAGCGCCTGGGGGTTCGTCACGGTGTCGGCGATCAGTCCGGGGACGCCCGCCATGTTCTCCAGGGGGGTGCCCGGCGCCTTGGAGTCGGACATCGGGTACAGCTGGCTGAACATCAGCGGCAGGCCGATGCCCGCGAGCATGCCCTGGACGACGGCGAGGGAGATCGCCTGGAACATCCGGCCCAGTTTCACCAGGCCCAGCACGATCTGGAGGATGCCGGAGAAGAGGACGATCACACCGAGCATCGCGACGCCGAACTCCATGACCGTCTCCGCGACGAGCGCCGCGAGACCGGCCGCCGGGCCACTGACCTGGAGGGTGCTGCCGCGCACCGCGCCGACCACCAGGCCGCCGATCACCCCGGAGATGATGCCCAGCTCGGCCGGCACACCGGAGGCCACGGCCACGCCGATACAGAGGGGCAGCGCGACCAGGAACACGACAAGGGACGCCGTGATCTCGGTACCGAAGTCGATACGACCGCGGGGGGCTCCGCCACGGGGGCCCTTGGAACCGGGAGCGGGGTGACCCGGACCTGGCCCCGGACCTGGCCCCGGACCCGGACCCGGACCTGGCCCCGGACCTGGCCCCGGACCCGGACCCGGCCCTGCGCCTGGCCCTGCGCCTGGCCCCTCGGTCGCGTTCAGGTCCGGCCAATCGCCGCCGAAATCGGGCGGGTTGGGGGCGTAGAGGGGTGCGTCGGGGGCGAACTCGGCTGTGCCGGGGGCGTATCCAGGTGCGCTGGGGACGTAACCGGGCTCGTCGGGGACGTAACCAGGTGCGCCGGGAACGTATCCGGGTGCGTCGGGGACGCCCCCGGGCATCCCCGTCCGACCGTTCCCGGCGGCCCTGCGGGCGCCCGCCGCATGCCGTCGTCCGTGTGCGCCGCTCATGAGTCGTGCACCTGGAAGGCGCCGTCCGCGTCCAGTTCGTGGACCTGACCGGTGTCGATCTCGTAGTACCAGCCGTGCAACCGGAGCCGTCCGGCATCGAGTTGCTGCCGGGCCACGGGGTAGCCGCGCAGGACGGCGAGCTGGTTGCGGATGTTGAGCTGGACGACCTCGCGCAGGGCCGGATCCTCGGACGACGCGCTGTCCCTACCGGCGCCGTCGTCGCCGGTGTCGCGCTCACGGGCGGCGCCGGTGTCGCCCAGGACCGGTTCGAGCGCGGGCCGGGCGTGGTCGAGCCAGGCGTCCACCCTGGGCAGGCCGGACAGGTCGACGCCGTACTTCAGCGCCCCCATCGCGCCGCAGTGGGAATGACCACACACCACGATGTCCTGAACGCCGAGCACCTCCAGCGCGTACTCGATGGTGGCGGCCTCCCCGGAGGCGGCCCCGTACGCGTCGTGCGGCGGCACGATGTTGCCCGCATTTCGCAGCTCGAATATCTCTCCGGGCCGTGCCCCGGTGATCAGGGCGGGAATCACCCGCGAGTCCGAGCAGGTAATGAACAGCGCCTCGGGAAATTGCCCGACGGCGAGTTTCCGGTATTCATCGCTCTCGAAGTCCACCCGCCGCTTGAACGATCGGGCGCGATCCAGCAACGCCTTCATCCTGCCTCCCTGCACTGGTTCCGACCTGCTCTTACGACCGTAGGGGGGCGATGGCCAGAGGAAGGTTAAGCGAACACTAAAGCGGCGCCAGGTTTTCCTCAGATTTCGGCCAGATACCCCTTCGCCGCAGGTCGGGAGACCGAATACAAGCGGTTTCTGAGGGTCATTTCACAATGCTCCGGATTCCCTGCACGCTACGTTCGTTCTCTTGTAGCGTGTCGCCCTACAGCACGGGTCCCGTGTTGTCCCGACTTTCTGGAGAGACAGGCGGCCATGGGCGTACGAGTGCTGCTCATCGAGGACGACGAGACGATCGCCGAACCGCTCGCCGACGGGCTGCGGCACTTCGGCCTGACGGTCCACCACGTGGCCACCGGCGCGGACGGGTTGAGAGGTCCGCACGGCGATGTCGTCCTGCTGGATCTCGGCCTGCCCGACATGGACGGCATCGACGTCTGCCGCGGGATCCGTCGGACCTCCGACGTCCCCATCATCATCCTCAGCGCGCGCGGCGAGGAGGCCGACCGCGTGCTGGGCCTGGAGCTCGGCGCCGACGACTACCTGGCGAAACCATTCAGCATCCGAGAGCTGGTCGCCCGGATACGGGCCGTGTCACGACGCCATCAGCGACCGGGCGGCGGGGTGGTGGCCGGGGTCGTGGTGGCCGAGGCGGGGGTGGGGAGAGGGGCCGGGGCCGACACCGAGGCGAGGGTCGGAACCGGGGCCGGGGCCGGGGCCGGGGCTGCGGCTGGTCTCGAGGCTGGAGTCGGGTCCGGGTCCGGGGCCGGGAGTGAGGCGTACGCCCGACGAGTGCCCTCCGCCCAGGAGTTCGCCGCCCAGCGGGGCTCGGCCGCGAGGGGCGGCGCCGGTGTCGGAGGCCTGGCCGGGGGGCGCTTCGGGGCTGGCAGCGACTTCATGGCCGGGAACGACTTCGGGACCGGGAGCGAGTTCGGGACCGGGAGCGAGTTCGGGGCCAGGAGCGACTTCGACGGCGAGGGTTCGGGACGCTTCGGGGACGAGGGCGTGGGTCGGGCGGGCGACGTCGGGCACGCGAGCCTTGGGTCCGGGCTCGGTGCCGGTGCCGGTGCCGGTCCTGGTGCCGGTGATTCTGGCCGTCGGACCGGTGTCGACGCCGGGGCCGGCGGGGCCGAATACGACTGGTCGGCCGCGTACGAGACGCCTGCTCAGGGGACCCCGGCGCAAGGGACTCAGGCGCAGGGGACTCAGGCGCAGGGGACTCAGGCGCAGGGGACTCAGACACAGGGGGCTCCGGCGCGCGCGGCATCCGCCGACGAAGCATCTCCCCATGACGCATCGCCCCATGACGCATCGCCCCATGGCGCATCGCCGCTGGGAACGCCCGCGCGCGGAATCCCCATGCGGGGAACGCCGTTCGAGGGCACCCCCGCGCACGGCACCCCGGCCGTCCAGGGCGACCCGGCCTTCGAGGACCCGATGTTCGGCGGCACCGCCGCGCAGGGCACTCCCCCGCACGGCTCCCCTTCGTACGGAACCCCGGCACACGGCGTACCCACGTACGGAACCCCGGCGCACGGCACCGCCGCCTTCGGCAGCCCGGCGTACGGCGCTTCCACCTTCGGGAGCCCGGCGTACGGCACTCCGGCGCACGGCAGCCCGGTCTACGAACCCCCCGTCTACGAGCCGCCCATGTACGAGCAGGCCCCGCCGGGACCGCGGGACTCCTCCGGCCCGGCGGCGGCCGACGACGGTTCGGCTCCCCCGCCGCCCGGCCCTCTGGTGGTGGACCGGCGGACCCGGCAGGTGTGGGTGGGCGAGGTGCCGGTCGCGCTGACGCCGAAGGAGTTCGAACTGCTGGCGCTGCTCACCGAGGACCCCGGCGCGGTCTACTCCCGGCAGCAGATCCTCAACCGCGTCTGGGACGACCACTACCAGGGCCCGACCAAGACGCTGGACGTCCATGTCGCCACCCTGCGGCGCAAGTTGGGCGACCCGGCGTGGATCCAGACCCTGCGTGGCGTCGGCTTCCGGCTCGCCGTACGCAGCCCTGGGCCGGCGCAGGGAGCGGGCCGGAGTCTGCCCCGGACTCCCGGGCAGGATCCGGCGCAAGGGCAAGGGCAAGGGCAAGGACAGGGGCATGGCCGTGGGCGTGGGCCGGGAGGCGGGAGGCATCGCACGCCCGAGGCCAGGGCGTCATGACCCGGCGCCTGCTGCTGAGTTACCTCAGCCTCGCCGCCCTGGTCCTGCTCGGCCTGGAGATCCCGCTGGGCTTCGTCTACTCGCGGGCCGAACGCGAGCGGATCGTCAACTCGGCCAACGACGAAGCCGAGTCGGTGGCCGCGTACGCCGCGTTGTCCCTCGCCGCCCGCCGCCCGGACGAACTCGTCGAACGGGCCGAGCACTGCGCCGAGCGCATCGGCGGAAAGGTCGTCATCGTCGACGCGGACGGGAAGCTGCTGGCCTCCTCGCACTCCCTGTCCGACGACGAGGAACAGGCCCTCTCGTCCCAACCCGAGATCTCCGCCGCACTCCGGGGCCGCGCGACCACGGACGTACGTACGACGACGACCGGCGGCGTGCACTACCTGTCCGTGGCGGCTCCGGTCGGCCACGCGACGGCGGGCACCGGGTCGGAACCGGGCAAGGGCACGAGCACCGGCTCGATCTCGATCTCGACCACGACCACGGGCACAGGCACAGGCACAGGCATCGCCACGGTCGTGGGGAGAGCCGGCGCGGAGTCGGAGTCGGACTCGGACTCGGACTCGGGCGTGTCGGCGCAAGGTGCCGTACGCGTCACGCTCCCCACGACCATGGTGCACGCCCGGGTGTTCGCGGTCTGGCTGCTGCTGGCGCTGGTCGGGCTCACGGTGCTCACCGGGGTGGCCGCGGTGGCGTTCGCGTTCGCGCGCTGGACGGGGCGGCCCATCCGGCAGTTGGAGGAGGCCACGCACCGGCTGGCCGAGGGCGGCGCGGCCACCAGCGTGGTGGTCACCTCCGGGCCGCCGGAGGTACGGAGTCTCGCGGCGGCCTTCAACACGACCGCCGCCCGCCTCGAACATCTGCTGGCCTCCCAGCGGGCCTTCGCCGGAGAGGCCTCGCATCAGCTGAAGACCCCGTTGGCGGCGCTGCGGCTCCGGCTGGAGAACCTGGAGCCGGACATCGCCCGGCGAGCCAGGCCGACCCTCGACGCGGCCGTCACCGAGACGGACCGGCTGGCCCGGATGGTCGAGGGCCTGTTGGCGATGGCCCGCCTGGAGGAGGCCGCTGCCATCCCGGCCCAGGTCGACCTGGGCGCGATCTGCGCGGAACGGCACCGTACGTGGGGGCCGTTGTTCGAACGCGAGGGGGTCTCGCTGGTTCTCTTCGCCGGTGTGGTCGGCCCGGTGGTGGCCGTCCCCGGAGCCGTGGAGCAGATCCTGGACAACCTCCTCTCCAACGCCCTGCGCGCCTCTCCCACCCGCAGCACGGTCACCATGGAGCTACGGCTACTCGTCCCCGCCCGCCGGGCGCTGCGCGACTCCCGGCCCAGCTGGGTCGACCTCCACGTCACCGACGAGGGCCCCGGCATGACGCCCGAACAGCGCGCCCGCGCGTTCGACCGGTTCTGGCGCGCCCCCGGCGCACCCAAGGGCGGCACCGGTCTCGGCCTCTCCCTCGTCCAACGCCTCGCCCACGCCAGCGGTGGCGAGGTGGCGCTCCGCGAGGCGGCCACGGGCGGGTTGGACGCCGTCGTCCGCCTTCCGTCGACGGAGCCGCCGGGCCATCCGCACGGACAGGGTCACGGGTTCGGGGGACGGCCGGGACAACGCCGCCGCGAGGCTCCACCACTGCCGGCTTGAGCGGAGGACCGTACAACAGCCCGGAGGACCGTCCGACAGCTCAGAGGACCGTCCGAAGGCCCGGAGGACCGTCCGAAGGCTCGGGGGCTGCGCCGTTCGGCGACTACGGGGGGGTACGTGGCCGATCACGCATTCCCCGCGCCCCTGTCGGGCTTTCAGGCCTTCGGGCTTCGGGCCTCCGGGCCCCCGGGCCTCCAGGCCGCCAATCCTGTGCGCCACCCATGTGTCATCCGTGAACGCCGCCGTAGAGTCACGGATTGTCCATGCTCTGTCAATCACGCTCCCCTAAGTTCCATCAGCGCGCGACCCCGCCGCCGACCGGCAGGCGGGCCGGTCAAGGCATCCCTTGGAGCGACAGTGGAACGTCGTACTCTCCTGCGCGCGGCCGTACTCGGCGGCACATCGACCGTTTTCGGCGGAACCCTGTGGCGCGGCGCCGCGTACGCCGCGCCCGCCCAGCCCGGCACCGGACCGTACGGGGCGCTCGGCTCGCCGGACGCCAACGGCATCCGGCTCCCGAGCGGCTTCACGAGCCGGGTGATCGCCCGCTCCGGTCAGACGGTCCCCGGTACGGCGTATACCTGGCACAACGCCCCTGACGGCGGCGCCTGTTACGCGGACGGCACCGGCTGGATCTATGTCTCCAACTCGGAGATCAATCCGTCCGGGGGCGCGAGCGCGGTGCGGTTCTCGTCGACGGGCGCGGTCACGTCGGCGTACCGCGTCCTGTCCGGCACCCGCCAGAACTGCGCCGGCGGCAGGACGCCGTGGAACACCTGGCTGTCCTGCGAGGAGGTGGACCGGGGCTACGTCTACGAGACCGATCCGTGGGGCGCGAAGGCGGCGGTACGCCGGGACGCGATGGGCCGCTTCAAGCACGAGGCGGCGGCCGCCGATCCCACGCGGGGCGTCGTCTACCTGACGGAGGACGTCACCGACGGCTGTTTCTACCGCTTCCGGCCGACGACCTGGGGCGATCTGTCGTCGGGCACGCTGGAGGTCCTGGTGGCCGGCACCGCCACCAGCGGCCCGGTGACCTGGTCCCGGGTCCCGGACCCCACCGGCGCCACCGCCACCCGCAACCAGGTCTCCGGCGCCAAACGCTTCAACGGCGGCGAGGGCTGCTACTACGCCGACGGCACCTGCTGGTTCACGACGAAGGGCGACAACCGCGTCTGGCAGTACGACGCCGCCGCCCAGACCATCGAACTCGCCTACGACGACTCCCTGGTGACCGGCGGCACGGCCCCCCTCACCGGTGTCGACAACGTCACGGGCACCTCCTCCGGCGACCTCTTCGTGGCGGAGGACGGCGGCACCATGGAGATCTGCCTCATCACCCCGAACGACACCATCGCCCCCTTCCTCCGGGTCGACGGCCAGTCCGCCTCCGAGATCACCGGCCCCGCCTTCTCCCCCGACGGCCGCCGCCTCTACTTCTCCAGCCAGCGTGGCACCAGCGGCAGTTCATCGGGCGGCATCACCTACGAGGTGACGGGCCCGTTCCGCACCTGACGACCGCGGATCCGGCCGGGGCGCCCTCCCTCGCGTGAGCGCCCCGGCCGAGCCCCCTCGCCATCGGCACCGCGGGCTTCCCTCTCACGCTCCCTCACGCGCCCCCACAGAAAAGATGAGCACACCAAATACCGGCCCTTAAAAGAAACCGCAGAACCCTTCGAACTCATTACCATCCCAGACTTGTTCGAATTCCCTTCTGCTAGGTTCAGCGCGTGGTCATGCCCAATGAATTGGGGCCGGAGAGCCTCGGAGTCGGCGCTCGTTCGCGCAAGGTTCTCCTGGCGGCATGCGGCACTCGCGGGGATGTGCAACCCTTTCTCGCATTGGCCGTGGCGCTGCGTCGGCACGGCCATCAGCCGTTATTGGCCGCCCCTTCCTCCTATGCGTCCGACGCGACCGCGTACGGTGTCGATTTCGCCTCGATCGACGACGGCCCGACCCGGATCCTCGCCGAGACGGCGACGCGCAGGATCATCGACAAGGGCCTCATGGGCGTGCGGGGGAAGGTCGCTGCCGCGCGGACCGTCGCCCGCCTCAAACACCTGATGATCGCCCCGTTGCGCGATGTGGCGGCCATCGCCCACGACCACGCCGACCTGGCGGCGGTGGTGCATTCGGCGGCGTTCCCCGCGCAGCATGTGGCCGACATGCTGGACGTACCCGCCGTCGTCGTGGCGCTGCAACCCGGCTGGATCGCCACCGACGCGTTCCCCTGCCAGTTGATGCCGCTGCCCCCGGTGCCGCGCCTCCTCAACCGGAGCACCTACGCCCTGGTGACGGCGGCCCAGCGGTCCCGCGAGGTGGAGCGCTGGCGGACGACCGAACTGGGTCTGGCGCCCCGCCGGTACGGCGCACGGCGATGGCTACGGGACCCCGAGGGCAGGCGGCGCCCGGTCCTGCAGTCGTTCAGCCGGCACGTCACCCCGATCGACCCGGCGTGGGGCGACGCCGTACGCACCACGGGTTTCTGGTACCTGCCCGCCCGCCCCGACTGGACGCCGCCCAGGGAGCTGACCCGGTTCCTGGACGAGGGGCCACCCCCCGTCTACATCGGCTTCGGCAGCATGACCGGCACCCGGGCCCGCCGGAACCACGCCCTGGTCACCGAGGCGATCCGCCTCACCGGCGTACGGGCGGTGGTCGCGACCGGCTGGGGCGGCATCGGCGCGGCGACGCGTGACTCCGCCCCCCGGTCGCCGAACATCCTGACGATCGAACAGGTCCCGCACGACTGGCTCTTCCCCCGTACGGCCGCGGTCGTCCACCACGGCGGCCCCGGCACCGTCGGCGCCGCCCTCGCCGCGGGCCGCCCTCAGGTCCTCTGCCCCCACATGGGCGACCAGACCCACTGGGCCGCCCGTATGCGAGACCTGGGCGTGGCCCCCGCTCCCCTCACCGCCCGCACCCTCACCGCACCCGACCTCGCGGAAGCGATCAGCACAGCGGTGACGGACCGGCACCTGAAACACCGGGCACACGACATCGCCCGCCTCGTCCGCGCCGAGGACGGCGTCAACCAGGCGGTGAATTCCCTACTGACGCACATCCCCCCTCACTCTCCCCTCACTCCCCTCTGACTTTCCCCGCCGCTCTCCCTCCCTCACCTTTCCCCAACTTCCCCCTGACTTCCCCCTCTTCCCTTTAACCTCCCCCTGACTTCCCCCCACAAGTCACGAACAGAAAGCCCCCGAGTGCTGCAAATCCCCTTCTCCGACGCCACCATCGCACCCGGGACCGTGATCTCCTGGTCCTTGCGCACGAAGCATTCCCCCCACGACGAGCGGAATTCCACGGTCGCATCCGCCTCGTTCAATCAGGACAAGCACCACTCGTCCTCCGAAGCGACCCGCAGTACGAGCGACGGAATCGCCAGCTCGATCACGGTCACCTTCGACATCGCGGGCCCGCTGGACACCGCGGCCCTCGAATCGGCGCTCCTTCTCCTCGTACGGCGCCACGAGGTGCTCCGCAGTGAGTTCCAGCGCCTGGCCGGCGACCTGAACTGCACGGCACTGGCACCCGAATCCATCGCCCTGGAGACGGAAGAGGTCGGTCACTTCCACACCCGGGACGACCTGCACACCCACCTCGACAAGACCTTCAAGAGCATCGACACCCTCTCCTGGCCGCTGTTCCTCATGGGCGCGGTGGTCCGGGAGACGAACGCGACGCTCTACCTCTGCTTCGACCACATCGTCTGCGACGGCCTGTCCATGCCCGTCGTCGTGGACGAAATCCAGACCGCGTACGCCGCTCTCACCGCCGACCGCGCCCCGCAACTCCCCTCCGCGGGCAGCTACTTGACCTTCGGCGACGACCAACGCCGCCGCTACGCCTCCCTGCGCCCCGACGACGACCGCCTGGCGTACTGGAAGGACTTCATCCGCGGCAACGGCGGCTTCTTCCCCAGGTTCCCCTTCGACCTGGGCGTTCCGGACGACCACCTGTATCCCCTGGTGAACAGGGCTTTCCCCCTCCTGGACGCCCACCGGACCGACGCCCTCGCGGCAGGCGCGCGCGCATCGGGAGGCAGCGTCTTCACGGCCGTGCTGGCGGCCGCCGCGACGGCCCAGCACCGCTTCGGGGGCCCGGGGGTCTACCGGAGCCTGCTCCCCATCAGCGAGCGGACCGACGAGGGCGCGGGGGCGGAGGGCTCCGGAGGCGGCCGAGCGGCCGGCGAAGCCGGTGGAGCCGACGGAGCCCCGAACCCGTGGCAGCACTCCATCGGCTGGTTCGTGAACACGATGCCGATCGAGTTCCAGGTGAGTGAGGGCGGCTCGGACCACGCCACCACCATCGCGCGGGCCCGCGCGGCGTACGGCGAGTTGCAGCGGCACACCGACATCCCCTTCGTACGGGCGTGGGAGTTGCTCGACCCGGAGAGCTTCGCCCTGCACCACTGGCCGTTCCCGGTGAACTTCTTCTCCTACATCGACTTCCGACGGACCCCCGGCGGCCTCCGACACCCGCTCTGGAACCCGACGTTGCACGTCTGGGCCGCCCGCGGCAACGGCATCAGCCACTGGTTCCACCGCACCGCCACCGGCCTGCACGTCAACATGCTGCACGTCGACACCCCCCAAGCACATGAGATCAGCGACGCCCTCCACGACGACGTCGTACGAGTCCTCCTGGAGATCGCGGGCCACCGCAGCGCGGGGCCGGTATCCATCCCGCGGCCGTCCCGGGGAACGACGACCGTGAGAACCTGACCTGCGACCAGGGGCGGCGGCGGGTTACCCCGACCACCGCCCCTCAGCTCCCGGACCCCGGCTCGGCCACCGGCCACCGGCCACCGGTCACCGGAACTCGTGCACGACCGCGATCTCCCCCACGATGTGCGCGTTGAACTCCTCGAGCTCCTCAGCCGGCACCCACAGTTCGAGAATCGTCTCCCCGCCGGCCTGCCGCACCGGATACCGCCGCAGGAACTCCGCGTCGACCTCGAACCTCGTGACGTACCCCGCCCCGTCGTGCTTCACATTCCAGTCCCGGGCGATCTTCACCGCGTACGCCTCATTGAGCACCGGATAGAAGATCGGCTGCTCAGGAAGCCGAGGAGGCCAGGCCCGCCACCCCGACTCCCGCACCAGCTCCAACTCCACGGGCCCGATGGGCCGCCACAGTGTCGTCGTCTCTCGCCGCCTGCTCACGGAATCGGTTCGCTCTCTGGACGCACGGCGACCGCGGGTTCGGCCGGCCGGGGGGAACGACGGTATCCAGGGACCGGCGCACGGGCCACAGAGTTTGTGGCCGATGCGCGAAAGGGGCGGCACTCCCGCACGAGCGCCGCCCCTTTCGCGCATCACCACCACCGACCCTCAGTCCCGCCGGATCAGCTCCGGATCGATCCGGCGCCCGACGAGGGGCAGCGCACCGACGGCGGCCACGGCCACCGCACCCAGCGCGCAGACCAGCAACAGCGGAATCCCGGCACCGTCCCAGTAGATGGCACCGCCTCCGGTCACGAGGTAGCTGGACTCGGCCAGCTTGCCCAGCACCACGGCCAGGGCCAGGCCGATGGCCAACGGTACGACCACTTGCACGACTTGCACGGTCCGCAGCGTGCGGGGGCGGGCTCCGAGCAGGGACAGGCCGGTGACCTGGGGCTTTCGCTCCACCGCACGGTCCGTGGCTGCCACCAGGTAGGCGGCCACACCGATGATCAGCCCCAGGACCATGCCGATGCCCAGGAGACTCTTGACCACGGTGATCTGCTGGAGCGCCGTGACGACCACGCCCGGCGTGCCGACCTCCGTGGTGGGATCGACGCCACCGATGCCGTCGAGGACCTCGCGGACGGTTTCGGGGGCCGAGTCACTGAGGAGGGTGAGGGTGGCGTGATCCGGGCGAAAGCCTTCCGGCAGAGCGGACGGCGGCACCAGTACGTCGCCGCTGTCGAAGATCGGCCAGCCTGGGTAGCCGCTGAACCGCAGCGTCTCTCGTGGCACCTCCACTCTCATGGCAGGCTGATCGCCTTCCCTCCGCGAGTCGAAGTGAAAGCTCGCCCCGGGCTTGCTGTCCCTTTCATAGGGCTGACCCGGATCCCAGAGCCGTACAGGGCGGTCGTCCACGCACTTACCGACTCTCGGCAGGATTCCGCGCAGTTGATCGCAGGTGGCCACCACAGCCCTGATGCTCGGCTCCAGGTGGTCGATGTCCGCGTTCGTCCGGGACTCCATGACCATCGCGTGCGCGCGAACTCCCGTCACCTCCTGCAAGGCCCGCTGCTTCTCGTCGGTGACGTCCTGGAGCGGGATGGTGTACCGCTGAACAGGCAAGGTGTTCTTGCTTACCTGGTCCAGTTCGATCAGCACCCCCTGTACCAGCGACGCCGCGAAGACAAGGGTCACCAGCCCTGTCGCCACCCGCAACGCGCCTCCGGCTTCGACCTCGTTGCGCCGCATGGCGAGGCCCAGGGAGACCGAGCGGGCGGAGCGGGCCACCCTCTGGGCAAAGGTTCGCGAGAAGACCGGCAGCAACATCACCAGCCCGACACCGACCAGAACGACGGCGAGGGGCATGAGGATCGAGGAAAGTGACGTCTCCCGCGGTGCGTGACCCGTCGCACCGGCCACGCAGTACCCGGTCACCATGCCCAGACCCGGGACCAGTGGGAGCAGCCCCCACTTTCCGGGTGTGCTCTCCACAGCGCTTCGCCGGACGGCCAGTGGGTTCGCCGCCGCCTTCCGCGCACTCGCCCGGCCCACGAACCACGCGAGCGTCGGACAGCCGACGAGGCAGACGAAAGCTGTGGACAAGGACAGCGCCCCGTCGGAGGGATACCACTTGAAGCCCGGCACGCCCACTCGCGAGACGAGTTGGTTGGCAACCTCGTAGATGCCCAGACCGAGCACGGCCCCCAGGAAGGCTGCCGCGACGGTCTCGGCGGCATTGACTCTTTGGGTGCCCTTCCTGCTCAGTCCCAGTAGTCGTAGTGCGGCCAGCCGCCGGGTGCGAGCGGCAGCGGAGAGCCGGGCGCATACGGAGAGGAATACCGCCAAGGGCAGGAGGACGACGCCCGCGAGGGTGAAGCGGACGATGTCGAGAGTGGAGGGCTCCACCGTGGGCGAGCCGGCGAAGGCCTCGCCGAAGAACGCCACTGGATGGCCGTCATCTCCCAGCTCGTCCTGGCTGACACCGACATACGCGTACAACTCGTCGGGGTGAGCCAACCCTTGTGGGCCGATGATCCCTTGCACCTCACCTGGCAGAAGGCGAGCCAGGCTGGGCTCTCGCCGCAGTACCTCGTTCAGCCGGGGAGAAGCGAACAGCTCGCCGGTGGCGGGGAGTTCGCTCAGGCCCGGCGGTGGCTCGACACGTCCTGCTCCTCGGGCAAGAAACACCCGGGTGATGGGTTCCGCACCGTAGGGATCCGTCCTGGTCAGCACATAGGAGGCACCCTCGGGCACGAGGCAGGCAAAGCGTTTCGGGTCCTTGACGCAATCCGGTTCACGCGCCGCCTTGCGCCCGTCCTGCGTGGCCAGAATCCCTGGAATGGTGAGGACCATGGCCAGGCAACTCACTCCGATGGCACTCCCCGCGACCATGAGCAGGAAGCGCACACGACTGCCACGCCCAGCACCCGTCAACAGCCGGAGCCCCAGGATGAGTTCCTTCACGTAGCCTCCCTCACCTGAGCCGAGAGGGTGCCGTCGCACATCGTGTAGCGGTTGTCCGCACGGGCCGCCACCTGGGAGTCGTGCGTCACCAGCAGCACCGCTGTTCCCTGTGAGCGGGCGAGGGTCAGAAACTCGTCGAGTACGGCTGCGGCATTGGCACTGTCGAGCGACCCGGTCGGCTCGTCGGCGAAGACCACGGCCGGGCGGTGCACCAAGGCGCGGGCCACCGCGATTCGCTGACTCTGCCCCCCGGACACCTGTGAGGGCCGTCGCTCTCGCAGGTCCGCGAGACCGAGCCGACCCAGCACCTCTCCGGCTGCGGCAAGAGCCTTCTTCTTGCGCTGCCCGGCGAGCCGCAAGGGGAGCGCGGTGTTCTCCTCTACCGTCAACTCGGGCAACAACTCACCGTATTGGAAGACGAAGCCGAACCGTTCCCGGCGCAGCTCGCTGAGTTCCTCGTCGTCGAGGTCGCCGAGGGAGCGCCCCTCGAAACGGACTTCGCCACGGGCCACCGGCAACACCCCGGCCAGGCAGTACAACAGTGAGGATTTCCCTGAACCGCTCTGCCCAGTGATCGCTACGACCTCTCCCCGGCTCAGGGAGATCTCGGCGTTCCTGACGGCGGGTGTCTCACCGTAGAGAAGGTCGACTCCCTTGGCGAACAGGACTTCTGATGTCTTGATCTCATTCCCCTAAGAAGAGCACGAGCCCAGGCGAGAACGCCTGGGCTGTGGATGCCGGGTGGGCTCAGTCGAGCGTGTACGCGAAGCGCTTGGTGGGCGAGCAGTTGTCGGGCCGCAAGGAGCCTCGGTCACGACAGACCCGCAGCTTCGCGTTGTCCGTGTACCGCTGCGCTCCGCTCCAGTCGGAGTGACGCAGGCGCACCGTGCTCCGCTGCTTCCCGTAGTACCGCGCCCAGCCGTGCCCTTCGACGCCGACCTGCACGTACACGTTGTGGCCGTCTTCCGGGTACGCGTCGCTGAGATCACCGGCCCACTCGAATGATCCGTGGTCGGTACCCGGGGGATTGAACTTGTACGTCCCGCGCTCGAAAGCGACACCAGCCGACGTGAGCACGGGGACCCTCCCCTTCTGCGCCGCGAGCGCGGTCCCCGCCCCCGTGAGGATCAGCCCTGCCGCCACCATCCCAGCCATGGCCCTCTTCATGCGCACCTCCGTGATCATCAGTGACCCAGCGGCCACCAGTAATCACGGAATGTAACGTCACGACTCCACACAGAAACGATCAGTCCACCCCATCACCACCGAAACAGGTGATCTTGGAGCACAGGAAGCACGAACCACCCAAACCGAAAGGGCGGCACCCCCCGCACGGGATGCCGCCCTCTCTTCGTGATCCGGAACCGCCGCCCATCGGTGAGGGTCGGTCGGGGACAAGCGGCGGTTCCGGGGTTCGGGGTCGCGACGTCAGGGACGCGCGAGGGCCCGCTGTGGCGCTAGCGGTGGTCGCTGCCCGCCGACTGCGACGCCGCGCGGCCCGCTTCCAGTCGGGCGACCGGGATGCGGAACGGGGAGCAGGAGACGTAGTCGAGGCCGACCTCGTGGAAGAAGTGGACGGACTCCGGGTCGCCGCCGTGCTCGCCGCAGACGCCGAGCTTGAGGTCGGGGCGGGTGGCGCGGCCGGCCTCCGCGGCCAGCTTGACCAGGGAACCCACGCCGTCCTTGTCGATCGTCTCGAAGGGGGAGACTCCGAAGATGCCCTTCTCCAGGTAGGCCGTGAAGAAGGACGCCTCGACGTCGTCGCGGCTGAAGCCCCACACCGTCTGCGTCAGGTCGTTCGTGCCGAAGCTGAAGAACTCCGCCGCCTCCGCGATCTGGCCGGCCGTGAGGGCGGCCCGCGGCAGTTCGATCATCGTGCCGATCGACAGCTTCAGCGCCACCCCCGACGCCGCCTCGACCTCCGCGATCACCGCGTCCGCCTCCTCGCGGACGATCTCCAGTTCCTGGACCGTGCCGACGAGCGGGATCATGATCTCGGCGCGCGGGTCGCCCTTGGCGTTCTTGCGTTCGGCCGCCGCCTCCGCGATGGCACGGACCTGCATCGTGAACAGGCCGGGGATGACCAGCCCCAGCCGCACGCCCCGCAGACCCAGCATCGGGTTCTGCTCGTGCAGGCGGTGGACGGCCTGGAGCAGGCGCAGTTCGTTCTCGTGGGGCTCCTGGCGGGACTCCGCCAGGGCCACGCGGACGGAGAGTTCCGTGATGTCCGGGAGGAACTCGTGCAGCGGCGGGTCGAGGAGACGGACCGTCACCGGGAGGCCGTCCATCGCCGAGAAGAGTTCGATGAAGTCCTGCTTCTGGAGCGGGAGCAGCGCCTTCAGGGACTCCTCGCGCACGGTCTCCGTGTCGGCCAGGATCAGGCGCTCGACCAGTTCACGGCGGTCGCCGAGGAACATGTGCTCCGTACGGCACAGGCCGATGCCCTGGGCGCCGAAGCGGCGGGCGCGCAGCGCGTCCTCGGCGTTGTCGGCGTTGGCGCGGACACGGAGACGGCGCTTGCGGTCCGCGAAGGCCATGATGCGGTGGACCGCCTCGACCAGTTCGTCGGCGTCGTTGGCGCCCGCGTGCATCCGGCCCTCGAAGTACTCCACGACGGGGGACGGGACCACCGGGACCTCGCCCAGGTAGACCTTGCCCGACGAACCGTCGATGGAGATGAGGTCGCCCTCCTCCACCACATGGCCACCCGGCACCGTCATACGGCGGCGCTTGGTGTCGACTTCCAGCTCCTCCGCGCCGCACACGCACGTCTTGCCCATGCCGCGCGCGACCACGGCCGCGTGGGACGTCTTGCCACCGCGTGAGGTCAGGATGCCCTCGGCCGCGA
The DNA here is from genome assembly GCF_036208085.1 of Streptomyces sp. NBC_00310. Taxonomy (GTDB): domain Bacteria; phylum Actinomycetota; class Actinomycetes; order Streptomycetales; family Streptomycetaceae; genus Streptomyces. The sequence goes on from NZ_CP130714.1 coordinate 3,805,446, forward strand.
TCATGCCGTCGAGGTCGTCGGGGTTCGTCTCGCGGCGGACCAGGATGACCTTCTCGCCCGAACGCGACCACTTCACGGCCGTGTACGAGTCGAAGACCGCCTTGCCGACCGCCGCGCCCGGGGAGGCGGCGATGCCGCGGCCGACCTGCGCGACCTTCGCGTCCTCGTCGAAGCGGGGGAACATGAGCTGCGCGAGCTGGGCGCCCGTCACCCGCTGGAGGGCTTCCGCCTCGTCGATCAGGCCCTGGTCCACCAGCTGCGTGGCGATACGGAAGGCCGCGCCCGCCGTGCGCTTGCCGACGCGGGTCTGGAGCATCCACAGCTGGCCGCGCTCGATGGTGAACTCGATGTCGCAGAGATCCTTGTAGTGGTTCTCCAGGGTCTCCATGATCTGCATCAGCTGGTCGTACGACTTCTTGTCGATCGACTCCAGTTCGGCCAGGGGGACGGTGTTGCGGATGCCCGCCACCACGTCCTCGCCCTGGGCGTTCTGGAGGTAGTCGCCGTACACGCCCTGGTGGCCGGAGGCGGGGTCGCGGGTGAAGGCAACGCCGGTGCCGGAGTCGGGGCCCAGGTTGCCGAAGACCATCGAACAGACGTTGACCGCGGTGCCGAGGTCGCCGGGGATGCGCTCCTGGCGGCGGTAGAGCTTCGCGCGGTCGGTGTTCCAGGAGTCGAAGACCGCGTGGATGGCGAGGTCCATCTGCTCGCGCGGGTCCTGCGGGAAGTCCCGGCCGGCCTCGGTCTTGACGATCTTCTTGAACTTGGTGACGAGCTTCTTGAGGTCGGCGGCCTCCAGCTCGGTGTCGACGACGACCTTCTTGGCCGTCTTCGCCGCCTCCAGCGCCTCTTCGAAGAGGTCGCCGTCGACGCCGAGGACGGTCTTGCCGAACATCTGGATGAGCCGGCGGTAGGAGTCCCAGGCGAAGCGGTCGTCGCCGGCCTGCTTGGCCAGGCCCTGCACCGACTTGTCGGAGAGGCCGATGTTGAGGACCGTGTCCATCATTCCGGGCATCGAGAACTTCGCGCCGGAGCGGACCGAGACAAGGAGCGGGTCGTCGGCCTGGCCGAGCTTCTTGCCCATCTTCTCCTCGAGGGCCGCGAGGTGGGCGGTGACCTCGTCACGGAGTGCCGCGGGCTCGTCGCCGCTGTCGAGGTAGACCTTGCAGGCCTCGGTGGTGATGGTGAAGCCGGGAGGCACGGGAAGACCGAGGTTGGTCATCTCGGCGAGGTTCGCGCCCTTGCCGCCGAGGAGGTCCTTGAGGTCCTTGTTGCCTTCGGTGAAGTCATAAACAAACTTCACGCCCTCAACGCTCTGAGCTACGTGGCCTACGTGGGGATCTTTGTTTTCCGACACAGGTCCCAACTCCTTGAGGACGCGGTGGCTGCCCTGACGGCGAGGAACATACCCAGATCGAAGGCTCCTGGGTACGTCCACTTGCGCGTCATGCGCCTGTAACCACCCGTCCGCCAGTAGATCGAAAGTCAAGGCTTGGCAAGGAACCGCGCCGGAATGCGTTCACCTCTTGAACGCATTCCCCTTCACCCACTCACCATAGCGCTCACCTGAGCGGCAATCGGCACGCCTGAGTTCGCTCGATGAACGATCAAAGGGTGGCACCGAGTGCCACCCTTTGAAGTCGCGGAACCGCCCATGATTCGCTCATCTGAGCGCAACCCCTATCAGGGGTGGCGAGAATCACGCCGATGAGGGGAGCCGGATTTCACCATGCGGACCGGGGTTCGGGACAGAAACACGCCCGTCACACCCCCAGCGCCACCAACCGCTGCTCGGCGCGCTCCGGCGCGTACAGGTGCTCGACGACCAGCGCACCCGCCCCGACCAGGCCGGCCCGCTCCCCCAGCCGGGAGGTCACCACGTCCAGATGGGCCGTGGAGCGGGGCAGGGCGCGCTGGTAGAGCAGTTCGCGTACGCCCGTGAGGAAGGGGGTTCCGGCCAAATCGCCGGCGATCATCAGTACCCCGGGGTTCAGCAGGGTCACGACCGTCGCCAGCACGTCCCCGACCGCCCGGCCCGCCTCCCGCGCGAGCGCCATCGCCCCGGGGTGCCCGGCGGTCAGCAGGTCCCGCACATCCGATCCGGAGGCCGCCGGAATCCCCGCCTCCGCCAGCCGTCGCGCCACGGCGCCGCCGCTGGCGATCGCCGCCAGACAGCCGTACGAACCGCACTTGCACAACGCCTCCGCGCCCTGGGGGACCCGGATGTGGCCGATGTCGCCGGCGCCGCCGTCCACGCCCCGGAATATCGACCCCCCGACCACCACACCCGCACCGATACCTGTGGACACCTTGACCAGCGCGAACGCCGAGCAGCCGGCGTATCCGGTGCGTTGTTCGCCGTACGCCATGAGGTTGGCGTCGTTGTCGACGAGGACCGGGATCCCGGCGGGGCCGGCCGCGTGTTCGGTGAAGGCGCGGGCCAGGCGGCTTCTTATGTCGTAGCCGTCCCAGCCGGGCATGATCGGCGGCTGGACGACGCGGCCGGTGTCGGTGTCCACGGGGCCGGGGACCGCGAGGCCGATACCGCAGACCGCGCCGGCCGGGCGGCCCGCCTTCTCCAGGAGTTCGGCGAACCAGCGCCCGAGTTCGTCCAGTACGGCGTCGGGGCCCTCCTCGATGACCAGGGTGCCGGTGTGTTCGGCCTGGATCTCGCCGGTGAGGGAGAGGACGGCGGCGCGGGCGTGGCGGGTGTCGAGGTCGGCGGCGAGGACGATCGCGTGCTCGTCGTCGAACTCCAGGGTGATGGAGGGGCGGCCGCCGAGCGGGGAGTCGACGGGGCCGCCGGCGCCCTCGCGGAGCCAGCCCGCGCGGAAGAGGCGGTCCAGCCGCTGGCCGACCGTCGCCCGGGACAGGCCCGTGGCCTGCTGGAGCGCGCCACGGGTGGTGGCCCGGCCGCTGCGGACCAGCTCCAGCAGATCTCCGGCACCGGCATGACTGCCCACCTTCAGGCCCTTCCGCTCGTGTCGTCCTCGATGCCGCCATTGTCGCGGCCCCTCAGGAATTCGTTCCCGCGCACCCTCTTGCGTTCACCAACTCTGCATTACATATTGAGTTTTGCGTGTTAAGTAGACGTAACCCTACGGTAGCTACTGCCGAACCGGTCGGCCCTTGTCCTCAGGGAGCCCTGCGTGGACCGCACAACCCAGCTCACCGCCCGTCGACCAGGCGCGGGCGCGCGCGCCGGAGCCGATGTATACGATCCGGCCGTGCCGTCCGGTCCGCTGCACCGCGCGGCGGCCGACGTGCTGGCCGCCAACTGGACGGGCCGGTCCACGGTGCCGTCGCGCAAGCTGTATCCGCACCAGTGGTCGTGGGACTCGGCGTTCATCGCGATCGGGCTGCGCCATCTGTCGCCGCTGCGGGCCCAGACCGAGCTGGAGACGCTGCTCGCCGCACGGTGGGGCGACGGACGGGTCCCGCACATCGTCTTCAACCCCTCGGTGCCGCTCGACGCGTACTTCCCGAGCCCCGACTTCTGGCGCTCCTCGACCGCGGGGCGCGCCGCGGGTGCTCCGCGCACCCCGCAGACCTCGGGCATCGTGCAGCCGCCGGTGCACGCGCTGGCCGCGTGGCTGGTGCACCGGGCGGACCCCGGGCTGTCCCGGGCGCGCGGCTTCCTGTCCCGGGTCTATCCGGGGCTGGCCGCCTGGCACCGCTATCTGCTGGGCCGCCGGGACCTGGGCGGGGGCGGGCTGGCGTCCGTCGTCCACCCCTGGGAGCAGGGCATGGACAACAGCCCCACCTGGGACGCGCCCCTCGCCCGGATCACCCCGGCCCCGGCCCGGTCCTTCCGCCGCGCCGACCTCGACCACGGCGCGGCCGGGGACCGGCCGACGGATCTGGACTACGGGCGGTACGTGCGGCTGGCGACGGACTACCGGGACGCCGGATACAGGGATGGGGTGGGCGGGAGAAGCGGGGATGGGGTGGGCGGGAGAAGCGGGGATGGGGCGGGCGGGAGAAGCGGGGATGGGGCGGGCGGGAGAAGCGGGGATGGGGCGGGTGGCAGGAACGGGGGCGGAGCGGGCGGGTTCGCCGTGGAGGACCCGGCGTTCAACGCCCTCCTCATCGCCTCCGAGCACGCGCTGGCACGCATCGCGGAGGAGTTGGGCGCACCGGGAGCCGCCCGGCACGCGCGCGCCGAGCGCCTGACGGCGGCGCTGGTGGAGCGGCTGTGGGACCCGGCGGAGGAGATGTTCTTCTGCCGGGACGTCACCACCGACGCCCTCATCCCCGAGCGCGGTGTCTCCGGCCTGATCCCCCTGCTGCTCCCCGGTCTCCCCCGCGACATCGTCGCCGCCCTCGTCCGTACGATCCACGGCCCGCGCTTCGGGCTCGGCGACGCCACCCGGCTCGTGCCGTCGTACGACCTGACCGGGGAGGCCTTCGATCCGCACCGGTACTGGCGTGGGCCGGCGTGGTTCAACACGAACTGGATGCTGGAGCGGGGGCTCAGGCTGCACGGGGAGTCGGGGCGGGCCGACGCGCTGCGGGCGGCGCTGCTGGAGACCGCAGGGGCGTCCGGGTTCGCCGAGTACGTGGACCCGTACACGGGCGAGGCCTGTGGAGCGCTCGGCTTCGGCTGGACGGCCGCGCTCACCCTCGACCTGCTGCACCAGGACGACCAGGGCCACGATCAGGATCAAGGCCAGGGTCACGGCCAGGGTCACGGCCAGGATCAAGGCCAGGGTCACGGCCAGGGTCACGGCCAGGGTCAGGGTCAGGGTCACGGCCAGGGTCAGGGTCAGGGTCACGGCCAGGGTCAGGGTCACGGCCAGGGTCACGGTCAGGGCCTGGGTCTGGGTCACGGCCATGGGCAGCACCACGGACGGCACAACGGACGGCACGACGGACAGCACGACGGACAGCACCACGACAACGGGGTCGTGTTCGGCATGGGTGACAAGGGAGGGGACCGGGGATGACGGACCGGCATCACCTGCTCGTGCGCGGCGGGACGTTCGCCGCCGTGGGCGACGGCGGCGACATCAGCGGGGTGCGGGGCGGCAGTTCCCCGGACGGGCTCTTCGTACGGGACGCCCGGCATCTGAGCCGGTGGCAGCTGACCGTCGACGGCGCGGTTCCCGAGCCGCTCACGCCGGTCGCGGACGGCGACACCGCGCGCTGTGTGCTCGTGCCCCGGGGCGGCCGCCGGGAGCCGCCCGCGTACACGCTCTTCCGTGAACAGGCCGTCTCCGACAGCGCGTTCGTGGAGACGTTGCGTGTCACGAGCAACCGCCCGGAGGCGACGACGGTCCGGATCGCGATCACCGCGGACGCCGACTTCACCGACCAGTTCGAGCTGCGCTCCGACTTCCGTACGTACGCCAAGAGCGGTGTCGTCCGGAAGCGCGAAGTCCTCGACGACGGCGTGGAGTTCAGCTACCGGCGCGGCGAGTGGCGGTCCTGTACGACGGTGACGGCCGAGCCCGTGCCGGACAGCGTGGAGGAGACCGGGACGGGGGCGCGGCGGCTCGTCTGGGCGCTCGATCTCGCACCGCACGACTCCGTGGAGCTGACCTGCCGGGTGATGGCGCGGACGCACGGTGACCGGCGGGCCCTGCGGGTGCCGCGCTCACCGGCCGCCGTGAACGAGCAACTCCTCGCGATGGAGGGGGAGTTCATGGAGGGGGTGGCCTTCCCCACCGGCTGGCCGGAGCTGGCCGCGGCCTGTGCGCGGGGGCTCGCCGATCTCGCGGCGCTCCAGGTCCCGGCGACCGGCCCGGACGGCGAGACGCTGCGGGTGCCCGCCGCCGGGGCGCCCTGGTTCCTCACCCTCCTCGGCCGGGACGCCCTGGTGACCTCCCTCTTCACGCTCCCCTACCGGCCGGAGCCGGCCGCCGCCACGCTGCTCGCGCTCGCCGCGGCCCAGGCGACCGAGGTCGGCGTCGAGTCGGTGGCCCAACCCGGCAAGATCGTGCACGAGGTGCGGCACGGCGAGCTGGCGCACTTCGGGCAGGTGCCGTACGGGCGTTACTACGGCTCGGTGGACGCGACCCCGCTCTTCCTCGTCCTGCTCGGCGCGTATGTGGAGCAGACCGGGGACGTCACCCTGGCCCGCCGCCTCGAACCCCACGCACGGGCCGCGATCGGCTGGATGCTCGACCACGGCGGGCTCACCTCGCGCGGCTATCTCGTGTACCGCGCCGACCAGGGCGGTCTCGCCAACCAGAACTGGAAGGACTCCCCCGACTCGATCTGCTCCGCCGACGGCAGCCGGCCCGCCGCCGGGCCGGTGATGGCGGCGGGTGCGCAGGGCTACGCGTACGACGCGCTGCGCCGCACCGCCGTGCTGGCCCGCACGGTCTGGGAGGACGAGGTGTACGCGGCACTCCTGGAACAGGCCGCCGGTGACCTCCGTGACCGTTTCCAGCGGGACTTCTGGATGCCCGGACACGGCTTCCCCGCGCTGGCGCTGGACAGTGAGGGCAGGCAGGTCGACGCGCTCGCCTCGGACGCGGGGCATCTGCTGTGGTCGGGGCTGCTGGACAAGGAGTACGGGAAGACGGTGGGCCGGCGGCTTCTGGAGCCCGACTTCTTCTCCGGGTGGGGTGTGCGGACGCTGGCGTCCGGGCAGCCCGCGTATCACCCGCTGTCGTATCACCGGGGGTCGGTCTGGCCACACGACAACGCGCTGATCACGCTGGGGCTGGCGCGGTACGGGCTGCACGACGAGGCCCGGGCGGTCGCCTCCGGCATGGTCGACGCGGCGACCGCGGCGGGGCATCGGCTGCCGGAGGTTCTCGCCGGGTACGGGCGGGACACGCATCCGGAGCCGGTGCCGTATCCGCATGCGTGTGTGCGGGAGTCGCGGTCGGCGGCGGCTCCCTTGGCGTTGTTGACCGCTGTGGGCGGAGCGTAGTCGCTCCGCTGGGTTGAGCCGCTGGGCGCCGTGGGGGCGTGGGTGGTCTGCGGGCCGCGGGTTCGTCGTGGTTGCTCGCGCCCACGCGGCAAAGCCGCACATCGATACAGGCCCGCGCCCCTTACGGGGCGCTCAGCCCCGCCAGCAACCTCCTCGCCGTCTGCCTCGCCTCCGCCTCCGTCCAGGCCCACTCCGTGGTCGGGGGCCGGTGGGCCGTCCAGGTGTCCCAGTAGCTGCGGGCCTTGCCGTAGCGGTCGGCGACCAGGACGTGGGGGAGGCCCAGGAGGAGGGCGAGGACGTGGCCGTGGAGGCGGTCGGTGACGGCCACCCGGCCCGCGGTCAACAGGCGGCAGCCGCGCGCCAGTTGGAGGCGGGCGAGGCCGTCGTAGGCGGCGAGGAGGGCGGGGACGGCGCCCGGCGGGTCGCCGGAGCCGGCGCGGCACAGGGCGCGGGCCCGGCCGCGCCAGAGCGCTTCCTTGGCCCGCCGCCAGTCGGTGTCGGTGCCCTCCCGGGTCCAGTCGAAGACGTACGGGCCGCCGCGCTCCCGCCGTGACGCGCCCCGCCCGGCCGGTGGGCCCTTCGCCGACTCCTTGTCCTCCCGGGCCAGCCAGACGACGTCATGGGCGACCGTGCCGCCGGCGAGCGCGTCCGGCGGTACGGCGAAGGCCAGGTCGGGGGCGAGCAGGGCGGGGGCCTCGAAGACCGTGCGGCAGCGGTGCAGGCTGTGCCGGTCGCGCAGCAGCAGGGTGAGATCGGGGTGGGCGTCGAAGACGCGGCGGGCGCGGGTGAGGTTGGCGTGGTCCGTGAAGTGCACGGACTGGGGCAGCTGGACGATCCGGCGGTCCGGGAAGTCGCGCAGCACCTGTTCGCGAAGGAGCTGGCTGTCCTCCCAGAGGTCACCGAGGTTGCCGCCGCCCGTCAGCATGATCGGGCCGTCCGGGAGACAGGCCGCCAGCTGCCCGGCGTCGTACGACATCAGGTCGCAGGCGTAGCGCACCTCGGCCCCGAGCGCGCCGAGCAGTGCGCGCTGGCCGAGCCAGATCGCGCTGTCGCCGACGTTGGAGGTCAGCGGGGCGCCGATGACCGCGCACCGGGTGCCGGCCGGGACCAGCCGGTCCAGGACGGTGAGGACGTACGAGACGTGGTGCGCGCAGTGGGGGACGTAGGAGGGGGGCCGTGTGTACGGGGCGGGGGGCCGGGACGGTTCGCTCTGCCGTGTCGGCGACTTCCGGTTCCGGGAGGGCCTTGTGGAGGGCTTCGACGGTGTCCCCGTCGGCTTCTTCGGTGTCCCGCTCGCTCCGCACACCAAAACGCGCTACCCGGACATTTCCCCACTCACTCCGAGATGACGGAAATCGGCCGCACAACGACCGGAACGCCGACAGGGCCGACAGGGCCGACAGGGCCGACAGAACGGGGCAACTACCCCCCGGACGTGTCCAGTTCGGCTTCCTCGCCCACGCCCGCGCAGTCGTACGGGTCCTTGAGCCAACCGTCGGGCAGGACGACGCGGTTGTTGCCGGAGGTGCGGCCGCGCGGGCCGTCGGCACCGGTCGGCCAGGGCTGGTCGAGCTCCAACTCGTCCAGCCCGGTGCGGAGTTCAGCGAGGGAGGAAGTGATGGCGAGCCGCTTGCGCATCTCGGAGCCGACCGCGAAGCCCTTGAGGTACCAGGCCACGTGCTTGCGGAAGTCGACGACACCCTTGGACTCGTCGCCGATCCACTCGCCGAGCAGGGTGGCGTGCCGGACCATGATGTCGGCGACCTCGCGGAGCGAAGGCTGCGCACTGCATCCATCAGCGCCTCCGGCACGGGCTCCCGTCCGGCCCTCGAACGCCGCGACCAGGTCCGCGAACAGCCACGGCCGCCCCAGGCAGCCACGCCCCACGACCACCCCGTCGCAGCCCGTCTCGCGGACCATCCGCAGCGCGTCCTGCGCGGACCAGATGTCGCCGTTGCCGAGGACCGGGATCTCGGGGACGTGCTCCTTGAGGCGGGCGATGGCGTCCCAGTCGGCCGTGCCGCCGTAGTGCTGGGCGGCGGTGCGGCCGTGCAGGGCGATCGCCGTGACGCCCTCCTCGACGGCGATGCGGCCGGCGTCGAGGTAGGTGATGTGGTCGTCGTCGATGCCCTTGCGCATCTTCATCGTGACCGGGAGGTCGCCCGCGCCGCTCACGGCCTCGCGGAGGATCGCGCGCAGCAGGTGCCGCTTGTAGGGGAGGGCGGATCCGCCGCCCTTGCGGGTCACCTTCGGGACCGGGCAGCCGAAGTTGAGGTCGATGTGGTCGGCGAGGCCCTCCTCCGCGATCATGCGGACGGCCTTGCCGACGGTCGCCGGGTCCACGCCGTACAGCTGGATCGAGCGCGGCTTCTCGGTCGCGTCGAAGTGGATCAGCTGCATGGTCTTCTCGTTGCGCTCGACCAGCGCCCGCGTGGTGATCATCTCGCTGACGAACAGGCCCTTGCCGCCGCTGAACTCACGGCACAGGGTGCGGAAGGGCGCGTTCGTGATGCCGGCCATGGGGGCCAGGACGACGGGCGGGGTGACGGTGTGCGGACCGATCCGGAGCGGCGAGGCGGGCGTGGACATTCCCCCATTGTCACGCACACGGACCCATGCTCGCCATTCATTAGTTAGGCGCACTATCGAGTTGGGCGTACGATGGTGCGCATGCCCGAGCTCAGCAGCCGCCACCGTCTGCTCGTGCTCGCGATCTGCTGCACCAGCCTCCTGATCGTGAGCCTGGACAACACCGTCCTGAACGTCGCCCTGCCCTCGATGCAGCGCGACCTGAACGCGAGCCTGGCGGGTCTGCAATGGACCATCGACGCCTACACCCTGGTCCTGGCGGCCCTGCTGATGCTGGCCGGCTCCACCGCCGACCGGATCGGCCGCAGGCGGGTCTTCATGGCCGGCCTGGTCGTGTTCACGGTCGGCTCGGTGCTGTGCTCCCTCGCCCCGAACCTCGAATCGCTGGTCGGCTTCCGCATGGTGCAGGCGGTCGGCGGCTCGATGCTCAACCCGGTCGCCATGTCGATCATCACCAACACGTTCACGGACCCGCGCGAGCGGGCCCGGGCGATCGGCGTCTGGGGCGCGGTCGTGGGCATCTCGATGGCCGCGGGGCCGATCATCGGCGGGGTCCTCGTGGACTCCGTCGGCTGGCGGTCGATCTTCTGGATCAACCTGCCGGTCGGCCTGGCCGCACTGCTGCTGACCTGGCGGTACGTCCCCGAGTCCCGCGCCCCGAAGGCCCGCCGCCCCGACCCCGTCGGACAGCTCCTGGTCATCGCGCTGCTCGGCTCCCTCACGTACGCCATCATCGAGGCGCCGACCGCGCCGGTCGCCGAGACCCTCGCCCTCGGCGGTGTCTCCCTCGCCGCCCTCCTCGGCCTCCTGCGGTACGAGCCCCGCCGCGACGAACCCCTCATCGACCTGCGCTTCTTCCGCTCGGCACCGTTCAGCGGGGCGACGGTGATCGCGGTCAGCGCGTTCGCCGCGCTCGGCGGTTTCCTGTTCCTGTCGACCCTGTACCTGCAGAACGTGCGTGGCCTCGACGCCCTGCACGCCGGTCTGTGGATGCTCCCGATGGCCCTCCTGTGCTTCGTCTGCGCGCCGGTCGCCGGACGGCTGGTCGGCAGCCGGGGGCCCCGGCTGCCGCTGCTGGTCGCCGGGGTGGCGATGACCGCGAGCGGGGTGCTCTTCGCCGCGTTCGAGGCCGAGACCGGGAACGTCACCCTCGTCATCGGCTACGTCCTCTTCGGCCTCGGCTTCGGCTTCGTCAACGCGCCCATCACCAACACGGCCGTGTCCGGGATGCCGCGCGCCCAGGCCGGTGTCGCCGCCGCGGTCGCCTCCACCAGCCGCCAGATCGGCCAGACGCTGGGCGTCGCGGTGATCGGGGCGGTGCTGGCGGCGGGCATCGGCTCGTCCTCGTACGCGGACTCGTTCGTGTCGGCGGCCCGGCCCGCCTGGTGGATCGTCGCGGCGTGCGGCTTCGCCGTCCTCGTCCTGGGGGCGCTGACCACGGGCGCGTGGGCCCGGGAGACCGCCGACCGCACGGCGAAGCGCCTGGATACGGCCGAGGTACGGGACGCGGCGAGGGTCGGCTCCTAGAAGGCCCAAGATCTTCTTGGGCCTTCTAGGAGCCGGCCGCCCGGCGCTCACCCGGCGTCCCGCTCCAACGCCATCGCGTGCAGCTTCTCCATCCTCCTCCTGCTCTCCTCGTCGACCGGCACGTACGTCACCATGCGGGGCCCGTGGCGGGGGCCGAGCCAGAGGTCGGTGTGGTCGACGTCGAGGAGGCCGACGTGGGCGTTGCGGTACTGCTTGCGCTTGTTGAAGGTCTCGACGACCTCGTGCCGCTCCCAGGCGGCGCGGAACTCGGCGGACTCGGTACGCAGCCGCTTGAGCAGCGTCTTCCAGGCCGGGTCGGCGAGATGGTCGGCCATCGCGGCGCGCAGCTTGGCCGCGAGGAAGCGGGTGGTCTCCTCCAACTGGACCATGGAGGCGCGCCATTGGGTGTTGGTGTAGGCGAGGATCATGCAGTTCATGTCCTCGGGCGGCACCTCGGAGAGGTCGCAGAAGAGCAGTCCGAAGGTGCGGTTGTGGGCCAGGATGTCGTACCGGCTGTTCTGGATGGAGGCCGGGATCGGCTCCAACTGCTCCAGCAGCGCGTACTGGGCGTCGCTGATCGCGTGGCACCGCGACCCCGGCGCCGGGTCGGCGGTCCCGGCCAGGTTGAAGAGATGGGCGCGTTCGCTGGGGTCGAGGAGCAGGGCGCGGGCCAGCGCGTCGAGGACCTGTCCGGAGACGTGGATGTCGCGGGCCTGCTCCAGCCACGTGTACCAGGTGACGCCGACCGCGGAGAGCTGCGCGACCTCCTCACGGCGCAGTCCCGGCGTCCGCCGGCGGCGGCCCCGGTCCAGGCCGACCTGCTCGGGGGCGATGTGCTCACGCCGGTGACGCAGGAAGGCGGCGAGCTCGTTGCGCCGGATCACCGACTCGGGGGCGGTGGGCGCCCGTTCGCCCGTTCCGTCCCCGCCGCCGCGGGGGTGGCGCGGCGGTGTCCCGGTCCCGGTCTCCGGTGTGGCCGTGGTCGTCATGCCTCCAGGGTGCCGCCCTGCGAAGCCTGTTGCCAGGTACCGCCAGTACCAGGATGAAGAGACTCTGGTACCAGTGTGAGCGGCGCGCGAGCCTGGCTCGTGTGACCGAAAGCCTCACCACACCGACCCAGTCCCCGCCCCCGTCCCCTGTCCGCTCCTCCACCGCCCCGTCCGCCCTGGGCGATCTCGGGCTCTTCACGGTCCTGCTCGGCGCGGCGCTCCCCCTCATCGACTTCTTCATCGTCAACGTCGCCCTGCCGACGATCGGCCGCGACCTCGCCGCGGGCGAGGCCGTGCTGGAGCTGGTCGTCGCCGGGTACGGCGTCTCGTACGCCGTACTCCTGGTGCTCGGCGGCCGGCTGGGCGATCTGTTCGGCCGGCGGCGGCTGTTCCTGTGGGGCATGGCCGCCTTCGGGGTGACCTCGCTGGCGTGCGGACTCGCGCCGGACGCCTGGACGCTCGTGGCGGCACGGGTCGCGCAGGGCGCCGCGTCCGCCGCGATGCTCCCGCAGGTGCTCGCCACCATCCAGTCGTCGACGGCCGGCGCCCGCCGGGCCCGTGCGATGAGTCTGTACGGCGCCACGGCCGGACTGTCCATGGTGGCCGGGCAGATCCTGGGCGGCGTCCTGGTCTCCGCCGATCTCCTGGGCACCGGCTGGCGTTCCGTCTTCCTGGTCAACGTCCCCGTGGTCGTCCTCGGACTCGTCCTCACCGCCCGCTCCGTGCCCGAGACCCGCTCGGCCCGCCCCGAACCGGTGGACGGTCCCGGCACGGTTCTGCTGGCGGTGTCCCTCCTGACGCTCCTGGTCCCGCTCACCGAGGGCCGGGCGGCGGGCTGGCCCCTGTGGACCTGGCTGGCGCTGGCCGTGTTCCCGCTCGCCGCGACCGCCTTCTACCGCGTCGAGCGACGCGCCGACCGTCTCGGCCGTACGCCGCTGGTGCCGCCGAGCCTGTTCCGGCTGACCTCGCTGCGGCGCGGGCTGGTGATGATCCTGCCGTTCTCGATCGGGTTCAGCGGGTTCATGTTCGTCGTCGCGGTGGCGCTGCAGGAGGGCGCGCGGCTCGGGCCGACGGCGGCGGGGCTCGCCCTCTCCCCCATGGCGGTCGTGTTCTTCGCCGTGTCGCTGGCCGGGCCGCGCCTGGTCACGCGGTACGGGACCCGTGTGGTGACGGCCGGCGGTCTGGTCCAGGGCGTGGGCGTCGCCCTCATCGCACTCGCCGTGTGGCGGGCCTGGCCCGAGCCGGACTGGCCGCTGCTGCTCACGGGGGTGGCGGTCGCGGGCGGGGGCCAGGCCCTCCAACTCCCCATCGTCTTCAGGATCATCCTCTCCGAGGTGCCGCCGGCGCGGGCCGGCGTCGGCAGCGGCGTGATGATCACCACCCAGCAGTCGGCGCTGGCGCTGGGCGTGGCGACGCTCGGCTCGCTGTTCCTGGGGCTGGTACCGGGGATGGGGATGCGGGACGCGCTCGTGACGACCCTGCTGGTTCAACTGGCCGGGGTGGTACTGACGGTGGGGCTGAGTCTGCGGTTGCCACGCGTCGTGGGATGACCGGTGGCGTAACCGATGGGATAACTCATCGTTCGATCTCCCCCGTTGATGTTGGTCTTGCCGCACACTCCTCACGGACGCGGAACCGTGAGGGTGTCGGGCTGGAGAGGTCATGCAGCAGATCAACACGAGCAGAGTGAGCCGCTGGGACCAGCACGGGCGGGAGCACACCGTGCGGGTCCAGCGCTCGGGAGTACAGCGCACGATCAGATGCGAGACCTGCGGCTGGCGCAAGGGCGCGCAGTTCCTGCCGTGGCTGAAGGCCGAGGAACACCTCGCCGAGGCCCACCAGGCGACGGTGGACCCGACGGCCTCGTGACGGCCCGGACTCAGGACGGTCCGGACTCAGGACGGTCCGGACTTATGGCGGCCCGGACTCATGACCGCGCGGGCTCATGACCGCCCGGACTCACGACCGCGCGGGGCCGTAACCGTCCCGGCCGGTAACCGCCTTCAGCCGTCAGGCCAGTTGGTCGAGCGCCTCGACGACCTGGTCCATCACCCCTCGCCAGTGCGCCCGTTGACGCTCACGTTCCTCCGGGCCCGCCATGCGTTCCTGGTGGAAGACGAGCACGGACCGGCCGCCGCCGGCCGCCGAGACGGCGACCTGGACGGTCGTGTCGCCGTAGGTGACGCGGATGCGGTCACCGGGACGGTAGCCACGCACCTCGCCGGTGACGCCCGCGTCGGTCTCGTACGGGGCGCCGGGCTCGGGAGAGAGCCGCGCCCCGGCCCCGAGCCACAGCTCCAGCCCGCGCGGCCCGCTGATGAACTCCCATACGGCGGCGGGTGACTGGGCCAGGGTGCGGGAGACACCGACCTGCCATCCGGCGTCCTTGGTGAGTCCGGTGGATCGAGTGGACATGAGGATCACCCTTCTCGTGGACTTCTACTCGACCGGGTCGACCCCGGAGCGGCGCACGCGGTGGGCGCGGACCTTGTGGCGGTTGCCGCAGTGCTCCATCGAGCACCAGCGGCGGCGGCCGGGCCGGGAGGTGTCGACGTAGAGGAGGTAGCAGCGGTCGCCGGCGCACATGCGGATCCGTTGCGCGTACGGCCCGGTGAGGAGCTCGACGGCGTCGCGGGCGACGGTGGAGAGGAGCTGCGCGCCGGTCGCCGGCCCGGCGGCCCAGCCCCGGGTGCCGTCCGCGCCGATGGCGGGGGCGAGCGGCGGGTGGGCGGCGGCTTCGTTCAGGAGGTCGACGTCGGCGGTGTCCGCCGGGGCTATGCCCAGCTCGGGGAGCCCGCCGCCGCAGACACGGGAGACGACCGTACGGGCCAGCGCGTCGCGCAGCCGGCGGGCGTACGCCACGTCGTCGTCGGTGAAGTGGAGGGCGGGGGGTGTGGGGGTGAGCCGGGACTGATCGGCCCATCGGACCAGGTCATCGGGGGTGTGCAGCACCTCGTGGCGGGTCAGGGCGCCGGGGCCGCCGGTGACGAGGAACTCCAGGCAGAGGGCGCCCGGATCGAACCGGTAGACGTTCCCGGAGTAGGACCGCAGGCGGATGCCCGACACTCCCGACACCTCCTTCGAGGTCGATGCCCTGGACGGCGAACCATGTAACCAATATAACCGGTTACATGACTGCCGCACTGAACTGGAAACTGGTCATCGACACGCGGGACGCCCAACCCCTGGCCGACTTCTGGGCCGCGGCGCTCGGCTACGTGGTGGAGGACCCGAGCACCCTGATCAGCCACCTCCTCTCCACGGGCGACCTCCCCCAGGCCGCCGTCACCGAGCACCACGGCCACCACGTCTTCCGCGGCTACGCCGCCGTCCGCCACCCCGACGACCCGTACGACCCCTTCACCGGCATCGGCAAGGGCCGCCGCCTCCTCTTCCAGGACGTCCCCGAACCCAAGACGGCCAAGAACCGCCTCCACATCGACATCCACTCCGGCCCCGACGGCCTGGAGGCTCTCACGGCCCGCCTGGAGACCCTGGGCGCCACCCGCGTCGAGGAGTTCGACAGGGGCCCGGCGGGGCATTGGTGGGTGATGCGGGACCCGGAGGGCAACGAGTTCTGCGCGGCGTAGGCGTGGGCGTCGACCGGGCGGCGGTGACATGATCGCCTCTCGACCAGGGGGAGGTTCGCGGTGGGGAGTCGGAGTTGGACGCCGAAGGTGCGCGAGGCGCTGACGGCTGCCGGCTGGGCACCGGGCAGGAAGGTCGACACCGGGGCCTGGCGGACGCTGTTCGCGGAAGCGGGGCTGGTCATGCACGAGGCCGCCGAGAGTTTCCTCGCGGAGTTCGGCGGGCTGTACGTGAGCGTGCACGGCCCCGGGATCAGTGTCGCCCGGACTCCCTTCGAGTTCGATCCCGAGCTGCTGGTCGGTGAGGAGGGCCGGTTCGAGGAGTGGGGCGAGGAGATCGGGCGTCACCTCTTTCCCCTGGGCGAGCTGGACGAGGGGCGGCACTTCCTCGGCATCGACGAGTTCGGCGAGATCTATCTCGTCGAGATGTGGGTGGGCAGTTTCGGCCGGATGCCGGAGGCCATGGAGAACCTGGTCCTCGGGGTCAAGCCGCGCCGCCTCACCGGCTGAGTCAGGCTGACCCGTGCGGGAGCGCCATGCGTCCCGGAGGCCGCGACGGAGTCGGCCACCGCCACGGCGACCGGCTCCCGCCAGGAGGCCCTCACCCGCTGGACCGCCCTCACCGACGCCACGGTCACCCCGCTCGGGACTGCGGCGCACCACTCCCCCCACCGAACGCGCACGCCCCACCTCACCGGAGCCTCCCCTGCCGTGCGCCCGGTTCAGGCCCGCAGCCCCCGCATCACCAACTCCACGACCGCCTCGAACTGGGCCTCGATGTCCGGCTGTCGCCAGACGGGGGCGTAGGAGGGGTCGTGGAAGCGGGCGGTGGCGTGGAAGACGGCTCGGGCAGCCGGGGCCGGGGCGGTGGAGGTGAAGGTGCGGGCGTCGACGCCGGACTGGACGATCCGGGCCAACTGGCCGGTCAGGTCGGCGATGTGGGCGCCCACGGCCTCGCCGTTCTCCTCCGCCAGGACCTGGTACGTGGCGAACAGCTCGGGGTCGTCGCCGGCCTTGCGGCGCTTGGCCTCGAAGAGGGCGGCGAGCCAGGCGCGCAGCCGTGCCTCCGGGTCGCGGTCCTCGGCGGCGATGGCGGTCAGGGTCGCCGTCGTACGGTCCAGCCAGCGCTTGGTCACCGCCTCCCGCAGCACCGCCTTCGTGCGGAAGTGCCGGTAGACGCTCCCATGGCTGACACCGAGCGCGCGGGCCACGTCGACCACGGTGGCCTTGGCGGGCCCGTGGCGGCGCAGGACGTCCTCGGTCGCTTCGAGGATGCGCTCGGCGGTCAGGGGCTCGGAGGTCGGTGACATGGAGGGAACCGTACCCGGCGGACGGATCAGCGCTCGCTGTCGAGGTGTGCCATCTGGGCCGCGGGGTACCGGTCGCCCGCCGCCGCGTCGGCCGGTACGGCGTCCTCGATCGCCGCGAGGTCGGCCGCGTCCAGGGTCACCTCCAGCGCGCCCAGCGCCTCGGCCAACCGGTCCCGGCGACGGGCCCCGACGAGCGGGACGACGGTCGTGTCGTGGCGCGGCCCCTGCGACAGCACCCAGGCGATCGCGATCTGCGCGACCGACACCCCCTTCTGCTCGGCGACCTTCCGCAGCGCCTCCACCAGGTCCAGGTTCCGCTGGAGGTTGTCCCCCTGGAAGCGGGGCGAGAACGCCCGGAAGTCGTTGGCCGCCAGCCGGCGGTCACGGGCGAAGTGCCCGGAGATCAGGCCTCGCGAGAGAACCCCGTACGCCGTGACCGCGATGCCCAGCTCGCGCGTCGTCGGCAGGATCTCCTCCTCGATGCCGCGTGAGATCAGCGAGTACTCGATCTGGAGGTCCGCGATCGGGGCCGTGGCGGCCGCGCGACGGATCGTCTCCGCGCCCACCTCGCTCAGGCCGATGTGGCGGACATAGCCCTTCTCCACCAGTTCCGCGATCGCGCCGACCGTCTCCTCGATCGGCACGTCGGGGTCGACCCGCGCGATCCGGTACACGTCGATGTGGTCCGTGCCCAGGCGCTGGAGGGAGTACGCGGCGAAGTTCCGCACCGCCGCCGGGCGGCCGTCGTACCCGGACCAGCCTCCGTCCGGGTCACGCAGCGCCCCGAACTTGACGCTGGTCAGCGCCTGCTCCCGGCGGGCGGCGGGCGCGGCGCGCAGGGCCTCGCCGATCAGCAGTTCGTTGTGGCCCATCGCGTAGAAGTCGCCGGTGTCGAGCAGGGTCACGCCGGCTTCGAGGGCCGCGTGGATCGTCGCGATGGACTCGGCCCGGTCGGCGTCGCCGTACAGCGCGGACATGCCCATGCAGCCGAGGCCGAGGGCGGAGACCTGGGGGCCGGTGGATCCGAGGGTGCGGGTCTGCATCGTGGTCGTCATGCCACCACGATGACATGACAGCTGACAGATTTCAATATCTGTCAGCTGTCATGTGTCAGAAGTCGGGCGTCGAGTGTCAGGCGGCGAGTGTCGGGAGCCACCCGTCAGACGCCTCCTCACTCGTCACTCGTCACCCGTCACCCGTCACCCGTCACCCGCCGACCCTCAGCCCTGTCGACCCTCAGCCCTGTCGCAGCGGTATCGCCAGGTCCACCACCTGCCGCCCCTTCCCGAAGCTCCCCGTCGAACTCGCCTTTCCTGTCAGCAGGTTGATGCTGAACACTCGCGTCCCCGTCACCGCGTACCCGGCGTTCACCCCGCTCCTCGCCGAGCTGTAGATGTCGAACCCGGAGCGCGGCGGCGCGTCGACGCCGAGCTTTCCCGTGGGGGCGAGGTTGCCCGCGTTGGCCGGGGACTGGACGGAGACCTGGTCCTGCGTGGTGTCGAGGTCGAAGAGGGTGGTCGCGGTGGTGGCGTCGAGGTCGTTGTTCGTGTACGCCGCCCCGGTCACCCCCTGAGCCGTGGCCCCGGCCGTGGCGGGCGGGACCGGCGGGTTGGTGAGGGTGCCGTCGACGGCCGTGGTGCCGGCGGCCGGGGCGCCCTGGGGGTCGTCGAGGTTGTGGCGGAGGTTCTGGCCGGTGTCGCTGATCACGCGGAGGCGGTTGGCGGCGGGGTTGAAGTCGACGCCGTACGCCTCGCCCTGGAGGGCGACCGTGAGCTGGGAGACCTTGGTGGCCTTGGCGCCCACCTCGCGGAGGGTGTAGATGCCGCCCTTGTCGCCGACGCCGTACAGCTTGTTGTTCTGGACGCGGTAGTCGATGCCGACGAGCCTGGTGTCGCCCTTGAGGCCGCCGACCTTGCCCAGCGGGACGGCCGCGCCCGGCCTGTCGACGCGGAAGACGACGAGCCGCCGGTCCGCGGTGAGGCCGATGGCCTTCAGCCCGCCGGGCACCCGCGCCCCGCCGCCGAGGCCGCCCCCCTTGGACTCGACGCCGGTTCCGATACCGGCGGCGTCGCCCTCCGAGGCCCCGGCCGACGCCGGGGATCCACCCAGGGCCCCGGAGCCGACCGCGCCGACCGTCCCGATCGCCACCGCCATCGTGAGTACACCGATGATCGCTTGCTTGCGCATGTAAGCCCCCGTGAGACGCGCGGCCCGCCCCCTGCGGGCCGCATGCCTCTCCTTCGGAACCGGGGCAGGTCCGGATTGGTGGGTCGTACGAGGAATATCCGGGTACTACCGACGTTTCCGTGTCGTTCTGTTGGACACCGTTCATCCGCTCTCGGAGAATTCGAGGTGCCTGTCACCGGCCCCGCGGCCCCAGGAGGGCGTATGACCATCCGCATCGCCACCTTCAACGCCGAGAACCTCTTCCGCCGGCCCCTGGTGTTCGGCCTCGACGACGAGGAGCGCCGCAAGGAGATCCTGGACGACTTCAACGAACTGGTCGGTCTCCTCGACAAGGAGATCTACCAGGACGCGGACAAGGAGCGGATCGCCGAGCTGATCGTGAAGCACGACGCGCACGACTCGGAGCCCGGCAGCGAACGGCCGTTCTTCGTCAACCAGCCCCGAGGCGGCGCCAAGCTCTACACGGTCTCCCCGACGGGCAGTCCCGTCATCAAGATCGTCGCCAAGGGGCGCCCGAAGTGGTCCGGTTGGGCCGACCTGGTGCGGGGCGACCTCAGCTGGGACGCGGTGGAGAACACCGCCCGGGTGATAGCGGAGGTGGACGCGGACATCCTGCTCACGGTCGAGGTGGAGGACCGCCTCACCCTGGACCGTTTCAACACCCAGGTGCTGGGCGGCGCGGTGGGCCACGACCCGTACCCGTTCAACCTGCTCGTCGACGGCAACGACAGCCGGGGCATCGACGTCGGCATCCTCAGCCGGTTCCCGATCACGTCCGTGCGGTCGCACATCTTCGATCCCGGCGCCGACGGCAACCCGGTCTTCAGCCGGGACTGCCCCGAGTTCGAGGTGGAGGTCGGCGGAGAGCCCCTGTGGATCCTCGGCAACCACTTCAAGAGCAAGGGCTTCGGCCGCGCCTCCGAGAACGACAAACGCCGCAAGGCCCAGGCCAAGAGGGTCGGGGAGATCTACGAGGCCGCCCTCGAACGCTCCTCGCGGGTCGTGGTGGCCGGCGACCTCAACGACTTCCTCGCCAGTCCCCCCGTCAAGCTGCTCCTCGACGCCGGCCTGCGCGAGGCCATGACCCACGAGAGCTACGGCACCCAGCCTCCGGGCACCCACGGCACCGGCAAGCGGGACGAGCAGAAGCTCGACTACCTCATGTTCAGCCCGGAGTTGTGGGACCGGGTGACGAACGTGGGCGTGGAGCGCCGGGGCATCTGGGCCCCGAGAACCTTCCCGTCCTTCGCCACGGTCACGTCCAAGGCGAACCAGGCCTCCGACCACGCGGCCCTGTTCGCGGACCTGCGCATCTGAACCAGGCCCTGTGAACGCCGAGTTCCCCGCACCCCGAAGGGGCGCGGGGAACTGCGCGACCAGCCACGGACAACCAGCGGCCGGCCCATCACCCGAGCCGGGCAGACGCGAACCCGGCGACCGGCATCACGCGCCGATGAGGCGAGCCGCGAGGTAACCCTCGATCTGGTCCAACGAGACCCGCTCCTGCTTCATCGAGTCCCGCTCACGCACCGTCACCGCGTTGTCGTCGAGCGTGTCGAAGTCGACGGTCACGCAGTACGGCGTACCGATCTCGTCCTGGCGACGGTAACGGCGCCCGATCGCACCCGCGTCGTCGAAGTCGATGTTCCAGTTCTGCCGCAGCGCCGCCGCGAGCCCCTTCGCCTTGGGGGACAGCTCGGGGTTGCGGGACAGCGGAAGGACCGCCACCTTCACCGGGGCGAGGCGGTGGTCGAGGCGCAGCACCGTCCGCTTCTCCAGCTTGCCCTTGGCGTTCGGCGCCTCGTCCTCGGTGTACGCGTCGAGGAGGAAGGCCAGCATGGTGCGGCCGACACCGGCGGCGGGCTCGATGACGTACGGCACGTACCGCTCGCTCGCCTCCTGGTCGTAGAACGACAGGTCCTGGCCGGAGGCCTTGGAGTGGGCGGAGAGGTCGTAGTCGGTGCGGTTGGCGACGCCCTCCAGCTCACCCCACTCGTTGCCGCCGAACTGGAAGCGGTACTCGATGTCGGCGGTGCGCTTGGAGTAGTGGGAGAGCTTCTCCTGCGGGTGGTCGTACCAGCGCATGTTCTCCTCGCGCAGACCCAGGCCGGTGTACCAGTTCCACCGCTCCTGCATCCAGTACTCCTGCCACTTCTCGTCCTCGCCCGGCTTGACGAAGAACTCCATCTCCATCTGCTCGAACTCGCGGGTGCGGAAGATGAAGTTGCCGGGCGTGATCTCGTTGCGGAAGGACTTGCCCATCTGGGCGATGCCGAACGGGGGCTTGCGGCGCGAGGTGGTCTGCACCTGGGCGAAGTTGGTGAAGATGCCCTGGGCGGTCTCGGGGCGCAGGTAGGCGATGGAGCCGGTGTCCTGCGTGGGGCCGAGGTGGGTGGAGAGCAGACCCGAGAACTGCTTGGGCTCGGTGAACTGGCCCTTGGTGCCGCAGTTGGGGCAGTTGACGTCCGCGAGGCCGTTCTCCGGCAGGCGGCCCTTCTTCGCCTCGTACGCCTCTTCCAGGTGGTCCGCGCGGAACCGCTTGTGGCAGGAGGTGCACTCGGTGAGCGGGTCGGAGAAGGTGGCGACGTGACCGGAGGCGACCCAGACCTCGGAGGCCAGGATGACGGACGAGTCGATACCGACCACGTCCTCGCGCGACGTCACCATGTAGCGCCACCACTGACGCTTGATGTTCTCCTTGAGCTCGACACCCAGCGGTCCGTAGTCCCAGGCGGCACGCTGGCCGCCGTAGATCTCGCTGCACGGGAATACGAAGCCACGGCGCTTGCTCAGGCTGACGATGGTGTCGATCTTGTCGGCGGCCACGGTGCTCTCTTCATTACGACGACGGGCGACGAAGCGATGCGCTCCTGCGGGGCAGCGGATGCGCTTCAGAGCGAATGCTTCAGATTACCGGCGGAGGCTGCCCTGCAATCAAATCGGTTCGGGTCCAGACCGGACATAGGCCTTACCAAGGGCTTACCACCAGGCTTGTTGACAATCGTTTCCAGACAAGATGAAAATGACTGTCATGAACGTAGTACGACGACGAGTCCTGATACCCGCGGCCGCGATCGCGGCCGCCGCCCTGAGCCTCACCACTCTCTCGGCCTGCTCCACCGACAGTGCCGCCGCAGGCAACACGGACAAGTTCGACGTCGTCGCGTCGTTCTACCCGATGGCCTTCCTCGCCGAGCAGATCGGCGGGACACACGTGAACGTCACCAGTCTGACCGAACCCGGCCAGGAACCGCACGACCTGGAGATCAGCGCCCAGCAGACGGCCGCGCTCCAGGAGTCGGACGCCGTGCTCTACCTCAAGGGCCTGCAGCCCTCCGTCGACGACGCGGTCTCGCAGTCCGAGCTCAAGACGAAGATCGACGCCGGCACGCTGACCGCCATGGAGCACCACGGCAACGAGGTCGGCGGCCACGCGGACGAGCACGACGAGCACGAGAACGAGGAACTGGCCGGCAAGGACCCCCACGTCTGGCTCGACCCCGTGAAGTACGCCGAGATCGCCAAGGGCGTCGGCGCCGCCTTCGAGAAGGCCGACCCGGACCACGCCTCGACGTACAAGACCAACACCGAGGCCCTGGTCGAGAAGCTGGGCGCGCTGAACGACCAGTTCGAGAACGGTCTGAAGAACACCGACACCAAGGTCTTCATCACGACCCACGCAGCCTTCGGTTACCTCGCCGAGCGTTACGGCCTCACCGAGGAGGCCATCTCCGGCCTCGACCCCGAGTCCGAGCCGAGTGCCGCCCGGGTCAAGGCACTTGAGAAGATGGCGAAGGCCGACGGCGTGACCACCGTGTTCTACGAGACACTGGTCAGCGACAAGACCGCGAAGACCATCGCCGCCGACTCGAACCTCAAGACGGACGTCCTCGACCCGATCGAGGGCATCACCGAGAAGTCGCGCGGCAAGGACTACTTCTCGGTCCAGGAAGCCAACCTCACGGCGCTCCGGAGCGCTCTGGGAGCCAAGTGATCACTCGGAGGCAGCAGGCATGAGCGAGCCCGTCATCGCGTTGCGCGGTGTCCGCGCCGAACTGGGCTCGCGCACGGTCCTGCGCGGCATCGACCTCACCGTGCACCGCGGTGAGGTCGTCGCGCTGCTCGGCGCGAACGGCTCCGGCAAGTCCACCGCCGTACGCACGGTGATCGGACAGGTACCGGCCAGTCACGGCGAGATCGAGCTGTTCGGCACCCCGCGGCGCCGCTTCCGCGACTGGCGGCGCCTCGGGTACGTGCCGCAGCGCACCACGGCGGCGGGCGGTGTCCCGGCGACGGTGACGGAGATCGTGGCCTCGGGCCGCCTCTCCCGCACCCGCCTCGGCATCCTCCGCAGGTCCGACCACGAGGCGATCCGCCGGGCCCTGGACATGGTCGGCATGGCGGACCGCGCCAAGGACTCGGTGAACGCCCTCTCCGGCGGCCAGCACCAGCGCGTCCTCATCGCCCGTGCCCTCGCCTCCGAACCCGAGCTGCTGATCATGGACGAGCCGATGGCGGGCGTCGACCTGGCCAGCCAGGAGGTGCTGGCCGCGACCCTGCGCGAGCAGGTCGCCAAGGGCACGACGGTGCTGCTGGTCCTCCACGAACTGGGCCCGCTGGAGCCGCTGATCGACCGCGCGGTGGTGCTGCGCGACGGCTGCGTCGCCCACGACGGCCCGCCCCCGAAGGCGGTCGGCCAGCACGCGCTGCCCGGCCACGACCACGTACACCCGCACGCGGCGCCGGGCACCGAGCCCGTCCGTACGGGCCTGCTGAGCTGAGAAGGCGATCGCGATGGACATCCTCAACTACGCCTTCATGCAGCGGGCCCTGCTCGCCGCCGTCCTCGTCGGCATCACCGCCCCCGCGATCGGCATCTACCTCGTCCAGCGCCGCCAGGCCCTCATGGGCGACGGCATCGGCCACGTCGCGATGACCGGCGTGGGCCTCGGTTTCATGCTCTCGTGGTCCCCGGTGTGGATGGCGACGCTGGTGGCCGTGCTGGGTTCGGTCCTGATGGAGCTGATCCGCTGGTACGGCAGGACACGCGGCGACATCGCCCTCGCCATGCTCTTCTACGGCGGCATGGCGGGCGGTGTGATGCTCATCAACCTCGCGCCCGGCGGCACCAACGCCAACCTGATGTCGTTCCTCTTCGGCTCGCTCTCGACCGTGTCCCAGCAGGACATCACCGCGATCTGCGTCCTGGCCGCGTTCGTGATCGTGATGACGCTGGCCCTGCGGCGGCAGCTCTTCGCGGTCAGCCAGGACGAGGAGTTCGCCCGGGTCACCGGCCTGCCGGTGCGCGCGCTGAACCTGCTGACGGCGGTCACGGCGGCGGTGACCGTGACCGTCGCCATGCGCGTCGTCGGGCTGCTGCTGGTGTCCGCGCTGATGGTCGTCCCCGTCGCCGCCGCGCAGCAGCTCACCCGCAGTTTCGCGGCCACCTTCGCGGTCGCCGTCGCCCTCGGGGTCTCCGTGACCATCGGCGGCACGGTCACCTCGTACTACCAGGACGTGCCGCCCGGCGCGACGATCGTGCTGCTCGCCATCGCCGCCTTCATGGTGCTCACGGCGCTGGCGACACCGCTGGCCAGGCGGCGGGCCAAGGCCCTGGAAGCAGCCGCCGGCGACCCGGCGGAGTGTGTGATCCCGGGGGCCCGTGAGGCCGCCGGGGCGGGGGGCGCCAGGGACACGGTTCCGGCCGGCAGGGGCTCCTCCGAGGCGTCCACGGGCTGACCGGCGTCCGACCGGGGGCGCTCCGGGCTGGCACAATGGCCCGGCAAGACCCCGCTACGTGAGGAGGCAACGGTGACGACCGCTGGACCTGTACGAGGTCGTTCCACCCGGCAGCGGACGGCCGTGGCCGCGGCACTGGACGAGGTCGACGAGTTCCGCAGCGCGCAGGAACTCCACGACATGCTCAAGCACAAGGGCGACTCGGTCGGGCTCACCACCGTGTACCGCACGCTGCAGTCCCTCGCCGACGCGGGTGAGGTCGACGTCCTGCGCACCTCCGACGGCGAGGCCGTGTACCGCCGCTGCTCGACCGGCGAGCACCACCACCACCTCGTCTGCCGGGTCTGCGGCAAGGCCGAGGAGGTGGAGGGACCGGCGGTCGAGAAGTGGGCCGACGCGATCGCCGCGGAACACGGCTTCGTGAACGTCGCCCACACGGTGGAGATCTTCGGCACCTGCGCGGAGTGCGCGGCGAAGCCGTCCGCTTAGGGCGTCGCGGCCGAGGCGGTGCTCCGGCTCGTTCCGATGGAGGCCCCGCGACCTGGTCGGGGTCGTCGCCCTACAGCCGGGTCAGGCCTTCGCGGTCGAGGACGGCGCGGAGCCGGTCGGCGTCGGCGGGGTCCATGAGGCCCCGCTTCGGCAGCACGGTGAGGCGGGGCGCGTGGGCGCCGGTGAGGAGAACGAAGGTGCGCGGGGTCTCCGCGTACCGGGACACCTGTGACCAGCGGGCCGGACGGTCGATGCCGTGGTCGTGCCGGACGGTCACGCCCCACAGGTCCAGCACGGTGCGGTGCAGTCCTCGGGCCGCCGCCCGCCGGTGCAGCAGGCGGGCCTGGAGCCGGGGCGGCAGGACGAGTCCGACGACCGCCGCCACCGGCATCACGAGGACCTGGGCGTCAGGCGTACGGCCCGACGCCAGCGCCACGATCGTCACGAGCGCGCCCGCCCCGGCGGAGAACAGCAGCAGCCCCTGCCCCCACCGGCCGACGGCCGAGGCGCGCGTGGACGCGCGGACCGCCTCACGGAAGTCCCCGACCGCCGCCCGGTACACCAGCTCGACGTTCTCCCCACCGGCCTCGGCCAACGGTCAGTCCTCCGTCCGGCCCTCCATCGCGAGGAGTTCCTCGTTCGGGATGGCGCCGCCGAAGCGGCGGTCGCGGGAGGCGAACTCCAGGCAGGCGCGCCACAGGTCACGGCGGTCGAAGTCGGGCCACAGCACGTCCTGGAAGACCATCTCGGCGTAGGCGCTCTGCCAGAGCAGGTAGTTGGAGGTGCGCTGCTCGCCGCTGGGGCGCAGGAAGAGGTCGACGTCCGGCATGTCCGGGTAGTACAGGTACTTCGCGAAGGTCTTCTCATTGACCTTGGAGGGGTCGAGCCGGCCCGCGCGGATGTCCTCGGCGAGGGCCTGGGCCGCGTCGGCGATCTCGGCGCGGCCGCCGTAGTTCATGCAGAAGTACAGGGTGAGCAGGTTGTTGTCCTTGGTCTGCTCCTGGGCGACCTGGAGTTCCTTGGCGACCGACTTCCACAGCTTCGGCATGCGGCCCACCCAGCGGACCCGGATGCCGAGTTCGTCGAGCTGGTCGCGGGTCTTGCGGATGAAGTCGCGGTTGAAGTTCATGAGGAAGCGGACCTCGTCGGGCGAGCGCTTCCAGTTCTCGGTGGAGAAGGCGTAGAGGGAGATGTTGCGGACGCCGATCTCGATCGAGCCCTGGAGGACGTCCAGCACCCGCTCGGCGCCGACCTTGTGCCCCTCGGTGCGCGGCAGCCCGCGCTCCTTGGCCCAGCGGCCGTTGCCGTCCATGACGATCGCCACGTGCTCCGGGACCAGCTCGCCGGGGAGCTTGGGCGCGCGGGCGCCGGACGGGTGCGGCGTCGGCGTCTTGTACTCGCGGCGCTGACGCCCGAGGAACCCGCGTACCACCATGTGCTTCTCGTCTCCTCTGTGGTGCTTACGACTTTTCCACGTACCGAAGGGAGCGCAGGCCGCGCTCCAGATGCCAGTGCAGATAGGCGGACACCAGCCCGCTGCCCTCCCGCACGTGCCGCGGCTCGCTCGCGTCCGCGGTCTCCCAGTCTCCCGTAAGAAGCGCGGCGAGCAGTTCCAGCGTCTGCGGCGAGGGTACGACGCTGCCGGGCACCCGGCAGTCCACGCAGACGGACCCTCCGGCGGCGACGGAGAAGAACCGGTTCGGTCCGGGCATGCCGCACTTGGCGCAGTCGCTGAAGCTGGGGGCGTAGCCGTTGACGGCGAGCGAGCGCAGCAGGAAGGCGTCGAGGACGAGGTGCGGCGCGTGCTCGCCGCGGGCGAGGGTGCGCAGCCCGCCGACGAGCAGCAGATACTGCTGCACGGCGGGCTCGCCCTCGTGGTCGGTGAACCGCTCGGCGGTCTCCAGCATGGCCGTCCCGGCGGTGTAGCGGGCGTAGTCGCTGACGATGCCGCCGCCGTACGGAGCGATGGTCTCGCTCTGGGTGCACAGGGGCAGTCCGCGTCCGATCAGCTCG
Organism: Streptomyces sp. NBC_00310; assembly: GCF_036208085.1. Classification (GTDB taxonomy): domain Bacteria; phylum Actinomycetota; class Actinomycetes; order Streptomycetales; family Streptomycetaceae; genus Streptomyces. Next base: position 3,832,759 of record NZ_CP130714.1, read on the forward strand.
CTGCCCCGCGCGAAGAACTGCACGTCCACATGGGAGAAGGGTTCGAGTCGCGCCCCGAACTTCGACTTCGTCCGCCGCACCCCCCGGGCCACGGCCCGCACCCGCCCGTGACCACGAGTGAGCAACGTGATGATGCGATCCGCTTCACCGAGCTTCTGGGTGCGCAGGACGACGCCGTCGTCGCGGAACAGGCTCATGCCGCCCATTCTCGCCCACGGTCACCCCTTCAAGGGACCTCGCCTCTGCTGCGGGCGTTCTCGTACGCGGTCGCCGCGCGCAGTCGTTCTATGGTCGTGGCGGCCCGTACGGCGTCGGGGGCGCAGTCCCACTCCCTTCCTCCGCCGACCGGCCGCAGCTGTACGTACGGCCCCTCGTGGCCCATGACCCGGCCGACTCTCCCGGTGCGGGTGTCGACCGCGTAGGTACCGATCGCCGGCTTCTTCCCGTTACCGCTCACCGCAGGGCCGCCGCCGAAATGCCCGGTGAGGGGAGAACAATTCCCGCCCTACCGGCCGTCCGCCGCAATTCCTCCACCGATTCCTCCGCCTCTTCGACGCGTCCGCCGAGTGTCGTCCCCCGAGCCCTTCTCCTCCTGCCTTCGCAGTGCTCCCCCGCACCATCGAATTTCACTCTTCGCGTCTTGTCGGTGACGTGCCGTGTCTAAACTCGGCAGGAGTCTGTCCTGTACAACTTCCGGTCGGCACAAAAACGTTGGACCTTGACCGAAAGACCCGGACCTGCGCACAAATGCCGCGTATGTGAACGGTCGGGCCCGGGTTCCGCGCACGAGGATGCCGGGCGCCGACGCGGACCGGCGGTCGGCCTTCCAGGCGGCCCGTCCCGCGCACCTGTGGACCCCACGGCTCTCGCACCGCATCGTCACAGGTGGTCCTCACTCAGGTGGGGAATCTCCGCGTTGTCCACCTAAGATTCCCTTTGGTTCCCCCGTTTTCCGACAAGTCGCGGGCGCATCACGCGTCATGGGAAACCACTCGGCGTAGATGAGCGTCGAACGTTGCGTGAGCAACCGCTGTCCCGGCGGTCCGACAGCACGGAAGATGGGGACCCGTGGAGCTGGAATTCCGACTGCTCGGCCCGGTCGAGGCCTGGCACGGTGACAGACCCCTGCGGCTGGGCGGCCCGAAACCGCGGGCGCTGCTGGCCGTACTGCTGCTGCGGGCCGGCCAGGTGGTGCCCGCGGACGCGCTGGTGGACGTGATCTGGGGGGACGAGCCCCCGGACACCGCGCGGGCGCTGGTGCAGACGTATGTGTCGGCGCTGCGCAGGGCGCTGCCCGCCGAGGCGGCGGAGGCGATCGAGACCCGGCCGCCGGGCTATGTGATGCGGCCCGGGGTCGGACGGGTCGATCTGGCGGAGTTCGAGGCGCGCACCACCGACGGGCGGCGGGCCTCGGCCGACGGCGACCACGCCCGGGCCGCCCGGCTGCTGCGGGAGGCGCTGGAGCTGTGGCGCGGGCCCGCGCTCGGCGGGGTCGGGGAGGCGCTGCGGGGTGAGGCCGGTCGGCTGGAGGAGGCCCGGCAGGCGGCCCTGGAGGAGCGGATCGCCGCCGAGCTGGAGGTCGGCGGGCACGAGGCGGAGCTGGTCACCGAGCTGACCTCGCTGGTCGGCGCGCGTCCGACCCGGGAGCGGCCGCGCGGACAGCTGATGCTGGGCCTGTACCGACTCGGGCGGCAGGCCGACGCGCTGGCCGTCTACGCGCAGGGGCGGACCGCGCTCGCCGAGGAACTGGGCCTCGACCCGGGCCCGGAGCTGAACCGGCTGTACGAGGCCATCCTGCGGGCCGACCCGGCCCTGCTCGCCTCCACCACCGCCGTCGCTCCGCAGCCCGCCGCCGTACCCCGGCCCGTGTCCCTCCTGCCGCCCGCCATCGGGGACTTCACCGGCCGGGAGGAGGAACTGGCGCGGGTGGTCCAGGGGCTGACCGGCGAGCGGGAGGCGATGCCCGTCGTCGTGGTCTCGGGGGCCGCCGGGGTGGGCAAGTCCGCGCTCGCCGTCCAGGCCGCGCACCGGGTGGCCGGCGCGTACCCCGACGGACAGCTCTACGCCGAACTGCACGGCTTCAGCGAGCCCGTACCGCCCGCCGAGGTCCTGGGCCGGCTGCTGCGGGCGCTCGGCGCGGACCCGCCGGAGGACACGGCCGAGCGCGGCGACCTGTTCCGCAGCCTCGTCGCCGGGCGGCGGATCCTGCTGGTCCTGGACGACGCGAACGGTGAGGCCCAGGTACGGCCGCTGCTGCCGGGCAGTGCCACCTGCGGGGTCCTGGTGACCTCACGGGCCCGGCTCGGCGGGCTCGTCGGGGCCCGGCGCACCGACCTGGACGTCCTGGACGACGAACGCGGCCTCGAACTGCTGACCAGGGTCACCGGGCCGGAACGCACCCCGGACGACCCGCGCGAGCAGGCCGCGGCACGGCGGATCGTGGAGCTGTGCGGTGGTCTGCCGCTGGCCCTGCGGATCGCCGGCGCCCGCCTGGCGACCCGGCGGCACTGGACGCCCAGCGTGCTCGCCGAGCGCCTCGCCGACGAACACCGCCGCCTCGACGAGCTGTCCGTGGGCGACCTGGAGGTGCGGGCCGGTCTCGGCCTCAGCTACCGGGCGCTCGACGAGTGCGCCCGCCGCGTACTGCGCCGGATCGCCACGCTGGGCTCGGCGGACGTCGCCGTGTGGACGGTGGCCGCGCTCTCCGGCACGCCGGAGGACGAGGCCGAGGAGATCCTGGAACGCCTGCTGGACGCCCAGCTGATCGCCTGCCCCGGCACCGACCAGGTCGGCCAGCCCCGCTACCGCCTGCACGACCTCGTCCGCGTCTACGCCGCCGAGCGCGCGGAGACCGAGGACCCCGTCGACGACCGCACGGCGGCGGTGGGCCGGGCGTTGACCGCCGGTCTGTGGCTGATGGACCGGGTGACGGAGGCGGCGCCCTCGGGTGCTGTGATCCTGAGGCAGGGTTTCAGACGAGCGCCCCTGAAGGGGCGCGGGGCCGTGACACATGCGGCTCCGCCGCGCGGGCGCGAGCAACCACGGACAACCGGCGGCCGCGAAGCAACCGAGCACACCGCCCCGGTAGGCGGACAGACCGCCCGCCGAGCCCTGGAAGACCCCTTCGCCTGGTTCGACGCGGAGGCCGACGCCCTCACCACCGCGGTCGAGCGCGCGGCGGCGATGGGCCTCCACACCCTCGCCTGTGAAGCCGCCGCCGCGCTCTGCTCCTCCTCGTTCGCCATCAAGAACCGCTTCGACGCCTGGTGGCGCAGCCACGATGCCGCCCTGGCGGCGGCCCGCCGCGCCGAGGACCGCTCGGGCGAGGCCCTGCTGATCATCGGTCTCGGCCAGCTGCGCTACGAACAGGACCGCATCGCCGAGTCCCAGGAGTACTTCCGCACCGCCGAACGCATCTGCACCGAACTCGGCGACGTACGCGGCCGTTCCGCCGCCCTCGCCGGCCTCGGCAGCGCCTGCCGCGAGGTGGGCGAACTACGGGACGCGGAACGGGCCCTGACCGACGCGGCCGACGGCTTCCGGCGGATCGGCGACGACACCGGCGTCGGGGTCGCCTGCCGGTACGGCGGTTCCGTACGCCTCGAACTCGGCGACCAGAAAGGCGCGTTCCCGCTGCTCGACGAGTCGCTGCGGGCCTACCGGCGGCTCGGCAGCAGGCGCGGCGAGGCCCTGGCGCTGCGCACGCTCAGCCTGGTGCACCGCTCCCTCGGCGCGTACGAGGAGGCCGCGCGCGTGGCCGAGCAGGCACTGGAGATCCTGCGCGCCCTCGGCGACCCGCACATGGCGGCGTACGCCCTACGGGCCCGGGCCAAGGCCCGGCTGCGGCTGGGGCACGTCCGGGAGACGGAGACGGAACTGCACGAGATCCTGGAGGTCTGCCGGGTCCACGAGGACCGCTTCGGCGAGGCCCTGACGCTGCGCACCCTCGGCGAGTGCGCGCTGGCCGACGGCCGGCTGACGGACGCGGAGGGGCTGCTGACCGCCTCCGCCGCCCTCTGGGGCGTCCTCGCCCTGCCCCTGCCCCGGGCCCGCGCCCTGCGCAACCTGTCCGTCGTACGGGCCGCGCTCGGCGATCAGGCCGGTGCCGACGCGCTGCGGGCCGAGGCCATGGCGGTGTTCGACGCCTGCGAGGCCCGCGAACGGCACGAGCCCTGGCCCTGGGTGTGACCCGCGAGCGCCGCGACCGGAGGGCCGGGGCCGCGCCGGGTCGCACACCGACCGGCCGGTAGGCCGGAGAAGGTGCCCAAGTCGGCCAGGCCGAAACCCGCTTGCGGCGGACTTGCAGAGAACTTCCAGCGGAGTGCGCCATTCTCGGTGTTCTCGGGGGAACAACGGATCGGCCGGGCGACCACCGCCCGGCCGGTCGGCCCACCGGAGCGCACAGGGGACGGACCGGTGGGAACGTGACAACAGTGGGTTCGGAACAGCAGGACGGGCTGGGGGAACGCCCGGCACCAGGCCGCAGACCACCACTCAAGGGGGGAAGCCCCCGGGGAGGGACATCAGGGGATCAAGTCCCTCCCCGGGGTGCTGCCACGCACCCCGCCGCATCACACCTCCCGCCCGGTGGAAGACGACCCATGCCTTCGATCATCCTCATGAGCGACCCCGAGGTCGCCGGCGTTCCGGTCCAGGACTGCGGTGAACCCCTGGTCGACCTGAGGGAACTGCCGTTCGTGGTGGTCGACTCCCGCCAGGCCGACCCCGAGGGGTCGTACGCGCACCTGCGCGAGGGCGTCGCCTGGCGTCTCGCGCGCGCCGCCCGGCTGCTGCCCGACGGGCTGCGGCTGCTGGTCACCGAGGGGTACCGGCCGCTCGCGCTGCAGATCGAGTACTTCGAGAGGTACGCCGCCGAACTGCGCCAGGCCAACCCGGACTGGTCGGAGGAGTACCTCCGCGTCCAGGCCAGCCGTTCCCTCTCCCCGCCGGAGATCGGGCCGCATGTCGCCGGCGCCGCGGTCGACCTCACCCTGTGCACCGCCGCCGGGGAGGAGCTCGACATGGGCACGCGTCTCGACGCGAGCCCCGAGGAGAGCGACGACGCCTGCTACACCGACGCGCCGAACATCTCCGACACCGCCCGCCGCAACCGCCGCGTCCTGAGCGCGGCCCTCACCACGGCCGGGCTGGTCAACTACCCCACCGAGTGGTGGCACTGGTCGTACGGGGACAGGTACTGGGCGCTGATGACGGGCGCGCCGAACGCGCTGTACGGACCCGCGCGGACCGGTCCCTAGCCCGCGGCACGCCGGGCGTCCGTGGCTTCGCGCGCCCGCCGTCCCTACCCGTCCCATCCCCGAGGGCTGCACCCCGTCTCCCGTTGTCGCCTCGGCGGCAAACCCCGTAGCGGGGGTCAGGGGCAGCACCCTGCGGATGGGGCGGGCAGGGGTGGCGGGGGTGGCGTCGTCCGCGGGGCGGGTCAGGCGGGTGGTGCCGCGAAGACGTTCAGGAGGGTGTCGACACGCAGCCGCAGATCGGCGGAGTCGGCGCCGGTGACGACGGCGGACACCGCGTCGGCGCGTGCCGAACGCGCCAGACGGACCCGGACGGTGCCGAGGAAGCCGTCGAAGGCGTGCGTGTACCAGGCGGCCGGGTCCCGGTCGTTCGTGTCGTCCGTCGTCGCGAGGGCCGCGGTGAGCGCGTCCCAGTCGATGTCCTCGACGGCGTAGGGGTCGCGGGTGACGTAGTGGGAGAGCTGTTCCAGGAGCGGGCGCACGCTGTCGGCGCGGACCCGGCCGCCGAGGTCGTCGGGGCCGTGAGGGCTCGGGCAGGTGTCCTCGTCGTCCGCCGGGACGTACCCGGGCAGGCCTCCGCTCACCGCCCTCCGGTCCCCTCTGACGACGTACAGGTACGCCCAGAGGTCCAGTTGACGGACCGCGTACGCGGGGTCGTAGGCCGCCGTGGGGAGTTGGGGGACGCGTTTGCGGCCGGTCGCGTCGAGGCGGTACGGCACGTCGAACGCCTCCCGCCAGCGGGCGAGTGCGGGCTCGTAGCGGGCCTCGGCCTCCGCCGGCTCGATCTCCAGGTAGTGCGCGATCTGCTCCCAGGTCGCGCCGCGCTCGCGTTCGTAGACCACCGCCCGGCTCAGGACCCCTCGCGCGGCCTCCACCAGGCCGGCCGCCTGGCCGGCCCGGCCGCCGAGCCCGGTGTCCACGTCGTTGCGGGTGGCCACCAGGCCCATCGCGCCGCCCGCGGTGCCCCTCGCCGAGGAGGAGAGGGCCAGTCGGGCGAGGGCCTCACGGGAGAAGGCCGCGCGGTCGGCGTCGTACGGGGTGGGATCCGGGAGCGTCACGGCGGTCAGGGTGGCACGGGCGATGGGGGCGGGTCGCCTGATTTTCCGGTTGATTTACCGGTTGCGCGGACTGATCCGGTTGCTCCACCTGCACCGCCTGCGCACCGCCTGCGCACCGCCTGCACCACCTGCACCGCCTGCACCTCCTGCGCGCCACCCGCTCCGGTGGTCACGGTCGCTCAGTGGTGCACGGGGATGGTCAGGCCCCGAACCGTCGTACGTACCGCCGCTGCCAAGGGGTCTCCACCGCGTGCCGGTCGTAGTGCCGGCGTACGTACGCCACGGCTTCCTCCGGCGGTACGCCGTCCAGCACCGCCAGACAGGCCAGCGCGGTGCCGGTACGGCCCCGGCCGCCACCGCACGCGAGCTCGACCCGGTCGTCGGCCGCCCGCTCCCACGCGTCCCGCAGCACCCGGGCCGCCTCCGCCCGGTGACCGGGCAGCCGGAAGTCGGGCCAGCGCAACCAGCGGGACTCCCAGGGGACTTCGGGCGGCTCCTTGCCGAGGAGGTACACGGCGTACGTGGGAACTGGTCCGTCGGGGAGCGGCCGGCGCAGCCCCCGGCCGCGCACCAGCCGGCCGGAGGGCAGCCGCAGTACACCGGCGTCGGCCGGGTCCCAGGGTCCGGGCACCGCTCCCATGGGCTACCCCACCCCCCGCGAGGCCTGCGCCGCCCTCGTCTCGATGCCCCTGAAGTGGTCGGACATCGCCTGTCGCGCGCCCTCGACGTCCCGGGCGCGGAGGGCGGCCACGATGTCGCGGTGGCGGCGGACGGTCAGCTCGGGGGTGGGGTCGTCGGTCCAGCCGCGGGCGCCGGCGACACGCAGGAAGACGGTCCAGAAGGCGCCGAGGAGCTGGGGGATGAGCGCGTTGCCGAGGGAGGCGTAGAGGAGTTCGTGGAAGTCGCGGTCGAGTTCGGCGACGGGTTCGCCCGCCCTCCCGGCCGCCTCCATCCGGTCGACGACGGCCGCGAGAGCGTCCAGTTCGTCCTCCGTGAGGGTGCCCGCGACCCGTCGTACGAGGCCGTCCTCCAGGACCTCGCGGACCTGGAGGATCTCGGCGAGCGCGGCGGTGTCGCCGTCGGGCCGGGCGAGGGTGCGGAAGGTGAGCCCGTCGACGAGGGGGGTGAGGGAGGCCTCGCCGACGTAGGTGCCGTAGCCGTGCCGGATGTCGACTATGTCGAGGGCCTGCAGGGCTTTGAGGGCCTCGCGGACGGAGTTGCGGCTGACGCCGAGGTCCTCCATCAGCTCCGTCTCGGTGGGCAGGGGCGCGCCCGCCTGGAGCTTGCGGTCGAGGATGAGCTGCGTGACCTCGCGCTGGATCTGGCTGCTCACCCGACGCTCGGGCCGGCGCCGGCTCCCGCTCTCCTGAGACATGCGCCGCATCGTACGCTCGCCGGACATCCGACGTCCCACCTCCGGACGGAAACCACGTGGACTGACCAGGGGAACGCCAGGTTAACGCCCCGTGTCACCCCCGGGAAATCTTCTCCTAACGGCCCCTCAACCGTCCTTATTTCATACCGGTGTTGATCCGCCATTGGTCGCACCTTTGGCACGTACGCCATTCGTGTGCGATCACTTGACCGCCCTCACCGGTGCTTTTAGGGTCACGCTGCTCCCTACAGGACGTAGGACGTCGTATCTCCCTCCCTGGAGGAACCGTGCGCGACGTGATCCGTGACGCCCCGGCGCCGACCCGCCGGTCGCTCCTCAAATACTCCGGCGCGCTGGGCGCGGCCGCCGCCGTCTCCTCGTCGCTGGCCGCCTGTTCGGCCGGGCCGGAGTCCACCAACGACACCGGCTCGGGCGGCGGGAAGAACGGCACCCTGACCGCCGTCATCGGCTACGGCAACGACGGCAGCTGGGACCCGACCCAGACCGCGTCGGCCTTCTGCATGGCCGCGAACAACCACGTCTACGAAGGCCTCCTCGACACCGACCCCCTCTCGCGCGAGCCGTACGCGGCGCTCGCGACGGCCGTGCCGAGCGACCTCGACGGCACGTCGTGGACGTTCGAGCTGCGGCCCGGCGCCACCTTCCACGACGGCGAACCGGTGACCGCCGACGACGTGGTCTTCGTGTACGAGCGCATCCTCGACCCCGACACCCAGACCCTCGCCAAGGGCTTCTTCGCGAGCTGGCTGAAGGAGGTCAGGAAGATCGACGCGCGGAATGTCGAGCTGGTGCTCAAGTTCCCCTTCCCGGACGGCCTTTCCCGGCTGACGCTGGCGAAGATCATGCCGAAGCACGTCTTCTCCCGGCCGGGTGCCTGGGAGGAGGCCATCAAGGGCAGGGCGATCGGTTCGGGGCCGTATCGGCAGACCGCGCACCATCCGAAGTCCAACACCACGTTCGAGGCGTACGCCGACTACAACGGCCCCCGCCCGGCGGCCTTCGCGAAGATGAACTGGCTGACCATCGTGGACGCGGCCCCGCGCGTCGCGAAGATCTCCGGCGCGAGCGCCGGCGCGCAGATCGCCGACAACATCCCGTACGCCAATATCGGGCAGCTGGAGAAGGGCGGCATGTCCGTCCAGGGCGGCTCCGGGATGAACAACCTCTTCCTCATGTTCAACACCCGGCGCACACCCTTCGACGACGTACGGGTGCGGCAGGCGCTGCATTACGCGATCGACCGGGACAAGATGATCGAGGTGGCGCTGAAGGGGCACGGAAAGCCGGCGAGTTCCTTTCTCAACGAGGGGAATCCGAGTTACCGGCCGGCGAAGAACGTGTACGCGTACGACCCCGACAAGGCGAAGGCGTTGCTGGCGGAGGCCGGGGTGAAGGGCCTGAGGATCGAGATCCTCGCGGTGAACGTCAGCTGGATCGTCGACTGTCTGCCGACCGTCAAGGCGTCCTGGGACGCGATCGGCGTCGAGACGACGCTCTCGCCGCAGGAGACCACCGCGGTGTTCACGAAGATGGACCAGAAGCAGGACTACCAGGTGGTCGCCGCCGCCTCGAATCCCAATCAGTTCGGACTCGACGCGGATCTGATCATGCACTACAACTACGGGCCGCAGAACCTGTGGATGCAGTACGCGCGGTGGGCCGACAACGCGGTGGCCAAGGGGCTCTTCCGGGACATGGACCGGGCGACGCGGGAAGCGGACGCCGACCGCAAGAAGACGATGGTCCAGGACTACATCGACGTCGTCGCCGAGCAGGCCGTGCTGTATCCGGTGGTGCACAACGAGTTGATGACCGCCTGGAATCCGAAGCGGCTCAGCGGGATAAGGGCGCAGCCGTACCCCGGTATCAACCTGCTTCAGGCCAAGTGGGTTTAGCGTGGTCGCTGTCCTGCGCATTCTGATCCGGCGGATCGCTCTGCTCGTTCCGCTGATGCTCGGGATCATCCTGTTCGTGTTCGTCGTCATGCGGTTCTCGGATGTCGATCCGGCGTCCGCGTTCTTCCAGGGGGCCAATCCGACACCGGAGCAGTTGCACGATTTCCGGGAGGAGAACGGGCTTCTGGACCCCCTGCCGGTCCGTTACGCCGGGTTCGTCGGGGAACTGCTGCACGGGGACATGGGGATCAGCGCGCTCACCCGGGCCCCCGTCGTCGACCAGGTCATGACCGCGCTGCCGCTCACCCTCCAGCTGACCTTCCTGGGGCTGGGCATCGCGGTCGTGCTGTCGCTGCTCGGCGGGGTCACCGCGGCGATCCACCGGGACCGGCCGGCGGACCAGGTCATCCGGGTGGTGTCGCTGACCGGGGTCGCGGCGCCCGGGTTCTGGCTGGCGCTGCTGATGATCCAGTACCTGGCGGTGGACCTGGGCTGGTTCCCGACGGGCGGGTACGTGAATCCGGCGGACTCCTTCACCGGGTGGCTGAGGACGATGACGCTGCCGGCGTTCGCGCTGTCGCTGCCGGTGGCGGCACAGCTCACCCGGATCGTACGGACGGCCGTGGTGGAGGAGCTGGACAGGGACTACGTACGGACGGCGATCGGGAGCGGGCTGCCGCCACGGGTCGTGGTGGGCCGGAACGTGCTGCGGAACGCGCTGATCAATCCGCTGACCGTGCTGGGGCTGCGCGTCGGCTATCTGCTCGGCGGCGCGGTCGTCATCGAGACGATCTTCTCGCTGCCGGGGATGGGCAAGTTGATGATCGACGCCGTGAAGAACGGCGATCCGGCGGTCGTCCAGGGTGTCGTCCTGACCACGGCCGCGGGCTTCGTGGTCGTGAACCTGGTCATCGACGTCCTCTACCTCCTGGTGAACCCGCGCCTCAGGGAAGCAAGTTGACCCGGGGACGCACTGTGACGACGACCGAGGGATGCGAGCTGATGCCCTGATGCTCGGACGGGAGCCGATGCCCTGATGTTCGGCCTGATGGTGACCACGCGCAGACGCCTGACGGAGGCGCTGTCCCGGCCCGGCGTCCGGCCGCGCTCCTGGCGCGGGCTGCCCCCGCTCTCCCGGATCGCGGTCTGCTTCCTGGCGGTCGTGGCCCTCACGGCACTCCTCGCCCCCTGGCTCGCCCCGCACGACCCGCTCGACCAGCAGACCCTGGCCGGCGGCACCGGCGCGCCCTCCGCCGACCACTGGATGGGCCAGGACAGCCTCGGCCGGGACATCCTGAGCCGGCTGATGTACGGGGCCCGCTGGTCGCTGGCGATCGGGCTCGGCGCCACCGCGCTCGCCCTGGTCGTGGGCGCGGTCGTCGGGGCCGTGGCCGCGACCTCGCGCAAGGCGGTCGACGAGACGCTGATGCGCTGCCTGGACGTCGTCATGGCCTTCCCCGGCATCGCGCTGGCCGCCGTCCTCGTCGCCGTCTTCGGCGGCGGGATCACCGTCCTGATCTGCGCGATCGCGTTCCTGTTCACCCCGCCCGTCGCCCGGGTCGTCCGGGCCAACGTCCTCGACCAGTACGGCGAGGACTATGTCACCGCCGAGCGGGTGATAGGGGCCCGCACCCCGCACATCGTGATCCGGCACGTGGCGATCAACTGCGCCGCCCCGGTGCTCGTGTTCTGCACGGTCCAGGTCGCCGAGGCCATCGTCTTCGAGGCGTCGCTGTCCTTCATCGGCGCGGGCGTACGGCCGCCGGACCCGTCCTGGGGCAGTGTCATCGCGGACGGCAAGAACATGGTGCTGACCGGCGGCTGGTGGGCGACCGCGTTCCCCGGTCTGCTGATGCTGGTCACGGTCCTGTCCCTGAACATCCTCTCCGAGGGCGTCTCCGACGCGTGGGCCGCGCCGGTCGCGCGGGAGGCGGAGCCCCAGGAGGTGGAGCCCGGGGAGGTCGAGCCCCTGGAGGAAGCGGACCGGTCGGAGGCGCCCGAGCCGGGCGGCGGTTCCGGCGAGGTCCCCGAGCTGCCGGGACTGACGGAGGCGGCCGTGCGGCTGCGCTCCCGGGCCCGCCCCCTCCCCGAAGGGCGACCGGTCCTGTCCGTCGAGAACCTGGCGATCGGCTTCGACCGACGCCACCGGGGCGTGGACATCGTCGACGGCATCAGCTTCGAGGTCCGCCCCGGTGAAGTCCTGGGCCTGGTCGGCGAGTCGGGCTGCGGCAAGTCGCTGACCGCGCTGACCGTGATGGGCCTGGAACCGAAGGGCGCCCGGGTGCGCGGCCGGGTCCGGTTCGACCAGCGGCAGTTGGTGGGCGAGCCGATGCGCGTACGGCGGCGGCTGCTCGGCCACGAGATGGCGATGGTCTACCAGGACGCCCTGTCCTCCCTGAACCCGGCGATGACGATCCGCGCCCAGCTGAAGCAGGTCGTACGCCGGGGCGGCACACGCTCCGCGCCCGAACTGCTGCGCCTGGTCGGCCTCGACCCCGACCGCACCCTCCGCAGCTACCCGCACGAACTCTCCGGCGGCCAGCGCCAACGCGTGCTCATCGCGATGGCCCTGTCCCGCGACCCCCGGCTGATCGTGGCCGACGAGCCGACGACCGCACTCGACGTGACCGTCCAGGCGCAGATCATCGAACTGCTGCTGCGGCTGCGCGAGGAGCTGGGCTTCGCACTGGTCCTCGTCTCCCACGACCTGGCCCTGATCGCGGACGTGACCGACCGGGTGGTGGTGATGTACGGCGGGCAGATCGTCGAGACGGGCGTCACGGCGGACCTGGTGGAGCGGCCCGCGCACCCCTACACGCGCGGGCTGCTGGGCAGCGTCCTGTCCCTGGAGTCGGCGGCCGAGCGGATGACCCAGATCAAGGGCGTCGTCCCCTCCCCCGCCGACTTCCCGGCGGGCTGCCGCTTCACCGACCGCTGCCCCCGGGCGGGCGACCTCTGCCGTACGACGGCCCCCGCCCTGCGGGGCACCCGTACGCACACGGCGGCCTGCCACCACCCGGCGGTGGACCTGACGGGACGTTCCGAGGACTCGGGAAGCGAGGTGGCGCGGTGAGCGCGCTCGTGGAGGTCTCGGGCGCCCATGTCGTGTACCGGGCGCGCAGCGGCGGGGTGTTCACCCGGGACCGGGTGTACGCGCTGACCGGCGCCGACCTGGTGATCGCGCCCGGTGAGACGGTGGGCGTGGTGGGCGAGTCGGGGTGCGGCAAGTCGACGCTGGCGAAGGTGCTGGTGGGGGTGGACCGGCCGACGGCCGGCACGGTCTCGTTCCGCGGGCGGGACCTGTGGTCCATGTCGCCGGCCGAGCGCCGGGTGGCCGTCGGCAGCGGCACGGGCATGATCTTCCAGGACCCGTCGACGGCCCTGAACCGCCGCCTGACCGTCCGCCAGATCCTGCGCGACCCGCTCGACGTGCACCGGCGCGGCACCCCGGCCGAACGAGAGGGCCGGGTAAGGGAGTTGATGTCACTGGTCGGCCTGCCCCCGGCGCTCGCGGACGGTCTGCCCGGCCGGCTCTCCGGCGGCCAGCGCCAACGGGTGGCGATCGCACGGGCGTTGGCGCTCGAACCCGAACTGGTGGTGGCGGACGAACCGACGAGCGCGCTGGACGTCTCGGTCCGCGCCCAGATCCTCAACCTCCTCCTGGACCTCAGGGAACGCCTCGGCCTGGCCCTGGTCTTCGTCTCGCACGACATCCAGACGGTACGGCGGATGAGCGACCGGGTGATCACCATGTATCTGGGCCGGATCGTGGAGGAGACCCCGGCGGCCCTGGTCGGCGACCGTGCCCGGCACCCGTACACCCGCGCGCTGTTCTCGGCGACGCCCGGCCTGCTGGACCCGATCGACCCGATCCCGCTGGTGGGCCCCGTCCCGTCGGCCACCCGGCCGCCGAGCGGCTGCCCGTTCCGTACGCGCTGCTGGAAGGCGGACGACGTCTGCGCGGAGATCATGCCGGACTTCGCGGCCGCGTCGGCCCCCGGACACCGCTTCCGCTGCCACCATCCTGTGCAGGAGACGGAGTCGACGCGTGACCTGGTCGCCCAGGCGGTGGCCGCGCCCGCGTCGGATTCCGTACGCGATACCTAGCACCAAGGGAGCAACGATGACCGTCCCCGCCCCGCTGACCGGTGTCATCCCGCCCGTCTGCACGCCCCTGACACCGGACCGCGAGGTGGACGTCCCCTCGCTCGTCCGGCTGGTCGACCATCTCGTGGCGGGCGGTGTGGACGCGCTGTTCGTACTCGGTTCGTCGTCGGAGGCGGCGTACCTGACGGACGCGCAGCGGCGGCGGGTCGTGGAGACGGTCGTCGGTCACGTCGGCGGCCAACTCCCCGTCCTCGCCGGGGCGATCGACATGACCACCCCCCGCGTACTGGACCACGTCCGCGCCGTGACCGCCGCCGGAGCCGAGGCCGTCGTGGCGACCGCCCCCTTCTACACCCGCACCCACCCGGCGGAGATGTCCCGCCACTACCGGCTGCTCGCCGCCGGCTCGCCCGTCCCGGTCTTCGCCTACGACATCCCCGTCGCCGTCCACACCAAGCTGCCCGCCGACGTGGTCCTGGAGCTGGCGCGGGACGGGGTCATCGCCGGCCTGAAGGACTCCAGCGGCGACCTGGCCGGCTTCCGCACGGTCGTCGTGGGCGCCCGTACCGACTCCGCCCTCACCGGCTTCAGCGCCCTCACCGGCTCCGAACTGATCACCGACTCCGCCCTCGCCCTGGGCGCCGACGGCGCTGTCCCGGGGCTGGCGAACGTCGACCCCGCCGGGTACGTCCGCCTCGACCGCCTCTTCCGCGCCGGCGACCGGGACCGGGCCCGCGCCGAACAGGAGCGCCTGTGCGCCCTCTTCGGCATGACCGGCGTCGGCGGCACCACCCGCATGGGCGGCAGCTCCTCCGCCCTCGGCGCCTTCAAGGCGGCCCTCCACCTGCGCGGAGTCATCGACTGCGCGGCCACGGCGGAGCCACAGGTCCCGCTGTCGGAGGCCGAGGTCGAGCAGGTCGGGAAGTACCTGGCGGCGGCGGGCCTGCTGTAGACGGACTCCCCCGCCGCAGACGGACTCCGCGCACACGGCCTCGGGGCGCGTCGCGCACCCTGAGCGCGGTGCGCGGTGCGCGAAATGCGATACGATACGTCTCGTCTCATCACATCCCGGCAGACGAGGAGCCGACAGCATGGAACGCTTCGTGGACGCGACGCCCGGCATACGCCTGTGGGTGGAGGACCGCGGCGCCCCCACCACGCCCCCACTGCTGCTGATCATGGGCGCGCAGGCCTCGGGCCTGGGATGGCCGGACGCGTTCGTGGACAGGCTCGCCACCCGCCACCACGTCATCCGCTACGACCACCGGGACACCGGCCGCTCGACCTGGTCGTTCGACGCGGACCCGTACCCCGTCACCGAACTGGCGGCGGACGCCGTGCGGGTGCTGGACGGCCTCGGGGTCGAGCGCGCCCACATCGTCGGCATGTCCCTGGGCGGCATGCTCGCCCAGCTCCTCGTCGCCGACCGTCCCGACCGGCTGCTCAGCGCCACCCTGATCGGCACGAGCGCCCTCAGCACCACCCCGTACGTCCACCCGGACGGGACCCGGACCCCGCCCGAGGAGCTTCCCGGGATCGCCCCCGAGCTGCTGGAGATGTGGGCCCGCCCCGTGGAGGACCGGGGGCCGGAGGCCGAGTTGGAGCGGAGGGTCGAGCACTGGCGGGTCCTGGGCGGCGACCGGATCCCCTTCGACGCCGACTACGCCCGCGCCCTCGAACGGAACATCATCGAGCACACCGGCCACCACACCGCCGGCACCGCCCACGCCCGGGCCGATCCCTCCGGCATGGACCGCACGGACCGGCTCGCCCGCACCGCCGTACCCACTCTGGTCATCTCCGCGCCGGCCGAACCCGTCGCCCCGCCCCCGCACCCCCACCACCTCGCCCAGGCGATCCGCAGCGCCCACGTCGTGGAGATCCCGGACATGGGCCACGCCCTCCCGCCCCAGGTCCAGGGCCCCCTGGCCGACGCGATCCTGAACCACACGGCAGGAGCCCTGAAGACAGCCCCTCGCCCGGCCGGCTAGCCGAGCAGGCCCGACAGCGGCAGGCGGCAGGCGGCAGGCGGCAGGCGGCAGGCGGCGGAACTCGATCGTCTCGTACGGGCCCGTCTCGTAGAGGACGCCCACGTGGGTGCGGCCCAGGGGGACGAGGTCGGAGTAGGCGGCGGGGCGCTGCGAGAACGTCGTGGACTTCGTGAAGGCGGCGCCCGCGTTGTCGCCGCGCCAGACGGACATCGACTGGCGCATGGTGGGGACGGAGGGGCCGGAGACTCGTACGCCACGATCACCAGCTGGGCGCGGTCCCGGGCACCCAGCCTGCCCAGGATGCGGCTGACGTGGGTCTTCAGGACGGCCCGCGAGCGGTCCCATGCCCCGGCCGCTGTCCAGGTCGGCGGCCGGCGGGCACAGCAGCCCGGCGGCGACCGTCCCGGAGGAGGCGAGCACGGCGGGTCCGCAGCCGCGCAGGGCGACCCTCATGGCCTCGTACGGCCGCTCGGTCCGCCGTAGTTCCTCGCGGTAGCGGGAGACGAGCAGCAGCGCGTAGTCGTTGAGCGGTACTGCCGGGGACGGTACACGGCGGACCGTACTACTCCCCGGGGAGTACGGCCGCCCCGTCGGCGGGGGCCCGGTCCGCCCGGCGGTCGAGGACCAGCCGCGCCCCCTGGGGCCGCATGGTCATCCGCAGCAGCGGTTCGGGCCCGCCGCCCGGGTGCGGCCGTATCCGCCAGTCGCGGAGGATCACCGCGAGGGCCGTCTGCGCCTCGGCGAGCCCGAACGTGTCGCCGATGCATCTGCGGGTGCCGGCGCCGAACGGGATGAACGCCTCCCGGTGGCGGCGTTCGACGCGGTCCTCGCTCCAGCGGTCGGGGTCGAACCGCTCGGGCTCGGCGAAGACGTCCGGGTCCCGGTGGAGGGCGTAGGGGCTGAAGAGCAGGCCCGCGCCGGCGGGGAGGGGGTGCCCCCCCAGTTCGGTGTCGACGAGGGCGACGCGGCTGAGCAGCCACACGGGCGGGTGCAGACGCAGCGACTCGTTGATCACGCGCCTCATGTACGTCAGCCGGGAGAGGTCCTGGTGGGTGAGGGGGCGGTCGCCGAGCACCCGGTCCAGCTCGGCCTCCAGCCGCTCGTACTCCCGGGTGTGGCGGCCGAGCAGGTGCAGGGTCCACGACAGCAGTGACGACATGGTCTCGGTGCCGCTGATGAAGAACGTGATGACCTGGTCGAAGACCTCCTGCTCGGTGTGGACGTCCGGGCGGTCGGGAGGCACCAGGGCGGACACGAGGTCGTGGTGGTCGGTGGGGTCGCTCATCCGGCGCCGGACCATCGCGGCGACCGCCGCGCGCGTCTCGCGGGTCGCCCGCGCGTTCCGCAGGTTCTCGGGGGTCGGCAGACGGTTGCTGCCGGGCACCATCATGTGGGTGGCCAGGGCGGAGAGCATCACCGGCACATTGCGCTGGACCGTCTCGACGGCCCGCCGGTCCTCGGGGGCGAGGAAGAGGGTCCGGGCCAGGACGGCGACCGCGAAGCGCTGCATCTCCGTGTACGGCTCGACGGCCCGCCCGGTCTGCCACGTCGAGGTCACTTCGCGCGCGCAGTCGCGGAACCGCTCGGTGTGGTGGGGCAGTCGGTGGCGGGCGAACACGGGCCGCAGTTCGGCCCGCATCGGCCGGTGGGGTCCGGCCAGGCAGGTGGAGAGGCCGTCCCCGACGAGCTGGGTCGCCTGGTCGAAGAAGGGGCCGCCCTTGTCGAACTCCACCCCGTTGCCCTTGACCAGCATCCGCTGGACGAGCTCGGGGGCGTTGACCACGTGGACCGGGCTGCGCCCCAGCCGGATCCGTACGACCGGCCCGAGGGCGCGCAGCTCTTCGAGGAAGCCCAGCCGGTCGCGGGCCAGCCGGCCCGCGTGGCCGATCAGCGGGAGCGCTCCCGGAGCGGAGGGAGTCGTGTCGGTCGTCGTCACGAAGGACCTCGCAGTGTCGTGGGGGGTGTCTCTGGCGACGATCCCCAGAACTGCGTGGCCCATACAAGCGCACAGGGCGGCGCTCGAAGCACAGCGGGTGCCATGCAGGGCGCACGTACGAAAACAGTACGTATGTGTGCACAGCTGTGGGCACAGCGGCGGTCTGACTACGACGGCGTCCGCGCCGCCGCCAGCAGCCGGGTCACGTCGTCCGAGCAGATCGTCAGCGCCGCCCCGACCGTGGCCAGCGCGTCCCGCTCCGCCGGGGTGTACGGGCCGTCCGCCAGGGCGATCCGCGCGCCCTGGAGCAGGATCGCCTCACGGCCGGCCGGGGCGAGGTGCGGCGCCAGCGGGTCCAGGGCCTCGTGGAGCTCTATGGCGAGGCCGGGGCCGCAGGGTTCACCGAAGACGCGGCCCGTGTCGGCGGCCAGGGCCTCCACCAGGGCGCCGAGCTGGTCCACGGTGCAGTCGTCGAACCCGGCGGAGCGGACGGCGGTGGCGGCGACGGTCAGCGAGGTCCGGGAGCAGGTGCCACTCGCCGCGAGGACGGCCAGGGCCACCGTGTGGACGGCGTCGCGGAGCATCCCGGAGAAGCGGGTGGTGGTGGGGTGGTCGAGGACGTCGAGGGCGTAGTGGTGGCGGCAGGCCGCGCATTCCACCACGGGACCCGTCTCGCCGCGGGGCAGGACGGGGACACCGAGGAAGGTGAAGCGGCGCCGGCCGGTGAGGCGCTGGTAGTTGCGGTCGCCTCCGCAGCCCGGACAGAAGAACTCGCCGTCACCGACGTCCGTCCACGCGATCCGGGTGCCCATCACACGCGAGAAGCCGGTGGCACGGCTGTTCTGCCCGACGCGGGCGAGCGCGGTGGCACGGCCCATCGGGTCCCGTCCTGGCAGCACGTCGCACCTCCGTAACTCCCCCACACACGGCCCCTTGGGCGCGGGAGGTGCCCCTCGGCATCATCGCCGCGCTTGCGTGATGTTAGCCACATCCGCGAGGCTCAGTCAGTACTCCGGACGAGGCCTACCCGCGAACTGCACAGGGTTTGGCCGGTAAACGACGGGCCCCGCACGCCGGAATTCGGCGAACGGGGCTTTCAAACCGCCGGTCAGGCTGGTCAGCGCGCCGCGCGGTTGACGGCGGAGACGACCGCCTTCAGTGACGCACGCGTCGTGTTCGCGTCGATACCGATGCCCCACAGGACCTTGTCCTCGATGGCGACCTCGATGTACGAGGCGGCCTGCGAGGAGGCGCCCTCGCTCATCGTGTGCTCCTGGTAGTCCAGCAGCCGCGCGTCGATGCCGATGCCCTGCAGTGCGTGGAAGAACGACGAGATCGGGCCGTTGCCGGTGCCGACCAGGGTCGTCTCCTCGCCGTCGACCTCCGCCTCCACGGTCAGCGTGTCCACGCCGTCCTTGTCGGTGGTCGACTGGTTGTTGCGGACCTGGACACGGCCCCACGGGTTCTCGGGGTTCGGCAGGTACTCGTCCTGGAAGACCGCCCAGATGTCGGAGCCGGTGACCTCGCCGCCCTCGGCGTCCGTCTTCGCCTGGATGAGCTTCGAGAACTCGATCTGCATCCGGCGCGGCAGGTCCAGCTTGTGGTCGTTCTTCAGGACGTACGCGATACCGCCCTTGCCGGACTGCGAGTTGACCCGGATGACCGCCTCGTAGGAGCGGCCGACGTCCTTGGGGTCGATCGGCAGGTACGGCACGGCCCACTCGATGTCGTCGACGGTGACGCCCTTCGCGGCCGCGTCGGCCTCCATGGCGTCGAAGCCCTTCTTGATGGCGTCCTGGTGGGAGCCGGAGAAGGACGTGTAGACCAGGTCGCCCACGTACGGGTGGCGCGGGTGGACCTCCATCTGGTTGCAGTACTCCCACGTACGACGGATCTCGTCGATGTCGGAGAAGTCGATCTGCGGGTCGACGCCCTGGGAGAACAGGTTCATGCCCAGGGTGACCAGGTCGACGTTGCCGGTGCGCTCGCCCTGCCCGAACAGACAGCCCTCGACGCGGTCGGCGCCGGCCATCAGCGCCAGCTCGGCGGCGGCGACGGCGGTTCCGCGGTCGTTGTGCGGGTGGACGGAGATGCAGACGTGCTCGCGGCGGGAGATGTTGCGGCTCATCCACTCGAACCGGTCCGCGTGCGTGGACGGCGTCGAACGCTCCACGGTGGCGGGCAGGTTGAGGATGATCTCGCGGCCCGGACCGGGCTGGTAGACGTCCATCACCGCCTCGCAGACCTCCAGGGCGAAGTCCAGCTCGGTGTCGGTGAAGATCTCCGGGCTGTACTGGTACCCGAACTCGGTCTCCGGACCCAGCAGCTTCTCCGCGTACTCCATCACCAGGCGCGTACCGTCCACGGCGATCTGCTTGATGTCGTCCTTGGAGCCGCGGAAGACCACGCGGCGGAAGACGGGAGCGGTGGCGTTGTAAAGGTGGACGGTCGCCCGCCTGGCGCCCTTCAGCGACTCCACGGTCCGCTCGATCAGGTCCTCACGGGCCTGGGTCAGTACGGAGATGGTGACGTCGTCGGGGATGACCCCCGGCTCCTCGATGATCGACCGTACGAAGTCGAAGTCCGTCTGTCCCGACGCGGGGAAGCCGACCTCGATCTCCTTGTAGCCCATCTTGACCAGCTGGTCGAACATCCGGCGCTTGCGCTCGGGCGACATCGGGTCGATCAGGGACTGGTTGCCGTCGCGCAGGTCGGTGGAGAGCCAGCGGGGGGCGACGGTGATCCGGTTGTCCGGCCACGTGCGGTCGGGGATGTCGACCTGCTCGTACTGTCCGTACTTGTGGATCGGCATGGACGTGGGCTGCTGGCGGTTCGCCATGATGCGTGGGCTCCTCGATGGTCCGGAAAGGACGGCCGACGCAACACCAAAGCACCGCGGGGAGGGGGTCGGCCTCGACTACAGGCCCTCGCCGCGGCAGCTAAGGAGAAGCAGCCCGAAACGCATGATGCTGAGCAGCGTAGCCGAGTCCTGGTCGGCGCGGGGAGGCCGTATCAGTATGCGGGACCGGGGCGGAATAAGGGACAAAAGGTGCGCAAGACCACACGGGGTGCACGGGAAGCACCCCTTCGGGGGCGCGGGGAACCGCGCGAGAAGCCACGCGAACGGAAAGCCCGCCGCCAACCCTCAGTAACACGGCGACGACGAAACGCAACCCATACGGCGACATTTCACCAATCATGGTTGCCCCTAGTGACACGCTTCTAACGGAGTGCAATCGTGCGGCCATGACGACCAACGGGGGCCACGAGCCCGTCTTCTGCACCGTCGTACCACCGCACGTCCTCGACAAGCTCTCCCAGGCCGAGGACCCGGTGCTCGCGGGCGCCGCGCGCAAGACCCTGGAGCGCGACGCCTTCGAGCGCACCCACCGCCGTCTGACCACGGTCGTCGGCGCCCCGACCGTCACCGCACCCGTCGGCGCCGAGACGGGCAAACCGCACCGCACGATCCACGACGCCCGCCACGGCACGGACCTGCCCGGCAGGAAGGTGCGCGGCGAGGGCGACGAACCCGGCAAGGACGCCACGGTCAACCGCGCGTACGCGGGCCTGGGTGCCACGTTCGAGCTGTTCCTCCAGGCGTACGAGCGCGACTCGATCGACGGCGCCGGGCTGCCGCTGGACGCGACCGTGCACTACGAGCGCGACTACAACAACGCCTTCTGGAACGGCGAACAGATGGTGTTCGGCGACGGCGACGGCGAGATCTTCCTCGACTTCACCATCCCGATCGACGTCATCGGCCACGAGCTGAGCCACGGCGTCACCCAGTACACGGCGAACCTGACGTACTTCGGCCAGCCGGGCGCGCTCAACGAGTCCATGTCGGACGTGTTCGGCGCCCTCATCAAGCAGTACACGCTCGGCCAGACCGCCGCCGAGGCCGACTGGCTGATCGGCGCGGGCCTGCTCGCCCCACGCGTCACGGGCACCGCCCTGCGCTCGATGAAGGCCCCGGGCACGGCGTACGACGACGACGTCCTCGGCAAGGACCCGCAGCCGGCGACCATGGACGACTACGTCCGCACCGGCCGCGACAACGGCGGCGTCCACATCAACTCCGGCATCCCCAACCACGCGTTCTACCTCGTGGCCACCGCCCTCGGCGGCCATGCCTGGGAGCGGGCCGGACAGATCTGGTACGACGTCCTCACCGGCGGCGAACTGAGCAAGCAGGCCCTCTTCGTCGACTTCGCCACGCTCACGGTGAAGGCCACGAAGGACCGGTTCGGCCAGGGCGACGAGCTGACGGCGGTGCTGAAGGCCTGGGAGCAGGTGGGTGTGCGGACGCTGTAGTTCCGTACTAGACAGGACCCATGCGTATTCAAGTGCGGCGCACGGGCGGTTTCGCGGGCATCGAGCGGCACGCGGTGGTGGACACCGCCGGGCGGCCCGATGCCCAGGACTGGCGCACCCTGGCCGAGCGGGCGCTCGCCGCCGGCCGGGGCTCTCCGCCGCTCGGGGTGCCGGACGGCTTCGCGTACGAGATCACGGTGGACGGGAGGACCGTGCACTGCGCGGACCCCCGGCTGTCCGAGGCGCAGCGGGAGCTGATCAGAAGGGTGCTCAAGGAGGGGGCGTGAGCAGCCCCGCAGGGGCGCTGGGGGCGCGTAACGGGCACTTCACCCTCGGGCGTTGACTTCCGTTACCCGTGGTACGGATGATCCGCCCATGGCGACGAACGCGACCAACCCGATACCCCAGTTCCCGGCAGGCTTCCTGTGGGGCGTCTCGACCTCCGCGCATCAGATCGAGGGGGCCGCGGGCGAGCGCGAGCAGTCCGTGTGGGACGCCTTCTCGGCCGAGACGGGCCGCATCAAGGACGGCTCGACGGCGGCGGTGGCCTGCGACCACTTCCACCGCTACCCCGAGGACGTGGCCCTGCTGCGCGACCTGGGCGTGGGCGCGTACCGCTTCTCGATCTCCTGGCCCCGGGTGAACGCCCCCGGCGGGCTCGACTTCTACGACCGCCTGGTGGACGAGCTGACCGGGGCGGGCATACGGCCGGTGCCGACTCTCTTCCACTGGGATCTGCCGTCGTCGCTGGAGGAGGCGGGGGGCTGGCTGAACCGGGACACCGCCGAGCGATTCGCCGAGTACGCCGCCGTCGTCGCCGCCCGGCTCGGTGACCGCGTCACCAAGTGGATCACCATCAACGAGCCCGCCGAGCACACCCTGTTGGGCCACGCCCTGGGCACCCACGCCCCCGGCAAGCAGCTCATGTTCGACGCGCTCCCGGCCGCCCACCACCAGCTGTTGGGCCACGGCCTGGCCGTACGGGCCCTGCGCGCGGCCGGAGTCACGGACGTCGGCATCGCCAACTCGCACGGGCCGACCTGGGCCGCGTCTCAGGAGCAGGCGGACGTGGAGGCGGCCGGTTTCTACGACCTGCTGCTGAACCGTCTGTTCGCGGAGCCGGTCCTTCTGGGCGAATACCCGGAGGGGATCGGCGAGTTGATGCCGGGCACCGACATCGGGTCCGACCTGAAGGTCATCTCCGAGCCCATCGACTGGTACGGCGTCAACTACTACGCCCCGACCCGCGTGGGCGCCCCCGAGGGCGCGGACATCGAGTTCGGCGGCATCACCATCCCCGCCGAACTCCCCTTCACCGTCAAGGAGATCGAGGGCGTCCCCACGACCGACTTCGGCTGGCCGGTCGTCCCCGAGGGCCTGACCGAGCTCCTCACCGACTTCCACGAGCGCTACGGCGACCGCCTGCCGCCCGTCGTCATCACGGAGAACGGCTGCTCCTACGAGGGCGTCGACGACCAGCGGCGCATCGCCTACCTGGACGGCCACGTCCGGGCCCTCCACAAGGCCGCCGAGGCGGGCGTCGACGTACGCGGCTACTTCGTGTGGTCGCTGCTGGACAACTTCGAGTGGGCGGAGGGGTACGCACGCCGCTTCGGGCTCGTTCACGTGGACTACGAGACGCTTGAGCGGACGCCGAAGGCGTCGTACGGCTGGTACCAGGAGCTGCTTCGGGCGCAGAGCCGGGGATGACGGCGATACAGCCGACCGGCGCTCTCGCGGAGCCCGTCATGGGGGTCCCCCCGGTTTGAGCGAAGTCGAAAACTGGGGGAGGGTCGGCGGGGGCTGGACCTCCGCCCTCGCGCTGGCCAACGGGGCGATCTGGGTGGGCTGGTACGGCCCGCTGCAGATCCTGCTGGCCTCGCAGGCGGTGGACTTCGCGCCCGGTGCCGGGATGTCGAAGGAGACGATGCTGGCGTGGGTGACCGGCGCCGGGGCGGTCGTCTCCCTGTTCGCCACGCCGCTGTTCGGCGCGCTGTCGGACCGTACGACATCCCGGTGGGGCCGTCGCACGCCGTGGATCGTGGCGGGGTCGGCGGGCGGGGCGGTGTCGTTGCTGCTGCTCGCGGGCGCGAACGGGCTGTGGACCACGGTGGCGGGCTGGTGTCTGGTGCAGCTGACCCTGAACGCGTCCTGGGCGGCTGTCACCGCGGCCGTGCCGGACCAGGTGCCACGGCTCCAACGAGGCTCCGTGGGAGGCTGGTTGGGCGCGGCGCAGATCCTGGGTGTGGTCGGCGGCACGGGGCTGGCGACGCTGGCCGGAGGTGTCGGCGCGGGGTACGCGGCGTGCGCGGTGTTCACGCTGGTGGGCGTGTTGCCGTACGTGCTGGGGCACCGGGATCCGCGGTTGCCGGCGGCGGCCCGCCCGGCCTGGTCCTGGCGGGGGTTCCTGGGAGGCTTCTGGCTGAGCCCGCGGCGGTACCCGGACTTCGCGTGGGCGTGGCTGACGCGTTTCCTGATCAATCTGAGCAACAGCATCGGCCTTCTCTACCTGCTGTTCTACCTGCGGGACCGCGTCGGGTATCCCGACCCGGAAGAGGGCGTGCTGATCCTCACGGTGGTGAACGCGCTGACGCTGCTGGCGACGGTGGTGGTCTCCGGGGTGTGGTCGGACCGGGTGGGGCGGCGCAAGCCGTTCGTGTACTGGTCGGGGATGGTGATGGCGGTCGCGGCCGGCACGATCGCCCTCTGGCCGACCTGGCCCGGCACGATCGTCGCCTCGGCTCTTCTCGGCCTCGGCTTCGGTGTGTTCACCTCGGTCGACTTCGCCCTCATGACCGATGTCCTGCCGAAGGCCCTCGACCGGGGCAAGGACCTGGGCGTCATCAACGTGGCCAACTCCCTTCCCCAGGTGGCCGCCCCGGTGGTGGCCGCGCCGATCGTGGCCCATCTGGGCGGCTACCGGGCGCTGTACCTGGTGGCGGCGGTGATCGGACTGGCGGGGGCGGTGTTCGTGGGGCGGATACGCGCGGTGGAGTAGAGCGCGCGGGCCGAGTGCCGCGGATCACGCGGGCGGAGTGCGGGAGATCACGCGTTTCACAGCCGGTGCACAGACAACGGATCCACCCTTTCACCCGTCTTCAGTGCTGACCACGCTCGCCCCCGAAGGGACGCACTGTGCCTACGCGTTCAACCAGACCATCCCGAACCCGCCCCGCACGACAGGCGATAGCCGTGCTGGCCGTGTCCGGCACGCTGCTCGCGACGCCCTCGCTGGCGGCGCCCTCGGCGTTCGCGGCCGGGGCGCCCCCGACCGACCTGCGCGTGGACACGAACCGGGACGGGAAGGTCGACGTCGTCGGCACCACCGACACATCCGGTGAGAACGGCTGGACCGTCGCCCGGGGCGCGCTGATGCTGCCCAACATCGACGACGACACCAAGCGTTGCCCGGCCACCGGCCCGAAGGGCAAGCCCCTCTCGGACGCCAAGCTGGCCGCCTGCAACGACGCCTCCGACACGAAGGTGAACGGCACCGCCGACGCCGCCGACCTGGCCCGCGTGCGGTCCGTACCGATGGCGACTGTCCCGGCGGGGGCGCAGGGCAGTGTGAAGGTCACGGCGGGCGCCGCACAGACCCG
Source organism: Streptomyces sp. NBC_00310 (assembly GCF_036208085.1). Classification (GTDB taxonomy): domain Bacteria; phylum Actinomycetota; class Actinomycetes; order Streptomycetales; family Streptomycetaceae; genus Streptomyces. The sequence goes on from NZ_CP130714.1 coordinate 3,858,313, forward strand.
TGTCTTCGTCAAGCGGGGCAAGAAGTGGGAGCCGGTCACCGCCAAGACCCGCCTGACCCGGGCCGAGCTGAAGGCCGGCGTCGAGTTCGGCGTCGAGGCCCGGGACGTGATCCGGGACACCGCGAAGTGGGACGGGACGGCCCGGGTCCGGCTGACCGTGAAGTCCTCCAAGGGGACCACCGCCGACTCGGTCACCCTGCGCGTCGCACCGCTCCTGACCCACCACCACCTGCAGAACGCCCAGCAGCTGCTGGTCACCAAGGTCTCCGGTGGCAACTACGGAAAGCTCAACCGCGCCTTCCGCGAGGGCCTGGACAAGGCGGCCAAGAGCGCCGGCATCACGCAGCCGACGGTGAACTTCACCAAGTACGGCGACATCTGGGCGCAGGACTTCGTCGAGCCCGCGTACGTCAGCATGACCGGCGCGGACGGCCGTCGGCAGGTCATGCGGGTGATGCTCCGCTCCGCCCAGCTGGACCGGGAGGCGGGCCGGGAGCTGTTCGAGAAGATGCGCGGCCCGAACACCGGTGCCGTGCAGGTGACGGGCGCCCGGGAGTCGGAGGAGTGGACGCTCAACTCCATGGGCAACCTGGAGACGATTCCGCCGTACGCGCAGGGGAACCGTTCCTTCCCGGCAGGCCGGATCATCATGGGCCAGCGCCCGGACACCGGCTCCAAGCCGGCGAAGGTGATGCGGACGTTCCTGAAGTCGCAGGGCCTGCAGGACCCGCTGTTCCTCGACACGTCCTGGCTGCACGTCGGCCACGTCGACGAGTTCGTGCAGTTCCTGCCCGCCGACACCCCGCGCGGCTGGAAGATCGCGATCGCCGACCCCGAGGCGGGGCTCAAGCTCCTGCGTGACGCGAAGGCCGCCGGCCACGGTTCGACGAAGATGTTCTCCCTGAAGCTCGGCCCCACGGAGACCATCACCAAGGCCCTCGCCTCCAAGACCCTGGTCTCCGACAACAACCTCGCCACGCGCCGGATCGAGGCCAACCTCGCGGTGCTCAAGCGCGAGACGGGCGTGACGGACGCCGAGGTCGTCCGCGTTCCCGCCCTCTACACCCAGGGCACGGAGATGGTGGGCGAGACGCAGTCGGGCGGCGACGGCACGACCCGCCTCCCCCGTCTGACCCGCCTCGGCGCCGGCTCCGAACTCCCGGACGTGGCACGGGACTACGGCCAGCAGCGCCGGCTCGACGAGACGACCGCGGACAACGGCTCGAAGACGAGGGAGGGCCTCGGGGCAGCCTCCCCCGCGGCGCCCGCGCCGCCGGTGATGACCAGCGCGTACGTTCCCGGCGCGGTCAACGGCATCGTCCTCAGCCGCACGCACTACCTCGCGCCGCGCCAGTGGGGTCCCGTCATCGGCGGCAAGGACATCTTCACCGAGGCCGTCACGGCCGCGTACACCGGCGCCGGCATGCAGGTGTCGTACCTCGACGACTGGGAGACGTACCACCTCGGCATGGGGGAGATCCACTGCGGCACGAACACGCTGAGGGACACGTCGGCGGCCTGGTGGACGCGCTGACGCCCGCCACCGCCTGACCGGACCTGATCGTCGCCGCCGCCCCGGAGAACCGAACCGGGGCGGCGGCGCTGTCTTCCTCTCACGCCGAACCCGGGCTCCGCAGATCCTCCAGCCGTACGAGGCTGTCCCGGACCTGCTCCCGCTCCTCGTCGGTGAGCGGCACCGCCCTGGCCCGCCCGATCGCGTCCGCCGCCGCCTGCTCGTCCCCGAGCCGCACCGCGACATCGGCGCGCAGCACGAGCAGCCGCACCAGTTGGGGAGCCGTGGGGGTCTCCCCCCGCTCCCCCCGCTCCAGTGCCCAGTCGATGACCTTCGCCGCGGCCGCCGGATCCTCCTTCGAGTCCGCCAGCAGGGACGCGTGGTGGAGGGCCCGCGCGAAGGTCTCCTTCGGGGCGGGCCGGTGGTGCTGGTCCTCGCTCGTGGGCTGCCCCACACGGATGCAGTTGCCGCCCGGATCGGTCATCAGGAACTGCCGCATGCCGTACGACATGTCCTTCAGCGGCCCGATACGCGGCAGCCCCCGCGTCGGTATCCGCCCGTACGCGCCCTTGAGGCCGGCCCGGAACGCCGCGTACAGCCCGTCCACGTCGTCCGTGACCACGTAACACGTACCGAGCGATTCCGCCGGCTCGTACCGCTTCGTCGCGAAGAACTGCAACTCGATCCCGCCCCGCGTCACCGCGGCGTACGGATTGGGGCTGCGCTGCTGGAAGGTGACCTCGAATCCGAGGGCCACATAGAAGTCGAGGAGTGGCTGGAGGCTCTGACACGGAAGGATCACGATCGTCTTCTCGCCCATCCCCTGACTCTAGTCAAATTTGACCAGTTGGGGCGACCCTTTTGGAGGGCCGGCCGGGTTCGGCTGGGTCGGGCGGTCAGAACCCCAGCTTGCGCAGCTGACGGGGATCGCGCTGCCAGTCCTTCGCGACCTTCACATGGAGGTCCAGGAAGACCGGCGTGCCGAGCAGCGCCTCGATCTGCTTGCGGGACTTGATGCCGACCTCCTTCAGGCGCTTGCCCTTGGGGCCGATGATGATGCCCTTCTGGCTGGGGCGCTCGATGTAGACGAAGGCGTGGATGTCGAGGAGGGGCCTGTCGGCGGGGCGGTCCTCGCGGGGAAGCATCTCCTCGACGACGACGGCGATGGAGTGCGGGAGCTCGTCGCGGACGCCCTCCAGGGCCGCCTCGCGGATCAGCTCGGCGATCATGACCTGCTCGGGCTCGTCGGTGAGGTCGCCCTCGGGGTAGAGGGCCGGGCCCTCGGGGAGGAGGGGGACGAGCAGGTCGGCCAGCAGGTCCACCTGCTTGTCGGCGACCGCCGAGACGGGCACGATCTCGGCCCACTCGAATCCCAGTTCCCTGCCGAGCTGGTCGATGGCGATCAGCTGCTCGGCGAGCCGCTTGCTGTCCACGAGGTCGGTCTTCGTGACGATCGCGATCTTCGGCGTCTTCTTGATGGACGCCAGTTCCTTCGCGATGAAGCGGTCACCGGGGCCGAGCTTCTCGTTCGCGGGCAGACAGAAGCCGATCACGTCGACCTCGGCCCACGTCGCGCGGACGACGTCGTTGAGCCGCTCGCCCAGCAGGGTGCGCGGCTTGTGGAGACCGGGGGTGTCGACCAGGATCAGCTGGGCGTCCGGCCGGTGCACGATGCCCCGCACCGTGTGCCGCGTGGTCTGCGGCTGGTCCGCCGTGATCGCCACCTTCTGGCCGACCAGAGCGTTCGTGAGGGTGGACTTGCCCGCGTTGGGGCGGCCCACGAAGCAGGCGAAGCCGGCGCGGTGGGCGGCCTCGGCCGGCTTCTCGGATGACTGGGTACGGACGCTCATGGCGCCCATTGTCCCTGATCGCCAGAGCCGCGCCGCACCCAGCACGGACCGTGAGCTTTCCGAGCAGAAGCGCGACGGCCACCCGACGACGCTGGGCGCGGCCTCCGGCGCGGTCGCCGGTCTGGTCGCCATCACCCCGTCCTGCGGCTCGGTCTCGCTGCTCGGCGCGCTGGTCATCGGCCTCGCCGCCGGTGTCGTCTGCTCCTACGCCGTGGGCTGGAAGTTCAGGCTGAACTACGACGACTCGCTCGACGTCGTCGGCGTCCACCTCGTCGGCGGCGTCATCGGTACGGTCCTGATCGGCGTCTTCGCCGTCGAGTCGATGACCGGCGGGGCCGAGGGCCTCCTCCACGGCGGCGGATTCGCCCAGCTCGGCAAGCAGTTGGTGGCCGTGGTCGCCGTCGGGGCGTACGCCTTCCTCGTCACGTACGGCATCGGGAAGCTGATCGACAAGGTACTGGGCTTCCGCGCGGACGAGGAGCACGAGCACACCGGTCTCGACCTTACGGTGCACGCCGAGACGGCATACGATCACGGCGTCCTGGGGCACGGCGCCCCGGTCACCTCGTCCGCATCGTCCACGTCCTCCACGTCCTCCACCTCCACGCAGAAGGCCAAGGCTCAGGCATGAAGCTCATCACCGCGATCGTCAAGCCGTACCGCCTCGACGCGGTCAAGACCGCCCTGCAGGAGATGGGTGTCCACGGTCTGACCGTCAGCGAGGCCAGCGGCTACGGCCGGCAGCGTGGCCACACCGAGGTGTACCGGGGCGCCGAGTACCAGGTCGATCTCGTCCCCAAGGTCCGGATCGAGGTCGTCGTCGGGGACGCCGACTCGGACGCCGTGATCGAGACGATCGTGAAGGCCGCCCGGACGGGGAAGATCGGCGACGGCAAGGTGTGGGCGCTGCCGGTGGAGACGGTCGTACGGGTGCGGACGGGCGAGCGGGGTCCCGACGCGCTGTGAGACCCGGAGTCGGGTGAGGGGTGGTACCGCCGGGTGCGGTACCACCCCTCACCCGTTCACTCAGGCGCGGCGGGACGACGGATCAGTCGAACACGAACGGTCCCGGCGACTGCGGTTCGCTCGCCGTGCAGCTCACGGTGATGCCGAAGACCACCATCTGCAGGGAGCCGCCGTACGCCTCCAGGCTGTCGCCGGAGGCGACGGTGCCGGTGAGCGGGCCGACGACCATGCCGTCACCGGCGGCCAGGGCCGGGTTCTCGGTGCCGGTGAAGGACGTCGTGCCGCCGCTCGCCTTGACGAAGGTGAGCGTGGACTGGATGGAGTCCTCGGCGAGGGCGATCGGGGCGGTGATCTCCTCGGAGGAGAGGGTGACCGTGGCGGTCGTACCGTCCTGCGTGGCCGTGAGCGTGGCCGTGCCGGCGCCGCCGATCGTGCAGCTGGCGTTGATGGTCGCGGTCTGAGGAGTGACCGCGAGGGCCGTCGGGGCGAACGCGAGGCCGGTGACGGCCAGCGTCCCTGCCGCGAGCGCCGAGCCGACTCCGAGTCGTATGCGTCTCATCGAGCGAATTCCCTTCCCTGGTACGGGAGGTGCACGGGGTCTGGGGGAGCCCCGTACGTCCCGGTACGGGCGTGCCATGTGGGGGCGATGCAATGCGCGGCCGCGCGGCGGAATATGACGGTCCGCCAGGAGAACGGCTCCATTGAGACGCGACCGGCCCGAGATTGCAAGAGATGTTCTGCGGGTCGCGGCAAGGGCCGGCGAAAGTGGCCGAAGGCGATCGTCCGGTGCGGCTGCCGACTCCTGAACGGGGCCTGTGGGGTGAGGTGTTCTGTCCCGTGCCGCGCCGGTTGTCGGCAGCCGGGTCCGGGGTGTCCACTCTTCCGCGTATGGTTTTCGCCCAGCTCGACGGGCTGTTACCGGCCGTAACACTAGGGTGCGAGCGATCTCCGAGGCGCCTCGGCCGAAGATCACTACCCTGTACGGGTGCTCACTTACGACGAGTTGACGGGGCCGGAGCGGGAACTGTGGGACGCGTTTCCGGAGGGGCGGCGGGTGGATCTGCGGACGGGGGTCGCGGAGGAGGACCGGATCGCCGGGGGTGGGGACTGGGGGCCGGAGCGCACGGTTCGGGCGTCGGTGGTCGCGGCGCTGCTGCTCGGCGCCAACTCCACTCAACAGGCCGGCGCGGTCGGCTCGTTGGCCCTCGCCGGTGCGCGGATCGCCGACCGCCTCGATCTGGCCGGAGCACGGATCGACCACCCCGTCCGGCTGGAGGAGTGCTGGTTCGAGGAGAGCGTGAACCTCTTCGGGGCGGAGACCCGGACGATCGCGATCACACGAAGCCGGGCGCCTGGCCTCGAAGCGGGGTCGATCCGTGTCGAGGGGCGCCTCGACCTGAACCGCTCGACCGTGGAGGCGGATTCCGTCTCGCCCTTCCATCCCAGGATCACCGCCCTGTCCCTCATGCACGCCCGGGTGAGCGGCGGCATCATTCTCAACAGGGCCCGGCTGAGCGCACCCGGCGGGTGGGCGTTGTCAGGCGGTGGACTGGTCGCCGAGGGAGCCGTCCAATGCCGGAACGGCTTCGTCTCGCACGGTGAAGTACGGCTTCCGGGAGCGCAGTTGACCGGCGGCCTCTTCCTGCAGGGCGCCCGGCTGGAACGTCCCGGCCCCCATGGAGTCGCCCTCGCCCTGGACAACGCCGTGGTCCAGACACTCAACTGCTCCGGCGGATTCACCGCGAACGGCACCGTGCGCCTGCGCGGCACCCAGGTCACGGACAACGTGAGCTTCGAGGGAGCGGTCCTGAACGGGACCCCCGACAGCCCGGCCCTGATCGCCATGCACACGCAGGCCGTCGACCTGGACCTCACCCTCGCCCGGCCGCCGTCCGGCACGGTCGATCTGCGGGGCGCGCAGGTGTCGTATCTCCACGAGAACGAGCACAGCTGGCCGGAGACGGTGGAGCTGGACGGTTTCGTCTACGGCTCCATCAAGACGGCGGAGGCGGACGGCGAGCGCCGGGAGGCGGTGGGAGACCGGGCGTCCGTGGCCCGCCGCATGGAGTGGCTGGAGCGCAGCCCCGGCTACGGCCCGCAGCCGTACGAGCAGTTGGCGAGCTGGTACCGCAAGGCCGGCCACGACGACGACGCCCGCCGCGTCCTCCTCGCCAAGCAACGCCACCGCCGCCGGGGCCTGTCCCCGGCAACCCGTCTCTGGGGCCACCTGCTCGACGTCACCGTCGGCTACGGCTACCGCCCCTGGCTGGCCGGTGTCTGGCTCCTGGCACTGACCCTGCTGGGCACGCTCGTCTTCCACGCGCACTCCCCCGCACCGGCGAAACCGGGCGAGGGCGCTCCCTTCCAGCCCCTCGTCTACACCCTCGACCTGCTGATCCCCATCGGCGGCCTGGGCCAGCGCACGGCCTGGTACTGGACGGACGACGCCCCCCAGGGGCTGGCCTACGCCCTGATCGCCATCGGCTGGATCCTGACGACGGCCGTCATCGCGGGGGTGACCCGCACGCTGCAGAAGAACTGACCGTGCGGAGGTTCAGCCCGCCGTCACCGTCACCCGTACCGCTCCGTCCGGCCCCGCCACCAGCACCGGGGTCTCCGGTCCGCCGAGGTCCCGTACGGCGGCCCGGTCCTCGTCGGAGACGGTCGCGGAGTCGGTCACCACGGCCGCCGCCTCCAGGGACTTCGCGCCGGAGGCCACCGCCATCGCGACGGCCGTGCGGAGCGCGCTCAGCCGCAGGGAGTCGAGGGCCACGGTCCCGGCGACATACGTACGGCCCGTCTCGTCCCGTACGGCCGCCCCCTCGGGCACGCCGTTGCGGGCCCGCGCGGAACGGGCCAGGGTGACGATCTTGCGGTCCTCGGGGTCGAGCGCGCTGCTGTCGGTCATGAGCCGAGCATACGGAGAGCGGGGTGGCCCCTCATGCCACGGGGTGCGTTCACGCCCGGTCGAGACGGAGCCCTGCGCGCGCGGCAGGCCGGCCACCACCAGGTCGTACGAGTCCTCGATCAGCTCCTCGGCCAGGCGGTCCGCCAGGCCGCCGTCGAGGGTCACCGTGTTCCAGTGGCGCTTGTTCATGTGGTAGCCGGGGATGATCAGGCCCGGGTGCTCGGTGCGGAGCCGGACCGCGTCCTCCGGGTCGCACTTGAGGTTGACCTTCAGCGGGCGCTCGTCCGTCCAGCTCAGGGCGAACATCTTGCCGAGGACCTTGAAGACGGAGATCTCGGGGCGGAAGGGGAAGTCCTCGACGGCCTCGTTGAAGGACAGGCAGAAGATACGCAGCTCCTGTGGGGTCACTCCGGCTTCGTCCCCTCCTCCGACGGCTCGGCGGGCCCGATCGGCTCCACCAGCACCGTGACGATCTTGTTCCGGCGGCCGGCCGCGGCCTCCGCCGTGAGGCGCAGTGCGCGCTCGTCCGGCAGCGGGACGACCGAGGAGGCGCCGGCGATCGGGACGCGGCCCAGGGCCTTGGCGAGCAGGCCGCCCACGGTCTCCACGTCCTCGTCGTCGTAGGCGTCCAGGCCGTACAGCTCGCCGAGGTCGGTGATGTCGAGGCGGGCGGTGACGCGGTAGCGGTCCTCGCCGAGGTCCTCGACGGGCGGGAGTTCGCGGTCGTACTCGTCGGTGATCTCGCCGACGATCTCCTCCAGGATGTCCTCGATGGTGACGATGCCGGCGGTGCCGCCGTACTCGTCGATGACGACGGCGACGTGGTTGCGCTCCTGCTGCATCTCGCGGAGCAGGTCCCCGGCGTTCTTGGTGTCGGGGACGAAGACCGCGGGGCGCATGGCCGTGGACACCAGTTCGCTCTCGGTGTCCCGGCTGATGTGCGTCTTGCGGGCCAGGTCCTTCAGGTACACGATCCCGACGATGTCGTCCTCGTTCTCGCCGGTGACCGGTATGCGCGAGAAACCGGACCGCAGGGCGAGGGTGAGGCCCTGGCGGATGGTCTTGTAGCGCTCGATGGCGACCAGGTCGGTGCGCGGGACCATCACCTCGCGGACGAGGGTGTCGCCCAGCTCGAAGACCGAGTGCACCATGCGGCGCTCCTCGGCCTCGATCAGTGACTCCTTCTCGGCGAGGTCGACCAGCGCCCGCAGCTCGGCCTCGGAGGCGAACGGGCCCCGGCGGAAACCCTTGCCGGGCGTCAGCGCGTTACCGATGAGGATCAGGAGGTTCGGGATCGGGCCCATGATCCGGGCCAGCGGCAGCAGGACGTACGCCGCCGCCGTGGCCGTGTTCAGGGGGTGCTGGCGGCCGATGGTGCGCGGGGAGACGCCGACGGCCACGTAACTGACGAGGACCATGACGCCGATGGCGACGGCCAGGGCCTCCCAGGTCTTGTCGAACTCCTTCAGGCAGGCGTAGGTCACGAGCGCGGCGGCGGCCATCTCGCAGACCACGCGCAGCAGCAGCGCGACGTTCAGATAGCGGGTCGGGTCGGCCGAGATCTGGGCGAGCCCCGCGCTGCCGCGCCGCCCGGACCGTACGGCCTCCTCGGCGCGGAAGCTGGAGACGCGCGCGAGGCCCGCCTCCGCGCAGGCGGCGAGCCAGGCGACGACGACCAGGGCGACGGCACCACCGATGAGAGACGCGCTCATGACACGGTCGGTGCCGGGGAGGGGCCGGTGAAGCCCTTCTCCGCGCGCCAGCCGTCCACGATGGCGGCCTGCAGGCCGAACATCTCGGCCTTCTCGTCCGGCTCCTCGTGGTCGTAGCCGAGCAGGTGCAGCACCCCGTGGACGGTGAGGAGCTGGAGCTCCTCGTCCATGGAGTGCTGCGTGTCCGCTTCCTTGCCCTGCTTCTCGGCGACCTCGGGGCAGAGCACGATGTCGCCGAGGAGGCCCTGCGGCGGCTCGTCGTCGTCCTTCGACGGCGGACGCAGCTCGTCCATCGGGAAGGACATGACATCCGTGGGGCCGGGGAGGTCCATCCACTGGATGTGCAGCTGCTCCATGGCGTCGGCGTCCACCACGATCACCGAGAGCTCGGAGAGGGGGTGGATGCGCATCCGTGTCAGCGCGTAGCGGGCGATGTCGAGGATCGCCTGCTCGTCGACCTCGGTTCCGGACTCGTTGTTGACGTCGATCGACATGGTGCGGTGCTTGTCTACTTCCCCTTGTGCCCGGCCCTGCCCCGGCCGCCCTTGTGCGAGCCGTTCTCCGTGCCGTGCGTGGTGTCGTACTTCTCGTACGCGTCGACGATACGGCCGACGAGCTTGTGCCGGACGACATCCTGGGACGACAGCCGGGAGAAGTGCACGTCGTCCAGGCCCTCCAGGATGTCCTGGACCTGGCGCAGACCGGACTTCGTGCCGTTCGGCAGGTCGACCTGGGTCACGTCACCCGTGATCACGATCTTCGAGTCGAAGCCGAGGCGGGTGAGGAACATCTTCATCTGCTCGGGCGAGGTGTTCTGGGCCTCGTCGAGGATGATGAAGGCGTCGTTGAGCGTACGGCCGCGCATGTACGCCAGGGGCGCGACCTCGATCGTCCCGGCCGCCATCAGGCGGGGGATGGAATCCGGGTCGAGCATGTCGTGCAGCGCGTCGTACAGCGGGCGCAGGTAGGGGTCGATCTTCTCGTAGAGCGTGCCGGGCAGGAAGCCCAGGCGCTCGCCGGCCTCGACGGCGGGGCGGGTCAGGATGATGCGGTTGACCTGCTTGGACTGGAGGGCCTGGACGGCCTTGGCCATGGCCAGGTAGGTCTTGCCGGTGCCGGCGGGGCCGATGCCGAAGACGATGGTGTGCTTGTCGATGGCGTCGACGTACCGCTTCTGGTTGAGCGTCTTGGGGCGGATCGTGCGGCCGCGCGAGGACAGGATGTTCTGCGTCAGAACCTCGGCCGGGGTCTCCTGGCCGTCGCCCTTCCCGTTCTCACTCGCTCTGAGCATGGCGATCGAGCGTTCCACTGCGTCCTCCGTCATCGGCTGTCCGGTGCGGAGCACCAGCATCATCTCGTCGAACATGCGCTGGACGAGAGCGACTTCGGGGGCGTCGCCGACCGCGCTGATCTCATTGCCCCGGACATGGATGTCGACCGCCGGGAAGGCCTTCTCGATCACGCGCAGGAGGGAGTCGCCGGAACCCAGCACGGTCACCATGGGGTGCGCCGCGGGGACGGTGAACTGTGCTCTCGCCTTGCCCTGCGCGGGGGTGTGAGCTGTGGGTGTCTGAGTCATGGGCCGGCTCTGGGGCCGCACGTCCTCCTTGAAGCGACTCGCAGGTGGTGGCCTGCGCTTGTGAATCCAGAGTACGCCGGGGGACTGACAGGGCCGTAGGGCTTTTCGCGGGAGAGCCCGGGACCGGCGCCGTTCCTCAGCGCCAGAGGGGTGCCCCCGCCGCCCCCGGGCTCGTCGCCTCGATCTTCGCCCGGATCTCCCCCATCACCTCCACGATCCGGCGCTCGTGTTCCGGGGTCAGACGGGCGACCGGGACCGAGCAGCTGATGGCGTCCTCGGCGGGGGTGTCGGTGCGCAGGGCGAAGCCGAGGCCGATGATGCCGGGGACGCCCTCCTCGCGGTCGACGGCGTAGCCGCGGGCGCGGACGGCGGCGAGGTCGGCGGCGAGGGAGTCGCGGGTGGTGTGGGTGCGGGGGGTGAGCGCCGCGTAGGGACCCTCGGGGAGGTCCGCGTCGGGGCGTTCGGCGAGGAGGGCCTTGCCGAGGGCGCCGGCGTGGGCGGGGAGGCGGCGGCCGACGCGGCTGATCGTGCGCAGGTACTCGTGGGACTCGCGGGTGGCCAGGTAGGCGACGTCCATGCCGTCGAGGCGGGCGAGGTGGATGGTCTCGCCGAGGGCCTCGGACGCCTCGTCGAGGTAGGGCCGTACGGCGCGGACGCGCGGGTCGGAGTCCAGGTAGCTGGTGCCGGTGAGCAGGGCGCGGATGCCGATGCCGTACAGGGAACCGGTGGTGTCCGTGCGGACCCAGCCGCGGCCGATCAGGGTCTGGAGCAGCGCGTACATCGAGCTGCGCGGGACCCTGAGCTCGTCCGCCAGCTCCTGGAGGCGTGCGGGCCGGTCGCCGCGCGCGGCCAGCAGTTCCAGCAGGTCGACCGTGCGTGCCGCCGACTTCACCTCGCGGACGCCCCCGGCGCCGTCTGTCTCCGACATGCGCCGATCGTATGCGGGGCGGCGCACTCACCCATGGGCGCTGCTGCGTGACGCTCCTCTTGACGCTCCGCAGGTCGCGTATCTAATCTCCATCTCTATACGTAGATGATGTCTATATATATAGAGAGACGGGCGGGCGCGGTGTCCGGCGGCTGCCCCCGCGCGGAAGTCGCCGCCTCGACCGTAGGAGCCGCCCCGTGACCCGTGACCTGACCATCACCGAGGTCCGGCTGACCCCGATCCTGGTCGCCGACCCGCCGCTGCTGAACACGCAGGGCGTGCACCAGCCGTACACCCCGCGGCTCATCGTGGAGGTCGTGACCGCCGACGGGACCACGGGCGTCGGCGAGACGTACGGCGACACCAAGTACCTGGATTTGGCCCGGCCGTTCGCGGAGAAGCTGGTGGGTCGTCAGGTCGGCGATCTGAACGGGCTGTTCGTCCTCGCCGACGAGGTGGCCGTCGACGGGTCCCGGGTCTCCGGCCAGGTCGACGTGGGCGGGCTGCGCGGCATCCAGACCGCCGACAAGCTGCGGCTGTCGGTGGTGTCGGGGTTCGAGGTCGCCTGTCTCGACGCGCTCGGGAAGGCGCTGGGGCTGCCCGTGCACGCGCTGCTCGGCGGCAAGGTGCGGGACACCGTGGAGTACAGCGCGTACCTCTTCTACAGGTGGGCGGACCATCCCGAGGGCGTCGCCTGCGAGAAGGACGACTGGGGCGCGGCCCTGGACCCGGCGGGGGTCGTGGAGCAGGCCCGGACGTTCAAGGAGCGGTTCGGGTTCACGTCGTTCAAGCTCAAGGGGGGTGTCTTTCCGCCGGAGGAGGAGATCGCCGCGATCCGTGCGCTGGCCGAGGCCTTCCCCGGGGACCCGCTGCGGCTGGACCCGAACGGCGCCTGGTCCGTGGGGACTTCGCTGAAGGTCGCGGACGCGCTCGCCGACGTACTCGAATATCTGGAGGACCCGGCGCTCGGGACGTCCGCGATGGCCGAGGTCGCGGCGGGGACGTCCGTTCCGCTCGCCACCAACATGTGTGTGACGACCTTCGCGGAGATCGAGCAGGCGTTCACGCGGGGTGCCGTCCAGGTCGTCCTCTCCGACCACCACTACTGGGGCGGACTGCGCAACACCCGTGAACTGGCCGCGATCTGCCGTACGTTCGGTGTCGGTGTGTCCATGCACTCCAACACGCACCTGGGGATCAGCCTTGCCGCGATGACGCAGGTGGCGTCCACGGTTCCGGGCCTCCACCATGCCTGCGACTCCCACTATCCGTGGCAGTCGGAGGATGTCCTCACGTCGCGCCTCACGTTCGAGGACGGGGCCGTGCGGGTGTCGGACGCGCCGGGGCTCGGAGTCGAACTCGACCGCGAGAAGCTGGAGTTCCTGCATCGGCGGTGGCTGGATGACGACGGGTCGCTGAAGGACCGGGATGACGCGGCGGCGATGCGGGTGGCCGAGCCGGGGTGGGTGACGCCGGCCGTGCCGCGCTGGTAACCCCGGTTCGCCGTCCGCGCCCCGGTGGGGCTTCTCGCGCAGTTCCCACGCCCCTAAAAACCCACGGCCCCACGGCCCTGCGGGCCGGTGGGCCGGTGGGCCGGTGGGCCGGTGGGCCGGTGGGCCGGTGGGCCGGAAAGCACGGGGCGCAGCCCCTGCTTTCAGGGGCGCGGGGAACTGCGCGGACAACCCCCACGCACCCGCACCCGCCAGAAGCCCTCAGGGACCGAGCTGAAAGGCGAAACGCGGGCCCGAAGGGGCGGCAGCCCCTGGGGACGACACCCCCACCCGTACGACGCACCGGGGCCCGACAACACCCTGCCCCGCACCCCCCAGCGGAGCGTTTGGTGCAGACTGGCTGGATCCGCACCACGCCAGGGAGCACATCGTGACCGCGTTCAAGGGAGAGCGACCGCACCGGCCCCAGGTCGACCCGCTGAGGTCCCTGAGAGCACCGGACGACCCGCCCTGGGACGTCTATCTGACGGGCACCGTCTTCCTCGACATCATCTTCACCGGGCTCGACTCCGCCCCGGTGCGCGGGACCGAGTCCTGGGCACGCGGGATGGGGTCGAGCCCCGGCGGCGTGGCGAACATGGCCACGGCCCTGGCCCGGCTCGGCCTGAAGACGTCCCTCGCGGCGGCCTTCGGCGACGACCACTACGGGGAGTACTGCTGGGACGCCCTGGAGCAGGGCGAGGGCATCGACCTCTCCACCTCCCGTACGGTCCTCGGCTGGCACTCCCCGGTCACCGTCTCCATGGCGTACGAGGGCGAGCGCACGATGGTCTCGCACGGCCACGCGGCACCCCCGGAGCAGTCCGAGCCCGAGAACCCGCCCCCCGCGCGCGCCGCCGTCGCCTCCCTCACGCCCGGCGTACGCGCCCCCTGGATCGCGCGGGCCGCGAGCGAGGGCACCCGGATCTTCGCGGACGTCGGCTGGGACGAGACCGGCGCCTGGGACCTGGCGGGGCTCGCCGACCTCGCCCACTGCGAGGCGTTCCTGCCCAACGCGCAGGAGGCGATGCGGTACACCCGCGCCGAGTGCCCCCGGGCCGCCGCCCGCGCCCTCACCGACCACGTCCCGGTGGCCGTGGTGACGCTGGGCGCGGACGGCGCGTACGCCGTGGACGGCCGGACCGGGGAGACGGCGGAGGTACCGGCCATCGCGGTGGAGGCCATGGACCCGACGGGCGCGGGTGACGTGTTCGTCGCCGGGTTCGTCACCGGCACCCTCGCGGACTGGCCCCTCGCGGACCGGCTCGCCTTCGCGGGCCTGACCGCCGCGCTGTCGGTCCAGGAGTTCGGGGGGTCGTTGTCCGCCCCCGGCTGGTCCGAGATCGCCGCCTGGTGGCGCCGGGTGCAGTCCCTGGACCGTCAGGACCCCGCCGCCCTGCGCCGGTACGCCTTCCTGGAGGACCTCCTCCCGAAGGACCACGTCAGTCCCTGGCCCCTGCGCCGGGCCGTCCCCACGATCGGCTTCCGCCGCTCGGCGTGACGGCACCGCCGCCGCGTGCGATCTCGGGAGGCTGAGGTCATCGGACGGGTGCGGGTTCGTCGTGGCTGGTCGCGCAGTTCCCCGCGCCCCTGAAAAAGCAGGGGCCCCGCCCCGTGCTTTTTCATCGGCCCGCTGGGCCGTCTCCCAGGACCCGGGGAACTGCGCGAACAGCCGAACACAGCCCTCGGCGGAGCGCCCCGATGGCGTCGCAAAACCCACCACTCCTACCCGTCACACCCCACCCCAAACGCAACGTGTCCCAGATCACGCCCCCCGCGTTTCTTCCGCTCCCCACCCCCCTGATACAAATTCTCCGCGCGTCCCTGTCCGTCGACAGCCAGCCGCCCAACCTCCCTCATTGAGCCGCACCTTCGCACGTCCAGGAACGCCCGTGTCCCCCCGCACCACCACCCCTCCCTGGCCCCTCGTCGCCCTTTTCACGGCCGGGTATCTCGCCGCGTACCTCCTGCCCACCACCGTGGGCAGACTCGACGCGGCCCTCCCCCTCACCTCCACCGAGGCCGGCGCCGTCGGCAGTGCCCTGCTCCTGGGTTCGGCCACGGCGGGTTTCACACTCGCCGCCCAGGTGGAACGTTTCGGCCCCCGTCGCCTGGCCCGCGCGGGCCTGCTGCTCGCCGCCGTCGGCTACGGCACCGCCGCCCTCACCACCGCCCTCCCCGCGGTGGTCGCGGGCGCGGTCCTCGGCGGCTTCGGTTCCGGTACCGCGACCGCCGTGGCCGCCACCGGGATCGCCGCGCAGCGCGACCCGCACCGGGTGTCGACGCTGGGCCTGCTCACCGTCTCGGCGCTGGCCGGCGCGCTGTATCTGACGATCCCCCGGCTGGGCCCCGGCCACGGCCTCCCGCTCGCCGCCCTCGCCCTCACGGCCCTGCTCACCCTCCCGGCGACCGCCCGTCTCGCGGCCCCGGTGGCAACGACCCGGGTCGCCCGGGAACGGGGTCCCCTGCCCCACCTCCGCCACGGCCTGACCCTCGCTGTCACGCTCCTCCTGTGGTCCCTGGCGCAGAACTCCCTCTGGGGCGTCAGCGGCCGGATCGGCACCACCCAGGCCGGGCTCTCCGAGGTCACCGTCGGCGCGGTCTTCGCGACGGCTCTCGGCGCGGGCCTGCTCGGGGTGATCGGGGCGGGTGCGCTGGGCGCGCGCTTCGGCCGCGCGCTCCCCATCGGCGCCGGCACGGCGCTCATCGCCGGCTGCATCGTGCTCAGCGCCACCGCGACCGACCTGCCGACCTTCGCGACGGGGGAGGTCGCCTGGAACACGCTCTACCCGGTCGTCCTGTCGTACCTCATCGGTCTCGCCGCCTCGCTCGACCCGCGTGGCCGCTGGGCGGTCCTCATCGGCTCCGCGTCCTCACTCGGCACGGCCGTCGGACCCCTGGTCGGCAGCCTGCTCTCCGCCCACGTCGGCTACCCGGCGATGGGCGCGATCCTGGCCGTGGGCCTCCTCCTCATCACGGCCCCCATGACCTGGGTGGCCCTGCGCGCGGCCCCACCCACCACGGAACACGCCCGCTACCAGGAGCACGAACGGGACCGCGCCCAGCCCCAGTCCCGGACCGCCGCCGAGCGGCCCGAGTACCGCCCGGCGGCCTGAGGCCCCGTCACCACCGGCGGCCGGGGCCCGTCACCACCGGCGACCGGCCCCGGCCGCTCCTCCCGCTCGCTCAGCCGAACTCGTACGCGTCCACCTCGGCGAGATACCGGGCCCGCCGCTCCTCGTCGTGCTCCAGGAAGGACGCGGTGAAGGAGTTGCGGGCCAGCTCGCGCAGCCGCTCCTCGCCCAGACCGAGCGTCCGCCGTACGGCGTCGAAGTTGTCACCGGCGTAACCGCCGAAGTACGCCGGGTCGTCGGAGTTGACCGTGCAGAGCAGGCCCGCGTCGAGCATGGCGGGCAGGGGGTGGTCGGCGAGGGTGTCGACGGTCCGCAGCCGGACGTTCGACAACGGGCAGAGCGTCAGCGGGATCCGCTCCCGCACCAGCCGCTCGACGAGGGCCGGGTCCTCCATGCACCGCAGCCCGTGGTCGACGCGCTCGACACCGAGGATGTCGAGGGCTTCCGTGATGTACTCCGGGGGCCCCTCCTCCCCGGCGTGCGCGACCCGGCGCAGCCCGAGCGCGGCCGCCGCCTCGTACACCGCACGGAACTTGACCGGCGGATGCCCGACCTCGGCGGAGTCCAGCCCGATCCCGACGATCCGGTCGAGATACGGCTTCGCCGCCTCCAGGGTGTCGAGAGCCGACGCGGCGGACTCGTCCCGCAGAAAACACATGATCAGCTGAGTGGAGACCCCATGCGTGGCCTCGCTCCTCCCCAGCGCCCGCCACAGCCCCTCGACGACCGTCCCCATCCCGACGCCCCGCGCCATGTGGGCCTGCGGGTCGAAGAAGATCTCCGCGTGCCGGACGCCCTGGGCGGCGGCGCGGGCGAGATAGGCGTCGGCGAGGTCCGCGAAGTCCTGCTCGGTGCGCAGGACGGCCATCAGCTCGTAGTACAGGTTCAGAAACGACTGGAGGTCCTCGAACTCGTACGCCTTGCGGAGCGCGTCCGTGTCGGCGTACGGCAGCTCGACCCCGTTCCGGGCGGCCAGCGCGAACGCCAGCTCCGGCTCCAGGGTGCCTTCGATGTGCAGGTGCAGTTCAGCTTTGGGGAGGGACATCAAAGCATCGTAAGGCTGCCTTATCGGCGTTTCGGAAGTGCCACCCGCATCAGGTCGTGGGCCACGGTCAGCTCCCCCTCGAACCCGGCGGCCCGGGCCTGCCGTTCGAACTCCGCCGGCTCGGAGTACCGCTGACTGAAGTGGGTGAGGACGAGATGCCGTACGCCGCAGTCCCGGGCGACCGAGGCGGCCTGACCGGCCGTCAGATGTCCGTGGTCGACGGCGAGTTCGACGTCCTCGTCGAGAAACGTGGACTCGATGACGAGCATGTCGGCCGCGTCGGCGAGGGCGTAGACCCCGTCGCACAGCCGGGTGTCCATGACGAACGCGAACCGCTGTCCGCGCCGCAGCTCGCTCACCTCGTCGAGGGAGACGCCGCCGATCGCGCCCTCCCGCTGGATCCGCCCGATGTCCGGCCCCTTGATCCCGCGCTCGGCGAGCCGCTCCGGCAGCATCCGGCGCCCGTCGGGCTCGACGAGCCGATAGCCGTACGACTCGACGGGGTGGGACAGCTTCCGCGCGTCGAGCGTGTAGGAGGGGGTGACGGCCAGCGCCCCGCCGTCCCCGTCGACCGGCACCTCGGTCAACCGCACCGTCTCCCGGTACGCGGTGGCGTGCCGCAGCCGGTCGTAGAACCGCTGCCCGGAGCGCGGGTAGTGGGCGGTGACGTCGTGGGGCACCCGGTCGAGGTTGATCCGCTGGATGACACCGGCGAGTCCCAGCGAGTGGTCCCCGTGGAAATGGGTGACGCATATGCGGTTCAGGTCGTGCGCGGCGACCCCGGCGCGCAGCATCTGCCGCTGGGTGCCCTCACCGGGGTCGAAGAGCAGCCCCTCCGCGTCCCAGCGCAGCAGATAGCCGTTGTGGTTGCGGTGCCGGGTCGGGACCTGGCTGGCGGTGCCGAGGACCACCAATTCACGTACGGACACGGCCCGTCAGCCCGGAGGCCACTGCAGGCCGCGGCCGCCGACGACGTGGGCGTGCGCGTGGAACACGGTCTGGCCGGCGCCGGTGCCGGTGTTGAAGACGATCCGGTAGCTCTCCAGCTTGTCCTCGTCCGCGACGGCCTGTGTCTCGCGGAGGACGTCCGCGGCGAGTTCCGGGGCGGCGGTGGCGAGTGTCGAGGCGTCCGCGTAGTGCGCCTTCGGGATGACCAGGACGTGTGTCGGTGCCTGCGGGTTGATGTCCCTGAACGCGACCGTCGTCTCCGTCTCCCTCACGATCGTCGCCGGTACGTGTCCTGCCACGATCTTGCAGAACAGACAGTCGTCCTGCGGCTCCCCAGCCATGTGTCGCCTCCCAGCCACCGGTGATCCCGTACCCGGGCATCGTAGCGAGGCGTCTCCGCCCCCGCCGCCCTTACCCGTTCCCCTCCCCAGGGGCGGTGCCCCTTCGACCCCCGGCCGCGGGTCCGGTGGGGGCCGTTCGCGCAGTTCCCCGCGCCCCTGAAAAGGGGCGCGGGGAACTGCGCGAACGGGGTCCGGGGCGGAGCCCCGAGGGAGGGGACGGGTAGGGGCGGCGGGGGCGAGGAAGAAGGACTACGACTCGGGCAGCGACGGTGCCACCTTCGCCGGAGTCTCCTCAAGCCCGGCCAGCGCGATCCGGATCGCCTCGTCCAACTGCGGGTCACGGCCCGCCGCGTAGTCCTGCGGCGCCTGCACGACCTCCACATCGGGATCGACCCCGTGGTTCTCGACCCCCCACCCGTACCCCTCCAACCAGAAGGCGTACTTCGGCTGAGTCACGAGCGTCCCGTCGACCAGCCGATACCGGCTGTCGATGCCGACGACCCCGCCCCACGTCCGCGTCCCCACCACCGGCCCGATCCCGAGCGCCTTGATCGCCGCGTTGACGATGTCCCCGTCGGACCCGGAGAACTCGTTGGCGACGGCGACGACGGGCCCCCGGGGCGCGTCGTCGGGATAGCTGGACGGCCGCATCCCACGCGGCAGGTCCCACCCCACGATCCGCCGCGCCAGCTTCTCCACCACGAGCTGCGAGGTGTGCCCGCCCCGGTTCTCCCGCACGTCCACGACGAGCCCCTCCCGGGCGACCTCGATCCGCAGATCGCGGTGGAGCTGGGCCCAGCCGGAGCCGACCATGTCGGGCACGTGGAGATATCCGAGCCGGCCGCCGGACTTCTCGTGGACGTAGGCCCGCCGGTCCGCCACCCACGCGTGGTACCGCAACGGCTCCTCGTCGGAGATGGGCACCACGACGGGATGCCGGAGATCCCCGCCGCCGGACGGCAGAACCGTCAGCTCGACCGCCTTGCCGGCCGTGCCGACGAGCAGCGGCCCGGGCCCGGCCAGCGGATCGACCGGCTGCCCGCCCACGGCGATGATCGCGTCCCCGGCCCGTACGGCCACACCCGGCGCGGCGAGCGGCGAGTGGGCGTCGGGGTCGGAGGTCTCCGACGGCAGCACCCGGTCGATGCGCCACAGCGCGGCCCCCTGCGGGCCGTCCTCGTGCCGGGAGATGTCCGCCCCGAGCAGCCCCTGCCGCCGGTCGCCGGAGCCGCCCCGGCCGCGCGGGGTGACGTACGCGTGGGACGTCCCCAACTCGCCCTGCACCTCCCACAGCAGGTCCACGAGGTCGTCGTGCGTGGCCACCCGCTCCAGGACCGGGCGGTACCGGTCCAGGACGCCGGACCAGTCCACCCCGCCCAGATCGGGGCGCCAGAAGTTGTCCCGCATGAGGCGGCCGGTCTCGTCGAACATCTGGCGCCACTCGGCGGCCGGGTCGACGGTCCGCCGTACGCGCGAGAGGTCGACGGTGATGTTGGTGTCGCTCTCGTCGTCGTTCGAGGCGCGCCGGTCGCTGGGGACGACCTTGAGCTTGCCGTCGGTCCACAGCAGGACCCGCTTGCCGTCGCCGCTGACGGCGAAGTGGTCGGCGTCGGAGGCGAGGTATTCGAGGCGCCGCTGGGCGAGGTCGTACCGCTCCAGGGAGGTCTTCGGGTCGGGATCGTCGGGCGTGGCCCGCAGATGGCCGAGGACGCCGGTGACGGGGTGGCGCAGCCACAGCACGCCGTCCTTGGCGGCGCGGAGCGTGGAGTAGCGGGCGGCCTCGACCGGGAAGGGGACGATGCGGTCGGCGAGCCCTTCGAGGTCGATCCGGGTCGCGGGGGCGCCCTCGCTGTCCGGGGTCTCGTCCTTGTCGGGCGCCTCGAACGGCCGCCCGTGGCGCTGCGGCCCGAAGGGGGACGGGGTGGTCGCGGCGAGCGTGATGAGGTGCGGTCTGGCCCCGCTGACGAAGTGGAGGTCGAAGACGTGCTCGTCGTAGACCGGGTCGAAGGCGCGCGCGGAGAGGAAGGCGAGGTGCTTGCCGTCGAGGGTGAACGTCGGTGAGAAGTCCTGGAAGCGCAGCGGGGTCGCCTCGGTGACGGACAGGTCGGCCGTGTTGGCGAGCTTGAGCTGACGCAGCGGGCGCGGGCCCGGGTGCGACCAGGCGAGCCAGGCGGAGTCGGGCGAGAAGACGAGCCCTGTCACCTCGCCGTCCTCGCTGCGGTCCACCTCGCGGACCTCTCCGGTCTCCCGCTCGACGAGCAGCACCCGGCCGTCGTCCGCGGCGACGGCGACCCGGTCGCCGTCGGGCGCCACGGCGAGCCCGAGGACGCGGCCCACCTGCCCGGCGGCGATCCGGCGCGGGGTGGCGCCCGGTCCGACGCCGGTGGCCGGGGCGAACTCCAGCGCGTCGTCGCCCTCCGCGTCCGTCACCCACACCACCCACTCCTCGCCCTCCACCCGGAAGGTGCGCGGCAGCCGGGCCCGTACGCCGTCCTCGGCGGCGAGCGCGCGGGCGGGGCCGGAGCGGTGGGTGATCCAGTGGACGGAGCCGCGCACGGAGACCGCGCTGCCCCGGGCCGTGTGGTCGGGCGAGGCGGAGCCGAACCAGCGGGAGGCGTTCACCGGGAACGGCTGGAGGTCGACGCGCTGTCCGCCCAGCCGGATGTCGAGCCTGCGCGGCTCGGCCCCGTCCAGGTCGTCCAGCAGCCACAGCTCACCGGCGGACGTGTACACGACCCGGGTGCCGTCGGTGGCCGCGTGCCGGGCGTAGAAGCCGTCGACCGGCGTGTGCCGCCGCAGGTCGGACCCGTCGGCGAGGGAGGAGTACAGAGCCCCGACGCCCTCGTGGTCGGACAGGAACGCGACCCGGTCGCCGACCCACAGCGGGTACTCGATGTTCCCGTCCAACTCGGCGTGCAGCCGCACGAATTCACCGGCCGGCCCGGAGCCCTCGCCGCCCTCGCCCGCGCGGTCGATCCACAGCTTGCCCGCCGTGCCGCCCCGGTACCGCTTCCACCAGGCGGCCTCGCGGCCCATCGGCGCGGACAGCAGCACGGTGGCGGGGCCGTGGGCGACGTCGCCGACCGGCCCGTACGGCAGGGTGGTGGCCGGGCCGCCGTCGAGCGGGACGGCACGCGCCCAGCTCCGCCGGAGGCTGGCCTGACCCTGGGTGCTGAGCGCGAGGACCTGGCCGTCGGGGGTCCAGCCGCGCACCTGGGTGCGCCAACTCCCCCAGTACGTCAGGCGCCTGGCCGATCCGCCGTCGACGGGCGCGACATGTACCTCGGGCGCGCCGTCCCGCGTGGAGGTCCACGCGACGGTGGTGCCGTCCGGGGAGATCCGCGGATGGTTCACGGGCACGTTGTCCGCACTGACCCGCCAGGCACGGCCGCCGTCCAGAGGCGCGATCCACACGTCGTCCTCGGCGGTGAAGGCGACCAGGTCGCCGTGCAGATGCGGATACCGGAAATACGCGAGCTGAGTCACCCGGTCACTGTAAGCAGCGTTCGGACGGATTGGGAGGGGTTTGGATCATGTGCCTCGCGCCGGGCGTCACTTGCCCGGGCCGGGCCTCACTTGCCCTCGGGCACGCACGCCGGGTCCTTCTGGCACCAGATGGTCTGGGTGACGGTGACCGTCACGGTCGGTCCCGGCTCGTCGGGGTCGGGCTGTCCCGCGCTCGGCGTCGGGTCGGGGGCGTCGCAGTTGCCCAGCCCTTCGACGTGGAACCACTCCTTGCCGTCGACCTTGCCTGTCAGATCGCCGCGTACGCACCTGCCGTTGACCTCCTTGGTCACCTTCCCGGTGACGCTGATGTCCCGGCCTTCCTTGTCCTCGCCGGTGCAGTCGACGTTCGCGACGGTGTTGACGGACGCGGACGGCGACCCGGACTTCTCGCCGTCCCCCTGCTGGTCACCGTCACCGCCACCGTCGCTGTCGTACGACGCCGTGCAGGTGAGCCACCGGACGTCCAGGCCCTCCCGCTCCAGCTCCTTGGTGGCCAGCTGGTCCGTCGTGAACGCGACCGCGCCGGTGTTGAGCCCGCCGCCCTCGCAGGCCACCAGGCCCGCGACCGCGCCGACTCCGAGCCCGACTCCCAGCAGGAGCCGGCGCCCGCGAGTCCGGTACGCCCTGATACGCCGCCATGCCGCCATGCACGGCAGCCTGCCACCGCCCGCCGCGCCACGGAAGACCGCGTGCGGCCATGCCGCCGGGACGGCCGGTGGAGGGCGGCCGGTGTCAGCCGCTCATCAGCAGCCATTCCTGCAGCTCCACCAAGTTCCCCTCGGGATCCTTGAGATGGGCCACGCGCATCCGGTCGGTCATCCGTGCGGGCCCGTGGAGGAGCCGCGCCCCGCGCGCCGTGATCTGCTCGCAGTACGTGTCGAGGTCGTCGACCCGCAGGACGACCAGCGACCGGTGCCCGTTCGCCGCGTCGGCCAGCTCCCCGAGCACCTCGGCCATCATCGCCCGGTCCTGCAGGGCGATGCCCGCGGACCCGACCGCCGGACTGAACTTCTCGTACGGTCCCTCGACCGCCCCGGACTGCGGCTTCAGCCCGAGCACCTCGGCATAGAAGGGGTAACAGGCGGCGAAGTCGGAGACGAGCAGTCTTACTTGGGCGAGTTCCACGATGCTCCCAGGGGGTTCGGGGACGCGGGTCGGGACCGGGCGGTCAGGACCAGCGTCCGGTTCGGCCCAGCAGCAGCGCCCCGGCCGCCGTCCCGGCGGTCGATGTACGCAGCACACTGGGCCCGAGTCGATACGCCCCCGCGCCCGACTCGCCGAAGAGCGCCAGCTCCTCCGGCGACACGCCCCCTTCGGGCCCCACGACGAGCACGATCTCCCCGGCCGCCGGCAGCTCGGCCGTGGCCAGCGTGTCGTCGCCGCTCTCGTGCAGTACGGCGGCGAAGTCGGCCTTCGCGAGCAGCGCCGCGACCTGCTTGCCGGTGGCCGCCTCGGCGACCTCGGGAAACCGCACCCGGCGGGACTGCTTGCCCGCCTCCCGCGCGGTGGACCGCCATTTGGCGAGGGCCTTCAGCCCCCGGTCGCCCTTCCACTGGGTGATGCAGCGGGAGGCGGCCCAGGGCACGATCGCGTCCACCCCGACCTCGGTCATGGTCTCGACGGCCAGTTCGCCCCGGTCGCCCTTGGGCAGCGCCTGGACGACGGTGATACGGGGCTGTGGCGGGGCCTCCTCGTGCACGGTCTCCAGGTCCATGACCACGAGCCGGTCCTTGCCCTCGGCGGCCTTGACGATGCCCTCCGCCCAGCGTCCGCGCCCGTCCGTGAGGACGACGTCCTCACCGGCCCGCAGCCGCTTCACGGAGACGGCGTGCCGCCCCTCGGGTCCGTCGAGGACGAGCTCGCCGCCGCAGCCGTCCGGCAGGTCCAGCGAGTCGACCACGAACACGGGTGCGGTCATCGCCCCTCGCCCCCGGCCGGTCCGCCGCCCTGGCTGCCGACCCGTGAGGAGGCCTGCGCGGCCTGCGCGGCGGCGATCTCGGCGGCCAGCACCTCGACCAGTTCCCCGGCCGGCAGCTCCCGCGCCATCCGGTGCCCCTGCCCGGCCCACAGGGCCATGCCCTGCGCGTCCCCGGCCTTGGCGGCGGCCTTGCGCAGCGGCGAGGTGAGGTGGTGGACCTCCGGGTAGGCGACGGGCGCGTACGGGCCGTGCTCGCGCAGGAACCGGTTGACCAGGCCGCGGGCCGGGCGTCCGGAGAAGGCGCGGGTCAGCTCCGTACGGACGAAGAGGGGGTTGGTCAGCGCCTGCTTGTGCACGGCGTGCGCGCCGGACTCGGCGGTGGCGAGGAACGCGGTGCCCAGCTGGGCCGCGCTCACGCCCGCCGTGAGGAGGGCGGCGATCTGGCTGCCGCGCATGATGCCGCCGGCCGCGACCATCGGCAGCGCCACGGCCTCGCGGACCTGTGCGACGAGCGACAGCAGACCGATGCCGGCGCAGTCCCGCTCGGGGTCGTCCCGGTGGGTGCCCTGGTGGCCGCCCGCCTCGACGCCCTGCACGATGACGGCGTGGGCCCCGGACCGCTCCACGGCCTGTGCCTCCTCCGCCGAGGTCGCGGTGACCAGGGTGAGCGTGCCCTTGCGGGCGAGGGACTCGATGACCTCGGGGGTCGGGCAGCCGAAGTGGAACGACACCACGGGCACCGGGTTGTCGAGCAGTACGGCGAGCTTGGCCTCGTAGCCGTCGTCCCGCCCGCTGTCGGGGTCGCCCAGTTCGGCGTCGTACCAGGTGGCCTCACCGGCCAGCTGCTCCGCGTACACCTCGACGGCGGCCGGCTCGGAGTACTCCGGCTGCGGCATGAAGAGGTTCACGCCGAAGGGGCGCGACGTCAGCGCGCGCAGCGCCTTGATCTCCTGATACATCCCGTCGGCCGTCTTGTACCCGGCGGCCAGAAAACCCAGCCCGCCCGCCTCGGACACGGCGGCGGCCAACCGCGGCACGGACACACCGCCCGCCATCGGGGCCTGCACGATCGGAAGCGGGACGAGATCGGTCAGCGCGGAGGACATGACGGCATGTTGCCATGTCCACGGGCCTTCGCCGAATCGAGGACGGCCACGTGTTCGACCGCGGGGCCGGTGGGGGCTGGTCGCGCAGTTCCCCGCGCCCCCGAAAAGCCGGGGCTGCGCCCCGCGCGCTTCAGGCCCGCGGGGCCTGGGCTTTCAGGGGCGCGGGGAACGGCGCGAGAAGCCCCACCCCGCACCCGACGAACAACCCCTCAGCCAACCTCTCAGCGCCCGTTGAACGCGTCCTTCAACCGCGAGAACAGCCCCTGCTGCCCGGGCTGGAACTGCCCGGTGGGCCGCTCCTCCCCGCGCAGCGCGGCGAGCTGCCGCAGCAGCCCCTCCTGCTCGGGGTCGAGCTTCGTCGGCGTCTGGACCTCGACGTGGACGATCAGATCGCCACGGCCGCCGCCCCGCAGATGGGTGACACCCCGCCCGTGCAGCGGGATCGACTGCCCGGACTGGGTCCCGGGCCGGATGTCGACCTCCTCCAGACCGTCCAGCGTCTCCAGCGGCACCTTCGTGCCGAGAGACGCCGCCGTCATCGGGAGCGTCACCGTGCAGTGCAGATCGTCGCCTCGCCGCTGGAACATCGCGTGCGGCAGCTCGTGGATCTCGACGTAGAGGTCACCGGCGGGACCGCCACCGGGACCGACCTCGCCCTCACCGGCCAGCTGGATCCGTGTGCCGTTGTCGACACCGGCCGGGATCTTGACCGTGAGGGTCCGCCGCGACCGCACCCGCCCGTCGCCCGCGCACTCGGGGCACGGGTTGGGGACGATCGTGCCGAACCCCTGGCACTGCGGGCAGGGCCGGGAGGTCATGACCTGACCGAGGAAGGACCGCGTGACCTGTGAGACCTCACCACGACCGCGACACATGTCACAGGTCTGGGCGGTCGTCCCCGGGGCCGCGCCCTCGCCGCTGCACGTCGCGCAGACGATGGCGGTGTCGACCTGGATGTCCTTCGTCGTGCCGAAGGCCGCCTCGTCGAGGTCGATCTCCAGCCGGATCATCGCGTCCTGCCCCCGGCGCGTACGCGACCGCGGGCCCCGCTGGGACGCCGTACCGAAGAAGGCGTCCATGATGTCCGAGAAGTTCCCGAAGCCACCGGCTCCGAAGCCGCCCGCGCCTGAACCGCCCGCCTGGGACAGCGGGTCGCCGCCGAGGTCGTAGACCTGCTTCTTCTGCGGGTCCGAGAGCACCTCGTAGGCGGCGTTGATCTCCTTGAACCGCTCCTGGGTCTTCGGATCGGGATTGACGTCCGGATGCAGCTCGCGCGCGAGCCTCCGGAACGCCTTCTTGATCTCGTCCTGAGACGCGTCGCGGCGCACGCCGAGCACGGCGTAGTAGTCCGTGGCCACTTAAGACTCCGCCAGGATCTGTCCGACGTACCGTGCCACCGCTCGTACCGCTCCCATCGTTCCCGGATAATCCATGCGCGTAGGTCCGACCACGCCCAGTTTCGCTACTGCCTCGCCGCCCGAACCGTAGCCGACGGAGACGACGGACGTGGAGTTGAGTCCCTCATAGGCGTTTTCATGACCGATGCGTACGGTCATGCCCGAATCCCCGGCCTCGCCAAGCAACTTGAGGAGGACGACCTGCTCCTCCAAGGCTTCCAGAACGGGCCGGATGGTGAGGGGGAAGTCATGTCCGAAGCGGGTGAGATTGGCGGTGCCGCCGATCATCAGCCGCTCCTCGCTCTCCTCGACGAGTGCCTCCAGCAGGGTGGAGAGCACCGTCGTGACCGTGCCCCGGTCCTCGATGTCGAACGCCTCGGGCAGGTCCTCGACCAGCCTCGGCACGTCGGTGAACCGGCGGCCCGCGACCTTGCTGTTGAGCCGGGCGCGCAGATCCGCGAGTGACGTTTCTCCGAACGGCGCCGGGCAGTCGACCAGCCGCTGTTCCACCCGTCCCGTGTCCGTGATCAGCACGAGCATCAGCCGGGCGGGGGCCAGCGACAGCAGCTCCACATGCCGCACCGTCGACCGCGTGAGCGACGGATACTGCACGACGGCGACCTGCCGGGTGAGCTGCGCGAGCAGCCGCACGGTCCGGGCCACCACGTCGTCGAGATCGACGGCGCCGTCCAGGAAGTTCTGGATGGCGCGCCGCTCGGGCGGGGTCATGGGCTTGACGCCGGCCAGCTTGTCGACGAAGAGCCGGTACCCCTTGTCGGTGGGGATGCGGCCCGCGCTGGTGTGGGGCTGGGCGATGAAGCCCTCGTCCTCCAGCGCCGCCATGTCGTTGCGGACGGTCGCCGGGGAGACACCGAGGTTGTGCCGCTCCGTGAGCGCCTTGGAGCCGACCGGCTCCTCGGTGCCCACGTAGTCCTGGACGATGGCGCGCAGCACCTGAAGCCTGCGTTCACTGAGCATCGCGCACACCTCCAGCTCGCTCTCCTGTGACTCCCCCTTGGCACTCACCCCGGGCGAGTGCCAACACTCCCCGCCCAGTGTACGGCGGTGGGGTACGCCCCCGGCAAGGCCGGTCCAGCCATGGAGTGCCGACGTGTACCGACCTGTCCGGCGATGTCGGGCCACTTCCTACTGGCGGGTACGCGACGACCGCGACGCCGACGGCGCCGTCGACCGACGGCACGTCGGGGCCACGGCACCCCTCGGCCGCCCCGCGTCCTTCCCGCCGGCCGCTACGACGCCCTCCCTCACCCGGCCGCGGGGAGCTACAGCTAGCGTCGGCGCATGACGGTGACTTGGGAAGAGTGCGGATGGCAGGGATTGACGCCCCGGGTCGGCCGGTGCCGCCTTCCCGGCTGGGACTGCACGGTCGGACTGGTGGCCGGGGACGGGGCGGCCCTCATGGTCGACGCGGGTTCGAGCCTCAGGGAGGGCGCGCGGTTGCGCACCGAGGCGTGCCGGCTGCTCGGCGGTGCCCGTGTGACACATCTCGCGCTCACCCACCCGCACTTCGACCATGTCTTCGGGGCCGCCGCGTTCGCCGGGGTGGAGGTCTTCGGCGCGGTGGGCGTCGACGGTGTCCTGTCCCGTGACGGCGAGGCCCTCCGCGCGGACGCCGTGCACCACGGTCTCCCCCCGGCGGACGCCACCGAGGCCGCCGACCTCCTCGTACGCCCCCGCCACCACGTCTCCGGCGAGTGGACGCTCGACCTGGGCGGCGACGTCCAGGTGCTCCTGGCGAACGTGGGCCCGGGCCACACGGGCCACGACCTGGCGGTCCTGGTCCGGGGCACGCCGGGTTCCGCGGCCTCGCCCGCCTCGCCTGAGGTCGTGTTCTGCGGTGACCTGGTCGAGGAGTCCGGCGAGCCCCAGGCGGGCCCCGACGCGATCCCCTCCCACTGGCCTGCCGCTCTCGACCGACTGCTGGACCTGGGCGGCGAGGACGCGCTCTACGTCCCCGGCCACGGGGCGGTGGTGGACGCGGCGTTCGTCCGGGCCCAACGCGACGCGCTGGCACGGCGCTTCGGCGTGTCGGGCTGAGCACCGGGACATCCGGGCGCGGCTTCTCCTATCGTCATCCGAATGCGCCAGTACTCACCCGACCTGACCCCTCCCTGGAAGAAGCCCAAGCCGGCCCCCGAGGTCCCGGCCGACCCCGGCCTGGTCGTCGAGGAGCCCACCACCGGCTTCTGCGGCGCGGTCGTCCGCTGCGAGGCGGGCACGGTGACGCTGGAGGACCGCTTCGGCAAACACCGCGTGTTCCCGCTGGAGCCCCGGGGCTTCCTGCTGGAGGGCCGGGTGGTGACCCTGGTACGCCCCTCGTCGGCGCCCGCACGGCCGAGTCGTACGGCATCCGGCTCGGTCGCCGTCCCCGGCGCCCGAGCCCGCGTGGCCCGCGCCGGCCGCATCTACGTCGAGGGCCGCCACGACGCCGAACTCGTCGAGCGGGTCTGGGGCGACGACCTGCGTATCGAGGGGGTAGTGGTGGAGTACCTGGAGGGCGTGGACGACCTTCCCGCGATCGTCGCGGACTTCGCCCCGGGACCTGATGCGAGGTTGGGTGTCCTGGTCGACCACCTGGTCCCCGGCAGCAAGGAGTCCCGTATCGCCGAGGCGGTGACCAGCGAGCACGCGCTGGTCGTGGGCCACCCGTACATCGACATCTGGGAGGCCGTGAAGCCGTCGTCGGTGGGCATCGAGGCGTGGCCGCGCGTGCCGCGCGGGCAGGACTGGAAGGCGGGGGTGTGCCGGGCGCTGGGGTGGCCGGAGAACACGGGTGCGGTGTGGCAGGCGATTCTGGCGCGGGTGGGTTCCTACAGGGACTTGGAGCCGGCGCTGCTGGGGCGGGTGGAGGAGCTGATCGACTTCGTCACGGATAGCGGTGGGACCTGACCTTCTCGTAGGCGGCAAACTCGCTGGTGTCCAGTTCGATGCCGATGGGCTCCAACGGTGTGAGGTCGCCGAACTTGGTGATCCGCTGGCACCGGTAGTCCGCAGCCTCTCCATGGCCCGTCGGTTCAGTAAGCAGTACACACTGGGCCATGACGGGGTCGATGATGAAGTAGGCGGGTACCTTCGCCGCCGCGTAGATCGATCGCTTGACTCCGTAGTCGCGGTCCACACTCGTCTTGGAGACGACTTCCAGGAGCATGGTGATGACCTCGGACGGCATCAGCCTTCCTTGGCCAGGTCCAGCGCCACGCTCAATCACGACAAGATCCGGCTGCGGCTCGCTGGTCTCTTCGAGGATGGCGATGTCCTGGGTCTGGAGCCGCCGCCAGCGCTGACGGGGGATCTGGTCCACAACCGCTTCCAGGATGTCGTTGTGGGCCACGTCCGGCCCCGCCATCATCACAATTTCCCCCCGGAGGAGCTCGACCTTGAATCCTTCGGGAAACTCAAAGTTCTCGAAGAACTTCACGATGTCGGTGGTCATCGGTCGGTCGTCCACAGCGGTCATCTCCGCAGCCCTCCGGTTTCCGCCACCGTGCAATCACGGCGGCAGCCTACGAACCAGGTTAGGTACCGAACCGCCGTTCCGCACCGATTCACCCGCCGGAGTGATCAGTCCACCAGGTCCCGCACCACCGCGTCCGCCAGCAACCGCCCCCGCAGCGTGAGCACCGCGCGCCCCTCCTCGTACGGGCCCGCCTCCAGCAGCCCGTCGGACAGAGCGCGCCCGGCCGCCGCCAGGCCTTCCTCCCGCAGCAAGGACAACGGGCAGCCCTCCCGGAGCCTCAGCTCCAGCAGGATCCGTTCGACCCGACGGTCCTCGTCCGCCAGCAGCTCACGCCCCGCCCCCGGTGACCGCCCCGCCGCCAGCGCGCCCGCGTACGCGCCCGGGTGCTTGACGTTCCACCAGCGCACGCCGCCGACGTGGCTGTGGGCGCCCGGCCCCGCGCCCCACCAGTCGGCGCCGCGCCAGTACAGCTCGTTGTGGAGGCAGCGGCCCGCGTCGGACGTGGCCCAGTTGGAGACCTCGTACCAGTCGAAGCCGGCGGCCGAGAGCGTCTCGTCGGCGATGAGGTAGCGGTCGGCGTGGACGTCGTCGTCGGTCATCGGGACCTCGCCCCGGCGGATGCGCCGGGCGAGCTGCGTCCCCTCCTCGACGATCAGCGCGTACGCCGAGACGTGGTCCGGTCCGGCGCCGAGCGCGGCGTCCAGCGAGGCCCGCCAGTCGTCGTCGGACTCGCCGGGCGTGCCGTAGATCAGGTCGAGGTTGACGTGGTCGAAGCCCGCCGCGCGGGCCTCCGCGACGCAGGCCTCCGGCCGCCCCGGCGTGTGCGTACGGTCGAGGATCTTCAGGACGTGCTGCCGGGCGCTCTGCATGCCGAAGGAGAGGCGGTTGAAGCCGCCCGCGCGGAGGGTCTCCAGGTAGGCGGGGTCGACCGACTCCGGGTTCGCCTCGGTCGTCACCTCCGCGTCGTCCGCGAGACCGAACTCGTCCCGGATCGCCCCCAGCATCCGGACGAGGTCGTCGGCGGCCAGCAGCGTGGGCGTGCCGCCGCCGACGAAGACCGTACGGACGGGGCGCGGGTCGTCGCCGAGGACCTTGCGGGCGAGGCGGATCTCGTCGACGACCGTGTCCGCGTAGTTGTCGCGGGAGGCGAGGACGCCGCCGGTGCCGCGCAGCTCGGTGGCGGTGTAGGTGTTGAAGTCGCAGTAGCCGCAGCGGGTCGCGCAGTACGGGACGTGCAGGTAGAACCCGAGGGGTCGTGCGGCCGCGTCGGCCAGGGCGTGCGCGGGCAGCGCCCCGTCGTCGGGGACGGGCTCACCGTCGGGGAGTGCGGAAGGCATGTCCTCCATTGTCCAGCACAGGTCGGCGGACGGTTTCCGCCCCATCCGTACCTTCCGTCACTCCGTTACTCCGTCACTCCGTCACTCCGCCTGCAACACCAGCAGCGCCAGATCGTCGTCCGGCGGCCCTTCCCCGAACTCGTGCACGAGGCGTCGGATGCGTTCGGCGAGCAGCTGGGCGTCGAGCCCGGCGCAGCCGGCGAGCGCGGTGGCGAGGCCGTCCCCGTCGTCGAACATGTGCGGGCCGCTGCGCCGCTCGGTGACCCCGTCGGTCACGCACAGCAGCGTGTCGCCGCGGCGCAGCTCGAACGTCTCGGAGACGTACTCGGTGTCCTCGATCACCCCGAGCAGCGTCTGCGGCTCGGCCACGGCCCGTACGTCGCCGTCGGGGCCCAGGAGCAGCGGAAGCGGGTGCCCGGCGGAGGCGAGGGTGCAGCGGACGCCGCCGGAGACGGGGACGAGTTCGCCGTAGAGGAGGGAGAGGAAACGGGTCTGCGGGCCGTCGGGGTCGACGAGGCCGGGGTCGCCCGCCGTGACCAGGGCGCGGGCGGCCGCGTCCGCCGCCTCGGTCGCGTCGTCGAGGAGGAGTTGGTTGAGGCGGTCGAGCACGTCGGCGACGCCGTACCCCTCGCGGGCGAGCAGCCGCAGCCAGGGCCGGGCGAGACCGATGACCACCGCCGCCTCGGGGCCCTTGCCCTGGACGTCGCCGATCGCGAAGCACCAGCGGCCCCGGCCCGCCGGGAAGAGGTCGTAGAAGTCACCGCTGGGTCCGCCCTTGTCGCACGGCTCGTAGACGAGCGCGCTCGACACCCCGGGGATCTCGGCGACCGCGCCCGGCAGCAGTCCACGCTGCAGGACCCGGCTGATGGTGGCCTGGCGGGCGTACTGGCGGGCCGCCCCGATGGACAGCGCGATCCGTCGGCTCAGGTCCTCCACCAGCCCGGTCACCTCGTCCGGGAAGCGGAGCAGTCCGGCCCGGCCGATGACGAGCGTGCCGAGCGGGCGCCCACCGGCGATCAGCCGATAGGCGAGCGCGGCCCCGCCCTCGCCATGCACCACCGGCGCGCCCTCGCCATGCACCACCGGCTCGCCCTCGCTCGTCTCGGCCGGCCGGCTGTCGCGTTTCTCCGCCGGCCCGGGTTCGCGTTTCTCCGCCACCCCGGGTTCGCGTTTCTCCGCCGATGCGTCGCCACTCGTCTCCCCCGGCGAGCCGTCACCCGGCAGGGCGTCGGCGGTCGGCGGGGCGGCGGTGCCGGAGGAGCCGACGACCGCCGTCTCCCCCGGCGGGCCTTCGCTGCCGCTTCGCACCGCCGCGCCGTCGCCCTTCCCCCCGGGCCGCCCCTCGCCGCCCGGGTCCACCGGCCCTTGCGCACCCTCGTCCCCGGGCGCTCCGCTTTCCGCCCCGGCCCCTGTCGCGGTTCCGGTCCCCGCACCCGATCCCACCGTCGGCCCCGACCCCGATCCCGCTGTCGGCCCCGACCCCGGCACAGGCCGCGGCCACGGCACAGGCACCGCCCGCGATCGCACCGACTCCGGCAGCCTCGGCGGGTCCTTCTCCAGGGCTCGGCGGAGTTCCTCGATGCGGTTCTCGCTGCCGTGCCAGACGCGGGCGAGCCGTGGCGCGGGGCCGAGCGAACCGTCGCCGCCGCGCCAGCCCAGCCCCTCGTCCTCCAGCCACACCGCGCACCAGTCGGCCAGCCTCGGCACCAGCAGCTGCCCGGCGAGCGCGGCGACCAGATCCTCGTCCAGCTGCCCGGCGAGCAGATCGGACGCCTCGGCGAGGAAGGAGAGCGCACCCCGGTTCAGCCACTCGCGGTCGTGCTCCACGCCGCGCCGGGGCACGGGGGCGACCAGATCGACCGGGCCCGCACCGGGTCCGAGGCCGATCCCACCGCCGTAGTCCGCGTAACCGGCGTACGCCCGCGCGCCGTCCTGTCCCGGTGCATGCCCGGCACCGGCGTACGCCCGCGCATCCCAGTCCTCGGGCCCCTCGACCCCCTCGGCCTCCGCACCGTGCTCGCCGCCCGCCTCACCGCGGTACCCCTCGAACGCGTCCTCCACCGCCATCGCCCCGTCGATCGACAGGCGGGCCCAGACGGTCTTCGTCCCGGTCCGGTAGGTGATCCCCCAGGCTTCGGAGAGCGCGGCGACGAGGCGCAGGCCGCGTCCGTACTCGGCGGCCCCGTAAGGCCGTTCGACGAGGTAGGGACGTTCGGCTCCCTCGTCCCGTACCGCCCGGGAGGGATGGTGGTCCGAGACCTCGACGAGCAGCCATCCGGCGGAGGCCGGGTCGTCGCGGCCGAGACGGCACAGCAGTTCGACGTCCGTGCCCGCGTGGACGACCGCGTTGGTCACCAGCTCGCTGACCACGACGATCGCGTCCTCGACGAGGCGGGCGGAGAGGGCGGCGGCGCCCGGCAGATCGAGTTCGGCCCACTCGGCGAGCGCGGTGCCGACGAAGCGCCGGGCGGCTCCGGGCGCGAGTGGACCCCCGGGAAGCGACACATGCACCACCGCGCGCCGGTCTGCGCCCGCGTACGCGGATCCGGCGTACAGGGATGCGGACCCGACGTGCGCCGGCGCATCAGAAGCGCAGGACACGGTCTCCCGTTGCGTCGGTATGGCCCCCACTGAGCGGCTCCCTGAGAAAGTTCGGACGAATGGGCCTCAGGCGGCACGGCCAGAGTGACAGACTGACCACGCCCATAAGCGCCGAGTTACCGAAGTGGGCCACCATGAGTGAGAACAGTGCTACGCGGCTGCTCGAAGACGGTCAAAATGACAGCCAAACGGACGGAATGATCCGGGCATCCGATCTCCGTGCGCTGACCGCGGCGATGACCGCGGCCCGCGACGGAAGCTTCACGAAAGTCCCGGAGGCGGGCCCCGCGCCGGTGGCGGAGCTGTGCGCCCTCTTCAACCAGATCATCGACCGCAGCACCCACTTCGGTTCGGAAGCGCAGCGCGTACGGCGGGAGTTGGTCCGGCACGGCCGTCTCGACGAGCGGCTCTCGGCCAGCCCGGGCCAGGGCGCCTGGGCGACCCGTGTCGACGACGTGAACCAGACGCTCGACGCCCTGGTCGCACCCGCCGCGAACGCCACGCGGGTGCTGGACGCGGTGGCGGGCGGCGATCTGACCCAGCGCGTCGACCTGCACGACGGCAACCGCCAACTCCGGGGTGATCTGCGGCGGTTGGGCCGGGCCGTGAACAAGATGGTCGACCAGCTGTCGCTGTTCACCGGTGAGGTGACCCGGGTCGCCCGCGAGGTCGGCACGGAGGGGCGGCTCGGCGGCCGGGCCAAGGTCCGCGGTCTGTCCGGGAGCTGGCGGGACGTGACCGAGGCGGTCAACACCATGGCCTCCCGGCTGACCGCGCAGGTGCGGGACATCGCCCTGGTGACCACCTCGGTGGCGCGCGGCGACCTCACGCGTACGGTGACCGTCGAGGCGACCGGCGAGCTGCTGGAGCTGAAGCTCACCGTGAACACGATGGTCGACCAGCTCTCCGCCTTCGCCGACGAGGTGACGAGGGTGGCCCGCGAGGTCGGCACCGAAGGCCAGCTCGGGGGCCGCGCCCAGGTCCGGGGCGTCTCCGGGGTCTGGAAGGACCTCACCGACAACGTCAACTTCATGGCGTCGAACCTGACGTCCCAGGTCCGCAACATCGCCCAGGTCACCACCGCCGTGGCCAACGGCGACCTGAGCCAGAAGATCATGGTCGACGCGCAGGGCGAGATCCTGGAACTGAAGTCCACCATCAACACGATGGTCGACCAGCTCTCCGCCTTCGCCGACGAGGTCACCCGCGTGGCCCGCGAGGTCGGCACCGAAGGCAACCTCGGCGGCCGCGCCCAGGTCCGGGGCGTCTCCGGGGTCTGGAAGGACCTCACCGACAACGTCAACTTCATGGCGGACAACCTGACGTCCCAGGTCCGCAACATCGCCCTCGTCTCCACGGCGGTCGCCCAGGGCGATCTCGGCAAGAAGATCACGGTCGAGGCGAAGGGCGAGATCCTGGAGCTGAAGTCCACCATCAACACGATGGTCGACCAGCTCTCCGCCTTCGCCGACGAGGTCACCCGCGTGGCCCGCGAGGTCGGCACCGAGGGCAACCTCGGCGGTCAGGCACAGGTGCGGGGTGTCAGCGGCGTCTGGAAGGACCTCACCGACAACGTCAACTTCATGGCCCTGAACCTGACTTCGCAGGTCCGCAACATCGCCCAGGTGACCACCGCCGTCGCCAACGGCGACCTCTCCAAGAAGATCACCGTCGACGCGCGCGGCGAGATCCTGGAACTGAAGGACACCGTCAACACGATGGTGGAGCAACTGCGGGCCTTCGCCGACGAGGTGACGAGGGTGGCCCGCGAGGTCGGCACCGACGGCGCGCTCGGCGGGCGCGCCCAGGTGCTGGGCGTGTCCGGTGTGTGGCGGGACCTCACCGACAACGTCAACTACATGGCGGACAACCTGACTTCGCAGGTCCGCAACATCGCCCAGGTGACGACGGCCGTGGCGAACGGCGACCTCTCCAAGAAGATCGACGTGGACGCGCGCGGCGAGATCCTGGAGCTGAAGACCGCCATCAACACGATGGTCGACACCCTCTCCTCCTTCTCCTCCGAGGTCACCCGGGTCGCACGCGAGGTCGGTTCCGAGGGCCAACTCGGCGGTCAGGCGCGGGTCGAGGGCGTGTACGGCACCTGGAAGCGTCTGACGACGAACGTGAACGAACTCGCGTCGAACCTGACCACCCAGGTCCGCGCGATCGCCGAGGTCGCCTCCGCCGTGGCGCAGGGCGACATGTCCCGCTCGATCACGGTGGAGACGCAGGGCGAGGTCGCCGAACTGAAGGACAACATCAACCTGATGGTGGCCAACCTCCGCGAGACCACCCGCGCGAAGGACTGGCTGGAGTCCAACCTCGCCCGCCTAGCCGCCCTGATGCAGGGCCACCGCGACCTGATGGAGGTCGCCGACCTGATCCTGCGCGAGCTGACCCCGCTGGTGAACGCCCAGTACGGCGCCTTCTACCTGGCCGACCCCGACGAGGACGGCGCGGCCCCGCTCCCGGTGGCGCCCACCAAGGGCCTCGCCTTCATCGCGGGCTACGGCGCGGCGCAGGGCGCGACCGTCGAGACGGGCGGCCTGCCCGTGCACGGTCTCGTCGCGCAGGCGGCCCGCGAGAAGAAGCGGATCCTGGTGGAGGAGGCGCCGCCGGACTACATCAAGATCAACAGCGGCCTGGGCGAGGCCTCGCCGTCCAGCGTCGTGATCATCCCGATCCTCTTCGAGGACAAGCTCCTCGGCGTGATCGAGCTTGCCACCTTCTCACGCTTCTCCGACGTCCACCTGGCGTTCTTCGACCAGTTCGTGAACACCATCGGCGTCGCCATCAACACCATCATCGCCAACTCCCGCACGGAGTCCCTCCTCGGCGAGTCCCAGCGCCTCGCCATGCAACTCCAGGAACGCTCCGACGAACTCCAGAAGCAACAGGCGGAGCTGCGTCGCTCGAACGCCGAACTGGAGGAGAAGGCCGCCCTGTTGGCCACCTCTTCCCAGTACAAGTCGGAGTTCCTGGCGAACATGTCCCATGAACTGCGCACGCCGCTCAACTCCCTCCTGATCCTGGCGCGGCTGCTCTCCGACAACCCCGACGGCCATCTCACCGACCAGGAGGTGCAGTTCGCGACCACGATCCACCGCTCCGGCTCCGACCTCCTCCAGCTGATCAACGACATCCTGGACCTGTCGAAGATCGAGGCGGGCCGGATGGACGTACGCCCCAAGCGCCTCCCGCTCATCAAGCTCCTGGACTACGTCCACGCCACGTTCCGCCCGCTCACCCTCGACCGGGGTCTGGCCTTCGACGTGACGGTCGGCGAGAACGTGCCCCGCGAGATGTACTCGGACGAGCAACGCCTTCAGCAGATCCTCCGCAACCTCCTCTCCAACGCGATCAAGTTCACCGCGTCCGGCCGGGTCGAGCTGACCGTCAGCCGCGTCAAGGACCCCGAGCACCGTTTCACCCGTGAGGACCACGACGAGGTGATCGCCTTCGCCGTCTCGGACACCGGCATCGGCATCGCGGCCGAGAAACTCCCGGTGATCTTCGAGGCGTTCCAGCAGGCCGACGGCACCACCAACCGCAAGTACGGCGGCACCGGCCTCGGCCTGTCCATCAGCCGCGAGATCGCCGGCCTGCTGGGCGGCCGCATCATCGCCGAGAGCGTCCCCGGCCAGGGCTCGACCTTCACGCTGTACGTCCCCGTCTTCAGCCCCGGCCACGGGGTGACGGGCCACATCGCCGAGGAGCCCGGCAGCCTCGTGCCCGAGCAGCTGGCCACCGAGCCGTACCCGGCCACCCACGACAGCGACGACACCTGGCCCGCCCCCACCAAGCTGGAGGCGTGGAAGGTGGGCCGCGCGGGACAGGTACTGCCCGGCCGCCGGGTGCTGATCGTCGACGACGACATCCGGAACGTCTTCGCGCTCACCCACGTCCTGGGCCGCGTCGGCATGCCCGTCCTGTACGCGGAGAACGGCCGCGAGGGCATCGAGACCCTGGAGCGCAACCCGGACGTCGAACTCGTCCTGATGGACATCATGATGCCGGAGATGGACGGCTACGAGACGATCTCCGCCATCCGCCGCACCCCGCGCTGGGCCGGCCTGCCCATCGTCGCCCTCACCGCCAAGGCGATGCCCGGCGACCGCGAGAAGTCCATCGCCCGCGGCGCCAACGACTACGTACCGAAGCCGGTGGACGTCGACCAACTGCTCACGGTCGTCTGCGCGGTCCTGGACCCGGAAGGCGCCCAGAACCCGGCGGACACGGCGGACCCGGCACCCGAGAAACGCACCGACGAGAACGAGGCACCCTCACCATGACCACTCAGGACCGGACCGACGGAAGCGCGGGCATCCTCCTCGTCGACGACATGGAGGACAACCTGATCGCCCTGGAGGCCGTCCTGGCATCCCTCGACGAGCCGCTCGTACGCGCCCGTTCGGGCGAGGAGGCGATGAAGGCCCTCCTCCGGCAGCGCTTCGCCGTCGTCCTCCTCGACATCCGCATGCCAGGGATGGACGGCTTCGAGACCGCCGCCCACATCAAGCGCCTCGACCAGACCAAGGACGTCCCGATCATCTTCCTCACCGGCACCGACGCCGACGCGGGCTACGCCTTCCGCGGCTACGCCACAGGCGCGGCGGACTACCTGACCAAGCCCTTCGACCCCTGGGTGCTCCGGGCGAAGGTGAGCGTCTTCCTGGACCTGCACCGCAAGACCCGGCAGCTGGAGACCCTGTTGGCGAGGCAGCGGGAACACACGGAACAGGTCGACTCACGCTTGGCGACTCTGGAGAAGCAACTGGCCGCCGATCCACCCGACTTGGCCGAGCTGCGCATACAGATACGGGAGCTTCGCACCTTGGTCGCGGGCAACCCTGCCCCTTGAGGTGCGCGGGGAACTGCGCGACACGCCACAACGAACCCGCCCCTGACGGACGGCCCGCAGTTCCCCGGCTCTCCAGCGGAGTGCTACGCCTCGCGCGCCCCGGCGTACATGTCGTCGATGAGGTGCTGGTACTCCTTCTCCACCACCGGCCGCTTCAGCTTCAGGCTCGGCGTCAGCTCACCGTGCTCGACATCGAGATCCCGCGGCAGCAACCGGAACTTCTTGATCGTCTGCCACCGCTGCAACCCCGCGTTCAGCTGCGCGATGTGCCCCTCGATCATCTCCACCGTCGCCGGCGCCGAGATGACCTCCTCGTACGACTTCCCCGCCAGCCCGTTCTCCGCGGCCCACCCCTGGATGGACAGCTCGTCGAGGGCGATGAGCGCGGTGCAGAAGTTACGGTCCGCGCCGATCACCATGACGTTGGACGTGAACGGGCACAGCGCCTTGAACTGCCCCTCGATCTCGGTCGGCGCGATGTACTTGCCGCCGGACGTCTTGAACAGGTCCTTCTTCCGGTCGGTGATCCGCAGGTACCCGTCGGGCGACAGCTCCCCGATGTCACCGGTGTGGAACCATCCGTCGGCCTCCAGCACCTCCGCCGTCTTCTCCGGCAGGCCGTGGTACCCCTCCATCACACCGGGCCCGCGCAGCAGGATCTCGCCGTCGTCCGCGATCCGCACCTCGCAGCCGGGCAGCGGCTTGCCGACCGTGCCGGTGCGGTACGCCTCGCCGGGGTTCACGAAGGACGCGGCCGAGGTCTCCGTGAGGCCATAGCCCTCCAGGATGTGGATGCCGGCACCGGCGAAGAAGAACCCGATCTCCGGCGCCAGCGCGACCGACCCGGAGACACACGCCCGCAGCCGGCCGCCGAACGCCTCGCGGAGCTTGGCGTACACCAGCGCGTCGGCGACCTTGTGCTTCGCGCCGAGCGCGAACGGCACCGAGGCAGTGCCGGTGCGGCGGAAGTTGTCCTGGCTGGCCTTGGCGTACTCGCGGGAGACACCGGCCGCCCACTGGAAGATCTTGTACTTGGCCGGGCCGCCCGCGCGGGCCTTGGCGACGACGCCGTTGTAGACCTTCTCGAAGATGCGGGGCACGGCCGCCATGTACGTCGGCTGCACCACCGGAAGGTTCTCGATGATCTTGTCGATCCGGCCGTCGACGGCGGTGACGTGCCCGACCTCGATCTGACCGCTGGTGAGCACCTTGCCGAACACGTGCGCGAGCGGCAGCCACAGGTACTGCACGTCCTCGGCACTGACCAGCCCGGTCGCGGCGATCGCCTTCGCCATGTACGCCCAGTTGTCGTGCGGCAGCCGGACCCCCTTGGGGCGCCCGGTGGTGCCGGAGGTGTAGATCAGCGTGGCGAGCTGGTCCTTGGTGATCGCGCCGACCTTCTCCGTGATCAGGTCGGGCTTCTTCTCCAGGTAAGCGGCGCCGCGCTTCTCCAGCTCGGCCAGGGAGAGGACCCAGTCCTCCGACAGGTCCGCGCCCTCGGTGTCGATGACGACGACGTGCGTCAGCTCGGGCAGCTCGGCCTTCTTCTCCCGGGCCTTGGCGAGCTGTGCCGCATCCTCGGCGATGAGGACCCGGCTGGAGGAGTCCGAGAGGATGTACGCGGACTCCTCGGCGTTGGTCTGCGGATAGACGGTCGTGGTGGCGGCACCCGCGCACATGATGCCGAGGTCGGCGAGGATCCACTCGATGCGCGTCGACGAGGCGAGGGCGACCCGCTGCTCCGGCTGCACGCCCAGCTCGATCAGTCCGGCCGCGACGGCGTAGACCCGTTCGGCCGACTGTGCCCAGCTCAGCGACTTCCAGTCGGAGGGCCCCTCCCCGGAGGCCGGTGGCACCGGGTACCGGTAGGCCTCGCCGTCGGGCGTGGCCGCCACGCGCTCGAGGAAGAGGGCCGCCACCGAGGGCGGACGGTTCTCGATCAGGGTCTGTGTGTCGCTCACGACATCCTCCGGGGCACGCGACAGTACAGCTGGCTCACGGACTGTGCGGCTGGCTCAAAGCGGCTGTTGTTTAACTCGCGAGTAACCATCGAGTGGTGATCAGGGTAGAGCGAGGTCGGCCGGTTGGTAAGGGGCGGCGGGCAGTCACTTTCCACCGAGAACGACCGTACGAACACGCACCCACGTATCCCGGAAGACCCGCGGGCCCGCCGCGCCGAAACGCGACGGGCCCGCATTCTGCCCGAGTTTCCGGGGGTAACAGTGGCTACCCCACAATCGGCGACCGCCAGTCGCCATTGGCTACTTCTTGCCCTTGCCCCCGCCGGCACTGTCGTCACTGGACAGAACGGCGATGAAGGCCTCCTGCGGAACCTCCACAGAGCCCACCATCTTCATCCGCTTCTTGCCTTCCTTCTGCTTCTCCAGCAGCTTCCGCTTCCGGGAGATGTCACCGCCGTAGCACTTGGCGAGGACGTCCTTGCGGATGGCACGGATGGTCTCGCGGGCGATGACACGCGACCCGATGGCGGCCTGGATGGGCACCTCGAAGGCCTGCCGCGGGATCAGCTCGCGCAGCTTGGCGACGAGCCGCACCCCGTACGCGTACGCCGCGTCCTTGTGCGTGACCGCCGAGAAGGCGTCCACCTTGTCGCCGTGCAGCAGGATGTCGACCTTGACCAGGCTGGAGCTCTGCTCGCCGGTGGGCTCGTAGTCCAGCGACGCGTAACCGCGCGTCTTCGACTTCAGCTGGTCGAAGAAGTCGAAGACGATCTCCGCCAGCGGGAGCGTGTAGCGGATCTCGACCCGGTCCTCGGAGAGGTAGTCCATGCCGAGCAGGGTGCCGCGCCGGGTCTGGCACAACTCCATGATCGACCCGATGAACTCGGAGGGCGCGAGGATCGTGGCGCGTACGACGGGCTCGTACACGTTGTCGATCTTCCCCTCGGGGAACTCGCTCGGGTTGGTGACCGTGTGCTCGGCGCCGTCCTCCATGACCACGCGGTAGACCACGTTGGGCGCGGTCGCGATCAGATCGAGCCCGAACTCGCGCTCCAGCCGCTCACGGATCACATCGAGGTGCAGCAGCCCGAGGAAACCGACACGGAAACCGAAGCCCAGTGCCGCCGAGGTCTCCGGCTCGTACACCAGCGCGGCATCGTTGAGCTGGAGCTTGTCGAGGGCGTCGCGCAACTCGGGGTAGTCGGAGCCGTCCAGCGGATACAGGCCCGAGAAGACCATCGGCTTCGGGTCCTTGTAGCCGCCGAGCGCCTCGGTGGCCCCCTTGTGCAGGGTGGTGATCGTGTCACCGACCTTGGACTGGCGCACGTCCTTCACACCGGTGATCAGATAGCCGACCTCACCGACACCGAGACCGTCGGCCGCCTTCATCTCGGGGGCCGAGACGCCGATCTCCAGCAGCTCGTGGGTCGCGCCGGTGGACATCATGCGAATCCGCTCGCGCTTGTTGAGCTGACCGTCGATGACACGGACGTACGTCACGACACCGCGATAGGAGTCGTACACCGAGTCGAAGATCATGGCGCGCGCGGGGGCGTCCTGGACACCGACCGGGGCGGGGACCTCGGCGACGACCCGGTCCAGCAGCGCCTCGACGCCCAGCCCGGTCTTGGCCGAGACCTTGAGCACGTCCTCGGGGTCGCAGCCGATGAGGTTGGCCAGCTCCTCGGAGAACTTCTCCGGCTGGGCGGCCGGCAGGTCGATCTTGTTCAGTACGGGGATGATCTTGAGGTCGTTCTCCATCGCCAGGTAGAGGTTGGCGAGGGTCTGGGCCTCGATGCCCTGGGCCGCGTCGACGAGGAGGACGGTCCCCTCACAGGCCGCCAGCGACCGCGACACCTCGTACGTGAAGTCGACGTGCCCGGGGGTGTCGATCATGTTGAGGATGTGCGTGTGGCCCGGATCGTCGGTCGGCGCCCAGGGCAGACGCACCGCCTGGGACTTGATCGTGATTCCGCGCTCACGCTCGATGTCCATGCGGTCGAGGTACTGAGCACGCATCTGCCGCTGCTCGACCACACCGGTCAGCTGAAGCATCCGGTCGGCGAGCGTGGACTTGCCGTGGTCGATGTGCGCGATGATGCAGAAGTTGCGGATCAGAGCCGGGTCGGTACGGCTCGGCTCGGGCACATGGCTAGGGATCGCGGGCACGCAGGGTCCTGATTCTTGAGGCGTCCGCAGCCGTCTGCGGTCTCGGGTCGGATCGGATCTAGCGGGTCTATACGTAGGCACCATGGTCCCACGGGTGGAGAGCGGCGACCGGTTTGGGCCGGACCATGGGCTGCTGGTAGCGTGGGCGGCTGTGTCTCATGCCCTCTCAGCAGGAGACACATCCCTGGAAAATCAAACGGTGCCCGAGGCATGCGCGGCGTGTCCTGCATGACCTCCATGGCTTCGTGCACCTGTAGCTGAAAAGGCTCATTCGTGGCGAACATCAAGTCCCAGATCAAGCGGAACAAGACCAACGAGAAGGCGCGCCTTCGCAACAAGGCCGTCAAGTCGTCGCTCAAGACCGCGATCCGCAAGGCCCGTGAGGCCGCTGCCGCGGGTGACGCCGAGAAGGCCACCGAGTACCAGCGCGCTGCCGCGCGTCAGCTCGACAAGGCCGTCTCGAAGGGCGTCATCCACAAGAACCAGGCCGCCAACAAGAAGTCGGCGCTTGCTTCCAAGGTCGCTGCCCTCAAGGGCTGAGCTCCACCTTTGATCTGATCGCCGGCTGGACCCAGAGCGGGCCCTCTCTCATCCGCTCCCACCCGGCACCCCGGACCCGTACGCGGCCTGCGTTCGCCACGCGGGTATGGGTCCACAAGCTCGCACCAAGGCCCCGCCACCGCCCCTTCCCCGGGGTGGGGACGGGGCTCTTGGCTTTTCCGGGGTGCGGGCAGCTACGAGACCAGCCCCAACACTCCCGCACGGGAGAGGACGGGCGAGGGCGACAGGGGCGAAAACGTCACCCCCGACGCGACCGAGCCGCCCGCGCGATCGTCACGACCGCCTTCTCCAAGGCGTACGCGGGATCATCCCCGCCACCCTTCACGCCCGCATCCGCCTCAGCCACCGCCCGCAACGCGACGGCTACCCCGTCCGGCGTCCACCCCCGCATCTGCTGCCGCACCCGATCGATCTTCCACGGCGGCATTCCCAACTCCCGCGCGAGATCCCCCGGCCGCCCACCCCGCGCCGACGACAGCTTCCCGATCGCCCGCACCCCCTGGGCCAACGCACTGGTGATCAACACCGGCGCCACCCCCGTCGCCAGCGACCACCGCAGCGCCTCCAGCGCCTCCGCGGCCCGCCCCTCGACGGCCCGATCGGCCACCTCGAAGCTCGACGCCTCGGCCCGCCCGGTGTAGTACCGCCCGACCACGGCCTGGTCGATCGTCCCCTCGACATCCGCGACCAGCTGCGACGCCGCGGCCGCCAGCTCCCGCAGATCACTCCCGATCGCGTCGACGAGCGCCTGGCACGCCTCAGGGGTGGCGGAGCGCCCGAGCGTCCGGAACTCCCCCCGCACGAACGCCAGCCGATCCCCCGGCTTCGTCATCTTGGGGCACGCCACCTCCCGCGCCCCCACCTTGCGCGCCGCGTCCAGGAGCCCCTTGCCCTTGGCCCCGCCCGCGTGCAACAGCACCAGGGTGATCTCCTCGGCGGGAGCCCCCAGATACGCCTTCACGTCCTTGACCGTGTCGGCCGACAGATCGTGGGCATTGCGCACGACCACGACCTTCCGCTCCGCGAAGAGCGACGGACTCGTCAGCTCGGCGAGCGTGCCCGGCTGCAACTGGTCCGAGGACAGATCCCGTACGTCCGTGTCGGCGTCCGCGGCCTTCGCCGCGGCCACCACCACCTGCACAGCCCGGTCGAGCAGCAACTCCTCCTGCCCCACGGCCAGCGTCACGGGGGCGAGAGGATCATCATTCGCAGTCTTCTTGGCCATCCCCCACAGCATCCCACGGCCCACCGACAACGAAGCCCTCGCTCCAGCGGCCTCACTCCGCCCCGGCTACGGGAAGTCGTGCCGCCG
This sequence comes from Streptomyces sp. NBC_00310, assembly GCF_036208085.1. Classification (GTDB taxonomy): domain Bacteria; phylum Actinomycetota; class Actinomycetes; order Streptomycetales; family Streptomycetaceae; genus Streptomyces. The sequence goes on from NZ_CP130714.1 coordinate 3,902,938, forward strand.
GGGCGGTACAGGTGGCGCGGCATCACCACGAACCAACGAGGCCCCCGCCCCCACGGCCTCCCAGCCCCAGCTACAGGCAGGGGTGGCAGCGGGCCGTACCGGTGGGCACAGCGGCCCCAGCAGCGGACCCGGCCCACCCCACCCCGCCCCGCCCCGCCCCGCCCCTGGGCACGCGAAGGTCCCGGACCGGGCGCCCCCTACGGCTCCTCCCGCCACCCCTCCCACTCCCCCGCGAACTCGTCCAACGCCACCGGGTCCAGCCGCCCGCGCTCGTCCCGCAGCACCAACAACCACTGGGCGTCCTCGGCATCGTCCTCCCCGGCCAACGCGTCCCGCACCAGCTGCGGCTCCTCGTCCAGCCCGAACCGCTCCCCGAGCGCCTCCGCCGCCGCCTCCGCCGCGTCACGATCGGGCAGCACCAGCACATGTCTCACATCACTCACGCCCCCATTTTCCGGCACGCACCCCCCGCTATTTCCCCCTCCCCCTTCCCTCCCCCCCTCCCCAGCCCCAGCCCAGCCCCGACGTCCCCTACCCGCGCCCCTCCCCCACTTCCGGCACCCTCCCCAACTCCATCCCGAATCGCTCCCGGTACGCCGCCAGCACCTCCCCGTCCGTCGTCAGCTCGGTCACCTCCCGGTCGCCCTCCGCCGAGGTGACCGTGAGGGTGCGCCCGCTGAGGGTGATGCGGCCGCCGTCCTCGGCGACCCGGGAACAGACGAGGGACTGGGTGAAGTGGGAAGCCGGTGACGTGCTGTGCCACCAGGCCCCGGCCACGAAGTCCCCGAGCACTCTCGGCCGCGCCTCCAGCCGGTACTGGGGTTCTCCGTTCCGGAACACGTCCAGGTCCCCGAACTCCCGGCCCCCGCTCTCCCGGTCCGCCTCGGCCACCCGGAACATTCCGGCCGGATCCTCCTGCTCCCCCCGATCCCCGAACTCCAGCGGGTAGTGGCTGTTCGCCCCGAACCCGACATCGGCCAGCCAGTCGCCCCCGTCCACCGTCCGCACCCGCAGCGCGAGATGGTCGTACGGGATGCCGAGCCGCCCCTCCTCTCCGTACACGCGCGCCGCGAGCAGCGTCACGTCGAACCCGAGCGCGTCGAGCAACGCCCCGAACAACCCGTTCAGTTCGAAGCAGAAGCCGCCCCTGCGCTCCCCCACCACCTTGTCCAGCAGCCGCTTCTCGTCCAGGACGATCTCCTCTCCGAGGTGGATCGACAGGTTCTCGAACGGCACCGTCCGCAGATGGCGCAGGTGCAGCTCACGCAGTACGTCGAGAGTGGGCCAGGCCGGCTGCTCGGCCCCGAGACGGCGAAGGTAGGCGTCAAGCTCTGCGGTATCCATGACCTCAGTCTCTCGCCACGAGCAACTCCTTCGCCGTACCGGCGACCCCGACCGCGCCGTCCTCGTCCGTACGCAGCACCGTGGCGCCTCCGGCTCGCAGCGCCGCGACCGTACTGGGGGCGGGGTGGCCGTACGGGTTGTCCGCGCCCACCGAGATGAGCGCCAGCCGCGGGGCCATCGCCCGTATCAGGCCCGGGTCCTGGTAGGCCGAACCATGATGGGCGACCTTCACCACGTCCACGGCTGCCAGGGCCGCGGCCTCCGGGGATCTCGCGAGTTCCCGCTGGCCGGGTGGTTCCAGGTCGCCGAGGAGCAGCAGGGTCAGCCCGGCCGAGCGGACGAGCATGGTCACGCTGGCGTCGTTCGGCCCGTCCGGTGCGCCCCCGTCGGCCGGTGGCCACAGCACCCGCCACGTGAGGCTCCCCGAGCGCCGCTCCTCCCCGGCCACGGCCCGCGTCAGCGGAATCCCCCGCGCCGCGGCCTCCCTGCGCACGAACTCGGCCTGGTCCACGGGCTCCTCGAACCCCGTCGCCGCGATCGCCCCGACCGAACGCCCCCGCAGTACTCCGGGCAGCCCCACCACATGGTCGGCGTGAAAGTGGGTGAGCACGACCAGGGGGATCCTGGTGATGCCGAGTGTCATCAGACAGCGGTCGACCAGCAACGGATCGGGACCCGCGTCCACGACCACCCCGGCACCGTCGCCGGCCGCGAGGACGGTCGCGTCCCCTTGGCCCACATCGCACATCACGAAGCGCCACCCCGGCGGCGGCCACCCGGTGATCACCCTGGTCAGCGGTGGTGGCTGCACCACGACCAGCAGAAAAGCCATCAGGCAGGCCCCCACCAGCCATGGATGGCTCACGAGCCGCCGCCCGACGAGGACGACGACCACGGTGACCAGGACGAGCAGCAGCGCGCCGGTCCAGCTGCCCGGCCAGTCCACTCCCGCGCCGGGCAGCGACGCCCCGGCGCGGGCGATGTCCGCGATCCAGCCGACGGGCCAACTCGCGCACCAGGCAAGGTACTCGGCCACGGGCATCGCCACCGGGGCCGCCGCCAGCGTGGCGAACCCGAACACCGTGGCCGGAGCCACCGCGAACTCCGCCAGCAGATTGCACGGCACCGCGACCAGGCTCACCTTGGCCGAGAGCACGGCGACGACCGGCGCGCACACCGCCTGCGCCGCTCCCGCCGCCGCCAGCGCCTCGGCCGGCCGCGGCGGGACCCGGCGCCGCTGGAGCGCCGCACTCCAGCGCGGAGCGAGGGTGAGCAGAGCCCCGGTCGCGAGGACGGACAGCAGGAAGCCGTAGCTGCGGGCCAGCCAGGGGTCATAGAGCACCAGTAGCAGAACCGCCGTCGCCAGCGCGGGGATGAGGGACCTGCGGCGCCCTGTCGCGATGGCCAGCAGCGCGATCGAACCGCAGGCCGCGGCCCGCACCACGCTCGGGTCCGGCCGGCACACGATCGCGAAGCCGAGCGTCAGCGCACCACCGGTCAGCGCGGTCGCCCGCAACGGAATCCCGAGCCGGGGTGCGAGCCCCTTCCGCTCGGCCCGCTGAGCCAACCCGGGCGGGCCGATGAACAGGGCCAACAGGATCGTGAAGTTCGCGCCACTGACGGCGAGGAGATGAGTGAGGTCGGTCGCCTTGAACGCCTCGTCCAACTCGGCCGTGACCCGCGAGGTGTCACCGACGACGAAGCCCGGCAACAACGCCCGCGCGTCCGCGTCCAGCCCGTCGGTCGCCTCCCGCAGCCCCGCGCGCAGCCGCCCCGCGAGCCGCTGCACCGCGCTCGCGTCCTCCACCACCACCGGCGCCCCACCGCCCCGCACCCGCAACACGGCCGCCACCCGGTCTCCGCCGACCATGGCCGGCACCACCTGCGCCACCACCCGCACCCGCGTGGACGGCAAAAGGGCCAGCCACGACGAACGACCACCGGAACCGCGTCCCTCATCGGCGCCTCCGCCATCGCCCCCAGCCCTGCCGGTGTCGGCGTACGACCTCCTCTCCGCGTCGACGATCACCAACACCGGTGTCCGCGTGTCCACGACCGTCCCGTCCGGGCTCCGCACACGTCGCACCTCGGCCTGGAGGAGCACAGCGGCCGGGGCCACGTGGTTGCCCTTGATCCGAGGGCGGGTGAGCCGCGGGTCGGCGGTGAGCTCGACCTCCGCGTTCACGCGGGCGTACCGCTCGGCCAGTTCGGGGATTGGCCCTCGCCTCAGATCCGCCCCGTGCAGCCCGGCGGAGGCGGCGGCCGCGCCCGCGCACAGCAGCACTGCCGCGACGGACACCTGGGTCCAGGCCCCCGCCCCACGCCGTACCCGACCTCGCCCGTGCCCCTGTCGCCCCCGTCGCCCTCGTCGCCCCGGCTGCCCCTGCTGCCCTTGCTGCCCCTCCTGCCCCTCCTGCCCCTCCTGCCCCTCCTGCCCCTCCTGCCCCTCCTGCCCCTCCTGCCCCTGCCAAGTGACGAGCAGGGCCGCCCCCACGACCGCGCAGAACACGACCACACCCGTGACCCACCCGGGCGAGGCGTCCACCGTCAGCGCCGCCGTCCCCCACGCGGCCAGCGCGGGTGGCACGAGACGCAGATCCGTCGGCCCCTCCTGCCTGGGGTGCGCATCGCCGAGCCGGGTGCCGGAGGCCGCGTGCACGGCGGGCCGCGGCGGGGCGACCCGCGCACCGGCCGACCCAGACGCCCTCTCTTCCGTCGCCTTCATGGCCGTACGAGGTTCCGCAGGTCGGCGAAACGGCGGTCGCCGATCCCGTTCACCTCACGCAGCTCGTCGACCGAGCGGAAGCCGCCGTGCTGAGTGCGGTAGTCGATGATGTGCTGGGCGAGGACGGGGCCGACGCCGGGCAGTGTGTCCAACTGGTCGGCGCCGGCCGTGTTGAGGGAGACGGGAGCCGAGGGCGCCGCTCCGGTGACGGCCCCGCCGGTCCCGGCCGCACCCGGCACCGCACCCGGTCCGGGCACCTGCGCCGGACTGCCGACCAGGACCTGTTCGCCGTCCACGAGCAGGCGGGCGCGGTTGAGCCCGTCGGTGTCGGCACCCGGCCGCACACCGCCCGCCGCCCGCAGCGCGTCGGCGACCCGGGAACCTGCCGGCAGCCGTCGGATCCCCGGTCTGCGCACCTTCCCGCTGACGTCCACCACGATCGAGGGGCCGGCCGTGGGAGCCGACGCACCGGCCGGTGCCCCCGAGACCGCCGCCGCACCGCCACCCCCGGGCTCGCCGAACGACCCCGCCGGGCCCCCCGCGGCCTCCGAAGCCCCCGGGGCCACCGCCCGCACCACCTCCGGCGCACTGACCTGCTGGGTCCGGCCTGCCCAGAAGTGCTGTGCCGCGAACACCGCCGCGACGACCAGCACCACGCTCAGCGCGACCACGCTCTTCCGCTCCATGCCGCACCGCACCTGCAACCACAATGGCAGCCGCTCCCGCACAGCCGGCCCCACCCGCTCCCGCCACGCACCCCGCGCATCGCCACCGACAGAACCGTCGTCGGCCTCACGACCAGGCGCTACTCCGTCATCGGCCTCACGACCAGGCTCTGCTCCCTCGTCGGCCTCACGACCAGGCTCTGCTCCCTCGTCGGCCTCACGACCGGATCCGGCCCTGCGATCGGCCTCACGACCGAATCCGGCCCTGTCGGTGCCAGCGGCCCAGGAGGGAACGTCGTGGACGTCGGCGCGGCTGCCGACAGCTCCTCCACCGTCGAGACCTCGCCCACCCGCAGCACGCCCGTGAGCACCCCCGCGGGGATCGTCGCCAGCCGGTGCACCTGCGCCCACAGCCCTCTCGGCAGCCGAAGGGCGGGGCCGGCCGCCCCCGCTCGCCGTCCTCGCCCTGGACACTCCCGGCGGCCCGTGCCCCAACTCCCGGGGCTCACCGGCCCTTTCGGGGAACAGCGCCTCCGCGCGCAGGCGGAGCGCCTCCGCGGAAGCCTGACGGCGGCCGGCCCTGCCCCTGGGCTGCCCGGGCTCCCGAGGCTGCCGGGGCCGGTGTCGGGCGCGCCCGTCGGAGGACGGGCCCCGACCTGGGCCACTGGTGACTGTCGCAGTACGTGAACGTGATCGAAGTGCCATGCGACGAGGATCGGGCAAGCCCACCCACTCGCGATGATCTTGCTCAAATTCCGTGGATTACTACCCAGTTGTGGATAACTCCGTCACCCACACGAGCGACAAAGAAGCCACGTACGCCGACTCACCGAGGTGAGACCACCACTCCCAACAACCCAGGCCCCGTGTGCGCCCCGATCACCGCCCCGACCTCACTCACGTGCAGATCGACCAGCCCGGGCACCCGGTCCCGCAGCCGTTCGGCGAGCGCCGAGGCCCGCTCGGGCGCGGCGAGATGGTGGACGGCGATGTCGACCGGCGCACCACCCGCCCGTTCGGCGACGATCTCCTCCAGGCGGGCGATCGCCTTGGACGCCGTACGGACCTTCTCCAGCATCTCGATACGGCCGCCGTCCAGCTGCAGCAGCGGCTTGACCGCCAGCGCGGAACCGAACAGGGCCTGTGCCGCGCCGATCCGTCCACCCCGGCGGAGATAGTCCAGGGTGTCGACGTAGAAGAAGGCGGACGTCCCCGCGGCCCGCTTCTCGGCGGCCGTGACGGCCTCGTCCACCGTGCCGCCCGCCTCCGTCGACTCGGCGGCGGCCAGCGCGCAGAACCCGAGGGCCATCGCGACCATGCCGGTGTCCACCACGCGCACCGGCACGGGTGCCTCGCGCGCCGCGAGCACTGCCGCGTCGTACGTACCCGAGAACTCGGCGGACAGGTGGAGGGAGACGATGCCCGTGGCGCCCGCCTCCGCGACCCTGCGGTAGGTCTCCGCGAACAGCTCGGGGCTGGGGCGGGAGGTGGTGACGGACCGTCGTTTCTGCAGCGCCTGGGCCAGGGAGCGCGCCGAGATCTCGGTACCTTCTTCGAGCGCCTGGTCGCCGAGGACCACGGTCAACGGCACCGCGATGATGCCGTGACGCTCCATCGCCGGCGGCGGCAGGTAGGCCGTTGAATCGGTGACGATCGCGACATGGCGGGACATGAGCTGGAGGTTACCCGCCAAGCCCCGCCGACGGCAGCCCGGCCCCTCTCACCTGCGACCGGACAGGCCGAGGCGATCGGCTCAAGTGGTGCTCTCCGGGCGGGCCTTCTTCTGCCACGGATACGTCGGCCGCGCGCTCGGCGGGGTGATCGCGGGCTTGGGCGGCTCCTCACCACCACGGGGCTCACCACCACGGGACTCCGCGCTACGGGGCTCACCGCTACGGGACTCCGCGCCGCGGGACCCGGGAGTCTCCTGCCAGGTCTGCCCGGTGGAGGCGGTGGCCTCGGGCTTCGGCGCCTCGGGCCAGACCGCGGCGGGTTCCGTCGTCCAGTGCCGCAGGGCGCCCGCCTCGACGTCGATCTGCGCGCTGAGCGTGTCCAGGTCGTCCTCAGCGAACCTGCGGGCCCGGTCGTGCGCCGCCCAGCGCAGTGAGTCGGCGGACTTGACGATCCGCTCCGTGCGCTCGCGCAGCGCGGGCAGCCGCTGGGTCAGCTTGGAACGGTCCGGCTCGGGCTCCAGGCGCTTGAGCTCGTCGTCCAGCTCCCGGCCGTGCTTGCTGAGCTGGGCGAAGAGAGCCAGGGACTCCTTCAGGGACTCGTCCTCGCCGACGCCCGCCTGCAACGCCTCCTCGGTGGCCCGCATCGACGTGCGCAATTTCAGCCGCAGATCGGCCAGTTGCCCGACCGGGCCGGGCTGGGCCAGGCTTCGGGCGCGCAGGGTGGTGTCCTCGACGGTCCGCTTGGCCTGTGTGATCGTGCGGTCCACGCCGCGTTTGGCCGCGCCGACCGCCTTCACCGTGGCGTACACGCTCAGCGCCACGAACAGCACGAAGAACAGGGCGACGACTGCGATGACGGCTTCCACGACGCGCTCCTTCTCCGACCGGCACGGCATGTGCTGCGGCGCTCTTCAACGGTAAACGCAACGGGCAGGTCCCGAGTTCCATCCGAACCCGGAACCTGCCCGTAGGGGACGACCCCGAACCCCTGCGCACCGACAGCGGGCCGCTACCCGATGACAGCCGTATGACTACGGACAGCTACGACCACGGACAGCCACCCCACGGGCCGCCCGGCTCACGTGACGATGTTCACCAGCTTCGGCGCCCGCACGATCACCTTCCGGATCGGTGCCCCGGCCAGCGCGGCGACGACCTTCTCGTCACCCAGGGCCACCTTCTCCAGCTCCTCCTCGGAGATGGCCGGCGACACCTCCAGACGGGCCTTGACCTTGCCCTTGATCTGGACGACGCAGGTGACGGCCTCGTCGACGGCGTACGCGGGGTCGGCGACGGGGAAGTCCCGGTGGACGACGGAGTCGGTGTGGCCCAGCTTGCGCCACAGTTCCTCGGCGATGTGCGGGGCCAGCGGCGCGACCAGCAGGACCAGGGCCTCGGCGACGGAGCGGGACACCGGGCCGCCCACCTTGGTCAGGTGGTTGTTCAGCTCGGTGACCTTGGCGATCGCGGTGTTGAACCGCATGCCCTCCAGGTCCTGCCGTACCCCGTCGATGGCCTTGTGCAGCGCCCGCAGGGTGTCCTCGCCGGGCTCGGCGTCCACCACGGTCACCTCGCCGGTGGCCTCGTCGACGACGTTGCGCCACAGCCGCTGCAGCAGGCGGAACTGGCCCACCACGGCGCGCGTGTCCCACGGCCGGGAGACGTCCAGCGGGCCCATCGCCATCTCGTACAGACGCAGGGTGTCGGCGCCGTACTCACCGCAGATCTCGTCCGGAGTGACGGCGTTCTTCAGGGACTTGCCCATTTTGCCGTACTCACGCTTGACGGGCCGGCCCTGGTAGAAGAACTTGCCGTCCTGCTCCTCGACCTCGGCCGCCGGGACGTAGACCCCACGGGAGTCGGTGTACGCGAAGGCCTGGATCATGCCCTGGTTGAACAGCCTGTGGAACGGCTCGGCCGACGAGACGTGCCCCAGGTCGAACAGGACCTTGGACCAGAAGCGCGCGTACAGCAGGTGCAGCACGGCGTGCTCGGCACCGCCGACGTACAGGTCGACCCCGCCGTGCGGCTGCCCCTCGCGCGGGCCCATCCAGTACCGCTCGATCTCCGGGTCGACCAGCCGCTCGGAGTTGTGCGGGTCCAGGTAGCGCAGCTCGTACCAACAGGAACCGGCCCAGTTGGGCATGGTGTTGGTCTCACGGCGGTACGGGCGCGGGCCGCGGCCGTCGCCCAGGTCCAGGGTGACGTTGACCCAGTCCTCGTTGCGCGACAGCGGCGTCTCGGGCCGGGTGTCGGCGTCGTCCGGCTCGAAGGTGCGCGGCGAGTAGTCCTCGACCTCCGGCAGCTCCAGCGGCAGCATCGACTCGGGCAGCGCGTGGGCGACGCCCTCCTCGTCGTAGACGATGGGGAACGGCTCGCCCCAGTAGCGCTGGCGGCTGAACAGCCAGTCGCGCAGGCGGAAGTTGACCGTGCCCTCGCCGACGCCCTCGCGCTCCAGCCACTCGATGATGCGCGCCTTGGCCTCGACGACGCCCAGGCCGTCCAGGGACACGCCCTCACCGGTGGAGTTGATGATCTTCGCGTCGTACGCCCCGAAGGCGTCCTCCCAGGTGGAGGTGTCCGTGCCACGGCCGTCGGTCGGCTCGACGATGCAGCGGATCGGCAGCTCGAAGGCGCGCGCGAACTCGAAGTCGCGCTGGTCGCCGCAGGGTACGGCCATGATCGCGCCGGTGCCGTAGCCCATCAGGACGTAGTCGGCGATGAAGACCGGGATCCGCTCGCCGTTGACCGGGTTGGTCGCGTACGAGCCGATGAAGACACCGGTCTTGTCCTTGGCCTCGGCCTGCCGCTCCACATCCGACTTGGAGGCGGCCTGCGCGCGGTAGGCCGTGACGGCGTCGGCCGGGGTCGCGTGACCGCCGGTCCACACGTCGTGCGTGCCCTCGGGCCAGGCGTCCGGGGTGAACTTGTCGACCAGCGGGTGCTCGGGGGCCAGGACCATGTAGCTCGCGCCGAACAGGGTGTCGGGGCGGGTGGTGAAGACCGTGATGCGTTCCCCGTCTACGGGGAAGTCGACGCGGGCCCCCTCGGAGCGGCCGATCCAGTTGCGCTGCTGCAGCTTGATGGCCTCGGGCCAGTCCAGCTCGTTCAGGTCGTCCAGCAGCCGGTCGGCGTACGCGGTGATCCGCATGTTCCACTGGCGCAGCTTGGCCTTGAAGACGGGGAAGTTGCCGCGCTCGGAGCGGCCGTCGGCGGTGACCTCCTCGTTGGCCAGCACGGTGCCCAGGCCGGGACACCAGTTGACCGGCGCGTCGGAGGCGTACGCCAGGCGGTACCCGCCCAGGACGTCGGCGCGTTCGGTGGCGCTCAGCGCGCTCCAGGAGCCGCCGCCGGGCACCGCGCGCTCACCGGACTCGAACTGGGCGACCAGGTCGGCGATCGGGCGGGCCTTCTTCGCCTCGTCGTCGTACCAGGAGTTGAAGATCTGCAGGAAGATCCACTGGGTCCACTTGTAGTAGTCCGGGTCGATCGTGGCGAACGACCGGCGCTTGTCGTGACCCAGGCCCAGCTGGCGCAGCTGGGACTTCATGTTGTTGATGGCCGCTTCGGTGGTGATCCGGGGGTGCTCACCGGTCTGCACGGCGTGCTGCTCGGCGGGCAGGCCGAAGGCGTCGAAGCCCAGGGTGTGCAGGACGTTGTGCCCGGTCATCCGCTGGTAGCGGGCGAAGACGTCGGTGGCGATGTACCCCAGGGGGTGGCCGACGTGCAGGCCCGCACCGGACGGGTACGGGAACATGTCCATGATGAACTTCTTGGGCCGGGCGGCCAGCTCCGGGTCGCCCGCCAGGTCGCCGCTCTGATTGGGGGCGGCGTAGGTGCCCTCGGCGTCCCAGAAGTCCTGCCAGCGTGCCTCGATCTCGGCCGCGACTGCGGCCGTGTAGCGGTACGGCGCGGCATCCACCGGCATACCTGTGGCAGCGGGGTTCGTCTCGCTCATGATCCTCAAGGCTCCATCGATCGTCTCTGCCAGCGGGCGGTTCGTCCAGGAAACGAAAAATCCCCTCGCACAGGAGGGGACGCCGCGCTGATTCCGACCAGGCCGTGCATCGGCGGTCGGGACTGATCAGCGCGGCTCGCTAAGCAGAAGGCGTACGGCACGCATGGGCTCAGGGTACCGCAGCCCCCGCAGCCGTCGCGACGAGGTTCCCGGCCGTCGACGGGTCGCCGGAGACGCGACCGGCGGACCACCGGCGGACCGCCGACGGACCGCTGACGGACAGAGAGCAGCGGCGTGTCAGCCACGGGATCCGGCCAAAAAAGTTGAACTTTATTCAAAACTTACTTCGCGTAACAACCACTAAGGGGCATCACCGATGTGAGATTGACCCTTGATAACAACGCAATAACTCAAACCCCGTACCGCCCGGTATTGGCACCACTTACAGTTCGACGACGGGACCGCTTTCCCGAACTGTTCGGAGTTGCCCCCATGAACCCTCGTCGCAGTAACAGCTCGCTACCCCAGACAGGCCGCTCGGCCTACGGGATAGCCACGGCTGCCGCTCTGCTGCTGATACCCGTAAGTGTGCTGGTCGGAGGTGACGCGTACCGGGAGTTCCTCGACTTCGGCGCAGGCGTTCTCTCGCTCGTCTCGCTGACCTGCTCGGTGCTCTGGGGGCTCGTCGCCCAGGACCGGACCCTGCTCACCGTGCGCCAGCGGATCATCGGCCAGGCCGTCCACCGGACGACCGCCATCGCCGCGGTCGCGTTCCTCGTGCTGCATGTCTCGGTCAAGCTGGCGCTGAACCACGTCTCCGCGATCGCCCTGTTCCCCTTCGCCCTCGGCGTGACGGGGTCGGGCGCGCTCATCGGTTTCGGTGCGACCGCCGGGTCCATGATGATCTTCGTCGCGATCACCGGTGCGCTGCGCAGCAACTTCGCCTCCCCCGCGCCGGTCGCGGCGCGCTGGCGGGCGATGCACATGATGGCCTACCCGGCCTGGTGTTTCGCGCTGGTGCACGGACTCTACGCGGGTCGCGAAGCGAAGCCGATCTTCGTGATCCTCTACTCCGCAGGCCTGGTCGCCGTCGCCGCCGCCCTGCTGCTGCGCGCCGCGCCGCGCCCGGTCAAGCGCCAGGTGGTCGAGCGCATCTCCGCGATCCTGGGCACCGACGGACAGCGGCCTCCCGAGGTCGACGAGCTCGTGAAGTCCCGTTCGGCCCTGCAGGGCTTCGACGAGCCCGGCGGCCGGCGTGAGGGCGGTCGGCGCGAAGGCGGACAGCGCGACCAGATGCGCGACACCGGCCAGTTCCCGCTGCCCGGCTTCGGCGGTGGGCAGAGCCAGCCCCCGCTGGGCGATCCGCTGGTTCCCCCGCAGCGCGCCGCCGCCTCGGCCGACAGCGGCCCCGGCTTCGCGGCCGCCTACCGCGCGGTGTCGATGACCCCCCGCGCCCAGGAGCCCACGGCGCCCTACCTGACCCAGCAGCAGCCGCTGGACATGCAGCCCACGCAGGCCATGCCCCGCATGGACGACGGCGCCGGTACGGGCACGCGTTGGCCGGCTCCGTCCCCGCCGCCGGTCGGCGAGGCACCCCCGTCGTCGTACGACCCGATGCAGGACACCTTCGCCGGGCAGCCGTTGGGCGGGCAGACGTACCAGGGGCAGGCGTACCCGGGCCAGGCGTACCCGGGCGAGACGTACAACACGGGGGTTTCCGAAACTTCCTACGGAACGGCTGAGACGAACGCCCCCTACGGCACGTACAACCCGAACGACACGTACAACAGCGGTCCCGCCACTGAAACGCTGCCCGGCTACGAGGATTACAACCAGCCGGGCTCAGGCGAACCCTGGAACGCGCCTTCCGGAGGATTTAAGTGAACGAGGCCCTTCCCGACGTCCCCGAAGTCCGTGTGGTGGGGCTCCCCCAGCTCACGTCGGGCTTCGATCTCGTCGAGAGACTCGACCTCCCCATGCACCTGAAGGTGCACGGTCCGCTCGAACCCATGGGCGGGGAACAGCTCGCCCAGCTGTCTGAACGGATCAACCTCAAGGGCAGGGGCGGCGCGGGCTTCCCGTTCCACAAGAAACTGCGGTCGGTCGCCGAGTCGGCGATCAAGCGCGGCATCCGGCCCGTCGTGGTCGTCAACGGCAGTGAGGACGAACCCGCCTGCCGCAAGGACACGGTGCTGATCAACCGTGCCCCGCACCTCATCCTGGACGGCGCCCTGCTGGTCGCCGAAGCCCTGGGCGCCCGCCAGCTCGTCATCGGGGTGACACGTGAATCCACCCAGCGCTCGATGGAGGCGGCCCTCTCCGAGCGCGGGCTGAGCAACCGGCGCGGTGCCGCCATCCGCGCGAGCGTGCAGCGCAACCCGGTCCGTATGGTCACCGGCGCCGCGGGCTCGCTGATCCGCTCCATCGACGGCGGCCCGCCCATCCCGCCGGGCCGCAAGACCAGCGCGTCCAAGAGCGGAGTCGGCGGCGCGCCGACCCTGCTCTCCAACGCCGAGACCTTCGCCCAACTCGCCATCGGCGCCCGCATCGGCTCCGAGCGGTACGGCAACACCGGTCTGTACGACGAGCCGGGCACCGTCATGCTCACCGTCTCCGGCGCGGTCGCCCGCCCCATGGTGATCGAGGCTCCCACCGGTGTGCCGCTGCGCTACATCCTGCAGCTCGCCGGCGCGCCGCCGGTCCCGCAGGGCGTGCTGACCGGCGGCTACCACGGCAAGTGGATCGACGCGGCGACGGTCAACGAGGCCGTCGTCTCGCGCAACTCGCTGGACGCGGTGGGCGGTGCGCTCGGCGCGGGCGCGATCCTGCCCATCAGCCAGGACACCTGCCCGCTCGGCGAGTCGCTCCAGGTGGCCAAGTGGCTCGCCGAGGAGAGCGCGGGACAGTGCGGTCCCTGCTATCTCGGTCTGCCGGCCGCCGCGCGCGGTATGGAGGACATCCTCAACGGCGGTGGTCCCGCCGCCCTGGAGGCCCTCAAGCAGGTCGCGAAGAACGTGAAGCGGCGCGGCGCGTGCTCGCACCCCGACGGCTCCGCCATGTTCCTGGAATCGACCATCAAGGCGTTCACGGACGACCTCGCCGCGCATGTCCTCGGCAACGGCTGCGGCCGTCCCGTCGAAGGCGTGCTGCCGCTCTTCGAGGGCGGCAGGATGCCGACCGGCATCCCGGGCGGCGCCGGCGAGGAGGAGAACGGCGCCAGCCGCCAGAAGATCTTCGTCGACTGGACGCTCTGCCGGGGCCACGGCCTGTGCGCCGACATCCTCCCCGAGGTCTTCCAGCTCGGCGCCGACGGCTTCCCCACCGTCGCCCAGGCGAAGGTCCCCCAGTACGCCGAGGCCAAGGCCCTGCGCGCGGTGCGCCGCTGCCCGGCGCTCGCCCTGCGTCTGGAGGAGGACAACCGCGCCGCCGCCCCGTCCCGGAACCTCCCGGTCCTCTCGCAGGGCCGCGGCCGCCGGGCCCTGGGCAGCGGTCGCTGAGACCACGCGTACGCCGAAGGGCGGGCCACCCCGAAGGGGGTGGCCCGCCCTTCCCCGCTCCGCCGTCGCCGGTCACTGTCGCCGGTCGGTCGCTGTCGCCGTGACCGCCAACAACGCGAAGACCCCGTCCACTTGGACGGGGTCTTTTCTGTGGAGCTAAGGAGAATTGAACTCCTGACCTCCTGCATGCCATGCAGGCGCTCTACCAACTGAGCTATAGCCCCTTGCCGTGTTGTCCGCCCGGTCTCCCTGGCGACGACGCCAACATTACCGGTCCCTCGCGCGCACCACCAAATCGTTTCCGGCGGGTGCGGATTATGGGTGGATCGATGACTGATGTCGGATTCCGAACCGCCCACCGCCCACCCGCCGTTCACGACCCCGCCGCCGACGGCCCTCACGAGGGCGCTGTGGCGCCCGTGGCGGGCCGACGGCGGGCGGTGGCGGGGTACGGCGCCGAGTTGACGCTCAAGCCGTCACGAACGAGTAGAAGCGCTTGAGTGTGCAGTGCTCTTCGAGGAGCCGGCCATAGATCGGCTCCCCCTCCAGCTCTCGGTACGTCTCGATCGGGTCGCCTTTTATGATCAGCGCCCTGGCGCATTCCTCGCACCAGTACTGGTAGTCGGCGTTGACAGGCTCCATGTCGCGGACGATGGGCGTGCCGCTGCCGCACCAGTCGCACTTCCTCCTGTGTGCACCCATCGATCAGCTCCAGCTGTGGCCGCAGGCCGTGCACACGTAGGAGATCCCTCCGTTGTCACCGAGGACTTGGGCAACGTGGAGCGAGCCGCAGGAAGGGCAGAGGAGGGTGGTCTTGCTCCGCATCACCACCGCTGCGGGAAGGTCGTGGACCTTCCCGCGGATGCTCGCAGGCATCGCTTCTCCCTCCCGTCGGGCCGCGCCCCCTTCCGGCCGTTTGATTCTGCCACGGCCGGACCAATACGGTCAGCGACGCCTTCGTACCAGTCCGGGCAAGCGGCGGGAAAGAAGGCCGTCCGCAGAGGTATACGCCTCCAGGACGGCGTGTGCTCAAGAAGGGACGCAGGTCACACACGAAAAATCCCGCTCCCTCGCGGGAACGGGATCTTCTGTACCGATCTGTGGAGCTAAGGAGAATTGAACTCCTGACCTCCTGCATGCCATGCAGGCGCTCTACCAACTGAGCTATAGCCCCTTGCGTTCTTCCCACTCGGCGGGGCGAACAAGAAGAACTTTAGCCTGCGACCAGCCGGAAAGTGAAATCCGGGCCGCGGACCGCGTGACCAGGCCTCTTACGGGCTCAGTCGTCTTACGGGCTCAGTCGTCGTCGCCGAGCACCGGCTCGGGCAGCGTGCCGGCGTTGTGCTCCAGGAGCCGCCAGCCGCGGGCGCCCTCTCCGAGGACGGACCAGCAGCAGTTGGAGAGACCGCCGAGGCTCTCCCAGTGGTGGGGCTCGAGGCCGAGGAGACGCCCGATGGTGGTGCGGATGGTGCCGCCGTGGCTGGCGACCACGAGGGTGCCGTTCTCCGGAAGCTTATCGGCGTGCCGCAGCACCACGGGGGCGGCACGGTCGGCGACCTCGGTCTCCAGCTCACCGCCACCCCGGCGGATCGGCTCGCCGCGCTTCCACGCGGCGTACTCCTCACCGTGCCGGGCGATGATCTCGTCGTGGGTGAGCCCCTGCCAGACGCCCGCGTAGGTCTCGCGCAGGCTCTCGTCGTGGCTGACCTCCAGGCCGGTGAGCTCGGCCAGCTCGGCGGCCGTGTTCGCGGCGCGCCGGAGGTCGGAGGCGACGATCGCGTCGGGCTTGAGGGAGGCGAGCAGCCGGGCGGCACGGCGGGCCTGGCCGAGGCCCGTCTCGGTCAGCTCGACGTCCGTGGTGCCCTGGAAGCGGCGCTCCACGTTCCACGAGGTCTGGCCGTGCCGCCACAGGATGAGGCGGCGGCCCCGGCCCTTGCGATCGACGGTGTCGGTACCCGCGCTCACCGCACCTCCTCGCCCAGCTCGGCGGCTTCCTCGGCGGCCCGCAGCTTGGCGTGCTCGGCGCCCTTGCCCCGGGTGGCCTTGGCGTCGGCGGGCAGCTCCAGCTCGGGGCAGTCCTTCCAGAGCCGCTCCAGGGCGTAGAAGACCCGCTCCTCGCTGTGCTGGACGTGCACGACGATGTCGACGTAGTCCAGCAGCACCCAGCGGGCCTCGCGGTCGCCCTCGCGGCGGACCGGCTTGGCGCCGAGCTCCTTGTTCAGGCGCTCCTCGATCTCGTCGACGATCGACTTGACCTGGCGGTCGTTGGGCGCGGAGGCGAGCAGGAATGCGTCCGTGATGGACAGCACATCGCTGACGTCGTACGCGATGACGTCGTGCGCGAGCTTGTCGGCGGCCGCTTGCGCGGCGGTGGTGATGAGCTCGAGAGAGCGGTCGGTGGCGGTCACTTCACGGCTTTCGGTCGTCGGTCAGGAACCCTCACGGGCTACCCCAAGGGTCTCACGGCCCACCGACACCGCCCCACGTGTTAATCGATCAGGCCCCGGAGCGGCGCCGATGCGGCGGCTCAGGGGCCTGATCGCTGATCATGCCGGTCCGATCAGCCCGTGGTTCCCGTGGTTCCCGTGGTTCCCGTCGTCCCGGTCTCCCCCGTCGTGCTCGTCGTCTCGTAGTTCTGGCCGAGTACGACGGAGACGTCGGCGTTGGAGGTGGTCTCGCCCTTCTTCACGGCGCCGGTCGGGAGGCTGAGGGTCTTGGCGACCTCGATGGCGTCCTGTTTGCGGGCCGCGTCGGAGTAGGTGACCCGGGAGGTGGCCTGGGCGGTGGCGGTGGTGCCCGCGTCGAGGAAGGTGTAGCCGCCGTTGAGGACGACCACGCGGGCCTGTTCGGTGGCGTCCTTCTGGCCGGTGGCGTTGCGGATGCCGACCCGGACGGCGTCCCCGGCGTCGGGGCTCTTCGCGGCGCCGCCGAGCAGGTCCTTGACCACACTGTCGGAGTCCTCGGCGCTGAGGGTGCCGTCCTGCTGGACGGGCAGCAGCTCGGACTTGTAGTCGCCGCCCTTGGCGTGGTCGGCGAGCTTGGCGAGGAACGCGCCGAGGTCCTCGTCGCTGAGCGAGGGGTCGAGGATCTGGGCCAGCGTCTGCACGGTGACGGTGGCGGCCTGCGCGTCGGAGGACAGCTTGCGCAGCACGCCCTGCATGACCTGCCCGAACCGCTCCAGTTGCGCGTCCTGCGACTCGCCGGAGGCCCGGTACGTGGCGTAGGCGACGGCCATCTTCCCGCTGAGGGTCTGCTGCTTGCCCTTGGTGACCAGGGGCGCCGCGCCCTTCTTCTCGGCCTCGGGGTCGGGCACGTCCGTGTTCGTGTCGACGTCGATGTTGCCGACGAGTCCGACGAGGTTGTTCAGGTACGGGGTGTCCAGCCGCCAGGTGCCCTCGATGTCGGTGCCGAGGACGGTGTCGAGCGCGTCGCGGGTGCCGGAGGAGCCGTCGTCGTCGACGGACTTGGCGAGGGTCGTCGTGGTGCCGTCGTCCCCGGTCAGGGCGAGGGCGTTGGGGATGAGGACGGTGGCGCCCTGCTCGGTGGTGGCGTTGTTCACCAGCAGCGCCGTGGAGGTGCCGCCCTTCCTGGTGTCGTGCAGGTGGACGACGACCACGTCCCGCTTCTGGGCGGCCGCCGAGGTCGTGGTGCCGGTCTGCCCGTCCGAGGGCGAGCCGGGCAGCATGCCCGCCCACCCCATGTAGCCGACGCCGCCGACGGCGACCAGGGCGAGGGCCACCACCAGGGCGATCATCCGGCTCTTGGCCCGCCGCTTGGCCTCCTCGCGGCGCTCGGTGCGGTTCTCGGTGAAGTTCAGCCAGTCGATGACGTCCTCGGAGTCACCGTCGGGATCCTCGACGAAGGCGAACTGCTCGGTCCGGTAATCCCGTTCGGCGGGGTCCTGCTCCGGGAAGGCGTCCCCGGGGCGGGGTCCGCTCTCCTCGGTGGTCTGCGGCGGTGCCGACTGCTGCGGGATGTAGGCGGTCTGCTCGGCGACGGGGGCCTGCCGTCCGGTGACCGCCGTCTGCCCGTAGGGGTCGTACGGGTCGTAGGCGGGCCCCGGTGCCTGCTGGCCGGTGTCGTAGCCCGTGCCGTACCCCTGGGTGTGCTGCTGCTGGGCATGCCCGGTCGCGTACGGGTCGTAGCCGTAGCCCTGGCCGTACCCCTGGGGCGCTTGCGTCCCGTAGGGGTCGTACGCCTGTTGCTGAGGCACCTGCTGGGCGGGTGCCTGCCGGTACACCGGCTGTCCGTACTCGTCGTAGCCGACGAGTTCGTACTGCTGGTCGCCCCCGTAGGTGGCGTCGTATCGGTCGTTCACCGGTGCCCCTCTCGGCTCACTCGCCGCGGTACAGCTGCCGCTTGTCGATGTAGCGCACCACGCCGTCCGGCACCAGGTACCAGACGGGATCGCCCTTGGCGACTCTCGCACGGCAGTCTGTGGAGGAGATGGCCAGCGCCGGGACCTCGACCAGCGAGACCCCGCCTGCGGGCAGGCCCGGGTCGGCCAGGGTGTGCCCCGGACGGGTGACCCCGATGAAGTGCGCGAGGGAGAAGAGTTCCTCGGCGTCGCGCCAGGTGAGGATCTGGCCGAGGGCGTCGGCGCCGGTGATGAAGAAGAGGTCCGACTCCGGGTTGAGCTCGTGCAGTTCCCGCAGGGTGTCGATGGTGTAGGTGAGGCCCTTGCGGTCGATGTCGATGCGGCTCACCGAGAAGTGGGGGTTCTCGGCCGTCGCGATGACCGTCATCAGATAGCGGTCCTCGGCCGCCGAGACCGACTGGTGGGACTTCTGCCACGGCTGGCCGGTCGGCACGAACACGACCTCGTCGAGACCGAACTGCGCGGCGACCTCCTGGGCCGCCACGAGGTGCCCGTGGTGGATCGGGTCGAACGTTCCGCCCATGACGCCGAGACGGCGCCGGCCTGGCTCCGACGGACGGTTTCCCGGTGCGCCGGAGGCACTGTCGGACCGGCCGTCCGTGGTGTCGTGCGCCTGGTCCGCCGTCTTGTCGTGCTCCGGACCGGTAGGCACTTCCTGCTCTCCCATGCGTGGAGAGCCTACCGGCCCGGCCGACGCGCACCGTTCGAACGTCCTTTTGCGCGGATTAGCGATCGCGGTTGAAGCGGGTGGTGATCCACAGCAGCAGCATCAGGGCGAAGAAGGCTCCGCCGCCGGTCAGGTAGGGGCTCAGGCTCTCGTGGTTGCCGCCGTGCTCCCCGCCGCCCTCGGCGGCGAAAGTGACCAAGTCGGCAGCGGTGCTGTGGAAGCTCATCGTCGGCGTGACCTATCCGGTGGTGGGATCGGGATGAAGACCCGCCCATCGTAAGCGGGAGCCTCCGCCGCGATCACGTCGACTCCGCCCGGGAGTGAACGGGGGCGCCGCCGAGCGCGTACTTCGCGTACGAGCAACCGTTCGCGCGCGCCGTACGTCCTTCCCGTCGGCGGGCGTCATTCGTTCCGCTTGTACCCCCGCAGCAGGAACCACGCCATCAGGACGGAGCCCAGGACCATCACGATCAGCACCACACGCAGCAGGTTGCCGGCTCCCTGTTCCTTCGCGGCGGTGTCCGCGGCCTCGGTGAGCCAGGCGGATGCCGGCAGGTGCGGGAGATGTCCCATGGAGATCGCTCCTTACGGTTGATGCCCTGCCACGGTAACTCCGCCTAGGCTGGACCCCGCTTCGGGGGCAACATGGGCAAACAGAGCATGGGGGAAACATGCCGGACGACAGCCACGAGCAGAACGGGCACGAGAACGTGCCGAGCAGGCAGCGCAGGCGCTTCGAGGGGATCTCCTCCCGGGCGTACGAACACCCCGCGGACCGCTCGGCGCTGGTGGCGCTGCGCAAGCTCAGCGGCTTCGACACGGTGTTCAAGGCGCTCAGCGGCCTGCTGCCGGAACGCAGCCTCAGGCTGCTGTTCCTGTCCGACTCCGTACGGGTCTCGGACCAGCAGTTCGCCCACCTCAACACCATGCTGCGGGACGCGTGTTACATCCTGGACCTGGAGAAGGTCCCGCCGATGTACGTGAACCAGGACCCGCAGCCGAACGCGATGTGCATCGGCCTGGACGAGCCGATCATCGTCGTGACCACCGGGCTCGTCGAGCTGCTCGACGAGGAGGAGATGCGGGCCGTCATCGGGCACGAGGTGGGCCACGCGCTCTCCGGCCACTCGGTGTACCGGACGATACTGCTCTTCCTGACGAGCCTCGCCCTGAAGGTCGCCTGGATCCCGCTGGGGAACCTCGCGATCATGGCGATCGTGACCGCGCTGCGCGAGTGGTTCCGCAAGTCGGAGCTGTCCGCGGACCGCGCGGGCCTTCTGGTCGGCCAGGACGTCCAGGCGTCGATGCGCGGTCTGATGAAGATCGCGGGCGGCAACCACCTGCACGAGATGAACGTGGACGCGTTCCTCGCGCAGGCCGAGGAGTACGAGGCCGGGGGCGACCTGCGCGACTCCGTCCTCAAGATCCTGAACGTGCTGCCCCGCTCGCACCCCTTCACCACCGTGCGCGCGGCCGAGCTGAAGAAGTGGGCCGAGTCCCGCGACTTCCAGCGGATCATGGACGGGCACTACCCGCGGCGCAGCGAGGACAAGGACACCTCGGTGACCGACTCCTTCCGCGAGTCGGCCACGCACTACACGAGCAGTGTCAAGAACTCCAAGGACCCGCTGATGAAGCTGGTCACCGACATCGCGGGCGGCGCGGGCGACCTCGGCGGCCGGGTCCGGCGCGGCTTCGGCGGCTTCGCGGGCGGCAGCAACGGCTCGGGCACCGACACCGACCCGGGCCAGGGCGGTGGCACCGACACCGCCCAGGAGGACAGGCGCCGGGACGACGAGTGACGCACGGCGACGGTCACTGACGCGAGAAAGCGC
Source organism: Streptomyces sp. NBC_00310 (assembly GCF_036208085.1). Lineage (GTDB taxonomy): Bacteria > Actinomycetota > Actinomycetes > Streptomycetales > Streptomycetaceae > Streptomyces. The sequence goes on from NZ_CP130714.1 coordinate 3,923,680, forward strand.
CCGGCCCCGAAGGTCCGCCTTCGAACCGGGCGCTTTCTCGCGTCGAGCGCCGCGGCCGGGGCCGGGGACCCGAGCCCCGGCCGCTCGGGCAGAGGCCCGGCCGAGCGCCGCGGCGGGGGCGGCGGCTCGCGCTCCGGCGCCGCCGAGCGGCCCGCGCATCGCGCCTCCGGCCGGAAGTCCCCCGCCGCATGCGCGACGGCGAGTGACCGGCGGCGACATCGACGTGGGTCATCACCATGGCCAGGGCAGCTCCACAGGGCAGTGGTGCGGTGTATCACCGGCCCAGGGGCCCGACACCGCGCCTCCCTCACACCTTCGGCTGCGCACTCTCCGCGAGGGAGCCGCACAGGGCCGTGGCGGCGCCGGTGCCGTACGGGTCGGTGCCGGCGGACGGGCCGCCCGCCTTGGCGGTCTGGCCGGCGAGCAGGGGGCGCAGATGGTTGGTGGCGTCGTCGGCGCAGGCCAGCGGCCCGGCCTGGACGTAGGAGACGACGACCTCGACCTGGTGGGTGCGCAGGTCGTCCTGGTCGAAGCGGAAGTGCAGCTCGCGCCGGACGGTGAACAGCGAGGCCTCGGCGTCGGCCCTGTCACCCGGCGGTCGCAGCGCGTACACGAGGGTGTGGGCGGCGACGACCTCCAGGGTGCCGGAGTCGAACTCGGCGGCCTGGAGGGTGCCCTGGACGCGGATCTTGCGGTCGGCGAGTTCCGCGCGGGACGGGTCGAAGCGGACCAGCCAGCCGGTGGGGGCGTGCCGCCCGTCCGCCGCCGGATGATCGAAACTCTGCTGGAACTGGTCGAGCTGCTCCGAGTCGAGCAGCCGGCGCACGGGCTGGACGGTGGTGCCGCCGAGCACCTCCGGGTCGAGCGCGGAGGCGACCAGGTACTCCTTGGCGATGGTCAGCGCGGAGACGACCTGACTGTCGGTGAAGTGCTCGGTGCGCCGGGTGGCCGGCATCGTGATGCCCTCGGCGCCGATCCGGAACTGGGCGGCCGGACTGTGCGCGTACAGCGTCTCCGGCTCCTCGGCGCCGGGCACCGCGGACTGCGGGGACAGCGGGATCACCGTCATCCGGAGCGGTTCGGTGGGCTTCGCGGCCGGGCTGTCGTACGGATGGCGGACGCCCATGTAGATCGCGGTGCCGAAGGCGAGGGCGATCAGCAGGACGAGGACCATGGCCTGCCGGGAGAAGCCACGACGCGTGGGCGGGCGGCGGCGCACGGCCGGGGCGTGGTCGGAGAGGCGCTCCTGGGCGGAGAATTCCTGGAGACGGGCAGCGCGGACGAACGATTCGTCGAAGACGACGGATCGGTATTCGTCCTCTCCACCGCCGGGGGCGCCCTCGGGAGTCCCCTCAGGTGGGTTTCCTGGCCCGCCCATACAATGAGAGTAGGTCTCCCAGGGCCTCGGTAAACGCGGCGGTACACGACAAGTTCTGACAGGTCCTCACCAGGTTCGCGAAGAGCTGTCGAACCGCCTGCCGGGGGCCGCGCGCGGCCGTTTCAGGGGGTGCGGGGGTCCGCCGACACCGCCGGCTGGGAGTAGTCCGCGGAGGCGGAGGGGCCCGTCCGGGTGCCCTGTTCGACGCCGCTGGTGGTCGGCGGGAGCGGGAGTTCGTCGCGGCCGGAGGAGGCACCCCGGTAGACCGCGGTGAAGGCCAGCGCGACCATGCCGATGCCCATCACGAGGGCGAGGATCCAGGCGACGGGCCGGTGCCAGCGGGTCTGCTTGCCGTACGGCCTGCCGTAGGCCCCGTCGGCGCCGTAGCGGCCCTCCAGGATCTCGGTGTCGTCCAGGTCGTCATCGCGACCGCGGCCGAAATCGAGACCGTCCGTGCCGAAGCCGTCGTCGTAACGGTCGTCGTCGCCGCGTGCGCCTCTGGAATGCGCCCGGCGGGCTTCGGCCTCCTGGGCCGCGGCACGGGCCTCCGCCGCTGCGAGCAGACGTTCGATCGCGGTCGGCTCGTGGACCACGGCCGCCCGTACGAAGTCCTCGTCGAAGACCACGGAGGCGAACTCTTCGTCCATACCCCCGCGGTCGCGGTCGTCGTCGGGCTCCCAGCCGTCAGGGAACGGCGTGCCCCCCACGTCCTCCGGCACGGATCCAGAGTAGACCGGGGTGGTCAATTTGGGCAGACGGTAAGGAAATTCATCCGTTGCGCCAGCTGGTCGCCGGCCTGTTCGCGGGAACGGGCCGGCGCCCCACCGAAAGGCCCGCCCGGTCAGCGGCGGATGTGTCCGTCGCCCGTGACGATGTACTTCGTGCTGGTCAGCTCGGGCAGGCCCATCGGGCCCCGGGCGTGCAGCTTCTGGGTGGAGATGCCGATCTCGGCGCCGAAACCGAACTGACCGCCGTCGGTGAAGCGGGTCGAGGCGTTGACGGCGACCGTCGTGGAGTCGACCAGCTGGGTGAAGCGGCGGGCGGCCTGCTGGGAGGTCGTCACGATCGCCTCGGTGTGGCCGGAGCTCCAGAGCCGGATGTGCTCCACGGCCCGGTCGAGCGAGTCCACGACGGCCGCGGCGATGTCGTACGACAGGTACTCGGTCTCCCAGTCCTCCGTGGTGGCCTCCACGACCGTGGCCCGGCTCTCCTTGGCGAACGCGAGGACACGCTCGTCGGCGTGGACCGTGACCCCGGCGTCGGCGAGCGCGTCGAGGGCGCGGGGCAGGAACTCGGGGGCGATGTCCTGGTGGACGAGGAGGGTCTCGGCGGCGTTGCAGACGCTGACGCGGTGGGCCTTGGAGTTGATCAGGATCTCGACCGCCGTGTCGAGGTCGGCGTTGGCGTCGACGTAGACGTGGCAGTTGCCCGTGCCGGTCTCGATCACCGGGACGATGGACTCCTCGACGACCGTGCGGATCAGGGAGGCGCCGCCGCGCGGGATGAGCACGTCGACCAGGCCCCGGGCACGCATCAGCTCGCGTACGGACTCGCGGCCCTCGCCGGGGACGAGCTGGATGGAGTCGGCGGGCAGGCCCGCGCCGCCGACGGCGTCCCGCAGGACCCGTACGAGGGCGGTGTTGGACTCGTGGGCGGAGGACGAGCCGCGCAGCAGGACCGCGTTGCCGGACTTCAGGCAGAGGGCGGCGGCGTCCACGGTCACGTTCGGGCGGGCCTCGTAGATGATGCCGACGACACCGAGCGGGACGCGGACCTGGCGCAGGTCGATGCCGTTCGGGAGGGTGGAGCCGCGCACGACCTCGCCGACCGGGTCGGGCAGCGCTGCCACGTCACGGACGTCGGCGGCGATCGCGCGGACCCGCTCCGGGGTCAGCGTCAGCCGGTCGACGATCGACTCGCTGGTGCCGGCCTCACGGGCCCGCTCGATGTCCTTGGCGTTGGCCTCGACGATTTCGCTCGTACGGACTTCCAGCGCGTCGGCGATGGCGAGCAGCGCGTCGTCCTTGTCTGCGCGCGGGAGCGGCGCGAGGTCGGCGGCGGCGGCCTTGGCACGGTAGGCGGCCCGAGCGACCGGCGTCATGGAGTCGTACGGCGAGAGCGAGGTCATGGAGAAAGGGTAGTGCGCCCGGTGGCGGCGTTCACCGGCTGTTCCACAGCGCGAGACACACCCCGCGGGGCTCCCGGCGGGACGGTCAGAAGGGGTGGACTCCCACAGGCGTGGCCGGGGGCGGCCCGAATCCCTCGGCGAGGCGCAGGTGGTACGTCTGGCGGTCGATGACCTCCAGGCCGACGATCTCCCAGGGCGGCAGCCCGGCCGTCCGGCGGTGCTCGCCCCACAGGCGCAGGGCGACGGCGGCGGCGTCGTGGAGGTCGCGGGCCTCTTCCCAGTAGCGGATCTCGGCGTGGTCGTGGGCATAGCGGCTGGTCAGCAGAAAGGGGTGGTCGTGGGCGAGCTGTTCGAGGCCGCGCCGCACCTCCTTGAGGGGGGCCTCGGGGCCGGAGACGCTCAGCGTGACGTGCCACAGCCGGGGCAGGTCCTGTGGCTTCTCGGCGCTGTCGCTCTCGTACGTGTCCGAGGCGGCGACGCTGGTGAGCGTCCGCTCCTCGCCGGCCGCACGGGAGGTACCACCACCACGGGACGCCGCGGCCCCGGGGCGCACTCGTCTCACGACGGCCTCCTTCGCAACGATTCGTGCTTCGCAATAGGTCGTGCGGAATCTCCCTGGGACAAAGTTGAGCAGGCTCAGGGGCTTCGCGTGGCGGTTTTACGGAACGTGCACCGCCGGGGCCCGTGCTCCGGCCCCTCCATGGGGCCGCTGGTCAGGGGTGCAGGAGGACGAGGTCGTCCCTGTGTACGACCTCTCGTTCGTACGCGGGACCCAGCTCGCGCGCCAGTTCCCGGGTCGAGCGGCCGAGCAGCTGGGGGATCTCCTTGGCGTCGAAGTTCACCAGCCCGCGCGCGACCGCACGCCCCGCGCCGTCGCGCAGTTCCACGGGGTCGCCGGCGGTGAAGTCGCCCTCGACGGCCGCGATGCCGGCCGGCAGCAACGACTTGCGGCGCTCGACGACCGCGCGCACGGCCCCGTCGTCGAGGGTGAGGGCGCCCTGCGGGGTGGAGGCGTGCTGGAGCCACAGCAGCCGGTCGGCGGTCCGCTTGCCGGTGGGGTGGAAGTACGTGCCCGTGTCACGGCCGCCGAGCGCGTCCGCCGCGTGGACGGCGCTGGTCAGGACCACGGGGATGCCCGCTCCGGTGGCGATCGCGGCCGCCTCGACCTTGGTGACCATGCCCCCGGTGCCGACGCCCGCCTTGCCGGCGCTGCCGATCTCCACGTGCGCGAGGTCCGCGGGGCCCCGCACCTCCGCTATCCGCGACGTGCCGGGTTTGCTGGGGTCGCCGTCGTACACGCCGTCCACGTCCGAGAGCAGGATCAGCAGATCCGCCCGTACGAGGTGGGCGACGAGGGCGGCGAGGCGGTCGTTGTCGCCGAAGCGGATCTCGTCCGTGGCTACGGTGTCGTTCTCGTTGACGACCGGCAGCGCGCCCATCGCGAGGAGCTTGTCGAGGGTGCGGGAGGCGTTGCGGTGGTGGGCGCGGCGGCTCATGTCGTCGGAGGTGAGGAGCACCTGGCCGACCCGGATGCCGTGGCGGGCGCAGGAGGCCGTGTAGCGGGCCACCAGCAGGCCCTGGCCGACGCTGGCGGCCGCCTGCTGCCGGGCGAGGTCCTTGGGACGGCGGCGCAGGCCCAGCGGCGCGAGCCCGGCGGCGATGGCGCCGGACGAGACCAGCACGACCTCCCGCTCGCCCCCGCTGCGGGCCTTGGCGAGGACGTCCACCAGGGCGTCCACCCGGTCCGCGTCGAGGCCGCCGGACGCCGTCGTCAGCGACGAGGAGCCCACCTTGACGACGATCCGGTGCGCTTCCGCCACGCCCTGTCTTGCCGCTGACACGCCTATCCCCAATGCTCCGAACAGCCCGGTGTGTGCACTCCGCAATCTACGGGAGCGGGCGGACGGGACGCGTGCTCATTTCGAGGGGCGGACGGCGCCGGATCCGGGGCGGACGACCGCGGTCCGCCTCCGAGCCCTTTATGAAGAGATGGTGAGACACCTCTCAAGGTTCCATGCGTTATGTCCGACTACCGGTGATTGTTCCCGCCGGAGATTGCTCCCCGGCCGCCCTAGGTCATACGGTCAGGGATCGGCCGTCCTCAGGCCACCCCCCTGACTCACTTCCCCCTCCGTCCGTCGCACCCTCCGCAGGAGCCCAGCCCGTGCCCTCCGCAGGCCTCGCACCACGCCGCATCGCGCAGCTGTCAGCGCTGTTCGCGATGTTCGCGCTCTTCACGGCCCAGATCGTCTCCGCACTGCTGCCGAACATCCCCGTGTTCGTCGCCGCCAGTGCGGCGGGTCTCCTCCTGGACACCTATCTGCAGTACCGGGATCCCGGACTCCTCGCACTGCTGGGCAAGGTCCGCTTCGACGCGCTGGTACGCCAGCTGCTGCGCGACATGCTGATCCTGGTGGGGCTGCTGCGCATCGACGGCATCGACCCGCTGCGCGAGCAGGCCCCGCTCCTGGTCGGCCTCATCGTCTTCTACGCGGTGCACTTCGCCTGCCAGGCCGTCTCGGTACTGGTCCGCCGCACCCGGACGCTGCCGATCGTCACCCGCAACATCGACGCCTCCGAGCTGCGCCTGACCGCCGCCCCGCCGCGCATCCTGGCCCGCCGCCAGGCCCACCGGCTGCTGACCTTCTCCCTGCCGATCACGGCCGGCCTGGTCCTCACCGCGGCCACACAGGACGCCACCTGGGGCGGCGCCGGCCTCGGCATCGGTCTCACCCTCCTCGTCGCGGGCACCGCGTACCTCTCGACCTGGCTGCTGCCGAAGAAGCGCGCCAAGAGCGAGCAGCAGGTCATGGAGTGGCTGGACAGGTGGCTCGCCCGGTACCGGCCGACCACCGCGATGTACTTCTCCGGCGGTACGACGTCGGCGTACCAGGCGAACATGTGGCTCTCCACGCTCTCCCAGCTGGAGAAGCCGCTGATCGTGCTGCGTGAGCGCTTCATGGTGCAGAAGATCGACGCGACGGACGTGCCGGTCATCTGCTTCCCGAAGGTCTCGACGATGTTCTCCCTGGAGAACTCGACGCTGAAGATGATGCTGCACCCGGCCAACGCCGCGAAGACCTCCCAGGTGCTGCGCATCCCCACCGTCAAGCACGCCTTCATCAACCACGGCGAGAGCGACAAGCTGTCCTCCTGCAACCCGTACGCGAAGGCGTACGACGAGGTGTGGGTCGCCGGTCCCGCCGCGCGCGAGCGGTACGCCCTCGCCGAGGTCGGTGTCGAGGACAAGGACATCGTCGAGGTCGGCCGCCCGCAGCTGGCACCGATCCGCCCGTACGCGGGCCCGCCGACCGGCACGTACACGACCGTCCTCTACGCCCCCACCTGGGAGGGCTGGGACGGCAACCCCGGCAACACGTCCGTGGTCCTGGCCGGGGAGAACATCGTCCGGGGGCTCCTCGCCGACGACAAGGTCCGGCTGCTCTACAAGCCGCACCCGATGACCGGCTCGGTCGACCCGCGCGCGGGGGCCGCGAACGAGCGCATCAAGGCGATGATCCGGGAGGCCAACACGAAGCGCTCGGGCGCGCGTCCCGGTGCGGAAGCGGCGGCCGAACTCGCTCGCCGTACGGCCGCGTTGGACCAGCTGACCTCGACGTCCTTCCGTGCCAGCGCGGACGAGATGGAGCGGATGCTGCTGCAGAGCACGCCCAGCGGGGACCGTGAGGCGGCGATCTCCGAGGCGACGCTGGCCTGGGAGAAGGCGTACTGGGCGTCGTTCCCGGAGTGGGAGCACCGGATCATCACCGAGGCGCGGCCCGCGATCTTCGCCTGCTTCAACGCGTCCGACCTGCTGATCAGCGATGTCTCGTCGGTGGTCTCCGACTGGCTGTCCAGCGAGAAGCCGTACTCGGTGGCCAACACGTCCGGGCTGCCGGAGGCGGCGTTCCGGGCGGCCTTCCCGACGGTCTCCGCGGGTGTCGTCCTGACCCCCAAGGCGGGCGGTGTCCCGGCCCTGCTCGATGCGGTCCGCAACCCCGAGAAGGACGTCTTCGTCAAGGCTCGCGCCGACCTCAAGGAGCAGCTCCTCGGGCCGTCCGACCCGCCCTCCCTCGTCCGCTTCGACCGCGCGGTGAAGGCGCTCTGCGCCAAGGCCGACGACCGCCGCGTCCGTATGGAGTCCCGTCTCGCCACCGAGATCCCCTCGCCCCGGGACGCGGGGGACGAGCTCACGGACGGCGAACCGAGCGAGGCGCTCGCCTAGCGACAGGCGCTCGCCCAGCGACAGACGAAGGGCCCCGGAGGTGAGCACCTCCGGGGCCCTTCTTGTCTTCCGGTCCTGTCTTCCGGCCACCTCGTAGCGCCGAGTCGCGCGGTCCACCCCCGCCGAGCGCCTACGGCCGGGCGTCCGGGAAACCCCGGGCGCCCGAGGAACCCGGCGCCCCTTAGAACGGCTCGAAGTCTTCGTACTCCTGCTGGAGCTCGTCGCGCTCCGCCTGGCGGTCGCGGCGGCGCTGGACGGCGGGGCGGGGCTCTTCGAAGCGGTGGTCCTCGCCGCGGCGGCCGAGCATCTCCGCGCCGGCCATGACGGTCGGCTCCCAGTCGAAGACGACCGCGTTGTCCTCGGGCCCGATGGCGACGCCGTCGCCGGAGCGGGCGCCCGCCTTCATCAGCTCGTCCTCGACGCCCAGGCGGTTGAGGCGGTCGGCGAGATAACCCACCGCCTCGTCGTTGCTGAAGTCGGTCTGGCGTACCCAGCGCTCCGGCTTCTCGCCCCGCACGCGGAAGAGTCCGTCCTCCTCCTGCACGACCGTGAAGCCCGCGTCGTCGACGGCCTTGGGCCGGATGACGATCCGGGTCGCCTCCTCCTTCGGCTTGGCGGCCCGCGCCTGGCCGACGAGGTCGGCGAGCGCGAAGGACAGCTCCTTCAGCCCGGTGTGGGCGACGGCGGACACCTCGAAGACCCGGTAACCACGGGCCTCCAGGTCCGGCCGCACCATCTCGGCGAGATCCTTGCCGTCGGGCACGTCGATCTTGTTGAGGACGACGATCCGGGGCCGCTTGTCGAGCCCGCCGTACTGCGCCAGCTCCTCCTCGATGATGTCGAGGTCGGAGACGGGGTCGCGGTCCGACTCCAGCGTCGCCGTGTCGAGGACGTGGACGAGGACGCTGCAGCGCTCGACGTGGCGGAGGAATTCGAGGCCCAGGCCCTTGCCCTGGCTGGCACCCGGGATCAGGCCCGGCACGTCGGCGATCGTGTAGACCGTGTCGCCGGCCGTCACCACGCCCAGGTTCGGGACGAGGGTCGTGAACGGGTAGTCCGCGATCTTCGGCTTGGCGGCGGACAGGACCGAGATCAGCGAGGACTTGCCCGCGCTGGGGTAGCCGACGAGCGCCACATCGGCGACCGTCTTGAGCTCCAGGACGATGTCGCCCATGCCCCCGGGCACGCCGAGCAGCGCGAAGCCGGGCGCCTTGCGGCGGGCGGAGGCGAGGGCCGCGTTGCCGAGACCGCCCCGGCCGCCCTGTGCGGCGACGAAGGACGTGCCGTGGCCGACGAGGTCGGCGAGGACGTTGCCGTGCTTGTCGAGCACGACCGTGCCGTCCGGGACCGGCAGGACCAGGTCCTGGCCGTCCTTGCCGGAGCGGTTGCCGCCCTCGCCCGGCTTGCCGTTGGTGGCCTTGCGGTGCGGGGAGTGGTGGTAGTCGAGGAGAGTCGTCACGGACTGGTCGACGGTCAGGATGACGTCGCCGCCCCGGCCGCCGTTGCCGCCGTCGGGGCCGCCGAGCGGCTTGAACTTCTCCCGGTGGACGGAGGCACAGCCGTGGCCTCCGTTACCCGCGGCGACATGCAGCTCGACGCGGTCCACGAAGGTGGTCATGGTGGGTGCCTCCAGATACGCGCTATGCGTGGTGTTCGGAAATGTCTTACCTGTAACACGTCAAAGGCGGACCCACTTCCCGTACGGAAACCGTACGGGAAGTGAGGTCCGCCTCGACGAATCGCTCTACGGAAGCCTTGGTCGAAAGACCGGGCGAGTCAGAAGACTCAGGCGGCCGGAACGATGTTGACGACCTTGCGACCACGGCTGGTGCCGAACTCGACCGCACCGGCGTTCAGCGCGAACAGCGTGTCGTCCTTGCCGCGACCGACACCCGAGCCCGGGTGGAAGTGCGTGCCGCGCTGGCGGACCAGGATCTCACCGGCGTTGACGACCTGACCGCCGAAGCGCTTCACGCCGAGCCGCTGAGCGTTGGAGTCGCGACCGTTCCGGGTGGACGATGCGCCCTTCTTGTGTGCCATGTCTCCTCAGTCCCTTACTTCGCAGCCGCGGGGATCTCAGTGACCTTGATCGCCGTGTACTGCTGGCGGTGGCCCTGACGACGGCGGTAGCCGGTCTTGTTCTTGTAGCGAAGGATGTCGATCTTCACACCCTTGTGGTGGTCCACGACCTCGGCCTGGACCTTGATGCCGGCCAGCACCCACGGGTCGCTGGTCACAGCGTCGCCGTCGACGACGAGCAGGGTCGAGAGCTCGACCGTGTCGCCAACATTGGCAGTGGAAATCTTGTCAACCTCAACGATGTCGCCGACAGCAACCTTGTGCTGGCGACCACCGCTGCGCACGATGGCGTACAAGCGGATCTCACTCTCTCGCTCGGGAACGGCACCCCCGCAGTCCAGCCGCCCGACATGCGAACGGCCTCTCCCACGGCGCCCGGCGCGCGGAAGGAATGAGGTTTACGGGGATGTGACGCATCGCTACCTACGGACACGCCGACGGTCAAGGTTACGGGGCCATGCCCGAAGGGGTCAAACCGAGCCCCTCCCGCGTCATGGGGTCGGCTTCTCGCCGTCCGCCGGCAGCGGCTTCACGCCCTCGCACAGGTCCGTGGTGTCGGCCTTGCCCGGGTGGGCGACGGCGATGACCTTGTTGAAGTGGGTTCGGTACATGTCGTGCACGGCGTCGTCGTCGACCTTGACGATCGACTCGTCGTTCTCGCGCAGCGCGGGCCCGGTGTAGTTGCCCGACCCGGTGAAGCTGATCTTGTTGCGTACCCCGTCGTACTGGCCGTCCACGAGGATGTACTTGGTGTGGATGATGTACGGCGTGGTCAGCTTCTGACCGGGGTTGAGCGGGTCCCTGTCGTCGTTGTAGCACCGCACCGTCGGCCCGCCGGACGTGTGCATCATCTCCCACGTCCCCTTGGTCCCGCCGCTGCTCTTGGCGCTGTCGGACTCGGCGTACACGATGCTGACGTCGCAGCCGGCCTTCTTCAGCGCGACCAGCTTCTCGGCGATCGCCATCCGTGTGATCTTGAAGATCGCCACCCGTACCCATGTCCGCCGCGTGACCCCGGCGGTGTCCTTGTAGGAGCACTGCACGTTGTTGAGCACCGAGTACACGCTGTCGGTGGCCCGGCTGCTCCCCGCCCGGGGGAAGAAGTACGCCTTGTAGAGACCGTTGCTGACGGTCCGGTACTCCCAGCTCGCCCAGTCCTGGGCGACCTGGGTGTCGAAGTAGTCCGCGTACGCGTCGTACATCGTCGGGTTGTTCGGCAGCAGCAGCGCGTCGTTGAAGAACTTGGTGTGCGCGGAGGGCGTCGAGTTCGACGTCGTCTGCACGACCACGTTCGTGGCGCCCTCGACCGCCGAGAACAGCCAGAACTTGTTGTGCATGATCGACTGCCCGTACTTCGGATCACCGAGGCAGGACCTGTCGACGGGACAGGTCACCACGTACGAGCCCTTCGTACGGTCGGTGCCGAGCGCGGCGGCGAGAGTGCCGTGGGCGGTGTTGGTCGGACGGTCGCTGACGCTCGACTCGTCCAGCAGGACCTGGACGTGCACGCCCCGTTCCTCGGCGGCGACGAGCGCGTTGACGACGGACGCCTCCCAGACGTGGTAGACGGCGACCTTGATGGTGGAGCCGGGCAGCGCGGCGGCCGTCAGCTCGATGAGCCGCGTGCGTATCGCCAGTTGCTCGCTCTCCTCGCCCAACGGGTCGTTGAAGAGAGGGCCTTCGGTCCAGTTCGGGGTGGCCTGCGCGGTCCCCGCGAACATCACCGCCTGCACACCGGCCGCCGCCAGCACGGTGGCCGCCGCCACCGCCCCACGCACGCGCACACGCGCCATGCGATCCCCTCCCCGTTCCCGCCCCGATCCAGATACCTACGACTACGTGAGTGTTACAGGCGCCTGAAAGTGCTCCAAGTGGGGGGTGGTGTTCACGATGTGACAGAGATGACCAAACCTCTCCAAAGCTCTCCAGCTCGTGTGAAGTTACTCTCCCCGAACACGCCGGTGCCCCCACCCGGTGGTGAAACCACCCGGCAGGGGCACCAGTTGGAGCGGACCGCGCGTCAGCCCCGTGGGGCTCAGCTCTCGTCGGCCGAAGCGGTGACCGTGGCCGACGACTGCTCGGCGGCCACCGTGGACTTCTTCGCGGCCGTCTTCTTCGTCGCCGCCTTCTTGGCCGTGACCTTCTTCGCGACCGTCTTCTTGGCGGCCGCCGTCTTCTTCGTGGCGGCCTTCTTCGCCGTGGCCTTCTTGGCCGTCTTGCGCGCCGCCGTCTTCTTGGCGGGCGCCTCGGCCTCGGTCTCCTCGGCGACCGGAGCGGACTCCTCGACCGGAGCCTCGGCCACGTCCACGGCGGAAGCCGACGGGACCACGACCACGGCCGCCTCCGCGGACGCGGTGGGCGCCGTCGCCTTGCGCACGGCACGCCGACGCGGACGGGCCGGAGCGGCGCTCTCGGCGACGACCGCCTCGGGCTGCGCGGCCTGCTCGGCCACGGGCTCGGCAACCGGCTCCACGACCGTCTCGACCACGGGCTCCGCGACCGGCTCGGTCACCGTCACCACGGCCTCGTCAGCCGCCGTCCCGGCCGGCGCGCCCGCCGGGGCGGACACCTTCCGGGTCGCACGACGGCGCGTACGGCCCTGGGGCGCGGCGTCCTCGGCGCTCGGCGCGGCGGCCGGCATCTCGACGACCGGATCCTCCACCGCGACGGGCTCCGCCTCGGCGGCCTCCCGCGACTTCGGGGCACGGTCCTCGGAGACGGTGGTGGCCACGGCCTCGCGGGACTTCGGCGCACCCGAGGGCGCGGACGCCCGCCGGGTCGCACGACGGCGCGAACGGCCACGTCCGACTGCCGCCTCGGCCTCGGCGACGCTGCTGTACAACTCCTCGTCCGGCTCGTACTCGGGCGCGGGCAGCGCCACGGGCTCGGCGACCTCGGCGGCCACCTCGGCCTCGACCAGCTCGGCCGACTCCACCGGCTCGGCGACCTCGGTCACGAGCTCGTGGTCGTGCTCGGCACCGCCACGCCCGCGCTTACGGCGCTTGCCGCCACCGCCCGCGGCGGTCGGCTGGTCCATGTGCACGATCACGCCGCGCCCGTTGCAGTGGACACAGGTCTCGGAGAAGGACTCCAGCAGGCCCTGGCCGACCCGCTTCCGGGTCATCTGCACCAGGCCCAGCGAGGTGACCTCGGCGACCTGGTGCTTCGTACGGTCGCGGCCCAGGCACTCCAGGAGGCGCCGCAGCACCAGGTCCCGGTTGGACTCCAGGACCATGTCGATGAAGTCGATGACGACGATGCCGCCGAGGTCGCGCAGCCGCAGCTGGCGCACGATCTCCTCGGCCGCCTCCAGGTTGTTCCTGGTGACCGTCTCCTCCAGGTTGCCGCCCTGGCCGGTGAACTTTCCGGTGTTGACGTCGACCACGATCATGGCCTCGGTCTTGTCGATCACCAGCGAACCACCGCTGGGCAGCCACACCTTGCGGTCCAGCGCCTTCATCAGCTGCTCGTCGATGCGGTACGTCGCGAAGACGTCGACCTCGGAGGTCCACTTCTGCAGGCGGTCCGCCAGGTCGGGCGCGACGTGCGCGACGTATCCGTGGATGGTCTCCCACGCGTCCTCGCCGCTGACGATGACCTTGGTGAAGTCCTCGTTGAAGATGTCGCGGACGACGCGGACGGTCATGTCCGGCTCGCCGTACAGCAGCGAAGGCGCACTTGAGCTGCCGCCGTTCTTGGCCTTCTTCTGGATGTCCCCCCACTGCGCCTGCAGTCGCTCGACGTCACGGCGCAGCTCGTCCTCGCTCGCGCCCTCGGCGGCGGTGCGCACGATGACGCCCGCGTCCTCGGGGACGATCTTCTTGAGGATGGTCTTCAGGCGCGCCCGCTCGGTGTCGGGCAGCTTGCGGCTGATACCGGTCATCGACCCCTCGGGGACGTAGACCAGGTAGCGGCCCGGCAGCGAGACCTGGCTGGTCAGACGCGCGCCCTTGTGCCCGATCGGGTCCTTGGTGACCTGGACGAGCACGGACTGCCCGGACTTCAGGGCCGACTCGATACGGCGCGGCCCGTGGGCCATGCCGAGCGCCTCGAAGTTGACCTCACCGGCGTAGAGGACCGCGTTGCGCCCCTTGCCGATGTCGATGAAGGCGGCCTCCATCGACGGCAGCACGTTCTGCACCTTGCCGAGGTAGACGTTGCCGACGTACGAGGTCGACTGCTCCTTGTTGACGTAGTGCTCGACGAGCACGTTGTCTTCCAGGACGCCGATCTGGGTGCGCTCGCCGCTCTGGCGGACGACCATGACGCGCTCGACGGCCTCGCGGCGGGCGAGGAACTCGGCCTCGGTGATGATCGGGACGCGACGGCGCCCCTGCTCACGGCCTTCCCGGCGGCGCTGCTTCTTGGCCTCCAGACGGGTCGAGCCCTTGATGGACTGCACCTCGTCGGACGGCTCGGTGTCCTTGGCGCGCCGCTCGCGCGGCTCACGGACCTTGACGACCGTGCGCTCGGGGTCGTCGGAGGCGGCCGGGGCCTCGGTCTCGGGGCCGGAGTCTCCGGCGCGACGACGACGGCGACGGCGACGACGGCTGCTGCTGGAGCCCGAACCGGAGTCCTCGCGGTCGTCGGCCTCGTCCTCGGCGTCCTCGTCCGCCTGCTCGGCGGTGTCCTCGGTGTCCTGAGCGGCCCGCTCGGCGGTGAGGTCGTCACCCTCGGCGGCGTCGTCGGCGTCGGCCGACTCGCCCCGGCGACGACGGCGGCCACCCCGGCGACGGCGACGCCGCGACCCGGTGGACTCCTCCTCGCCGAACTCGTCACCCTCGGTGTCCTCGGTGCCCTCCTCGGGCTCCTCGGGCTCCTCCGGCTCGTCGGTCACCACGGCGGCGGCCACGGGCTGCTCCGTCTCGGCGGGCTCACCCCGACGACGACGGCGACGCCGCGACCCGCCGGTGTTCTCCTCCTCGGCGGACCCGACGAAGTCGGGGGTCTCGGGGGTCACGACCTCCTCGACCTCCTCGACCTCCTCGGTCTCGGCCACCGCATCGGCGGCGGCCTGCGCGGCCCGCTCCGGCGTCTGGAACATCGGCTCGGTGAACACCGGCGCCTGGAACACGGCCACGGCGGGCCGCGACGGCCGCGACGGCGCGTCCTCCGCGACCGGCGCGGCAGGCGCCGAGAACCCGACGGCGGCCTTGCGCGTGGCCCGGCGACGGGTCCGACGGGGTCCGGCGTCCTCCGCCTCGGCCTCGTCCCCGGCAGCCGCGGTCGCCTGAGCGGCCTCGGCGGACGTGGCCTCGGCGTCGGCGTCGGGTGCCTGAACGGCCGGCGCCGCCACGGTCTCGGCGACGACGGACTCGGCCGCGCGCTCCTCGGCGGCCTCGCCCTCGGGCGCGCCGGCGGGCGCGGCCGCCCGGCGCGTGGCACGACGACGCGTCCGACGCGGTGCGGCCTCCTCGGCCGCCTCCTCGACGGGCGCGGTCTCCTGGACCGCGGCGGGCGCGGTCTCCACGACCTCCGCCGGAGCCTCCACGACCTCGGCGGCCTCCGCCTCACCGGCGGGGGCGGCGGCCCTGCGCGTGGCACGGCGACGCGTACGCCCGGCGGGCGCGGCCTCCTCGACAGCGGCGGGCGCTGCGGCGACGGCGGTGGACTCGGCGGCGGCCTCGGGCGCGGCCACGGCGGAACTCTCGGCGGCGACATCCTCGGCGGCCTTGGGCGCACCGGTAGGAGCGGACGCCCTACGGGTCGCGCGACGGCGTGTACGAGCGGCGGGCGCCGGCTCCTCGACGGCGGCGGGCACTTCGGCGGCGACGGCGGGGGGCTCGGCGACCGGTGCCACGGTCTCCACGACCTCGACGGCTTCCGCGTCCTTGGGCGCACCGGCGGGCGCGGAGGCCCGGCGGGTCGCGCGACGGCGCGTACGCCCGGCGGGTGCGGCATCCTCGACGGCAGTGGAGGTCTCAGCCTCTTCGGCAGCCGGTGCGACCTCACCGATCACACCGGTCTCGACGGCCTCGTCCGGCTCGGCGGCCGCGAGGTCCTCGAACTCGGCGGCCGGTATGGCCGGCGCGGTGGTCTCCGCGGCCTCTTCGGAGGCGGCGGACGGCGGTCCCGCGGGGCGGGACGCGGCACGGCGACGACGGCGCGGCGGCAGGGTGTCGCTCGGCGTGTTGTGTTCGGAGCCCTGCGCGGGCTCTGCGGATTCGATCGATTCGGGCATGCGGGCGTTTCTCCCGTCAGGCTCCCGGGCGCCGCACCCGGTCCGGCGTGGCCGGTGACGTCCGCGGCTCGCGTCGTACGCGACTGCCGCCGTCCGGGGCGCGGGCGCCACACGGGAGCTCTCTGTGTCCTGTCTCGCCGGTTCCGTACGCCATGTGTGCGTACGGCCTGGCGAAAGTCTTGTGGTCGGTGCGCTGCCCGACCCAGGTGGCTCCCGGATCAAAGGGCTGCGCTACGACGTCCGTCCCTACGCGGGGCCTACCGGCGCCGACGCCTTCGCGGCGGTAGCGGGTTCGGCCGTTGAGAGGGCCGGCGCTGCCTCGCGGTCGGGCGCGAGCGGGTCGGTCACCGTGCCGGTCGCTGCATCGAAAAGCCCCTGCGCCAGCCTGGTCACCGCTGCGGGGACCGGCGGCGCCAGGTCGGCCACGGCGCGGAGACCGGACAGGACGTCGTCGGGTCGAACGGCAGGCGTCACGTGCCGAACAACCAGCCGCAGTATCGCACAGGGCTGGTCCGTCGGCCCAGCAAGGGGCGCGGCGCCAGCCGCTCCGGTGGAGCCGACGCTTGCGGCGGGCTGTGGACCGGGCGTCTCAGAACCGTCAGGTCCGTGGCTTGCGTCACGTCCGTCACGGCTGTCGAGGTCGACGACGGCGGCCCGGGCGTCGAAGGTCCGCAGACCGTTCTTGGTCCTGCGCTGGACCTCGACGAGGTCCGCCGCCTTGAAGGCCTCGACCGCGCGCGCGGCGTCCGCGGGGTCCACGCCGTCCAGGCGCAGCTCCCACACGGAGGCCGTGAGCCGGTCGGCGAGCCCGGAGGTCCGGGCCTCGACCGCGTCGACGATGTCGAGCCCGGTGGGCAGCGACTCGTCGAGCAGGATCCTGAGCTTCTCCGGGTCGCGCGCGTCGGTGAGCGCGATCTCCAGGTATTCCGCCTCACTGCCCGTGCCGGTGGGTGCGGCATTGGCGTACGACACCTTCGGATGCGGCGTGAACCCCGCCGAGTACGCCATCGGCACCTCGGCACGGCGCAGCGCACGCTCGAAGGCGCGCTGGAAGTCACGGTGGCTGGTGAACCGGAGGCGGCCGCGCTTGGTGTAGCGCAGTCGGATGCGCTGCACCGCGGGTGCGGGCGGCGGGCCTTCGGGCTGTCGCTTGCCCAGTGTCGTTCAGTCCTTCGTGAGTGCGGTCTTACTACTACCAAGAGTACGTGTCTCGGCGGCCCTCGGTTCCCGACCGTGGACGGACGGCGGCCGCGTCGGCTGCCCGAAGAGCGCCGACCGCACGCCGGCACGGGCCTGGCGGACGGACTCGCGGGCGGTGGCCAGGGCCTGCCGAGTGGTACGGCCCACAGCGCGCCCGGCCGCCGCGACCGGCTTCCACACGGCATCGCGTACGAAGTGGCCGGCGGGTGTGAGGACGGTCCGGTACACCCACCGGGTCGGCTCGACGAAGATCCACCGGAAGAGGTTCGCCAGAAAGCGCCCGACGACGAGCGAGATCCGCCCGGCCACGCGCCACGCGTGTCCGAGGGCGTCCCGGATCTCCCGTCCGACGACGACGAGGAGCCGTCCGACCGGGGTGAGCACCCACCGCCACACGGCGATCGCGGGCAGGACGAGCAGCACACGCAGTGTCCAGTACACGCCGAGCCAGAGCCCGGCGAAGATCATCCGTACGAGCCGTACGACACCTCGGGCCACCCATGCGACGGCGTGTCCCACGGGCGTCAGCGCATACCGGTACAGCCACACGACCGGGACGACGAGGAGGTGGCGCACCAGCCAGGCCACGGCCGTGAACAGCGCGACCGCGACGGCGGCGATCCCGACCCCGACACCCCTGGCCAGCCAGGCGACGCCCCGCCCGAGCGGCGCCAACGTCCACCGGTACAGCCACCCGAGCCCGGCCCAGACGCCTCGGGCGACCCAGACGACTCCGGCCCAGAGCCCGGTGGCCACCCAGACGACTCCGCCCCAGATCCCGGCGGCCACCCACGCGATCGCATGCCCCACGGGCGTCAGCGCATACCGGTACACCCACACCACCGGCACGACGAGCAGTCGGTACCCGAGCCACCCGAGCCCCAGGGCGACGGGCACGACGACGTACCGCCACAGCGCCACCCACGGCCACACGAAGACGGCCCTGCCGACCCACAGCAACGCCCGCCCCACGGGCCGCAGCACGGCATCCGTCAGGAACCGCCCGACCACCACGAGCACGTCCCACGCCATCCGCACCGGCACGACGAGCACAAGCACGACGATCCGCACGGGAATCCGGATCACGACGGCGAGACACCCCTCAGGCGTCTGCTGCCCCTCAGGCGTCTGCTGCCGCACGGGGGCCTGTTGCCGCACGGGCGTCTGCTGCCGCCCCGCCGTCTGCCCCGCCGTCGGCTCGGCAGACGGCTCGACAGGCTGCCGGGCAGTCCTCTTCTCCAGGTCCATGACGACGTAGACGCCTCAGCAGCCTGTCCGGATCCAGCCACACGTCTGCACATTCCCGCCCCGTTGAATTCCCGTGGATTCCCGCCCCGTTCGTCCTTGTGTCCCGGCCTCCGGCCCCTACCGCTTGCGTCCCGAAGTCCGCGCGGACCTGGCCGGCTTGCCGGTCCGGGCGGACTTGGGGCGGCGCACCACGGCGGACAGGTTCGGTCCTGCGGCGTGCGGGGCGGAGAACTCCCGGTTGATCTCGACCTGGCGGCGGACACGCTCGGGCAGGTCCCGCATGGCCAGCAGCCTGTCGCACGCCCCCAGGGCCGCGGCGTGGTCACCCACCCAGTGCGCGGTGATGGAGAACTCGAACAGCAGGCCCCACCGATAGACCCAGGGCCTGGTGAAGAGCAGGTCGTCCGGCGCGGGCCGGTCGACGACGTCCACGAGGAGGGCGTGCGCGGTGTGAAAGCGGCGTCGGAGACGGAGACGGGAGGCCAACTCGTAGCAGGCTTCGAGCCTGGTGGGACGCGACTCCCAGGCCCGGGAGAAGGTGTCCATGGCTCCCGGCCAGTCCTCCTCCTTCTCCGCTCTGAGGATCCCCGCTTCGAGGAGCGAGCAGTAGACCTCCTCACCCCAGCCGCCCATCGCCGCACGTCGCTCGTACAGGGCGATCGCCTCGCGCGCGTGGCCCAGGTCGCGTTCGGTGTTGGCCAGGTAGAAGACGGTGCGGGGGTTGGTGGGGTCGCGTTCGAGTTCCCGCCTGAGCAGACGTGCGTCGCGCTCGAACTTGTCGCCGCGGCAGCCGCCGTCGGCGTGGTCCTCGATGACGATCGCGTCCAGGTTCTCCTGGACGTCGGATCCGTCGGTGCACGGGTACTCGTGGGTGACGCCTTCGTAGCGCCAGAGCCGGTCCCCCCGCATCAGGTGCTTGAAGCGGTGCTGGGTGCCCGGGGCGTCATAGCGCAGCATGTACGAGGTGGCCGTCAGCCGGGGCAGCGGCGCGTCCTGGCGCAGTACGTGGTCGGCGTCGACGGTGAGCAGGAAGTCGGCCTTTCCCCGGGCGTGTTGGATGTTCCGCGTCCGGTTGTGCCCGAAGTCGACCCAGGTCTCCTCGTGCAGCTCGCCCGGGATGCCGTCCAGCGCCTTGCGGACCAGGTCCTGCGTCCCGTCCGTCGAGCCGGTGTCGGAGATGACCCAGGTGTCGATCAGAGGCCGGACGGAGGCGAGACAGCGCTCGATGACCCGCGCCTCGTTCTTGACGATCATGCAGAGACAGATGGTCTGCGGCTTCACGGCCTCACCGGTCCCGGGGGTTGGAACGCTGCCCGAGCGGCCGCGTGACATACCCCCTCATATCTCACAAATGGCCGCCGACGGCGCTGAATTAGCCCACCCGTGACCCCCGGTTAGGCCGACTTGATGATCTACCTCCCCGTCCGGGCCAGCGCGCTGGTCGGCTCGGCGAACAGGGGTGAGGCTCACGATCGAGTGCGGGGAAAAACCCCAAACCGGTTGAAACAAGGAGCATATAGATGAGTCCTGAGCGCAGGACGATCTCGCTGATAGGCCCGCTGGCCCGACACAGGATCGCCAAGGTCAGCACGTTTGCCTCACTCGCGCTGGTAGTGACAGCCGGACTGGCCGGCCCCGCCGCCGCGGCAACGCGAAGCGTGTCCGAGCACGCCACCACGACGAGGGCCGGGGGCGACGGCTGCCCTCCCTCCGCGGAGCACGACCAGCAGCAGCACGACGGGCAGGCCCACAACGAGCAGGCCGGACAGCAGCAGGGCGAGCAGGCCGCACAGCAGCAGGCCGGACAGCAGCAGAGCGAGCAGCAGGCCGGGCAGGAGCAGGGCCAGTACGACGGATCGTCGTCCTACTGGTACGACGAGGAGGACCACAACCGCACCGCGACCCTCGGTGACAACGGCGGCCACTGCGAGGAAGGTCCGAGCGGTCCGACCGGCCCGCCGGGAGAGACCGGCGCCACGGGCGCGACGGGTGACACCGGCCCCCGGGGTGACACCGGTCCCCAGGGCGACATCGGACCTCAGGGCGACACCGGCGAGGTCGGCCCCACAGGCCCGGCCGGGCCCACCGGAGCGGACGGTCCAGTCGGACCTACCGGACCCGCAGGAGCGGACGGAGACACGGGGGCCACCGGAGCCACTGGTTCGACCGGCGCCACGGGCCCCGCCGGCCCCTGCTCCGACATCGACGCGGTGCAGGATTCGAAGAAGCTCGAGTTCCGGGTCGTACTGACCGACGGACGGGTCTTCGCGGGCATCCGCGACCTGCGGGGCGCGGTCGCCCACCCGTTCCTGTGGACCGACCTCACCACCCACCCCAACTTCCCCGCTGGTGGCCGTGATTCACAGGACCGGCCCGTTGGCTTCGCCTGCGGCGTCTCCGTCAACACCCCCGCCAACAGCCATGGCTACACGCACAAGGAAACGGGCAAGGAGCACGGCCAGAACACGGGCCAGAACCAGAGCCAGAGCCAGGGCACGAGCCAGAGCCCGACCCAGGACGCCGGCCAGAGCCACAGCCAAGGCACGAGCCAGAGCACCGGCCAGAGCCAGAACCAGAACCAGAACACGGCCCAGAGCCAAGGCCAAGGCCAGAGCCAGAACCAGAGCCAGGACACCGCCAAGGACTACGCCCAGGATTCAGGCGAGGGCTACTCCAAGGACACCGGCCAGGAGCAGGGCTCGGCCACGGGCCAGGCCCACGCCACGAGCACCGGCACGGACCACGCCACGAACGCGGGCACGGGCACGGGCACGGGCCACGGTGAGGGCAAGGGTCAGTACAAGGGCGAGCACGCGAGTGCCGACAAGGGCCTCGTCAAGTTCAACGTCGTCACCACCGTGGGCCAGATCTGGGAGACCACCTGCGTGGCGGTCGACACGGAGCCTCGCGCCACCCTGAACTGCGACGACGCCCAGGGCAACCCGCGGCCCTGGCTCAGGGTCGATCTCCAGCCCTCGGACAACATCACCAACGGCGGCGCAGCCGTCACACCCCGCGTGACCAACCGGCGGTAGCACGCGAGAAGGGGTGTCCGGATACCGGCCGACCGGCCTCCGGACACCCCTCCGACCATGCGCCTCACGGTTTGTGCCCCTCACGGCCACGACCGTTCCACGCTCATGACCGTGGACGGTCAGTGGCCGTGCTGCCCACTGCCCACCGACTGCTTCACCGACAACGGCAGCAGCTTCTTGCCGGGCGTATACGGCTCTACGGGATTGAGGAAGCAGCGTAGAAACCGACGCTTGCGCATTCCGTGATGAACTACCTCAGATGGCGGCGGGGTCATCGCTTGACGCGGTTGCGGATAGCGAGGACGGCGAAGCCCAGGAGGACGGGTTCGGTCAGGCGGGAGGTCATCTCGATGTGGGTGCCGGCGGTGGTCAGGTCCTGGCCGGAGGAGCGGAACACCACCGAGTTGAGCGTGACGTTCAGGGCCTTCTCGAAGCGCTCGCCGGTGAACCGGTTGCCGGTGGGGTTCTTCGGATCGTCCTAGTCGATCTCGAAGGTGACCTTGCCTCCGCCAGCGGGGACGGTGCCTTTCGGGCGGTGCCCGGGTCGGCCACCGACCCGGGCACCCGGTTCACTCCTCTACTCCATGAACTGGAAGGTCCACGCCTGACGCTGGTTGCTGACGTCGAGGGGCCTCAGGGCGATGCGAGGCGGGAAGATCCGCAGCAGGCTGAGATCCAGGGCCAACTCCGTGCCGCTGACGGGGCCTCCAGGAACGACGACGTGGAAGGTGTGCGGCTGCGCGCTCTGGTAGAGCGCCCACTCGCGGGGCTCGGGGAATCCAACGACCGGCTTGTTCTGCTCCGGGTCACCGTCGAAGGACAGGTACGTCCCGCTGCGGAGATTGCGGATCGTGCAGTTGCCGTTGCTGAGTTCTTCCAGCTGCCATTCCTGCTCACCGGGGTTGCCGGTGGGCGGCAGCAGCACAACGGGCGTCTTGGGCTCCGACGACCCACCCTCCATCGTGAGCAGTTGCTCACCGGGACGGGTGATCATGTAGGCGCCGTTCGGTACGGGTGCCAAGGCCGACTCCACTTCTGACGTGCGGTGCCCGCGAGGGGCCCCGCCGATCTTCTGGGCCGACGCATCCCTTCCCTGCCGACGCCCAATGGAGGTCGGAAAAGCTCTGTGTCACCCATCAGGAGTACAGCGGATTCATCCCGGTGTTCGACTAGCTCATCGAAGGGGCCTCCGGCGCCATCTTGGCGTATCCGGTGACAGTTGCCCTGCCGATCCCATGCGGGTGACAAGTAGCGTGCCGATCTGGTGACGACTGCGCCGCCTCACCAGCGCGAAAGCGCAGGATGACGGCTGCTGCTGGTGACAGCTACCGTGCGTCGGCACATCGATCTTTCGTGATGGTCCGGCGACGGAGTCGGTGGGCCAAGCCACGGCGCGACTGCTGCTCTCACGGCGTGATGTGGTCCCCCCAGCCGAACGTAGCCACGTACGCGCGCCGCACGGCGTTCCAACCACGCCAAGCGCGCAGATGCACAACCAACAGCGCCATGGAGTACCAGGCACCGAAACAGCCCGCGACTATCCCTGCCCGTCCGAGGCTTCCAAGGGTGGCGACGACAACCACCGCAAGGGCGGTCACCATCAAGCCGATGTGAGCTCCCCGCACATCTACCCTCATCGCACGGCGCACCGACCGGCGGTCCGCAGGTACATCCCGCGCGGGACGACGCCCCGCAGCCGCACCATCACCCTCGACGTCATCACCGCCCGTCACGGGCGCCTCCGCAGGGCTCCAGTCACCGGCACCGTCTCAGACCCACTCCACCTCGGACCGAACCCGCGCAGAGCCCACAGGAGGCGGCAGCGGCGTCCTAGGCGCTTCCCGCGAGGACCGCTGCCACACCCCGCGAGCACCCAGCCCGCGCAGCACAGCGGCAGCCTCCTCCTCCGTCACGTCCGCCAACGCATCCGTGATGCGTCGCAACGCCTCACCACTCACCCCGGAGACCGTCTCAGCTGGTCGGAGCCGGCTGCTTCACCGACAACGGCAGCAGCTTCTTGCCCGTGGGGCCGATCTGGATGTGGGTGTCCATCTGGGGGCACACCCCGGATACAACTCCGAGCGCAGCAGCCGCAGAGGAGACTCAAGTTTTTAAGAACAGGTCAGCAGTTGAGCGTTCTACTCGGAGCTCCACCAACCGCTTCCAGCGTGCCAGTCCTTCACCCAGTGCGCGAAGCCGTGTTCCGACTGCCCAGCGAGAGAACCGGTGTAAGGCGTGGCGCAGCCGTCACAGAGCCGCCACACGCGCCCACGCTGCGGCCCGGCCACCTCCAACGTCCAATACTCACCTACTCCGTCGGCCCCCAGCAGCACTGAACCGTCCTGGTACGTCCGGTGCAACAGGGACGAGTGGAGCGCGTGATCGTAGTAGTCGTACTCCCACTGCCACTCCTCCTCCAGGGGGAAGGGCCGGCCGGGCAAGCGTTCGGCGGTGCCGTCGAACGGCTCCGGACTCATCCAGCAGTCCGCCTCCCAGGACACCCAGCTGATCGGCTTCTCTCCCAGGGGCAACAAACCACCCCCCTCGGGCGGACCTTCGTTCGTCCCGTTCGCGATCTCGGCCACAAAGGTGCGATACGGCTCCGGCAACACCACGCCGTGCCTGCTCTCCCAGGCCCCGAGCGCTTCCCAGCCCAGAGGACGACGGCGACACTCCGCCGGAAAGGCTTCACGCAGCAGGCCCATCACACCCGAGATCGCGTCATCCATGCGCCAACAGTTACCACCAGGCACCGACACTCCGCCCTGGCCGTCCGGCGGGCAACTGGTCAGCTGGTAGCAGCCGTCTTCTTCACCGACAGCGGCAACAGTTTCTACCCGCTCTCGCTCAGTTGTGGCCATGTGTCGACAGGGTCAGCCTGCGTCGCGCTCGATCGATGTCCGTGACGATGACCGAGAGCTCGTCGCCGATCTGCACGATGCCTTCCGGAGCGCTCACGGGCTCCACACCAAGCTCGGACAGCGGGACCAGACCCTCGACCCCGTCCGCGACCTCAACGAAGACGCCGAACGGGACCAGCTTCGTCACCCGCCCACGCAGTGTCCGGCCGACAGCGATGCCCTCGGCGAACACCGCGAAAGGATCTGGTTGCAGCGCTCGCAGGGACAGCCGCGCCTCCCCGTTCCACGTGTCGAACTGCAAGAACTCGCACGACACGCGTTGCCCGACCTCGACGACCTCGGACGCCGCCTCGAAGCGCCGCCAGGACAGCTCTGGATACGTGATGAAGCCGACGCCGGGAAAAACCGGATGGTCAGGGCCCTCGTCCAGAGCCACGAACACGCCGAACCGCTCGATCGCCGCCACCACGCCGGTCAAAATCGCACCACGCCGAAGCCGCCGGAGAAACATCCACAGCTCCGCGTGCTCAGTCGCCGCCGTCGAAAGCCGAACCCGACCCCGGTCCAGATCCACGGCAATCACCTCAGCGGTGATTCGTTGCCCGTCCATCGCGCCTTCGGCCTGGCGTCGACGCCACGAGAAGTCCAGCGTCTCCACCACCACGCCGAGCGGGCGCGCCGAGAAGCCGTCCAGCATCACCGACACCTCGGACCGAGCGGCCGCCACGACCGTCCCCGAGCACAGATCACCGACCCGGAGCCCTGCCAGAAACCTCATGACAGCCTGATCGGTCGTCGCCTCCCCCATGCCGCCCACGGTCTCACGAGAAGCCGCCGGACCCGTCAGACCCACTCCACCTCGGACTGGATACCCGGACGGCCTCCAAGCCCCGGCAGAGGCGTCCTCGGAAGGTTCGGCACAACCCGCCGCGCCTTCACAACCCCGAGAGAGCCGAGCGCTGCGGCTACCTCATCCTCCGTGGCATCCGCCACAGCCTCAGCGATCCGCCGCAGCGCCTCACTCACCTTAGTGACCGTGTCCGCTGGTCGCCGCATCCTTCTTGACCGTCAGCGGCAGCAGCTTCTTGCCGCTCTCGCTCAGTTGTGGCCATGTGTCGAACTGGGGGCACACACCGCAGTCGAAGCACGGGGTCCAGCGGCAGTCCTCGACCTCGGTCTCGTCGAGGGAGTCCTGCCAGTCCTCCCAGAGCCAGTCCTTGTCGAGGCCGGAGTCCAGGTGGTCCCAGGGAAGGACCTCCTCGTAGGTGCGCTCGCGAGTGGTGTACCAGTCGACGTCGACACCGACGGCGGGGAGGGTCTTGTCGGCGCAGGCCATCCAGCGGTCGTAGGAGAAGTGCTCGCGCCAGCCGTCGAAGCGGCCGCCGTCCTCGTAGACCGCGCGGATGACGGCACCGATGCGGCGGTCGCCGCGCGACAGCAGGCCTTCGACGATGCCGGGCTTGCCGTCGTGGTAGCGGAAGCCGATGGAGCGGCCGTACTTCTTGTCGCCGCGGATCTTGTCGCGGAGCTTCTCCAGACGCGCGTCCGTCTCCTCGGCGGAGAGCTGCGGGGCCCACTGGAACGGCGTGTGCGGCTTGGGGACGAACCCGCCGATCGACACCGTGCAGCGGATGTCGTTCGAGCCGGAGACCTCGCGGCCCTTCTGGATGACGCGGGTCGCCATGTCGGCGATCTGGAGGACGTCCTCGTCGGTCTCGGTCGGCAGGCCGCACATGAAGTACAGCTTCACCTGGCGCCAGCCGTTGCCGTACGCGGTGGAGACGGTCCGGATCAGGTCCTCCTCCGAGACCATCTTGTTGATGACCTTGCGCATGCGCTCGGAGCCGCCCTCGGGCGCGAAGGTGAGGCCCGAGCGCCGGCCGTTCCTCGTCAGCTCGTTCGCGAGGTCGACGTTGAAGGCGTCCACGCGGGTCGAGGGGAGGGACAGGCCGACCTTGTCCTCCTCGTACCTGTCCGCCAGGCCCTTGGCGATGTCGCCGATCTCGCTGTGGTCGGCGGAGGAGAGCGAGAGGAGGCCCACCTCCTCGAAGCCCGTCGCCTTCAGCCCCTTCTCGACCATCTCGCCGATGCCCGTGATGGAGCGCTCGCGGACCGGGCGGGTGATCATGCCGGCCTGGCAGAAGCGGCAGCCGCGGGTACAGCCGCGGAAGATCTCCACCGACATCCGCTCGTGCACCGTCTCGGCGAGCGGGACCAGGGGCTGCTTGGGGTACGGCCACTCGTCCAGATCCATGACCGTGTGCTTGGACACGCGCCACGGGACACCCGACCTGTTCGGGACGACGCGGCCGATGCGGCCGTCCGCGAGGTACTCGACGTCGTAGAACGCCGGGATGTAGACGGAGCCGGTCCTCGCGAGGCGGAACAGGACCTCCTCGCGGCCACCGGGCCGGCCCTCCGCCTTCCACGCGCGGATGATCTCGGTCATGTCGAGCACGGCCTGCTCGCCGTCGCCGATGATCGCCGCGTCGATGAAGTCGGCGATCGGCTCGGGGTTGAAGGCCGCGTGGCCGCCCGCCAGCACGATCGGGTCGTCGACCGTCCGGTCCTTGGACTCCAGGGGGATCCCGGCCAGGTCCAGGGCGGTCAGCATGTTCGTGTAGCCCAGCTCCGTGGAGAAGGACAGACCGAACACGTCGAACGCCTTCACCGGGCGGTGGCTGTCGACCGTGAACTGCGGGACGCCGTGCTCGCGCATCAGCTCCTCCAGGTCCGGCCACACGCTGTAGGTGCGCTCGGCGAGGACGCCCTCGCGCTCGTTGAGCACCTCGTAGAGGATCATGACGCCCTGGTTGGGCAGACCGACCTCGTACGCGTCCGGGTACATGAGCGCCCAGTGGACGTCACACGACTCCCAGGGCTTGACGGTGGAGTTGAGCTCACCGCCCACGTACTGGATCGGCTTCTGCACATGCGGCAGCAGGGCCTCGAGCTGTGGGAAGACCGACTCGACAGACATCGCGGGGGTTACCTTCGTGAGCTGACAGGGGTGACCATCTAGCGTAACGCCCCCGGAGACACCCCTCGTACGCCCTTTTACCGACAGCCCGCTTCACCGACAGCCCGACGGCCGCCCGGCCGTCTCAGGGCCGCCCGCTCCGCCCGCCCTGCCGTCAGAGGGGTCAGAGGGGTCAGAGGGGCATGTCGCCGCTGATCTTCGACCACACCTCCGGCAGTGCCCCCTCCGCCAGCTCCGCCCGCCGCTCCTCCCTGCCGTACAGCAGCCCGTACGTGAAGGCGCTCTCCCCCGGCGCCGCGTGGGCCTGGTGGGCGAGGTCGCGCAGGGCCTCGCGGGCCATCACGCTGTCCTGGTGGTCGCCGAGGAGGCTCTGCAGGGACTTCATGTCCTTGACGAGCGCCTTGGCCGGTTTACCGAGGAGGGGGCCCGCCGCCTCGGCCGCGTACCGGGTGCGCTTGGTCTTCTTGCGGGCCTCGTGCATGGCGAGGTCACGGTCGACGCCGGGCGGCTGCGCCAGGGCCTCCTCGACCAGGGCCGCCACCTTGCCGAAGTCCTTCCTGACCACCTTGGTGATCACCTTCTCGGGGTCGCCCCCGGCGGCCTCGAGCAGCGGCGGGTCCATGATCACGGCGTCGAGGGAGTCCAGCAGCTCCAGATACCGCTGCCCGTCCAGCGCCTCGATCAGCTCGGCCCGGGGCCCGGTACCGCCGTCCTTCTCCGTCCAGGTGCGCAGCCGCGCACGGACCGGGCCCATCACCAGGCTTTCGGGGAGGTCGTCCAGCGCCTCGGTGAGACGTTCCGACAGCACCTCCTGGTCACGGTCGACGCCCAGCTCTCCCGCCAGCCACTTCAGCTCCTCGCCGATCGGGTCCGTGACGGCCCGGTCCAGCACCTTCCCGAACGACTTGAAGGTGCTGCGCAGCCGACGTGTGGCGACCCGCATGCTGTGGACGGAGTCGAAGACGTCCCGGCGGACGGCGGGATCCATCTCGACGATCGCGTCCCGCTGGGCTCGGACGTAGACGAGGACATGGTCGCCGGGCGTGACGGGCTCGCCGGGCGCCTCGGCCCCACGGCGCTTCCTGTCCTTCTTCTTGCTCTTCCTGGGCGCCGTCTCCTGCAGGGCCCTGGCCATCTTCGACGGGGACTCCGACGGCCTGACGCCCGCTTTGCGCAGCTTCTTGTCGACCTTGTCGAGGAACCCCGGGTCGCCGTCGTCGGCGAGCTCCACCTCGATCTCGGACCACTGGGCGGTCCGGCCCTCCTCGGTGAGCCGCTCGGCGACCACGGCGTCCACGCTGACCTCGGCGAGGAGAGTGCCGTCCGCGTCGAGCAGCTCGCGGACGTCACGGGTGGAGAGGAGACGGACCAGCGGGACCAGCTCGGTCTCCCGGACCCGGGAACGCACCAGCCCCGCGAGCTCCGCGGGCAGCGTGTCGGACAGCGGGGCCCGGATCTCGTCCCGTACGCCCGAGGAGACCGGGAACTTCAGATGCCAGCCCGCGTCACTGCCTCCCGTGCGGCGACGCAGGGTGATGGACGCGGCGGCGAGGCGCTCGTCGAGGGTGTCGTAGTAGACGGCGTCCAGCTCCGCCACACCCTTGTCTATGACGGTCGCGACCCCGGCCACACCGATGAGGTCCGGCAGGCCGCTCTCGTCGGACTCGTACTTCCGCTCGATCTCGCGCTTGGTGTCCGCCATACAAGGAATCTAGTCCCACTTGGAGCAAAGGGGCAGACCATCGCGCCCCTGAAGGGGCGCGGCCCCCCTACGCCGACATGGGACGCTGCACCCGGATGGACTGCAGCAACCCCACCGCCACCCACACCGCGAACATCGACGAGCCTCCGTACGACACGAACGGCAGGGGCAGTCCCGCCACCGGCATGATGCCGAGGGTCATTCCGATGTTCTCGAAGGACTGGAAGGCGAACCAGGCGATGATGCCGCCGGCGACGATCGTGCCGTACAGCTCGGTGGTCTCGCGGGCGATCCGGCAGGCCCGCCACAGGACGACACCGAGCAGCAGGATGATCAGTCCGGCGCCCACGAAGCCCAGCTCCTCCCCCGCCACCGTGAAGACGAAGTCGGTCTGCTGCTCGGGCACGAACTGGCCGGTGGTCTGCGAGCCCTTGAACAGCCCGGTGCCGAGCAGTCCGCCGGAGCCGATGGCGATACGGGCCTGGTTGGTGTTGTAACCGACGCCGGCCGGGTCGAGCTCGGGGTTGGCGAAGGCGGCGAAGCGGTTGATCTGGTACTCGTCGAGCACCCCCAGCTGCCAGACGGCGATCGCGCCCGTCGCGCCCGCGCCGATCAGGCCGAGGATCCACCGGTTCGATGCGCCGGAGGTGAGCAGGACACCCAGCACGATGACCACCATGACCATGACCGAGCCGAGGTCGGGCATGAGCAGGACGATCAGTATCGGGACGGCGGCGAGACCGAGGGCCTGGACGACCGTGCGGTGGTCGGGGTGGGCTTTGTCGCCCGCGTCCACCCGGGCCGCCAGCAGCATCGCCATGCCCAGGATGATCGTGATCTTCACGAACTCCGAGGGCTGGAGCGAGAAGCCACCGCCGATGACGATCCACGCGTGGGCGCCGTTGATCGTCGCGCCCAGCGGAGTAAGCACCAGCAGGATCAGCAGGACCGAGATGCCGTACAGGATCGGTACGGCCGTGCGCAGGGTGCGGTGGCCGAGCCAGACCGTGCCGATCATCAGGGCGAACCCGATGCCGGTGTTGAGCAGATGCCGGAAGAGGAAGTAGTACGGGTCGCCCTGGTTGAGCTCGGTGCGGTTGCGGGTCGCCGAGAAGACGAGGGCCGCGCCGATCAGGGAGAGCGCGATGGCCGAGAACAGTATCGGCCAGTCGAGCCGCCGGGTGAGCGAGTCACGGGCGAACAGCCGGGTCCAGCCGGTGCGTTCGGGCCCGTACCCGGAGACGGAGAAGCTGTTGCCGGTCATACGGTGGCCCTCCGCCCCTTGCCGCTCCCGCGCTGGTCTCCGCCGCCGCTTGTGCACCGCCGGCCGCGGTGGCTTCGTCGGCGTGCGGCCCGGTTGCCGCTGCCGCCGCGCGTACTGACGATCGCCGCCGGGACGTCGAAGGACACCGGCTGGGCGCCCGGCCCCGCGGCGATCGCCTGGGTGCCGTCCTCCGCGGTCTCCTTGTCCGTCTTCTTCGGCGGGTAGGAGTCCAGCTTCGGAGCGTCGATCGAGCCGTCGGACTCGATCTTCGGCAGGCCCTTCTGCGGGGTGGACAGCAGCGCCTTCTTCTTGTCGATCTCGCCGTCCTCGGAGACGCCGTAGAGCGCGTTGTAGAGCTTGCGCACGGCGGGCGCCGAGGCGCCGGAGCCCGTACCACCCTGGGAGATCGTCATGACGATCGAGTAGTCCTTGGTGTACGTGGTGAACCATGAGGTCGTCTGCTTGCCATAGACCTCGGCGGTACCGGTCTTGGCGTGCATCGGGATCTTGTCCTGCGGCCAGCCCTGGAAGCGCCAGGCGGCCGTACCCCGGGTCGCGACTCCCGCGAGGGCTTCGTCTATCTCGTCCCGGGTCTTCTTCGTCATCGGCAGCTTGCCGTGCGACTTGGGTGCGATCTCCTGCACGTTCTTGCCGTCGGGGCTGATGATGGCCTTGCCGACCGTGGGGTCGTAGAGGGTGCCGCCGTTGGAGATGGCCGCGTAGATGGTGGCCATCTGGATGGGGGTGACGAGGGTGTCACCCTGGCCGATGGAGTAGTTGACGGAGTCACCGGCGCGCAGGCGGTTGCCTTCGAGGCAGTTCTCGTAGGCGATCTGCTCGGCGTACGAGCCGCCCTTCTTGCCGTACTTGCACCAGGCGTCCTTGTTGGCCTTCCAGTAGTCCTGCTTCCACTGGCGGTCGGGGATGCGGCCGGTGACCTCGTTGGGCAGGTCGATGCCGGTCTCGGCGCCGAGGCCGAACTGGTGGGCGGTCTTGTAGAACCAGTCCTTGGCGCCCTTCTTGGGCTTGATGCCGCCGTCGCGCTTCCACTCCTCGTGGGAGAGGCGGTAGAAGACGGTGTCGCAGGAGACCTCCAGTGCCTTGCCGAGGCTGATCCCGCCATGGCTCTGGGACTCGAAGTTCTTGAAGACCTGGCCGCCGATCGAGTACGAACTGGAGCATTGGTAGGGGCCGTTGAAGGAGTAGCCCGCGTTGACCGCGGCGGCCGTCGGGATCACCTTGAAGACCGAGCCGGGGGCCGACTGGCCCTGGATCGCGCGGTTCAGCAGCGGGTAGTTGGACTTCTTGCCGGTGAGCCGGGCGTAGTCCTTGGCGGAGATGCCGCCGACCCAGGCGTTCGGGTCGTAGTCCGGGTTCGAGGCCATGGCGACGACGCGGCCGGTCTTGGCCTCCATCACGACGACGGCGCCGGAGTCGGCCTTGTAGTTCGTCCCCGTGTTGCGGTCCATCTGCTTGCGGGCTTCCTTCATCGCCTCGTTGAGTTCGTACTCGGCGATGCGCTGCACGCGGGCGTCGATGCTGGTGACCAGGTTGGCGCCGGGCTCGGCGGGGTCGGCCTCGGCCTCACCGATGACGCGGCCGAGGTTGTCGACCTCGTAGCGGGTGACGCCGGCCTTGCCGCGCAGCTCCTTGTCGTACTGGCGCTCCAGGCCGGAGCGGCCGACCTGGTCGGAGCGCAGATACGGCGAGTCGGTGTCCTGGGCCTTGGTGATCTCCTCGTCGGTGACCGGCGAGAGGTAGCCGAGGACCTGGGCGGTGTTGGAGCCGCCGGGGCTCGCGTAACGGCGGACGGCCTGGGGCTCGGCGGTGATGCCGGGGAAGTCCTCGGAGCGCTCGCGGATCTGCAGGGCCTGCTTGGCGGTGGCCTCGTCGGTGATGGGGATCGGCTGGTAGGGCGAGCCGTTCCAGCAGGGCTGCGGCGTCTTGGAGTCGCAGAGCCGGACCTTGGCCATGACGTCCTGGGGTTTCATGTCCAGGACGCCGGCGAGCTTGGTGAGGACGGCCTTGCCGTCGTCGTCCATCTTCAGCAGGTCCGTGCGGGAGGCGGAGACGACCAGCCGGGTCTCGTTGTCGGCGATCGGCACTCCGCGCGCGTCCAGGATCGAGCCGCGCACGGCGGGCTGCACGACCTGCTGGACGTGGTTGCCGGAGGCCTCCTTGGCGTACGCGTCGCCCTCGCGGATCTGGAGGTACCAGAGGCGGCCGCCGAGGGTCCCGAGGAGGGAGAAGACGAGGATCTGGATGATGATGAGCCGGATCTGGACCCGTGGGGTCCGCCCGGTCTCCGGGATGTTGGTCACTGTCTCCCCCTCTCAGTGCGTGGACGGGTGGTGCGCGTGGTGCCGGTACATGGGGTACACCGCTCGGCCGTGATCGGTTCCCGTGCCCGGCCGAGGAGCCGGACGAGACGCCGGCCGAAGGGCTGGTCCTTGTCCCGGTCGGGCCCTCCGGCAAGCCATCCGGCAGGCCCTCTGACGTGCCGTCACAGCCGCTTGACCCCCTTGATGCGTCCCGCCCGGGCCATCCGTGATCGCGCGGCCTTGATGCGGAGTCCGCCGCGCTGGTTGCCGATGCGCAGGCCGGTGCCGGAGGAGAGCCAGCCGGAGGAGACGTCGGCCGCCTTGGCGGCGCTGTTGCTCTCGGCGAGCGGGTCGTTGTCGGCGCGCCGGGCGAGCGCCATGACGCCGGGGACGACGAAGGGCGCGAGCAGCAGGTCGTACAGCACGGCGGTGAACAGCAGGCTGGGCAGGCCGACATGGCGGGCCGCGTCGTCGCCGACGAGGGCGCCGACAGCGGCGTAGAGGAGCGTCGAGCCGAGCGCGGCGACGACGACCACGGCCATCGGCCCGGTCGCCGACTTGAGCCGGCCGGTCTCGGGTTTGGCGAGCCCCGCGAGGTAGCCGATGACGCAGAGGACCAGGGCGTACCGTCCGGCCGCGTGGTCGGCGGGTGGCGCGAGGTCGGACAGCAGGCCGGCGCCGAAGCCGATGAGGGCGCCGCCGACATGGCCATAGACCAGGGCGAGGCCGAGCACGGTGAGGAGCACCAGGTCCGGTACGGCGCCCGGGAGATGGAGTCTGGCGAGGACACTCACCTGGATCACCAGGGCGACGATCACCAGGGTGGTGGAGAGCAGCATCCGGTTGAAGCGCATGAAGGGTTCAGCTCCTACTGTCCTACGTCCTACTGCTCTTGCGGCTGTCCGTCGGTGCCTTCGCCGGGTTCGCCCGCGCCCGGTGTGACCGTCACCGTCACGGTCGGGGTGGGGGTGGCCTTCGGCTTGTCCGGCAGGACGGTGTCGCGCGGGTCCTTGCGGGGTGCCTGGACGACGACGCCGACGATGTCGAGCTGGGTGAAGGACACGAACGGCTTGACGTAGACCGTGCGGGTGAGGTCGCCGCCGGAGGGGTCGACGCGGGAGACGACACCGACCGGGACGCCGGGTACGAACGGCTTGTCGGCCTGCGAGCCGAAGGTGACGAGGCGGTCGCCCGCCTTCACCTTGGCCTTGCCGTTGAGGAGTTCGACGCGCAGCGGGCGGTCGCCCTGGCCGGAGGCGAAGCCGAGTTCGTCGGTGGCCTCCATGCGGGTGCCGACGGTGAAGTCGGGGTCGTTGGCGAGGAGCACGGTCGCGGTGTTCGGTCCGACGGTGGTGACGCGGCCGACGAGACCGTCGCCGTTGAGGACGGTCATGTCGCGGGTGATGCCGTCGTCGGTGCCGATGTCGATGGTGACGGTCCAGGAGAAGCCCTGGGCCGCTCCTATGGCGATGACCTCGGCGCCCTTGATGCCGTACTGGCCGTTCGCGGCGGTCTTCAGCATCTTGTCGAGCTGGCCGACCCTGCTGCGGTTGCGGTCGTCGCTGCCGAGGGACGCCTTCAGTTCGGCGTTCTCCTTCTCCAGCGCGGCGAGGCGGTCATGGCGGGAGCCGGAGTCGCGGACGGCGCTTATGGCGTTGCCGATCGGGTCGACGGCGGTCGACACGCCGTCCTCGATCGGGCCGAAGACCGTGGCCGCGCCACGTCGGACACCGTCGACCGGTGAGTCCTCCCCGCCGCGGATGTCCACCGTGATCAGCGCGAACGCGACGGCGACCAGCAGCACCAGGAGCAGCCGGCTCTCTCGTGTGTCCCTCACGTGCGGCGGCCGTGCCTTCCTCATAGGAATTCGACAGGAATGGGGGAATTCGGGTAGCCCCTGGAAATCCCGAGACGGGAACGACAGGGGCGCTTTGTGGGAGCTTATGCCTCGATATCAACGATCCGCCGCACGAGAGGAGAACGTCCCGTACGGCGGAATCGACGTGTTACGTCATCTGCGGGGCTGGGCGTCGAGCACCTGCTGCAACGCCTCGAACTCCTCGACGCACTTGCCGGAGCCGAGCGCCACGCTGTCCAGCGGGTCCTCGGCGATATGGATCGGCATTCCGGTCTCACGGCGCAGCCGCTCGTCGAGACCGCGGAGCAGGGCGCCGCCGCCGGTGAGGACGATGCCACGGTCCATGATGTCGCCGGAGAGCTCCGGCGGGCACTTGTCGAGGGTCGTCTTGACGGCATCGACGATGGCGTTGACGGGTTCCTCGATCGCCTTCCGCACTTCCGCGGCGGAGATGACGACGGTCTTGGGCAGCCCGGACACCAGGTCCCGGCCGCGGATCTCGGTGTGCTCGTCAGCGTCGAGGTCGTACGCCGAACCGATCGTGATCTTGATCTGTTCGGCCGTCCGCTCACCGAGAAGGAGCGAGTACTCCTTCTTGATGTGCTGGATGATCGCGTTGTCCAACTCGTCGCCCGCGACGCGGATGGACTGGGCGGTGACGATGCCGCCGAGGGAGATGACCGCGACCTCCGTGGTGCCGCCGCCGATGTCCACCACCATGTTGCCCGTGGCCTCGTGGACCGGCAGGCCGGAGCCGATGGCCGCGGCCATGGGCTCCTCGATGATGTGCACCTGCCGGGCGCCGGCCTGGGAGGATGCCTCGATGACGGCGCGACGCTCGACACCGGTGATGCCGGACGGCACGCAGACGACGACCCGAGGACGGGCGAGATACCGCCGCTTGTGGATCTTCAGGATGAAGTAGCGGAGCATCCGCTCGGTGATCTCGAAGTCGGCGATGACACCGTCCTTCAGCGGACGTACGGCAACGATGTTGCCCGGCGTCCGCCCGATCATCTTCTTCGCCTCCGCGCCGACCGCGAGAATTCCACCGGTGTTGGTGTTGATCGCGACGACGGACGGCTCGTTCAGTACGATCCCGCGACCCCTGACGTACACCAGCGTGTTGGCGGTCCCGAGGTCGACAGCCATGTCACGGCCGATGAACGACATTGAGTTCCCCATCAGGATTCGTCTGGCCTTCCCAAGTGGAGCACTGACGGCTTTTGAGAGCTTTTCAGGCTTTTCGGGTCGGCGAAGTGGGTGCTGTGACGTGAAGGCTTACATCGTAGTCTCGCCCGCACGAACACTGCGCGAGGGTCTTCGCCATTGTGGGCATGCGATGCGCCGCCTCGCCTGTGGAGACGATCCATCAGGGGTGCGCGTTCCCCCGATCGCCGCGCATATGCCGTTGTACGGCCGGTTTTTCGGCGGGTTGGCTGGTCAGCCGGGGTGTAGGCCGTGTGGGTGGTGGCCGAGTGTTGCAGAAGTATGCAGGCGGCGGGAGCGAGCGGAATCACCGGCCCCCGCCGTCGCGAACGGTACTACGCGCGCCCGGGGAAGAAGATCTTCACCTCGCGTTCGGCGGACTCCTCGGAGTCCGACGCGTGAATCAGGTTCTCCCGCACGATCACACCGTAGTCACCACGGATGGAACCGGGCTGCGCGGCGATCGGGTCGGTCGGGCCGGCCAGCGCCCGCACTCCCTCGATGACGCGCTCGCCCTCGACGATCAGCGCGACGACCGGTCCGGAGGCCATGAACTCGACGAGCGGCTCGTAGAACGGCTTGCCCTTGTGCTCGCCGTAGTGCTGCTCCAGCGTGTCCTGGTCCAGGGTCCGCAGCTCCAGCGCGGTGATCTGCCAGCCGGCTTTCCGCTCGATACGGCTGATGATCTCGCCGGTCAGGCCACGCCGGACGGCGTCGGGCTTGAGCAGGACGAGGGTGCGCTGGCTCACGGTGGTGACTCCTTCATCACAAGGGTGCGGAGCTCAGAGGCTACAGGGCGAGTCCGACCGTGTGTTACGCAGCGTCAGGGTGGCCCGGCGGGGGCACGGCCTCGGGTGGGCAAGGGGCTCGCTGCCCGCTGTCTCAGGAGGCTCCGGCGCCGGCCTCGGCGGAAGCCTGGGCCGCGAACCGGGCCTTCGCCTCGTCGATCTTCCGCCCGTAGTGGACCGAGGCCCACCACAGGGTGGCGAAGACCGCGCCCATGAAGAACATGGTCGGGACGAAGAAGCCGGAGGCGATCAGACCGATCTGGAGCGCCCAGCCGAACTGGACGCCGCCGGGCCGGGTGACCAGACCGCACAGCACGACGCACAGGAACATGGCGATGCCGCTGACCGTCCAGACCGTCG
Source organism: Streptomyces sp. NBC_00310 (assembly GCF_036208085.1). Taxonomy (GTDB): domain Bacteria; phylum Actinomycetota; class Actinomycetes; order Streptomycetales; family Streptomycetaceae; genus Streptomyces. The sequence continues at coordinate 3,960,497 of NZ_CP130714.1, forward strand.
ACATGGCCAGGTCCGGGTCCTTCATGGCGACCAGCCCGGCGAAGCCGATGACGAAGAACTCGCCGATCAGGGTCGAAGCACAGAGGGTACGCATGTCGTGGAACTCAGCCCTTCCCCAGCAACAGCCGGGCTTCGCCTACGGTGATGACGGAACCGGTGACGAGGACGCCGCCGCCCGCGAACTCGCCCTCCTCCTCGGCGAGCGTGATGGCCGCCTCCAGGGCGTCGGGCAACCGTGGCTCGACCTGCACCCGTTCCTCGCCGAACACCTCGACCGCGATCCCGGCCAACTCGTCGGCGTCCATCGCCCGGTGGCTGGAGTTCTGCGTGATCACGACCTCGGCGAAGATCGGCTCGAACGCCTCCAGGACACCCCGTACGTTCTTGTCGCCGCTCGCCCCGACCACGCCGATCAGCCGGCTGAAGTCGAACGCCTCACCGACCGCCTCGGCCGTGGCCCGCGCGCCGGCCGGATTGTGGGCGGCGTCGAGCACGACGGTCGGGGACCGCCGTACGACCTCGAGCCGTCCCGGTGACGAGACCGCCGCGAAGGCCTTGCGGACCGTGTCCAGGTCGAGCGGTTCCGGGCGCTGCGCGCCGACGCCGAAGAACGCCTCGACCGCGGCGAGGGCGACGGCCGCGTTGTGCGCCTGGTACGGGCCGTGCAGCGGGAGGTAGACCTCGGGGTACTCGCCGCCGAGGCCGCGCAGGGTGAGCATCTGTCCGCCGACGGCGACCTGCCGGGAGACGACGCCGAACTCCAGGCCCTCGCGGGCCACCGTCGCGTCGACCTCCACGGCCTTCTTCAGCATCACCTGTGCCGCGTCCACCGGCTGCTGCGCCAGGATCACGGTCGCGTCCTGCTTGACGATCCCGGCCTTCTCGACGGCGATCTCGGCGGGCGTCTCGCCCAACCGGTCGGTGTGGTCGAGGTCGATGGGGGTGACGACGGCGACGTCCCCGTCGATGACGTTGGTGGCGTCCCAGGTGCCGCCCATGCCGACCTCGACGACGGCCACGTCCACGGGCGCGTCGGCGAAGGCGGCGTACGCCATGCCGGTCAGCACCTCGAAGAAGGAGAGCCGGTACTCCTGGGCCCCGTCCACCATCTCGATGTACGGCTTGATGTCCTCGTACGTCTCGATGAACCGCTCGGCGGAGATGGGGGCGCCGTCGAGGCTGATCCGCTCGGTGATCGACTGGACGTGCGGAGAGGTGTACCGGCCGGTGCGCAGTTCGAAGGCGCCGAGGAGGGCCTCGATCATGCGGGCGGTGGAGGTCTTGCCGTTGGTGCCGGTGATGTGGATCGAGGGGTACGACCGCTGCGGATCGCCCAGCACGTCCATCAGCGCGGCGATCCGCTTGACCGAGGGCTCCAGCTTGGTCTCGCCCCAGCGGCTCGCCAACTCCGTCTCGACGTCGCGCAGCGCCTTGTCGAGGGCCGGGTCGGCGGGCCGCGACGGTACGTCGTTCTCCGGCGCGCCGCCCTGGGCACGCAGGGTGCGGCTGCCGGCCTCGATCACCGCGAGGTCCGGGTCACGGTCCGTCTCGGCCGCGACGATCTCGTCGAAGGGGTCCACTGCGTCGGGCTGCTCACTGCTGTCGTACGGAGACTCACTCACGGGGTCAGTCTACGAGTAGGACTCCGCCGAGCCGGGCGGCGCCTCATGGCTCGGGGGCGCGTTGCACGGCGACCGCGGGTGGTGTGTGGCTGGTCGCGCAGTTCCCCGCGCCCCCGAAAGGGCTTCGCCCTTTTCCCCCGGCCGGCCGAAGGCCCCCGGTGCCCAAGAAGCACCGGGGGCCTTCACCCACATCCACGCCCGAAGGCTTACGCCTTCGGCAGCCGCTCCAGCTGAGCGGCGATCCGCGCGATGTCCTCGTCCGCCTTCGCGAGCCGCCCGCGGATCTTGTCCACCACCTGGTCCGGGGCCTTCGCGAGGAACGCCTCGTTGCCGAGCTTGGCCGTGGCCTGGGCCTTCTCCTTCTCGGCCGCCGCGAGGTCCTTCGCGAGGCGCTTGCGCTCGGCGACGACGTCGATGACGCCGGAGAGGTCGAGGGCGACCTCGGCGCCCGCCACCGGCAGGGTCGCGGTGGCCGAGAAGCCCTCGCCCTCGGGCTGCAGGCGCAGGAGCTGACGGATCGCGGCCTCGTGCGGGGCCAGCGCCGTACCGTCGAGCGTGAGGCGGGCCGGGACACGCTGGCCGGGCTGGAGGCCCTGGTCGGCGCGGAACCGGCGGACCTCGGTGACGACCCGCTGGACCAGCTCGATCTCGCGTTCGGCGGCGTCGTCGCGGAAGCCACTGTCCTTGGGCCAGTCGGCGATGACGAGGGACTCGCCGCCGGTCAGCGTCGTCCACAGGGTGTCCGTGACGAACGGGATGACCGGGTGGAGGAGGCGCAGTGTGACATCCAGGACCTCGCCCAGGACGCGCTGGCTGACCTGGGCCGCCTCGCCGCCCGCCTGGAACGTCGTCTTGGACAGCTCGACGTACCAGTCGAAGACCTCGTCCCACGCGAAGTGGAACAGGGCGTCGCTGAGCTTGGCGAACTGGAAGTCCTCGTAGTACGCGTCGACCTGCTCGACCGTCTCGCCCAGGCGGGCGAGGATCCAGCGGTCGGTCGCCGAGAGCTTGGACGCCTCCGGCAGCGGACCCTGAACGGTCGCGCCGTTCATCAGCGCGAAGCGCGTCGCGTTCCAGATCTTGTTGGCGAAGTTGCGGGAGGCCTGGACCCAGTCCTCGCCGATCGGGACGTCGGTGCCCGGGTTGGCGCCGCGCGCGAGGGTGAAACGGAGCGCGTCGGAGCCGTACTTGTCCATCCAGTCGAGCGGGTCGACGACGTTGCCGAAGGACTTCGACATCTTCTTGCCGCGCTCGTCGCGGACCAGACCGGTCAGCGCGATGGTCTTGAAGGGGACCTCGCCGTCCATCGCGTACAGGCCGAACATCATCATCCGGGCGACCCAGAAGAAGATGATGTCGTGGCCGGTGAGCAGGACGTCGGTCGAGTAGAACTTCCGCAGGTCCTCGGTCTGTTCGGGCCAGCCGAGCGTGGAGAACGGCCACAGGCCGGAGGAGAACCAGGTGTCGAGGACGTCGGTGTCCTGGGTCCAGCCCTCGGCCTCCGTGCCGGGCGGCTGGTCGTCGGGGCCGACGCAGACCGTCTCGCCGTTCGGGCCGTACCAGACCGGGATGCGGTGGCCCCACCACAGCTGGCGCGAGATGCACCAGTCGTACATGTTGTCGACCCAGTCGAAGTAGCGCTTCGACATGTCCTCGGGGTGGATCTTGACCCGGCCGTCACGGACCGCGTCACCAGCGGCCTTGGCCAGGGGCGCGACCTTGACCCACCACTGCATCGACAGACGCGGCTCGACCGTGGTCTTGCAGCGGGAGCAGTGGCCGACGGAGTGGGTGTACGGGCGCTTCTCGGCGACGATCCGGCCCTGCGAGCGCAGCGCGCCGACGACGGCGTCGCGGGCCTCGAAGCGGTCCTGGCCGAGGAACGGGCCGTGGACGGTGATGACACCGTGCTCGTCCATGATCGTCATGGACGGCAGGTCGTGGCGCTGGCCGATCGCGAAGTCGTTCGGGTCGTGCGCCGGGGTCACCTTGACCGCGCCCGTACCGAACTCCGGGTCGACGTGGGTGTCCGCGACGACCGGGATGCTGCGGTCGGTCAGCGGCAGCTTGATCAGCTTGCCGATGAGGTGCCGGTACCGCTCGTCGTCCGGGTGGACGGCGACGGCGGTGTCGCCGAGCATCGTCTCGGCACGGGTGGTGGCGACGACCACGGAGTCGTCCCCTTCGCCGTAGCGGATGGAGACCAGCTCGCCCGCGTCCTCCTGGTGCTCGACCTCGATGTCGGAGATCGCGGTCAGACACCGCGGACACCAGTTGATGATGCGCTCGGCACGGTAGATCAGCTCGTCGTCGTAGAGCCGCTTGAAGATGGTCTGGACGGCCTTGGACAGGCCCTCGTCCATGGTGAACCGCTCGCGGTCCCAGTCGACGCCGTCACCGAGGCGGCGCATCTGGCCGAGGATCTTGCCGCCGTACTCCTGCTTCCACTGCCAGACGCGCTCGACGAACTCCTCGCGCCCCAAGTCGTGGCGGGACTTGCCCTCTTCGGCGAGCTGCTGCTCGACCTTGTTCTGGGTGGCGATGCCGGCGTGGTCCATGCCGGGGAGCCACAGGGACTCGTAACCCTGCATGCGCTTACGGCGCGTGAGGGCGTCCATGAGGGTGTGCTGGAAGGCGTGCCCGAGGTGCAGGCTGCCGGTGACGTTCGGCGGCGGGATGACGATGGTGTACGCGGGCTTGTCGCTCTTGGCGTCGGCCGCGAAGTAACCGCGCTCTACCCAGCGCTCGTACAGCGCCCCCTCTACATCGGCCGGCGCGTACTGGGTCGGCAGATCGGTGGCGGGCGCTGGAGGCTGCTGCTGAGCGTTCTCGGTCACCCGCTCAGTTTAGGGGTGTCACGGGGTGGTCCCGAAACCCGATTCTTCGGTAACGGTGTGACCCCCGATGCATGGGACCCATCGAGTTTGCGCCAGGATGTCAGGAACACATAAGCATCTGGAGGGGAACCCAGACCATGAGTCACAACCAGCCGGGCCCGTACGGCGGGCAGCCCCAGCAGCCCGGACCGTACGGCCAGCCGGGCCCCTACGGCCAGCAGCAGCCGCCGCAGGCCGCCCCCCAGCCCGGCTACGGCTACCCGCAGCAGGCCCCTCCGCAGCAGCCGGGCTACGGGTACCCCCAGCAGGCTCCCCAGGGCGTCCCGCCCCAGACCCCGCCCTACGGCCAGCCGCAGGCCCCGTACGGCCAGCAGCCCTACCCGACCGTGCCCCAGCCGCCCGTCTCCGGCGGGGGCGGCGGCAAGAAGGTCGGCATCATCCTCGGCGCGGTGGCCGTTGTGGCGGCGATCGCCGTGGGCGCGTACTTCGTCCTCGGCGGGGGCGGCGGCGCGGACATCGCGGACGACGGACCGCACAAGCTGACTACGCCGGCGACGGTGCTCGGCGACTACAAGAAGAACGAGAGCGGCGGCGGCGCCCTGTCCGACAGCGACGTGAAGGACGCCGAGAAGTGGGGAGTGACCGACCCCAAGGACGTCAGCGCCCAGTACATCTCCGGCAACGAGAACAACCCGTTGGCGCAGAAGCAGATTCACTTCAGCGGCGTCTACGGCGAGATCGAGGACCCCGAGAAGGTCGTCGACGCCATGCTCGACCACATGGAGTCCGAGTCCGGGAAGAGCGATGACGACGTGAAGGTCACCATGGTCGGTGACTCCAAGTCGTACGACTCCGCCGAGGGTGCCGTCCTCAAGTGCCAGGACGCCAAGATGGAGCCCACGGACGGCAGCACGGGCGACGGGCCGAGCGTGATGAACATTTCGTTCTGCGTGTGGGGCGACTACAGCACGGTGGGCATCGTGATGCCGATGGACCTCGCCAGCATCATGGCCGAGAAGCCGACCGACCAGTCCGCCGCCGCGGAGACCACCGCGAAGTTCCGCGAAGCGGTCCGCGTCAAGGCCTGACCTGCGCCAACTCCCGGTCTGCGCCGGTGAAGCACGACGGCTCGGCACCTCGATGTGAGGGGCCGAGCCGTCTTTTCGCAGTAGCCGCGTCCAGGCGCGAAAAAGGTGCCTGGCGCATCGCTGCGCCAGGCACCTTTCACGCACTGTGCGTGGAGAGGGCGGGAGTTACGCCGTCTTCTGCTCCCCCGGCCCCCGGCCGCGGGCGTCCCGCGGAATCAGGGTCGGGTTGACGTTGGAGCGGACCACGTCGGCGTTGATGACGACTCGGGCCACGTCCTTGCGGGACGGGACCTCGTACATGACCGACATCAGGACTTCCTCCATGATGGCGCGCAGGCCGCGCGCGCCGGTCTGGCGGAGGATGGCCTGGTCGGCGATGGCTTCCAGGGCCTCGCGCTCGAAGTCCAGCTCGACGCCGTCGAGTTCGAAGAGGCGCTGGTACTGCTTCACCAGTGCGTTGCGGGGCTCGATGAGGATCTGCAGCAGCGCCTCGCGGTCCAGGTTGTGGACCGAGGTGATGACCGGCAGACGGCCGATGAACTCCGGGATCATGCCGAACTTGACCAGGTCCTCCGGCATGACGGCCTCGAACTGGTCCTTGGATTCGAGTTCGCGCTTGGAGCGGATCGTGGCGCCGAAGCCGATGCCCTTGGCTCCCGCCCTCGACTCGATGATCTTCTCCAGGCCCGAGAAGGCGCCGCCCACGATGAACAGGACGTTCGTCGTGTCGATCTGGATGAACTCCTGGTGCGGGTGCTTGCGGCCGCCCTGGGGCGGGACCGACGCCGTGGTGCCTTCCAGGATCTTCAACAGGGCCTGCTGGACGCCCTCACCCGACACGTCGCGCGTGATCGAGGGGTTCTCGCTCTTTCGGGCCACCTTGTCGATCTCGTCGATGTAGATGATGCCCGTCTCGGCCTTCTTGACGTCGTAGTCGGCCGCCTGGATGAGCTTCAGCAGGATGTTCTCGACGTCCTCGCCGACGTAGCCCGCCTCCGTGAGCGCCGTCGCGTCCGCGATCGCGAACGGGACGTTCAGCATGCGCGCGAGGGTCTGGGCGAGGAGGGTCTTGCCGGAGCCCGTGGGACCCAGCAGGAGGATGTTGGACTTCGCCAACTCGATGGCGTCCTCGCGGCTTTGACCGCCGCCGTTCTCACCGGCCTGGACCCGCTTGTAGTGGTTGTACACCGCGACGGAGAGGGCTTTCTTGGCCGCCTCCTGGCCGACCACATAGCCCTCGAGGAACTCGTAGATCTCGCGGGGCTTCGGGAGTTCCTCCCAGCGGACCTCGCTCGTCTCGGCGAGCTCCTCCTCGATGATCTCGTTGCAGAGGTCGATGCACTCGTCGCAGATGTACACACCGGGCCCTGCGATGAGCTTCTTGACCTGCTTCTGGCTCTTGCCGCAGAACGAGCACTTGAGCAGATCGCCGCCGTCACCGATGCGTGCCACGGTGTGCTTCCCCTTCGCCATGGGAGACGCCTGGACGATTGAATCCAGCGGCTCCTGGTGCTGCCTTATGTCGACGGTACCTTGCCGGGCCCCTCGTTCGGGCCCCCCTTGGCACGGTTCGCTTTGACGTGCACCTTGTCGTGCACTGGGTCAAACGGTGCCAACCATGCCAAGGGGCGGCAGACACTACAGCCTTTCCGCCGTCAGCGGACGTCCGCGTTGTTCATCTTCCGCGTCGAGATGATCTGGTCGATCAGGCCGTAGGCCAGGGCGTCCTCGGCGGTGAGGATCTTGTCGCGCTCGATGTCCTCGCGGATCTTCTCGATCGGCGTGGTGGAGTGCTTGGCCAGCATGTCCTCCAGCTGCCCACGCATCCGGAGGATCTCGTTGGCGGCGATCTCCAGGTCGGAGACCTGACCGCGGCCCGTCTCGCTGTACGGCTGGTGGATCAGGACGCGGGCGTTCGGCAGCGCCATACGCTTGCCCGGCGTACCGGCGGCCAGCAGGATCGCGGCGGCGGAGGCCGCCTGGCCCATGCAGACCGTCTGGATGTCCGGCTTCACGAACTGCATCGTGTCGTAGATCGCCGTGAGCGCCGTGAAGGAGCCACCGGGGCTGTTGATATAGACCGAGATGTCCCGGTCGGGGTCCATCGACTCCAGGCACAGCAGCTGCGCCATGACGTCGTTGGCGGAGGCGTCGTCGATCTGCACGCCGAGGAAGATCACCCGCTCCTCGAACAGCTTGGCGTACGGGTCGTACTCACGGATGCCCTGCGAGGTGCGCTCGACGAAGCGGGGGATGACATAGCGGGACTCGGCGCGGGGGCCGGTGTACTCGGCCTCGGTGCGGGCGTAGATGCCGCTGCCGGGGAAGTCGTTCACGGTGTCTCCTGGAAAGAGGGCTGGGGCGGTGGGCTGGAGGGACTGGGAAGGACGCTGACGGCCCCGGGGAGGCTCAGGGACTCCCCCGGTGGGCTCCAGGGGCTCCGGGGAGCGCCTGTGGCCCTGCTGCCGTCTTCGGCTCTCAGGCCGCCCCGGTACCGCCGCCGCCCGGCATGCCGGCGGCCGTGGGGATGACGTCGTCGATGAGGCCGTACTCCTTGGCCTCGAAGGCGTCGAACCAGCGGTCGCGGTCCGAGTCGCGGGTCACCTGCTCGACGGTCTGACCCGTGTGCTGGGAGGTGAGCTCCGCCATGCGCTTCTTGGTGTGCAGCAGCCGCTCGGCGTGGATCTTGATGTCCGAGGCCGAGCCGGCCAGACCGGCGGACGGCTGGTGGATCAGGATCTCGGCGTTCGGCAGCGCGAAGCGCTTGCCGGGGGTGCCCGCGCTGAGCAGGAACTGGCCCATCGAGGCCGCGAGGCCCATGGCGATGGTCACCACGTCGTTCTTGATGAACTGCATCGTGTCGTAGATCGCCATGCCGGCCGTGATCGAGCCGCCGGGGCTGTTGATGTAGAGGTAGATGTCCTTGTCCGGGTCCGCGGCAAGGAGCAGCAGCTGTGCGGTGATCTTGTTGGCAATGTCGTCGTCGACCGGCTGGCCGAGGAAGATGATCCGCTCGCCAAGCAGCCGGTTGTAGACCTGGTCGCCGAGGCCACCGCCGATGGAAGGCTCGCCGGCGGCGTAGGGCATCAGATTCGTCACGTATCCACCTGCTCGTCTTACGACGGCGCCGGGCCGTCTTCACGTTTCCCTGCGGGGGGCCGAGCCGTTTCGCCTCCAGCCCAGCCCTCGTATTCATGGACCCTAACGCGGAGGCTCCGCCGGTGAATCCCGCAAAGGGAACTGTTCGCTGTCAGCGCATGTGCTCCGCCGGGCTGAGCAGGGGTGCCTTGTCGCCACCTGACCGCCCCAGGGGCGCGGGGAACCGCGCGACCGGCCACGGACGAGCCGCGGACGCGTCTGCCACGCCAGGTGCGTCGGCGGGTGCGGCCCGTGGGGGCTGGTCGCGCGGTTCCCCGCGGCCCTGAAAGACGCCAGGGCCCCCGGGGCACAGAGTGTCCCGGGGGCCCATCACGGTGTCACGAGCGGAGCGATCAGGCCTCGGGGGCCTTCTCCTCGGCCTCGGCGGCCTCGGCCGGGGTCTCCTCGGCGGAGCCCTCGGCGACCTCTTCCTCGTCGTCGTCCAGGTCGACGATCTCGCCGTTGGTGTCCTTCACCGTGGAGGACTCGACGACCAGGGCCAGGGCCTTGCCGCGGGCGACCTCGCCGACGAGGAGCTGGACCTGGTTGTTCTGGACGACGGCCTGGGCGAACTGGTCCGGGGACATGCCGGAGGAGGCCGCACGGCGCATGAGGTGCTCGGTGAGCTCCTCCTGGTTGACGTTCAGCTTCTCCTTGGAGACCAGCTCGTCGAGGACGAACTGGGTCTTGATGCCCTTGACGGCCGCTTCCTTGGTCTCGGCGTCGAACTCCTCGACCGTCTTGCCCTGGATCTCGAGGTACTTCTCGAGGTCGAGGCCCATCTGGCCGAGCTGGTGGTGCTCCAGGTTGTGCTTGCGGGTGTTGATCTCGTCCTCGAGCAGCTTCTCGGGGACGGGCACCTCGACGAGCTCCAGCAGCTTCTCCAGGACGCGCTCCTGGGCCTGCGTGGCCTGGTCGTACTGCTTCATGTTCTCCAGGCGCTTGCGGCTGTCCGCCCGCAGCTCCTCGATGTTGTCGAACTCCGAGGCGAGCTGGGCGAACTCGTCGTCCAGGGCCGGGAGTTCACGGGCGGCGACCTGGGAGACCTTGACGGTGACCTCGGCCTCCTTGCCGGCCGCCGAGCCGCCCTTGAGCTCGGAGGTGAAGGTGGCCTCGCCACCGGCCTCCAGGCCCTTCACGGCGTCGTCGATGCCGTCCAGCAGCTCGCCGGAGCCGATGGTGTAGGAGACGCCCTCGGCGACGCCGTCCTCCAGGACCTCGCCGTCGACCTTGGCCTCCAGGTCGAGCGTCACGACGTCGCCGTCCTCGGCGGCGCGCTCCACCGGGGAGGTGGAGGCGAAGCGCTCGCGGAGCTGCTCGACCGCCTTCTCGATGTCCTCTTCGGTGACCTCGACGGCGTCGACCTCGACCTCGATGCCGGAGTAGTCCGGGATCTCGATGGCCGGGCGGACGTCGACCTCGGCGGTGAAGTTCAGCGTCTCGCCGTCCTTCAGCTCCGTGATGTCGACCTCGGGCTGGCCCAGGACGTTGAGCTCGGCCTCGTTGACCGCATCGGTGTAGAACTTCGGAAGCGCGTCGTTGACCGCCTCCTCCAGGACCGCACCGCGGCCGAACCGCTGGTCGATGACGCGGGCCGGGATCTTGCCCTTGCGGAAGCCCTTCACCGTGACCTGCTGGTTGATCTTCTTGTACGCCGCGTCGAGGCTGTCCTTGAGCTCCTCGAAGGGCACCTCGATGCTGAGCCGAACCCGGGTCGGGTTCAGGGTCTCCACGGCGCTCTTCACGGTTCGGTCTCCTTGGGGGCTGACTTCTTGGGGTTCTGCTGACGTCCCCCGCGGGTGCGGCGGGGCTTCAACGGATTCGCGGCCCTATGAGAGACATGCGAATGCAGACACACGGGCGCGCAGCTTGCATAGTAACCGCAGGCGGTACACGCCCCAAAAGGTGATCTCGCCGGTGGCGCGTGTGCCGTACCGGCGCGGTGGTCGGGGTGGCGGGATTTGAACCCACGGCCTTCCGCTCCCAAAGCGGACGCGCTACCAAGCTGCGCCACACCCCGTCTGGTGCGACACGTAGGCTACATGGCCGCAGGCCACACGGTTGCCGTATTCACCGAGTACGCGGGCGCGCGCGACGGCGGGTGCGGGGACGCGACCGGAAGGGGGTGTGCGGCGGGGCGGTCCGACCCGCTACGATGCCTTCTGTGCCGCGGTCGCCCGACCTGCGGCGCGAGCTGTGCGGGCGTAGCTCAATGGTAGAGCCCTAGTCTTCCAAACTAGCTACGCGGGTTCGATTCCCGTCGCCCGCTCCAACGGCCTCCGGCCCGGTTTCGAGGGATTCCCCGAAACCGGGCCGGAGGCTTTTTTGGTGCCTCGACGGTCTGCCGCCTCACGCTACGCGTCCGGACGGTCACTAGAACTGGATCGAGTTGATCGTGTCCGCTATCGAGTTCAGGAAGCGTTGGATGTCGTCGGCCATGCCCGTCGAGGCGAGGAAGAAGCCGAAGAGGATGGCGACGACGGCCGGTCCGGCCTTGATCGTCCCTCCTCGCATCAGAACCACCAGGATGATCCCCAGCAAGAGCACCACTGACAGCGAAATGGCCACACAGATCACACCCTCGGTCGGTCCGCACTACCGGCCCGGGGCGCCAACCCCGCGCGCACCCCGCCAGAACCATCGTGCCACCAACCGGGCCGTCATATGCAGCAGGTGAGGCAACGTCGGCCACGGCACCACACGCGTGCCACCCCCGCCCCCGGTCAACGGGAGGGCGCCGGGAGTGAATTCGCGATGATCGTTTCCGTGCACACACAACCCGTCCGCAGTTAATTCGAATTGTTGCCACAGACACATCAATGCCCCTGGCCAGGCTGGTAATTAACCGGACATTTCACCAGAGTCGCCTGCGCATGTTATGCACCATTTAGTCGGGATGAATGCGGACAGACCGACGCATGTCATGTGCAGTGCGGTGTACGCACGGTGATGCTCTGGCCGATGAAGACTTCACCGAATCCTGGGTACCCGTAGGTGACACCTACTCCTCAATACAGGATTCACGTCAGTGGTTTTACGAAATCGCACAGACAACGCTAGGGTGCCTCAGATGTTCACCGCTGCCTCGTCCCCCCCTTGCGCAGCGAGTGCTCGGACCGCCCCCCGGAGTCCCCGGCAGGAGGGTCTGTGACGAACTCGCTGCGACCGCACGGCCGGCCCGGGGCGCCGCTCCCGCCGGCTCAGTCACCACAGTCGCCGGCCGACGGAGTGCCGAGTCCGCGCTCGCTGAAGTCCTCGTCCCCCCACCCGGCGCCGAGTGGCGCCTCCCCGGAAGCCAGACCGGCCAAACAACGTGACGCGTTCTTCGACAACGCCAAGTACCTCGCCATCGTGCTCGTCGCGATGGGGCACGCGTGGGAGCCGCTGACCGACCACAGCCGTGCCGCCGAGGCGCTGTACATGTTCGTGTACACGTTCCACATGCCGGCGTTCATCATCATCTCCGGCTACTTCTCCCGCAGTTTCGACATGCGCGCCGACCGGCTCCGGCGGCTGATCACCGGCATCGCGGTGCCGTACGTCCTCTTCGAGATCGCGTACTCCGTCTTCAAGCGGTACGGCAACGACGATCCCTCGCACCCGATCAGCCTGCTCGACCCCTGGTACCTCACCTGGTTCCTGATCGCGCTGTTCGTGTGGCGCCTGACGACGCCGCTGTGGAAGGTGGTGCGCTGGCCGATCCCGCTGGCGCTCGGCATCGCGGCGCTCGCCTCGGTCTCGCCCGACATCGGTGACGACCTGGACCTGCAACGCGTGTTGCAGTTCCTGCCGTTCTTCGTCGTCGGTCTCTTCATGAAGCCCGCGCACTTCCAGTTCATGCGGCGCCGTGAGGTGCGGATCCTGTCCGTGCCGGTGGCGGCGGGCGCGCTGGCGCTGGCGTACTGGGTGGGTCCGCACATGAATTCGGCCTGGTTCTACCACCGCGACAGCGCGCAGGAGCTGGGTGCGCCGTGGTGGGCCGGGGTCGTCATGACCTTCGCGCTCTTCGGCTGCTCCCTGGTGCTCACCACCTGCTTCTTCGCCTGGGTGCCCCGGCGGAAGATGTGGTTCACCGTCCTGGGCGCGGGCACCCTGTACGGCTACCTGCTGCACGGGTTCCTCGCGAAGGGCTCGCGCTTCTGGGACTGGTACGACACCCACACGTGGGTGTACCAGCCGCTCGGTGAGCTGGTCGTCACCGTCTTCGCGGCGGCCGTCATCACCGCGCTGTGCACCCCGCCGGTGCAGCGGATGTTCCGGTTCGCCATGGAGCCCAGGATGGAGTGGGCCTTCAAGCGGGACGCCACCGAGCTGGCCCGTGAGCGTGGGAAGGTCGGGGCCAAGGCGTAGGCCCGAGTCCCTCGTCCCTCAGCGGTTGTCCGTCACCTCCTCGGCCCCCGGTTCGTCCGGCAGGCCGAGGAGGTTTCGCATGTGGGCGTACTTCCGGGTCAGCCGGATGCGTGTGTGTTCGTCCAGAACGGCGAGGCGGGCGGGGTTCGCGTTGTGCGCGAGGTCCGACCGCTTGACCAGGAGGGCTCCCGGAGTGGCGAGGATGCGGGCGGCGTACGCCTCCGGGGGTTCGCCGGGCCGCTTGGTGAGGGCCAGCACGATGGCCTTCGTACGGGCGGTCAGCGGGGCCTCGGCGAGCCACTCCTCGGTGAGGGCGTCGTCCTCCACGGCGTCGTGCAGCCAGGCGGCGGCGATTTGCTCCTCGTCGCCGCCGCGGGTGGCTACGCCGTGGGCCACCGCCTGGAGGTGCTCGGTGTAGGGGTGGCCGGCCTTGTCGGTCTGGGTGGCGTGGGCGGTACGGGCGAGGGCCTCTACGTCGGAGAGGGAGAGGCGGGTTGGGGACATCGGGGCGGGACTCCTGTCGTGTGGTGGCTTGCTGGACCGGATCGTCGCCCCCGCCGCCACCCGTCCCGTCCTCAGGGGCTGCGCCCCTGGAACCCCGCTGAGAGCTCGGGGGATGGGGCTCGTCGGCGGGTGCGGGTTCGTCGTGGTTGATCGCGCGGTTCCCCGCGCCCCTGAAAGACGGGGCGCGCCCCCGCGCTACTTGGTGGCCGTCGGGCCCTCTCGGCAGATCAGCAGCAGGGCTCGGTCGTCGTTGACGTCCTTGGCCACGGCCTCGATGAGGTGCCAGGCGGCGCCGTGGAAGCCGCCGGCGACATAGCGGTCGGCCTCGCCGGTGAGCCGGTCGATGCCCTCGACGATGTCCCGCTCGGAGGTTTCGACGAGGCCGTCGGTGAACAGCATCAGGACGTCGCCGGGACGCAGGGAGCCCTTGACCGGGTCGAACTGGGCACCGTCGTAGACGCCCAGGAGGGGACCCTCGGCGGCCTTCTCCTCCCAGCGGCCGGTGCCGGCGCTGAGCTGGAGGCCCGGCGGGTGGCCGGCGGAGAAGAGTTCGTAGTCGCCGGAGTCGAGGTCGAGGACGAGGTGGATGGAGGTCGCGAAGCCCTCGTCCCAGTCCTGGCGGAGGAGATAGCCGTTGGCCGCCGGAAGGAACGCGTGCGGGGGGAGGGACCCCAGCAGCCCGCCGAAGGCGCCGGACAGGAGCAGGGCTCGGGAGCCCGCGTCCATGCCCTTGCCCGAGACGTCGGTGAGGACGACTTCGAGGGTGCGGCCGCCGTTCGTACGGGCGGCCACGACGAAGTCGCCGGAGAAGGACTGGCCGCCCGCCGGACGCAGCGCCATCTCGCGGTGCCAACCGGCGGGCAGTTGCGGCAACTTGCTCTGCACCCGGATGCGTTCACGCAGGTCGAAGAGCATGGTGCCGCCGCGCCGCCAGGGCACGCCGACGCGGCTGCGGAACTGGGCGATGAGGAGACCGAAGAAACCGCAGGCGGCGACGACCAGCACTATGCCGGGCGTCACCCGGGCCGGGCCCTCGGTGTAGGGCCCGAGCCTCACGGACTCCACGATCAGCGCGGTCGCGGCGGCCGCGTACAGGCCGAGGAGACTGGCGGGACGGAGCAGCAGGCCGCCCGCGACGATGGGGAGAACGAGGGCGGCGGGTGAGAACCACACCTCGTCGATCATCGTGAAGCAGGCGATCAGCGGGATCATCAGCAGCAGACCGGCGAGGGCGATCCAGTCGGAGCCGTCCCCGCGGAAGTAGTCGACGGCGGATTTGCGCACGCCGGTGCGGGCCCGGTGAACCAGCTTCTTCATCCGGGCCGTGAGCGTATCGGCCGCCGAGCGCCGCTCTCGTCCTGCTGCCATTGTTCGGGACCTTATCCATCGGACCAGCCCCTGTGCACAGGAGGTCCTACTTGTCCCCCTTCCGAGGGCCGGTTCACGACGAATCTCACACAGATCTCACACCGGAACGCGTCTTCGGCCCCCGTGCGCCCTCCGTGCGGCACCCGGGAAGGATCCCACGTCGAACGGCGACGCGCGGGGCAAATTCGCTCGCTCGCACCGGATTGCCCTGCTAGGCATGGCGTATGACGACTGAGCTGCGGGCGCTGCGCAAGGAAGACTGGAACGTCTGGTACGACACCCTCCTCCGCGCCTTCGGTGGCGCCCCCGAACCGGCGGAGGAGCGCGAGTTG
Source organism: Streptomyces sp. NBC_00310 (assembly GCF_036208085.1). Taxonomy (GTDB): domain Bacteria; phylum Actinomycetota; class Actinomycetes; order Streptomycetales; family Streptomycetaceae; genus Streptomyces. The sequence continues at coordinate 3,975,736 of NZ_CP130714.1, forward strand.
TGGCAGGAGCTCACGGAGGTCGACCGCTCGATCGGCGCGTGGGACGGCGACCAATGCGTGGGTTCGGCCGGAGCGTTCGACTTCCGGCTCACGGTGCCCGGGGGCGCCGTCGTCCCGGCGGCGGGCGTCACCATGGTCGGTGTCGCGGCCACGCACCGGCGGCGCGGGGTACTGACGTCCATGATGCGACGGCAGTTGGACGACATCCGCTCCTGGGGCGAGTCGCTGGCGGTGCTCACCGCGTCCGAGCCGGTGATCTACGGCCGGTTCGGGTACGGCCTCGCCACGCACCGGCTGAGCGCCGACATCGACACCACCCGCGTACGGCTGTCCGTACCGCCCGGCGCGGATGACGTACGGCTGCGGTACGCGGACCCCGCCGAGGTGCTCGACGCGTGCGAGGCGGTGTATGCCCGCCGGGTGCCGGAGCGGCCGGGGATGCTGGCGCGGCGGCCGGGCTGGGAGCGTCTGGGCCTGCTCGACACGGACCGCCACCGGGACGGGGCGTCGCCCCTGCAGTGCGTGGTGGCCGAGCGGGCCGGCGACGGGGGCGGCTCCGAGGTGGTCGGGTACACGCGGTTCCGGATCAAGTCCGACTGGGGGCCGGGCGGGGCGGAGGGCGTCGTCCGGCTGAGCGCGCTGGAGGCGGTGGATCCCGCCGCGCACGCCGCGTTGTGGCGGTTTCTCTTCGACATCGACCTGACGGGGTCCATCGTGGCCCACCGGCTGCCCGTCGACGAGCCGGCGCTGCACCTGGTGTCGGACATCCGCCGGTGCGCGCTGGGGGTCAAGGACGACCTGTACCTACGGCTCGTGGACGTCGGCGCGGCGCTGCGGGAGCGGACCTATCAGGCGCCGCTGGACGTGGTGTTCGAGGTCGATGACCCCTTCTGCCCCTGGAACGAGGGGCGTTGGCGGCTCATCGGCGATCCCAAGGGCGCGACCTGCGAACGGACCGCCGACGCCGCCGATCTCTCCCTCTCCGTAAGGGAGTTGGGGTCGGCCTATCTGGGCGGGGTGAGCCTGTCCTCGCTGGCCGCGGCCGGGCGGGTGCGGGAGCTGCGGCAGGGGGCGCTGGCGGAGGCGTCCACGGGGTTCCTCGTGTCGGGGTCGGCGCCCTGGCTGCCGCACGGGTTCTAGGGCGCGGAGCCGGAGTTCAGCTCCGGGGTTCCGGTGCCGACGGCCGTGGTCGCGGGGTTCGGCTCTGTTGGCAGGCCGGGCACCAGAAGAGGTTGCGGGCGGCGAGATCGGCGGTGCGGATCTCGCCGCCACAGAGGTGGCAGGGCAGGTGCGCCCTGCGGTACACGTACACCTCGCCGCCGTGGTCGTCGACGCGGGGCGGGCGGCCCATGGCCTCCGGGGTGTGCTCCGGGCGGACGGTGTCGATGCGGTTGTGGCGTACGCCCTCGCGCATGAGGGCGACGAGGTCGGTCCAGATCGCGTCCCACTCCGCCGGGGTGATGTCCTTGCCCGCGCGGTACGGGTCGATGCCGTGCCGGAAGAGGACCTCCGCGCGGTAGACGTTGCCGACGCCCGCGATCACCTTCTGGTCCATGAGGAGCGCGGCGATCGTCGTACGGCTGCGGGAGACGCGGGCGTACGCGCGCGCCGGTTCGGCGTCGGGGCGGAGCGGGTCCGGGCCGAGGCGGGCGTGTACGGCCTGCTTCTCGGCGTCCGTGATCAGGGCGCAGGTCGTGGGGCCCCGGAGGTCCATGTACGACGTGTCGTTGCGCAGCCGCAGGCGGACGGTGTCCGTGGGCGGGGGTGCGGGGGCCGGGCCGAAGGTGACCTTGCCGAAGAGGCCCAGGTGGATGTGGACCCATTCCTCGGCTTCCTCGGCGTCCGTGTCGCCGAAGTGCAGGAAGAGGTGCTTGCCGTGGGCCTCGGCGGTGCCGAGCGGGGAGTCCGTGAGGAGGGCCGCCGCGTCGGCGAACTTGCCCTGGGGGCTCGTGACGTGGGCGTTCCGGCCGCCGCCGAAGTGGGACAGGCAGTCTTGGGCGAGGCGGTGGATGGTGTGCCCCTCCGGCACGGGTGCCTCCGGCGGTTCGGCGGGGTGGGTGGGGGGTGTTGGGGGCGCGTTTTCGGGTGCGGGTGGGTGGGGGTTGCTCGCGCAGTTCCCCGCGCCCCTGAAAAGCAGGGCTTCGCCCGTGCTTTTCAGGGGCGCGGGGCCGTGTCTTTCGGGGCGCGGGGAACTGCGCGGGCCATCACGTACAGCCCGCGGTCGCCCTACGGCTGGGGGTGGTGCGCCGGGATGGGCGGCAGGTCGCCGGTCGTCTCGTACGTCGCCAGCATGTCGATGCGGCGGATGTGGCGCTCGTCACCGGAGAACGGGGTGTTGAGGAAGGTCTCGACGAACTTGGTCGCGTCTTCCTCGGAGTGCATGCGGGCACCGACGGCGACGACGTTCGCGTTGTTGTGCTCGCGGCCCAGCGCGGCGGTCTCGGTGCTCCACGCGAGGGCGGCGCGCACGCCGGCCACCTTGTTCGCGGCGATCTGCTCGCCGTTGCCGGAGCCGCCGATGACGATGCCCAGGGACCCGGGGTCCGCGGCCGTGCGCTCCGCCGCGCGGAGGCAGAACGGCGGGTAGTCGTCCTGGGCGTCGTAGATGTGGGGCCCGCAGTCGACGGGCTCGTGGCCGGCGGCCTTCAGCCACTCGACGAGGTGGTTCTTGAGTTCGTATCCGGCGTGATCCGAGCCGAGGTAGACGCGCATGGCCCGATTGTGACACGCGTGTTTCGCCGCGGCACGACGGGGTGCGGGCTCATGAAACCGTGAGCTGAACCACAGAACCTCAAGTAAACCTCAAGTAACGATCTGGATTCAAAGGTTCAGGAATCCTTTCACCTCCGATTCACTGGACCGATCTTTACAGCGGCTCACGCGGACCCCAGCTGTCCACTCTCGTTTCCCGCTCTTACGAGAGTCGATCCGGCGGTCGCGGGGCAGACGCACGGAAGTCCCCACAACGGCGCAAAGGAAACTCCCCCATGACCTCGCAGCCGACTCTGCCGTCCCAGGCGGACCCCTCAGGCTCGTCCTCTCCCCCCTCCCCCGGTCTGCACGCCGGCCTCAAGAACCGTCATCTGTCGATGATCGCGATCGGCGGTGTGATCGGGGCCGGGCTGTTCGTCGGGTCGAGTTCCGGTATCAGGACCGCGGGTCCCGGCATCCTCCTGTCGTACGCGCTCGTCGGCACGATGGTGGTGCTGGTGATGCGGATGCTCGGTGAGATGTCCGCCGCCAATCCGACGTCGGGGTCGTTCTCGGCCCATGCCGACCGGGCGCTCGGGCGCTGGGCCGGGTTCTCGATCGGCTGGCTGTACTGGTTCTTCTGGGTCGTCGTGCTCGCGGTCGAGGCGACCGCGGGTGCGGTGATCCTGGAGGGCTGGATGCCGGCGGTGCCGCAGTGGGGGTGGGCACTGATCGTGATGGTCGTGCTGACCGCCACGAACCTGGTGTCGGTCGGCTCCTACGGCGAGTTCGAGTTCTGGTTCGCCGGGATCAAGGTCGTCGCGATCGCCGCGTTCATCGTGGTGGGCGGTCTCGCGGTGTTCGGGCTGCTGCCGGGGGCCGACACGGACAAGGCCGGGCTGGCCAACCTGACCGATCACGGCGGTTTCCTGCCCAACGGCGCGGGCGCGATCCTCATCGGCGTGCTGCTGGTCGTCTTCTCCTTCATGGGCAGCGAGATCGCCACGCTGGCCGCCGGTGAGACGGAGGACCCGCAGAAGGCGGTAACCAAGTCCACCAACAGCATCATCTGGCGGATCGGTGTCTTCTACCTCGGCTCGATCTTCGTGGTGGTGACGCTGCTGCCGTGGAACGACCCCTCGATCAAGGAGAAGGGCTCCTACGTCGCCGCCCTGGACTCCCTCGGCATCGCGCACGCCGGTCAGATCATGAACTTCATCGTGCTGACGTCGGTGCTGTCCTGTCTGAACTCCGGTCTGTACACCGCGTCACGGATGGCCTTCTCGCTGGGTGAGCGCGGGGACGCGCCGCGCTCGTTCGGCCGTACGAACGGCCGGGGTGTGCCGATGACCGCGATCCTCGCGTCGGTCGTCTTCGGCTTCGTCGCCGTCATCTTCAACTACTTCTTTCCCGAGGGTGTCTTCCTCTTCCTGGTCAACTCCTCCGGCGCGGTCGCCCTGTTCGTGTGGCTCGTCATCTGCTTCTCGCAGCTGCGCATGCGCCGGATCATCGAGCGGGAGACGCCGGAGAAGCTGGTCGTGAAGATGTGGCTCTACCCGTATCTGACGTGGGCCACCATCGGGCTGATCCTCTTCGTCCTCGGCTACATGCTCACCGACACCGAGCACGGCAACCGCGAGATCCTGCTGCTGTCGCTGCTGGTCGCGGCGGTCGTCGTCGGTATCGCGCTCGTCAAGGAGAAGATCGGCGGCCGGAAGGCCACCGGCGCCGAGGTGTCCGACAAGGTGCACTGAGCGCGGGGCGGTCGAGCCCGCCTCTGAAACGTCCGGGGTCCGGTGGCGGTTCGTACGCCACCGGGCCCCGTTTCGTCGTCCAGGCGGCTCACAGGGGTGTGAGCTGCTGCCGTTGGAGTGCATTCAAAGGTGTACAGGTGCGCGCGAGTGAGTGTGGGTGGGCCCGTGTCGTGTCGCGTGGTCCGGCCATGGTGGCGGCTAGGAACGGTGTGAAGGTCTTCTCGACCTTCTCGTAGACGGGGAGGGCGCGGTCCTCGATGTCGGGGTGGCACCAGGTGGTGAGCTGGTAGGACTTACCGCCGGTGTCGAAGCCCAGGGAGCGGACGTGCCAGGGCAGTTCCTGGGCCGTGACGGTGTACTCCCACACGACGGCGGGCTCACCCCGGAACTCGGTCTCCTCCGGGCGGATCCGGTCGTATCCCGGCCCCTGGCTGGTGCTCTTCTCCTTCTTCTGCCACTGCTCCAGGAGGTCGCCGCGCAGGAGGGAGGTCGGGCGGGCGGGAGGTGCCGGCGACGGTGGGGGTGGGGGACGGGCCGGAGGGGGAGGCCGAGGTGGTCGCGGACAACGCCCTGTGGTTCTTGCCGTCGGGTGAGCCGTCCATCGTCGATACGACGACCGCGGCCACGGCGGCCGTCACGGCAACGGCGGCGGCCGCGACGAGGGCGATACGCGCTTGTTCCGCCGGGGGTCCGTGGGATCCATGGGATCCATGGAGTCGGTGGGATCCGTGGGGGTGGGGTCCGTGGGAATGGCGGGTGTGGCAGGGGTTTTGGGGCCCGTGGCGTCGGCGCGCTTCGCGCGCCTTGACGGCACGGGTGGGCCCGGTGATTCGCCGGGCGGTATGGGGGCCTGGGCCGGGTCAGCAGTTCGCTGCCGTGGAGGGGCTTCGGCGCGCCCTCCGAGGGGAGTTCGGGGGTGCTCGCGGGCGGGGTTTCGGAGGAGGCGTTGGAGGAGGCGTCGGGGGCGAGGTCGGAGGGCGGGCCCTGGGGGCGGCCCGAGACGCGCTCGGGGGCCATGTAGTCGGGCGAGCGGCGGTGACGGTGACGGCGGGCGCGGCGGAGGGAAGGACGACACGCCGGACGAGCTGCCCCAGACCGGTCCGGCCGACCGCGTCCTGCCGCTCGGCATGGCCGGCGCCGCGCTCATCTCGGCCGGTGCGGCGGGCCTGTGGTGGAACCACCGGCGGGCCCGGCAGGATTCCTGACCGGCCGAGCAGGAGAGGTGCTCGCGCGGACCGGGCCGGAGGCGGCCGCGATGTGTGTCGCGCAGGTCCACCATCAGGGCCCGGGCCGTCGACTGCGCGTTCGGCGGCGGGGATCGGGGTGAGGGGCCGCACGGCGTCGGAACGCGGAAGAGGCTCGCCGTGGTGCGGTCGGCGTACGACCCGGCGAGCCTCTTCGGAGGGTGTTACGGCGTCACGGGCTGAATGGCGCCCGCTCAGCGGGGCCGAGTCGAGGCGTCACCTGTTCAGCAGCTTCCACGCCGTCGGCATCAGCCCCATGGCCAGGGCGGCCTTGATGGCGTCGCCCAGCAGGAAGGGGGTGAGGCCGACCGCGACGGCGGTGGAGAAGGGGATGCCGGCCGTGACGGCGAGGTAGGGGACGCCGACGGCGTAGATGATCGCCTCGCCGACGAGCATCGTGCCCGCCATGCGCAGCGTGGAGCGGTCGCCGCCGCGGCGGGCCAGCGCGCCCACGGCGGCGACGGCCAGGATCATGCCGAGGATGTAGCCGAAGGAGACACCGACGCCGGAGGTACCGTTCGCGAACCACGGCACCCCGGCCAGGCCGGCCAGCGCGTACAGGGCGAGCGAGGCGGCACCGCGGCCCGCGCCGAGGGTGGTACCGACGAGCAGGGCGGCGAAGGTCTGGCCGGTGACCGGGACCGGGGAGCCCGGCACGGGTACGGCGATCTGGGCGGCCAGCCCGGTGAGCGCGGCGCCGCTGACCACGAGCGCGATGTCGCGGGCGCGGACGCTGGAGACGGGCAGCAGGTCGGCGAGGACCTCGCCGGGGCGGGCTGACGAGGCGGCGGCGGTGCTCATGTTCGGGCTCACTCCGGCGGGTGAAGTCGGCGGGGACACGGTGACGCTATCCCAGGGCCCTCGCGCCGGACACCGTCAGCGCTCGACAAAGGGGGGAGCGACGCCTTGGTGGGCTTCTCACAAAGGATGCTGGTTACACCCGGTACGGCGTGATGCCGGTCACTGAGGTGACGTGGCTTGGACCATGAAGGGGCGTCACATCGGATCTGTAGGGTTTCACCAATCGGGTCGGTGGGGTGGACAGGTGCCGTCTCGCCCGTCGGTCGCCGTCTGGGCAGCGGTGGGCCGTTTTGCTAGCTTCGAGCGCATGGTTGCTCAGGCCCGGTACTTCTCGTCGCGTCGCCACGTCGACCTGCGACGCGTGGGCACGGCCATCTGTCGCCGCTCCGGGTGAGGCGGCTCCGGCACGCCTCGCCTTCCGAGACGGCGCAGTGTCGGACCCGTTCCCGAGGATGATCGCCATGCCCCGTGCCGCGACGGCACCCACCCTTGTCACCCCTGCCTCCCCTTTCTCTCCCGTGCCGCGCGCCGCCGACAGCGACCGGCGGCGGACCAGCGCGAGCGTGGTCCTGCGGTCCGTGCTGGAGCACGGTCCCGTGGCACGCAGCATCATCGCCCGGGTGACCGGACTGTCGCCGGCCTCGGTGACCGACTACTGCGCCCGGTTCGCGGGGGTCGGTCTCATCCGTGAGGCCGCACCGCCCCGGCGGGCCAAGGCGGCGGGGCGCCCGCACGTGCCCCTCGACCTGGACGACTCGCGGTTCGTGGTGGGCGGGGTGCATGTGGCCGTGCCGTACACGACCGTCGCGCTGCTCGATCTGCGCGGACGGGTGGTCGTGGAGCGACGGTTGAAGCACGGCTCCACCGACCCCGCCCGGGTCCTGGCGCGGGCCGCCGACGAACTCCGGGCCCTGCTGGACGCGGCGCCGGGCTGCCGCGCCCTGGCCATCGGCTTCGCGGCCGGCGGCTGGGTGGACCGGGAGACCGGAACCGTCGTCGAGCATCCGCTGCTGGGCTGGCGCGAGGTGCCGGTGCGGGAGATGCTCGGTGCCCGGACCGGGCTGCCGGTCCATGTGGACGGGCACGCACGGGCGTTGGTGGGCGCCGAGCAGTTGTTCGGGCGGGCGCGTGGCAGCCGGAGCGTGCTGCACCTGTTCGTCGGCAACGTGGTCGACGCGGCGTTCGCGACCAACGACGAGGTGCACCACGGGCCCCGCTCCCAGGCCGGGGCGATCGCCCATCTGCCGTTGCCCGGCGGTACGGAGCCCTGCGCATGCGGTCGGATCGGCTGCCTCCAGGCCGAGTTGAGCGAGCGGACACTGTGCCGGCGGGCGCGGGCGGCCGGGGTCATCGACGGGGTGAACCCGATGCGGGTGCTGGACGCGGCGGCGGGCGGCGACGCGACGGCCGTACGTCTGCTGGTGGAACGGGCGCGGATGGTGGGGCGGGCGGCGGAGCTGCTGCTCGACGTGCTGAACCCGGAGACGGTGGTGGTCACCGAGATCGGGGTCATCGGCCGGGCGGACTGCCTCGCGGCGCTGCGCGCGGCCGTGGGGCCGGACCGGGCGGCGGCCGTGGGACCGACGAGCTTCCCCGACTCCGTGCTGGCCACGGCGGGCGGGGCGGTGGCTCTGGACGTGCTCTACCGGGATCCGCTGGGGGCCGTGGCGCGACTCGACCACGGCTCGGCCGAGGCCGGTTAATTCAGAAACTCCGAATGTTGACAGGCAATGCCGAAGACCGGGAACATCGTATTCATGCTGCTCACGAGTTGTCGCACCCTCTGTTGCTGACACGTTGACGTTCCGGAGTGCCTCTCGCACTCCGGCCGACGCGGCACTTCTTCCTGCGTGAGTTCTCCTTCCGCAGCTTTCTTGTGCTTCTCCCTCTTCCGCCGCCTCGGCCTCAGCCTCGGCCTCGGCCTCAGTTTCCGTCCGCTTCTGCGGATTTCCTCCGTGCGCGATTCCGTGCGCCTCGGCGCACGTTCCGTACTGTCCCGACGTTTCCCTCAGGGGGTCCTCCCATGCCTTCCTCCGCCGCGCCCGGCTTCGACCGGCGGCTCTTCCTCACCTCTCTCCTCGGCGTCACGGCCGCGGCGGCCGGACTGAGCGGCTGCGCCGACAGCAGCGCGGCGACCGCCCGGACGGCCGCGGACGCGCCGCTGCCCACCAAGGTGCCCTCGGGTACGAGCCTGAAGATCTCCTCGTTCCAGAATCAGCAGGAGTTGCAGCTGAGGCTCGCGAAACTCGACGATCTGCCTTTCAGAGTGAGTAGTTGGGCGAACATCGGTGCCGGTCCCGATGTCATCAACGCGTTCCGGTCGGGTTCACTGGACGTGGCCAACAACGCGGGAATCCCGCCGATCCAGGCGCATTACCAGGGATACGACGCGAAAATCGTCGCCATCAACGTCACCCGGAAGCCGAACTATCTCTTCGCCACCAAACCCGGCAGCGACATCACCTCGGTCAAGGATTTCCGGGGCAAGAAGCTCGCCTTCTCCCAGGGGCAGGCGCAGGGCGTCGTCCTCCTGCGGGCGTTGAAGAAGGCGGGGGTCGCGTACGACGACGCAAAGCTCGTCCCGCTGACCAGCAACCAGTTCCTGACGGCCCTGCAGTCGGGCCAGGTGGACGTGGCGCCGCTCGGCAACCAGCAGGCGCCCGCCTATCTGCAGCAGTACGGATCCAAGGGCGCCCGCACGATCACCACCGACGTGGTGGACCTGCTCAACCTGCTGTGGGCGCCGGCCTCCGTGCTGGGCGACTCCGCGAAGGCGGCCGCCGTGGCCGCGTACATCCCGTACTGGGCGAAGGGCGCGGTCTGGCAGTACGAGAACCCGGACATCTGGAACGAGGAGTTCTACGTGAAGACCCAGAATCTGACTCCCGCCCAGGCGGAGTCGATCACCGAACTCGCCAACAAGCCGCTCTTCCCGCCGAGTTGGGACGAGGCGATCAAGTGGGAGCAGGAGACCGCCGATCTGCTGGCGGAGGGCGGCTTCGTGAAGAAGTTCGACGTCGGCACGCTCTTCGACCGGCGGTTCGAGGGGATCGCGGCGAAGGCCGTGACCGCGGAGTACCGGAGGTGAGCGCCGTGACCACGGGCGCCTCGACGACCACCGGCGCCGCGTCCGCCGCCACCGCCACCGCCACCGCCACCGCCACCGATCCAACCTCCGCCGCTGCTGCCGCCGCCGAGGAACAGGAGGCCTCTCAGGTCCGCAGGCGCCGGCGTCTCTCCCCCGGTAAGCGGCTGCCCGCCTCCCGGCTCGTCGGGCCGCTGCTGTTCCTCGCCCTGTGGGCGGTCGCCTCCGCCGCCGGGCAGCTCGATCCGGCGGCGGTCCCCGCGCCCTGGACGGTGCTGGAGACCGGTGTCCATCTGTGGACCGACGGGACGCTGACGACGGACATCGTGACGTCGTTGCAGCGGGCCGGATCAGGGTTCGCGATCGGTCTGACCGCCGGTGTCGCGCTCGCCCTGGCCTCCGGGCTCAGCCGGACCGGCGAGGCCCTGATCGACGGGACCGTGCAGCTCAACCGGGCGATCCCGACGCTGGGCCTGATCCCGCTGTTCATCCTCTGGCTGGGCATCGGCGAGACCTTCAAGATCGCGATCATCGCCATCGTCGTCTACATCCCGATCTACCTCAACACCCATGCGGCACTGGCCGGGATCGACAGCCGTTTCGTCGAACTCGCCGAGGTGCAGGGCCTGTCGAGGTTCCAGTTCGTCCGGCAGATCGTCATTCCCGGCGCGCTGCCCGGCTTCTTCGTGGGCCTGCGCCTCGGAGTGACCGGCTCCTGGCTGGGCCTGGTCGTCCTGGAGCAGATCAACGCCACCAACGGACTCGGCTACATGATGTTCCAGGCCCAGAACTACGGCCAGAGCGACGTCATCCTCGTCGGCCTGGTCGTCTACGGGATCTTCGGCCTGGTCTCCGACAGCGCGGTCCGTCTCATCGAACGGAGGGTGCTGTCATGGCGACGCACGCTGAGCAGCTGACGGCCACCACGACGACAGCGGCCCGGCCCGCCGTACAACTCCGGGAACTCACCCGGTCGTTCGACGGGCGCAAGGTCCTCGACGGTGTCGACCTGGACATCCCCGCCGGGCAGTTCGTCGCCCTGCTCGGGCACAGCGGCTCCGGCAAGAGCACACTGCTGCGGGCGGTCGCCGGGCTCGACCACGAGGTGGTGGGCAGCGGCCGGCTCACCGCGCCGGCCAGGGTGTCCGTCGTCTTCCAGGACTCCCGGCTGCTGCCCTGGCGCAGGGTCCTCGACAACGTGCTGCTGGGCGCGGAGGGCAGAGCGGCCGCCGACAAGGGCCGCGAGGCGCTCGCCGAGGTGGGCCTGAAGGGCCGTGAGCGCGCCTGGCCGAACGAGCTGTCCGGCGGCGAGGCGCAGCGCGCGGCGCTGGCCCGCTCCCTCGTCCGCGAGCCCGAACTGCTCCTCGCCGACGAGCCGTTCGGCGCCCTGGACGCGCTCACCCGGATCCGGATGCACGCCCTGCTCAGGCAGCTGTGGGAGCGCCACCGGCCCTCCGTCCTGCTCGTCACCCACGACGTCGACGAGGCGATCGTGCTCGCCGACCGGGTTCTCGTGCTCGAACAGGGCCGCATCGGCCTCGACCTGGCCATCGACCGCCCGCACCCGCGCTCGTACCGGGACCCCCTGCTGGGCGAGTACCGCGAACGGCTGCTCGCCGCGCTCGGTGTGACGGCGGACCACCAGTGACCACCAGTGGCCGCCACTGGCCTCCGGTGAACCGCCGACGCACTCCCGCAGGACCGACCCATGGCCTCCGCTGAACCGCCCATGACCCCCGAGGACCACCAGTGACATCGAGACAGCTTCACCTCAACGCGTTCCTGATGAACACCGGCCACCACGAAGCCTCGTGGCGGCTGCCGGAGTCCGACCCGTACGCGCACGTCGAGCTGGACCACTACGTGCGGCTGGCCCGGATCGCGGAGCGCGGCACGTTCGACTCGCTCTTCCTGGCCGACGGCCCGCAGCTGTGGGGCAGCGTGGGCCAGCGTCCGGCGGGCGCCCTGGAACCGCTCACCCTGCTGACCGCGCTGGCGACGACCACCGAGCACATCGGCCTGATCGCCACCGCCTCCACGTCCTACAACTCCCCCTACAACCTGGCCCGCAAGTTCGCCTCGCTCGACATCCTCAGCGGCGGCCGGGCCGGCTGGAACATCGTCACCACCGCCGGCGCCGAGGCGGCCCGCAACTTCGGACTCGACGCCGAGCCCGCGCACGCCCAGCGGTACGCGCGGGCCGCCGAGTTCCTCGACGTGGCCCTGAAGCTCTGGGACAGCTGGGAGGACGACGCGATCGTCGCCGACAAGGCGTCCGGTGTCTGGGCCGACGACACGAAGATCCACCCGCCCCGGCACAAGGGGACGTATTTCAGCGTCGAGGGTCCCCTCAACGTCCCCCGTACGCCGCAGGGTTACCCGCTGCTGGTACAGGCGGGATCGAGCGAGGACGGCAAGGAGTTCGCCGCGCGGTACGCGGAGGCCGTGTTCACCGCGCAGCAGACCATCGAGGACGCGCGGGCCTTCTACGCCGACCTCAAGTCCCGTACGGCGGCGGCCGGCCGGGACCCCGAGCACATCAAGGTGCTGCCCGGCATCGTCCCCGTGCTCGGCTCGACGGAGGCCGAGGCGCGGGCGGCCGAGCGGGTCCTGGAGGACCACATCGTGTACACGCACGGGGTGGGCAACCTGGAGCGGCTGCTGCAACTGGCGCCCGGCAGCCTGGAGCTGGACGCCCCGCTCCCCGCCGACCTTCCGCCCGAGAGCGCCATCGAGGGCGCCAAGAGCCGCTACACGCTCGTCGTCGAACTGGCCCGGCGCGACCGGCTCACCGTGCGGCAGCTGATCGGGCGGCTGGGCGGCGGGCGCGGGCACCTCACCTTCGCCGGTACGCCCGAGCAGGTCGCCGACGAGATCGAGACCTGGTTCACGCGCGGTGCCGCCGACGGCTTCAACATCATGCCCGCGGTCCTGCCGTCCGGGCTCGACGCCTTCGTCGACCACGTCGTCCCGATCCTGCGCGCCCGCGGTCTGCTCCGCACCGAGTACGGACCGCGCCGCACGCTGCGGGACCGCTACGGCCTCCCGCGCCCCGCCAACCAGCACGTCCGCACGTCCGCGCCCGCCCTCGTCTGATCCGCGAAGTCCCGGCCCCCGCAGTCCCGCCACCGCAGTCCCGCCACCGCATTCCGGCTCCCGCAGTCCGGCCCCCGAAAGGAAGCACGCCATGACCATCGAGATCCAGAAGGTCACCGCCCACATCGGCGCCCGCGTCTCCGGCGTCGACATCTCCAAGCCCCTCGACGCGGAGACGGTCGCCGCGCTCCGTGAGGCGCTCAACGTCCACAAGGCGCTCGTCTTCGACGACGTGAACCTCGACGACGAGACCCACCAGGCCTTCGTCCGCCACTTCGGCGACATCACCACCGCCCACCCCACGGTGGACGCCGTCGCGGGTGCCGCGAACGTCCTGCCCGTGGACAGCGAGCGAGGGCGCGCCAACCACTGGCACACCGACGTCACGTTCGTCCTCAACCCACCACAGGCCACCACCCTGCGCAGCATCACGATCCCGCCGTACGGCGGCGAGACCCTGATCGCGAACGCTGCGGCGGCCTACCGGGACCTGCCCGAGCCGCTGCGTCGGCTGGCCGACGGCCTGTGGGCGGAGCACACCAACGACTACGACTACGCGGTGCCCGAGGAGGAGATCGACGCGGAGCGGGCCGAACAGCGCGCCCGGTTCACCTCGATCACGTACCGCACGGCCCATCCGGTCGTGCGCGTCCACCCCCTGACGGGTGAACGCGGGCTGTTCATCGGCGGGTTCGCGCAGCGGATCGTGGGCCTGTCGCTCGGCGAGTCCCGCAAGCTCCTCGACCTGCTCCAGTCGTACGTGACCCGGCCGGAGAACGTGCTGCGCCACCGCTGGTCGGAGAACCAGCTCGTCGTCTTCGACAACCGCATCACCCAGCACTACGCCATCGACAACTACGACGGCCTGCCGCGCCGACTGCACCGGGTGACCGTCGCCGGTGACGTGCCGGCGGGCATCGAGGGCGAGGAGAGCCGCTCGATCGAGGGGGACGCCTCGCACTACACGTCCGTGGCGTCGCAGCCCACACCCGTGGCCGCGCAGCCCACGCCCGTGGCGGCCTGATCCCGCCACCTCCGTAGCCGCTCGGGCACCCTCGGTGCCGGACGCGTCCGGATAGCGGACAGCCCCTCCGTGCGCACGGAGGGGCTGCCCAGACTGTGGGCGTTTTTGCCCGACTCACGCATTGGACGAACCGCGCCCATGCCCAGCACCGACGTCAAGGCCCCACAAGAGCCCGACGCCTCCCTGTCCCACGGTCTCAAGCAGCGCCACCTCTCGATGATCGCCCTCGGCGGGGTGATCGGCGCGGGCCTCTTCGTCGGGTCCGGCGCGGGCATCGCCGCGGCCGGTCCGTCGATCGTCGTCGCGTACGCCCTCTCCGGGCTCCTCGTCATGCTGGTGATGCGGATGCTCGGCGAGATGTCCGCCGCGTATCCCTCGTCGGGTTCCTTCTCGGCACACGCCGAACGCGCTCTCGGCCCGTGGGCGGGCTTCGCGGCCGGCTGGTCGTTCTGGGTGCTGCTCTGTACGGCCGTCGGCCTGGAGGGCATCGGCGCCGCGAAGATCGTGACGGGGTGGCTGCCCGGGACCCCCGAGTGGGCCTGGGTGGCGCTCTTCATGCTGGTGTTCCTCGGCACGAACCTCGCCGCCGTGAAGAACTTCGGCGAGTTCGAGTTCTGGTTCGCCGCGCTGAAGGTCGGCGCGATCACCCTGTTCCTGGTGCTGGGGGTCCTGGCCGTCGCCGGCGTCCTGCCCGGCACGGACTCGCCCGGCCTCGCCCATCTCACCGGTGAGGGCGGCCTCCTGCCCAACGGCACCGACGGCCTGGTCATCGGTCTCCTGGCCTCGATCTTCGCGTACGGCGGCCTGGAGACGGTGACGATCGCGGCGGCCGAGTCCGAGAACCCCGTCAAGGGCGTCGCCACGGCCGTCCGTACGGCGATGTGGCGCATCGCCCTCTTCTACGTCGGCTCCATGGCGGTCATCGTCACCCTCGTCCCGTGGGACGCGAAGGCCGTGGTCGAGAAGGGCCCGTACGTCGCCGCCCTCGACCGCCTCGGCATCCCCGGTGCCGGCCAACTGATGAACGTGGTCGTGCTGGTGGCCCTGCTCAGCGCGATGAACGCCAACATCTACGGTTCCTCCCGCATCGCCTACTCCCTGGTGGAGCGCGGGCAGGGTCCGAAGGTGATCGGCCGGGTCTCGGGCGGGGTCCCCCGGATCGCCGTCCTCGCCTCCAGCGTCTTCGGGTTCCTCTGCGTCCTGCTCAGCTACTGGCGCCCCGACGACGTCTTCCCCTGGCTCCTCAACATGATCGGCGCGGTCATCCTCGTCGTCTGGATCTTCATCGCCGTCTCCCAACTGCTCCTGCGCCGCCGTATCGAGCGCGAGGCCCCGGAGAAGCCGGTCGTCCGGATGTGGGCGTTCCCGTGGCTGACGTGGGTGGCGCTCGCGGGGATGGCCGCCGTCTTCGTCCTGATGGCCCGGGAGCCGGGCACGCGGACGCAGTTGTACTGGACGGGCGGGATGACGCTGTTCCTGGCGGCGATCGGATACGCCTGGCAGAGGGCGCGCGCCGCCCGCTGACACACACCTCGGATGCTTCAGGGCCCTCGCGCGGAGGACGGACGGTCGGTTCGCGCGAGGGCCCTTGCACATGCCTGAGCAGGCCCTACATTCTCCTGCCGTTGCCGCGCACTTGCAAGTATGTTGCAATAAGGGTCGGACAGGGGCACCGACACACCACCCCCGAGCCCCCACCGAGATGCCCTGCTCGTGATCGTCTTCTCAACCTTCACCGGGCAGGCCGAAGAAGGGAGAACCCCCGCGAGGGCGTGACTCGCGGGGGTTCTCGCCGTTCCGTTGCCGGAAAACGCCGCGGCGGGACGCATTCCGTGCTGACGTTTTCCGGGGCTTTCGCCCTATGCTCCCGTTTTCCGGCCGGATTCCCGATCCGGCCGAGGGGACCGGGAGGTCGTATGCCGAGCTACAAGCACTGCCCCCCTTGCGGGGGACGCAAGCCCTTGGCGTTCTACGAGGCCGACAAGGAGGTCCAGCACTACCTCAGGTCCCAGGGGAAGAACCCGGCCGGCTGGTGGCGCTGCGGCAACCACGGTGAGAAGGGCCGCTGCCTGTGGGTCCAGCCGTACGCGGTCCAGAGCGAGGGGCTGACCCTCCCCGAGTCCTTCCGGTGACCCGGGGCAGTCAGAGCAGGTTGCTGAAGTCCGGGCCCTTGGTGCGGGTGCGCTTGATCTCGTAGAAGCCGGGGACCGAGGCCACGAGGAGGGTGCCGTCCCAGAGTTTGGCGGCCTCCTCGCCCTGGGGGGCCGGGGTGACGACGGGGCCGAAGAAGGCGATCTGCTCACCGTCGGCGCCGGGGACGGCGATGACGGGGGTGCCGACGTCCTGGCCGACCTTGTCGATGCCCTCCTTGTGGGAGGCGCGCAGTTCGGCGTCGTACGGGGTGGAGTCCCAGTGGTCCATCAGGGACTCGGGCAGCCCGACCTCGGCCACCGCGGCGGCGACGACGTCCTTCTCGATGCCCAGGCCCTGGTTGTGGGCGCGCGTGCCGATCGCGGTGTAGAGGTCACCGAGGACCTCGGCGCCGTGCTCCTGCTGGGCGGCTATGACGATCCGCACCGGGCCCCAGGCCTTGGTCTCCAGCAGCTCGCGGTACTCCTCGGGCAGCTCGTCGATCTTGGGCTCGTTCAGCACGGCGAGGCTCATCACGTGCCAGCGGACCTCGATGTCCCGGACCTTCTCCACCTCAAGGACCCACCGCGAGGTCATCCAGGCCCAGGGGCACAGCGGGTCGAACCAGAAGTCGACAGGGGTCTTGCCGGAGGTCTGCTGGGACATGGTTCTCCTCGGACGGAAGTCGTTTCAGCTGGCAACACCGACGGCCCGGCGTCGCATTCCCACCTGCCCGCCGCCAGGTGCGCATGACAGGATCGGGCCTGTCCGCATACTGAACACCACCTGAACACCACCCTGAGGGAGTGCCGCCCGTGCCCGGTGAGAATCTGTCCCGCGACGAGGCCCGGGAGCGGGCCGCACTGCTGTCCGTCGATGGTTACGAGGTCTCCCTCGATCTGCGGTCCGCCGTCGGCGACTCAGGTGACCTCGGCGGCGAGCCGCGCACCTTCCGTTCGGTGACGACGATCCGCTTCCGCTGCGCCGACCCCGGCGCCGGCAGCTTCGCCGATCTGATCGCGCCGAGCGTGACGGCCGTCTCCCTCAACGGCAAGGACCTCGACCCGAGCGAGGTCTTCGACGGCTCCCGGATCGCCCTCGACGACCTGGCCGCCGAGAACGAGCTGGTGGTCGACGCCCAGTGCGCCTACTCCCGCACCGGCGAGGGCATGCACCGCTTCGTCGACCCCGAGGACGGCGAGGTCTACCTCTACACCCAGTACGAACCGGCCGACTCCCGCCGTGTCTTCGCGAACTTCGAGCAGCCGGACCTCAAGGCCCCCTTCCGCTTCGAGGTGCGCGCGCCCGAGGGGTGGGTCGTGTGGAGCAACGGGGCCGGCGAACAGGCGGACGGGGTGTGGCGGTTCGCGGAGACCAAGCCGATCTCGACGTACATCACGGCCTTCGCCGCGGGCCCGTACCACTACGTGACGGACACCTACGAGCGGACCTTCGAGGACGGTACGCGGCTGGAGATCCCCCTCGGCGCGATGTGCCGCAAGGGTCTCGCCCCCTACTTCGACTCCGACGACGTCTTCCTCATCACCAAGCAGGGCCTGGACTTCTTCCACGACCACTTCGACTACCCGTATCCCTTCGGGAAGTACGACCAGGCGTTCGTGCCCGAGTACAACCTCGGCGCGATGGAGAACCCGGGACTCGTCACCTTCCGCGAGGAGTTCATCTTCCGGGGCAAGGTCACACGGGCGTCGTACGAGCGGCGGGCCAACGTCATCCTGCACGAGATGGCGCACATGTGGTTCGGCGACCTGGTGACCATGGTGTGGTGGGACGACCTGTGGCTGAAGGAGTCCTTCGCCGACTTCATGGGCTCCTTCTCGATGGTCGAGGCGACCCGCTTCACCAACGGCTGGGTCACCTTCGCCAACAACCGCAAGTCCTGGGCGTACCGCGCCGACCAGCTGCCCTCCACCCACCCCGTCACGGCCGACATCCGTGACCTGGAGGACGCCAAGCTCAACTTCGACGGCATCACGTACGCCAAGGGCGCGTCCGTGCTGAAGCAGCTGGTGGCGTACGTGGGGCGCGAGGCCTTCCTGGAGGGCGCCCGGCGCTACTTCAAGCGGAACGCGTACGGCAACACGAAGCTGGGCGACCTGCTGTCGGTCCTGGAGGAGACCAGCGGGCGGGACATGGCGTCCTGGTCGCGGGCCTGGCTCCAGACGGCGGGGGTCAACTCCCTCACTCCGCAGGTGCTTCTCGACTCCGAGGGCCGGATCGACGAGCTGGCGGTGGTGCAGGAGGCCGCCGAATCGCATCCCGAACTGCGGCCGCACCGGGTCGCGATCGGCCTGTACCGACGTACGGACGGGGGCGCGTTGGAGCGGTACGCGCGCGCCGAGGTGGATGTCGAGGGGCCGCGTACGGTCGTGGGGGAGCTGGCCGGGGCCGAGGCGCCCGCGCTGGTGCTGGTCAACGACGACGACCTGACGTACTGCAAGATCCGGTTCGACGCGGAGTCGCTGGACACGCTGCGGGCCGGGCTCGGGGACATCTCCGACCCGCTGGCGCGGGCGCTGTGCTGGTCGGCGCTGTGGAACCTGACCCGGGACGCGCTGCTGCCGGCGCGGGACTTCGTCGACCTCGTGCTGCGGTTCGCCGGGCGGGAGTCCGACATCGGCGTGCTCCAGATGCTGCACGCGTGGGCCAACTCGGCGCTCACGCACTACGCGGCGCCCACGTGGCGGCGGACCGGGGGCCGGCTGCTGGCGGAGGGTGCGTTGCGGGAGCTGCGGGCGGCCGAGGCGGGCAGTCAGCATCAGCTGACGTGGGCCCGTTTCTTCGCCTCGGTGGCGTCGGGCGAGGGCGATCTGGCGGTGCTGCAGGGGCTGTTGGCCGGGACCGAGAAGGTCGACGGACTGGAGGTCGACCAGGAGCTGCGGTGGGCGTTCCTGGAGCCGCTGGCGACGCACGGGGTGGCCGACGAGGGCGCGCTGGCCGCCGAGTTGGCCCGTGACGATACCGCTTCCGGGAAGCGGCATCAGGTGCGGTGCCTGGCGGCGCGGCCGTCCGCGGCGGTCAAGGCGCAGGCGTGGGCGTCGGTCGTGGAGTCGGACACGCTCTCCAACGCGCTGGTCGAGGCGACGATCGCGGGGTTCGCCCGGCCGTCCCAGCGGGAGTTGGTGGCGCCGTACGCGGGCAAGTACTTCGAGGTGATCGAGCGGGTGTGGGCCGAGCGGTCCATCCAGATCGGGATGGATGTGGTGCGCGGGCTGTTCCCGTCGCTCCAGGACTCCCAGGGGACGTTGGACACGACGGACGCGTGGCTGGCCTCGCACGCGGGGGCGGCGCCGGCGTTGCGGAGGCTGGTGCTGGAGGCCCGGGACGATCTGGCTCGGGGGTTGCGGGGGCAGGCGTGCGACGCGGCGGCGGAGGCGGGAGCCGCGGGGTAACTGCCGCCGGGCCTTGGTGTGTTGCGCACCCGGCGGCTGCCGCTGAGCGAGGGCGGGTTTCGCTCACCGGCGCTTGCCGGGTGCCGCTGGGCCGGCCGGGGTGGGCTGCCGGGTTGAGGGTTACCGAATTCGGGTAATCGGACCCGTAACTTTTTCTGATCGCGTCCGGACCAGCGGGTATCGGCAGTCGAACGCACGTACTTTAGTGCGGTCTTGTCCCGATTTGTCGACGGGCGTGTAACAGCGGTTAATCCGCGGCCCCGGAGCGGGAACCTCCGGGGCATGACCCACAACACCCCGCTCTCCCCCCGCCCCCTCCGTCGCCTCTCGGACGTCACGCGCCGGGTGCTGACGGCCGCGCAGTTGCGCGCGCAGGGTGTCACCGCCGCCGAGACGAACGAGCAGTGCCGGCCCGGTGGTTCCTGGCAGCAGATCCTGCCGGGTGTGTTCCTGCTGCACCCGGGCCCGCCCACCTCCGAGGAGCGGCTGCACGCGGTGCTGTCGTACGCGGCCCGCTCCCCGTTCCGCGAGACGGCCACCGGGATGGCGGGGGCCGTCGGCGTACCCGCGCAGCCGAACGCCGACGAGCCCCGCCCGGCGCCCCGTTACCCGGACGTGGTGATCACGGGCCTGGCCGCCCTGACGCTGCACGGATTCTCGTCCGCTCCCCCGCTGCCCTCCCTCGACGCGATCGACATCCTGGTCCCGCGCCTGCGCCGGCTGCGGACCGTGGGATGCGCGCGGATCGTCCGCACCCCGGCCATGCCGACCCCGTCGTATGTGACCGGCCTGCCCGTCGCCCCCGTCCCGCGCGCGCTGGCCGACGCGGTCGCGGAACTCGCGGACGCGGCCGCCGTACGCCGGCTGTTCACGGAGGCGGTACGCGGCGGTCACACCGAACCCGCCGCCGTCGTAAGGGAGTTGACCGAGGCGCGGCTGCTGAACCGTCCGCATGTCGTCGACGCGGTGGAATCGCTGCTCGCCGAGGGCCGGGCGATCGCGGAGGACCAGCTGTACCGGATGGTCCGCGAGTACGCCCTGCCCGACCCGGTCTGGAACGTCGACCTCCGGCTGCCCGGCGGCCCTCACCTCGGCGGCCTCGACGCGTACTGGCCGGAGCAGGCCGTCGCGGTCGAGCTCGACGTCCGGGCCCCGCGTCAGGAGGACGACGCGCTGTGGTCCGAGTACGCCCGTAAGCGGCAGGTGTTGGAACGGCTCGGCATCACCGTCGTCCACCTCACCCCCGGGAAGCTGCGTGACTCCCTGGAGCAGCAGGCGGCCATCGTCCGTACCGCCCTGATGGCGTCGTGCGACCGCGATCCGGCCGCGTATGTCGTGGTACTTCCCCGGTAAGTCGTGGTGCTTCCCCGGTAATAAGTCGTGGTGCTTCCCCGGTAAATCGGGTAACTCGGGGCACCAGGAGGGGAGAGGAAGGGCCGCCGTCCGCTTCGGCGGCCCTTCCTCATGCCGGTCGGCTACTTGTCGCAGAACTCCGCTTCCACGATCGCCTCGCTGTCGCCCGTCCAGTCACTGTTGAAGTTGAAGGCGAGGGCATGGTGGCCGTCGGAGGTGCTGACGGCTTCCGAGGTGGAGCCGTGGATGCCGCCGCCGTGACCCCAGACGGTGATGCCGCAGCTGAGTTCGCGTTCCATGAGGCCCAGTCCGTAGCCGGCGTTCGGGATGCCGTCCACCTTGATCGTGGTCTTCATCTCGGCGAGCTGCTTCGGTGGCAGGAGCTTGCCCTTGAGCAGTGCCGTATAGAAGCGGTTGAGGTCGCCCGAGTCGGAGATCATCTCGCCCGCCGAGTAGGCCAGGGACGGGTTCAGCTCCGTGACGTCGTACGTCGGGCCCGTCGCCGTCTCGGCCAGCTTGCCGTAGGCGCGGCTGCTCGGCTTCGGGACCTTCGGGTAGGTGCCGGGGACGAGGGTGGAACGCAGGCCGAGGGGCTCGATGACGCGTCGGCGGATCTCGTCGCCGTACGGGTTTCCCGTGGCCTTCTTGATCACCATGCCGGCCAGGACGTAGTTGGTGTTCGAGTAGTTCCAGTCGGTGCCGGGGGCGAAGTCCGGCTTGTGCTTCATGGCGACGGCCACCAGCTGCTCCGGGGACATCGTGTCGTAGCGGTGTGTGAAGAAGCCGTCCTTCAGGAAGTACGTGCGGCCGAACTCCTCGTCGGCCGTGTAGTTGGAGATTCCACTGGTGTGGTTGAGCAGTTGACGGAGCGTCACCTCGCCGCCGTCGTGGCCGTTGCCGCGCACCAGGCCGGGCAGCCACGTGTCCACCTTGTCGTCCAGCGACAGCCTTCCCTCCGCCTCCAGTTGGAGCAGGACCGTCGACACGAAGGTCTTCGTGATGCTGCCGACGCGGTAGCGGTCGTGGGCCGAACGCGGCTTGCCCGTCCTGATGTCGCCGATGCCGGAGGTGGCCTTCCAGACGCCGTGCTCGTCCCTGGCCTGGAGGGCCACGCCGGGGACGCCGTCCTCCACCGCCGCGTCCATGGCCTCCTGGGTCGCGCCGTGTTCGGTTCTGGAGGACGCCGGTACCGCCACCGCGGGCGCGGCCAGGGCCACCGCCGCGGCCACCGCGGTCGCCGCCATCAGAGCCGTACGTGCCGTGCGAGCCGTGCGTGCCGTGCGTGCCGTGCGTGCCGTGCGTGCCGTGCGTGCCGTGCGTGCCGTGCGTGCCGTGCGTGCTGACATGTGGTCTCCCCCTTCGCACCGACATTCTCGGCGACCCCGAGAACGTCCGGTCGCGAGGGGGGACCCCCAGGTGGGCGGGCAGGTTGAGCAGGTGCACGCCGGTTGAGCGGATTTCAGCCCTTCCGGAGGACCAGCTCCGTGTTGCGGTCGCCGGCCGTGCCGGTGAGCGTGTCGCGGCGGCCCGGGGCGTTGTAGGAGAGCTCGCGGTAGAGGGCGGCGAGGCCGGTCTGCGAGAGGTCCGTGAAGTCGGTGGCGTGCGGGGCGGCCGATTCGATCAGGGTGGTGAAGACGGAGAGCGTGCCGTCCTTGTTGTCCACCAGCTCGATGACGCGGGCGAGTTGGGGGAAGTCGATGTGGGAGGCCGTGGAGATCTCCCAGAAGGAGCCGCCGTTCGCGGACCCGTGCGGGGTGACGCGGTTGCGGTGGCTGTGGCCGTTCACCCAGGCCAGCACGTTGCGGTGGCGGCCGAGCAGGGACAGCACCTCGTCGCCGCCGTGGCGGGCCTCGCCGGGGCGGGAGGGGTCCTTGCGCAGGTTCCGCATCGACGTGCTGGTGTGATGGCTGAAGACGACGACGTACGAACCGTCCTTGGCCGCCTCCTTCACCGTACGGTCCAGCCACTTGAGCTGGGCCGTGCCGAGCGAGCCCTCGTAGTGGCCGCCGGGATCGGTGGAGTCGAGGCTGACGCCGATGACGTCGTCGGCGATGCGGAAGGCGTAGTACTGGGTGCGGGCGTCGAGGTTGGCCTGCGAGTAGCCGTGACCGACCGGGCCGGGGCCCGTGTGGGCCGGGTCCAGGTGGGCCCTGAGGTACTCCTGCGGGGTGAACGGGGCGCGGTTCTCGTCCGGAGTGACCGAGCGCATCTTCTTCGCCTGGGCCTTGAGCACGGCCTTCCAGTCGGCGCCCCGGGGGTCGCCGCCGCTCTTGACGTTGTCCCAGAGGGCCTTGCCGACCTGCTCGTCGAGGGTCATCAGCTTCCTGCCGCCGACCGCGAAGTCGGCGAAGAAGGAGTCGCCGGGGGCGTAGCAACCGCCGGGCAGGGAGTCGTGGTTGCCGACCGTGGAGTACCAGGGAACGTTCAGGCCGGGGCTGTTGACCTCGCGGATCGCGGCGGCCAGGAAGCCGTTCAGGCGCGGGAAGCCGAGCTGCTTGTCGGCGTCGCGGAGGGGGGCGTCCGGCTGCCAGTAGAGCTTGAGTCCGGCGTTCTGGACGCCCTCGTAGCGGCGCGGGTCACCGGAGTTGGGGGTGACGCGGCCACCGCTCATCACCTTCAGGAACCAGTCCAGTTCCGTCTTGGAGTTGTTGTCGGTGTTGTCGCCGGTCGTCATGACGAAGTGCAGGGGGGAGCCGGTCACCGGGGCTCCGCGCAGCGCGTTCACCCGCTCGACGAGCGAGACCGCGCCGGCCACGGACAGGGCCTCCTGCGGCCGCCAGGCGCTGGCGGTCTGGGCGCGCAGGTACTCGTAGCGCAGCGGGTGCTGGACGTCCACCACGTGCAGGTCGGTGAACTGCACGAAGGACGCAAGCGCCGTCCGGCGCTTCTCACGGCCGGACTTGGGGGTCGCCAGGTCGCCGCGTACGACCCGCGCCCAGGCCGGGCCGGCGCCGAGGCGACGGTAGCCGGAGGCGTTGCGGGGAGCCGCGACCGAAGCGAGGGTGGTGCCCCGGGTGTACGGCGCGAGGGGTGCGGCCGGGGCCTCTCTGTTCGAGAGGTTGGCCAGGGGGACCTCGGTGGCCGCGGCGTCGCCGGCGGCGGAGGCGGCGGCGTGGGCTTCGGTCTCCGGCCGCAGGGCGAAGCCGACCCCCGCGGCGAGGCCGACCGCTCCGGTGGCGGCGAGGAAGGCCCGGCGGTCAGGGTTGGTGGCGGCGGCAGCGACTGAGCGTATGCGCGACATGGCGCGGTCTCCCCGAGTGCGAACGCGTCGGAAGTGGTCGCGGGCCGCTCCGCGGTGGTGGCCGGAGTGGGGGTTCCCGCTCGTACTTGATGCTTGGCAGCCGGGGTGGCCTGGACGTTAACGACGTCGCAACGGGCGACGCCGATCACCGTACGTGGATCTTCGGGGACGGTGCGCGTCCACCGGGGGTTCCCGAATGTGAGGGGGAGCGAAGGGAAGAGGTCACTCCTTGTTCATCTGGTGGGGTAGGGCACGTATTCGCCGTGGGGCTCCGGTGATGCGGTGTGTGCGGGTGCGTCGTGATTGCTCGCGCCCCGCGGCGGTAGCCGCATATTCAGCACTGCCCCGCGCCCCTAAGGGTTCAGCGGCGGCGTCAAGTGGCCGTTCTCCGGGCGTTCCCGCCACAGCCGCAGGCCCAGGTCCACCAGGCCCACCCTCGTGAGGGCCGGGATCTCGTCCAAGGGATGCCAGGCGGCCATGTCCGTGGAGCCGTTCGTCTCGTGGCGGAGGTCCCCGCCGGTGACGCGGGCCTCGTAGACGATGCGCAGCGCCTGGTGGTCGGCGTGGGTGCCGAGGCGGCGGGGATAGGTGTGCCGGCCGGTGTCGATGCCGAGGAGGACGGTGGGTTCGACGGTGTAGCCGGTCTCCTCGGCGGCCTCGCGGACGACCGTGTCGTACGGGTCCTCGCCGTGGTCCATGCCGCCGCCGGGCAGGGTCCACTTCTTCTCGCCGTCCCGGGAGACCCAGCGGGCCAGCAGCATGTGGTCGTCCCGTACGCAGACGGCGTAGGCCGCCACCCTCAACTCCTCGCGCATGCACAGACGTTAGCCAAAATGTCCGCTCATGCGCGGTCATCGCACCCATGACGGGTGGCGGGTTTACGCCATGACACAATCCCGCCTCGGTCAACCCTCCCCAAACATGTGTCACTTCGGTAAGGCTGAGCGACCATCCGGCACCGCATAACGGACCGGACCGATCCGAACCCGCCGCTCGGATCATCAATGCTCGTTTTCACCTGAATTCCTTACCTACAAGGGATGTCGATGACCCTCACCCCCCAGCCCGACCCCCGGTCGGGTGCGAGACGCGTGGCGCGCATAGCCGTGGCCGCGGGACTGGTCGCCGCGCTCTCCGCGGCCGGACCGATACCCATGGCCTTCTCGGCGGACGACCCGTCGGCCACCGTCCCGGCGGACGGCGGCGTCAAGTCCGCCCACGACAAGCTCGGTTCGACCGACGCCGACCTGCTCGCCGAGGCCAAGGCCGACGGCGACAAGAACGTCACGATGATGATCGCCACCACGCCCGGCAGGACCGAACAGGTCGCCGAGCAGCTGGACGCGGTCAAGGGCGGCTCCGTGGGCCGTACCTACGACAAGCTCGGCTACGTCCGCGCCACGGTCCCGACCAAGAGCGCCGACTCGGCCATCTCGGCCGCCGCGAAGCTCTCCTCCGTGCAGGGCATCGACCTGCGCCAGGAGATCGTCCTCGACGACCCGTCACCGGTCGCGAAGACCGAGAAGGGCGCCGAGGCGCAGGGCACGGCGGCCAGGACGTACCCGGGGCCGAGCAAGAACACCCCCGCCGAGAACCCGTACAACCCGTCCTTCGAGACGGGCGCCGTCGACTTCGTGAAGCAGAACCCGAAGGCGGACGGCCGGGGCATCACCATCGGCGTCCTGGACTCCGGTGTCGACCTCGGGCACCCCGCGCTGCAGAAGACCACCACCGGCGAGCGCAAGATCGTCGACTGGGTGACGTCCACCGACCCGATCGTCGACGGTGACGGCAGCTGGCGTCCGATGACGAACTCGGTCGCCGGGCCGACCTTCACCTACGGCGGCCGGACCTGGACCGCGCCCGCGGGCTCGTACTCCGTCAACACCTTCCGCGAGTCCGTCACGGCGGCCGGTGACGCCGCCGGTGACGTGAACCGCGACGGCGACACCACCGACGCGTGGGGCGTGCTCTACGACGCGGCGGCCGGCACGGTCACCGTCGACGTGAACCAGAACTTCGACTTCACCGACGACAAGCCGATGAAGCCGTACAAGGACGGCTACCAGGTCGGCTACTTCGGCACCGACGACCCGTCGACCGAGGTCGCCGAGCGCCAGCCGTTCGTCGTCGAGTACCGCAAGGACGTCCCGATGGACCCCTTCGGGGGTGACTGGGTCGGCAAGAAGGCCGACTTCGTCAACATCGGTCTCATCTCCAGCGAGCACGGCACCCACGTCGCCGGCATCACCGCCGCGAACGGCCTGTTCGGCGGAAAGATGAACGGCGCCGCCCCCGGCGCGAAGATCGTCTCGTCCCGCGCCTGCGAGTTCGGCCCCGGCTGCACCAACGTGGCGCTCACCGAGGGCATGATCGACCTCGTCGTCAACCGCGGCGTCGACATCGTCAACATGTCCATCGGCGGCCTCCCGGCGCTGAACGACGGCAACAACGCGCGCGCCGAGCTCTACACGCGCCTCATCGACACCTACGGCGTCCAGCTGGTCATCTCGGCCGGCAACTCCGGCCCGGGCGCCAACACGATCGGCGACCCCGGCCTGGCCGACAAGGTGATCTCGGTCGGCGCGTCCATCTCCAAGGAGACCTGGGCGTCCAACTACGGCTCGCAGGTCGCCAAGGACTACCAGCTGTTCAACTTCTCCTCGCGCGGCCCGCGTGAGGACGGCGGCTTCACGCCGACCCTGGTGGCGCCGGGCGCCGCGGTGAACACCGCGCAGACCTGGCTGCCGGGCGTCATCGCCCCCGAGGCGGGCTACACGCTCCCGGCCGGCTACCAGATGCTCAACGGCACCTCGATGGCCTCCCCGCAGGCGGCCGGCGCCTCCGCGCTGCTGCTCAGCGCCGCGAAGCAGAAGGGCATCGACCTGACGCCCGCGAAGCTGCGCACCGCGCTGACCTCGACCGCCGACCACATCAGCGGCGTCCAGGCGTACGCCGAGGGCGCGGGCCTGATGAACATCGTCGACGCGTGGAAGTCGGTCAAGGCGGGCGCGACCGCGCACGAGTACTCGGTCAAGGCCCCCGTCGACACGGCGATCGACTTCGCGCTGAAGACACCGGGCTTCGGCACCGGCGTCTACGACCGTGAGGGCGGCCTCAAGGCCGGGCAGAAGAAGACGTACGACGTGACGATCACCCGTACGTCCGGCGCCGACAAGGCGATCCGCCACGAGCTGCACCTGGAGAACAACCGGGACGACACGTTCCGGATCGTCGGCGACGACGTGGTCTCCCTGCCGCTGAACAAGCCGGTCACCGTGAAGATCGCCGCCAAGGCGGAGAACTCGGGCATCAGCAGCGCGATCCTGGAGGTCGACGACCCGAAGACGGTCGGCATCGACCGTCAGGTGCTCAACACGGTGGTGGTCTCCACGCCGCTGAAGTACACCCACTCGGCGTCCGGCACGGTCCAGCGCAACTCCTTCAAGTCGTACTTCGTCACCGTCCCCGAGGGCGCGAAGACCCTTGAGGTCGCGATCAGCGGACTGAAGGACAAGAGCCAGACCCGCTTCATCGCCAACCACCCGTACGGCCTCGCGGTTGAGAGCACCAGCTCCCTGACCTGCTACAACAACTACCTCGACGGCAACGGCTGCAAGCCGGACGTGCGTTCGTACGCCAACCCGCAGCCCGGTGTCTGGGAGTTCGAGGTCGAGTCGCGCCGGACGTCACCGGTGCTCGACAACACCTTCAAGCTGAACTTCGCGGTCTACGGCGCGAGCTTCGACCCCGAGGTCGTCACGGTGCCCGAGGCCAAGGTCGGCACCCCGACCGCCGCCTCCTGGAAGGTGACCAACAGCCTCGCCCCCGTCGACGGCAAGCTGGCCGGTGGCCCGCTCGGCTCGGCCAAGACCGACCGGCCGACCATCGCGACCGGTGTCACCCAGACCTCCACGGTCGAGGTGCCCGCGGGCGCCGAGTCCCTGGACGTCGCCATCGGCAACACGGCGGACACGGGCGCCGACCTCGACCTGTACGTCTACGACGCCGCCCACAACGAGGTCGCGAGCTCCGCGGACGGCGACTCCGAGGAGACCGTCTCCATCCCGTCGCCGGCCGCCGGCACGTACACCATCGAGGTCGTCGGCTACGCGGTTCCGGCCGGGTCCACCGCGTACGACTACCGCGACGTGTTCTTCTCCTCCGCCCTGGGCGAGGTGAAGGTCGCGGCCACCCCGGTCAAGCTCGGCACGGGCGCGTCGACGACCGTCTCCGGTGACGTCGTCGCGGCCGCCGAGGCTCCGGCCGGCCGGGAGTTCTTCGGCCAGGTCCAGCTGGTGAACGCGCGCGGTACCGCCGCGGGCACCGGCAGCGTGCGGATCGAGAAGGTCACGCCGTAGGAGGAGTAGGAGGAGGAACACTGGTAGTGCGCCGGTACTCCTACCGGTAGTGCGTGAGTGAACCGAGGGGGCGGGTGTCCGGGAGGACGCCCGCCCCCTCGTCGCGTTCAGCGGGTCAGTCGCACGACAGCCCCTTCGTCGCGTTCAGCGGGTCAGTCGCACGACAGCCCCTTCGAGCCCGGCAGCGCCGCCTCGATCCAGGCCCGGTCGCGGGCGATGTCCGCCTCCTTCGTGGTCCAGATGTCCGGCCGGGCGTCGTCCCGCGGGATGCCGACGAGGACGTGGTCGCCCTTCTTCAGGCGGGGGTCGACGTCGTGGTCCATGGGGAAGACGATCCGGTCGGCGCCCTTGTCGGGCTTGAGCCAGCGGTCCACCTCGACCGTGATCCGGTCCTGCGGGGCACCGGTCACGGGTTCGACCTCGGTGACCGTGCCCTCGACGATGAGGCGGGCGCAGGCAACGTATCCCTCCTTGCTGAGCGAGGCGGAGTCGCCCCCCGCACCGCTCTCCGCCTGGTCGCCGTCCTCCTGGCTCCCGGACTTCTCGGAGACGCCCGAGTCGGACGCCGTCACGCCGCCGCCGGCTTGTACGACGACCCAGCCCACGCCGAGGACCACGGAGGCGGCCGCGGCGGCGGCGAGGGTGCCGAAGGTGATCTTCAGGGCGCGCCGGGCGCGGGACGGCCGCGGCGGCAGGGGCCTCACCGACGCGACGGGGGCCGGCGCGGGCCCGGACACCCGCCCGGGGTCCGTCTCGGCACCGGCCGCGTCCCCCGGCCGCGCGGCCACGGGTCGCCCCGGCGGCGCCCCGGCCACGGCGTCCTCACCCGCCACCGCCAACGCCTCACCGATCAGCCCCAGCTGCTCCCTCAACAGCTCGATGTCGACGACGGCCGCATCACGCGACGCCACGAACTCGGCATCCCGCAGAGCGTCCTCGGGCAACGGTTCGTCGAGAAGGGCGGCCATGAGCGCGTCCATGCCCGCGTAGGCGGGCCCGTCGTACGCGAGGTCGCCGTCCGCGAGGTTGCCGTCCGCGAGGTCGCCGTCCGCGGAGCCGGCGCCCCGGCCCCCGCCGTGGGCAGGGCCGTCGCGCTCGGCACCGTCGACGACCGAGCCGTCGCGCTCACCGTCCCGCCGCGCGAGGTCGCCGGCCGCGCTGTCTCCGCGCGCGGTGTCTCCGGACGCGGTGCCTCCGCGCGCGAGGTCGCCGGACACGGTGCCTCCGCGCGCGGCATCGCCGTGCTCGCCCTCCCCACGCTCGCCATCGCCATCGCCACGACCGCCGTCCCGGCGCGCATCGTCACGATCGCCATCGCCAGCCGCGCTGTCTCCGCGCGCGGTGTCTCCGGACGCGGTGCCTCCGCGCGCGAGGTCGCCGGACACGGTGCCTCCGCGCGCGGCATCGCCGTGCTCGCCCTCCCCACGCTCGCCATCGCCATCGCCATCGCCACGACCGCCGTCCCGGCGCGCATCGTCACGATCGCCATCGCCGTCCGCACGCGCGGCGCCGCGCCCCGCGTTCCCGCTTGCGAGGTCGCCGTGCTCGGTGTTGTCGCGCTCGGCGTCCCCGCGCTTCGCACCGCCGCGTGCTACATCGCCGCGTGCGACATCGCCGCCTGCGGCACCGTCCCGCTCGGCGTCCCCGTGCGCCGCGCCCGCCTGCGCGATGTCGTCGTACTCGGCGTCGCGTCGGCTTTCGTCCCGGGCGGCCATGTCACACCACCTCGTCCTCGTGCAGGCGGGTGCGCAAGGCGCGGACCGCCGAGTGGAGCCTGCTCTTGACCGTGCCCTCGGGGATGCCGAGCTCGTCGGCGATCCCGCGTACCGGCAGGTCGGCGTAGAAGCGCAGGACGAGGACCTGGCGCAGGGTGTCGGGCAGCTCGTCCAGGCCCCGGGCGACGGCGAGCGAGAGCACGCTGGACTCCTCGCCGGAGGGGTGCTCGTGCTGGCGCAGCGAGGCCAGGCGCTCGCCCAGGCGCTCCTGGCGGCGCTTGGCACGGTGCCAGTCCATCGCCAGGTTGGAGGCGACCACCGCCGCCCACGCGGACACGTCCCGCGGTGCCTCACGGCCGCTCGCGGCCCGCTCCAGCAGCCGCAGCCGTACCTGCTGTACCCCGTCCAGCAGGTCCGACTGCGGAACACCGCCGAGCGCGAGCACCGCCCGCACCCGCCGCTCCTGGGCCGCGTCCAGTGGGTCGTCCGGCTCCTGGACCCCCTCGATGTGGCGCGCCTTTCTGCGCAGCACAGCCACCCCTTCCCTCCCGCGTTTCCCCTACGACGCCGATGCGGGCCGAAACGTTCGGAACCGTCGCCCGACTTTCCCGGCGGAGCACAGAGGCGTACGTCACACCTTCGCGTGCGCCCGGGTGCCGTGGGCAGGGTCGAGGCAGCACAGCTTGCGGTACGGGACCGTCGTAGGGCGAATTTCTCCAGCTCAGCCGGGGTGACGGCCAAAGAAGCGGCTCCGGCGCCGGTGCCCGTCGCGTCCGAGCGTGTGAGCGTCCTGGTCAAACGATTGGACAGGCGGGCCCGGCCTGACCGCATGATGGAAAGGCCTCGGCCATGCCGCAGACACACTCAAGCCACGTAGAAGGAGTCGCCGTGAGGGTCGGAATCGTCGGAGCCACCGGTCAGGTCGGCACGGTCATGCGCAAGATCCTCAAGGACCGCGACTTCCCGACGCGCGAGCTGCGCCTGTTCGCGTCCGCCCGCTCGGCCGGTTCGGTCGTCGACGGTGTGACGGTCGAGGACGCCGCGACGGCCGACTACTCGGGCCTCGACATCGTCCTGTTCTCCGCGGGTGGCGCGACCTCCCGGGCGCTGGCCGAGAAGGTGGCGTCCCAGGGCGCGGTCGTGATCGACAACTCCTCGGCGTGGCGCCGCGACCCCGAGGTACCGCTGGTCGTCTCCGAGGTGAACCCGCACGCGATCGCCGACCGCCCCAAGGGCATCATCGCCAACCCGAACTGCACGACGATGGCCGCGATGCCGGTGCTGCGTCCGCTGCACGACGAGGCGGGCCTCGAAGCGCTGGTCGTCGCCACCTACCAGGCGGTCTCCGGCTCCGGCCTCTCGGGCGTCGCCGAGCTGCACGGCCAGGTCCAGAAGGTCGTGGCGGACGCGGACAAGCTGACGCACGACGGCTCGGCGGTCGACTTCCCCGAGCCGAACGTCTACCAGCGGCCCATCGCCTTCAACGTCGTCCCGCTCGCCGGTTCGATCGTCGACGACGGTCTGCACGAGACGGACGAGGAGCAGAAGCTCCGCCACGAGTCCCGCAAGATCCTGGAGATCCCCGGCCTCAAGGTCTCCGGCACCTGTGTCCGTGTCCCGGTCTTCTCCGGCCACTCCCTCCAGGTCAACGCCCGCTTCGCGCGTCCGATCTCCGTGGAGCGCGCGACGGAGCTGCTGGGCGGCGCCCCCGGCGTGGCCCTCTCCGACATCCCGACCCCGCTGCAGGCCGCCGGCCAGGACCCGTCGTTCGTCGGCCGCATCCGCGCCGACGAGACGGTGGAGCACGGCCTCGCCCTCTTCATCTCCAACGACAACCTCCGCAAGGGCGCGGCGCTGAACGCCGTGCAGATCGCGGAGCTGGTGGCGGCTGAGCTGAACGAGTAGGCGGGCAGGACGCGAAAGAGGGGCGCCCACCGTGAACGGTGGGCGCCCCTCCGCGCGTTCACAGGGCCAGATGCCGCCGTAGGGCCACGTCGACCTCGGCCATTCGCTGGCGCGGGACCGAACCGATCGGCCTCACCAGCCTCTCCGGAGCGAGCGCGCGCACCTGCTCGCACTGCACCTTGGAGTCCTTCGGAAGGCCGCACTCCTGGGCGGGTAGCAGCACCTGGAACGGATAGACCCGAGAAGTGTTCGTCGTCAGAGGGACCAACGTGATCACGCCTCGCCCGGTCCGCGCCACGGCCGCGTTGGCACCGTCGTTGGAGACAATCACTGCCGGACGCGCCTTGTTGGCCTCACTGCCACGCGTCGGCTCGTAGTCGACCAGGTAGATGTCACCGCGCTTCATCAGCCAGCCCGTCACCCGAGAACCGGTCCCAGAACGCGGCGTCCTCGCTCCCGTCCCACTCGGCGAAGGCCTCGGCGTACTCCTGCTCCAGTTGCGCTTCACGCAGGAGTGCGATGGCGGCGTGTATCACGGCCGACCGGGAATCGGCATCCGTACGCGCGGCGTACTCGTCGACGAAGGTGACGTCCTCCTGAGGCAGGCTCACACTAATCTTCATACACCTGATGCTACCCGGGGTAGGCACACGTTAGCCACTCCAGACAGGGCCCCGCTCATGGAAGGATGTCCGAACCCACACATACCGAGGAGATGACCGCGTGCCTGGCACAAACCTGACCCGCGAAGAGGCTCAGCAGCGGGCGGCGCTGCTGAGCGTTGACTCGTACGAGATCGATCTCGACCTCTCCGGCGCGCAGGGTGGGGGTACCTCCCGCTCGAGCGAGGCCGAGAGTGGGGGAGGCACCTACCGGTCCGTGACCACGGTGCGCTTCGATGTCGCCGAGAGCGGTGCGGCGTCCTTCATCGACCTGGTGGCTCCGACCGTCCACGAGGTGACCCTCAACGGCGACGCGCTGGACCCGGCGGAGGTCTTCGCGGACTCCCGGATCGCGCTGCCCGGTCTGCTGGAGGGCCGCAACATCCTGCGGGTCGTCGCCGACGCCGCGTACACCAACTCGGGTGAGGGCCTGCACCGGTTCGTCGACCCGGTCGACAACCAGGCCTATCTGTACACCCAGTTCGAGGTCCCGGACGCCCGCCGCGTCTTCGCGTCCTTCGAGCAGCCGGACCTGAAGGCCACCTTCCAGTTCACCGTGAAGGCCCCGACCGGCTGGACCGTCATCTCCAACTCGCCGACGCCGGAGCCCAAGGACGACGTCTGGGTCTTCGAGCCGACGCCCCGCATCTCCACGTACATCACGGCGCTCATCGTCGGCCCGTACCACTCCGTGCACAGCGTGTACGAGAAGGACGGGCAGAGCGTGCCGCTCGGCATCTACTGCCGGCCGTCCCTCGCCGAGCACCTGGACTCCGACGCGATCTTCGAGGTCACGCGGCAGGGCTTCGACTGGTTCCAGGAGAAGTTCGACTACGCGTACCCGTTCAAGAAGTACGACCAGCTGTTCGTGCCGGAGTTCAACGCGGGCGCGATGGAGAACGCGGGCGCGGTGACCATCCGCGACCAGTACGTCTTCCGCTCGAAGGTGACGGACGCCGCGTACGAGGTCCGCGCCGAGACCATCCTCCACGAGCTGGCCCACATGTGGTTCGGCGACCTGGTGACGATGGAGTGGTGGAACGACCTGTGGCTGAACGAGTCGTTCGCCACGTACACGTCGATCGCCTGCCAGGCGGACGCCCCCGGCTCGCGCTGGCCGCACTCCTGGACCACGTTCGCCAACTCCATGAAGACCTGGGCGTACCGGCAGGACCAGCTGCCGTCCACGCACCCGATCATGGCGGAGATCGGCGACCTGGACGACGTGCTCGTCAACTTCGACGGCATCACGTACGCGAAGGGTGCTTCCGTACTGAAGCAGCTCGTCGCGTACGTCGGCCAGGACGAGTTCTTCCAGGGCGTGCAGGCGTACTTCAAGGCGCACGCGTACGGCAACACGCGCCTGTCCGATCTGCTGGGCGCCCTGGAGGAGACCTCCGGCCGCGATCTGAAGTCCTGGTCGAAGGCGTGGCTGGAGACGGCCGGCATCAACGTCCTGCGCCCGGAGATCGAGACGGACGAGCACGGCGTCATCACCTCCTTCGCGATCCGTCAGGAGGCCCCGGCGCTGCCGACGGGCGCGAAGGGCGAGCCGACGCTCCGCCCGCACCGCATCGCGGTCGGCC
This sequence comes from Streptomyces sp. NBC_00310, assembly GCF_036208085.1. Lineage (GTDB taxonomy): Bacteria > Actinomycetota > Actinomycetes > Streptomycetales > Streptomycetaceae > Streptomyces. The sequence goes on from NZ_CP130714.1 coordinate 4,009,797, forward strand.
TGTACGAACTGGACGACACCAGCGGCAAGCTGGTCCGCGACGAGCGGGTCGAGCTGGACGTCGACGGCGAACTGACCGCCGTACCGCAGCTGGTGGGTAAGCGCCGCCCGGCCGTGGTCCTCCTCAACGACGACGACCTGTCGTACGCCAAGGTCCGCCTGGACGAGCGGTCGCTGGCCTTCGTCACCGAGCACCTCGGTGACTTCGAGGCGTCCCTGCCCCGCGCGCTGTGCTGGGCCTCGGCCTGGGACATGACGCGCGACGCGGAGCTGGCGACCCGCGACTACCTGTCCCTCGTCCTGTCGGGCATCGGCAAGGAGTCCGACATCGGTGTCGTCCAGTCCCTGCACCGTCAGGTGAAGCTGGCGATCGAGCTGTACGCCGACCCGACGACCCGCGAGGCGCTGCTCACCCGCTGGACGGACGCCACGCTCGCGCACCTGCGGGCCGCGGAGGCCGCCTCCGACCACCAGCTGGCGTGGGCCCGCGCGTTCGCCGCGACCGCCCGTACGCCCGAGCAACTGGACCTGCTGGAAGCCCTGTTGGAGGGCACGCAGACGATCGAGGGGCTGGCCGTCGACACCGAGCTGCGCTGGTCCTTCGTCCAGCGGCTCGCCGCGGTGGGCCGCTACGACGAGGCGGAGATCGCCGGCGAGTACGAGCGGGACAAGACGGCCGCCGGCGAACGCCACGCCGCCACCGCCCGCGCCGCCCGCCCGACGCCCGAGGCCAAGGCCGAGGCCTGGTCCCAGGTCGTCGAGTCCGACAAGCTTCCCAACGCCCTCCAGGAAGCGGTCATCGCCGGCTTCGTCCAGACCGACCAGCGCGACCTCCTCGCCGCGTACACCGACAAGTACTTCGAGGTGGTGAAGGAGATCTGGGAGTCCCGCTCCCACGAGATCGCCCAGCAGATCGCCGTCGGCCTCTACCCGGCCGTCCAGGTCTCGACCGACACCCTGCACAGGACGGACACCTGGCTGACCGCCGCCGAGCCCAACGCGGCCCTCCGCCGCCTGGTCTCGGAGTCCCGCTCGGGCATCGAGCGGGCCCTTCGGGCCCAGGCCGCGGACGCGTCGGCGACCACGGCGTAGCGACCACGCAGTAGCGACCACGGGTCGTACTGCGGCGGGGGCGCCCGGTGACTTCACCGGGCGCCCCCGTCGTTGTCCGCGGCAGCCCTGATCATGCGCGGCACGCGGCGGACCCGCCCGGTGCCGCCCGCCCGGTGCCGCCCGCGCCGGCCGACCGGCGTCGGCCGCTAGACGGTCGGCGCCCGGTGCCGCACTCCCCCACGCGGCGCTCCCTGTGGCCCACTGATCGACGACGGCGTACGCGGCTGGAGCTGGCCCAGGACCGTCGCGCCGAAGGCGATGGTCATGCCGAGGAGTTGGAGGGGGGTGAGGGACTGGCCGAGCGCCGCCCAGCCGACCACGGCCGCGGTCAGGGGGGAGAGGGGGCCCAGGAACGTGACCTGGGTGGCGGAGAGGCGGCCGATGCCTCGGAACCAGAGCCAGTAGGAGACGGCGGTGTTGGCGAGGGCGAGGTAGAGGTAGCCGCCGATCGCGCGGGTGTCCAGGGCCGGGGGTGCGCCTTCGGCCAGGAGGGCGAGCGGGGCGATCAGGAGGCCGCCGGCGGTCAGTTGCCATCCGGCGAGGGCCAGCGGGCCGACACCGTCCGGGCGGCCCCAGCGCTTGGTGAGGACCGTGCCGGCGGACATGGAGGCGGTGGAGGCGAGCGCCGCGAGCAGACCGACCGCGTCCAGCGCGCCCGCCGCCTTCAGGACGACCAGGCTGACGCCGAGGGCCGCGGCGATTCCCGTGAGCAGCGTGCGTACGGTGGGCCGCTCCCCCAGCAAGGCGGTCGCCAGGCCCGCGACGAACAGCGGGCCGACCGAGCCGACGACCGCCGCCATACCGCCCGGCAACCGGTACGCGGAGAGGAAGAGCAGCGGGAAGAAGGCGCCGATGTTCAGCGCGCCCAGCACCGCGGCCTTCCCCCACCAGGCCCCGTGCGGCAGCCTGCGTGAGATCGCCAGGAGCAGCAACCCCGCAGGAAGCGCCCGCACCAGGCCCGTGAACAAGGGGCGGTCAGCCGGGAGGAACTCCGTCGTCACGGCGTAGGTGGTGCCCCAGGAGATGGGGGCGAGCGCGGTCAGGGCTATGACGGGGAGACGGTTCGCGGTGTGCGTGGTGTGCGCGGTCATGGGCGCGCCCTTCCCGGCGTGAGGGATCTTGGACCATGGAGACAGCTCGCTCGTGATGAGCTCACTCTCGATTAGCTTGCTTGTCATTAGCTTAGCGCTAAGCAACTTTCCGTCAAGCAACTTTCTTGCGGCCGACCCGACGGCATCCGATACTCGCCCCATGAACGCGCGCCCTGAGCCCGACCAGCCCCTCCGCGACCCCGTCGACGCGATCATCGACCAGTGGGCGGTCGCGCGGCCCGACCTCGACACCACCGCGATGGAGGTGTTCGGGCGGGTCTTCCGTCTCTCGCGGGCGCTCGGCGACCGGATGGAGAAGGCGTACACGCGGTTCGGGATCTCACGCGGAGAGTTCGACGTGCTCGCGACCCTGCGGCGCTCCGGCGAGCCGCACACGCTCTCGCCCCGCCAGCTCTCCGCGACCCTCATGCTCACCACCGGCGGCATGACCGGCCGCCTCGACAAACTCGAACGCGCGAGCCTCCTCCGCCGCTCCCCCGACCCGCACGACCGCCGCGCCCTGCAGGTCACCCTCACCGACGAGGGGCTGCGCCTGGTCGACGAGGCTCTCGTCGCGGGCCTCGCCGTCCAGACCGAGGCGCTCGCCCACCTGAACGACGAGCAGGCCGGCCAACTGGCCGACCTGCTGAGGTTGTTGGTGGTGGGGGCGGGGGCGTGACCGTGGCCCGGGGAGGTACACGAAGAGCCGCCCGAAGACCAGTCCGGAGATCGGCGCGAAGAGCTGTCCGAAGATCAGCCCGAAGAGCTGACCGAAGAGCTGACCGAAGAGTCGTCTAGGACGCGGCACCGGCGCCCAGCCACGCCGTCAACGCGGCCTCGACCGTCGGGGCATCCCCACCCTTCTCCCCCTTCTCCGCGCGCTCCGTTCCGTCCGTCGCCCAGGCCACGTAGCCGTCCGGGCGCACGAGGACGGTCGTGCGGCGGTCGCTCGCCCAGGTCTCCACGACGAGGCGGCCCTTACGGGACGGGGACCCGGTGTCGTACGAGGCCGCAGGGCCCTGCGGGGCGTTCCGCGGGGTGATGAGGACGAAGCGGCCGCCGCGCAGGGACTCGTAGAGGCGGCCGGTGGTGAGGGTGACGTCCGGGACGCGGGTGCCGACCAGGCGGTGGGCGCCGCGTGGTGCCGCGTACGTGTAGCCGATGCCGGTGATTTGGCCGATCGCGCGGGCGCGGGCCGGGGGGAGGTGGTTGACGAGGGTGGTGAGGGCGGCGCGGAGCGCCAGGGTCCAGGGGGACTTGGCCATGGCGAGGCGGACGATGCCGCCGCTGCTGCGGAGGACGGACCTGCCGACGGGGTGGCGTTCGGCCTCGTAGGTGTCGAGGAGAGCGGGGTCCGCGTGGCCGCCCAGGACGGCGGCGAGCTTCCAGCCGAGGTTCGCGGCGTCCTGGAGACCGGTGTTCATGCCCTGCCCGCCGGCCGGGGTGTGGACGTGGGCGGCGTCCCCGGCCAGGAAGACCCGGCCCACCCGGTACGCGGGGGCCTGGCGCTCGTCGCTGTGGAAGCGGGACATCCAGCGAGCCTCGCGCATGCCGTAGTCGCGGCCGAGCGCGAGCCGGGTGATCTCCCTGACCTCGTCGAGATCGAGCGGCTCACTGTCGGGGACGTCACGACCGCGGTGCCAGCCGATGATCCGGTAGTAGCCGTCGCCGAAGGGGGCGATGAAGGCGAAGGCGTCACCGACGGCGTTCGCGGTCAGCACCTGGGCCGGCTTCTCGTCGAGCCGCACGTCCGCGAGGACCACGGAACGGATGACCGACCTCCCCGGGAACGGCAACCCGATCGCCTCGCGGACCGCACTGCGGTGCCCGTCCGTCCCGACGACGTACGCGGCGGTCAGCCGCTCCGTCCCCCCGTCCGCCGTCCGCACGCGGACCGTGACGACGCCCGGACCCGGGCCCTCACCCTGGTCTTGTTCTTGCCCCTGGCCTTGTTCTTGCCTCTGGCCCTGGTCGATCGCCGTCACCTCCGTCTCGTACCGGAACCGCACCCCGGCCTCCACCGCCCGCCGCTCCAGGACCTTCTCCACCTCGTACTGCGGGATCACCAGCAAGTGGTTGAAGCGGGAGGGGAGGGTGTCGAGGCGCACGGCGAGACGCCCGAAGAGGTTGAGGCGGTCGAGGGTCTGCCCCCTGCCCTCCAGGTCGTCGGCGAGGCCTCGGGCGTCGAGCTGCTCCAGGGTGCGTGCGTGCACGACGAAGGCCCGCGAGAGGTTGCTGATCCGGTGCCGGCGCTTCTCGACGAGCGTGACCGGGATGCCTGCGGCGGCGAGGTCGCCTGCCAGCAGCAGGCCGGTGGGACCCGCCCCCACGACGATGACGTCTTGGAAGTCCTGAGCGTCCTGAGCGCCCTGAAGGTCATGAGCGTCACGGGCGTGAGGGGTGGTGCCGCGCTTGCTCCGCTTGCCGTGCCTGCCGTTCTCGCCGTGCTCGCCGTTCTCGCCGTTCATGGCGGCCTCCTGCCAACACATGTTGGTCAACGTTTGTTGGCCAACGCCTGTTGTCAACGTAGAGATGCACCACTGGACTGTCAACAAGTGTTGGCCTACGTTTGTTGGCATGACGGATACGGAACCCTCGACTCCCGCGAAAGCGGCCCGCCGCTCCGACGCCACCCGGCACGCGATCCTGCTGGCCGCGCGCGAGCGGTTCGCGGCCGACGGCTACGACCGGGCCACCATCCGGGCGATCGCCAAGGACGCGCGGATCGATCCGTCGATGGTCATGCGGTACTACGGCTCGAAGGAGGGGCTGTACGCCGCGGCGCTCGACGTCGACCTGCGGCTGCCGGACCCGACCGCGTTCGACGTGCGGGACGTGGGCCGGGTGCTGGTGAACCACTTCCTCGGCCTCTGGGAGGAGAACGAGGTGCTCACGGCGATGCTCCGGGTCGGCGCCACCAACCAGGCGGGCGCCGAGCGGATGCAGAGCGTGTTCCGGGACCAGTTGCTGCCGCTCGCCCGGCAGGTGTGCCCCGACCCCGAGCAGGCCTCGACCCGGGCGGCGCTGTGTGCGTCACAGGTGCTGGGGATGGCTCTGGCGCGTTACATCCTGCGGTTCCCGCCGGCGGTCGCGCTGAGCCGCGAGGAGATCGTGGAGTGGCTGGGGCCGACGGTGCAGCGGTATCTCACGGCGCCGTACCCGACGCCGTACCCCTGAGCCGACGCACGGTCACAGCGGCGACGGCCGCCCCGGGACACGCCGAGGGCACCCCCGGCGCACAGCTGCGCGAAGGGTGCCCTCGATGGAAAGCGTCGAGAAAGGCGGAGCGGAGGCGGTCAGGCCTTCGCCTTGGCCTTCGGCTGACGGTCCGTCGACCCGTCCAGGACCATCACCAGACCGGCGATCACCGCGAACAGCGCGAGCGGCGCCACGACGAAGAGGCCGAGCGTCTCGAACACGCTGAGGCCCGGACCCGGGTCGTCGCCGTCGTCGGGCGTCACCGCGAGCGCGGGGGACGACATGAGCAGCATCATCAGCGTCGTACCGGCAGCCAGGGCGCCGGCGCGCAGGGCGTTCTTCTTGTCCACCTTCTTGTCCACGCGCTAAAGGTAACGAACGCGGGTGGGCTCCGCGCGGCCGGGGGCGCCTAACAGCTCGGGGGTGCGGAGTGCGTCGGCGGGTGCGGGTCGTTCGTGGCTGGTCGCGCAGTTCCCCGCGCCCCTGAAAAGCAGGGGTTGCAGCCCATGCTTCTCAGGGGCGCGGGGGCCTGGTCCCCCCACCCCCGAGCTCTCACGCGCCCCTCAGCACCTCCACCAACGCGTACAGCCGAGGTGACGCCGCCAGGTCCTCCAGCGTCACCGGGCGCCCCGTCGCGTCGGCGATCGGCAGGCGCCAGTTCGGGTACTGGTCCCACGTGCCGGGGAGGTTCTGGGGGCGGCGGTCGCCGAGGGTGTCGGGGAGCCAGAGGCCGACCATGCGGGCGGGGGTGCGGAGCAGGAAGCGGTGGAGGGCCTGGATCCGGTCCTCCTCGGAGGTGGTGGAGATGCCTCCGCCGGCACCGTCCAACAGGCCCAGCCTGGCCAGGAGGGCCAGCCATTCGCCCGCGTCGGCGGCGGCCTCGGCGCGCTCCTCGGCCAGCGAACGGGTGAGCAGGCCCAGACCGTGGCGGAGGTCGACGTGGTCGCAGGTCAGCCGGGAGGCGGTGGGCGGGAGGTCATGGGTGGTGGCGGTGGCGAGGCAGTTCGCGCGCCAGCGTTCGGGCGGGAGCGGGCGGCCCGTGCCCTCCCAGTCGCGTTCGAACCAGAGGACGGACGTGCCCAGGACACCGCGGGCGTCGAGGGCCTCGCGCACGCCGGGCTCGACCGTGCCCAGGTCCTCGCCGATCACCAGGGCGCCGGCCCGTGAGGCCTCCAGGACCAGGATCGCGAGCATGGCGTCGGCGTCGTAGCGGACGTAGGTGCCCTCGGTGGGGGCCTGGCCCTGCGGGACCCACCAGAGGCGGAACAGGCCCATGACGTGGTCGATGCGGAGGGCGCCCGCGTGGCGGAGGAGGGCGCGCAGGAGGCGGCGGTAGGGGGCGTAGCCGTTCTCGGCGAGGCGGTCCGGGCGCCAGGGGGGCAGGCCCCAGTCCTGGCCGCGGGAGTTGAAGGCGTCGGGGGGCGCGCCGATCGACATGCCGGCCGCGAAGTACTCCTGCTGGGCCCAGGCGTCGGCGCCGCCGGGGTGGACGCCGACGGCCAGATCGTGCACCAGGCCGATCGGCATGCCCGCGTCGCGCGCGGAGCGTTGCGCGGTGCCGAGCTGGGCGTCGGTCAGCCACGCCAGGCGGGTGTGGAAGTCGACCCGGTCCATCAACTCGCCCCGGGCGCGGGCCGTCTCGGCCGAGCGCGGGTCGCGCAGGCCCGTCGGCCAGCGCTGCCAGTCGGAGCCGTGGACCTCGGCGAGCGCGCACCAGGTGGCGTGGTCCTCCAGGGCCTCGCCCTCCTCGGCGAGGAAGTCCCAGTACGCGGCCCGCCGCCCGGGGCCGAGCGGTACGGCGCGAACCAGTTCCAGGGCCTCGCGTTTGAGGTCCCACACCGCGTCCCGGTCGATCAGCTCGCCCTTGGACAGGACGGAGTCCCGCAGGCGCGCGGCCCGCTCCAGCAGCGCGCCGACGCGGTCGCGGTCGTCGGGGGACGAGGCGGCGGCGGAGAGGGCGTACGGGTACTCCGGTACGTCCTCCACGCGCAGGTGGACCGGGTCGGGATAGCGGCGGGAGGAGGGGCGGTACGGGGAGGGGTCGGTGGGCACGCCGGGGACGGCCGCGTGCAGCGGGTTGACCTGGACGAATCCGGCGCCGAGGGCGCGGCCGGCCCAGGCGGTGAGTTCGGCGAGGTCGCCGAGGTCGCCCATGCCCCAGCTGCGCTGCGAGAGGAGGGAGTAGAGCTGGACGAGGAGGCCGTACGTGCGGCCGGGCGGGACGGGCAGCCGGGCCGGGGCCACGACGAGGTGGGCCTCGGCGGTGCGGCCGTCGGGGGCCGTGGCGCGCAGGGCGTGCACGCCCGGGGGCAGCTTCTCGACGGTGGAGCGGAGTTCGCCCTGCTCGGTCTCGATGCGCAGCCGGGTGCCGTCCGGGAGGGCGGTCAGCGCGGCGGGGGGCTCGCCGTCGGTCCAGTGGACCACGGTCGGCGGCAACAGCCGTTCGCCCCGTTGCCGTTCACGTGCCGCGAGGGCGGCGCCCACGGCCTCGGGGGTGCTCGCGTCGACGTCCAGCGCGGCGAGCACGGCCACGACGGCGTCGTCCGAGGCCGCGACCGCACGGTCCGGGGAGGGGCTGTAGGAGGTGGCGACGCCGTGCAGGGCGGCGAGCCGGGCCAGTGGTCTCTCCGGTGACGGCTCACCGGAGTCGGCCGGGTGTGGTGGCATCTAGACCCCCGATGCGGCGCCGTGGGACGTGGGTTCGCTGGTGAGGGGGGCCGCGTCGGTGAGAGGCGGCTCGCTGGTGAGGGGTTCGGCGTCGGGGAGCGGGGGCTCGCTGGTCAGGGGGACGTCGGCGCAGGGGCCCTCGGAGCTGAAGACGCAGACATGGGGCTCATGGAGCTCGAAGGGCTGCGCCTCGCGTTTGGAGCGGGCCTGGGTCGGAAGGTGAGCCGGTGCGGCCACGGGGGCCTCCTTGTCGTCGTACGGCGATGGGATGCGGGTCCGGGGTACTCCAGCCCTACCCAGCGGGCGCCGCCGCAGACGTGGGTGGGCGGACATCGTGGTGTTGTTCACTTCGACGCCGGGCCGATTTCCCGATCATCACCGGTTTCCCGCTCACTGTTCCCCTCGCTATTCACTCAGTACATATACTCAGTGCATACTGATCTCCATGAGCACCCGCCACATCCTGCTGGGGCTGCTCGCCGGTGGGCCGAGCCATGGCTACGACCTCAAGCGACGGCACGACGAACGCTTCCCGCAGGCCCGTCCGCTGGCCTACGGGCAGGTCTACACGACCCTGCAGCGGCTGGTCCGCGACGGACTCGCCCAGGTCGACGGCACCGAGGCGGACAGCGGCCCGGAGCGGACGATGTACCGCTCGACGGGCGAGGGGGCGCGCGAACTGGCCAAGTGGGCCGGGGAGATCACACCGCCCGCGCCGTTCGTGACGAACGAGATCTTCGCCAAGCTGGTCGTCTCGATCCTCGCCGACGGCGATCCGGCCGCCTACCTACGGGCGCAGCGCACCGCGCATATGACGCGGATGCGGGAGCTGACGGCCGTGAAGACCGCGCCGGGAGCCGATCTCTCGACCGTCCTCGCGGCGGACTACGCCCTCAACCATCTCGACGCCGATCTCCGCTGGATGAACACCACCGCGGCCCGGCTGACCACCCTGACCGCGGAGGTCGACACAGCATGAACGAGAAGAACGCCAGCCCCGTGCCGCTGCTCGCGGCCCGCGGTCTCGTCAAGGAGCACGGCAGGACGCGGGCGCTGCGCGGCGCCTCGCTGGAGCTGCGCGAGGGCGAGATCCTCGCCGTCACGGGGGCCAGCGGCAGCGGGAAGTCCACGTTGCTGCACTGTCTCGCGGGGATCGTGCGGCCGGACGAGGGCTCGGTGGCGTATGCCGGGAAGCGGCTCGACCAGCTCCCCGAGAAGGAGCTGAGCGAGTTGCGCCGGACGGACTTCGGGGTCGTCTTCCAGTTCGGGCAGCTGATACCGGAGCTGACGGCCGTCGACAATGTCGCACTGCCGCTGCTGCTGGCCGGCACGGCCCGCACGGAGGCGCGGGAGCGGGCCGGTGAGTGGCTGGAGCGGTTCGGCGTGAGTGGGCAGGAGGAGCAGCGGCCCGGGGAGATGAGCGGCGGCCAGACGCAGCGGGTGTCGCTGGCGCGGGCGCTGGTGACCGCGCCGAAGGTGGTGTTCGCGGACGAGCCGACCGGGGCGCTGGACTCGCTGGCGAGCGAGCAGGTGATGGCGGCGCTGACGCACACGGCCCGGGAGTCCGGTACGGCGGTGCTGCTGATCACGCACGACGCGCAGACCGCGGCGTACGCGGACCGCGAGGTCACGCTGAAGGACGGGGTCGTGGCCTCCGAGGCCGACGCGGCGCTGGAGGTGTCCCGGTGAGCGCGCTGGCGAACGACGTGCGCCTCGCCCTGCTGCTGACCCGGGGCTCCGACCGGCGCGAGTGGTGGCGGGTGTCGCTGACGGCCCTCGGGGCGGCCCTGGCCACCGGCTTCGGCATGGCGGCGGCCGCACTGGCCTCGCTGGAGGGCCAGTACAGCGTGCGGTTCGGCAACGGTCTGCTGAATCACCCCGGCGAGCGCTCCGGGGTGATCCTCACCCTGCTGCTCCTGCTGGTCCCGGTGCTCGGGCTCCTCGGTCAGTGCACCCGTGTCGGTGCCGTGCACCGCGACCGGCGACTGGCCGGGCTGCGGCTGGCCGGGGCGTCGGCGCCCCAGGTACGCAGGATCGCGGCGCTGGAGACGGCAGCGGCCTGTCTGGTCGGCTCCCTGGTCGTCACGGTCTTCTTCGTGCTGCTTCTGCTGAGCGCGTGGACCCCGCCCGCGCTGGCCTGGGTCGGCATCGCCCTGGTGGCGTTGGGGGTACCGGCGCTGGGCGCGGTCGCGAGTGCGCTGGCGCTACGCCGGGTGGTGGCCTCTCCGCTGGGCTGGGTGCGCCGGGTGCGGCCGCAGTCGGGCCGTGGGCCCGGGTGGGTGTTCCTGGGCGCGGTGGCGCTGGTGGTGCTCGGGGCGCTGCTCTTCGTCGCCAACACCAACCGCGACATGCCTGACCGTTCGCCCAGTTACGCCCCGCTGACCGTCTCCGGCGCGCTGCTCGCGGTGGGCGCGGGCGCGGTGTGGCTCTCGGGCACGGCCTCGAAGCTCACCGGCCGGCTGGTCGCCGCGCGCGCCGAGACCCCGGCGGTACTGATCGCCGCCGAGCGGCTGCGCGACGACCCGTGGGCCTCGGCCCGCACCCACGCGGCCGTCCTCATGGGAACCGTCGTGGGCAGCGGGTTCATCGGCATACGGCAGGGACTGCTCACGGTGGTGAACAGCACCGACAACCTCGCCGAGAGGGCGTCCTTCTACGTCACCGGACTGAACCTGGTGGCCGCCGCGATCCTCGTCGGTTTCGCCATCACCCTCTTCGGGCTGGCCGTCGGCACCGCCGAGTCGCTCTTCACCCGCCGCCGGGGCCTGGCCGCGCAGGTCGCCGCCGGGGTGCCGTACGAGGTGCTGGGGCGTGCCCTGCTGCTGGAGACCGCGCTGCCGCTGGCGCCGTCGATGCTGGTGGCCGGGGTCGGGGGCACGGCGATCGCCGGCTGGTACGCCCTGGCCGTGGGCGGCGTCTCGATCCTGCCGCTCGGGGCACTGCTCGTCCCCCTCGCGGTGTACGGGGCCTGTCTGCTGGCGGCAGCCACCTCGCTGCCGCTGCTGCGCCGATCGGTGCGTCCGACGGAACTGCGGTACGCGTAGGGCCTCAAGACCTGGCGTCCCAGGGGACACGGGGGTGCTCCTGGGCCGCCGGAAGGTGCGAGCGGAGCAGTGGGGGCGCCCGGATTTCTCCGGGCGCCCCCACTGCTCCGCACAACCGCGTACGCGCCCTCGCGCTACTTCGGCACCCCCGAAGGCGCGATCGGCGTAGCCCGCTCCGACTGCGGCGACGTCGTGGACGCGTAGGCCGACGGGGGTGACATGCCCGCCGTCGGGTCGGTGTCCGTGTCGTCGCCCGCGAGGGCCACGGCGCCGCCGACGATGCGGATGTCGGCGGCGTCGAAGGCCTTCTTGATGCGCCAGCGCAGCTCGCGCTCGACGGTGAGGGCCTTGCCGGGCATGGTCTTGGCGGTGACGCGGACGACCATCGAATCCAGGAGGACGTCGTCGAGGCCGAGGACCTCGATCGGGCCCCAGAGGAGCTCGTTCCAGGGCTCCTCCTTGCTCATCGCCTCGCCGACCTCCACGAGGGTGCGGCGGACCTTGTCGAGGTCCTCGTCGTAGCGGACGGTGACGTCGACGCCGGCCGTCGCCCAGCCCTGGGAGAGGTTGCCGATGCGCTTGACCTCGCCGTTGCGGACGTACCAGATCTCGCCGTTGTCGCCGCGCAGCTTGGTGACGCGCAGGCCGACCTCGATGACCTCGCCGGAGGCGACGCCCGCGTCGACGGTGTCGCCGACGCCGTACTGGTCCTCCAGGATCATGAAGACGCCGGAGAGGAAGTCCGTGACCAGGTTCCGGGCGCCGAAACCGATGGCGACGCCCGCGACACCGGCGGAGGCCAGCAGCGGGGCCAGGTTGATCTCGAAGGTGGCGAGGACCATCAGGGCGGCGGTGCCCAGGATGAGGAAGGACGCCACCGAGCGCAGCACCGAGCCGATGGCCTGGGAGCGCTGGCGGCGGCGCTCGACGTTGACGAGCAGACCGCCGAGGGTGCCGCCCTCGACGCCCGGGACGGAGCGGTTCATCCGGTCTATGAGCTTGGTGATCGCCCGCCGGACGAACACTCTCAGCACCGCCGCTATCACCACGATCAGCAGGACGCGGAGACCGATGGCCAGCCATGTGGACCAGTTCTCCTCCACCCAGCTGGCGGCGTTGGTCGCGCTCTCCTGGGCATCCTCCAGCGACGGCACGGCCGGTGTCGTCGACGTCTCCGAGGGGGACGGCGACGGCGCGGCGGCGGCCAGTAGGAGGGGCAGGGAAGAAACGGGCGACACGGCGGGTACCTCCAGGTGCGTTATCCGCCCTCCGGTACGGCGGTCAAGATCGATCGGATCACGGAAAGGTCACCGGACGGGCAGGGTCACCACACTAACGGGGCATTGTGTGGAGGTCGTCGCCATGTTCGAGGGAGACAAGGCGCTCACCAGGGAGTGAAGGGCGCACACCGTGGGGGATGAATCAGGGTGTGGTCGAAAACACTCCCAGCCCGTTACCGGGACATGGTGGCGCTTCCACCAGGCATGAGGGGAGACTGACTACGGATCGTCCACGGCGCGAGCCACGCGCCGCCGGCGTACAAGGAGGCATCCGTGCCGCACGTCCTGGTCCTCAACGCGTCGTACGAGCCGCTCGGCGTCGTACCGCTCCGCCGCGCGCTCGTCCTCGTCCTGGAGAACAAGGCCGTCTCCCTGGAAGAATCCGGCGCCTACCTGCACAGCGCGACCGTCACAGTCCCCGCACCCAGCGTGGTCCGGCTCAAGCGATTCGTCCGGGTCCCCTATCGGGGGCCCGTTCCTCTGACCCGTCGGGCGCTGTTCGCCCGCGACGGGGGCCGGTGCATGTACTGCGGTGGCGTCGCAACCAGCGTCGACCACGTCATCCCGCGCAGTCGCGGGGGCAAACACGTCTGGGACAACGTCGTCGCGTCGTGCCGCCGCTGCAACCATGTGAAGGCCGACCGCCATCTCGTCGAGATCGGCTGGCGCCTGCGCCACAAACCCGCCCCGCCCACCGGGCTGGCCTGGCGCATCATCGGCACCGGCCATAGGGACCCGCGTTGGCTGCCCTACCTGCAGCCGTTCGGCGCGGACGACGCGATGGCCCGGATCGACGGCATCTCCGCCTGACGGTCCGGGTTTTTGTATGGCCGGGTGCCCCCGTCACGGGGCACCCGGAACGCCCACATCCGGTTGACCTGCGCATTCGTTACCGTCTTCACAGGTGCCCCGCGTTCCCCCCACACACATGATCGCCTAGTGTCACCCCAACGGTGGGCCCTTGTTCTGGAGCGCCATGCCCAGGGGCCCGCTTCGAATGTGGGGACTCATGCGCAAGCTCGCCATAGGTGCCGTCATGTCCGGCGCCCTGGCTCTCACCGGTCTGGCCGCGCCCGCCGCGCTGGCCGACTCGCCCGAGCTGACCTTCGGTGCCGTCACGGTGAACAAGGGCAAGCCGATCGCGGTCGGCACCAAGGCCACGGTGACCGTTCCGGTCACGTACAGCTTCACCCGCCCGTCGGACTTCGCCATCGACTACGAGACGAACTTCCTGGGCATCGTCCTGTACCGCGGCAGGCTCACGGACCCCGACAACGGGCTGGAGGCTCTCTCCAGGGCGCCCAAGTGCACCCCGACCACGACGACGGACACCACGGTGACCGAGTCGTGCACGACGGTACTCACCGTAGACCCGCGTGAGCAGCTGATGGGCGCCGCGGACGCCACCACCTGGAAGGCCGGCGCCTTCTACGGACACATCTCGGTGGACAACGACGACTCCGACGACCACATCAGCTTCGAGAACGGCTACGACCTGTGGGGCGGCCTCGGCACGGCCAAGCTGCAGCGGATCGCCAAGCTCACCGTCAACGCCACCCCTGAGCCGGTCGTCAAGGGCAAGACCCTGACCGTCAAGGGCAGCCTCACCCGTGCCGACTGGGCCAAGCGGAGCTACACCGCCTACAAGGGCCAGAAGGTCACCCTCCAGTTCAAGGCCAAGGGCGCCACCGCCTACACGGACGTGAAGACGGTGACCTCCGGCACGGGCGGAGCCCTGACCACCACCGTGAAGGCGTCGAAGGACGGCTCGTACCGGTACACGTTCGCCGGTACGTCCACCACCGCCGCGAAGACGTCCGCGGCGGACTACGTCGACGTGAAGTGATGTGACGTAGCACCGCCTCCCGCGCGTCGCGGGCACCGCCCCCAGGTAACGACTCCGTTGCCCGGGGGCGGTTTTTGTTGGCCGGATATTGACGCCCATCTGGTCTAGTCCTATCGTCCTGGCATCCGACAGGAAACTTTCCTAACAGTTGGGCAGGTGGCGTACACATGGCAGGAACCCCGCAAGTGCTGCGCGCCATGAACGACCGCGCCGCGCTCGATCTGCTGCTCGAGCACGGACCGCTCTCCCGGACGCGGCTCGGCAAGCTGACCGGGCTGTCCAAGCCGACCGCCTCGCAGCTTCTGGCCCGCCTCGAAGCCGCCGGACTCGTGATCGCCACGGGCACCGGCACGGACGGGTCCGGCACCGGCGCGAGCGACTCCGGCGCGGGCCGACCCGGCCCCAACGCCCAGCTCTACACGGTCGATCCGACCGCCGCGTACGCCGCCGGCGTCGACGTCACCCCCGAACGGGTCCTGGCCGCCGTCGCCGACCTCACCGGCCGCACGGTCGGCGAGCACGCCGTCCCCACCCCCGGACGACGCCCCGCCGAACCCGTCGTACGGCAGGTCACCACCGCCCTCGACGGGGCGGTCAAGGCCGCCGGACTCGTCCGGTCCGACGTGCGCCGGGCGGTCATCGGCACCCCCGGCGCCTTCGACCCCAACACCGGGCGGCTGCGGTACGCCTCACACCTGCCCGGCTGGCACTCCCCCGCTCTCCTCGACGAACTCGCCGCCGCGCTGCCGATGCCGGTGGAGTACGAGAACGACGTGAACCTCGCCGCGCTGGCCGAACAACGGCTGGGCGCGGCCAGGGGCCACGACGACTTCGTCCTGCTGTGGAACGAGGGCGGTCTCGGCGCCGCGGTCGTCCTGGGCGGACGGCTGCACCGGGGGTTCACCGGGGGTGCCGGGGAGGTCGGGTTCCTGCCCGTCCCCGGGGTGCCACTGGTCCGCCAGGTGACCAAGGCGAACAGCGGGGGTTTCCAGGAACTCGCCGGTTCGCAGATCATTCCCCGGCTCGCCCGTGAGCTGGGGATCTCTCCGGTGCCGCAGGGGCCGTACGCCGAGGTCGCGGCGGCGCTCGTCGCCCAGGCCGCCGCCGCTGTCGACTCCGGGCCCCACCGACGACTCCTGGCCACCTACGCCACCGGGCTCGCCACGGGTATCGCCTCGCTCGTCGCCGTACTCGACCCCGAGCTGGTCGTCCTCAGCGGTACGGCGCTGACCGCCGGCGGTGAGCCGCTGCGGGCGCTCGTCGAGGCCGAGTTGGCGGAGCTGGCCGCGTCCAGGCCCCGGCTCGTTCTCGGTGACGTACGTGAACACCCTGTGCTGCGGGGGGCGTTGGAGAGTGCGCTCGCCGCGACCCGTGACGAAGTCTTCAACACGCTGACGCTCCGCTGAATTCGGCCGCTTCACAGGCCGCTTGAAAACTGTCGACCGTTCGTGGCTGGTCGCGCCCACGCGGCGGAGCCGCACATCGACACAGCCCCGCGCCCCTGAGGTTTTCCGGGCGCGCCCCTTCCTCTCTCAACACCCCATCCCTCCCTCAGGAGACCTCGCCATGCCCGGAATATCCAAGAAAGCGGCGATCGCGCTCGCCGTCACCGCCTCCCTCTCCCTCCTCACCACCGCCTGTACCGGTCAGGCCGACAGCGCCGCCTCCGACGACCCGGACGCCAGGACGACGATCACCTTCTGGCACGGCTGGAGCGCGCCCGGTGAGGTGAAGGCGATCCAGGCGAACGTGGACCGGTTCGAGAAGGAGCACCCGAACATCACGGTGAAGGTCGTCGGGAACATCAACGACGACAAGCTCAACCAGGCGCTGCGGGCGGGCGGTTCGAACGGGCCGGACGTGGTGTCGTCGTTCACGACCTCGAACATCGGCAAGTTCTGCTCGTCCGGGGCGTTCCTCGATCTGAAGCCCTTCATCGAGAAGTCGAAGCTCGACCTCGACAAGATCATCCCGAAGCCGATGCTGGACTACACGCAGTTCGAGGGCACCCGGTGCGCGCTGCCGCTGCTGGGTGACGCGTACGGGCTGTACTACAACAAGGACGCGTATCGGGAGGCGGGCATCAAGTCGCCGCCGAAGACGTGGTCGGAGTTCGCGAAGGTCGCGAAGAAGCTGACCAAGACCAAGGGCGACGGCTACGCGCAGCTCGGGTTCATGCCGAACTACCACGGCTACGAGACCGTCGTGGACCACTACATGTCGCAGTGGGACCACGCGTACTTCGACTCCGAGGGCAAGTCGAACATCTCCGAGGACCCGGCGTTCGCGGAGATGTTCACGTACCAGAAGAGCCTGGTGGACTCGCTCGGCGGCTTCGCGAAGCTGGAGAAGTACCGGAACACCTTCGGTGACGAGTGGGGGGCCAAGCACCCGTTCCAGACCGGCCAGGTGGCCATGCAGCTGGACGGCGAGTGGCGGCTCGGGATGGCGAAGGACGCCGGGACCGACTTCGAGATCGGCACCGCGCCGATGCCCGTGGCCGACGACGAGGTCGACGAGTACGGCAAGGGCTTCCTCTCCGGCACGATCATCGGTATCGCCCCGCAGAGCGAGAAGCAGAACGCGGCCTGGGAGCTGGTGAAGTACCTGACGACCGACACCGAGGCCGTCGTCTCCTTCGCCAACGCCATCCACAACGTGCCGTCCACGTTCGCCGCCCTGAAGTCGCCCGACCTGAAGGTGGACGAGGGCTTCCAGACCTTCCTGGACATCGCCCAGAACACGCACTCGAACACCCCGCCGGCCTCCATCAACGGCTCCACGTACCAGACGACGCTCCAGGACTTCGGCTACCAGTACGAGTCCGGCAAGGTGACGGACCTGCGGAAGGGCCTGGAGAAGACCGCGGCGCAGATCGACACCGACATCGCGCAGGCGAAGTAGCGGGACGGGAAACGGGATCCGTCCGATGTCCACGCACTCCCCGCGTGTGTCCCTCGTGTCCACGCACACGCTCCGTTCGAAGCGCCGCCGGTCGGCGCTTCGGACGGCGGCCTTCCTGTCACCCTGGCTGATCGGGTTCGGCGTCTTCTTCGCCTATCCGCTGGTGTCCACCGTGTACTTCTCGCTGATGAAGTACGACGGCTTCGGTACACCGGTCTTCCGCGGCCTGGGCAACTGGTCCTACGTCTTCGACGACTACCCGCTGTTCTGGCCGGCCCTGCGCAACACACTCTGGCTGGTCCTCGTGATGGTGGCCTGCCGGGTGCTGTTCGGGCTCGGCGTCGGCCTGCTGATCACCAAGATCAAGACCGGCGCGGGCGTCTTCCGCACCCTCTTCTACCTGCCCTACCTGGCCCCGCCGGTGGCCGCGACCCTCGCCTTCGTCTTCCTCCTCAACCCCGGGACCGGGCCGGTCAACTCCGTCCTCGACGGGCTGGGGCTGCCGACGCCCGGCTGGTTCACGGACCCCGCCTGGTCCAAGCCGGCGCTCACCGCGCTCGCGCTGTGGGGCGTGGGCGACCTGATGGTCATCTTCATGGCCGCGCTGCTCGACGTGCCGAAGGAGCAGTACGAGGCCGCCGAGCTGGACGGGGCGTCGGCCTGGCAGCGCTTCCGGTTCGTGACGCTGCCGAGCATCTCGCCGATCGTAATGTTCGCCGTGGTCACGGGAGTGATCCAGACCATGCAGTACTACACGCAGCCCCTGGTGGCCGGGAAGGTCGCCTCCGGCATCATCGGCGGCTCCGGCCAGCAGTTCGAGCCGGGCTACCCGGACAAGTCGACCCTGACGCTGCCCCAGCTCGTCTACAACCTCGGCTTCCAGCGCTTCGACTACGGCTCCGCCTGTGTGGTCGCCCTCGTGCTGTTCGCCCTGTCGATGGTGTTCACCGCGCTGCTGATGCGGCGCCGGGGCGGACTGATCGGAGCGGGTGACTGATGACCCAGGTACTCGATGTACGCGACCGGCCCGTGGCGTCGGTCGCCGCCCGGGACAGCGAGCGGACCGCCCGCCGCCGGGCCCTGCTGGAGTGGATCGCCGTCCACTCCCTGGGTGTGGCCGCCGCGCTCTTCTTCACCCTGCCCTTCGTGTTCGTCGTGCTGACCTCGCTGATGGGCGACCAGCAGGCGCTCACCCGCGATCTGGTCCCGGACACCTGGGAGTGGGGCAACTACCGGCAGGTCCTCGACACCCCCGGCTTCCTGACCTGGTGGAAGAACACCCTGATCTACGCCGGCCTCGGCACCGTCCTCACCGTGGTGTCGTCGATCCCGGTGGCGTACGCGCTGGCCAAGTTCCGCTTCCGGGGCCGCAATCTGGCGCTGATGCTGGTCATCTCGATGATGATGCTGCCGCCGCAGGTCGTCGTGATCCCGATGTACCTGTTCTGGGCCAAGCAGATGGACCTGTCCGGCTCACTGTGGCCGCTGATCATCCCGATGGCGTTCGGGGACGCGTTCTCCATCTTCCTCCTCCGCCAGTTCCTGATGACCATCCCGAACGAGTACCTGGACGCGGCCCGGGTCGACGGCTGCGGCGAACTGCGCACCCTGCTGCGGGTCGTCCTGCCGATGGCCAAGCCGGGCATCGCCGCCGTCGCCCTCTTCCAGTTCTTCTACGCCTGGAACGACTACTTCGGCCCGCAGATCTACGCCTCCGAGAACCCCGCGGCCTGGACACTGAGTTACGGCCTGGAGTCCTTCAAGGGCGCGCACCACACCGACTGGAACCTGACCATGGCCGCGACCGTCCTGGTCATGGCCCCCGTGATCCTCGTGTTCTTCTTCGCTCAGAAGGCGTTCGTCGAAGGCGTCACCCTGACCGGAGTAAAGGGTTGATACAGCTATGAAGCTCACCGTGGTCGGCGGAGGGTCGACCTACACACCCGAACTCGTCGACGGGTTCGCCCGGCTCAGGGACACGCTGCCGATCGAGGAGCTGGTGCTCGTCGATCCGGCCGCCGACCGGCTGGAGCTGGTCGGCGGCCTGGCCCGCCGTATCTTCGCCCGCCAAGGGCACCCCGGGCGGATCGTCACCACCGGCGACCTGGACCAGGGGGTCGAGGGCGCCGACGCCGTCCTCCTCCAGCTCCGCATCGGCGGCCAGGCCGCCCGCGAGCAGGACGAGACCTGGCCGCTGGAGTGCGGCTGCGTCGGCCAGGAGACGACCGGCGCGGGCGGCCTGGCCAAGGCGCTGCGCACGGTCCCGGTCGTCCTGGACATCGCCGAACGGGTCCGCCGTACCAATCCGGACGCCTGGATCATCGACTTCACCAACCCGGTGGGGATCGTGACCCGCGCCCTGCTCCGGGCCGGTCACAAGGCCGTCGGCCTCTGCAATGTGGCGATCGGCCTGCAACGGAAGTTCGCCGCGCACCTGGGTGTGCCCCCGTCCGAGGTCCACCTCGACCACGTGGGCCTCAACCACCTCACCTGGGAGACCGGGGTCCGCCTCGGCGGCCCCTCCGGCGAGGACGTCCTGCCGAAGCTGCTGGCCGACCACGGCGACACCATCGCCGCCGACCTGCGCCTGCCCCGCCCCGTCCTGGACCGCCTCGGTGTGGTCCCCTCCTACTACCTGCGCTACTACTACGCCCACGACGAGGTCGTACGCGAGCTGCGTACGAAACCGTCGCGGGCCGCCGAGGTGGCCGCGATGGAGCGGCAGTTGCTTCAGATGTACGCCGACCCGGCCCTCGACGAGAAGCCCGCGCTGCTCGCCAAGCGCGGCGGGGCCTTCTACTCGGAGGCGGCCGTCGACCTGGCCGCGTCGCTGCTGGGCGACGGGGGCAGCCCGTACCAGGTGGTGAACACCCTCAACCACGGCACGCTGCCGTTCCTGCCCGCCGACGCGGTGATCGAGGTGCAGGCGGCCGTCGGTGCGCAGGGCGCGGCACCGCTGCCGGTGCCGACCGTGGACCCGCTGTACGCGGGCCTGATGGCGCACGTGACCGCGTACGAGGACCTGGCTCTCGACGCGGCCCTGCGCGGCGGCCGGGACCGGGTGTTCCGGGCGCTGCTCTCCCATCCCCTGATCGGGCAGTACGAGTACGCCGAGGCCCTCACGGACCGGCTGATCGCGCACAACCGGGAGCACCTCGCGTGGGCGTGAGCGACGGCGTGGGCGTGAGCGACGGCGTGCGCGGGAGTTCGACCGCGGGCACCCACCCCGATCCGGGCGCGGGCGTGCGCGGGCGTGACGGCGGGCGCGGGAGCGTGCTCGCCGTCGACGCGGGCAACAGCAAGACCGACGTCGCCGTGATCGCGCCGGACGGGGAGGTGCTGGGCGCGGCGCGCGGCGGCGGGTTCCAGCCGCCGGCCGTGGGCGTGACGCCGGCCGTCGACGGCCTCGCGGAGGTCGTACGGCAGGCCTTCGCCGAGGCGGGGGTCGGCTCGGTGGACCATGTCTCGGCGTGTCTGGCCAACGCCGACTTCCCCGTGGAGGAGGAGGAACTGGCGGCGGCGTTGCGCACGCGCGGGTGGGGCACGACCGTCGAGGTCCGCAACGACACCTTCGCGATCCTGCGGGCGGGCGTGGCCGAACCCCGGGGCGTGGCCGTGGTGTGCGGCGCCGGCGTCAACTGTGTCGGCATGCGCCCCGACGGCCGCACCGCCCGTTTCCCGGCGCTGGGACGCATCTCCGGTGACTGGGGCGGCGGTTGGGGCCTCGCCGAGGAGGCGATGTGGCACGCGGCCCGCGCGGAGGACGGCCGGGGCGGTCCCACGGCCCTCGCCGACGCACTGCCCGCGCACTTCGGCCTGGACTCCGTGTACGCCCTGGTCGAGGCCCTGCATCTGGAGCACATCCCGGCCGTCCGCCGCCACGAACTCACCCCGGTCCTCTTCGCCACGGCGACCGCCGGCGACCCGGTGGCCCGCTCCCTGGTGGACCGCATGGCCGAGGAGGTGGTGGCCATGGCGACGGTGGCCCTGACCCGCCTGGACCTCCTCGGCGAGGAGACCCCCGTCCTGCTCGGCGGCGGTGTCCTCGCCGCCCGGCATCCCCTCCTCGACGCCCGGGTCCGCGAGTCATTGGCGGCCGCCGCGCCCAAGGCCGTCCCCCGGGTGGTCACGGCCGCCCCGGTGCTGGGCGCGGCGCTGCTCGGCCTCGACCACGTGGGCGCGCCCAGGAGCGCGCACGCGCGCGTGCGGGCGCATTACGAAGGAGCGTGACCCGGCTCCCCGCACCACCCTCCGCACCTCCCCCGCACCTCCCCCCCGAACGCGTTCGAACCCCCAGGGAACCGAACCCGATCGGAGCGCGTATTCATGGGCAGGGGGTGGTGGGGGAAGCCTTGTGCTGCGCCGGAATGCGACGGGCACAGCACGTACGGACACGATCGGGGAACAAGATCGAGTCAAGGTCTGTGCGAGGTCAGTCCCGACGGCGATACTTGCGGCCGTGCACCTCTGTCCGCACGAGCGGGCGGAAGTGACGGACGGATGACCAGGGGGAGGTCAGGTGACATTCACGCCGGAGGGCAGCGCGGCACCGACGGCACCACCCGCGGGCCCGGGCCCCGTCGTGCCGCCGCAGGCCACACACACGCCGAGGCCCCCCGTCCCGCCCCCGGCCCCGGACGGCGGCCCGCCCCGCCGCACCGCGTTCGCGGAGGGCGTCGACCAAGTGCGCGCCGCCGCGACGACCGAGCCCGGCCGGCTGCGCATCATCGGTGCCGTCCTCGCCCTCCTGGTCGTCGCGTTCGGCTCCGTCACCGCCTGGCAGATGAACGACCGCTCGGCCGCCGCCGACGACGTACTCCACGGCAGCCAGCCGCTCAGCTCGGCCGCGGCCGAGATCTACAGTTCCCTGGCCGACGCCAACACGGCGGCCTCCAGCGGCTTTCTCGCGGGGGGCCAGGAGACGAAGGACTCGCGCGAGAGATACGAGGAGGAGATCGAGAACGCCGCCAGGAATCTCTCCGTCGCCGCCTCGGCCTCGGAGCCCGGCTCGGAGTCCGAGAAGCTCGTCTCGCAACTGAACGCCCTGCTGCCGGAGTACAAGGGCCTGGTGGAGCGCGCCCGCGCCAACAACCGGCTGGGCTACCCGCTGGGGGGCGCGTACCTGCGCTATGCGAACGACAAGATGCAGGACGACATGCTCCTGAAGGCGAAGAAGGTCTACGACAACGAGAACGCACGGCTGCGCGACGACTACGCGGACGCCACGTCGTATCCGTGGGCCGCGATCGGTCTCGGAGTCCTCGCCATCGGCGGCCTCGTCTGGGCCCAGCGCCGTAACTACCAGCGTACGAACCGGGTGTTGAACCACGGTCTCGTCGCGGCGACGGCCGCCTCGACCGTCGTCCTGCTGTGGCTGGCAGGCGGTCACACCGTCGCCCGCTCGGGGCTGAACGACTCCTACGAACACGGCGTGCGGTCACTGACCGTCCTGAACGACGCGCGCATCGCCTCCCTCACCGCCCGCGGCAACGAGAACCTGACGCTGATCAGCCGGGGAGCGCAGACCACCACGGTCGAGGTCGACGGCAAGCCCGAGGTCGTGGACGAGTTCGACAACGAGTTCAAGGTGGAGATGGCCGGGCTCAAGAAGCACCTGGCCGCCGCCGAGCGACTGGCCGACGACGCCAGCGGCGAGCAGCCCGTGAAGGCCGCCGGCGCCGGCATGGAGGCGTGGCTGGACCGGCACGAGAGCGCCCGCGACGCCGACGACAAGGGCGACTACCAGTGCGCTCTCGACCAGGTGATCGGTGGCGAGTCCCGACCCGACTGCGAGAACGGTGACAAGCCGACCGGCGAGTGCTTCGACGAGGTCGACAGGAACCTGGGCATCGCGAGCAGGTACGAGGCGAAGGAGTTCGAGCGGGCGGCCCAGGGCGGCCGCGACGCGATGCTCGGACTCCCCGTGGGTGCCGCGGTACTGGCGGTGCTGGGCGCGGCGGGCGCGGTGCTGGGCATCGGACGCAGGCTTTCGGAGTACCGGTGACGACGGCGGGAGGAGACACGGTGGAAGGGGTCGCGATGAATGCGGTACGACGCCTGCGGGCCGGTCTCAGGGGCTGGGGCGGCGTGGGCACGATGGCGGTCCTCTGCGCCCTGACCGTGGTCTTCGCCCTGGTGCTGCCGGTGAGCGGGACACGCGGCGACGGCACCACGGGCGCCGGCGGCCAGGGCGTCGCCCACGGCATCCAGGCGCGGGCGGACGACTGCGACGACGCCACCTCCCAGGACCAGAGCCTGAGCCCCTCCGGGGACGAGTCCGGCACGACGATCACCGAGATCGAGAACCGTGGCTATCTCAGGATCGGCATCGACCAGAACAGCTACCGCTGGGGGTATCGCGACCCGAACAACACGGCCGCGGACGCCGAGTTGGAGGGCTTCGACATCGACCTCGCGCATCGCATCGCCGAGGAGATCCTGGGCGACCGGACGAAGGTCCGCTTCCGGGCGGTTCCCACGAACCAGCGCGTCAAGGCGATCCAGTCCAAGCAGGTCGACATGGTGGTCCGCACCATGACGATCAACTGTGACCGCATGAACGACGTCGCCTTCTCCCAGCCGTACTTCAAGACGGGCCAGCAGTTGCTGGCGCCCAAGTCCTCGACGATCGAGGGCTACGACAAGACGCTGGCGAAGAAGAAGATCTGCACAGCGGCCACTTCCACCGCGTGGAAGAGGCTGACGGCCGACAAGGACAAGGGTGCCCTCGTGTCGTCCGCCGTCATCTATCCGCCCGTCCCCAACCAACTCGACTGCCTGGTGAGGCTCCAGCTCGGCGAGGTCGACGCCGTGATCACCGACGGCGCCCTCGCCGCGAGCCAGGCGGCCCAGGACCCGACCGTCGATCTGAAGGGCGAGCCGTTCACCACCGAGTACTACGGCGTGGCGATGAACCTCAAGGCGGACGATCTGGTACGCCGGGTGAACCAGGTGCTGGTGGACTATCTCAAGGACGGCTGGCAGGACTCGTACACCAAGTGGCTGTCCGCGACGCTCGGCGATGACTCGGCGAGCTCCCGGCCGCCGGCCGACCAGCGGTACAGGGACTGAGACACGGGAATCGACGTACAGGGCCGCAGTCAACTGACGGACACCGACAGCAGCGAGAGGTGATCGATGGGCGTGGCGGGATCCACCGGGCCGGTGATGGACCGGGACGAGGTGGACCGTGCGCTCGCGCGGCTCGGCGCGGAGCACGAGGCCATCGAGACCTCGCTGCTCGCCCTTCAGGACCACGCGGGCCGCAGGCTGCTCGAAGGCGCCGAACTGACCGGCGTCACCAAGGAGCGCTGGACCTCCGCGGAGGCGTCGATCACGCTGCTGTGGGCGTACTTCGACGCGTACTCGGACGCGCTGCGCTCCGCCCGGGAGATCCGTTCCCGGCGCCGCTGGTCCAGCCGTGAGGACCTGGTGGAGCTGACCGAACTGCTGCGCGGCGAGGCCGTCACGGTCGCCGGCTCCGCGACGGCGATGGCGAACGCGCCGACGCTGCAGGGCGCGACCCGGCTCAGCGAACAGTTCTCGCTGAGCACGCTGGTGGACCGGATGAACGACCTGTACGCGTCCTCGCTGGACATGGTCGTGGCCGCCGACGCGGTGTGGTCCGCGCTGCCCGCCCGGATCGATCTCCTGGCCGCCGAGCTCCAGCGCACCCGCCAGCTCGCGCACTCCGTCGGCGTACGCCCCGGCGAGCACCCGGCCGGCGACGACCTGGAGCGGATCACCCGCACCCTGACCCGGCTCCGTGAGCAGGTCATCTCCGATCCGCTGGCCTTCTGGGTCCCCGCGCCGGGCAGTTCGGCGCCCGGCGGCGGCCGCCCGGACACCACGACGTACGACCGCGAGGCGCGGGCCCTGGAGGACGTGCGGCGGGAGATCGACGCCGTGTTGACGGTCCGGCAGGACGCCGAGGCCCGCCTGATGAAGCTGCGCGACGTGCTCAGCCGCGCGGACCGTACGCTCGCCGAGGCGCGCAGCGCGCGCGGCGAGGTGCTGGCGAAGATCGCCGCGACCGAGGTGCCCGTGGTGAGCGGCCCGCCGACGGTGCTGCAGGAACAGCTGGCGATGGCGGCCGAGTACCGCAGACACGCGCAGTGGCACCGGCTGTCCCCGCTCCTGGAGTCCCTGGAGCAGAAGGCGGACGACGAACTGCTGCGCGCCCGTGAGTCGTTGACGGCGGTCACCGCGCCGCTGGCGGTCCGCGCGGAGCTGCGCGGCCGGCTCGACGCGTACAAGGCGAAGGTCGCCCGGCACGGCTTCGCGGAGGACTCGCTGCTGGTCGAGCGGTACGACGCGGCGCGCCGCATGCTGTGGAGCGCCCCCTGCGACCTGCGCGTCGCCGAAATGGCGGTGCTGCGCTATCAGCATGCGGCCGCCGAACTGCTGGGCCAGTCGGTACCGGCCCCGCGTGCGCCCCAGGACCGGAGGGAGGAGGGATCGTGAGTCAGACGGAGGAGAGCCCGGCGGGCGAAGAGGCTCCGCAGCAGTCGTGTCAGCGTCCCGGCTGCTCGGGATCGTACGAGGACGTGGGCGGCGGCGAGCTGTACTGCGACGAGTGCGGTCTGGCGCCGGTCGTCTCGGCGAGCGGCATGGTCAACTCCCCGCCCACCGGCATCACCGGCGGCGGCCGGGGCTCGCGCGGCTCCGGTTCCAGCAGTTCGCGCTCCTCGCGGACGTCCGCGCGCTCCTCGCAGTCCCGGCGCTCGGTCTCCGGACGGCTCATCGGTGCCCTGTCGGGCAGGACGACGGGCCGCTCGGTGTCGGTGCGCAGCTCCGGCAAGACCGCCGGCTCCTCGGGGCGGGCCCGGCTCGGCGTCGGCCTCGTCCAGGTCCCGGACGTGCCGCGTCCCGACCCGCGCTCGATGGTGCTGGAGACCGCCGAGGTACCCGAGCGCAAGCGGTTCTGCTCGCGCTCCGACTGCGGGGCGCCGGTCGGGCGGGCGCGCGGTGAGCGGCCGGGGCGCACGGAGGGCTTCTGCACCAAGTGCGGCCACCCGTACTCGTTCGTGCCGAAGCTGCACTCGGGCGACATCGTGCGCGGCCAGTACGAGGTCGTGGGCTGTCTCGCGCACGGCGGTCTGGGCTGGATCTACCTGGCCATAGACCGGGCGGTCTCGGACCGCTGGGTCGTGCTGAAGGGCCTGCTCGACACCGGCGACCAGGACGCGATGGCCGCCGCGATCTCCGAGCGCCGCTTCCTCGCCGAGATCGAGCACTCCAACATCGTCCGCATCTACAACTTCGTCGAGCACCTCGACCAGCGCACCGGCTCGCTGGACGGGTACATCGTCATGGAGTACGTCGGCGGGAAGTCCCTCAAGGAGATCGCCAACGACCGCCGCACGCCGGACGGGCGCCGCGACCCGCTGCCGGTCGAGCAAGCCTGCGCGTACGGCATCGAGGCCCTGGAGGCGCTGGGCCACCTGCACAGCCGCAACCTGCTGTACTGCGACTTCAAGGTCGACAACGCGATCCAGACCGAGGACCAGCTCAAGCTGATCGACATGGGCGCGGTGCGCAGGATGGACGACGACGAGTCGGCCATCTACGGCACGGTCGGCTACCAGGCGCCCGAAGTCGCCGACGTGGGCCCGTCGGTGGCCTCCGACCTGTACACGGTCGCCCGGACGCTCGCGGTCCTCACCTTCGACTTCCAGGGCTACACGAACGTCTTCGTGGACTCCCTGCCCGACCCCGACAACATCGAGGTCTTCCGGCAGTACGAGTCCTTCTACCGTCTGCTGGTCCGTGCCACCGACCCCGACCCGGCCCGCCGGTTCGCCTCCGCGCAGGAGATGTCGGAGCAGCTGACGGGTGTGCTGCGAGAGGTCGTCTCCCTCCAGACGGGCCGGGCCCGCCCCGCCATGTCGACGATCTTCGGCCCCGAGGTGAAGGTCACGGACACGGAGTTGTTCGCGAAGCTGGACGGGGAGGTGTCCCGGCTGGGGACGCGCCGCGACAGGCCGACGGCCAGGAACGGTGGTTCGGCTGCCGGTACGGCCGCTCTGCCGGCCGGCGGCGCCGCCGTCCCCGTCCGACTCACCCGGCAACTCGACACCGCCGCCGCGGCCCTCGCGCTGCCCGTCCCGCGGGTGGACCCCGGGGACCCGAACGCCGGGTTCCTGGCGGGGCTCATCGCCTCCGCGCCCACCGAGCTGATCACGGCGCTGCACGCGGCGCCCAGCGGCTCGCTGGAGCTGCGGCTGCGGGAGCTGCGGGCCCGGCTGGAGATGGGCGAGTTCACCATCGCCCTGGCCACCCTGGACGCCCTGGAGCGGGACCACCCCGACGACTGGCGGGTGGTCTGGTACCGGGGCGTGGCCGCGCTGGCCACCGGCGACCACGAGAACGCCGCTCTGTCCTTCGACGCGATCTACGACGCCTTCCCGGGCGAGCCCGCCCCCAAGCTGGCCCTCGGCCTGTGCGCCGAGGTGCTCGGGCAGCTGGACAACGCCGCCGAGTACTACCGCCTGGTGTGGACGACCGACCCCAGCTTCGTCAGCAGCGCGTTCGGGCTCGCCCGGGTGCGGCTGACCGCCGGGGACCGGCAGAACGCCGTCCACACCCTGGAGTCCGTACCGGAGGCGTCCATCCACTACACCGCCGCCCGGGTCGCCGCCGTACGGGCGCGGCTCAGACACCGCACGGAGGCGACGCTCGGGTCCGGAGCCGTGTCTCCCGGGGCCGTGCTTCCCGGGGCCGTGTCTCCCGGGGCCGTGTCGTCCGGGGCCGCGCCGTCCGGGAAGGCGCCGGACGCGCCGTTCCTGGACGACCTGACGGCGGCCGCCGGGCAGGTGGAGGCGCTCGGCGGGTACGGTCTGGACGCGGTGCGCCGCGAGCAGTTGTCCACAGAGGTCCTTGGCTGCGCCCTGGACTGGGTACTCTCCGGGGGCCAGGGTGCCGCGCCCCCGGCCGGCGGGCGGGTGCTGCTCGGCAGCGCGCTGGACGAGCGCGGCCTCCGCTTCGGACTGGAGCGGTCGTACCGCACACTGGCCCGGCTCGCCCCTGGCGGCGAGGAGAGGATCGGCCTGGTGGAACGAGCCAACCGTTACCGCCCCCGGACGTGGGTGTAGTTGATGTCGCAGATGCCCCAGCCGACCGCGCTGACGAAGTGCCCGATCTGCGAGTGGCCCCTCGCTTCGGACGACCGCTTCTGCGGTGCGTGCGGCCATGACCTCTCGGCGGTCTCCGCGCCGCCGGAGGACCAGCCGACCGTCACGTTGAACGGGACGGCGGGCGACGTGCCCGACGAGTCCGCGTCCGTGGACTGGCCCGTCGCCTCCGAGCCCAGCTCCGACACGCCCCCGCCGGTGGTCCGTCCCACCGACATCCCGGGCACGGACTCCGGCGGCGGCGAACTGCCCGGCCCGGGGCGGGGCGTACGGTTCGACCGGCCCCGCGAGCCCGACGAGTACCCGCTGGCCGCGCCCCAGCCGCCGGACCCGCGCACCACCGACCTGGCCACACCGCCGGCCGGCACGAAGGTGTGCGTGGCCTGCCGCGCGGGCCATGTCGACCGGGACGGCTACTGCGAGAACTGCGGGCACGCCCAGCCGCGCGAACGCGACCACATGGAACAGGAGTTGGGCGCGGTCGCCGCGGTCAGCGACCGGGGCCTGCGCCACCACCGCAACGAGGACGCGTTCACGATCTCCTCGACCGCGCTGCCCGACGGCTCCCCCGCGGTCGTGGCGATCGTCTGCGACGGCGTGTCCTCCGCGACCCGGCCCGACGACGCCTCGCTCGCCGCGGCCCGCGCCGCGGGCGAGACGCTCCTGGAGTCCCTGCCGCGCGGCACCCACCCGCAGCAGGCGATGCACGACGCGATCATCGCCGCCGCGGGCGCCGTCAACGCCCTGGCGGAGGAGCCGGAGACGGCCCAGGAGCACGCCCCGCACCAGAACGCGCCGGCGTGCACCATCGTCGGCTCCGTCGTCACCCCGAGCCTGCTCGTCGTCGGCTGGGTCGGCGACAGCCGCGCCTACTGGGTCCCCGTCGACCGGAGCGCACCCCCGGCCCGGCTCACCGAGGACGACTCGTGGGCGGCGCAGATGGTGTCCGCGGGGCTGATGAGCGAGGCCGAGGCGTACGCCGACGAGCGCGCCCACGCGATCACCGGCTGGCTCGGCGCGGACGCGTACGAACTGGAGCCGCACACCGCTTCCTTCAAACCGGACCGGCCGGGTGTAGTGGTGGTGTGCACCGACGGACTGTGGAACTACGCGGAGGCCGCCGAGGAGATGGCCGAGGCCGTGCCCCTGGACGCGGCCGTGCGACCGCTCCACTGCGCCCAGGTTCTGACCGGCCACGCGCTCGACGGAGGTGGCCACGACAACGTAACAGTGGCCGTCCTGCCGTTCCCGGCCCCTCCACAGGGGGCAGGATCGGCCTGAGGGTGCTCGCGGGCGGGGTGTTCGCGGGCGCCTCGGCGGCCGGACGGGAAAGGCCGACGGGCCGGAGGGGACCGGTCCGGGTACAGGCACGCACAGTCATCACCCCACGTGCTGTGGGGCCGCTAGGGGGATCAGAGTAGGCATGGCCAATTTTTCGAAGTCGAACGTGCCGCAGTTCTCGGTCGAGGTGTACCAGAACGAGTACCTGCCCGACGGCGGCCGCGAGGTCAACGCCATCGTGACGGTCAGCGCGACCGGCGGTGGCACCATCGGCACCGCGGTCGCCGCGCCACACCTCTACTCGCCCGGCCAGGGCCCGTCCGCCGCCGTGGCGCTCATGGTCGACTGCTCGGGGTCGATGGACTATCCGCCGACCAAGATGCGCAACGCCCGGGACGCCACGGCCGCCGCGATCGACACCCTGCGCGACGGCGTCCACTTCGCGGTGATCGACGGCACCCATGTGGCCCGGGAGGTCTACCCCGGCGGCGGCCGGCTCGCGGTCGCCGACTCCGCCACCCGTGAGCAGGCCAAACAGGCGCTGCGCAGGCTCAGCGCGGGCGGCGGCACCGCCATCGGCACCTGGCTGAAGCTCGCGGACCGGCTGCTCGCCTCCGCCGACGTGGCCATCCGCCACGGCATCCTGCTCACCGACGGCCGCAACGAGCACGAGTCGCCGGAGGACCTGAAGGCCGCGCTGGACGCCTGTGCCGGACGGTTCACCTGTGACGCGCGTGGAGTGGGCACGGACTGGGAGGTGAAGGAGGTCACGGGGATCGCCTCCGCGCTGCTCGGCACCGCCGACATCGTCGCCGACCCGGCCGCCCTGTCCGCCGACTTCACACAGATGATGGAGGCGGCCATGGGCAAGGAGGTCGCGGACGTCGCCCTGCGGCTGTGGACCCCGGTCGGCACCCGGGTCAAGTTCGTCAAGCAAGTGGCGCCCACGGTCGAGGAGTTGACCGACCGTCGCACCGAGGCCGGCCCGCGCGCCGGGGACTATCCGACCGGCTCGTGGGGGGACGAGTCCCGTGACTACCACGTGTGCGTCGAGGTCCCGGCCGCGTCCCTGGGCCAGGAGATGCTGGCCGCCCGGATCTCCCTCGTCATCCCGCAGCCCGAAGGCACCGCGCAGAACCTCGGCGCCCAGGGCCTGGTGAAGGCGGTGTGGACCGACGACATGGTCGCGTCCACGTCGATCAACCCCCAGGTCGCGCACTACACGGGTCAGGCCGAACTGGCACAAGTCATCCAGCAAGGGCTGGATGCCCGTAAATCCGGCGATATCGACGGTGCAACGGCCAAGCTGGGACGGGCCGTTCAGCTCGCCAGCGCGTCCGGGAACGCGGATACTGCGAAACTGCTTGCGAAGGTGGTGGACGTGGTCGACGCGGCGACAGGTACTGTGCGACTGAAGGCGAAGGTCACGGAGGCCGACGAGATGACTCTCGAAACACGGTCGACAAAAACTGTTCGTGTAAAGAAGTAGGAAGAAGCAACCGGTAACACCGCTGCACATGAGCCTGGCTCGGGCCCCCCACCGGGGGATCCGGACAGTACCGGCCACACCGGCCCGTCGCGGCCACAGGAACCGGCCGAAGGGCCGGAAAGGAGAGGGGGAAGCGCCGACATGCCGACCTGCCCGAACGGACACCAGTCGGGTTCCGACGACTGGTGCGAGGTCTGCGGTCACCGTATGGCCGGTGCCGTACCCCCGCCGCCACCACCGCCGCCCCCGGGCGCCGGTTACGGATACCCGCCGCCCGGCTCACCTCCCCCGCCTCCGGGCGCGGGCGGTCCCGGAGGACCCGGGGGTCCCGGGAGTCCCGGTGGACGCCCGCACCTGACCGCCGAGCCGGAGCTCTGCCCGCAGTGCCGCACGCCCCGCGAGGGCGGCGCGCCCTTCTGCGAGGAGTGCCGGTGGAACTTCCTGACCAACACGGCGACGACGTACACGCCGGCCGCGCCGCGGCCTTCGGCGCCCGGGGCGGGCTCGGGCCCGGGTGGTCCCGGTCCCGGCGGCCCCGGTCCCGGCGGCGCTGGTCCCGGCCCTGGAGGCCCTGGCCCTAATTCCGGTCCTGGTCCTGGTCCCGGCGCCGGTGGAAACCCGGCGCTCCGGTTCCAGCAGCCGCCTCCGCCGTCCTACGGCGCCGGTGACGGATACGACTACCAGAGCTCCCGCCCCTCACAGGTGAACCGTCCCGCCGAGCCGCTCTCACCGTTCGGCGGGGAGCCGTCGGGTCGGGGCGGGCCTGGGGGTCCGGGCGGAAACGGTGGGTTCGGCGGACCTGGTGGCCCTGGTGGCTCCGGGAGTCCTGGTGGCCCCGGCGGTCATGGCGGGCAGGGTCCCGGCGGGCCCGGCCGCGCAGGTGGGCCCGGCGGCCCCGGTGGCCCGTCGGGGCCGGGGGGTTCCTCCGGGTTCGGTGGCGGGCCTTCGGGTCAGCCCGGTCAGCCCGGTCCGGGGCAGCCCGGCCAGCCCGGTCCGTCCGCGTTCGGCGGGGATCCTTCGCGACCTGGACCTTCGGCCTTCGGCGGTGACCCTTCACGACCTGGGCCCTCGGGCTTCGGTGGCGATCCTTCACGACCCGGGCCCTCGGGCTTCGGCGGCGACCCTTCACGACCGGTTCCGCCGCCGCCCGGGCCTACGCCGGGTGGGCCCGGCGGTCCCGGTTTCCCCGGTGGTCCCGGTTCCGGCGGACCTGGTGGTCCCGGTGGTCAGGGCCCCGGCGGTCAAGGCCCCGGCGGGGCGCCGCAGGCGTTCCAGCAGGCGGGGTCTTCGGCACCGCCTGCCTTCCCGCAGGAGACCCGGCGCCCGCAGCACGGGGGCCCTGGCGGCCCCGGCCCCGGTGGTCAGGGTCCTGGCGGCGGTCCGCCCTTCGGTGGTGACGACGACTGGGTGATCTCCCCGCCGTCGTCGACCGGTCCCGGCGGATCCGGTGGCCCGGGCGGCCCCAGCGGTGCGGGTGCTCGCCCCGGCGGCTACGGCTACCCGCAGCCCGGTGCCACCCAGGCCCCGCCCGGCCCCGCGTACCCGCAGGCGCCGACGACCTGGAGCGCGACCATCGGCCCGGACCGCGACTACTTCATGGCGATGATGCAGCGCTCGGGCCCCGAGGCCGCTGGCCTGAACCTGCCCGCGTACTCCCCCGAGCAGCGGCGTGCCCTCACCGGCAACCAGATCACCATCGGGCGCCGCCGCCACTCCACCGGCGACACCCCCGACATCGATCTCTCGGTGCCTCCGGAGGACCCGGGCGTCTCCCACCAGCACGCGGTGCTGGTGCAGCAGCCCGACGGCAGCTGGGCGGTCGTCGACCAGAACTCCACGAACGGAACCACGGTCAACCATTCCGAGGAGCCCATCCAGCCCTTCGTCCCGATCCCCCTCCAGGACGGGGACCGGGTGCACGTGGGCGCGTGGACGACGATCACGATCCGCCGGGGCTGACCTTCCCGCAACAGCGAGACGACCAGGGCCGACCGAGCGACTTCGGTCGGCCCTGATCCACGGCCCTGATCCAATGGCCCGGTCGCACCGGTCCTCCGACCACCCTGGTGCGCTCCGATCACTCCGGTGCGCCCCGATCACACCCCCGGCCGCTCCGATCACTCCGGCCGCTCCGGCCGCTCCGGGTCGCGTCCTCAGCTCGGGAGGGGCCAGGCGTACGGCCCCTCCGGGTCGTCCAGCCAGGCCCAGGCGTGGTCGCCGCGGACCGTGATGCCGTAGCGCTCGCGGGTCGGCATGCCCTCGCGCTGCCACAGGGCGAGCGCCTCGTGCGGGTCCAGGCTGCCCGCCGTGAGGGCCAGCAGGAACCGGAAGAGCTCGTGGTCACGGGCCCGGTGCGGCAGCCCGCCCAGGTGCGGACGCATCGCTTCCGGCTCACTCCCCCCGCGCAGCGGCACGAAGTACGCCGACGTGTGCAGGAAGCCCCCCTCGGCGTGCTCGGCGTCCTCGACCCGCAGCCGCACCAGCCCCGTGGCCAACGGCGTCAGGATGCGCGCGCCAGGGGTGCACTGGGCGAGCCAGGCGCGGGGGATCGAGTGCAGCGTGCAGGTCGCGATGATCCGGTCGTACGGCGCCCGCTCCGGCACCCCTCGCGCCCCGTCCCCGGTGACGACGGCCGGGTGGTACCCGGCGGCGTGCAGATGCCTGCGCGCCGCCTCCGTGATGTCGGCGTCCAGATCGACGGTCGTGACCAGGTCGTCCCCCAGCCGGTGCGCGAGCAGGGCGGCGTTGTAACCGGTGCCGGCGCCGATCTCCAGCACCCGGTCCCCGTCCTCCACCTCCAGCTCGGCCAACATCTTCGCCATCAGCGACGGCTGGCTGCTGGAGGAGATCAGTTCCCCGTCGCGCACCCGCGTGGCGAGCGGTGTGTCCGCGTACGCGCCCCGCACCCAGCGGTCACGCCGCCGGGGGTCGCGCTCCTCGCCCCACAGCCGCTCGAAGCCGCCCGGGACGCCGACGTAGTAGTACGGCACGAAGAGATGCCGGGGAACGCTCTCGAACGCCTTCCGCCACTCCGGGTCGGCGTCCCACGCCCCGCTCGCCTCGATCTCGCGCACCAGCGCCGAGCGGGCCTCGGCGGCGAGGCGTTCCAGGTCGTGATCCACAGCGTGCGTGCCCATACCTCCACTGTGCGGCCGGACGCCTCCAGAGGCGAGCACCACGGCACACCCGTCCGGAATCCACCCGTCCGCGCCCTTCGTCCGGCACACGGAAGGCGTCCGGCCCTCGGCCCGGTCTCCGGCCGCCCCTCGGACGCCTCTTGGATGGTCCTAAGCCTCAAGTCCTCCGCCGCCGCGTCTGAGACCATGGGGAACGTGAATGAGATTCGGCGCGGCACCCTTCAGGAGCAGACCTTCTACGAGCAGGTCGGTGGCGAGGAGACCTTCCGGCGCCTCGTACGCCGTTTCTACGAGGGTGTCGCCGAGGATCCGATCCTGCGGCCCATGTACCCCGAGGAGGACCTGGGCCCGGCCGAGGACCGTCTCACGCTGTTCCTGATCCAGTACTGGGGCGGCCCCACGACGTACAGCGAGAACCGGGGCCACCCCCGGCTCCGCATGCGCCACGCCCCCTTCACGGTCGACCGTGCCGCCCACGACGCCTGGCTGAAGCACATGCGCGACGCCGTCGACGAGCTCGGCCTCTCCGAGGAACACGAGCACACGCTGTGGAACTACCTGACGTACGCGGCGGCCTCGATGGTGAACGCCCCGGGCTGAGCGGCCGCGGGACCCGACAGCACGACCGGGCAATGACCTTCGGAAGCACCCGGACGTTTCGACGGGCTCCCACACCGACGCCATGTGACCCACATCACGGCATCACATGCCTGGCATCAGGTGCTTGGGGAACCAGGAGGCGTGCTCAGCGGACGCTGACTCCCAACGTCCCCAGTCCGGCCCTACGTAGGGCGATCGACCCGTAGGGCGTACGCAGTCTGAGCCACGCGCCCGACGAGAACAGTCCCGGCGACGCCTCCTCGGGCGCCCCGCCCGCGCGGGCGGGGCGGAGGAAGCCGAGCGACTGGGCCGCGTGCACGGCCCGCACCGGCAGATGGGTGTCCCCGACCGCCCGGGACCAGATCTCCCGCCCGATCCGGTCGAGCTCGGCGCGCGTGCGCTGCTCGGGCACCAACTCCTCGGTACGGGAGCGGAATTCGCGCACCGCCGCGGAGACCATCGCCCGCAGCGCGTCCGGCGCGGGCAGCCCCGCCTCCGGCCGCCAGCCGCCGCGTGGGGGAAGCACCCCGGCCCACGGCGGCCCGGTCACCGCCCCCGGCACGCCCGCCGTACCCGCCGGCTCGTCGATGGACTCCAGGAGTTCACCGGCCGACACGGTCACGTCGAGCATGACGTCGAGCCCGCTCTCGTACGGCTTGGCGAGGCGCACGGCCCGGATCGCCAGGACCTCGAAGGACGGTGGCCGACCGAAGACGGCCAGGGCGGTGCCGGCCGCCTGGAGGCGCACCGCCGCTCCCCGGTCGTAGTGGAGCAGCCTGGAGAGGAAGGCCGCGAGATCCGCCGCCTCCCCCTCGTCGGCGAGGTGGAGCACCGTCATGCGGCGACGGCCTCCTCCTCGTCGTCTCTGTATCCCTCCAGGAACTCGCGTTCCTCGGCGGTGATCCGGCGGGGCCGCTGGGTCGCGAAGTCGAACGGCACTATCACCGTCGAGGCCCGGACGTAGACCTGCTCGGGGTCCTTGACCTCGTAGGCGATCGTGAACGACGCCGCCCTTATCTCCGTGACCCACAGCTCGATGTCCACCGGCTTGTGCCGGTGCACCAACTGCCGCTTGTAGTCGATCTCATGGCGCGCCACCACGGACCCCTGCTTGAAGTCCTTCTCCGGGCGGAACAGGAAGTCGATACGGGCTTCCTCCAGGTAGCGGAGGAAGACCACGTTGTTGACGTGGCCGTACGCGTCCATGTCCGCCCAGCGCAGTGGGCAGCGGTAGATGTGCCGCAAGATCAGCCTCGAGTCAGCTTCTTGTAGGTGGCGCGGTGCGGACGGGCGGCGTCCGCGCCGAGTCGCTCGACCTTGTTCTTCTCGTACGACTCGAAGTTGCCCTCGAACCAGAACCACTTGGACTCACCCTCGTAGGCGAGGATGTGCGTGGCCACCCGGTCCAGGAACCAGCGGTCGTGGGAGACGACCACGGCGCAGCCGGGGAACTCCAGGAGCGCGTTCTCCAGCGACGACAGGGTCTCGACGTCGAGGTCGTTGGTCGGCTCGTCGAGGAGCAGCAGGTTGCCGCCCAGCTTGAGGGTGAGCGCCAGGTTGAGGCGGTTGCGCTCACCGCCGGAGAGCACCCCGGCCGGCTTCTGCTGGTCCGGGCCCTTGAAGCCGAACGCGGACACGTAGGCGCGGGAGGGCATCTCGACCTGGCCGACGTTGATGTAGTCCAGTTCGTCGGAGACGACGGCCCACAGCGTCTTCTTCGGGTCGATGTTCTCGCGGCTCTGGTCGACGTAGGAGATCTTGACGGTGTCGCCGACCTTGATCGAACCGGAGTCGGGCTCCTCCAGCCCCTGGATCATCTTGAAGAGGGTCGTCTTGCCGGCGCCGTTCGGGCCGATGATGCCCACGATGCCGTTGCGCGGCAGGGTGAAGGAGAGGTCGTCGATCAGGACCTTCTCGCCGAAGGCCTTGCTGAGGTTGTTGACCTCGACGACCACGCTGCCCAGGCGCGGGCCCGGCGGGATCTGGATCTCCTCGAAGTCCAGCTTCCGCATCTTGTCGGCCTCGGCGGCCATCTCTTCGTAGCGGGCGAGACGGGCCTTGGACTTGGCCTGGCGGCCCTTGGCGTTGGAGCGGACCCACTCCAGCTCTTCCTTGAGCCGCTTGGCGCGCTTGGCGTCCTTCTGGCCCTCGACCTTGAGACGGGTCTGCTTGGTCTCCAGGTACGTGGAGTAGTTGCCCTCGTAGCCGATCGCGCGGCCGCGGTCGAGCTCCAGGATCCAGCCCGCGACGTTGTCGAGGAAGTACCGGTCGTGGGTGACGGCGACGACGGTGCCGGGGTACTTCGCGAGGTGCTGCTCCAGCCACTGCACGGACTCGGCGTCCAGGTGGTTGGTGGGCTCGTCGAGCAGCAGCAGGTCGGGGGCTTCGAGCAGCAGCTTGCACAGCGCGACGCGGCGGCGCTCACCACCGGACAGGTTGGTGACGGGCCAGTCGCCGGGCGGGCAGCCCAGGGCGTCCATGGCCTGCTCCAGCTGGGTGTCCAGGTCCCACGCGTTCGCGTGGTCCAGGTCCTCCTGGAGCTTGCCCATCTCGTCGAGGAGCGCGTCCGAGTAGTCGGTCGCCATGAGCTCGGCGACCTCGTTGAAGCGCCTGAGCTTGCCCATGATCTCGGCGGCGCCGTCCTGCACGTTCTGCAGGACCGTCTTGGACTCGTCCAGCGGCGGCTCCTGCAGGAGCATGCCGACGGTGTAGCCGGGCGACAGGAACGCGTCACCGTTGGAGGGCTGCTCGAGGCCCGCCATGATCTTGAGAACGGTGGACTTACCGGCACCGTTCGGGCCGACCACACCGATCTTCGCGCCGGGCAGGAAGCTCAGCGTGACGTCGTCAAGGATCACCTTGTCGCCGTGCGCCTTGCGTGTCTTGCGCATCGTGTAGATGTACTCAGCCAAGAGAAACCGTCCGGCAACTTGAAATCTGGCAGTGGGCAGTACCACCCATCTTGCCGCACGGCCAGCCCTCGACGGAAACCGGATGGTGAACCCCCTGCACGAGCGGCACGGCCCCGGCGCCTGTGGAGGCGTACCGGGGCCGCGTCGCACGCGTGTGTCACCGCGCGGTCACTCACTGTCGAGTTCTCAAGGAGCGCTTTCGCCTACGGATTCCTTGTCTTCGTTGTCTTCGTTGTCTTCGTTGTCTTCGTTGTCTTCCTCGTCACGCGTTCCGCTTGCGGAGGAGGATCATCACCGCGCCGCCGATCACGACCAGGCCGATGGCAATGCCCCCGATCACCGGGGTGGCACCGGAGCTGCCGGTCTCGGCGAGGTCGGTGCCGGAGTCGGTGACCGCGTTGCCGCCCACCGTCGCCGGGCTCGGCTCGCTCAGCGTCTGGACCGAGTCCCCGCCCGCACCGGCCGCGGTCTCCGTCCGGCAGTCGAGCACGCCCCGGAACTGCTTCGCGAAGCCGTTCGGCCCCTCGATCGTGAAGTCGTACGCCTGGTCCTCCTGGAGCGGGATCGTCATCGTGCGGGTCTCGCCCGCGTCGATGGTGTAGGTGATCCCCATCAGCTCGAAGGTGAAGGGCTTGTCGCCCTGGTTGGCGGCCGTGATGTCCAGGCCGCCCTCGGCGCAGTTCTTCTCGGCGGACAGTGCGGGTATCGCGCCCTTCTCGGCCCAGTGCGCGGTCGCCGTCGCGGAGACCGTGGACTCGCTGGAGCCCGCGAGGATCTGGGTCTGGCTGCGGGTCTCGGAGGCGAAGGCACGGCCCACCGGCACGGTCGTCGACGCCTGCACGGTCAGCTCGGCCGTGCCGTCCGCGGTGTCCTCGGGCACGTCGAAGTACAGCTCACTGCCGTCATCGGCCGAGGTCACGGCCTCACCGTCCGCGTCGACGACCTTCACGCCGTCCGCCGTCACGTCCGAGGGCGGGGTCACGGTCACGCCGTCCGCGTTGGTGTGCACCGTGACGGGCCCGACCCGCTCGCCCGCGCGGCCGGAGACCGCCGGCGGGTCGAGGGTCAGGGAGGCGGCGGGCTCTGTGAGGTCCCGCGCGCTCTTCTGCAGGTAGTCCGCGAGCTTCTCCGCCTCCGGGTCCAGGGCCGTCACCTCGGCCCCGTCCGAGTACCGCCAGATCGCCACCTGGGTACCGGTCGCCGCGTCCTGTTCGGTGAGACCCTTGGCACCGGCCTTCCCGGCGAGTGCCGCGAGGTCGTTCACCTGCGGGTAGGAGTTCTGCAGGATCCAGCGGATCCTGCCCGCGTCCTTGTTGGCACCCAGCGAGGTTCCGCTCCAGGGGGTCTCCTGGTACTCGGCGTCCTTCTGCGTCGGGTTCTGGACGTCGACGCAGTAGGTCTGCAGGGTGCCGCCGCCGTCGACGAACATCTCGAACAGCCCGGCGGGGAGCTGCTGTTCCTGGCCGTCGTCGGTTCGGAGCACGGCCGTTCCGTACGTCTTGAGGCCGCCTATGGTCGCGGTCGCTCCGCCCGAGCTCTGCGCCTTCTCGTCGGCGGCGGCCGGGCCCGCGGTGACGATCGCACCCGCGGCGACGAGTCCGGACGCGAGTGACACGGCGGCGAGGCGGGTCGCCCCTCGCCTGCGCGCGGCCCACCCGGACCACCCGGACAACGACACCGAGAACGACGCCGAGAACGAAGAAACCACAGAATTTCCCTTCGAGCAGGACCCGTTGACGTGGGGGGTTGGGGTCCCACCAGCAGAATCAGAAGCCCCGTGGGCCATGCCCGGCATCCTAGGCAAGGGGTGCACCGCACTTCCCAGCCGTATCGTCGGACAACCGATCCGAATCGGAATCGTTATCGCTCGCACAGCCTGCGAACAGCACATATCGACAAGTCGATCAGGCGCACGCACGGACTCTTCACAACGCATTCGCCGATAAGCCACGACCGCGGCTCGGTCTGATGTCACGTCACCCCGACCGGCTCCGACCGGAGTTCGGTCGCGGCGTCGAGCCGGTCTCCCGGCGGCGGTGTCTCCCAGTTCGGCTCCGGTGGGGACGGGGACTGAGCCGCCACCGGCATCTCGCCCCGGGGCGTCCGCCGGAACGCCGATGTGCCCCGCGACAGATCGTGGCCGATCGCGACCGCGTCGACGTCCGCCGAGACCCGGCTCTGCCCGTCCCGTTGTTCGGTACGCACCTTCAACCGCCCCTGCACCACGACCGGATCACCCAGTGCCACGGACGACGCCACGTTCGCGGCGAGCGTGCGCCTCGCCCACACCGTGAAGAAGTTGGTGTGCCCGTCCGTCCACTCGTTCTTCTCCCGGTCCCAGTACCGCGAGGTCACCGCCAGCCGGAACCGGGCCGACGAACCCGTCGACAACTCCCGGCAGACCGGCTGGGTCGCCACGTTCCCCACCACGCACACCATCGTCTCGTTCATCTCGCGAACCCCTTCCGCACGCCGGCACCGGGCGCCGGTGCCGACCGGACACGCGTACGGGCCCGTCCCGTACGGCTGCTGCGTCTGTCGTGCGGCGGTGCTGTGATCGCCGCGTGTTCAGACTGCCGCCGTCGGGCCGAGCCCGCTGAGCCCTGTGTGCTACTCGCCAGTTGTGGAAAACGCCGTCACCCGACGGGGTGAACCGGCCCTACGGAACCAGCCCTACGGGAACGGCCTCTCACCTCACCGGCGCCGCCCCCATCACCCGCCCGTACTGCTCCCGCACCTCCTGATACCGCAGCAGTTCGGCGGCCACCGGATCCAGCACCCGCGCCCGGCCGCACCCCGCGGCGGCTTCCCTCAGCCGCCGTTCCGCCTCGGAGCCGTATCGCCGCGCCGGACCGCGTGCCGCCAGTCCGCAGCCCCACTCGACGGCCGGGCCGCCGACGATGCCGATCACCATCAGCAGCACCGGCACCCCGAGATTCGGTGCCATGAAGCCGATGATCTGCCCCAACAGCCACAGCCCTCCCACGACTTGGAGGAGGGTCATGGACGCCTGCGCGAGCACCGCGGCCGGCCACCACCCCGGCCGCGGCGGCCGCCCCGTCGGTGCCCCGACCCGCATCGCCAGCTCGTCCAGCGCCTCGGGCAGCCCCTGCGCCCCGCGTACCGCCGCCTCGCGCACCGCCTGGGCCCAGGGCGCGGGCAACCCCGTCGCGGCGCGCTCCGACAACGTACGTACGGCCTGCTCGACGCGCTGTCGGGCAGTGGCCTCCTCGTCCACGGGCGCCGTCAGGGCGAGCCGTCCCGTCGGGGGTTCGCTCCGGTCCTGGTACCACCGCCACAGCCGTAGCCAGGGCGTACCGCACGCGCGGCCCGCGTTGCGCAGCCAGACGCGCTCGGCGGCCTCGCCCGCCGCGGTCGCGCCGACGGCGTCCGCGAGCCGCGCGGCGAACTCGTCCCGGGCCCGTTCGCTGAGCCCCGCCCGTCGCTGATGCGCGTACACCGGCCACAGCCGCGCGGCCGCCGCGTCCAGATCGGCGCGGACCCGGCGGGCAGGCGCGCCCCGCTCGGCCACGAACTGCTCCAGCGCGTCGCGCAGTTCTTCCACCCCGTCCCCGGTGAGCGCGGACAGCGCGAGCACGGCGGCGCCCGGTTCGCCGTGCTCCCCCAGCGCGATCCCGTCCTCGTCGAGCAGCCGCCGCAGATCGTCGAGCACCTGGTGGGCGGCCTCCCCGGGGAGCCGGTCCACCTGGTTGAGGACGACGAACATGACCTCCGCGTGACCGGCCAGGGGCCGCAGATAGCGCTCGTGGAGCATCGCGTCGGCGTACTTCTCCGGGTCGACGACCCAGATGACCGCGTCCACCAGTGCCAGGATCCGGTCGACCTGCTCCCGGTGCTGCACCGCAGCCGAATCGTGGTCGGGCAGATCCACCAGGACGAGGCCGCGCAGCTGGGCCTCCGCCTCCGGGCTCTGCAGGGGCCGCCGCCGCAGCCGTCCCGGGATGCCCAGCCGGTCGATGAGGCTCGCCGCGCCGTCGCTCCAACTGCACGCGATGGGCGCGGCCGTGGTGGGCCGGCGTACGCCCGTCTCCGAGATCGTCACCCCCGCGAGCGCGTTGAACAGCATCGACTTGCCGCTGCCGGTGGCGCCCGCGATCGCGACGACCGTGTGCTGCCCCGACAGCCTGCGTCGCGCCGCCGCCTCGTCCAGCACCCGTCCCGCCTCCGCCAGCGTCGCGCTCTCCAACCGCGTACGGGACAGTCCCACCAGCTCCCGCAGCGCGTCGAGCCGCGACCTCAGGTGCCCGTCGTACGCGAGCGGGACGACCGCCTGCGCGACCGGAGTCCGGTTCTCCACGGCCGGAACCCGCTCGACGGCACTCGTCTCGGTGGCCCGCCGGGCGATGAGCCCGTCGTCCCAGGGGTCGCCGGACTCCGTACGACCGGACGCGTCGCCGAACGTGCCCCCCGCACCGGGCGCGCCGCCGCCGGAACGGTCGGGCACGCGCGCGTGGACGTGGTT
The DNA here is from genome assembly GCF_036208085.1 of Streptomyces sp. NBC_00310. GTDB lineage: Bacteria > Actinomycetota > Actinomycetes > Streptomycetales > Streptomycetaceae > Streptomyces. The sequence goes on from NZ_CP130714.1 coordinate 4,051,973, forward strand.
CTCGCCCCTCGGACGCTCGTCGCGGCTCGTTGGGCCGACGGTCCTGTCCCGCCCCTCGCTCTCTTCGGGCTCTTCGGTCTTCTCGGTCCGCTTGTCCTCGGCGCTCTCGGACGGACCTCCGTCCGGCTTCCCCGGGCGCGTTTCCCCGAAAGCGCCGGAAGCACCCCTCCCCAGGTGGCCGCCCCCACCAACGTCACCCTTCTTCCTGTCGACGTTCTTCTCGCCTTTCGTGTCCTCACCCTTCTCGGGAACGTCGTCTCCGGTCTGATCCGTGTGGTCAGTGACGGCGGTCACCACGGTCACCTCTCCTTCTGCAGTACGGACAGGGCGGCGATGAGTTCGGCCTGTGGTCCGGGGTGTACGTCGAGTGCGTCGAGCGGGGCGAGGTGGCGGTCGCGCTCGGCGTCGAGGGCCCGGTCGAGGTACTCGGTGAGCAGCCGTCCGCCGCGGTCGCGGAGCCGTAGCGCGCCGTGCGCCCCGATCCGTTCGGCGAGCCCCTCCCCCGCGGACCGGGCCCGTCGGCCGCCCAGCAGCGCTGTGGCGCCCAGGGCGGCCACCACCTCCACGTCCGGCGCGACGCTTCGGTCGAGGTCGCGCACCTCTTCCTCGGCGTACTCCTCGAGGACGCGCCGCCAGCGTCGTACGGTCATCCCGATCCGGTGCTCGACGCCCTCCCGCGTCGCGTCACGTTCCGTCAGTCCGGCGGCCACCGCGGCCGGTTCGCGGCCCCAGGCCTCGCCGATCCGCTCGTCGGCGGCGGTGACGGCGCACAGCACCAGGGTGCCGAGGCTTTCGACGAGGGCGTCGAGCAGTTCGCCGGGGGTGCAGTCGAGCGGATAGCTGCGCCACCGCTTGAGGGCGTCGCCCGCGAGCACGGCCCCCGACTGCAGGCGCCCCTTCACGCGCGCGTGCTCGCTGTCGTACGCGGTGTCGACGGCGGCGGTGAGCCGGAGGGCGGCGGAGTACTGCTGGGCCGCCGCGCTCGCCAGCTCGGGCATCCGGGACCTCAGCGAGTCGAGAACCCCGTGCGCGGTGCGCGCCATGGCCTGGTGCCGGGCTCCCTGGTCGGTCGCCTGCTGGACGAGCCAGGTCCGCAGCGGTGCGACGGCGGTGCCCGGCAGCAGCCCGCCGCCCCAGGCGGACTCGGGCAGTTCGGGCACGGTGAACCGGGGTACGTCGCCGAGCCCGGCCTTGGTCAGCAGCGCCGCGTACTGCCGGGAGACCTCGGAGACCACCTGGTGGGGCACCCGGTCGAGCACGGTGACCAGGGTCGCCCGGTGCTCCTTCGCGGACCGCAGCAGATGCCAGGGCACGGCGTCGGCGTAGCGGGATGCCGTGGTGACCATCACCCAGATGTCGGCGGCGCAGATGAGTTCGGCGGCGAGTACGCGGTTGTCGGCGTCCAGGGAGTCGACGTCGGGCGCGTCGAGGAGGGCGAGACCGGGCGGGAGGCTGTCGGCGGTCTCGACGCGCAGGACGCGCTCGCCGTCCTTGCCGCCGTCCCTGTTCGGTGGAAACGCGTCGTCGCCCGGATCCTGACCGGGCTCCCGCTGAGGCCGCCACGCGCGGGTGAGGTGGGGCAGCACGCGCATACCGCTGAACCAGTGGTGGTCCTCGGGATGGCAGATCAGTACGGGCGTACGGGTCGTCGGCCGCAGCACACCGGCCTCGCTGACCTTCCGCCCCACCAGGGAGTTGACGAGAGTGGACTTGCCGGCGCCGGTCGACCCCCCGACAACGGCGAGCAACGGCGCTTCGGGTTGTCGCAACCGGGGCACCAAGTAGTCGTCGAGTTGTGCGAGCAGTTCGTCGCGGTTGGCACGCGCGCGCGGGGCCCCTGCCAGGGGCAGCGGAAAGCGCGCGGCGGCGACACGGTCGCGCAGGGCGGAGAGCGCGTCTAGCAACTGAGGCCGTACGTCCAAGGTCACCACATGCGAAGAATGCCCAATTTTGTGGACTTTCTGAAGCATATGACTACGTCTGCGCGCCGACAGAACAGATGGGACGGAGGGGGCGAGAGGGGCGCAGGCATAACGAGTGCACAACACCCGGGGTCCAAGGCGCCAAAAGAGGTGCACGATTCGTACCTGCCTGCGATTATCAGGACCGCTTCACTGAACCTCCACATTGAGCCACGGAGGCGAAGCAACAGGGACAAGGACTGGGGAGCCCTATCCTTGTCCCCGGCAACGTCACGGATCAGCCCACACCCGGGCACCACGACAGAGGCCACCACACCCGGCCCCCGTAGCTCAGTGGATAGAGCAGGCGCCTTCTAAGCGCTTGGCCGCAGGTTCGAGTCCTGCCGGGGGCGCTCTGCACACGCATCGTTTCCGCCCTCCCTCCGGGAGGGCGTTTTTGCTGGTCAGAGACATGACAAGAGGCCCGTCACCGCGGCGCCGCAAGGCCGGACCGGCTCCCTGGTCCCTGGTCCCTCTACGGCCGGCAGGGCGGTACGTCATTCCAGGGCAGGGTAAAACGGCATACAGGTTGAATGAGAGCCGCATATCGGATCATCCTTGGCGCCATGAGTCTCGCCTCCGCCTCCTTCGGCCTGCCCGCCACGGGCGACTACGCCCGCGACTGGGCCCTGGTCGATGTGGAGACCTCCGGGCTCATGCCCCGGAGGGACCGGGTGCTGTCCGTCGCGGTGGTGACGATCGGGCCGGACGGCGAGCAGACCGGGGAGTTCTCCACTCTGCTCGACCCGGGATGCGACCCGGGACCGGTGGAGGTGCACGGGCTGACCGTCGAGCGGCTGCGGGGTGCCCCTACCTTCGACCAGGTCGCCGGGCGGATCGGAGCGATGCTCCAGGACCGCGTCCTGGTCGCCCACAACGCTCAGTTCGACTACGACTTCCTGGCCTACGAGTTCGCCCGTGCCCGGATGTGGCTTCCGGTGTCCCAGCGGCTCTGCACCTTGGCTTTAAATCGTCAGGTGGACCCGCCGACGGACGACATGAAACTGGGCACGCTGGCCGCCCACTACGGGGTACCGCAGCAGCGCGCGCACGACGCGCTGGACGACACCCGGGTGCTTGCCGGGATCCTGCGGGCTTCGCTGCGCGAGGCGGCGCGGCTCGATCTGCCCTTGCCGCTGGTCAGCTGCCCACCGCGGGCGGAATCGCAGTTCACCCCGAAGCCGCCCAAGACACCGTGCGCCTACCGCAATCCGGGGCGCATGGCTCCCGGCGGGCCACTGCTGCAGGGGATGAAGATCGCGATAACCGGTGAGACCGCGCACGCGCGGGCGGAGCTGGTCGGGCGGGCTGTCGCCGCAGGACTGAACATGATGACCTCCGTGAGTCGGCACACCAGCGTGCTCGTCACCAACGAGCCGGCGTCCCGATCCGCGAAGGCCCGACGCGCAGCCGCCGAGGGCGTGCCGGTCATCGACGAGCACACCTTTCTGCGACTGCTGGCCGACGTGCGGCCCGGGACGGTGCATGAGGCGACAACGGCTTCCGCCGTGATCGCGCCGGTGGAAGAGCCGGCAGTGGCAGCAGCTCAGGCCGCCGAACCCGAATCCACCACAGCGCCTGCCCCGAACGTACCTGTCCTGCCGCCGTCCTCCCCCGGCGCGACCGTCCCCGCTCCGCGCCAACCGGGCGACTCGGCCGGCACCTTGGCGGCCGGCACCTCGGCCAAGCCGCTGACGAACCGCCGGGTGCTGGTGCTCGGCGGTGCTCATGCCGATGCCGCCGCGGCTCGTACCCGCGTCGTCGAGCTGGGCGGATCCGCAGCGGTCAACCTGTCCGCCAGTGTCACCGACGTCGTGCTTCTCGCTGCCGGTGAGAAGGACCGCCGTATGAGCCGTATCACCGCCCTCGAACTCCCCCTGCACGACGCGGATTGGCTCACTTCCCCGACCGCCACCGACCCTGCCTCGGCGGCTGTCCGGCCGAAGGAGCCGCACGTGATGCCGAGGGGCGGCGTCATCGACCTGCCCATCCCGAACGGCAGACCCGCGCCCGAGTGGTACGTCACCGCCAGTTGGGCTCCGCAGGCCGACTGCGAGATCGACGTCGTCGCCTTCATCCTCGACGAGGACGAACAGGTCACCTTCGACGAGGACTTCATCTTCTACGGCGCCCCGGAGAGCCCTGCCGGGACGGTGCGGCTGCTGACCGGCGGCCCGGCGGAACAGACCATCGCCCTCGACCTGGCATCCCTGCCACCCGCGACGCGCAAAATCGTCGTCGCCGCGGCCATCGACGGCGCGACCACCTTCGGGACGGTCGGCGCGATCCAGATCGGGGCGGCTCCCGGCAACAGCGGATCGCCCCTCACCCGGGCCACCCTGGACGCCGCGACAACCGAACGCACCATGCTCCTCGCGGAGATCTACCGCAGGGGCCCGGTCTGGCGCCTGCGCGCCGTAGGCCAGGGCTACGACCACGGCCTCGACGCCCTCGCACGCGGTTACGGGGTCGACATCGCCGGCTGAACGACGGTGCCGGAGGCGGAGATCTGCCGCATCCCCTGGATCGGGAACGGCGACGCGGCGTGGGCGAGGCTCCCTGCGGCAGGCGTTCCCAGGCGATCCCTGAACTGACCATCGACCGGGAGTAGTTCACCCGGGAGGATTCGCAGACGGTGGCATACGGCCCGCTGCCCAGGGTGACCAGCAGCGGCAGGTCGCCGAGGTTGCCGCTGTCGGTGCTGGAGGTACTGGAGGTACTGGAGGTACTGGAGGTACTGGAGGTACTGGAGGTACTGGAGGTACTGGAGGTACTGGAGGTACTGGAGGTACTGGAGGTACTGGAGGTACTGGAGGTACTGGAGGTACTGGAGGTACTGGAGGTACTGGAGGTACTGGAGGTGCCGGTGTACGGGATGGCGTCCGGCGGCGCTGTCGCGCTGTGGGCGACCTCGTCCCGAGCGCTGCAGTTCGTGGTGTTGTCGGGGAAGACCCAGTTGGTCAGCTCGTCGGAGATGGTGGCGCCGCCCCCGTGAGGAGCCCCTCGTCGCGACAGCCCGGAAGCCTCCATGGCGTGTTCACCTCTCCTGGCCGCTGCCGGCAGCCGATGACGTCCGGGCACCACCGTCCAAACAAAACCAACCAGTAACGAACTCCGGCGACTTGCAGGGGTTGTTCTACTCGCCGATCTTCCGGCTGGTCAACGGGTCCGCGTAAAAGTTTCATGTGACTGGTCGTCAACTGTGCGGCGCATCACCCCACCCGCCCGACCGGATCAGTCAAAAAGAAACAGAAACCAACGCCGATGTCTTGACAGGGCTTCTGCCGACAGTTGTCATTAACCCGCCATACAGCGGACATGTACGTCTCCCTGTCAGCCGGTCACGGACCCGGCCCCGCCGTACCAGGCCCCCCGCCGCACCACGATCCCCTCGTACGCGGCCCCCTCCCCGCCCCCTCCCTCCCCGCTGCGGCCTCGCAAGCGGCACCGCCGTGCCTGCCTCCGAACAGACGCGGAGCCGGGACCTCGAAGAAGAGGTGAAGAAGCATGTCCCCAGGAACGTCTTCCGACCGGAGCAGCACCCGCGGACGCAGACCACGGCGCACGACCGCCGTCCTGCTCCTGACCCTGCTGGCGGCTGTCGCCGCGCTCCTGATACCCGCCTCGGCCGCCCAGGCCGCCACCACCGTGACCTTCACGACCGGCGCGGCACGGACCGACACCAGCGGCAACACCCTGCAACTCCACGGCATGGGCATCATCAAGGTCGGTGACACCTGGTACGGCTTCGGCGAGAACAAGACGGGCGTGACCTCGTCCAACACGTCCTTCCAGGCCATCGCCTGCTACAGCTCGACCGACCTGGCGAACTGGACGTACCGGGGCGACGCGCTGTCCCTGCAGAGCAGCGGTGACCTCGGCCCGTCCCGGGTGGTCGAGCGGCCGAAGGTGATCTACAACGCCACCACCCAGAAGTACGTGATGTACGTGCACATCGACAGCCTCACCTACTCCGAGGCCAAGGTCGGTGTCGCCACCAGCAGCACGCCCTGCGGCCCCTACGACTATCGGGGCAGCTCCCGCCCGCTGGGCCAACTGAGCCGTGACATCGGCCTGTTCCAGGACACCGACGGCACCGCCTACCTGCTGTCGGAGGACCGCAACAACGGCCTGCGCGTCAACCTGCTCTCCAGCGACTACCTCACCCCGGTGAGCACGGTCGCCATCCTGGGCAGCGGCGGCAGCGCCAACAGCTTCGAGTCACCCGCGATGATCAAAGCCAACGGGATCTACTACCTGCTGGCCTCGCATCTGACCGGCTGGAGTCTGAACGACAACGTCTACTCCACCGCCACCTCCGTCAGCGGCACCTGGTCGGCGATGAGGAACTTCGCCGCCCCGGGCACCAAGACCTACGGCAGCCAGACCGCCAACATCATCACGGTGGCCGGCACCTCCGGTACGACGTACATCTACGCTGGTGACCGCTGGAACGCCTCCGACCTCGGCGCGTCCCAGCTCATCTGGCTGCCCCTGACCATCAGGGGCACGACGGTGAACCTCGGCCAGTACCCGACCTGGTCACTGGATGTCCAGGCAGGCACCTGGACGCCGAACAGCGGCGTGCCGGGTGCGGGGGCCCACACCCTGACGAACTCGGGCAGTTCCCTGCGGCTCGGCGTCACCGGCGCCTCCACCGCCACCGACGCCAAGATCATCCAGGCGACAGCCACGAGCGGGACGGACCAGCAGTGGACCGTCACCAAGGTCGCGGACAACATCTACACGCTGAAGAACGTCAAGAGCGGGCTGTGCCTGGACGTGCCCAGCAAGTCGACCGCCGAGAACCGCCAGCTCATCCAGTGGACCTGCAACGGCGGCACCAACCAGCAGTTCTTCTTCGACCTGGTCGGCAGTTACACCGGCAGTGTCTACATGCTGGTGGCCGTGCACAGCGGGCTGAACCTCGGGGTGCTGAACAACGCGACGACGACCGGAGCGGCGGTCGTCCAGCTCACGGGCACGGGTGCGACAAGCCAGAAGTGGACCGTCGGGTGACGCCCTCGCGATGAGGTGAGTGCCGGCCCGCTGCCACTGCCCGTGGCAGCGGGCCGCACCCTGGGCATCGTCGAGGCTCCAGCTCCAGGGTCATGGCAATGCTCACCGTTACGCCCCGGCGGACCCGGCGGCCAACCCCGGTGCGGTTCCCGCGAAGGCGCTGGTGACGGCCGGTTCACGTCGTTCTCGGCCGTGACCCGCGAGGTCGCCGCCAGTTCGGCGAGAGGACACGAACCAGAACCTCGAACCGTATCCCTCGACCCCGGGCCCTACGCCGCAGATCGGCCCTCAGGTACCCAGTAGAACCCGAACTGCCGCCGTAGATGCCCCAGATCCACCAGGTACCGGCGCAGCGTCACATGGTCCAGCGGTGCGCCCTCGCACCAGGCGCGCAGCTTCTCGTCGACGGCCCGTTCGGGGTACTCGACGCCCGGCTCGAACGTCCGCTCGGCGACGTACCGCAGCACGACCAGCTTCCGCTGCCACCGGGCGGGCAGCCGGACGAGACGCCCGTCGCGCACGAAGGTCCGGAGCACGGGATCGGATTGCTCGGTCCCGTCGGCCTGCCCCGTGCCGTCGACCTGCCCCGTGCCATCGGTCTGCCCCGTGCCATCGGTCCGTTCCGTGCCATCGGTCCGTTCCGTCTCGGAGTCCCGCTCGGCCTGTTGGGCCCGTTCGGTCCGAGGACTCGCGTCCCGTACTTCGGCCCGCTTCTCCACGCCGTTCACTCCTCTGCCCCGCTGTGCGACTGACCGTCCCCGTCGTCCGGAGGCTAGCCGTCGGTCTCCCGTGAGCGAACCGATTTTCCGTCCGGCGCGGGGGCGTCCGGGTGCGGCCCGCCCCCACACCCCTGTTCGGAAAGGGTGATCCGCCGATGAACGCCGTGACCCTCGGTGCGCGGGAGCGTTGAAGGGGCGTGCGGCCACGCAGAGGCGGTCGTGCTCACCGATCAAGAAGGAGAACGTGATGTCTCGCATCGCGAAGGCAGCCGTCGTCACGCTCGGCACGTCCGCTGTCGTGCTCAGCGGCGCCGGCCTGGCCGCGGCGGACGCCGGCGCCGAGGGCAAGGCCGTCGGTTCCCCGGGTGTCCTGTCGGGCAACGTCGTCCAGGCCCCCGTCCACGTGCCGGTCAACCTGTGCGGGAACACGATCGACGTCGTCGGCCTGCTGAACCCGGCCTTCGGCAACGTCTGCGTCAACAAGAGCCACGACGACCACAAGGGCAACCCCGGCCCGTCCGGCTACGGCCACTGACGGGGCCGACACCCCGAGCGGCACCACAGCGACAAGAAGCCCCCGACGGTGTCCCACCGTCGGGGGCTTCGCGCCGCTCCCGGACAACCGCTCCCGGAAGCCCCTGCCTGTCACGCGTACCGGCCATACGTACCGATCACGCGTACCGGCCGCACGTACCGATCACGCCCACCGGTCACGCGTACCGATACACGCTCCCGATCTCCTCCATCGCGCCCGGAGTCACGTTCCAGGGCGGCATCCGCTCGTCCCGCGCGACGATCCGTCCCCGCTGGGAGTCACCCCTCCCCGGCGGCTTGGCCGGCAGGTAGCGCGCGCCCCGGTGGCGCCGTTGCCAGCGCGTCCACTGGAGGTCGACGAAGGCGTGGTGCAGCCAGAAGACGGGGTCGTTGACGGAGGCGCCCCCGACCATGTGCCCGCCGACCCACCGGTGCACGCGATTGTGGTTGAGCCACGAGCCGTTGCCGGTCCCCTGACCCCACCCTTCGAGCCGGTTGCGGAAGCCCCCGCGGGTGACCGAGTTCCAGGGCGCCTTGTCGTAGACCGGATCGGCGAGGGCCGCCTCCAGGTCACGGGCGGTGGGCAGGGCGACGGGGTTGCGGGGATAGCCGAAGTCCCGGGTGAGGTACTCGACGTCCGTGAGCCCCTCCGTGATGGTCCACCCGCCGGTGCCGTACGCGAAGGGGCCGGTCATCACCCGGTGGTCGGAACGCCGCCCGTTGCCGCCGAGCAGGTCCGCCGTCCAGGGCACCGACGTCGTCGTACGGTCCCGGGTCCAGTCCCAGTACGGCACGGTCACCGAGTCGTCGATCCGGCGCAGCGCCTTCTCCAGCTCCAGCACGAACCGGCGGTGCCAGGGCAGGAAGGAGGGCGTCATGTGGGCCGTACGCAGACCGCCGTCGCCGTCGGAGACGTAGTGGTCGATGTGCATCCGCACGAACTCGTCGTACTCGCCGCGCTGTTTGAGCTCCAGCAGCGCGCCGACGAACCGCCGCCGCTCCGCGCGCGTGAGCGTGCTGACGTCCTTACGGGTGTAGGCCATGGCCGACCGCCCCCTCCGCCACGTCCCGTACGCGCAGGCGCTGGGTGACTCCGAGTTCGTCGACGGCGGCGCGGGTCGCCTCCAGCGCCGTCGGGTACGAACGGTAGTGGTCGATCATGCTCAGGTACGTGCCGTCCGCTCGGCGCATGAGGTGCAGCGGGCGCCCGTCGACGGTGACGTCCCACGCGCCGGGGCCGGGCGTCCGGGCGCCCAGGTAGGCCGCCCGGCCCGCGTCGGCCGGGACGCCCTGGATACGACGGCCCCGGTACGTCTCGTCGAAGTCGGCCTCCTCGGGTCGCTCCGACCGGCGGGGCCACGCGGCGGCGACGACGGGGGCCACGGCCAGGGCGACGGCCGACACGCCCAGGGCACGCAGCGCGTTGCGGCGCGTTCTGCTCCGGCCGCCGTCGGGGTCCACCGTCACTCTGCTGACGACCAACACTCTCTCCTCGTCGTGTTCAGTAGCGGTGACCCCCGGACGGCCGGGCCCGGGCTCGTACGGCCCGGGCCTCGCTCTCCGTGTCGCCGCGGGCTCAGACGAGCCCGAGGTTCGCGGTCGGCGCCGTCCGCAGCAGCGGGGTGAGGACGGCCGCCTGGGGGTCCTTGAGGCTGGGCAGGCCCAGCGCGTCGGGGTTGGGCGCGGTCAGCGGGGTGTCGAGGTTCAGCCCGGGGGTCAGGGTGCGCAGGTCGGCGGCGGGGGCGTCGACGCCGACCCGTTCGAAGCCCTCCCCCACGACCCGGGGCAGCGGGGCCTCGGCCCGCATCCCCGGCAGCGCGGCGCCGAGCGGCACCTGCGGCAGGGTGCTCGCGGGCAGCAGCCGGCCCTCGACATACGTCGGCCCCTGGGGGGCACCCGGCCTGAGCAGCGGCAGTTCCCCGCCCAGCCTGGGCATCTTCACGTTCAGGGAGTGCTCCACCCCTTCGAACGGTACGGGGACGGGGACCGTCTCGGCCGCGACGGCGGGGGCGGCGGAGGCGCCCATCGCGGCCGCCACACCGGTGACGACGGCGGCAAGGGTTCCTCGTGTGGTCGGCTTCATCTCGGTACGGTCCCTTTCAGGAATGGGCGGATCCAGGATCGGCGATCGTGGGGATCGACCGAAGCGACGGATGCGGAAACGGCGGTGCGCGAGCCGTGATCCGGGGCTCGGTGTCCGTACCGGGTGAACGATCCGGAGATCTCCCTCAGCACAAGATTCACCCGAGTGCCGCAGTGGTCCGAGAGGCCCATGGACCCATTACCTGATTGGCCCATTACCCCATTGACTCGTTGACTCATTGGTCAGCTTGTCCAGAAGTCCCACCAACGGGTCAGGATGAGCATTCCGATCACTCCGAGGTGCACCACCGGAAGCACCCACGTGAATTCGCCGAGAAAGCCGCTCAGCCAGGCCGGCGCGGGCAGGAAACCGTTGCGGATGTCGAACGAGGTCAGGTACCAGAAGAGGACGATCGTGGCGATCCACGCCAGGCAGCACCACAGACAGAGCGAATTGATCCGGTACAGCGACTCGAACTGCAGCCAGGTCACGAAACCGACCCCGAACAGCGCCCCCGCCTCGAAGGTCAGCCAGTACCAGCGCGGAAAGGCCGCCCCGGCCAGCAGGCTCATGCCGACGCAGACGACGATGCCGTAGGCCACCAGGCCGAGCATCGGGTTGGGGAACCCGAAGGCGGACGCCTGGTCGCTCTTCATGATGTTGCCGCAGGAGACCACCGGGTTGAGGCTGCACCCGGGGGTGAAGTTCGGGTCCTCCAGCAGCTTGAACTTGTCGAGCGTGATGACCCAGGAGGCGAGCAGCCCGGCCGCGCCGGTGATCAGCAGCAGGATCGCGAAGGCACGGCTGCCGCCCGCCGTACCCGCCGCGCGTCCTGCCGGGGCGGCCATCAGCCGCGCAGGCTACGGGCCGGCAGGAGGACGTGCGCCGCGCTGGTCAGCGTCTCGGTGTCGCCCGCGAAGGCGGCGAGGGCCTCGGGCTCGACAGGCATGCCGGGCTGGGCCTCGGGCCAGGGGCGGGTCGCGAAGAGCAGGTAGGCGAAGCCGCGTCGGCCGACGGCGGCGAGCCACTCCGGCGGTGCCGGACACTGGGCGTTGAGCTGCGGCATGGTGACGACGGCCTGGCCCGCCTCGACGAGCAGGGTGACCGGCAGGCTGGGGTTCGCGGAGCCGTCGACGACCTTCTCGCCGATCGACAGACCGAGACCCGTCAGCAGATCCGTCACGGCGGCCGAGGAGCCCTCCGGGCCGCTGCGGCCGTCGCCCAGGGTGTAGGCGAGCAGATAGGGCATGTCCCCGTCGGGGGCTTCACCGCTCCACGCCATGACGACGAGCGTGCCGAGGTCGGCGGGGTGGAAAGGGCGGGTTTCAGCGGAAGTTGAAGTCACCGCGGAACACTATCCAGGCCCGCCAAACGACTCTGTCGCCTTTTCACCCGACCAGGCGACACACGACGGCCGACCACACGAACGAGGGACACCCCTCGAACAACGTGGAATTCACGCTTTGGAGGGACGGCAGAACGAACGGGGCCGGTTCCGCGGCTTCGCGGAACCGGCCCCGTGAGACCGCGAAAGGGACCGTCAGCCCTGGAGGGGCAGACCACCGAGGAGCTTGCTGGGGCCGCCGGCGGCGTTGAGGGCCTTGGTCGCGCCGCTCACCGTGTGGAGCACGGAGCCCTTGCTCTCCGTGTCGAGCGCGTTCGACTGCTGCTGCAGTGGCTGCGGCGCGATGGGCCCCTTGAAGAGCGTGTTCACCGCGCCGTTGAGACTGGTGGGCGTGACGTCCGCGGCCTCGTAGGCAAAGGCCGGCGCGGCGGCACCGGCGATGGCGATGGACCCTGCGACGACGGCGGCGGCCTTCAGCGACTTCATCGTGTTCCTCTCCTCGGATACTGGAAGCACTGCGCCATGTCCAACGAGCCCTCGCGCCGACGGAAACCCCTACCGGACAGGTCATATCTGACACCGAACGACAGGTCATACGAAACAGCCGTCGGACCGACCCGGACGGCGGTCGGCCCGACGGCTGACGGTGAGGAGGGCTCGCCCGAGGCGGCTCCCCTCAGACGGCTCCCCCGGGTCTCACCGCACGGGCGGGGCGACCGGCGGCCGCATGGGCAGGTCGGCCGCGGGAGGCGTCACGGGCAGGTCGGCCGGCGGCCGCACGGGGAGCAGGTCGGTCGGGACGGGCAGGCCGCTGCCCAACAGGGTGGCCGCGACCAGCTTGACCAGGCCGGTCACCACACCGGTGACGGCGGGCGGCACCTGGGCGAGGTCGCTGGAGGTGACCGCCTTGAGCAGGGCGTCGACCGCCGTCTGCAGCGCGGTGAGCGCGTCGGTCACCGGGTCCGCCGCGACCCTGCCGACCGGCTGCGCGATGCCTCGATCGTAGGCCGGCAGCGTGACGGGCAGCTGTGGAGCGGCCGGCCGGGCCGGGGCCGCCGGGACCGTGGGTGTGGTCGCGGCGGGCGGGGTCGCGGGTACGGCGGGCGCGGCCGGGTTGGCCGGCCGGACGGGCGGGGTCACCGGCGCGGCCGGGTTGGCCGGCCGGGCGGGCAGGGTCACCGGCGCCGTCGCCTTCGCCTTGGCGATGGCGACCTTCACGGCCTTGCCCAGCTCGGCCGCCCGGTCGGCGGAGAGCCGGCCGTTGTCCGCCTCGAGTACGGCGTCGAGCAGTTCGGTCACCGGTTTCAGTACGCCGCCGAGTTCACCGAACCCCTTGAGCTGAGCCTGGAGCTCGTCCGCGCCGGGGACGGGGGCCGCCGACCGGGCGCGGTCAGGCGTCGACTCGACGTCGACCGCCAGGGCCGCCGGAGCGGTGACGCCGAGCAGGAGCGCGGCGCAGAGCGCGGAGGCCGCGAGACGCCGTGCGGGCAGAACACGCATGGATGTTCCTTTCCATCGGTGTGAGGGATCGTGCTTTCACCGTGAAATCGGTGATCGCCGCGTGCAACCGATGGGCACCATTCGGCGCAACACGAACCGGCCGCCCTCCCCCCGGGGGGGAGGACGGCCGGTTCGTGGTTAACGCGCGAACGTCAGGCCGGGGACGTCAGTCCTCGAACGTCAGTCGTTGAAGCACTTGTTGCCGAACGCGGGGTTCAGCAGACCGATGATGTTGACGGTGTTCCCGCACACGTTGACCGGCACGTGGACCGGAGCCTGCACGACGTTGCCCGACAGCACGCCCGGGGAGTGGGCGGCGAAGCCCTTCGCCTCGCTGTCGGCGGTGGCGACGCCGGCGGTGCCCGCCACGGCCGCGGCAGCAACGGAGGTCAGGGCCAGGCCCTTCGCGATACGCGACATGGAGAGGTGCTCCTTGGAGTTGATGCAAAATCACTCGGGCGGGGATGCCCGGCGCTGAATCAACGCGCGGCACGCACCGGGGGTTGTGCCTCCAAAGGAGTGATCTCGCAAACCGCCTGCTTCACCATTCCGACACAGTTGGCATGTTCCGCAGATAAATACTCATAGCGGGCTAGAGTTGCGCACCTCCCCAGGCCGTATCGGCCTTTATCAGATCCGCAGATTTTCGGCACCTCGACGGTCCGCGGCATTTCCCCGACAAGCACCCGAACGAGCTCTCGAAAGGGCACCGCCGGCATGCGAATTCATCCGGGTCCTCTGCTGCGCCGCGCGATGGTGGGCTGCTGCGCCCTCGCCGCCCTCTGGGGGCCCGGCGCTCCCGCGACGGCCGCGCCACCCTCGCCCTCGCCCTCGCCCGAGGCCGAACACCTGGCCTTCACCCAGCGCTACCGGGCGGTGCAGCACGGCGGGATCGTCCGCGCGGCCAACTCGTCCATCACCTGCCGTACGACGGTGACAGCCACCCCATCCACGGCGCCCCGGTCCACAACGGCCCGACCCGCGGCGCCGTCGTGCGCCGACGCGCGTGCGGGGCACACCGCCTCGAACGACCAGTTCGACATGTTCTACATCGACGTCGACCGGGACCCGAACACCTACAACTCCAGCCGGGGCGAGGTCCGGCTGCCGCCGGGCGCGCGGGTGACGTACGCGCGGCTGTACTGGGGCGGGAATCTGCGGGTGGGTGAGCAGAAGCCGCCGAAGGACAACGGACGGGTGCTGATCGCGGAGCCCGGCGGCGCGTACAAGGAGGTGCTCGCGGACTCGGTGGTGGGGCACCGGGTGACGGGGGGCGCGGACGCGTTCCAGGCCTCGGCGGACGTCACGGAATTGGTGCGGTCGAGCGGCTCGGGGCTCTACACGGTGGCGCAGGTCAATGTGGCCATGGGCCGTTCGGCGGCGGGCGCGTGGGGCGGCTGGACGCTGATGGCGGCCTACGAGAACCCGGCTGAGCCGCTGCGGAACCTGGCGATGTGGGACGGCTTCGACACGCTGACGACGGGCGGGGAGCAGCGGGTCCTGATGAGCGGTCTGGCGCTGCCCGAACGCGCGCGCGGGACGGTGGGCCTGGTCGCCTACAACGGGGATCGCGGGAGCGAAGGCGATTCGCTCACCGTGTCGACCGGGCAGGGTCCGGCCGTCGCGCTCGGGGACGCGGCCAACCCACGCGACGACATTCTGAATTCGACGATCAGCGAGCCAGGGACGGTCGTCGCGGGGCGTACGCCGGCGTACTCCAACACGCTCGGCTACGACTCGGATGTTCTCGAACTGGGTGACGAAATCCGGCGTGGCGGTGACCAGTTGGCCTTCCGGCTCGTTTCGCAGCGGGACGCGGCCTGGGTCGGGGCACTCTTCGTCGCCGTCGACGCCAAGCCGTGACGCGCGCCGCCCGGCGCCGCCCTTGAGCGAGGAACCCGCATGCAACTGTCACCATCCGACCCTCCGTCGCGGGTCCTGCATCTCACCCAGCCGGTCGACGGCGGCGTCGCCCGTGTCGTGACGGACCTGGTGCGGGCCCAGCTCGCCGAAGGCCTGCACGCCACGGTGGCCTGCCCCGACGGCCCGCTCGCCCCGGAGCTGCGCTCGCTCGGCGCGGACGTACGGCACTGGGCGGCCACCCGGTCGCCGGGGCCCGCGCTCGTGTCCGAGGTGCGCCGGCTCCGGCGGATCCTCGACGACGTACGGCCCGACCTGGTGCACACGCACAGCGCGAAGGCCGGGCTGGCGGGCCGGCTCGCTGTACGGGGGCGCGTGCCGACCGTGTTCCAGCCGCACGCCTGGTCGTTCGAGGCGGTGGGCGGCGCCATGGCGGCGCTGGCGCTCGGGTGGGAGCGAACGGGGGCGCGTTGGGCCTCGCGGGTGGTCTGCGTCAGTGAGGCCGAGCGGGTCACCGGGGAGCGGGCCGGGGTGCGGGCGCGGTGGACGGTGATCCCGAACGGGGTCGACGCCGGGCGCTTCCACCCCGCCGCCGTCGACGCCGTACGCGCCGGGATTCCACTGCTCGCCGGGGTCGATCCGGCCGCACCCCTGGTGGTGTGCGTGGGGCGGCTGTGCCGGCAGAAGGGGCAGGACGTGCTCCTCGCGGCGTGGGACGCGGTGTCGCGGCGGGTGCCGGGGGCGCGTCTGGTGCTGGTCGGGGACGGGCCGGAGGGCGAGCGGCTGCGGGCCCTGGCGCCCGCGGATGTGCTGTTCGCCGGGGCGGTCACGGACGCGGTGCCCTGGTACCAGGCCGCCGATCTGGTCGTCCTGCCGTCGCGGTGGGAGGGCATGGCACTGGCGCCGCTGGAGGCCATGGCGTGCGGGCGGCCGGTCGTGCTCACCGACGTGGACGGGGCCCGCGAGAGCCTGCCGCCCGGTCAGGAGCCGGTGCCCGTCGAGGACCCCGCCGCGCTCGCCGGGGCCGTCGTCCGTCTGCTGCTCGATCCGCTGCTGCGCGAGTCGCTCGGCCACCAGGGTCGCCATCACGTACTGACCACGCACGACGTACGGCACACGAATGAGGCCGTCGCGGACGTGTACCGCGAACTGCTCGGCGGTGCGGACGGCCGGCGCGGGAAAGCCACCGAGTGCAGGGAGTCCATCCACACGTGACTGCGGAACGTACGGAAAGTACCGTCCCCTCCTCCGGTGGCCGGCAACGCGACTACGGCGGCGCGGCCGTCTCGGTGGCCCCGCCGCGCGAGGCCGTCGGCGGCCTGGCCCGTCCGGCCGGGCGGCGGCCCGTCGCCCGGCCTCCCTCGGGGCTGCCCCTGCTCGCCGTGGACGGCGGCGCGGCCCTGCTCGCGGTCCTGGCGCTCACCGGCGACACGGCTCCGGGGCGGCCGCTGATGGCCGCCGCCCTGACCCTGGCCGTGGCGTGGCTGAACGCCCGGGCGCGCCTGTACCGGCCGCCCGCCGTGCCCGCCGTGCTCGACGAACTGCCCGCCGTGTGGGGGCGGATCGTGCTCGGCTGGTGCGTGCTCGGCGCCGGTGTGGCCGCGCACTCCCCCGACCACGCGCTCGCCGCCCACGAGCTGGCCCTCGGCTGCGCCCTGCAGTCGGCGGTGGCCTGTGTCGGCCGGGGCACGGTGCACTGGCACCGGCGCCGGGCGCTCGTCCGGCGCCCCGGCGCGGCCCTGGTGGTGGGCCCGGCGGCGACCGCGCAGCGCGTGGCCGCCGCGTTCCTGCGCCACCCGGGGTGCGGCGTCCGGCCCGTCGGTGTCGTCGCCGACCAGGCCGGCGGGACCGAGGGTCTGCCCGTGCTGACCACCGCCGAGGAGGTGCGGCGGGCGGCCGTCCAGAACGGCGTCCAGGCCGTGCTCGTCGTCGGCTCCCGCACCGAACGCGCCCCGTTGTTGGGCACGTTGGAGGCCGACGGCTGCGCCCTGTGGGAGGTGGACGCCGAGTCCCCCTCGTACGACCGGGAGGGCTCGACCGAGCTGCTCGCCGGGTTCGCCTGCCGACGGCTCGAATTGACGAACCGCCATGAAGCCTCCGGGAAGCGGATGTTGGACGTGGTCGTGTCCGGGGCGCTGCTGCTGATGGTGAGCCCGCTGCTGCTGATGTGCGCGGTGGTGCTGCGGCTGAGCGACGGGCCCGGGGTGGTGTTCCGGCAGGAGCGGATCGGCCGGGACGGGCTGCCGTTCACGCTGCTGAAGTTCCGTACCCACCGCCCGGCCGACGCGCACGAGGCGGCGACCCGGTGGAGCGTGGCGAACGAGCGGGAGATGGGCTGGTTCTGCCGCTTCCTGCGGCGCAGCTCGCTGGACGAGCTGCTCCAGCTGTGGAACGTGCTGCGCGGTGACATGAGCCTGGTCGGCCCGCGCCCCGAACGGCCCTACTTCGTGGCCAAGTTCGGGCAGACCTACCCGGGTTACGCGGCCCGGCACCGGATGCGGACCGGCATCACCGGGCTGGCCCAGGTCACCGGGTTGCGCGGGGACACCTCCATCGAGGACCGGGCCCGCTTCGACAACGCGTACATCGACAACTGGTCGCTGTGGCAGGACTTCTGCATCCTGGTCCGCACGGCTACCGCGCTCGTCCGTCCGACGGGGAGCTGACCTTGACGTCACTGCGCGCTGCGGCGCCCGTCCTGCCCGTGGTCGCCGTGGTCGCCGCGCTCGCCCTGCCGGTCACGCAGGGCGCCGAGGGCGGCGCGACCCCGGCCGACGCCGTCTCCGGGCTGCTGGTGCTGTGGTGCGCCGGGCTTCTCCTGCGGGACCGGCGGCGCCCCCTGACCCGTACGGCGGCGGTGGTCATCGGACTGCCGGTGTGCGGGCTCGCCGTCGCGGCGGTCGGGGCGGGCGATCCCGGGGCCGGGATCGCCGGGCTCGGCCGGTACCTCCAGATCTTCGTGCTGGTGCCGACGGCGGTACTGCTCTGCGTCCGGAGCCGGTCCGACTTCCGGGTGGTGGCCTGGTCGTTCGTGGGGCTCGCGCTGTGGCAGGGCGCCGTCGGGGTGCATCAGTACGCCACCGGGACCGGTGCCAGTTACGCCGGTGAGGACATCCGGGCCGTGGGGACCTTCGGGGCCGGCGATGTCATGGGGATGGCGACCGTCGTGTCGTTCGGGCTGGTGTGCGCGGTCGGTCTCGCGCTGGCCCCCGGGACGGCGGAGCAGCGGGCCTGGGCGCTGGTCTGTTCGGTGCTGCTGACGCTGCCGCTCGCGGTGTCGTTCAGCCGGGGCGCGTGGATCGCGACGGCCGTGGCGTGCGGGCTCCAGGTGGTGCTGGCCGGACTGCGGCGGGCGGTGGTGGTCTTCGTGGCCGTCGTCGCGCTGGGCGTCGTCCTCGTCGGCGGCCTCGGGATCGGGTCCGCGATGCTCCAGGACCGGATCAGCAGCATCACCCGGGTCGCCGACGCGCCTGACCAGTCGGTCACCGACCGGTACACCATGTGGGCCGCGGCCGTCGGCATGTGGCGCGAACAGCCGCTGACCGGCGTCGGGTTGAAGGGCTTCCCCGAACACCGCGACGGGCACGCCTCGCTGGCGCTCTCCGCCGGCAGCGACATCGGCGGGGCCGGAACGACGTACCAGAAGCAGGCGCTTCTCTCGCCGCACAACATGTACCTGCTGGTCCTGAGCGAGCAGGGGCTGATCGGTGTCCTCACGCTCGGGGGGAGCTGGCTGGCGCTGGGGGTGTGCGGGGCGCGGGGGCTGGTGCGGTCCCGGCGCGAACGCGGTCCCGGCGGGCTGGACTGCGGGCTCGTCGCCTGCGGTCTGGTCTCGTGGGTGCTGGTGGACTTCGTGTACGCGGACATCGGCGGGCCGACGACCGTGCTGACGGCCGTGTGCTTCGGGCTGGTGGCGTGGTGGGCGCTGGCGGACCGGACCGCCACGGGGGCCGCGCCGGTCGAGGCCGCCGTGGCCCGCGTACCGGAAGGGGCAGGAGCCCGATGACGTCGACGCCTCGGACACCTCCTCAGCCGCCGCCCCACGTGCCGCCCGGCCCGGCCGCGGGCGACCCGGCGGGGCCCGTCCCCGGCCCGGTCGAGCCGACCGTGCCCGGCGCGCGGGCCGCCGACCTCTCGGAGGCCGCCCCGCCCACCGGCCGGTTCCTCGCGAAGGCCACGCTGGTCACGGCGGCCCTCACGGCGGCGGCCGCGCTGCTCGGGCTCGGCCGGGACCAGGCGTTGTCGTATCTGTTCGGGGCCGGCAGTGAGACGGACGCGTTCCTGGTGGCCTGGACGGTGCCGGAGTTCGCGGCGACGCTGCTGATCGAGGACGGCATGGCGTTCGTGCTGGTGCCGGCGTTCAGCGTGGCCGTGGCCCGCCGGGCGCGGGGCGGCGTGGGCGACCCGGTCCGCTCCCTGGTCGCCTCGACGCTGCCCCGGCTGACGCTGGCCTTCGTGGCGGCGGCCATGCTGCTGATCCTCGGCGCGCCCTACCTCGTCGAGGCGCTCGCCCCCGGTCTCCCGAACCCGCGGCTGGCCGTCGACTGCGCCCGGCTGACCGGCACCTGCGCCCTCACCTTCGGCCTCGCCGGCTACTGCAGCGCGGCCCTGCGCGCCCACCGCCGGTTCGTGGCCCCGGCGGCGATCTACGTGGCCTACAACGTCGGGATCATCACGGCGATGTTCGTGCTGGGCGGGCGCTGGGGGGTGCGGGCGGCGGCCGTGGGCGTCGCGGTGGGCGGCGTCCTGATGATTCTCACTCAACTGCCGTCCCTGCTGCGACAGTTGCGCCGGAAGAGGGAGGCACCCGAGGCACCCGAGACGCCCGGAGCCCCCGCGGTCCTCCTCGCCTCTCCCACCGACCCCGCCGCCGCCCCGGCGGCCCTCGCGGCTCCCACCGACTCCCCCGCCGAGGCCGCCCGTCCCGTCGAGCTCACCCTCATCACCACCGTGCTGCTCTTCGCGCTCTGCCGTCAGTCGCAGGTCCTCATCGAGCGCTTCCTCGGCTCGACGCTGCCCGCCGGCGCCATCTCGCATCTCAACTACGCGCAGAAGGTGGCCCAGATCCCGATGACGTTCTCGCTGATGCTGTGCACCGTCACCCTCCCGGTGGTGGCGCAGGCGATGGCGGAGGGCGACACCGAGCGGGCCCGCAGCCGGGTGGAGAAGGACCTCGCGCTGGTGTCGTGCATCGTGCTGCTCGGCGCCGCGGCGATCTTCGCGTGCGGGCCGCAGATGATCGAACTGCTCTTCCAGCGCGGGGCGTTCACCGCGCAGGACACCGCCGCCACCGCCGCCGTGATGCGGGTGTACGCCCTCGGACTGCTCGGCCACGCCCTGGTGAGCGCGCTCGTACGGTCGTACTTCTCGGCCGGTCGCCCCACCTGGTACCCGCTGGCCGCGATGGCCGCCGGGATCGTCGCGACCTCGTGGATCGGCGCGGCCACGGTCGGCTCCTGGGGCGTCCTCGGCATCGCCGCCGCCAACGCCATCGGCATCACCGTCACCGCCCTGCTCCTGCTGTACGGGATGGGCGACCGGGCGGTGCCGATCCGCACCCGGCAGGTGGTGACCGAGATGAGCCGGCCGGTACGGGCGGCGGTGGCCGCGGGCGTGGTGGGGATGTACTGCGCCGACCGGATCGACTCGCCCGTCCTCGGCCTCGCCGTCGGTGGCGCGGTCGTCGCCTTCGTCTTCGTCCTGCTGGCCTCGGCCATGGGCGCCTCCGGCGTCACCCCCGCACTCCGTTCCGTCACACGAAGGCTGCCGCATGCCCGTTTCCGCTGACCCCAGAACGCCCCGGCCCACCACCGGCACCCCTCTCTGGGTGGCCATGTACCACGCGGTGGGCGACTGCTCCGACGACCCGTACCGCATCACCGTCTCGCCCGACCGCCTCGACGCGCAGCTCGGCTGGCTGCGGCGCCGGGGGCTGCGCGGGGTCGGCATGGCCGAGCTGCTCGCCGCCCGCGCCCGGGGCGAGGGCGGGGACCTGGTGGGGCTGACCTTCGACGACGGGTACGTCGACTTCGTCGACACCGCGCTGCCGCTGCTGCGGGCGCACGGCTGCGGGGCCACGCTCTTCGTGCTGCCGGGACGGCTCGGCGGCGAGAACGCCTGGGATCCGCTGGGCCCGCGCAGGCCGCTCCTCGACCAGCGGGGCATCCGGGTGGCCGCCGGGACCGAGGGCATCGAGGTCGGCTCGCACGGGCTGACCCATGTCGATCTCACCCAGGCGGACGACGAGACCCTGCGCGCCGAGACCGCCGACAGCAGAGCACTGCTCTCGGAGTTGACCGGTGCTCCGGTCCAGGGCTTCTGCTACCCGTACGGGACCCTCGACCAGCGCGCCGTCGACGCCGTACGGGACGCCGGGTACGCCTATGCCTGCGCCATCGACCCCGGCCCGCTGAACGGCCCGTACGCGCTGCCCCGGGTGCACATCGGCGAGGAGGACACCGCCCTGCGGCTGCTGCTGAAGCGGAAGCTGCACCGGCTGCGCCGTCGTCCCGTCGAGGGGGTCTGAGGCCGACATGAAGGCGCTGCACATCATCACCGGCCTCGGTGTCGGCGGCGCGGAGCAGCAACTGCGGCTGCTGCTGCGCCACCTGCCGGTCGCCTGCGACGTGGTGACGCTCACCAACCCGGGACCCGTCGCCGACGGTCTCGTCTCGGACGGAATCCAGGTCACCCATCTCGGCATGGGCGGCAACCGCGACCTCGCCGCGCTTCCCCGGCTGGTGCGGCTGATCCGCAAGGGCGGCTACGACCTCGTCCACACCCATCTCTACCGGGCCTGCGTCTACGGCCGGATCGCGGCCCGGCTGGCGGGAGTCAGGGCCGTCGTCGCCACCGAGCACTCCCTCGGCGACTCGCAGATGGAGGGGCGCCGGCTGTCCCCCGGGGTGCGCGCCCTCTACCTCGCCAGCGAGCGCCTCGGCCGCTCCACGGTCGCCGTCTCACCGACCGTCGCCGACCGGCTGAAGCGCTGGGGCGTGCCCGGCCCGCGTATCGAGGTCGTCCCCAACGGTATCGACCTCGCCGGTTTCCGCTTCGACCCGGATCTGCGTGAGCTGACCCGGCGACGGCTCGGGCTGCCGGAGGACGCGTACGTCGTCGGGGGCGTCGGCCGGCTCGCGGCGAGCAAGCGGTTCGACGTGCTGATCCGTGGGCTGGCTCAACTGCCGGACGAGTGCTGGCTGTTGATCGTCGGCGGCGGACCCGAGGAGAGCGTGCTGCGGCGGGCCGCCCAGCGGGCCGGGGTCGCCGACCGGGTGCTGCTCACCGGGGAACGTTCGGCCGCGGGTGCCCCCGGCACCGATCTGCCCTCCCTCATGAACGCCATGGACGTGCTCGCCTCGCCCAGCGCCGAGGAGGCCTTCGGGCTCGCGGTGGTCGAGGCGATGGCGTCCGGACTGCCCGTGCTCTATGTCTCCTGCCCGGCGATCGAGGACCTGCCACCGGACGCGACCGCAGGCGCCCGCCGCGTCCAAGGCAGCGCGGAGTCGTTCGTACGCGCCCTGCTGGACGTCCGCGCCCAGGGCCCGCGCTCCCGTGCCGTTCCCGCCGCCGCCCACCACTACTGCATCACCCGCAGCGCCGCCCAGCTCATGGACGTGTACGCGGCCGCCGTCTCCAGCACGCCCTCGCCAACCCCGTCCCTGGGAGTGAGTTCCGCATGACCGACCGTACGTCTGAACGTATGACCGACAGCCCGATCCGTGGGCACGCCGCCCCCGCCCGCGCCAGGTCCCTGCCCCCCTGGTCCCTGCTCGCCACCGGTGTGCTGCTCGGCGGGGCGGCCGGGGGCGCGTACGGCGTGGTGAAGCCGCCCGTCTACACCGCCACCAGCTATGTCGTCGCCGTGCCCACGGAGGGGTCGGACCCCCAGTCGGCGCTCGGCTTCGCGCAGGCGTACGGGCGGGTGGCCACGCAGGTCGCGGTGCTCGGGGACGCCCAGGTGTGGGCGGGAGTGCCGGTCGGGACGCTGAAGAAGAGCGTGCGGACGGAGACCTCACCGGACGCGCCGATGGTCGCCGTGTCGGCCACCTCCTCGCGGCCGGACCTCGCCGCCGACATGGCCAACGCCGTCTCGCGGGCGCTGACCCGGCACGCCAACGACTCCGAGAGGTCGACGCGCGTGGAACTGCGGCAGTTCGCCCGCGCGCCCAGGCCGACCGAGGCGTCCTCGGCCTCGTCGACGGTGACCGGTCTGGTGGGCGCCGCGGCCGGCGGTCTGCTCGGCGGGCTGGCCCTGCTGGTCCGGCCCCGGCGCACCCCGGAGAACCCGCCCTCGGCCTCCGTGCCGGGCCCCGCTCTCGCCGCCGACGCCCACGGACAGCTGTGACCAGCACGCTGACCACAGGGGCGAGCATCACCCTGCGCGCCGAACTCTGCTCCGACGAGGGCGAGTTCGGCGAGCTTGCCGAGGCCTGGGACCGTCTGTACCGGCGGTGCGGCGCGGCCACCCCGTTCCAGAGCCACGCCTGGCTGCACTCCTGGTGGCTGTCGTACGGCACGCCCGGCAGGCTCCGGCTGGTCCTGGTCCGTGACGGTGGCGAGCTGCGGGCGGTCGCCCCGCTGATGCTCGTACGGCGTCCGCTGCCCGCCCTCGTCCCGCTCGGCTGCCCGATCTCCGACTTCGCGGACGTGCTCGTCGACGACGAGTACGCCGAGCAGGCGTCGGCCGCGCTCGCCGAGGGACTGTCGGCCGCCGCCCGGACGGCACTGATCGACTTCCGCGAAGTACGGCCGGGAGCCGCCGTCGAACGGATCTTCGACCGCTGGCGGGGCCCACGCCGCAAGGTGACCGACTCGGTCTGTCTGGAACTGCCCGCCCAGCCCATGGACGAGCTGCTCAAGCGGCTGCCCAGCTCCCGGGCCCAGCGGGTGCGCGCCAAGCTCCGCAAGCTCGGCGACCTCGGCATCGAGCCGCGTGCCGTGCGCGCCGACGAGGTGGACTCCGCACTGCGGACCATGCTGGACCTGCACCGGCTCCAGTGGCAGGACCGCAAGGTGACCACCGAGCACATGCGGCCCCGCTTCTCCGAGCATCTGGCCCGCTCGGTCGGGCCGATGGTGCGCTCGGGGGACGCCGTGGTGACCGAGTTCCGGCTGGGCGGCGACGTCCTGGCCGTCGACGTCACCCTGATGTCGAGCCGGCTGGCGGGCGGTTACCTCTACGGCGCCCATCCGCGCCTGCGCGAGCGCAAGGCGGACGTCGCCACCATGCTGCTCAACGCCTGCGCCGGACAGGTCGGCTCCGGCGCCCACCAGGTGCTGAGCCTGCTGCGGGGCGCCGAGCCCTACAAGCTGCGCTGGCGCCCGGACACCGTCGTCAACCAGCGGCTGCTGCTCGCCCGGCGGCGCACCTCCCCGCTCCTGTCCGCGGTCGCCTGCGACGCGGCGGCCCGCCGCCAGGGCAAGGAACTGGTCCGCCGGTGGCGGGCGCGGAAGAACCCCGAGGGAAACCGGGACCGAGGGGAACGAGGGGACCGAGGGGAACGAGGGGACCGAGGGGAACGAGGGGACCGAGGGGAACGAGGCGAACCCCCGGAGCGGAAGGAACGCGGTGGCGGCGGCGGGCGATGAGCGGCCCGCCGCCGGCTCCGGGTCACCGGTAGCGCGCCCACCAGTCCGTGCGGATGCAGAGCTTCCCGCCGATCCAGTACTCCACCCAGTCGCCCAGATCCAGCGGCGAGCAGTTCGGCGGACGTACGGGCGTGGTGGGCGTCGGCTTCGGCGTGGGGGTCGGCTTCGGCGTCGGGGTGGGAGTGGGCTTCGGGGTCGCGGTCGCTGCGCCACGGCCGAAGAGGATCGACCGGTAGACCTCCGACGCCTTCGGGTTGCTCGCACACTGCCAGACGCCGTGCGGGCAGTAGTCCGTGAGCGTGTTGTAGAGCGGCTTGTGCTCGTCCATCCAGGCGAGCATGCGCCGCATGTACTCCGGGTTGTCGCCGTTGCGGAAAAGTCCCCATTCCGCATAGGAGATGGGCTTCTTGTGCGCCTTCGCGAAATCGACGTGTGCCTGCAGGCCGTACGGCTCCTTCACCTGCTCGTCGAAGGTGATTCCGCGCGGCTGGTCGTAGGAGTCCATGCCGATGATGTCGACCGTGTCGTCCCCCGGGTAACACCGCGTCCAGGGAATGGCGTCCCGGCCCCGGTTCGGGGTCCAGTCGAACGTGAATTTCTGGCCCGGCACCGCGCGCATCGTGGTGACGATCCTGTTCCAGTACTTCTTCCAGTTCTCCGGGTCGGGTCCGCAGCGATGGGTGTACGTGATGCCGTTCATCTCCCAGCCGAGCACGATCACGGTGTCCGGGATCTTCAACTCGACCAGCCGCTCGGCGAGTCGGCGGTAGTGGTGGTCGAACTGGCCGGCGGCGGCGCGGCGCAGCAGCGCGCGGACCTCCCAGTCGGAGACGCCCTCCTCGTTGCGCTCCATCATGGGCACGTTGAGGACGAACATCCGGTCGTCCTCGTCCCGCCGCCAGTCCGCCCAGGAGTCCAGGAAGCCGGGCAGACCCTCGATGTTGGACCAGCGGTCGCCCGGCAGGTAGGTGTGCGCCACCCGCAGGTCGGAGCCGCCCAGCCACTCGCCCAGCTCGGTGATCCGGGCGACGCCGCGGGGCCCGTAGTGCAGATAGGCGCCGAACGCCGGCGGCTGCTCGGGAGGCTTCGGGGTCTCGGAGGGAGTGGCCGGAACGGGCGAGGTGGCCGGCACGGGCGAGGTGCCCGGCGGTGCGACGGATGCGCTCGGTGCGACGGACGCGACCGGTTTGCCCGGTGCGACGGGTGCCGTCGGTGCGGCGGGCACGGGCGTCTTCCGGGCGACCGGCGCCGGGGGCACGACGGCGGGCGCCGCCGGAACCGTGGGCGTGGCCGGAGCCGCCGGAACGACCGGGACGGCCGGAGCCGGTGGGTCGGTCACCCGGACCACCGCCCCCGCGCCCACGGCGTACACCGGGACCGACGCGAGGGCGAACGACGCGACCACGCCGGCCGCGACGAGCGCCAGCCGTCTGTCGCGGGGCCGCCTGTGCCGGGACCGCCGCTGTTGTGGAGCCATGTCCGCTCCCCTCTCCGCTTTCTTCACTTCACTGCTTTCCGCCGCCGATTTCCACCTACTGACAATCAGTCATACGAATACGAATTCCGCCAACTGGGGCTCCGGCCTTCGGGTGCCCGAATCGCCCGCACGGGTGACCCGACGTCAAAGGAATGTGCGAGGACCCCGACGAAATGAACGTGTCGCCGCTCGACACCCGCGTTCCGGCCGTCCTGCTGCGGACGGACCTCAATCCCTTCCACCACGGAACCCTGGGAGCCGTACGCTCCTTGGGCCGCGCCGGGGTGGAGGTGCACCTGGTCGCCGACTGCGCGGCGAGCCCCGTCCGCGGCTCACGGTTCATCCGCGCGCCCCACGCCCCGCCCCGCCCCGGCGCCTCCCCCGACGAGTTCGCCGCCGTGCTGCGCCGGGTGGCGGCCCGGGTCGGCCGTCCGGCCGTCCTGGTCCCCCTGGACGACGCGAGCGCGGTGGCCGTCGGCCGGTTGCGCGAGGAGCTCACGGACGACTACCTGCTCCCGGCCGGACCCCCCGCCCTCGCCGAACAGGTCGCCGACAAGGCCGAACTCGCCACGCTGTGCGGGCGCCTGGGCCTCCCGCACCCGCCGACGACGGTCCCCGACAGCCCGGCGGAGGCGGCGGCCGCCACCCGGGAGCTGGGCCTGCCGGTGGTGGCCAAGTGGAGCCGCCCGTGGCTGCTGCCCCCCGACGCGGGGCTGCGCAGCACGGTGATGGTGCGCTCGGCCGGGGAGGCGTCGGCCCTGCACCGCCGCTCGGAGCAGGCGGGCAGCCGGCTGCTCCTCCAGGCGTTCCTGCCGTCCGGGCTCGACCGCGACTGGTTCTTCCACGGGTACGTCGACCACGCCGGTGTCGTGCGCGGCGGCGGCCCCGGCCGCAAGCTGAGGGCCTGGCCGCCCGGCGCGGGCCTGACCACCGTCGGCCGCTGGACCCCGAACCCGCAGGTCCAGGCCCTGGCCGAGCGGCTGACCGACGCGCTCGGCTACCGGGGCGTGTTCGACCTGGACTTCCGCCGCGAGGGCCGGACCGGCACCTACCACCTGCTCGACTTCAACCCGCGCCCCGGCGCCCAGTTCCGGCTCTTCACGGACACCGCCGGCATCGACGTCGTCCGCGCCCTGCACCTGGACCTGACCGGCCGCCGGGTCCCGGACGGGGCACCGGTGCCGGGCCGGACGTTCGTCGTGGAGAACTACGCGCCGCTCACCGCGCTGCGCCCCCGGCCGCTCCCGCACGCGCCGTCCCACCCGGGCGCGCGCGAGCTGGCCTGGTACGCGCCGGACGACCGCGCCCCCGGACTCGCGCTGTGGTCGCTGTGGCCCCGCCACGCCCTCGGCAGGCTGCTGGCACCCCGCGCGCCCCTTCCCGTGCAGCACGACGACGCCCCAGGCGAGAACCGCGCCGAGAACGAGAAAGCGAGCAGCCCCTGATGTACGACCTGCTGGTGGTGGGCGCCGGCCCGTACGGCCTGTCCATCGCGTCCCATGCCGCGGCCGCCGGGCTCAGCCTGCGTGTCCTCGGCCGCCCCATGGCGTCCTGGCGCGACCACATGCCGCCCGGCATGTTCCTCAAGTCCGAGCCGTGGGCCTCCAACCTCTCCGACCCCGAGGGGCGCTGGCGCCTGGACGTGTACTGCGCCCAGCAGGGCGTGGAGGCCCGCCACGGTCTGCCGATCCCGGTCGGCACGTTCGCCTCGTACGGCCTGTGGTTCGCCCGCAACGCCCTCCCGCCCGTCGACGAACGGCTGGTGACACACCTTCGGCGCCGCTGCGGAGGCTTCGAGGCGGTCCTGAACGACGGCGAGGTGGTCCGCGCCCGTACGGTGGCCCTCGCCGTCGGAGTGGCCCCTTTCGTCGAAGTACCGTCCGTGCTGCGCGAGTTGCCCCCCGCCCGGGTCACCCACAGCAGCCACCACAGCGACCTCGGCCGCTTCCGGGGCATGGACGTCACGGTGATCGGCGGCGGCCAGGCGGCCCTGGAGACGGCCGCGCTCCTCGCCGAACAGGGCACCCGGGTCCGGGTGCTGGCCCGCTCCCGCAGCCTCCGCTGGAACGACGTGCCGCCCCCTCTGACGCGCTCCCTGTGGGACTCGGCCCGCTCCCCGCACAGCGGCCTGGGGTGCGGCTGGCGCAACTGGTTCTACGCGGAGCGGCCCGGCTGGTACCGCCGTCTGCCGGAGGCGAGACGGGTGCGGATGGCGGCCGAGGCGCTGGGCCCCGCGGGCGCCTGGTGGGTACGCGACCGCGTCGAGCCCGCCGTCGAGGTACGGCTCGGCCAGGAGGTCGCGGCGGCGTACGAGGCGGGCGGCGCCGTGCGTCTGGAGACGGTGGGCCGCGGTGGCGAGCTGGCCTCGCTGGACACCGAACACGTCATCGCGGCCACGGGATTCCGGGCCTCCTGCGAGCGGCTGGACCTGCTGGCCCGTGACGTACGCGCGGGCCTCGTCCCCCTCGCCGACGGCTCGCCCTCGGTCGGGCGGGACTTCGAGTCCTCGGTCCCCGGCCTGTTCCTCGCGGGCCTCGCCACCGCCGCGGGCTTCGGCCCCGCGATGCGCTTCGTGCACGGCGCGTCGTTCACGGCGCCCGCCCTCGTACGAGGGGTACGGCGGCGGCTGCGCTCGGGGGTGCCCGGCGGGCGGATCCCCGTGCCGCAGGCGCGGGCCGACCTGGCCTCCACCGCCGGGCCGTGACGGGCTCGGGGGCCGGCGGCGCACAGCGCCGCCGGCCCCCGGAGCGGCTCAACGACCGGACGCGGCCCGGCCCCGTCGGTACAGGATCCCCCCACCCGCGATCAGCGCGAAGCTGGCGGCCCCGGCGGCGATCAGAGCCTCACGGTCACTGCCGGTCTCGGGCAGGGTGGGCGGCCGGTCCGTCGGGGGCCGGTCGGTGGGCGGCTTGTCGGTGGGCGGCTGGTTCGTCGGGGGCTTGTCCGTGGGCGGCTTGTCCGTCGGGGGCTTGTCCGTGGGCGGCTTGTCCGTCGGGGGCTTGTCCGTGGGCGGCTTGTCCGTCGGAGGCTTGTGCGGTGGCTTGGTCGGCGGGGTGTCGCCATAGCCGCCTTCGGTGTCCTCGTCGGTGTTCGGGTGATCGCCGTAGCCGCTCGGGGAGTCGCCGTAGCCGCTCTGTGCGCCGTCGTAGCCGCTCGGAGAGTCGCCGTAGCCGCTCTGTGCGCCGTCGTGCCCGCTCGGGGAGTCGCCGTAGCCGCTCTGTGCGCCATCGTGCCCGCTCGGAGAGTCGCCGTAGCCGCTCGGAGAGTCGTCGTGGTTCCCGTAGCCGCCGTCGCCCCAGTGCTGCGGGTACTGCGGGTACTCGTCGTACCCGGTGGCCGCGCCGTGCGCGTCGGGCTCCGTGTACTCCTCGTACGCCGTCTCCCAAGAGCCGTCGGGCTCCGTCGCGGCCTGGTTCTCGGGCCCTGTCGTCGGGGCCGCGGAGTACTGGGGCTCCGCCACCGGGGTGGTGTGGCGCTTCGGGGCTTCCTGGGAGTTCTGGGCACTCTTCGGGGCGTGGTCGCCGACGTTGCCGCACGCGTTGCCGATGGACGGATTGCCTGCGGCGACGACGTCGACGGTGTTGCCGCAGACGTTCACCGGAACGGTGACCGGCACTTCGACGGTGTTGCCCGACGCGACGCCGGGCGAGTTCGAGGCGGCCCCGTGCGCGCCCGTGTCCGCGAGCACCGGCGTGCCGTAGAGGGACAGCAGGCCCGTCGTCGCGGCGACCACGACCATTCTCTTGCGCAGGGTCTGTCGCATCTCGTTTTTCTTCCTGCTCGAAGACGTGGGAAAAGCCGGCCTTGGCGCCTTTGAGGACGCTCCAAGGCCGGCTGGGGCACAGCCGAGCGGCTGGTGCGGTGCGCTACGACGTCAGTGGTTGACGCACACGTTGCCGACTGCCGGGTTGAGCAGCCCGATGATGTTGATGGAGTTACCGCACGCGTTGATCGGGATGTGGACCGGAACCTGCACCACGTTGCCCGAGAGGAAACCCGGGGAACCGATGGCGGCGGCGTGGGCGTCCGCGTCGGCGACGGCCGGGGTGGCCAGACCCACGGCCATGATCACGCCGGCGACGACAGCAGCGCTCTTCTTGAGCTTCACGTCATTTCCCTTCTCTGCGGTCATGCCTCAATTGACGGCCGAAACCGAGCGAGCACAGCATGAACGGCTCGCATCATGACCTGCAGCCTGCGAACGAGGAATAGACACGGGAAGAAACAAAGGAACACGGAGCGTCGGGTAATTCACCCGATCGCCCGGAGAAATGACCGAACAGCGGAATTGACGACCACCCGAACGGCCCCAGCCGAAGGCGGACGAAGGGCTCGGGTCGAGCGCACCGCGCGAACGGCCCGAGCCGCTTCTCGCTGTCGGATCAGTTCCTGCCGCCGGCGTTGCCGTTGTCCGAGAGGATCGGGATGTCGGACAGGATGTGCGACAGCGGCTCGTCACCCTTGGCCTGGGTGGAGTTCTCGGTGCACTGCTGGTTCTGCGGCGCGGACAGGATCGGGATGTCCTGGGCGGCGAGCCCGGCGGCCCCGATGCCGCCGACGTTGAGCTTCGCCGGCAGGCCGATGCAGGGCTTGTTGAGCGAACCCTGGACCAGCGAGAGCTGCGGGCTCATGTCGCCCTTGGTCACGGAGTTGCCGAACGCCTGGTGGGCACCGTTGCCGCTGAAGGACGTGGTCCCACCGTCGTCGGCGAGCGCCTGAGGGGCGGTGGCGGCCCCCAGGCCGGTGATGGAAGCGGCGACCGCGACCGCGGCCATTGCCTTCTTGAGCATTTCGCATTCCTTTCCTGGCGGACCCGCGGGTCCATGCTCTGGCAGCAACGGCGGCACGCCCGTACCGGTTTCGGCACATCACCCGATCGGCCCGCGCGCACCGGCGAACTCCAAGTGAGCGACAACACTCCGCACGCCCCGCTCTCACTCCGCCGCATGGGCCGACGGAGTGAATCAGAGCAACCGGGGAGTCGGGGGGAAGTTGTCCATGGCGCTCCGGTGGAAACGGGGTCTTTCCAGAAGGGAATCGCAAGTGATCAAGAAGATTATGGCCGCAGCGTCGATCGCCGCCTCCGTCGTCGGAGCCTCGGCCGCCGCCGCGCCCCAGGCGCTCGCCGACGACGGCGGCACCACGACCTTCAGCGGGAACGACGCCCAGCAGGTGTACGGGAATTCGACCACGTACGGCAACATGAGCCCGCAGATGGCGCTGATCCAGGGCTCGTTCAACAAGCCCTGCATCGGCCTGCCCGCCAAGCTCAACCTCGGCGGCATCGGGGCCGCCGGGATCGCCCTTCAGGACATCCCGGTCCTGTCCGCGCCGCAGAACCAGCAGTGCACCGAGAACTCCACCCAGGCCAAGGGTGACGAGCCGCTGTCGCACATCCTGTCCGACATCCCGATCCTCTCGGACAACGGCAACGTCGGCGGCAACGGCACGAAGAAGCACTGACGCCACCACCGTGGGCGGGAGGCCGTCGGCACTCCCTCGGCCCACTCGCATCACCCAAGTACCGCGATAAGCCGCCTATTGCGCCAATAGGTGCAATCACCGCAACCGTTGGCCGGACGTTCTGTTGATCAGGGCGCAACTCCGCAACGGAGTCCGCTTTCCGAAGGGATCGAACATGAAGAAGCTGTGGGCTACCGCGGCTGTTGCCGCTTCCATTGCCGGCCTGGGGGCCGCCACCGCGCCCCAGGCGCTCGCCGACGACGGCGGGACCACGTCCTTCAGCGGCAACGGTGCCCACCAGGCGTTCGGCAACTCCGTGACCAAGGGCGACATGAGCCCGCAGCTCTCGCTGGTCCAGGGTTCGCTCAACAAGCCCTGCATCGGCCTGCCGGCGAAGCTCAACGTCGGCGGCATCGGGGCCGCCGGGGTCGCCCTTCAGGACATCCCGGTCCTGTCCGCGCCGCAGAACCAGCAGTGCACCGAGAACTCCACCCAGGCCAAGGGTGACGAGCCGCTGTCGCACATCCTGTCCGACATCCCGATCCTCTCGGACAACGGCAACTTCGGCGGCAAGTAGTACCGACGCCACCACCGGACACACGGAAGCGGGTCGCCGAGTTCATCGGCGGCCCGTTCTCGTGTGTCCGGACGGGTGTCGGCCCGCGCCTCACTTCTTGGCGTACAGCGACTCGATCGCCGCCGCGTACGCCGCCGTGACCGCGTGGCGTTTGATCTTCATGGAGGGGGTGAGCAGGCCGTTCTCCTCGGTGAACTCGCCTTCCACCAGCTTGAATTCGCGGATGGACTCGGCGCGGGAGACGGCCTGGTTGGCGTAGTCGACGGCCTGCTGGACGTCGGCGCGCATCCGGGGGTCGCCGACGATCTCGGAGAGCGGGGTGTCCGGGGACATGCCGCGGACGTGCAGCCAGTGGGTGACGTCCTCGGGATCGAGGGTGATGAGGGCGGCGACGAAGGGGCGGTTGTCGCCGACGACGATGCACTGGCCGACCGGGGGGCGGCTGCGCAGTCGGTCCTCCAGGACGGCCGGGGAAACGTTCTTGCCGCCAGAGGTGATGAGGACGTCCTTCTTGCGGCCGGTGATGGTGAGGTAGCCGTCGTCGTCGAGCGCGCCGAGGTCGCCGGTGGCGAACCAGTCGTCGGTGAGGGCGGCGTCGGTGGCGACCGGGTTGTTCCAGTAGGCGCCGAAGACGATGCCGCCCTTGATGAGCACCTCGCCGTCGTCGGCGATGCGGATCGCGGTGCCGGGGACGGGCTGGCCGACCGTGCCGGGGCGGGGCTTGAGAGGCGGGACGATGGTGGCGGCCGCGGTGGTCTCGGTGAGGCCGTAGCCCTCGTAGACGATGATGCCGGCGGCGTAGAAGAAGAGGTTGAGGTCGCGGTCGAGCGGGGAGCCGCCGCTGATGGCGTAGCGCATACGGCCGCCGAGTTCGCCGCGGATGCGGCGGTAGACCAGCAGGTCGTACAGGGCCCAGGCGGCGTACAGGCCGGGGGTCGGGCCGGGGCCCTTGTCCAGGAACTTGTCGAGGTAGGCGCGGGCGAAGCGGACGCCGAGGCGGTGTGCGCGGTCGAAGGAGGCGCCGCGGCCGATGCGTTCGGCGGTGGCGCGGCCGGTGGCGTGGATCCGCTCGAAGAGGTACGGGACGCCGACCAGGAAGGTGGGACGGAACTTCTTGAGCGCGGGCCGCAGTTCGGCGGGCTTGATGCTCGGGCAGTGGCCGATCTCGATGCGGGCCATCAGACAGGCGATCTGGATCGTACGGCCGAGGATGTGGGCGAGCGGGAGGAAGAGGAGGGTCGAGGCGACCTGGCCGGTGACCTCCTGGAAGACGGGGTGGAGGAGTTCGACGGTGTTGGCGGCCTCCGCGTGGAGGTTGGCGTGGGTGAGGACGCAGCCCTTGGGGCGGCCGGTGGTGCCGGAGGTGTAGCAGATGGTCGCGGCCGTGTCGGGGGTGAGGGCGGCGCGGCGCTTGGTGACCTCGTCGTCGGGGATGCCCCGGCCCAGGTCGGCGAGGTGGGCGAGCGCGCCTTCGTCGAGCTGCCAGACGTGCGGGGGCTGGGAGTGGCGGGCGGTGGCGGTGGCGACGGCCTCCGCGTTCTCGGGGGTCTCCACGACCACGAAGCGGGAGCCGGAGTCGCGGACGATCCACTCGATCTGTTCGGGCGAGGACGTGGCGTAGATGGGGACGGACTGGCCGCCTGCCGCCCAGACGGCGAAGTCGAGGACCGTCCACTCGTAGCGGGTGCGGGACATCACCGCGACCCGGCCGCCCGGTTCGAGGCCGGCGGCGATCAACCCCCGGGCGACGGCGGTGACTTCGCGGGCGAAGGCGGCGGCGGTGACCGGGTGGTAGGTGCCGTGGCGGTCGGCACGGCGCAGGACGACGGCGTCGGGGGCCTCGGTCGCGTTGACGAAGGGGAGGTCGCCGATACTGCCGCTCGTCGGGCGGGGCGCGAGGGCGGGTGTGCGTGCCTCGCGGACGACGCCCTGCGCGTCCCTGACGACCTCGATCTTGACGCGGTCGGTCAGGCCGCCGCGCTGTTTCGCCTGGTTCAAGTCCTTGCGTACGCCCATCACGGCTCCCCGAGGCCCACGACCGCTTCATTACCGACGAGTCAACTTACCGGTGCGTAAGGAATTTTCAATGGTTTCGGACGACCCCGGGGATGGGGCGGGGGGCCGGTCGACGGGCGTGCTAGTTCAGCATGCCGTCCGCCGTTTCGATCGCCTCGGCCAGGCCGTAGAGGTCCTTGTCCTCGCGGTCCCTCGCCAAGTCATCTGCGTGGTAGCCGAGTTGGCGCAGGGTGGGGCGGGCCGGGAGGTCCGTCCAGCGGCTGTCCTCCTGGCGGAGCGCGTCGGCGAAGTAGGCGGCCACGGCGGCGACCTGGAGGCCGTACGGTGAGGCGGACCACAGGTCGGGGTGCAGGGCCGATGCCTCCAGGCCGGCCGCTTCCTCGTGCGGGGTGCGGGTGTCGGGGTCGAGCCAGCGGACGGTGGCGGTGGCGAGGTGACCGCCTTCGGCGCCCTCCTCGGTGCGGACGACGTAGAGGGCGGTGACGGTGTGGCCGGGGCCGACCTCGCCGCCGTCGACGCGGTCGTCGCGGAAGTCCTCGTCGGCGACCTGCCGGTTGTCGTAGCCGATCAGGCGGAACTCCTCGACCGTCGCCGGGTCGAAGGAGACCTGGGCCTTGGCGTCGCGGGCGGTGAGGTCGACGTGGCGCGGGAGTTCCTCGCAGAAGACCTTCTCGGCCTCCTCCTCGGTGGAGACGTAGGTGGTGTGGCCGTCGCCCTCGTCGGCGAGTTGTTCCATGAGGGAGTCGCCGTAGTCGCTGCCGACACCGACACCGAAGAGGGTGATGCCGTGCTCGCGGCGTTCGCCGGAGATGCGTTCGAGGATGGTCTCGGCGTCGGTGGCGCCGGTGTTGGCGAGGGCGTCGGAGAGGAGCACGACGCGGTTGGTCGCGCCCTTGCGCAGGCCTTCGACGGCGGTCTCGTAGCCGGTCTCGACGCCCGCCGCGAGGTTGGTGGAGTCGGTGGGCTCCAGGCTGTCGACGGCGTCACGGATCTCGCCGCGGTGGTCGTCGAGGCGGGTCATCGGCAGGACGGTCTCGGCCTCGTCGCTGAAGGTGACGATGGCGACGGAGTCGTCGTCGCGCAGCCGGTTCGTCATCGTGCGCAGGGCGTCCTGGGCAAGGTCGAGGCGGCCCGGTTCGGACATGGAGCCGGAGACGTCGATGACGAAGGTCAGGGCGGCGGGCGGGCGTTTGCTGTCGCCCTCGGCGGCGCGGGTGGCGAGGCCGACGCGGACGAGGGACCAGTTCTCGTCGCTGGTGCGCGCGCCGTCGACGGTGACCGAGAAACCGTCGCCGTCGGGGCGTTCGTAGTCCTGGCGGAAGCTGTTGACGAACTCCTCCGGGCGGACCGTCGCGGGGTCGGGGAGGCTGCCGTCGCCCAGGGTGCGGCGGGTGTAACCGTAGGAGGCGGTGTCGACGTCGAGGGCGAAGGTGGAGAGGTAATCGGGGGACGGGGCGATGTCGCGGGACTCGTCGTCCGGTTGCTCGCCGCGCTGTTCGCCGGTGCCGGTGCCCTCCGGCGCGGGGGCCGGGAAACCGTCGTCGGGACGGCTGTCGGCCTTCCCCCGGTCCTGCGACGAGGAGGTGCCGTCGCCGCTCGCGCTGCATCCGGTGAGGAGCAGGGCGCCGGCCGTACCCAGGGCGAGGAGCGCGGTGCCCAACCGTCGCCGTGCCGTCGGCATCGGCCTCGCCGTCGGCGTCGGCATCGGCCTCGTCGTCGGATTGCTCCTGCGATACGTGTGCATCCGGGCCCCCTAGCCACGTCATCTGCCGCTCCTTGTGCGGGCGACTGTTGTGACTGTGACGGCGAAGGGGGCCCGGATGTGCGACACGGGGTGTTGCGGATGCGTCTCGAAGCGGCCACGGCGGGGGCCCGTCGAGACCGGTGGGTGATCCTCCGTTGACCTAGGAGACGACGTCCTTGCGGCCGAAACCCCGGAAGGCCAGGGCGAACAGCACCAGCGCGTACGTTATGGAAATCGAGACGCCCTGGATCATGTCGGTGTACTCGGGCTGCGGGCGGACGACGTCCAGCCAGGCGTACTGCCAGTGCGTGGGCAGGAAGTCGCGCCAGTCGCCGAGGGCGGTCACCTCGTCGAGGACGCTGCCGACGATGGTGAGGCCGACGGCGCCGCCGACCGCGCCGAGCGGGGCGTCGGTCTTCGTGGAGAGCCAGAACGCCAGGGCGGCGGTGACCAGTTGGGACACGAAGATGTACGCCACGGTGATCACCAGGGCCTGGGCGGCGGCGCCCGGCGCGATCTCACCGCCGGTCGGCAGCTCCAGCGGGCCCCAGCCGTACGCCACCGAGCCGACGGCGAGCGCGACGACCGGCAGCAGCACCAGCGCGGCCAGGCTGAGGGTGAGGCCGACGACGAGTTTGGACCACAGCAGCCGGGCGCGCGGCACCGGCGCGGCGAGCAGGTAGCGCAGGGAGGACCAGCTGGCCTCCGAGGCGACCGTGTCGCCGCAGAACAGCGCCACGGGGATGACCAGCAGGAAGCCCGCGGCGGCGAAGAGGTTCACCGCGGCGAAGTTCGCGCCGGACGCGGTGGCCGTGTCCATCAGGTTCATCCGGGTGTTGCCCTCGCCGGGCGTGCCGCCGACCTGGAAGGCGATCAGCAGCACGATCGGCAGGGCGAGCAGGATGCCGCCCATGACCATCGTGCGCCGGCGCTTCAGCTGCCGGACCAGCTCGACCCGCAGGGGCAGGGTGCGGCCCGCGCGGTAGCCGTCGGCGACCTCGACGGGTTGCTTGGGCCCGGGTTCTGCGTGCTCGGCACGCTCGGCCAGCGTGCTCATGCGGACTCTCCGATCAGGGTGAGGAAGGCGTCTTCGAGGCGGCGGTGCGGGCCGACCGACGACACGGGTACTTCCAGCCGTACGAGTTCGGCGACCAGGCGCTGGGCGCTGCCGTCGGCGTCGAGGCGGACCACCAGGCCGTCGTCGGTGCGGACGGCCGAGTCGACCCCCGGGAGCGCGGTGATCTTCTCGACGACCGGCTCGTCCACGGGCTCGGACGTGCCGACCAGCAGGGTGTCGCCCGAGCCGACGATCTCGCTCACGGGGCCCGCCTGGACGAGCTTGCCGTGGTCCATGACGACCAGGTGCGTACAGGTCTGCTCGACCTCCGCCAGCAGGTGGCTGGAGACGATGACCGTGCGGCCCGCCGCCGCGTACCGGATCATGACCTCGCGCATCTCGCGGATCTGCGGCGGGTCGAGTCCGTTCGTCGGCTCGTCGAGTATCAGCAGGTCGGGCAGGCCGAGCATGGCCTGGGCGATGGCCAGGCGCTGGCGCATGCCCTGGGAGTAGGTGCGGACCGCGCGGGCCAGGGCGTCGCCGAGGCCGGCGATCTCCAGCGCCTCGTCCATGTGGGCGTCCTCGGCCGGGCGGCCGGTGGCCGCCCAGTACAGCTCCAGGTTCTCGCGGCCGGACAGGTGCGGGAGGAAGCCCGCGCCCTCGACGAAGGCGCCGACCCGGGAGAGCACCGGGGCGCCCGGCACGATCGCGTGGCCGAAGACGCGGATCTGGCCGCCGTCCGGCTGGATCAGGCCCATCAGCATGCGCAGGGTCGTCGTCTTGCCCGCGCCGTTCGGCCCGAGCAGGCCGAGAACCTGGCCCTTCTCGACGCGGAGGGAGAGGTCGCGGACGCTGTAGCGGTCGCCGTTCTTGTACTTCTTGCTCAGGTCGGTGATCTGGAGCGGGACCTCGGCGAGCGCCGGGTCGGGGGCCGGGGTGACGATCCGGCGGCGTCCGGTGACGAGGAGGACGGCCGCGATCACGGCGCCGGCGATCGGCAGGTACCAGACCCAGGCGGGCAGCACGTCCGTGCGGTCGGCCCGGCCGAGCGGCGTGGGCACCTCCAGGTCGCCCTTGAGGGAGACGGTGTACGTCGCCGGGGTCGCCGGGGAGGCGTAGCCGAGGTCGGTGGAGGCGAGGACCAGGCGCAGGCGGTGGCCGTCGTCGAGTTCGTGGTCGATGGCCGGGAGGGTGAGCTTCACGTCCTTGCCCGACCTGGCGCCCTCGACCCGGAGGGGCTCGACCAGCTGGGAGGGCAGGACCTGGGAACGGCCGTCCGGGCCCACGTCGTACACCTTGGCGAAGAGGACGGCGTCCTCGCTGGTCGACTTCACGTGGACCGTGGCCGTGGGCGAGCCGGTGATCTGGAGGTCGTCCGTGACGGGCTTCGACTGGAACGCGGCGAACTGGCCGGGGAAGTCGAGGGAGATGCTGAGGCCGAGCGAGGACAGCTGGGCGAGACCGCCGCCGGCGCCGAGGCCGGGCAGGGCCGACACGGCGGGCGGGTTGGCGCCGGCCGGGTTCTCGAAGCTCTGCTCGCGTCCCGCGAGGGCGATCGAGGTGGGGTCGCCCTCCAGGCCCGGGTAGGTGTCGTCGGTCGTACCGCTCAGGCGGGGCTCGCCGTCGCCGGAGCCGGTGCCGAGGGTGCGGGTGACGCGGAACGCCGAGCCGGTGTCCGCGCTCTTGTCGTCCTTCAGATAGCGGTCGAACCAGCCGTTCACCCGGGACTGGACACGGGAGGTCTCCATGTCGCCGCCGTCGTGGCCGCCGGAGATCCAGTCGACCTCCACCGGCGCGCCGTTCGCCTTGATCGCCTTGGCGGCGGCGTCGGCCTGGCCGAGCGGGAAGAGCGAGTCGGTCTGGCCCTGCATCAGCAGCGTGGGCACCTTGATGCGGTCGCCGACGGCCTCGGGGCTGCGCTCGTCCAGGAGCTTCACGGCCTCCGCGTCGGGCTGCCCCGACTCGGCGACCCGCTGGTACATCTCGCAGAGCCGCGTCTCGAACTTCTCGCAGCCGCCGCCCGTGTTGACGAACAGGCCGGCCCACAGCTTCTTGAAGACACCGTTCGGGAAGAGGGCGTCCGACAGGTTCCAGTACGTGATCGCGGGCGCGATCGCGTCGACCCGGTCGTCGTACCCGGCGGCCAGCAGCGAGATCGCCCCGCCGTACGAGGCGCCGGCGACGCCCAGACGCGGGTCGCCCTTCTTGTCGAGCTCGACCTCGGGCCGCTTCGCGAGCCAGTCGATGAGTTGGGTGACGTCGGCGACCTCGCCCTTCGGGTCGTTGAGCCCGATCTTGCCGGTGGACTCGCCGAAGCCGCGCGCCGACCAGGTCAGCACCGCGTAGCCGTCGCGGGCGAGGTCCTCGGCCTGCCGCCGGACGTCGTTCTTGCTGCCGCCGAAGCCGTGCCCGAGCATGACGGCCGGACGGCGGCCGTCTCCTGGGGAGGTGAAGTACGAGGTGTCGATGCGTACGCCCTCGGCCGTGTCCATGACCTGGTCGGTGCGGGTCACCGGCGCCGCTTCGTCCGAGGCGGTGGCCGTCCAGGTGCCCGCGCCGGCGAGCACGACGACGGCGGCCGCGGCGGCGATGGTCCGCCGCGGCCTCCGCCGCAGCGCCCCGCGCAGTCGCGGTCCGGTCAGTCGAAGATCCATGCGTCAACGGTACGGGGCCCTGCCGGTGCCTCACGGCACCCTCAGGGGGGAAGAGTGGGGCATCCCACGGTCGTACGGGAGGAATTCGGCATACAGCGGTCGCGGTATACGGGGGTGGGTGACGGACTCGACAGCAACCTGATAAGTGGGGGCGGTCCGGGTCCTTTCTCGCCCCCGCCGCCCCTACCCGTCCCTCCCCCACTCTCGGCTTCGCTCGAACGGGAAGTGCTCCCATCCAGGGGCTGTGCCCCTTCGGCCCCCTGGGGTGCCCTGTGGGCGCCCCAATAGCTCGGGGGGCGGATTTGTGGGCGGGTGCGGGTTCGTCGTGGTTGCTCGCGCAGTTCCCCGCGCCCCTGAAAGCAGCTGCCCGCGCCCTCCGAAGAGGCGGCTCCCCCGCACCCTCCGTAAAGGCGGCTCCCCCGCCCTCCGAAGAGGCGGGCTCCCCACCCGCCCTCCGAAATGGCGGCTCCCCCGCCCACGGAACAGCTCTCCCCGCGCCCTTTGCGGGGCGCGGGGAGAGTGAGGTCGGGACTCAGTGGTTGCGTGGGAAGCCCAGGTCGACGGCGGAGGGGCCGTCGGCCGGGTCGGGCCAGCGGGTGGTGACGACCTTGCCCCGGGTGTAGAAGTGGGTGCCGTCGTTGCCGTAGATGTGGTGGTCGCCGAAGAGGGAGTCCTTCCAGCCGCCGAAGCTGTGGTAGCCGACGGGGACCGGGATCGGGACGTTGACGCCGACCATGCCGGCCTCGACCTCCATCTGGAAGCGCCGGGCGGCGCCGCCGTCGCGGGTGAAGATCGCGGTGCCGTTGCCGAACGGGGAGGCGTTGATGAGGGCGATGCCCTCGTCGTAGGTGTCGACACGCAGCACGGTCAGCACCGGGCCGAAGATCTCGTCCTGGTACGCCTTCGCGGACGTGGGCACCTTGTCCAGCAGCGAGATGCCGATCCAGTGGCCGTCCTCGTAGCCCTCGACCGTGAAGCCGGTGCCGTCCAGGACGACTTCGGCGCCTTCCGCCGCCGCGCCGGTGACATACGAGGCCACCTTGTCGCGGTGTACGGCCGTGATCAGCGGGCCCATCTCGGAGGTCGGGTCGTTACCGGGGCCGATCTTGATCTTCTCGGCGCGCTCGCGGATCTTCTCCACCAGCTCGTCGCCGATCGCGCCCACCGCCACCACGGCCGAGATCGCCATGCAGCGCTCGCCGGCCGAGCCGTACGCCGCCGAGACCGCCGCGTCCGCCGCCGCGTCCAGGTCCGCGTCCGGGAGGACCAGCATGTGGTTCTTGGCGCCGCCGAGGGCCTGGACGCGCTTGTGGTTCGCGGAGGCCGTGGTGTGGATGTAGCGGGCGATCGGGGTCGAGCCGACGAAGGAGATCGCCTTGACGTCCGGGTGCTCCAGGAGGCGGTCGACGGCCACCTTGTCGCCGTGGACGACGTTGAAGACGCCGTCGGGGAGGCCGGCCTCGGAGAGGAGTTCGGCGATCTTGATGGAGGCCGACGGGTCCTTCTCGGACGGCTTCAGCACGAACGTGTTGCCCGTCGCGATGGCCATCGGGAACATCCACATCGGGACCATCGCCGGGAAGTTGAACGGCGTGATGCCGGCGACGACACCGAGCGGCTGGCGGATCGAGGCGACGTCCACGCGGCTGGCGACCTGCGTCGACAGCTCGCCCTTCAGCTGGACGTTGATGCCGCAGGCCAGGTCGACGATCTCCAGGCCGCGCGCGACCTCGCCGAGCGCGTCCGAGTGCACCTTGCCGTGCTCGGCGGTGATCAGCTCCGCGATCGCGTCGCGGTTGGCGTCCAGCAGCGCCCGGAAGCGGAACAGGATCTCCGTGCGCTTGGCCAGCGAGGACTGGCCCCAGGTGGCGAAGGCCTCCTTGGCGGTGCGTACCGCCGCGTCGACCTCGTCGACGGTCGCGAAGGCGACCTTGGTGGTGACCGCGCCGGTCGCCGGGTCCGTGACCGGCCCGAACGTACCCGACGCGCCTTCGACGGTCTTGCCGCCGATCCAGTGGTTGACGATCTTCGTCATGCCGAGAAACTCCTTCTCACAGATGGCGGCGTCGGGTTGAGACGTGCCGGTCGTACTCCTCGCGTGCCTTGACCGCCGACGCGCGGGTCGCGGTCTCGGCCACAGGTACATCCCACCAGGCCTGCGCGGGGGGCGGGCCCGACACTGTGTCTGCCGTTTGGGTCTCGACGTAGACACATGTGGGAGTGTCGGCCGCCCGCGCCTCGGCGAGGGCGGCGCGCAGGTCACGGATGGTCTTGGCGCGCAGCACGCGCATGCCGAGACTGGCCGCGTTGGCGGCGAGGTCCACGGGCAGCGGGGCGCCCGTGAACGTGCCGTCGTCGGGGTTGCGGTGCCGGTAGGCGGTGCCGAACCGCTCGCCGCCGACCGACTCCGAGAGACCGCCGATGGAGGCGTACCCGTGGTTCTGCACGAGCAGCACCTTGATCGGGACGTTCTCCTGCACGGCCGTGACGATCTCGGTCGGCATCATCAGATACGTGCCGTCGCCGACCAGCGCCCACACCGGGCGCCCGGGAGCGGCCATCCGGACGCCGATCGCGGCCGGGATCTCGTATCCCATGCAGGAGTAGCCGTACTCCAGGTGGTACTGGTCCCGGGACCGCGTGCGCCACAGTTTGTGCAGGTCACCGGGGAGGGAGCCGGCCGCGTTGATGAGGATGTCGGACTCGTCGACGATCTCGTCGAGAAGGCCGAGGACCTGGGCCTGGGTGGGCCGGGTGTCCGGTTCGTCGGCCTCGTAGCAGGCGTCGACGCGGTGCTCCCAGCGCTGCTTGTCCTCCGTGTACTCGGCGACGTACGCGTCGGCGACCCGGTGTCCGTGCAGTTCGAGCGCCTGGGTCAGCTCCTCCAGCCCGACGCGCGCGTCGGCGATCAGCGGCAGCCCGGAGAGCTTGTGGCCGTCGTAGGGCGCGATGTTGAGATTGAGGAAGCGGACACCGTCGGCGGCGAAGAGGGTGCCGGAGGCGGTGGTGAAGTCCGTGTACCGGGTGCCGACACCGATCACCAGGTCGGCGGTGCGGGCGAGTTCGTTCGCGGTCGCGGTGCCGGTGTGGCCGATGCCGCCCACGTCCTGCCGGTGGTCGTGGCGCAGCGAGCCCTTGCCGGCCTGCGTGGACGCCACGGGAATGCCGGTGGCGTCGGCGAGTTCGGCGAGCGCCTCCTCGGCGCGGGCGTGGTGGACACCGCCGCCGGCGACGATCAGGGGGCGCCCGGCTTCGCGGATCGCCCGTACGGCGGCGGACAGTTCGGAGCCGTCGGCCGCGGGACGGCGTACGGTCCAGATCCGCTCGGCGAAGAACTCCTCCGGCCAGTCGTACGCCTCCGCCTGCACGTCCTGCGGGAGGGCGAGGGTGACCGCGCCCGTCTCGACGGGGTCGGTGAGCACGCGCATCGCCTGGAGCGCGGCCGGGATCAGGGCCTCGGGGCGGGTGATCCGGTCGAAGTACTTCGACACCGGGCGCAGGCAGTCGTTGACGCTGATGTCGCCCGCGTACGGCACTTCGAGCTGCTGGAGGACCGGGTCGGCCGCCCGCGTGGCGAAGATGTCGCCGGGAAGGAGCAGCACCGGGAGGTGGTTGATGGTGGCGAGGGCGGCGCCGGTGACGAGGTTGGTGGCGCCGGGGCCGATCGACGTCGTCACGGCGTGCGTGGAGAGGCGGCCCGACTGCCGGGCGTAGCCGACGGCCGCGTGGACCATCGACTGCTCGTTGCGGCCCTGGAGGTACGGCATGTCGTCGGCGTACTCGATCAGCGCCTGGCCGAGGCCGGCGACGTTGCCGTGGCCGAAGATGCCCCAGGTGGCGCCGATCAGCCGCTGCCGCTCGCCGTCGCGTTCGGTGTACTGGGCGGCGAGGAAGCGGACCAAGGCCTGGGCGACCGTAAGCCGGGTCGTGCTCATCGGTACCCCTCCGTGTGATCGGGGTGGAAGCAGATCCGCCACTGCCGCTCGGAGCCCGGGCCGGCCATCACGTTCAGGTAGTACATGTTGTGGCCGGGCTGCGCGATGGACGGGCCGTGCCAGCCGTCGGGAACGAGCACCGCGTCACCGGAACGGACCTCGGCGAGCACCTCGGAGCCGCCCTCGCGGGAGGGGGAGACGCGTTGGTAGCCGAAGCCGTGGGGACCGTCGATCTCGAAGTAGTAGATCTCCTCGAGTTCGGTCTCCTCCCCGGGCCGGTTCTCGTCGTGCTTGTGCGGCGGGTACGAGGACCAGTTGCCGCCGGGGGTGATGACCTCGACGGTGATCAGCTTGTCGCACTCGAAGGCGTCGGCGGAGGCGAAGTTGCGCACCTGGCGGGCGCAGTTGCCACTGCCCCGGTCTTCCACGGGGACCTCCGGCGCGGGGCCGTAGCGGGCGGGGAGTAGTCGCTCGCACTTCGCTCCTGCCAAAGCGAAGCGGCCTCCCGCGCCGGAGGCGATCTGTACCCGGGCGTCACGGGGCGCGTACACGAAGTCGGAGACTCCGGCGAACACGCTCTCCCTGCCCAGGATCTGAAACTCTGCGTCCGCTGCGGCGCCCGATTCACCGGATTCGCCCGATACCCGCACCGTACAACCGCCGTTGAGGGACAGCACGATCCACTCGCTGTCCCCGGTCGTGAACGTGTGCGTGCCGCCCGGCTCCAGCTCCACGATCCGCAGACTGCTGTGGGTCCAGCCGGCCCGCTTCGGGTCGATGTCGACGGCGTACCGCGCGTTCGCTGTGGCGCCCTTGGGTACGTACAGCTCGGTCTTGTGTGTCATGCGGCCCTCACAACAGTCCTACGGCGGTGTCCACGGCGGCGGTCACGTCGTCGTCCGCCGGGTAGAGCAGCGAGCGGCCGACCACCAGGCCCTGCACGGTGGGGAGTTGCAGCGCGCCCCGCCACTTCTCGTACGCGCCCTCCTGGTCCTCGCCGACATCGCCGCCGAGCAGTACGGCGGGCAGCGTCGAGGTCTCCATCACGCGGGCCATGTCGTCGGGGTTCTCGGTGACGGGGACCTTCAGCCAGGTGTACGCCGAACTGCCGCCGAGCCCGGCCGCTATGGCGATCGACCTGGTGACCGCGTCGGCGCTCAGGTCGTTCCTGACCTTGCCGGTGGCGGGGTCGCGGCGGCTGATGAACGGCTCGACGAACACGGGGAGCCGGCGCTCGGCCATGGCGTCCACGGCACGGGCGGTGGACTCCAGGGTGGTGAGGGAGCCCGGGTCGTCGTAGTCGACGCGCAGCAGGAGCTTGCCGGCGTCGAAGCCGAGGCGCCGCATGTCCTCGGGGCGGTGGCCGGTGAAGCGGTCGTCCAGTTCGAAGCTGGCGCCCGCGAGACCGCCCCGGTTCATCGAGCCCATGACGACCTTGCCGTCGAG
Source organism: Streptomyces sp. NBC_00310 (assembly GCF_036208085.1). Classification (GTDB taxonomy): domain Bacteria; phylum Actinomycetota; class Actinomycetes; order Streptomycetales; family Streptomycetaceae; genus Streptomyces. Next base: position 4,096,954 of record NZ_CP130714.1, read on the forward strand.
GGCGCCGAGGAGGAGCAGGTCGTCGAGGATGTCGGCGGTCGCGAGGACACCGTCCACACCGGGGCGGGACAGTGCCAGGCACAGTCGTTCGAGGAGGTCGGCGCGGTTCGCCATGGCGAGCTTGCGGTCGCCGACGGAGAGGGCGCCACGCGCCGGGTGGTCGGCGGCGACGATCATCAGCCGGCCGGAGTCGCCGATCAGGGGGCGCCGGGTGCGGCGGGCGGCGGCCTCGGCGATGGCCTCCGGGTGGTGGACCCGGGTGCGGACGAGGGCGGAGACGTCGACGTTCACCGGACCGCTCCCGCCGCGACCGCTGTCTCGATCTCGTCCGCCGTGGGCATGGCGGACGAGCACTCCAGGCGGGAGGCGACGATGGCGCCGGCCGCGTTGGCGTGCCGCATGATCTTTTCCAGCGCCCAGCCTTCGAGCAGGCCGTGGCACAGGGACCCCCCGAAGGCGTCTCCCGCACCGAGCCCGTTGAGGACGTTCACCGGCAGGGGCGGCACCTCGGCCGTCGTACCGTCACGGTGCACCGCCAGCACCCCCTTCGGCCCCTGCTTCACCACCGCCAGCTCGACCCCCGCCTCCACCAGCGCGGCGGCGGCCGCGTGCGGCTCGCGGATCCCCGTGGCGACCTCGACCTCGTCCAGGTTGCCGACGGCGACGGTCGTGTGCCGCAGGGCCTCCTCGTAGAACGGGCGGGCCTCGGCCGGGTCGGACCAGAACATGGGGCGCCAGTCGAGGTCGAAGACCGTCGTACCGGCCTTGGCCCGGTGGGCGAGGGCCGCGAGCGTCGCCGTACGGCTGGGCTCCTCGCTCAGGCCCGTGCCGGTCACCCAGAAGATCCTGGCCCCGGCGATGGCGTCGAGGTCCAGCTCGTGGGCGTCGATCTCCAGGTCCGGGGCCTTGGGGCGGCGGTAGAAGTACAGCGGGAAGTCGTCCGGCGGGAAGACCTCGCAGAAGGTGACGGGGGTCGGCAGGCCCGGGACCGGGGTGACCCAGCGGTCGTCCACGCCGAAGTCGCGCAGCGCCTGGTGGAGGTACTCGCCGAAGGGGTCCTCGCCCGTGCGGGTGATGACGGCCGTGGAGCGGCCGAGGCGGGACGCGGCCACCGCGACGTTCGTCGCCGATCCGCCGAGGAACTTCCCGAAGGACGTCACCTGCGGCAGCGGGACCCCCGTCTGCAACGGGTAGAGGTCCACACCGATCCGCCCCATGGTGATGAGGTCGTACGCCATCGAGTTCCCTTCACGCGCCGGTTCGGTCAAGGTCTAGTCCCGTCGGAGCGACCCTGTCAATACTTTGTCCAGACATTCGGACTACCTATTGACACCTTCCGCTTCGGGACTGAAGCTGACTCCCATGACGTCGTTGTCACCTCAGTCCTCACTCTCGCGCATCCGAGTCGGCTCGGCGCCCGACTCCTGGGGCGTCTGGTTCCCCGACGACCCCCAGCAGGTCCCCTGGCAGCGCTTCCTCGACGAGGTCGCCGCTTCCGGCTACGAGTGGATCGAGCTGGGCCCGTACGGCTATCTGCCGACCGACCCGGCGATCCTCGCCGAGGAGACGGCGAAACGCGGCCTGAAAGTGTCGGCCGGCACGGTCTTCACCGGGCTGCACCACGGTCCGGACGTCTGGGAGAAGACCTGGGCGCACGTGGCCGACAACGCGGTCCTGGCGCAGGCCATGGGCGCCAAGCACCTCGTCGTCATCCCGTCCTTCTGGCGGGACGACAAGACGGGCAAGGTGCTGGAGCCCAGCGAGCTGACCGTCGAACAGTGGCGGCACCTCACCCAGCTGACCGAGCGCCTCGGGCGGGAGGTGCGGGAGAAGTACGGCCTCCAGATCGTCGTCCACCCGCACGCCGACACCCACATCGACAGCGAGGAGAACGTCGTCCGCTTCCTGGACGGCACCGACTCCTCGGTGGTGTCGCTGTGCCTCGACACCGGGCACTACGCCTACTGCGGCGGCGACAGCGTCAAGCTGATCGAGACGTACGGCGAGCGCATCGGGTATCTGCACCTCAAGCAGGTCGACCCCGAGATCCTGGCCGACGTCCGCGCCAACGAGATCCCGTTCGGGCCGGCCGTGGCCAAGGGCGTGATGTGCGAGCCGCCGAAGGGTGTGCCCGAGCTGGGGCCGGTGCTGGCCGCTGCCGCGAAGCTCGACATCGATTTGTTCGCGATCGTCGAGCAGGACATGTATCCCTGCGCGCCGGACACTCCGCTGCCGATCGCCCAGCGCACTCGGGCGTTCTTGAGGTCTTGCGGGGCGTGAGCGCTCCGCTGAGAGCCGGGCGCTGAGAAGCGCCGGGGAACTGCGGGTCGTCGGCAGACCGCGGGTGATTCGTGGCTGGTCGCACAGTTCCCCGCGCCCCTCAGGGGCGCGGCACTTGAGCGGTGCTTGATTTCATCACCTCTGTCACAAAAGTCACCTTCCTGTCACGTATGTCACGTGTATGCGGGTCTTTCGTCACACGTGACCCACAGGGCTTCCCGATGGTCACCGAGCGTCGTTGACCGGACACAGGTTTGTGATCGCCAGCGCAGTGCCCGGCTCCCCCGACGGTCTTCCCGGCCGCCGCCGTGGTGCGCGCGGGGAGGTGCCACCCATGACCGACCGACCCCTCTGGTCGTACAAGGACATCGCGGCGCACATCCGTGTGCAGCCCGACACCGTCCGCTCGTACCGCAAACACGGGCTGCTGCCGCAGCCCGACCACGTGGAGGGCGGCAAGCCCTACTGGTACGCCGACACCGTCCGCGCCTGGGTCGCCTCCAGACCGGGCAACCGGGGGCGCAAGGTCGACTGATCCGCTCCGCTCCGCGCCACGCTCATGCGTTTATTCGTTTGTCCCCGGATCCTTCCGCCGTCCAGGATCCGGGGATGAGTTTTTCGGACAAACCCGTACTCACCGGCGAGAGGGCCGTGCTGCGGCCGTTCACCGAGGCCGACGCGTCCGTGATGGCGCGGATCCTGGCCGACCCGGAGGTCGTACGGCTCACCGGCAGTCCGACCGAGGAGTTCGGGCTGGAGCGGCTGCGTTCCTGGTACGGCAGCCGCAACGACCGGGCCGATCGCCTCGACCTCGGCATCGTGGACCGGGCGAGCGGTGAGCTGGTGGGTGAGACAGTCCTGAACGAGTGGGACGAGGCCAACCGCAGCTGCTGCTTCCGGATCCTGATCGGGCCCGGCGGGCAGAACCGGGGGCTGGGCACGGAGGCCGTGCGGCTGACGGTCGGCCATGCCTTCGAGCGGCTCGGACTGCATCGCGTGTCGTTGTACGTCTTCACCCACAACCCCCGGGCCCGGCGCGCCTACGAGAAGGTCGGGTTCGTGGCCGAGGGAGTCGAGCGGCAGACCCTGTGGCAGGGCGGCGAGTGGATCGACGCCGTACGGATGTCGGTGCTCGCGCCGGAGTGGGCCGCCCATCGCGGGAGGCCCGACAGCGGGCGGGGCGGCCGGGACGAGCAGGGTGGGCGGGTCAGCTCCACGGCTCGATGACCGTCACTCCGCTGCCGGGTGCCGTGCCCATCGCCGCGAGCGCGGCGGGGGCCGCGTCCAGGGGGATCGTCGACGTCACCAGGAGGTCCGGTCGCAGGCCGCCCGCCCGGACCAGCTCCAGCATCCCGGGGTAGGCGTGGGCGGCCATGCCGTGGCTGCCCAGGAGTTCGAGTTCGAGGGCGATCGCGCGGGCCATGGGGACGGGGGTGGTGCCCGTCTCGGACGGGAGCAGGCCCACCTGGATGTGGCGGCCCCGGCGGCGGAGGCTGTTGACGGAGGCCGCGCAGGTGACCGGGGAGCCGAGGGCGTCGAGGGAGAGGTGGGCGCCGCCGCCGGTGAGGTCGCGTATCGCCGCGGCCGTGTCCGCCCCGGCCGACGCGTCCACGCATTCCGCCGCGCCGAACGTGCGGGCCAGGTCCAGGGCCTGCGGGGAGACGTCGACGGCGATCACCCGCGCGCCGGAGGCCGCCGCGATCATCACGGCGGAGAGACCGACGCCGCCGCAGCCGTGGACCGCGACCCACTCCCCCGCCGCGACACGGCCCTGCGCGACGACCGCGCGGAACGCCGTGGCGAAGCGGCAGCCGAGTGAGGCCGCCGTGCCGTACGACAGTTCGTCCGGCAGCGCCACCAGGTTCACGTCGGCGTGGTCCAGGGCGACGTACTGGGCGAACGAGCCCCAGTGGGTGAAGCCCGGCTGGGTCTGGCGCTCGCACACCTGCTGGTCGCCGGCCGCGCAGGAGGCGCAGCCGCCACAGGCGCACACGAACGGGACGGTGACGCGGTCGCCCGGGTGCCAGCCGGTCACCGCCGCGCCGGTCTCCTCGACGACTCCGGCGAGTTCGTGGCCGGGGACGTGCGGGAGGGTGATGTCCGGGTCGTGGCCCTGCCAGCCGTGCCAGTCGCTGCGGCACAGACCGGTTGCTTCGACCCGGACGACGACTCCATGGGGGGTGGGGGTGGGAGCCGCGACGTCCTTCACCGAGGCCGGCTCCCCGAATCGCTCGAACACCACCGCGCGCATGTGTCTTCGCCCTCGCTCTCACCGACCGGTCGGAAGTCCCGTCCGGAGTGAACGCTAGCCAGAGATCTCGACCTTGTCTCCGTCGCTCTCCTTGTCCATGGCTCCCGTGGCTCCCGTGTCGTCAGCGGTGTCAGCGGTGTTTGTCGCCTCCGCGGTCTTCGCCGTCGGCGTCGACTCCCCCTCACTCAGCCCGAAGCGCTCGTGCAACCTCCTCAGGGGTGCCGGTGCCCACCAGGTGGCGCGGCCCGTCAGGCGCATGACGGCCGGCACCAGGAGGCTGCGGACGACCATGGCGTCCATGAGGACGGCCAGGGCTATGCCGAGGCCGAGCATCTTGGTGTTGGTGACTCGGGAGGTGCCTATGGCGATCATGACGACGGCGAGGATGACGGCGGCTGCGGTGATGAGGCCGCCGGTGCGTTGGAGGCCGAAGCGGATGGAGGCCGTGTGGTCGCCGGTGTGGTCGTACTCCTCCTTGATGCGGGAGAGCAGGAAGACGCCGTAGTCCATGGAGAGGCCGAAGGCCACGCAGAACATCAGGACCGGGAGGGTGGTCTCTATGGAACCCGGGCTGGTGAAGGCGAGGAGTCCGGAGAGGTGGCCGTCCTGGAAGACCCAGACCAGCGCGCCGAACATCGCGGTCAGGCTGAGGGCGTTCAGGAGGACCGCCTGGAGGGGGATCAGCACGCTGCCGGTGAGGAGGAAGACCAGGATGAGGGTGACTATCGCTATGAAGGCGAGGGCCCAGGGGAGGCCGTCCCCGATCGCCGCCTTCGTGTCGACCAGGACCGCCGCCGTGCCCGTCACCGAGGTCTCGAAGGGCGCGTCCGTCGCCCGGATGTCGTCCACCAGGCGTTGCGCGCCCTCGTCGACCGCCTCTCCCTTCGGCTGCACGGTGAAGTAGGCCCAGTCGCCCTTCACCAGGGGGCCCTCCACCCGGAGCACGTCCGGCAGGTCGGCGATCCGCTCCTTGTAGGCGGCGTACTCGGTCTTCGTCGCCCTTCCTTCCGCCAGCACCTCCAGACCGCCGCCGGGGGTGCCCGGGAAGCCTTCGCGCAGGTGCTGTTGGACGACGTGCGACTCGGCGGTCGAGGGGAGCTGGCGGTCGTCGGCCGTGCCGAACTTCACGCCCAGGAAGGGGAGGCCGAGGAGGACCAGGCCCGCTGTCGTGGCGATGGCGAAGTAGGGGGCGCGGCGCATGACGAGGGCTGCCGTGCGGCCCCAGGCCGCGCCTTCCTCCACGGCCGGGGAGTCGGGCCGGGGCCCGGTGGCCTTGCGGCGCCTGAACAGCTTGCGCAGGTCCAGGGCGTTGACACGGTCGCCCAGGAGGACCAGGGCCGCGGGAAGGAGGACCAGGGCCGCCGCCGCGGCCAGGAGGACCACCGCGATGCCCGCGTAGGCGAAGGACTTCAGAAAGTACTGCGGGAAGACCATCATGGCGGCCAGGGAGACGGCGACCGTGAGGGCGGAGAAGAGGACCGTGCGGCCGGCTGTGCGGAGGGTGGTGGCGACGGCCGTCAGGGAGTCGGCGCCCGTGGCCAGTTCCTCGCGGAAGCGGCGCACGATGAACAGGGCGTAGTCGATCGCGAGGCCCAGGCCCATGGCCGTGGTGAGGTTCAGGGCGAACACCGAGACGTCGGTGACCTCGGTGAGGCCACGCAGGATCGCGTTGGTGCCGAGGATCGCGACGATGCCCACGCCCAGCGGCAGCAGGGCGGCGACCGCGCTGCCGAAGACCATGACGAGCAGGACGAGGGTCACCGGCAGGGCGATCATCTCGGCCCGCAGCAGGTCCTCCTGGATGATCGTCTGCATCTCGTGGCGCACGGCGAGGATGCCGCCGACCCTGACCTCGACCGGGCCGTGCGTGCCGCGGAGCTCGGGCGCGATGCGGTCCAGGGTCTTGTTCACGGCCGTTTCGTCGCCGGTGAGGCGGGCCGCTATCAGTGCCTCGTGGCCGTCCTCCGCGCGCAGGGTCGGGGCGCCGGTCTGCCAGTAGGAGCCGACACCCGTGACGCCCTTCTCGGCGGTGAGCCGCTCGGTCAGCTTCGTCGCCTCCGCGGCGACGGCCGGATCGTCGACCGAGGCCTTGCCCGCGTCGACCAGCAGCAGCAGGTTCGGCTGGGAGCCGGGGAACTCGCGCTCCAGGGCCTTCGTCGCGTAGGTGGACTGGGCGGCCGGGTCCTCCCAGCCGCCGCTGCCGAGACGGTCGGCGACATCGCTGCCCGCCACGACCGCGAGGGCGGTGAGCACCAGGGCGACGAGCAGGGAGAGCCGGGGGCGGGCGGTCACGAACCGGGTCCAGCCTCCCACTCGGGGTGGCCGGTTGACTTCGGTCATGGTGCGGTGTCCCCTTCACTCTGATCGGTCACTCTGATCCGTGCTGTACGCAGCCGGGCAGCACGGAGCGCCGAGCCATACACTGGCAAACACGAGAGGTCGCTCGCGTTTCACCAGAATGCGAGCGCCCACTCGTGTTTGTCAATCACGTCCGGAAAGCTGGGGATAACCGCGTGCCCACCCACCAGGAGAAGGAACAGGCCCAGGAGAGAGAGCAGCCGCGTCGCCGCCAGGCCCGCGGCGAGCGCCGTATCGCCCAACTCCTCGAGGCCGCGGCCTCCGTGTTCTCCTCGACCGGGTACACCGCCGCCAGCACCAACGCCATCGCCCGCGAGGCGGGGGTCTCACCGGGCACGCTCTACCAGTTCTTCCCGAACAAGGAAGCGATCGCGATCGAGCTGGGCGAGCGGCTCATGCGGGAGATGCGGGAGGCCTACGGTGAGGCGCTCGCCCCGGTCGACCCGGCCACCCCGCTGGAGGAGGCGGTCGCGGCCGCCGTCGACCGTTTCATCGACTTCAACTGCCGGCACCCGGTGTTCTTCACACTGATGCACGGCCCCGACGTCCCCGGCCAGATCACCGAACAGCACGACGCGCTGCACGCGACCCTGGTCACACGGGTCGAGGCGCTGCTCGCACCCCTCCTCGACGCATCAGCCGTCGACATCACGCGCACCGCTCACGTCTGCGTGGCCATGTACAAGGCCGGACTGGAGCTGGTGCTCGGCCGCGAGGGAGACGACCGCGACGCGTACGTCCAGGAGCTGAAGAACGTCCTGCTCCGCTATCTGGAACCGCTGGTGGGCGACCGTCTCGCCGCCGGCCCCTCGTACACCTCCCCGACCCCGGCCCCCTGACTGGGCCGGCCCGGCCCAGTCCGGTCCGGCCCGGCCCACAGGGAATCCACCACGCCCCTCCACAGGGATCCGCCGCACCCCTGACGCCCCCGGCACCCCACCACCCCGCCCGGACCCCTCTTGGATTCATACCCCTAGGGGGTATAAGGTGGACGTCCTGAAGGGTTACCCGAACCCCCACGCCCCGATGAGGAGCAACGACATGACCACCGAGACCGACACCCAGGGTTCCGTCACCGCCGTCTACAAGGTGAGCGGCATGAGCTGCGGGCACTGCGAAGGCGCCGTTTCGGGCGAGATCACCGAGATCGCCGGTGTCTCCTCCGTGAAGGCCGTCGCCTCCACCGGCGAGGTCACCGTGGTCTCCGCCGCCCCGCTCGACGAGGAGGCCGTGCGCGCCGCCGTCGACGAGGCGGGCTTCGAGCTGGTCGGCAGGGCCTGAGGTCCGGCACGGATACGGACGTCACGGGCACGGACATGACGAGCACCATCGCGGCAGGCCCCATGAGCGAGCCCGTCCATGAGGTCGAGCTGACCATCGGCGGGATGACCTGCGCCTCCTGCGCGGCCCGCGTCGAGAAGAAGCTCAACCGCCTGGACGGGGTCACCGCCTCGGTGAACTACGCGACGGAGAAGGCGAAGGTCACCTACCCCGCGGGGCTGGAGGTCGCCGAGCTGATCGCCACCGTGGTGAAGACGGGCTACACGGCCGAGGAGCCACCACCCCCGGCTCCCCCGGAGGCCGCGACGGAACCGGCGGCGGAGGACGAGGCCGACCCCGAGCTCGCCGCCCTGCGGCAGCGGCTCACCGTCTCGGCGCTGCTCGCGGCACCCGTGATCCTCATGTCCATGGTCCCCGCCCTGCAGTTCGACAACTGGCAGTGGCTCTCGCTGACGCTCGCCGCGCCGGTCGTCGTGTGGGGCGGGCTGCCCTTCCACCGGGCCGCGTTCACCAACCTCCGGCACGGCGCGGCCACGATGGACACGCTGGTCTCGGTCGGCACGCTCGCCGCCTTCGGCTGGTCCCTGTGGGCCCTCTTCCGGGGGCACGCGGGCATGCCGGGCATGCGGCACGGCTTCGAGTTCACCGTCTCCCGGACGGCCGGCGCGTCGACGATCTATCTCGAGGTGGCCGCCGGGGTCGTCGCGTTCATCCTGCTCGGCCGCTATCTGGAGGCCCGCTCCAAGCGTCGCGCGGGCGCCGCCCTCAAGGCGTTGCTGAAGCTGGGCGCCAAGGACGTCTCGGTGCTCCGCCACGGGCGGGAGGTGCGGGTCCCGGTGGGGCGGCTCGCCGTCGGGGACCGTTTCGTCGTACGGCCCGGGGAGAAGTTCGCCTCCGACGGGACCGTCGTCGAGGGGTCCTCCGCCGTCGACGCGTCCATGCTGACCGGCGAGTCCGTGCCGGTGGACGTGACCGTCGGGGACGCCGTCACGGGCGCGACCGTGAACGCCGGGGGCCGCCTGGTCGTCGAGGCGACCCGGATCGGCGCGGACACGCAGCTGGCCCGGATGGCACGGCTGGTGGAGGACGCGCAGAACGGCAAGGCGGAGGCGCAGCGGCTCGCCGACCGGATCTCGGCGGTGTTCGTCCCCGTCGTCATCCTGGTCGCGGTCGCCACGTTCGGCGTCTGGCTCGGCCTCACGGAGGACACCACCGCCGCCTTCACGGCGGCCGTGGCGGTGCTGATCATCGCCTGCCCGTGCGCACTCGGCCTCGCCACCCCGACCGCCCTGATGGTCGGCACCGGCCGTGGCGCCCAGCTCGGCATCCTCATCAAGGGCCCCGAGGTCCTGGAGTCCACGCGCCGCGTCGACACGGTCGTCCTGGACAAGACCGGCACGGTCACCACCGGCCGGATGACCCTCCAGACGGTCCACGTCGCCGAGGCCCCCCTCGGAGACGTCACCGATGCCACCCAGGTCACCCAGGTCACCCAGGTCACCGAGGAGGAAGTCCTGCGACTCGCGGGCGCCGTCGAACACGCCTCCGAACATCCGGTGGGCCGGGCGATCGCCGCGGGCGCCGAGGACCGCGTCGGCGCGCTGCCGCCCGTCGAGCGTTTCGAGAACCTCCCCGGAAGGGGCGTACGCGGCCTCGTGGAGGGCTACGAGGTCCAGGTGGGCCGGGTCCTCGACGGGCCGCTCCCCGGGCCTCTGAAGGCCGCCAAGGAAGCCGCCGAGGACGAGGGCCGCACGGCGGTCGTGGTCGTCCGCGACGGTGTGGCACTCGGTGTCGTCACGGTCGCCGACGCGGTCAAGGAGACCAGCGCCGAGGCCGTACGGCGGCTGCGGGCACTCGGGCTCACACCGATGCTGCTGACCGGCGACAACGAGCGGGGGGCCCGGTCCGTGGCCGCGGCGGTCGGGATCTCCCCCGAGCACGTGATCGCCGAGGTGTTGCCGCAGGACAAGGTCGACGTCGTCCGCCGGCTCCAGGGCGAGGGCCGTACGGTCGCGATGGTCGGCGACGGGGTCAACGACGCGGCCGCGCTGGCCACGGCCGACCTGGGGCTCGCCCTGGGCACGGGGACGGACGCGGCGATCGAGGCGGGTGACCTGACGCTGGTGCGTGGGGACCTGCGGGTGGCCGCCGACGCCATCCGGCTGTCACGGCGGACCCTGTCCACGATCAAGGGCAATCTGGCCTGGGCCTTCGGATACAACCTGGCGGCACTGCCGCTGGCCGCCGCCGGACTGCTCAACCCGATGGTCGCGGGGGCGGCTATGGCCTTTTCGTCCGTTTTCGTGGTAACGAACAGCTTGCGACTCAGGACATTTTCGTGACCGCCGGGCAAAAGTCCCTCTAGAGTCCGGAAGCAGGCTCACATAAGCTCTTCACAAGGCTCGCGCATCATCCTTACGCTGGGGCCTCGATCACCGAATCGTGTCTCTTGCGCATCTTCAGGACATAGGGCAAGAGACGCGGATCACAGTGGTGTGAACGTAACCACCGAAGGGGTTCGTGAGTCTAAGTTGGCGATGTCAGAAGCGTCTTGGGGGGCGTGACTGACATCTGGGGATGTCTTGGGGGACGTTCCCGGAACTGCGTTGCCGGGGCACGTGCACCGGGGAGCTTTGAGCGGCCCTCCCGTACGTACGCGTCCCGGCAGACCGCACATAGGTAGGACGAGCTCTGCTCGTTCAGCTCAGCGATTCAGGCGCTGGCCCACCAGACGCCCGGCCGGATCCCGTGGGGGGAATCCGCACCGGGACATGGGAAGGCGCCCTGCTCGCCGGCCCGTGGGGGGACCAGCGTTGCAGGGCGCCTTCTCCCATTTTTTTGGGGCTCGGTTCGCCTCCGGGGCGCCAAAGCCTGTGTCGGGACGGCGATCGTGCTCGGCCCTCCTTCGTCGGGCACTGCGCGCGTTCGCCGTCCCGACACAGGCGCGCCCCTTCGGCTCACTCGCCGTAGGGCGCCCTCTTCTGCAGCGGGGCCAGCAGTGGGCCCCAGCTTCTGCGAGGGCCAAGCAGCTGACCTCAGTGGGGCAAAGCAAGGGGCACAGCAGTGGGCCCGTACGGACGGCTCTCCGGACGGGCCCCTTTTGCTACGCGTACTCGGCTCAGCGAGCCTCGACCGGGACGAAGTCGCGCTCGACGACGCCCGTGTAGATCTGGCGCGGGCGGCCGATGCGGGAGCCCGGCTCCTTGATCATCTCGTGCCACTGGGCGATCCAGCCCGGGAGGCGGCCGAGGGCGAAGAGGACCGTGAACATCTCGGTCGGGAAGCCCATGGCGCGGTAGATCAGACCCGTGTAGAAGTCCACGTTCGGGTAGAGGTTGCGCGAGACGAAGTAGTCGTCGGAGAGCGCGTGCTCCTCCAGCTTCAGCGCGATGTCCAGCAGCTCGTCGGACTTGCCGAGGGCCGAGAGGACGTCGTGCGCGGCAGCCTTGATGATCTTGGCGCGCGGGTCGAAGGACTTGTACACCCGGTGGCCGAAGCCCATCAGGCGGACGCCGTCCTCCTTGTTCTTCACCTTGCGGATGAAGGAGTCGACGTCGCCGCCGTTCTGCTTGATGCCCTCCAGCATCTCCAGGACGGACTGGTTGGCGCCGCCGTGCAGCGGGCCCCAGAGCGCGGAGATGCCGGCGGAGATCGAGGCGAACATGTTCGCCTGCGACGAGCCGACCAGGCGGACCGTGGAGGTCGAACAGTTCTGCTCGTGGTCCGCGTGCAGGATCAGCAGCTTGTCGAGCGCGGAGACGACGACCGGGTCGAGGTCGTACTCCTGGGCCGGGACCGAGAAGGTCATGCGCAGGAAGTTCTCGACGTAACCGAGGTCGTTGCGCGGGTAGACGAACGGGTGACCGATCGACTTCTTGTACGCGTACGCCGCGATGGTGGGCAGCTTGGCGAGCAGGCGGATCGTGGAGAGGTTCCGCTGCCGCTCGTCGAACGGGTTGTGGCTGTCCTGGTAGAACGTCGACAGGGCGCTGACCACGGAGGACAGCATCGCCATCGGGTGGGCGTCCCGGGGGAAGCCCCGGTAGAAGTTCTTCACGTCCTCGTGCAGCAGGGTGTGCTGCGTGATCTCGCCCTGGAAGGTGGCGAGCTCGTCGACGGTCGGAAGCTCGCCGTTGATGAGCAGGTACGCCACCTCAAGGAAGGTGGAGCGCTCGGCCAGCTGCTCGATCGGGTAGCCGCGGTACCGAAGGATGCCCTGCTCGCCGTCGAGATAGGTGACGGCGGATTTATAGGCAGCGGTGTTGCCGTAACCGCTGTCCAGGGTGACCAGACCGGTCTGGGCCCGGAGCTTCCCGATGTCGAAGCCCTTGTCGCCGACGGTGCTGTCGATCACCGGGTAGGTGTACTCGCCGTCGCCGTACCGCAGTACTACAGAGTTGTCGCTCACGTCATCCCTCACCGACGTAGTGCCTCATCCTTGAGGTGCCCTGACTGTCTCTACCATCCCCCAATTGGCTCAGGAGAGTGCACTCGGGGTCGACCATCGGGCCCATCGGCGGCACTGAGTGCCGCCAACTTGCTCATCCTGCCCCCTCCGTCCGCCATCTGGAAGGGCTGTGTGACCTTTACGACTCGTTTGATCGATCAAATTTCACTCACGGGGCGACAGGCCTTCACGAGAGGTACGCAAGCGGTCCTCACCCCAGCCCTCACCACGGTCTCACCGCAGTCCTCGTCCCGCTCCTCACAGCGGCCGCGGGGCGAGCCGGTAGTCGAGGGCCGTGCACCGTCGGCCCGCGGAGACCGTACGGACCGCCTGGCCTATCGCCTTGCGGGAGCCGACGAGGACGACCAGCTTCTTCGCCCTGGTCACCGCCGTATACAAAAGGTTGCGCTGAAGCATCATCCAGGCTCCGGTGGTGACCGGGATGACCACGGCCGGGTACTCGCTGCCCTGGGACCGGTGGATCGTCACCGCGTAGGCGTGCGCCAGCTCGTCCAGTTCGTCGAACTCGTACGCCACCTCCTCGTCCTCGTCCGTCAGGACCGTCAGCCGCTGGTCGACCGGGTCGAGTGCGGTGACGACGCCGACGGTGCCGTTGAAGACGCCGTTCTCCCCCTTCTCGTAGTTGTTGCGAATCTGGGTGACCTTGTCGCCGACGCGGAAGACCCGGCCGCCGAACCGCTTCTCGGGCAGGTCGGGGCGGGCGGGGGTGATCGCCTGCTGGAGCAGTCCGTTGAGGTTGCCCGCGCCGGCCGGGCCCCGGTGCATGGGCGCCAGCACCTGGACGTCCCGGCGCGGGTCGAGCCCGAACTTGGCCGGAATACGACGGGCCGCCACATCCACCGTGAGCCGCCCGGCCTCCTCCGTGTCGTCCTCGACGAAGAGGAAGAAGTCCTTCATGCCGTCGGTGACCGGGTGGTGCCCGGAGTTGATCCGGTGCGCGTTGGTCACCACGCCGGACTGCTGGGCCTGGCGGAAGACCTTGGTGAGCCGGACCGCCGGAATCGGGCTGCCGTCGGCCAGCAGGTCCCGCAGGACCTCGCCCGCGCCGACGCTGGGGAGCTGGTCGACGTCCCCGACGAAGAGGATGTGCGCCCCCGGAGGCACCGCCTTCACCAGCTTGTTGGCCAGCAGGAGGTCCAGCATGGAGGCCTCGTCGACGACCACCAGGTCGGCGTCCAGGGGACGGTCCTTGTCGTAGGCCGCGTCGCCGCCGGGCTTCAGCTCCAGCAGGCGGTGGACGGTGGAGGCGTCGGCGCCGGTCAGCTCGGCGAGGCGCTTGGCGGCACGGCCGGTGGGGGCGGCCAGCACGACCTTCGCCTTCTTGGCGCGGGCCAGCTCCACGATCGAGCGGACCGTGAAGGACTTGCCGCAGCCGGGACCGCCGGTGAGGACGGCCACCTTCTTCGTCAGCGCGAGGCGCACGGCCGCCTCCTGCTCGGGGGCCAGCTCCGTGCCCGTACGCCCCCTCAGCCAGGCCAGTGCCTTGTCCCAGGCCACGTCGTGGAAGCCGGGCATGCGGTCCTCGGCCGTACGCAGGAGGCGCAACAGCTGTGCGGAGAGGGAGAGTTCGGCGCGGTGGAAGGGGACCAGGTAGATCGCGGTGACCGGGTCGTCGTGCTCGCCGTTCTGGCCGGGGACCTTCTCCCGTACGACGCCGGGTTCACCGGAGTCCTCGTCCGGCAGGGCGAGTTCGGCCAGGCACTCGATGACCAGGCCCGTGTCGACCTGGAGGAGCTTGACCGCGTCGGCGATCAGCCGCTCCTCCGGCAGGTAGCAGTTGCCCTGGTCGGTGGCCTGTGAAAGGGCGTACTGCAGGCCCGCCTTGACGCGCTCCGGGCTGTCGTGGGGGATGCCGACGGACTGGGCGATCTTGTCGGCGGTGAGGAAGCCGATGCCCCAGACGTCGGAGGCGAGGCGGTACGGCTGGTTCTTCACGACCCCGATCGACGCGTCGCCGTACTTCTTGTAGATGCGCACCGCGATGGACGTCGACACCTCCACCGTCTGGAGGAAGAGCATGACCTCCTTGATCGCCTTCTGCTCCTCCCAGGCGTCGGCGATCTTCTTGGTGCGCTTGGGGCCGAGGCCGGGGACCTCGATGAGGCGCCCCGGCTCCTCCTCGATGATCTGGAGGGTGTCCAGGCCGAAGTGCTGGGTGATGCGGTCGGCGAAGATCGGGCCGATGCCCTTGACCAGACCGGAGCCGAGGTAGCGGCGGATGCCCTGGACGGTGGCCGGGAGGACGGTCGTGTAGTTCTCGACGGTGAACTGCTTCCCGTACTGCGGGTGCGAGCCCCAACGGCCCTCCAGGCGCAGGGACTCGCCGACCTGGGCGCCCAGCAGGGCACCGACGACGGTGAGGAGGTCGCCACCGCCTCGGCCGGTGTCCACGCGCGCGACCGTGTAGCCGTTGTCCTCGTTGGCGTACGTGATGCGTTCGAGTACGCCTTCGAGTACGGCGAGCCGCTGTTCGCCCGGGGGGTTCCCCGCCTGTTGAGCCATGATCCGACGGTACCGGTGAGGTCCGACAGCGCGGATCCACCGACCTTATGAAGCACTTAAAACCATCCGTGTCCGACCTGTTGACTTTCCCGCGCGCTCGTCACTACCGTCTCGCAGAATTTCGAACAACGTTCGCAATTTCGAACATTCCGAACCATCGCATGAGCGCCCAATGGAGGACACCTCTATGCGTCAACGCCCCAGACGCAGCCGCCGCGCCCTGGCCGCCCTGTGCGGCTCGGTGTTGTCCATCAGCCTGTTGTCCGCCGGACCGGGTGCGACGTCCGCCCAGGCCGCCGACGACCCCAACGCCGCCGCGCTGGACAAGGACGCGATCCTCGCCGCCAACCAGCTCGACGAGCGCCAGTGGTACAAGGACAACATCCCGTTCCTGGACACCCCCGACAACGACATCGACGAGGTCTACTACTACCGGTGGAGCACCTTCAAGCGCGCGCTCCGCTACACGGTGCCGGGCACGGGGTACGTGTCGACCGAGTACGACGTGCCGATCGGGTACGCCGGGAACCCGTACACGGCGCTTCCGGACGCCACCGGCTACCACCTGCTCGACGGCCGCTGGCTGCGCAACCGGGACTACGCCGGTGACTACCTGGACTTCTGGCTGCGCGGGGCGGGCAACTCGGGCGCGCGAAACTTCAGCGAGTGGATCACCAGCGCCGCGTACCAGCGCTATCTCGTCACCGGTGACGCCGCGCAGATCAAGTCCGCGCTCCCCCACCTCATCGCGCTGTACAAGCGGTGGGACTCGAACTTCACCACCGACATCACGGTGAACGGCAGTCAGTCCACCAGCGACCTGTACCACCAGACCCCGCTGTCCGACGCCACGGAGTACACCGAGACGTCGATGAAGAGCAGCAACTGGTTCAGCGGCGGCCGCGGCTACCGGCCGACCATCAACGCGTACATGTTCAGCGCCGCCCAGGCGATCAGCAAGATCGCCACGATGAACGGTGACACGGCGACCGCGAACGACTACGACGCCAAGGCCGCGCAGCTCAAGGCCGCCGTGCAGAACTCGCTGTGGGACCCGCAGCGCGACTTCTTCATGCAGGTCTACAACACGGACAGCACCAACGGCACGCTGAAGCAGACCCGGACCACCTGGCGCGAGGCGATGGGCTTCGCCCCCTGGGCGTTCAACCTCCCGGACGCGCAGTACTCGTCGGCGTGGAAGTACCTCACCGACGCCAAGCGGTTCAAGGCGCCGTTCGGGCCCACGACGCTGGAGCGGGTGCACGACTTCGAGGCCGAGCAGGCCGACATCGTCCACGCGAACACCCACAACTCCTCGACGGCCTCCAACGGCAAGTACGTCGGGCAGATCGACTTCGACGACAGCGCGGTCACCTTCACCGTGGACGCACCCGGCAACGGCACGTACCCGGTGACGGTCCACTACGCCAACGCCACCTCCGGTACGTCGACGCACAAGGTCATCGTGAACGGTGACACGGCCAACCCCGTCACCGTGAGCTACGCCGCCGGGGGCAGCTGGGGGCAGTTCTCGGAGTCGAAGTCCGTCACGGTCCAGGTCCCGATGAAGGCCGGGGCCAACACGCTGAAGTTCACCAAGGGCACGGGCTTCGCCGAGATCGACCGGATCACCGCGAACCCCTACTTCAACTACGAGGCGATCCCCGCTGAGCAGAAGCGCGACGACGCCAACTGCTGTCACTGGAACGGCCCGAGCTGGCCGTACCAGACGAGCCAGATCCTGACGGGCCTGGCCAACCTGCTCCAGGACTACCCCGCGCAGAACTTCGTCACCAAGGCCGACTACCAGACGATGCTGGCCCAGTTCGCCGACCTCCAGCACAAGGACGGCAAGCCGTACGTCGCCGAGGCCGCCAACGGCGACACCGGCGAGTGGATCTACGACGGGTTCAACTTCAGCGAGCACTACAACCACTCCAGCTTCAACGACCTGGTGCTGAACGGTCTGCTGGGCATCAAGCCGCAGGCCAACAACACACTGGTGCTGAAGCCGCTGGTCCCGTCCGGCTGGGACTGGTTCGCGGTGGAGAGCCTGCCGTACCACGGACACACCTACTCGATCCGCTGGGACCGGGACGGCTCGCACTACGGCAAGGGCAGCGGGCTGCAGATCTTCCAAGACGGCCAGCGCATCCACCAGTCCTCGACGCTCGCCACCAGCACGACCGTAAACGTGGCCGCCCCGGTCACCCCCGCGCAGCCGACGCGCCTGATGAACGTCGCCGCCAACCCGCTGACCGCCGAGCAGGACTGGCTGGGCCGCACCGTCACCCAGCCGTTCCCGAAGGCCTTCGCCTCCTACACCAACACCGTCTCCAACGGCCCGCACTGCCACAGCGGCCAGACCTGCAAGCCCACGACCTTCGACGCCCCGCTGCGGGCGACGGACGGTTGGATCCGTTACGACAAGATCCCCGACAACCGGTGGACCAACTCAGGCTCGCCGAACTCCACCGATCATCTGGGCGTCGACTTCGGGGCGCCTCGCAAGATCAACGAGGTGAAGTTCTACACGTACGACGACGGGGCGGACATCCGGGTACCGGCGGGCTACACCGTCCAGTACCTCAAGGACGGGGCGTGGGTGAACGTGCCGAGCCAGGCGAAGAGCCCGGCGACGCCGGTCGCCAACAACGCCAACGAGGTGACCTTCCCGACGATCACCACGTCCCAGTTCCGGGTGGTCTTCACACCGCAGGCGGGCAAGTTCGTCGGCGTCACCGAGCTGGAGTCCTGGTACCCGGAGACACCGCGGGTGAAGATCGTCAACAAGAACAGCAACCTGGAGCTCGGGATCGCCGGTTCCTCGATCGCCGCCGGTGGCGCCGTCCAGCAGCAGAGCGCCAGTGGCAGCGCCAACCACTGGTGGAAGATCGTTCCGGCCGAGAACGGCTACTACAAGATCTTCAACACCAACAGCGGACAGGTCCTCGGCATCAAGGACGCGTCCAAGACCGCCGGCGCCACGGCGTTGCAGTGGGGGGACACCCTCACGGCCGACCATCTGTGGTCGATCGTCGACGCCGGTGGCGGCTACGCAAAACTCGTCAACAAGAACAGCGGGCTGGTGCTGGGGATCGACGGGATGTCCCCGTCGTCCGGGGCGCCGGCGCTGCAGTGGGACGACAACGGGACCGCCGATCATCTGTGGAGCATCACGGCGGAGGACGGGTCCACGCCGTTCACGTCCTGAGGCGTGACGCCGTGAGCGTCCGGCCTTGTGAGTCCCAGAGCTGACCGCCGAGGTCCGCCGAGGCCCCCCGGGGGTGCGGCGGGCCTCGGCGTTTTCCGGTCGTGTCCCGGGAGCGGTCGTCGCCGGACTGCTGGGCCTGGCGGGAGACCTTGGTGAGGCGGACGGCGGGGGACGGGGCCGCCGTCGGCGAGCAGATCGCGGAGCCTCGCCGGAGCCGACGCTCGGCAGCTGGTCCAGCAGCGGCGGACGTCAGCGGCGAGGGTGCGCTTTCAGGGCTTCGAGGAAGGGGGCGAAGGCGGAGACAGGGAAAGTGAGGGTGCGGGTGGTGGGGGTCTTGGAGTCGCGGACGGCTATGTGGGTGGGGGTGGTCGCTATTTCCACGCAGTTGTCGCCGTCTCCGTCGCCGGAATAGGACGACTTTCGCCAGTTGCTGGGGACAGTCATGAAGTACCTCACAGCTCCTTCGCCAGACGCCCGATGAATTCGCGCGACTGCTCGGGGTCGAGCGCCCTCGCTCTCACTTGTCGGAAGCGAGCGCGATAGGTGGCCAGTTGATCCTCCGCATCAATGTAGAGCGCACCCGTGGGGCCGTCTCGGATCACCGTATCCAGTCTGGTCACGGTGCCGCCCACGTAGGTCATCGAGCTGCTGGCCCAGGAGAAGCCCTCCATGTCGAAGGGGACAACCCGCACACCGATGTGCTCCGCCTCGGAGACTTCCAGGAGGTGGGTGAGCTGCCCTCGTGCGGCGGCCCGGGTGCCGACCATGATGCGGAGCGCCGCTTCATGGATCACGGCGTCGAGGCGGATCGGCGAGGTTCCTTCGAGGACAGCACGACGCGCCATGCGATGGCGCACGCGCAACTCCAGTGCCTCTTCAGTCAGTTCGGGGACTCGTGTGGCGTGTACGGCACGGGCGTAGGCCTCGGTCTGCAGCAGACCCGGCACGTACAGGATCTCCAGGCAGGACTGGAACCGAGAGTGATGGTCCAGCTCGGCCAGGTCCAGGAACGGCGCGGGGAGCAGCCCCCGGTACTCCTCCCACCACCCACGTGTCCGCTCCGTGGCCATCTTGACCAGAGCATCGACGAACTCGACGTCCGTGCAGGCGTAGTGGCTCGCGAGGCGCCGGAGCCGTTGCTCACTGACGCCCGTGAGTCCGGATTCGATGTGGCTCATCTGGACACGGCTCACGCCAAGCAGCGCCGCCGCCTCGGTCGCGTTGAGTCCGGCCGCATCACGGAGTCTGCGCAGCTCCGTCGCCAGGCGCATCTGACGTGCGGTTGGCTCGCGCCTCAGAACCACTACTCACTCCTTGGTCCAACACTTTCGCCGGCAGCCTCGTTCGGGGTCAGATTACGCGACCAGCTTGCTAGGGATGAATTGTTAGGCCTACCTTCAGTGATGCACCGCACACGCTACGGAAGCGCACCGCCCCGTCCTGCCATGACGGCGTCGGCAATGCCACCGTGCTCGAAATCCCCCTCATCCCCACGGAGTCGATGACCCATGCCCGAAACCTGGGATTACACCCTTCAGATCCCCAACGACCTCAGGGCCGTGACCATCTGCCGTCGCACCCTGCGGCTGATCCTCACCATGCACGGCCTCATCGGGCTGGCGGACACGGCGGAGTTGCTCGCGGCGGAGCTGGTCTCCAATGCCGTACGGCACACGAAGGGGCCCGCCGCCCTCCGGGTGCGGCGGTCGGCGGAGGGCACGGTGTGGATCGGGGCGTGGGACGCCGATCCCGAACCGCCGCGACCGCCGCAGCAGTTGGAGGAGGTGGGGGAGCAGGAGGACGGGCGGGGGCTGGGACTCGTCGTGGCCTGCACGAAGTACTGGGGGTGGATGCCGTCGGCCAGGTTCGGCGAGCGGGGCAAGTACGTGTGGTGCGAGCTGGCGGCCGCGTAGAACGAAGGTCCGAGTACCTCGGCGGACGAGTCGGCTAACGCACCACGCGGTGGCGGAGGTAGACGATTCGAGAGCTGAAGGTGCGGGTCTCGACGAGTTCGAGATCCACCCGGCGCTCGTGCCGGGGGAAGAACGGAATGCCACCGCCGACCAGCACCGGGTAGACCACGGCCCGGTACTCGTCGATCAGACCCGCCGCGGCCGCCTCGGCGGCGAGAGTCGCGCCGCCGATCGCGATGTCGCCCTCCCCCGGCTCGGCCCGCAGCCGCTCGATCTCCTCGACCAGGCCACCGGAGGCCAGGCGGGCATTGCCCTGCACCGCCGACAGCGTGGTGGAGAACACCACCTTGGGGAGCGGCTTCCAGAGCGCGGTCCACTCGCGATCCGCGTCGTCGAGCGTCGGGTCCTGGTCGGCGGTCTCCCAGTACAGCATCGTCTCGTACAGCCGTCGTCCCATCACATGGACGCCGACCTCTCGGATCTCGTCGATCCAGAAGCGGAAGACCTCCGCGTCGGGGGCCGACCAGTCGAAGGTGCCGTCCGGCCCGACGATGTAGCCGTCGAGTGAGACGTTCATCGAATAGGTCACGCTGCGCATCAGCAGTCCTCCTCGGTAGCGGGTTCGACACTATGACCGCCGGACGCCTCAGGACTCATCGCGGCTCGCGGGATCCCTGGGCCGAGTCCCCTCACGAGACTCGGTCACGATTGGATTTCAGCCACTGCCGCACCCTTGCCACACAGCTGTGTAATCGATTCCAATCCTCCTCGTGTAATCGATTCCACGAGTGATCCACGAGGAGGTGGAGCGGCGATGGCCGGCATCAAGGACGTCGCGGCCGAGGCGGGGGTGTCCGTCGCCACGGTGTCGCGGGTGCTGAATGACCATCCGTCGGTCAGTGCGGACGCCCGCGCGCGCGTGCTGGCCGCCGTCGAGACGCTGGGGTACCGGCCGAACGCCGTCGCCCGGTCGCTGCGTACGGACCAGACCCGCACCCTCGGGCTGGTGATCAGCGACGTGATGAACCCTTACTTCACGGAGCTGGCCCGGTCCGTGGAGGAGGAGGCGCGGGCGCTCGGGTACAGCGTGATCATCGGGAACGCCGACGAGCGGCCGGATCTGCAGGACCACCACGTACGGACCCTGCTGGACCGGCGGATCGACGGGCTCCTCGTCTCCCCCACCGACGGCGGCTCCCCGCTGATGCTGGACGCCGCGCGGGCCGGGACGCCGATGGTGTTCGTGGACCGGTGGATCCCGGGGGTCGACGTGCCGGTGGTGCGGTCGGACGGGCGGGGCGCCGTCCGGGATCTCGTCGCGCATCTGTACGGGCTCGGGCACCGTCGGCTCGCGATCATCGCGGGGCCGGCGGCGACCACGACCGGGCGGGAGCGTGTCGAGGCCTTCCGGGAGGCCCTGGGCGAGCACGGGCTGCCGCTGCCGGACGGCTATATCGGGCAGGGCGACTTCCAGGCCGAGAGCGGGCGGCGGGTCACCGAGGGGTTCCTCGACCTGCCCGAGCCGCCCGAGGTCGTGTTCGCGGCCGACAACCTGATGGCGCTCGGGGCGCTGGACGCCATCCGCGCGCGGGGGATGCGCGTTCCGGAGGACGTCGGGCTGGCCGCCTTCGACGACATCCCGTGGTTCGTGCACACCGATCCGCCGATCACGGCGGTCGCCCAGCCGACGGGCGAGCTGGGACGGGCCGCCGTACGCGCCCTGGTCGACCGCATCGAGGGGCGGCCCCCGCGGTCCGTCACCCTCCCCGCCCGTCTCGTCGTACGCCTCTCGTGCGGCGAGTCCCCCGTCGACTCCCCCGTCGAGTCCCCCGTAACGAACAGGAGCGCGTCGTGAGCGACCCGGACGAGTTGCTGCGCATCGAAGGCATCAGGAAGACCTTCCCCGGTGTGGTCGCGCTGGACGGCGTCGACTTCGATCTGCGCCGGGGCGAGGTGCACGTCCTGCTCGGTGAGAACGGCGCGGGCAAGAGCACCCTCATCAAGATGCTCTCCGGCGCCTACACGCCCGACGCCGGGCGGATCCTGGCCGGTGGCGAGGAGGTGCGCATCCATGGTGCGCAGGACTCCGAGCGGCTCGGGATCGCCACCATCTACCAGGAGTTCAATCTCGTACCGGATCTGACGGTCGCCGAGAACATCTTCCTGGGGCGGCAGCCGCGCCGCTTCGGGATGATCGACCGCAAGCGGATGGAGGCCGAGGCCGCCGAGCTGCTGGAGCGGGTGGGCGTGAACGTGTCTCCACGCGCGCGCGTGCGTGAACTCGGCATCGCGCGGCTCCAGATGGTCGAGATCGCGAAGGCGTTGAGTCTCGACGCCCGCGTGCTGATCATGGACGAGCCGACCGCCGTGCTGACGACCGAGGAGGTCGAGAAGCTCTTCTCGATCGTGCGCCGGCTGCGTGAGGACGGGGTCGGGATCGTCTTCATCACGCATCACCTGGAGGAGATCGCCGCGCTGGGCGACCGGGTGACCGTCATTCGCGACGGGAAGAGCGTCGGACAGGTGCCCGCGAGCACGCCCCGGGACGAGCTCGTCCGGCTCATGGTCGGGCGGTCGATCGAGCAGCAGTATCCGCGGCAGCAGGGCGAGGCCGACGCCGGGGAGGCGTTGCTCGTCGTCGAAGGGCTCTCCCGGGACGGGGTGTTCCATGACGTGAGCTTCGAGGTGCGGGCCGGTGAGGTCGTCGGTGTCGCGGGGCTCGTGGGGGCCGGACGTACGGAGGTCGTGCGCGCGGTGTTCGGCGCCGATCCGTACGACAAGGGGGCCGTGAAGGTCGCCGGGGCCCCGGTTCGCCGGGACGACGTCAACGCGGCGATGACGGCCGGGATCGGGCTCGTCCCCGAGGACCGCAAGGGCCAGGGGCTGGTGCTCGACGCGTCCGTCGAGGAGAACCTGGGTCTGGTGACCCTGCGGGGCGCGACCAGGGGCGGGTTCGTCGACCTCAAGGGGCAGCGGGAGAGCGCGGCCCGGGTCGCCGAGCGGCTCGGGGTCCGGATGGCCGGGCTGCACCAGCACGTACGCACCCTCTCCGGTGGCAACCAGCAGAAGGTCGTCATCGGCAAGTGGCTGCTCGCGGACACCAAGGTGCTGATCCTCGACGAGCCGACGCGCGGGATCGACGTCGGCGCGAAGGTCGAGATCTACAAGCTGATCAACGAGCTGACGGCCGCCGGTGCCGCCGTTCTGATGATCTCCAGTGACCTGCCCGAGGTGCTCGGTATGAGCGACCGGGTGCTGGTCATGGCCCAGGGGCGGATCGCGGGCGAACTGGCCGCCGCCGAGGCCACCCAGGACGCCGTGATGGCGCTCGCGGTCTCCCATCCCACCAACCTCACCAGTGACAAGGAGGCCCCCCGTGGCCGCTGACACGCTCAAGAGCACGACGGGCGCGAGTGGCGCCTCGGGAGCCTCGGGGCTTCGCCGTCTGCTGCTCGACAACGGCGCGCTGACCGCGCTCATCGTCCTCGTCGTCGCGATGTCGGTGCTGTCCGGCGACTTCCTGACGGCCGACAACCTGCTCAACATCGGCGTCCAGGCCGCCGTCACCGCGATCCTCGCGTTCGGTGTGACCTTCGTGATCGTCTCGGCGGGCATCGACCTGTCGGTCGGTTCGGTGGCGGCGCTGTCGGCCACCGTCCTCGCCTGGAGCGCCACCTCGGAGGGCGTACCGGTCTGGATAGCCGTGATCCTCGCGATCGTCACCGGCGTCGCGTGCGGTCTCGTCAACGGCTTCCTCATCTCGTACGGGAAGCTGCCGCCGTTCATCGCCACGCTCGCCATGCTGTCGGTGGGGCGCGGTCTGTCGCTGGTGATCTCGCAGGGCAGCCCGATCGCGTTCCCGGAGTCGGTGTCGCACCTCGGTGACAACCTGGGCGGCTGGCTGCCGGTGCCGGTCCTGGTGATGCTGGTCCTCGGCGGTGTGACGGCCGTGATCCTGGGGCGTACGTACATCGGGCGTGCCATGTACGCGATCGGCGGCAACGAGGAGGCGGCCCGGCTGTCCGGGCTGCGGGTGAAGCGGCAGAAGCTCGCGATCTACGCGCTGTCCGGTCTGTTCGCCGCCGCCGCGGGCATCGTGCTCGCCTCCCGGCTCTCCTCCGCGCAGCCGCAGGCCGCGCAGGGCTACGAGCTGGACGCGATCGCGGCGGTCGTCATCGGCGGCGCCTCGCTGGCCGGCGGTACGGGCAAGGCGTCGGGGACGCTGATCGGCGCGCTGATCCTGGCGGTGCTGCGGAACGGGCTGAACCTGCTGTCCGTCTCCGCCTTCTGGCAGCAGGTCGTCATCGGTGTCGTGATCGCGCTGGCGGTGCTGCTCGACACCGTGCGGCGGAAGGCGGGGGCGACTCCGGTTCCGGCGGGTGCCGGTGGTTCCGGGGACCGGAAGAAGCAGGCGGTGACGTATGTGCTCGCCGCTGTCGTCGCGGCGGCCGTCGTGGGTGCGACCTCCTTCCTGCACAGCGGGTCGTCGGCGGCGAAGAGCGAGAAGATCGGGCTGTCGCTGTCGACGCTCAACAACCCCTTCTTCGTGCAGATCCGGGCCGGTGCGCAGGACGAGGCGAAGAAGCTGGGGGTGGACCTGTCCGTCACCGACGCGCAGAACGACGCCTCGCAGCAGGCCAACCAGCTGCAGAACTTCACCAGCGAGGGCCTCGGCACGATCATCGTCAACCCGGTGGACTCCGACGCGGTGACCCCGGCGGCGAAGGCCGTCAACAAGGCGGACATCCCGCTGGTGGCCGTCGACCGCGCGGTCAACGGCGCGGACACGGCCGCGCTCGTCGCCTCCGACAACGTCAGCGGCGGTGAGCTGGCCGCCAAGTCGCTCGCCGAGAAGCTGGGCGGCAAGGGCGAGATCGTCATCCTCCAGGGCCAGGCGGGCACCTCCGCCAGCCGGGAGCGCGGCGCCGGCTTCGCCGAGGGGCTGAAGGCCTACCCGGGCATCAAGGTGCTGGCCAAGCAGCCCGCCGACTGGGACCGCACCAAGGGCCTCGACGTGATGACGAACCTCCTCCAGGCCAACTCCGGCGTCGACGGCGTCTTCGCGGAGAACGACGAGATGGCGCTCGGCGCGATCAAGGCGCTCGGCTCCCAGGCCGGCAGGTCCGTCCAGGTCATCGGCTTCGACGGCACCGCCGACGGGCTGAAGGCCGTCGAGGCGGGCACGCTGTACGCGTCGGTCGCGCAGCAGCCCGCCGAACTCGGCAGGATCGCGGTGCGCAACGCGGTGAAGGCCGCCAAGGGCGAGAAGGTCGAGAAGTCGGTGATGGTGCCGGTGAAGGTGGTCACGTCCCAGAACGTGGCCGAGTTCAGCGGCTGACGAAGGAGCACGCATGTACGACTACGACCTCCTGGTCGTGGGTTCGGCCAACGCCGACCTGGTGATCGGTGTCGAGCGGCGGCCGGGGGCCGGGGAGACCGTGCTCGGCTCCGACCTGGCCGTGCATCCGGGCGGCAAGGGTGCCAACCAGGCGGTGGCGGCGGCCCGGCTCGGGGCGCGTACGGCGCTGCTGGCCCGGGTCGGTGACGACGGCAACGGGCGGCTGCTGCTCGACTCGCAGCGCGCGGCCGGGGTCGACACGGCGGGGGTGCTGGTCGGCGGGGCGCCCACCGGGGTCGCGCTGATCACGGTGGACCCGTCGGGCGACAACAGCATCGTGGTGTCGCCGGGCGCCAACGGGAAGCTGACCCCCGAGGACGTACGGGCGGCGGAAGGTCTGCTGCGGGCGTCCCGGGTGGTCTCGGCCCAGCTGGAGATCCCCTTGGAGACGGTGGTGGAGGTCGTACGGCGGCTGCCGGAGGGCGTCCGCTTCGTGCTGAACCCGTCGCCGCCGCGGGAGTTGCCCACCGAGGTGCTGGCCGCCTGTGATCCGCTGATCGTCAACGAGCACGAGGCGCAGGTCATCGTCGGGGGTGAGCTGGCGGGCTCGCCGAAGGACTGGGCGCGGGCGCTGCTGGCGCTCGGGCCGCGTTCGGTGGTCGTCACGCTGGGAGCGGAGGGCGCGCTGGTCGCGAACGCCGAGGGCAGTGCGCGGGTGCCCGCCGTGAAGGTGGACGCCGTGGACACCACGGGGGCCGGGGACGCGTTCACCGCGGCGCTGGCGTGGAAACTGGGCACGGGCTCGGAGCCGGCCGCGGCCGCCGCGTACGCGGCCCGGGTGGGGGCCGCCGCCGTCACCCGGGCCGGGGCGCAGGTGTCGTTCCCGACCGCCGAGGAGGTCGCCGCACTGTGAAGCGGGCCGGGATACTCAACCGTCATCTGGCGGGCGCCATAGCCGAGTTGGGGCACGGGCACGGGGTGCTGGTGTGCGACGCGGGGATGCCGGTGCCCCAGGGGCCGCGGGTGGTCGACCTGGCGTTCCGGGCCGGGGTGCCGTCCTTCGCGGAGGTGCTGGACGGGCTGCTCGACGAGATCGTGGTCGAGGGGGCGACCGCCGCGTACGAGGTGCGCGAGGCGAACCTGGGGGCGACGACACTGCTGGAGGACCGCTTCCCCGAGCTGGAGCTGGTCTCCCACGAGAGGCTGAAGGACCTGTCGGCGGACGCGCGGCTGGTCGTACGGACCGGGGAGGCGCGGCCGTACGCGAATGTGCTGTTGCGGTGCGGGGTGTTCTTCTGAGCAGTTGAATCGTCCCCTCCCTGAAGGGAACACGTTTCGAGGGGCCCGGTCCAGTGGACCGGGCCCCTCGGCTTTCCCCTCCGTGTCAGAACCCCCGCGATCCCCCCGGATCCCCCTCCGAGAAGCCCTGATGCCACGTACGACCCGCGATGCAGCGGAAGGGTTGCACGGTGTCCGAGAATTTCTTTGGTATGCCAATGCCGGGTCAGGGGGACACGACGGGCGTGGAGGCGGAATCACGGGAGCCGCGCCACAAGGCTGTTCGAATTATGTCCCGATGATGTCACTTCGCAGGCAAGTGCGTTGCGGGTGCAACGCGTTGTGGGAGAGCATGTTCGGGACGTAGGTGAACCGGACACACGGGGGTGGACACGACGTGAAGTTCGACATGGGGTCGACGACCCTGGCGGAACTCGGCAAGAGCACGCTCGGTTCGAGCGACGACCTCGGGACGCTGATCCAGCTGCTGATCAGCGCGGCGGAACCGCTGGAGGGCAAGTTCAACGGCGCCGGCAAGCTGGCGTTCGACTCGTTCAAGAACCGCGCGGACGAGATCACCGCCGACCTGAACGGCTCGCTCGCCGCGATCCTGGGCGGCCAGTCGGGCATGGACAACGCGTTCGGCACCGGTGACGTGGAGTCCCAGGACAACGCCAACCAGAACATGGGCCTGGCCAACTTCGACGCGGCCCGCTTCGGCGCCCGATAACCAGGATCGACAGGATCAAGGGGGAAGTCTCCATGGCTCAGAACCAGGACCGCCGTTCGTACGACACCGGGGCCTCGGGCGAGGTGCAGACCGCGCTCGGCACGATCGTGGGGCAGTTGGAGCGGGTCCTCGGCGACCGCGACGCCGCCGTCAAGGCCGCGATGACCGAGTTCCAGGCCGACGGGGTCTCGGACGACTACCACGGCAAGGAAGAACGCTGGAAGAAGGCCGCGGACGAGGTCCGCGAGATCATCCGCCTGGTGCGCACCACGCTGGAACAGAACGACGGCACCGCGCAGTCCACGCTGGCCAAGGCCCGCGCGGCGGTCGACCAGATCGGCTGACGGAACGGATCGGCTGACAGAGAAGTGATCGAGGTCCCGTAGCCGTGGCAGCGCAGGATTACGACAGCCAGTTGCTGGAGTCGGTGTCGGTGCGGCGTCGACGGCTGCGGGACGCCCTGTTGTTCGGGGCGCAGCGGCAGCGGCGCTCGGTGGACGAACGCATCGGGAAGATCTTCGCCGGGATCGTCATCGCGGCGGTGTTGTGCGCGGGATGTGTGGGGTGGTCTTTCGTGTCGAACCGCATCATCGGAAAGAGCCCGTACGGAGGTTCTGTGCAGCCGTCGGTCACGCCGTCCGGCACTCCGTCCGGCACTCCGTCCGCCTCGGTTTCCACAGCGGTTTCCACAGCCCCGACCAGCTCTTCTACCCGGTGATAGGTTCGATCGCGTGATGTCTACGGGGACGTTGGGGCAGGCCACGGGCGGTGCGCGTACGGCGCTCAGCCGGGTCACGCTGGTGGGTGAGCGGCGCCGGGTCGATCTCGTGCTGCCGTCGCGGGAACCGGTCGGGCTGCTGCTGCCGGAGATCATGCGGCTGCTCGACGACCAGGTCGGCGGGCGGCCCGAGTTGCGGCATCTGGTCACCGCGGACGGTTCCGCGCTGGCGCACGACAGCACGCTGGAGTCGTCCGGGGTTCCGGACGGCGCCGTACTGCGGCTCGTCCGGGCCGAGGACGCGCCGTCGGCGCCCGTGGTGCACGACGTCACGGACGAGGCGGCCGAGGATCTCGACACCCGGGGCCGTCGCTGGCGGCCCGCCACGCGCCGGGTCACCGCCGGGTTCGCCACGGTGGGCTGGGCCCTGGCCGCCGGGATGTTCGCACGGGCCGTGTACGAGCCCGGGGTCGTCGCCGGCGCGCTGCTCGGCGTCGCGCTGGTGGCCGCGCTCGCGGGTGCGCTGCTGGGGCGGGCCGAGAAGCGGGGGCTGGCGACGACACTGATCGCGACGGCCGGTGCGCTGGGGCTGCTCGGCGCTGCGACGTTGGCGGAAGCACAGCAGTGGTCCGGGACGCCGCGGGTCGCGGCCATGGCCACGGCCGGGGTCGTCCTGCTCGTCCTCCTCGGGCTGTTCACCCCGCTCGGGCGCGGTGGGCTGGTCGGGGCGGGGGCGCTGGCCGGGGCCTCGGTGTGCTGGCTGGGTGTCGCCGCGGCCGTGTCGGGTGCGGTGTCGTCGTCGGTGACGGAGCAGGCCGAGGTGGGGGCCGTTCTCGCGGTGGTCTCCGTGGTCGTGCTCGGGCTGCTGCCCAGGCTGGCGCTGATGGCGTCGGGGCTCTCCGGCCTCGACGACCGGCGTTCCGGGGGCGCCTCCGTGAGCCGCTTCCAGGTGTCGGCGGCGCTCACCGCCACGCACCGCGGGCTGGCCCTGGCGACGGTCACCATGGCCGTCTCGGCCACCGCGGCCGGGGTGTTCGCGCTGCGCGCGCCCACCAAGTGGACCGTGCTGCTGGCCGTCGTCACCATGGTCGTCCTCGCGCTGCGCGCGCGGGCGTTCCCGCTGGTCGTCGAGGTCGTGGTGCTGTTCGGCGCGGCGGCCGTGCTCGCCGTGCGGCTGGTCTCGGCGTGGCTGGAGCACTCCGGCGAGGCGGCCGGTCCGCTCGCCGTCCTCGTCCTGCTCGCCGTCCTTCCGCTGCTGGTGCTCGCCGTGCAGCCCGCCGAGCACGTACGTGTACGGCTCCGGCGCTTCGGCGACACCCTCGAATCCATCGGCGTCATCACTCTGTTCCCGCTGCTCATCGGGGTGTTCGGCGTGTACGGACGACTGCTCGACACGTTCGCCTAGGAGTTGGGGGCCGCACATGGCGCAGGCAGGGGACTGGCAGCGGGATGTGCTGCGTGAGCTGGGCCGACAGGATCGGGCCGACGGGGGCGACGCTGCCGCACCCGGGTCCGAGGAGGTGCCCGCCCGGCGGGCCGAGCCGACGCTGAGGCTGGTGCGGTCGGCGCCGACGGACCCGCCCGAGCCGACGGCGACACCCGCGGCGCCCGAGGCACCCGAGCCGCCGGGGTCCGCGCAGGGGGGCGGGGGCGACCGGTCCGCCCGACCGGCACCGGCACCGGCACCGGCACCGGCCCACGGCACGCCTGCCGGGCAGCCGCCCGCGCAGCCGGCGTTCGTCGCGCAGCCGCCGGTTCGCGTGGTCGCGGACCCGCCGGTGCGGGAGATGCCCGTCGTGCGACAGCCGGTCCAGCGGACACCCGGCGCACCACCACCGGGACAGCCGGCGCACGTCGCGCAGGCGCCGGGACAGCCGGGGCACGTCGCACCACCGCCGGGACAGCCGGGGCACATCGCACCACCACCGGGACAGCCGGGGCACATCGCGCAGCCGCCGGTTCGGCCGGGGCCCGTTGCACAGCCGCCGGTTCAGCCGGGACACGTCGCACAGCCGCCGGTTCAGCCGGGGCCCACCGCACAACCGCCGGGACAGCCGGGGCACATCGCGCAGCCGCCGGTTCAGCCCGGTGCGCACCCGCCGGTCGTGCCGCCCGTCGTACGGCCGTCCGCGTCGCACACCCCCGCCGTGGATCCCCGCACGGGGCTCCCCCGGGCCGCCGCGCAGCCGCCCGGTGCGCCCGGTGCGCCGGGTGCGCCCGGTGACGCGGATCGGGCGGGGCAGCCCGGCGGATACCCCCCGCCGGGGCCCGGGGAATCCCCGGCCGCCCCCGTCCCCCGTGGCTCCCGTGTGCCCCAGACCCCCGTGCCGGCCCCCGACTCGGTGCCCACGATCGATCCTCGGCTCGCCCATGCGCTCGGGCGGCCGCAGCACGGGGAGTCGGTGGCCCGGCGGACGGGGCGGTCGATCCGGAAGCTGACCTCTTCGGCCGCGCAGGACGTGGCGGAGGAGACCCGGATCGCGCGGGAGTTGCAGCAGCCGGTGACGACAGGGCGGGTGATCGCCGTGACGTCGATCCGGGGCGGGGTCGGGAAGTCGACGATGGCCGCGCTGCTGGGGCGGACGTTCAACCACTACCGGCACGACCCGGTGCTGACGATGGAGGCGGACGCGGCGCTGGGCACCCTGCCGGTGCGGATGGGGGCCGACTCGGTGCGCTGGGCGGCGGGCGACCTGGCGCAGATCCTCAACCCGGCGATGCAGCTCACCGATGTCACCGGGTACCTGGTGCCGGTGTCGGACGGCGGCTGGCTGCTGCCCGGGAGCCAGGGCCGGGTCGGGGCCCCGCTGGACATCCGTACGTACCGCACGGTGACCCTCGCGCTGCGGCGGTACTTCGCGGTGACGGTGGTGGACTGCGAGACGCTGCCCGGCGAGGTGGCCCGTACGGCGATGGACACGGCCCACGCGCGCGTGGTCGTCGCGCCCATGACCGCCGAGGGGGTCAACGGCACCCGCCAGGTCCTGGACTGGCTCGGTCAGCTGCCGCACTCCGCGCTCTCCTCGACCGTCGTCGCGCTGACCGCGGGCTCCCCCGACGTCACGCTGGACCTCAGGACGGCCGTCGCCCACCTCAAGGAGTCCGGCGTCCACGTCGTCCCCGTCCCCTACGACCGCCACCTCGCCCAGGGCGGCCCCATCCGCACGGCTCTGCTGGGCCAGGAGACCCGTGAAGCGGCGATCACGCTGGCGGCGGAAGCGATGACCCGGGCGGTGAGGATGCGATGACCGGCCACCGGGGACCCGCGACGACCACGGCAGGCGCGGCAGCCACGGCAGGCACGGCAGGCACGCGAGCGACACAAGAAGGGGTCCGTCCGTGACCCAGCAGTTGATCCATCGGCCCGCGCGGAGCACCCGGCCGCTCGGGACCGCCGGGGCCCGGACGATCGAACCGCCGCCGAACCTCCCGGAGGGCAAGGCGGGGACGGCCGCGACGGCGTTGCTGCCAATGGCCGGTGTCATGGGCTCGGTCGTGATGATGACCGTGATCCGGAACAGCCAGTTCGCGGCACTCGGCGCGATCGTGCTGGTCTTCGCGCTGCTCGGCGCGGTCGCCCTCTTCCTCTCCCAGCGCGGCAAGGCCCAGCGCACCCGGCGTACGCAGCGCGAGCGGTATCTGGAGTATCTGGAGGAACTGCGCGAGGAGTTCGGCGCCGACGAGCGGCAGCGGCGGCAGCTCGCGCGGGTGCTCGATCCGCCCCCGGAGGCGCTCTACGACCTCGTGCGCGACCCGGCCCGGCTCTGGGAGCGGCGGCGGCAGGACCCGGACTTCCTGCGGGTGCGGGTCGGTACCGGTGACATACCCGTGGCGGATCTGGCCATCGGGCAGAACCAGGGCGGGGTGCTGACCCCGCCGGACCCGTTCATGCTGAACGAGGCGCGGGCGCTGCTGGCCCGCTACTCCGTCGCCAACGACTGCCCGATCACGGTGCCGTTGGACCGCGCGGGCAACGTCAGCGTGGTCGGCGACCGGGAGGGGGTGCTGCGGGTGGCCCGCGCGCTCCTCGTCCAGGTCGCCGTCTCGCACGCGCCCGACGACGTGGCCGTGGCGCTCGGGGTGCCGGGCGAGCGGCTGGCGGACTGGGAGTGGGCCAAGTGGCTGCCCCATGTGCTGGACTCGCAGGAGCACGACGGTCCGGTGGCGGCCCGCCGGATCGCGCCGAGCCTGCCGCAGCTGGCCCGGCACTTCCGGCACGAGCTGGGCCGGCGTGCCTCGTACGCGGCGGAGGTGCGCCGGGGGCTCGCCGACCGCAAGGCGCTGGGGCTGGCGTCCCGCATGCTCGTGGTGAGCGACGAGTACGGGGAGACGGCCGCCGAACTGCCGCGTCCCGACACGGCGGTCGGGCTGCCGGACATGGGCGTCACCGTGCTGCATCTGCTGGCGGAGCAGGTGCACGAGCCCGACCAGGTGTCGGTGCGGATCACCGTGCGGGGCGACCAGGTCGTCGTGGAGGACCTTCGTGACCCGCAGGCGCATCTCGATACGGCCGGAGCACCCCGCACGGCCGCGCACGGCACCTCCGACCACGTCACCGCCGCCGGTGCCGAAGGGCTCGCCCGGCTGCTCGCGCCGCTGCGGCTGTCCGCCGAGTCGGCCGCCGAGGGCACCCCGGTCACCGGGCCCGTCGACTTCCCGGGCCTCCTCGGCATCGACGACCCGGCCGTCCTGAACCTGGTGGATCTCTGGGCGCCACGCGCCGAGCGGGAGTTCCTGCGCGTGCCCATCGGTCTGACCGACCGTCATGAGCCCGTCCTGCTCGACCTCAAGGAGTCCTCGGAGCTGGGCATGGGCCCGCACGGGCTGTGCGTCGGCGCGACCGGCTCGGGCAAGAGCGAGCTGCTGCGCACCCTGGTGCTGGCGCTCGCCGCCACCCACTCCCCCGAGGACCTGGCCCTCGTCCTGGTCGACTACAAGGGCGGCGCGACCTTCGCCCCGTTCACCGAACTCCCGCACGTGGCCGGTGTGATCACCAACCTGGAGAACCAGGCGGGGCTCGTCGAGCGCGTGCACTCCAGCCTCGCGGGCGAGGTCAAGCGGCGGCAGCAGGTGCTGAAGGACGCGGGGAACGTGGCCGACATCGGGCACTACGCCGCGCTGCGCGCGACCCGGCGACCGGACCTCGAACCGCTCCCCCACCTCTTCGTCGTGATCGACGAGTTCGGTGAACTCCTCACCGCCAAGCCGGACTTCATCGACCTGTTCCTGTCCATCGGCCGCATCGGCCGTTCCATCGGCGTGCATCTGCTCCTCTCCAGCCAGCGCATCGAGGGCGGCAAGCTCAAGGGGCTGGACACCTATCTCTCGTACCGGCTGGGGCTGCGCACCTTCTCCGCCGACGAGTCGCGGACCGTCCTCGACACGACCGACGCCTTTCACCTTCCGCCGCTGCCGGGCTTCGGTTACCTGAAGGTGGACACCTCGACGTACGAGCGGTTCAAGGCGGGGTACGTGTCGGGCGCGTACCGGGGGCCCGCACTGGTCGCACAGGAGGACGACACGCCGCCGGCCTGGACGTATCCGACGTACAACACGCTCGACAGCGGGCCCGCGAACGAGGTCGCCGACGAGCCCAGGGCGACCAAGCGGGAGACCGGGCCGACCGTGATGTCGGTGATGGTGGACCAACTCGCCTCCGCCGCACGGCCGGTGCGGCGGATCTGGCTGCCGCCGCTGCCCGACGCGATCACGCTGGACGCGGCGGCCGGGCCCGTGCAGGTGGACGAGCGAGGGCTTCAACTGGCGGGCGGGAAAGGCCCCTTGCGGGTGCCGCTGGGCGTGCTGGACGATCCGGCGAAGCAGTGGCAGGGGCACTGGGTGCTCGATCTGACGGTCGCCGGCGGTCACGCGGCGGTGATCGGCGGCCCGCAGTCCGGCAAGACGACACTGCTGCGGACCCTCGCGCTGTCCCTCGCCACCACCCACACACCCGCCGAAGTCGCCATCTACGGGCTCGACCTGGTCGGTGGCGGACTGTCCGCCCTCTCCGGTCTGCCCCATGTCGGCGGTATCGCCGGGCGGGCCGACCGGGAGCGGGCGGCGCGGACGGTCGCCGAGGTGCGGACGATGCTGATCGAGCGGGAGGAGCTGTTCCGCGAGCACGGGATCGACTCCGTCGACCAGCTGCGGCACCTGCGCGGGCAGGGCGGGCTGCGCGAGCTGGGGTCCACCGACGTCGTGCTGCTCATCGACGGGTTCGGGGCGCTGCGTGACGAGTTCGCCGAGCTGGACGACACGGTCGTGGACCTGCTCAAGCGCGGTGGCGGGTACGGCATCCATGTCGTCGGGGGCATGCTGCGCTGGAACGACGTGCGGATCGCCACGCAGTCGATGTTCGGGACGCGGGTGGAGCTGCGGCTCAACGACCCGAGCGATTCGAGCGTCGACCGCAAGCTCTCCGAGACGCTGTCGCCCGACACTCCGGGGCGCGTCCTGACCGACGGCAAGCTGTTCGCGCAGGCGGCCCTCCCCCGCCTCGACGGACGGCCGTCGAGGGATGACCTCGGTCCGGCGCTGGAGGACGCGGCCCGTACGATCCGCTCCACCTGGCATGGTGAACTGGCCGCGCCCGTACGGGTGTTGCCGACCCGGCTGGCGTCCGACCGGCTGCCGTCGGTCGTCGCCGAACCGAACCGGGTGCCGATCGGTGTGGACCAGGACGCCCTCGCGCCCGCTCTGCTGGACCTGTTCGGCTCGGACCAGCATCTGCTGATCCTGGGCGACAACGAGTGCGGCAAGACAAACCTGCTGAAGCTGGTCGCGGCACAGCTCGTGGAGCGGTACTCGGACGAGGAGCTGGTCTTCGGGGTCTTCGACCCCAGGCGCGGGCTGCGGGGTGTGATCCCGGAGCCGTACCGGGGCGGGTACGCGCACAACGCGAAGCTCGCGGCGGGGCTGTCGACGGGTATCGCGAGCGAGCTGGAGAAGCGGATGCCGGAGAGCGCCGACCCGGACGCCCTGACCGACGAGCCCGCGTTCAAGGGGCCACGCATCGTGATCCTGGTCGACGACTACGACATCCTCACCACCGCCGGGCAGCAGCCGCTGTCGCCGTTCCTGCCCTATGTGTCGTCGGCCCAGGACATCGGGCTGCACTTCGTGATCACGCGGCGGGTGGCGGGCGCCTCCCGGGCGATGTACGAGCCGCTGCTGCAGACCCTCCGCGAGACCGGTACGGCCGCGCTGCTCATGACCGGTGAGCGGAGCGAGGGCCAGCTCTTCCCCGGCCTGTACGCCTCGGCGCAGCCGGCGGGGCGGGGCACGCTGGTCCGCCGGGGCCGGGCCCACCAGCTGATCCAGACCGCCGTGGCAACCGACGGCGCCCCCGAAGGACTCTCGCCGTGACCCCCGAAGGACCCCACTCGGGACCGAACCCCCAAGGACTGTCTCTGTGACCAAGGACGTCATCGCCCTCACCCCGAAGATGCCCGACGTCTGGGCCCTCATGGCGAGTCTGTACGCCGGCGGCTCCGACCTGGACCTGTCGGCGGCGGCCGACGGCGCGGTCGTACAGCTGCACGGGCCCGGCGGGCATCCGCTGGTGTCCGTGGAGTCGCCGGTGCTGGTGCGGGTGCCGGGTGAGGCGGAGCGGCTGCTCGGGGTCCACGACATGGAAACCCCCTTCTGGTGGACGGAGGCGCGGGCCTCCACCGCCGTCCCGGAGGCGGAGAAACTCGCGGGGGTGGTGTGCGGGCGGCTCAACGCGCTGCTGGGCGGCTCGACCTGGCCCCCCGGGGCGGCGAGCACCAAGGCCGTGGACGTGTCCGCCGTGCCGTCGGCGGGGTCGGGGCAGCCCGCCGTGGACGTCG
The DNA here is from genome assembly GCF_036208085.1 of Streptomyces sp. NBC_00310. GTDB lineage: Bacteria > Actinomycetota > Actinomycetes > Streptomycetales > Streptomycetaceae > Streptomyces. Next base: position 4,133,114 of record NZ_CP130714.1, read on the forward strand.
TGACCGAGCACGCGGCCGTCGTCCTCGTCGACCGGCCGGTGGTGGCCCTGACCAGCTGGCTCGCGGAGATCATGCGCACGGCCGTGGCGTCCCGGCGGTCCCTGCAGATCGTCACGCCGCCCGGCGTACGCCTGACCACCGCCGCCCGTACGACGCTCGCCCGCGTCCCCAACCGCTGGGTCGTCCAGGACCCGGAGTGCGGCTACTACGACGGGCTGTCGGGGGCGGTGCTGCGCTGGCGGGACGGGGCGTTCTCGCCCGCGTTCGCCGAGGACGGGACGGCGGCCGTGGCCGCCGCGTTCACGCGCCCGGTGGGCAGCCCGACGAACGGTCCGGCGAACGGACCGGTGGGCAGCCCTGCGAGCAGCCCGGCGGACGAGGCGCCCGGACGGCAGCTGATCGTCGCCCTGCGCACGGTGCACAGGGCCGACGAGCGGCTGCTGCTGGGCGGCGCGCTGGAGGCGGCCTGGAAGGCGCTGACGGGGACGGCACCGGCGGGCTGGGGCACGGCCGAGCCGGTCAACCTCCCCTGGTCGCCACGGCAGGTGACCGACCTGGCCCGGGAGCGGGCGCCCGAGCCGTCGCAGCTGATCGTGGTCGGCACCCCCGAGCGGCCGGCCATGGCGACGGTCCGGGTGACACGGACGACGAAGGGCGTGGAGGAGGACGTCGTCCTGACGGTCGGGTACGCGGCCGTCGAGGAGCCGCCGCTGGACCGGATCGAGCCGCTGGCCGACACGCTGGTCCGGGAGCACGGGCTGCGGACCATGCTGACCTCGGTGCGCGTGGCGCGGGCCGACCTGACGACCGCGCCCCGTCTGGAGGGGCCGCCGCTGCCCGTGGCCTTCACGCTCGGCCCGGACGACGTGCACACCATCGGGCTGGCCCACGCGCGCCGGCCACCGGTCGAGGTCCGGGCGAAGCGCCTCGGCCCGACGGCCCGTCCGGCGCTGCACTACCCCCTCGGGGACGGCTCGGACGCGGAGGCGTGGGGGCGGTTGCAGCAGCTCACGGCCCATCTCAAGGGCGATCATTCCCAGCCATCCGCCCCTGCTCAACGCGGGTGACTCGCGTCACTAACTCAACGACCAATACGAGCAGTACGAGCTCTGACGGGTGAGGGATTTACCGGCCTGACCTGGGTCTCTAACCTCCCGGCAACAGCTGCCAGAAGGCACGCGCCAGGAGGAGAACCATGGCCAGATCCAGCCACAGCGGCACCGGGCACACCGTCGGCCCCGTCATCGGAGCGGCGTCCGTGTACCGGCGCCCCGTCCGGCGCCCCCTCGCGGCGGCGTTCGCCGCGACCCTCGCGCTCGGCACCCTGGCCGCCTGCGGCGGCGACACCGAGGACGCGCCGAAGGTGGCGGAGAACAAGATCTCGGCGGGCCAGGTGCCGGACTACTACCCCGCGGACTACGCGGACCTGATCGAGGCGGCGGAGAAGGAGGGCGGCAAGCTCACCGTCTACTCGAACCTCGGCGACGAGAACATGGCGCCGATCGTCCGGGACTTCAAGAAGAAGTACGACTTCATCAAGACGGTCTCCGTCAACGAGCTGGACAGCGACGAGCTGTTCCAGAAGACCCTGTCCGAGAACGCGGCCGGCTCCTCCCCGGCGGACGTGCTGATCTCCAGCGCGGCGACCGCGTGGGCGGACTTCTCGGCCCGCAAGGACACGGTCCTGGAGTACAAGTCGCCGGAGCTGGAGGAGCTGGGCGAGAGCGCGGAGCTGCTGCCGAGCGTGTACTCGATGTCGCAGGACCCGATGACGATCGCGTACAACACGTCGCTGATGGAGACCCCGCCGACCACGCTGACGGACTTCGCGAAGATCGTCACGTCGGACGAGGACAAGTTCAAGAACAAGGTGACGGTCCGCGACCCGGAGGGCTCGTTCGGCTTCACCGTCACGCGGGCGCTCACCGAGGGCAACCCGGAGGCGTGGGACGACCTGGAGAAGATCCTTCCGCTGACCCGCCCGGAGACCTCCTCCGGCACCCAGCTGGAGAAGATCGTCGCCGGTGAGTACACGGCCGGCTTCCTGATCAGCGCCTCCCCCGCCTACCCGGTCGTCGAGGACAGCGCGGGCCTGGTGAAGATCGTCTTCCCGAAGGACGGCACGGTCGTCCTGCCGCGCGGTCTCGGTATCGCCGCCGAGGCGCCGCACCCGGCGACCTCGAAGCTCTTCCTGGACTTCGCCCTCTCCGACGAGGGCCAGCGCGCGGTCGCCGAGGGCGGTCTGGCGTCGTACCGCGAGGGCGTGAAGGGCGAGGGCCTGCACACCTACCAGGAGGTCGTCGACGCGGTCGGCGAGGAGAACATCATCCACGTCAAGTACGAGCAGGTCGCGAAGGACGACGCCGCCGCCTGGCAGGAGCGCTTCGACGGACTCCGCAAGTAGGCAGCCCCGGGACGATCGGAGTCAGAACAGATGTCAACCCTCACCCAGCCGCCGCGCACTCCCGCCGGCGAGTCGCCCACGGAGACGTTCAGGCCGCCGCGCTACCGCCGACCCCTCGGCATCGGACGGGACACGGTCGTCCAGTACGCGGTCCTGGCGTTCCTCGCCGTCCTGGTGCTGGCCCCGATCGTCCCGACCCTCTACCAGAGCATCCGCAACCGCCCGCTCTACGAGGCGGGCGGCGCCTTCACCCTCAGCGGCTACACCGACCTCTTCACCAAGGCCGGGTTCGGTGAAGTCGCCCTGAACACCCTGCTGTTCGCCTCGCTGACGACGATCCTCAGCCTGGCCATCGCCATCCCGATGGCGATCGTGGTGGTCCGCACGAAGCTGCCGGGCGGCCGGCTGGTCGCCCTGGCGATGCAGTGGCCCTTCTTCATCTCCTCGCTGATCCTGGGCTTCGGCTGGATCATCATGTACGGCCCGGCCGGGTTCGTCAGCGTCAAGGTGCAGCAGGTCTTCGGCGGGGTGCCGTGGAACCTGTACTCGATCCCCGGCATGGCGCTCACGGAGGCCGTGGCGCTCGCCCCGATCGCGTACGTCTTCTGCGCCAACGCGCTCCGCCAGTCGGACGCTTCGCTGGAGTCGGCCGCCCAGGTCTGCGGCGCGGGCCCCTTCCGGATCCTCGCCCAGGTGATCGTCCCGCTGCTGCGGCCCCCGATCGTCTACTCCGCGATCCTCGTCTTCTCCGTCTCCATCGAGACGCTGAGCGTGCCGCTGCTGTACGGCCAGCCGGTCAGCATCGACGTCTTCTCGACCTTCCTCTACCACAACGGACTTCAGTCGGTGGATCCCGACTACACGATGCTGGGCGCCGCCTCCACGGTGATCCTCGTGGTCACGCTGAGCCTGGTCGCCGTACAGGCGAAGCTGCTGAAGGACGCGGCCCGGTTCGTGTCCGTGCGCGGCAAGGTGACCCGGCCGCGCAAGCTCGACCTGGGCTGGCTGAAGTGGGTGAGCATCGCGTGCATCTGGTTCTACGTGATCGTCGGCGCCCTGATCCCGATCGCGGGGCTGGTGATGCGGTCCTTCACCCTCGTCTTCACGCCGCTCCAGTCGCCGTTCAGGACGGTCACGACGAAGAACTACGAGCTCGTCTTCGACTCCGACAACTACGTGCAGTCGCTGTGGAACAGCCTCATCGTGGCCGGGGTCGGCTCGGTGGTGGTCAGTGTCCTCGCCGTGTTCGCGGTGATGGTCGCCCGCCGCTCCACGTTCAGGTGGGGCCGGGCGGTCGAGTACCTCGCCCTCATCCCCCAGTCCCTGCCCGGCATCATCATCGGTATCGGCTTCTTCTGGGCCTTCGCGCTCGCCCCGTTCGGGATGGGCTCGGTCCTCCAGGGCACGATCTACGCCGTCATCATCGCCTTCGGCATGCGGGCCCTGCCCAGCGCGTTCGGCTCGGTCGCCCCGGCGATCATGCAGATCGGCGGTGAGCTGGACAACGCGGCCCGGGTCTCCGGCGCCGACTGGCTGATGACCTTCTTCCGTGTCCTGCGGGCGCTGATCACGCCGGCGTTCGCCGGAGCCCTGGTGCTCACCTTCGTGATCATGCTCAAGGAGTACTCCCCGGCCGTCTTCCTCAGCTCGGCCGACAACAACATCCTCGGCACCACCATGCTCAGTCTCTGGACGCAGGGCAGGGCCGGATCCGTCGCCGCGCTGGCCACCCTCCAGATCGGCATCACCGCGGTCTTCGTCGCACTCGCGGGACTGCTCATGAAGGGAAAGCACCATGCCTGAGGTGACCGTCAAGAACCTCGCCAAGACGTTCGGCGACAACTCCGTCCTGCGCGATGTCACCTTCACCATCAGGGACGGCGAGTTCTTCACCCTGCTCGGCGCGAGCGGCTGCGGCAAGTCGACGACGCTGAACTGCATCGCGGGGCTGGAGCAGCCCACGGAGGGCTCGATCGCGGTGGGCGGGAAGCCGTTCGTGGATGCCGGGGCGGGGATCTTCCTCCCGCCCGAGGAGCGCAACCTCGGCATGGTCTTCCAGTCGTACGCGCTGTGGCCGCACATGACCATCGCGAAGAACCTGGCCCTCCCCCTCAACATCCGCAAGGTGCCGAAGGACAGACAGAAGACCCTGATCCACGAAGCCCTGGACAAGGTGGGCCTGGCCGCGCTGAGCGGCCGCTACCCCCACCAGCTCTCCGGCGGCCAGCAGCAACGCGTCGCGCTGGCACGGGCGTTGGTCTACTCGCCGACGGTCCTGCTGCTCGACGAGCCGCTCTCCAACCTGGACGCCAAGCTGCGCGAGCAGGCCCGTGCCTGGCTCAAGCGGCTCCAGGAGGAGCTGGGCATCACGACCGTCTACGTCACCCACGACCAGGACGAGGCGCTGGCGCTCAGCGACCGGATCGCCGTGATGGAGGGCGGCAACATGATCCAGATCGGCACGCCGCACGAGATCTACGAGCGGCCCGCCGCGCCCGCCGTCGCCGCGTTCGTCGGCCGCTGCAACTTCCTCACCGGCAAGGTGGTCAGCCTGGACGGCACCCGGCACACCGTGCTCCTCGACGCCAGCGGGGAGATCGTACGGGTCGACAGCGACCAGCGGGTCCCGACCGGCGACTCCGTCACCGTGGCCGTCCGCCCCGAGCGCCTGGAGGTCGTGGCCTCGGCCGAGACACCGGCCGGCGTGAACCGGCTCGACACCCAGGTCATCACCAGCTCCTACGTCGGCTCCCGCTACGAGTACGACGTCCGCCTCGGCGGCCAGGTGGTGCAGGTGCTGAGCGCCAACGGGGGGTTGGCGGGGGAGGTGGCACTGGTCTTCGACCCGGGGCACGCGCTCCTCTACGCCGACAAGGTCGAACTGCCGCAGGACCAGCGGGACTTGCTGACGGTCCCGTAGCGACGGGACGCCCTGCGCGCTCACATTCCGGCGTCGGCTCCCCGCATCCGGTCCGCCAGGTGCGGGAGTTCGCCGGGAGTGCCACACAGCAGTACGCGGAGCCGGAATCCGTCCGGGTACACGCGCCGCCCTCCTCCTCGTCCCGCAGGACGGCGGCGATGCCGGCGAACACCTCCAGCGGAACGGCGAGCACCCACGAGCGGCGCCACAGGGCCTCCCGGTATCGCGGATCTCGACATCCCCGCGCCACCAAGAGGCCCTGCGGTCATGCGCCGCACCGGTGGAGACGGCACCTCACCACTCATGGTCCGGACACGGGCCCGGGTGAGACGCGCGCGGGCCCGCGCTCACAGCTCGGGCTTCGGACTGCTGTTACTGGGGTCCAGGAACAGTTTCCAGAGGGCGGTGATGAGGACCGCCCACTCCGACGCCTGGTTGTCGCCCCTCTGCTGCGCTATCCCCAGGAGGTCGCTGTTGCTTGATTCGAACTCCGGGTTGTTGACGGGGTCGTCGTTGCTGTCGGGGCCCGGGGTCGCCGGCCCTTCGGCGGGCTGGTCGGCCAGTTCCTCGGCGGTGGGCGTCTCCTCCGTGACCCGCAGATCGGCGGCGCCCGCCGTGGGGTTGGGGCAGGTGATGGCCCCGCCGCTCTCCCGGCACACGGGGGCGGGCACGGGCATGGTCACGTCCGATGCGTTGGGGCCCTCCAGGTACTGATAGAGGTGGAAATCCGTGTAGTGGTTGGGGGTGTAGAAGATGAAGCCGTTGACGTTGTCCCGGACGATCCGCTCGTCACCGCGGTTCGTGCCCCGGGTCGGCCGGATGTCGATGTCGTACTCAAGGAGCTGCGGCTCCTGCGTCCCGGGTATGTTCCGGATGAACTCGGTGAGATCCCCGGAGGCGGCGTCGAGGAAGAAGCCTCCGCGCATGATGAAGCCGACCCGGTTCGTCGTCGCGCTCGTGGGGTCGTTGGGGTCGGTCATGTCGATCCGGTCGGTCCGCCTGCCGAAGGGGAAGCCCCGGCTCATCCAGTAGGCGATCGCGGTATCCAGTTTCTCCGTCGGGAACTGGAAGGTCTTACCGTCGTCGACGGCCGCGCTCGCCTGCTGCCCCTGGGACGCGGCAAACCATGTTCCGCCGCCCAGCAGCGTCGCCACGGCGAGGAAGATCGCCAGGAACTTCCCACTGAGCCATCGGGAACGGCGTTTGTGCTTACGGGCGTTCCCCGGGATGCCGTCCGTAAGGTCGTCCTGATATCCCCTTGGCCCGTCGGGGGCCGATGCCGTTCTTTCCGAAGTCATACGTGAGTCCCCTTCTCGCACTCGGCTGAAGCCGCTGCCCGGATTCAGCGCCGCGTGGGGAGTCTCACCCGCCCTCACAGGCCCCGCACAGAGTCAAATATCCCAACCCGCCGGTAGAGATCGACAGGATTCCTGTCTGTTGAGTCCGGCAGGGACAGGCATCACACCCCCCTCCACCCCGTTCATCTCGGGATGCGCTTGACCATGGAGAGCCAGCGAGGCAGATCGATTTCGGCCAGTACGGTCTTGCCGGGCGGGTTCCGGTGCCGCACCTCCCAGCGGTCGACCATGGCCTCCACGAGGGTGAGGCCGCGCCCGTACTCGTCGAGCGGCCGGGCGGGGCCCACCTCACCAGGGCCCGGCAGCAGGCGTTCGGCGCGGGTGTCGGTGACCTCGATGCGGAGGGAGCCGGTGGGCAGGGAGAGGCGGAGTTCGAAGTCCCGGCCCGGGACGCGGCCGTGGGTCACCGCGTTCGCGACCAGCTCCGCCACGACCACCTCGGCACGCTCGGACGCCTCCGAGCCGTACCGGATGCCCCAGGTGTGCAGCTGGTTCAGGGCCAGATGTCTCGCCAGGCGGGCGCCCAGCGGGGTCGAGCTGAAGCGTTGCGTGAACATCGGTGCCGTGAAGGCGTGTTGCACGGCGGACGGTGCGGTCATGCCGCCAGCGTGGCCCGAGGGAAGGCCGGTTCACCAGCTCCGCGCCGCGTACGCCACGCGAGCGTACGCGGTTACTCACTGGACGGTACTGGTGACGTACCGTCACCATGGCGTGGAACGGTGTGGTTCGGCGGGCGGGTGCGCGGGAGGTGGCCCATGGTGGCCGACAGCGGCGGCATGGCGGCGACGGGGATGGGTGGCGGGGAGCCGGAGGCCTCCGACAGTCTGCGGACGTTCGGGGCGATGGTCCAGGCGTTGCGGGAGCACGCGGGGCTGGGCCGCGAGGAGTTGGCCGACGTCATCGGTTACTCCAAGCACATGGTGGCGTCGGTGGAGTTGGGGAGGCGGATGCCGGATGCGGCGTTCGTGGAGGGGGTGGATCGGGCGCTGGGGAGCACCGGGGCGCTGGTCCGTGCGGCTCAGCATCTGGGGAGGCAGCCGGGGTTGGCGGCTTGGTTCAGGAAGTGGGCCAGGCTGGAGACTTCGGCGATCACGCTCTATACCTACGAGTGCCGTTTGGTACCGGGGCTGTTGCAGACGGAGGCGTACGCACGGACTCTGTTCAACGATCGGCTGCCTTTGCTGGACGACCAGCAGATCGAGGAGCAGTGGGCGGCTCGGGCCGAGCGGCAACGCCTGCTTCGAGAGCGGCCGAACACCGCGTTCAGCTTCATTCTGGAAGAGCAGTTGTTCCTGCGGCGCACGGGCGGCGTGGACGTCACACGTGAACTCCTCGATCACGTACTGGAGATCGCCGAACAGCGAAACGTGGAGATCCAGATCATGCCTCTCGTCCGGGAGTCGCACGCCGGGCTGGCCGGTCCCATCCGACTGTTGGAGACACCCGAGAACCGCTGGTTCGCGTACTGCGAAGGTCAACGTGGCGGGATGTTTGTCGCCGAGACAAAAGAGATCAGCGTCCTCCTAAGCCGATATGCCAGGATGCGGTCACAGGCTCTCACCATTCCGGACTCTGCGAGCCTGTTGCGGCGGATGCGAGGGGACCTATGAGCACCAGCGAACTGTCCTGGTACAAGAGCAGTCACAGCAGCGGTGACGGCGACGACTGCGTCGAAGTAGCCGTAGCCCTCCCCCACACCATCCACATCCGCGACTCCAAGAACACCACCGGCCCTCAGCTCACCCTCTCCCCCACCGCCTGGGCCGAGTTCGTCCCGTACGCCGCTCAGGACTGACCCCGACGTGATCGGAACGGTGTTCCAGAGCGACGACGTGCCTGTGGAGCACCGGTTCGACTTCTGGCGGGAGTTGATGCACCGGGCGATCGCGCCCAGTCACATGAGCAGCGAGTTCGCCGACGACTTCTGGGCGCGGCAGCGGCTGATGGAGCTGGGTCCGGTGCTGGTGTGGCCGACGGCGCATCTGGTGACCGGGTTCCGGCGTACCGAGAAGCTGGTGCGGCAGTCCGACCCGGAGATGTATCACCTGTCGCTGGTGCTCGGCGGCGGGCTGGGGTTCGAGCATGTGGGGCGGGCCGAGGCGTACGGCCCGAGCGACCTGTGGTTGAGCGACACGTCACGGCCGTACGAGGTACACGCACCGGTCGGCCTGGGCCGTCAGGTGGTCTGGGGGGTGGGCCTGGACTTCCCCAAGGCGCTGCTGCCGCTGCCGCCGGCCCGCATCCGGCACTTGCTGGGCCGACGGCTGGCGGCGCGGGAAGGGGTGGGCGCCCTGCTGACCGGGTTCCTCACCGGCCTGGAGCAGCAGGCCGACACCCTCCGGCCGTCCGACGCGCCCAGGCTGGGCACCGTCCTGATCGACCTGCTGTCCGCCTGGCTCGCCCAGGTGCTGGAGGCGGAGGACGCGCTGCCGCCGGAGACCCGGCAGCGGGCCCTGACGACCCGGATACGGGCGTTCATCCGGCAGAACCTGCACGACCCGGAGCTGACACCGCCCGTGATAGCCGCTGCGCATCACATCTCGCTGAGCTATCTGCACCGGTTGTTCCAGGAGGACACCCCCGGCGAGACGGTCGCGGCCTGGATCCGGGACCAGCGTCTCACCGGCGCCCGCCGCGACCTGGCGGACGCCAATCTCGCCGCTACCCCCATCCATACCATCGCCGCCCGTTGGGGCCTGGTCCGCGCCTCCGACTTCACGCGCGCGTTCCGGAGCGCGTACGGGGTGTCACCCCTGGAGTACCGCGCGCGGGCGGGGTCCGCGCGGGAGACGGGATAGGAGTTGTCGACCGTTCCTAAAGACGAAGACGGGCTCGCACCGCACGCTCAGACCGGCGCGGCGCTATGCCTCGCACTCCACGGCTGGCGTAGGTGGCCCGGCGTATCCGCGCCCTGGTGCCGACAGGCGCCTGACCAGGGAAAGCCGGCGGGGCAGGTCGATCTCGGCCAGGACGGTCTTGCCGGGTGGGTCGCGGTCCAGGACCTGTTGGCGGTCGGCGAGGTCGTCGACGAGGGGCAGGCCCAGGCCCGAGTCGTCCAGCGGACCCGCCCGGCGTACGGCGAACCTCCGAGCCGTGCGGGATGCCCCAGGTGTGCAGCTGGTTCAGGGCCAGGTGTCTCGCCAGGCGGGCGCCCAACCTGCCCTCTTCGCTGCCCTCCAGGTCCTTTCGCGGGCGCGGTCCGGACGGTACTGGTGAGAAGTTGTGTCCACGATGGAGGGGAGCCCGGTGCGCGCGCAGGACCAGAGGAGCGGCAAGGCCCGTACGGCGGGCTCCGCGCGGCGTACGGACGGGCCACCGGGACCCGCCGCCGCACTGCTGGCGCTCCAGCGCCTGGCGGGCAACGCCGCGGTGGCCCGAGCCGTCGAGGAGCAGCGGCACACGCACGACGCCCACTGCGGTCACGGCCCCGTGGTACAGCGCTCGACCGTGCACGAGGTCCTGCGGTCGGGGGGCCGGCCGCTGGAGACCCCTCTGCGCACGGAGATGGAGGCGCGCCTCGGCGCCGGCTTCGGCGACGTCCGGGTGCACACCGACGCGGTCGCCCAGCGCTCGGCGGCGGAGATCGGCGCCCGCGCCTACACGTCCGGCAACCATGTGGTGATCGGGGCGGGCGGGGCGGACAGGCACACCCTCGCGCACGAGCTGACTCATGTGATCCAGCAGCGGCGCGGCCCGGTCGCGGGCACCGACACGGGGGACGGAACACGGTTGTCCGACCCGTCCGACCGTTTCGAGCAGGAGGCCGAGGCCACGGCCCGGCGGGTGATGAGCGGCCCGCCGCGCGGCGGAGCCGTCGAGACGCCCGCCGACGGTGGCGGGCAGGCTTCGGGACAGCCCACGGTGCAGCGGGTGCTGACGCTGGGTGCGAAGGCCAGGGAGAGCGACGGCGAGCAGGACGCCGAGGCCGCCTACAACAAGATCCTCACCGGTGTGCAGGGCACCCCGCTGCTCGATGCCTGGGAGAACCGGGAGAACAGGCCCGCCATCATCCAGGTGCTCGAGGAATGGATAACCGCGCCGAAGCAGACCAACCCGCCGGCGACCGGCGCCGCCCGTCCCGAGGGCTCCAAGGACGCCCTGTGGCGCCACTACAAGACGCCCGAGGAAGCCGCGTCCGCCGTGCTGCACCGGGTCAAGGCGCTTCCCGTGGCCGACGTCGAGAAGCAGATCGCGGAATCGGTCGTGCTGGACGAGAAGATCCGCGAGAAACTCGCGGAGTACATCAACACCCACCTCTCCCCGTGGCTCGCGGACCGGCGCAAGGAGAGCACGGAACTGGCCAGGCAGCTCGACTCCTCGACGGAGCAACTGGCCGCCCTGGGGCGCCTGTACCTCCCCTTCGTCGAGTACGGCGAGAAGACGCTCGCCGGCATCCTCTCCGACCCCCAGCCCCAGAAGTTCGCCACGCTCATCAGCGCCATCCACGACGTCGCCGAGATCCTCTACAAGATCGAGGGGATGGAGCAACACGTCGAGGTGACGCAGGAGGAGTTCAAGGGGTACGTCCTCAAGGGCGACGAGAATCCCTCCTCCGAGGTGAACCTGCCCGGCTGGACCGGCGACGGCGTCGGCACGGGGGCCGGCCCAGAGCTCGACCGGCAGCCGGTCGACCAGACCTTCCGCGGCGACAAGGCCACCCCCAACCAGAAGAACCCGCAGGTCAACACTGCGGGTCGGCTCGGTTACCCGGTCTCGCTCGGCCCCTCGCGCACCACCGGCAAGCTCATGAAGCTGGCCCATGTCACCGGCGCGGACCCGCAGATGAAGGAGAGCATCGCCTACGCGCTGATGGCGCTGTGGTACACGGACTACCGCCGGGACCTCACCGACATCCACCGGTACCACTTCGTCATGGATATGGCAGCCAACTTCGGTGTCCCGTACAACCCCTACCGGGCGCCCCACAACCCGGCGACCGGCGGCGACTACGCAGACACGATCCGGCAGGCCCTGGCCCGCTACCGTACGAACCAGGAGACGGAGGCGGCCAGGTACTGGAAGAACGAAAGCGAACGCGCGTTCAAGAGCCTGGATCAGGCCGGCTCGACCTCCGCCGCGGCCGTCAACACCCTGCCCCAGACGGCCGCGCCGACCACGGCGGCGCCGGCGTGGGCGGGGAACCCGCACGCGCTGGCCATCATGGCCAGACTCCACGGGCAGTCGCCCCTCGCGTTCGATCAGGAGTCCGGCAGGGCCGACCTCGCGGCGAAGCTGGGGCTCACGACGGAACAGGTGGAGGCGGGCCTGGCCGTCCTGGAGGCGAAAACCCCGAAGCCCCTCGTGCAGATCAACCGGCAGGGGCTCGTCCTGACCTCCCTGGGCAAGGCGATGGCCAAGAAGTACTTCAGAAATTAGTGGCGCGGGCGGCGAGCCGGGCATCACTCCCTCCTGGCTCGCCGCCCGGGCACTACGCCGCGTGCTCCACGAAACGCTGGGCCGTCCGGGCCAGCAGCTCCCGCCCGTCGCCCGCCCACAACTCGTCGTTGAACAGCTCGACCTCGATGGGACCGGTGTAGCCGGCCGCCTCGACGTAGCCCTTCCACTCCCTCATGTCGATCGCGCCGTCGCCGATCTGGCCCCGGCCGGTCAGGACACCCTGGGGCAACGGGGTGATCCAGTCGGCGAGTTGGAAGGTGTGGATGCGGCCGGAGGCGCCCGCGCGGGCGATCGCCGCCGGGGCCGTGTCGTCCCACCAGATGTGGTAGGTGTCCACGGTCACGCCCACCTGGTCCGCCGGGAAGCGTTCCGCGATGTCCAGCGCCTGGGAGAGCGTCGACACCACGCAGCGGTCCGAGGCGAACATGGGGTGGAGGGGCTCGATGGCGAGCCGGACGCCGTTCGATGCCGCGTACGGGCCCAGTTCGGCGAGCGCGTCCGCGATGCGTTCCCGTGCGCCGTGCAGGTCCTTCGAACCCGCCGGGAGGCCGCCCGAGACCAGGACCAGCGTGTCCGTGCCCAGGGTCGCCGCTTCGTCGATCGCCTTGCGGTTGTCGGCCAGTGCCGCCGCCCGCTCGGCCGGGTCGATGGCCGTGAAGAAGCCGCCCCGGCACAGGGTCGTGACCGTCAGGCCCGCGTCGCGGACCAGCTTGGCCGTGGCGTCCAGGCCGTGCGCCGCCACCGGCTCGCGCCACAGGCCCACGCCCGTGATGCCCAACTCCACGCAGCCTGCGACCAGTTCGGGCATCGACAGCTGCTTGACCGTCATCTGGTTGATGCTGAAGCGCTCAAGTCCTGTGCTCACTGGGCCACTCCGTACAGCGACAGCAGGTTCTTCATGCGGGTCTCCGCCAGCGCCGGGTCCGGGAACAGGCCCAGGCCGTCGGCCAGTTCGTAGGCGCGCGCGAAGTGCGGGAGGGAGCGGGCCGACTGGAGGCCGCCGACCATCGTGAAGTGCGACTGGTGGCCGGCCAGCCAGGCCAGGAACACCACGCCCGTCTTGTAGAAGCGGGTGGGCGTCTGGAAGAGGTGGCGGGACAGCTCGACGGTCGGGTCCAGGAGTTCCCGGAAGCCCTTCACGTCACCCGTGTCCAACACCCGTACCGCTTCCGCCGCCAGCGGGCCCAGCGGGTCGAAGATGCCGAGCAGGGCGTGGCTGAAGCCCTTCTCGTCGCCCGCGATCAGCTCGGGGTAGTTGAAGTCGTCGCCGGTGTAGCAGCGGACGCCCTGCGGGAGGCGGCGGCGGATGTCGATCTCGCGCTGGGCGTCCAGCAGGGAGACCTTGATCCCGTCGACCTTGTCGGGGTGGGCGGCGATGACGGCGAGGAAGGTGTCCGTGGCGGCGTCGAGGTCCGACGAGCCCCAGTAGCCGTCCAGCGCCGGGTCGAACATGGGGCCGAGCCAGTGCAGGACGACCGGCTCGGTGGCCTGGCGGAGCAGGTGGCCGTAGATCTCCAGGTAGTCCTCGGGGCTCGTCGCGGCTGCGGCCAGCGCGCGCGAGGCCATCAGGATCGCCTGGGCGCCCGACTCCTCGACGAGCGCCAGCTGCTCCTCGTACGCCTTGCGGATCTCCACCAAGGAGGCGGGGCCCGTGAGCTGGTCGGTGCCCACGCCGCAGGCGATACGGCCGCCGACCGACTTCGCCTCGGCCGCGCTGCGGCGGATCAGTTCCGCCGCGCCCGCCCAGTCGAGGCCCATGCCGCGCTGCGCGGTGTCCATCGCCTCGGCGACACCCAGGCCGTGCGACCAGAGGTGGCGGCGGAAGGCGAGGGTGGCGTCCCAGTCGACGGCGGCCGGGGAATCCGGGGACACGTCCGCGTACGGGTCGGCGACGACGTGCGCCGCCGAGAAGACCGTACGGGAGGTGAAGGGGGCGCCGGTGGAGAGGGCGAGCGGTTCGGTGCGGGGGGTGTAGGGCTTCAACAGCCCGTCCGCGCCGGGAAGTCGGATCGTCACAGCGAGATCTCCGGTACGTCGAGACGGACGCCCTCGGCCGAGGACTTCAGGCCCAGTTCGGCGAGCTGGACGCCGCGGGCGCCGGCCAGCAGGTCCCAGTGGTAGGGCGCGTCGGCGTAGACGTGCCGGAAGAACAGCTCCCACTGCGCCTTGAAGCCGTTGTCGAACTCGGCGTTGTCCGGCACCTCCTGCCACTGGTCGCGGAAGGAGTAGGTGGCGGGGATGTCGGGGTTCCACACCGGCTTGGGGGTGGCGGAGCGGTGCTGGACACGGCAGTTGCGCAGGCCTGCCACCGCCGAGCCCTCCGTGCCGTCGACCTGGAACTCCACCAGTTCGTCGCGGTTGACGCGGACCGCCCAGGAGGAGTTGATCTGGGCGATCGCGCCGCCGTCCAGCTCGAAGATGCCGTAGGCGGCGTCGTCGGCCGTGGCGTCGTACGGCTTGTCCTGCTCGTCCCAGCGCTGCGGGATGTGGGTGGCGGTGAGGGCCTGGACGGACTTCACGCGGCCGAACAGCTCGTGGAGCACGTACTCCCAGTGCGGGAACATGTCGACGACGATGCCGCCGCCGTCCTCCGCGCGGTAGTTCCAGGAGGGGCGCTGGGCCTCCTGCCAGTCTCCCTCGAAGACCCAGTAGCCGAACTCGCCCCGGATGGAGAGGATGCGGCCGAAGAAGCCGCCGTCGATGAGGCGCTTGAGCTTCAGCAGGCCCGGGAGGAACAGCTTGTCCTGGACGACACCGTGCTTGATGCCTGCGGCGTTGGCCAGTCTGGCCAGCTCCAGGGCGCCGTCCAGGCCCGTCGCGGTCGGCTTCTCCGTGTAGATGTGCTTGCCGGCGGCGATCGCCTTCTTGATCGCCTCCTCGCGGGCCGAGGTGACCTGGGCGTCGAAGTAGATCTCCACGGTCGGGTCGGCGAGGACCTCGTCCACGTCCGTGGCCCAGTGCTCCAGGCCGTGCTGCTCGGCGAGCGCCTTCAGCGCGTGCTCGCGGCGGCCGACGAGGATCGGTTCGGGCCACAGCACGGTGCCGTCGCCGAGGTCGAGGCCGCCCTGCTCGCGAATGGCGAGGATCGAGCGGACCAGGTGCTGGCGGTAGCCCATGCGTCCCGTCACGCCGTTCATGGCGATCCGTACGGTTTTGCGTGTCACGGCCGGTCCTTTCGTTGGTGTGCGTTCGTTTGTGCGTACGCGTCCGGCGCCGCGTACGCCCGACGAAAGGGTGAGCGTCACAGCAAGCGCTTTCTATCCAATGAGAAGCTAGCCTCTGAGCAGCGGTCTGGACAAGACCGCGAGGGGGTCGAGTTGTTCGAGGGGGCGAACGGCGATCGCGGCCGTATGGTTCCCCGACAGCCCGAACAAGACGCGCACCGGAGGACAACCAAAAATGACTGTGACCCTGGCGGACGTGGCGGCCCGTGCGCAGGTGTCGCCGGCGACCGTATCCCGGGTACTCAACGGCAACTATCCGGTGGCCGCGTCCACGCGTGAGCGGGTGCTGAAGGCCGTGGACGAGCTGGAGTACGTCCTCAACGGTCCCGCGAGCGCGCTCGCCGCCGCCACCTCCGACCTGGTCGGCATCCTCGTGAACGACATCGCCGACCCCTTCTTCGGGATCATGGCCGCGGCCATCCAGTCCGAGATCGGCGGGCCGGGCGGACGCGCGGGCGGGGAGCGGCTGGGCGTGGTGTGCAACACGGGCGGCTCCCCGGAGCGCGAGCTGACGTATCTCACGCTGTTGCAGCGGCAGCGGGCCGCCGCCGTCGTGCTGACCGGTGGGGCCATCGAGGATCCGGCACATCTCGCCGCCGTCGGCAACAAGCTGCGGAAGCTGGCGGAGGCCGGGACGCGGGTGGTGCTGTGCGGACGGCCGCCGACGCCGGAGGCCATCGCGATCACCTTCGACAACCGGGGCGGCGGTCAGCTGCTCACCGAGCATCTGATCGGGCTGGGCCATCGGCGGCTCGGATACATCGCCGGGCCGGAGGAGCGGACCACCACCCGGCACCGGCTGGAGGGGCACCGGGCGGCGCTGGCCGCGGCCGGGATCGAGGACGATCCCCGGTGGACGGTGTACGGGCGCTATGACCGGCTCTCCGGGTACGAGGCGACGCTGGAGCTGCTGCGACGGGATCCGTCGCTGACCGCCGTGGTCGCCGCCAACGACACGGTGGCGCTGGGGGCTTGTGCGGCGCTCCGGGACTCCGGGCTGCGGATTCCGGACGACGTCTCCGTGGCCGGTTTCGATGACCTGCCCTTCAGTATCGACGCGGTGCCCGCGTTGACGACGGTACGGCTGCCGCTGACGGAGGCGGGGGCCCGGGCCGGGCGGATCGCCATGGGGCGGGAGGAGCCGCCGCCGGGCGGGATCGCCACGGTGCGGGGGGAGTTGATGGTGCGGGGGTCAAGCGGGGCGCCTCGGGAGTCCTGAGCGCACGATCCGGCGTCCGGCAGGCGCCATCCGCCGCCCGGCTCGCGGTGACGCGCGCGCGGGGCGAGTGCCACGGCTGAGGCCAGGACGACCATCGGGGTCAGCAGCCGGGCCATGGTGAGGACCACGAAGAGGAGCGAGTAGAGGTAGGACTGGAAGGACTCCATGCCTCAGCGGACTTCTTCGGGGCGTTCGCGGTTCCGGCGCGGGGAGATCCGGGCGGCCCCACAACCTGGGAACCTCACGGAGTGTGACTCTTCGGTTCGCGACAGTCATCGGTGCGTCTTACGTTGGGCGGGAGAGCCATCGCCTCACCCCCCATCGTCAAGGAGGAAACCATGGCCGCCAAGGGCAAGAGCAAGGGCAGTATGGACAAGATCACCGGCAAGGCCAAGGAGATGACCGGGAAGGTCACCGGCAACCGCGAGCAGCAGACCGAGGGCAAGATGCAGCAGGCGCGCGGCGAGGCCAAGAAGGCGAAGGGCCAGGCGCAGGAGCGCATTCAGGAGACGCAGCGCTCGGCGAAGCGCGACCGTATGTAAGTACGGACGCGGGTACGGCCGGCGGCCTGTGGCCCGCGGCCCACGGCCCGTGGATGGGGGCTCCCTTGCGCAGGGAGCCCCCTTCGTCATGAGCGCCGCGAGCAAATGCGCGCGCACGCCCAGCGCGCGGATGCGCCCACGCGCCGCGAGCAGCTGCGCGCACGCCCGGAGAACGGATGCGCCCACGCGCCGCGAGCAGGGCGTACAGGCGGCGCGAGCAGGGCTTACAGGTGAGTACGCGCGCATCACGGGTACCCGGCGCGCATGGAGACCCGGGTGGCAGGTCCGGCGCTGCCGGAGAGCAGGGGCCCGGTTTCGGCTGCGGTCATGGAGTGTCTGCGGGGGACGGGACCGCCGCCCGACAGCCGCGAGATCGCCGGGGCCGACCCCTTCGGCGACGATCTCCAGCTCGCCCTCTACCTCTGCTACGAACTGCACTACCGGGGGTTCGCCGACGTCGACCCCGACCTCGAATGGGACCCGGAGCTGCTGCGCTGCCGGGCGGCCCTGGAGTGGCCGTTCCTCGAAAGCCTGCGCGATCGAGCGACCCTGCACGTGACCGCCCGGGAGGCGCTCGACGAGCTGCTCGTGGAACCGGCGGGCGGCGAGGGGGGCGGGGTCGGTGACTTCCTGCAGGACGAGGGCGAGCTGTGGCAGGTGCGTGAGTACGCGGCGCAGCGGTCGCTGTACCACTTGAAGGAGGCCGACCCGCACGCCTGGGTGCTGCCCCGGCTGTGGGGGCGGGCGAAGGCGGGGATGGCCGCGGTGGAGTTCGACGAGTTCGGCGGGGGCCGGGCCGAGCGGGTGCACGCGCGTCTGTTCGCCGACCTCATGACCGACCTGGGTCTCGACCCGGCGTACGGCCGCTACGTGGACGCCGCCGGTGCCGAGGCGCTCGCCCTGGTGAACCTGATGTCCCTCTTCGGGCTGCACCGGGCCCTGCGCGGCGCCCTGGTCGGACACTTCGCCACGGTCGAGATCACCTCCTCCCCCGGCTCCCGGCGGCTCGCCCGCGCCATGCGCCGGACCGGGGCCGGTGCCGCCGCCGAGCACTTCTACGACGAGCACGTCGAGGCCGACGCCGTCCACGAGCAGATCGTCCGGCGGGAGGTCGTCGCCGGGCTGCTGGAGGAGGAACCCCAGCTGGACCCCGACGTGGCCTTCGGCGTCGACGCCACCAACCACCTGGAGGACGCCCTCGCCGACCGCCTTCTCGGCGCGTGGCGGGCGGGCCGGTCGTCGCTCCGGACGCCGGTCCGATGACGCGCGGACGACCGGACCGGATGGCCGGACAGGCAGGGGGTCACCGCCGGACGGCCGGACGACCACCAGGTGACCGGGCATCCGGACGGCCACCAGGTGACCGGGCATCCGGACGGCCACCGGCGGACAGGAGCAGGACGGGACGACCACCGGACGACCACCGGACGACCACCGGCCAACAGGACGACCACCGCAGGACCGAACGACCACTGGAGGACCGGAGGACTGGAGGACCGGAGGACCAAGTGACCGGACGGCCGACCGACCGGACGACCGTGATCGGACGACCGTGACCGGTCGACCGGCCCACTGAGCGACCTGGAGGCCTCTCCCCGTGATCCCGCTCTCGCTGCCCCTGTCGCTGCCCGGCGTCTACGCCCCGCAGGACGACACCGATCTCCTGGTCCACGCCCTGGGGCGCGAAGCCCTCGCCCCGCGAGCCCGGGTGCTGGACGTCGGTACGGGGACGGGAGCCGTCGCGCTGGCCGCGGCGCGGCGGGGCGCGCTGGTCACGGCGGTCGACATCTCCTGGCGGGCCGTGCTCAACGCCAAGGTCAACGCCGTACTGGCGCGGCAGCCGATGACGGTCGTCCGGGGAGACCTGCTGGCCCCCGTGTCGGGGCGGTCCTTCGACCTCATCCTGTCCAATCCGCCGTACGTGCCGGGCCCGCCGCCGGCGCGGAGACGGGGGCCGGGTCCCGGGCCGGGAGCGGCGCCGAGGCCCGACGGGTACCGGCCCGCCCGAGGGGCCGCCCGGGCATGGGACGGCGGGTGGGACGGCCGGCTCGTGCTGGACCGTATCTGCCGGGACTCGCCGTCGCTGTTGCTGCCCGGTGGGGTGCTGCTGCTGGTCCACTCGGCCCTGAGCGACGCGGCGCGGACGCTGGCGCAGTTGCGGACGGCGGGGCTGCGGGCCGACGTCGTCGACCACCGCCGGGTCGCGTTCGGGCCCGTCCTGCGGTCGCGGAGCGACTGGCTGCGCGGTCGCGGGCTGCTGGGGGCCGAGGGGGACGGCGCGGGCGGCACCCGCACCCACACCCGCCGCGGCAGCGGCAGCGGCAGCGGCAGCGGCAGCGGCAGCGGCAGCGGCAGCGGCAGCGGCAGCGGCAGCGGCAGCGGCAGCGGCAGCGGCAGCGGGGACAGCGTCACCGGTGCCGGCGACGAGAAGGAAGAGCTGGTGATCATCCGTGCCGAACGTCCCCGCTGAACGCCGCCGCGTCACCCTGCAACGCCCCGGCCCGCTGCTCGTCGAGGGGCCGGTCGAGGTCACGTTGGAGGACGGGACGACCGTGTCGTCGGACCGCTTCTGCGTGGCCCTGTGCACCTGTCGTCACAGCCGGATCTACCCGTGGTGCGACACCAGCCACCGGCGACGGGCCGGTGCCGACGAACGACGGCAGGCCGACGAACGACGGCGGGCAGGCGAACGACGGCGGGCAGGCGACGCCCCCCGCCGCGCCCAGCCGCCGCCCACCTGAAGGGACCCCCGCACCCAGCCGCCGCCCACCTGAAGGGACCCCGAAGCCATGCAGCCCACACAGCACGCGCAGCCGACGCAGCGGTCGTACTGGATGGAGAGCGCGCCACAGGAGAGCGAGCACCCGGCGCCGGACGGGGATCTGATCGTCGACGTGGCGGTGGTGGGGGCCGGGATCGCGGGGATCACCACCGCGTGGGAGCTGGCGCGGCGGGGGCGGCGCGTGGCGCTGCTGGAGGCGGACCGGGTCGCGGCGGGGGTCACGGGGCATACGACGGCCAAGGTGACGGCGTCGCACACGCTGATCTACGACCGGCTGCGGCGGACCCGGGGCACCGAGGCCGCCGCGCTGTACGCCCGGTCGCAGAGCGAGGCGGTCCGGCACGCCGCCGCGCTGGTGGAGGAGCTGGACATCGCGTGCGACTGGGAGGACGCGGTGGCCTACACGTACGCCGAGGACGAGGGGCGCGTCGAGGAGCTGCGGGCCGAGGCGGAGGCGGCGCGGGAGGCCGGGCTGCCCGCCGGGTTCGTGACGGAGACGGGGCTGCCGTTCCCCGTCGCGGGGGCGGTGCGGGTGGAGGAGCAGGCGCAGTTCCATCCCCGTAAGTACCTGCTGGCGCTGGTGGAGGATCTGGTGCGGCAGGGCGCGTCGGTCCATGAGCGGACCCGGGTGGTGCGGCTCAGGGAGGGCACGCCGTGCCGGCTGACGACCGAGGCGGGGTTCACGGTGACCGCCAAGGACGTCGTGGTCGCCACGCACTACCCCGTCTTCGACCGGGCGCTGCTCTTCACCCGGCTCTCCCCGCGCCGCGAACTCGTCCTCGCCGCGCCGATCCCGGCCGGCGCCGACCCGCACGGCATGTACCTCACGCAGGAGCAGCGCACCCGTTCGGTGCGGACCGCCCCGTACGGGGACGGGCGGCGGCTGCTGATCGTCACCGGGGAGCACTTCACGCCGGGCACCGCCGACGTCGACGAACGGTTCGGGCTGCTCGCGGACTGGGCCGTCGAGCGCTTCGGACCGCTCGACTTCACCCACCGCTGGGCTACGCAGGACAACGATTCCACCGACTCCGTGCCGCTCGTCGGCCCCTTCCACGCGGGCAGCCGGCACACCTGGGTGGCGACCGGGTTCGGCGGCTGGGGCATGAGCGGCGGCATCATGGCCGGGCGGCTGCTGGCCGAGCAGATCACCGGGCACAAGGTGCCGTGGAGCGATCTGTACGACCCGCGCCGGGTGCTCAGCGCGGTGCGTGAGGCGCCGAGCTTCCTCAGGCACCAGGCCCAGGTCGCCCGCCACTTCGTCGGCGACCGGATCGGCCCGGCCGCCGGGGACGCCTCCCTCGAGGCCATCGCCCCCGGGGACGGTGCGGTCGTCCGGGTCGGCGGCCACCACTGCGCGGTCCACCGGGACGAGGACGGCTCGCTGCACGCCGTCTCCGCCCGCTGCACCCATCTGGGCTGCCTGGTCGCCTTCAACCGCGCCGAACGCGCCTGGGAGTGCCCCTGCCACGGCTCCCGCTTCGACACCGAGGGCCGGATCGTCCAAGGACCCGCGACGAAGCCGTTGGAGCGGCGGGACATCTGAACCGGACTTCTACCCGCCCGAACGGACGACTGCCTCACCGCCGGGCCCGGCGGGCCCGGACCGGCGCCTGGAAACGGGGGAAGCGCCCCGGCAGCCCTTACCGACAGCCGACCCGCGCCCCACACCCCGGCGGGGTGCCGCACCTCCCCGGCCGACGTGTACGGTCCGAAGGCATGAAACTCGCGTTCTCCACCCTCGGTGTCCCCGGCCTCCCCATCGCCGACGTCGTACGGCTCGCCGTCACGCACGGCTATCACGGCGTCGAGTTGCGCGCCCATCCCGAGGAGCCGGTGCATCCGGGGATCGGGGCCGGGGAACGGGCCGAGGTGGCCGCCGAGTTCAAGGCGGCGGGCGTGGAGATCCTGGGGCTCGCGGGCTATGCGCGAGTCGCCGCGCCGGGCGAGGACGGCCCCGTCCTGGACGAGATCCGCGAACTCCTCGACCTGGCCCGGGACCTGGGCGCCCCCTTCGTCCGCGTCTTCCCCGGCGCCGACCTGGCCGGCGGCCAGAGCCCGGACGAGGCCGACGCCGTCGCGGCACGGCGGCTCGGCACGGCGGCGGAGGACGCGGCCGACCGGGGCGTACGGGTCCTGCTGGAGACCCACGACTCGCACCGCACCGGCGCCGACGCGATCCGCGTGCTCGGCCCGGTCGGCCACGGCAGCGTCGGCGCCCTCTGGGACGTGATGCACACCTGGCTCGGCGGCGAACAGCCCGCCGAGTCCTACGCCGCCCTCTCCCCCTTCCTCGGTTACGTCCAGGTCAAGGACATCGCCTCCCCCGACGACACCACCCCGGTCGCGCTCGGCGCGGGCGTCCTCCCGCTCGGCGAGTGCGTCGAGCTCCTCTCCCGCAAGGACTGGGACGGGTGGATCTGCTGGGAGTACGAGAAGCGGTGGTACGAGGCGGCCGCGCCGCTGCCCGAACTGCTGGCGGCGGGCCGGGAGCACCTCGGACGGCTCCTCAACGACGCGGCGTAAAGCGATGGCCTGAGCTTGAATCATCAAGCTCAGGCCGCTTCCGTCCAGGCTTTGCCCGCGAATCGCCATCGAGTCACCCAAAGCCGATCCACCGCCGAACAAGTACCGACAGTAACTCTTGGAAAACGGAGCGCTGCGGCACGTCCTTACCGCAGACTTACCTCCCGCAGCCGGCCATGGGCAACTGGCCACGCATCGGGGGGAATTGGCATATGCAAGGCACGGTCGACGGTTTCAGCTACGGCGCGGTCACCCCGGTGGCCGCCTATGTCATGGCCTGCCTGGGCGCGGCGCTCGGACTGCGCTGCGTCGTCAGGTCGATCTACAACGAACAGTCCTGGAAGCCCGGCTGGCTGGCCCTCGGGGCCACGTCGATCGGCTGCGGCATCTGGACGATGCACTTCATCGCGATGATCGGCTTCCGGGTCAAGGAGAGCGAGATCCACTACGACGTCGGGCTGACGGTGCTCAGCCTGGTGGTGGCCGTCGCGGTCGTCGGCGTCGGGGTCTTCGCCGTGGGCTATCGCGGCGTCAGCACGTCCACGCTGTGCTCGGCGGGGTGCGTGACCGGGCTCGGGGTGGCCGCCATGCACTACCTGGGCATGGCCGCCATCCAGTTGAACGGCTACATCCAGTACGACATCGCCGTCGTCGCCCTGTCCGTCGGCATCGCCATCGCCGCCGCGACCGCCGCGCTCTGGGCGGCCGTGTCGATCCGGGGCTTCCTCACCAGCCTGGGGGCCAGCCTGGTGATGGGGGTCGCCGTGTCCGGCATGCACTACACCGGCATGGCCGCGGTGGGGGTGCACCTGCACGGCACGGTCCCCGGCACGCTCACCGGCGAGTCGCCCACGTCGATCCTCCTGCCCATGCTCATGGGGCCCGTCCTCTTCCTCCTTCTCGCGGGCGTGGTCGTGATGTTCGACCCGATGCTCGTGCTGGGCGAGGGCGACTGGGAACGGTCCACCTCGCGCGGGCGAAACCGTGAGCCCAAGGCCCCGCACCAGCCTCGGCAAGCCGACCGCCCCGACGTGCCGCTGCAACACCCGGACGACACCCCCGGCTCCCTCTTCGAGCCTCCGACCCGCCGGTCCCCCCAGCAGCCGCAGAGCACGGGGCGCCGCGTTCAGCAGTGGTGAGGAGATCGAAGCGCGCGAGGTGCGTGAGTGCGGGCGGGTGGGGGCTGGTCACGCAGTTCCCCACTCACCCCCACTCACCCGCGGTTACGCGGCTCCGGCAGGAGGCGGGGCTCCAGGCGTTCCTCCACCGCCGCATCACCGCCCCCACCAGTACCAACTTCCTGGAATCGGCCGATCCGGGGAACCCGAACCCGCCCCTCCCCGTCCAACCGCCATGCTGTCGGACGAGTCTCCGCAGTGCGGTGTCGGCCTCGCTGCTGGCTGCGATCGCTGACCAACCCTCTCCGCCGCCTGCGGCCGGCAGCACGCCGTCACCGGCGCGCCCCCTCCGACAGCGCCGGTGACGGCCCCTCGGGCGTGGCGTCGCCGTGCGTTCCCTTGACCGGAAGAAACTTCCTGGATATTCGTGACACCTTGGAAGTTTCCTTCAGCGGATCCCTCCGGAAGGAGCGCACGTGCCCTCCAGACGTACCGTTCTCGCCACCACGGCGGGCGTCACCGCGGCCCTGGCCCTCGGTACCGACGCACAGGCCGGCAGCACCCCCCACGACAAGCGACTCCGCGGCCTCATCTCGCGCATGACTCTCGAAGAGAAGGTCGGCCAGCTCTTCGTGATGCGGGTCTACGGGCACTCGGCGACCGCGCCCGACCAGGCCGACATCGATGCCAACCTCCAGGAGCTCGGCGTCCGGACGGCCGCCGAGCTGCTGGCGAAGTACCGGGTCGGCGGGATCATCTACTTCTCCTGGGCGCACAACACCCGCGACCCGCACCAGATCGCCGGTCTCTCGAACGGCATTCAGCGCGCGTCCCTCTCCCTTCCCCGCGGACTGCCCGTCCTCGTCTCCACCGACCAGGAGCACGGCATCGTGGCCAGGGTCGGCAGGCCCGCCACGCTCCTGCCGGGCGCGATGGCCCTCGGCGCGGGCGGCTCCAGGGCCGACGCCCGCGAGGCCGGGCGCATCGGCGGCGCCGAGCTGCGGGCGATCGGCATCCGGCAGGACTACGCGCCGGTCGCCGACGTGAACGTCAACCCGGCCAACCCGGTCATCGGCGTACGGTCCTTCGGGGCCGACCCGCAGGCCGTCTCGGGGCTCGTCGCCGCGCAGGTGAAGGGGTATCAGGGGGCCGGGGTCGCGGCCACCGCCAAGCACTTCCCGGGGCACGGGGACACGGCCGTCGACAGCCACTACGGCTTCCCGGTCATCGAGCACACGCGGGAACAGTGGACCGCCCTCGACGCCCCGCCGTTCCGGGCCGCGATCCGGGCCGGCATCGACTCGATCATGACCGCGCACATCATGGTCCCCGCGCTGGACCCGTCCGGCGACCCGGCCACCCTCTCCCGCCCGATCCTCACCGGCATCCTGCGGCAGCAGCTCGGCTACGACGGGGTCGTCGTCACCGACTCGCTCGGCATGCAGGGCGTACGGGAGAAGTACGGCGACGACCAGGTTCCCGTGCTGGCGCTGAAGGCCGGGGTCGACCAGCTCCTCAACCCGCCGTCCATCGACGTGGCGTGGAACGCCGTCCTCGCCGCCGTACGCGCCGGCGAGCTGACCGAGGCCCGCCTCGACGAGTCGATTCTCCGCATCCTGCGGCTCAAGGCGAAGCTCGGGCTGTTCGAGCGGCCGTACGTGAGCGACGCGGGCGTCGACCGGGTGGTGGGGACCGCGCGGCATCTAGACGCCGCCGACCGGATCGCCGAGCGGACCACGACACTCCTGGTCAACGAGGGCTCACTGCTGCCGCTGTCCCGTCGTACGCACCGGAACGTGCTGGTGGTCGGCGCCGATCCGGCGTCCCCGTCGGGCACCACGGGACCGCCGACGACCGTCCTCGCCGCCGAACTCGCCTCCCTCGGCTTCACGACGAGCAGCCTGTCGACCGGTACGGCACCCACGCAGGCCGTCATCGACCGGGCCGTCGCCGCCGCGCAGGGCAAGGACGCGGTGATCGTGGCGACGTACAACGTGACGGCGACCAGCACCCAGCGGACCCTGGTCGCACGGCTCCTCGCCACCGGGGTCCCCGTGGTGGCGGTCGCGGTCCGGAACCCGTACGACGTTGCCCAACTGACCGACGTCAAGGGCTACTTGGCGTCGTACTCCTGGACGGACGTCGAGGTGCGGGCGGCGGCGCGGGTGCTGGCCGGGCGGGTGACACCGCGCGGGAAGCTGCCGGTGCCGGTGCAGCGGGCCGACGACCCGGCGCGAGTCCTGTACCCGATCGGGCACGGGCTGACGTACGGACCCTGACCTGCGGACCCTGATGTGCGGACCTTGACGTGCGGACCCTGACGTGCGGACCCTGATGTACGGACCCTGACGTACGGGGCCTACGCCGCACTCCTCGCGCACCACCCCCAAGTGACGCAAAGCGCACGGTTCGTCTGGCGTGACCCTCTCCACAGGGTCACGCTGGACGGGGGTTCATCGGGGGGTGGCCATGCGAGGGTTGCGTCGCGTGCGAGGAGTGCGTCGCGTGCGAAGCGTGCGTACAGGGGTGGTCGTGGCTGCCGTCGTCCTGGCCGTCGCCGCGCTCCCGGGGTGTCAGTCCTGGTCTGGCGGGGTGGGTCAGGAACCCGAGGAACAGACGACCACGACCACTATCTCGCCGATCCGGCCGTCCGGGTACGGGACGGTGTTCCTCGGGATCGACGAGTGCAGTTCGTTCGGGACGACCAGCTTCACCGAGGTGCCCTGCGCCAGCGAGCGGGCCGCCGCCCGCGTCGTGGCGCGACACGACGGCCGGGTGGGGCAGGGGCCGCTCTGCCCGCCGACCACCGACTTCGTCCTCCACATCAGCGAGTCCCGGCCCTCCTCCGGCGGGTCCGGTGGGTCCGGCGAATCCAGCGGGTCCGGTGGGTCCGGTGGGTCCGGTGGGTCCGGTGGGTCCTCCGAGGACGAGGACGGCGACGGTTCCGTGCCGCAGGGCTACGCCTGTATGCGGGGGCTCCAGCCGCCGCACCCGGGCGACCCCGGCGGCGGGGGCGGTCCCCGCACCATCGTCGGCGACTGCGTCTACAGCGCCGGGCGGGGCGAGGTCCGCGAGACCGCCTGCGACGGCGCGGGCAAGCACGATCCGGAGTACGAGGTGACCACGGCCGTCGACACGAAGCCGCAGTGCCCGGCGACGACCGATCTGTATGTGCGCCTGGGCGGGGACCGGCCGGTGGGGTGCGCGGTGCCGGTGTGAGCAGGCGTGAGGCCTGAGTCGAACACCTCTCCGTACGCCGTCGTGGCGGATCGATATCATCCGCTACGGCCCGTACGACGACGGTGGGGGAACGATGGCCCAGGATCCGCAGGGTGCTCCTGGTGAGGAGATGCTGCCGGAGATTCCCGGTTACCGCATCGACTCGCTCCTCGGCTCCGGCGGGATGGGGCACGTCTATCTCGGTACGTCACCCTCGGGCCGCCAGGTCGCCGTCAAGGTGATCCGCGGCAACCTCGTCCACCAGCACGACTTCCGGCGCCGTTTCCGTCGTGAGGTGACCGCCGCCCGGCAGGTCAGCGGGGCCTTCACCGCGCCGGTCGTGGACGCCGACCCGGACGCCGACCCGCCCTGGATGGCGACCCTCTACGTGCCGGGGCAGCCACTCGACGAACGTGTCAGGAAGGGGCCGGCCCTCACCGACGAGGAGCTGTACCGGCTCGCCACGGGGCTCGCGGAGGCGTTGCGCGACATCCACCGCGTCGCGATCGTGCACCGCGACCTCAAGCCGGGCAACGTCCTGCTCGCCGACGACGGTCCCCGCGTCATCGACTTCGGCATCGTGCGCGCGGCCGACGGCAACGGGTTCACCGCTCCCGGCCTCACGGGCACCGGCGTCACGGTGGGCACCCCGCCCTTCATGTCGCCCGAGCAGATACGCGCGCAGAAGGACGTCGGGCCGCGCAGCGACATCTTCTCGCTGGGCTCGGTGCTGACGTACGCGGCGAGCGGCCATGTCCCCTTCGACGCCACGGACGTGTACACGATGGTGTACCAACTCGTCCACGAGCCGCCGAAGCTGGACGGTCTGCCGGACTGGCTGCGGCCGGTCGTCGAGCGCTGCCTCGCCAAGGAGCCGGAGGAACGGCCGGACGCGGGCGAGTTGCTGACGATGCTGGGCGAGGCGTATCCGGGCGCCTTGGACAAACCGGTCACGAAGGAATCATCGGCCACCACGAATCCATCAGCCAGCACGGATCCGCCGGCCGCACCGGAAGCCACGCCGCCACCCGTGTCACCCTCGGCCGAAGGCGAGGCCCCCCGAGTCACGGACGCGGATACGGCCTCGCCCGCCGGAGCACCGGACCCGGCCTCCACCGCCACCGACATGGGCGCCGTGACCACGGACACGGGCGCCGTCCCCGCTCCCCCGCCCCGGCGCGGGCGCCGTCGCCGGGTCCTGGCCGTGGCGGCGGCGGTCATGGCGGTGACCGGGCTGACGGGCGGGCTGGTGTACGGGCTCCGCGACGGCGGCGAGGGCACGGACCCGGCGGGCGGCCGCAGCCCCCGCCCCACCAGCAGCGCCGGCTCCGGCGCCGTCACCCAGCCCGAGGGCTCCGCCGCGTACCTCGGCTCGCAGTCGGGCTCCGGCGGCTTCTCGTTCGCGTACCACGACAGCCCGGAGCGCCGTCCCGAGGGCTGGCGTCCCTGGCAGCGCAACCTCCAGAACACCGAATGCGTGTACGCCGAGTCGTCCCTCGTGTGCATCGGCGACCGTACGGTCCGCCTCGACGCGGCGACCGGGAAGGAGCTGTGGCGGAACGACGAGGCGTCGTACTACGGCAGCAACAACATGCCGGTCGTCGTCGGCGACACCGTGGTCGTCAACATCGGCGACCGCGTCATGGGGCTCGCGCTCTCCGACGGCTCGGTCAAGTGGCGCTACGCGACGGCGACGCTCACCGAGAACCTCATGGGCGACGGCGAGCGGGTGTACGTGGTCGACGAGGGCGGGGTGGTGCACTCCGTCGACGCCCGCACGGGCCGCAAGAGCTGGCTGGAGGGAGCGCGTACCTCCAGCCTGGGCGGTACGGGGAACCAGCCGGCGCTGCGCGTCGCGGGTGACCGGCTCTATGTGTTCGCCAGCCTCGACCAGTTCGCGCTCGGCGACGACCACGTCACCGTCTTCGACAAGGACAGCGGCCGGATCCTCGACGACTTCGCGCTGGCCACGACCTGTACGTCCGGCACCGAGGCGGTGCTGGAGGAGGACGGCGAAGCGCAGCTGTACTGCGCCTGGATGGACAAGAAGCAGGCGCCGATGAGCGACGCCGTCCTGCGCCAGGAACTCGTGAAGGGCGCCAAGGGCATCCGCACCGAGGCCGACGCCATCCTCGGCGGCGGCCAGAGCGGGGCACCCGAGTTGTCGGTCACCCCGGGCCGGGTGCTGTTCATCGCGCCCACGGCGGCGGGCGGCGAGCTGGTGGCCGTCGACGCGGTCGGGCGGAAGGAGCTGTGGCGCACCGAGTTGCCCGGCCGGGGGCCGTCCGACGCGCCCCCGATCCAGGCCGGTGACCGCGTCTACGCAGTCAACACCCGGGGCGTCGCCGTCTTCGACGCCCGCACCGGCAAGCCGCTGTACCGGCACAGCCTGCCGTACCTGGACGACGACAGCGGAATGGACGTGGGCCTGCACACCGAGCCGCTGGTGGCCGGCGGCGTCATCTACGCCCCGTCGACGAAGGTGGGCTGGGTGAGCCTGGACACCGAGGCCGAGGAGCAGAAGTAGGCCCCGGTACCGCCGCCGAAGGGCGGCGGTACCGGGGCTCAACTCACCTACGCATCAAGCAGGTTACGGCCGGAGCGCCGGCTCCCGCTCGACGTCACGCTTGTCGAGCTTGGAGTCGAACTTCGCCAGCGGCTTGGCCTTGCTCGGGTCCGCCTGCACGGCGGCCGGGGCGACGCCCGCCCACTTCAGGATCCGGGCCGTGGCCAGGTCCTTCTGCGCCTCGACGAGACCGGCGACGTTGGCGCCGTGGTTGGCGCCGGGGGCCGTGAAGACGTACGAGTCGCGGGTCTTCTTGCCCAGGTGGAACGGCTCGGCGCCCCACGGGTCGTTCTGCCCGTAGACGAAGAGCATCTGCTTGGCGTTGTTCCGGACCCAGGTGTCGACGTCGCGCATCGCGTACGGCTGGAACTTCATCTTGATGTCACGCGGGACGAAGTTCCGGGGCGGCTGGTAGCCGTAGCGGATGTACTTCTTCTCGATGTGCGGGAACTTGATCGTGGGCGCGCCCAGCTGCGTACCGGCCTGGTAGAAGTACGGCGTGTACGGCTCCAGGCCCTGGTCGGTGTAGAAGGAGAAGCCGGAGATCGTGTCGATGGACGTCCAGATCTCGTCGTCCGTCGCGGCCTTGGCGTCCTTCGGGATGACGTCGCTGTCGCAGTCGGCGAGCAGGCTGTACTGCCAGAAGCCCCACACGTAGTCGAGGACGACGGCCTCATACGCCTTGTCCAGGCTGCCGACGGTGTTGAAGGTGAAGCCCTCGGCGGCGGCGACCTCCGCGTACTTCTTCTCCAGCGGCTCCCGGCGCACCAGCGCCTCGCGCTGCACGGCGTTCAGCCGGTCGCGGCACTCCTTGGTGCCGACCTTGGCGAAGAACCGGTCGTAGGCCGAGTCCTCCTTGTTGACGACGTCGTTGGGGGCGACGTACGCGACGACGCCGTCCATGTCCTTCGGGTAGAAGCGCTCGAAGTAGGTGGCGGTCATGCCGCCCTTCGAACCGCCGGTGGAGATCCACTTCTTGCCGTAGATCTTCTTCAGCGCCTTGAAGATGCGGTGCTGGTCGCTGGCCGCCTGCCAGATGTCGAGCTTGGACCAGTCGGCCGGGTCGGGGCGGGACGGGTTGAAGTAGCGGTACTCCATGGAGACCTGGTTGCCGTCCACGATCTGGGTGGGCTCGCGGCGGCCGGGGTTCGTGGAGACGTTGTAGCCGCCGGTGTAGAAGACCGTCGGACGGGCCGTGTCCTTGTGCAGCACGGTGATCCGCTGCTGGAACGTGCCCTTCTTCGGGTTCCTGTGGTCCACCGGCTGGGTGAAGTTGAGGACGAAGAACCGGTAGCCCGGGTACGCCTTCTCCTCGACCAGGCTCACGCCCCGTACCCCGAGCAGTCGGTCCTTGATGTCAGCGGTGTCCGACCCCGCGGCGGTGGCCGCGCCCGCCGTGCTCAACGTGCCAATGAGCACCACGAGCGACAGCACCCATCTGAGTGCTTTGCGCATGCGTTTCTCCCCTAATGCAGCAGCTGTGCGCCGGAAGCTATCGGAGCGACCGCCGGGGCACCAGGGAAGAAAGGGGCCAACTGGACTGCTTTCAGCCGCAGATGGGAGCGATAGGGAAAACCCTGTGCGAGGGGGGAGGGGTCAGCGGAGGATCCAGCCCGAGTCGTACGTCCGCGAGCCGACCCGCGCCTTGATCCACACACCGCGCTTGCCCGCGTGCACGGTCACGGGTCCGGTGGGGCGTTTCTTGTTCTTCGCCCACTGCCCGGCCCAGGGGCGAATCTGGACGGACGCCCTGCGGACCTTGTTCGTCCCGGCCTTCTCGGGCACGAGCACGGCACACACGTACCGGCTGCCCTTCCGGTAGACCTTGATGGTCCCCGCGTCGAACGTCAGCGTCCGCACCTTGCGCCCGCCGCACCCCGGGGCGGCCGCCTCGGCGTTCCCCGTCGGCCCGGCCAGCGTCAGCAGCCCGGCGGCCGTCAGCACGGCCAGTCCGAGCGCCATCGGCCGACGTATCCCACGCCTGCTCACTGCTGCCCCTCCCGCCACACGCCCGTACTGATGTACGGACGCACAACCCCCCTCGAACGGTTGCGCGCTCAGAGCGACACGCTACGAGGGACCCCTACGGCTTCAGCACCGGCTCGCCCACGAAGGTGCGCCACAGCTGCGCGTACTGTCCGTCGCGGGCCAGCAGTTCATCGTGGGTGCCGTCCTCCGCGACGCGGCCGTGGGCCATGACGACGACGCGGTCGGCGCGGGCCGCCGTGGTGAGGCGGTGGGCGACGACGAGGGTCGTACGGCGGCCGGTGAGACGGTCGGTGGCCTGGTTGACCTGGGCCTCGGTGGCCAGGTCCAGGGCCGCCGTCGCCTCGTCGAGGAGCAGGATGTCGGGGTTCACCAGCTCCGCGCGGGCCAGGGCGATCAGCTGGCGCTGGCCGGCGGAGAGGTTGCGGCCCCGTTCGGCGACCTCGTGGAGGTAGCCGCCGTCGAGCGTGGCGACCATGTCGTGGGCGCCGACGGCCCGGGCCGCGGCCTCCACCTCGGCGTCCGTGGCGTCGGGGCGGCCGTAGGCGATGGCGTCCCGGATCGTGCCCTGGAAGAGGTACGCCTCCTGCGGGACGACGCCCAGCCGGTGACGGTACGAGGTCATGTCGAGGTCACGCAGATCGGTGCCGTCGACGGTGACCCGGCCGCCGGTGGGGTCGTAGAAGCGGGCGACGAGCTTGACGAGCGTCGACTTGCCGGCGCCGGTCTCGCCGACGAAGGCGACGGTCTGGCCCGCGGGAATCGACAGCGCCACACTGCTGAGGGCCGCTTCGGCGCCGTCGGAGGAGGCGCCGTCGGAGGAGTGGTACGCGAAGTCCACGTCCTCGAAGGTGATGTCGCCGCGCAGGGACAGCACCTCCAGGGGTTCGGGGGCCGCCTTCGTCGACGTCGGCTCCTGGAGGAGTTCCTGGATACGGCCCAGGGAGACGGTGGCCTGCTGGTAGCCGTCGAAGACCTGGGAGAGCTGCTGGACGGGGGCGAAGAAGAGGTCGATGTAGAGGAGGTACGCCACCAGCGCGCCGGTGGTGAGGGTGCCCGCGTCGACCCGGTGGGCGCCGACGATCAGGACGGCAGCCGCCGCAGCCGAGGACAGGAACTGCACGAACGGGAAGTAGAGCGAGATCAGCCACTGGCCGTGGACCCGGGCCCGGCGGTAGCTGTCGCTGCCGGCCGCGAACCGCTCGCCGCCGTCGCGCTCGCGCCGGAACGCCTGCACGATCCGCAGCCCGGCCACCGACTCCTGCAGGTCCGCGTTGACCACGGACACCCGCTCACGGGCCAGTTCGTACGCCTTCACGCTCGCCCGGCGGAAGAAGACCGTGCAGACGATCAGCGGCGGGAGCGTGGCGAAGACGACGAGGGCGAGCTGGACGTCGAGCACGAGCAGGGCGCCCATGATGCCGAAGAAGGTGACGACGGAGACGAAGGCCGTGACCAGGCCGGTCTGGAGGAAGGTCGAGAGGGCGTCGACGTCCGTCGTCATCCTCGTCATGATCCGGCCCGTCAACTCCCGCTCGTAGTAGTCGAGTCCGAGGCGCTGGAGCTGGGCGAAGATCTTCAGGCGGAGGGAGTACAGGACGCGTTCGCCGGTCCGGCCGGTCATGCGCATCTCGCCGATCTGCGCCGCCCACTGGGCGACGACCGCGAGCAGCCCCAGCAGGGACGCGGCCCAGACCGCGCCGAGGGCCGCCTGCGAGACGCCGTCGTCGATGCCGTGCCGGATCAGCACGGGCAGCAGCAGGCCCATGCCCGCGTCGACGGCGACGAGGGCCAGGCTGAGGGTGAGGGGCAGCCCGAAGCCGCGCAGCAGCCGCTTGAGGCCGTACGACTTCTCCGGGGCGACCGCGCGGGCCTCGTCGATGCCGGGGGTGTCGGTCGCCGGGGGCAGCGCCTCGACCTGGGCGAGGAGCTCGGGGGTGGCGGGGGTGCCGGCGAAGGCGGTGTCCCGGGGCTCCCGGTCGCCGGTCCACAGCCGGGGCGTGATGCCGCGCTCGGCGTCGAACTCGGCGTCCAGCTCGTCCCGTATCGAGTCGCGTCCGCAGGAGTCCTCGGGGGCGTGCGCCGGCCGGACGTGCCCGGGTGAGACGCCGCCCAGCTCGTCGGGGTCGGTGAGGAGGCGGCGGTAGAGGGCGGAGCGGCGCTCCAGCTCCTCGTGGGTGCCGATGTCGGCGAGGCGGCCCTCGTCGAGGACGGCGATGCGGTCGGCGAGGTTGAGGGTGGAGCGGCGGTGGGCGATGAGGAGGGTGGTGCGGCCCTCCATGACGTGCGTCAGCGCCTCGTGGATCTCGTGCTCCACGCGGGCGTCCACGGCCGAGGTCGCGTCGTCGAGGACGAGGAGGCGCGGGTCGGTGAGGATCGCGCGGGCGAGGGCGACGCGCTGGCGCTGGCCGCCGGAGAGGGTGAGGCCGTGTTCGCCGACCTTGGTGGCGTAGCCGTCGGGCAGCTCGGCGATGAACCGGTCCGCCTGGGCGGCCCGGGCGGCGGTCTCGATCTGCTCGTCGGTCGCGTCCGGGCGGCCGTACGCGATGTTGGCGCGGACCGTGTCGGAGAAGAGGAAGGAGTCCTCGGGGACCAGGCCGATCGCGGCGCGCAGCGAGTCGAGGGTCAGCTCGCGGACGTCGTGGCCGCCGATGAGGACGGCGCCGCGGGTCACGTCGTAGAAGCGCGGGAGGAGGAGGGAGACGGTCGACTTGCCGGAGCCGGAGGAGCCGACGACGGCGAGGGTCTCGCCGGGGCGGATCTCGAAGCTGAGGCCGTCGAGAACGGGGCGCTCGGAGGCGTAGCCGAAGGACACGTCGTCGAACTCGACGGTCGCGGGCGCGTCGGCGGGGAGGATCTTGGTCCCGTCCTCAAGCGTGGGCTCGGTGTCGATCAGCTCCAGGACGCGCTCGGTGCCGGCCCGGGCCTGCTGGCCGACGGTGAGCACCAGGGCGAGCATGCGGACGGGTCCGACCAGCTGGGCGAGGTACGTGGAGAACGCGACGAACGTACCGAGGGTGATGTGGCCCCGGACGGCCAGCCAGCCGCCGAGCGCCAGCATCGCGACCTGCCCGAGGGCGGGGACGGCCTGCAGGGCGGGGGTGTACCTGGAGTTGAACCGGATGGTGCGCAGCCGCCCCGCGAAGAGCCGGCGGCCCACTTCGCGCAGCTTCCCGGTCTCCTGTTCCTCCTGCCCGAACCCCTTCACCACGCGTACGCCGCTGACGGCGCCGTCGACCACGCCGGCGACGGCGGCGGCCTGGGCCTGGGCGTACCAGGTGGCGGGGTGCAGCTTGGTGCGGCTGCGCTGGGCGATCCACCACAGGGCGGGGGCGACGGCGATCGCGACCAGGGTGAGCGGCAGGGACAGCGACGCCATGATCACGAGAGAGATCAGGAACAGCAGGATGTTGCCGATGGTCATCGGCAGCATGAAGAGCAGACCCTGGATCAGCTGGAGGTCGCTGGTGGCGCGGCCGACGACCTGCCCGGTCGACAGCTCGTCCTGCCGCCGCCCGTCGAGGCCGGTGATCGTCCCGTACATCTCCGTACGCAGGTCGTGCTGGACGTCGAGGGCGAGGCGGCCGCCGTAGTAGCGGCGGATGTAGGTGGAGACGTACACGAGGAGGGCGGCGCCGATCAGGGCCGCCGCCCAAGGGGCCATGTCCCTGGTCCTGTCCCCGATCACGTCATCGATGATCACCTTGGTGATCAGGGGGACCAGCGCCATCACCGCCATACCGGCCAGGGACGACCCGAGGGCGAGGATCACGTCCTTGGGGTACCGCCAGGCATATCCGGCCAGTCTGCGCGCCCAACCTCGGTCGCCCCCCTGTTGCGCTACCACGCCGGTGCCCTCCGTTCGTCCTGGTCTCCGCAAGACACCAACACGGAGGGCCACGGATTTCATCCCGCCGCAACAATCCGGGGCACGGCGTCCCCCTCGTCGAGAAGCCGCGTCACGCCCGCGCCGGGGCGCGTCATCCGCCCGCGGCGTCCTCGGCCTCCCAGCGCAGCAGGTCGCCCGGCTGGCACTGGAGCACCTCGCAGAGCGCGGCGAGCGTCGCGAAGCGCACCGCCTTGGCGCGGCCGTTCTTGAGTACCGCCAGGTTGGCGGGCGTGATCCCGACCCGTTCCGCGAGTTCCCCCACGGACATCTTCCGCTTGGCCAGCATCACGTCGATGTCGACGGCGATCGGCATCAGATCACCTCGTCCAGCTCGGCCCGCAGCCGCGCCGCCTCGACGTCGCGCGTGACGGCCTGGGCGAGCAGCATCCGCAGCACGAGCACGATGAGCGCGACCCCCAGGATGGCCAGGCCGATCCCGCCCATGATGACGGTGACGCCCGGGTCGTCCCGCTGGCCCGGGGCGTTGAGGGCCGTGACCGCGAACCACACCAGGGCAGCCGCCACGATCGCGCCGATCACACCGTCGACGTACCGGAAGGCGGCGTGGGAGAACACGGTTCCGCGTCGCACCATGGTCACCAGCCGCCATACGCAGACCAGGGCGACCTGGGCCGACGCCATGCCCAGGATCGTGATCAGGCGCAGCGGGGTCAGCGGGAGCGACCCGTCCTCCGGGTCGGTGGCCAACGCCCACACCATCAACGCCTGCACGCACACGGTGCCGGCGAGCACCACCGCGAGCACGGCACGCAGCGCACGCACTGTCAGCTTTCCCATGGCCCACCCTTCCATCGAGTTGCGATGGGAATCTATCGAAACTCGATAGGTTGCACAAGGGGTGGGAGGGAGCGGGCAGGGTGGGCGGCGGTTTCGCCCGCGGTGGCCCTACGCCGGGGCCTCCGCCCGTTCCTCGGCGGCGACCCCACGTTCCTCCGCCGGGTTCTCGTCCCGGCTGAACAGGCACACGAAGGCGCACGCGGCCGCGATCGCCGCCGCGACGTACCAGTTGGCGCCCGGTGCGTCCCAGGAGAGGGACAGGTCGAACAGGACACCCGCCAGCAGCGAACCGATCATGTTGCCGGCGCTGCGGAAGAAGTGCATCGCGCCCATGGCCTTGGCGAGGCGGTCGGCGGGGACCTTGCGGGCGACCCAGATGTCGAAGGAGGGGACGAAGAGGATCTCGCCGAGGACGACGGTGAGGCAGCCGACGACCACCCAGGGCGCCGTGCGGCCCGCGCCGAACGCCGTGAACGCCACGACCATGCCCGCCAGCCCCAGCGCCATCACCGCACCCGGACGCAGGTGCTTGATCAGGAACTTGAACAGGGGGTACTGGAGGACCAGCACGGTCAGGCCGGTGATCCAGAAGGGGGCGGAGGGCGCCCACCCCGACGCGTACTCCTCCATGTGCAGCGGGATGCCGACCATGAAGCCGATGGAGAGGAACCAGAAGACGGCGGAGAGGAGGAAGTAGCGGGTGGCGCCGCGGACCTCGATGCCCTTGAAGACCGCCGTACTGAACAGCGGGGCCCGTTCCGCCGGCCGGTCCGGCGTCTGCCCGAAGCCGTCCCTCGGGATGAACGCCGACGCCGCCAGGCAGAAGCCGATGAAGATCGCGAAGACGACGGAGAACAGGGTGCGCAGGTCCACGTCGGCGAGGAGGCCACCGGCCAGCGCGCCGCCGAAGAGGCCCACCTGGGCGGACATCTGGAACGTGGAGAAGGCCTTCGGGCGCTCGTCGTCGGGGTACGAGACGAGGACGTTCTTCAGGCCCGGGAAGGCCGTGCCCGAGCCGAGGCCGATGAAGAGGGCCAGCACGCTGTACACGACGACACCGCTGCCGAAGCCCATCAGGCCCAGCGCGACCGCCTCCGTCGCGGTGCCCGCGAACACCGCGCCCCGGATGCCGATCCGGGCGGCGACCCCCTCGTAGAAGAAGGTGGCGGCGAGCCGGCCGACGTACGTCATGCACATCACGACGCCGGCCCAGAAGCCGCTGTCGGTGCCGCCGAGGGAGGCGACGAGGACGGGGAACCAGATGAAGTTCCCGATGTGGGCGAGGAAGATACCGGCGTTGACGCCGATCAGCGCCCGCCTGCGTTCGATGGTCACGCGGCCATTCCCTTCGGGTCGGTCACAGCATGGGGTGCGCGCAGGGCGGCTATCGCACGGGCGAGCGCCGGGCGGTCGAGGTCCGTGCCCCGGACGACCGTCCTGACGGGCAGTGCCGACAGGGCGCGGTCGGGGGCGGACGCGTGCAGGAGGTTGTACGTGGCGGGGGCGCCGACGCTCAGCGGGTGCGCCCCGGTCGTCCGGCCGCTCAGCTCGTC
Organism: Streptomyces sp. NBC_00310; assembly: GCF_036208085.1. GTDB lineage: Bacteria > Actinomycetota > Actinomycetes > Streptomycetales > Streptomycetaceae > Streptomyces. The sequence continues at coordinate 4,170,615 of NZ_CP130714.1, forward strand.
GAAGTAGCGGCGGCCGCCGACCGTGGCCTGGTGGCGCAGCATCCCGTCCAGTGCGGGGTCGTCGCCGCGCAGCAGGTCCAGCTCGCTGAGCAGCGAGTAGCCGTGGTAGGCACCGGTGTTGCCGGAGTCGGTGCCGACCAGGAGGTCGCCGCGGCGCAGCGCGGCCAGGGCGTTGCGGCGCATGTCGGCGAGGGCGGCCGTCCGGGTCTCCTGGACGCCGTACTCGATGCCGTACGGCTTCTCGATGCCCCGGACGAAGTCGAGGTTGCGGACGTCCTGGGTCTCGGCGAAGCCCTCGCGGCCGTACTCGGCGAGGAACTCCTCCCCCGTCATGATCATCGGCCGGAGCCCGGCGAGGGTCGACACGAACCGCGCCCCCTCGAACTCCTTCCAGTCGACCTCGTCGAGGGTGCGGTCGCGCACGGTGTGGGCGAAGAGGCGGAAGCCGCACTCGTACGCCCAGCGGGTCTCCTGGAGGGTGTTGCAGTCGATGACCGCCGTGACGCCGCGCTCGGCCGCCATCCGGGCGGTGAAGCGCAGCACCCGCTCGGACAGGCGGGAGAACCGGACCGGGCTGCCCGGCTGTTCCGTGCCGTCGGTGAACATCACCTTCAGGAAGGTGCCGCCGCGTTCGGCGTTGGCGCGCAGGGCGTGGTCGAGGTCGGACTCGACGGCCAGCATGTACACCGGGGCCGGGAACTCGACGCCGTGGCCGGTGCGGCCCGCCGCGTCGGTCGTCGCCGTCACCGCGTAACCGCAGTGCGTGATCTCCGGGTATGGCCACGGGGAGGCCTCCCGGCCGGCCGCCCAGGCGTCGGCGGACAGCGGGAAACCGAACATGTCCACGACGTGGGTGACCCCGTGGTACAGGTACTGGAGGGCCACGATCCGGGGGTCCTCGACCGTGTCGTCCCAGTTCGCGGGGAGCGAGACATGGGCGTGGGTCTCGGTGTATCCGGGCCAGAGCTCGTGTTCGCCGCCCCGCCGGGGGCCGGTCCTCTCGATACGGGTGAAGACCCCGTCCCCGGTCGTGACGTCGAAGACCGCCTCGGGGTCGAGGGCCGGGACGGCCACCCCGTTCAGGGTGACCGTCCCCTCCTGGCCGCGTACGGCCTGGCTCATCGGGCCACCTCGACCTTCAGGCGCAGGTCGATGGCGTCCAGGGCCTCCTCGTTGCGCTTGTTGACCTCGTCGCGGTCGGCGCCGGTGAAGATGATGTGGCCGATCCAGTCGAAGTTGCTCTTGGAAAGACGGCTGACCTCGACGCCGGGCTTCTTGTACGCGAGGGCGCTGTGGAAGCCGGGCAGGTCCTTCAGACCGTCGAAGCCGATGGACTCGACCGTGCCGGCGACCGGGGAGCCGAACCAGTGGCCGCCCGCGATGGTCTCGCCGGGGAAGGGCAGTTCGGGGCGCTCGCCGAGGGCCTGGCGAATGACCTCCAGGTAGGCGTCGACGCCGGAGCTGATCTGCATCAGGCTCGGCACGATGCCGCCGATGAGCCGGCCGTTGACCTCGCACAGCACCGGGCCGTCCGGGCCGAGCAGGAACTCGGTGTGGATGAAGCCGAAGTCGACGCCCAGCTCGTTCAGGACCTTCGTGGTCATCTCGAACAGCTCGTCCTGGAGCGGGTGTCCGGTGAAGTACGTGGCACCCATCTCGATGAAGTGGGGGAAGCCGCTCAGCGGGCGGTCGGTCAGCCCGAGGTTGACGACCTCGCCCTCGCCGAGCACGCACGACTCCACCGAGATCAGCTCACCGGTGACGAACTCCTCGATCAGGATGTCCGGGATACGGACGACGCCGCGCCCGTAGTCGACGACCTCCGCCAGCTCGGCGAGGTAGGCGTCGAGGTCGTCCTCGTCCTTGAGGTGCAGGACGTGCAGGCTGGCGGTGCCGTCGGACGGCTTCACCACACACGGGAAGCCGATCTCGCGGACGGCCGCCTCGACCTTCGTCGGGTCGGAGACGTGCGCGAAGCGCGGCTGCCGGATGCCCTTGCCGTCCAGCGTGAGGCGGGTGAGGTGCTTGTGGCGGGCGTTGCGGGCGCCGTCGACGCTCATCCCGGGCAGGCCGAGCGCCTCGGCGACGGCGGCGGTGTGGACCGTGTGGTACTCGCTGTACGTGGTCACCCCGTGGACCGGGCGCTCGGCGTGGAGCTCGCGGGCCAGGGCCGTCAACTCCTCGATGGAGAAGGCCTTCTCGCTCTTGATGACCTGGCAGTTGGGGTGCGCGTAGGCGGCCTCGGTGAGCGGGGAGACGGCGAGGTAGAAGTCGGGGTCGACCGAGACGAGGGTGACGTCGTGGCCGAGGTCGAGGGCGTTGGCGATGCCGGCCATGCCGTTCGGGTTGCATTCGATCATGAGGATGTGCACGGGGACTCCTTGGACAGGCGTGGATTGGCTTGTGGGTGCGATCAGTTCGTGGGGCGGCCGGCGGAGGCCGTCGACGTCGTCGACGCGCGGTCCAGCGCTTCCAGTACGGCGGGCAGGTCCAGGCCCAGCGCGGCCATGACCTCCTCGTGGTCGCCGCCCTGCGAGGGCCAGCTCCGGTCGGCGCTCACCGACGTGACCCGGCAGGACGGCAGCAGCAGGGCCAGCGCTTCGGCGACCCCGCCCTGGCCCCGGTGCTCCTCGACCACCACGAACCGCGCGTGGTGGCGGGCGAGTTCGGCCGCGGCTTCGGTCAGGTGCTCGTGGTCCAGGTAGACGAGGTGCGCGTGGGCGGTGCCGGGCACGGCCCGCCGGGCGGCGAGGGCGAGGCGGGTGCCCTCCTCGCCGACGGAGACGAGGCACACGTCCTCGGGTCCGGCCCTGAACTCCCAGTTGACGAGGGGCAGTTCGTCACCGAGCGCCGGGAGGGACTCGTAGGTGGCGTTGCGTCCCGTACGGATGTAGTGCGGGCGCCCGGAGCGGACCGCCTCCCGTACGACCGCGCGCATCTCGGTGTCGCCGTACGGGGCCGCGATGGTCACGCCCGGCACGCTGCGCAGGATCGCCAGGTCCTCCAGGCAGTGGTGGGTGGTCCCGAACCAGGCGCCGGAGACACCGGCGTACGGCGCGACGACCGTGACGCCGGCGGCCAGGTAGCCGAGGGTCAGCTTCAGGCTCTCGGCGGCGCGGAGGGCGGCGAACGGGGCGAAGGTGCTGACGAACGGCTTGTGGCCGCCAGCCGCAAGACCCGCAGCCATGTCCACCATGGCCCCCTCGGCGATCCCGAGGTTGAGGAAACGCTCCGGGTGGGCGGCCTGGAAGGGGTGTCCCTTGCCGCCCAGATCCGCCTCCAGGCAGACGATCGTGTCGTCGGAGGCGGCGAGCCGGGTCAGCTCGTCCCGGTAGGCGTCACGGCCGGAAAGGGTCACCGGCCGCTGGTCGGTGAGGGGCGCGGGCCCTGCGGGGGCGTCGGGCCGCTCGTCGGTGAGGGGCGCGGGCCCTGCGGGGGCCAAGGGCCGCTCGTCGGTGAGGGGCGCGGGCCCTGCGGGGGCCAAGGGCCGCTCGTCGGCGGAGACGACAGGCCCCCCGTCGGCGGAAACGACGGTCCGCTCGTCGGCGGAGGCGACAGGACGCGTCCCGGCGCGAAGACCGGGCCGGGCGCCCGCCGTGCCCTGTGGCCGCTCGCCCGCGAGGGCCCCGGCCGCGTCGCCCGACGCGGTCTCGGGCACTCCCGCCGGCAGAACCCCGGCCCGCTCGTCCGTCAGGCTCATCGGATCGCTCGCTTCCACTTGGCGGCGCGCGCCTGGTCGATGGTCACGTAGTGGCAGCCGGGCTTGCCCTCGACGGCTCGGACGCCCTTGCCCTTGACGGTGTCGGCGACGACGGCCAGGGGCTTGCGGGCGGCCGAACGGTCCTCGGCCAGCAGGTCGGTGAGGGCCCGCAGGTCGTGGCCGTCCGCCTCCGTCACGTCGAACCCGAACGCGGCGAACCGCTCCGCGAGCCGGGGCAGCGGGGAGATGTCGGCGACCATGCCGTCGTTCTGGCCGCCGTTGCGGTCGACGACGAGCACGAAGTTGCCCAGTTGCTGCGCGGCGGCGACCTGGCAGGTCTCCCAGACCAGGCCCTCCTGCAGTTCGCCGTCCCCGGCGACCGCGACGCCGAGCCCGTGCCGCCCCCGCAGCCGCTGCGACAGCGCCCACCCGGCGGCGTACGGGACGCCGTGGCCGAGGCTGCCGGTGGGAAAGCGGACGCCGGGCACCTTGGGGCCGGGATGGCCGGTGTAGGGGTGGCCGGCGAGGCCGTACAGCGGGGCCGGGTTCTCCGGCAGGACCCCGCTGACGTGCAGGGCCGCGTAGAGACCGGCGGCCGCGTGGCCCTTGCTGAGGACGACCTCCGTGCCGTCGCCGGCGGAGGCGCGGTGCAGTGCGGCGATCAGGATGTCGAGGACGGAGAGGCTGCCGCCGAGGTGGCAGCCGCGCGGGCTCGCCGCCATGTCGACCACCAGCCGGCGGGCCCGGACGGCACGTTCGGTGAGCGTGGCCACCAGGCCGGCCAGGTCACCGTCCCCGACCCGGGGTTCTTCGAGTACGGCCGTGGTCATCGCCGGCTCCCCTCGGGCAGGTCGGACAGGGCGAACCACCGGTGGACCGCGTCGGCGAGCAGGGTGCGGGCGGTGCGGTACTCCATGGGGTCGATGCGCTCCTCGTCGGTGTGGTCGAGCGCGGAGTCGCCGGGCCCGTACGCCACCATCGGCACGTCGTGCCAGGTGGTGGCCAGCGTGTTCATGTCGGACGTGCCCTTCTTCACCACGAAGCGGGGGCGGATCCCGGCCTGGGCGAAGGCCCGGGTGAAGACCTTGACCAGGGCACTGGACCGGCCTCCGGCGTGCCCGGGGGTGGCCCGCAGCACCTCGACGCGTACGTCGTCGTCGGCGTGGCCCAGCGCGGCGGCCTCGATCGCCTCCACGTCGGCCTTGGGCGGCACCCGGAAGTTGAGGATGCCGGTGGCGGTGCCGCGCTCCCGCCCGTTCTCCACCCGGACGTCGATGACCGCGCTGAGCGCGTCCGGCGCCTGGGCGAGCACCGACGCCCGGATGCGGCCGAGGACGTCGATCAGGTGGTCCGGCGCGGACACGGCGTCCATCCCCGCGGAGTGGCCGCTGGCCACGGAGGCGGTCACCCGGAGCTTGAACAGCCCGAAGTAGCCGAGGGTCAGGGTCCCCGAACCGCTGGGCTCGCCGATGACGACGGCGTCGGCCGGGTACCGGTCGCGGACGTGGAAGGCGCCCTTGGAGGAGGAGATCTCCTCCTCGACCGCGCCGACCACGCACAGCTGGGCGTCCTCGGGGATGTCCGCGTGGGCGAGCACCTCCAGGAAGTTCGCCAGACAGCCCTTGGCGTCGACGCTCCCCCGCGCCCACAGCTCACCGTCGCGCCACTCGGCCGGCCAGTGGTGCGGGACCGTGTCGAGGTGACCGAGGAGCAGGAGCCGCCGGGGCCCGTCGCCGCGCGTGGCGACGAGGTTGCCCGCCTCGTCCACATGGGCGTCGATGCCGCGCTCCCGGCACCACTCGGCGAGATACGCGGCGAGTTCGGCCTCGTCCCGCGAAACCGACGGCACGCACGCGATCCGGGTGAGCAGCCCGAGGTCGGCCGCCGGCTCCTTCGTACGCCAGAACCGGGTCCAGCCGGACGGCTCGCTCATCGTGTGCGGGCCGGTGATGGCGACGTCCGCGCCGCTGTCCTTCATGGCGATCTCGGCGGCCCGTACCTTCTGCCGCATCCTGCCGCCCGCGTACTTCGCGCCCTCGCCCGGATAGGCGTCGTACAGCGTCGAACCGGGGACGGCCGGGTCGGTCAGCAGCCCGGCGGTGCCGGTGACCAGCCGCAGATGGTCGGCGCCGAGCGCGCCGGTCAGCACGGCGGCGAGCACGTCGGCGTCCACGTTCAGCGGCGCCCCGCCGGCCGGGTCGGCGACCGGCGGCGACAGGCAGACGACGTCGTACGCCTCCAGCAGCGCGGTCAGCCCGTCGACGTCGACGTCTGTCGGCACGCCGGCCCGGTGATCACGCACCACCAGGGTGCGTCCCTCGCCGGACACCGCCTTGAGCGGCCGGTTGGCCCTGCCGGTGACGAGCCCGCCGCGCGCCGCGACCGACGTGAACACCCGCAGCCCCAGCGCCCGCAGCTCCCGCTCCACGGCGGGCAGGGTCACCCGCTCGTAGGCGTCGACGAGATGCGTCATCTCCTCCGGCGGGCAGTACCGCACGGAGTCCCCGTTGGCCAGCCGCAGGTGCGGCATCGGCCGCCCGATCGCCTCGTAGTGCCGCTCGATCCCGGTCGCCCCACCCGCGACGAGCAGGACGCGGGCGCCACGGGCCACCAGGTCCGCGAGCTCCTTGTGGATACCCCCGCGATCGAGGGTGGCACTGCCGGCCTTGACGACGTAGAGGGGCCGGACGGACCGGACGACGGGGCGGGAGGAGACGGACACGGGCGAATCCTGCGGGGCCGAGGTGGTGGGCGGGGTCGTGGTGGTGGGCGGGGTCGTGGTGGTGGGCGGGGTCGTGGTGGTGGGCGGGGTCGTGGTGGTGGCGATGGCCGGGGCCGAAGCCGTGCCCGGGGCGGTGGCCGAGGCCGGGGCGGTGGCCGTGCCCGGGGCCGAAGCCGTGCCCGGGGCGGTGGCCGAGGCGATGCCCGAAACCGGGGCGGTGGCCGAGGGGTTGGCCAAGGCTGTGGCGTTGCCCGTGGCGGTGGCCCCGGGCTGAGCCGAGGCCTCGCCGGCCGTCTGCTTCTCGATCGTCTGCTTCTCGATCGTCTGCTTCCTGACCGTGTGCTTCTCCGCCGTGCCCTCGCCGGTCGTGTTCCGCGTGCCGAGAGGCGACGCGCCGCTGCGCGCGCCCCCCGTCACCGGCCGGTCCAGCCGCGTCGTCATGGCGACACCGCCGTCGTCGGCAGGCCGGCCGTCTCCTCGAAACCGCTGATGAGGTTCATCGCCTGGACAGCCTGTCCGGCCGCGCCCTTGATGAGGTTGTCGAGGGCGGCGACGGCGACGACCTGGCCGCCCTGGACCGCGATGGCGACCTCGGCGACGTTCGAGCCGACGACCGCCTTGAGCATCGGGAAGTCCTGCGGAGCCTTCGGCGCCGGGCGGACCCGGACGAACGGCTTGCCCACATACGCCTTGGCGTAGGCCCGCTTGACGTCCAACGAGGTGACGCCGTCACGGAGTTCGGCGTACGCGGTGACCAGGATGCCCCGGGCCACGTCCAGGCTGTGCGTGGAGAACCGGAGGTCCACGGCCGCGCCGGTGAAGTCGGCGATGGCCTGCCGGACCTCGGGCGCGTGCCGGTGCCCGTACAGCTTGTGCACCCGGAAGTTGCCGGTGCGTTCGGCGGGCGGCTCGTTGCTGCCCCGTCCGCCGCCCGTGGACCCGGTCTTGGCGTCGACGACGACCCGGTCGGTGGCCAGCGGCGCGGCCCCGGCGAAGAGCGGGTAGAGCGCGTAGATCGTCGTGACGGCCATGCAGCCGGGCAGGTTCACGAACCGCCCGTCCGGTACCTCGGCGCTCAACTCCGGTACGTAGTACGCGAAGTCCTCCAGCGGCGGGTGCTCGGCGGTCTTCGGGTAGTGCGCGCGCACCTCGTCCTCGGCCCGCAGCCGGAAGTCGCCGCCCAGGTTCAGCACCCGCTTGGCGTGCGCCGAGATCAGCGGCAGCCGCTCGGGCAGCGCCCCGGTGGGCAGACAGCCGAAGGCGACGTCGACGGGGTCGATCTCCGCCAGCTCGGCCAGCGGCCGGAACTTCAGCCCGCCCGCCTTCGGGTGGTTGCGCAGCCACGGGTGCACCGCGCCGATGGCGGCACCGGCGGCCCGCTCGGCGGACAGGAAGGCGAGTTCGACGTGCGGATGCTCCAGGAGGAGCCGGATGACCTCGCCGCCGGTGTATCCGCTGGCGCCGACGACGGCGACGCGGATCCTCTCGCCGGAAGGATTCGAAAGACCGATGTCAGCCAAGGCGGGCCGCCTTCTCGTACGGCCGCACGTAGTCGCGCTCCTCGACGAGCTTGCGGATGGCGTCCGGGCGGCGGGCGACCTTGCGGAAGGCGTCGGCGTAGCGCAGGATCCGCTCGTACTCGACCGGGGAGCGCAGCTCGCGGCAGAGGACGAGGGTGGAGTCGAGCATGCCGAGGGTGACGGGGAAGTCCTGCGGCCGGTGGTCGCGCACGGCGCCCGGGTTGAGGCTGAACGGATAGCCGTTCCCGAACCCGTCCCGGTGCTGGAAGGGCAGATGGCAGGGGATGGGCGTGTTCTGCCACTCCCGCGCCGGCACGCCCTCCGCGACCAGCAGCTCGTGCGCGGCCTCCTTGACGGCGTACACGGGCAGGTCATCGAGGCCGACGGCCTCGGGGTGCAGGGTGATCCGGTACATGTTGTACGCGTGGACGTGCCCGTCCGGCACGTGCGGCGGCGTGAACAGCCCGGTCTCGTGGAGGGCCTCGCCGAGCAGCGCGGCGTTACGGGCCCGGATCTCGTCGTAGTACGGCAGCCGCTTGAGCTGGCTGCTCCCGAAGGCGGCGGCGACCCAGGACATCCCGTAGTCGATGCCGTGCTCGGAGAGATAGGCGACGGCCCGCTCGTACGACTCCTCCTCGGCGAAGAAGGCGATGCCCCCCTCCCCGCCCAGCGGGAAGTTCTTGTCGGCCATCAGGCTCTGCCCGGCCGCGTCGCCGAAGGATCCGGCGACCCGGTCGCCGATCTTCGCGGAGTGGGCGTGGGAGGCGTCCTCGACGAGGGCGATGCCGTGCCGGTCGGCGAGGGCGCGCAGGGCGGGAACGTCGGCGGGCAGACCGTGGACGTGCACGGGCATGAGCGCCCGGGTCCGCTCGGTGATCGCGGCAGCGGCGGCGGCCGGGTCCATGCAGTAGGTGACCGGGTCGACGTCGACGAAGACCGGGATGGCGTGGGCCGCGACGACCGCCTGTGCGGTGGCGATGAACGTGAACGCCGGCACGATGACCTCGTCGCCCGGCCGGACCCCGGCGCCCACGAGCGCCATGTGCAGACTGGAGGTACCGCTGGCCGTGGGCAGCGCGTACCCGGCGCCCACGTACGCCCGGTAGGCCTCGGCGAAGTCGGCGACGACCTTCTCGGGTGCCTGCCGCTGGGCGAGCATCAGGTTGAACACGTCTTCCTTGGTGATGACGGGGAAGAGCGTGCGGCGGAGCGCCTTGGGGATGATCTCGCCGCCGCCCAGGGCGGCGAGTTCGTCGTCGAGGTCCGCCGGATTCGGCAGCGGCAGCGGCGAGTTCGGGAAGTCGGTGATCATGACTGGGTCGCTCCGGAGGTCGCGGCGGGCCGGTGCTGTGCCGCCTGGGTCTGTGCCGCCTGGGTCTGTGCCGCCTGGGTCAGGGCCATCCGCACACAGGCGGCGACCAGCGGGCTGAGCCGGTAGTTGAACTGCACGCCGGGTACGAGGTCGGCGTCCGCCTCCTCCTGCGTCCACATCGTGCGCAGGTCGTAGGCGCCGAAGATCTTCAGCCGCTCGGCGCGGGCCCACAGGCGCGGGTCGTCGGTGAGCACGGCGGCGGCCGGGCCGAAGCCGAGGCCCGACAGGTCCACGACCAGCGCCGGCGCGGTGGCCCCCGCGACCAGCTCGCCGAGCCGGTCGGCGTTGGCCGGGTCCAGCGCGATGTAGTCGTAGGCCACCGGCCCGTCGTACGACGTCACGGTCACGCCCAGCCAGGCCAGGAACGCGGCGGTCTCCGCGTCCGGCTCCGCCAGCGCGACGCTGTCCCCGTGGCCGATCCCCTGACCGGCCAGCGCGGCGTGTATCGCCCCGGTACGGCTGTTGAGCAGGACGGCTTTGCTCCGCCTCGTCTTCTTCGTCAGCAGTCGTTCCAGACCGGGCAGCTCCCGGTCACTCTTCTCGATGCTCATCACCACGCCCGACGTGAGGACGCGGGTGAGCACGGTGGCTGTGTCGAACAGTTCCATAGGAGGTCGGGCCTCTTTCCGTGGAGAGGGGAGGTGGTTCCTCGGGCCGGTTGTCCGGCCGCGGGTGGGTGGGGGCTCGTCGGTCAGTTCCCCGCGCCCTGGAAGGGCCGCAGGCCCTTTCGAGGGGCGCGGGGAACTGCGCGAGCAACCACGACGAACCCGCAGACGGGGGTCGAAGGGGCGCAGCCCCTGGGGAAGGGACGGGTAGGGGCGGCGGGGGCGAGAAGAAGGGGCGCCCATCGGCTAGGCGGCGGCCGGCACACCCAACTGCTCAGCCACATACGCCGCGTAAAGCCCCGCCACATCCACCCCGTGCATCGCGGAGGACTTGGCGAACTCCGGATTGGCGTTCACCTCGAGAACCAGCAGCTCCCCGGCGACCCGGTCCTCCACGAGGTCCACCCCGTAGAACCCGGGCCCCAGCACATCCACCACCTGCTGGCACAGTTTGTCGATCTCGGCGGTCACCTCGACCCGCTGCACACGGGCCCCCAGATGCGTGTTCGTCCGCCAGTCCTCCGACACCCGCTGAATCGCCACCACGGGCGTCCGCCCCACCACCACGACCCGCAGATCGTGCCCCGGCTTGTCGACGTACGCCTGCACGACGACGGGGAACAGCTTCCCGGTCGCGTCCGCGGACTCCCGTCCCCCGGCCCACGCCTCGACACACTCCGCGTTGGCCATCTTGGTGACCCCCCGCCCCCACGACCCGCTCACCGGCTTGACGACGGCCGGCATTCCCAACTCGTCGACAGCTGACCGCACTTGGTCGTAGCTGAAGGCATGCCGGGTGACCGGATGCGGAATGCCGTGACGTGCGAACAGCAGCGACTGGAGCCCCTTGTCGTTGCACGCCTCGATGACGGAGGACCGGTTGAGGGTGGTCACCCCGGCGTACTCCAGCCGCCGGGAGACGCTGACGGCGTCCCGGTGGGACAGGTTGCGGATCACGGCGAGCGCGGGCGGGCCGCCGGTGCGGCCCGCCACGACCTCGGCCAGATCCTCCATCAGCAACGGCCGGGCCGTCAGCCCCTCGGCCCGCAGCGCCCCGAGGAGCAGCTTCTCCTCGGGCCGCAGCATCGTCACCGAGAGCAGGACCTGCTCGGCGGTCGTCACTCGCCCCAGTCCTCTTCCACCTCGGGGGCGAGGTCCAGCCGCGCCCCGGCGGCGGACTTCTCGACCACCTCGTGCTCCTGGCCGCAGGCCGTGCACTCGGTGATCTCCCCCTTTTCCCAGTCGTCCTGGACCTCGAATTCGGTGTCGCACACCAAGCACTTCGGTGCGGCGATGGCGGTGGTCATTTCCTCGGACTCCCTCGTTGATTCAATACGAAACAGACATGCCGGAACTCATGAACCGGCAGGCGGAATTCACCGGACGTCGAATGGACATCGAAGGGACATCGATCCGGCCGGACGGCTCCCCCCTCAACCGCCTTCTTTGCGAACCCACACACTCCCGCCCGCCGCCTGACGACCCGTCACCCCCGGTCGTCCGGGCGAGTGCCGCAGAAGCGCCGCGCGCACGCCACATGAGCGCTGCGTACGCGTCGGGTGAGCACTGTGCGATCGCCGCGCGGGCCTTACGTGCGATTTACGTCGGCTTTACGCGCGTTGATTCGGGCCGGTGTCCCGGCTCAGGGCCAGCCGGGGTCGCCCGGGGCGTTGGACGCCTGGGCGTTGGCGACCGTGGTGCGGTCGGCCGTCTCGGCGGCGGCAGAAAGGGTCAGCACCGCGGCGGCGACAAAAGCGAGCGCCCCGGCCAGTCTGCGCATGTAGTTCATTTCCCGTACCCCCCAGAAGAATTCTCGGACTTGCGGCTCTTCGCCGCTGTCCACACGAAGAGCATGCCGTGGACCGCCGGTTGCCGGAAGCGATTGAAGGGGTCATGATCGTGCACTGCAGGATTCTGAAGGGGGCGGGCATGTGCGGTGAGTCGGACATACGCGAGGGCATCGAGGCCCGAGCGGAGGTTTGCGTCGCGGGCATCGAGTTCTATCGCACCGCGCTGCTGGCGGGAAGGGCCGCGCGCGCGGACGCGCCCGGATGTGTGAGCGCGTTCGGGCTGGTGGCCCCCGCGGTGGACGACCCGGAGGCGATGGTGCCGATCCCGCCGTCGGTGGCGACCGCGGCGCTGGCGCACCCGATGGAGCGGCTGATCCTGGAGCAGCAGCAGGCCCTGGCCGCGGTACGGACGTCCATGTCCCAGGCGGAGAGCGTCTACCGCACCGCCCGCCGCAAGGAGAGCGAGTCCTCCCAGCGCCTCACGCCCGCGCCGGCGATCACCGCCGCGCTGGACGAGGCGATCCAGGGCACGAAGACCGAGCTGCTGACCGCGCACCCGGGCGGCCGGCGCCCCGAAGAGGTCCTGGTCAAGGCCCTGCCGCGCACCTTGGAGGCGCACCGCAAGGGCGTCAAGCAGCGCACGCTCTACCAGCACACCGTCCGCGCCCACGGCCCGACCCTGGACTACATCAAGCAGGTCACCGAGCTGGGCGTCGAGGTGCGTACGGTCGACGAGGTCTTCGACCGGATGATCATCTGCGACCGGGCCGTCGCGTTCATCCCCGACATGGGCAAGGACCACGGCACCCACGCCCTCAGGGTCACCGACCCCGGCGTCGTGCACTTCCTGGTCTCCGCCTTCGAGTACGCCTGGGAGCGGGCGAAGCCGGTCGTCTACGAGCACGACCAGCAACGCCCCCCGCTCCTCACCGACGAGACCCGGCTGCACGTACTGCGTCTCATGGTCGACGGCTACACGGACGCCGCCATCGCCAGCCGGCTGGGCATCAGCCCCCGTACCGTCGCCAGCCACCTCAAGAAGGTCGGCGACCTGCTCGGCAGCAACAGCCGTGCCCAGCTCGCCTATCTCACGGCGAAGAGCGGCCTGTTGGAGGACGGGGCGTCGGCCGACTGCGACTGCGAACGACGGGACTGAGCCTCGGCGGAGACCGTCGTGGCGGCTCCCGCACCGCGCTCGTCGGCGGCTCAGGCCACCCGGACCCGAAGGGAGTAGAACCGGGTCGTCTGTACGGCGTTCTGGTTGTCGTCGCTGACCAGCAGGACGTTCAGCCGGCCCCCGGGCCGCCGCTGTCCGGTGACGGTCATCCCCTCGATGTTGTCGAGCAGCGGGTTGGGCTGGGGCTGCTCGGCGGTGGCGCCGAGGGAGGGGCAGTCGACGAGGTCGGCGAGGAGCGTCTTGCTCACGAGCCGTACGCCGTCGCCGTCCCGGCCGGTGAGGACGTCGACGCCGCCGGTGTCCGTCGCGCGGCGGGTGTCGGCGGCGTAGAGGCGGACCGTGTTGCCGATCCCGGCGGTGAAGCCCCGCTCCAGTACGAGCAGCCGTCCGCCCGGGAGGCCCGCCACCTCGACGACGCCGAGTCCGGTGTCGGCGCGGTAGCCGTACTGGGCGGAGAGCCGGAAGTCCCGTGCCCCGGCGTGCCGTTGCCAGGTCTGGAAGCGGACGGTCCCGGCCGTGTCGCCGGAGAGGGAGCTCTCCATCGAGGCGAGCAGGGTGCGTCCGCCGGGCAGGAGGGTGAGCCCCTCGAAGGTCTGGTTGGCGACGGACCGCCCGGCCGGGGCGACCTTCAGCGCGTCGGGCACGGGAAGTCCGCCGAGGAGCCGCCCCGCACGGTCGTACCGGCGTACGGTCGGCTCGGTCTCGGAGCTGACGAGCCGGGTGCCGTCCCGGTCGACGGCCAGACCCTCCGAGTCGAGCGCGGCGCCGGTCTCCGTGGCGAGCGGGACGACGCCCCGCGGCCGGAGCGTGCGGCGGTCCAGCGTGAAGAGCGAGGACCGGTCGGAGACGGCGAGGAGCGAGCCGTCGCGGTCGACGGCGAGGCCGGAGAGGTTCCCGACGAAGGTGCCGTCGTACGTGGTCTTGTCGAGGGCGTCGGAGTACGCCTCGATCGACACGGACGACGAACAGGCGTGGCTCGGCGGCGAGTCGGCGTGGACCGGCCCGGCGGCGGCGAAGGTGGTGGTGGCCGCCGCCAGGCCGGCGGTGAGGGTCGCGACGACGCTTCTGAGAGGCATGGCGTCACGGTAGGACGACGCCGGTGATACGCGGATGGCCTCGCCGTGAACGTCCGGATATCAGCCGCTGCCGACCCCGGCCTCCGGTACCGGCACGGTCGCCTCCTGGGGCCGGTCGGTGGGCTCGTACCGCTGCACGCCGGACGCATCCGAGGCGCTCTTCGGGACGGGCACGAGATCCTTGTGGATGACCTTGGCGACGCCCTGGATGGTGTTGACCCCGTACTGCATGTCGGGGTTGCCGTGGGTGAGGACGGTGATCGTGTAGTCGCGTCCGCCGCCGGTGAACGTGCCGACGCTGTGCACCCGCCAACCGTGCGTGGCGCGGGACAGCCACCCGTTCTTGACGTGCACCTTCACGGTGGAGGGCGCCCCGGCGGGCGTTCCCCAGCGCTGTCCGGCGACGACCTTGTTCATGAGCTTGAGGACGTAGGCGCGGGCGTTGTCGCTCAGGACGCCGTTCTTCGCGGTGAGCAGCGCGAGCAGCCGCTGCTCGTCCCGGACGGTGATCTGGGTGAGGCCCCAGTAGTTGTTCGCGCCCGGCTTGGTCTGGGTCATCTTGGCGGCGGTGAGAAACGCCTTGATCTTCGTGAGGCCGAGCTGCCTCCACAGGGTGCTGGTGGAGGCGTTGTCCGACTTGGTGATCATGGCGGTGGCGAGCTTGGTCTCGCGGTCGGTGAGATACCGGTTCTTCTTCTTCGCGTCGTACAGCAGCGCGGCGAGCACCGTCACCTTCACGACGCTGGCCGAGTCGAAGGCGGTCTCGCCCCGCAGCGTGCAGGTGGTGCCGGTGACCCGGTCGTACAGCCCGACCGCCACCGTCCCCTTCCGCTTCGCCAGCGCCGTCGTGATGTCCTTCTGCAGCTTCTCGGCCAGCCCTGCCTGCTTCGACGTACAGCCGACCTGCGGTGTCGGCGCCGCGACCGCGGCCGGCGCGAACGCCATGGCCGCCGACGACACGACCATCCCCGCCCCGATCCCCGCAGCGACCACTCGCGTCCGTCTGGACCTGCGCGACACCCGGGATACCCCCGATATCCGGTGAGTCATCGAATCCTTCCCATCCCCTTGAGCGACTGGAACCCGCCAACGGCGCGTTCCCTCAGTCGACTAGCGAAGGCGAACGATAGTTGTACACGCGTTCCCTTCTTCGCCGGGTGGGGTAAGGAGGACGCGAAAGCCCGACGCGCCCCGGTGGGGGGAAGAGGAGTGCCGGATTGGCGGACAAGCAGCCCAGCCCCGCGTATGTGTGCGGCCGGCTCTACGCGACGCTGTACGCGCTGCGGGCCATCGGCGAGCGGGACAAGTCGGTCAACTTGACCCGGTCCTGAAGGGCCGGGCTTGGAGGTAGTGCCCAGCTGGCGGCTGGGTGGGCTCCTCCGTCCTGCCACCCCTTTACGGGGTGGCTGGGACGCGTGACTCACGCCCCGCGTTCCACACCACGGCGCCACGTTGGGCGATGTTGTGGGAAGCGTTCCGGTCCGCGTGGGCAACGACCCCGCAGTTCCGGCAGATGAAGAGGGCCTGGTCGACCCGGTTCTTCTTGTCGACGTGCCCGCACTCGCAGCATGTCTGCGAGGTGTGGGCAGGGTCGACGTGAACCACGGGCACGCCTGCTCGGCGTGCCTTGTACGCGATGAACTCTCCGAGCTGGGCGAAGGCCCAGGAGTGGAGCGCGACCCGTTGGGGCTTGCGGAGCCGTACCCTCTGCCGGATGCCGCCCAAATCTTCCAGGGCGATTCCGGCCGAGGTGCGTTCAGCCTCGGTCACGATTCGTTTCGCGATGATGTGGTTGGTGTTGGAGACATGGCGCTGCTCGCGCCGGTTGCGCTTCTTCAGCAGCCGCTTGGCGGACTTGGTGCCCTTGCGCTGGAGCTTGCCGCGTAGATCGCCGTGGCGTTTGCGGTGGTGGTTCAGGTCGCGCCCGGCGGCCTGGTAGCCGGTGGACGTAGTGGCGATGTTGACGATGCCGAGGTCGACGCCGATGAACCCGTCGGGCTCGTACTGCTTCTCCTCGGGGACCTCGCAGGTAGCGATCAGGTAGAACACGCCGTCGCGTTCCACCAGATCCGATTCGCCCTGCCGGTGCTCACGCAGCATCTTGAGGCCGTCGGCGGAACAGACGAACCGCACACCCCGGATGCGTCCGGCAGTGGTCCAGATAGACACCGTCTGCGCGTCGTACTGCCAGCTCAGGCACCGGTCGTCGTACGGCTGGGCTGCCTCGGGCCGAAAGGCGACGGGCTTGGACTCGGCCTTCCTGCGCCGCTTCGAGCCCGGTCTGCCGAGGTTCCCAGCCTTGATGTTGGCCTTGAGTGTCGTGTAGGCGTCGCGGACCTTCTTGATGGTGTGCTGGGCTGCTTGCGCTCCCAACCCCCGCGACTTCAACTCCGCGTAGGTGTGCTTACGCAGCTCGTACTCACGCGGCACGCCCTGCTCGAACGCCACCGCCGACACCCAGTTCGCGGCCTCGTTGACCGTGCGCAGGGCCGCGAGAAGCGCGGTGGCCTGCCCGGCCTCCGGCATCAGCTTTACCTGCACAACGAGTTTCACAGGCGTGATCGTATCGTTGATCTATGTCACCACGCTGGGAGTCAAACCCCAATATTCGTAGGGGTAGAACAGTCGTCTACACCCTTCACGCGCACTTGGTCTTCACACCAAAGTATCGGCGCGGCCCGTTCACCGATGAGATCCTTCGGCGCTGCGAGGAGGTCATGCGTGACGTGTGCGCGGACTTCGACACCGAGCTGGTGGAGTTCAACGGGGAGAGGGACCACGTCCACCTGCTGGTGCACTACCCGCCCAAAGTCGCCCTGTCCCGGCTGGTCGGCTCTCTCAAGGGCGTCTCTGCCCGGCGGCTCCGCCAGGAGTTCCCAGCCCATATCCGTAAGTACCTGTGGGGTGACCACTTCTGGTCGCCTTCGTACTTCGCCGCCTCGTGCGGCGGAGCACCGTTGGAGATCATCAAGGAGTACATCGAGAACCAGAAGCGCCCTGGCTGAGGTCAACAGTGCAGACCCGTGGGCACCTGCAAGTCAGAGCGATCCAGAGAAGCGCTTCCTCCCGGACGTGAACGCCCGGGGTTCCGCGCTAGATCAAGCTGAAGACCGCCAAGAACCTGGACAAGGCCAAGCAGCACCCCGGTCCGCACCTGCGGGACCACCTCGCGCAGGCGGGCCGGCACCTGCTCGCCGCCCGAGAACGCGGCCCCAAGTACGGGACCGCCGCCACCGAACTGTTCCTCGCGATAGCGGAGTTCAGCCCCCTGGACGGCAAACTCCCGAACTACCTGCACGGAAGCCTGCAGGACGACTTCCACTCGGGTTTCCGCCACCAGTACGGCGAGTACGTCATCGCCTACGGCGACCTGGTGCGGTGAGTCCGCCCCGCTCGCCCCACCCTCCGGCGGGCCCCGCCCGTTCCCCCACCCCCGGCACCGGGCCGGAGTCCGGCGGTAGCCTCGCCCTCCATGACCACCACCCTGGAGACGATCCACGACGTGCCCGTCCTGATGTGCGCTCCCGAGGGCGAGCCGATCGCCCGCGAGAGCGACGCCCTGGATCTCATCGGCAACGCCGGGTACCAGGGCGCCGCCTGGGTCGCCGTCCCCGTCGAACGCTTCGACGAGGCGTTCTTCCACCTGCCCACCCGCGTCGCCGGCGACATCATCCAGAAGTTCGTCCAGTACCGCGTCGGCCTCGCCGTCATCGGCGACATATCCCGCCACACGACCGCCAGTTCCGCCCTGCGCGACTTCGTCCGCGAATGCAACCGCAACCGTCAGACGTGGTTCCTGGCCGATGTCGACGAGCTGCGGGAGCGGCTCAAGGGCTGAGGGATTCCCGCCAGTTCGGGTTGCCGTCCCGCCGACTGTGCCGGCTGCCGTGCCGGTGCGACCTTCGGCGCCCACCGCTGGTCGACCCGCACGTAGCCGTACACCACCGAGGCCATCACCAGAAGGAGAAGCGGTCCGGCCACCCACGGGTGCCGGGCCATCTCCAAGGGCAGGTAGCGATAGGCCAGCAGGAGCCCGACGAACACCGTCGCGCCGTAGGCGACCAGCCGCATCCCCGACCGGTCCCAGCCGCGGTCGTACGTGCGCAGAGCCGCCTCGATGGTGAGCGTGAAGACCACACCCGCGATGAGATCCACACCGTAGTGGTAGCCGAACCCCAGCGTCGCGCCGAGCGTGGCGATCAGCCAGAACGTGCCCGCGAAGCGCAGAAGGCGCGGGCCGCCGCGGGAGTGGATGAAGATCGCGGTGGCCCACGCCGTGTGCAGACTGGGCATGCAGTTGCGCGGGGTTATCTCGTCGTACGACATCGGGTGCGGGGCGCTGATCGGGGGCGGGACGTCGGGCCACAGGTGGGCCAGCGCCCACTGTCCGCCGCCGGTGCCGAAGGCGCCCTGGCCGTAGGCGAAGACCGGGCCGACCACCGGGAAGACCATGTAGATGCTCGGTCCGAGGAGGCCGATCACCAGGAAGGTGCGCACCAGGTGGTGGCGCGGGAAGCGGCGTTCGGCCGCCACGTGACGCAGCTGGTAGAGCGTGACGACGACCGCGGCCACCGCGAGCTGTATGTAGACCCAGTCGAGCAGATGCGTGCCGATCGGACCCGTGGCCCTGACCATCCGGCCCACCAGCCACGACGGGTCGCCCAGGGCGTGGTCGGCGGTCGCCAGATACGGGTCGAGCACCGTCGGGCGGGTCTTGGACGTGATCAGCAGCCAGGCGTCGCCGGTCTTGCGGCCGGCCACCAGCAGCAGGCCCAGCCCGACGCCCTTCAGCAGCAGGGCCCGTTCACGGCCGGTGCGCCGGGTGACGGCGACGACCGCACAGCCCAGAATCACCCACAGCGCGCCGTTGCCGAACATCATCCTGGCGTCGACGATCCACCGCACGACGAAGAAGACGACGTCGATGCCGATCGCCACCCCGGCCGCGATGAACCGTTGCCGCCAGGTGAGCACCACCATCGTCAACGCCATACTGGCGTAGAGCAACGGCCCCGATTTGGGGGCGAATATCACCTCTCGCGCCTGGTTGGTGACCGGCCCCGGCAGGCCGTATCCCCGGGCGATCGCCTCCAGCGCGACGAGGAATCCGATGGCCACGGCACTCACCGCGACCCACAGGATCACCCGTGGTCGACGCCAGGCGGTGGACGCGAGGGTGCTTCTTATGCGCGGGAGCGCCCGCGCGACTATGGGTATCAATTATCTGGCCGATGTGTTCTTCAGCTGGCTGGGTCTCTTCTTGGCGGGCAGCATGGCTTTCCGGTGAGTGGCGCGGGCGGGTGGACCGGATCACGGCGAGAGTGATCGCTCCATGGAAGACGGACGACCCCTCGTCGGGGTTGCCTGGTGCCGAACAAGTCTGCTGTCGAACAAGTGGGGCACACACCTTCCGTTCTTGTCATCGGTTACGACGTCCATGCGGTACCCGGCCCGGACGGGGAGACACCGCGCGCGGGCTCTCGACGCGGAGTCGGCCCGGCTCGACGCACCCGGCATCGACACGGCATCGGCGCCGGTCGTGCATGCCGGGTCGTGCATGACGGGTGGCATGCCGGGTCGTGCATGCCGGGTCGTGCATGACGAGGCCGCCGGGCCCACCGTCGTCGCGTCCCCGACCGAGCGCCCCTGGGGCGTGGTGGTCGTCGGCGGTGGGATCCATGAGTCGGAGCAGCCGCTTCCGCTCTTCGAGCAGGTCGCGCACCTGATCCGCCCGCACGCACCCCGGCCGCCCTCGCATTCAACACCAGCCTCGGAGACGGCTTCGAGGCGGCTGGGCGCCGGCTGTGAGCTCCGGCGGACCGGTCGGCGCACCGATCGGTCCGCGACCGGTCCGCGACCGGCGCGGCACGGGCCCAGCACGCCTGATTCCCCACGTCAATTGGGGTCTCCCCTCTCATCGGGGCACTCGGAAGGGCGTGGGGGCACGAGGGTTGCCCCGTTAGCCATAACGTCACCGAATCGCCTTCCCGTCGTAACACATGGACTGACCCGTCCATGCCAATCTCTCGGTTACCCACACAGTCAACCCGCGTAGAACGAGGCTCCCCGAAGCAACTCCTCGCGCTGCGCGGCCCTCTGGGAAGGGACACCCCTCATGCCCGCTGCGCGCATACGCAGTTGGAAGTCGGTCGCGCTCGCGACGTCGGCCGTGCTCGTCGGTATCGTCCTTCCGGCGGCCACCGCCACCCCGGCCTCGGCGACGACGACCGCCTACGACAGCACGTACTACAAGAACGCGATCGGCAAGACCGGTACGAGCCTCAAGTCCTCCCTGCACACGATCATCAGCCCCCAGACGAAGCTGTCGTACTCGGCTGTCTGGGAGGCCCTGAAGGTCACCGACCAGGACCCGAACAACAGCAGCAACGTGAAGCTGCTGTACAGCGGCATCTCGCGCAGCAAGACCCTCAACGGCGGTAACTCCGGCAACTGGAACCGCGAGCACGTGTGGGCCCAGTCGCACGGCGACTTCGGCACCTCCGCCGGCCCCGGCACCGACCTGCACCACCTCCGCCCGGAGGACGTGACGGTCAACGCCATCCGCGGCAACCTCGACTTCGACAACGGCGGCAGCAGCTTCACCAACAGCGGCGGCAGCCTCTACGACTCGAACTCCTTCGAGCCCCGCGACGCGGTCAAGGGCGATGTGGCCCGCATGATCCTTTACATGGCCGTCCGCTACGAGGGTGACGACGGCTGGCCCAACCTGGAGCCCAACGACTCCGTCAACAACGGCGGCACCCGCTACCACGGGCGCCTCTCCGTACTGAAGGCCTGGAACGACGAGGACCCGCCGGACTCCTTCGAGGAGCGCCGCAACCAGGTCATCTACGACACCTACCAGAAGAACCGCAACCCGTTCATCGACCACCCGGAGTGGGTCGAGGCGATCTGGTAGACGCCGGATCCCCGACGAACGCGCACAACACGCATAACGCACACAACGCACAAGGCGAACTCCCGGTCCGGCGGCCGGGAGTTCGCCGTTCTCGCGGGCCCGCCCTCTACTTCCCCCGGTGCGCATTCACAGGCCGCTGCCAGGCATGCCACAGTGCACGCTCATTCCGTCGCCGCACGGTGCGGTGGTGACATCTGCCACCGACCCACGCCCCCACGCCCCCGACAGCGCCGAGCCGAACCCCGCCTCGCCGGGACCGGCCGCCGAGTCCCCGCCGCCCGCCGCCCCCGTACGGCCACCGGAGAACGCACCGCGCTGGTCGCTCCCGGCGCTGATCGGAATCATGATCCTGGCGGGGGTGCTGTACTCCTGGAACCTGTCCTCCTCCGGTCTGAACAGCTTCTACAGCGCGGCCGTGCTCAGCGGCACGCAGAGCTGGAAGGCCTGGTTCTTCGGCTCGTTGGACGCGGGGAACTTCCTCACCGTCGACAAGCCGCCCTTCGTGCTGATGGTGATGGGGCTGTCCTGCCGGATCCTCGGCTTCGGCACCTGGCAGATGATGGCCCCGCTGATCGCCTCCGCGCTCGGCACCCTCTGGATCCTGCACTCCTCGGTGAAGCGGGTCTGGGGCCACGGGGCCGCGGCCGTCGCCGCGCTCGTGCTCGCCCTCACCCCCATCACGGTCGCCATCAACCGCGACAACAACCCCGACACCCTCCTCGTCTTCCTGATGGTGGCGGGCGCGGCCCTCGCACTGCGCGCCGTGCACAACGGCAGGCTGCTTCCGCTGCTCGGCTCGGCCGCCTGCTTCGGCCTCGCCTTCAACACCAAGATGCTCCAGGGCTACATCGCCCTGCCCGCCGTGTTCGCCGTCTACCTGTACGCGGCGAACACGGGCCTGGTGAAGCGGATCGTGAACCTGTCGCTCGCGGGCGTGGCCCTCGCCGTCTCCAGCTTCTGGTGGGCGGCGGCCGTCTCCCTCGTACCCGCCGACGAGCGGCCGTACATCGGCGGCTCCACCGACGGCACGGCCTGGAACCTGATCATGGGCTACAACGGCCTGGGCCGGATCCTCGGCGGCGAGGGCAACGGCGGAGGCGGGGGCGGCGGAGGCGGCGGCTTCTCCGGCACCGCGGGCCTCGGCCGGATGTTCAACGACGTCCTCGGCGGCCAGATCTCCTGGCTGCTGCCCTTCGCTGCCATCGCGCTCATCGGCGGCCTGGTGCTGTGCGGACGCGCCCCGCGTACGGACCTGACGCGCGCCGCGCTGGTGATGTGGGGCGGCTGGACGGCCCTGCACTACCTGACCTTCAGCCTCGCCGAGGGCACGATGCACCCGTACTACACGACCGCGCTCGCCCCCGGCATCGCGGCCCTCTGCGGAGGCGGCGGCCTGATGCTGCTGCGCGCCTTCCGCACGGACAAGCGGTGGCTGTGGGTGCTGCCGGCCGCGTTCGCGGTGACGGGTGGGTGGGCGGTCGTCCTGTTGCGCCGGGCCACCGACTGGAACACCTGGCTGTGGCCGGCGATCGCGGTGGTCATGGTGGCCGGGGTCGTGGGCCTGGTCGTCTTCCGTTCCGGCGGCTCCGGCAACCGTGTACGGCTGCTGGCCGCCTCCCTCACCGCGGCGGTCGTCGCCTCGGTCGCGGGCCCCGCCGCGTACGCCGCCACCGAGCTCTCCGCCACGGGCGGCGGCATGGGCGGCACCAACCCGACCGCCGGGCCGACGACGGGGAGCGGGACGGGCGGCTTCGGTGGTGGGGGCAACCGCGCGGGCGGCGGCGGTCCCGGTGGCGGTGGATTCCCGGGCGGCGGCCAGAACGGCCAGGCGAACGGCCAGGCCGGCGGTCAGGCCAACGGGCAGCAGCCGGGCGGCGGTCAGACGGGTACGCCCCCGAGCGGGGCGCCCGGCGGCACCCAGCAGGACGGCACCCAGCAGGACGGGCAGTCCGGCGGAACCGGCACCGGCACGCCCCCGAACGGCACCGGCGACCAGCAGTCCGGCGGCGGCCAGGCCCCGCAGGGCGGCACGGGCGGCGGGCCCGGCGGTGGCATGGGCGGCGGAGGAGGCGGTATGGGCGGCGGCGCCGACACCGAGCTGGTCTCCTACCTGAAGAAGAACCAGGACGGCGCCACGTGGCTGCTCGCGGTGTCGAGTTCGCAGAGCGCGGCCCAGCTCATCCTCAGCAGCGGCGAGCCCGTCATCTCCATGTGGGGCTGGTCCGGCAGCGACCAGGCCATGACCCTCGCCAAGCTCAAGGAGCTGGTGAAGAACGGCGAGCTGCACTACATCCAGCTCGGCGGCGGCATGGGGGGCGGCCGCGGCGGCAACTCCACCCTCAGCTCCGAGGTGACCGCCTGGGTGCAGGAGAACGGCACGGCGGTGGACGCGAGCGAGTACGGCGCAAGCGCGACGTCGGACTCGGGCGCGACGTCCGGTGAGAACAGCCAGTCGGCGAGTGTCTACCGCCTGGACCCGTCGGACGTGACGTAGCCACAGGCCCGACGCACCTCGCAGGAGAGCCCCTGGACGGACCCGCGTCCAGGGGCTCTCCGCCAGTTACCGATCCCTGACATTCGCACGTACAACCGATGAACCCTGAGTCGAGTCGGACTACACGGACGCGACGCTTCCGTCCGCCGGAACCGCCGGACCCCACCGACTCGAAAGGCACGTGCATGTCACGAGCAGGAGCACGACGCAGCACCCGCACGGCACGAGTGAGCGCCCCGTTGGCAGCGGTGGTGCTGCTGGCCGGCGGCCTGACCGCCCTGTCGCTCGGCCCGGCCTCGGCGGCCCCCGCGTCGGTGGGCGCGGCGGACGACTTCAACGGGGACGGGTACGCCGACCTGGTCGTCGGCGCACCGAACGCCACGGTGTCCAGTAAGGCCAAGGCGGGCTATGTGGCCGTCATGTACGGCTCGAACAGCGGGCTCTCCACGACGAAGAAGAAGCTCGTCAGCCGTTCGACGAGCGGCGTGCCCGGCTCCGCCACCGCGAACCAGCGCTTCGGCTCGACGTTCACCAAGGGCGACCTGGACCGGGACGGCTACGGCGACCTGGTGATCGCGGGCGGCACGGCGGGCTCCGTGATCCTCTGGGGGTCGGCCTCCGGGCTGACCGGCGGTACGAGCATCGCCGGGTTCGGGGCGGCCCCGCAGGCGGGCGACTTCGACGGCGACGGCAAGACCGACCTCGCGCTCTTCTCCGCCCAGGACGTCGGCGGCGACGACCCCGAGGGTGCCCCGGCGGCCCTGTGGAAGGGCCCGATCTCCCGCGCCGGCCAGCCCAACGCCGTACTCCCCCTCCTCGACAAGTCCCTGTGGTGGGGCTGGAACGAGGACGACGCGTCCTGCGAGACCGGCGGCGGCTGCGAGAACGGCCCGTCCTCCATCACCGGCCCGGTCGTCTCCGGCCAGGTCGGGGACGTCAACGGCGACGGCCGGGACGACCTGGTCCAATGGCACTACACGGGCGACGGCACCTGGGGCAACCGCCTTCTCCTGGGCGGCGCTTCGGGCTTCACCCGCGGCTTCGCACCCGGCGACGACACCAGCCGCGACCCGGCCGGCACCGGCATCGGCGACGTGAACGGTGACGGCTACGACGACGTGGTCGTGGGCGCGGAGGGCTGGTCCGACCAGGTCCGCGTGGCCTACGGCTCCGCCACCGGCCCGTCCGAGGCGAACGTCCAGACCTTCGACCAGGGCCTGGCCGGCTTCCCCGGCGCGCAGGAGGACGGTGACCTGGTCGGCTCGGCGGTCTCCGTCGCCGACGTCACCGGTGACGGTTACGCCGACCTCGCCCTCGGCATCGCATACGAGGACATCACGGACATCACCAACGCGGGTTCGGTCGCCCTCGTCCCCGGCAGCGCCTCCGGCATCACGGGCGCCGGCATCCAGGTCTTCCACCAGAACACCGCCGGGGTCCCCGGAGTCGCCGAGGCGGACGACAAGTTCGGTGCCACCACGGCCCTCCTGGACGTCAACGGCAACGGCCACCCCGACCTCGCCGTCGGCGCTCCCGCCGAGAACAGCGACAACGGAGCCGTCTGGGTCCTCCGCGGCACGGCCACCGGCCTGACCACCACATCGGCCCTCGCCTTCGGCCCCGGCGACGTGGCGGGCCCGGTCACGGACGCGATGTTCGGCGCGGCCCTGCGCTGAGCGCCGGGCAACCGACGCGACCGGAGCAGGGGTTCCGATCCGCCGGGTCGGCGTGACCGCGAGGAGGCGGTCACGCCGAACCCCCGCCGGGTCCGGCCGGGCGGGCCTCACTCGGGGAACAGTGCCGTCTCCGCCGCCGTACTGCTGAATCCGTTGGTCGTCGTGATGCGCAGCCGGACGTCGTCCCCGGGCCGGAACTGGCCGCGGTCGAGCTGGACCGTGGGCTCCTTGAGTCCGACGCCCAGGGTCTGCCAGGTGCGGCCGCCGTCCGCGCTGACCTGTGCGGAGTAGGAGAGGTCGGGCTCAGGGTCCCGGTCGAACTCCAGGTCCATGCCGAACATGCCGTCCTCGGCACTCGCGTACCGAGCGGCTCGCAGCGTGGGCGGGCCGCCGCCCGGCCGGAAGGTGTCCACCACCTGGCCGTCCACGACCAGTTCCACGGCCTCCGGAGCGGGGCCGACGGGCGCCACCGCGTCGATCAGGCCGGTCCGGTCGGCGCCCGGCTCCGGTTCCGAGCTCAGTTTGACCGGCACCTGGATCTCCTGCGGCGGGGTCCCACCGGACTGCAGGATCCGCAGCAGGGCTGTCGGGGGCTGTCCGCCCTCCGCCGTCTCCGGCGGCGGGGCCTGCCCGGCCGGCGGGCTCGGTGGCACGGCCGGCCGCTCCACCGGGTTGACGAACCGGATGCTGCCCTCGACGCGGGTGAGGTTCACCGTCCCGACGACACTGACGAGTTGCCCGGGCGCACCACCGTCCGGGTCGGGGCCCGCCACCGCCGCCCGCGTGCCGGGGCCGGTCGACGTCACCCTGCTCACGGTCCGCGTGGGGCGGCGGTCGTCGGGCCGCCCGCGGCTTCCACCGAGCCCCGCCATGACCGCGGCGGTCAGCGGCGGCGTGGGCGCGACCGTCGGGGTCGGCTCGGCGACGGGGCCGGCGCCCGACACGAGGGCGTCCTCGGCGAGCAGACGGCGCCGTACACCCTCATAGGTGTAGGAACTGATCCACTGGAATGTGCAGTACGTCATCACGTCGTGCCACTGCTCTCCCGGAAGTGCCGTCATCGGCAGGCCGAGGGCCGCGTCACCGACGTCGAAGCCGACGAACCCGTGGGTCTCGTCGCCGAGCTGGCCGTTCTTGATGGGGTAGTTCAGCAGGTCGTCGTGGCTCTCCCCGCAGAAGCCGGGGTGTCTGCGGCCCAGTGTGTGGGCCAGTTCGTGGGCGCCGTACCAGTCGCCGTACACACCGTCGAAGTCCCAGCCGTAGGGGAAGGCGCCGGTGGGTCCCGACGCCACGGTGGTGGGGTCGGGCAGCGTCGGTATGCCCGAGGCCGCCCCGCGCATGAAGAAGCCGCTGTCGGCGACCAGGCCGTAGTAGTGCGTGCGCTGGTCCCCGCCGGCGCTCATGTCGAGCGACCGGAGCGCGGCGAGCTGGGCGTTGACGTCCTCGGCGTCGAATTCCGGCGGGACGACCGCGTCGACGACCGCGCGCGAGCTGATGACCTCGGCCACCGGATAGGCGCGCCCCAGCCAGGAGACCAGCGCCAGGTAGTCCTTCTCCCGTGGGGCGCGCATGTCGGCCGGGCTGCCGAAGGGGTAGCGCACACCCAGGACGCGCAGGCGCAGCGGCGGCCCGGTCTTGAACCAGACCGTGGGTCCGGCGGGACCGGTGAGCGGCAGCGGGGTCCCGCTGACGGCGTCGACGACGTTCACCGCCGTGACGCTGAGCGGGCCTTCGGCCGTGAGCCAGCTGGGCAGCAGGAAGTTGAGGCTGAGTCCGGCGTCCCCGCGGCACGTGGCGAGGTCGTGGGGCTGGGCCGGATCGAGGGTGATCGCGTTGACCGAGGTGATCGTGCCGGCCGGTTCCGCCGGGGAGCGGCGGACGGCGATGGCGCCCCGCACGGAGACCGCCGGGCCGGAGGTACCCCTGAGGTACAACCGGACGACGGTGGTCTTTCCCGCGATCAGGGTCACCGAGTGGTTGAGGTCCTGTACGGCTTGGGTGATTTCCGCCGCGTCCAGAACGCACTGTGACTGAGATGCCATGGCCGAACCCCCAGAGCGGGTGGTTTGTTCCCCCGGAACAGGTGATTTTCCCCCATTTGCTCCCTATGCCCACTTTAGTCGTGGGGCCCCTGTCCCGCGCGTCGGCGGACGGCCCCCCGCCGTTGCCAGAACGGCAGTTCCGGCCAGCGGGTCTCCGCCGTGTACGCCTCCGCCCGATGGCGTACGTAGGCGGTGGCGACGCCGTCGAGGAAGTCCGTGTACGAGGCCAGGACCGGGCGGGGCGGTGCGCCCGCGAGGCACAGGGCCGTGGCGAGGCCGGCGCGGGCTCCGCCGTGCAGCGCGGTGAGGATGCCCTGGGAGGAGAGCGGGTCGAAGGCCAGCGCCGCGTCACCGGCGGCGATCCAGCCCCGGCCGCCGTACGGCGTGAGGCGCAGGCCGTGGGCGGCGCTCCAGCGCGGGACCGGCGGATCGGCGAGGTCCCGGGACGTGAGGCGGGCGCCGATGTACCGGGTGCGCAGGGCCGCGCGCAGGAACCCGTCGGGGGTGCGCAGCCGGGGGTCGGCGAGGTCGGGGTCCGTCAGGTGGGCGACGATCCGGCCCACGGGAGTGAGCGTCGTGTACCACCACCCACCGGGGACCGCTTCGACGACGGTCCTGGCCTCCCGGTCCGACTCCCCCGCCGTGGACGGACGGTGACGCGGCATCAGCACATGGGCGGCCACGAGCCGGTCCTCGCGCCGACGGACCGCTCGACGCCGGGCGAGGGCGGCGCGCCGTCCCGTCGCGTCGACGGCCCAGGAGCAGCGCAGTTCCCGTGTGCTGCCCCCCTGGCGCACGAGCAGGCGCAGGCCGGGGCCGTCGTCCACGGCGTCCACGGCCCGCCCGTGGAGCGGCTCGGCGCCCGCCGCGTGGGCCGCCTCCCGCAGGAACGTGTCGAAGCGGAGGCGGTCCAGCTGCCATCCGGCTCCGTACGGGTCCTGCACCGGGCCGCGCTCGTGCAGCGCGGGCGAGCCCCAGGAGACGGACATCCCGGTGGAGCGCAGGTGGGGCGGGGCGGTGCCGTCGGGCCACAGGTTCAGGTCGCGCAGCAGTGGGGCGGCGGCCGACGGCAGGCTTTCGCCGATCTTGTGGGCTCCCGCCCCGGGCGCGGGTGGGTCGTCCACGATCGCCACGCGCCGGCCGGCCCGGGCGAGCACGAGGGCGGCCACCGCGCCGGCCGGTCCCCCGCCGGCGACGACCGCGTCGTACACCTCGTGACGCGTCACCACTGACCGCCGGGGCCGGCGGTCGCCTGCCGGGTCGTGTGCCGGGTCAGGTGGCGGCTCGGGTGGCAGGTCACGTGCCGGGTCACGTGGCAGGTCACGTGGCAGGTCACGTGCCGGGTCACATGGCAGGTCAGGTGGCAGGTCACGTGCCGGGTCATCGGTTGCCCGGGAAGCGGGCGACCTTGGCGATGTAGCCCGCCGACAGCTCCTCGTCGGGTTCCTCGGCGAGGGCGACGGCGGTCGCCAGGACGGCTTCCCGCAGCCGCTCGTCGGCGGCGAGCGGCACATGCAGGCTCAGCAGGTTGCGGCCGCGCGGCGGGGCCGGCTCGGCGGGGAAGGAGACCTCGGACTCGACGAGCATCTCGGCGGGCAGCAGGGGGTCGTCGGTGGCGCCCGGACGGCGTTCGACCAGGCCGAGCCGGCCGAAGTCCTTGACCATGGCATTGATGGTGGCCTTGTAGGGCTTGGGCAGCCAGCGGTCCCAGGGGGCCCTCCGTGCGAACGCCGCGAGCCGTTCCTCGCGCGGGCGCGTGGTGTCGACGGCGATCAGGTAGTCCTCCTCGGCGAGGACGTGGTTGGGCACGCGGGCGGGCCAGAACGTCGGCAGGTACGGGTCGTACCGGCTTTCGTACCCGGAGCGGCAGCTCGCGGTGTCCGTCTGCCAGGGCACGGCCATCCACCGGGTCAGGTGGCCGGGGCCCTGGGCGTACAGCGGCCCGTCGTACGCCAGGGCGGTCTGCGGGGTGAGCACCCTGCCGTACATGCGGTCGGGGCCCGGCGGGAGGTGGCGGATGCGGAACGGCGCGCTGTACAGCGTGGTGTGGCGCATCGGCCAGGTGATCTCGCAGCCGGGGTGGAAGGCGTCGGCGAGGCAGAAGGACAGGGCCGCGCGGTCCAGGGCGGCGGGCCGGTCGGCGAGCGGCAGCCGGTCGAGGGGCTTGGGCGTGGCGGCGGCACCGGGGGCAAGGTCGGGGACGAACTCGCCGCGGGTCCAGCGTGCCAACAGCCGTGTCTGGAGCGGGGAGAGAGCCAGGTACTGGCGGGCGGAGACGGCGGGCAGGCTCATCGCGTCGCCGTAGACGGGCGGCCAGGGTATCGGTGACGTGCCGTCCCGGTCGGGGTCCCGCATGGCCTTCGAGATCTGCCGGCGCAGTTCCTCGTGGCGTGCGCCGGGATCGGCGAGGGCGGCCAGCAGGTCGGGGTCGAGGAAGTGTTCGCGTCCGCCGTGTCCGAACAGGGTGGCCAGGCCCTGGTTGACCCATTGCAGATCGCACAGGCGGCGCAGGATGGGCAGGATGTCGTGGGTGAAGGAGACCTTCTTCGGTTCGGGGAGCGTTCCGGCCGTGACGAACGCGTCGCGGAGGAGGTCGTACAGCGTGCGCACGGACTTCAGCTCGGGCGCGTAGTTGGGCGGGCCGACCACCACCCAGGCCGGTTCGACCGGCAGTACGCGGCCGTCGACCCGGACCTCGGCGGTGACCGGGCCGTCGGAGATGTCGTCGTACCAGCCGTCGTTGTTGGCGAAGTCCTCGGCCTCCTTGAAGTCGACGGACTCGGCGACGCCCCGGCCGCCGAGGAAGATCAGCCGCCCGGCCCCGTCGGTGCGCAGCTCGCCGAGGTAGACCGGGATGCGGAGGAACCTCCCGGTGTCGAAGCGCAGTTCGGGACCGCCGGCCCGGTCGCGGCCGCGTACGGAGCGGCTGCCGGGGTCGATGACCAGCCTGCCGCGGTCCGGGCCGGCGACCAGGGGATTACGGAGCTGGCTCTCCTCCGCCCGGGCGGCCTCGGGGATGTCCAGGGCCAGCTGGAACTGGTACCAGGCGGCCTTCTTGTTGGCGACGTGCACGGTCCAGCGCACCTCGGCGTTGTCCGCGGTGAGTTCGGCCACCGGTTCCCCTGCCGCGTTGTAGCCGTAGATCCGGAACCGGGCCGCCTGCCGCTTCAGGGCGCCGGTCGCGTCCTTGTACGAGCCGGTGGGCAGCGGGGGTTCGTCCTCGGTCTCGGGGGCGAGGACGAACCCGTCGGCGCTGTCGCCGACCCGGGCGACGCCGATCGCGGGGTGGATGGCGGCCCGCACGACCCGGGTGTCGCGCCCCGGAGGCTCGGTGGACGGGGGCCGGGCGGGGCCGGGTTCGGCGGCCGGGATGCCGCCCGCGTCACGGCGCCGGTCGGCCGACGCCTTGTAGACCGTCCTGCGGGCTTCGGCGATGCTGCCGACGGGTCGGTGCTCGGCGAGGCTGTGCCAGGGGTTGAACGCCAGGTTGGCGCCGTACGCCGACTGCCCTCGGCCACGGACGTCCTGCCGGTTGAGGGTGAGCCGGGCGACGGGGACCGGGGCGCTCACGGTCTCGTCCCAGCGCACGGTCGCCCGGTCGAGCGGCATGGCCTCGGCGTCCGTGCGGAACTGCACGAGCAGGTCGAAGGCCGCGTCACCGGCGGCGAGCCGGTGCGCGAGGTCGGTCCCCAGATAGCCGGGGTTCTCCTCGGGCGGGGTGGCCGCCGGGTCGGCGGGAGCGCAACCGGCGGGCACCAGCTTGTACTTGACGAACCGCTCGGTGCTCTCGGCGCTCTCGGCGCTCTCGGTACCGAAGGCGTACGGCAGCACTCCCCAGTAGGTGGCCGTCAGCACGCTGTCCTCGGTCTTCGCCATGTCGTCGAGGATCCGCCGGGTCACCGGGTGGTCGCGCAGGTAGGACTCGTAGTCGTGGTGGACCACGCCGGCCCGGGTGAACTCGCACATGTCCCGAGCCGTGTCGACGAAGAACACGTCGTGGTTCTGCATCAGCAGGTCCTGGGTGTCGGCGTCGCGCTCGCCGTCGAGCAGCTTGGCTCCGGGCACGCCGAAGAGCTTGACGCCGACGCCGAGAGTGGTGAGCAGGTCCGGGCGGCTGGGCACGGTGTCGCTGGAGAAACGCACCCAGGCGGTCAGCCCCTCGGGCCGCTGCCGGGCGAACTCCAGGAATCCGACGCGCAGTTCGTCCGGGAGGTCGGCGCGGACGGTGAGAGTGCCGCGGGCGGTGCCGTGCGGCTTGAGGAAGACCGGCCGTTCCACGGGATCCTGCCCTCGGGCGATGCGGTCGCCCTGGGACCGGTCGACGAACATGTCCTTCAACGCGGCCCCGGGATCCGACGAGCAGTCCGGCACGGACTGGTCGTCGTTCTCGGAGGGCCCGGAGGACGAGGAAGCGGAAATGACGGCCATGGCTCGATCTCCCGCGATGTGGCGCTGCACCGGGATGCGCACCGGGACGCACAGGGCTCGTGGAGCGATGTACAGGCGCGCACCGTCCGTACAGCTCTCCATGCTGACAAACAAGCGTGCGCCGCGCGACCGAAGGGCGGGCCGGAGCCGTGCACGCGGCGGGGGGCGAGGGGCGGTCATGCGTCGGCGCCCGGGGCGAGTGCCGTCGAGTCGCACGTCACCTGGAACTCCACCAGACTGGACCGTAGGCCCGCGCCGCCGAACACCGCCGAACGCGGACGAACGCGGACGCCGCGCCGGCCCGTGCGACGCCGTCGTCCTCGTGACCGCGCGATGCGCGACCGGCGCCCCAACCGTCCACTCGTGCAACGGATTCGGGAGGTGCCTTCATGGCCACCGAACACGACAGCCGGGACCGTCTGGCAGCCGAACGCGCCGATATGCCGCTGGTACGTCTCCTGGAGGCGGCCCGCGAGCGAGGCCGGGAGGTGGCCCGGCCTCCGAGCACGACCACGCCACCCGCCCCGCGCGCGGTCACGACGATCCGGGTCGGGGAGAGCCCGCACAGTGTGGCGGTGAGCCCCGACGGGACCCGTCTCCACGTGACCGACTTCAGGGCGGACTCCGTGGTGGTCGTCGACCTCTCCCGCGAGGAGGTCGTGGACACGATCACGGTCGACGAGGGTCCGTACGGTGTGGCGGCGAGCCCGGACGGCACCCGTCTGCACGTCACGGTCCCCAACGCCCGCCTCCTGCTGAAGATCGAGCTCCCGGACGACGTCTCCGGCAGCCATTTCGGCCAGGCGCCGTACGGGGTGGCCGCCTGTGCGGACGGACAGCGCGTCTGTCTGGCGCTGGCGCTGGAGGACCGGGTGTGGGTCACCGACCAGTTCGCCATGGGCGACTTCGCGACCGTACCCGACCTCGACTTCCCGGTCGGCGTGGCGGTGAGCCCCGACCAGAAGTACCTCTACGTGACCCACTACTTCTCCGGCAAGGTGTCCGTCGTCGACCTCGACCGCACCGCGGTGGTCTCGACGATCCCCGTCGCCACCGGCCCGTACGGGGTGGCGGTGACCCACGACGGGGCCCGCCTGTACGTGGCCCACTTCCCGTACGACACCGTCTCGGTGATCGACATCGCGCGGGGCGAGGTGGTCGACACCATCCCCGTCGCTGACGGCCCGCGCGGTGTCGCGGTGAGCCCCGACGGATCCCGCCTCTACGTCACCAACTTCTTCGCCGGCACCGTGTCGGTGATCAGCTTGTAGCCGGCACGGTGCCGTGCGGGTGACGCCGCGAGACCGGGCGGTCAGTCCCGCGCGTGCGTCGGCGCGAACATCCGCAGCACCGCCGGGAGTACGACCACCGAAGGGCCGGGCGTGGCAAGGGACTTGGCCAGATCGTCCGCGAGGGTCTCGGGGCTCGTCCGCAGCCCCGGTACGCCGAACGACTCGGCCAGCGCCACATAGTCCGGCCGGGTCAGCTCCGTGCCCGTCGCCTCGCCGAACGCGTCCGTCATGTACTCACGCAGGATGCCGTACCCGCCGTCGTCGACGATCAGCCAGGTGACGTCGAGGTCGTACTGCCGGGCCGTGGCCAGCTCGGCGATCGAGTAGAGCGCGCCGCCGTCGCCGGAGACGGCGAGGACCGGGTGGGTCGGGTCGGCCACCGCCGCGCCGAGGGCCGCGGGGAAGGCGTAGCCGAGGCCGCCGGAACCCTGCGCGGAGTGCATGGTGTTCGCGCCCCGGGGATCGAACGCCGACCAGGCCCAGTACGCCAGGATCGTCATGTCCCAGAAGGAGGGCGCGCGGGGCGGGAGGGCCCGCCGGATGGACGCCAACAGGTTCTGTTCCAGGGTGAGTTGCTGCGCGTCGATGCGCTCGCGGACCTTCCCGAGAACGCCCCGCACCCGCTCCGGCGCGGACTCGTCCTCCCTCGTCTCCTCGATCGTCTCCAGCAGCGCCGTCAAGGCCAGGCGCGCGTCCGCGTGGATGCCCAGCGCCGGGTGGTTCGACTCCAGCTTCCCCAGGTCCGCCTCGATCTGGATCACCCGGCCCCGGGGCCTGAACGTGTGGTAGTTCGAGGACAGTTCACCCAGCCCCGAACCGACCACCAACAACACGTCCGCGTCCTCCAGGAAGTCCGTCGTGTGCCGGTCCTCCAGCCAGGACTGGAGCGACAGCGGATGCGTCCACGGGAAGGCGCCCTTCCCCCCGAACGTCGTCACGACCGGCGCCGACAGCCGCTCCGCCAGCTGCCGCAGCTTGCCGGACGCGTCCGCCCGTACGACCCCGCCGCCCGCGATGATCGCCGGGCGGGCCGCGGACGCCAGCAGGTGGGCGGCCAGCGCGGTCAGTTCGGGGCGCGGGGGCAGCTCCTCGGGGAAGGCGTCGCCGCCCGTCACCACGGGGATCGAGGTCTCGGCGAGCAGCACGTCCTGGGGGATCTCCACCCACACCGGGCCGTGCGGGGCGGTCAGCGCGGACTGCCAGGCGGCGGCGACGGCGGAGGGGATCTGGGACTGCGTACGGACGGTGTGGACGGACTTGACGACGCCCCTGAACGAGGCCGACTGGTCGGGGAGTTCGTGGAGGTAGCCGTGGCGTCCGCCGCCCAGGCCGGCGGTCGGGACCTGGCTGCTGATCGCCAGCACCGGGGCCGAGGCCGCCGCCGCCTCCTGCAGCGCGGCCAGTGACGTCAGCGCGCCGGGGCCCGTCGACAGGAGCAGCGGGGCCGCCTCGCCGGTGATGCGGCCGTACGCGTCCGCCGCGAACCCGGCGTTGTTCTCCACCCGCAGGCCGATGTACCGCAGGTCGGAGCGGCGCAGCGCGTCGAACATGCCGAGCGCGTGCTGGCCGGGCAGCCCGAAGACCGTCGTCGCGCCGAGCCCGGCCAGCGTCTCCACGACCAGGTCTCCGCCGTTGCGGCCGGGGGGAGGGTTCAGCGCGGCCTCCGTCTGGGCGGCCGTCGGGCGGAGTACCAAGTCGTGGTCGTGGGTCACTGCGCTGCCTTCTCCTGCTCTTCCCGCTTCGCCCGCGCGATCTGGCGGGACATGATCGTGGTGAGTTCGTACGCCGTGTGCGAGGCGGCCACCGCGGTGATCTCGGCGTGATCGTACGCGGGCGCCACCTCGACGACGTCGGCGGAGACCAGGTTGCAGGAGGCCAGGCCGCGCAGGATCTCCAGCAGTTCCCGCGAGGTCATGCCGCCGGCCTCCGGCGTGCCCGTGCCCGGCGCGTGGGCCGGGTCGAGGCAGTCGATGTCGATGGAGATGTAGAGGGGGCGGTCGCCGATGCGCTGGCGCAGCTGGTCGGCGATCTCGTCCACACCGCGCCGCATCACGTCCGCCGACGTGACGATCCCGAAGCCCATCTTCTCGTCGTCGGTGAGGTCCTGCTTGCCGTACAGCGGGCCCCGGGTGCCCACGTGCGACAGGGCCTCGGTGTCGAGGATGCCCTCCTCGACCGCCCGCCGGAACGGGGTGCCGTGCGTGTACTCGGCGCCGAAGTACGTGTCCCAGGTGTCGAGATGCGCGTCGAAGTGGAGCAGGGCCACCGGCCCGTGTTTCTTGGCGACCGACCGCAGCAGCGGGAGCGCGATGGTGTGGTCGCCGCCGAGGGTCATCAGGCGGGCCCCCGTGCCCAGCAGCTCGTCCGCCGCCGCCTCGACCGTCTCCACCGCCTCGTCGATGTTGAACGGGTTGGCCGCGATGTCACCGGCGTCCGCGACCTGCGCGAGGGCGAAGGGGGAGGCGTCCTGGGCCGGGTTGTAGGGGCGCAGCAGCCGGGACGCCTCGCGGATCGCGTTGCCGCCGAAGCGGGCGCCCGGCCGGTACGAGACACCCGAGTCGAACGGCACACCCACGACGGCGACGTCCGCGCGGCCCACCTCGTCGAGGCGGGGCAGCCGGGCGTAGGTCGCGGGACCGGCGTAGCGCGGAATGCGGGAGGAGTCGACGGGACCTCGGGGCGAGTCGACGGGGCCGCGGGGTGTGTCGTTGCTGCTCATGGGAACTGCCTACTTCCTGCATGTACTTCGTCGCACCTGCATAGATATGAACCAATATGTACTACTGGAGATGACTCTACTTTCGCGCGCACCAGGTGACGGGTGACGGGTGACGGGTGACGGGCACTGACACTAGGTGGCCGGAAAGCGACTGCGAAGTGTACGTTTCATCCATTCGAGCCGCGTCGGATGGAAGGAACGCACACCATGCCGGACCCGGCCGCGCCACCCGCCCCCGCCGTCCCTCCCACCCCGCCCGTACTCCTCACGGCCCTGCTGGCCCGCGAGGACCTGGGCCTGCGGCAGATCGCCGGGCCGGCGGACGCGGGAACGGCCGTCCACTGGGCGCACACCTCGGAGATGTCGGACCCGTACCCGTACCTGCTCGGCGGCGAGCTGCTGCTGACGGCCGGCGTCCACATCCCGGAGGCGGCCGGCTCGGGCACCTACTTCGACGACTACGTCTCCCGCATCATCGCGGCGGGCGGCGCGGCCCTCGGCTTCGGCGTCGCCCCCGTCCACGACAGCGTCCCGAGGGCCCTGGTCGCCGCCTGCGACACCTACGGCCTGCCTCTGGTCGAGGTCCCGCCCCGGACGACCTTCTCGGGCGTCGCCCGCGCGGTCTGGCAGCTCATGGCGCGCGCCCGCCACGCCGAACTCCGCCGCGTCACGGAGGCCCAGCAGAGCCTCGCGGCGGCCGCGTCCCGCCCGGACCCGGTACGAGCGGTCCTGCGGCAACTGGCGCAGCGGGTGTCCGGCCGGGCGGTGCTGTACGGCCCGGACGGGACGGAACTGGCGGCGTTCGGACGAGGACCGACACCGGGTGCCCTGGCCGGCCTGGCAGCGGTGGTGCGCCCCGACAGGGGCCCGGGGAACCGCGCGACCAGCCCCGACGAACCCGCACCCGCCAACGCACCACAACCCCCCACCCCCTCCCCGCACCCGTCCACCCCCACCTCCGCCACGGACACGGTCGACGGCACCCACCTCACCGCCTACGCCCTGGGCGCCGACCACGGTTTCACCCTCGGCATCGCCACCCCCCACCGCGACCCCGGCGACCACACGATCGCCTCCGTCGCCGCCGTCCTCCTCTCCCTCCTCACCGGCGAACAACAGAGCGGCACGGGCGCGGCCCGCGCGTCCGCCCTCGTACGGCTGCTCCTGGGCGCCCCGCCCGAGGAGGTGGCCCCTCTCCTGGGCGGAGCCACCCGTTGGCTCGTCGTACACGCCCGTCCCACCGAGGACGGCCCTCCCGACGCCCTCGCCGCCGCCGCGCTCGGCGCCGCCCTGGGCTCCGCGCTGGTCGACGCCCACGGCGACGTCGTACGCGTCCTCGTCCCCGCCGACCGCGAGGTCACCGCGCAGCCCGGCTGGACATGCGGGGTGAGCGCGCCGGCCGGGCCGGACGGGTGGGCGCCCGCCGACGCGCAGGCCGCCCGGGCGCTGGCCCGGGCGAGGGCGACCCGTACGGCGTTGGTCCGGCACGGCTCCCGCACGGCCCTCGCCGATCTGGTCCCGCGGGCCGACGCGACCGCCCACGCCCACGCCCTCCTGGCCCCTCTCACCACCGCCCCCGGCGCCGCCGCCCTCACCGAGACCCTGCGCACCTGGCTTTCGCTGCACGGCAGTTGGGACCGTACGGCCGTCGCGCTGACCGTCCACCGCAACACGGTCCGCCAACGCATCGGCCGGTGCGCGGCGTTGCTGGGCGCGGACCTCGACGACCCGGACGTACGGATGGAGTTGTGGTTCGCGCTGCGGGACGGATGAGCCGCCATAGCCTGGGCGGCATGCGCAGATACGTACTCACCGGCACGCCCGGGGCGGGCAAGACGACCCTCCTGCGGGGCCTGGCCGAGCTCGGTCACGAGGTCGTCGAGGAGGCCGCCACCGATGTCATCGCGCGGGCGCAGGCGCGCGGCGAGGACGAGCCGTGGACCCGGGAGTCGTTCATCGACGAGATCGTCGAGCTGCAGAGACAACGGCAGTTGGCGGCCCCGGGCACGAACTCCGTGCGGTTCTTCGACCGTTCGCCGCTGTGCACCCTCGCGCTCGCCACCTACCAGGGGCGCCCGCCGTCCGCGGCGCTCACCGCCGAGATCGAGCGGATCACCACGCACGGCGTCTACGAACGGCAGGTGTTCTTCGTCCGTAACCTGGGGTTCTGCGAGCCCACGGCCGCACGCCGCATCAGTTTCCAGCAGTCGCTGGAGTTCGAGCGGATCCACGAGGAGACGTACCGCGCGTTCGGCCATGAACTCGTCGACGTCCCCGCCGTCGGCCTCGCCCGGCGGATCGCCGCGATCGACACGTTCGTCTCCGCGCGCCGAACGGAGTGACGCAGGTCGCAGCGGGCGGGACGCCCGCGACTCCCACAGTCGTCTGCCTCACAATGGACCCATGCCGATACCCGGGACCCCCAGCCGCGCCGAGCTCGTCGAACACCTCGTACGGACGCGTATCGCGGGCGACGTCGCCACGCCGCGCGAGAACAACCTCTCCCACTACCGCGAACTGGCCAACGGCAACCGCCACTACTGGCTCGGTCTGGAGCTCGGGGACCGCTGGACCGACGAGCAGGACGTGCTGGCCGTGATGGCGGAGCGCGTCGGCGTGAACGACGACCCCGGGTACCGCTACGGCCAGGACACCATCGACCCGGACCTGACGGTCGACGCGCTGGAGCGCATGGCGGCCCGGCTGCGCAAGGCGGCGGAGGGCGCGCAGCGCGTGCTGTTCGCCACCGGCCACCCCGGCGGGCTGCTCCAGGTGCACCACGAGACGGCGCGGGCGCTGCGCGCGGCCGGCTGCGAGATCGTCGTCATCCCGGACGGTCTGCAGACGGAGGAGGGGTACGTCATGCAGTTCGCGGACGTGGCCGTCCTCGAACACGGCGCCACGCTCTGGCACACCCACTCCCCCGAGCCGATGCGCGCCATCCTCCGGGGCCTGGAGGGTGCCGGCCGCCCGCTGCCCGACCTGGTCGTCGCCGACCACGGCTGGGCGGGCTGCGCCGGCCAGCTCGGCGTCGACTCCGTCGGCTACGCGGACTCCAACGACCCCGCCCTCTTCCTCGGCGAGTCCGAGGGCACCCTCCAGGCCGTGGTCCCGCTCGACGACCACGTGGTCAGCCCGCGCTACTACGACCCGATGGCGGCATACCTGCTGGAGCAGGCCGGGCTCAAGGACGGCTAGGACCCCGGAAGTCACCGGCTCCGAAAATCACAGGCCCCCGGAAGCCACCGGACTCCGAAAGCCACAGGCCCCCGGAAGCAACAGGTGTCCGAAAGTCACAGGGCCCCGGAAGCCACAGGCCTCCGCGAGTCACAGGACTCCGGAAGCCACAGGCCCCCGGGAGCCACCGGAGGTCAGGGCGTCTTCGGCCTCGGTACACGGACGACACCCTCCTGGATCACGGAGATCGCGAGCCGTCCCTCCTGCGTGTAGATCCGGCCCTGGCCGAGGCCGCGGCCGGCCGCCGCGGACGGCGACTCCTGGTCGTACAGGAGCCATTCGTCGGCGCGGAACGGCCGGTGGAACCACATCGCGTGGTCCAACGAGGCCCCGACGACGTCGCCGACGGCCCAGCCGCCGCGCCCGTGCGCGAGCAGGATGGAGTCGAGGAGCGTCATGTCGGAGACGTAGGTGGCGAGGACGACGTGCAGGAGCGGGTCGTCGTCGAGCTTGCCGTTGGCCCGGAACCAGACCTGGGAGCGCGGTTCGCGGGGCTCGCCGTAGCGGCCGTACGGCGGGTCGTCGACGTAGCGCAGGTCGACGGCGGCCCGCGCCTCCAGCATCTTCTCCACGACGCCCGGGTCGAGGCCGTACGCCGGCAGTCGCTGCTCGGCGGTGGGAAGGGACTCCGGGTCGGGCGCGGCGGGCATCGGGGCCTGGTGGTCGAGGCCCTCCTCGTACCGCTGGAAGGACGCGGAGAGGGCGAAGATCGGCTGGCCGTGCTGGACGGCGACGACGCGGCGCGCGGTGAAGGAGCGGCCGTCGTTCATGCGCTCCACGGTGTACACGATGGGCGCGCCGGCGTCGCCGATGCGCAGGAAGTACGCGTGGAGGGAGTGGGGCAGCCGGTCCGCGGGGACCGTCCGCCCGGCGGCGACGAGCGCCTGGGCCGCGACCTGCCCGCCGAAGACCCGGGGGACGATGGCGGGACGGGACTGGCCGCGGAAGATGTTCTCCTCGATCTGCTCCAGGTCGAGCAGATCGAGGAGAGACTCAAGTGGTGCCTGACTCATGAGGTCAGTTGTACTGCACAGTAATTTCCGGGGCCTTACGGACCCGTGTCACAGGCCCATGTCCTTGGCGATGATCGACTTCATGATCTCGCTGGTGCCGCCGTAGATGCGGTTGACGCGGTTGTCCGCGTACAGGCGGGCGATCGGGTACTCGTTCATGAAGCCGTAGCCGCCGTGCAGCTGGAGGCAGCGGTCGATGACGCGGTGCGCGACCTCGGTGCAGAACAGCTTGGCGCTGGCGGCCTCGGCGGGCGTCAGCTCACCGGCGTCGAGGGCTTCGAGCGCGCGGTCGGCGACGGCCTCGGCCGCGTCGACCTCGGCCTGGCAGGCGGCCAGCTCGAACTTGGTGTTCTGGAACGACGCGACGGGCTTGCCGAAGACGGTGCGGTCCTGGACGTACTCCTTGGCGAACCGGACGGCGGCCTTGGCCTGCGCGTACGCCCCGAAGGCGATGCCCCAGCGCTCGGAGGCGAGGTTGTGGCCGAGGTAGGAGAAGCCCTTGTTCTCCTCGCCGAGCAGGTCCTCGACCGGGACCTTGACGTCGACGAAGGCCAGCTCTGCGGTGTCCGAGGTGCGCAGGCCCAGCTTGTCGAGCTTGCGGCCTATCGAGTAACCCTCGGACTTGGTGTCCACGGCGAAGAGGGAGATGCCGTGGCGGCGGTCCTCGGCGCTGGGGGCGTCGGTGCGGGCGCAGACGATCACACGGTCGGCGTGCACGCCACCGGTGATGAAGGTCTTGGAGCCGTTGAGGACGTAGTGCGTGCCGTCCTCGCTGAGCTTGGCGGTGGTCTTCATGCCCGCGAGGTCGGACCCGGTGCCCGGCTCGGTCATGGCGAGGGCCCACATCTCCTCGGCGGAGACGAACTTGGGCAGGAACCGCTTCTTCTGCTCGTCGGTGGCGAGCATCTTGATGTACGGCAGGCCGAGCAGCACGTGCACGCCGGAGCCGCCGAACTGCACGCCCGCGCGGGCGGTCTCCTCGTACATCACGGCTTCGAACTTGTACGAGTCGATGCCGGCGCCGCCGTGCTCCTCGTCCACCCGGATCCCGAAGACACCCAGCTCGGCGAGCTTGTAGTAGAAGTCGCGCGGCGCCTGGCCGGCGGCGAACCACTCGTCGTACACGGGCACGACCTCGGCCTCGATGAAGGCACGCAGGGTCTCCCGGAACGCCTCGTGATCCTCGTTGAACACCGTACGGCGCACCGCCGGCCCCTCTCTGCGCCTAAGCCGGCGCCGCTCTCGCGGATGTGGTTGCTCGCCGTCGGGGTTCCTCAACCGATGGTTGCGGCCCCGTCGATACGGCTAAGCGCTCGCTCAGGCAACCGTACCGGCGAGTAGGCGAGCGCGTCCAGATGGTCAGCCCCGTAACGCTCGTCACGCTTTTGGCGCACATCCGAGACCGCCGGCCCGGACCCATGCCGCCAGGGGCACCGGGAACCGCGCGACCAGCCCCACGCGACCCGCCGCCCGCGACCGCCGCCACCCCCACCCCGAACCCGGCTCACCAGACAGCCGGAACCGGGCAGTCAGCCGGAGGCTGCCGCCCCGAACGCCCCCCGGGCCATCCGGTGCAGCAGCTCCGACATGGCCGCCCGTCCCGGCAGCGATCCCGGCCGCCCCAGATGCGGCGTCGAGTTGAGCAGCCCGAAGACCGAGTGCACGGCGGACCGGGCGGCGGGCTCGGCGAGCCCCGGGTGCGCCTCGCGCAGTACCCGCACCCACAGTTCGACGTACTGCCGCTGAAGCTGGCGGACCAGCTTGCGGTCGCTGTCGCGGAGGCGATCCAGCTCGCGGTCGTGCAGGGTGATGAGGGGGCGGTCGTCCAGGGCGA
Organism: Streptomyces sp. NBC_00310; assembly: GCF_036208085.1. GTDB lineage: Bacteria > Actinomycetota > Actinomycetes > Streptomycetales > Streptomycetaceae > Streptomyces. The sequence goes on from NZ_CP130714.1 coordinate 4,212,231, forward strand.
AGTCGATGTGCCCCTCGATCAGCGAGTCGAGGAGCGCCTCGGCATCACCCCCGTCGGCCTCCGCCACCCTCCGCTTCGCCCCCGTCAGCAACTGCCCGCTGATGCCCACCAACAGCTCCGCGAGCATCGCGTCCTTGCCCGCGAAGTGCCGGTACAGGCCCGGCCCACTGATACCGACGGCCGCCCCTATCTCGTCGACGCCGACACCGTGGAAGCCGCGCTCGGCGAAGAGGCGGGCGGCTTCCTTGAGGATCTGCTCGCGGCGGGTGGGTGCGTCGGTTCTCGTGGCCATGGAGCCAATTCTAGACAGGGAGGTTAGCGGTCGTTAACCTGGTGGAAACGCGTTAACGCTCATTAACAGGTGACCACAGGTGACCACTGGGTGAGGGGACCGCACGATGGACCAGGCACCGGAGCTGACGACCGCGGCAGATCCCGCGGCGGAGGCGTATCGGGCCAACGAGGCCGCGCACCGCGCACTGGGCGAGGAGCTGCGCGCCAGGCTGGCCGCGGCGAGGCTCGGCGGCGGCGAGAAGGCACGCGCCCGGCACACCGCGCGCGGCAAGCTGCTGCCGCGCGACCGGGTGGACACCCTCCTCGACCCCGGCTCGCCCTTCCTGGAGCTGGCGCCGCTGGCCGCCGACGGCATGTACGAGGGGCAGGCACCGGCCGCCGGTGTCATCGCGGGCATCGGCCGGGTCAGCGGCCGCGAGTGCGTCGTCGTCGCCAACGACGCCACCGTCAAGGGCGGCACGTACTACCCGATGACGGTGAAGAAGCATCTGCGGGCCCAGGAGGTGGCCCTGGAGAACCGCCTCCCCTGTCTCTACCTCGTCGACTCCGGCGGCGCCTTCCTGCCCATGCAGGACGAGGTCTTCCCCGACCGCGAGCACTTCGGCCGCATCTTCTACAACCAGGCGCGGATGTCGGGGGCGGGCATCCCGCAGATCGCGGCGGTCCTCGGATCGTGCACGGCGGGCGGCGCGTACGTCCCCGCCATGAGCGACGAGGCCGTCATCGTCCGGGGCCAGGGGACGATCTTCCTCGGCGGCCCCCCGCTGGTGAAGGCCGCCACCGGCGAGGTCGTCACCGCCGAGGAGCTGGGCGGCGGCGAGGTCCACTCCCGGATCTCCGGCGTCACCGACCACCTCGCGGAGAGCGACGCCCACGCCCTGCGCATCGTGCGGACCATCGTCTCCACCCTCCCCTCCCGGGGCCCGCTCCCCTGGTCGGTCGAGCCGGCCGTCGAGCCCAAGGTCGACCCGTACACGCTCTACGGCGCCGTGCCGGTCGACTCCCGCACCCCGTACGACGTCCGTGAGGTCATCGCGCGCGTGGTCGACGGTTCGCGGTTCGCCGAGTTCAAGTCCGAGTTCGGGCAGACCCTGGTCACCGGCTTCGCCCGGATCCACGGGCACCCGGTCGGGATCGTCGCCAACAACGGCATCCTCTTCTCCGAGTCCGCCCAGAAGGGCGCCCACTTCATCGAGCTGTGCGACCAGCGCGGCATCCCGCTCGTCTTCCTGCAGAACATCTCCGGCTTCATGGTCGGCCGGGACTACGAGGCCGGTGGCATCGCCAAGCACGGCGCCAAGATGGTGACGGCCGTGGCCTGCACCCGCGTCCCCAAGCTGACGGTCGTGATCGGCGGCTCGTACGGCGCGGGCAACTACTCGATGTGCGGGCGGGCGTATTCACCGCGCTTCCTGTGGATGTGGCCCAACGCCAAGATCTCCGTGATGGGCGGCGAACAGGCCGCGTCCGTCCTGGCGACCGTGAAGCGGGACCAGTTGGAGGCGCGCGGCGAGGACTGGCCGGCGGCGGACGAGGAGTCCTTCAAGGACCCGATCCGCGCCCAGTACGAACGCCAGGGCAACGCCTACTACGCCACCGCCCGCCTCTGGGACGACGGCGTGATCGACCCGCTGGAGACCCGCCAGGTCCTGGGCCTCGCCCTGACCGCCTGCGCCAACGCGCCGCTGGGTGACCCCCAGTTCGGCGTCTTCCGGATGTGAGGGGGAACCGATGAAGCCGACCATGTTCGACACGGTGCTGGTGGCCAACCGGGGCGAGATCGCCGTCCGCGTCATCCGTACCCTCCGCGCCCTCGGCGTCCGCTCCGTCGCCGTCTTCTCCGACGCGGACGCCGACGCCCGGCACGTCCGGGAGGCCGACACGGCGGTACGGATCGGTCCGCCGTCGGCGTCGATGAGCTATCTGTCGGTGGAGCGGCTGCTGGAGGCCGCCGCCCGCACCGGCGCCCAGGCCGTGCACCCCGGGTACGGCTTCCTCGCCGAGAACGCCGGGTTCGCGCGGGCGTGCGCCGACGCGGGCCTCGTCTTCATCGGCCCGCCCGCCGACGCCATCTCCCTCATGGGCGACAAGATCCGCGCCAAGGAGACCGTACGGGCGGCCGGGGTGCCGGTGGTGCCCGGTTCGAGCGGCAGCGGGCTCACGGACGCCCAACTCGCCGACGCCGCACGGGAGATCGGTATGCCGGTGCTGCTGAAGCCCAGCGCGGGCGGCGGCGGCAAGGGCATGCGGCTGGTCCGGGAGGCCGAACTGCTGGCGGACGAGATCGCCGCCGCCCGCCGCGAGGCCCGCGCCTCCTTCGGCGACGACACCCTCCTCGTCGAGCGGTGGATCGACCGCCCCCGGCACATCGAGATCCAGGTCCTGGCCGACGGCCACGGCGGTGTCGTCCACCTCGGCGAGCGCGAGTGCTCCCTCCAGCGCCGCCACCAGAAGATCATCGAGGAGGCGCCCAGCGTCCTGCTCGACGAGGCCACCCGGGCCGCGATGGGCGAGGCGGCCGTCCAGGCGGCCCGTTCCTGCGGCTACTCCGGCGCGGGCACGGTCGAGTTCATCGTCCCCGGCGGCGCCCCCTCCTCGTACTACTTCATGGAGATGAACACCCGCCTGCAGGTCGAGCACCCGGTGACCGAGCTGGTCACGGGCGTGGATCTGGTGGAGTGGCAGCTCCGGGTCGCGGCGGGCGAGCGGCTGGCCTTCGGCCAGGAGGACGTGACGCTGACGGGGCACGCGATCGAGGCCCGGGTCTGCGCCGAGGACCCGTCCCGGGGCTTCCTCCCCTCCGGCGGCACGATCCTGCGCCTGCGCGAGCCGGACGGCGACGGCGTCCGTACGGACTCGGGCCTGACCGAGGGCACGGAGGTCGGGTCCCTGTACGACCCGATGCTCTCCAAGGTCATCGCCCACGGCCCCGACCGGCCCACCGCCCTGCGCCGGCTCCGCGCGGCGCTCGCGGGGACGGTCACCCTGGGCGTCCAGACGAACGCCGGGTTCCTTCGGCGGCTGCTGGCCCATCCGGCGGTCGTGGCGGGCGAGTTGGACACGGGGCTGGTGGAGCGGGAGGTCGAGGGGCTGGTCACCACGGAGGTCCCGGAGGCGGTGTACGAGGCGGCGGCGGCCGTACGACTCGACGCGCTGAGGCCGCGCGGGGACGGCTGGACCGACCCCTTCTCGGTCCCGGACGGCTGGCGCCTCGGCGGGGCGTCCCGGCCACCCGCCTTCGACCTGCGGGCGCCGGGACTCGACCCCGTCGCCCACCACCCGCGGGGCACCCACACGGTCACGGACGACCAGGTGTCCGTGACCCTGGACGGAGTCCGCCACACCTTCCACCGCGCCGCCGACTGGATCGGCCGCGACGGCGACGCCTGGCACGTGCGCGACCACGACCCCGTCGCCGCCGCGCTCACCGGCGCCGACCGCGCGGGCGCGGACTCCCTGACGGCGCCGATGCCCGGGACGGTCACCGTGGTGAAGGTGGCCGTGGGGGACGAGGTGGCCGCCGGTCAGAGCCTGCTGGTGGTGGAGGCGATGAAGATGGAGCACGTGGTCTCCGCGCCGCACGCCGGGACGGTCACCGAGCTGGACGTCACGCCGGGCACGACTGTCGCCATGGACCAGGTGCTGGCCGTGGTCGCGCCCCACCCGACCGAGGAGGCCGCCGGATGAGCAGCACGGACCTGGGCCTGCCGATGACCGTCCCCGCCCCGGACCTGCCCGCGCGCGTCCGCATCCACGAGGTGGGCGCGCGGGACGGCCTGCAGAACGAGAAGAGCACGGTCCCGACGGAGGTGAAGGCGGAGTTCATCCACCGTCTGGCCGGCGCGGGACTGACGACGATCGAGGCCACCAGCTTCGTACACCCCAAGTGGGTGCCCCAACTGGCCGACGCGGAGCAGCTGTTCCCGCGGGTGCGCGACCTGTCGGCCGACCTTCCCGTCCTGGTGCCGAACGAACGCGGCCTGGACCGCGCCCTCGCCCTCGGCGCCCGCCGGGTCGCCGTGTTCGCCAGCGCCACGGAATCCTTCGCCAAGGCCAACCTCAACCGGACGGTCGACGAGGCGCTGGCCATGTTCGCCCCGGTGGTGGCCCGGGCGAAGACCGAGGGCGGCCATGTCCGCGGCTATCTCTCCATGTGCTTCGGCGACCCCTGGGAGGGCCCCGTCCCGATCCCCCAGGTCGTCCGGGTCTGCCGGGCCCTGCTCGACCTGGGCTGCGACGAACTGAGCCTCGGCGACACGATCGGCGTGGCGACGCCGGGCCATGTCCAGGCCCTGCTCACCGCCCTGACCGAGGCGGACGTACCCACATCGGCCCTCGGGGTGCACTTCCACGACACCTACGGCCAGGCCCTCGCCAACACCCTCGCGGCGCTGCGGCACGGCGTCACCACGGTCGACGCGTCGGCCGGCGGCCTCGGCGGCTGCCCGTACGCGAAGTCCGCCACCGGAAACCTCGCCACCGAAGACCTCGTGTGGATGCTGCGCGGCCTCGGCATCGACACGGGCGTAGACCTCGGCCGCCTCGTCGCCACCAGCGCGTGGATGGCCGGACACCTGGGCCGACCCAGCCCGTCCCGCACCGTACGAGCCCTGTCCCACGAGGACCCAAGGAGCACTGACGTCTCATGAACCACCGCCTCTCCCCCGAGCTGGAAGAACTCCGCCGTACGGTCGAGGAGTTCGCGCACGAGGTCGTCGCCCCCAAGATCGGCGACTTCTACGAGCGGCACGAGTTCCCCTACGAGATCGTGCGCGAGATGGGCCGCATGGGGCTGTTCGGGCTGCCGTTCCCCGAGGAGTACGGCGGCATGGGCGGCGACTACCTGGCGCTGGGCATCGCGCTGGAGGAGCTGGCCCGGGTCGACTCGTCCGTGGCGATCACCCTCGAAGCCGGTGTCTCCCTGGGCGCGATGCCGATCCATCTCTTCGGCACGCGGGCCCAGAAGGAGGAGTGGCTGCCGCGCCTCTGCTCCGGTGAGGTGCTGGGCGCGTTCGGTCTCACCGAGCCCGACGGCGGCTCGGACGCGGGAGCGACCCGGACGACGGCCCGCCTGGACGAGTCGACGAACGAGTGGGTCATCAACGGCAGCAAGTGCTTCATCACCAACTCGGGGACGGACATCACGGGGCTGGTCACGGTCACGGCGGTCACCGGCCGCACCCCGGACGGCAAGCCCCTCATCTCCTCGATCATCGTCCCGTCCGGCACCCCGGGCTTCACCGTGGCCGCCCCCTACTCCAAGGTCGGCTGGAACGCCTCCGACACCCGTGAACTGTCCTTCACGGACGTGCGGGTCCCGGCGGAGAACCTCCTCGGCGAACTCGGCCGCGGCTACGCCCAGTTCCTGCGCATCCTCGACGAGGGCCGTATCGCCATCTCGGCGCTCGCCACGGGTCTCGCGCAGGGCTGTGTGGACGAGTCGGTGAAGTACGCGAAGGAACGGCACGCCTTCGGCCGGCCGATCGGCGCCAACCAGGCCATCCAGTTCAAGATCGCCGACATGGAGATGAAGGCCCACACGGCCCGCCTCGCCTGGCGCGACGCGGCCTACCGCCTCGTCGCCGGTGAACCCTTCAAGAAGGAGGCGGCCCTGGCGAAGCTCCACTCCTCCACCATCGCCGTCGACAACGCCCGTGACGCCACCCAGATCCACGGCGGCTACGGCTTCATGAACGAGTACCCCGTCGCCCGTATGTGGCGCGACTCCAAGATCCTGGAGATCGGCGAGGGCACCAGCGAGGTGCAACGCATGCTGATCGCCCGGGAACTGGGCCTGACGGGCTGACGGGCTGACGGGCTGACGCGGCCCGACGCGGAGTGACATGAACAACGTTTGGCCGGTGTCCCAGGGCGATCCACCCCTGGGGCGCCGGCCGAGTCTTTCCGGCCACCGGCGCGTGAGGTGTTCGGTGGCGGGCGGCCTGCGGCCCGGTCCCCAGACGCTCCAAGGCCACGCAACGAGCCCTCGGGGCGGGGAAGTTGGGGTTCACGGGGCAGGTCGCGGCCGTTCGCGACGGACCTTCCCTTTCGCGAGAGGAACGGCCGATTCAGGCACCCTCACCCTCCAGTACACCCCGCCCACCTTCGATTCACAGGCAACTCAAAGATTAGGGCAGGCGTCGACCTGGGCATTCCACTACCTGGAACCACCCTCTGGACAAGTAATGAGGTTAGGCTAACCTACCTTCGAACTCACCCTCGGGCGACGCCTCGCCCCGTTCGAAAGTAGCCATACACATGTCCAACGCCAGAGCCGCTCACCTCACCCGCCGTGGCATCCTCGCCGCCGGTGGCGCACTCGGTCTCGGTGCCGTGCTCGCCGCCTGTGGAGACGAGGACGCGACGAGCAGCAGCACTGGCTCCGGCAAGGAGACGGCTGCCGCCAAGTCCGGCCCCTGGTCGTTCAAGGACGACCGCGGCGTGACCGCCAAGACCGACAAGGTCCCGGCGAACATCGTCGCGTTCGTGGGTGTCGCCGCCGCGCTGTACGACTACGGCATCGACGTCAAGGGCGTCTTCGGGCCGACCAGGACGACCGACGGCAAGGCCGACGTCCAGGCCGGCGACCTCGACATCAGCAAGCTCACCATCCTCGGCAACGTCTGGGACGAGTTCAACGTCGAGAAGTACGCCGCCCTCGCCCCCGACGTCCTCATCACCACGCTGTTCGACGACGCCGGCACCCTCTGGTACGTGCCCGAGACCTCCAAGGACAAGATCGCCAAGCTCGCCCCGAGCGTCGGCATCTCCGCGTACGACCGTCAGATGACCGAGCCCCTGCAGCGCATGCTGGAGCTGGCCAAGTCCCTGGGCGCCGACGTGCGGTCGGAGAAGACCACCGCGGCCAAGAAGCGGTTCGAGGACGCCGCCGCCCGGCTGCGCGCGGCCACCAAGGCCAAGCCCGACATCAAGGTGCTCGCCGGCTCCGCCAGCCAGGACATCTTCTACGTCTCCGGCTCGAACCTCTCCATCGACCTGGAGTACTTCAAGGCCCTCGGCGTGAACTTCGTCGAGCCGAGCGCCGCCGCGCTGAAGGCCAGCGGGGGCTGGTTCGAGAACCTCAGCTGGGAGAACGTCGACAAGTACGACGCGGACGTCATCATCATGGACAACCGCACGTCGGCGATCCAGCCGGACGCCATCGAAGAGGCGACATGGAAGAAGCTGCCGGCGGTGAAGGCCGGTCAGGTGATCGGGCGCAACCCCGAGCCGATCCTGTCCTACGACAAGTGCGCGCCGCTCCTGGAGGAGTTGGCCGAGGCCATCGAGAACGCGAAGAAGGTCAGCTGACCCGCGCAGTTCGGCCGCGGGTCGCATGTGGCTGGTCGCGCGGTTCCCCGCGCCCCTGACTTCGCCGAGCTCGCCCCTCCCGCACACGTCCCCCGCCCCTGATCCAGGAGCCATCTCATGACGACGGCCGTAGCCGCCCCGTTCCGTTTCTTTGCCCTTCAGGTCGTACGGACGCGGCGGCTGGGGCCGTCTCTCGTGCGTGTCTCGTTCGCGGGGGACGACCTCAGGTTCTTCCGGTCCGACGGCAGGGACCAGTCGCTCTCCCTCTTCCTGCCGCAGCCGGGGCAGGACGTCCCCGCCGTGCCCTATGAGCTGGGTGACGGCTGGTGGCAGGCGTGGCGGGAACTGCCGGACGACGTGCGGGCGGTGATGCGCTCGTACACCCTGCGCGGGCTGCGCTCCGACCCGCACGGCGACACCGTCGAGATCGACATCGACTTCGTGCTGCACGGCGTGGAGCCGGGGGCCGCCGTGCCCGCCGGGCCCGCGTCGCGGTGGGCGTCGGCGGTGCGGGCCGGTGACCGGGTCGTGCTGCTCGGGCCCGCGATCGCCGACAACCGGGCGATCCGCTTCCGGCCGCCGGCCGATGCCGACCTGGTGCTGATCTGGGGTGACGAGACGGCGCTGCCCGCCGCCTCGGCGATCCTGGAGTCGCTGCCCGCCGGGACGCGGGCCCGGGTCTGGCTGGAGGTCCACCACGCGGCGGACATCCAGGACTTGGCCACCGAGGCCGACGCCGAGATCACCTGGCTGGTGCGGACGGAAGGGGCGCCGACCGCCCTGGACTCGATCCGCGAAGCCCAACTGCCGTTCGGCGGGCTGCCGTACGCCTGGATCGCCGGTGAGTCCGGCCGTGTGAAGGAGCTGCGCCGTCATCTCGTGCGGGAGCGCGGGCTCGACCGGCGGCGGGTGACCTTTGTCGGGTACTGGCGTGAGGGTCTGACGGAGGAGCAGCTGCGGGAGCGCGGCGAGTAGCCCAGGCCCACCCGAGCCACCAGAGCCACCAGAGCCACCAGAGCCACCGAAGTGACCACGGTCACGACTGAGCCTGGGTTTCACTCAAGTTAATTAGGTTAGGCTTACCTAAGTAGGACGACGTGATTCCGCTCTCCCCCACTCACCTCTCCGTCCCACCCGGACCGCCCCGCTCGGAGGACCTCCCCATGCGCTCGCACCTGCTCAATGACACGACCGCGGAGCGGTACCGCCGCACCGTGACCGAAGGCGTGGAGCGGGTGGCGGCCAAACTCGCCACCACCGACCGACCGTTCACCGGTGTCACCGTCGACGCCCTCTCCCCCGGCATCGAGAACATCGACCTCGACAAGCCACTGCACGACACGGCCGCCGTCCTCGACGAGTTGGAGGACGTCTACCTCCGCGACGCGATCTACTTCCACCACCCGCGCTACCTCGCGCACCTCAACTGCCCGGTGGTCATCCCGGCCGTGCTCGGCGAGGCGGTGCTCTCCGCCGTCAACTCCTCCCTGGACACCTGGGACCAGTCGGCCGGCGGCACCCTGATCGAGCGCAAACTGATCGACTGGACCAACGAGCGCATCGGGTTCGGTCCCTCCGCCGACGGCGTGTTCACCTCCGGCGGCTCGCAGTCCAACCTCCAGGCCCTGCTCCTCGCCCGTGAGGAGGCCAAGACCGACGACCTCGCCAAACTGCGGATCTTCGCCTCCGAGGTCAGCCACTTCAGCGTGAAGAAGTCGGCGAAACTGCTGGGCCTCGCCCAGGACGCCGTCGTCTCCGTCCCCGTGGACGGCAACAAGCGCATGCAGACGATGGCCCTCGCCCGTGAGCTGGAGCGCTGCAAGAACGACGGCCTCGTCCCCATGGCCGTCGTCGCCACCTCCGGCACCACCGACTTCGGCTCCATAGACCCGCTGCCCGAGATAGCCGAGCTCTGCGCCCAGTACGGCACGTGGATGCACGTCGACGCCGCCTACGGCTGCGGCCTGCTCGTCTCGCGCAAGCGCCGCGAACTCCTGAACGGCATCGAGCGCGCCGACTCCGTCACCGTGGACTACCACAAGTCCTTCTTCCAGCCGGTGAGTTCGTCCGCCGTGCTCGTCCGGGACGCGTCCACTCTGGGCCACGCCACCTACCACGCGGAGTACCTCAACCCGCGCCGTATGGTCACCGAGCGCATCCCCAACCAGGTCGACAAGTCCCTCCAGACCACCCGCCGATTCGACGCGCTCAAGCTGTGGATGACGCTGCGCACGATGGGCGCCGACGGCATCGGCGAGCTCTTCGACGAGGTCTGCGACCTGGCTCAGGAGGGCTGGAAACTGCTCGCCGCGGACCCGCGCTACGACGTGGTCGTGGAGCCCCAGCTGTCCACGCTGGTCTACCGCTACATCCCCGAGGCCGTGACCGACCCGGCCGAGATCGACCGCGCCAACCTGTACGCCCGCAAGGCCCTGTTCGCCTCCGGCGACGCCGTGGTCGCGGGCACCAAGGTCGGCGGTCGCCACTACCTGAAGTTCACCCTGCTCAACCCCGAGACCACGGCCGAGGACATCGCCGCCGTACTCGATCTGATCGCCGGCCATGCCGAGCAGTACCTGGGAGAATCCCTTGACCGCGTCGCTTCCTGAACCCGCTGAATCCGCCGTGAAAACCCACGACTTCATCGGCATCGGACTGGGACCCTTCAACCTCGGCCTGGCCTGCCTCACCGAGCCCATCGCCGAACTCGACGGGATCTTCCTGGACTCGAAGCCGAACTTCGAGTGGCACTCGGGGATGTTTCTCGACGGCGCCCACCTCCAGACCCCGTTCATGTCGGACCTGGTCACCCTCGCCGACCCGACCTCCCCGTACTCCTTCCTGAACTACCTGAAGGACTCGGGCCGTCTGTACTCGTTCTACATCCGCGAGAACTTCTACCCCCTGCGGGTCGAGTACGACGACTACTGCCGCTGGGCCGCGAACCGGCTGAGCAACGTCCGCTTCAGCACGACGGTGACGGAGGTGACGTACGACGAAGGGGCCGGGCTCTACGCCGTGAGGACGGCCGACGGCGACGTCCTCCACGCCCGGCACCTCGTCCTCGGCACCGGCACCGTCCCGTACATCCCCGAGGCCTGCCAGGGCCTGGGCGGCGACCTCTTCCACAACGCGGAGTACATGCACCGCAAGGCGGAGCTCCAGGCGAAGAAGTCGATCACGATCGTCGGCAGCGGCCAGAGCGCCGCGGAGATCTACTACGAGCTCCTCTCCGAGATCGACGTCCACGGCTACCAGCTCAACTGGGTCACCCGCTCCCCGCGGTTCTTCCCCCTCGAATACACCAAGCTGACGCTGGAGATGACGTCCCCGGACTACATCGACTACTTCCGCGCGCTGCCCGAGGAGACCCGCTACCGGCTGGAGAAGCAGCAGAAGGGCCTGTTCAAGGGCATCAACGGGGACCTGATCGACTCGATCTTCGACCTGCTGTACCAGAAGAACGTCACCAGCGGCGGCCGCCCGGTCCCGACCCGGCTGCTCACCAACTCGTCCCTCAACAGCGCCACCTACGAGGACGGGCGGTACACCCTCGGCCTGCGCCAGGACGAGCAGGGCAAGGACTACGAGATCGAGACCGAGGGCCTGGTCCTGGCCACCGGCTACCACTACCAGCCGCCGGCCTTCCTCGCCGGGATCAACGACCGGCTCCGCTTCGACGGCCACGGCCGCTTCGACGTGGCCCGCAACTACGCCGTCGACACCACCGGCCGCGGCGTCTTCCTGCAGAACGCGGGCGTCCACACGCACAGCGTCACCTCGCCCGACCTGGGCATGGGCCCGTACCGGAACTCGTACATCATCCGGGAGCTGCTCGGCACGGAGTACTACCCGGTCGAGAAGACCATCGCGTTCCAGGAGTTCGCCGTATGACCGGCATCGACGGTGTGCACTTCACCTTCCGTCCCCTCGACCCGCTGAAGGACGCCGAACTGCTGCACCGCTGGGTCACGCACCCCAAGGCGGCGTACTGGATGATGCAGGACGCCAGGCTGGAGGACGTCGAGCGGGCGTACATGGAGATCGCGGCCGACCCGCACCACCACGCCCTGCTGGGGCTGCTCGACGGCGAGCCCGTCTTCCTCATGGAGAAGTACGACCCCGCCCACCGTGAACTCGTCGGCCTGTACGAGCCCGAGCCCGGAGACGTCGGCATGCACTTCCTGGTGCCGCCGACGGACACCCCGGTGCACGGCTTCACCAGGTCCGTGATCACCGCCGTGATGGCGCACCTCTTCGAGGACCCGGCCACCCACCGGGTCGTCGTCGAGCCGGACGTGTCCAACAAGGCCGTCCACGCCCTCAACGAAGTCGTCGGTTTCGTCCCCGACCGCGAGATCGACAAGCCGGAGAAGCGCGCGCTGCTGAGCTTCTGCACGCGCGAGCAGTTCGTTCACAGCCAGAGCCTGGCTGCCCGAGGAGTAGCCGTATGACCCTGTCCGACGCCGTAGCGCATCTGTCCCCCCACCGCTGGGCACGGGCCAATCGCCTGCTCATCCGCAAAGCCCTCGCCGAGTTCGCCCACGAGCGGCTCATCACGCCGGAGGCCACCGCCGACGGCCGCTTCGAGGTCCGCAGCGACGACGGCTCGACCCGCTACGGGTTCACCGCCGTCCGGCGCGCCCTCGACCACTGGCAGGTCGACGCCGACTCGATCACCCGTCAACGAGACGGCGTCGACCTCCCTCTGGCCGCCCTGGACTTCTTCATCGAGCTGAAGAAGTCCCTCGGCCTGAGCGACGAGATCCTCCCGGTCTACCTGGAGGAGATCTCCTCCACCCTCGCCGGCACCTGCTACAAGCTCACCAAGCCGCAGACGCCGGTCGCCGAGCTGGTGGACGGCGGCTTCCAGGCCATCGAGACCGGGATGACCGAGGGCCACCCCTGTTTCGTCGCCAACAACGGCCGCCTCGGCTTCGGCGTCCACGAGTACCTGTCGTACGCCCCCGAGACGGCGAGCCCGGTGAAGCTGGTCTGGCTGGCCGCGCACCGCTCACGGGCGGCGTTCACGGCGGGCGTGGGCATCGAGTACGAGGCGTTCCTGCGGGACGAGTTGGGCGCGGAGACAATCGCCCGCTTCCACTCCGTCCTCACGGACCTGGAGCTGGACCCGGCCGACTACCTCTTCATCCCGGTCCACCCCTGGCAGTGGTGGAACAAGCTCACCGTCACCTTCGCCGCCGAGGTCGCCCAGCGGAACCTGGTGTGCCTGGGCGAGGGCGACGACGAGTACCTCGCCCAGCAGTCGATCCGGACGTTCTTCAACAGCTCCAGCCCCGAGAAGCACTATGTGAAGACGGCCCTGTCCGTCCTCAACATGGGCTTCATGCGCGGCCTCTCGGCGGCGTACATGGAGGCGACCCCCGCCATCAACGACTGGCTGGCGGGGCTCATCGACGGCGACCCGGTCCTGAAGTCGACCGGCCTGTCGATCATCCGCGAGCGCGCCGCCGTCGGCTACCGGCACCTGGAGTACGAGGCCGCCACCGACAAGTTCTCCGCGTACCGCAAGATGCTGGCCGCGCTGTGGCGCGAGAGCCCGGTGGCCTCGCTCCAGGACGGCGAGTCGCTGGCGACGATGGCCTCCCTGGTCCACGTCGACCACGAGGGCAACGGCTTCGCCGCCGCGCTGATCGCACGCTCGGGCCTCACCCCGACGGAGTGGCTGCGCCGCTACCTGAAGGCGTACTTCACCCCGCTCCTCCACAGCTTCTACGCGTACGACCTGGTCTTCATGCCGCACGGCGAGAACGTCATCCTCGTCCTGAAGGACGGTGTCGTCGAGCGGGCGATCTACAAGGACATCGCCGAGGAGATCGCGGTCATGGACCCGCAGGCGGTGCTGCCGCCGGCGGTCGAACGGCTGCGCGTCGAGGTCCCCGAGGACAAGAAGCTCCTGTCCCTCTTCACGGACGTCTTCGACTGCTTCTTCCGCTTCCTGGCCGCGAACCTCGCCGAGGAAGGCGTCCTGGACGAGGAGGAGTTCTGGGGCACGGTCGCCGAGAACGTCCGCGACTACCAGCGCTCGATGCCCGAACTCGCCGACAAGTTCGCCCAGTACGACATGTTCGCCCCCGAGTTCGCGCTGTCCTGCCTCAACCGCCTCCAGCTGCGCAACAACAAGCAGATGGTCGACCTCGCGGACCCGGCGGGCGCGCTCCAGCTCGTCGGCACCCTGAAGAACCCCATCGCGGGCGTGTAGCCCCTGGCACGGCCCCCAAAAACAGGCGGGCACCTCGGAGTACGGTCCTCCGAGGTGCCCGCCGTGTCATGTGTGCGACGGCGGGCGGTTCGGCTGCGGGCGAGTGGGGGCTGATCGCGCAGTTCCCCGCGCCCCTGAAGACCAGGCCCCCGCGGGCCTGACAGACCACGGGCCTGGGGTCCTGAAGGCGACGGGCCGGCGGGCCTGAAGGCGACGGGCCGGCGGGCCGACAAGCACGGGGCGCAGCCCCTGCTTTTCAGGGGCGCGGGGAACTGCGCGAGAAGCCCCACCCACCCGCACCCGCCGACGCACCCGTACCCCCGAGCTCTACCGCGCCGCAGGCCAGGGCACCCCCGGCGCCCGGAAGTACCCGACGCCGAGCGCCTCCCACCGAGGCCCCTGCGCGGCGAGCCGCACCCGATAGCCCTCCCAGTCACGCGTCGACGCCGGAGACCAACCCAGCTCAGCCACACCCGGCAGCCTCGGAAACGCCATGTACTCAACATCGTCCGAGGTCCCGATCGTCTCGGTCCACAGCGGCGCCTCGACACCACGGATCGCGGAGGCCGGCGCGCCCGCCAGATACTCCCCCGGATCCCAGTCGTACGCCCGCCGCACATCCACGTACCCGGCCCAGTCGAGCCCCAGCGGCGTGTCCTTGTCGTACTTCATGTCGAGGTAGATCCGGTCGGCCGGCGACAGAATGATCCCCGTCCCGTTCCGCGCGGCGGCAACGACCCGCTCCTTCTCCTCGGCGCCCGTGCTGTCCAGCCCCCAGTACTGCGCGAGAGCGCCCCGCGCCGGAGTGGCCCCGGTCAGCTGATGCCAGCCGATCACGGTCTTCCCGTACTTCTCGACCACCGGCTGCACCCGGTCCATGAACGTCGCGTAGTCCTCGTGGCTGGTGGAGTTCGCCTCGTCACCGCCGATGTGGAGATAGCGCCCCGGCGTGAGCGCGGCCACCTCCCGTACGACGTCGTCCACGAAGTCGTACGTCACGTCCTTGTCGACGCAGAGGGAGCTGAAGCCCACCTCGGTGCCGGTGTAGAGCGGGGGCGCGACACCGTCGCAGTTGAGCTCGGCGTAGGAGGCGAGGGCCGCGTTGGTGTGGCCGGGCATGTCGATCTCGGGGACGACCTCCAGGTGGCGCGAGGCCGCGTACCGGACGATCTCCTGGTAGTCGGCCTTGGTGTAGTGGCCGCCGGGGCCGCCGCCGACCTCGGTGGAGCCGCCGTACGGGGCGAGGCGCGGCCAGGAGTCGACGGCGATGCGCCAGCCCTGGTCGTCGGAGAGGTGCAGGTGCAGCTTGTTGAACTTGTACAGCGCCAACTGGTCGATGAAGCGCTTGACCTGGTCCACGCCGAAGAAGTGCCGGGAGACGTCCAGCATCGCGCCGCGCCAGCCGTAGCGCGGGGTGTCCCTGATCGTGCCGCCCGCGACCGGCCAGGGGCCCGGCTGCACGGTGTCCTTCTCGACGGCGGTGGGCAGGAGTTGACGCAGGGTCTGGACGGCGTGGAAGAGCCCGGCGGGCGCGCGGGCGGTGAGGGTGACGCCGGAGCGTCCGCTCTCCAGCCGGTAGCCCTCCTGGCCGAGACCCGTCTCCCCGGAGGCCAGCCGCAGGCGGATTCCGGCCTCTTGGCGTTCGGTGACGGGCAGCCGGTAGCCGGTCGAGGGCCGCAGGATCCCCGCGAGGTACTCCCCGATCCGGCGGCCCTCCGGACCACCGTCCACGACGATGTGCGTACCGCTCGTCAGCCGGTACGGCGATCCGTCGGCCCGGACCGAGGCGGGGGCCGGTATCACCTGCCCGAGCGGGATCACGGTGGCTTCGGCGTTCTCGGACACGGGTGCGGCTCCTGCGGCGAAGATCCCGGCCGCCACCAGCAGCAGCGAACCGAGAAAACGGGTCGATCCGTGGCGCGGTCTCACAACGAGCTCCCTCCACCCATCGAACGGTGCGCTCCCACCATCACCCCTCCACCCCCTTCAGGTCTAGACCACCCGTCGCCCCGGCCGGTGGAACAATCCTCCCCATGGCGGAAATCCTCCAGCGGGACGGCACATGGACCTTCGACGGCGACACCCTGCGGCTGACCCCGGGCCGCGACAAGGGCGTGAGCCTGCTCCGCAAGACCCTGGGTGAACTCACCGTCCCGCTGGGCGCGTTGGCGGGCGTCTCCTTCGAGCAGGGCAAGAAGTCGGGGCGACTGCGCCTCCGGCTGCGCGACGGCTCCGACCCCCTCCTCCAGGCGACCGGCGGCCGGCTCACCGACGCCAACGACCCCTACCAACTGAGCGTCGACTCCGACCGGTACGGCGTCGCCGAGTACCTCGTGGACGAGATCCGGGGCGCGCTGCTCCTGGACGAGGTGCCCACCGACGCGGTGGACACCTACCTGCTCGCCGGGCCCGCCGTGCCGCTCTCCGTCTCCGCCGGGGACGGCACCGCGAGCTTCGACGGCGACCACGTACGCCTGGAGTGGAACTGGAAGACGGAGGACGCCAAGGCCGCGTCCGGTGCGCGGACGCTGTCGCTGGCGGACATAGCGGGCGTCGAGTGGTACCCCTCGGTCGGCCTGGAGAACGGCAGCCTCCGCTTCACCGTGCGGAACGCGCCGACCAAGGCGCCGCCCAAGTACGACCCCAACTCCGTCGAGTTGTGGGGCTTCAAGAAGGACCCGCTGATGGCCCTGGTCGCGGCGGCCGTACAGGCCCGCCTCCCGCACCCGTCGGCCCCGGCGCCGCACCAGCCGACGCTACCCCCGGCGCGGCCGGACCGGCCGGCCCCCGAGGAGGACCACGACGCCCTGCTGCGCCGCCTCCGCGAGCTGGGCGACCTCCACAGGTCGGGCGTCCTCACGGACGAGGAGTTCACCCTGGCCAAGCAGGCGGTCCTCAAGCGGATGTGAGGAACCGCCCGCCCGATGCCGCAGGGGAGGTGCGCCCCGCGTTCCGGGCGCACCGGGGCGGCCGAGGTGGCGGCCTGGGCCGTGGCCGGGACGAACGCGCCGCCCGCGACGGCGCCGAGCGTGACCGCGCCGCCTCTGATCATCGAGCCCGGGAGAACCGGGAGAACGTGGAGCGCAGGTGCTCGTGCTGCTCGGCCATGCTCATGCGCTCGGCCGGCCGCTCGGGTACGCCCATGCGAGGAATGTCCATGGCGTCCGAAACTCGTCGCCTCAGGCGACGGAATACGGGACGCCGCATGGACGGCGCACGAACAGCCACTCATAACACATTCAACGTTCCCCCAAGGGTCAGTAACAGCCCCCTGCCCGATATCGGGCAGAATTCTTGCGAAACCCGCTTCCGTCCCCCAGGATCTACCGAGTGCACGACGAACTTGTCGATCATTTGACGCGATCCTCGCCCCTCAGCCGGGGCGAGGCGCTGCGTGTGATCCAGGACGTGCTCGCCTTCTTCGACGAGACGACGGAGGGCTACGTCCGTCGCCGCCACCGCGAGCTCCAGGCCCAGGGCCTGGTCAACGCGACGATCTTCGAACGGATCGAGGCGGACCTGAAGTACCGGGCGGTCGCGCCGCCGGAGCTCACGCTCAGGCAGCTGCGCCGCATCGTCTACGGCTGATCATCCACGGCTAGGGGATACGTATATATGTGCGGGATTGTCGGTTACATCGGCAAGCGCGATGTGGCGCCGCTGCTCCTTGAGGGCCTGCAGCGCCTGGAGTACCGGGGCTACGACTCGGCGGGCATAGTCGTCACCTCGCCCAAGACGGCCGGTCTGAAGATGGTCAAGGCCAAGGGCCGGGTCCGCGACCTGGAGGCCAAGGTCCCCGCGCGCTTCAAGGGCACCACCGGCATCGCCCACACCCGCTGGGCCACCCACGGCGCCCCGTCCGACGTCAACGCCCACCCGCACATGTCGGCCGACAACAAGGTCGCCGTCGTCCACAACGGCATCATCGACAACGCCTCCGACCTGCGCAGGAAGCTCGAAGCGGACGGCGTCGAGTTCCTCTCCGAGACCGACACCGAGGTCCTCACCCACCTCATCGCCCGCTCCCAGGCCACCACCCTGGAGGAGAAGGTCCGCCAGGCGGTACGGATCGTCGAGGGCACCTACGGCATCGCCGTCATGCACGCCGACTTCAACGACCGCATCGTCGTCGCCCGCAATGGCTCCCCCGTCGTCCTCGGCATCGGCGAGAAGGAGATGTTCGTCGCCTCGGACATCGCCGCGCTCGTGGCCCACACGCGCCAGATAGTGACGCTGGACGACGGCGAGATGGCGACGCTGAAGGCCGACGACTTCCGGACCTACACCACGGAAGGCACCCGCACCACGGCGGAGCCCACCACGGTGGAGTGGGAGGCGGCCTCGTACGACATGGGCGGCCACGACACGTACATGCACAAGGAGATCCACGAGCAGGCCGACGCCGTGGACCGCGTGCTGCGCGGCCGCATCGACGACCGCTTCTCCACCGTGCACCTCGGCGGCCTCAACCTGGACGCCCGCGAGGCGCGCCAGATCCGCCGCGTCAAGATCCTCGGCTGCGGCACCTCGTACCACGCCGGCATGATCGGCGCCCAGATGATCGAGGAGCTGGCCCGTATCCCCGCGGACGCCGAGCCGGCGTCGGAGTTCCGCTACCGCAACGCGGTCGTCGACCCCGACACCCTCTACATCGCCGTCTCCCAGTCCGGCGAGACGTACGACGTACTCGCGGCCGTCCAGGAGCTGAAGCGCAAGGGCGCCCGCGTCCTCGGCGTCGTGAACGTCGTCGGCTCGGCGATCGCCCGCGAGGCGGACGGCGGCATCTACGTCCACGCCGGCCCCGAGGTCTGCGTCGTCTCCACCAAGTGCTTCACCAACACCACGGTGGCCTTCGCGCTGCTGGCCCTGCACCTGGGCCGCACCCGGGACCTCTCGGTCCGCGACGGCAAGCGCATCATCGCGGGCCTGCGCAAGCTCCCCGCCCAGATCTCCGAGATGCTGGAGCAGGAGGAGGAGATCAAGAAGCTGGCCGAGCAGTACGCCGAGGCCCGCTCGATGCTCTTCATCGGCCGTGTCCGGGGCTACCCGGTGGCCCGTGAGGCCTCCCTGAAGCTCAAGGAGGTCTCCTACATCCACGCCGAGGCCTACCCCGCCTCCGAGCTCAAGCACGGCCCGCTGGCCCTGATCGAGCCCGCCCTCCCGACGGTCGCCATCGTCCCCGACGACGACCTCCTGGAGAAGAACCGCGCCGCCCTGGAGGAGATCAAGGCCCGCAGCGGCAAGATCCTCGCCGTCGCCCACCGGGAGCAGGAGAAGGCCGACCAGACGATCGTCGTCCCCAAGAACGAGGACGAACTGGACCCGATCCTCATGGGCATCCCCCTCCAACTCCTCGCCTACCACACGGCGTTGGCCCTGGGCCGCGACATCGACAAGCCGCGCAACCTGGCCAAGTCGGTCACGGTCGAGTAGGCAGGGAACGCGGCTGCGGCCGGGTGGGCGCGACCAGCCCCCACCCGGCCGCAGCGGCCGAACAAGAGGACGGACCCCCCGTGATGCCACCCATCACGGGGGGTCCGTTCATGACGCGCCGGGGCCGCCCAACGCCCCGACGCCGCTGCCAACTACCCGTGGCCGTCACACCACTCCGTCCGGCATCACGCGGGTTATGCCCTTCACAAGGGCACAAACACCTGTACGCGCCAGTAGACTTACGCGTTTCCGGAAGGGACGCGGAACGTCACGGAATGACGATGACCGGCCGCTGCGCCCGCTTGGCGAGCCGCCCGGCGACGGACCCGAAGATCCGCCCCACGATCCCGTGCGTGGACCCGACGACGATCGCGTCGGCCTCGTACTCCCGCCCCACCTCTTCGAGTTCGTGGCAGATGTCGCCGCCGCGCTCGACGAGGATCCAGGGCACTTCGGCCAGATAGTCGGCGCAGGCGAGCTCCAGCCCGAGGACCTCGGTGCGGTGATCGGGAACGTCGACGAAGACGGGCGGCTCGCAGCCGGCCCACACGGTCGTGGGCAGCCGATTGGCGACGTGCACGATGATCAGGCCCGAGCCGGAGCGGCGGGCCATACCGACGGCGTACGCGAGGGCGCGCTCACTGGACGTCGAACCGTCGAAGCCGACGACGACGCCGTGCTTGAAGGCGGGATCGCAGGACGGGCGTGCCTCTTCCGCCGCAAGGGGCTCGGCCGCCGTGTGATCGGCGACGGGCCGCCGCTTGCGGTCCGCGGAGTCGAAGAATTCGTGACCGGCCATGGGTGTCTCGGCGTTTGGATCCTCGTGTGGGACGTGGATGGGACGTCAGTGTGCGGCGGAGCCGTGTCCGGGAATCGTCTTCCCGACCCCATACCCCCAAGGGTACGACCGCACGCCTCCTCCGCCCAGATCCCGCACCGGCTGCGCGGGGTTCCAGGGAGCATGCACGAGCACCGGCCCGTAACGCAATGGTTGCTGCCACGTACAGCCGGTTTCCACAGGAACACGGACACGGCGGCACAGGTGTGCGCGTCGCCCCAGCGGGCAGCCGTGCCGCTGGGCGCGCTCATGGCCGTGCGTCCGTCCGCCGTGACTCCGGTGAGCGAAACCCACCCCACGGCAACCCGATCAGGCAGCGCCAGTGACCGACAGCTCGAACACGCGTTGAACCCCGGTAAGCCGCACCCCAGGGAGCCAAGGAGGGAGCCCGCCGTGTCCGTACCCCGCACCGCGCCCCAGCCCGTCCCCGAGGCCGACGAGATCCCCCCTCACCCCACCGACACCGCCACGGACGTGGTCCGCTGGGCGGCGTTCAGCTGCGTCCTCGTCCCGGTCGTGCTCGTCTGGTACGGCACCTCACTCGCCGGCGCGACGGGCGCGGCCCTCGGCCTCGCGGCGGTCACCGGCGTCTGCCGCGTCCTCCTGCGCCAGTCCGAACGCGGCGCGGCCCGCGCGGCGGCCGGCCGTTCGATGGCCGAAGATCGCACCCCCGGGCGCGGCCGGCGCGGACGCTCCGCCTCAGGGGCGCACAGGGGCGGACGGAACTCCGGCCCGAGTACGCCGGTCGACTGACCGGTTTCCGCGCACACCCCCGTATCTTTTCAGCCAACTTCGGTTACCTGCACGTCCCTTGGTCGAACACCCCTCCACCCCCCGTTCGACCTGCACTGAAAGGGGTCCAAGGGCCACGCGCACCCTACGTGGACCGGCCACGGGGACGAGGCGCACTTCCCTGCACGGCCCACGAGTGCAACGCTTCGTGATCGAATGCTTCACGCCAAGTTGCCATGTCGACAATGTGCCGGGTGGCGAACTGGTCACGCCGGCACCGCGCGACACAGTAGATTCGATCATGACTGTCTTACGGCGGGGGACTCGTGCAGGACCAAGGGGAAACGTGCAGGAGCGACACAACCGAGGAGCCGCGACCACCGAGGGGGGCTTAGCAGTATGAGCCACGACTCCACCGCCGCGCCGGAAGCCGCGGCCCGGAAGCTGTCCGGGCGACGCCGCAAGGAGATCGTCGCGGTGCTGCTGTTCAGCGGCGGTCCCATCTTCGAGAGTTCCATACCGCTGTCGGTGTTCGGGATCGACCGCCAGGACGCCGGCGTACCGCGGTACCGCCTACTGGTGTGCGCGGGCGAGGACGGCCCGCTGCGGACCACAGGGGGCCTGGAACTCACCGCACCGAACGGCCTTGAGGCGATCTCGCGGGCGGGCACGGTGGTCGTGCCCGCATGGCGTTCGATCACCTCACCGCCGCCGGAGGAGGCGCTCGACGCTCTGCGCCGAGCGCACGAAGAGGGTGCCCGCATCGTCGGGCTGTGCACCGGCGCCTTCGTGCTGGCCGCCGCCGGCCTGCTGGACGGCAGGCCCGCGACGACACACTGGATGTACGCGCCGACGCTGGCCAAGCGCTATCCGTCCGTCCACGTCGATCCACGTGAGCTCTTCGTGGACGACGGCGACGTACTGACCTCGGCCGGCACCGCGGCCGGGATCGATCTGTGTCTGCACATCGTGCGGACCGACCACGGGAACGAGGCGGCCGGCGCGCTGGCCCGTCGACTCGTCGTCCCACCCCGTCGATCGGGCGGCCAGGAGCGCTATCTCGATCGGTCTTTACCAGAGGAGATCGGCGCCGACCCGCTCGCCGAGGTCGTCGCCTGGGCGCTGGAGCACCTCCACGAGCAGTTCGACGTGGAGACACTCGCGGCGCGGGCGTACATGAGCCGTCGTACGTTCGACCGCCGGTTCCGTTCGCTCACCGGGAGCGCTCCCCTGCAGTGGCTGATCACCCAGCGCGTGCTGCAGGCGCAGCGTCTGCTGGAGACGTCGGACTACTCGGTGGACGAGGTCGCGGGGCGTTGCGGCTTCCGTTCGCCGGTGGCGCTGCGCGGGCACTTCCGGCGGCAGCTGGGCTCGTCCCCGGCGGCGTACCGGGCGGCGTACCGGGCCCGGCGTCCGCAGGGCGACAAGCCCGGCGACCACCACGACGGCCCGCACGGCGTCCCGGGGCCGTCCCCGATGTCGCCGGAGCACGCCCCGGTGCCGCTCCAGGCCCGCCGCACGGCCGCGGCGAGCGCCCTGGCGCCGTCGGCGTCCCTCTCCACGGAGGGCGCCAAGCCGGAGCTGTACGCGACGGGCCGTCTGCCGGGCCAGCGCAGCGCGCCGTAGCACTCCACGGCTCGTAGCGGCCCGGTCCTGCACCTGATCATCCCGGTGCAGGGCCGGGCCGTACGGCTGTCACGGGCCGTAAGGTGAGACACATGAACGATCGCATGGTGTGGATCGACTGCGAGATGACCGGCCTCTCGCTGTCCGACGACGCGCTCATCGAAGTGGCCGCCCTCGTCACCGACTCCGAGCTGAACGTGCTCGGCGAGGGGGTCGACATCGTCGTCCGCCCGCCGGACTCGACGCTGGAGACGATGCTGGAGGTGGTGCGCGAGATGCACACCGCGTCCGGCCTGCTCGACGCCCTGGCCGGCGGCACGACGCTCGCCGACGCCGAGGCGCAGGTCCTGGCGTACGTACGAGAGCACGTGAAGGAACCGCGCAAGGCCCCCCTCTGCGGCAACTCGGTGGGCACGGACCGAGGCTTCCTCCTCCGTGACATGCCGGCGCTGGAGAGCTACCTCCACTACCGCATCGTGGACGTCTCCTCGGTCAAGGAGCTGGCCCGCCGCTGGTACCCGCGGGCGTACTTCAACAGCCCGGAGAAGAACGGCAACCACCGGGCCCTCGCCGACATCCGCGAATCCATCGCCGAGCTCCGCTACTACCGCGAGGCGATCTTCGTCCCGCAGCCCGGCCCCGACTCGGAGACGGCCCGCGCCATCGCCGCGAAGCACGTCCTGCCCGCGCTGTAGCCCGTCACCGGGGCCCCGGCCGGGCCCCGAAAGCCCCCCACCGAAACGCGTGCGCGGGCACCCCTGAAGACCCTGTACACTTTTTCTCGGCCGGTCGGTGAAACCTTCGGATGAACCGCCGGTCATGGTGGGTGTAGCTCAGCTGGTAGAGCACCTGGTTGTGGTCCAGGATGCCGCGGGTTCGAGTCCCGTCACTCACCCTGGTGAATCGGCCCCGGTCCGCGAAAGCGGACCGGGGCCGATTCGGTTCGTCAGGTCTGCCGCCGATGGCCGCGCCAAGCCGCGAACAGGCCCGTGCCGACAGAAGTGACAGCGGCGAACGCTTCGGGCCCGGCCAAGAGGAACACCGCCGTGACCACCGTGAGCAAGCCCACCAGGGCGATGAAATCGAGTGCGCGTTCCGCGAGCGCCCCACGAGCCGTCGCACGCGCTCCCTGCTCGGTCGAACGCTTCGTGGCATGTGATTTATCGGTCATGCCGCCAGTGAAGCCGGGCCGAGTGGGAATGCTCATGCCGTCGAACGGTCCCGCAGCATCCCGGACGTGACCGGACGTCCCCGAACGTCCTCGGACGGCCGGGGGCTCTCCTGCGCCGGATGGCGGGCACGGGTGTCGGAGAGGGGACGGCGTGGACGTGCAGCAGGGGCTCGCGGAGTTGGCCGCGGACTTGAAGACCCTTCAGATCCGGCACGGGAACCCCGCTCTGCGCGAGATCGAACGGCATGCCCCCGCAGAGCGCCCGCTCCCGCCGTCGACCGTCAGCGAGGTACTCAACGGCAAGCGCCTGCCGCGACTCGACCTGCTGCTCGCGCTCGTGCAGACGTTGCTGGGCTTCACCGACAGAGGACACGAACCGGTTGCGCCGCGTGACCCTCGGCTCGAGTTCTGGCGTGATCGCTGGAGCGCCCTTCAACTCCTTCAGAGCTCGACCAGGCAGACCACCGCCTCAGCCGAGGGGGAGCGACCGTCAGAGGTGGCGCGACCACCCGCGCCCGATCGACCGGCCGACGCGTCCGCGTTCGACGAGCCGCCGCGAACGGTCCGTATCTTCGTGGCGATGCCCGGCACCTCGATGGGCGACGAGGCCCGCTGGACGAACATCCCGGAGATCCGGCGCGAGCTTCTGGATCCCGTGGCCGCCCTTGTCGGCGAGGCGATGGAGTGCGAGACACAACTGGTCATCGAGAAGGAGAAGACGTCCATGGGGACGATCCACCTCTCGATGTTCCGGGAGGCCGTGGACGCCGACGTCTACATAGCCGACCTGAGCGGCGCCAATCCCAATGTCTACCTCGAACTCGGCGTCCGCTGGGCGCTGCGCGACGCGGTGACCGTACTGATCGCCCAGGACGTCCGCGAGGTCCTGTTCAACGCCTCGGCGAGCCGGGTGATCAGCTACGGCCCCATGCCGGACGAGCTCAAGGAGGCCCAGCGGCAGATCACTCAGGCCGTCGTCGGGGGACTGCGTCGGCCGGAACACGTGGACAGCCCGGTGCGCGAGGGCTCCGACTACGTCACCGTGCCGCGCTCCCAGTACGAGGGGCTGGCCACGGAGATCGCGGGCCTGCGCTCACAGCAGGGCGAGGACCTCATCGACGCCGCGCTCGCCCTGGGCGGCGACGACCCGACCCGCGCCATCGAGTTGCTGCACGACGCCGTGGACCGCAACCCGTCGAGCCTGCGCGGGCACTTCGAGCTGGGTGTGGCGCTCCGCCGTGAGAACCGCCACGCCGAGGCGGAGGCCGCACTGCGGATCTGTGTCCGGCTGCGGACCGACCACGCCCCGAGCTGGCGTGAGCTGGGCACCACGCGCAGCAAGCGCGGGGCGCTCCAGTCGGCCGCGGACGCCTTCGCCCGCGCGGTCGAACTCGACGACTCCGACGCGGAGACGTGGGCCACTCTCGGCGGCCTGCACCGGCGTCTGGCCCGCCGGGACCTTCCCGAGCGGTTCGACACCACGGAGTTGGAGAGGGCCCTCAGCAGCTACCGCCGGGCCAGCGAGCTGAGCGGCAACGACACCTATCCGCGGCTCAACGAGGCCCGGGTGGAACTGCTGCTCCACGGAGTCCGCGGCACCGACCCCACCCCCGTCTTCGGCCGCTTCCGCCGCCTGGAGCACTTGGCGCGCTTCGCCGCGGAGGACGCGGTGGGGACCGACCCATGGCCTGTCTTCGACCTCGCGGACACCCTGCTGCTGACAGGCCGCGAGGAGGAGGGTCTCGCGGAGCTACGGAAGGCGGTCGGCCTGGTACGGCCGCACGAGATGGAGTCGGTACTGTCGTCCGTGGTGGCGCCCCTCCAGGACTTCCTGAACTGCCCCCAACTGCTCGCCCCGGCCACGGTGAACGCCGTGAGCGCGGCGGTCGCCGAGTGCCTGCGGCATCTGCCCCGGCGGGACCAGGACTGACGGCAGGCCCACCGGCCCACGCATCGCGGGATCAGGAAGCGGGCGCCGCGCCCCGCCAGGCCTCCGCGAACCCCTGTACGCGCGCGAAGCGTTCGGCCGGGTCGGGGCGCGTGGCCCGCTCCAGTACGGCCAGTTGGGCCGCCGTGCCACGCCAGGCGCGCTCCTCGTCACCCGCGTCGAGGAGGAGGCGGGCGATGCGGCCGAGGACGTACACGGTCGTACGGATATCGATGACGGCGCCGCGTTCGAACTCCTCCGGGGCCATGAGACGGGTGGAGCCCGGCAACCGCTCGGCGTCCAGCACGAAGGGGCCGGGCCGGTACTCGTCGAGGTCGACCAAGTGCGTCTGGTGCGCCGTGAAGTCGTACAGCAGGGCTCCGTCGTAGAGATCCACGGCGACGTGCCCAGCGGCCTCCACGGCGAGATGAGCGTCGAGTACGCGGTCGATGGCCGCCTCGACCCGAGCGACGGGCAGGGCCCGGAAGCGGGCCATCGGGCTGCCCGGGGTCGTACGGTCGCGCCGGCCGCGCTCGGCGGGGTCGTACAGCACCTCACCGTCCCGCCAGGGCATGACCACGGCCGCCGCCCCGGCCCGTAACGCGATCCGGTGCACCTGCGGGACGATCACCGGGTGCCGCACGGCCCGGTGAAAGTCCCACGCCCGCTCCAACGACCGCCGCCCCACCGCTTCGACGGCCGTCTTCACGAACCACCGCTCAGCACGGTCGGGCAACCGCACCCCGTACGCCACACACCCCGAGTCCTGCTTCTCGAACACCCGGAAGACCTCACCGATCCGGGCCAGACACTCCGCCACCGGGCCGTCGATCCGCTCCAGGCCCAACAGCGGGTGGTGGTCCGGGCTTTGCCCTGCACCAAGGTTCTCCATGGAGGCCAGGCTGCCAGCAGCACGCCCCAGCCGCGGCGGGGCGTGCTGCCACACGTGCCCGGACGTCGGGCCCGCCGCTACAACCTCTCCCCTCTCGACCGCGCGTTGCTCCTGGCAACGCCTTCACTCAGGGCTTCGGACCGAGTCACCGGCTTGAGCCGTTCCTGTCGGGCGTCCCACTCCTGCCCGCCACCGACTGGCCGCAGTTGCACGTACGGACCGACGAACCCCATCACCCTGCCGATCCGCCCGGTCCCCGCGTCCCGAACAACGTCGCCGACGCTCACCGGCAGCGGGCCGGGACGGCGGGGAGGTTCGCAGGTGCTCATCACGCCACCGCCTTCGCGCCGATCACGTGATCATCGAGATCGACACCGAAGTCCGCCGCGAGCACCACCAGGGCGACCCTCCGCCGAGACTGCCGGGCCTGCTCCCGCTCGGACTCGACGACGTACGGGCGGACCATGGCGGTGGCGCCGCCGTCGAGCGGGCCGTGAAGCCCGTACGGGGACCGCTGGGCCAGGAGTCGTCGCGGGGCCGTGGGCAACGCGTGCGGTCGAGGCACCGTAAGTGATCCGGCAGGCCGGGAAACGGCCCGTCGCCTGCCGGTGCCGGGGGCGACAACGCCCAGGGCCCATCGCAGGAACGCGTGGATAATGCTCACTGTCGTCAGCTCCTTCGAAGCTGGTGGCCATGCCCCGGGAGGTCGCACAACCTCGCCGGGGTCTTTCCATGTCGAGAGATTACGCCACTTGTAAGGTGTTGTCAGGTGATGTCACATGGCTTCACGTATCGATAGGCATCGTCGCAGGTCAAATAGGGTCGATATATGACTGTCGACCTTGAAGGACCTGAGCCGCTGTACGAACAGATCGCCGTCATACTCAGCGCGCGCATCGCGGACGGCACGTACCCTCCCCGCCGCCGGGTCCCGTCCGAGGCGGCCATCTGCGACGAGTTCAGCGTCTCGCGCCCGACCGCACGATCCGCTCTTCAGCTCCTGAGTCAGCGCGGCCTCATCGTCACTGTGCGCGGGAAGGGGTCGTTCGTCATGGAGCAGACGAACCCGGGCGCAACCGGAGACAGCGACTCCACCGACTGAAACTCGGCGCTACGCGCGGGGCGAAAGATCACACCACTCGGCTGTCTTCACCCCACTGTGGTGACCATGCCTAACCGAGTAGCCGTCCTGTCCGATATTCACGGAGTCCTGCCGGCCCTGGAGGCAGTGCTCGCTGAACTCACATGCCGTTCGTCCGCATCGCCCACGGCCGACTCGTGAACAACCCCGGCAGCGTCGGCATGCCCTACGGACGAGCCGGAGCACACTGGGCCCTCCTGGGCCCAGGCGTCGAACTCCGCACCACGCACTTCGACGTCCAAGCCGCGGCCACCCAGCTCAGCCAGGAATCGTCCTACCCCGACATCACCGAATGGGCCGACTACTTCCTGCACGCACGCGCGACCGACGCCGACGCCCTCGCAGCCTTCGCCCCACGCGACGGACGCGACGGACGCGACGGACGCGACGGACGCGACGGACGCGACGGACGCGACCACAGGCCATGACCCGCCGCCACTTTCCCAGCGCACGCACGTGCGGCCCCGGGGAGCAGCAGCCGCCCCCTCAGGAAGAAGCCCGCGCCACCAGTTCCGTGGGCAGCATCACCTGGCGTCGCTCCAGCCCCCGGGACACCGCCGGGCGGCGGTCCGCGATCTCGTCGAGGAGGAGGTCGATCATGGCGCGGCCCATTTCCACTATGGGCTGGCGGACGCTCGTCATCGGGGGATCCATGTGGCGGGCGATCGCCGAGTCGTCGTAGCCGACGAGGGCCACGTCGTCGGGTATGCGGCGGCCGGCCTCGCGGAGGACCTGGCGGGCGCCGGCGGCCATCACGTCGGACTCGGCGAAGACCGCGTCGAGGTCGGGGCAGCGGGACAGCAGCTCCGCCATGGCCCGTCGGCCGCCCTCCTCCGTGAAGTCGCCGGGGACGATCAGACGCTCGTCGACCTCGCGGCCGGCGTCCTCCAGGGCCTCGCGGTAGCCGACGACGCGGCGCTGGGCGCCGTAGACGTCCAGGCGGCCGGTGATGGTGGCGATCCGGGTGCGGCCTCGTTCGAGCAGGTGCTCCACCGCCGAGCGGCCGCCGCCGTAGTTGTCGGAGTCGACGGAGGGGAGGGTTTCCAGCTCTGAACGGGGGCCGCTGATGACCGCCGGGATTTCCAGTTGTGACAGCAAATCGGGGAGCGGGTCGTCCGCGTGGACCGAGACCAGGAGGACGCCGTCGACGCGGTGCGCGGCCAGGTACTGGGCCAGGCGGCGGCGCTCCCGGTCGCTGCCCGCGAAGATCAGCAGGAGCTGCATCTCCGTGTCGGACAGCTGGGCCCCCACGCCCTTGAGGATGTCGGAGAAGTAGGGCTCCGCGAAGAAGCGGGTCTCCGGCTCGGGCACGACCATCGCGATCGCGTCCGTACGGTTCGCCGCGAGCGCGCGGGCCGCCGTGTTCGGGACGTAGCCGAGCTCCGCGACCGCCGCCTCGACCGCCGCGCGGGTCGCGTCGCTGACCCGGGGCGAGCCGTTGATCACCCGGGACACCGTCCCCCGGCCCACACCGGCCCGTGCGGCGACCTCTTCCAACGTCGGCCGCCCACCGCTCCGGCCCCGTGCTCCGTGGCCTGTCACCATGGTCGCCTCCCGTTCACACCGCGCTGGCGTGGAATCTAACAGTCCTGATCCTCGTACGACGTCCAGGAAGTGGTCATTCGGGTTTCGGCGCCGCCCCGGGACGACGTCGGCGGACCGGGCCCGCCACCGGCGACGGCGTCCCGCCCGGCACGACCGGCACCCCCGGTCGCACACGACCGGTTACACGAGTCCAACGGTGTCGGCGACCGGGAGGCCGGGCCCGGCGGCACCGGTACGGCCCGGACCCCGCCGCCGCCGACGCCTCGAACCCGGCCCCTTCCCGCCGATCTCCGACGACCTCTGAAGCCCCACCCGCCCCACGTCGGCGATTTCCGGGCATGCCCGGCCGCCGATCCCGGGGTTTGTTAACAGCCCGATAACCGAAGACATCTCTCCGCGCTCGCTCCCTTGACACCCCCGCACGAACCGACGACTCTTCAACACATCACTCGTGGGAGCGCTCCCACAGTACCTGGCACTTACACATCCCGCACGTTCCCCGCCCGAGCCGCAGCATGAACAATTGGGCCCAACAACGCAGTTGGCCGGGGGGTCGGCACGTCAGGGCATCAGGAGGACGCAATGCGAGCACGTACCCTCCCGCACTCCCGGCTCCGGTCGGGTGGGGGCACCCGTATCGCCCGCAGGACGCGCAGGACGGTGGCCATAGCGGCCGTCGCGGCGCTGGGCGCCGGGCTGCTGGCCGGCTGTGCCGACGACGGCAAGGACGAGGACGGTTCGTCGTCGGACGGCGGCGGCGGTGGCAAGACCAAGATCACCCTGGGACTCTTCGGAAGCTTCGGCTTCGAGGAGGCCGGCCTCTACGCCGAGTACGAGAAGCTGAACCCGAAGATCGACATCGACCAGACGGTGATCGAGCGGAACGAGAACTACTACCCGCCGCTGGTCAACCACCTCACGACCAACAGCGGTCTGCAGGACATCCAGGGCATCGAGGTCGGCAACATAGCCGAGGTGGTGAACAACTACTCCGACAAGTTCGTCGACCTGTCGAAGTACGGCAAGGAGAGCGACTACCTGCCCTGGAAGTGGCAGCAGGGGACCTCGAAGGACGGCTCGACGATCGGTCTCGGCACCGACGTCGGTCCGATGGCCATCTGCTACCGCAAGGACCTGTTCGAGGCGGCCGGCCTGCCCACCGACCGCGAGGAGGTCGGCAAGCTGTGGACGGGCGACTGGGCGAAGCTCGTCGAGGCCGGCAAGGACTACAAGGCGAAGGCCCCCAAGGGCACCACCTTCATGGACTCGCCCGGCGGCCTGTTCAACGCCATCATCGGCAGTGAGAACGAGCGGTTCTACGACGCCTCCGGCAAGGTCATCTACAAGACGAACCCGGCCGTCAAGAAGGCGTTCGACCTGACGGCCGAGGCGGCCGAGGACGGTCTGGTCGGCAACCAGACGCAGTTCCAGCCGGCCTGGGAGACGACGATCTCCAACAGCAAGTTCGCCGCGATGGCCTGCCCGCCGTGGATGCTCGGCTACATCGAGAGCAAGTCGAAGCCGGAGAGCGCCGGCAAGTGGGACGTGGCCGCGCCCCCGAAGGCCGCCAACTGGGGCGGATCCTTCCTCGCCGTGCCGAAGTCGGGCAAGAACGCCGAGGAGGCCGCGAAGCTGGCCGCCTGGCTGACCGCGCCCGAGCAGCAGGCGAAGCTCTTCGCCAAGCGCGGCAGCTTCCCGACCGCGCAGGCCGCGTACGACCTGCCGGAGGTGAAGGACGCGAAGAACAAGATGACCGGTGACGCCCCGATCGGCCAGATCTACGCGCCGCTGGCCGCGGAGCTCCCGGTGCAGGTGGTCGGCCCGAAGGACCAGATCATCCAGCAGGGCCTGACCGACAACGGCGTCATCCTCGTGACCCAGGGCAAGTCGCCCAAGGAGGCCTGGGAGAACGCGGTCAAGACCATCGACAACAACCTGGAGAAGTGACCGGTCATGGCCACCCGGCACGACACCGCCGCCGCGCCCCCCGTCAAGGAGGGGGGCGCGGCCCCGGCCCGTCCGCCCGTCGAGTCCCCTGAGACGATCAGGAAGCGGGCCCGGCTGTCCCGCCGCTGGCAGCGCGACGTGCGCTGGAGCCCGTACGCCTTCGTCTCGCCGTTCTTCCTGCTCTTCGTCGCGTTCGGCATGTTCCCGCTGATCTACACGGCGTGGGCCTCGCTGCACACGGTGGAGCTGACCGCGCCCACCGACATGGAGTGGGCGGGGCTGCGCAACTACACCCGGATCTTCGACGACGAGTTCTACTGGAACGCGGCGAAGAACACCTTCACCATCGGGATCATCTCGACCGTCCCGCAGTTGATGATGGCGCTGGGCATCGCGCACCTCCTCAACTACAAGCTGCGCGCCTCGACCTTCTACCGGGTCGTGATGCTCGCGCCGTACGCCACGTCGATCGTCGCGGCGTCCCTCGTCTTCGTGCTGCTCTTCGGCCGTGACTACGGCATGATCAACTGGTTCCTGGGTCTGTTCGGCGTCGACAACATCGACTGGCAGAACGACAAGTGGTACGCGCAGTTCGCCGTCTCGTCCATCGTCGTCTGGCGCTGGACCGGCTACAACGCGTTGATCTACCTGGCCGCGATGCAGGCGATCCCGCAGGACCTGTACGAGTCGGCGGCCCTCGACGGCGCCAGCCGCTGGAAGCAGTTCCTCCATGTGACGCTGCCGTCGCTGCGCCCGACGATCCTGTTCACCATCGTCGTGTCGACCATCGGCGCCTCGCAGCTCTTCGCCGAGCCGCTGATGTTCGACGCCAACAAGGGCGCCTCCGGCGGACCCCAGCACCAGTTCCAGACGCTCGGCCTGTACATGTACGAGCAGGGCTGGGTGAACCAGCACCTGGGCCGTGCCTCCGCCATCGCCTGGACGATGTTCCTGATCCTCATCGTGGTCGGAATCATCAACTACGTCATCTCGCGCCGGCTGCGCGCCAGTAGTTAGGAGACCGGCCGTGACGACGACACTCACCAAACCCCCGGCCGACGCGGTACCCGAGCCGCCGAAGAACGGGAAGCGCAAGCGCGGACTGAAGGCGGCGCGCGCGGGCGGGCAGCACCACGCCGGGCCCATCGCTTACGTCATCCTCGCCGTGTTCACCCTCGTCTCGCTGTTCCCGCTGTTCTGGACAGCGGTCGCGGCATCGCGTGACAACGCGCGGCTGGCGGAGACCCCGCCGCCGTTCTGGTTCGGCGCGAACCTCTTCGACAAGCTCGAAGTGGCCTGGAGCGACGCCAATCTGGGCGAGGCGTTCCTCAACACGACGATCGTGGCGGGCGTTTCCTCGCTGACCATCGTCTTCCTGTCCACGATCGCCGGCTTCGCCTTCGCCAAGCTGCGCTTCAGGGGCCGGGGCGCCCTGATGCTGATCGTGATCGGCACGATGATGGTGCCGCCGCAGCTCCAGGTGATCCCGCTGTACATGATGGTCGCCAAGCTCGACTGGACCGACCAGCTCCAGGCGGTGATCCTGCCCTCGTTGGTCAGCGCGTTCGGCGTGTTCTTCATGCGGCAGTACCTGATCCAGGCGCTGCCCGACGAGATCATCGAGGCGGCCCGCGTCGACGGCGCGAGCAGCTGGCGGGTGATCTGGCACGTGGTGTTCCCGGCCGCGCGGCCCGCGATGGCCGTCCTGGGCATGCTGATGTTCGTCCAGACCTGGAACGACTTCCTGTGGCCGTTCCTCGTCCTGACCCAGCTGGGCAACCCGACCGTGCAGGTCGCGGTGGCCGGTCTGGGCCGCGGCTACACCCCCGACCAGGCCCTGATCATGGCGGGCGCGCTGCTCAGCACGCTTCCGCTGCTGCTGGTCTTCGCGATCTTCGGCAAGCAGATCGTGGGGGGCATCATGCAGGGCGCGGTGAAGGGCTGAGGCCCGGGTTCGCTGCCGTACGTCTTTCTCACCGGGGGTCGGGTCACCGCCGCCTCGACCCCCTTCCCTCTCTCCCCCCCTGCCTATCCGCCCTTCTCCTTTTCTGCGCCTGTTCCTCTCCCCCCACCCACCTCCGTCGGTCTGAACGACCACCTATGGGAGCGCTTCCATGCCTGAGCCCACAACGCCGGTGACCTTTCCTCCCGCCTTCCTCTGGGGCGCGGCCACCTCCGCCTACCAGATCGAGGGAGCCGTGCGGGAGGACGGCCGTACGCCCTCCATCTGGGACACCTTCAGCCATACCCCGGGCAAGACCGCCGGTGGCGAGACCGGTGACATCGCTGTCGACCACTACCACCGCTACCGCGACGACGTGGCGCTGATGGCGGACCTGGGCCTCAACTCGTACCGCTTCTCCATCTCCTGGTCGCGGGTGCAGCCGACGGGCCGGGGCCCGGCGATCCAGCGCGGCCTGGACTTCTACCGCCGCCTGGTCGACGAGCTGCTGGAGAAGGGCATCAAGCCGGCCGTCACCCTCTACCACTGGGACCTGCCGCAGGAGTTGGAGGACGCGGGCGGCTGGCCCGAGCGCGACATCGTCCACCGCTTCGCCGAGTACGCGCGGATCGTGGGCGAGGCGCTGGGCGACCGCGTCGAGCAGTGGATCACCCTGAACGAGCCGTGGTGCAGCGCGTTCCTCGGCTACGGCTCCGGGGTGCACGCGCCTGGCCGCACGGACCCGGTGGCGTCGCTGCGCGCGGCCCACCACCTGAACGTGGCGCACGGCCTGGGCGTCGCGGCGCTCCGCTCGGCGATGCCCGCCCGCAACTCGATCGCGGTGAGCCTCAACTCGTCGGTGGTACGGCCGATCACGAACTCCCCCGAGGACGTGGCCGCGGCCAGGAAGATCGACGACCTCGCGAACGGCGTCTTCCACGGCCCGATGCTGCACGGCGCGTACCCGGAGACCCTGTTCTCCGCCACCGCGTCGCTGACGGACTGGTCGTTCGTGCAGGACGGTGACGTGGCGACGGCCAACCAGCCGTTGGACGCGCTGGGGTTGAACTACTACACGCCGACGCTGGTGGGCGCGGCGGACGCGGACGCGAGCGGTCCGCGGGCGGACGGCCACGGGGCGAGCAGCCACTCGCCGTGGCCGGGCGCGGACGACGTGCTGTTCCACCAGACTCCGGGCGAGCGTACGGAGATGGGCTGGACGATCGACCCGACGGGTCTGCACGAGCTGATCATGCGGTACTCGCGGGAGGCTCCCGGGCTGCCGATGTACGTCACCGAGAACGGGGCGGCGTACGACGACAAGATGGACGCGGACGGCCGCGTCCACGACCCGGAGCGCATCGCCTACCTGCACGGCCACCTGCGCGCGGTCCGCCGCGCGATCGCCGAGGGGGCGGACGTCCGCGGCTACTACCTGTGGTCCCTGCTGGACAACTTCGAGTGGGCGTACGGGTACGGGAAGCGGTTCGGCGCCGTGTACGTCGACTACGCCACCCTCACGCGTACGCCGAAGTCGAGCGCGTACTGGTACGGGCAGGCAGCCAAGACGGGGGCGCTGCCGCCGCTGGTGACGACCTCGGCGTAGGGGACGTCGGGGCGTAGAGCCGGGGGCTGGGGAGCCCCCTGGGGAACGGGGGGAACGGGGGTCCGGGGCGCGGCGCGATTAGGGGAGCGCCGCGCCCCGGGCGTTGTCGGCGGCGGCGAGTTGGGCTGCTGCGAGCGCCTGTTTCGTGCGTACGACGGCCTCCCTGCGGGCGGTGTTGACGGTCTCCTCGGCGTTTTCGGTGCCGAGGGCCAGGGCCGCTTTGGCCAATAGTTCGACATCGAGGTCGATCAGTGGCTGGGCCGTGCATGAGCCTCCCGGGTTGTTCGTGATGTGCGTGCTCCCAGTTCGAACCACGTGGCCTTGCCCCGGCCGGAGCCGTCCGTTCACACACCCCACGCGTCGGCGCCGAACGAGATCAGCTGCATGCCCCGGCCGCACTCGTCGTCGGGGGTGGCCGAGCGGGCGGTGGGCAGGCCGGGGGCCTCGTCGTGGACGAGGATGCGGAGGCGGGCGGGACGGATCCAGCCGACGTGGAGGATGACAGAGGTCGTGCAGCCCTTCGCCGTACAGGCGTTGATGGCATTGGTGACCGTCTCGGAGGTCAGCAGGACCGCGGTGTCGGTGAGTTCGGGGTGGTCGGCGGCGGTGAGAAGAGCTCGGACGGCTTCCCGGGCGAGGCGGACCCAGGCGGGGTGGGGCGGGAAGGCGAGGGAGACGTTCATGGGGGTCGGTCTCTTTCGACGGCGTCGAGCGTGCACGCGGTGACCAGGTCCGGGCCTCGGCGCCTTGGGAACTGGCTTGAGGGCGGGGGTACTTCCTCGTGACGGGGGGTGGTTGGGTCGATGCCGACCGTAGGGCCACACGTGTGAGAGTTACAACCGTGTACACGCAGCTTCCCCCTTGGGAGTGACGCCTCCCCAGCGCGTTGGACGTCGACACAACGCGCGCGACACACTGCGCACGGCCACGAGGAGGACCGCATGCCACCTAGGACCCGCCCCAGCGAGCGCCAGCGCCGCCTGGGCAGCGAGCTGCGCAAACTGCGTATTCAAGCCGGGTTGTCGGGTGACGCCGCAGCCAAGCTCATCGCCGCCGAACGCACAAGGATCAGCCACATCGAATCCGGCCGCGTCGACGTTCCACGCAACGGGATGTACAGGCTGCTCCGTGCGTACGGCTGCCCCGAAGGCACCTATTTCGAGCACCTGCTGGAAATGGCACACGGGAGCGGGAAGGGCTGGTGGGGTGGGTTCAGCGACACGATCGGCCCGGCAGCCCGGGACCTGGCCGAGCTTGAGTCCCGTTCACACGTGCTACGGACCCACGAACCGCTCCTCATCCCCGGCATGCTCCAGACCGAGGACTACGCCCACGCCGTCATCGGAGCCACGGAAGTCGATCCGCAACGCGTCCGCCGATACACCGAGTTCCGACTCGCGAGGCAGCGCGTGCTGACCGGCTCCCCTGCGGTGTCGTATCACGCGGTCATCCATGAGGCCGCGCTCCACACCCGTGTGGGTGGCCCCGCAATCATGCGCCGACAACTGCTGCGGCTCATCGAGATCTCCCGGCTGCCCAACGTGACCGTGCAGGTGTACCCGTTCGAAGCGGGGAACTACGCCGCGCACACCCAGTCGTTCGTCATCTACGGTGCCGCAGCACCCGAGTTGGACACGGTCTACCTGGAGCACCCCACGCAGTCGCTCTTCCTGAGGGATGGAGAGCAACTCACCGAGTACGCGAAGATGTTCGAGCGGCTCTCCGAGCTGGCGCTGGCACCGGTCGATCCCGAAGCGGCGCCCGAATCGCACGAGACGCGCGACTCACTGAGCCTGATCCAGCACGTGATGTACACCCTCTGAAAGGACCTCCATGTCCCCATTCGGCTGGCAGAAGTCATCGTTCAGCTCGGGCGGCGAGGGCAACTGCATAGAGCTGGCGGCAGCCACCCCCCACCGCATACACCTCCGCGAGAGCGACCGTCCGGACGAGACCACCACGACCACCCCCCGCGCCATGGCGCACCTCCTGCACACGGTCAAGGGCGGCAGCCTCAGTCGCTGAGGCCCAGGTGGGCGAAGACCACGTCCCGTACTCGGTGGACGGCGTCGGGGTCGATGGCCGCGAGGACCGGGAGGGCGTGGTGCCAGCCGGCGGGGGTGAGGGCTTCCGCGAGAAGGGCACGGGCCCTGGGGAGATCCGGGCCGGACGGGGGTGGCAGGAGAAGGGTGGCCAGGCGGCGGGCGAGCAGTGCGATGTCGAGGAAGTAGTTGGCAATCGGGACCGGCACCCGGTCGGCAGGCAGGCAGGCGGCGTACGCGGCGAGCTGGGTGAACGTCTCCGCGCTCCGCTCTTCATTGTCCGCGCGCCGGGCGATCGATCGGGCCGTCTCGTCGTCGCCGAGTGCCGCGTAGGCCAGCGCCGCTCCGCCCATCGATCGGGAAAAGAGCCCCTCTGAGAGCTCAGGCGACGCGACCATCTCGTCCAGGTGGGCCTTGGCGGCGACCGGATCGTCGGCGGCGATCAGCAGACTGAGCAGTATCTCGTCGCCGTACCCGAAGTTCCGACGCAATGGTTGTTCCGCACGCGTATCTAACGAGAGCCGCTCGATGCGGGCTGCACGCTCCTCGTCATGGGGCTTCACGGCGACAAGGAGTCGCGCGGCACGTGCCACGGCATGGCCCGGCATGCGGAGCAGCACATCGTCCACAAGTCGGCCCGCAAGACCAGGGTCGTGCTGCCACAGACCCGCAGTCGTCTCCGTCAGGGCGAGATCGCCGTCAAACGGCAGGCGCCCGGCTACTCTCTGCGTGAATTCGGCGAAGACGTCCGTGACTCGTCGTGCGGCACCGGCCCACCCCAGAGCCTGAACCGCAGCCATCAACGGCTCGGGAAAGAGATCCGTGTCTTCGATCGTGCGGCACAGTTCCACAGCATGCACGGCGAACGTCAGCGCCTGGTCGGTGTCCCGGCCTGCCAGAGCCAGGGAAACGGCAGCGCAACCCCAAGCTCGCACATGGGGCTCATCAATCGTCCCGAGGAGTTGCTCGGCTTCGCCGGGTCGATCCGCTGTGGCCAGGGCTCCTGCGAACGCGGCGAGGCGTTCGGACGCGAACAGCGAATCCGGCCCAGCCGCCGACGTAGGCCCGTGCTCCGCCTTGTGGAGCAGCGCCAGTGACCGCTGCGGATCATCGGCGGCGAAGTGTCCGGCGAGCGCGGCGAGCGCTTCTTCGACGCGGTTCTCCTGCGGCACACTCACCCGTGCGGCGTCAGCCATGTCGAGCAGCAGGGCTTCCACCTCCGTGGCCGCACCGGCGCCTGTGAGCAGATCGACCACTCGGGCGGTGGGACGGTGGTCGTCGGGCAGGGCAAGGATGGACCAGGCTTCAAGAGCGGCCCATGCCTCGGCGACCGCACCCCTACGGGCCGCCCCCTCGACGATCAGCGACCAGATGTCCGACGGCCAATCCTCTACGGACAAACGGTCACCGCCCCCCACGGTCTGCGCATGCCGGTGGGCCGCCGCCATCCGTTCCATGGCCACAAGCGCCATGACAGCGCTGTGCGTTGCCTCTCCATGAACGGGACGCCTGTCGAGGTCCAGTGCCTCCGCCGCCCGCGAGGCCAGTGCCTTCGCCTCGTCGGGGAATGAATCACGCAGGGCATCCTCGGCGATCCCGGACAGGTTCTCGGAGCCTTCCCCTTGCCCCCGGGCTAGTTCACGCGCCGATTCGTACAGCCGCACCGCGTCCTCGGCAAGACCCCGGGTGGAGTACGCCTTGGCGACGTGCGCCAGACCGCAGGCCCGGTCCAGCGCGGAGCCGAACCATCCGGTCGTCTCCTCTGCCTTCCTCAGCAGGGCTGCCGCGTTCTCCGCGTCACCGAGCGTCTCGGCAGTCTTGATCAGCGCATTGCCGTAAGCCTTGACCGCCGGGGAGTCATTGTGCGGCCTGGGCAGTTCCCGAAGGCCGCGCACCGCTTCGTCCGGGCGACCTGCCCGTACCAAGGCAATGGCCAGCGTGCCCCGCGCGGCCATGATGTTCGCTTCCCGATAAGGCATCCCTCTGCGCGGCACGCCCTCGGCCAGCCGCACCGCCTCCTCCGCGAGCCCCACCGCCCGCCGGTCACCCGACTCCGTAAGGACATGTGCCACTCCGGCCACCGCCCGAGCCCGGTCCATGGGCCGGTAGACGCTCCGGGCCAGTCCGATGGCCTGACGGACCCGGCCGAGGCGGGCGTAGACAGCCGGGATGTCCGGATGCAGTGACGCGTTGCGCCGAGCCACCATGTCCTCCACCACCGCGAGCACCGCCAGGGCCCCCATGTCCTCGGGGACGACCCGCCGTACCGTCTCCCGCGCCGCCGCGATCTCCGCGAGGCACGCCGCGTCGCTGCCGGTCACCTCGCGCAGGCGGTCGCGGCGCCGGGCGTCCGTCGCGAGAGATGTGGCCCGGCTCGTGTCGCGGAGCAGGGCGACCAGTCGGCCGTACGGCTGGAGGAGGTACAGCGGGGTGTCCTCCGGCCAGCCCTGGCGCTCGTACGTGGTCGCCCAGGCGTGCAGCCGCACCCGGTACGCGTCGACGTCCCGCCCCAGTTCTTCCTGGGCGGCGGCCAAAAGGATCTCGTGGGCGAAGAGGTAGCCGCGGCTGGTGGTGTACAGGGTCACGTCACCGCCGGCGGAATGGCTGAAGTCACCGCCACGCAGGCGCAGGATGCGGCCGAAGACGCTGCCGAGTCGGTGCCGGAGTGTGTAGCCGGACTCGCCCGTGAGTTCGCGGAGGTCGTCGACCGTGAGGGTGCCGCGGGCGGCGGTGAGCAGGCCGACCACGTCTCGCTCCAACTGGTCACCGGTGAGGGCCCGTTGGAGTTCGTACCTGGCCTCGTGCTCGGTGTGTCGGGCCGCCGCCGAGGTGGTGAGCTGCTCGACCGGGCAGTGGCGGAGGGGATGGCTGCCTTTGACGTCCGGTGGGATGCCGGGGCTCGGGCGGCTGGTCACGAGTACGCGGACGTTCGGCGGTAGCCGTTCCGGGAGCAGTGAGGCGATGCTCG
Organism: Streptomyces sp. NBC_00310; assembly: GCF_036208085.1. Taxonomy (GTDB): domain Bacteria; phylum Actinomycetota; class Actinomycetes; order Streptomycetales; family Streptomycetaceae; genus Streptomyces. The sequence goes on from NZ_CP130714.1 coordinate 4,251,869, forward strand.
TGGTGCTGCCGCCCGGCTGGAGGGACTGATCCTCGTCGAGTCCGTCCACGACGAGGAGGAGGGTGGCGCCGTCGCGGGCGACGCGTTCGGCAGCCTCGCGCAGGAGGAGCCTGCGTTCGCCGTCACGGGCTGTCGGCGAGGCGTAGTGGCGGGTGGGCTCGCGTCCCGCCAGTGCGGCGAGCTGGTCGATGACCGCTCCGGTGTAGGCGTCGCCGTCCGACTGGCCGGCGTAGCGCGCGGTGATGAAGAACCAGACGGGGACGATGCCACGGGGCGGATGCAGGGCGAACCATGCCGCGAGTGCCGTCTTGCCCGCCCAGGGCGGTCCCTGGAGCCAGAGGTACTCGGTGGAGCCGCCGCAGAACTCGACGAGGTCCTGGAGTTCGGACTGCCTGTCCGTCAGTTCCTCGGGAGCGATGTCGGCGAGTTGTGCTCGATAGATCTTCTGGATGACGTCGTGTCCGGTGGCCGGTACAGCGTCCAGGAGCGACGCGGGGCCCAGCGAGCGGCCCAGCTCGTGTTCCAGTGCTGCCAGTTCCGCGGCGGACACCTTCTCGGCCCAGCGGTCCACCCGGCTCGCCGCGATACGGCCCGGCCCGTCGGACCGGTGGTGACGGCTGACCACGCCGATGAGACGGCCGCCCGCGAAAACGGCCGCGCCGGACATCCCCTCCCACGCGTCCCGCTCCGGGTCCCGGTCGTCCGCCGGAGGCGAGGTGACGCACAGATCGAGCGTGCCCTCGCGCCGGTTGGACAGGACCGCGCAGGCCGCGTGTACGTGCTCCGCGTCCCGGAAGCGTGAACCGTCGTCGTCCGTGCGGAGTTTGAAGCGCGGGAAGCCGAGGGCCGTGCAGCGCAGCACGGCGTCGTGCTCACCGGCGCGGCCGTACGGGACCGGGGCTACGTCCGTGTCCTCGTCCGCGAGTGCCGGAAGGGTGAGTACGGCGATGTCGATGCCCTCGTGCCGCCACGCCACGCTCGCCTCGACGGTCCGCTCACCCGGCCGGTCGACCTGGAATCGCACCCGGACGCCCGTGACGCCCTCCACAACATGCGCGGCGGTCAGCACCTTGCCCGGCGAGACGAGATATCCCGAACCACGCCGCCCCACGGCAGCACCCGGCAGAGCGACGATGATCTCGGCGACCCGTTCCGGCCGCAGCCCCCGGTCAGCGTTCGCCGTCAACCTCGCCGCCCGCGATCAGCACCGACTGCGGGGCGCTCCCGTCCCCCGCCATGGCCTTGGGCGACAGGGTGACCGTGATCCTCTGGGTCTGGGCGTGCGCGTACTTTCCGTTCGCCCCGGCGTCGACAACCCACAGCCGAACCTTCGAATCCGCGCCGGCCTCCCGACTGACCGCGACGGTCGCCTCGATCTCCACGGGGCCGACCTCGAATCGGACCACCTCATCGGCTCCGTCCGTGAGCGCGCTGGTCAGCTGCTGCCTCAACTCGCGGATCATGTCGGACAGTTCGATCACTCTTCCCCCTTGTGCCGCAGTGCTCAGATGCTACAAGTCACCGCAGCGACTTCCGGTCCGGACTGCCGCCTACACGGCGACAAGGCGCACCCGCTCCCCGCAGAGCTTCGCCATGTCGTCGATGTCAGAGGTGAGCATGACCACCGGACGGTGCTGTCGCAGCGCCATCTCGGCCACGGCGGCGTCGATCGCGTACTTGTGACCGTGCAGACCGGCACCGATCAGCATGGCCGACGCGGCCTTGGCCTCCTCATCGCCGATGGGAACGATCCGTATGCCGGACAACACCCACGCGAGCCGCGCCCTGTCCGTCCGCCGATGAACCGCCTCGATGATCGTGAGGGCGCTGATGGCCACCTCCATGCCTCGCTTGCGCGCCTCAGCGACAAGTGCGACGACAGCTTCGTGATCGCCGACCAGCTTGGACAGGCCTTCGCAGTCCAGGACGAGGGTGCCCTCGTGGCTCAGCTTGCGGCGGGCCACTGGCCCTCCTCCGCGAACACCTCGTCGAAGACGCGGCGCGCCCGTTCCTGTTCCTCGCCGGAGATCGACCCCTTGCGCTGCTTGTAGTCGGCCAGGTACTCGTCCAAGATCTGGCCGCGCAGCTCCCGCTCCACCGCCTCGGTGATGAACGCGGAGAACTCACGCTTGCCGACCCGCTGGCGAATCGCCTCCGCCGTGCCTTCCGGAAGGGAGAGGCTGACCCTGGTGGCGGGGCCTTCACCAATTCCGTACTCACTCATGAGGCGAGATTATCAAACGAGTAGGAATGGAGCAGCCCGGGTCAGCCGACGGGGTCCACGTTCCCTGTCTCCGGCAGATCTCCGCCGCAGAAGACGCAGACTTGGTCGTCCTCGCGGACGATGTTGCGCTCCTGGCATGCGGGCCAGACCTTCTCCGACGTCGAACCGTCGATTGCGCTCCTGAAACGCCACAGGACCGCGGCCCCCGAAGGTGCCACGGCCCTGTTCGTTCGTGATGGGCGTCAGCGTGGTTCGCGGACGACGGCCACATCCCCGGCCGCCACCAGCACGGTCGCCGAGACGCCGCTCGTGGCGACCTCCTTGCCCGTCAGCAGCTCGGACGCGTCGGCGGCGACCTCGATCTCGGCCGCCGTCTCCCCGTGGTTGATCAGGAAGAGGTAGTCCGCGTCCGGACCCCGGCGCAGGACCGCCTCCACCCCCTCGGGTGTCGTACGGACCGACTCCACGCCCGCGTCCGCGCGGACGCGGTCCAGGAGGGACGCCAGGGTCGTCGGGTCCGGGCGGGTGGCCACGTACCAGGCCGTGCCGGAGCCGTACGCGTGGCGGGTCACCGCCGGGACGCCGGTCAGGGGGCCGGAGGCGTACGTCGCGATCGGCTCGGCGCCCGCCAGGGCGACGCGTTCCGACCAGACCTCGGCCGTGGCGCCCTCGCCCAGGCCGCTCAGCCCGACCGTCTCCCCCGCCAGCAACGGGAACAGCTCGTCCGTGCGCACGCCCAGCGCCTCGCGGAACGCGCCCGGGTAACCGCCCAGCCGGACATGGCAGTTCTCGTCCACCGCCCCGCTGTGGAAGCCGACGGCCAGCGTGCCGCCGCCCGACGCGAAGCCCGTCAGGTTCTTCGCGCCCTCGTCGTCCACCAGGTACAGGCTCGGCGCCAGCACCAGCTTGTACGCGGAGAGATCCGCGTCCGGGCGTACGAAGTCCACGGCCACCCCGGCCCGCCACAACGGCTCGTACCAGGCGCGGACCAGGTCCTGGAAGCGGAGTTCGCCGCTCGGCTGGGACGGGAGTTCCACCGCCCACCAGGCGCTCCAGTCCCAGACGATCGCCACCTCGGCGACGCCCGCGCTGCCCCGCACCTCGGCCAACGACCGCAGATCCGCGCCCAGTCGGACCACGTCCCGCCAGATCTGGCTGTCCGTGCCCGCGTGCGGGAGCATCGCCGAGTGCCATTGCTCGGCGCCCGCCTTGGCGGCCCGCCACTGGAAGTACGCGATGCCGTCGGCGCCCCGGGCCACGTGGGACAGGGCGTTGCGGCGCAGTTCGCCCGCCGTCTTGGCCCGGTTGACCGGCTGCCAGTTGACCGCGCCGGTGGAGTGTTCCATCAGGAGCCAGGGGCCGCCCGCCAGCGAGCGCACCAGGTCGCCGCTGAGCGCGATGTCGATCTGGGACTCGGGGTCCGTCGACTGGAGGTAGTGGTCGTTCGAGACGATGTCCAACTCCGGCGCCCAGCGCCAGTAGTCCAGCTTGTCGAAGTTGTACATCACCATGAAGTTGGTGGTGGCGGGGGTGGTGGGGTCCGCCTCCAGCAGCACCTCCCGCTCCGCCTTGCACAGCGACAGCAGCGCGTCGCTGCAGAAGCGGCGCCAGTCCAGCTGGTGGGTCGGGTTGGGGACCGCGCCCGTCGGGCGGGGCGGGATGATCTCGTCCCAGTCGTAGTACCACTGGCTCCAGAACGTCGTGCCCCAGGCGTGGTTCAGCGCCGCCAGGTCGTCGTACTTGGCCCGCAGCCAGTCGCGGAACGCCGCCGCGCTGGTGTCGCAGTAGCACTCACCGTTGTGGCAGCCGTACTCGTTGTGGACGTGCCACATGACGACGGCCGGGTGGTCGGCGTACCGCTCGCCCAGGACGCGGGCGATCCGCAGGGCCGCCTCGCGGTAGGCGGGGCTCGACGGGCAGAAGGTCTGGCGGCTGCCGTACGAGAGGGTGCGGCCGTCCTTGTCGACCGGCAGGGCGTCCGGGTGCTCGACGAAGAACCAGGCCGGCGGAGCCGCCGTGGGGGTCGCCAGGTCGGCGGCTATCCCGTTCTCGTGGAGGAGGGCCAGGATGCGGTCCAGGCGGGAGAAGTCGTACTCGCCCTCGCGCGGTTCCAGCAGCGCCCACGCGAAGATGTTGACGCTGACCATGGTGACGCCCGCCTCACGCATGAGGCGTACGTCCTCGGCCCAGACCTCCTCGGGCCACTGCTCGGGGTTGTAGTCACCGCCGTAGGCGATGCCGGGGACCTTCAGTTCGCGCGCGGTCATCGGGCAACTCCTGTCAGGCTGTCGGCGATGCCCGCGCGGGACAGGCGGTACGGGGTCGCGTCGAGGGCGTAGGCGCCGCTGGGGCTCCAGGACTGCCGGCCCTCCTCGTGGACCCGGGCCGTACCGATGTCCACGGGCACGGAGACCACGTGGGTGAAGGGGTGGTGCACGAAGCTTCTCTCTCAAAAAGTGGGCCGCCGAACGGGCCGCCGAACGGCCTGTCAGCCCTTGTTGGCGCCCAGGGTCAGGCCGCTGACGAACTGCCGCTGGAGCGCGAAGTAGACGATCAGGGTGGGGATGGCGGTGAGCAGGGCGCCGGCGGCGACCAGGTTGGGGTCGGTGAAGTACTGGCCGGAGAGGTTGTTCAGGGCCGAGGTGATGGGCATGTTCTCGCCGGTGGAGATGAGGACGAGGGCCCAGAAGAAGTCGTTGTAGATCCAGATGGAGAGCAGGGTCGCCAGGGCTGCCATGGCCGGGCGGCACAGTGGCAGCACGATCTGCCAGTACAGGCGCCATACGGACGCACCGTCGACGAGGGCGGCCTCGGTCAGCTCGTGCGGCAGGGAGCGCATGTAGTTGCTCAGTACGAAGGCGCAGAACCCGGACTGGAAGGCCACGTGGATGAGGACCAGGCCGAGGGCGGAGTCGTACAGCTTGCCGGACATGGTGATGCCGGGGATGTCGATGAGCAGGTACAGGCGGTACAGCGGGGTGATGATGACCTGCTGGGGGAGCAGGTTGCCGGCGGTGAAGACCAGGAGCAGGAAGATGTTGACGCGGAAGTCGAAGCGGCTGACGTAGAAGGCGACCATCGACGACAGGAACAGCGTGAGCAGCACCGCCGGGACGGCGATGATCAGGGTGTTCACGAAGTAGTGCGTCATGTCCGACTGGGTGAACGCGTTCGTGAAGTTGTCCAGGCTCAGCTTGTCGGGCCACGAGACGTAGCCCTTCTCGCTGGTCTCGCCGTACGGGCGCATGGCGGCGTACAGGGCCCACAGCAGGGGCGCCAGCCACGCCAAAGCCGCACCCGCGAGGAAGACGTGCAGCAGGATCCGGGCGGGGCGGACGGGCGTGCGCTCCTTGGGAGCGGCGGTCGCGGCGGTGGTGTCGACGATGGTGCTCACGCTTGCCGCTCCTTCCGGAAGGTCGCGATCAGATACGGGATGATCACGGCGAGGGAGATCACCAGGAGGACGACGGCGATCGCCGATCCGTATCCGATGCGGCTGGACTCTCCGATGATGTTGTTGGTGACGAGGATGGAGAGCAGTTCCGTGCCCTCGGCGCCCTTGTTGAAGACGAAGACGAGGTCGAAGGCGCGCAGGGCCTCGATGATGGTGACGACCAGGACGACGGTGTTCGTCGGGCGCAGGGTCGGGAAGATGACGTTCTTGAACGTCTGCCACTCGTTGGCGCCGTCGAGGGCGGAGGCCTCCCGCAGGGAGGGGTCGACGCCCTTCAGACCGGCCAGGTAGAGGATCATCATGTAGCCGGCGTGCCGCCAGGACGCGGCGATGAGGATGGCCCAGAGGTTGAGGTCCGGGTCGCCGATCCAGTCGATGTAGTGGCCCGGCTCGTTGGCGCCGATGAGGCTGTTGATCAGGCCCGTGTCGGGGTTGTAGATCAGCTGCCAGACGAAGCCGATGACCGCGAGCGACATCACGACGGGCAGGAAGAACGCCGTCTGGTAGACGCGGCTGAACCTGATCTGCTTGTCCAGCTGCACGGCCAGGAACAGGCCGAGCGGCGTGGGGATCAGGATGAGCGCCACGAACCAGATGATGTTGTGCTGGACGGCGGGCCAGAACTGCGGGTTGTTGGTGAACAGTTCCTTGAAGTTCTCCAGCCCGACCCACTTGATCGAGTCGAAGCCGATGCCGTCCCAGGTGGTGAAGGCCAGCGCGATCGAGGCCAGCGCCGTCACCCAGACGAGGGCGACGTGCAGGATCGTCGGCAGACCCGCCATCAGGCCCAGCGTGAGCCTGTCCCGGCGGGTGAGGAGCCGCCGGTGCCCCTGGGGCACCTTCGCGGCTTGTGCGGTCTTGGTGACAGGGCCGGAGCCCGGAGGCGGCGTGGCCGCCTCCGGGCTCTCGGTGGGGGTGGTCGTCATGTCAGGAGGTCATCCAGTCGTGAGGACGGTCGATCGTCAGGATGCTCGGTCGTCAGGACGCGAAGATCGTCTTCTTCTGGCGCTCGATGGACGAGAGCAGGCTGTCGACGCCCTTGGGGTCGCGGATGAACTTCTGCAGCGCCGGCTGCATCACCGTGGAGGTGAAGTCCGGGCGGCTGTCGCGGTCCATGAACTGGGTGAGGCTCTTGGCGCCGGAGATCATCTCGTACGCCTTCTTCTGCAGCGGCGAGTACGAGGAGGTGTCGGCCTTGGTGGAGGCCGCCACCACGTTCGGGTCGGCCTTCAGGTAGATCTGCTCGGCCTCCGGGGTGCCGAGGAACTCCAGCAGCTTGGCCGCGCCCGCCTTGTTCTTCGGGGCCTTGCTGAGCATGAAGCCGTCGGTGGGGGCCTCGACGGTGTCCTGGCCGTACGCCGGGTCGATCTCCGGGAAGGCGAAGAAGTCCAGGTCGTCCAGGTCGTCCTTGTTCGTGAACTGCTGGCCCACGAAGGTGCCCAGCAGGTACATGCCGGCCTTCTTCGACGCCAGGGTCTGCGCGGCGTCCTGCCAGGTACGGCCGACGGCGCCCTCCTGGTGGTACGGCAACAGCTCGGCCCACAGGTCGAAGACCTTGCGCACCTTGGCGTCCGTCCAGGACGCCTTGCCCGCCATCAGCTCGACGTGGAAGTCGTAGCCGTTGGTGCGGAAGTTGAGCTGGTCGAAGGTGCCCATCGCCGGCCAGGCGTCCTTGTCGCCGAAGGCGATCGGGACGAGCTTGTCCTTCTCCATCTGCTTGCAGAGGGCGATCAGCTGGTCCCACGTGGTGGGAACCTCGTAGCCCTTCTCCTGGAAGACGCTCTTGCGGTAGAAGAGCGCCCAGGGGTACGTGTACAGCGGCACGAAGTAGAACTTGCCGTCCGCGCCCTTGCTGAGCTTCTTCATCGCCTCGGGGAAGTTGCCCCCGATCTTGTCCCACACGTCGTCGATCGGGCTGGCGAGGCCCTTCGCCGCGAAGAACTGCATGCGGTAGCCCGCGAACCAGTGGAACACGTCGTCCGGCGTGCCCTGCAGGTAGGTGTTGATCTGCTCCTGGAACGTGTTGTGGTCCTTGGTGTTCACGTCGACCGTGATCCCGGACTGCTTCTTGAAGGCCGCGTAGATCTCGGCGAACGCCTTCTTCGGCACCGCGTCCGACGCGTTGGAGCCGAGGGTGACGGTCTTCGAGTCGGCGGCCGTGCCGCCGCTGCCGCCACAGGCGCTGAGCAGGGGGACTCCAGCGCCGAGTGCCGCGGCCCCGCCTATGCCGCGCAGCAGGGTGCGACGGCTCGGGCCGGGGACGGAGAGACCGGAAGGTGTGAGATGCATGTACGGCTCCCTGGGGGACAAGTCGTTCGGTCTCTATGGCCCTCGCCGGTGACTGATCGAAAACAATCAGAAACCAACTCGACCGAACATCGTGGCCGCAATAACAGCTCTATGTCATGTCATACGTCAAGACTTCTTGTCCCCCTTTGTTGAAACGTAATCCCTGGTTGTCGAAACGTGACCGTCACACACGTGAGCCACGTCACATGGACATGCTCACGCATACGGGACACAGCGACCGCACAAGCCCTCTCGCGACCGAGCGCGTGACGGTGCGCGCGCCTACGGGGAGGCGGAGAGCGCCTTGGTGTGTTTGCGCCGGCGTACGGAAACGCCCCGGTGCCCCTTCCGCCCTGACGCCCTCCCGTCCCTCGCGTCACGACCGTTCAACTGGATCCAGATCCGCACCTCGGTGCCGCCCAGCACCGACGACCCCAGGCGCACATCGCCGCCGGTCGACTCGGCGAGTCGACGCACGATGTCGAGGCCCAGACCGGTCGAGCCGTCGCTGCCGGAGCCGCGGCCCCGAGCCATGGCCGCCTCGGGGTCGGCGATGCCGGGGCCGGCGTCGGAGACGAGAACGATCACCGCGTCCTCGCCGTTGTGAACGTCGACAGCGAACGCGGTGCCCTCCGCCGTGTGCCGGAAGACATTGCCGAGGAGGGCGTCCAGGGCAGCGGCGAGGTCGGCCCGGGCGACGGGTATGCGGACCGGGCGCTCGATACCGGCCACCCGCCACTTGCGGCCCTCGTCCTCCGCGAGCGCCGACCAGAACGCCATCCGCTCCCGGACCACCTCGGCCGCGTCGCACCCGGCGCCGGGCCCCGCCACCGCGGTCTGCGGCTTGGCCTCCCGCGCCGTACGGATGATCGTGTCGACCTCCCGCTCCAGCTGCTCGACCGCCGCCCGCGTCTGCTCGGCGGCCGGCCCGTCGCCGAGCGAGGCCGCGTTCAGCCGCAGCACGGTCAGCGGTGTCCGCAGGCGGTGCGACAGGTCTGCCGCCAACTCCCTCTCGTTCGCCAGCAGCTGGACCACCTGGTCGGCCATCGCGTTGAACGCCACCGCCGCCAGCCGCAGCTCCTTGGGCCCCTTCTCCGGTACCCGCGCGCCCAGTTGCCCCTCCCCCAGTTCGTGCGCGCTCTCGACCAGCCGCCGCGCGGGCCGGACCATACGCACCCCGAGCCGGTCGGCCACCGCGACCGAGCCGACGATCAGCAGGGCGCCCACCCCGGCGAGCACCGCCCACGCCGTGGCGACCCCGTTGCTCACCTCCGACTCGGGCACATACACCTCGACGACCGCTATCTCGCCGGAGCTGAGCGCGGTCGGCTGGAGCAGCGTGGACCCGCCCGGCACCTCGGTGGTGGAGGCCCGGCCCAGCTTCCGCACGGTCACGATGTCCTCGTCCAAGGCCCGCTGCCGGCCCAGGTCGAGCGCGGCGGACCCCGTACCGTCCGCCGGTATGTGGACCGCCATCCCGTCGTCCGACCCGGCCGAGGCGACGACCCGCTCCAACTGCTCCCGGTCGGTGGTGATGGAGAGCGCCGGGGCGATCGCCGCCGCCTCCCGCTCGGCGCCCGAGAAGGCCCGGTCCCGCGCCATCTCCTTGACGACCAGCCCGAGCGGCACCGCGAACGCCACCACGACCATCGCCGTCACCGCCAGACACACCTTGACCAGTGCCCACCTCATGGCCGCGCCCCCGCCCCGGGTGGCTCCAGCTTCACGCCGACCCCCCGCAACGTGTGCAGATAGCGCGGCTTCGCCGCCGTCTCCCCCAACTTCCGCCGCAGCCACGACAGATGCACGTCGATGGTCTGGTCGTCCCCGTACGACTGCTGCCACACCTCGGCCAGCAGCTCCTTGCGCGGGACGACGACGCCGGGCCGTCCGGCGAGGAAGGCGAGCAGGTCGAACTCGCGCCGGGTGAGGTCGAGTCGTACGCCGTCCAGCTCGGCCTGGCGGCGCAGCGGATCGATCGCGAGGCCGCCGACGCGGATGACCGTGGACGGCGGTGCCTCCCCGGCGAAGGCGCGGGAGCGGCGCAGTACGGCCGCCATCCGGGCGGACAGGTGCTCGACCGAGAACGGCTTGGTCAGGTAGTCGTCCGCGCCCGCGTTCAACAGGCGGACGATCTCCGTCTCGTCGTCCCGCGCGGTCGCGATGATCACCGGGACGTCCGTGATGCCGCGCAGCATCTTCAGTGCCTCCGAGCCGTCGAGGTCGGGCAGCCCGAGGTCGAGGATGACCACGTCGAAGCGGACATGCGCGACCTCGCGCAGCGCCTCCAGGGCCGTACCGACGCTGCGCACGGTGTGTCCGGCGTCCGTCAGATGCCTGATCAGCGCCGAGCGTACGAACTGGTCGTCCTCGACCACGAGCACACGTGCCATGCGCCGCACCGTACGCCAAACGGGACGGGCCGGTCGGGGCCTGTGGACAACTCACGCGGCCGCGACACCTCCGGGGCCCGTGGGGCAGTATGGCCACGATGCGCAGAGGACTTCTCCCCGTACTGGCCTGGCTGCTCGCCACAGGCGCGGCGGTCACGCTGACGTGGTGGGGTGTGCACACGGTGATGACCGGCACCGCGTACGACCCGCCCCGCGCCCTCCCCATCACGGCCGCCGACGCACAGGCCCAGGGTGCCCCCGCGCCGATCACCGCGACGGCCCTCCCGGAGCCGACGCGGAGCACGAAGGCACCGGAGACGGACGACAGCGGCGAGCCGTCCAAGTCCCCTTCGCGTTCCCGGCAGCCGTCGAGGTCCGCCAAGCCCAGCCCCGGTCCGAGCACGAGCACGGGCACGGGCACGGGCACGCCGCGCGACTCGGGTGAGATCAAGGGATACGACACCGAGGGCGGCCGGGTGGTCCTCTCGCTCGGCGCGGATGACGCGACCCTCGTGTCGGCGACACCCGGCTCGGGCTGGTCGATGCAGGTGTGGAAGACGGAGACGTGGATCCGCGTCGACTTCGCCGCCGGTGCGGACCGGGTGTCGGTGTTCTGCACCTGGCACGACAGCGCGCCCCGGGTGGACGTCCAGAACTTCTGAACCTCCGGGGACCGGTGGCCTCAGCGGAACGCCGACGGCGGCGGGGCCGGCGAGGCCACCGCCGCCGCGTCCCTCACCGGCACCGCGCCGCCCGTGAAGTCGATGAGCGCGTGGCCGTGTTCGACGCGGCCGGGGTGCGGGTCGGAGGCGGCGCGGCGGGTCAGTTCGGCGACGGGGAGCGGCCGGTCGGAGGCGACGAGGACCGCGTTGCCGAATCGTCTGCCCCGCAGCACGGTGGGGTCGGCGACCAGCGCCAGTTCCGGGAAGACGACGGCCGCGGTGGCGATCTGGCCGCGCAGATGGGCCAGCGGCGGGCCGTCGGCGAGGTTGGCGGCGTAGCACCCGCCGGGCTTCACCACCCGCCGTACCTCCGTGAGGAATTCCGTCGACGTCAGGTGCGCCGGGGTGCGCGCCGCGCTGAACACGTCCGCGATCACCAGGTCCGCCCATCCGTCCGGCACCTTCGCGAGCCCCTCGCGCGCGTCCGTCGACCGCACCCGTATCCGCGCGTTCGGGTCCAACGGAAGCTCCCGCCGGACCAGTTGGACGAGGGCCGCGTCACGCTCGACGACCTGCTGGGTGGAGCGGGGCCGCGTGGCGGCGACATACCGGGCGAGGGTGAAGGCGCCCCCGCCGAGGTGCACGGCGTGCACGGGCCGCCCGGCCGGGGCGACGAGATCGATCACATGGCCGAGCCGCCGCTGGTACTCGAAGGAGAGGTACGCCGGATCGTCGAGATCGACATGCGACTGCGGCGCCCCGTCGACCAGCAACGTCCACGCCCGGGACCGGTCCCGATCCGGAAGCAGCTCGGCGAGCCCCCCGTCGACCTCCTCGACAACGGCGTCGGCCCCTTGCCCGCGCCGCCCCTGCCCCTTCTTCGCCCTGCCCATTGACCCATTATCGGCCCGGACGAAGAGGGGCGCGCCGCGCGGGGGGCACGACCCCGGCGGGCCGCGGGCCCGTCTTCGAGGGGCGCGGGGCCGTGGCATATGCGGCTCCGCCGCGAGGGCGCGATCGGCCACGACGAACCCGCGGCCGCCGACGAACAGAACCCCCTACGACGACCGGGCCACACTCACCGACAGTTGTCCGCGGCCTCGATCAACCGCGCCGCCTCGCCCAGCGCCGCCCGCAACACCGTCGGATCGGTCGCGAGGTCCGCCTCCCCCGGCGGAAGCAACCAGTCCGAACCGTCCGCGGGAACCAGCACGGCCCCCCGGCCGTCGCTGTGCGTGCACGTGCTCCCCGGCACGTCCCACGCGTCCGCCGTACCGGGCGGCACCAGGAACCCGAGGGTGTCGCAGGTGTCGTCGTGCAGGACGGGCCCGACCGTCATGACGGGCCCCACCGCGTCGAGAGCCCCCCGGCGGAGGATGTCGACCGCCTCCAGCCCCTGCCGCGCGGGCACGGTCACCAAGTCGCACTCGGAACGGGGTTCGAGGTTCTTCATCCGGGCCTCCCACGCCTGCCAGCCCCCTGCCCAACGCGCCAGTCCGTCAACGGCTACGGCGAAACTGCGCCGCAAAGGATGGCAGTTCATGGCAGATCCAGGATGAGATATCCGGTTTGTAGCCAAACATCGCGTGGGGGCACCGACGGGGCCGGTACGTTCTTGCCCCGCCGGACACAGCGGAACCAACCGTGCAGCACGCGCACAAGTCCTCCTGAATCCGGCATGGTTCGACGGTTCGCGAGAGAGGGCCCGGCCATGGCGTCGTCATCGGTGACCTCGTCCCAGTTCCCCCGTCCACAGCGGCCGAACCTCGCCCTCAGGCAGCTGCGCGGGCAGCGTTCGCCGGGCGAGTTCGCCGCGGCGGTACGGCGGGCCGCGCGTGAGATCGGCGAGCAGGTGAGCTGTGACGCGCGCTACGTCGGACGGGTCGAGGCGGGCGAGATCCGCTGCCCCAACTACGCGTACGAACGGGTGTTCCTGCATATGTTCCCTGGCCGGACGCTGACCGACCTGGGGTTCGCGCCCCGCGCGGAGGTACGCGGTCGGGGGGCGCGCCCCGCCGACGAGGCGCCCTCCCCTCGCAACGAGAGCCGCTCTCACCCCTCACCCGGAGTGAGGGGTGAGACGGAAGAGGCGTATGAGCCGTATGACACGCAAGAGACGTACGACATGCAGGACCCGCGGGGCGACACGGTCCATGTGCACGGCCGGCGGGGCACGCAGGAGACGTACCAGAACCACGAGGAGAGCGACGTGCAACGTCGCGCGTTCATGACCGGAGGCACCGCCGCGATGGTGGCCGCCTCGCTCGGCCCCTTCGCCCCGGGCGGCGCGGCCTCGGCCGCGGGCCGTCCCGTGCACCGGGCGGGTACGGGGGAGGCGGGGGCCCTCGAAGCGGCCGTACGCAAGATCCGGCTGCTCGACGACCGGCACGGGGCGGACGGGCTGTACCGCAGGGCCTCGGCGCCGCTGCGGGCGGCCTACGCGCTGCTCGACGCCGGCACCACCCGGCAGACCACCGCCGACCGGCTGTACTCGGGGGCGGGGGAACTGGCCATCTCCGTGGGCTGGCTGGCCCATGACTCGGGACGGTTCGACGACGCCCGCTCGCACTACGCGGAGGCCCTGGCCACGGCCCGGATGTCGGGGGACCCGGGACTGGAGGCGCACGCGTTCTGCAACACGGCGTTCCTCGCGCGGGACGCGGGCCGGCCGCGTGAGGCGGTACGGGCGGCGCAGGCCGCGCAGCGGGTCGCCCGGCCGCTGGGGTCACCACGGCTGATGTCCCTGCTGGCGCTGCGGGAGGCGGGCGGCTGGGCGGGGCTCGCCGACCGCACCGGGTGCGAACAGGCGCTGGCCCGGGCGCACGCCCTGTTCGGGCGGGGGACCTCCGAGGCCGACCCGGAGTGGATGAGCTTCTACGGGCAGGCCGAGCTGGAGGGCCTGGAGGCGCAGTGCTGGTCCACGCTGGGCGACTGGCCCCGGGCGGCCCGGCACGCGCGCCGGGCCGCCGGCCTCCAGAACCCGCACTTCACACGCAACATCGCGCTCTACACCGCCGAGCTCGCCGACGACCTCGCGCGCGGGGGGCGGCCCGACGAGGCCGCCGCGGCCGGGATGCGGGTCCTCGACCTCCTCGACGAGGTCCAGTCCTCCCGCGTCCAGCAGATGCTCGCGGGCACGGCGCGCGTGCTGCTGCCGCACCGCCGGGCCGCGGGGGTGTCGGCGTTCCTGGAACGTCACGCGGGGGCCGCGCGGACCGCGTAGTCCGAAGGGCACCCGGGGTTGCCGCCGGGCGGAGGTCGGTCTCGCTCACCGGCGCCTGCCGGGTGCCGCCGCCCCTCCCCCGGCGCCCCCGGCGGCACGACTGCCCGCAGCCATGCCTGGCGGCCGATGATGATCAGCCCGCCAGGTGCCCCGTGTCGTTCCAGGACTCGATCGCGGGGTCGCCGTAGGCCCAGCCCAGCACCGACAGGGACGTCGGGTTGAGACGGATACGGGCGGCGAAGCCGAGGTCGAGGCCCAGCCAGCGCGCGGCTATGGAGCGCAGGATGTGGCCGTGGGCGAAGACGAGCACGTCGCGTTCGGCGGAACGCGCCCACGCCACCACCTCGTCCGCGCGCGCGGAGAGCTGCCGCAGGGTCTCCCCCTCGGGGACACCGTCGCGCCACATGAGCCAGCCGGGGCGGAAGTCCTGGATCTCGGCGGGAGTCAGTCCCTCGTACGCCCCGTAGTCCACCTCCATGAGCGTGTCCCACTCGGTGGCCCGCTCGCCGAAGCCGGCCAGTTCGCACGTCTCACGCGCGCGGGAGAGGGGACTCGTCCGGACGTCGACACCGGGCAGCCCGTCCAGGGGTGCCCGGTGGAGGCGCTCCCCGAGGAGCTTGGCACCGCGTCGGCCCTCGTCGAGGAGGGGGATGTCCGTCCTGCCGGTGTGCTTCCCGAGCAGGGACCATTCCGTCTGTCCGTGCCGGGCCAGCAGGATGCGCGGTGCCATGAGCGACCTTTCCAGGGGCCTTCTGGGAGAAGGAAGAATTCGGAGGCGAACCGTTCCATCATCGCTCACGCTGTCGGGGGGCAACCCGAGAGGCGATCCCAGCGTCTTGGACATCGTCTTGCACTTGGGCCACAGCAGCACCACACACAGGTGAACATCGCCGCACGCAGATGGGGGAGGACGTTCGGATGCCGCAGATCGAGGCGACCGAGGCACCGGTTACCAGAACGACCGGCGCACCGGTTACCGAGGCGGCGCCCACCCGGCCCCGCTGGTGGACCGAGCTGCCGCTGATCCTGCTGGTGTACGGGGCGTACTCGGCCGGCCGGCTGCTCGCCCGCGGCGACACCTCCCACGCCGTCGACCACGGCCTGGCGCTCCTGCGGATCGAGAAGGCCCTGTGGCTCAACGCCGAGCATCCGCTGAACCGTCTGTTCACCCGTGAGCCCTGGATCGGGATCCCCGCCGACTTCTGGTACGCGTCGCTGCACTACCTGGTCACGCCCGCGCTCCTGGTGTGGCTCTTCCGGTCCCGCACGGTGCGCTACCGCGCCGCCCGCACCTGGCTGCTGACCTCCACCTTCATCGGCCTCATCGGCTTCACCCTGCTCCCGACCTGCCCGCCCCGGCTGCTCGACCCGACCCACGGTTTCGTCGACACCATGGCCCACTACAGCTCGTGGGGCTGGTGGGGCGGCGAGGCCAGCGCGCCCCGCGGCCTGGGCGGGATGACGAACCAGTACGCGGCGATGCCGAGCCTGCACGTCGGCTGGGCCCTGTGGTGCGGTGTGATCCTCTGGCGCTTCGGCGGCGGCTCGCGTCTCGTGCGGACCGCGGCCGTCGCGTACCCGCTGATCACCACGATCGTGGTGATGGGCACCGCGAACCACTACTTCCTCGACGCCGTGGCGGGCGCCGCCGTGATGGGGGCGGGCCTGCTGCTGACACCGCTGGTGCTGCGGACCGCGGACCGGTGCCGGGCCTCCCTCGGCCTCGGGACGGCGGCGGAGGGCCGGTTCGGCGGCGGCGACCGACGGCGCGCGGAGGAGCCGGTCGCTCCTGCCACGGTCGCCTCTCGTGCCTCGGTTTCCCCGATTGTCAGTGGAGGGTGCCAGACTTCCCCGGGTGAGCGAATTCCACGGCAGCGGATCACCGGACCCGAGCCGGGTGCCGCCCCCTCGGAGGCAGGGGACGGCGCTGCGGCAGCGGCTCGCTGAGCTACGCGGCCCCGAGGTCCCACCCAAGGCGCTGGACGCGCGCGCCCTCGCCGCGCTCGCGGCCAACCCGGGCTGTGAGCGCCGCGCGCTGCTGGACGGCGCGGGCGTGAACAAGGCGGTCCTGGCGGACGCGCTCGGCTCGCCCTCCGCCTTCGGCCAGTCCCAGTTCGCCTTCATGCGGGGCAACGCCTTCGAGGCCCGCGTCAAGGCCGACGGCGGCGCGGAGTTGCTGCGGCTGGTGCACGAGAGACTGGACCCCGGCGCCGAGCCGCCCACCTCGGCCTCGGTCCCCGACCTCACCGCCGTGGGCCCCGAGGGCCGCGCCGCCCGTACGGCACTGGCGTTGCGCGACGCCACGGACGCCGGCGGCTGGGCGCTGCTCGACCACCCCATGCTCGCGCTCGACGTCGCGGGCTCCCCCGCCTTCCTGGAGCCGGACGCGGTGGTGGTCCACCCGGACGGCACCTGGTCGGTCGTCGAGATCAAGTCCTTCCCGATGCTGGACGGTTCGGCGGACCCGGCGAAGGTGGGCGCGGCGGCCCGCCAGTCCGCGGTGTACGTGCTGGCGCTGGAGGAGGTCGCCGCCCGGCTCGGCGGCGACACCCGCGCGGGCGCCCCCGCCCCGGAGGTCCGCCACCGGGTGCTGCTGGTCTGCCCCAGGGACTTCACCAACCTCCCGACGGCCGCCGCGGTGGACGTCCGCAAGCAACGGGCGGTCACCCGCCGCCAGTTGGCGCGACTGACCCGTATCGAGGAGATCGCGGACACCCTCCCCGAGGGCACCTGCTTCGCCCCGGAGCTGCCGCAGGAGCAGCTGACGACCGCCGTGGAGACGCTGTCCGCCAGCTACGCCCCCGAGTGCCTCGCCGCCTGCGAGCTGGCCTTCCACTGCCGGAGCCGCTCCCGCACGGAGGGCGCGGTGACGTCCCTGGGCCGCGCCACCCGCGCCGAACTGGGCGGCCTCACGACGGTCGACGACGTCCTGGCGGCGGCCCACGGCCACGCCGGCGACCCGGACGACCCCGCCGTGGCCGCGCTGCGCAGGGCGGCGGAGCTGCGGGCCGAAGCACTGGGCACCGCGGGCGCGCCCCGGGAGGATGCCGCGTGTCGCTGATCGCCACCCTCGCGCGCCTCGAAGCCGTCAGCACGGGCCGCGCCCAGCCCGCCGCCACCGTCCTGCACCGGCATCTGTCGGACCGCCCCCTCGTCCTCGTGCCGCTCACCACCGCCGGTGAGGCCGGGGCCCCGCTCGGCGCGCTCGTCGGCACCGACCGGGACGCGCCCCGGCTGCTGGTGGTGCCGCAGCCCCGTGACCGTGACCTGCGGTTCGCGTTCCTCGCCGAGCTGGCGGACATCGTGCTGCCGTACGTGGACTCCTACGCCGACGTCGTGGAGGCGGCCGAGCGCGGCGAGACCGACCCGGAGACCGGCAAGCGCGTCAAGGTCGAGGTCGAACTGTGCGCGGACGCACCCCAGTTGATCCTGCCGAGCCGGACGGGCATCGACCTCGTACGCCTTCTCGGGCGCTCCATGCGGTTCCGGCGCACCGCCGAGCAGGACCCGGAGGCACCCCATCCGGCGCCGCCGCGTGTCCCGTTGCTCGGGCGGTGGCTCACGCACTTCGGGGAGCGGGCGCGGGTGCCGGGCTCCTCACTGCTGCTCGCGCTCACCGACCTGCTGTCGCGGCACTACGCGACCGGCCAGTCGGGCGTGGAGGACCAGCACCTGGGGTCGCTGCTCGCCTGGATCGACCCCCCGGAGGGGGAATCGGGCGAGGTGGCGGCGCGGCGGGCCGAGTTGGCGCGGGACGCCGAGGGCCAGTTGCTGTGCCCGCCCGCCGGGCCCGCGACCGATCCGGCGTTCGACAACAAGCTGCTGGCCCCGGCCATCGAGCGGTACGACCGGGCGCGGCTCGCCCTGGCCGCCGCCGAGGACGGACTGGAGGCCGACGACCGGCTGGGGGCGCTGACCGCCGCCGAGCGGGAGATCCGCGCCCTCGTCGAGAGCCGCACCCGGCCCACCTGGGACGCCGTCTGGCACGGCCTCGACCTGCTGCGCGCCCTGCCGGAGGGCGCCCACGCGGCCGACCGGTGGACCCGCGACCGCTGGTCCTTCACCGGCCACCGGGACCGGATCGTCGCCGGGGAGCCCCCGCAGCCCCGCCTCGACGACGCGGTCACCGCCGCGAACAAGCTGGCCGCGCGCGAGCGTGAACAGGCCCGTCTCGACGCCCAGGAAGCCCTGGACGACCCGCTCGTCATGGCCGGGCGGCGGCTGGCCGGGGAGGCGTTCGCCGGGGAGGTCACGGACGTCGTCATGGCGTACAGCGAGAGCAAGCGGCCCAGCCCACGGCCGCTGGTCACCGTACGGACCGAGGACCGGCCGCATCTCGGGGAGCGCGCGAAGGTGTACCGCTCGCTGGGCGGGAAGCCGCAGACGGCGGAGTTCGTGGGGTACGAGGAGGACGGGACCGGCGGGCACGACGGCGGGCTCCTCGTGCTGCGGATCACGGACAGGATGGGGCGGGGCAAGGAGCCGGAGGCGGGGTCGGTCCCCGAGAAGGGGGACCTGCTCTGCTTCACCCTGTTCGAGCACGACCAGCGGGGCGGGGCGAAGCTGCCGGACCCGGAGGAGACACCGTGGACGCACGGCGGGCCGCCGGGTGAACCCGACGCCGTACCGCTGCCGGACCCGGTGACCGAGGAGGACGTCCTATGAGCCCCGCCGAGGCCGTGCTCGACCCCGGGGCGGCGGCCGGCCGCGCCACCGACGCGATCCTGCGCGACACCCTGCACGGCGACGCGCGTGGCGTCGTCGTCGACTCGCCGCCCGGCGCCGGGAAGTCGACGCTCGTCGTCCGCGCCGCGCTCGAACTCGCCTCCGCCGGACGCCCGTTGATGGTCATCGCGCAGACGAACGCACAGGTCGACGACCTGGTGATCCGGCTCGCGGAGAAGGAGCCGGACCTCCCGGTCGGCCGGCTGCACAGCAGCGACAGCGACCCGTACGACAAAGCGCTGGACGACCTGTCGAACGTACGCAAGTCGACGAAGGCGGCCGATCTGGCCGGGCTGGACGTCGTGATCTCCACGGCCGCGAAGTGGGCGCACGTCAAGGGGGTCGAGCCGTGGCGGCACGCGATCGTCGACGAGGCGTACCAGATGCGGTCGGACGCGTTGCTGGCCGTGGCGGGGCTGTTCGAGCGGGCGCTGTTCGTGGGTGACCCCGGGCAGCTGGACCCGTTCGCGATCGTGGGCAGCGAGCAGTGGGCGGGGCTGTCGTACGATCCGTCGGCCTCGGCGGTGACGACCCTGCTGGCCCACAACCCCGAGCTGCCGCAGCACCGGCTGCCGGTGTCGTGGCGGCTCCCGGCGTCGGCGGCGCCCCTGGTCTCCGACGCGTTCTATCCCTTCACCCCCTTCCGCAGCGGTACGGGGCACGGCGACCGGCGGCTCGGGTTCGCGGTGCCGTCGGACGGATCGGGGCCCGACCGGGTCATCGACGAGGCGGCCGGGTCGGGGTGGGGGCTGCTGGAGCTGCCCGCCCGGCACACGCCACGGACCGATCCCGAGGCGGTCCGGGCCGTCGCGCGGGTCGTGCGGCGGCTGCTCGACCGGGGCGGGGCGGCGACCTCGGAGCGGTCCGAGGAGCCCGTGCCGCTGACCGCCGACCGGATCGCCGTCGGTACGGCCCATCGCGACCAGGCCGCGGGGGTGCGCTCCGCGCTGGCCGAGCTGGGTGTCGCGGACGTGGTCGTGGACACGGCGAATCGGCTGCAGGGACGGGAGTACGACGTCACCGTCGTCCTGCACCCGCTGTCGGGGCGCCCCGACGCGACGGCGTTCCACCTGGAGACCGGGCGCCTGTGCGTCCTCGCCTCCCGGCACCGGCACGCGTGCATCGTCGTCTGCCGTGCGGGCGTGACCGATCTCCTCGACGACCACCCGTCGACCGAGCCGGTCCAACTGGGCGTGACCGTGAAGTTCCCGGACGGCTGGGAGGCAATGATGACCACAATGGATCATCTGTCCCACCACCGGGTGTCGTGGCGGCCGTAGCGTGGAGCGGCCCCTCCCGCGCCAGGCAGGGAGCCGCTGCTCACATCACTCGGGCGTGCGTGAGTACCGTTACAGGGCAGCCTTCGATGTGTGGGTATCCAGACGTGACGGAGGCCGGCTTCCAGGTGCTCTTTGAGGCACAGTGGATCCACCGCCCGGCAAGTGCGCCCGCCCTGGCGCCGGATCTTTCCTGGGACGTGGCGGGCGATCCGGACATGCTGCGGGCCTGGGCGCTCGCCTGGGACGACAGGGGCGGCAACGCGGAACTCTTCCGACCCGAACTACTCGACGACCCAGCTACCTTCGTGCTCGCTGGACAGTCCGCCGACGGCCGAGTGGTCGCCGGAGCGGTGGCGAGCCCCAGTGACCAGGTGGTCGGAATCTCCAACGTCTTCGCGCTGGACGGCGGCCCTGACGCGGCCTGCCCGGTCGTACTGGACGCCGTGAACAGGCTGTTCCCCACCCTGCCGGTGGTCGGCTACGAGCAGGGCGAGGACCTGGCGGCCGCCGTCCGCCATGGCTTCGAGCCGGTCGGTCCGCTGCGGGTCTGGCTGCACGGCCAGTAGACAGACCGGCTCCAGGGCCGGCCGAGCCCCCTGTCTCTTGACCTGCCCCGGAAACAGCCACCTTCGGTGAGAGCTCTGGACGCAGCCCTCTCACCGTCCTGACACAGCCCAGCTCAGGACGCATCAGCGTCGTCATGATCGACGAGACACACGCCCGGCATCGCCAACACGACCTCTGAAGCACCCCGACAGCCCCGGCGGAAACCCCACTCCTACCTGTCACACCCCAGGTCAGCAGCCCGCCTTCTGCAAGATCTAGTGAGAAGGGACATCGACCCGTACGGCGATGAACCCGGGATCTCGGTGAACAGCACGCCCCAATATGGTGGACCGATGGCATCGATCAAGAAGTTCCAAGTCACCTTCGACTGCGCAGAGCCTGAGCGCCTCGCTCGTTTCTGGTGCGAGGTGCTGGGGTACGTCGTACCGCCGCCACCGGAGGGGTTTGCCACTTGGGACGATTTCAAGCGCTCGCAGCCACCTGAGCAGCGGGATTCATGGTTCGCCTGCAGTGATCCCTCAGGTGTGGGCCCGCGGCTGTACTTCCAGCGCGTCCCCGAAGGCAAGGCCGTCAAGAATCGGCTGCATCTTGACGTGCGGGTCGGCACCGGACTCGTGGGTGAGGAGCGCCTCGCCGCGCTTGAGGCCGAGTGCGCACGACTGGTCCCGCTCGGCGCGGTACACGTGCGAACGCTGTATGACGGCAATGATTCGTGCATCCCGATGCAGGACATTGAGGGCAACGAGTTCTGTATCGACTGAGGGGCCGCGAACCTGTCCTCGTCCTGTCCCCATGGGCCGAGACGAAGAACCGCCCCCGACCGGTGAGGGCGCCGTGGCACAGATCGCCGGATCAGGCGCTCGGGACGGGCGAGCCGTCCGGCCCGTTCGACGGACTACGACAAGTGACCTGTTCCCATCGCTGCCGTCAGAAGGCCTGTCGCCACGGCAGTCAATCAGCTGACCAGGGACCCCATCATCTGAGAATTTCGACTTCCCCACGTCTCAACAGATCTGGTCGTCGCAGGTCACAGAACCGATCCGCCGCCCTGGCGCGGCAGGCTGAGGCTCTGGACGGTGCGACATGGCTGGGCGGCGAACCACGCAGCATTGGTCGAGCTGGCGGAGCATCGGGGGCCTGGCGACCTTAGGGCGGGGACCGTGCGCGGTGCTCGGGCGCGTGTGGTCGGGGGAGGTGCCCCTGGGTGGGTGAGAGCGGGGCGGCGCCCTCGGGCGCCCGGTGTGTGGGGGTGGTGTTTGGGGCGGCGTGTGGGGCGCTGGGTGGAGTCGATGCCTACTTGCGCTGTCACGAGACAATGGACGGTGGCCCTCCTCCCGGGACGCTCCCGGGGGACCGGCCGCTGAACCGTCGTACGAGGAGGAGAAGACATGGCGGAGCCCACGTCGCATCGGAACGAACCGCGGCTACGCCCCGCGCCCCTGCTCTTCGAGCCGGCGGAGGCGGCCGGCGATCCCGAGCACTTCTTCGATCTGGAGTCGATCGACGATCCGCGGGCGTTGCTGTCGCGGGCGACGGAGTTGGCGCAGGCGTTTCGGGCGGCGGCGGACCGGGCCGTGGAGTTCCAGGCGATCGCGGCGGCACAGCTGGCCGATCCTCGGCGGTTCGATCGGCTGACCTCGGCGGATATCGCGGAACGGGCGGAGTGGACCGAGGACTACGCCAAGAAGATGGTCGAGTACGGGCGGGAGCTGGCGCGGGGGCGGGATGTCAGCGGGCCGGAGTCCATCTGAGCGGGCGCTGCGCGGCCGGGGGCGCCAGGCGCTCCGCTGCGTGGCTGGGGGGGGGTGGGTTTCGCTCACCGGCGTCGGCCGGGGGTGCCCGGCGCCCCGGAGCCGTGGCCGACCGGGGGCGGGTTTCGCTCACCGGCGCCGGCCGGGTGCCGCCCGCGCCCACCCGTGCCGCCCCAGCGGCACGACTGCCCGCAGCCGGGCAGCCTGACCGTAGCCGGGCGGGGAGGCCGTGCGGTGCCCGGCGGCACGACTGCCCGCAGCCGGGCAGCCTGACCGTAGCCGGGCGGGGAGGCTGTGCGGTGTCCGGCCGCGGACGGCGAGGCGCTGTGGCGCATCGGCGGCGAGCGGGGCGGGACCACGGGTCGGCGCAACGGCTGCCGGCTGCTGGGCGGGGAGCTGCGCAGGGCCCGGCGGTGTGGCTACGCGCCGACGGGCACGGGCTGCGCAGCGCCAGGCGGCACGGTTTCCCGCCGACGGGCACGGGCTGCGCAGCGCCAGGCGGCACGGTTTCCCGCCGACGGGCACGGGCTGCGCAGCGCCAGGCGGCGCGGTTTTCGGGCGCCGTGCATGGCTGTGCGGGCGGGTCGCGAAACACCGTCTGGCATATGCCGGGTGGGCAAGATACCCCACTTGCCCATCTCGCGTATCAGTTTCCGGTAACCGCCCGGGGTCGGGTGGTCGCGGGCGGTAGACCTAGGTGTATGAGCAGTGGAGTCGGGACGGGCAGGTACCCGCGGGACGGGGTCGATGTCGCGGGGGTCACGGTGGAGGGGGCGACTTGGCTGGCCTCGGCAGGAACGTATCCGCGAAGCACGATGGCGCTGTGGGAGGAGCGGCCGACCGCACCGGTGGTGCTGCCGTGCGGAACCGTCTTCGACGTCGTCAGCGTGCCGGCGTTCTTCGGGCGGCGGATGCTCGACCGGTTATGGGACGAGGGCCCCGGCTCCGGCCCGGTCGCCGTGTACCGAGGCCGCATCCTCCTGTTCGCCTCCCCGGGTACCGCCCACCGCCTGCCCACCCTCCTGGAGTGGGAGGAGTGGAGCTCCCCCGGCCGCACCGGCGACGTCCCACCCCTCCTCTGCCACGGCACCGGCGACGCCGTCACCGTTCCGGCCGTCCTCGCCCCGGACGGCCTCGGGAACACCGGCGACACCGGTGTCGGTGGCAGTGACGGCGGCAGAGCCGGCGACGGCTTCGGCGGCCCCGGCGCCGCGCTCGGCCGCCCCGGCGTCACCCTGCCCGGCTCCCGCTGGCTCGTCGCCCCGGACACCCTGCGACCTTGGCTTCCCGGGCCGGAGGTACTGCTCTGGGCAGCCGTCCGGGCGGGCCGGACGAGTGCCTCCGCGACCGTGCGCGTATCGATTTTTCCTCCCGCCGATCAGGGTGCTAAGGTCTACGACGTCAGCAGGCGCCGCTAGCTCAGTTGGTTAGAGCAGCTGACTCTTAATCAGCGGGTCCGGGGTTCGAGTCCCTGGC
Organism: Streptomyces sp. NBC_00310; assembly: GCF_036208085.1. GTDB lineage: Bacteria > Actinomycetota > Actinomycetes > Streptomycetales > Streptomycetaceae > Streptomyces. The sequence continues at coordinate 4,275,913 of NZ_CP130714.1, forward strand.
GGCGCACGACACGAAAGAAGCCCCTCGCGGAAGCGAGGGGCTTCTTTCGCATGCCGGTACGCCGGTACGCCGGTACGCCGGTACGCCGGTACCCCGAGGCCCCAAGGCCCCGGCAGCCCCGTCGGCACACCACGCGCCCCGTCACCACGCCCCCGTCACCACCCACCCCCTCACCGCCCCGTCGTGATCCGCACCGTCCAGGCTCCGGACGCCGTGCGGCCCCGCACCTCCACCCGCACGCCCTCCCCCGGCACCGTGAAGCTCTCACCCACGCCCACCGGAGCGTCCGCGAGGGGCGGATAGACGGACTCCTCCCAGCAGGCCTCGGTGCGCGGATGGGAGTCGAGGACCTCGATCGGGCCACTGCCGGACTCGGCGCCGCCGCGGATGCGGTAGACGAGGACGCCCTGCGTGCAGACGGAAGCGTCGTTGCCGACCGCGCCCCGCGCCTCGATACCGAGCGCGCTGTCGGGACCGGTCCGGACGACCGCCAGCTTCGTGCCCCGACCGGCCCCGAACACCCGCACCCCTGGACCGGCCGCCACCCCGCCCCCGCCGCCCCCGCCGGCACCGTCACCAGCCCCGACCCCGGCCCCAGCCCCGGCCCCGGCCGCCTCAACGACACCTCCCCCACCGCCCGCGTACCCGACCGCACCGCCCTCGTCCTCACCCGTCTCCCCCTCGTACGCCCCCTTAGGCCCCGCCCCCACCGCCTCCAGCGTCAACCACGTGCTCCCCGTCCCCCGTACGCACGCCACCTGGCGCGGTTCCAGCCAGCCCAGCTTCCACTTGTGCCAGGCGAACAGGTCCGGGGCCAGAGCGAACTGGCTGCCCATGAGGTCCCAGTCGCCGACGTGGGTGTCCCAGTCGCCCTTGCCGTCGGAGGGGCGGTGGTAGAGGTCGGGGAGGTCGAAGACGTGGCCGGTCTCATGGGCGAGGACGAGACGGTCCGGCGGGTGCCGCTCGAACACGGTGACGACCCGGCGGAGATCCGTACCGTCGACCTCCAACGGGTGTTCGAGGTTGACCACCTTCGTCGCGTCCGAGTCGACGCCGGGCGCGTGCGGATCGGCGACGAAGTACACGATGTCGTAGCGGGAGAAGTCGACGTGCGGGTCGGCCGTGGCGAGCGCGTCCCTGAGATAGGCCGACCGGTGCGTCGCGTTCCAGTCACGTCGTATGGCGTACGCCGTCGACGGCCGCGGCATCTCCAGCCACGCGCGGCGCGGATGGGGTCGCAGGGCGAACTTGCCGTACGACGCGCGTTCGAAGAACTCACTGGTGGCCGGAAAATGATCCGCGGTCAGCTCGGCCGGTGTGGTGAGAGGGGCCGCGTCCGGGAATGACAAGAATACGAGTACGGCGTCGAGGTCGCGGGTGGGGCGTGGATACGCGGAGTTCCAGGTGTCGAGACCCTCCGAATGGTGCGCCTGCGTGCGCCGCAGCGTGCACGGCTCCGACAGGGGAACGGCGGAGGGTGCCGCGATCAGAGAGGTCGCGGCGAGCGCGGTGAGGGAGGTGAGCATGGCCGCTGCACTGCGCAGACCGGGCGCCCGGTCGCCGAGGAGTTCCTTCCAGGGAAGCGGACGCTGCACGGAGACCTCCGGATGCGGATCTTGGGGACACCGCGTCCAGATTTTCGGAATTAGTAGTACTTTGCCCTGTTTGTATCCACCAGAAGGGTGAGGAGCGGGCGAGAGGGAGCCGGACGGCCTCCGGATGCCGACACCCCCGGGACACGGCCCGTCGACACCCCGGACCTCACAGAACGTCACAAGCGGTCGACGGAGCGGGGAAGCTGTTCAGGTCGGGGCAGAAACGATCTGTCAGATCAGGTCGTTGTTCAGGGAGACTGGAGAGTGGCTAGAAGGCCCTGGGGTCAGCCTCTATGATCGGCACACTTTCCTGCACGGACACGGCTTGAGCGCCCCTACGTACTTGGTTCGGCCGCTCCGACGAGACACGAAGATCCGTACGAAAACGAGTGCACTGCGGGAGCGAACGGTGAGCGGAACGTCCCAAGGGCCGGCGCCCGCGGCAGACCTCGTCCGGCCGGCCATCACAGAGCGTCACGCGAATGCGTCAGTTCAGTCGTCCGAGTCGCCGGGGGACAGTCCCACGACGCCCGCCGCCTTCTCCGTCGCGCCGCTCGCCATGGCCGTCGTCGACCGGGACGGGCTGGTCGTCACCGCCAACGGGGCGATGGGGACGCTGCTCGGGACGGGTTCCGAGCCACTGGCCGGGCGGGTCGCCGCCGACCTGGTGGACCTCACCTCGGACACCCGCACCTGGCACGCGTACCGCGAGGTGCTGCGCGGCCGGCAGTCCCGGCTGCGCTGTACGCGCCGACTCAAACAGCCGGACGGGACCTGGCTGTGGGTGCAGGTGTCGGTGGCGCCACTGCCCGAGGAGGAGCGGGCGGTCCTGCTCTCGGTCGCCGACATCAGCGCCAACCGCCAGCTTCAGGCCAGGCTCCGCCACCTGCAGATGCACGACCCGGTCACCCGGCTCCCCAACCGCACCCTCTTCTTCGAACAGCTCTCCTCCGCCCTCGAACGGGAGTCCTACGACGAGGCCGGCACCGGCCGGATCGGCCTGGTCTATCTGGACCTGGACGGGTTCAAGGCGGTCAACGACACCCTCGGTCACCGCGTCGGCGACCGGCTCCTCACGGCCGTGGCCGAACGACTCACCCGATGCGCCGACGAGGCCGCCCTCCTGCGCACGGCCGGGACGGCGGCCGGGGCGCCGCTGGTGGCCAGGCTCGGCGGCGACGAGTTCGCACTGCTCGTGGAGGACTCGACCGGCACGGAGCAGCTCGCCGACCTGGCCGACTCGGTTCTCAAGGCGCTGCAGGCGCCCTTCGACCTGGCCGGTCAGCGACTGTCCGTCTCCGCCTCGATCGGGGTCGTCGAGCGGCAGTCGGCGAGCACGACGGCGACCGGGCTGATGCAGGCCGCCGACACGACGCTGTACTGGGCCAAGGCCGACGGCAAGGCCCGCTGGACGCTGTTCGACCCGGAGCGCAACGCCCACCGGATGACCCGTCAGGCCCTGTCGTCCACGCTGCGGGCGGCCGTCGGGCGGGGCGAGTTCGTCCTGGAGTACCAGCCGCTGGTGGGCATGGCGGAGGGCGAGGTGCGCGGGGTGGAGGCGCTGGTGCGCTGGCATCACCCGCAGTTCGGCCTGTTGACGCCGAATCGGTTCATCTCACTGGCCGAGGAGGACGGCTCGATCGTCCAGCTCGGACGATGGATTCTGGCCACCGCCTGTCGGCAGGCCCGCCGCTGGCAGATCGACCACCCCGAACGGGCGCCGATCTTCGTCAGCGTGAACGTGGCGGTCCGGCAGGTGTGGGACTCCGACCTGGTCGCCGACGTGGCCGAGATCCTCGCGGAGACCGGCCTCGCCCCGCAGCTGCTCCAGCTGGAGCTCACCGAGTCCGCCCTCATGGGCTCCGCCGGGCGCCCGCTCCAGGCCCTCAAGGCCCTCAGCGACATGGGCGTACGCATCGCCATCGACGACTTCGGCACCGGCTACTCCAACCTCGCGTACCTCAGCCGGCTGCCGGTGTCGGTGCTGAAGCTGGACGGGGCGTTCGTACGGGGGTTCCAGTACGAGAGCGAGGAGGAGAGCGGGGCCGCCGGGGACGACGGGCAGCCCAACCCCGCCGACGAGATCATCGTCGAGGCCCTCGTCCAGCTCGCCCACCGGCTCGGGCTGACCGTCACGGCGGAGGGCGTGGAGACCGACGCGCAGGCCTCCCGGCTGCGCCGGCTCGGCTGCGACACCGGGCAGGGGTGGCTGTACTCCCGCGCGGTGTCGCCGGAACGGATCGCGGAACTGCTGGGGGCGGCGGCCTGCCCTCAGGCCTGAGAAGCGCCCCCGGCTCCCGGCAGGTCGTAGGCGTCCGCGATCAGCTCGTACGAGCGCAGGCGCAGCTCGGGGCTGTGGGCGTGGGAGGTGAGCATCAGTTCGTCGGCGCCCGTGCGCTTCTGGAGGTCGTCCAGGCGGGTGCGGACCTCGTCGACGGTGCCGTGGACGACGTCCGCGTTCCAGGAGTCGATGAAGTCCTGTTCGACCACGCTGAATTCGTACGCCTCCGCCTCCTCCGGCGTCGGGACGAGGCCGGGGCGGCCGGTGCGCAGGCGGACCATGTTGAGCGCGGCGGCCCGGACCTGGCGGCGGGCCTCCTTCTCCTCGTCCGCGGCGAGGGCGGAGACGCCGATCAGCGCGTACGGGGCGTCCAGGACCGGCGAGGGGCGGAACGACTCGCGGTACAGGTCGAGCGCCGGGATCGTGTTCCGTGCGGAGAAGTGGTGGGCGAAGGCGAAGGGGAGGCCGAGGGAGCCGGCCAGACGGGCGCTGAAGCCGGAGGAGCCGAGCAGCCAGACCGGGGGGCGGTGCGGGGACTGGACGCCGCCCGGTGAGGTGCTCTGGATCGGGCCCGGGACCGCGTGGATACGGCGGTAGGGGTGGCCGTCGGGGAAGTCGTCGTCCAGGAAGCGGGTCAGCTCCGCGAGCTGCTCCGGGAAGTCGTCGGCGCCCTCGTTGAGGCGGGCGGAGCGGCGGAGGGCGGCGGCGGTGGCGCCGTCCGTGCCGGGGGCGCGGCCGAGGCCGAGGTCGACGCGGCCGGGGGCCATGGCTTCGAGGGTGCCGAACTGCTCCGCGATGACCAGCGGGGCGTGGTTGGGGAGCATCACGCCGCCTGAGCCGAGGCGGATGCGGGTGGTGTGGGCGGCGAGGTGGGCGAGGATCACCGCCGGGGAGGACGAGGCGACGCCGGGCATGGAGTGGTGTTCGGCCACCCAGTAGCGGTGATAGCCGCGGTCTTCCGTCTGGCGGGCGAGGGTGACGCTGGTGCGGAGGGCGTCTGTGGCGGTGCGGCCCGCGCCGACTGTGACCAGGTCGAGGACGGAGAGGGGGACCGGGGCGGTGCCCTTGGCTTCGCCTCGTATCTCGGCTGTGGTCACGGTGGGGCCTCCTGCGGGCGTGCGGCGGTGGGTACGGTTCCGTGTAACAGGAGGGTGGCTCCGGTTATTCCCGCCAGTCATTCCCGCCCCCGCCCCCGCCGCCCCTACCCGTCCCGTCCCGTCCTCCAGGGGCTGCGCCCCTTCGACCCCCGGGGGGCGGGTTGGTTCGTTGTCGGCTGCGGGAGCGTCGTGGCTGGTCGCGCAGTTCCCCGCGCCCCTAAGGGGCGCGGGGTGTGCGGCCTTTTCGGCTAGCGCACCTGGACGATCGGCTCGCGCGTGAACAGTGCTCCCAGCTCCGGGGCGTTCACCCTCCTGTCCGCCAGCCTCAGGGCCTCCCAGACCGTGACCTGGTTGGCGGTGAGGACCGGTTTGCCGAGTTCCTTCTCCAGGGTGGGGATGTGGGAGGCGGTGTGGAGGGCGGTGTCCGGGAGGAGGAGGGCCTCGGCCTCGGGGTGGTCGGCCGCGCGGGCCAGGGCGAGGGTTTCGTCGAGGCCCCAGGTGCCCACCTCCGCCGCCGTGATGATGCCGGCGCCCCGCACGGAGAGGACCTCGATCCCGGCCGCCGCCAGGAAGTCGACGAACATCTGGGCGATGTCGTCCGGGTAGGTCGCCGCCACGGCCACCCTGGTGGCGCCCACCTCCCGGGCCGCGTGGGCGAAGGCGAAGGAGGTGGAGGAGGCGGGCAGGCCCGCGGTGCGGGCGAGGGTGCGGATCTGGTCGTGGGCCCCTTCGTAGCCGTAGACGAAACTGCCGCTGGTGCAGGCCCAGACGACGGCCTCCGCGCCGGAGAGGCGGAGGGCCTCGCAGCCGGCGGCCAGCCGTTCGGCGGCGCCCATCTCACGCAGGGCGTCCACGCGGTGCGCGTCCTCGCCGATGTCGGTGTGCACCACGTCCACCCGGATGTCACTGCCGAGCAGTTGCTCTATACGCGGATAGTCGTCCTCGGCGGAGTGGCCCGGGTAGAGGAAACCGAGTGCGGTCATGCCCAACCTTCCTGTTCTTCCGGCAGTACCGGCGGTGGCGGAACAGGTCCCGCACCGAATGTCTGCCTGGCCGACTCGTCGAGCAGAGCCTGGTACGGACCCACCGCCCGGGTACCCAGATGACGCAGCGCCGCCCATATCGTCACCTGGTTGGCCGAGAGAACGGGCATCCGCAGTTCCGCTTCCAACTGGGGGATGACGTCGTACGTGGGGAGGTTGGTGCAGGAGATGAAGAGGGCGTCCGGCGCCGCCCCCCGGACAGCCTGGCGGGCCATGGCGACCACATCGTGGTACGGGACCTTCCAGATGTGCCGGACCAGGCCGAGCGAGGACCGGCCGGTGACCAGGATGCCCGCCTCGGCGAGGTACTCCTCCAGGGACTGGGTGACCGAGACGGTGTACGGGGTGACCAGGGCGATACGGCGGGCGTTCAGCTCGGCCAGGGCGGCGAGCATCGCGCCGGAGGTGGTGACCGCGTGCGCGGCGCCCGCGCGGGTCATCGCCTCGCCCATCGCGCGCTCCCCGGCCACCCCGCCGACGAAGCTGCCGCTGGTGCAGGCGTAGGCCACGACCTCGGGCGCGACCTCGTTCAGGGCCCGGACCGCCTCGTGGAGCGTCTCGTGCTCGGAGACCAGGCGGGCCAGGTCGAGGCTCACCTCGACCGGGACGTACGGGGTCCGGGTGAGATGCAGGGAGACGTCGTCCGGGACCCAGCGCCACAGCTCGCGGTCGAGGGCGAAGTCGAACGGGGCGATGACACCGACGCCGCGCTGGGGACGGGGTCCACCGAGGAAGGAGACGTTCATGACAGCCACCGGCCTCACGGAGAGAGATGTGCGGACGACAGACCGTGCGCAAGTCCGTGTTGACGAAGGTAGGTTCGGGTGCGAGCGTGGTCAATCAGTGCATGTCACACGCATCTCGTGGGGCCGGTGGAGCCGCTTCCGTTTGTGATTGGTCTCTTGTGGTCGGTCTCGTGGTCGGTCTTTTGTGGTCTGTCTTTGTGATTGGTGTCTTACGCCTATGACCTCGTCGCAGCGCCCGCACCTCCTCGTGCTCGACACCGAGCCACGTCCCCGCCTCGGGCGGCTCACCGGACGGGCCACGGTCGAGTACGCCGACGCCTCGACGCTGGCCGCGCGGCTGCCGTACGCCGATGTGCTGCTGGTGTGGGACTTCACCTCGCGCGCGGTGCGGGACGCCTGGCCTGGCCACGGGCCCCGGCCGCGCTGGGTGCACACGGCCAGTGCGGGTGTCGACCATCTGCTGGGCCCCGGACTCGCCGCCGACGAGGACACCGTGGTGACGAACGCGCGCGGGGTGTTCGAGGCGCCGATCGCCGAGTACGTCGCCGCGCTCGTGCTCGCCATGGCCAAGGATCTGCCGCGCAGCTGGGAGCTGCAGGGGCGGCGGGAGTGGCGGCACCGGGAGGCGCTGCGGGTGGCGGGCGGCCGGGCCTGTGTGGTGGGGTCCGGGCCGATCGGCCGGGCGATCGCGCGCCACCTCAAGGCCCTCGGCCTCCATACGGCCCTGGTCGGCCGGACCGCGCGGGCCGGTGTCCACGGCCCCGAGGAGCTCGACCGGCTGCTGGCCCGCGCCGACTGGGTGATCGCGGCCGCGCCGCTGACGGAGGCCACGTCCGGCATGTTCGACGCCCGGCGGTTCGGGGTCATGCAGCCGTCCGCGCGGTTCGTCAACGTGGGGCGTGGGCAGCTCGTGGTGGAGGACGCGCTCGTCGAGGCGCTGCGGAAGCGGTGGATCGCGGGGGCGGCGCTGGATGTCTTCGAGCGCGAGCCGCTGGGCCCGGACGATCCGCTGTGGGAGGTGCCCGGACTGATCGTCTCTCCCCACATGAGCGGGGACACGGTGGGGTGGCGGGACGAACTCGGCTCCCAGTTCGTGGAGTTGTTCGAGCTGTGGGAGGCGGGAAAGCCGCTGCCCAACGTGGTCGACAAGCAGCGCGGGTACGTGCCCGGGCACTGAACTCCCCTGGAAGGGGCCACATGCCTGAACTGCCGGAACTGCCGGAGCCGACGCACCCGACGAACCTGATGAACGCGATGAACGCGACGAACACGACGCACCTGACGTCGCTGTCCGCCGTACGCCTGGTCGAGGGGTACCGCAAGGGCGAGTTCAGCCCGGTGGACGTCGCGCGCGAGGCCCTCGAACGGGCCGAGCGGGTACAGCCTGCCGTGAACGCGTTCGTGCGTATCGACGCCGAGTCGGCCCTCGCGCAGGCGCGGGAGTCGGAGGGGCGCTGGCGGCGCGGGGAGCCGGCCGGGGCGGTGGACGGGGTGCCGGTCACGGTGAAGGACATCCTGCTGATGCGGGGTGGGCCGACCCTGAAGGGTTCCAAGACCATCTCGGCCGAGGGGAGTTGGGACGAGGACGCGCCTTCCGTGGCCCGGCTGCGGGAGCAGGGGGCCGTCTTCCTGGGGAAGACCACGACGCCCGAGTTCGGCTGGAAGGGCGTCACCGACTCGCCGCTGAGCGGGGTGACACGGAATCCGTACGACCTCTCGCGTACGGCCGGGGGCTCCAGCGGGGGCGCCGCGGCGGCCGTCGCGCTCGGGGCCGGGCCGCTGGCGCTGGGCACGGACGGGGGTGGCAGCGTGCGTATCCCGGCCGCCTTCTGCGGGGTGTTCGGGCTGAAGCCGACGTACGGGCGGGTGCCGCTGTATCCCGCGAGCGCCTTCGGGACGCTGGCCCATGTGGGGCCGCTGACGCGGGACGCGGCGGACGCCGCGCTGATGCTGGACGTGGTCTCCGGGCCCGACGCGCGGGACTGGTCGGGGCTCGGGCCCACGCCCGGGTCGTTCGTGGACGCGCTCGCCGGTGGGGTGCGGGGGCTGCGGATCGCGTACTCGCCGTCGCTGGGCGGACAGGTCGCCGTACAGCCGGGCGTCGCCCTCGCGGTGCGGCGGGCCGTGGAGGGGCTCGCCGGACTCGGGGCGTACGTCAGCGAGGCCGACCCCGACTTCTCCGATCCCGTCGAGGCGTTCCACACGCTGTGGTTCAGCGGGGCGGCCCGGGTGACGCAGCGGCTCGGGCCGCGTCAGGCGGAGGTGCTGGACCCCGGGTTGCGGGAGATCCGGGAGCTCGGGGCGCGGCTCTCCGCGCTCGACTATCTGGCCGCGGTGGATGTGCGGATGGATCTCGGGCGGCGGATGGGCGCGTTCCATGAGCGGTACGACGTTCTGGTCACGCCCGCGTTGCCGGTGACGGCCTTCGAGGCGGGGGTCGAGGTGCCGCGTGGCTCCGGGCATCGGCGCTGGACCGGCTGGACGCCGTTCACGTATCCCTTCAACCTGACGCAGCAGCCGGCGGCGAGTGTTCCCGTGGGCCTGGACGGGGACGGGCTGCCGGTGGGGCTTCAGGTGGTCGCGGCCCGGCACCGGGACGACCTGGTGCTGCGGGTGGCGCATGCGTTGTACGAGGCGGAGGTGGCTCCGGCCCGCATGTGATCGGGTCGGGCTGCCCCGCGGGCGGGTTCTCCTCGCGTCGTAAGCAGTTGTTGTCTTTCCGATCTTGAGGGATACGCGTCGAACGGTAGTAGTGCCGATCGGGTGGTCGCGGGGCGCTCGGCGCATGCGCTGAGGGAAACGCGTCCGCCCCGCACCGGTCAGTGGGGGACGGACGCGTTCGGCGGGTCAGTCGCAGACAAGGCCCCATGAATTGTTGGGACGCCAGGTCCTCTCACCGGAGCCTGCGCCCTTCCAACTGAAAGTCGCCACCACGCCGAAACTCTGCCGTGGCCAGTTACACGGGTTGACGGAGCTGGTGCCGGCAAAGTCCTCGGTGCCATGCCAGCCGTCGCCGTCCTTCGCGGTGCGCAGCGTCACCCAGCCGCTGTCAATGCTGAAGCGCTGAAGCTTCACGTTGGTGACCTTGACCTGGTAGCTGCCGCCACCGGCGACGTCGGTGATCTTCGCCCGCGCTCGGTAGGTGTCGGCGGTCTCGTCCCACCAGACGGCGGCGCAGCGCTTGACTTGGGTGCCATAGCACTCCCATGCGCTTTCCGCGGATGCCGACGACGGGGTGAAGACGATCGACGCGCCAAGCGCCCCGGCGACCAACGTGCCGGTGGTGCCGAACCGGCCCACACGCCTGAGCCTCATGAAAACCCCTTCTGATGTGCCAGTGGAAGATCTCTGGTTCTTCTTACGTGCCATCGGGCTTGGACACCTGGACGCTCATCGTCCACCGCACAGTGTCCGGCGCCTCGATCGAGACTTGCCCCTCGCGTTTCGTGGAGAGGTTGAGTTCGTGTGCGTAGTAGCTGACCTCACCGCTCCTACAGTCGGTCGAGAAGGTCGCTACGGTTTCGACGACGACGTCGACCATCGGCGATCCGGAATCAGCCACGCAATCGAGCGCAATCAATGTGACGCCCTTTGGCAGCGGAACTGGGCTGAATACGTCACTGCCACGCGTCGCCCCTTGGGACAAGACCTCAGTGAACCCCATCTCCAGTTCGGGCGCGGACAGCGCCGGTGGCGCCTTGGACACCGTGGGCGATGGGGTACCTGTTTGGGAACCCCGGGTTTCCCCGCCCCCGGTGCAGGCCGCGACCGCGGAGACGAAGGCTGCGGCCGCCAAAAGCGCCACAGTCCGCCGCATCAGGAGTTGGTCTCCCAGTACCGGAATCCCTGCCTCTTGTTCGCCAGCTCCACGGTCGCGGTCTGCCGTTGCGACTTGCTGCAGTCAGGGAGCGTGAGGTACTTCTCCACCTTGGCGGTGTGCCCCTTCACCCCGTACTGCACGTTGCCGTACTTGCCCCTCCTGATCTCGCGCTCGTAGGAGTGGCTGGCAGTCCACGTAGCCTTGACTTGGACGCCCGTGCTGACCTCCGCCTTCGCTTCGGCGACAGCGGCCTTGACACTCACCCCGAGCGTGCCGGTGATCGACGTACCCATCTCCCCTGCTTTGATCTTCGTGAGGGTCATCTTTCCGCCGGGCCCGTCCGAGTAGACAGGACCCCTGCCGAAGAACTTGGACTTGTAGCCGTAGACGTTCTTCACCCATACCCTGTCGCACCTGCCAAGCGTCCCCGCGTCCCCCGAGCCGGCTGCCGCCGCCGTGGACGGCGCGGCGAGAACACCGCCGAGGAGGCCGGCCAGAAGAGCCCCGGCGGCCGCGGTCGACTTCGCGCGCCCTCTTCCGATTCTGGTCAATTCAGCTCCACCTTCCGTTTTTTGGAACGGACTGCCCGAATTCCCCCTTCGGGCGGCCCGGATCGAAGATTACGGGGCGGGCCGCAGAAGGGCATGTCACGCAAACACGTGACAACACCGGTGCGCTGCCCGCGCGTTGATCTAAGTTGGGAAGGATCCAGGTGGGGAGGCGGGCCTCATCGGCATACGGGGGAAACACTGTGAAGAATGTGGTCGGATTCCTTGCTTTTCGTGGTGGAGGCGTGAATTCCTTTGTGGAGGAGGCGTGCTGACGCAGGGGCCCGCCCAACTTCAGCTTCTGCGTAGGTCCGCACGTCTGTCCGCTGTCCTGAGATCAGTCAGTGCCGTCGGAGCGACTCTGGTCGCCGTGGTCGGCTTCGCACCGCCCGCCCGCTCGGTCTGGGTGGCCGTCGCGGTCGTCGGACTGCTTGTGTGGAGCGGTCTGTTCACCGTTCTGACGCTCAGGCCGGAACCTCCTCCCTGGCTCTACGCCGGTGATGTCGCCGTCGTTCTCGTGCTCTGCCTGGCGCAGGGCAGCCTTGTCCCAGCCGAGGTCCTGGGAGCGAGTGCGGGCTCCGGATGGATCGACATGGTCGCCCGCACCGGCGTCTTCATCGCACAGTTCATGCTGCGGCAACCCCTGGCGATAGGCGCCGCGATCGCCATCGCGGCGGCTCACGCGATGGGCGCCGGCGTACGAGACGCCTCCGTCGTCCTGGTGCTCCAGGGGCTGCTCGCCGCCGCTGTCGTGGTCCTGCTGCGACATGGAGCGCGCAGGGCGGACCTCGCGCTGTCCGAGGAGGCGTCGGCGCGCGCGTCGGCGCGGGCCCGGTCCGCCGCCCGCACCGACGAACTCGACCAGCAGCGGCTGTTGCACGACACCGTGCTCGCCACGCTCACCATGGTGGGCACCGGCAGCATCACCCGTGACTCTGCCGCGCTGCCGGAACGGGCCGCGGCCGACCTGGCCATCATTGCGGACCTGCGGGCGCATCCCGGCGTGGCACGTGATGTGGCGCGGGCTCCCGCACCGCTGGATGTCGCGCTGCGCACCGTCGTACTGACGCACCGCGTCGGCCTCCCGCCACTGGAAATCGAGTTCGACGTGCCGCCGCTGGACCTGCCCCACGAGGTCGTGGAAGCCGTCTCGCTAGGGGTCGCCGAGGCCCTGGCCAACGTGGCCCGGCACGCGAACACCCGTGCTGCCCGGGTCACGGCCAGGCGCGTCGGGGAGGGCGTCGCCGTCGAAGTCTGCGACAGCGGACGCGGGTTCGACCCTGCGGCTGTTCCCTCCCACCGGCGCGGCCTGCGGGAATCGGTCCACGGCCGGATGCGTGCCGTGGGCGGCAGCGCCCGGGCGGCATCGTCCCCCGGCGCCGGCACCCAGGTCGTGCTGAGGTGGGAACCGTGACCGCCGACGTCGTCGAGGGCGTGGTCGCCACCCGCTTTGCCAAGGTTGTCGATATCGGGCTGGTGGCGATCGTCGGCGTCTGGCACCTGGGTCTGGACACCCTGCGGGTGCTCAGGGGCTGGCCGGAGTACGAGCCGCAGGCCGCCGCCGCGGGCGCCTGGCTGGCCCTCACGGTCATCCAGACGGCCGGTTCCGTCCTGCTGCTGCGTTCCGCGCTCAGCGGGCACACCGCGCGGATGCTTGCGGGGGCGGCGCTGGTCGCCGGCATCGTCGCCGCCGCCGCGTACCCGCCGGGCGGCGCGATCAGCGACGTGAGCTGGGCGTGGAACACCGTGGGCTGGTTCGGCATGCTGCTTCTGATGCAGCGTCCGCTGTGGGAGCTGATCACCCTGCTCGGCGCCAACACCGCTGTCACGGTGGGCTTCCTGGCAGCCGACGGCGCGCTCGACCACGTCACCGTCTCCCGTCTGCTGGCCGCGGTTTACGTCACCGCCGGTATCCAGTTGACCTTCACGTACCTGGTACGGCAGCTCAACGACGGTGCGAGGGAAGCCACCGAGATCGCTGCGGGGCAGGCGGAGCACCTCGCCCGTGCCACCGCCGACGAGGCCGTGCACGCCGAGCGCCGGCGCCGCTACGAGTACCTGCGCATCAGAGTGGAACCGCTGCTGCGTGGTCTGGCGGAACGTCAACTGGACCCGGGGGACCCCGTCGTACGCCAGCGCGCCGCCGTGGAGGCGGCACGCCTGCGGAGGCTGTTCGTGGAGACGGACGACACCCCGCACCCGCTCCTGCACGAACTGCGGGCCTGTGCCGATGTCGCCGAGCGGCGCGGCGTACGCGTGGCCCTGCTGAGCTACGGCGACCTGCCCGAGCTGCCGGCATCCGTCCGCCGAGAACTGGCGGACGGGGCCCTGCTGGTCCTGGCCGCCGCCGCCACCCGAGCGCGGGTGACCGTGGTGACGTCGCCCGAGGAGGTTGTGGTGAGCGTGGTGGCCGACGCCCCGCCGGAAACGCTCGTGGAACCGCCGGGCCCTCTCACCGTATCCTCCACATACGACCAGGAGGAGGACCAGTTGTGGTGGGAAACCCGATGGCCCGTACGACCGGCCCCCTGACCGTCGCCATCATCGACGATCACCCTGTCGTCATCGAAGGCATCCAGACCTGGCTGTCCGAGGAACCGCGGATCTCGGTGGGGTACACCGGCGAGACCTCGGATGTGGAGCCCGGCGTCGCGGATGTCCTCATTCTCGATCTGAATCTGCACGGCAGACTCGTGATCGGCGATATCGCCACGCTGGCCGCGGCGGGTCAACGGGTCATCGCCTTCTCGCAGTTCACCGAGCAGCGGGTGGTGCTCGAATCGCTGGAGGCCGGCGCATGCGAGTTCGTCGCGAAGAACGAGGGGCGGGCGCACCTGGTGAACACGGTGTTGGCGGCGGCGGGCGACAGGCCGTACGTCACGCCGACGGCTGCGGGCGTCCTCGTCGGTGATCGCGGCGCGAACAGGCCCAAGCTGTCCTCGCAGGAACGTACCGCGCTGCTGTGGTGGTTCCAGTCCATGTCGAAGGCTTCGGTCGCCCGGCGCATGGGTGTATCGGTTCACACTGTCGACGTCTACATCCGTCGGGCGCGAGTCAAGTACGCGCAGGTCGGCAGGTCCGCACCGACGAAGGCGGACATGCTGGCCCGGGCGATCGAGGACGGCTTGGTGAAGCCCGACGACATCACGGGCTACGGGTCAGCGGCGGTCGGCGTGGGTTGACCACGTAAGAACAGCAGGTCCTTCTGAATAGCGCGCCTGTCGCCCAACGGGCACCCGCCCCCGAGCAGTCGGGTCTCGCACAACCCACGAAGTCACGCCCGCCGGAACCGCAAGGTCTCCCCCGACGCCCCCGTCCGCCAGAGGTCGTTGCACGCCTCCGCCATCTCGTCCAGGCCCTCGACCACCTGGCCCCATACGATCCCCGGCACCCACCCCACGTCGCCGTTCAGCAGCAGGTTGTTGCGTTCGTAGAAAAGGGCCAGGTCGACGAGGGTCGTACCGGGGCGGACCTCGGCGTCGTAGCCGTACGCGTTCGTGGCCAGTTCCGTGCCGGCGAAGGAGAAGTAGCAGAGGTCGCCGGGGATGGGGGTGACCGTGGGGTTTTCGAGGGGTGGCTCGTGGGGGGCGAAGGGCGGGAAGAGGGCGTAGATCTCGTTGCGGGCGTATTTGGCGTGGTAGACGTCGCCGGCCAGGGGCAGGGCGTCCCAGACGGCGGCGCAGGTGAGCGGCGCGCGGTCGTCGAGGAGTTTCGCCCGGCACACGACCTGGCGCTTGAGCAGGGAGATCTCTAGGTAGCGGTCGGTCATGTCTTCCATGGTGCAGCCGGGGTCAAGGGCGCCTCCGGGGTCCGGCCGGTTCCGGCCGCGTGTGTGCAGGGGGCGTGAAGGCCACGGCAGTGGCGTGAATACATCGCATCGGGTCGGGTAGCCGCGCGGCCATGGCTCCAGCAACAGAGACCTCCGGGAGAACCGGGAAGACACGCGACCCCAGCCGCCGGGCCCTGCTCGTCGGCGCCTCCGCGCTCGCCACGGCGGGCGCGCTGGGCGCCGCCGGGTGCAGCCGGGTGGCCACCGCCTCCGGCACGGAGGGGGGTGAGCTGCTGGACCGGCTGCGGGCGCAGGGCGTCGTACGGCTCGGTATCGCGGGAGAGATCCCCTTCGGCTACATCGACACGGACGGCGAACTGACCGGCGAGGGGCCCGAAGTGGCCAGGGTCGTCTTCAAACGGCTGGGCGTGGGGCGGGTGCAGCCCGTTCCCACCGAGTTCGGCTCGCTCATACCCGGGCTGAACTCCCAGCAGTTCGACGTCGTCTCCGCCGGGATGTACATCAACCCCGAGCGCTGTGCGGAGGTCATCTTCTCCGAGCCCGACCACGAGATGCTGGACGCGTTCGTGGTGAAGAAAGGCAACCCGAAGGGTCTGAACGACTACGCGGACGTGATCCGTGCCAAGGCCCGGTTCGCCACGGGCTCGGGGTACGCGCAGATCGCGCACGCCGTCGAGGCCGGGTACGCGGAGAGCGACATCGTCATCGTGCCCGACCAGGTGGCCGGGCTGAACGCCGTGGAGGCGGGGCGGGTCGACGTGTTCGCGGGGACGTCGCTGACCACCCGCGAGGTGGTCAAGAAGTCCCGCACGACGGAGGCGACCAAGCCGTTCGCCGCGCTCGTCGACGGCAAGCCGCGGGTGGACGGGGCGGGCTTCGCGTTCCGGCCGGCCGAGACGCGGCTGCGGGACGCCTTCAACGTCGAGCTGCGGAAGATGAAGGAGAGCGGCGAACTGCTGCGCGTCCTGCGGCCCTTCGGCTTCACCAAGGTCGAGATGACCGACCTGACCACGAAGGAGCTCTGTCGCGCATGACACAGGGACTCTGGGAACTCGTCCTGCGCGGCGTCTGGGTCACCCTCCAACTGCTGGTCCTCGGCGCGCTGCTGGCCACGGTCGTCTCCTTCGTGGTGGGGGTCGCGCGCACCCACCGGCGGTGGATCGTCCGCTTCGTCGCGGGCCTGTACACCGAGGTGTTCCGCGGCACCTCCGCGCTGATCATGATCTTCTGGGTGTACTTCGTGCTGCCGCTGGCCTTCGGCTGGCAGCTGGTCCCGATGTGGGCGGGCGTCCTCGCCCTCGGGCTGACGTACGGGGCGTACGGCGCCGAGATCGTGCGCGGTGCCCTGACCGCCGTGGATCCGGCGCAGCGCGAGGGCGGTATCGCGCTGAGCTTCACCCCGTGGCAGCGGATGCGGCTGATCCTGCTGCCGCAGGCGGTCCCGGAGATGATCCCGCCCTTCGCCAACCTGGTGGTCGAACTGCTCAAGGGCACGGCGCTGGTGTCGATCATCGGCATGGGTGACCTGGCGTTCAGCGGCAGCCTGGTACGGCTGGCGCTGCAGGAGAGCGTGGAGATCTACACCTATCTCCTGCTCATCTACTTCGTGATCGCCTTCCTGCTCACCCGGGGCATGCGGCTGCTGGAGCGGCGGCTGAAGGCCGGGATCGGCAAGGCCCCGGTGAAGGCGACCGTGGCGCCCGTGCGGGTCGCCGAGGGCGCGAGCGCCGGAGGTGGTGCGTGATGAACTGGGACTGGAACGCGGTCGTCGACTTCCTGCCGCACTTCCGGAAGGGCCTGCTGGTCACCCTGCAGGCGCTGGCCCTGGGTTCGGTCGTCTCCTTCGCACTCGGACTGGTGTGGGCGCTGCTCGTGCGGACGCCGACCCGCTGGGTGAGCTGGCCGGTGGGGGTCGCCACGGAGTTCGTCCGGAACACTCCCCTGCTCGTCCAGCTGTTCTTCCTCTTCTATGTGCTGCCGGCCTGGGGGCTGACCTTCTCGGCGCTGACCACGGGCGTCTTCGCGATCGGGCTGCACTACTCGACGTACACGATGCAGGTCTACCGCGCCGGCATCGAGGCGGTGCCCGTGGGCCAGTGGGAGGCGGCCACCGCGTTGAACCTGCCGGTGCGGCGCACCTGGACGGTGGTGATCCTGCCGCAGGCGGTCCGCCGGGTGGTGCCCGCGCTGGGCAACTACGTGATCTCGATGCTCAAGGACACACCGATCCTGATGGTGATCACGGTCCCGGAGATGCTGAGCGAGGCACGGCTCTACGCCCAGGAGACCTTCCGTTTCACCGAGCCCCTGACCGTCATCGGGGTGGCCTTCATCCTCATCTCCTATCTGGCCTCCCTCCTTCTGCGAACCCTGGAGCGACGTCTTGTCCGCTGACACCCCGCTGATGAAGCAACCCGACGCCGAGTCCGGTTCCGGCGCGCCCGTGGACCGTCCCGTGGACAGCGCCGAGCTGATCCGCTTCGAGAACGTGACCAAACGATTCGGCAGCAACACCGTCCTGGACCGGCTCGACTTCTCGGTCGACGCCGGCAAGCACGTCACGCTGATCGGCCCGTCCGGCTCCGGCAAGACGACGATCCTGCGGCTGCTGATGACCCTGGCCAAGCCCGACGAGGGGAAGATCACCGTCGGCGGGCAGCAGCTGTTCCCGGCGAGCGACAAGCAGTGCCGTGAGGTCCGCAAGAACATCGGGATGGTGTTCCAGCAGTTCAACCTCTTCCCGAACATGAAGGTGCTGCGGAACATCACCGAGGCGCCCGTCACCGTCCTCGGGCTCTCCAAGGACGAGGCCGAGGCGCGCGCCCGCGAGCTGCTCGACATGGTGGGGCTCGCCGACAAGTGCGACGCCTACCCGTCCCAGCTCTCCGGCGGGCAGCAGCAGCGGGTGGCCATCGCCCGGGCGCTGGCGATGCGCCCGCAGGTGCTGCTCCTCGACGAGGTGACGTCCGCGCTCGACCCCGAGCTGGTCGCGGGCGTGCTCGACCTGCTCAGGGACATCGCCCGCACCACCGACATCACGATGCTCTGCGTGACCCACGAGATGAACTTCGCCCGGGACATCTCGGACCAAGTTCTGATGTTCGATTCTGGCCAGGTGATCGAGTCGGGCAGCCCCGAGAAGATCTTCGGCGATCCTTCGCACGAACGCACGCGCGAGTTCCTCGGTGCGGTCATCTGACTACGCCGGGTGAACGGCTGAACGCGTGGGAACATCCGAGGTCCATCCGCCGGGCCATGCCTTTGGCATATGCCAGAGTGCTGGTCCGGCAGTTGGGAGGCCCGGAGGCACGGGGATTTTCTCGCGAACAACCCCTCCGCCTACGACGCTTGGGCCGTATCGTGGGACACGGCAAGCTGTCCGAAAAACGGCCCGAGAAGCGCAGGGGGAAACCGTGGCGCTCAAGCACGAGCCGACCGCGCCGTACCACTCGGCCCAGGACGCACTGCGCGTCCTGGAGACGGTGGCGCGGCACGCAGGTGGCGTCACCGACGCCGAGATCGCCCGTCGCACCGGCGTCGACAGTGAGCGGTTGACCGCGCTCCTGCGGATGCTGCGTCGCGAGGGGTATGTGGAGCAGACCACCGACGGCGCCTACGTCACCGGTGTCGCACTCGCCCGGCTGGGCTCCGCCCAGGGTCATGAGCAGGCCCTGCGCGAGCAGCTTCAGCACACCCTCGACCGGCTGCGCGACTCGGTGGGCGCCGCCGTCTACGTCACCCGTTACCTGGACGGCGAGATCCAGGTCACCGGCTGGGCCGACAGCCCGGCCACGCCCGCGGTCCACGAGTGGGTGGACTTCCGTTCCTCCGCCCACGCCACCGCGTTCGGCAAGGGTCTGCTGGGCCAGCTCGACCTCAACGGCCGGCGGGACCACCTCTCGCGACACCGCCCGGCCCGGCTCACGGCCCGCACGATCACCAACGAGAAGGTGCTGCTGAGCAAACTCGACGCCCAGACACCCACGGTCCCCGTCCTCGACCTCCAGGAGTACGCGCCGGGCACGGTCTGCGCGGCCGTCCCCCTCACCGCGGGCTCCGCCGTCGGCTGCCTCGCACTGTCCCTTCCGCTGGAGCACGCCCACCGGTTGCGCGCGGCGGCGAACACGTTGAATCGGGGAGCGGCGCCTGTGCTGCTCTCCCTGGCGATCTAGACACCGGGCGTCCCACGGAGATCCAGCTCACGTTTAAGCGGTCGAAGGCACCCCCGCGGACCAGGTAGTATTTTCTCTGTCGCCAGCCGCGAAAGCGGAAGAGCGACAGAGTCTGCGCCGCTAGCTCAGTTGGTTAGAGCAGCTGACTCTTAATCAGCGGGTCCGGGGTTCGAGTCCCTGGCGGCGCACGATGACGATGGCGAGGCATGTTCGCAAACAACGCGAACATGCCTCGCCATCGTCGTTCTTGCGCGGCTCCGCCGCGCGTTGTGGGGGCTCCGCCACCCACACCCCCGCCGCCGTGTGGACCTCAGCCCCGCAGGTAAGCCAGCACGGCCAGCACCCGGCGATGCGTGTCCTGCGCCGGTGGCAGGTCCAGCTTTCCCAGGATGTTGCCGATGTGCTTGCCGACGGCGGCCTCGGTGACGACCAGCGCGCGGGCGATCGCCCCGTTCGACTTCCCCTCGGCGACCAGCGCGAGCACCTCGCGCTCGCGCGGGGTGAGCGCCGCCAGTGGATCACGCCGGCGCCGCAGCAGCTGCCGTACGACCTCGGGGTCGACGACCGTGCCCCCGGCCGCGACCCGCTCCACCGCCTGAGCGAACTGTTCGACCTGGCCGATGCGGTCCTTGAGGAGATAGCCGACGCCGGTGCCGTCGCCTGTGTCCAACAGTTCGGCGGCGTAGGCCCGTTGGACGTACTGGCTGAGGACGAGGACCGGCAGCGAAGGGTTCGCGGCGCGTAGGTCGAGGGCCGCGCGCAGCCCCTCGTCGGTGAGGCCGGGCGGCATGCGTACGTCGGTGACGACGAGGTCGGGGGCGCAGGACTCCACGGCCGAGGTCAGCGACTCCGCGTCGCCGACCGCCGCGACGACCTCGTGCCCGAACCGGGTCAGGACGCCCACGAGCCCTTCCCGCAGCAGCACGCTGTCCTCGGCGAGCACGATCTTCAGCGCTGCGGGCACGGGATCTCCAGGGACAGGACGGTCGGGCCGCCGGCCGGGCTGTGGACGGACAGTGTCCCATCGAGCACGGCGAGCCGGTCGGCGAGTCCGGTGAGGCCCGTGCCCCGCGCGGGGTCGGCGCCGCCCGTCCCGTCGTCCCGCACCTCCACCCGCAGCCGCCCGCCCGTGTACCGCCCGCCGACCCAGGCCCGCTCCGCCCCGCTGTGCCTGCCGATGTTGGCGAGCGCCTCCCGGACCGCGAAGTACGCGGCGGACTCCACGGACTCGGCGAACCGCGGGAGGTCGACGTCCAGTTCCACGGGTACGGCGGACCGGTCGGCCGCGTCGGCGAGGGCGTCCGGCAGGCCGTAGTCGGCGAGGACCTGGGGATGGACGCCGTGGATCAACTCCCGCAGTTCGCCCAGGACCCGGTCGGCCTCCCGGTGGGCGGCGGCGAGCCGGTCGGCCAGTTCGGGCGGGGCGTCGAGCCGGGCCAGGCCCAGGGTCATGCTCAGGGCCACGAGGCGTTGCTGTGCTCCGTCGTGCAGATCGCGTTCGATCCGCCGCCGCTCCGCCTCGAAGGCCGCCACCAGCCGGGCCCGCGACCGTGTCACCTCGGCGAGCCGCCGCTCCGCCTCCGCCTCGTTCGGCGCGAGCAGCAGCCGGGCCAGGGCGGCACGGGCGCGCGCGTACAGGACGAGCGGCGTGAGCAGCGCGAGGAGGACGATGACACCGAGGACCGTGCACAGCAGGGCCTGGTCGTAGGAGTCGATCAGCCAGAGCTTGGCGATCCGCGCGTCACCGCTGGCAGCGCTCGTCATCGCCAGCTGCGCGGGCGCCCCGATCAACGCGCCCGGCATGCCCAACGCCCCGAACAGCACGGCCGCGTCCAGCGGCCACAGCACGAACCCGAGGAGCCCCGTGTACGCCAACTCCCGCCAGGTCGCCCGCTCGGTCAGCCGCAGCCGGGCCCAGGCGGCGAGACCAGGCTCGGCCGGGGTGGCGTGCGGGTCGGGCAGCGCCGGGCCCGGGGCGGCGAGGAGCAGCCGCCGGCGTTCCAGGGCGCCGACGGGTCCGCCGGAGAGAACGGCCAGGGCGAGCAGCGGCAGGCCTACGAGGAGGGGGGTGAGCACGAGGCCGACGGTGCCCAGGACCAGGAGCACGACCATCAGGACCACGCCGACCAGCACACCGCTCAGCAGGTACGCCACCGTGCGCGGCACATCCCGTACGACCGTTCGGATCATGGGGTCACGGTAGGCCGGGGTCGCGGGCAACGGCCATATGCGCAGGGGGTGTTCCGGGGGTGGGGCCGGCCCTACCCCGTCAGGAGTTCCTCCCGCCCCCGCGCCCGGTACTCCGCCACCAGCCGCGCCTGATCCACCGCGGAGAACTTGCGGTAGGCCCATTTCCCCGGTGGGCGCCACCAGACCGGGTCCGGGCAGCGGAAGCCCTCGCGGCGGAGGGCGGCGCGCTGGATCTTGTTGGTGGCGGTGACGGGCATGGAGGGGACGACGCGTACGAATCGGGGGGTCATCTTCGTGCCCAGGTCGGGCTGGGACACGAGGAATTCGGCGAAGCCGTCCGGGTCGAAGGCGCCCGCGATCGTCGCCATGACCTGGTCCCCGGCGACCGGGTCGGGGACCGCGTAGACGGCGACGGCCTCGGCGCCCTCGTAGCGGGCGAGGATGTTCTCGATGACGGCGGCGGCGAGGTTCTCGCTGTCGACGCGGAGGCGGTCGTCGGTGCGGCCGGCGAAGTAGAGGAAGCCGCCGGGGTCCCGGTAGAAGAGGTCGCCGGTCCAGTACCAGCCGTCGCGGCGACGGGCGGCGTCCGCCTCCGGGTTGCGCCAGTACCCCTCGAAGGGGTTGGGGCCTCGGTTCACCAACTCCCCTATCGCCTCGGTGCCGTTGAGCAGACGGCCGTCGTCGGCGAGGAGGGCCGGCGGGCACTCCTTCCGGGTCTGCGGGTCGACCACCGCGAGGTCGTCGCCGGGTGCCGCCCGCCCGATCGCGCCCGGCGGCGCCCCGGGCGTCCGCTGGATCGCCGCCCCGCCCTCGGACGACCCGTACCCCTCCACGAGCCGAACCCCGAACCGTTCCTCGAACGCCGCCGCGTCCACCGCCCCCGCCTCCGTGCCGAAGCCCATGCGCAGCGGGTTGTCGCGGTCGTCGGGGCGGGGCTCGGTGGCGAGGAGGTACTGCACGGCCCGGCCGACGTAGGTGAAGTACGTGGCCCCGTACGCCCGTACGTCGTCCAGGAACCCGGAGGCCGAGAACCGGCGCCGCAGCGCGATGCCGGCGCCGGACACCAGGGCCGGGGCCCAGTCGGCGATGACCGCGTTGCCGTGGAACATCGGCATGCAGATGTAGTGCACGTCGTCCGGCCGCACCCCGAAGCGGTCCACCAGCGCCCGGCCGGCCGCCGCGAGCCGCCCCTGGGAGCAGATCGCGGCCTTGGGGGCGCCGGTGGAGCCGGAGGTGAAGTAGAGGAGGAGGCGGTGGGCGGGGGTGGCCCGGGTCGGGTCGGGCACGGCGTCGGCGTACGGCGCGAGGAGGTCGGCGTAGGCCTGAGTGTCCGTCACTAGCACGTGTACGCCGGGCAGTTCGAGGTTATCGAGGAGCGGCAGATGAGCCCGTTCCGTGATCAGCACCCGGCATTCGGTGTGCAGGATGTCGCGGGCCAGTTCGGGACCCCGCCTGGTGGGGTTGATACCGGCGACGGCGGCGCCCGCGAGGGCCGCCGCGCTCAACCACAGGGGGAATTCCGGGGTGTTGTCGAGGAGGACGCCGATATGCGGTTCGGCGGCCGGTGGCAGGAGGTCGGCGAGCAGCGCCGCGCGGGCGGCGGCTCCGGCGGCGACCTCGTGGTGGGTCAGGACCTGCTCCTCGAACCACAGCCCGGGCCGGTGGTCGTCCCACCGGTCGGCGAGGAGCTGTGCGACCGTGCGCCTCATGGACTCCATGTGGGCGCACGGTAACTGACAGATCGTCAGTTGAGGAGGGTCACGGCGTCGGGAACGAGGGGTCCGTGGAGAAGTTGTGGTAGGTGACCATGAAGAACACGCAGAACGCGAAGACCACCCCGAGGAAGGCCAGGAGGCCGAAGCCGGCCGCCGCCTGCTTGACCCGGCCGGGCTCGTGGGCCGTGGCGACCACGTTCGGGCCGTCGGTGTAGTGGACGGTGACGAAGTCGCCCTCGACCGTCGTCATCGGGCCGTCCTCCTCCTCGAAGCGGATGGCGCGGCCGTCATGGGTCGTGAACTCGTACACGTGGTGGATCGTCGTGCGCACGCTGCCGTGGTCGCCCATGCCCTTGCTGACCGTCGTGAACGCCTTGAGGCAGCGCCCCTCGGCCGTCAGGCCGCTGTTCCAGGCGCTCCTGATGTGGAGCCAACGGCTCAGCACCCGGTACGCCATGAAGGCGATGAAGGTCATCATGACCACGGGGATGATGTAGAAGAAGGCGTCCATGGTGTTCCCCCGGTTTTCGGCCGCCGCCCTGGTCGGCGGCGTGTGGGGAACGTACCCGCCTGGGGGCCCCGCGCAGCTCAAGTGATGCTCAGATCTCGCGGGGCCGGTGGGGCGACGCTCAGAAGGTGACGTCCGAGCAGGCGTAGAACGCGTTGGTGGTGTCGGCGATCGTCCAGACCGCGAGGATCACATGGTGGCCGCTCAGCCCGGACGGCAGACGGCCGGTGTGGGAGAGCGTGGACGGCGGGCGCTGGCCGTTGTACGGGACGGTGAAGAACGGGGTCAGGTTGAGGTCGGAGCGGGCCAGGGCGTGGTTCTGGTTCCAGCCCGCCCTGGTGACGTAGTACTTGAAGTCGGTGGTGGCGTGCATGGCGGTGAACTGCCAGCGGAACGTGTAGTTCTGACCGCCCGTCACCCTGGTGGTGGGCCAGGCGCCGCCGCCCGGCCGGGCGGACGCGTCGAGCTGGTTGAACCTGCTGTTGCCGCCGGAGCAGAGTTGGCCGTCAGCCGGCCCTGAGCCCGGGAAGCCCTTCGGCCCCTCCACGCTCTGCGGCTCCCACTGGATGTCGCCGCAGTTGGTGACGGTGCCGTTCTGACAGAGCTTCTGCCTGCTGACGGGGAGGTCGGTGTAGCCGTGGCCGGTGGCGCCGCCACTGGAGAGCACGAGCGCTCCGGTGGTGGCGAAGCCGACCGCGGCCGCGTACCACTTGGTCCTGCTACGCGTGAGATTGCGCATGCTGCCGCTCCCTGGAGTACGTGGGGGTGTTTCCAGGTCTAGACCAAGTCCCAGATTATGAGCGGCTGTTGAACATGTCCATACCAATTCCAGGGTTCACGGCGACACTTCGCGCCGCCCTGTATAGAACGCCACCGTCAGGTCCTTCACCAGCGCCTTGCGCTCGTAGTCGTCGAGTTCGACCAGGCCGCGCAGGGTCAGCCGGGTCACCGTGTCCTCGACCGAGTCGACGACGGAGGTGAGCACGGTGTCGCGGTGCTGGGCGTCGAGCGCCGCGATCCGGCGGCGCTGCATCACGGCGGCCACCTCGGGCGCGTACTCGATCCGGGTCGGCTGGACCGAGAACACCTCCATCCCGGCCGGTGCCGTGTCCGCCACGACCAGCCGGGTCAGCGCCTCGCCCACCGCCTCCGTGTTCCGCAGCGTCGCGTCCCTGACCAGCGCGCCCGGCGGCACATCGGCCGGCATCCGCGAGAGCACCCGGGAGATCGCCGCCTCCACGCACTCGCGCAGATACCGCTCGTGGTCCTCGATCCCGAGCAACGCCCGCGCGGTGTCCCTGACCCGCCACGCCACGAGGACGACGACCCGCAGCGCCATCCCGTTCGCGTCGACGGCCGCCATCGGCTCGCTCCGCCAGTGCCGCAGCCGGACGTCGACCCGGCGGCGCAGCACGAGCGGGTTCACCCAGAGCAGGCCGGTACGGCGGACGGTCCCCCGGTACCGCCCGAACAGTCCGAGCACCCAGGCCCGTCCGGTCCGCCCCCGCGCCAGCCCGCCGAACCCGAACAGGGTCAGCGCCCCGGCACCGGCGTACGCGGCCCACTGCGCCGGTCCGAGTCCGGCGCCCGCGTACGTGCCCGGCAGTCCCAGCGCCCGCACCGCGAGGCCCGGCAAAACCCCGGCCCACCACGAGGTGAGGACACATCCGGCCACCCCGCACGCCCCTCCCAGCACTCCCATCACCCCGGGCACCACCCGCGCCGGCCGCTCGACCAGCTCGGGGTCGACCTCGACGGCGGGGCGCGGCTTCACGGACGCGGGCCCCTGCCGCACGCGCGGCTGCTCGCCGGTGCCGCGCCGACGGCCCACGACGGCGGGGGTGACCGGTACGGCCACCGGGGCGGGGTCGTCCCGGAACAGCAGATGGACGGGGATCTCGGTGGTCGTCTCGTTCTGGATGAGCCGGGCGGGCCGCGCGGCCCCTTCGGGCTCCGGTGTGTGTGAGGTGGTCGTACTCATACGTGCCTCCGTGCCTCCGCGCCTCCGCGCAGGAAGAAGCGTGGTGAGAGCGTTCGAGTGGGTGGTGGGTCTGGGTCCTGGAGGGCGGGTGCGGGTCCTGGAGGGCGGGTGCGGGCGTCAGGAGAACAGTCGCCGCCAGGTCTCCGGGCCCGGATAGCCGTCCGCCGCGCCGCCGCGCCACCCCTGGGCCCGCTGGAACAGCTCCACGTTCCGCCGGTCCGACTCGCCCCAGCACGGCCCCGGACCCGAGGTGTAGTACTTGCCGAACCCCTTCCTGACCAGTTGCTGCCCCAGCCGGGTGACGAACGCGTTGTCCGCGCCCGGCCGGAACATGCCCCGCCCCGGATAGCCGGGGACACCGTGCGAGGCGGGCGTCCCTGAGGCCCCGGATGACGCGGGTCCGCCGGGCGAGGCGGGTCCGCCAGGCAAGGCGGGTCTCCCCGGAGGGGCGGGCTTACCGGGCCCGCCCGGGAAGGTCGGCTTCCGGGGCGAGGCGGGCTTCCCCGAGGCTCCGGACAGGCCGGGGGTGCCGGGCGTCCTCGGCGCGCCGGGCGCACCTGGGGCGACGTGCGCTCCCAGGGTGACGGGTGTGCCCAGGGTGACGGGTGTGCCCAGGGTGACGGGTGTGCCCAGGGTGACGGGCATATCGGACCCGCCCGACGGGCCCCCCGCTCCGGACTTCCCCGGTGGACGATGCACCGTCGGCGGCTTGGGCGCCGCGGGCTTCCCCTGTGGGCCCACGTTCCCGGCCGGCGGGATGTTCCTGCCTCTCCCGGTGACCAGATACATCCAGGTCAGCGGGCCCGGAATCCCGTCGGCGTGACGGCCCGACCAGCCCTGCGCCCGCTGGAAGGCCCGGGTGGCCCTGCGGTCGGAGTCCGACCAGGTCAGCCCCGGTACGCCGGTGTAGAAGCGGGCCCCGCCGCGCTGCACCAGCATCTGTCCCAGCCGGGCGACGTACTTGTTCCGCGCGCCGGACCCGAAGGCCTCGGAGCCCGGGAAGCGGTCGGCGCCCGACGGCCCGGCGGACCCCTTCGCGCCGGTGCTCTCCGGTGGGGCAGCGGGGGCCTCCGAGCCACCGGCGGCGTCCGTCTCGCCGTCCGGCCGACCCTCGCCGTCGGCGATCAGCCCGTTGTAGCGGTACGGCACATAGCGGGTCGCGTTGTCCCAGTACCCGTACGGGGTGGCCTGCCTGCGGGCGTACGGGCGGGTCGACTCGTAGGCGATGTAGTGGGTCTCCGCGTAGTCCGTCCAGCCGCCGAAAATGACGACGTGCGAGCCCTTTTTCGGGTCCTTCGGATTATGGAAGAGCAACATGTCACCGGGCTCCAGCCGGTCCTTCGAAATCCGCTGCGCGAACTTGTCGAGGCTGCCCGTCCATTCGTTTCCGGGGAGGTTCCAGGCCATCGAGACGAACCCCGAGCAGTCCTGCCGATAACCGTCGGACCAGTACTCGCGCATGCTGTACGGCACCTCCGCGGCGACCCAGGCCTCGGCCCGTCCGATGATCTCGGCGCGGGTAGTCGGCGGCGTCCGCACCTCATTCGGCAGCTTCTCCCCGTCCACCGGCCGGCCGCCGGGACCGTGCAGCGGAGCCTTCTTCCCCTGAGGGGTATCTGGCTCCCCACCTGCGGGAACACCGCCGGGGTGCGCCGGTCCGTGGGCCGCTGCGACCGTCGGCACGGCATACCCCGCGCCGAGCGCGGCACCGGCGGCGGCCAGGACGAGGGCGTTCCTGGCGGTTCTGACCGCCGGGTGACTCGGATGGGCGTACCGGGCCGAGTGCGGCATGACCCGCCGCCAGTGGACACAACCGGGGCATTCGCATTCGCCCCCCGGATCGATCTCCTCGAATACCGGAGTCCCCATGCGATTCCCCTCGCGAACCGACCGAAGAATTCCACGCTTCTGCACGCCCGTCAGTTTCTCAACTGTCTCCCCATGTCGCATGCTGACGGTCCAAATGATGTACCCGGCCCTGCCCGGCCCCACCCGGCCCCACCCGGCCCCACCCGGCCCCGAGAGCCTCCCCTCGCCGGGCCGGCGGGGTTCGGCACCTCGCGAACACCTGTTCCCCTCCTCGTGGCGACCCATCAAGAACGGGCAACGTCCGTTCGGTGGTGCGTAGTTACCGAGCGGTTTACTAATTTCGGTAAGTGACTCGCCGGTAGAGTTTCGTTCATAGATTCCGTTCACGCTCGATCTTGACGGCCGGTCCCACCGGCTGCATGATCAGCGCTGAACCAGAGCCGCGTAACCACGAAGAAGTCTCCCCACGGGTCTTGACCAGTCCCGCACGACTTCTTCACATGAAAAAGCGGGGCACGGGGGTTTCGGGCAGGCACACCAAAGAGTGCCGCCCTCCCTCGATGTCGCGCTTCTTCCGCCGTCGCCTTCTGTGCGTTCACGGAACCATCTCCAAAGACCCCCGCATTCTTTGGGAGCCGTTCATCACCCCCCACCCACGCCTGCCTCCTTCGCGTACTCTCCTTTCCTTTTCGTGACCCCTTTCCTCGCCTCCTGCCACTTTTCCGCAGGCGCGAAAGGGGCGCTCACGCCTGCCCGAAAACAGCATTGTCTCGGCACTCGGAAAAGCCTCCCGATAAAGGTTCTTGAAGTCTTGACTTCACCTCGGGGCAGCTCCATATTGATTCCCGACCACCCCCCACCTCGACATTCGGTCCTCCCCGGAGGACCGTTTTCGGGGACACCAAGGAGACATCAATGGCGATCGCACTCCAGTTCAGGCGCAAGGCGGTCCTGGCCGCTCTTGTGATCACAGCGGCGGCGGCCACCACGGTCACGCTGCCCGGCACGGCCGAAGCCCAGTCGGGCTCCCGTATCTGCGGGAACTACTGGGAGGCCCGGGCCAACGGAAAGACGGTCGGGATCATGGCCAAGGTCCTCGAGGTGCCCAAGGTCGACTTCGGCATCTGCCTCCGCGTCATCGACAAGACGAACAGCATCAACGGCCGGAGCCTGCCGGGCTACAACGGCAAGGTGACATGGAACCCGCGCCAGCCCATACGGTCCTGGACCTGCGAGGACGCCGGCGACCTGTTCAACGACAAGTACGGGAACGACCCCTGCCTCAACATGAACCGGGTGGACCTCATCGGCCAGGTGGCCAACCGCACGCCCGCCGAGTGGTCGCAGGTCTACTGACCATGCGCGGCAAGGTGTGGTGGCATCGCGTTCTGATGTGCGGAGCCCTCGTCCTCGCGACGGTGGCGACGACCGAGGGCACGGCCAGCGCGGCCACCCAGTGCTTCAGCCAGAGCCATTCCGACGGCGCCCGGATCGTCCCCGGCACCGGCGGCGGACAGGTCACCCGCTCCATCACCCGGCAGCGGGCGGCCAACACCTGGGACGACTGGGTGTGGCGCGGCACGGAATTCCAGTGCCCCCGGGGTCGAACCTGCGAATACTCGTGGGACAGGTCAAAGACGACCACCACGGGCTGGGCGATCGGCGGCGGCACCAATCTGGGAAACACCAGTTCACCGTCCGGGAAGTGGTACAACTTCCTGATTCCGCTGATCGTGGGCTATCAGAGGACCACGCAGATCAACACCACTTTCACGTGGACCGTGCATCTCAACGGCGGTGACGTGGCACAGCCCATTCAGGTCGCGGTGCGCCGCTGGACCCAAGGCGATTTCTCGGGCGGCTGGGTCAGGACGAACCGCGGCTGCCAGGGCGGAACCGTCTATGAATGGGACGGGAATCTCAGGTTCGGCAACTGGACCCGGAACGTCTTCGAGAAGGAAAAGGTCGGCTACGCCGTCAACGGCCGTATGTGACGCCGGCACCTCTCTCGACACGTTCAAAAGACTTGCGGCGAAATCATCCTCCAGGAAAGGACACGATTATGCCCGGTAAAGCGATGTGGCATCGGATGCTGATGTGCGGGGCTCTCGCCATCGCCACGGTGGCCACGACCGAGGGCACGGCCAGTGCGGCCACCCAGTGCTTCAGCCAGAGCTATTCCGACGGCGCGCAGATCGTCCCCGGCACGGGCGGCGGACAGGTCACCCGCTCGATCACCCGGCAGCGGGCCGGCAACACGTGGGACGACTGGGTCTGGCGGGGCACCGAGTTCCAGTGCCCCCGGAACCGGACCTGCGACTACGCGTGGTCCAAGTCGAAGACGACGAACACCGGTTGGGCGGTCGGCGGCGGCACCGATCTCGGTAACGCCAGCTCGCCCTCCAAGAAGTGGTACAACGTCGTGCTCCCGCTGGTCGGCGGCTACCAGAGGACCACCGAGATCAACACCAACTTCACCTGGACCGTGCACCTCAACGGCGGTGACGTGGCACAGCCCATCCAGGTCGCGGTGCGCCGCTGGACCCAGGGCGACTTCTCCGGCGGCTGGGTCAGGACGAACCGCGGCTGCCAGGGCGGAACCAACTACGAGTGGAACGGAAACGTCAGGTTCGGCAACTGGACCCGCAACGTCTTCGAGAAGGAAAAGGTCGGCTACGCCGTCAACGGCCGTATGTGACAAGGCAGTTCACTCTCCGTCCGGCAGTTCACTCTTCGTCCGGCAGTTCACTCTTCAAAGGAGGCACCCGTGAAGCTCAAGCGCATGAAGCGACGCACGGCGACGCTGGCGGCCGCCGGCATGGCGGCCGGGGCACTGTTCGCGATAGCGGTCCCCGGTACGGCCGAGGCCCAGTCGGGCTCCCGTATCTGCGGGAACTACTGGAAGGGCTACTACAACAACGGCCAGCAGGAAGTCACCTGGTCCCGGGTGATCGAGGTCCCGAAGAGCGACGGCATCGCCTGCCAGCGCGCCATCGACCGGACCGACAAGGTCGGGAACCCGCCCAGCGAGCTCACCCGGCTCGGGGTGAAGTGGGGCGCCCGGCAGCGGCTGCAGAACGTGACCTGTGAGTGGTACTCCCAGGACGTACTGAACTCCAAGTACGGGGACGACGTCTGCCTGAGCATGCAGCGGGCGGACAACACGATCCAGGTCAACGGCCGCACGATCAGCCAGTTCTGGCTGAAGTAGCCGCTCGGCGGGGGTGCTCCCCGGTCAGGAGCACCCCCACCCCTCCGCTAGACTTTTCCTCGCGCGCCGCTAGCTCAGTTGGTTAGAGCAGCTGACTCTTAATCAGCGGGTCCGGGGTTCGAGTCCCTGGCGGCGCACCACCCGGAGAGGCCCCTCGCGAGAGTGATACGCGAGGGGCCTCTCCGTATGTGCGCGTCACGCCGCGCACTCCCCCCCTCGCTCCCCTCCCACTCCTCACAGATCCTCCACCGATGCACCAATAACCGCGTATGACCGGTAAACACCGCGTTTCGCATCTTGCGATCAAGATGAGCACCATAGAACCCTGGGCCGTAAGAGACTGCGGATACACGGCAGTTGAGGGGCCTTGGGCGGTTTACGCCCTGGGGATGGGGATCTTGGGCCCCCACCTAAGCACACCATGCACGTATCCATGGAACAAAGATGCCAAGGGGGCATCAATGCAACCGGATGGCCGTCGTCCCGTGTCTCCATGGTGTAGATCACATGGTGACGATGGCTCACTGATGCGTCCGTAACGGTCGAGGGGGACCGAATCGGACGGAATACCGACGAACACACACTCGACGTGTGTGCGGGGGGAATGACTCATGACGTCGACGCCGACGGGCGCCCGGCACAACCACGACCCGTCCGAGACGACCCGACCCAAGGTGCCGTCGCACCGGACCGGAGCATTTCGCAAGCTCAAGAAGACACTTCCGAGATACGACTACGAGCACTACAGCCGACTGGCGGGGCCGCTCACGCAGCCCGACCCGACCAAGCCCTACAAGGTGCAGTACCGCTCGCTGATCTCCCAGGAGCCGCACCGCCTGAGGGTCGCCCTGATGCTGGCCGCCGCGCCGCTGCTCTCCCTGGTCCTGCTCGGCTGGCTGCTGCAGCAGGAGCACTGGACCAAGCGCGACTACGTCGAGTACGCGTTCCTGCCCGCCCTCGACCTGGTCATGCTGGTCTCGATCGGCCTGATCGAGTTCTTCCGCTGCATGAACGTGCTGTCGAACGCGCATGCCACCCTGGTCGCCCGCGACCCGATCCCGGTGGTGCCCGAGACCGGCACCAGAGTCGCCTTCCTCACCTCCTTCGTGCCCGGCAAGGAACCGCTGGAGATGGTGACGAAGACCCTGGAGGCCGCGGTCAGGCTCCGCCACCGCGGGCTTCTGCACGTGTGGCTGCTCGACGAGGGCGACGACGCGGACGTGAAGGCGGTCTGCGCGCGCCTGGGCGTGCACCACTTCTCCCGCAAGGGGATCGTGAAGTGGAACCAGCCGAAGGGCCCGCACCGCGCCAAGACCAAGCACGGCAACTACAACGCCTGGCTGGACGCGCACGGTGACGACTACGACTTCTTCGCCTCGGTCGACACCGACCACATCCCGCTCCCCAACTACCTGGAGCGGATGCTCGGTTTCTTCCGCGACCCGAACATCGGCTTCGTCATCGGCCCGCAGGTGTACGGCAACTACGACAACTTCGTCACCAAGGCCGCCGAGTCCCAGCAGTTCCTGTTCCACGCGCTGATCCAGCGCGCCGGCAACAAGTACGGCTCCCCCATGTTCGTCGGCACCTCCAACGCCGTACGGATCAAGGCGCTCAAGCAGATCGGCGGGCTGTAC
The DNA here is from genome assembly GCF_036208085.1 of Streptomyces sp. NBC_00310. Lineage (GTDB taxonomy): Bacteria > Actinomycetota > Actinomycetes > Streptomycetales > Streptomycetaceae > Streptomyces. The sequence continues at coordinate 4,308,056 of NZ_CP130714.1, forward strand.
GACTCGATCACCGAGGACATGGCCACCGGCTTCGAGATCCACCGCCACAAGAACCCGGCGACGGGCAAGAAGTGGCGCTCGGTGTACACACCGGACGTGCTCGCGGTGGGTGAGGGGCCCAGCGCCTGGACGGACTTCTTCACCCAGCAGATGCGCTGGTCGCGCGGGACGTACGAGACGATCCTCAAGCAGTACTGGAAGGGCTGGTACTCGCTGCCGCCGAGCAAGCTCTTCAACTACACGATGATGATCATCTTCTACCCGATGTCCGCCCTCAACTGGATTCTCGCGGCGCTGAGTTGTGCGCTGTTCCTGGGCCTGGGCGCCTCGGGTGTGAACATCGATCCGACCGTGTGGCTGATGCTCTACGGCAACGCCTCGGCGCTCCAGATAGGCCTGTACGTCTGGAACCGCCGGCACAACGTCTCCCCGCACGAGCCGGAGGGCTCCGGCGGTGTGGCCGGCATGGTGATGTCCGCGCTGTCCGCGCCGCTCTACGCCAAGGCGCTGATCGACTCGGCCCTGCGCCGCAAGAGCAAGTTCGTGGTCACGCCCAAGGGGGACTCGGCGAGCCCTGACAGGTGGTTCGGCACCTTCCGGTACCACTGGTACTTCATCGTCATCTTCGGGGCCTCGATCACCGCCGGGTTCGTCCTCGGCAACGCGCACCCCGCGATGATCATCTGGGCCACCTTCGCCATGATGATCACCGCCCTCCCCATCTTCGTCTGGCGCTACATGCTGCGGCAGGACAGGAAGAAGGCCGCCGCCGCGGCCGAACTGCAAGGGTCCATGGTGGCACCGCCCGAGGCGGCTCCCGCGCCCTTCGCGCCACCCCACGCACCGCACGCCCCCCACGCGCCGCACGCTCCCCAGCACAAGCCGAGCTGGGCGGCGTCCGGGTCGGGCGGCGGGGGTAGCGACCAGACCATGCAGATCGCCCTGGGCGGACTGGGGGGACGTAAGGAATGAAGGACCGTGCAGGCCGCCGCCGCGCCCGTCGCCTCGCGATCGGCGGGGCGGTGGTCCTCGCGCTCGCCGGGATGAACGGGCCGTGGGTGTACCGCTTCAGCACCGAGAAGTACCACGACTACAAGATCAACAGACCCGAGTACAAGGCCGACAACGGGCACTGGAAGGTCGTGGAGTTCCCGGAGGAGTACCGGCAGAACACGATCCACGCCGCACTCCTGCACACCGGCAAGATCCTGCTGATCGCGGGTTCCGGCAACGACGCCGACAACTTCGACGCGAAGAAGTTCGACACCCGCGTCTGGGACCCGGTCAAGCAGACGATCAAGCGCGTGCCGACCCCGGCCGACCTGTTCTGCACCGGGCACACCCAGCTGTCCAACGGCAATCTGCTCATCGCGGGCGGCACCAAGCGCTACGAGAAGCTGAAGGGTGACGTCACCAAGGCCGGCGGCCTGATGATCATCCACAACGAGAACCCCGACAAGGGGATGCGGATCAAGGCGGGGACCAGGTTCGTCGGCAAGGCGAACGGCAAGACGTTCGTCCTCAAGGACACCGTCGACATCGAGAAGGCCGTCAAGACCTTCGACCCGGACACCGGGAAGTTCACCGGCAACAAGCCGGGGATCGCCCGCGCCTATGTCGAGGCCGAGCGGCGCGGCAAGAAGTACGAGACGGGGACGGAGGACAACTACAAGGTCGCGGGCCTGAAGGGCGAGGACGCGCGGAACACGTACGGCATCGCGCAGAAGCTCGCCCTCGACAAGAAGGACTTCCAAGGGATCAAGGACGCCTACGAGTTCGACCCGGTCGCCGAGAAGTACATCAAGGTCGACCCGATGAACGAGGCGCGCTGGTACCCGACGCTGACCACCCTCACCGACGGTACGGTCCTCAGCCTGTCCGGGCTCGACGAGATCGGTCAGCTGGTCCCGGGCAAGAACGAGATCTACGACCCCGAGACCAGGAAGTGGACGTACACCAAGGGCGTCCAGCAGTTCCCGACGTACCCGGCGATCTCCCTGATGCAGAACGGCAAGCTGTTCTACTCGGGCGCGAACGCGGGGTACGGGCCGGACGACATCGGGCGTGTCCCCGGTGTCTGGGACCTGAAGACCAACAAGTTCACCAGGATTCCCGGGATGAGCGACGGCAAGCTGCTCGAAACCGCCGGGACGGTGCTGTTGCCTCCGGCGCAGGACGAGAAGTACATGGTCATCGGGGGTGGCGGGGTCGGCGAGTCGGAGCGGTCCAGCAAGAAGACCCGGCTGATCGATCTGCTGGCCGACGAGCCGAGGTTCGTGGACGGGCCGGAACTGGCCAGGGGCACACGGTATCCGCAGGCCTCGATCCTGCCCGACGACACGGTCCTCATCTCCGGCGGCTCCGAGGACTATCGCGGGCGCGGCGACTCCAACATCCTTCAGGCGCGGCTGTACGACGCGAAGACCGGGACGATGCGGCGGGTGGCCGACCCGCTGGTGGGCCGGAACTACCACTCCGGGTCGATCCTCTTGCCGGACGGGCGGGTCGTCTTCTTCGGGTCGGACTCCCTGTACTCCGACAAGGCCAACACCAAGCCGGGGGAGTTCGAGCAGCGGATCGAGATCTACACGCCGCCGTATCTCTTCCAGGACGCGCGGCCGACGTTGTCGGGCGGGCCGAAGACGGTCGCGCGGGGCGGGAAGGCGACGTTCGGGACGCGGCACGGGTCGTCGGTCAGGTCGGCGCGGCTGATCCGGCCGAGTGCGTCGACGCATGTGACGGATGTGGACCAGAAGTCGATCGAGGTGGACTTCGAGGTCACCGGGGACGAGATCACGGTGACCGTGCCGAAGAACCGGAATCTGGTGCAGTCGGGCTGGTACATGCTGTTCGTGACGGACGACGCCGGGACGCCCAGTGAGGCGCGGTGGGTGAAGGTCCCATAGGGGGTAAGAGCTGCTTGCCAAGGAGTGCGTGCGAGGTCGGATGAGCTCGATCGTGTGATGGTCGGTTTCCGGCTCGCGGTGTCCTGGGCCGTTCGGGTTGGCGTGATCGTGCGACCTGGGACGCCGAGTACGGCGTCAGCGTGCGGGGCCCCTGTTCCACCGGTGTGATGGTTCAGGGCCTCCCCCACGCCTCTGGCTGTACCTCAACGATGTGAGGGCTGCTGGGCTCGGTGTGGGTGCCGGGCACCCGGGGTGGCGGGCGACAGGAGCGTTCCGGCCGACGGTGGCTTCGGGGCCCCCGGCGGCAGGACCGCTCCGGTCCGCGGTGGGTCCCGCGTCCCCGACGGCCCCGGTGCCGCGGCTCAGCTCTGGACCGCCATCGCGATGCCGAAGGCGATCATGACCGTGCCCGCGGTGGCGTCGACGGAGCGGCGGACCGAGCGGCGCCTCATCCAGGTGCGCAGGCCGTGGGCGCCGAGGCTGATCAGGCCGTACCAGATCACCGCCTCCACCGCGTTGACCGCGGCCAGGGCGGTGCCCATGAGCGCGGGGGACACACCGGCGGGGATGAACTGCGGGATCGTGGCGCCGTAGAAGACACCGACCTTGGGGTTGGCCAGGTTGTTGAGCATGCCGCGGCCGAAGGAGCGCCACAGCGAGGCGGCCTCCGGTTCGAGGTCGGCGTCGCCCTCCTTGGCCGCGCCGATGGCCCGGGCCGAGCGCCACAGCCCGATGCCGAGCCAGACCATGTACGCGGCGCCGACGATCCGGAACACGGTGTACGCCGTCTCGGAGGCGGCCAGCAGCGCTCCGACGCCCACCGCGATCGCCGCGCCCCACATGACGGCGCCGACGCCCACCCCCACGCCGGTGATGAACCCGTGGAGCCGGCCGCGCGCGACGGTGTTGCGGATGACCAGCGCGGTGTCCACGCCCGGCATGACCACCAGCAGGGCGGACACCAGGGCGAATGAGACCAGTGCCTGGAGGACTGACACGTTCACACTCCTGACTTCTCGGCCGCGATGGCGGCCAGGGGGATTCCGTCGCGCGTGAGGCCGCGCAGCCAGTTGCGGTAGAGGATCCGCCCGGGTTCCCGCCAGTTCTCCACCGGGGCGGCGGACGGGTCGTCGTCCGGGAAGTAGTTGACCGGGAGGGCTATGTCCTCTCCCTTGGTCCGGTCGCGGCGGAACTGCCGCAGCAGGGTGTCGGGGTCGTACTCCGGGTGCCCGGAGACGTACAGCTCCCGCCCGTCCCGGCCGACCGCGATGTGCACCCCGGACTCGGGCGACTCGACCAGGATCCGCAGCTCCTCGGTCTTCTCGAAGTCGGCGCGGAGGTTTTCGGTGTGGCGCGACTGCGGCACCGCGACGACCGGCTCGAAGTCCGCCAGGAGCGGGGAGGAGGGGTCGGTGAGCCGGTGCGGGAAGTTCCCGAACAGCTTGGCGGGCAGCTCGTACTTGGGGATGCCGTACCGGTGGTACAGCGCGGCCTGGGCGCCCCAGCAGACGTACTGCGCGGAGGTGACGTTCTCCTGCGCCCAGTCCATGATTCCGCGCAGCTCGTCCCAGTACGTCACCTGCTCGAAGGGGAGCAGCTCGACGGCGGCGCCGGTCACGATCAGCGCGTCGAAACGGCGGTCTGCGACCTCCTCGTGCGTCAGGTAGTGCTCCTTCAGGTACGCCTCGGGTGTGCTCTTGGAGACGTGGTCCCGGGGCCGCAGGAAGGTGACGCGTACGGGGAGTCCGGCGCCGGACAGCAGACGCAGCAGCTGGGTCTCGGTGACCGGCTTGTCCGGCATCAGGTTGAGGATCGCGAGTTCGACGGCCGGGGTCGTGGTGCCGGCCGCGCGGGGTTCGACGGCGACCGTGATGCCTTCCTCGGCGAGCTGGTCGACGGCGTCGATCCGGGTGTGGACGATGAGGGTCACTGCGCAGGACTCCTGGGGGTCTCGGGCTCGGTCACGGCGGCGAGTTCGGCCAGTACGGCGGTGGCGCACCGGTCGGCGTCCGCCAGCGCGCGGTTGCGGCCTCCGGGGGAGGGCACGTAGTGGTTGTAGAAGGTGGCCCCCTCGCAGAGCGGGCCGAGGACGCGGACCTTCCGGTCGGGCAGGCCGTCGGCGGTGACGGGATGCTGGTCCGCCGTGATGTCGACGCCACGGCTGCTGCGGGCGCCGGGGCGGTGCCGGCGGATACGCCCGCTCGCCACGAGGTCCGCCAGCAGCGGGCTGCCGGTCGCCTCCACGTCGGGCTGTCCCGAGGTGGCGTACGCCAGCCAGTCGGCCGGTGCGCTGTGGGCGGTGCCGAGGCGGGTGGAGGAGATCCGCCACGCCGCCTGGTCCCACTCGACGCGCGGCGCGGGCCCGAAGGGAACGCTGACGATCCCGGCGTCCAGCAGGGCGAGGAGCTCGTCGTGGCGGTCGAGCTGGGGGCCGGTCACCGAGCGGTTGAGGGTGGCGGTGAAGGAGCCGTAGAACTCGTCGTGGGAGTTCTCGTCCAGGCCGCCGAAGTCGACGGCGTACCGGACGACGTCGCGCAGGTCGCGCAGGACTTCGAGGCCGGCCTTGGTGGGGCTGCCCTCCAGGCCGAGCCGTGCCTCCACCAGGTCCGACCGCAGCCGCTCCTCGTACCACTTCCGGTAGGCGTCGGCGGAGTCGAACTCGGCGCTGTCCGGGAAGAGCAGTTCCTGCGGGTCGAAGTGCCCGAACCGCTCGGCGTGTTCCACGTCCAGGGCGCCCAGCTCGGCGTCCAGGCTTCCCTCGTCCGCCGCCGTGCGGAGCCTCGCCGTCAGGGTGTGCTCGGCGTCGGTTCCCCGGGCGAGGGCGGCGCCGCGGCGGTGGAAGGCGATGCGCATCTCGGTGCGGATCAGGGGGAGCAGGTCGCCGTGCAGGTCGAGGGCGCGGTCGTCCCGGGCGGAGCGGAGGCGGTCGAGGGCCTGATGTGTGAGCACCACCGGCTCGTACGGGCCGCCGGTGCGGTTGGTGGCGGGCCTGGCCCGGAAGGGGATGCCGGTCCGGGAGAACAGCAGGATGCGCGGTTCCCGTCCGCTGGGCAGGTAGCGCAGGCCGTCGTCGATCGCCTCGTACCGGCCGCCCCGGCCGAGGGTGAGCGAGGCGAGGACGTCCATGGCCGACAGGCCGGTGCCGCCGAGGGCCACGGTCTGGCCGGCGGTGACGTCCGCGAAGGCCTCGGCGGGCGGGTAGATCTCGTGGATACGACGGGACGCCCCCGGCGCCTCGGGGTCGGGGGCGGCCGGCGGGGTGTGGCCGGTGGTGAGGAAGACCGTGTCCACCCGCAGGGTCTCGCCGGTGTCCAGGGTGATCTGCCGTGAGTCGTCCGGACCGTCGGTCAGGCTGGTCGCCGCGGCGCGGTGGAGCCGTATCTCCACGTTCTCGGGGACCCGGTCGAGGAGGCGGCGCAGGAACCAGTCGAGGTACTCGCCGAGCACCCGCCGGGGCAGGTAGTCGTCCGGCCGCACCGGGCGGCCTTCGGCGCCGAGCGCGTAGCCGTCCTCGGCCACCTTCAGGCCCCGGGCGGTCACCCATTCATAGAGGTTGGGGCCCTGGTCGCCGACGGCCGTGCCCACCGTCGCCTCCTCGGGGAAGAGGCTCACCTGCGCGCAGACGGTGTTGAGCAGCAGGTGGTCGGGCTGGTCCACGGCGTGGATGCCGACGCCGGTGCCGTCCGGGTCCACCACCTCGATCACGAGCCGGCGGCCCGCCCAGTCGGGGCGCGCGGCGAGGGTGACGAGGCGTTCGAGGACGCCGATGCCCCGGGAGCCCAGGCCGATGATCCCGACGGTGCCGGCGGCCCGCGTCCGCTGGAGAGAGGTCGTCACCACCGCTCGGTCTCCCCGAAGAAGTCGGCGATGGCGGTGACGCGGCCCGACTCGGCGGCGACGCGGTGCACTTCGAGGCCCACGGCGAGGTCCAGGACGCCCAGGCCGAAGGGGGAGAAGACGACCGGCTTGTCCGTGCCGACCGTGACCTCCGCGTTGATCACCTCGGCGAGGGTGCCGGTGATGAAGTCCCGGTTGCCGTACTTCTGTTCGGCCAGGTGGGGGGAGGTGTCGGCCTTCAGGCAGTGGTCGACGTCGTCCAGCACGTTGTAGGAGCCGACGATGAGCTCGGGGCCGATGTCCCGCAGGGAGATGTTGAGGACGATCTGCCCGGGGGCGAAGGCGTCGGGTTCGAGGACGTACGGCTCTCCGGCCGTGGTCGCGAAGACGACCAGGTCGGCGCCGGAGACGGCCTCCTGGAGGGTGTCGGCGTAGGACGCCGGGTACTCCAGCCGCTCGGTGGCGTGGGCGGCCAGGGCCGTGCCGTACTCCCGGCTCAGGTCGTGCACCGCGACGTGCTCGAACGCCCACTGCTCGGCGTGGAAGAACTCCAGGATGTTGCGGGCGATGATGCCCGCGCCCACGACGGCGAGCCTGCCGCCCCGGCGCTCCCCGGTGAGGACGTTCGCCGCGAGGACGGCCGACGCGGCGGTGCGGGCGGCGCTGATCTGCGAGGCCTCCAGGAGCGCGAACGGGTAGCCGGTCTCGGCGTCGTTCAGGACGAGCGTGGCCGAGGCGCGGGGGATGCCGCGCTGGATGTTGGCCGGGAAGCTCGCGATCCACTTGATGCCGGCGACCTCGCGCTCGCCGTCGAGGTAGGCGGGCAGGGCGATGATGCGGTCCGCCGGCTTCTCGGGGAAGCGGAGGAAGTAGCTGTCCGGGTTCACGGAACGTCCGGCGTGGTGGGCGAGGTACGTGTCCCGCACGACCCGGACGATGTCCCGGCGGCTGTCCCGGACGATGTCCTGGACGGTACGGCCGCCGACAACATCAAATTCGAACATGGTGACTCCTTCAACTCCTGTACGGGATGCGCGGTGGGGCGGGGACGGCATGGGCGTCCGGGTCAGTCGTCGGCGGCGCCGAAGCGCTCGCCGACCCAGTCGTCGTCGTAGATCGTGTCGAGGTAGCGCTCGCCGAGGTCCGGGCTGATGGCGACCACGGACGCGCCCTCGGGGATGTCGTGGCGTCTGGCCGCGACCGCGGCGAGCACCGAGCCGGTGGAGCCGCCGGCGAGGATCCCCCGCCGGGTCGCGAGCTGCCGGCACATGCGCACCGCCTCGGACTCCGGCACCATGACGACCTCGTCGACGAGCCCGTCACGGAAGATCTCCGGGCGCCGGCTCGTGCCCAGGCCGGGGATGTGCCGGCGGGCGGGGGCAGAGCCGAAGGTGACCGAGCCGACCGCGTCGACCGCGACGATGCGGGTCCCGGGCGAGTACTCGCGGAAGTACTCGGCGCAGCCCATGAGGGTGCCGGTGGTGCCGGCGCCGACGAAGAGGATGTCGACCTGCTGCTCCTTGAGCAGGGCCGGGGCGGTGCGCCGGTAGTGGGCACGCGGATTGGCCTCGTTGGCGTACTGGTTGGGCCACACCAGGCCGGGGTCCTCGCGCAGCCGGGCGTGGATGTGGTCGATACGGGACTGGAGAAAGCCGCCGTTGGCGTCCCGGTGGTCGACGATGACGACCTCGGCGCCGTACGCCCGCATCAGACGGACGCTCATGGTCGCGGTGTTGGGGTCCGCGACACAGGTGAACCGGTAGCCGCGGGCCGCGCAGACCGAGCTCAGCGCGATGCCGAGGTTGCCGGAGGACGACTCGATGACCCGGCCGCCGGGCTGGAGCACGCCACGGCGCTCCAGGTCCTCCAACAGGCCCACGGCCGCCTTCAGTTTGATGGACCCCGCGGGATTGAGGCCCTCGATCTTGAGCGTGAGGTCGACGCCGGGGACGAAACCGCCCAGGTCGAGGAATAGGTCGTCGAGGACCAGGTCGTACGCATTGCGGAAGATCATCGATCACCTTCGGAAACGAGTTGAACGTGACGGAGGTGGTACGAGTGGCGCGGTGTCGGCGGCGGCATCGGCGACGACAGGCGCAAGAAAGACAGGGGCATGCCAAAGGGGGCATGCCAAAGGTGCGGGCATGGCCGTTTCAGGACATGCCACGGACGAGATCCGGAATACGCCGAAAGGGTTTACTCACCCTGTCCGGCCGAATTCAGGAGAATGCGGCCTCAGCCGTGGAAAGCGCCCGGCGCACCGACGAGTTGCCCGGCACGACAGCGCAGGAGGCGCGCCCGACAGCCCCCGGGTGGACACGGAACGGTCCGGGCGTCGACGGAAGGGCCTTCCCGGATGCGGTGGGTCGCCGGCTTCGAGCGGCGCGTCGCGTGGACTGCGCCGTGGCGGTGACGAGACCGCTCCTCGCGGTGTGAATACAGCCGACTCCGGTCACGGAGACGGAAGTTGGCCCGGCCGGACGGCGGGGCGTCGGCAAGCGGTAAGTGGTCGTCCGTCTGCTCGCGGACCGAAACCCCCGATGGCCCGGAACGACTTTCCCTCGGTGCGGCGACCGCACGCGTGACGTACACGCCTTTCCCCTTCCCCCGTTGATGGCAACCGTGTTGCCCGTGCGTCACGAACGGCCGACGTGGCGGCAGTCCGTGATCTTGAGGAAACTTTAGCCCACGATCCGTGACCGGTCTATGACAATGGGATTAAGGGCTCGCGTAGATAGGGCTATGCCCAAGTGCGTCTGACGGTCAGTCGGACGCTTTGGCCAATTCCAGCGCGTATTCCGGCCACCACTCCCCGGCCTTCGGTCCGCCCTTGCACTCCCCGTCCGATTCCCCCGGCCGCTTCACCCACAGATACGCGTCCACCAGGGAATCCCCGGTCTTCTTCGTCGGCGTCTCCCCCAGTGCCCGCCCCGGCGGGTTGCACCACCGTTCGTCCTCGTCACCCTCGGTCCAGGGGCCGTTGCCGTTGCGGCTGGTGTCGATGACGAACGGCTTGTCGCCGATCTTCGAGGAGAGCTGCTTGCCGTACGCGACGGAGTCCTCGGTGGTGTAGAAGTTCGAGACGTTGACGGCGAAGCCGTCCGCCTGTTCGACGCCGGCCCACTTGAGGGGGTCGTAGATCTGCTCGGGGTCGCCCCAGCCGGCGTTGCCCGCGTCCAGGTACACCTTCGTGTTCTTCAGCGCGCCGAGCGTCTCGATCGCGCCCTTGAGCAGGTCGTACCGCTCCTCGTGGAACTCCTCCGGGGTGCAGCCGTCCACCACGTGGAGCACCGCGTCGGGCTCCAGGACGATCGTGGCCGGGCGGTCTCCGACCCCCTTGGCCACGCCGTCGATCCACGCCCGGTACGCGTCGCCGTCGGCCGCGCCACCGCCGGAGTACTGGCCGCAGTCGCGGTGCGGGATGTTGTAGAGGACGAGGACGGCGTCCCGGTCGGCCTTCTCCGCGGCCTCGGTGAAGCCCCTGGCCTCCCGCTCCGGGTTCTCCGGGCCGATCCACTCGCCGGTCGGCTGCTCGGCGATCCTGCGGATCAGCTGGGCGTCCTTGTCCTTGCCCGCCTTCTCGTAGGCGGCGACCTGTGCCGCCGCGTTCCCCTCCGGGTTGACCCAGAACGGGTCCGTGCCGCTCGGCTGTTGGGTGATGCCGGAACCGGCGGACCGGCCCTCCTCACCATCACCGCCGTCTCCCCCGAAACAGCCGGCGAGCAATAACGCCACCCCTCCCACCGCCACGGACGCCCGAACCCCGGCCCCCCTACTGCCGTACATCCAACTCCCCCTTGGGTGCACCGTGTCGTAAGCCCCAATCCTGACATAAGTCCCGCCTCGCCCACGAGGTCGTTGCCTCCTTGGCCGAGAAGCTGCTACGGCGGCTCCGCGAACGGGGTCGAGGAGCCCTCCGTGACGCCTCCCCGGGGCGCCTCTCGGCCCCGAAGCCGCGCCGGGAGCTTCCCTCGCCGCCTTCAGCAGGGTCGATGACATGGAGTCACGCCCTGTCGACTTGGCGTCAAACAGCCTCTAGCCGGTAGCTCCCGCACGCCCTAGAGTCGCTGACGAACGGCCCCGGCCCCCCCGGCCTCTCGCGCCCTGCCGTGCACGTCCGCGCCCTTCCGCGCACTTCCGTGCACTTCGCGCTCCAAGACCTCCCGCGTCGGCGCCGGGTTACTCCCGCAGCCCGAGCACCCGCGGTAGAGGACCGGCCCGGTCGGCGGCCCCGGGGGGAGCGGGTCGCCGACCGGGCCAGGTGCGTCCTCCGTCCGGACACCGAAGGCCGGGCGCTCGGGGACCTGTTCGGGGCGGGGGACCTGTTCGGGGCGGGGGACCTGTTCGGGGCGGAGGCCCTGTTCGGGGCGGAGGCCCTGTTCGGGGCGGGGGGCCTGTTCGAGGCGGGGGCCCTGTTCGGCTCGGGAACCCGCTCGGCGCGGGGGCTCGTTCCGCTCAGGGACCGCTCGGCTCAGGGACCGCTCGGCTCAGGGACCGTTCCGCTCAGGGACCGTTCCGCTCAAGGCCCCGTTCCGCTCAAGGCCCCGTTCCACTCAAGGCCCCGTTCCACTCAAGGCCCCGTTCCACTCAAGGCCCCGTTCCACTCAAGGCCCCGTTCCACTCAGGTACGCGGAGACCACGACGTTCGCCGTGTAGGTGCGGCTCGTCTTGTCGAAGGTGCCGCCGCAGGTGACGAGGCGGAGTTCGGCGCGCCCCGACTGCCGTACGCCGTAGGCCTGTTGGGGGTCGAACTCGTCGCGGCCGATGACCCGGACGTCGTCCACGGTGAACTCGGCGATCCGGCCGTCGCTGCGGGCCACCCGGATCTTCTCGCCGACACCCAGCGCGCTCAGCTTGTAGAAGACGGCGGGCCGGGTCTCGGTGTCGACGTGCCCGACGAACAGCGCGGCACCCGTCGCCCCGGGCCGCGCACCGCCCGCGTACCAGCCGACGACGCCCGGCTGACCGTACGAGGGTGGTTCGATGGCCCCGTCCCGGTCGAGGCCGCGTGCCACGACCGGCGCCTGCACCCCCATCGAGGGGATGTCCAGCCGCTGTGGCCGGGCGCCCCTCAACGGCGCGGCGGCGGGCGGCAGTTCGGCCTGAGCCGGCCGCCCGACCGCCGCCACGTCTCCGGTGGTCGGCGCGGAGATGCCGTGCCGCACGTCGGTGACCTCGCGGCCCCACAGCCACAGGCCGAGCAGCAGCACGGCCCAGGCGACACCGGCGACGACCCGCCCGGTTCCGCTCCCGGACCTGGTCGCGGCCCCGGTCCCGCCGCCGTCGTCGAAGTAGTCCCGTCCGGACACGGCGACCCCTTACTCCGTACCGCGCCGGCGGCCCCGGCGCGCGCCCCGTACCACGACCGCCGCCGCCGCGACCCCGGCGAGGACCAGGCCGACCACCGCGTGGCGGGCGCCGGGGCCCGTGTGCCGGGCGTCGTCCATGGAGTTGGCCGGGTCGGCCGAGTCCCGCGCGTCCGCCGGGTCGGCCGCCGCCAGCCCGGCCGCCGCTCCGCCGCCGCCCGCGCGCACGGGGGCGACCGGGGAGGCGGGGGACGAGGGCTGCCGGGAGGCGGGGGGTTTGGCCGCCGGGGACTTGGCCGCCGGGGGATCGGTGGCCGGGGGCGTGGTGCCCGTGGGCCTGGTGCCCGTGGGCTTCCCGTCGCCGACCTTGATCGTCCCCGTGACCTTGTCCTCCCTGCCGTCGCAGGTGATCCGTACGCCGTAGGTGCCGGGGTCGAGCGAGGACCGTACCCGGGTCTCCCCGGCGAGCGTGCCGAGGCTCTTGCCCGTGAGCTGGGTGAGCTGCGCGTCCGCGACGAACGCCGCCGAGGCGGCCGTCCCGGTCTTCCCGCCGCAGCCCTTGGCCCGCACCTGGATGTCGCTGCCGGGCGCCGGTGAGGCCGGCACCACCGTGACGTCCCCCGAGTCGGCCGTGTGGGCCGGGGGCGCCGGCACGGTCAGCGCGGCCGCGGCCACCGCCCCGGCACAGAGTGTGACTCGCAATGAGCCCATGGTGAACCTCCAGTCACCTGAGACTCCCCCGCCGGACGCCGGGGCGCATCCGGGGAGGGGCCGCGACTGCTCCGTACGGGTGTCCGGAGGTTTATCGCGGAGTGCGGGGCTGCCCTGGGGCCCGGCAGGTTCACATGCGGTCGCGGGTTCAGATGCGGTCGCGGGTTCAGATGCGGTCGCGGGTTCAGATGCGGTCGACGAGGTCCGCGATCGAGTTCACGACCTTCGACGGGCGGTAGGGGAACTTCTCGATCTGCGCGGGGGTCGTCAGACCGGTGAGGACGAGGAAGGTCTCCATCCCGGCCTCGATGCCCGCGAGGACGTCGGTGTCCATGCGGTCGCCGATCATCGCGCTGGTCTCGGAGTGCGCGCCGATCGTGTTCAGACCGGTGCGCATCATCAGCGGGTTCGGCTTTCCGGCGAAGTACGGCTTCTGCCCGGTCGCCTTGGTGATCAGCGCGGCCACCGCCCCGGTCGCGGGCAGCGGGCCCTCGGTGGAGGGGCCGGTCTCGTCCGGGTTGGTGGCGATGAACCGGGCGCCGTCGTTGATCAGCCGGACCGCCTTCGTCATGGCCTCGAAGGAGTACGTGCGGGTCTCGCCGAGGACGACGTAGTCGGGCTGGTGGTCGGTGAGGACGTACCCGATGTCGTGCAGCGCGGTCGTCAGGCCCGCCTCGCCGATGACGTACGCCGTGCCGCCGGGCCGCTGGTCGTCCAGGAACTGGGCGGTCGCCAGGGCAGAGGTCCAGATGTTCTCCACGGGCACGTCCAGGCCCATGCGGGCGAGGCGGGCGTGCAGGTCACGCGCCGTGTAGATCGAGTTGTTGGTGAGCACCAGGAAGGGGCGCCCGGACTCGCGGAGCCTTTTTATGAAGGCATCGGCGCCGGGGATCGGCACGCCCTCATGGATGAGCACCCCGTCCATGTCGGTGAGCCACGACTCGATGGGCTTGCGCTCTGCCATGTGCGATCTCCTGCCGTACGTCCGGGTTCGCCCCAACCCTAGTGAGACGTGGCTGAAAAAAGGAGGTCGATCTTGGCCGCTGAGACCGCCCGCTCGTCAGGTCGGCGGGGGTGTGGACGTGGGGCACGGGGAGGGGGCGGAGCAGGGCCGGTGCCGTCGGGTCAATCGGGGCACCGGGCTCGCCTGCGGACCGTCACCGTCAGCAGCCCTCCGGCGGACAGGAGCAGGAGCCCGGTCACGTACGGCAGCGCCTGGCGCACACCCGACGCGGCCAGCTCGTCCGGGTACGTCCGCCGCTCGCCGCGCACGGCACCTCCGCGCTCCTTCGCCGCACCGCCGCCGCCGTCCTGCCCGCCCTCTTCCTTTTCCTCGTCTTCGCGCTCCTGCTCGCGGTCCTGCTCGTCCTCGTGCTCGTCCCCCTCCTCCCCGTCGGTGATCCGGAAGCGGTAGTCGTTCGACTCCCCCACCCACTCGCCGTCGTCGCCGCGCCGCTCGACCACGGCCGCGTTCGCCACGACCTCGTTGGGTACGGCCGCGTCGGAGGTGAGGGAGAGGCGGACCTTGACGGTGAGGGTGTGGCCGGGCGGCACGGTGAAGCCGGTTCCGCCGCCGTCCCCGTCCCCGCCGAGGACGCCGACCAGCTCGTCCGCGTCGGTCCGTTCGAGGGTCACCGGCCGGGAGGTGGTGCCCCGGGCGTCGTCGTAGAACTCCAGCTGTGGCTGCGTCGGCTTCAGCGTGCGCGCGGCGTCGACCAGCACGACCACCGGGTGGATGTTCCCGCAGGCCCGGGAGGTGGTGTTGGTGAGCTCCAGCGCCCAGGTGTGGAAGCCGCCGCCGGCGACGTAGGCGGCGGGGCCGCCGCGGATACGGGTCCGGATGGGGAAGGCCCCGCTGCCGGCACCGGCGCCGGCACAGGCGGGCCGCCGCGCGTCCGCCGCGGCCCCCGCTGCCGCGAGCGGGGGTACGGGGGCCGGGGCACTGCCGAGCGCCGCCGCGGGACCACTGACGAGGGCGGCTGCGGTGGCGAGGGGAAGGGTCAGGCACGTACACAGTCGCATGAACACATGACCATGCCATCTACCTACGAGGGGGAGCGCCGCCACGCCCCGGTGCCTCGGGATCGGGGTGGAAGTCCGCTCGATCAGCGGAGCGAGGGACGCCTACTGCCAGAGAGGACCGGGCGGTCGGACCGGTCCGACCTGGACACCGGGCCGGGCCGGCCGGGACACCGGACCACGATCGGCCGGGACACGGGACCTCCGGAACACGGCCGGGCCGGCCGGGACACCGGACCAGGGCGTCGGCCGGGGCGGAGGTACCGCCCCGGCCTGTGGTTCTTCGGGTCAGTCGCCGATCCGCGGCAGCAGGGAGACGGTCTTGCTGCCGTACCCGACGACCAGCACGTCCTCGTAGAGCAGGACTTGGGGCTCGTCCCAGTGGTTGGGCCCCGGCTTCGGCCTCTCGGCGTCGGCATGAGAGCGCCAGACCTGTTCACCCGTGCGCAGATCGAGGCCGGACAGATCGCCGGTCGGGCTGAAGAAGTACACGACCCCCCGCCTCTCCGACACCACGGGAGACGCGATGCCCGGCACCGGTTCCCCATCGCCCATCTCGACGCCCACCGGGCCGGTCCACAGGGTCTTTCCGGTGGTCAGCGAGTAGGCCGAGGCCTTGCCTTCCTGGGACACGGAGATCAGACGGTCACCGATGACGTCCAAGGTGGCCAGTTTCCCCTTGACCCGGTAGGAGTACGGAGTCCGCTCCCCGGAGCTGCTGACGAGGGTCAACGGCAAGGTCTTGCCGTCCGCGTCCATCACTCCGGACAGGACCATCCGGCCCCCCGAAGTCCCCATGAGCTCCTGCGCGCCGGGGACCGTCGTGACCTTCTCGGCACTTCCGGTGGCGGGATCGAGGCGGAAGACCTCGGTGTCGCCCGGGTCCTCGGCGTCCCGCATGCACAGGAGATAGGGCGCACCGCTCAGCACCGTCCGCTGGCACACGATGCCCTTGTCCCAGGTGTGGCGCCACTTCGTCTTCCCGGTCAGCGGATCGAGGGCCGACACTGTGCGCCGCGACGGGGTTTTCGCCAGCACCGCGCCGTCGATGAGCATCGCGGCCCGGTCGCCCTGCGGCATCTCGACCTTCCACAGCATCTTGCCGGTGTCGGCGTCCACCGCCATCAGATCGGTACCGCCCGCGTAGTCCCCGTTGGGCTGGTTCTCCGCGGTGTGATTGCGGTAGGCGTAGACGACGCCATCGCGCACGGCGAACGGCTTGGACATCGCGTCGCCTTCGCGATTGACCTTGACGGTCCACAGCCGCTCGCCGGTGTTGGCGTCGATCTTCGCGGCGTCGTACTTGGACCCGGCGCAGTACAGCGCGGAACCGTCCACCAGGCAGCCCCGCTCGGTGGCGCCCGGGGCGTCGCTCTGCCACGGCTTCCAGCCCTCCGGGGACACCGCCGGCCGCACCGGCCGGTCCTGGTCGACCGCACCGCCGCCCCCGAAGCCGAGCACCGCCCCCACGGTGATCGCGGCAGCGGTCACCGCCGTCCCCGCGACCTGCGAGAAGCGGCGCCGGCTTCGCCGCCGCACCACCTTCTCGGCCAGGTCCCCGGGCGCCCTCACCCGGTCCAGGGCGACCGCGTGCAGCGTCTCCCGGACCTTCTCCTCCACCTGCTCCGTCGTCATCCCCGGACCCCCTTCGGCGTGTAGCTGAGCGGCTGGACCTGTTCCATGCGCCCTTCGGGCCCGAGCTCCGGTACGAGGGCCCGGAGCTTGGCGAGCGACCGGTACGCGGTGCTGCGCACCGTGCCGACCGGGCACCCCAGCAGCGACGCGACCTCGGCCTCCGGCAGGTCCTCGAAGTAGCGCAGCACGACCACGGCCCGCTGCCGCTTCGTCAGGCGACCGAGCGCCGCCCACAGCGCGATCCGCAGCTCGGAGTCCGAGCCGGCGTCGGCGTCCGTGCCGGACTCGGGCAGTACCGGCACCGTCGTCTCGGCGCGATGTCTGCGCAGCCGCCAGCGGTTGACCTGCTGGCGGTACAGGACCTGGCGGACATACGCCTCGGGCTGCTCGATGCTCGTCCACCGCCCGTACGCCTTCATCAGCGCGATCTGCAGCAGATCCTCCGCGGCGTGCCGGTCTCCGCCGGTGAGCAGCACCGCGAGCCGCAGCAGCGCGGTGGAGCGCATCGCTACGAAGTCCCGGAACTCTTCGTGACTCGAGGCCTTCATCGACCCTCCCCCTTCTTGGCAACCGTCACGACGCGATGAGCTGCCCGCTGCTATCCCTCAACGGCCGAGATTGTCCGATCGCACCGAGGCGGTGAGGCGCGGCGGGCGGAGACCTACGAGAAAGCCGCCACCGATGAGGCACGGCGGGCGGAGGACCGGTTCGGCACAGCAGGGCGGAGGCTCAGTGCGTACGGCGCAGTCGCGGGATCAGCGACATCCAGGCGCGGCCCGATCACGTCTCGGACGCGCCTGAGACGCGCCTCTGAGCCGCCTCTGAGCCGCATCAGAGGCCCTTCACCCGTCCGCCCGCCCGAACAGCGGTGCGAGCAGCAGCTGGGCCGCCCCCTCCGCGACCCCCGACGCCCCGCCCTCGACCACCCGCACCGGCACGGCCGGGTCCTCCCCCTGAAGTCGGGCCCACTCGTCGAGCACGATCCCCACCCCCCGCACGAACACGTCGGGCCGGGCCTCGATGGTGCGCCCGCCCAGCAGGACGAGCTCGATGTCGAGGAGCCCCACCAGGTTCGCGGCGCCCGTACCGAGCACCCGCGCCGCCTCGTCCACGTCTCCCCGCGCCATCGCCGCGAGGCACAGCGCCTCGACGCACCCCCGGTTCCCGCACTCGCACAACGGCCCGTCCAGCTGGACGACCTGATGCCCGAACTCACCGGCCCGGGTCCGGGCCCCCCGGTGCACCACCCCGTCGATCACGAGCCCGGCCCCCAGCCCCGTACCGAGGTGGAGGTAGGCGAAGGAGCCGTGCGCCCCCGCGATCGCCGCGAGCCCCAGGGCCGCCGCGTTGGTGTCCTTGTCCACCACCACCGGCATCCCGAGCCGCCGCGCCAGCGCCGCCCGCAGCGGAAACCCGTCCCACTCCGGGAACCCGGTGACCCGGTGCAGGATGCCGTGCAGATGGTCGAGGGGGCCGGGGAGGGCGACACCGACGCCGAGTACGGGGAGGAGGGGGGAGCCGTAGGACTCGTGCGTGGGGTCGTCCGGCATCGCGGTGCGGCTCTCGCTCGCCGCGGCCAGCAGCGCCTCCACCTCACGCGCGGCGCCCTCGACCACGGCGTCCGCACCGGCCCCCAGGTTCAGCGGCCCCCGCCGCTCCGCGACCACCGTGCCGGTCAGATCGCAGAGCACGGCCGTCAGCTCGTCGCGGTCGAGGTGGAGGCCGACCGCGTGCCCGGCGTCGGGCACGAGCCGCAGCACGGTGCGCGGCTTGCCGCCGGTGGACGCCCGGTACCCCGCCTCCGTCACCAGCCCGTCCGCGCGCAGCCGAGCGGTGATCTTGCTGACGGCCTGCGGGGTGAGCCCCGTCCGCTCGGCCAGCTCGAGCCTGCTTATCCCGGCCACCCCGGCGGTACGCAGCAGGTCCAGCACCAGCGCTCCGTTGTGGCTGCGCAGGGCGAGCAGATTCACGCCGGCCACTCCTGCGGTACGCCCGCTCCCGCTCCCGTTGCCGTTCCCGTTGCCGTTCACACCCCCATTGTCCCTCTCGCTTGCACTTTGGCAACAGCGTTGCTTAAGTGGGTGGTATGACAGGCACCAGCACAGGCACCAGCGCAGACAGGCCCCTCCGCGTCGCCCTCGTCGGCTACGGCCTCGCCGGCTCCGTCTTCCACGCCCCGCTGATCGCCGCGACGGAGGGCCTGGCCCTCGACACGGTCGTCACCTCGAACCCGGAGCGGCGGGCGCAGGCCCGCGCCGAGTTCCCGGACGTACGGTTCGCGGTCACGACGGACGAGCTGTGGGCCCGGGCGGACGAGCTGGACCTGGTCGTCGTCGCCTCCCCGAACAAGACGCACGTCCCCGTAGCCACCGCCGCCCTGGAGGCGGGCCTCGCGGTGGTCGTCGACAAGCCCATCGCCGGTGCGGCGGCCGAGGCGCGCGAGCTGGCCGCCCTCGCGGACTCCCGGGGCCTGCTCCTCTCCGTCTTCCAGAACCGCCGCTGGGACAACGACTTCCTGACGCTGCGGGGGCTCCTCGCCGCCGGCGAGCTGGGCGAGGTCCGCCGCTTCGAGTCCCGCTTCGAACGCTGGCGCCCCCAACTCAAGGGCGGCTGGCGCGAGTCCGGCGACCCCGCAGAGATCGGAGGTCTCCTCTACGACCTGGGCAGCCACGTCGTCGACCAGGCCCTCACCCTCTTCGGCCCCGCCACCCTCGTGTACGCGGAGTCCGACCTCCGCCGCCCCGGCGCCGAGACGGACGACGACACGTTCATCGCCGTCACCCACGCGAGCGGCGTCCGCTCCCACTTCCACGTCTCCGCCGTCACCCCCCAACTCGGCCCGCGCTTCCGGGTGCTGGGCTCCGAGGCGGGTTACGTCAAGTACGGCCTCGACCCCCAGGAAGCGGCCCTGCGCGACGGCGAGCGCCCCGCCCCCGGCGCCGACTGGGGCCAGGAGCCCGAGGAACTCTGGGGCCGTATCGGCGCCGGCGACTCCCCCCTGACCGACGGCGGCCGCCCCGTCCCGACCGTCCCCGGCGACTACCCCGCGTACTACGCCGCCGTGGCCGCCGCCCTGCGCGGCACCGGCGAGAACCCGGTCACGGCACACGAGGCGGCCGCCGCGCTGGACGTACTGGAAGCGGCGCGCAGGTCGGCGGCCGAGGGCGCGGCGGTGAAGCTGTGACGACCGACGCCTCCCCCTCCCCCGCCCACGCCGCCGCCCCCGCCGACCCGAGCATCGACGAACTCGAAGCCCAGGAACGCCGCCTGGTGCTCCCCCGGTTCACGTACGAGGACGCGTGGGCCCTGGGCTCCCTCCTGGTGGACCTGGCCCGCGAGCGGAACGCCCCCGTCGCCATCGACATCCGCCGCGGCCCCCAGCAGCTCTTCCACGCCGCCCTCCCCGGCTCGACCCCGGACAACGACGCCTGGATCGACCGCAAACGCCGGGTGGTGGAGCGCTACGCCCACTCCTCCTACCTCGTCGGCGCCCGCTTCCGGGCCAAGGGCACGACCTTCGAGGCCTCCTCCCGCCTGGACCCCGACCACTACGCGGCCCACGGCGGCGCCTTCCCACTGACGGTGGAGGGCACGGGAGTGATCGGCACGGTGACAGTCTCGGGCCTCCCCCAACTGGAGGACCACACGATGGTGGTGAAGGCACTGGAACACTTCAAGGGAACCTTGTAACCCCCGGGCTCCCACAGGGGCACGGGGGCCGCGCGCCTTTTTCAACGGCGCGAGGAACTGCGCACCTTTAGGGGCGCGAGGAACTGCGCATCGTTTCAGGGGCGCGGGGAACTGCGCACCTTTAGGGGCGCGAGGAACTGCGCATCGTTTCAGGGGCGCGGGGAACTGCGCATCTTTAGGGGCGCGGGGAACTGCGCGAGCAACCACACACAACCCGCGGCCGCCAACGAACCGCACCCCCCGCCCCCACCGCTCAGGCACCCCGCACCAAGCGGAGCGCCTACGCGTTGTTGAACTCCTGCCGCTGCCTCCCCAACCCCTCGATCTCCAGCTCCACCACATCCCCGGCCCGAAGGAACGGCTTCGGCTCAGGCTCCCCCAGAGCCACCCCCGCCGGCGTCCCCGTATTGATGACATCCCCGGGATACAGCGTCATGAACTGGCTGACGTACCGCACGACTTCACTCACCGCGAAGATCTGCTCCCCGGTCGTCCCGTCCTGCTTCAACTCCCCGTTGACCCACAGCCGAAGCCCCAGCTTCTGCGGATCCGGCACCTCGTCCGCGGTCACCAGCCACGGCCCCAGCGGATTGAACGTCTCGCAGTTCTTGCCCTTGTCCCACGTGCCGCCCCGCTCCAGCTGGAACTCCCGCTCGGACACGTCGTGCGACACGGCGTACCCGGCGACATGCGCGAGCGCCGCCTCACGCGACTCGACGTACCGGGCCGTACGCCCGATGACGACCGCGAGTTCGACCTCCCAGTCGGTCTTGGTCGACCCGCGCGGCACCAGCACGGTGTCGTGGGGCCCGACCACCGTGTCCGCCGCCTTGAAGAAGATCACCGGCTCGGCGGGCGGCTCGGCCCCGGTCTCGCGCGCGTGGTCGTGGTAGTTGAGCCCGATGCAGACGATCTTGCCGATCCGGGCGAGCGGCGGACCGACCCGCAGCCCCGCCGCGTCCAGGACGGGCAGTGCACCGCTCTCGGCCGCCGCCCGGACCCGCCCGAGCGCCGCGTCGTCCGCGAGCAGCGCGCCGTCGATGTCCGGCACGACCTCCGACAGGTCCCGCAGAACTCCCTCGGCGTCGAGCAGCGCGGGCCGCTCCGCACCCGCCGTACCGACTCGCAGCAGCTTCATGGTCGCCCTCTCCCTCGATCGTCCACCGCCCGACCGATGGGTGCAGCCATCGGAGGACTGGTCGATCCTCCAAGGTCACGGTCCACTCCGCAATACCCGGTTCACGGAGTGGACCGGCCGTGCCGCCGCCCCGGTCGAGCTACCGCGCGGTAGCCGCCGCCGACGTGCCGGCGGCGGCCCCGGCCGACGGCAGGGGATAGAGCGCAGCCCGCTCCACCGCACTCCACGTCGTACTGGTCACCACGTACAGCGCGGCCGCGAGCGGCACCACCGCCACGCTGACCAGTGTGAAGAAGGACATGAACGGCATGAACCTGCTGACGGCCCCCATGCTCGCCGCCATCCCGGGCAGCTGCTCGTCCGACACGGCCGGCATCCCGGCCGTCCCCGCCGCCATCATCCGCTTCGTACGCCGGAAGTTGAACGCCGCGACCCCCGTGACGATCACGAACAGCCCCACGTAGACGAGCCCCTGCGGCCCGAACACACCGCCGTCGCCCAGCGCGTCGTGCCAGCGGTCGCCGAGCGGGGCGGCGAAGAGCTGGTGGGTGAGGAGGGCGTTGGCCTCGCCGCCGATCGTCCGGTTGGAGAACAGGTGGTAGAGGAGGAAGAAGGCCGGCAGCTGGCAGAGGCTGGGCAGGCAGCCGGACAGCGGCGACACCTTCTCCTTCGTGTGCAGCTCCAGCATGGCTTTCTGCAGCTTCTCCGGGTTCTTCGCGTGCTTCTTCCGCAGCTCGGCGATCTGCGGCTGCAGGGCGATCCGCGCCCGCTGCCCCCGCGCCGCCGCCCGGGACAGGGGGTGCACGAGCAGTCGTACGAGCGCCGTGAACAGGACGATCGCGACGGCCGTCGCGGAGGCGTGGAACAGCGGCTGGATCAGATCGGCGAGGTGCGCGACAAGGTCGGCGAAAACGGACATGGGTGGGAGCCCTCCAGGGGGTCTCGTCGTGCCAGGGAAGGGTCATCCGGTGACGTCGTACGCCGAGTACGCCGAGTACGCCGACGTCGTGCGGTGACCGGGGAATGGCGCGACGGCCCGCGGAAAGGGCACGCACGTGCAGTCAGGTGAGTGGCTGGGGTGGGCGTGCCCTACGCGGTGGCCGTCAGGAGGGCACGTCCGGGCGCCCGGGGCCGCGTACGGCCACGGGCGTCGGGATCACGTTGGGGCAGGAACGCCGTACGGCGCTCACGGTCCCGTATGGCCGTCCGTACGCGCGTCCGGGGTACGACGGGGGCGCAGCGCGAGGCGATCAGCGCGCAGGCGGCGAACGCGGAACCGGCCGCGGCGGTCGCGGCGAAGGCGACGGCCGCGGAGAGCGTGCCGGTGTCGAGGACGGCGACCTCGAAGAAGAGCAGCAGAAGCATCGCGGCGGGACGCGGACCGACCCAGCTACGCATCACGGCTTCCCCCCTCTCTCCGATCGGCCACAGCCTGCCCGGGCTCGCCCCGGGCACACTCGGCCCACTCGCACACATGCTCTCATCTGAGCCGCGCCGAGCGCAGCATCCCCCAGCGACAACGCCCCGCGCCCTTCCATCTCCCCTTCTCATAACCCTTGAAAGAAATCGAAGAAAGCGCTGTCACACCTCTCGACAACCCCACTGTTCACCCCTGACTCTTCCGGTGTCCCTCTTGAGCAGTTTGGTAGGTGGCGGCTCCCCCATCCCCACCTTCTCTCCCCTCGGCACCCGCATCCCCCGGAGCTGACATGGCTGCATCCCCCGATCACGAAAACAACCACACGAGACCGACCGCGGAAGCGGACAGCGCGACGGCCGACCGCCCCTCCGCCTTCGGCCGCAGAGCCCTCCTGGCGGCGGCCGGCGGCGCGGTCGTGGGCACCGCCCTCGGCACGGGCACCGCCCACGCGGACGCGACCCTCGCCATCAACCCCGCGACGAAGTACGGCACCTGGGAGGGCTGGGGCACCTCGCTCGCCTGGTGGGCCAACGTCTTCGGCGCCCGGGACGACTTCGCCGACCTGTGGTTCACCACCAAGACGACGACGTACAACGGCACGGCCCTGCCCGGCCTGGGCATGAACATCGCCCGCTACAACCTCGGCGCGTGCAGCTGGAACACGGTGGAGGGCTCGACCATGGTCGAGTCGGCGAACATCCCCGCGTTCAAGCAGATCGAGGGCTTCTGGCAGGACTGGAACAACGAGAACCCGACCTCCTCGGCCTGGGACTGGACGGCGGACCCGAACCAGCGCGCGGCCCTGACGAAGGCGGTGGCCCGAGGCGCGACCACCGAGCTCTTCGCCAACTCCCCGATGTGGTGGATGTGCCTGAACCACAACCCCTCGGGCGCGGCGGGCGGCGGCAACAACCTCCAGTCCTGGAACTACCGCCAGCACGCCTCCCACCTGGCGGCCGTGGCCCTCTACGCCAAGAACAACTGGGGCGTGAACTTCGCGACGGTCGACCCCTTCAACGAGCCGGCGGCGTCATGGTGGACGGCGACCGGCACCCAGGAGGGCTGCCACATGGACCCGGCGGTCCAGGCCGCCGTACTCCCGTACATGCGCAGCGAGCTGGACGCGCGCGGCCTGACGTCGGTCCGTATCTCGGCCTCGGACGAGACGAACTACGACACGGCCCGCTCGACGTGGAACTCCTTCGGTTCCTCCACGAAGGCCCTGGTCAGCCAGGTGAACGTACACGGCTACCAGGGCGCGGGGGGCCGCCGCGACCTTCTCTACACGGACGTGGTCACCACCTCCGGCAAGAAGCTCTGGAACTCGGAGACGGGCGACAGCGACGGCACGGGCTGGACCCTCGCCCGCAACCTCTGTTACGACTTCCGCTGGCTGCACCCCACGGCCTGGGTCTACTGGCAGGTGATGGACCCGACGGCGGGCTGGGCGATGATCGCGTACGACGCGAACACCCTCCAGCCGACGACCGTCCAGACCAAGTACTACGTGATGGCCCAGTTCAGCCGCCACATCCGCCCGGGCATGACGATCCTGGACGCGGGTTCGAGCTACTCGGCGGCGGCGTACGACGCGGCGGCGAAGCGCCTGGTGATCGTGGCGATCAACACCTCGACGTCCGCCCAGACCCTGACCTTCGACCTCTCGCGCTTCACCACCGTGACGGGCGGCACGAACGGCCTGGTCCCCCGCTGGAACACCCACACCTCGGGCGGCACCGACCGCTACCGCGCGTACTCGGACACCCGCCTGAGCGGCAAGTCGGTGGCGGTGCCGTTCGCGGCGGGGGCGGTGCAGACGCTGCAGATCGACGGGGTGACGATCTAGAGAACCGACGCGCGGTGACGATCTAGAAGAACCGGCGCGCGGACTGGAAGCCACCGTCGCGCGGGCCGGAAGCCGTCGGCCACCGAGCACCGGCGACCGGCCGCCGGCCCGCGTGCCTGGCTCCACCCCCGGGAGAGAGCCGAAGGCAGAGGTGGGGAGGTGGGAGGGAGCGCGCCCCTGGCCCGCTCCCTCCCACCTCCGCCCGTGTCTCACCTCCATCCCCCTCCATCCCCCATCGGCAGTACCGTGTCGTCCATGCGCCCCGACACGCCTGCCGAGAACGTCGACCACAACGCCGAAGCGGCACGCCTGGAGCGGACCGCCGACCTCTACCCGGAGGACGCCGAGCACCTGCTCCTGCAGGCCGCGGCCCACCTGGAACTGGCCGGCGACCGCCCCACCGCGACTGCCCTCTACGACCGCCTGCTGTCGTCGTCCGCCCCTCTCGACAACCCCCACCTGGTACGAGCGCTGAAGGCCTCCAACCTCTGGGAGTACGGCCACGAGGCCGAGGCCCGCGCGATCATCGACGGAGTCCGCGCAGCCGCTCCCCGCGACCCGGCCCCGTGGGTGATCGTCGCCGAGGCCCTGGAGGCCCACGACGAACTGGAAGCGGCCCAGGACACCTTCACCGCGGCCGTCACCCTCCTCCTGACCGACGTTCCGGAGCCCCCCTACGCCACCCGCGCCCTCCTCTTCGGCCGCCACCGGGTCCGCCGCATGCTGGGCGCGATCCACGACGAGTGGGACGCGGTGGCGGACACCCAACACTCGTCCTCCGTATCTCTGGACGAGCTCCACGACCCGAAGCGTGTCTGGTCCCTGGGCTCGGACAACCCGGCGGAACTCCAGGCCGAAATCTCCCGCCTCCGCGCGGAGTTGGGCGCGTACCGCGAAGCCCTGTCCCGCCCGTTCCCGGTAGCGGTCCTCCACTGGCCGGCGGCCGAGCTGGGCGAACTGGTCACGGCATACCCGGGCTTGACGGCCGAATACCCGTCCCACGAGGAACACCTCGCGACGATAGAGGCGTCACTCCGCGAGCTGTCGTCCTCGGGCACTCCGAACCTGGGCATCGTCACGGGCACGGTCCCGTCCTACGAGGCCTTCGCCGCATCGGAGGGCGCATCCCCCGACGACGCGACACTGCTGCCGCAGTACGCGACGACGTTGGCGGCGCGGGGGTTGGCCGTGGAGTGGCCGCCGCAGAGGGGGAGCGCTTGTTGGTGTGGGTCGGGGAGCTCATACGGGGAATGTCACGGGACCAACTGGGGCAAGGACGGCTAGAAGGCTGGCGTCTTTCTGCGCACCTCTGGAAATCACCCTCTATCCCGGTGCGCTGTGCCCAACCCAGGGCTAGTCTCGCGAGCCTGCTGGCGACTGGTCGCCTACTGATGCGTACAGACAGCCCGGCAGGTGCGAGACTCTTGGTTCGGAGTGACCGACAACGACACGGGCTCTCCTCAGCACGATGGCTAGACCCTAGAAGGAGCGGCATGCCTGCCAGCGGCCAGAAGCGACCGCAGTTCACCCCGCCACTGACCTCGATCGAGATCTGTGCGGGGGCCGGTGGGCAAGCCGTGGGGCTGCACAATGCCGGGTTTGACCACTTGGCGCTTGTCGAGTGGGACCAGCACGCGGTCAGTACCCTGCGGGCCAACGTCGGGCGCTGGCCGGGATGGACGACCCAAAAGGCCAAGGCCCTCAGCCCGATGGACGTCAACGACTTTCTCGAATCAGACGCACGCAAGGCCCTTGATCTCAAAGGAAAGACCCTCGACCTCTTTGCAGGCGGAGTCCCTTGCCCTCCTTTTTCCTTGGCCGGAAAAAGATTGGGAGCAGACGATGAGCGCGACCTGTTCCCAGCAGCGTTGAGCATCATTGAAGAACTTACCCCCAAAGCAATCATGATTGAAAACGTCCGGGGCATCCTTGAGCCACCGGAGGTTTTTATCGAATACCGAGCCAACATCCTCGATCGATTGCGCCGTGCCGGCTACACGATCCCCAATATCGACACGTCGCTTTCTCCAGCAGCTCAGGACCTTGAGATGCGAAAGGTGTGGCGCCGACTCGACGCGAAAGATTTCGGCGTCCCTCAGTTGCGCCCCAGGGCCATCCTGGTCGCGATCCGCGAAGATTTCGCAAAGCCCGGCATCAATGAATTTAGCTGGCCACTGGGAATCAGGGGAGACGAAGCTACTGTCGCTGAGACTCTCCGAAGGAGCATGCGCGAACGGTGCCGCCCGTACTGGAACAAGAACAAGCGGGGTGAGCCGGCCAAGCCCGGCGAGCGGACAGGGGAGGATGTCTACAACGACTGGCTTGACGCCGCCCAGAAATCCGCAGCCGCCGACCGCGGTGTAGCCCCCACCTTGGTGGGTGGATCCAGGAAACATGGCGGCGCAGACCTCGGACCCACGCGAGCGAAGAGAGCCTGGGAGGCCATGGGGGTTGACGCCATGGGGGTGGCCAACGACCCGGACACATGCGACCCGGAGCGGGACTTGTTCAGGGAGAACGGCCCCATGCTCACCGTCGAGCAAGCTGCCATGATCCAGGGTTTTCCACGGGACTGGCGGTTCCAGGGGAAAAAAACAGCAAAGTACCGGCAGGTGGGCAATGCCTTTCCGCCGCCGGTCGCTGAAGCTGTCGGCCGCGCGATCGCTGCAGTTCTGCGACCGGAGCACCGGGACGAACTTCTCAGCGAATATGACGTCGACTCCTCAGGTGCAGCCACTCTTGATGACGTGCCACACCAATTGGAATTCTCAGTTTCAGCGGGGTCCGCTCACACTCCGACGCGCGAGGACCGTCTCGGTAATCTTGTCGGCACAAGCCACTGACGACTCGTGCTCCCAGAAGCGGAGCACGAGCCAGCCCGCATCGTTGAGCCTTTGATCCGTGTCCCGGTCCCGCTTCACATTACGTACCACCTTCTCCGACCAATAGCCGGAGTTCGTTCTCGGCGGCACATAGTGTTCAGGGCATCCGTGCCAGTAGCAACCGTCAACGAATACCGCCACCTTCGCCGGACGGAATACCAAGTCGGCCGTCCGGCGAAGATCCGGCAGGGGGCGTGCTGATACCCGGTAGCGGAGCCCTTGGGCGTGCACCAGACGCCGGATCAGCCATTCCGGTTTTGTATCGCGGCTGCGGATCGCCTGCATGTTGCGACGGCGTGCGGCGGACGAAGCCCAGGAACCTTCCGGGGCTGCCCATTCGGCTTCGGAGGACACAAGACGAGCGTAGTGTGCTGCGTCCGCCGCACGCAGCCCCTATCGGTTGCCTCCCAGGTGGCTCAGCAGCGCTTCGATGTCGCTCGGCGCCAGGCCGGCCGCCACCGACGGCTCCTCCTCCAAGTCTGCGAGCTGCTGGACTGTGGGGTCATCCAGGATCTGCCCCATGAACGCAAGCTTCTGTTCCAGCCGCGCGGCCACGACCTCGTCGATGGAGTTGCGTACGGCGAGAACCGTCACCCGCGTCTCGGTGTCGGGTGCAAGCCCAAGGCGATGGATACGGTCCAGGCTCTGCAGAAACCGGCCAGCCATGAAGTCACGGTCCACGTAGACAGCGTCATGGCAGTGGTGGTGCAGGCTGATGCCCTCGCCAAGGGTCGCCGGGTTGGAGATGAGCACCATGCAGGCTGGATCGTCCCGGAAGCGCCGGATCTGTTCCTCCCGATCGGGGGTCCCTCCGTAAACCGCGGCCGGGCTGAACTTCTCGAGCATCCGCTCCAGCGTCGTAAGGCTCCGGACGAACGTCGTCCAGACCAGCGTCTTACGTCCGGCCGCCGCATTCTCGGCGATGATCGCCACGGCTTCCTTGTACTTCGGTGACAGCTCGTGGTCGGGGAGGTTCTGCAGCTTCGAGTACAGGGAGCCGCCTGGAGGGATCTCCAGTGGAGGCAACTGGTAAGCCAGCGGCTCGTACTTGGTGGCTCCCTCCAAGAGCAGAGCCGGGCTCGTCGCGGCCATCAGAAGCCGCAGAGCCGTCTTGCCGAGCGCACTGAGATCCTCCCTGGCCACCCCGTTGCTCATCCCGCCGACCAGCGAGGTGTAGATCTCATCATGCAGGGGCGGCATGTCCACATAACGGATGCCCAGATCAACTGGAGGCAGACCGAGTTCCTGCTTGGTCGTCCGCGTGAACAACGGCCGCAGCACCGTACTTGCGTGCCGAAGGTCTCCCCCCGCCACGGCGCGCACGACAGTCTGCTGTCCGTGCCCCGGCCACACGAAGCCCAAGAGGTTCTCCAGGTCCTTGGAACCGTTCGGAGCCGGCGTACCCGTGAGGATCAGGCGCCGGTCCGCGTGTGGTCCGAGGGCCATGCACGCGGCACCGTAAGTGCCCCGGGATCCAAGCTTCATCCGGTGCGCCTCATCAAGGATGATCATGGAGGGCTGGGCTGCCAGCCAGGCGGTCAGCATCGACAGCGAGCGATCCAGCCGTTCGTAGTTGACGACGAGCACCTCCGCCCATTGGTCCAGTGACCCGTCCAGGACGTTGACACGCAGCGCGTGCGTCAGACACTCCGACGTCTCGAAACGCCACGAGTCGTAGGCCGACTTCGGACAAACGACCAGGAGCCGCCGCACATGGCCGGCAGCCTTCTGAGCCGCGTACACGGCGAGCGCGACGCGCGTCTTGCCGGCGCCGGGCACGCTGAAGTTGGCTCCGTGCTGGAGGGACAGCAGCTTCGCGATGTCCCTGCGCTGAAAGGCGCTCAGCTCACCTTTCCAGTTGTCGCCGAGCAGACTCGGGACATCGTCCGCGTCGACTTCACCGGAGGACCCCGTACCCGCCAGCCTGGTTTCAACGGTCCGTGCGTCCTGGAGGACGCCGGTCGCCAGCTTCCTCAGGGCGGAGGACCACTCCACACCGCTGGAGTCGGGCCAGTCGCCAAGGACTTGCAGGTTGGCCAGGAAGTCATCAAGAGCGACAGAGGCGCTGAGCAGGCCGAGCTGGCCGCCCGTCCGGAAACGGGCAGCTAGCTGGACCAGGTCCGGCTGGTGGTGCTCAGTGGTCCGGAGCACGACGCGCGTATGTGTCTCGTCAAACGCCAGGTGCAGAGACGTTTCACTCGGTTCGTTCATCACTGTCGGCCTTCCGCGGCGACGGCGTCCATCAGCCAGGCCACGCCGTCACCCGGATCGTGGAGACCACGGCCGGCCTGCTTGGCAAGCTTCAGCAGGCTGCCACGGAGCTTGATCACTGCGTCATCGAAAGCCTCCTCGTCGAGGCTGCGAGAGGTGCGTGCCTGCACCAGGTCGCTCACGCACTGGTCGATGCTGGCGCACGCCTCCGCGAGCCGGGCCGGCGCGAGCTGCTTGCGCTTGCGCAGCCGGGCACTGCGGCCAGCGGCCTCAATGGCATCGTCGAAAGTCTTCTTCGCGTCGTCCAGAACGCCCTGGGCCTGCTCCTTCGCCTCGTTGCCGAGGTCGGGGCCCTCGCTCCTACTGCGTACGACAGCAGCTGCACGCAGCAGACGGTCGTTGAGTGCCTTCATGTCAGCCACTGCGGAGGAGGCGGCTGGGACCTCTACCCCGAGTCCCGGGATCATGACACCCGTCGGCCTGACCTCAGACCGGCCCTCAGACACCGGACCAGCGGAAAGCAGCTTCTGCTCCAGCCCTTCCTTGAGGAAGTCCTCATTGATGTGCCGCACGTCGGTCTTGGAGAAGTTGAGCAGGATGGCGGCCAGACGCAGTTCTTTGAGAATCTCCGCCTGGTCGCGGTCAAGGGTCTCCAGCTTCACGTACAAGCGCTGGAGTTCCTTGAGGCGCTCCTGAGCGCCTTCCCAGTCGACCAGCCGGAGTCCGCTGCCGCCGGCATCCTGGCTGCGCTTGATCAGCTCGCGGATCGTGGCGAGGATCCAGCGTTCCTGATGGTACGTCCGGACCTGGATCCGGAACTCCTTGGCGATCTGCTCGGGTGTGCGCCCCAGGGCTGCCTGTTCCTCCATGGCGATGATGCGGTTGATGTAGGAGTAGTCACGCCGGTGATCCCGGCGGAGCTGCAAGGACAGCTCCACGGCGTTGATGTCCGCCCAGGTGAACGACTCGGGCAGCACTCCCACGCGCATCGACTGCACGCCAAGCAACTGCAAGGCGGCTGCCCGGGTGTTGCCGTTGACCACGATGCCCTGATGGGTGACCAGCCCGGGGTCGTTCTGGCCGAACTCTTCGAGGCTGTCCTTGAGGGCGTCGAACTCGACGTCGCGCAGATTGGTATCGGTCGGCGAGGCCTGGAGCAGGAAGCGGAGGTAGTCCTGGCTCTCCGCGCTCCACGGGTTCTGGTCCAGCTCCGCGTCTTTTGCGGCGTCGTGGCTCCGCTGGGCCCGGATACGGTGCGTGCTGGGGTTGAAGTAGAGCTTGCTGAGGGGCAGGTCGATCACGTCGACGTGCGCCTTCTGCTCGTTCCAGTCAACGGTCACCGTCTCGCGGGTACCGCCTGCCGTCTGCGCCTCCGCGACCTTCTTCTTGATCAGTTCGCTCAGTTCGTCCGCTCGCGGCGGAGCCGGAAGTTCTCGCATCATGTCCGTTCCGTCCTGTCCTAGTCGTTCGCGCCGTCGAGCACGTCAGCCACGGCCTTGCGGGAGGGCTCCGGAAGAGTCCGGTACTGCCCCCAGAGCTTGTCCAGCGGGCTCAAGGAACGCCGGTCCGCGGCGATCCAGGCAGCGAGCACCCGTTGCTCCATGGGCGACAGGGCCGCAGCCTGTTCCAAAACGCGCCCGAGGTCGGCCTGCCGGCCCGAGCTGCCCGCACCACACCTCTTGCACTCGGTGATCAACTGGTAGCCCGTGTCTCCGTTGGGCTGGATCACCTGGCGGCGTGCCACGTTGAGCACTGCCTGCTCGATTCCCTCCTCGTACGCCTCACCAGCCGCAATACCGCAGGTGCGGCAGAGGTAGCCGTCCTCGTCCAGCACCTTCGCGCGCTGGGCGGCCGTAAGGCTCGCCTTGTGCTTCGGCGCCTTCGACTTTCCAGGGATCCACACCTCCGCCCCCTGGGCCACGAACCGCTGCTCCTGCTGGCGGAGCGTGGGGTCCTCACGGCTCGTCGAGATCTTCCAGTCATGGTCACGCAAGTCGCGCATGCGCCGGTCGATCTGAGCGACGTCAGGGAACGCCTCGCGCAGATCGGCCTTCGTGAAGATCCCGTCCTCCCCCACTTCCTGCACCAGCCACAGTGCGGCTCGAGCCATGCTTCCCATCTTCGCGTCCCGCCAGGACGGCAGCGCCATTCGTCACTCCTGATGTCGAAATCGCACGCATTTTGGCAAAGGTGCAGTATGCACGCATGCGTAACTTACGCAGCGGCACAGGCGTCTTGGCCACCCCCCGCTTCACGAGCGGCTAACCACAGCATCCCACTGAGAACCGAAAACCAGTCCCCACTGGAACACTTGCGCAACAGATAGCAAGAACACAACTCGCCCTCCGTCGTGCACAATTGGCCCAACCTGCACCCGACATGACCATGACGCTGACAAGACCCGTCAACAGTAGGCCGATTTACACCAATTCGCTGCATATACCCCGGAAAGCGAAGCGAGCCATATGTCACGAGCAAAAGGAAGCAATGCCCCTTACTGCTGGACAGTGAAGAAGCTGGGCAGTGAAATTCCGCCAGGGAAACGCGCGCTTGCCACTGAACTGCAGAGACTCTGCCGTCTCCTGGCCTTGGAACCCAACGGCAGCGCCCCCACGCAGAAGCAGGCAGCCGACCGGCTGCACGTCAGTGATACGTCGCTGTCCAGATACCTCAGCGCCGAGTACCTGCCGGATATAGCCGTCGTCGGACTTCTTCACGCTATCGCCAGCGCTGACGCGGGCGGCACAGAGGAGGCGGGTATAACACTCACCGGCCTAGAGGAGCTGCACTCCGCAGCTGCTGCCGAGCAATGCCGGTGCTGTGTGAAGTTGCGCGGTGAGGCGGCGTCGTTGCAGCAGCAGGCCAGCGAGACCGTCGTTGAACTCAACCACGCCCAAGCCGAACTCGGCGCCATCAAGAAGAAGGCCGCAGCCCTACAGCAGGGGGCTGCGGCCTTGAGGCGCGAGGTGCAGGCACTGAGGGCACGGGAAGGACGCGCACTCAAAGCCACCGCAAGGCGCGCTATTCGGGCCGGCCAGCGGTCGCGTCTGACTGCGCGGCGTGACGCAGCTCTGCTGCCGGTCCCCCCTCGGAGGGGGGACCGGCAGCAGAGCAATCCCGAGAAGAGAGCCGCACTTAGTGTCGCCCGCCAGGCCGAAGCCTTGCAGAGCGGCGGCCGGCAAGACGGAGCTCTGGCCCTGCTGCGGCACTCCGCAGAAGTACTCAGTCCAGCAGAGGCGGCAGCCCTCGTGTACGTGTTGCGAGAAGGCCAACTGGACGAACTGGCAGGCACATTGATCCACATCTACGGACGAGACAATCCCGACCCTGATGTGATGCGGGCAGCAGCCCAACTCCACCAGCACGGAGCACCGGACGATGCCGCAGCACTGTTGCAAGCGGCTCTGTCGACTCGGACAGGGGCACCGTGAGACCAGAGGTAAGCGAGCGATACGGCAGCAAGGTCGGCATCGCCCGACCGATCGGCCATGCCGTACCCGTCGGGAGCGGCTGTGCGCGCAGGAGCGATTTACGAGCATCTCGCATCGGCGGACAACCTCGAGGAAGCCCCATCTGCGGCCCTTCACCATGGTGAGTGAGCCAGGGCGCCGGCTTCCAGGCTTCCGCCTAAAGATCAGCAGCGAGATCAAACGCATGGGGAGCGGAGCCTGGCGCCCGTGTCGACGGGTATCACATCGGCCGGTCAGCCCCGCGCGGACTACGCCGCCTCCACTTCAGCCTCATAGTGCATCTGCGCCCGATCGAGAATGTCGTCCGGATCACTTCCGCGAGCAGCAGTCCAGTGAAGCAGGTCGGCGATCAACTCAACCGCCGACTCCTCCAGGCCCGCAGCCTTCTTCGCGCCCCGCAGGACGGCTCCGCCGCTGACGCCCTGATAGCCCTCCAGCACCTCAACAGCACGCTCGATACGCCGACATGCGCCACGCTGGTCGAGCAGGATCTCGCACCAGACGGCCTTGCCGGCCGCCATCAGCGCGGTCCCCCAGTCCGCCGCGAGACTTCCGAGCAAGTGCAGACCGCGACCGCACTCCTCGTGGCAGCCCTCAGCCGTGAGCGACGGAACAGCTCGGCTCTTGTCGTGGACCTCCACGCGCAGCCGCTCGCTTCGCCACTCAAGGATCAACGTCGCCGCCACGCCTTCACCGACATGCTTGATGACATTCGTGGCCAGCTCCGTGACAAGCAGTGCCACTTCGTCAGCGGCGACGGACATGCCCCACTGGCCGAGTTGCGCGACGGCAGCTCTCCGCAGCAGGCGGACTTCCGCCGGCACCGCCTCGAAGGGCAGGACAAAGCGAGGTCGGGGTTCGGTGCCTTCGCAGCCGAGCATGGTGACTTCCTCTCTACCAAGCCACGCACCCCTAAGCCCTCCGTGTTCGCACGGATTCTCTGCGTGACTTCCTGCGAGCGAGCATGACACAGAGAACTCTCACTGTGTAACTTCTCACGAAAACCTATCGAGTGAATCTGGTGGTGAACGAGCTTTCACGCTGCCTAGCCTGAGCAGGTCTCCGGGCCGGCTCCCGGGGCCTGCCCGAAGGAGCTGCATGTCCGTACGCACCACGACACGACGCCGCCAACTGGGCGCGATGATGCGCAAGTTGCGGGCACGGAAGGGGCTGACCCTTGAGGAAGCCGGACGACTCGTAGGCGTCTCCAAGGCGACGGTGAGCCGGTACGAAACCCAGGCAGGGCCAGTCAAGTGGATCGTGGTCGACGCGCTGTGCCGCGAGTACGGGGCAGCTGAGGCCGAACGAGAGGCAGTTGTCGGCCTCGCCAAAGACGCCAAGCAGCAGGGCTGGTGGAGCTCCTTCGCCGACTCGATCCCGGAGAGCTTGAACCTCCTCCTCACCCTTGAGGACGAGGCAGTTCACGAGAATCACTTCTCCTGCGTATACGTCCCCGGCCTCTTGCAAACTCGGGCCTACAGCACGGCGCTTCAGAAGGCCAACGAAGTGCCGCTGGAGACGGAAGAGGTCGAACAGCTCGTGGAAATCCGCATGAAACGGCAGGAAATCCTCAGCCGCCCGAAGCCTCCTCGACTGTGGGCCATCCTCGACGAATCAGTAATCAGGCGGGTCGTCGGCTCACCAGAGACGATGAAAGAGCAGCTCAGACGGCTGCTCGAAGCGAACGAGTCACCTCACATCACTCTTCAGATCCTTCCGTTCTCCAAGGGAGCCCATGCAGCAGCCCTTGGGAGCTTCGTGACCTTCAGAGGCAAGGAGCCTGACCTCGACGTCGTGTACGTGGACTTCCACACAGGATCACTCTTCCTGGAAAAGGAAGATGAACTGGAGCGCTACCGACTTGCGTTCGAGTATCTCCGCGCACAAGCGTTGGACATGGAGGCTTCCTCTTCCATGATCCATCGCATCAGCAAGGAGCTCTGAATGCCCGTGGCCCGTCAACTCGTCCCCGAACGCGCCTGGTTCAAGTCGTCGTACAGCGGCGGCAACGCAACCGAGTGCCTTGAGGCCGCCTTCGTACCGGTTGGTGTACTGATACGGGATTCGAAGCGGCCTGAGGGGCCTCATGTCACCGTGACAGCTGAGGCGTGGGACAGATTCGTGACTGCTTCTATGAAGTCAGGGGGATGACACGTGACCAAGGGGCGACGAGCAAGTCAGTCGGCGACTCCCTTCATGAGGTCATGGAGACAGCACACACGTTCCGATCTAGCCCCGTGGCTGGTTTCCCGAGGCGCTGTTGAGATCGTTCCCCACCCCACAGATGATGTTCACAAGCGTCGGTGACCCGATGCCCGGTGATCGGTAGCGGCAGAGCGGGGGCGCGGAGTGCTGCGGCAGTGCGAGGGCGGCGTACAGGCGGCTGATGCATCATGAGGAGCCGCTTACAGCTGTTGCTCCAGGTCATGCTGGTGCTCATCGCGAGCTTGCTGGGGATCGTCACGAACTACGCCACCAGCGAGAACGACGCGCCGTGGCTTCTGCATCTGCTTCAGCAGGTGGCGATCCCGGCCATTGGCTTGCTGATCGTCGCAATGGTGGTGATGCAGATCGTCGTCCACCGCCTGGAGAATCCGTCGCCTCCGCCGACGGACTGGCCCCGCGACCGGGTCCCGTACCCGGGGCTGGATGCCTTCGTGGAGGACGAGGCCGCGGTCTTCTTCGGCAGGGAGGCGCAGAGCGACGATCTGACGCACCGGCTGCACGTACCGCAGAATAGGCCGGCCGACAGGTTCCTCGTCCTCGTCGGGGCCTCGGGGAGCGGTAAGTCGTCGCTGGTCAGAGCAGGGGTGATCCCGCGGCTGCGCAGTCGGCGATGGTTGGTCATTCCCGCCTTCTCACCGGGCCCCAACCCCCTCGCGGCCCTGGCCGCCGCCATTTCCACTGCCGGCGGGGAGCAGGAATCGACAGGCGCCGTGTTGCGGCGGCTTCGGCAGGAGCCTGCCTCCCTGCTCTCGGAGCTGTCACGGCTGCGGGGAAGCAGGTTCCGCCACACGCTCATCATGGTCGACCAGTTCGAGGAAGCCCTGACCCTCGCCGGTGAGCGGGAGCGGGCCCAGTTTCTTGATGCCCTCCATGCCTGTGTGACACAGGACGCGAGGATCCGGGTGCTGGCAACGGTGCGTGTGGAGTTCCTGGGTCAGTTCCTCGGCACGAGGCACGCCGAGCTTTTTCAGCATCCGGTCGCCATCGGTGCGCTGGGCAGGAACCAACTCGCTCAGGTTGTGGAGCGACCGGGCGGGCTCGTAGGTCTGACCTTCGCGCCCGGTGTCGTGGAGGCCATCGTCAACGACGTGGGCGCGGACGACGCGCTGCCGTTGCTCGCTTACCTCCTCCAGGAGATGTACTTCGCCTCGGGCCCCGGTGAAACGGTGTCGGAGGAGCTCTACCGCAGTCTCGGCGGAGTCGCCGGCGCCCTCGCGCGACAGGCCGACCACACCGTGGCGGAGCTTGGCGGCGGAGACGATGACATCAGCTCCGTCTTGAAGGTGCTGCTCAGATTCGTCACTGTCCAGGGACAGGAAGTGGCCCGGCGCCGCGTACCGCTCGCCGAGCTGACCGCGCGGGAACGACGTGTGGTGGACGCCTTCGTCGACGCTCGCCTGTTGATGTCCGACGTGGGCCCGGGGCAGGAACCGTATGCCCAGGTGACTCACGAGGCACTGTTCCGTCAGTGGGCACCCTTGCGGCAGGAGGTCGAGGTCCACGCCGAGCAGCTTCGTCAACGTGCGGAACTCGAACGATGGGCCGAGGACTGGGATCGCTCCGGACGCAGCCCCGACTACCTGCTCACCGGCGAGCGGCTCACCCTGGCACGACAATGGCTGCGCGCGCTGCAAGAGACCGGTCAGGCATCGCAGACCGCGCAATCACTTGTCGAGTCCTCACAGCGGCGGGATCTCGCCTTCCTGCGCCAGGTTTCCGACAGCATCGGCCAGTACGCGTTGGGCGCCGCGGAACAACAACCGGAACACTGCCTTCTGCTGGCATTGGCCGCGCTGGGTGAATGCACCCCGACCCCGGCTGCCCGACGCGGCCTGATGACAGCTCTGGCATCCAGCCACCTGCGCAACCAACTCGACGGACACACCGACACCGTCCGGCACATCGCATGGTCGCCGAACGGTCTCCTCCTGGCCACCGCGTCGAGGGACGGCACCGCTCGCGTCTTCGACGCACGGTCGGGTCGCCCGCTGCGCGTCCTCCCCTCCGGAGGCAGCATGGTCGAGGGCGTGGCCTGGTCGCCGGACTCGACCCGGATCGCCACCGCTGGCCGCGATCACGTCGTACGGATCTGGGATGCCGAATCCGGAGAGCCTTTGCTGCTGCTCACCGGCGCGACCGACATCGGGCGACAAACCGCATGGTCCCCCGACGGACGCTGGGTCGCCGCCACGTCGCGGGACCGGACGGTGCGCGTGTGGGACGCCGAGACAGGAGACCTTGGCCACGAGCTGCGCGGACACCGCGACGACGTGTGGGGCCTGGCTTGGGCCCCGGACAGCACTCGCCTGGTCTCCGCCTCGCACGACCAGACAGCCCTCGTATGGGACCTGGCCACCGGCACGGCGGTGACCACACTGAGCGGCCACTCCGACTTCGTGGAGGGCGTCAGCTGGTCCCCGGACGGACGCCTCGTCGCCACCGGATCCGGTGACCACACGGTGCGGATCTCCGACGCCGAGAATGGCGAACTGCGGCTCCTCGTACGAGGCCACGCCGACTACGTCTGGAACGTCGCGTGGTCGCCCGACGGGCGGTTGCTCGCCTCGGCCTCCTCCGACCGGACCGTACGGATCGTCGACGCATACGACGCCAAGGTGGTCGCTGTCCTGCGAGGACACACCGACACGGTCTGGGGCGTGACGTGGACCCCGGCGGGCGATCAACTGGCCACCAGCTCCACCGACGGCACCGGACGCGTATGGGATCTGCGGCCGCGCGGTGCCGAGAGCCTGCTGATCGAAGGGCACCGCAAACCCGTGAACCAGGCGGCGTGGTCGCACGACGACACCCGCATTGCCACCGCGTCCGACGATGGAACGGTTCGGGTATGGGACGCCGCCACCGGCGCCGTCTCCGGCCACGTGATCGAGCAGGCGGACCGGGTGTGGAGCACCGCTTGGTCACCACTGGACGACCGCCTCGCCATCAGCACCAACGACGGTCTCTTCCGCATTCTCCGCCCCGGCCTGGACAGTACGTCCGACCGTCGGGGCGCAGTCGTCGAGTGCGTCGCCTGGTGCCCCGACGGCAGCCGCATCGCGACCGGGGACCACGACGGCACGGTAAAGGTGTGGTCGGCCCAGGAGCACGTGGTACTCAGCTCCCTGACAGGTCACCAGGACTGGATCAGCCGTATCGCCTGGTCCTCCAGCGGCCGTTTCCTGGCCAGCGCCTCGGACGACCGTACGTGCCGGCTCTGGGACGTCGCCGAATGCCGACAGCTCACAGTGCTGCGCGGCCACGACAACTACGTCGACGACGTCACCTGGTCCCCGGACGAAGAGCGCGTCGCCACCGCCTCCGGCGACTGGACCGTGGCCGTCTGGGACACCGCGACGGGCCGCCGCATCGAGGTGCTCAAGGGCCACGAGGGTCGCGTTCGCGCCGTCGCGTGGTCACCGGACGGTCGGCTCATCGCCACCGGGTCCGACGACCGCACCGTACGCGTCTGGGCGTCCGACACCCTTGAGGAGATCGCCATCATCGGGGTGCACCAGGACAAGGTGACCTCCGTCGCCTGGTCCCGGGACGGCACACGCCTGCTGACCGCGTCCTCGGACGGCACCGCTCGCGTATGGCTCGCAGAGCCCGACTTCGTCCGTCTGGAAGCGGAAGCCCGTAACCGGGTCTTCCGTGTCCTCAGCGACGACGAACGGCGCCATCACATGCTGCCGCCGGACCCCTGATCACAGCTGCGGCTCGACCGTCCTGTCGTCGGTGTGCAGCAAGTACTCGTCCGGCTCCAGGTTCATCGCCTTCCGCTCGGGCGAAGCCCAGTACACAGCGTTGCGTTCGGCGAACGTCTCCGGACCGTCGTAGGAGATGAGCCACACGAACTGGTTGCGCTCACGGTCGACCCATGCGCCATCGACGGTGAAGCCCAACTCCAGGCGCAGCGGCACGATTTCCGCACGCCAGCGCTCCACCCACTCATCGAGCATGCCCGCCCGGACGGTGTAGGTGCGCAGTTGGGTGGTCTTTGGCATGCGGGGTCCTCCTATGGCATAGCTCTAGCACCGCAGAGTATGTGTCGTGCGTGGTCGACAACAGACGACGAGATCACTTCGCGCCAGGCACCCCTCCTACCAGCCGTCAGATCCACCAGCCGCCAGCAGTGCGGGTCCGTTTTGTTCTTCCGCCAGCGTTCCTTCTCCATGAGCAGGGTCGGGAGGGAGGCCTCGATGGCTGTCAGGGGGCCCGAGAGGCGTACGTCGGCGGCCAGGGGGCCGGGGGTTCCGGGCAGGGACAGGTAACGGCGGAGGGTGTCGAGGGTCGTGGAGAGGAAGCCGATGAGGGGGAGGGGGAAGGGGAAGGGGCTTCGTCCGGTGGCCTCCACCGTGTTCCTACGAGGCGTCCGCCGCGCGGTCAGGCGCCGGGCAGCACGCGGGTCTCCGCCGTGGCCGGGAGGGGCTTGGCCCACCAGTGGTCGTAGCGGCGGTAGGGGGCCGGGTCGCGGGTGGTGAGGAAGGTCGTCAGGCCTGCCGCCTCTGAGGCCAGGGCGGTCCAGGTCTCCTCGGGGAGGGGGTGGAAGGCCGTCGCCTCGATCGCCCCGGGTCCGTCGTCCGGGCCGCCGGGCTCGTTCCGCCCCCCATCCGGTTTGCTCTCCGCCGGGGGCACCAGGCGCCATATGCCCGCCACGTACCCGTCCACCAGCAGCGTCGGCAGTACGTCGCCGTTCATGCGGGTCACGTACTTGCGGTACTCGGCGGGGAGGACGCGGCTGCGGTCGGCGTAGGCGAGGAGTGTGCTGTCCCACATGGCCATCAGGCGGGGTGGGGCGGGGGTGTCCGCTGGGGGGCGAGGGGCGTCGGGGAGGTCGTAGAGCGCCTCCTTGCCTTCCGATGGCTGGAGTACGTCGAGTTCGCCCTCGTCCATGAGTGACCGCAGCGCCGTCCTCACCCGTGGGCGGTGGACCAGGGCGAACTGGGCCATGTCCGCGACCGTCGCCGGGCCGAAGCCGGCCAAGTAGCGGCGGATCAGGGTTTTCAGGCCCTCGGCGGCGGCTTCCGGGTCGGTGAAGGACGGGGGTGTGGTGGCGGTGACGTACGACTGGCGGGTGGTGAAGGACCAGGGGGCTCCGGTCGGTTGGTGCCAGAGGGGGGCGTACTGGCGCAGGAGGCGGTGGGCGCTGGTGTCCAAGGGCCTGCCTACCTGGGCCTCCAGCCAGGTCTTCAGTTCGGCGGCCGTGCGGGGGTGGCCCTCGGCGTGCTTCAGGAGCGGTGGGAGGAGGGCGTCCGCGTCGGCGGCGGTCAGGCCGGAGGCCTTGAAGCGGGGGTCGCCCAGGCGGGAGCCGCGGAGGGTGGGCTCCATGGCCTCGCGGAAGGGGGCGTAGTCGTCGGCGTGGACGGTGTGGAGGGTGATCCGCATCAGGGTTGATCTGACCAGGCGGTGGTCGGTGAGCGCCGCGTCCAGGGCTGTGGGGTCGAAGGGGGCGAGGCGGTTCCACAGGGCGATGTACGGGGAGGCCGGCTGCTGGGCCTGGAGGGCCACGACGCGGCGTACCGCCTCGATCACTTCCAACGGCTCGCGGGTGAGGAGGAGTTGGCGGGCGAGTGTGGCGCGGTTGAGTGCGCGGGCGGTGAGCTTCTTGGTCCCCATGGCGCGATTCTCTCCCGCCGAGGGCGCCCTGGGAGCAAGGGTTCGGGTCGGGTGGTTCCAGCGGCTTCAGCGGCTCAGTGGGTGCAATGGGTGCAATGGGTGCAGCGGCTCAGTGGGTCCAGTGGGTGGGGGCGCCGCGGTGGGGACGGCCGCGTCATCAGTCGGACGAAAGGCGCAGGCCCTGCCCCACTCGGAGGTGGGGCAGGGCCTGCGGTCCAACAGAGCGCGGTCTGCCGCGATCTACTACGTCTTCGCCTCGCCCTTCGTCAGCAGCCACTCCTCGTGCAGTGCGCCGAGGGGGATCTTCGTCTGGAAGATCGGGGTGCCGAAGATGGAGAGTTGGAGGTTGAGGGTGCCGGTGAGGTCGATGCCTCCGTACAGGGCCCAGGAGCCGGAGGCGGAGCCGGTGCCGTCGGCCGAGCCCTCGGCCGTCGCGTCGGCCTCGGCGCGGAGGTACGGGGCGACGTCGGCGGTGACGCCGACCGTGCCGTAGAGGCCGACCGTCGCCTCGGCGCCCATCGCGGCCTTGACGTCGCCGACGGCGGTGACCGTCGTCTTCAGGGGCTCGCCGGTCATGTGGGACTCGCTGACGCCCTGCCAGCCCTTGGCCCAGGTGAAGTTGCCGCCGACGCGGAAGTCGCCCTTGAGGTCCTGCTCGACGTCGACCGTGACGCGGCCGTCGGCGTCGACCTGGAAGTAGCAGACGAGGTCCAGGTTGACGACGATCGGGACCGGGCCGACCTGGATCACGGGGTCGGCGTGCAGTTCGGCGAAGGGGATACGGATCGGCTTGCCGTCGGTCGAGCCGGCCGCGCGGCCCTTCAGCGACCACTGGGAGGCCCAGTCGCCGGTGAGGCCCAGGAACGCGCCGCCGGGCGAGGAGCCCGTGCCGGACCCGGAACCGTCGTACGAGAAGGCGACCTCGGGGGCGAGTTGGACGAAGCCCTCGACCGACGCGGCCGCCGAGGCGGGGGCGCCGGGTGCGGTCTCCACGGCGGCGCCCACGTCGATGCGCAGGCTGCCCAGCGGGAGCTTCGCGCCCTCGGGGCCGAAGGTGAGGTCGCCGGTCTTCGCCCAGGAGACCTTCACGCCCTGGACGAGCGGGTCGACCTCCAGGGTGGACGGGTCGACGGGGACCGTGCCGTCCGCCTCGCTCTCGCCCAGGACGGAGTTGAGCTTGGCGGGCTCCGTCTCGACCGTCGTGGCGCCGTCCGCCGCGGTCTCGACGATGTCCGTCACCTCGGCCAGGACGCCGTCGGGGGCGCCGGGCGCGGGGGCGCTGGCTATGACGTCGCCTACGGCCACGGCGGCCTTCGGCTTGGCGGCCTCGCCCTCGGTACCGGCCTCGCCCTCGGTGCCGGCGTCGGTGCCGGTGCCGGCGTCGGTGCCCTGGGACGTGTCCGAGTCCGCGCCTGAGCCCGCGTCCTCGTCCGGGTCCGGGGAAGCGGAGGCCGTCTTCGACGGGGTCGCCGTCGGCTCGGGCTTCGCATCGGACGGCGGTGTCGAGATGACCGCCCGGCCGCTCTTCCTGTCGTACGAGGCGACCTTGAGCGGGGACTTCTCGGCCTTGCCCTGGTCGGCCGCGTTCGCGTCGGCCACGGCGGTGGGGGTGGCGTCGCCCGTCGGGGCGGACACGACGGCGAGTTGCTCCTCGGCCGCCCCGGGCCCGGAGGTCTCGGCCGTCGTGGCGGCCGCCTTGTCGGCGGTGGAGGGGGAGTCGGTGGAGCAGCCGGTGGCGAGCAGGGTCGCGACGGTGATCGCCGAGAGTGCCGAAACCAGGGCATGTCTTCTGAGCTTGTACACGCGTGAGTCCTCGGGAGCGGT
This sequence comes from Streptomyces sp. NBC_00310, assembly GCF_036208085.1. GTDB lineage: Bacteria > Actinomycetota > Actinomycetes > Streptomycetales > Streptomycetaceae > Streptomyces. The sequence continues at coordinate 4,350,796 of NZ_CP130714.1, forward strand.
GACAGGGGGGTGCGCTTCAGGAGGCGGAGGAGAGGGTGAACTGGCGGAGATCGGGTGCGAGTCGCGAGACGGCACCTGGCGGTGGAGGGCGGCCGTGGACACAACCGTCCTGAGGACGGTGCGCACACGGCGGTTACCCCCCAGTAGCCATGCATGAGCATGCCAGGCTTACGAGGGGGTCGTGGACCACTTCCCCCACACCTCGGCGGTGACGTGGATCACATTCCCATGCGACTCAATTGCCGTTCGTCGCAAGGGAGTTGAAGAAGCCGGTCATCGCCGCGTGCAGGCGGTGGGGCTGGTCCGTGTGTACGTCGTGGCCCGCGTCCTCGATGACGGCGAGGTCGGTCCTGGTGCCCGGGGCCCGGGACGCCGGCATCCCGGCGGCGTCGGCTGCCGCCATGGTGCCCCCGGCTCCGCGTACGACCAGGGCGGGGCAGGTGGTGGCGGCCCACTCGGGGTGGTACGACGTCTCGGCCAACTCCCCGACGGCGGCCAGCATCGTGGCGCGGTCCGCCCGGGGGTGCCAGCCGTCGGGGCGGTGTTCGAGGTTGCGGGACCAACTCGCGTGACCGAAGAAGTCGGAGGCCCGGGAAGGGGAGTCGAAGGGGGTGGGCCAGCTGTCCATCCAGGCGGCGATGTGGGCGGGGAGGGCGGGATCCGGGGCGCCCGGGCCCGCCTCGATCAGGATCAGGGAGTCGAGGAGTTCCGGGTGGGCGGCCGCGGCGAGGAAGGCCGTGTGGCCGCCGAGGGACTGGCCCACGAGGGTCAGGGGGGCCTGTCCCGGGAGAGCCAGGCCCAGTTCGCGGATCACCGTCACCGCGTCCCGTACGCAGGCCGCCCGGCTCATGTCCGCCGGGCGACGGGTGCTCGCGCCGTGACCCCGACCGTCGTACGTCACCACGCGGTGGCCGTCCGCCAGGAGCGGCGGCAGGAGGTCGTCCCACTCCCCCATGTGGCCGGCGAGGCCGTGCAGGAGGAGGAGAGTGCGGTCGTGCACGCGGGGCAGGTTGCGGTCGTGCGCGTGGGGCCGGGTGTGGTCGTGCGCGTGGGGCGGGGTGTGGTCGCGGTGGGCGAGGCGGACGCCGTCCGGGGTGGTGAGGTGGGCGGTGGTGGAGACCATCGGCCGATGGTCTCAACGGGCGCGGGGTGCGGGGAAGGCAGCGGGGCGCGGGGGCGGCGGCGCGACCCGGGCAAGGGCCACGGACCAGCCCGGGCGAGGGCCGCCCCACTCGGCGTCAGGCATGGCGCGTATGCCACGCATGCCACGCATGTCACGCACCGCGGAACGTCGTGCGGTACGCGCTCGGGGACGTGCCCAGCGCCTCCTGGAAGTGCCGGCGCAGGTTGGCCGCCGTACCGAGGCCCGTGCGCGCGGCGATCTGGTCGACCGGCAGATCCGACTCCTCCAGCAACTCCCGTGCCTGCTCCACGCGTTGCTGGGCGAGCCAGTTCATCGGGGTCGTCCCGACCTCGTCGCGGAACCGCCGGTTGAAGTTGCGCACGCTCATCGCCTCCCGGGCCGCCAACTGCCCCAGGGTGACGGGCTCGTGCAGGTGCCGCAGCGCCCATTCCCGGGCGGCGGAGGTGGCGGGCGCCGCGAGGGCGGGCACGGGGCGGTGTACGTACTGGACCTGGCCGCCCTCGCGGTGCGGGGGCACGACCGTGCGGCGGGCCACGTCGCCCGCGACGGCCGTGCCGTGGTCGCGGCGGATCATGTGCAGGCACAGGTCGATGCCGGAGGCGCAGCCGGCCGAGGTCAGGACGTCTCCGCCGTCGGTGTAGAGCACGTCGGGATCCAGCTCGACCCGGGGGAACAGCCGGGCGAACAGGTCCGTGTACCGCCAGTGGGTGGTGGCGGTGTGCCCGTCGAGCAGCCCGGCGGAGGCGAGGACGAAGGCGCCGGTGCAGATGGAGGCCATGCGGGTGCCAGGGCGGATCCGGGCGAGGGCGTCCGCGAGCGGGGCGGTGAGGTCGGGGGTGTCCTGGACGTAGTCCTCGTGGGACGACAGGACGATGACGGTGTCCGCCTCGGCCAAGACTTCCGGGCCATAAGGGACGTTGACGGTGAAGTCGCCGTCCGTGCGGGTGACACCGGCCCGCAGCCCGCAGGTGACGACCTCGTACAGCGGCTCCCCCTCCGCCGTCGCCCCCTCTCTGGCCTGGCCGAACAACTGGTGCACGATTCCCAGTTCGATGGGCAGGAGCAACTGGCGGGCGAGTACGGCGACGCGGTGGCGTCCAGGGTGGGCGAAGACAGGCATGGCCATATTCTTGCGCATGCGGTCCGTCTGGCCACTCGTGGGGACGGGACGCGGTCACCAGGCTGGAGACATGGCTGAGTTGACGACCCGAACGAGCCGGACGACCCGGACCACCCGAACGAGCCGTACGAGCCCACGGACCCCGACGACCCCGACAAGCCCGACGACGCACACCGAGCACGAGGACCGCGCCGACGCCCCCGGCCCAGGACCAAGCCCAGCCCCCGGCCCAGCCCCCGGCCCCGGCCCCGGCCCCGGCCCCGGCACCCGCTCCGACGCCCCCGGCCCTCGCCCCGATCCTCCCGTCGGCCCCCGTTTCCACCGCGCCTGGGCGGTGGCCGTCGCCGCCGGCGCGGCCATCGTCACCGCCGGGGCCTTCACCACCGTCCCCGGGCTGCTGGTGACCCCGCTGCACGAGAGCTACGCCTGGGACCGGGGCCAGATCGCCCTCGCCGCCTCGGTGAACATGGTGCTGTTCGGCCTCACGGCCCCCTTCGCCGCCGCGTTGATGGACCGTGTCGGCATCCGGCGCGTGGTCGTCGGCGCCCTGCTGCTCGTCACGGCGGGTGCGCTGCTCACCAGCGTGATGGCCCGGCCCTGGCAACTGACCGCGTACTGGGGCGTGTTGATCGGTCTCGGCAGCGGATGCCTCACCATGACGTTCGCGGCGAGCATCACGAGCAGCTGGTTCGAGCGGCGGCGCGGACTGGTCACCGGTGTGCTCAGCTCCTCCAGCCATCTGGGCCAGTTGCTCTTCCTGCCGCTGCTCGCCTGGGGCGTCGACCGGCACGGCTGGCGCCCGCCGGTGGTGACGCTGGCGTTCGTCGCCCTCGCGGTGGCCGCCCTCGTCCTCCTGCTGATGCGCGACCACCCGGCGGACGTGGGCACGAAGCCGTACGGGGCGACGGAGTTCGTGCCGAAGCCGCCGCCGGCGTCCGGGGCGGCGCGGCGCGCCCTGAAGGCGCTGTTCGACGCCGCGCGCACCGGGCCGTTCTGGGTCCTGGCCGGGATGTTCGTCATCTGCGGCGCCTCCACCAACGGGATCATGTGGAGCAACTGGGCGCCGGCCGCCCACGACCACGGCATGCGCGCCACCGCCGCCGCGTCGCTGCTCTCGCTGATCGGCGTGTTCTCCGCGCTGGGCGCGGTCTTCTCCGGCTGGCTCACCGACCGCTTCGACCCGAGCCGTCTGCTGTCCGCGTACTTCGCGGTCCGTGCGCTCACCCTGCTGGCGCTGCCGATGGTGTTCTCGTCCGCGGTCACCCCCACCATGGTCGCCTTCGTCGTGGTCTACGGCCTCGTCGACGTCGCCACCGTCCCGCCCGTGATCGCCCTCAGCGACCGCGTCTACGGCGAGGACGGGCCCATCGTCTTCGGCTGGGTCAACTCCGCGCACCAACTCGGCGCGGGCGCCTCCGCGTTCCTCGGCGCCACGGCCCGCGACCTCTTCGGCGCGTACGACGTCGTCTGGACCACCCTCAGCGCGGTCTGCGTGGTCGCGTCCCTGCTGGCCGTGGCCGTCCGGGGGCCTCGGGGCGGACTGCGGGTGACCGCGCAGTAACCTCGGCCGGGAGACGTCGACGCAGGAGGCAGACAGGCATGGCGAAGGTTCCCACGGCGGCGGTGGCCGCGAGCGGGCTCATCGGCGGGTACGGGGTGGCTCGGTGGACGAAGAAGCGGCCGCTCGGTGGGGCGGTGCTGGCCGTCGCCGGGGCCGCGGCGGCTCAGCAGTGGCAGAAGGCGGCCGGGGCCAAGGCGGCGGGGGCGCTGACCGCCGGCTATGTGGCCGCGTTCGCCGGGTCGCATCCGCTGGCGAAGAAGGTGGGCGCCTGGCCTGCGGTGTTCGGGGTGGCCGGGGTGGTCGCGCTGGCCTCTTGGGTGGTGGCTGACCGGAAGGGGTAGGGGGCCCGCCGGTCGGAGGGAGCCGGAGGGAGCCGGAGGGAGCCGGAGGGAATCGGAGGGAATCGGAGGGAATCGGAGGGAATTGGGCGGAGTCGGGGCATGCGGGCAGATGCGGGTCGTGCGGGGTTGCTCGCGCCCACGCGGCGGAGACGCGGCGCACACGCGGCGGAGCCGCACGAGGTCGCAGCCCCGCGCCCCTAAAGGTGGCTCTGCGGCACTCGCTCCCCCCTGAAAGCCCGGCGATACGCGTACGGGCTCGTCCCCACCACCCGCTTGAAGCGGTCCCGGAACGCCGTCGGGGAGCCGAAGCCCGCCTGGGTCGCGATGCGGTCGACCGTGTGGTCGGTGGACTCCAGGAGGTACTGGGCGCGGCGGACCCTCGCCCGATGCAGCCACTGCAAGGGCGTCGTGCCCGTCTGTTCGCGGAAGCGGCGGTTCAACGTGCGGGTGCTGGTGCCGGCGTGGAGGGCGATGTCGTCCAGGGTCAGATCCCGCTCCACGTTCTCCTCCAGCCAGCGCAGCAGGGGTTCCATGGTGGCGCCGGCGGGGGCCGGTGGCCGGTCCTGGACGATGAACTGGGCCTGGCCGCCCTCCCGTTCGAGAGGCATGACGCACATCCGGGCGGTGAACGCGGCGACCGCCGAGCCGTGGTCTTTGCGGATCATGTGCAGGCACATGTCCATGGCCGCGGCGGCGCCCGCCGAGGTCAGGAACTGGCCGTTGTCGACGTAGAGGACGTTCGGGTCGACGGTGACCGCCGGGTGGCGGGCCGCCAGGTCGGGGGCCGCGATCCAGTGCGTGGTGGCGCGCAGGCCGTCCAGCAGGCCCGTCGCCGCGAAGATGAACGCGCCCACACAGATCGAGGCGATCCGCGTCCCGCTCGCCGCCGCCGCGTGCAGCGCCCGCGTCACGCCCGGCGGCAACGGTACGGTCGGGTCGGCCGTCCCCGGCAGGATGATCGTGTCGGCCTCGGCCAGCGCCTCCAGCCCGTACGGCGCCCGCACGCTGAACGGCCCCGCCTTCACCTCTCCGCCCCCCGCCGCCGAGCAGACCCGCACCCGGTACGCCTCCCGCCCGTCCGGCAGCCGCGCCCAGCCGAAGGTGTCGATGGGGGCCGACAGGTCGAAGGGGATCACGTCGTCGAGCGCCAGTACGGCCACGGTGTGCATGGCGAGAGCGTAGGCATGCACCGGGTTTCCGCCAAGCGCTCACCCCTACCCCCCTGTCCCTCCCCCTGCGTCCCCAGCCCGATCGACCGCTGGCGAGAATCCGTTGAGTCATGGCAATCCCGCCACTACTCCGCGCCCTGCCCACCCCATAACGTCCCCTCGTGACCAAGTTCCTCCTCTCCCTCCACGTCCTCGCCGCGATCATCGCCGTCGGACCCATCACCGTCGCGGCCAGCATGTTCCCGCCGAGCGCCCGCCAAGCGCTGGCCGAACCCGAGGACGAGCGGGCGGTGTCGGCCCTGCGGCTGCTGCACCGGATCTGCCGGGTGTACGGCGGTGTGGGCGTCGCCGTGCCCGTACTCGGGTTCGCCACGGCGATGAGCATGGGGGTGCTGAAGGACGCCTGGCTGATCGTGTCGATGCTGTTGACCGCTCTCGCGGCCATGGTCCTGCTGGCGCTCGTGCTGCCGCGGCAGGAGGAGATCCTGGAGGACGTCGCCCGAGGGGACGGGGCCGGGGCCGGGAGCGCCGGCGGGACCGGGACGGCCGTCGGCGCCGGGGCCGCCACCGCCCGACTCGCCATGTTCACCGGCGTGTTCAACCTGCTTTGGGCGACGGTCACGGTCCTGATGATCGTGCGGCCCGGATCGACCACGGGCGCCTGACTTCCCAGCGACGCTCGCGTGGGTGCATGATCCGGCCATGTACGCACAGCAGTCGCCCTCGCAGGCCTACCTCGCCTCCGTGGCCGCCCGTCTCGCCGCCGACGAATGCCGCACCTGGTGGGAGGAGTGGGCCGGAGTGCCCGTGCTCATCGGGCGCCGGGCCGACTTCAAATGGAGCTGGATGGGGACGAAGCTGCACCTGTTCACGGTGGCGGCGGCGGTCCAGGAGATAACCATCCCGACCATCGAGACCTTCACCGACCAGGTGCTGACGTACGCGAAGAAGACGAAGGGCGGTCTGCCGGCCGGGATCCAGAACGGCATCGGCGCGTTCCCCGTCCTGGTCAGCGACCGGGTGGACCCGGCGGCCGTACGGTGGGCCGAGGCCCAGCAGCGCAACAAGTGGGCCTGCATGGCCCGGCCCGTCGTCGTCGACAGCACCCAGCAGTACGTCGGCACGTACCGCGGCACCCCGGTCGTCGGCCTCGCCTACTCCTCGTACTTCGAGGAGAAGGCCCGGCGGTACTTCTACGGCTGAGCGGCGGCCACCGCCGAACCTGGGACCGGCTTGGGACCGGCTCAGGACCGGCTGTGGATCAGCCACTTCTCGTCCACCGGCTCCGCCCGGAACCGCCGCGCCACCGAGCCCGCGATCAGCACCCACGCGCCCAGCACCAGCGTGAAGAAGGCCCAGGACAGCGGCCAGACGGCGGCGTCCGGGGGCTCGGTGTGGGCGTGGAAGGACACGTACATCAGGGCGGACGGCGGGACGGCGGCCAGGAGCAGCGGCCAGGCCAGGGCGTCCCGGTGGCCGAAGTAGGCCGCGAGGAGCAGCAGGACGAGGGCGAACACGACGACCCCCGTGACGGTCACGGGGGTCGTCTCCGTGAGGGCGCCCTCCAGTTCGGGGCGGTTGCGCAGGTCCCACGGGAGGCAGAGGCGGTACGCGGCCGCGGCGAGCGCGGCGCCGAGCAGGCGGGTCAGCCAGCGTTCCGGCCAGGGGCGCGTGCGCAGGGGGCGGAGCAGCTTCTCGGTCATGCGTACGAGGGTTCCTGGGTGGGCGCCGGCCCGACAGAGTACGGATACTCAGTCCGACCTACTCACCCGCACCCAGGGGGCGGAACGCACCCCGGGGGCAGCGCCCCGAAGGGGCGCGGGGAACTGCGCGACCAGCCACGACGGCGCCGCAGACGACCAACCGCCCATCCCGGCGCCCGCAGCGGAGCGTCACGCCTTCGCCGACAGCGGTTCGGCGATGTCCTCCAGGGAGCGCCGCTCCGCGCGTACCGCGAGGAAGGCCGCCACCAGGCCCGCCGCGCACATCAGGCCCGCGCCGATCTGGAAGGCGAGGACGGTGTCGGCGACGACGCCGGACTCCGTCAGCTCGGCGAAGATCAGCGGGCCGCTGATCCCGCCGGCGGCGGTACCGATGGCGTAGAAGAAGGCGATGGCCATGGCCCGGGTCTCCATGGGGAAGACCTCGGAGACCGTGAGATAGGCGCTGGACGCTCCGGCCGAGGCGAAGAACAGCACCACGCACCAGCAGGCCGTCAGGGTCACCTCGTCGAGCGCCCCCCGGTCGAACAGCCATGCCGTGCCGAAGAGCAGCGCGCCGGACAGCAGATACGTCGACGAGATCATGATCCGGCGGCCGACCGTGTCGAACAGCTTGCCGAGCAGGAGCGGGCCGAGCAGGTTGCCGGCGGCGATGACGGCGAAGTAGTAGCCGGTGTCGGAGGTCGGGACGTCGTAGAACGTGGTGAGGATCGCGCCGAAGCCGAAGGTGATCGCGTTGTAGAGGAACGCCTGCCCGATGAAGAGGGAGAAGCCGAGGACGGCGCGGCGGCGGTACCGGGAGAAGACCGTGCGGGCGATCGTGCCGAAGCCGACGCTCTCGCGCTGATGGATCGTCATCTCCTGGGCGGCGGGCGGCAGCGGGCGGCCCGTCTCCTCCTCGACCTGCGCCTCCACGTCCGCCACCAGCCGTTCGGCCTCCTGTTCCCTGCCGTGGATGAGGAGCCATCGGGGGCTCTCGGGGACGTTCCGGCGGACCAGCAGGATGACCAGGCCCAGCACCACACCGAGGGCGAAGGTCAGCCGCCAGCCGACGTTCGCCGGGAAGAGGTCGGTGTTCAGGGCGAGGATCGCCAGCAGCGAACCGCCGATCGCGCCGAGCCAGAAGCTGCCGTTAATGACGATGTCGACCCGGCCCCGGTACTTGGACGGGATCAGCTCGTCGATCGCGGAGTTGATGGCCGCGTACTCGCCGCCGATACCGAAGCCGGTGAGGAAGCGGAAGAGGAAGAACCACCAGGTGGAGAAGGAGACGGCCGTCAGCGCGGTCGCCGCCAGATAGACCACCAGCGTCACCATGAACAGCTTCTTGCGGCCGAACCGGTCGGTCATCCGGCCGAAGAAGAGGGCGCCCGCGCAGGCGCCCGCCACGTACAGGGCGGCCGCTATGCCCGTGACCTGCCCGGATGTGATGGGCAGTCCGCTGCCCTCCTCGGACAGCCGGCCAGCGATGTTGCCCACGACGGTCACTTCCAGACCGTCGAGGATCCACACGGTGCCGAGTCCGATCACGATCGTCCAGTGCCAGCGCGACCAGGGAAGACGGTCCAGTCGCGCCGGTACGGCGGTGGTGATGACACCCGGTGACTTCGGGGCTGTGACGGTCATGGGCTGGGGCTCCCTCCACTCCGAGCGAACCCGGCCCGAGTGCCCGCACGCGCAGGGATCACGCCCACCGCCCACCGCTCACCCGGCCACCCGGCCACCCGCCCGTCGTACGCCCCAACTGCCGGAGTGGCGGCGGACGTCCTACGCCCCCAACGCCCGCGAGACCGTGTAGATCAGCAGGCCCGCCAGGGAACCCACCACCGTGCCGTTGATCCGGATGAACTGCAGGTCGCGGCCGATGTTGGCCTCGATCTTCTTCGTGGTGTGCTCGGCGTCCCAGCTCGCGACGGTCTCGGTGATGAGGGAGGTGATCTCCGCGCGGTAGGTCGTCACCACGTGCACGGCCGCGCCCTCGAGCCACTTGTCCACCTTGGCCTGCGCGCTCGGTTCGGTGGCCATCCGGTTCCCCAGCGACAGCAGGGACGCGCGGACCCGCAGCCGCAGTTCGCTGCGCTCGTCCTCTGCGGCGGACACGATCATCGACCGTACGGCCGTCCAGGCGGAGGCGATGAGGTCCTGGACCTCGCCCCGGCCGAGCACCTCGTTCTTCAGCCGCTCCACCCGCGCCCGGGTGTCCGTGTCGGACTGGAGGTCGGTGGCGAAGTCGGTGAGGAAGCGGTCGAGGGCACCGCGCGCCGGGTGGGTGGGCGAGTCGCGCATCTCGGTGGCGAAGCGGAGCAGTTCCTTGTAGACCCGCTCGCCGACCTTCCGGTCCACGAACCGGGGGGTCCAGCCGGGGGCGCCGCCCTCGACGGCGTCCATCACCTGCGCGTCGTGCAGGACCAGCCAGTCGTGGGCGCGGGTGCAGATCAGGTCGACGATCCGCCGGTGGCCGCCGTCGTTGACGACCTTCTCCAGCATCTTGCCGATGCCGGGCGCGATCTCCTGGGCGCCCGCCCGCCGGGTGATCGCCTCCCCGACCACGGCCTGCACGTCCGAGTCGCGAAGGACCGTCAGCGCGCCCCGGAGCGCGGTCGCCAGCTCGGCCGTCACCCGGTCGGCGTGCTGCGGCTCGGCGAGCCACGCGCCGAGCCGGCTGCCGATGCCGACGGCCCGCAGCCGCTGCCGTACGACGTCCTGCGAGAGGAAGTTCTCGCCGACGAACTCACCGAGCGAGACGCCCAGTTGATCCTTCTTGGTGGGGATGATCGCGGTGTGCGGGATGGGCAGCCCGAGCGGATGCCGGAACAGCGCGGTCACGGCGAACCAGTCCGCCAACGCGCCCACCATGCCCGCCTCGGCGGCCGCCGCGACATAGCCGGCCCAGGCGCCCGCGCCCTCGTGCGAGGCCCACTTGGCCAGCACGTACACCACCGCGACGAAGAGCAGCAGCCCGGCCGCGATGAGCTTCATCTGCCGCACGCCCCGCTGCTTCTCCTCGTCGGCGGCGCTGAAGGCGGTCATGGTGCGGTGCGACACCCGCGGCTCGGCGCTCACTGCCGCGTCCTCCGCTTTCGTACGGTCCATTCACTCCACCCGTTCCTGTCCCCCGCACCCATTGTCCCGTTCTTCCGCTCTTCGGCTCTTCGAACTCGTCCGCTCTTCGGCTCTTCGGCTCTTCGAACTCGTCGGTTCGTCAGCTCTTCGGCTCCTCGAACCCGTCGGATCGTCAGCTCCTCGAACTGTTGGTGACGTACTCCATAGATCTACTGAGACCTACTCCTGGAACGGAACAGGAGTTCCCCGCGTCTGTCCGGGCGGGGGAACCGATGGGGGTTCTCGCAAGCAGCCCCCATCCCATGCCGCATCATGGGGTGATCACATCGGAGCCTCGGGGCTCCACAGCCCGAGGAGTAACACACCGCATGACCAGGCATCACGGTTATGCACTTCTGGCGGCCATGTCCGCCCTGATCGTGGCGATCTCGGCCGCGATATACGTCGGCGTCGGCATCGACGACAGCACCCACCGGCAGGAGACCTTCGCCCGCGCGCCCCACAACAGCGCCGCCCCCGCCTCCACCGGCGTCTGGGTCGGCGCCTGGGCCGCCTCGCCGAACGGGTCGGAGCCGGGCACCGAGAGAGACGGCCTCGCCGGCCGCTCGGTGCGCAACGTGGTGCACACGACCGCCGCCGGTACGAGTGCCCGCGTCACCCTGTCCAATCTCTACGGCCAGCAGCCGCTGACCATCACCCACGCCTCGCTCGCGGTCGCCGCCGCGCAGGACACCCCGGCCGCGGCGGCCGACACCATGCGCCGCCTCACGTTCGCCGGCAACCCGACGGTCGTCATCGCGGCGGGTCAGCAGGTGGTGAGCGACGCCGTGCGGGTGGCGATCCCGCACGACAGCGACGTGCTGATCACCACCTACTCCCCGATTCCCTCCGGCCCCGCGACCTACCACACGCACGCCCGGCAGATCTCGTACACCGCCGAGGGCGACCGGACGGCGGACGTCACCGGGGAGCCGTACACCACGCAGTCCCTGCACTGGCGGTACGTCACCGCCCTGGACGTGCTGAGCAACGAGTCCAACGGCACGGTCGTGGTCCTCGGCGACTCGCTCACCGACGGCATCACCTCCACCGTCGGCGAGAACCGGCGCTGGACGGACGTCCTCTCCGACCGCCTCCGCGCCGCCGCCGGCTCCTCCGACACGCCCCGCTACAGCGTCGTCAACGAGGGCATCAGCGGCAACCGCGTCCTGACCAACGGCAACGGCCGCCCCGCCGAGAACCCCAGTGGCCTCTCCCGCTTCCAGCGCGACGTCCTCGGCCGAACGGGTGTCAGGGCCGTCGTCGTCGACCTCGGCGTCAACGACATCATCAAGAACCCGGGCCGGACCGACCCCGCCGCCGTCACCGCCGGCCTGCGCCGGCTCGTCGAGCGGGCGCACGCCCGAGGACTGCGCGTCGTCGGCGCCACCCTCATGCCCTTCCACGGCCACCGTGGCTACTCCGACCAGCGCGAGTCCGTCCGCCAGGCCATCAACGCCGAGATCCGCTCCGGCAACGTCTTCGACACCTACGTCGACTTCGACAAGGCCCTACGCGACCCCTACGCCCCCCGCCGCCTCCGCCTCGACTACGACTCGGGCGACCACCTCCACCCCAGCGACAAGGGCTACGCCCGCATGGCCGAGGTCTTCGACCTGGAGAAACTGAAGGGCGCCGCTCCGGCGGAGCTGTAGATCTTCCAGGGGCGCGGGGAACTGCGCATCTTCAGGGGCGCGGGGAACTGCGCGTCTTTTAGGGGCGCGGGGAACTGCGCGAGCAACCACGACGCACCCGCGGTCGGCAACGCACCCGCAGTCGCCATACGGCCTACCGCTCCCCGCCCCTACGCCGCTCCCGCTCCCGCCGCATCTCGTGCACATGGTCAAGATGGGAGGCGTGCAGCTCGCGCCGCGCCTCCCGCCGCTCCAACCGCTCCTGCCGCCGAGCCTCCTTCAGCCGCTGCCGCTCGGCCTTCGGCACCTTCCGCTCGACCCCGACCCCGCCCCAGAACGCGAACCCGGTGATGACCACGCGCGGCGCGCCGGGGTCGCCCGGTACGCCCTCCTCGCTGTGGTCGAAGCCGCCCATGATCCCGATGCCCCGGACGACGACCTCGACGCCGGGCGGCACGATCACGTTGATCCCGCCCATGACCGCCACGCAGTTGATCGTGACCTCGCGCTCCGGGAAGTACGCCTCCCGCAGATCCAGTTCCCCGCCGCCCCAGAACGCGAAGCAGTCGAACCGCCGGGGCACGGTCCAGCGCCCCTTGCGCTCGAACCCGGACATGACCGCCACGCCCCACGTGGACGTGCCGTCGCCGCCGACGATCCGCTCCGGCCAACTCGCGTCCTCCGCAGGCCCCTTGACCAGCGACACGGACGGCGGCGGCACGACGGCCGGCGGCGCCACGGTCCCCGCACCCGGCAGATCCCGGGTGATCGGCGCCAGCTCGCCGTACGTCCGCGCCTTGTACGTCGCGTCCAGCCGCTCCTCGAACTCCTCCATGTCGAGCCGCCCCTCGGCCAGGGCGTCCCGCAGTTGCTCGGAGACGCGTTCACGATCGGCGTCGGAGGCACGAAGGTCCGCGGCGGCCGGAAGATCCGGCTGGTCGTCCGTCATACGAATCAGCCTACGAGGAACCCCCGCGCGGGGCTACGAGACGGCCGGCCCCGGCTCCCCCACCCGCTCCGCCTGCTGCGCGTACATCCGGGCGATCACGGCCTCGATGTCCGGCTCCCGCACCGACAGGTCCACCAGCGGATACTCCGAGGCGATCCGCGCCACCAGCGGGGCCGCCGACTCCGACGCGGGGAACGCGAGCCACTGCCGGGGCCCCTCCACCCGTACGACCCGGGCGGGCGCGGCCTCGATCGGCGGCAGCTCGCGCTCCAGGTCGACGACGAGCGTGCGCTCGCTCTCGCCCACCTCGTGCAGCCCGGTCAGCGGACCGTCGTACATCAGGCGCCCGTGATCGATGACCATCACCCGGCGGCACAGCTGCTCGATGTCCTGGAGGTCGTGCGTGGTGAGGAGCACGGTGGTGCCCTGCTCGGTGTTGAGCTCCCTGAGGAACTCGCGGACCTTGGCCTTGCTGATGACGTCGAGCCCGATCGTCGGCTCGTCCAGGTACAGCACCTCGGGGTCGTGCAGCAGAGCCGCCGCGATGTCCCCGCGCATGCGCTGACCGAGCGACAGCTGCCGTACGGGCACGTCCAGCAGGTCACCCAGTTCGAGGAGTTCGACGCAACGGTCGAGGTTCTCGCGGTAACGGGCGTCGGGGATGCGGTACATACGGTGCATCAGCCGGTAGGAGTCGATGAGGGGGAGGTCCCACCACAAGGTCGTACGCTGCCCGAACACCACCCCGATACGCCGGGCGAGCCGCGTCCGCTCACGCGACGGGTCGATGCCGGCCACCCGCAGACGGCCCCCGCTCGGGGTCAGAATGCCCGTCAGCATCTTGATGGTGGTCGACTTCCCGGCGCCGTTCGGGCCGATGTAGCCGACCATCTCGCCGCGCGCCACGGTGAAGGAGATCGAGTCAACCGCCCGGACCTCGCGCCGCTCCCGGCGCAGGAACCCCGTCTTCTTGCGGACGTCGAAGACCTTCTCCAGCCGGTCGAGTTCGATGAACCGGTCTCCGACCGCGTCCGCTCCCAGTGCCTCGCTCATATGTCCCTCGGCTCCCTAACTCCCCGTACTCCGATACGAACGCAGCCCCGCCCGCCACGCGACCCCCGCCAGCGCACAGCAGGCCACGCCGACCAGCGGTGGGGCGAAGGCCAGCCAGGTCGGCAGGTCGAGCGGGTAGGGGCGGCCCAGGACGTACATTCCGGGCACCCAGTTGACGAAGGCGAGCGGCAGGACGAAGGTCACCCCGCGCACCAGGTCCTTGGCGAAGAGCGCCGGCGGGTACTGCAGAAGGGTGGCGCCGCCATAGGTGAAGGCGTTCTGCACCTCGGAGGCGTCCTGCGCGACGAACTGGAAGGCCGCGCCCCCGACGAACACCGCCGCGAAGATCATTCCGCCGCTGCACACCATCAGCGGGATCATCAGCACCTTGGCCGGTGTCCAGGCGATGTCGAGCGTGGTCAGGGCGTACCCGAGGACGAACAGCCCCTGGGTGATCCGGCCGAGGCGGCGCAGCGCGAACTTGTCGGCGGCGACCTGGGCGAGCACCGGCACCGGGCGGACGAGAAGGGTGTCCAGGGTGCCGTCGCGGACCCGGCGGCCGAGCCGGTCCATGGAGCCGATCATCAGATCGGCGAGGCCGAACGCGATCCCGGAGGTGCCGTACAGGAGAGCGATCTCGGGCAGGGTGAAGCCGCCCAACTCGTCGACCTGGGAGAACATCAGCAGGATCGCGACGAAGTCGAAGGAGGTCGCCGCGAAGTTCCCGAAGGTCGTCATGGCGAAGGAGGCGCGGTAGGCCATCGTGGAGCGGATCCACATGGCGGCGATCATGCGATAAGCGCGCAGACCGTCCCGTACGCGGCCGGCCACGCCGTACTCGCCGAACGGATTTTCCCCGGCTGTCTCCCTGACCCGCGCGCCCCCGCGCCCGTCCGCGTGCTCCGCCGCGAGTTCATCGAGGTCAGCCACCCTGGACCACCACCTTCCGCGTCGCCGCCGACTGGATCAGCCGCCCGACCGCCAGCAGCACCGCCGCCCAGGCGAGCTGGAAGGCGTACGTCCCCCAGGGGTCGGCCTCGCCCAACAGGACGTCCGCCGGGGCCTGGAGCAGCGCGGACCAGGGCAGGAGGCGGGCGAGGTCGCCGAGCGCGCCGGGGAAGACGTTCAGCGGCAGGAGCATCCCGGAGAAGAAGACTCCGGTGAGCCAGGTGATCTGCATCGCTCCGGCGCCGTCGAGGAGCCAGAACGCCCACAGGGCGACGATGTACCGGATCGCGAAGCTGACGAGGGCCCCGAGAGCGACCGCGACGAGACAGGCGAGCCAGGGCAGTGGGCCGGAGGGCAGCGCCAGGTCGAAGAAGAACGCCCCGCACACCATGGGGACGACACCTCGTCCGAGCAGCTGGAACAGGGCGCGGCCCATGTCCGCGGCGAGCCACCACAGCTGGAGGTCGACGGGCCGGTACAGGTCGACCGCGATGTCCCCGGTCCGGATCCGCTCGATCAACTCCTCCTCGAACCCCGCGCTTCCCAGCACCATCACCGCGAACATCGCCTGCCCGACCCATACATAGGTGAGGGCCTGCGCCTGGTCGTAGCCGCCGAGGTGGGGCTTCTCGTGCCAGAGGGCCAGGTAGGTGTATGCAAGGATGAAGCCGAAGACGGTGTTGGTGAACACCCCCGCGGCGGTGGCCACCCGATATGTCGCGTACCGCCTGAAACCACCGGCGGCGACGGCGGCGTACAACCGCCCTGTGCCCACGAGGAAACCCCCATCCGCTGCGAAGAGTTAGGCGAAAGGCCGAGGCCTGGACCGATTCGGGCCGAAGCGAAGAAGCCTAGTCCGCGGCCGGAGTGGCCTGCCACGCGTTTTCGGGGGCGGACGGTGGTGCTCATGGGGTGTGCGGGGCACGTGCCGCGATCCGGGAACGGATCGAGCGGTACGAGAGTCTTTACTCGGGGGTGCAGAACCGGCCCGGAGCGGGCGCAAAGCGTACGAGTCCGTACGGAAATGAACGTACGACGCGAAAACAGGAGCACGGCAGCACGATGAGCGACGAGCCGCAGCCGAAGCGGAACGGCCCGGGCTGGGCACCGAGAGACCCGGGGCCACGCACTCCGGGCACGCCTCCGGGGTCCGGCGACCACGCCGCCATGGGGAACACCGACGGTACGCCCGGCACGACACCGGGCGGGAAGCCGGGCGGGACGCCCGAAGCGGCACGTGGCGGGACGCCCGACGCCGCACGTGGACGAAGGCCTGACGCGGCGTCCGCCGGGGGGCCCGACGCGGCCGCCGGGGGGCCTGACTCGGCGTCCCCCCGGAGGCCTGACGGGGCGTCCGCGGGGAAGCCCGGCACGACGCCCGACGGGAGGCCGCACGGCAAGCCCGGCACGGCTCCCGGCAGGCAGACCGGTGCCGTGCAGGGCAGGCAGACCGGCGGGCAGACCGACGCGGCTCCCGGCGGGAAGTCCGGTGGGCAGACCGGTGCCGTGCCCGGCAGGCAGACCGGCGGGCAGACCGACGCGGTGCCCGGCAGGCAGACCGGCTCGACTCCTCCCGGCTCGGCGCCCGGCGGAAAGCCCGGTGCGGGATCCACCCGGACGCCGGAGGCCAAGCCGACACCGGCCTCCGACCGCAAGCCCAGCGGGGCCCGTGACGGTCAGCCCGCCGAGGCCCGTGACGGTCAGCCCACCGGGGCTCGTGACGGCCGGCCCGCCCAGGCCCGCGACGGCCATCCCACCGGGCCCCGTGACGCCAAGCCCGCCGACGCGCGCGGCGGCAACCCCGCCGGAGCCCGTGACGCCAGGCCCGTCGACGGACGTGACGCCAAGCCCGCCGGAGCCCCCGACGCCAAGGCCGCCCGTGCCGCCCGGGCCGCGAGGGCCGCCGGCGCGCGTGGCGGCAACCCCGCCGGCCCCGGTAGCCCCGGCCCCCTCGGCGCGCGCGACCGCGCGCCCGGCGGCGCCCCTGACGCCAGGCCCTCCGGCGCCCCTGACGGCAAGGCCCCCCGGACGCCCGGCGCGGCAGCCGGCGCGGCCGGTGACGACACACCCACCACCACGCTGGGCGTCATCCCGGCCGGTAAGGCAGCCGCGGCGCCCGCCCGGTCGGCGCAGGACACGCCTACCCAGGCACTGGGCGTCATCCCCGCCGGGGCGGCCACCGCCCCCGCGCCCGCCGCCGTGCCCGACATCACGCCCGACCCCGGAGCCGGGGGCGGCAAGGGGAAGAAGCCCAAGCGGCCCAAGCGCAAGGGGTGGAGGCGGCTGTTCCCCACCTGGCGCATGGTGCTCGGCGCCTTCGTCATCGGGCTCATGCTGATCGTCGGCGCCTTCGTGCTGGGCTACAACATGGTCCACATCCCCAAGGCGAACGCGTTCGCGACCAAGCAGAGCAACGTCTACCTGTACGCGGACGGCAGCCAGATCGCCCGCGACGGCGAGGTCAACCGCGAGAACGTCCCGCTGTCGAAGGTCTCCAAGGAGGCCCAGCGCGCCGTACTGGCCGCCGAGGACCGCGACTTCTACTCCGAGCCGGCCATCGACCTCAAGGCGATGGCCCGCGCGGCCTGGAACACCGCGACCGGCAAGGGCAAGCAGTCCGGCTCGACGATCACCCAGCAGTACGTGAAGAACTACTACCTGGCCCAGGACCAGACCGTCACCCGCAAGGCCAAGGAGTTCTTCATCTCGATCAAGCTGGACCGCGAGGTGACCAAGGACGAGATCCTGGAGGGCTACCTCAACACCAGCTTCTTCGGCCGCAACGCCTACGGCATCCAGGCCGCGGCCCAGGCCTACTACGGCGTCGACGCCGACCGTCTCACCGCCGAGCAGGGCGCCTACCTCGCCGCCCTGGTCAACGCGCCGAGCATGTACGACGTCGTCGCCCACCCCGAGAACAAGGGCGCGGCCGTCGCCCGCTGGAACTACGTCCTCGACGGCATGGTCAAGGAGGGCTGGCTCAAGCAGTCCGAGCGGACCGGCGCGAAGTTCCCGATGCCGAAGCAGGCCACCACGTCCAGCGCCTTCTCCGGACAGCGCGGCTATCTCGTCGAGGCCATCAAGTCGTACCTCTACGACCACAAGATCATCGACGAGGAGGCGCTGGAGAACGGCGGTGGCTACCGCATCACCACCACCATCCAGCCCAAGATGCAGGACGCCTTCATCAAGGCCGTCGACGACCAGCTGATGGACAAGCTCGACAAGAAGAACCGCAAGGTCGACAACTACGTCCGCGCCGGCGGTGTCTCCATCGACCCGAAGACCGGCAAGGTCATCGCGATGTACGGCGGCATCGACTACACCAAGCAGTACGTGAACAACGCGACCCGCCGCGACTTCCAGGTCGGCTCGACCTTCAAGCCGTTCGTGTTCACCTCCGCCGTGGAGAACGCCTCCAACAACCAGAGCGGCCAGGCGATCACCCCGAACACCGTCTACGACGGCACCAACAAGCGCCCCGTGGTGGGCTGGCCCGGCGAGACGTACGCCCCCGAGAACGAGGACTACGTCAACTACGGCAACATCACCGTCCGCCAGGCCACCCAGAGCTCCGTGAACTCGGTGTACGCGCAGATGGCGGTGGACGTCGGCCCCGAGAAGGTCGAGAAGACCGCGATCGACCTCGGTCTGCCCAAGAGCACCCCGGACATGAACCCGTATCCGTCCATCGCCCTGGGCACCGCCACCGCGAGCGTCCTCGACATGACGGAGGCGTACGCCACGCTCGCCAACCACGGCAAGCACGGCACGTACACGATGATCGAGAAGATCAGCAAGGACGGCGCGGCGGTCGAACTCCCCTCCACGGAGTCCACGCAGGCCGTCAGCCGCAAGGCCGCCGACACCACCACGGCCGTCCTGCGGAGCGTCGTCGAGAGCGGCACCGCCACCGCCGCCCAGGCCTCCGGCCACCCGGTCGCCGGCAAGACCGGCACCGCCGAGGAGGACAAGGCGGCCTGGTTCGCCGGCTACACCCCCGACCTCGCCACCGTCGTCTCCGTCATGGGCCAGGACCCCAAGACGGGCGCCCACAAGCCGCTGTACGGCACCATGGGCCTGAACCGCGTCAACGGCGGCGGGGCGCCCACGGAGATCTGGGCGCAGTTCACCAAGGCCGCCCTGAAGGGCAAGAAGGTCAAGGACTTCGACCTCGACCTCCAGATCGGCGCCGACGTCGTCTACACCCCGCCCAGCACCCCCGCCGACGAGCCGGGTGCCACCGGCGACGAGGAGACCGGCGGCGCCACGGGTGACGAGGAGACCGACGGCCCGACGGACGGCGGCACCGACGACAGCACGACCACCGGCGGCACGCCCACGACCGACGGCGGGACCACCTCCACCGGCGGCACGTCGACGGACGGAGGTACTACGTCCACCGGCGGCACCACGACCGACGGCGGCACCACCTCCACCGGCGGTACGACGACCGACGGCGGCACCGGCTCCACCGGCGGCACCACGACCGACGGCGGCACGACGGACGGCGGAGGAGCGGCGACAGGGGCCGGCGGGACGGCGGAGGGTCCGTTCGGGTAGCCGCGGCCGCTCCGTGGCCGGAGGTGGCCTTCAACCCCACCACGGCCACGAGCGGCAGACACGGCAGACACCCGTAGAACGCGGCAGGGGCTGGTGACCATGGTCACCAGCCCCTGCCGCGTTCTCACACCTACGCATCACAGATACAGGCCCGTGGAGTCCTCCGACCCCTCGAACCGGTCCGCGGCCACGGCGTGCAGGTCCCGCTCGCGCATCAGGACGTACGCGACACCGCGGACCTCGACCTCGGCACGGTCCTCCGGGTCGTAGAGGACGCGGTCGCCGGGCTCGACGGTCCGGACGTTCTGGCCGACCGCGACGACCTCGGCCCAGGCGAGGCGCCGGCCGACCGCCGCCGTCGCGGGGATCAGGATGCCGCCGCCGGAACGCCGCTCGCCCTCGGCGGTGTCCTGCCGCACGAGCACACGGTCGTGCAGCATCCGGATGGGCAACTTGTCGTGTTGGGTCTTCTCGCTCACGCCCCGAACCTACCTGTCTCCGTCAGGTCCTACGACGTCGAGTGCCGAGAGTGAGGAGCCCGACGACACCGACGACACCGACGACCACGAGGGCGACGGGCACGATGCGCTCGACCCGCGGCGCCCCGTCCTCGTCGACGAACTGGCCCCTGACGTCACTGACCACACGATTGACCGAGACGTACGCCTTGCCCAGGGTGTGGTCGATGTTGGAGACCACCTTGGCCTTGGCGTCGCCCACGATCGTCTTGGGGTGCACGCGGACGCCGATCTCGTCGAGCGTCTCGGCGAGGTTGTCGCGGCGGCGCTTGATGTCCGCCTCGATCTCGGCCGGGGTTCTGATGTCCGAGCTCTCCGCCACCGCGCGGCCTCCCGTTGTCGGTTGTCGGTGAAATCTCTTGGTTGCGACAGTCTGTCAGCTCCACCCGGCACCGCACCGCCAGGGCCCGCCATTACGCTGGCCCGATGAGCGAGCGACTCCAGCCCGGGGACGTGGCCCCCGCCTTCACCCTCCCGGACGCCGACGGCAACGAGGTGTCCCTGTCCGACCACAAGGGCCGCAAGGTCATCGTCTACTTCTACCCGGCCGCCCTGACCCCCGGCTGCACCAAGCAGGCCTGCGACTTCACCGACAACCTGGAGCTCCTCGCGGACGCCGGGTACGACGTCCTCGGCATCTCCCCCGACAAGCCCGAGAAACTCGCCAAGTTCCGCGAGAAGGAGTCGCTGAAGGTCACCCTTCTCGGCGACCCCGACAAAACCGCCCTCGACGCCTACGGCGCCTTCGGCGAGAAGAAGAACTACGGCAAGACCTACATGGGCGTCATCCGCTCCACGATCATCGTCGACGAGGAGGGCAAGGTCGAACACGCCCTGTACAACGTCCGCGCGACGGGCCACGTAGCCAAGATCATCAAGGACCTGGGCATCTGAGGCCCGCCTCCGCCCCACAGAACGGCCCGCACCGGATCACCCCGGTACGGGCCGTTCCGCATTCCGGGCGTAACCGTCTGATTTACGGCTCGTTACTCCGTACGAGCCACGAACAGGTGGCCGGGAACGGAGAGGTCATGACCGTCAGGTACACCCGCGAACTGCTGGAGGAAGCAGCGCGCGAGACGAGGCACATCGACGAGGCCGTTCGATGGTGCGGCGGCAGACCGACTCCAGGAAGCAGGCGCTACCTACGCCAGAAGATGGCTGAGGCCGACGTGGACATCTCGCATTTCGCTACAAGCCGGGTCCGGCACACGGAAGAGCGCCTACGTGCCGCCGTGGCGGTGTCGACCAGCATCAAGGACGTGGTGCGCCACCTCGGAATCAACCAGGTCGGGGGCAACCAAACTCACATCAGTCGCCGGATCGCCACGCTCGGAATCGACACTTCCCACTTCAACTCCGCGCGCAAAGGGCGCCCGAAGGGATCGCTCGGCAACCCGCTCACCTTGCGCACCCCCGAGGACGGAAGGGTCCCCGGTGACCGGCTGCTCCGAGAACTCCTGCGTACGGGAGTCCGTGAAGTCTGCGCGGCGTGCGGCACAGGGCCGGAGTGGAACAGCAAGCCGCTCCGCCTCGAAGTCGACCACATCAGCGGCGACTGGTGGGACAACCGCTCGGAGAATCTACGGCTGCTGTGCCCCAACTGTCACGCCACGACCGACACTTACCGGGGACGTCGGAAGTGGAAGAGCGCATGAACACTCCCAAGTACACCAGGGACGTGCTGATGAGGACCGCGGCCATCTCGACGAGCCTGGTGGACATGATGCGGCGGCTGGGCACGACCTTGGGCTGCGGTCCTCAGCGCTACCTGCGCCGCAGGCTGGAGCATTATGGGATCGACACCTCACACTTCACCGAAGAGCCGCTTCCGCCCCGAGAGAAGCGGTCCTATGCGCGCGAACTACTGGAAGAGGCGGCGGCCCAGTCGCACAGCATCCGCGAGATGTTCGAGTATCTGGGCTATCCGCCGGAGGACAGTCCTTACTGGCTCGTCAGAAAGCGACTGGATCAATACGGCATCGACACGTCGCACTTCACACGCAGGTACGGACGCAGCCTCGAAGGTCTTCCCCCGGACGTTCTCGCATCAGCGGCTGCCCGAGCCACCAGCGTTGCTGGCCTACTCAAGATCCTCGGCTATCACGACACCAATGGTGCCGCCCGCACACGAGTGAAGCGCACTCTGCTGGCACACGGCATCGCCACTGATCACTTCACCGGGCAGGGCCACTTTCGCGGCACCGTGTCGCGGCACCGAAAGTCCCCCGACCAGATCCTGCGCCGATTGGAACCGGGCTCGAACCGCACCAGGACCGCCCTGCTACGTCGTGCCCTCGACGACCTCGGTGTGCCGCACGTCTGCACCTCGTGCGGCATCGGCGACATCTGGCAAGGCAGGACACTGATCCTGGAGATCGATCACATCAATGGTGACCGGTTGGACAACCGCCGCGAAAACCTCCGGTATCTGTGCCCTTCCTGCCACAGCCAGACAGCCACCTACTCAAATCGATCTCGCCACGTACCGCGTCCCCGAGGCCCGGTAGAGTGAGCGAGGCTGCGGGCCCGTACCCCAGCTGGCCAGAGGGCGCCGGTTTAGGTCCGGTGTGTCGTGGGTTCGAGTCCCACCGGGCCCACAGGAAACTAAAGCCCCGCACCTTCGATTCAAAGGTGCGGGGCTCTTCCATGAAGTCAGCCCAACAGCTCCCGCAGCACCGGCACCAACCCCCGGAACGCCTTGCCTCGATGACTGATCGCGTTCTTCTCCTCCGCCGACAGCTCGGCGCACGTCCGGGTCTCGCCCTCCGGCTGGAGGATCGGGTCGTAGCCGAAGCCGTTCGTGCCGGTGGGGGCGTGACGCAGTACGCCCCTCAGCTGACCCTCGACCACCCTTTCCGTGCCGTCGGGTAGGGCCAGCGCCGCCGCGCAGTTGAAGTGGGCGCCCCGGTGTTCGTCGGCGATGTCGCCGAGTTGGGCCAGCAGCAGTTCCAGGTTGGCCCTGTCGTCGCCGTGGGTGCCTGCCCAGCGGGCGGAGAAGATGCCGGGGGCGCCGTTCAGGACGTCGACGCAGAGGCCGGAGTCGTCGGCGATGGCGGGGAAGCCGGTGGCGCGGGCGAGGGCGTGGGCCTTCAGCAGGGCGTTCTCCGCGAAGGTGACGCCGGTCTCCTTGACGTCGGGGACGTCCGGGTAGGCGTCCGCGCCGACGAGGTCGTGGCTCAGGCCGGCGTCGGCGAGGATGGCCTTCAGCTCGGTGAGCTTGCCGGCGTTGCGGGTGGCGAGGATCAGGCGGGTCATGCCCACCAGTATCGCGATCCCCGCCTCCCGGTTCGCATGGGTTACGGCAGTTACGGCAGTTACGACGTGCAGACCTTCGTCAGCTCGCCCGCCGCGTCCGTGATGCCGCTGATGTCGGGGGTGGTGTCCCCGTTCTCCACGGCCGTACGCGTGTCGGTGACGGCCTTCTGGAGCGAGTCGACGGCCTTGTTGACGTCGGTGTTGTCGGTCTTGTCGCCGATCTCGTCGAGGTTCTTGTCGATGGAGGCGAGGGACTCCTCCAGCTGCGTGGGGTCGTCCGCCGCGTTCTGCACGGCCTGCTGGAGGTCGTTCACGCTCTGGGCGATGGCATCGGCGGTCTGGACGCAGTCCAGGGCCTTGTTCACGGCATCGCAGCCGGTGGTGAGTCCGGCCGTCAGGGCGACGGCCGCTACGGCTCCGGCGATGGCGGTCATACGACGTCGGCGGCTCGCGGCCATGGAACGGTCCTCCTGAGGAACTGGGTGCAGGCCTGACGGCCCCCTGCGTGGTGCATGAACGGCTACTGCTGTGTGGCCGGGTGCACGGTGGTGTGCCGTGCACCCGTACGTGCAAGGACGCGGGCGGGGCCGCCGTGGTTGCCACCGGCAGGCCTCGCTCTTGGCGTGCCCTTTACCTTTCGAGGACCGTATCAAGCGCCTTGCGCTGCAGGAGCGCCAGCTCCGTGCAGCCGGAAACGGCGAGGTCCAGCAGGGAGTTGAGCTCCTCGCGGGCGAACGGCTCGGCCTCGGCGGTGCCCTGGACCTCGACGAAGCGGCCGTCGCCGGTGCAGACGACGTTCATGTCGGTGTCGGCCTTCACGTCCTCCTCGTAGCGGAGGTCGAGGAGGGGGACGCCGCCGACGATGCCGACGGAGACCGCCGAGACGGTTCCGGTGAGGGGCTGCCGGTTGGCCTTGATCAGCTTCTTGCCCTGGGCCCAGGAGACGGCGTCGGCCAGCGCGACGTACGCGCCGGTGATGGCTGCCGTACGGGTGCCGCCGTCGGCCTGGAGGACGTCGCAGTCGAGGACGATGGTGTTCTCGCCGAGCGCCTTGTAGTCGATGACGGCGCGCAGGGAACGGCCGATGAGGCGGGAGATCTCGTGGGTGCGGCCGCCGATCTTGCCGCGTACGGACTCCCGGTCGCCGCGGGTGTTGGTGGCGCGGGGGAGCATGGAGTACTCGGCGGTCACCCAGCCCTCGCCGCTGCCCTTGCGCCAGCGCGGGACGCCTTCGGTGACGGAGGCGGTGCAGAAGACCTTCGTGTCGCCGAAGGAGATGAGGACGGAGCCCTCGGCGTGCTTGCTCCACCCGCGTTCGATGGTGACCGGGCGGAGCTGTTCGGGCGTGCGGCCGTCGATTCGAGACATGCCGCTGAGCTTAGGGGGTGTCGCGCGACACCCCCTCACCGCGTTCGGGGCCTCGGGGACTCGGGGCCCTACATCATGTCCTCGATCTCCGCGGCGATGGGGTCGGCGTCGGTGCCGATGACGACCTGGATCGCGGTGCCCATCTTGACGACGCCGTGGGCGCCGGCGGCCTTGAGGGCGGCCTCGTCGACGAGGGAGGCGTCATGGACCTCGGTGCGCAGCCGGGTGATGCAGCCCTCGACCTCGTCGATGTTGTCGAGGCCGCCGAGCCCGGCGACGATCTTCTCAGCCTTGGTGGCCATGGCGCTTCTCCCTGATGACCGTGTGGAGCGTTCCGAATCGTTCGCGACTGGTCTACACCACGCGGGGGTCGCCCGCCAAGCGGGGGCTCTCGCCGGGTGGGAACGGGAGGCGAAGGCCCGGTGACATCACGAAGGCATAAAACGGGAATCGCGGGTTCCTTGGCCGACCCCTCGCGTGCTACAACAGGTCTACACCACTGAATGGTGTAGACCTCTCCCGTGCTGCCCTCCCCCACACTCCCGTCCCCGGGCGGCGCCCTGCTCTCATGGAGGAAGTTGTGACCACGGCCAGCGCCGCTCCCGCGGCCGCAGACAACAAGGGCCCCGGCTGGGGCTCCCGCACGATGGCTGTGCTGCAGCGCATCGGCCGCAGCCTGATGCTGCCGGTCGCCGTCCTGCCGGCCGCCGCCCTGCTCGTGCGGCTCGGCACCACGGACATGCTGGGCAGCGAGTCGCTCCCCGGCTTCGTCACCAAGTTCGCGGGCTTCATGGCCGCCGGCGGCGGCGCCATCCTCGACAACATGCCGCTGCTGTTCGCCGTCGGCATCGCGATCGGCTTCGCGAAGAAGTCGGACGGCTCGACCGCCCTCGCCGCGGTCGTCGGCTACCTCGTCTTCCAGAAGGTCCTCGGCACCTTCACCGACCCGAACCTCCCGCAGGTGGCCACCGCCGTCGACGGCAAGGTCGTGATGGTGGACAAGGCGGTCAACGCCGGTGTCCTCGGCGGTGTGGTGATGGGCCTGGTCGTCGCCCTGCTCTACCAGCGCTTCCACCGCACCAAGCTGCCCGACTGGGCCGGCTTCTTCGGCGGCCGCCGCCTGGTGCCCATCCTGGCCGCCTTCGCGGGCCTGTTCATCGGCATCGTCTTCGGTTACATCTGGCCGGTCCTCGGCGCGGGTCTGCACAACTTCGGCGAGTGGCTGGTCGGTTCCGGTGCGGTCGGCGCGGGCATCTTCGGCATCGCCAACCGCGCGCTGATCCCGGTCGGCATGCACCACCTGCTGAACTCCTTCCCGTGGTTCCAGGCCGGTTCGTACGAGGGCAAGAGCGGTGACATCGCGCGCTTCCTCGCCGGTGACCCGACCGCCGGACAGTTCATGACCGGCTTCTTCCCGATCATGATGTTCGGCCTGCCGGCCGTCTGTCTCGCGATCTACCACGCGGCCCGCCCCGAGCGGCGCGCGGTGGTCGGCGGCATGATGTTCTCCATGGCGCTGACCTCGTTCGTCACCGGTGTCACCGAGCCGATCGAGTTCACGTTCATGTTCATCGCCCCGGTCCTGTACGCCATTCACGCCGTGCTCACCGGCATCTCCATGGCCCTGACCTGGGCACTCGGCATGAAGGACGGCTTCGGCTTCTCGGCCGGCGTGATCGACTTCGGCCTCAACCTGGGCATCGCCACCAAGCCCTGGGCACTGCTCCTGGTCGGCCTGTGCTTCGGCGTCCTCTACTACGTGATCTTCCGGTACGCCATCGTCCGATTCAACCTGCCGACCCCCGGCCGGGAGTCGGACGAGGAGCTGGCGGAGCTGCAGAAGGCGGAGGCCAAGTAGCCGCCACGGCTCCCCCGAGCACGCGGAAGGCCCCCGGAGTCCGCTCCGGGGGCCTTCCGCGTACGTCGTGCTCCGATCGCGTACGCCGCCTCGGGTCGCGTACGCCTTCTCGGATCGCGTACGGCGTCTCAGATCTCGTACGACACCCTGGGCACCGCCAGTTCCACCGGACCGTCGTACACCGTGCGGGCGTCGACGAGGTTGACCTGCGGGTCGGTCCACGGCGGGACGTGGGTGAGGACGAGCCGGCGGGCGCCCGCCCGGGCGGCCGTCTCACCGGCCTCCCGGCCGTTGAGGTGGAGGTCCGGGATGTTCTCCTTGCCGTGGGTGAAGGCGGCCTCGCACAGGAACAGGTCGGCGTCGCGGGCGAGTTCGTCCAGGGCGGCGGTGACGCCGGTGTCCCCGGAGTACGTCAGGACCCGGCCACCGTGTTCGATACGGATGCCGTACGCCTCGACGGGGTGGGCGACCCGTTCCGTGTGGATGGTGAAGGGGCCGATCTCGAACGTGCTCGGCTTGACCGTGTGGAAGTCGAAGACCTCGCTCATGGAGGAGGCGGACGGGGTGTCGGCGTAGGCCGTGGTCAGGCGCTGCTCGGTGCCCTCGGGACCGTAGACCGGGATGGGGGCGCAGCGGCCGCCGTCGTGGCGGTAGTAGCGTGCGACGAAGTACGCGCACATGTCGATGCAGTGGTCGGCGTGCAGATGGCTGAGGAAGATCGCGTCGAGGTCGTAGAGACCGCAGTGGCGCTGCAGCTCGCCGAGGGCACCGTTGCCCATGTCGAGGAGCAGCCGGAAGCCGTCGGCCTCTACGAGGTAGCTCGAGCAGGCCGATTCCGCGGACGGGAACGACCCCGAGCAGCCGACGACGGTGAGCTTCATGAGAGCTGGAACCTCCGCGCTGGCGTGAAGTCGTGACAGTCGTGTCAGTCGTGACGTGCAGACGGGTTGCGGATTGCAGTTGGCGGGGTTGCGAAGGACGGGCGTGGGTGCAACAAGAGTTGTGCGGTCCGTTGAGCGTAAGGCGCAAAAGGGTGGGTCGCTCCTCCGCCAGGGGCCGTTGTGGGCGAACTCACCTGTGGTGTCACCGGTTCGGCTGGTGGTGGGGCCGTTGAGGCGCGCGTGAGCCGGGGTGAGGTGGCGTCAAAGGGCGCGTGAGCGTGCGACAGGGCGGGCGTGGCGTTGCGTGCGCCGGTACCGTCGTGGCCATGGACACGTCCTGGTGGTTGGCGCTCGCGGCGGTGGTGTTGCTGGCGCTCGTCGCGACGCTCGTCGACGGGTGGGGGCGGTCGCGGCGGCCGCCGCGACGGACGCGGCGGGCGAGTGGGCGGACCCGGCCGCCGGGGCGCCCCGAGCGGGTGCGGGGGTCTGTGCCGCGGCCCCGGCCCGCCGAGATCTGGTGGGCCGTCGTGCCCTTCGAGGACGGGCCCGGGGGCAAGGACCGGCCCTGTCTCGTGCTGGCCGTCCGGGGGGATCGGGCACGCGTGGCCAAGATCACCAGCAGGTACCGCGACGCGCGTGCCGGGGTGATCCCGCTGCCGCCGGGCACCGTCGGTGACACGCGAGGCCGACCCAGCTTCCTGGAGACGGGCGAGTTGCGGGAGGTGCCGGTCCGGGACTTCCGTCGTAAGGCGGGGGTGGCCGACCCGACCCTGTGGGACCAGGTCCGCCACCTGTCGAACTGACGGGGGCTTTTTCGCCCCCGCCGCCCCTACCCGTCCCTCGCCCAGGGGCTGCGCCCCTTCGACCCCCGGGTGCGGGTGGGTGGGGCTTCTCGCGCAGTTCCCCGCGCCCCTGAAAAGCAGGGGCCGTGTCCTTCAGGGGCGCGGGGAACTGCGCGAGCAACCACGACGCGCCCGCGCCCGGCGACGCACCCCTACGCCCAGAGCTGGCCCTGCAGTGTCTCGATGGCCTCTTCCGTCGTCGCTGCCGTGTAGACGCCCGTGGAGAGGTACTTCCAGCCGCCGTCGGCGACGACGAAGACGATGTCGGCCGGCTCGCCGGACTTCACGGCCTTGTTGCCGACGCCGATCGCGGCGTGCAGCGCGGCCCCGGTGGAGACGCCCGCGAAGATGCCCTCCTGCTGGAGCAGCTCGCGGGTGCGGGTGACCGCGTCGGCGGAGCCGACGGAGAAGCGGGTGGTGAGGACGGACGCGTCGTAGAGCTCGGGGACGAAGCCCTCGTCGAGGTTGCGGAGACCGTAGACGAGGTCGTCGTAGCGCGGCTCGGCAGCGACGATCTTGACGTCCGGCTTCTGTTCGCGCAGGTAGCGGCCCACACCCATCAGGGTGCCCGTGGTGCCGAGACCGGCGACGAAGTGGGTGATGGAGGGGAGGTCCGCGAGGATCTCGGGGCCCGTCGTCGCGTAGTGGGCGCCCGCGTTGTCGGGGTTGCCGTACTGGTAGAGCATCACCCAGTCGGGGTGCTCGGCGGAGAGTTCCTTGGCGACGCGTACGGCCGTGTTGGAGCCGCCGGCCGCCGGGGACGGGATGATCTCGGCGCCCCACATGCCGAGCAGGTCGCGCCGCTCCTGGGAGGTGTTCTCGGGCATGACGCACACGATGCGGTAGCCCTTGAGCTTGGCCGCCATGGCGAGGGAGATGCCCGTGTTGCCGGAGGTGGGTTCGAGGATCGTGCAGCCGGGGGTCAGACGGCCGTCCTTCTCCGCCTGTTCGATCATGTGCAGGGCGGGACGGTCCTTGACCGAACCCGTCGGGTTGCGGTCCTCCAGCTTGGCCCAGATGCGGACGTCGGCGGACGGCGACAGCCGCGGCAGGCGCACCAGAGGGGTGTTGCCCACCGCGGCCAGCGGGGAGTCGTAGCGCATGGGTGATCAGGCCATGCCGCCGGCGACCGCCGGCAGGATCGTCACGTTGTCGCCGTCGGACAGCTTGGTGTTGATGCCCTCCAGGAAACGGACGTCCTCGTCGTTCAGGTACACGTTGACGAAGCGGCGCAGCTCGCCGCCGTCCACGATGCGGGCGTGGATGCCCGTGTGACGGCTTTCGAGGTCGGTGAACAGGTCGGCGAGGGTGGCACCGGCTCCCTCCACCGCCTTCTGACCGTCGGTGTACTGGCGGAGGATGGTGGGGATGCGGACCTCGATGGCCATGATGTGCGGCTCCTGTCGGGAGTGGTCGGGTCGGAGAGCGCGCGGCAGCGCGAAGTGCGTGGTCACACGGGGTTGGCGCCGCGGCTCACGGCCGTACGGCGGCAGGGGTCGGCGTCAACAGATGGCGCTGGCAAGCCTGCACAGGTCGACGTGCAGCCGCGCCACGAGCAGTGCGCCCGGCGTCTTCTCGCTCACGTCGTCAAGAACCATGCGCTCATCGTATCGATTCCCGACCGGGGTCCCGGAGTGTGATCCCACATGCCGGACGAATTCGGTCCGGGGAGTGAGACGGCGCACCTCGGTGAGCCGTTCTGGGCGCGAGGTCGTCGAGGCCGACGACGGTCCAGTCGTCCGACACCCGGCATCCGACACCCGGCGCCCGGCACCCGTGCTCGCGCCGCACCTGGAGCGCGCCGGAGGCCATGCGGTCGGAGGCGACGAACACGGCGTCCGGGTCGGGGCAGCGGCCGAGGAGCGCGGCCACGGAGTCGAGAGCGTCTCCGTCGCGGGCTGCTGCTGTGTGCGCGAGGCGGTGTACGGACACCGTATCCGCGCGTTCCGCTCGCCGGCGGGGCTTCTCTGCGCACGAGTGCCGGCGTCGGCACCCGTCAGTACGGCACCCGTCAGTACGCCTCGACGATCTTCACCTCCTCCTCGGTCACCTCGCCCTCGACGATCCTGAAGGAGCGGAACTGGAACTCGCCGAGTCCGTCGGTGTCGGCGGTCGAGACGAGGACGTAGTGGGCGCCGGGTTCGTTGGCGTAGGAGATGTCGGTGCGGGAGGGGCGGGCCTCGGTGGCCGTGTGGGAGTGGTAGACGACCACGGGCTCCTCGTCGCGGTCGTCCATCTCGCGGTAGAGCTTGAGCAGGTCGCCCGAGTCGAACTCGTAGAACGTGGGCGACATGGCCGCGTTCAGCATCGGGATGAAGCGCTCGGGCCGGTCCGACCCCGCCGGTCCCGCGACGACGCCGCACGCCTCGTCGGGGTGGTCCTTGCGCGCGTGGGCGACGATCTGGTCGACGAGGGCCTGGGTGATGGTCAGCATGCTGGCCAGGATAAGCAAAGGGGCTGTTCCGTACCGGGGGGTGGTACGGAACAGCCCACATGCTGGGACTCGTGGGGTCAGCCGACCTTCTCGAACTCCGCATCACGGCGGTCGGTGACCTCCGGGTTGCGGGACTTCAGCACGGCCCAGCCGATGCCGAGGGCCACCGCCCAGCCGGCCATGACGTACAGGCAGACACGGGAGTCGGCGTCGTAGGCGATGAGGCCGGTGACGAAGAGCAGGAAGACGATGGCGACCCAGCTGCACTTCGCGCCGCCCGGGGCCGGGAAGGACGAGGCGGGCAGGCGGCCGGCGTCGACGCCGCGGCGGTAGAGGACGTGGCTGATCAGGATCATCAGCCAGGTCCAGATGCCGGCCGCGGTGGCGACGGAGACGACGTAGCCGAAGGCCTTCTCCGGGACGATGTAGTTCAGGATCACGCCGATGCCCATGAAGAGCACGGAGACGGTGATGCCGAACGCCGGGGTCTTCGTCGTCGACAGCCTGCTGAAGACCCGGGGGGCCTCGCCGTTGTCCGCGAGGGTGCGCAGCATGCGGCCGGTGGAGTACATGCCCGAGTTACAGGAGGACAGGGCCGCCGTCAGCACCACGAAGTTGACGATGGCGGCGCCCGCCGGGATGCCGATCTTGGCGAAGGCGGCGACGAAGGGGCTCACGCCGGGCGCGAACTCGGTCCACTTCACCACGCAGAGGATGACGGTGAGGGCGCCGACGTAGAAGAGCGCGATCCGCCAGGGCAGGGTGTTGATGGCCTTGGGGAGGGTCTTCTCCGGGTTCTCGGACTCACCGGCGGTGACGCCGACCAGCTCGACGGCGAGGTAGGCGAACATCACGCCCTGGAGGGTCATCAGGGAGGAGCCGACGCCCTTGGGGAAGAAGCCGTCGAAGGCCCAGAGGTTGGAGACGGCGGCGGTGTCGCCGGCGGCGCTGAAGCCGAAGGTGAGGACGCCGAGGCCGATCACGATCATGCCGAGCAGGGCGGTGACCTTGACCATCGAGAACCAGAACTCGATCTCGCCGAAGAGCTTCACCGAGATCAGGTTGGCGCCGAAGAGGACCACCAGGAAGACCAGGGCGGTCACCCAACGCGGGATCTCCGGCCACCAGTAGTTGACGTAGATCGCGGCGGCCGTGAGTTCGGCCATGCCGGTGACGACCCACATCAGCCAGTACGTCCAGCCGGTGAAGTAGCCGAAGAACGGGCCGAGGAACTCGCGGGAGTACTCCGCGAAGGAGCCGGAGACCGGGCGGTACAGGAGCAGCTCGCCGAGCGCCCGCATGATGAAGAAGATGATGACGCCGGCGAGGGCGTACATGAAGATCAGGCTGGGGCCGGCCTTGGCGATGTTCGCCCCGGCTCCCAGGAAGAGGCCGACGCCGATGGCGCCGCCGATCGCGATCATCTGGACCTGGCGGCTGCCGAGCCCGCGCTCGTACCCCTCTTCGGGGGTGTCGCCACGGACGGCCTCGTCGCCGTTCTTGTTGACCTGAGCGGAGGTCATGTGTTGTGCGCCTTTCTCCACGCTGGGCCGATCCGAGCCGTTCGTCGACCCGGGATCGGGTTCCGATCCCCCCGGATGTGATGGAGCAGTGCCTGGCCGGCGATGGCCGGCTCGGTGGCGCACCCGACGGGACAAGGGTGGTGTCCGTCGGGCGGTCGTGAAGATTTATCACGGCCGCAATAGTGATCCACTGGGCGTTCTGTGGCGCACGGCACAGGGAGAAGCGGACAAAGAACACCCGTGAGGGCATCCCTCACGGGTGCGGTGACACGATCGTTATCCGGATTTGAGTGTCCTCTGAGCGAACGCGGAGCGTCCGTGGAGAAGCCATGGAGCGAACGTGCCGCGGACGTGCCGCGGACGTGCGGCGGCCGTGGAGGGGCGGGAACCGCGGGGATCCGGCGTCAGGACATCAGCGTCGTGACGAGCGAGTCCTGCAGACCGCCCAGCCACAGATAGGCCATCACCATCGGCTTGCGCGGGTCCTCGTCCGGGAGGCGGTAGAGGAGGTCGGTGTCCTCCTCGTCGACGACGTCGAGCCGGGAGCCGATGGCCAGGCGCAGGTCGTTGAGGCAGCCGAGCCACTGCCGGGAGTCGTCCGCCGACAGCTTCAGTACGGCTCCGCCCTCACCGGTCGCCGCCAGCGCGTCCAGGGAGTGGATCACCACGAGGGCCTTCTCGCGCTTGCCGGCCCGCAGGTCGTTCTCGGTGAAGCGGCGGAACTCCGAGGAGTACGCCCGCTGCTCCTCCGCCTGCCGGGCCGTCGGGGTGCCCTCGGGGTCGCTGTAGGCGTCCGGGAACAGCCGGAGCAGGACGGGGTCCTTGGGCGGCTCGCTGGGGCCCTCGGCGAAGAGTTCGGCGAGCGGGTCGTCGCCGGAGTCCTCGGCCGGGCCCGGGCCGATCAGCTCCAGGAGCTGCACCGCCAGCGAGCGGATGATGGAGATCTCGACCTCGTCGAGTGCGACGGCCGCGCCGCCGCCGGGGAGCGATTCGAATTGTCCTGGCATCAGGTGCGTCGCTACTTCCGGTCCTGCTGGAGGGTGGCCCACAGACCGTAGCCGTGCATGGCCTGCACGTCGCGTTCCATCTCCTCGCGTGTTCCGCTGGAGACGACCGCGCGGCCCTTGTGGTGGACGTCGAGCATGAGCTTGGTGGCTTTGTCCTTCGAGTACCCGAAGTACGTCTGGAAGACATACGTCACATAGCTCATGAGGTTCACCGGATCGTTGTGGACGATCGTCACCCACGGAACGTCGGGTTCGGGTACGGCGAAGACCTCCTCCGCCGACTCGGTCTTCTCGATCTCCATGGGTGCGGCTGCCGTCACACGGCCCATGCTGCCACCACAGGGGGGTGTACGCACAAATGCGGCCCCGCGACCGGGCCCCGCGAAGAACGGATCGTCGAATGACCGCCCGGAAATCGTCAGACTGACGAGATGGGAGTACGATCCCTTGCCATGAACACAGCGGACCTTGGTTTGCCGGTTGACGTCCCCTCGACCGCGCTCTTCACGGACCACTACGAACTCACGATGCTGCAGGCCGCGTTGAAAGCGGGTACGGCCGAGCGGCGTTCGGTGTTCGAGGTCTTCACACGGCGGTTGCCGGAGGGACGGCGGTACGGCGTGGTCGCCGGCACCGGGCGGGTACTGGACGCGGTCGAGAACTTCCGTTTCGACCCGGGCGTCCTCGGCTTCCTGCGCGAGCGCTCCGTCATCGACGCGGAGACCCTCGACTGGCTCGCCGGCTACCGCTTCAGCGGGGACGTGTGGGGCTACCAGGAGGGCGAGGTGTACTTCCCGGGCTCGCCGATCATGCGGGTCGAGGGCACCTTCGCGGAGTGCGTCCTCCTGGAGACCGTGATCCTGTCCATCCTCAACCACGACTCGGCCATCGCGGCCGCCGCCTCCCGGATGTCGAGCGCCGCCGGAGGGCGCCCGCTGATCGAGATGGGCGCCCGGCGCACGCACGAGCTGGCCGCCGTGGCCGCCTCGCGCGCCGCGTACCTCGGCGGCTTCACCTCCACCTCGGACCTGGCCGCCGGCTTCCGCTACGGCATACCGACGGTCGGCACCAGCGCCCACGCCTTCACCCTGCTCCACGACCGCGAGCGGGACGCCTTCCAGGCGCAGGTGGACTCGCTGGGCCGGAACACCACCCTGCTCGTCGACACGTACGACGTCACCGAGGCCGTACGGACCGCCGTGGAGGTCGCCGGGCCCGAGCTCGGCGCCGTGCGCATCGACTCCGGTGACCTGCTCCTCGTCGCCCACCGGGTGCGGCAGCAGCTGGACGAGCTGGGCGCGACCGAGACGCGGATCATCGTGACCTCGGACCTCGACGAGTACGCCATCGCCTCGCTGGCGGCGGCGCCGGTGGACGCGTACGGCGTCGGCACGCAGCTGGTGACCGGGTCCGGGCACCCCACCTGCTCGATGGTCTACAAGCTCGTCGCCCGCGCGGAGTCCGCGGACCCCACGGAGCCGCTGGTGCCCGTGGCGAAGAAGTCCACCGGCGGGAAGACGTCCGTCGGGGGCCGCAAGTGGGCGGCCCGGCGGCTGGACGAGCACGGCGTCGCGGAGGCCGAGGTCGTCGGCACCGGGCCCGTCCCCGAAGAGCTCAAGGACCGGCAGCTCCTGGTCCGCCTGATCGAGGACGGCCGGGTGCTCTCCCGGGAGTCGCTGGACGTCGTACGCGAGCGGCACGCGGCCGCGCGGGCGAACCTGCCGCTGTCGGCGACGCAGCTGTCGCGCGGGGAAGCGGTCATTCCGACGGAGTACGTCTGAGCCGCCCGGGTACGTGCGGATACGTGCGGGGCAGCGGGCGGGAGCACGCCGGGGGCGGGCCGGAGTGAACATGCCCGGCGTGCTCTGCCGCGAGCCCCCCGAGCGCCCGCGTGTTCGGCCTGTGCTCCGGTCCGCGCATCGGGCGAGCGCCGGATGCCCCCTCCCGAACAGCTCTCGAAGTCTCTAGGCTCGGAAGTTCGTAGTTTCGAAGTCCAGCGTTTCGTGGCTCAGCGTCCCGCAGTGCAGCAGCTCGGCCGATCCCACCACACCCACACACCCCACACACCCGAGAACCGAAGAGTCGAAGGACACCGACACCATGCGCCGCGCCTTGATCGTCGTCGACGTGCAGAACGACTTCTGCGAGGGGGGCAGCCTCGCCGTGGCCGGCGGTGCCGATGTGGCCGCCGCCGTCACCGAGCTGATCGGCCAGGCGGCCGGCCCCGGCTACCAGCACGTGGTGGCCACCCGTGACCACCACATCGCACCCGGCGGCCACTTCTCCGACAACCCCGACTACGTCCACTCCTGGCCCGCCCACTGTGTCGCCGGCACGGAGGGGGTCGGGTTCCACCCCAACTTCGCCCCGGTGATCGCCTCCGGCGCGGTCGACGCCGTCTTCGACAAGGGGGCGTACTCCGCTGCCTACAGCGGTTTCGAGGGCGCCGACGAGAACGGCGTCACCCTCGCCGACTGGCTCCGCGCCCGCGACATCACCGAGATCGACGTCGTCGGCATCGCCACGGACCACTGCGTACGGGCCACCGCCCTGGACTCCGCGAGAGAGGGCTTCCGCACCCAGGTACTGCTGGACCTGACCGCCGGGGTGTCCGAGGAGACGACCGAGCGGGCCTTGGAGGAGCTACGGGAGGCGGGCGTGGAACTCTCGGGCAAGCCGGTGGTGTAGCCGCTGAAGCGGCAGGACGGGGCGCGGCATGGGCCGGCCCGGTGGCACCCGGTGAGCGCCGGTGAGCGAAGCCACGCCCTGGGCCGAGCCCCGGTGCCGGTTCACACCCGTACCGTCGGCCGTCGGAGCAGCGCCCTGATCGGGTGCCACAGCTCGGGGGTCGTGGAGGCCGGGCAGGCGGGTGAGGTGCGCCAGATGAGGCCGTCCGGGTGGTGGAGGACCGCGGTGATCTCGTCCGGGGTCGGGGGCGCCGCGTTGCCGCGGAGGTAGATCGCGCGCATGCCCAGGTTGCGGAGCCGGGTGAGAGCGCGGGCCCGGTTCGCGGCCAGGACGAGGACACGTACGGATCCGTCGCCCGGCACGGCCCCGGCCGGAACGCCGACCATGGGCCCGGCGGGCGCGCCGAACACGGCCTTGGGTGCCCCGGACACGGCGGGAGCGCCGATCGCGGTCCCGGCCCAGCTGACGGGCAGGGCCCCGACGGCCGCGGGCAGCGCCCCGGAGCCGCCCCCCGCCGCAGGCCCGGGCAGCGCCCCGGTGGCACCCCCGGACCCGGCGCCGGGCAGCGCGCTCCCCGTGCCCGTCGCCGTCGCCCCCGGCAGGTTCAGGGCGACGACGACATTGCCGTCCGGCAGTTTGCAGAAACCTCCTGCGGCCATGCAGGTCACACCCCCGTGAGCGTCAGTGTCAATAAGAAAACCACACCACGCACCTAAACACGTCCGGCCGCGACCCGCCAAGGGGGTCGCGGCCGAACATGCTCTGACCTGCGGAAATACCGCTTACTTCACTGCGGGACCCACCTGGACCGAGATCGTGGAGCCGTCCTTGGCCTCCTTGACGATCTTGATCTTGGTGTTGGTGTCAGTGATCTTGACACCGGCGAGCGGGCTCGCCTCGTCGTAGTAGGTGCTGGTCCGGTCGTTGAACGTCGACACGCCCTTCGACGACGGGATCTTGGTCAGGACATCCGCCTTGTGCAGCTTCAGACCGTCCGTGCGGTAGAGGCTGAACGGCGAGTCGTAGGACTGGATCCGGCTGCGCATCACCGTGCCGTCGGCCCACTTCAGCGCCGCCGGGTGCGAGTCGACCGGCAGGACCAGACCCGTGCCCGGGTGGACACTGGTGTTGTTGTCCGCCTGCGAGGTGTCCCACTTCCAGATCAACAGACCGTTCTGGTACGGGAAGTGCTCCACCCAGGACGGACGCGTCGTCGAGAAGCCGAAGTTGTACGGGCCGACCTTCAGGGTCTTGTCGTACGACACGTACTGACGGTTCTCGGCGATGTAGTACTGCGCGTAGTCGTCCGTGATCGACGCGCCGATGCGCGAGAAGCCCTTCGTGGTCCAGGCCGCGTCCGCGCTCTCCGCGTTGTCCGAGAAGAGGACGGAACCGTCGGCGGTCACCGCGATCGAGTCGGCCGCGAAGCCCTTGGGGGCCACACCGCCGTCCGTCTGGTAGCGGAAGCGGAGGTCGAACTTCTGGCCCGCGTAGGCGTCCAGGGAGTACGACAGCTTCTTGTACGCGGCGGAGGAACCGGTCAGCGCGGGCTTGTCGCTGGCGTCGCGCGGGATCGCCGCGCCGTCCACCGTGCCGTCGATCGGCGTCCAGTTGGCGCCGCCGTCGGTCGACACCTCGGTGTAGAGGTAGTCGTACTCGGCCTCGATGTCGTACCAGCCGTCGAGGGTGAGCGCGGCCGAGGCCTTGCCCGTGAGGTCCACCGAACGGGTCAGGGTGTTGGAGAGGTTGTCACCGCTGCCGCTCCACCACTGGCCGGCCCCCTGCGCCGGCTCGACGATCTCGGTGGTGACCTCCTTCTTCGGGAGTTCCACCACCAGGGCCTGCTTGTCCTTGGTGTTGTACTCCGCGACACCCAGCTTGTGCTTCGACTTCGTCGCGGCCTTCGCCGTGTCGTAGTCGAGCCAGCCGAGCTGCAGCTTGTCCCAGGCGGTCATGTCGCCGGGCAGGTCGCCGATGGCTTCCTTGCCGGTGCCGAGCCAGGAACCGGAGGACATCAGGGTCCAGAAACCGGTGGAGTTGTCACCGCCCTGGGTGTCGTAGTGGTCCGGCAGACCGAGGTCGTGGCCGTACTCGTGGGCGAAGACACCGAGTCCGCCGTTCTCGGGCTGGATGGTGTAGTCGCCGACCCAGATGCCGGTGTCACCGATCTTGGCGCCGCCGAGCTTGTTGCCGTCGGGGCCCGTGGCGCCCGCGTCGGAGCCGAACGCGTACCAGCGGTGGGCCCAGATGGCGTCCTCGCCCTGCGCGCCGCCACCCGCGGACTCGTCCTCACCGGCGTGCACGATCTGGAAGTGGTCGATGTAGCCGTCGGACTCGTTGAAGTCGCCGTCGCCGTCGAAGTCGTAGCGGTCCCACTGGTCGAACTCGGCCACGTCCGCCTTGATCTCGGCGTCGGTGCGCCCCGCTGCCTTCTGCTGGGCGACCCAGGACGTCAGACCGTCGCTGACCACGTTCCACACGCTGGAGCAGGTGGACTGGCCGCAGGCGTTGTTGCCGTAGCGGGCCTCGTTGTAGGGGACCTTGACCCAGTCCGAGACCTCGCCCTCGATCGAGTAGCGGCCCGAGGACTGCTTCTCGTAGTACTTCTTCATCGACTCGGTCTTCTTGCCGGTGCCGAAGTACAGGTCCTGGAAGTGCGCCTGGTTGTAGTCCGCCTGCCAGGCCGTGGAGTTGTCCTGGGCGCGGTCCGGCTCGGCTATCTGGTTGTGCGCCGGGCCCGCGGTGCCGCCGTAGCGGCTGTCGACCTGGTCGCCGAACTCGACGAGGATCGTGAAGATCTTGTCGGTCTTCTCGCGGCCGAGCTCGACGTACTTGCTCTTGCCCTTCTTGCTCTTCAGCTGCACGACCTGCGAGCCGTCACGGTCCTTGAC
This sequence comes from Streptomyces sp. NBC_00310, assembly GCF_036208085.1. Classification (GTDB taxonomy): domain Bacteria; phylum Actinomycetota; class Actinomycetes; order Streptomycetales; family Streptomycetaceae; genus Streptomyces. Next base: position 4,389,369 of record NZ_CP130714.1, read on the forward strand.
CGTGGCGTCGCCGGATATGACCTGCTGCAGGGCCTCCTCGCGCTGGGCCTCCTGAGTCTTGCTCAGGGGGCCTTCGAGGTCGTGGTCGGCGTGCTCCCGGTCCGCCGGGTCGTGCCGGTCCACGGACGCCGCCGGTGCGGTGTCCGCGGCCTGCGCCACCGTGAGGGCCGACATGGTCGCCGCCGTGGCGACCGCGACGCCGATCGCCGCCGCTCTGAACATCCAGGGTCTACTGGTCACTTGAGGTCCTCCCCCGCGCCCGTTCGCGCGGAAGGGGATGGCCCTGTGTGGAGGAGTCCGCGCGCGGTATACGCGTGTAGTCAAGTGACGCCATTCGACCGGAGTTTCGAGAGAAAAAATAGATCTTGACTTGGACAGGTCAAGTGCATTATCGGCGTCTACGGGAAGCGCTTGTTCGTTATGCGGACGTTACGTGCATCGCCCACACACCTCTCGAACCGGCGCGCATACGCGTCCACTTGCCGGACCCCATGAATCCGTGCGCCCCCTGTGCACCCGGCACCGTGTGTCAGGTCACGCTTACCTGTCGTTCCACTCGGGCACCCTGGCGAATAGAGTCGATTGGCGGAGCGCCGGAGGTCGGCAGAAGCCAAGCCGACTGCACGGCTTCACCTTTGATTCGTATCCGCAACCTCCCCTTCATCGAGAGAGGCACGGGGAGACCCCACCCGAGGACACGATTGCCATGCCTCGTCCGACGACCGCACAGCTCGCCTACGGCTCCTGCACCGTGATCTTGTCCACCCTCGCCATGCTGCTGCTGTCACAGACGAGTTCCGGCGCGGGCATCGCGGTGATCGCCCTCTCCGCCCTGGCCCTCGGCCTGCTCGTCGCACTGACCGTGCCGCTGCCCAAGCCCGCGCCCGGCGCCGCCACGCGCCGCCCCGGGGTGTCCGTCGCCGCGCCGGCCCCCGCCCGTGCCCCGGCCCCGGCGGCCGTGCGGTCCGAGGCGGTACGGGAGCCGGTGCACGAGCCGACGGGGTCCTGAACCGGCACGCGGTGACAGCTCGCTGAAACGCGTCGGCGGGCCCGTGGATCATCGATCCCGGACCCGCCGTTGTCGTGCGACCGCGCGCTCAAGCCGTACTGACCACCACCGTCTTCGCGGCCTTGTCGTGCAGACCCTGCTTGTAGGGCTTGTCGAAGAAGCTCCAGCCGCCCGCGATCGCCGTCCAGACGCAGGCGCAGCAGAAGGCGAAGGGGATCCACAGCACGGCCGCGCGGATCAGCGCGGTCTGCATGGAGGGCGTGGACCCGTCGTTGAGGTTCGCCACCCGCAGCTTCATCAGCTTCTTGCCGAGGGTCTGGCCGTTCTTGACGCCGAAGTACGTGTCGTACGCGATGTAGAGGATCGCGGCCAGCGCCTCCTGGGCGAGGGACCTGCCGAACTCCCAGTCGTCCGAGTCCACCGTGTACTGGCCGATCCTGAACGCCCACGCCAGCAGCCCCACCACGATCCCCACCAGGATCATGTCCATGATCCGCGCCAGCACCCGCTTCCCGCTGTCGGCGAGCGGCGGCATGCCCGAGAGCGGATCGTTCGGGTACGGCCCACCGCCATAGGGGTCGCCGCCGTAGGGACCGCCGCCGTAGGGGGGCGGCTGGCCGCCGTACGGCGGTTCCTGCCCGCCCCCGTACGGCGGCGGTTGCCCGGGCGGCGGGTCGTACGGGGAGCCGCCGCCCCGGCCCGGCGGGGGCTGCTGCTTCTTGAACGGGTCGTCGTCCGGGGACTGACCGGAGCCGAAGGGCGGCGGTTCGGTACTCATGGCCCGAGTCGACCGCGAACCCCCAGGCTCCGCATCCGGCACGGGGCCGTCCGGGGTACGCGGTTCCCCCGCGCCCCCGTCCGGCCCACGCGGCCCCTGCCGCTACTCGCCCGCCGCCACTTGCCCGCCGCTACTTGCCCGCCACGAACGTGTGCGCCGTCTTGTCGTGCCAGCACTGGCGCCACGGCCTGTCCCACACGCACCACAGGACGCCGATCACACCGATGCCGAGCAGCCCGGAGACGGTGTGGACGAGCCAGCGGCGCAGCGAGCGCCCGAACGACGGGGGCTCGTGGCCCTCGATGTCCCGGACCTCGATGCCGAACAGCTTCTTGCCGAGGGTGCGGCCCCACCTGGCGGTGGGCAGCACCTCGTAGAGGGCGCTGACGAGGAACAGGACGCCCAGGATGATGCCCAGGTAGACGGAGGTCGTGCCGTCGACCAGCCAGACGGTGACCTTCTCGCCGGAGAGCTTGGCCGCGTCGATCTTCTCGTCGATGTGGTCCATCGCCTTGGTGCCGAACGGCACGGCCGCCCCGGCCGTGACGGCGCCGACGACCAGGCTGTCCACGAGCCGGGCGCCCAGCCGTCTGCCGAGCCCCGCGGGCCGGGACTCCGCCTGCCGTCGCGCGGCGGCCTGGAAGGGGTCCTCCACCACCGGCTTCCACGGCGCGACCGGCTGCTCCCCCTCGCCCCCGGCGAGGCGGTGCACCTGCTGCGCCCAGGAGGGCTGCCCGCCGCCGGTGCCGACGGCCATCGGGGCCTCGGCCGACTGCCGGGCGGCGGCCTGCTGGGGCACGTCCGGCGCGGGCTGGGCGGCCTGCGGGGTGGGCGCCGCCGGTGAGGTCGGCGGGGCCTGCTGGGGGAACGCGCCGCCGAACTGGGGCTGCTGCGGCTCCGGTTGCCGTGGGGCCGGGGCGGTCCCGCCCACAGGCAGGCCCGCCTGCGGGCCCTGCTGCGGAGCCATCGGACCCTGCGGAGGCTGCGGACCCTGCTGGGGGCCGGACGGTGCCGTCGCGGGCGAGGAGGACTGCGGGGCGAGGCCCAGGGCCTGCTGCGCGGCGATCTGGGCGGGGGTCAGGGGACCGCCGAAGACGCCGGGCGCCGCGGGCGCGGCCCCGTCCGGCTGCCCCGCGCGCGCGGAGGGGCGGAACGTCATCGTCCCGTCCGTCCGCAGGGGTTCCGCGCCCTCGCCGGCCGGGGGCCGCCCGGACGTGTCGGGACGGCGGAACACCACCGTGCCCGGTGAGGCCCCGGCGTCCCCGTCGGCCTCCGCCGGAGGGATCGTCGCCGTACCGTCCGTGCTCGCCGTGGGCCCGGAGTCACCGGGGTCGCCGTCCGCTTCGGCCGCGAGGGAGAGGCGGGGGTCGGCGCCGGGGGCGGAACCCCACGACACCCGGCGGTCCTTGTCGCCGCCGAAACCGGTCTGGCGGGAGCGGTCGGCGCCCCACGCGGAGGCCGGCTCGGGGCGGGAGCCGTGCAGGGCGCTGTCGGAGGACGAGCGGCCCGACTCGCCGTCGGGCGCGGGGTCCTCGTCGAAGAAGTGCGGGCCCGTCTCCTCCACCGTGCCGGCCGAGCCGGAGCCGGGCGGCGGGGCGAGCGGCGTGCCGTCGGAGGGCGCCGGACGGCTCGTACCCGGCACCCAGGCCGCGCCGTTCCAGTACCGGACATATCCAGGAATGGACGGGTCCGGGTAATACCCTTCACGGGGCCTGTCGTCACCGGGGGCCGGGGTTGGGGCACTCATGTCCGTCGTCCCGTATCTGCTCGTGGGTTTGGTGGAGGGCATACACATCTACCAGACGCCGGCAAGTCCCATGACCGCTGCCGCCGGACCCGCCCCATTCGCGCACGGATCTGCTACGGGCCCAGAGGGCCCGCGGCGGCGGAAGCCGGTCGGTGAACCCGCCGGAAAAAAGTTTCGCGAACCCGCGTAATGCTTCGGGGCCCACGCCCCTCTCACTCGTACGGGCCCGCCCACGGGGCCCCTCCACGAGAGAGGAACGATCACCATGCGGCACACCGTAGTGGAGCGCGAGCTGGAGCTCGGACTCGTCCTGTCGCCCGAGCGCAGCATCCCCGTGCCGGCCAAGCTCGGCTACCGCACCGACGACCCCTACGCCGTCCACATCACCTTCCACGTCAACTCCGACCGCCCGGTCCACTGGACGTTCGCGCGGGAGCTGCTCGTCGAGGGGGTGTTCCGGCCGTGCGGGCGCGGGGACGTGCGGGTGTGGCCGACGAAGGTGTCGGGCCGCAGCGTCGTGCTGATGGCGCTCAGCTCGCCGGACGGGGACGCGCTGCTCGAAGCGCCGGCCGCCGCCGTGTCGGCCTGGCTGGAGCGGACCCTGCGGGTGGTGCCGCCGGGCTCGGAGTTCGACATGCTGCGCATCGACGACGGCCTGGCCGAACTCCTCGCCCAGTGAGGCGGGTGCGTCAGAACCGAGGGAATCGGCACCGAGGGGGTCAGAACAGCTTGCCCGGGTTGAGGATGCCCAGCGGGTCGAAGGCGGACTTCACCGCCCGCTGCATCTCCATGCCCACCGGGCCGAGCTCCCGCGCCAGCCACTCCTTCTTGAGGATGCCCACGCCGTGCTCGCCGGTGATCGTGCCGCCGAGTTCCAGGCCGAGGGCCATGATCTCGTCGAAGGACTCGCGGGCGCGCCGGGACTCTTCGGGGTCCGCCGCGTCGAAGCAGACGGTGGGGTGCGTGTTGCCGTCGCCGGCGTGTGCGCAGACCCCGATGGTCAGGTCGTACTTCTGGGCGACGCGCTCCACGCCCTCGATCAGCTCGCCGAGCTTCGAGCGCGGCACGCACACGTCGTCGATCATCGTCGTGCCCTTCACCGCCTCCAGCGCGGTGAGCGACAACCGCCGTGCCTGGAGCAGCAGTTCGGACTCCGCCGCGTCGTCCGCGGGGACGACCTGGGTGGCGCCCGCGGCCTCGCACAGTTCGCCCACCGCGGCGAGGTCGGCGGCCGGGTCCGGGGTGTCGAAGGCGGCCAGCAGCAGCGCCTCCGTGGTCTCCGGGAGTCCCATGTGGGCCAGGTCGTTGACGGCCTTCACGGTCGTACGGTCCATGAGTTCGAGCAGTGACGGGACGTGCCCGCCGGCCATGATCCGGCACACCGCGTCGCAGGCGGCGGCCGCCGACGCGAACTCGGCCGCCAGCACGAGCTGCTGGGGCGGCTGCGGCTTGAGGGCGAGGGTCGCGCGGACGACGATGCCGAGCGAGCCCTCCGAGCCGACGAAGAGCCGCGTGAGGTCGTAGCCGGCGACGCCCTTCGCGGTGCGCCTGCCGGTGGACATCAGCCGGCCGTCGGCGAGCACGACGTCCAGGCCGAGGACGTACTCGGCGGTCACCCCGTACTTCACACAGCACAGGCCGCCGGAGGCCGTGCCGATGTTGCCGCCGATCGTGCACATCTCCCAGCTGGAGGGGTCCGGCGGGTAGCAGAGGCCGTGCTCGTTGACCGCGCGGGAGAGGGTCGCGTTGATGACGCCGGGCTCGACGACGGCGATGCGGTCGACGGGGTTGATCTCGAGGATCCGGTCCATTTTCGTCAGGGACAGCACGACGCAGCCCTCGGAGGCGTTGGCGCCGCCGGACAGGCCCGTGCGGGCGCCCTGCGGGACCACGGGGACGCGCAGTTCCGTGGCGACGCGCATGACGTGCTGCACCTGTTCGACGGTCCGGGGCAGCACGACGACCGCCGGGACACCCGCCTCGCAGAAGCTCGCCATGTCGTTCGCGTACGAGGCGGTGACGTCCGGATCGACGTGGACCGCCTCCGGTGGCAGGCCGCTCAGCAGACGGTCGACGAGGTTGCCGGTCGTCTCGTCACTCGGGGCTTGGATACGGCTCATGATCACAGGTTCGCACTCACGGCCATCGGTGTGAACCCGTCGGCGCGAGCGTTCGGGTGCGGGATGTGGTCGTCGTATTGACGCACAGTGAGCGGCATGTCTGTGGAGAACGAGGAGCGGGCGGCCCGGCGGTGGGGGCAGGGGCGGGGGGTGGCCTGGGCGGTCGTCGGGTGTCTTGTGCTCGGGGGTGTGCTGATGGTGGTGCCGCCGGACGGGGGCGACGGGGACGGTGGCGGCGGAGACGGCGGCGGCGGGCGTGCGGCCCGGGTGGTGGGTGCGGCCGGGCCCGAGGGGCGGGCCCGGGCCGTGATGACGGCCGGGGCGCCCGCCGCGTTGCCCGCGGTGGCCTCGGTCGTCCGGGAACGTGAGGCCCGGGTGCGGGACCGTCCGCGTGATCACACCTCGTGGGCCGTGCTCGGCGTGGCGTACACCGAGCGGGCCCGCCGTACCGGCGCCTTCGCCGACTACCCGAAGGCCGAAAACGCCCTGCGCACCTCGCTGCGCCTGCGGCCGACCGGCAACGTGGACGCCCTCGAAGGCCTCGCCGCGCTCGCGAACGCCCGCCGCGACTTCCGGGCGGCGAAACACTGGGGCGAGGAGGCCGTACGGGTGGCGCCGGAGCGCTGGACCTCGTACGCCCTGCTCATCGACGCGTACGACGGGCTCGGCCGGTACAAGGCGGCCCGCGCGGCCCTGGGCAGGCTGCTCACCCTGAACTCCGGGCCGGCGGCGCGGGCGCGGGCCGCGCAGGTCTACTGGGACCAGGGGGCACGCGAGGACGCGGCCACCACGATCGCCGATGCGGCGGCTTCGGAGACGACGCCCGTGGGGCCGTCGGCCGCGGCCGCCGCGTGGTGGGTGCGGGCCGGGGAGCTGGCCTGGGAGCGGGGGGAGGCGGCGCAGTCGTTGCGGTACTGCGAAGCCGCCGGGAGCGAGCCGGAGGCCGATGCGTGCCGGGGGCGGGCGCTGGCCGCGCTGGGGCGGACGGCGCAGGGGGTGCGGGCGTACCGGGTGGCCCTGTCACGGCGGCCGTCGGCCCAGGTAGCGCTGCGGCTGGGCGAGTTGTACGCGTCGCTGGGGCGGGCCGGGGAGGCGCGGAAGCAGTACGGCGTGGTGCGCACGCTGGTGGCGCGGGCCGCCGGGGCCGGGGTGAACGAGTCGCTCGTCCTCGGGGCGCTGGAGGCGGACCACGGGGATCCGGAGGTGGCCGTGCGGGTGCTCCGGGCCGAGTGGGAACGGCAGCCGGGTCTGCGGGTGGCGGACGCGCTGGCGTGGGCGCTGCACCGGGCCGGGAAGGACGAGGAGGCGCTGGGGTTCGCGCGGCGGGCGACGGACCGGGCGCGGGGTGGGGAGGTGCGGAGTGCGGCGTACGCCTGTCACCGGGGGGTGATCGAGCGGGCGTTGGGCCTGGCGGCCCCGGCCCGGCGGCATCTTGCCGAGGCGCGGCGTCTCAATCCGTACTTCTCGGTGGGTGGGGGGCGGCGGTTCGCGTGAGGGGGTGGGGGTGCCTGTGCGTTGGCGGGTGCGGGTCCGGTGGGGGCTGGTCGCGCAGTTCCCCGCGCCCCTGAAAAGCAGGGGCTGCGCCCCGTGCTTTTCACCCCGGCGCCCCGTCGCCTTCCAGGCCCACCGGCCGGTCGCCTTCCAGACCCACCGGCCCGTCGCCTTCCAGACCCACCGCCCGGTCGCCTTCCAGACCCACCGGCCCGTCGTCTTCCAGGCCCGCAGGGGCCTGGTCTTTCAGGGGCGCGGGGAACTGCGCGAGCGACCACGAACCATCCGCGGTCGCCCGAGCGCAGTCACCCCCGGGCTGTGAGGCGCCCGGTCACAGATTGCCGCGCTTCTCCTGCTCCCTCTCGATCGCCTCGAACAGCGCCTTGAAGTTGCCCTTGCCGAAGCCCATGGACCCGTGCCGTTCGATGATCTCGAAGAAGACCGTCGGCCGGTCCTGGACCGGCTTGGTGAAGATCTGGAGCAGGTACCCGTCCTCGTCCCGGTCGGCGAGGATCTTGAGTTCGCGGAGGGTGTCGACGGGGACACGGGTGTCGCCGACCCACTCCCCCAGCGTGTCGTAGTACGAGTCGGGGGTGTTGAGGAACTGCACCCCGGCCGCGCGCATCGTCCGTACCGTGCGCACGATGTCGTTCGTGTTGAGCGCGATGTGCTGGACGCCCGCGCCGCCGTAGAACTCCAGGTACTCGTCGATCTGGGACTTCTTCTTGGCGATGGCGGGCTCGTTGATGGGGAACTTGACCTTCAGGGTGCCGTCCGCCACGACCTTCGACATCAGCGCGCTGTACTCGGTGGCGATGTCGTCGCCCACGAACTCCTTCATGTTCGTGAAGCCCATGACCCGGTTGTAGAACTCCACCCACTCGTTCATGCGCCCGAGCTCGACGTTGCCGACGCAGTGGTCGATGGCCTGGAAGGTGCGGTGGGCGGGCGGCTCGACGAGGGGGTCGGCGGCGACGTAGCCGGGGAGGTACGGGCCGTCGTAGCCGGTGCGCTCGACGAGGGTGTGCCGGGTCGTGCCGTAGGTGGCGATCGAGGCGAGGACGACCGTGCCGTGCTCGTCCTTCACCTCGTACGGCTCGGCGACGGAACGGGCGCCGTGCTCGATGGCGTAGGCGTACGCGCGGCGGGCGTCCGGGACCTCGATGGCGAGGTCGACGACGCCGTCGCCGTGCTCGGCCACGTGCTCGGCGAGGAAGTGCCCCCAGGTGGTGGCGGGTTTGACGACGGAGGTGAGGACGAAACGGGCCGAGCCGTTCTCCAGGACGTAGCTCGCCGTCTCGCGGCTGCCGGTCTCGGGGCCGGCGTAGGCGACGAGGCGCATGCCGAACGCGGTGGAGTAGTAGTGGGCGGCCTGCTTGGCGTTGCCCACGGCGAAGACGACGGCGTCCATTCCCTTCACCGGGAAGGGGTCCGCCTGCCGTGCGGTGTCGGGGATGTCGCGTGTGTGCGCGGAAGTGGCTGCCATGGCCGCAGACTCCACCCGCCTCCACAAGGTGCGCAACAGTTCGTGATTCTGCTGGACAATCTGCCCAGTGGAGAATCCATCCTCCAACTGGTTCTGTACAGGGTGACCATCCCGGGAGGTCTCATGGCGATCGATCATCTGGACGGGCGGCTGATCGTCCTGCTCGCGCGGGAGCCGCGGATCGGGGTGCTGGAGATGTCACGACGGCTGGGGGTCGCGCGGGGCACGGTGCAGGCCCGGCTCGACCGGCTTCAGTCGAATGGAGTCATCCGCGGGTTCGGTCCCCAGGTGGACCCGGCCGCGCTCGGGTACCCGGTCACGGCGTTCGCGACGCTGCAGATCAGGCAGGGGCAAGGGGCCGACGTGCGGGCGCACTTGGCGACCGTGCCGGAGGTGCTGGAGCTGCACACGACGACCGGCAGCGGGGACATGCTGTGCCGGCTGGTGGCCCGTTCGAACGCCGATCTCCAGCGGGTGATCGACCGGGTCGTCGGTTTTGATGGCATCGTCCGGGCCGCCACGGCGATCGTCATGGAGAACCCCGTTCCGTTGCGGATCATCCCGCTGGTGGAGCAGGCGTCGCTCCACGAGTGAACCGACGGGGCCCGGGAGACGACGACCTAGCCGAGCCTGGGGGTGCGTGCCGGTGAGCTTCTGGGAGTACGTCGGCAGCTATCGCGAGAAGCTGCTGTTCGACGCGTATCAAACGGCCGGCGCGGTGTTCCAGTGCATGGTCGTGGCCACGGCCGTCGGCGTGCTGATCGGGGTCGTCACCTACCGGCGGGAGTGGGCCGCCGGGCTCGCCACGACCACCACCGCCACCCTCCTGACCATCCCCTCCCTCGCCATGATCGGTCTGCTGGTCCCGGTGGTGGGGCTGGGCGTGGCCCCGACGGTGATCGCGCTGACGCTGTACGGGCTGCTGCCGGTCGTACGGAACACGATCGTGGGCCTGCGCGGGGTCGATCCGGCGCTGGTGGACGCGGCGAAGGGCATCGGGATGTCCCGGTCCCTGCGGCTGCTGCGGGTCGAACTGCCGCTCGCCTGGCCGCCGATTCTCACCGGGATCCGGGTCTCCACACAGATGCTGATGGGCATCGCCGCGATCGCCGCGTACGCCTCCGGGCCGGGCCTGGGCAACGAGATCTTCCGCGGTGTCGCCTCGCTGGGCAGCGCGAACGCGCTCAACCAGGTGCTCGCCGGCACGCTCGGCATCGTCGTCCTCGCACTATTGTTCGACGCCGCGTATGTGCTGATCGGGCGGCTGACGATTCCGAGGGGGATCCGTGGCTGACAGCGGCACGACGGGGGCCACCATCGAGTTGGTCGACCTCGGCAAGCGGTATCCGGGCAGTCGTCAGCCCTCCGTCGACGGCGTCACCCTGCGGATCGACGCGGGCGAGACCGTCGTGCTCGTCGGGCCGTCGGGGTGCGGCAAGTCGACGACGCTCAAGATGATCAACAGGTTGATCGAGCCGTCCAGCGGTTCCATCCGGATCAATGGTGAGGACGTCACCGGTATCGATCCGGTCAGGCTGCGGCGCAGGGTGGGCTACGCGATCCAGTCGTCCGGTCTCTTCCCGCACATGACCGTCGCCCAGAACATCTCGCTCGTGCCGAGGATGGTCGGCTGGTCGGCGTCCCGGGTCAGGGCGCGGGTGGCGGAGATGCTGGACCTGGTGGGGCTCGACCCGGGCGAGTTCCGCGACCGGTATCCGCGTCAGCTCTCCGGCGGTCAGCAGCAACGGGTGGGCGTGGCACGGGCGTTGGCTGCCGATCCGCCCGTCCTGCTGATGGACGAGCCGTTCGGGGCGGTGGACCCGATCACCCGCGACCACCTCCAGGACGAGCTGCTCCGGCTCCAGCGCGAGCTGCACAAGACGATCGTGTTCGTCACCCATGACGTCGACGAGGCGATCAAGCTCGGCGACCGGATCGCGATCCTGCGGGAGCGGTCGCACATCGCGCAGTTCGACACCCCGCAGGCGATCCTCGCCGGCCCGGCGGACGACTTCGTCTCCGGTTTCGTGGGCGAGGGCGCCGCCCTGAGGCGGCTCGGCCTGACGCGCGTACGGGACGTCGAGGTGACCGACTGTCCGACGGCCGACGTGGGCGATCCGCCGCAACGGATCGTCGAGCGGCTGCGGGCGAGCGGCACCGGCGAGGTGCTGCTCCTCGACGAGCGCGGACGGCCGTGCCGTTGGCTGCGGCGCGGGGACCTGACGCGCGCCGCGGGGTCGCCGGCGCGGGCCGGGACCCCGGTCCACAGGACCGTCACCGGCGACGCCACCCTGCGGGACGCCCTGGAGGCCGTGCTCACCGACAGCGCGGGGCGCGTCGCCGTCACCGGCCCGCACGGACAGTACACCGGCGTCCTGGACACGGAGACCCTGCTCCACTCCGTCCGCGGGCTGCTGGCGGCGGACCGGCTGGACGCACCGGAACACCGGCACGGGCTGGAGGACACCCTGGCCCGACAGGCGCCCGCCGAGCAGGAGGTCGACAGAGAAAAGGGGGCGCTATGACGGCTGCCGAGACGGGCTCCACGGCTGGCGCGGGTCCCACGGCTGGGGCGCGCTCCACGACTGGGGCGGGCCCCACGACCGGGACGCCCTCCACAACAGAGATGGGTTCCGCGACCGGGACGCCCTCCACAACTGGGGCGCGCTCCCCTACCGGGACGCCCTCCACAACAGAGATGGGTTCCGCGACCGGAACGGGCTCCACGACTGGAGCGGGCTCCCCGAGCGGGGCAGGCTCCACCACCGAGATGGGCACCGCAACCGGAACGGGCTCCACGAGCGGGGCAGGCTCCCCGACCGGAACGGGCTCCCCGACCGGAACGGGCTCCCCGACCGGAGCAGGCTCCCCGACCGGGACGCCCTCCACGACCGAGATGGGCTCCCCGACCGGGGCAGATCTCACGACCAGGGCGACCACCGGCGCCGATACGGGAGCCGCCGCCGATACCGGAGCCGCCGCCGAAGTGAGATCCGCGATCAAGGCCACCGCCACCGACACGACCACCGCCACCCCCGCCGAGGCAGGCTCGGCGATCACCGCGGATGGCGTCTCCGGGCCGGGCGACACGCCCGCGTCGGCCGACACGCCCGCGTCGGCCGGGCCGTCCGCGCCGGGTTCGGCGCCTCCCGTCGACGAGACCCCGCCGCCGGACAGGCCGCCCGCCCCCAGGGTGACCTGGCAGAAGCTGACGTTCCTGCCCTCCGTCCTCGTGGTCGTCCTCCTCGCCACCTGGATCTGGTTCCAGCAGGCCGAGCTGGACGCGATCTCCGTGAACGCGCTGTCGAACGGGCAGGTGGGGCAGGCCCTGTGGCAGCACATCCAGCTGACCGCGATCTCCACTTTCTTCGTGCTGATCATCGCGATCCCACTGGGCGTCCTGCTGACCAGGCAAGCGTGCCGGAGGGCCACCCCGGTGGCCCTGACCGTCGCCAACATGGGCCAGGCCACCCCGGCCATCGGCCTGCTCGCCCTGCTGGTGATCTGGCTCGGCATCGGCCGGAGGGCGGCCCTGATCGGCATGATCGTCTACGCCGTCCTGCCCGTCCTCGCCAACACGATCGCCGGTCTGAAGGCGAACGACCCGACCCTCCTCGAAGCCGCCCGGGGCATCGGCATGTCCCCGGCGGAGGTGCTCACCCGTGTCGAACTCCCCCTGGCCGTACCGCTGATCCTCGCGGGCGTTCGCACGGCTCTCGTCCTGAACGTGGGCACGGCGACCCTCGCCACCTTCGGCGGAGGCGGCGGCCTCGGCGTACTGATCACGACCGGCATCACCACCCAGCGCATGCCCGTCCTCGTGCTCGGCTCGATCCTCACGGTCACCCTGGCCCTGCTGGTCGACTGGCTCGCCTCGCTGGCCGAACTGGCGCTCCGGCCACGGGGGCTGGAGGCGGCTTCATGAGCCGGCGTGCGCCCCTGCTGCTGGGGAGTCTGCTGGTGGCCGGCTGCGGGCTGACCAGCGGTTCCCCGATGACCGACGACGTCCAGCCGGGCTCGGTCGGCCGGGGCCGACCGCTGGAGGGCGCCGACCTGACCGTCACCTCCAAGGACTTCACCGAGAACCTGATCCTCGGCGCCGTCATGGGCATCGCCTTCCAGGCGGCCGGCGCGGAGGTGCTCGACCGCACCGGCATCCAGGGGTCGTTCGGCGCCCGGGAGGCGGTGCGGAGCGGGGACGCGGACGCCATGTACGAGTACACGGGCACCGCCTGGATCACCTACCAGGGCAACAGCACCCCCCTCACCGACCCGCGCCGACAGTGGGAGGAGGTGCGTGACGCCGACCTGAAGAACGGCCTGACCTGGCTGCCGCCCTCCGCGCTCGACAACACGTACGCCCTCGCCCTGAACCGCGCCAACTCCAAGGCGTACGGCACGAAGACCCTCTCCGACGTGGCCGTGCTGGCGGCGAAGGAGCCCGAGGCCGTCACCCTGTGCGTGGAGAGCGAGTTCGCCCACCGCGCGGACGGGCTGCCCGGCATGCAGAAGGCGTACGGGATGAGCCTGCCCACCGGGAACATCACGCAGATGGACAGCGGGATCATCTACACCCAGGCGGCCAAGGGGAGCTGCCTGTTCGGGGAGGTCTACACGACCGACGGGCGCATCGCGTCGATGAAGCTCGCGGTGATGGCCGACGACCGGAGGTTCTTCCCCCACTACAACGCGGCCCCCGAGATCAACTCCGCGACGCTGAAGGAGTGGCCGGAGATCGCCGACGTCCTCGCGCCCATCACGAAGAAGCTGAACAACGACGTGGCGCGCGAGCTGAACGCCAGGGTGGACGTGGACGGGGAGGATCCGCACCGGGTGGCGTTGGAGTGGATGGTGGCGGAGGGGTTCGTACGGGAGGGGTGACCCCCGGGCTACTCCGTACGGCTCCATCGGTCAGCAGTCCGCGGTCTGCGGTCTGCGGTCTGCGATCAGCGATCAGCGGTCCTCAGTCCCCGGTCAGCAGCCGGGTACGGATCCCTTGCCCGTCTCCAGCGCCACGAGCGAGCCGACCGCGCCCTTCAGGGTCGTCACCGGGATGAGCCGCAGCCCCTTGGGCAGTTCGGCCTTCGCGTCCGCGCACTCGGCCTTGGGGACGAGGAAGACGGTCGCGCCGTCACGGTGGGCGGCCTGGGTCTTGAGGGTGACCCCGCCGACCGCGCCGACCCGGCCCTCCGGGTCGATGGTCCCCGTACCGGCGATGACGCGGCCGCCCGTGAGGTCACCGCCGCTGCCGTCGCCGTCGAGCTTGTCGACGATGCCGAGGGAGAAGAGCAGGCCCGCGCTGGGGCCGCCGACATCGGCGAGGCGCAGGGTGACCTCGATGTCGTCGGAGTCCTCGCCGAGGTAGGCGAGGGCCGCCTCGGTGGCCGTGTCCTGGGACTCCTTCATCTCCGCCTCGTTGTACTCCTGGATCTCCTCGGCGGTGTCACCGCTGGGATAGACCGCGTCGCGCGGCATCACGGCCTGGTCCGTGCGGAACCAGCTGTCGATCACCTCGCCGAGCCCGACGCGGGCGTCAGGACCGGTCGCCTCGATCGTCGTCATCCGCAGCTGACCGCTGGTCTTCCGGGCCTCCGCGCCGCTGATCGTGATCACCGGCTCCCCCTTGTTCTCGCCGAGCACGTTCGCCGTCATCCCCGGCTGCGCCACGGAGAACGGCAACGGCGCGAACACCGCCGTGGCGAGCAGCCCCACGACGGGCAGGGCGTATGCGGCTACGGCCACGGGACGCGAAAGGCTGGAGAGACGAGAGAGCACGGGATCAATCTAACGTGAGGGGTCCTTCCGGCCAGGGGGCGGTGGTGCCCGGGGGCGGGGCCGAGGCAGCGCGTCGGCCGGGCCTCAGTTGACGTCCACGTCCTCGAAGAGCGCGAGGAGATGCGTCAGCACCCGTAGGCAGGCGTCGACGTCGGCCCCCGTCAGATCACCGCCGGCCCGCTCCAGCAGGAGCCTCTCCCGGGCGACCAGAGCGTCGATGGTCGCCCGGCCGGTGCCGGTGATCCGGATCAGGGAGGACCGCTGGTGCGCGGGGTTCGGGATGGCCTCGACGAGGTCCTGCCCCGCCGCCTCGTTGACCATCCGCTGCACGAACTGCCTGCTCAGCGCCAGTGTCCGTCCCATCTGGGGCACGGTCATGGGTCTCCCGCCCATGCGCAACAGCTCCAGGACGGCGCGTACGCCGACGGGGAACCCCTCCTTCCGCTCCTTCAGCTCCAGCGCGCGGGTCGTCCGCCGGTAGAGGGGACCGAGGACGGCGAACACCTCGGACAGCCGCCCGGCGAGCGCGTCGGGCGGCAGCGGTTCATCGTTCTCTGTCACCGCATCGTTCTCTGTCACCGCATCATTCTCTTCCACGCTCCCCTGCGGGACTCCGCCGCGGGCAGAATGACAACCTGGTTGTCATCCACCCCTCCAACATGACACCCTAGTTGTCATGACAGATGCCTCGCAGGCCCTCACGCGCACATTCCTGTCCGACGACGGTCCGCTCGCCTATCAGGACGTCGGTTCGGGCACCCCGCTCGCGCTGCTGCACGGCAGCTTCACCGACCACCGCATGTGGCGCGATCTGGTGCCCGCCCTGGCGGCCTGCCACCGCGTCATCACGCCGGACGCCCGAGGGCACGGGGCCTCCGCCAACGCCAGCAGGCCGTTCCGCCTCACCGACGACCTCGCCGCGCTGCTGCGTCACCTGGACACCGGCCCGGCGGTCCTGATTGGCATGTCGATGGGCGGGGGCACGGCCGTCGACACGGCACTGGAGCACCCCGAACTCGTACGCGCCCTCGTCGTCAGCGGCGTCGGGACCAGCGAGCCCGAGCACACGGACCCCTGGACCAAGGACAGCGTCGCCCGGTACTACGGCACGCTGATGTCCGGCGACATCGAGGGCTGGCTCGACGTGGTCGGCGAGGCCGTCGCGGGCCCGCACCGCGCGGTCGACGACGTGGACCCCGACGTCGTGCGGCGCGTACGGGAGATGAGCCGCGCCACCGCCGCCAAGCACACCGTCGGCGAGACGGACTGGCACGTCCCGGTGACCGACACCTGGGCCCGCGCCGCCACCATCACCGCCCCCACCCTCGCCATCAACGGCGCCCTGGACGCCCCGGACCTCATCGCCATGGCCGAACGCCTGGTCGGCACGGTCGCCGGCGAGGGCCGGGCCATCTCCGTCGAGGGCACCGCCCACTACGTCAACATGGAGCAGCCGGACATCTTCAACAAACACCTGCTGGACTGGCTGGACACCCTGGACGCCCTGGCATGACCCGCGGGCCGCCGACGGCCGACCCGCTCACCGCAACGCGTCGGCCACCTCTCGGGCCGCGTCCATGACACGCGGCCCGACCCGCTCCGGCACCACGTCGGCGAGCATGACGACCCCCACGCTGCCCTCGACCCCCGTCACCCCGAGCAGCGGCGCGGCGGCCCCGCTGGCCCCCGCCTCCAGTTCCCCGTGCGTGAGCGCGTACCCCGGCCAGTCCCCCGGCTGCTGCCGGCCCGACAGAATCGCCCGCCCCGCTGCACCCCGGTCCAGCGAGTGCCGGAACCCGGCCCGGTACGCCACGTGGTAGTCCGTCCACGTCGGCTCGACGACCGCGACGGCCAACGCCTCGGTCCCGTCGACGAGCGTGAGATGGGCGGTCGCCCCTATGTCCTCGGCCAACGACCGCAACGCGGGCAGCGCGGCTTCCCGCACCAACGGATGCACCTGCCGCCCGAGCCGCAGCACCCCCAGCCCCACCCGGGCACGTCCGCCCAGGTCACGTCGTACGAGGGAGTGCTGCTCCAGGGTGGCGAGCAGGCGGTACACAACGGTCCGGTTGACCCCGAGCTTGTTGGACAGCTCGGTGACGGTCAGCCCGTGATCGGTGTCGGCGAGCAGCTTGAGGACACGCAGTCCCCGATCAAGCGTCTGAGAGGTCTCCGCGGTCACGACGCCCACTCCTTCTTGGGTGAGGGCGGCGACCCCTGTCACGGCTGATGCGTCACCGGTCCCGTCGGCGACGCGCTACAGAGGCCGCCGATCGGCTGAACCCGGATGATCCGGGCGGAGTCGCTTCACGGCTGCGCTCCGCGGCGGCGCTGCCACGGGGCGTGTGCGTAGCGGGACAGTAGACGAGCGGGTTCGCTGAGCGGAAGACTCCGTCCAGAATCCGGGCAGTGACCGGTACGGACTACTTCGATTTGTGACGCTATGTACGGGCGCACCGCGCAGAGCGCACTCCCCGGAGCGTGCTCTGCCCTGACCCGCCCGCTCGCATGCCCGCCCGCTCGCATGCCCCCCGCCCGCTCGCATGCCCGCCCGCCCGCTTGCTTGCTCGCTCCCCGGGACGTCACGTCACTTCATCCGGGTGGCCCACTCCTGCACCTTGGCGATCCGCTGCCGCAGCTGCCCCGCCGTGGCCTCGGCACTCGGCGGTCCGCCGCACACCCGCCGCACCTCGGTGTGGATGACACCGTGCGGCTTGCCGGTCTGATGGGAGTACGCGCCGACCATGCCGTTGAGCTGTTTCCGCAGCTCAAGCAGCTCCTTGTGGGTGACGACGGGCCGTCGTTCGGCCGGCAGCTCCACCAGGTCGGCTTCGGCGTCCGGCTTCTTGCGGCTGTGCGCGATCTGGCGGGCCTGCCGCTTCTGGAGCAGCAACTGCACCTGGTCGGGCTCCAGGAGCCCCGGAATCCCGAGGTAGTCCTGCTCCTCCTCGCTCCCGGGGTGGGCCTGCATGCCGAACTCGGCGCCGTTGTACATGACCCGGTCGAACACGGCGTCGGACTCCAGCGCCTCGAACGGCAGCATGTCCTGGTCGCCGGTGTCCTCGTCCTGCTCCCGCTCCGCCTCCGCCAGGAGCTTGTCCTCCTCGGCGTACGGGTCCTCCTCGCCCTCCTTCTTCGGCTTGTCGAGGGCGTGGTCCCGCTCCACCTCCATCTCGTTGGCGAAGGTGAGCAGGTCGGGGATGGTCGGCAGGAACACGGACGCGGTCTCGCCGCGCCGCCGGGACCGTACGAAACGTCCGACGGCCTGGGCGAAGAAGAGCGGGGTGGAGATGGTGGTGGCGTAGACCCCCACGGCCAGCCGGGGCACGTCGACGCCCTCGGACACCATCCGCACGGCGACCATCCACCGGTCGGTGCCGGCGCTGAACTCGTCGATACGGTTCGAGGCGCCCGAGTCGTCGGAGAGGACGACCGTCGCGCTCGTCCCCGTGATCTCGCGGATCAGCTTGGCGTAGGCGCGGGCGGAGTCCTGGTCGGTGGCGATGACCAGGGCGCCAGCGTCCGGGATGCCCTTCCTGACCTCGGTGAGCCGCTGGTCGGCGGCGCGCAGCACGCTCGGCATCCACTCGCCGCGCGGATCGAGGGCGGTACGCCAGGCCTGGCTGACCGCGTCCTTGGTCATGGGCTCGCCGAGGCGCGCGGCGATCTCGTCCCCCGCCTTGGTCCGCCAGCGCATGTTGCCGCTGTAGGAGAGGAAGATGACGGGCCGCACGACGTGGTCGGCGAGCGCGTTGCCGTATCCGTAGGTGTAGTCGGCGGACGACCGCCGGATCCCGTCCATCCCCTCCTCGTACGTCACGAAGGGGATGGGGTTGGTGTCGGAACGGAACGGCGTACCGGTGAGCGCGAGCCGCCGGGTGGCGGGCTCGAAGGCCTCCAGGCAGGCCTCGCCCCAGGATTTGCTGTCTCCCGCGTGGTGGATCTCATCGAGGATCACGAGGGTCTTGCGCTGCTCGCTGCGGTTGCGGTGCAGCATGGGGCGCACGCCCACACCCGCGTACGTGACCGCGACCCCGTCGTACTCCTTGCTGAGCGGCCCCGCGCTGTACTCCGGGTCCAGCTTGATCCCTATCCGCGCCGCGGCCTCGGCCCACTGCTTCTTCAGATGCTCGGTGGGCGCCACGACCGTCACCTGCTGCACGACATGGTGGTGCAGCAGCCAGGACGCGAGCGTCAGCGCGAAGGTGGTCTTCCCGGCGCCCGGCGTCGCGACCGCGAGGAAGTCACGTGGCTGCTCCTGGATGTACCTCTCCATCGCCCCCTGCTGCCAGGCACGCAGCTTGCTGGCGGTACCCCAGGGGGCACGGCCGGGAAAGGCGGGCGAGAGGTGGTGGTTCGAGGAGGCGGCGGTAGTAGTCACGGTCTCCGGTCTGGGGGTCGAGCGGCTCGGCGGGCAGCCCAGGGCGACTCGCGCAGCGACTCGGACACCTCGGCCACGTATGACAACCGGGCCACCCTACCGGCGACCCGGTTCCGTCAACGCGCGAAGGGGGCCGGGTCGCCCGCAGGTGGGACTCAGCTCACATCGGCTGCTCGGCAAGCTCCCGCAGAGCCTCGGAGATGACCTTGACCTCATCCACGTCACCGGTGGCCACGGCGATCACAAGGCGTTCGGCAGCGTCGATGTCCGGCCGGAGCTGCACGTCGTTCATGGCGAGAAAGACGACACAGGATGTCCAGGCCGTGCGCTTGTTGCCGTCGACCAGGGGATGGTTGATCACGAGCGACTGCAGGAGGGCCGCCGCCTTCCCGAACAGGTCGGTGTACGCCTCCTGCCCGAACATCGAGGCAGAGGGGCGATGCACGGCCGATTCCAACAGGCCCGCGTCCCGAACGACAACGTCCTGGTCATCGACGGCAAGCTCGGCGATGGCCAGGACGTCCTCGGCCGACAGATAGACGCATGTCACTTGAGCCGCTCCAACAGCTCGGCCCACTTGACGGTCTGCTCCTTGGCGGCCTTTCGCACAAGGGCCTCATGAGCCGTCCTGGCCAGGTAGTCATCCACCGCCTTGAGCAGTATGGCGTGCATGCTTGTGCCCTCCTCGTCGGCACGCAGCTTCAGAGCTTCGGTCTGATCGTCACGAAGACGCAGGTTCATAGCCATACCAAAACGGTACCATCGACAGGGGTCAAAGTGGTACCACTCTTAGATGGAGATGGCTCGCAACCGCGTGGTCACCCAAGCCCCCACCAGCGCCACCCCCGCCATCGGCAGGAACACCGCGACGAAGGCGACCGGGTGCGAACCGGCACCGGAGGCCGTGGTGCCGGTCGTGTGGGCGACCGTACCGCCGCCCAGCGCGGCGAAGGCGGCGCCCCCCGCGGCGAGGAGAAGGGCGTTGGAGAGGCCGTCCGAGATCTGGAGGGCGGCGGAGTTGGTACCGGCCTGTTCGGGGGCGGAGAGATGGAGCAGAAGCACGCTGGTGGAGGAGATGACGAGCCCCATCCCGAAGCACCCGAAGGCCCACGCGACGGCCACGATCCACACCGGGACGGAGTCGATCAGCACCCCCGGCAGCGTGGTGATCGCCGCCGCGACCAGCACCATCCCCAGCGTCATCAACCGCTCCCGGTACGGCTCCACCCGCGCCCGCGCCTGCACCCACGACCCCAGCGCCCAGGTCCCCCCACCCGCCGCGAGCGAGAACCCGGCGAGCGTCGGCGACAGCCCCCGCTGCGTCACCAGCATCAACGGCACGAACGACTCGGCCGCGATGAACGACCCCGCCGCCACCCCGCGCAACAACACCACCGACGGCAGCCCCCGCACCGCCCGATACGTCCCCCGTGGCAACAGCCCCAGCACGGCCGGCACCAGCAGCCCGGCGCCCGCGACCGCCGGCACCACCGACCACCACCGCAGATCCTGCGCCGCGTACTGCAACAGCGCGGCCCCGAGCGAGATACCGAAGGCGAGCCGGATGCGGCGACGGTCGAAGGAGGAGGAAGAAGAGGCGGAGGAAGAAGAGGCGGCGTCAGAGGAGGAGGAGTCGCCCCGCGCCGCCGTCCCCTCCGCCCCCGCCGTCCTCTCCGCTCCCTCCGCTCCCGCCGCTCCCTCCGCTCCCGCCGTCTTCACCGGCCCGGAGGCCCTTCGCCGTATCTGCGGCAGCGCCAGCCCCAACGGCAGCACCACCAGCACCGGAATGCCCACGAACACCCAGCGCCAGCCCAGCTGTTCCGTCACCGCGCCCGAGACGAGCGGGCCGACCACGGACGGGACGACCCAACTCGCCGCGAAGGCCGCCATGATCGAGGGCCGCAGCCGCTCCGGATACGCGCGCCCGACCACCACGTACAGCGCGACGATCACCAGCCCGCCGCCGAGCCCCTGCACGGCCCGGCCGAGGACGAACAGCCACATCACCCCGGCGGTCCCCGACAGCACCAGACCGGCCGCGAAGCCACCGATCCCCGCCGTCAGCGCCCCCAACGGCCCCCGCCGGTCCGACCACTGCCCCGCCAGCACCATCCCGAACAGGCTCGTCGTGAAGTACGCCGAGAACGCGAACCCGTACGCCGAGATCCCGTCCAACTCCCGCGCCGCGACCGGCATGGCCGTGCCGACCGCCATGGCCTCGAACGCGATCAGCAGCACGACCGAGACGATCCCGATACTCAGCCCCCGGTAGGAGCGGCTCAGCACGCTCTCCTCACCGTCGGGAGCCACGGGCGGGTCAGGGGTCCGCGTGACGCCCGTGCCACGCGCTTCGGAGTCGGCCATGCCCGCCAGCGTAAGAGGCACCACCGACATTCGCCCCTGTCCGGAGTCCCCCACCACCTGGGACTTTCGTCGTACGCCCCGCCGTTCATGAACGGCGTATGGCAGTCCCGTTGCAGCACCCCCGCACCCCTTGAGCCCCCACCCGAGCCCCGCCTACGGTCTACACATCGAGTTCGGAGCGACGGGCACCACAACCCCGCCACTCCCGACCCGGCCGTGAGCCCGAGTGGTTCAGGGACTCGCCTGCACTGCATCCATCAGCGAGCTCCGCTCGCGGGGAGTTACGTGGGTTCGATTCCCGCCACGGCTGTGGAAGGACAAACGAACACGAGAACGGCCGTGTGCCCGAGTGGTTCAGGGGCTCGCCTGCAAAGCGAGTTACGTGGGTTCGATTCCCGCCACGGCCTCCAGCACGGTGTGATGGCCGACCGCTTCTCAGTGGTCGGCCATCCTTGTGTGCCCGGCGGTCTCAGAGGTCCGCGCAGGCCCTGTTGCGCAGTGTCTCCACCCAGCAGCCCGCGGCGGTTCCCTCGTGCTTCTCGCGGTGGAGGAGCCAGAGGGTGAAGGCGAGGGTGGAGATGTCGGCGTCAAGGGGACAGAGGGTCGACTCGCGCTCGCTCCAGTTGAGGATCGCGCCGGTGGTGCCGTCGACGACGAGGCTGTTGCCCTCGACGAAGTGGCCGAGGCGGATCAGGTGGGCCGCTCCGGCCGGGAGTCGCTCGAGGGCGAACTCGCCGGGACGTTCGTCCGCGTAGTACTCGGCGAGGGTCGGCAGCGGGATGTCCGTGTCCAGCTGGAAGAAGCCGTGGTCCTCGGGCAGCCCCATGTCCCGCAGGAAGCGCCGGGTCGGCTCGTGGGTGAGCGTGGCCGGGAAGTCGAAGTCCTCGAAGCGCCACACCGCGCTCTGGCCGAACTCCTCGTCCAGCAGCCTGGCGGGCAGGTCCAGCGCCAGTCCGGAGCGCGTGACCGGTCCCCCGGTCAGCACCGCCAGGTCGTTCAAGTGGGTCAGATCGTTCAGGTCGTTCAGGTCCGTCAGGCCCATTGTCCCCATCGTCATTGTGCTCATGGCTCCCCCCGGCACATGGTGCGCAGCGTGCTTCCCCCAGCGAGGAGCCCCGCACCGCCGAGCGGTCGTCGTCCCCACTGCCAAGAACCTTACGCCGCCCCACTGACAACGCCCGACGTACGCGCGAACACGCACCTCAGGGGCTGTCCCCGGGGCTACCGAAGGGCTGCCGAAGGGCTACGTCAGCAGCTGTGCCAGGGGCTCTACGCCCCCGTCACCACCGCCGCCTGCGGCCGGATCGGCAGGCGGTTGACGGGGCGTCCCGTGGCCGCCCGTACGGCCGCCGCGATGGCCGCCGGCGACGTGACCACCGGTACCGCGCTGGCCGCCTTCGCGCCGAAGGGGGCCACGACGTCCCGTTCCTCCACCAGTTTGACGATCTGGATGTCGGGGGCGTCGAGGGCGGTGGGCAGGGCGTAGCCGGTGAGGTCGGGGTGGCGGATCAGGCCTCGGGGGGTGCGCAGGTTCTCCGTGAGGGCCACGCCCACGCCCTGGGTGACGCCCGCCTCGATGCGCGCCACGAGTTGCGTCGGGTTGAGGATCCGGCCGACGTCCTGGGCGACGGCCAGCTCCACGACCCGTACGGAGCCGAGTTCGATGTCGACGTCCACGACCGCGCGGATCGCGCAGAACGCCAGGCCCACGAACGCGTCGCCCTGGCCGGCGCCGTCCAGCGGCTCGGTGGGGTGCGGGCGGCACTGGGCGGTGGCCCAGAGTTCCTTGCCGTCCAACGCCTCCGCGACCGTGGTCGACAGGACACCGTCGTACGACGTGATCTTGCCGTCGGTGATCTGCAGCAGTTCCGTGGACATGCCGAACTTGTGGGCCAGGGGCTGGAGCAGCTGCGTGCGGACCATCTTCGCCGCTCGCTCGACCGCGCCGCCGGAGACCCACGTGTGGCGGCCTCGGCAGCTCGGGCCCGCCGGGGGCTGGTCGGTGTCGACCTGGGCGATGTGGACCTCGTCGATGCCCAGGGTCTCCTGGACGATCTGCCGGGCGAGGGTGGAGAAGCCCTGGCCGGTGTCGACGGCGGCGCACAGGACGGTGGCGATGCCGTCGTGGACCTTCACGGTGGCCGTGGAGACCTCGTCCGCGCCCTCGGCACCGAGCATGTGGACCATCCCGAGGCCGTAGCCGACGCCTCGGCGGACGGCACCGGGCTCGCCCGCGCCCTCGGGGCCGCCGGGCAGCAGCCACTCCTCCTCGGGGGTGTCCTTGGGCAGGCCGGGGAGCGGGAACTCCTGGACGGCCTGGAGGAGTTCGGCGACGGGGGCCGGGCAGGTCACCGACTGGCCCGTCGGCAGCACGTCACCCGTGGACATCACGTTGCGCATGCGCAGTTCCGCCGGGTCGATGCCCAGCTTCTTCGCGAGCTTGTCCATCTGGGCCTCGTACGCGGCGCAGACCTGCATGGCGCCCTCGCCGCGCACATGGCCGGAGGGCGGGTTGTTGGTGCGTACCGCCCAGCCCTCGATGAAGGCGTTCGGGACGACGTACGGGCCGCAGGCGAACGAGACGGCGGCGGCCAGCGCCTCCGACGAGGTGTCGGCGTACGCGCCCGCGTCGAGCAGGATCTGCGCCTCGACCTTGATCAGTCTGCCCTCGGCGTCCGCGTGGTGGCGGTAGCGCAACAGGGTGGGGTGCCGGTGGGCGTGGCCCAGGAAGGATTCCTCGCGGGTGGCCGTCAGCTTGACCGGGCAGCCGGTCTTCAGGGCGAGAAGGCCGAGCGGGAGCTGGAAGCCCTGGTCCTCGCGGTCGGCGGTGGCGCCGGGGACACCGGTGACGACGATCTTGACGCGGTCGGGGGCCAGGCCGTAGCAGGCGGCGGCCGCGTCGCGGTCGGTGTGCGGGTCGGTGGAGGCCACGTACAGCTCGACGCCGCCGTCGGGGCGGGGCACGGCGAGGCCGGCCTCGGCGCCGACGGGGGCCGGGTCGGCGCGGCCGATGCGGTACTGGCCCTCGACGACGATCTCACCGGCCGCGTTCGGGTCGCCGTGGCGCAGCGGGATGTGGCGGATCAGGTTGCCGTCGGGGTGCAGCGGCTCGGCCTCGAAGGCCTGTTCGGGGTCGATCACCGGGTCGAGCACCTCGTACTCGACGATGACGGCGGCGGCGGCCATCCGCGCGGTGTCGGGGTGGTCGGCGGCGACGGCCGCGATGGGCTCGCCGTGGTGGCGTACGACCTCGGAGGCGAACAGGGGGCGGTCGGCCTTGCCGCGGCCGTGCAGGGAGACGCCCGGCACGTCCTCGTGGGTGACGACGGCCCGTACGCCGGGCATCTCGCGCGCGTGGGACGTGTCGATGGACACGATGCGCGCGTGCGGGTGCGGCGAGCGGAGCACGGCGGCCCACAGCAGGCCCTCGGCCCACAGGTCGGCCGCGTACGGGAAGGTGCCCTCCGACTTGGCCCGGGAGTCGGCGGACGGCAGGGACGCGCCCAGGCCGTGCGGCAACTGCTCGGGGGCGGGCGCGCTGTCGCCGGGGCCCGCAGGGGTCGCGATGACGGTTTCGTTGCTCACGCCTGGCCTCCGTCCTGGCCGAACGACCGGCCCTGACCGCCGTACGAGTCGTCCTGCCCGCCGTACGAGTCGTCCGGACCGGCGAACGACTGGCCCTGGCCGCCGTAGGTATCACCCTGACCGGTGAAGGACTGGCCTTGACCGCCGTAGGAGTCGTCCGGGCCGGCGAAGGACTGGCCTTGACCGCCGTAGGTGTCTCCCGGGCCGGCGAACGACTGACCCTGGCCGCCGTAGGTGTCTCCCGGGCCGGCGAAGGACTGGCCCTGGCCGCCGTAGGAGTCGTCCGGGCCGGCGAACGACAGCCCCTGGCCGCCGTAGGACCGGTCGGGGTCGTGCGGTGCCGGCGGGGGTGCTCCCTGGGAGTCGTACGCCGCCGGGTTGACGCCGCCGGCGCCGGGGCCCGCCTGGTGCGGGATGCGTGCCTCGTCGGTGTCCGCGGCGGCCTCGTTGCCCGCGGCCGAGTGCGCCTCGCGTTCGGCGACGACGTCGCGGACGGCCGCCAGGACACCCCGGTAGCCGGAGCAGCGGCACAGGTTGCCGCAGAGCGCCTGGCGGGTCTCCAGGTCGGTGGGGGCGGGGTTGCCCTCCAGGAGGTCGTGCACGGTCATCGCCATGCCGGGCACGCAGAAACCGCACTGCACGGCGCCGCACTTGGCGAGGGCCCGCTGCACGTCCGAGGGCCGGCCGTCGGCGGCGAGGCCTTCGACGGTGCGCACCTCGCTGCCCGCGGCGGTGACGCCGGGGACCAGGCAGGACGCCACGAGCCGGCCGTCGACCTGCACGTTGCAGGCGCCGCACTCGCCCTGCGAGCAGCCGTCCTTGGCGCCCGCGAGGCCGAGCCGCTCGCGCAGCACGTAGAGCAGCGACTCGCCGATCCAGGCGTCGCTGACGGGCCGGTCGGTGCCGTTGACGCGCAGGACGTACGAGGCGAGCGGGTGGTCGTCGTGCGGGGGCGGGGTGGGGGCGGGCTCGTCGGCCGGTGCCGGGTCGCCCCCGGCGGCCTCGGGTGCCTCAGGGGCCGCCTCCTGCTCCTCGGGCCTCTCGGGGCCCTCGGGCTCCGCGTCGCCCTCGCCGACCGGCTCAGCGGGCTCCTGGGCGGCTTCCGGGGCCTCCCCGGGGCTCTCGGGGGCGGCACCGGCGTACGCCTCCCCAGGGGCCGTGGAGGGCTCCCCAGGGGCGTCCGGGGCAGCGCCGGTCGCGCTCTCCCCCGCCGTACGGTCCTCGGGTCCGCGCTCCTCGGCCGGGGGCGGCGGCGCGGTCCACGCCGTGCCGATCTCCTCCGTCGCCCAGGGCGCTGCGGCTCCGCCGGGGAGCGTGGCGGGCGGGGTGCCGCCCCACTGCTCGACCAGGGCCGACGTGCTGAACTCACCGGATTCGTCCGGAAGATCACCCCCGGCGACCGGAATCGACCACTCGCCGGTCACGTCGTGACCGGGAGCGGTGCCTTCCTGCGCGGCCGGCTCCTCGAACGTCCACTGCCCGGTCGAGCCGGGGTTGTACGTGAACCCGTCCTGCGTCGGGGGCTGCGGCTGCCCGGCGTTCGGGTCGTGCCACTGGGCACCCCCGGCCGGCATCGCCCACGTGCCCGGGACGGACGGGTCGGTTCCGGCGGTGTGGGCCGTGGCGTTCGCCGCTATCTGCGGCGGCACATAGCCGTGGCCGGGCGCCGCGAGCGGGCTGTCGGCGGCGAGGAGCGCGTCGATGCCCCCCTCGGGGAGCTGTACGAAGGTGGTGGCGCCGTCGTCGTAGTCGCCCTGCGGCAGCCGCTCCCAGCCGCCCTGGCCCCCCTGCTGCGGGGTGCCCTCTCCGTGCTGGTCGTCGGTCACGACAGTGCCCTCCCCAGTGCTCGTCGGGCCAGCGCGGCGACGGTGCGCCGCAGGTGCAGTACGGCGGGCGGTAGCGGTGGTACGGAGCCGTCGACCTCGGGGGCCGGGTCCGGGATGCAGGCGGCCGCGACGTACTCGCCGAAGGCCTGCAGCGCCTCGGGCACGAGGGTGCGCTCGCCGTCCCAGTCGATCAGCCGGCCGACCCAGGCCTCGGCGTCCAGGGGCCGCAGCGGCATCGGCGCTATGGCTCCGACGGCGCACCGCACCCCGCGCCGGGCGGGATCGAGGACGAGGGCGACGGAGGCGACCGCGCGGCCGGGGCCGGTGCGCCCGGTGGCCTTCAGGAAGACCTGGGGCGCGTGCAGCAGCGGCACCCGCACGAAGCCGATGAGTTCGCCGGGGCGCAGCATCTCCATCCCGGCCAGCAGATGGGAGACGGGCATCTCACGGCGGGCCCCGCCCGGGCCCGCGATGATCAGCGTGGCCTCCAGGGCGGCGAGCACGGGCAGCGCGTCCCCGGTGGGGGCGGCCGTCGCGATGTTGCCGCCGAGGGTGCCGGCGTTGCGGATCTGTGGTGGTCCGGCGGCGCGCGCGGAGGCGGCGAGCGCCGGAATGAGCGCCGCGAAGTCCGGGCGCCCCATCCGCGCGTGCGTCAGTCCGGCGCCCAGCAGGGCGTGTCCGTCCTGGTACTGCCAGCCGCGGATCTCGCTGATCTTGCCGAGCCCGACCAGCGCGGCAGGCCTGAGCTGTCCGGAGTTGACCGCGGCCATGAGGTCCGTGCCGCCCGCCACCGGAACCGCCCAGGGCATGGCGGCGAGAGCCGCCACGGCCTCGTCCAGCGAGCCGGGCAGGGTCACGGCCTGCGCCGCCTGCGGTGCGTGCGTGGTCAAACCGGCTGCCCCTTCCCGCTGCCCCACCTGGTCCGCCTGTGTTGCCGTACCGTACGTGCTGACAGGGCGGACGTGGCAACTCTGGCACATTCTCGCGAGGCCCGAACGCGGGGGTCCGCTAGGAGGCATTCGCCCCCTCACTCGAGAGATGGTCCGTTTTGGCACGGCATCACCCATAGAGGCACATTGACACTTTCGGTGCCTTTTACGCCTCTTGTGCTCTCGTTCCCCGTGCGGCCACCGTCGCAGGGCACGCGCTTTCGGACCTACGGCTTCGCGGTCGCCTCACACGTTCGGGGGCGTCCCCTCGATCGGACGTCCGAGCACACCGGGCCGCCGCTGCCACGGACGCGGCCCCGAACGCGGCCGATAACCGACCCCCAGGGCGTCGAGTCGCGCGTAGTGGGCCGCCATCCGGCGCTCGAAGTCGGCGAAGTCACGCTCGGCGGGGGCCGGAAGCCGGCTCCAGGCCACCTCGGCGAAGGCCGCCAGGCGCGGGAACGTCTGGTAGTCCACGCGTGCGGGATCCTCCATCACCTCGGTCCACACATTGGCCTGGGTGCCCAGCACATGCCGTGCCTCGTCGGGCGTCAACTCCGGTGGAACCGGCTCGAACCGGAAGACATCCTCCAGGGTGCGTACGAAGCCGATCGGCACCGGCTCGTCGGGGCCGCCGTCCTGACGGTGGTCCAGATACACCTGCTGCTCGGGGCACATGACCACGTCGTGGCCCGCCCGGGCCGCCGTGATGCCACCTCCGTAGCCCCGCCAGGACGACACGGCCGCCCCCGGAGCCAGGCCGCCCTCCAGGATCTCGTCCCATCCGATCAGGCGACGCCCGCGCGTGGTCAGCCAGTTGTCGAAGTGCCGGACGAACCACGCCTGCAGCTCGTCCTCGTCGGCGAGCCTCAGCTCCCGGATGCGGGCCTGCGCGGTGGCCGACTCCCTCCACTGGTCCTTGGCGCACTCGTCGCCGCCGATGTGTACGAAGGCCGACGGGAACAGCTCCAGGACTTCCTCGAACACCCCCTCGTAGAAGCGCAGGGTGGTGTCGGTGGGGGCGAGTACGTTCTTGTTGACGCCCCAGGTGTCCCAGACGGTGAGGGAGGTCGTGTCGACGACATCGGTGTTGCCGAGTTCCGGATACGCGGCGATGGCGGCCTGCGAGTGCCCCGGTACGTCGATCTCGGGGACGACGGTGATATGCCGCTCGGCGGCGTAGGCGACGATCTCCCGGATGTCGTCCCGGGTGTAGTGGCCGCCGTGCGGCTTCTCCTCCCAGAGGGGTGACGCCCTGTGGCCGATTTTCGTGCGCGCCCGCCAGGAGCCGACCTCCGTCAGCCGGGGGTACCGCTCGATCTCGATCCGCCAGCCCTGGTCGTCCGTCAGGTGGAAGTGGAGGACGTTGAGTTTGTGCGCGGCCATCAGGTCGAGGTAGCGCAGCACCTGGTCCTTGGGCATGAAGTGCCGGGCGACGTCCAGCATGAGGCCGCGCCAGCCGAACCGGGGGGCGTCCTCGATCGTGACGTGCGGCACGGCCCAGGCGCGGTCGCGCCGGAGCGGGGCCCTGCGGTACGCGTCGGGGCCGAGGAGCTGGCGCAGTGTCTGGGCGCCCCAGAAGACACCGGCCGGGCCGCCGCCCTCGACGAGGACGCCGGACGAGTCGCTGACGAGGCGGTACTCCTCGGGGCCGAGCCCGGGGTCGAGTCGGAGCCCGATGCCGTCCTCGTCGGTGTCGTCGAGCTCCCCCGCCTCGCGCAGCGGCAGCCCGGTGGCCTCCCGCAGGACGGTGCGCAGCCAGTGGCCGACGCCCTCGGTCCCGGTGCGGGCGTGGAGCCGGGAGTGCGCCGTCAGCCGTACCTCGCCGGGACCGGCGTCGACGCGGCCGGGCGCGGGAATCAGTTCACTCACGTCAGTCCTTGACCGCGCCGCCCAGTCCGGAGACCAGCCGCCGCTGTACGAGTACGAAGAAGACCAGCACCGGAATGGTCATCACCGTGGACGCCGCCATCACGCCGCCCCAGTCCGGCTCCTCGGGCTTGTAGAACACCAGGAGGGCCATCGGCAGGGTCGACTGGGAGGTGTCGCTGATGATGAACGACTTGGCGAACAGGAAGTCGTTCCAGGTGGAGATGAAGGAGAAGACGCTGGTGGCCACCAGCCCCGGGAAGACGAGCGGGAAGAGGATCTGCCAGAGGAATCGGGAACGGCTCGCCCCGTCGAGGTGCGCCGCCTCCTCCAGCGCCTCCGGTACGGCCTTCACGAAGCCACGCAGCATCCAGATCGCGAACGGCAGGGAGAAGGCGATGTGGGGCAGGATCAGCGCGCCCAGCGTGTTGAGTTGGCCGAGGTCCCGCATCTGGAAGAAGAGGGGGATGGTCAGCGCCTCCACGGGCACCGTCTGTGCCACCAGGAACATGATCAGCAGGGTGGTCCGGAATCGGAAGCGGAATCGGGTGACCGCCGTCGCCGCGAGAAACGCGATGAGCGCGGAGACGACCACCACCGTGCAGGCGACGACAAGGCTGTTGACGAAGTAGCGGCCGAATTCCTGCTGCCCGAAGACCCGTCGGAAGGAATCCAGGGTCGGTGCGAGGGTCCAGGGCCGTGGCTCGGTCGACTCGATCTCACCCGCCGGCTTGAAGGCGCTCAACATCATCCAGTAGAGCGGGAACGCCACCACGACCGCGATGACCAGGGCCGACGCCTCCGCCGCGAGCCGCCAGGGCCGCCGTACGAAACCCGACGAATTCACAGCTCCTCCCCTTGCCTGCGCAGCAGTCGCAAATACACCAGGGTGACCGCCAGCAGAATCACCAGCATCACCACGCCGATCGCCGAACCGAGGCTGTACTGGGAGGACGCGAAGGCCTTCTGGTAGGCGTACACGTTCAGTACGAGGTTCTGGCCCGCGATACCGCCGCCGCCCGTCATCACATAGATCTGGGTGAAGACCTTGAAGTCCCAGATGATCGACTGAATGGTGACGACGACGAGGATCGGGCGGAGCATCGGCGCGAGGACCGAACGCCAGATCCGCCACTGCGAGGCACCGTCCAGGGCCGCGGCCTCCAGGACCTCGGAGGGTACGGAGCGGATGCCCGCGTAGACGGTCACCATCACGAACGGGAAGGAGCACCACACCACTTCGAGCAGGACGAGGAAGAAGGCGCTGTAACGCCCGTACGTCCAGGAGTGGTCGCCGAGCCCGAGGATCCGGTTGACCGGGCCGAAGTCGGGGTCGAACAGCAGCAGCCACACCGTGGAGCCGGTGATCGCGGGGGTCGCCCACGCGCCGAGCGCGGCCAGCATCAGCGCGAGACGGGGCACGGCCCGTACTCGTGTCAGCAGCACGGCGAGCGCGCACCCGACGGCGAGCGTGGAGACCACACAGGCCGACGCGAAGACGACCGTGGTCAGCAGGACCTGCCAGAACTCGGGATCGCCGAACAGTTCGGCGTAGTTCCCGAGGCCCTGGAAGGAGGTCGGTTCGCCCCCGCTGACCTGGGCCTGGGTGTATTCGAGGAGCGAGATCAGGCCGAGCTGGTAGACGGGATAGACGAGCAGCCCACCGAGGACGACGAGCGCGGGGGCGAGATAGAGCCAAGGGGTCCAGCCACCGCCCCGCAAGGGGCGCGGGGAACTGCGCGACCAGCCCCCACTCACCCGCAGCCGCCCACGCTCCCCACCCCCCACCCCACTGGGCGCCCCCCGCTCAACCAGCGGAGCTGAACGCATCGTTCATCTGCTTCGCCGCGTCCTTCGACGCCTCAGCCACGTCCTTCTTGCCGCTGACGACCTCCTGGAACATCGTCGGCAGCACCAGCGACGCGTCGATCTGCGCCCACGCCGGCGAGGCGGGCACGAACTTCGTCCCGGACGACAGCGTCGTCACGAACGGCTCGATGAACGGCTCCTCCTTGGCCGCCTCGGCGCGGACGTCGGTGTACGTCGGCAGGAAGCCCATCGCGTCGAAGAGTTCGCCCTGCGTCTTCTTGGACGCCAGCCGCTTCATCAGGTCGACGGCGAGGGTGCGGTGCGTGGTGCTCTTCAGGACGCCGACGTTGTTGCCGCCCGCGAACGCCGGGGCCACGGAACCGGACTTCACACCTGGCAGCGGGACGACCGCGTACTTGCCCTTGACCTTGCCGGCCTCCACGGCCGCGTGGCTGAAGTCGCCGCCGATCGCCATGCCCGCCTTGCCCGCGGCGAACGCGGTGACGGTGTCGTTGCCGCCCATGCTCGCGCACTTGGCGGCGGGGCAGTTGTCGTCGCCGAACAGCGAGGTGTACGCCTCGATGCCCTTCCGGGCGGCCGGGCTGTCGATGGTGGAGGCGTACGAGCCGCCCTTGCCCTCGGCTATCTCACCGCCGTTGGCCCAGACGAAGGGCATCGCGCCGTAGGTGTAGGCGCCGCCGACGACGAGCCCGTACAGGTCGGGCTCGGCGGCGCGGATCTTCTTCGCGGTGGCGGTCAGCTCGTCCAGGGACTTCGGGGCCTGGAGACCGAGTTCCTCGAAGACGTCGGTGCGGTAGTACAGCGCGCGCACGCCCACGAAGAAGGGCGCCCCGTAGATCCTGCCGTCGACCGTCACGGACGTCCTGGCGGTCGGGTCGGAGTCCTTGGACTCGGACCACTCGTTGAACTCCGTGGTGACGTCGGCCAGTCCGCCGTCCTTCACATAGCCGGCCGTGTCCGTGTTGCCGAACTCCATGAGGTCCGGGGCGCTCTTCGGGTCGTTGAAAGCGGCCTTGATGCGCTGGGCGCGGGTCTCGACGGGGATGTACTCGACCTTCACCTTCGCGCCGTCGTGCGCCTTCTCGAAGGCGGAGACCACCTCGTCGACGACCTTCTGCTTCGGCTCGTTGCTCACCTCCTGGAAGAGCCAGACACGGAGCGTGCCGGTCGTCTTGTCCTCCCCGGAGGAGGAGTTGTCGGAGGTCTGGGGGGCACAGGCGGTCAGCCCGGCGAGGGCCAGGGCCGCTACGGGCGCGACGAGTCGGGCGGCGAGTTTCATGGAGCATCCTCCGAGGGGGGAGCGGAGCGTTGCAGCATGTGCAACGAGCGTTTTGCTCTCTACAACACCTCGGAGGCTAGGGAGTACATGACAACGCCCACAAGAGGTCTCAACCACCTTGTGACCAGCAGACGCACTCCGTGCAACGCAACGATGGCCGCGCGGGGCGGGGAATGGGGGAGTTCGGTGATCAACGGCCGAAAACGAACGGCGGCCGGCACTCCCCGCGCCGACCGCCCCCAGGCATGACAGAACCGCGGCACCCGCACCGCAGGCACCGCGGCCGCCCCCGAACGACCCGGCGCACCGCACCCGGCGGTACGCCCGGACCTCCGGCTACTGCTTGCCGTCGCCCTTGCCGCCCTGGTCGCCGCCACCGGCACCGAGGGACTCGAAGATCTCCTTGCACATGGGGCACACGGGGTACTTCTTCGGGTCACGGCCCGGGACCCACACCTTGCCGCACAACGCCACGACGGGCGTGCCGTCGAGGGCGCTCGCCATGATCTTGTCCTTCTGGACGTAGTGGGCGAAGCGCTCGTGGTCACCGTCGCCGTGCGACGTCTGCGGCGTCGGCTCGACGAGGGTCCCCGTACCAGTACCGCGCTCGGGCTCAAGAGTGCTCATGACGCCAAGGGTAATCAAACGCCGGGGACTGTGGGTCCCTGGCTTGCACAACGGACACCACCGGCGGTGACGCCGTGTTCGCGCCGGCCCCGGCCAGTCGGCGCGGGCGGTCGCGGCGCGAGCGCGGGGCATGGCCGTCGCGCCTGTTCCGCCTCAGTTGAGCGAAGGGTCGTCCGGGTACGTGGCCACCATCGCGAGTTCGTTGCGCTGACGGCGCAGGACCTCGCGCCAGAGTCTCTCCGGGCAGGGCGAGGAGACGTCGCCGGGTTCGGACTCGACGACGTACCAGGCCCCCTCCGCCAGTTCGTCCTCCAACTGGCCGGGCCCCCACCCCGCGTACCCGGCGAAGATGCGCAGCGAGCCGAGCGCGGAGGCCAGCAGTTCCGGCGGGGCCTCCAGGTCGACGAGGCCGATCGCGCCGTGCACGCGCCGCCAGCCGAGCGGGGCCCGGTCCACGGAGCCGCCGCCGGGTATCACCGCGATGCCGAGCGCGGAGTCCAGCGACACCGGGCCGCCCTGGAAGACGACCCCGGGTTCGCCGGCGAGTTCCGCCCAGCCCTCCAGGATGTCGCCGACGCCCACCGGGGTGGGCCGGTTGAGGACCACGCCGAGGGAGCCCTTCTCGTCGTGGTCGAGGAGCAGCACGACAGCGCGGTCGAAGTTCGGGTCCGCCAGGGCGGGCGTGGCCACGAGCAGCCGCCCTGTGAGCGAGGACACCTCGGTCATGCCAGACATGATCCCGCATCCCGCCCTCATCCGGGGAGGCAATGCCGGTAGCGGTGTGAATGCGGACATGAATCCAGGCCAGTGGCCCGTAGGGCCCTCGTCGGGGCGGTGGTGGGAGACGGGCGGGCGCACCGGCGCGAACCCCGCGCACAGCCGGGGCGGTGACCCCGTGTGGCCGGTGGTGAACGGTTCGTGTTGTGGCAAACCCATGACGTGGCTGAGAACTCCTGGGGCTTACGGAAGGGGGGTGGGCGGCGATTACGCTAGCTCTCCGGCTCGCGCCTCGCCGGCCCCCGCACCACGGGTCCGTCGGCCGGCCCACGCCGGAAAGCCTCTGCCCAACTCCACGGAACGCGAGATCCATGACCGTCAACGGCTCTGACGACGTACTGCTTGTACACGGCGGCACCCCGCTCAGTGGCGAGATCCGTGTCCGCGGTGCGAAGAACCTCGTACCCAAGGCCATGGTCGCCGCGCTGCTCGGCAGCGGTCCGAGCCGGCTGCGCAACGTGCCCGACATCCGCGATGTGCGGGTCGTGCGCGGGCTGCTGCAGCTGCACGGCGTAACGGTCCGCCCGGGTGACGAGCCGGGCGAGCTGGTGATGGACCCGACGAACGTGGAGAGCGCGAACGTCGCCGACATCGACGCCCACGCGGGCTCGTCGCGCATCCCGATCCTGTTCTGCGGCCCGCTGCTGCACCGGCTCGGCCATGCCTTCATCCCCGGTCTCGGCGGCTGCGACATCGGCGGCCGGCCGATCGACTTCCACTTCGAGGTGCTGCGGCAGTTCGGCGCGAAGATCGAGA
Organism: Streptomyces sp. NBC_00310; assembly: GCF_036208085.1. Lineage (GTDB taxonomy): Bacteria > Actinomycetota > Actinomycetes > Streptomycetales > Streptomycetaceae > Streptomyces. Next base: position 4,423,998 of record NZ_CP130714.1, read on the forward strand.
AGCGGGAGGACGGACAGTATCTGGAGGCGCCGCGGCGGCTGCGCGGTACGAAGATCCAGCTGCCGTACCCGTCCGTCGGCGCGACGGAGCAGGTGCTGCTGACCGCGGTCCTCGCGGAGGGCGTGACCGAGCTCGCGAACGCGGCGATCGAGCCGGAGATCGAGGACCTCATCTGCGTTCTGCAGAAGATGGGCGCGATCATCGCGATGGACACCGACCGCACGATCCGCATCACCGGTGTGGACTCGCTCGGCGGCTACAACCACAAGGCGCTCCCGGACCGCCTGGAGGCCGCCTCCTGGGCGTCCGCCGCGCTGGCGACCGAAGGCGACATCTACATCCGGGGCGCCCAGCAGCGCTCGATGATGACGTTCCTGAACACCTACCGGAAGGTGGGCGGTGCCTTCGAGATCGACGACGAGGGCATCCGCTTCTGGCACCCCGGCGGCCAGCTGAAGTCGATCGCGCTGGAGACGGACGTCCACCCCGGCTTCCAGACCGACTGGCAGCAGCCCCTGGTCGTCGCCCTGACGCAGGCCACCGGCCTCTCGATCGTCCATGAGACGGTCTACGAGTCCCGGCTGGGCTTCACCTCGGCGCTGAACCAGATGGGCGCGCACATCCAGCTCTACCGCGAGTGCCTCGGCGGCTCGAACTGCCGCTTCGGCCAGCGCAACTTCCTGCACTCCGCCGTCGTCTCCGGCCCCACCCGCCTCCAGGGCGCCGACCTGGTCATCCCCGACCTCCGCGGCGGCTTCTCCTACCTGATCGCCGCGCTCGCCGCCCAGGGCACCTCCCGGGTCCACGGCATCGAGCTCATCAACCGCGGCTACGAGAACTTCATGGAGAAGCTCATGGAGCTGGGAGCCAAGGTCGAGCTGCCGGGGAAGGCCCTCGGCTAGGGCCAGGGCCGACTCCTGAGAAGCACGGGGCGCAGCCCCTGCTTCTCAGGAGCGCGGGGAACTGCGCGACCAGCCACGGACGGCCCGCAGCTTCGTCACCGCGCTCGTCCCCACGTCGATGGGGGCGGCACCTGAAACCAGGTGCCGCCCCCATCAGGCGTTCTACGCGCGCCACACCGTCCCATGAAGGACAGATGGCAAGGCTACTTGCCCTTCGCGGCTTCCTTGAGCTTGCTGCCCGCGGAGACCTTCACGCTGTAGCCGGCCGGGATCTGGATCGGGTCGCCGGTCTGCGGGTTACGAGCGGTGCGAGCGGCACGGTGGGTGCGCTCGAAGGTCAGGAAGCCGGGGATGGTGACCTTCTCGTCGCCCTTGGCGACGATGTCGCCGACGACCTCGGCGAACGCGGCCAGCACGGCGTCGGCGTCCTTGCGGGTCACCTCGGCACGGTCGGCCAGCGCGGCCACCAGCTCACTGCGGTTCATGTTGTTACTCCCGTGTTCTTCTTGCCGTTGAGGCGGACCCGGGTCCGTCGTCAGACCCTCGCGCCCAGAAACGCATCCTGCACTCACCTGCGGCGGGAAAGCCAATCCAGCACCCCTGGGAGTCACACGAACACCCCTGGGAGTCACATGAACACCCTTGGGAGTCGTGGCAGGCCTGAGCTTGGCCGCCACACTAAAGGGCGGCACAAGCCCTCCGGCCCCGCGACGCGCCGATGGCACGGGGCCGTGGCCACCGTCACAGCAAGGGCTCAGGCCGACGCCGCCGCTTTGGCGGCCTCGCGCACCGCGCCGGCGACCGCGCCCGCGACCTTGTCGTTGAAGACGCTCGGGATGATGTAGTTCGCGTTCAGCTCGTCCTCGGTGACGACGTCGGCGAGGGCGGTCGCCGCGGCGAGCATCATCTCCGTGTTGACGGTCCGGGACTGGGCGTCGAGGAGACCGCGGAAGACACCCGGGAAGACCAGCACGTTGTTGATCTGGTTCGGGAAGTCGGAGCGGCCGGTGGCCACGACGGCCGCCGTCTGCCGGGCGACCGCGGGGTCGACCTCGGGGTCGGGGTTCGCGAGCGCGAACACAATCGCGTCGTCGGCCATGGCGGCCACGTCGTCGCCGTCGAGGACGTTGGGGGCGGAGACGCCGATGAAGACGTCGGCGCCGCGCACGGCCTCCTTGAGCGTGCCCGTGAGGCCCTCGGGGTTGGTGTTGTCGGCGATCCAGCGCAGCGGCGAGTCCGCGGCGGCGTCGACCAGGTCGGCGCGGTCGCAGTGCACGACACCGTGGATGTCGGCCACGACGGCGTTCTTCACCCCGGCGGCGATGAGCAGCTTGAGGATGGCCGTACCGGCCGCGCCGGCGCCCGACATGACGACGCGGATGTCCCCGATCGCCTTGCCCGCGACGCGAAGTGCGTTCGTCAGGGCGGCGAGGACGACGATCGCCGTGCCGTGCTGGTCGTCGTGGAAGACGGGGATGTCGAGGGCCTCGCGCAGGCGGGCCTCGATCTCGAAGCAGCGGGGCGCGGAGATGTCCTCCAGGTTGATGCCCGCGAAGCCGGGGGCGATGGCCTTGACGATCTCGACGATCGCGTCGGTGTCCTGGGTGTCCAGGCAGATCGGCCAGGCGTCGATGCCGGCGAACCGCTTGAAGAGGGCCGCCTTGCCCTCCATGACGGGCAGCGCGGCCATGGGGCCGATGTTGCCCAGGCCCAGCACGGCGGAGCCGTCCGTCACGACCGCAACGGAGTTGCGCTTGATGGTGAGGCGGCGGGCGTCCTCGGGGTTCTCGGCGATCGCCATGCAGACGCGGGCCACGCCCGGCGTGTAGATCATCGAGAGGTCGTCACGGTTGCGGATGGGGTGCTTCGACGCCATCTCGATCTTGCCGCCGAGGTGCATCAGGAACGTACGGTCGGAGACCTTGCCGAGCGTCACACCCTCGATGTGGCGCAGCTGCTCGACGATCTCGTCGGCGTGCGCGGTGGAGGTGGCGGCGATGGTGACGTCGATGCGGAGCTTCTCGTGGCCGGATGCGGTCACGTCGAGGCCGGTCACCGAGCCTCCGTGGGACTCGACGGCTCCGGTGAGCTGGGAGACCGCGGTTCCGCTCGCGGGCACCTCCAGCCGGACCGTCATCGAGTAGGAGACGCTGGGCGCCGTTGCCATGGCCGACTTCCTCTGCTTTCGCTGCTACTGCGTTTGCCTCGTTTTGCGGTCCGATCGTCGCACCTACCGCCGGGTAGGCGTTAGCCGTCCGGGGTTGCGAACGTTTTGTTCTCAACAAGAAGAGGTCCACGTCACATTCGACGTGGACCTCTTCTTACGTTCAGTGGCACCGACCCGCCATGCTCGCCTCGCGGCAAGTGGTCGCTCTAAGCGACGAAGGTTGGGCCCGGGGGCTTGGATCGAGCCGGTGCCGTACCCAGGCTAACAAACAGATCCCGTAAGGCCATTCCCGTACGGGAGTTGTTTTTGGGGCGCCAGTTCCCCGCGCCCCCGAAAGGCGGGGGCGCGGGGAACTGGCGCCTTCAGTCGCGCAGCAGGTCGGGGACGCCCCGGGCGTCCGGCTCGTCCCGCTCCCCCGACACCAGGGTCAGCTGTTGGGTCGCCCGGGTGAGTGCGACGTACAGCACACGCAGCCCCGCGGGGCTCTCGTCGGCGATCTCCGCCGGTGAGACCACCACCGTCGCGTCGTACTCCAGGCCCTTCGCCTCCAGGCTGCCGAGGGCGACGACGCGGTCGCCGAGGCCGGCCAGCCAGCGGGCGGCCTCGTCGCGGCGGTTCATGGCGACGACGACACCGACCGTGCCGTCGACGAGGTCCAGCAGGCGGGCGGCCTCCGCGCGGACCGTGCGGGACAGGGATTCCCGTGCGGCCGTGACGAAGCGGGGCTCGACGCCCGTGGAGCGGACCGCCGAGGGGGATTGCGAGCCGGGCATCGCCAGCGCCAGCACCTTCGCCGCCAGTTCGGCGATCTCGGCCGGGTTGCGGTAGTTGACCGTCAGGGTGAAGCGGCGGCGGGGGCGGGTGCCCAGGGCCTCGTCGCGGGCCTCGGCCGCCTCGTCCGGGTCGGACCACGACGACTGGGCGGGGTCTCCCACGACCGTCCAGGTGGCATGGCGGCCGCGGCGGCCCACCATCCGCCACTGCATCGGCGTCAGGTCCTGCGCCTCGTCGACGATGACGTGCGCGTACTCGGTCCGCTCCTGCGCCAGCCGCTCGGCCCGCTCCCGCTGGGTCTCCTCGCGTACGGGCATCAGCTCGTCCAGGCCCGTGAGCTGGTCCAGGGGGTCGAGCTCGCGTTTCTTCCTCGGGCGGGCCGGGAGACCGAGGATCGCCTGGAGTTCGTCGAGCACGGCGATGTCGTGGACCGAGAGGCCGTCCCGCTTCAGGGAGCGGGCGACCCGGCGGACCTCGCTCGGATTGAGGATGCGCCGGGCCCAGCGGCCGAGGCGGCGCTCGTCGGCCATGGCGGCCAGCACCCCGCGCGGGGTCAGCTCGGGCCACCAGGCGTCGAGGAAGGCGATGAAGTCGTCCTCGCTCGCGATGTCCTCGTCGAAGGAGGAGCGCAGCTCGGCGGCCAGTTCGGGGTCGGTGTGGCGGCCGGCCGCACCCGACCGGGCCCACAGGGCGTCCAGGAGCAGCTTGCGGGCGCGGGGGCGCAGGAGATTGACGGGAGCCGTGCCGCCGAGCGCGTTGTGGCGGACGCGGTCCAGTTCGGGGGCCTCCAGTTCCAGACGGCGGCCGAAGGCGACGACGCGGAGGCGGGTGGGCGCGTCGCTCGACTCCAGCGCGCCCCGGGCGGCCTTCCGCAGCACCTTGAGCATGCGGTACGAGCCCTTGGCGCGGGCCACGGCCGGGGAGTCGTACAGCGTGGCCTCGGCGCCGTCGACCAGCGAACCGATCGCGCGGATGGCGACCTGGCCCTCCTCGCCGAGGGAGGGCAGGACGCCCTCGGTGTACGCGACCAGCAGCGGGGTCGGGGAGACGATCAGGATGCCGCCCGCGTACCGGCGCCGGTCCTGGTAGAGGAGGTACGCGGCGCGGTGCAGGGCGACGGCCGTCTTGCCCGTGCCCGGGCCCCCCTCGACGTACGTCACGGAGGCGGCGGGGGCCCGGATCACCAGGTCCTGTTCGGCCTGGATGGAGGCCACGATGTCGCGCATGGTGTGGCTGCGGGCCTGGCCGAGGGCGGCCATGAGGGCGCCGTCGCCGATGACGGCCAGCTCACCGCCGTCGAGGGAGGCCTTCAACTCGGGGCGCATGAGGTCGTCCTCGACTCCGAGCACCTTGCGGCCCTTGGAGCGGATGACCCGGCGGCGTACGACGCGGCCGGGGTCGACCGGGGTCGAGCGGTAGAAGGGGGCGGCCGCCGGGGCCCGCCAGTCGATGACCAGCGGCGCGTACTCCGAGTCCAGGACACCGATGCGGCCGATGTGGAGGGTCTCGGCGATGTCGGCGGTGTTGTCGGGGCGGACCGCGCCCTCGGCCGGTTCGACGGCGGTGTACGCGCCGTCCGGGCCCTTCTTGCCGTCCCTGCCGAGCAGCAGGTCGATACGGCCGAAGAGGAAGTCCTCGAACTCGTTGTTCAGGCGGTTCAGATGGACGCCGGCGCGGAAGACCTGGGCGTCCCTCTCGGCGAGCGCACCCGGGGTGCCGACCTGACCGCGCTTGGCCGCGTCGTTCATCAGGAACTCGGCCTCGTGAATCTTCTCCTCGAGACGCCGGTACACCCGGTCCAGATGTTCCTGTTCGACGCCGATCTCCTTCTCACGCACCGAGTCGTGAGCGGAGTCGAGCGTTTCCTGCTGAACCTGAGCGGCCACCCGGGCCCCCTTCTGACGTGCTGGGCAGCCGTCTACCGTACGCGAAAAGGACCCCGACAGGCTATGTGCCCGACCGGGGTCCGTTCGCCGCTTGTCTCAATCCGTCACGCCTTGACCGAGACGAGCTTCTTCCCGCTGAAGGTCAGGACCTCGAAGTGGTCGATCTCGTCAGGGGTGAAGGCGGCTCCGCCGTGGACGTAGAGCGGGTTCTTGGCCTGCTCGGTCTTGGCGTTCTTGATGCCGTAGCCCCATTCCGGGACGGACCAGGAGGTGACCGTCTCGCGCTCGCCGTTCTTGCCGACGGCGATCAGCGAGCACTTCTCCGGACCCTTGACGTTCTTCAGCTCCAGGACCGCGTGCGTGCCCCAGGCCTTGGACTCCATGCCGACCGTGGCGCTGACCTGGGTGGACGCGTCGGTCCCCGAGACCTTGTCCTTGGCCTTCATGTGCATGAAGGAATCCTTGGCCGGGCTGGAGAGCACATTGGCGTTCTGTGACGCCTCGTCCCCGCCGCCCGTCGTCGCGAACACCGCCGTCGGGCCGCCGACGATCAGGGCGACGCCGGCCGCCAGCATGAAGAAGTTCCGTCGGCTCTTCTTCGCGCGGTGCTGGACGACCTCGCCGACCAGTCGGTCCGCGAGTCCCGTGGTCGGTTTCGCGGACAGGGACTCGCCGATCGCCGGTGTGCCCTGGGCGGCGGGCAGGTCCGCGAGCGCGGCCAGCATCGGTTCCATACCGGCCAGCTCGTCCAGCTGCTGACCGCACCACTCGCACGTGGCGAGGTGCATCTCGAACTGGGTGGCTTCGGCGTCGTCCAGTATCCCGAGGGCGTAAGCGCCGACGGTTTCATGGATGTTGTCGCCGGAACCTTGGGCTCCTTGCACAGACCCGGGCATTCCCGGTCCATACCCCCCGTAGATGTTGCTCATGCCGTCACCCCGCGCTCCTCTAGAGCCAGCTTCATCGACCGCAGGGCGTAGAACACCCGGGAGCGGACGGTGCCACTGGGGATGCCAAGCGTCTCGGCCGCCTCATTGACCGTACGCCCTTTGAAATAGGTCTCGACCAGGACCTCCCTGTGGGCAGGGGTCAGGTCGTCCAGCGCGTCCGACAGTGTCATCAGCCACAACGCCTTGTCGATCTCGTCCTCCGCGGGGATGACCTCCAGCGGCGACGGGTCGACCTCCTGCGGCCGGGCCTGCCGGCTGCGGTGGCCGTCGATGACGATGCGGCGTGCGACCGTCACCAGCCAGGGGCGTACCGATCCGGTCGCTCGATTGAGCTGACCGGCGTTCTTCCAGGCCCTGATGAGAGTTTCCTGCACAACGTCCTCGGCACGCTGGCGGTCGCCCGCGACCAGACGCAGCACGTACGCGAGCAAGGGTCCAGCGTGCTCGCGGTACAGCGCGCGCATCAGCTCCTCGTCTGGCTCTGAGGGCTGTGATGCGCGATGTCGGGCCCTGTGCGGGCGTTCATCGGCCACAGCGGAATCCTTGCGCACGGCTACCTCCGGTGTCCGGGGGTTCCCCCAGTCGGTCGCTCACATCGGGATACGTAGGTAATCAGTTGTGTGTTCAGAGTTGAGCCACAACTTTCTCGATTCAACGCGGGGAAGGTGGGGCCAGTGGGGGACAAGTGTGTCCATATCCGCGCTTAAACCGGCACGCATGGGCGGGAATTGTGAAGACACCCGCGTCGCGATGTGAAAAACAGCACTGCTGCTTCTTTACGGAGACCAGACGTTTGCCCAACTGCCGGACCGGGTAAGGCGGATGGGCATTTCCGCCCCAACTACGCGCGGGCCAGGCCTGCTCGGCGGCGATGGCGGGCCACGCGTTCGCGGTTGCCGCAGATCTCGCTGGAGCACCAACGGCGGCGCCGGCCGCGGGAGGTGTCGACGTACACGATGGGGCAGTTGTCGCCCGCGCACTGGCGCAGGCTCGCGCAGGCGTCCGGGTCGGTGAGCAGCTCCACGGTGTCGCGGGCGAGCAGGGCGAGCAGGGTCGAGCACTCCGGGGTGTGGTCCAGGGCGCGGGTGAGGGTGCCGTCGGCGGTGCGGACGGCGCGGGGGGCCGGAGTCGCCGCGCGGGCCAGTTCGTTGACCCTCGCCAGGGAGATGTCGAAGGGGCGGGAGTCGGGCTTGCGGTCCGGTTCGGCGCGGACCAACCGGCCGATGTGTCCGCGGAGTTCTCGGAAGCCGACGAGCCAGTGCGGGGCGATGTGGTCGAGGGGGGTGCCCTCGGGGACCAGGCCGGCGGCGGTGATCCAGGTGCGCAGGCTGTCCGGGGAGTCGAGTTGTTCCTCGGGGTGGGTGGTCGCGAGGAAGTCCAGGCAGAGGTGGCCGCAGTCGAAGCGGGGGGCGTGTGCCATGTGCCTGTCACCGCCTTGGGTTCGCCGGCCGGTGGGGGTGCGCCTCAGGGGTACGTACCCCCTACAGTGCCTGGGCGCACCCTGGGCTGGAACCCTTCGGTGTCCGGGCGGATTTGCTCGCCCCCGCCGCCCCTGCCCGTCCCTCCCCAGGGGCTGCGCCCCTTCGACCCCCGGCTGCGGGCCCGGTGGGGCTTCTCCCGCAGTTCCCCGCGCCCCTCAGAAGAGGGGCTGCGCCCCTTCGACCCCCGGCCGCGGGCAGGGTGGGGGCTGGTCGCGCGGTTCCCCGCGCCCCTGAGAAAGCAGGGGCTGCGCCCCGTGCTTTTCCACCACGAATCGCCCGCGGCCGAACGACCCGCCGTACTCCCCCTACGCGTCGTACTTCGTGTCCGCCGCCGGGTCCAGGGCCAGGCGGTAGCCGCGTTTGACGACGGTCTGGATCAGTTTCGGGGTGCCGAGGGCCGTGCGGAGGCGGGCCATGGCGGTTTCCACGGCGTGTTCGTCGCGGCCGGCGCCGGGGAGGGCTTTGAGGAGGTCGGAGCGGGCTACGACCCAGCCCGGCCGGCGACAGAGCGCGCGCAGCAGGGACATGCCGGCCGGGGGGACGGGGCGGAGGGCGCCGTCGACGAGGACCGCGTGGCCACGGATCTCCACGCGGTGGCCGGCGATGGGCAGCGTGCGGGCGCGGCCGGGCAGTTCCTGGCAGAGGAGCTGGACGAGGGGGCCGAGGCGGAAGCGCTCGGGCTGGACCGTGTCCACGCCGTGGGCCTGGAGCGGAAGGGCCGTCACCGGGCCGACGCAGGCGGGGAGGACGTCGTGGTTGAGGGCGTTGAGCAACTCCGGGAGCAGGCCCCGGTCCTCGGCACGGGAGAGCAGGGACGCCGCCGCCGGGGCGCTGGTGAAGGTGAGGGCGTCGAGACCGCGGCAGACCGCGGAGTCGAGGAGACGGTCCACGGGGGTGATGTCCTCGGGGGGCATCCAGCGGTAGACGGGCACGCCCACGACCTCCGCTCCCGCGGCGCGCAGTGATTCCACGAAGCCGGGGAGCGGTTCGCCGTGGAGCTGGATGGCGACCCGGCGGCCTTCCACACCGTGCTCCAGCAGACGGTCCAGTACTTCGGCCATCGATTCGGAGGAAGGGGACCACTCCTCCGTGAGACCCGCGGCCCGGATCGCGCCCTTCACCTTCGGTCCGCGTGCCAGGACTTCGACGCCCCGCAGCCGGTCCAGAAGGGCCTCGCCCAGGCCCCAGCCGTCCGCCGCCTCGACCCAGCCGCGGAAACCGATGGCGGTCGTCGCCACCACGATGTCGGGCGCCTGGTCGAGCAGGTCCTTGGTCGCGGCGAGCAGCTCGCTGTCGTCGGCGAGCGGCACGATGCGCAGCGCGGGGGCGTGGACGACCACGGCTCCGCGGCGCTGGAGGAGCGCCCCGAGCTCGTCGGCCCGGCGGGCGGCCGTGACCCCCACGGTGAACCCCGCGAGCGGCCCGTGTTCCGGCTGCGCTGTCCGATCCATCAGATGCGTCCTGTCTGGTCGATCGGCTCGATCTGATCGCTCGGGTCGCTGTTCGTCGTACATGGCTCTCGTCCCGCACTCGAGTCGTTGTACCTGGCTGGGGCACCTACATGCCGAACGAGCCTGTCAACGGTGCGTGACAGGCTCGGTTCGGGATGATGTCGCTGGTGTTACGTCACGCGTGTCACCGCATGGGCGATGTCACACCTCGGCGTAGCTGAGCTGCGGCTTCGCCTCCGTCGTGGCCGTCGTCGTAGAGGCGTTCGAGGCCGAGCGGCGAAGGTATACGGCCCAGGTCACCGCGAAGCAGAGCCCGTAGAAGGCGAGGAAGGCGACGAAGGCGCCGGTGCCGGACCCGACCGAGAGGAAGGACTGCCGGAAGGCCAGGTTGATACCGAGGCCGCCGAGCGCGCCCACCGCACCGATGATGCCCATGGAGGCACCGGAGAGACGGCGTCCGTAGGCCGCGGCCTCCTCGCCCTCCAGGCCCTTGGCGAGGGCCTTGGCCTGGAAGATGCCCGGGATCATCTTGAAGGTGGAGCCGTTGCCGAGTCCGGTGAGGACGAAGAGCGCGATGAACGCGGTGGTGAAGAGCGGCAGCGACTTCTGCATGGAGGCGATGACGATGATCCCGGTGGCGGCGGCCATGCCGACGTAGTTCCACAGGGTGATCTTGGCGCCGCCGTACTTGTCGGCGAGCGCGCCGCCGAGGGGGCGGATCAGCGAGCCGAGCAGGGGGCCGATGAAGGTGACGTAGGCGGACTCCAGGGGCGTACGGCCGAACTGGGTCTGCAGGACGAGGCCGAAGGCGAAGCTGTAGCCGATGAAGGAGCCGAAGGTGCCGATGTAGAGGAAGGACATGATCCAGGTGTGGGCCTCCTTCACGGCGTCCTTCGCGGCACCGGTGTCGTTCTTCACGGACGAGATGTTGTCCATGTAGACCGCGGCGAGGACGGCGGCGATGACGATGAAGGGGATGTAGATCCCGAGCAGCACGCGCGGGCCGCCACTGGCTCCGATGACGGCGAGACCGATGAGCTGCACGACCGGGACACCGATGTTGCCGCCGCCCGCGTTGAGACCGAGCGCCCAGCCCTTCTTCCGCAGCGGGAAGAAGGCGTTGATGTTCGTCATGGAGGAGGCGAAGTTGCCGCCGCCGATGCCGGCGAGCATCGCGCAGATCAGGAACGTGTTGAACGAGGTCCCCGGCTCCATCACGACGAAGGCCGCGACGGTCGGGACGAGCAGCAGGCTCGCCGAGACGATCGTCCAGTTGCGTCCGCCGAAGATCGCCACCGCGAAGGTGTACGGGATGCGGACGATGGCGCCGACCAGCGTGGCCATCGAGACGAGGAAGAACTTGTCGGCCGGGGTGAGACCGTACTCGGGGCCCATGAACAGGACCATCACCGACCATACGGTCCAAATGGAGAAGCCGATGTGCTCGGAGAGGACCGAGAAGATGAGGTTGCGGCGGGCGACCTTCTCACCGGTCTCGTTCCAGAAGGCCTCGTTCTCCGGATCCCAGTGTTCGATCCAGCGGCCTCCCCTGCTTGCGGCGGGGGCTGTGCTCGGGGCTGTCATGACGCCTCCACGGTTCTCCGGCTCGGTCCTGCAAAGGGGGTGATGAGGGGTGATGAGTCCCGAAGGTAGGGACAGCGCGTTTCCTGCCTGTGGCACCGGGTGACCGGAAAGGAACTTTGCTCTCACGGATGCGTGGACCGGCCGGTGAGGAATCGGTGAGCCAATCGCCACAGAGCACCACATCGGGCCTGCGCCGAGGGACTCGCCGCAGGCCCGCAAGGGGGTCAGGGCCTTCTCACGCCACCTTCGGCGCGGCCCGCATGCCAATGTAGGCACACCGGGTGCCGTCGCTCAGCGTGGCGAAGACCACAGGCATCCAGTCCTCCGCGAACGAGGCGCCGCCGCCCGCGCCGGCGAAGACCGTCTCCGACAGGGGGACGAGCTCCATCTCCAGGTCCGGCGAGTAGCCGACCATGCCGTCGACGAAGGCGTAGGTGAGGTGCGGGGTGCCGTTCCTCTCGCCGATCGTGATGACGACTCCCTCCCTCTTGTACGTACCGGTCCAGGGCGTGATGTCGACGGCGGGCGGCTCGGCGGCCGGGGCGAACGGCGCGGGCATAGTGATTCCGGCCAGCTCCGCCATCAGCTCGCGCAGCAGATCGGCGTAGAGCAGGCGGGAGGAGCCGCCGTTGGTGAGCAGCGCGACGGCGACACCCTCGGTCGGCACCACCCGGAGGAAGGCGTACTGCCCGGTCGCGGCGCCGTCGTGCCCGTGGCCCGGGACGCCGTCCCAGTCGTACAGCGTCCAGCCGAGGCCCCAGCCGTCGGCGCTGACCGTCCACTTGTCGGGGACGTCGGTCTCCCGGGCCCGCATGGCGGTCACGGTCTCGGGGCGGAGGATCCCGCCACCGCCGTCGAGGTGGGCCTTGGCGTACCGGACGACGTCTCCTGCGGTGGCGAGCACCCGGGCGCCCGGTCCGGCCGCGCGCGGCATCAGGTCCCAGGCCGGCGCCGGGACCTGCGTCCCGTCCTCCCCCGCCAGGTGGCCCATGGCCACGCGGAACGGCAGCGCCTCCTCCGGCAGCGTCATGGTGTGCGCCAGCCCGAGCGGCGCGAACACCCGCTCCTTCAGCGCCTGGTCCCAGGTCAGCCCGGTCAGCACCTCGACGATCCGGCCGAGCACGACGTACCCGATCCCGCTGTACGACACCGCCGTACCCGGCGGGCAGTCCATCGCCACGCCCTTGGCGGCCTCGACGTACCTGGCGATCGCGTCGTCACCGCGCCCCGTGTCGATATGGAAGTCGCAGGTCAGGCCGCTGGTGTGGGACAGCAGCATGCGGGGCGTGATGACCTCGGTGGCCGCCGGGTCGACCGTCGCGAACTCCGGCAGCACCTTCACCACCGGGACGTCCAGGTCGAGTTCGCCGGACTCCACCAGCTGCATGACGAGGGCGGCCGTGTAGACCTTCGCGATCGAGCCGAGCTGGAAGACGGAGTCCGTGGTCGCCTCGACGCCGGTCGCCCGGCTGAGCACCCCGCTCGCCAGCTCGTGGACCTCGCCGTCGACGAGGAAGGCGAGGGTCGCACCGGGGACGTCGTGGGTGGCGCGGAGGGTGTCGAGGCGGCGCTGCCAGTGGGCGAGGTCGGGGGTGCGGGGGGTGTGCGACATGGCTTGTCCCTTCGAGGGTGGTGTCTGGTTCGGCTCTGGTTCGGCCGTTGCCGCACACTGTGCGGCAACGAGGAACACTGTACGCATCGCGAACAGTGTGCGCAATGACGTACGTCGTTCCGATGAGGGCCGGGACGAGGCCGACGTGAAGACCGGGACCTGAAGGCCGGACATGAAGGAGGGCCGCGTACGGCGGATGCCGTGCGCGGCCCTCGGGCACGAGGTGTGTGTCGTCAGAGACGGGTCGCCGGGCCGCCCAGGACCCACTGGAGGCCGCATGCTCGGCGAGCGCCCGGTAGATGCTGGCGACGGAAGGGTCTGCCCCTTGCGCTTGTCGGTGGGGATGCGACGCGTCGGGTACCAGGCAGCATCACACCCTGGCCTGGCCGGCGTCCGCTGGCTGGATCACTCCCTCGGAGGGGCCGTACCGGTGAGTCGACGACGTACCTGTTCCGCCTCCCAGGTGCGGTGCAGTAGCTCCAGCACCATGGCCAGCAGTTCCAACGAAGCCTGGAGCTGGACGGTGAACGACGCAGGGTCTTCTGCAGCCAGTCGGTCGAACAGGTCTGCTGCCTCTTCCGCCGCAGGCAGCGTCCCGGGCAGAACACACCCTTGGCCCGCTTCCAGTCCCGACCATGCCAAGAGCAGAAGCGAGTTGGCCAGCTCCGGGTTGGGCCCAGACTCGTCGCCGGTCGTGAGAAGCCGATAGATCTCGACTGCCTGATTCAACGCGGCCACCGCCTCCCCGAACCGTGATGCTTCACGCAAAGCGAGGCCGAGGCTGTTCAGCACCGTGGCTTCGCGGTGGCGGTCGCCGGTCTCCCGATAGATGTCGGCTGCCTTCGTCAGGGTGTTGATCGCCTCACCGAACCGCCGTACCTCCTGCAAGGCACGGCCGAGGTTGTTCAGCACCATGGCTTCGCTGTGGCGGTCGCCGAACTCCCGATAGATGGCGACGGCCTTCGTCAGGGTGTCGATCGCCTCACCGAACCGCGACACCAGCTGCAGTACACCGCCGAGGTTGTTCAGCGCCGTGGCTTCGGCGTGGCGGTCGCCGGTCTCCCGATAGATGGCGACGGCCTTCGTCAGGGTGTCGATCGCCTCCCCCGACCGCCGCACCTCCTGCAAGGCGACGCCGAGGTTGGTCAGCACCCCAGCTTCGCTGTGGCGGTCGCCGAACTCCCGGTAGATAGCGACGGCCTTCGTGTGGGCGTCGATCGCCTCACCAAACCGCCGCATCTCCCTCAAAGCACGGCCGAGGTTGTTCAGCGCCGTGGCTTCGGCGTGGCGGTCACCGAACTCCCGATAGATGGCGACGGCCTTCGTCAGGAAGTCGATCGCCTCACCGAACCGCCGCACCTCCTCCAAAGCGAAGCCGAGGTTGCCAAGCGTCTTGCCTTCGCTGTGGCGGTCGCCAAGCTGTCGATAGAGGTCGGCTGCCTTCGTGTGGGCGTCGATCGCCTCACCGAACCGCCGCACCTCCTGCAAGGCGAGGCCAAGGTTGCCAAGCGTCCCGCCTTCGCCGTGGCGGTCGCCGAACTGTCGATAGATGTCGACTGCCTTCGTGTGGGCGTCGATCGCCTCACCGAACCGCCGCACCTCCTGCAAGGCGAGGCCAAGGCTAGTCAGCGCCATGGCTTCGCGGTGGCGGTCGCCGGTCTCCCGATAGATGTCGGCTGCTTTCGTCAGGGTGTCGATCGCCTTACCGAACCGCCGCACCTCCCGCAGGGCGACGCCGAGGTTGTTCAGCGCCATGGCTTCTCTATGGCGGTCACCGAACACACAGACGATGGTCAGGACTGTGGTTGTGACAGTGATCAAGTCGTGAAAGCGGCGATGGTGATTCAGGTAATTGGCGAGGGAGGATCCGAGGGATACGGCGGTGGTCGGGTGACCGAGGGCCAAAGCGGTAGTGGCCGTGGGGATCAGGTTGGCATATTCGGCGTCCAGCCACTGCAGAGCGGCTTTCCGATCTTCGAAGCGGGAAGAGCGAGGCTGCGGACGGAGGCCTAGGTGGGTGTCGGCTGCGGCAGTGGTGGTCTCGTAGTGGGTGAACAGCCGCGTCCGGGCGCTCTGGCGCAGGTGGGGACCGTCGTGGGTGTGTCCGAGTTCATCGGCAAACAGGCGGACCAGGTCGTGCATGCGCCAGCGGCCCCAGCCAGCTGCTGGCCCGATCAGGTGCGCTCGGGCCAGAGCCAGCAGGAGCTGCTTCGTTTCGTACAGGCCCAGGTCGGCCAGGTGGGCTGCGGCTTCAGTGGACAGGTCGGGGCCGAGGTTGAGAGGCAGCAGCCGAAAGAGCCGGGCGCGGTCCGCGTCGAGGAGCCGGTAGGACAGGCCGAAGCTGGCCCGTACGGCTCGGTCATCTAACGCCAGCCCGCCCAGTCTCCTGTGCTCAACCTCCAGATCCTCCACAAGATCGGCTGCAGGACGGGTGGGGAACTCGGCCAGGAGAGCAGCGGCAATGCACAGGGCCAGCGGCAGGCCCGCGCACAGCCGGATGATCGTCGCGGTTGCGTTCGGGGCGTCGGCCAGCCGCGTGTCACCGTCCCTGGCACAGCGCAGTTCCCGTTCGAGGAGGGCGGCAGAGGCATCCTCGTCGAGGACGTCCAGGTCGTGGTGGCGTGCGTTGCGCAGGGTGAGCGCTTGGCGGGAGGTGACCAGGGTGGCGGTGGTGCCGTCGGTGGGCAGTAGCGGGCCGGCCTGCTCGGTGCTGGCGGCGTTGTCGATGATCACCAGGATGCGTCGGCCCTGCTTGGCGAAGGCGGCCAGTACGCTGCGGTACAGGCGCTGCCGGTCCTGCAGCCCCTCGGGGATGTGCTCGCCGGGCATGCCCAGCGCGCGCAGCCACCCGTCCAGGGCCTTCTCCGGGGACACGCTGCGTTCGGGGTCGTAGCCGGCCATGTCGACGAACAGGATCCCGCCGGGGAACCAGCCCGGTTCCTTCAGCGCGCGGTGGGCGGTCTGCGCCACCAGCTCGGTCTTGCCGATACCGGCCAGCCCCGAAACCGCCGTCACCAGCACCGGCTTCTGCTCTTCCGTGCCGCCGGGCACCAGCCCTTTCAGGAGCTGGTCGAGGTGGTCGTCACGGCCGGTGAATGCCTGCGAGACTTCGGGCAGCCCGGACAGCGCCAGGGGGACCTGTGGCGGCAGATGCACGGTGATGTCCCGGCCCTGGATGACCGTGTGGAGGAACACTCCGCCGCTGATGTAGTTGTTCGTGCCGTCTGTCCGGTCGTCTTCCTGAGGTTCCATCCCGGTCAGCCCCCGACCAGCGGAGTGCCGTTATCGGGATCCGCCTCCGGTGGCTGCGGCGGTGAAGTGGTGAAGGAGACCCCGGTGAAGTTCCCGCCCTGTAGCACCGGACCGTTCTGGGTGCCCCCGCTGATCGTGTTGTGCACACTTCCTTGACTGTGCACCTTTTTCGCTTGCCCGTGCCAGGTCGCAAGGTCGGTACGGAAGCCGGGGTCCCGTTCGGCCCGACGCTCCAGCGCCTTGCTGAGCTTCCGGGCGCGCTGCCCGCTGTCCGGGTCCTGCTGCAGCTCCTCCAGTTCGGCGACCCCGGAACCCGCCGTTGCATCCGCCCCGTTGGCGCCGTCAGCGCCCCGGAACGGGCGCCGGACCAGCGCGGACAGCCCATCCCACGTCTGCCGGCCGAGTTCCCCGCCCGCACCGCCGGCCAGCGCCGCCAGCAGCCCCACCGAAACCGGATCCACCTCAGACCACCCCTCACCTTACGTAACTTCCATGTCACCAATCGTGAGACGAAGGCGGGTAAAACGTGGTTCCCTCCGGCACCATCCTGAATTCCGCAACTGACCGTAAGGACAGCGCTCGTGGCCGTTCCGCCCCGGCATGTCCCGGTCACAGCGGCGCATGGTGCGGTCCGGTCCGATGAACACGCCGAGGCCCTCGAGGCGGACCTGCTCCGCCACTACGGCGCGGACCTGCTCGACTGGCACCGCGGCTGGCTCTCCTCCCACCGGCTCGCGGTGCGCCCCGACCGGTCTTCAAGGATTCTTCGGGCGGGGCGAACACTGCGGTGGACCGGATCAGGTCGTCCGCCACGCATCGGGCTCCGCCCCTGCCCCGCCCAGCTCGAACCACATCAGCTTCCCTCCGCCCCTCCCGAGAGTCCCGCCCTCCACCGGCCAGCACCCCCACCGGTCGGCGCACTGCCGGATGAGGAAGAGGCCTCGGCCGTGGTCGATGTCCGTCGAGGGGGAGGGTGGGACCGGCGCGGCATCGGGGTCGTCGAACGGAGGAGGGACGTACGCGCTGTCGTCCCAGACGAAGACCCGCAGGCGCCCGCCGCCGAGGGCGACCAGACGTACGGAGGAGGGGCCCTTGGTGTGCTGGTACGCGTTGGTGACCAGCTCCGAGGTCAGCAGTTCGGTGACGTCGACGATCTCGTGGAGGCCGTGGCTCGACAGGATCGCCCGTACGGTCACCCGGGCGATGCGGGCGGCCCGGGGGTCACAGGGCAGGCGCAGGGCGTACTTCCAGCATTCGGGCGAACGGGAGTCGAGCGGGGATACGGTGACCATGAACGCCTCCGGGGAGGAAGGGGACTTGGGCTCGCTCAACAGCCATGGCTCAGCGGTGGCAGTGCCTGGGGTGGTGCGCTTCCGGCTTACAGGCGGGGCCAGTTGGGCGGTACGTGTCCACCGTAGGACAGATGGTTAGATGGATCTAACCAAACTAACTGAATGCATCACCGTTTCACTCTTGTGAGGGATGCACACCGCTGAGGGGAGATGTCGTGCCGCCCACGAACAGTCCTACGCTGCGCCAGCGGAGACTGGGCGCCGAGCTGCGTAAACTCCGCGAGCGCGCAGGGCTGACCGCGACCGGTGCCGCCACACTGCTTGGGGTCAACCAGGCGCGCGTCAGCATGATGGAGACCGGCCGCACCCCCATCAGCGCCGACCGAGTGCGCTCCATGGCCCGGGCTTACGACTGCTTCGACGAGGCGTACGTCGACGCGCTGGCAGCGATGACGGGACGGCGGACGCGTGGCTGGTGGGAGGAGTATCGCGAACACCTCCCGGCCAGCTTGATCGACCTCGTGGAGCTTGAACATCACGCGGCCTCACTACGGGTGGCCCTGTTCGTCCATATTCCCGCGCTGCTCCAGACCACCGAACACGCCCGGGCACTCTTCCGGACGGTGGTCCCCCCACTGCGGCAGCACGAGATCGAGCACCGTCTGACTCACAGGATCAAGCGACAGGGAATCCTCTACCGGAGCAGCCCCACCCCGTATCTGGTCACCATCCACGAGGCGGCTCTGAGGATGGGATTCGGCGGCCGAGCCGTGGCCGTCGAACAGCTCAGGCACCTTGTCGACATGAGCGAACTCCCCCATGTCACCATCCGGGTCATCCCCTTCGGCGATGCGAGCTTCCCAGGCGCGGGGCAAAGCATCACCTACGCAGCCGGACCCGTTCTCCAGGTTGACACCGTGCAATTGGACAGCCACCACGGTTGCGAGTTTCTGGACAGTGAGGCCCAGCTCGCCAAGTACCGATCAGTGATCGACGGCCTGGAGGCTTGCGCCCTCGCGCCGGAGAAGTCCCGAGATCTGATCCACAGCATCGCGAACGACCTGTGAAAGGCACCGGCATGTCCAGGCTTCACTGGCAGAAGTCCACCTATTGCGGCGACGCCTCCAACTGCGTCAACCTCGCCACCGCCCCCACCGGACACATACTCCTCCGGGAAAGCGACACCCCCACCACCATCCTCACCACCACCCCAGCCCCCCTCCGCTCCCTCATACGGACCCTCAAGGGAGCGGAGGTGAAGAGGTGAAGAAGGGTCAGCTCGACGCCTCGCCCACATAGCTCAGCGTGTCCGTGCCGCCGGCCTCCCAGGTGATGACCACGTCGTCGCCGGAGCGGCGGACCGTGGCGAAGGTGACGTCGTCGTCGCTGACGTTCTTCGAGGCCATGGGGGTGAGGGCCATGCGGAAGTTGTTGTCGTCGCGGTACTTGCCGACGCCGGTCATGATGCCCTTGCCGCCGACCATGTCGATGTAGGACAGCGGGTGCTGGCCCTTGCCCTCGCCGGTGGTCTGCTCGGCGCCGATCGTCAGGGTTCGGGCCTCGTCGTCCTGCCACTGGCCCTCGACACCCTTGGCGGGCGCGGTGCTCGAACCGCCGTCGTCCAGACCGCCGTCGGGCGTGGTGGCCTCGTCCGTCGCCTCCTCGGTGGCCTCCGACTCGGACGGGCTCTCGGACTCGCTCGCCTGCGCCGAGACACTCTGGCCGGGCTTGGCCGTGCTCTCGTCGTCCCCGTTGCTCGTGAGGAGGAAGACGCCCCCGCCGATCACCGCGAGCGCCGCCACGGCGGCCACGACGATCAGCGCGACTTTGCCTCCGCCACCACCGGAGGGCGGGGGCGGCGGCGGGTAACCCCCGTACTGGGGGCCGTAGTTGGGCGCCCCCGGCATACCCGGCGCCCCGTACGGCTGCTGCGGAGCCGTCCCGTACGGCTGCTGCGGAGCCGTCGCGTACGGGTTCGGCGGCTGACCGGGGACCTGCCCCGGGGCCGGCGCCTGGCCGGGCACCTGGCCGCCGGGCGGGGGCGTGTACGGCCCCGGGTACGGCTGCTGCGGCGGCTGGGCGCCGTAACCGTCGTACGGCGGCTGGCCGGGAGGCTGAGTCATCGGCGGGGGTCACTCCTTGAGTCGTCGACGAGGCAAGAAGTGCGCGGAACACCTGCCTCCAGCGAGCCCAACATCCACCACCCGCTCAGTCGTACGCAAGTGCGTATCCCGGTTGGTTACGCGGTCAATACATGACCGACCGTCCCCAAGCTCCCCGCCGCTTCACGACCTTCGCGGACTCCGCCCGCGCCCCGCACCGTTCGGCCACAACCTCGGCCTCCGCCGGGCCGCCAGATCCTCCGCCCAGCCGAAGGCGACGACGCAGCAGGCGATCAGCAGCCAGGTCACGACCAGCACGGGCCAGACGCTCTCCAGCAGCCACGGGACGTTTTGTTCGAGGAACACCACGCTCCACAGCCGGTCCCACTGGGTCGCGGCGATCAGGATGCAGGTGTTGTGCCAGAGATAGATCGTCACCGCACGGGAGTTGAGGAGGGTGATCAGCCCGTCCCAGCGGCGCAGCCGCCCCGGCCACTCCTGCCACGACGGGCTGATGTGCAGCAGGAGTGCCACCGTGGCCAGGGACCACAGGGACTGGGCGAACGGCATGCTGTCCAGGTCGTTGCCGTTGCCGAAGTCGTGGTTCAGGGCGTACCAGAGGCCGAGCAGGGCGATCGCCGGGGCGACGGACGGGACGATGTACCGGGGAAGGCGCTTGAGCAGGCCCTCCTGGTGGGCCATGCCGAGGATCCAGCAGGCGCCGAAGGTGCTGAAGTCCGTCAGTCCCGACGCGAACCGCTCGCCGGGGATCTCCAGCCGGCCCAGCTCGAACACCCCGGCCAGCGCGATCGGCGCGAAGACCGTCACCAGCGGCACCGCCCGCAGCGCGCGGAGCAGGACCGGGGAGAGGACGACGTACCAGAGGTAGGCGCGGACGTACCAGAGGGGTCCGGCCAGCTCCACGGCCCAGTCCGCGCCGATGAGGCCGTGCACCCCGGGCAGGCCCTCGGCGTACGGCGGGTCGCTGATCGGGAGGATCCAGAACATGAGGTGGAACCACCACCAGAGCGGATGCCCGTCCGCGTCCGGCCCCCAGCCCTGGGCCACCATCCCCGTCACGCCCACGACGCCCAGCAGCCACACCGGCGGCAGCAGCCGGCGGAGCCGGCCGCGGATGACGGCCGGTGCCGGGCGCTTCAGCGAGCGCGCCATGAGGTTGCCGGCGAGCGCGAACATCACGCCCATGGAGGGGAAGAGCAGGGGCAGCCAGGCCCAGCCGGTGAGGTGGTAGAGGACCACCCGGAAGAGGGCGAGGGCCCGCAGGAGGTCGAAGTAGCGGTCCCGGCCGGGGGCGGCCGGGGCGGGCGGGCTCTGGGGCGTCGAGTCCTGTGTGAGCGTGCTCATCCGACCGGCCTCCGCTCTCCCGACTGCGGCTGCGGTACGGCGGCCGCCTGTTCCTGCGGCTCGCCCGGCAGCCCCACGGCCCCCGTCCGGCGCAGCTTCTGCCAGCGCAGCCGGCCGCCGGTCAGCGCCGTGATCCACGACTGCAGCAGGACGACGTACATGAGCTGGCGGTAGAGGATCTGCTGGAGCGGGAGCGAGATCAGGTGCGTCATGCGCTCCTTGTCGAGGTGGAACGCCAGCGCCGCGCACACCACCTGGACGGCCAGGACGCCCAGCCAGGCGCCGATCGTCTTCTCCGTGGGCCCGAAGATCAGCCCGTAGAGCAGGAACACGTCGATGAGCGGGGCCAGCAGGGGGGCCACGACCATGAACAGCGACACCAGCGGCAGGCCCACCCGCCCGAAGCGGCCGGAGTCGCCGCGGTCGAAGAACGAGCCCCGGTGCTTCCAGATCGCCTGCATGGTGCCGTACGACCAGCGGTAGCGCTGCGACCACAGCTGCTGGACGGATTCGGGGGCCTCGGTCCAGGCCCGCGCGTTCTCGGCGTAGACGACGTGCCAGCCGTCGCGGTGCATGGCCATGGTGATGTCGGTGTCCTCGGCGAGCGTGTCCTCGCTCATGCCGCCGACGCGTTCGAGGGCCTCGCGGCGGAACGCGCCGACCGCGCCGGGGATCGTCGGCATGCAGCGCAGGACGTCGTACATCCGGCGGTCGAGGTTGAAGCCCATCACGTACTCGATGTGCTGCCAGGCGCCGATGAGGGTGTCCCGGTTGCCGACCTTGGCGTTGCCCGCCACCGCGCCGACCCGGGGGTCGGCGAAGGGCTGGACCAGCTCGCGGACGGTGGAGCGTTCGAAGACCGTGTCGCCGTCCATCATGACGATCAGGTCGTGCCGGGCGTTGGCGATGCCCCGGTTGAGGGCGGCCGGCTTGCCCGCGTTGAGCTGCCGTACGACGCGGACGCCCGGCAGGTCCTGGCTCAGCTCCTCGACGATCCGGGCCGTGCCGTCGCTGGAGCCGTCGTCGATGACCAGCACCTCGATGGGATGGTCGCTCGCCACCAGCGAACGGACCGTCTTCTCGATGCACTTGGCCTCGTTGTACGCGGGGACGAGCACCGACACCGCTTCCGTGACGGGCCCGTCCGGACCCCAGCGGAAGTTCCGGCGGCGGACCCGGCGGGCGTGCGCGATCGACAGGATCAGCATCAGGCCGAAGCGGGCGAGGACGAGGACGCCGACGACCGCGAGGGCGACGACGAGGACGCTCGTCGTCCTCTCCGAGACCTGCACCAGCGTCACCCAGACCTTGCCCTTCACCAGGCCGAGGCCGGTGACCGGGGTGTGCGCGGTGGGCGCCTTGAGGGCTTCGGTCAGGGTGTCGAACTTGTAGCCCTTGACCTGGAGTCGGGGAATGTACCGGTCCAGCGCGGCGACGGTCTGCGAGCGGTCGCCGCCGGAGTCGTGCATCAGCACGATCGCGCCCTCGCCGCGCTCCGGCATGGACCGGCGGATGATCACGTCGGTGCCCGGCCGCTGCCAGTCCTGGCTGTCGGTGTCGCTGACGACGGTGATGTAGCCGCGGCTGCCGATGTACCGCGTCACCGGCCAGGTCCGGTTGTCCATGCGCTCCGAGAACGACGAGTACGGCGGCCGGAACAGCGAGGTGCGGATGCCGGCGGCGCCTGCGAGCGCGAGCTGGTTCTGGGACAGCTCCCAGTCGATGCGGTCCTTGGTCTGGAGCGAGAGGTCCGGGTGGTTGAAGGTGTGCAGGCCGATCTCGTGGCCCTCGTCGACCATGCGCCGGACCAGGTCCGGGTAGCGCGAGGCCATCGTGCCGGTGATGAAGAAGACGGCCTTGGCGTCGTGCTTCTCCAGCATGTCCAGGACCTTGGGGGTCCAGGTGGGGTCCGGCCCGTCGTCGAACGTCAGGACCAGCTCGTAGTCGGGCACGTCGAGGCTGCGCTGCTGTCCGGAGCGGGTGTCGATCACGGGCCCGCCCTTCAGTATTTTCTTCGGCACCTCGTCGTTCGACACGGGCGGCTGGACCCGGTGGTCCGCGAGGATCTCGCTGTGCACGTAGCCGCGCAGCATGAGCATGGCCATCAGGGCGAGGAGCAGCACGCAGGGCAGCAGATAGCGCAGCGGCACACGCCGCCCGGAACGCTTCCGCGGGCTCTTCCGCGGGCTCTTCCGCGCACGCTTCGAGGAGTCGTTCACCGTGCTGTCGGAGGTGCCGCCCTCCCCGCTCTGCGACGAACGCGGTACGCGGGTACGGCTCTTGGCGGCACGCCAGGGCGTGCCGCCGCGTGGGGAGCGGGTCATCAGGCGGGGCTCTCCGGGTTCTGCGGGCTCTGCGGGCTCGACGGCTCCTGCGGGCTCTGTGAGCTCTCCGACGTCGACGGCGCGGGCTCGACGGGCGCCGGCGACGCCGGGCCATCGGCGACGGTGTCCGTGCCGGAGCCCGGAGCGGGGGCGGCGGAGTCCGAGGGCTGAGGCGACGGCGAGGCCGAGGGGCTGGGATCGACCTTCGGCGGCTCGGACGCGGAGGCGGACGGCTCGGGATCCTTCACGCTGGTGCTCGGCTTCGGCTGCGGCTGCGGCGCCACACTGGCGCTGGGGCCGGCCGAGGGCCTGGCGCTCACGGACGTCTCCGGCCGCTTGGCCCTGCCCGACGAACCGGTCGGCGACTTGCCGCCGGGCGAGGAGGTCGCTCCCGTACGGCCCGCGCCCGGACCCGAGTCCGGTACGAGGCCCTCCGCGGTGTCGGCCAGGTCGTCCGACTCGGCCGGCAGCGGAGGTGTGTCCACCTTGCCCGCCGGCTTGTCGGCCTTCTGCATCGGTACCGGCAGCCAGGGCGCGTCCGAGTTGCCCGACACCAGCGTGCCGACGATGACCACGGCGTACGCCGCGCAGGCGGTGCCGACGGCGATACCGAGCCGCCGGTAGAGGTTCCTGCGCCGTCCCGACTCGTCGACGAAGACCGGACCGTCGGAGTCCTGACCGGCACCCGCCGCGTCCCCGTCCTTGCCGGCGTGCCTGCCCGGCTTGTCGTCCACTTCACGCCCGACACCGTCGAGTTGGACGGTCACCTCGTGCGGATCGTGATTCCGGCCGGGCTGGTCGGGCTGTTCCCAGGGCGCCGGAACGACACCGGACCGCCCCGCCGCCCCGGAGGCCCCGGCCACTCCGGAAGCCCCGGCAAGTCCGGCAGCCCCCGAAGGCTTGGCAAGTCCGGCAGCCCCCGAAGGCTTGGCGGCCCCGGATGCGCTCGGCTGTCCGTGGGCCCCCGCCCCGTGGTCCCTCTCCACCCGGGACACCGCTCCCGTTCTGCCGGCGGCCTCGGGCCAGACCACCTCGTCCGCCGAGCCGCTACCACCACGGCCTCGGTCAAGGCCCTCGCCATCGGTCCGCTGCGGCTGAATGCCCTTGGGCCAGTTCTCGACGTGCACGCACTTCCCCCCACGGGATCGTTCCGGGTGCGTGTCCGATGGCTGGCTGTCGCACTTTCCTGTACCGGACCGGGCCCCCACCCGATCCGGGGCGCCCCGCACATCACACGCACCTGGATCAACGAATGTAGGGGTGGGAGAGATGTGCACGTGTGTGATGTCAGGTGAAGGTCATCATGATGAGTGCATCTGTGACCGGAATCCACCCGTCCTCCGGATCTGACAGCCATACTTCCGCCCCCGCCAATTCGGCGGCGGCCCGCCGCAACGCGTCGAGCCCCGGATGGGCGAGCCCCTTCCGCCACACCAGCGAGACGGGCGACAGCGGTACGGGGGCGACGAGCGGCCGCGACACCGTGCCCGGCATGGGCGGGAAGTCCACCACCGCCAGCACCGGCGTCCTCGTCTTGGCCATGATCCGCTGGAACTCCTCCTCCCCCACGGCCAGCGGGGCGGGCGCCGCGACCTCGATCCCCCGCCCCTCGAACAGTCGCTCGGCCAGATCCGTCCACTCCGGCGTACGGGGATTCCCGGCCCCCGCGTACACCCGCTCACCCGCGAGTTCCGCCAGCGGTACGGCGTCCAGCCCGGCCAGCCGGTGGTCCTCGGGCAGGATCACCGTCATCGGCTCGTAGCGCACCGGCTGCTGTTCGAGCCGTGCCCGCACCGCCGGTTCGAGCCCCGCGAACCTCCCGAACGACACGTCCAGCCGCCCCGCGAGGATCTCGGCCGCCGCATGGGTCAGCCCGCTCTCGTACCGCGCCATCAGCTCCAGCTCCGGCACGAGCTCCCGGGCCCGGCGCAGCACCCGCACCCCCGTGGCCAGCCCCGGCGAGTTCAGATCCACCAACAGGGGCCGCACCTGCCGAAACGCGGCCACCAGCTCCTCCTGCGCCGCCAACACCCGCCGCGCATGGGGCACCAGCCGCTCCCCGTCCCCCGTCAGCGCCACCTGCCGAGTACTCCGCACGAACAGCTCCACCCCCAACTCCCGCTCCAGCCGCCGGACATCGCGACTGAGCGCCTGCTGGGCGACATAGAGCCGAGCGGCAGCCCGGGTGAAGTGCAACTCCTCGGCGACGGTGAGGAACGCGCGGAGAAGGCGGGGCTCGACGGCATAGGGGGCAGCGGACATCCGGCGAATTTACAACCGGGGTGCGTGAATGGCCACGGAGTAGGTGTTGGACGGTGGATCACGGGCCGGGCGACGGTGTCCCCATGCCGCAACCGCCTTCCAGGAAGCCCTCGACTCCCCTGCTGACCGTCACCGCCGACACGCTGGTGGCAGCCGACTTCACGCCAAGACGCCGCCCAGGAGGAGCGCGCCCCAAGGGGCGCGGGGAACTGCGCGACCAGCCACGACAGACCCTCGGCCGCCGACGAACACGCGCCCCCGGCCCCTCAGGCACCACAACCCCCTACCGCGACCTCTTCCGCATCCCCGGCGCCCGAGCCTTCACCGCCGGAGGCCTTCTCGCCCGCCTCCCCATGGGCATGTTCGGCGTGAGCGCGATCCTCATGATCGCCGGCTCCCGCGGCTCATACGCCCTCGCCGGCGCGGTCGTGGCAACGGGCCTCGCCGCGACCGCCCTCGTCGCCCCCTGGACCGCCCGCCTGGTGGACCGCCACGGCCAGGCGAGGGTGGCCGTCCCCGCCACCGCACTCGCTCTGATCGGCGGCCTCGCCCTGATCGCCTGCGTCCACTGGAACGCCCCCGACTGGACCCTCTTCGCCTCCTACGCGGCCACGGCCACGACCCCCAACACCGGCGGCATGTCCCGAGCCCGCTGGGCCCACCTCCTGAAGGACGACCCGGCAGCACTGCACACCGCCAACTCCTTCGAACAGGCGGCGGACGAACTCTGCTTCATGCTCGGCCCGGTGATCGCGGCCTTCCTCTGCACCGCCCTGTTCCCCGAGGCCGGCACCCTCGTCGGCGGCATCCTCTGCATGACCGGCGTACTGATCTTCGCCACCCAGCGCGCCACGGAACCGCCCCCCACCGGCCGTACGGCCACCAGGTCCCCCCTGCGCGCCCCGGGCATCCCGCCCCTCCTCGCCGTCTTCCTCGCCACCGGCGCGGTCTTCGGCTCCCTGGAGGTCGTCACCATCGCCTACGCGGACGCCCGGGGCCACGCCTCCGCGGCGGGCGTGATCCTCGGCCTCCAGGCGGCCGGTTCCTGCGCGGCGGGCCTGGCCTACGGCGCGCTCCGGGTGACGGGCCCCGCGGAACGCCGCTTCCCCCGCTGCCTGGCCGCGATGACCGCCCTGATGGCCCTCCCCTGGCTCGCCGCCACCGTCACCGGCTCCCTCCTGTTCCTCGCCCCGGCCCTCCTCCTCGCCGGCATGGCCACCGCCCCCACGATGGTCACCGCCATGTCCCTCGTCCAACACCGCACTGCCGAGGGCCAGTTGAACGAGGGCATGACGCTCGCCGTCACCGGCCTGCTCGGGGGTATAGCGGGCGGATCGGCGCTGGGCGGCTGGGTCGCGGACCACACGGCGGGCACCGGCACGGCAGGCTTCGCGGTGCCGGTGGCCGCGGCGGCCTTGGCACTCCTGATCGCCTCGGCACAGCGCACGGCCGAAGGAACCGCCACCGTTCGCCCAGTCGAACGCCGCACGAATTCCCGTCCGCACCATTGACGCGCCCTTAGCCCGCCCTTACCTTCCGTCGAAGCGCTTCGACGTCACGCATCGAAACGATTCGACCACGCCGTTCGACGATCGTCGTACGGCCGCCGCGTGACGTCCCGAGACCCATCCGACTCCCTTGGAGGCACAGGATGTCAACGGCACGAAGGCGTGTGACGGCGGTGGCCGCGGCGGCTCTCAGTGGGGCCCTGCTCCTGACCTCCTGCGGCGGTTCGGACAGCGGCGGTGGCGGTGACGGTGACGGTGACGGCGGGACTCTCCGTCTCTGGCACTACGAGGGCCCCGACAGCGCGATGGGCATTGCCTGGAACGCGGCGATCGAGGAGTTCGAGAGGACCCATCCGGGCGTCGAGGTCGAGTTCGAGGAGAAGGGCTTCGAACAGATCCGCAAGACCGCCCCGATGGTCCTCAACTCCTCCGACGCGCCCGACCTCATGGAGTACAACAAGGGCAACGCGACCGCCGGGCTCCTCTCCAAGCAGGGCCTCCTCACCGACCTCACCGCTGAAGTGAGCGCACGCGGCTGGGACAAGAAGCTCAGCGCGGGCGTCCGCACCACCAGCCAGTACGACGCGGGCGGCGTCATGGGCTCCGGCAAGTGGTACGGGGTGCCGAACTACGCCGAGTACACGATGGTCTTCTACAACAAGGACCTCTTCGAGAAGCACGGCATCTCCGAACCCACCACCCTCGCCGAACTCACCGCCGCCATGGACGAGTTCGTCGACGCGGGCATCACCCCGCTGGCGAACGCCGGCGCCGAGTACATGGCGCAGCAGTACCTGTACCAGCTGGCGCTGAGCAAGGCGGACCGCGCCTGGGTGGACGCGTACGAGCTGTACCAGGGCAAGGCCGACTTCCACGACGCCGCGTGGACGTACGGGGCGGAGACCTTCGCCGACTGGGTGGACAAGGGGTACATCAGCGAGAAGTCGACGGGGACGAAGTCCGAGGACGCGGGCGTCTCCTTCATCCAGGGCAAGGCGCCCATCCTGTTCTCGGGGAGCTGGTGGTACGGCCGGTTCAAGGCGGAGAACACGTTCGACTGGGGCACGTTCCCGTGGCCCGACACGAACCTCACGCTCGGCTCCGGCGGCAACCTCTGGGTCGTCCCGAAGGGCGCGAAGAACAAGGAACTCGCCTACGACTTCATCGACATCACCATGTCGGAGAAGATCCAGAACCTGCTCGGCGACAAGGGCGGCGTCCCGGTCGCCGCGGACCCCGCCGCCATCACCGACCCGCGGGCCAAGGAACTCATCGCCGACTTCAACGCCCTCTCCGAGAAGGACGGCCTGGCCTTCTACCCGGACTGGCCCGTCCCCGGCTTCTACGACGTCCTCGTCTCCGAGACCCAGAAGCTGATGACCGGCAGCGCGGACCCGGACGCCTACCTGGACGCGATCGGGGAGGCCTACGAGAAGGACGTACCGGAGCGGTGACGGTGACCGTGGAGCCAGGGGCGGCGGTAGGCGAGGAGGGGCGCGCCGGCCGCACGCACCACCCCCGCCGCCCCCGTGACTCCTACGCCCTGTTCCTGCTGCCCGGCGTGCTCGCCTTCTTCGCCGTCGTCATCGTCCCGTTGCTGATGAACACGGGGGTGAGCTTCACCGACTGGCAGGGTGTCGGCAGTCCCCAGTGGTCCGGTCTCGCCAACTACCGGGAGCTGATGGGCGACGCGGACTTCTGGGCGTCGTTCCGGCACAGCCTGTTCATGGTGGTCGCCATGGCCGTCGTACCGACCGGGCTCGGGCTGGTCCTCGCCGCCGCCCTGTTCGACTACGTCGGCAAGCACTTCGGCAGCCGTGTCACCGCGGTCCTCCGTGCCTGCTTCTATCTCCCGCAGGTGCTGCCGATCGCGGTCGCGGGCATCGTCTGGAGCTGGATCCTCGCCCCCGAGAACGGCTCCCTGAACGAGTTGCTGAAGGCGATCGGACTGGGCGGTTGGCAGCAGGACTGGCTCGGCGACCCCGACCTCGCCCTCTACACCGTCATGGCCGTGATGGTGTGGGTGCAGCTCGGCTTCCCGCTGGTCGTCTTCATGGCGGGCCTGCAACGCGTCGACCCGGCGCTGTACGAGGCCGCCGAGCTGGACGGCGCGGGCTGGTGGCGCCGCTTCCGGCACATCACGCTGCCGCAGATCCGCCCCGAGATCCACGTCGTCCTGCTGTGGTGCACGATCGCCGCGCTCAAGGTGTTCGGCGCGGTGTACGTCCTGACGAAGGGCGGCCCCGGCGGCGCCACCGACGTCCCGTCCTACTTCTCCTTCACCACGTTCTTCGAGAAGACCCAGGTCGGCTACGGCGCCGCGATCTCCACCGTCCTGACCGTGATCGTCCTCGCCCTGGCCCTGATCGGCCTGAGGCTCCAGACGCGCGCCGAGGACGCCGAGGAAGGGACACGCGTATGACCGCCGTCCGCCGCTACCCGGTCCTCGTGGCCCTCTGCGTCGCCGCCCTCTTCATGATCGTCCCGTTTCTGATCGTGGCCGTGAACACGGTGAAGTCCCCGGCGGAATACTCCCAGGGCGGCCCGCTCAGCCTCCCCGACGGCCTCTACCTCGACGGGCTGAAGGACTTCTGGGAGCGGGTCGACTACAGCCAGAAGCTGTTCAACTCCGTGCTGATCAGCGGATCGGTGGCGGTGCTGGCCGTCGTCCTGTCCGTGCTCAACGCGTACGCGATCGGCATCGGCCGGCTGCGGGGCCGTACCTGGATCCTGGCCTTCTTCGTGCTGGCGAACATGCTGCCGCAGGAGGCGCTGGTCTACCCGGTCTACTTCCTCGCCAAGGAAGCGGGCCTCTACGACACCCGCCTCAGCGTGGTCATCGTCTTCACGGTCGTCCAGGCGGCCTTCGGCACCTACCTCCTCTCCTCCGTCCTCGGGCAGTTCCCCCGCGAGATCGTCGAGGCGGCCCGGATCGACGGCGCGACCAAGTGGCAGGTGCTGTGGCGGATCGTCGTCCCCGTCAGCCGCCCCACCCTCGGCGTGCTGCTGGTCTTCTTCTTCATCTGGACCTGGAACGAGTTCCTGCTCCCCCTGGTCATGCTGATCTCCAACGACAACCAGACCGTGTCGGTGGCCCTGGGCGTCCTCCAGGGCCAGCGCCTGATGGACGCCACGATGACCAACGCGGCGGCCCTGCTCGGCCTGCTCCCCGCTCTCGTGTTCTTCCTCCTCTTCCAGCGCACCCTCACCCGCGGCATCGCCGTGGGAGCCGTGAAGTAAGCCGTGACGCAAGCCGTGACGTAAGCCGTGAAGCAGGCCGTGACGTAAGGAGAACCCCCCACATGAAGTTCACCGACGGCTACTGGCTGCTCCGCGAGGGCGTCACCGCCGCCCACCCGGTCGAGGTCCTCGACGTCACCGCCACGGACGGCGGCGCCCTGGAGGTGCACGCCCCGACCCAGCCCATCCGCCACCGCGGCGACCTGCTGAAGGGACCGGTCGTGACGATCAGCGCCCACGCGCCGATGCCCGACGTCATCGGCGTCACGTTCACCCACTTCGAGGGCGAACGGCCCCGCGGCCCGCAGTTCGAGCTGACGACCGCGGAGTTCACCCCGCACACCTCGTACGACGACGAGCACGCCACCCTCACCGCCGGAGAGCTGTCGGTCCGCGTGTCCCGGACCGGCCCCTGGCACGTCGACTTCCTCGCCCACGGCCGCACGCTCACCACCAGCGGCCCCAAGTCGATGGGCATCATGCGCGAGGCGTCCGGCGCCCACTACCTCCGCGAGCAACTGGGCCTCGGCGTCGGGACCTCGGTGTACGGCCTCGGTGAACGCTTCGGCCCGCTCGTCAAGAACGGCCAGGTCGTCGACGTCTGGAACGCGGACGGCGGCACCGCCACCGAACAGGCCTACAAGAACGTGCCGTTCTACCTCACCGACGCGGGCTACGGCGTCTTCGTCGACCACCCCGGCAAGGTGTCCTTCGAGGTCGCCTCGGAGGTCGTGTCGAGGGTCCAGTTCAGCGCGGAGACCCAGCAGTTGACGTACTACGTCATCTACGGCCCGACCCCGAAGGAGATCCTCCGCAAGTACACGGCCCTCACCGGCCGCCCGGCCCTGCCGCCCGCCTGGTCGTTCGGCCTGTGGCTGTCGACCTCCTTCACCACCTCCTACGACGAGGAGACGGTGACCTCCTTCATCGAGGGCATGCGGGAGCGCCGCCTCCCCCTGTCCGTCTTCCACTTCGACTGTTTCTGGATGCGCGAGTTCCAGTGGTGCGACTTCGAGTGGGATCCCCGCGTCTTCCCCGACCCGGAGGGCATGCTGGACCGGCTCAAACGCCGTGGCCTGCGGATCTCCGTCTGGATCAACCCGTACATCGCGCAGCGTTCCCCGCTCTTCGCGGAGGGCAGGGACCTCGGCCATCTCCTGCGCCGACCGGACGGCGGCGTCTGGCAGTGGGACCTCTGGCAGCCCGGCATGGCCCTGGTCGACTTCACCAGCCCGGCGGCCCGCGCGTGGTACGCCTCGAAGCTGGAGGCGCTGCTCGCCCAGGGTGTCGACTGCTTCAAGACCGACTTCGGCGAGCGGGTCCCCCTGGACGTGGCCTGGTCCGACGGCACGGACCCCGAGCGGATGCACAACTACTACACCTACCTCTACAACCGCACGGTCTTCGACGTCCTGCGCAAACACCGGGGCGAGGGCGAGGCGGTGCTCTTCGCCCGCTCTGCGACGGTCGGCAGCCAGCGCTTCCCCGTCCACTGGGGCGGCGACTGCGAGTCCACGTACGAGTCGATGGCCGAGTCCCTGCGGGGCGGGCTGTCGCTGGGGCTGTCGGGCTTCGGGTACTGGAGCCACGACATCGGCGGTTTCGAGGGCACCCCCTCCCCCGCGCTCTTCAAACGCTGGATCGCCTTCGGCCTGCTCTCCTCCCACAGCCGCCTGCACGGCTCGTCCTCGTACCGGGTCCCCTGGCTCTTCGACGACGAATCGGTGGACGTCCTACGGACGTTCACACGCCTCAAGCTCAGCCTGATGCCCTACCTCTACGAGGCCGCGCGCACGGCCCACACCGAGGGCGTGCCGATGATGCGCGCGATGGTGCTGGAGTTCCCGGACGACCCGGGCTGCGCGCATCTGGAGCGCCAGTACATGCTCGGCCCCGACCTCCTCGTGGCGCCCGTCCTCAACGACGAGGGCGACGTCACGTACTACGTCCCCGAGGGCACCTGGACCCGCTTCCCGGCCGGCGACTCGGTCACCGGCCCCCGCTGGGTCCGCGAACACCACGACTTCACCAGCGTGCCGCTCCTGGTCCGTCCGGGCGCCGTCGTCCCGGTCGGCGCGGTGACGGACCGCCCGGACTACGACCACGCCGACGGGGTCACTCTGCGCGCGTACGGCCTCGCGCACGGCGCCCAGGTCACGGTGCCGGTGGGCGACGTGACCTTCACCGTCGTACGGGAGGGGAACGTGCTGCGGGCGTCGTGCGGCGCCCCGAGGGCACCCTGGGGGCTCGCGGCCGGCGACCGGGAGGTCCGCGCGGAGGCGGGCACGGGCTTTCTGACGATGGACCTGGACGGGGAGTCGGACCCCGTGGGAACGAGGTCGGTGTGACGGTGAAGATCACGGACGTGGCCCGGCACGCGGGCGTCTCCCCCAGCACCGTCTCGTACGCCCTGAGCGGCAAGCGGCCGATCTCGGCGGAGACGCGGGAGCGGGTCGAGGCGTCCATCCGAGAGCTGGGTTACCGTCCGCACGCGGGCGCCCGGGCTCTGGCCAGCAGCAAGTCGAACGTGCTGGCGATGGTGGTGCCCTTACGGGCCGGGATCCATGTGCCGGTGGTCATGCAGTTCGCGGTCTCGGCCGTCACGACGGCCCGCGCACACGACCACGACGTCCTGCTGTTGACGCAGGAGGAGGGCGAGGAGGGCCTGCGGCGGGTCGCGGACTCGGCCCTGGTGGACGCGCTGATCGTGATGGACGTCCAACTCCACGACCCCAGGCTGCCGTTGCTGCGCACGCTGGACCGCCCGTCGGTACTGATCGGCTTCCCCGCCGACCCCTCCGGCCTGACCTGCATAGACCTGGACTTCAAGACGGCGGGCGAGCTCTGCGTGGAGCATCTGGCCGGCCTGGGCCACCGTGTGGTGGGCCTGATCGGCTCCCCGCCCGAGGTCTACGTCCGCCAGACGTCCTTCGCCCAGCGCGTCGTCCAGGGCTTCACCTCCGCCGCCACCCGCAACGGCATGGCCTCCACGGTCCACCCCTGCGAGGCCACCCCCGCCGCCGCCCGCGCGGTCGCGGAACGCCTCCTGCGCGAACAACCGGCCCTCACGGGCGTGGTCATCCACAACGAGGCGATCCTGGACCCCCTCGTGGAGGCCTTCGAGCACCTGGGACTGCGCGTCCCGGCCGATCTCTCGATCACGGCCCTCTGCCCGGACGACCTCGCCACGGACCTCCGCGTCCCCCTCACCTCCATCGCCATCCCGGCGGCGGAGGTGGGCGAGCAGGCGGTCGCCCTCCTGATGAAGAAGCTGGACGGCGTGCCGGTACCGCAGGCGACCCTGCTCCCGCCCCGGCTGACCGTCCGGGCGAGCACGGCCCGCCGGGTGACCGAATGACCGGGTGACGGGTGAGCGGGTGACGGGTGAGCGGGTGACGGGTGCGGACATGACGAAAGCCCCGCTGCGGTGTCGCAGCGGGGCCTCGCCCACATGGGAATTGTGGAGATGGCGGGAATCGAACCCGCGTCCAACGGTGAGGAATCAGGGCTTCTCCGTGTGCAGTTCGCTGTGATTTTCTCAGCCCCGGCGATCACGCGAACAAGTCGCCGACGGGCTCAGTCACTGTTAGATTTCCCTCTTCACCCCGTGACCGGGATCAAGGTTTAGTCCCCTAGCTGATGCCAGGATCCGGGTCGGGAACACTCCCGGGCTGACACTCCCTTGAGTAAGGAGCAGTCGCTTCGCTACCTGAGATCAGGCGGCGAGAGAGAACTGCTGCTTGGGAGAATCGCTGTTGGAATTGGCGATTATTTTTTTCGGCCTGTGGTTTACGAGATCGTGGCCGCTTCCTCGACACGCTTCCCCTGGTTCGACATCCGCTGTCGAAACCGATCATCCCCATGTTGTTTTTTCAATCCCTCCGAGGAGGGGGTGTGCACCCGCTGTGAGGTGCGGATGCCATCGTACGTGACCAACGCGAGCGCATGCCACCGTATTCCCCGTGCCGCGCCCGCACGCCCCGCACGCTAGGCGCGCTGCTTCCGCTTCGCCGCCGCGATCGCGCGGTCCGACTCCCGCCGGTCCTGCTGTTCCCGCAGGGTCTGCCGCTTGTCGTACTCCTTCTTGCCGCGTGCGAGAGCGATCTCGGCCTTCGCCCGGCCGTCCTTGAAGTACAGCGCGAGGGGCACGATCGTGTGACCCGTCTCCTGCGCCTTGGCCTCCAGCTTGTCGATCTCCTCGCGGTGCAGGAGCAGCTTGCGCTTGCGGCGCGCGGAGTGGTTGGTCCAGCTGCCCTGGTGGTACTCGGGGATGTGGGCGTTGTGCAGCCACGCCTCGCCCCGGTCGATCTGGACGAAGCCGTCGGACAGCGAGGTCCGTCCTTCGCGCAGCGACTTGACCTCCGTGCCCGTCAGCACGAGGCCCGCCTCGTAGGTGTCGATGATCGCGTAGTCGTGCCGGGCCTTCTTGTTCTGGGCGACGATCTTGCGCTTGCCGCCCTTCTCGCCGTCCCGGCCGCTCTTGGCGGCCGTCCCGCCCTGCTTGGGCTGGGATTCCTTCGGTACGTACATTCCCTTGCTCATAGTGCCGTCCATTTTCGCACTACGCAGGGGGTCCGCGGGAAGCCGATTAACGGGAGCGGCGCCCAGGGGGCACGTACCCGGGTCGACGGAGGCGGTTAGCGCCCTTCACTGCCCGAGGCCGCTCAGTACCGTCTCGGCCCGCTGGAGGGCGTCCTCGTCCGCCTCCAGGTCGGGGGTGATGCCACGGCCGTCGACACCGCGGCCGGAGGGGGTGCGGTAGTGGCCGACGGTCAGTTCGGCGACGGAGCCGTCGGGGAGGCGGCTCGGCATCTGCACCGAGCCCTTGCCGAAGGTGCGGGAGCCCACGACCACCGCGCGTCCCCGGTCCTGGAGGGCTCCGGTGAGCAGCTCGGCCGCGCTCATCGTGCCGCCGTCGACGAGCGCGACCAGGGGTCTGGTGGTGTCGCCGCCGGCTTCGGCGTGCAGGGCCTGCTGCTCGCCGTTGACGTCGTACGTGGCGACGAGGCCGCCGTCGAGGAAGGCGGAGGCGGCGGTGACGGCCTCGGAGACCAGGCCGCCGGAGTTGCCGCGAAGGTCGAGGACGAAGCCGGCGGCGTCGGCGGACTGCTCGACGGCGGCTCGTACGAGATCGCCGGAGCCCTTGGTGAACGCGTCGACCGTGATGACGTCGACCCCGCCCGCGGTGTGGCTCACGGTCACGTCCTCGGTGGAGAGGCGGGCCCGGCGCAGGGTCTCGTGCCAGGTCCGGGTGCCGCGCTGCAGCCCCAGCGACACCTCCGTACCGGCGGCCGCGCTCTCGGAGGGCTCGGTGCCCCCGTCGATCGCGTCGCCGCGGAGTAACGAGACGACCTCGGTGACCGGGCGGCCGTCGACCTTCTCGCCGTCGACGCTGACGAGCCGGTCGCCCGCACGGATCCCGGCGCCCGCCGCGGGCGAGCCGCCCTGCACGCGCGTCACCTCTATACGGCCGTCGCGCTCCCGCCGCGTCCAGAGGCCGACGCCGGTGTACTCGCCGTCGAGGGCCTCCTCGAACTGCTCGTACTCGCCCTCGGAGTAGACCGCGCCCCACCGGTCGCCGCTGCGGCTGACGGCACGCTCGGCGGCCTCCACGGGGGACTTGCCCTCGGCCATGGCCTCGGCGGCGGCGTCGGCGACGTCCTGCTCCTTGTCGGCCGGGGCGGAGCGGGAGGGGGTGGCGGCCGTCATCATGCCGTGCGGATCGCCGAAGGAGCCGGTCGCGGCGCCCGTGGCGAGCACGCTCGCGAAGACCAATGTCAGGGCGGCCCCGCGGCCGATGCGGCGGGGCTGGGAGAACAGGTCGCGGCCTGACATGTCGGCGAGTCTAGGACAACGCGAAGGGCCGCACCGGCCCTTGCCGGTACGGCCCCAGGGGCGTGCGTCACACCTTCAGGTACTTGCGCAGCGCGACGAAAGCGGCCAACGCCGGCATCAGGAAGCTCACCGTGAGGATGAGCGGCAGCTTGACGAGGACCGCGTCCCAGCCGACGAAATTGATCAGCGGCAGGTTCGTGGAGAGTGAGACCCCGTTGTCGATCACGAAGTACTGCCCGAGGAGCAGGAAGGCACAGGCGACCGTGCCGCCGATGATCCCGGCGACCGCGGCCTCCATGATGAACGGCGCCTGGATGTAGAAGCCCGAGGCGCCCACCAGCCGCATGATCCCGATCTCACGACGACGGCTGAACGCCGAGACACGCACCGTGTTGACGATCAGCAGCAGCGCCACGATCAGCATGACCGCCATCACACCGCGCGCCGCCAGGTTCAGGTACCCGAGCAGCCGGAACAGGTTGTCCAGGATGCCCTTCTGGTCCTGCACCGACTGCACGCCGTCACGGCCGTTGAAGGCGCTCGCGATGACCTGGTACTTCTCCGGGTCCTTCAGCTTGATGCGGTACGACTCCTGCATCTGGTCCGGGGTGAGGCTGCTGGCCAGCGGGGAGTCGCCGAACTGCTCCTTGTAGTGCTTGTACGCCTGGTCCTGCGACTCGTAGGCGACGCTGTCGACGACCGACATCTTCCCCAGATCGGACTTGATCTGGTTCTTCTGCTCGGTCGTGACCGCGCCCTTGGCGCAGTTGGGGTCGGACTCCGCGTCGCTCTTGTTGCAGAGGAACACCGACACGTTGACCTTGTCGTACCAGTAGCCCTTCATCTGGCTGACCTGGTCGCTCATGAGCAGCGATCCGCCGAACAGGGCGAGGGAGAGGGCGACGGAGACGATGACCGCGAAGGTCATCGTGAGGTTGCGGCGGAGACCGACACCGATCTCCGAGAGGACGAACTGGGCGCGCATGGCGTCTCGCTGAGCCTTTCCGTGGACTGTGCGGTCAGTGCTGGTAGCCGTAGACGCCGCGCGCCTGGTCGCGGACGAGGCGGCCCTTCTCCAGCTCGATGACGCGCTTGCGCATCTGGTCCACGATGTTCTGGTCGTGGGTCGCCATCACCACGGTGGTGCCCGTCCGGTTGATCCGGTCGAGCAGCTTCATGATGCCGACGGAGGTCTGCGGGTCGAGGTTGCCGGTGGGCTCGTCCGCGATCAGCAGCTTGGGCCGGTTCACGAAGGCCCGCGCGATGGCCACGCGCTGTTGCTCACCGCCGGACAGCTCGCCCGGCATCCGCTCCTCCTTGCCGCCCAGGCCGACCAGCTCCAGCACCTGCGGCACGGACTTGCGGATCTCGCCGCGCGACTTGCCGATGACCTCCTGGGCGAAGGCGACGTTCTCGCCGACCGTCTTGTTCGGCAGCAGCCGGAAGTCCTGGAACACCGTCCCGAGCTGGCGGCGCATCTGCGGCACCTTCCAGTTGGACAGGCGCGCGAGATCCTTGCCCAGGACGTGCACCTGGCCCTGGCTGCACCGCTCCTCCCGGAGGATCAGCCGCAGGAAAGTGGACTTTCCTGAGCCGGAGGACCCCACGAGGAACACGAACTCGCCCTTCTCGACCTCCAGGGACACATCCCTGAGTGCGGGGCGGGTCTGCTTGGGGTAGACCTTGGACACGTTGTCGAATCGGATCACGGATGCACCACAAGCCGTCGGGAATGGATGGACGAGACTGTACCGCCCCCGGCCCGGTACGGGGCGCGGGGAACCGTGCGACAGGCCCCCACCGGCCCGCGGCCGCACGACGAGGGGCGACCACCGCAATTTCGAGGCGCCCGCGCAACCTCCGCGGGAACCTGGCACAGTGGGGTAGAGGAACGGTTCGGTTCCGCTAGGCGTTGGGGTTTGTGTGAGGCCATTGCAAGGAGGGCGAGGCGCATGACGTACGACCGGTTGGTGTGCGCGAACTGCGCGTCCCCCGTCGCCGAGGGCCGCTGCCATGTGTGCCGGGCGAGCCGCGAGCGACTCCAGCAGGAGAACCCCTTCGCGAACCTGAGCCCCATGACCCTGATCGCCCTCCTGGCGATCCTCATAACCGCGGTGGCACTGCTGGCGCACCAGACGGCATAGGACGCCCGCCGGCACAGGACACACGGCAGGACATACGGCAGGACATACGACGAGGCCCGGGGCTGGCTGCCCCGGGCCTCGCGTACTCATGTGTGGCTGTGCCTGACCGCGAGCGGTCAGGCGGCGGCGCCGCGGCCGACCATGAGGCGCGGCAGCAGACGGAAGCCGATCCCGCCGGCGATCATCGTGGCGGCGCCGACCAGCAGGAACGTGGTCTCGGCGGCACCCGTCTCGGCCAGCTCGCCGCTGCCGGCGCCCTGAGCCTCGGTCTCCGAGCCGGTGTCCGTGAGGGCCGAGGAGCCCTCCTGCTGGACGACCTCGTCGTTGCCGCCGTCGGGGTCGGTGCCACCGGAGGTGGAGCCGCCGTCGGTGGAGCCGCCGGTGGAGTCGTCACCGCCGGTGGAGTCGTCGCCACCGGTCGAGCTGTTGCCGCCGGTGGAGCTGTTGCCACCGGTGGAGCTGTTGCCACCGGTCGAGCTGTTGCCGCCGGTGGTGCCCGTGGTACCAGTCGTACCGGTCGTGCCCGTGGTGCCGGTGGTACCAGTCGTGCCGGTCGTGCCCGTGGTACCAGTCGTGCCGGTGGTACCCGTGGTGCCAGTCGTACCCGTGGTGCCAGTCGTACCCGTGGTGCCAGTCGTGCCCGTGGTGCCAGTCGTGCCCGTCGTACCGGTGGTACCAGTCGTGCCGGTGGTACCCGTGGTGCCAGTCGTACCCGTGTCGCCGGACGTACCCGTGGTACCAGTCGTACCCGTGGTACCAGTCGTGCCGGTGGTACCCGTGTCGCCGGACGTACCCGTGGTACCAGTCGTACCCGTGGTGCCGGTCGTCGCACCGATGATGGTGTTGCCCTCGGTGTCGTTGCCGGTCTGGACCGAGACACCGGCTTCGACCGAACCACCGTCGTCGGTGCTGACACCCACGCCGACACCGAGGTCCAGCGCCGAAGCGGCACCCGCGGCGGTCAGTGAGGCGCCTGCGGCGATCACGGCCCCCGCGGCTATTCGCGCCACGCGGATCCGCGTCTTCTTCGTCATATGGCTGCTACCCCCAGTAGCTCATCAGTAAATGGAGCAGAGCGCCCGGGACCGCGATCGACGGGAGCAGTCGGTTGATTCGAAGTCCCCCGGTTCACATGCACCCCGGTAATGCGCATGCCACACGCCAGCCTTCCCAGTTTTCGCAGCAACGTCAAGGTCGTTGCGTACGCGATGTCCCGTTCACCGCATTTGACCTCGGCAACGACATGTGAGTGTGACGTAAGACCCAGACATCCCCACACAGACAAGGCAACTGCCTTCCAGTGGAAGGCAGTTGCCTTGTCGACAAAGCGCTGAATTCGGCCGCCCTACTTCTCCTGCTGCTTGCGCCAGCGAATTCCGGCCTCCAGGAAGCCATCGATCTCGCCATTGAACACGGCCTCGGGGTTGCCGACTTCGTGGTCGGTGCGGAGGTCCTTGACCATCTGGTACGGGTGCAGGACGTACGAACGCATCTGGTTGCCCCAGGAGTTGCCGCCGTCGCCCTTGAGCGCATCCATCTTGGCCTGCTCCTCCTGCCGGCGCCGGTCGAGGAGCTTCGCCTGGAGGACGTTCATCGCGGACGCCTTGTTCTGGATCTGCGACCGCTCGTTCTGACAGGAGACGACGATGCCCGTGGGGAGGTGGGTGAGCCGGACCGCGGAGTCGGTGGTGTTGACGCCCTGGCCGCCGGGCCCGGACGACCGGTAGACGTCCACCCGCAGCTCGGACTCGTCGATCTCGATGTGGTCCGTCGTCTCGACCACGGGCAGGATCTCGACACCGGCGAAGGAGGTCTGGCGCCGCCCCTGGTTGTCGAAGGGCGAGATACGGACGAGCCGGTGCGTGCCCTGCTCGACGGAGAGCGTGCCGTAGGCGTACGGCACCTGGACGGCGAAGGTGGTGGACTTGATGCCCGCCTCCTCCGCGTACGAGGTCTCGTAGACCTCGGTCTTGTAGCCCTTCTGCTCCGCCCAGCGCAGGTACATCCGCTGCAGCTTCTCGGCGAAGTCGGCGGCGTCGACGCCGCCGGCCTCGGCGCGGATGTTGACGAGGGCCTCGCGGGAGTCGTACTCGCCGGACAGGAGCGTGCGAACCTCCATCTCGTCCAGCGCCTTCCGGACGGAGGCCAGCTCCGACTCGGCCTCCGCGCGGGTGTCCGGGTCGTCCTCCTCCTCGGCCATCTCGAAGAGCACACCGAGGTCGTCGATGCGACCGCGCAGCGCCTCCGCCTTCCGGATCTCGGCCTGGAGGTGGGAGAGCTTGCTGGTGATCTTCTGCGCCTCGTCCGGGTTGTCCCACAGGGACGGCGCGGCTGCCTGCTC
Organism: Streptomyces sp. NBC_00310; assembly: GCF_036208085.1. GTDB lineage: Bacteria > Actinomycetota > Actinomycetes > Streptomycetales > Streptomycetaceae > Streptomyces. The sequence goes on from NZ_CP130714.1 coordinate 4,464,470, forward strand.
CTCGAGCACGGCGACGTCTGCCCTCAGCTTGTCGAGGTCCAAAACGGCCTCGATCGACTCCATGGTCGAGGAGAGGGACTTCAGCTCTTCGGATACATCGACGACTGCCACGCCCCCAGCCTAACGGCTCCGCCGGGCGAGCCATGCGGGGTGCGCCCCCGCCGGGCCCTTGCCCCGGGGCTCCCGCCGGGTGGGTTCGTCGACTGCGGGTGAGTGGGGGCTGATCGCGCAGTTCCCCGCGCCCCTGAAAAGCAGGGGCTGCGCCCCATTGCTTCCGGCTTGCTTTCGGCTTGCTTCCGGCTTACTTCCGGCCCGAAGGCCCGTCGCCTTCCAGGGCCGCAGGGCCTGGTCTTTCAGGCCCGCAGGGTCGTGGACTTTCCAGGGCGGCCGCAGGGCCGTGGACTTTCCAGGGCCGCAGGGCCGCGGACTTTCCAGGCCCGCAGGGGCCTGGGCTTTTAGGGGCGCGGGGAACTGCGCGACCAGCCCCCACCGAACCCGCACCCGCCAACGAACCGCACCGCCCGAGCTATGAGGCGCCCGAAGCACTCAAGGGTTCCCAGGGGCCGAATTCTTCGTGTCGGACGGCGCCCCGCCGTCCTCGTCCCCGGACGTCGCCGCCCACGCCCCCATCCCCACCGCAGCGATCAACGCCACCGCCGCCGCGCCCAACGTGATCCGCCGCCGCCGAACCGCACTCCCCCGGTTCCGCGCGGACCCCGGCCGAGGCGCTCCCGCCGCCCGGGGCACCCGCGCCGTCCCCCGCGCGCCCCCCGCCAGCTCGTCCGGCCCCGGCACCCGCATCGACGTGTGCGTGTCCCGGTTGGAGTCCGGCTTGGCCCCCGGCACCAGCGGCACCGCCCCCCGCCGCACCCGCTCCCGCGGCGCCTCCGCCTCGGCGGGCGCCTCCTCGTACTCGTCCCCGGACTCCGTCCCGGGCTCGTCGACGTCCAGCGGCGGCATCCCCGCCAGCAACGGCAGCTGTTCCCGCAACCGCGCCGCCAGCTCGGACGCCCGCAACCGCGAGGCCGGCGCCTTGGCGAGGCACTGCACGAGCAGCTGCCACAGCTCCTCGGGGATGCCGGGCAGCGGGACGACGGTCTCGGTGACGTGGCGGCGCAGCACGGCGCCGGGGTGCCCGCCGCCGAACGGCGTGAACCCGGCCAGCAGCTCGTACAGCACGGTCGCGAGGGCGTAGATGTCCACGGCCGCACGGGGCGGCAGGCCCTCGACGATCTCGGGGGCGAGATAGTCCGGCGTACCGATGATCTTCGTGGCGCGGGTGCGGCGAGGGGAATCGATCAGCTTGGCGACACCGAAGTCGGTCAGGAGTGCCGGGTGCGCGCCGCCCGGGCCCAGCGGGCCCTGCATGTCCAGCAGCACGTTCTCCGGCTTCACGTCCCGGTGGACGACCCCGGCCGCGTGCGCCGCCGCCAGGCCGTCGGCGATGTCGGCCACTATGGCGACCGCGGCCTCGGGGGCCATGCGCCGCTCCCGGTCCAGACGGGTGCGCAGGTCCGTGCCCCGGACGAGGTCCATGACGAGGGCGAGGTCGTTGCCGTCGACGACGAGGTCGCGTACGGAGACCACGTTCGGGTGGTCGAGGCCCAGCAGCGCGGTGCGCTCCTGGACGAAACGGCTGACGAGTTCCTGGTCGGACGAGAGGTCCTCGCGCAGCAGCTTGATGGCGACGGGGCCCTCCGGGCCCTCACCCAGCCACACCGTGCCGGCGCTGCCCCGCCCCAGAATCTGGTTCGCGGTGTACCGGCTTCCGATCTTCCGTCCCAAGACTGCTCCTACAGGCCGCGTGTTGGCGACAAAGCTACGCGCCCCGGGCCCCAACCTTCACCGCCGAGGCGGAAATCACCCCTCAGATATCGACAAATCCCCAACCCCGGCGACGAGACACCACCAACCGCACCACGCGGGCATGCCAAGGCCGTGGGTGACTGTGCCCCTTCACGGGCGCGGGGAAGAGCGCCCACAGCCGCTCACAACCGTCGCCGAAGCCGAAGCCGAGGTCCAGGCGGGGTCGGGGTCGGGGTCGGGGTCGACGTCGGATCAGGCGCGGGTCATTGCCCGGGGCTCGACCCCCGGGCCCGCGTCACCGGCCCGTGCCGTTGTCCAGTTCGCGGACCCACTTGCCCACGTCGCCGACCCAGTCCGTGAGCTGGCCCCACCAGCTCTGGCCAGTGCCGATCCACCCCTGGAGGGGTGTGAACTCCCAGATCAGCCAGCCTCCGACAAGGAAGAGGACGATCATGAAGAGGCAGCCCTTGAGGCAGCCGAGGCCCGGGATCCGCATCGGGTTGGCGCTGCGCTGACGCGGCTCGCGCGGCGGCCGGGGCTCACGCTGGGGCCGGGGCGCGGGCTGCTGGGGCTGCGGCGCCAGCGCGTGCCGCTGCGGCTGCCGACGCTGAGGCTGCTGCGGCGGCGGGGGCGCCGGGGCGTACGGCTGTTGCTGCTGCGGGTGGCCGTACCCCTGGCCGGGGCCGCCCTGCGGCGGGCGCTGCTGCCTGCGCGGCGGCTGCTGCGGAGGCTGCTGGGGCTGCTGCGGGCGGCCCGCCTGCCGCTGGGGGCGGCGGCGCAGCGGGTCCTCGCTGGGGTCGAGGTACTGGACCTGGGTCTGCTCGTTGCGGTCGCGGGCCGCGCGGAGCTGGTTCTGCCAGGGGTGGGGCTGCTCGGGCTGCTGCCCGCCCGGGTCGTGCGGCGGCACCGGCGGCATGACGGAGGTCGGGTCGGCGCCGGACGTGTGCGGGAGCACGGTCGTGGGGTCGCCCGAGCCCGCGGGGCCCGAGGTGTGCGGGAGCACGCTGGTCGCGCCGTTCGGGTCGTACGAACCGGCGCCGTGCGGCAGCACCTGCGTCGGGTCGGCGGAGCCGAACGGCTCGGGGGCGCCCGGCACCTGCGCGGGCGCCGGGTCGGGGGCGAGGATGTGGCCCACGCCCTCGGCGGCGGCGATCTGCATGGAGTTCGCGTGCACACCGACGCCCTCGGCGACGATGCGGAGCGCGCGGGCGAGGTTGACGGCGCTGGGCCGCTCGCGCGGGTTCTTGCGCAGGCAGCGCTCGATGACCGTCCACAGCGGGTCGGGGACGGTGGACGGGCGGCGCGGCTCGGCGCTGAGGTGCTGGTGCAGGACTTCGAGCGCGGACTGGCCGTTGAACGGCGGGCGCCCGGTGACCAGTTCGTACATCAGGATGCCGGCGCCGTAGATGTCGACGGCGGAGGTCTGCGGCTGGCCCTCGGCGGACTCGGGGGCGACGTACGCGGGCGTGCCGACGAACTCGCTGGTCCGGGTCAGCCCCGGGGAGTCGGCGAGGCGGGCGATGCCGAAGTCGGTCAGCATCGGGTGCATCTGGCCGCCGTCCTGCTTGAGCAGCACGTTGGCGGGCTTCAGGTCGCGGTGGACGACGCCGTCGGCGTGGCTGGCGGCGAGCGCGTCGGCGATCTGCGCGGTGAGCAGGGACGCGCCGACGGGCGTGAAGGGACCGTTCTCGCGGAGGTAGCGGTGCAGGTCGGGGCCCTCGACCAGGTCCATGACCAGCGCCAGCAGATCACCCTCGACCACGAGGTCCCGCACCCGCACGACGTTCGGATGGGTGAGCCGGAGCAGCACGGAGCGCTCCCGCAGGAACCGCATCACGATGTCCGCGTCGCTCGCGAGCTCCTCCTTGAGGACCTTGATCGCCACGGTCTCGCCGGGGTGCCCGGGCACCGCCGCCTCGGCCCCCGCGGTCTCCCGCTGGCGGGCGCGCCAGACGGTGCCTGTGGCGCCGCGTCCAATCGGCTCCTCAAGGAGGTACTTGCTCCCTACCGGCCGCACGTCATGCGCTCCCTGTTGCTTGCTTGCCTGGTCACGCCCTGGAGTTCCGCGGACGTTCCGACCCACTGTAGTGCGGCCGTCCTCGGTACCGGGCTGTCCTCTTCCTGACTCTTCCCGCCCGCTTTGCTGTGACTTGGTCCGACTTGCTGTGTGCTGCCTGTCGGTGTCCGTGTCCGCGAGTACGTACGGGTACCCGTGTGCGTTCGATGGAAAGACGCTCACCCGTGGGCGGTTGGTTGCCGGACACGGGCGTACGGGGTTCCGGATACGGGCGTGCCCCGTCCCTGATGCGGACGCGACCGATCCCGAATGCGGACGCGAGGCGGACGTGACCGATCTCAAGTGATCAACTGGCGGGCACCGGTCAGGCACTTTTGGGGGCAGAGCCGACCAATCAAGATCACTTGACGGTGGGCGGCGGGCGTGTTGTCAGTGGCAGGTGCGAGGATGCCTCCAGTACTGGCCGACGTGCCCGTGAGCGGTGGGGGAAGTCTGCGGTGGGGACCGCGCAGTCTCGTCCTCGTCGTCGCGGGTGCCCGCGCGGAAGGGACCGCTGACGGCGATGCAGATCCGGCTGACCGTCGTAGACCCGCTGGGACCGCCCTCTGAGCCGCGAGGACGAGCCACGGCCTGCGACGTGCTGGTCACGGCGCCCGCCGGGACGGCGCTGGCCGCCGTGGCCTCGGGCCTCGCCTCCGCCGTCGGCGAGGGCGGTGCGGAGCGGCTGGAGCGCAGTCGGGAGGTCGGCGGCGGGCAGGTCGTGCTGTACGCCGGCGCCGAGCGCCTCGACGCCCAGCGCTGCACCCTCGGCGAGCCGCCCCTCATCGACGGCGCGGTGCTCTCCCTGGGCGCCCCCTCCGAGCCGGGCCCCGAGGTCGACGAGGCCGCCGCGCAGCTCCATGTCGTGGCCGGTCCCGACGCCGGCGGCGTCCACCTGCTGCACGGCGGCAAGATCCACATCGGCCGCTCCGCCGACGCCGACGTCCCCCTCGACGACCCGGACGTCTCCCGTCTCCACTGCGCCGTCACCCTCTCCGCCGACGGCCGCGTCTCCGTCGTCGACCTCGGCTCCACCAACGGCACCACCCTCGACGGCACCCGCGTGGGCGACCGCCCGGTCCGCCTCGCCCCGGGTGCCCTCCTCCGCATCGGCGAGTCCGCCCTCCGTCTGGCCTCGTCGTCCGGGGCGCGGGGCATAGGGACGACGCCCGACGGGGAGGGCCACGTCCGGGTGACGGTGGGGGCGGGGGCCCCCGGGGGTGGTACCGGCTTCGGCTCGACGGCCGACGGTTCGGGTTCCGCGGGCAGGGGCCCGGGCTCCGGTGGCGGGGCTTCGGGCTCCGCGGGCGGCGGTTCCGACGCCAGCACAGGTGTGGGGGCCGATGGGGGTTCCCGTTCGGGGGCGGAGGCTCAGCGGGGCTCCGGCTCCGGCTCCGGCTCCGGCTCCGGCTCCGGCTCCGGCTCCGGCTCCGGCTCCGGGAGAGGGTCTCGCGGGGGTGCGGCGGGGCACGGGGCCGAGGATCCGGCGCACGGTCGTGCCGAGCGGCGGACGGTGCCGGGGCAGGGCGGGGTGCCCGGGATCGAGCGGACGGCGGGACGAGCGGGGTCCCCCACGGCCGGTACGGGGCGGGGGGCCGTGTCCGGTGCCGACCGGAGGCCGCACGAGGGACCTCACATGGGGGCGACGGGCGGGCGCGGGGCGGAAGCCCATGGCCGCGTCGGCGACCCGAGCGCGGCCGGTGATCCGTACGGGCCCGGTGATTCCCGCGACGCCCTTGATACGCGCACGTCCGGCGGGCACGGCGGCTCCGGTGGACCGGACCGCGCCGGTGAGCCCGGTGGAGCCAGCGGCTCCCGGGGTGCCGGCGGCCCGGAAGGCTTCCGTGGGGCCCCTGGGCCGGAGGATTCCGGGGACGTCGGCGGTCCGGCCGAGTCCGGCACCCGTAAGGGCACTCCCCTCCGGGGGACGGAGGTGCCGCGTGGGGTGCGCAAACGGGGTGGGTTCGGGGCCTGGGCGCGGAGGCTGGCCGGGGGGCGGGGGCAGGCGGAGGCGGAGTACGACCCGTACGAGTACGACGCGGAGTACGACGAGGACGAGCGCGGGGCGATGGCCTCGGTGCTCCCGGGCGGGAAGCGCCTGCCGGAGACGTGGCCGGACCCCGCCGCGCTGCTGCTCACCGCGCTCGGACCGGGCGCCCGGCTGTGGGAGCGGGGGCCGGGGCACCCGGAGGCGCTGACGGTGCGGCTGGGTACGGCCGACCGGGCGGCGCCGGACGGATCGGGGCTGTTGCCGGCGGTGCCGGTGACCACCGGGCTGCGGGAGGTCGGCGCGCTGGGGCTGGCCGGGCCGCGCCCCCGGCTGATGGGGCTGACCCGCGCGGTCGTCGCCCAGCTCGCCGCGCTGCACTCCCCCGACACCCTGGAACTGGTCCTGATCAGCGCAGACCGCTCCCGCTCCGCCGAGCAGCGCACCGCCGACTGGTCCTGGCTTGGCTGGCTCCCCCATCTCCGCCCGGCCCACGGCCAGGACTGCCGCCTTCTCCTCGCCTACGACCGTGAGCAGACGACGGCACGTCTGGACGAGCTGCTCCGCCGTCTGGAGGACCACGCGGCGGACACGGCGGGGCACGCGCCCGGGAGCACGGCGGGCGAGGGCGGCGGCCGTGCGGCGGCGGCCGGGGCACCGAAGCCGTCCGGTAACCGCCACGACGCCGCGACGGGCGATCGGCCCGGCGAGCCGACGAACCACCGGCCCGGGGGGCCGACGGACCACACGACCGGGCGTACGACCGGAGCGGGCGCCGGGGCCGGAGACCTCGCGGGTCGCGGCACCGATCGCGGTGGGACGGGCGACGGAGCGGACGGTGGCTCCGGGCGGCGGGCCGTGCGGCGGCCGTCGTGGGCCCGGGAGGACGAACCGGCGGACGGTGGCTTCGCGGGGCCGTACACGGTGGTGATCGTGGACGGGGACCCCGGCGGCGCCGATGTGCGCGAGGCCGTGGTGCGGCTGGCGCAGGAAGGCCCCCGCGCCGGGATCCATGTCGTGTGCCTCGCCGAGACGGAGTCCGCGTCGCCCGCCTCCCCGGTGACGGAGACGTACACGGCGGCCTGCGAGGCCTCGCCCGCGTTCCGCGCGTGCGGGGCGGTCGCCCTGCTCAGCGGTGACGTCGCCACGGCGCTACGGCTGCTGCGGGTCGCCTCCGCCGGGTTCGGCGCGGGGAGCGGTTCCGGGGCGGCGGGTCCGGCCGGGCCCGGCCGGACGGGGACCACGCGCTCCGCGCCCCCCGCGTCCGCCGACCACGCGCGCGGTACGGCCCCCGACACCCCGTCGGGCCGCCCCCGCCCCGATCACTCCGACCGTTCCGGCCGCGTCCACCGGTCCGCTCCGGCGGACCACGCCTCGGTGAGCCGTACGCACACCCACATCGACCTCGGGGGGCGCGCGCTCTCCGCTGCCGACGAGCGGACGCGTCCCGGCACCCGGGACCTCGCCCCGCTCGACCCGAACGACGCCCCCGGACTGCTGAACCACGGCACGGTGGCCACGCTGGACGCGGTGTCGGCGGCGTGGGCGGAGCGGTTCGCGCGGGCGCTGGCGCCGCTGCGGACGGACGGGACGGCCGGGGACCGGCAGGCGCGGGTGTCGGCGCCGCTGCCGCAGTCGGCGCGGCTGCTGGACGAGTTGGGGCTGGCGCGGGCCACCCCGGCGTCCTTGATGGCGCGGTGGGCGGACGCGACCGACGACGCGACGGCGCTCGGCGGGCGGGCCTGGGCCGTGCTCGGCGCGGGGCCGCGCGGGCCGGTCTCCGTGGACCTCGTCGCCGAGGGCCCCCATCTGCTGATCGAGGGGCCTGCCGGCAGCGGTCGTACGGAGTTGCTGCGGGCCGTCGCCGCGTCGCTGGCCGCCGCCGAGCGGCCCGACCGGCTGGGCATCGCCCTCGTGGACGGTCGGGACGGCGGTGCCGGCTCCGGTGCCGGCGGCGGGCGGGCCGGGGAGGGGCTGGGGGCCTGTACCGACCTGCCCCATGTCGGTACGCATCTCACGGCCAACGACCCCGTCCGTATGCGGGAGTTCGCCCAGTCCTTGATCGCCGAGCTGAAGCGCCGGTTCGAGTTGCTCGGCGGGCTCGGTTTCGTGGAGTGGCACACGCGGCGTGAGGTCTCGGGCCGTATCGTCCCGCAGCGCTCGGCGACGTCGGGGGCGGCGAGGTCCGGGACGGCCACGCCCGGCGCGTCGGCAGGGGGCTCGGCCGGGGCCGCCGATCTCGACTCGTCGTCCAGTTCCACGCTTCGGCTGCGGCCGGCGGCGAGCCGCAGGAACACCGACCAGGGCGGCAGGGGCGCGGCGGGGCGGAACCCCGCCACGGAACTCCCCCGGCTCGTCGTCATCGTCGACGACCTCGACGCGCTGCTGTCACCCCCGTTGGGGTCCACGGGGCGGCCGGCGGCGGGGTCGGTCGTCCGGGCCCTGGAGGCGGTGGCCCGGGAGGGTGAGCGCCTCGGCGTGCATCTCGTCGCCACGACCGGCGTGGGCGGACGGGCGGGCGAGAGTGAGCTGGGGCGGGCGGCCGGCGGCCGTGTCGTCCTGAGCGCACCGGTGCCGGGGCCGGACGAACCCGCGCCGGGCCGGGGCGAGTTGCTGGGCGAGGGGGGCCGCACGACCGCCTTCCAGGCGGGCCGTGTCACGGGCCGCATCCCGCGCACCGCGACCCTCCGCCCGACCGTCGTACCGATCGACTGGGCGCGGATGGGCGATCCGCCGGCCCGGCGCCCCGTCCGGGAACTGGGGAACGGCCCCACGGACCTGGCCCTGCTGGCCAGCGCGCTGGACCGCGCGGCACGGGAGGTCTCGGCGACGGGCGTACCGTCCCTGCTGTGAGGGCCCCCGGCGCCGGAGGCGGCCGGGGGTCGAAGGCGCTGACCGGGGCAGGAAGTGTCAGCGCCACCGGGCAACAGCCGCGCCCTTGAGGGGCGCGGGGAACCGCGCGAGCGACCACGGTGGGCCGACAGCCCGTCAACGACGCATCACCTCACGGCGATTGAGCGCCCGTCACCCACCCCCATGGTCACGACGCGGTCACGATCAAGGAGTTGACACCGCAGGCGCTCTTGCCGCCCCCGGGCACCCGGCGTAGACCAGAGCCCACGGGACAGCGCTCTACGTTCGACGACGCACGGAGAACGGGGTCAGTGATGCGCAACATCCACCGCATTCGTCGCATTCTTCGTACCCGCAAGAACCATCCCCACCGCGGGCACACCCATCCACCCACGTCAAAAGCCCTCGCGGCCCTCGCCGCAGGCGTCCTCGCCCTCTCCCTCACCGCGTGCGGCGGTGACGACGACGGCGGCGACGGTGACACCGGCAACGACGGCGGCAGCGAGGCCACCGTCCAACTCCCCAAGCTGGACGGCCAGAAACTGGAGGTCGCGGCGGTCTTCACCGGCCCGGAGCTGGACAACTTCCAGAAGGTGCTGGACGAGTTCGAGAAACGCACCGGCGCCTCGGTGACCTTCGTGCCGACCGGCAACAACACCTCCACGTTCCTCGGTACGAAGATCGAGGGCGGCAAGCCGCCGGACGTGGCGTTCCTGCCGCAGGTCGGCGTGTTGCACCAGTTCGCCGAGAAGGGCTGGGTGAAACCGCTCGGCAGCGAGGCCCAGGCACAGCTGGACAAGAACTTCTCGGACGGCTGGAAGGACCTGGGCGCGTACGAGGGCAAGCAGTACGGCGTGTACGCGAAGGCCGCCAACAAGTCCCTCGTCTGGTACAACACCGCGGCCTTCGAGGCGGCCGGTATCACCGAAGAACCCAAGACGTGGGCCGAGTTCATCCAGACCGCCCAGACGCTCTCCGACGCCGGCTCCCCCGCCGTGTCGATCGGCGGCGCGGACGGCTGGACGCTCACCGACTGGTTCGAGAACGTCTATCTCTCTCAGGCGGGCCCGGAGAAGTACGACCAGCTCGCCAAGCACGAGATCAAGTGGACCGACCCCTCCGTCAAGGACGCCCTCACCACGCTCGCCGAGCTGTGGGGCAAGGACGACCTGATCGCGGGCGGCGCCTCCGGCGCGCTCCAGACCGAGTATCCGAAGTCGATCACGCAGACCTTCGGTGGGGAGACCCCGGCGGGGATGGTGTTCGAGGGCGACTTCGTGGCCGTCACCATCAACGGTGACACGGACGCGAAGATCGGCACGGACGCCAAGGTGTTCCCGTTCCCGGCGGTCGGCGACGACTCCCCCGTGGTCACCGGCGGCGACGCGGCCGTGGCGCTGAAGGACGGCAAGGGCGCACAGGCGCTGCTCACCTTCCTCGCCTCGACCGACGCGGCGGAGATCTGGGCGGCACAGGGCGGCTTCCTCTCCCCCAACAAGGAGATGGACGACGGCAGTTACAAGGACGACGTCACCCGGGAGATCGCCAAGGCACTGCTCGCGGCGGGCGACGACTTCCGCTTCGACATGTCCGACCAGGCCCCGGCGGCGTTCGGCGGCACGCAGGGCGTGGGTGAGTGGAAGGACCTGCAGGACTTCCTGAAGAGCCCCGACGACGTGGCCGGTGCCCAGAAGCAGCTGGAGACCGACGCGGCGAAGGCCTACGGGAACGGCTGACGGCGACCCATGTCGTCTGCCGTGACGAAGACGGCGGGGGGCGCCGGTGCGACTCCGGCACCCCCCGCCGCACCGCGCAAGAGCGTGACGGGTACGCGGCTGTGGGTGGCGGTGCTGTTTCTGCTGCCCGCGCTGGTGCTGCTCGGCGCGCTCGTGGTCTACCCGATCGGGTACTCGGTCTGGCGGAGCCTGTTCGACGCGGACGGCTCGGGCTTCGTCGGCCTGGACAACTACGCGGAGATCTTCTCCGACGACTCCACCCTCGTCGCCGTACGCAACACCGCGATCTGGGTCGCGGTGGCCCCGGCGCTCGTCACCGCGCTCGGTCTGATCTTCGCGGTGCTGACCGAACGGGTGCGCTGGGGAACGGCGTTCAAGCTGATCGTCTTCATGCCGATGGCGATCTCGATGCTGGCCGCGGGCATCATCTTCCGGCTGGTGTACGAGCAGGATCCGGACCAGGGCGTCGCCAACGCGGTCGTCACGTCCGTGCACGACGTCTTCGTCGACGAGTCCGTGTACCCGAAGGCCCGGCCCAACGCCCAGGTGAGCGACCTGAAGGCGTCCGGCGGCGGGTCGTTCACCACGGAGGGGACCGTACGGGCGGGCACCCCGGCGCTCCTTCCCCTCGTCGGCATCGCTCCCAACCGGCTGCCCGGCGACGCGCGGGACGCGAAGGCCGCCACCGGCGACGACGTCACCGGCACCGTCTGGCTGGACTTCCGGCTCGGTGGCGGTGGCGAGAAGGGGGCCGTCGACCCGGGCGAGAAGGCGCTGGAGGGGGTCAAGGTCGAGGCGGTGAAGGACGGGAAGGTCGTCGCCACCGCGACCAGCGGCTCCGACGGCACGTTCAGCCTGCCCAAGTCGGCCGACGGGGCCCAACTCAAGCTGCCCGGCTCGAACTTCGCGGCGCCCTACAACGGCATCGACTGGCTCGGCCCGACCCTCGTCACCCCGGCCGTCATCGGCTCGTACGTCTGGATGTGGGCGGGCTTCGCGATGGTGCTGATCGCGGCGGGGCTGGCCGGGGTGGACCGCAACCTGCTCGAAGCGGCCCGGGTGGACGGGGCGAACGAGTGGCAGGTGTTCCGCAAGGTCACCGTGCCGCTCCTCGCGCCGGTCCTGGTCGTCGTCCTCGTCACGCTGATGATCAACGTGATGAAGGTGTTCGACCTCGTCTACATCATCGCGCCCCAGCCCACCCAGGACGAAGCCAACGTCCTCGCCCTGCAGCTCTACTTGGTGTCGTACGGCGGCGGGGGCGACTTCGGTCTCGGCAGCGCGATCGGTGTGGTTCTGCTGCTGCTCGTGCTGCCGGTGATGTGGGTCAACATCCGGCGTCTCAGGAAGGAGCGCCAGCGGTGACCGCTCTCGAAACCCCCGCGCCGGCCCCCGCGCCGGGGACTCCGGCGCGCGAGGAGCCCGTACGCGCCAAGCGCTCCGTCGCCGCCCGGCTCGCGAGCGGCGCGGCGGGCGGCGCACTGCGTGTGTTCCTGCTGCTTGTGGCGCTGTTCTGGCTGGTGCCCACCTTCGGGCTGTTGGTCTCGTCGTTCCGCGACCCGACCGACATCTCCGCCTCCGGGTGGTGGAAGGTGTTCTCGGCTCCGGCCCAACTCACCACCAAGAGCTACCGGTCGCTGCTGGAGAACGACGACGTCACCCACGCCCTCGTCAACACCATCTGGATCACGGTGCCGGCGACCCTGCTGGTCGTCCTGATCGGCGCGATGGCCGGATACGCCTTCGCCTGGCTGGACTTCAAGGGCCGCGACTGGTGGTTCATGGTCGTGGTGGGGCTGTTGGTCGTGCCGGTGCAGGTGGCGCTGATCCCGCTGTCCGGGCTCTTCCGGGACCTCGGGATCTTCGGCGACATCATCGGTGTCGTCCTCTTCCACGTCGGCTTCGGACTGCCGTTCGCGATCTTCCTGTTGCGCAACTTCTTCGCGGAGATCCCGCGTGAACTGCTGGAGGCGGCGCGGCTGGACGGGGCGGGCGAGATACGGCTGTTCACGACGGTCGTACTGCCGCTGGCCGCACCGGCGTTGGCGTCACTGGGGATCTTCCAGTTCCTGTGGGTGTGGAACGACATGCTGGTCGCGCTGGTCTTCTCCAGCTCCGGCTCCCAGCCGCTGACGGTCGCACTCCAGCAGCAGGTAAGGCAGTTCGGCAGCAACATCGAGATCCTGGCGCCGGGCGCGTTCATCTCGATGGTGATCCCGCTCGCCGTGTTCTTCGCGTTCCAGAGGCAGTTCGTGTCGGGGGTGATGGCGGGGGCGGTGAAGTAGGAGCAAGGGCGCCTCATAGCTCGGGAGTTGGGGGTGTAGTGGCGGGTGCGGGTGCGTGGGGGCTGGTCGCGCAGTTCCCCGCGCCCCTGAAAAGCCGGGGCTACGCCCCGTGCTTTTCGGCCCGCAGACCCGTCGCTCTTCAGGCCCACGAGGCCGTGGTCTTCAGGCCCGCAGGGGCCTGGTCTTTAGGGGCGCGGGGAACTGCGCGACCAGCCCCCACGCACCCGCACCCGCCCGACAGCCCCAGCACCCCGAGCTACTGGGCGCCCCCCGCCCGGCGGAGCCCAACCGCGTGAACAAACCCCGCACGCCCACGAGTTCACCCCGTGCGCCCCCAGGCCCCGTGGATATCCCCCGTATGGAACACACCGCGTAACCAAATCATCCCATCGGCCGTTTCCGGGCAGTATGCCCGCGCCGACCCATGGATGTCCTCCTTGCCCAGGTTCAGTGTCATCGTTCCCGCGTACAAGGTTCAGGCGTACTTGCACGAATGCCTGGATTCCGTGCTGTCCCAGTCCTTCACCGACCTCGAACTGATCGTCGTCGACGACGCCTCCCCCGACGGCTGCGGGTCGATCGCCGACGAGATCGCGGCCCGTGATCCCCGTGTACGGCGAACCGTGCTCCTGCGGGAGAACGCGGGGCCGGGTGCCGCCCGCAACAAGGGAATGGAGTACGCGAGGGGGGACTACCTCCTCTTCCTCGACGGCGACGACACGTTCACGCCGGGCGCGCTCCAGGCGATCGCCGACCGCGTCAAGGAGACCGGCGAACCGGACGTCCTCGTCCACGACTTCGCGCGAACCTCCTGGTCGGGCGAGCCGGTCCGCGACGAGCGCACGCTCCAGCTCACCGAGCAGGGCCCGGCCCCCTTCCGGCTCGACGACCGCCCGGGCCTGCTCGGCGTCCGCCCGGTGGTGTGGAACAAGGCGTACAAACGGGAGTTCGTCGAGGACCACGACTTCCGCTTCCCGCCCGGCATCTACGAGGCCACGGCCTGGACGTACCCGGTCCTGATGGCCGCCGCGTCCGTCGCCACCCTCGACCGGGTCTGCGTCCACCACCGGCGCCGCCGGCACGGCAGCCTGCTCGGGGCGACCACACGCGGTCACTTCGACGTGTTCGAGCAGTACGACCGGGTGTTCGCGTACGTCGACGAGCGGCCGGAGCTGGCGCAGTGGCGTCCGGTGCTGTTCCGGCACATGGTCGGCCACCTCACCTCCGTGTTCTCCCGGCGCCACCGGCTGCCGCGCGAGGCGCGCGCCGAGTTCCTGCGCACGGTCCGCGCGTACTGCGCCCGCTACCGCACCCCGGGCACCCCCGTCCGCGCCCGCGCCCGGCTCCGGCACGCGCTCCTGCGGATCGGCAGCCCGCGCGCCCACCGCGCGCTGTGGGCCGGGGCGCGGCTGGGCCGGGGCGCCGGACGCCTGGTGCGGGACCTGGCCGGCCTCTTCCGCGCCGCCGGGCTGCGCCTCCACTACCGCGTCCAGCGCCTCCTCCCGCTGCGTGCCGACCGGGCGGTGTTCGCGGCGTACGGGGGCCGCGGCTATGTGTGCAGCCCGGCCGCGCTGGAGAACGCGTTCCGTACGTATGTCCCCGGGATGCGCACCTCGTGGGTCGCGCGCCCGGAGCACCACCACACGCTCCCGGTGGCGACCCGGCGGGTGCTCCCCGGCTCGATGGCGTACTGGACGGCGCTCGCCCGCTCCAAGTACCTGGTGAACAACGTGGACTTCGACCGGCGCCTGGTCAAACGGACCGGTCAGGTTCTGCTCCAGACCCAGCACGGCACACCGCTCAAGCACATGGGCCTCGACCTCCAGGACCGGCCGGCGGCGGCCCGCGGCACCGACTTCGCGGCCGTGCTGCGCGGCAGCGACCAGTGGGACTACGTCCTGTCCGGAAACCGTCACTCCACTCTCGTCTGGGAGCGCGTCTACCCGTCCCCGTACACGACCCTCGAACACGGCTCACCGCGCAACGACGTCTTCCTGAGGGCGAATTCGGCGGACGTGGCCCGGGTGCGCGAACACCTCGGCATCCCCGAGGGCTCGGTCGCCGTCCTGTACGCCCCCACGCACCGCGACTACCGCCACTCGCAGCGCGCACACCTCGACCTGGAGCGGGTGCTGCGCAAGCTCGGGCCGCGCTTCGTCATCCTGGCCCGCGCCCACCACGCGTACGACTCCCCGCTGACCGACCTGGCGCACGGCCGCCTGCTGGACGTCACCGGCCATCCGAGCGTGGAGAACCTGTGCCTCGCCTCGGACGCCCTGGTCACGGACTACTCGTCCCTGATGTTCGACTACGCCAACCTCGACCGGCCCATCGTCATCCACTCCGAGGACTGGGAGGCGTACGAGGCGGCGCGTGGCACGTACTTCGATCTGCGGTCCTTCCCGCCGGGCGCCGTCGCGCGCAGCGAGGACGAGCTGATCGACATCTTCGCCACGGGGCACTGGCGGGGGTCGCGGTCGGCGCAGTTGCGGTCCGCGTTCCGTGACCGGTTCTGTCCGTACGACGACGGGCGGGCGGCGGAGCGGGTGGTGCGGCGGGTCGTGCTGGGTGACACCGCGCCGGTCGGCTTCGTCCCGCTGTCCGGGCGCCACCCCGTTCCGTCCGCCGCCGCGGCCCGGCCGTCGTCGCCGCTGGCGACGGTCCCGGGCCAGGCCCAGCCGGGTGCGGACGACTCCCTGCGCGCGTAACGGTTTTCAGCGTTTTCAGTCGCCCCCGCCGCCCCTACCCGTCCCATCCCCTCCAGGGGCTGCGCCCCTTCGACCCCCAGGTGCGGGTTCGTCGTGGTTGCTCGCGCGGTTCCCCGCGCCCCTGAAGAGCAGGGGCTGCGCCCCGTGCATTCGTTCCAGCCCCCCACCCGCCCCCAGCCGAACCACGCGCCCCACGCACCGAACCCGAAAGGCAAGAATGCCCCGCTTCAGCATCATCGTCCCCACGTACGGTGTCGAAGGGCGCCTGTCGCTCGCTCTGGAGTCGGTTCTCGGTCAGCCGTTCGGTGACTTCGAGCTGATTCCGGTGCATGAGGCGGCGGCGGACTCACCGGCCGGGGCGGTCAGCGCCGCGTACGCCACCAGGGACACCCGGGTGACCCCCGTCCAGTCGTCGCCCTCGGGCGGGCTGAGCGCCGCCCGCAACGCGGGACTGGCCGCGGCGCACGGGACGTACGTCCTGTTCCTGGACGGGGACGACACGCTCGCGCCGGGCGCGCTGCAGGCGATCGCGGACCGGCTGGGCGGGACAGGCGACCCCGACGTCCTGTACTTCGCGCACGAACGCGCGCACTGGTGGGAGGGCGGTACGACCGTCGTGCGCCCGACCGGTCCGGACACCCCGGCGTGGAGCGCGGCCTACCGCCGGGACTTCCTCGGCGAGCGCCAACTCATGTTCCCCATCGGCCATTTCACCGACCTCGGCTGGAGCGGGCTGGTCGCGCTCGCCGCCGACCGTACGGCCGAGCTGCGGGACACGGTCTGCGTACGCCATCTGCTGCGCCGGCGGGGCAGCCGGCTGGACGCGCCCGGCGACCACCAGCTCGAACTCCTCGACCAGGTGGAGCTGGTACTCGCCAGGGCCGCGGCCGGACAAAGGCTGTCGGAGGCGTTGTTCGCGCAGCTGTTCGCGGTCGTGCTGCGGAGCCTCGCCCACCCGGAGCGGCTGCCCGCCCACCACCGCCGCGCGTTCTTCCGCCGCGCCACGCACCTCTACCGCCTCCACCACCCGGCCGGCTTCCGCCCGCCCACCGGCAGCCTCGGCGTCCAGCACCGGCTGCTCGCGACCGGCTCGTACGCCGGGTTCCGGGTCCTGTGCGCCGCCCACCGGGCGGTGGCCGGAGCCCTGGCGGCGCTGCCCCGCCCCCGTGCGCCCCTGACCCGCGCCCTGTACGCCGCCCAGCGCGTCCTCCCGCTGGACAGGAACCTCGCCGTGTACTGCGCGTACCGGGGCCGTGGCGTCGGCCGCGACCCCGCCGCCCTCCACGCGAAGGCCCGTGAGCTCGCCCCGTGGCTCCGCTCGGTGTTCCTGGTCGAGCCCGACGCGGTGGACCGTCTCCCGTCGGACGTCGAGTACGCCGTCATCGGCAGCCGGCGCTCCTGGCGGGTTCTCGCCCGCGCCAAGTACCTGGTCCACAACGCCGACTTCGACGCCGACTTCGCGGACGCGGTCGTCAAGCGTCGCGGCACCGTGCACCTCCAGACCCAGCACGGCACCCCGCTGACGACGAGGGGCGTGCGCCGGTCCCCGTACCCGGTGGCGGCCGCCGCGTCCGGCCGCTTCACGGACCTCCTCGGGCGCGTGGACCGCTGGGACTTCTGCCTCTCCACCAACCGGCACTCCACCGAGACCTGGGAGCGGGCCTTCCCGGGCCGGTACGAGCAGCTGGAGTACGGCTGTCCGCGCAACGACGTCTACTACACGGCGACGGCCGAGGACGTGGCGCGCGCCCGGCGCGAACTGGGTGTTCCCGAGGGCAGGAAGGCCGTCCTCTACGCCCCCACCCACCGCGACCACGCCACCGGCCACGGCCCCCGGCTCGACCTGGCGGCCTTCTGCGAGGCGGTGGGCGAGGAGTTCGTGGTGCTGCTGCGGGCGCACCACTTCTCCGACGGGTTCTCCGGCGACGGGTTCTCCGGCGACGGAACCTCCCGCGGGAGCGACGGCCGGATCATCGATGTCGGTGCGCACCGCTCCACCGAGGACGTCTGCCTCGCCGCCGACGCGCTGATCACCGACTACTCGTCCCTGATGTTCGACTACGCCCACCTCGACCGGCCGATCGTGATCCTCGCGGACGACTGGGAGGTCTACCGGGAGACCCGGGGCGTCTGCTTCGACCTGCCGACCACACCGCCCGGTCATGTGGCGCGTACCGAGCGGGAGTTGGCGGACCTGTTCCGTGACGGGTCGTACGCGGACCTGAAGGCCGACGTCCTGCGGGCCGTCTTCCGGGAGCGGTTCTGCCAGTTCGACGACGGGCGGGCGGCCGAGCGGGTCGTACGGCGGGTGTTCCTCGGCGAGCGGCCGGAGGCGCTGCCGCCCGTCGTGCCGCTCGCCGAGCGCACGCCGGCCCCGGCGCCCGCCGCCGCGACCCTCGTGAGGAGCTGACGGACATGCCCCGTTTCAGTGTCATCGTCCCCGTCGTCGAGGTACGGGGCTTCCTGCGCGCGTGCCTCGACTCGGTCCTGGAGCAGTCGTACCGGGACCTGGAGGTTATCGCCGTGGACGACCGGTCCCGCTCCTACCGTGAGCTCGCCCGGCTGTTCGACTCCGGGCAGTGGCAGGACACGGAGTCGGCTCGGCCGCGGGCCGGCTTCCGGGAGCGGTACTGCGAGTTCGACGACGGGCGGGCGGCCGAGCGGGTGGTGCGGACGGTGATGCCGGGTGAGGCGGCGCAGGCGGTTCCCGCGCCGGGGCGGGCCGGGTCGTCGACGGCCACCGGCCTCGTGTGGTCATGAGGGTGCGGGCGTGGGTGCTGTTGCTCGCCGCCGGCTTCGCACTGCTCCAGTTCGCCGGTGTCACCGGGCGCGCCACCCCCGACACCAGGAACTACGTCTCGTACGCCCTCACTCTCGGCGGCGCGAGCCTGCGGGAGTCGGCGGCCGGGACCATCGACCACTACTGCGGGAGCCGGGCGGCGACGGCCGCCCGCGACCACAGCGTGGACGTGGTGCGCTTCCGCGCGCCGAGCCCGGCCGCGCGGGTCGCCGAGGAGTGCCGCCGGGAGCTGTGGCGGACGGTCGACCGGCGGCTGGCGGCCGGGCAGACCGGCGGCCCCATCGCGCCGTTCACCTCGGAGCGGTTCCAGCGGATCTTCGAGGTGCGGCCCGGGTATCCGGTGCTGCTGGCCCCGTTCGTCACGGTGTTCGGGGTCATGTGGGGCGTGTGGCTGGCGAGTGTGCTGATCGCGGCGGCCGGGGGTGTGCTGGCCTTCCTCGTCCTGCGCGCCGTCCGCGCCCCGGCCCCCGTCGCCCTCACCGGCCAGGCCCTCTACTACGTCCTCCCGTGCGGGACGACCGCCATGCGGCCCATGACCGAGGGACTGCTGCTGGCCCTGACGCTGGCCGCGCTGTGGGGGTGTGCCCTGGCGATGGAGGGGCGCGTGCGGACGGGGGTGCCGCTGGTGGGCGGCTCCCTGTCGGCGCTGTTCACGGTGAAGCACTCGCAGGCGCTGTTCCTGGGGGTGTGTCTGGTGGGGGCGTGCGCGGTGGTCGTCGCGCTGCGCGCACGCGGTGGTGAACGAGAGGGGTGTGAGCGGGTCGAGCCGTGGGTGCGGGCGGTCTCGGCGGGCGCGGTGGTGTGCACGCTGGCGCTCGCCAGGCTGCTGCACTACCCGGCGGCGACGGAGAGCCTGCAGGACCTCCTCACCGACCACTTCACGCGCCCCGACCGGGCCCGGCTGTGGCCGGAGTTCCTGCGTCTGGAGCTCGGCTTCTGGGTGGAGTGGGGGCGTCAGCAGCTGACCCGGCCGTTGTTCCCGGCCGCGCTGGTGGCGGGCGCGTGGGGCGCGCTGCGGCAACGGCCGGTGTTCGGGTGGTTCGTGCTGGCGGGCGCGTTCACAGGGATCCTCAACCAGGCCGGGCACCCGGACATCACCATCTGGGGCGACCGGCTGATCGTGGTGGCGTGGCTGCTGCCGGTGCTGGGGCTGCCGTTGTCACTGGAGCGGATCACCGCCCCCCGCCGCTCACTCGATGTGGTGACCGCGCGCTGAGCCGCCGACCCGGATGAAAATATCGGGAATACACGGCAAATGCCTCAGACAGTCCAGACCGGTCACCCTTCCGGTCGTCGCGTCGCCCTCGGGGTCACCGCCCTGCGCGGCGGACGTACCTGGCTGACCCGGCGGCCGACCCCGTATGTCGTCATGGGCGGGCTGTTCTGGCTGGTCATGACGCTGGCCTACTGGCGGGTGCCGCTGTGCTGCGACGCCGGCCAGCACGCGGCGGTCGTCGAACGGCTCCGCTGGGACCTGCTGCACCCGGCCCACCCCACCGCCGCCCTGCCGGGCGCGGGCAGCCCTTACTACTCCCCGTACACCGTCGCCCAGGGCGCCCTCGCACGGCTGACCGGGCTGAGCGGCTGGTCGCTGGTGAAGCTCGCCGGGCCGGTGAACCTGGTGGTGCTGCTCACCGGGATCGGCCGCTTCGTGCGTGTGCTGACGCCCCGGCCGTGGGCACCGGTCCTCGCGCTGCCGTTCATGACGCTGTTGTGGGGCACCGAGCGGGTCCTGTGGAGCGGCTATCTCGGGCTGATGTCGATGGCGACGACCCTCGGCTATCCGTCGACGTTCGCCATCGGGCTGACGTTCTGGGCGTGGGCGTGGACGGGGGAACGCGCGCGGGGCGGCGGGTTCTCTTGGCGGGTGCGGTACGTCGGGCCGAGCGGCCTCGGGAGCGTGGGGGCGTACGCCGGTCTCGGCGCGCTGTACGGGCTGATCCTGCTGGTGCACCCGATCACGGCCGTGGCGTCGGTGGCCGGGGCACTGGCGATCGTGGCGGCCTGGCAGTGCGGGTGGCGGGGGCCGCTGGTGGGGCGCTGGACGCTGACGGGAGCGGTCGCCCTGGCGGTCGCGGCCTCGTGGCCGTACTACGACATCCTGTCGCTGGCCGGGAACACGGGCGTGGACGGCATGCACCGGACCCTCTACGAGGGCGCGGCCGGACATCTCTGGCTGGCGCTGCTCGGGCTGCCGGCGCTGTGGGTGCGGGGGCGCAGGTCTCGGAGGGACCCGCTGGTGCTGATGTTCACGGCGGAGTGCCTGGTGGTGGCGTACGGCTGGGTCAGCGGGCACTACACGTACGGCCGGGTGCTGGGGCTCGCGGCGGTGCCCGCGCAGTTCGCCCTGACGGTGGAGCTGGCGGCGCCCCGGCCGTGGGAGTGGGCGCGGCGGGCGCTGGGGGGCGCGGCTGCCGCGGGGGCGTGCGCGGGGTTCCTCACGGTGCAGGCCGGGACGGTCGTGCCGCCCGCGCTCGACCCCGTCGGCTTCGAGCAGCCGCCGCGGTGGCCCTCGTACGACTGGGTGGCGCGGCATGTGCGGGCGGGCGACGTGCTGATCACCGACGGGTATTTCGCGGGGCGCGCGATCGCGGGGTACGGGGTGAACATGGCGGCACCCACCTGGCCCGATCCCGCGGTGGAGGAGGGGGAGCGGGTGCGGCGGTACGCGGATGTCCGGGCGTATCTGGATCCCGCGTCCTCGCGTGCGGGGCGGGCGGTGATCGCGCGGCGGTACGGGGTGCGGTGGCTGGTGCTGTCGCGGTGGCAGCGGGTGCCGGAGGAGGCGGTGGTCGTGGACTGGAGTCCCGAGACCGGGGAAGTGCTGGCGCGGATCGCT
Organism: Streptomyces sp. NBC_00310; assembly: GCF_036208085.1. Classification (GTDB taxonomy): domain Bacteria; phylum Actinomycetota; class Actinomycetes; order Streptomycetales; family Streptomycetaceae; genus Streptomyces. The sequence goes on from NZ_CP130714.1 coordinate 4,485,540, forward strand.
CCGTAGGGGGTGGTTCGGAGCGATCCGCGACGTGACGGCCGGTGGGGGCTTGACGCGCGGTTCCCGCGTCCCTGACCAGCGGGTCTCAGCCCCTCCCGAACAGCCGGACCTACTCGACGACCAGCTCGACCGGGATGTTGTTGCGGGTGGCGTTGGAGTAGGGGCAGACCTGGTGGGCCTGCTCGACGAGCTTGCGGCCGGTGGCCGCGTCGACGGTGTCGGGAAGTTCGACGCGGAGGGTGACCTTGAGGGCGAAGCCCTCGCCCTGCTTGCCTATGCCGACCTCGGCGGTCACCGCGGCGTCGCTGACGTCGACCTTGGCGGCGCGGCCGACGAGGCCGAGGGCGCTGGCGAAACAGGCGGAGTAGCCGGCGGCGAAGAGCTGCTCCGGGTTGGTGCCCTGGCCGTTGCCGCCGAGCTCCACCGGGAGGGCCAGGTCGAGGTCGAGCTTGCCGTCGTTGCTGACGGCGCGACCATCGCGGCCGTGGGTGGCGGTGGCGACAGCGGTGTAGAGCGCGTCCATGGGAGAACCATCCCTTTCACAGGTCATGTCACGTCCGGCGGTCCGGTCCGACCGCCGTTCACGGACTCCAGTAGAGCACACAATTCAATTGCCCACAACTAAATGGCGGGCAGGCGTTATCCTGGACCCATGACCACAAGTGCCGCTCCCATGCCCGAGGGGATCTCCGAGGAGGTCTCCGGGCAGGTCTCCGAGGAGGACTTCCTCCGTCTCGACCGGCAGATCTGCTTCTCCCTGCACGCCGCCTCGCGCGCCTTCAACAGCGTCTACCGCGTGGCCCTCAAGGACCTGGGGATCACCTATCCCCAGTACCTGGTGATGCTGGTGCTGTGGGAGCGGGGCGAGCTGCCCGTGAAGAAGCTGGGCGAGCATCTGAGGCTCGACTCCGGAACCCTCTCGCCACTGCTCAAGCGGCTGGAGGCGGCCGGTCTCGTACGGCGTGAGCGCAGTGCCCGCGACGAGCGGTCGGTGGTGGTGCGGCCGACCGAGGAGGGCACCGCCCTGCGGGAGCGCGCGCTGGCCGTGCCGCGCCGGATCGTCTCCGCGACGACCCTCGACATCGACGAGATCCGCGATCTGCGCGACCGCCTGGACCGCCTGACGGTCGCCCTGGACGAGGCGGCGCTGGAGGAGCCGACGGACTGACCGTCACCCGCTCGGCGATCGACCCGAGCCGTTCGACCTGTCCGACCCGTTCGACCTGTCCGACCCGTTCGACCCGTCCGACCCGTTCGGCCTGTCCGACCCGTTCGACCCGTCCGACCCGTCCGGCCTGTCCGACCCGTCCGCGCCGCCCGAGCGCGCCGCCCGAGCGCGCCGACAGAATCCCACAACCTCAAACGGAACCCCGATCTCCCGCGCGCCATCTTCCCCACGGGGCCGCGAAGCCGCCCTTAAGGGAAGATTGCACACATACCTCTCACAGGTGCGGGGCAACCATGGCTCTTCAGCAGGCGCAGGTCTCGGTCGTCGTCATCGGGTACGACGATGCCGCCCACGTGGCGGACGCCGTGCGCTCGGCGCTCGCGCAGGGGCCGGCCGTCCGTGAGGTGATCGCCGTCGACGACTGTTCGACGGACGGCAGCGGGGAGTTGCTGGAGCACCTGGCCGAACCGGAGCCACGCCTGAGGGTGATTCGGCGCCGGTCCAACAGCGGCGGCTGCGGCACCCCGCGCAACACCGGGCTGGACGCCGCGGCCTCGCCGTACGTGATGTTCCTGGACAGTGACGACGTGCTGCCGCCCGGCGCCGTGGACGCGCTGTTGGGTGCGGCCCTGGAGCACGACGCGCCGGTCGCGTCGGGGCTGTGCGTGCGCAGGGAGCTGCCGTCCGGCCGGGAGACCCCCTGGCAGCCCGAGCTGTACGCCCGGCGCACGCTGGTGGAGCACCCGTCCCGGCGCGCGCGCCTGGTGCACGACACCCTCTGCGTCAACAAGCTCTACCGCACCTCCTTCCTGCGCGAGCACGCGATCCGTTTCCCCGAGGGCCGTTTCCCGTACGAGGACTTCGTGTTCGGCGCGCGCGTGCTGGCCGCCGCGCCGCGCGTCGCGCTGATCCCCGACCCGGTGTACGTCTGGCACGTCCGCCGGTCGGCCGCCCGTCTCTCCCTCTCCCTCGACCGCTCCGGCATCGCCAACTGGCAGGCCCGTATCGAGGCCGACCGGATGTCGTACGACATCCTCCTGGGCGCCGGCGAGAAGCGGCTGGCACGGGCCACGCGGACGCGCTTCCTCGACCACAGCCTGCGGATGTACGCGCGCGAACTGGACCTGCGCGGCACGGAGTACCGGCGCGAGTGGTGGGCCCTGACGCGCGCGTACCTGGCCTCCTTCGACGAGGGTGACTTCACGCCGGCGCCCGCGCCCGGCCGGGTCGTCGCCCGGGTGATCCTCGCCGCCGAGGAGCCACGCGACCTGGCCCGCCTCAAGGAGATCGCGGCCCGCCCGGCCCGGCTGGCACCGCCGTACGCGTGCGCGGGCGACGGCTCCCCCGTCTGGTCCGCCGACCTGCCCCAGGTGGAGCTGGACCACCTCCTCGTCCGCCCCGTGCACCTGCTGCCCGCCGCCGTCGACGCGGAACTGCGGCCGCGCGCGCGGGGAACGACGCTCCGGCTGCGACTGCACGAGCTGTACGGGCGGATGGCGGAGGCGGGGCCGGAGACCGTGGAGGTGGAGTTCGTCGAGCGGGAGGACGGGCGGGTGGGGTTCGTCGGCACGGCGTCCCTCACCGCCGAGCCGGACATCGACAGCTGGACGGCCGAAGTCCCGCTGGATCTCGCCGCGTTGGGCAGCGGCACCTGGGACCTCCGGCTGCGGCTGCGCTTCGCGGACGGCAGCCACCGGGAGACCACCGCGCACGCCCTCGCGGGCGCCGGGCTGCTGCGCCGGAGCGCACTGCCGAGCACGCGCCATGGAGTGCTCCTCGTACAGCCGTACGCGACCCACGCGGGGGCGCTCGCGGTACGGCTCGCGCCCGGTTGGCGAGGCTTGACCGACGTCGTACGCCGTCGCCTCAAACGCCTGCTTCACTGATGACCGACCTGATCACACCCGCGTCATCGCTGTGACATCGCTTCCACATCACTCCACATCGCTTGATATCGCTCCACATCGCTCGACATCGCTCTGACTACGAGGGGACGGTCGTCCATGACCTGGCTGATCACCGGTGGCGCCGGATACATCGGGGCGCATGTGGTGCGCGCGATGCTCGACGCGGGCGAGGAGGCCGTCGTCTACGACGATCTGTCCACGGGGATCGCCGAACGGGTGCCCGAGGGCGTGCCGTTGGAGATCGGTTCCACCCTCGACGGCGAGCGGCTGGCCCGGGTGATCCGTGACCGTGGCGTCACCGGCGTCGTCCATCTCGCGGCGAAGAAGCAGGTCGGCGAGTCCGTCGAACTGCCGCTGCACTACTACCGGGAGAACGTCGAGGGCCTGCGCACCCTGCTGTCGGCCGTCACGGACGCCGGGGTCGCGTCGTTCGTCTTCTCGTCCTCCGCCGCCGTGTACGGCATGCCCGCCGCCGCGCGGGACGGGGCCCTCGTCACGGAGGACACGCCGTGCGCGCCGATGAGCCCGTACGGCGAGACCAAGCTGGTCGGCGAGTGGCTGGTGCGGGCCACGGGCCGGGCGACCGGGCTGTCGACGGCCTCCCTCCGCTACTTCAACGTGGCGGGGGCGGCGACCCCCGAACTGGCCGACACCGGCGTCTTCAACCTCGTCCCCATGGTCTTCGAGAAACTCTCCGAGGGCGCCCCGCCGCAGATCTTCGGCGGCGACTACCCGACCCCCGACGGGACGTGCGTGCGGGACTACATCCACGTCGTCGACCTCGCGGAGGCCCATGTGGCGACCGCCCGGCGGCTGTGCGAGGCGCCGGGCACGGACCTCACCCTCAACATCGGGCGTGGGGACGGCGTCTCGGTGCGCGAGATGATCGACCGCATCAACGCGCTCACCGGCCACGACCTGCCTCCCTCGGTCGTCGACCGGCGCCCGGGCGACCCCGCGCGGGTCGTCGCCTCGGCGGACCGGATCGCCGCCGAGCTGGGCTGGAAGGCGCGGTACGGCGTCGAGGACATGATCTCCTCGGCGTGGGCGGGCTGGACGAAGCGGCGTCAGCGCCTGTGACTGAATCGACGCGAAGTGGGAACTGTCCGGTGCCGTTTGCTCGTGTGTACTAGGGGAAGTCAACGACGAGCAGAACGACAAGTTCGACGACGACAGACAGTACGGCGACGACAGTACGACGTGTCCGACAGGGCGTTACGGGGGTAGCGACGGTGCCGGCTTGGGACATCGATCCGATCAACGTGCAGACCACGCTGAATTCGACCGGTGAAGCGGCGGGCGGCCTGGAGAAGGCCGCCAACTCACTGGTGACGAACATGGCGAGCGCTGCCGAGTCGGCCGGTACGGCCGTGCCGGGCGGCCAGTTCAACGGTCCCATGATCGGGCCGGTGGCCACGGGGACGCCCCGGGTGCCGGTCGGCCCGGTCGCCGCGGCGCTGAGCAGCTACCTCCAGGAGCGGCAGCAGAAGCTGGCGTACATGGCGCAGCGGACCATCGACTCCGTGCAGGGCGCGGCCGACGCCACCAACGCCTACGTCACCGGCGACCTGGACATGGCCGCCACGCATCAGGCCAACGCCCTCAAGGCGACGGTGGTGCCTCCCCCGCCGGGTGTCGACGGCAACGGCGGGCAGGGGCCGAAGTGAGCGACGACATCCCCGTCATCCCGGAGGAGGTCCCCGAGTTCACCGGCAACCTGGAGCTGCTCGACCAGAACATCGCGGGCGTCCGCTCGGCCGGCACCTCCCTGAAGGACTCGGGCTCGGCGATCCACACCCGCTTCGGCGGCCTCTCCGCGTACTACAAGGCGCCCGAGGCGGAGGCGCTGTTCGCGACGACCGCGCCGGTGGCGGCCAAGGGTGACGAGTTCGCCACCGAACTTCAGACCGTGGCCTCGGCGCTGGACACGTACGCCGCCGCCGTCGGCCCGCTCAAGCAGAAGTTCGACCAACTCCGCCGGGACGCGATCGCCTTCCGCAGCAAGATCGAGGGCGACGACGAGTGGCGCGCCGACGGCGACCTCGTCGAGGAGAACAACAACCGCCGCTCGGACATCAACGCCACGTACGCCGCGTTCCAGGCCGCCGAACGCGACTGCTACAACAAGATCGTCGCGCTGGTCGGCGGCGAGGCGCTCGTCGTCAACGACGGCTCGAACAAAGAGAACATGTACGGCTACCGGGGCGAGGACCTCGACAACGCCGGCGGTCTGCCCTGGGGCGACCCGGTCGAGGAGTCCAACCCCTGGTACTACGTCCACGAGCACGTCTGGGACTTCGCGGTCGGCTTCGTCGTCGACGGTGTGTGGGGCACGATCAAGGGCCTCGGCACGCTGGTCGGCTTCAACGGCTGGGACGCGGCGGGCCAGGCCTGGGTCGGCCTCGGCAAGCTCGCCACGGGCATCCTCATCACCGCCGTACCGGTGGTGGGCACCGCGTACTGGCTGGCCCCCGACGACAAGCTGCCCTCCTGGCTGCGCGACTCCCGTACGGCCGTGGTGGAGACCGGCAAGGCGCTGATCGCCTACGACGAGTGGGGCAAGAACCCGGCCCGGGCGGCCGGGGCGGTGACCTTCAACGTCGTGACCACGATCTTCACGGGCGGCGCGGGCGGCGCGGTCTCCGGCGCGGGCAAGGCGGGCGCCATCGCCAAGGCCATCTCCTTCGCGGGCAAGGCCGGCAGGATCGTCGACCCGATGACGTACATCACCAAGGGCGTCGGCGCGACGGCGGTGAAGATCAGCGACGTCATGGCGAGCCTGCGCGGCATCACCGACGGCACGCACATCAGGCTCGGCGAGGGCACGTACCAGATCGCCGACGCGCCGAACATCACGGACGACCTCCCGGCCGGCCTGACCCCCGAGAACAGCGTCCGCATGGAGACGCCCAAGGGCGAGGTCGTCTACCTCGACACCGACACCCTGCTCGTGCACAACGCCGACGGCACGGTGCGGGAGTCCCTGGACGGCATCAAGCACGAGGGGACCGCGGCGGAGCGCGGCGCCGATGTCTCGCAGCCTCAGCCGGAGTTGGTGGGGGCCGGGGCGAAGGTCGGCGACGGCGGTACGGCTGTGGGGCGGGTCGGGGACGACGGCCTGCCGGGCGGGCGTACGGACAATCTGCCGGGCGGGCGCGGTGACAACCTGCCGGGTGGCCGCGCCGATGACCTGGGCCGGGGACCGGCCGGCAGTCATGAGACGCCGGGCGGTGGCGGTCGTGGCGAGACGCCGGGCGGCGGGCCTACGGAGACCCCTGCGGGTGGCGGGCACAGGGAGACGCCGGGCAGCGGCGGGACCGACGGACCCGGCAGCGGCGGTACCGACAGCCCCGGTGGCGGCGACGGCCCGGGTGGTGGGCCTCCGCAGGATCCGCCGGGCGGCGGCACGGGTGCCGCCGACGACGGGGCGAACGACCCCGGTGGCTGGGAGCGGCAGGACGGCGACCCTCAGCCGTTCGAGCGCGGCGGTGAGCTGGAGAACCGGGTCCGTCAGGAGATGCGGGGGACGAAGGTCAAGCCCGGCGACCTGGAGCGGGTGCTGGACAACCTGGCCGGTCATCCCGCCGGCCGGGAGGTCGCCGAGACCATCGCGTCCGGCCGTTTCGACGGCGCCACGGGTTTCGACCAGACTGTCTCCAGCCTGGCCCATGCGGACAAGATGTCCGGTGGCATCGAGCAGTTGCGCCTGGGCAACCGGCTGTACGAGAGCGGCGTCCGCGACATCTCCTTCGAGGTCAAGGGCGGCTTCGACATCAAGCCCGGAGTCAGGACCGGCGAGGGCACGGACCTGGACGTCATGGCCCGGGACGCGGCCGGCAACGTCCATGGCTACCAGTTCAAGGAAGTCGCGAACCCCAAGAGGACCGTCAAGAAGATCTTCGACAACATGCAGCAGTTGGCGCAGTCCGGTGCCGACTTCAAGACGTTCGTGGTCGACACGAAAGGCACGATGGCCGACCATGCGGCCATGAGGACGGCACAACGGCTCACCGAGGTGTACGGGAAGACCAACGTGCAGTTCATCATCCGTGTCGAGGACGGGGTCATGCGGATCCCGCCCGACGGTACGTTCATGCCGGAGGCAGCACTGTGATCGCCAGCACCCCTGTCGCCCGCTGGACCTGGGGACGCGACACCGAGAACGGAAGTGATGTCACGGAGTGCCTCCAGGCCCTGCTCGGCGCGTATTCCGTTCTCGCGCGGCACCGGCTGGCCGTCGGCGCTCCGACGGTCCATGTGTCCGTCCACGAGGCCGGCGGCTCGGACAACCGCCTCTTCGAGGGCGACCTCCCGCTCGGCGAGGTGCCGTCCGCCGCCGACACGGTCCGGACACTGGCTGCCCGGATCGAGGGGGAGCTGCGCCCCGGCGAGATCGGTGCCGTGTACGCCGACATCGTCTGCCACGGTGTTGTACGGACCCCCGACGCGGACGGCGAGACCCACGAGGAGCGGCTGTTCGTGCTCGGTGCCTCGGCCTTCCTGGACTACGTCACCGCCGACCTCAGGACCTTCTCGGACGCCTGGATGCCGTACGACCTGGAGGGGCGCCCTCAGGCCGGCGTTCACGCCGCGAACTACCCACGGCTGGCCGCAGCACTGCGCGACCTGTCCGAGGTGCTGGACGCGGAGATCGACCCGGACGACCCGACGTACTTCGGCAGGCCGACCGAGACGGGCGTCGACAACTTCTTCGAACCGGACGGCTCCCCCTCCGACGTGTGGTCCCGTTTCGAGATCCCGAGGCGCACCGAGGTCTTCCGGCACGGACCCGTCTTCGACTCCGTGGGCTACAAGCGGTCCAGGGCCGGGCAGGTCCGGTACGTCCCGGTCGTCGCCGACCACGGCGGCGTCCTCGGCTACCTCTGGGCCTCGGACGCGGACGCCGCCGCCAGCTTCGAGCCCCGCGAGGCGGCCGGGGAAGAGGCCCGCAAGGCAGGCCTCGTCTGGCTCGACCGCCTGCACGAGTCGTACGAGCACGGCCTGACCCCGGCCGAGGCTCTCACCGCCTGCGCCCGCACGCCCGCCGACCCGGTCGCCGGCCACATCCCCCCGACTGCCGAGCCCCGCCCCCTCCTGCTGGACGACCTGCGCGAACTCGCCGGGCACGGCGACTGAACCGTCACGGGACGGTGGTAGGTCGCGGTGGTGAGTGACGGTGGTGAGTGATGTCAACGCTCCTCCGCTCTCGCAGCACGTGCGCGTCATGGACATGGGAACTCGATGGCTTCGTGCCCCCCGGCCTGAGATCCGGGCTGTCCGTGGCGGCCCGAATGTCCGCCGTGCTGCGCGAGCACGAGCTGCTCGTACCCGACAGCCTCGAATGGGACTGGTTCGTGTACGGCAGCGGCGGCACCGGGCTCATCACCCGTATGTCGCTCCAGGGGCCGATCGACGACGAGGACGTACCCTCACGCGTCGAGCGGAGCCGTCCCGCCGGCTTCCCCGACGCGTCGGTGGGGAGCATCCTCGTCATGGGCGCCGGGACCTGGCTCGACGCGACGGGCGAGAAGCGCGGGGAACACCGGCTGGTCGAGCTGACGGTAGCCCCCGACGCACCCGGGATCTGGGCGGAACTGGCCGTCTTCCACGACATCTGGGGCCCCTTCGACTTTCGGGGCGAGCCGCATCCGGACATCGAGCGACAGAACGCCCCACGCCTCACGGCAGCCCTCCGGTCCCTCGACGCGCTGCTGGGCGTCCCCGCCGAGCCCGGCGATCCCACGTACTTCGGCAGCGCCGAGGGCCACGGCATCAAGCGACCCGACGTGATCGACGGCCGGGGCCCGGACCTGACCGACCTCCTCTGACGTGACGACACGCATCGACATCGACGCCCCCGGGGTGGAGGTCGACGACGGAGAGCGCCTCTTCTATCAGGGCGAGCTGTTCACCGGTGAGGTCGTCGAATTCCAGGGCAGTGCGCTGGTCAGCCTGGAAACCCACCGGGACGGAATCGTGGACGGCCCGGTCAGACAGTGGTACGAGGACGGCACCCTGCGAGCCGACGGGACCATGCGCGGGGGATTTCCGACCGGGGAATCCCGGAGATGGCATCCCGACGGCTCCCTCGCAGCAAAGCGGATCATGACCGAGGACGGCCATCGCCCGCTCGCGGAACTGGAGTGGGACGAGAACGGGAAGCAGATCCTTTCCTGGTACGCGCCGGGATTCAGGCCGGAGTAGCGGGCGCGCGCGCTCGCGGCAGGCCTCACCATCACCGTACGAAGCGGTCGTCCACGAGGCGGCTCTCCGCATCCGGGTGGGTGGCAGCCGCACGAACCGGCGGCAACTGGAGCAGATCCTCGAACGGTCCGAGCTGGCCAACGTGACCGTACGCGTCCTGCCCTTCGACACCGACGACTTCGCCGGTAACGGGTACTCCCTGCTCTATCTGCACGGAGCCGTCCCCCAGTTGGACACCATCCAGATCGACACAGCCCATCGTGGGGAGTTCTTCGGAACCGAGTCGCACCTGTTGCAGTATCGGCGACGCTATGAGCGAGTGTTGGCCACGGCTCTCCCACCCACGGAGTCCCGCGACCTCATCGCCCGCCTCGCCCGCGATCTGTGAAAGGAACCGGCATGCGCGACCCCCTGCACTGGCAGAAGTCTTCGTTCTCCGGCACTGATTCAGGCGACGACTGCGTCGAACTCGCCCCCACCCCCGCCTCCATACGCATACTCATACGCGAAAGCGACACCCCCACCACCCACCTCACCACCACCCCCACCCCCCTCCACGCCCTCCTCACCACTCTCAAAGCAGGTACCCTTGGCGGCCGTTGACCCGCAGCGCGCCCTCGGCGCGATCCTCGGCTCCGCCGTGGGCGACGCGCTCGGCGCGCCCTTCGAGTTCGGCCCCGAAGGGGCCTTCTCCGCACGCTTCCCGAAGGCCGGGCACGGCGGGGAGATGTGCGGGGGCGGCGGGTGGGACCCCGGTGAGGCGACCGACGACACGCAGATGGCGGTCCTCGTCGGGGAGTCGCTCCTCGACCACGGCGGGCTCGAACTGCCCGATGTCTTCCGGCGGTTCCAGCGCTGGGCCATCGCCGACCCCAAGGACATCGGCATCCAGACCGAGGACGTGCTCACCAGCGGCGACCCCTGGGACCTCGCCGCAGGCATCCATTTCCAGGTCAACCTAAGGGCCGCAGGCAACGGCGCGTTGATGCGGGCCGCCACCTCCGCCGTGTACTTCGCGGGGGACGGCCGGGAGCCGACCATGAACGCCGGGCGGCAGCTGTCCGCACTCACGCACGGCGACCCGGCGGCCTGGGAAGGCACCGCCGCCTTCCACGAACTGCTCCGGGTCGCGCTGGCCGGAGGCGACCCGCTCGCCGCGCTCCCCGAGACCCTTGCCGCCCTCCACCCCGACCACCGCACCCGGTACGCGGTCGTCCTCGCCCCCGACTGGCACCCCGACCAGGCCACCGAGTTCAACGGCGCCGTCTGGCCCTGCCTCGGCTCCGCCGTGTGGGCCGTACGGACGACCGGCGACTACGAGGACGCCGTACGCGCGGCCGTCGACCTCGGCGGCGACACGGACACGGTCGCCGCGGTGACCGGAGGGCTCGCGGGGGCGGTGTACGGCGCCGAGGCCATCCCGGAGCGGTGGCTGGAGCCGCTGCACGTACCCCTCCCCGGATTCGGGGAGCGCGTACTGCGCACGCCCGAACTCATCGACCTGGCAACGCGGTTGGCGGCTCAGGAGGCGTCCTGACAGCCTCAGCCGTCGCCCGGCTCGTAGGCGCTGATGACGTACTCGGCCTCGTCGTCGATGGCGTTCTCTTCCATGTCGAGGGTGATCCGCGAGGGATACCCACCGGCGGCGTACTCCACCTCCGCCGTGTCCGCCTGCTCGTGCCAGGCCTTCTCCAGCCGGTCCAACAGGTCGCCGATCTTGGGAATCCGGTCAAGTCCCTGCTCCACCGTCCACCGGCTGTCGTCGTCGAGGCCGACGGCCTCGGCCACCTTGCCGTCCCGGACCGTCACACGGAAGGTCCCCGCCAGGACCTGAGAGTTCGACGTGAGTGTGTAGACGTACGAGGCAGGCTCTTGCCACGTGATGTCGATCCGCGCCGTGGTGCCCTTCGGCGAGGCTCTCCCGGTCGGTTCGGGAGGCGTCTCGCCGTCACAGGCGGCGGTCGCCCCCACCATCCCCGCGATCAGTACGGCAGCTGAGAGGACGGAACGGGCGCGGGAGCGTAAGAGAGTCACGGCGACCCCATTTCTGAGCGGCTGTGATGATGACGCCACCCACCTGCGGAACGTTCGGGTCCACCTTCCCCGCCCTCGATGCGCTCCGCAGCGGCGCCCCTACAACGCCCGCAACGCCCCCGCCGTAGCCCGGGTCAGGCTCTCCAGATACCCCTTCGGCAGCTTCGATGCCCGGACGACCACCGACCGCCAGTACAGCGGGCCGGAGATCACGTCCAGAGCCAGGTCCTCGTCCACACCCGCCCGGACCTCGCCCCGGGCGACCGCCGCCGCGACGATCCCGGTGGCGACACTCTGCTGGCCCTCGCGGAGCGCCTTCTGCATGGCCTCGGCGATCTCGGGGTTGCGGGCGGCCTCGGCCTGGAGGTCGGGGATGATCTGGCCGGCGACGGGGTGGCGCAGGGCGCGGGACGTGACCTCGTACAGCAGCCGGAGGTCACCCTCCAGGGAACCCGTGTCCGGCATCGGCAGGCCCTGGACCGCCACCGCCGAGACGAGGTCCAGCACCAGGTGCAGTTTGGAACGCCAGCGCCGGTACACCGCCGTCTTGCCGACGCCCGCGCGGCGCGCGATCCCCTCGATGGACATCCGGGCGTAGCCGACGGCCGCCAGTTCCTCGAAGACCGCCGCCCGGATCGCCTCGGTCACGTCCTCCCGCAGCACGGCCGCCCCGGCGGGGGCCCGGCGGCGCGGCCGTGGCGGCGGCTGCGCTGCGGAGGGGTCGGCGTTCGTCGTCATGGCTCACAGCATAGGGGCGTGACGACGAAACGGTTGCGTTCCGACGTCGCATCGGCTTACTCTCACGTTGCGACGATACGGTCCCGTCCCGACGTAAGAGCAGGGCAAGGGCAGCGTAGGAAGCGTGCGACGCCGAACAGCCCATTCGCCGAACAGCCGGACAGCCGCGTACGCGGGACGCCCCCCCCACTAGCGAAAGCAGCGGATGTGAGCCAGGTCCTCCACACACCGCCACCCCCGACGGCGGCCATCCCCCCGGCCGCCCCGGGCACCCCAGCCGAGACCCCGGCCCAGCTCGCCGAGCGGTACGGCCTCAGCGTCAGCGGGGCCCGCCCCTCGCTCGGCGCGTACGTACGGCAGCTGTGGGCCCGGCGGCACTTCATCACCGCCTTCGCCACGGCGAAGCTGACCGCGCAGTACAGCCAGGCGAAGCTGGGCCAGGTCTGGCAGATCGCGAACCCGCTGCTGAACGCGGCGGTCTACTACCTGATCTTCGGTCTGCTCATGGGCACCAAGAACGGCGTGCCGGACTACGTCCCGTTCCTCGTGACCGGCGTGTTCGTGTGGACCTTCACCCAGAGCTCGATCATGGCGGGCACCCGGGCCATATCCGGCAGCCTCGGCCTCGTCCGGGCCCTGCACTTCCCCCGGGCCTCACTGCCCCTGTCGTACTGCCTGCAGCAGCTCCAGCAACTGCTGTTCTCCATGGCCGCGCTGGTCGTGATCCTGCTGGCCTTCGGGGTGCCGGTCGCCATGTCGTGGCTGCTGGTCATCCCCGCGCTGACGCTTCAGTTCGTGTTCAACGCCGGGATCGCGATGGTGATGGCGCGGATCGGCGCCAAGACGCCGGACATCGCGCAGCTGATGCCGTTCGTGCTGCGTACCTGGATGTACGCGTCGGGCGTGATGTTCAGCATGGACCGCATCCTCGCCGACCGGGACCTGCCGGCGTTCGTGCACGTCGTGCTGGAGTGCAACCCGGCCGCCGTCTACATCGACCTCATGCGCTTCGCGTTGATCGACAGCTTCCACGGGGGCCAACTGCCGTCGCACGTCTGGGCGATCGCGGCGGGCTGGGCGCTCCTCGCGGGCGTCGGCGGGTTCATCTACTTCTGGAAGGCTGAGGAGACGTACGGCCGTGGCTGACATCGACACGATCACCCCCAGCGTTCCGGGCGCGCGGCAGGAGGCGGGCCGGGCCGGCACCGCCGCCGAGCCCATCCCCACCGTCGTCGTCGACTCCGTCGACATCGTCTACCGCGTCAACGGAACCGGGGCCGGGCGCGGGACCGCCACCGCCGCGCTCAACCGGATCCTGCGGCGGAAGAAGACCGAGAAGGCGGCCGGTGTGCGCACGGTGCACGCCGTGCGGAACGTGTCCTTCACCGCGTACCGGGGCGAGGCCATCGGGCTCATCGGCACCAACGGCTCCGGCAAGTCGACCCTCCTCAAGGCCGTCGCCGGACTCCTCCCGGTCGAGAACGGTCGCATCTACACCGACGGCCAGCCCTCCCTGCTCGGCGTCAACGCGGCCCTGATGAACGACCTCACCGGTGAGCGGAACGTCCACCTCGGCGGGCTCGCCATGGGCATGTCCCGGGAGCAGGTCAAGGAGCGGTACGAGGAGATCGTCGACTTCTCGGGCATCAACGAGAAGGGCGACTTCATCACGCTGCCCATGCGTACGTACTCCTCCGGCATGGCGGCCCGGCTGCGGTTCTCCATCGCCGCCGCCAAGGACCACGACGTGCTGCTGATCGACGAGGCCCTGGCGACCGGCGACCGCTCCTTCCAGAAGCGGTCCGAGGCGCGCATCCGCGAGCTGCGCAAGCACGCGGGCACGGTGTTCCTCGTCAGCCACAACAACAAGTCGATCCGGGACACGTGCGATCGGGTGCTGTGGCTCGAGCGCGGGGAACTCCGTCTGGACGGGCCGACGGACGACGTGCTGAAGGAGTACGAGAAGTTCACCGGCGGGAAGAAGTAGCGCCGAAAGCCGAAAGGGCCCCAGGAGGCGCTACCTCTCCAGGAAGCTGAACAACGCCTCCCACCTGTCCACGATCTCCGCCGTCCCGTAGCGGCGGATGTTCTGCCTCGCCCGGTCGCCCATGCGGTCGCGCAAGGTCTTGTCGGTCATCAACAGGTCCAGCTTGCGGGCCAGTTCGCCGGTGTTGCCGGGGGCGACGAGCAGGCCGTCCTCCCCGTCCCGCACGATCTCGTGGACGCCGGGTGCGCAGTCGAAGGCGACACAGGGGACGCCCATGGCCATGGCTTCCATCAGGGCGAGGGGGAAGCCCTCACCCCGGGACGAGAGGGCGAAGACGGAGCCGCCGCGCAGGGCGCCCGGTACGTCGTGCGTACGGCCCATCCAGGACACCGAGTCGTCGAGGCCCAGGGCCGTGCACTGCTTGCGCAGGAGGTCCTCGTCCTCGCCGGAGCCGTAGACGAGCAGCGTCCAGTCGGGGTGGCGGGGGGCCACCTCGGCCCAGGTGTCGAGGAGCATGTCGACACCCTTCTCGTCGCTGAGCCGGCCGATGCTGACGACGGCCCTCCCGGTGCGCGGCGAGGGCACCTCCGGCACCCACGGCACGGCGTTGGGCAGGTACGAGGCGTTGTCGAGGCCCTCGCCGATCCACAGGTCGGCGTCCTCGCGGGTGAGGACGAGCATCCGGTCGACGTCCCGGTAGTGCTTCAGCACCCGCCTGAAGCGCGAGGAGCGGCGCGAGGTCTCGAAGGACTCGTGGCTCATCCCGATGACGGTCAGACCGGCGGTGTCGGCGAGCCCGACCCACTCCATCGCCCACACCTGGGTCACGATGACGACCCCGCCGGGGCGCGCGGCCCGGAACAGACCGCTCAGCACGGCGGCCTTGTCCCGCCTGCTCGCGTCCCGCGCCCGGCCGGGGCCCGGCGGCTGCCCGTCGTACAACCTGGTGGTGGGGTACGGGAGTTCGCCGAGGTCGTGCGGGTCCTCGGGGGTGGTGACGCCGATGCCGTGGACGCGGTGGCCGCGCTCGGTGAGGAGGCGGGCCAGGTGATGGGACCAGCTGGTCACTCCGCCCGTCTCGTCCACGCTGTTGGACACCAGGAAGACGTCCCGCCCGGTCACTTGTGCCTCCACTCGGAGAAGAACTGGTCGACGACGCTCTGGGCCGCCGTCCCCTTGTCGTACTCGCCGAAGTCGGCCGTGAACCGCTCCCGCGCGGCGGCGTACTTGAGCGTCTGCTCCTCCAGCGGCATCGACCGCAGGACGGAAGTCAGCTCGTCCTCCGTGCGCACGATCGGGCCCGGCGCCCGTTCGAGGAGGTCGAAGTAGGTGCCCCGGCCCTCGTGCACGTACTCCTCGTAGTCGTACGTGAAGAAGAGCATCGGGCGGTCCAGCAGCGCGTAGTCGAACATCACCGACGAGTAGTCCGTGATCAGGGCGTCCGCGAGAGCGAGGACGGGGCTCACGTCGTGGTGGGCCGAGACGTCGATGACGCGGCCCCGGACCGACGGCGGGAGCACGACGTGGTTGAGGTAGTGGGCGCGGACGAGGAGGACGTACTCGTCGCCGAACGTCTCGGCGAAGCGCTCCACGTCGAAGGGGAGGGTGAAGCGGCGCTGCCCCTGGTGGCGGAAGGTGGGGGCGTAGAGCAGGACCTTCTTGTCCGCCGGGATCGGCGGGATACCCAACTCGGCGGCGAGCGAAGCGCGTTCGGCCGCTGCCCGGGCTCCGTCCCCGCGCGCCCCGCGCGCCTCTCTGGCCCGCACGAGCGCGTCGTTGCGCGGATAGCCCACCCGCAGCAGCACCTTCTCCCGCAGCCGGAAGGCCTTCGCCAGCGTGCGGACGTCGTGCTCGGAGCGGATCAGGAAGTGGTCGAAGCGGTCGAGGGTGCGCTGTTGTTCGGCCTGCTCGGCACGGGTCTTGAGCTTCCAGCCGGACTCGTCGAAGCCCATGCGCTTGAGCGCGGAGCCGTGCCAGGTCTGGAGGTAGGTCGTGCCGGGGCGCTTGGTCAGCTTCAGCGGGAAGCTCTGGTTGTCGATCCAGAACTCGGCGCGGGCCAGCGCCCGTAGATACGGCAGCGACCAGCGGCGTACGAGGGTGGCGTCGGCGGGGAAGCCCTTCGGGCGGCCCGTGTACGACCACACCGCCTCGAAGTCGAGACCCTGACGGCGCATCTCCTCGTAGATCGCCCGGGGGCTGTCGCTGTACTGCCGGCCGAGGTGGCTCTCGAACACCACCAGGCGCCGGCGCATGGGCATGCGCTGGAAGACCTCGTGATAAAGGCGGATTTTGGTGTCGCCGGAGGTGGCCTTCTTGCGCAGCGTCTTCGCCTTGCGGTAGCCGGTCTTGGCGAGCCTGCCGGGCGTCCCCTGCAGGCCTCGGGTGACGAGGACGTTGGCCTTCTTGTCGGGGACGAGGCGGAACGCGAGGTGGCCGCGGGCCGAGATCTGCGGCTCGACCCGGTCGGCGACCAGCCGGGTGAGCCGGGGGCGGACCGGCAACGCGCCGGTGGCCAGGCCCGGTTCGGCGGCGGTGAGCCGGCTGGAGGTGCGCTCGCCGTCGACGTCCAGGTGAAGGCGTACGTCCCAGACGGCGTCCACGATGCCGAGCGGACGGAGGGTCCTGGAGATGTCGGCGGTGGCCTGCCAGGACACGTACGGGCCGTCGTGCCGCACGGTCGCCACCGGCACCCGGAAGGTCTGGAAGCGCACACCCGGGCGGCGGGCGTAGAACTCCAGCTCGGCGGTGAGCCGGGCGCCGGGCGGGATGACCCCGAGGGGGTTGGTGACGCGCCCGGCGAGCCGGACGGCGCCCCGGCCCGTCTCCCGGTACTCCGTCAGCTCGTTGCGCAGGAACAGCTTCCCGACCGGCCGGGCGTGGTAGCCGAGTTCGGTGACGTCCAGGATCCGCCGGGCGAACTCCCCCTCCTCCCCCGGGGCGTCCAGGTGCTCGGCGCACCAGTAGATCCGTCCGTCGCGCTCGACGAGCGGCGCGGAGACCTTGTCGCGGTTGGTGAGCGTGTCCACGGCGGGCAGCAGGTTGTCCCAGTCGCTCATCCGCAGGAGGTGGGCGCAGATGGCGTGGATGGGCTCGACCTCGTCGTACGCGGCCGGGTCGATCGACGCCAGGTAGGCGCGGGCCAGCCCGGCGAACTCCTGGCGGTAGGCCGCGTCCCGGAACGGCAGGTCACGCAGGTGCAGCACCAGGTCGTGCTTGAGGAACTTGACGTCCTTGTGGAACTTCAGCTCCCGCATCCCCTGGTCGGCGAGGAGCCGGTCCACCCGGCGGTGGATCTCCATGCGGTGCGCGAAGTTGGCGATCTCGGCCCGCCGGTTGCTGATCGACTTGGACTCCGTCCTCTCGACGACGTTCCAGTCGTAGACCCGGTTCGGGATCAGGGTGATCCGGCGGGCGGCCGCGTAGGCCTGGGCGGAGAAGAAGAGGTCCTCGTAGTGGATGCCGACGGGGAACTCCAGGCGGTTGTCGACCAGGAAGTCACGGCGGTAGCACTTGTTGGTGGACAGGGTGTCGTAGACCAGCAGGTCGGGCAGCTCGGAGACCGAGTCGAGGGTACGGGTGCGGGCGTACAGCCACGGGTACCACTTGACCTCCTTCCGGGTGCGCGTGTCCACGTGGACGCGGACGCAGAGACCGGAGACGAGGTCGGCGCCGGTGCTCTCGGCGGCCTCCAGCATGTTCCGGCAGGCGTTGCGCTCCAGGACGTCGTCGCTGTCGAGGAAGAGGACGTACTCACCGCGGGTCTCACGGATGCCCTGGTTGCGGGGCGCGCCGCAGCCGCCGCTGTTCCCGGGGAGCCGGTAGGCGCGTACGCGGTCCGGGTGCTCGGCGGCGAGGCGGGCGGCCACCTCGTACGAGCCGTCCGTGCTGTGGTCGTCGACGATCACGACCTCGACGCTCCGCAGCGTCTGCTCCAGTACCGAGCGGACGGCCGTGGGCAGCCTGGCCTCGTCGTTGTAGACGATCACGACGACGGATACGGCGGGTCGCTGGTCCACGTCCGCGTTCACCCCATTCATCCGGTTTCACCACTGCTTCTACCCTCTATAGACCCTGGTGCGGTTGAGGGCCACTTGGGTAGATGTCCGCGACGGTGCACGGGTTGCCTCATCCGCCACCGGGGGACGCCCGCCGCGATACGCTCCGGAGACAGGCTGAGCGGAGGGGGCGGTCGATGCGCGGGGTGGTACCTGAGCCGCTGCGGACGGAGGATCCGCGGGAGATCGCCGGGTATCCGCTGTACGCCCGGATCGGCGAGGGCGGCATGGGCACCGTCTATCTCTCCCGCAGCCGGGGCGGCCAGCCGGTCGCGCTGAAACTGGTCCGTCCGGAGTACGCCGACAGCCCCGCCTTCCGTGAGCGGTTCGCCCGCGAGGTGGCCGCCGGGCGCCGGGTCTCCGGCTACCACCTGGTGCCGATCGTCGACCACGACGCCGGCGCGGAGCGCCCCTGGCTCGCCACGCACTACGTCCCGGGCGTCCCCCTCGACCAGGCCCTGGAGACCCACGGCCCGCTCCCCGTCCCCACCGTCCTGCAGCTGCTGGCCTGCGCCGCCTACGCCCTGGACGCCGTGCACACCGCCGGGGTGATCCACCGCGACGTCAAGC
Source organism: Streptomyces sp. NBC_00310 (assembly GCF_036208085.1). Classification (GTDB taxonomy): domain Bacteria; phylum Actinomycetota; class Actinomycetes; order Streptomycetales; family Streptomycetaceae; genus Streptomyces. The sequence continues at coordinate 4,504,203 of NZ_CP130714.1, forward strand.
CCGCCAATCTGCTGCTCGCCGCGGACGGGCCCTGGCTGCTCGACTTCGGTATCGCCCGGGCGGCGGGCGCGGCCACCCTCACCACCGCCGGACGCCTCATCGGCACCCCGCGCTACATGTCCCCCGAGCACGCCCTCGGCCGCCGGGTCACCTCCGCGTCCGACGTCTTCGCGCTCGGCCTGATCGCCGCGGTCGCCGCCACGGGACACCACCCGTACGGCCGCGGCAACCCCCTGGCCATCGCGACCCGCATCGCCGCCACCGACATCGCCCCGCCCACCCTGGACGGCATCGACCGCCCGCTCCTGGACGTCATCCGCCGCTGTCTCACCGCCGACCCGGCGGCCCGCCCCTCCGCCGCCGCCGTCGCCGAACACTGCGCCGGCGCGGCCCGCCGGGACGTCCGCGACTTCGGCTCCTGGCTACCGGCCCCCTTCACCACGTCGGTGGCCATCATCGAAACGGCCTTCCGCGCCCTGTCGTTGACGGAGGCCCCGACGACACCGGCCCCACGGCTCTCGGAAGCGCCGACGGCCCGTCAACTCCCGTCGACGGCCCCGATCACCGTGCGGGACGAGGAGTGGCGCAGGAGAGTGCGCCGGGAACCGTAGGCCGAGGTCCGTTGTCCGTACCACTGTGGGCAGTCGTTCCGCAAGGCGGGACGGGTGGGCACAGCCAACAGCCGCCGGACGCCCTATAAGCTCTGGTCCCGCCCAACAAGAGCCCAACAGTGCACAGGAGTTGCGCACCGTACCGGGGGAGGCTCCCATCAGCAGCAGCACTGGCGACATCCTGAGCCCTCTGGGACCGCAGGACCCACGAGAGACCGCCGGATACCACCTGCACGCCCGCATCGGCGAGGGCGGCATGGGCACGGTCTATCTGTCGCACACCCGCGGCGGCCAGCCCGTCGCCCTGAAGGTCATCCGCCGCGAATACGGCCAGGACCCCGACTTCCGCCGCCGTTTCGAGCAGGAGGTCCAGGCGGCCCGCCGCGTGCAGGGCTACCACATCGTCCCGGTCGTCGACCACGACACCACCGGCGAACTCCCCTGGCTGGCATCGGCGTTCATCGCGGGCATCCCCCTGCACGACGCCCTCGTCGCCTTCGGACCGCTCCCCCTGCCCGCCGTCTTCCAGCTCGTCGGCTGCGCGGCCCGCGCCCTCACCTCCATCCACGCGGCCGACGTCATCCACCGCGACCTCAAGCCCAGCAACATCCTGCTGGGCTCGCAGGGCCCGTACGTCATCGACTTCGGCATCGCCCGCGCCGCCGACGCCACCCACCTCACGCAGTCCGGCGGCCTGATCGGCACCCCGCAGTACATGTCGCCGGAGCACGCCCTCGGCGAGCCGGTCACCCCGGCCACCGACGTCTTCTCGCTCGGCCTGATCGCCGCCGTCGCGGCCACCGGACGCCACCCGTACGGCGACGGCGGCGCCATCACCATCGCCGCGCAGATCGCCAACACGGCCCAGCGTCCGCCGAAGCTCGACGGGTACGACGAGCGGCTGCGGCCCCTGCTGGAGCGCTGCCTGACCGCCGAGCCGACGGACCGCATCGGCACCGAGGAACTGGCCGCGCTCTGCCAGGAGTCGGCGGGCCGAGGCATCGGCGACTTCACCGGCTGGCTGCCGCAGCCCCTCACCGCCGAGATCGCCCGCCGCGAGCACTCCGCCCGGACCCCACCCCAGCCGACGGCGCCCCAGATGCCCGCGGCACCTCCGGTGGCGCCCCCGGCCGGTCCGGCGACCATCGCCCCGACGCCTCCCGCGGCACCGCCGCACAACCCGGCGGAGCAGGGCACCACCCAGGGCGTACCGCAGGCGGCCCCGACGCCCCCACCGACCGGCTTCGGCCCGCCGGCACAGGGCCAGGCCCCGGCTCCCGGCTACGGCTACCCGCCCCCGGCCACCGACACCTACCACCTCACCCCGCAGCCCCCGGCACCCGCACCGGCCGCTCCCAAGAAGAGCCGCCGCGGCCTGAAGGCGGCCCTCGTCGCCCTGGCCCTCGTGCTCGTGGCCGGCTCGGGCGCGGCGGCCGCCGTGTATGTGCTGGACGAGAAGGACGACAGCAACGCCACGGCGAACAGCACGAAGGACAGCGGCAAGGACGAGGACGGCGACAAGGCGGCCTCGACGCCGACCCCGACCGAGTCCGCCGCCGACTCCGGCGCCGGCTCCGACGGCGAGGACGGCGGCGGGGACGGGACGACCCCGAGCGGGTCCCCCACCATCCCCGAGAACGCCCGGTACACGGCCCTCTTCGAAGGCAAGGCCTTCACCCTCCGCACCCCCACCGGCTCGGACTACGTCAACGTCGACTTCGACAAGCCCGAGGTCGACACCGAGGACGCGATGGCCGACGACCTGAAAGACATGTACCTGAACAACAGCTACTGGTACTTCGAGACGACGATGGGCAAGAGCGTCGGCGCCACGCCCCAGGAGTGCGCCGAAGGCACGGGAACGAACGTCCTGCCCTCGACCCTGGACTCCGAGGACTTCGGCGATCAGGCGGAGATCGACGAGGGCACCAGGCTCTGCACGGTCACCACGTCCGGCAACCTCGCCATGTACGAGATCACCGCGCTGACGCCGGGCGACTACAGCTGGGAAGTCCCCACGGTCCAGGGCAAGCTGACGCTCTGGAAGATCACCGACTAGCCCAGTCCGCCACCGCACACGAAGGGGGCGCCCCACAACCGTGGGGCGCCCCCTTCGCCGTACCGCCTGCCGCTCTACGAGTGGCTGCGCAGCAGCGTCCTCATCGTCCGCATCGCCACCGACAGGTTGGCGAGGTCGAACGCGTCGGAGCTCTGGATGTCCTCCAGGGTCGTGCGGGCCCGGCCCAGGAGCGCCGCGTTCTTCTGCTCCCACACCTTGAAGCGCTCCTCGGGTGTGGAGGTGCCGTTGCCCGCGGAGAGGACCTCGGCGGTGAGGGACGCGTGGGCCGCGTACAGGTCCTCGCGGATCGCCGCGCGGGCCATGGACTGCCAGCGGTCGGCGCGCGGCAGCTCGATGATGCGGTCCATGAGCTGGGTGATGCGCAGCCGGTCGGCGAGGTCGTAGTACACCTCGGCGACCTCCATCGGCGTCCGGCCGACCCGGTCGGCGGCGGCGACGATGTCGAGCGTGGGGAAGGCCGAGGAGAAGCCCGCGACGCGCGTGGCCAGCTCCTCCGGGACCCCGGCGCCCGTCAGCTCGTCGTAGATCTTCTGGTACCACTCCAGGTCCGCGCCGCGCAGCAGCTTGGGCAGCTCGCCCCAGACCAGGTGCACGTCCTCCTTGAAGAAGGCGATGGTCCCGCTGAGCTCCAGCGGCTGCGGCCGGTTGTTGAGCAGCCAGCGCGTACCGCGCTCGACGAGGCGGCGGGAGTGCAGCCGGATCCGGGTCTGGACGGCCGCGTCCACCTTGTTGTCCAGCGCCTCGACGCCGTCCCACACCGCGGCCGACCCGAAGATCGCGCGGGACGCGGTCTGCGCCCGGACGATCTCCTCCAGCGAGGCCCCGGTCTCCTCCCGCAGCCGGTGCAGGAAGCTCGTACCGCCCGTGTTGACCGTGTCGTTGACCAGCAGGGTCGTGACGATCTCGCGGCTCAGCGGGTGGCTGTCGATGTGCTCGGGGAACCGCTCGCCCAGCGCGGCCGGGAAGTACGCGTGCAGTAGCTTGCGCAGGTAGGCGTCGTCCGGCAGCGAGGTGTGCAGCAGTTCGTCGGCGACCGTGATCTTCGTGTAGGCGAGGAGGACGGCCGTCTCGGGGCCGGTGAGGCCCTGTCCGGTGCCCAGGCGCTCGCGGATCTGCCGGTCGGTGGGCAGGAATTCGAGCGCCCGGTCGAGGTGGCCCTCACGGACCAGGTGGCGCATGAAGCGCTGCTGGGCGTGGAGCATGTCCTTGGACTGGGCGAGGGCGTTGGCGATCGCCGTGTTCTGCGCGTAGTTGTTGCGCAGGACGAGCCGGCCGACCTCGTCGGTCATCTCGGCGAGCAGCTTGTTGCGCTGCTTGACCGTCATGTCGCCGTCCCGGACCAGGCCGTTGAGCAGGATCTTGATGTTCACCTCGTGGTCGGAGGTGTCCACGCCCGCGCTGTTGTCGATGGCGTCGGTGTTGACCCGCCCGCCCTTCTGCGCGAACTCGATCCGGCCCAGCTGGGTCAGGCCGAGGTTGCCGCCCTCGCCGACGACCTGGACGCGCAGGTCGGCGCCGTCGACCCGGATCGCGTCGTTGGCCTTGTCGCCGACATCGGTGTGCGACTCGGCCGAGGACTTGACGTACGTGCCGATGCCGCCGTTCCACAGCAGGTCGACCGGTGCCTTGAGGATCGCCCTCATCAGGTCGGCCGGGGTCATCTTGGAGATCTTCTCCTCGATGCCGAGCACGTCCCGGATGTGGCCGTTGATCGGGATCGCCTTGGCGGTGCGCGGGAAGACGCCGCCGCCGGTGGAGATCAGATCGGTGTCGTAGTCGGCCCAGCTGGAGCGGGGCAGCTCGAACACGCGACGGCGCTCGGCGTACGAGGTGGCCGCGTCCGGGTTCGGGTCGATGAAGATGTGCCGGTGGTCGAAGGCGGCGACCAGCCGGATGTGCTCGCTCAGCAGCATGCCGTTGCCGAACACGTCACCGGACATGTCACCGATGCCGACGACCGTGAAGTCCTCGGCCTGCGTGTCCACCCCCAGCTCCCGGAAGTGCCGCTTCACCGACTCCCAGGCACCACGCGCGGTGATGCCCATGCCCTTGTGGTCGTAGCCGGCGCTGCCGCCGGAGGCGAAGGCGTCCCCGAGCCAGAAGTTGTAGTTCTCGGCGACCCCGTTGGCGATGTCGGAGAAGGTCGCGGTGCCCTTGTCGGCGGCGACGACGAGATAGGTGTCGTCCTCGTCGTGCCGTACGACGTCGGCGGGCGGCACGACCTCGCCGGCGACCATGTTGTCGGTGATGTCGAGCAGCGCGGAGATGAAGGTCTTGTAGCTCCGGATGCCCTCGGCCAGCCACGCGTCCCGGTCCACCGACGGATCGGGCAGCTGCTTGGCGACGAAGCCGCCCTTGGCGCCGACCGGCACGATGACGGTGTTCTTGACCATCTGCGCCTTGACCAGGCCCAGGATCTCGGTCCGGAAGTCCTCCCGCCGGTCCGACCAGCGCAGACCACCGCGGGCGACCTTCCCGAACCGCAGGTGCACGCCCTCGACCCGCGGCGAGTACACCCAGATCTCGTACGCCGGTCGCGGCGCCGGCAGGTCGGGGATGGCCTGCGGGTCGAACTTCATGGAGACGTAGTCGTGCGGCTTGCCGCCGCTCGCCTCCTGGAAGAAGTTCGTGCGCAGCGTCGCCTTGATGACGGTCAGGAACGACCGCAGGATCCGGTCCTCGTCGAGGCTCGCCACCTGGTCGAGCGCCGCGTCGACCTCCTCGAGCAGCGCGTCGACGATCTCGCGGCCCGCCCGCTGCCGGTCCGGCGACATCCGCGCCTCGAACAGCGACACGAGCAGCCGGGTGGTGTGGACGTTGTCGCGGAGGGTGTCCTCCATGTAGTCCTGGCTGAAGGTGGACCCGGCCTGCCGCAGGTACTTGGCGTACGCGCGCAGCACCATGGCCTGCCGCCAGGTGAGGCCCGCGCTCAGCACGAGCGCGTTGAACCCGTCGTTCTCGGCCTGTCCGGTCCAGGTGGCGGCGAAGGTCTCCTGCACCCGCTCCCGGGCGTCGTCCCCGCCGTAGTCCACACTCCCGGCCTGCGGCTTGGGCATGCGCAGCCCGAAGTCGTAGATCCACGCCGTCGTCCGGTCCGCGCAGCGCAGCTCGTAGGGCCGCTCGTCGATGACTTCGACGCCGATGCGGTTGAGGACGGGCAGCACCGCGGAGAGCGAGACGGAGCCGCCCTTGCGGTAGATCTTGAAGCGACGCTCGTCGGGCGCGGCGCCCACCGGCTCGTACAGGCTGAGCTCGAAGTCCTCGTCCTGGTCGAGCGCTTCGAGGCGGACGAGGTCCGCGACGGCCGAGCGGGGGTTGTGGTCGGCCTTGTACCCCTCGGGGATCGCGTTCGCGTACTTGCGCAGCATCTCGGCGGCGCGCTCCTCGCCGACCTCGGCGTTGAGCGCCTCGGCGAACCCGTCCGACCAGGACCGGGCGGCCTCGACCAGCTTGGCCTCGATGCGGTCCTTGTCGGCGTCGCTGAGGTGCGGCAGTTCGGTGCCGGGCTGGACGCGGACCACGAAGTGCAGCCGGGAGAGGATCGACTCGGTGTTCCAGGCGGTGAAGTCGACGCTGATGCCGCCCAGTTCCTCCTTCAGGATGTCGATGATCCTGAGGCGTACGCCGGTGGTGTAGCGGTCGCGCGGGAGGTACACGAGGGCGGAGTAGTAGCGCCCGTACTCGTCCTGGCGGAGGTAGAGCCGCAGCCGCCGGCGCTCCTGCAGATAGAGCACGGAGGTGACGATGGAGCGCAGCTCGTCGGCCGAGGTCTGGAACAGTTCGTCGCGCGGGTAGGTCTCCAGGATCTGGAGCAGGTCGCGCCCGTCGTGGCTGTTGGGCGAGAATCCGGCGCCCCTCAGGACGTCGTCGACCTTGCGGCGGACGACGGGCACCCGGCGCACGGACTCGGTGTAGGCGGCCGAGGAGAACAGTCCGAGGAAGCGCCGCTCACCGACCACGTTCCCCTCGGCGTCGAACTTCTTCACGCCCACGTAGTCGAGGTAGGACGGCCGGTGGACGGTGGCCCGGCTGTTGGCCTTCGTCAGGACGAGGAGCTTGTGCTCACGGGCCTTGGCGCGGGCGTCGGCGGGCAGCCGTTCGAAGGAGGAGCTGACGGGGTGCTGGTCGTGCCCGGCGTGGTGCGGGTCGGAGCGCAGGATGCCCAGCCCGGTGCCCGCGACGGCGGACAGCGAGTCGTCCTCGCGCAGCTCGTACTCGCGGTACCCGAGGAAGGTGAAGTGGTCGTCGGCGAGCCAGCGCAGCAGCTCGCGGGCCTCCTCCACGTCCTGGTCGCGCAGGTCGTCGGCGGTGTGCTCGGCGGGCAGCCCGTCGGCGATCCGGACCGCCGCGTCCCGCATCTTCTCCCAGTCCTCGACGGCCTCGCGGACGTCGGACAGGACACGGAGCAGATCGTTGTTGATCTGCTTGAGGTCCGCCCGGTCGGTCTCGCGGTCCATCTCGACGTGGATCCAGGACTCGATGTGCGCGTCGTGCGGCAGCGTCTCACCGGCTGCCACGGCGGCGGACGCCGCGGCGACGGCGGCCGGTTCGATGATCAGCTCGACGAGCTTGCCGGTGACGTCCCGTCGTACGACGACCTGCGGATGGATGACGACGTGGATGCCGCGTCCCTGCCGTGACAGCTCATTGGTCACGGAGTCGACGAGGAAGGGCATGTCGTCGGTGACGACCTCGACGACGGAGTGGCTGCACGTCCAGCCGTTCTCCTCGACGGTCGGGGTGTGGACCCGTACGTTGGCCGTGCCCTGGGGGCGGTTCTCGGCCAGCCGGTAGTGGGAGTGGGCGGCTCCGAAGACGTCGACCGGGTCGCGGCCGCTCAGGTCCTCCGGGGCGGTGTGCAGGTAGTAGCGCTGGAGGAACGCGAGCACGGTCTCGTGGTCCGGTTCGCCGGACGTACTCTCGCTCGTCGTCCCAGTCGGTAGATACCCCCCGACCGGGCTGTTCTCAGCTACCCGGGCGGCCCGTTCGAGCAGCTCGGCCTTGGCTTCGTCCAGCTTGGTCTGCATTGTCCTCTGGCTCCTGTCGCGCGCCGTTGCGTGACGTAGAAGGAAGTACGAACTCGTCCCCTCCGACGCGCCACCACGACACGGGGTGTCCGGTCTGCTTCGACGCTATGCCGCAGGGTGAGATGAGCGGGGGGTAATCAGCCATTCTCGGCACCCGGCAGAGGTGTGACGCTGCTCTCGGCGCCGTCCGCCCCATGGGTGCACCCGGCGTCCCGGGAGCCTTCGTGGCTCCCTCCCGCCCGCGAGGACCAGCGACCGCCGCCCGGCCACGGATGTAGTCCGTGCTCACCGGGCGCAGGGCAGGGACGAAGGCGTCCCCGCGAGCTATCGCGCTGATCACGCCACAAGGCTATCCCTCCGGACGGGGGGCACGTCATGAGCCGTATGTGTACAAAACCGGGGGTCGAACTTTGACGTTCTGCACAGTGCCCATCGCGCACTTTTGAGCTTACCTCCGCGCAACCGAGCTTATACGCGCTTTCACCGCACCCCGAATCCGCACACCCCCTTGGCAAACCCGCACCCCGGATGCACGTTGCCCAGGAAGCCATAGCCTGACGAAGGAAGCCCTGGCGGAGGACGCGCCGACGCCGGCTCGCGCCCGGCCGCGTCCGCCGCACTGCCGAGGGGAGCCCCACCATGACGCCCAAGATCCTCATCGTGACCGGCGACGCGGCGGAGTCGCTGGAGGTCCTGTACCCCTACCAACGCCTCCGCGAGGAGGGGTACGACGTCCACATCGCCGCCCCCAGCCGCAAGAAGCTCCGCTTCGTCGTCCACGACTTCGAACCGGGCTTCGACACCTACACCGAGAAGCCCGGCTACACCTGGCCCGCCGACCTGGCCTTCTCCGAGGTCGACCCCGGCCAGTACGTCGCCGTCGTCGTCCCGGGCGGCCGGGCGCCGGAGTACCTCCGCAACGACCCCGAGCTGCGCAAGATCCTCAAGTCCTTCTTCGACACCGACAAGCCGGTCGCCCAGATCTGCCACGGCCCGCTGCTCACGGCCGCCGTGGACGCGCTGCACGGCCGCCGCGTCACCGCGTACCCGGCCCTCGAACTCGACATGCAGGCCGCCGGCGCCACCTTCCAGGACGCCGAGACCGTCGTCGACGGCACCCTCGTCTCCGCCCGCGCCTGGCCGGACCACTCCCGCTGGATGCGGGAGTTCCTGACCGTGCTGCGGGCGAAGGCGCCGGTGACGTGAGAGGGGAGGGGGGAGGGGGTTACGCCGCCAGCCGCTCGGCCTCGGCGACGGCCTCCTCCAGGGTGTCCACGACGGGCACGCCGACCCCCTCCAGGCTGGCGCGGCCGTGGGAGCCGCCGGTGTAGAGCACGGCCTGCGCCCCCACATGCCGGGCGGCGACCGCGTCATCGGCGGCGTCCCCGATCACGACGGTCCGTCTCGGTTCCACGCCCACGAGCCGGCGCAGATGCCGCACCATGTGCTCGGTCTTGCTGCCCCCGGAGGGACCGGTCCGCCCGTCGACCCGGACGAAATGCGGCTCGATCCCGAACCCCCGGACCAGCGGAACCAACTCCTCGTGCACATACATGCTGAGGATCGACTGGCTGCGCCCCGCCGAAAGCCAGTCCGTGAGCAGCGCCGGCACGCCTGCGGTCAGCCCACAGGCCACCCGGTGCTCCGCGTAGTACCGATGGAAGACCACGTCCATGGCCTCCCACTCCTCGTCCGTGGGCAGCCGCCCGATCAGCCGCTCGTAGAACTTCGGCACCGGCACGCAGTACAGCTCCCTGTACCGCTCCAAGGTGATCGGCTCGATCCCCAACTCCGCGAACGCCGCGTTCGTCGCCCCGATGATCGCCTCGTTGTCATGGAACAACGTCCCGTTCCAGTCCCAGACGATATGCGCCCCGACTCCGTGCTTCCCCATACCCGAAAAGGTACCCCCCACCACCGACAACCCAACGGGGGCCGCACACCGCCGCCCACGACCAGACCCCGGACCCGACTCCGCACCCGGCCCTTACGGCCAGCCGCGACGACCGCGCCGGCCACCGCGGCCACGGGCAGTCACGGCCGCCACCTCAGCCGCCGCAACTGCGAGCGCCGTCTCAACCGCCGTACCGGCCAGCAGCCGCGAGCGTTGCCTTGGCTGCCTTGGCTGCCTTGGCTGCCTTGGCTGCCTTGGCTGCCTTGGCTGCCTTGGCTGCCTTGGCCGCCGTGGCCGCCGTAGCTGCCGTGGCCGCCGTAGCTGCCGTGGCCGCCGTAGCTGCCGTAGCTGCCGTAGCTGCCGTAGCTGCCGTGGCCGCCGTAGCCGCCGTAGCCGCCGTGGCCGCCGTGGCCGCCGTGGCCGCCGTAGCCGCCGTAGCCGCCGTAGCCGCCGTAGCTGCCGTGGCCGCCGTAGCTGCCGTGGCCGCCGTGGCCGCCGTGGCTGCGGGCAATCGTGCCGCTGGGGCGGCACGGGTGGGCGCAGCGGCACCCGGCGAGCGCCGGTACGCGAAACCCGTCCCCGCCCGGCACCAGCGGAGGGCGCCGCGCACCAACCCCGCCGGAACCCTCGGCCCCGCCGGGGACGCTCAGCCCCCCAACCCCACCAGGTTGGGAATCTCCTGCGTCGCATACCACAGCAACTCGTGATCGTCCGCCCCGTCCACGATGAACTGCGCATCGTCATCCCCCTGATCCGCCGCCCCCAGCGCATCCGCGGCCTCCCCCACCTCCCCCTCGGCCTCGAGCGAGTCGACGTGCACAGCCGCGGCCTTGCTCAACGGCACCGGCCCAGCCACCCGGACCTCCCCGAGCGCCACCGGATCGAGCCCCCGGTCGGGGTCGGCCACCGCATCCCGGTCCGCCACATCCACGGCCACGACAACCCTCCGCCGAGCAGCCGTCGGATCCACGGCCACCAGCCGCAACGACGCGAGCGCCGCCCGGTTCAGCGCCGCATACTCCAACTCCTCGATGTCGTCGGACAGATACCACTCCCGCAGAGCCGGCGTGACGGCGTACGCGACGAACGCCCCCTCCCCCAGCTCACCCGTCTTGTACGCCTCGGCGAGCCCGGGAAGGGTCAGGGGGACGTAGACGCGCATGGCAGGCCGCTTTCGTAGTCGTGATCTCGGAGCGTTTCGGCGGTTCGTCCGGCGATGCGTTTCGGTTCGTCGCAGAGGTTCCGCGAAGCCTCCGGAGGGCCTTCAGGATACGTGCGGGCGTCCCCTTTCGAGTCCCCGCCCGCCCCTGCGGACGCGTCCACCCCAGGCCCGCCACCTCACCCGGTCCACCCCCGCCCCGCCGGGCCCGACCCCCCTCCCCATCACCCTGATAGGTGAACTTCTCGCGGCCCCCGACAGAGCCCCACGCTCCCTTGCGACGGCCCCCTCCGGTCTCGTACAAGATCCCCATCGCCAAGTTACCGACTGGTACTCACGGCCTCACCGACGAACGGGGATCTCCGATGAACAAGGTCATGACCAGGACCAAGCGCCACCCCGGCAGCCGCCCACCCGTCCGCCACGACACCCGCCGCCCCGGCCGTACGCCGGCCCGCACGACTCCGGGTGGCGGCCGCCTGTCCACGCCCCGGTTCCCGGCCCCCACGCCCCCGGCCCCGGCCCACAGCGGACCCGTCCCCCAGCCCCGCCCCACCGACCGTTTCGCCGACCTCCTCCTCGCCGTCCTCAGCGGCCGCCGCCCCGTCCACAGCATGCTGCGCCACACCGCCGGAAGGGCCTACGACGAACTGGCCTGGCTGGCCGAACGCGGCCCCCTGCGCACCCCTCACGGCGCCCACCCCGTCGTCCGGGACATCGGCTACTACGTGGCCGGCCCGGGCGCCCTGGAGGTCTTCGCCCGCATCGGCGCCGGCGACCGACTCCGCGCCATGGCCTTCCGCCTGGAACACGGCCCCGACCACCGCTGGCGCTGCACGGCGGTGGAACTCGGCGGCCCCAGGCTCCCCCACCCGACCGACGACTGAGCCCCGCCCGCACCCGAAGAACCACCCCACCCGCGCGGCCGTACGTCCTGCCCCCTCAGCACCCGCACACGGCCGCGCCACCCCCGCAGCCGACCAGCCCCCAGCATGCCGTGGCCACTTGCCCGCCATGCCCGACTGCCCACCTGCCCACCTGCCCACGAGCCGCCGTACGCGCCTGAACCAACGCCCGGCGTCTGAACCGACGCCCGGCTCGCCCACCCCACCCGCAACGCACGAAGGGCCGGACACCCGAAGGTGCCCGGCCCTGTCACAGCCTCACGGCTCGTGTCTCACCACTCGCCCCAGCGGAGCGCCCTCGCGGAGCGCCCTCGCGGAGCGCCCTCGCGGAGCGCCCTCGCGGAGCGCCCTGTGGGGGTGGCCCTCACTTCTTGCGGCGGCGGCTCGTCTTCCCCTGCTGCTTGCGGCGCTCCGCACGGGTGAGGCCGTCGGCCTCGGAGCGGATGGGCTCGTCCTCGGGGAGGTCGCCCTCGACGATGCCGCCGTCGCCGTCGACGGTGGGCGCGGAGAAGTGGAGACGGTCACGGCGCTGCGGTGCCTCCAGACCCTTCGCCCGGATCTCCGGCCGGGACGCACCCGCCTGCGCCGGCACCGCGTCGTTCTTGTCCAGGGACGGCTTCGTGTCCTCGACCGGAACCTCCTCGACCTGCTGCTCGACCTGGACCTCCAGGTTGAACAGATAGCCGACGGACTCCTCCTTGATGCCCTCCATCATGGCGGTGAACATGTCGAAGCCCTCGCGCTGGTACTCGACCAGCGGGTCCTTCTGGGCCATCGCACGCAGACCGATGCCCTCCTGGAGGTAGTCCATCTCGTAGAGGTGCTCGCGCCACTTGCGGTCCAGCACGGAGAGGACGACCCGGCGCTCCAGCTCACGCATGATCTCGGAGCCGAGCTGCGCCTCACGCGCCTGGTACTGCTCGGTGATGTCGTCCTTGATGGACTCGCCGATGAACTCGGCGGTCAGCCCGGCCCGGTCCCCGGCGGCCTCCTCCAGCTCCTCGACGGTGACCTTCACCGGGTAGAGCTGCTTGAAGGCGCCCCACAGCCGGTCGAGGTCCCACTCCTCGGCGAAGCCCTCGGCGGTCTCGGCGGCGATGTACGCGTCGATGGTGTCGTCCATGAAGTGCTGGATCTGCTCCTGCAGGTCCTCGCCCTCCAGGACGCGGCGGCGCTCGCCGTAGATGACCTCGCGCTGCCGGTTGAGAACCTCGTCGTACTTGAGGACGTTCTTCCGGGTCTCGAAGTTCTGCTGCTCGACCTGCGACTGGGCGGAGGCGATCGCGCGGGTGACCATCTTGTTCTCGATCGGGACGTCGTCCGGCACGTTCGCCATGGACATCACGCGCTCGACCATCTGGGCCTTGAAGAGCCGCATCAGGTCGTCGCCCAGGGAGAGGTAGAAGCGGGACTCGCCGGGGTCGCCCTGACGGCCGGAACGACCGCGCAGCTGGTTGTCGATACGACGCGACTCGTGCCGCTCGGTGCCGAGGACGTAGAGCCCGCCGAGCTCCTTGACCTCCTCGAACTCCGCCTTGACCGCTTCCTCGGCCTTCGCGAGGGCCTCGGGCAGGGCGTGGGCCCACTCCTCGATGTGCTCCTCGGGGTCGAGGCCGCGCTGACGCAGCTCCGCCTCGGCGAGGTCGTCGGGGTTGCCGCCGAGCTTGATGTCCGTACCACGGCCGGCCATGTTCGTGGCGACGGTCACGGCGCCCCTGCGGCCGGCCTGGGCGACGATCGTCGCCTCCCGGTCGTGCTGCTTGGCGTTGAGCACCTCGTGCTGGACGCCGCGCTTGCTCAGCTGCTGGGACAGGTACTCGGACTTCTCGACCGACGTCGTACCGACGAGGATCGGCTGGCCCTTCTCGTGCTTCTCGACGATGTCGTCGACGACCGCCTCGAACTTCGCGACCTCGGTGCGGTAGATCAGGTCGGACTGGTCCTTGCGGACCATCGGCCGGTTCGTCGGGATCGGGACGACACCGAGCTTGTAGATCTGGTGGAACTCGGCGGCCTCGGTCATCGCCGTACCGGTCATGCCGGACAGACCGGGCTGTTCCTTGCCGTTGTGGTCGTGGCGCTTGTAGAGGCGGAAGAAGTTCTGCAGGGTGATCGTGGCGAGCGTCTGGTTCTCGTCCTTGATGTCCACCCCTTCCTTCGCCTCGATCGCCTGGTGCATGCCCTCGTTGTAACGGCGGCCGGCGAGGATACGGCCGGTGTGCTCGTCGACGATCATGACTTCGCCGTCCATGACGACGTAGTCCTTGTCCTTCTTGAAGAGCTCCTTGGCCTTGATGGCGTTGTTGAGGTAGCCCACCAGAGGGGTGTTCACCGACTCGTAGAGGTTGTCGATGCCCAGCCAGTCCTCGACCTTGGAGACGCCGGACTCGTGGATGGCGACGGTGCGCTTCTTCTCGTCGACCTCGTAGTCCCCGGTCTCCTCGATGCCCTTGAGGGGGTTGCCGGGCTCGCCCTTCTTCAGGCGCGTGACCAGCTTGGCGAAGTCGCCGTACCACTTGGTGGCCTGGTCGGCCGGGCCGGAGATGATCAGCGGCGTACGGGCCTCGTCGACGAGGATGGAGTCGACCTCGTCGACGATCGCGAAGTTGTGGCCGCGCTGGACGAGCTCGTCCTGGGACCACGCCATGTTGTCGCGGAGGTAGTCGAAGCCGAACTCGTTGTTCGTGCCGTAGGTGATGTCGCACGCGTACTGCTCGCGGCGCTGGGCCGGCGTCATGTTGGCGAGGATGCAGCCGACGCTCAGACCCAGGAACTTGTGGACGCGGCCCATCATCTCGGAGTCGCGCTCGGCCAGGTAGTCGTTGACCGTGATCAGGTGGACACCCTTGCCGGACAACGCGTTCAGATACGCGGGCAGCGTGCCGACGAGGGTCTTGCCCTCACCGGTCTTCATCTCGGCGACATAGCCGAAGTGGAGGGCGGCGCCGCCCATCATCTGCACGTCGTAGTGGCGCTGGCCGAGTGCGCGCTTGGCGCCCTCGCGCACGGTGGCGAACGCCTCGGGGAGCAGGTCGTCGAGGGTCTCACCGTCGGCGTACCGCTGCTTGTACTCCTCGGTGAGGGCGCGCAGCTCGGCGTCGGAGAGGTCGACGAAGTCCTCTTCGATGGAGTTGACCTGGTCCGCGATGCGGTGCAGCTTGCGCAGGATTTTGCCTTCGCCTGCACGCATGAGCTTCGAGAGGACGGACACGGGGGCTTGTCTCCTTGCCGGTCGGGCCTGGGACGGTCGGTTTCAATGACAGTTGGCAGTTTTAAATCACAGCTTGAGCAACGGCCATCGTAAGCGAGGACCCCGCCGTGCAGGGAGGTCTGGCAGTGACAGCTACCAGGACAACGGGCGGGCGTTGCGGTTGGTGCCGCGTTCCGTCCACGAAATGCGCGAATTGTGAACACCTCCTCACGCACCGCGCCCTCGCACCATCTCCCCGCCGTCCACAGAACAGCCTCAATCGGGATGGTGCCCTTCCGCTCCGCCGAGCAGAATCGCCCGATGGAACCCGTCACCCTGACCACCGAGCGCCTGCTGCTGCGCACCGTGGACCGGCGCGACACCGACACGGTGTACGCGGCTGCCCAGGACCCGGACATCCAGCGCTGGACCACGATCCCCTCGCCGTACTTGCGTGAGCACGCGGAGGGTTTCGTCGAGCAGGCCGTGCCCGAAGGCTGGGCCACCGCCTCCATGTTCACCTTCGGCCTCTTCCTGGCCTCCGGCGAACTGGCGGGCATGCTCGGCATCACCATGCGCTCCCTCGGCACCGGCGAGATCGGCTTCTGGGCCACCAGGGAGCATCGCCGCAACGGCTACATCACCGAGGCCACCCGCGCCGCCGCCCACTGGTCCTTCACCACCCTCGCCCTCGACCGCCTCGAATGGCGCGCCGAAGTGGGCAACACCGCCTCCCGCTCCGTGGCGGAACACACCGGCTTCACCCTCGAAGGCACCCTCAGATCCGCCCTCAACAACAACGGAGTCCGCCGCGACTGCTGGATAGCCTCCTTGCTCCCCTCAGACCTGGGCCTACCGTCTCCGGCGCCCTATCTACCGGCACGCCGATAACCCATCCCGCTCCGTGACCATGCCATCCGGCATCCGAGCACGGGGCACACCATCCAGCCCGCCCGGCGTCCGAGGACGAGGCCGCGCCATCCAGCCCGCCCGGCGTTGAGGACGAGGCCGCGCCATCCAGCCCGTCCGGCGTCCGAACACAAGACCACGCCATCCAGCCCGCCCGGCGTTGAGGACGAGGCCGCGCCATCCAGCCCGTCCGGCGTTTGAGGACGAGGCCGAAGGCCGATGGGGGTCTGGGGGCGCAGCCCCCAGGAGGGGCCGGGGTCGAAGGGGCAGCGCCCCTGGGATGGGACGGGTAGGGGCGGCTGGGGCGAAAAAGGCACGGCACCCCACCCGATCCGGGCACCGCACCCGCACCCGCACCGACACCGGCGCCCGCGCCCGCCCCCCGCCTCCACACCCAACCCCGCAGCTCACCCCCCGCTGTCAGTCCCCTCCCCTACCCTGCGGAGCATGACCTCCCTCCCGCGCCCCACCACAGAACTCACCGCAGACGAGGCCCGCCGACTCGCCCTCCGGGCGCAGGGCTTCCTCGGCGCCCCGGACCGCAGATCCGGCGTCCGCGGCGTCCTGCGACACCTGGGCGCGGTCCAACTCGACACCATCTCGGTCCTGGCCCGCTCCCACGAACTCATCCCGTACGCCCGCCTCGGCGCCGTAGGCCGCACCACGGTCGACAAGGCCTACTGGACCACCACGTCCACCACGTCCACCGCATCCACCGCATCCACCGGCGCGCAGCCTGCACGCCCCCACGCCTTCGAGTACTGGTCCCACGCCGCCTGCATCCTCCCCATCGAGGAATGGCCCCACTTCGCCTTCCGCCGCCGCGCCTACCGAGCCCGCCCCCACTGGAACCACCAACTCCCGGACGACGCCTACGACCGCGTCATCAAACAACTCCGCGCCGAAGGCCCCCTCACGGCCACAGAGCTGGGCGGCGCGAAACGCACCAGCGAATGGTGGGACTGGTCCGGCGAGAAGGTCGCCGTCGAGCGCGCCCTGATGTACGGCGAGGTGGTCTGCGTAGAGCGCCGCCGCTGGAAGCGGGTCTACGACCTCGCCGAACGCGCCGTCCCGGACACCCTCCTGCACGACGAGCTGGACGACACGGAGTGCGTGCGCCGTCTGGTCCGCCTGGCCGGCGAGGCCCTCGGCGTCGGCACCCGCGCGGACATCGCCGACTACCACCGCCTCAAGGGCGAGCAGTTCGACGCGGTGGTCGCCGACTCGGGCCTGGTCCCGGTCACCGTGGAGGGCTGGGCCAAACCCGCCTGGGCCGACCCCGCGGCCCTGGCCACGCCCCCGCGGGGCCGCCACCGCACCACGCTCCTGTCCCCGTTCGACTCCCTCGTCTGGGAACGGGCCCGCACGGAACGCATCTTCGGCTTCACCCACCGCCTGGAGGCGTACGTCCCCAAACAGAAGCGCGTCCACGGCTACTTCGCGATGCCGGTCCTGTCCGGCGGCCGGCTCGTCGGCCGCGTCGACCCCGCTCGCGACGGCCGCACCCTCGTCGCCAAACAGGTCACCCTCGACGGCCCCAAGGCGATCCCGGCGGTGGCCCAGGCACTCCTGGAGGCGGCGACCTGGGTGGACTGCACGGACGTGCGCGTGGAGCGAGTGGACGCTCCCGAACTACGCGATCCCTTGGTCCGCGCCCTGACGTGACCCACCGGCCCAGCGACCCGAGGAACCGAAGATCCGGGGACTCGGGGGCTCAGGGACTCGGGGACCTGGGCCCGGCCTAGCGGATCTCGAGGATCTTCTCCCGCATCGCGTACACCACGGCCTCCATCCTGGAGTGCAGCTGCAGCTTCTCCAGGATGTTGCGCACATGGTTCTTCACGGTGTTCTCGGAGATGAACAGCTCCTTGGCGATGTCCCGGTTGTTCATACCGGTCGCCACGAGCTTGAGCACTTCCAGTTCCCGGTCGGTCAGCCGCGGCGCCGGCACGAGACGCCGCTCGTCGGTTCGCTGGATCATCGACTTGAACTCGGTGAGCAGTTTCGACGCCATGGAGGGGCTGATCTGCGACTGCCCGTCGGCGACCGCGCGAATGGCCGTGGCCACCTCGTCCGTGGAGATCTCCTTGAGGAGATAACCGGTCGCCCCCGCCTTGATCGCATCGTAGAGGTCGGCCTCCTCGTCGCTGATCGTCAGCATGATGATCTTCGCGCTGGGGGCCACCTCCTTGATGGAGGTACACGCCTCGATACCGCCACGCTTGGGCATCCGTACATCCATCAGCACGATGTCGGGCAGCAGATCCGCGGCCTTGTCGACCGCCTCCGCCCCGTCGCCGGCCTCGCCGACGACCTGGATGTCCTCCTCGGCGGCGAGCACGATCTCCAGGCCGCGGCGGAAAAGCGCGTGGTCGTCCACGACGAGAACGCGGATCGGTTCCTTGCGCGGGGAGCCCGCGGCGGAGCCCATGCCGACGGAGCCGTCATCGGCATCCTCGTCACGCATCGGTCCAAAACTGCTGTCCGCCATCGTTCCTCCCCCTGAAGGCCGTGGCCTGTGTTTCTGTGCCATCGCCAACCCAAGGCAACGGACCGCCGGTTGGGGCCGGTTCAGCCATGATTTCATGCCTGGCCGACGCTGCGGTGACAGAGCGGGCCACAAGGGGTCGCACACCGGTGCCCCCGGGGGGCGCACAAGCCCTCCAGGGGCACCGGCTCAGCTGTCACCCGGCGCGGTCAGCCGCCGAGCGCGCCACCCGCGGCGTCCCCATGCGCCTGGGCGACCATCGGGTCCGTGCTGAGGTGGATGACGCCGTAGTCGTAGGCGTGCCGCCGGTAGACGACACTCGGTTCCTTGGTCTCGGAGTCGACGAAGAGGTAGAAGTCGTGCCCGACCAGTTCCATCTCGTAGAGAGCCTGGTCGAGGGTCATCGGGGAGGCTACGTGGGTCTTCTCGCGGACGATGAGGGGGCCTTCGCCCTTCACCTCCAGCGAACCGATCTTCTTGGTGGGCACGCCGTCCGGCTGCTCCTCGTCGGCGACGTATCCGTTGCCGTTGAGGGTCGCCACGCCGGGGACGTGGTCGGCGACCTCCGCGGCCGTGAGCCTGCGCGCGCCTCGGCGCGTGTAACGCTTGTCGTGCTGCTTGCGCAGCCGGGCTTCCAGCTTGTCCGCCGCCAGGTCGAGCGCCGCATACGGATCGCTTGCCGCTGCCTCGGCCCGGATCACCGGCCCGCGGGAGTGGAGCGTGATCTCCACTCGGTCACTGCGGTCGGCCTGTCGGGGGTTGGGCTCCTTGGACACCTCGACGTCGAGGCTGATCACCTTGCCGTCGAGCTTCTGGATCTTCTCCAGCTTCAGCTTCTCGGCCACGTGCTTGCGGAACCGCTCGGGCACCTCGGTCTTGCGGCCCTTGACGACGATGTCCACGCAGAACTCCGTTCCCGGATCACTCCGCTCCAATGGCGGAGCATCTCCCTTGTGCACCAGGTTCCGGTGGCTCCCGGAACCGCGGACTCGGTGACTTCCACCTCCTCCTCCCCCGTGGACAAGATCTCCACCCCACCGGCACGGGGTGATTCAGAAAACCCGCAGCACAGCATTCGGATATGTGGTGAACGGCCGGGGCCATTCCCTCACAACCGAACATATCTCGCCCGGACGGATGTCGTCACCCTCTACCGGGACGTACCTCCGTTCAGGTGAATTGACCCTCTCCTTACCTGCAACGATGCAAGATCTCTGTCAGTTCCGGTTTATTTGGAAAGAGTCGGGCGGCGCGGCGACCACCGCCGCGCGGATCCCGTCTCCGCCGCCGTCCACGTCCACCATTCCCGTTTCCCCTTGTGTCCACCTCGCCTCCTTTGCCATTCGTCGTGCGTCGAACTCGCCCGGCGCGGCCGCCCAGCCGTCGCGGGCCTCCCGCACCGCCCGTGCCGCCTCCGCGAGCGAGGCACCGGTGGTCATCAGGTCGTCCACGAGCACGACCACACCACCGCCCAGCAGCCGGGCACCCCCGGCGGCCACCTCCAGGGCGCCCGCGAGGTTGCCCAGCCGCTGCCGGGAGTCCAGCCCCGACTGGTCGGCCACCGCACGCCGCTGCCGCAGCACCCCGGCCACCCGGGCCGACGTCCCGGTACGCCGCAGCTCCCCGGCCGCCGCGAGCGCGATCCGCCGCGCCGGGTCGTGTCCCCGCGCCCGCACCGCCCGCCGCGCGGACGGCACCGGAACCAGCAGCACCGGCCCGTCGCCACCGCCCGCCCGTACGGCCCCCGCCAGGGCCGTGCCGAGTGGTCCGGCGAGCGCCAGCGCCCCCCGTTCCTTGTGTGCGATCAGCGTGGCCCGCACCGCGTCCTCGTACGGCGCCGCAGCGTGCACCACCGGCAACCCGGCAGGCTCCGGCACCGGTCGCACCCGGCACGGCGCGGCCCCGGTCAGCGCCGCGCGGCACTCCGGGCAGAGCACCGCGCGAGACCTCCCACAGCCTCCGCACTCGGCCGGCAGCACCAGATCCGTGAGGTCCTGCCACCACCCCCGCATGCCCACCACTGTGCCCACGCATGCGGAGCGCCGCCACCCCTGTGGACAACCGCCTGTGGACAACTCACCGGAACCGCAGAAGGGTTGTCACCCACACGAACGACGAGTGCCCGAAAAAGCCCGAGTGCCACCACAAAAAGACCGGCCGGCACCCTCGACTCCCGTTTCCCCGTCGACGCCCTGCCCGTTTGACCTGCCACGCCCGCTGCCGGAGCCGGAGTCACGAAAGCCCAGGGAGGTACAAACTCCGCTCGGCGGGAGGGGCCTGCGGGAGGGCCTGCGGGAAGGGCCGGACCGACCGGACCACGGCCGCCGCCGGCCACAGACGGACAAGCGGGGCGACACCCGGCACCCCCGGCCACCGCCCCTTCGACGTCCGCCCACCGCAGCGGCCCGCCGCGGGACACCCCCGCGGAGCCCTCCCCCAGCGGCACCACACGCACCACACGCACCACACGCACGGCACGTCCGGCACGCACCGGCCGCACCCACCCACGACCAGGCCCACCGCACGCATCGCCCCGGGCCCTCACCCGGGATAGACCGGCGCCGACCCTTCCTTGACCACCGTCTGCCACTGCTCCCCCGGGGACAGCCTGACGATCCCATCGGCCGAGTGCGCGACGAGCGGCTGGCTCTCGTCCTCGGACGCGGCGATCTCCTCCACACCGGTGAGCGCGGAGGGCCCGGAGCCCGGCGTCGGGGAGCCGTCGACCCGGACGTACCGCATCTGCTGCACGCCACCCTGTTCACGCCCCACGACCACGAGTTGGCTGTCGCCCGCCCACGACATGGCGGTGACGTCCTCCAGGTCCGGTGTCACTGACCGCAGCTCGACGATCGAGACGGTGGTGCTCTCCGCGTCGGCGTCCCGCTCGATGCGCCCGATGTACAGCGCCCGCTTGCCCTCGTTCTCCAGGATCAGCGCGACCCGCACCCCGTCGGCGGCCACCCGCACCGCCTCGATGCGTCCCTCGAGGCGGGGCGTCCTGACCTCCAGCGGCTCACCCATGCCGTCCGCCAGGACCAGCAGCCGGGGGTTCTTGGGGTTCCGGTCGGCCACCCACAGGTCGCCCCGCCCGTCCCAACTGGGCGTCGTCAGCCGATCCTTCGCGGTCGCACCGGAACTGCGCAGCGCAGGATCGCCGAGCGCGCCACCGGCCGTCAGCGGCGTCACGTAGAGCTCGCTCCCGTCGGCCGACACACCGGCCGCCCGGTCCTCACCACGCGACACGGCAGCCGACCGCAGCTGTTCCTGGCCCTCACCGAGCGCGCCGGGAACGGCCGTCGGCGTGGTCACCGCGTCCCGCTCGGACAGCCGTACGAGCTTGTGGTCGCCGTCGATGAAGTACTCGTACACCGCTCTCTTGCCGAAGCCGTGCGAGGCGACGATGCCGGCCTGGCCCTCAACGAGCTCGCACAGCTGCGCGCCGGTCGATCCCTGCAGCTCCACCTCGTCGACACCCGTGGGCATGTAGTCCTGGAGGGTGAAGAGGAGTTGGGCGGCCATCTCCTTGCATCTGCTGTCCGAGACGCGGTCGGCCTTCTTGTTCAGCGGCACGACCAGCCTGTTCTGGTCGTCGGGGGTCAGCGCCCGGGTGCCCTTCCGCAGGGCCGTACCGGAGGGGAAGCTCGTCCTCGCGACCGGGTTGAGCCAGCTGGTGGGGCCCTTCAGGAGGTCCCGGACCACCTGGGTCACCGGATCGACCTGGCTGCGCACGTAGACCGGGTCGGCGACCGTCCCCGGCTCACCGGACTGCGCGGCGGAGGTGAAGTAGTACTTGTTGATGGACTTGTAGTTGCGCTCGAAGTCGGACCTGCCGAGCACCACTCCCGGCGGCAGCGCGTCGATGCGCCACTGCCGGGTGTCCTTCACGCGCGTGAGGTGCACGGTCCGGCGGTACTCGCCGCCGGTGGGCGCGTACGCGTGCTGCCCGTCCACCAGGGCGACCTTGTCGCCGGACAGCACGTACCGGTATTCGTCGGCCTCCGGCCCGTCCCCCGTGACCTGGGTGTACGGGGTGGGCGCCTCGGCGAGGACCGTGGTCGACTCGCCCGGCTCCCAGTTCTTGAGCGCGTCACCGGTCAGGTATTTGCGAGCCGTCTCGTAGTTCAGGTCGTCACTGGTCAGGGCCTCCAGGAAGCCCTGCACGATCTCCCGCGGCTCGGCGTCCTCCGCGGGCGGCAGCGCGAAGACCCGCACCTTGGCGTCCTGCCTCGGCGTGGACTCGACATCACGCATGTCACCGTTGTCCGGCATCGAGGCGCACCCCGCCAGCAGTACGGCACCGATGCCGACACAGGCCGTCGCCCGCACCGGACGCCTGCGGCCGCGTTTCGCGCGGTCAGCGCCCACGGAATGCCTCCCCCTGCTCGTGCTGCCGCTCCGCATCGCTCGCGGCCCTCTCCTCGGCGCGCCCCGCGCCGTCCTCGGGCCGCGCGGACGCTGCCGGGGGCGGCGTCGAGGGCGGCAATCCGGGCCGGGGCACCACGCGCGCGCCGTTGCCCGGCAGCGCCGTCGGATCGGCCGTCGGAGCCTGTCCGGCGCCCGGCCGGGGCCCTATGGCCGTCCTCGCGGCACCGTGCTCACCGGCCTGGACCGGCACCGTGGCGAGCTTGCCACCACCGCCGAGCGGCAGACCGGCGTCGTCGAGGCCACGATGGCGCCGGGAGTCCCTTGGCTCCAGGGGTATCGGGGAGCCCCGCAGCGGCTCGTCCGCCGTCCTCGGCAGGGTGAGCCGGAACTGCGAGCCGCCGCCCGGCTCGCCCCACGCCTGCAGCCAGCCCCCGTGCAGCCGGGCGTCCTCCAGGGCGATGGACAGCCCCAGTCCCGTACCGCCGGTCGTACGCGCGCGTGCCGGATCCGCCCGCCAGAAACGGCTGAAGACCCGGGTCGCCTCGCCCGGCTTGAGTCCCACCCCGTAGTCCCGCACCGCGACCGCGACCGCGCCGCCCGCCGCCGCGAGCTTGACCACGACGTCCTTGCCCTCACCGTGCTCCACGGCGTTGACCACCAGGTTGCGCAGCACCCGCTCCACTCGCCGGGCGTCTGCCTCGGCCACGACGGGCTGCTGGTCCCCGAGCACCCGTATCCGCGTCCCCTTGCGCTCGGCGAGCGGCTCGGCCCCGCTGACGACCTTCCGTACGACCGCCCGCAGGTCTATCGGCTCGGCCTCCAGGGCCGCCGCGCCCGCGTCGAACCGGCTGATCTCCAGCAGGTCCGCGAGCAGCGACTCGAACCGGTCCAGCTGATCGGCGAGCAGCTCGGCCGACCGCGCGGTCACCGGGTCGAAGTCCACGCGCGCGTCATGGATGACGTCCGCCGCCATCCGTACGGTCGTCAGCGGCGTACGCAGCTCGTGCGACACGTCGGAGACGAACCTCCGCTGCATCCGCGACAGGTCCTCCAACTGCTGGATCTTCAGCTGGAGGTTCTGCGCCATCTTGTTGAAGGCCTCGCCGAGCCGTGCGATGTCGTCCTCACCGCTGACCTTCATCCGTTCCTGCAGCCGCCCGGCGGACAGCCGCTCGGCGATCCCGGCCGCCATCCGCACCGGCGTCACGACCTGCCGCACCACGAGCCAGGCGATGGCCCCGAGCAGGACGACGACGAACAGCCCGGCCGTCGCCAGCGTCCCCTTGACCAGGCTCAGGGACTTCTCCTCCTGGGTGAGCGGGAAGAGGTAGTACAGCTGGTACGACTTGCTGTTGGGGTCGCTGACCTGCTTGCCGATGATCAGGGCCGGCTGGGGATCCTGGCCGTTGTCGTAGTAGATCCGTGTGTAGCTCTGAACCGCACTGGTGCCGTCGTCGACCCGCTCACGCAGCTCCACAGGCACACTGAGGTCCCATTGCACGCCCCCGGAGACCCGGGGTCCGAGGCCGCCGTCGGCGGAGGCGGGGCTGAGCGTCACGACGTCGAACGCGCCCTGGCCTCCGCTGGAGAGCGAACTCACCAGGTTGGTCATCCACTCGCTGACGTTCTGCACGCGGTCGCCGTCCGGCTCCGCGCTCTCGTTCCCGGCCGCGCTCGCCTCGCTGTCCGCCTTCTGCTCGGCGACCGTGAAACCTCCGGTGGCCTGGCTCTGCGAGGCCTTGACCTTGGCGTCCAGCAGTCCGTTACGGACCTGCCCGATGACGACGAAGCCCAGCAGCAGCACGACGCTGAGGGACATCAGCAAGGTCGTCACGACGATCCTGAGCTGGATGTTGCGCCGCCACAGCCGCATCACGGGCAGCAGCGGGCGGCGCACCCAGCGCATGAACAGCCTCAGGACCGGGCTGCCCTGGACTCCGCCCTGCAGCAACCCGCCCTCCAGGAGACGCCCCCAGCGGGATCCCGACGACTTCCGGCCGACAGGCCGCTCCGCGCGGGTCCCCGGCTGGCCGGGCGCCGAAGCGGCACTGTCACCGGACATGTCAGCTGGGCCCTGCCTTGTATCCGACACCACGGACGGTCACCACGATCTCCGGCCGCTCCGGGTCCTTCTCGACCTTGGAACGCAGCCGCTGCACATGCACGTTCACCAGACGGGTGTCCGCCGCGTGGCGGTACCCCCAGACCTGCTCCAGCAGGACCTCACGAGTGAACACCTGCCATGGCTTCCGCGCCAGCGCGACCAGCAGATCGAACTCCAGCGGCGTCAGGGCGATCGACTGCCCCTCCCGCTTCACCGAGTGCCCGGCCACATCGATGACCAGGTCACCTATGGCGAGCTGCTCCGGCGCCGGCTCCTCCGACCGCCGCAGCCGCGCCCGGATCCGGGCCACCAGCTCCTTCGGCTTGAACGGCTTCACGATGTAGTCGTCCGCGCCCGACTCCAGGCCGACCACCACATCGACGGTGTCGCTCTTGGCCGTGAGCATCACGATCGGCACCCCGGACTCCGCCCTGATCAGGCGGCACACCTCGATCCCGTCCCGGCCCGGCAGCATCAGATCCAGCAGCACCAGATCCGGTTTGGCCTCACGGAACGCGGCCAGCGCCTTGTCGCCGTCGGCTACGAAAGACGGCTCAAAACCTTCACCACGCAACACAATGCCGAGCATCTCGGCCAGTGCGGTGTCGTCGTCGACGACAAGGACTCGTCCCTTCATGAATGCCATCATCCCATTAACTAAATCGTTACCTGGCGTGACCTGTCACACAGCTCGGCAAGCGCATCAGCGGTCACGGGCGACACAGCCCCCTCCTCGGTGACGATCGCCGTCACCAACTCGCCCGGCGTCACGTCGAACGCCGGGTTGTACGCCTGGGTCCCCAGGGGTGCCACCGCGATCCCGCCTCCCGCCTCTGCTCCCGCCACCGGCACCTGAGGTGCCGTGATCTCGGTCACCTCATGGCCCGCGCGCTGTTCCACCTCGATGGACGCCCCGTCCGGGGTGTCCGGATCCACCGTCGTCACCGGCGCCACCACGATGAACGGCACGTGGTGATACCGGGCAAGCACCGCCAGCGGATACGTCCCCACCTTGTTCGCCACCGATCCGTCGGCGGCGATCCGGTCGGCGCCCACCAATACCGCGTCCACCTCCCCCGCCGCGAACAGCGAACCCGCTGCATTGTCCGTGAGCAAGGTGTACGCCATTCCGCTGCGCGCCGCCTCATAAGCCGTCAGCCGGGCACCCTGCAGCAACGGCCGTGTCTCGTCCACCCACAGCCGCCGCAGCCGCCCCGACCGGTGCGCCGCGAGCGCCACCGCGAACGCCGTGCCCTCACCACCCGACACCAGCGCCCCGGTGTTGCAGTGCGTGAGCACCCGGTGCCCGCCGCCCGGCAGCAGCTCGTCGAGCAGCGCCAGCCCGTGCGCGGCCATGCGGGAACTGGCCTCGGCGTCCTCCCGGTGCAGCGCCCGCGCCGCGACCAGTGCCGCCTCGGCGGCCCGCTTCTGATCGCCCGTCCGGCCGAGCTCGGCCCGGTACGCGGCCCGCGCCCGGCGCACACCGACAGCGAGGTTCACCGCGGTGGGCCGGGCACCTCCCAGCGCGTCGGCGGCCTCCTCCACATCGAACCCGCGCGCGGCGGCGAGCGCGACGCCGTACGCCCCGGCGATTCCCAGCAGCGGCGCCCCGCGCACGGCGAGCGAACGGATCGCCTCCACCAGCGCGGGCGCGTCCGTGCACACCAGCTCGACCTCCTCGGCAGGCAGCCTCGTCTGGTCGAGGAGGACCAGGACGGGGCCTTCGGGCGGCTCGTCCCAACGGATCGCGGGTATCCCCGTCGGCCGGATGTCGTCGCCGGATCGCGCGTACTGATCAGCCATGCGGTCAGTCTGCCCCGTATCCGTCGGACAATTGAAGGTGCGCAGCACATACGGCCCCCGGTCACTTCTCGGACACCGCGTGGCACGATGGGCGCCAACCTGCCGCCGCGACCGCGGACGGGCACCGTGAAGGAGCGACGATGAAGGACACTCCGGGCTGGGCCTCGCCCGGATCCGCCCCCTCGGGCGGCCAGGAGCCGGACCAGCAGGGCTCCGCGCAGCCGACGGACCAGACCGGCGCGGACCAGACGCAGCCGCCGTCCAAGTGGTCCAAGGAGCAGCCGCCTCCCGCCCAGTGGTCCGCTCCGAGTCCGCAGGCTCCCGGCCAGACCCCGCCACCACCGCCCGTCCCGGGCTGGGGCGGCCACCCCGGCCCCCAGCACCCCGGCCCCGGCGGCTACGGCCCGCCAGGCGGCCCCGGAGCCCCGGGAGGCCACCCCGGTTACGGCGCCCCCGGCCCGGGCTACGGCACTCCCGGCTGGGGCGGCGGCTGGGGCGGCCCCCCACCCGCGGCCAAGCCAGGTGTGATCCCGCTGCGCCCCCTCGGCATCGGCGAGATCCTGGACGGCGCGGTCTCCACCATGCGCACGCACTGGCGCACGGTCCTCGGCATCTCCCTGGCCGTCGCGGTCATCACCCAGATCGGGGTCATCCTGCTCCAGGGCCTCGTCCTCAACGACACCGCGAGCTCGGACGCCCTCAACGACCCGACCGCCACCCCCGGCGAACTGGGCCGCGCCCTGGGCGACACCCTGCTGAGCACCTCCGTCGTCATGGTGATCTCCCTGCTGGGCACCATCATCGCGACGGCCCTGCTCACGACCGTGACCAGCCGCGCCGTCCTCGGCAAGTCGGTGACCATCGCCGAGGCCTGGCGGGACGCCCGCCCGCAGCTCCTCAGGCTGGGCGGCCTGACCATCCTGCTGCTCCTGGTCGCCGGCCTGATCATGACCGTGGGCGTCCTGCCCGGCATCCTTCTCGCCGCCGGAGGCTCCACCGGCGGGGGTGTACTCCTCGCTCTCTTCGGCGGACTCGGTGCCTTCGTCCTCACCGTGTGGCTGATGATCCGCTTCTCGCTCGCCTCGCCCGCCCTGATGCTGGAGAAGCAGGGCGTCGGGAAGTCGATGAACCGCTCCGTCAAGCTGGTGCGCGGCTCGTGGTGGCGCGTCCTCGGCATCCAGCTGCTCGCCGCGATCATCGCCTACGTCGTCGCGTCGATCGTCGTGATCCCCTTCTCCTTCGCGGGCGCGGCCCTGGACGGCGACGGCATCTCCGGCCTGCTCGCCACCGGCGGCACCGCACTCGGCTGGACCTACCTCGTCATCAGCGGCGTCGGCGCGGTGATCGGGTCCACGCTCACCTTCCCGATCAGCGCGGGCGTCACCGTGCTGCTCTACATCGACCAGCGCATCCGCCGCGAGGCCCTCGACCTCGAGCTGGGCCGCGCCGCCGGTCTCCAGGGCTACGGCGACGCCCCCGGCGCCACCCCGGGGAGCTGATGGGGTGAGTCTGTCGGGGGGAGGACTGACAGCCGTACCGATGTCGTGGCGCTCGGCGGACGAGCCACCCGTCACCCTCCCGCGCGACCCCGCGCGGGAGGCGGCCCGGCGCGAACTGTCCAAGGGCATGTACCACGAGAACGACCCCAGTTGGTACGAGCGCGCCATGGACGCCTTCTGGGAGTGGCTCGACAAGGTGTTCGGCGCCGCCTCGGCCGCCACCCCCGGCGGCACGCTCGGCCTCGTGGTCATCGTCCTGGCCGTACTGGCCCTCCTCGGAGCGCTGTGGTGGCGCCTCGGCACCCCACACCGCACGCCGACCTCCTCCGCCGTGCTCTTCGACGACCGCCCCCGCAGCGCCGCCGAACACCGCGCGACCGCCGAGGCGCAGGCCGCCCAGGGCCACTGGAACCAGGCCGTCCAGGAACGCATGCGGGCCGTCGTCCGCTCGCTGGAGGAACGCGCCCTGCTCGACGTACGACCAGGCCGCACCGCCGACGAGGCGGCCTCCGAAGCCGGCTCGGTGCTCCCCGCCCACGCGGACCGACTGCACGCCGCCGCCCGGGACTTCGACGACGTCACATACGGCGGCCGTTCCGCGGCCGAAGGAACGTACCGCCGGCTCGCCGACCTCGACACCGACCTGGAACGCACCAAGCCTGCCCTGGCCAGCAGCGCCGCCGACACCGCGAGCACGGCCCGGAACACACGCCCGGGAGCCGCCGGATGACCACCGAGGCCACGCTCCCGTCCACCTCGGTCTCGCCCACGGCCCGCCAGGTGTGGACCCGCGCGCGCGGTGTCGTGCTCGCGGCGGTGATCCTCCTGGCCGCGGCCGTCGTGATCGCCGTGATCCGCTCCGGCGCCGAACACGGCCGCCTCGATCCGCGCTCCGCCGACACCGACGGCAGTCGCGCCGTCGCCGAACTCCTCGACGACCGGGGCGTGTCCACGCGTCTGGTCACCACTCTCGACGAGGCGAGCGCCGCGGCCGGCCCCGACACCACCCTCCTGGTCGCCGTCCCGGACCTGCTGACCGACGCCCAGCAGAGCCGCCTCCGCGCGGCGACCGAGGCCTCTGACGGCCGCACGGTCCTCGTCGCCCCCGGCCCCCCGTCCGTGAGCACCCTCGCGCCCGGAGTCACCGCCGACGCGGCCCTCAGCCTGGACTCCACGCTCACGCCCCGCTGCGAGCTGTCCGCCGCCCGCCGCGCGGGCAGCGCCGACACCGGCGGGGTCCGCTACCACGTCGTCTCCGGCGCGGCCGACACCTGCTACCCCGAGGACGGCCTGCCCACCCTGGTGCGCGTCCCGGCCGCCGAAGGGGACGGCGACACCGTCGTCCTCGGCGCTCCCGACATCCTCTACAACAGCAGCCTCGACGAGCAGGGCAATGCCTCCCTCGCCCTCCAACTCCTCGGCTCGCGCCCCCATGTGGTCTGGTACCTCCCCTCGCTCGCCGACGACTCGGCCCCCGACTCCGGCAGCCGCAGCTTCTTCGACCTGCTCCCCTCGGGCTGGCTCTGGGGCACCCTGCAACTCTTCTTCGCCGGAGCCCTGGCCGCCCTGTGGCGGGCACGCCGACTCGGCCCCCTGGTGCCCGAGAAACTCCCCGTCGCGATCCGCGCCTCCGAAACCGTCGAAGGCCGCGCCCGCCTCTACCGCAAGGCGGGGGCCCGCGACCGCGCGGCCGCCGCTCTTCGCTCCACCACCCGCACGCGCCTCGCCCCTCTCGTAGGTGTCCCGGTCTCCCGGGCACACACGCCCGAGGCCCTGCTCCCCGCCCTGTCCGCCCACCTCCGCGGCGACGGACAGCCCCTGCACGCCCTCCTCTTCGGCCCGCCGCCCAGCGACGACACGGCCCTCATCGCCCTCACCGACCAACTCGACGCCCTCGAAAGAGAGGTACGCCGTTCATGATGGACCCGACCACTGACAACGCCGGGACCACCGGGGATCCGGACGCCGCCCGAGCCTCCCTGGAGGCCCTGCGCGCCGAGATCGGCAAGGCCGTGGTCGGCCAGGACCCCGCTGTGACCGGCCTCGTCGTCGCCCTCCTCTGCCGCGGACACGTCCTACTGGAAGGAGTCCCTGGAGTAGCCAAGACGTTGCTCGTCCGCGCCCTCGCATCCGCACTGGAGCTGGACACCAAGCGCGTCCAGTTCACCCCGGACCTCATGCCGAGCGACGTCACCGGCTCCCTCGTCTACGACACCCGCAGCGCCGAGTTCTCCTTCCAGCCCGGCCCGGTCTTCACCAACCTGCTCCTCGCCGACGAGATCAACCGCACCCCGCCCAAGACCCAGTCCTCCCTGCTGGAGGCCATGGAGGAACGCCAGGTCACGGTCGACGGCACCCCCCGCCCACTCCCGGACCCGTTCCTGGTCGCGGCGACCCAGAACCCGGTCGAGTACGAAGGCACCTACCCCCTGCCCGAGGCCCAGCTGGACCGCTTCCTCCTCAAACTGACGGTCCCGCTCCCCTCCCGCCAGGACGAGATCGACGTCCTCACCCGCCACTCCGAGGGCTTCAACCCGCGCGACCTGCGCGCCGCCGGACTACGCCCCGTCGCGAACGCGGCCGACCTCGAAGCCGCCCGCGCCGCCGTGGCCAAGACGACGATCTCCCCCGAGATCACCGCCTACGTGGTGGACATCTGCCGCGCCACCCGGGAATCCCCGTCCCTCACCCTCGGTGTCTCCCCCCGAGGTGCCACGGCCCTGCTCGCGGCCTCCCGCGCCTGGGCCTGGCTTACGGGACGCGACTACGTCATCCCCGACGACGTCAAGGCACTCGCGCTCCCGACCCTCCGCCACCGCGTCCAGCTCCGCCCGGAAGCCGAGATGGAAGGCGTGACGGCCGACTCGGTCATCAACGCGATCCTCGCCCACGTCCCCGTCCCCCGCTGATGGCCCCCACCGGACGCGCCGCACTCCTCGCGGCCCTCGGCACCCTCCCCGTAGGCATCTGGGAGCCCAGCTGGACGGGCATCCTCGCCGTGAACGCGCCCTTGGCCCTGGCATGCGCCTGCGACTACGCTCTGGCCGCACCAGTGCGCCGCCTGGGCCTCATTCGCTCCGGCGACACCTCCGCACGCCTGGGCGAAACCGCGGACGTCACCCTCACGGTCACCAACCCCTCCAACCGTCCCCTGCGCGCCCACCTCCGCGATGCATGGCCCCCCAGCAGCTGGCTGCCCGGCTCCGAAGTGGCCGCCTCCCGCCACCGCCTCACGATCCCTCCGGGCGAGCGCCGCCGCGTCACCACCCGGCTGCGCCCCACCCGCCGCGGCGACCGCCAGGCGGACAGGGTCACGATCCGCTCGTACGGCCCCCTCGGCCTCTTCGCCCGACAGGGCGGTCACAAAGCCCCCTGGACCGTACGCGTGCTCCCGCCGTTCACCAGCCGTAAGCACCTGCCGTCCAAACTGGCCCGCCTGCGCGAACTCGACGGTCGCACCAGCGTCCTGACCCGAGGCGAGGGCACGGAGTTCGACAGCCTCCGCGAGTACATCCCCGGCGACGACACCCGCTCCATCGACTGGCGCGCCACGGCCCGTCAGTCCTCGGTCGCCGTACGCACCTGGCGCCCCGAACGCGACCGCCACATCCTCCTCGTCCTGGACACCGGCCGAACCTCCGCGGGCCGTGTGGGTGACGCGCCCCGCCTCGACGCCTCCATGGACGCGGCTCTTCTCCTGGCCGCTCTGGCCTCCCGCGCCGGCGACCGCGTGGACCTCCTGGCCTACGACCGCCACGTACGAGCCCTCGTCCAGGGCCGCACAGCGGGCGACGTTCTCCCGTCCCTGGTCAACGCCATGGCCCCGCTCGAACCCGAACTAGTCGAAACGGACGCCCGCGGCCTCACAGCCACCGCACTCCGTACGGCCCCCCGCCGCGCCCTGATCGTCCTCCTCACCACCCTCGACGCGGCCCCCGTCGAACAGGGCCTTCTCCCGGTCCTGTCCCGCCTCACCCAGCGCCATACGGTCCTGGTGGCCTCGGTCGCCGACCCGCACATCGCCCGCATGGCCGACTCCCGAGGCACCACCGATGCCGTCTACGAGGCCGCAGCAGCCGCCCAGGCCCAGGCGGACCGTCACCGCACCGCCGAACAACTCCGCCGACACGGCGTCACGGTCGTCGACGCCACTCCGGACGACCTGGCGCCGGCCCTGGCGGATGCCTATCTGGCGCTGAAGGCGGCAGGACGTCTCTGATCCATCAATCCCTCTGCCAACTCCTCTGGCCAGGAATCCCAAAAAGAGGAGAACCCGGAAACGCAAAAAGGCCCACACCATAAGGTGTGGGCCTTTCGCAATATTTGTTCGGCGGCGTCCTACTCTCCCACAGGGTCCCCCCTGCAGTACCATCGGCGCTGTAAGGCTTAGCTTCCGGGTTCGGAATGTAACCGGGCGTTTCCCTCACGCTATGACCACCGAAACACTATGAAACACTCAACCGCACCATCCCCCGTGACCAAACAAGGGAATGGGGTTGTTCGTGGTTTCAGAACCAACACAGTGGACGCGAGCAACTGAGGACAAGCCCTCGGCCTATTAGTACCAGTCAACTCCACCCGTTACCGGGCTTCCATATCTGGCCTATCAACCCAGTCGTCTACTGGGAGCCTTACCCCATCAAGTGGGTGGGAATACTCATCTCGAAGCAGGCTTCCCGCTTAGATGCTTTCAGCGGTTATCCCTCCCGAACGTAGCCAACCAGCCATGCCCTTGGCAGAACAACTGGCACACCAGAGGTTCGTCCGTCCCGGTCCTCTCGTACTAGGGACAGCCCTTCTCAATATTCCTGCGCGCGCAGCGGATAGGGACCGAACTGTCTCACGACGTTCTAAACCCAGCTCGCGTACCGCTTTAATGGGCGAACAGCCCAACCCTTGGGACCGACTCCAGCCCCAGGATGCGACGAGCCGACATCGAGGTGCCAAACCATCCCGTCGATATGGACTCTTGGGGAAGATCAGCCTGTTATCCCCGGGGTACCTTTTATCCGTTGAGCGACGGCGCTTCCACAAGCCACCGCCGGATCACTAGTCCCGACTTTCGTCCCTGCTCGACCCGTCGGTCTCACAGTCAAGCTCCCTTGTGCACTTACACTCAACACCTGATTGCCAACCAGGCTGAGGGAACCTTTGGGCGCCTCCGTTACCCTTTGGGAGGCAACCGCCCCAGTTAAACTACCCATCAGACACTGTCCCTGATCCGGATCACGGACCCAGGTTAGACATCCAGCACGACCAGACTGGTATTTCAACGACGACTCCCCCTGAACTGGCGTCCAGAGTTCACAGTCTCCCAGCTATCCTACACAAGCCGAACCGAACACCAATATCAAACTGTAGTAAAGGTCCCGGGGTCTTTCCGTCCTGCTGCGCGAAACGAGCATCTTTACTCGTAGTGCAATTTCACCGGGCCTATGGTTGAGACAGTCGAGAAGTCGTTACGCCATTCGTGCAGGTCGGAACTTACCCGACAAGGAATTTCGCTACCTTAGGATGGTTATAGTTACCACCGCCGTTTACTGGCGCTTAAGTTCTCAGCTTCGCCACCCCG
Organism: Streptomyces sp. NBC_00310; assembly: GCF_036208085.1. Lineage (GTDB taxonomy): Bacteria > Actinomycetota > Actinomycetes > Streptomycetales > Streptomycetaceae > Streptomyces. Next base: position 4,537,812 of record NZ_CP130714.1, read on the forward strand.
AAGAGTGACTAACCGGTCCCCTTAACGTTCCAGCACCGGGCAGGCGTCAGTCCGTATACATCGCCTTACGGCTTCGCACGGACCTGTGTTTTTAGTAAACAGTCGCTTCTCGCTGGTCTCTGCGGCCACCCCCAGCTCGAAGAGCACGTCCTCTCACCAGTGATGGCCCCCCTTCTCCCGAAGTTACGGGGGCATTTTGCCGAGTTCCTTAACCATAGTTCACCCGAACGCCTCGGTATTCTCTACCAGACCACCTGAGTCGGTTTAGGGTACGGGCCGCCATGAAACTCGCTAGAGGCTTTTCTCGACAGCATAGGATCATCCACTTCACCACAATCGGCTCGGCATCAGGTCTCAGACTATTGCCAGGCGGATTTACCTACCTGACGTCCTACACCCTTACCCCGGGACAACCACCGCCCGGGATGGACTACCTTCCTGCGTCACCCCATCACTCACCTACTGCAAGTCTGGTCCGTCGGCTCCACCACTTCCCTTTCCCCGAAGGGTCCGGGACGGCTTCACGGACTTAGCATCGCCTGGTTCAATGTTTGACGCTTCACAGCGGGTACCGGAATATCAACCGGTTATCCATCGACTACGCCTGTCGGCCTCGCCTTAGGTCCCGACTTACCCTGGGCAGATCAGCTTGACCCAGGAACCCTTGGTCAATCGGCGCACACGTTTCTCACGTGTGTATCGCTACTCATGCCTGCATTCTCACTCGTGAACCGTCCACAACTCGCTTCCGCGGCTGCTTCACCCGGCACACGACGCTCCCCTACCCATCCATACAGGCGTTGGCCCTATTGTATGAATGACACGACTTCGGCGGTACGCTTGAGCCCCGCTACATTGTCGGCGCGGAATCACTAGACCAGTGAGCTATTACGCACTCTTTCAAGGGTGGCTGCTTCTAAGCCAACCTCCTGGTTGTCTGTGCGACTCCACATCCTTTCCCACTTAGCGTACGCTTAGGGGCCTTAGTCGATGCTCTGGGCTGTTTCCCTCTCGACCATGGAGCTTATCCCCCACAGTCTCACTGCCGCGCTCTCACTTACCGGCATTCGGAGTTTGGCTAAGGTCAGTAACCCGGTAGGGCCCATCGCCTATCCAGTGCTCTACCTCCGGCAAGAAACACACGACGCTGCACCTAAATGCATTTCGGGGAGAACCAGCTATCACGGAGTTTGATTGGCCTTTCACCCCTAACCACAGGTCATCCCCCAGGTTTTCAACCCTGGTGGGTTCGGTCCTCCACGAAGTCTTACCTCCGCTTCAACCTGCCCATGGCTAGATCACTCCGCTTCGGGTCTTGAGCGTGCTACTAAAGTCGCCCTGTTCGGACTCGCTTTCGCTACGGCTACCCCACCCGGGTTAACCTCGCAACACACCGCAAACTCGCAGGCTCATTCTTCAAAAGGCACGCAGTCACGACGCACCGAGCAAAGCTCGATACGCGACGCTCCCACGGCTTGTAGGCACACGGTTTCAGGTACTATTTCACTCCGCTCCCGCGGTACTTTTCACCATTCCCTCACGGTACTATCCGCTATCGGTCACCAGGGAATATTTAGGCTTAGCGGGTGGTCCCGCCAGATTCACACGGGATTTCTCGGGCCCCGTGCTACTTGGGTGTCTCTCAAACGAGCCGTACAGATTTCAGCTACGGGGGTCTTACCCTCTACGCCGGACCTTTCGCATGTCCTTCGCCTACCCATACGGTTTCTGACTCGCCGACCAGCCGGCAGACTGATCAAGAGAGATCCCACAACCCCGTATACGCAACCCCTGCCGGGTCTCACACGCATACGGTTTGGCCTCATCCGGTTTCGCTCGCCACTACTCCCGGAATCACGGTTGTTTTCTCTTCCTGCGGGTACTGAGATGTTTCACTTCCCCGCGTTCCCTCCACTTGCCCTATGTGTTCAGGCAAGGGTGACAGCCCATGACGACTGCCGGGTTTCCCCATTCGGACACCCCCGGATCAAAGCCTGGTTGACGACTCCCCGGGGCCTATCGTGGCCTCCCACGTCCTTCATCGGTTCCTGGTGCCAAGGCATCCACCGTGCGCCCTTAAAAACTTGGCCACAGATGCTCGCGTCCACTGTGCAGTTCTCAAACAACGACCAACCACCCATCACCCCGGACCAGAAGTCCGAGTGCACTGGGGCCGGCACTGAAGGCGACCTGAACGGCCATACCCTCAGACACCCAACAGCGTGCCCGACCCGATCGACGTCCGGAGATCATGCTTTCCACGCCCTTACGGACAGTACTCACAGCCTCCGACCCGTGAACCGGTCGAATAATCAACGTTCCACCCTTGAGCAACCAGCATCAGTCGTTCGCTGATGTCCTGGCCTCTGATCCGGCAAAGCCGGATAAGAAGTGCTCCTTAGAAAGGAGGTGATCCAGCCGCACCTTCCGGTACGGCTACCTTGTTACGACTTCGTCCCAATCGCCAGTCCCACCTTCGACAGCTCCCTCCCACAAGGGGTTGGGCCACCGGCTTCGGGTGTTACCGACTTTCGTGACGTGACGGGCGGTGTGTACAAGGCCCGGGAACGTATTCACCGCAGCAATGCTGATCTGCGATTACTAGCAACTCCGACTTCATGGGGTCGAGTTGCAGACCCCAATCCGAACTGAGACAGGCTTTTTGAGATTCGCTCCGCCTCACGGCTTCGCAGCTCATTGTACCTGCCATTGTAGCACGTGTGCAGCCCAAGACATAAGGGGCATGATGACTTGACGTCGTCCCCACCTTCCTCCGAGTTGACCCCGGCAGTCTCCTGTGAGTCCCCATCACCCCGAAGGGCATGCTGGCAACACAGAACAAGGGTTGCGCTCGTTGCGGGACTTAACCCAACATCTCACGACACGAGCTGACGACAGCCATGCACCACCTGTACACCGACCACAAGGGGGCGACCATCTCTGGCCGTTTCCGGTGTATGTCAAGCCTTGGTAAGGTTCTTCGCGTTGCGTCGAATTAAGCCACATGCTCCGCTGCTTGTGCGGGCCCCCGTCAATTCCTTTGAGTTTTAGCCTTGCGGCCGTACTCCCCAGGCGGGGAACTTAATGCGTTAGCTGCGGCACCGACGACGTGGAATGTCGCCAACACCTAGTTCCCACCGTTTACGGCGTGGACTACCAGGGTATCTAATCCTGTTCGCTCCCCACGCTTTCGCTCCTCAGCGTCAGTAATGGCCCAGAGATCCGCCTTCGCCACCGGTGTTCCTCCTGATATCTGCGCATTTCACCGCTACACCAGGAATTCCGATCTCCCCTACCACACTCTAGTCTGCCCGTATCGAATGCAGACCCGGGGTTAAGCCCCGGGCTTTCACATCCGACGCGACAGACCGCCTACGAGCTCTTTACGCCCAATAATTCCGGACAACGCTCGCGCCCTACGTATTACCGCGGCTGCTGGCACGTAGTTAGCCGGCGCTTCTTCTGCAGGTACCGTCACTTTCGCTTCTTCCCTGCTGAAAGAGGTTTACAACCCGAAGGCCGTCATCCCTCACGCGGCGTCGCTGCATCAGGCTTTCGCCCATTGTGCAATATTCCCCACTGCTGCCTCCCGTAGGAGTCTGGGCCGTGTCTCAGTCCCAGTGTGGCCGGTCGCCCTCTCAGGCCGGCTACCCGTCGTCGCCTTGGTGAGCCGTTACCTCACCAACAAGCTGATAGGCCGCGGGCTCATCCTTCACCGCCGGAGCTTTCCACACTCATCGGATGCCCGAGAGTGTTGTATCCGGTATTAGACCCCGTTTCCAGGGCTTGTCCCAGAGTGAAGGGCAGATTGCCCACGTGTTACTCACCCGTTCGCCACTAATCCCCACCGAAGTGGTTCATCGTTCGACTTGCATGTGTTAAGCACGCCGCCAGCGTTCGTCCTGAGCCAGGATCAAACTCTCCGTGAATGTTTTCCCGACTGTGCTTAATGAAAAGCGCGGGTCGACACCACGAGAGCGGAACAGTCAGGCGGAATAAGCCCGACCGTTCACAGCGTCCTCGCTGTGTTTTACTTCAAAGGAACCTCGCCCCAACCGAAACCGGCCGGGAACGGGGTATCAACATATCTGGCGTTGATTTTTGGCACGCTGTTGAGTTCTCAAGGAACGGACGCTTCCTTTGTACTCACCCAAGCTACTCTCGGGCTTTCCTCCGGGCAGTTTCCCTTCGGTCTTGCGTTTCCAACCCTACCAGATCCGTTTTCCGTTCCGTTCCCGGTCGGAATTCATTTCCGGTGGCCGTTGGAGGGCCGTGCCTAATTGATTGCCTTGCGACTTTCTTTCGGCGAGTCCGACTTTATCAGAAGTTTTTCGCCGGACTGACCGGCCACTCGTTCCTGATTCATCGGATAGGGCTCACTCGTGAAATTGCTTTGCACGACAAGCCGATAGATTTCACTGCCGCCTGGGGCATGTCCACCTCTAGGCAACTGTTCTAATCTACCTCCCCACACGCACCGTGTCAACGGCTCTTGCGGGAACGAAGAGGAGACTAACAGCCCGACGGGGGTCAACGCACATCAGGCGGCCACGGGGACCGCGGCACTTCGTTCGTGTTCCTCGACATCGCCCGTCTCACCGGCCCTGACAGCTCGTCCGCCCAGGACATAGACGTACGCGAGGAAGACGAGCTCGGCGAGGACTCCGATGCCGATGCGGGCCCAGGTGGGCAGGCCGGACGGGGTGACGAAGCCTTCGATGGCGCCGGAGATGAAGAGGACCAGCGCCAGGCCTATCGCCATGCCCAGGGCGGCTCGTCCCTCCTCGGCCAGGGCCGAACGGCGGGTGCGGGGGCCTGGGTCGATGACGGTCCAGCCGAGGCGCAGGCCCGTGCCTGCGGCCACGAAGACAGCGGTCAGTTCCAGCAGGCCGTGCGGGAGGATCAGGCCGAGGAAGACGTCGAGGCGGCCGGCCGAGGTCATCAGGCCGATGCCCACGCCCAGGTTGAGCATGTTCAGGAGCAGGATCCAGAGGACCGGCAGGCCCAGGAAGATGCCCAGGACCAGGCACATCGCGGCGGCCTGGGCGTTGTTCGTCCATACCTGGGCCGCGAAGGACGCGGCGGGATGACTCGAGTAGTAGGTCTCGTACTGGCCGCCGGGGCGGGTCATCTCGCGCAGGGCGTCGGGGGCCGCGATGCTGGCCTGGACCTCCGGGTGGGTGCCGATCCACCACCCCAGGAGCACGGCGACGAGGGTGGAGAGCAGCGCGGTGGGGACCCACCAGTGGCGGGAACGGTAGACAGCCGCGGGGAAGCCGTGGGTCAGGAAGCGGGTGATGTCGCGCCAGGAGGCCCGTCGGTTTCCCGTCACGGCGCTACGCGCGCGTGCCACCAGTTGGCTGAGGCGCCCGGTGAGCTGAGGATCCGGGGCGCTGGACTGGATCAGCGAGAGGTGGGTGGCGGTGCGCTGGTAGAGGGTGACGAGTTCGTCGACCTCGGCTCCGTCGAGGCGGCGCTGGCGGCGGAGCAGGGCGTCGAGGCGGTCCCACTCCGCGCGATGGGCGGACACGAAGACATCGAGGTCCATCGGGTGTGCTGCTCCTCGTCCCTCTCATACCGCGTGTCGGCTTGTCGTACTGGTCGTACTGCGGCGCGATGTGACCTCAGCTTGGCAGACTGGCCACTCTCGGGGCAGGTCAGGGGATGAAACCGGAAGGACTACGGGTGTGAGTGAGCTAGTGACGGGCGAGGCGGTGGCGCTGGAGCTGCGTCCCGCGAAGCTGCCGAGCCGGGCGCTGGCCGTGCTGCTCGACCTGATCGTGGCCATGGTCGTCTACCTCGCGGTGGTCCTGATCCTGGTGCTGTCGACGGCCGGCCTCGACGAGGCGGCCCAGATGGCGATATCCGTCGCGAGCTTCCTGCTCGTCCTGGTGGGTGGGCCGATCGCGGTGGAGACGCTGAGCCATGGGCGCTCGCTGGGAAAACTGGCGTGCGGGCTGCGGGTGGTGCGGGACGACGGTGGACCGATCCGGTTCCGGCACGCGCTGGTGCGTGGGGCGGTCGGGGTGGTCGAGATCCTGATGACGTTCGGGGTCGTCGCCTGCATCGCCTCGCTCGTGTCGGCGCGGGGTCGCCGGCTGGGTGACGTGTTCGCGGGGACGTTGGTCGTGCGGGAGAGGGTTCCGGCCGGGCAGGCGGCGTTCGTGCCTCCTCCGCCGCCCTGGCTCGCGGGGCAGTTCTCCGAGCTCGACCTGTCCGCCGTTCCGGACGGTCTGTGGCTGGCCATCCGCCAGTACCTGACGCGGATGCGGCAGCTGGACCCGCACGTCGGCGCGGCCATGGCGGAACGTCTCGCCTCGGATCTGGCCGCCCGTACGGGCGCTCCGGCGCCGTACGGGGTTCCCCCGGGCGCGTATCTGGCGGCCGTGGTGCACGAGCGGCAGGCTCGGGAGGCTCGCCATGCGTTCGGGAGCTCGGCCGGTGCGGGTGGGGGTGGCGTGCCGGGTCCTGCCGGTACGCCCGGTGCGGTCGTACCGGGGGCGCCGGTCGGTGGGCCGGGGTGGGGTGCGCCGGTGGCTCAGCCTCCGGTCGCTCCGGCGTATGCGCCGCCTGGGGGGTATGTGAGCCCGGCCCCGCCTCCGAGCGCCCCCGGGTACGTACCGCCGGCGGGAGCCGCAGGTGCTGGTCCCGGGGCCGGTGGTCCCGGCGCTGTCGTTCCCCCCGCGCCGGTGGCCCCCGAGTCGCCGCAGGAGCCCTCTGACGGGCGGCCGAGCACCGGTTTCGCGCCGCCTGCGTGAGTCACGGCTGATCGGCCCGCCCGCTGAGCCGCTGTCGGCCGGACTCGGCGTCAGTCGGACGTCGGCTTCAGTCGAACGTCGAGGGCGGTGTCTCCAGGTGGTCCAGCTCGATTCCGGGTGCCGCCAGAACGACGTCGCCCGCGATGTGAACGGTGTGCCGCTCGCCGGTGTCCAGGGCTGTGACCTGGTATTCGTCCACGGTCAGGGGGCCGTTGTCAGTGGCGTGTGCTTCTCTTTCGATCAAGGCCCAGGACTGGTCCAGGGTGCGCGGGGCGAGGACCGGGTCGGTGAAGGCGACGAGGCGTACGCGGGTGGCCGGTGTCGAGGGGGCGAGACGGAGGAGGCGGGCTGTGGCGATCAGGAACGCCGGGGAGGTGCCGGTGAAGGCGTGCGCGCGGACATTGCCTTCGGTGGCCTCCGTGCCGGTGGGGTCGGTGCGGACCCAGGTGACGCCGTCGAGGGCGGCGCCGCGGACCTGCCAGCTCGCGGCGTGGAGTTCGAGGCGGATGGGGCGGCCGAGGTCGTCGAGGGCGAGGTCGACGGAACCGGCATGGTCACCGGAAGGGGCGGTCAGCTGGGAGACATAGCGCCAGCCGGACGGGCCGGGCGCGCAGTGGAAGTGTTCTTCGGCGAGGAGGGTGTGGTCGTGCGGGTCATGGAGCGAATACCGGCCGCGGGGCATGGGGGTCCTGGGTCTTGACGGGCTGGTCCTGCCGACGTGCGGGGCGGGAGCCGAACGGGCAGGCCCCCGGCACGGGGGTGCGGGGGCCTGCCTGGGCGCTGCTGCCGAGACGGGTGCGCCCGTGCACGGACGCACCCGCCGCCGGGCGGATCAGTAGCGGTACTGGTCCGACTTGTAGGGGCCCTCGACCTCGACGCCGATGTAGGCGGCCTGCTCGGGGCGGAGCGTGGTCAGCTTCACGCCGAGCGCGTCGAGGTGGAGACGGGCGACCTTCTCGTCGAGGTGCTTGGGCAGCGTGTAGACGCCGATCGGGTACTGCGACTGCTTGGTGAACAGCTCGATCTGGGCCAGCGTCTGGTCCGCGAAGGAGTTGGACATCACGAACGACGGGTGACCGGTGGCGTTGCCCAGGTTCAGCAGACGGCCCTCCGACAGCACGATGAGGACCTTGCCGCCGGGGAGCGTCCAGGTGTGGACCTGTGGCTTGACCTCGTCCTTGACGATGCCCGGGATCCGCGCCAGACCGGCCATGTCGATCTCGTTGTCGAAGTGGCCGATGTTTCCGACGATCGCCTGGTGCTTCATCCTGGCCATGTCCGAGGCCATGATGATGTCCTTGTTGCCGGTCGTGGTGATGAAGATGTCGGCCGTCTCCACGACCTCGTCGAGCGTCGTGACCTGGTAGCCGTCCATCGCCGCCTGCAGCGCGCAGATCGGGTCGATCTCGGTGACGATCACCCGGGCGCCCTGCCCCCGCAGCGACTCCGCACAGCCCTTGCCCACATCACCGTAACCGCACACGACGGCCGTCTTGCCGCCGATGAGGACATCGGTGGCCCGGTTGATGCCATCGATCAGGGAATGCCGGCAGCCGTACTTGTTGTCGAACTTCGACTTGGTGACCGCGTCGTTCACATTGATCGCCGGGAACAGCAGCACACCGTCACGCTGCATCTCGTACAACCGGTGGACACCCGTCGTGGTCTCCTCCGTCACACCACGGATCTCCGAGGCGAGCTGGGTCCACTTCTGGGAGCCGTCGGTGATGGTGCGGTTCAGGAGTTCGAGGACGACGCGGTGCTCGTCGTTCTCGGCGGTGTCGACGGCAGGGACCTTGCCGTCCTTCTCGTACTCGACGCCCTTGTGGACGAGGAGGGTGGCGTCACCGCCGTCGTCCAGGATCATGTTCGGGCCGCCGGTCGGGCTGTCCGGCCAGGTCAGCGCCTGCTCCGTGCACCACCAGTACTCTTCCAGGGTCTCGCCCTTCCAGGCGAAGACCGGGACGCCCTGCGGGTTGTCCACCGTGCCGTTCGGGCCGACCGCGATGGCGGCGGCGGCGTGGTCCTGGGTGGAGAAGATGTTGCAGGAGGCCCAGCGGACCTGGGCGCCGAGGGCGACCAGGGTCTCGATGAGGACGGCGGTCTGCACGGTCATGTGCAGGGAGCCGGTGACGCGGGCGCCGGCGAGAGGCTGGGCCTCGGCGTACTCCTTGCGGATCGCCATCAGGCCGGGCATCTCGTGCTCGGCGAGGGTGATCTCCTTGCGGCCGAAAGCGGCCAGGGAGAGGTCGGCGACCTTGAAGTCCTGTCGGTTGTCGACAGTCGTCATGCGAGCTGCTCCTCGGTGTCGGGTCGAGGGTGGGTAGGGCTGGTCTGCGCGGCGGCGGACACAGGGGTGCCCCGAAGAGGACACAGGCATGCCCGCGTGCGCGCAGCGCAGTCCGTCGGAGGCCCTCTCTCCCTCGGTCGGTCCGCGAGGGGACCGCCCGACCGCCATCAGCAGCGACGTCTGGCTCCGTCCCAAGCTACACCGGTCGGCCCGGCCTGCCCCAGTCCGCCTGCGTACAGGATCAAGCCGAAGGGAGTGGTGTGGGCGGGCGGGCGGACCTGAGGCGGAAAGCCGTAGGGGGCGCGAGCCGTGGCGGGCCGGGGACGGCGAAGGGCCCGTCGCGACGGTTCGCGACGGGCCCCGGTGCTCGGTGCCTGGTGGAGTGGCCGGTGGGTCAGTGTTCGGCGGTGGGGGCCGGGCCGCCGGGGGCGGCCTCGGCGTCGGCGCCCTTGGCGGCCTCCGCCTCGCTGTAGATGTCGGGCTCCAGGTAGATGACGCGAGCGATCGGGACGGCCTCGCGGATGCGGGCCTCGGCGGCGTCGATCGCGTGGGCGACCTCGGTGGCCGTTTCGTCGTGGCGGACGGCGATCTTGGCGGCGACCAGCAGTTCCTCGGGACCGAGGTGGAGCGTGCGCATGTGGATGATGCCGGGGACCGTGTCGCCGTCGACGATCGCGGCCTCGATCTTCTTGACGTCCTCCACACCGGCGGCCTCGCCCAGGAGCAGGGACTTGGTCTCGGCGGCGAGGATGATCGCGATGAGGATGAGCAGGACGCCGATGCAGAGGGTGCCGATGCCGTCCCAGACGCCGTCACCGGTGAGCAGGGCGAGGCCGACGCCGCCGAGGGCGAGGATCAGACCGACGAGAGCACCGAGGTCCTCCAGGAGGACGACCGGCAGCTCGGGGGCCTTGGCGTGGCGGACGAACTCGGTCCAGGACCTCTTGCCCCGCAGGACGTTGGATTCCTTGATGGCGGTCCGGAAGGAGAACGACTCGGCGATGATCGCGAAGACGAGGACGCCGACCGGCCAGTACCAGTTCTCGATCTCGTGCGGGTGCTTGATCTTCTCGTAGCCCTCGTAGAGGGCGAACATGCCGCCGACGGAGAAGAGGACGATGGAGACGAGGAAGGCGTAGATGTAGCGCTCGCGGCCGTAGCCGAAGGGGTGTTGCGGGGTCGCTTCGCGTTTGGCCTTCTTGCCGCCGAGGAGCAGCAGTGCCTGGTTGCCCGAGTCGGCGAGCGAGTGCACGGACTCGGCGAGCATCGACGACGAGTGGCTGAAGAGGAACGCCACGAACTTCGCTACCGCGATCGCGAGGTTGGCGGCGAGTGCCGCCACGATCGCCTTGGTGCCGCCTGACGCGCTCATGTGTCCGAGGTGTCCCTTCGCCTACGCATATGTCTGTGCGTGGGCACGTGTACCCACGCTTCCGTCCGTCACCGGCCGGGCTTTGCCCGCCTTTTGCAGGGGGCATTGTTGCAGCCCGGTCCGGCGTCGTCGCGTCAGGCTGTGGATCAGGGAGGGTTGACGCCGCTCACCAAGGGATCGCGCCGCTCAGGCGACCACGGTGGCGCGGAACAGGGTGCCGGGTCCGGACACCTCGGCCTTCTCGTCCGCCGGTACGAAGACGGACTCGCCGGGGGCGAGCGTGTGTTCGCCCGCGCGGACCGAACCGGCCGTGCAGAGGAGGATCTGCGGGGTGGCGCGGGTGAGGTCGTGCGGGGCGGTGGCCTCGGGAAGGACGAAGCGGGAGAGGCGGAACTCGTCGATGGGGGTCTCGTAGACCTCCTCGCCGTCCGGGGACGCCTCGGGGCGCAGGACGCCGGGGTCGGTCGCCTCGAAGCGGACGATGCGCAGGAGTTCGGGGACGTCGACGTGCTTGGGGGTCAGGCCGCAGCGCAGGACGTTGTCGGAGTTGGCCATGATCTCCACGCCGAGGCCGTTCAGATACGCGTGCGGGATGCCGGCGCCGAGGAACAGGGCCTCGCCGGGCTGCAGGCGTACGTGGTTGAGGAGCATGGCTGCGATGACGCCTGGGTCGCCCGGGTAGTGGTGGGCGATGTCGGCGTACGGGGCGTAGGCGCCGCCGAGACGGGCGCAGGCGGCCGCGGCCTCGGTGACCGTGTGGGCCGTCTCCTCGGGGTCGGCGCCCAGGACCGCGGTCAACACCTCGCGCAGCGCGGCCTCTTCGGGGTGGGCGTGCAGGAGGTCGACGTACGGCTTCAGGGAGTCGACGTCGAGGGCGGCGAGCAGGTCGGCGGCCTGGAGCGGGTCCCGGAAGCCGCAGAGGCCGTCGAACTCCGTGAGGGCGCAGATCAGTTCCGGCTTGTGGTTGGCGTCCTTGTAGTTGCGGTGGCCTGCGTCGATCGGGATGCCGCGCCGTACCTCGTCCTCGTAGCCCTCCCTGGCCTGTTCGAGGTCGGGGTGGACCTGGAGGGAGAGCGGGGCGCCTGCGGCGAGGAGCTTCAGGAGGAACGGGAGACGGGGGCCGAACCTGGCGACCGTTCGACGTCCCAGCTCGCGTTCCGGGGCCTCGTCGATCACCTCGGTGAGGGGGCCGCGCCCGGTGCGCGAGGGGGCGCCGGGGTGGGCGCCCATCCACATCTCCGCCTGCGGCTCGCCGGTGGGGGCCACACCCAGGAGCTGCGGGATGGCGGTGGTCGAACCCCAGGCGTAGGGGCGGACGGTGTTGTCGAGGCGGTCCATGGTGTGTGCTTCTCCGTAGGTGGGGAGCCGGCCGATGCCCCGGTCAGGGGCGGACTCCGGTAAAGATCAGGCTCCGGAAGCGAGCGACAGGTAAACGGCGGCGAAATCGGTGATGGCGATCATCTCCGCGAGGGTCTCCAGGTCGCTGCCCTCCTCGGGTTCCAGCTCGCTGATCGCGGCGTCGTGGCCGAGGGCCAGCTCGCGGGCGGCCGGGACGCCGCTCAGACCACCGGTCGGGCGGTCGCGGACGAGCACCACGCGCGCGTGCAGGACGGGTGCGTCCTCGACGCGGTCGCGGAAGAAGTCGTCGGGGTCGGCGTTCGCGGCCAGTGGGCCGGAGAGCAGCACCGTGTGCGAGGCGAGTGCCTCCGGCAGCTGGGCCGCGAGGGCGGGGCGGCCCCCCAGCTCGGCGAGCGCGGAGGCGAAACGGCGGCCCACCGGGCCCGCGGCCTGGCCTTCGGTCCAGATCAGCGGGAGCGCGTCGGCCAGCTCGGCGGCGAGCGTCTTGGCGGGGTTGCTGTAGGTGGCGATGGCCGGGCCGCAGCGCTCGGCGACACGGTCGAGGCGGTCGGCGACCTTCTGCAGGGCGTCCGGCGGGGCGTCGATCAGGCCGGTGCGGTCCAGCAGGGCGAGCATCGGGGTGAGCAGCGCCCACAGGACTCCGGGAGCGGCGGCGCCGAGGGGCGCCTCCTGCTCGTACGGGGCGGTCGCCATCGGTACGAAGAGGCCGTGGGCGCCTTCCACCGCCTCGGCGACGGGGGTGCGGGGCGGGGCGACGGCGACGACCGTGCTGCCTCGGCGGTACGCCTGGTCGACGAGGAGCGACAGGCCCGGTTCGCTGCCGTCCGCGGTGGCGACCAGGAGGAGGTCGACCGGGCCCGCCCAGCCGGGGAGCTCCCAGCGGAGGGCGCCCGCGGCGGGGGCCACGCCGGTGGGGTGGAGGCGGGTGATGGGGCAGCTGGACCCCGCGAGGGCGCCGAGCAGGTCGGCGACGCCCGCGGAGGCCATGCCGGGGCCCGCGATCAGGAGGGCGCGGGGGCGGCCGTCCGGTTTCAGTTCGGGGATGCCCGCCTCGGTACCGAGGCGGATCGCCGTGCGGACCCGGGCGCCTGCCTCGGCGGCGCCGCGGAGCAGGTCGCGGCGGTCCGCCTCCGCGAGGGCTTCGGGGGTGTCTAGCAGCGAGTCGTCGAGCATGGGCGGCAGCCTCCGATCGCCGGGTGCCCTGTTACGCCTTTTCGCCTCTACGCCGGGTTTCCCGGCCGGGGCGGGGTTAGGCCTTGCGCGGGAGCCTGATCGCGCGGGTCACGCGGGGCGGCGGGCCTCGTCGACGAGGAGTACGGGGATGCCGTCCCGGATCGGGTAGGCGAGGCCGCAGTCCTGGCTCGTGCAGGCCAGCTCGGTGTCCTCCTCCGTGAGGGGGGCGTGGCACGCCGGGCAGGCGAGGATCTCCAGGAGGCCGGCTTCGAGCGGCATGTCGGGTCCCTTCGGGGGCGGGTCGGTGCGGTGCGGCCTGGTCAGAGTACCGCCGTGCGGGGGTCGGCGCCGGGGTTGGGGCTCGGGGCCCGGTACTCACGCCCTGATGATCCCCAGGACCTCGTCCCGTACCTTCGCCATGGTCGTCTCGTCCTTCGCCTCCGCGTTCAGGCGGAGCAGCGGTTCCGTGTTGGAGGGGCGGACGTTGAACCACCAGTCGGCGGCGGAGACGGTCAGGCCGTCGAGGTCGTCCAGGGTGATGCCCGCGCGGTCCTCGTACGCGGAGCGGATCGCGGCCAGGCGGCCCGTCTGGTCGGCGACCGTGGAGTTGATCTCGCCGGAGCCGGCGTAGCGGTCGTACTGGGCGACGAGGCCGGAGAGGGGGCCGTCCTGGCCGCCGAGGGCGGCGAGGACGTGGAGGGCGGCCAGCATGCCCGTGTCGGCGTTCCAGAAGTCGGCGAAGTAGTAGTGGGCGGAGTGCTCGCCGCCGAAGATGGCGCCGGCCCTGGCCATCTCGGCCTTGATGAAGGAGTGGCCGACGCGGGTGCGCACCGGCGTGCCGCCGTTCTCCCGCACCACCTCCGGGACGGACCAGGAGGTGATCAGGTTGTGAATGACCGTGCCCTTGCCGCCGTGTCTGGCGAGCTCGCGGGCGGCCACCAGGGCGGTGATCACGGAGGGGGAGACGGGGTCGCCCTGCTCGTCGACGACGAAGCAGCGGTCGGCGTCGCCGTCGAAGGCGAGGCCGAGGTCGGCGCCCTCCTCGCGGACACGCTTCTGGAGGTCGACGATGTTCGCCGGGTCGAGGGGGTTGGCCTCGTGGTTCGGGAAGGTGCCGTCCAGTTCGAAGTACAGGGGGACGAGGTCGAGGGGGAGGCCGGCGAAGACCGTGGGGACGGTGTGGCCGCCCATGCCGTTGCCCGCGTCGACGACGACCTTGAGGGGGCGGATGGGGGTCAGGTCGACGAGGCCGCGCAGGTGCGCCGCGTAGTCCTCCAACGTGTCCCGCCGGGTGATCGCCCCCGGCGTGGCGGCCGGTGCCGGCGCGCCCGACTCGCTCCAGCCCTCGACCAGTTCGCGGATCTCGGCGAGGCCGGTGTCCTGGCCGACGGGGGCGGCGCCCGCGCGGCACAACTTGATGCCGTTGTACCGGGCGGGGTTGTGGGAGGCCGTGAACATCGCGCCGGGCAGGTTCAGCGCGCCCGAGGCGTAGTACAGCTGGTCCGTCGAACAGAGGCCGATCTCGGTCACGTTCACCCCGAGCGCCGCCGCCCCGCGCGCGAAGGCACGCGACAGGCCGGGCGAGGAGGGTCTCATGTCGTGGCCGGTCACGATGGCTTTCGCGCCGGTCACCCGTACGAAGGCCGCCCCGAAGAGCTCGGCCAGGGTCTCGTCCCACTGGTCCGGGACCACCCCGCGTACGTCGTACGCCTTCACGATCGTCGACAGGTCAGCAGTCATGGTCAAACCCTCCTGAAGTCCTCACCGGTCGCCCCAAACTACCCGCCCGGGCCGACAGCCGGCCGTGTGACCTCTGAGAACGGCACCAAGGCCCCGGCGGGAGTGCCTCGCGGTGGTACCTCAGGGAAGCATCCATTCCAGTACGGGGGTGCTCTGTCCCACCACGATCAGGCACATCACCAGCAACAGCCCCAGGCTCCACGGCAGCACCTTGCGCAACAGGTCGCCCTCGCGCCCGGCGAGGCCGACGGCGGCGCAGGCGATGGTCAGGTTCTGCGGGGAGATCATCTTGCCGAGGACGCCGCCGGAGCTGTTGGCGGCGGCGAGCAGTTCCGGCGACAGGCCCGACTCACGGGCCGCGCTGACCTGGAGGGCACCGAACAGGGCGTTGGCGGAGGTGTCCGAGCCGGAGACGGCGACGCCGAACCAGCCGAGGACCGGGGACAGGAAGGCGAGCCCGGCGCCGGCCGCCGCCACGAAGTGGCCGATGGTGGCGGCCTGTCCGGAGAGGTTCATGACGTAGGCGAGGGCGAGGACGGACGTCACGGTGAGGATGGCGAAGCGGAGTTCGTGCACCGTGGCCGCCCACTCCCTGACGGCCACGCGCGCGTGGACCTTCAGGACGACGGCCGTGCACAGCCCGGCGAGCAGCACCAGGGTGCCGCCGGTGGCCACGATGGGCCAGGTGAAGACGTTGCCTCCCACCGGGTCGCCGTCCGGGCTCGCGACGTTCAGGAAGGGCCAGTCGTACGTCTGTGTCGCCCCGGCCAGCCAGTCCTTCACCACGGGGATCTGGGCGAGGGAGAAGATCGCGACGATCAGCGCGTAAGGGGCGTAGGCGCGCAGGACTTCGCGCGGCGGGTCCTCCTCGTCGAGGTCCTCGCTGCGTACGCCGGTCAGTACGGCGGCGCGTACGGGCTCGGCGGCGGGGCGGCGGGCGTGGGGTACGGCGACGAGGGCGCCCGCGCCCAGCAGGGCGGCGCCGATGTCGGCGAGTTGGGCGGAGATGTGGTTGGAGGCGATGAACTGGCCGACGGCGAAGGCGGACCCGCAGGCCAGGGCGGGCACCCAGGTCTCGCGCAGCCCGCGCCGTCCGTCGACGAGCCAGACCAGGACCAGGGGCACCACGAGGGCGAGCAGGGGCGTCTGGCGGCCGACCACGGACGCGACGGTGTCCAGGGGCAGTTCGGTGACCTGGGCGAGGGTGACGACCGGTGTGCCCATGGCGCCGAAGGCGACGGGCGCGGTGTTGGCGACCAGGGCGACCACGGCGGCCTTCACCGGTTCGAAGCCGAGCGCGACGAGCATGACGGAGCAGATGGCGACCGGCGCGCCGAAGCCGGCGAGGGCTTCCAGGAGCGCGCCGAAGCAGAACGCGACGACGAGCGCCTGGATGCGTGGGTCGTCGGAGAGCCGCCCGAAGGAGCGGCGCAGGATGTCGAAGTGCCGGGTGTGGACGGTCATCCTGTACACCCACAGGGCGTTGACGACGATCCACATGATCGGGAAGAGGCCGAACGCGGCCCCCTGGGCGGCGCTGGAGAGTGTCTGGCCGAGCGGCATGCGGTGGGCGAGCCAGGCGACCAGAACGGCCGCCAGAAGCCCGATCAGCCCCGCCAGGTGCGCTTTCAGGCGCACGACGCCGAGCAGGACCAGGACGATGACGAGGGGCAGGGTCGCGACGAGGGCGGACAGGCCGAGTGAACCGGCCACGGGTTCCAGGTGCTGGACGTACACGGGAGCCTCCCCGATTCCGCGATGCGGAAAGCGGTTTCTCACGGCACGGGCACCCGGAATGATCGCGTCCGCGCCGCCACGGCGTCAACAGGCGTGCGTCACCGCGCGAAACGACGCGAACGGAAAGAGCCACGAGGGCGCCGACGACACCGACGACTTCGGGAGCACGGCAACGGCCCCACCCAGAGCGTCAGTTGTCGGGTGAGCGCAGCACGCGGAGGTGGCCGCGGCGGGCGACCTCCATCGGGTCCGCCCTGCGCGCGCCGCCACCGGCCTCCGCCGCGCGCTGCTGCGGGCGGGCCGCCTCGCGCACGGCGTTGGCAAGCGCTTCCAGGTCGTCACCGCTGGGGCGTGCGGGAGCCGAGGCGTCCAGCAGCCGTACGACCTCCCAGCCGCGCGGGGCGGTGAGGCGCTCGGAGTGCTCGGCGCACAGGTCGTAGCAGTGGGGTTCGGCGTAGGTGGCGAGGGGGCCGAGGACCGCGGTCGAGTCGGCGTAGACGTACGTCAGCGTCGCGACGGCGGGGCGGCCGCAAGCGGTGCGCGAACAGCGACGTACAGGGCTCACGACGTTGGACGGTACCGCACTCTTGAGCGGGCCGCGACGACTCTCCACCAGGTCACTCCACCGTGTCGCGCTGTGAAACGCCCCACACGCCCCTCCGAACCCACCGCGTTGACCTGCGAGTAGCCCCCCGTCCGGGATGCCGAACAGCCTTGAGTGCGGTCGATTTTCCGTACATACCATGTCAATTGACGTGAGTTCGCCGGTCTTGGGGAGATGTGGAATCGAGCCCAACCTTGGCCGGAATGGTCATCCTGCGACATGCCGTACGGCCCTCCTGGGCGCCGCCGTGCGGCGAGCCGGTTGGACATGCCAGGTCAGCGGTGTCGGGCCGGCGGGCGCGGCCGGGAGTGTGGAGCCGGGCGGGCGGACCTCGTGGGGACTACGCTTCACAGGTGATGGACAACCTCGTACCGCCCCGCGCCGCCTCCGCACCCGGGCCCCGCCGCCGAGATCGGCACGGCAGGGGGATGCGCGGGCCCATCGCACCGCCGCAAGTGCCGCTCGCGGCGAGTCGTGCGGAGGTGTTCGCGGATCTTGTGCAGGACTCCGTGGAGCGGCTGGAGCGGCGGTGGCCGCAGCTGGCGGACATCGACTTCCTCGTGCTGGAGGTGCCGCGGCTCGACGGGCCCGTCGACGGGGCGTGGAACGACGAGGCGGTGCCGCTCGGGGGGACCGTCGCGGCGCGGGAGGGGCGGCCGGCTCGGGTGGTCGTGTACCGGCGGCCGGTGGAGATCCGTACCAAGGGGCGCGATGAGCGGGCCGCGCTGGTGCATGAGGTCGTGGTGGAGCAGGTGGCCGAGCTGCTGGGGCTGAATCCGGAGACGGTGGATCCGCGGTACGGGGAGGACTGACACCGGTGGGTGCGCCCGGGGTGGGTTTCGCCCCCGTCGCCCCTACCCGTCCCATCCCCAGGGGCTGCGCCCCTTCGACCCCGCTCGGGTGCGTTTGTCGGCTGCGGGTGTGTGGGGGCCGGCCGCGCGGTTCCCCGCGCCCCTGAAGAGCAGGGCGCGGGGAACTGCGCGAGCACTACCTCTGCAGGATCGACAGGTCTTGCCGCGCCTCCGGGACGGCCACCGTGCCTCGGTCGTCCGGGAGGGTCTGGATGGTGAAGGCGGGGACGGTGTCGAGCTTGGATTCCAGGGTGCGGGAGGCGTGGACGGGGCCGCCGGAGACGGCTTCGACGGTGAGGGCGTAGGTGCCCTTGAGGCCGGCCGGGGCGGGCAGGTCGACGTTCTGGGTGGTGCCGGCCTTGATCGTGAAGGTCTTCGTCGTGGGCTCGCCGCCACCGCTGCCGGCGGACACGGTGACCTTGACCTTGGCCGCGCCGGTGGGCGCGGTGAGGGCGAGGGTGGTGCCCTTGGCGCGGTTGTCGGCCACCGTCGCGCGCGCGCCGACCGGGCGGGTGGCCGGGATGAAGGCCGTCTCCTGGTTGTCGCCCTTGCCGCGGACGACGCGGAGGGCGGCCACCACCGGGACCGACTGGTCGGTGGGGGTCAGCAGGAGGGAACCGGCCTCGCCGCGCGTGATGTCGCCGAGGTCGGCGGTGGCGGTCATGCCCCCCTTGACGTGCAGTGTCTCGTTGCCGGCGGGGGTGATCGGGCCGTTGGGCGAGGCGAGGCGGAGCTTCAGGTCGGCGTCGGTCTCGCCGGGGGTGAAGGCGACGAGGGTCACGGAGGTGGCGTCCTCGGGGATGCCCGGGAGGACCAGACTGGCGGCCGGGTCGGCCGCGGCGGCGAGCCAGTCGCCGCCCCGCTTGTCGTCGAGGGCCTGGACCGCGGCGGCGACCCGGCCGCTGCGGACCCTGACATGGACCGTGAGGTCGGCCTCCTTCGCCGTGGCGAGCGTCGACAGCAGGACCGGCTCGTCGGCGCGGGGCCGGACCGTGATGCCGTCCCCCACCGTCGACTTCAGGGCGCCGTCCTTGCCGTAGAGCTCGATGTCGACGACGGCCGCCGAGTCGTCCGGGTTGACGAGGTGGACGTAGTCGGTGCGGCTCGCGGCCGTACTCGCGCCCGGGAACCAGAACTCCGTGTCCGGGGCGGTGCAGTTGACGCCGAGCAGGCCGCGACCGGTGCCGGCGGCGACCTCGGTGGTCTCCTGCACCGTCCAGCCGGGCGCGAACTTCCCCTCCGCCGTGCCGATCAGCGCGGGCGAGTCGCCGCCGTCGGTACTGCCGGCGACGGGCTTTCCGGGCTCCTTCACCTCCACGACGGGCTTGGCGGCCTTGTCCTTGCCGCCGTCCTTGTCACCGCCCTCGTCGCCCTTGCCGCCCTCGTCGCCCTTGCCGGGGTCTGTCGACTCCCCGCCCGCCGCGACGAGTTCGGCGCTGCCGTCGCCGCCGGTGCCCTTGGTGACGGGCGTGAAGGAGGTGTACGCGGTCTCCGCGAGGTCCGAGGTGCTCGGCTGCGGGCAGAGCAGGCTGGTCCGCTGCACGGGCAGCTGGGCGGCCGCCTTCGCCGTGGTGTCCCCGCCGGAGGCGTCGGGCGCGGAGAGCGCGGCGAAGCCGGTGACGGCGGCGAGGGCCGTCGCGCCGGCGATCAGGGACAGGGTCGTGCGGTTCACTGCTGGCTCCCGTCGGGGCGCTCACTGTCGGTGCCGGTGCCGTGCGACGGGTCGTAGGTCGCGTCGTAGCCCTGGGTGTACGTCTGGTCGTACGAGGCCGGGTCGCCCCCGTAGGAGGCGTACGGGTCGTACTGGCCGCCCTGGTAGGGGTCGGCCTGGTAGTGCTGCTGGTCGTACGTGCCCGCCGGGTACTGCTGGGCACCCTGGTACTGCTGGTCGTACTGGCCGTACTCGGCGCCGGCACCCGCGTGGTGCGCGGTGTCCCTCCCCCAGCCTCGAACGTCCTCGCCCGGGGGGACCCCCATGCCGTATCCGTGCTGGGGCGGGACGGTGGCCGCGGCCGGGACATCCTCCGGCGGAGAAGCCAGGTCGGGGTCGGCGGACTGTTCGGCCTCGGCCTCGGCCTGGGCGCGCAGGCGGCGTGCGCGACGGCCGTCGCCGGTGATGTCCTGCGCGGGCACGGCGACGGGCTCGTCGGGGAGGTCGTCGTCGACGTCCCGGCGGCGGCCGGGGAGGGCGAGGACCACGAGGACGACGGCGAGCGAGCCCTGGGCCCACAGCCAGCCGGTGTGGCTGACGGGAGCGTCGAAGGTGACGTCCAGCCTGCCGCCGTCCACGGGCAGCTGGAAGCCCTGGGCCCAGCCGTCGACCGTGGTCGGGGTGAGCGGCCTGCCGTCGAGGGTGGCGGCCCAGGCCTCGTCGGCGGTGTCGGCGAGGCGCAGGACCCGGCCCGAGCCACCGGCCGGGATGGTGGTGTGCACGTCGACGGGGCCCGCGGCGACGGCCTTGGCGTCGCCGGAGGAGGCCTCGATGGTGACGCGGGCGACCTGGCGGTCCACCCGCCACAGGGCGCTGCCGTCCTGCTGGCTGAGTCGGCTCAGGCCGGGTGTGGCGTCCAGGACGCGGCCGACCTCGCGGGGCGCGCCCGGACGGACGAGGACGTAGCGCACGGCGAAGCCGCCGAGTTCGTCGGTCTGGTCGGCGCCGGAGCCCGCGACGAGGTTGGCGACGACCTTGTCGAGCTGTTCGTTCTCTCCCGCGGCGGCGGTGAGTTCGGCGTCGCCGAGGCGGACGCCGGAGCCGCGGACCAGGGTGTAGCCGACCCTGGCGGTGGAGTCGCTGTCGAGGACGAGGGTGCGGGCCTGGTCGCGGGTGCCGCTCTCCTCGGCGACGAACGCGGGCACCTGGACGGGGTCGCGGCGCTCCAGGGGACCGTCGGCGCCGCCGAGCACCCATCCGGCGGCGGCCAGCAGCGGGCCGACGGCGGCGGCGAGCGCGATGAGCACGGCCACCGGCTGGCGCCAGCCGAAGCTCTGCTCGGCCACGCGCGAGCGTGCCCCGTCGGCGCCCAGGGTGGCGGCGGCGAGGAGAGCGATGCCGTAGACGAGGGTCGCGGGGCCCGCCCAGGTGGAGCCGTTGGAGAGGACCGCGAGGACGAGGGCCACCAGGGCGGCCGTCCAAGCGGTCCGGATGGCCGGCTGGCGTTCCGAGCGGAGCAGGGCCGCCAGCGCGGCCAGGACGATGCCGACGAGCGTCAGCCCG
Organism: Streptomyces sp. NBC_00310; assembly: GCF_036208085.1. GTDB lineage: Bacteria > Actinomycetota > Actinomycetes > Streptomycetales > Streptomycetaceae > Streptomyces. The sequence continues at coordinate 4,558,910 of NZ_CP130714.1, forward strand.
CCGACCGTGCCGGGGCCGCCGGGGCTGATGCCGAGCAGATCGGTCGCCGAGGCGGTGCTCCCGCCGTACTCCAGACCGGCCTCCTCGAAGAAGCCGAACGGCAGCAGCGTCAGCGACCAGGGGGCGAGGATCAGCAGCGGGGTGCCCAGCTGGGCGAGGAAGCGCGGGCCGTAGGCGGCGATCTCGCGGCGGCGGACGACGAGGAGCCCGAGGCCGAGGAGCAGCGCGATGGGCCACACGATCGGGGTGAACGCGGTGGTGATCGCCAGCAGCAGGGCGTACGCCCAGGTCGCACGCCAACTGCCGCGCGCCCCTGTTCTGTTGCTCAGGCCGCCGGCCGCGGCGCCCGCGCGGGCGATGAGGGGCAGCAGGATCGCGAGGACGGCGGTACCGAGGCGACCGGTCGCGAGCCCGCCGGTGACGGCGGGCAGGAAGGCGTACACGACGGCGGCCCAGGCGCGCAGCAGCCGGGACTCGACCAGGGGCCGCGAGGCGAAGTACGCGGTGAAGCCGGCCAGTGGCACCGACGCCACGAGGAGCACGGTGACGGCGAGTCCGGCGGAGCCGAACAGCAGGGAGGAGAGCATGGCCACGATGGCCAGATACGGCGGAGCGGCCTCGGCGCCGCCCGCGCCGACCGGGTGCCAGGCGTCCAGATAGCGCGACCACAGCTCGGCGGAGTCGTCGGGCGCGGGCAGCAGGGTGCCGCCGGCGAGCGCGCCGCCGCCGAGCAGTTCACGGCAGGCGACGAGCGAGGCGAGCAGCAGGAGCGCGAAGAGCACGGGCCCGGGCGCACGCGCGATGCGCTTGAGCCGGGCGAACTGCTCGACCTGGAGGAAGTCGGCGTCGTCGTCCCCGGGTCCCGACTCCACCGCGCCGCCGTGCCGTCCGGCCTGGGGGGTCTCGGCGTCGGAGCGGCCGAACAGATCGCCCGCGACCTGTTCGACGGTGGCCCGGACGGTCGCGCCGGGTGGCGGGAACAGCGGCCGCAGCTCCCCCTTGTCCAGCTGCGAACGGCCTCGCCTGCGCCGCCCGGCGATGATCCGCTCGGGCCGCAGCAGCACGCTCAGCAGACCGCGGATCTCGTCGACGGCCTGTCCGGGGACCTTGCCGACGAGGTACGCGACGGTCCTGAGCAGGGTGCCGAGGACGATCCGCAGCAGCACCCAGGGCAGCTGTGCCGTGCGGGAGTTGACGAGGAGGGTGTAGATCGCGCCCGCCTTGTCGACCATGTGCGGGGAGGCGGCGCTGCGGCCCACGCAGTCGACGGTGCGGCGCTCGCGCGCGGACGCCTCGGCGTGCCGCACGACGGCTTCGGGGGCGACGAGGACGCGGTGCCCGGCGGCGGTGGCGCGCCAGCACAGGTCGATGTCGTCCCGCATGAGGGGCAGGCGGCGGTCGAAGCCGCCCAGTTCCTCGAAGACGTCGCGGCGGATCAGCATGCCGGCGGTGGACACGGCGAGGCTGGGCTTGACGTGGTCGTGCTGGCCCTGGTCCTGCTCACGACGGTCCAGGCCGGTCCAGCGGCGGCCGGAGTTGGCGATGGTGACGCCGACCTCCAGGAGCTGACGGCGGTCGTACCAGCCGCGCAGCTTGGGACCGACGACGGCGACGTCGTCCTGGCCCAGCTCGCGTTCGTTCTCCACTGCCCGCAGCAGTTGGGCGAGGGCGTCGGGCTCGGGGGCGCAGTCGTCGTGCAGCAGCCACAGCCACTGGACCGGCTCCCCGTGGGGGAGCTCCGGCATGTCGTACGCGTCGTCGCGCCAGCTGCGGGTGACCGGGTCCCAGCCGCTGGGGCGCCGGAGGTAGGCGAGGTCGTCCTGGGTGAGGACGCCCGCGGTGCGGTTGGCCTCCTCGACCGCCTGACCGAAACCGGTCCGTCGGGCGAGGTGCAGGACGCGGTCCTCGCCGAGGGCCTCGGAGAGGAGCCGGGCGGAGTCGTCCGCGCTGCCGGTGTCGGCCGCCATGGCGCTCTGCACGGGGCGCTCCTGGCCGAGCAGCCCGGCGAGCGCGTCGGGCAGCCAGCGGGCGCCGTCGTGCGCGACGAGGACCGCGGTCACCACATGACGTGGGAACTCAGGAGTGGCAGCGTCGTGGTGAGCTGCGGTGTGGCTGTGCACGGACATCGAGGTACGGGCCCCGGTTCGATGGACTGCGGTGGACGTCTGTGTCCGGCGGGGACAGCGGGACGTCTCGGACGAGGGCCCACACTAACGGCTGAGCAGCAGGGCGGCCCGCCGCCTGTGGACAACCCACGTGCGACGGGCCGTACATGTTCGGTTGTTCCTGTTCGACTGTTCCGGGACGGGTCGGATGTTCCGGGACGGGTCAGACGGCCGCCTTCTTGAGGCGGCGGCGCTCGCGCTCCGACAGACCGCCCCAGATGCCGAACCGCTCGTCGTTGGCGAGGGCGTACTCGAGGCACTCGGAGCGGACCTCGCAGGCGAGGCAGACCTTCTTGGCCTCGCGGGTCGAGCCGCCCTTCTCGGGGAAGAAGGACTCGGGATCGGTCTGGGCGCACAGCGCGCGCTCCTGCCAGCCGAGTTCCTCGTCCGCGTCGTCGACCAGCAGTTGCTGCACGAGCTCGGTCATGTGCGCCCCTCGTCCGTCTTTCGCGTCCCCGTCGTGCGGCCGTTACCGTTTTCGGCTGAACGACACGAGTGAAATTACAAGTGTGCTGCTACGGGCGAGTCAAGCCGAGATCTGCTATTGAGCCCCTTATTCACTCTGCGGAACCAAGGCTATGCGGAAAGTGTTCAAATCGGCATAAACCCTGACAGCAGCCTGGCGGCAGACGGGAGTTCCGGATGGGTTCTCCCTCCCTTACGTCAAAGGACGCCCAGGAGTTCGATCTCGTTCCGGCTCACTCCGGCTCGTTCGAGCCCGACTCGCTCCGGGGGTGCCGACGGCCCTCCACGCGCACGTGCCGACGGCTTGCCCGGTTGGACGCCATGTCTCCCCGGTACCCCGAGCACAAACCTTTCGCCGCGCGGATGTACCGAAAGAGGTGAACCGGCATCCACATACCGGACGTGAAGTTGACAGCGGGAGTGTGAACCGCTGTGCTTGTGGGCATGCTCGCGAACTTGGCACTCACCTCGACCCGCTCCGCCGGGTCCCTCGGTGCTGCTCGCTGTCGCTGTAGCTGTTGCTGTTCCAGCTGTTGAGCCGTACGCGCTCCGGCTGCCGCTGAGCCCCTCCCGGCTCGGCCGCCGTCCCCGTCGCCCGGAAGCCGGGCACACCCCGCCCCGCCCGTGACCCGGGCGGACGGTACGCGACACCCAGCCCCCCGCACTCTCCGTCGAGGACCACCTCACTTCATGAACAGCGACAGCGACCTCCAGATCGCCGGCGACCTTCTCGAAGTACCGCACCTCCTCCAGGCGCCGCGCCAACACCCGGTCACCGTGGCCGAGTTCGCCGGACTGGCCCGTTCCCTCGCCGACGACCGCTCCCAGTGGGAGCACCTCGTCGAGTACGACGCGACGACGCGCTGGTACCACCGGCTGCGAACCGGCCCCGGGTACGAGGTGTGGCTGCTGTCCTGGGTGCCGGGGCAGGGCACCGGGCTGCACGACCACGGGGGCTCCTCCGGCGTACTGACCGTGCTCGACGGCACGCTGACCGAGCGCACCGAGCGGGGCTCGCGCGTGCTCGGCGCGGGCGCGCAGCGGGTGTTCGCGCCGGGCTACGCGCACGAGGTCGTCAACGACGCGCTGGAACCGGCCATCAGCCTGCACGTCTACTACCCCGGCCTGACGGACATGCCGATGCACACGAAGGCCTGCGCGGCGGGGGCGGCGACCGTCACGGTCTGACCGGGACCGTGTGAAACCGGCCGTGCTCGCGGCCGGGCGGGCCGCTGTCGTACCCGCCTGACAAACTGGCTCCCATGCGCATTGTGGTTCTGGCAGGCGGCATCGGTGGTGCCCGGTTCCTGCGCGGTCTGAAGCGGGCCGTGCCGGACGCGGACATCACGGTCATCGGCAACACCGGGGACGACATCCACCTCTTCGGGCTGAAGGTCTGCCCGGACCTCGACACGGTGATGTACACCCTCGGCGACGGCATCAACGAGGAGCAGGGCTGGGGCAGGGCCGACGAGACCTTCCACCTCAAGGAGGAGCTCGCGGCGTACGGCGTCGGGCCCGAGTGGTTCGGGCTCGGCGACCGGGACTTCGCCACCCACATCGTGCGGACGCAGATGATCAGTGCCGGGTATCCGCTGAGCGCGGTCACCGAGGCGCTCTGCGACCGGTGGAAGCCGGGCGTGCGGCTCATCCCGATGACCGACGACCGCGTCGAGACCCATGTCGCCGTCGAGCAGGAAGGCCAGCGCAGGGCCATCCACTTCCAGGAGTACTGGGTGCGGCTGCGGGCCTCCGTGCCGGCCGAGGCGATCGTGCCGGTCGGCGCCGAGCAGGCGAAGCCGGCGCCCGGGGTCCTGGAGGCCATCACCGAGGCGGACGTGATCCTCTTCCCGCCGTCCAACCCCGTCGTCTCCATCGGCACCATCCTCGCCGTGCCCGGCATCCGGGAGGCGATCGCCGAGGCCGGGGTGCCGGTCGTCGGCCTCTCCCCCATCGTCGGCGACGCGCCCGTGCGCGGTATGGCCGACAAGGTCCTCGCCGCCGTCGGCGTCGAGTCCAAGGCCGCGGCCGTCGCCGAGCACTACGGCTCCGGGCTCCTCGACGGCTGGCTCGTCGACACGGTCGACGCGGGCGTCGTGGAGCGCGTCGAGACCGCCGGGATACGGTGCCGGGCCATTCCGCTGATGATGACCGACCTGGACGCGACGGCGGAGATGGCGCGTGCGGCGCTGGCCCTGGCGGAGGAGGTGCGGGGAGCGTGAGCGAGGAGCGTGGGAGAGACGTGCCGCCCAGTACCGGATACCGCGTCTGGGCCCTGCCCGGCATTCCCGAGGTGCAGAAGGGGGACGACCTCGCGAAGCTGATCGCCGCGGCCGAGCCGGGGCTGGTCGACGGGGACGTGCTGCTCGTCACCTCCAAGATCGTGTCCAAGGCGGAGGGGCGGGTCGTCGAGGCGGTCGACCGCGAGGCCGCCATCGACGCCGAGACCGTACGGGTCGTGGCCCGGCGCGGGATGTTGCGGATCGTGGAGAACCGGCAGGGGCTGGTGATGGCCGCCGCCGGGGTCGACGCCTCCAACACGCCGTCCGGGACCGTGCTGTTGCTGCCCGAGGACCCCGATGCCTCCGCGCGGGCGATCCGGGACGGCATCAGGGACGCGCTCGGGGTCGAGGTCGGCGTCCTCGTCACCGACACGTTCGGACGCCCCTGGCGCAGTGGGCTGACGGATGTCGCCATCGGGGCGGCCGGTGTGCGGGTCCTCGACGACCTGCGGGGCGGCACCGACGCGCACGGCAATCCGCTCAGCGCGACCGTCGTCGCCACCGGCGACGAGCTGGCCTCCGCCGGCGACCTGGTGAAGGGCAAGGCCGCCGGGCTGCCCGTCGCCGTCGTACGGGGGCTGGGGCATGTCGTGGCCGAGGACGACGGCGAGGGGACGCGGGCGCTGGTCCGGGGGGCGCGGGACGACATGTTCCGGCTCGGCACCTCCGAGGCCGTACGGCTGGCGGTGACCCAGCGGCGTACGGTCCGGGCGTTCACGGACGAGCCGGTCGATCCCGGGGCGGTGCGGCGGGCCGTGGCCGCCGCCGTCACCGCGCCGGCGCCGCATCACACGACTCCGTGGCGGTTCGTGCTGCTGGAGTCCGAGCAGTCGCGGGTGCGGCTGCTCGACGCCATGCGGGACGCGTGGATCGCGGATCTGCGGCGGGACGGCAAGAGCGAGGAGTCGATCGCGAAGCGGGTGCGGCGCGGGGACGTGCTGCGCAACGCGCCGTATCTGGTGGTCCCGTGTCTGGTGATGGACGGGTCGCACGTCTACGGGGACGCGCGGCGGGATGCGGCCGAGCGGGAGATGTTCGTCGTGGCCGCCGGGGCCGGGGTGCAGAACTTCCTCGTCGCGCTGGCCGGGGAGCGGCTGGGGTCCGCGTGGGTGTCGTCGACGATGTTCTGCCGGGAGGTCGTGCGGCGGGTGCTGGAGCTGCCGGAGGGGTGGGATCCGATGGGGGCGGTCGCTGTGGGGCACGCGGCCGGGTCGCCTCCGGCTCGGGGTGAGCGGGATGCGGAGGCCTTTGTCGAGGTGCGGTGAGGTGGGCGGGTGCGGGTTCGTTTGTGCGTGCTCGCGCAGGTCCTCGCGCCCCTGAAAGCGTCACGGGCACCTAGGCTCATAGGGCACCGCTCTCGCACTGCACCGCTCCCATAGACCGCCGCATCACTTCTAGGACCATTTCGTGGCCGGACGTTTCCCTCAGCGGCCCACTCGTACGACTGTGCGGAGTGGGGATGTCGTCGTGCCTGGTGGGGTGCCTCGGCAGGGGGCGATGGCAGGGCGGCGACGGACGTGGGTGCCGGAAGGGCCGCTCGATCTGGGGCTGGTGCTGGGGCCGCTTCGGCGGGGGCCCGGGGATCCGACCTTCCGGGCGATGCCGGACGGCTCCGTGTGGCGGGCCAGCCGTACGCCGGCGGGGGCCGGCACGCTGCGGGTCGCGATGCGGGGCGGGGTCGTCGAGGCGGAGGCCTGGGGGCCGGGGGCCGGGTGGCTGCTCGATCAGCTGCCGTCGATGCTCGGGGCGTCGGACGCACCGGAGGTCTTCGTGCCTCGGCATCGGGCCGTGGCGATGGCCTGGCGGCGACGGCCGGGGCTGCGGCTGACGCGGACCGGGCTGGTGCTGGAGTCGTTGATTCCGTCGGTGCTGGAGCAGAAGGTCACGACGGACGAGGCGTATCGGGCGTGGCGCTTGCTCGTACGGCAGTTCGGGGAGCCGGCGCCGGGGCCCGTGCCGGGGCGGATGTGCGTGATGCCGGGAGCGCGGGAGTGGGCGCTGATTCCGTCCTGGGAGTGGCATCGGGCCGGGGTCGACGACAAGCGGGCGTCGACGATTCTGCGGGCGGTCCGGGTGGCGGGGCGGCTGGAGGAGGCCGTGGGGATGTCGCCGGTCGACGCGCAGGCGCGGTTGGAGTTGGTGCCGGGGATCGGGCCGTGGACGTCGGCGGAGACCGTGCAGCGCAGTCATGGGGCGGCGGATGCGGTGACCGTGGGGGATCTGCATCTGCCGGGGATCGTGGGGTTCGCCTTGGCGGGGGATCGGGATGCGGACGACGCGGTGATGTTGGCGTTGCTGGAGCCGTATGCGGGGCAGCGGCATCGGGCGGCTCGGTTGGTTCTGTTGTCGGGGCGGGGGCCGGCTCGGCGGGTGCCGCGGATGCCGCGCGGGGATATCGGGCGGTTGTAGGTCGCCCCCGCCGCCCCTACCCGTCCCATCCTCAAGGGGCTGCGCCCCGTTGACCCCCAGCCGCGGGTCCGTCGTGGTTGCTCGCGCAGTTCCCCGCGCCCCTAAAGGGGCGCAGGCCCTTCAAGGGGCGCGGGGAACTGCGCGATCAGGCCCCACCGGCCCGCAGGCGTCGAACGCGCCCAGCGGTTACTGGTCCGACGAGAAGCGGAGCGCCCCCGTGGGGATTTGGGCGTCGCACCAGACTCGGACGCCGGTGCGGAGCTCGTTGTCGGCGCCTATGACGGCGCCGTCGCCGACGACGGCGCCGGTGAGGATGGAACGTTCGCCGATGCGGGCGCGGGCGCCGATGAGGGAGTCGGTGATCACCGCGCCGGGTTCGACCACCGCGCCGGCCAGGACCGTGCTGCCGAAGACCCTCGCGCCCTCGCCGACGAACGCGCCCTCGCCCACCACCGTGCCGCCGGTCAGCTTGGCGTCGCCCGCGACTCGGGCGGTGGGGAGGACGAGACGGTCTCCGCAGCGGCCCGGCACGGCGGGGGACGGGGCGCGGCCCAGGACGAGGTCCGCCGAGCCGCGGACGAAGGCCGCGGGGGTGCCCAGGTCCAGCCAGTACGTCGAGTCGACCATGCCTTGCAGATGGGCGCCCGCTGCGAGGAGGTCCGGGAACGTCTCCCGTTCCACCGAGACCGGGCGGCCCGCCGGGATGGTGTCGATGACCGAGCGGCGGAAGACGTACGCCCCCGCGTTGATCTGGTCGGTGACGATCTCCTCGGGTGTCTGGGGCTTTTCGAGGAAGGCGAGGACCTTGCCGGTCCCGTCGGTGGGGACGAGGCCGTAGGCGCGCGGGTCGGTCACCTGGGTCAGGTGGAGGGAGACGTCCGCTCCGGTCGACTCGTGGGTGGCGACCAGGCGGCGGATGTCCAGGCCGGTGAGGATGTCGCCGTTGAAGACGAGGACGGGGTCCTCGGGGCCGGAGTGGAGGTGCGAGGCGGCGTTGCGGATCGCGCCGCCCGTGCCCAGGGGCTCCTCCTCCGTGACGTACTCGAGGTGGAGGCCGAGGGCGGAGCCGTCGCCGAAGTGGGGTTCGAAGACCTCGGCCAGATAGGAGGTGGCGAGGACTATGTGGTCGACTCCCGCCGCTCTGGCTCTCGCCAACTGGTGCGTGAGGAAGGGGACTCCGGCCGCCGGGACCATGGGCTTCGGAGTGTGCACCGTGAGCGGACGCAGCCGGGTGCCTCTGCCGCCGACCAGGAGGATCGCTTCTGTCACCTGTCGTCTCTGCTTCCTGCCGGGACCGGCCGAACTGTCATTCGACCGGCCAGTGTATGCAGACCGTTCCATGGCGCCTTCGCGGCCGTGCGGTTGACCGTCGACGCGCGGAGAGGCACGTCGACGGGGATGCCGTCGAGGGCGCGGCGGGCGCGCCCTCGGCCTGTGCTGTGGTTCGTGTCCGGTGTGACCTCCGGCGGGTCACTGGTTTCTGGCCGGGGTGCTCGCACCCCGGTTCCCCCCATCACCCTGTCGCCGCGCTATCGGCCTTGATAGCGGGCGGCCGCCGTGCGTGCCGCGCCGAGTTTTCCGTAAAGGCGCCCCCCCGGGCACTCGGTCGCGAACCCGTCCCGGTGGCCGGAGATCACGTGCAGTAGCACCTTCTTACCTTTTGGGTAGAGATTGCCACCACCCGAAGTGAGGTATGTCTTGCCCTTCGGGTTCGCCCCGTAAAGACCGAGTTTCCAGGCGGTTAGTTGCGCGATCGCCTTGACCGACGCGGCGGGCGGCTTGGTGGTGCCGAAACTGCCGATGACCGCGATGCCCATGCTGTTGGTGTTGAAACCGAGGGTGTGGGCACCCATGACGGCCTTCGCGACACCACCCGCGCGTCCTTCGTAGATGTTTCCGCACTTGTCGACGAGGAAGTTGTAGCCGATGTCGCGCCAGCCGCTGCTCACGACGTGGTAGCGGTAGATACTGCGGATGACGGACGGGGCCTGCGCGCATTTGTAGTTGTTGCCCGACGCCGTGTGGTGCACGAAGGCCGCGCTGACCCGATTGGTGTAGCGGAAGTCGCGCTCGCGCAGCTTCTCGTCGGCGCCCCAGCCGGCCCGCGTGACGATCCGCGGACGCGGTCCGATGTACGGCTTCACCCCGGGCGCCAGGTTCGCCAGCCGCTCCTCCGTCTCCTTGCGCGACAGCGCCGGGATCGTGGTGGCGCCGAGTGGCGCGAGATCGGCGTTGACAGCGGAGGCGGCGGCCGACTCGGCGGTCAGGGCGCCCAGCCTCGGGGTGTCCACGGGGGTGCCGACGGGCGGGGGCTCGGCCGCCTGCACGGCGCCCGTACCGGCCTGCGGTCCCGCCGCGCCCGCCGGGGCGCCGGAGCCGGGGTCGACCAGCTCCAGACGTAGGCCGTCCGGGAGCATCTGGACGCCCGGAGCGGCCGTACGGCCACGGGTCTCGGCGCGTACGCGCACCTCGACGCCGTCCGAGTCGCCGACCCACAGCGGAGCGGTGGAGCCGCGCACGCGGCCCGAGGAGCCTTCGGCGGTGTCGGGGTCGGCCGCGTGTTCGTGGTTGTGTGTCTCGACGTCCTGCCAGCCGGACCAGCGGGCGGTGTCCTTCGCACGGGAACGGACCTGGACGCGGCCCTCGAGTTCGGCGTCCGGGTCGTCCCAGACGACGCCCACCAGCGAGAACGACCGTACGTCCCGCTTGCCGAAGCCTTGTTCGGGGGCGGCCGGACCGAGGTTTCGGTCCTCTCCGAGAGGGACGAGAGGAAGAGACTGGGTGCTGCCCGCCACGGGGGCGAGCGCGAGTGGGCCGGTGGGGGCCGAGAACTGCGCCGGGGCAAGGATCGCAGTGGAGGACGAGTCCGTCGGGGTCGCCGCGGATGCCGTCGCCGGGAGTGCCGCCGGGAGGGCGAGTGCCGCCGCGCAGGTGACGCCGATCGAGGACGCGAGGAATCGTGATCTACGCATGTGTCCGATCCTGGACATAGTCATACATATCTGTCCAACTCTGAATTGACGAGGCGTCGGCTCCGCTCCGCCGAACCGGTGGCGCTTCCCGCTCGCCCGGGGACCACGGGGCGAGCGGCCCCGCGTACGCTTACGCGGGTGAACGCCACCGACCGCACCCCTGCCGACCTGCTGCGATCCGCGCTGGCCGCGGATCCCGCGCGCCCCCTGGTGACCTTCTACGACGACGCCACGGGCGAGCGGGTCGAATTGTCCGTGGCCACCTTCGCCAATTGGGTGGCCAAGACCGCGAACCTCCTCCAGGGCGAGTTGTCGGCCGAGCCGGGTGACCGGGTCGCGCTGCTGCTGCCGGCGCACTGGCAGACGGCGGTGTGGCTGCTGGCGTGTGCGTCGGTGGGCGTGGTCGCCGAGGTCGCCGGGGATCCGGGGACGGCCGACATCGTGGTGAGCGGACCGGACACGCTGGACGCGGCTCGGGCGTGCTCCGGGGAGCGGATCGCTCTCGCGCTGCGGCCGCTCGGGGGGCGCTTCCCGCAGGCCCCATCGGGGTTCGCCGACTATGCCGTCGAGGTGCCGTCGCAGGGGGATCGGTTCGTGGCGTACGCGCCGGTGGATCCCGAGGAGGCGGCGCTGGTCGTGGCCGGGCGGGAGTTCAGCGGCGCGGAGGTCGTGGAGCGGGCCCGGGCGGAGGCGGGTGACCTCGGGCTGACAGGGCCCGGGTCTCGCCTGCTGTCGGGGTTGCCGTACGACACCTGGGAGGGGTTGGCCGCGGGGTTGTACGGGCCGCTCGCCACCGGGGGGTCCGTGGTGCTGTGTCGGCATCTTGAGCGGCTGGGTGAGGATGGGCTGGCCAAGAGGATCGAGAGTGAGCGGGTCTCGGCTGTCGCGCGCTGACGCCGTAGCGCTGACGCCGTAGCGGTGAGGTCGCAGCGGTGAGGTCGTAGAGCGGCTGCGGGTGCGTCGTGGTTGCTCGCGCAGTTCCCCGCGCAGTTCGCTGCGCAGTTCCCCGCGCCCCCGACAGCAGGTCGGCTGCCCCTGAGGCCCCTGGACGGCGCCCCTCCCCCGTTCGGCCTAGCCCCGGCCGCCCCCCACCCCCACCCGCGCCATCGTCGTAAGAGCAACGAGTCGCTCGTACGCCGTGAGGGGTGGCCGGAAGTGGACGACGTCGGTGGGAAGGCGCGCGAGCTGGGGCCCGGTGTGGGTGGTTCACCCACCGGGGCCGGGCTCACACGTCGGCGCCGGCGGCGGTGGGTGCGGTGGGTGGGGGGCGGCGCGGTGCTGGTCTTCGTCGGGGCCCTGGGGGTGGGGTGGGCGGCGTACCAGAAGCTGGACGGGAACATCACGTCGGACCGGACGGCGGCGGACGAGCTGGCGCGGTTCGAGAAGGAGCGGCCGACGGCGCTGGTGCGGGGCGCGCAGAACATTCTCCTCATCGGGTCGGACTCGCGGTCGGGGGACGGGAACGACGAGTACGGGCGGGATTCGGGGACCGAGCGGTCGGACACCACGATCCTGTTGCATCTGGCGGCGGATCGGCGGAGCGCGACCGCGGTGTCGCTGCCACGGGATCTGATGGTGGACGTGCCGAGTTGCCGGCGGCCGGACGGCAGTCGCACGGAACCGGTGTTCACGATGTTCAACTACGCCTTCCAGAGCGGTGGTTCGGCCTGCACCGTCCGGACGGTCGAGCGGATGACCGACATTCGGATCGACCATCACGTCGTCGTGGACTTCAGCGGCTTCAAGGAGATGGTCGACGCCGTCGACGGGGTCGAGGTGTGTCTCACCGAACCCATTCACGACAAGCAGGCCAAACTGCGCCTGCCGGCGGGCAAGGTGAAGCTGAACGGCGAGCAGGCCCTGGGCTATGTGCGGGCCCGCAAGTCACTGGGGGACGGCAGCGACACCGAACGGATGGACCGGCAGCAGCGGTTCCTCGCGGCGCTGGCCGCGAAGGTGCGCGGCAATGACGTCCTGCTGAATCCGGTCAAGCTGTATCCGGTGCTGGACGCGGCCACGTCGTCCCTCACCACGGACCCGGGACTGGCGAGTCTGCGCGGGCTCTACGACCTTGTGCGCGGCCTGCGCACGATCCCCATGGAAAAGGTGCAATTCCTGACCGTTCCCCGGAAGTCGTATGCGCATAACGCCAATCGTGATGAACTCGTCGAGCCGGCGGCGCGGCGGCTTTTCGCGCGGCTGCGCGCCGACGCACCCCTGGCGGTGGCGCGGGAACTGCCGGAGGGGACGCGGGAAGGGCACGCGGAAGAGCTTTCGGGAAGCCTCTCCGGGACCCCCGATCCGATGCCGACATTCCGCGGCAGTACGGCCGCGGAGGAGGCCTGCGAGTGACCCCGAAGGGGGTCCGCAGGTAAAGCACACGTCAACACAAGGAACAAATGCTCTAGGAAATGGGCAGATTGCCCAGTTGTAGGGACGTGCAATTTGTCACCGCCGTCGCTTGACGCCTGATCGGGCGGCTAGTGTGAGCGATCCGGTGCGACAGGCCTTCTCGGCCACGCACCACTTGCATCGAGACCCGAGCGCCTTTTGAGGGGGAAGGCGCCGCGTGGCCCCGACGGAGGAATCAGACAACCGTGGACGCGCAAGGCCGTGGGCGGGCGGACGACATCGACCCCGCAGACCAGTGGGTACTCAACCCGAGCACCGGTGAATACGAACTGCGACTGAGCCCTTCCGCACCGCAGTCGGCGGTGCCGCGGCCACGTCGGGCCGCGCCCGTCGCGGCGGGGGCCAGGGCGACGGCCGGCGCCTCCGCGCGTTCCGCGTCGGCGGCCACGGACACCCGGGAGATCCCCGACACCCTGCCGGGACCCCGGCGCCGACGGGGCACGCCCGAGGAGGACCCGCTGCCGGGTCGCCGGGGTGGCCGGGGCAGGACGAAGCCCAAGAAGTCGGTGGGCAAGCGGATCCTGGTGTGGACGGCCGGCTCGCTGGCCTTCCTGGTGGTCGGGGTGAGCGCCGCGGGCTACCTGTACTACCAGCACCTCAACGACAACATCGACAAGATCTCGGACGACGGGGCGGGCACCGGCGGCTTCAGCAAGGACCGGGCGATCAACCTCGTGGTGATCGGCACGGACAAGCGGACCGGCGAGGGCAACGAGAAGTACGGCGACTCGGGCAGCGTGGGCCACGCGGACACCACGATCCTGCTGCACGTCTCCAAGGACCGTACGAACGCGACCGCGATGAGCATCCCCCGCGACATGATCGTGGACATCCCGGACTGTCCGACGACGCAGGAGGACGGCTCCGAGAAGAACATCGCGGGAACGCAGAACGTCCGGTTCAACACGAGCCTGGGCCAGGACGGTCGCACCCCGAGCTGCACGATGCGTACCGTGGAGGAGCTGACCGGGATCAAGCCCGACCACTTCATGGTGGCCGACTTCAACGCGGTGAAGACCCTCTCCACGGCCATCGGCGGTGTCGAGGTCTGCCTCGCGAAGCCCATCAACGACGAGAAGTCGAAGCTGAACCTCCCCGCGGGCGAGCACACCATCGAGGGCGAGCAGGCGCTGGCGTTCCTGCGCACCCGCTACAGCGTGGGCCTCGGCAGCGACCTGAGCCGGATCGAGCTGCAGCAGCAGTTCCTCAGCTCCATGATCCGCCAGATGAAGTCCAAGGACACGCTCACCGACCCGACGAAGGTGCTGTCGCTGGCGGAGGCGGCCACAGACGCCCTGTCCGTCGACTCCGGGATCACCGACATCAAGAAGCTGGCCTCGCTCGGCCAGGAGGTCGGCAAGGTCAAGACGAAGAACATCAGCTTCACCACCGTGCCGGTCGTCGACAACACCGACGGCGCGACCGTGCTGCCCACGCCGCAGAAGGCCGAGCAGCTGTTCGCGACGATCAGGAAGGACATCTCGCTCACCGAGGTGAAGAAGCAGGCCAAGGAGAAGGAGGCCGCGAAGCTCAAGGGCACGCGCGCCAAGGCCTCCGAGGTCCGGGTCAACGTCTACAACGGCGGTGCCGAGGCCGGCAGCGCACAGGCCACTCTCAACTGGCTGCAGAATGATGTCGGCGTGACCAAGTCGAGCCAACTCGGCAACGCCGACAAGACGTTGAAGAAGACGACCCTCGCGTACGACCCCGACCAGGCCGACCAGGCGCGCAAGCTGGCCGACCTCATGGGTCTGTCCGCGTCCGCGCTGAAGCCCGGCAAGGGCAACAGCGAGACCAACTCCCAGGGTCTGCCCGCGATGGTGCTGACCCTGGGCAAGGACTTCGAGGGCGCCGGGGTGTCGCTGAGCGCGACGTCGGCGGCGGACCTCGACGTCCAGAAGAGCACCGCGGACAAGGAAAAGTGCGCCAGTTGATGACCTGACGAGGTCGTGGCGCGTCTTACCCGACGCGAGTGCCACGGAAGTCTGGTGAATACCGGCGGGCGCGAGGATGCGCCCGCCGGATCGGTTCCGAATGTCGTCGGACGGCCTGTGCCGTCGTACCGACTCGTGTCCGCATGTCATCCGGTCGGAACGCATGACGCGTTCAACAGAACATGAGTACATCCGAGTTGGGGTCTCGACAGTCCAACAGGAGGCGGGGACGGCCCCGCCACGGCAGGGTGGGGAGGGGCAGGGAGATGGTACGCAGTGACGTGCGCGGGGACGGGGGGCGACCGCGCGTCGAGGAACCCGGCGAACGGGACGGGGACCAGGAACCGCGGGGCGACTCGTCCGGCTCGAACGGCGACACGGACGTCAGAGTCCCCGAGCAGCGCCGTGGGAACCGCCGCAAGGGCGGGGGCGTGCGGGGGCGTGCGAAGACCTCCGCGAAGCCCCGGCGCAGACGGGTGCTGCGCTGGTCGGCGACGGTTCTGGCGGTCGTGATACTCGGCACCTCGGGTGCCGGCTATCTCTATTACCAGCACCTGAACGGCAACATCAAGAAGGAGAAGCTGAACCTCGGCGACACGAAGATCGCCGAGCCGACGCCGAACGCCTTCGGCCAGACCCCGCTGAACATCCTGCTCATCGGTTCGGACGCGCGGGACACCGAGGAGAACCAGAAACTCGGCGGCGCCAAGGACACCTTCAACGGGCCGCCGCTCGCCGATGTCCAGATGCTGCTGCACCTGTCCGCCGACCGCACCAACATGTCGGTCGTCAGCATGCCCCGCGACACCCTCCTCCCCATCCCCAAGTGCACCGACCCGGACAACGGAGACGTGTACGAGGCGAGCACCTCGGCGATGACCAACGACTCGCTGCGCCGCGGCGGCCCCGGCTGCACGGTCGCCACCTGGCAGGAGCTGACCGGGATACGCATCGACCACTTCATGATGGTCGACTTCTCCGGTGTGGTGTCGATGGCCGACGCGATCGGCGGTGTGCCGGTGTGCGTGACCGACAACATCGAGTCCAAGGACAGCCAGGGCCACGGCTCCGGGCTGAAGCTGGAGAAGGGCACCACGTACATCAAGGGCAAGCAGGCCCTTCAGTGGCTGCGCACCCGGTACGGCTTCGAGGACGGCAGCGACATCGCGCGCGCCAAGGCGCAGCACCAGTACATGAACTCGATGGTCCGTGAGCTGCGCGAGAACGCCACGATCACCAACCCGAACAAGCTGCGCAGGCTCGCCGAGGAGGCCACCGAGGCGCTCACCGTCGACGAGGGTCTCGGTGACGTCGCCACGCTCTACGACCTCAGCACGGAGCTGCGCAAGGTCGAGCCGGCCCGGATCACGATGACGACGATGCCGTACACGTACGTCGGCGCGCGCGTCGTGCCCAAGGAGGGCGACGCGGAGAAGCTGTTCCGGCTGGTGCGCGAGGACATCGCGCTCGACGGCAAGGACAAGAAGAAGAGCACCACCGAGGACGCGACCTCCGACGACCCGGCGGCGGCGAAGGACGAGATCGGTGTTCTGGTGATCAACGGCACCATGACCTCCACCCTCGCCCCAATCGCCGGCCGCGCGCACACGGTGTCCCGGCTGCTCGTCGAGGAGGGCTTCGCCAAGTCCTCCTCGTCCACGACCACCGCGGTCGTCGAGGACAAGACGGTCGTGCGCTATCCGAGCGCCGAACTGGAGGGCGACGCCCAGGCTGTCGCCAAGGCCCTCGGCATCCCGCTCGGCCAGGTGGAGAAGTCCACGGACGTCAGCGGGATCACCCTCGTCGTCGGCGCCGACTGGCGTGAGGGCAACGAGTACAAGGCCGAGAAGGACGACGACACGACTCCGGAGTCGGCGGACGCCCTGAACGGCGCGAACAAGAAGGCCTGCATGGAGGTCAACCCGAACTTCACCTGGTAGTCGTCGCCGTACACGCGTCGGGCCCCTCTCGGTCAGGAGAGGGGCCCGATGTCGTACGTCACCCGCGCTCAGCTCTCGGTGAGCACCGCCGGGCGGCGGGAGGCGATGACCTTCTTGGCCAGTGACTTGGGGCTGGTGAGGAAGCCGAAGCCCCAGGACATGTGCATGGTGGCGAGGGCGACGGGGATCTGGAGGCGCGCCTTGAGCGGCAGCCCCCTGCCCGCCGGGATCGAGCCCGCGACGATCGCCGCGAGGTAGCCGCCGGGGATGACGTACCCCAGCGGGGTGAGCAGACCGCCCACCAGGACGCCGGCCACGATCGCGCACACCGCGGTGGGCGGGGCGAGGTAGCGCAGGTTGATGGAGCCCTCGTGATACCGGGCGACGACGTGCCGCCAGCGGCCGTAGTTCCTGTACTGCTTGGCGAGTTCCCTCACGCTGGGCCGCGGCCGGTACGACACCTTCAGCTCGGGCGAGAACCAGATCAGGCCGCCCGCCTCGCGGATCCGGAAGTTCAGCTCCCAGTCCTGGGCGCGGATGAACTCCACGTTGTAGCCGCCCTGCCGCTCCAGCGCCTCGCGCCGGAAGACACCCAGGTAGACCGTCTCGGCCGGACCGGCCTGCCCGCCCGTGTGGAAGGCGGCGTTGCCGACGCCGATCTTCGAGGTCATGGCGGCGGCGACCGCGTGCTCCCAGTCGTTCTCGCCCTCGGCGTACATGATGCCGCCGACGTTCTGCGCGCCGGTCTCCTCCAGGAGCCGTACGGCGGTGGCGATGTAGTTCGGCGAGAGGATGCCGTGGCCGTCGACCCGGACCACGATCGGGTGGCGGGAGGCCTTGATCGCGGCGTTGAGCGCGGCGGGGGTGCGGCCGGTGGGGTTCGGGACGGTGTGCACGCGCTTGCTCTCGAAAGACGCGGTCTCCGCCACGAGCTCGGCGGCGATCTCGTCCGTGCGGTCCGTGGACGGACCGAGGGCGATCACGACCTCCATCTCGCCGGCGTACTCCTGCGCGAGGATCGCTTGGACGGCTCCGCGCAGATGCCGCTCCTCGTTGAGGACGGGCATGATCACGGACACGGCGGGGAGCTGCACGTCGGGCTTGGCGTTCATAGGGGGCTCACGTTACCGCGAACGGGGGACTCCGACGCGCGCCGCCCGGTCACGGGGACGGGGCACGGATCACGGCGCCCTACGGTGCTCACGGATCCCTGACTTCCCCTGAACCGGTCCTGCGGAGGTGTCCCCCGTGTCCACGCCGCCCCGCCGCCCAGCCCGTGCGCAGCAGCCCCGGCCCCCCGCACGCCCCCGGCGGCGGAGCTGGGCCGTGCGGGCGGTGACCACGCTCTCGGTGGTGGTGCTGGCCGCCGCGGGCATCGGACACGCGGTGGTGACCCGCCTGGACGACGAGATCACCCGGGTCGACGCCTTCAAGGACATGAAGAACCGTCCCGAGGCCGGCCACGGCATGAACGTCCTGCTGGTCGGCACCGACGGCCGCGACAAGATCACCGAGGAGGAACGGCGGCGGTACCGGCTGGGCGGGGCCCCCTGCCACTGCACGGACACGATGATGATCGTGCACATCTCCGAGGACCGGGAGCGCGCGAGCGTCGTGAGCCTGCCGCGCGACTCGTACGCCGAGACGCCCGCGCACACCGACCGCGCCACCGGGAAGACCCGCGAGGCCCACCCGATCAAGCTGAACGCGGCCTACGCGGAGGGCGGACCGCAGCTCACCGTGCGCACGGTCGAGCACATGACCAAGGTGAAGATCGACCACTACGTCGAGGTCGACTTCACCAGCTTCATGCGGACCGTCGACGTGCTCGGCGGCGTCAAGATCTGCACCACGCGCCCCCTCAAGGACTCCTACACCGGACTCGACCTCGCCGCCGGCACCCACGAGCTGGACGGCGGCCAGGCCCTCCAGTACGTCCGCTCCCGGCACGCCGACGGCTCCTCCGACCTCGGCCGGATGAAGCGCCAGCAGCGCTTCATGGCGTCCCTGATGTCCCAGGCCACCTCCTCCGGTGTCCTGCTCAACCCGATGAAGTTCCGGGACGTCACCCAGGCCGTCCTCGGGTCCGTCCGCGCCGACAAGGAGTTCGGCACCGGCGAGCTGATCGACCTCGGCCGCGCGCTGCGGAACCTCACACCGGCCTCCTCGGAGTTCACCACCGTGCCCATCGGACGGATGGGGTACGCCGTGGAGGGCGTCGGCTCGACCCTCAAGTGGGACGACGCCAAGTCCGCCCGCCTCTTCGAGGCCCTGCGCGACGACCGCCCCCTCGCCCCCTACAAGGCGCGCGGCACGTACACCCTCGTCGACGTGGCCCCCCAGCAGATCCGCGTCCAGGTCGAGAACGGCACCGCCGTCCCCGGCCTCGGCAAGGAGGTGGACCGCCAGCTGGCCGCCACCGGCTTCCGCACCACCAGAATCCCGGTGAACGCCCCGCGGCAGAACGTCGCCCGCACCCTCGTCGTCTACGACCCCCGCTGGGACCGCTCCGCCCAGTCCCTCGCCACCGCCCTCCCGGGCTCGGAACTGCGCCCGGTCCGCGCCCAGGGCCCCACCCTGAAAGTGATCACCGGCACGGACTTCAAGCAGGTCCGCAGGGTACGCGCGGAGAACCCCGAGCAGGGCGAGTCGGGCGTGGTGAGGGGCGACCAGGTGTCGTGCGCCTGAGGCCCCGGCCGCCCGAGGGGCGCGAGGAACGGCGTGAGCAACGGCGCGAGCAACCACGAACAACCCGCACTCGCCTCTGAACAGCCGGCCCCGGCCCAATAGACGCCCGGCCCCCTACAAAACCGTGCAATTTGTGTCAGCTTCGCAACAGCCCTGCCTTTGTTTTTCATCGACCCTTGTAAAGGGCACAGCTCTACCCGGCACACTGGGGCACATGAACGATTGGCCCGAGGCATGGTCCGGCGACAATCGCGGTGGCGACTACCGCGGCGGCGGCTACGGACACGGCAACGCGAGCGCACAGCCCGACGGGCCGCGCGTGATGCGCCAGGTCCGTCGCGGCCCGTCGGCACCCCCTCAGGGCGGCGTGCCCCAGCAGCCGTCGTACGGCGATTCGTACGCCGACGGCTACGGCAACGGACCCGACCAGTACGGCGGCGGGTACAACAGCGACTACAACACCGGCCAGGTCTACGGCTCCGGTGGGCCGGGCGGCCCCGGGGGTCCCGGCGGCGGCCGCGGTGAGCGCCCCGCGCCGAACTGGGGGCGCCGTATCAAGCTGACGGCGATCACGGTCACCGTGGTGGTCCTCGCGACGACGATCGGCACGTACTTCTGGGCCGACTCCAAGCTGAACCGCGAGGTCGACCTGTCGAAGGTCATCGAGCGGCCGGACGCGGGCGAGGGCACCAACTACCTGATCGTCGGCTCCGACAGCCGTGAGGGCCTGTCCGACGACCAGAAGAAGGAACTCCACACCGGGTCCGCCGACGGCAAGCGCACGGACTCGATGATGATCCTGCACACCGGTTCGAACGGCCCGACGCTGGTCTCGCTGCCCCGTGACTCGAACGTGGAGATACCGACGTTCGTCGGCTCCGAGTCCGGCAAGACCTTCAAGGGCACCGGCCGTCAGGTGAAGCTGAACGCGGCGTACGCGGAGGACGGGCCCGAGCTGCTGGTCCGCACCGTCGAGGCCAACACCGGTCTGCACATCGACCACTACGTGGAGATCGGCTTCGCGGGCTTCGCGAACATCGTCGACGCGGTCGGCGGCGTGGAGATCGAGATCCCCAAGGGCGGCCTGAAGGACACCAAGTCCGGTGCCGACTTCGAGGCGGGCAAGCAGACGCTGAACGGCGAGCAGTCCCTCGCCTTCGTCCGCACCCGCTACGCCCTCGCCCGCAGCGACCTGGACCGTACGAAGAACCAGCAGAAGTTCCTCGCGGCCCTCGCCAGTCAGACGGCGACGCCCAGCACGGTGCTGAACCCGTTCAAGCTGTACCCGACGATGAGCGCCGGTCTGGACACCCTGATCGTCGACAAGGACATGAGCCTGTTCGACCTGGCCGACATGTTCTGGGCGATGAAGGGCGTGACGGGCGGCGACGGCAAGTCGATGAACATGCCGATCTCGGGCAACGCCGACAACGGCAACCTCCAGTGGGACACCGCGAAGGTGAAGCAGCTGGTGGAGCAGTTGAAGAACGACGAGACGGTGACGGTGTCGGGCAACTGACCCGGATCGCAACGGATCGCATCGGCCGAGGGGCACCCCGTGACGGGGTGCCCCTCGGCCGTTGGTCGTACGAGGTCGTACACGGCCGTACGCGGTCGTACGCGGTCGTACGCGGTGGGTCAGGCGGTCGCGCCCGCCATCGTCCGGCACATCTCCGAGCAGCGGCGACACGCCTCGGCACAGCGCATCAGCTGCTGATCGTCCGGCATGGACATACACGCCTCGGCGCACATGTCACAGGCGCGGGCGCACATCGCGCACATCTCGGCGGACAGCGGCGAGCGGCGCATCATCATGTCCGCGCACATACGGGTCATCTCGGCGCAGTCCATCAGGGCGCGCATGATCTGCATCTGGGCCTGGCCGCCGGCCTGCATGCAGGAGCTCATGGTCTCCTCGCACATGCTGTGGCAGGCCATGCAGGCGTTGACACAGTCCTGCATCTCCTTGCTCATGGCCGTCATGCTTCCGGTCTGCTGCTGCGTCATGGCTCCTCCTGGGGGGTGACGGGAGCGGGGTCCGGGGCGGGCCCCGTGCACTTCCGTCCTACGCCTCCCCGTCCCCGCCCGCCATCGGGCGGACGGAAACAATCCGCCCCATACGCCCCGTACGACAACAGCCCCCGGCGGGGCGCCGGGGGCTGTGTACGGACTGCGCCGAAGGAGTTACGGCAGGTTGCGGGCCATGACGATCCGCTGGACCTGGTTCGTGCCTTCGTAGATCTGGGTGATCTTGGCGTCGCGCATCATGCGCTCGACCGGGTAGTCGCGGGTGTAGCCGTACCCGCCGAGGAGCTGGACGGCGTCCGTGGTGACCTCCATGGCGACGTCGGAGGCGAAGCACTTGGCCGCGGCGCCCTGGAAGGTGAGGTCCTTGTCGCCGCGTTCGGACTTCGCCGCCGCCTGGTACGTCAGGGCGCGGGCGGCCTCGACCTTCATGGCCATGTCGGCGAGCATGAACTGGATGCCCTGGAAGTCGGCGATCGGCTTGCCGAACTGCTTGCGCTCCTGGACATAGCCCTTGGCGTAGTCGAGGGCGCCCTGGGCGACACCGAGGGCCTGGGCGGCGATGGTGATGCGGGTGTGGTCCAGGGTCTTCATCGCCGTGGCGAAGCCGGTGCCCTCCTCGCCGATCATGCGGTCGGCGGGGATGCGGACGTTGTCGAGGTAGACCTCGCGGGTCGGGGAGCCCTTGATGCCGAGCTTCTTCTCCGGGGCACCGAAGGAGACGCCCTCGTCGGACTTCTCGACGACGAAGGCGGAGATGCCCTTGGAGCGCTTCTCCGGGTCCGTGACGGCCATCACCGTGTAGTAGTCGGAGACGCCCGCGTTGGTGATCCAGCGCTTCACGCCGTTGAGGATGAAGTGGTCGCCGTCGCGGACCGCGCGGGTCTTCATGCCGGCCGCGTCGGAGCCGGCGTCCGGCTCGGAGAGGCAGTACGAGAACATCGCGTCGCCCTTGGCGAGCGGGCCCAGGTACTTCTTCTTCAGCTCCTCGGAGCCGGAGAGGATCACGGGCAGCGAACCGAGCTTGTTGACGGCCGGGATGAGGGAGGACGACACACAGGCGCGGGCCACCTCCTCGATCACGATGACCGTGGCGAGCGCGTCGGCGCCGGCGCCGCCGTACTCCTCGGGGACGTGCACGGCGTGCAGGTCGTTGGCGACGAGCGCGTCCAGCGCCTCCTGCGGGAAGCGGGCCTCCTCGTCCACGGCGGCGGCGTAGGGCGCGATCTTCGCCTCGGCGAGGGAACGGATCGCGTCGCGGAGCATGTCGTGCTCCTCGGACGGGCGGTACAGGTCGAAATCAGCCGATCCGGCCAAGGTCTCTCACGCTCCTGACGCTAACTACCGTTAAGTAACCCAAATTTTAGTGGTCGGGGCACGCCGAGTGATACGTGAGTTTGACGACAGGCCGCCGGCCCCCGGGGAATCTGCCCGGTGAAGGGCTCGAACACGCCCCGACTATGCTCGTGCAGCGCACTCGACCAGAGCATGGTCGACACCTCATGGCCGGACATCCCAGGAGTACGCATGGCCCTCAAGATCACCGTGATCGGCACCGGCTATCTCGGCGCGACACACGCTGCGGCCATGGCCGAGCTGGGGTTCGAGGTGCTCGGGCTCGATGTCGTCGAAGAGAAGATCGACATGCTCCGGCGGGGCGAGGTCCCGATGTACGAGCCGGGCCTGGAGGAACTGCTGCGCAAGCACGTCGCCGGGATCGAGGGGTCGAGCGGGCGGCTGCGCTTCACGACCGACTACGCCGAGGTCGCGGCCTTCGGCGACGTCCACTTCGTCTGCGTGAACACCCCGCAGCGGCACGGCGAGTACGCCTGCGACATGTCGTACGTCGACGCCGCCTTCGCCTCGCTCGCCCCGCATCTGACGGGCCCGGCCCTCGTCGTCGGCAAGTCGACCGTGCCGGTCGGATCCGCCGAGCGGCTGGCCGCCTATCTCGCCGAGCACGCGCCGGCCGGGGCGGACGCCGAGCTGGCCTGGAACCCGGAGTTCCTGCGCGAGGGCTTCGCCGTGAACGACACGCTGCACCCCGACCGGATCGTGGTGGGTGTGCGGAGCGACAAGGCCGAGAAGCTGCTGCGCGAGGTGTACGCGACGCCGGTCGGCGAGGGCTCGCCCTTCATCCTCACCGACTTCCCGACCGCCGAGCTGGTGAAGACCTCCGCGAACTCCTTCCTCGCCACCAAGATCTCCTTCATCAACGCCATGGCCGAGGTGTGCGAGGCCGCCGGGGGCGATGTCGCCAAGCTGGCGGAGGCCATCGGGCACGACGACCGGATCGGCAAGAAGTTCCTGCGGGCCGGCATCGGGTTCGGCGGCGGCTGTCTGCCGAAGGATATCCGGGCGTTCATGGCCCGCGCCGGTGAGCTGGGCGCCGACCAGGCGCTGACGTTCCTGCGCGAGATCGACTCCATCAACATGCGCCAGCGCGGGCAGATGGTGGAGCTGGCCCGGCAGGCGCTGGACGGCGGGTCCTTCCTCGGCAAGCGGGTCGCCGTGCTCGGCGCCACCTTCAAGCCCGACTCCGACGACGTACGCGACTCCCCCGCCCTCAACGTGGCCGGGCAGATCCACCTCCAGGGCGGCCAGGTCACCGTCTACGACCCCAAGGGCATGGACAACGCCCGGCGGATCTTCCCGACGCTCGGGTACGCCGACTCCGCGATCGAGGCCGTGCGGGGCGCCGACATCGTGCTGCACCTCACCGAGTGGCACGAGTTCCGCGAGCTGGACCCGGCGGCGCTGGGCGAGGTCGCGTCGACACGGCTCGTCCTGGACGGCCGCAACGCGCTGGACCCGGAGCTGTGGCGGCGGGCGGGCTGGACGTACCGGGCGATGGGGCGGCCGACCGCCTGACGCGGTTTCCTGGGGCTCGCCGAATCCGGCTGGAAGGGCGGGGCCGCCGCTCCCCCGGCATCACCCCCTGCCGCGACGGCGCTCGACTCGTATCCCAAGATGCGCACGGTGGGGGTCGAGACCATCCTGGCGCCGGTCGTCGAGGGCGGCGGGGCGATCTCCGACGACACCCTCACGGTGCTGTTGAACCACATCGACCAGGCACACCTGGAGCAGTCGCTCGGGCAGCGGGTCACCGACCTGCTGAACGCGGACGGCTACGTGCAGATGCACACGGTCCGGGCCGGGCAACTGCGCGCCCCCACCGAGGACTTCCTCACCGACAGCTGCTGACGCGTCCCGCGACGAAGGTGGGCGCCGGTCCGGCCGGGGCTCAGCCGGTCGGACCGGCGCCCACCCCATTCTCCACATCCTCCCCACACCTCGGGAACCGCTTTCCAAGGAAATCCGGGATGACAACCGTCACCGCGGTACGGCCCGCTGCCGACCGGCCGCCGCCGCGTCACCCTCACCGGGGCGTCGCTGACCGTGCCGGACGGACCCGAACAGCTCGTGTTCCGCTTCGAGTTCGCCGAGTCCGTCGAGTCCGTCGAGTCCGCCGGAAGGGTCGGGGCGAGGTCCGTCCTCCTCGCCGTGCAAGGCGACTCCCTCGACGGCGGGCGCCGACCGCGGCTCCTCGCCGATCTCGAAGTGCACGGGGGCGCCTTCCCGGCGCT
The DNA here is from genome assembly GCF_036208085.1 of Streptomyces sp. NBC_00310. Classification (GTDB taxonomy): domain Bacteria; phylum Actinomycetota; class Actinomycetes; order Streptomycetales; family Streptomycetaceae; genus Streptomyces. The sequence goes on from NZ_CP130714.1 coordinate 4,583,789, forward strand.
GCTGTGGCTGCGGGTGGGCGAGCGCGCCGACGACCGGCTGCTCGTGGTCGGCACCGCCCGGCTGCTGCGCCGGGCACCGGGTTCCGGTTCGGGTGGCCGCGCCCCGCGACGCGGCTGCGGCTGCCGGTCGCCGCGGAGTTCGCGTGAGAGCGGCGCGGCGGGCGGCCCACGGTGCCGTGCCCGCCGTGCTGGTCCTCGCCTTGCCGGCGGGTCGGGCGGTCAGGCCTTCGCCCGGTACCGGCGCATCTTCGCCCGCGCCCCGCAGACCGACATCGAGCACCAGCGGCGGCGGCCGGCGGGGCTGCGGTCGTAGTACGCCCAGTGGCACTCGGGCAGCTCGCAGGCCTTGAGGCGGAGCCAGGTACCGGCGGTCAGCGCCTGTGCGACGGCGGCCGCCACGCGGGAGAGCAGCGGGCCCTCGTCGGCGGGGGCGAGGGTCGCCGAGCCGTCCCGCCCGTCGACGGCGACGTACAGCGGCGCCCGCGCCAACAGCTGTCCCAGGGGGGTCACCGCGCGGTGCGGCCGGTGGCCCGCGTGCGCCAGGCACACGGCGCGCAGCGACTCGCGCAACTCGCGCACGTCCGCCAGCTCCGCCTCCGCGACACCGAACGGGGCCCGGCCCTCGGCGGTGTCGAGCGTGTCGGCGCCCGACTCCAGGTCGAGGGTGTTCACCAGCGCCTCCACCAGGGCGAGGCCATCGGGTGCGGGCGCGCTCTCACTCATGGCAGCGACGGTACCTCCGTTTTCCGTTTGCGATGTTACCCCTTATGGGGCAGCATGCAGTAACGGTTACTGGTTGCCCGCCTGTTTGGGGTAACCGAGGTGGGTGACCCGTGGAGTGACACCGATTTCAAGGAGGAAGTCATGGCTGTCGCCAAGCTGGGTGTCGTCGTCCTGGACTGTCCCGATCCGCGCGCGCTCGCCGGTTTCTACGCGGGCGTGCTGGGCGGCACCGTCGAGGGCGACGGGGAGTGGGTCGACCTGGTGGTGCCGGGCGGCCCGTCGCTGGCGTTCCAGGCCGCCGAGGGGTTCGTACCGCCGAAGTGGCCCGCGCCCGACGCCTCGCAGCAGTTCCATCTGGACCTGACCGTGGAGGACATGGACGCGGCCGAGAAGGACGTGCTCGCGCTCGGGGCGCGGCCGCTGGACGCCGAGGACCGCTCGCGGAGCTTCCGGGTGTACGCGGATCCCGCCGGGCACCCGTTCTGCCTCTGCGCCTGCTGACTCCGCGCGACGGCCGAGGCGCCCGGCGGCCACGCGGCCCGGCGGCCCGGCTGCCTATCCGTCCAGCTCCGTTATCTTCGCCGTCGACGCCTCCCGGCGGTCCTGGGCCGCCCGCGCCGTGAAGTCGGCGCTGCGCAGGACGCGTTGGACGTTGCCCCAGGTGAGGAGCGCGAGGTCGTCCGCCGGCCAGCCCCGGCGCATCAGCTCGACGACGAGGTGCGGGTAGCAGGAGGCGTCGGTGAGGCTGGCGGGGTGGGCGGCGCCCGAGTCGTACGTGCCGGAGAGGCCGACGCAATCGGGGCCGGCGATCTTGCGGACGTGGTCGAGGTGGTCGGCCACGTCCGGGATGGACGGGCCGGTCTGCTCGGCGGTCAGCGGCACCATGCACAGGCCCTGGGCCTCGCCCAGCTCGGCGAGGAGGTCGTCGGAGAGGTTGGCGGGGTGGGAGCGCAGGGCGTGGGCAGCCGAGCGGGTGCACAGGACCGGGGAGCGGGAGACGGCGAGGGTCCGGCGGACCGTCGCCTCGGGGGCTCCGGAGACGTCGGCGAGGACGCCGATGCGGTTCATCTCGCGGACCACCTCCTCGCCGAACCTGGTCAGCCCGGCCTCGCCCGCCCAGGACACACCGGCGAGCGTGAGGATCTTCAGGCCGAGCGCGTGCAGGGCGCGCAGGATGCCGAGGGAGTCGTCGAGGGCGGGGGCTCCGGCGGGGCCGAGCAGGACGCCGACCCGGCCGCAGTTGCGGGCGTCGGTGGTCTGCCCCGCGCTGTGCACGAGCCGCAGGCCCTCGGGGTGGGCGTGGACGACGGTCCGGACCAGGTCCAGCTGCTCCAGGGTGGCGCCGACGGCCCGCTCGCCCGTCAGGCCCTCCGGCAGGTGCAGGGACCAGAACAGAGCGCCGATGTGGCCCTTGCGCATCCGCGGCACATCGGTGTCCACCCCGCCCTCGCCCAGCTCCAGGTCGTACCAGGGCAGATGGCGCAGCACCCACGGCAGCCCGCTGTAGCCGTCGGCGACGGGGTGCTCGACGAGGAAGGAGTGCGCCGCCGCCAGCTCATCCGGAGGCTCGGCCTCACCGGGCTCGGCGGTCAGGGCTTCGGCCGACCCGGGCTCGCCCGTCCGGAACCCGGCCCACCCGGGCTCGCCCGTCCGGAACTCCGCCGTCCCGGGCTCGGCCCACGTCAGCTCGGCCGTCCCGGCCGCGGGGCCCTCGGCGGTCGCAGGCTCGCCGGTCCCGGACGCGGCGGTCCCGAGCTCGGCGGTCCCGGGCTCGCCCGTCCGGAACTCCGCCGTCCCGGGCTCGGCCCACGTCAGCTCGGCCGTCCCGGCCGCGGGGCCCTCGGCGGTCGCGGGCTCGCCGGTCCCGGACGCGGCGGTCCCGGGCCCGGCGGTCCCGGTCGTGCCGTCGGCCGTCGCCTCGGGCTCCGCCGCCGGAAGCCGAGGGCCCGGCTTCGGCGTGGGCTTGGACTTGCCCTTCGTACCGGTGGTGGGCGGGGTGTCGAGCTCCCCCGCCTCACCCGCCGCTTGCAGTTCGTCCTGCAGATCTGCCATGGCGGACCTCCGTAGCCGTTGGGTGATCGCAGTACTCGTCACCGTGGCACGGAGGCCGCCCGCGTTCCTGGTGGGTGGGGCGTTCGGGTTGTACGGCCGCGGCGGGGCCGTCGTTGCGCCACCCGGGTGACGCCCGGGCGGCACCCGGTGTCACCCGTCCAGCTGCTCCAGCGTCGCGTTCGACGGGCCCGTACGGGCCCGGAGGTCCCGGGCCACGTCCTCCGCCGCGCCCAGCACCCGGACCGCGTTGCGCCAGGTCAGCTTGGCCAGGTCGGCCCGGGACCAGCCCCGGTCGAGGAGCTCGGCGATCAGGTTCGGGTAGGAGGAGACGTCGCCCAGGCCGTCCGGGGTGAAGGCCGTGCCGTCGTAGTCGCCGCCGATGCCGAGGTGGTCGATGCCGGCGACCTCGCGCATGTGGTCGAGATGGTCCGCGACCGTGGACACCGTGGCGACCGGACGGGGGCTGCGCTCCTCGAAGGCGCGGTGCACCGCCATCCCCTCGGGGGTGGTGTCGAGGTGGTGGAGGCCGTGGGCCCGCATGTTCTCGTCGGCGGCCGCCGTCCAGTCGACGGCGGCCTGGAGCACGAACTTCGGCACGAACGTCACCATCGCCACTCCCCCGTTGGCCGGGAGCCGCTCCAGGACGTCGTCCGGGATGTTGCGGGGGTGGTCGCAGACGGCCCGCGACGACGAGTGGGAGAAGATCACCGGGGCCACCGACGTGTCGAGCGCGTCGCGCATCGTCGTCGCGGCGACGTGCGAGAGGTCGACGAGCATGCCCTCGCGGTTCATCTCCCGGACGACGGCCCGGCCGAAGGCCGAGAGGCCGCCGACCGCCGCCTTGTCCGTCGCGGAGTCGGCCCAGGCGATGTTGTCGTTGTGGGTGAGCGTCATGTAGCGGACACCGAGCGCGTACAGCGCCCGCAGGGTGGCGAGACTGTTGTCGATGGAGTGGCCGCCCTCGGCGCCCATCAGGGAGGCGACACGGCCCTCGGCGCGGGCCGCCTCCATGTCGGCCGCGGTCAGCGCGGCCCGCAGCTCGGCGGGGTAACGGTCGATCAACTGCCGTACGCAGTCGATCTGTTCGAGCGTCGCGGAGACGGCACTCGGCAGCACCTCGGCGTCCGAGGGGACGTACACCGACCAGAACTGCGCCCCGACGCCGCCCGCGCGCAGCCGCGCCAGGTCGGTGTGGAGAAAGGCGCTCTGGTCGGTGGCGATGTCCCGCGCGTCCAGGTCGTAGCGGACCTGCTCGCGCAGTGCCCAGGGCAGGTCGTTGTGCCCGTCCGCGACCGGGAACTCCCGCAGCAGCTCCCGGGCCGCCTCCAGTGACGCCATGTCCATGCCCATACCCATGTCCCCCGTGTCCCCCGTGATCCCCGTCATCGCGTCGCGTCTACTTCCCGAAGCCGAAGCCGTTGCCGGCTCCCTCGACCTTGGTGCGCAGGCGCTTGCCCTTCTCGGTGGCCTGGTCGTTCAGCTCCTGCTGGAACTCCCGCATACGGCCGAGGAGTTCCTCGTCGTGCGTGGCCAGGATGCGCGCGGCCAGCAGTCCGGCGTTGCGGGCCCCGGCGACGGAGACCGTCGCGACGGGCACACCGGCCGGCATCTGCACGATCGACAGCAGGGAGTCCATCCCGTCGAGGTACTTCAGCGGCACGGGGACCCCGATGACCGGCAGCGGGGTCACGGACGCGAGCATGCCGGGCAGATGGGCGGCGCCGCCCGCCCCCGCGATGATCACCTTGAGGCCCCGGCCCGCGGCCTCCTCGCCGTACGCGACCATCTCGCGCGGCATCCGGTGCGCGGAGACGACGTCGACCTCGTACGCGATCTCGAACTCGTCGAGGGCCTGCGCGGCGGCCTCCATGACGGGCCAGTCGGAGTCCGAACCCATGACAATGCCTACGACAGGGCTCATTCGGTGATCGTGCCTCTCAGATAGCCGGCGGCGTGACGGGCGCGCTCCAGCACGTCGTCGAGGTCGTCGCCGTAGGTGTTGACGTGACCGACCTTACGGCCGGGCTTCACGTCCTTGCCGTACATGTGGATCTTGAGCTGTGGGTCGCGGGCCATGCAGTGCAGGTACGCGGAGTACATGTCGGGGTAGTCGCCGCCGAGGACGTTGACCATGACGGTCCACTTCGCGCGCGGGCGCGGGTCGCCCAGCGGCAGGTCGAGGACGGCCCGTACGTGGTTGGCGAACTGCGAGGTGATCGCGCCGTCCTGGCTCCAGTGGCCGGAGTTGTGGGGGCGCATGGCCAGCTCGTTGACCAGGATGCGGCCGTCGCGGGTCTGGAACAGCTCGACGGCCAGGTGGCCGATCACGTCCAGTTCCTTGGCGATGGTGAGGGCCAGCTCCTCGGCCCTGAGGGCGAGGCCCCGGTCGAGGTCGGGGGCGGGCGCGATGACGGTGTCGCAGACGCCGTTCACCTGCTGCGACTCCACCACCGGGTAGGCCACGGCCTGGCCGTGCGGCGACCGTACGACGTTGGCGGCCAGCTCCCGGACGAAGTCGACCTTCTCCTCCGCGAGGACCGGGACACCGGCGCGGAAGGGCTCGGCGGCGTCCTCGACGGACCGGGCGACCCACACGCCCTTGCCGTCGTAGCCGCCGCGCACGGTCTTGAGGATGACCGGAAACCCCTCGCCCTCGGCGGCGAAAGCGGCCACGTCGTCGGGGTCCGCGACGATGCGGTGCCGTGGGCAGGGCACGCCGATCGCGTCGAGTCTCGCGCGCATCACGCCCTTGTCCTGGGCGTGCTGGAGCGCGTCCGGGCCCGGGCGTACGGGGATACCGTCCGCTTCCAGGGCCCGTAGATGCTCGGTGGGTACGTGTTCGTGATCGAAGGTGATCACGTCGCAGCCCTGCGCGAACGCACGCAGCGTGTCGAGGTCGCGGTAGTCGCCGATGACGACATCGCCGACGACCTGCGCCGCGGAATCCTGAGGGGTGTCACTGAGGAGCTTGAACCTGATGCCGAGCGGGATGCCCGCCTCGTGTGTCATACGAGCGAGCTGCCCCCCGCCGACCATGCCGACTACCGGGAACGTCACGCCCCCAGGGTATCGGCCACGGAATCGGCCACTCCCCGGTGCCCGATTTCCCCGCCCGTTTCCCCACCGGACCGCCCCGGGACCTCCCCCGCGTCCCGGGTGTGAGCTTCCGCACAGGCGTTGCCAAGGGGCGCTGGTTAGCATGGCTGAACCAGTGGATTTCGACCGAAGATCAACTCATTTCGGACGGACCAGCAACCGGCTGACCACCGGCACGACACCGACCGGACCGAGCGACGGGGGCCGCACACCATGGGAAGTACCACCTCGGGGCCTGATACGAAGCCCCGCGGCGCCCTGCGCCGCCGGATCGACCAGCTCGTACGAGAGGTCGCCAAGTTCGGCGCGGTGGGCGGTGCGGGGCTGCTGGTGAACCTCGCGGTGTTCAACCTCGTGCGGCACACCACCGACCTGCAGGTCGTGCGGGCCAGTGTCATCGCGACGATCGTCGCGATCGCGTTCAACTACGTCGGGTTCCGCTACTTCACGTACCGGGACCGTGACAAGAGCGGCCGTACGAAGGAGCTGTCGCTCTTCCTGCTGTTCAGCGCGGTCGGGCTGGTGATCGAGAACGGTGTCCTGTACACCGCGACCTACGGCTTCGACTGGGACAGCCCCCTGCAGTCCAACATCTTCAAGTTCCTCGGCATCGGCATCGCGACCCTCTTCCGCTTCTGGTCGTACCGCAGCTGGGTGTTCCGGGCCCTCCCGGCCCGCAAGGCCGTGTCGAGCGCGGAATCGTTCCTCGAAGCGGGGGCCGCCCACCCACCCGCGGTCACGGGCAAGCGCCGCTGAGGGCCGGGCCCCGAAGGGGCGCGGGGAACCGCGCGAGAAGCCCCACCGGCCCGCACCCGCTGTGGCACCCGCCGTCGCACGCCCCGGAGCCACGGCGCGTCCGCGCACACCGCCCGCACCCCACCGCCGAGCTACCGAACGGGCCGGTCATCGCCGGACGGCGTCCGCACCGGCGTACGCGACAGGAACAGCCCGAACACCGGCGGCTGCGCCTGGAGCATCTCCAGGCGCCCCCCGTCGGCCTCCGCGAGGTCGCGCGCCACGGCCAGCCCGATCCCCGTCGAGTTGCGCCCGCTGATCGCCCGCTCGAAGATCCGCGCCCCGAGGTCGGCGGGAACGCCGGGCCCCTCGTCGGTGACCTCGATCACCGCCTGGTTCCCGGTGACGCGGGTGCGCAACGCCACCGTGCCGCCGCCGTGCATGAGCGAGTTCTCGATCAACGCGGCCAGCACCTGCGCGACCGCGCCCGGCGTGCCCACCGCCTGAAGGTGGCGCTTGCCCGAGCTGACGACGGCCCGCCCGGCGCTCCGGTAGGCCGGCCGCCACTCCTCCAACTGCTGCTTGATCACCTCGTCGAGCTCGAAGGAGACGGCGGAGCCGTTACGGGGGTCGCGGGAGTTGGTGAGGAGCCGCTCCACGACGTCCGTGAGGCGTTCGACCTGGGTGAGCGCGATGTGGGCCTCCTCCTTCACCGTGGCGAGGTCGTCCGTGAGGGTGATCTCCTCCAGCCGCATGGACAGCGCGGTCAGCGGCGTCCGCAGCTGATGGGACGCGTCCGCCGCGAGACGCCGCTCGGCGGTCAGCATGCGGCCGATGCGCTCGGCGGAGGAGTCCAGCACGTCCGCGACCCGGTCCAGCTCCGGGACGCCGTAGCGCTTGTGGCGGGGGCGGGGGTCGCCGGAGCCGAGCCGTTCGGCGGTCTCGGCGAGGTCGGTGAGGGGGGAGGCGAGGCGGTTGGCCTGGCGTACGGCGAGGACGACGGCGGCGATGACGGCGAGCAGGGCGACCGCCGCGATGATCAGCAGCGTGCGGCCGACCTCGCGGCTGACCGCCGAACGGGACTCCTCGACCGTGACGACCTCGTCCTTCTCGCCCTTGGCCTCATGGCGGATGACGTCGCCGACGGGCTTCTCGCCGATCTCGATCGTGGCCTGGCCGGGGATCTCGATACGGGCGTAGCGCTCGTCGCCGACCTGGTCCCTGAGGACCTCCGCGGTGATCCGTTCGTCGCCGATGATGCGGCTGTCCACGATGCTCGTCAGCTGGACCGCCTCGGACTCCACGCGTTCCTGGGCGCTGGTGCTGATCGTGCGGGTCTCGACGATGACGAGGGAGACGCCGAAGACCGCGATGACCACGAGGACGACGGCGAGGGTGGACTGGATGAGACGGCGGCGCACGGTTGCCCTCCGGGCGGGCGGGTGTTCCTGGACCTCTGATTGTGCGACACCCGGCGCCTGGTGCCGGGCGGGGGGCGGTGTCGCTTACCGGCGCTCGCCGGACGCGGCCCACGAGCGGCAGGGCCGCGCCCCGTGAGCGGCGCGGGGAACCGCACGGTCAGCGGTCAGCGGTCAGCCGCGCATCCCCTGCGGCCGCCGCACGGCACACGCCCCCGTGCCGCTCGGCGCCCGGCCCCTGCCGGTCAGTTCTTCTCGAAGCGGAACCCGACCCCGCGCACCGTCGCGATGTACCGCGGATTCGCCGCGTCGTCGCCGAGCTTCTTGCGCAGCCAGGAGATGTGCATGTCCAGCGTCTTCGTCGACGACCACCACGTCGTGTCCCAGACCTCGCGCATCAACTGGTCACGGGTGACGACCCGCCCCGCGTCGCGCACGAGCACCCGCAGCAGGTCGAATTCCTTCGCGGTGAGCTGAAGCTCCTCCTCCCCCATCCACGCCCGGTGCGACTCGACGTCGATCCGCACCCCATGGGTGGCGGGCGGCTGCGTCGGCTCCGCGGCGCCGCGCCGGAGCAGGGCCCGGACACGGGCCAGCAACTCGGCGAGCCGGAAGGGCTTGGTGACGTAGTCGTCGGCGCCCGCGTCCAGGCCCACGACGGTGTCCACCTCGTCGGCGCGCGCGGTCAGGATGAGGATCGGCACGGTGAGGCCCTCGGCGCGCAGCCGGCGGGCCACCTCCAGGCCGTCCATCCCGGGCAGCCCCAGGTCCAGGACGACCAGGTCGACGCCACCCTGCGTTCCGGCGTCCAGCGCGGTGGGTCCGTCCTCACGGACCTCCACCTCGTACCCTTCCCGGCGCAGTGCGCGAGCCAACGGCTCCGAGATGGACGCGTCGTCCTCGGCGAGCAGTACACGGGTCATGAGGTGATGGTAGTCCGCCGAGAACCGCAGGTGGAGGGGGATCGACAAGCGTGATTCACACCTGCTTCCCCTGGTTCTCCTACTTCGGCGGGGCATGATCCACTGTGGCGGGTGTTTCGTCCCACCCCCGGTGAAGATCCGCGTCGACGTGTGGAGAAGGCGCCCGGGTCCGGTGCGGGTCGCGCGGCGATCCCGTGAACACTGCGTCGCCGTGCCACGCCCTCCGTGGTCACCTCCTGCGTCTACGCGACGCGAACCATTGAATGACCTTCGAATGTGCGATCAAGGTTCCATTCTTACCTGTGATCCGCCTCTCAAGCGCTTCCTTTTCCCGCAGTCCTGTGGCGTATGGTGACGGAACGCCTGTAGCAACATGTGAGGGCCTTTGGCGGTATATCTGCGCTGAAGGTCTCTTTTATGTGCGGAATGACCTGTGGCCGGACCCCGAACACGCGGGACGCATCGACGCGTCGACGCGCGTAGAGGGGCATGGATCCCGGTGGTCGCCGTCCGCCGCCCCGTGTCCCGGGGCGGACTCCCCGTGGGCGTGGGGCGGACGTCCCGGCCGGCCGGTCCCGGCCGACCCCCTCCACCGGGCGCGCGCCCCCACGCGCTCCGTCCCGACCTGCAAGGAACGACCATGGCGTCCAGCCTGACGAAGGACTCGGCCGGCCGGGGAACCCCCGGCACCGAGGGCACCTTCTTCGGCCACCCCCGCGGACTGGCCACTCTCTTCATGACCGAGATGTGGGAACGATTCTCCTACTACGGCATGAAGGCCCTCCTCACCGTCTACCTGCTCTCCGGCGGCCCCGACGCCGGCAAGGGGAGCATGGGCGGCGGCCTGGCCATGGACCTGGCCACCACCACCACGATCGTCGCCGTCTACTCGGCGATGGTGTACCTGCTCGCGATGCCCGGCGGCTGGCTCGGCGACCGGGTCTGGGGCCCCCGCAAGACGGTGACGATCGCCGCGGTCACGATCATGTCCGGACACCTGGTGCTCGCCCTGCCGGGCGGTCAGGCACCGTTCTTCACGGGCCTGGCCCTGGTCGCGGCCGGCTCCGGCCTGCTGAAGGCAAACATCTCCACGATGGTGGGCCATCTCTACGACGGCCCCGAGGACCCCCGGCGCGACGGCGGCTTCACGATCTTCTACATGGGCATCAACGCGGGTGCCTTCTTCGCCCCGCTGGCCATCGGCACCGTCGGCCAGGAGGTCAACTGGCACCTCGGCTTCGGCATGGCCGCGGTCGGCATGGCCATCGGCCTCGCCGCCTTCCTCGCCGGCAGCCGGACCCTGAGCCCGAGGAGCGACCTCGTCCCCAAGCCGCTGGCGGCCGAGGAGCGCGCCTCCTGGCTGCGCAAGGGTCTGCTGTGGCTGGCCGTCGCGGCCGTCTTCTACGGAGCCGTGGGCCTCAGCGGCCACTTCACCCTGAACTGGGCGATGATCCCGCTGACCGTCATCGGTCTGGTCGTCCCGGCCGGTGTGCTGCTGCGCATCAAGCGGGACAAGGAGCTGACCACCGCCGAGCAGTCGAAGATGACCGGCTACATCTGGTTCTTCGTCGCCGCCGCCGTGTTCTGGATGATCTACGACCAGGGCGCGTCCACGGTCCAGGCGTTCGGCTCGAACGACGCGAAGGTGGCCGGATCGCTGCTCGGCTTCGCGTTCCCGACCTCCTGGTACCAGTCGCTGAACCCCCTGTTCATCATGGCGCTGGCCCCGGTGTTCGCGTGGCTCTGGCTGTGGCTGAACCGCCAGGGCAGGGAGCCCGGCACGGCCGTGAAGTTCGCGATGGCCCTGGTGCTCGTCGGCGTCTCGTTCTTCTTCTTCCTGATCCCGCTGGGCATGGCGGCGGACGGCACGCTGACCAGCCCGATGTGGCTGGTGGGCATCTACTTCATCCAGACCGTCGGTGAGCTGTGCCTCTCCCCGGTCGGCCTGTCCGTGACGACGAAGATGGCCCCGGCCAAGTACGCCGGCCAGATGATGGGCGTGTGGTTCCTCGCGGTCACCGCGGGCGACTCCGTCACCGGCCTGCTCTCCAACCCCGCCGTCGGCGGCTTCGACCTCAGCGGCACCGGCATGGTCGCCGTGGAGGCCACCCTCGCCGCCCTCGCCGGCTTCGCGATCTACATGTACCGCAGGAAGGTCAGGGCCCTGACCGGCGACGTCCACTGAGACCGGCGCCCGAGGGTCCGTGGGAGGGGCCGCCGTACCCGCGGGTGCGGCGGCCCCTCCTCGTCCCTCACGTGGAGGTGTCCTCCCGCGCCGAGGACAAGCGCGCGGCCCGCGGCACCCCCGGATCCGTGTCCGGTGCGAACCACGGCAGGGCCGACGTCGTGGGCGAGGGGGACGGCGTACGGGGTTGTGCGTGGGCGGCGGTCGAGGGGCTCGGCCTGGGCACCCACGGCGGAAGTCCGGGCATCCGCCGCCCGCGTGCCCTTCGCCCGGGGGCCTCGCGCCCCGGCCGCACCCGGTCCACCACCGCCATGCCGATCCGGAACAGCGCGGCGGGTACGACGAGGCTGAGCATCAGCCAGAAGAGGGTGACGCCCCAGGGGCGGCCGACGCTCCACGGCTGTTCGGTGAGAACCCTGCCGCCGTACTCGAGGGAGACTGTGTAGTCGCCGTGGGCCCCGGCCGCGAGGTCGACGGGCAGGGTGATGCGGGCCTCGCGGCCCGGCTGGATCGTGCCGCGCCACCGCTGTTCCTCCCACTGCGGCGCGAACACCCCGTGGGAGGTGCCGACCTGGAAGACGGGGTCCTTGACCGGGGAGGTGCCGACGTTGCCGACGGTGAGGACCAGCTCACGTGCGGGCGGCGCCCCGAACCAGGTCAACAGCCCGCTGGAGCCCGTCAGTCGGCTGTCCGTCAGGAGCGACAGCCGTCCGCCGGACGCCTCCCGCGGCAACGGCTCGACCGAGTGCCCGGCGACCTGGAAAGCCGCGTCCGCCGCCGCCTTCGGCCCCGTGATGGTGGAGACGTGCACGACGCACGGACACGGCACCGGCGGCTCGGCCACCGGCAACTCCCGGCGGAAGTCGCCCTTGTCGTCGGCGGTCACGGCCCGCCCGTCGCCGTTGGCACAGGTGTCGGTGCCGCCGGGCACACCCCGCGACGGCACGGACTGACCGCAGATCAGCACCATCAGGATCGCCTTCGGCCGCCAGCCGTCCCCGGTCACGGTGACCGAACCACCGGTCCCCGCCTGCGACTTGGACAGCTTCACGGTCGGCTTGTCCGCGGCCTGCGCGGCCCCGCCGGCGAAGGGCGCCACGAGCACCACGACGAGGGCGAACACCACCGCGAGCACCCGCGCCGAGGCCCAGGTCGGGTACGAGTACAAGGTCGAGGTCGAGTACAAGGTCGAGGTCGAGTGCGAGGTCGAGGTCGGGGTCGAGTGCGAGGTCGAGTACGACGCCGGGATCCGCCGCCTTCTGATCACGTTCGGCTCCCGTCAGCGACGTACCGCCTGGTTCCTGCGTGTCACCCAGAGCACCCCCGCCGTCCCCGCGAGCAGCACCGTGCCACCGAGCGTGCCGAGGGCGACCGCCGAGTCGAGGGGCCCGGTCTGCGGCAACTCGCCGCCCGAACCGCCCGTACCACCCGAACCGCCGGTGTCGGACCCGCCCCCCGACCCGCCCGAGGCGCTCCCGCCCGCGGCGGTGACGTCGAGAGTCAGCGACGGGCCGGGGTCGTTGCCCGGCGTGCAGGTGGTCACCGTGCCGAGGGCCTTGATGGTGAGCACACCCGCGGTGAAGTCGACCTTGCCGGTCTTCTTCGGGGTGTACGTACCGCTCAGGTCATTGATCTTGATCGGCGTGTTGGCCGGAAGCGCCTCCTGGTTCGCCGGCCCCGTCACCGTGAGCGTCCCGTTGTCGGCCCCGCCCAACTCGATCGTGGCGCTCGGCGTCATCGCGCCCTTGCCCAGTTCGACCGGGCTGGACGACACGCCCTTCTGCCACGACATCGTGATCTTGTAGCCGTCGCCGCTCTCGACACCCTTGATGTCGATCGGCGACACCGCGGACTTGTCCCCGATCGGCGTCTTGCAGTTGTACTCGACGTCCACGACCTCGGCATGGGCCACCGGGGCGGCCATCAGCACCGCCGAGCCGGCCAGGGCCACGAGGGACGCGAGCGCGGCGGTTCGTTTCTGGTACGTCCGGTACGACACCTCGGCACCCCACATTCTGACGGAACATCAGATCGGCCGCTCAAGCTACGCCGGGGCTCGTGGAGAAGGAAGACACACGTAAGTGTCGGATGTGTGTCGATGGCCCGGACCGGCCCGCCGGGCGTTCAGCGCGCCCGGGAAACCACGAGGGCCCGGGAAACCACGAGGGCCCGGGAAACCACGGAGGCGCGGGGGACCGCGCGATCGACCACGACGAACCCGCGGCCGCCGGCGCACGACGGCGCCATGGCACTCAGGCCGGTGCCCCCAACTCCGCCCACACGGTCTTCCCGGCCGCCCCGGGAGCCCGTACGACCCCCCAGTCCAGACACAGCCGCTGCACGATGAACATCCCGTGCCCACCCGGCCGCCCGGCCCGATGCGGTGTCCGCGGCGCCGGATTCCCCGCCCCCCGGTCGGACACCTCGATCCGCAGCACCTTGTTGTCGCACCCGATCCGCAACTCGGCCGGGCCCCCCGCATGGAGACACGCGTTGGTGACCAGCTCGGACACCACCAGCAGCACGTCCTCCGCCGCGGCCCGCTGATCCGCGGTCGCGGCCGGCAACCACCCCCACGCGTGCAGCGCCTGGCGGGTGAAGTCACGGGCGAGCGGCACCACCCCGCTCTCACCCTCGAAACTGAGCCGACGGGACTGACTGCCCGCGGCGGGGGCCGCGGGCGGGTCCCCGCCGGACACCCCGGAAGCGCCGCCGGCACCCGGTTCCGGGCCGCGGTCGCCCGGCGAGAAAGGCCGGGTGGTGCTCATCAGCGCTTCACCTCACCGATTCACCAGTGCACGATTCAGGACTCATCAAGGGTGCGGGACCGAGGCCCGCGGTACGTGCCGTTTTCTGCTGTCATCCGTTGCGCCATCCGTACTTCCGTCGCACTTCGTCGTACTGCACCGAGCCGTCGCCGGGCCGGCGCCGAACCTCTGGCGTACACGCCGCCGCCCGTCCACGCCCCGTCGCCGAGCCGCTTCCGGGCCGCCGCCGACTCGTCCGCCGACCCGTTCAGGATGTCTCCTGCCCGAGCGAACCGTCAGAACACCCATGTTTTCGGCACACAACCTGTGACGCGAATAACCCGCCGGCCGGGAGGTGACACCTGGGGGTCGGTACCGAGGGCGGGTGGCCGGTCGCGGACGCCGACCGGCCCGGCCGACGGCGTCCATGACGGAGGTCACGGCCGACCGACCGGAGCCCTAGTCGCCCAGGGCCGCATCAAGGGTGTCGTGGACGGTGAACACCGCGTCCGCCCCGGTGATCTCGAAGACCCGCGCCACCGCCGGGAGCATTCCCGCCAGATGGACACCGCCACCCCCCGACTCCGCCCTGAGCCGGGCGCCCAGCAGGACGTTGAGCCCGGTGGAGTCACAGAACTCCAGGCGCGAGCAGTCCACCACCAGGCGCGTGAATCCTTTGTCCAGGCAGCTCTCGAGTGGCTCACGCAACAGGTCGGCGGTGTGGTGATCGAGCTCACCCGCCGGGGTCACGACGGCACTGGGGCCCTCTTCCCGCACCTCGACCCGTAGCCGGCCCGACTGTGCGCTGCCGACCGTCCCACGGTCCATGCCGTCTCTCTCCCGACCGTCGTGACTGTTGACTCGCCCTCGAACACTACGCCTTCTCCACACTCCCCGACACCCGAACAATCGCCCGCAAAGGGACATTTCGCCACAGGAGGCACTTGCGACGACGTCGGGAAACCGGGTAGGGCTAGTAGTGACACCAATCGACACGGCCGGCTTTGGAGGCGCCGCACACCGCAGTGCACGTATTGGCATCGGCGGCCATATGCCGAGAACGATGGAGGACATCATGTCACCCCGGCTCGACGAATCGCATACCCAGAGGGCGACGTCGGCATCCGCCCCGGAAGAGACGCAGGCCGACCTCGCCCATGATCCGGGCGACGCGCTCGCCGACCTTCCGGAGATCCCCCCGTACGACGAGGTGGGGCCGGTGGACGCACGGGCCCTGTCCAAGACCCTCTTCGAGCGGCTGGAGTCCCTCGAGGAAGGCACGTACGAATACTCGTACGTTCGCAACACCCTGGTCGAACTCAACCTGGCTCTGGTGAAGTTCGCCGCCTCCCGGTTCCGCTCGCGCAGCGAACCGATGGAGGACATCATCCAGGTCGGCACGATCGGCCTGATCAAGGCCATCGACCGCTTCGAACTGAGCCGGGGCGTCGAGTTCCCCACCTTCGCGATGCCAACCATCGTCGGCGAGATCAAGCGTTTCTTCCGCGACACGAGCTGGTCCGTACGCGTGCCGCGCAGACTTCAGGAACTCCGGCTCGACCTGGCCAAGGTCGGCGACGAACTGGCCCAGAAGCTCGATCGCGCTCCGACGGTGGGAGAGTTGGCGGAGCGCCTCGGCCTCACGAAGGACGAGGTCGTCGAGGGCATGGCCGCGTCGAACGCGTACACCGCCTCGTCGCTGGACGCCCAGCCCGAGGAGGACGACTCCGAGGGCGCGCTGGCGGACCGGATCGGCTACGAGGACCACGGGCTCGAAGGCATCGAGTACGTCGAGTCCCTGAAGCCGCTGATCGCCGAACTGCCGCCGCGCGACCGGCAGATCCTTTCCCTGCGGTTCGTGGCCAACATGACGCAGTCCGAGATCGGGGACGAACTGGGCATCTCCCAGATGCACGTGTCCCGGCTGCTCTCCCGCACGCTGGTGCGGCTGCGCAAGGGGCTGACGCTGGAGGAGTGAGCGCGTGCCGACGCCGACGACATCGGCGCGGCGGCGTGGACGGAGACATGGGTCGGCCGGGTGCGGCAGGAGTTGCGACACTCCTGACGTACCCGGCCGAACTGTTTCCGGGTCACCCCCCAACTCACCCCCTTACCGCAAGAAACCCCTTCCCCGCGGTTCACCTTCCGCCACTATGGTCACGCGCCAGACTGTTCGGTATGCCAGAAGCCGACTGGCGGACACGGGGGTGCGAGGAGGCACGAGGATGACTCGGGCTCGGGACGAGCGCCCCGGCGGCGACGACGGCCATGGGCACCAGCAGGACACCGGCACGCCGGGCGCACGCCCCGACGAGGTGTCCGAGCACCGGCACGCGAAGGCGTCCGACGCGCGGCTCACCGCGCTGTTACGCGCCGACTCGCCGACCGCGTACCAGGCCCTGCGCGAGCTGCGTGAGCGTCACCACCCGGCCGTCCTCGCCTATGCCCGGCTGTGCGCCGCGAGCGAGTCCTCGGCACGGGAGCTGGCGACACAGGCGTTCACGGTCGCCACCCGGGAGACGGCGCGCGGCATCGAGCCGACCGTCCCCTGGCGCCACCGGCTGCTCCTGCTGACCGCCCGGGTCGCCGCCGGCTGGGCCGGGGACGGAGGCGCGACCGGTCTCGACCCCGCCCTGCGCCTCGTGCTGGACACCACGGGCCCCGACGGCCCCGTCCCGCCCCTGCTCGCGGCGTTCGAACTCCTGCCGCCCCGCCCGCAGGGCCTCATCTGGTACGGCGTCGTGGAGCGCGAACCGGACGACCGTACGGCCGTACTCCTCGGCCTCACCCCCGACGACGTGACGTACAAGCGGGACTCCGCGTTCCTCGCCCTGCGCCAGGCCTGTCTCAGAGTGCGCCTCGCCGCCTCCGACGACCCCCGCTGCCAGGACTTCCGCCGGCTGATCGAGGAGTCCGTACGACCGGACACCCCCCGCCACAGCACGGATCTGCACACCCATATGGAGCATTGCGCGTACTGCTCCGGTGCGTACGAGGAGCTGTGCGCCCTGCGCGACAGCCCGCGCGCGACCCTCGCGGAGGGGCTGCTGCCCTGGGGCGGTACGGCGTATGCGCGGGGTGGGGTGGGGGCGCGGGACAGCGTGGGGGCGCGGGACGATGCGGGTGCGCGGGACGGAACCGGCGCGTGGGACGGCGGCCGTTCGGACGCCGGAGCGGAGGCCGCGGGGGGCTTCGGGGAAGCGGAGACCGGGGCCGGGCCTTGGGCCGGGGCGGGGACGGGGCCTCGGGCCGGGGCCGGGACAGGGACAGGCTCCGGAGCAGGGGATTGGGCAGGGGCGGAGGCGGCGGCCGCGGCTGCCGCCGTGGCAGCGGCATGGGCGGCGTCCGGCTTCGGCTCCGACGCCGGCCCCGACGTCGGCCCCGCCTCCGGGAGCCCCTCCGGCTTCGGCGTCGGTTCCGACTCCGGGAGCTCCTCCGGCTTCGGCGTCGGTTCCGACTCCGGGAGCTCCTCCGGCTTCGGCGTCGGTTCCGACTCCGGGAGCTCCTCCGGCTTCGGCGTCGGTTCCGACTCCGGCGGCAGGGATCGTGCGGCGGACGGGGTGGGGGCGGAGCCCCGGGGCGGTGCGCTGGCCGGGGCGGAGGCGTGGGAAGGTCCCGCCGTCGAAGGCGGCACCGGTGCTTGGGCCGACGCGGCGGCGGGCACCGCGACGGCCGCCGGCCGTGCGGCGGGCGCGGCCGGGAGCAGGGCCGGTGCCGGGACAGCGGCCGGGGCCCACGACGGCGGGGCCGGGGCGTCAAGCCGGGCCGGCACCGGGGCCGTTGCCGAGGCCGGGGTGCCGGGGGCCGGGTGGTCGCCGTCCCGGCGGTTCGTGCTGACGTCGGTGGCCCTGGGGGTGGCGCTGGCGCCGCTGCTGGCGTTCCTGGTGTTCTCGGGCTCGGTCGGCTCGTCGTCCGACGGCGCGGCGGATTCCGTCGGTACGCCCGCCACGCCGCCGTCGGGCCCGGTGACCCCGACGGTCCCGCAGAGCCCGACGCCGTCCCCGACCCCTTCGGACACCGGGAGCCCCTCGAAGCCCCCGGCGAAGGAGAAGCCGACGCGGAGCCCGAGTCCGAGTCCGTCGAGGACGGGCCTCCCTACGCCGTCGCTGCCGTACGGGCCGCCGCTGAACGGCGCCTACGCCCAGGTGGTGAACATCGCCTCGGGCCTGTGCCTGGACATCCGGGGCGAGTTGGAGAAGGGCACCGACGTCGTCACCGCCACCTGCTCCGCGCGCGCCACCCAGCGCTGGCGCCTCGACTCCCACCGGAACGCCCTCCAGTCGTTCGCCGATCCCGACCTGTGCCTCGACAGCCGGGGGGCGACCGACGACGGCGTGGGCATCTGGGAGTGCGACTCGCTGGAGGGGGACAACGGCGAGAACCTGAGGTTCGAGGTCGACTCCCGGGGAGTGATCCGCCCGGCGATCGCGCCGGGGCACGCCGTGACCCCGGACGCGCTCGGCTCCGTCACCTTCGACGAGGTGTCGGGGCGCGACGGGCAGCGGTGGCGGGCGGGCGCCGGGCCCGTCCACGCCTGAGCCCCCGGGCCCGAGGGCTCGAGGGCTCGACGCCTTGCGGACACCCCGCCTGAGGCCCGGTCAGACGACGCGTACGCCCCTGCGCCATACGTCCGTGACCAGGGGGACTCCCGGCCGGTAGGCGAGGTGGACGTGGCTGGGCGCGTCCAGCAGCGCGAGGTCGGCGTACGCGCCCGGCGTGACGCGGCCGACGTCGTCGCGGCGGAGCGCCCGCGCGCCCCCCGCCGTGGCCGACCAGACCGCCTCGTCCGGCGTCATCCCCATGTCCCGCACCGCGAGCGCGACGCAGAAGGGGACGGACGAGGTGAAGGACGATCCCGGGTTGCAGTCCGTGGAGAGGGCCACGGTGACGCCCGCGTCGAGGAGGCGGCGGGCGTCCGGCCACTCGGCGCGGGTGGAGAACTCGGCGCCGGGGAGGAGCGTGGCGACCGTCCGGCTGTGGGCGAGGGCGTCCACGTCGGCGTCGGTGAGGTGGGTGCAGTGGTCCGCGCTCGCCGCGTCGAGTTCCACGGCGAGCTGGACGCCGGGGCCGTACGACAGCTGGTTGGCGTGGATGCGCGGGTGCAGGCCCCTGGCCCTGCCCGCCGTGAGGATCGCCCGGGCCTGGCCGCCGTCGAAGGCGCCCTTCTCGCAGAAGACGTCGATCCAACGAGCGTACGGGGCACAGGCGTCGAGCATCTCGCCGGTGACGAGCGCGACGTAGGCGGCGGGGTCCTCGGCGTGGTCGGGGGACACGATGTGGGCGCCGAGGTACGTCACCTCGTCCGTGTGCCGCGCGGCGATGCGCAGCGCCCGCGCCTCGTCCTCGACGGTCAGGCCGTAGCCGGACTTCGTCTCGAAGGTGGTGGTGCCCTGACGGAGGGCCTCACGGAGGTAGCGGGTGAGGTTGGCCTCCAGTTCCTCGTCGGTGGCGGCGCGGGTGGCGGCGACGGTCGTCCGGATGCCGCCCGCGCTGTAGGCCCGGCCGGACATGCGGGCGTTGAACTCGGCGGTCCGGTCGCCCGCGAAGACGAGGTGGGAGTGGGAGTCCACGAAGCCGGGGATCACCGCCCGCCCACCGGCGTCGACCCGATTGTCAGTGGCGGGTGCTTTGCTTTGATCACCGGTCCACGCGATGCGTTCACCGTCGATGACGACGGCCGCGCCCTGGATCAGTCCGAGGGGGGAACCGTCGCCGAGGGAGGGGTCGTTGGTGACCAGGGCAGCGATGTTGGTGATGAGCGTGCTCGCGGTGCTCGCTGAGTGGGCGGGGCTGACGTTCGTCGGGCTGCTCATGGCGTCCTTGGTGGCCTGGTCGGCGGTGGGGTCGGGTGCGGGGGCCGGCTCGGGGGCCGGTCGCGTGGGCGGGCGGCCGGGGGTCATCCGCGCAGTGCTTCGACGGCGTCCGCGAGAGCTCCCGGCACATCCGGTACGAGCGCGTGCGCCCCGTCCCGTACGACGTGCCGACCTCCCACGACCGTGTGCGACACGTCCGCTGCCGACGCGGCGAATACCGCCGTCTCCGCGCCGAGCCGTGGAAGCGGCCCCGCTGTCCTGACGGAGTCGAGCGCGATCGTCGTGAAGTCGGCGAGCGCGCCCGTCTCCAGGGCACCGGCGTCGTCCCAGCCGATCGCCGCGTGGCCGTCGGCCGAGGCCGCCCGCAGGAGGGCCGCCGCCGTCCAGTGACCGCGTGTACGGGTGCGCAGCCGCTCGTTCAGTTCCATCGCGCGCG
The DNA here is from genome assembly GCF_036208085.1 of Streptomyces sp. NBC_00310. Lineage (GTDB taxonomy): Bacteria > Actinomycetota > Actinomycetes > Streptomycetales > Streptomycetaceae > Streptomyces. Next base: position 4,603,917 of record NZ_CP130714.1, read on the forward strand.
CCTCTTCGAGCAGGTCGACGACGGCGTGGCTGTCGGAGCCGAGGGAGAGCGGGGAGCCCGCCCGTTGCAGGGCGACGGCCGGTCCGATGCCGTCCGCGAGGTCCCGTTCGGTCGTGGGGCACATGCAGGTGCCGGTGCCGCTGTCGCCGATGAGGGCGATGTCCTCGTCGGTGAGGTGGGTGTTGTGGACGCCGGTGGTGCGGGGGCCCAGGACACCGTGGTCGGCGAGGAGTTGGGCGGGGGTGCGGCCGTGCGCCTCGTGGCAGGCGTCGTTCTCCGCCGTCTGCTCCGACAGGTGCACATGCAGCGGGGCCCGCCGCTCCTCGGCCCATCGCGCCACCGTCGCCAGCTGCCCGGCCGGCACGGCCCGTACGGAGTGCACGGCCGCCCCGATCCGCGCGTGATCCCGGTCCTTGAGAACTGAACAGCGTTCCGCCCAGGCCTCCGCGGTGCCGTCGGAGAAGCGGAGCTGATGGTGGTCGGGCGCCTTTCCGAAGCCGGCGGAGAGGTAGGCCGTGTCGAGGAGGGTGATCCGGATGCCCGCCTCGGCCGCGGCCTCGATGAGCGCCTCGCCCATGGCGTTCGGGTCGGCGTACGGGGTGCCGCCGGGGGCGTGGTGCACGTAGTGGAACTCGCCCACGGCCGTGATCCCGGCCAGCGCCATCTCCGCGTACACGGCCCGCGCGAGGGCGTGGTACGTGTCCGGGGTCAGCCGGTCCGCCACCCGGTACATGACCTCGCGCCAGGTCCAGAAGGTGCCCGAGCCGACCTGGACGGTTCCGCGCAGGGCGCGGTGGAAGGCGTGGCTGTGGGCGTTGGCGAGGCCGGGCAGGGTGAGCCCGCGCAGGACGACCGCGCCCGGGGGCGGGGTGGGCGTCTCGCCGCGCACGGCGGTGATGCGGCCGGCCCGGGGGGTGCCCTCTCCGGCCACGGTCAGGGTCACGCCTGGCTCGACATGGGTGCCGAGCCAGGCGTGTTCGAGCCAGTAGGTCGTCTCCGTCACCTGCGGGCCAGCCCTTCCAGTACGTCGGCGAGCGCGGTCACCCCGGCCAGGCAGTCGTCCTCGGCGGCGTGCTCGGCCGGGGAGTGCGAGACGCCTGTCGGGTTGCGCACGAACAGCATGGCGGTCGGGACGGTCCCGGAGAGGATCCCGGCGTCGTGTCCGGCGCCGGTCCCGAGCACCGGCACCTTGAGGTCGGCCGCGTCCCGGCCCAGGATGCGGGCGATCTCGTCCCGCAGCGCGTGCTCGAACTCGACGACGGGAGTGAAGGACTCCCGGACGACATCGAGCTCGATCCCGTGTTCCTGGGCGTAGTCCCGGGCGGCCTCTTCGATCGCGCCGACGACCGTGTCCAGTGTCTTCTGGTCCTCGGCGCGGGAGTCGAGCCAGCCGCGCACGAGGGAGGGAATGGCGTTGACCCCGTTCGGCTCGACGGAGATCTTGCCGAACGTGGCGACGGCACCGGCGAGCCGTGCCTCCCGGCGGGCCGCGAGAACGGTCTCCGCGTACGACAGCATGGGGTCCCGGCGGTCGACGAGCCGCGTCGTTCCGGCGTGGTTCGCCTCGCCCCGGAAGTCGAACCGCCAGCGTCCGTGCGGCCAGATGGCACTGGCGATCCCGACGGCGTCCCCGGACAGGTCCAGGGCCCGCCCCTGCTCGACGTGCAGCTCGACGAACGCCCCGATCCGCGCGAGCCGCTCCGGATCCGGCCCGATTGCCTCCGGGTCGTACCCGGCGGCCTCCATCGCCCGCGGCAGGGTGACCCCGTCCCCGTCGGTCAGCCGCCCCGCCTGCTCGACGGTGAGCCGCCCGGCGGCCAGCCGCGACCCCACACAGGCCAGGCCGAACCGCGCGCCCTCCTCGTCGCCGAAGTTGACGATCCCGAACGGCTTGTCGAACCGCGCACCCCGGGCCCGCAGTTCATCGAGCGCGGCGAAGGACGACACGACACCGAGGGGGCCGTCGAAAGCCCCGCCGTCGGGCACGGAGTCGAGATGCGACCCGGTGACGACGGCGTCACCCTGCTCCGGGTCCCCGAGCCAGGCCCACTGGTTGCCGTTCCGGTCGACCTCGTAGGCCAGCCCCCGGTCCCGGGCCCGCTCCTCGAACCAGGCCCGGCATTCGGCATCGGCGGCAGTCCACGCGAACCGCCGGTATCCGCCTGAGTCGGGGTGCCGGCCGATGGGCTCGAGCTCCCGCCACATCTCGTGGAAGGAGGCACCGCCTCCGTCGGTCGATCCAGGCTGTGGGCGGTCGTTCCGCGGGGCGATGGAGGTCCCCCCGCTCGGGCGAAGCCGAGAGTGGGGGAGGGTGGGCACGGCCGGACCCGCGGCCGGCGACGGGACCTCGGCCGCCACCGACGGGTCCTGGCCACGCTCCTCTTCGCTCCGGGTCACGCGTCGCCGCCCTCGCGCATCGGCACCCGTACGCCCCGGTCGTCGGCGACGGACTCCGCGATGTCGTAGCCCGCGTCGACGTGCCGGATCACACCCATCCCGGGGTCGTTGGTCAGTACACGCCGGAGCTTCTCCCCGCCGAGCTTCGTGCCGTCCGCCACGGTCACCTGACCGGCGTGGATCGACCGGCCCATGCCCACGCCACCACCGTGGTGCAGGGACACCCAGGACGCCCCGGACGCCACGTTGACCATCGCGTTCAGCAGCGGCCAGTCGGCGATGGCGTCGGAGCCGTCGAGCATGGCCTCGGTCTCGCGGTAGGGGGAGGCGACGGAGCCGGCGTCGAGGTGGTCGCGGCCGATCGCGAGCGGCGCGGCCAGCTCCCCGGAGGCGACCATGTCGTTGAACCGCTCACCGGCCCGGTCCCGCTCGCCGTAGCCGAGCCAGCAGATGCGCGCGGGCAGGCCCTGGAAGTGCACGCGCTCGCCGGCCATCCTGATCCAGCGGTGGAGGGACTCGTTCTCGGGGAAGAGGTCGAGGATCGCCCGGTCGGTCTTGGCGATGTCGGCGGGGTCGCCGGAGAGGGCCGCCCACCGGAAGGGGCCCTTGCCCTCGCAGAACAGCGGCCGGATGTAGGCGGGGACGAAGCCGGGAAAGGCGAACGCCCGCTCGTACCCGGCGAGTTGGGCCTCGCCGCGGATGGAGTTGCCGTAGTCGAAGACCTCGGCACCGGCGTCCAGGAAGCCGACCATGGCCTCGACGTGCCGGGCCATCGACTCACGTGCGCGGGTGGTGAACCCGGCCGGGTCCTTCGCCGCGTACGACGCCATGTCGTCGAGGTCCACGCCCACCGGGAGGTAGGCCAGCGGATCGTGGGCCGAGGTCTGGTCGGTGACGATGTCGATGGGGGCGCCCATGGCGAGGAGCTGGGGGACGAGGTCGGCGGCGTTGCCGAGGACGCCGATGGAGAGGGGGCGGCGGGCGTCCCGGGCCTCGACGGCCAGTTGGAGGGCGTGGTCGAGGGAGTCGGCCTTCACGTCGAGGTAGCGGTGCTCGATGCGGCGCTCGATGGCGCGAGGGTCGCAGTCGATGCAGATCGCGACGCCGTCGTTCATGGTCACGGCGAGGGGCTGGGCGCCGCCCATGCCGCCGAGGCCGGCGGTGAGGGTGATCGTCCCGGCGAGGGTGCCGTCGAACTTCTTGGCGGCGACGGCGGAGAAGGTCTCGTAGGTGCCCTGGAGGATGCCCTGGGTGCCGATGTAGATCCAGGAGCCGGCGGTCATCTGGCCGTACATGGTCAGCCCGAGCTGTTCCAGCCGGCGGAACTCCTCCCAGTTGGCCCAGTCGCCGACGAGGTTGGAGTTGGCGATGAGGACGCGGGGCGCCCACTCGTGGGTCTGCATGACGCCGACGGGACGGCCGGACTGGACGAGCATGGTCTCGTCCTGCTTGAGGGTCTTGAGGGTGCGGACCATGGCGTCGAAGGAGCGCCAGTCGCGGGCGGCCTTGCCCGTGCCGCCGTAGACGACGAGCTTGTCGGGGTGTTCGGCGACCTCGGGGTCGAGGTTGTTCTGCAGCATCCGCAGGGCGGCTTCCTGCTGCCAGCCCAGGGTGCTGAGTTCCGTACCGCGTGGCGCTCGAACGGGGCGGGGTCCTGACACGGTCTGCCTCCTCGCTATACAGCAACTATTCACATCCTGACTTGATGAATAGAGCTAGTCAATACGGCCGTAGGGCCAGCGACGGCCCGCCGCGGATGTTTGGCTGGACACACGGGCCGTACGGGCTCGGACGACGACACGACAGCGGGGGACCGGATGGGAGACGTGACGAACGGGACCGGTGGGGAGAGGCCCGCCGCCCGCCAGGAGGGGGCGGCCGGGGACCGCGCCCGCCTGCGGATCGGAGCGAGGGGGGAACACACGCACGGGCTGGACGAGGGGGACGCCGAGCGCACGCTGCGGCTGTTCGACACCGAGGGCGAGCGGGTCGCCCGGCGGGACGAGGCGGTGCGGGCGGCGGTGGAGCAGGGGCTGCTCGGTCCCGGCAACCCGGTCGTCGCGCTCCTCGACGTCACCGGGATCCGGGCCTCGGCGGCGGCGCTGCGGAGGGCGTTCGACGCGGTGACGGCGCCCGGGACGCCCGTGCTGCACGCGTTCGCGGTGAAGGCGACACCGCTCGTGCCCGTGCTGCGGCTGCTGCGCGAAGCGGGGATCGGCGCGGAGGTGGCGAGTGCCGGGGAGCTGGCCCTGGCGCGGGCGGCCGGGGTGCCGCCGAAGCGGACCGTGCTCGACTCCCCCGCCAAGACCCCGGCCGAGCTGCGGGAGGCGCTGGCGCTGGGTATCGCGGTCAACGCGGACAATCCGCAGGAGCTGGACCGTATCGACGCGCTGGTCCGCTCCGCCACCACCCGCTCCCCCCTCGGCATCCGGGTGAACCCGCAGGTCGGCGGCGGCACGATCGACGCGCTGTCCACGGCGACGGCCACGTCGAAGTTCGGGGTGGCGCTGCGGGACGAGGGCGCCCGGGAGTGGGTCGTCCAGGCGTATCTGGACCGCCCCTGGCTGAGCCGGCTGCACGCGCACACCGGGTCGCAGGGGATGCCCCTGTCGCTGATGACACGGGGGATCACCGAGACGTACGAGCTGGCGGAGGAGATCAACCGGCGGATCGGGCGGCGGCAGATCGACACGATCGACATCGGCGGCGGACTGCCGGTGAACTTCGCGTCGGATGCGGCGACACCGACGTACGAGCAGTACGCGCGGCTGCTGGCGGAGGCGGTGCCGGGGCTGTTCGACGGGCGGTACGGCCTGGTGACGGAGTTCGGGAGGTCGCTGCTCGCGAAGCACGGGACGATTCTCGCCCGCGTGGAGTACACCAAGAGGGCGGGCGGCCGGGCCATCGCGGTCACCCACGCCGGGGTGCAGGTGGCGACCCGGACGGTGTACGCACCGGGGTCCTGGCCGCTGCGAGTCGCCGCGTACGACGCGAAGGGGTGCGTGAAGGAGGGGCCCGCGGTGGTGCAGGACGTGGCGGGGCCCGCCTGTTTCGCGGGGGACCTGCTGGCGGAGGGCCGTGCGCTGCCGCTGTTCGAGCCGGGGGATCACGCGGCCGCGCTGGACACCGGCGCGTATTACTTCGCGCACCACTACGCGTACAACTCTCTGCCCCGGCCCGGGATCTACGGGTACGCCCCCGGGGAGGGGGAGATGCGGTTCGCGGTGGTGCGGCGGCCGCAGACCGTGGAGGAGATCGTGGCCGAGGCGGGGGGAGCCGAGAGGGCGGGCCTGCTGGGGCTTTGAGGCGCCCGGTAGCTCGGGGGGGGGAACTGTCGCGTGGCGGATGTTCGCCCGGTAGCTCGCGGGGGGGGGGTGTCGTGTGGCGGCTGCGGGTTGTCCGTGGCCGAGCGCGCAGTTCCCCGCGCCCCTGGATTGCCCGGGGGCGCCCGGTAGGGGCAAGTGCCCCCATTCGTACGCCCCTCAAGCCCCCCAGAATGATTGACGCCCGGCGCCTCGTCCGCGCCCGGCATGCGGGGCGGCCGCATAGGCCCACCTCAGGGCACGGATGCGCCTCCCGGTCCCCAACAGCGGTGAAAACCAGGCAAGTCGACCCACCTTAGTCACCTGTCCGCATGTTCCGCTGGAAAATGCCAGATCCCTCACCCCTCGCGCACACGTTGCGTAGCGTCTGCGTCACTCAGCCGAACCGCAGGCAGGAGGGGAGCCACGGTGCCCGGAATCGACGAGTGTCTGGTGGAGGCCATGAGGCTGCCCGGTGCCCTGGGCGCCGCGGTGGTCGACTGGACCAGCGGACTGGCGCTGGGCACGGTCGGGGAAGCACCCGGCGGTGACCACGAGACGACGGCGGCGGAGGCGGCGGAACTGGCACGGCTCGCGGCGGAGCACCGGGCGTTCGCGCCGGAGGAGGGTTCCGACTGGTCCGGGGCGGATCTGCCGGTCGAGGACCTGATCGTCAGCAACCGGGACACGTACCACGTGCTGCGGTTCGTGCGGACGACGTTCGACAGCAGTGTGTTCCTGCATCTGTGGCTGGCCCGTTCGGACGGCAACCTCGCGCTGGCCCGGATCCGGCTCGGCGAGATGGCGGGACGGCTGGTGCTGGCATGAGCGTGATCACCACACCAGCACCCCCGTTGCCGGTGCGGGGCGAGCACTTCCGCCAGGCCGTCTCCCCGATGCTGAGCCGGCTCGCCGCCGAGCGGGCCACCGGTGTGCTGCTGCGCGAGAGCGGTTCGCTGTATCTGTCCGAGGGGGAGGTCGTGCACGCCGAGAGCCCCCGGTCCCCGGGCCTCGACGTGCTGCTCACCACCGGCGGCATGCTGGACACCGACGGCTGGCGGGAGGCGGTCGACACGGCCGGGGCCGGCCTGCGGGTCGGGCGGTTCCTCGTGGACAGCGGCCGGGTCGCCCGGGGCGCGCTGGAGCTGTGCCACGCGGGGGCGCTGTTCGACGCGGCGTACTTCGTCCTCGGTCCGAGCAGCGCGCCGGCCAGCTTCCGTTACGGGGCCGCGCACTGGCTGGGACCGATCCGCCCGGTGCCGGTGGCCGCCGTGGAGCGCGAGGCCCGGCGCCGCCGCGACCTCCTGCACCGCATCTGGCCCGACCCGGCGACGGACGACGCCCCGCTGATCAGGGCGGCCGGCCTCGACAGACCGCCGGTTCCGGCCCGCCAGGGAGCCGTGCTCGGCCAGGTGAACGGTTTCCGCACGGCCGCCGAGATCTCCCTGACCCTGGGGCGCCCCGCCTTCCACACCCTCGTGGACGTACGGCGGCTGGCGGCCGCGGGCCTCATCTCCTCCACCCGGCACAGCCCGGCAGGAACACCACCGATCCCGACCGGCCCGGACCACGCATCACCCGCCACCCACCAGGAACACGCCCCCGTCACCCATCCGGGCCACGCCCCGCCGCCCGGCCCGGGCCGCGACCCCGCCGCCGAACCGGGGGTGGTGGGCGGCGGGGCACCGACCCCCGTCCCACCTTGGCCGCTCACCACCACAGACCCCGACGTGGCTCTACTGCAAAGGCTCAGGGATGCGCTGGAGGCCCTTTGAGCGGCAGCGGGAGCGTCCCGCCGAGAGGAGACTGCTCATGGCCGCGGAGGCCGAAGTCCTCGACGAACTGCACCGGTTGAGGGCCCGTGTACCCCAGCTGACCGGCGCGCTCGCGGCCAGCGTGGACGGGCTGGTCCTCGCCCACGACACCCCCGGCGTGGAACCGGAGGGCCTCGCGGCCCTCACCGCGGCCGCGCTCGGCGTCGCCGTACGGATGACGGACGCCGCCGGCCGGGGCGAGCTCCGCGAACTGCTGCTGCGCGGCGACCACGGCTATGTGGCGACGTACGCGGCGGGCTCCTCCGCCGTGCTGACGCTGCTGGCCCAGGACCGGGTCAACGTGGGCCGGCTGCACCTGGAGGGCCGCCGCGCCGGCGGCCGGATCGGTGAGCTGATGGACGCCCTGCCCCGGCCGGACGACCCGGCCACGGCCCATGCCAAGGCGGTCGCCACCAACCCGGCCCGGTCGGTGGCGAGGACCGCGAGCACGGCCGCGGTCTCGCCCCAGACACCGGCCAAGGCCACGGTCAGGTCGACCATGCCCCGCCGGACTCCCCGCCCCGCCACCCCACGACCCACCCCCCGAACCACTCCCAACGCACCTACCACCACTGAGAGTTGAAAGGACACCGCACACCATGGCCAACACGGAGACCGCGTTGAAAGAGGCCCTCGCGTCCATCGAGGGCGCGACCGGCGCCGCCCTGGTCGACTACACCAGCGGCATGGCACTGGGCACGATCGGCGGCAGCAAGGGGTTCGACCTCACCGTCGCAGCCGCCGGGAACACCGACGTCGTCCGCGCAAAGCTGCGCACCATGGAACACCTCGGCCTCAAGGGCGAGATCGAGGACATCCTGATCACCCTGTCCGACGCGTACCACCTGATCCGCCTGCTCACCGGCCGCGGCGGCAACGGCCTCTTCCTGTACCTGGTCCTCGACGCCAAGCGGGCCAACCTGGCCATGGCCAGGCACCAGTTGAAGCGGATCGAGGCGGAGCTGGAGGTCTGACCCACCCGACACCGGAGCTCCGGCGGCGCACCCACCCGGGGAGCGCCGCCGAGCGCGTTCCCCGGCAGGAACCCGGGCCCGACCCCAGCACCGCACGCCCGTGCGAACACCGCCGCTGCTCCTCCGCTACCGTGTCCGCCCTGAACCGGGAGAAGAGGGTGGCTGTGGGAAGAGCGGTACGGGGGACGGTGCTGGCGCAGGTGGCGTTGCTGGCGCAGGTGGCGTTGCTGGCCGGGGTGCTGACGGGGTGCTCGGAGTCAGCGGAGGACGGCGACGCGAAGCCGTCCGCGAGCGCCGCCGAGTCGGCGACAGGTGACGCGAAGGACGCCGTGAAGAGCGGCGGCAGCGTCGGAGCGGCCGGTTCCGCCTGCGAACTGCCGGTCACCTTCGACACGGCCGAGAAGTGGCGGCCGGAGGCCATCGAGACGGAGGCCCCCGGCGGCGGGAGCGGTTCCGAGGAGGACGAGCTCGCGGCCGAGTTGGCCGAGGGGCTGCTGCACCAGGGCCCGTTCACCGCCGCGTGCGAGATCGACGCCAAGCCCGCCGGGAACATCGGCTTCATCCGTGTCTGGACCGGCGAGGCGGGTGCGAAGGTCGGGGAGGCGCAGGCGCTGCTCAAGGAGTTCGTGGCGGCCGAGGGAAACACCGGCAAGGCCGAGTACAGCGAGTTCTCCTCGGATTCCGGCGTCCTGGGCACCGAGGTCGCGTACCTCTACACCAGCGAGGCCCTGGAGGAGACCAAGAAGGAGCGGGCCTTCGTCACGGTCACCCCGGACGGGCCCGTCGTCGTCCATCTCGGCGGCCTCGACACCCGGGAACACGAGGACATGCTCCCGGCGTACGAGCTCGCCAAGCGGACCTTGAGCACCGCCTGAACGTCACCGGACCCCCACGCGCCCCAGGGTGCCCGGGGCGCGTCCCGCGAGCCGTGGCCCCGCCGTCGAACCTCTCGTGAAGCTCTGGGAATCGGTTGCGAACGCATCCATGGCCCGCGACCGGGCAGGTCTCCCCCCGGACGGATCACCGTCGGACAACCGTCGGCTCACCGATCGGGGGGGTTCTGATGTCCCATGCAGAAAGCACCGCCGGAGCGCCCGCGCCCGCCGAGGAGGGCGGCCTCAAACGGGTGCTCGGACCCAAGCTGCTGATCCTCTTCGTGATCGGCGACATCCTCGGCACGGGCATCTACGCGACGACGGGCAAGGTCGCCGGGAAGGTCGGCGGGGCCCTCTGGCTGCCCTTCGTGATCGGCTTCGTGGTGGCGGTCCTGACGGCGGCCTCGTACGTCGAACTGGTCGGCAAGTACCCGAAGGCGGCCGGGGCGGCCCTCTACACCCAGAAGGCGTTCAAGCTGCCCTTCCTGACGTTCATCGTCGCCTTCATGGTGATGTGCTCGGGCCTGTCGTCCGCGAGCGCCGCAGCGCGCGCCTTCAGCGGCGACTACCTGGACGAGCTGACGAACGGCGCCCTGCCGCCCACCCTCGTCGCCATCACCTTCATCGTCCTGCTGGCCGCCCTGAACCTGCGGGGCGTCTCCGAGTCCGTGAAGACGAACGTGGTACTGACGCTGGTCGAGCTGACCGGTCTGGTGATCGTCCTCGCGATCGGGGCCTGGGCGGTTCTCTCGGGCGACGGCGAGCCGTCGCGCCTGACCGAGTTCGAGTCGAGCGGCACGGGATACGCCCTGCTCACCAGCGTCCTCGGCGCCACGGCCCTCGGCTTCTTCGCCTTCGTCGGCTTCGAGGACTCGGTGAACATGGCGGAGGAGACGAAGAACCCGACCAGGACCTTCCCCCGGGCGATCTTCATCGGGGTGGCCGTCACGGGCACGATCTACGTCCTGGTGGCCCTGGCCTCGTCGCTCCTCGTCGACGCCGAGACCCTGGAGGGCTCCAGCGGCCCGCTCCTCGAAGTGGTGAAGGCCGGCGGCGTCGACTTCCCGCACAAGCTGTTCGCCCTGATCGCCCTCTTCGCGGTCACCAACTCGGCCCTGATCAACATCATGATGGCCTCCCGCCTCTGCTACGGCATGGCCAACGAACGCATCCTCCCGCGCGGTATGGCCCGCGTCCTGCCCCGGCGTCGCACCCCCGTCGTGGGCATCGTCTTCGTCACCCTCCTGGCGATCGGCCTCGTCTCCACCGGCGAGATCGAGGGCCTCGGCGACACCACCGCCTTCCTGCTCCTGTGTGTCTTCGCCGTCGTCAACATCGCGGTGCTCGTCCTGCGCCGCGACCGCGTCGACCACGCCCACTTCCGCACGCCGACGGCGCTCCCGGTCCTCGGCGCCCTGACGGCCCTGATCCTGGCCAGTCCGCTGGCCGACCGCCCGGCCGACGTCTACATCCGCGCGGGTGTGCTCCTGGCCATCGGCATCGGGTTGTGGGCGGTGAACAAGCTGGTCCTGCGGACGCGCGGCGAGTGACGCCCACCGCGACGCACCGTCCCGGGCCCACCGCGGCGAACCATCCCGGGCCCGGCGCGACGAACCGTCCCGGGCCGAGGCCGCCGAGCGGCGGGCGTAGGACCGCCGAGCGGCGGCCCTACCTCCGCCGACCGCCCCCGGGCGCCGCGTCGCCCGCGCCGATGCCGGTGACCCGGTATCCGGCCACCCTGCTGCCCGTCGGCCGGCCGCCCCGCCCGGACAGCCAGTCGACGCGGACCCAGAAGAGCTGCCCCGTGCCGAGTTCGCGGCGGCCGAGCCAGCCCGCCTTGAGGCGGAGCCCGGTACCGAGGCCGGCGAGGAGCATGCCGCCCGCCGCGGGGAGCGCGAAGGACGAGCCGAGCGCGGCCGCGAAGCCGAGCAGCAGCCACCAGCGGTGGCCCCGGCGCCAGTTGCGGAGGGTCACGGCCCGGTCCTGGAGGACGTCGTGCTTACCGGCGCGCACGGCTCCGCGCGCCGGTGCGAGATACCGGCCGCGCCGCGCCCACGCCACCGCGCCGGCCGCGACGATGAACAGTACGGCCCCGGCCAGCACCCCGATCCGCCGCCCGGTCAGCCCGGACGGCACTGCGCCGACCCCCGCCGCGACCACTCCCAGCCACCACAGCGGCGCCGCCCCGGCCCGCACCACGACGGCCACCCGAGCAAGCCCCTGCCCTCCGCGCGCCACGCTCCCGCCTCCCGTCAATCCCAAAATCCCAAGGCCGTACAACAGTCGCGGGCACGATAACCAGCGAACGTGAAACCTGCCTGAGAATCACGCGAACCCACTGCCGAACGGCGGGCTACTCCACGAACAGCCCCCGCGTCGCCGCCTTCGCGTCGAACTCCTCCAGCCGGGCCTGGGCCTCCGGCAGGTCGTCGCACATGGCCTCCAGGAGCACCCGGCCCAGCAGCATCGGGGCGCAGGCGGTGTCGAAGGCGAGCCCGGTGCCGACGGCGGCGGGCAGGAGCAGGTCGGAGACCTTGGCGACGGGCGCGAAGGCGGAGTCGGCGACCGTGACGACGAAGAGCCCCGCCTCCTTCGCGTAGGCCAGGGTCTCGACGACCTCGCGCGGATGCCGGGGCAGCGCGAAGCAGAGCAGGGCGGTCGCGCCGGCCCGTACGGCCGCGTCGATGCGGTCGTGGAGCATGCTGCCGCCCTCGTGCAGCAGCCGCACGTCGGGGTGGACCTTGGCGGCGAAGTAGGCGAAGCCGTACGCCTGGGAGGCCGCGGCCCGCAGTCCGAGCACCGGCAGCGGGCGGGACGCGGCCAGCAGCCGCCCGGCCCGCGCCACCGGCCCGGGGTCGGCGAGCACCTCGGCCAGATGCCGCAGATTCTCGATCTCGGCCTCGACGGCCTGCTGGTACTCGTTGTACGCGGTGGTGTCCGGGGCCGGCTCGGCGGGCGCGACGTCCCGCAGATGCCGGCGCAGCGCCGGGTAGCCGTCGAAGCCCAGCGCCACCGCGAAGCGTGTCACGGACGGCTGGCTGACCCCGGCCAGCTCCGCCAGCTCCACGCTCGACAGGAACGGCACGTCGGCGGCCCGCCGCACCATGCTGTGGGCGATGCGCCGCTGGGTGGGCGTCAGCCGGTGCCCCTCGAAGAGTGTCTGCAGCCGCGCGGCGGGACTGTCCGTCACACCCGTGCCCTTGTCCGCGCTCATGACGCGCTCCCCCTCCGCGGATCCTCCTGGACGTCCGTCCAGATCTCGGTGAACCGATCGAGCAGTACGGCCGCCGCGCCCACGTCCGCCGTCAGCGGCCGGTCGGCCGGGTCCGCGTCGAGCACGGTCTCGGCCAGCTCCAGCGCCCGCCCGACGGGCAGTTCCGGATCCGGCCGCAGATCCCGCTGGCGCAACGCCCGCACCGCGGCGACCAGTTCGCAGCCGACGACGAGCCGGTACGCGCCGCACGCCCGCAGCGTCTGCCGTGCGGCGAGCGAGGCGAAGCTGGCCTGTTCCTCGACGCCCCGGGAGAGTACAGCGTGGCCGAGCGACGCGGGGGCGGAGAAGGCCCGCAGGTCACCGAGGGCGGCCCCGGCGGCGTACTCCAGGATCATCACGCCCGACGAGGCGGCCTCGTGATCGGCGAGGAAGGGGCGCAGCCGGGTGTACGCGGGCTCGTTGAGCGACGAGAGCCGGGATGTCGACAGCCGGGCCACCTGCGTCACGGCGAGTCTGAAGTGGTCCAGGGCGAGGGCGAGTTGGGCCTGGTAGAAGCCGCCGTGGTGGTAGGCCGCCATGTCCTCGGCACAGATCAGCGGGTTCTCCGCCGCCGCGTTGATCTCCACCTCCAGGACGCCCTCCAGCGCGTCCGCCGCGTCCAGCGCGGGCCCGTGGATCTGCGGCACGCACCGGAAGCCGTACGGGTCCTGGATTCGCCCCAGCGGCGGGGTCGGCCGGTCGGCGGCCCCGATCAACTCCCGCATGCGCCGGGCCACCTCGCGCGACCCCCGGTGGGCGCGCGCGACGTGCACGGGCGCCGCGTACGCCTCGTGCGAGCCGTCCACGGCGAGCAGCGACAGCGCGGCGACGACCTGCGTGGCGGCGATCAGCCCCCGCAACTCGTGGAGCGCGAGCGCGGCCTGTCCGAGCGTGAGCGCGTTGCTGCTGATCAGCGCGAGCGCGTCGTTGTTGTCGAGCGGTTGCGCCTCGGGGGCACCGGCACCGGACGCGCACCGCTCCCCGGGAACGCCCGTCCCGGACGCGAACCGCGCCCCGGCCTCCGCCTCGGCCGTCCGCACCGGCGCCGGCGCCGGCACCGGCGCCCGCCACGGGTGCTCCCCCGCCAATGCCAGCCCCATCTGGGCCAGCGCCGCGATGTCGCCCGTCCCGACCGACCCGAACTCGTTGACCACGGGGTGGGCCCCGCTCTCCAGCGCCTCGCAGAGCGCCGTGACCACGGTCGGCCGGAGCCCGGCGCCGCCCGCGAGCAGCTGGTTGGCGCGTACGGCGAGCATGGCCCGCACCTGCCGGGCGGGCAGCTCCTCCCCGATGGCCCCCGCGTGGCTGCGCAGCAGCCGCAGACCGTGCTCGGTGGCGGCCTCGGTGGGCACGTCCTCGGTGCGGTTGGCACCGACGCCGGTGGAGCGGCCGTACACGCGTCCGGTCGCCGCGATCTGCCGGGCCGCGTCCCAGGACTCCTCGACCCGCCGCATGGCCGCGTCGTCGGGCACGGGCCGCACGGCCCCGTCGGCGAGCCGTACGACGTCGGCGACACCCAGCGCGCGCCCGTCCAGGACGAGGGACCCGGCCGGTGCCACCGCCACGGCGGCGGTGGGGGCGTCCGTCGCGCCCACGATCCGAGAGGACATCACCCGCAGCCTCCTCAGCCCCCAGCAGACACCACATATTCAGACACCGAGAACTCTGCATGAGGCTATGCAGGCCGAGCAAGGGATACGGGGCACGAGATACCGGGTGAGTACCGGGTGAGGCCGGACGCCGCAGAGGAAAGTGACGGGCGGGCGAAGTCACGAACGCTGAAGACGTAGGGCGAGCACCCCTTCAACCGGAAACGCCGCCCGCCAAAGGCAACGGCGCGCACCCGGCGGGACGCCATCGCCTCCCAAGTGGCGCCGCTTCCCGGGCCGAGAGCGCGGATTCGGTTCCCGTCATCCGCTGCACGATGAAAGCCCAGGCCGGCGACCTGGGGTTTGTTCGCTTTCCAGGCCCGCCAACGCCTCGGCGGCGCCGGAAGATCCCCGGCAGGACGATCCGGAGGTTCGGCTCGGGCCGGGGGTAGCCCGGGCGCCGGCGCCCTGCCCCGCGCGGACCCTCGCTCACATCTTGCCGACGGGAATCTGGATAGAGCTATCCGATTGAAGTAGTCTCAAGTGGACCGACCGACCCACTTATGGCGGGGAGTCGTCGTTCACCCATGCCCCCACCGCCCCCGCCTGAGCGCTCCGCGGCCCTTGCCGGCCAGGTCCACTGCGGAGCGGAGCACCGGAGCGGAGCGGAGCGCACCGAGCGGAAGTGACCTGGTCCCCCCATCACAGCCGGGCCCGGGGTCCGGCCTCAAGGAAGTCGAGTCATGGCGCACACGGCACACTCTCCCGACAGAACACCGGTCGGCCGCAGCCTGGCGGTACTGGGCCTGGCGTCGCTGTCCTACGCGCTGGCGCAGACATCCATCGCACCGGCCCTGCCCGACATCGCCACCTCACTCCGCAGCAGCACCCAGGGCGTGACCTGGGCGTTCACCGGCTTCCTGGTGTCGGCCGCGGTACTGACGCCGGTGATCGGCCGGTTGGGCGACATGTTCGGCAGGCGGCGAATGCTCGTGGTCGCGCTGACCCTGTTCGCCGTGGGCGGGGCCATGGCCGCGCCGGCCGACAGTCTGGGCCTCGTGGTCGCCGGGCGGGTGGTGATGGGCGCGGGCGGCGGCATCCTCCCGCTGTGCTTCGGCATCATCCGCGACATCGTGCCCGAGGAGCGACGAGCCGGCGCCCTGGGACTCGTGTCGGCCGTCGTGGGCGTCGGCGGGGGCATCGGGCTCCTGATGGGCGGCTTGCTGGTCGATCACGCCTCGTACCGCTGGATCTTCTGGACCGGTACCGTGCTGGCGCTGCTGTCGGCCGTCGCCGTGTACACGCTGCTCCCCCGGTCGGTGAACCACACCCCGGGCCGGGTCGACCTGCCGGGCACCGTACTGCTGGCCGTCGGCATCAGCGCCCCGCTGATCGCCATCAGCCGAGCCGACGAGTGGGGCTGGAGCAGCGGCCCGGCCCTCGGACTGATCGCCGCCGGCCCGGTCGTCCTGGTCCTGCTGGTACTGGTGGAGCGCCGCACGGCCGAGCCGCTGATCGACATGGGTGTCCTGGGGCGAGGGCCGGTGCTGATGACCAACCTGGCGAGCCTGCTGGTCGGCTTCGGGCAGTTCGGAGTGTTCCTGCTGGTGCCCCAGCTGATCCAGGCGCCGACGGCGACCGGATACGGCTTCGGGGGCGACGCGACCCTGGCCGGACTGGTCATGCTGCCCGGCTCCCTGACGATGCTGGCCGCCGGCCCGCTCTCCGGCCTCCTCAGCGCCCGCCTCGGCGGCAGAACCTCCCTCGCCCTGGGCAGCCTGATCACCGGCACCGGTCTGCTTCTGCTCGCCGCGCATCATGACTCCCAGCACGCCGTACTGGGATTCACCACGCTCGCCTTCACCGGCGTCGGCATGTCGTTCGCCGCCATGCCGAACCTCATCGTCGACGCGGTCGAGCCCACGAGGACCGGAGAGGCGACCGGCATCAACGTCCTGGTGCGTGCGGTCGGTGCCTCGCTCGGCACGCAGGTCATCGCCGGTGTCCTCGCCGGCGGTTCCGGTGCCACCGGCGCCCAGCCGACAGCCCACGCCTACGCCCTGTCCTTCGGCATCGCCGCCGCCGGCGCGCTGATCGCCGCCGCCGTGGCCCTCGTCATACCGCGGCCCCGCAACGGCCACCGGACGCCGGGCCGGCAGAAGGAGACCGGCCCTCCGGGCCACACCGAGGACGCACCCTCGACACCCCGGCCCGCGCCGGGGAAGGACTCGCGGAGTCCTTCCCCGGCCGACTGAGCACGCCGCGCCGTGGAACCCCGGGCGGCAGCGCGCGCCGTGACCCCCTGGTGTGACCCTCTTCGGATATCCGGTCCTCTATCCGGTCCTCTATCCGGTCCGCTATCCGGTCCTCGCCGTCCGGGCGGCTGCCTGCCCACCGACGCCGGGCGTGGCCCGGCAGGCCGGTTTCACGCTCGGACGCATTCCCGGGGTCCGGTCCCTCGCCCTTTCCCCGCACCCCCGACTCGGAGAACACGATGCCTGCACCCACCCCGGTCGACCTGACCGAACTCAGCACGTCTCTCGGCGGTTCCCGTCGACTGCGCGGCCATCTCGCCCTCCCGGAGGGCATCGGCCCCTGGCCCGGTGTCGTCGTCGTCCACGAGGCCCTGGGGGGGACGACGTCATGCTGCGGCAGACCGAGCGCCTCGCGCGGGCCGGATACCTGGCGCTGATGCCGGATCTGTTCGCCGACGGCGGCGCACGCCGCTGCCTGGTACCGACGATGCGCGCCGCGACGTCGGGTCGTGGCCGCGCCTGGGCAGACCTGGAAGCCGCCCGGCAGACGCTGGCCGAACACCCCGACTGCACCGGACGGGTCGGTGTCATCGGCTTCTGCATGGGCGGCAGCTTCGCCCTGGTCGCCGCAGGACGTGGCGCCTTCGACGCGGCCTCCGTCAACTACGGTCTGCTGCCCGAGGACGCCGAGCGCGCCCTCGCCGAGTCCTGCCCGGTGGTGGCCAGTTACGGCGGCCGTGACCGCATGCTCAAGGGAGCCGCGGCCAGGTTGGAGTCCGTCCTGGAAGGGGCCGGCGTACCGCACGACGTGAAGGAGTACCCGGGCGCCGGGCACTCCTTCCTCAACGACGCCGAGAACGCCCCGCGCCTGCTGCGCCCCCCTCACCCGGATCTCAGGGATCGGGCCCGAAACCGGAATCCGCCGCCGACGCCTGGCGCCGGATCGAGGAGTTCTTCGCCGAGCACCTGGCCGGCTCGTGACCACCTCGCGCGGAGGGCTGCCCCGGAGGCCCAGGCACCCCGTGGCCTGCAAGCCCTCGGGCAGGACGCCCGAGGGTGCGGTCCAGGACCGGCGCGGACAGCCGCCACGGCAGCCTGTCTGGTGTCCGAGCGCCGACGAGGACTGCGGTCGGCCGCGAGCCCGAACGCCTTCGGCGTGATCTCCGCCGTACCGCATCGCTCTGCCACGCCACGCGCCGTGCCCTGCTGACGCGTACGCCGCCGCCGGCCTGCGACGCTCAGACGGCTGACGTCACCGGGCGGGGCGCAGCACGTAGTCGTTGGTCATCGTGTAATAGGGCGCGTCCAGGCCGCGGGCCTTGAAGTCGTTCGGGTCGTCATGCAGTTCGGTCCGGAACACGGAGCCCTCGGGTGTCGAGCGGGGTTCCAGGGTGTGATGGACATTCGGGTCGCCGGAGAAGTGGGACTGTGTCGTCAGCGTGTGGAACCCGGCGGCGGTGACGATCGTATGGATGTGCAGCGGGCGGACGTCGACCCGCTCCAGCTTCCGGGCGAACCGCTGCAGCGGCCCGTCCTGGGGCAGGCCGAGGGTCTCGATGCCGGGCATGACCGTCCGGTACTCGAAGCGTCCCTCGTCGTCCGTGAGGATCTTGCCGCGCAGGTTGAACGGGGGCAGGCTCTCATCGAGCTCCAGGACCAGCGGCAGGAGCATCTCCGGGGTCAGGCCCGAGTAGTCGCCGGCGTTGTTGGTCATCCAGAGGTCGAGTTCGGCACCCGGGACCGGCTCGCCGCTCGTGGAGCGCACCTGTCCCGAGACGAGAAGCACCTCGCCGGGCTCGTCGGGACGCATGGGCAGCTCGTAGGGGCGCTCCAGGACCGGCGCGCCTGGCACATAAGCCGGCCCGACGGGAACCCACGGCGTCGCACCGTCCCTCTCCGGATTCGCGTACGTGCCGCCCTCTTTGGACGCCATCACGCCATACGCGAAGAAGTGGAAGATCGCGAGCGACAACTCGTCGGCGTCGGCGAACTCCTTGATCAACGCGAGGGCCTGCTGGAACTCCTCCTCAGTCACTCCATGCTTGACGATCAGGTCCGCCACCGTCGACTGGAAGTCGTCGAAGACGACCCGGAGCCTGGCGTTCTCCCATGTGCTCATCGGAGTCCTTCCTTGTGGGGGGGGGGTGGACAGCAGCCCGCAACGCTCCGCCATCCATAAATGGGTAGGGCGTTTCACTTGATGCTACATCAAGTGGTTCGACCGTTCCAGATATGGATCCGGCTGGGGGAGGGGCCTGGCCCTACATCACGGACGGCGAACTCACGGGGGCGTGGTGGGCCCACCGACAGGCTTGGAGCGCCGCGCCGTTGACGCGCCGACACGCTGGCCCATACCGGCGCGGCGCGGCCACTACAGTTCGACGCGGATCTGGGGGAGCACTTTCGTGCCGAGCAGTTCGATGGCGCGCAGGAAGTCGCGCTGCGGCATACCGCCGACGTCCATCTGCAGGATCTGGCGGGTGTGACCGAGCAGCCCGTGCAGGTGGAGGATGCGGTCGGCGATCTCGTCGGGGCTGCCGACGAACACCATGCCGTCGGAGCCGTAGTTCGCGGCGCGGTCAGCTCGGGATGGGGACGGGCGGCCCAGTTCGGCGCTGCCTTCGGCCATCATGCGGTGCTCGTGTTCCAGGTACGTGGACCGGGCCTGGGCGGCGGACTCTGCGACGAATCCGTGCACGGCGACCGCGATGTCGGCCTGCTCGGCGGGGTGGCCGGCCTGGGCCCAGGCGGCGCGGTAGGCGTGCCCGTAGTGCGCCCAGTGCTCGGGGGTGCCGCCGAGGACGCCGAGGAACATCGGCAGCCCCGACTCTACGGCGCGGTGCACCGAGTCCGGGCTGCCGCCGGTGCCCAGCCAGATCTTCAGCGGCTCCTCGGGGCGGGGGAAGGCGGTGACACCCTCCAACGGCCGTGTGCGGTGGGGGCCGTTCCAGGTGACGTTCTCGCCGGCGTTGACCGCCGTCAGCAGGGCGAGTTTGGAGGCGTACAGCATGTCGTAGTCGTGCTCGTCGTGGTCGAACAGCGGGAACGTGATCGTGGATGATCCGCGTCCGGCGACGGCTTCGACGCGTCCGGGGGCGAGGGACGCGGCGGTCGCGAGCTGCTGGAACACCCGGATCGGGTCGTCGGTCGACAGGACGGTGACCGTGGTGCCGAGCTTGATCCGTTGGGTGCGGGCCGCGGCGGCGTTGACCACGGAGGTGGGCGAGGACAGCGGCATCGCCCGCGTGTGGTGTTCGCCCACCCCGAAGAAGTCCAGTCCCACCTCGTCGGCGAGCTTGATGGCCTCCAGCACGTCGCGGATGGCCTGGGCGGTGGGGCCGCGGCTGCCGTCCGCGAGGCGTGGGGTGTTGCCGAAGGAGTAGACGCCGAGTTCGAAGGTCATGGCGGATCGGTCCTGGGTCAGTTGCTGATGGCGGGCATGGCCCGCCGATAGCGGGTGTCGGTGAGCTGGGAGACGAGGAACGCGGCGATGTCGGCGCGGCTCATGGCGGAGCCGACCTTGTCGTGGCCGAGGAAGCCGGAGCGGATGCGGCCCGTGGCGGGCTTGTCCGTCGGGTTGGTGATGCGGGCGATCGTGTAGTCGAGGCCGGAGGAGGTGACGGCCTCGGTCATGCCCTTCAGCTCGGCCAGCGCGTTGGGGAACATCAGCCCGGCCGCGACGGGCAGCACCTTGTGCTTCCAGTGCGGCTTGTCCTTCGGGTCGGCGAGCGAGGGTGTGGCCAGGCCGATGAAGCGGGTCACCTTCTGCGCCTGCATGATCTGCACGACGATGCGGGTTCCGTCAGTCACCTGGGTGCCGGTGGTGGACCGCTTCAGGGACGGGCCGAGCGCGCTGATGACCGCGTCGGCGCCGCCGACGGCCTGCTCGACGGCGTCGCAGTCGGACAACTGCCCGGTGACGAGCGTGAGTTGGGAGTGGGTGAGGGTGAGTTTCGCGGGGGTGCGGACCAGGGCGGTGACCTGGTGGCCGTCGTCCAGGAGCCGCTGGACGACGAGGCGGCCGATGGCACCGGTCGCGCCGAGGACGGTGACACGCATCAGGGGGATCCTTCGCGGTGGGGGCCAGAAGCCGTAAGGGGCGGCGGGGAGTCAGGAGCTGTAGGGGGCGGCGGGAGTCAGAAGGCGCAGGGGGCGGCGGGGAGTCAGAAGCTGTAGGGGCCGAAGCGTCCCCAGGCCACCAGGGCGGCCAGGATCAACAGGGCGGCGTTGAAGGCGATCGCGCCGGGTTCCTTGCGGCGGGCGTGGGTGATCGCGGCCAGCACCATCACCACGACCAGGCCGGTCGCGGCCAACGGGGTCAGTACGGGGGCTATGCCGGTGGCCGCGGGCAGGATCAGCCCGAGGGCGGCGGCGAACTCCACGATGCCGATGAGGCGGACGGTGCCCTGGGAGAGGTCGGCCGCCCAGGGCAGCTTCTCGGCCAGCTTGTCCTTGGGCTGGGTGGACTTCATGACGCCCGCCATGGCGAACATGGCGGCAAGCAGGGCCTGCACGATCCACAGGAAGACGTTCACGTACGGATTCCTTACGGGGAGGGGGACAGGGTGGGGACGGGGACCGGTGGGGACGGGGACCGGTGGGGAGGGAGCGGATGCCCTGGCCCAGGAGCGGGATGGACCGGCCGGTCAGGCGTTGAAGACGGCCTCGGGGCGGTCGCGGTGTTCGTGCAAGTCCCAGTACAGGGGGGCGATCTGCTCGGGCGTGGCGGTCGGGAAGCCCTCCGGGCCGCCCCCGCCGATCCAGACGTTGATCGCCACGTGCGCGGCATGCACACCGCTGCCGGCCAGCTCCTTGTTCAGGTTGATGACCCAGTTGCGCAGAGCGGCCCCGGCGGCGTTGACGTTGCCGAGCATGGGAAGGGGATCCACCGAACCGCCGCCAGTCGTGAACAGCAGGGTGCCGGCGCCGGCCTCGCGCATCGTGGGCAGCACCGCGTGGGTCGCGGCGACGGCGCCGTAGAAGACGTACTCGATCTGCGGCTGCAGGTCATCCACCGTGGCCTCAGAGGGGGCGGCCAGGGTGAGGCCGGGCACCGGGGAGTGCGGGGCCGGCGAGTACTCCAGTACGTCGATGCCGCCGAAGCGGGCCTTCACGGCGTCCAGGGCGGCGGTCAGGGAGGGCCTGTCCAGGACGTCGGCGGTGAACGCGGCGGCGGTGATGCCTTCCTGGCGCAGCTGGTCGACGAGTGTCCGGAGCTTGTCCTTGGTGCGGGCGATCAGGGCGACGTCGAAGCCGCGGCTGCCGAAGGTGCGGGCGATGGCCAGGCCCATACCGGGGCCGGCGCCGACGATGGCAAGGGTGGGCACGGTCGTTCCTCTTCCGTTGGGCGTGGGTCAGGAGCAGGAGATGGCGATCTCGCCCGGGGTGCCGGTGCCGAAGGCGGCCGCTACCCGCAGCGCGCCGGAGGCGACCTGCTCGGCCAGGGAGGCCAGGATCCGGGCGTCTGGGTCTGGGTCTGGGTCGGCCATGATGGTGTGGCCGGTGACGTCCTGGCCCTTGTCGTCGTCCTGAGTCAGGTCAGCGGAAGACCTCTCCATAAGTGGTACGACCTTCCCGGTTCCTCCGTTGCCCAGCGTACAACAGAATCGGGCCGCCCGGCCCACTTAGATACAATGGGTGAATGACCTCCGCACCGTCCGACCAGACCTCGGACCAGCAGCCCGACACGAGACTGCGCGCCGACGCCGAACGCAACCGCGACCTCATCCTGGCCGCCGCCCGCCGCCTCTACGCCACCGAAGGGCTCGGTGTCTCCATGGCCTCCGTCGCCCGCGAGGCCGGAGTCGGCAAAGCCACGCTCGGCCGGCGCTTCGCCACCCGGGAGGAGCTCATCAACGCGGTCTTCGCCGACCGCATGGACGCCTATGCCGACGCTGTCGCCGAGGCACTCGCCGACCCCGACCCCTGGCACGGCTTCACCGGCTACATCCACGCCGTCTGCGCCATGCAGGCCGCCGACCGCGGCTTCGCCGACGTCCTGACCATGACCTTCCCCACCGCAAAAGCGCTGGAGGCCCGCCGCTCCGAGTCGTACAACGGGTTCCTCGAACTCATCGCCCGCGCCCGCGACACCGGACACCTCCGCGAGGACTTCGTCCCGGAAGACCTCGTCATCCTGCAAATGGCCAACGCCGGCGTCATCGCCGCCACGGGCGACGCCGCCCCCGACACCTGGCATCGTCTCGTCGGTCACATGATCCGCTCCTACGCCACCTCCGGGGCACCGATCCCCCCGCTGCCCGAAGCCCCGGCGCCCACCACCCTCTACCGCGCCATGGTCCGCCTCGCCCGAACGGGCCCGGGTGCCGCGGCCAACGCCATCGAACCCGACGCCCACTGACGCCGCCGGACCAGCCCTCGTGGACCGCGCCCACCACGACAGGCGCCGCCCCGCACCACGAGTGCGCCGACGCATCCCGGCTCTGGAACGGGACGGCGCCCAAGTCGGTGGACGCGGGACCGCGGTGTTGCTGCCGCCTGGCTGTGGACCGCGGCCTCTCGGGAGGATCGGGCAGAGGAGCCCGCAGACGTCGAGAACGCGGCACCGCTCGTCGACCCGGTGACAGACCACGCCGGGACTGATGGCGTTGACCCGGATGCGTCGCTCGCGCAGCTCGTTGGCCCAGGTACGGGCCATGGACTGCTGGGCGGCCTTCATGGCGGCGTAGGCCCCGAGACCGGGGCTGCCCCGCTCCCCCTCGATGGAGCTCACCAGGACGATCGATCCGCCCTCCGGCATCAACGGCAACGCCTTCTGAACGGTGAACGCCACGCCTCGCAGGTTGAGGGCGTAGGACGCGTCGAGCTCTTCGCCCGTGTAGCTGTCGATGGTGCCGAATGACGGTGCGCCCGCGTTGGCGACCACCACGTCCACCTGTCCGTCGCGCTCGGCGAGCGTGGCGTAGAGCCGGTCGAGATCGTCGTTGACGGTCACGTCGGCGCGGACCGCGACCGCGGCAGGACCCAGCCGGGCGACCGCGGCGTCGAGCTCGGGCTGCCGGCGGCCGACCAGGTAGACGGTGGCGCCCTCGGCGACGAAACGTTCGGCGGCGCCGAGTCCCAGGCCGGTGGCGCCCCCGGTGACGACCACCGTGCGCCCCTCGAATCGCTTCTTCGCGACCGGGCTCGTCTCACTCATGGTCGGGGACCAGGACGATCCGGCCGCGGAGCCCGCCCTCGGCGAGTGCCTGGTGGGCCTGCGCGATCTGCTCCAGCGGATAGGTTCTGGCCACCCGCAGGCTGATCAGGCCGGCGCCCGCGTAGGCCGCCAGTTTGGCCAGGCGCTCCGCGTCGGTGTGCCACGCCATGTTGGTCATGCGCACCTGGCGACGCGCCATGGGCGCGGAGTTGAGCAGCGACACGAACGCACCGCCGTGCCGCACGGCGTCCGCCGCCCCGGCGGCCAGGTTGGCCGCGTCGACCGCGCCGTCCACACCGCCGGGCACCAGTCGGCGCACCGTGGGCACCAGGTCGTCGTCGCGCGAGACGAAAAGCTGCGCTCCGGCCTCCAGGACGAGCTTCTCGTCGGCCGGTCCGGCCTGGGCGATCACGCGCAGGCCGCGCAGCCGCGCGAGTTCCACCGTGAAGAGTCCCACCCCGCCGGCGGCGCCCGACACCAGCAGCCACTGACCCGGCTCCAGGGCCAGCGCGTCCAGCGCCTGGTCGGCGGTGGTGGCGTTCAGCCCGACCGTGGCCAGGTGCACCAGGTCTGTTCCACTCGGCGCGGGGGCGAGTTCCCCGTCTTCCAGTACGACGTACTGGGCCTGCGTGCCCAACGGGCGGTCCAGTCGCTCCTGAGTACCAAGGACGGCGTCCCCGACGGCGAACCTGGTGACACCCTCGCCGAGCGCGGCGACCGTGCCGGCCACATCCGTGCCGAGGCCGAACTGCGCGCGCCGCGGTCGCGCCGTACTGGACGTTGAGCCCCATGCGCACCATGACGTCGGCGAAGTTGACCGTGGCGCCGGCCACCTTGACCAGGACCTCTCCGGGCCCCGGTTCGGGTGTCGCCACGTCGATGATCTCGATCGCCTCGGGGCCGCCGGCCTCTCGAACTACTGCTGCACGTATCTGTCCTGTCTTCCTCTCCACGCCTCCCCGATGGAAGTCGCAGGTCCGACGGTGGCCTGCCGGTGAGGTTCGAGGAAGGTCCGCTCCTACCTGGGTCCAGCAGGGCCAGGCAGGGCTGCCGTGACCGGCGTAGCGTCGATCGGGTGGAGACGACCATCGGTGGGTTCCTGCGCACCCGACGCGAGCGCATCACGCCCGAACAGGCGGGGCTGCCCCCCACTCTCACCCGGCGGCGGGTACCGGGGCTGCGACGCGAGGAGGTCGCCCTGCTCGCCGGCATCAGCCCCGACTACTACCAACGCCTGGAGCAGGGGCGTACCGCACACGTCTCCGACCAGGTACTCCATGCCGTCGCGCAGGCACTCTCCCTCTCCGACGTCGAGACCGAACACCTGCGCAACCTGGTTCGCTCCAGCCGAGCCGGCGCCGGGGCGAGAGCCACGCAACGGGTATCGGGAGCCGTACCCGACGAGCCGCTGGTGCGGCTGCTGGAAGCCATGGGGGACACGCCCGCCGTGCTCCTCGGCGCCCGCCTCGACATCGTGGCGGCCAACGCCGCGGCCGAGGCCGTGTTCGCGGTGAGCCGCATGCCCCAGCCCCGCAACGCGGCACGCGAGCTCTTCCTGCACCCCGAGGCCCGAGCCCGGTACTCGAACTGGGAGGCCATCGCCACCGAGACCGTGGCCCAGCTGCGCCTGCTCACCGGGCGCCGCCCCGACGACGCCAAGCTGGCCGCGCTGGTCGGTGAGCTTGCCATCCGCAGCGAGCCGTTTCGGCGGCTGTGGGCGACCGGTGACGTACGGGAGAAGCGGCTGGGCGTCGCCCGTATCGTGCACCCGCTCGTCGGCGCGCTCGAGTTCGACTACCACGTGCTGACCGTGCCCGCACGTCCCGACCGCTCACTGCTCACCTACCTGCCGCGGCCCGGCTCACCGACGGCCGAGGCCCTCGGGATGCTGCTGAGCTGGGTCGCCGAGGGACCCGACACGGCCGGTCAGGAGGTTCCCGCCGCAACACCGGAGTCCGACGGATCGGAGGCTGACGGGGAGGCGAGCTCGGCAACCGCCTCTGCGTCCTTGTAATAGACGTCGATGTGGTGGATGCGTCCGTCGTCGGCAAAGCGATAGAGCTCGACGTCACCGCTGATCGACCACTGCCCGGTCGTTCGCAACCGGGCGAGCGCAACGGCCGGGACGACCGGGCGGGCACCGCGGCCGGGGGAAGCCGGTGCGCGAACAGGGGGGCTAACCCCAGTGCCAGGCGGCCACCGGCTCCCTACCGTGAACAGCATGACCGGTATGGATGCCCGTGACGCACAGCTCGGGGACACGGAGCTGAAGAAGGAACTCGCCGCCACCCTGCACGCCCGCAGAGAGCTGGGCGAGGACTACGAGTCCGCGCTCGTCGACTCCTTCCTGGAGAAGGTCGACCAGCGCATCGACGGCGCGGTGGACCGGCGGGTCCGGCGTCAGGTCGCCGAGCAGCAGATGGTGGTGGCCCGGGGCAGCCGCTCCCCCGACAAGTCCACGGACACCTGGGGCGAACGCTACGGCTTCGGCGTCGTCTCCCTCGTCGTCGCCATCCCGCTCTCCGGCATCGGCGGAGGTGTGGCCGAGCTCCCCGGCCTGTTCGTGACCTGGGCGGGCATCGTGGGCGTGAACGTGGCGTGGGCCCTGCGGGGTTCACCGACCCTGGGGCGACGCCGGGGCAAGGGCGGGGACTCGGACTGGACAGAGTGACCCCGGCGAGGTTCCCGGAAGAAGCAGAGGAAATATGCGCGGGGACCGCCGCACCCCCGTGTGACGGGGGGCGGGACGACGGCGGTCCCCGCGAGGGACGCGGGCCGGGTCAGGACCGGGCTTACGCGTCCTTGGCGTCCATGGAGGTCCGGGAGCCGCTCCGGAGGTCCTTGGCGCCGTTTTGGTTGTCGGCCGGGGCGGGGAGCCGCTCCCGCCCTGCCGACACCCACTAATGTGCCGGACCCGTGTTAAGCGGGTGCTGCGCGGACGTGACGCGCTCGTACCACTTCTGCGAAGTCAAACCCCCGAGCCGGGCAAATCTTCGACGCGAAGGGCCCTTTGCGGCTCTTTTGTCACCGAAGCGGGCGCTTTACTGCCCGGCACCGCCCTTGGCGAGGAACGCGAGCAGGTCCTGCCGGCTGACGACACCCGTCGGCTTGCCCTCGACGAGCACGATCGCCGCGTCCGCCCTGCCGAGCACGGACATCAGGTCACCGACCGGCTCACCGGAGCCGACCTGCGGCAGCGGCGCCGACATGTGCTTCTCCAGCGGGTCGTCGAGCGAGGCGCGCTGGGTGAACAGGGCGTCCAGCAGCTCCCGTTCGACGACGGAGCCGACGACCTCGGCGGCCATGACGTCCGGGTGTCCGGCGCCCGGCTTCACGATCGGCATCTGCGAGACGCCGTACTCGCGGAGCACCTCGATCGCCTGACCGACCGTCTCGTCCGGGTGCATGTGGACGAGGGAGGGGATGGCGCCGTGCACCTTGTGGCTGAGGACGTCGCCGACGCGCGCGCTGGGCCCCTCGTCCTCCAGGAAGCCGTAGTCGGCCATCCACTCGTCGTTGAAGATCTTGCTGAGGTAGCCGCGCCCGCTGTCGGGCAGCAGTACGACGACCACGTCGTCCGGGCCGAGCCGCTCGGCGACCTTCAGCGCGGCGACCACGGCCATCCCGCAGGAGCCGCCGACCAGCAGGCCCTCCTCCTTGGCCAGCCGACGGGTCATCTGGAAGGAGTCCTTGTCGGACACGGCGACGATCTCGTCGGCGACGGTCCGGTCGTAGGCGGTCGGCCAGAAGTCCTCGCCGACGCCCTCGACGAGGTACGGCCGCCCGGAGCCGCCGGAGTACACGGACCCCTCGGGGTCGGCACCGATGACCTGGACGCGACCGTCACTGGCGTCCTTCAGGTAGCGGCCGGTGCCGGAGATGGTCCCGCCGGTCCCCACGCCGGCCACGAAGTGCGTGATCCGCCCGTCCGTCTGCTCCCACAGCTCAGGGCCGGTCGAGTGGTAGTGGGAGAGCGGGTTGTTGGGGTTGGAGTACTGGTCCGGCTTCCAGGCGCCGGGCGTCTCGCGGACCAGCCGGTCGGACACGTTGTAGTACGAGTCCGGGTGCTCGGGGTCGACGGCCGTCGGGCAGACGACGACCTCGGCCCCGTAGGCCCGAAGCACGTTGATCTTGTCGGTGCTCACCTTGTCGGGGCACACGAAGATGCACTTGTACCCCTTCTGCTGGGCCACGATGGCCAGCCCCACGCCCGTGTTTCCGCTGGTGGGCTCGACGATCGTGCCGCCGGGCAGCAGCTCGCCGCTCTTCTCCGCCGCCTCGATCATGCGCAGGGCGATGCGGTCCTTCACGGAGCCGCCGGGATTGAAGTATTCGACCTTGGCCAGGACGGTCGCCTGGATGCCCTCGGTCACGCTGTTGAGCCTCAGTAGCGGGGTGTTGCCGACGAGGCTGATCATCGAGTCGTGGAATCGCACCGTTGTCTCCGGAGCCGCAAAAAAGGGATGTCGTGATGTTCCGCCAGCCTAAGCCCCGCCCTCACTCTTCCTCTCCCTGTTCACCTGCCGTCGGGATTGGCCGAGGGCCGGTACGGGGCAATGAGTGGGTGTACGGGTACGAGGAGGTGGCGGCGACGGATGTCGAGCATGTCTAGGGCGAGGGTGGCCCGGCGCATCGCGGCGGGTGCGGCGTACGGCGGTGGTGGCATCGGGCTGGTCGGTGCGGCTGCCATGGGTGTGCTGCTGGCCGAGGTACGGATGGCCAAGCGGGTCGTGGGCAACGGGCACAGCCCGCATCCGCCGAGCGCCGAGGGCCTGTACGGACGCGCGTACGGCAGCCGGTACGGCCGCCCGTACAGCTCGTACGGCAACGCGTACGACGCCCCCGACGATCCCCCGCTCCGGCTCGTCATGCTCGGCGACTCCACGGCCGCCGGTCAGGGTGTCACCCGGTCCCGGCAGACCCCGGGCGCCCTCATCGCCGCGGGGCTCGCGGCGGTGGCCGAGCGCCCGGTGCGGCTGCGCAACGTCGCGCTGCCGGGCGCCCAGTCGGACGACCTCGACCGGCAGGTGGCCCTGGTCCTGGAGGACCCGGCCCAGGTCCCCGACGTCTGCGTGATCATGATCGGCGCGAACGACGTGACCCACCGGATGCCTCCGACCCGCTCGGTCCGTCACCTCTCCGCGGCCGTGCGGCGGCTGCGGACCGCCGGGGCCGAGGTGGTGGTGGGCACCTGTCCCGACCTCGGCACGATCGAGCCCGTGCAACAACCGTTGCGCTGGCTCGCCCGCCGGGCCTCACGGCAACTGGCGGCCGCCCAGACGATCGGAACCGTCGAACAGGGCGGCCGCACCGTGTCGCTGGGCGACCTCCTCGGCCCCGAGTTCGAGCAGAACCCCCGCGAGCTGTTCGGCCCCGACAACTACCACCCCTCCGCGGAGGGGTACGCGACAGCGGCGATGGCCGTCCTGCCGACGGTGTGCGCGGCGCTGGGCCTGTGGCCGGCGGAGGAGGAGCGGCCGGACGTCAGCCGCCGCGAGGGGTTCCTGCCGGTGGCCCGCGCCGCCGCCGAGGCCGCGTCCGAGGCCGGCACCGAGGTGACGGCCGCGATGCCTACGGGGCCGCGTGGGCCTTGGGCTCTGCTGAAGAGGCGGCGTCGGCGTCGGGTGCCGGTGCCGGACCCGGCCCCCAGCGCCGCCGCGGAGGCGCAGCCGGGCGCCTAGTGACTCGGGAGTACCTGTGCGTTGACGACCGCGGGCCCGGTGGGGGCTGGTCGCGCAGTTCCCCGCGCCCCTGAAAGACCAGGCCCCTACGGGCCTGGAAGACGACGGACCGGTAGGTCTGGCAGACGACGGCCGCGAGGCCTGGCAGACGACGGGCCGGTAGGTCTGGCAACGTCGGCCAGAGGCCTGGAAGGCGACGGGCCGGGAGGCCTGGCAGACGACGGACCGGTGGGCCTGCAAGACGACGACCGGGAGGCCTGGCAGACGACGGACCGGTGGGCCGAAAAGCATGGGGCGCAGCCCCTGCTTTTCAGGGGCGCGGGGAACTGCGCGACCAGCCCCCACCGGCCCCGCACCCGCCACACCACCCGCACCCCCGAGTCATGAGGCGCTCCCACCAAAAAGCAAGCGCTTAGAAAAGTGCGGCCGGAGTCACACCCGCCATACCGTGACCCTGACCATACGTACGGGTAACTTCCCCCACAGCCCTGCTTTCCGTCGCATGCCAATGGAGCCGTGATGCCCGAAGCCGTGATCGTCTCAGCCGCCCGCTCCCCCATCGGCCGCGCTTTCAAGGGCTCGCTGAAGGACCTGCGCCCCGACGACCTGACCGCCACGATCGTCGGGGCCGCCCTCGCGAAGGTCCCCGAGCTGGACCCGAGGGACATCGACGACCTGATGCTCGGCTGCGGCCTCCCCGGCGGCGAGCAGGGCCACAACCTGGGCCGTATCGTCGCCGTCCAGCTGGGCATGGACCACCTGCCGGGCTGCACGGTCACCCGTTACTGTTCCTCCTCGCTGCAGACGTCCCGCATGGCCCTGCACGCCATCAAGGCCGGCGAGGGCGATGTCTTCATCTCGGCCGGTGTGGAGGTCGTCAGCAGCACCGCGCGCGGCACGAGCGACATCCCCACCGCCCGCAACCCCCTCTTCGCCGACGCCGAGGCCCGCACGGAGGCCGTCTCCAAGTCGGTGGGCGCCTCCTGGCACGACCCGCGCGAGGACGGCCTGCTCCCCGACCCCTACATCGCGATGGGGCAGACCGCCGAGAACCTGGCCCGCCAGTGGGGCGTGACCCGGCAGGACATGGACGAGTTCGGTGTCCGCTCGCAGAACCTCGCCGAGGAAGCCATCAAGAAGGGCTTCTGGGAGCGCGAGATCACCCCCGTGACGCTGCCCGACGGCACGGTCGTCGCCAAGGACGACGGTCCGCGCGCGGGCGTCACCCTGGAGGCCGTGCAGGGCCTGAAGCCGGTCTTCCGCGAGGACGGCCTGGTCACCGCCGGCAACTGCTGCCCGCTGAACGACGGCGCCGCCGCCCTCGTGATCATGTCCGACACGAAGGCCCGCGAGCTGGGTCTGACCCCGCTCGCCCGGATCGTCTCGACGGGCGTCTCCGGCCTCTCCCCCGAGATCATGGGCTACGGCCCCGTCGAGGCGTCGAAGCAGGCCCTGTCCCGCGCGGGCCTCACCGTCGACGACATCGACCTGTTCGAGATCAACGAGGCCTTCGCCGCCCAGGTGATCCCCTCCTACCGCGACCTGGACATCCCGCTGGACAAGCTGAACGTGAACGGCGGCGCCATCGCCGTCGGCCACCCCTTCGGCATGACCGGCGCCCGCATCACCGGCACGCTCATCAATTCCCTCCAGTTCCACGACAAGCAGTTCGGCCTGGAGACGATGTGCGTCGGCGGCGGCCAGGGCATGGCGATGGTCATCGAGCGCCTCAGCTGACCGAGCACACCCGCGCGGAGCCGTGACCGTACGGACGCGCACCGTGATGCTGTGGCCCGGAGTCCCGGATTCTGCGGGGCTCCGGGCCGTTTTGTGATCCAATCTCCCCCAGGATGTGACCTATCTCCCGCCGGAGAGCGATTTACGCAGCTCAGAGCCGTTTCACCACCAAACATCGGGACCAGATTCCTGCCCGTTTCGTGACGTTACGCACTGACAGCTGGTTAGTCCGCCCTTCAAGCTGATGTAGGAAGTCGGGGGTCGACTTTGAACCGGGAGTACGTCAGTGAGCGCCATGCCGATCGCCTTGCTGCTCGCCACGGCCGCCACCGCCGCCGTGGGCGTCGCCGTCCTGCGCACCCTCTCGGGGCTGCGCCGACAGGTCGCCGCCTTGCGCACCGAGCTGGCCGAGAGCCGGGCCGCCGGGCCGCGCGCCCTGGTACCGGCCGCCCGTCCGGCCTCCGACACGGAGGAGATACGCGCCGCCGTCGCCGAGGCGCTCGCCGAGGAGCGGGAGCGTGAGCTGGCCGAGGCGCGGGCGTTCTGGGCCGCCCAGGAGTCCCGTGACGTCTCGGACACGCCGTCCCTGCTGGGACTGCCCGACAGTGAGCTGTTCCTGCCCCGGCAGTCCGATTTCGCGGGTCTGGAGCACCTGGAGCCGGTGATCGAGCCGAGCCTGGAGGGCGACGAGTTCGCCGGGGAGTCCGCGGAGCTGGCAGCGGCCCGCCGCCGTCACCCCTCGCACCCCGATTTCGTGCCGGTGCAGTCACCTGTCACCAACGACCACGAGCGCACGGTCGCCTGCCTGGAGGACCTCGCCGCGTCCCGCACCGAGCTGACCGACGTCCGCCCGGGCCCCCTCGGCACCCTCGATGTCTACGTCTTCGCCGACGGCACCACCCTGTGCATGACCCCCGGCCACCGCGAAACCGCCGAACGCCTCGCCGGCGCCCTCCACACCGGCGACACCCCCGTCCTCCTCGGCGGCTCGGGCATCTCCGGCGCCTACACCCTCACGTTCCAGTGCGGCGACGACATGGTCTACATCCTGGCGGACAGGGTGATCGCGTCGCTGTAGGGCCGTGTGCCGCAGGCCGTGTGCCGCAGGGCCATGTGCCGCAGGCCGTTCTCGACTGCCGATGAAGGGCAGCCGCGCCCTTCGGGGGCGCGGGGAATCGCCCGATCAGCCGCCACGCACCCGCAGCCGCCCGATCACCACGCTCCCCGAGCTCATGGGCACCCGATCTCAGACCGCGGCCCTCCGCTGAGCCTCCTCCACCAGCCCCACAGCCTCCGCCAGCTCCCCCTCGTCGCCCAGAACCAGCGCGAGATCGTTTCCGGCGACCGTAACCTGATCAGCCGCCGCGAACATCCCCACGTCCGGCATCTCGTGCAGAGGCCCTTCCGGGGACTCCAGCCGCTGGGCACGCAGTGCCAACTCCCTGGCCAGGGCCAGCGCCTCCGCGGCGGCGCCCCGCTGCAGCCGGCTCTGCGGAGCCGCCCGCAACCGGTCGGCGAAATGGTCCACGGCACGGGTCAACGGCGTCGTATCAAGCACGCCGCGAGCGTACGCGCCCCTACCGGACTGTTGCCAACAGGCCGCCACTCAGGCAACGTGACCTGAAGGACCGGCTTACATTCCCTTTCGTCCGGAGGCGCCGATGTCCCAAGTCTTCTCTGAGGAGACCCATCGCAACCTGCTCGCCCGCATCCCCCATTGCACCGGTCGTGAAGTCTCCGACTGGATCCGCAAAGTCGACGAAGGCCCCGCTCTCTTCAACTTCGAGGAGAAGGTCAGCTGGCTCCGGCACGAGTACGACCTCGCGTACGGCCACGCCAAAGCGATCATTCACGAGTACGACCTGAGGAGGGCCGCGCGGAAGCTCCGCTGAAGCCGCCGGAAACTACGAAGGGCCCCCGAACCTCGCGGTTCGGGGGCCCTTCAACGGTTGGGCGGTCAAGCCCCCGCTTCTAGTCGTCGCCGCTGAAGATGGCGACCAGGCGGAGCATCTCGACGTAGATCCACACGAGGGTCATGGTCAGGCCGAACGCGGCCAGCCAGGCCTCCTCGCGCGGGGCGCCGTAGGCGATGCCGTCCTGGATCTGCTTGAAGTCGAGGGTCAGGAAGAACGCGCCGAGCAGGATCGCGAGGATGCCGACGACCGCGCCGAGCGGGCCCATGCTGCGCAGTCCGCCGTCGGGGGCGAGCCCGAAGACGACGAGGAGCAGGTTGACCGCCATCACGAGGATGAAGGCGATCGCGATGGTCATGCCGATGCGGGCGTACCGCGCGGTGACCCGGATCCAGCCGGCCTTGTAGACCAGGAGAGTGGCGCCGGAGACGGCCATGGTGCCGAGCACCGCCTGGAAGGGCGCGCCGCTCCACTGCGTGTTGAACATCTCGCTGAGCACGCCGAGGAAGACACCCTCGAAGGCCGCGTACGTCAGGATCAGCGCGGGCGAGGCCTTGCGCTTGAAGGACTGCACCATCGCCAGGACGAACGCGATGAGCGCGGCGCCGATGGCCAGGCCGTAGCTCGTGGGCGACACCGGCAGAAGGGCCCAGGCGAGGACCGCGCCGACGACGACCGTGCCGAGCGTCATGGCCGAGCGCATGACGACGTCGTCCATGGTCATGGCGCCCGTGCGGGCCGGGGCCTGCGGCGGGACGCCCTGCTGCACGTCCTGTTGGGCGTACGGGTTCGTCGCGTACGGGTTGCCACCCTGCTGGGCGTAGGGGTTGCCCTGGGTGCCGACAGCTGCTCCCCCGGCCTGCGGCGCGGTGTTGAAGCCCGCGTGGCCGTTGTCGCGGCTGAACCCCCGTCGCGAGAAGACCGGGTTGCTGCTCCTCATTTCACTCCTCCATGGCCACCCATCGTGGCCTTGGCTCAAGAGTAATAGGTAGGCAAAGGATTGACTCTACTGCTTGGGGAGGATCTTTCCCTGCCTTGTCATCGAACACGCTACGCGTCTCCGTGATTCCCCCGCCCCACACCCCTCAACCCATGACCAACCCGGTACAAGCCCGCGATCCCCCGGAGATCAACCACCACCCTCACCCCGTCAGCCGATCCCGCTCCCAGGGGTCAGGAGGTGACGTCTCCGCCCTGCGGACCGTCGCTCCGATACCGGCCGGGCTCGATGTCCTGCCCGACGATGAAGGTGCCGTCGCCGGGGAACTCGTCGGCCGTGGGTTTCTTCGCGGCCCCGGCACGGGTGCCACTCGGCGTGGAAGCCGCCTCGGGCACCGTCGCGCCCGTCGGCGTCGCGGTGACCGTCGCCGTCGGCCGGGCGGCGCCACCGCCCTTCGAGTCTTCTCCGACGGCGAGACCGATCGCCGCGCCGATCACGATCCCGAGCGAGGCCGCGCCGCCGTGAGTCAGGAGTCTTCTCCATGGCGACGGGGGCCGGCCGGACGGCGTGGTGGACGAAGAGGCCCACTGCGGCCCGCGGGGCTGCCTCAGTGGGCCTCCCGGGGGTCCCGAAGGAGTGCCGGGGGTCATGGAGACAGCGTGCGCTCGGGGAGTGCGGGGCACATGTCGCCCTGGGCGGTCTGTAGGGGGGTGGGGGGAAATGTTCAGGGTTGATCGGAGGTGCCCGGAACCGGACTTGAACCGGTACGCCCGCGAGGGGCAGCGAGGTTTAAGCTCGCCGTGTCTGCATTCCACCATCCGGGCAGGCCATGGGCTCCGCGCTGAGCTTTAGAGCCTATCGGGACGCTTCCCCCGAACAGTCGACGAGCGGACCGATGTTGTCTTATTTTATTGACGTCTGAGGGTGCATCAGCCCACGGAACACGCCATCCGCACTTGCCAATAGCCTTTCGGACGCCTCGCCCGGGCGTATGCGGAATGACGGAATTTCACCGCCCGAACGAGCGGCCGCACCGAGTACGCACGTGGTGACGCGGTGACTCGTGTCGGTCATGGCGTCCCGCAGAGCCCTCGCGGCCCGCCCGCCGTCATACCCAGGTATGACGCGACGCCCGTCCGTCCGTCAGAAGTCTGCCCCCGGAACCAGAACAGCGGCTGACTACACGGCGCCCCTCGGTCGCGACGATGGAGGCATCCACGAAACGAACGGCCTCCGGCATGCCCCTCGGCACGTCGGGGCGCGCCTCCGGCCGTTCCTCGAACACCCCAAACGCCGTCGTCCCGACAGGAGTTCCCACCCGTGACCACCACTCCCCTCGCCGACCGGGCCACCACCGTGGCCGCCCGCGCCACGGAACTCTCGAAGGTCTACGGACAGGGCGAGACCCGGGTGGTCGCGCTGGACCAGGTCTCCGTCGACTTCCGGCAGGCCCAGTTCACCGCGATCATGGGCCCCTCGGGGTCCGGGAAGTCCACGCTGATGCACTGCGTCGCGGGCCTGGACACCTTCTCGGCCGGCTCCGTCCGCATCGGCGAGACCGAGTTGGGCTCCCTGAAGGACAAGCAGCTCACCAAGCTCCGCCGGGACAAGATCGGCTTCATCTTCCAGGCGTTCAACCTGCTGCCGACGCTGACGGCGCTGGAGAACATCACCCTCCCGATGGACATCGCGGGCCGCAGGCCGGACAAGCAGTGGCTGGACACCGTGATCCGGATGGTGGGCCTGGCCGACCGGCTGAGCCACCGGCCCGCCCAGCTCTCCGGCGGCCAGCAGCAGCGCGTGGCCGTGGCGCGGGCGCTCGCCTCGCGGCCGGACATCATCTTCGGGGACGAGCCGACCGGAAACCTCGACTCGCGTTCGGGCTCCGAGGTGCTGGGCTTCCTGCGCAACTCCGTACGGGAGTTGGGGCAGACCGTGGTGATGGTGACGCACGACCCGGTGGCCGCGGCGTACGCGGACCGGGTCGTCTTCCTCGCCGACGGACGCATCGTGGACGAGATCCACGAGCCCACGGCCGACTCCGTCCTGGACCGCATGAAGAGGTTCGACACCAAGGGCCGTACGAGTTAGGGGAGTTCGCGGAGTTCGCTGCGGAGTTCGCTGCGGAGTTCGCCCGGCAGACAGCGCTCGACCACCCACCACCGCCACCCCTCCGACCCCTGACAGGGACCCCACACATGTTCCGTACCGCCCTGCGCAACGTGCTCTCGCACAAGGCCAGGCTTCTCATGACCGTGCTCGCGGTGATGCTCGGCGTCGCCTTCGTGTCGGGCACGCTGGTCTTCACGAACACCGTCTCGGACGCGCTCCAGAAGAGCTCGGCCAAGGGCTTCGACCACGTGGACGTCGCGATCGGGGCGGGGTACCGCCCGGACGAGGGCGACAGCGTCGCGGAGCAGCCGAAGCTGACGCCGGAACTGCTCAAGAAGGTCGAGCGGGCGCCCGGCGCCGAGTCGGCGATCGGTGTGGTGAGCGGGTTCACCGCCCTCGCCGACAAGGACGGCAAGCTCATCGGCGGCGGCTTCCAGTCGCAGGGCGGGAACCTCTGGGGCACGGACGACCCCCGGTACCCGATCCTGGACGGCGGCCGGGCGCCCAAGGGCGCGAACGAGATCGCCATCGACTCGCAGACCGCCGAGCGCGCCGGGTACGAGGTGGGCGACACCATCCGTCTCTCCGTCGACGGGCCGGTCCTCACGCCCACCATCAGCGGGATCTTCACGACGGACGACGGCAACGTCGCGGCGGGCGGCAGCCTCGCCCTCTTCGACACGCCGACCGCGCAGAAGCTCTTCCACAGGGAGGGCGAGTACGACGAGATCGACGTGACCGCGGCGGCCGGGACCAGCCAGGCCCAGCTCCAGACGGCCATCGACAAGCTCCTCCCCGAGGACACCGCCTACACCACCACCGGCCAGGAGCTCGCCGACGACCAGGCCACGCAGATCGCCGCGGAGATGAGCGGCCTGAAGAACGCGCTGCTGGTCTTCGCCGGGATCGCCCTGTTCGTGGGCACGTTCATCATCACCAACACCTTCACGATGCTGGTCGCCCAGCGCACCAAGGAACTGGCCCTGCTGCGCGCGGTCGGTGCCTCCCGCCGCCAGGTGACCCGGTCCGTGCTGATCGAGGCGTTCGTCGTGGGTGCGGTCGCCGCGGTCACCGGTCTCGCCGCCGGTGTCGGCATCGGCGCCGGGATGCGGGCCCTGATCAGCACCCTCGGTGAGACGGTCCCCGACGGCCCGCTGGTGGTCTCCCCCGGCACGGTCGCCACCGCCCTGCTCGTCGGCGTACTCATCACCATGGTGGCCGCCTGGCTGCCGGGCCGCCGCGCGGCGAGGATCCCGCCGGTCGCCGCGATGAGCAGCGTCCACGCGAAGGCGACGACCAAGTCGCTCGTCGTACGGAACACGATCGGCGCGCTGTTCGCCGGCACGGGCGTCGCCACCGTCCTGTACGCCACCACGATGGACGGCTCGGACGGCCAGGCCCCGATGGGTATCGGCGCCGTGCTGCTGATCATCGGCGTCTTCGTCCTCACCCCCCTCCTCTCCCGCCCCCTGATCGCGGGCGCCGCCCCGCTCATGCGCGTCTTCGGGATCTCCGGCAAGCTCGCCCGGCAGAACTCCGTCCGCAACCCGCGCCGCACCGCCGCGACGGCCTCGGCGCTGATGATCGGCCTGACGCTGATCACCGGTATGACGGTGATGGCGGGCAGCCTGCAGCAGTCCATCGCCAGGATGGCCGCCGACGCGATCAAGGCGGACTACGTCGTCTCGATGGCCAACGGCAACTTCCTCTCCCCCGACGTGGAGAAGAAGCTCTCCACCACCGAGGGCG
Source organism: Streptomyces sp. NBC_00310 (assembly GCF_036208085.1). Classification (GTDB taxonomy): domain Bacteria; phylum Actinomycetota; class Actinomycetes; order Streptomycetales; family Streptomycetaceae; genus Streptomyces. The sequence goes on from NZ_CP130714.1 coordinate 4,641,667, forward strand.
TCACCGCCGTCTCGCCGCTGCGCAACGCCGAGTCCCGCATCGGGGGCGAGACCGAGTACCTCACCGGGGTCAACGGCTCGGCGATCGGAAAGCTGACCGACCTCCCCGTCGACAACGGGACGTTCAAGGTGAGCGGCTCGGACGTCGTCGTGGACGCGGACACCGCCGAGCGGCGCGGCTGGAAGGCCGGTTCGGAGTTCACCGCCGGATTCCGGGGCGGTGAGAAGGAGAAGCTGACGGTCGCCGGGGTCTACGAGAGCAACGAGCTGATCCGGGGCATCCTCCTGGACAACGCGACGCTCACCGAGCGGCTGCCGGCCGCCGCCGACCCGGCCGACATGATGGTCATGGTCAAGACCTCGGCCGGCGCCTCCGACGCCACCAAGGACCGGCTGGAGAAGACGCTCGGCGAGAACCCGGCGATCAAGGTCCAGAGCGGGCAGGACCTCTCCGACGACATCGCGAAGATGTTCACGCTGATGCTGAACATGCTCTACGGCCTGCTGGCCATGGCCGTGATCGTCGCCGTCCTCGGGGTCATCAACACCCTCGCCATGTCGGTCTTCGAGCGCTCGCAGGAGATCGGCATGCTCCGCGCGATCGGACTGGACCGGCGGGGCATCAAGCGGATGGTCCGTCTGGAGTCCCTCGTCATCTCCCTCTTCGGCGGTGTCCTCGGTATCGGCCTCGGCGTCTTCTTCGGCTGGGCCGCCGGCGAACTGATCGCCAGCAGGATGCCCACGTACGAACTGGTCATTCCCTGGGCCCGGATGGCCGTCTTCCTCCTGCTGGCCGCCACGGTCGGCATCCTGGCCGCGCTGTGGCCGGCCCGCCGCGCGGCGAAGCTGAACATGCTGGCGGCGATCAAGTCGGAGTAGCCGCGCGGGAGGCGTGACAGCAGACGGGCGGGCCCCCGTTCCGCAAGGGAACGGGGGCCCGCCCACGTCCGTGTGCACAGTGCCGCACGAGAGCCCCTCACGCCCGCGTGCGGCCCCGGTCCACGCGCCCGTACAGGGCCGCTCACACCCCGTACGGGCGGTCAGGTTCCCCAGGTCCGGGCCCTGAGCGGGAGCCCCGACGCACCCCCTTCCGGGGGCCGTACGGCCAGTACCTGGTTGACGCCGAGGTGGTTGCGTTCGAAGCCGAGGGCCGAGGCGGCCATGTAGAGGCGCCAGACGCGGGCGCGGCCGGGGCCGACGAGGGCGACCGCGTGGGCCCAGCCGGCTTCGAGGTGGGTGACCCAGGCGCGCAGGGTGAGGGCGTAGTGCTCGCGCAGGGACTCCACGTCGCGGACCTCGAACCCGGCGCGTTCGAGCTGGGTGACGGTGGTGCCGATCGGGGCGAGTTCGCCGTCCGGGAAGACGTACGCGTCGATGAAGCCGTCGACGGAGTAGGTGCTCTCGTCGCGCTGCGGCCGCCGGGAGATCTGGTGGTTGAGCAGCCGTCCGCCGGGGGCCAGGAGCCGGTACAGGTCCTCGGCGTACGCCAAGTACTTGTCCGCGCCGACGTGTTCGGCCATGCCGACGGACGAGATCGCGTCGTAGGGGCCGTCGGTGACGTCGCGGTAGTCCTGGACGCGGATCTCGACGCGGTCGGTGAGGCCCTCGTCGGCGACGCGTTTACGGGCGTACGCGGCCTGCTCCTGGGAGAGCGTGACGCCGACGACGCGCACGCCGTACTCGCGGGCGGCGTGCACGGCCATGGAGCCCCAGCCGCAGCCGACGTCGAGGAGCCGCGCGCCCGGGGTCAGGCCGAGTTTGCGGCAGATGAGGTCGAGCTTGTCGTGCTGGGCGGCTTCGAGGGTGGCGGTGCCGTCGGCGGCCGGCCAGTAGGCGCAGGAGTACACCATCGACGGGCCGAGGACGATCTCGTAGAAGTCGTTGCCCACGTCGTAGTGGTGGCTGACGGCCCGTCTGTCGGTGTGCCTGGTGTGCCGGTGGCGGGCGCGGACCTCCTCGCGCGGCGGTTCGGGCGGGAGGAGGACGGCCGGGCCGGCCAGCTTCAGCAGGCCCTTGACCGCCGCCCGGACCTCCGGGTCGCGCAGGGCGTCGGTGAGGCTCCGGGCGTCCTCGTCCCGCTCCCACACGTGTCCGGCGATCAGGTCCAGTACGGCGTACAGGTCGCCGTCGACGCCGAGGTCACCGGCGACCCAGGCGCGGGCCAGGCCCAGTTCGCCCGGCTTCCACAGCAGCCGGCGCAGGGCCCTGCGGTTCCGTACCACCAGTGCGGGGGCCTCCGGGGGGCCGGCCTCCGAACCGTCCCATGCCCGCAGCCGGACCGGGAGCGGGGCCCCCAGCACCTGCTCGAACAGGGCCTTCAGCCGCGACGCGGCGTCCTGCATGGCGCACACCTCCGTGACGAGAGATCCCGGAATGTCCAACGCCACGGTAAACACGGGTGGGGGTCTGCCGTAGTCCCGCCGTGAGGTGTGTTGTCCGGCCGCGGGTCCGGTGGGGCTCCTCGCGCAGTTCCCCGCGCCCCTGAAAGATCAGGCCCTGCGGGCTGAAAAGCACGGGGCGCAGCCCCTGCTTTTCAGGGGCGCGGGGAACTGCGCGAGCAACCACGACGCGACCCGCACCCGCCGACGTACCGCACCGCACCGCACCGCACCGCACCGAGCTCTCCCGCGTCACGGACCCAAGAGTCTCGGGAACGCCGAAGGACCCCCCGCACCACGGATGGCGGGAGGTCCTTCGGGTCGGGCGGAGGGTGACCGGGAGGGGTCAGGAGGCCTTGGCCTTCTCCTCGGTCTTGGTCTTGGCCGGAGCCGCAGCGACCGGCGCCGGCTTGGCGGCCTCGTAGAACTCCTCGCGGGGAGTCTCGATGGCACCGAGGGAGACGACCTCGCGCTTGAGGAACATCGCGAGGGTCCAGTCGGCGAAGACACGGATCTTGCGGTTCCAGGTCGGCATGGCCAGACCGTGGTAGCCACGGTGCATGTACCAGGCGAGACGGCCCTTGAGCTTGATCTTCATCTTGCCCATGACGATCATCGCGACGCCCTTGTGGAGGCCGAGGCCCGCCACCGCACCCTTGTTGGAGTGCGCGTACTCCTTCTGCGGGAAGCCCCGCATGCCGGAGACCACGTTGTCGCCGAGGACCCGGGCCTGGCGCAGCGCGTGCTGCGCGTTCGGCGGGCACCAGGCGTTCTCGACGCCGGCCTTGCGGGCGGCGACATCCGGGACCTGGGCGTTGTCGCCCGCGGCCCAGATGTAGTCGGTGCCGGTGACCTGGAGGGTCGGCTGGGCGTCCACGTGGCCACGGGGGCCGAGCGGGAGGCCGTAGCGGGAGAGGACCGGGTTCGGCTTGACGCCGGCGGTCCAGACGATCGTGTTGGAGTCGACCTCCAGGCCGTTCTTCAGCACGACGTGGCCGTCGACGCAGGAGTCCATGGAGGTGTTGAGGTAGACCTCGACCCCACGGCCCTCCAGGTGCTCCTTGCCGTAACTGCCGAGCTTCGGGCCGACCTCGGGGAGGATCTTGTCGGCGGCGTCGACGAGCACGAAGCGCATGTCCTCGCGGGCCACGTTCTTGTAGTACTTCGCGGCGTCGCGCGCCATGTCCTCGACCTCGCCGATGGTCTCGGCGCCGGCGAAGCCACCACCCACGAAGACGAAGGTCAACGCCTTGCGGCGGACGTCCTCGTCGGTCGTGGAGTCGGCCTTGTCGAGCTGCTCAAGCACGTGGTTGCGCAGGCCGATGGCCTCCTCGATGCCCTTCATACCGATGCCCTGTTCGGCGAGGCCGGGAATCGGGAAGGTGCGGGAGACCGCGCCGAGCGCGATCACAAGGTAGTCGAAAGGCAGCTCGTACGCCTCGCCGACCAGCGGGGCGATCGTGGCGACCTTGCGGTCCTGGTCGATGGTGGTGACCCGACCGGTGAGGACCTCCGCCTTCGGCAGCACGCGTCGCAGCGGGACGACGACGTGCCGGGGGGAGATGCTGCCGGCGGCGGCTTCGGGGAGGAAGGGCTGGTAGGTCATGTACGACCGGGGGTCGACGACCGTGACGGTCGCCTCGCCGTAGCGCATCTTCTTGAGGATGCGCCGAGCTGCGTACAGGCCTACGTACCCACCGCCTACTACGAGGATCCTGGGACGCTCCGTGGTGCTCATGCCATCGAGTATGTACCCGCCATCCGGGGGTCGCTCGTGCGCCCCTTCACAAGCTTCCCCACGCCCTCTGCTACACTGCGCGGCCCCCGTGACCCAGGTCATGGCCCGAGGCGGGAACCCCCCTGTACGGCGCGTCGCTGTCAAGGCCGCGTGAACTGCCGTTCCGGCCTCACGGACCCCCTGTGGACACCCCGGACCGGCCCCCGTTTTCACACGGACGAGACCCCCGCGAAACGCCCTCGGCGACCCCCTGTTGCCCCCTTCGGACCCCCGAAGGCTCTGCGGAGCCTCAAAACATCGCTCAACTGGGCCGATTCTCTTGTGAAGAACTTCACGAAGTTTCTCGGCGGGAGGTCGACGAGGGGTACCGGAGCACCCCTCGGACGCGCTCATACGTTATCCGAACAGCTCAAGCGAGGCTACCGGCGAGTAGTGAACACGTGCTCACAAGCGCCGCCGGGCGGCCGGGAGAGCCCCGAAACCCGCCCGGGACCGACTCGGCACTCAGGCCACGGACCAGGCGATTCCGTCCAGAATGTCGTGTTCGCTCACCACGACCTCCGGTGCGCCGATCCGCTCCATGATGGCGAGGAGGACCAGGGCGCCCGCGGCGATCACGTCCACGCGCCCGGGGTGCATCGACGGCACCGCCTCCCGCTCGGCGTGCTTCGACCGCAGCAGCCACTCGGTGATCTCGCGGACGCGGTCGTGGGAGATCCGGGAGTGGTGGATGGCGACCGAGTCGTAGGCGGGCAGATCCTGGGAGATCGCGGACAGGGTCGTCACCGAACCGGCGAGCCCGACGAGGGTGTGCGCCTCGCGCAGCGGGACGTCCCGCTCGGCGAGGTCCAGCGCGGCCTCGATGTCGGCCCGGATCGCGGCGATCTGCTCCGGCTCGGGCGGGTCGACGACCACGCCGTCCCGTACCAGGTGCCGCTCGGTCAGCCGTACACAGCCGATGTCCACGGAGCGGGCGCCGCGCACCCGGTCGTCGCCGACGACGAACTCGGTGGAGCCGCCACCGATGTCCACGACCAGATACGGCCGGGCGAGGTCGGCGCGCCCCATCAGTTCCTTGGTCGCGCCGGTGAAGGAGAACTCGGCCTCCCGGTCGCCGGAGATCACCTCGGGCTCGACGCCGAGGATGTCGAACACCCCACGGACGAACTCGTCCCGGTTCTCGGCGTCACGGGAGGCGGAGGTGGCGACGAAGCGGACCCGCTCGGCGCCGAGCTCCTTGATGACCGCCGCGTACTCCCGGCAGGCCGCGAAGGTCCGCTCCAGCGCCTCGGGGGCCAGCCGGCCCGTGCGGTCGACGCCCTGGCCGAGCCGGACGATGATCATCCGCCGGTCCAGCTCGACGAGTTCACCGGTCGCGGGGTCGGCGTCGGCGACGAGGAGCCGGATGGAGTTCGTACCGCAGTCGACGGCGGCGACACGGGTCACTGGTCGTCCTCCTTCGACGCGTCGTCTTCCCTCGACTTGTCGGCATCCTTCGACTTGTCGGCATCCTTCGACTTGTCGGCATCCTTCGACTTGTCGGCATCCTTCGACTTGTCGGCATCCTTCGACTTGTCGGCATCCTTCGAGGGCTCGGACGCGGGCACCACGCACGGGCCCTTCGCCCACCACTCCGGCAGCATCGCGATCGCCTCGTCGCCCAGCGGGTTGACGCCGGGCCCGGCCGCCAGCGAGTGCCCGACGAGGACGTGCAGGCACTTCACGCGGTCCGGCATGCCGCCCGCGCTCGGGAAGCCCTGAAGGACCTCGATCTCGTCGCGGCGGGCGATGTAGTCCTCGTGCGCGGCCCGGTACGCGGCGGCCAGCTCGGGGTCCGTCGCCAGCCGCTCCGTCATCTCCTTCATCACGCCGTTCGCCTCCAGCGTGCCGATCGCGGAGGCCGCGCGCGGGCACGTCAGGTAGTACGTCGTGGGGAAGGGCGTTCCGTCCGGCAGGCGCGGCGCCGTCTCGACGACGTCCGGCTGCCCGCACGGGCAGCGGTGCGCGATCGCGCGCAGCCCGCGCGGCGGGCGGCCCAACTGCTGCTGGAAGGCCTCGACGTCGGCGTCGGTCGGCTCGGTACGCGGGGTGGGCGGCGGAGGGGTCTGCATAACCTGCTACTCAAGTCCTCGGTGTGGCTCATCGGTTCACGGTCACGGGGTGGCCGTTCAGCTGTCGGCGGCGTCGGCCTTGTCGACCCCGTCCCAGACATTGGTGTACCAGGGGCGGTCGGCCGCCCCCTGGGTCGTACGGGACTGCTTCGCCGCGTCCGGGTCGATCATGGTGTAGCCGGTCTCGCCCGGCATCACATAGTGCAGCCGCTCCCGGATGCGCTGCGCGGCGTACGCGTCGTCCTGCCAGCGCGCCTTGAGGTCGCGCAACTCCTCGACCCGCTCGCGCGCCTCCTGGCGCTGCCGCTGCATGTCGGCGATCTCGGCGCGCTGGGAGACGTACTGCCTTATGGGATAGGCGAGCGCCACGATCATCGAGCAGAGGACGAGGGCGAGCAGTGCGGCCCGGCCGGTCAGCCGGGAACGGCGGGCCTGGCGCTTGGTCTGGGAGCGGTAGACCCGGGCGGCCGTCTGCTCACCGAGCACCTTCAGCCGGGTCGCGGTGGAGAAACGGTCCCGGTCCCGGTCCTTCACGGCCATGTCCCGCTTCCCCTTCTTCAGTGCGTCCTGCGTGTCTCCCACGCGCGTACGTCCCCGCACACGGTACGGGACCGGTACGGGGACGTACGTACGACTGGCTCAGGCTTGGCCCTCAACGGCTCAGCCCTCGCTGTGCCCGTGGTCCGCGGAGCGGACGTGGGGGAAGGCTCAGCCCTTGAAGCGGGGGAAGGCGGAGCGGCCGGCGTACACCGCGGCGTCGTCGAGGATCTCCTCGATGCGCAGCAGCTGGTTGTACTTGGCGACGCGGTCCGAGCGGGCCGGGGCGCCGGTCTTGATCTGACCGCAGTTCACCGCGACGGCGAGGTCGGCGATGGTGACGTCCTCGGTCTCGCCGGAGCGGTGGGACATCATGCACTTGAAGCCGTTGCGCTGGGCCATCTCGACGGCGTCCAGGGTCTCGGTCAGCGAACCGATCTGGTTCACCTTGACGAGCAGGGCGTTCGCGGAGCCCTCCTCGATGCCACGGGCCAGGCGCTCGGGGTTGGTGACGAACAGGTCGTCACCGACGATCTGGACCTTGTCACCGATCTTCTCGGTGATGGTGTTCCAGCCGGCCCAGTCGTCCTCGTACAGCGGGTCCTCGATGGAGACGAGCGGGTACGCGGAGACGAGCTCCTCGTAGTACTCGGTCATCTCGGCGGCCGAGCGGGACTTGCCCTCGAACTCGTACTTGCCGTCCTTGTAGAACTCGGACGCGGCGACGTCGAGCGCGAGCGCGATCTGCTCGCCGGGTACGTAACCGGCCTGCTTGATGGCCTCGAGGATGAGGTCGAGCGCGGCGCGGTTGGACTCCAGGTTCGGGGCGAAGCCGCCCTCGTCGCCGAGGCCGGTGGACAGGCCCTTGGTCTTCAGCACCTTCTTGAGGGTGTGGTAGACCTCGGCACCCCAGCGCAGGGCCTCGGAGAAGGACTCCGCGCCGATGGGGGCGATCATGAACTCCTGGATGTCCACGTTGGAGTCGGCGTGCGAGCCGCCGTTCAGGATGTTCATCATCGGAACGGGCAGCAGGTGCGCGTTCGGGCCGCCCAGGTAGCGGAAGAGCGGCAGGTCGCTGGCCTCGGAGGCGGCGTGGGCGACGGCGAGGGAGACGCCGAGGATGGCGTTGGCGCCGAGGGAGCCCTTGTTGTCGGTGGCGTCCAGGTCGAACATCGCCTGGTCGATCAGGCGCTGCTCGGTGGCGTCGTAGCCGACGAGCTCCGGGCCGATCTGCTCGATCACGGCGAGGACGGCCTTCTCGACACCCTTGCCGAGGTAGCGGTTGGGGTCGCCGTCACGGAGCTCGATGGCTTCGAAGGCACCCGTGGAGGCGCCGGACGGGACGGCGGCACGACCGGTGCTGCCGTCGTCGAGGCCGACCTCGACCTCGACGGTGGGGTTGCCTCGCGAGTCGAGGATTTCCCGGGCTACGACGACGTCGATGGACGGCACGAGCATCTCCTTCATGGGATGTGACGCTGGTTGTGCGGGGCCGCTTGGGCCTTGCGACTAGAGCCTAACCGCCCCCGGGCCGTCGGCAGCCGACCGACCGTCCCGTGGACAGACAGACCGTACCCATTGTTTCAGGTCGGAACAAAGGGGGGTGGGCGAGAAAGTGAACAGAAAGAGGGAGAGGCGAGGAAGAGGCGAGGAAGAGGAGAGAGGGAGTGGCGAGGGAGGCGGGCATGAAAAAGCCCCGCCCCGGTGCGTACGGGGGAATGCGCACCGGGGCGGGGAGCCCGTGGGGACGGGGGGACGGCCCTCACGAGGTCTTCACTATGGAGGACACGGATGTGAGCGGGCTGTGGTTCAGCTGGAGAGCGGCTCGATTTTCGGCCCGGCTGAACCCGCCCCGCCCCGCCTGCCCGGCCGTGGAGGCGGCCGTGGGGATGGCAGGCGGCCGGCGGCCGGCGCGATCGCCGTGGGTCAGCTCAGGTGGAGCTGCTGGCCCGGGTAGATGAAGTCGGCGTCGTCGATGATGTCCTTGTTCAGCTCGAAGAGCTTCTCCCAGCCACCCTTGACGTTCTTCTTCTCGGCGATGGCGCTGAGGGTGTCGCCGCTGACGACCTTGTACTCGCCGTCGCCCTTCTCGACCTTCTTGCCGGTCGGGGTCTCGACGGTGGCGCGCTCGGAGGAGCGGGAGGCGCGGGTCTCCTGGCTGCTCTTCTCGGTGCTCTTCTGGGTGCTCTCCTGCGAGGAGGAACCGGAGTCCGAGTTGCCGCTGGAGGCGGCGGCGCCGTCGTACGAGGCGCTGGACAGGCCGGTGCCGCAGACGGGCCAGGCACCCTTGCCCTGGCCCGCGAGGACCTTCTCGGCGATCGCGATCTGCTGGGCCTTGCTCGCCTGGTCGGCGGTGGAGGCGTACTGCGTACCGCCGTAGGCGGCCCAGGTGGAGGCGGAGAACTGCAGACCGCCGTAGTAGCCGTTACCGGTGTTGATGGACCAGTTCCCGCCGGACTCGCACTGGGCGACGGTGTCCCACTCGGAGGCGGTGGCGGCGGAGGCGCTGCCGGCGACCATCAGCGGAGCGGCGATGGCGGCGGCACCGGTGACACCGGCGACGGCGATGGCGCGAGCCGCCTTGGACGGACGGCGGTGCTTGCCCTTGCTGGAAAACAGCATGGAGTGATCCCCTCACCGACGCCTGCGAGGTGAGCTGTCGGGTTCGGGCCGGTTGAGTTGCCCGGCCGCGCCCGCTCGCCTTTCGGCTCACATGGCGCGGCTTCACCCCGAGCCGGTTCCGGACGTGCGCCCCCGAAGGGCCGCAACCACCGGACCCGGCACTTACCTTGGGTCCCCCGCTCCTGCCTACGGCGCTTGACGCGACGACTGTTCCATGCGGCCGTTGGCAGGATTCGGCGTACCGACCGCAGGGGCCCGCTGTGGCGAGCGGTCACGACCGTAGACACGTGATTCGCCGGATTTCAAAGACGATCAGGGGGTCTGTGATTCATCTCCCATGGAGATCAAAACGGGCATTCAGGGGCGAACCGTGACTTGAACTGCCGCTACTTTTCGCCCGTTTCGACACCGACTTCGAGGGTCTGACCGGGAAGGATAAGGTCCGGGTCAGTTCCGACCGTGGCCTCGTTCTCGGCGTACAGCTCCCGCCACCCGCCGCCCAGGCCGAGCGAGTTCACGATGCCCGTCAGACTGTCGCCCGCCTGGACGGTGTACGCGCCGTCGACGACCTCACGCGCCGCGTCGCCATCACGGGAGGCGTGACGGCCGGAGGACGCGGAGTCGGTGCGGGAGCCGTCGGCCGCGTCCGTGCCGGCCTCGGTGTCCGCGTCGACGCCCTCGTCGGCACTGGCGCCGCGATGACGGCCGGTGCCACCCTCACTGTCGTCCGCAGCCGAAGAGCTGCCGCTCTGACCCGACTTGTCCGAGTCTGCGCTGCCGGAGCCGGTGGAGCCGTCCGAGTCGGTGCCGGTTCTGGCCTTGGTGGAACCCTCGAAGACATCGGCGGACGATTCCGACGATTCGGACGATTCGCTCGACCCGCGGGAGCCGCTGGAGCCGGTGGAGTCCGTCGATCCGGTGGAGTCGGTCGAGTCGGCCGACTTGCCCGACTTGGCCGCGTCGGCCGCGTCCGTCGAGGCGGACGAATCCGATGTATCGGATGAACCTGACGAACTGGACGAATCCTCAGAGTCCGAGGAGTCGTCCGCGACGCCCGTGTCCACGTCGGCGGAACCGGAGTCGCCTCCGAGGTTGTGGAGGAGTCCACAGGTGGCCCAGACGCCGACGCCCTGGTCGGCGAGCACCTTCTCGGCGACGGCTATCTGCTGCGAACGGCTGGCCTGGTCGGCGGTCGCCGCGTACTCCAGACCGCCGTACTTCTCCCAGTTCGCCTGGGTGAGCTGAAGGCCGCCGTAGCGTCCGTTCCCGGTGTCCGCGCTCCAGGAGCCACCGCTCTCGCACTCCGCCACCTGGTCCCAGGTGGTTCCGCCGGCCGCGCTCGCGCCGGTGGCGCCGAGGAGTGGAATCGCGATGGCCGAGCCGGTCACTCCCGCCGCGACGAGGAGGGCCGGAGCCTGACGGGGGCGACGGTGACGACCGTTCCCGGAGAGCATGCGGTTGCCTTTCACACGACAGCAGTGGCCTGTGCGACGGGCGTGGTGACCTCTTCGCACTGACGTGTGAACGTAGCCGCAGTCGATCAGTTGTCACAAGTTAATGCAGCGTAGATCACGTGAAGATCACAGACTTGAGGGAGTGTCATCTTCTGACACGGAATGGGGTATGACTACGGCCCGCCCGGGTACGACTACGGGTTGCTCACAAACCCGGTCACCGGCCGCTCCCGCGGGGTGAATTCGACCGGAAGCGTGCGCAATCCGCGCATGATGAGCCCTCCTCGCCACCTCAAATCGGCAGAATCCCCCGCCAGTCGCAGGTCGGGGAGGCGGGTGAGGAGCGTGGCCAGCGCGGTCTGTCCTTCGAGGCGGGCGAGGGGGGCGCCGAGGCAGTAGTGGATGCCGTGGCCGTAGCCGAGGTGCTGGTTGTCCCGGCGGGAGAGATCGAGGGTGTCGGGGTCGTCGAAGCGGGCCGGGTCGCGGTCGGCCGCCGCGAGGACGACGAGGACGGGGTCGCCGGGGGCGATGTCCTGCCCGCCGAGGGTGAGGGGTTGGGTCGCGAAGCGCCAGGTGGCGAGTTCGACGGGGCCGTCGTAGCGGAGGAGTTCCTCGACGCCGGTTTCGAGCAGCGCGGTCTCCCGCGCGGCGAGGGAGTCCTGGAGGCGGGTGCGCTGGTCGGGATGGGTGAGGAGGGCGTACATGCCGTTCCCGATGAGGTTGACGGTCGTCTCGAACCCGGCGAACAGCAGGATGAACGCCATCGCCGCGGCCTCGTTCTCGGTGAGGTGCTCGCCGTGGTCGGAGGAGCGGATGAGCCCGGAGATGAGGTCCTCGCCGGGGGCGGGGTGCTCGGTGAGGGCCTCCCGCTTGCGGTGGATGAGGTCGGCGAGATAGCCGCGCATCTTCTTGACCGACCGGGCCACCCCTCCCCTCGGCCCACCGCCGTGCCGGATCATCATCCCCGCCCAGTCCCTGAAGTCGTCCTGGTCCTCCCGGGGGACGCCGAGCAGGTCGCAGATCGCGTAGATGGGGAGGGGGAACGCGAACTCGTGGATGAGGTCGGCTTCGCCCTTGTCCGCGAACCGGTCGATGAGCTGATCGGTCAGCTCCTGGACCCGGGGGGCGAATTCGGCGACCCGGCGGGGCGTGAAGGCCTTGGAGACGAGGCGGCGCAGCCGGGTGTGGTCCGGCGGATCGATGTTGAGGAGATGCGTCATCAACTCGGCCTTGCGCTCCCCGGGAATGCCGGTCTTCCCCCTGGCGTGCGCGGGCTCGTCGTGATGCGCCGGGTTCTTGGACAGACGCCCGTCGGCGAGAGCCTGCTTCGCGTCGGCGTAACGGGTGACCAGCCAGGCCTCCACACCACTGGGCAGACGCGTCCGGTGAACGGGGGCGTGGTCTCGGAGCCAGGCGTACGCCGGGTAGGGGTTGGTGGCGAACTCCCAGGTGAAGAGGGCGGGAGCGGCGCCGGTCCCCTGGGGGGTGCCGGTGGGGGTGGGTGCGGGCTGGTTGGTCACTCGTCGACGGTAGCGGGCGGGTCCGATGGGGGTGACGGCAGTTCACCCAGCTGCATCTTGGCGTCGTAATGACCTTGCTGTGCGGCTCTGCGGAACCACACCGTGGCTTCGTCTCCTGCACCGGCCTGCAGGAAGAAGGCACCCAGCAGGAACGCGGCCTCGCCGCTGCCTCGCAGGGCGGCCTGGGTGAGGACGGCCTCCGCCTCCTCATGGGATCCGGATCTGTGGAGGAAGCTGCCCAGTGCCTGGGGCGCCACGGAGTAGCCCTCCGCCAGTAATCTGCGCAGGAGGTGCTCCACTTCCTCGTCATGGTTCGTCCAATGATCCAGAAGGATCGCAAGGTTGAACACCGCCAGCGGGTCCCCCAGGGCGGCACCGCGACGGAGCCAGAACTCGGCGTCCTGAGGTCGGTTCCAGTTCATCATCAGCGTGCCGAGGCTGGCGGCCACCGCCTCATGACCGGCATCGAACGCCTTGACGTACCAGCGAAGAGCCTCGATCGTGCCTCCGCTGCCGACCAGCAGCTTGCCCAACTCGTGTGCCGCCCTGCCGTCACCGCTCTCGGCCGCGACACGCAACCATCGCTCGGCATGGGCCCGGTGAAGCCGACCGACCTCGCGCGCCGCCGTGACGCTGCCGCTCTCCGCCGCGGCGTGCAGGTACCGAAGCGCGGTCATCTCGTCCCCGGTGTCCAGCAGCCGCGCCGCCCAGTCCTCGGCCGCGCGGGCGTGGCCCGCGTCGGCCGCTCCGCGCAACAGGGTCTCGTGCTCCTCGCCACCGACGCGGTCGGCGAAGGCGAACATCAGCTCCGCGTCCCCCGCCTCGAACCGCCGGTGCAACGCCGCGCGGGCCGCGTCGAGCACGGCGGCGCGGTCGATCGGCGCTCCGTCCTCCGTCGCGTCGAGCAGCAGCCACCACACGCCGTCCGGGACCGTGTCCAGGTCCTCCGACCTCAGCGCCTCCGCGACCAGTGCCCCGTACGCCCGCCAGGTGTCGGTCTCCTCCCCCGCCACGAGCAGCCCCGCGACCCCGAACATCGACGTCGTCGCCCAGGCGAGGGCGTCCTCGAACGACTCACGCTCCTCGTCCCCGTACTGCTCCTGGACCCGTCGCAGCAGCTCGACCGGTACGGCACCCGTGACTCCGCACCGCGCCAGGTCCACCGCCGCCCGGACCAGCAACTGCCCGCGCGGGTGGCTCGTCCGTGTCCCCTCACGCCGCCACTCGTCGAACAGCAGGTGCCCGACCGCGAAGTACGACGCCGCGCCCTCCTCGCCGCTCCACATGTACGCCGGGTAGGCGCGCGGGTCGTCGTGGGCCGCCAGGCGCTCCAGCTCGGCCTCGCTCCACCGGCGGGGCAGGTCCACCGTGCGGGCCATGGCTATGGCGCGGTCGCCGGGGGTGTCGCCGGAGCGGCGGCGGTAGTACTCGTCGGGACTCATCGTGCCGAGCAGGACCGCGCCCAGGCCGGTGAGCCGCGCCAACATCCTCGGGTCCAGGCCGTCTTCGCCGAGGTGGTCGGTCAACTCGTCGAGCCAGACGATGTACTGGCCGGGCTCGCCCTTCAGCGCGGCGAGCAACCCGCGCAGGTCCTCGCCGGGGTCCGGCGCGTACAGCCGGTGGCCCGCCAGACCCCGCACCCCGTGCCACGCGGTGTACGACTTGCCCGTGTACGGCTCCCCCAGGATCAGTACGAGACCACGGTGTGCGAGCTTGGCGCGCAGTTCCTCGTCACAGTCGCGGGGGACGTACGGCGGTACGTCGGGCTGGCCGGGTACGTGCTGGGTGAGCCGTACGCCGAACTCCAGCGGTTCGGCGTCGGTCACCGGCCGCCAGTCCGCGGGGGCGGGGATGTGGGCGTAGTAGTGGTGCTCCGCGGCGGTGACCCGGTCGTTGAACGTGGCGTCACGGAAGTCGACGTGGTCACCGGTGTACTGAGATCCCGTCAGGGTGTCGCCGCTGGTGCGGGCCTGGATGACGGGTGCGGTGAAGGTCCCGCCCGTGATCGCGTTGGTGATGTCGCCGCCGGCGGCGACGGAGCCGCTTCCGCCGGCCTCCACGGAGCGCTCGCCCCCGGTCCTGTCGTCCGACTCCCGTCCCACACAAGCCCCCACGCGTCGCGACCACCCGTAAGGACAACGGTACTAAGCGTGCAGCCCCTCAGCAGCCCGTACCGCGTCCCGGTACACCCGGGCCGCGGCGCGCAGCGCCGCCTCGGGGTCGACTCCGGCCGCCTCGGCTCGCACTGCCATCGCCAGCAGTTCGTAGCCGGGGCCCTCGCCGGCCGGGAGGGGAACGTCCAGGTTCGTCGCGCGCACCCGTGACGCCAGCTTCGAGGCGAGGGCGAGGCCGGGCTGGCCCAGGGGGATGCCGTCGGTCACCGACTCGCGTTGTTTCTCCACGGCCTTCGTGCGGAGCCAGTGTGCCTTGACCTCTTCCGGGGTCGTGGCCGTCGCGTCGCCGAAGACGTGGGGGTGGCGGTGGATGAGTTTGGTGATGATGCCGGCGGCCACGTCGTCGATGGAGAAGGGGGTGTCGGGGTCGTCCTCGGCGATGCGGGCGTGGAAGACGACCTGGAGGAGGACGTCGCCCAGCTCCTCTCGGAGTTCGTCGCGGTCGCCCTCCTCGATGGCTTCGACGAGTTCGTACGCTTCCTCGATGCCGTACTTGGCGAGGCCCTTGTGGGTCTGCTGGGAGGACCAGGGGCATTCGGCGCGGATGCGGTCCATGACCTGGACGAGGTCGAGGAGGCGGGCGCCGGGGAGGTCATAGGAGGCGGGGAGGAGCTCCAGGGACGGCATCCGGACCCGGCCGGAGCCGGCGAGGCGGGCGAGGCCGTCGGTGAGGTGGGGTTCGCCCTCGGCGGTGGCCACCACGACCACCGTGCGGTCGTCGGCGCAGGCGTCGACCAGTTCCTCCGCCGTCGGCGTCGCCCGCTCGACCGTGATGCCGGCCTCGCGGAGGTAGGGAAGCTGGGGGTGCGCCTCGTCCGCGCAGAGGACGCGGTCCGCCCCGTGCAGCGCCTGCCAGGCCGGCCAGGAGAGCAGGCCGGGGGCGACGCGGTGGCTGGTGGTGAGCAGGACGACTCGGCCGGGGCCGGTCTCGGGGGCCGGGGTGGCGGGGGCGCCGTCGGGGCGGTGTGCGTTCACCCCACGAACGTAACGCACGTCACGGACGACCCCCGAAGTTATCCACAGGCTGTGCCCTGCCGCACCCTGCTCTGCCGCGGCCCTGCTCTGCCGCGCCCTGCCGTGGGCCGGTGCCCCGAGTACCGGATCAGCGCACCGGCCCGCCGGCTACGCCGACTCCCGTGTCCCCGCCGCGGTGACGTCCTTCAGCCACGGTGTCTTGGCGTCCAGCAGGCCGACCCGGCCGGACGTCGGGTCGACGCCCCAGCTGCCGTAGCGCGGATTGAGGTCCACGTCGAGTTTCTTGGAGGCCTCGGAGAGGGCCTGCCAGAAGACCGTGCCGCCCTCCTGGGTGTTGAGGTCGGCGCCGAGGGCGGTGGAGAGTTTCTGGACCTCGACGTCGCTGCTGAGGCTCTCCTCCAGCTGTTCGGGGGCGACGCTGTAGCGCTGGAGGTAGGCCGCCTCCAGGGCCTCGGCGCCACCGGCCTCCTTTTCCAGGTCGGAACGGTACTGCTGGACTTCCTTGCGGGTGACGGTCACGCCGGCGTCGTCGAGCGCCTGGTCGAGGACCTTCTCCAGGACCATGCCGTTCAGGGTGTTGCGGGTCAGGGCGCCGCTCTGGGCGACGACCTGCTGGTACTGGTCCGCGTCCGTGATGGCGGCGCGCTGGGCGGCGCGCACTTCGTTCACCCGGTTCTCCAGTTGCGCGACCGTGATCCGGTCGGCCCCGACGACGGCCGCCGCGCCGGGATGCGCGTCACTTCCGCAGGCGGTGAGGAGCGGGGCCGCGGCGGTGATCGCGGCGGAGAGGAGGAGCGCGGTGCGACGGCGGCGGTGCAAGTGGGCCTCCCGAGGAGATTGTGCGGCGGTGCACAAAGTCTTGCGGTGATCGATGGTAGGCAGTGGCCCTGCTCTCGGCCAGCCATTCGACCAACGATTCACGCCGACTTCGGGCACCGTCGTACCGGGACCGAGCCACCACCGGCCCACGCGCGGCGCCGGGCGGCGACCGTCGCACCTTTTGTCCCACCATGGCCAGGATCGGCCGCCCGTGTCAGCCGCGCACCTGCCCCAGCCACTGCAGCGTGCGCCGGACCTCGCCCGCCAGCGGATGGCCCGGCCCCCGCAGCCGTTCCACATCGAGCAGCAGGCGGCCGAGGGTCTCGTGGGCGGCGCCGCGGTCGCCGAGGGCGAGGAGCAGGTGGCCTATGCGGCGGCGGACGTCGAGGGAGAGTTCGGGGTCGCCGCCGACGTACTGGTTCTCGTAGTACGGCAGCAGCGAGCGGTACTCGGCGAGGGCCGCGGCCGGTTCGCCGAGTTGTTCGAGGCACTGGGCGGAGTCGTAGCGGAAGCGCAGCGCCTGGGTGTCGGCCTGGCCGGCCTCGGTGGCGCGCTCGTCGGCGAGGCGGCGCAGCTCGGGCAGGGCGCGGCGGTACTGGCCGTCGTCCATGAGGGTGGCCGCGTACTGCTTGCGCAGGGTGCGGACGACCGGTGAGTGCTCACCGTGCTGGGCGGCGGCGGCCGGGAGGATCGCGCCGAGGATGTCGACGGCCTGGGTGATGCGGCCCTCGCCGAGGAGCCGCTTGACCTCGTCCACGGCGCCGGCCACGTCGGGCTTGTCGGCCGCGGGCGCGGGGTCGGGCGCGGCCGACGGCTGCGGCGCGGGTATGCGGGCCCGGTCCGGCCAGGGGGCGTGCGGACGCAGGAAGGGGCGCGTGGGGTCGAGCGGGGAGCCGGTGGGCATACCGCGCGCGGGGAGGAGCGGGAGGAGCTGCTCGTACGTCTCCTGCGCGGAGGACGGGCGGTGCTGCGGGTCCTTGGAGAGCAGCCGGAGGACCAGGGCCTCCAGGTTCTCGGGCACCTCGGGGCGCAGTCGGCGGACGGGGACCGGCGGCTCGTAGAGGTGGCGGTGCAGGACGCCGAGGGCCGTGGAGCCCGTGAACGGGACGTTCCCGCTGAGCAGTTCGTGGATCAGCACACCGAGGGCGTACAGGTCGGTGTACGGGCCGACCGCGCCGCCCATGGCCTGTTCGGGGGCCATGTAGGCGGGGCTGCCGATGGGCGAACCGGTGTGGGTCAGGCGGGTGGTGTCGGTGTCCATGACGGAGGCGACGCCGAGGTCGAGGACGGTGACGGTGCCGTCCTGCTTGACCATGACGTTCCGCGGCTTGAGGTCGCGGTGGATGATCGGTACCGCGTGCACGGCGGACAGCACGGCGCACAGCTGGGCGGCGACCGAGACGGTCCACTGCCACGGGTACGGGTCGTGCTCGGCGAGGTGGTCGGCGAGGTCGGCCCCGTCGACGTACTGCATGACGAGGAACAGCTCCTCGCCCTCGCTGCCGGCGTCGTGCACGGTCACCAGGCCGGGGTGGTCGACCTGGGCCGTGACGCGGCACTCGCGCACGAAGCGGCGGCGCAGCTCGTCGGCCTCCTGGCCCGCGACCTTGTCCGGGCGCAGCAGCTTGACCGCCACGCGCCGGTCGAGGCGCTGGTCGTACGCCGTCCACACCTGTCCCATGCCGCCCTGGCCGATGAGCGTGGACAGTTCGTAGCGGCCGGTGATCAGGCGTCCGGTCCCCTGCCCCTGGATCACCGGTCTCCTTCGTGGTTGCGCAGATAGTCACTGAGCTCGTCGAGCTCGGCGCGCACCTGGTCTATGCGGGCGGGCCCGGGGCGCTGCGGCTCCGGCCCGGGCTGCGGCTGCGCATGCTGCGGGGGCTGCGGGGGCTGGTGCTGAACGGGCGGCTGCGGGAGCGGCGGGGCCGGGGTGTAGGGCTGCGGGACCTGGACCGGCGGGTAGCTGTACCCGGTCTGCTGCGCGTACCCCGTGGTCTGGGCGTACGGCGACGGCGGGGCCGTCCGGGAGCGGCTGGAGTGGCGTATGTCCGCGGCCAGGTAGTACGCGACGATCGCGATCAGGCCGCCGAACAGCATCGACATGCCGACGTCGCCGCGCCAGGTGGTGAACTCTTCCTCGCCCGGGTCGGTGCCGATGATGTACAGCGTCGCGACGATGTGGACGACCGCGAGGGCGAACAGCCACCAGTCCAGGGTCCTGCGGGTCACCGAGGCGAGCCGCAGCAGGCACGCCCAGGCGAGCAGGCCACAGCTCATGACCGCGACCACCACGAAGATCACACGGAGTGTGACCTGGCCCCCTTGATCGGGGCCGGGGGGCGGTGTCGGCGCGTAGCCGTGGCCGTGCATGGCTGCTCCTGAGGGCCTGGTGAGAGCGAGTTGCGATGTCGTCCCGAGGGTATCGGTCGATCACGACATGACGTCCAGGGTTGTGGACAACCGTTGTAGTACCGCAGTGCTGGTCACGCCGCCCGAGGCGGAGCGGTTCCGTCCGGTAGACGGGATCGTGGAGGGAGTTGGCGGTGCCGGGCCGCCCTGACCACGAGGTCCGCCGCCTCAGTCCGGGGCGACCGTACCGTCCGTCAGTCCGTCGTACATGCCGCGCACCAGGCGTTCGCCGAGGCGGCCCGCCTGGCGGAGGGCGGCCTCGAAGGCGGCCAGGGCGCGGAACCGTTCGCCGTAGCGGCGTTGCTGGTCCAGGGGAAGCCGGGGCAACTGGAGGCGGCGTACGTCGAGGCGGGTCGCGGTGGAGGCGTAGCTGCTGGCCTGGCGACTGTTGGCGGTGCCGCGCAGGAAGCCGGCGACGAACCACGCGTCGAGCGCGGCCGGGTCGGGGCGCAGCAGCGTGAGGTTGCGGCCGAGGGCTGCGCCGGCGGTCTCCTCGTCGATCACCCGGGCGACCCCGCCGCCGCCCAGGACGGGGACGACGACGTCGCCGGGCTCCACGAGCACGGGGTCCTCACCGGTCTCCGGCAGGGTTCCCGAGGGGGCCGTGCCGGCCAGGACGTCGTGATCGGTGAGCACGCGCGCGTGGGGGCCGCTCCCGCCCGTGCGCAGCATGAGGGCTCCCCCGCGCGCGAGTTCGCCGACCGTCGTGAGGGGCCAGCGCGCGGTCTCCACCCCGTCGGCGACCGGGGGCGCGAGGTCGGCGGTCAGCCGCAGGGTCTCGCCGAGGCGTTCGCGTACGGCGGTCAGCTCCTCGGCGCCGCCGCCCGCGGCCGGGGGCGGCAGATGCCGGGCGGGGGCCAGGTCCACGTCGTCGTCGAGCAGGTCGATGACCGGCACCGAACGGCTGAGCCCCGGCTGTTCCGTCACCTCGCCCTCCCGGTCGAAGGGCCGCCAGGCGTCGAGCACGGCGGTGCGCACCGCCGTCCAGTCCACCCCGCTCCGTCCCTCGGGCACGAGCCGCCCGGTGTCGACGAGCAGCAACTCCGGTGGCACGGGCGCCTTACCGGGCCTGCGCAGCACCCACAGGTGCAGCGGGATGTTGTACGGCGGTGCCGCGCCCACCGGCAGCGCGATCACGGCGCGCAGGGCGCCCCGGCGCAGCAGGTCGGCGCGGATACGGCGCCCCGAGCGGCGGCTCGCGACGGCCGGCGGCATCAGCAGCACGGCGGTGCCGCCGTCCTCCAGGCGGGCCAGCGCGTGCTGCACCCAGGCGAGTTCGGATTCCGTACGGGCCGGGAAGCCGTACTCCCAGCGCGGGTCGTAGGCGAGTTCGTCGTGGCCCCAGTTGCGCTCGTTGAACGGCGGGTGGCACAGGACGGCCTCGGCCCTGAGGTGCTCGTACGCGTCCGCGCGGAGGCTGTCGCCCGGGGCGGTGCGGATGGTGCTCTTGCCGCGCAGGGCGAGGCGGAGCGCGGTGAGGGCGGCCAGGTCGCTGGAGCTGTCCTGGCCGTACAGCTCCTGGCCGGACCGCGGGGCGACGGCGCGCAGGAGGGCGCCGGTGCCGCAGGCCGGGTCGAGCACCGAGCGCGCGGGCCCGGCGAGTTCGGCCATCAGCTCGGCGAGCTCGCCCGGAGTGAGCGTGTACTGGCGCGGGTTGGCGTCGAGGTGCCGGGCGAGCAGGAACTCGAAGGTCTGGCGCGCGCCCAGGTCGGCCGCGAGCTCGGTGGCGCCGCGCAGCAGCGGGATCGAGGGCAGGAACTCGGCGGGGGTCGGGTGCGGCACGGCCGGCTCGCGGACCAGGCCGAAGCGCGGGGTGAGGACGTGCCAGAGCGGCTCGGGCAGAATCCGGGCGAGTTGCCCGTCGTCGGGGCAGGCACTCAACTCCAGCCAGGCCAGGGGCCGGTCGTGGAGGTAGAGCAGCGCGCAGCCCGCGTGCACCAGGGCGGTCACGGGGCCCTCCGGATGGCCGGTGACCTGCTGCCAGACGCGTTCCTTCAGGGGCACCTCGGCGAGCTTGCCCTGGTTGCGCAGCCACTCCTCGACCTCGGCGAGCGAAAAGGCCGGGCTGGTCTCGGTGCCGCCGACCGGTTTGGGGAAGTCGGCGTGCCGTCGCCGCCAGTTGCTGACGGCGGCGCGACCCACCCCGGCGAGCCGCGCGATGTCCGCGGCCGTGACCTCTGTCCCGTTCCCCTGCACGCGCCCGGCTCCCCTCGTACCTGGTGGTGTGACGTCGAGCATACCGACGCACGCAAGATCTACCCATACACGCCGTGTACACGCTCGACTTTGTGAACCGTGTTGACTCGGTTCACAAGCTCTGCTGTCATTGACCCATCGAACGACGGACCGCCCGATCCGGGTGGTCACACGTCGGCTGCGCTGTCACACACCGGGGGAGGAACACGGCCATGGGGATGAAAACCCAGCTCGCGCCGAACGCGGCGGCGGTCGGTCTGCTCCACCGGAAGCACGGCGCGCGTGACAGCGGCACGGTTCACGACTCCTGGGGCGACGTACTCGCCACCCGCGCGTACTGACGCCACAGCTCACCAACCACCCGACGACACCGCTCACTTCTCGCTTCACCACCGATTCCCAGGGGGGAACTCCCATGCGTCGCACCGCACTCGCCGCTCTCTGCATCGCCGCCGCGGCCACCTTCTCGCTCACCGGCTGCCTGCCCGGGGACAAGGACGAGCCGAAGGGCCCGTTCGCCGGGCTGACCGGCGGCGAGATCGCCAACAAGGCCGTGAAGGCCACCTCGGACGCCGAATCGCTCCGGATGAAGGGCGAGGGCGAGGACAGCTCCGGGGAAACGGTCCAGATGGACATAGCGATGAACAAGAAAGGCGACTGCGCCGGCACGCTGAGCATGAACGGCGAGGGCGAGGCCGAGCTGGTCAAGGTCGACGACACCATCTACATGAAGTACGACGAGGCGTTCGTGCGGGCCCAGTCGAAGGACTCGTCCAAGGAGGAGGCCGACATGCTCGTCGACATGCTGGCCGGCAAGTGGACCAAGACGTCCGCGACCGCCGAGGACTCCAAGGACATCGCGAGCTTCTGCGACCTCGACACCGTGCTCGCCGACTTCAAGGACGTCAACTCCGACGCCACGCGCGGCAAGGCCGCCAAGGTCGACGGCACCCCCGCGATCGTCCTCAACGAGAAGGACGGCAAGGACCGTTACACCCTGTACGTGGCCACCGACGGCAAGCCGTACCTCCTGCGGGTCGTCAGCAAGTCCGCCGACGAGCCGAGCGACCTCACCTTGACCGACTACAACAAGCCCGTCCCGGCCGAGGCCCCCAAGGGCAAGATCATCGACCTGGACAAGGACTTCGGCTGACGCACCCTCCCGCCGGGCGGCACCGCGACCACCTCAGTCCGCGTGGAAGCGGGCCGGGGCCTTGGTCGGGTTGCCGCCCGTGGGCAGTTTCTGGTCGGGGCAGGTGGTCAGGACGCGCTTCATGGCGGACTGTTCGGCGGAGGTGACCCAGAGGTCGTACTTCGTCTTCACGGCGACCTGGGCGGCCACATAGGTGCAGCGGTACGCCTTGTTGGGCGGGAGCCAGGTGGCCGTGTCACCGTCGCCCTTGCCGCGGTTGGTGCCGGAGTCGACCGCCAGGAGGTTGAGCGGGTCGTTGGCCAGGGCTATGCGCTTGCTGTCGTCCCACTGCTGGGCGCCTTTCTGCCACGCGTCGGAGAGGGCCACGATGTGGTCCACGTCGACCTTGCTGCGGCCCCGGACGTACGGCACGTCACCGCCGGTGTACGGGTCCGGGTCGAGCACCCCGGAGACCACCGTGCAGTCGTCGGCCCGGAACTTCACGTCGTCCAGGTCGCGCTTGAGTATGTCGTCGCGGGTGCCGCAGCTGTTGGAGTCCGTGTCGGCCCAGGGGCTGCCGAACTCGCCGCGGTCGTAATCGGTCTTGGGCGCCCGCCCCTTGACGGTCAGCGCCTCCGCGGCGGCGAACGCGGCGCCGCCACCCCCGCCGGGGCTCTCCCGCGGTCCGGCCGAGCCCTCCGTGTTGTCGAATTCGCAGCCGGTCGCGGCGACCAGCACCAGAGCGACGACGGCGACCCCACCCCTCAGACGCACCACGCGACACCCCTTTCCTCTGTTCTGTGCACGCACGCGGTCCTGCGTGGGGTTCCCCGTCTCCCCTGCTCAACACCGTAGCCCCCAGGTGCGGGAGATGGTCGGTCAGCGTACGTCGGGAGACCTGACGGCGATCGTGGTCGCCCGGGACCCGGAGGAGATCTCCCGCACGGCCACCCAGTCGCCGGTCCCCCGGCGTGACGGCCGACTCACGGATCGCCGGCCGGGACCCGCTCACCCCAGGGGATGCCGGACGCGAGGCCGAAACGCGAAGCCGGGGAGCCGAAACTTCGAACAGAAATCGACTCGACCAAACATCCCGCGAACCGGACCTCCGTGAGTATTCGACCCGTCGCACAGCCTCAGGTCGACCTACTTGCCAGTTCAGGCAGGATAATTCAGGACTTTGCGGCGCCCGGATGACATCCGCGCGATTCAACACGTTCACACTCTTGACACGCATCTGTCGCAAGCATTCTCATGCTGCACGTTGGTTTCAGCCAGGTTTTGGTTGTTCTCGTGCTGTCCTGTCGTGAATGGAACCCCCGATGCGTCGTGTCTGGCTCTTCCTGCTTGCCGTGCTGATAGGTCTCCTCCCGCAAACCCTTCTGATGGGCACCGCGCACGCGGCCACCGTCACCATCCCCAACGCCACCCAGTTCACGGACACCACAGGTGCCGTCGTGCACGCGCACGGCGGGGGCGTCATCAAGGTCGGCTCGTACTACTACTGGTTCGGAGAGAACCGCAACGAGGACAACTCATTCCGGTATGTGTCCGCGTACCGCTCGACCGATCTGAAGACCTGGGAGTTCCGACGCCACGTCCTGACCCAGGCCAGCGACCCGGAGCTCGCCTCGGCCAACATCGAGCGCCCCAAGGTCATGTACAACGCGTCCACCGGCAAGTTCGTCATGTGGATGCACAAGGAGCTGGCCACCGACTACACCCAGGCCCGCGCCGCCGTCGCCGTCTCCGACACCGTCGACGGCGACTACACCTGGCAGGGCAGCTTCCGCCCGCTGGGCCACATGTCCCGCGACATCACCGTCTACACGGACGACGACGGCACCGGCTACATGATCTCGGCCGCGCGCGAGAACCGCGACCTGCACATCTACCGCCTCAGCCCCGACTACCTCACCGTCGAAACCCGTGTGCAGCTGCTCTGGCCCGGCCAACTGCGTGAGGCTCCCGCCCTGTTCAAGCGCAACGGCGTCTACTTCCTGCTCACCTCCGGCGCCACCGGCTGGCGGCCCAACCAGCAGATGTACGCGACCGCCTCCAGCATCACCGGCACCTGGGGCGCCCTGCAGAACGTCGGAGACGCCACCGCGTACGGCTCGCAGACCACGTTCGTCCTTCCCGTGCAGGGCAGCTCGGGCACCGAGTACCTCTACATGGGTGACCGCTGGGGCAACTCCTTCAACCAGAACGTGAACGCGTCCAAGTACGTGTGGCTGCCGCTGGAGTTCCCGACCGACACCACGATGACCATGGACTGGTTCGCGCAGATCAACGTCGACACCGCGGCCGGGAAGGTAGACGGCGTCGGCGGACCCTGGGAGACGATCACCGCCCGCCACAGCAACAAGTGCCTGGACGTGCCCAGCAGGTCCCTGGACGACGGCACCCAGATCACCCAGTACACCTGCAACGGCGGCATGAACCAGGCATGGTGGTTCAAGGACATGGGCAGCGGATACGTCCAGGTCGTCGCCCGGCACAGCGGCAAGTGCCTCGACGTGGCCAACAACTCCACCGCCGACGGCAACCCGATCATCCAGTGGACCTGCGGCACCGGCAGCAACCAGCAGTGGCAGCTCCAGGACGCCGGTGACGGCTGGCTCCGCCTCGTCTCACGCCGCAGCGGCAAGTGCCTCGACGTGTTGGACAAGTCCACCGCCGACGGCGCCAAGCTCATCCAGTGGGGCTGTGGCAGCGGCACCAACCAGCAGTTCAAGCGCGGCGCCTGATCACGCGCGCGGCCCTGACGTTCGGCCCGCGGCTGCCCCGACCGGACTTCTCCGGCCGGGGCCGCGGTACGGATGCCGGGTCGTTCCGCAAGCGATCGACAGCGATCGACAGCAATGGACGGCGGGCGCCCGCGATGGACGGCGGGCGCCGTCGACCGGCGAACGTCCCCTACGCCCTCACGAGCCCAGAATCGAAGCCAGGAATTCCCCGGTCCACCCCAGCAGATCCCGTCCGACCAGCGGCTTCCCGCCCACCTTCGCCGTCTTCGGGCGGGGCACCAGCACCTGGTGGGCGGCCGGCTTGATGACCGTGCCCGGGTACAGGCGCTTGAGGCGGAGCTCCTGGGACTCCCGCAGTTCCACCGGGGCGAAGCGGATGTTGGCGCCCTGGAGGACGATCTCGCCGACACCGCAGGCGCGGGCGAGCATGCGCAGACCGGCCACCAGCAGCAGGTTCTCCACCGGCTCGGGGAGCTTGCCGTAGCGGTCGACGAGTTCCTCGCGTACCGCGGCGATGTCGGCCTCGGTGTTGACGGAGGCGATCGCCCGGTACGCCTGCAACCTCAGCCGCTCCCCCGGCGCGTAGTCGTGCGGGACGTGCGCGTCGACCGGCAGCTCGATCTTGACCTCGAGCGGCGGCTCCTCCTCGATCCCCCCGGTCTCCAGCTGGCGGCGGTAGTCCGCGACGGCTTCGCCCACCATGCGGACGTAGAGGTCGAAGCCGACGCCCGCGATGTGGCCGGACTGTTCGCCGCCCAGCAGATTGCCCGCGCCCCGGATCTCCAGGTCCTTCATCGCCACGTACATGCCCGCGCCCATCTCCGTGTGCTGGGCGATGGTCGCGAGGCGCTCGTGCGCGGTCTCCGTCAGAGGCTTCTCCGGCGGGTACAGGAAGTACGAGTAGCCCCGCTCCCGGCCTCGGCCGACACGCCCCCTCAACTGGTGCAGCTGCGACAGGCCGAAGGTGTCTCCCCGCTCCACGATCAGCGTGTTCGCGTTGGAGATGTCGATGCCCGACTCCACGATCGTCGTCGAGACGAGGACGTCGAACTTCTTCTCCCAGAAGTCGACGACGACCTGCTCCAGGGCCTGTTCCGACATCTGGCCGTGGGCCGTCGCGATGCGTGCCTCGGGGACGATCTCGCGCAGCCGGGAAGCCGCGCGGTCGATGGACTCCACCCGGTTGTGGATGTAGAAGACCTGGCCCTCGCGCAGCAGTTCGCGGCGGATGGCCGCGCCGATCTGCTTCTCCTCGTACGGGCCGACAAAGGTCAGGACCGGGTGCCGTTCCTCCGGAGGCGTCGTGATCGTCGACATCTCCCTGATGCCCGTGACCGCCATCTCCAGGGTGCGCGGGATCGGCGTCGCGGACATCGTCAGGACGTCCACGTTCGCGCGCAGCTTCTTCAGCTGCTCCTTGTGTTCGACGCCGAACCGCTGCTCCTCGTCCACGATGACGAGGCCGAGATCCTTGAACTTGGTCTCGGAGGAGAAGAGGCGGTGGGTGCCGATGACGATGTCGACCGCGCCCTCGCGCAGCCCCTCCAGCGTGCCCTTGGCCTCGGTGTCCGTCTGGAAGCGGGACAGGGCCCGGACGTTCACCGGGAACTGCGAGTACCGCTCGCTGAACGTGCCGAAGTGCTGCTGCACCAGGAGGGTGGTCGGGACGAGGACGGCGACCTGCTTGCCGTCCTGGACGGCCTTGAAGGCGGCCCGGACCGCGATCTCCGTCTTGCCGTAGCCGACGTCGCCGCAGATCAGGCGGTCCATCGGGACCGTCTTCTCCATGTCCTCCTTGACCTCGGCGATCGTGGTCAGCTGGTCGGGCGTCTCGGCGTACGGGAAGGCGTCCTCCAGCTCCCGCTGCCAGGGCGTGTCCGCACCGAACGCGTGACCGGGCGCCGCCATCCGCGCGCTGTACAGCTTGATGAGGTCGGCGGCGATCTCCTTGACCGCCTTCTTCGCGCGCGCCTTGGTCTTCGTCCAGTCGGCGCCGCCCAGGCGGTGCAGCGTGGGTGCCTCGCCACCGACGTACTTCGTGATCTGTTCCAGCTGGTCGGTCGGGATGTAGAGGCGGTCGCCGGGCTGGCCGCGCTTGGCGGGGGCGTACTCCACGACCAGGTACTCACGGGTCGCGGCCTGCACGGTCCGCTGGACCATCTCGATGTAGCGGCCGACGCCGTGCTGCTCGTGGACGATGTAGTCGCCCGCTTCGAGGGTGAGCGGGTCGATGGTCTTGCGGCGGCGGGCGGGCATCCGGGCGCCGTCCTTGCCGGCGGCCTTCTGTCCGGACAGGTCGGTCTCGGTGAGGACCGCCAGCTTCAGGGACGGGTCGATGAAGCCGTAGTCGATCGAGCCGCACGCCACGTGCACGACGGACGGGGCGACCTCCTTCAGGTCGGCCGCCAGCCGGGCGGCGATGCCCTCGCCGCCGAGCACCTCGACCGTGCGGGCGGCCGGGCCGTGGGCCTCCGTCACGAACACCGTGCGCCAGCCGTCGGCGAGCCAGCCCTTGGTGTCGGCGAGGGCCTTGGCCGTGTCGCCGCGGTAGGTCTCGGGGGCGTGCATGCCCAGCTTGAGGGTGTCCGCCTCAAGCTCCTCGTCGGCCGCGAACGGCGACACCGACCACCACATCATGTCCAGCTCACGGGCCCGGTCGCGGACGTCCGCGATGGACCGGAGGGAGGCCGCGCCGACGTCGATGGGTGCCTCGCCGCCTCCGGCGGTCGCCGCCCACGACGCCTGCAGGAACTCCTGCGAGGTGGTCACCAGGTCCGCGGCCCGCGTCCGCACCCGCTCCGGGTCGCACACGATCGCCATGGCGCCCTTCGGCAGGACGTCGATCAGCAGTTCCATGTCGTCGACGAGGACCGGAGCGAGGGATTCCATCCCTTCGACGGCGATGCCCTCGGCGATCTTGTCGAGGAGTTCGCCCAGTTCCGGGTGGCGTTCGGCGAGGGCACGCGCGCGGGCGCGTACGTCGTCGGTGAGGAGGAGTTCACGGCAGGGCGGCGCCCACAGGCCGTGCGCGGCGACCTCCAGCGATCTCTGGTCGGCGACCTTGAAGTACCGGATCTCCTCGACGTCGTCGCCCCAGAACTCCACCCGGAGGGGGTGCTCCTCGGTCGGCGGGAAGACGTCCAGGATGCCGCCGCGTACGGCGAACTCGCCGCGCTTCTCGACGAGTTCGACGCGGGAGTACGCGGCTGCCGCCAGCGCCTCGACCGTACGGTTCAGGTCGGCCGTCTCGCCCGTGCGCAGGGCGACCGGTTCCAGGTCGCCGAGACCCTTGACCTGGGGCTGGAGGACCGAACGGACCGGGGCGACGACCACCGAGACCGGGCCGGTCTCCGGGTCGTCGGGGCGCGGGTGGGTCAGGCGGCGCAGGACGGCGAGACGGCGGCCGACGGTGTCGCTGCGCGGGCTGAGGCGCTCGTGCGGGAGCGTCTCCCACGCCGGGTACTCCACGACGCCGTCCGGGGGGAGCAGGGAGCGCAGGGCCGCCGCCAGGTCCTCGGCCTCGCGGCCCGTCGCCGTCACGGCGAGTACGGGGCGGCCGGCGTCCCGGGCGAGGGCGGCCACCGCGAAGGGGCGGGCCGCCGGGGGGCCGACCAGGTCGATGTGGGTGCGGTGGCCGTCGGACGCCGCCCTGATCGCTTCCGCGAGGGGGGCGTCCTTGACTACGGCGTCTAGCAGACCGTGGAGGCTCATTGAGGGCGTTTCCCGTCCGGGTGGGCAAGGTGGGGGGTTACTGGCTTGGGGCTGGCTCGTGGGGCTGCTGGGGCAACACGAACGCCCGGACTCGTGTGACGGGCCGGGGGTCTCCAGGGTACGACGAGCGGTGTGGGGGGTGTGGACGACTTTTGTCCCGCCCCCGCCGCCCCTGCCCGTCCCTCCCCCACTCTCGCTCTCGGCTTCGCTCGAGCGGGAGGTGCCCCCATCCAGGGGCTGCGCCCCTTCGACCCCCGGTCCCTGTGCGTTTGTTCGTATGTGCGGGAGCGTCGTGGTTGATCGCGCAGTTCCCCGCGCCCCTGAAAGAACAAGGGGCTTCACCCCCTCACACACAGGCCGCCTAACCTTCTAGGCACCGCCGCCCCCGCCCCCCAGCCGAACGTGAGCACCCATGGTCCCGAGCGCCCCGTCCACGAAGCCGTCGGCGCCGTCGCTCATACCGGGGCCGTTCGCGGCCTCGGCCCCGCCCCGTGACCGGCGATTCCCCCTTGCGGGCCGTGAGCCCTACCTGCTGGCGGTCGTGCTGTTCGTGGCGTACGCCGTGGTGTCGGTCGGGCGGTACCTGCGGATGGGGACCCGTTCGTACGACCTGGGGATCTTCGAGCAGACGGTGCGTGCGTACGCGCACCTCCAGGCACCGATCGTGGAGCTGAAGGGGCCGGGGTACAACGTCCTCGGGGATCACTTCAGCCCGGTCACCGTGCTGCTCGCGCCGTTCTACCGGGTGTTTCCGTCCCCCGTGACGCTGCTCGTCGCGCAGGCGGCGCTGTTCGCGCTGTCGGCGATACCGGTGACCCGGGCGGCGACGCGTGTGCTGGGGCGGGCCCGGGGGCTCGCGCTGGGCGCGGCGTACGGGCTGTCGTGGGGACTGCAGAACGCCGTGGACTTCGACTTCCACGAGATCTGTTTCGCGGTTCCGCTGATCGCGTTCTCCCTGGAGGCGCTGCTGCTGCGGCGGTGGCGGTCGGCGCTGCTCTGGGCGCTCCCCTTGGTGCTGGTCAAGGAGGACCAGGGGCTGACGCTGGCGGCCATCGCGGTCGTCGTCGCGCTACGGGCCCGTCGACACGGCTCGCCCCGGGTGGTGCCGTACGCCATCGCGGTCGCGTCGTTCGGCGCGGCGGCCACGCTGCTCACGTTCACCATGGTCATCCCGGCCTTCAACACCGCCGGTGCCTCCGACTACCTCGCCAAGGTCGGCGGCTCCGGCCCCCTCGACGGCGCGGACGTCAAGCTCCGCACCCTCCTCTGGCTGCTGATCCCGACCAGCGGACTGCTCGCCCTGCGCTCACCGGTCCTCCTCGCCGTCCTCCCCACCCTGGGCTGGCGGTTCGTCTCCTCCGACCAGCACTACTGGAGCACGAGCTGGCACTACAGCGCCGTACTGATGCCGATCGTCACCCTCGCGCTCGTCGACGCGCTCCCGGCCGCCCGCCACAGCTCCCGCCCGTGGCTGCGCTCGTACTCCCTCCATCTGCCCGCCGCCGTCCTCGCGGCCGCGCTCGCGCTGACGACCGCGCTGCCGCTGGGCGGCCTCACCAAGGCCGACGCCTATCGCGTCCCGGCCGGTGTCAGGGCCGTGGAGAAGCTGCTGGACACCATCCCGGACGGGGCCATCGTCGAGTCCAACATCGGCCCCATCAGCCGGCTGACCTCCCGCTGCCGCGTCTTCTGGATCGGCCGTGCC
This sequence comes from Streptomyces sp. NBC_00310, assembly GCF_036208085.1. GTDB lineage: Bacteria > Actinomycetota > Actinomycetes > Streptomycetales > Streptomycetaceae > Streptomyces. The sequence continues at coordinate 4,671,897 of NZ_CP130714.1, forward strand.
AAGGGGCTCGCGCCCGACTACATCGCCTTCAACAACAACTCCGGCTGGGTGAAGGACGTCCCCGCGTTCGCCCGTCAGCTGCATCCGCGGGACGCGTACGTGCTGCGAGGCGTCATCCAGGGATACGTGCTGCTGAAACGTACGTCCCCCGCGAGCACGTCCCCCGAGAGCACGTCCCCCTGATCACGTCCTCCTGCTGATCACCTCGTCCTGCTGATCACGCCCCCCCGGAGACGGGTGGAGCCCGGCGCCCGGAAGCCTCCGCTTCCCGACGCCGGGCTCTCCCCCGGTTCCCCGGTTCCCCCGTTCCCCGTTCCCCGTTCCCCCGTTCCCCCGTGCTCAGTGGCCGGTGGCCGGTGGCCGGTGGCCGGTGGCCGCTCGGTGGCTACTCCGTCGCGATCGCGTTCAGTACGTTCATGCGGCCCGCCCGGAACGCCGGCACCAGCGCGGCGAACAGGCCCACGAAGGCCGAGCCGATGAAGACCCCGATGATCGTCGGCCACGGGATGTCGAGGACCTTCAGGCCCTCCAGGGCGAGGAGCTGCTGGGCGGTGGCGCCCCAGCCCATGCCCAGGCCCAGGCCGAGCAGCGCGCCGAAGAGGGCGATGACAACCGACTCCAGGCGGATCATGCGGCGCAGCTGGCGGCGGGAGAGACCGATCGCTCGCATCAGACCGATCTCGCGCGTCCGCTCGACGACCGACAGGGCCAGCGTGTTCACGACTCCCAGGATCGCGACGATGATCGCGAGGGCGAGCAGGCCGTAGATCATGTTCAGGAGCTGGTCGATCTGGCCCTTCAGCGCTTCCTTGTAGTCGGTCTGGTCGCGGACCTCGTACTGCGGGTAGTCGTGCAGCGCGTCCTTGAGGGACTTGTACGCGGCCGCGTCCTGCCCCTCCTTCGCCGAGGCGAAGAGCAGCTGGTCGAGGGGCATCCTGTCGGCGGGGACGTACGTGGCCATCGTGTCGATGGAGGTGTACATCGCCCCGGCGTCGATGACGACGTCGCTGCTGGTGATCGCGCGGACGGTCAGGTCGGCCGTGCGGCCGTCCTTGAAGGCGACGGCGATCTTCGAGCCGAGCTCGACGTCGTGGTCCTTGGCGAACTTCTCGTGCACGGACATCGAGTCGGGCTTGTAGGCGTCCGCCAGCCTGCCCGCGACGACCTCGGTGGCGAGGTCGGTGGCGTAGCTCGGGTCGGCGGCGGTGATCGCCGTCTTCTTGAGTGTCTTGCCGTCGGGGGTGGTGAAGTCGGCCTGGGTGTACTTGTACTCGGTGACGCTCTTGATGCCCTCGGCGGACTTCGCCGCCTCGACGGCCTGCGGGGTGATCAGCTGGCCGGTGTCGGACTGGATGATGAAGTCCGTGCCGACCGTCTTGTCGAGCTGATCCGTGGCCGAGGCGACCATGGAGGAGCCGACGACCGACAGGCAGGCGACCAGGGCGAGACCGATCATCAGGGCGGCGCCCGTGGCCCCCGTACGGCGGGGGTTGCGCAGCGCGTTGCGCTCGGCCATCCGGCCGACGGGTCCGAAGGCCCGCAGGACGACCGCGCCCAGCACCCGCACCACGGCACCGGCGAGCAGCGGGCCGATGACGACGAAGCCGATGAGGGACAGGACGACCCCGCCGCCCAGCCACATCGAGCCCTCGCTCGCCTTGGCGGCGGCGGACGCCAGGTACAGGCAGTAGCCGCCGGCGCCGGTCAGGAGCAGGCCGATCGCGGCCCGTACGACTCCGGCCTTGGCGTCCAGCGGGGCGCCGGCGTCGCGCAGGGCGGCCATCGGGGAGACCTTGCCGGCGCGCCGGGCCGGCACGTACGCGGCGAGGACGGTGACGACGATGCCGAGGAGCAGGCCGACCGCCGGGGTGGTCCAGGCGACGGTGAGGTCGTCGGTGGACAGGTTCATGCCGGTGGCGCTCATCAGCTTCATCAGGCCGATGGCGAGTCCGACACCGCCGGCGACGCCGAGGATCGAGCCGAAGACACCCAGGAGCAGCGCCTCGACGAGGACCGACCGGTTGACCTGGCCGCGGCTGGAGCCGATGGCCCGCATGAGGCCGATCTCGCGGGTCCGCTGGGCGACCAGCATCGAGAAGGTGTTGATGATCAGGAAGATGCCGACGAGGAAGGCGATCCCGGCGAAGCCGAGCATCGCGTACTTCATCACGCCCATGAACTCGCCGACGTCCTTGGCGTTGGCGTCCGCGATCTCCTTGGCGGTCTGCACCTTGTAGGCGGCGCCGAGTTCGGCGGAGACGTTCTTCTTCACCTGCGCGTCGGTGAAGCCGGTGTCCGCGGTGATGTTGACGTTGGTGTACACGCCCGTCTCGCCGACGAGGGCCTTCTGGGCGGTCGCGGTGTCGAGGTAGAAGATCGCCGCGCCCGGGTTGGTGACCTGGAAGTCTGCGATGCCGGAGACCTTCGCCTCGTGCGTGCCGACGGCGCTGATCACACCGATCGCGTCGCCGAGCTTCAGGTCGTGCTTGTCGGCGGTGTCCGCGTCGACCACGATCTGGTCGGGGCCGCGCGGGGCGTTGCCGGACGAGATCTTCATGGTGCGGGCGTCGTTGGCGTTCCAGTTGCCGACGATGGTCGGGGCGCCGCTGGTGGGCGAGAGGCTGTCCTTGTCGGCGTCGACGACGGTGACCGAGGTCGAGAAGACGGTCCCCTCGGCCGCCTTCACGCCGTCCGCGCCACCGACCTTGTCGACGACCGATGCCGGCATGACCGGCGGCTTGCCGTTGTCGGACTGCGTCTCACCGCTGTCCGAGGCGCCCTTGGCGCTGACCGTGACGTCGGAGGCGGTGGCCGCGAACAGCTTGTCGAACGTCGTGCCCATCGTGTCGGTGAAGACCAGGGTCCCCGTCACGAACGCCACCGAGAGCATGACCGCGATGGCCGACAGCGCCATCCGTCCCTTGTGCGCGAAGAAGTTGCGCATCGAGGTCTTCATGACACTCATGACGTACGCCCCCGGGCGTCGAAGTCCTTCATGCGGTCCAGCACGGCTTCGGCGGTCGGCTTGTACATCTCGTCGACGATGCGGCCGTCGGCCAGGTACAGCACACGGTCCGCGTACGAGGCGGCCACCGGGTCGTGCGTGACCATGACGATGGTCTGGCCGAGCTCGTCGACCGACGTGCGCAGGAAGCCCAGCACCTCGGCGCCGGCCCGGGAGTCCAGGTTGCCGGTCGGCTCGTCACCGAAGATGATCTCCGGCCGCGCGGCCAGTGCCCGGGCCACGGCGACGCGCTGCTGCTGGCCGCCGGAGAGCTGGGTGGGCCGGTGCTTGAGCCGGTCGCTCAGGCCGACGGTGTCGACGACCCGCCCCAGCCACTCCTTGTTCGGCTTGCGCCCGGCGATGTCCATCGGGAGCGTGATGTTCTCTATCGCGTTCAGCGTCGGCAGCAGGTTGAACGCCTGGAAGATGAACCCGATCCGGTCCCGGCGCAGCCGCGTGAGCTTCTTGTCCTTGAGTCCGGTGATCTCGGTGTCGTCGAGGTGGATCTGACCCGACGTCACGGTGTCGAGTCCGGCGAGGCAGTGCATGAGGGTGGACTTGCCGGACCCCGAGGGGCCCATGATCGCGGTGAACTGTCCCCGCGCGATGTCCACGTCCACATGGTCGAGGGCGACGACGCGGGTCTCACCGGACCCGTACGCCTTCACGACCTGCCGCGCCCGCGCGGCAACGGCCGTAGTCCCTCCAGTACCCCCGTGCCTGGTGATGGTCACAGCCGATGTCACGGTATGTCTCCTAAGTCGGTCGGCAGGTGATGCCGATGCTGCGTTCGAGGTTCCGGGGTTCCGGGGTTTCGAGGTTTCGAAGTTCCGAAGTGGTACGTCGATGAGTCTGGTCCTCGAGGGGGTTCGGCGCGCTGGTGCCCAGCGCAGTCTTCTGCTGGGGAAAACCCCACCCCCACCGCTCCGGTGCACCGCCCCCCAGCGGCGTAAAGCCAGGTTAAGGACGGGAGGCCTGCCGTCTCGTCCTCCGGCGGTACGAACCCGCCCCCGGCCGTAGTACGGAGGTACCCCTAGGGGATCTCGCCCGCCGGGAGGAGACGGCCTCGGGGTTCGACTCCTCCCTCCGTCTCCCTCCGGCGCGACCAGGCTGCACCCTGCCGTGGCGTCAGGGTCAATGGCATGGTGGTCGGCGGCAGATAGGTGCAAGGGGAAGGCATCTGGTGGACGACAGCCCGGTGGACGGCGATCCGGTGGACGGCGATCCGGTGGACGGCGATCCGGTGGACGGCGATCCGGTGGGCGAGACACGACCCGCGCCAGGCGACTCGGCACGGCACACCGGAACCGGCCGCCGAAGAGCCGTCACCGCCGCGCTGATGCTGGCCATGGGCCTGGCCGCGCTGGACGCCACGATCGTCTCGATCGCCGTACCGCAGATCGTCGCCGACCTCGGTGGCTTCTCCGTCTTCTCCTGGCTCTTCTCCGGCTATCTGCTCGCCGCCACCGTCACCCTCCCCGTCTACGGCAGGCTCTCCGACACCTTCGGCCGCAAACCGGTCCTCGTCGTGGGCGCCGCCCTGTTCCTGCTGGGCTCGCTGCTGTGCGCGCTGGCCTGGAACATGGCCGCCCTGATCGCCTTCCGGATCGTCCAGGGCCTGGGCGGCGGCGCCCTCGCGGGCACGGTGCAGACGCTGGCGGCGGATCTGTATCCGCTCGAAGAACGGCCCAGGATCCAGTCCAGACTGTCCACGGTGTGGGCGGTGTCGGCGGTGGCGGGCCCCGGAGTGGGCGGTGTCCTGGCCGCGTACGCGGACTGGCGCTGGATCTTCCTCATCAACCTGCCGCTCGGGGCGGCGGCGTTGTGGCTGCTGGCCCGTCATCTGCACGAGCCGCCGAGGGAGTCGACCAGCCGGCCCCGGATCGACTGGGCGGGCGCCCTGACGATCCTCGCCTGCGGAGGGGCCCTGCTGACAGCGCTGGTGCAGGGCGGGGTGGCCTGGTCCTGGCTCTCCTGGCCCTCACTCACCCTGCTGGGCACGGGAGTCGCCCTGATCGCCGTGCTGGTGCTGATCGAACGCCGGGCCGCCGAGCCGATCATCCCGGGCTGGGTGTGGCGCAGGCGCACGATCGCGTCGGTGAACCTGGCGCTCGGCGCACTCGGGCTGTTGATGGTCGCGCCCACGGTGTTCCTCGCGACGTACGCCCAGTCGGTGCTGGGCCTGGCGCCGGTGGCCGCCGGTTTCGTCGTCTCCGTCTGGACTCTGACCTGGCCGTTGTCGGCGGCCCTCAGCCAGCACGTCTACCGCCGCGTCGGCTTCCGGAACACGTCGATCCTCGGCATCACGGCGGCAGCGCTCGTCCTCTTCTCGTTCGCCTTCCTCCCCTACCCCGGCGAACCCTGGCAGCCGACGCTGCTGATGCTCCTGCTGGGCGCCGCGCTGGGGCTCTTCCAGCTCCCCCTGATCATCGGCGTCCAGTCGTCGGTGGAGTGGGAGGAGCGGGGCACCGCCACCGCTTCCATCCTCTTCTGCCGCCAGACCGGGCAGACCCTGGGCGCGGCGGCCTTCGGGGCGGTCGCGAACGGGGTGCTGGCCTCCCGGCTGGGCGGCTCGGGAAACCTCGACGCCATCGCCCACGACCTCGGCTCCGGCCCGGCGTCCGAGCCGGTCCGCCGAGCGGTCGCGGACGCGGTCCACGCGGTGTACCTGGGGGCGGGGTGCGCGGCGGTGGCGGCGCTGCTGGTGCTGCTGGTGGTGGCGCCTCGGAGGTTTCCGGTGCTGAAGGGCTGAGCAGCCCCGGAAAGGGAGTTGCCCCGCCGGACGAATCCGCCGACGGGGCAACTGGTTCATCGAGTCGTCACTTCGCCCAATAGATCATCCGACCGTACGAACCGAGCATGGTCGGATCCGGGTGCCCCACGTGGATGCGGCTCTCGATGAGGGGGTGCTCCTCGGAGAACAGGGCGTCCAGCTCGAAGACGGCCTGGTCCACGTCCTCTTCGATCTCGGGAGTGCGGCCGCGGACCCAGAACGTCAGTTCCACACGATGTGCCTCGACGAGGACCGCCACGGCGATCACATCCGAGGAGATCAGGCCCAACAGCGCCTGGACGGCGTCCAGGACGATGCCGTTCTCGCGCCGCAGCGCGTCCGGGCCGGTCACGGCGCACTCGCGCTGGGATTCATCGGCACCACACTCGGACTCTTCGTTCCCTTGATCATGAAGATGTTCGTGGCCACGCCCAGTCGGCCTGCTCGCGGGTTGTTGTCGTACCCCGTGACGCTGGAGACCCTGATCTGGATGTGTCCGTTCTTGGTCACGCCCATGACCTGTGCCTGACCTCCGTGGTAGGCGTCGAGCACCTTCTGGGCATCGGCGTGCGAATTGAAGTAGCCACCGCCTCGATATCCGTTTCCATTGAGAATGTGACGATCCTGCTTCTGCTTGCTGATCGTCTTCTGGACCTGCGGGAGTTCGACGACATTACCGGCCTTGTCGACGATGAACCTGGGGCAGCTCGAGTTGTGGACCAGAACCGGAGTCTCGCCCGCCAGCACGTAGTACGTGTGCAGGTCCGCGACCGTGAAGTTGTACGTGCGGGCGTGCCGCTCGAAGGCGCGGTTGCCGGTGATGACGACCGTGTCGCCCTCGTCGGTGCGCAGGGTCATGCCCGGCCGGAGGTCGCGTGCCTCGATCCAGTCCCGCTCGGACGGCGACCAGAAGGGGTGCTCATGGGTCGCCGTGAGCTTCTCGACGCCGTCCTCGGTGGCGATGGACAGCTCGTTGAAGTGCTTGTCGTCCTCCGTGACGATGAGGTGGGTGACCTTGCGGGCACCCGTCTCGCCGGTCTCCGGATCCGTGGCGAGGACCTCGTCACCAACCTCGACGTCCTCGATGTCCTTGGTGGAACCGTCGGCCATCCGCACGTCGGTGCCCGCCAGGAAGCACTGGGTGCAGCCGGGGTTCGGCGCGTCCGCTTCCTTGGCCGCCTTCTGGCTGGTCTCCTTCACCAGTTTCTTGGAGAGGAGTTTGAGCCACCCGCTGATGTTGAGCATCCCCGCGACGCCGACGACGTCCTCGCCGGCGTCGTACGCCTGAGAGTCCTCGTCGACGCCCTTGCCCTCGACGAAGTCGTCGTAGGCGTCCGTGGGAGCACCGCAGTCCTGGAACCAGCAGGCCGGGGTGAGCTCGGCCAGGCCCTCCCAGCCCTCGAGGAACGCATGACCGGCCGACGCCGCGAAGTCCTTGAAGGACCCCTCCGCCCGTGGATCCGCAGGCTCCACGTTCGTGTTGCAGCCCGGCTTGTACGCCGGATACGTGGCCGAGCAGTCGGTGCCCGTGCCACCGCTGCCGTAGTTGGCGCTGCCCATCGTGGACATGCCTCCGGAGCCGTTGGAGCCGGAGGACTTGTTGCTGACGTAGTTGTAGTACGCCACGACCAGCGGGACGACGGCCATGATCAGCGCGACCAGGGCGAAGAAGAACTTGCCGTCCGGGTCCGCGAAGGTGACCGGGTTGTTGTTGCTGTAGGCGTAGCCGTTGATCTGCTGCGGATCCTTGAGGTCCGCGACGGGGTCGACGCTGATGAATCGTCCGGTGGTCGGGTCGTACTCGCGGGCGCCGAGGTGGGTGAGACCGGTCGGGTCCTTGATGCCGCCGACGAAGCCCCGTTCACCGACCCACGCGGTGGCGGCCGTGCCCCGGTCCTCGCCGAACGGCTTCATCTGCCGCCGGGTGACCCGCTGGGTGGCCGCGTCGACCTGGACGTTCGCCGTGCCGTTGTGGTCGCCGGCCATCCAGGACAGGCCCGCCGACGTACGCACGGCGACCATGTCGCTGCCGTGGACGTAGTAACGGGTCGCCGAGACCTTGCCCGCCTTGTCGAGCCGCAGCTCGGTCTCGCCCAGGTAGAGGGTGGTGCCGGTGGCGTCACGGCGGATGAGCCGGTTGCCGGCCGCGTCGTTGAGGTACTCGGTGGTCGACTTGTCCGCCTCGGTGACCTTCTCCAGGCTGCCCTCGGTGTTGAAGTCGAGGTCCTGGGTCTTGCCGCCGACGGTCCTGAGGTCGGTGTTGCCCGCCTTGTCGTAGGTGTAGCCGGTGGTGGCGGTGACCGCGCCGTCCTTCTTGGTCTCGGTGGAGGCCAGGGCGTGCGGGCGGGGCTGGTCGGCCGTCTTGTAGACGTACGAGGTGGTCGCGCCGGACAGGTGGTCGGTGGCCGTCTTGCGGTTGCCGGCGCTGTCGTACGAGAACGACTGCCAGTACTTGCCGGGGCCGCCCACGTTGCCCGTGGCGGGCGCGGTGGCGCAGTCGGCCGTGGTCGTCCAGGCGGACTTCATCCGGCGGTGGCCGTCATAGGTGAAGCACTGGCGGTCGGTGGGGCTGGTGGCCTTGTCCTCGATCTCGACCGGGTTGCCGGCGAGGTCGTAGCGGTAGTACACGTCCGCGTCGGTGCCGGTGTGGGTCTCGGAGACCACGTTCTGGCGGGCCAGCCGCTTGGTTCCGGTCTCGTAGGACCGGTTGACCTCCGTCCAGTCCGCCGTGGAGGAGACGCCCAGCGTGGTGCGGATCTGCTCGCCGGCCGGCAGGTAGTCGGTGTTCTGGACGATGCCGGTGAGGCCGTCCAGGGTGTCCGGCATCCGCTGCTCTGTGTAGCCGTACTTCAGGACCTCCTGGTCGAAGCCGCCCATCGCGGGGATGGTGCGCTTCTGGAGGGTGCCGTCGAGGTTGTAGGCGTTGGCGATGGTCCAGGTGCCGTTGGTGCCGGCCAGGGCCCCTTCGGTCTTGCTGATCGTGTACTGCTCGTTCAGGACCCGGTAGACCTTGTCGTACTTGGCGTTGGTGAGCGCGTACACGCTGCCGGTCTTGCCGCCGACGTACCGGATGGCCGAAGTGAGCTGGCCCTTGGCGATCGAGTCGTACGTCCAGCGCGCAAGGTATTTGGCGTCCTCGGGCGCGGGCGCGCCGTTCACCACCGGGACCTTGCCGTCGAGCTTGCCGGTGGTCCGGCCGAGCAGGTCGTAGGTGAATCCGACGCTCTTCTGCCGGGCGTCGGTGGTCGCCACGACCTGGTCGAGGTCGTTGAACTCGGACGTGCTGGCTCCCGCGTCCGGGTCGGAGGTGCTGGTCTGCCGGCCCAGGAGGTCGAAGCCGTACGACCAGGCGTTGCCGTCGTCGTCCTTGACGGAGGTCAGCCGGTCGGCGTGGTCGTAGCCGTAGGCGAGGCGGTTGAAGGAGCCGGTGGCCTTGTTGCCGTCGTACTCCAGCTTCTCCAACAGCCGGCCGCGGGCGTCGACCTTCTCGCGCACGGCGGGCGCACCGGTCGGCGGCTCCACCGTGGTGGTGTCACCGGTGTAGGTGTGGGTGGTGCGGGAGAACTCCTTCTCGTTGGTGAGGACCTTCTCGATCACCGGCCGGCCGGCGCCGTCGTACACCGTCTCCGTACCGGCCGGGGCCGCCGTCAGCAGATTGGCGAGCTTGCCCGAGGGCGCGGTGGTGTCGATGTAGTCCGCCGACGACGACACGGCCAGGCCGCGTGTGTCGTACTTCGTCTCGGTGATGACGCGACCCGTGCCGGACGCGGCGGGCGTCTGGGTCTGGCGCGGCCGCAGCAGCGCGTCGTAGATGGCGTACTCGGTGCGGTACGAGGTGCCGTCCTGGTTCAGCGACTTGGTGGCGATCCAGGACGCGTCGGTGTTCTGGACCTTGTACTCGAACTTGTGCGTGGGCGCCTGGTCGGCGCCCCGGTCACGGTCGGCGAGCCATACGCCGGTGAGCCGGCCGAAGCTGTCGTACGCCAGCTCCGTGCGGCCGCCGTTCGGGTCGACGGTCGCGGTCCGCACTCCCCAGTCGGGCGCGTACTCGGTGGTGGTGGCGTGGTCGAGGGCATTGGTCTCGGTGATCTTGGTCAGCGGGCCGCCCGCGGCCGGGGTGTACTCGGCGTGGTTGGTCCGGGTGCCCTTGGTGTCCCAGCTGTCGGTGAGCCGGCCCAGCGCGTCGTACTTGGCGGTGGTGACGGTCTGGAGCTGAGCGGTGCCGTCGGTGCCGTAGCCGGTGACGCGCTCCTGACGGGTCGCGTCGCCCTTCGTCGGCGCCTTGCCGTACGCCTGGTCGTCGTACGACACCCGGACGTCCGAGATCACATCGGTCGTCTTCGGGTCGTTCGTCCTCTTCGGTGTGGCGTCGCAGCCGGTGGAGACCTTCTCCACCCGCTTGGGCAGGGACAGGATCCACGCCGACTCGTTGACGGCGTACTCGGTGACGACGCAGTCCTTCTCACCGGCCGCGTCCGTCTCCTCCTTCAGGGCGAGACCGCTCGTCGGGTCGTACGTCGTCGACTTGGTGGAGGTCAGCGTGGTGCCGCCGGCCACCGGGGTGCGGGTGACGGTGGAGGCGGTGCGGACCAGGTACGCGTTGACCGTGCCGTAGGAGTGTTTGTCCGTGGCGGTCGTACGGGACCAGGGCGTGTTGACGGTGCCGCTGGTCTCGGCGCCGTCGACGCCGTTGTACGTGATCTGCTCGCGGACCTGGCCGGCGAACTGCTCGGAGTCCGTCACCGCCTTGCCCGTGGAGTCGGTGACCGTCTCCTTGCGGGTGGTGTCGCCGGACTGCTTGTCGCCGTCCATGCCCCGGTAGTAGAGGGTCGTCGACTTCGAGCGGGTGCCGGAGGGCTCGCCGGTGGTCGTGGTGACCTTCTGGTAGCCGCGCCAGATGCCCCAGGTGCGGTACTTGGCCTGGGTGATGGGCGACTCGTCGTCGTACGCCCACGCGCCGCCGCCGCTGTAGGTGTAGTCCGTCTGCTTCAGCGGGGCGCCGCCGTAGGGGTCGGACTCGGTGACCTGGGTGACGACGTACTTGTGGAAGAAGTCGGTGCGCGGCTTGGGGTCGGTGCCCGGCGTCGGGTTGGACGGCGGGATCCACTTGACCGGGTAGCAGCGTCGGGTGTTGGAGTCCAGGTCGGACGGGACGTCCGTACCGGCGACGCAGTCCTCCTTGGAGTAGTTGACGGTGAGCTTGGAGCCGGTCTCCGAAGTGACCGTACGGACTCGCCACTTGATGAAGGGGGCGACGTCGTCGCCGGTGCGGTCGACGCGGTTGTGCAGCTGGATGCCGCTGAAGGTCACGGCGGGCAGGGAGGCGTCGCCGCCTACCTTGCCGGTGCGCTTGATGGAGTCCAGCCACAGGCCGGCGTCGGAGCCGTCGCCCGGGTCGGGGAAGGTCTGGCCCAGGTGCCATGCGTTGACCGCGCGATAGTCCGTGTCGGCGCTGCCGGAGCCGTCGTACACCTGGGTGGTGACGTCGGTCAGGCGCTTGCGGGTGAAGAACGACGGGCTGGGCTGGTCGGTGCAGGGCTTGTCGGCGGCGCAGATCTGGTCGAACGGGACGTCCGGCCAGGCGTTGCGGTTGGACGAGGTCAGCGAGCCGCAGCTCTCGCCGCCGGAGACCGGCAGGCAGCGCTCGGCGACCGTGAACTTGACCCGGGCCGCGGCCGGTTGGGTGGTGGAGAAGATCGTGTCGGTGCGCTGGCCGTAGTCGATGCGCTTGAGCCAGCCGCTCCGGACGTACTCGGTGCCGTTGCCGGTGGTGCCGTTCTTGGCGTAGTGGTTGAGTTCCTTGTCGTACCAGTACGTCATGACGTTGCCGTGCGGGTCCACGACGTAGTCGAGGTTCCACCGCCAGGCCTGGGTCTTGGCGCGGCCGGAGAAGGAGTCGCCGGAGGAGTACCCGGGCTCGCCGGAGTCGTCGCCGAAGACGGGGAGCGTCCACACCGAGTTGGTCTCGGCCTTGCCCGAACTCCAGCCGGGCAGCCGGTTCTTGCCGAAGACGTACTGGGTGCCGTCGGTCGAGGTGACCGTCCAGAACTCGCCCTTGTCGCCGTTCTCCCCGGTGTCACCGTCGTCGCCGTTGACGGCGCCGGTGTCGTGGACGACCCGCTCGCCGTCGTCGCTCTTGGGCCGCCACTTGCCGCCCTCCTTCACCAGGGGCGTCGACTTGCCGTTGAGGACGAGGGAGGCGTTGTCCTCCTTCCAGCACTGGTCGTACTTCTTGTCCTGGCCGTCGTCCTCACAACTGCCGTACGCCCGCTCGACGTACGAGGTCGACAGGTCGAAGCCCTCGCCGACCCAGGACGGCTGCGCGCTGGTGGAGGAGGTGCGGCCGTCCACGCTCTGCGCGGAGTAGCCGATGGACAGGTTGGGCGCCGGGCCCGCCGGGGCCGGCGGGGTCTCCAGCGGGTAGTTCCAGGTGAAGTCGCCGTTGGAGCCGCCGGCCGACCAGGTGGAGGAGGCCGCCAGCGGGGTGGCCTCGTAGGTGCCCTGGTCGGAGCCGGCCGCGGCGGACAGGGCCATGACCATGGCGGCGGGCCCGGCCTTGGCCGTCTTGGCCTTGGGCGGGGTGACCCGGGCGGTCACGGTCTCCGCCTCGGCGTCGTTCTCGGACGCCACCGGGGTGGTCCTGCGGCACTCCGCCTTCTCCGGCGTGGTCAGGGCGCACGCGGGGAGCTGGACGAGACGCAGCCGGGAGGACCAGTTGCCGCTGTAGGCGTCGGCGAAGGAGCTGTAGTCGACGGTGGTGGCGGTCTTGGCACCATCACTACCGGAGACGGTGAACACCAGTCCGTCGATGCCGAGTTCGCCGGTGGCCTTGCGGCCGAGGACGCGCACCTTCGGCGCCTCGGCCTCGGCTTCGCCTGCGGCGGCCTTGGCCGTCCGGCCCGCCTTCGACGGCCGGACCTTCACAACCGACGCGCCCGGCCAGGTCACCTTCGCGCGGGCCTTGGCGAGCGACTCGCGCGCGGCGGCCACGGTCGGGTCCTTGACCTTGGCGGCCTTCGGGTCGAAGGGCTGGGCCTTGCCGTACTTGGCCTTCGGCAGGGCGCTGTGGTCGCGGTTCTCGTCGGCCGCGAGCGCCGGGGCGGCGCTCAGCAGAGTGGCGACGACCGCCGTGGACACGGGCAGGACGACGGACGCCAGCCGGCGTCGGCCCGCTCTGCTCCATGCCCAGCTTTTGGGCAGCAGTGAGCTGTTCCTGGACAACACGTGAGGGGTTCTCCTGGATGAAGAGGTGAGAAAGAGGGAGGGGGCGTGCCGGGCCGACGGCCCGGCACGCCGTGAGAAGGGAGCAGGGTGCGCGGCTACTCGATCGGCACCGGCGGCTCGTCCACCGTCGCCAGCTGCGTGATCTCCGCGTCGGAGAGCACGCCCGCGTAGACGCGCAGGTCGTCGAGCTGGCCGGCCAGCGGGTTGCCCCATTCGCCGGTGTCGTGGCGGCGTGAACCGCCGACCATCAGGGGTCCGGTGGGCTGGTAGGCGTCGTCGCTGAGGACACCGTCCTCGTCGCCCTGCCGCTGCCCCGAGACATACAGCTTGATGGAGCTGTTCACCGAGTCGAAGACGGCGACGACATGCACCCAGCCGCCGGGTGAGTTGACCTCGTCGGAGACGACCCCGGCGGCCGGTCCGTTGAGGACGTCCGTCTCGTAGCGCCCGAAGTTCCAGTCACCGACGGTCTGGCCGGCCTCCTGCCGGTACCAGAGGCGGAAGGAGTTCCGTTCGGCGCCCGGGTGCGAGAAGACGGTCGCCGAGTGCGGCAAGGTGGTGTTCTCCAGCCTCGACACGTCCAGGTTGACCCAGCCCGCCAGGCTGTAGCTGCCGGACTCGTCCAGCTCCACCGCCGAGGTGGCCCGGCCCAGCTTCGCGGCGTCGAGTTCCAGCACGTCGCCGTGGGCCGGGTCGTCGGTCGCGGCGAAGGACGCGCCCGTGTCCAGCCGGAGCACGTTGCCCCTGCCGGAGCCGTCCAGGGCGGTGTGGCCGACGGGCACGTTGAACGCCCAACTGGCGAGCAGGGCTGCCTCGTTGTGGCCGGTGGCCGGGTTCTCGGCGTTGACGATCGCTTCCAGTTCGTTGTCGAAGACCACCCGGTTCCACACCTGGACCTGGTCGATCTCCCCCTCGAACCAGGACGAGTACTTCCCCAGCGACTTCATCCGGCCGACCTCGAAGGTGCCCTTGGCCGCCCACGGTGTGGTGAACTCCGTGGCCGCCTGGAGCTGTCCGTTGACGTACAGCCGGATCTGCTTCCTGTTGTGGTCGTACACACCCATCAGATGCGTCCACGCACCCGCGACCGGCGGCTTCTTGGACAGCGCGCGGACGATCGTCGGCGAGTCGACGTCGGTCCCGTACCGGTTGAAGATCCAACGGTCGAACGACTCCGAGTAGTACAGCTGGAAGGCGCCGCCGCTGGTGCCGCTCTGGGTGGCCACGGTGGCGACGTGGTCCTTCGAGGTCAGCCTCGCCCACGCGGAGACGGTGAAGCTGTTGGTGGTGTCCAGCACCGAGGTGGCGGTGGAGGCCGAGCTGGTGGCGCCGTCGGTGCGCAGACCGCCACCGAGCCGCGCCTTGTCGGTCCAGGTCGTGGCGGCCAGCGTCAGCGGCCGGTTCTTGCCGGAGGAGTCCGCGGCGGTCGTACCGCTGCCCTCGTCGAACTTCCAGCTCGCCACCGGGTCGGAGCCCTTGGCCACCCGGAACTGGTAGTCGGCGTGGGGACTGGCGTTGCCCGCCCCGTCGTACGTCTGCACCCGCAGGGTGTTGGTCAGCCGCTTGTCGGGCGCGGCCTCGATCTCGTAGGCGGGCGTGTTGGCGGTGAAGGTCTTGCTGCCGAGCTTCGCGCCGTTGAGCCACCAGTCGTAGCGGCGTACGTCGCCGGCGCCGCCCTCGACCTTGAAGCCGGCGGTCATACCGACGCTGCCCTGCTCCGGGTCGGCGGGGTCACAGCTGGTGCCCGCGCACTCCTTGTAGACGGTCGAGGAGACCTTCGGCAGCAGCGGGCCCTTGGAGTCCACCTTGAAGTAGCAGTAGCCCGACCACGGTCCGTACAGCGAGTGGGTGGCCCCCTGCCAGGTGTACTTGTACTCGGTGCGCGCCCGGAACCTGTACGCGGCGTTCTCCTCCAGGGTCGCCGTGACGGAGGTTCCGGCCGTGCCGCTGTCCGTCCAGGTGGACGGCTTCAGCGAGGTCGCCGTGGTGGCGGTGCCCTTGTACAGCTCGAAGTGGGGTCGCAGCGAGGCGTTGGAGGCGTCGCTCGACGTCGGCGTCGCGGTCAGCCGGGGCGTGGCGTCCCGGATCTGCGCGGGCGCCGAGGACGCCGAGCAGGAGACCTTCGGGTCGGACATCTTCACCGACGACGGCTTGCTGTCCGGCGGGGTGACGTACGTGATCGACAGCCGGGGCTTGCGCGCGGACGTGGCCTCCGGGTCCAGCGGCGACATGAACTGCTTCCACGCGATCGGGTCGCCCTCGTCGGCCCGCAGGCCGAGCGTGGTCAGTGTGTCCTTGGCCTTCGCGGTGTGCGCGACGGCCGCCGTGGCGTCGAACTCGATGTCACCGTCCGGGCACTCGGAGGAGTGCCCCTTCGCGGCCGAGACCGTGTCCACCTTCGTGTACCACTTCAGCGACGTGGACTGCGAGTTCCAGGTGGTGGACGAGGAGATCGAGCTCGTGCGGTACAGGTCGACGTTCTGCTTCACACAGTTCGCCGACCAGATCGCGTACGGCGTGAAGGTGGCGTTGAGGATCTTCTTGCCGGCCACCCTGCGGGTGTCGAACTGGAACAGCGACCGCGACTTCTTGTTGTCGACGAACGCGTCGTAGCCCACGCCGAGCGCGTGCTTCGTCTTCCAGAAGCTGGTGCCGGGCGAGTTGGACCACAGCGCCGTCCACCCGGTGAGCGTCGCCTTGACCGCGGGCGGGTCGAGGACCACCGGGTACGTGGTGGCCTCGTCGGCGAGGAAGCCCTGGTCCGGGACGACGGTCAGGGTGTCGTCGGTGACCGCCGTGTCCATCACGGCCGTACGGGACTCGGCGTCGGCGCTCAGGGTCTCGGCGACGGCCTCGGCGGAGGAGGCGGAGGAGGAGGAGGCGGAGACCGTGCTCGGCCCGGCCTTCTTCGCGGAGGCCGCCGAGGTCTTCGCCGGGGCCTTCGCGGCGGCCGTGCCGGCATCCGTGGCCGTGCCCGTTGCCCTGCCCGCGTCCCACATCAGCGCCGAGCCGCTGGAGACGACCGCGTACCCCGAGTCGTCCACGAACGAGGCCGCGCCGGAGTCGTCCGTGCGCACGGAGAGTCCCTCGGCCTCGACCGGGAAACTCACCTTCTCCAGGGCCGGGTTGGCGGCGGCCTCGCGACTGTGGACCACCAGGTGGTACGTGAACCCGTCCGGGTGGGCCTGCACGGCGAGGTCCACGTCGGGGAGCACCGACCGGTACACGGCCG
The DNA here is from genome assembly GCF_036208085.1 of Streptomyces sp. NBC_00310. GTDB lineage: Bacteria > Actinomycetota > Actinomycetes > Streptomycetales > Streptomycetaceae > Streptomyces. Next base: position 4,688,130 of record NZ_CP130714.1, read on the forward strand.
ACGAACCGTCGACCTCCGGCTTCGGCAGCGCCCAAGGGGACGACACCGCGTACTTCTTGCCGGCCGTCACCATCCGGGCCAGCGGCTCGTCGGTGCCGCCGCCGGAGAACCGGATGTCCTCGGCCGCGCGCGGCGCGAGGCCGCCGTCCGGCCGGGTGACGAGCGTGGTGTCGACGTCCGTCCACGCGCCGTCCTTGCGGACGCGTTCGGGCGACGTCGCCGTCTCGGCGGTGAACGTGCCGTCGGGATGGGCGACGACCCTGCTGGTCGACGACGTCAACTCGTCGACCTCCACGGGCTTCTTGGACGCGACGGCCCGCTCGGAGGCCCGAGCCTCGGCCGTGGCGGCCGGCAACTCGTCGTCCTCCCAGAAGTCCTTGCCCCGTGCCCCGTCGTCGGCCGTAAGGCCGGAACTCCCCGTGTCCGTATCCGTGTCCGCCGCCCGCACCGGCGTGGCTTGTAGGCCACCGGCCAGCACGAGCACCGCGGCGGCGATGGTCGTCGCCCCGCGCATGGCTCGACTGCGACTGTGTGGTCGCACTCTTCCCCCCGCTTTTTTATTTTTTGGTTATTCGTTGGTCGAAGGGAGGGTAACCAGTGTCTTTTTGTTGACCAAGTGGCGATCCGTGAGGCACATCTCACACTCTGCGCACAGCATGCGCACAGACCCCTCCTGACCCTCGTTCAAAAACCTGAGTTAATCCGGGTAACACCCGAGGTCAGCGCCGGATCCGCCGGGTAAGCGCATACCGACCGATCAGTTTGCCGAAACCCTCGCGCACCGCCGCACCCACGGGTAGCGTTCACGCCCGCCCCCCTCCCTGCGGTCCGCACCGGACCCGAGCCGCGCAAGGAGACAAAGGGATGACCGACCCGTTCTCGTCACCCCCGCACCCACCGCACAGTTCAGCTCGCTCGTACCCACCGCACACCTCGTCCCCCTCGTACGACACCTACCCCTGGATGCCCCAGGACCAGGACCCGGCCCCGGACCCGGCCCGGGATCAGCCCTCTCGCGGCCCCCGCCACTCCGCCCTCGGCCACCACAGCGACCTGCGGGTGCTGCGGAGCGCGTACCGCTGGCAGCGGCGGGTGGCGACACTGACGGCGCTCGGTTACTTCGTGCTGTTCCTCCTGCTGTCGGCGTTCGCCCCGTCGTTCATGACGAGCGAGGTCAGCGGCGGACTGTCCACGGGCCTGCTGCTCGGTCTGCTCCAGGTGCCGGTGACGTGCCTGGCCATCTGGCTGTACGAGCACACCGCGCGCCACCGCGTCGACCCGCTGGCCGACCGGATGCGCGACCTGGCGGCGGTGGACGCGAGGCGGGACGCACGGCAGGACGCGGGGCGGAGGGCCACGCGATGACACCCGTCCTCTCCTTCACGGCCTCCGCCCCCTCCTCGCCGTCGCCCACCGCCCCCTCGACGACAGCCGTGGGCGGCCTCGCCGAGTTCAGCGGGTCGGCCCAGGCCATGTCGCTCGTCGGGTTCACGGCGGTCGCCACGATCACGCTGCTGCTGTGCGTGATGACGGGCCCGGACCGGGACGACCTCGACGAGTTCTACACCGGCTACAGCTCGCTCTCCCCCATGCGCAACGGCCTCGCCATCGCGGGCGACTACATCTCGGCGGCGACCGTGCTGGGCACCGGCGGAGTGATCGCCCTCTTCGGCTACGACGGCGTGGTCCTCGCCCTCAGCACGGCCCTGTCCCTGATGCTGCTGATGTTCCTGCTGGCCGAACCCCTGCGCAACGCGGGCCGGTTCACGATGGGCGACGCGCTGGCGCGGCGGATGCCCGGCCGGTCCGTCCGCATCATCGCCTGCGTCGTCACGATCGCCGCGCTGATGCCGATGATGCTCGTCCAACTGGCGGGCACGGGCGACCTGTTGGCGTTTGTCCTCGGTTTCTCCAGCGACAGCCTGAAGACCGGTGTCGTGGTGATCGTCGGCGCGCTGATGATCGGCTACGCGGCGATCGGCGGCATGAAGGGCACCGCCCTCATCCAGATCCTCAAGATCGTGATGCTGCTCGGTTCGGGCGCCCTGGTCGCCGTACTGATCCTGCACAAGTTCGACTGGAACCCCGGCCTGCTGCTCGGCGCGGCGGCCGACAAGAGCGGCATCGGCACCGGCTACCTCCACTCGGGGCTCCAGTTCTCGGGCGGCCCGCACCCCGAACTCGACATGATCAGCGCCCAGTTGACAGTCGTCCTCGGCGGCGCCTGCCTCCCCCACGTCACCATGCGCATGTACACGGCGAACAACGCCCGTCAGGTCCGCCGCTCACTGTCCTGGGCGGTCCCCTCGGTCGCCCTCTTCGTCCTGATCATCTCGGTGATCGGCTTCGGCGCGACGGCCCTGATCGGCCGCGAGGTGATCGCGGCGGCCGACCCGCAGGGCAACACGGCCTATCTGCTGGGCTCGATGGCGGCGTTCGGCACGGAGGTGTCCACGGCGGAGACGCTGCTCTTCACCACGGTCACGACGGCGGTCTTCCTGACCCTCCTCGCCTCCGTGGCCGGCATGATCCTCGCCTGCGCCAACTCCCTCGCCCACGACGTCTTCGCGGCCCGCGCCGCCCAGCCCCTCACCCCCCGCCGCGAGATGACGATCGCCAGGCTGTCGGCGTGCGCCGTCGGCATCACCGCGATCGTCCTCGCCACGATGGTCCAGCACCGCAACCTCCAGCCCCTGGTCACCCTCTCCTTCTGCCTCGGCGCCTCCGCCCTCGCCCCCGCCCTCGTCTACGGCCTCTTCTGGCGCCGCTACACCCGTACGGGCCTCATGTACACCCTCATCGGCGGCACCCTCTCCGTCCTCGTCCTCATGACCGGCACCAACCTCGTCTCCGGCTCCCCGAGCTCCGCCTTCCCCCGCGCCGACTTCAACTGGTTCCCCTTCACCACGACCGGTCTCGTCTCCATCCCCCTGGGCTTCGCCTTCGGCTGGCTCGGCACGGTCCTCTCCGGCCGCGCCACGGCGGACGAACAGCGCAAGCAGTACGAGGCGGTGGAGGGCTGGATCCTGGCGGGCGCGACGAGAAGGGGGGACTGAGGAGAAGAGGGCCGAGGAGAAGAGGGCTGAGAATAGGGGGGACCGACCCGGCATCGCGCCCTAGTCGGTCAGCGCCGACAGACTGTCCCGGATGCAGTCCATATGCGCCCGGACGTCGTCCCACCTCTCCCCGTGCTCCCGCAACACCCTCTCGGTCTCCCGAGCCACCCACTCCTCCCGCCGCCGAGCCTCCGTCAACGACTCGGCGGCACGCTCCTCCGCCTCCTCCTGCATCCGCGCCGCGTCGGCCTCCGCGTCCGCGAGCCCCTGCTCGGCCTCGGCGAGGGCGGCCTCCGCACGAGCGACCCGTTCGGCCTGCCCGGCATCGAACGCGGCCTCCCGTTCGGCGACCTCCCGCTCGATGGCGGCCACCCGCTCGCCGTACTCCTTCTCGAGTTCCGCGAGCATCCCCTCGGTCCGCTCCCGCATCTCCCGCAGCGCGGCCAACGCCTCGCCCCGCCCCTCCTTCACCCCGCGCCGGGCCTCTTTGCGCAGATCGTCGGCCTCGGCCTGGGCGGCCAGCAACAGGTGCCGGGCCCGCTCCTCGGCCTCCCCGCGCACCTCGTCGGCGTACGCCTGCGCGGCCCCCCGCAGCAGCAGCCCCGCCTCCTCCGCCTCGGCGACCATCCGCCGGGCGTCGTGGCGCCCGCCCTCGCGGACGGCCGTGGCCTCCTCGACGCCGAGTTCGTACAGTTCCCTGGCGCGCCCGCCGAGCGCCTCGTACGTCTGCGGGGTCAGCCCGGCCACCGTCTCGCGCAGCCGGTCGAGTTCCGTGCCCATCTCCCGGGCCAGCACGGTCAGCCGGGCCGCCCGCTCCCAGGCCGCGTCCCGGTCCCGCGAGAGGTCCACCGCGTGGGCGTCGACCTGCTCCGGGCGGTAGCCGCGCCGCACGACGTCGAACTCGAAGCCATGGGGTGCCGTCGGTGCGCTGCTCATGCTGGGCCCTCTCCGCCGGACGCACACGCAATGATGATTGCGCGCACATCTTGATGTATCGGGCAGAAGTGTTCATAACGCGACACTCCGTAGGAGGTAACGGGAGCGTGGGCGAGCAGAGGGAACGGGCACACGGATCGGGCGTAAGGAGCGGGCGTAGGGAACGGGCACACGGAGCGGACGTACGGAGCGGACGTACGGAGCGCGCGTACGGCGCGGGCACACGGAAGGGCCCGGCCCGGTCGTACGAGACCGGGCCGGGCCCTTGCGACGTGCGTGCGGTGCGGCGGCCGTCAGCCGCGACGGATCACAGCAGTCCGTCCCACATCTGCTCCAGCAGCACCGACCACCAGCTCTCCGGCGAGGCGAGCGCCGCCGGGTCGAGGGCGGCGAGCTGTGCCTGGAAGTCGACGGTCCAACGGCCCGCCTGCTCCTGGTTGAGGCCGAACCGCAGCCGCCACATCCGGCCGAGCAGAGCGAGGCAGCGCGCGAACTCCGGCAGACCGGTGTTCACGAACTGCGGCGGTACGGGCGCACCGCCCGGCCCCGCCTCAACCGGCACCGCCACGATGTTCGCCGTGCCGTACTGCACACACAGCGCCTTGCCGAAGTCGCTGCCCATCACCAGGTACGAGCCCGCGTCCGCCGCCGGCTGCACACCCCGCTCCTGCGCCAGCTCCGCCAGCGTCGGCACCGGACGGCCCGGCTGGGCCTGCGCCCAGAAGAACGGCCCCATGTCCACCGGCAGCCCGGCCACGACCAGCGTGTGCGCCACGATCGGCGGAACACCCTGCCGCGACACCGCCTGCTGGTCGAACCGGAACACCCCCGGCCCGAACGCCGCCGCCAGCTCCTGCCCGATCGCCTCCGGCGGGATCGGCGGCGCCGGCTGCACCGGCGGCAACGGCGCCCGCACCGGTGCGAGCCGTGCCGGACCGTCCGCGACCTGGTGCAACTCCCCCTGGTGCGCGATGAGCTGGGCCATGCCCTGCTGCCGGCTCGCATGGTCCTTGCCGTACGGGGCGATGGACGTGATGCGCGCGTTCGGCCACTGCTCACGGATCATCCGCGCGCAGTACGCCCCCGGCAGCTCGCACGACTCCAGCTCCGTGTGGAGTTCGAGGACCGCCTCCGGCGGGATGTTCAGCCCGCGCAGCTCGTGGAAGATCTGCCACTCCGGGTGCGGCGTGCCCGGCGCCGAACGCCGGATCACCTGCTGCTCGGATCCGTCCGGCGCCCGGAACCGCAGGACGGCCTGGTAGCCGGGGCCGACGGTCGGCTGCCCGGTGGGCTGCTGCGGATAGCCGTACGCGGGCGGAGCGCCCATCGGCTGCCCCGGCGGCCCGGGAACCGGCCCGGACTGACCCGGATGTCCGGGCATCGACTGTCCGGGCATCCCCTGGTGAGCCCCCGACGGCATCCCTGGCGGCCCGGGCGGCTGCGGGGCCCCGGGCGCACCGGGACCACCGGGCGGCGGCCCGGCCAGCATCGTCTCGGCGTGGTGCACGGGACCGGGGGCAGCCGGCGGCTGACCCGGAGCACCGGGCGCACCGGGCGCGACAGGGCCGCCCACGGCAGGCCCGGCCAGCATCGTCGCCGCATGGTGCACACCACCGGCGGGCGTACCCCCGGGCGGCTGCGGCGCACCGGGAGCACCGGGACCACCCGGCTGCCCAGGAGCCCCAGGAGGTCCCGGCGGCTGCGGCGCGCCCGGACCGCCCACCGCCGGCCCGGCCAGCATCGTCGCCGCGTGGTGCATGCCACCCGGAGGTGTGCTCCCGGGCGGATGCGGCACGCCAGGTGCCCCGGGGGCGCCGGGAGCACCGGGCCGACCCGGAGCGCCGAGGCCCTCCGGCCCGTCCGGGCCGAGGGAGGAGACCAGCTGGGTCGGCACGTACCCGCCCGCCGGGGTGCCCGGAGCACCGGGCCCGGACTGCGGCGCGGGCGTGCCACCCGGACGGGCGCCCGGTGTCCCCGGGGCGCCGGGCGGAGCCGGAGGCGGCGGCGCACCGGGCCCACCGCCCCGGCGCGGAGGCGGCGCGGCCTTGCTCGTGGCGGCGTCGGCGATGTCACCGGCGTGGGGCGCCAGCGGCCGGCCCGGCCCAGTGCCCGGACCCTGCGGACCACCGGCCCCCTGCGGATAGCCGTACGACGGCGCACCGGGCGGCGGGGTCCCCTGCCCCTGCGGGCCACCGGGTCCCTGCGGATAGCCGTAGGACTGCGCACCCGGCGGCGGAGTGCCCGGACCCGACGGCGGTTGCTGGTGCGGCTGCGAAGGGGCGCCCGGCATGCCCGCGTCGGGGCCGGGGCCGCCCACGGCCGGCGACACCGCCGTACGCGGAAGCCGGCTGCCGCCGGAGATCAGCGCGGTCTTGGCATCCGGCAGCGCGCTGGGCGGCGGGGTGTCGTCCGCGTCGCCCACCTCGGACAGCTGCGGCGCGAACACCGTCTCCGGCAGCGGCACCGAACGGTCGTCCTCGGCCTCGGCGTTGGTGTCCGTCCCGGCCCACGGGGTCGCCCCCGCGGGCACCGCGTCCTGCGGCTCGATGTCCCTCGGCGGCACCGCGTCCCGCACCTCGTCGTCCACCGACGCGGCGGCCGGCCACGGCGTGGCGTCGGCCGGCGCGGCGGGCACCCCACGGCCGTCCGACGGCGACGTTCCCCCCGGCCCCGCCAGCGTCTCGGGCATCGAACCGCCGACCCCGGACACGCCGTTGGCGCCCACGGAGCCGGAACCGCCCGTGTCGGCGGCGACCGGCCGGGACCCGGCACCGTCGGACACCCCGGAACCAGAACCAGAACCAGAACCGGCACCGGCACCGGCACCGGCACCGGCACCGGCACCCGAGCGGTGGTCCGGAATCCCCATCCTGTCCGCCGCGTCCTGCAACCACTCAGGCGGAGTCAACAGGAACGACGTCTGGTTCAGGTCCACCCGCGCCGGAGGCGCCGGCGCGGCCGGAGCCCCCTCCGCACGGCCGTACTCCTCCTCGAAGCGGCGGATCACCTCACCCACCGGCAACGACGGCCACAGCGTGGCCTCCCCGCTGTCCCGGGCGATGACCAGCCGCTGCGCGCCACCGTCGGAACGCGGGCCGTCCGTCCGGTCCTCGGCCCACACCACGAACCCCAGCTCGAACTCCCGCACCCGCACCTCACGGTGCTGATAGCCCGGCAGGTCGCCGTTGATCCACTCCTCGGCGCGCTCCTGCGCCTGAGCGAACGTCACCATCGAAAACTCACTCCCCCACCGAAGACGCGGCGGCGCCCGCGGCGACCGGCACAGCCGTCGCGAAGCCACCGTCCACCATCAGGTTGGCCACCGTCTCCAATTCCGGCGGATTGCCCGCCAGCCGGGACAGGAACGCGTCGAAGTCCTCACCGGCGGGGAGCAGCAACCGCTCCACCCGCTCGGCGGGCGACCACGACGGATCGACGTCACGGGCATCGTCGTACGCGCAGAACCAGACCGACCCGATCCGGTCACCCTTCACCTTCACCGCGAGAATCCCGCCCTGCGCGAACGAGACCGCCAGGTAGTCCTTGGTGAGATGGTCCCGCAGACACTTGTTGACGTACACCAGGTCGTTGACCGCGGCCTCGTCCCGCACCGTGAAGAACGGCTGGTCCACCAGCAGCCCCAACTCCGCGTCGAGCGCCGCCCCCACCGGAGCACAACCGCCCGCCGCCTTCAGGAACGACCGGTACGCGCCCGGCAGCCGGTACCCGAGGTCCTCCTCGACCCCCTGCACCTGCGTCTCGGTCACCGCCACCGCCGACGACTTCGGCAGCCCGAAGTGCGCCGGCCGGGTCTCCTGCAACGGCCGCGTGCCCCGCTTGTGCTGGTCCACGCGCGCCGTCGCGATGCCACCGTGATGCCGCAACAGCGCCTTCACCTCGACCGGCACCAACTCCAGCCGCCGGCCACCCGGCGCGTGATGCCACGTCCAGCCGTGCGGCGTCGCCACCGGCGGGATCGTGTCCCACAGCTCGTGCCCCGTCGCCGCCAGCGCCGCGTTCGCGGACACGTAGTCCGTCAACCGCAGCTCGTCCACCCCGAACCCCTCCGGAGGATCGGCGATCTCCGCCGCCGCACGCGCGTACGGCGAGAAGTCCGGAAAGCCGTGCGCGTCAACACGGACACCCCTCGGATGACGCGCGGCCCGGACCGGATCCGGAAACTGCACGACCTGCCCGGCGTAGGCCGCGTTCGGCGGCGCGGCTTGCTGCCCGAGCCGACCTGTCGTCATGGCGGTAGCCCCCTGCGGCGTTCTGTGTGACCTGTTCTGGCTGCGTTGTCGCTGTGTCGCACTGCTCTCCGACAGCAGAGAAGGCACCGTTATGGCCTGCTCTGTCCGCCCTCGATCGCAAGACCGAACGGATCGCGGTTGTCGACAGCCTATGCGGTACGGCGACACCGGTCATCGGGCCTCCGCTTCCGTGACCAGCCGTCACACCACCCTCACGCAACGCCGAAGAACGGGCGTGTCGTACCGTCCCAGCTTCCGCACCGGCCACGCCGTTTGGCACTCTGTGTCCGCCGACGGGGGATGCAATAGGAGGGGACCACGATCATGAGTGCGACGCAGGCGGGACCTTCGGGCGACCCCCGCATCGGCTGGAGCAGCGCGGAACAGCCGCATGTCCCCGCCCTCCTCCACCGCCGCGACGGCATCCTGCCGACCGTGGCCGCCGCCCTCTCCGTGCGCGGCGAGACCCTCACCGGCACCGCCGCCCGCGGCGACCAGGCCCCGCCCCTGCACCCCCTGGTCCAGGAGTTCCTCGACTCCCTCGCCACCGCACAGCGCGACCGCTTCACCGGCCGCTGCGCCGAGGCCATCCTCATCTCCCGCCACATCGCCGGCGCCGACGCCACACGCAGCAGGCGCGCCGCCCGCAGACCCATGTCCAACGGCGAAGCCCGCAAGGTCCTCAAGCAGGCCAAACTCACCACCCGCCACATCCGCGAGGACGGCGACCCCCTCCACGGCGCCTTCGCCACCCCCTGCCGCTCCTGCACGGCCCTCAGCGCCCACTTCGGCGTCCGCATCGTGGACCCGACACAGGCGAGCTGAACCGAGCCGGGACCCGGGAAACCGCCCGGCCCAGAAACCCGTCTCCCGAAGACCGCGACAGAAAACACGAAACCCGAAACCGTTCCGGGAACGCGGGCCATCCTGATACGCCGAAGTCCCGGCCGAAGTCCCCACCAGCTCCCCACCCGCTCCCCGCCCCCGCCCCCACCACAATTCACCACCGCCGACGAACCCCCGACGAACAAAGGGCAGATGCACACCGACCGCACCTCCACGCGCTTCTCCGTCCCCGTCGACGCCGCCCTGCGCGCCGCCGGATGGCAGCCGGGCCGCTGGGACATAAAGCAGGCCGAGATCTGGGCCGACACCCTGCGCGAGCACGCCTCGCCGGCCGGCCACCGCCACGCCGTCTTCCCGGCCGCGGTCGAGGCCTGGGCCGAATTCGGCGGCCTCCGCCTCACCGCCCAGGGCCCCGGCCGGCAGCTCGCCCCCGCCGACCTCCACCTCGACCCGCTGCACGGCCTCCACATGGCCCGCACCCTCGGCGACCTCGGCCGCGCCCTCGACACCGAGGTCTGCCCCCTCGGCCACGAAACCGCCACCCGCTCCCTCATCGCCATCGACACCGAGGGCCGCGCCTACGCCCTCGACCACACCGGCGACTGGTACCTCGGCCCCAACATCGACACGGCCCTCACCACCCTGCTCGCAGGCATCGAACCAACCCGCCTGACAGCGACCTGAACGGGCCCAACGGCCTCCTGAACGGGCCCGACGGCCTCCTGGAGGAGCCCGGCGCAGTCCTGCCGCAAGGCAGCGCGGGTGGGCGCGGTGGTGCCGCACGGGTGGGCGCAGTGGTGCCGCGCGAGCGCCGCTGAGCGAGGTGCCGCGCGGGTGGGCGCAGTGGACGCCGCGCGAGCGCCGGTGAGCGAGACCCACCCCGCGCCCAGCCGAAGCCGCCGGGCGCCCGCGTACAGGTCCGGCCCCGCCCCTACGCCGCCGGAATCACCGCGGACACCCGAAACCCCCCGGCCTCAGTGGGCCCGGACACGAAAACACCCCCGAGCTCGGCCACCCGCTCCTTCATCCCGAGCAACCCGTTCCCCCCACTCGGCAACCGCGCGGCCCCCGCCGCCCCCGGCTCCGGCGGCGCCCCGTTCTCCACCTGCATCGCGATCTCCGCCACCCGATGCGCCAACCGCACATGCGTCTTCGCCCCCGCCGCATGCTTGTGCACGTTCGTCAACGCCTCCTGCACCACCCGGTACGCCGTCTGCTCCACCTCGGCCGCATACACCCGCACCTCCCCCTCCACCGACAACTCCACGACCATCCCCGCAGCCGCCGACTGCCCCACCAACACCTCCAGCTCAGCCAGACAAGGCCCCTCACCGGCCTCGTCCTCGGCCCGCGAAGCCGCCGCCGCGGCCGCCACCCCCACCGCCGCCAGAGGCACCGGCGCCGGCACCGGCTCCACCCGCGCCATCGAGGAGAACCCCTCCCCCGACCGCAACACCCCGAGCATCTCCCGCAACTCGGTCAACGCCTGCCGCCCCATGTCCCCCACGAGCGCCGCGTTCCGCACGGCCTTCTCCGGATCCTTCCGCGCCACGGCCTGCAACGCGGCCGCGTGCACGACCATCAACGACACCCGGTGCGCGACGACGTCATGCATCTCCCGGGCGATCCGGGTCCGCTCCTCCCCCCGAGCCCACTCCGCCCGCTCCTCCGCCCGCTCCGCGAGCAACTGCAGCTCCCGCTCCAGCGAATCCGCCCGCTCCCGCAGACTCTCCATCAACCGCCGCCGCGCCCCCACATACAGCCCCAGCAGCACGGGCGGCGCGGTCAGCCCGATCGCCATCGTCAACGCCAGGAACGGCGCGAACACGTCCCCGCCACCGACCGCCCCGTCCCCCTGCATTTCGCTCTGCGTCGCCTGCACGAACCACACGATGAACACACCGGCGAACGCCATCCCCGACAACGCCCCGATGATCCGCCGCGGCGCCTCCGACGCCGCCAGCGTGTACAGCCCGACGAGCCCCATCAGATACCCCATCTGAGCGGGCGCGACGGCGATGAAGACGAGCACCACGGCGACGGGCCACATCCGCCGCACCAGCAGGACGGAACCCGCGAGCGCCCCGAACGCCACCCCCACGGCCTCCGGCAGCGCGGCGTTCCGGGCGAACTCGACACCCTCCACCGCGCACTCGACCGCCGACACCAACGCCAGCCCACCGTCGAGCAACAACCCCCGCCACCGCTCCCACCACCACGGCCCGGCCCCGTCCCCCGTCCCGGCCGCGGTGTGGTCTTCCCCCGTCGTGGTCATAACCCAAGCCTACGTTCGAGCGCCCCCGCTTTTCCGGCGAGTTTCCCGTACTGGCCTACACCACGCGCCACATTCGAACAGAAGCGAAACCGCCCACTATCGCTCGAACTGCTGAATCGCCCGCCGTTCGACCCCGGAACCCACCATTCCACCCGGACGTTATGCCCATGGCACACGCACACGGCAAGTACGCCGACTTCGAGGGCCTGCGCGAGCGGGCGGTCGCCTTGCGGCGAGCCGGCCTCAGCCTCCGGCAGATCAGAGAGGAGCTGGGCGTCCACAACGGCGAAACCCTGCAGCGACTCGTCAAAGGTGAACCACCTCCGGAATGGACGAAGCACCCCAGGGCGAAGGACGACCTCCGCGAGAAGGCGCGAGAGCTCCGGCGACAGGGCTGGACGTACAACCAGATCCAGGCAGAGCTGGGCTGCTCGAAAAGCTCGGTGTCACTCTGGGTGCGCGACCTGCCGACACCGGAGCCGCGCCGCACACCCGAGGAGCAGCAGGCACGGATGAACGCCGGGCTCACACGGCTGCGCGCGGAACAGGACCGCGCGCGCCAGACCGTCAAGCAGGCTGCGGCAGCAGCGATCGGCGAGCTCTCGGATCGTGAACTGTTCCTCGTGGGCGTCGGCCTGTACTGGGCGGAAGGCTCCAAGGACAAGCCCTACCGCCGCACCGAGGTCCTGCAATTCATCAACAGCGATCCGAACATGATCAGGCTTTTCCTGAGCTGGCTGACGCTCCTCGGGGTAACACGAGACCGCTTGACCCTCCGAGTCAGCATTCATGAGTCCGCAGACGTAGAGGCCGCCGAGAGGTATTGGGCCGATGTCGTCGGCGTCGACGTGTCCGCGTTCAGCAGGGCCACGCTCAAGAGGCACAACCCGCGCACGATCCGGAAGAACACGGGCGAGACCTACCACGGCTGCCTCGTCATCTACGTCCGGCAGAGCGCCGATCTATACCGTCGCATGGAAGGCGCCTGGTACGGCATAGTAGGAGGCGCCACTCGACGGCCTGACTAAATGTCCGGTTTGGTCGAATTTAATCCCCCGTGGTGTAATTGGCAGCACTGTGGCTTTTGGTGCCATCTGTCCGGGTTCGAGTCCTGGCGGGGGAGCTTTACCAAGTTCGGGTCCTCACCCACGTAGCAGGGTCAGGACCCGCTCACATTTCCCCCTCACAACGCCCCGGTATCCTGCGGATGTCCACACCTCACCCATCCACAGCCGAAGGGCATCCCCGTGAGCGCAACCCGCCCGGCAGCCGTCGTCGTACTCGCAGCGGGTGAGGGCACCCGTATGAAGTCGGCCACACCGAAGGTTCTGCACAGCATTTGTGGCCGTTCGCTGGTCGGCCATGTACTCGCCGCCGCGCGCGCGTTGGACCCGGAGAACCTGGTCGTCGTGGTGGGACACGCCCGCGAGAAGGTCACCGCGCACCTCGCCGAGGTCGACCCCGGCGTACGTACGGCGGTCCAGGCGGAGCAGAACGGCACCGGGCACGCGGTGCGGATGGGGCTGGAGGAGCTGGGGGGAGTCGTCGACGGGACCGTCGTCGTCGTCTGCGGTGACACCCCGCTGCTCACCGGGGCCACGCTCCGGCAGCTCGCCGCCACGCACTCCGCCGACGGCAACGCCGTGACCGTGCTGACCGCCGAGGTGCCGGACGCCACCGGGTACGGCCGGATCGTCCGTGACGGCGCCTCCGGGGCCGTGACGGCCATCGTGGAGCACAAGGACGCGACCGAGTCGCAGCGCGCGATCCGTGAGATCAACTCCGGGGTGTTCGCGTTCGACGGCCAGCTGCTCGCCGACGCGCTCGGGAAGGTCAGGACCGACAACAGCCAGGGCGAGGAGTACCTCACCGACGTCCTCGGGATCCTGCGCGAGGCCGGGCACCGGGTCGGGGCCTCCGTAGCCGGTGATCATCGTGAGATCGCCGGTATCAACAACCGTGTGCAGCTCTCCGAGGCCCGCCGGATCCTCAACGACCGGTTGCTCACGGAGGCCATGCTCGCCGGTGTGACCGTCGTCGACCCCGCCACCACCTGGGTCGACGTCACCGTCACGTTCGAGCAGGACTCCCTGGTCCACCCGGGCACCCAGCTCCTCGGCGCCACGCATCTCGCGGAGGGCGCGGAGGTCGGGCCGAACTCCCGGCTGAAGGACACCAGGGTCGGCGCCGGCGCCCGTGTCGACCACACCGTCGCGGACGGCGCCGAGGTCGGGCCGCAGGCGACCGTGGGGCCGTACGCGTATCTCCGTCCCGGTACCCGTCTCGGGCTCAAGTCCAAGATCGGCACGTACGTCGAGACGAAGAACGCGAGCATCGGCGAGGGGACGAAGGTCCCGCATCTGTCCTACGTCGGTGACGCCACCATCGGTGACCACACGAACATCGGCGCGGCGAGTGTGTTCGTGAACTACGACGGCGAGCACAAGCACCACACGACCGTCGGCTCACACTGCAAGACGGGTTCGGACAACATGTTTGTGGCGCCTGTCACGGTCGGGGACGGTGCTTACACCGCCGCCGGGTCCGTGATCACGAAGGATGTGCCGCCCGGTTCGCTGGCCGTGGCCCGTGGCCAGCAACGGAATATCGAGGGTTGGGTGGCTCGTAAGCGTCCGGGGAGCGCGGCGGCGAAGGCCGCCGAGACGGCTTCCCGGGAGGCCGAAAGCGAAGGCTGACCGGAAACAGGTGCGCCAAGGACGTCGTACCGTGATAGGTGCACACCCGCACCCCAGCTGAGCCTGCGGCTTCCGCGTGCCCGGCTGAGAAACCTCTGAGGAGACAGTGCTGTGACCGGGATCAAGACGACCGGCGAGAAGAAGTTGATGTTCTTCTCCGGCCGCGCCCACCCCGAGCTTGCCGAGGCGGTCGCCCAGCAGTTGGGTGTCGGGGTGGTCCCGACCAAGGCCTTCGACTTCGCCAACGGTGAGATCTACGTCCGCTACGAGGAGTCGGCGCGAGGTGCGGACTGCTTCCTGATCCAGAGCCACACGGCTCCGATCAACAAGTGGGTCATGGAGCAGTTGATCATGATCGACGCGTTGAAGCGTGCGTCGGCCCGTTCAATCACCGTGATCGTGCCGTTCTACGGTTACGCGCGGCAGGACAAGAAGCACCGTGGGCGTGAACCGATTTCGGCGCGTCTGGTGGCGGATCTGATGAAGACCGCGGGCGCGGACCGGATTCTGGCCGTGGATCTGCACACGGACCAGATCCAGGGCTTCTTCGACGGTCCGGTGGATCATCTGTTCGCGTTGCCGCTGCTGGCGGACTATGTGGGCGCGAAGGTGGACCGGAACAAGCTCACGGTGGTCTCGCCGGACGCGGGCCGGGTGCGGGTGGCGGACCGTTGGTGCGACCGTCTGGGCGCGCCGCTGGCGATCGTGCACAAGCGGCGTGACAAGGACGTGGCGAACCAGGTGACCGTCCACGAGGTCGTGGGTGAGGTCGAGGGCCGGGTGTGTGTCCTGGTGGACGACATGATCGACACCGGTGGGACCATCTGTGCCGCGGCCGACGCCCTGTTCGCCCATGGTGCGGAGGACGTCATCGTGACGGCGACGCACGGTGTGTTGTCGGGTCCGGCCGCGGACCGTCTGAAGAACTCGAAGGTCAGTGAGTTCATCTTCACGGATTCCCTGCCGACGCCGGGTGAGCTGGAGGTGGACAAGATCACGGTGCTGTCGATCGCGCCCACGATCGCGAACGCGGTGCGTGAGGTGTTCGAGGACGGTTCGGTGACGAGCCTCTTCGACGAGCAGTGACGGTTCTCGTCTAGATCGATTTCGTGTACGGCCTTCCCGCTGCGTAAACTGTGCCAGTTGCTCGGCGAGGGAGGCCGTACACGTGTGTGTACGGCGGTCCGTTATCGACGCGCTCTTCGTAGCAGGCCGATTGTTTGGCCGGGTGACCACCTTTCCCCAGTACTACGAGGAGTGAACATGGCCGAGGTCAAGCTCGCAGCCGAGACCCGTACCGAGTTCGGCAAGGGTGCCGCCCGCCGTATTCGTCGTGCCAGCAAGGTTCCCGCGGTGGTCTACGGCCACGGTTCCGACCCGCTGCACATCACGCTGCCGGGTCACGCGCTGCAGCTCGCGCTGCGTACCCCGAACGTCCTGATCAGCCTGGACATCGAGGGCAAGACCCAGCTGGCGATCCCGAAGGCCGTGCAGCGTGACGCGATCAAGGGCTTCCTGGACCACGTCGACCTGCTTCTGGTGAAGCGTGGCGAGAAGGTCAACGTCGAGGTCTACGTCCACACCGAGGGTGACCTGGCTCCGGGTGCCTACCTGCTGGAGCACGTGCTGAGCACGCTGACGGTCGAGACCGAGGCCACGCACATCCCCGAGTCGGTCACCGTCTCCATCGAGGGCCTGGAGGCCGGCGCCGCCATCCTCGCCAAGGACATCCCGCTGCCCGAGGGCACCACGCTGGCGATCGACGAGGACGCCGTCGTCCTCCAGGTCCTGTCCGCCCAGGCGGAGGAGCCGTCGGACGAGTCCGCCGAGGGTGACGAGGCCGCCGAGGCCTGAGCCTCGGCTCTGTCATCGGTTCGTCAGCCGCCGCTTCCCTCACGGAAGCGGCGGCTGGCGCGTATCAAGGAGACATGCACGTGACGACCGATCCGAGCGCTCCGTGGCTCATCGCCGGCCTCGGTAATCCCGGGCCCGAGTATGCGGCGAACCGGCACAACGTGGGGTTCATGGTGGCCGATCTGCTGGCCGAGCGGATCGGGGGGAGGTTCAAGCGGGCCGGTAAGGCGCAGGCGCAGGTCGTGGAGGGGCGGATCGGGCCTCCGGGGCCGGGGAACCGTCGGGTGATCCTCGCCAAGCCGATGTCGTACATGAATGTCTCGGGCGGGCCGGTGACGGCGCTGCGGGACTTCTACAAGGTGCCGGTGGCGAACATCGTCGCGATCCATGACGAGCTGGACATCGACTACGGCACGCTGCGGCTGAAGCTCGGTGGGGGTGACAACGGTCACAACGGGCTGAAGTCGATGACGAAGGTGATGGGGCCGGACTATCACCGTGTGCGGTTCGGGATCGGTCGTCCGCCGGGCCGTATGCAGGTCGCGGACTTCGTGTTGAAGGACTTCTCCGCCTCGGAGCGCAAGGAGTTGGGCTACTTCGTGGACCGGGCGGCGGACGCGGTGGAGTGTCTGGTGATCGAGGGGCTGGAGCGGGCGCAGGGGACGTACAACTCCTGAGCTGATCCGGATAAGAAGCCGTTGTCTTTCCGAGAGTGACGGGCGTGTTTCTGCTGGTCAGGTGTAGGGGTGGTGTTTCGGCGGGAGGGACGGGTTGTTGTGTCGTCTCTTCGGTGGAGGTGCCGGGATGCCGTCGGTGATGGGGTTGCTGGAGGAGCGTGAACGCGTCGCTCGGCAGCGGGTGGATGCTCTCCAGGCCGAGCTGCGGGAAGCGGAGGCGGTGTGGGAGCGGTTCGTGATTGCCCGTGAGACGGTGGGTGAGGTTCTGGCGGAGCCTCGCGGAGGCGAGGACGTGGCGCCGGTCGTGGTGGCCGGCGAACGGCCGGTGCAGGTCAGGCAGGCGGTGCCCGGCTCAGTGGTGCCTCACTGGGAGGAAGGGCTCGCCCCGGCGGTTCTCGCGCCGGACTACCAGCGGATCATGGACGTGCTGGCCGGCGGGAACGGGATGCGCGGGGAGGCGATGGACTGTCGTCAACTCGCGGCAGGCCTCGGGCTGGAGCCGGTCCCGGCGAAGGTGGAAGGGGTGCGGTCGAAAGCCAAGCGGCTGGCCGCGCGGGGCTGGCTGGCTGAGGAACGTCCGGGGCTGTTCAGCGTGCCCGTCGGGCGAGGCGGCGGCTCATGACTGTGCTCATCGCCCACTTGATCACTGCCTCCGAGGTGTCGGTGCGCGTCTCGTAGTCGCGGGCCAGCCGGCGTGAGTGCATCAGCCACGCGAACGTGCGCTCCACCAGCCACCTCTTCGGCAGCACGATGAAACCGCTGGTGTCGTCGCTGCGTCTGACCACGGTCAGCGCGATCCGCCAGGCGTCGCGGGCGAGGTCGACCAGGCGCCCGGTGTAGCCGCCGTCGGCCCACACCCGCGTGATGCGCCAGTGCCGTTCACGCAGCCGGGCCAGGAGTGTCTGCCCCGCGTCCCGGTCGGTGACCGAGGCCGCGGTCACCGTCACGGCCAACAGCAGTCCGAGGGTGTCCACCACGATGTGCCGCTTGCGGCCGTTGACCTTCTTCCCGCCGTCGAAGCCCCTGGTCGCGCCCGGCACCGACGCGGCTGCCCTCACCGACTGCGCATCGATGACGCCGGCCGTCGGCTCCGGGTCCCGGCCCTCAGCCCGGCGGACCCGGTCGCGCAGCCGGTCGTGGAACTCGGCGGTCAGGCCCTTGTCCCGCCAGCGCCGGAAGAAGGCGTAGACGCGGTCCCACGCGGGAAAGTCCGCAGGCATCGCCCGCCAGGTGATACCGCCCGCGACCAGATAGCGCACCGCGTCGACCATCTGCCGGTGGCAATAGCTCTCCGGTTGCCCGCCACGGCCCTCCAGCCAGCCGGGAACCGGCATCGCCTCACGTACGACGGCCCACTCCGCGTCGCTCATGTCGGACGGATACTTCGGTCGCCTGTACGGCCGGTCCCTGGCGTTCCCGAACCGGTGTGCGAGGCAATCACACTCCAGGGAAGCTTGGTTGGACGCCATCGACGCCGGCACGGAAGACTGCAGCACCAGGGGCCTCCTGTTGCTCGGTTGGATTCGACACCCACGAGCTGTGCGGGAGGCCCCGCTTTCATGCCCGGTTGGCCACGAGATCACCCGACCGAGTCGACAACCTCGAACTCACGCCCACCAAGATCGATAGAGCAACAGCTTCTAAGTCCTGATGTGCTCGTTCCCGGCGCTGGCCTGCGGGAGTTGACCGACCGCCGTGCCATGGCCAATGATCCCCGCCATGCCTGCCACCAAAGCCCCCGCTCACCGTTCGCGGCGTCGTCCGCGCCCGGCCGGCGGTGGTGCGTCGGCCGCGCTGCGGTACGGGCGGCTGGCGGCGATGGGTGTGATCGCGGTGGTGATCCTGATCGCCGGGGTGTGGGATTCCTGGGGCTGCGCCCAGCACGTGATGCTGAGCAAGGGGCGCGAGCAGGGGACGATGACGGTGTCCCGGTGCGACGGCGAGACCTGCTGGGGGCCGTACGAGCCGGTGTCGACGGGGTCGCGGGCCCGGGAGCGGGTCGACATCGAGCGGTCGGTGGCGGTGGAGACGGATGAGACGTACACCGTCGTCGTGAAGCCGGGCAGCAGTGATGTCGTGCGGACGGGGCCGGCGGGTCTGCTGCACGCGTGGGTGCCCCTCGGCGGCGCCCTGCTGCTCGCGTCGGTGGTCGTGGCCGGTGGTCTGCGGATGGTGCGGTCGGCGTGGGTGCTGGGCGGGCTGGGCATGGCGCTGATCACGGCGGCGTGGGTGGCGCTCTGAGGCGGGTTCGCGGCTGACGGTCCGGTGGGGGCTTCTCGCGCAGTTCCCCGCGCCCCTGAAAGCCCAGGCCCCTGCGGGCCTGGGCTGACGACGGCCGGGTCAGGGCCTCGCCGAGGTTCTGCGGGCGGACTGAGGAGCAAGGGGCGCAGCCCCTGCTTTTCAGGGGCGCGGGGAACTGCGCGAGAAGCCCCACCGGGCCGTCAGCCGAAAGCGAACCCGAGATCAGCCCGTGTTGCGCAGCCCCGCCGCCACCCCGTTGACCGTGAGCAGCAACGCCCGCGCCAGCAGCGGATCCGCCTCCTCCCCCGCGGCGGCAGCGTCCCGCTGGCGCTTGAGGAGGGCTACCTGGAGGTAGGAGATCGGGTCGAGGTAGGCGTCGCGGATGGAGAAGGTCTGCTGGAGGACGGGGGTGGCGTCGAGCAGCTTGTCCTCGCCGGTGATGCGCAGGACCTCGCGGACGGTCAGCTCGTGTTCGGCCCGGATGGTGGCGAAGACGTGCTTGAGTTCGTCGGGGACGAGGGTGTCGACGTAGTGCTGGGCGATCCGCAGGTCCGTCTTGGCCAGCGTCATCTCGACGTTGGAGAGGAAGTTGCGGAAGAAGTGCCACTGCTCGTGCATCTCGTCGAGCACGGTGTCCAGGCCCGCGTCGCGCAGTGCCTTCAGGCCGGAGCCGACGCCGAACCAGCCGGGCACGATCTGCCGTGACTGGGTCCAGCCGAAGACCCACGGGATGGCGCGCAGGCCGTCGAGTCCGGCGCCGGAGTCGGGGCGGCGCGAGGGCCGGGATCCGAGGTGCAGGTCGGCGAGCTGGTCCACGGGTGTGGAGGCGAAGAAGTACGCGGGGAGGTCGGGGTCGTCGACCAGGCGGCGGTAGGCGGCCTCGGCGGCCTCGGACACCCGGTCCATGGCCGCGTCCCAGCGGGCCAGTGCGTCCTCCGACTGGCGGGGGGCGGTGTGCAGGGCGGAGGCCTGGAGGGTGGCGGCGACCGTCAGTTCCAGGTTCTCCCTGGCCAGGGAGGGGACGAGGTACTTGTCGGAGATGACCTCGCCCTGCTCGGTGACCTTGATCTCGCCCTCCAGGGTGCCCCAGGGCTGCGCGAGGATGGCGTCGTGGGAGGGGCCGCCGCCGCGGCCGACGGTGCCGCCGCGGCCGTGGAAGAGCCGGAGCCGGACGCCGTAGCGGTGGGCGACGTCGCGCAGGCGGCGCTGGGCGCGGTGGATCTCCCACTGTGAGGTGGTGATGCCGCCGAACTTGGAGGAGTCGGAGTAGCCGAGCATGACCTCCTGGACGTCGCCGCGCAGGGCGACGAGCCGCCGGTAGGAGGGGTCGGCGAGCATCTCCTCCAGGATGGTGTCGGCGGCCTTGAGCTCGTCGGTCGTCTCCAGCAGCGGGACGATGCCGATCTTGGCCCAGCCGGCGTGCAGGTCGATGAGGCCGGCCTCGCGGGCGAGGACGGTGGCGGCGAAGACGTCGTCGGCGCCCTGGCACATCGAGATGATGTAGGACTCGATGACCTCGGGGCCGAAGACGGCCAGCGCCTTCTTCACGGTCTCGAAGACGCCGAGGGTCTTGGCGGCGGCGTCGTCGAGCGGGGCGGGCGTCGGGGCCAGCGGGCGCCGGGAGCGCAGCTCGCGGGCGAGGAGCTTGTGGCGGTACTCGCGGGGCATGTCCTCGTAGCGCCAGGATTCCTCGCCGAGGCGGTCGAAGAGCTGGCCGAGGGCGTGGTGGTGGGCGTCGGCGTGTTCGCGGACGTCCATGGTGGCGAGCTGGAGGCCGAAGGCGGACAGCGTGCGGATGGTGCGGTCCATCCGGCCGTCGGCGAAGAGGCCGCCGCGGTGCTCGCGCAGCGAGCGCTGGATGAGGGTGAGGTCGCGGAGGAGTTCGGCGGTGCCGAGGTAGTCGCGGCCGTCCTCGTGCGGGATGCCCTTGGCCAGGCGCTGCTTGGTGTTCTCCAGCTTCTGCCGGATGCAGGTGGCCTTGAGGCGGTAGGGCTCCTCGGCGTTGAGGCGCTTGTAGCGGGGGCTGATCTCGGGCAGTGCCTCCAGGTCGGCCTGGAGTGACGTCAGCAGCTCTTCCGTGGCTCCCGTGTAGCGGATGGAGTTGGAGAGGAAGCCGCGCAGTTCGTCGATGAGTTCGAGGGCGTCGTTGATGCCGTGTTCGTGCTGGAGGATGAGGACGTCCCAGGTCACCTGGGGGGTGACGTTGGGGTTGCCGTCGCGGTCGCCGCCGATCCAGGTGCCGAAGGTGAGGGGGCGGGTGGCGTCGGGGAGCGTCACGCCGACGCGCTCCAGTTCGGCCGTGAGGTCCTCCAGGACGTCGCCGACGGCGCCGGCGTGCAGTTCGTCGAGGTAGTAGATGGCGTTGCGGGCCTCGTCGGCGGGCTCGGGGCGGACGACGCGGAGTTCGTCGGTCTGCCAGACGAGGTCGATGTTCTCGGCCAGTCGGGTGTCGTAGCGGCGGCGGTCGGACTCGATGACGGGGGTTTCCAGGAGCGCGGCGATGCGCCGGAGCTTGTTGAGTACCGACCGGCGTGCGGCCTCGGTGGGGTGGGCGGTGAAGACGGGGCGGACGTTGAGGTTCGCGACCGTCTCGCGCAGGTGTTCGGGGTCGGCGTCCTTCAGGCGATCGGCCGTACGGGCGAGAAGACCGCCCTCGGCGGCACGGCGTGCCCTGAGTTCCCGGCCTCGGTGCACCTGTTCGGTGACGTTGGCCAGGTGGAAGTAGGTGGAGAAGGCGCGGACGAGCTTGGCGGCGGTCTCCAGTTCGGTGCCGCGCAGCAGGTCGGCGGCGGCTTCGCCGTCCTCGCGGGTCAGGCGGCGGACGCGCTCGACCAGTTCCAGGAGTTCGGCGCCCTCCTGTCGTACGAGGGTCTCGCCCAGTAGATCGCCCAGGCGCCGGATGTCGGCGCGCAGCTCGCTGCTGACCGTCGTGGTCTGGTCGTCGGCACTGCTCACAGGTGCGGCTCCTTGCAGTGTTGAAGCTCGTCTGGAGGGGAACCCGGTGGGGGCCCGGCGGCAGCGGCCCCTGTGCGGGCCCTGGCGTCCGGGCAGGATTCAGAGCGGACCGCGCTGTCCGAACGAGTCCAGGATAGGCGTCCGCCTGGGCACCCCCGGTGACAGGTGCCACTTTTGCGGCACTGAGTGCCACCTGTCCACCAAGTCCACCCGCTACACCTGGACGCGCAGACCGGCGGGCTCTTGCCGCCCGGCACCGCACTGCCATACTTACGATGCCGTAGGTTACGGAACCGTAGGGAGTGCCGACAGGTGACCCCCGCACGCTGTTGCCGCAGGCACCTCCCCCTCTCACCACCTCAACCCCACAGGGGACGCCCCATGAGCTCAAGGTCCGATGTGATCGAAGACGCCTCGAACGCGACCGATTCCCCCGGCTCCGCAGTGACCGACTCCCCCGCTCCGTCGGCCACGCTGGGAGGCGAGCAGAAGCGTTCGATCGAGCAGATCACGCTGCTCCTGTTCATCACCGTCCCGTTCCTCGCGCTTCTCGCGGCGGTGCCGCTGGCCTGGGGCTGGGGCGTGAGCTGGCTGGACCTCGGCCTGCTGGTGTTCTTCTACTACCTGGGCTGCCACGGCATCACGATCGGCTACCACCGGCACTTCACCCACGGTTCGTTCAAGGCCAAGCGTCCGCTGAAGATCGCGTTGGCGATCGCCGGCTCGATGGCCGTCGAGGGCCCGCTGGTCCGCTGGGTGGCCGACCACCGCAAGCACCACAAGTTCTCCGACGCCGAGGGCGACCCGCACTCGCCGTGGCGCTTCGGCGAGACGCTCCCCGCGCTGATGAAGGGCCTGTGGTGGGCCCACATCGGATGGATGTTCGACGAGGAGCAGACCTCGCAGGAGAAGTACGCGCCCGACCTGATCAAGGACCCGGCGCTCCGCGCGATCTCCCGCCAGTTCATCCTCTGGACGGGCCTCTCCCTCGCCCTGCCGCCCCTGATCGGCGGCCTGGTGACGATGTCCTGGTGGGGCGCGTTCACGGCGTTCTTCTGGGGCTCGCTCGTCCGGGTGGCGCTGCTGCACCACGTGACCTGGTCGATCAACTCGATCTGCCACGCGGTCGGCAAGCGCCCCTTCAAGTCCCGCGACCGCTCGGGCAACGTGTGGTGGCTGGCGGTCCTCTCCTGCGGCGAGTCGTGGCACAACCTCCACCACGCCGACCCCACCTCCGCCCGGCACGGTGTGGAGCGCGGTCAGCTGGACTCCTCCGCCCGGCTCATCCGCTGGTTCGAAGTGTTCGGCTGGGCGTCCGACGTCCGCTGGCCGTCACGCTCGCGTATCGATTCCAGGCGTAACACGGGTGAGGACGGCTCCCGGCAGCGGAAGGCGCCCGCCGAGGCGGCATGATTGACGCCGTGGCGACCGACTCCAGCAGCACCCCGAGCAACGACAAGCCGCGGCGTGTCCGCCGCACCCGGATGACGGGCGCCGAGCGCCGGGCGCAGTTGCTGGAGGTCGGCCGAGCCCTCTTCGCCGCCAAGGGCTTCGAGGCCACGTCGGTGGAGGAGATCGCGGCGAAGGCCGGGGTGTCCAAGCCGGTGGTGTACGAGCACTTCGGCGGCAAGGAGGGCCTGTACGCGGTGGTGGTGGACCGCGAGATGAGCCGTCTGCTGGACATGGTCACCAGCTCCCTGACGGCGGGCCACCCCCGCGAACTGCTCGAACAGGCCGCCTTCGCGCTCCTCGACTTCATCGAGGATCACACGGACGGCTTCCGCATCCTGGTCCGGGACTCCCCCATCCCCCAGTCCACGGGGTCCTTCGCGTCCCTGATCTCCGACATCGCCACCCAGGTGGAGGACATCCTCGGCCGCGAGTTCAAGAGCCGGGGCTTCGACCCCAAGCTGGCCCCCCTGTACGCCCAGGCCCTCGTCGGCATGGTCGCCCTGACGGGTCAGTGGTGGCTGGACGTCCGCCGCCCGAAGAAGGCGGAGGTGGCCGCCCACCTGGTCAACCTGGCGTGGCACGGCCTGGACGGCCTCAACTCCAAGCCGCGGTTGATCGGCCACCGCAAGAGTTAGTGGGCGGTACGGATTCGTTGCGGGGTGCGGGTGCGTGGCTGAAAAGCAAGGGGCGCAGCCCCTGCTTTTCAGGGGCGCGGGGAACTGCGCGAGAAGCCCCACCGCACCCGCACCCGCCGACCCACCCGACCCCCCGAGCTACTGGGCGCCCTCGTCAACATCCTTCGCGCTGAGCGCCAGCTCGTTGTTCACGGTGAAGTACGGCCGCACCCGAGTCCGCCCGCGCTCACCGTGCTGGAACACCTGCCCGGGCACGAGATCCGTCTTCCGCCGTTCCACCACATCCCCACCGATCCGCCCCACCGGAACCTCCCCCAGGTGCAGATCCCACAGATCATGCTCGACACTCCGCCGGGCCATGATCTCGCCGTACGGAACGGTGAACCGGAACCCGCGCTCACCCACGGCCCACGCGGCCACGGAGAAGTCGTACGCCGTATCGGTCCGGGAGACGACCCGCACCACGGCCCCCTCCCCCACCGGAGCGGCGGCCCCGTACGCGGCCCCGTACAGCGTCGCGGTCACGGTCACCGACCCGTCCCCCACCTCGACCGTGTCGACCTCCGCATGCGCGGGCCGCAGCCACGAGCGCACCGCCAGGAACCCGTCGGCGGTCGCGTACGGGATCCACGCCCCCACTCCCCGCTGGTCGACACTCGGCGCCCGCCCGACCAGCGCGGCCTGCTCGACCATCCGTGCGGTCAGCCGCACCCGCTTGTTGGTGCCGCGTGGCGCGACATAGCAGTCCCACCGGCCCTCGGCGAGGGTGTGCTCGACTCGGTGGAGGGTCGCTCCGGACACCGTGTCCGGCGCGTCGGCGCTCGGCAGTACCGGCACCCGGACCTGCCGCTTGCCGGGGTCGCGGCGCAGCCGGGCGATGAAGTCGAGGGGCCCGGAAGGCAGCTCGGCCGGGTCGAGGAGGACGGTCACACCACCGTCGGGGGTCGCGCGGGCGTGCGCGGCGGGCGTGGGAGCGCTCCCGTGAGCCTCGGGCGCGGCCTTCGCGGGACGCGGGCGGACGGCACGGGCGGCGAACTGCCTCAGCCGGGCGGCGCCGTCCCATCCGCGGCGCCGGGACCGGGACAGCTCCTCGAAGAGGGTCTCGTAGCGGCGGGCGATGACGGACGGGGCGTAGGCGTCGGCCTTCTCCAGCGCCCCCTTGCCGAGCCGCTCGCGCAGGGCCTCGTCGGTGACGATCCGGTTCAGCGCGTCGGCGTAGGCGTCGACGTCCCCGTCGAGCGGGACGAGGATGCCGTCCTCGCCGTCGGCGATGATCTCGCCGGGGCCGTGCGGGCAGTCGGTGGCGACGACGGGGACCCCACAGTGCATGGCCTCGACGATGGTCATGCCGAACGACTCCATGTCGGAGGAGACGGCGGCGACGGCGCCCTTGGCCCACTCGGTCTCGATCGGTGAGACCGCTCCCATGAGGAACGCGCGGTCGTGCAGCCCGAGCCGGTCGATCTGCTCCCGCAGGTTCTCCTTCTGCGGGCCGCGTCCGTAGATCCGCAGGGTCCAGCCGGGGTGTTCGGCGGCCACCTTGGCGAAGGCGTTCACCAGCCGGTCGTACCGCTTGATGGGGATGAGCCGGCCGGCGGCGACGATGACCTGGGAGTCCAGGGTGGACCGCTCGACGGCGGGGGCCCGGACGCCGTTGGGGACGCACACGATGGCGGTGGTGACGTGCGGCAGGGCGGCGCGGTACTGGGCGGCGTCGGCCTCGGAGACGGTGACGTAGGCGTCGAGTCCGGCGATGGCGTTGTTCTGGTCGGTGCGCAGCGGTTCCCCGTACTGGTCGAGGCTCAGATGCTCCTGGCCGACGCGCAGATAGCGGCGGCGTCCGTCGCGGGCGAGATAGCCGTTGAGGTCGGGGCGGGTGGCGATGACCACGTCGGCCTCGGTGCGGGCGAGGAAGCCGCCGATGCGTTCGTCCTGCAGGGCGGTGTAGGGCAGGTTCCCGGTGGCCCCGGTGTAGGGGAACATCGTGCCGGGCAGCTTGGTGAGCGGGTGGTCGCCCTCGTGGCCGGGGCTTCCTTCCCGCAGGTCGATCAGCGAGGTCAGGCGGACGCGCGGGTCGAACGGGAGGGCCGGTTCGTCGCGGGAGCGGTGGACGCTGACGACCTCGACGTCGTGCCGGTCGGCGAACGCGGCGGACAGGTTGGCCGTCGAGCGGATGGTGCCGCCGATGCCGAAGGCGTTGTTGATCAGGAATGCGATCTTCATATGTTTTCCCCCTGGAAACCGCCCGAGCGCGGGCGGCATCGCACCCGCGCCCCCCTGGCGGTCAGGTCAGGGGCACGCACGGGCACGGCTATATACGCGATACGTGGTCGACAATCAAGAAATGAGTGAGTGCGTGAGTGGCTGAATGAGTGGCTGAATGAGCGCAGCGGAAATCGGCCCACCGGGAAAGCCGCAAAGGGATACGCGCGGAAGCGCATCGTGCGATGAAATCCCGACCGGACGGCGGAAAGCCTATGTGGCGCACGTCACAAACCCCGTCAAGCGCGCCGGACAGCTCAGCAGATACTCACTGGCCCAGATCCCCCCTGGTCACAGCCCCAACTCCCGCTTCCCCGGACAACAGCGAGAGGCAACAAAAAGTGAAACGAGAATATATCCCGCACAAAGGAAAGCCCAAGAACAATATCAGCCACTCCCGCACCGGGAGTATCGGGCACGGAATGCAAAACTCCGTTTTTCTACGGCCTTTCGAGCGGAGCGGGCCGCAACGGGGTCGCTTCCAGAACCTCCGCCGCCATGCGGCCGGCCGGGCCCGCCGTCTGCTCGGCGATGCGCCGGAACGTGTCCTGGGCCTGCCGCGCGGGCCACTCGGCCGGCAGATGCCGTAGGGGCAGGCGCGGGTCGGTACGGATGACGCGCAGCCACTCGGCGACGAGTCGCAGCCGGGTGGCGATCGGGTCCGCGGCGGCGAGGTCGGCGGTGGTCCAACGCTTGTCGAAGGCGACGTACCGCGCGGCCAGCGTCTCCAGGTCCCAGCTCTCGCGGATCATCAGCCCGACGTCCGTGAACTCGTCGGCCTGCGCGTGGAACACCTTCACATGCGCGTCCAGGCCCAGTTCGGAGACGATCTCCCGCACGTCCACCCGCCCCGGCGCGATCCACAGCCCGCTGTAGAGGGCGCCGAATCCGGACCAGGTGAGCCGGGAGCGCAGGTCGTGCCGCTGGCGTTGCCAGGACTCGGGGAGGGAGAAACCGAGGAGGGTCCAGGTGCCGTCCCAGTCCTCGTTGACCGCGCCGTCGCGCCAGATGCGCTGTCCGCCGTCGCGCAGGATGTCCTCCGCGTGCGGAGTGAGCCCGAAGAACATCCGCCGGCCTTCGCGCTGCCGCCGCAGCAGCCCCCGGTTCACCATCCGCGTCAGCGTCGACCGCACGGCCTGCTCCCCGGTACCGACCCGCCCGAGCACGTCGATGATGCTCCCCGAGTACACCCCGAGGCCGCTCTCCCCCCGGTCCAGCACGTGATTCCCGAAGAAGGACATCACCAACGACTGCGGCCGCAACTGCGGCGCGTCGACGACATCGGCGTCCAGGATCTCGTCCTCCACAGCGGTAAGGGTACGGGGACCGTACGGCCCCGGTCAGGGGCCGGGGCTACTTGATGCGGGCCCGGCCGGAGCTGAGGAACACGTGACGGCGGGCCCGGCCGGGGGCCGAGGAACACGTGACGGCAGGCCCGGCCGGGGCTGGGGCCGACGCGGTCCGCGTCCGGGCTGGGGCGCCGGCCGACGGCCGCGCCCCGAAAGGGGCGCGGGGAACTGCGCGAGAAGCCCCACCCGGCCGCAGCCGAACGACCACCGACAGTCCCCCACCCCACGCGGAGCTCACCGCACCGCCTACGAGGCCACCCCCTCCTTCGCGGCCCCCTCCCGGAGGGACGACCCGCCACCCAGTGACTCCCGGTGGGTCTCCCGCACGAACCACACGGTCACGGCGGTGATCGCCGCACCCCCGCACACCAGCAGCGAGATCGGCGTACTGGACCCCCCGTTGGCCGCCACCAGACTCCCCGCGATCATCGGGGAGAACCCGGCGCCGATGAGCGTGGCGAGCTGGTACCCCAGCGACGCCCCGGTGTAGCGGACCTTCGTGCCGAACATCTCGGTGAGCAGCGCGCCCAGCGGCCCGTACATCACGGACTGGGCGAAGCCGTGTCCCAGGACGACCGCGAGGATCAGCAGTCCGGGTGACTTGGAGTCGACGAGAGCGAGGACGGGGAAGGCGAGTGCGGCGGAGGCGATGGCCCCGGCGAGGACGACCGGGCGGCGGCCGACACGGTCGGAGAGCGCCGACGCGCACGGCAGCACGACCAGCGCGACGGACGCGGAGACCGTGAGCGCGGTGAGCACCTGCGGCCGGGGATAGCCGATACCGGTGGCGTAGGCGATCAGGTAGCTGGTCAGCAGCGACTGCGCGGTGAACGCGCCGATACCGACACACGCGGCGAGCACCAGCGCACGCGGGCGCCGCAGTACCTCGACGATCGGCAGCCGGGCCTCCGTGCGGTCCTTCTTGACCTGGGCGAAGAGCGGGCTCTCGACCACCTTCAGGCGGACGAAGAGCCCCACGCCCAGCAGGACGACGCTGAGCAGGAACGGCACCCGCCACCCCCACGCCGCGAACTCGTCGCGGGGCATGGCGACGACGAAGGTGACCACGAGCGAGGAGAGCAGGGAGCCCAGCGGTGCTCCCATCTGCGTGAAGCTGGACCACAGTCCGCGCCGCTTCTCCCCGGCGTGCTCCACGACCATCAGGGTGGCGCCGCCCCATTCACCGCCGATGGCGATGCCCTGCAGCACCCGCAGGGTGATCAGCAGGACGGGGGCCCAGACGCCGATGGTGTCGTAGGTGGGCAGCAGGCCGATCAGGAAGCTGGCGCCGCCCATCAGGCCCATGGTCAGCAGCAGCATGGACTTGCGGCCGAGGCGGTCGCCGAAGTGCCCGAAGAGGATCCCGCCGAGCGGGCGGGCGACGTATCCGGCGGCGAAGGTCCCGAACGCGGCGATCGTGCCGACCGCCGGGTCCGCGCCCGGGAAGAACAGCTCACCGAAGACGAGCGCGGCGACCGTTCCGTAGACGAGGAAGTCGTAGAACTCGACGGCCGTACCGAGCAGCCCGGACAGCGCGACACGACGCAACTGCCGTGTCCGCTGGGCCTGTTCGGCCTGTTCGGCGGGGTTGGGGAGGGGGGACGGGGACATGCGGGTCTCCCTGGAGCTAAGGGGGAACGAGGGAGGAACACCGCGAAGGTAGGCGTGCATCTACCTGCCGTCAATATTTTGCACAACATCGACATCGCCCCCGCACCCCCTCGACGGACCCGCCGCGCCCGCTCCCCACGCCCCGGACTCCCCGCCCGCACCTCGGACTCCCCGCCCGCACCTCAGACTCCCCGCCCGCACCTCAGAGCCCTCCCCACGGCTCAGAGCCCTCCCCACGGCTCAGGCCGACTCCACGGCTCAGGCCGACTCCACGGCTCAGGCCGACTCCAGGAACTCCAGCCGGTTCCCCACCGGATCCTCGGAGTAGAACCGCCGATACCCCGGCAGATCGTCGTCCCAGACGACCGGCGCCCCTCGCCCGGTCAGACGGGCGGCGTACGCGTCGATGCCCCGCACCCGCAACCCGGGGTGGGCCTTCTTCGGTGGCCGGAAGCCCGCCTCCACCCCGAGGTGCAGAATCACCTCCCCCGCCCCGAACCAGCACCCTCCCCGCACCGCGAGCGCGGGCGGTTTCGGGATCTCCGTCATCCCGAGGACCCCGACGTAGTACGCCCGCAGCCGGTCCTCCGAGCCGGGCGGGGCGGCGAGGAGGACGTGGTCGACGGCGGCGATCACCGGCTCACCCCCGGCTTGCGGGCGACGACGAAGATGCGGCGGAACGGGAACGGCGTGCCGTGCGCCGTGGGCGGATAGGCCTCGCGCAGGGCGGCCCGGTACTCGGCGACGAACGGCTCGGCGTCCGCGCCCAGTTCGGTGAGGACCGGCCGCAGCCCCGTCCCCTTCACCCAGTCGAGCACCGGGTCCTCGCCCTGGAGGAGATGGACGTACGTCGTCTCCCACGCGTCGACCTCGCAGCCGAGGTCGGCGAGAACGGCGAGGTAGTCGGCGGGCAGGTGGACCGCGTCGTCGTGCCGGAGGGTCTCGCCGAGCCGGTCCTTCCAGCGGGCGGAGCGGGCGAGTTCGCGCATGAGGCGGTGGCTGGGCGAGTCGAAGTTGCCGGGGACCTGGAAGGCGAAGGTGCCGCCGGGGGCGAGGGCGTCGACCCAGGCCGCGAAGCGGGCGAGGTGCCCGGGCACCCACTGGAGGGTGGCGTTGCTGACGATCAGGTCGTACGGCTCCGGGGGCACCCAGGTGCGGACGTCCGCCGCGGCGAAGTCGATGCGGCCGCCGCCCGGGGTGGGCCCCTCGTGGTCGACGTGCGCCCTGTCGAGCATCTCGGGCGAGTTGTCGTACCCGGTGATGTGCGCCGAGGGCCAGCGGTCGACGAGGAGGCGGGTGACGTTGCCGGGGCCGCAGCCGAGGTCGGCGACCCGGGGGTGTTCCGTGGGCGGTTCGGGGACGTGGGCGAGCAGGTCGAGGAAGGCGCGGGCGCGGTGGCCGGCGTGCCGCAGGTACTGCTGGGGGTCCCAGGTGGGGCTGGTCGCGGGCATAGGGGGACTACCTCCTGGCGCTCGGGCGTCTGTCGCCGGTTCCGGACGCCTCCACTCTCGTAGCCACATATCTCGAAGTCAAGAGACTTGGAGCTAATCCTCTCGACATCAAGAGACTCCACATCGACACAACCACTACACTGATCGCCATGGAGGACGAGGTCGATCGGCTGGTCGCAGCGTGGCGCCGGGAGCGCCCCGACCTCGACGTGGAGCCGCTGGAAGTACTCAGCCGGGTGAGCAGACTCGCCCGGCATCTGGATCGCGCGCGCCGGCTGGCGTTCGCCGAGCACCAGCTGGAGCCGTGGGAGTTCGACGTGCTGACCGCGCTGAGGCGTGCCGGGAACCCGTATCAGCTCTCCCCCGGCCAGTTGCTCACACAGACGCTGGTGACGTCGGGCACGATGACGAACCGTATCGACCGGCTCACACAGAAAGGCCTGGTCGAACGGCTGCCCGACCCCAGTGACCGCCGGGGTGTGCTCGTCCGTCTGACGGACGAGGGCCGGGACCGGGCGGACCAGGCGCTCGCCGGGCTCCTCGACCAGGAACGAGCGATCCTGGCCGAGCTGTCCCGCGCCCAGCGGAGCGAACTGGCGGGCCTGCTACGCCAGTTGACCGCCCCGTTCGACAACATCCCCGGCTAGGTCCACGGGCCCGACACCCGCCCGGCGCGCGAGCGCGACCGCGGCGAGGGTGGAGTGGACGCCCAGCTTTCCGAGGACGTTCTGCATATGGGTGCGGACGGTGTGCGGGGAGAGGAACAGGCGCTCGGCGACGGCCTTGCGCCCCAGCCCGGCCACCATGCACCGGAGCACTTCGCGCTCACGCGGGGTGAGGGACTCGACGAGCCGCTCACTCTCCGTGCGGTGCTTGCGCGCGGCGGTCAGCTCCCGCAGGACACCCGTGAGGAGCGCGGGCGGCAGATGGGTCTCGTCGCGCAGCACTCCCCGGATCACGGTGAGCAGCCGGGACAGCGAGCAGTCCTTGGCGACCCACCCGGACGCGCCCGCCTGCAGGGCCAGCGCGGCCCGGCGCGGATCGTCCTTCTCGGCGAGGACGACGATCCGTACGCTCGGCTGTCCCGAACGCACACCCACGACGAGCGATATGCCGTCCACGAGCCCGTCCTCGCCGCTGTCCGAGACGGCTATGGGTACGGCGGCCGGACGCGCGCCGGAGGCGTGGACATGGCCCCCCAGGTCGGCGTCGACCAGCAGCACGTCGAACTTGCGCCCCTCCGCCGCCGCGCGGTCCAGACAGCGCAGCGCGGCGGGGCCGCTGCCGGCGGCGGACACGTCGACGTCCGGCTCGGCGGCCAGGGCCGCGGCGAGCGACTCGGCGAAGATACGGTGGTCGTCGACGACCAGGACTCGGATGCGAACCACTGAAACCCCCACTGGTCGGGGGACGACCGGCGCGAGTACGGCGCCCGGAGCGTGCCCCGGTTTACACCTGGGACGGGGCGTCGCAGCCGCACGGCCGCCGCCGTGCTGAACCGCTACCCCCACTCCGGGCGTCGTACCCGACTGTCTCGCCCCCTGATCAGCACCGGCCCCCACCGGTGCTGTTCATCAGAGTAAGGCCGGGGGGCAGGAGCGGAAGGTAATTTGCAGAACTGGTTGTCCAGCACGCTTATGGTGTGCCGCATGTTTCGTATGGAGACAGAAGTCGACAGGGAACGAAGCCAATTGCTGCGTTCCCGGCTGAGGGCCGACAACACCGCGGCTTCGCCGATCCTCCGGGACCTGCGGGGAACCCCTGGTGAACGGGAGGTTCCGCTCCAGGTGTGGGCTGTGGACGAGGCGGGCGACCTCGCCGGCGGCCTGGTCGGCCACACCTGGGCCACCTGGCTTCACGTCACCTACCTCTGGGTCGACGAACGCCACCGGGGGAAGGGCCTCGGCTCACACCTGCTGTCGCGGGCCGAGCGCACGGCCGCCCGCGAACGCGACTGCCACTCGGTGCGCCTGGAGACCTGGGACTTCCAGGCCCCGGAGTTCTACCAACGCCTCGGCTACGAGGTGGTGTGCGTGATCCCCGACTATCCGCCGGGGATCACGGAGTACACGCTGACGAAGAGGCTCAGCTGACCCTGGGCCGGGTGCGGAGTTGACGGCGTGCGGTTCGAAGGTGATCTCGTAGGTCACTGCGGTTCGGGCCCCAGTCGCCTGCGCACCTCTGCCGTGGGGATACCGGGTTCAAGCATCCCCTCGGCCTTGCGCCGCTGGTATTCCGCGACCGCGAGGGCGTCTTCGAGATCCTCTATCACCTGCGGCGAGACAAGAAGGCGGCCACGTGCCCGTGGTCGGTGAGGGCGATGATCTCGCGGCCGTGGGCGGCGCGACGGACGAGGTCGCCGAGTCGGAACGGGCCGCACTGATCGCAATCTCAGTCATATGCCGATCAACCACAAGATTGACCTTGTTACCCATTCATGACTCTGAATTCACCCTTTGTGACCGGGTGGCGAGTTCGGCCCAGACCGTCAGGCCGTCACCCGTCCACCGCTGTCCCCAACCGGTGGCCAGAGCTTCGGTGATCAACAGGCCGCGTCCGTGTTCCTGTGCGGGGCCCGGCGGCCGGGACTGCGCCACGGCCCGGCGGCCCGTGCCCGCGTCGGTCACGCTCACGGTGGCCGCTGCGGCGGTGAGTGCCACGGAGACCGTAATGACGTGGCTGTCGCTGTGCTCCAGAGCATTGGCCGTCAGCTCACCAGTGATGGTTTCCAGATCGTCCACGGCATCCGGCGCCAGGCCCCACCACCGAGCCGTGGCGCGCACGTACCTCCGTGCGACACCTGCGGAGGCGAAGTCCGCGCCGGACAGCGAGAGCAAACCGAACGCTCGCGGTTCGACGGGGCTTGCGCATACCAGTGCCTCGTGGACGCCGGGGATACCGTCCGCCGACGGCGGTGCGACCCGGGTTCCGCCAAGACGAGCGCCCCGAGACCGGGCGATCAGCAACGCGTCCGCGAGCGCATCACACAACTGAGCTGCCAGAGAACCAAGTTCCCCATCCCTCTTCCCGCCACTACCGGCCAGAACATCCCGAGCACGGCTGAGCAGCCGCTCCGCCAGGCCCAGTCGCCCGTTCTCGATCCGGTCGGCCAGCCGGGAGACAGAGCCGTCACCACCGCCGTCCGCGAGGAGGAGGCAAGGCTGACCGTGTGCGCCGGTCCACGGCAGGAGCCGTACGCGGGTCGCATCCCTGTCACCCATCACGCCGCCTCCAGCCGCGCGTGGATGTCACGGGTGTCGAGGTCGACCCCGTACGTCGCACACCACAGGGTGTCGCGGCGCAGTCGTTGGAGCCGGACCTTCTCTTCACGCTCGTAGGCCGCGAGGTAGGGGCGGACGAGGCGGGTGGTGGTGCCGTCGATGGGCTCGTACCAGGCTTGGACCGTGGGGGCGAGGGGGGAACAATCCGACGGGAGGCGCCCGGCGCTCGCACTACGCGCAGGTCGCACCGCTGACGGCCGACCTGCACGGTGACGACCCGAGGAGACCGTGAATCTCCGTAGCCAACCGATCGTCCGCTCCATGAATCCGCTCATGTTTCCAGCCCTTCAGAGTCGACCCCGAACTGACGGGAAGCCTTCCATGGGAATCCCATGATGGGATTCAACGTGAAGGGAATTCACTGATGTGGGTGACTGTCTTCGCATTGATGTCCGACCCAGCCAAGCCGCTCATAGAGTCGGCACCAGGCGGCAGGACGCGACCGGGATGAGGCCGCTGAGCGCGAGAAGGGACATGGCACATGACCGCCACACAGACGGGTCCGGCCGGACGCATGCAGATCGCGCGCGGGCTGGTCTCACTGCGGGAGCGCTGCGGACTGACACAGACTCAGGTGGCCGAGCGAGCCGGCGTCAGCACAACCACCGTCAGCCGCTACGAAGCATGGCAGGACCGCGCCCGCATTCGATGGGCCACGGTCAAAGCTCTGGCTGATGCGTGCGCAGCCACCGCGCAGGAGCGGGAAGCTCTCGTGAACCTCGCCAAGTCGCAGGCCGCCGGGTGGTGGGTGGGCAACAGCGCGGTACCGGAGTGGATGGACCCCCTCGTCTCCTTCGAGCATGCGGCGGCGTACGAACACGTCTTCGCGAACACCGTGATTCCCGGTCTGCTCCAGACCAAGGAGTACGCCCTCGCCATCCACCAGGCACGTGAAGTCCGCAGCTCGAACAAAGAGATCGAGCGCATGGTCGAAGCACGCGTCCAGCGCCAGGACATCCTGCGGCGTGACCCGGCTCTGCACCTGTGGGTGGTCCTGGACGAGGCAGTCCTGCGCAGAACGGTTGGAGACAGCGAGGTCATGACCCAGCAACTCAAGCATCTTCACGAAGCGGCCCAGAGCCCCGACATCGACATTCAGATCCTGCCGTTCAGCGCGGGGGCCCACGCCGCCGGGGCCGGACACTTCGTGATTCTGGGACGGGACGACGAGCGCGAACCCCTCAACTCCATGGCAGTCGTCTACATCGAGATGCGCCGACGTGGGCTGTACCTGGACGACTCAGAGGACGTGGGTGCCTACAAGTTGACGTTCGACT
The DNA here is from genome assembly GCF_036208085.1 of Streptomyces sp. NBC_00310. Classification (GTDB taxonomy): domain Bacteria; phylum Actinomycetota; class Actinomycetes; order Streptomycetales; family Streptomycetaceae; genus Streptomyces. Next base: position 4,723,234 of record NZ_CP130714.1, read on the forward strand.
ACCTTCGTTCGCAAGCCGCCGACCCTGCGGCTTCGCTGCGTCTTATCGCCAGAGCACGACAGGAGTTGTCCCCATGACCGACATAGCCACTTCCCCTACCGAACCCGTGACCGTGACATGGTTCAAGAGCAGTTACAGCGGCGGCGAGGGCAACGAGTGCGTGGAGATCGCCAGCCTTCGAGCCAGGGTCGGCGTACGGGACTCGAAGGTCCCCCGCGGAGCCATCCTCACGGTGTCGGCAGATACGTTCGCCGCGTTCCTGAAAGGCCTCACAGACACCCGTCGCCATGACGACGCACCCACCAGACACGCATAAGCTTTACGAAGCGGCTTCCCCAATCGCCCGCCAAACTGTCAGGGATCTCCGGGCGATTGACACACCCCAACTCCAGGGCTGACGCAAAGTCGAATTTCTCAGCAAAGTCGCAGGTCGGTGGGTACGCCGAAGAGGTCCAGGGGTGCCTTGTGGGGTGACCGGGCGATCCGGCGCTTGGCGTCCGCGATGGAACTGCCCATGGCGCGGAGGTAGTTCATGGCCACCGATCGCAACGTCGAGGCATTCTGCGGTTCGTGGCCGCTGCGGATGCGCGAGACATCCTCGCCGAACGTGACATCCCACACGTAGTGGATCTTGTTTTCCACACCCCAATGGCCATGAGCCGCCTTTACAGCGTATCGCGGACTGCACGAACGCTTACCAACACCGCTCCCACCACCCGCCACGTCGTATACCCACCGAAGCATGGACTGATACGCAGAAATCCTTAAATAGCGCCCGGAACTTCTGGACTGTTCTTACACTTGAGACCGTCCACCAGCTCGCGCGTGAAGTGTGCCGTCATTTTACGCAGGACCTCCACATCAAAATCTGGGACGTTTCGCACTTGGGTCTCGATTTCTAGAGGAAGTTGAGACTCTTGGTCTTCGTGAGTCCCCTCCACCTTGCAGGAAATCACTGCAACTAGGTGCAATCCGCCTTCTTCGCGCTTGACGAAGATACTCTTGCCAACAGGCTGCCAACCGCCTCCTACTTCACCCGCCTTGATCCTCTGCTGTGAATAGGCGGACCAACTCACATAGGATAGAAATTCATCACTTCTTCCCTCAACACCCAAATCGCACGGATGTTCCGAGATGGCGTAATGCAACTCACTCCCAGGCTCCCAACGTCGCGCCATGCCAGAGAGGGACAACATTATTTCATCTACGGGAGTAAGTGAATTTTCAACACGCAGAACCCCGCTTCCCATCTCGCCCTGAAGGGCATCGACACTGCTGGAGCCGAACAGCTCATTACACACGCTCCAACCCTTTGGCGAGTTACTTCTATTACTACTCTCGTCGGAACAGGACGAAAGCGTTGAAGACATAAAAACGACGACACCCAGGACTGGAAATACCTTGCCCAAGAACCGCATCAGGACACCTTCTCATTGTCCGAGATCGCATCCTTGCCATCTCTGTATGATCCCTCGATTCCAGGGAGGAGTGCATTCTTTTCTTCTGCGCTCATACCAACAGCATCAGCGTAGTTTGAGAAGGGAACCCACGCTCCCCGTTCACCGACTTTCTCAAGCGTTTGCACCTGCCGCAAGGCTTCCGGATCATTCTTGTATTCATTATCCTCCAAATATTGCAACGTGTGTGTGCCATAGGCCGTGTTAACCGCCTCACCCCCCGATTCCACGACGATCGGTACGACAGTGGCGGCGACAACCCCGGCGGCGGGTCCCAGAAACAATGCAGTCCCACCGGCCACGAGCAGCGAGACGCCACCCGTCATTGCCGACTTCCTCCATTCTCCGGCCTGCTCCATCTTCAAATTCTCCGCACCTTCAATATCCTTGAACTCCTCGCGAATCTGATGCGATCGCGATTCATCGAGGATTCCATGCATTTTGGCCGCATTGTGCGCGAAAGAGACTCCGCTTTCCCGATCGTCCTGGAGAGCCACAAATCCACTCGCTTCATAAATCTGCTGAGCGACGGTCAGAGTCTTGTACCCCTCCTCGTCCCCCGCCACCAGCATCATGAAGTTCCGTGCCTCCACTTCACCGAATGGCGTGCGAGTGGAACCGTCGCTGCTGTGCAGGAAAATCTGATCGCGCTGCAACTCATCGCCCGAGCCACCGAAGTCCTTGATGGAGTAGTTGAGGTCGTCGATATACGCCGCCCCCATCCTGGCCAGGCTGTCCATCATCACCTCGGGGGGAGCGTCCTCGGAGGCGATGTTGTAGCGCCCCATGACCTTCTCCATGACCTTGGCGGTCTCTTCGTCGCGGTGCAGTTCAGGGGGGTTCGCGCCATACGGGTGGCCTGTTGTCGCCGACTCGAGGGCGTGGCCGAGGGCGTCCGGGCCGAAACTGCGGGCCTTCTCTGCCTCGTCGCTGCCGGGGTGGGAAAGGGTGTCGGCCGGCCACTCGAAGTCTTTGTCCGTCAGTTCGTCGAAGTATTTGTAGTCGAGGGTCGCGTTCTTCTTGACCGTCCCGTCGTCGTTGTAGACCGTGGGTACCTCGTCGTTGAAGAACTTGGTAGAAGCTTGGGGGCTGTGGCCCAGGGCTTCGAGCACGCCGGTCAGCGGGTCGTAGCCGGCTCCCGACCGGCCCGACGGGTTGAAACCCAAGTCGAGGTCTCCCGTGTGCGGCTTGTTCGAGACGAACCGGTAGGGGTCCTTGTGGTGCAACTGCACGATGTGCTCTGCGATGGGGTTGAGGAATCTGTGGTCGTAGTTGCCAGATCGAAGGAGCCCACTCAGGATCTGGTAGCCGTAGGGAGACTGGGGAGCGCCTGGCTGTAGTTGGATCGGCTGTGTCCCCAGGCGGCGGAACTCCGTGGCCCAACTCGATGGCAGGTGCGGCTTGTTGTCGGGGTCCGTCGCCGAGGCCAGTGCCATGCCCATGTTGTGCTGGAACTGTTTGGTGAGATCGAGTCGGGTCTTGTGATCACCTGCCGTGCCGTCCAGCGCCATGCGGCCGTAGAAGTCCAGAGCTTCCTTCGGGCCGCCGAGGGACTTGTAGAAGGGTGTTGAGAAGTCGGGGTCCTTCGCGTTGTGCTTCATGATGGAGTTCAGTTCGGTGAACTGTTTATCCGTCATTTCCGGGCCGAGCTTGGCGAGTTCCGCCGCACGTTCCGCCTGTGCTTCGTCCAGGGAGTCGTACGAGCTGTGCCCGGCGTTGTGTCGGTCGTTGCCGTGGCTCTTGCGCAGGGCCCGGGCAACCGAAGCGTCGATCTCCGACGCTCGGGCGAGAAGCCGGTTGATCCGGTCCTCCAACTCCTGCTTGGCGTCGAGCTGTTCCTGCGTGCGCTCGTCGGTGTCGCCCCGGATATGCACGAAGAAGCAACGGACCTGACCGTCGCCGATGTCGTCGACGCGGATACCGAGGTTCGAGGCATCCACCTGGACCGCCGTCTTGATCTTCTTCTGGAGTGAGTCCAGCTCCGTGTGGGCGTCGTCAAGGACGTGGTAGATGCTGTTCGCCTCGGTACGGAGGTCAGCGATCTCCTTCGCCGTCTTGGTGACGAACCCGCGTGTCACCGTGGCGTTCTGTCCGGCCCAGCGAGCCGCGTCCGACTTCGCCTGCATGCCCTTGCGGGCATTCTCCGAGAGTGTCTTCAGGCCGTCGACGGTTTTCTTCCAGTCGGAGACAGCCGTGCCGAGCTTTCCCAGATCGACTTCGAGGAGGTCCGTGTAGGTAAGGGACATCGGGCGCTCCTACTTGAAGTACTCGTTGAGTTGGGACACCGGAACGGTCAATCCGTCATAGGACTGGAGAACGGAGGAGATCTTCTCGTCGTCGTTGGCGTGCAACTTCTTGCTGTAGTCGAGATGGTTGGAGATGTGCGCGCAGGCCTGAAGGACCGACTTCACCTGAGACGTCCAGATCTCGACCGTCGTCTCCAAGGCGCCGCCCATCTCGAAATTGTGGGACTTCAGCGTGGCGGCCGACTGAGCGGTGGATCCGACACCGGTCTTTTCAGAACCGGCGCCCGCGATGTCCGCCTCTTTGTGAAGCTGGTCGTAGAGGATGAACGCCTCATGCCCTACGGCCCCCAAGTCGTCCTGGTGCACCACCAGATCGCCGCCGCTGGCGCTCCCCTGGTCGGCGAGCTGGTTGAGCTGCATGTGCGTTCCAGGTGTCCCAGCCACATTGGCCTTCGACTGCTCCCACTCATCCCAGGCCATGCGCCCGCTTCCCCCCGAAGTCCCGTATGCACCAGGCTCGCGCTCACAACTGCTCGCGGCGCTTCTTACCGCCGCTTCAACTTACCAAGGCAGCCCTTGACGTGAATCGCCTACACGGCGTCTCACATGAAGGTTTCACACACGTCCGGGCCGGCAGGGACCTGATGTCTGGCCTCAGGTGGAGCCCGTCCCCCGGTCGGTGGGAGCGTGGTGGCCCGGGGCGTTGGGAGGTGAGTACGGAGAAGGCGGATAGTGCGGTGCGGGGTACTGGAGTTGGCCCGGGGGGTACGTGGTTACCGGGCTCGGCACGGCTTTCGGGGCACGGTGTTTGCGGACGACTACGAAGGCTGTGATCGTCCCGCCGAGAAGTGCTGCGGCGATGCCGCCCAGGACGATCCACACCATGGAGTTGTCCTGGGACGTGGAGGCTGTCGTCTCGGTCTCGGTGTTCTTCTCCTGGGCCCGGGAATCGGCGCCATCGGTTGCCGACAGCTCGGGAGACGGCGACGCGGAGGCTGCCGCCGCGAGGTCCGGGAGCGGGTATTCGTCGGCGGGGCCCGGGTCGCCGGGGTTCTGCAGGGCGATGCGGGGGCGGACGATGCCGTAGCCGATGGAGTCGTTGCGCTTGGCGCCGTCGGTGGGGGCTCCGATGGTGTTGAGCATGACTCGGAGGACCTGGTTGTTGGTCCAGGTCGGGTGCTTGGACCAGATAAGGGCGGCGCTGGCGGAGGCGATGGCGGTGGCATCGCTGGTGCCGCTGGTCTTGCAGAGGCCCGTCTCGCTGCCACAGGCGTGGACCATGTCTTCGCCAGGGGCGGAGACATCCACCTCGGGGCCGTACTGGGACCAGGACGCCCGCCGGAGGTTCTTGCCCACCGCTGCTACAGCGATGACACCGGGCGTGGCAGCCAGGGGGTTGACATGGTGCTGCTTGTCGGCATCGTTGCCTGTGGCTGCGAAAACAAGTGAGCCCTTGTCGAGGGCGTACCTGACCGCCTCGGTCAACTCAGGGCTCTTGATGCCACCACCCATCGAGACGTTGATGACCTGGGCTCCGGAGTCGACCGCATAGCGGATGCTCTTGCTGAAATATGCAGACACTTCAAACGGACTGACGTCACCGTCATCAGGCATCCGGACAGGGAGGATGTCGGCATCAGGGGCGAGCCCGAGCGCACCGTTTCCGCTCTCAAGTGCACCCGTACCAGCGATGAGTCCGGCCATTCCGGTGCCGTGGCCGTCATAGTCCGTGTGCTCGTCGCCAGCACGGCTCGAGGGCGCAAAGTCCTTGCCATCGAGCACCCGCCCTTTCAAGTCAGGATTGTCCGGATCGACTCCGGTATCGACGACGGCGACCGTGATGCCTTTCCCCGTGCTGGTCTGCCACATCTCCTCGGCCTTCATGGCATCGAGGAACCACTGCTGCTGGCGGATGGACTCTGCGTAGGCCGGTGCCCCTGCGGTGCCCACCAGCAGCAGGCTGAGTATCGCGGACGCCGCAGCACGGTGGCTCCCGTGCCGAGTGCTGGTGATGCGCATCAGGTTCACTGTCTCCGTTCCGGGATACGCGTCAATCGACCGTCGGTGGTGCGGTCTGGCTGTTGCCCTGCCGTCGGCTCTCCTCATTGTCGGCCGAGCGGTGCAGCCGAACGTTCCTGTTGTCCGTGCTCGTTGAGGTGGTCGGCCCGGATACGCGAGGAGTGCCTGTTCCTCTGTTCGTGCCAGGGCGAACCACGCTGGGTGCACCGCCTACGATGCCGCCACGCGTCGTACCACCGCCGGAGGTCGTACCGGTTCCGGCCGTCCCACCCGAGCCACCAGAGCTGCGCACCGTACGGCCCGTCTGTTGCGGAGCGCCTCCGATGACGCCGCCGTTCGGCGAGGGGAGACGGCGACCGGACGTCGGTGCCTGCTGACCGGCCGGTCGCCCTGTGGAAGCCGCCGTACCGGTCGTGGGACCCATCGGGGGACGCCCCGTCGTGCCGGGTGGTGCCCCCACCACTGTTCCACGATGGGTCGTTCCCGCCTGCCCGCCCAACGGCGGGGTGACCGGACGACCGCCGATGATGCCGTTACTACCGCCCGGGACCCGCGCGGCATTCGGAGACGGGACAGCTGGACCGGCAGGGAACTGAGGCATACGGCCAGTCACGGCCGACCGCCCCTGCGCCGGCGGGCCACCGGCAGGCAGACCCTGCCTGCCCGTCACTGGGGGAACCCAATTCGAGTGCGGAGGACTTCCAGGCCCCTCCAACCGTCCAGCGCTGGGCGGACCGCTTGGCGGACCCGTCGCTGTCCGCTTGTCCTGCGGCAACGTCTCTACGGAATCGAGACCCATCCGGGTCGGAGGCTCATCCACCGACGGCGCGGAGCGCTCTGAAGACCGGGTGTCCAACGACCGCCTCACGTCAGAGGTGTCGGAACCGGTATCCCTGCTCGGCGCCGAATCCAGCGGAACAACGCCACGGGGCGAAGAGGCGCTCTGCTCGGAAGAGCCCGGACGTTCCAGGTCAACGCTCTGATAGCTCGAGTCGTGCGGAAGAACCGCCGTCGGCGGTGGCGCGAACCTGGGCCTCTCCAGCGCGTTCAGCTGCACCGCCGAGAACTCGTAGGCCTGCCCCAGCTTCACCATCTCCGCGGCGGCCTCCTGCCGCACCTTCTCCTTGCCGGCCGCCAGCGCCGCGAGTTCGGCTGCGGACTTGGCGGAGATGGTGTCCGCGTCGGGGTCGTTGTGCGCCATCGTCGCCGCGTCGAGGTTCGCCTGGGCGCCCTCCGCCGTGCGCGGGATCGCGGCCTGGGCCCGGGCGATGGCGTCGGAGGCCTGGGCCAGCCACTTCGCGGAGCTCTCGCTGAAGTCGCCCAAGCGCAAGGTGGAGTTGGCGAGGTCGGCCGTCCAGGCGCGGAAGGCGTCCGCGCCCTCGCCCTTCCACTCGACCCATTGGGGGCGGATCTTGAGCTCGTCGGCGATCTTGTGGATCTCCTCGGCCACGGTTGCCAGCCGGTCGGCAGCGGACTGGACTGTGCCGCTGTTGGCCTGGTCGAGCCACTGGAGCATGCGCTCGTGGCTCATGCCGTCGAAGATGCCGCCTGCCATCAGATCGTGCCTCCCGAGTCGCCGCCGTCCGCGGGTGCCTGTGCCTGATCCGGTGGTGTCGCGTCCCGGCTGGTACCGCCCCGCTGTGGCAGACCCGGGTCGTACGCCCCGCCGTAGTGCTCCGTCGTCTCCGCGCTGATCGCCGCCATGCGGTCGCGGATGTCGAGGTCGATGTTCTGGTAACCCTTGTGGGCGGCGAGGACGGCGATGCCCATGCCCTCCATCGAGTCGGAGAGGAGCTTCGAGAGGTTCTCCAGTTCGGTGATCACCGTCTCGTACGCGGTGAACAGGCCCGCAGCCTCCGCCCACTCGCCGTTGCCGCCGCCGAACTGGGTGCGTACGAGCTGTTCCCGGCCAACCTTGCCGGGGCCGGCGTCGGAGTCCTTGAGGTCGCTGATCAGCTGGTCGACGCGCTTCTGGAAGGCCGTGATCGACGACAGTTCGGTGACCAGATCGGTGACCGCGTCCTGTGCGGCGTCGAATGCGGAGTCGAACAGGCCGGACGCCCACGAACCATCCGAGGATCCGTCCGCCCCGTCGCCGTTCGACATCGTTGCCCTCCCATGAAAGCCGCTACCTCACCGACAACTCTAACTACCCGGTGTGACAGTGTCGTGGGCGAGTTCCGTGAACACATGAGTGCTCGTACTCGGATGTGGCGCTGGAGTGGGGAGAGTTGGCGGTGGTCATGGTTGTGGGGCGGGGCCCTCCGGTCCCGCCCCACACCTCACACCTCACACCTCAAGTCATGACTCTCGCGTCATGATCTCCAGGTCAGGAGACCCGCCGCGCCCCCGCCGAAGGCACCGCGACGAAGACGCGCGGGGCCGTGAAGTCTGCGGACGCGAAGGCCTCCTCGATCGCCTTGGTGATCGTGTCCGCGTCGGGAGCGTCGACGAGGACGATCGCGGAGCCGCCGAAGCCGCCGCCGGTCATGCGGGCGCCGAGCGCGCCGGCGGACAGGGCGGTGTCGACGACGAGGTCGAGTTCGGGGCAGGAGATGCGGAAGTCGTCGCGGAGGGAGGCGTGGCCCTCGACCAGGACGGGGCCGATCGCGCGTGTCTCGCCCGACTCCAGGAGGGAGACCACACGTTCGACGCGCTGGTCCTCGGTCACCACGTGGCGGACCAGGCGGCGGACCTCCTCCTCGTCGCCGAGGCGGTCGAGGGCGGCGTCCAGCTCGTCGTACGCGATGTCCCGCAGCGCGTCGACGCCGAGCAGGGCCGCGCCCTTCTCGCAGCCGGCGCGGCGCTTGCCGTACTCGCCCTCGCTGTGGGAGTGCTTGACCTGGGTGTCGACGACGAGGAGCTGCATGCCCTCGGCGGCCAGGTCGAAGGGGATCTGGCGCTGCGAGAGGTCCCGGGTGTCGAGGAACAGGGCGTGGCCGGTCTCGCAGCACGCGGAGGCCGTCTGGTCCATGATCCCGGTCGGGGCGCCGACGTAGACGTTCTCCGCGCGCTGGCACAGGCGGGCCAGCTGCCAGCCCTTGAGGCCGAGGGAGAAGAGGTCGTTGAGGGCCAGGGCCACCACGACCTCCAGCGCCGCCGAGGAGGAGAGGCCGGCGCCCGTCGGGACCGTCGACGTGAGGTGGATGTCGGCGCCGGTGACCGCCGTGTGGCCGGCCTCGCGCAGGGCCCAGACGACGCCGGACGGGTACGCCGTCCAGGCGCGGTCGGCCTCCGGCGTCAGCCCGTCGAGGGACAGCTCGACCACACCGCCGTCGATGTCGTCGGAGTGGAGGCGCAGCCGGCCGTCCGTGCGCCGGGACACCGCCGCGATCGTGGTGTGCGGGAGGGCGAAGGGCATGACGAAGCCGTCGTTGTAGTCGGTGTGCTCACCGATGAGGTTCACCCGGCCCGGCGCGGCCCACACTCCCTCCGGCTCCGCCCCGTACAGCTCCTCGAACCGCTCGGCGACGACGACAGCCTCGCTCATCCCCTGACCCTGACCTTTCCGTACTCAACCGACGAACTGGCTCAGCCGGCGAACTGGCTGAGCCGGCACACTTCTTGGCTCGAACAGGCGCGAACCCGCGCGACTTGGCGCGAACAGGCGCGAGCAGGCGCGAGCAGGCTCGCACCCGGGCTACTTCGCCCGCGCCTGCGCGAACTCCCACGCGTCCGCGACGATCTCCGCGAGGTCCGCCCGGGACGGGTTCCAGCCGAGGCGTTCGCGGGCGGTGGCGGCGGAGGCGACCAGGGTGGCCGGGTCGCCGGCGCGGCGCGGGGCGACGACCTCGGGGATCGGGTGGCCGGTGACCTGGCGGACGGTCTCGATCACTTCGCGCACCGAGAAGCCGTTGCCGTTGCCGAGGTTGCAGATGAGGTGCTCGCCAGACCGCGCGGCGGCCAGCGCCAGCAGGTGGGCGTCGGCGAGGTCGGCGACGTGGATGTAGTCGCGGATGCAGGTGCCGTCCGGGGTCGGGTAGTCGTCGCCGAAGACGGAGATCGCGTCCCGCCCGCCCTGTGCGACCTGGAGGACCAGCGGGATCAGGTGCGACTCGGGGTCGTGGCGCTCGCCGCAGGAGCCGTACGCGCCGGCCACGTTGAAGTAGCGCAGCGAGACGGCGCCCAGCCCGTGGGCGGCGGCCTCGCCTGTGATCATGTGGTCGACGGCGAGCTTGGAGGCGCCGTACGGGTTGGTCGGCTTCGTCGGCGCGGACTCGACGATCGGGGTCGTCTCCGGCTCGCCGTACGTGGCGGCGGTGGAGGAGAAGACCAGCTTGCGGACGCCCGCCTCGCGCATCGCGCCGAGGAGCGCCATGGTGCCGCCGACGTTGTTGTCCCAGTACTTCTCGGGCTTCACGACGGACTCGCCGACCTGCGAGAACGCGGCGAAGTGGAGGACGGCGTCGAAGGAGGCGTCCAGCCACTTCGCGGCGTCGCGGATGTCGCCCTCGATGAACGACGCGCCCGCGGGCACGCCCTCGCGGAAGCCCGTGGAGAGGTTGTCGAGGACGACGACCTCGTGGCCCGCCTCCAGCAGATGCTGGGCGACCACGCTGCCGACATAGCCCGCGCCACCGGTGACCAGGTACTTACCGCTCATGAACTCGCTACCTCTCGCAGTCGCTCGGCCGCGCGCTCCGGCGGCACATCGTTGATGAACACGTTCATGCCGGATTCGGAACCCGCGAGGAACTTCAGCTTGCCGGAGGTGCGGCGGATGGTGAAAAGCTCGAGGTGGAGCGCGAAGTCGTCGCGGTTGACGCCGTCGAACTCCTCCAGTGTGCCGAACGGCGCCTGGTGCCAGGCGGCGATGTACGGCGTCGGAGGCTCACCCTCGCCGAAGATCCGGTCGAAGCGCCTCAAGAGTTCCAGATAAACCTTGGGGAATTCTGAGCGCGCGTCCTCGTCGAGGGCGAGGAGGTCCGGCACGCGGCGCGTGGGGTACAGGTGGACCTCGTACGGCCAGTGCGCCGCGTACGGCACGAAGGCGACCCAGTGCTCGGTCCGGAGCACGATCCGCTCGCCGGCGAGCTCCTTCTCCAGGACGGCGTCGAAGAGGTTCTCGCCGCCGGTGGCGTCCTTGTGGGCCGCGAGGGAGCGCAGCATCAGCGCGGTGCGGGGTGTGGTGAAGGGGTACGCGTAGATCTGCCCGTGCGGGTGCCCCAGGGTCACGCCTATCTCGGCGCCGCGGTTCTCGAAGCAGAACACCTGCTCGACGGAGGGGAGATGCGACAGCTCCGCGGTGCGGTCGGTCCACGCGTCCAGGACGAGGCGTGCCTGCTCGTCGGTCAGGTCGGCGAAGGACGCGTTGTGGTCCGAGGTGAAGCAGACGACCTCGCAGCGGCCGGAGTCGCCGGCGAGGGAGGGAAAGCGGTTCTCGAAGACGACGGCGTCGTACGACGAGTCCGGGATCTCACTGAGCCGGTCGCCCTCGGAGGGGCAGAGCGGACATTCGTTCGCCGGGGGGTGGTAGATGCGGCCCTGCCGGTGCGAGGCGATCGCGACGGAGTCACCGAGCAGCGGGTCCCGGCGCACCTCCGAAGTGGTGACGGTGCGCTCCAGGGGCCGCTTGTCCACCGCGTCGCGCACGGTGTCGTCGCGCAGGTCGTAGTAGATCAGCTCACGACCGTCGGCCAACCGGGTCGAGGTCTTCTTCACGCCGGACTCCCCATCCCACCCATCAAACAGAACCAAACACATCAAAGCACAAGTTCCGACGCTCGTCACCATCAGAAACAAACAAAGATCACCAGATCCCAACTGAAGCGAGCCGCCCCATGCCGCGCAGGGAGAATCTCGCCGACCTCACGGCCGAGCTACGGCTCATGGCTGCCGACAGCGCGCGGTACGGCGTCTGCGTTTGAGCCCCGGCATGGAGGAACCGCCCCCGGCGAGGGTGCCGACACGTGGTGCCGGCGTCGATCCTGCTCGGTGTTGAGCGGCCGACGGAGTAAAGGGAGCGGGGCCCCGAGCAGCGCCCTGGGTGCGCTCGGGCCCTCGCACACAGACCCGAGGCTAGGGTCGTGACTGTCGTTTTCACCGAGGAGGGGGAGCCAAGGATGAGCGGAACGGTCACGGCGGTCAGCAGCAACGGCGAGTACTCGTTCACCAAGCCGAACCGGGACAGCGTCACGCTGCTCGCCGGGCTCGGCGTAGAGGGTGACGTACATGCCGGAGTGACGGTCAAGCACCGCTCGCGGGTGGCGCAGGACCCCACCCGGCCGAACCTGCGCCAGGTTCACCTGATCCATGAGGAGCTCTTCGCCGAGGTCGGCGCGGAGGGATTCAAGGTGGGGCCCGGCGACCTCGGCGAGAACATCACCACCCGCGGCATCGATCTGCTCGGGCTGCCGGTCGGCACACTGCTGTATATCGGGGACGACGCGGTGCTGGAGGTGACCGGGCTGCGCAATCCCTGCCTGCAGATCGACAACTTCCAGGACGGGCTGCTGAAGCGGGTTGTCGGCCGCGACGAGGCCGGGAACCTCGTGCTCAAGGCCGGAATCATGAGCATCGTGAGGGAGGGCGGTGCGGTGCGTCCGGGCGACACGATCAAGGCGGAACTTCCCGCCGGGCCGCACCGCCCCTTGGAGCGGGTCTGACCGCACGCCGACCCCACACGAATGGCGAGCCGACCCGCAGCCGTCGAGCCTGTCCCGCTCACTCCGCGACGGATCATCCGGCCCACCGCTCGGTCAGCGGAACAGGTCCTCGGCGTCGGTCACGCAGAGGGCCCGTTCCGCCCAGACCATGAGCTGAGCTCGGTCGGGGCAGTCGGTGACTCGTTCGCGGACCTGGTCCGGCACCGGGATGCCACGCCATTCGAGGGTCTTGAAGATCATCTCGATCTGAGCCTCGATCCGGCCTTCCTCACGGCCTTCCTCACGTGTCTGCTCAGCGAGCGGGTGTCGCCAGAAGTACTGCGTATCCGTCATGAGGTCCCTCCAGATCTGCTGTGCCTCGGGGTCCTTCAGGCACGAGTCGACGAACTGCACGAAGACCGCGGCGCTCTCCGCGTCGATGGTCCGCAGGGCGGTTACCAGGGATTCCAGTATGGCGGCAGCCTTGGGCCCCTTGCCATGCGTCATCGCCGAGAGGACCGCGAGGGGTACGTCCCGCTCGGCCGCCCGCTCGTCCTCGATGACCGGTACGTTGTCCGGGCCCAGCACCAGTGGCCGTACCGTCAGCGAGGGGCGGCCGCGCACCCCGAGGTGAATGGGCTGCGCCGCCCAGCGAGCCGTGGCGCCGTGCTGGGTGATCACGATGAGCACCGGGTCGCAGTGGTACTTCGCGTACAAGTAGCTGAGGTAGTAGGGCCAGCTGCGGCGCTTGCCCTCGTCCTTCTTCCCCTGCGACTCGACGACCAGGAGATACGTCCCCTCGTCGGTCTCCGCCCGCAACAGCGTGTCCACGCGCCGCTCGACCGGTTCGATCTCCGTGAGGTCGACGTTCATGGCCGCGAACTCGCGCGGCTCGGGGAAGGGCACGTCCAGCACCTGTTAAAGGGCGCGGGTGAGCAGCGCGGGATCCTTCTGGAAGATCCGGTGCAGCGCCTCATGCGGCGAGCTGACCATCGGCTCTCCCTCCTTTCTTTCGAAGTGATCAACGCGTCATGCCGCGACCGGGTCACAGAGCAGTTCGCACCACACGTATTTGCCCCGGTGCCCGAAGCGGGAGGACGGCTGCCAGCCCCATACGTCCGTGCAGGCCCGTACGAGGGCGAGGCCTCGGCCGGATTCCGTGTCGGGCGTGGCCGCCAACCGGGCCGGGGGTTCCGGGGGTCCGGGGTCCGCGTCCCAGGCTCCGATCCACAGGGTGGTGCCCGACCAGCGCACGCGCAGGGCCGCTGGGCCCTTGGTGTGGAGTACGGCGTTGGCGATCAGTTCCGTGGCGAGGAGTTCGGCGGGATCCAGGAGGGCGGTCAGGCCGTGCGCGGTGAGGATGAGGCGGAGGGTGCGGCGGGAGACGGTGACGGCTCGGGGGTCGTGGGGGATGTGGAGGACGTACTCCCAAGGTTCGGGGGCGTTTTCGGGCATGGGGCAGCTCCGTCGGAAGAAGGGTGGGGTGCGGGCGGTGGCATTGCCTCAGCCGTCATGGCAGGACGGAGTGGTGCGCTTCCGGGGTCCCGGCGTTCCGCAGAGTGTGCGGCGCGTCACTGACAGTAGGGTATAAATTAATACCCCCGCAACAGCCTGCCGTAATCTGACACCCGAACGAGGAGTCGTGGAGAGGCAGTTACTCGGATGACCATGCGGAACCAGCCCACGGCACGACAGGTGCGCCTGGGGTCCGAGCTGCGCAAGCTGCGGGAGGCGGCGGGCAAGCCCGCCAAGGAAGTGGCCGGACTCCTGGGGGCGAGTTCAGCCCACATGAGCCAGATCGAGGCCGGCAGTTCGGCGATCGGCGAGGAGCGGCTGCGCAGACTGGCGGCCCACTGCGCCTGCTCGGACACGGAACTGATCGAGGCCCTCGTGGCGATCGCGGCCGACCGCACACGCGGCTGGTGGGAGGAGTACCGGGGAGTCCTTCCCCAGGTGAACCTGGACGTCGCCGAGGCGGAGCACCATGCGACATTCCTGCACGAGGTCGCCATCGCCTACGTGCCCGGACTGCTGCAGACTTCCGACTACGCGCGAGCGGTTTTCAGTTACACGCGTCCTGAACTGCCGGAGAGCGAGCTGTTTCCCCGGGTGGAACACCGGATGCGGCGACGCGCGGTCATCGAGGGTGAGCATCCGCTGCCGTACGAGACGATCGTCCACGAGTTCGCGCTGCGGGTCCGCGTGGCCGATCGGCAGACCTCAGTCGCCCAACTCCGCCGCATCCTGGACGAGATCGAACAAGGGCACGCGGCGGTGCGCGTCATCCCTCTTGATCAGGACGGCTTTGCCGGTGCCGCCGCCTCGATGATGCACCTGGGTGGTCCGGTGCCCCAACTGGACACGGTGCTCCGCGACACGCCCACCGGCACCCTGTTCATCGATGCGGAAGCACAGTTGAAACAGCTCCGAACACTCTTCCGTAAGGTGGAGAAGGCATCGCTGGATCCCGTCGCGTCACGGGACTTCATCCACCGCCTGATGAAGGAGCTGTGAGCTGCATGAATCACGCGCTGCGCTGGCAGAGGTCCACGTTTTCCGGGGGCGGTGAGGGAAACACCTGCGTCGAACTGGCCGCCATATCTCCCCACTTGCTCGGCCTCCGCGAATCCGATGTCCCTGGCGCCGTCCTCACCACCACGCCCGCCCCGGTCACCGAACTCCTCCGCGCCATAGCCTCCGGCAGGTTCACCCCGCGCCGCCCGTGATCACCGAAGCTCTTCGGACGAAGAACCTCGAGGCAGCCCATGACGATCCCCTGCACCTGGCAGAAGTCGACGTTTTCCGACGGCGGCGAAGGAGGTACCTGTGTCGAATTAGCCGCCGCCCCCGACAACTGGCAGAAGTCATCGTTCTCCGGCTTCGGTGACGGCAACGACTGCGTCGAAATCGCCACCTCCCCCGCCACCCTCCACCTCCGCGAATCAGACACCCCCGCCACCCACCTCAGCACCACCCCCACCCCCCTCGCCGCCCTCCTCCACCACATAAAAGCCGGTGGCCCCGGGACTACGGCGGACTGAGGCAACCCCCCGGCGACACGCGGGGGCTCACCGGCTGGCATGTCCGGAATGCCCACTCCTACGGTGATCCCATGCCCATCCGCCGAACAGCCACGGCCTCAGCCGTCGCCCTCGCTCTCGCCCTCCTCACCAGCCTCGCCCCGGCCCACGCGCAAGGCGCGGCGAACCCCCTGCAACGCGATGCCGACGCCCTGCGCGACACCGGCGTGACCGGGGTGTCCGTACGGCTGGAGGCACCTCACGGCACCCGCACCGCCCGCAGCGGCGTGGGCGACCTCGCCACCGGCGCACCCGTGCCCCGCGACGAGTACATCCGTCTCGGCAGCACCACGAAGACGTACGTCGCGACGGTCGTCCTCCAACTCGTCGGCGAGGGGCGGCTGTCGCTGGAGGACAGCGTGGAGCGCTGGCTGCCGGGCGTGGTCCGGGGCAAGGGGAACGACGGCCGCCGGGTCACCGTCCGTCAGCTTCTCCAACACACCAGCGGCCTGCCGGACTACATCGCGGACGTCGTCCCCGACCTGAGCGAGGCCGGTTATCTCCAGCACCGCTCGACGACCTACACCTCGCGGCAGCGCGTCGCGTTCGCCATGACGCATCCGCCGGTGTTCCAACCGGGGGCCCGCTGGGAGTACTCCAACACCAACTACATCCTGGCCGGGATGGTGATCGAGGCGGTCACCGGCCGGACCTGGGACCGAGAGGTGCGGGACCGGATCCTGCGCCCGCTCGGGCTCACGCGCACCTTCAACCCGGGCGACGATCCGCGCATGCCGCGCCCCCACTCCCGTAACTACCAGCAGTTCGAGCGGTCCGCAGACGGATCGGAGGGCGGCCCCATGACGGACACCACCCTCGCCTACCTCCCCTTCGACGGTGACGCCGACGGCTCGCTGATCGGCACCGCCGCCGAGACCAACCGCTTCTTCTCCGCGCTCCTGAGCGGCGGGCTCCTCGCCCCCGCCCAGCTCGCCGAGATGCGGCGCACGGTCGCCGTGCCGGACAGCCCCGACGGGGTACCGGGGTCGCGCTACGGCCTGGGCCTGGAGTGGACGCCGTTGACCTGCGGCGGCGGCTACTGGGGACACAGCGGCAGCGGCTTCGGCTATCTGGCGTGGCCCGCGACGACGTCCGGCGGTCGCGTCGCGGTCACCGTCGCCGTACACAGCCGACCCGCCGTCGAGGAGACCGCCGCACGCCAGATCCGAGGCATCACGGACCTGGTCGACCACGCCGTGTGCGCCCGGCCCGGGAAGGCCGGGGTTCCGCATCGATGAACGCGGTGCCGTGGAGGGGGAGGTCCACCTCGCCCTCCACGGTTGAGCACCGTCCGCGTCGGCCGGTGGTCGTGAACAGGACAGCCGACGCAGGCCGCTCGGCGGGCCGGGATCCGAGGGGTTGTCCGGGAAAGCCTTCGCGGCGATCACACGTCGCGCCGGATCCGTCGACAGAGGGGCCCACTTGGCCCACATGTCGACCTCGCCTGTTCAGAACACGTCACCCGTGACCGGGGTGATCCCGGAGACCTGACGGTAAGTCACTGTCCGTATTGGATCTAGTGCGCTGAGTAATCCTCCTCGTACGGTCATAGCGCCGCCAAAACCGTATCTCTGGAGGATTCGTGGCAAACATGCGCACTCGACTGGCCGTGCTGGGCTCCACCGTGGCTCTCGCCGCAGGCGCCCTCGTCCCCGTGCAACTCGCCGGCGCCACCCCGGCGGCCGCGGCGGCCTACGAGTGGGTCGCCCTGGGCGACTCCTACACCGCCGGGGTCATCCCGGCAGCGGGTGAGGTCTTCGAAATCCCCCGTGACGGCTGCGAGCGCACCGACCTGTCGTACCCCCAGGTCATCGACCGCGACCTCGGCTCACTGGTCGAACTCACCAATGTCAGCTGTGGTGCCGCCACCATCGAGGACATCACCTTCAACGCCCAGCAGCCGATCGGCCGCCACCTGCCGCCGTTCTCCGAGGACCCGGACTACCCGTTCCCCCCGGTGCCGCCCCAGTCCGAGGCGGTGAGCCCCGGCACCGACGTGATCACCGTCGGCGCGGGCGGCAACACCCTCGGGTTCGCCGAGATCCTCTTCACCTGCCTGCAACTGGGCGACGGCAGCGGCGGCGTGGGCACGCCGTGCCGGGACAGCCTGGCCGACAACATCCCCGAGCGGCTGACCAAGGTGAGCCAGGACTACGACGACATGCTCGCCACGCTCCACGAGCGCGCCCCGCACGCCAAGGTCGTGAACGTCGGCTACCCCACCGTCATCCCCGAGGACACGTCCAAGTGCCGGTACAACGACTTGGAGCAGTTCGCTTCCATCACCCCGGGGGACCTCGACTGGCTCCGCGACGACGTCCTGAACCCGCTCAACGCCACCATCGAGAAGGCCGCCGCTGAGCACGGGGACACCTTCGTCGGCCTCTCCGACTCCACCCGGAACCACAGCGTCTGTGACGCGGGCAGGTGGGTCGAGGGCCTCTTCACCAGCCTCGACCCGTTCCAGGTGGCCTTCGTCCACCCCAACGCCCAGGGCCACAAGAACGCCGCCGACCATGTCGCCGAGGCGGTTCTGAACGCCCTTGGCGTGAACTGACCCGCATCCGGCATCCCCGGGGAGCCGCATCGAGCCGTCGGCCCGGTGCGGCTCCCCCATGCCGTCGCGCGCCCGAACCCGGCCGGGCGCCGCGAGCCGACCGCCCTACACCTCCGCCCCCGGCGGACCCGGCGGCCCCTGCGGTACCGGCCCCGCCCGGTCCAGCAGCCCCGTGCGGGCCGCCAGTGCCGCCGCCTCCAGGCGGGAGCCGACCCCCAGCTTCATCAGGACCCGCTGGACGTGCGTGCGGGCGGTCGACGGGGCGATGCCCATGCCCGCCGCGATCAGTCTCGTGTCCTCGCCGTCCGCGACCCGGACCAGCACCTCGACCTCGCGAGGCGTCAGCATCTGGAGCAGCCGCTGGCCCTCGTCGTCCGGCTGGGCGGCGGGGTTCAGCAGCTCGGCGAAGGCGCTCTGCAACAGCTGTGGTGCCACGGCCGCCTCGCCCGCGCGGGCCTTCATGATGGCCCGCTCGACCCCCTCGATGCGCTCGTCGTGCCGGACGTAGCCCGAGGCGCCTGCGGCGAATGCCGCCGCGATGCCGCGCGGGCTGGGCACCGGGCCGAGGACCAGCACCGCCACCTGCGGGCGTTCCCGCTTGATCCTGACCACCGGGTCGAAGATGCCCGGCTCGGCGGGTGTCGCCGTACCGAGCAGGCACACCTCGGGTGCCCTTGTGATCACCAGCTCCGCCGCGCCGGCGGCGGGCGCCGCCGCCGCGAGCACCCGGTGCCCGCGCAGCTTCAACGCCGAGGCCAGCGCCTCGGCCAGCAGTCGGTGGTCGTCGACCACCATGAGCCGCACTCCCATCGAGCCACCCCACCCCCCAGTCCCCCCAGATGGTTGCCCACTATGGCTGCCCACTGGTCCTCACGGACAGAAGCCCCCCGACTTCCCCGTCGACTCCCCCGCTCTCATGCCCCCGGAAGCTACACGCTTGTTCGACGTTGCGCTCCCCCTACGGGAGAGAAGTGCCCCGGATTACCGAAATTCCCTCCTATTCGAGCGTGATGAGGGATACGTGCACGGCCCCGCCCCTGAGCTGGGGCGGGGCCGTGTCGCGAGGCCGAGGGGGCGCGTGGGGTTACTTCGCCCCGAAGCCGAGCGCCGTGTACTCCTTCTCGTCGTCCGAATACGGCTTACTGACGAGTTCCGAGCCGATGAACCACCGTCCGTCGGTGTAGAGCATCTCGCTCATCGTCGGCGTCATGGCGCTGATCGCGCGGAGCACCGACTCCGAGGACGGGGTCTCCAGGAGCTTGGTCTGCTTCAGCGTCTTGCCGTCGACGGAGACGACCTGGGCTCCCTTGTCGTACGGGCCGTCCTTGAAGGCGATGATGTTCGGCCCGTCCATGCGGATCGGGAACAGCTCGTAGTCGTCGCCCGCGTCGACCCGGTCGCCGGTGGACTTCCCCGAGGCCAGCGAGAAGGAGACGATCTCGTTGGTGGAGCTGTAGGAGCCGGTGCCGTCGTGGCTCTTGGTCGGCATGTACACCTTGTCGTTGCCGACGTAGATGCCCTTGCAGGCCCAGACACCGCGGACCGGGCACTCGTAGTCGTACTTGTCGTCCGGGATGGAGATCTTGGCGCGCAGCTTGCCGCTGTCGTCGAGCGAGAAGATGTCGGTCGTGCCGGTCAGCGGGACGTCGCTGCCCGTCACCACACCGAAGACCACCGGATTCGTGGAGATGATCTTGGCGCGCTGGATGCCGGAGGGCACCTTGTAGGTCCACTTGACGCTGCCCGACTTCGGGTCGAGCAGCTGGACCTCGAAGGTCTCGCTGCCGTAGTCGCCGCACTTGCGGACCGCGATCAGCTGGGCGCCGCCCGCGTAGCCCTCGTCGGTGCACTCGCCGGCCTTCGGCGACCACAGCACCTTGCCGGAGTTGACGTCGAACGCGGCGCCGCCGGAGTAGCCGCCGGCCGCGGCGACCGTCGTACCGGAGATGGTGACCTCGCCGAACGGCACCTTGCTGCCGCTGAGGTCGGCGTTCTTGGTCCACACATGCTTGCCGGTCTCGACGTTGAACGCGGTGACCTCGGTGCAGGGCTGGCGGTCGTCGTTGTTCTTGCGCTTGGCCGACTCGGTCACCACGACGGCGATGCCCTCGGTGGTGATCTCACGGGAGCCCGCACAGGTCTGACCGGCCAGGTCCAGCGTCCACTTGGACTTACCGCTGTCCGGGTCATAGCCGATGATCTTGTTCAGGGCGGCCTTGGCGTACGTGGTCTTCGTCAGCCAGGAGCCCTTGACGCTGTCGATCGTCAGCTTTTCCTTGACCTCGTGCGCGGGCACCTGGAAGAGGATCTTCGCGCTGGTGCTGGACGGCACCTTCTCCTGGGCCTCGGTCGGCACCTCGACGCCACCGGTCGACGAGCCGCCGGACGACGACGAGCCGCCGTCGTCGTCGCCCTTGGTGTCGTCCTTGCCGCCGGTCGTGCCCTCCGAACTGGCGGTGTCCTTCTTGCCGTTGTCGTCGTCGCCGCTGGAGGTGGCGACATAGACACCGCCGCCGATGATGAGCGCGATGGCCGCGACCGCCGCGGTGATGATGATCGCCGTGGAGTTGACCTTCTTCTTGCCGACCGGGGCCTGGCCCACCTGCGGCTGCATCGGCATGGTCTGCGGCTGATAGCCGTACGGGCCGGGCTGGGGCTGCTGCCCGTAGGGACCGGGCTGCGGCTGCTGGCCGTACGGGCCGGGCTGCGGCTGGCCGTAGGGGCCCGGCTGACCGGGCTGGCCCGGGTAGCCGTAGCCCTGCGCGGGCGGGGGCGTCTGCGGGTAGCCGTAGCCGGGGCCCTGCGCGGGCGGGGGCGTCTGCGGCGGCTGGGCCGGCGGCGGGGTCTGCTGCGCCGGGGGTGCCTGCGGGTAGCCGTAGCCCGGGCCCTGCGCGGGCGGGCCCTGCGGCGGGGGCGTCGGGGCGCCGAAACCGCCGGGCGGCGGGGGCGTGGGCGCGCCGAAACCGCCCTGCGGCGGGGTGTCCTGCGGCGGCTGGCCCTGGGCCGGGGGCTGCGCGGGCTGCTGCTGCCCCTCGGCCGGGGGCTGGGCGGGCGGCTGGCCCTGGGCAGGGGGCTGGGCGGGCGGCTGGTTCGGGGGCTGGTTCGGCGGGGGCGGCGGCTGCGTCATGACGTGGATACCTCGAAGCGGATCTCGGAGGACGGGTGAGGGACGAATGGGGAGGTCGACCGGGCTACGGCGGGGCCGGGCGGCGGTGGCGTCGGGAGGCCGGTGGCGTCGGAAGGCCGGTGTCCGCGGCCTGCGGCGCCGGGCCACGGCGACGGCCCGGAAGGGCCGGCCCGCGGCCCGCGGCGGTCGCGCGCGTCACTTGCCGTAGGCCAGCATCAACTTCTCCTTCGCGTCGTCGACACCGTTCAGCAGGGTCGTGGAGATGTAGAAGCGCCCGTCCACGTAGTCGATGGCCTTCGAGTAGAAGGAACTCTCGATCTCCGCGGCGCTCGCCGGCATCTGGATGAGCTTGGTCGCCTGGTGGCTGTCGCCGGTGGTCGGAACGGACACCACCTGGCCGCCCGCGTCGCGCGTGGACTCCACGTACGCGATGAGCTTCGAGCCCTCGACCCTGACCGGGGAGATCTCCGCGTCGGAGGCGGGTGACGTGAGACGCCACTTCTCCTTGCCGGTCTCGAGGTTCAGCGCGACGATCTCGTTCGTGCCGTCCTTCTCCTCGGTCGGCAGGTAGAGGGTGTTCGCGTCGGCCGCCACGCCCGTGCAGCCCTGCATGTCGCGGGTGAGGATCCCGCCGTCGCACTCGGGCGCGAACGAGTCGTCGGAGTCGACCTGCGAACGGGTCGAGCCGTCGGCCTTCAGGGTGGAGATGTTCCAGGTGTTCTCGTCCTCGTTGGTGAGGTAGAGGACGAGGGGATCCACCGAGTACGCGTGCTCGACCTTCCAGCCCTTGGGGATCTTCCGCGTCCACTTGGCCTTGCCGGTCTTCGGGTCGAGCTCCTGGACCTCGTCGTGCTCCTTGTCGGTGGTCACCGCGCAGGAGGAGACGGAGATCAGCCGCGCGCCGCCCGCGAACCCGGCCGGGTAGCACGACTGGCCGTAGTTCTTCTTGTCGAACAGCTTCTTGCCGGTGTCGATGTCGTAGGCCGTGCCGGACTGCGAGCGGCCCACCATGAGCGTGTCACCGGTGACGGACAGCCCGACGCTGATGGCGCTGTCGAACAGGTCGCCCTTCTCCAGCTCCGTCGACCAGCCCTTGTCGCCGGTGTTCAGGTCGATCTGCTGGAGCTGGTCACACTCGGCGTTGTCGCCGCTGCCGCTCTGGTACGAGACCACGATCCGGTCGGCGGAGGTCGCCTTCGGGGTGACCGCGCAGATCTTTCCCTCGAACTCGATCGGGTCCCAGGCGGGGTTCCCGTCACCCACGTTGTAGGCGAACAACTGCTTGTACGCGGCCTTCACCGCGACCTTGTCGGTGACCCACAGGCCGGGGGCGCTCGCGCCGGAACCGGGGGCGTCGGGGGCGCTCTTGTACCAGAGCACCTTCGCCTCGCCCGCCTTGCGGTCCGCGTTGAGGTCGGAGATGTCGAGGTCCTCGCCGCCGTCGCCGCTGCCGTCGCCCTGGTTGACGGGCCCGGTGGGCGTGGGGGAGGGCTTGCCGTCGTCGGTGGGGCTCGCGCTCTCCTTGGCGACCGGCTTCTTCTCGCCGTCGCCGCCGAGGCTCGTCACCGCGAACACCGTGCCGCCGACCACGAGCAGCGCGGCCACGGCGGCGCCGACGACCATCGCTGGCCTGCCTTTGAAGGGGTTCCTGGAACCACCGCCGCCGCCACCGACCGGCGGCGGGGTGGGCGCGCCCGCGTACTGCGACTGCGGGTAGCCGTAACCGGCCTGCGACGCCGGGTTGTACGGGCCGGGCTGCGCGTAGGGGCCGGGCTGCTGCGGCTGGCCGTACGGGCCGGGCTGCGTGTACGGCCCCGGCTGCGCGGGCGACTGCTGCTGGGGATAGCCGTAGCCGGGGGCCGGCGCGGGCGGGCCCTGCGGCGGCGGGGTCTGCGGGTAGCCGTACGGCTGTTGCGGCGGTTGCGGCTGTGACTGCGGTGGCGGATTCTGTGGTGCTCCGTAGCCGCCCTGCGGTGGCTGATCGGGTGGCTGAACCATCAGCGCTTTCCCCCTGTTCGCTGCTTTCGAGCCACCCGTGGTCACGCGTGGTGTCGCTTCTCAGACTGTGAAGGCTCTTCTCAGACGGCTCTTTCTATCACTGCGACGCTCCCCCGCACGGGGCCGGTCGCTCCCCTGTTCCCAAGGGAGAACCGGCCCGTGATGCCCTCGTTACGCTCCTTCACGCCCCCTTCACGGGACGTGCGTGCCGTGCGCGATAAGCATTTTGAAGGCGGGGGGACCGATGAGCACCGGCCGGGAGCCGCGCCCTTGAGGGGCGCGGGGAACTGCGCGATCAGCCACGGACAACCCGCACCCGGCATCGAACATCAGCCCCAACGGCGAGTAGCCGCCCGGCTCTACCGCTACGCGTCCTCGGCAAGTTCCAGCCAGCGCATCTCCAGCTCTTCCTTCTCCCCGTGCAACGCCCTCAACTCGGCGTCCAGTTCCCCCACCTTCGCGAAGTCCGTCGCGTTCTCGGCGATCCGCGCGTGCAACTTCGCCTCCTTCTCGGTGACCTTGTCCAACTGCCGCTCGATCTTCTGGAGTTCCTTCTTCGCGGCACGGGAGTCGGCGGCGGAGACGGCCTTCTCCGAGGCGGCCTTCACGGCGACGGGCGAGGCCGCGGCGGCGGCCTCCTCCATCTGGTGACGCCGCTCGATGTACTCGTCGATCCCGCGCGGCAGCATCCGCAGCGCCGCGTCGCCGAGCAGCGCGAACACCTTGTCGGTCGTGCGCTCGACGAAGAACCGGTCGTGGGAGATCACGACCATCGAGCCGGGCCACCCGTCGAGGAGGTCCTCCAACTGCGTGAGCGTCTCGATGTCGAGGTCGTTCGTCGGCTCGTCGAGGAAGAGGACGTTGGGCTCGTCCATCAGCAGCCGCAGAATCTGGAGCCGCCGCCGCTCACCACCGCTGAGGTCGCCCACCGGCGTCCACTGCTTCTCCTTGTTGAACCCGAAGGTCTCGCAGAGCTGCCCCGCCGTCATCTCGCGCCCCTTGCCGAGGTCGACGCGGTCGCGGATCTGCTGCACGGCCTGGAGCACCCGCAGGTTCGGGTCGAGCTCGGCGACCTCCTGGGACAGGTACGCGAGCTTGACCGTCTTGCCGGTGACGACCCGCCCGGCGGCCGGCTGCTTCTCCCCCTCGCTGCGCGCGGCGTCCGCCATGGCCCGCAGCAGGGAGGTCTTGCCGGCGCCGTTGACACCGACGAGGCCGACCCGGTCGCCCGGCCCGAGCTGCCACGTCAGATGCTTCAGCAGCACCTTCGGCCCGGCCTGCACGGTGACGTCCTTCAGGTCGAACACGGTCCTGCCCAGCCGGGACGACGCGAACTTCATCAGCTCGCTGGTGTCCCGCGGCGGCGGTACGTCCGCGATCAGCTCGTTCGCCGCCTCGACCCGGAACCGGGGCTTCGACGTACGGGCCGGGGCCCCGCGCCGCAGCCACGCCAGCTCCTTGCGGACGAGGTTCTGCCGCTTGGTCTCCTCGGTGGCGGCGATGCGCTCACGCTCGGCGCGGGCGAAGACGTAGTCGGAGTATCCGCCCTCGTACTCGAAGACCGAGCCCTTCTGCACGTCCCACATCCGGGTGCACACCTGGTCCAGGAACCACCGGTCGTGGGTCACGCAGACGAGTGCGGAGCGCCGCTCCCGCAGGTGGCCCGCGAGCCAGGAGATGCCCTCGACGTCCAGGTGGTTGGTGGGCTCGTCGAGGACGATCAGGTCCTGCTCCTCGATGAGCAGCTTGGCGAGCGCGATGCGCCGCCGCTCACCGCCGGAGAGCGGACCGATGACGGTGTCGAGCCCCTGCGGGAAGCCGGGCAGGTCGAGCCCGCCGAACAGCCCGGTGAGCACGTCCCGGATCTTGGCGTTCCCCGCCCACTCGTGGTCCGCCAGGTCCCGGATGACCTCGTGCCGGACGGTGGCGGTGGGGTCGAGGGAGTCGTGCTGGGTGAGCACGCCGGCGTGGAGGCCGCCGGAGTGGGTGACCCGGCCCGTGTCGGCCTCCTCCAGCTTGGCGAGCATCCGGATCAGGGTCGTCTTGCCGTCGCCGTTGCGCCCCACGACGCCGATCCGGTCCCCTTCGGAGACGCCGAGCGAGACCCCGTCGAGCAGGGCGCGGGTGCCGTACACCTTGCTGACGTTCTCGACATTGACCAGGTTGACGGCCATTACTCTCCTGCCACGGGGACGATCGACCCTCCAGAGTAGTCCGCGGGGCGCGGGGGTGTGACGGGCGGCGGGGACGAGGGCCGGGGGAGACGCCCCGAAGCCGGGGGCGGGCTCCGAGGAGCACCGCGACCGAAGCGGGAGGCGGGCTCCGTCGTGCGCCGCGACCCACGCCGGGGGCGTGCTCCAACGATGGCTTCGACGCGGCGTACGAGGCGTGGGACGAGCGCCTGGCCGCGCTCCTGTGGACGCCCGAGCGCACCGCCGGCGCGATCGCCCTCTGCCACCTGGGCTGCGCCCAGCGCGAGTGGCTCATAGCTGGGGTGGCTGGAGAAGGCGGAGCGGGTGGTGCGGGCGGTGCGGGGCGCCTAATGGCTCGGGGGTGCGGGAGCGTTTGCGGGTGCGGGTGCGTGGGGCTTCTCGCGCAGTTCCCCGCGCCCCTCAAAGGCCAGGCCCCGCAGGCCTGAAAGGCCAGGCCCCGCGCCCGTGAAAGGTGATGGCCGGGCGGGCCTGAAAGGTGATGGCCCCGCGCCCCTCAAAGGCGATGGCCCCGCGGGCCCGAAAGGCGGCGGGCGGGCGGGCCCGAAAGACGGCGGGCGGGCCTGCTAGGCAGCGGCCGGGCGGGCCCGAAAGACGGCGGGCTGGCGGGCCCGAGAGACGGCGGGCGGGCCTGCTGGACAGCGGCCGGGCGGGCCGAGAGACGGCGGATGGGCCTGCTGGACGGCGGGTGGGCGGGCCCGAGAGACGGCGGGGGCCTGAAAAGCACGGGCCCCCGCTTTTCAGGGGCGCGGGGAACTGCGCGATCAGCCACGAACCACCCGCAGTCGCCCGATCACAGGACACCCCGAGCCCTGGGGCGCCCCCGCCAAGCGGCGCAGCCCGGACGTAGGGATTCCCCTTATTGACGTGACCCCGTCAACACCGTCACTGTATGCGACCAGGACGCCACCCCCCACATGGTCAGTCCGCGCAAGTCTTCACGAGAGGGGACCACCCCCAATGTTCGTGCAGAACTCCCCCGCCCCCCACGCCCCCGGCCGCCGCAGACGCGGCGCGCTCGCCGCCGTGGTGTCCGCCGCGGCCCTGTTCACCGTCGGTGCCGCGACCGCCACCCCCGCCGTCGCGGCACCCGCGGAGGGCAAGATCGTCGGCGCCAACGCCGAGAACGCCGTCCAGGGCAGCTACATCGTCACGCTCAAGGAGAGCCTCCCCTTCAAGGCGGCCTCCAGCAAGGGCAAGGCGGTCGCGACCCGGTACGGCGCCGAGGTGCAGCAGACGTACAAGAAGGCGCTGAACGGCTACGCCACCGAGATGACCGAGGCGGAGGCGAAGCAGCTCGCCGCCGACCCGGCCGTCGCCGCGGTCGCCGTCAACAAGACCGTCCACATGAGCGACACCCAGACCGGCGCGACCTGGGGCCTGGACCGCATCGACCAGGCCGACCTGCCGCTCGACTCCTCGTACACGTACCCGAGCAGCGCGGGCAGCGGCGTCACCGCCTACATCATCGACACGGGCGTACGGATCACCCACACCGACTTCGGCGGACGGGCCTCCTACGGCTACGACGCCGTCGACGACGACTCCTCCGCCGACGACGGCAACGGGCACGGCACGCACGTCGCCGGCACCGTCGCGGGCACCACCTACGGTGTCGCCAAGGCCGCCGACATCGTCGCCGTCCGCGTCCTCGACGACGAGGGCTCCGGCACGACCGCCGGCGTCGTCGCCGGTATCGACTGGGTGACCGAGAACGCCCAGTTCCCGGCCGTCGCCAACATGTCGCTCGGCGGCAGCGCGGACTCCACCCTCGACGCGGCCGTCACCAACTCCATCGCGGCCGGCATCACCTACGCCGTCGCGGCCGGCAACGACAACGCCAACGCGTCGAGCTACTCCCCGGCCCGGGTCGCGAGCGCCGTCACCGTGGGCGCCTCCACCAGCGCCGACGCACGGTCGTCGTTCTCCAACTACGGCTCGTCGCTGGACATCTTCGCGCCGGGGTCGTCCATCACCTCCGCGTCGAACAGCTCCAACACGGCCACCGCGACCTACTCCGGTACGTCGATGGCGTCCCCGCACGTCGCCGGCGCCGCCGCCGTCTACCTCGGCGAGAACCCGAGCGCCTCGCCCTCCGCGGTCACCACGGCCCTGACCTCGGCGGCCTCCGCCTCCACCCTCACCGGCGTCGGCACCGGCAGCCCCAACCTGCTGCTCCAGGTCACCCCGAGCGGTGACGGGGACGACGGCGGAGACGACGGTGGCGACACCGGTACGGCCTTCGAGTCGACCACCGACGTCTCCATCCCGGACGCCGGTTCCGCCGTCTACTCGCCCGTCACCGTCAGCGGTCTCACCGGCAGCGCGCCCAGCGACCTGTCCGTGTACGTCAACATCGTCCACACCTACCGCGGTGACCTGGTCATCGACCTCGTCGCCCCGGACGGCTCGACGTACCGTCTGAAGAGCAGCAGCTCCTCCGACTCCACGGACAACGTCGACGCCACCTACACGGTAGACGCGTCCAGCGAGACGACGGTCAACGGCACCTGGCAGCTGAAGGTCCAGGACGTCTACAGCGCGGACACCGGCTACATCAACAGCTGGAAGCTGACCTTCTAGACCGGCCGCGCCAACGCGGGAAGCGAAGAACGCGGGACCGCCGGAACGCCGGAACGCCGGAACGCCGGAACGCGGGAAGTGGAAAAGGCCGTGCGCCCCGGGGACACCACCACCCGAGGCGCACGGCTGTCCTGCGGGCCCCTATCGGCGCTGTTGCCGGCTCGGCGCCGGGGCCGAGGCCGGGGCCGGGGCCGGTGAGCGACCGTCGGGGGCCGACTCGTGGTGGACGGGCATGTCGTCGCGGATCAGGTGCTCGGGGATGAAGACGGCCGCGGCGACGCCTCCGTCGGTCGACTGCCGCAATTCGACGCGCAGGCCCTGGCGGCCGGCGAGGCGGTTCACCACGATGAGCCCGATCTGCTTGGCGTCGAGGAGGTCGACCTTCTCCGACTGGATCTTGCGGTTGGCGTCGGCCATCGCCTCCTCGTTCATGCCGAAGCCGCTGTCCTCGACCTCGACGAGGATGCCGTCGCGCAGCCGGGCGGCGCGCAGCTGGACCTTGGTGGAGGGCGGGGAGAACGCGGCGGCGTTCTCGACGAGTTCGGCGAGCAGGTGGATGACGTCGGCGACGGAACCGCCGTTCAGCGACACCCGCGGTGCGGCCCAGATCTCGACCCGGGTCGCGTCCTCGATCTCGGCGACGGCCGCCCGCAGGACGTCCGACAGCGCGATCGGGTCGCGCCACCCACGGCCGGGGGCGATCCCCGACAGGATCAGCAGCGACTCGGAGTGACGCCGCATCCGGGTGGCGAGGTAGTCGACGCGGTAGAGGTCGTACAGCTCGGCGTGGTCCTGCCGTTCCCGCTGCCGCTGCTCCATCACGCTGAGCAGGTCGAGCTGGCGGTGCAGCAGCACCTGGCTGCGGCGGGCGAGGCTCACGTACACCCCGGAGATGCCGCTGAGGAGTTCGGCGCGCTCGGAGGCCGCCTTGAGCGCGGCCCGCTGCACGGCGGTCAACGCGCTGCCCACCTGGGCGAGTTCGTCGCCCGCCAGACGCCGCATCGGGGCCTCCGCGTCGATGTCGACGCCCTGCCCCGCGTGCAGTTTGCGCATGGCCTGCGGCAGACTGCGCCCGGCGACTTCGAGGGCGGAGTTGCGCAGGTCGAGGAGTTCCACGATGAGGCCGCGCCCGACGCTCACGGAGACGAGGAGCGACAGGAGCACGCCGACGAGACCGAGGACCACGGCGACGCCGGACGCGCCCAGCGTGTCCCAGCCGAAGGCGTCCGCCTTGGCGGCAGCGCCGGTTCCCGCGTCCTTCTCCGCCTCGGCCAGGCCCTTGAGCACGGCCGCCGAGGAGGAGTCCCAGTCCTTCAGCACGGCCGCCGACACCGGGCCCGCGCCGGCGTCCGTCACCCCGTCCTCGATCTCGACGAGGGAGGCGTAACGGTCGCTGTCCAGCAGCACGTCGTAGGCGGGCCGGTGCTCGGCCCTGAGGTCGGCGACGGCCGGCTTCAGCAGTTCGCGCCGGGTGGCGACGGCGCCGACGAACCGCGCGTAACCCTCCTTGCTCAGCGTCCCGGACGCGGTGGCGGCGGCCAGCAGCGCCTGCTCGCGGGCCACGGCGTCACGGACACGGGAGAGTTCGAGGACGACGCGCGCCTCGGAGGTCGCGTCGGTGCCCTTCTCGCTGGTGAGCGCGCCGGTCACGGCGAAGGCGTGGTCGATGACCACCGAGTACGCGGTGTACGCCGTCGACACCGCGTCCCTCGCGCCCCCGATGCTGTTCGCGCGCAGGGCGGCGAGGTCGCTGAAGTCGGCTTCGAGGGTGTCCAGACGGGCGGGCAGACCGGTGTCGATGAGGGCCGCGTCCGAGCCGGCGGAGGTGAGGCCCTCGCGGAGCACCGTCACGGCCTTGTCGGTGGTCTGCTGGTCGGCCCTCAGGTCGTCGAGACCCGCTTCGGCGCGCCGGGCGGCGTACCGCATCGCGGCCGTCCGTTCGGCCTGCAGCGCGGTCACGAACTCGGCCACCGGCGCGAGCAGTTCGCTGTTGACGTCCTTGGCCCGCTCGGTGTCACCGATGGCGGCCACGGTCGTCACGGCGGCGTAGCTCCACAACGCCATCAGCGACACGATGGGCAGCATCAGCAGGGCGACGATCTTCGCCCGCACGGATCTGGGACGCAGCCGGGCGGTCATACGGAAGACTTTCATGCGGACCTCTTCGGGACGGGGGGCTACCACGCCCCGAAGGGGCGCGGGGCTGTGTCGATGTGCGGCTCCGCCGCGCGGGCGCGACCAGCCCCCACCGGCCCGCAGGTCACAACGGCGCTCAGAAGAACGGCGTTCGGAGCGGAGCGCTCACGCCGTCGACAGCTCGACCTCACGCAGCAGTTCATCGGCGAAGGACGACTCCGCCCGCTTCCCCGTGGGCGACAACGCCACATACGCCGCGGCCAGGAAGAGGAACGACCCCAGCAACACGGCCAGCGGGAACAGGAACTCCGTGGCCGTGGCGCCCGCCAACGGGTCCGTACTGGGCGTGAGATCGATGCTCACGGCGTACATCGCGGTGTAGTGCATGCTGCTGACCGCGAGCCCCATGACGAGCGCGGCGAGCGCGGCGAGGAGACCCCCGCGCACGATCAGCGTGAGCGTCAACGCCGCGGTCGCGGCGACGACGGCGATCACCACGGAGGCGATGACCAGGGCCGGGTTGTAGCCGACCTCGCCGTGCAGGTTGAGCGCGGTCATGCCGGTGTAGTGCATCGCGGCCACGCCGAGCCCGGTGCCGAGGCCGCCGAAGGCCACCGCGCGGACCCGGGAGCGGCCGTAACCGGCGGTGAAGACACCGGCGCCGACCACGGCGATCGCCATGACCAGGCTGAGGACGGTCATCGGGACGTCGTAGCGGATCGACGTCCCTTCCACGCCGAAGCCCATCATCGCGACGAAGTGCATGGTCCAGATGCCGGAGCCGATGGCGAAGGACGCCAGCGTCAGCCAGTTCCGCTTGGAGGCGCCCTCCGCCTCAAGTGCCCTGACGGTGCAGCGCAGTCCGAGCGCGGAGCCGACGCAGGCCATGACGTAGGAGAGGACGGGGGTGACCCATCCGGCGCTGAAGTGGTCCATGTGTCCCATGAGGAACCCCTCTCGCCCGCCGCGGGGACGACACCACGCGCACGGGAAGTACCGCTGGTAACAAGACACCGGGCATCGAGATCATGCCACCCGGAAACGGCGGGCGAATCCCACTAAAGGGACCCAGAGGGGATTTTGCTGAACATTAAAATACTGTGGCGTGGATTACAAACTCAGGGGTATGTCAGACCAATGCCTGACCTGCACGCTTCCTCCATCGGACCGCCTCGGTCAGGCACTTGACCGTTCACCGCGACCAATGAGTTCCACCAGCGCCCACCCGGCGAGTGTCATCGCCACCGCCGTCGGCGCCGTCACCTGAACGGCGATCAGCAGGGCCGAACGCCCTTCGAAGAGCCCGCCGAACCCGACCATGGAGAGCCCGAGCACACCGAAGAGACACAGCGTCACCCCGAGGGCGGCCGCGGGGCCGGAATACGCGCCCGACCTGCGGGAACCGTTCGTTCGGGACGGTCGGGCGGCGGGCCGTTCGACACCCCGGAAGGCGGCGACGAGAACCGCCGTGAGGACGGCCGCGGCGGCGATACGCAGGGGCAGTTGGGTCCACCAGGCGCCCGTCGCGGGCGCGGGCAGGTCGGCACCGAGGGCGAGCAGCACGCCGTACACCCCGAGCATGGCCGAAAGATGCCACAGGAACGCCGTCATCGAGACGCCGTTGGCGGCCACGACCGCCCGCCACACCTTCGGCCGCTCCAGCCACCTCGCGACCGGCCCGCGCAGCCACTCCACCGCACCGACCAGCCACAGCCCGTGGCACAGCAGCGCGAACGTCGGCGGCGCCATGTTCGACACCTTCTCGCCCGGCATCCCGACCATCGACAGCGGATACGGCCCGTACGCCACCAGCAGCGCGGCCCCCGCGAGCCCGGCCCCGGCGAGCAGATACGGCCGCGTCAGCCGCCCGTCGGCGCGCAGGAACCCGAGCTGGTGGATCGCGAGCCACACGAAGGCGAAGTTGAGGAACTCGACGAAGGGGACGTCGAGCGCGAAGCGCAGGACGTCGACGAGCGCGGCGGCCGCCACGAGCCCGCCGAACGCGCCCCACCCCCATCGCTCGTGCAACCTGAGCAGCGGCGGAGTGAAAGCGACCATCGCGAGATAGATCCCGATGAACCACAGCGGCTGCGCGACCAGTCGCAGCGCCACGTCGAGCAGTCCCCCTCCCTCGCCCGCGAGTTGGAGGAGGACGGCGACGACGCCCCACACCCCTATGAACACCAGGGTCGGCCGCAGCAGCCGTTGGAGGCGGGCGCGGAGGAAGGCGGGGTAGACGCCGCCGCCCGGGTGCCTGCGGCTGAGCGAGCGGTAGGAGAGGGCGTGCGAGAAGCCGCCGACGAAGAAGAACACCGGCATGACCTGCAGGGCCCAGGTGAGGATCTGCAGCCGCGGCTCGACGGCGAGCAGGTTGCCCACCTCGACCCCGCCGTCTCCCCCGCCATCTCCCCCGCCGCCGGTCGTGACCGCCGCCATCAGCCAGTGGCCGAGGACGACCGTGCCGAGGGAGGCGACGCGCAGGAGGTCGACGTACCGGTCACGGGTGGACGGGGTGGCGGCGGCTAGCTCGCTCGCACTCACGCTCGCACTCACGCTTGCACTCATGGGAGTACGGTCGCGCCGACGCCCGGGTGGGCGTCAGCGCTCACGTACTCAACTCGCCTCTGAGTACCTACGGTTGGGCGGCCGGGAGCACGGTCGCCCCCGGCGCCGGTGAGACGGCCACCCGCGCCGCCCGGCACGTACCGGACGCGAGCAGCCCCTCGGCGATGGTGTGGGCCGAGTCGGCGTCCCGGGCGAGGAAGGCCGTGGTCGGGCCCGAGCCGGAGACGAGTCCGGCGAGCGCGCCGGCCGCGCGGCCCTCGGCGAGGGTGTCCTTCAGCTTCGGGAAGAGCGAGAGGGCGGCGGGCTGGAGGCCGTTGGAGTCCGGCAGGAAGGCCGCGAGCGCGTCGACGTCCCCCTTGGCGAGCGCGTCCAGCAGCACCTGGGAGGCCACGGGCTCGGGGACGGCGTCGTGCGCGTGCAGCCGGTCGAACTCGCGGTAGACGGCGGGTGTGGAGAGCCCGCCGTCGGCGACCGCGAAGACCCAGTGGAAGGTCCCGCCCACGTCGAGGGCTTGGAGCCGCTCGCCCCGGCCCGTGCCGAGAGCCGCCCCGCCCACCAGGCTGAACGGCACGTCGCTGCCCAACTCGGCGCAGATGTCGAGGAGTTCACCGCGTGAGGCGTTCGTACCCCACAGGGTGTCGCAGGCCAGGAGCGCGCCGGCCGCGTCCGCGCTGCCGCCGGCCATGCCGCCCGCGACGGGGATGTCCTTGGCGATGTGCAGGTGGACGGCGGCCTCGATGCCGTGGCGTTCCGCCAGCGCGAGCGCGGCCCGGGCGGCGAGGTTCGTACGGTCCAGGGGCACCTGGTCGGCGCCGGGGCCCTCGCAGGTGACCGTCAGCTCGTCGGCGGGGGTGACGGTGACCTCGTCGTACAGCCCGACGGCGAGAAAGACGTTGGCCAGGTCGTGGAACCCGTCGGGCCGGGCACCGCCGACCGCGAGCTGCACATTGACCTTGGCGGGGACGCGAACGGTGACGCTCACGGCTGACGGGACTCCTTGTCGTCGGCGCGCTCGGCGCTCTCTGCGCGTTCGGTGCCCTCGGCGCGTTCAGTGCCCTCTGCGCGTTCAGTGCCCTCTGCGCCCTCTGCGCCCTCTGCGCCCTCGGAGACACGGTTCTCGGCGATGGCGGCGAACTCCTCGACCGTCAGGGACTCACCGCGGGCCTGCGGGGAGACTCCGGCGGCGACGAGGGCGGCCTCGGCGGCGGCCGCGGAACCGGCCCACCCGGCGAGGGCGGCCCTGAGCGTCTTGC
The DNA here is from genome assembly GCF_036208085.1 of Streptomyces sp. NBC_00310. Taxonomy (GTDB): domain Bacteria; phylum Actinomycetota; class Actinomycetes; order Streptomycetales; family Streptomycetaceae; genus Streptomyces. The sequence continues at coordinate 4,757,049 of NZ_CP130714.1, forward strand.
GCCGCTGGGCGAAGGCCGCGTCGACGACCGCGAACACGTCCCGCCTGGCGGCGGTGGTCTTGATCGGCTCGGTCCGGCGGACCAGCGAGACGAGCCCGCTGTCCACGTTCGGCGCCGGCCAGAAGACGTTCCGCCCGATCTTCCCGGCCCGTTTGACCTCCGCGTACCAGTTCGCCTTCACCGACGGCACGCCGTACACCCTCGATCCCGGCCCGGCGGCGAGCCGGTCGGCGACCTCCGCCTGGACCATCACGAGCGTGCGCTCGATGGTCGGGAAGGTCTCGAGCATGTGCAGCAGCACGGGGACGGCGACGTTGTAGGGGAGGTTCGCGACGAGGGCCGTGGGGGCCGGGCCGGGAAGCTCGGTCACCTGCATCGCGTCCGAGTGCACGAGCGCGAAACGGCCGGCGCGGGTGGGCATGCGGGCGGCGATGGTGGCGGGCAGCGCGGCGGCGAGCACGTCGTCGATCTCGACCGCGGTGACGCGGTCGGCGACCTCCAGCAGGGCGAGGGTGAGGGAGCCGAGACCCGGACCCACCTCGACGACCGTGTCCTGCGGGCGGACGTCCGCGGTCCGCACGATCCGGCGGACCGTGTTCGCGTCGATCACGAAGTTCTGGCCGCGCTGTTTGGTGGGGCGTACGCCGAGCGCCGCCGCGAGTTCGCGGACGTCGGCGGGGCCCAGCAGGGCGTCGGGGGTGGGGCTGGTCACGGCACCAGGGTACGGGGCGGGGGCCGGGGTTCGGTTCTCGGGCGCCTTGGGGGGTGGGGGGTTCGGTGCGTCGGCGGGTGCGGGTCCGGTGGGGGCTGGTCGCGCAGTTCCCCGCGCCCCTGAAAAGCAGGGGCTGCGCCCCACGCTTTTCACCCCGCCGAGCCGTCGCCTCCCAGGCCCACCGGCCTGTCGCCCTCCAGGCCCACCGGCCCGTCGTCTTCCAGGCCTCCGGCCGTCGTCTTCCAGGCCTCCCGGCCCGTCGTCTTCCAGGCCCGCAAGGGCCCGGTCCTCCAGGGGCGCGCGCCCGTCGTCTTCCAGGCCCGCAAGGGCCCGGTCCTCCAGGGGCGCGGGGCCCGGTCCTCCAGGGGCACGGGCCCGTCGTCTTCCAGGCCCGCAAGGGCCTGGTCTTTCAGGGGCGCGGGGAACTGCGCGACCAGCCCCCACTCACCCGCACCCACCCATCCACCTCAGACACCCCACCCAAGGAACAACCCGCCCACCCCAAGCCTGCGGTCAGTCACGCAACCGCGCCCCGCAATGCGGCCAGGGGCTGGCCCCCCGCTGCGCATACAGCTTCTTCGCCCGGAAGGTCTGTTCACTCGCGGACGCGTCCTGCGGACGACCGCTGCCACCGAGACTCCGCCAGGTCCGCGTATCGAACTGGTACAACCCCCCGTACGTCCCGGAAGGATCGACCGCGTTCGGCCGCCCCCCGGACTCACACGCGGCCAGCGCCGCCCAGTTCAACCCGTCCGCCCCCGCCACGGACGTCGGCATCGCCCTCGTCCCCACCTTCACGGTCTGGTCCCGCGGCTCACGCAGCACCTCCGTGCGCAGCAGCCGGGGTCGCTGCCCGACCCCGTTGACCGTGCGAAGCGCGTACGTGAGCCGACGGGTGCCCGGATGGCCGGCGCGCTCGACGACCTCCGTGCCCTGGAAGAGCGCGGGGTCCTCCATGCGGTGCACCCGGAACGGGATCAGTTCCTCGCGGACCTCCCTGGACCCGATCACCCGCATCACGGTCACGGTCTGCCCGTCCCGGGGGAAGCTCGACCACGCGACCGAGGCGGTGTCCTCCCCGCGCAGGGTGACCCCGGCCTGCTCCACGGCCTCCCCCACGGTCGCCGCGTTCGTACGGATCGTCCGGGTCCGCCCGTCCGCCATGATCGTGACGGTGCGTTCGGTGCGGACGTCCAGCTCCAGCCCCTCACGCCCGATGCGCCGGGAGCGCGAGGTCGAGACGTACGCGCCCTCCGCACGCACCCCGAGCTGCTGAAGCGCCCCGTCCACCGTGTGGGCGGTCGTCCAGACCTTGCGTTGATGACCGTCCAGGGTGAGGGCGACGGGCCGCCCGTAGTGCACGGCGACCTCGTCACCGCTGCTCAGCGCGGTACCGGGGGCGGGCGCGATGACGTCATGGGCGCCGAACGCGACCCCCTCGTCGGCGAGGAGCTCGGTGACGTCGCCGGCGAAGGTGTGCAGCATGCGCGGCCGCCCGTCCACGGTCAGCTCGATCGCCTTGTCCTTCGCCACGAACGCGGAGGTCCCGCCCGCGAGGAACGCCACCACCAGCGCCTGCGGCACCAGCCGCCGCAACGAACCGAGCCTCCCGGCGCCCCGTCTGCGCCGCACGGCCCGCCGGGAGGCGCCCCGACCACCACCGGCCGGCGCGGCTGACTCGGGGATCGGCCCCTCAGGGCCCTCGTGGCCGGGCCCGTCCTCGTGGCCGGGCCCGTCTTCATGGCCGGGCCGGTCCTCGTAGGCGGGCCGGTAGGTGTCCGCGTAGGCCCCGTGCGGCAGCGTCCCGGCCTCGTACGCCGGCTGCCAACTCGTACCCTCCGGGGGGCCATAGGTCTCGTACGACGACGACTGCACGTTGCTCACGACGACACGCTCCAGAGGGATCCGGGTCCGGGTCGGGCGACGTGAACCTAGCGGACTCCGGTCACCCTCCAAAGCAACGTGGTCACGCAGTGTCGCGACACGGGGAGCTGATCATCTTTTTGGGGTCCCTCGGACGGCCGACGAAACGTGACCCGTCAGTAATCGAACGCCCTCGCCGTGTTCGCCGCGAGCGCCGTCGCCAGCGCGTCCTCGCCGATATCCCGCACCTCGGCCATCGCCCGAACCGTGACCGGAATGAGATACGGCGCGTTGGGCCGTCCGCGGTACGGCGCGGGTGTCAGGAAGGGCGCGTCGGTCTCGACGAGGACGAGTTCGAGGGGCGCGACGGCGAGCGCGTCGCGCAGCGGCCGGGCGTTCTTGAAGGTCATGTTCCCGGCGAAGGACATGAAGTAGCCGTGCTCGGCGCACACGGCGGCCATGTCGGCGTCGCCGGAGTAGCAGTGGAAGACGGTGCGCTCGGGCGCGCCCTCCTCCTTCAGGATCCGCAACACGTCGTCGTGGGCGTCGCGGTCGTGGATGACCAGCGCCTTGCCGTGCCGCTTGGCGATCTCGATGTGCGCGCGGAACGACCGTTCCTGGGCGGCCTTGCCCTCCGGCCCGGTCCGGAAGTAGTCGAGCCCCGTCTCCCCGACCCCCTTGACCTGCGGCAACGCGGCCAGCCGGTCGATCTCGGCGAGGGCGTCGTCGAGCGCGGCGTCCCCGCCCGCCGTACGCGCGCCCTGCCGGGACCAGCCGTCCGGGTCGCCGTGCACGATCCGCGGTGCCTCGTTGGGGTGCAGCGCGACCGTCGCGTGGACCGCCGCGTACCGCTCGGCCGTCTCGGCGGCCCAGCGGGAGCCCTTGATGTCGCAGCCGACCTGGACGACCGTCGTCACCCCCACGGAGGCGGCCTTCGCGAGGCCCTCCTCGACCGTGCCGGACTGCATGTCCAGATGGGTGTGCGCATCCGCGACCGGCACCCGGAGGGGTTCGGGGAGCGGGGGCGCGGCGTTCTTGTCGTTCTTGCCGGACGCGTTGCCGGAGTCGTTCGAAGGCATGCCCCGATCCTACGAATCGCGGGATCGGGGCATGCTCTCCAGGCTCGCTGGGGGGAGGGTCAGCTCGCCTTGCGGTGGAACGGGTGCAGCAGGTCGGACAGGTGCCAGTGGTGGTGCTCCTCGGGCTCCGCCGCGCCGGGCGCCTCGACGTCCGTCGCGTCCGTCGCGTCCACCGCCACCGGGCGGGGCTTCGGCACGTGCCGCCGGCGCTCGGCGTCCCGCACCGACGACACCTGGCCCGCCCGCATGATCCGTACGACATGACCGTCGCAGTTGTGGCACGTGGGCCGCGACAGCGGAGACGGCACGACCTGGCCGTCGGCCACGTACATCACGAAGTCGTGCCCCTGGGCGTCGTTGTGGTGCTCTATTTCGAACGACTGCTCCCAGCCGTGCCCACAGCGCATGCAGGCGAACGAGTACGACTCGTGAACGACGGCGGTGGCGGTGTTCCGCAGGACGGCCCGCTCTGCGATCTCGGTCATTGCCAGCTCCTCTTGTCCGCTGGACGGTGGGGACGTGTACGCCCTCACCACCCAGTTGACGCCTCGGCAGACCCGAAGTGCACCCCACCTGCCGACTGTTGAAGCCGTTTTGGCCTTCCCTTGTGGGAAGGCCGTCGATACAAGAGTTGCCCTTTGCGCGGCTTTACCTGGGCATGGGCTGTCAAGCGCCGCAGGGGAGGGGCCGCGTTGTCGGGTGCGGCTGGGTGGGGCTTCTCGCGCAGTTCCCCGCGCCCCTGAAAAGCAGGGGCTGCGCCCCGTGCTTTTCGGCCCGAAAGGGCCGTAGGCCCTCAGGGGCGCGGGGAACTGCGCGATCAGCCACGAAGCACCCGCACCCGACAACGCGGCCCCCTCCCCTACGGCGCAGCCCTCTTCGCGGCCACCACCGCGTCGAAGACCTCCCTCTTCGGCACCCCGGCCTCCACGGCCACCGCCGCGATCGCCTCCTTGCGCGGCTCCCCCGCTTCCTCCCGCACGCGAACCCGCCGCACCAGCTCCGCCGCGTCCAGTTCTTCCGGCCCCTTCTCCGGCGCCCCCTCGACCACGACGGTGATCTCCCCGCGCACACCGGCCGCCGCCCACTCGGCCAGCTCCCCGAGAGGGCCGCGCCTGACCTCCTCGTACGTCTTGGTCAGCTCACGGCAGACGGCGGCCCGCCGCCCGGTGCCGAAGGCCTCGGCCATCGCCGCGAGTGTCGCGTCCAGGCGGTGGGGCGCCTCGAAGTACACGAGCGTGCGCCGTTCCTCCGCGGCCTCGCGCAGCCGTCCGAGCCGCTCCCCGGCCTTGCGCGGCAGGAAGCCCTCGAAGCAGAACCGGTCGACGGGCAGCCCGGACAGCGCGAGCGCGGTGAGCACGGCCGAAGGCCCCGGTACGGCCGTGACGCGGATGTCCTTCTCCACGGCGGCGGCGACCAGCCGGTACCCGGGGTCGGAGACCGACGGCATCCCCGCGTCCGTGACCAGCAACACCCTCGCCCCGCCCACCAGGGCCTCGACGAGTTCCGGCGTCCGCGCGGCCTCGTTGCCCTCGAAGTAGGAGACGATCCGCCCACCCGGCTGGACGCCCAGCGCCTGGGTGAGCCGCCGGAGCCGCCGGGTGTCCTCGGCGGCCACCACATCCGCACCGCGCAGCTCCTCGGCGAGCCGGGGCGGCGCGTCCGCGACATCGCCGATGGGGGTGCCTGCCAACACAAGGATTCCTGTCACGCCTCCATCCTCCCAGGGGCGAAGCCCCTGACAGGGCGCGGGCCTGTGCCGCTGTGCGGCTCCGCCGCGTGGGCGCGACCGGCCACGCCCCACCCGCCGCCGGGGAACGGCATGCGCCCTGGGCCATCAGGCGCCCCACATCCCCGTCCCACGGGACTCACACAGCGGTGTTCCCTACGATGGCGCGGTGACCAGTACCGCGTCCTCCACGGACACCCGGCAGGACCAGGCCACCGAAGACCAGCGGCCGTCGTGGCAGCACCGCCTGCGCCGATTCGGCTACGCGGCGCCGCCGAGAGGCGACGTCCGCACCCGACTGGTGCCCCCGTACACCCGGCCGAGCCCGCGCGTATGGGCCGTGCTCGGGCTGCGCGAGGAGGTCGCGGGGCGCCTGGTCCGCTGGTCGGCGTGGGGCGGTCCGCTGCTGGTGACGCTGGTCGCGGGGCTGATGCGGTTCTACAACCTGGGCAGCCCGAGGGCGGTGATATTCGACGAGACGTACTACGCCAAGGACGCGTGGGCGATCGTCCACCGCGGATACGAGGTCAACTGGGCCAAGAACGCCAACGAGCTGATCCTCCAGAACAACGGGAACGTTCCGATCCCGACGGACCCGGCGTACGTGGTGCACCCACCGGTCGGCAAGTACGTGATCGGGCTGGGCGAGCTGATGTTCGGGTTCAACCCGTTCGGCTGGCGCTTCATGGCGGCCCTGCTCGGCACGCTGTCCGTGCTGATGCTCTGCCGGATCGGCCGCCGGATCTTCCGCTCGACGTTCCTCGGCTGCCTCGCGGGCGGCCTGATGGCGGTGGACGGCCTGCACTTCGTGATGAGCCGCACGGCGCTGTTGGACCAGGTGCTGATGTTCTTCGTGCTGGCCGCGTTCGGCTGCCTGGTCATCGACCGCGACAAGGCACGAGAACGCCTGGCCGCCGCGCTCCCCCCGGACGGCGACGGAGTCGTACGCCCCAACTCCCTCATCGCCGAGACGACCCGCCTGGGCCCGCGCCCGTACCGCTGGCTGGCCGGCCTCTGCCTGGGCCTGGCCCTCGGCACCAAGTGGAACGCCCTGTACTTCCTGATCTTCTTCGGGATCATGGCGGTGCTCTGGGACTACGCGGCCCGCAAGGTCGCCGGCGCCCGCCGGCCGCTGATCGCCATGCTCCAGCGCGACCTGGGCCTCGCGTTCCTGTCCACGGTCCCGGTCATGATCGTCACGTATCTGGTCTCCTGGACGGGCTGGATCCTCTCCCCGGACGACGGCACCGGCGGCTACTACCGCAACTGGGCCGCGACCGAGGGCAAGGGCGGCTGGTTCAGCTGGCTGCCGGACTGGCTGCGCAGCCTGTGGCACTACGAGCACGCGGTCTACGAGTTCCACATCGGGCTGTCGTCACCGCACACGTACCAGTCGAACCCGTGGAGCTGGATCGTCGTCGGCCGCCCGGTCTCGTACTTCTACGAGTCCCCGTCGCCCGGCAAGGACGGCTGCGCCACCGACACCGCCGACAAGTGCGCCCGCGAGGTCCTGGCCATCGGCACGCCGCTCCTGTGGTGGGCCGCCGCCTTCGCGGTCGTGTACGTCCTGTGGCGCTGGTTCTTCCGCCGCGACTGGCGCGCGGGAGCGATCGCCTGCGGTGTCGCCGCCGGCTACCTCCCCTGGTTCCTCTACCAGGAACGCACGATCTTCTTCTTCTACGCCATCGTCTTCCTCCCCTTCCTCTGCCTCGCCGTCACGATGATGATCGGCGCCATCCTCGGCCCGCCCGGCGCGCCCGAACGCCGCCGAGTGGCCGGCGCCGCCGCCGCCGGCGTCCTCGTCCTCCTCATCACCTGGAACTTCATCTACTTCTGGCCCGTCTTCACGGGCCAGGCCATCCCGATCGACAGCTGGCGGTCGCGGATGTGGCTGGACACCTGGGTCTAGCTGGACCAACGACGACTACGAGGGCGCGGCGGTCTGCCGCGCCCTCGTAGTCGTCGTTGGTCGTTACGTCACTCACCGCGCATCCTTCGGGCTTCAAAACCGTGTGCGAGCGACTGGGACGGGTCCTTACCCTCCGGTCATGGATCTTCGCGAGGAACTTCCGAGCGACAGAGAGTCCGTGCGGGACATCCACCTGCGGGCGTTCGGTGATCACGGCCCTGTCGTGGCCGACCTGGTCGATACCCTGCGGGGCACGATCACGCCCGCGGACGGTCTCTCACTGGTCGCTGAGCTCGACGGGCAGATCGTCGGGCACATCATGTTCACCCGCGGTCTGCTCGACGCCCCTCGGCGACTGGTCGAGGTGCATGTGCTCAGCCCGTTGGCCGTCATGCCCGAGCATCACCGGCGCGGTATCGGCTCGGCCCTGGTCCGGCACGGGCTGAAGACCCTCGCCGAGCGGGCCGTCCCCCTGGTCTTCCTGGAGGGCGATCCGGGCTACTACTCCCGCTTCGGCTTCGCGCCCGGTGACGACCAGGGCTTCCGAAAACCGTCCCTGCGCATTCCGGATGGTGCCTTCCAGGCCCTCGGACTCCCGGGGTACGAGCCATGGATGACAGGGACGCTGGTCTACGCGGAGCCGTTCTGGCGCCACGACGCAGTCGGCCTCCGCGACCCCAGCGCATAGCGCCGCGAGAACCTCTACCCTTTTCGTGCCATGCCGTGTCGTGACGTGACGTGACGTGACGTGTCGTGACGCGCCGTGCCGTGCGGAGCTGGTCCCGACGGCGCGAGGTCGCCAGGCTGTCCGGGGGCAGAACGCGTGCGCGTCCGCCAGATCGAGATCGAGGACGACGAGGACAGCGCCTGCTGCGTGCCAGGGCTTCTCGCCTCGCCTTCCCCGACGGGGCAAACCCACCGCGCCGCCTTCCCCGACCGGGCAACCCACCGCGACGCCCTGCGGACCACCCGCGCCCGATGCCGACCGCGGCCGATATGGCCGGATAACCGGGCGCGCTGGCCTGAACCCGGTTCGTTGGGGTTGCTGGGCTAACAATCAGGGCACGCACAGGAAGCATTTCTCCCACGCGTCACTCCGGCGTGTTTACAGTGAGCCTCGGCAAGCGGTTTCTGAACGTGTTCAAAGGGTTTGGGGGCCGCCTGGCGTAAGGCCATCAGGGCGCGACGGGGTAGGCACGGGGAGAGGGGCGCGGGATGCGCAAGGGGGTCAAGGTCGCCATAGTCGGCGGGGTGTTCGCGGCGATGGTGGGGGGTGCCGGGTACGGCGGGTACAACTTCGTGACGGCGCTCAACGAGAGCGGTGCGGGCCCGGAGAAACGGACCGGGCCGCCGAGCGCGGACGAGGTCCGGGAGACGTCGGAGAAGTTCTTCGCGGCCTGGGAGAAGGGCGACTCGGCCACGGCGTCGTCGTACACGAACAACGCGGTGGACGCGGGGAAGGTGTTCGGCAGCTTCGTCGACACCGCGCGGATCGACGACGTGAAGATCGAGCCGGGCAGACCGACCGGCACCGGCGGCCGGACCGTCCCGTACTCCGTCGAGGCGACGGTGTCGTACCAGGGGAAGAGCAAGGAACTCGCCTACAAGAGCCGGCTGACCGTCGTGCGCGGGAAGACGACCGGGCGGGCGCTGGTCGACTGGCAGCCCTCCGTCGTGCACCCCGAACTGAAGGACGGCGACACGCTGTTCACCGGGGAGGCCGCGGCACCGCCCATCGAGGCCGTGGGCCGGAACGGCGAGGTGCTGACCAAGGAGAAGTACCCCTCCCTGGGACCGATCCTCGACACCCTGCGCGAACGCTACGGCGCCGACGCGGGCGGCACCCCCGGTGTCGAGCTGGGCATCCTGCGCACCACCACGAACGCCGGCGACACCACCCTGCTGACCCTCGCCAAGGGCAGGGCGGGCAAGCTGGAGACCACGATCAGCGCGCGGGCGCAGGCGGCGGCCGAGAAGGCGGTCAAGAAGTACGCCGAGTCGTCCGTGGTCGCCCTGCAGCCCAGCACCGGTCAGGTGCTGGCCGTCGCCAACAACCGCGAGGACGGCTTCAACGCGGCCTTCCAGGGCGAACTCCCGCCCGGCTCCACGATGAAGATCGTCACCGCCGCGATGCTCATCGACAACGGCGTGACCTCCATGAACGGCCCCGCCCCCTGTCCCGACACGGCCACCTGGATGAGCCAGACCTTCAAGAACCTGCCGGGCCTGAAGGCCGACGAGACCCCGAACGCCACGCTCGCCAAGAGTTTCACGCAGTCCTGCAACACGGCCTTCATCAAGCTGATCGACGAGAAGCCGCTCACCGACGCGTCGTTGACCGAGGAGGCGCAGGAGCGGTTCGGGATCGGCCGGGACGACTGGAAGACGGGCATCGTCTCCATGGACGGCAAGGTGCCGCCGTCCGGCGGGCCGAACCGGGCCGCCAACGCCATCGGTCAGGGTGACGTCCTGATGAACCCGTTGAACATGGCGTCGGTGACGTCCACGGCGATCACGGGGCAGTTCCGGCAGCCGTATCTGGTGTCACCGAAGCTGGACGACCGGGAGTTGGCCACGGCGAAGGGTCTGCGGGCCGGCACCTCGTCACAGTTGAAGCAGATGATGAGGCTGACCGCGACGCAGGGGACGGCGGCGACCGTCATGAACGGGCTCAGCGGGGACATCGGGGCGAAGACCGGGTCAGCGGAGATCGACGGGCAGGCCGTGGCCGACAGTTGGTTCACCGGGTTCCGCGGGGATGTGGCGGCGGCGGCGATGTCGGAGGGCGGCGGCCGCGGGGGCGAGTCGGCCGGGCCGATCGTGGTGGAGGTGCTCAAGGCCGGGGGGTGAGCGCCCCGGTCGCGCCATAGGGGTGCGGATCGGTTCCGGGGTGCGGTTGTGTGTGGTTGCGTGTGGTTGCTCGCGCCGTTCCCCGCGCCCCTGAATGACGATCCCGCGCCCCTTGGATGACGATCCTGGGCCCCTTGGCAGGGGGTCCTGCGGGCTGGAAAGCACGGGCGCAGCCACTGCTTTCCAGGGGCGCGGGGCCGTGTCGATGTGCGGCTCCGTCGCGGGGCGCGACCAGCCCCCACCCACCCGCACATATCCTCGGCCGAACCCACGGAGTGATCCGCGGGACTCTAGTGTGGTGGTTCTCGTTGAGGGACGAGAGGCAGCCGGGGGCAGCGGAAGGTCGGGAGCGTGGGTAAGAGAAGGCGTGTCGACGAGCGGAAGGCCGCGAAGTCGGGCAGGTCACGGCGGCACCTGGTGCTGGGCGGCGTGGCGGTCGCCGCCCTCGGTGGCGGAGCGGTCGCCGTGTACACGGTGTTCGGCGCCGGTGCTTCGGCCGACGACGGTTCGGCCGACGCCAAGGCCGTGAAGAGCGGTCCCCTGTCCGCCGGAGAGGTCCGTACGGCCGCGACCACGTTCCTCACCGCCTGGCAGAAGGGCACCGTCACGAAGGCCGCCGCCGCCACGGACGACTCGGCGTCCGCGAAGACCGCGTTGACCGGCTTCACCAAGGACGCCCACATCGAGGACGTCACGCTCACCCGTGGCAAGCGCTCGGGCGACGAGGTGCCGTTCACGGTCAAGGGCACGGTCTCCTACAAGGGCACGGAGAAGCCGCTGACGTACAAGTCCGCCCTCACCGTCGTGCGGGCGGAGAAGGACGGCGAACCCGTCGTCGACTGGCAGCCGTCCGTCGTCCACCCCGACCTCGACGAGGGCGACCGGCTGGTGACCGGCGAGGCGGGAACGCCCCCGGTGAAGGCCCTCGACCGGGACGGCGGCGAACTGACGACGAAGAAGTACCCGTCGCTGGGCTCGGTTCTGGACGGCCTGCGGGAGAAGTACGGCAAGAAGGCGGGCGGCAAGGCGGGCGTCGAGCTGCGGATCGTCCGGGCGGACCCGGCGCAGGACGAGTCGAACGCGTCGGATGGGTCGGCTGGGTCGGACAAGTCGGACGACAAGTCCGCCAAGGAGAAGGCCGCCGACAAGACGCTGCTGGAGCTGAGCGAGGGCACCCCGGGGGAGTTGAAGACGACGCTCAGCCCGGCGCTCCAGGCCGTCGCCGAGGAGAAGGTGGCGGCCACGAAGCGGGCGTCGGTGGTCGTGATGCGGCCCTCGACCGGCGAGATCCTGGCCGCGGCGAACTCCAGCAGCTTCAACGTGGCGTTCCAGGGCTCGCTCGCCCCCGGCTCCACGATGAAGATCGTGTCGTCGGCGCTGCTCATCGACAAGGGCCTGGCCTCGGCGGACAAGGTCCACCCGTGCCCCAAGTTCTCGTCGTACGGCGGCTGGAAGTTCCAGAACGACGACAAGTTCCAGATCAAGAACGGCACGTTCAAGGCGAGCTTCGCGCGCTCCTGCAACACCGCCTTCATCTCCCAGGCGAAGAAGCTGGACGACAACTCCCTGACCCAGGAGGCCCAGCAGGTCTTCGGGCTCGGCCTGAACAACTGGGCGATCGGCGTGTCCAGCTTCGACGGCGCGGTGCCGGTGCAGAGCGACGCCCCGATGGCGGCCTCGCTGATCGGCCAGGGCGGGGTGCGGATGAATCCGCTGAACATGGCGTCGGTGGTGTCGACGGCCAAGACGGGCGTCTTCAAGCAGCCCTATCTGGTCGCGCCGTCCGTCGACGGCCGCACCCTCGCGACCGCCACCCGGCCCATGTCCGCCACCGTCCGCTCCCAGCTCACCGAACTCCTGCGGTACACCGCCGCGGCCGGTACGGCGGCCGAGGCGATGTCGGGCCTCGGCCCCGACTACGGCGCCAAGACGGGCTCCGCCGAGGTCGACGGCCAGAAGGAGCCCAACGGCTGGTTCACCGCCTGGAAGGGCGACCTGGCCTCCGCCGGAGTCGTCCAGCAGGGCGGCCACGGCAGCGAGTCGGCGGGCCCGATCGTGGCGGCGCTGCTGAAGGCCGGCAGCTGAGGACGACGGCTGCCTACGGGCGGCTGACGGTCGGCGGCTGCCTACGGGCCACTGACGGTCGGCGGCTGTCCACGGGCCACTGACGATGGGCGGCTGACCGTCGGCGGCTGACGGTCGGCGGCTGACGATGGGCGGCTGACGGTCGACGGCTGACGGTCGACGGTCGACGGTCGACGGTCGACGGCTGACGATGGGCCACTGACGGCCGGCAGCTGATCCCAGCCGGTCACGTACGGCCGAGGACGGGGGCCTTCTCGTACGACTCGGGTGACGGGTCCAGGCACCAGTCGAACACCGACGGCCAGGAACCGTAGCCCGCGTCCAGGTCGAGATGGGCCTCGCCCGGCAGTACGTCGGCGGGCAGGCCCAGCGGTTCGGCGTAGACGACGGCCGCGCCGCCGGGGCAGTACGGGTCGTTGTCGGTGCCGACGACCCGGGTGTACGAGGCGGCCAGGGCCAGCCGCGCGGGCGTCAGCGGCGGCGGGGCGAACTCGGCGACCTCCGGGTGCTCCAGGAGGACCTCCGGGGCGGGCGGGGCGACGAGGAGCACGCGGTCGACGGGGCCGGACAGGACGTCGTCCCGCGCCACCGCGTGCAGCCACAGCAGGCAGGCCAGGCTGTGGCAGACCACCGTGATCCGCCGGTCCGCCAACTCGCCCAGCAGCGCGTCCAGTTCCGCCAGCCACCGCTCCAGGTCCGGGTCGTCCGCCTCCGGCAGCCGCGGGTACGCCACCTCGTGGCCCAGGTCGGTGAGGCGGTCGGCCAGCCAGTGCTGCCAGTGGGCGGCCGGGCGGTGGTTCTGCCAGCCGTGGAGGATGAGGAAGGCGCGGGTGCCGTCGGCGGGCGGGGTAGGCGGAGTCTCTGTCATCCCCCGATCGTCAGCGAAACGGATCAGTCGGTCCAGTGCGTCTCTGTGGCTGGATGGGTTGTTCGTCGGGTGCGGGTCCGGTGGGGCTTCTCGCGCAGTTCCCCGCGCCCCTGAAAGCCCAGGCCCCTGCGGGCCTGGAAGGCGACGGGCAGGTGGGCGCGGGCCGCGACCAGCCCCACCCACCCGCACCCGCCGTACCACCTCGACAACCCGGTCGCATGGCGGGTACACCCACCGCTAGCGTGCCCGCCATGACCAACGACGCACAGGACACCGAGGGCTCCGGAGCCCACCCCCGTTTCGCCGAGGCGCTCACCGCGCTGGGTCTGGGCGAACTGCACGCCGAGATCCGCCGGTTCCCGGAGGCCACCCGGACCGCGGCGGAGGCGGCCACCGCGCTCGGCTGCGAGTTGAGCGCGATCTGCAAGTCGCTGATCTTCGCGGCGGACGGCGTCCCGGTGCTGGTGCTCATGGACGGCGCGTCGAGGGTGGACGTGGAGCTGGTCCGGCGTGAACTCGGCGCCGAGAAGGTCACCCGGGCCCGCGCCGACGTCGTACGGGAGACGACCGGGTACGCGATCGGCGGGGTCCCGCCCTTCGGACACCGGACGAGGACCCGCGTCCTCGCGGACCGCTCGCTCCTCGACCACGCCACGGTGTGGGCGGCGGCCGGCACCCCGTACACCGTCTTCCCCATGGATCCCAAGGCGCTGATCGCCCACGCGGGCGCCACCCTGGTGGACGTCCGGGAGGCCGCAGACACCGCAGACACCGCAGCCACCGCAGACGCCGCACGCACTGCAGACGCCGAGGGCACCCCCGAGCGGAACGCGTGACGCCGGTCGTCACCGCGGCGGTGCTGCTCGCCGCGGTCACCCACGCCAGCTGGAACGCGATCGCTCACAAGATCACGGACAAGCTCGTCGGCTTCGCCCTGATATCCGGCGGCGGCGCGCTGATCGGGTTCGCGATGGTGCCGTTCGTGCCACTCCCGGAGGCGGGCGCGTGGCCGTATCTGATCGCCTCGGCGGTCATCCACCTCGTGTACTACGTGCTGCTGATGACGTCCTTCCGGCTGGGCGACTTCGGCCAGGCGTACCCCATCGCGCGCGGCTCCGCGCCCCTCGTCGTCACCGTCCTCGCCGCGGTCTTCGCGCACGAGGTGCCGGACGGCTGGGCGGCGGCGGGCATCCTGCTGAGCTGCGCCGGGCTGACCGGGGTCGCGCTGTGGGGGCTGCGCGGCGACCGGCCGCACTGGGCGGCGATCGGGGCGGCGCTGGCCACGGGCCTGTCGATCGCCTCGTACACGGTCGTGGACGGCCTCGGCGTACGGGCCTCCGGGTCCGCCCTGGGCTACATCGCCTGGCTGATGGCCCTGGAGGGGCTCGCGATCCCCGCGTACGCGGTCTGGAGGTGGCGCGGCGGGACGGTCGCCCTGCTCCGGCCGTTCGCCGCCGTGGGCCTGCTCGGCGCCGCGCTGTCGGTGGCGGCGTACGGGCTGGTCCTGTGGGCCCAGACGAAGGCGGAGTTGGCCCCCATCGCGGCCCTGCGGGAGTCGTCGATCATCGTGGGGGCGGCGATCGGGGCGGTGTTCTTCAAGGAGCGGTTCGGGGCGCCGCGGATCGTGGCGGCGGGGCTGGTGGTGGTGGGGATCGGGCTGATGCTGCGGGCCGGGTAGACGCGTCGCGTGCCGGCCAGGCCGTGCGTCCGCGGCCGCGGAGGAGCACTCTGGAAAGAGCGGTTCCGGAGGTGATCGTCATGATGAAAACCGCTGTCGGATGGCACATCGAGCTGGAGTTCCAGGAGGACGATCAGCGCACACGGGCGGCGGCCCTCGTACGGCTCCCCGACGGGAAGGAAGTACGCGCCAACGGCTACGCCAGCCGCCACCAGACCGACTCCAATCAACCCCGGGTCGGCGAGGAGATAGCCGGGGCGAGGGCACTGAACGAGCTCGCCATGAAGCTCCTCACCAAGGCCCACGACGAGATAGACGAGGCATCGGGCCGGACGTCCCACCCGATAGCCCTCTGAGCACGGGCACGGGCACGAGCACGGCCGACGTCGACCGCGGCCCACCCGTCCGCCCCGGCCCGCACAGCCCCGCACAGCCGCGGGCAGTCGTGCCGCTGGGGCGGCACGGGTGGGCGCGGTGGGCGCGGTGGGCGCGGTGGGCCCGCAGGCGCCGTGAGCGCCGGTGAGCCATCCCCGCCCGGCCGCGGCCTTCGGGTGCCCAACAGCCGGAGTACGGCGCTGTGGTTGACTGGCCCCGTGTTGCACGAGTCGGTCTTCCGGTCCGTGGACCTCCCGGTGGACGCCCGGTTCGAGGCCTGGGCGGAGCTGCTGCGGCAGACGCACGCGCCCATGGGCCTGGTCCCCCTCCCGCAGTCGCGACCCGGCCCCGCCGACGACTACTACGCCCACCAACGCCTCATCCCCCTCGGCGACGTGACGATCTGGCCCGCCACCTTCGACCCGATCGTCTTCCGCCGCACCCCGAAGATGATCCGCCAGTCCGACCCGGAGACGTTCCACCTGTCCCTTCTCCTCCAGGGCGAGGGCGCCGCCACCTGGGGCAGACAGCAGGTCGCGTACGAGGCGCAGGACTTCCACGTCAACTGCACCTCGATGGCGTACGAGATCCTCACCGGCACCGACCCGGTCACCACCGTCGGCCTCGAAATACCCCGCTCACTCGTCGCCCTGCCCGCGCGCAGGGCGGACCAGGTGATCGGCAGCCGCCTGTCGGGCCGGGAGGGCGTCGGCGCGCTGCTCGCGCAGTTCCTGATGCAGCTGGCGGCGGACACGGCCCCGTACCGGCCCGCCGACGCGCCCCGCCTCGGCACGGTCGTCGCCGACCTGATCACCGCGCTCTTCGCCCACGCCGCCGACACGGAGCCCCGTCTGACCCCGGAGGCCCATGGGCGGACGCTGCTCCTGAACATCAAGGCGTTCATACGGCGGCACCTGGGCGATCCCGACCTCACCCCCACGGCCATCGCCGACGTCCACCACATCTCACGCAGCTATCTGCACCGGCTCTTCCAGGCGGAGGGCCTGACCGTCGCCGCCTACGTCCGCGACCAGCGGCTGCGCAACGCGCACCGCGACCTCACCGACCCCGACCCGGTGCTGCGGGCCACGCCGATCCACGCGATCGGGGCGCGCTGGGGGTTTCCGCGCGCGGCCGAGTTCAGCCGGGCGTTCCGGGCGGCGTACGGGATGCCGCCGGGTGAGCTGCGGCGAACAGTGGACGCGTTGCCAAGTGAGAGTGGACCGTCAGCCAACGACAGCGGGCGGAATTCCGCGCATCCTGGAGATCGCCGCCGCGGCGGGCGGCCGTCCGGATCTCCGGGATCGGGCCAGGACACCAGCGGGGGAGCCCTGGGCCGGTCCGGCCGCTCGTCCGCGACGGCCGCTCCGCGGGGCGCGGCCTCCGGGTACGCCTCCTAGCCAGGGGCACCTGCCAGACCCGGGGCACCTCCCAGCCCTGGGACACCTGCCAGCCGGGGGCACCTGCCAGCCGGGGCGCGCTCCCGCCGGGCGGCTTCGGGCCTTGCGGCTTCGGGCCGGGCGGGGCTGGTTCCGCGGTTCCCTGCGCCGCTGAGGACCGGAGCGCCCTCTAGCCCAGCGCCTCCCTCACCGCCCGCACCAGCGCCTGAGCCCTCGGGTCCGCCGTCACCGACTTGCGGTAGCCGTTCGTGATGTAGCCGAGGGCGAGGCCGGAGTCGGGGTCGGCGAAGCCGAGGGGGCCGCCTCGGCCGGGGTGGCCGAAGGAGCCCGGGGCCAGCAGCGGGGAGGCGGTGCCGTGGAGCATGTAGCCCAGGCCGAAGCGGCTGTTGATGACGAGGACGCGGTCGGGGCCGGAGGATTCCTCGGCGCGGGCCGCCTCCAGGGTCGCCGGGCCGAACAGCCGTACGCCGTCGACCTCGCCGATGAGCGCCGCGTAGAAGCGGGCCAGGCCGTCCGCCGTGGCGATGCCGTTGGTCGCGGGGAGCGCGGACGCGCGGTACGCGGGGTCGTTCTGGTCGGGGAACGGCGTGATCGCGGCGAAGGCGCGACGCGTGAGGGAGTCCGGGTCGTCGTAGGCCGCGGTGACCGACCGCTTGGCGCGGACCCGCAGGCCGCCCGTGGGTTCGGGCGCCGACTCCAGCCGGCCCGCGCGGCCGACCCGGCCCGCCGCCGCCACCGAGTCCGGCAGCCCCAGCCACAGGTCCGACTCCAGGCCCAGCGGGGCGGCGATGTCCGACGCGATCCACTCGCCGGTCCCCCGGCCGGTCACGCGGCGGACCAGTTCGTCGAGCATCCAGCCGTACGTCAGGGGGTGGTACCCGTGGGCGGTGCCGGGCTCCCATGCGGGGGACTGCGCGGCGACGGCCTCGGGGCCCCGGCGCGGGTCCAGCGCCTCGCCGGGGGTGAGGGGACGGTCGAGGACGGGAAGCCCGGCCTGGTGGTTGAGCACCTGCCTCACCAGCACCCGGTCCTTGCCGCGCGCCTTGAACTCCGGCCAGTACCGGCCCACCGGCGCGTCGAGGTCCAGCTCGCCGCGCTCGGCCAGCAGCAACGGCACGGCGGCGGCGACGCCCTTGGTCGCCGAGCGCATGATCTGGGCGGTGCCGTGCTGCCAGGGCTCGCCGCCGTCGACGTCCCGGGTGCCGGCCCACAGGTCGACGACCTTGCGGCCGTGCCGGTAGACCACGACCGCCGCGCCCCGCTCGCCCAGCGCCTCGAAGTTGCGCACGAACGCGGCCCGCACCGGCTCGAAGCCCTCGGCGACCGTACCGTTCACGTCCACGCCGGTGCTCCCTGTCCGTTCACTCACCACGACGACTCACTCCCACGACGACGGGTGCAACGTACACGCACGGCCCCGGATTCCTCGGCCCGGGGCCGCTTCGGCCGCCTCGGCCGCCTCAGCCCAGCACGATCGTGACGTCGATGTTGTCGCGGGTCGCGTTCGAGTACGGGCAGACCTGGTGGGCCGCGTCGACGAGCTTGGCCGCGATGTCCTGGTCGAGGACCGGGAGGGAGACGCTGAGGGCGACGGCGAGGCCGTAACCGCGCTGCTTGTTGGGGCCGATGCCGACCTTCGCGGCGACGGTGGAGCCGGTCAGGTCGTAGCCCGCGCGGCGGCCGACGAGGACCAGCGCGTTGTGGAAACAGGAGCTGTACCCGGCGGCGAACAGCTGCTCGGGGTTGGTGCCGTTGCCGTCGCCGCCCATCGCCGGCGGCATCGCGACCTTGAGGTCGATCTGGCCGTCCAGGCTGCTGATGTAGCCGTCCCGGCCGCCGTGCGCGGTGGCCTCGGCGACGTACATGATCTTCGTCGGACGAGTATCGGAAAGGGTCTCCCCCGCGGCGTCGTCAGTCATTCCCTTGGCCTCCCCCAGGACGAGCGCGTGGCCTCCCCAGGACAGGCGCGCACGAATACATCGTGCACAAGGTACCGGCTGGTAGGTGCCTATCGGTTACCCGGGGGCAGTAACCACGGGTAACACAAGGTCACCGCCGATCCGGGGAAGGGGAGAGGGAGATGGAGATGGAGGGGCCGACCGGTCACCCTCGCTCGCCCCCTTCCCCTCGACCTCACCATCGCCCTCGCCCTCGCCCTCGCCCTCGCCCTCGCCCGCTCAGCGGCCCGCCGCCTTCGTCGCCCGCGCCGTCAGCTGCCACAGCTCCTCCCGCAGCCGGACCACCTCGGGGCCGTGGAGTCCGGTGGCGGCGGTCAGGGTGGCGGGGACGGCCGCCGCGCGGTCGCGGAGCTGTTCGCCGCGCCCGGTGAGAGCGATCCGCACCGAACGCTCGTCCCGCGGCGACCGCTCCCGGCGCAGCAGCCCGGCCGACTCCAGCCGCTTCAGCAGCGGCGAGACCGTGCCGTAGTCGAGCCGCAGGGCGCCCGCGAGTTCCTTGACGGTGGTCTCGCCTCGCTCCCAGAGGGAGAGCATGACCAGGTACTGCGGGTAGGTGAGGCCGAGTTCGTCGAGCAGTGGGCGGTACGCGGCGGTGACCGCGCGCTGTGCCGCGTACAGCGCGAAGCACAACTGCTCGTCGAGGAGTAGCGAACCGTGCCGTTGCGCATCCGCTTGATTCGTCACGGGGGCCATTGTTGCGGATGTTCGCGTGGGCCGGTCGGGGCGAGTGTGGTTGTCCGCGGGTCCGGTGGGGCTTCTCGCGCAGTTCCCCGCGCCCCTGAAAGACCAGGCCCTGCGGGCCTGGAAGGCGACGGGCCGGGGGCCTGAAAGGCCACGGCCCCGCGGCCCCGTGGGCCTCGGCCCCGTGGGCCGGGGGCCGGGGGCCGGGGGCCGGGGGCCGGGGGCCGGGGGCCGTGGGCCGGGGGCCGTGGGCCGGGGGCCGTAGCCCGTAGCCCCTGCTCTTGGGGGGCGCGGGGAACTGCGCGAGAAGCCCCACCGGACCCGCACCCGGCGAACAACCCGTACCCCCGAGCTCTATCCCGAGCCCTATCCCGCCCTCACCGCTCGCGGGTCGAACCCGAACGGCAGTTCAAGCCGATGCGCCCGCATCAGCTCGTCGTCGACGAGGAGTTCACCGGTCACCCCGTCCGCCGCGATGACCCCGTCGCTGAGGATCAGCGAGCGCGGGCACAGTTCGAGGGCGTACGGCAGGTCGTGCGTGACCATGAGGACGGTGACGTCCAACGACCGCAGGATGTCGGCGAGTTCGCGGCGCGAGGCGGGGTCGAGGTTGGAGGACGGCTCGTCGAGGACGAGGATCTCGGGCTCCATGGCGAGCACGGTGGCCACGGCCACCCGGCGCCGCTGCCCGAAGGAGAGATGGTGCGGCGGCCGTTCCTTGAACTCCGTCATGCCGACCTGCCCGAGGGCCTTGTCCACCCGGGCCTCCAGCTCGGCGCCCTTCATTCCCGCCGCGGCGGGCCCGAAGGCCACGTCCTCCCGCACGGTCGGCATGAACAACTGGTCGTCGGGGTCTTGGAAGACGATGCCGACCTTCCGCCGGATCTCGGCCATGTGCCGCTTGCCGACCGGCATCCCGGCGACGGTCACCGCGCCCGCGCCCCCGGTGAGGATGCCGTTGAGGTGCAGGACGAGGGTGGTCTTCCCGGCCCCGTTCGGCCCGAGCAGGGCGACCCTCTCCCCTCGCCCGACGGTGAAGTCGACGCCGAAGAGGGCCTGGTGGCCGTCGGGATAGGCGAAGGCCAGGCCGGCGACTTCGAGGGACGGGGGCACGGAGTCGAGGGACGGGGGCAGGAGATCCTCGGGATTCTTGGACGCGGTCACAGGCTCCATCCCAGCAGACATACGACGAGCGCGGCGACCGGGAGGGCGAAGGCGTACGACCACTGCGCCCGGGACGCGGTCACCTCGTCGATGACGGGCATGGTGCCCGCGTACCCCCGGCTGATCATGGCCAGATGGACCCGCTCGCCCCGCTCGTACGAGCGGATGAACAGCGCCCCGGCCGACGTGGCGAGCACCCCCCAGTGCCGTACGCCGCTCGCCTCGAACCCGCGCGACTCGCGCGCGATCCGCATCCGTCGCATCTCATCGGTGATCACATCGCCGTAGCGGATCATGAAGGACGCGATCTGGACGAGGAGCGGCGGCAGTTTGAGGCGCTGCAGCCCCAGGAGGAGTTCGCGGAGCTCGGTCGTGGACGCGAGGAGGACGGAGGCGGCGACGCCCAGCGTCCCCTTGGCGAGGACGTTCCAGGCACCCCAGAGCCCGCTGACGCTCAGCGACACCCCGAGGACCTCGACCCGCTCGCCCTGCGCCACGAACGGCATGAGCACGGCGAACGCGACGAACGGGATCTCGATCAGCAGCCGCCTCAGCAGGAACCCGGCGGGTACGCGGGCCACGTACGCGACCGCGCCGAGGAGCACCGCGTACAACCCGAACGCCCACATCGCCTCCCGTGGCGTCGACACCACGACGATCACGAAGGCGAAGACGGCCGCCAGTTTGGTGTGCGGCGGCAGGGCGTGCACGGGCGAGTGCGCGTGCCGGTAGAGCTTGTGTGCGTGACCCGCGCCCATGTCAGGCGTTCTCGGGCACGGAGGTGGGGGACGTGGCGTCGCCCTCGCCGGTACGCCGCCTGCGTACGGACCAGAAGACGCCCGTACCGGCGACGACCGTGACGCCGACGCCGATCACGCCCGCGAGACCGCCCGACATCCGGGCGTCGGTGAGGCCCTCGACGCCGTAGTCGGCGAGCGGGGAGTCGGCGGCGGCGTGGTCCTCGGCCTTGGCGTCGATGCCCTTGTCGGCGGCGACCTTCTCCAGCCCGTCGGGGCTTGCGGAGGCGTAGAAGCTGACGACACCGGCGAGGAGGAGGGAGACGCCGAGGCCGGCGAGGATCAGCCGGCGGGGCGACCGGGCGGCCACGGGTGCGGGCGTCGGCCCGGGTGCGGGCGTCGGCCCGGCCGCGGGCGCGTCGACCAGCTCGCCGTTGACACGCAGCTTCAGCGGGGCGGTCAGGCCCCGGGCACCATGGACGAGGTCCGGGCGTACGGCGATGACGGCACCGACGGTGGCGGCGGTGATCGCGGCCTCGCCGATGCCGATGAGGACGTGGACCCCGACCATGGCGGTGAGAACCGAGCCGATCGGCACGTCCGTGGTGCCGCCGATCGCGTAGACGAGGGTGAAGGCGGCGGCCGCGGCGGGCACGGAGACCAGGGCGGCGACGAAGGCGGAGACGGTGACGGAGCGCCGCTTCCTGGGGAGGACGGTGACGAGCCCGCGGAAGACCGCGTATCCGACGACGGAGGTGATGACCCCCATGATCGTGATGTTCACGCCGAGGGCGGTGAGGCCGCCGTCGGCGAAGAGGATGCCCTGCATCAGGAGCACCACGGACAGGCACAGGACCCCGGTACAGGGGCCCACGAGAATCGCGGCCAGGGCACCGCCGAGCAGATGTCCGCTGGTCCCGGCCGCGACCGGGAAGTTCAGCATCTGCACGGCGAAGATGAACGCGGCGACGAGCCCGGCGAGCGGCGCCGTCCGCTCGTCCAGCTCACGCCGGGCGCCACGCAGGCTCACGGCGACCGCACCGGCGGCGACGACTCCGGCGACCGCCGAGACGGGGGCGTTGATGAATCCGTCGGGGACGTGCATACGAGGGCTCGCTCTCCTGGTCGGGGGCCGGGCCACCGGGTGGGACGCACTGGCTGGGGGGTGGGGCGGGGGGTCTGCGGGTGGCTGGAACCTTACGATGATAGAGCCCTATTGCGAGTCTCTTGCAAGAGCGATGCGAGACTGATTAGCGAACGGCTCGCCGAACTCCGGGGGACGGACCCCCTCCCCCTCGGTTCCCGTGCGCCCTCGCGGGGTACTCAGGACCTTGCCGCCACGCCCTGACAGGGGCCTCCGGCACCCTCACAGGGCTTCCGGGGGCGCCGGGCGGAAAATATGCGACATTGGAGAGGCAGCGGACAGCGGATTCACAGCTTCTGCTTGCGTCACTCAGCGTTGAGGAGTTGCCCGATGTCTGTCACCGTCGAGCAGTACGCCCGGGCCCATGTCGTCACGGACTCCCCCGAGGACCGGGACACCGTGCCGGTCGTGCTCCGCTACGACCCCGACGCCTCCGCCGTCCGCGTGCGCCTGCCCGGCCCTGACGAGTGGACCTTCCCCCGCGACCTTCTCGAACGCGGCCTCCGCACCCCCACCACCTCCGGCCCCGTGAGCATCTGGCCCTGCGGCCGCGTCCAGGCCGTCATGGAGTTCCACTCCGCCCAGGGGGTGGCGGTGATGCAGTTCGACACGAAGGCGCTGATCCGCTTCCTGCGCCGGACGTACACGGCCACGCCGGTGGCGCACTGAGCGGAGGGGCACACGGCGCACCTCGGCCGAGCCGAGCCGGGCCGCGGAACCGGGGGCGGCTCCGGCTCCGCGGCCCGGCAGCCGCGTCACACCGGCACGGTGAGGGTGGCCGTGTAGCCCTTGTCAGTGCTGCCCTCGGTGGTGGCGAGCTGTTGGTCGTAGCCGTCGCTGAAGATCATGTCGCTCTCCAGGGAGAGCTGGCTGAGGTTCTCGACGCTCTGGCTGTAACCGTCCGTCGCGTACACGGTGTCGCAGACGTCCTTGGGGAAGGCGAGCTGCGAGGTGGCGGCGACGTCCTGGCCGCCGGTGGCGTCGTCGAGGCTGTCGTAGACCTCGAAGTGGATGTGCGGCCAGCGGCCCGTGTAGCAGGCCGGGAAGATCGACGTGAAGGTGACCTGGCCCTTGTCGTCGGTCTCCTGGACGCCGCGCAGATAGTTCTCCTCGGTGACGCCGTCGGTGTAGAGGGAGTACCTGCCCTCCCGGTCGCAGTGCCACAGGTAGACGGCCGCGCCCTCCTTCGGGGTGTCGCAGCCGGAGGCCTGGTCGACGACCGTCAGCGTGATCGTCAGCGGGATGCCTTCGGCGACACCGTCGGCCGAGCCGAAGCTCTTGGTGATGTCCCGCCGGACGACACCGCTCTCCTTGAGGACGTTCGGGCCGTTCGAGCCGTCACCGGGGTACGGGCCGGCCGTCTCTTCCGGGATGACCTCGCAGTCCGAGCCGGAGGAGTTGCCCGAGGACGAGGAGGAGGACGAGCCGGAGGAGGACGAGTCCGACGCGGCGCCGTTGCCGGAGTCGTCCGAGGAACAGGCCGCCACCAGCGGGACCATGCTCGCGCCGGCCAGCAGTCTGATCATGCGGCGGCGGGCGAACACGGGGAGGTCGTAGGAGAGCCCTCTGTCGAACTCGTCGTCGTGGTGGTGGCCGTGGCTGTGGCCGTTGCCGCTGCTGCTGTTGCCGCCGCTGTTGCTCGCTGTGCTCATGATGCCGACCGCGCTTTCGGAAATGTCCCGTCATGGAATGCCCGGATGCTATGAGCGATTGCTGTGTGCTTCCCAGGTGTCCGCCATGGACACCTTCTCAGGCGGCGCGGACCTACGTCACCGTGCGGCCGACAGCATCACGAGCGCGAACAGCACGACAGGCGCCACGATCATGGCGGTCAGGTGGACGACCAGCGTCCGCGTCATCCCCAGCACCGGGAAGAGAACCAGCCCGCTCAGGAGCCAGTAGCCGTAGATCCGGCCCGCGAGATGCCAGGCCTGGGTTTCCTCCTCGCTGGTGGTGGGCTCCACGAACCACACCCCGACCGCCACCAGAAGGAGCACGCAGCACAGGAGGAGGTCCCCTGCCCCCACGCCGACCGCGACCCGCGTGTCGGCGCTGCGTATCCGTCTTCGGAGTCGTATCGCGCGGATCATCGGGTGGTCAGTCCCCCTGTGATGTGGACGACGTGCCGCAACTGTCCAACTCGACATCCCCATAGGCAACTTCAGCATACTCCCGTCCCCCACACCACGCGGCGCCCGCCTGGCTCGCCCTGGACCCGGTGCGGGCACGTCGTCGCGGAACTCGCGGCCAACACGGCGACCCACGCCCGCGTGGCCGGCCGCGACTTCCGCCTCACCCTCTACGTCATCGGCGACACGCTCCGCATCGAAGCCACCGACACCCGCCCCCAACACCCCGCCCCCGACCACGAGTCCGGCCGAGGCCTCCTCCTAGTCACCGCACTGGCGGACCGCTGGGGCGTGGCGGAGGGACCGAAGCCGCGGAAGACGGTGTGGGCGGAGTGCGCCTTGTAAGCGCCTGTTTGTATCCCCGGTAAAGCCGGGAGGGATTTGGAGGATATTCCTGGGTCCGATGACTTACCTGGAGCCGAAAGGTGAAGGGGACCACAGCATGTCAGGAAAGCCGGGGCCGGGTTCAAGTGCCTGAGACGGTGCCCAGCGGGACCCGCGCAATATGGCGAAAGCTGGATTGCCTGAATCCCAATCTCCAGTCGACTAAAAGACGAGTCCACCGGAATGGCATTGATACCGGTGTCGTCGCCTGTGCCGCTGTCTTCTGCCCATCGGCACACCTCCGGGCGGCGAAGCGATACCCAATGAGGGTATTCAAGGAGATGAGTGGGACGCCTACGTTGCGCTATCACGTACGACCAGGACGAACAAGGGATCACCTAAAGGACGCGAGTCCCATGGTGACGGAGTGCCCGTAGTAGTCGCAGGGGTAACGGCCTGCCAAGGAGGACGGGAAAGCCGTCCGCAGGGCGAAGGGGCACAGGTGACCGGATGGAGACGAGACCGGGAGGTATGCGTAATGCAGAACGCTGAAACGGTACTTGCTGTCCTCCGTGAACGAGGCAGACGGAATCTGCCGTGCAATGAACTGTATCGACAACTGTTCAACCCGCAGCTGTATCTCATGGCCTACGGACGTATCTACTCCAACCAGGGAGCGATGACGGCCGGGGCAACAGGGGAAACCGCCGACGGAATGTCCATGGAGAAGATCGGCCGCATCATCGATGCGCTGCGCCACGAGCGCTACCGATTCGATCCGGTGCGACGGGTCCACATCCCGAAGAAGAACGGGAAGACCCGCCCGCTGGGCCTGCCGTCCTGGTCGGACAAGCTGGTCGGCGAGGTGATGCGGCTCCTGCTGGAGGCGTACTACGAGCCGACCTTCTCCGACCGGTCCCACGGTTTCCGTCCCCGCCGGGGCTGCCACACCGCCCTCGGCGAAGTGGTTCGCACCTGGACCGGGACAGCCTGGTTCGTGGAAGGAGACATCGCCCAGTGTTTCGACCGCCTCGACCATCAGGTCATGCTCGACACCCTGGGCGAGAAAATCCGCGACAACCGGTTCCTTCGGCTGGTGCGCAACATGCTGGGCGCCGGATACCTGGAGGACTGGAAATGGAACACCACGCTCAGCGGCGCACCGCAGGGCGGCGTTCTTTCTCCTCTCCTGTCCAACATCTACCTGCACCGGCTGGACACGTTCATCGAAACAGTTCTCATTCCGGAATACACCCGAGGAAAACTCCGGGCACGCAACCTGGAGTACAAGCGGGTGCTCTGGGCGCTCACCAGCGCACGCAACCGCAAGGACCACGCTCAAGCGCGGAAACTGCGGCAGCAGCTGCACCGCCTTCCCAGTCAGGATATGAACGACCCTGACTACAGGCGGCTGCGGTATGTGCGTTACGCCGACGACACCCTCCTCGGGTTCGCAGGACCACGAGCCGAAGCCGAGCAGATCAAACAGCGCATCGCGACGTTCCTGCGTGACGACCTCAAACTCGAACTCTCGCAAGAAAAGACGCTGATCACGCACGCCCGAACCGGCAAGGCGAGATTTCTCGGCTACGACATCACGGTGCGGCACGAAAACCGCAGACTGAAGCGCTTCGCCACCGACCGGCGCAACCGCCGCACGGTGAACGGAGCCATCGCCCTGCACGTGCCGAAAGACGTGATCAAGGCTCACAGCACGCCGTATCTCAAGGGCGGCAAACCCGCCCGCCGGCCCCACCTGACACACGCCGACGACCACACCATCGTCAACCTCTACGGGGCCCGATACCGCGGCATCGTCCAGTACTACCTGCTGGCCGGCGACGTCTTTCGACTGAACCGGTTGCACTGGGTCATGCAGACCTCCCTGCTGCACACCCTGGCGAACAAGCACCGCTCGACCGTGTCGAAGACGGCCCGCACGTACAAGGCCACCATCGACACACCAGCCGGGCGGCGCACCTGTCTCCAGGTCAGCACGGAGCGAGGACCTGGCAGGAAACCACTGGTCGCACGGTTCGGCGGCATTCCACTGCAACGGCAGAAAACAGCGGTCCTCCTCGACCGCGAACCCTCCTGGGCCTCCCACCGACGCAAGGAACTGATCGGACGGTTCCTCGCCCGGTGGTGCGAGCTGTGCGGACGACCCGGCAACGTCCAGGTCCACCAGATCCGCAGGCTCGCCGACCTCGGGAAACCAGGAGAACAACAGCCCGACTGGGCCGCCCTCATGATCAAGCGACGCCGCAAGACACTGGTGGTCTGCGCACGTTGCCATGAGGACATCCACGCCGGGCAACCCACTGCCTCACACGGTGAAGATCACTGGAGAGCCCGCTGCGGTTAACGTCGCACGGCGGGTTCGGGAGGAGGCCGCCGGGAAAAGGAACAGCTCCGCTGTCACCTCGCCCGGCGGCCCACCTCACGGTAAGCACGAGAGCGCCTATCACCCCTGCGGGTGAATACTCCCAACTCCGCCAGGTCTGAGCATAGTTGTCCGTCATATGCTCACACCCAAGAGTGACGAAAGGACCGGACACCACCCGATGGTCAGTTCCCCCCACGAAGCCATGCACCGGATCTTCCAACAGGACCCCGGTGTCTTCGCCCGCGCCGTACGAGCACTCGGCATCCCCTTCGACGATCCGGTCTCGGCCACGCCGTTCCCCACCGACCTGACGGAGAACCGTCCGCTGGAACGGCGGGTGGACACGCTGCTGAGTATCGAGACGAAGAAGGGCAAGTTCCTTCTGGCCGTCGAGGCCCAGGGAAAGAAAGTCCCCGAGAAGCCCAGGAACTGGGCCTACTACGTGGCGCACCTGCACGCGAAGTACCAGATGCCCGCCGTTCTCCTCGTGGTGTGCGACAGCCGGAGCACAGCCGCCTGGGCGTCCGAGGCCGTGGACTTCGGCCCACCCGAGTGGCCTTCCCTCACACTGCGCCCTCTGGTCCTGGGGCCGGACAACGTGCCGGTCATCGACGACCCGGTCCAGGCTCGCCGCGACATCCCACTGACCGTTCTGTCCGCTGTCCTTCACCGCCGCGACCCATGCGCCGGTGCCATACTCAAAGTACTGGTAGACGCTCTGAAGGGCCTCGAAGCCCGCGACCCCGACACCGCGACGATCTTCGTAGAACTGACATCTCAGGGGCTGGGCGAAACCTCGGCCGCCGCTACCTGGAGGGACCTCATGACCGACCTCTCGTTCTTCACGTCGCCGATCTCCGAGGAAATCCGGGCGGAGGGGAGGGCGCAGGGCGTCGCGCAGGGTGTCGCGCAGGGCGTCGCACAAGGGGTCGCGCAGGGCGTGGCCAAAGGGTTGACCGAGGCAAAGATCGAGGACATCCTGCTGCTCCTCGACGGCCGCGACGTGCACGTGTCCGATGCCGATCGCGACCGCATCACCTCCTGCCACGACCTCGACACCCTCAACCGCTGGTTCACCCGCGCGATCAGGGCCACCTCCGTCACCGAGGTGTTCGGCGAGGACCGAGCCGACACCGGGGAGTGACCCCTGCCTCGGTGCTGGTGGTCAACGGCCCCGTCGCCGTCGGCGTTCCTTGGTCAGGCGCACGGCCCAGCTTCCGATGATCAGGAACCCGGCGTAGATCGCGCTCTGGACCCAGGTGAAGGGTGGGCTCCGCAGTTGGCCCACGAGCCAGATGAGCACCAGGTAGACGGTCCAGTAGCTGAGCCAGAGCAGGCCCTCGAACCAGACCGGCAGGGTGCCGTCCCGGACGGGCGGCTGGGGAGGGTCCCAGCGAAAGCCTCCGTTGCGTGCGTAGTGGGCCTGACGGCGGCGTTCGACGCGGCAGACGAGCCACACGAAGAGCCCCAAACCCACCCCGGGCAGGGCCGCCTGAAGGAGAAGCACGGGGTCGTGGAAGGCGGACACTCCGGAGGCGACCAGCAGGCCGAAGGTGACGCCGAAGAGCAGGCCCGTGCCCACCGGGTGCCGGGCCACGAAGACCTGGACCTTCGGGGGAGGCTCCGCACCGCCGTGGCGCCGGTCGAAGTCCAGAAAGGCCCGCCGCAGTCTCTCCACCCACGCCTCCCACAGCCCCGCCTGCCGGCGCCCCACCTGTCGCCGTCCATCCCCGCGTGATCAGCTTGGACCGTGGAGACCATCATCGCCAGTGGCATAGCCGTACTCGGCACACTCCTCGGCTCGGGTCTGACGCTCGCCTTCCAGCAGCGCACCACGGACCGGAGCCACGAGTTCGCCCGCCGGGAGAGGCTTCGCCAAGAGCGCCTCGACGCCTACTCCACGTACGCCGGCGCGCTGATCAACTACCGCCGTTGCCTCGTCCACCTGTGGTTCTGCGAGCGTGAACAGCCGCCCCCGGAGGACCCCGACACGGTCCGCGTGCGCGCGTACGACCTGCGCTCCGGCGCGCAGGAGGCCTTGTTCCGCGTGCAGATGCTCACGGACGACGAAGCCCTGAGCCTGGCCGCGGAGACCGTCCTCGCCGATGTCACCGCCGTCCACAAGGCCGACAGCAGGCCGGAGTTCGACGAGCGCCGCGTACGGACCCGGGACGGGATCGCCCGCCTGATCAGAACGGCCAAGCAGCACTTCTGAGGCCGCGTACTCACGCCCCCACCGTCCCGTCCACCCCCTCCCGCAGAAAGTCCGCGTGACCGTTGTGGCGGCCGTACTCCAGCAGCACGTGAACCATGACCATCCGCAGCGAGACCTCCTCGCCCCACCTGGGCTGGTAACCGGCGAGGTCCAGGGACTCCGCCTCCCGTTCGATACGGCGCGAGGTCTCCACCTCCGCCTCCCACGCCCCGAACGCCTCCGTCCGCGTCGAGGCGCTCGCGTCGTACGCCGCCTGGAAGTCGATCTCCTTCGACCACACCATGGGGGCGTCGTGATCCTCGAAGGCCCGGCGGAACCAGGCCCGTTCCACCTCCGCCATGTGTCGCACGAGGCCCAGCAGAGAGAGGGCCGACGGGGGCATCGACCGGCTGCGCAGCTCCTCGTCCGAGAGGCCAGCGCACTTCATGGCGAGCGTCGCGCGGTGATAGTCGAGGAAGGCGCGGAGCGTCTCGCGTTCGGTACCGAAGTGGGGCGGCCCCATGCGGTTGTCACCGCGGTCGCCGCGGTCGCCGCCCTCACCGGTCACATCAGCCACATCGGTCTCATCTCATCGGTCGCATCGGTCACCGGTCATGCCCTCGCAGTCAGAGAATCCTGTCGAAGAAGACGCGGATGTCGGTCGCCAGTGCCACCGGCTCGTCCATCCCCACGAAGTGGCTCCCCGGGTTCGACTCCGGCCAGTGCACGATCCGATTGTCGCGTTCGGCGAGGCGGCGGATCGCGGGCGGGCCGCAGTACACGCCCGTCGGGGCGTGCTTCTGCCCCTCCGGCCACGCGAACTCCCGGCGGTTGTACATGAACCAGGACGACGTGCCGGAGGTGCCCGTCAGCCAGTAGAGCGCGACGTTCGTGAGGAACAGGTCACGGTCACGGTCGCGGTCGTGGTCGTGGTCACGGATGCCGAAGTCCTCGAACTTCTGCATCATCCAGGCGAGTTGGGCCACCGGCGAGTCGTTCCAGGCGTACGCGAAGGTCTGCGGGGCGAAGCGGAGGAGGGTGTGGTGGTCGACGCCGCCGACCGACCACTGCTTGATCATCTCGTGGTGGGCCCGCTCGGCGTCGGTCAGTTCGGGGACGTCCCTCTCCGTGGGGAAGCCGAAGCCACCGTTGATGTGGACGCCGACGACATGCGAGGGGGCCGTACGGGCCACCGCCGGCGCCAGGTACGCGCCCAGGTCGCCGCCCTGAACGCCGTAGCGGTCGTAGCCGAGGCGGCGCATCAACTCGGCCCACATGCGCGCCACGTCGTCGATGCCGAAGCCCTCCTCCCTCGGCCCCTCGGAGAAGGCGAAGCCGGGGACGGACGGGGCCACGACATGGAACCCGCGCTCCGTCAGCGGACCGATCAGACGCGTGAACTCGACGACCGAGTGGGGCCAGCCGTGAGAAAGCAGGAGAGGGACGGCGTCGGGCCGGGGCGAGCGCACATGGAGGAAGTGCACGTCCAGGCCGTCGATCTCGGTCAGGAACTGGAAGAACGCGTTGAGGCGGCGTTCCTGGGCCCGCCAGTCGTACGTCGTGCGCCAGTACTCGGCCAGCTCCCGCACCGCCGCCACCGGCGCGCCCCTGCCGAAGCCGTTCCCCTCGCCCGGCAGCTCTCGAGGCCAGCGCGTACGCGCCAACCGGTCCTCCAGGTCGTCCAGTTCGGCCTGCTGGATGTCGATGCGGAAGGGACGGATCTCGGTGTCGGTGTCGGTGTCGGTGTCGGTGTCGGTGTCGGTGTCGGTGTCGGTGTCCATGGTCGGTCGCTCCGGTTCCGGTGGGTGACGCGTACGACCACGCTAGGAACCGTATAGGCCGGATCTTGTCCGCTATGCCGCCTGTCCTCTATGCCCAGGCCCAGCCACCCGGCGGACCCCGGGAACGCGGAAGCCGGTGAGGGCACCCGTCCCCACGGGCCCTCACCGGCGGTCCTGCGCGGCAGCCGGTCCTGCTCAGGCAGGCCGATCCCGCACGGCAGCCGATCCCGCTCGGCAGCCGTCCGTCGCGTCAGGCGCGGACCAGCTCCCTGTCCTCGTCGTCCTCGGCCGACTTCTTCGCCGCGTCGTCGTGGGCCCGCAGGCCCTCACCCTCGACGTCGACGTTCGGCAGCGCGCGGTCGAGCCACTTCGGCAGCCACCAGGCCTTGTCGCCCAGGAGGGCGAGGACGGCCGGGACGATGGCCATACGGACGACGAACGCGTCGAAGAGGACGGCGATGGCGAGGCCGAAGCCGATCATCTTGATCATCGACTCGCCCGAGCCGATGAAGCCGGCGAAGACGGCCATCATGATCGCCGCGGCGGCCGCGACCACCCGGGCGCTGTACTTGAAGCCGGTCACCACGGCCTGGTTCGGGTTCTCGCCGTGGACGTAGGCCTCGCGTATGCGGGTCACGAGGAACACCTCGTAGTCCATGGCCAGGCCGAAGACCACGCCCACCATGAAGATCGGCATCATCGACATGATCGGGCCGGTCTCCTCGACGCCGATGAGCCCCGCCAGCCAGCCCCACTGGAAGACCGCGACCACGGCGCCGAGCGCGGCCAGCACGCTGAGCAGGAAGCCGAGGGCCGCCTTCAGCGGAACCAGGATCGACCGGAAGATCACGATCAGCAGGAGGAAGGCGAGGCCCACCACCAGCGCCAGGTACGGGAGCAGCGCGTCGGTGAGCTTCTGCGAGAAGTCGATGTTCATCGCCGTGGCGCCGGTGACCAGCACCTTCGCGTCCGTGTCCGCCGTCACGCCGGCGCCCTCGTCACGGATGGCGTGCACCAGGTCCTCGGTCTGCGTGGAGGACGGCTTGGAGTTCGGGATCACCGTGATCATCGCGGTGTCGCCGGCCTTGTTGAACGTCGCGGGGGTCACCGTGACGACGTCCTTGAGACCCTTGATCCCGTCCGTCACCGCGGTGGCGGCCTCCTGCGGGGACGCGCTGTCCTTGGCGTCGACGACGACCATCAGGGGGCCGTTGAAGCCGGGCCCGAAGCCCTCGGACAGCAGGTCGTACGCCCGGCGCTGCGTGGTGGACGTCGGCTGCGAGCCGTCGTCGGGCAGGCCCAGCTCCAGCTGGGTGGCAGGGACCGCGATCGCGCCCAGGCCGACCACGCCGAACAGCAGCACGGCGACCGGACGACGGACGACGAAGCTCGCCCAACGGGTGCCCATGCTGGGCTTGACCACGGCGGATTCCTTGCCGGAATCCGTGGCGGAGCCCTTCGCCTTGCGGCGTCCGAGCAGCTTGCCCTTCTCACCGGCCGGCCGGACCCTGCGGCCCGCGTAGCCGAGCAGCGCCGGGACCATGGTGAGGGCGATGAGGACCGCGATGACGACCGTGCCCGCCGCCGCGAGCCCCATCTTGGTCAGCATCGGGACGTTGACGACCGCGAGACCGGCCAGCGCGATCACGACCGTGAGGCCCGCGAAGACCACCGCCGAGCCGGCGGTGCCGACGGCCCGGCCGACCGCTTCCTCGCGTTCCCGGCCCTCGGCCAGTTCGGACCGGTAGCGGGAGACGATGAAGAGCGCGTAGTCGATACCGACCGCGAGACCGATCATCAGGGCGAGGGTGGAGGTGGTGTCGCCGAGGTCGAGCGCGTCGGCGAGGGCGGTGATGGTGGAGACGCCGATGCCGACGCCGATGATCGCCGTCAGCAGCGGCAGCCCGGCCGCGACGAGCGAGCCCAGGGTGACGACGAGGACGACCGCGGCCAGGGCGAGGCCGATGATCTCGCCGGTGGCCGCCGTCTCGGGCTCGGCCTGCAGGGCGTCACCGCCCATCTCGACGGTCAGCCCGGCGTCCTGCGCCTTGTGCGCGGCGGTCTCCAGAGCCTTCTTGGAGGAGTCCTTCAGCTCCATGCCCGGGACCTTGTACGTGACCGAGGCGTAGGCGACCGTCCCGTCCCTGCTGACCGCCCTGGTGGTGAACGGGTCGCTGACGGAGACGACTTCGGAGCCGTCGCCCAGTTCCTCGACGGTCTTCTCGACGGTCGCCTTGTTCGCGGCGTCGGTCATCTTCTCGCCGTCGGGCGCTTTGAAGACGACCCGGGCGGTGCCGCCGTCGGCGCTCATGCCGGGATAGCGCTGTTCCAGCAGGTCGAAGGCCTTCTGGGCCTCGGTCCCCGGGATGGAGAAGGAGGACGAGCCGGCGGCGGGCGCGGAGGCGGCGCCGACGCCCGCGAGCGTCAGCAGTGCCACCCAGAGCAGGGCTACGAAGTGTCGTCGCCGGAAGGCGAGTCGACCGAGTTTGTAGAGGAATGTGGCCACGGGGCGGTACTCCCGTTCAGGTCGTGGAGGTGCAGAGGGCAGGACGGATCAGCCCGTGCCGCGGGGAGGGAGGAGGCAGGGCGAGGCAAGGCAGGGGTGATCGGCCCGACGACATGAGCGGGTGGCGTCAGGTGGTGCTCAGCCGCACGTCGGGCGGCTGTCGCACAGGTGGGTCAGTGGGGTGCCGGTGGGGGTGTCAGTGGTGGGTCAGCCGATCGGTACACCGAGGGCGGGGAGGACCACGGCGTCGATGTACGAGACGAGGAAGGCCTGGGTCGGCGGCAGCTCTTCGAGCAGCGTCCGGGTGACGAAGGCGCCGAGCATCATGTGCATCACGAACTCGAGCGCGGGGTTGTCCGGCCGGACCTCACCGCGGTCGACCGCGCGCTGCAGCACCCGCTGGAACTCCGCCATCTCCGGTTCGACGAGGAACTCGCGGAACGCCCCGAGCAGTTCGGGGTTGGTGTGCACCGCCATGGCCAGACCACGCATCAGCGCGGAGCTCTGTTCCATGGCGCAGTCGTCCTCGCGTCGCACCAGGGCGTGGAAGTCGCCGCGCAGGGATCCGGTGTCGACGCCGGTCCAGGTCATCGACTTCTCCTGCCGGATCGCCTTCGCGACCAGCTCGGCCTTGCCGCCCCACTGGCGGTAGAGGGTGGCCTTGCTGGAGCGGGTGCGAGCGGCCACGGCGTCCATGGTGAGGGCGTCGTAGCCGACCTCCCGGAGCAGGTCGAGCACGGCCGCGTAGAGCTCGGCCTCGCGCTCGGGCGTGATCCGACTGCGGCGCACCGTCGTGGTCTCAGTCATCCCACTCCCCTTGCTCCGGCTGCACGTTCGAGACGACAAGGCTACCGGCCGCACGGCATGGCACGGGCCGGACACACCGCCTCTCGAACGAAACGGTTTCGTACGCTTAAGACGATATACCGAGAGCTGAAGAAAACGAAACGGTTTCGTTCGTGTCGTGGGTCACGCGGTGAAGTTGCCGGGGCCTCCCGAGAGGAAAAGCATGGGAGAGGTGAGCGACACCTACGAGCAAGGGACAGGCCGGGAGCAGGGGACGGGCCGGGAGCAAGGGACGGGCCGGGACACCGGCTACCTCCGCTTCCCCCACCTCAACGGCGACCGGCTCTGCTTCGTGGCCGAGGACGACCTGTGGCTGGCCCCTCTCGACGGCTCGGACCGCGCCTGGCGGCTCACCGTCGACCGTACGAAGGTCAGCACGCCCCGTTTCTCGCCCGACGGCCGGCACATCGCGTACACGAGCTGGCGGAGCATCCTCCCGGAGATCCATCTGACGCCGGTGGACGGCGGGGCACCCGCACGCCGGCTCACCCACTGGGGCAGCCCCGACACCGAGGTCCGCGGCTGGACGCCCCCGACCCCCGACACCGGGGGCCGCTCGGACATCCTGGCCGTCGCCTCCCACGGCGAGCCGTTCTCGTACTTCACCTGGGCCTACAAGGTGCGCACGGACGGCGACCCCGGCCGCAAGCTCCCCTGGGGCCCGGTCTCCGACATCCAGTGCGCCGAGATCGACGGCGAGCGCCGCACCCTGCTGCTCACCGGGACGCCCCCGCACGAACCGGCGTCCTGGAAGCGCTACCGGGGCGGAGCCATGGGCCGCCTCTGGCTGCACGGCGAGCGGCTGCTGGCCGACCTCGACGGGCACCTCCACTCGCCCATGTTCGTCGGCGGCCGGATCGCCTTCCTCTCCGACCACGAGGGCATCGGCAACCTCTACTCCTGCGCGTACGACGGCTCCGACCTGCGCCGCCACACCGACCACGACTCCTTCTACGCCCGGCACGCGGCCAGCGACGGCACCCGGGTGGTCTACCAGTGCGCCGGCGACCTGTGGCTCGTCGACGACCTCGCCGCCGACGCCGTCCCCCGCCGCCTCGACATCCGGCTCGGCGGGGCGCTCACCGGGCGGCGGCGATACCAGGTGCCGGCCGCCCAGCACGTCGACGGCATCTCCGTGGACGAGACGGGCCGGGCGAGCGCGGTCGTCGTACGCGGCAGCCTGTACTGGCTGACCCACCGCGACGGCCCCGCCCGGACCATCGCCGACACCCCCGGCGTACGCGTCCGGCTGCCCGAGATGCTCGGCTCCGGCGGCCAGGTGGCGTACGTGACGGACGCGGACGGCGAGGACGCGATCGAGATCGCCTACCTCCCCCGGGCCACCGGAGACCGCGAGCCCCGCCGCCTCGCCTCCGGCGGCCTGGGCCGCGTCCTGGAACTGGTGTCCGACCCACGCGGCGAACGCCTGGCCATCGCCGCCGACGACGGCCGCGTCCTCCTCCTCACAGTGTCCGAGGCGTCGGACGCGTCCGAGGCATCCGAGGCCCCCGATGCGTTCGACGTGTCCGATGCGTTCGACGCGTCCGGCAAAGCGGCTGCCGACGCGGGCTCCGAGGAATCGAGCGGCGAGGTCACCGAGCTCATCACATCCCTCAACGGCCCCGTCCGCGACCTCGCCTTCTCACCCGACGGCGCCTGGCTGACCTGGTCCCACCCGGGCATCGGCCGCACCCTCCGCCAGATCAAGATGGCCCGCATAAAGGACCGGATCGTCGTCGACGTCACCAACGGCCGCTTCGAGGACGAGAACCCCGTGTTCACGCGCGACGGCCGCTACCTCGCCTTCCTGTCCTGGCGCGGCTTCGACCCGGTCTACGACGTCCACACCGGCGACCTGTCCTTCCCGCTCGGCTGCCGCCCCTACTTGGTCCCGCTCTCCTCCGCCACGCCCTCCCCCTTCGCCCTGAACCCCGACGGCCGCCCGGTCGCCGGGGGCATGGACCCGACCGAGGACGAGGACACCGGCGGAACGGTGACCGTCGAGACCGAGGGCCTGGAGAACCGCGTCACGCCCTTCCCCGTCACCGCCTCCAAGTACTCGGCGCTGCACCCCGTCGCGGGCGGCGGCCTGGTCTGGCTCCGCTGGCCCATCTCGGGCGCCCTGGGCGAGACCTTCGCCAACCCGGACGACATGACCGGCCGCCCGACCCTCGAATACTTCAACATCAGCAAGGCCAAGAAGTCCGAACTCGTCGACCATCTGGACTGGTTCGCGGTCAGCGGCGACGGCTCGCGGCTCGTGGTCGTCGACGAGGGCGACCTGCGGGCCGTCCCCTCCACCGAGTCCGGCGACAGCGACTCGACCGTCTGGATCGACCTCCGGCGCATCCTGCACGAGGTCGACCCGGCCGCGGAGTGGCGCCAGTCGTACGCGGAGGCCGGCCGCCTCATCCGCGCGTACTTCTGGGACCCGAAGATGAGCGGCATCGACTGGGACGGCGTCCTCGACCAGTACCGCCCGCTGGTCGAACGGGTCGCGTCCCCCGACGAGTTCGCGGACCTGCTGAGGGAGGTCCTGGGCGAACTGGGCACCTCCCACGCCTACGTCTCCGCCGCGCGCCGCAACGAGGGCCCACCCCACTACCAGCGCCGCCAGGGCCTCCTGGGCGCCAACTTCGTCCGCCGGGACGACGACTGGACGATCCGCCGCATCCTCCCCGGCGACTCGTCCGACTCCAAGGCCCGCTCCCCCCTGGCCGGCACGGGCATCCGGGAGGGCTCGGCCCTGACCCACGTCGACGGCCGCCCGGTGGACCCGACGACGGGCCCGTACCCCCTGCTCGCGGGCGCGGGCGGCTCGACCGTCGAACTGACCTTCGCCCAGCCCGTCGCCCACCACCCTTCCGAGGAAGCTTCCTCGGAAGGCCCTTCGGGCCTCTCCGACGCGGAGGGCGCGGGCCGCTCCGACGCGGAAGGCGCAGGCCGCTCCACCACGGAAGGCGCAGGCCGCTCCCGCCGCGTCGCCGTGGTCCCCCTCATCGACGAACGCCCCCTCCGCTACCAGGACTGGGTCGCCAAACGCCGCGAGGTCGTCCGCGAGTTGAGCGGCGGCCACTGCGGCTACCTCCACATCCCGGACATGGGCGGCTCCGGCTGGGCCCAGTTCAACCGCGACCTGCGCATGGAGGTGTCCCGGCCCGCCCTGATCGTCGACGTGCGCGGCAACGCTGGCGGCCACATCAGCGAACTGGTCGTCGAGAAACTCACCCGCACGATCCTCGGCTGGGACCTGACCCGAAACGCCCAGCCGGTGTCGTACGCGTCGAGCGCCCCCCGCGGCCCTGTGGTGGCCCTGGCCGACGAAGCGACCTCGTCCGACGGCGACATGATCACCGCCGCCTTCAAGCTCCTCAAGCTCGGCCCCGTCGTCGGCCTGCGCACCTGGGGCGGCGTCGTCGGCATGACCGGCCGCCACCAACTCGGCGACGGCACGGTCATCACCGTCCCCATGAACGCCGCCTGGTTCGACGCGTACGGCTGGACCATCGAGAACCGAGGCGTCACCCCGGACCTGGAAGTCCTCCGCACCCCCCTCGACTGGGCCGAGGGCCGCAACACCCAACTGGACGCGGCGGTGTCCCTGGCCCTGGACCTCCTGAAGTCCCACCCCCCGGCGGACCCCCCGGACTACACGAACACCCCGAACAGATCCCGCCCGAAGCTACCGCGACGCCAGCAAGCCCCGTAGGGGCGGCGAACACAAACGCAGGGCGCCCTCCTGAAAAGGAGGG
The DNA here is from genome assembly GCF_036208085.1 of Streptomyces sp. NBC_00310. GTDB lineage: Bacteria > Actinomycetota > Actinomycetes > Streptomycetales > Streptomycetaceae > Streptomyces. The sequence goes on from NZ_CP130714.1 coordinate 4,795,196, forward strand.
CGCCCCACGTCACGCACGACCGAAGCCGAGCCGGCACCTACCCCTCGTAGTCCTGCCGGAACCGGTCTTCCTCGTCCCGCATCAGCCGCTCGGACTCCTCGTCCCGTCGCGGCGCACCACGCTCCGGCTGCCCGTGCTGCGGCTGACGCTCACGCTGCGGCTGCCCGTGCTCGCGCCCGTTGTCACGCTCGCGCTCACGCTCACCAGGCCGCTGAGCCCGCTGGTGCTCCTCCGGCGACTGGCCGGCCTTGCGCTTGGCCTGCTGCTTCAGCTGCTCAGCCTTGTCCTGGAACTGGTCCTTCATGCCCATGTGGATTCACTCCCGTAGTGGGTGAGGGGATCGGGCCTCGACCAGACAAACACGCGCCGACATCCCACGCATTTCGATCAGTAACGCTCCGTCATCCCCACTCAGCCACCCGCCCGGGATCATCCGCTTTCCGGCGCCCCCACCCCCCGCGTCCGCTCGTCCGCGGCCCCACCGGCCCCCACCAGCCCCTTGGACACCTCACGAAGCCGCGGCTCCATCCGCCGCACCTCCCGGGGCGCGAACGTCCCTATGAGCCCGGGGAGATACCCGCGTACGCCCTGCATCCCCCGCAGCCACCACTGCCCGTACACATGACTGGACCGCCGTTCGATCCCGGCGACGAGCCGGTCCACGGCCGGCCCCAGCGGATACGTCTTGCCGGCCGGCCACGGCAGCCGCTCCCGCAACTCCCGCAGCGCCTCGTCCTTGTCGGCGCCGCGCACCATGTCCGTGTCGGTCCAGGACAGATACCCGACCCCGACGCCCACCCCCTGATGCCCGACCTCAGCACGCAGACAGTGCGCGTACGCCTCGACGCCCGACTTCGACGCGCAGTACGCCGTCATCATCGGCGCCGGAGTGATCGCGGCGAGGGAGGCGATCTGCAGCAGATAGCCCCGGCTCTCGATCAGCGCCGGCAGGAACGCCCGCCCGGTGACCGCCGATCCGACGAGGTTGACCTCGATGACCCGCCGCCAGGAGTCCGGGTCGGAGTCCACGAACGGCCCGCTGTTCGCGACCCCCGCGTTGGCGACGACGATGTCGATCCGCCCGAACCGCTCCTTCACCTCCGCCGCGACCCGCGCCATGGCCTCATGGTCGGTGACGTCGGCGTGCCAGAACTCGCTGTCCCCGTACAGCCGTTCCGACACCCGCTTCAGCTCGTCCGGTTCGAGGCCGACGAGCGCGACCTTCACCCCGCGCACCGAGAGCTTGCGCGCGAGGAGTTCCCCGACGCCCCGCGCGGCCCCGGTGACGACCGCGACCCGCCCCTCCAGGGTGCTGCCGTTGCTCATGCGCCCGCCTCCTCCAACTCGTCCCGCCCGGTCGTCGCGTACCTCGTCGCGTACGTCGTCACGAGCCCGCGTATCCGGGCGGTGACCGCCTCCGGCGCCTCCACCGGCGCCATGTGCCCGACCCCGGTCAGCTCGCTCACGCCCACGCAGTCGGGCAGCGCGGCGGCCAGCGCCCGCGCGTGCACCGGCGGGGTCATCCGGTCCGCCGTGCCCACGACGACGGCCGTCGGCACCGTCAACTCCCGTACCCCGTGGTCGACATCGAGCGAGGCGAGGACATGCGACCAGGCGTGCCGCACCCTGGCCGGGCACGCGTGCACGATCCGCGCACACGCCTCGACCATCACCGGCGACGAACCGGGGCCCATGGTCGCGTACTTGAGGATCCGCCGAGCGACGGGCGTGACCGGCCCGAGCGGCGCCCGCGAGCCGAGGACCTGCCGGGTGAGCCAGGTGCGCACGCGCCCCGGCCGCATCGGCACGACCAGCGACTCGGCGACCAGCTTCGAACTGCCCGTGCTGCACAGCAGGACCGCCGCCGCGTGCTCCCGGAAGCGCGCCCGCCCGGCCGCCGCCATCAGCGTCATCCCGCCCATGGAGTGCCCGGCCAGGACCGCCTTCTCGCCCGGCGCGAGCGTCGCCGCGAGCACCGCCTCCAGATCGTCGGCGAGGGCGTCCGCGCTGCACACGGCGGAGGCGGGACTGCGGCCGTGACCGCGCTGGTCGTAGACGACCACCCGGTGGTCGACGGCGAGGTCCCGGACCTGCGCCGCCCAGTACGCCGTCGAACACGTCCAGCCGTGCACCAGCACCACCGCGGGCGCGTCCTCGGGTCCGTGCACCTCGACGTGCAGCCGCGCCCCGTCGGCGGACACGGCCGCCAACTCTCTTACGGCGACGGGCGGCGCGTAGGGCCCGTGCTTCACATGGGTCAGTCGGGTCACGCTCCGGCCTCCACCTTCGCCGTGTCGCCCTTCCTGGGCGTCTCCTCGTTCTCCGTACCCGGCCGTGCCGGCCGCAGCACCGCGTACTCGCTCAGATCGACCCGTCGGGTCGCGCCCCGGAACTCGGACGTCGTCCCCGGCCAGACGGTCGTGTTACGGCCGTTGGCGTCGAGATACCAGCTGGTGCAGCCGCCGGTGTTCCAGACCGTGCCCTCCATGCGCTTCTGGACCCGCTCGTTCCAGGCGTCCACGGCCGCGGGCCGGGCGTCGAGGGCGGCCCGGCCGCCCAGCACGTCCAACTGCCGTACGAAGTCCGCCATGTAGTTCAGCTGGGACTCGATCATCAGGATCATGCTGGAGTTCCCGAGGCCCGTGTTGGGCCCGATGATCGTCATCCAGTTCGGGAACCCGGCGGCCGACGACCCGCGCAGCGACCGCATCCCGCCGTCCGCCCAGGCCTCGGCGAGGGTCCGGCCGTCGGCGCCCACGACCCGGTCGGCGATGGGCATGTCGGTGACATGGAACCCGGTGCCGAAGACGATCGCGTCGACCTCGGCGGCGGACCCGTCGGCGGCGACGAGCGTGGAGCCGTCGACCTTGGCCAGCCCGGAGGCGACCACGTCGACGTTCGGCTGCGTGAGCGCCGGATAGTAGGTGTTGGACAGCAGGATGCGCTTGCAGCCGATGCGGTAGTCGGGGGTGAGCCGGGCGCGCAGGTCCGGGTCCTTGACGGTCCGGGCCAGGTTCCGCTTCGCCACCCGCTCCACCACGCCCAGCACCTTGGGCCGCTTGGTGAAGGCCTGCACCTGCAGCTCCCGCATGCCCCACAGCAGTCCGCGCCGGGCCTGCGCGGTGAAGGGCAACTGCCGGTGCAGCCACCGCTCGACGCCGCCGATGCCCCGGTCGACCCGCGGCAGCACCCAGGGCGGGGTCCGCTGGAAGAGGGTCAGCCGGCCGACCTCGGGCTGGATCGCCGGCACGATCTGGGCCGCCGAGGCGCCCGTACCGATCATCGCGACCCGCTTGCCGCGCAGGTCGTAGCCGTGGTCCCAGCGGGCGGAGTGGAAGACCTCGCCGGGGAACGAGCCCAGCCCCGGCAGCTCCGCCTCGGTCGGGATCCTCGGATCGGAGAGCGGCCCGGTCGCGGAGACGACGACATCGGCGGACAGCGGCCCGGTCGCGGTCTCGATGTCCCAGCACAACCGCTCCCCGTCCCAGGCCATCCTCATCACCTCGGAGTCGAAGCGAATATGGGACCGCAGCCCGAAGACGTCCGTCACATGCTCCAGATAGGCCCGGATGTGCTCCTGCCCGGAGAAGGCGCGCGGCCACTCATAGTTGGGCGCGAACGAGAACGAGTACAGATGGGACGGCACGTCACAGGCGCACCCCGGGTAGTCGTTGTCCCGCCAGGTGCCGCCGACGGAACCGGCCCGCTCCAGGACGACGAAGTCGGTGATCCCCTCACGCCGCAGCCGCACGGCCGCGCCGAGCCCGCCGAACCCGGACCCGACCACCGCCACCCGTACATGCGGCCCCCGCCGCCCCTGCCCCTGCTGCCGTTCGGCCATCCGGTACCTCCACGCCTCATCGCGTGCGCACACCGCGTTCGCACCTCGTGTCCACGCCAGTAATCACTGGCGCAGTGGGAGCGTAGGGCAGGACCGTACCGATGGGTAGGGGTCGGGCCCTCTGGAGTTACCAGCGGTACGACATAGGCTGCGCGCGTGGCAGAAGACGGCGAGCGACACGAGTACCGCATGGAGGAGCTGGCCGGGAAGGCCGGCATCACCGTCCGCACCCTGCGCTTCTACCGGGAGCGCAAACTGATCCCGCCACCCCGCCGCGAGGGCCGTATCGCCTGGTACGACGACACGCACCTGGCCCGACTGCGCACGATCTCGGCGCTGCTGGAGCGGGGCCACACGCTCAGCGGCATAGCCGAGTTGGCGGAGGCCTTCGACGAGGGCCGCGACGTGGGCGAACTGCTCGGCCTCGGGGCCCCCACCGAGGAGGTCCCGGTCCGCCTCTCCCCCGAGGAACTCGCCGACCACTTCGGCGACCAGGCGACCTCGGAGAACCTCGCCGCCGCCCTCGAACTCGGCTACCTCGCCACCGACGGCGGCGAGATCGTCCACATCAGCCGCCGCCTCCTGGAGGTCTCGGCCGCGCTGGTCCGCGAGGGCGTCCCCCTCGCCGACGTCCTCACCGCCGGCCGCCGCGTACGCGAACACGCCGAAGCCCTCGCCACCCTCTTCACCGACCTGATCCTCACCCAGCCCGGCCGCACCCCCGAGGACCTCAACCGCCTACGCCCCCTGGCGAAGAACGTAGCGGAGGCGGAACTGTCCCTGGCCCTGGACCGGCGGCTGCGGCAGGCCGAAGCGGGCGATCAGGGGCCGTAGCCGGGATCGGCCCCGACGGTCGGCCCCGGCGGTCGGCCCCGGCGGTCGGCCCCGGCGCGTCAGAGGTCGTAAACCGCCGTCACCGGCGCATGGTCCGACCACCGCTCTGCGTGCGTCGCGGCCCGCTCCACGAACCCCTTGACCGCCTTGGCGGCGAGCCCGGCCGTGGCCACCTGATAGTCGATCCGCCATCCTGAATCGTTGTCGAAGGCCCGCCCCCGGTACGACCACCAGGTGTAGGGCCCCTCGACATCGGGATGCAGGGCGCGCACCACATCGACGTACGCCCCGTCACTGGCGTCGAAGACCTGCCCGAGCCAAGCCCGCTCCTCCGGCAGGAACCCGGAGTTCTTCTGGTTCCCCCGCCAGTTCTTGAGGTCGGCCTGCTGGTGGGCGATGTTCCAGTCGCCGCACACGACGACCTCGCGCCCGTCCGCGGCGGACCGCTCCCGGAGCTCCTTCAGATAGGCGAGGAACTCCCCCATGAACCGGACCTTCTCGTCCTGCCGCTCGGTGCCGACCTCACCGGAGGGAAGGTAGAGGCTGGCCACGGTGACGCCGGGCAGGTCGGCCTCGACGTACCGCCCGCTCCCGTCGAACTCGGCCGATCCGAACCCGACCTGGATCCGGTCGGGTTCGCGGCGGCTGTAGAGCGACACGCCCGCGCGCCCCTTGGCGGCGGCCGGGGCGTGCACGACATGCCACCCCTCGGGCTGCCGCACGCCCTCCGGCAGCTGCTCCGGCTCGGCCCGCACCTCCTGCAGACACACCACATCCGCCGAGGTCCCGGCGAGCCACTCCACGAAACCCTTCTTCGCGGCGGCCCGCAGCCCGTTCACATTCACAGAGGTCACAGTCAGCACCCGGGCACGATACCCGCACCCAGGACGGCGTCCAGATCCCGACGAAGATCACACCTGACCGCAGCCCGCCTCTTGCATAGATGTACGATGCAGCACATGATTATCCGCCGCGTGTCCTTCGACCACCCCGACGCCGTCAAGCTGAACGACGAGGTCCAGGCCGAGTACAGCGTCCGCTACGGCGACGACGGCGACGCCACCCCCATGGACCCGGCGCACTTCGAAGCGCCGGCCGGGCTGTACCTGATCGCCTACGACGAGCACGGCAGAGCCGTCGCCACGGGTGGCTGGCGCAGCCAGGACACCAACGACGAGGGTTACCAGGACGGGGACGCCGAGATCAAGCGGATGTACGTCACCCCCGAGGCCCGCGGCCTGGGCCTGGCCCGCCGCATACTCGCCGACCTGGAGTCCGACGCCCGCGCCGGCGGCCGCACCCGCATGGTCCTCGAAACCGGCGCCAAGCAGCCCGAGGCCGTGGCCCTCTACACCTCCAGCGGCTACGAGCCCTGCGCGAAGTTCGGCTACTACCGATTCCACGATCTGAGCCTGTGCTTCGCGAAGCCCCTCTGACCGTGCCCTCCGTGCCCACCGCGCCCTGGGGCCCGTAAATCCCGGTGCCCGCATCGGCGTTGGCTGCCTACGGTGTCCCCGTGACGAAGAACAACCGCCTCCGCCGTCTCGTCGTGGGCGACACCACCTGGCACTGGACGGTCCGCCAACTCCCCCACCGTGTGGCCCACGAGCACTGCCGCCTCAAGCTGTCCCTCTACCCGGAGGGCCCCCGGCGCCGCCGCCTGGTCCTGCTCTTCGGCCCGTCCGAGGACCGCGTCGTCTCGAACTGCTACTTCGACTCCGGCGCCCTGGTCCGCCGTTCCGACCACGCCTACCTCAACCTCCACGAGCCCGGCACGGTCCGCCGCCTCCTGGACGCCGCCGCCCCGAACCTGGACCTCCACCCGTCGGCCCAGACGGTCGAGGTGGACGGCTGGCCGTACTTCGACGCGATCACCGAACCGGCAACAGGCGCCGCCACCCCGTCCTGACAACACGTCAGAGCCCCCAGCGGTGATCACCACTGGGGGCTCTGATCTGTGCGTGGACCTGTGGGGATTTGAACCCCAGACCCCCTCGATGCGAACGAGGTGCGCTACCAGACTGCGCCACAGGCCCTTGCAACGAGTGAAACTCTAGCATCCCCATCGCGGTGCTTGGAAATCCGTTCCCGGGGGGCCGCCGAGCGGCTCGCGGCCGGCTCGTGGCTGGTCAGCGGAGTGGGAGATCCAGGGGGCGCGCGTCACTCGTTGGCCGCGCGCGGACGGTCGCCGTCCTCGTACTGGTCGAAGAGCGGCGTGCGCCCCCGCTCGCGGGAGCGGCGTGCGGACGCGGCGCGGCGGGCGTCGGAACGGCCGCCGTCGGGTGCGTCGGCCCCGTCACCGGAGCCGGCGTCGTCCGCCGGCTCCTCGCCGCCGCGCTCCCCCTCCTGCTCCCGCCCAGGGGCGGGCGCGGAGTTCGAGGGGGCACCCGGCGAGCCGTGCGGGTCGGCCGCGCTGGAGCGCGCGGAGCTCCACGCGTCCGGGGCGTTGAGGTCGACCCCGGAGGTGGCCCGGGGTGCGACCGGCGCGGTGACGTACGTCGGGAGCGGGACGGGGACCGGGTCCCAGCTGTCGCCCTGGCCGGGCCGCCGCTGGCGCTCACGCTGCTGGTCCACCCACTCGGCGTGGTCGGTCTGCTCGACGAGGGCTCGGCGGTCGGCCGCGAGCGCGGTCAGTTCGGCCCGGCCCTCCTCGTTCTCCGGTCCGTCCTCCGGCTCGTCGGTGTCCACCGGGTCCGGCGCCGGGCGCCGCCGCTGGGGCTGCCGCTCCCGCAGCCGCTGCGCCGCCACCTCGGCCTGCCGCCGGTCCATCGTGTACGCGAACCGCTTCAGCTCCTGGCGGCGCAGATGCGCGATGTACGTGCTCAACAGCACCGCCGGTACGGCCGGCGCCCACAGGAAGGCGAGTCCGCCGACCGCCGCGACGACCGCGCCGAGCGTGAAGGCGAGGAAGAGCATCACCGTCGTACGCCGCCGGCGCGCGAGCACCTTCGAGCGCTGGGCCCGCGCCTTGGCCTCCGCCGAGTCGCCCCGGCGTGCGCCCGCCGTCTGCCGGTCCGGACGCTTCACCCGGGCGGGCGCGGGCACATGGGCCGCCCCCGGCTTCGCCGACGGCCCACCGCCCTGCTGGGGCACCGCCTTCGCCTGTGCCGGTGCGTGCGCTTGTGCGTTCGCCTGTGCTTGTGCGTTCGCCTGTGCCTGTGCCTGTGCCTGTGCCTGTGAAGCCGGTTTCGCCGACTGCTGCTGCGCGTGCTGCGGCGACTCACCCCGCTCCACCGGCAGTTGCGCCTTCGTGTGCTCCCGGCGCGGAGGCATGGCGAAGGCCCGGACGTCCACCGAGTCGGTGACGCCGTCCGGATCGGCGCTGGGCTCCCCCTCTTCGGTGGAGCGCGCCCGCAGGTCCTTGGCGTATCGGCGCTCCATCCCCGCCCGGCCGGAAAGCAGCCGGATGGCGGTGCTGAAGCGTTCCGTCGGACGGGCTTCGTTCAGCTCGTCCTGCCTACGGAGCCACATCGGCACCAAGTAGGCGGCCCAGGCCCCGACGATGACTGCGTAGATGAGGCCGCTGCTGCTCACGACTCACACGGTAGAGGGGTTTGCGTGAGGCCATCCGCCAATTGAGCCGGTGTGTCGCACGATCTGGCTGATATTTCGAGCTTTTTTTGTGACCGATCCGATCAGCAGGTCACCGAGACCGCGAAATTAACGTGCCGAGAACGTCCTCGACTCGTTCAAGCCGATCGCATCCGGTCGCCGTTCGTACATTTCCTTCGAACATGCATTTCATTTATTGGGACTGTCCGGGCTTGCCCGCGTCGGAGCCCGCGTTCCGCGCCCGTTCCCGCCGCCAGCGGGCGAGCAGCCCCTCGGGGACCTCTTCGGCGGTGAGCGCGAAGACGAGATGGTCGCGCCAGGCGCCGTCGATGTGAAGATATCGTGGACGAAGGCCTTCCTCGCGGAATCCGAGTTTCTCCACGACCCGTCGGCTGGGCCGATTCTCGGGGCGAATACAGACCTCGATGCGGTGCAGTCCGACGGTCCGGAAGCAGTGGTCCACGGCGAGCGCGACCGCCGTGGGCATCACGCCCCGCCCGGCGACCGACTCGTCGACCCAGTAGCCGACATGACCGGAGCACATGGAGCCCCAGGTGATCCCGGCGACCGTCAACTGCCCGACCAGCCGCCCCTGGTACTCGATCACGAACGGCAGCATCCGGCCGGCGTTCGCCTCCGCCCGCAGATGGCGGACCATCTGACGGTACGTCGGCCGGTGCGCGATGGGCCCGCTGGGAGTGGGCGGCGGAATGGTCGCCTCCCAGGGCCGCAGCCAGTCCCGGTTGCGGCGGTTGACCTCCCGCCAGTCCCGCTGGTCGCGCATCCTTATGGGCCGGAGGACGATCTCGCCGTCCACCAGCGCTACGGGCCAGGATGGGCTGTTCAGCTCGCACCCCCGTGACCGGGTCTGGAGTGGTCCCCGCCGCGGATCTGGTCGACGGCGTGGGTCAGCAGGGGTTCCAGTACGGCCAGGCCGTCCCGGACGCCCCCGGTCGAGCCCGGCAGGTTGACGATCAGCGTCCGGCCCGCGACTCCGGCGAGGCCCCGGGAGAGCGCCGCCGTCGGCACCTTGTCCCGGCCGTACGCCCTGATCGCCTCGGGGATGCCCGGCACCTCGTGATCGAGGACCGCGCGGGTGGCCTCGGGGGTGCGGTCCGTGGGCGAGATACCCGTACCGCCGGTCGTCACGATCACGTCGTACCCGGCGTCGACACCCGCCCGCAGCGCGGCCTCCACGGGGTCGCCGTCGGGCACGACCTGGGGGCCCTCGACGGTGAAGCCGAAGCCCGTGAGCCGCTCGGCGATCAAGGGCCCGCCCCGGTCCTCGTAGATCCCGGCGGCGGCCCGGTTGGAGGCGGTCACGACGAGCGCGCGGTACGACGCGGTGCGGGCGTCCCCGGTGGGCGCCGTCATGCCCGGCTCCAGTCGCCCGACTTGCCGCCCGTCTTCTCCTCGACGCGTACGTCCGTGATGACCGCGCCCTTGTCGACCGCCTTGACCATGTCGATCACGGTGAGGGCGGCGACGGAGACCGCCGTGAGCGCCTCCATCTCGACGCCCGTACGGTCCGTGGTCTTCACGGTGGCGAGGATCTCGACGGCGTCGTCCGCGACCGACAGGTCGACCTTGACGCCCGACACTGACAGGGGGTGGCAGAGCGGGATGAGGTCGGGGGTGCGCTTGGCACCCATGATCCCGGCGATGCGCGCGGTGGCGAGGGCGTCGCCCTTGGGCACCCCCTCACCGCGCAGCAGTTCGACCACCTGGGGCGAGACCAGGACCCGGCCGCTGGCGCGGGCGGTGCGCGCGGTCACGTCCTTCCCGGAGACGTCGACCATGCGGGCGGCGCCCGCCTCGTCGATGTGGGTCAGTCGGTCCTGCGGCGTACTCATGGTGGTGTGGCGCTCCCGATCGGGGCCCGTCGCGGTGCGGCGCGCGGTCTGTTGTGCGCGACACGGTACGCCACCCTCGATGGTTCAGCCGAGCAGGACGACCTGGACCTCCGTACCGGGCTCGACCGACTCGGCGTCCTCGGGGATCACGATCAGCGCGTCGGCTTGTGCGAGGGCCGCCACGAGGTGCGATCCGGCGCCCCCGACGGGCGTCACCTCGCCGTCGGCGTACGTCCCGCGCAGGTACTGCCGACGGCCCGCGGGCGAGGTCAGGGCCTTGGGCGCCCGGAGGGTCGCCGTGGCCGTCGGCCGGTGGACGTCGTCGAGGCCCATCAGGGTGCGGATGGCGGGCCGGACGAACAGCTCGAAGGAGACGTACGACGAGACCGGGTTGCCCGGGAGGGCGAGGAGCGGGGTGTGGTCGGGGCCGATGGTGCCGAAGCCCTGGGGCTTGCCGGGCTGCATGGCGAGCTTGCGGAAGTCGATGCCGGCACCCTCCTCGTCCTCGTCGCCGACGGACTCCAGGGCCTCCTTGACCACGTCGTACGCGCCCACGCTGACCCCGCCGGTGGTGACCACCAGGTCGGCGCGCACGAGCTGGTCCTCGATGGTGGAGCGGAGCGTCTCGGCGTCGTCGGTGACGGCACCGACGCGGTAGGCGATGGCGCCCGCGTCCCGGGCGGCGGCGGTGAGGGCGAAGCTGTTGGAGTCGTAGATCTGGCCGGTGGCCAGCGTGTCGCCCGGCGGGATCAGTTCGCTGCCGGTGGAGAGCACCACCACGCGCGGGCGCGGGTGTACGCGTACGGTGGCGCGGCCGATGGCGGCGAGGAGGCCGAGCTGCGGCGGGCCGAGGACCGTGCCCGCGGCGAGGGCGCGGTCGCCGGCGCGGACGTCGCTGCCCTCGGCGCGCACATGCGCGCGTGCCTCGGCTGCGCGGTGCACGGCGACCTGGCCGGTGGCTCCCTCGGGGCTCGCGCTGCGGGCGCGCATCCCGGAGACGGGTCCCTCGCCGAGGCCGCCGTCGGTCCACTCCACCGGGACGACCGCTTCCGCGCCGGGCGGCAGGGGGGCGCCGGTCATGATGCGGGCGGCCTCGCCGGGTCCCACCCGGGGCGGCTCGGCCTGGCCCGCCGCGATGTCCCCGATCACCGTGAGCACGGCCGGGAACTCCTCGCTCGCGCCCGCGACGTCCGTGACGCGCACCGCGTACCCGTCCATCGAGCTGTTGTCGAACGGCGGCAGTGAGACCGGCACCGTGACGTCCTCGACCAGGACGCAGCCCTGGGCGTCGAGGAGTTGCAGCTCGATGGGTTCCAGGGGGCGGACGGTGGCGAGGATGTCCTCCAGGTGCTCGGTCACCGACCAGAGGTGGCCCGGTCCGGTGGTGCGGGTCGCGGCGGTGCTCAATGTGGCTACATCTCCTCGGCTACGTAACTGCGAAGCCAGGTCCGGAAGTCCGGTCCCAGGTCTTCACGTTCGCATGCGAGTCTGACAATGGCACGCAGGTAGTCGCCACGGTCCCCGGTGTCATAGCGGCGGCCCTTGAAGACGACGCCGTGCACGGGGCCGCCGACCTTCTCGTCCACGGCGAGCTGCTGGAGGGCGTCGGTGAGCTGGATCTCGCCGCCGCGGCCCGGCTCGGTCCGGCGCAGGACGTCGAAGATCTGCGGGGCGAGGACGTAGCGGCCGATGATCGCGTAGTTCGACGGGGCGTCGGCCGGGTCCGGCTTCTCGACCATGCCCGTGACCTTGACGACATCGCCGTCCTCGGTGGCCTCCACGGCCGCGCAGCCGTAGAGGTGGATCTGCTCCGGCGCGACCTCCATGAGGGCGATGACGCTGCCGCCGTGGTGCTCCTGGACCTCGACCATGCGCTTCAGGAGCGGGTCGCGGGGGTCGATCAGGTCGTCGCCGAGGAGGACGGCGAAGGGCTCGTCACCCACGTGCGGGGCGGCGCACAGGACGGCGTGGCCGAGGCCCCTGGGGTCGCCCTGGCGGACGTAGTGCATGGTCGCGAGGTCGCTGGACTCCTGGACCTTGGCGAGCCGGTGGGCGTCGCCCTTCTTCTGGAGGGCGGACTCCAGCTCGTAGTTGCGGTCGAAGTGGTCCTCGAGGGGGCGCTTGTTCCGGCCGGTGATCATCAGGACGTCGTCGAGCCCCGCCGACGCGGCCTCTTCGACCACGTACTGGATCGCCGGCTTGTCCACGACCGGCAGCATCTCCTTGGGAGTCGCTTTCGTCGCGGGCAGGAACCGGGTGCCCAGACCCGCCGCGGGGATGACAGCCTTGCTGATCCTGGGGTTCGCCTCACTCATGGCCGCAACCCTAACGGGTGCCTTTGTGAGGAATCTGTGGCTCCGATGAATTCGCTCTCATATAAGCCGATTACGAACAAAACTGGAGCGACCGATGAGCCGGATGGGACCTGAACCGGAGCTTTCCAAGCGAATGTTGCGTCGAGAGCTCCTCCTGGTGAGGAACGGGTTGACTCCGGATGACGTCCGGAAAACGACGGACGCCCTTGCGGGCCGGGCGCTCGATCTGCCCGAACTGGCGCGGGCGCGCACGGTCGCGGCGTACGTCTCCGTGGGGAGCGAGCCGGGCACCCTCGCGCTCCTCGACGCACTCCGCGCCCGGGGCGTGCGCGTCCTGCTCCCGGTCCTGCTGCCCGACAACGACCTCGACTGGGGCGTCTACGTGGGAGAGGCCTCCCTCGCGCGCGTGCGGCACGGCGGCCGGATGGCGCTCCTGGAGCCGGCGGGCGACCGGTTCGGCCCCGACGCCGTGACCTCCGCCGAGGTCGTCCTGCTCCCGGGCCTGGCCGTCGACGGGCGCGGGATGCGCCTGGGGAGGGGCGGCGGCTCGTACGACCGCGTCCTGGCCCGCCTGGACCGCGCGGGCACCGACCCGGCGCTGGTGGTGCTCCTGTACGACACGGAGGTCGTGGACCGTGTCCCGGAAGAACCGCACGACCGCCCGGTCCACGCGGTGGTGACGCCTTCGGGGGTACGCCGCTTCCGGTGATCCGGACGCGAAAGCGGCCTCCACGCGTGCGTGGAGGCCGCTTTCCTGTTCAGGCGGGCGTCTTCAGGCGGGCGTCACGGTTTCAGCAGCAGCGTGTCGCTCGTGGCGGCTTCGACCGCCTTGTCCGAGAACGACCACGTCAGCAGCTCGCCCTTGACCCACTTGTCGGTCTGGTCGGTGTAGTGCGCGTTGTACGCGTGCCCGGAGGCGCCGGTGAGGTTGATCCACTTGGACTTGTCGAGGTCCCCGAGGTTCACCACCATGCGCATCGAGGGCACCCAGACGACCTCGTAGCCGCCCGCCGCGTTCCAGCCGGTGGCGTTGACCGTGGCCTCACCGCCGCCGAGCTTCCAGGGGCCACGGTTGAGCATGTACTGGAGGAAACCGGGGCCCTCGGTGCCGAGGGTCTGGTTCTTCAGGAACAGGCGGTGCAGCCGGCCCCAGTTCCAGCTGTCGATGTCCTTGCCGAGCTTGGCGGTCAGCTCCCAGCGGGCGTCGCGCATGGCCCGCTTGAACAGCTCGTCACGGGTGTCGACGGCGACCTGGGTGCGGGTCTTCGGCGTGGACCACCAGGCGTTGTCCTGGTCGTCGATGATCCGGCGGACCACCTCGAACCAGCGGTCGCCGCCGTCCGGCTGCGCCTGGTCCGCGTCCCGCTTGCCGCACTCGCGCACCCGCTGGTCCTCGTCCGCGGGGCCCGTGGAGTTGACCGGCTCGACCGACAGGCACTGGCCCTCGACGCGCAGCTCCTTGGGCAGCTTGTCGCCGAAGGCGAGCTTGAGGATGTTGCGCCAGACCGAGTTGAAGTACGCGGCGGCGGCCGAGTCGGCGTCCTGGGTGTAGTCCCAGCCCTCCAGGAGCTTCTGCGCCTCGCGGACGTTCTTGTCGTTGACGTCGATCTTGAGCAGCAGCGGCACCAGCAGCTTGGCGATCTCGCTGCTGTTGTCCATCTGCATCTGCCGCATGTCGTCGGTGGAGATCTTGCCGCCACCCTTGATCTTCGACTCGATGAGGCTGGTGATCCGCTGCGCGCGCGTGCCGTAGCCCCAGTCCGCGGTGAGCGTGTACGGGTACTTCTCGTCGACGACGGCCTGGTTCGCGGTGACGATGTAGCCGCGCTCCGGGTTGTACTCGTACGGCAGTTCGTCCTGGTCGATGTAGCCGTTCCAGCGGTACCTGGTGTCCCAGCCCGGCGCGGGCAGCGAGCCGTCGCCCTTGCCCCGGGTGGGGATCTTGCCGGGCAGCTGGTAGCCGATGTTGCCCTCGGTGTCGGCGTAGATCAGGTTCTGCGAGGGGACGTCGAACAGGGCGGCGGCCTCACGGAAGCCGTCCCAGTCCTTGGCCTTGTTCATGGCGAAGACGGCGTCCATGGAGGTGCCGGGGTCGAGCGCGGTCCAGCGCAGGGCGATGGCGTAGCCGTCGCCGCGGTCGGGGGCGTCCTGGTCGACCGTGGCCTTCTTGCCGACCTGGACGAGTTCGTCGTTGCGGTCGGACAGCAGGGGGCCGTTGTTGGTGGTGCGGACGACGATCTTCTTGGACGTGCCGCCAGCGACCTCGATGGTCTCCTCGCGGGTGTCGAACGGCAGGACCTTGGAGCCGTACTGGTAGCCGTCGCCGGTGAGCTTCTCCAGGTAGAGGTCGGTGACGTCGGCGCCGGAGTTGGTCATGCCCCAGGCGATGTCGGCGTTGTGTCCTATGACCACGCCGGGCATGCCCGAGAAGGTGTAGCCGGCGACGTCGTACTGGCACTTCGCGGAGACGGACTTGCAGTGCAGGCCCATCTGGTACCAGACCGACGGCAGCGCCGCCGACAGGTGCGGGTCGTTGGCGAGCAGCGGCTTGCCGGTGATGGTGTGGTCGCCGGAGACGACCCAGGAGTTGGAGCCGATGCCGTTGCCGTTCACGCCGACGGCCTCGGGCAGGTCCTCCAGGACGTTGTAGAGGCCGTCCAGCTGGGTCTGGAGGGCCCCGGAGTCCGTGGACGTTCCGGCGGTGCCCGTGTCCGTTCCCGTGCCGCCGGTGCCCGTTCCGGTGCCCTGCGTGGAGCCGTCGGTGCTCTGCGTCGACCCGGACCCGTCCGACCAGGTCTGGGTCAGCTCGTCGTACTGGCCCTCCTGCACGATGGTCTTGTTGCGGTCGTACGGGTACTGCGGGTACAGGTCGGCGATCTGCTTGGGGCCGAGGCGGCTGGTCATCAGGGCGCGGTCGATCTCGTCCTGCATGTTGCCGCGCAGGTCCCACGCCATCGCCTTCAGCCAGGCGACCGAGTCGACCGGGGTCCACTCCTCGGGCTTGTAGTCGTTGGAGAAGCCGAGGGCCGCGTACTCCAGGGAGATCTCCTCGCCGTCCTTGCCGGCGAGGTAGGCGTTGACTCCCTTGGCGTACGCGTCGAGGTACTTCTTCGTCTCGGCCGAGAGCGTCTTCTCGTACTCCTCCTCGGCGGTCCGGTGCCAGCCGAGGGTGCGCAGGAACTCGTCGTTGTCGACCTGGCTCTCGCCGAACATCTCCGAGAGGCGGCCGGCCGTCATGTGGCGGCGCACGTCCATCTCGTAGAACCGGTCCTGCGCCTGGACGTAGCCCTGTGCCATGAACAGGTCCTCGTCGGAGGAGGCGTAGATCTGCGGGATCCCCTGGCCGTCGCGCTTGACGTCGACCGGTCCCGACAGACCGTCCAGGGTTATCGACCCCTTGGTCTGCGGGAAGGAGGCGCGCACGGTGGAGACGGACCAGAACGCCCCGTAGCCGACGCCACCGATGATGGCCAGGACCAGGACGATCAGGAGAAGGCGGACTTTGCGTCCCTTCTTCCTGCCGGACTTGCCGGACTGCTGGCCGGAGGAGGCGGGGTTGTCGGTGGGCATCGCTGTCCTTGCTGTCCTAACACGAGCGGCAGGTCGGGCTGTGCTTTGTACTGAACGCTGGAGCAACCATAGGCGCAGGGCCCGACGCGACTTGACGCGGAGTCGGGAACTGGCGCGGACGACTGTTCGATCTTGCCCTCGGAAGCGTCAAGAAATCGTCAAGAGTTAGGTAAGGTAACGAAGTACTTGCACTGGCGTAACCGCAACCGCACGGTTTCCGTGATCGGCTTCGCATGCCCACACGCGCGCGTGCCCACCTCCAGTGCTCGGCATCGCCCACACTCGGAACCACGTGCGGTTCGGCGAGAAAGGTTCGGCCCTCTGACTGTCCACGACCTCAACCAGCTCCTGCTCGTCTGCTCTCTCGTCCTGTTGGTCGCGGTCGCCGCGGTCCGGATCTCGTCGCGCAGCGGGCTCCCCAGCCTGCTCGTCTACCTGGGCATCGGCATCGCCATGGGCCAGGACGGCATCGGCGACATCCACTTCAACAACGCCGAACTGACCCAGGTCATCGGCTACGCGGCCCTCGTCGTGATCCTGGCGGAGGGTGGCCTCGGCACGAAGTGGAAGGAGATCAAGCCGGCCCTGCCGGCCGCCGGCTCGCTGGCGCTGGTCGGAGTCGCGGTGAGCGTCGGCGTCACGGCCGCGGGCGCGCACTATCTGATCGGGCTGGAGTGGCGGCAGTCACTCATCATCGGCGCGGTGGTGTCGTCCACGGACGCGGCGGCCGTCTTCTCAGTGCTGCGCAAGATCCCCCTCCCCGCGCGCGTGACGGGCACCCTGGAGGCCGAGTCCGGCTTCAACGACGCCCCCGTCGTCATCCTCGTCGCCGCCCTCTCCATGGCCGGACCGGTCGAACACTGGTACGTCCTGATCGGCGAGATAGCGCTGGAACTGGCGATCGGCGCCGCCATCGGGCTCGCCGTGGGCTGGCTGGGGGCCTGGGCCCTGAGGCACGTGGCGCTGCCCGCGTCCGGCCTCTACCCGATCGCCGTCATGGCCATCGCCGTCACCTCCTACGCGGCCGGCGCCCTGGCCCACGGAAGCGGCTTCCTCGCCGTCTACCTGGCCTCCGTGGTCCTCGGCAACGCCAAGCTGCCGCACTGGCCGGCCACGCGGGGCTTCGCCGAGGGGGTCGGCTGGATCGCCCAGATCGGCATGTTCGTCCTGCTCGGACTGCTGGTCACCCCGCACGAGATGGGCGACGACATCTGGCCCGCGCTCGTCATCGGCCTGGTGCTGACCATGGTGGCGCGGCCGCTGAGCGTCGTCGTCGCGCTGACGCCGTTCCGGGTGCCGTGGCGGGAGCAGACGCTGCTGTCGTGGGCCGGGCTGCGCGGGGCGGTGCCCATCATCCTGGCGACGATCCCCATGGTGAGCGGGATCGAGGGCAGCCGCCGGATCTTCAACATCGTCTTCGTGCTGGTCGTGGTCTACACCCTCGTCCAGGGGCCGACGCTGCCCTGGCTGGCCCGCAAACTGCGTCTGGGCGGCTCCGGCGACGAGGCCGCCGACCTCGGCATCGAATCGGCGCCCCTGGAGCGGCTGCGCGGCCACCTGCTGTCCGTCGACATCCCCGAGAAGTCCCGTATGCACGGCGTCGAGGTCCACGAGCTCCGGCTCCCAGCGGGCGCCGCCGTCACCCTCGTCGTCCGCGACGGCACCTCCTTCGTGCCGCTGCCGACCACGGTGCTGCGACGCGGCGACGAACTGCTCGTCGTCGCCACCGACCCCGTACGGGACCAGGCGGAGCGCCGCCTCAGGGCCGTCGGCCAGGGCGGCAAGCTGGCCGACTGGCTGGGGACGGGGAACGGGAACACGACGAACGGGAACACGGGGAACAGGAAGGGCAAGGGCGGGACGGGGCGCTGAGGATCTCCGGAGAAGGTGGTTAAGAGCAGGTTTCACACTGTTCACACCCTCTGGAATCGGGGGTGCGGTCGCCCATGGTGCTCATTTTCACAGGTGACCCGACCGATTCCCCTGTACGATGAAGGCGCACTTGATCGGACCAACTCTGTCTGACGCAGAGCTGGCGCGACCGTATGGCGGCCGAGACACCCCCTCCGCGTGGGCCCGGCATCTACCGCAGTAGCGCAAGAGGACAGCTCTCGGCGCCCCCCGCACGGGCGCGCTACCAGGCGGCGGAAAGGCACGGCCGTGGCATCCACGGTCACCTCGAACACCTCGAAGACGTCCCGCCCGGGCTACGGGCAGCTGCTGCGCACCCGTGGCGCGTGGACGTTCCTCCTGCCCGGCTTCGCGGCCCGCCAGCCGTTCGCGATGCTGACCATCTCCATCGTGCTGCTGGTCCAGCACACCACCGGCTCGTACGGGGCGGCCGGCGCGGTCGCCGCCGTGACCGGTGTCTCCATGGCGCTGTTCGCCCCCTGCACGGGCCGTCTCGCCGACCGTCACGGTCAGCGGGCCGTCCTGATCCCCGGCATCCTCGTCCACGGGGCGGCGGGCCTCTCCCTGACGGCACTGGCACTGATGGACGCCCCCGTGTGGGCGCTCTTCGCCGCCGCCGTGCCCACGGGCGCCTCGGTGCCGCAGATCGGCCCCATGGTGCGGGCCCGCTGGGGCGTCAAGCTCCAGGACTCGCCCCTGACGAGCACCGCGGCCGCCTTCGAGTCGGTCACCGACGAGCTGACCTTCGTGCTCGGCCCGCTGGTCGCGACCGCGCTCTGCACCGCCGTGCACCCGGCCGCCGGCCTGCTCACCGAGGCCGGGCTCACCCTGATCGGCGGTCTGCTGTTCGCCGCGCAGCGCGGCACCCAGCCCAAGGTCGTCCCCGTGGCGCACGCGCGCGTGGAGCGTGTCTCCGCCCTGTCCGTCCCCGGGGTGCGCGTCCTGATCGTCACCTTCCTCGGCATCGGCTCCGTCTTCGGCGGCATGCAGGTCTCGCTCGCCGCCTTCTCCGAGTCGATCGGCGAGCCGGGACTGAACGGAGTCCTGTACGGCGTCTTCGCCGCCGGCAACATGCTCTCCGGCATCGTCTGCGGCACCCTCGCGTGGAAGGTGTCCCCTCGGCGGCGCCTGATCGTCGGCTACACGGCCCTCGCGCTGGCGACCGCCGCCCTGTGGACCGCCGACTCCGTGCTCGTCCTCGCCGTGCTCGGCCTGCTGGTCGGCATGTGCATCGCCCCGGCCCTGATCACCGGCTACACGCTGGTGGACTCCCTGGTCCCCTCCGGTGCCCGCACCGAGGCCTTCACCTGGCTGACCGGCGCGGTCGCGCTCGGCCAGGCGGCGGCCGTCACGGCCGCCGGACAACTGGAGGACCGGCTGTGGACCGGCGCCGGATTCCTGGTGCCGGCGGCCGGTACGGCACTGGCCCTGGCGACCCTGTTGGCCCTGCGTACGCGGCTGGTGGGCACCCCCCGGAGCCGTACCGTCGCGCGTGTCGTCGGTCACCGAGTGCCGGTGACAGTGGACTGATCCCCGGGGAATAGGTCACTATGGACTGTCGTTAGCACTCATCGAGTGAGAGTGCCAGGAGGAAGACCAGTGCCGACGTACCAGTACCAGTGCACCGAATGCGGTGAGGGCCTCGAAGCGGTGCAGAAGTTCACCGACGACGCCCTGACCGAGTGCCCCAGCTGCAATGGCCGCCTCAAGAAGGTGTTCTCCGCGGTCGGCATCGTCTTCAAGGGCTCCGGTTTCTACCGGAACGACAGCCGCGGCTCGTCGTCGAGCAGCAGCCCGGCGACGGCGAAGTCCTCCTCGTCGGACGCGAAGTCGTCGTCGGACGCGAAGTCCTCGTCGTCTTCGTCGTCCTCGGAGTCGAAGTCGTCCTCATCGGGCTCTTCCTCCACCAGCAGCACCTCGGCCGCGTAGCGCCTCCGTCCGGGACCCCGCCGTCGTACGACGACCGGCGGGGTCTTCGGCGGTTTCCGGGCCCCGGTTAGGGTGCGGGCATGGCGAACACGGAGCACGTGGACAACGAGGTCGGGCCGACGGTCGGGGTGGCCGACGCGGCGGCAGGGGCGAGCCTGGCGGAGATCGGCGTCATCGGCGGATCGGGGTTCTACTCCTTCCTCGACGACGTGACCGAGATACAGGTCGACACCCCCTACGGGCCGCCCAGCGACTCCCTCTTCCTCGGCGAGATCGCCGGACGCCGGGTCGCCTTCCTCCCGCGCCACGGCCGTGGCCACCATCTGCCGCCGCACCGCATCAACTACCGCGCCAACCTGTGGGCCCTGCGCTCCGTCGGGGCGCGCCAGGTGCTCGGCCCGTGCGCGGTGGGCGGTCTGCGGCCGGAGTACGGACCGGGCACGCTCCTCGTCCCGGACCAGCTGGTGGACCGCACGAAGTCGCGCGCCCAGACCTACTTCGACGGCCTCCCGCTGCCCGGCGGCACCGTGCCCAACGTCGTCCATGTCTCGCTCGCCGACCCCTACTGCCCCGTCGGCCGCGAGGCCGCCCTCGAAGCGGCGCGCAGGCGCGACTGGGAGCCCGTGGACGGCGGCACCCTCGTCGTGATCGAGGGCCCCCGCTTCTCCACCCGCGCCGAGTCGCTGTGGCACCAGGCCCAGGGCTGGTCCGTGGTCGGCATGACCGGCCACCCCGAGGCCGTCCTCGCCCGCGAACTCGAGCTCTGCTACACCTCCCTGACCCTCGTGACCGACCTCGACGCCGGCGCCGAGACCGGCGAGGGCGTCTCCCACGAGGAAGTCCTCCAGGTCTTCGCCGCCAACATCGACCGCCTCCGCGGCGTCCTGTTCGAGGCGGTCGCCGCACTACCGCCGAACGCCGGCCGGGACTGCCTGTGCACGAAGGCGCTGGGCGGGATGGATCCGGGGTTCGAGCTGCCGTAGCGCGGTGGCGGGGTGGCCGTGGCTTTAGCGGCGGGGCGTGGCTGCGGCGGTGACGTGGCGGCGACTGCGGCTGCGGTTTGGCCGCGACTGTGGCTGTGGCTGTGGCTGTGGCCGCGACTGTGGCTGTGGCTGTGGCTGTGGCTGTGGCGGGGTGGTTGTGCCGCCGCGGCCGGTGCGGGGCGAAGGGCGGAACTCCCCGTTCGGGTGGTGGGGTTTTCCACAGTCGGTGGGTAGTCCACAGGCCTCAGCGGGCTCCGCCGCGAAGCCCCATCGTGGGACGGCAAGCCGATCTCGCACAGCAGGTGGTGGCCCCATGTCCCGTCCCTCATTCACGTCCTCGTCCGCGTCCACTCCCGTCTTCTCCTCCGCGTCCACTCCCGTCTTTTCCTCCGCGTCCGCGTCCGCATCCATGCGCCTCCCCTCCTGGGCCGGCGGACCGCCCGGCACGGACACCCCTCCCACCTGCGAGGTCCCGCACTTCGCCCCGCTACGGGTACGCGGCGGCGCCCACCGGCTCCGCCGTCTCGCCCGCTGCCGAAGGCGAGCCATGGCCGCGGGCCTGGCGGTGACCGCCGCAGCCCTCCTGGCGACGGGGGCAGGTCCGAGGGAAGCCGAACGGGTCAGGGGTCACTCCGTGGCCGACCCGGTTCCCGAGCGCCCCACCGTCGTCGAGACGGTGACCGCGCCGGTACGCATCGCCGACGCCGCGGCGGTCCGACTGCTGCGCCCCGGCGACCGCGTCGACGTGATCGCGGCCGAGGAGTCCGCGACGGGCGGCGCCGCACGGATCGTCGCCCGCGGCGCCCGGGTGGTCAAGGTGCCGGCCGCGAGCGCCACCGAGAGCGGAGCCCTGGTCGTCCTGACCGTGCCCCGCCGCACCGCGGCCCGGCTGGCCGGCGCGGGCGCCACGTCCCGCCTGGCGGTGACGCTGTGGTGACCGCGGACCCCGGCACCGGCCCCCACCCGTCAAGTCCCACGATGGAGGGACCCACTTGCACACCCCGGCACTGCCCTGACGTAGGTTGCGGAGTCGTTTGTTCCACAACCAGCGCAGAGAGGCCTCGTGGTGAGCGACAAGAAGGATCCGAGCGTCTGGGAGGGCTTCAAGGCCTTCCTGATGCGGGGGAACGTCGTCGACCTGGCCGTCGCCGTGGTCATCGGCGCGGCCTTCACCAACATCGTCAACTCGTTGGTGAAGGGGGTCATCAACCCACTGGTGGGGGCCTTCGGCACCAAGGACCTCGACAGGTACAGCTCGTGTCTGGAGCACCCCTGCAAGGTGGCGGCGGACGGCACGGTCACCACAGGCATCCCGATCATGTGGGGCACCGTCCTGAGCGCCACGCTCAGCTTCGTCATCACCGCGGCCGTCGTCTACTTCCTGATGGTGCTCCCCATGGCCAAGTACCTGGCCCGCCAGGAAGCCCGCCGAAAGGCGAAGGAAGGTACGCACGAGGTCATCGAGCTGAGCGAGCTGGAGGTCCTGAAGGAGATCCGCGACGCCCTGGTGGCCCAGCGCGGCTCGGGACACGACCGCGAGTAGCGCCGCTCGAAGCCCTTGGCCGGCGGTGTCAGATGTGGTGGGGCGGCTTCTCGTCGAGGAAGCGCTTCAGGTCGGCCGCGCTGTCGCCGCCGTCCCCGGGCCGCTCGCCCCACCCGTGGTCCGTGTCGTCGGACGACGGCCGGCTGAGCGGGTCGTCGAAGACCAGCGCGGCCTTGGGGTCACGCGGTTCGGAGGCGGGAGCGGTACTCATGCCTCCAGAGTACGGCCCCGAGCACGGACGGCCTCCGGCCCCGGGCTCTCCCCCGGCCCGCTCCCACACGCGCCGGGCCTGTCGGCGCACTCCCCCGGTCCACCCGAGCCCTTGTGAACATCCGAGTGTGAACATCCGAGCGAGAATTCCACCGGCTTTTCTGGTGTGCTTGGCCCCATGACGCCCAGTTCCACGCCCCCGACCCCCTCGGCTCCGGAGCCACCCCTGGGCTCCGGCGCGGCCTCGTCGTCGGCTTCCGCCGCCCCTTCCGGCGTCGGCCGGGAGCCGGTGCGCAGGCTGGTCGCACGGGGGCGTGGGGAAGAGCATCGGGTCGCCTCGCCGCCGGAGCTCTTCTTCGACCTGTGCTTCGTCGTGGCCGTCGCCCGGGCGGGCGTCCGACCGGTGCACGGCGTGGCGGAGGCGCACGCGGCCGAGGGCATCGTGAATCACTCATGACGGCCAGGGCAGTTGACGCGTTGACCGATGTCCCCGGCCTGCGGGTCGGGCACGCCACCCGGGTGGGCGGGGGCTGGCTCACCGGTACCACGGTCGTGCTCGCTCCGGAGGGCGGCGCGGTCGCGGCCGTGGACGTGCGCGGGGGCGGCCCCGGCACCAAGGAGACGGACGCGCTCGACCCCCGCAACCTGGTGCAGAAGGTCGAGGCGGTGGTGCTGACCGGCGGCAGCGCGTACGGCCTGGACTCCGCGTCGGGGGTGATGGCCTGGCTGGAGGAGCGCGGACGGGGTGTACGGGTCGGCCTCGACCCCGCGCACGTGGTGCCGGTCGTGCCGGCCGCCTGTGTCTTCGACCTGGGCCGGGGCGGGGACTTCAAGGCCAGACCGGACGCTGCCACCGGCCGGGCCGCGGTCGAGGCAGCCGCCGCGAGCAGGCCCGGTGCCCCGGTGGCGGAGGGGTGCGTGGGTGCCGGGACGGGGGCGACGGTCGGACTACTCAAGGGCGGCATCGGCACCGCGAGCACCGTGCTGGGCTCGGGGATCACGGTGGCCGCGCTGGTGGTGGCGAACGCGGCGGGATCGGCGATGGATCCGGAGACGGGGGTGCTGTACGGGGAGTTGTTCCAGGGGCGGCCGGCGTATCCGGCGCCGGAGGTCCACGAGAACGCGCGCCGACGGGTCGCGGAGGCCGCGGCGATGAGCCCCCCTCCCCCGCTGAACACCACACTTGCCGTCGTCGCCACCGACGCCGACCTGACCCGCGCCCAGGCCCAGAAGCTGGCCGGTACGGCGCACGACGGCATCGCCCGCGCCGTACGCCCTGTGCATCTGCTCAACGACGGGGACACCGTGTTCACGCTGGCGACGGGCGCCCGGCCGCTGCCGCCCCGGGCCGGCCCGCTCGCACTGAACGAACTCCTGGCGGCGGGGGCGGACTTGGTGACCCGGGCGATCGTACGGGCGGTGCGGGCGGCCGAGTCGGTGGACGGGCCGGGTGGAGTGTGGCCGTCCTACGGGGAGTTGTACGCGGGGGATGAGGGGGCGAGGGGGACGAGGGGGGCTTGAGAGGCCGGTAGTTCCAGCAGGGGTCGTCGAGGGCGATTGTCCCGGTTCTGTCACGTGATGCCACGAGACGGAGACCGGGGGAACCCGCTCGGCCGTCGTTCGCTCTATGTCCACGTACCGGAGCGGATGACGTGGATCGCCTAGACGCGAAGAAGCTGGAGCAGATCGTGACAAGGCCGAAGATTGCTGTGCGGCGTGCGGTGGGGGCCTGTGCCGTGCTGGTGGTCGGTGCGCTGACCCTCACCGGCTGCGGCGGGGACGCCAAGGCCGACGACAAGAGTGGTGGCAAGGGGACTTCGGCCGAGGACGCGGCAGCGCGGATCACGATCTCGGCGAAGGACGGTTCGACGGGTGCGTCCATCAACGCGACCGGTGTGAAGGTCAGCGGCGGCAAGCTGACCGAGGTGAAGATGACCGTCGCCGAGGGCGGCGCGGCCGTGGCCGGCGAGATAGCCGCGGACGGGCGGTCCTGGAAGCCGAAGGAGCAGTTGGAGCGGGGCACGAAGTACCAGATCTCCGCGACCGCGAAGAGCGCCGACGGGAAGACGTCGGCCGCCAACTCCATCTTCACGACCGTGTCGACGGCCAACAGCTTCATCGGGACGTACACGCCGGACAACGGCACCACCGTCGGGGCGGGCATGCCGGTGTCGTTCACCTTCGACAAGGCGATCACGGACCGGAAGGCCGTGCAGTCGCACATCAAGGTGACGTCGAACAGCGGGCAGGAGGTGGTGGGGCACTGGTTCGGGGCCCAGCGGCTCGACTTCCGGCCCGAGGAGTACTGGAAGGCCGGCTCCAAGGTCACGATGAAGATCGACCTGGACGGCGTCGAGGGCGCGAACGGTCTGTACGGCGTGCAGGACAAGACGGTCACGTTCACCGTGGGGCGCTCACAGGTGTCCACGGTGGATGTGAACACGCAGACGATGACGGTCGTGCGGGACGGGAAGACGCTCAAGACCGTGCCGATCTCGGCGGGCAGTGCGAGCAACCCGACGTACAACGGCCAGATGGTGATCTCGGAGAAGTTCCGGCAGACGCGGATGAACGGGTCGACGGTCGGCTTCGGCGGTGAGTACGACATCGCGGACGTGCCGAACGCGATGCGGCTGACGACCTCGGGCACCTTCATCCACGGCAACTACTGGTACAACAGGTCCAACCCGCCCTTCGGGCGCGAGGGCACCAGCCATGGCTGCGTCGGCCTCGCGGACGTCCAGGGGGCGAACGGCGACACGGTCTCCAAGTGGTTCTTCGACAACTCACTGGTCGGCGACGTGGTGATCGTCAAGAACTCCCCCGACAAGGCGGTCTCGCCGGACAACGGCCTCAACGGCTGGAACATGTCGTGGAGCGAGTGGACGGCGGGCGACGCCATCTGACCCCGGTGTTCCGGGAGTTCGTCGGGCCGCGCGGGAACCAACCGCGCGGCCTCCTCGTTTTACGGGCGTACGTTTTCTCGGTTCCCGGACATGATGTCCGATCGAGGGGCTACGGTATGCACCCACAAGGTGACATGCAGCAACGCCGGGAGAAACCTTGAGCGTTCCGTACGAGACGGCAGCGTACGAGCCACCCGAGTCGCCCGAGTCTCCTGAGGA
Organism: Streptomyces sp. NBC_00310; assembly: GCF_036208085.1. Taxonomy (GTDB): domain Bacteria; phylum Actinomycetota; class Actinomycetes; order Streptomycetales; family Streptomycetaceae; genus Streptomyces. The sequence continues at coordinate 4,820,862 of NZ_CP130714.1, forward strand.
GCACCTCGCGCGACTCCTCGGCCGCGCCCTGAACTCCTTCGAGCTGCCCGACGAGACGATACGACAGCTCGACTGCGCCCTCGCGCACGACAGCTCGCTGCACTCCGCGCACTACAGTTCGGGGCTGCACCGGGCGACGTACCGACACACCTGGCTGCTCGCCGACGGCTCCGCCGTCACGCTGTGGGAGCTGGTGCACAACACGGCTCCCGGCAGCGACACCCAGCACGAGGTGTACACGGACGACGAGGAGCTGCGGGCCGCCACCGCGCGCCTGCCGCTGCCGCCGGACGCCTCCGACTTCGAGCTGCCCGCCGTGGTGGAGCTGGCGGCGTTCCCCGAGCCGCGCCACGACTACGTACCGGACGACTCGGCGGACCACGCCCGTCGGCTGCTGCGCCGCGCCGAGAACCAGGACCCTCCCGGGGACGAGCTCGCCACCCTGCTGCTGCGGACCGCGTTCGCGCACGAGATCACCCAGGCCTTCGGCCGGCCGCACCGTCCCGGGCGGCACGGCCGGCCCGGCTTGAACTTCTCGCTCTACGAGCACGCGTTCCTGCTCACCGATGGGCAGGAGATCTCCCTCTGGGAGGTCGAGCACACGGCCACACCGGACGGACGCCACATGTGCGAGGTGTACGCGACGGAGGACGCGGCCCGGGACGCGATGGAGCGCCGGGCGGGGACGCTCGGATAGACCTCGGCCGGGAGCGTGGAGGGAAGGGCTCAGGCCAGGCGGTCGTCGCTGAACTGGCGGGCCAGGAACGCGAAGGCGTCCTGTTCCGCCGGGGTCAGCTCCACGTGCTCCACGTGCGGGCCCTTGCGGCGTTGCTGGGGCAGGCCCCGCAGCCGCTGCCCGCGCCGCCGGGCCAGCTCGGCGAAGCGGCCGCGGTGGACTTGGCGGTCGCGGTCCAGTACGCGGACGAGCACGGCGACCCAGATGACCGCCGCGAGAGCGAGGGCGACCACGCCCAACAGCTGGAGGATCGACACGTGCTCAGGCATGCCGTCCAGTAGACACCACCGGATGGGACTTTGAGCCCGGATCGTGACGTATCTCGCAGGTACGGCGTACAAGTCACACGGGTTGTAAAAGCGCCCAAAGGGGCGCACGGGGCGCCTCACCGCCCCCGGCGCGGCCCGGAACCCGTGCGGACGCGCGCAGCTCGACCCCCGACCCGGCGGGCCCCGTCCCCCGGCCCCCGCCCCCGTCCCCGTCCCGCTCAGGGGAACGCGTACGGCCGTGGCCCCCTCGCGTGAGAGGCGGCCACGGCCGTCGTACGGTCCCGGGTTCAGGCCGCGACCGGCTCCTTCGTCTCCGTCTTGGCGGCGGGAGCGGACTCCGGTGCCGCGCCCGGCTGGGTCTTGCGCATGCCCTTCAGGACGATGACCAGGCCGGCCGTGACCGCCGTGCCGACCGCGATGGCCAGCAGGTAGAGGAGCGGCTTGCCGATCAGCGGGGTGACCCAGATACCGCCGTGCGGGGCACGCAGGGTCGAACCGAAGGCCATGGCCAGTGCGCCGGTGACCGCGCCGCCCGCCATGGAGGCGGGGATCACGCGCAGCGGGTCGGCGGCGGCGAACGGGATCGCGCCCTCGGAGATGAACGAGGCGCCCAGCACCCAGGCCGCCTTGCCGTTCTCACGTTCGGCGGGGGTGAACAGCTTCTTGCGGATCGTGGTGGCGAGGGCCATGCCCAGCGGCGGGACCATACCGGCCGCCATGACCGCCGCCATGATCTTCATCGCGGAGTCGCCGGGGTCCTGCACAGCGATACCGGCGGTGGCGAAGGCGTAGGCGACCTTGTTGACCGGGCCGCCCAGGTCGAAGCACATCATCAGGCCGAGGAGGACACCGAGGAGGATGGCGTTGCTGCCGGAGAGGCCGCTCAGCCAGTCCGTCATGCCCTTCTGCGCCTCGGCGATGGGCTTGCCGATCACCACCAGCATCAGGAAGCCGACGACCATCGACGAGACGAGCGGGATCACGACCACCGGCATGATGCCGCGCATCACCGGCGGGATCTTGATCCGCTGGATACCGAGGACGACCGCACCGGCGATCAGACCGGCGACCAGACCGCCGAGGAAGCCGGCGTTGATGTTGGCGGCGATCATGCCGCCGACGAAGCCCGGGACGAGACCCGGCCGGTCCGCCATGCCGTACGCGATGTAACCGGCGAGGACGGGGATCAGGAAGCCGAAGGCGACGGCACCGATCTGGAACAGCAGGGCCGCCCAGCTGTCGACCTGGAGCCAGTCGAACTGCTCGGTGACCGGCTTGGCGTTGTTGATCTCCCAGCCGCCGATCGCGAAGCCGAGGGCGATCAGCAGACCGCCCGCCGCCACGAACGGGACCATGTAACTCACGCCGGACATCAGCCACTTGCGCAGCTTGGTGCCGTAGCCCTCGCCGGGCTCGCCCGCGCGGTCGACGGGGGTACCGGGGCGGGCGGCGGCCGTGACCTCACCGCGCTCGGCCTTGCCCCGGACCTCGGTGATCAGTTCGGCGGGGCGGTTGATGCCCGCCTTCACGCCGACGTCGACGGTGGGCTTCCCGGCGAACCGGTCCTTCTCCCGTACGGGCACGTCGTGAGCGAAGATCACGCCGTCGGCGGCGGCGATGACCGCCGGGTCGAGGCGGGTGAAGCCGGCCGAGCCCTGCGTCTCGACGACGATCTCGACGTCATCGGCGTCCCGGCCCGCGTTCTCCAGCGACTCGGCGGCCATGTAGGTGTGCGCGATGCCGGTGGGGCAGGAGGTGACGGCGACGATACGGAACGGGCGGGCGCCGGGAGCGGGGGCGGGAGCGGGCTCGTCGGTGGCGTCCGGTGCCGGGGAAGCGGCGGTGGTGGTGCTGACCGCGGCGGCGTCGGGGGAGGCCGTTCCGCCCGACACCGCCGCGGAGTCTTCGGTGCCCGAGGTGGTCTCGGTGGGCTGTGCCGTCTCGGTGGGCTGTGCCGTCTCGTCGCCCCGGATGAGCGCGGCGGCGCGGGCCGCGTCGTCCACGGCGCGGAGGGCGTCCGTGAACTCGGTGTTCATCAGCTGGCGGGCGAGGGAGGACAGGATCGTCAGATGGGCGTCGTCCGCGCCCGCCGGGGCGGCGATCAGGAAGATCAGGTCGGCGGGACCGTCGGGCGCGCCGAAGTCGATGCCGGCCGTGCTGCGACCGAAGGCGAGGGTCGGCTCGGTGACGTGCTCGCTGCGGCAGTGGGGGATGCCGATGCCGCCGTCGAGGCCGGTCGGCATCTGCGCCTCACGGGCTGCCACGTCGGCGAGGAAGCCGTCCAGGTCGGTGACCCGGCCCTTCGCCACCATGCGCTCGGCGAGGGCACGCGCCGCCGCTTCCTTCGTATCGGCGGACAGGTCGAGGTCGACCAGGTCCGCGGTGATCATCTCGCTCATCGCGGGCTCCTTCGCACGCGTATCGCCCAGGGGATGTGACGGGCGGGGGTGGGGACAGAAGAGTGGGGGGTGCGGGCCACGGGGGCCGACCAAGGCAGGGAGAGGCGGAGAGGGAGGGGGAGGGATGGGGCGTGGGGTAAGGGAAAACGAAGGTTCGTTCGCGGAGCGCGCGAGCCGGTGCCGTGGGGTACCGGCCGGCCGCCAAAACGAGGGTTCGTTCGCGGAGCGCCCAGACCATCAGGCCGAACCCCACCCCCGCCGCCAAAACGGCGGTTCGTTCGCGATCTTCCGCTCATGAGACCGGCTCCTTCAGCACCCGGTCCGCCGGTACCTCCGACGTCACCGTCACCGCCGCCGGGTCCAGGTGGGCCGGGGTCGGCATGACGCTGCCGGGGAGTTGGACGGCGGCGGCGCCGTGGGCGACGGCGGAGGCGAGGGCTTCGGGGCCGTGGCCGCCGGCGATGAGGAAGCCGGCGAGGGAGGAGTCGCCGGCGCCGACGTTGCTGCGGACGGCGTCGACGCGGGCGGTGCCGAACCAGGCGCCGGAGGCGTTCACGAGGAGTTGCCCGTCGGCGCCGAGGCTGGCGAGGACCGCGTCGGCGCCCATCGCGCGGAGTTCCTCCGCGGCCTTGACGGCGTCGCCGACCGTGGCGAGGGGGCGGCCCACGGCTTCGGCGAGTTCCTCGGCGTTGGGCTTGACGACGTCCGGGCGTTCGCGGAGCGCGGCGAGCAGGGCCGGGCCGGAGGTGTCCAGGGCGATGCGGGTGCCGGCCGCGTGGGCGCGGGCGACGAGTTCGGCGTACCAGGACGGGGCGAGGCCGCGCGGGAGGCTGCCGCAGCAGGCGATCCAGGAGGCCTCGGCGGACTGGGCGCGGACGGTCTCCAGGAGGAGTTCCTGTTCGGCGGGGGACAGTTCGGGGCCGGGTGCGTTGATCTTCGTCAGGACGCCGTCGGCTTCGGCGAGGGCGATGTTGGAGCGGGTCGCCCCGGCCACCGCCACGCGTGCGACCTCGATGCCCTGCGCGTCGAGCAGGTCCGCGACCAGCGCGCCCGGTGCTCCGCCGAGCGGCAGTACGGCCACGGTGCGCCGGCCGGCGGCGGCGACCGCGCGGGAGACGTTGACGCCCTTGCCGCCCGGGTCCATGCGTTCGCCGGTGGCCCGGATGACCTCGCCGCGGTCGAGGGAGGGGACCTCGTACGTGCGGTCGAGGGACGGGTTCGGGGTGACGGTGAGGATCATGAGTGGTCTTTCCGGCCGTTGATCGGGCCGTTTGTCCGGGGGTCGTCCGTCCGGCCCGTGCCGGAGCCGCTGATGCGCTCGGGGCCCGGGACGCGCAGCACTTCGGTGCCCTTGCGTTCGATGGCCAGGGCGTCTTCGGGGCTCAGCCCGCTGTCGGTGATCAGCAGGTCCACGTCGCTCAGGTCGCCGAAGCGGGCGAAGTGCTCCTGGCCGTGCTTGGAGGAGTCGGCGAGCAGCACCACGCGCCGGGCGGCGGCCACCGCCGCCCGCTTCACGGCGGCCTCGGCGAGGTCGGGGGTGGTCAGGCCATGGTCGGCGGAGAAGCCGTTGGCCGCCACGAAGAGGACGTCGGCGCGGATCTCGCCGTAGGCCCGCAGCGCCCAGGCGTCCACGGCAGCGCGGGTGCGGTGGCGGACGCGGCCGCCGACCAGGTGGAGCTGGATGCCCGGGTGGTCGGCCAGGCGGGCCGCGATCGGCAGGCTGTGCGTGACCGCGGTGAGCGCGGCCTCCAGCGGGATGGCGGCGGCGAGGCGCGCGACCGTCGTACCGGCGTCGAGGACGACGGTGCCGTCGCTCGGCAGTTCGGCCAGGGCGGCCTGGGCGATGCGGTCCTTCTCGTCGGCCGCGGTGCCCTCGCGTTCGGCGAGGTCGGGCTCGAAGTCCAGGCGGCCGGCGGGGATCGCGCCGCCGTGCACCCGCTGGACGAGGCCGGCGCGGTCGAGGGTCTTCAGATCCCGGCGAATCGTCTCCGCCGTGACCTGGAACTCCTCCGCCAGCGACACCACGTCCACCCGGCCGCCGTCACGGGCGAGCCGGAGGATCTCCTGCTGCCGCTCCGGTGCGTACATGTCCGTTCGCCTCCGACTGATGCCCGATTCTGTGGTTTCGCTGGGAGGCTACGCCCGGATTTCCAGAAAGTAAACAGGTTCGGGCGAGATTCGGACCGACTCGGACATGATCGGGCGTACGCCGAGAGCGGGGCCCCGCACCTCGGAGGTGCCGGGCCCCGCTCTCGCCGCCGGTCGGCACTCCGTCCTGCCGCCGGTCAGCGCGCCCTTCCGCCGCCGGTCAGCGGGCCCTCCTGCCGCCGGTCAGCGCGCCCTCCTGCCGCCGGTCAGTGCGCCGACTCGTCGGTCTCCGCGGCTGCCCGCCCCGGCAGGGCGAACATCAGCAGGAAGATCGCGATCAGGACCGCGGCCACCCAGCCGAGGGCGTACTCGAAGGCGTCCACGAAGGCGGGGCCGATCGCGGCCGGGGCGAGGTGGTCGTCCATGACGCTGAAGAAGATCACGGCGACCAGGCCGAGACCCAGCGCGTTGCCCATCTGCTGGACGGTACTGATCAGCCCGGACGCGGAACCGGCGTGCTCACGCGGCACCCCGGAGAGGATCGCGTCGGTCAGCGGGGCGACGATGAGCCCCATGCCCGCCCCCATCACGACCAGCGGGAACGCCATCTGCCAGGGGGTGATGGCGAGGCCGTACCATGCGGACTCGGCCAGGTAGAGCAGCACCCCGGCCGCCATCAGCAGCGCGCCCGCCTGGAGGACCTTGCGGCCGAAGCGCGGGACGAGCTTCTGGACCGAGACCCCGGCCGCGACCGACACCGCGAGGGAGAACGGGATGCCGGTGAGGCCGGCCCGCAGGACGCTCCAGCCGAGGCCGGTCTGCAGGTAGAGGGTCCAGACGAGGAAGAAGACGCCGAGGGCGATACCGAAGACGGTCTGTACGGCGATACCGGCGGCGAAGCTCTTCACCCGGAACAGCGACAGTTCGATCAGCGGGGATCCGTCGCGCGCGGTCTTGCGCCGTTCGTACGCCACCAGCGCCGCGAACACGGCCGGTGAGCCGGCCATCGAGACGTACCCCCACAGCGGCCAGCCCGTCTCATGGCCCCGGGTGAGCGGGTAGAGCAGCATCAGCAGGCCGGCGGTGACGAGGACGACGCCGACGAGGTCCAGCTTCAGGGCGTGCGGGGCCTTGGACTCGGTGATGAAACGGCGGCCCAGGATCAGGCCCGCGATGCCGACGGGCAGGTTGATCAGGAAGATCGCCCGCCATTCGAGGCCGAGCGGGTTCCACTCGATGAGCAGGGCGCCGAGCAGCGGGCCGGAGACCGCGCCGAGACCCACGATCGCGCCGAACAGCCCGAACACCTTGCCGCGTTCGTGCGCCGGGAAGGTCGCGTGCACGATCGACAGCACCTGCGGCACCATCAGCGCGGCGGTCGCGCCCTGCGCGATCCTCGCCGCCACCAGCATCTCCGGGTTCGCAGCGAGACCGCAGAGCGCGGAGGCGAGGGTGAAGCCGCCGATGCCGAGGAGGAAGATCCGCCGGCGGCCGTGGATGTCGCCGAGGCGGCCGCCGGTGACGAGGCCCGCGGCGAAGGCGAGGGCGTAGCCGGCGGTGATCCACTGGATCTGGCTGAACGTGGCACCTTCGCTTCGCTGGATGGAGGGGATCGCGATGTTGACGATGGTGACGTCGACCAGGTCCATGAAGGCGGCCGTCATGACGATGGCGAGGGCAATCCAGCGGCGGCGGTCGGCTCCGCCGGGGGACGCGTCGAGCGCCGTTCGGGTTTCTGTCGTCGGGTCACTGACGGTCGTCCGTGGCTGGTCGCGCCCACGCGACGAAGTCGCAGATGTAACAGCCCCGCGCCCCTTCAGGGCGCTCGTTGTCGAGGTCATGCATGGAAAGTAGAGGTCCAGTAGGTCAGATCGTGTCCTACTTCTCCGGCATGCTCGGGTCATGACGACACCAGGGAAACCATCGGCCGGAGAGGGGCTCTCATGACCACCGACACCCCCGGCCGGCTCCTTCAACTCCTCTCCCTCCTCCAGACCCCCCGCGAGTGGCCCGGCGGTGAGCTCTCCGACCGGCTCGGGGTGTCGCGGCGAACCGTTCGGCGGGACATCGACCGGCTGCGGGAGCTGGGGTATCCGGTGCAGGCGACGAAAGGGGCGGAGGGCGGGTACCGGCTGGTGGCGGGGAAGGCGATGCCCCCGCTCGTGCTGGACGACGAGGAGGCCGTGGCGATCGCGGTGGGACTGCGGGCCGGGGCCGGGCACGCGGTGGAGGGGGTGGACGAGGCGTCCGTACGGGCGCTCGCCAAGCTCGAACAGGTGCTGCCGTCGCGGTTGCGCCACCGGGTCTCCACGCTGCAGGCCGCCACCACTCCCCTGACCAGCGGCGACGGGGCGACCGTCGCCCCCGAGACATTGACCGTGATGGCCTCGGCGGTGGCGGGTCAGGAGCGGCTGCGCTTCGCCTATCGTTCCGGCGACGGGACGGACTCGCGGCGGCACTGCGAGCCGTACCGGCTCGTCTCGACCGGCCGCCGCTGGTATCTCGTCGCGTACGACCTCGACCGCGCCGACTGGCGCACCTTCCGGGTCGACCGGGTCGAGGAACCCTTCGCCACGGGCGCCCGGTTCACACCGCGCGAGCTGCCGACGGGGAGTGCGGAGGAGTATCTGAAGCAGTCGATGTACCGGCGGCAGGAGACGTACGCGTTCGACGTCACCTTCGCCGCGCCCGCCGAGTTCATCGCGGCCCGGCTGCCCCGCTGGTTCGGTACGCCCGAACCCGTCGACGAGCACAGCTGCCGTCTGCGGGCCTCCGTCGGCGACTCCATGGAGTGGCTGGCCGTACGGCTCGCCGTCGTCGACTGCGACTTCACGGTGCACGAGCCGCCGGAACTGGTGGGCTACGTACGGGAGTTGGGCTCGCGACTGGCTCGCGCGGCGGGCGGCGCGGAGGGGTGAGGCGACGGGCTCCGGGCCTCTGACGTGCGGGGATGGCGCTCGCCACGGCTCGGGCGGAGGTCGCCTCTGTGGCACAATCTGCCGTTCGGGTCACCCCGGGGTTCAGGTCCGGGGTGGCCCTTCGGTCTGCCTGCCCCGAGCACCTTCGGGTCGGCCCGTGCAAGCCGGCGGGTCGGCCCGTGCAAGCCGGTGCAAGCCCGTGTCGCGGTCCCGCGTCTCGGTCCTGCGCCTCGGCACCGTGCCTCGGTAGCGGAAATGGAGCCGGGCTCCGGCGCCGGGGGGGGGAGGCGCCGAAGCCCGGCTCTGGGAGAGTCCCGGCGCTGGGGGGAGAGCGTCGGGACTCGGCTTCGGATGGCTGCGGTCGTGATGGTCGCAGCCGTGGTCGTGGGGGCGGCGGTTGCTGTGGTTCCCTCGAACTCCGGGTCCCGGGCCTGACGGCTCCGGGCCGGTGAAGTCGTGGGCCCTGAAGTCTTGTGCCCCGGGAACGGGGAGTTGAAGCGGCACAGTACGGCCAAGTAGCGGCGTAGTACGGCCAAGGTGTGGTCGAGGTACGACCATACGCCGGGCCAGGCCCCGCATCGGCCCCAGGGGTTGGGCCGTACGGGGCCTTGGTCTGTACCGGCCGTGATCCGTACCCGTTGCGTTATCCGTTGCCGTATCCGCTGTTCCTCGGGCGGATCAGGCGACGGCGTCGAAGCCCGTGTCGCGGGCGAGCTTCTTCAGTTCGAGCAGGGCGTGCTTCTCGATCTGGCGGATCCGCTCGCGGGTGAGCCCGTGCTCCTTGCCGACCTCGGTGAGGGTCCGCTCGCGGCCGTCCTCGATGCCGTACCGCATCTTGATGATGGACGCGGTGCGCTGGTCGAGGCGCCCGATGAGGTCGTCCAGCTCCTCGCTGCGCAGCAGCGTGAGCACGGACTGCTCGGGCGAGACCGCGGAGGTGTCCTCCAGCAGGTCGCCGAACTGGGTGTCGCCGTCGTCGTCCACCGACATGTTCAGCGAGACCGGGTCGCGGGCCCAGTCGAGGACGTCGACGACGCGGTCCGCGTTGGAACCGAGTTCGGCGGCGATCTCCTGGGGCTCGGGGTCGCGCCCGTGCTCGCGGTTGAACTCGCGCTGCACGCGGCGGATCCGGCCCAGTTCCTCGACGAGGTGGACGGGCAGCCGGATGGTGCGCGACTGGTCCGCTATCGAACGGGTGATGGCCTGACGGATCCACCAGGTGGCGTACGTGGAGAACTTGAAGCCCTTGCGGTAGTCGAACTTCTCCACCGCGCGGACCAGGCCGGCGTTGCCCTCCTGGATGAGGTCGAGCAGGGGCAGGCCACTGCGCGGATAACGCCGGGCGACCGCCACGACGAGCCGCAGGTTCGACCGGATGAAGATGTCCTTGGCCCGCTCGCTGTCCGCGACGAGGGCCTCGAGCTCTTCGCGGGTGGCGTCCGCCCTGGCCGCCTCCTCGCCGTCGAGGATCTGCTGCGCGAACACACCCGCCTCGATGATCTGGGACAGCTCGACTTCCTTGGCGGCGTCGAGCAGCGGCGTACGCGCGATCTCGTCGAGGTACATGCCGACCAGGTCGCGGTCGGCGATCTCGCCGCCAGAGGCGCGAACGCTGCGAGCCGCGTCGGTCCGGCCGGAGGCGGACGAACGACGAGCGGCGACGGCACGGGTTGCCATGCGTGCTCCCTTGCGATGGTGGGCTGGCAGGGTCGTGTCTGGTCCTACGTGTCTCTTGGTGCGGCCGCTCGGACACTCTCCCGAGTGCCCTGCTTCCGAAGGAAACAACGACTGGAATCAGGACAGAATTCCCCACCCGTCCCACTATTTTTCTGATCTTGCAGTACCCTGTGCCGCCACAGGAGGAGGCGGGATGTCGGCGGAGTCCGCAGAGGTGCAGGTCAGACCAGGAGTCGAGACCGACCTCGCCGCCCTCACCGACATCTACAACCACTACGTCCGTGAGACGCCCATCACATTCGATACCGCTGTCTTCACTCCGGAAGAGCGCCGTCCTTGGCTGCTCTCCCACCTTGAAGACGGACGGCATCGCCTGATGGTTGCCGCCGGCGCCGACTCACAGCGGATTCTCGGGTACGCCACGAGCAGCGCGTTTCGCGCGAAACCGGCGTACGACACCTCGGTGGAGGTGTCGGTGTACCTCGCCCCGGACGCGGGCGGCCGGGGCGTGGGCACGCTGCTGTACAAAGCGCTGTTCGAGGCGCTCGCCGACGAGGACGTCCATCGCGCCTACGCCGGCATAGCGCAGCCGAACGAGGCCTCCACCCGGCTGCACGAGCGGTTCGGGTTCCGGTACGTCGGGACGTACCGGGAGGTCGGGCGGAAGTTCGGGCGGTACTGGGATGTGGCCTGGTTCGAGAAGGGGCTGTGAGGCGGGGTCTCCTAGTCGGCGGCCAGGGACTCCCGCATGACCTTCGCGGTGGCGGTGGGGTCGTAGTCGTCCGGTACCCCTTCGACCAGGATGATGTCTCCCGCGATGTGCCGTGACCGCAGCGGGGCGATCTCCTGGTACGCGGGTGAGTCCCACCAGCTCCGCGCCTCGGCGATCCCGGGGAAGCCGATCACCACGACGGCTCCGGGCCAGCTCCCCTCCTTCACCTCGTGCCGGGCGACATGGACGAGGAAGCGGCCGCCGTACGGCTCGAAGGTGGCGGGGATGCGCTCGATGTACTCGGCGATCTCCGGGTGCGGGGCGGCGTCCTTCAGGTGGGCTATGGCATAGGCGGGCATGGGCATGGGCATGGCGTCCTTCCGGTCGGTCGGGCTCCGTACGCCGACGAGCCTGGCAGCCGGACGGGCCGGAGTCGATGACCTGCCAGGTAAGCGACCCCGCCCCGGGGGCCCAGGTAAGCGACCCCGCCCCGGGGGCCCGGGTAAGTGGGCCCGCCCCGGGGGCCCGGGTAAGTGGGCCCGCCCCGGGGGCCCGGGTAAGTGGGCCCGGCCCGGGGGCCCGGGTAAGTGGGCCCGGCCCGGGGGCCCGACCCGTGGGCCCGGCCCGGGGGCCCGACCCGGGGGCCCGACCCGTGGGCCCAAGTAAGCGACCCCGGTCCATGGGCCCGCGCGAACCGACCCGCCCCGTCGTCGGCGGGACGCCGTCCGACCGCTCCGTCAGCGGCTAGCCGAACTGCACCGACCGCTTCGCCAGCCCCAGCCAGAAGCCGTCGATCACCGACTTCTGGGCGTCCAGTTCGCCGGAGGCCTCGGCCGCGCCCATCGTGACGAAGAGGGGCGCGAAGTGCTCCGTGCGGGGGTGGGCCAGCTGCCCGGCCGGGGACTTGTGGAGGAAGTCGAGGAGGGCGTCCCAGTCGCGGGACTCAAGGGCGCGGTGGCCCCAGTCGTCGAACTCGGTGGACCAGGTGGGGACGCCGGCCTGGCGGAGGGCGGCGAGGTTGTGGGTGAAGAACCCGGAGCCGACGATCAGCACGCCCTCGTCACGGAGGGGGGCGAGCTTGCGGCCGATGTCCATCAGCTTCAGCGGGTCCAGGGTCGGCATGGAGATCTGGAGGACCGGGATGTCGGCGTCCGGGTACATCTCGACCAGGGGGACGTACGCGCCGTGGTCGAGGCCCCGGTCCGGGATGTCCTGGACGGGGATGCCGGGGGCCCGGAGCAGCTTGCGGACCGAGGCGGCCAGCTCGGGGGCGCCCGGGGCCCCGTAGCGCACCTGGTAGTAGTGCTCGGGGAAGCCCCAGAAGTCGTAGACCAGGGGGACGCGGTCGACCGCGCCGAGGGCGAGGGGGGCCTCCTCCCAGTGGGCGGAGACCATGAGGATCGCCTTGGGGCGGGGCAGGGTCGCGGACCAGGCGGCGAGCTCGCCGGGCCAGATCGGGTCGTCGGCGAGCGGCGGGGCCCCGTGGCTCAGATACAGGGCGGGCATGCGCTCGGCGGTGGCGGCGGACATAGGGGTGACTCCCTCAACACACACGCGACGCACACGACACATACGCCTCGGCGGGCCCGGTGGTCGCTTCTGTCTCCTTGGTGGCGCCTGACGCTCCAGGCACTTGAGACTCCCCCTGACTCCCCAGTAGTTGAAGTCTCAATATTTGTTGTTTCACCTTACATCTCTATAGTTCAATTTTCAAGAAGGAGCCTCGTACAGTGGGGGTATGAAGACCCCATCCGCCGAGGAAGAACCCCGCTGGCTCACCGAAGAGGAGCAGCGCACCTGGCTCGCCTATGTGCACGCCACCACCCTGCTCGAGGACCATCTCGACCGCCAGTTGCAGCGCGACGCGGGCATGCCGCACCTCTACTACCACCTGCTCGTGGTGCTGTCCGCCGAACCGCAGCGGCGGCTGCGGATGACCGAGCTGGCGATGCGGACGAAGATCACGCGGTCGCGGCTGTCGCACGCCGTGGCCCGGCTGGAGAAGAACGGGTGGGTGCGGCGCGAGGACTGCCCCGTGGACAAGCGGGGACAGTTCGCGGTGCTCACGGACGCGGGGTTCGAGATGCTCTCGAAGAGCGCGCCCGGGCATGTGGCCGCGGTGCGGCAGGCGCTGTTCGACCGGTTGTCGGCGGAGCAGCAGAAGGCCCTCGGCGAGATCATGGGGATCATCGCGAAGGGGCTCCAGCCGTCGGAGGCGGGTGCGGACCTGCCCTGGCTGCGGTAGCGCTCCGCAAGGGGAGCCGTGGGTCGCCGTGGGACTGCCGGGTGTGTGCGGCTGCCGGGTGTGTGCGGCTGCGGCCGCCCGGTGTGCGTGGCTGCGGCTGCCGGGTGTGTGCGGCTGCGGCCGCCGGGTGGGCGCGCTGCGGTCTCACCTGCGGCTGCCGCCGGTAGCGGCTGCGGTCGCCTGCGGCCGCGGGCCATCTGCGCCCGCGGGCCGTCTTGGGCTTGGCTGGTCGCGCGGTTGCCCGCGCCCTTGGAGGGTCGGGCAGGGAGCTTCCCCCTGCCACGCCCCGGAGGGGTGGGACAAGGGCTCCGCCCCTGTCCCACCCCTCCGGTGTCAAGCGTCAGACCGGTGCCTCAGTGGGCGATCACCGGGACCTTGACCTCGTTCGTCGCGTCCTCGCCCTCGCCCGTGGTCGCCGTCATGTCGGGCTTGCCCGTCGTGACGAGGGTGAAGGCGATGGCGGCGGAGGCCACGAGGATGGCCACGGCGAACCAGATGGCGTTGGTGTAGCCGTTGACCATGCCCTGGAGCTGGACCAGCTGGGCGGCCGGCTTCGAGGTGGCCGCGCCGATGTGGTCCTCGATGTAGGACGTGGTCGCGGAGGCGGCGATCGTGTTCAGGAGGGCCGTGCCGATGGCGCCGCCGACCTGCTGCGAGGTGTTGACCATGGCGGAGGCCACGCCCGCGTCACGCGGTTCGACACCGTAGGTCGCGAGGGACATCGCCGGCATGAACGCCGTACCCATGCCGAGGCCGAGCAGCAGCTGGGCCGGCAGGAGCAGACCGACGTACGAGGAATCGATCTCCATCTGGGTGAGCAGGAGCATGCCGAGGCCGGCGACCAGGAAGCCGGGAGCCATCAGCAGGCGCGGCGGGACCCGGGTCATCAGGCGGGTGCCGATCTGGGTCGATCCGGTGATCATGCCCACGATCATCGGCAGGAAGGCGAAACCGGTCTTGACCGGCGAGTACCCCTTCACGATCTGCAGGTAGTAGGTCAGGAAGAGGAACAGACCGAACATCGCGATGATCGCGAGGCCGAGGGAGAGGTAGACACCGCCGCGGTTGCGCTCGGTGATCACGCGCAGCGGCAGCAGCGGGGCCTTGACCTTGGACTCGACGAACACGAAGGCCGCGAGGAGCGCCGCCGAGGCGACGAACAGGGTGATCGTCATCGAGTCGCCCCAGCCGTCGGACTCGGCCCGGGTGAAGCCGTAGACCAGGGAGACCAGGCCCAGGGTGGACAGGACCACGCCGGGGATGTCTAGCGGGGAGCGGTTGCGGCCGCCCGCCGGCTCACGGATGACGAAGTACGCGCCGGCCGCCGCGATCACCGCGAACGGGATGTTGACGAAGAACGTCCAGCGCCAGTCCAGGTACTCGGTGAGGAAGCCGCCGAGGATCAGGCCCACGGCGCCGCCGCCACCGGCGATCGCGCCGTAGATGCCGAAGGCCTTGGCGCGCTCCTTGGCGTCGGTGAACATCACGGCGAGGAGGGAGAGCGCGGCGGGCGCGAGCAGCGCGCCGAAGGCGCCCTGGAGCGCGCGGGCGCCCAGCATCATCGCCTCACTGGTGGCCGCGCCGCCCAGTGCGGAGGCGCCGGCGAAGCCGATCAGACCGGTGACGAAGGTGCGCTTGCGGCCCCACAGGTCGGAGATACGGCCACCGAAGAGGAGCAGACCGCCGAAGGCCAGCGCGTACGCGGTGATGACCCACTGGCGGTTGCCGTCCGATATCCCCAGGTCCTGCTGGGCGGAGGGGAGGGCGATGTTCACGATGGTCGCGTCGAGCACGACCATCAGCTGGGCGAGGGCGATGAAGACGAGCGCTTTCCAGCGGCTGGCGTGAGCGTCGTTGTGCGGATCGTCCACCGATCCGGGGACGCTGCGGACTGTTTCGGACATGGAGGTACCCACTTCGGGACTTCGTGACGGAAAGTTCGGTAGGGATCGGTAGGGATCGGTAGGGATCGGTAGGGAGTGGCAGGAAAAGGGCGCGGTAAGGGAGAGCGAGGGCCGAGGGCACGTCCCAGGGCGTCCTGGGGTCACGGCTCGTCCTCATCGACGGCCGTGAGCCCGGTGGTTCAGGTCGGGCGGCCCGATCGGTCAGGTCGAGTGGATCAGTACGAGTGGATCAGGACTGGTTGCTCGGGACTGGTTGCTCGGGACTGGTTGCTCGGGACTGGTTGCGCAGGACTGGTTGCGGAGGACTGGTTGCGGAGGACTGGTCGCTCAGGGCGAGTGGCTCAGGGCGAGCAGGGCCTCCGTAGGTCCTCCACGGTCACGGGAGCACCGGGCAGTCGGGAGGGGGCCGGGGCGCGCAGGCCGTCCAGGAACAGTTGCAGGTGGCGGTGGAGGAAGCGGTCGGCGCCCGCGCACTGGGTGCCGGCCGGGGGCCTGCTGAGCTGGCTGACGGCGATCATCAGGTCGCCGACACCCACGTCGGCGCGGAGCTGCCCGGCGTCCCGGGCGCGCTTCATGATGCCCACGACCTGCTCCTCCAGGCGCTCGCGTGCCGCCTCCAGGTCGGGGTGGTGCTTGTCGAACGTACTCTGGACCATCGGGCAGAGGGCGCTGACCCGTTCGTCGGCCGAGGTGTGCACGAAGCGCGAGAGCGCCTCGAACGCGTCGCCGGTCTCGGCGAGCGCGGCCTCGGCCGCGAGGGCCGTACGGTCCAGGACCGAGCAGACGACCTCACGGACGAGAGCGTCGCGGTCCGGGAAGTTGCGGTACAACGTGGCGTTGCCGACGCCGGCCCGGCGGGCGATCTCGTCGAGCGGCACCTCGGGGCCGAACTCCACGAACATCTCCCGGGCGGCGGTGACGATCCGCTCCCGGTTGCGCAGGGCGTCGGCCCGAGGGCGGGACACCTTGCGCTGCACGGCGGTGGCGGTCTCCACGGCGTACTCCTCTTCCTGTGTCCAGTGGCATGGGGGGAGCCCGGTGGCTATCCGGGGATGGAGTCCCCGTTTCGCTCGGACGCATGGTTAAACGGGGAAACGATCCCCGGTTATTTCCCGTCTCCGAAGTCTTTTCCCGTGACCTGGGTCACAGTGCGACGAGGTGCCCGGCCGAACTCCTCCGCCCCGGCCCCACCCGCAGGTGAAACCCACGTTCGGCCCTTCCAGCGCGCGCCCGCGCACCCCTCGACACAGGGTGATCGAAAGGGCGCAGCCTCGTCACCGGGCGGCTGCCGTGGAAGCGAAGGGCGTGTGCATGCTGCAGCCGTTCCGCCGAGGCGGGATACCTCCGCGCCGGATACAGCCGCGCCGGATACCTCCGCGCCGGATACGGCCGCGCCGTGTCGTCGCGCTCGCCTCCGTCACCGCCCTCACGCTCGCGGTCAGCACCTCCGCGGGCACCGGGCATCTGACGGCGAAGGGGACGACGACGGCCGCGGGGGCCACCGCCCTGGCCCGCGGTTCGGCGCTCGGTCCCTGCATGATCCGCGGCCCGCTCGGCACCCAGATGTCCGAGGGCGTCCCGACCCCGCCCGGCTACTCGCGCTCCACCGGCACGGTCCGTGCCCTCAACCTGATGGTCGACTTCTCCGACGCGCCCGGCGAGGGCAGCGCGATGGACCGCTTCGCGGAGTTCGCCCCGCAGACCCAGAAATGGTTCAGGACCAGCAGTTACGGCCGTATCGACTACCGCCCCGAGGCCCCGCTCACCGAGTGGCTGCGGATGCCGAGATCCTTCCGCTCGTACGGCATAGAGCGCGGCGCCCCCTTCGAGCCCGGCTACCGCCGGCTGGTCCAGGACATGGTGCGGGCCGCCGATCCGCTGGTGGACTTCCGGTCGTACGACCTCATCAACGTCCTCGTCACCCCGAACGCCGGCCCGTCCGCTCTCGACACCGTCCTGTCGGTGACCTTCGCCGGCAACCGTGAGGCGCCGGTCGCGGACGGCGTGCCGGTCGCCAACGCGTCGTTCGTCTACAGCCGCCAGGACGACGGCTCGGGCACGTACGGGGAGACCGGATACCGGGTCCTCCCCCACGAGAACGGCCATGTCTTCGGGCTGCCCGACCTCTACACCCACGAGGGCGGGGGCGCGGTCGGGCACTGGGACATCATGAGCGAGGACTGGGGCGTCGACAACGATCTGCTGGGCTGGCACAAGTGGAAGCTCGGCTGGCTCGACGAGAAGCAGGTCGCCTGTGTGGCGGCCGTCGGCACCGCCGAGTACATGCTGACCCCGCTTGCCACCGCCGGCGGCGGCAAGCTGGTCGTCGTGCCGCTCAGCCCCCGGACGGCGTACGTCGTCGAGCTGCGGACGCGGGCGGGGAACGACGCGGTGGTGTGCCGGCCCGGTGTGCTCGTCTACCGGGTCGACGCGACCGTCGACACCGGGAACGGCCCCATCAAGGTCCACGACTCCCGCCGTGACAGCGGAGGGTGCACCCGCAGCCCCAACGTCCACGCGGAGCTGTCCGACGCGCCGTTCGTGCCGGGTGAGACCTTCAAGGACGTGCGGGCGGGGGTGGAGATCGCGGTGGCGGGGGTGGATGTCGGGGGGAACCATCGGGTGGTGGTGAGTCGACGGTGACGGTTTTTCTTGTCGGTCCCGAACCCGGGCTCGTTCCGGACCCCGGACCCCGGACCCGGCATCGTTCCGGACCCCGGACCCGGCATCGTTCCCGAACCCCGGACCCCGGACCCGGCATCGTTCCCGAACCCCGACCCCCGAACCCGGCATCGTTCCCGAACCCCGACCCCCGAACCCGGCATCGTTCCCGAACCCCGACCCCCGAACCCCGAACCCCGAACCCCGAGTCACAAGGCGCCCGGCGCGGTGGTGCGGCACGGTCGCATTAACGTGACCCCATGCTCCCGAACGTCCCGCACGCGGCCACCGACCCCGCGCCCGCCGAAGCCGTCGCACCCCTGATGCGGGGGATCACCGTGCTGCGCCGGCTCACCGAGGCGGACGGGACGCTGAGTCTGAGCGGGCTGGAGAAGGCCACGGGGCTCGCGCGGTCCACGGTCGACCGGATCACGGCGACGCTGGCCCGCATGGGCTACGTACGGCTGGACGGCCGCGACGCGGTCCTCGCCCCCCGCCTGATGGAGCTGGGCAACGCCTATCTGGCCGCCATCCGCCTCCCCCGTCTCCTCGACGCCCACGCGGACGCCCTCGCCGACGAGTTGGACGAGTCGGTGTCCCTCGCGGTCGGCGACCGGGACGGGGTCCGTTTCATCCACCAGGCCACCCGGCGCCGCGCGATGTCCCTCAGCTTCCGCATCGGCGACCTCCTGCCCGCCGAACGCACCGCGCCGGGCCCGCTGTTCGCCACCGAGTGGCAGCCGGCGGACTGGGCCCGGTGGAACGCCCGCCGCGCGGCCGACCCGGAGGGCCACGGCTTCCCGGCGGTGCCTCCGCGCAGCGGCGCGTACGACGACTTCGAGGACCGTACGGCCCGGGCGGGCGCCCAAGGGTGGGCACTTGATGACCAGTTGATCGAGCCGGGGCTGGTGGCGGTGTCCGTACCCGTGCGGGATCCGCGTACGGGACGGGTCGTGTGTGTGGCGAGCGTCGTCAGCCATACGAGCCGGCACACGGCGGAGTCCCTGCGGACGACGCTGCTGCCACGGCTGCGGGCGACCGTCGCGCGGATGGAACGGGAGTTGCGGGAGCCTCGGACGGCCACGGCCACGGCCACTGCCACTGCCACTGCCACTGCCACTGCCACTGCCACGGTCATGGTCATGGCCACTGCCGGGGGCGGCTCCTCGGGTCCCTCCGGACTGGCCGCCTGGACCGGCGCCTCCAAGCAGGAACTGGGCCGGGAGTTCGTCGAGTCGCTCGCCCGGGGGCTCACCGTGATCACCTCCTTCGGCGAGGGGCGAGCCGAACTCACCCTCACCGAGGTCGCCCAGGCCACCGGGCTCGCGCGGGCGACGGCCCGGCGAGCACTGATCACCCTCGAACACCTCGGCTACGTCGAGTCGTACGACCGGGTCTTCCGCCTCACGCCCCGGGTGCTGGGCCTGGGCTTCCCGCCCCTGTCGATGCTGCCCCTCCCCCGGATCGCCGCGCCGCACCTGGCCGAACTCTCCGCGCGGGTCCATGACTCGGCGTCCCTCGCGATCCTCACCGGGGGCGGGGACGAGGTGCAGTACACCGCACGGGTCGCCACCAGCCGGATCATGAGCGTCAACATCACCCTCGGGACGCGGCTGCCGGCGTACGCGACGTCCTTGGGGCGGGTGATGCTCGCCGATCTGCTGCCCGAGGTCTCCCTCCCGGAGCGTCTCGTCCGGCTGACCCCGCACACGGTCACCGAGCGGCGGGAGCTGCTGGCCGTCCTGGAGCGCGTGCGGGACGCCGGTTACGCCCTCGTCGACGGGGAGTTGGAGGAGGGGCTGCGGTCCATCGCCGTGCCGGTGCGGGAGCGGGGCGGGCGGGTCGTCGCCGCGGTGAATGTCGCGATGCACAGCAGCCGGCGGTCGGTCGAGGAGTGCGTGGCGGAGGTGCTGCCCGAGCTGCGGGACGCGGTGGGGCGGATCGAGGGGGAGCTGAGGGTGGCGGGCATGTTCCGGCGGGTCCCGGAAGTCTGACCGGGAGTCCGGCCGGGAGCCCGGCCGACGTCTGACCGGGAGCCCGGCCAGCGTCTGACCGGGAGTCCGGCCACCGATGGATGCGAACATCGTGCGCTGATAGCGCCAGCCGTACGCAAGCCACATCGCCCGTACGCTGGTGGCGTCACCCGTACGCAGGCGGCATCGCCCGTACGCTGGCGGCGTCAGCCGTACGCAGGCAGAGGAGAGGCGTCCCATGGCACCCGAGAAGCAGGTCAGGAAGCCGGAAGGGTTCCAGTCCGTGTGGACCCGGCCCCGGACCGGGCGGGAGCAGCCCGCGCTGAGCCGGGAACACATCGTGGCCGAGGCACTGCGGCTGCTCGACGAGGAGGGCATCGACGCGCTGAGCATGCGCAAGCTCGGCGCCCGCCTGGGCGCCGGCGCGACCTCCCTCTACCGCCATGTCGCCAACAAGGACGAGCTGCTGGAGCTGGCCGTCGACGAGATCTACGGCGAGATCGAGGTCCCCTCCTCCCCCGATCAGGCGAACTGGCGTACCGACACGGCCCGTTGCGCCCACGAGCTGCGCGCCACGATCCTGCGCCACCCGTGGCTGGCCTCCGTGCTCGGCGAGTTGGGCATGTCCTATCTCGGCCCGAACTGGATGCGGATCTCCGAGGCCATGCTGAACCTGCTGACCACCGCCGGGTTCCCGGCCGACGAGGCCGACCGGGCGCTCTCGACGCTCGTCGCGTACGTCACCGGCATGGCCACCAGTGAGGCCGCCTGGCTCAACGTCCTCGCCCGCAGCGGCCAGGACGAGCGGACCATGGTCGAACGGCTGTGGCCGGCCGCCGAGGAGGCCGCCCAGGACTACCCGCTGCTGCGCGAGGGCTACGCCGAACAGCGCGGCACGGATCCGCGGGAGGCCCGGGAGGAGGGGTTCCGGTACGGGCTCGACCGGGTGCTCGACGGGTTGGAGACGCGGCTGAAGTGACCCGCCGGTCCAGGGTGACTCCGACGCGACCGCACCTCCAACTCCCTTTTCCCGCTACTCGCTTACTCGCTTACTCGCTTACCCACATAACCGCCTTCCCGCCTTCCCGCCTTCCCGCTGTCTCGCTTACCCGTTGACGCCCGTGTACTTGCTCAGGCTCCAGTTCCACAGCAGCCGCGACAGGACGAAGGCGGTCAGGCCGATGAAGGGCGAGGCGACCGCGAGCGCCTCCGGTACGCCCATCGCGTCGCCGTGGCCGGTCAGCACGCCGGCCGGGAAGTAGGCGATGAAGGCGAGCGGTACGACGAAGGTGAACGCGGCGGACGCCGCCTTCGGCAGGATGCTGAGCGGATAGCTGCCGAAGGTCGCCATCAGTTCCTCCAGCCACTGGCTCCAGTACGAGGTGGCCGGGAAGTGGAACGCGGCGGCGGCCAGCGCCGTGAAGAGCGCGGCCTCGACCAGCATTCCGCCGAGCACACCCGCCACCACGTACGTGACCCGGCCCGCCGTCCAGTCGAGGGAGCTGCGCTGGAGGGCGGCGACGAACAGCCCGACCGCGACGACCAGGTCGCCGATGGCGTTGACCGGGAAGAAGGCCAGCTGGATCTGCCGGTAGACCGGCATCGGGCGGATCAGGCAGGGGTCGACGATCCCCTCCTGGACGAGGATGTTCATGTACTGGACGCGGCCGAGGAACAGCACGTACAGCCCGTGGGCCAGCATGCGCATGCTGGCGATGAGCAGCACGTCGGTGCTGGACCAGCCCCCGAGGCCGGGGAACCGGGTGAGCAGGACGGAGGCGAAGACGACGATCGAGACCTGCCAGATCGCCCCTACGGCGACACCCATCAGGAACTCGCCCCGATACTCCAGCCGGGCCTTGAAGTTGAGCTTGGTGATCCGCCAGACGACACGCCAGGCGTGCGCGGGCCCGTGTGGGGTGGTCATGGTCATCCTCCCTGGGCCACGACACGTCGGCCGGCCCGGTCCCAGAGCCGGCGGGTGAGCAGTGCGAGCAGCACGATCCAGACGGCCTGGACCGCCATCTGCCCGAAGGCGTCGCCGACGCCGATGCGCCCGACGTAGATGGAGAGCGGCACACCGAGAGTCGCCTGGAACGGCAGGAACGAGCTGAGCGTGATGAACCAGTCCGGGAAGTACCAGAGCGGCGCGTACACACCGGAGAGCAGGTTCTGCGCGAAGACGAGGATCATCAGGGCCGCCTCGTTGCGCAGGGTCCAGAAGCACAGCAGGTCGACCAGCATCATCACGTAGTACAGGACCAGTTGGCCGAGCAGCATGCTCACCGCGAAGACCCCGGCCACCGAGGGGGAGGCGGGCGGGGCGACGACCCCGACGGCGAGACACAGCACGTATCCGGCGAGCACCCAGCCGAAGCCGTACAACTGGTCGCCGAGGGCGCGCAGCGCGTAGTAGCGCTGGGGCTTCATCGGCCGCAGGTACCAGTAGACGATCGTCCCGAAGTGCAGATGCTGGATCACCGTGTCGCGGCCCGCGCGCCGGTCGAGGCCGCGGATGCGGTTCGCGAGCACGGCGAGTACGGCGTAGCCGACGGCCTGGGTCTCGTTCAGCCCTGCGCTGGAGGCGGTGTTCGCGTACAGCCCCCGCCAGAGGTAGACGACCAGGCAGACCTGGACGAGGAGCCGTACGGCGGTGGCGGTCATCCGTGGCGGTGCGAGCAGTTCGCCCCGCGGCGTGATCCAGGAGACGCGGCGGGCACGGGAGAGGGTTGCGGCGAGGGTGGGGGTGGAGCTGGGGACGGGGTCGGGGGTGAGAGTGGGAATCGGGGTGGGGGTGGGGGCTTCAGGTGGCTTGGCCGGGGTTCCGGTGGGGGTGGGCATGGGTCAGCCGCTCTGGGGGGTGGTGGAGGTGGAGGTGGAGGAGGTGGAGGTGGTGGCAGAGGGGGAGGCGGAGGCGGCCGGTTCCTGGGCCGTTACGCCGGACCGGGCGTCGTCCTGACCGCCGTCTTGCGGACCGTCTTCCGGGCCGTGCTGCGGACCGTGCTGCCCGTCCTTCCCTACGTCCTGCGGTACGTCGCTGAGGTAGGCGGCGCGCATGACGTCCTCCAGGTCGTTCTCCTCCAGCGCGAGGTCCGCGACCCGGTACTTCCCGATGATCACCTTCAGCGCCTCGTGGACGGTGGGCGCGTCCTCCCCCACCGGCCCGAACACGACCCGCGGCCCTTCGCGCCGCAGCACACCCACACCGGCGAACCCGGGCAACGGCACGGGGGCCCCGGCCCTCGCACCGCGCTCGACCTGCTCGACCTGCTCAATCTGCTCGACGTCGGCCGGGTCGGCGAGTGTGGCCCGGACCTGCCAGGTGCCGCCGAAGCGCCGCCGGATCTCCTGGAGCGAGCCGTCGAGGACGATCCGACCGTGGTTGATCAGCACGACGCGCTCGGCGAGCCGTTCCACCTCGGTCATGTCGTGTGTGGTGAGCAGGACGGTACGGTCGCGCTCCTCGACCTGGTGCCGCAGAAACCGCCGTACCTGCTCCTTCACCACCACATCCATGCCGATGGTGGGTTCGTCGAGGAAGACGACGGGCGGGTCGTGCAACAGCGAGGCGGCGAGATCGCAACGCACGCGCTGCCCCAGCGACAGATGCCGGACCCGGGTGTCCCAGAACTCGGAGAGCTCGAGCAGCCCGTCGAACTCCTCGATACGGGCCCGGAATTGTCCCTCCGGAACCCCGTAGATATCCCGGAGGATCTCGAACGACTCCCGGGCGGGCAGATCCCACCACAACTGCGTCCGCTGCCCGAACACGGCCCCGATGTTGTGGGCGTTGCGCTCCCGGTCCCGGTGCGGGACGACCCCGGCGACGAGCGCCTCGCCCGAGGTGGGCGTCAGAATGCCGGTGAGCATCTTGATCGTGGTGGACTTGCCGGCCCCGTTGGGACCGAGCAGTGCGAGCAACTCCCCTTTGCCCACACTGAATTCGACGTCCTGCACCGCCACCTTGTCCACACGCCGCGGACTGACGAGCGATCTGAGCGCCCCCGCGAAACCGGGCTGCCGCACGGTCGTCTGAAACACCTTGGACAGCCCACGCGCCTCGATAACCGCAGACAACGGCATCACATCCCCTCGCACTCACCCGTTCGAAATACCGAACACCATTCGGAGCAACGGCGGAATGCTAGGCCCGCCGACCACACGAGAAAACCGATTTGTTGGCCACCCCGCGATCGCCCCCGCGACACCCCGATGCGATCGGCCCCGCGTCACCCCACGCGACCACCGCCCCGACCAACCCCACCCGACCACCCCGGATGCCTACCCCCCACCCACTCGCCCACCACCCGCTACACTGACCGGGCACCTTGCCTTCGTAGCTCAGGGGATAGAGCACCGCTCTCCTAAAGCGGGTGTCGCAGGTTCGAATCCTGCCGGGGGCACCAGCCAAAAGGCCCCGGACCGATCATGGTCCGGGGCCTTTGACATCTACT
This sequence comes from Streptomyces sp. NBC_00310, assembly GCF_036208085.1. GTDB lineage: Bacteria > Actinomycetota > Actinomycetes > Streptomycetales > Streptomycetaceae > Streptomyces. The sequence continues at coordinate 4,844,898 of NZ_CP130714.1, forward strand.
TTTGACATCAACGGGGACGAGACGGAGCGCATCCGGCATGACGAGAGATGAGGCCCTCTACCGGTTGAAACAGCTTGCATGGGCTCAGGCACTCGGACGTCACGTCGGCTCGGACCGCCTGATCCAAGCTGGCCTTGACGCTCTCCTGGCCGACGTTGATTCCCCTTCGCTTGCCCTCCTGGCCGGCCTAGGCCGTCGTGAGGAGCATGAGGCACGGGAGCTGTTCGACCACGTCGTCGACGAGCTGGGGTTGGGTGTCGAGGCGCCCGCAGACCCGATCGCTGCCAGGTGGGCGTTGGCCTACTGGTTGGCCGCTCAGATCGTCGACGGCTCCTTGGACCCGGCGACCGGTGCCGACCTCATATGGGTCGAAGCAGCATCAGACCTCGGCTATCCCGAAGCCCTGCAGCCGATCGTCGAGTGCGCCGTCCATCTGGACGACTGGAACGCCGCTTGGAGCACTCCGCTGGAGCAGCTCAAGGAGGAAGTCCTTGTCGCCGCCCGTGCGCTTGTTGCACGCGGCGAGCCCGAAACCAACGCATGAATGGTCACGGAGCCCCAGGACGGCCGTGGCCCCGGGGCTTCGCGTCTTGTATGGAGGCAACGGGGGCGGTCAGCCCGAATCAGGACGCCTCTTCAAAAGCCGGTCCATGTGGCTCATGGCTTCGCGCTGGGTGTCCTGCACGACGTGCGTGTACACGTCCATGGTGATGCTGATCTGCGAGTGTCCGAGGATCTCCATCACGACGCGGGGCGCGACTCCGGCCGCCGTGAGGAGCGTGGCGGTGCCGTGGCGAGCGTCATGGAGCCGGATGACGCGGAGGCCGGCGGACTCTGCGACGCGAGTGAAGGAGCGATACACGTTGCGCGGCTCGACCTGGCGACCGGTGCGGGTGGTAAAGACGTAGCCCGACTCGTGCCACTGCTCCCCCGCCTTGACGCGCGCGGCCGACTGCCGCATACGGTGCCAGCGCAGCGGGGCGATGCAGAGCGCGGGTAGCGGTACGACGCGTCGACGGCGGCTCTTGGGGTCGTCGTCGTACAGGACGCCACGGCGACGCTGGGTCTGCTGGCGGACGTGGAGAACGCGGCCTTCGAGGTCGAGGTCGGACCAGCGGAGACCGATGATCTCTCCCCGGCGCAGGCCCATGGCGATGGCGAGCACGAAGGCGGCGTAGAGCGGGTCTCTGCGGGACGCGGCGAGGAAGTCGAGCGTCTCGTCCAGGCTCCAGGGCATCAGCTCCCGGTTGTCCGTACGGGGCGGCTCGACGAGCTTGGCAACGTTGCGCGCGATCAGCTCCTCTCGACAAGCGGATGACAGAGCGGAACGCAGAACGCGGTGCGATTCCTTGGCTGTTGCCGCAGTGCTCTCCTTCTCCAAGCGGACGAGGAAGCGGCGCACGTCGGCGACGCCGAGGGATTCGAGCCGCTTGGCACCGAGCAGGGGCACCAGGTAGAGCCGAACGTGCGACTCGTACTTGTCGTACGTGCTGAGCTTCCGCCGAGGCTTGATCACGTTGTCCAGCCAGTACGGCAGCCACTCGGAGAGCTTGGCCGAACGAGTCGGCACGGGCACGCCCTGGTCGACCTTGGCGAGCAGTTCCCGGCGCTTGGTGTCGCACTCCTGCCAGGTCTTGCCGTAGGCGAATTTCCGGGCCCGAGTGCCGTCCGGCTGGAGCACGTAGACGGCGGCCTGAAAGCGGCCGTCCTTGCGCTTGGTGATGGTGCCCGCCCCGTTCGGGTTGCGCTTGCGTTGGCCGGCCATCAGGCTGCCGCCTCCATTTCGTGGGTGATGTAGTCGCTGAGGGCCCGCGCGGGAATGCGGCGGCATCGGCCGATGGTGATCGAAGGCAGCCGACGGGAGCGGATCAGGTCGTAGACCGTCGACCGGCCGAGCTTGAGTCGCGCCATGACGTCAGCCACGGTCAACAGCTCGTCGTCACGCATGCGTCGGCTCTCCTTCTGTTCCGGGGGCGGGTTCGAGGGATTCGGCGAGCCAGGCTTCGGTGTCGGAGAGGCCGGTTCCGGCGAAGACCCAGTGAGCGAGGACGTACGTCGTTTCGGGCCTGATGTCGGTGGTGGCGGCCTGGGCCCGGCGCCATTCGGCGCGGGCGTCGCGGAGGGCGCCGAGGGTGGTGGAGTAGCGGCGGGACTTGGTGGAGAAGTGGCCGCGGAAGCCGAGCATGTGGGCCCAGGCGCGCAGGCGGAGGTGTTCGAGATCCTTGCGTGCGCCGAGGAACCAAGCAGTTCGGATGAGGCGGCGGGCGTGGTCGCTGATGTCGAGCTGGGCCAGCTCGGCGGCGAACTTCAGCGGGCGGTCGAGAGCTCCCGTGGCGGCTTCGGCGCCCTTGGTTGCGTATTTGGCGATGTACGCGGCGACCGCCCGCTCGGTCAGCTCCTGGCCGTCGTTGAAGTCGGCGGAGCGGATGGTGCGGACGTCGAGTTGGCGGCCGAAGGTGAAGGTGTGAGCGCGTCCGTCGATGACCGGGCCGTCCATGCGGACCTTGGCTGCCGCTGTCTCGATGGCGTCGGTGAGGAGTTCGGCGGTGGCCCAGGCCGGGGGTGGGGTGTCGCCGCCGGTGGGGCCGTCGATGCGGATGACGGCGTGGAAGTGGACGGCGCCGCGCTTTTGGTATTCGGCGACCTTGGCGAAGGACACGCGGGCGTGGTCGCGGAAGCGGCGTTGTGACAGGCCCGCTCGCTTGGCGACTTCCCGGCGCAGGTAGGTGGAGAAGCGTCGCCAGAGCGGACCGGCGTGGGCGTTCCAGAGAACGGCCGCTTCGTAGTCGTACGTGTCCGGGTCGAGTGGGGTGCCGAGTACGGCGTCGTCCTGGTCGTGGCGGGTGCCGCAACGGCAGGGGCGCCCGTTGGAAGGGCGGTTGTGGACCGGGCCGAAGCTCGGGGCGGTGAAGGTGGCGAAGACGCGCGGGTGGGTGGCGACGTGTTCGGGGACGCCCTTGCCACCGCGCAGACCCGAGGTGATCAGGTGGAAGGTGTCTCGCCGGTAGACCTCGGAGCAGGCCGCACATCGAGTCGTACGGCGGTTGTTGCAGCGGACGAGGAGTTGGCCGGCCGGGAGGTCGGTGGAGTCGAGGTGCTGGAGGATGCGGCCGATCTCGCCGGTCGTGGTGTCGACGTCGTGCTCGGTGCGGTGCCCGTCGAGGCGGATCGGGTTGACGCAGCCGCCGAGTCCGGAGAGCTGACGGAGGATACCGGGCAGGGTCCCGTGCTCCGCCAGCTTCGCGAGTTCCGGGAGCGGGGGCGGTGTGGTGCGGGTGAAGATGGCGATTCTCCTTCTGACTGGCTCGGTCAGGAGTGCTGGGCCCCGGGGCGGCGGATGCTTGGTCGTGTGTGCCGCCCCGGGTGTCGGGTTTGTTCAGCGCTGGTTCTGCTCGCGGATCAGGGAGCGCAGGACCACGGCCGCGATGGCGACGGAGATGGCCGAGACGGCGACGGCGGCCAGGAGCGCGGTGAGGACGACACCGCCCACGAGGACGGCCGCCACGACTCCGGGGCTGATGGAGACCGCCGGGAGCGAGCGCCGTACGGGAGCCGGATCGGCCGGGGCGTGGGTGTGGGTGGGCGGCGGGGTGGGGCTGTCGGGGTACTTGGGCAGGAACACGGTCGGACCCTCCTTATCTACTCGTCTAGGCATGTGAGCCGTTTATGACGTCTACGCCGGAGCGCGTGCCGGATTCGATGGCGGGGGCGAGGAAGGTCTGTGAGAGGTAGAAGCCGAAGAGGGCGATCAGTACGACGACCCAGGTGCGGACGCCGAGGAACTTGACCGCTCCCCAGGCGAAGAGGCCGAGGACGACGACGAGCGGCAGGCTGACGGTCACGGTGTGCGGGGTCCCTTCGGAGGATCAGCGGACGGGGCAGTGGTGGGTGCGGGCGGCCAGCTCGGCGGCGGCGCGGCTGTCGTAGTCGGCGGAGAAGCCGCAGCGCGGGGCCGTGCAGGCGGCGGTGTGCTTCTCGCGGCCCCGGCCGTCGTAGGACGTGGCGACCTGGACGGGGCCGATGCGGGTGACGTTGCGGAAGCGGCGGTTGGCGCTCACGGGTCTCCTCTCAGAGGTGGGCGGCGATGGCTTCGGCCATGGGCGCGGGGACGCCGAGGCGGGCGCGGAGAGTCGGGGTGTCGATCGGTGCTCCCGTGCGGGTGTGGTGTTCGGCGGCGACTTTGCGGGCGTGTTCGACGAGGGCGGCCGGGACGGGTACGGCGGGTCGCTCGGGCGGTGGTGGCTCGATGGCCGGTGGTGTCGGCGGCGGTTCCTCGGGGGCGAGTTCGGGCGCGTCCTCCTGGTCCACGGTGTCGTCCGTGTGCTCGGTGTCGGTGTCGGTCGCCGTTGGGGTGGAGTGGGCGAGGAGGGTTCCGCCGAGGAAGGCGACGGCGGGCCAGCCCGCGACGAGGATGCGCAGCCAGGCGGGTACGTCGTTGAGGTCGAGTAGGCCGGCGGTGGCGACGTTCGCGCCGAGGGATGCGGCGAGGGCGATGACGAACCAGCACCACCCTGACGCTTTCGCCTCACCGGACCGCAGCCGACGCCAGGCGGCGACGAGCAGCAGGTCGACCGAGACCGGATAGGCCCACGCCTTCCACCCGTCCTGTCCGGCCGCCGAGGCGATGTCGTGCAGGTGGGCAAAGGACAGCGCGGCGGCGATGAGCGCCTGGACGAGCACCGCGTCGACACCGGCCAGTTGGGCGCGCATGAGGCGGCTCCTTTTCGGATTCAGGCATGGCAGGGGTAGGGAGTTGGCGCGAGGCGGTCACGCCGACCGGGGTGAGGGGTGAGCGAAGGTCAGTCGGCCACCGGGCGCGGCTGCCCAGCCGGGGCCGCTGACTCGACGGGCCGTACGGGGACGTCGGGCCGGAAGGACTTGAGCGCGGGCAGGTCGGGCACCAGGTGGGCCGACTCCCGGCAGATCTCGGCGGCAGCGCCGAGGGACAGGTACGGCGTGCGGATGCGCGACCAGCCGCCGGAGGTGTCACCGGCCACGGCCAGGCCGGGCAGCTCGGGAGCGATGGCGCAGGCGGCGAAGACCGCTTCGGGGGCGATGTCGCCGAGCGCCATCTTCGCGGAGGCTTCGTCGTTGACGCGATGGCAGACCCGGCCGGTGAGCTGGGCCCGGAGCATGGTGGCGCCCTTGCCCAGCTCGGCGCCGAACCGCTGCCCGCAGACCTCCAGGTAGATCCCGGCGGCGCGGCCGAGCTGGGCGAGGCGGATGAGCTGAGTGACCATCTCGTCGCGCCGTTCCTCGTCCTTCTTCGTGGCGACAAGGAAGAGTTCGGCCACCTCGTCGACGAACAGCACGATCGGCACCGGGCGTTCGCCGTCGGGCAGGCCCCAGATGTCGGAGGTGATCTCCTCGTCGGGTGTACTCGGCGCGATGCCCTGCCGGGCCTTGATCAGGTCGTAGCGGTCCTCCATCTCCTTCACGAGCACGGGCAGCAGCTCGGCCGCCTCGTCGGGATCGGTCGCGAGGGCCGAGAGCCGGGCGGCGAACGGCGCCAGCTCCACACCCCGCTTGCAGTCGATGCCGACCAGGGCGACGGGCTGCCGGGCGAGGCCCGTGACCAGGTGCCGCAGGTACATGGACTTGCCGGACAGGGTGGCGCCGAGGGTGAGCTGATGCGGAATGGTGCGGTAGTCGCGGACGAACGGGGTCGCGTCCTCCCGCAGCGCCACGGGCACCTTGAGGAGTTCGGCGGTGGCCTTACGGGGCATCCGCACGTTCCGCAGTACGTCGAAGCCGACAAGCCGCAGTTCGACCACGCCCGGCTTGACCGTCGAGACGTACACGGCGTGAACGCCCCAGGCGTGCCGCAGCCGTTCGGCAGAGGCGGCGACGTCCGCCGGTTCCTGTCCGGGAGCGAGCCGGAGACGGAGCCGCAGCCCGGTCGTGGTGGGCCGGATGATGCCCCGACGCGGCGGCACGGGCCGGACCTCCCGGCGAGTGGTGGCCTTGACGGCGAGGACCCGCAGCCGGGACGGCGCCACGGTCAGTCCGCACGCCTCCATGACAGAGCCGTACGAGCCAAGGAGCCGGGCCGTGGATATCAGCAGGCCGACCGTGGGCCAGTACACGCGAGGGTGCTTGGCCCGGGTGTAGGCAGCCCCGCCGCCGAGCACGGCGACAGGACCACCCACCTCCAGAAGAGTCACCAGATCGGACATCAGGCCGTGGCCCCCATGGCAGCGGGGAAGGCGGCCGGAGTCACAGCGGCGGCGCGGAAGGCGATGCCGTGGCGCTGCTGCCCGTTGAACACGGACTCCCACGGCCGGGCAACCAGCCCCGGCAGCGAGACCGGCGCCCCCAGCGTCAGCCCGTCGGCCACACCGCCCTCGGGCACGGTGACCTTGACCAGCGACGATTCCCCGTCCTCGATGTAGACGACGCCGAGCGTCATCAGCGCCTCACCACTGACAGCGTCCTTGGCGATCTCGCCCGTCTGCCGGTCCCGGACCTTGGGCTCAGGGGCCTCAGTCAGCAGGATCGTCGCGGCCGAGGTCTCAACACGAATGGTGCGCAAGGCAATTCACCCATCTACTCGTCTATACATGATGCGTCCTGCGAACCCGACTTGCCGGGCTCACGCGGACCACCCTGCCACACCACTTGCCCACTCGTCTATACGAGTATGCCTGTTGGGGTGTACGAGTCGGAGAAGCGCCCCCCGCGCACCACCGCAAATCACCGCATCACGTCGCCGGAAGCTGGTACGACAGCACGTAGGCATCCGCCGCCATGACGGTGTCGCAGACCTCCACGGCCCGCCCCTCGGCGTCGAAGGCGGTCCGGATCAGGTGGATCACCGGCACACCGGAGGCCAGCCGGAGCGTCTTCACCTCAGCGGGCGAGGGCATCCGGGCCCGGATCTCCTCCTCGAAGTGGTCGAGGCGGTGCCCCAGCTCCTCAAGACGGGCGTAGATACCGCCGGGCCCGGGGTTGGGTTCGGCGATGGGCGTACCGCGCGCGATGTCGAGCGGCAGATACGAGGTGGCGAACTCGACCGGCCGTCCGTCGAGGAGATACCGCCGCCGACGAGCCAGCACCCGCCGCACGGACCCGAGCCGGGTGGAGACGTCCTGACCGGCCTTCTCTTCCTTGACCTCAAGGCTGTCGACCTGCGGGTGACTGCCTGCGGCGTTGGCTTCGACGATGAAGGCCGCCTTGCCCTGCTCGCGGTGGCGCCGGGCGAACCGGTCGGAGGCGAGCCGCCGCACGGGAGGCCGGGGCCGGACGAAGACACCCTTGCCGTGCTCGGCGTGCACGAGCCCTTCGCCCTGGAGGACGGAGAAGGAGTTGCGGACCGTCATCCGGGATACCCCGTAGTGGTCAACAAGCTCAGCCTCCGAGGGCAACTTTTCACCCTCCTTGAACCGCCCCCGGTCGATGGCCTCGCGCAACTGGTCGGCGATCTGCCGAAACACCGCACGATCGCTCGTGGGGTCGAGATCACCGAGGAAGCCGGAAGGAAGAGAGGGCACGTGTACTCCTTTAGATATCTAGACGAGTGGGCGATTGTTGTTGCTACGGTGGAGAGCCTAGCCAGCCGAGAGGGCCGAGGAACGTGAGCACCGAACGTCCGCACTCCGTGAGCGTCGCCGGAGTCATCGTCGACGACCAGGGCCGGGCCCTCTTGATCAAACGCCGCGACAACGGCAAGTGGGAACCCCCGGGCGGAGTCCTCGAACGCGAGGAAACCTTGCCCGAGGCCCTCCAGCGCGAAGTGCTTGAAGAGACCGGCATCAAGATCGCGCTTCCCGCGACCCTGACCGGTGTCTACAAGAACATGACCGGCCTGATCGTCTCCCTGGTCTTCCGCTGCGAAGCGGCCGACGGCACGCCGACCACCGGCGACGAGACCCGCGCACTGCGGTGGGCCACCCGCGAAGAAGTCACCGAGCTTGCCGACGAGGCATACGCGATCCGCGTCCTGGACGCACTCGACGCGACATCCCCGCCGGCCATACGCGCCCACGACGGCGTGAAACTCGTCTAGCCCGAACCCGCTGCACATGGCGGCCTACCAGCATGAAGGAACTTGTATGCACGAGTATACGAGCAGTGCGCGGGTCTGGGGACTCACTTGCCCAGGATTTCCGGAAGAGGTGAGCCGGGCCCGCCGCTGGACGCGCGACATCCTGCGCGGATCTCCCATGGCCGAGGACGCCGAGTTGATCGTGAGCGAGCTGAGCGCGAACGCGATCCTCCACACGGTCAGCGGCATGGAATCCGGCAGCTTCCACCTGGCCCTCGCGGTGTCCCGGCAGGTGATCGCCCTGTCGGTGACGGACGGCGGAGGAACAGGGACCGCCCCGAAGGCTGAGCACCAGGACGACGAAGCCGAACACGGCCGGGGCCTGGGCATGGTCACCGCACTCGCCCACCGAGTCGTCGTCCACGGCAGCAACGGCGGCTACACGGTCACCGCGGAACTGTTCACCGGCACCCGACCGGGAGACCACCTGTGCTGAAGGACGAAGCCCGCCGGGGCTACTGGTGCGAGTGCTGGACCGAAGACCTCACCGACGAGAGCGGGTTGGTACTCCGGGCATCCTTCGACGCTTACACAGCACCGCAGGCCGACCGATGGGTTGCCGTCGCGCTCCGCACCATCTCCCCGGCGTTCGACCCGGAAGCATCCGAGCAGGCATGGCAGTGGCTGTACGACGGCCGCATAGACACCCGACGGGCCCTCCTGCGCTCCGAGCCCTGCACCGTGTCAGTCACCTTCGACTCGACCCGCATCACCTGGACGATCCGTCCCGTGATCTTCCTGCCGCTCGCACACCGCCAGAGCACAGAACTGCCAGCCTGCGCATACGACTTCAAGCCCCGACCGCCCCAGCAGACCGACTGAGTTACAACTTTCTCTACTGGTTCAAGGCGGCTCGCTCCGCTCCCCGCGCGCGGCCCGGCCCCCGGCCGGGCCTGCGCTCCTGCCTTCGTCCCGCTCCAGCCCGGCCGGCGCCCGCTCCGCGCTCACAGCGATCAGCCGCGGCTGACGTCACAGAAAAATTACCTCATGCCGGAAGCAATGCATTTTTCCAATACGTGAGCGTGGCACCGCATCACTGGTCAGGCAGTGGAACCACCCACCGCCTCCCAGACAGTCTTCAACGTGTCGGGCGAGAAATTCCTTCCGGAAGGGTTGGCCCATGCTTCCGGGGGCTGCATTGCAACCCATGCTCTCGCTTCTTGGAAGGAAGCGAAACGAGGAGCCTGAGCACCGAAATTTTTCGCTGCCGCTCTTGGCACACCCACCATTCTTAGCGGCAGTGCATCTATGGAGTTCACTCCATAGAACGCCATAGCAGGAACATGGAAGGCAGCAGAAGCCGCTTCGGAATTACTGCCAGCAAGTTCAATCAATTGCAGAGCGCCAATCCCCCATGGCAAATACCCGGCAACTTCACGGAAAAGATATCTGCCCGCTTTGGTGAGAGGATTGTCCACATGTGAAAACCAGCTATCCGCAATCTCCGGAAGAGTTTTCCCTGATACCCAATCATGGAGGACACCAGCGACTCTCCGTGTATCCAACCCACCAGCTTCATCAGACGGCGCCAACGACATCTCTGGAACCTCAGCCAGAACCTCGATCACCTGCATCAGAGGGTTCAAGCTGTCACCGAAGAGGTTTTCAGGGGCCCAGAATTCCGGTTCCTTGAACACTCTAGGGGACGACGCAGAAAGAAGCCCTACGCTCGGCAGTGAGAGCCCCGTCGTATCAGCCACACCGAGAAAGGAGTTTGTGCGAAACTCTTCCATGAAACCGCGAGACCACGCTACAAGACGTTCAGCAACCTCACGGTCTGTCGACTGCAAGCCGTAAAAGACGAGAGACGATCGCAAGATCTCTTCTACCTCAGCACTCGCAGACTCAAATCCACCCACCTTCAAAGCGTGTGCGAGGTACTGGAAGAAATGACTTATTTGCGGATTCCCTCGTACTAGCCGGAGATTATATTCAGGGCGTCGCGCATCTAGCAGACTGATCGCCTTGAGGAGAGCAGACACCACCTCGACCGCTTCGCCTTCAAGATAGTTTCGAAACTCCTCATCCTGAGGCTTTCCTGTCGACGGATAGATAACTACGCCTACTCGGTCCCTCAGGGCGCGCCCTGCCCGCCCCGCAATATTCCAGAACTCAGAATACCGAAGAGGGCGGTATTTCTGGCCGCGACCTTGCGGCACCTTAAGAGTTTCTATAATTACCGAAGACAGTGGGAAATCAACCCCTTGCGCCAGGGTGGAAGTCCCCGCCACGACGCGAATGCACCCCTTGTCCAGAAGCACTTCCACGAGACTACGGACCTCAGGGGGAAGGCCTGCATGGTGAAATGCAACCCCCGACCGTAGTGTCGTGGCCAGGGGGTAGTCCTCGCCTAGTTCGTTCTGAATGTAATCGATCGCCGCACTTAGCAGATCCGGGTCTGGACACTCACCTACTGCCAGTCTAGGCAATGCCTCAGCCACTTGCGAAGCGCGCTTTTCGGCTTTACCAGGGCCACCAGTAAGGATAAGTGCGCCTCCCGCGCGTTCACTCATCGAAATGGCAAGAGACGCAGACATTGCCTCACGTTGACGAGTTTCCCGATGCACTGCAGCTCGACCCAAATCCATTACGACACCATCCCAGTTGGACGGCTGCGTCGCGGAAGGGAGCAGCGTTAAGGCATCATGATATACCTTTTCTTTCCGGTTGCGTTCCCAATGCCCGAGAGCACGGATCTGCTCACTTGGCTTCCAATTCAGTTCAATAGCCGCACCTTCACCAGCGCCAAGCCATTTGGCCAGATCGGAGGCATTTGGCAAGAAGGGGGTTAGCAACAAGAAGCGGCAGCGCCGACCTTTCTCTCTCTTAAGTGTGGCTAGAAGCAGTTCCAGTCGCGGGCCGCGGGTTTCATCGGCGATATGGTGTGCTTCATCAACAACAACCAGCGAAAGGTCACGAATACTGGGATGGCCCGATTTGACAAGCAAATCAAGCTTTTCCGGGGTTGTGACCAGGACATCTGGCCGCAAGCTAAGGAGGCGACTTTCGGTCGGATCCAACTCGAATACAGGGGCAGCCGCCTCAACCGAGATGTCTGACCCATCTGATCGAGCGCCCGATAGATCGCTCCGAAGCCGACGGGTCATTTGGTTGACCAGAGCCCTAGTTGGAACAAGGTACGCAACGACAGAGCCAGGATTCAGTGCAATGTTCTGAACAATCGAAAATTCCGCAAGAAGCGTCTTTCCAGCACTGGTCGGCATTTGCACACTGATAGCCGTCTTAAACGGGTCCAGCAAGCTCTGCGACAAAGCTTCTCTTTGAGACCACCACAACTCTGATACAGGATTTTCCTGATCATTTGAAGCGATCTGCTGAGCGAACTCTCGCGCTGCCGAGGAGAGCCTGGAGGTGTTATACCAAATTGAAGCCTTGGCCATTGCAGTGGTTAGGGGCTCGACAGACTCGCCTACACGCTCTAGCTCAATATCGCCACTGGATCCTAGGAGCAAGCGGGCATTTTCTGCATGCCTCTGCAACGTAACTAGGACACCTTCTGGATCACCCGTCCTCAGATAGCTACCCAGGACTACTAGAGCTTCACCAATGTGATATAGCCCAAGCAGCTTGCACTTCTCTTTATCTTCGCGCCAATCCTCGATGCTCGCTGCACCAAAGATCCTCGATTCTGCTTCTCTCTGCAGACTAGAAAGGCGCGTGAGATGCTGGACCCCTTCGTCCACATCTTCCCAGGATCGGCTCTTGCGGGCCAGCATGCCGAGCGCCGTTACCGAGCTCGCCCAAACCTGTTCACTCCAGTCCTGATACTCCTCGCGCCCTGTGGCAATGCGGAAATTGTCTCCACTTAGAAGGAGACGCAACTCGGGCTGTCGCTGCGCCAACGTTCCCGAAACAATGAGCATCCAGATTTCATAAAATGAAACGCTAGTTCCTGTTGACCATCTGGCTGCACGGAGATGGAACGCCCGCCGCGCGAGTTCCGCCACCCGGTTTTCGTCTTGATCAGAGCGAGCTGCAGTGACAGCCAGAGATTCGAATGACCATGCAATCTCATCGATCGACTCGGGATCCAATTCATCAACATCCCGAGTATCAGCATCCAGGAACTGAGCCAAATAGGAGAGGCGCGACGAACCGATAATTTCGTCTCCGCCTTCACCTAGAAAGGCATCAACAAAGACTTGATTGCGATCCACTTACGCTGCCCCCTCTCTGGCCAATCGATAAACATCTTGGGCTATTTCAAAGAGGTCTCCCTCGACTACTATACTAACCCATCTAATTGAGTGCCCAAAAACCTCTGGGTTAGTTCTGAATTTTCCAGGGTCGTCCTCGTGATGCGTTTCTGCTGTTCTAACCAGCAGTGGGGTCAAAACAACTTCAAGTTGATCCTTTTTAAGGATGAAGGCGGTATGAATACGCGAGCAGACGCCAACGTAAGATTCTTCAGCATGATCACGCAGCCAACAAAGCTCTTGGAGGAGGGCCCGCCGCGAGCCAACCAGCTCTGTAAGCTTTTCCTCCATCCCAGACACCACGCCAGGGGGTGTTTTACGGTCCTGAGATCCCTTTACTTCACCAAGGACAAGGGTGACCATCTGTTGCTGCTCGTTCTCTAATCCGATCACATCAGCGCCCCGAGTCTGCTGATCGGGAATCTCCTTATGCTTGATTCTGGAGGCGGGAATGACAGTTCCGAACACTTGCTTTAGAGCCTCTGCTGCCAGAATTTCACCAAACTCGCTCCTTTGAACGTCAAACTGCTTGCCCCTATCTCCCTTCCATGCGGCAGGCAAAACCGCATCCCGTTCTTCGGTGAGAGCTAGCTGGACGTCTTCGTCAGTAATTTCAAACGACTCGCCACTAAAAAGCGTCAGCTCTTGTGCAGAGCGCAGGAAGCGAGCCCTAGCGTCAACGTCGTCAAAGTAATGCGCAGTTACAAGCGGGGCGACTTTACGCACGAATGATTCCGGATCGGCTGGGACCACATGGACATACCTGTGTTCACCCACCGTCGTGTCCGAAACAACCCTGAACAGATCGGACAACTGTCCCCCATCCCCCGCCCCCGCGGTGTCAATTGATGCGCGCCTAGAGGCAGCAGGCCACACCACTGCCCCAATCTACGGATGGGATGCCCGTAGGGGAACCATGCGTAGCCAGCTATCACTCTCCTGCGCGATGCCATCCCCAATGTGGGTGCGTTCTCTGGCCCCTGTGTTGATGGAACGCCGGAAAGCTAAACGCCGGGCACCCTGGAACACGACACGACAACGCAGCAGGTCAGCATGGCAAAGGGGCAGAAAGAACCCACACGGAGGGCTCTGGGCCAGCTCAATGATCACGGTCCGGGCGTAGCAGCCTGCTCTGGTCGACGACACACACCGACAGCGTGGCTGAGGCCGGTGGGGGCACAGCGAGGCACACGCGCGCCTGATCGATCGGCGCACCCGCCATCCTGGCTGACTGTCGTCGGCTGAGCCTCAGACGGCCCGCACAGTGGCTACGCTCCCTGGACACCCCGTCTCAGAAGTTCGTCATCGACAGCGCGAAGCCGCTCGCGCCACTCCCGCGCGGCCTTGGGGTTGCGGCCCATGCCACGCACCACGGCACTCTCAGCCCGCTGAGCGGCGAAGGCCCGGCGTTCCCGCAGTTGCTCGACAGAGAGGCCGGCCAGATCGGCGTACCAGTTGTCGTAAAGCATCCAACGACTCATCGCCCCAGGGTGCCGATCACCACGACCCGGCCGCACACCAATTTCGCGCACGCACGATGGCCTGCTGTCCGACCGCACCACAAGCGCACCAGATCGAGCGGGGAACAGCGGGGAATCACGGGGAAAACAACCCAGCCCGACGACATCGCGACTCGACCGTTCGCCCAGGTCAGCAGCCGAACCAGCCACAAATGATCGCAGCTTCCCAAGCTGATGTCACACAGCTATGCAGGCCAGGGACGCTCTGTCAGCGTCGACCAGTAGCCTGCGACGATCAACCATGGCATGTCTGGAGGCTTCGTGGAGGCTACCGCTCTCGTCAGTCCTATTCGGTTGTGGTCGGCACTGGAGGTCTTGGAGCGTCCGAGCCCTGTGCCGGCGGCGGCAGGGGTCTATGGGTGGCACTTCAGGCAGTCGCCCCACATGGATCTGGACGCTGAGCGCCTGCTCTACGTCGGGATAGCGCCGCGGTACATGGCGAACCGGACCAGCACGCAGAACCTGCGCAAGCGGGTGCGCTACCACTACCGGGGCAACGCGGCTGGCTCGACGTTGAGGCTCACCCTCGGATGTCTGCTCGGACTTGAGCTGCGCCGCGTGGGTAGTGGCAAGCGGATGACTTTCGGCAAGGCCGGCGAAGCCACTCTGAGCCAGTGGATGGCGGACAACGCGCGGGTGTGCTGGATCGAGCAGAGCGAACCGTGGGACCTGGAGTCGCAGCTCATTTTTCAGCTCGACCTCCCGCTGAACCTCGACCAGAACCGTCACAACGCGTTTCACGGTCGCTTGAAGGAGCTCCGGGCCCAAGCACGTCAACAGGCGCGGGAGTTACCCATCAGCTCGTAGCCGCCGAAAGGGCCGCGGGGCGTCGTCTGGGCCGTCCGAGGCCACTCACCAGTGGCCAAGGACGACCAACGACGACCACCAGGCGCGCGAGCCCCCAGCCCCTGACCAGCAAATACCCAGCTCACCAAGATCCCCGACAAGACCCAGGGCAAGAAGTCATCTCAGGTTGCGTCCCGTGGAGGATCCGGCAGGTTGTGCCACGCGTGACCACATCCCCCGGCGCAGTACAGCGTCCGCCTGCGGGTGTCGGCGATGCTGAAGAGGGCGACGAGCAGGCGAAAGGACTTGGTGAGTTCGTAGGCCGGAAGCGCGTCCATTCCGAAGCGCCACTTCGTGAGCATCACCGCAGGCGTGTGAGTGGGGCGGATACCGGAACGCGCGATGCTCTCTCGCACGTCCTCCTCGCAGGCCCGGGCCTGCCCGCAGAACAGCACCAGTGCGTGCACGGCCTTGCGTTGATCATCCTCTGAGAGACCCTCGAACCACTCGATGCCCTCGGCCACCGGCCTGAGCCCCTGCGCGAGTTCGTTCAGCATCACCTCGTGTGCGTACAACACAGACTGCCACCCCCATGGTTCAGACCGACGGTACGCGCACGGGCCACCTGTGAGCAGCACGCTTTCTCGTGCCCTGATGGCACAGCCATCTGACGCGAACAGCAGGCTCCCCGTCGAATCCTCGCGGCGCCTTCCAAGTGGTTCGCGTCCCAAGTGAGTGTCTAACTGCGTGACAACGCAGGCGAACAGCAGCGGACGAGCGCGAACGTCTGCGGACCATGGGCAACGGGCAACGGCTTCTACACCGTCACGGCTTGCCAAGCTCGTGGCCCGGCTGCGCACTGCCTATGTACTCGCTCGCGGTTGGCGGCACGGCAAGGCAGGATGCCGTGGTGGTCACTACGTTCGTCAACATCCATGGGAAGGCCGAGGACGGCCCGTATCCCTGTCCTTGCTGCGGCTTCCTGACGCTCGATGAGCGCGGCTGCTTCGAGATCTGCCCCGTGTGCTTCTGGGAGGATGACGGCCAGGACGACGACGATGCTGACCAGGTGCGAGGCGGTCCCAACGGCCGGCTCAGCCTCACGGAAGCCCGAAGGAACTTCCGTGCTCTGGGGGCGAGCGATGAGCGACGCACCAAATTCGTACGCGCTCCCCTGCCGAACGAATACCCCACGGTCTGACATCACCAAGTGACATCAACGTCGCCGGACATCGACGGATCCCAGCGACTGAGACTGGGCTCCAGACCGCCCAGCGAGCACGAGCCGGAGCTAGCCGCGCGGCTGCGCGATCGAACTCCTAAAGCGGGTGTCGCAGGTTCGAATCCTGCCGGGGGCACAGGAAAAGGGCCAGCTCAGGAGGGTTTCCTCCCAGGCTGGCCCTTCGTCGTGTTCGAGGCCGTGCCACACGCGTGCCACTACGTCCACTCGGCAGCTCGTCGGGCGGAAGGGATACCCGCTACTCCGTCGGAAAGGGCACGTATCCGTCCGGCACCTCGCTGACCTGCAGGTCCGAAAAGAGCAGCGTGAGGTGGTGCGCGTTCGTCTCGATGCGAACCTCATGGAAGTCGATCCCCACAGCTTGCGCCCAACGACGGGTCGCTTCCGACTGCGAGAGGACCTTCGCACCTGGGTACAAGGAATGCCACTTCACACCCCAGACGTATCCGTCGAGGTCGACGCCCGTCTCATGGTCGATGAGGCGGTCGTCCAAAGAGACACGCCACGTCTCCGGCAGCACGGACGATTCGCACCGAGCCTCAACGCAGTACCGGAAGAGATACCGCAGATACGCCGGCTCGACGTCGGCGCGGGGATCCGCCGTCACGTAGACGATGACCTCGTAGTCGCGCATGTAGCTGGTGTATCCATGGTGGACGACGGCGTGATCGAAGATCTCGTCCAACATCTGTTCAAGCACTGCGGCGTCCATGCGACCGTTTCTATCCCACACGATCAGCCCCTGGCAGCCTGATATCTACAGGTGCCAGGGGCTGAGAACTCCACAAGGGTCGCTGAAACGAGTCTTAGCCGGAAGCTTCCTCTCCCCCACTTTCACGGATCATCGCCCCGAGCCGATCAGCGATGGTGCGGTCCCGGTCGCTGGTCATGTGCTGGTAGATCAGCGCGGCCCGGGAACTGCTATGCCCCATCCGCGTCATCAGCTCCCGCGTGCTGGCCCCGGCCGTCGAGGCCAGCGTGTTGCCGGTGTGCCGAAGATCGTGGAAGTGCAGTTCGGACGTGACACCTGCCGCCTTCCGCGCCTTGACCCAGTCGTCGCGAAAGTTGCTCCGCCGCAGCTGCCCGCCCTGCGGCCCGACGAAGACGTGACCGTCACGGCCAGGAGCGGCGAACTGCTCCAGATGACGCGTGACCTCGCCGAGCAGCTCGGCCGGGAAGGAGACGGTACGTACCCCAGCCGCAGACTTCGGCGCCTTGTCGAAGAGCCGACCGCTCTGCAACTCAGCCTGAGCCCGGCGAACAGTGACGGTGAGCCCCTCCTGGTCGATGTCCCGACGCCGCAGGGCCGCCAGCTCCCCGAACCGCAGCGTGGTGAAGGCCGCCAGAAGCACGAGCAGCCGATAGCGCGGCGCGATGGAGTCGGCGACGGCGAAGACCTCGGGCACGGTGAGGATCGGCCGCTCGGGCACGTCGTAGCGATCCGCCCCCTTGACGCGGCATGGGTTACGCCGGATCAGCTCGTCGTCCACGGCCGTGTTCATCAGGGCCCGCAGCAATTGGTACGCCTTGACCACGGTCGGCTCACCGATGCCGGCCGCCAGGAGCCTGCCGCGCCAGTTACGCACCCGAGCCGTCGTCACGTCGGCCACCGATCCGGCCCCGAAGGTGGGCAGGATGTGCAGCCGCACCACCGACTCGTTCCGCTCTCGGGTGCGGTCGGAAGCTTTCGGCCCCGCAGCCACGCGTTTGCGTACTCCTCGAAGTTCACCGCCCCGGCGTCCGGGTCCGACCACTGCCCACGCGTGATGTCGGACTCGACGTGCGTGAGAGCGGCTTGAGCATCGGTCTTGGTCGGGTAGGTCTTCTCGGCCGGACGCAACTGGCCCGTCTCTGGGTCGCGGTAGCGGACCTGCCAGCGGCGTCCCAGTCCCATAACGGCATCGTCGGGCCAGCCTGCAAGCCCCACAATTCCCGATCATGGAGTGGCTTTCACTGACAATCGCACTGGTCCCTGCGGCGCTTGCGTGGGGCATCACCGTCTGGCAGGTACGGACACAGCGAGTCCGCCAGGTCGAGGACGTCTACGTGGCGCGCTATTGGTCGTTGCTGGACAGACTGTCGACTGCCACCCTTCGCGGTATGGACGGACACTCGCTCACGCCGCAAGGGGAGCTGGCAATCCGGCTGTACTTTCGCCTCAGTGAGGATGAGGCCGATCTGCGCGCTCAAGGCTGGGTTTCCGACGACACTTGGCGTGATTGGAGCGGCGCAATCTCTTCACAGATGCATCGCCAGCCTTTCGAGCGCCTATGGGCCGAGACTCTGGAGGACTCCGACGCCGGGCGCGATTACGAGTTCAGGCACCTACGCGAGCTGTGGCGTGACCGCAGCTACGATCCTTCGCCGACTGACAGAGTCCGAAGGTGGTTGCGCCGGGCGCCAGGGCGGCACTCCACAGGGTGATCGCGCAGCCGGACTTGCCGTAACCGAGGTCGCCGCTGCACCACA
This sequence comes from Streptomyces sp. NBC_00310, assembly GCF_036208085.1. Classification (GTDB taxonomy): domain Bacteria; phylum Actinomycetota; class Actinomycetes; order Streptomycetales; family Streptomycetaceae; genus Streptomyces. The sequence continues at coordinate 4,863,174 of NZ_CP130714.1, forward strand.
ACCGCACCAGATCGAGCGGGGAACAGCGGGAAGTCACGGGGAAGCAGCTGCCGCCGACGCGGCTGCAGTTGCGCTGTCCGTCCAGGTCAACGTCCCAATCGGCCCCAAATGCTCGCAGCTTCCCAAGCTGTACCAGTACGCTGCCACCAGCCGGCACCAGCACAGACGAGGAGCGTCGTGGAGCTATCGCCACCGATGTTGAACCGTCTTGCGAACAGCAGCCTCGGAGCCGTCCCGGCGGCCGCTGCTGTGGCCTACGCAGCACAAGCCAGTACCGGCTTCTCGCGGCTCACGGCCTGTTTCGTTGTGATTGGGTTCGCGATCCTCGCCGTGAGGGGGTACCGGCTCGGCGTGATGTGTGAGCGCGAAAGACTCTCAATCCGCGGCTACCTGCGCACACGCGTGATTGCGCGAGAGCGCATCACAGAGATCACGGACTTCCCCGCCGTCAGATGGACGGCTCGCAAGGGGGGTAAGCGATGGACCCCTATCACGGCGTTCATGACGAGCCCGAGCGAAGCCTCGACAACCCGCCTTCACAAGGCTCATGTCACCAGGAAGTTGCGACGGTGGGCGGGACGCTAGCGACGGCCAACGTGGGACCGTCTCGCGATGAGCGCGCGGCCTGCAGGGCTGACTTTCGTGTCCGTGCTGGGCCGCCCCTGGGCCGTCCAAGGCCGCTCACCAGTGGCCAATGACGACCAACGACGACCACCAGGCGCACGGCCACACCGCCCCTGACCAGCAAAAACCCAGCTCACCAAGATCCCCGGCAAGACCCAGGGCAAGAAGCAGCAATCCGGTTGCGCCTGGGTCCGTTGGCGAAGTGTCGAACATGGAACCACAGATGGCGGTTTAGTCGTTTTGTGCTCACAGAGCATCTTCGGTTCCTACGCTAGGTCACCGGCAACAGCGGGGTGACGCATAGTCGGGAGTGTTTGTGAGTAAGGAGATCGTTGGACTGGTGGGGCAGGCCGCACCGTATCTGTCGGCTGCGTTGACCGCGTACGGGGATGCGGTTCTCCACCGGGCCGAGGACGCGGCTATTGGTGCGGCAGTCGAGGGGACGGCAGGCCTGGGCCAGCAGATTCTTCAGCCGGTGTGGCGGCGGGATGAGGAAGGCCAGGCGACTTTGGAAGGTGCGGTACAGACGGCTGCCGAGGAGCCGGATGACGCGGACGCGGCGGGGGCGTTGCGGCATCAACTCAAGCGGGCGTTGCGGGAGGACGCGGAGCTGGCGCGCGAGTTGGCGGCGCTGCTGTCGGCGCGAGGCGGGGTGACGATGAACGTGTCCGGGACGCGGGCGATCGGTGCGCAGTGCATCGGCATCGCGGCTGCCGGTGACCACGCCACCATCCACCCGCCGCAGCAGTGAGCGCGCAGGGCCCGGGGGAGCCGGTGCGGGTAGAGGTGTCCGGTGACCGGTCGATCGGCGCCGGGTCCATCGACGTGGCGATCATCGGGGACCACGCGCGGGTCGTGGTGCTGCCGGAGCAGGCCGCGCACTGGGCGTGCACCGTTCCCGCACCGGCGGGGGCCGGGTTCCTTCCAGAGTCCGCCTCAGGGATCTTCGTCGGCCGCGAGCAAGAACTAACCGATCTGCGGGAAATGCTGACGGGCGCCGGCTCCGCCGCGGTGGTGCAACCGTCTCAGGCGCGGGCACGGGCGATCAGCGGGCTGGGCGGGGTGGGCAAGAGCGCCCTAGCCCTGCACTACGCCGCCCGCTATCGCAGCACCTACACGCTGGTGTGGTGGATCACTGCCAAATCCCCCGAGTCGATCGTGACTAGCCTCGCCGGGATCACTGCGCGGCTGTGTCCGCAGTGGGCGCAGACAGCTGGCCCGGATGAGCGGGCGGCGTGGGCGATCACCTGGCTGCAGGCCCACCCGGGCTGGCTGCTGATCTTCGACAACGTCGAGGAACCGGCACACCTGCGCCCCTACCTGGGCACCCTGGCTGGCGGGCACCATCTGGCCACCAGTCGTAAGACGCCATCCGCTTTCCGAACGTGTTGCGTTGGTCCGGGATGGGTGGGCATGAACTCCGGTTGGTAGCGGGAGAGATGAGCGTGGTTCGTCCGCTCGTCTGGCTCGTGGAGGTGGTGGCTGGTGCCGTCGGTGCTCGGTCTGCTGGAAGCCCGGGAGAAGAGAGTTCGGGAAGAGATCGCGCGGTTGCGGGAGGAGGCCGAGCAGGTGCAGGCCGCGCTCGGTGAGGCGGAAGGAGCCCTTCAGCGGCTGGTGGATGCCCGGGCGACGGTGGCCGAGGTGCTGGCCGAGCCGTCTTCGGCAGTCGCGGAGCCGGTGCGGGGCGCCATGGCGGGTTCACCGGTGCCGCACCGGATCGACGGCATGGCGGCGTCGGTACTCGCGCCGGATTATCAGCAGATCGTGTCGGTGCTGGAGTCGGAGGCGGGCCGAGAGGGGATGCGCTGCCAGCAGCTGGCCGTGGCCCTCGGCCTTCAGGCGGTCCCGGCGAAGGTCGAGGGACTGCGGTCGAAGGCGAAACGCCTGGTGGAGCGAGGGTGGGCCCTCCAGGTGCGGCCGGGGGTGTTCACCGCGCTCGAAGGGCCGGCCGGCTGAAAGCACCTGGGCGGCGTCCGGCCAGGCGGCCGCTCATAAGCATGGTCATCGACCACAGCACCATGGCCTCGTGCATGGCGGGCAGCGTCTCGTAGTCACGCGCCAGACGACGTGAGCGCATCAGCCAGCTCAGCGTTCTTTCCACCACCCACCTGCGGGGCAGCACCACGAACCCGGTGGTGTCGTCGGTGCGTTTGACGATGTCGAGGGTGAGCTGGAGTTTCTCGGCTGCCCAGTCGACCAGGCGCCCGGCATAGCCGCCGTCCGCCCACACCAGGCGGATGGAGAAGTACATCTTCCGAAGCCGCTCGAGCAGGGGGACGGCGGCGTCGCGGTCCTGCACGCTCGCCGCGGTCACAGCCACGGCCAGGACCATGCCGAGGCAGTCCACCACCAGGTGCCGCTTGCGGCCGCCCACCTTCTTCCCGCCGTCCCAGCCGGAGGTGGAGCGCGGGATGTTCGCCGCTGCCCGCACCGACTGTGAGTCCACGATGGCAGCAGTCGGATCCACCGTGCGGCCTTCCTTCTGGCGGACCTTGTCGCGCAGCCGGTCGTGGAGCTCGGCGAGCAGACCCGTGATCTGCCAGCGGCGGGCGAAAGCATGCACCCGCCGATACGGCGGGAAGTCCGCAGGCAGGTTGACCCACTTGACGCCGTTGTCGGCCACATAGCGGACCGCGTCGATCATCTGCCGGTGGCAGAAGCCCTCCGGCCGCCCGCCCCGGCCCTCCAGCCAGGCCGGAACCGGCAGCACTGCCCGGATGACCTGCCACTCCGCCTCCGTCATGTCGGAGGCGTAGCACGCAGTGCGGTCCGGCCGGTCTGCCGCGTTGCCGAACCTGTGCGCGAGGCAGTCACACGACAGGGAAGGCGAGTTGGACTCCACGCACGCGAGCGCGAAAGACTGCGGCAACAGGGCCTCCTGGTGCTTGGTTTGGTTCGCACCCCCGAGCTACCAAGAGGCCCTGCTGTCATGCGCCGACTCTCGCGCGATCACCCGATCAGGAACCCTGTTCGAGCAGGCCAACTCCGTGATCGATAAGCGGATGGCGTCTAAGGCCACCGGATGGCACAAGCTGGCCCCCGCCATGACCCTGGGCCTGCTCCCCCTGGGTGAGGCCACCGACCTGCTGTGTGCCATCGCCTTTCCTGGCCTCACCCCCACCGGCGAAGAGCGTGAGGCGGCGCGGCGGCTGGCGGAGGATCTCGGCTGTCTGCCGCTGGCCCTGGAACAGGCTGGCGCCTACGCCTACCGGACCGGCACCGACCTGGATATCTACCGCCAGGACTTGGGGCTCGTCCTAGATGAGGACCGTGACGTTGACGCCCCTGAGCGGACCATCGCCCAGATCTGGGACCAGACCCTCATCGTCATCACCGATCGCGACCCGCTGGCGGTCACCCTCTTGAACACCATGGCGTGGTTGGCCCCCGACGACATCCCCCGCACTCTCCTCGCGGCCCTCGCCCCCAGCACGATCGCACTGGGCAACGCCCTGGGCGAACTGCACGCCTACAACATGATCGCCTTCACCGACGACCGCCGAGGCGTCAGCGTCCACCGACTCGTACAGACCGTCCTGCGCACCCGCACTCCGGCCGAGTCATTGCCCGACGTCTACGCCCCGGGCCGCGCGGAGGCCGAAAAGGCTGTCCACCAGGCCCTGCCCACCACGCCGGACAACTCGCTGCCCGAGCCCGTTACCTTATGGGAACGCCTGCTCCCACATGTCCTGGCCCTGGCCGAGTCCACGCCACCGGACACCCCCGCATCAGCCGACACCGCCGACACCTACCACCGGGCAGCCCAGTACCTGTACGAGCAAGGCCGCGACGCCCACACCATCACGCTGCGCACCGCCGCCCTGATCCAGTGCGAGCAGGTCTTCGGCGACACCCACCCCAACACCCGGGCCTGCCGCAGTAACCTCGCGGGCGCTTATCAGGCGGTGGGGGACCTGGGGAAGGCCATCCCCCTGTTGGAGAATATCCTCACCGAGTGCCAGCAGGACTTCGGCGACATCCACCCCGACACTCTGCTAAGCCGCAATAACCTCGCGGGCGCTTATCAGGCGGTGGGGGACCTGGGGAAGGCCATCCCCCTGTTGGAGACCACCCTCACCCAGCGCCAGCAGGTTTTCGGCGACATCCATCCCGACACTCTGCGAAGCCGCAACAACGTCGCCTACGTCTACCTGTTGGCGGGAGACCTCGAACGCGCCATCCCTCTGTTTGAGACGACCCTCACCCAGTGCCAGGTGATCCTCGGTGACACCCACCCCGACACTCTGCGAGGCCGCACCAACCTTGCGGGCGCCTACCAAGCTGCGGGGGACCTGGGGCGGGCCATCCCCCTGTACGAGACCACCCTCACCCAGCGCGAACAGGTCCTGGGCGACACCCACCCCCACACCCTGCAAGACCGCGACAATCTCGCGGGCGCCTACCAAGCTGCGGGGGACCTGGGGCGGGCCATCCCCCTGTACGAGACCACCCTCACCCAGCGCGAACAGGTCCTGGGCGACACCCACCCCCACACCCTGCAAAGCCGCAACAACCTCGGCTACGCCTACCACGATGTGGGAGACCTCGACCGCGCCATCCCCCTGCTGGAGACCACCCTCACCCAGATGCAGCAGATCCTCGGCGACACCCACCCCGACGCTCAAGCATGCCGCAACAACCTCGCCAACGCCTACCAGCGGATGGGAGACTTCGACCGCGCTATCTCCTTGCTGGAGACCACCCTCACCCAGAGCCAGCAGATACTCGGCGACACCCACCCCCACACCCTCGCCACCCGTAATAACCTCGCCTACGCCTACCAAGCGGCGGGGGATCTGGGACGGGCCATCCCTCTGTTTGAGACCACCTTCACCCAGAGCCAGCAGGTCCTCGGCGACACCCACCCCCACACCCATGCCATCCGCAGCAACCTCGCCAGTGCTCGTAAGGCCGCCGAGGCTGTACAGCAAAGGAGTGCAGAAACGTCTACGACCGTCCCGGACCCTCAGCAGCCATCTCCAGCCGATGACCAGCCCAAGGGCCCGCAATGACTACTTAGCCGAGAGTTCGGGACGAAGAGGTGCGTGCCAGACGCCTGCCAGATCCTGTGGTGCCACGGGGATCAAGGGGAACCAAGTCGACGGCCACCAAGCATCAACACCGCTTCGCCGCAGGTCAGCCCAACAGCGAGCCGCGATCACCTGAGCTTCCCAAGCTAATGGCGTATCAGCGGTGAGGTTGTCCTCACCCGTGGCCAGTGATCGGTGCTGGAACCGTTGCGGGCGGTTCGGGCGTTTTGGCTTCACGACAGGGGCGGTGTTTCTACGCTGGGTTCCTTCGGAGCCGCGCGGAACAGGGGGAGCAAGTGGGGCCTGAGGTTGTGCAGTTGGTGGAGCAGGCGAGCCCGTACCTGACGGCTGCGGTCGGGGCATACGGAGTAGCGGTGCTGACGCGGGCGCAGGACGTTGCCGCTGACGCCACGGTGGGTCTCGGGCAGCGGATTCTTCAACTCGTCTGGCAGCGCGGGGACGAGGCGGGCCGGGCCGAGCTGGAACGTGTGGTGGACGAGGCCGCCGACGAACAGGACGACACCTACTCCACAGCGGTGCTGAGCAGGCTCCTGCGACGTGCGTTGCAGGACGATCCCGCACTGCGGGAGGAGTTGTCGGCCCTGTTGCCCGCCCCGGCTGCGGGCACGGTCACCATCACGGCGTCCGGTGAGCGGTCGATCGCCGCCCAGCACATCCGCACCGCCATCACCGGTGACGGCCACACCCCGCCACAGCCGTGACGACGGACGACACCGCTGCCGGACCGCGCATCAAGGCTGCCGGCAAGCGGACCATCGGGGCCCAGCGCATCAGAGACGCGTACACAGGTGATCTGCATGTCCTGCCAGCTGAAGCATTGCATGCGCCGGACAAGGTCACTGCGGCCCCGGGCACCTCGAACCTGCCCCCGGCCACGCTCTGCCTGGGCCGGGATGAAGAGCTGAGCCAGCTGCGCCGCATCCTGACGGGCGGGGGCGAGGGAGCGATCACCCAGAGTGGGGCGGTGCACGGGCTGGGCGGGATCGGCAAGAGCACGCTCGCCCAGCGCTACGCCCACCGCCACCGCAGCTACTACACCCTGATCTGGTGGATCAACGCCGCCTCCCCCGACGAGATCGAGACATCCCTCACTGAACTCACCACGGCACTGGTCCCCGACTGGGCAACCTCAGCCGAGCGCGGGGCACAGGTGTCGTGGGCGAGGCAGTGGCTGGCCTGGCACCAGGGGTGGCTGCTCATCTACGACAACGTCGAGGACCCCGCCGACCTCGCCCCCTACACCGGCGCCCTGCACCAGGGCCACCACCTGGCCACCAGCCGCCGCACCACCGGCTGGCCCGACAGCGCCGCCACACTCTGCCTGGGCAACCTCAGCACCGACGACGCCACCACCCTGCTGTGCCAGTTGGTGTTCAAGGACACCAGACCCACGCCACAGCAGAAAGTGAACGCCCGCGCGCTCGTCGCTGAGCTGGGGTGTCTGCCGCTGGCGGTCAAACAGGCCAGCGCCTACCTCGCCCAGAACCAAGGGGTCAGCCTGGACGCCTACCGGCGCCGCCTGGGCACCAAACTCGACAGGACCGCCCACGGCATCGACGCCGAACGCACCATCGCCCGCGTCTGGAACGTCACCCTCCAGACCCTGGAGGCGGAGCATCCGCTGGCGGTGGAGGTACTGCACACCGCCGCCTGGCTCGCCCCCGACGACATTCCCCACACCCTCTTCACCCCGGCCGACGCTGACCCGGACGACATCGCGGAAGCCATCGGCACCCTCGCCGCCTACAGCATGGTCACCGACACCGGCACCACCGTCACCGTCCACCGCCTGGTCCAAACCGTCCTGCGCACCCCCAAACCCGCCGACCACCCCCAACCACCCCGGCACCTGCAAGGACGCGACCGCGCCGAACAAGCAGTCCTGCACCACCTGACCCCGCTCCCCGGACAGGACATACCCGACCGCCAGTGGGACACGCTCACCCCTCACCTGGTCACCCTCGCCGCCACCACTCCGCCCGGACACCACAACCCCCGCCTCACCGCCGCGTACGCCACCGCCGCCAACCGTCTCCACTACCAAGGCCACACAGCCCGCACCATCCCCCTGCTACAGGCCACCCTCGCCCAGTGCGAGCAGATCCTGGGCGACACCCACCCCAAGACCCTGAGGAGCCGCAACAACCTCGCCTACGCCTACGAGTCGGCCGGGGACCTGGAGCGGGCCATCCCCCTGTACGAGGCCACCCTCGCCCAGTACGAGCAGGTTCTGGGCGACACCCACCCCGACACACTGACCAGCCGCAACAACCTCGCCGGCGCCTACGAGTCGGCCGGGGACCTGGAGCGGGCCATCCCCCTGTACGAGGCCACCCTCGCCCAGCGCGAACAGGTTCTGGGCGACACCCACCCCGACACACTGACCAGCCGCAACAACCTCGCCGGCGCCTACGAGTCGGCCGGGGACCTGGAGCGGGCCATCCCCCTGCTACAGGCCACCCTCGCCCAGTACGAGCAGATCCAGGGCGACACCCACCCCGACACACTGACCAGCCGCAACAACCTCGCCTACGCCTACCAGTCGGCCGGGGACCTGGAGCGGGCCATCCCCCTGTACGAGGCCACCCTCGCCCAGCGCGAACAGGTTCTGGGCGACACCCACCCCGACACACTGAGCAGCCGCAACAACCTAGCCGCCGCCTACCAGTCGGCCGGGGACCTGGAGCGGGCCATCCCCCTGTACGAGGCCACCCTCGCCCAGTGCGAGCAGATCCAGGGCGACACCCACCCCGACACACTGACCAGCCGCAACAACCTCGCCTACGCCTACCAGTCGGCCGGGGACCTGGAGCGGGCCATCCCCCTGTACGAGGCCACCCTCGCCCAGCGCGAACAGGTTCTGGGCGACACCCACCCCGACACACTGAGCAGCCGCAACAACCTAGCCGCCGCCTACTACACGGTGGGGGATCTGGGGCGGGCCATCCCCCTGCTACAGGCCACCCTCGCCCAGCGCGAGCAGATCCAGGGCGACACCCACCCCGACACACTGACCAGCCGCAACAACCTCACCCTCGCCCGCAGAGCAGCGGCAGCTGTACAGCAACCAGATACAGCAACCCCAGCAACCGCCCCCGACCATCCCCCCTCAGACACACCTGAGCAACCGGTATGACCGCCCCCGACCGATCTCTATCGAACTACGGATCAGAAGGTCAGCAGCCGCGTGCCACAGCCGTGCCAGATGCGGGGGTCAGCCACGGTCAAGAGGGGTGGCAGGCGGCTACATCCGGGCTGACTAGCTGGGCCAGCGAAGCCGCAGGTCACTGCCCAGGCGCCCCAGCCTCTCTCCTAAAGCGGGTGTCGCAGGTTCGAATCCTGCCGGGGGCACAACGCGTTACGCCGCTGACCTGGGGCTTCCTCCCCAGGGAGGCGTTCTATTCGGCCTCGGACTCCTCGTCCGGGGCCGTTTGCGTGAGCGGACGGGCCTCCAGACCCCGATATTTCTCCCAACGGATCAGCGCCATCCGGCACGGACTCCAGCCGGGCTCGTCGGCGTCGTCAGGCTCGGGCTCCGCTTCGGGGGCGGTGCTCTCGGAGGTGGCGGGGGCGCGGTACGAGCCGGACTGCGCCCCCGCCGCAGCCGCCCGCGAAGAGCAGCACCGACTGCGACGGTATGCACGGGGCGCTCCTGCTTCCGTGTTCCGCGGACACCCGCTGCTCACGGGCTGTGCGGAAACGGCAGCCCGACCTCGCGCCCGTCGAGGGTCTGGTGCGCGCGTCGGCCGCCACCGTGGTTGCCCCCTTCCGGCCACAGCACGGCCCAGCCAGCAGTGCTGAGCCGGCGCTGATACCCCCGACGCTCGCGGCGGCAAGGGCATCAACTCTTCCTGCAGGTGTCTCCGTCAAGCAGCTTCGGCTCCGCGTGGAGCGCTTGATGCACCAGCCCGCGTGACGGCGGGCAACCGCGCGGCCCACGCCAGGACCTCGACCAGGTGCTCGACCGGCAGCACCCAGATCGCAGCCTCGGTGCGCCTACTGCCGGACGTTCTCGCCGCCGGTGAGGGCCGTGTCCGTGTCGCCGGCGATCGGGAGCCGCACCGTGACCTTCGGCACGCCCGTGTCCGACGGGGTCTCGGCCCGCACGGCCACCCCCTCACCGGACGCGTCGCCCGCCGTCGCGGTCAGCTCCCCGGTGTCCGCGATTTCCAGGCGCGCCACCGGGCGGGTGGGCGCGGGGCTGGGCGCGGGCGAGCCGGGTTCGGTGCCGGGATCGTTCGGGCCGGGGCTCGTCGAACCGCCGCCGTCCGGCTGCGTGTTGCCCGGCTTCGTGGTGCCCGGGTTCGGTGTACTCGGCTCGGACGTACCGGGCGTACTCGGTGACGGGCTGGGGTTCGGCCCGTCGCTGTCGTCGCTGCGGCCGGTCGGCAGGACACCCGTGCCGTCCGGGACCGCGTAGGTGCCCTCGCGGTAGTACTCGAGCCACTTCAGGACCGTGTTCAGGTAGGCCTGCGAGTGGTTGTAGCTGAGGATCGCCGCGTGCAACTGCGGGGTCACCGAAAGGTCGCGGCCGCCCGCGCACAGGTAGCGGCCGGCGGCGAGCGCCGCGTCGTAGATGTTGTTGGGGTCCTTCTTGCCGTCGCCGTTGCCGTCGGATCCCCAGCTCTCCCAGGTCGAGGGGATGAACTGCATGGGGCCTACGGCGCGGTCGTGCACCGTGTCGCCGTCGTACGCGCCGCCGTCGGTGTCGGTGATCTTCGCAAAGCCGTTGCCGTTGAGGACGGGCCCGAGGATGGGCGACAGCGTGGTGCCGTTCGCGTCCACGCGTCCGCCGCGGGCCTGCCCGGACTCCACCTTGCCGATGGCCGCGAGCAGTTGCCAGGTGAGGTCGCAGCCGGGCTTGGACTCGGCGAGGGCGGCCTGTGCCTTCTGGTACGCCTGCAGGACGGTGACGGGTATGCCGGCTTCGGGCTCACCGGTGTTGGCGTCACCGTCATCGTCGCCCGTGCTGGGCATCTGGGCGGGGTTGTCGAGGGGCGGCAGATCCGTGTAGTAAGGGGCCTCGCCGGTCGCGCCGGTGTCAATGTCGGTGTCGGTGTCGGCCGCAGGAGTGTCCGTGCGCTGCCGACCGCTGTCGGTCAGGCCGGGGGCCTGGGACGCGGTCAGCGCCGCGACCGCGGCAGCCGTCAGGACGGCGGTCGCCGTCCCCTTGCGCAGCCTCCTGCCGAAGCGTGCCGCCGTCGCGAGAACCCCTCCCGTCGACGATCGGGCGGCGGGGCCGTCCGCGCTCCCCGGCGCATCGGCCCGCGTGACACTGCGACAACTGCACGTGGATACCTGTTCGTTCCTGATTCTCACCGGTTGTCAACCTCCGATTTCAGTGGTCGGTCAGGTCCAGGCCACCCGCATCGGCCCGATCGGCGCGTCCCGCACACTGGGCGGCGTTGATCGCGTCACGGCTACGGGACTGCACGATCCAGGCGGCTGGACGGGGGGCGGTGCGGTGCGATCAGTAGGGGGACGTCAGCCGGCAGACGGCGGCCGGCGACGCGGCAGCCGTCCAGGCACTGCCCAGAGCTGCGGCCTCCCCGTCACAGTGCGACGGGCGTCCTCTCGGTGTGCGTGCTGAGCCACAGGTCCAGCAGCTCCGTCCGGCGGGTGGGTTCCCAGCCGGGCACGAGGACGACCGGGCCGCGGTGCCGGCTGAGCAGGCGGGCGTAGAACTCCCGTATCTCCTCGCCGTCGTACGGGTCCCGGGCCGGCGTGAAGAGCACGGCCCTGCGGCTCGTGACCGCGAAGAGGACGTCGGAGTGCAGGGACATACGTGAATCGGGGTCCGCCGGGGGGCCGCAGACGCACCAGCGCACGCGGGCATGGTCGGTCCACAGCGTCTCTGTCACCGGTCTCCTCTGCGCCTCGGCCGTCCCGGCGCCCGTCGTCGCGCGCAGCCCGTGCGCCAGGGCGGCGCGGTGGGGGAGCATCCAGGTCGGCTGCGATGTGTCCGGACAGAATCCCCACCGGGTCAGGTAGTTGCGGATGGTCGTGGTGCCCAGGACGACGCCGAACTCCCGGTGGGCCAGCGCCGCGAGGGACTGCCAGGTCCACAGCACGTCCCGTAGTCCCACCTTGTCGGGCGTCGTCGTCGTCATGGTCCGGAGCATCCAGAGCTGCCGGGCGGACGAGAGCGCCAGCTGGTCGCCCGGTCGTCGGCCGCGTCTGCGCGGGCGCAGCGCGTCGGAGCCCTCCAGCCGGTAGGCCCGGACCCAGGCCCCCACGGTCTGCCGGGAGACTCCGTACAGCCGCGCGACCTCCGTGCGCGGCACACCCGACTCCACGGCCGCGACGGCACACCGCCGCAGATCCTCAAGTCCGTCAACCGACAGTTTGCGAGCGTCGCGTGTGTTCGACACGTTGTCGCGATCCTCCTTCGTCCGGGCCACCGCCGCGGCGACCCTTCAGCGGACATCGACCGGAATGCGTACGACGTCCTGGTCGATGTCGGACGTGCGTACGGTCAGCGCCAGTTGCCACCGCCCGCGCAGGGGCAGCGAGAAGGCGCTCGAGATGTGGTGACCGGGGCCCGCGTACGTCAGGGGAACGCGGATCGGCCCCACCGAGGGCTTGCGCAGGCTGAACTCCGCCCGTACCTCGGGCACGTCCCGTGGCTGTCCCCGGGTGTCGAGAACCGCGAGGTGGACTTCGTTCACCCCTCTCGCCGCGGGGCTGACCACCACGGCGACGACACCCTTTCCGCTCCGCCCCCCGCTGTCGAAGGCGGCCGCCCGGCTGAACGGCACGGCGGTCCGGGGTCCGGCGGGCGCCGCTCCCGCCGCGGGACGCCGGCCCTGCTGGTCCGCCGAGGTCCCGCCGTCCGCGGTCGCCGGGTCGGTGTTCGCCAGGACGGTAGAGACCGCGAGCAGGACGGCGGCGATCAGTGTCTCCGCCATCACCAGCCTTCCGAAGCGCCGGACCTGGCCGCCGTCCGGCCCCGGCCGAGTCGGCCTGCGCCGACCCTGGACCACCAACGGCGCCGGGCCGTAGTGGCGCCGCACCCATGCACGGGCCCCGGCGCCCAGCCCGACCAGCACCGCAACCAGGCACAACTTGCCGAGCAGGACACGTCCGTACAGCGTGCCCGGCAGTGCCGGCACACCGCCCAGCTGCCGCCAGGCCTGGAAGAGTCCGGTGGCCAGGAGCAGGACGACGCACATCCCCGCGACGCGCGAGAACCGGGTGACGGCGGGCTCCAGAACCGGGGCGTCGGGGGCGTCCCGCGACCGCAGCAGCACCGTGCCCAGGGCGACGAGCCCGCCCGTCCAGACGGCCATGGCGACGAGATGGACCGTGTCGGCCGGCACGGCGAGCGCGGCCAGTGGGCCCGCTGCGCTGTGTCCCGCGAGGCTCCATGTCAGGGCGAGCGCGCAGCCGACGCCGAGCACGGCGACGGTGTTGCGCATCCGGCCCCGACCTCCGGGCCCGGACGAGGGCCACGCCCCGAGTGCGTACTCCGCCCGGTCGCCCGGGACCGGACTGCCGGCGGTCACTCGTCGGCGGGCGAGGACCAGTCCGGCCGCAACGAGAGCGAGCAGCACGGCACGCAGCACGAGCATCAGGCCCATGCGGCTGCCCAGCGTCGCGGCGATGAGGCGCCCGTCCAGGGCGGAGAACAGGGAGGTGCCCGCCGCGTACGGCCCGTAGACGAGCAGGGAGAGCACCGTCGCCGTCATGAGGGCGGACCAGCCGGTCCACAGAAGCTTGTGGACGGGGCGCCGCCGGATCCCGGCGGGCCAGCAGGCCGCGACGAAGAAGGCGGTCCCCACAAGAACGGCGAAGCCCACGAAGGAGACCCATCGCGCCGCGCTCTGCAGAGCGCCGGCCGTGGTCACCGTGCCGTGTTCCATGCCCGCGGACGGGCCGGCGGACGCGGGCGAGCTCCCGGCCGTGGGCCGGCCGACGCTGAAGGAGAACGTGCCTTGCACGGGGTGGGAGTCGGCGGAAACCGTGTGCCAGACGATGGTGTAGGTGCCCTTGGCCGACAGGGTCCGCAGCCTGACGGCGACCTCCTCGGCCCTGCCCGCGGGATGCTCCGGCCGGCCCGTCGCAACCGTGTCGCCCTCCGGCGCGATCACGCTGACGCGGGTCAGGCCGAGGCTCACGGGTTCGGTGAACGTCAGGGACACCCGTGGTGGAGGGGTGCCGAGCACCTGCCGGTCGGCCGGTGCCGTCGACACAACGGAGGCGTGGGCTCGGGCCGGGGTGGAGCCGGCGACCACGGCCAGCGCTGCCAGCAGGAGTGCGACGCATGCGTGCACGGACGGGTGGAGCGTTGCTCGGTGCATCGTGATCTCTCTCATCGGAGGCAGTGGGGACGCCGACGGCCTGGGGGGGACGGGGCCGCCGACGCCCCCGGCTCTCTCAGACCGTGATCTCTTCCTGCCTCTCCGCCTGGGCGGACCGCGTCGCGGTGGCCCGCCGCCCGGCCGCGGCCCAGCCGAGGGCGGCGAGGCCGACGGCCAGCCCACTGCCGCCGAGCAGCCGCGACACCATGTCGGTGGCGGGCGCCTCCGCCTCGTACGGGGTCCTGGCCGCGGCCGGTGCCGCCGCCGCGACCGGTGCGGTGCTCTTCAGTGCGAGGACCGGTGCGGGGTGCTCGGGCTCGGCCGCGCCCTTCTCCGGGACATCGATCCAGCGCACCACCTCGCCGTCCGAGTAGGTCTGCACCGCCTTGAAGACCATCTCGGAGGCGTCCTCGGGAAGCGGCCCCAGGGACAGGGGGAATTCCTGGAACTCCCCTGGGCGGATCGTGCCGCCCTCCCACAGGACGGACGTGACCGCCTCGGTGATCTCGTGGTCACCGTCCACGATCGGCTGCTTCAGCCGCTCCTTCTTCACTGTCGCCTTCCAGCCGGGAACTGGCTGGACCGACACGTGCCCCAGGGGGTGCTCGGCCGGGAAGGCTATCTCCACCTGCACGGTGGAGTCGGCATCCCGCTCGTTGGGCACCCGGAAGGCGGCCTTGGTGAAGCCGCCGGGCTCGGCCGTCCCCGGGTTGACGGAGACGTGGGCGAAGGCACCGGGCGCGGCGAGGAAGACGACGACGGCGGCTCCGGCGACGGTCGCGACCGACAGGCGGCGGCTGGACGGATGCCCGGGAGCGCGGGAAATCATGGGGATCGGTTCCTTTCAGCAAAGGACGGGGACGCGGGGAGGGGGAGACGGTGGGCCGCTGTGCTCAGTCGATGAGAGGCAGGTCCGGTACGGAGACGACCGCCGGGTCGACCTGGAAGATGGAGACGAGTCCTGCCATGCCCTCGTGGGTCTCCGAGTGCGAGAAGATGTGGCAGTGGATCATCCACTTGCCGGTCTTGGTGGGTGTCCAGACGATGTCGTAGGTCTGTCCCACGCCGACGTTCAGCGTGTCCATCTCCTGCGGGACGGCCAGCGGCCGGCCGTCCTGCGCCACCACCGTGAAGTGGCCGCTGTGCAGGTGGATCGGGTGGATCATCTCCGGGCCGGTGCCTATCAGACGGATACGGACCTTCTCGCCCACCCGGGCGCTGAGGCGCTCGGTCGCCGGGAAGCTCTTGCCGTTGAACACGAAGCCCAGCGCGCCGTCGCCGATCATGATGCGGTAGTCACGGTCGGCCCGGATGTCGCCGGTCCTCGGCACGACCTCAAGGGATCCGTAGAGCCCCTTGCCTTCCTGCTCGCCATGCATGTGCGAGTGGTACCAGTGGGTTCCCGGGCTGATCGCCTTCCACTCGTAGGTGTAGCTCTCGCCGGGCTCGATCTCGGGCTGTGTGAGGCCGGGTACGCCGTCCTGGCTGTTGGGCAGGTCCATGCCGTGCCAGTGCACGGCTGTCGGCTCGGGCAGATCGTTCTCGACGACGATGCGGACCGGGTCGCCCTCGTTCACGCGGATCACCGGGCCGGGGACGATGCCGTTGAAGGCGTAGGCCTCGCGGACCTTGCCCGGCGCGGTCTCCCAGGAGACGGGCGCCGCGTGGAGCTTGAAGACCTTGACCCCGTCGACGACCTCGTAGGGCGCCAGTTGGGTGCCGTCCCCGAGATCCTTGGCCTCGCCGGGCGCCCCGACCGCGGACGGGTTCGGCCGGTGCGGAGCGTCGGGTGCCAACTGCTTCATGAGGACGGGAGCGAAGGAGGTCAGGCCGATGACGGCGAAGAACGCGGCGCTCGACGCCACGACGTGGGAGAGGCGGAACGTGCGGCGGGGTCCGGCCGGTGGAGGGTACGCGGGGTCGGGAGATTCCATGGAAGTGTGTCCTTCTCATGCGCTCATGAGGGCTCTGAGGAGAACCGGGGGGCCGCCCGCGGGCGGCCCCCCGGCCGTGGTGGATCGCTACGAGCACTTGCTCTCGTAGTCGATCGGGTTGCGCTGACGGCACGTCAGCTGGTCATTGACCGCGTTGCCGGGCACGCGCTGAGCCCAGCCGTTGTAGACCAGCGGGACCGCGAGAACACCCTGCCCGCCCATACCGGCGTAGCCGGTGATCTTGTCGTCCATCTTGGTGTTGTCGTCACCGGTCAGGAGCATCCGGCCGACGACCTTGGCGTCCGAGATGTCGCCGTCGTTGTTCGGGTCGACGTCGACGACGGACATGGCGTTCGAGAACTTGCTCGAGACGTAGCCGTAGTAGCCTCCGCCCTTCTTGGCCCCGAAGTTGATGCCGTGGCACCCGGAGTCACAGGGGAGGTACTTCACGATCTTGTCCGTCTTCGGGTCGATCACCGTGATGTTCGACGTCAGGGTGTTCGCCACCAGCAGCGCACTGCCGTCCGGGGTCACCGGCAGTTGGATCGGCAGACCACCGAAGTCACCCGTGGCGCCCTTGACCGGGTCGTAGTCGCCCCACAGGTCGATCTCCTTGTAGTGGGTCTTCGTGCCGCCGTCGACGCACGCGTCCTCCTTGATGGAGATGCACGAGACGGAGCCACCGAGGAAGTTGGCCTCGTACGCCTTGGCGCCGTCCGGTGTCATGCCGGTCGCGATCGGCAGTTCGCCGGTCCTCTCCTTGCGGATGCCGCCGGTCGGAATGTCCACGATGGTCGAGTCGTAGGTGTTCACGTTCGGCGTGACCATGTGCTTGGCGTCGCCGCTCATCCAGTGGGCGTGCGGGTGGGCGATCTTGTCACCCGCGGCCTGGACGGGAATGCGCCGGTCGATACCGGTGCCGCCCGGTGCCAGCTCCATGACCGCGCCGCCGCCGTTGAGGGCGACGTGCAGCTGGTCCGTGTCCGTCCTGGTCATGACGTGGGACGGGTCGGGGCCGACCTTGATCTGCCGGATGAACTCACCGGTCTTGCGGTCGAAGACGTCCAGCTTGTCGCTGAACCACTCGGTTTGGTAGATGTACTTTTCGTCGCGGTCCGTCCACATGTTGTGTGGGTTGTTCATGTTGATCTGGGGCAGCGCGACCTTGCGCTCGACGGTCCAGTCGGAGGCGTCGATCTTGGTGGCCGCACCCGGCTTGGACTTGCCCGCGAACTTCTCGAACTGGGTGTCCACCCAGACCTCACCGACGCCCGGGACGCTGGGTTTCTTGTTCGCGGCGGGGAGGGTCTTCGGCGTGTTGAACTTGTTCTTCAGGTACGCGTCCAGGCTGGGGACGAGCTCCTGCTTGCCGTCGCTGGTGTTCATCAGGATCGGCGCCGGGGGGTAGGACGGGTTCCACTGCGTGGCCTCGGTGTCGCTGTACCGCTGCCAGTTGCCCGGGGTCGTGATGTTGAAGAACTTCTGCACCAGCTCGGCGATGATGTCGGCGTTGGACGGCACGTTCAGCGAGCGGCTGTTGACGCGCAGCTTCTCGCCGAAGTCCAGACCCGGGGTGAGCGGGTCGTCGACGACGATCGCACCGAGCATGAACGGGTGCACCTTGCACGCGAAGGCGTACAGGCCCGGCTCGGTCAGCTGGACGCTGGTCTTGCCGACGAAGGCGCCGCCCTGGTCGAAGGGGAAGCCCTTCGCCTTCTCCGGCCAGATGAGGCCGGTGACGGTGTGCGCCGAGGCAGCGGCGGGAGCCGAGACGTCGAAGTTCGCCGTCACCGGGAGCTCGAGGTCGTTGGTCTCGGCGTACTTCTGGATGTCCTCCAGAAGCGGGAGCAGATCGGCGCCGACCGGCAGGTCGTCCAGCGTGGTCGGCGCGTTCGCCGGCTTGTCCTCCATCTCGTCGGACAACTGGTCGAGCAGCGTGGCCGCCTCCTTGGCGCGGGGGTCGCCATCGGGCAGGACCTTGTTGATGGCGTCCTTGGTCGAGTCCAGACCCAGCAGCTTCAGCGGGTCGACCCCGAGGTCGCCGATCAGCGGTGCGTCCGAGCCGTCGTAGTCGAACTCGTCGAGG
The DNA here is from genome assembly GCF_036208085.1 of Streptomyces sp. NBC_00310. Taxonomy (GTDB): domain Bacteria; phylum Actinomycetota; class Actinomycetes; order Streptomycetales; family Streptomycetaceae; genus Streptomyces. The sequence continues at coordinate 4,881,169 of NZ_CP130714.1, forward strand.
CCGGGCAGGTCGCCGTTGAGCGCGCCGAGGGCGTCGCCACCGAGCAGGCCGCCGTCGCCGGTCGCCTCACCTATCAGGGGGAGACCGTCGAGGTTCAGCCCCGGGAGGCTGGACGTGGTGGCGCTGATCGGTACGCGCGGCATCTCCGCCACCGCGAGGGCACGACCGCCGAACAGGTTGGTGTTCGTGTCGAACCACGCGTTCTGGTTGTCGGTGAGGTGGAAGGAGACGGGCAGGGGCCCGACGCCGACCGGGCCACCGCCCTCACCGTCACCGCCCGTACCGCCCGAGGGCGCCGGGGAGCTGGTGCCCGTGGGAGGCGGCGTCGGCGTCGGGCTGGAGGTGCTGGTGGAGGTCGGGGTCGGCGAGGGCGACGACGAACCGCCGACGACCACGGTGCCGGTCATGTCCGGGTGGAACTTGCAGCGGTAGTCGAAGGTCCCAGCCGACGAGAAGGTGAAGGAGTAGTTCTCCCCCGGATCGAGGTCGGGTGAGTTCAGCGGCCCCCCGGTCACGCTGTGGATGACGCTGTCGTCATTCGACCAGGTCACGGAGTCGCCGACCGCTACGTCGATGCTGGCCGGGTTGTACTGCAGATTCCTGATCGAGACCGAGTGCGTCGCCGCGGAAGCCGCAGGAGCGGCCATGACCAAGGCGAACCCGCTCAGGGCGAGCGCCATGGCGCCCGCCACAGCACGCGTCGTCCAGGGCCGGCGTTGCCGCCACCCCCTGGACGAGCGCATGCGTGGCGCATTGAGAATGAACATTTTAACCCTTCCCGCAATTAGAGATGAGTACATCGGCAGGCACCACCACAAAGGCTTCACAGTCGCCGCAGGACATTCATGGAGCCAGGAGCCCGACGAAATCCGACGAACCGCATCCTGTTCCGCCTCCGAACGGCAGCCGAGACTTCACCTTCACGGCACGGAGCGAAACATCTACCGAGCCCTTATGTCCCGCTTATCTCTGCATTGTTAACCGAAGATTAATAGAGCTTCAATCTGGATCTCAGGAGCACGTGAAGACGAGCATTGAGGCGTAATTACAACACCAACGAAAACAAAAGGCAGACACGCTGGGCGAGCGGCCGAAGGGAGAAATCAAGGCGTTCCAACGGGTCAGGACGACACGGTGATCACGCGAAAGTGTCAGGTATTTGCCTTCCAAGCCCGTGGCATGCCGGTCACGTTCCGCGGGAAGCATGGAAGGACCATGACGACCCCAGCAGAACCGGTTACCAGCGGGATCAAACACAGGACCGTCAGCCTTAGCCAGGATTAATTCCGTGAACACTGGTCAAGGGAGCCGGCCGAATGCCACCATGACAGCGCGAACGCAGGAGCCGTCGGCGCCCCAGGGCCGAGAACGGCCCTCCGCGATTCACCGGACTCGGCCATGCCCGACCGGCCGCACAGGACAGAAAGCGAGAATTCCCATGCCTCCCGCACGAGACGGTCACCGCGCCAGATGGTTCCTCTGGCCACTCGGCGTCCTGCTGCTCGCCACTACCGGCGGCGCCATCATCGCGGCCACCGGCGGCCCCGAAGGACCAAGCCCCGAGGAACGCGCGCGGCAGGCGCTCCAGCCCACGCGGCACACGGTCATCTACCAGGTCACGAGCCCCGGGGCGACGTCAGCACTGATCACTTACCGGGCGAACGGCATCAACAACGACAAGAGCGTGGACAACGTCAAGCTCCCGTGGAGGAAGGAAGTCGCCATCACGGCCGGACCCGGGGCGGCCGTGACGCAGGTGATGGCGACGGGCGGGAAGGCCGGGTCGGTCTCCTGCTCCATTCGCATCGACGGCCGGATCGTCGACAGGCAGACCGCCAAGGGCCAGTTCACCGATGTGTCCTGTTCAAGTGTCGTGCAGCCTGGCGCAGGGTGACGGTGAGCAGATGCCGGGCGCCCCTCTCTTCGACACCCGCCGACGCCCCGGAGCCGGCCCGTCAGGACGGCACCCGGCCGCCAAAGCACAGGAAGACAAGGAGAAAGCGAAAAGAAAAACGACACCGAGAGTCCAGCTCATTATGTGAACGGAAGTCGGCGCTTCGACCAAGGAGTTCTCCGACATGAGTAAGCAGCCGGGTGTGTGGCACCGCCGATCAGACTCGACACACAACCGGGGCAGAGCACTTATTGCGCCACGGGATTATTTCCGAGGATCAGGTCGAGCACGTACGCCTCGCCGGGATACTGGCCGTAGCGATGGAACTGGTTATCGGGAATCTTGTCGTGATCGCGGTGGATCCATCGCGAACCGTTCTGGTAGATGTCGCACTGATTGGCGATGCCGATATCGGAGATCGGATTGCAGTATAGGCCGCCACTGTTTCGGTCGATGACCGCGCGGGCGTGGCTCCCGTCGTTCCGCAGCGGCCGGACGGAGAAAACCGCTCCCGTTGCGGTGCGCCGGGAGTCGTACATAGGAACCGCCACTGGTCTTCTTGTGGCGTGTGGTCGGACTGATGCTCTTCGGTGTGAACGTGCAGGGATTCGGCTGGTAGTGGTGGGCCGCGGCGTCGGCCCGGAAATTTCCCGTGTCGTACACCATCCCCAGGCCGTCGCCGTGAGAACCGGTATTCGGAGCAGTTGCCGCTTTCACGCCCGATTCCATGGCCGGGGCCGTCAATGTACGGGTCCGGAATGGAGGCCTCGTGCGTGGTGCGGGACATGGCCAACGTGCGGATGCCGGCGGGCGGAGTACCGCCCGGGGCGGCGCCGCTCGGCGCTTCCTCAACGTCGGCGGTGGCCACCGCGCGCCCCCGTAGCGGTACCGGGTCACGGTGCGCGGTACGCCCTCGGCCACGGGAAGACTGCGATCGGCTTCGATCCCGTACGCGCCCCGCCGTCCGGGCACAGCTCGGGTGCGGGCATCGGTTTCGAGGCGTTCGATGTCACGGAACAGAGCTTCGGCGCGTCCGCTCAGGCAATGGTCGATCGTGACGGTCCTTCGGCCGGCATGCCGGGTGTCACCGGCGGCGGCCGTGGGAAGGTGTTCGTCTCCCAGGGCCGCCCGTGCTGCGGCGCTCGCGTCTTCGGGACTGACGGGGAAGGCCGCCGCATCGGCTGTTCCCTGAGCGGCGGACAGATGGACGACGGCAGCGGTGCGGCGGTCCACCTCCGCGGTGACTGCACGGGCACCGGCCTCGCCCGCTGCGATGGCCCGCCGACGGGGCTGCCGCAGTGCGTCACCGTCCAGGTGGATGACGGCCTCCTGGCCGACGAACTGCCGGTCGGCGGAGAAACCGGAGACGCTGTCCTGGACGAAGCGCTGCGCGGCCTCGCGTGCCTGGTCGGCGGAGAACCTGTGGTCGCGGCTGCCGGTTCGGCTCCTGCATCGAGTCACGCGCAACTCGCCTCCTCACAGAGCCGCCTTGGCGGCAGCGGCGTGGATACGTCACCTGCTCTACGGGGACGAGCGGCGCGTGAGTCGCACGAGAGGAGAGATTTTTTCGAGAGAGTGCGCGGACGCTGTGACCTCAGCGCCGAGGCGGCGGCCGCATTCCCGTCGTCAGCGGTCCGGCAGCAGTGTGGCAAGCGCACGGCCCGGCTCGATCGAGCGGGGCCGGCCCCGAAGGGTCGAGCAGCGGAACCGGCAGCCGGGACGGGACTACGGCGGACACGTCCGGCCCCGTCGGCAGAGCCAGTTCGGGCCCTTCCGGCAGGGCGGGCAAGGTTGGCAGGGCGGGCAAAGTTGGCAGGGCAGGCAAAGTTGGCAGGGTTGGCAGGGTTGGCAGAACAGTGCCCGGCAGCTTCGACGGGGCCGCGGACGCCGGCGGCAGGGGACCCGCGGCCGTCCGCGACACCGGACCGTCCCCGAGCCCGACGGGAAGACCGGACAAGGCCGTCTCGGACGGAATCGGTTCTCGCCCCGCTGAGGGCCCCGGACCGGCGGGGAGATGCGTCACGTAGGGACGCCGCGCAAGCGGATCCTCCTCGGTCTCCGCTTCGGAAGGTGCGCTCAGGGCCAGTCCCGCCACCGTCAGGGTCACCGCCACGGACGCCAACGCGGCTGTCTGCGCGGATGTCTGCGCGGCTTCCTTCACCACTCGCGGCCGCCCGCGCCACACCCAGACGGCGAGAACCAGTGTCGCCTCCAGTACGGCGCGGAGCGCCCTGCGAGCCCTGGCCAGAAGCGACCGAACCGCCTGGTAGCTGAGTCCGGTGCGCTGCGAAATCTGTGCGAGGTCAAAGCCCTGCGCCCGCAGGCTCAGTACCTCCGCCTGGCGCAGCGGAAGGTCCGCGCTGTGGCCGGCAAGCCACTTCGCCTCCGCCTGGTCGCACACCGCCTCCTCCACCGTGGCGGGTCCGGCCGCGGCGCGCGCCGAACGGGCGTGAACATCGACCTCGCGGTTGATCTGCCGATACCGGTCGACGCACAGCCGTATCGTCACCGATGTCAGCCACGCGCCCAGCCGGGCGTCGTCCACGTTGGCGTTCTCCGCCGCACGGACCATGGCTTCGTGTACCGCGTCCTCGGCGTCGTCCACATTCATGGACCGCCGTCGCGCCACCTTCAGCAAGGACTCACGGTGACTCAGCACCCGCTGCCAGCGATCGGCGGGATGCCCGTCCACCGAACGTCGCTCCGCAGGCTCATCGTGTCCGCTCACTGTCGCCTCTCACCCCGCCGAGATCACGTGCCGACCACCGCCCACGAACCAGCACAGCGCGAGGCCCGTGCGTGGGGGCTCCTGTCGAAGACGCCGCAACGAACGGGTTCACAACCCAGTACCTGGGCGTGGCTCCTGGTCCTCTGAGTCGGGTTGCGCGCCCCGCGGAGTGGCCGAGGTCCGCGACATCGCCGCAGGCGAACAGGTGGGCACGCGCAGCGTCGTTGAGCTGCAGCCCGTCGGCGAGCAGTTCGGCGACAGCGCGCGACGGCCGGCACGGTCCGGCTTCCGCATCGTGCAGGTAGGAAGCGGACAGGCCGAGCGGCCGTGCGGCTTCGCGTAACCGCCAACCGCGCCGGAGCCTGGCCGCGTTCAGCATCGGGCCGAGTCCAACGGCCGGTATACGGCCGGGCTGTACCGCGAGAACATCTCCCATCGACAACCACCCCAAGTCAGAGGCTAGGCCGCCGCATCGTCGTCCCGATGTCTACGGCATTTCCTGAGCATTACAGGCCCGGCAGCGGCCTGTGGCGTGTGTGACAGCAGACAACAGCGCCCACGGCGCATCGGAGACCGGTCGGCTCCTCCTTCATCTTCCGCACCACCTCTTTCCACGCGGTGAGGGCGTGGTCGAGGCGGGACAGGTTGAGGTGGTCGAGCTGCGCGTAGGTGATCGTCACGGTGGTGACCCCGTTGGTTGGGACGGTTCGACGTCGGCTGCGCGTGCGTCAGCCGAAAGCGGCACGGATGTCGGCGTGCGCGCCGTTGAACGTCGCCGTGTGACGCGCTCAGCACCTGTGTACGCGGACCATGTGTCCCACGTCTTCCGACCGAGGTCGCGGTAGGTGGTGTGCAGCGCTTCGCACTGGTGGTCCATCCACCGGGTCGCCGGGGGCTTCAGGGCATCGCCCAGCCGACCGTCCCAGCTGGCGCCGGACAGACTCGCGGCTGCCTCGCCCCTCGGTGTCGTCGACATACGGGCCCAGGGCGGTTCAGGCTGATACGTAGACAACATCACACATTTACAGGCGCCACACGCGTGAGCGATGCGTGAGCGGACGGCGCGAGACGAGCCGTCACACGCTGGTCCTTGCCTCCATGCCGCGTGAGGGTGATCAGGCGAGGCCCCTCGTTCCATTCGAACGGGGGCCTTTCCTCACGTCTGGAGTCCACAAAGAGTCCACATGCCCATGCGAACCCCAGACGCGCCTCTCGCAGACCTGCGCGGTATCCGTCGGGAGGGCGGCCCGGGCAGGTGAGGACCCCGAGGAGGCCAAGCTGCGCCGGACGAGATCGGATCTGGCATACTTGAAGTATGGCAACTCGGAAGATCACCATCACCGTGCCGGAAGAGCTGGTGGAATCGATCAAGGAGCGCGTCGACGCGCGCGGGGTGTCCGGCTACATCGCGGCCGCCGCCGCTCATCAGGACGCCATGGACCGACTGCGCGAGTTGGCCGAACGTCTCGAAGAAGAGCACGGCGCCGTGACGGACGACGAGCAGCAGGCAGCGCTGGACCGCATCGCCGCCATTGACGGCTGGCATGACGAGCAGCGATCACACTCGGATGAGGCTGCGTGAGCCGCACCGCCCGAGCGAAGCTGCACCGGCCGCGACAGCGAGTCTTCGTGTTCGACTCCGAGGCTCTCTCCAAGGCGGTTCAGGGCGATCGGGAGATGGCTGCGCTGATCAAGACGGCTCCGCGGCTGGACATCCCGATCGTCACCTCGGCGCTCACGACCTTGGAGGCGTGGGACCCTCGCGAAACGTCGAGGCAGGCACTGTGGAACTGGACGCTGTCCCGGATCCGCATCGTGCACACGGACGACCAGGTGATCGCCATGGCGCGCGACATGCTGAAAGCAGCCGGCCTGCATGGGCACAAGTACGCCATTGACGCCATTCTGGCGGCCGTAGCCGGGCGGGAAGCCGTGCAGGGAGCTCAGGCAACCGTCTTCACCTCCGACACCGACGACATGAATCAACTCCTCGCGGGACACGCCGTGCGAGTCGAGAAGGTCTGACGATGACGAGACGCCGCCTGTACCTCACTCCGGCCACTCGCCAGCTCCCCTGAGCAACCCGTGCCCTCGTCGGACAGCATCCACCAGCACGTATGCAGCACACACAGGAACGGGAAGCACCGCGAAGACGTGAGAATTGCGGAGCGTTTCCCCGGGCCAGACACGCTGTAGTCGATATTTCCGCAGGTCACAGCCCCGTCCAGGGAAATCTCCTAAAGCGGGTGTCGCAGGTTCGAATCCTGCCGGGGGCACAACGCGTTATCGCCCTGACCTGGGGTTTATCCCCCCAGGGAGGGGTTATATCCGGCCTCGGACGTCTCGTCCGGGGCCGTTTGCGGAGCAGATGGGGAGTTGATCTCCCGAATTTCTCCCAACCGATCAGCATCATTCGGCACGGAGTCCGGGCCGGGATTCTCCCTGTTGTTGGGCTGAGCCTCCGCTTCAGGGGCCATGATCCCCGAGACAGCGCGTGCGCGCGGTACGAGTTGGGCCACGGCCACGGCTATCGCCAGGTCGGCTTCGGGAAACAGCCTCGTGTACGTGTCGGCTGTGATGGTGATCGAGGAGTGGCGAGCAACTCCTGGACGTCCTTCAGGTCGGCGCCAGCCGCGCGGGGCGGCGTCGCGGCACCATGACGAAGATTTCCGACCCCTGGTGACGGGTCCACCACGCTGGTTCCTCACTGTCGTGGGCTCGCTGGTCGGATGCCGGCGACGGGAAGGGGGCGTGAGCGAGATCAGCGTGCCGGACGGATGGCGGACAGTACGCTGAATCCAGCGGGATCGGGCCCGCAGCACAGTGTCCGGGAGGTGCTTCATGACGGCCGAGATGATGGCCCCGGCGTGGATGCATGAGCAGATCACCGCGGAGGAGTACGAGTCCTGGTCCGAGGAGCAGTGCGCCGGTATCGAGATCGTGGACGGGATGGTCGTCGTGAGTCCGAGTGCGTCCAAGCGGCACAACCGGCTGGCCCGGATTCTGGCGAACGCCCTGGATGCCGCCGCGGGCCCGGAGTGGAACGCCGACACCGACTTCGACGTCCGGCTTCAGGACGTCCCGCTCACCAATCGCCGCCCGGACGTCGTCGTGTACCGCGCAGACACGATCGACATCACCCCCACCCGTCCTGAGCACGTGCTGATGGTCGCGGAGGTGGTGTCGCCGGGCTCGGAGACCACCGACCGGATCGTGAAGGTCGACCAGTACGCCAAGGCAGGCATCGCCTTCTACTGGCGGATCGAGCAAGCCGCGACAGGCGTTCCTCTCGTGTACACCTACGTTCTCGACCCCGCGACGAAGACCTACCGGGACGGAGACGTGTTCACCGGCGTCCTCAAGGTAGCGGCCCCCTTCCCGGTGGAGATCGACCTCGGCCAGATCTGACCACGCGCTGCTCAGCAGTCGGCGGCGCGTGAGCGATGCGTGAGCGGACGGCCCGATACAGGGCGGCATCAGCCGGATCAAGTGGCTCGCCGTGCGGTTCTGACCAGGGGAATCAGCACCGCGTGGCAGCACCAGGCACCACCCGGCAAGGATTCGAGGCCCCCTCTGTCAGCTCCGCCTGGGACAGGCCGAGCTCGACCCGACGGTTGTGGACCGCCTGCCGGAGATCGCCGGCCAGCCGCGCGTCCACGTACTCCTGGTCGTACTCCACCGCCTCGCCCGCAAGCCGCCGAGCCCGGCGTGTCCTCCAGGTGCTGTGATTCATCAGCTCTCCTTGCGCCGCTCGTACGTGTGCTGGGCATGGCCATGCTCGGCCTCGCAAACCTTCTGAGCCTGGTGCGCCCGCTCGACTTCCGCCGCTTCACGCATCCTCGTCTCACGGAAGACCGTCAGCAGTACGATCCGTTGTCCTGGCGCGAGCCAGTACGGGATGCGTACGGCTTCGCCGTCCAACTCGAAGCGGAGCTCACGTAGCTTGCCGCCCAAGTGCCGCGAGTACGGCTCGCCGAGGGACGTCGGCTCGTCCAGCAGTCGGTCCGTCTTGTCCTCGGCCCGTCGATAGAGGCGGAGTGGTGGAATCGGCAACGGCAAAGACCACTGCGACCGTGAGGATCGGCCGCTCGGACACGTCGTAGCGGTCCGCCCCCTTGACGCGGCAAGAGTTGCGCCGCATCAGCTCGTCGTCCACGGCCGTGTTCATCAGGGCCCGCGGGAGTCGGTAGGCCTTGACACCATACGGTGGCTTGCGCGCTGCGGGACCTGAAGCCGAACAGACTCACGCAGTGCGCGGCACCACTCCCTGCCCCGGCCCCGCCCGGCTCCCGTCGACGGCGGGGATGGCCGGGCCCCCGGCCCCCTCCTGTCCTGCCGTCGGACGGGCTGTGCGGACTGTTGCTTCGTCAGCCGCCGCTTTCCGCCTGGTCGTTGGCAGCGGTCATGGGGACCCATCCACCCGGGTTGCGGTACCAGTATTGCGGCAGCCCCTTGATGCTGGTGGTGCGGAACGGGCGGCCGTGGTCGTCGATGCGCACCGTGCCGCTTCGGCCCTGTGAGGACCAGTCGAGTTCGAGGTACCAGTCGCAGGTGCAGGACTCGGTGCTCGCGGAGACCATCAGGACCTCCGGCTCCCGCAGGGACACCTGGTAGGGGAAGTCGATCGCGGGAGTCGGTCTGTCCGGGTCGTTGCCGGGCATCGAACGGGCCAGGGGGCGGTGCGCGTCGAGGTTCACGGAGAAGTAGCGGGGGACGAGGATGGTGCCGCAGCCTTCATACGTGGAGTAGGCGATGCCCCGGCGGGAGGCGGGGGTGGTGTGGTTGACCACGCGCACATGCAGTGCTTCCAGGACGACGGCGGCGGAGCCGCGTCCCTGGACCGAGATCCGCAGATTGGTGGTGCGCCCGTGCACCGCCTCCTGGGACGCGGCCCACACCGCGGCGTCCGCCGGGTTCGGCGGCGGTGGGACCTCTTGCGGTGGCTTGGCGATGACGTAGTTGTGGTCGCATTCGAGCTGCCACAGCTGGGAGTTGGCCGTCCAGGTGAGCGGGACCGTGTCGGCGCTCGCCCGGTTCTTCTGCGGGCTGCCGTCGCTGGGCGTGGCCGGCGCTGAGGGTTCCGGTGTGGTGCGGGCGGAGGCCGACGCCCCACCGCCGCCGGAGGGGGGTTCGGCAGCGGATGCGGTGAGGCCGGCGAGCGCAAGGGCGAGCGAGGCCGCCACCGCTATTGATCGCACGGGCCGTCGTCGAGGGCGCCAGGCATGGGGCCGCCGGTCGGCCGGTGAGTTCGGCCCCGGGCGTGGGTCGGCCGGTGGGGCCGACTCGGGTGCCTTGTCCGCCGGGCTGCTGTGGCTGGCGGATGCGGCCGATGCCATGGTGCTCGTGGGGTCGTGGGGCGTCGGTGCCCGCCGGGCATCGGACGGGCGTGGGCGTTGCCGTGCCGCGACTGCCAGGATCCACCGGCGGTGCAACTCCACGCGTTCCTCGGGGGAGGCTCCGCAGTGTGCCGCGAACCGCTCGATCCTGGTGAAGTCCATGGGCACCGCCTCACCGGCGCAGTAGCGGTGCAGCGTGGAGGCATTCATGTCCAGCCGGCGGGCCAGCGCCGCGTAGCTGCGGTCCGTACGGTCCTTCAGACGTGTCAGCAGCAGCGCGAACTCCGCTATGTCGTCGTGGATTGCATCCATGTGGTCCGTACCCGCATCCATCCGTCGGCCTGTGCCGTCCCGTCATGTCCTGATCCCGGACGCCATTCCCGGCACTCCCCATACCTGCACGTCAATAAGGCTGGGATGGTTGCAGGTTGGCGCCGTCCCTCTCCTCGGGACCACCCTCACCCGCGGCGCCGGGGGCGTCGCCTTCCGCGCCGCCGCCGGCCGGGCCCGCACACCGCATCGGATCACCGCTTCCCACCGGTGAGCTGCGCGGCCTGGAGGAGTGGGTCGGGGACGGTCGGGGATGGTCGGGGATGGTCGGTCGGGGACGGTCCGGGGCGTCGACGCACACGACTTGGTAGCGGGCTGCTCGACCCTTGTTGCCCGATCGCCTCTGCCCTCCGGGGTCACCACCGCTGCGCGGGCTCTGGGGCAGGGCCGTTTGCACCGTCGTCGGCCAAGGCGGCGGGCGCGGGTCGAGTCCCCCAGGTGTCCGGACGCCGGCCTCAGTGGGTTCCCATCCCGGACAGACATCCCAGGCTTCCTTGTCTCCGCAGGTTGTCGGGGGTGGGATCGTCCCACTGTTGCAGGTCGGGAGCAGCCGTTGTCCCAGCCCCATGCGGCATTTGACGCTATGGCTGTCGCACCGGCTGCAGCGGCCGACCGCACGGCAGCGCCACGCCCCCGGACTCACCCGTCCACGGAGACACCCGTCCACGGAGACACCCGTCTCTTTGGGCACCCGGGTGCAGGGCTCGGACGCTCAATGGGACGCCCGACCACCTTCGCCCCCGCCACCGCGGTACGAGAAGGAGGCGGGTGGTGTGGCGGCGACAGCCCGGCACGCGACCTCATACCGATCAGAAAAGGAACACGCATATGAACGTGAAGTCCCTTGCGGCCCACCGTGTGGCCGTGGCCGCGGGTCTCGTCCTGGCTCTCGGGTGTGGTGTGTCGGCACAGGCCTCCACCACCGGACCGCGAACGACCGGCGGGAAGGCCAGTGACGCGGTGACGCACCGCTCGGGCGGCAGCGGCGCCAAGAGCACCATCGCCGCCTGTTCCCAGAAGGTCCTCGGGGTGTCCGCCGTGACGGAGCCCGCGGACAGCAAGGACGCCAGGCACCTCCTCCTCACCGTCCAGAACGCCGGCGACAAGAAGTGCAACCTCTACCGCTACCCCCTCGTGCGGCTCGGCAACGGTCGGACCACAGCCCCCGTGATCAAGGAGAGCGACCCGAACCCGGGCGTGCCCGTCACCCTCGCTCCGGGTGAGGAGGGATATGCCGCTCTGCTCGTCAACGGCCCCATGGACGAGTACGAGGCGAAGAGCATCACCCTCAGCCTCCAGGGCCGTAAGCCCGGCAGCAGCGCGGGCAAGCCGATCGATGTCCCCATGCCCGTCGACACGCTGTACGCCAACGACTTCCAGCGTGTCACCTACTGGACGACTGCTCCCGGCTACGCCCTGGATTTCATCATGTCGAAGTGACGGACCTCGATCGCAACCGCCTCCCAGCGGCTGACCAGAACGCTCACAGGGCCTACTGAACACCGGTCGAAGTCGGCCGATGGCGCGGCAGCACCACGCCGCCCCGCCCACCATGCACCCGCCCCTGGGACACTTCGACCGCCCAGGACGCGAGGGGAGGCGGGTCCCGCCGTTGGCCAGGGCGGGGGCGGCGATCAGGCCGTGCGGTGGGGCGATGCTGGTGCCGGCGGCCTTGAGCGTCTTGTGGATGGTGAGGTAGGCGGTCGCTCCCGGTCGTCGGTCGGTGCGATGCGGTCGCTCCCGGTCGACGGTCGGTGCGATGCGGTCACGGAATTCGTGCCGTACCGCAGCGAGGGCTTGTGCGTAGCGAGCTTGCCTTACGGGATCCGGGGCGGCGGCAACGTCGGCCTCGATCTCGGCCACGGTGATCACCCTCTGGAAGCGGTTGGGGCGGGCCGTGGACCGGAACCAGGCCAGGACGCGCGGGTCGGGCTTCGCCCGGGTCGTGAGCTCGGCGACGACATCGGCGTCGAAGTGCCGACGCTGGTCCTCAGGCAGCGACTCCCGGATGTCACGGATGGTCCGCGGCGGATGCGACGACGGGCGCGGCGGGTGAGGCACACCGTTCGAAGCTGTGGTCATCGGCATCCCCCGCGTGCATCGGGCTGCGTACTGCTGCTGGTACCAGGGCTACGGGTTTCCGCCTGCCCGCCCACAACCTTGGGACAAGGGGCCAAGAGCGGGGGAGGACGTCACCGTCGCGGTGGGCCAGGGGCTCGGCCGACCCGAGTTGGTGTCGTGAAGGTGACTGGGCACTTCAGTTGACGGATGAGCGCTTGAATGGGCGGAGCAACGTTCAGGGCGCCGCAGGACTGAGCGGTGAGCCCGGTTCGCTTGACACGAAGGTGGCTGACGGATCGACGTCCGGCTCGGCTATGGTGCAGGCATGTGCTGCTGCGCCGCCATGACTACCCGTACCGCCGCTTAGCGGCGGTATCCGAGGTTGCCGTACCGCGGCCCCTTGCTGACGTACCGCCGGATCAGTGTCCTGTCGGCAGTCACACGCTTGCTCTTGTGCTGCCGGGCCATCCTGCCTGATCAGGGGAGTCATGTCTCAGTCGCAGCGTTTCGATTCACAGTACGAAAACCCATGCCCATGCCCATGCCCATGTCCGTGCCCATGCCCGTGTCCGTGCCCGCATGCGGCCGGCCCCATCGTCACGCGGGACCCGTGTGTCGCCACCCTGCTCTTGATGGTCGGGCTCCCCGGAGCCGGGAAAACCACCCGGGCCAAGGAGCTCGCCGCAACGCACCGGGCGCTGCGGCTGACCCCAGATCACTGGATGATCCCGCTGTTCGGCGATCCGATGGCCGACGGCAAGCGCTGGGTGCTCGAAGGGCGGCTCATCTCGGTCGCCCTGCAGGCGCTGCGGCTGGGGACCAGCGTCGTGCTCGACTACGGGCTCTGGGGCCGCGATGAACGATCGGCACTGCGCTGGCTGGCACGGTCGGTCGGGGCAGCATGCCAGGTGGTCTACGTGCCCGTGGACAAGGACGTCCAGCTCGCCCGCATCACGCACCGCCAGGCGACGGCACCGCATCAGACGTTCCCGATGAGCGAGACCGAGGTAGACCAGTGGCGGGAGCAGTTCCAGGTGCCTGACGCCGCCGAACTCGACGGCGGCGAGATCCCCACCCCACCGGCGGGCTGGCCGGGCTGGCCGGATTGGGCGGAAGACCACTGGCCCTCGTGCATCGACAGCTGACCCGGCTGTCCCGTCCGGGAGCGTCCTGCCTGGCCTGCGGCGCCGCTGTCGTGTTGCCGCAGGCCGGCACACGCGTCTCCGCGGGCGGCCGGCGTCGTTCGACTCGCTGACTCAACCGCTCACTCGCCGACTGAAGCGCTCAGTCATGGAAAACCACGATCTATGACTGGAGTATGAGGAAGGACGGTCTATCGGGGAGCCCCGTGCCCGGGCGACCAGGCGGACTCGACGCCGTTCCACGATGACGGTCCGCCAAGTGCCCGGACGAGATGTTCCTGCGAGGAATCGAGCGAGCGGCGGGCCGCGTTGACGAACCTCACGTGTGCCTCGTACAACCCGCTGTGAATCGGCCGGAGTTCCTCAAGATCCGCCGGCTGCCGGCCGTGGAACAGGATCGTGAACTTCTCGACGACGTCGCAGATCTGCTCAGCCGCCGCCATGGCCTCCTGGCTTGCCACGAGGGACATCGATTGCAGAGCGGCATTGAACGGCGCCCAGACGACGGTAGGCGCGCGTCTGTCCACGAACGCTTCGCGTAGCTCCATTTCCACGGCTCCGAAGGCCTGGAGAAACTTTTCGTAGGCGGCGGTTCGTGCCTCCTGGAGCCACTGACGGTTCTGGCTGCGCCGGCCCACGATGCCACCGGCGATGACACCCACTACGGTGGCGGCGATGCCTCCAGCGGTGGATATCAGGAGTGCCCACGGGACAGCCACGTTACGTCTCCCTCCGGTTCGTTCTGCTCAGAATCCCGCACCAGGACCGACAAGATCAACGATCGGAGCGGCGGGTAAAGGATCGCATCACCGCGTGCCACAGCCGTGCCGGATGCAGGAGTCAGCAAGGGTCGACAAGGGCGACTGGCGGGCGAGTTACTGCCTCCTGGCACAGCCAAGAAAGCCGCAGGTCACCGGCGGGACGCCCGAGCCCCTCCCCTAAAGCAGGTGTCGAAGTTCGAATCCTGCCGGGGGCACAGCAAAGCGCCAGTCCAGGAGGCCCTCCGTCCGGCGGGCGGGAGGGTTCCTGCGCTGCAGCACACGTACTCCGCCTCTTGGACTTGGCAGAACGTCACTACGATCACGGGCCATGGACTGGCTGGAGCGCACCGCGAAGCTGAGGCAGTGGACCAGGAGCGGGACACGCGCTCCGCACAAGCCGCTGCTGCTCCTGTATGCCCTCGGCCGGTTTCAGGAGGATGCCGACGGCGGGCTGCGCTACACCGCGGTGGAAGGAGACCTCCAGCGGCTGTTGACCGAGTACGGGCCACCGAACAAGACGACGCCCGCCTATCCGTTCCACCACCTGGTCAGCGACGGTGTGTGGGAAGTGCGTACCGATCGCGGGCCCGGCAGTCCCGGGACCGGGGTGCGGGATCTCCGCGAGACAGGTGCCACCGGGCAGCTCGCGCCGGATCTGAGGACTGCGTTGCGACGCGAACCGCAGCTGCTCGCCAGGATTGCGCGGTCGCTGCTCGATCTGCACTTCCCGCCCACGCTTCACAGTGAACTGTGCGAAGCCGTCGGCCTGGAGCTGGAGCCGACCGAGACCGAGCACCTCTCGACCGTGAGACGACAGCGGGACCGGCGGATGCGGGAACTGGTGCTGACCGCCTACGAGTACCGGTGCGCCTTCTGTGGTTACGACGGCAGGCTCGGCGCGGTGCCGGTCGGGCTGGAGGCAGCGCATGTGCGGTGGTGGGCGTTCGACGGACCCGACGACATCGAGAACGGGCTGTGCCTGTGCTCACTGCACCACAAGCTCTTCGACAAGGGTGTCCTCGGGGTTGGCGACAGTCACCGCATCCTGGTCTCGCAACGCTTCGTCGGCCACAGCCCCGCTGCCCGCGAACATGTCATAGCGCTCGCCGGCCGCCCGCTCGTCGGCCCACAGCCGGGCGCACGCCCAGTCGCAGCCGCCCACCGCGACTGGCACACCAGCCAGGTCTTCCACGGCAGTCCACGCCCGGCTACTGCTGTCTGATGTCTGATGTCTGATCAGTGGGTCAGCACCGGCATCAGGGACGTGGCCGACCGGCGTGGAGGGCGTAGACCCCGGGGGGTGTCGCGCCAGATCGTACGACTGGGGTCGACGGCGTGCAGGCGGTGAAGAGGTCGGCCACCGGGATCCGCGACCTGGTAGCGGTGATCCTGGAAGGCCGTGTGGACGCGGGCAGCTCCGCCGCTGGGTGCCGCAGGCAGGAACTCCCGCGTCCCGACACCGTGTGCCCGGCGGAGGTCGGCGAGATGCTCGGCCTCGATCCCGCCTCGGCCTTCGACGCGGCCTTGATCACCGGTGGACTGCCTCCGACCTGTGCGGAGTGGCGCGCCCGGCGAGGCCGTCCGCAGTCGTGGGCGTCCAGCGCTCGCACGCCTCCCCCTTACCGGGTGGCCAGGGCGGCGCGCGCCGGTCGCAGCCGTGAGGCCACGGCCTCGGCTTCGTCTGCAGACGAGGCTGTGGGTGTGAGTGTGAGTGTGAGTGCGGCTGTGAGTGTGGGTGTGACGGTGGACGGGGCCGCGCGTGCGGGCCGGTGGGGAAGTGGGTGGAGGGCCCGAGGCGTGCGTCGAGCGCGGTCCGCCCCGCTGATACATCAGGGAACCTGAGAAACAATTACGCCTGCCGCGCGGGCCCCGTCAAGGCTGTTGCGGCAACCTCTCCCCCTCCGAGACGCGGGGGGGGTGGCACCCCGAACGATGCGTCCGACACGTCTCGGCAACACCCTTGTCATCCGGCGTCGGCGTGTGCATCATCGTGGTCATCATCAGGGTTCCTGATATCGGGCGGGTCGCCCGGCCCTACCGGGACGCGAAGGAACCCGCCACCGCTCTCCGCTGCCGGCCCCGGCTTCCCCCAGCGGCCTCAGCCGCCCGTTCCGGCTCCCCCCAGCAGCTTCACCACCCTCAGTTCCGCTCCCTCGACGTGCCCGGAGGCATTCATGAGCGCACCCATGAGCACACCCGTGAACGGCAATTTGTCCCGAAGATCCGTTCTCCGGGGAACGGCCGGTGCCGCGGGGCTGTTCACCGCAGGCGGTCTGCTGACCGCCTGCGGTGGCATCAAGGCGTCCTCGGCGCAGACCGACGCGGTGCTCCGGATCGGCTATGTCTCGCCCAGTACGGGCCCGGCCGCGGGTTTCGGCGAGCCGAACGCGTATCTGCTGAAGAAGATGCGGGCCACCTTCAAGGACGGGCTGAAGATCGGCGGCAAGAAGTACTCGGTCGAGATCGTCGACCGCGACAGTCAGTCGAATCCGCAGACCGCAGCGCAGGTCGCGACCGATCTGATCAACAGCGAGAAGATCGACCTGATGCTCGTCACCTCCACGCCGGAGACGGTCAACCCCGTCGCCGACGCGTGCGAGGCGGCCAAGGTCCCGTGTCTGTCGACCGCCGTGCCGTGGGAGGCCTGGTACTTCGGCCGCGGCGCCACCCCCGAGAAGCCGTTCACGTACACCTACCACTTCTTCATCGGCGTCGCGGAGATCCATGCCGCGTACACCTCCCTGTGGACGAAGGGCGGGGTGGAGACCAACCGGCGGGTCGGCGTCATGTGGCCCAACGACCCCGACGGCAAGGCGATCCGGCAGGGGCTCGGGCCGCAGCTGAAGAAGAGCGGGTTCAGGATCGTCGACCCGGGGGCGTACGAGGACGGGACGAACGACTACTCGGCGCAGATCGCGGCGTTCAAGAAGGCGGACGCGGAGATCTTCAACACCTTCCCGCTGCCGCCCGACTTCGCCACCTTCTGGAAGCAGGCCCGGCAGCAGGGCTATCGGCCGCGCATCGCGTCCATCGCCAAGACCGGTCTCCTCCCCTCCCAGATCGAGGCGCTCGGGTCGCTCGGCCACGGCCTCAGCGCCGGCTTCTGGTGGTCGCCGAAGTTCCCGTTCACGTCCACCCTCACCGACCAGACCGCCGGGCAACTGGCCGACGACTACGAGAAGTCGACGGGCAAGCAGTGGAACCAGGTCATCGGGTCCAACATGGCGCTCTTCGAGGTCGCGGCCCACGCGCTGATGGCGACCTCCGACCCCAAGGACCGGGCGGAACTGGCTGCCTCCCTCGGCAAGGCCAGGCTCACCACCGTCGCCGGGCCGCTGGACTTCACGTCCGGGCCGGTGAAGAACGTGTCCACGGAGCCCCTGGTCATGGCGCAGTGGCGCAAGGCCACGGGGGGCGGCAAGTTCGCCGTCGAGCCGGTCATCGTCGACAACGGCGCCTTCGGCGACATCCCACTCGGAGGCGAACTTGAGCCCCTCCGCTGAGCCGGTGACCGACACCGTGGGGACAGGGGAGGCCGCCCCGGCGGCCGCCCCGGCCCCGCCGGTGCTCACCGCGAACGGCATCCACCGCCGCTTCGGCAGCCTGGTCGTCCTCGAAGGCATCGACCTCACCCTCGCCCCCGGCGAGGCCCTGGGCATCGTCGGCCCGAACGGCGCCGGAAAGACGACCCTGCTCGACATCCTCTCCGGGGCCCAGTCCCCCTCCGAGGGCCGCGTCACCTTCCAGGGTCAGGACGTGACCCGCTGGAAGGTCGACCGGCGCTGCCGCAGCGGCATCGGTCGCTCCCATCAGGTGCCGCGCCCCTTCACCGGCATGACGGCCTACGAGAACGTGCTGGTCGCGTCGGTGCAGGGCGGCTCACACCGGCGCCGGGCCGCGGAGCGGCACGCGCTCGGCGTACTCGAGCGCTGCGGCATGCTCGGCCAGGCCAACCGGCCCGCGGCCGCGCTCACCCTGCTGGAACGCAAGCGGCTGGAGATGGCGCGGGCGCTGGCGACCGATCCGCAGGTGCTGCTGCTGGACGAGATCGCCGGTGGCCTCACCGACGCCGAGACGGACGAACTGATCGCCACCATCCGGCAGTTGCGCGCCGACGGCATCGCCATCGTCTGGATCGAGCATGTCATCCACGCGCTGCTGCGGGTGATCGACCGGCTGGTCTGTCTCGCGCAGGGCCGGGTCCTGGCCGAGGGCGAACCGGACGCCGTCATGTCCGATCCCCGGGTCGTCGAGGCCTACCTCGGGAGCGCGGCATGAGTCTGCTGACGATCGAGAATCTCGAAGTACGGCACGGTCTGCTGCGCGCCGTCCGCGACGTCTCCTTCGCCGTGGACGAGGGCGAGGTCGTGGCGGTGGTCGGGGCCAACGGTGCCGGAAAGTCCACCCTGCTGCGGGCCGTCGCCGGAGCACACCGGCCGGCCGAGGGCCGTATCGGCCTGGACGGTGTGGAGGTGACGGCACGGCGGGCCCACGACCGTGTCGCGGCCGGAATAGCGCTGGTCCCGGAGGGGCGGCGGCTCTTCGCCGACCTCACCGTGGAGGAGAACCTGCTGGTCGCGTCCCGGGTACGGCGCCCCGGACCGTGGGACCTGGCAGCCGTCGTGGCCGCCTTCCCGCTGCTCGACGGGCTGCTGAAGCGGCGCGCGGGCAACCTGTCGGGCGGCGAGCAGCAGGCCGTGGCCATCGGCAGGGCGCTGATGACCAACCCCCGGCTGCTGCTGCTCGACGAGGTCTCGCTGGGCCTCGCGCCCATCGTGGTCGACACCCTCTACGACTCGCTCGGCACGATCCTCTCCGGCGGTACGACGGTGCTGCTGGTGGAGCAGGACCTCGGCCGCGCCCTGGGGGTGGCCCGGCGCGTGCTGTGCATGCTCGAAGGCCGCGTCGTCCTCGACGAACCCGCCGACGCCGTCACCCGCGACCAGGTGGTCGAGGCGTACTTCGGACTCGGCAGGGCGGCGGCCCCGGACCGCGCCACGGCCGCAACCGCGCAGGAGGAGCCGGCATGAACTGGATCAACGCCATCGTGCAGGGCGTCATGCTCGGCGGTGTCTACGCACTCTTCGCCTGCGGCCTCTCCCTGATGTTCGGCGTGATGCGGACCGTCAACCTGAGCCACGGCGACCTCGCGGTCCTCGGCGCGTTCCTGGTCGCGGTGGTGGCAGCCGCCGTCGGCATCAGCCCGTTCTTCGCGGTACTGCTGGTCCTGCCCGTGATGGGCCTGGTCGGAGTGGCGTTGCAGCGGGGCATCCTCAGCAGGGCGCTGCGCACCGGCGAGATGTCGTCGATGCTGGCCACGTTCGGCCTCGCGATCGTGCTGCAGAACGTGCTGCTGGAGATCTTCAGCGCCGACTCCCGCTCCCTGGACGTCGGCTCGCTGTCCACGTCCGGTCTCCAGCTCGGGTCGTCGGTGAGCATCCCGTACCTCGGTGTGCTGACCGTGGCGGTGGCGGTCGCGCTGCTCGGCGGGCTGCAACTGCTGCTGGCCCGTACGGGCATCGGCCGGGCGATCCGCGCCACCGCCGCCGACGCGGACACCGCCGAGCTGGTCGGGATCGACAGCCGCCGGGTGTACGCCTGGGCCGCCGCCATCGCCGTCGCCACGGCGGGTCTCGCGGGAGCGTTCTTCGCGATGCGGTCGTCGTTCAGCCCGTCCATGGGGCCGACCCAGCTGCTGTTCGCCTTCGAGGTCGTCGTGATCGGCGGGCTCGGTTCGCTGTGGGGGACGCTCGTCGGGGGCATGGTCCTCGGCGTCGCCCAGACGGTCGGCGCGCAGGTGGATCCGCGCTTCTCCATCGTGGCCGGACACGTGGTGTTCCTCGCGGTCCTGGCCTTCCGTCCGCAGGGACTGCTCGGCATGAGAAGGAGCCGCACATGACCACCGCACCACCGGTCGCCCCCGCAACCGTCACCGTCACCGCCACCGCCACCATCCACCGGTGGACCCCCGTCTCCCGCACGGCGTCGGGCGCCCTGGCCACCCTGCTGCTCGCGCTGGCGTTCGCGCCCTTCGTCTTCGCTCCCGAGGCGACCGCGAAGCTGACGACCCTGTTCGTCCTCGTCATCGTCGCGGCCATGTGGAACGCGCTGGCGGGCTACGCCGGTCTGGTCTCCGTCGGCCAGCAGGGCTTCATCGGCCTCGGCGCGTACGGAGTGTTCCTCTTCGTCGACCGAGGCGTCAGCCCCTTTCTCGCGGTCGTCCTGGCGGCCCTGCTCGCCGGTGCCGTCGCGGTACCCACCTCGCTGCTCGCGTTCCGGCTCACCGGTGGACAGTTCGCCATCGGTATGTGGGCGATCGCGGAGTTCTTCCGGCTGGTCGTCGTGAACACGCCTTCGCTCGGCGGCGGTTCCGGCCGCTCGCTCACCGATCTGTCGGCCACCGATCCGGCGGTGCGGCAGGCCCAGGTGTACTGGCTCGCCCTGGCGCTGATGAGTGTGCTGCTGCTGGCCGTGTTCGTGCTGCTGCGCAGCAGGCTGGGGGCTTCGCTGGAGGCGATCCGCGACGACCCGGTGGGCGCGGCCTCCGTCGGGGTACGGGTCACCTCGGCGAAACGGCTGGTCTTCGTGCTGGCGGCGGTGGGCGGTGCCGCAGCCGGCGGACTCACCCTCGCCAACACCCTGCGGGTGCAGCCGGACTCCATCTTCGGGGTCCACTGGTCCGCGTACATGATCTTCATGGTGGTCATCGGCGGCCTCGGCACCTTCGAGGGACCGGTCATCGGGGCGATCGTGTTCTTCCTGGTGCAGGACTGGTTCGGCGACACCGGAGGCACCTGGTACCTGATCGGGCTCGGCGCCCTGGCCATCGGGATGACGCTGTGGATGCCCCATGGGCTGTGGGGTACCGTGGCTCGCCGACGTGACCTTGAACTCCTACCTGTCGGCTATCGGGTGAAGACACCGGGCGTCTGACCTCGACGACGGTCTCGCCCGACCTTCCCGACGACCGACCAAGAGGTGCGCACGATGGCGGAGGCAGCCGATCGGGATCCGGCGTCGGCTCCGGGGCCGGGGCCGGGGCCGGGTGCGGATGCCGATCCGGACCCCGAGGGCCACAAGGGCCCGCTGACGATCTATCTCGTCAAGCAACTCGAACTGGCCATCCGCTCCTTCATGGACGAGGCCCTACGGCCGTACGGGCTCACCACGTTCCAGTACACGGCCCTGACCGTGCTGCGGCACCGAGGCGGGCTCTCCTCCGCCCAGTTGGCCCGCCGCTCCTTCGTCAGACCCCAGACGATGCACGAGATGGTGCGCGCGCTGGAGGAGCGCGGGCTGATCGAGCGCGCCCATGCCCCGGGAAACCGGCGGATCATGGAGGCCCGGCTGACCCGGGAGGGGGAGGAACTGCTGACGGCGTGCGCGCCGGCGGTGCAGAAGCTGGAGGACCGGCTGCTTCTCGACATGCCGGAGGAACGGCGGTCCGCGTTCCGTCAGGGCCTGGAGGACGGCCTCGCCTCCTTGACGGGGTGGCACCACGGCTGACGGCCGGGGCACAGCCCGCGCAGGAGGTCAGTGGCCCTTCCCTCCAGGGGGACGGGAGGGAAGGGCCACGCCTGGTCCGCTTGACCCGTTGCCCCCGGAAGGCAGCGCGGACACGGGGCTGGTGTCGACGTGGCTGCCCGGTGCCGGGGCGGCGCGGGTAGGGCGGGTAGCCGGAACGCGCTGTGACTATCCCGCCGCCAGGGGCGTGGAATTGAGTTCGCGTATCAGCTGTGGAGTGAGCAGTTCGCCGGCCCGGTCGGCGAGGACGGCCATTTCGTAGCCGACCAGGCCGACGTCACATCCCTCGGGAGCGAGGACGCCGAGGCAGCTGCCGTCGCGGATGCGACCGACCATGAGGAAGCCGCCGAGCATTTCGATCATGACGAGCTTCATGCCGTGGAAGCCGTGGGTGGCCGCCGCGTTCTGGGCGAGGCTGGTGATGCCCGAGACGACGGCGGCGAGGTGGTCGGCACGATCTCGGCCGAGGCCGTCCGAGGCGGCCATGAGGAGGCCGTCGGAGGAGACGGCGACGGCGTCGATGACACCGTCGGTGGTGCGTACGAACTCCGAGATGAGCCAGCCGAAACTCTGGACGGCGGTGGTCACGATGACACTCCTTGGGTGCTTCTGGCCTCGGCACGGGCGACACCTGCTCGGAAGCCGTTGAGCAGGGCGGAAACGGCGGGCCTGGCGGGGGGTGGGGGTGTGGCGGAGCGGTCCTGCGCCGGGGCGAGCAGGCGCCCGGGCAGGACGAGGAGGGCGGACAACCCGCCGCCGGGGGTGTCGAAGAGCTGGACCTGCGCGCCTTCACCGAGGCGGTGGACGAGCCGGCCGACGACGAGGTGGCCGAGGAACCGGGTGGGTGCGGCGAGAAGGGCTTCCTCGCCGGATTCGGAGAGACGAGCGCGCGCACGTTCCTTGTCGGCTTCGGACATGCCGATGCCGTGGTCGACGACGGCGAAGCAGTAGGTGTCGTCCTGGGTGTCGTACCAGCCGTGCACCTCGACCGGTTCGGTCGGAGGTGAGAAGTTCAGCCCGTTCTCGACGAGTTCGGCGAGGAGGTGGGCGACGTCCGCGACGGCGTGCCCGCGCACCCGCACCGGCTCCACCGCCGCGATCAGGACCCGCCGGTACTGCTCCACCTCGGCGACCGCGGACTGAACGACTTCCAGACCGTCGGCGGGTGCCGTCGTGGGCCGCGGCGGATTCTGCCCGGCCAGGACCAGCAGGCTTTCGGCGTTGCGCCGCATACGGGTGGCGAGGTGGTCGAGCTCGAAGAGCTCGGCGAGGGCATCCGGGTCGAGTTCCTGCCGTTCCAGACGGGTGATGAGGCTGAGTTGGCGACGCACGAGGTTCTGGTTGCGGCGGCCGAGATTGGCGAGCGATTCGGTGGTGTTGCGGCGCAGGCCGGCCTGCTGGGCAGCCAGGTGGAGGGCGGTGCGTTCCACCTGGCGCAGGGACGCCGCGACCTCGGCGATCTCCGCCGCGCCACCCAACAACTGTGCCTCGGCGGCGTCCGGGACCTCCGCCGACGGGAGGATCTCCCCTTGGTCCTGCGCGGATGGGTACTTCGAGGATTGGTCTTTCGCGGATTGGTACTGCGCGGATGGGTACTGCGGGGGCTGCTGGATACGGGCGACGGTCGCGGGCAGCCGGTGGCGCGCCACGTCGTGGGCGGCCGCGGCGAGTGCGCCGAGCGGACGGGTGAGGGACCGTGAGGCGAAGGCAGCGAGGCCCGCGACGAGAGCGGCCATGAGTGTTCCCGCGACGAGGTAGGCGGCGAGGCCCAGTTCCGCCTCGTCACTGAGCCGGTCGGCCCGGTCCCGTACGTCGTCACCGACCGACTGCTGGACGGCGTACAGATCGTCGACGAGTACGGTCATCGCGTCCCACCACGTGCCGACGTCGGCGCGCAGCGCGGTGCCGTCGGCGGCGCCCTCCGCCTGATTCTCGTAGGCGGTGGCGCGTTGGGCGTCCTTGGTGCCGAAGGCCTTCTTCAGGGCGGCGCGCTGGGGCGCGGTGGCGACCTGGCGGAAACGGGTGAGGGCGGCGACGCGCGTGGCGCGCACCTCGGTGAAGGTGAGGTACTCGCGGCCGTGGAAGGCTCCCTCGGCGAACACGCCGTTGAGGAGACCGCGTTCGAGAGCGACGGACTCCTTGGCCGCGGCCAGTTCCTGCAACGCCGCCAAGCCGTCGCGCAGTTGACGGTCGGCGCGCGTCGCGGTCTCCGTCACCGGGTCGACGGCGTTGAGAGCGTCGACGGCGGTGGTGTAGAAGGCGAGGGTGGCGGTCCGGTCGGCGGTGTCCGTGCCGACGGTGACCCTGTAGGTCGTGCCGGCGGTGTCCCCGCCGGCTGTGCCGACGGTCTCCCCGCCGGCAGGGGTGCCCTTGTCTGCGGCTGAGTTCTTGTCTGCAGGGGTGTCCTGGTCTGCAGGGGTGTCCTTGTCGGCAGGGGTGTCCTTGTCGACTGCGGCACGGATGGTGGCGAGGCGTCGCAAGTGCCGCTGGATGACATCCGCGACGGCGGGTTCGTGGCGCATTCCGCGCAGCGCGGTGTCAACGCGCTTGCGCGTAGCGGCGAGTGGCGTGCGGAAGCTCTCCTCGCCGCCCAACAGGCCGTTGGTCAGGCCGCGTTCGCGTTGCAGCTGGTGCACCAGCGCCTGGACCCGCAGGCTGAGGCCGACCTCGGCACGAGTCGTCCGCGCGTCGCCCAGGGCCTCGGCGCGGCCGTACATCGCCAGGCCGGCGACCGCCAACAGCAGGCAGATCGGGACCGTGATGACCACTGCCACACGTCCTCTGATGCTGCGCCAGCCGGGCAGCGGCCGACGGTTGGTCAGTGGCCGGTCGCCGGGAGTCGTTCGGCTGCCGCGTCGGCGACCTGAACCGCCCCTGCCGAGACGGCCCTTGGCGCTTGCGCCGAGCCCGCTGAGCCTGCCGGGCAGCAGCCGAAATGACGTCGACACCCTCATGTCACGAAGCTAGTCCGACTGCCATAGCGGCCGGTTTCCGGCCTGTTAGGCCCGTGGGAACTTCAGTTGCGCCGCCCTCACACCGCAGGCCGGGAGACTGTGACACACAGGGCGTCGCCGTGCCCCGCCCACGACGCCGATGCGGTGACGGCAGTGGACCGCGCCGCGTTCTACCGCTCCTGTACGGCCGGGGGCCGACCGGCACGCCCCGAGGGCAGCGTGCCTGAACTGGGCTCAGGCGCCCGGCCATTGGCTGCCGGCCGTTCCTTCGGCCCCTTCTCCGGCTCCTTCTCCGGAGCTTCCTTCAGCCGTTGCTTCGCTGCACGCAGCGGCAGGAAGAGCAGCAGCGCGAAGGGCGAGAGCAGGATGGTGAAGACCAGCAGCGGGCCCATGACCAGCGGATGGATCCCGAGCCGCCGCCCCTCGCGATACATCCACTGCCCGATCAGCAGGTCCCAGGCGATGATCTGGGCCCAGATCGCGCCCGCCCCGTTGGCGAGCACCGTCAGAGCGCGGAAGTTGTCGATGTCCGGGTTCGTGACCACCTCCCAGAGTTCCGGAAAGACCGGCAGCGCCATCACGAGATAGACGGCCAGTACCGGCACCACTGTCAGCGGCGACGCGGCAATACGGGCGGTCGGGCCCCACCCCGGCGCGAAGATCATGAGCAGCCAGACCGGGGCGGCCAGCCAGAAGGAGACCTCGAAGAGAAGACCGGTCATGCCACAGGCTCCTTGGTGTCGGAAGCGCCGGACGGCTCCGAAGCGCCGGACGGCTCCGAAGCGCTGGACGGCTCCGAAGCGCTGGACGGCTCGGAGCCAGTGGACGGCTCGGAAGTAGGGGAAGCCTCGGAGGTGCCGGAAGGCTCGGTCGGGTCAACTTCCCTCCCGGGAAGGCTCGTTGCTGCCCGCTCTGGGCTCGCGGTCCGCAGTGCCCCGTACGCGCCAGCCGCGACGCCGACGAGGATCAGCCCCGCCGCCGTCAACGTCGCCCCGTCCGGGCGGGTCAGTGACTGCCCGCGCAGCGCCTGCCAGGTGAGCAGGGCGAAGACGGCGGCGTAGGCGGCCGCGGCGACCAGGATCAGCCGCAGACGTACCCGCTCGGCCCGCAGTCGCGGCAGACGCGGCGCCAGGGCCACCAGCCCCATGAGCACCAGCGGAAGCAACTGCAGCGCGTGCATGCCGAAGAAGTGCGGTACCCGCAGATCGCCGCCGGTGGTCGACCAGCCGGTCAGCGGCATCGAGGGGCCGCCGTCCGGTACGCCCACACTGTGGGCGCCCACCACCCTGGAGACCCCACGCTGCTGGCCGGGCGCCGGCTGTGTCATCAGGAAGCCGACCGCCGCTCCGGCGAGGGCGAGCACGACGCCGGACCGCATCGCCCAGGCGGACGCGCGGTCGGCGAGCCTGGCGCGGAGCAGGAGGACGGCGATGGCCAGGGTGCCGAGCCACAGGATGACGACGGTGATGGCCATCGCGTTGAACAGCGCTTCGTCGAAGGGTGTTTCGAGGTTGAAGTGGCTGCGCTTCCCGCGCACCACCTGCCCGGTGATGATCACCATCTCGACGACGCTCGCCATCGCGACGACCACGCCCGCCCACCAACCCACCCGCCGTGCGCGGCGGGTGGGCAGCAGCGACAGCACCCAGGCCAGCGACAGTCCGTACACCACGAACGACAGCGAGAACTTGAAGGGCTTGAACCAGATCGGTGAGCCCACGAGCTGTCGGTCGTCGACGACGAGCCCCACCCCGGACACGACGGCGAGAACCACCATCGACAGCGAGAACACCACCAACGGCCGGTGCCATGAACGCCATACGGGCATACCTGTCTCCTCCGATCCTCCCCAGCGAAGCGGATAGCGATACTATCCACTATCTGATAGCGGCACTATCTATCATGGGAGACAGGGTTGGCAAGCCCGGGACAGCGGAACGAGGAGTGAACAGGCCGTGCGCATCAGCGAGTTGAGCCGCAGCACCGGAGTGCCGGTGCCGACGATCAAGTACTACGTCCGCGAAGGGCTCCTCCCGCCCGGCGAACTGACCAGTCGCAACCAGGCGAACTACGACGAGACGCACGAACGCCGGCTGCGGCTGATCCGTGCGCTGCTCGATGTGGGAGGCCTGAAGGTGGCCGCGATCGCGGAAGTCCTCGGCGCGGTCGACGACCCGGCCCGCCCGGTGCACAAGGTGCTCGGCGCGGCGGCGGACCACCTCGGCACGGCCCAGAGCGGTGACGACGACGCGGAGTCGGCGGCCGCGGGCGCCGTCGTCGCGGAGCTGATCGCGCGGCGCGGCTGGCGCGCGCACGGGTCGGACCCGGCCGCCGGGGACCTGGCCCGGGCGCTTGCCGCCATGGAGAGGGTCGGACACGGGGGGTTCTGGGAACTGCTCGACGACTACGCGGACGCCGCCGAGTTGGTCGCCCGCGCCGACCTGGACTATGTGGATCGACGGGTGGCGGTCGACGACCGGGTGGAAAGCGTGGTGGTCGGCACGGTCCTCGGCGCGGCGGTGTTCAACGCGTTGCGCCGCCTCGCGCACGTGGACGCGTCGGCGAGGCTGTTCGGGCAGGACAGGACCGCCGACGCCGAGCGGGAGGTACCGGCCACCTCCGCAGACACGCCGTAAGCCGTGCGCCGTGCGCCGTGCGCCATGACCGTAGCCGCCGCGACCTCCACGGCGGTCACGGCGGTCACGGCGGTCACGGCGGTCACGGCGGTCACGGCGGTCACGGCGGTCACGGCGGTCACGAGAGCCTCGACAAGCTCCCAGACACGCGTATCCTCGCCGGACGCTCCCTCACCGTTCCGTGGGCGCGCAAAGGACAAGGTCGAAACGTTCCTCCAGGTCGAGGTCGAGGTCGAGGTCTCCCCCGACGTCGACTCCGGGGAAGCGATCTTCAGCGGCGATGTGAAGAAGTGCGGGACGGGCACACTTGATGGCAAGCACCCCGGGAAGGATCGAGATCGTGATCATCTTCGGCACCAAGGGATACCTCTACCAGCTCGCGATACTGACGCTGGTGTGCGGGCAGTGCGGGAACCCCGCCGCGCACACGCTCAGGCAGCGGGTCACGAAGTTCACGCTGTTCTTCGTGCCGCTGTTCCCGATCTCGACGAAGTACCAGACGCAGTGCACCTTCTGCGGCGCGGAGCAGAAGGTGAGCGCCGAGCAGGCCGAACGCCTTCAGGCGCAGAGCGCGGGTGGTCACGGCGGCCAGCAGTACGGACAGCCGCAGCAGCAGCCTTACCAGTCCTGAATCCTGAACCCGTGGGCGCGCCTCGGCCCTGTGCGTCCTGAGCCGGTCCCCTGTGGGGAAGCTGTGAGTTCGCTGATTCTCATCCTTCCCTCAGTACTCGCTCAGCGTCGCCCCAGAAGCGGCCTCGACAGTCGCTGTCATGAACGAAATGAACGCGGGAGGCGTCCGGCAGCGCTCGGTCGAGATCGTGGTGCCGGTGTACAACGAGGCGCACGGCCTCGCCGCCGGTGTCGGCCGTCTCCACGCGTACCTCGAAGCATCCTTCCCGTTCCCGTTCCGGATCACGATCGCGGACAACGCGAGCACGGACGCCACCTGGGAGGCGGCCCTCGCGCTGGCCGACCGGCTCCCGCACGTCCACGCCGTCCATCTGGACCAGAAGGGGCGGGGGCGCGCGCTCAAGCACGTGTGGAGCCGGTCCGCCGCGGACGTCGTCGCCTACATGGACGTCGACCTCTCGACCGGCCTCGAAGGCTTCCTGCCGCTGGTCGCTCCCCTGCTCTCCGGCCACAGCGACCTCGCCGTCGGCAGCCGGCTGCACCGGCAGGCCGATGTCGTCCGCGGCCCCAGGCGTGAGTTCGTCTCCCGCTCCTACAACCTGCTGCTGAGGCTTGGCCTCGCCGCCGGTTTCTCCGACGCGCAGTGCGGCTTCAAGGCAGTGCGCGCCGACGTCTTCCGCGCGCTCGCCCCGCACATCGAGGACACCGCCTGGTTCTTCGACACCGAACTCCTCGTGCTGGCCCAGCGCAACGGGCTCCGCATCCACGAGGTCCCCGTCGACTGGGTCGACGACCCCGACAGCCGCGTCGACATCGTCCGTACCGCCGTCGACGACCTCAAGGGCATGGGCCGCATGCTCCGGGCGACGGTCGACCGCCGGGTCCTCGTGGCCGACGTGCCACGCCGGGCGCGACGCTCATGGGTTCCGGCCGCCCACCGAGCCCGTACGACTTCCGATGCGGCTCCCCGTACGGCTTCCCGTACAACCGCATCCCCCACCGGGAGCGCCGCCGCATCCCTCCCCCAACTCCCGCGGAACCTCAAGGACATGGAGTACGCGTCATGACGACCCTCGCCCCGCCGCCCACCACCGGGCGGGACGGCGGCCCGAGGCATCGGGCCGAAGCTCCTCCCGCCGGAGCCGCCGGAGCCGGGGGCGGTCTCGCCGCCCGGGCCCGCAGGATGTTCACCGGCGCGCCGGAGGACCCGCGCTGGGCGCGCCCGGCCCTGTGGGCGGTCCTCGTCCTGACCACGGCGCTGTACGCCTGGAACCTGTCCTCCCTCACCGGCAACACGTTCTACAACGCGGCCGTCTACAGCGGCACGCAGAGCTGGAAGGCGTTCTTCTTCGGCGCGCTGGACGCGGGCAGCTTCATCACCGTCGACAAGCCGCCGTTCGCGCTGTGGGTGATGGGCCTGTCGGCCCGGGTGTTCGGCTACGGCACCTGGCAGATCATGCTGCCGATGGTCGCGGTCGGCGTGGGCTCGGTGGCCCTGCTGTACCGGATGGTCAAGCGTGACTTCGGGGCCGTCGCGGGCACGATCGCCGCGCTCGCGCTCACCCTCACGCCGATCACGGTCGCCATCACCCGGGACACCAACCCCGACCCCGTCCTCGTCTTCCTGATGCTGCTCGGCGCCGCCACGCTGATGAAGGCCGTACGCACCGGCCGGCTGATGCCCCTGGTCTGGTCCGGTGTCGCGATCGGCTTCGCCTTCAACACGAAGATGATGCAGGCGTACGTCGTCCTGCCGGCCTTCTTCCTGGTCTACCTCTGGGCGGCGAACGCCTCGCTCGGCCGCCGTATCCGCAACCTGGCCGTCGGCACGGTCGCGCTGATCGTGTCGAGCGCCTGGTGGATGGTGGTCGTGGACCTCATCCCCGCCTCTTCCCGCCCGTACATCGGCGGCTCGACCGACAACACGGTCTGGGACCTGGTCATCGGCTACAACGGCTTCGGCCGGATCTTCGGTGCCGGCTCGTCGGTGGGCTCACAGGGCAACGGGGCCAGCTTCGGCGGCGACGCGAGCGTCTACCGGATGTTCAACGAGATCATGGGCGGCCAGATCTCCTGGCTGATCCCCTTCGCGCTCATCGCCCTGGTGGGCGGTCTGGTGCTGCGGGGCCGCGCCCCGCGCACGGACGCCAAGCGGGCCGCCCTCCTGCTCTGGGGCGGCTGGTTCGTCCTGCACTACCTGACCTTCGCCCTCGCCGAGGGCACGTTCCACCCGTACTACGTCACCGCCATGGCCCCCGGTATCGCGGCCCTGGCCGGGGCGGGCGGGGTCATGCTGTACGGCGCCTTCAAGGAGAGGTCCGTCGCCCAGTGGGGGTGGGTGCTGCCGCTGGCCGTCGCGGTGAGCGCGGTCTGGGCGGTCGTGCTGCTCCAGCGGGTCTCCGGCTCCGGGACGGTCTACACGGTCGCCCAGGTCGTGGCCGGTGTCGCCGGTGCGGTCGCCGTGATCGGGCTCCTCGTCGGACGGTTCACGCGGCGCCGAAAGCTCGTCGGGCTGGCCTCCCTCGCGGCGGTCGTCGCCCTGCTGGCCGGGCCCGCCGCGTACTCGGTGTCGGCGGCGACCACCGCGAGCTCCAGCGGCACCAACCCGACGGCCGGCCCCAACACCGGGGGTGGCATGGGCGGTGGCGGCGGCATGGGCGGCGGGCAGCGGCCCAGCGGGGACGCGCCGACCGGCAACGCACCCAGCGGCAGCGCGCCCAGCGGAACCGGCAACTCGGGTTCCAGCAACTCCGGTTCGACCTCCAGCAGCACCGGAAACTCCAGCGGCTCCAGCGGCTCCAGCGGCTCCAGCGGCTCCAGCAGCAGTCAGGCCGGTGGAGACGGTGGCGGCACGGGCGGCGGCGGTATGGGGGGCGGCTCCCAGGTCTCCTCCGAGATGATCACGTACCTGAAGAAGAACCAGGACGGCGCGACCTGGCTGGTGGCGGTGGCCACCGACCAGACGGCCTCCTCGATCATCCTGGAGTCGGGTCAGCCCGTGATCTCCATGGGCGGCTGGTCCGGCAGCGACGAGGCCATGACCCTCGCCAAGCTCAAGGCACTGGTGAAGGCCGGCAAGCTCCACTACATCGTCGTCAGCGACAGCGGCCAGGGCGGCGGCCAGGGCGGCAGCAGCAGCGCCGCCTCCGAGATCGCCACGTGGGTCAAGGAGAACGGCAGCGCCGTGAGCGACTACAGCGGCCTGTACCGCCTGGACGCGTCCGACGCGGGCTGACGGCGACCGCTTCCTGACCGACCGCTCTTGACGGGCGGGCCACCGGATCTCCCCCTCCGGCGGCCCGCCCGTCCTGCTCTCCCCCCTCCGGCAGCCCGCCCGTCCTGCTCTCCCCCTCCGGCAGCCCGCCCGTCTCGTGCTCGACGCGGGATACTGAGCTCATGCGGTTGCGAGGCCGGGTCCGTGTCAGGGTTCGTGTCAGGGTCTGTGTCGCCGCCGGGCTGGTATCGGTGCTGGTGGCCCTGGCCGGCTGTGCCGCAGGGGACGACGAAAGCACCGCCCCCACGGCACGACCGACCGCGAGCAGGTCCTCGGCGACGAGCCCCGATCCACTCGGCACGCAGGCGTCCCCCACCCCGACCCCGACGCCGACGCCGGTGAACCCGGTCTCGATCCCGGGCCTGATCGCCCGCCGGCACGAGGGCTCCGACCTCCGCCTCGGCGCGGTACTGGCCCGGACCGCCGCGTACACCCGCTACGCGGTGACGTACGAGGCCGACGGCCTGACCATCTCGGGGATCATGAACATCC
Organism: Streptomyces sp. NBC_00310; assembly: GCF_036208085.1. Classification (GTDB taxonomy): domain Bacteria; phylum Actinomycetota; class Actinomycetes; order Streptomycetales; family Streptomycetaceae; genus Streptomyces. The sequence goes on from NZ_CP130714.1 coordinate 4,912,931, forward strand.
CCGAGGGCGAGGGCCCCTTCCCGGCGCTGGTACTGGCGCACGGGTACATCGACCCGGCCGTCTACACCACCGGGCGCGGGCTGGCCCGGGAGCAGGATCTGCTGGCCCGCAACGGCTACGTCGTCCTGCACACCGACTACCGCGACCACGCGGGCTCCGACGACGACCCCGACAACGACGTGAACCTCCGCCTCGGCTACACCGAGGACGTCATCGGCGCGGCCAAGGCCCTGCGCGCCTCCGGCCGCCCGGAGATCGACGGCGACCGGATCGGTCTGCTCGGCAGGTCGATGGGGGGCGGTGTCGTCTATAACACGCTGGTGGTGGCCCCGGGCCTGTTCGACGCGGCCGTGGCGTTCGCCCCGGTGAGCTCCCGCCCCGCCGAGAACATCGACCACTTCCAGCGCCCCGAGGGCGACCCGGTCGTCGCGGAGATCGAGGCCGCGCACGGCACCCCCGCCTCGAACCCGACCTTCTGGCGCGAAGCGTCACCCCTCACCTACGTCGACCGCGTCACCGAGCCCCTCCTCATCCACCACGGCACAGCCGACGACACCTGCCCGCTCGCCTGGTCGGAACGCGCCGCCGCCGAGTTCGAGGCCGCCGGCAAGGACGTACGGCTGATCAAGTACCCCGGTGAGGGCCACACCTTCGGTCCCCAGTGGCCCACCTCCATGCGCCGCACCATGGCCTTCTTCGACGCACACCTCCGCTGACCCCCACCACGCGTCGCCCGTGCCTCAGCCGTGCGTCGTCGGCTCGGAGCCGGAGGACTCCCGGGGGCGGCGGGGCAGGCGGGGGGAGGTGGAGTGGAGGGGCGGGGGTGTGATCCAGGAGGCCGCGGTCGACGCGGCGGCCAGGAGGATGCTGATGTGTTCCGCGAAGTCGGGCCCCGGCAGGGGGAGTTCGAAGTCGGGGTTGTCGACGTAGCCGAGGGCCACGGCTCCGGGGACGTAGTGCATGACCGCGTCGACGAGTTCGGTTCGGCGGGGTGGGGTGGTGCGGTCGAGGTGGGTGAGGGCCCGGAGGACGGTGGGGAAACTGGCGTCGTAGGTGGTGGGGACACCGGGGTCGGGGACGGCCATCAGGGGTTCGGGGGCCGGGCGGGTGGCGATCTTCGTCTGCTCGCGCCACCACGCCGCCGCCGCCGTGTCGCCCAGGATCAGATGGTGCAGGTAGAGGCAGTACGAGGCGAGGTCGTCGCCGGCACCGGCCGCGTACTGCCACCAGGAGCGGGCACTGTCCTCGGCGTCGGCGAGCTGGAGGATGCAGCCGAGGACGCGGGCGCCCGGCGGTTCCGGCAGATGCTCGGTGACGAAGCCCTGGAGGGAGTCGGAGGTGGTGTGGGCCAGGACCGCCTCGCACAGGGTGCGCAGATCGCGGGCCGCCATCGTGCTCGTACGGTCGTGTCGTCCGGCGAGCGGGAGCAAGGAGTCCCGGCAGCGGGCGCCGGGGACCACGTCCAGCGGTACGTGCGGCTCTTCGCGGAGCAGGGCACGGGCCAGGAGGTCGTCCATCGGAGTCGTCGGGGTTATCGGGGTGGGGATCATTCCGGGGTCTCTCCCAGGTCGTTCTGGGGTCGGAGAGCTGCGCTCAGCGTCTTGCGGGCGTAGCGGTCGGCCGTGTGCACCGAGGCGATCGGGACGCCCAGGACATCGGCCACTGCCGCGTGGTCCATGCCCCGCAGGTACGTGAGGACCATGACGTCCAGCTGGTGGGCGGGCAGCCTGCTGATGGCCTTGAAGAGGGACATCGACTCCTCGATCTGCGCGAACCGCGCCGCGGGGGTCGACACCAGGCTCAGGGCGACCGTGTCGAACGCGGTGCGGGCGAGCTCGGGGCAGCCGTCCGTGTGGCAGGCCCGGGCCATCACGCTCCCGCGCAGCACCGACCACGCGAACGGCACCACGTCGGAACTGGCCAGCGCCTCGGCCCAGCGGAACCACAGCACGTCGAACGTCTCCGTGACCACCTCGCGCGCCTCCGCCTCGCCCACGAAGAGCCGGGCGTAGGCGAGATAGGCGGCGCGGTTGAGCTGGGTGAACGCCTGGTGCTCCAGCGGGGGCACCGCCGATCCGGTCGACAGGGCCGCCCCGCGCTGCGGGTTCTGGCTCTGCGGGTTCTGGCTCTGCGGGTTCTGACGCTGCGGGTTCTGACGGCTCTGGATGCAGCCGTCTATCCAGTCCGGCTTCTTCCGCGCCTCCAGCGCGGCGGCCATCCACAGCCGCCGCATCGGCCACGTCGGTACGTCGAGGACGTCCAGCAGGCCGTAGGTGATCTCCCAGCGCGGGTAACGGCCCGTGCCGCGCAGCAGTTCGGAGATCTTCGACTTCGCCCAGCCCGACCGGTCGCTCAGCTCGCCGATCGTCAGGCCGCTGGCCAGGAACCGGATCCGCAGGGGCTCCAGCCAGGCCCGGTGGGCCCTGCCCACGCCCTCCGCTATCGGCCCCAGCTTCCGGCCCGGCCGGCCCGTCGGCGCGCCGCCGCCGGGCCGCCTCGACAGGGACGGCGGGGTCACCCGACGCACTCCTCGTCACCCGGTACGCGCGGCCGCTCGCCGTCGCCCGCCACACGCAGCCGCTCGCCGTCGCCCGCCACACGTACTCGTTCGTCGTTCGCCACGGGCACCCGTGTCGTGCCCGTCATCGACGTCACGACCTGTTCCGCGCTCAGTACGAGCGCCGGGACCGCGGCGGCGGCCGCGGCCGTCTCACCGACGGCGACGAGCACCACGCTCCACCCGAGGACCGTCAACAGCACGATGACGGATAAGACTTGCCTTCTGGACATCGGTACCTTCCGAGACACATACGTACGTCCGAGAGGCCCCCCTCTGCGGTGCCGACGCGTCGTCGAGGAGCCGGACGTCAGCATGCTGGGCCCGCTCACCCTCGCGCCATGACATCCGTGAATCGCGGAACAATGCGGCCGCCCCGCGACAGCGCGCACGGTACCGCCTCCTAGCGCGCAACAACCGCAAAACATCAGGCAGTACAGGCTTTCGGGGCGAAGTTCCCGGTACTCCGGGAGTCCCTTCCGGCGGCACGTCGCATCATGGGCACGCGGGCGCTCCGAGCGCCGGAACCTTCCCGTCCGGGAAGCCGTGCCCCTCGTGCCGATCGAGAAGGGGCACACCGCTCCCGCCTGCCCGACCCGGGCGGCGGGAGCGGCCCTCCGACTGGCCTCCACGCCCCCGCACCCCCGCCGCCAGGCGCTTACAAGGCGCACTCCGCCCATACGGTCTTGCCCCCGGGCCGACGGGGCACCGACCCCCAGCGCACGGCCAGGACATCCACCAGGAGCAGCCCTCGACCGGACTCACCCTCGGCGTACGACGAGGGCGGGGCGGTGGGCGGCCGCTTCGCGGAGGCGGCGTCCGCGACCTCGACACGAACCAGGCCCGCAGGGACGTCGAGAGCGAGCCGGAGGCCGAAGTCGCGTCCGGGGACGCGGCCGTGCCGTACGGCGTTCGCCGCGAGTTCGCCGACGACGAGGGCGACCGTGCACGACACGTCCGACGCCGGCGGGTAGCCCCAGTCCGCCATACGCCGGACGGCGAAGTGTCGGGCGAGCTGCGCACCTTGCGGTGAGGAGACGAACTGCTCGGCGATCGAGGGGAGTTCAGGGGACTCGTCTCCCACGGCGGTCGTTCGCTGTCAGCACGGCTGGTCCGTCCTTGTCTGTCGAGCTGAGACATCCCGTGACGTACACGATTCGTCACGTTCCGTGCTCAAGAGTCGTCCGATCGCCCTACGCTCGACAGGTGACACAGCCTTACTTTTCAGCCCGTAAGGAACGGAAGTGACGCTTTGGCCAACGGAATTGACCCGCGTACGTCGATGGCGGCGCTGTTCGGCGCACGGGTACGCAGACTCCGCACGGCGGCCGGACTGACCCAGGCCGAACTCGGCGACAGAACGCACGTGGTGAGCACGCGGATCACGCAGATCGAGCGGGCGTCCGGAGCGAAGCCGACGCTGGAGCTGGCGCGTGCGCTGGACGCGGTCCTCGGCGCGGACGACTTGCTGGTGGATCTCTGGCCGTACGTGTACCGGGAGGCGTTTCCGGACTGGTCGCGCAAGTTCATGGAGTACTCGGAGCGGGCGGTGGCCATCCGGCAGTACGCGGCTCATGTGGTGCCGGGTCTGTTACAGACGGAGGACTATGCGCGGGCCGTTCTCAGCCTGGACGCTCTGCTGGACGGCGAAGAGCAGTTGGAGGAGCGTGTCACTGCCCGTCTGGGACGGCAGGAACGGCTGAGTTCGCCCCACCGGCCGGAGCTGTGCGTGATCCTGGACGAGGCGGTCCTGCGGCGTCCGATCGGCGGCCATGCCGTGATGCGGAAGCAGTTGGCGCGACTGCTTGACGCTGCAGCGGAGCGTCACATCACCGTGCAGGTACTACCGTTCGACCAAGGCGGGCACGAGGCGATGGGCGGCTCGCTGACAGTCCTGACCCTGCCGGACGGCTCAGAGGCGACCTACACAGAGGGTTCGGACTACGGCCAACTCATCGAGGAACCAGCCAACGTCAGTCGCTACAAGGTGATTTACGATCGGCTGCGGGCGGCAGCCCTGCCCCCGCTCATGTCACTCGACATGATCCGGTCCACGATGGAGGGCAACTACCGTGGCTCGAATCTCCCGTCCCGATCTGAACGGCGCCGCCTGGCACAAGAGCAGCTACAGCAATCAGGCCGGGGGCGACTGCGTGGAGGTGGCCGACCGGTTCCGAGGCGCCGTCGTCCCCGTCCGTGACAGCAAAGCCCCGCACGGTCCGACGCTGTGCTTCGACACCGCCACCTGGACCGCCTTCATAGGCGAGTTGAAGGCCGGGCACCACAGCCTTTGAGGCCGTCCGCCGCCACTCAGCGTGATCCGGTCCACGATGGAGGGCAACTACCGTGGCTCGAATCTCCCGTCCCGATCTGAACGGCGCCGCCTGGCACAAGAGCAGCTACAGCAATCAGGCCGGGGGCGACTGCGTGGAGGTGGCCGACCGGTTCCGAGGCGCCGTCGTCCCCGTCCGTGACAGCAAGATCCCGCACGGTCCGGCGCTCTGCTTCGAAACCGCCACCTGGACCGCCTTCATAGGCGAGTTGAAGGCCGGGCACCACCGTCCCTGAGGTGGCCGGGATCCGGCCGCCGTCCGTCTTCCGGGCTCACCGGGCCCTTGTCCACGAGGGTCCGGCGGGCCGCTGACCTCCCCAAAGAACCGGGGGAAAGAACTACCCGCCCACCCACCCTCCCCGGCCGCGAAGCCCACGTCACCCGTCCGAGTGACCGGCTTGCAGGCGCGGGATACGGGCGGTTACGTTCGCCGCGACAACCGCAAACAGATACGGCCCCCGGTCGGGACTGCAATCCCGAACGAGGGCCTGACCAACCAGGAAGTAGTAGCTTCCCGATGGCTGACCCGCAGTCTAACGCGCCCCTGCGCGCCGACGCCGGAGCTCCGACCTCCGGCGTGATCCACGTACGCACCCGCCTCACGGCCGACTTCACCGTGATCTCCAACACCCTCGCCCAGCGGCGCGGCAGCGCGGTCACGGTCGGCGTGGCCGTCTACATCCTCTCCCTGCCCACCGGCACTCCCGTGACCATCGCCGCCCTGTGCGAGCACTTCACCGAGGGCGAGATCCTGATCTCGCGGGCGCTCAGGGAACTCGAAGCGGCCGGATACCTGGAACGCCGCCGCGAGCGAACGCCCACCGGGCAGGTCCGTACCCGGACGTACTTCTACGACGTCCCCGGCGGCGGTCCGGACCTGGATCCGGACCCGGACGGGCCTCCGGAGCCGCCCAAGCCCCGCCGACCCCGTAAGCAGCCCGCCGCCGCGGCGGTCACGCCCGCTTCCGCGGCCGTGGAGGAAACCGTGGCCGCGCCCGTACATGCCGAGGCGGAGACACCGAACCCGCTCGCCGACGCCGACCCGCAGGCCATCGCCGTACTCGCGGCCCTGCGCCGGATCGACCCCCGCCTCGTCCTGTCCGTGCGGGAAGCCGCCCGCCTCGCCCCGGCCGTCACCCGGTGGCTCGCGGCAGGCCTCCTGCCCACACAGATCACGGACCACCTCACCGCAAGACTTCCGGCCGACCTCCTGGTCCGCCCGGCCGGCATCCTCGCCTACCGGCTCAAGGAGACACCCCTGCCCGCACCGGCCAGAAGCATGGAGCGCGCGGAACCCGTAGTACGTCCGGCGGTCGGGCGCATGCGGAACTGCGACGGTTGCGACCGGGGGTTCCGCTCGGCCGGAGAGAGCCGTTGCCGGGACTGCCGGTCCCATGACCAGCTTCGGGCGGCTGGCTGAGCCAGTGGCTCATTCGCCCTTGACCAGCTTGGACACGAGGATGACACTGGTTGTACGACATTTGTCATACACAAGGGGAAGGGAGGTAGGAATGGTTCCGAAGTCCGAAAAGAAGAGCCGGGCCTCCGGTGCCACAACCAGGAGGCGCACACCGGCCGCGGCCTCGACCTCACAGGCGCGCCAACAACAGGGCGCCAGCAGTGCGACGAGCGTGGCCCAGGTGCGGCTGCGCCCGGATGAGCTGGCGGATCTGCAACAGGTGATGCAGACCCTCAAGCTGCACTCGCTCTCCGACGCCTTGCGCGAAGGGCTTCGACTGCTCTCTCGCGAGGCGACCGAGGTTGCCGCCTCGCAGGAGATCCGCGACTTCTATCAGGGCGCCCAGGCTCCGACTCCCTCTGGCGTTCTGCCCGCGACGGCGGACGAACTGGCGGCAGCGGACGAGACCGAATGGTGAACATCGGCTCCGCTCTGAGGGGCGAGGTGTGGGGTTGCGCCCTGCCCGGCCCCGTCGGCCCGCATCCGGTGGTCGTACTCACGGTGAACCGTATTGCCGAACCGCTGTCGGCGCTGACGGTCGCCGTGATCACCGGAACGAGTGGCCCCACCTCCACCCACGTTCCGATCGGTCGTGACTGCGGGGTGGCCAAGTACGACGAGTCGTACGTGAACTGCACCGACCTGCACACCGTGGACAAACCAAGGCTTCGGCGGCGTCTCGGCCTGCTGGACCCGAGCGAGATGCGGCGTGTGGAAGAGTGCGTTCGCATCATCCTTGGGCTGGTGTAGCCGCGTAACTGTACCCATGGCGCATCACTCCAGCTACGAACAGGCCATCAAGACGCACACGCAGGTGACGTGAGCCCTGTCCTCTCATCTCGCCCCGCCACCCACAGCACCAGCGTCACCGACACCGACACCCCCGCCATCACCGACATCGCCGTACCCGGCGAGGTCAGTTGGGCCACCCCGCCCGCCAGGCCCGCGCTCACCCCCTGCAACGTGAGCATGCCCGCCGAGTGCAACCCCAGGGCGTGGCCGGTGAGTTCGGGTGGGGTCAGGGCGAGCAGTCGCTGCTGCTGGACCAGGCTCGCGCCGAAGCCGACGGAGGCGAGGGCCGCGCAGGCCGCCGCGACGGGGGTCGGCGGGTGGAGGGCGAACACCAGGTACGGGGTGGCCAGGAGCAGGAGCAGGAGCAGAGGGGTGGCGAGGCGGTCCCGTACGCGGGGTGGGAGGAGGCGGCCGACCGTCACGTCGCCTGTCAGCATGCCGAGCGCCGCGCAGGCGAAGAGCAGGCCCGCGCGGTCGGGGGCGTACGCGACGAACAGGGACTCGCAGCCGACGACGAGGCCGTTGGGGATCCACAGGCCGAGGTAGAGGCGGCGACGCCGGGCCGACGACCACAGGCGGGCGTTCGTGCGCCGGGTCTCGGCGACGGACGGGCGGCCGGAGGCGCGCGCGGCGCGGCGGGTCAGGCCCAGGGCGGTGCAGAGGGCCGCCGCCGCGTAGAGGGACGCCGACACCAGCAGCGTGACCGCCGGGGACAGGAGCGCCACCAGGGCGCCGCCGGTCGCGTAGCCGGCGATCTGCGTGAGCCCGTGCAGCATGTTGAACACCGAGCGGCCGAGCAGATAGCCGTCCTTCGGGAGGATCTCGTTCAGCAGGCCCCAGCGGACTCCGCCGCCGAGGGACGCGACCAGGCCCTGGGCCGCGATCACCGCGAACACCGCCCACAGTGGCAACCCGGACAGCGCCAACACCCCCGTACCCGCCGCGAAGACCACGGCCAGGCCCGTCATCGTCGCCCTCGGCGGCAGCCGGTCCGCCGCCGAGAGGAGGGTCGTCGCGCCGATCACCTGGGCGAGCGAGGGGCCGAACATGCTGAGGGCGGACAGGAGCGGGGAGCCCGTCGCCTCGTAGACGGAGGTGCCGAGGGCCAGGCCGCCGATCGTGGAGGCCGCCACCTGGAGGGAGGAGGACAGGAAGAGAGGGGTGAACTCCCTTGTGCGGAAGAGGTCTTGATAGCTGCGCATGGGAAATGACCCTCGGGCCCGTCGCCCGCCCGCCGTAATGTTTCGCGCACACGCGAAAGCTCCGCCGAAGCCGGGGCGGGCTCGCAGCGAACCCGGAGGTGTCCCCGTGGGCTGGTGGCAGGTCAACGCCGACACCCTCGCCGGGAGCCGGTTCGTCGTCTCGCCGCTCGCCGAGACGTTCGCGAGCCTGAAAATGCTGCACGCCGGGTCCGGCACGCACCCCGGGGAGCGGGCCTGGCTGACGGCCCATCTGCCCGCGTACCGGGCCGAGTTGGCCCGGAACCCCGTCACCGCGCTGCTGATCCGCTCAGGCCTGGGCAGGGAGTGGATCGCCGACTTCCTGACGCCCACGCCGCGCGAGGACGAGACCTTCGCCGTCGAGGTCGCCCGCGTCCGGGGCGCCGACCCCGTCGCCGCCCGCGCCCACCTCGCCCTCTCCCTGCGCGGCCCCCTGCCCGCCGCCCTGCGCCGGGACGACCTGCCCGACCGCGCGGCCGACCTCCTGACGTACGTGTGGGAGGAGACCGTACGGCCGTACTGGGAGCGGCGCCGGCGCGTGCTGGAGGCCGATGTGCTCGCCCGGACCGCGCGGTTGGGGCAGGGCGGCTGGGCGGCCGTGCTGGACGCGATGCGGCCGGGGATGCGGTGGCTCGGCGAGAACCGGCTCCAGGTCAATCCGCACGAGTACCCGCCGCGCGAGATCTCCGGGGCGCGGCTGGTCTTCGTGCCGATCACGCCCCAGCGCACGGGGTGGGTGGCGTGGGAGGAACGGGAGCGCTACGCCGTCGTCTATCCGTGCTCGGGCGTCCTCGCCGACGGAAGCGGCACCGCCGCCGTACCCGCCGCCCTCGGACCGCTCCTCGGCGCGGCCCGCTCCCGCGTCCTCGTCCTCCTCGACTCCCCCATGAGCACGACCCAGCTGTGCGCGGTGACCGGACAGGGGCTCGGCTCCGTGGGCCGCCACCTGAGGGTGCTGCTGGACGCCGGGCTGGTCCGGCGCGGACGGGCCGGCCGGTCGGTCCTGTACGCGCGGACGGCGGAGGGGGAGGTGCTGGTGCGGGCCGCCCCTTCACCCCGTCCGGCGTTCGAGGACGAGGCCCAGGACGAGGACGAGCCCCAGGACGAGGCCGAGGCCCAGGACGAGGCCCAGGCCCAGGACGAAGCCCAGGCCCAGGACGAAGCCCAGGCCGACAAGGGGGGTCTGGGGGCGCAGCCCCCCAGGGATGGGACGGGTAGGGGCGGCGGGGGCGAAAACCCTTCCGGAGATAGCATCCGTTTATGACTACAGACAACACCACCCCCTCTGTCCTGGACGTACAGATCGACGCCCTGAAGGGCGGCTCCGCGGACCTCGCGCAGTACGCCGGGCAGGCCGTCCTCGTCGTGAACGTGGCCTCCAAGTGCGGCCTCACCCCGCAGTACACGGGCCTCGAAGCCCTCCAGGCGCGCTACGCGGCGCAGGGCTTCACCGTGCTCGGCGTGCCGTGCAACCAGTTCCTCGGACAGGAGCCGGGTTCGGCCGACGAGATCGCGGAGTTCTGCTCGGCGACGTACGGCGTGACCTTCCCGATGACCGAGAAGGTCGAGGTCAACGGGGAGGGCCGGCACGCGCTGTACGAGCGGCTGGTGGACCACGCGGACGCCGAGGGGCACACCGGTGACATCCGCTGGAACTTCGAGAAGTTCCTGATCGGCCGCGACGGCTCGGTCGTCGCCCGCTTCTCGCCGCAGACCGAGCCCGAGTCGGCGGAGCTGGTCGCCGCCGTGGAGAAGGCCATCGGCTGACCCTCCCTCCCACCCCTTCGGCCCCTCCGGACCTCCGGACCCCCGGGCCTCCGGGCCTCCGGGCCTCCGGGCCTCCGGGCCGTACGCCGTTGACCTTGCCCCTGGGGCAAGGGGCACCGTCCCTCTCGCCGGGCGGAAGGCGCCCGGCGACGGAGGATGACCCAGTGCACATGGACGATCTGGACGACCTGCTCACCATCGGTGCCTTCGCCGCCCGCGCGCGGCTGTCGGCGAAGGCGCTGCGGCTGTACGACCGGCTGGGGCTGCTCACGCCGGCGTACGTCGACGAGGTGAACGGCTACCGGTACTACCGGGCCGACCAGATCGAACGTGCCCGTCTGGTGGCCCTGCTGCGGCAGCTCGACATGCCTCTCGCGCGGATCGCCGAGATCGTGGACGTCGTCGAGCTGGACGGCGCGCGGGCCGCCGGCCGGCTCGCCGCGTACTGGGCCGGGGCCGAGGAACGGTTCGCGTCCCAGCGGACCCTTGTCGCCTACCTCCGTGGACGGTTGTCGGGAAGGGAGTCCGGGATGGACGAGACGTACGGAACATTCACGGTCGAAACGGTCGACACGGCCCCGCAGGTGCTGCTGACCCAGTCGCGGCACACGCTCGCGGACGAGTTGCCGGCGTGGATCGGGGCGTCGCTGGGGCGGCTGGAGGAGGGGGCGGCGGCCTGCGGCGGGTCCACCGGCGCGCCGTTCGTCGTGTACCACTCCGAGGTGTCCATGGAGAGCGACGGGCCCGCCGAGTCGTGTGTGCCGGTGGCGGACGAGGGCGCCGCCCGGGCGTGGGCGGCCGAGCACGGGCGGGCCTGGGAGACGAAGGTGCGCGTGGAGCCGGCGGGACGGTTCGCGTACACCCGGATCAGCAAGGCCCAGGTGGCCCATCCGCAGATCCTCGCGGCCTTCGAGGCGGTCGAGCGGTGGATCGCCGGGCACGGTCTGGAGGTCACCGGCCCGTGCCGTGAGATCTACTTCGCGGACTGGGACGCGGCGGGCCCCGAGGACCCGGTGTGCGACGTGGCGTTCCCGGTCGCATCCTGACCCTGACACAGCCGTGACCGCTGCGGCCGTAGGGGTTTCCCTACGGCCGCAGCGGATCGCACACGTCCTGTCGGCCAACTGTCAGCGAGTGATTAGCGTCTACCTCAACAGCGTCTGCCTCACCACAGGGAGAACGACGGATGACGTCCGGGAAGACGTCCGGGAAGACGCCTGTGAAGACCCGCACCCGCCCGCACGAGTCGAACGGAACGGAAGAGCCGCAGTGGCCTTTGCCGACCTGACCCCACGACGACCGGTCTCGCGCGCCGACAAACCGTCGCCGCCGCGCGAGCCGTGGCGGGAACGCCACCGGGTGCCCCTCACGGCCGCCCTGTGCGCCCTGCCGCTGTACTTCGTGTGGTGGGCGGTCTTCGCCACCGGCGGCGGCGATCTGGCGGCCCAGGTGGCGTGGGCGGAGTTCGCGAAGATGTACCCGGACTCCGCGGTCAACCTGTTCTGGTACGGGGGCCTGCACGCGGCGAACTACAGCGTGCTCTCCCCATATCTGATGGCGGCGTGCGGCGTCGTCCCCGTCACGCTGGTGTCGGGGCTCTCGGCCTCCTGGCTGGCCGGTGCGGTCGTCACTCGTACGGGTGTACGCGCGCCGGTGCCGGTCGCGCTGGCGGCGACGTTCTCGCTGTGGTGCCAGGTGGTGTCGGGGCGCTCCACGTTCATGCTGGGCACGGCCTTCGCGTTGGGTGCCCTGCTGGCGGTGCTGAGCGGGCGCGGCGGGCGCCATCTCACCGTCGCGGCGGTGTGCGCGACGCTGTCCACGTTGGGGAGCCCCGTCTCCGGGCTGTTCCTCCTCGTGGTCGGCGCCGCGTATCTGCTGTGCCGGGAGTGGGGCCGGGCGGCGGCGCTGCTCGTGCCACCGGTGGCGGTCGTCGCCGTGACCACGCTGCTGTTCCCCTTCGAGGGCGAGCAGCCCATGGCCTTCAGCCGGATCTGGCCGCCGGTCGTGCTGTGCGCGGTGGTCGTACTGGTCGCGCCGAGCGCCTGGCGGGTGCTCCGCCTGAGCGCCGCGATCTACGCGCTCGGCGTGGTCCTCTGCTATCTGATCCCCACCCCCATCGGCACCAACGTCGAACGCCTCCTGGAACTGGCGGGCCCGGCGGCGGCCCTGGCGATCTGCCTCTACCGGGGCGAGGCGCGCACGGACGACTCCCGGCTGCCGCTGTCCTGGTTCACGCCCCGGCGGCGGCGGATCGCCGGCGCGGTGGCCCTGGTGCTCTCGGTGACCTGGCTGACCGGCAAGACGACCGCCGACATCGTCACCAACACCAAGGTGCCCGAGTGGGCGGTGAAGACCGACGGCGTGGTGAACGAGCTGAAGCGGCTCGGCGCCTGGAAGACCCGCGTCGAGGTGGTACCGGCCCGCGACCACCGCGAGGCCGCCATCCTCGCGCCGTACATCAACATGGCGCGCGGCTGGAACCGGCAGGCCGACGTCGAGCGCGGCCGGCTCTTCTACGAGGGCCACGGCGGGACCGAGGTGCCCGAGGGGGCCTTCACACCGGCCGCGTACAGGGCCTGGCTCTCGCAGTGGGCCGTCGGCTTCGTCGTCCTCGTCAACGGCGAGCCGGACGGGCCCGCCGAGCTCGAACACGCGCTGGTGACGAGCGGGCCGGACTATCTGGAGCCCGTCTGGCAGGACGCCAACTGGAAGATCTACCGGGTGAAGAACGCGACCCCGCTGGTCGACAAGCCGGCCTCCGTCGTCAGCGCCGACGGCGCCAACCTCGTCGTCCACATGCCGAAGGCCGGCGAGATCACCGTCCGCGTCGCCTACTCCCCCTGGCTCTGGGCCGACAACGGCTGCCTCACCGCCGACCGCGAGTCCGACGGCGAGCTCACCGAGTTCACCCGCCTCACGGTGCACGAGCCGGGGGACGTACGGATCAGCTCCCAGTACGGCGGGCCGTCCCGGACGACGGCCCTGGAGTGCGAGAAGGAAGCGGACGAGAAGGCGGAACAGGGCGACGGGGAGGACGAGTGACGCGGGTGCGCGCCGCGCGGTGAGGGGCCGCCCCGGCGCGGGTCGTTCACCCTGCTGGCCGGCGCGCCCGGGTCCGGCGGCAAACCGAACTCGCGGGGTTGCGTCGAAACAGTCCATCCGCACGGAAGTGCTCTCTGCGCCGAAGCACCTCCACGCGGAAGCATCTCCTCCACGCGGAAGCGCCCTCCACGCGGAAGCGCCCCCTCCGTCCGTCGGGTCGGAAGGGGCGCCTCAGCGCCTGTGCGAGCCGTCCCGGGGGCCCGGAGTCCCGGAGGCCGGTGGTCGCCGGGTGGTCGGCTCGGTCGGGTCAGCTCACGCGGGTCAGCTTCGAGGTGAAGCCGGGTTCGGTGAGGTCGTCCCGGAGGGCGACCGGGACTTCCACGCCTTCGCCGGAGCCGTCGCCGATGATCAGTGAGCCGACCTCGGTGCCCGACTTCGCCTCGTGCGGGATGGTCGAGCCCGCGTCGAGTTCGAGCTTGACGGTCTTGCCGGCCCAGCCGACCGCCGAGACGTTCTTGGTGGCCACGACCGGGGCCTGTCCGCCGAGCCCGTCGTCCACGTATCCGACGACGTCGCCCTTCTTCAGGATCGTGTCGGAGGTCAGCGCCTCCTGCGCGGCGAGCATCGCGGTCTTGCTGACCGCGTTGACGGTGTCGATGATCGGCGGGGTGTGCTGGCCGAGGATCGCACCGACGACGATCGCCGTCTCGCCGCCGACCTCCTGCGTGCCCGCGAAGAGCAGGTTGCCGCCGGCGGCCGTGGTGGAGCCGGTCTTGATGCCGATGGCGTTGTTGTACGGGACGAGCCGGTTGTAGTTGCTCCAGGGCTGGCCCGAGGGGTCCTTCCAGGAGGGCAGCCTGGTGATGTCGGTGAGGGCCTTCATCTTCACCAGCTCGTTGCCGAGCTTGACCTGGTCCTCGGCGGTGGAGACGGTCGTCTCCTTCAGACCGGACGGGTCGGTGTACTTCGTGTTCTTCATCCCGAGGTCCTTGGCGGCGGCGTTCATCTTCTTGACGAACGCCTCCTCGGAACCGTTGCTGTCCCAACGGGCCAGCAGCCGCGCGATGTTGTTCGCGGAAGGAATCATGATGGCCGCGATCGCGTCGTACTGGGAGAGCGTGTCGCCCTCCTTGACGGTGTTGAGCGTGGACTCGCCGTCCTTGTCGTAGCCGCCCTCGGTCTCCGCCTTCGCGTCGACGGGGATGGTCGCGCCCTTCGCGCCGGGCTTCATCGGGTGTTCCTTGAGGATGACGTACGCGGTCATCGCCTTGGCGACGGAGCCGATGGCCACGGGCTTCTGCTCGCCGAAGCTGTCCATCGTGCCGATGCCGTTGACGTCCATCCAGCCCTGGCCCTCGGCGGGCCACGGCAGGTCGACCTTGTCGCCCTTGAACGCGTACGACTCGTCTGCGGTCAGGGCGAGCGCGGGGGCGGGGAGCGGACGGAATGACTGTGCGACAGCAAACACAATCACCAGCAGGATGGCCAGGGGCGTCCAGATCTTGACCCGGCGGATGATCGTCCGCACGGGAGTCTGGCGCGGGGGCGGCGTGTTCGTCAGCTCCGCCAGCAGGTCCAGCGGCGGCTTCGGCGGCAACGGCTGCTGCGTCGTCCGCTCCGGACCCACCTGCGGGATGGTCCGCGTCGCCTCCGCCGGGCTGATGGCGGGGGCGTCGGGTACCGCCGGGTGCTTGGGTGCGTCGGGCGCCGCCGCCGGGGGCCTGGGCGCGGCGGGCTCGTCCAGCGGCTTCAACGCGACGAATTTGCTGGTGCGTTCGGCGGGGGGTACGGCCTCGGCGCCGTCGCTCCTCGCCGCGTCCTCGGTGCCCTTGGCAGCTCCGGCACGCCCGGACTCGGCGTCGGCCTTCTCCGCCCTGTCGGCCTTCTCCGCCCTGTCGGCCTTGTCCGCCTTGTCTGCCCTGTCGGGCCTGCCGGGCTTGTCGTCCTCGACGGGCTCGGCGGCCTTGGCGGCGCCACCGCCCAGCTTGAGCATGGTGGTGGGCTGATCCACGGCGGGTGGCCGGGGAGCCCGGAAGATCGCGGTCGGCTGATCGACCTTCGGGGTGGACTCAGGGACGGAGTCCGCCGCGTCACTCTTCGCCGGAGCGGAGTCTGCCGCGCGATCGGCGGACTCGGACTCGGGCTCGTCGTCCAACTCGGGCGCGTCGTCCAACTCGGGCGCGTCGTCGGACTCGGGCGCGTCGGCGTCCGCTTCGGAGCTCGCGCCCGCCTCACGGGTGTCGGCCTCACGGGTGCCGGCCTCACCGGTGCCGGCCTCGGCTGCGGGCTCGCTGTCGGCGCGCTCGTCCTCGGCCGTGTCGGCCCGCGCCTCGGTGGCGGCGTCCGCGTCATCGTCCGAGCGTTCCGCAGGCTCGTCCGCCCCCTCACCGCCCCCGGAAACGGCATCTGCGCCGGAGCCGTCCGAGTCCCCGACGTCCGACCCGGCGTCACCCGAGTCCTCGGCGCCCGAATCAGCCTCTTCCGCGCCCTCGGCGTCAGCCGCGGCCGCCCGGCTGGTTTCCGGATCGTCGGCCACCGGAGCGTCGACCTCCGCCCCGGTGGTCCCCGCCTCGGTGGTCCCCGCCCCGGTGGTCCCCGCCCCGGTGGTCCCCGCCCCGGCGGTCCCCGCCCCGGCGGTCTCCGCCCCGGCGGTCCCCGTGCCGGCGGTCCCCGTCGCGCCGCTCTCGCGCACCGCGGGCTTCGCCGTGCCGGAGTCCGTGCCCGTCTCGGGGTCGTCCAGGGTCAGGCCCTGCGCCTCCGCGGCCTCCAGCAGCGCCCGGCGGGAGAAGACCGCCGTCGCCTGGTCGACCTTCGGGACGGCTTCCCGGGACATCGCGAGGCGAGGGTCGGGAGATGACTTGGCGGGACCGGGGGCCGGGATCGGTGGTTCGTTCCCCGGCGTCGACTCCGTCGACGACTCGTACCGCTTCGACCTGTCGGGGGACGTGCCCGCCACCGATGCCTCCTCCCGCGCGCCGCCCGTCCTAGGAGCGCGCGCCCAACCGAACCGTGAATCCGTGAAAACCCGCCGCCCGGACACTAGTCACCGCGGGCGCCGCCGCGCCGCGCCGCTGTCCGAACCATGTACCAGTGTCCTGTGTGCGGGCTTAACCCCTGCGGTAGACGAGAACGACATACCTACTGGTTCCACTACATTTCGGTCACGCACTCTCGACAGATGAATGTGAGAGGGGTCACCCTGTCATTCATCCACGCGGGGAGGCATGGATGGGCATGAGCCGCAGAACACTTCCGGAGGAGCTTCTGCTACTGGCGCTGGACCCGGCCACGGGTACCACCGCACAGCCGCAGTCGCTCGACCTTGGTCTGGCCGGAGCGCAGCTAGTGGAGCTGGCGCTGGCCGGACGGATAGCCCCAGACGGGGATCGTATCGCCGTGGTGTCCCCACGGCCGACTGGAGATCCGACTTTGGACTGCGCGTTGGAGTTGCTGCGAAGGCGTGGCGCTCCGGTACGTGCGATCCACTGGATTGGCGGGCCGCGTCTCGGGCTTCGCCAGACCTACCTCTCGCATCTGGAGCGGTGCGGCATGGTGCATGCCGTGGCGGGCCAGATGTGCGGAGTGCTGCCGACGACTCGCTACCAGGCGAGTCAGACCGAGATCAGCCGGGAGATCCGAGCCCGGTTGGACTCCGCGATCCGCACCGGCGTCCCGCCGGACCCGCGGACCGCGGCGCTCGCCGCCCTGGCGCACGCGGTCGGCCTCGGCAAGCACCTGTATCCGGGGAACGAGGGACGCTCGTCCCGCTCCCGGCTGCGGGACCTGATCCGGCACGACCCCATGGGTGGCCTGGTGGCCCACGCCGTCATGGACGTGCAGAACGGCGTGGCCGCACAGCCGCGTCGCAGCCCGGCACCGACCGGCCGTCAGGCCGCCCCCGGCGCCAGGCCACCCGCACCGGAGCCCGCGCGCGGCGTTCCGATGCAGCCACGCCGCGGCTCGATGGCCCGCGTCGTGGCGCACTGAGAGGCATGCGCTGACAAGCACACGCTGAGCACCGAGGTGCGCGTGGGCGCCGGACCCCAGAGCCGCGGGTCCCGCCCCCACCGCATCACACGCGCCACCCGTTCCACCACAGCACCACACGCACTGCTTGCACCGTCGGCGCCGAACCACACGCAGGGACCCCAGGACCCGGTTCGGGAGCCGCCGGCTCGCGCGGGGCGTGTACGGCCCACATACGGCCGTACACGCCCCGCGCGGCCGCATGTGCGCGCACCTCACGCCCCGTCCCTACGCGTCCATCCGGCGGAGATCCCTCCACGGCGGAAAATCACCGGTGCAAACGGCTCGTGCGCAGCGCATATCCGCTGTTTTCCAGCGGTACTCAGCACCTTGGTGGCAATCTGCTCAACAGCAGATACGCAATGTAGAGGCACGCAGCCGGAGGTGCACGTCCCGTGGCGTCCAATGTCAATCCCACCGTCAGGCGACGCCGGTTGGGCCAGGAGCTGCGTCGGCTCCGCGAGCTCAAGGGCATGACCGCCGAGGAGGTCGCCGAGCGGCTGCTGGTCTCCCAGTCGAAGATCAGCCGCCTGGAGAACGGCCGCCGCAGCATCAGCCAGCGCGACGTCCGCGATCTCTGCGGGGTCTACGAGGTCGAGGACCAGCGGGTCGTCGACTCCCTGATGCAGATGGCCAAGGACTCCCGCCAGCAGGGCTGGTGGCACGCCTTCGGCGACGTCCCGTACAGCGTCTACATCGGCCTGGAGACCGACGCGGCCAGCCTGCGCGTCTACGACCCCCAGGTCGTCCCCGGGCTGCTGCAGACCCGCCCGTACGCCGAGGCGCTCATCGCGGGCGCGCTGCCGGAGACCATGCCCGGCGACATCGACAACCGGGTCCAGGTACGGCTGAGGCGACAGGAACGTATCTCCGCGCCGGAGAGCCCCCTGCGGCTGTGGACGGTCCTCGACGAGGCCGCGCTGCGCCGTGTCGTGGGCAATCGCTCCCTCATGCGCGAGCAGCTGGAGCACCTGGTCGAGCAGTCCCAACTCCCGCACGTCACCGTGCAGGTGATCCCCTTCGACCTGGGCGCGCATCCCGGTCTGAACGGGCAGTACGCGATTCTGGAGTTCCCGGACGCGTCGGATTCCAGCGTCGTCTACATCGAGGGCGTCACCAGCGATCTCTATCTGGAGAAGCCCGCCGACGTCCAGAAATACAGCGTCATGTACGAGCACTTGAGGGCGCAGGCCCTGAACGTGGAGCAATCCCGCCAGTTCATCGCGGACATCGCGAAGGAGTACGCGGAGCTTCGGCCGCGCTGAGCCCCGGCAGGGACCGCCGAACGACCCCTGAAAGCCCACCGAAGGCTGGATTCGAGCCCTCGCGGGGCTGAAGGGGCCGGAAGATACACCCTCGACACACTCGGAGGGAAGACCCTCATGGAATATGCCACCCACCCGAGTGAATAGTCGCTTCGCCAGCCGATGTTGGCGAGTAGCGTCGATCACGTCAAGGAAATCAACGACCTTGGCGCAAACCGAACCGTGGGTTCCGGAAACGGTCAGCAAGGTTTCACGGCTCGGCGACAGCAACTCAACGACAAACCGGCAAGCGGAGCAGAAATGGCAATTCAGCAAGGCGCCACGGACACGTGGGTCAAGTCGTCCTACTCCACGGGGAACGGCGCGTGCGTCGAGGTCAAGTCCCCCGTCGTCTCGGCCCTGTCCGTGCGTGACTCCAAGGTTTCCGACGGTCCGACGCTGGCGTTCCCCGCCGACTCGTGGAGCGCGTTCGTGGCCGAGGTCAGCCGGGGAGCCTTCGACCTCGCGTGACCATGGTTCACCCCGACCATCACCACCACCCCAACTTCACATACACCTACTGACAGAGCCCTCTCGACCGGCCCGCCGTCCTGGCCGAGGGGGCTCGGCCTTGTCCTCACCCCGCCCCGCCCCGCCCCGGGATCACCGCTGGATCACTCCGGGATCACCGTGGCATCACCCCGGGGTGACCGGGTTCACCGCAGCCGGTCCACGTACGTGTCCGTCCCCGGCACGGTGGGAACGAACGGCGCCAGCAACTCCGGCCTCCCCAGCCCGCTTTCCGCGACCGCCTCCCCGAGTCCGTCGAAGTACGCCTCCCAGCAGTCGCGCGGGTCGGCCTCCAGGAACCAGAGAAGGGTGAGGCGGGTGTCCACGCCCTCGACCTGCTTGACGTACGACATCCGGTCGACGGGCAGCGGGGTGGGCCGGAAGACGGTGACCATCGCGGCCGGCGAACCGGCGAGCCGCTTGGGCAGATGCCGGGCCCGCAGCCACTCCAGCAACTCGGCGCGCTCCTCGGGCCCTTCGGCGTCGATCACCTGGAGCACGAGGCCCGCGTACGGGTGGTCGAGGGCGTGGAAGTCGCGGGGCCCGGCGGCCCCGTCGCGGTAGACGGTCGCCTCATGGTCCTGGAAGGCCGTGAAGACATGCGTACGGTCCTGGTAGACGCGTGCGTCGCGATTCAGCCGCCGGTTGATGGCGACGGTCCACCTCATGTGGTCGTCGTAGCGGCCGTCGGTGATCCAGTACGTGGAGAGGTAGCAGCCGGCGGTGACCGGCTGGGCGATCGCCGACTTCTCCGGCGTACGCAGGAGTTGGAGGTCGCGGGTGGCCACCCAGCGGCGCCCCGCGAACATCCAGGGCATGGCCATCGCGCCCGCGTAGTAGTGGTCGTCCTCGTACCAGCGGTTGTACGCGTACTCATGGCCCGGGTGCGGCTCGACCATCGTGATCAGCGCGTGGCCTGGGCGGACGCCGTACGGGCCGACGGCGGCCAGTTCGGCGTACGTGGCGCTGCGGGTGTCCTCGCTCATGCGCTTGGCCTCGCTCATGTGCTTCCCCTTCCGTCCACCTGCGGTCGCCCATACTCTGACGCTCCGTCAGATATTGCGCCAGAGCCGGGAGGTCTCCGATGTCACTGCTCGCGGGAAAGACCGTCGTCGTCTCGGGAGTCGGTCCCGGGCTGGGCCAGCGGGTCGCCGCGGCGGTCGTACGGGACGGCGGGAACGCCGTTCTGGGGGCGCGCACGGAGGCGAATCTCGCCAAGGCCGCGGCGGACGTGGACCCGGACGGCGCGCACACGGCCTACCGGGCGACCGACATCACCGACGAGGCGCAGTGCGCGGCGCTCGCGGCGCTCGCGCGGGAACGGTTCGGGGGCGTGCACGCGGTGGTGCACGTGGCGGCCTGGGACAGCTACTTCGGGGGCCTGGAGGACGCCGACTTCACCACCTGGCAGGCGGTCCTGGACGTGAACCTGCTGGGCACCCTGCGGATGACCCGGGCCTGCCTGCCCGCCCTGAAGGCGGCGGGCGGCGGGTCGGTCGTCATCATCGGCACGCAGTCGGCGGTGGCCGCGCCCTCGCAGGTGCGGCAGGCGGCGTACGCGGCGTCCAAGGGCGCGCTGACGAGCGCGATGTACTCGTTGGCACGGGAGTTGGGGCCGCACCGGATACGGGTCAACACCGTGCTGCCGGGGTGGATGTGGGGGCCGCCCGTGGAGGCGTACGTGCGGTTCGCGGCGCACGGCGAGGGCGTGTCCGAGGCGGAGGTGCTGGCGCGGCTCGCCGAGCGGATGGCACTGCCGGAGCTGGCCACGGACGGGGATGTCGCGGACGCGGTGGCGTTCCTGGCCTCCGACCGCGCACGGGCGATCACCGGCCAGTCCCTGCTCGTCAACGCCGGGGAACTGATGCGCTGACCTGCCCTCACCGACGTCCCCGCCGAGGAACGAGGGTGATCCTTTTCAGCCACCCGCAGTTCATATACATAAACCCAAGTCACCGCTCGGAACTTTTTTACCTCCTCTTGACCTTCCACTTCCTTGCCGTGGGCATGCCACCGAACCCAGAGTTCACATGCCTGACCTTGGCGGCGGACCCTGGAAGGGGGCCCATGAACAGTCTCGACTGGGCCGTGCTCATCGGCTACTTCGGTGTGATGGTCGCGATCGGCGTCTGGTCGCACAAGCGCGTGGACAACGTCAGCGACTTCTTCACCGCCGGCGGCAAGATGCCCTGGTGGCTCTCCGGCATCTCGCACCACATGTCGGGCTACAGCGCGGTGATGTTCACCGGCTACGCCAGTATCGCGTACACCTACGGCGTCACGTCCTTCGTGACCTGGTCGTTCCCCATCGCGCTCGGCATCGCCATCGGCTCCAAGCTGTTCGCGCCGCGCATCAACCGGCTGCGCTCACGGCTGCATGTCTCGTCCCCCCTGGAGTACCTGAAGAACCGTTACAACCTGCGCACGCAGCAGGCGTTGGCCTGGTCCGGCATGCTGCTGAAGATCGTGGACGTCGGCGCCAAGTGGGCCGCGATCGCGACCCTGCTGTCGGTCTTCACGGGCATCTCCCTGAACCAGGGCATCCTGATCACCGGATCGATCACGGCCGTCTACTGCACGATCGGCGGCCTCTGGGCGGACGCGCTCACGGAGTTGGGTCAGTTCGTCATCCAACTGCTGGCGGGCGTCGCGATGTTCATCGCCGTGGCGGGCAAACTGGGCGACTACGGCGGCTTCTTCGGCGTCTGGGACCGCCCGGAGCTGGAGGGCCACGGCCAACCGCTGGTGGGCCCCTACGGCACGGTCTTCCTGCTCGCCTTCCTGTTCATCAAACTCTTCGAGTACAACGGCGGCATGCTCAACCAGGCCCAGCGCTACATGGCCACGGCGACCCCGTACGAGGCCGAGCGCTCCGCCCGGCTGTCGGCGATCCTGTGGCTGGTCTGGCCGCTGGTGCTGTTCTTCCCGATGTGGATGTCGCCGCTGCTGGTGACGTCGGAGAAGGGCGACGGGTCGGACTCGTACGCCCTGATGACCGAACAACTGCTGCCGCACGGGCTGTTGGGCCTCGTCATCGTGGGCTTCTTCTCCCACACGATGGCCATGTGCTCGTCCGACGCGAACGCCATCGCGGCCGTCTTCACGCGGGACTGCGCGCCGGTGATCTGGCGGCGGGCGCGGACGTGGAGCGAGGGGCAGGGGCTGCGGGTCGCCCGGATCGCGACCGTCGTGTTCCTGGGTCTGTCGATGGCGGCGGCCACGCAGGTCAACTCGCCCGCCTTCAAGGACATCATCACCGTCGTCATCAAGTGGGTCGCCGGGCTGATGGGACCGATGGCCATCCCGATGATGCTGGGTCTGCTGCGGCCGTTCCGCCGGTCGGGGCCGACGGCGGCGCTCACGAGCTGGGCGTGCGGGCTGTTCGCCTTCTGGCTGGTGAACTACCCGATCCACTGGAGCGTCGAGGGCGGGGTGCCGCTGCAGTTCCAGGTGTCCATCCCGCTGGCCGTCTCGCTGGTGCTGTACATCGTCATCGGCTTCATCAAGCCGGAGGACACGCCCGAGCGGCTCGCGATCATCGAGAAGATCAACTCGGACGGCGACGGGGACGGCAAGGGCGGCGCCGGAGCCGCTGCCGCCGTACCGGCTCAGGGGAAGGACGCGTCCAGCCCCAGCGGGGTCTGAGGACCCGACGGAGGTCCGCCAGCAAGGCCACGAGGGCCGCACCCGGGAGGTGTCCGGGGGCGGCCGTCGTCGAACCGCCCACACGAGGTTCCGCCCCGGGTCGAGTACGAGATCACCGAACTCGGCCGCAGCCTCGCCCCCTCTTCGCCCACCTCGCCGAATGGTTCGCCGCCCACCTGCCAGAGGTAACAGCGAACCTGCGAGACCTACGACTCCGAACCGGGCCGGACCGCGCCGTGGGTCAGCTGATGTGGGCCGCGATCGTGCGGGCGCAGGTCAGGGACTCGGTGTGAGTGGTGTCGACCTCCAGGTCGTAGTGCACGCCCTCGTGGACGAGGTGCGCCTGGGCCGCGGCCATTCCCCGGACTCGGTCTCCCCGGGCGACCTCGCGGCCGGCAGCGACAGTGCTGTCGCATCGGACCCCGACCCAGAGCACGTCCAGCGCGCCCACGCCGTCGACGCCGTCCTGACCGTCATTGCCGCCCTGGCCGCCCTGGCCGTCATTGCTGTCATGGCCGTCGAGGATGTTCTGCCAGCGCTGCTGGGATGCCGCTCCGCCGAGGAAGATGTCGTCGATGATGATGCGGGCGCCCGCGCGGGCCATGGCCACGACGCCCTGGGCCCAGGCCTGTTCCAGGGCGCGGAAGTCCGCCCCGATGCCGACCTGGCCGTCGGCGGAGATCTCGATGCCGCCGTCCGACGTCTGCATCCTCGCGGGCATCGCGTCGATGAGGGAGTCGGCGCCGAACGCCAGCCACTGGTCCGGCAGTTCGGCCTGCAGGCACCGTACGATCCCGGACTTCCCCGAGCTGGAGCCGCCGTTGAGGATGATCATCTGAGTGGTCACCGGGCTACGGTAGGGCGCCCCGCGCACGGCACGAAACCTGTTTCGGCGGGCACGGGAGGACGGCGGCGGAGTGGCAGGGGGAGCGTGTGGAGGCCGAGGTCGTCGAGGTCGAGGTGACCGCGCCGTGGGAGGGAGGTGGCCACTCCCACCCATGGTGAGGAGGGCGGCGATGGCGGTGACGCCGGGGTAGGAAGACGGGGCACCGAAACAGGCCGCCTATATGTCGCGCACCATGAAGACGTCCACCGGGTCCTCCGTCTCCAGGCGGAAGCCGTGGCGTTCGTAGAGGTGCCTGGCCGGGCTCCCCTGCAGGACGTTCAGGCGGACCGGGACGCCGGCGTGGTCGCAGCGGGTGAGGAGGGTGTCGAGTACGGCTGTGCCGATGCCGGTGCCCTGGAGATGCGGGGCGAGGTAGAAGTGCTCCAGCCAGTGGGCGTCGGCGGCCGGGCGGAGGGCCACGCAGCCGGCGAAGGTGCCGCTGACCTCGATGACCCAGGCGTGGGCCGGGTCGAAGGAGTCGCGGAAGCGTTGGCGGACGCGGTGGGGATCGTAGCGGCCCAGGCGTTCGAGGTCGGGGCGCATGACCACGGCACGCAGTTCGGCGATCGGCTCGACGTCCGTCGCCAGCGCCGGACGTATGTTCCAGTCAGCCATGATCGGCACGCTATCCCGCAACCGGCTCACGACACCGCGCGGGCTCCGCTGCTCCCGGCCGCGTGGACTCAGGCCCGGGGGTAGCGGGTCAGCCAGCCCGGTACCGCGCCGCCCGGGGCGTGGAGGGACGGGCCCTGGGTCATTTCCAGGGCGAAGTCGTCGGCGAGGACGAGGATCGTGGGGCGGCCCTCCAGTTCCGCCAGCCAGGCCGGGGGCAGGGCGGTCTCGCCGTGGAGGGCGCCGAGGAGGCCGCCCGTCAGCGCGCCGGCGGCTCCCGAGGGGCCGCCGTGGTTGACGGCGAGGCACAGGCCGTGGCGTATGTCCTCGCCGACCAGGGTGCAGTAGACGGCGACGGCCAGCACCCCCGCGGCCGCGCCGTCACCGGCGAGCCGCTCGACGACGGCGGGGGACGGCGTGCCCTGGCGGACGGCGGTGACGGCCTGCTGGAGGGCGTCGGCGACGGGCTGGTGGCCAGGGCGGGCGGCCAGCAGCACCAGGGTCTTCTGGACGGCGGCGTCGAGGCTCTCCCCGCGCGCGAGGGCGTGGACGATGACGGCGTAGGAGCCGGCGGCCAGGTACGCGATGGGGTGGCCGTGGGTCTGGGCCGCGCACTCGACGGCCAGCTGGAAGACCAGTTGGGGTTCCCAGCCGACGAGGAGGCCGAAGGGGGCGGAGCGGGCGGCGGCCTCGGCGCCGGACGCGCCGGGGTTCTTGGGGGCGTCGAGGGTGCCCATGGTCCCGTCGCCGAAGCCGAGGAGGCAGATGACGGAGGGGTCGCGGCGCGCGTAGAGCCACTCCTCGCGGGCGAGCCAGCCGTCGTCCTTGCGGCGTTCGTCGGGGCCCCAGTCCCGCTGGGTCGCCGCCCAGCGCAGATACGCCCGGTGCAGATCGGTCGGCGGGTGCCAGACACCGGTGTCGCGGCGGACCTGGGCACGGATCAGGCCGTCGACGGAGAACAGGGCGAGCTGGGTGAGGTCGGTGATGGCGCCGCGCCTGCCGTACGCGGAGACCAGATCGGTCAGCCACTCCGGGCCGTACGCCTCACCGATCTGCGCCAGGGTGAGATGGTCGACCGGCGCGCCCAGCGCGTCGCCGACGGCCGCGCCCAGCAGCGTTCCGCGCACCCGGCTGCGGAAGTCCTGCTGCTCGACCCGCCCCCAGACGGCACCGGCTGTCGCACCCACCCCGGCCTCCTCACGGCCCTTGCCCGACCCGTACGTCAGTACGTCAGTACATCCGTACGCCCGTACGGCTCGACAGTCCAGCACTGTAATGGAATGGGAACGGTCCAATCAGGGCTCTCGACGAGCGCTAAACGTCACGTGGGACACACCTGTTGATCCACTCTTGATCCACTCCGATCGCCAGACGCGTGGACACGAACAGCCGCCGTACCCGGCCCTGCTCTCGTATGGCTACGGTGAAGGGACATGTAGCGCTGTGTAACCTCAGTCCTCTTCTCTCGCCAGGCCGCGATCGGCCGCGTAGTGCGGGCAGGGCAGCAGGTGCCACGTCACGGTGAAATGATCCTCGCCCGCGGTGAGGGTGCGGGCCTGGCCGTCATCTGGGCTGGCTTCGCAGTACCTGCGCAGGAGGGCCTTCGGGTCGGGCCAGCGGCCGAACGGCCCGGTGTCACCAGGGCGGTGGCGTCGAGGACACCGGCCCCTTCGTGCGGATGGGCGGCAGTGGGATCACCTGGGGTTCCCTTCGTCGGCGGCCCGCTGGGCCAGCAGTTCCAGGACGTCGTCGTTCGAGCCTTCGAGGGCCTGACGGGTGAGCCGTTCCATAAGTTCGGGGTGGGTGCCGCTGCCGGGTCCGGTGATCCGGGCGGGGACCGGGCGGCGCTGTTCGATCACCCGAGCCCCGTCGTCCTGCTGCTGTTCGGCTTCGCCCAGTGCCCAGTACAGCGAGGCGACCGACGGGGACTTGCCCGCGTTCTTGCCGACCTTGATGGTCAGCTTCTTCGCGCTCTCGGGGACGGGGACGCCCTTGTCCTTGAGCGCGACGGCGAAGGTGAGCATGTCGTCGTCGATGACCTTCGGCCGTCCGCCGTGGTTGCCCTTGGACGCGGCGGTCACCTGGCCTTCCAGGGGCTTTTCCCGGATGTAGTTGCGCTCGATCTGGGCGGCGGCGGCCAGGACGGCGAAGAACATGGCGCCCATGCAGCCCGGGTCGTAGATGCCGGGTGAGCGGGCCGGTGAGGAGTTCGAGCTGGACCCCGGCGCCCTGGAGCTGGCCGGAGAGCGTCATCAGCTCGGCGGCGTTGCGGGCAAGGCGCTTGAGCTCGTGGACGGTGAGGATGACCTCTTGGTCGGGGCGGCCTCCTTGATGTCGTACGCGAGCTTGAGCGCCTTCTCCAGCTCCGGCCGGGTCTTGACCCGGGTCGAGATCTTCTCGGAGAAGATCCGCTTGCAGTCGGCGCGGGCGAGCGCGTTGAGCTGGGAGGCGAGTTCCTGCCGGGCGGTCGAGCAGCGCGCGTACCCGATCCGGATCGGCTTGGCCACCGCGGTGGCCGGCGCGGCCTCGACGGGCGGACCGGGCTTCCACGGCCGCCCTGGTCCCCGGTCCTCGGGCGCGAGGACCTCCAGTTCCTCGCGGAGTGTGGGGACGAGGATGAAGCGCGGGGTGTGGTACTTCGTCGCGCATCTGCCGCCGCGCGTGCGGCACGGGCTCCCAGCGGGAGCTTCGCAGTTCGGACAGTCGTTTTGTTCTAACTCAAAGGCGGCTTGATCGGGCGTCAGATCCACCCCGGCAGTGTGTCAGAACTGTCTCGCACAACACCCACGTTTTGCGAGGACTTCTGCGAGTGGCGACCTGCGGAAACGCGATCACTTCCGAGGCTCTTGCAGAACTCGCACAACTGGTAATTTGTGAGAATTACCAGTGCGCGCCGATCGTCACACGGAAGCCGGCGAGAAGCGGTGTGGAACTGGCAGGTCTAGGAAGTTCCATTTGGATCACCGGGCATCGGCCTGTCCCGCGGCGGACAGCTGCTCGACTAGACGGGCATTGCGTTGCGGTTCGCTGTCCGAGCTCAGCTCAGACGATAGGCGCCCCGCCGATCTGGAGGTGTACGCCGTCGTGCCCTGAGACGGGGGGATTTGGTTTCAGGGTGAAGGCAATCGAGCGGAAGGGCCGGGACCCGCTGAGGCGAACGGTGCCGTTGGAGTCACTGACCCCGCCGCTGAAAGGATGATACTGGCCTTCGACTTTGTTGCCGCCGACGACCTCGAAGTCATCGTCGCCGCTCAGTTCGGTGACTGTCGTACCCGCCGGAAGGTTCGTGAACTCCAGGGTTGAGGCGAGCGACCCCAGGTGGAAGACGAGGTTCTTCATGTCGGCTTCGAATTTGACTTTGAAGGAATGGCCGACAAGGCCGACGATTTCTATCATGTCTGAATAGGGCAGTTGCGGGGTGAAGGAGTCCAACCCAAATTGCTGCCAGTCCTGGTGGAGGTAAGCGGCGCCCAATGGGTTCACTGCCGGCGTTGCCGCAGCGCCTTCCCCGGTGAGCGTCACCCTTTGGCCGTCCAGGGTTCCGACGGCCCGGGTCTTCTCGTCGTTGCGGGACGTCCAGTCGACGAACTGAAGCGGTTCTACCGTCCCGCCGATCTGGAGGTGTACGCCGTCGTGCCCTGAGACGGTGGGAAGCGGTTCGAGGGTGAACGCAATCGAGCTGAAGGGCTGGAGGCCCTTGAGTTGAACGCTGCCGTTGGAGTCACTGACTCCGCCACTGAAAGGCACATACTTGCCTACGACCTTGCTTCCGTCGACGACCTTGAAGTCATCGTCGCCGCTGAGCTTGGTGACTGTCGTACCCGCCGGAAGGTTCGTGAACACCAGGGTTGAGGCGAGCGACCCCAGGTGAAGAACGATGGCCTGCACGTCAGTTTCGAATACGACGTTGAAGGAATGGCCGGCAAGGCCGACGATTTCTATCATGTCTGAGGCCCGAAGTGGCGGGCTGAATTGCGCCAACTCAAATTGCTGCCAGTCCTGGTGGAGGTAAGCGGCACCCAAGGGGCTCACTGCCGGCGTTGCCGCGGCGCCCTCCCCGGTGAGCGTCACCCTATGGCCGCCCAGGGTTCCGACGGCCCGGGTCTTCTCGTCGTTGCGGAACGTCCAGTCGACGAAAAATTGCTGCGCTGCCATGTCTCGGCCTTTCTGATCTGAGAATTTGGCCCATGTGAGCTGGTAGCTTCGCCCCGGAGGTTCACTACGCCCAGACCGGTCCTGCCGGGTACACTTGTTGCCTCGTCAACAGCCGCGTTCGCTGCGCTTAACCCCTCTAGCGAACGGCCTTGCCTTGTAGCCGCGTAGTGTCCTGCCGTTGGGTGTCTTTGTTCCAGATTAGCGGCATATGAGATTCGCACCACCTGATCCTGGGCGGGGTGAGGGGCAGGCGAGTCAGGCTCTCTTGCCCAGGCGGGATTGCAGCATCTCCACCCAGGCATCGTCGCCATCAAGCGGCACAACCGGCTCAACGGAATCCGCCATCCCACCCTTTACCCACTGCTCGCTCCGCAAGCCTCCTCGATCGAGTGAGGCTTGCGGCGCGATTCGGTGTTGCGCCCCAAGCCGGTCCCCTCACGCGGAGGCCGTTGCCGGTTCACCCTCGGCGGTGCGCGGCCACGGCACTGCGGCTGCCTTGGCGGTCAGGTCCAGGTCGAGGCGCCTGTTCATGTCCAGCTCGAACCGGTCGTAGAGGTTCACGTGGGTCCAGAACAGCGGGGACAGTGCCCGCCGGTCGGCGTCGGTGAACGTGCCGGCCGACTTCGGATCGGCGAGGATCTGACCTCCTGGGACTCCTTGTCCTGCCCGGCCAGGTCGCCGTCATTGCCGTAGAAGAGGTCCTTGTTCGCGGAGTTCCAGTTCTCGACGACCTCCAATCCCTCGTGGATCTCCTGCCGCAGTTCGACGTCGGCGAGGTAGCCGCAGACGAACGCCGTGCGCACGGCCCGGCCCAGTCCTCGATCGCCTGGTAGGTGGGGTGCTTGGGGCCGCCGCGGGTGAAGCGGCGCAGGACCTGCTCGGCCTCGGCGGTGCCCAGGCGCAGGGCGGTGGTGTACTCACCTACCAGAGCAGTGCTCACGAAGCAGGGCGGCGCCCGCCTACCAGAGCAGTGCTCACGAGGTGGCCCGGCCCCCTACTCCGCACCCCTCCGGCCACCCTCGGTTTTCCGCCAACGACGGCTCTCGTCGTGATCCAACGCGCCGAAAATCACCTGGGGATGATCCATGACCACGCACATAGTTGGACCATGGCTGAATCCCAGACCCCCCGTGGTTCGCTTCTCTCACTGGCCTCGACGCTGCTCGTCGGCACGGTCGCCCTGTACATGGCGCTCGTGGCGTTCAGCAACATCACCGACTTCGGCACGAACCAGCAGTTCGTCCGCCATGTCTTCGCCATGGACACCACGTTCAAGGACGAGGACCTCATGTGGCGGGCCATCGAGTCGAAGGGCATCCAGGACGCGGCCTACGTCCTCATCATCATCTGGGAGACCGTCTCGGCCCTGGTCCTGCTCGCGGCCACCTACTTCTGGGCCCGTGGTCTCGGCCACCACACCTTCCACACCGCCCGCCGCTACAGCACCCTCGGCCTCCTCATGGTCCTCCTCCTCTTCGGCGCCGGCTTCATCGCCATCGGCGGTGAATGGTTCGTCATGTGGCAGTCCGGCGACTGGAACGGCCTGGACGCCGCCCTCCGCGTGTTCCTGCTGAGCGGCGTGGTCCTGCTGGTGACCTACTTGCCGACGAACGACCGGACGATCGACTGACCGACCTCCGCGTCCGCGGCCGGGCCAGGAGTCCCCTCCGGAAGCACGGCGTTCGACACCGGGCTCGGCCACGACCTGGGCCGCGCCACCCAACGGCACGCCCCCATCGCCCAGTTGCCGTTCGGTGAGCAGTCTGGCCAGTCGAGCACCTTTTCGAGTTGCGGACAACTGCCTCGTGAAGAGGTACGCACTGGCGGGGACTTGGCGAAGGGTTTCCTGGTTCACGTCACTCAGCGTCGCGACTCGTTCCTACTCTGAACGACCCCGGTACCTGGCGTGACTGACCGGGTGCCGTCGCGGGCCGTACGGCTCGTACGCGAGAGACGGGAAATGGGAGATGGGCAGCATGGAGGACGAGGAATCCGCGGCCGTACTGAAGGCGGTCGGGCGACAGATCAAGGCGTGGCGCGAGGCCGCGGGAATGCGGCAGTGCGAGCTGGGTTCCGCGATCGGGTACGGCGAGGAGATGGTCTCGTCGGTCGAGCGCGGACGGCGGGCGCCGAAGCCGGAGTTCCTGGACACGGCGGATGAGGTTCTGGGGGCGGGCGGGAAGCTCGCGGCGATGAAGGAGGACGTGGAGAAGGCGCGGTATCCGAAGAAGGTTCGGGATCTTAAGAAGCTGGAGGACGAGGCGGTTGAGCTGGGTGCCTACGCCAGCCTCCAGATTCATGGTCTGCTGCAGACGCCGGAGTATGCACAGGCTGTGTACGAGTTGAGGCGTCCCGCATACACGGATGAGGAGATCGACCGTCATGTCGCCGCGCGCATGGCGCGTAAGGCCGTCTTCGAACGTGCGCCTCGACCGTCGATCACGTTTGTCCAGGAAGAGGTGGCGCTGCGGCGGCCTGTCGGAGGCAGAATGGTGCTGCGACGACAGCTCGAACACCTGCTGGAGATGGACGAGTTGCGGCATGTCGAGATCCAGGTGATGCCGACGGACCGGGTGGACCATGCGGGCCTGAGCGGTGCCTTCCGGGTGCTGAAGCTGCGGGACGGCAAAACACTTGGGTACACGGCGTCCCATCTGCACGGCCGAGTGATCTGCGGTCCCCGGGAGGTCCAGATCCTGGAAATGCGTTATGGAATGATCCGGGCCCAGGCGCTCTCACCCCGGGAGTCGCGAGCCTTCATCGAGAAAGTGCTGGGAGAAGAAATATGACCTCCGCGCTGGAGTGGTTCAAGAGCAGCTACAGCGGCAGCGACGAGCCCGACTGCGTCGAGGTCGCCCTGGCCCCCGCCAACCCCACCGTCCACGTCCGCGACTCCAAGGACCAACAGGGCGCACAACTCGACTTCGCCGCAAGCTCGTGGGTGGCGTTCGTCGGCTCCTACTGCGCCGCGTAACGCGCCTGGAAGGCGTTCCGCGCCTCGGTGACCCGCGCGAGGCGCGGGGCGAAAAGTGCCGGATCGGCGTCGGGGCTGCGGGACAGGAGGGTCAGCTGGACCGTCAGGTCGGCCAGATCTTCCCAGTCATGGCTCAGGGACAGTCCCTCGGTGATCGCCGAGTCGGCCCGCGACCAGTCGCCCAGGGCACAACCGGCCAGTGCCTGCGCGAATGTGACCGTCGCGTCGACTGGCGTGTCCACCTGCGCGCTCGCCCGCAGCGGAGCATGCCACAGGGGCATTGCCGCCCCCAGCCCCGTCGACATGCTCAGCTTCAGTGCTGACTTGACCTGGACGTCCACCAAGCCGGGCACGCGCATCCACCCACCGACGTTGCGCGCGCGTTCCCACCGCTCGGGCATCGTGTCGACGTACCAGTCCGGCCGCTGGGCCTCGTCGTCGTGACGTCCGCACCAGAACAGCACCTCGGCGGTTCTCCGGCTGGCCCACTCGACCGCTGTTCCTCG
This sequence comes from Streptomyces sp. NBC_00310, assembly GCF_036208085.1. GTDB lineage: Bacteria > Actinomycetota > Actinomycetes > Streptomycetales > Streptomycetaceae > Streptomyces. The sequence goes on from NZ_CP130714.1 coordinate 4,944,718, forward strand.
TTCGACGCACCGCCCGAGGTCGGCGAGAGCCTGGGGAAGCCGCCCCATGGCGATGCAGGTCTTCGCTCGGGCGACATAGAGGTTCGCCTCGTCCGGGTCGAGGAGGATCGCCTGGTCGAGGTCCCGAAGCGCTTCGAGGTACCGCCCCCGCCGCAGGCGCACGACACCTCTGTTCGCCAGCATGGCCGCGTTGAGCGGGTCCCGTTCCAGCACCCGGTCGAGCTCGGCAGCCGCTTCGTCGTCCACGCTCAGCGAGACCAGGGTCATCATCTTCAATTGACGGCCCAAGTCGTCACCGGGGTGACGCCGCAGCACGAGCTCGCAGTCGGCCAGCGCCTCCACACGGCGGCCGGTGGCGGAATACGCGACGGCCCGCTGGTGCAGTGCCCAGATCCCCGTCGCGCCCTCAACCGAGACGGCACCGTCCAGGTCGGCGAACTGGCCTTCCTCGTCCCCCAGGGAACCGCGCAGGAGCGCACGGTGAACCAGCGCCCAGCTGTAGGCGGGACGCAGTTCGATCGCCCGGTCGAAGGCCGCGCGTGCCTCCGCGTCACGGCCGAGGCGAGCGAGCGCATACCCGCGACCGGCGTACGCGGAGGCGTACTCGGGATCGAGCGCACAGGCACGCGCGAGTTCCTCGGCTGCCTCCTCGTTCCGCCCGGCCAAGCGGTAGAGGTCCCCCCGTTCGGAGGCGATCCACACACTGTCGGGCGCGACCTCCACCGCCCGGTCGAGGTCTGCGAACGCCTCCTCCGGCCGCCCCTGGTCCCGGTGCAGCTTTCCCCGCTGGACCAGGCCCCACAGGTACTCGTCGTCGATCTCCATCGCACGGTCGAAGTCGGCAAGCGCCCCGTCGTGGTCGCCGAGGAAGTACTTGCTGCTCGCCCGGCTGCCCCATGCCTTCTTGTACGTGGGGTCCAAGGCGAGGACCTGGTCGAACACCTCGATGGATTCCTCGAAACGGCGCATGATCCGCAGGGCCTCTCCCCGCTCGAAGATGATCCGCGCGGTGCCCGGGAGCAGTTGGTCGGCTCGATCGAGGTCGGTCAGGGCCGCTGCCGCGTCGCGCCGCCGCGAATGGGCGATGCCGCGTCCGTAGTACGCCTCGACCGACTCGGGGTTCAGCGCCGCGGCCCGGTCGTATTCGGCGAGGGCCGCGTCGTAGTCGCCCGTCTTCCGTAGTTTCCGCCCACGCGCGTTGTACACGTCGGCGCGCGCGGACGCGTCGAGGTCGGCTCGTTCCAGCAGCAGGGCGAGCGCGGACAACTCTCCACACGGCTCCGCCGAGAGCGCGACGAGAAGGTCACGACCCCATCCGCGTAGCGTCTCCGTGTCCGTCTGCTTCCCTACGTCGGACAACACCCGCGCGCAGCCCCGCGCCGCCGCCGTGTCCGCGTCACACGCGTTGACGACGTCCGCGAGGACCCGCCCCAGAGCGTTCCCCGGCCGGGCACACAGCAGGTGGTACAGCTCTTCGAGCCGCAGCTCGCGCCAGGTGTCGCTGAGCCACAGCTCCTCCCTGTCCACCCCCTCCTCCGTCTCGCCCCGCCACCGGCCGAACACCTCCGCGAGCCGTGCGTGTGCCTCCGCCCACTGCCTCGGTGCGCGAGTCCGCTGGAGCCGGAGCATGGCCGTGCGCACGACATCGTGATAGCGGACCCGGCCTTCCCTCTCGGTGACGAACGGCAGCCCGCGCAGCCAGTCGTACGCCCCCTCGGCCTCCCCGTCGTCCACGGCCATCCGGAACACGTCCTCGTCCAGCCACCTCGGCAACGCACACGCCAGCGCGACCGCGCGCCGTGCCGGGTCCCGCTCCCACTTCAGGAAGCGCTCCACGGCCGTAGCGCTGGGGTCACCCACCGCTCCCGCGCCACCGCCCGCGTCCTTGGCCAGCGTCGACACGAGCACCGGAAGCCCCCCGGACAGCCGCAACACCTCCCGTACGACGTCCTCGTCCACCACCTGCTTCGCCGCGAGCAGCTGACGCGCCTCGGACTCCGTGAACGGCTCCAGGGCCAGTTCGGTGACGAAGCCGGCGTAGTCGCCCCAGCGGGCCGGGTCGGGCCCGTGCTGGCCCGCCAGGGTGAGGATCACGTTCGCGGGGAGGGCGCCGTAGCGGTCCGTCGTGACGAGGTCGAGGAGCCAGGCGTCGAGGAAGGGAGCGGTCCGCTCGTAGGTGTCGAAGAAGAGGGCGATCCAGGGGACGTCGGCCGCCACACGGTCCAGTTCCGAGACGAAGACCGGTGTGAGGATCTTCAAGGGCTCAAGCACCAGCTGCACGTCGTCGTGATTGCGAAACCTCGCACTCAGCGCCGCCCTCAACCGATCCGTCCCGTTGGCGACCTGGTTGGGGTCGATCGCCCCCGCGAAGGCGCCCACGACCGGAACCATGCCCAGCCCGATCAGCCCGGCCTGCGTCACCGCCATGCTGCCCGCCGAGGGCGGTGCGGGTGAGCCGGAGTCCGGCCCGGCATCCAGCGCGGCCGACGCCGTCTCCGCCTCATGCCGACGCTGGCGGTAGGCGGCGAGAAGCTTGTCGAGCGCCTTCAACTCGACGCCCTGCCGGGCGAACTGCGCGCTGATCGCCGCCATCGCCTCCGGCGCGCTGTTCACCGTCTCGTCGGTGCAGGCGGTGAGCGCCTTCCGCTGTGTCGCCACGGCCTCCAGCTCGCGCACCAGCGACGACTTGCCCACACCCGCCGTGCCGTGGATGTGGAAGACGAAGCTGTGTCGTTCGTCCTCCGGGGAGGTGTCGAAGTTGCCCCGGAACAGGTCGAGTTCATTGCGGCGCCCGACGAAGCCCGCACGCTTGCGCCGTCCGATCAGCTCCTGCATCGACAGCCGAGCCTGTGCCACCCGTACGTCCCCCTCGTCCCGGATTCCAGCCGCCACCATTCTGGCTCAGCGGATGGCGGAGCGGCAGCGTGCGCCACCACGCTGCGGCGGGGTCTACGCGTCCACCCGCCACCCCAAGGACACCGAGGAGCAGAGCGCAGCCGGAATGGCCCCGGCATTCAGTCCAGCACCGGCAGCAGCTCCGGCAGATGGCCGTCCGAGACCGCCGCCGCGCGTTGCCGTTCCTCCGGGACCTCGCCGTACAGGGTGGTGCGGGGCCTGGCCGGGCGGCCCGCCGCGTCCGCCACCGCGATGAGGTCCTTCACCGACTTGTAGGAGCCGTAGGAGGAGCCCGCCATGCGGGAGATGGTCTCCTCCATGAGGGTGCCGCCGACGTCGTTCGCGCCGGAGCGGAGCATCTCGGCCGCTCCCTCCGTGCCGAGTTTGACCCAGCTGGTCTGGATGTTGGGGATCCAGGGGTGGAGGAGGAGGCGGGCCATGGCGGTGACGGCCCGGTTGTCGCGCATGGTGGGGCCCGGGCGGGAGATGCCCGCCAGGTACACCGGCGCGTTGGTGTGGATGAAGGGGAGGGTCACGAACTCCGTGAAGCCGCCGGTGCGTTGCTGGATACCGGCCAGGGTGCGCAGATGGCCGAGCCAGTGGCGGGGCTGGTCGACGTGGCCGTACATCATCGTCGAGGAGGAGCGGATGCCCAGCTCGTGGGCGGTGGAGATGACCTCGATCCAGGTGGCCGCCGGCAGCTTGCCCTTGGTCAGGACCCAGCGGACCTCGTCGTCCAGGATCTCCGCCGCCGTGCCGGGGACGGAGTCCAGGCCCGCCTCCTTCGCGGCCGTCAGCCACTCGCGGATGGACATGCCGGTCCGGGTCGCGCCGTTCACCACCTCCATCGGGGAGAAGGCGTGGACGTGCATACCGGGGACGCGGGACTTCACCGCCTTCGCGATGTCGAAGTACGCCGTCCCGGGCAGGTCGGGGTGGATGCCGCCCTGCATGCAGACCTCGACCGCGCCGAGGTCCCAGGCCTGCTGGGCCCGGTCGGCGACCTGGTCGAGGGAGAGCGTGTACGCGTCGGCGTCCGTGCGGCGCTGCGCGAAGGCGCAGAAACGGCACCCGGTGTAGCAGACGTTCGTGAAGTTGATGTTCCGGGTGACGATGTACGTGACGTCGTCGCCGACCGCCGCCTTGCGGACGTCGTCCGCGATCCGGCAGAGCGCGTCCAGCGCCGGCCCGTCCGCGTGCAGCAGGGCCAGCGCCTCGTCGTCCGACAGCTTCGTGGGGTCGTCGGCCGCCGTCGCCAGCGCCTGCCTTACGTCCGTGTCGATGCGCTCGGGGGCCATACCGGGCGCCGCCGCCTCACGCAGGGCGCCCCAGTCGCCGTAGACGGAGTCGAAGTCCTCCCGGCGGTCGCCGGTACGGCCCTCGGTGTCGATGGAGGTGTGCAGATCCGTACGGCCGGCGGCGACGAAGACCTCCTCGGGCTCCTGCCACGGGTGCCCCTCGACGACCGCGTCCGGCAGGGCGAGGCCCGTCCCGGGGTCGGCGAGGGCCCTGACGTGCGGCAGGAGGCGCGGGTCGAGCCACGGCTCGCCCCGCGTCACGAACTCCGGGTACACACACAGGCGTTCGCGCAGCTCGAACCCGGCGGCGCGGGACCGCTCGGTGAGTTCCTCGATCTGCGGCCAGGGCCGCTCGGGGTTCACATGGTCGATGGTGAGCGGCGACACGCCGCCCCAGTCGTCGATCCCGGCGGCGATCAGCCGCTCGTACTCGCTGTCGACGAGGTTCGGCGGGGCCTGGACGCAGCCCGACGGGCCCATGATGTGCCGGGCGACGGCCACCGTGGCGACCAGCTCGTCCAGCTCCGCGTCCGGCATGCCGCGCATCGCGGTGTCCGGCTTGGCGCGGAAGTTCTGGATGATCAGTTCCTGGATGCCGTGGTACGCCCGGGACACCTTCCGCAGCGCGAAGAGCGACTCCGCGCGCTCCTCGTACGTCTCCCCGATCCCGATGAGGACTCCGGACGTGAAGGGGACGGAGGAACGGCCCGCGTCCTCCAGGACCCGCAGCCGGACCGCCGGTTCCTTGTCCGGGGAGCCGTGGTGCGGGCCGCCCGGCTCGGACCACAGTCGTGTCGCGGTGGTCTCCAGCATCATCCCCATCGACGGGGCGACGGGCTTGAGCCGCTGGAAGTCCGTCCAGCTCAGCACGCCGGGGTTGAGGTGCGGGAGCAGTCCCGTCTCCTCCAGGATGCGGATCGAGATGGCCCGGACGTACGCGATCGTGTCGTCGTACCCGTGCGCGTCGAGCCACTCGCGCGCCTCCGGCCAGCGGTCCTCCGGCTTGTCGCCGAGCGTGATCAGGGCTTCCTTGCAGCCGAGCGCGGCCCCCTTGCGGGCCACGTCCAGCACCTCGTCCGGCGACATGAACATCCCGTGCCCGGCCCGCCGCAGCTTGCCCGGCACGGTGACGAAGGTGCAGTAGTGGCACTTGTCCCGGCACAGCCGGGTGAGCGGGATGAAGACGCTCTTCGAGTACGTGATGACACCGGGGCGGCCGGCCTCCTGGAGGCCCACGTCCCGCACCCGCGCCGCCGACGCGGCCAGATCCTCCAGATCCGCGCCGCGCGCCTGCAGCAGCACCGCCGCCTCGGTCACATCGAGCGCCACACCGTCCCTCGCCCGTTTGAGCGCACGCCGCATGGAGTTCTCGGTCGGGCCGGTGCCGCCGGGGCGCCCGGTGGGGCCGGTTCCGGAGATCGCGGAAGTCGTCATCCGTCGAGCATACGAGCGACAGAAGCAGCCCAGGCAGCCACGGGCAGGCGATGAGGCCGGTTTCCGTTACGCGGTGTAACTGGCGACCTCGCGGCAGGCGACCCCTGGCTGTTCAACGCTCCGCCGGGGTGGGGGCGCGGCCGAGATCGACCGAGGGAGCGTCCGCGTCCCTCGTCAGCACCTCATCAGCACCTCGTCGACACCTCGTCAGCACCTCGTCAGCACCTCGTCGGCAACCGACGGACCCACGAAGAGCACACCGCACGGCCGGGCCGAATTCCCCTGACGAAAGACCCGCCGACAACCACCCGGTAGTAACTGCTCAGTAATAACTGCCCAATGGCCGATGAGGGTCGGGAATGATCTCGATAATGACCGGTCGGTAATAACCGTCACTCATACAGGGCGGTCCATTCACCCATCCGCCCATCCGCCCATCCGCCCATCCGCCCATCCGACTCATCCGACTCATCCGACCCATCCGTGCACTTCCTTTGATGGATCGGTGAACGCATGGTGCACAAGTCCGGCAACGGCCGTCGCGCGATGAAGTTACTCGTGCCATAGACGATCTCGAACTTTCTTTTTCTCTCAACTCCCTGTCAAATACGTTTACTTGAACCATCACGCGTGTCACGAGCCGCAGGCGTCGCTGGAGAGGACTGTCCGCCGCGCGCCCGCAAGGTGACCGCGTCCAGGAAGGAACCCCCCACAAGTGACCAGCAAACCCTGGACGTTCAGGGCCGCGGCAACCGGTGTCGCCCTCGCCGCCGTGGCGACGTTCACGAGCTTCACCGTCACCACCACGCAGGCCGCCGAAGACCACACGCCGGCCGCGTCCGCGGATCACCACGACCCGGCCGACGCCCACGCCGCACACGAGCACGACCTCGAAAGCCCGCTGAGCAAGACACAGGCCGCCCAGCGCGAGGAGGCCCTGAAGCAGGTCATATCCGGCGACGCCACGGTCAAGAACCGTGACGGCTCCCAGGTAGTGCGGCTGAAGAGCAGGAAGGGCGACCCCAAGTATGTCGAGCTGGGCCGCGAGAAGACCGACAGGATCTTCACGGTCCTGGTCGAGTTCGGCGACCAGACGGACAGCGCCTACGGCGGCACGCCCGGCCCGCTGCACAACCGGATAGCCAAGCCGGACCGCAAGAAGAACAACACGACGGCCTGGAGGGCCGACTACAACCGGAAGCACTACGAGCAGCTGCTCTTCGGCACGGGCAAGAAGACCGAGTCGATGAAGAAGTACTACGAGAAGCAGTCCTCGGGCCGCTACTCGGTCGAGGGTGAGGTCTCGGACTGGGTCAAGGTCCCCTACAACGAGGCCCGTTACGGCTCGAACAAGTGCCAGCCCGACACCTGCGCCTGGCAGGTCGTCGCGGACGGCGTCACCGCCTGGGCCGAGCAGCAGAAGGCGGCCGGGCGCACGGACGCCGAGATCAAGGCGGAGGCGGCGAAGTTCGACACCTGGGACCGTGGCGACTTCGACGGCGACGGCGACTTCAACGAGCCCGACGGCTACATCGACCACTTCCAGCTCGTGCACGCCGGTGAGGGCGAGGAGGCCGGCGGGGGACCGCAGGGCGAGGACGCCATCTGGTCGCACCGCTGGTACGCGTTCAGCGACGACTGGGACAAGATCGGCCCCGCGGGCAACAAACGGGGTGGCGCCCCGATCGGCGACACCGGCCTCTGGGTCGGCGACTACACGATCATGCCGGAGAACGGCGGCCTCGGTGTCTTCGCCCACGAGTACGGCCACGACCTCGGTCTGCCGGACCACTACGACACCAGCGGCAAGGGTGAGAACTCCACCGGCTCCTGGACCCTGATGTCGGGCGGCTCGTGGCTCGGCCAGAGCAAGACCGAGATCGGTGACCTGCCCGGCGACATGACCGCCTGGGACAAACTGCAGCTCGGGTGGCTGAACTACGACACGGCCAAGGCCGGGAAGAAGTCCACGCACACGCTGGGCGTCGCCGAGTACAACACCGAGGACAAGCAGGCCCTCGTGGTCGAGCTGCCCAAGAAGCGGGTGAACGTCGAGGTCGTGAAGCCCACGGAGGGCTCGCAGCAGTGGTGGAGCGGCAGCGCCGACAACCTGTCCAACACGCTGACCCGTTCCGTCGACCTCACCGGCAGGACCTCCGCGGCGCTGACGCTCGACGGCTGGTGGGACATCGAGAAGGACTACGACTACCTCTACACCGAGGTCTCGACCGACGGCGGCGCCACCTGGACCGCCATCGACGGCACCGCCGACGGCCGGCCGATCAGCCGTGACAGCGGTGACAGGCCGGCCCTGGACGGCACGACGGACGGTTTCAAGAAGCTGTCGTACTCCCTGGACGCCTACGCGGGCCGGAAGATCGACCTGCGCTTCCGCTACCAGACCGACGTGTACGTGGCCCAGAAGGGATTCGTGGCCGACCGGATCACCGTCACGGCCGACGGCTCGCCCCTCTTCTCGGACAACGCCGAGACCGCGGACCCCGCCTGGACGGCAGCCGGCTTCTCCCGCTTCGGCGGCTCCTACACCACGGAGCACGAGCAGTACTACATCGCCGAGAACCGCCAGTACGTGTCGTACGACAAGGCCCTCAAGCTCGCGATCAACTCCACGCGTCCGGGCTGGGTGGAGCGCTACCCGTACCAGAACGGCCTGCTGATCTGGAAGTGGGACACCTCGCAGCAGGACAACAACACCAGCCAGCACCCCGGTGTCGGTCTGCTGCTGCCGGTCGACGCCCACCCGAAGGCCCTGAAGTGGTCCGACGGAGAGCTGGCGGGGAACGACCACCAGACGCACGACTCGACGTTCACCCTGGGCCGCACGGACGCGTTCACGCTGCACTGGGGGAAGAAGGTCACGCTGAAGATCACGTCGAAGAAGGGCGTGTCGACCTTCAACGACCGCACCCACACGTACTACGACAAGAAGAACCCCACGGCCGGAGTCGAGATCACCAACACCAACACCAAGATCACCATCATCAAGGAGGCCAAGGACGGCTCCACGGTCACGCTCCGGGTGGGTCCCGCGGTGAAGTGACCGCGACCGCCTGACGACCGCGCATCGGCCGCGACCTCCGGGAGGTCGCGGCCGATGACGTCCGCGGGCGGAGCCCCGAAAAGGGCGCATGGGGCGCATGGGCGGGGGACCGTGTCGACCACCGCAGCCGGACGGTTTCCGGAACGACATCGGCACCGGGCGCCCCCGCACCTGTCACCCCATCAGCGCTCCATCAGCGCACCGTACGAGTCCAGCACCCCCAGCACCTCGGCCTCCCCCGCCGGAGGCAGCTGCACCACAGCCTCCTCGATCCCCAACTCCGCGTAGTACGCCAGCTTCCCCGCACTCGGCTGCACGGCGTACGGCACCACCTGGAGCGCCGCCGGGTCGCGCCCCGCGTCCGCCCAGGCCGCCCGCAGCACCGGCAACGCCTCCCCCAGCCCCCGCCCCCCGATCGGCAGCCATCCGTCCGCGTACTCGGCGATGTGCGCGAACAGCTTCGGCCCCGCGGCCCCACCGATCAGCGTGCGCGGCCCGACCACCGGCCCGCGCGGCTTCTGCGCCGGCTTCGGATGGGCCTGACTCGCCCGTACGCTCCCGGACTCCCCCTCGTACGCCGTCGGCTCCTCCGCCCACAGCGCCCGCATCAACGCCATCCGGTCCCGCACCAGCTCCCGCCGGGTACGCCACGTCACCCCGTGGTCGGCGGCCTCCTCCACGTTCCAGCCGTAGCCGAGGCCGAGGGTGAGGCGGCCGCCGGAGAGGTGGTCGACGGTCGCGATCTGCTTCGCGAGGTCGATCGGGTCGTGCTGGGCGACCAGCGTGATCCCGGTGCCGAGGCCCAGCCGCTCGGTGACGGCGGCGGCCTGGCCGAGTGCGACGAAGGGGTCGAGGGTGCGGCCGTACTCGCGCGGCAGCTCCCCGCCCGCCGGGTACGGCGTCGTCCGCTCGACGGGGATGTGCGTGTGCTCGGGGAGGTAGAGCCCCGCGAAACCGCGTTGCTCCAGCTCGCGGGCGAGCCGGGTCGGAGTGATCGTCTCGTCGGTGAGGAAGATCGTCACGGAGATGCGCATGCGTCATCTCTAACCGCTCCGCCCACGAATGTCCATACCGACCGGTCGGAACCTGATGGCTGACACCGGCGTCCCTCCATGGACCCGACCTCAGTGGGCGGCCAGCCACCCGACGCCGGCGACACCTACGACACCGGCGGCGATCTTGGCGACGGTGGGGTTCCTCTCGCGCACCATGGCCCAGATCGTCGCGGCGGTCACGAGCACCGCGAGCGTGCCGATCGAGCCGCGCAGCAGTCCATGGCTGTACCCGTATGTACCGAAGTGGGCCCTGAGCCAGAACAGCCAGACGAACCTCACGCGTACCCCCGTTCACCGTGTCCGAAATCCGGACACTATCTCACGCATGACGGGGTGTGGCGGGCGTACCGCAGCTCCAGGAGACCGGCTCTTCGTCGCGGTCGGCGGGCACGTCATGACCCGGCGCAACTCGGCCAAGTGGAAACCCGCCGATTCCCCTCCCTTGCCCCGCAGTTCACCACCGAATACGAAGGTGGCACACACACCACGGACCACCCCCGCACCACTCTCGGAACCACCCCGCACCGCCCCGCACCACCCATGCCATGTCCCGCACGACCGACCTGGGGAGCAGCAGCATGTGCGACGACCACCACGGCGACCACGGTGACGGGAACGGACTCGGAAGGCGCGCGCTGTTCGTGACGTCGGCGGCGGCCGCGCTTACGTTGGGAAGCGTGACCTTTGGGACGAGCGGCGCCGAGGCCGCGGACGGCGGCCAGGAGACGAAGACCATCCGGGGGACCCTCCCCACCGGGTCCCCCGATTTCGCGTATCTGCCGGTCGAAGTGCCGCCGGGGGTAAGAGAGTTGAAGGTCTCGTACAGCTACGAGAGGCTGACCGTCCCGGCCGGCACCATGGGCAACGCGCTCGACATCGGTGTCTTCGACGAGCGCGGCACGGAGCTGGGCGGCAAGGGCTTCCGGGGCTGGTCCGGCGGCGCCCGCACGGAGTTCTTCATCCGGGCGGACGAGGCGACTCCGGGCTACCTCCCGGGCCCGGTCCGCCCCGGCACGTGGCACATCGCGCTGGGCCCGTACACGGTGGCACCGGGCGGGCTGCCGTACGAGATCACGATCACCCTGACGTACGGCAGGCCGGCCGCGGCGGTGAAGCCGGTGTACCCGCCGGAGCGGGCCAAGGGGCGGGGCCGGGCCTGGTACCGGGGCGACTGCCATCTGCACTCCTGGTACTCCGACGGCCGCCGTACGCTCGCCGAGCTGGCGGCGCTGGCGCGGGCCGCGGGACTGGACTTCATCAACAGCTCGGAGCACAACACCCCGTCCGCGCACGCCCATTGGGCCGAACACGCCGGTGACGACCTGCTGATCCTGCTGGGCGAGGAGGTCACCACGCGCAACGGCCACGTGGTGGCGCTCGGCATCGACCCGGGGACGTTCGTCGACTGGCGGTACCGGGCGCGGGACAACCGGTTCGGCAAGTACGCCCGGCAGATCCGGCGCGCCGGGGGCCTGGTCGTCCCGGCCCATCCGCACGCCACCTGCATCGGCTGCAACTGGAAGTTCGGCTTCGGCGAGGCGGACGCGGTGGAGGTGTGGAACGGGGCGTACTCGCCGGAGGACGAGGTGGCGCTCGCCGACTGGGACGGCATGCTCGTGGCGGCCGTGCGCGAGGGCCGCCAGGGGTGGATCCCGGCGATGGGCAACAGCGACGCCCACCGCGACCCCGACCCGGTCGGCCGCCCCCAGACGGTCGTCCTCGCCGACGACCTGACCAGGGAGGCCATCCAGGAGGGGCTGCGGGCCGGACGCTCGTACGTCGCCGAGTCCAAGGACGTGTCCGTGTCCTTCACGGCCTCCGGGGCGCGCGGCGAGCACGCGGGCATCGGCGAGCGGCTGCCGGTGGACGCCGACACGCCGGTCACCGTCCGCCTGGAGGCGACGGGCTCCCCGGACTGCACCCTCCGCTTCGTCACCGACCAGGGCGTCCTGTTCACCTCGGCCGCGCTTCCCGCGTCCGGCACCGGGTCCGCGGAGTGGCGTACGACGGCCTCGTACGCGGCGTACGTACGTGCCGAGGTCCGCCACCCGCCGATCGTCCCGGGCTTCCCCGGCCCGCTGGCGGCCTTCACGAACCCGATCTTCCTTGGGCGGCGATAAGGCGGTGACATCGGTCGGCGACTTCGGACGGCGACAACGGTCGGCGACTTCGGCTGGCGCCATCGCCCGGCGACAACGGCCAGTGACATCGGTCGGCGACAACGGTCAGCGACATCGGTCGGCGACAACGGTCGGCGACAACGGTCAGCGACAGGGCGCGATAGCAGCCAGCTGGAAGGTCCGGCGAACGTAGGGGGAACCCGCGTACGGAATAGCTGTGTTGGGCCTTAGGTTTGGCTCGACACAACACGTGCGTCCGTACCTCCGTACGCGTGACGCACCTGCACGGCCAAGGAGACGGCGCCCATGACCGATCACGCGACCACGCCCGACCCGGCGGTGGCTCCGGCGGCGAAGGAGAAGGTCGACACTTCGGTGCCCGCCTCCGCCCGCATCTGGAACTACTGGCTCGGCGGCAAGGACAACTACGCGGTGGACGAGGCGGCCGGCGACGCGTACGCCGGCGCCTTCCCCGGCATCGTGACCATCGCCCGCAGCAGCCGCGCGTACCTGCGGCGCAGCATCCGGCATCTGGTGGAGGTGGAGGGCGTACGGCAGTTCCTGGACGTCGGCACCGGTCTGCCCACGGCCGACAACACCCACCAGGTCGCCCAGCGCAGCGCGCCGGAGTCGAGGATCGTCTACGTCGACAACGACCCGATGGTCCTCGCGCACGCCCGCGCGCTGCTGTACTCCGCCCCCGAAGGCGCCACCGCATACGTGGACGCCAGCCTCTACGACACGGACCGCGTCCTGGAGGCCGCGGCCGCGACGCTGGACCTGTCCCGGCCCACGGCTCTGATCCTCAGCGGCATCCTCGGCCACGTCCGCGACTACGAGGAGGCCCGCGACATCGTCCGCCGCCTCCTCGACGGCCTCCCCTCCGGCAGCTACCTCAACATCAACGAGGGCTCCCGGGGCACCGATCCCGACTACGAGCGCGCCCAGGACGCCTACAACGAGACCGGCGCCGTCCCGTACTTCCTCCGCCCCATCGACCAGATCACCGGCTACTTCGACGGCCTCGACCTGATCGACCCCGGCATCGTCTCCGTACCGCTGTGGCGCCCGGACGACACGGCGGCGGGCGAGCCGAAGCCGATCGGGCAGCACGGGGGGTTGGGCAGGAAGCCGTAGGTTTTCCGGGGGTGGGCGACCGGGGGTTTCAGTGGCCCCCGGCCCCGCCGTCACGCACGTCGTCGTCCGCTCCATCCGATCCGTTCGCTCAGTTCGCTCCGTCGGTCAGGTCGGCCACGACCGCCATGTGGTCGGAGGGCCATACGCCGTCGACGGGGGCGTCGCCCGCCCTCCGTACGGCGCGCACGTGCCCGATTCCGCCGGGGCCCGGCGGCCCGACGTGGATGTAGTCGACCCGCACGCTCGGCCCGAACGACTTGGCGACGTACGGGTTCGCGATGTCCCAGGTGGCCGATGGCACACCCGGCTCGGCGTACTCCCAGACGTCGAAGAAGCACTGCCCGGGTACGGCGGGCGCGGTCTTGTACCCGCCGAGCAGCCGGACCTCGTCGGAGTCGGGCCAGGCGTTGAAGTCCCCGGTGATCACGGGCGGGTGGGCGCCTCGGCCCCGGTGGCGGGCGACGAACTCGACCAGCGCGGTGACCTGGCGGCAGCGCACCGCGGACGCGTCGGTCGCGGAGCTGAGGTGGGCGGTGAAGAAGGGGACGGGTGCCGCCGGTGCGTCGAGGAGGGCATAGAGGGCGCCGCGCCCGCTGTCGCCCTCTCCCGTCGGCAGCCCGATGGTGTCCCGCTCCAGCACGGGCCATCGGCTCAACACGGCGTTACCGATCCCGACGCTCGGGTCCCCGATCCGCCGCTGCCAGCGCGCGGGGTCGCCGTACGTGCCCCAGGCCCAGTGCATACCGAGTTCCCCGGCGAGCCACCCGGCCAGGTTCTCCCGGTTCGCCGTATCCGCCGGGTTCGCTGCGGTGGCCGTACCCGCTGCGGTCGTCGTGTTCGCGGCATTCGCCGTATCCGCCGCGCTCACCGCACCCGCCGCCACACCCGCCGCCGCGTCTGCCGCGTCTGCCGAGTGCTCTCCGCCCTGCTCCCAGACCTCCTGCAACCCGACCACGTCGGGCCGCAGTTCACGCAGCACGGCGAGGATCGCCTTCTGCCGCTCCTGCCACGGCCCGAACCTCCACCACAGATTCCATGTCACGACCCGCACCGGCCACCCACCGCCTTCGCCCCGTAACCCCGTACCCGATCCTGTAATCCGTACCTCCCACACCCCGAGGAGAACCACGCCGATGTCCCGCAGTGCGGACCACGCGAACCATCCGGGCCACGCCGGCCTCAAGCAACGCGTCGTCACGGCCTTCCAGCGCCGTGTCGCCAACCCGGTCCTCCGCCGCGTACCGCTCCAGACGGTTCTGGAGACCACCGGCCGCACCTCCGGCCTCCCCCGCCGCACCCCCATCGGCGGGCGCCGCGTCGGCACCACGTTCTGGCTGGTCTCCGAGTACGGCGAGAAGTCCCACTACATCCGCAACATCAAGGCCGACCCCTCGGTCCGCGTCCGCATCCGGGGCCACTGGCACGAGGGCACGGCCCACCTCCTCCCGGACGACGACGCGGTGGCCCGCCTGCGCACCCTGCCCCGCATGAACAGCGCGGCGGTACGGGTGCTGGGGGCGGAGCTGCTGACGGTACGGGTGGACCTGCGCGGCTAATGCGCTGTGCCGGCACCGGCGCCGGGCCCGCGGGTTGATCGGTCAGGGAGCCTTGGTGGAGCTTCTTCCTCAGGGTGGCGTTTCAGAACACCTCTCCCACCCGGACGGTCCATCTCGCGCCACTCCGGCCGCAGTCCTGCCAGGTTCGTGGTGAGGAAGTACGTGGCCCCGCAGACGAGCAGTACCGGCACCAGTCCGACGGAGGCCACCGCCGCCCCGGCGATCAGCCCACCGAGCGGGATTCCTGCCCAGGCCAACGAGTCGCGGAGCGCGTTGACCCGGCCCAGCATCCGGCGGGGCACCCGTTCGAGGAGGACGACCCCGATCACCGGGTTGAGGAAGCCCGCACCGAATCCACTGACGGCGAAGACGGCCAGCACCGCTCCCAACGGGGCGTCGACGGCGAGGATCAGGAATCTCGGGGCCCCGGCCAACAGGAACCCGGTGAAGAACACGACCCTGCGCCGCAGCCGGTGTGCGGCCACCGCGGCGATCAGGCTCCCGGCAACCGCTGCGGCTCCCATCGCGCTGCCTGTGAGGCCGATCGCGGTCGGCCCGTTGCCGGACTCCTTGGCCCAGACGGGCAGGAGAACCGTCATGAACGCCGCATCGAGCAGGTTGGTGATGCCCACCATGATGATGACGATGAGCAGCAGCGGCTCGGTGCGCAGGAAGGTGAGGCCTTCACCGAAGCGTTTCCAGTAGCCCGCTTTCGTCTCTCCTGCCTGCGACGAGGCGCCCTCGGTCGGCTCTCCCATGCGGCGAGGCAGCGCCAGTGCGATGATCACCGATCCGAGAGCGAAGCAGCCCGCGTTGACGACGAGACCTGTCAAGGGGCCGAGCAGTGCCACCAAGGAACCGCCGACCGCCGGGCCGACGGTGGAGGCGAGCCGCTCGGTCGCGCCGGACAGGCCGGTGGCCCGCTCCAGCGGCACCCCACAACGCTCAGCCGCTTCCGGGACCATGACTTCCTTGGCCAGGTCGCCGGGTCCACGGGCGGCGCCGATCACCGCGACGAGGGCCAGCAGAAGCGGAAAGGACAGCAGGTGCAGGGCGTGCAGTAAGGGGACGGCGGCGGCAGCGGTTGCGCTGACGAGGTCCGTCGTCCAGGAAACGATCCGTGGGCCGGCCCGGTCCACCAGTGGTCCGGTGAACGCCTTGACCACCACGTAGGGAGCCATCTCGAAGAAGGCGACCAGCCCGGTCTGGGTGGCGCTGCCGGTCGTGACCAGGACGAACCAGGGCAGCGCGACCGCCGAGATCCGCGTACCGGTCAGCGACACTGCTATGGCCGCCAGCACCCCACCGAGGGGCCGTAAGGACCGCCTTGTGGACATGCTGTCGGCGCCTAAGCCGTCCCGTGTCACGACGTCTCCGTTCCGGTCACGGCCTCAGAACCGGAGTGGGCCGCCGACGGGGCGGGCGCATCCAGTTCCGGCAGGAACTGCGTGATGACGCCGACCCGCTCGGCTCCCTCCGGGGCACTCGCCGCCGCCTCGGGCGTATCTCTCCGGTACCGGGCGATGACGGCCCGCAACTCCTGCCGCAAGGCGACGGCCTCTTCGGGTGTGAGCCGCAAGGCCAAGTCGCTCATGTCGAAGGTGTCCCGCCACGCGCGGGGCATCGTCTGCAACTCGTTCAGCGTCTGCTGGGTGCGCAAGGTGTAGGTGGCGGCGACGGATTGCAGGAAGGCCAAGGTGGCCTCGGGCTCCCGATCGACCAGCTCCCGGTCATTGAGCTCCGTCATCTGATGCACGGAACGCCACCAGCGCTCTCGCGCGTTGCCCCGCCCGGCGTCCTCCTCAACGAAACCGGCCGCGCCGAGCTGGCGCAGGTGGTAGCTGGCCGTCCCGGAATTCACGCCCAGCCGCTCCGCGAGACGGGTAGCTGTCGATGGGCCGTACTTCCGCAGCAGTCCAATCAGCTGCACGCGCACCGGATGCGCCATGGCACGCAGCCCCTTGGCATCCAGAACAACGGAGTCCTCTTCAACCTTGGGGCCCTCTGGCCTCTTCATCGCGTCGGTCACACCGCACAGGCTAAACCGCGAAGAGTTCTTCGCGAAGAGTCCTTCGCAAAGAACTCTTCGCGGTCTGCTTCGCGCGCGAGATCCCGTTGCTCATCCATCGACCGATCGATGAGCAGGAAATTGCGGTCCGAGCAGGGCGGCCGCGCGGGGATCACGGAGCCTGACACAGCCGATGCCCGCCGGCCGCCTCACAGCGCCGACCGGGGCCGTCGCCGTCTCCTGCGACCGCCGGCAGCGCCAGGTCTCCGGCGACACCGGCACCGAGCCGGCGAGCGAGCAGGCACTCCGGCCGCCTGGACAGAGATCGGGCCGGCACCGCGCCGCCGGGACGCCCGTCATCCGGCCTACGAACGGCCGTCAGGGTCCAGCTCCTCCCGCCAGAGCGTCTGCCACAAACAGCGGTTGCGGGACAGCCCTTGGCCCTGTCAGGTGTCCTCGGGCTCCAGCTCGAAGGTGAAGTAGATGCTCAGCGTGTAGGGCTCGTCCTCGTCGTGTGCGAAGTCCCATGACACGTCCACGAGGAAGACGTCGTGCTCCCCCACCCACTCATGGGCCTTCCTGAAGGCGTCCGCGGCGGTCGTGGCGGGAAACAGCTTCCTCGCCATGGGATGCACCTGGGACTCGGCGTCCGTGTCGTCGAAGCCCTCCGGAACGGCCAGGCAGAGATTGGGATCGGGATCGGGTTTCATGGAGTACGCCCTTTCCGGTCGGTCGCCGGTACGAGTCGGGCGGAGGCCGACCCTCCGATCACGACGCCGGGTAAGACCGCCGCACCCCCGGCAGGGTTGCTTCAGCCCACCGCGGCCCCGCAGTCCACCCACAACAACTTCCCGCCCCGCGAGACGCCGAGGTCGCGCAGGACGGACACTCCCCGATCCTCGGAGCAGGCCCGCACGAGACACAGCCCCCGACCGCGCTCCGAGTCGGCGTGGACATCGACGCGCTCGCCCTTGCCCTCGAACCCGGCCGGCACCCGCCAGTCCCGGTCCCACACCCCCACCCGCAACCGCCCGCCGATCTCCACCACCCGCAGGGCGTACTCCCTCGTGGTGTGCTGGTGGGCGTTCGTCAGCAACTCCGTGGCCAACAGCTCTGCCACCGGGCGGAGTTCATCCAGGTCATGGGCTGCCAGCACGGCCCGCAGGGTGGCACGTCCCACGCCGGGGGAGCGCGGGTCGCGGGGAAGGCGCAGCGTGTAGTCGAGCGACGGCGATACGGTGGCCATGAAAGTCTCCGGTCACTGAGGGGAGTTGGATCGTGTCGTTGAGCAGTCGAAGTCGGGGTCGAGCAGTACCCAGTGGCCGTCGCCGCTCCGTCGAGCGGGGCACTTCTGGGTGGGGCGCCTGGAAATAAAATAGAGCCCACGCAAGTAACTTTTGATGAATCCGCGAAAACTTCGACAAGCTTCCCTCGTGTGGGTGATACCCCAGTCGGTCCTGAACAAGAGGAGTTCGCATGCCCCCGAAGCCCGTGGCGTCCGCCCGCCGCCTCCGGCTGGCTGTCGAGCTGCGCAAAATGCGCGAACGAGCGGGTATGACCGCCACCGAGGCAGCACGGCACCTCGGCATCGGCCAGGGCCAACTCAGCAACATCGAGTCGGCCCGGTTCGGTGTCAGCCCCGATCGGCTTCGAGCGATGGCCCGCGCCTACTCATGTGCGGACCAGGCCTTCGTTGAGGCCCTGGTCGACATCTCGACCGACAAGTCACGCGGCTGGTGGGAGACGTTTCGCGAAGTGCTCCCGCCCACGCTCCTGAACATCGCCGAGTTGGAGCATCACGCGACCGCGCTCTGTTCGGCCAACACGGCACACGTGCCCGGACTGCTGCAGATCACCGACCATGCTCGCGAAATCTTCCGGCAGGTGGTTCCCGAGTTCTCCCGTTCCGAGATCGAGCACCGGGTGAGTCACCGTCTCCAGCGTCAAGCGCTACTGGACCACAACGACGCGGTGCCGTTCCGCGCGATCATCCACGAAGCCGCACTACGTGTGCCGGTGGGCGGCCCCTCCGTCGCCAAACGTCAGTTGGATCACATCGTGGAACAGAGCGAACAGGCGCACATCACCGTGACGGTGATCCCGTTCGCCATCGGCGCCTACCCCGGTTCCGGGCAGAACATCTTCTACGCGTACGGGCCCGTCCCCCAACTCGACACGGTTTCACTGGATCAGTCTCACGGGCCTGTACTCGTGGACGCGGAAGCCCAGTTGGAGACCTACCGCATGCTGCTGGACCGTATGGAACAAGCAGCCCTCAAGCCGTCGAAATCGCGCGACTTCATCCACAACCTCGTCCACGACCTGTGAAGGGTAAAAGCCATGCCTGCCTACGCCTGGCAGAAGTCGTCCTACTGCGGCCAGGGCGAATCCTGCGTCCACGTCGCCGCCATGCAGAAGTCCTCGCACTGCCAAGAAGGCGAAGCCTGCGTCCACATATCCGCCGACCCCACCACCATCCGCCTCATCGAGTCCGCCGACCCCACCCAAGCCGTACTCGACGCCGCCCCCTCTGCCTTCGGCGCCCTGCTGCGCTCGCTGAAGGAACTCCCACGTCGCGACTGACATCCTCCGCGTACTGGTGGGCTCCCGTGTTCAACTGTCGCCGGAGCTGGTGGAGTTCAACGGGGCGAGGGACCACGTCCACAGACCCGACCGACACGGGACGCAAACGCTGGACCATGCACTGGAAGGCCGCGCTCCAAGCCTTCGACATCACCTTCGACGGCCGGCTCACCGCCGGACACCGCTGAACAAAACCGAGGGTGTCGGCGAGGTCGGCTGGGTAGGCCGGGGGCTTCATGAAGCGCGTGCAGAAGGGGCCCTGCCAGTGCCGGGGCCCCTTCTCAAAGCTGGGCAGGACGTGGACCTGCGACTCGCGCTTAGTTGCGGGCTACCAAGCTACGCAACCCGTGTCGGGGGCGTTCAGCCTGGGTGGTGGCCGACTGTGACAGGAAGTTATGAAGCAGCGATTTACGTGCTGGGATCCTCTGCCAGAATCGCGTCTCGAATTACTTCGAAACTGGACTCCGCTTCTGGGTCACGTTCCATCATGCGCTCCCAGAAGTCGCCTGCAATCCATTCCCTCGGCCCGAGGCTCAAACCACCCCGGCGGTTGATCTCCACACTCCACTGGGAAGGGATGACGTCCGACACTTGATCGAAGCACTTCCCACTGTACAGGCCAGCGAGTTCACCCGACGAGTCCTCGATTCGCAGCGAGGAAGAACCGTCGCTACTCACATGCAGTTCGAGCACGACGTACTCCCGGCCGGGGGTGAGGTGGTACCTGCCGTCGACGGGATTGGGCGGTGAATCCGGAGAACCCAAATAGCGAACTCTCACCTTCTCTCCCCTCCACCCAGCTTGATCTTGTAGTCGCATCAGTAGATTTCTTCGGTCACTTCATTCTTGTAGAAATAAACGTGCGTCGCGCCGTCGTAACAGTGCACGATTCCATACAACGGGCACGGGGAGGTCGCCTCCCCGGGCCCGTTGTATGCAGGGGCGAGGGTCAGATGTCCCCGGGCGCTGTGGCGGTGAGCCGGTCGGCGGCTTCGGCATCGGTCATGATCAGCATCTGCGGCTGGTGGGCGGTGCCGTCTTGGACGACGTGAACGTGACCCGGATGGGCACTACAACTCGCACAACTCTCCCAGATCCCCAAAGGTCCCAGTCAGACAGAAATTCTGAACAATATCCCAGGCGTGGTCGACGGCTGCCGTGTAGAGGTGCCGGAACTCGCCGCCCTGCTCGCCGCGGTCGTAGAGGATGCCGAGTTCCCGGTAGGTGTCCAGCTCGCCGGGGGTGAACTCGTAGCGGGCGTCGAGGTCGTCGTAGTAGTGGCGGGGATCTGGAGCAGTCGCGTGCCGGCTGTGCGGAGTCGGCGGGCGGTGGCGGCGATGTCGTCGGCGGCGAGTGAAACGTGTTCGTCGCCCGCGACCTCAGACGCGTCTGCGTCGCCCACGAGGAGAGCCCGCACCCTCTGCGCCACGTCGTCGACATCGGTGACGAGCAGCCCTTGTGGGCCGGCGCCTCCTCCAAGATCCTCCTGCGGGACGCCTCCGACACCCTGCTGCGCCGCGTCGCCGCCTCCTCCCCGCACGGCGAGGCGTACGCGGACGAACTGCGCACGCGAGCGCAGGAGGCGGTGCATCACGGCTACGCGGTCAGCAGCAGCGAGTGGGACGAGGGCCCGACCGCGGTCGCCGTCCCGGTCACCGGCCTCTCCGGCAAGGTCATCGCCTCCCTCTCCGTCAGCGGCCCCAGCCACCGCTTCCCCTACGACGCGGTCGAGCGGTTCGCGGCCGACCTCTGCGAAGCGGCGGGGCTCATCTCCGATCAGGGGTTCAGCCACCCGCTCGGGCCGAACCACTGAACCCGCCTCGGCCGGCCCGTCGCTCCCGCGGTCGCGTGGGACGACGCGCCGGCCACGTCACGGCTGCCCGATCACTCAACGCGGCAGCCGGACATCGAGCGAATACAGGCGGGTGATCTGGGTCTCCCGCTCGTTGTCGTCGCTGACCAGCAGCAACCGCAGGCGCCCGGCGGCTGTGTGGCCGGTCACGGCCAGTCCTTCGATGTTGTCCAGCAGGGGGTTGGGCTGAGGCTGTTCGGCCGTCGCGCCGAGGCTCGGGCAGTCGACAAGGTCGGCCAGCAGGGTCTTGGACGCCAGCCGGGCCGGGCCGTCCGAGGTGAGGGCCTCGGTGCCACTGACGTCGTCGGCCCGGCGCGGGTCGGCCAAGTAGAGGCGGACGGTGTTGCCGACGCCGACGGTGAAGCCGCGTTCGAGGACGAGCAGCCGGCCGTCTCCGACAGCGGCGAGCTCGACGACTCCCAGGCCTGTGTCGGCCTGGTAGCCGTACTGGGCGCCGACCTTGAAGGACTTGCCAAGGCCTGCGCGGTGCCAGGTCTGCAGCCGCACCACGTCGGCCTGGTCCCCGGAGAGCGCGCCCTCCATCGAGGCGACCAGGGTGCGTCCGCCGCGCTGGAGCGTCAGCCCCTCGAAGGTCTGGTTGCGTACCGCCCGTCCAGCCGGGGCGACGGCGAGGGCCGCCGGTACCGGCAGTGCCTCGACCGCCGTGCCGTCACGGTCGTAACGGGTGACGGAGGGCTCGGTCTCCGAGCTGATCAGCCGGGTGCCGTCCAGGTCGACGGCCAGCCCCTCGGAGTCCGGCGCCCTGCCGTTCGCGTCGGTGAGCGAGGCCACCGCCACCGCCTCGGCGCTCAGCGAACGGGCCCTCTCCCGCACGTCGAGCGAGTAGACGTACGACTCGTCGGACACCGCGGTGATCCGGCCGCCCCGGTCGACGGCGAGGGCGGACAGATTGCCCACGTAGACGTCATCCAGCGTCTTCTTGTCGAGGTCGTCGGAGAAGGCCCGTATGCGGACAAGGTCGGAACAGTCACGCGACAGGGCCCCCGGGGAGCCCGCGTGAGCCGCGCCCTGCGCCAGCACCACACCTATTGCCATGCTCATGACCACAGATGCCGTGATCGATCTGCTCAAGCGCATGCGCGTACTCCTTGAACGAGGGAAAGAGGGGGAAAGTCCGTTCCCGCACGGAGCCGCGCACGCCGAACACCCTCGTCCGACATGCGCGGTGGCGTGCACACCCCGGGCGTCACGACAGGCCAGGCGCCCAGGCCGCACAGACATGACGGGCAGGGCGGACGGCCGAGCACCGCGCGGGTTCAACAAAATGTCAACCTACAGCGCGAAGGTCCGGATGTCTCTACTCACCCGGCAAGTGCCCAATGAGTAACTTGTGCAGCCGCGCAACCGAACACTCCGGAGCTGCAACGTCGGCCTTTCAGCCACACCGCCGGCGCTCTCGGCTCTCTCGGTGCCCTCACTCGGTGAATGCGGTGAGCTCCTGCGGGTGTTCGGTACCGTGTTCCCGCAAGTCGGCGGCCTCGGACTCCAGTCCCTCCACCTGAGCCGTGATCGCTGCCACGGCCTCCTCCGGCGACATCCCGTCGATGTCGGCGGGGTCACCCGCCGCAGGGCAGACGGCAAGCAGAGTCCGCGCGATCTCCCACGGCTCGTGCACGAACCGCGGCCCGCTCACGGGCTGCCCGAAGTCGTCGTAACCCAGGAGGACTTCATGGCTCGGCCCGTCGTCACGCTGGAGCCACAGGTGCCAGATCCGAGCGAGCGCAGCACAGGCGCGCAGCAGCAGCGCGCGGCCCTCCTCGTCCAACGCGGAAGGCGAGATGCAGGTGTGCCCGTACGTCCGGGCAATCTGCTCGTAGTGCCTCAGTTCCGATGTGGCGTCGCGGCGCACCCGCCTTCCACCAGTCGTGGGGGACCTCGGGGGCCCAGCTTCCAGGATTTCGCGGGCCGGTGACGGAACGCCGAAAGGGACGATGACGTCCGGGGACGACCTGCCCATGCCCTTCTCCCAACGCGACCAGGAACCGCACCCGTTGGCCCATTTCCACAAGCACAACATTCACCGACAGGCCACTGCAAGGGTTTGTGTCCGCCACAGCAAGCCGGCTCGGTCGCTCGTCGAAGAACGAAACGTACGCAAGTAGGCCGGATCGTTGCCTGACCAGCCTTGTCGCATGGCGGGCCGTTACGGCACCGTGAACGGCCAATGAGGTGCAGGTGCCTGGTGGTCGCGCTGCGGCCCCGGTGGCGGACGGTACGGACGTCTGCGCTGTCGGACGGCACCCGGCCGGGCACCCCCGGTGCATCGTGTCAGACCAACTCTTCGCGGCTGTGGGCCCGTCGGCTCCAGACATATGCCGCTTCCCCCGACCACGCGAGTCCTTCCGCCGGCTGTGCGCCCTTCCAAGCTGAGGACACCCATGCACCCGTACGAGCAAACCGACCGTCACGACGACACCGATCCGTACGGGCACTCCGGTCCCCGCGCCCAAACCAACGAGCAAGGCTCATGGTCCGACCGCGCCCCCCAGCAGTTGCGGTCACTCCCGTCCCGGAACGACGCCGCCGCTCTGCGCAAGCTTCGCGCCGCGCGCAAGCCGCCCGCGAAGGTCGCCGCCGCCGTGGCCGGCGGGCAGGTGTGCGCCGTGGTCCTGGCCGCCGAGGTACCGGGCTTCATGGGGACCGGGCTGCTCGGGCCGGTCAACATCGGCCTCGTGCTCATCCTCGTGGAACTCGCCCTCGCCGCCTGGGCGATGGTGTGGTACGGGCGCTACGCGGGCACCAAGCTCGATCCAGTGGCGGCGCGGCTCAGACCCGTTCTCCCGCCCCAGCGAAAGGGCCACCGGTGAACACCTTCGTCGCCCTGGCCGCGCCCCACGACGTCGGCCCCGTCCTCGCCATCTTCGCGATCTTCGTCGTCCTCACCCTGCTGCTCTCCCTCCTCGGAACCACATCGGAGGGCACCGACCTCAGCGACTTCTACGTCGGCCGACGTCGGCTGTCGTCGGCAGTCAACGGGATCGCGCTCTTCGGCGGGTACATGTCCGCGGCCTCGATGCTCGGCAACCCCGGACAGATCTCCCTCAACGGGTTCGACGGCATCGCCTACGTACTGGCGCCGGCGGTCACCTGGGTGGTGGTGCTGATGCTGGTCGCCGAGCCGTACCACAGCACCTCGCGGTTCACCGTCGGCGACACACTCGCCCACCGTCTGCGGTCGCGTCCGGTGCACCTGGCGGCGGGGATCACCACCCTGTTCATCTCCCTGCCGTACCTGATCGCCCAGCTCGTCGGAGCCGGGGTGCTCGCCGCGCCCGTCCTCGGCTACGACGGGCCGGCCGCTCAGCGGGGCATCGTGGCCTGCCTCGGTCTGGTGATGATCCTCTTCGTCGTCCTCGGAGGGATGCGGGTGACCACCCTGCTGGAGACCGTCAAGGCCGTCCTGATGATCGGTGCGTGCGTCGCCCTCGCCCTCGCGGTGTTGTGGCGCTTCGGCTGGAACCCGGCGGACCTGCTGTCGCAGGCGGCCGGGCGCAGCGGCTTCGGTGAGCAGTTCCTGCGCCCGGGCATCCGCTACGACGATGGCGTAAGCAAGCTGGACCTGGTGAGTCTGCAGGTGGCGTTCCTGCTCGGAGCGGCCGGGCTGCCGCACGTCCTGATGCGCCTGTCGACCGTCTCCACCGGTCCCAGGGCCCGCCGCTCGGTGCAGTGGATGGGGCTGCTGAACCTCGGTTTCGTCGTGCTGGTCGTGGTGAACGGGCTGGGCGCCACTGCCCTGCTCAGCCGGGACACCATCGTCGCCGACGCCGACTCCGGCAACACCGCCATCCTGCTGGTCGCCGAGCACGTGGGCGGCACCGTCCTGCTGACCGTGATCTCCTGCGTGGTGTTCGTGACGATCCTGACGGTCGTCGCCGGAATCACGCTCACTGTGGCCTGCGCGCTCGCCCACGACATCTACGGCGCGGTGATCATGCGGGGGAGGTCGTCGGAGAAGAGCGAACTGCTGGTCGCACGGCTGGCGGTCGTCTTCATCGGGCTCGTGACCATCGTGCTGTCGCTGTACGCCCAGCACCTGCCCATCTCGTTCCTCGTCAGCCTGGCCTTCGCGATCGCGGCCTCCGCGGTGCTGCCGGCCATCCTCTTCACCCTGTGGTGGAAGGGGTTCACCACCCGGGGGGCGATCTGGAGCATGTACGGAGGGCTGAGCACGGCGGTGCTGCTGGTGGCGCTGTCCCCGGCCGTCTCAGGCGACCCCCACGCGCTGCTGCCGGACGCCGATTTCGCGGTGTTCCCGCTGCGCAACCCCGGCCTGGTGTCCATACCCGTCGGCTTCTTCCTGGGGTGGATCGGCTCGGTGCGCGACCGGCGGGAGCCCGGCGGCGCGGACTACACGGAGACGGAGATCCGCGTGCTCACCGGAGCGCCGGGCGACACCGAGTCGAAGGCAGGGGTGGGGCAGCCCGCCTGATGCGGGTGAGCACGTCCGCAGGCGGACCGCGGCCGGACCGAGGCTTCGTCACGGTCCGGCCCCCGCGTATGAGTCCGACTCCGCACAACTCCATGAGAGAGGCTTCGCTTGAGCAGGCAGGGAACGCGATGACACAGGCGTACGACACGACGGCGCACGACCGAGGTGCTGCCGGGGTGCCGCTCGTGAGCAGAACGGCCGAACTGGGCTTCCTCGAGCAGGCCGTTGTTCAAGGCCGCTCACGTCCCGCGATCGTGGTCGGCAGGGGGCCCAGCAGGCTTACCGCTGCCGTCGCCCTGGCCCTGGCCCTGGCCCTGGCCCTGGCCCTGGTGGAGTAGATCACGGTGCTGGTGGCGGCCGGTGACATCGACTCCGTTCACCGCTCGGCGACGAGCTCAGCCGCCTACCCGTTCTCGCAGTTCCGTCAGCAGCCGCTGTACCCGGAAGCCCCATTCCACGGACCCGCGATGCTCGACGCCGAAGCGCTCCTGGAGAAGTACCGGCGCCTCCTCGACATCGTGGAAGCCAGGCGGCGTCGGCGTTCTGACGTCCTTCGCGTGCTGACAGGCTCCCGTGTTCAACTGATCGCCGGACGGATTACCGGGGCGGAGAGGCGGTTCGGAACGTGGCTTCCAGGTCAGTGGCACGGGAGCAGTTGGCGGGTGCGGCGCGGGCCGCGCTGGGCGGCGGACGGCGGCTGGCGGCGGTCGAGCGGGTCGCGGGCGGCAGCAAGAAGGGCGTGTACCGCCTGGTGATGGACGACGCGACGACCGCGATCGCCTACCTGTGGGACGACGCCGAGAACTACTGGCCTGCCGCCGAGGGGGACGACGACCTGACCGACCCGTTCTCACCCGGCCTCGGACTCGATCTGTTCGAGGCCGCGCACACGCGGCTGGACACGCTCGGCGTCCGCGTCCCGGCGATCCGTCTCGTCGACCGCGACGGTGCCCACTGCCCGGCCGACCTGGCGATCGTCGAGGACCTTCAGGGCGAGAGCCTGGAGGAGCTGCTCGCGCGCGACCGGCGGGCGGCCGCTCCGGTCATGGCCCGGCTCGCGGAGTCGCTGGAGGCGATGCGGCTCCACCGGGCCCCGGCTTACGGCAAGGTCGCCGTGGTCGACGCGGGCGGGTCCTCACGCGGTACGTCGTGCGAGGGAGTGGTTCTCGAACGTGCGCTGCGGGACCTCGCCGAGGCAGCCTCCCGCGATCCACGGATAGCGGACGCCCGCGACCGGCTGGAGGAGCGGCTGCTGGACCTGGCGGCGGCCGTGCGGCCGCGCGCGGAGTACGCGGTCGTGCACGGCGAACTGGGGCCCGACCACGTACTGGTGGACACGGACGGGAACCCCGTGGCGATCGACATCGAGGGCACGATGTACTTCGACGTCGAGTGGGAGCACGTGTTTCTACGGATCCGCCTGCACGATGCCTACCAGCCCCTGGCGGCGGCCGGATTGGACGAGGACCGGCTCGCGCTCTACATGCTCGCGCAGCGGCTCTCGCTGACGGCGGGGCCACTGCGGCTGCTCGACGGGGACTTCCCCGACCGGGCGTTCATGGCGGGTATCGCCGAGCACAACCTGAAGCAGGCGCTGGACCTGATGCACGCCTGAAAACCCAGAGTTCCAGCCAGTTCGCCGAAGGCCGGCTCAGTGAGTCGGTTCTGGGTGATCCGGTACGACGCCCGCTTCATCCGTCACATCGCCGGCGGCCGACGCGCCACGAACACGAACTCCCTGCCGGGCCGGTCGGGAGCGTCCCGTACGTCCTCCAGCACGTATCCGTGAGCGGCCAGCTCCGTCTCGATCTCGTGCCGCTCGCGGAATCTGAGGGTGGAGTCGGAAGTCAGCTCCTTCTTGTCGCCGTCGAAGGTGTAGTGCCACCGGAAGGTGACCAGTTGGCCGGCGACCTCGGTCAGTTCCACCCAGGTCTCGACCGTGCCGAAACCCGGCACCTCGGTGACCCCGTGCGAGTCCTCGCGATTCCACGCCTCCCAGGCCCGTCTGGCCGGGTCGCGGGTCTCGAAGACCAGGTGGCCGCCCGGCCGCAGGGCCTCGTATGCGCCCGCGAGTGTCCGCCGCCATAGCTCCGGGTCCGCGATCGCCTGCGCCACGTTGGCCGTCATGGTGACGAGGTCGACCTGGAGCGGGGGAAGGGCCGTCGCGTCACCGTG
The DNA here is from genome assembly GCF_036208085.1 of Streptomyces sp. NBC_00310. Lineage (GTDB taxonomy): Bacteria > Actinomycetota > Actinomycetes > Streptomycetales > Streptomycetaceae > Streptomyces. Next base: position 4,972,342 of record NZ_CP130714.1, read on the forward strand.
GATCCAGCGGACCCGGTCCGCCCCCGGTTTGGCCCGTGCGACATCGAGGGAGGCGCCGGCCGGGTCGATCCCGACGACCTCCACCCCACGGTCCGCCAGCAGCAACGCGAACACGCCCGTCCCGCAGCCGATGTCCAGCACCTTCCGCGCGCCGAACTCCTCCGCGAGCAGGAGGTGGGCGTCCAGGTCACCGCGATCGGGGTCGAGCGGGTCGTAGAGCTCGGCCAGCCGTCGGTCACGGAAGATCTCCTCAGCCATGCGGCCCAAGGTAGGGGCCGAGGCCAACCCCGGACCATACGGACGGTGCGCGGCCGCATCCAAGCACCCTGCCACCGCCCGGAATTCACGCGACACCGGCACGACCGCTCTGGAACGCTGTGCCGTCGGAGCCCGACGACAGCGCGCAGCCACCCGCCGGGCACGACGCACGACGCACGATGAACGCTGTTCCGGCAATCGATGGGCTTTGGCGGCAGATGAGTTTCACGCTTGAGGGACCGGTTCTGGAGGGCACACGCGTGCGTCTGGAACCGTTGGATCACCGTCACGCCGCGGATTTGGCCGTGGCGGCGGAGGAGGACCGGAGTTCGTACCGGTTCACATGGGTGCCGAGGGCGGCAGAGGTCGAGGCGTACGTCGACGCGCAGCTCTCCCGTGCCACCGCCGGACGACTGGCCCCGTACGCGCAGATCGATCGGACGTCGGGGCGGGCGGTCGGAGCCACGGGCTTCTGGGATCCGCGGCTGTGGCCGACGGAGGGCGGCGGGCTGTGCGCCATCGAGGTGGGCTTCACCTGGCTCGCGGCGTCGGCGCAGGGGACGGGGCTGAACACCGAGGCCAAGTACCTGCTGTTCCGGCATGCCTTCGAGCGGTGGGACGTGGCCCGCGTCGATCTGAAGACAGACGCGCGCAACGGCCGTTCGAGGGCCGCGATCGAAAGCGTGGGCGCCCGTTTCGAGGGCGTGCTGCGCAACTGGTCGCCCTCCTGGGCGCCGGGGGAGGACGGCCGCCTCCGTGACTCCGCGATGTTCTCGATCACCGCGGCGGAGTGGCCGGGGTGCCGGACGGCGCTGGAGGCCCGCCTCGCCCGCGGGGCGGGCGCCGCCGCCCCCGAACGCGCTCCCGCCGACCACTGACGACTGCGCGCCGACCCTCAACCACCGGCCCCCAACCACCGGGCCACAGCCGACAAGCCCCCAGCCCCCAGCCCCCAGCCCCCAGCCCCCAGCCCCCAGCCATGAACGAGGGAACCGCATACATGATTTCCCGGCCGACGACCGTGTCCATCACGGAGTTCCCCGTCTCCGACGCCGCCGCCGGGCCGTACGGAATCGCCGCCGGGCCGGACGGCGCGCTGTGGTTCACGCTGGTCCACGCCGGGCGCATCGGCAGACTCGCGCCCGATGGTGAGGCCACGTCGTACGCGCTCGGCTCGACGTCCGGCGGGCCGTCGATCATCACGGCCGGGCCGGACGGCGCGCTCTGGTTCACGGAGTTCCTGGGGCACCGGATCGGGCGGATCAGTACGGCCGGAGAGGTCACGTCCTTCCCCTTGCCGACGTCGATTGCCGGTCCGTTCGGGATCACGGTCGGTCCCGATGGCGCGCTGTGGTTCACGGAGGCGGAGGCCGACCGGATCGGCCGGATCACGACCGAGGGTGAGGTCGACGAGTTCCCGCTCCCGCTCTCCGGCGCGTTTCCTTCGGCCATCGCCGCCGGGCCGGACGGCCGGCTGTGGTTCACCATGAACCGGGCGAACTCGATCGGTGCCATGACGCTGGACGGGGAGGTCGCGGTCCACCCGCTGCCGACGCCGGGCGCCGCCCCCGTGGGTATCACCGCCGGTGGTGACGGAGCCCTGTGGTTCGTCGAGATCGGGGCCGGCCTGATCGGGCGGATCACACCGGACGGGAAGATCGACGAGTTCCCCCTCCCGGACCCCGAGTCCCGCCCGCACGCCATCGCCGCCGACGCCGACGGCGGCTGCTGGTTCACCGAGTGGGGCGGCAACCGCGTAGGCAGGATCACCTACGACGGCCGTCACGACGACACGCATGACATCCACGACATGTACGAGATCCACGAGCACGACCTGCCGACCCCCTCCTCAGAACCCCACGGCATCGCCCTGGGCCCGGACGGCTCGATGTGGACGGCGCTGGAGATCGGCTCCGTGGCCCGCATGCGCACGCGGGGGAAGGCGGATTGACGGGAAAGGTTCTGCCCTGTCGCGGAAGCGTCGTGCAACCTCAGATCCTCCTCTGAAGTCGCCCCTTCGCCTTGTCGCCGCTCTCGGCCCGGTGCCACGATCACGGCCTCGCCCGCCACCAACGGGCCGACCGACGGGGGTAGTTCATGTCACGCCGCACACTCATCACCCTGACGCTCATGTCAGCTGCCGCCCTCCTCTCCGCCACCGGTTGCTCGTCGGGCGGCGACACGGAGGCGCGGGAGCAGCGGCCCGTACGGACGGCCGGGCCGACCCCGGCGAAGGCGACACCGGCGGCCGACTCGAACCAGTTCGACTCGCGGAGCGAGTTGGCGAACCGTGCCCCGGACCACTTCGCCGAGCGCGTCGTCCTGCGTCAGAACCGGACGCAGGGCAGTGCGCACCTGGAGTTCGGCAAGGCGGAGAAGGACGAGGGCAAGGCCCTGACCGTCGCGGTGAACTGCGAGGGCAAGGGCACCATCGAGGTCGTGTTGCGCCCCATGGACGCCTCCTTCCCCATGGACTGCCTCGACGGGGAAGTGACCAGCATCGGCAACCAGTTCGCCATCGACGACGCGGAGCGCGCCGGCACGGTCTCCGTCACCGCCACCTCGGGAGTGCGCTGGTCCCTGTCGATCGGTCGCGGTGAGCCGGCGGAACAGGACCTCGGCGACTAGACACCGAAGCCCGACGGCTCACGCGCCCTCACCCGGCCACTCGGCGGAGCTGCTTCTCGGCTACTCGGCTACTCGGCGAAGAACCAGTCCGGCCAGCTCGCCAGGGCTCGACTCGCCGTCCAGGAAGACCGTGTCGGTGGGCAAGGTGTCGGCCGCGGCCACGCACGCCGCGATCCGCCCCTTGCACCACTGCCGGACCCGTTCGTCCTGCTCGGGGTCGTCCGGTGTGAAGCTGCGGCCGTCGATCCGGGCGACCAACACCCCCTCGGGGACCTTGAGAAAGAAGTGGTGGAGCGGGATGCCGGCCGCCTCGATGGCGCCGAACACCTCAGCCACGTACGCGGGGTTCACCAGGGTCATCGGCACCAGCACCGGCCGCCGGTACTCCTCCACCAGGCCCACCAGAGACTCGGCGACCTGCCGCCGCCACAGCCGCAGGTCCTGGAAGTCGCCGGTCGGCACCTCCACGATCTCCCTCAGCACGTAGCCGATCACTTCGGGGTCGAACACCAGCGCCTCGGGCCACAGCCCCCGCAGCTCCTCGACCAACGTCGTCTTTCCGCTCCCGAAGGCCCCGTTCACCCACACGATCATCGGCCGACCGTATCTCTACCCCGCCCGGCCGGTGGTCCGGGCGAAGGCAGCGAGGGTGGCGAAGTCCGGTTCGCGCAGGCCGAGCCGGGGGTCGACGCGGTGCAGCAGGGCGGAGTTCCGGTGGTGGGTGGCCACGAACCGCTGGTCGGCGGTGCCGATCTCGTCGTCCACCCATGCGAACGGACGCCCCGCCGCGTGTTCGACGAGACGCGATGTCTTCCAGAACACGCCGGGCTCCGGGGCCACCCCGGACCGTTGGGTGACAGGGCTCTGAGGCCAGTCCACCACCGGCAGTTCCGGCAGCCCGAGGACCGGGGCTATGTAGGTGTTCGCCTCACCGACCCAGGTCGTCGCCCACACCAGGTCGAACAGCTCGCTCAGCTCCAGCAGCCGGCGGCCGTGGTCCGGGTTGAGCCAGACCCGTAACGGCCTGACGTACGCCGCGGGCTTCTCCGGATGCTGGGCGATCCAGCCCTGCGGTTTCATCCGGTGGGTCGTGTAACCGGCGGGCCGCCGCTCCGGCTGAGCGGCGTACGGGTTCAACGGTCCGTCCACATCGAGGTAGAGGAGAGGGCGGTCCATCAGCCGGTCTCTCGGGGCCGGGCGTTCTGCCACTGGGTGAGGAGGCGGCGGGTGGAGGCCGTGGTCGGATCGTCGGCGCCGAGGGCGCGTTCCATCGCGTCGACGACGGCGGCCATGTCGTCGACGGCGACAGCGGACGCGGTCCCGTCGCCGGTCCGGCCGGCCCGGTCGTGGCGCAGGATCGTCAGTGAACTGCGGGCGATCAACGTCATGTTGTGGTCGGCGCCCAGATGCTCCGTGGTCGCGGCGATGACGTCGGTGTACGCCGCCTCCGCCTCGTCGGTACGGCCGTCCTGGCCGAGCCACTCGGCTCGGCAGTAGACGGCGGCGAGCGTGTCGGGGTGGCCGGGACCGAGGACGCGGCCGATGTCGGAGATCACTTCGTCGACCGCGGTGAGCCGGTCGGGCAAGTCACCGATCTGGCCGCGCAGTTGGACGCCCAGCACGCGGGCGGACAGCGTCTCGGGGTGGTCCGGCCCCAAGGCGCGGGCCAGGTCCGGCAGCACGGACTTCAGCCGGTACACCGCGAGAGCGGGCTGCCCCTGCTGCAGACACGCGACCGCCGATAGGGCACGGGCGCGCAGTACGTCGGGATCGTCGCCCCCGAGCCGCCACTGCGCCACGGCCACCGGGAACGGGACCTCCCGGTTCGCCATGCGTACGAGGGTGACGATCGCGCCCAGTGTCACCGACAGATGCACCCAGAGCAGTGCGCCGATCGGCACGAACAGGGCGCCCACGACGGCGACCACCGCACCCCACAGCGGCCAACGCCACGCCTTCGCCACTCGCCCACCACGCCGCACATCCCGCATTCGAACATCATTGCGTCACCGACGGCCGCACGGAAGACATCAGCCGGGCCAGACGATCGCCTGCGTCTCGCTGTACGCGTGCAGCGCGTACGACCCCACGTCACGCCCCACCCCGCTCTTCTTGAAGCCGCCGAAGGGGGCCTCCATGTTGCGGCCGACGGTGTTCACGCCCACTCCCCCCGCCCTCAGGCACCGGGCCACGCGGAAGGCACGGGCGACATCGCCGGACCAGACGTAGTCGATGAGGCCGTAGTCGCTGTCGTTGGCGAGGGTGACGGCCTCGTCCTCGTCGTCGAAGGGGAGGACGACGACGACCGGGCCGAAGATCTCCTCGCGGACGACGCGCATGTCGGGGGTGCAGTCGGCGAGCAGGGTCGGGGCGACGAAGAACCCCCGGTCGTACGGCGGCCGTTCACCGCCCGCCACCACCCGCGCGCCCTCCTTGCGGCCCAGCTCGACGTACGACTCGACACGGTCCCGGTGCGCCGCCGAGATCACCGGTCCGACCACCGTGCCCGGCTCGCGCGGGTCGCCCACCGGCAACCGCCCCGCGTATGCGGCCAGTTGGGTCACCAGCCGGTCGTAGACGCCGCGTTGCGCGATCACCCGCGTCGGTGCCGTGCAGATCTGCCCGCTGTAGAAGGAGAAGGTGGTGGCGATGCCGGCCACCGCCGAGCCCACGTCCGCGTCGTCGAAGACGACCGCCGCGCCCTTGCCGCCCAGTTCCATCAGCTGGCGCTTCATCCCGCGCCCGCACACCTCCGCGATCCGCTGTCCGACCGCCGTCGAGCCGGTGAAGCTCACCATGTCCACGTCGGGCGCATCGACCGCCGCCTCGCCGACGTCCGCGCCCGACCCGCTCACCACGTTCACCACACCCGGCGGAACACCGGCGGCCTCCAGTGCCTCCGCCATGCGGTAGACGGAGAGCGGGTCCTGCGGGGCCGGCTTCACCACCACCGTGTTGCCCATGGCCAGGGCCGGGGCGATCTTGCCGGCCGGATTGGCCCAGGGGTTGTTGTACGAGGTGACGCAGGTGACCACGCCCACCGGCTGCCGTACGGCGAGGGCGCCCATCACGGCCGCCCTGCCGAAGGGGCCCGCCTCGTTGATCTGGGGGGCGATCGGCTCCTCCACCGGCTCCACGCGGGCGTACCGCCGGAAACGGGCCGAGCCCACGCCCACCTGCATCGCCCGCGCCGTACCGGTCGTCGCACCGCTCTCGGCCTGCGCGAGTTCGGCGTACGGGACGAGGTGGCGGCGTATGTGGTCCGCCGTCCGGGCGAGGATCGCCGCCCGTTCGGCGGCGGGGGTCCGTGACCACGGGCCGAAGGCCTCGCGGGCTGCGGCGGCGGCCGCGTGCACCTGTTCCCGCGAGGCCTGCGGCGCCCACCCGACGACGCTCTCCGTCGCCGGGTCGACCACCTCGTAGTGCCCTCCGTCGGGCTCCACCCAGGAGCCCCCGACGAACAACCGCTGCCCCTCGGACGCCCCTTCGGACGCCCCTGCGGAACTCACTTCGTACTCACCGTCCGTGTGTCCCGTCCGCTGCGCAGCACCTTGCCGGGCACGGCCCCGGTCACCACGTCGCCGCGGATCGCCTCGACGCCGTTGACCCAGACGGCCCGGATGCCGATCGCCTTGGAGTCGAGGCGCGGGCTGTCACCCGGCAGGTCGTGCACCAGGGTGGCCTTGCCGGCGTCGACGCGTGCCGGGTCGAAGAGGACGAGGTCCGCGTGCCAGCCCTCCCGCACCTGCCCCCGTTCCCGCAGGCCGAAGAGGCGCGCCGGGTCGTCGGTCAGCATCTTCACCGCCTGTTCGAGCCCGACGAGCTTCCGGCCGCGCAGACAGTCCCCGATGAACCGGGTGGTGTACGGGGCGCCGCACATACGGTCCAGATGGGCGCCCGCGTCCGAGCCGCCGAGCAGCACGTCCTCGTGGCGCCAGGTCTCGGCGCGCAGGGCCCAGGAGTCGGGGTCGTTGTCGGTGGGCATGGGCCACAGGACCGTACGAAGGTGGTCGGCGGCGCAGATCTCCACCAGGCACTCGAACGGTTCCTGCCCCCGCTCCGCCGCGATGTCCTTCACGACCCGCCCGGTGAGGCCCTCGTTCGCCTCGCTGTACGTGTCGCCGATGACGTACCGCCCGAAGTTGGCGAGCCGGCGGAAGACGCCCGCCTCCTTGCTGTCCGCCCGCCGCAGCATCTCGGCGCGGACGTCGGGATCCCGCAGGCGCTCGATCCGTTCGGGCACCGGCAGGCCCAGGATCGGCCCCCACCCGGGGATCAGGTTCAGCGCGCAGAACGTACCCAGCGACATGTTCATCGGCGTGAGGATCGGCATCGTCAGGGCGACCACCCGGCCGCCGGCCTTCCGCGCCCGCTCACTCGCCTCCAACTGCCTCGGCACCCGCTCGGGGACGGCGGCGTCGATGGTCAGCACGTTCCAGTTGAGCGGCCGCCCGGCCACCGCGCTCATCTCCACGAACAGATCGATCTCGTCGTCGCCGAACTGGTCCAGGCAGCCCGCCACGATCGCCTCGATCTGCGTGCCCTCGTGCTCGCCCACGGCCCGGGAGAGGGCGATGAGTTCGGCGGGCTTCGCATGCCGCGACGCGACCGGCTGTCCGTCCCCGTCGCTGTGCGTCGACGACTGCGTGGTCGACAGCCCCCACGCCCCCGCCTCCATCGCCTCGTGGAACAGCCGCAGCATCGCGTCCAGTTGCTCGTCGGTGGGCTGCCCGCCGATGGCATCCGGGCCCATCACATACCGCCGGAGCGCGCAATGCCCCACCATGAAGCCCGCGTTGACGGCGATCCGTCCTTCGAGGGCGTCCAGGTACTCCCCGAAGCCGTGCCAGCTCCAGGGCGCCCCCTCCTCCAGCGCGACCAGTGACATCCCCTCGACCTTGGACATCATCCGCCGCGTGTAGTCCGCGTCCTCGGGACGGGAGGGGTTGAGGGGCGCCAGCGTGAACCCGCAGTTCCCGCCCGCGACGGTCGTCACCCCGTGGTTGAGGGACGGCGTCGCGTACGGGTCCCAGAACAGCTGGGCGTCGTAGTGGGTGTGGGGATCGACGAACCCGGGCGCGAGCACGAGCCCGGCCGCGTCCTCGGACGTGCGGGCCTCTTCGGTGACGGTCCCGACGACGGCGATACGACCGTCGCGTATCCCCACGTCAGCGGTGTACGCGGGAGCGCCGGTCCCGTCGACGACGGTCACACCTTTGATGACATGGTCGAGCATGCCTCACCCCTCCGGGCGCCTAGTAGCAACCGAGTACCGCGGTCGGCCCAGGGGCGCGGGGCCGCGTCGATGTGCGGCTCCGCCGCGTGGGCGCGACCAGCCCCCACCGCCCCGCGGCCGCCGTACCGACCTCAACCCGCCGCCCGGAACCGCGACGTCCGGTGCACGGGATCCGTGTCGATCTTCGGGATCACGTGCTCCCCGACCAGCCGGATGGTCTGCAGGGTCGCCTCCTTCGGCACCCCCACCGGCAGCCCGAAGCTCAGCTGGTCCGCCCCGGCCTGCTCCCACCGCTTGCACTGCCGGACCACTTCGTCGGGGTCCCCGCAGATCAACAGCTCTTCCTCGATGAGCAGTTCGATGAACTCCTCGTTGTACTCGGGCAGCGTCTCCGGCCACACGGGGAAGCCGTCCGGCCGCGGGAACGTGTCGTGGTAGCGGAAGACGAGCGAGGGCAGATAGTGCAGCCCGCCGTTCACCGCGATCCGCACCGCCTCGTCGTGCGTGGGCGCGCAGATCGCGGTCGTCGTCACCATCACGTTGTCGTTGACGAAGTCCCCGATCGGCTCGGCGTCGACGATCGCCGTCTTGTACTTCTCCAGCACCCACTCCATGTCGGAGACCTTCTGCACGCTGAAGCCCAGTACGCCGAGTCCCTTGCGGGCGGCCATGGAGTACGACGGCGGCGACCCGGCGGCGTACCACATCGCGGGGTGCGACTTCCCGTACGGCTTGGGCAGGATCTTGCGCGGCGGCAGGGACCAGTGCTTGCCCTGGAAGCCGACGTACTCGTCCTGGAGCCACATCTTGGGGAACTCGGCGATGGTCTCTTCCCAGATCTCCTTGGTGTAGTTCATGTCGGTCACACCGGGGATGAAGCCGAGGATCTCGTGCGAGCCGGCCCCGCGCCCGCTGCCGAACTCGAAGCGCCCCTCGGTGAGATGGTCGAGCATGGTGACCTTCTCGGCGACCTTCACCGGGTGGTTGACCTGGGCGAGCGGGTTGAAGATGCCGGACCCCAGATGGATCCGCTCGGTCGCGTGCGCCAGGTAGCCCAGGAACACCTCGTTGGCGGAGAGGTGCGAGTACTCCTCCAGGAAGTGGTGCTCGGAGGCCCACGCGTACTTGAAGCCGGACTTGTCCGCCTGGATGACGTACTCGGTCTCCTCCATCAGCGCCTTGTGCTCCGCGAGTGGGTCGGTCTCGGCCCGCTTGCCCACGTATCCCTGTACAAAGAGCCCGAATTCCAAGGAGGTTCACCGTCCTCAGCGATACCCGGCAACTGTTTCTGACAGTACGTCAGATCTGGATACGGCCGACTGTTCCACCGGCCCCGTGGAGCGTCAATAGCTGACGTACCGTCAGATGGACGGGTTCGGACAGATGCCGTGCGGTCACAAGGTCACCGGCTCACAGGCTCACTCCGGCCAGCCAGCCCCCGTCGATCACGAACGGCTGTCCGGTGATGTAGGAGGAGTCCTCGCAGGAGAGGAAGAGGGCGAGGCGGGCGACCTCCTCGGGGCGGCCGATCCGGCCGAGCGGAATCCGCTTGCGGTAGAGCTTGCCGACGGCCTCCGCGGACGCCTCGTCGCCCGGGTCGGTCATCGCGGTGTCGACGGAGCCGGGACAGACCGCGTTGACCCGGATGCCCTTGCGGGCCAGCTCCAGCGCGGCCACGCGGGTGAGGCCGACGATCGCGTGCTTGGTCGCCGCGTACGCGCCGACGTACGCCATGCCCGTCATCCCCGTGTACGAGGCGGTGTTGACGATCGTGCCGCCGCCGGCCGCCTCGATCTCGGGGGCCAGGGTCTTGATGCCGAGGAAGACGCCGACCTGGTTGACCCGCACGACCTGCATGAACTCGTCGAGGGGGGTGTCGACGAGGGAGTTGAAGCGCAGGATGCCGGCGTTGTTGACGAGCCCGTCGACGCGGCCGTACGCGGCCTTGGCGGCGGCCGCGGCGGCCGTCCAGTCATCCTCACTGCTCACGTCCAGGTGGACGTAGTGCGCGCCCAGCTCCTTGGCGAGGGCCTCGCCCTGGTCGTCGAGGACGTCGGCGACGACGACCTCGGCCCCTTCCGCCCGGAACAGCCGGGCCTCCTGCTCCCCCTGGCCGCGTGCGGCGCCTGTGACGAGGACGACACGTCCGTCGAGCTTGCCCATGTGGACTCCCTTCGCGGTGCGTTGACCGAGGTCAGCGTACCTCCATAGCTGACGAAGCGTCAGATGTGGGGCGCGGGCGAGCACATGCTTGCGATTGCGATCTCAAGTGACCAATGGGTAGGGACATTTGACCCTGTCCACAACACGTACGGGACCTCAATAATCCGTCATCAGAAGGTAAAGCCACCCCCAAGGAGAGAGCCGAGCATGGCGAAGAGGCGCTTCAAGAACAAGAAGGTCCGATACCTGGCGATCGGTGCCTCACTCGTGACCGGTACCGCTATCGCAGCCGTGCTGCTGCCGTCGGCCAGCGCGGCCGACGAGAAGACGCCCGAACAGATCATGAGGATGTGCGAAAGGACTGCCAAGCTCAACGGAAAACAGCAGACGACGAGGGATTTCGGGGGTGGTCTCGGGGACGGTTTCGAGTCCGACACCTGTGATTTCGTCGAGACGAAGTTCGAGACCTTCGACGGTCCCACGGAGAAGGTCACCGTCGACTTCCCGAACTGCGAGCCGAACGCCACCGAACCGTCGAAGGTGACCACCGAGTTCTCGAAGGCGGTGGGCCAGGGCCAGGGCAAGTACACCGCGACCCAGCAGGGCGCCCTCGGCGGTCTCTTCGGAGCCCTGAGCGGCGGCTGGGTGAAGCACAAGGGCACGCTGGACATGACCATCAAGACGGCCACCGCCAGCGAGTCGGAACAGCGGGAAGTGCCCGTCGGCAAGGTCATGCACGTGACGTTCACACCGAAGATGCAGCGCATGACCGGCGAATGGCGGGTGCACCTCGACGCCGATCCCGGAAGCTTCGCCGTGAACCCCTCCCCCGAGCAGAACTTCGTGGCGCCGGAGGTCGTCGAGGGCCCGGTCATCCTGGAGAGCGCCGCGGGCACGCCCGGACTCGCGGACGGCACCAGCAAGGTCGTCCTGGAGGACTGCTGACCGAAGGCCGACAGCCGACGACCGGCAGCCGACGGCCTCGGGGCGCCCGCCCCACCCCACAGACTTCTCCCCCCACGGGATCACCCCACCCCCCACGGGACGACCCCTCCCACCAGCACACAACCCCCTCATCACCCTCGCAGGAGACACACATGACACGCACCGGGCGCAGCGGCAACCACCGCAGCAAGAAGAAGCGCATCACCCTCGCGCTGGCGCCGGTCGTCGCCCTCGGACTGGCCGTCCCGCTGATGTACAGCGCGGGTGCCGCCACCCCCGACGAGGTGGCCACCGACTGCCGTACGGACTCGGACAAGCTGGAGAACTGCGAGTTCGTCGACGTCCAGTCCAAGGCCAACAGCCTCGGCCCCAACGAGCGGGTCACCTCGGTGACCGACAACTGCGGAGTCAGCACCGCGGCGACGAAGACCTTCAGCGGCACGGCGTCCGTGACACGCGTCATTCAGCTGGAGGACGGCTTCAACACGGACGGCAGCACGAAGCTGGCGAGCTCCATCTTCGAGATCGGCATCAAGTTCGCCACGCAGGAATTCAATATCAAGCGCGACGACACCACGTCGTCGTTCTCCTTCTCGAGGAGTGACACGGTCAAGCCGGACCACATCGCCTTCTTCATGTGGTCCCACAAGCGCACCGACGTCAGCGGTTTCCTCAAGGCCACCTACAAGGACGCCCAGGACGGCCAGAAGGTGTTCTTCTCCCCCAGTGAGGGAGCCGCGACCGTGCACGTCTTCTATCCGCAGCTCCTGCCCAGCGGAACGCCGGACGGCCGGCTCTGGCTGCGCAACGTCCAGTGCGGTACGCCCCAGGCCAACGGAATCATCAACAGCGAGAACAGCGCCCGCGCCGAACCCGGATTCGACGAGGGTGGCGCGAACGTGACCGACATCGAGGTTCCGCTCTCCGAAGTCACCATTCAATAGCGGCCGGATAAACCCAAGTAATCCCCCGTGCCCTGCGCGGGGGATTCTTTTGTGCGGTTTCCCAAACGGGCTCCCGCGTTCCTGGACGCGCTCAGTTCCGCGTTCTCATACGCGAACCCCGGGGGTCGCCCCCAGCCATCGCAGCACCGCCTCCGTGCTCCCCCGGACATCCAACTTGGCGTAGACGTTGCTCAGGTTGTTGCGGACGGTCTTCTCGCTCAGCCGCAGCCGCAGCCCGATCTCCTGGGCGCCGAGGCCGGTGGAGAGGAGTTCCATGATCTGGCGTTCGCGGGGCGAGAGCAGCGAGCGCAGTCGCTCCATCGCCTCCCCGTGGTCCGGCAGTTGCCGGGCCGCGTCCCGGACGGCGGCGCAGGCGACGGGCGAGAAGTAGGTGTGGCCGACCGTGGCGGCCATGACCGCCGAGGAGAGCATGCAGGTGCAGTAGTCGCCCTCGACCAGGTAGCCGGCCCCGCCGCGGAACACCTCCACCACCACCTCGGCGTCCTGGCGGGGGCTGACGACGATCACCGGAGCGCTCATGGAGCCCATGGCCTTCAGCAGCTCCGCGAAGGAGACCGACGGGTCCTCGCAGCGCAGGACCACGACATCCGCCTCGGTCTCCCGGAGTGCGCGATAGGGCGGCGGGATGTGCAGCGCGCTGCTCACGTACCGGTCGTCGGGGGCCGGCCAGTCGTCGTGCGGCCACTCCCTTTCGGCACAGGCGAGCGCGACGGACAGGCCCTGGGACGACGGTTCCGGCAGGTGGGGTGGGTGTGCCGGGACGCGGGAGGGGCGTGCGGGAACAGCTGAAACGGGGGTGCCTACGTACTGGGACGTGCCGACGTGCCGGGGGGATCGCACTTCGCGTGTCCTTCCGCCGAAGCCATGACTCCCCTACATACGTGACTCCGGCGTAAGTTGTTCGAAGTTTCAAGAACGAAACGCGAAGCTGTCTGACAGGTTCGGCCGCCCCGTCCCGCCCCCGCCCCCGCCCCCGCCCACTCCGACGGCGGGACGGAGAAGCCGCTGACACGGTTCTCCGCCCCGCTGCCCGAACATGCTCAAACGTGCCCGAACATGCTCGAACGGCTCCTAGCAGACGAAGTTCCGGTGGTCGGTGCTCGTGCTCAGCCGGCAGCTGCTGCCCAGGGGGTCGCCGGTCCTGTCACGGAAGGTGAGATTCCAGGTCGTGCCGTCCCAGCGGAGGTCCCCGTAACCGTAGATCGCCAGACCTCCGGGGGTCCGCAGCTTGGTCACCGACTGGTTCACCTGCTGCGGCGGCGTGCCGATGGACTGCAGCTCGACATTGCCGTCGATCGGGCCGTTGTCCAGGGGGCCACCGGAGTTGCCCAGGGTCAGCTGGGGTGGGCGGGTGCTGTCGAAGTCGAGCTTCTGGGCGAGGTGGAAGTGTCCCGAGAGCACCATGCGCACCTTGCTCTGCAGGTGACGCAGCTGGGTGTTGGCGACGGCCCCGTCGAGAACCCGCGTCGCCCAGGTGACCGCCCCCGGCGTCTGTCCGGCCGCCTTCACCATCCACAGCGGCTTGTGCGTGACCACGAAGACGTCGCCGGGAGCCAGCGCCGCGGCCTGGTTCACGGCGTTGAACTGCGTGGTGTAGGTGCCCTGGTTCGCTGTGCTGCCGTCGTCCCTCCGGTCGGCGAGCGAGGAGTCCACGGAAGCGAGGGTCAGCGTGCCGGCGTGGATCATCGCAGGCCGGCTGAACAGGCTGCAGGAACCGTTGGAGCGCAGTTCGTCGGCGAGATAGCGGAACCACGCGCCGCCCGCGCCGCCCTGCTGGTTCATGTTGCAGTCCTCGTGGTTGCCCCGCGCCAGCACGACGGGAGCCGTGGCCAGCAGCCGTTCGGCGGGCCTGAAGAAGTCGGCGACCACACAGGCCCAGTTGGCCGCGTCGGCGGTGCTCGTGCAGCCCGCCGGATTGTCGTTCCCCCTGCCGGGGTCCTCCCGGTAGAGGTAGTCACCGACGTGGACGACGAGATTCGGCCTCGTCCGGTCGACGACACTGTCCGCGATCTGCCGGAACGGCCAGCGGTTCGCACAGTTCTGCGCCGGCTCGTTCATGTCCGCGGGGAGCTCGCAGCCGGTGTCGCCGATCACGCCGATCCTGGCGGGACGGGTGCTCGAGGTCCAGTTCGGCAGAGGCAGCTGACCCGTCGACGGGTGCAGCCTGGCCGCTCGTACCGTCGCGGGCACCAGCGTCGCGTCGGAGGCCGTGAGGGGCACCTCGGCCTCGCAGACGGTGGTCGGGAACTGGAGCCCCCGGGGCTCGCTCCTCCGGCTCAGCGGGTCCGTGTGCTGGCTACCCCCGTACGTGTAGCGCACGCTGGGGCACGTCTGGCTGGAGTCCGTGGACACGTATCGGATCTGGGTGCCGCCGCTGGTCAGCTGCGTCCAGGCCCAGGCCTCGCCGTCCGGCGACGCCGAACCGGGCGGCGGAGGGGTCGGCCCCGGCGGCGGTGAGTCCCCGTCCCCGTCCCCGTCCTCGTACCCGTACCCGTCCTCGTACCCGTACCCGGGCACGGGCTCCGGGGAAGCCGCGCCGGCCGGGACCGCCGCGGCCAGCACACCCGCCACCGCGAGGGCCACTATCCGATGTCTCATGCTCACATACCTCCGTCCACGTGCCCCGGACACAGGCGTACGTCATCGCCTGACAGGCACACCTGGAATCGTTGGCACCGCTTCGGGACCGCGCACGACGACACCGGCAAACGGCCTACACGGCCGCACGGGGGTCCGGCCGCGCACGGGGTGCCCGAGCCCGGTTGCCCGACGGCCGTCCCCACGGGGCCGGCTGTCCCGACCCGCGTCGCACCACGGTCGGCTGCCTCCGCGCGGACGGGGCGGTAGGGTCCGGCTGTGCGTTGATCTGCCGGGCGGTGGCCGAGTGCCGCCGCAGAGGGTGCGGGTGGCCCCGACGAGTCGTGGGGCCGCCCGATCGGCATACCCGTCGTCATCACACCGGAGATCACCCATGACTGCTCAACAGCCCCTCGCCTACGACGCGTTCGTCGCCACCGCCGCCGCCGACCCGGCTGTCGTCGGCCTGGTCCTCAAGGGCTCCCGGGCCCACGAGGGCATGACCACCGAGCACTCGGACCACGACCTGTACGTCGTCCTCGCCGAGGGTGCGACGACGGCTCTCACCCGGTTCGCGGGGCACCGCTCCCCGGAACTCGACCTCGTCGTCCTCTCCCTCGACGCGTTCCGCGCCGCCGGGATGCCCGGCTTCGAGCGGTACGCCCTCGCCCGCGCCCGGGTCGTGCTCGACCGGCTGGGCGGAGGCATCGCCCGGATCCTGGCCGCCAAGGCCCGGCTCGACGCCGAGGAGGCCTTCCGGGAAGCGGGAGGATGGCTCGACGCCTACGCCAACTCCCTCTACCGCTCGGTCAAGAACGACCGCGACGGGCATCCGCTCGCGGCCCGGCTCGACGCCGCGGACAGCGTCCGGTTCCTGCTGGAGACGCTCTTCGCCCTGGACCGCCGTCCCCGCCCCTACAACAAGTACCTGGAGTGGGAGCTGGCCCGGTTCCCGCTGCCCGGCTGGGACACCGGCCTGCTCCTCGACGCCGTTCAGCACATCACGGCCACGGGCGACGTATCCGCGCAGCGCCGACTCTTCGCCCAGGTCGAGACCGTGGCCCGGCGGGCCGGGCACGGCGCCGTCCTGGACGCGTGGGGTGAGGACCTGCACCTGATGCGACCGCGGTAGCAGCGCGCCCCGCGAAGACAGCGCGGGGCGGCGACCTGTTCCAGCGGTGGCGAGGTGATCGCGGGATCTCCGCGTTGTGTCGGCGGGACCGCGTCGTCGGGTCGGGCCGACCGTACGGCGGTGCGGTTCGTCCGCTGCCCCTCGTTGTCAGGGCCCGGTGCCCTCGCACCGTGCCGGGCAGGAACCGCCCTTCGGCCGTGCCGCCCTCGCCGACGGTCAGCTTCACCAGGCCCGACCCGTACAGCCACCCGGAGACAGTCGTGACGATCGTGCCCCCGGGCCGCACCTGTTCGAGCCAGGCCCCGGGAACGGTACGCACGGAACACGTGGCGATCAGCCCGTCGTACGGGGCGTCTTCGGGGTGGCCGAGGAGGCCGTCGCCGTTGACGAGCGCCGGTTCGTGGCCGACCGCCGTGAGCGCGGCCCTGGCCCGTGCGGCGGCGGCCGGATCGACCTCGACCGAGGTCACGTACTCACTCCCGAGACGCTCGCACATGAGGGCTGTCGAATAGCCGGTACCGGTGCCGATCTCCAACACCCGGTCCCCGTCCTGCGGATCGAGGTCCTGAAGCATCCGTACGACCAGGCTCGGCAGGGTGGACGAGGACGTCGGATCGCCGTGGACGGGCCCCTCCACGTCCGCCGGATGCAGCTGACCGCCGAGCTGGGTCACCAGCGTGACATCGGCGTACACCTCCTCCAGCCAGGCGCCCAGGTCGTCGGGGCCCGGCAGGACCGGCGTCCAGAGCGTGCCTCGCGGCCCGTCGGACCGCCGGAAGAACGCGCGCACGAACTCGTGCCGGGGCACGGCCTCGACGGCGGACCGCCAGACCGCCGACCGAAGATGCCCGCCCTGTTCCAGCCGGTCGGCCAAGGCATGACGCAGCTCGACCGCACGGCGCTCGTCCGCGAGCGGGGTGTCGGTCATACCGGGTGTCCCTTCTCCAGCAGATCGGCCAGGGCCCAGGTGATGGCCCCAGTCGTTTCAGGATCCACAAACGCCCACTGACCGTTCGCGTTGCACTCCAGAAAGCGCCACGCCCCGCTCGCTTCCAAGGCGAAGTCGAACGCGCCGAAGAGCAGACCGAATGCCTTCAGATAGGCGCGGATGCCCCGACGGACCGTGAGAGGGACATCTGCCGCTTTCATCGGCGTGCAGTTGATCAGGCCGTAGTCGAACCGCCAGTCGAGGTGATCGCCGTCGATGGTGATCCGTGTGGCGAACAAACGCTCGCCCACTGCCGCCACCCTCACGTCGGCGGTCTTGGCGACGGCCTGCTGGAACAGGTGCGGGCAGGCGGCGACACCATCGCCGATCTCGTCGGCCGCGACCGGGCGGACCCAGACCGTACGCGACGCACCACCCGCGCGGTACGTGGTCGACCTGAGCGGCTTGTAGACCACCGGCCCGTACTCCCTGGCGAAGGACCGGGCGGCTGCGGGGTCGTTGGTGATCAGCGTCGGGGGTACGTCCAGCCCGGCCCGTACGGCTTCGGTGATCTGGCGGGGCTTGAACTCCGCGCCCGAGTTCCGGTGCGGGTGGTTGACGTACAGGCAACCCGGAAGGGCGGCGAGAAGTCCGCCGAGACCGTGCCGGAACTGGGCCACGGCGAAGTCCCTCTCTTGGTCGTCCAGACCGTCGGCCGGAACGTACGGGGTCGGACGCCGGTAGTACACGGCGCGGGCGTCTTCCAGGCCGAGGGCGCGAGTAGGGGTGGTGAGCGGACCGTGCCACGACCAGCCGCTGCCCGCCCTTCCGGAGAACGTCACCTCGGCCGGTGAACCGGGGTCGAGCCGTACGACCGGGACGCCCCGGTCGTTCAGGGCTGTGATGACGTGGTCGGACGTCACGTCGTCCAGGGCGGTCAGGACGACGACCGGGCGAGGCGAGGCCATCAGTCCTGGTCCGCGTCCTGATCATGACCTTCGTCCGAGTTGGAGGGGCCGGAGCCGTCCCCCTGGCTGGTCTGGGTCCTGGTCTCCGTTCCGGAGCCGGTGCCGTGCTTGCCCAGGTCGACGCGGCGTCCGTGTACGTCGTGGAAGACAGCCGTCTGCGACATCGGGTCCAGGGCCACGGCGGTGGCGACGGCGTGCAGCGCCGGGTACGGCTCCATGCGGGACAGGCCCCAGGGGCGAAGGGAGGGAACGCGGACGGGCGGCTCCAACAGGCCTCGCTCCGTGTCGAGTTCACGCTTGGTCAGGTTCTCATGGTGGTCGCACAAGGCATTCACCGAGCGGGCGAGACGCTGGGCGTGCGCGATGCCGGCGGGGAGCGTGGGGCCGGGTTCGAAGCCGAGTCGCCTGCGGGCCTCGCCGACACAGGCGAGCGCGCAGGCGCGGGGCACGTCCCCCTCGGGCAGCGCTCCGGCTGCGGCCTCCACCTCGGGGAGGGCCACCATGATGTGGCCGCGCAGTTGAAGGGTGAGCGTCTCCCACTCGTCGGGGGACGGCGGCTCGGCACTCTCGGCGAGCAGACGGCGTGCGGTGACGCGCATCGTCTCGATGTCGAGCGGGATCGGGTCCCGCTCCGCCGCAGCCCCGGACCAGACGGTTGGTGTTGCTGCCATTCGGCGCTCCTCAGCAGCGGTGGCCACGCCTCGCGAGGCTGTCGTCTCGCCGAGGCTTCGTCGTGACTGCTGAAGGTAGGCAGCGGCGGCACACCGCGCCCAACACTGTGCAGATATGTGCAAGTGCTCTTTTGGGCAGGAAAGTTGGCAGCGAAGCACCCTTGACCCTGCTCGCCTCCGAAGCCCACTCTGGTGCAGAAGTCTGCACAGCTAGTCGAGGGGGACTGACGTGCCACTGCTGTTCATCGGGATCGATCCGAACACCGGTGACGACGAGAGCCCGACGGTGTGGGTCGATCAGGAGAACCAGGAGCTTGTCTTCCAGGGATGGAAGCCCGGCCGTGAACTCGAAGCGGAGTGCGCCGCGTTCGAAGTACCGGGTCACGGAGCAGGGATTCCGGACGGGGAGGCAGTGATCCGTATCCCGGCCAGGATGGTGCACATGATCAGGGAGGCCTGCGATGCCGTCGAGCGTGCCGCCGTTCGGTGAGCTGATCGCCGGCTGCGAGCGCTCGGCCGTTCACCTGGAGATGCGCGACTCCTACGCCGTCGACAACGAGAAGGGTCCATTCGCCCAGTGGCGTGCGGGGTACCGCCATGACCCGGAGGATCGGGCGTCATGGTGGCGACCATGGCTCGACCTGATCCAGGAGACGGTCTCTCGCGGGATCGTCGTACGCCGAGCCCGGATCATCTCCGAGCCGGTCACCGAGTACATCCGCTTCGAGCACTCGAACACGTTCACCAACATCGCCGCAGGCGAGCACGTGCGCTGGCTGCCCCGCCGAGAGGCCTCGGACATCGCGCTGCCCGGCAACGACTTCTGGCTGTTCGACGACCGGCTGGTCCGGTGGAATCACTTCACCGGCGACGGTCGTTCGGCAGGCCAGGAGATCACCGACGACCCGGCAGTCGCCGAGTTGTGCTCGGCGGCGTTCGCGACGGTGTGGGCGCGTGCCGTTCCACACAACCAGTACGAAATCCGCTGACAGTAAGCCCGGTAGGCCCGTTCATGCCCCTCTCCCCGTCGTCATCCGCCCAGGCCGCGCGCGAGGCCGTCGCCCGACGCCTGCGCGACCTCCGGAAGGAGGCGGGACTGACGGTCGTCGAGCTGGCCGACCGGTGCGGCTGGCACCACTCCAAGACGTCCCGCATCGAGAACGCCGTCACCGGTCCCACCGCGAAGGACATCCGCCGCTGGTGCGGGGCGGTCCACGCCGACGAGCAGGCCGACAACCTCATCGTCCAGTCGGTGAACGCCGAGTCGATGTACCGGGAGTGGCGCCATCAGGTCCGTAACGGCCTGAAGCAACTGCAGGAAAGCTCCGCGCAGGTTTTCAACAGCACCGCGCTGTTCCGTGTGTACTCATCCACCCTCGTCCCCGGACTGCTGCAGACGGAAGGTTACGCGGCGGGCATTCTGCGCAGGGCCGCCCATTTCCGTGAACTCCCCTTCGACGACAGTGCCGAGGCGGCCCGGGCCAGGGTCGAACGCTCTCGAGTCATCCACGAACCGGGGTGCCGCTTCGTCCTGCTGGTCGAAGAGTCCGTCCTCCACTGCCAGATCGCCGACGCGGACGCCATGGCCGCGCAACTCGGCTACCTCCTCACGGCCGGAGCCCTGCCGTCGGTGTCGCTCGGCATCATCCCGATGGGCACCCAGGAGCGCGTTCAGTGGCCGCGGGAGACGTTCCACATCTACGACGACGAACTCGTGTCCGTGGAGCTCGTGTCAGCCCGCGTGAGAATCACCCAGCCCGACGAGATCACCCTCTACCTGAAGGCCTTCGAGCAACTGCGGGGCATGGCCGTGTACGGGCCGACCGCTCGCGCTCTGATCCTGAAGGCAATCGAGGCGCTGGGCTGACACAGGTCCAGCAGGACTGGGTCACTTCTCCTGGTCGGCGACGAACGAGCCCTGCCCCAGCAGGGTACGGAGCCTGCCCTCCGCGCGAAGGGAGGCCACAGCCTTCTGCACCGTCGACGCGGCTACGTCGAACTCCGCGGCCAGGTCCACCACAGCGGGAAACCGGCTGCCGGGGGCATACGTGCCGACGTCGATACGGCGGCGGAGCTCGTCCGCGATCCGGGGCCGGACGGGCTTGCCACGGTTGAGGTCGATGAGGCGAGCGTAGAGGCGCCGCGCGTCAGCGGCTGTCGGCCGAGCCCGTAGGCCGCCTGTCCACCACGTACACCCCCATGCCCGTCACCGTCTCCACCAGCCCCTCGTCCTTGAGCACCTTCACGGCCTTGCGCAAGGTGTCACGGGCCACGCCGAACTCGGCTTCCAGCTCGACGAGGCTCGGGATACGGCGGCCGGTCGGGATGCTGCCGTCCTCGATGCGGGCGCGCAGGCTGTCGGCGATCTGACGGTACGGCGGGACTGGCCCTTCCCGGTCAATGGTCATGAGCGCAGACACTAGGTGGCGAGCGTGTACCTGCCATAGCTACCCCAGAGGCTAGACGGGGGTAGTACAGTCCGTTACCCTGCGGGAACGTAAGACCCCGGCGAGGTTGTGGGACCTCCCGGGGCATGGTCACCAGCTGAAAAGGAGCTGAAGACAATGGGCATTATCCACGCGCTCTTGCGGTGCGTTCTGGGCACCTTCGCCCCAGGTACCGGCAGGAGGCGGGCTGGTACGCGCCTCTTCGAGCCAGGCCCCGGACGCGAGTCCGAGGCATCCTCGACGGCCACCGGGCCCCTCCCGGCCCCGCGTTCCCCGTACAGCCTGGACACGGGCACCCCTCTCGACGGCGCCGCCTCCCCCCTCGTCCGCCCCTACCTCGTCGCCGTCGAGCGGGAGCAGGCGCGGCAGTCCCGGCGACGACTCGCGCTGATCCTGGCTGCCGACTTCGGCATCGACCTCGACCGTCACGTCGTCGGCGCCGAGCAGGTGGTGGCGGGTTGAGGCCGCCGGAGACAGACGCGGCGCCGTCGGCCGACTGCGCGCTCGCCGGGCGGCCCGACCACGAGGATCTGCACCGGCGGTGTCGTCGAGCGGCCGACGTACCGCTGACGCCGCCAGGAACCACGGGCCCGCTGCCGATGTCCGCCTGCCCGTGCTCCCGGCACGCCCCCTGCCCGGACGGGACCCGGTGAAGGCTGGGCGGTACCCCGAGAACGGGGCTTCCCGACTGACCATCCGTACCTACCGGATCAGCCCTGACGGCGAGACCGACGGCCGTGCACAGCAGCGCACGGTCACCAGCGAGCACGACACCGAGCGCCTGCCGAAGTCGCACGAGTGGCCCCCGTGCCGCTGCCCCCACTGCCGGGCCGAGCGGGAAACAGAACCCCGGTAGCCGGCCCAGCACCATCAACCGCCTGCCCTTCCACAGCCTCCGGGGAAGGGCGGGCGGCTTCTACAGCAGCGGTCCCACCTCAGCCCCGAACTCCCCCATCTGGTCCGTGAGTTCGTCTCTGCTACGGCTGCGGAACCGCACCTGGATCTGGTCCACCCCCATCGCCCCGTACGCCTGCAGCGACTCCGCGAGGGCCTCGGGGCGGCCGGTGAGGGTGCGGCGGCCGACGTCCCAGTCCGGGTCGCCGACGTACAGGGGCTCGGTGATCGCGCCGACGGCGAGGGGGGCGGTGACCCCGGCCTCCTCCCGTAGCCGCCGCAGCCGGGCGATCTGGGCCGGCAGTCGGTCGCGGGGATCACCCTGGGGCAGCCAGCCGTCGCCGCGGACGGCGGCCCGGCGGACGGCGGCGGGGGATGAGCCGCCGACCCACACCGGGACGCGGTCCTGGGCGGGGCGGGGGCGTTGGCCGAGGCCCTCGAAGTCGTACGACTTGCCGTGGTGGGAGGGGAATTCGTCCGGGCCTAGGGCGGCGCGCAGCGCGTCCACGCACTCGTCCAGGACGGCTCCCCGGCGGTCGAAGTCGACACCGAGCGCCTCGAACTCCTCCCGTACGTGCCCGGCGCCCACGCCGAGGATCAGCCGGCCGCCGGAGAGGTTGTCGAGGGTGGCGTACTGCTTGGCGGTGAGGAGTGGGTGGCGGAGTCCGACGACCGCCACGTGGCTGAGGAGCCGGACGCGCTCCGTCACCCCCGCCAGGTAGGCGAGCGTGGCGACCGGGTCGTACCAGACCGTGCCCATCGCGGGCGCGAGGCGGCGCGGGATGGCCACGTGGTCGCAGGTGGCGACGTACGCGAATCCCGCCCGGTCGGCGGCCCGCGCGATCTCGGCCAGGTCCTTTGGCCCGGCGTCCGCCTCCCAGGGCTCGGCGTAGAGGGTGCTCTGCGACTGGACGGGGAGCTGCATCCCGTAACGGAGCGTCGTGGCCGCCCCGTTCAACGGGCGCTCCCCGGCCCCGCCCACAGCCCCTCCTCCGTCAACCCCAGCAGCTCGATCGCGTTCCGCCGCACGATCCGGTCCACCACGTCCGGATCCAGGTGCCCCATCTGGGTCTCCCCCACCTGCCGCGACTCGGGCCAGGTGGAGTCGGAGTGCGGGTAGTCGGTCTCGTAGAGGACGTTGCCGACGCCGATCGCGTCCAGGTTGCGGAGCCCGAACGCGTCGTCGAAGAAGCAGCCGTAGACGTGGTCGGCGAACAACTCCGACGGCGGGCGGTGGACCTTGTCGGCGACGCCGCCCCAGCCCCGGTTCTCCTCCCAGACGACGTCCGCGCGCTCCAGGATGTAGGGGATCCAGCCGATCTGGCCCTCGGCGTACATGACCCTGAGGTTCGGGAAACGCTCGAACTTGCCGCTCATCAGCCAGTCGACCATCGAGAAGCAGCAGTTGGCGAAGGTGATCGTGGAGCCGACGGCGGGCGGCGCGTCGGCGGAGGTGGACGGCATACGGCTCGACGAGCCGATGTGCATCGCCACGACCGTGCCGGTCTCGTCGCAGGCGGCGAGGAAGGGGTCCCAGTCGTCGGTGTGGACGGACGGCAGCCCGAGGTGCGGGGGTATCTCCGAGAAGGCCACCGCACGGACCCCGCGCGCCGCGTTCCTGCGCACCTCCGCCGCCGCCAGCTCCGCGTCCCAGAGCGGGATGAGGGTGAGCGGGATGAGGCGGCCCCGCGCCTCGGGGCCGCACCACTCCTCCACCATCCAGTCGTTGTACGCCCGGACGCCGAGCAGCCCCAGCTCGTGGTCCGCGGCCTCGGTGAACGTCTGGCCGCAGAAGCGCGGGAAGGTCGGGAAGCAGAGGGCCGACTGGACGTGGTTGACGTCCATGTCCGCGAGACGCTGCGGGACGTCGTACGAGCCGGGGCGCATCTGCTCGTACGTGATGATCTCCAGCTTGATCTCGTCCCTGGAGTAGCCGACGGCGGTGTCGAGGCGGGTCAGCGGGCGGTGCAGGTCCTCGTAGACCCACCAGTCGCCGATCGGGCCGTCGTCGCCGGGGGCGCCCATCACGGGCTTGAAGCGGCCGCCGAGGAACGTCATCTCCTTCAGCGGCGCGCGGACCACGCGGGGCCCTATGTCCAGGTACTTCTTCGGGAGCCGGTCCTGCCAGACGTTCGGGGGCTCCACCGTGTGGTCGTCGACGGAGATGATCTTCGGGAAGGTGGTGGTGGTGGGATCCGTGGCGCTCGTCTCCATGGTGTCCATGTGCGTCACGGTAGCGCTGATCTGACGGTCCGTCAGCAATCTCGTCGGCTCCCCCTCGCCCACCCCTCACCCTCCCCTCGCCCGTCCCTCAACCACCCCGCCGACCGCCATTCGACTGCCACTCGACTGCCATTCGACCGCCATTCGCTCGCTCCTCGGCCGCCCCTCCGGCCTTCTCGTGGGGCACCACCCCCGGTCCGCCCCGCCAGGACACGCCAGGCGCCGGGCGGACATCGGGGAGCGCATCCGCGGGGAGAGCTTGTGTGGACCTGGTGATATCCCGCGTGGCTACCTGTGATCGAGCTCTCGCACGGCTGACGGATCCGCCATGAACAAGGCAAACTGGCTGGGTTGTCAGGGAGGTCCTAGGGGGCGTCGATGGGCGGTGAGCCGGGAGTGCCGGAGATCGGTGTGCCGCGAGTGCCGGAGCAAAGGGTTTCCGTGGACGCTCAGATTCCGGAAGCGGACCCCCGGGCGGCTGCCGAGCTGCGCTTCGGCGTGCTCGGACCCGTGCGGGCCTGGCGCGGCGCGGAACCCCTCGCCACCGGTTCGCCCCAGCAACGCGCCCTGCTGGCCGCGCTGTTGCTGCGCGAGGGCCGCACGGCCACCGCGAGCGAGCTGATCGACGCGCTGTGGGGCGACGATCCGCCGTCGCAGGCACTGGCCGCCGTACGGACGTACGCCTCACGGCTGCGCAAGGTGCTCCCCGGTGTGCTGGTCAGCGAGTCCGGCGGGTACGCGGTCCGCGCACTGTCCGGCGGCGCGCTGGACCTCGCCGAGGCCCAGGAACTGGCGACCGACGCGGAGAAATCCAAGAACTCCGGGGATCTGTGCCATGCCCGCCATCTGCTGAACAAGGCGCTGGGGCTCTGGGACGGCGAGGTCCTGGCGGGCGTTCCGGGGCCGTACGCGGAGACCCAGCGGGCCCGCCTGGAGGAGTGGCGTCTCCAACTGGTCGAAACGCGCCTCGACATGGACCTGGAGCAGGGCTGCCACGCGGAGGCGGTCTCCGAGCTGACCGCCCTCACCGCCGCGCACCCTTTGCGGGAGCGGCTGCGCGAACTGCTGATGCTGGCGCTGTACCGCAGCGGACGGCAGGCGGAGGCCCTCGCGGTGTACGCCGACACGCGCCGCCTGCTCGCCGACGAACTGGGCGTGGATCCCCGCCCGGGGCTGCGGGAGTTGCAGCAGCGCATCCTGCAAGCGGACCCGGGCCTCGCGGAACCCTCCGCGCCCCTGGCCCCCGAGACCGTGGCGACACCCGTCCGCCCCGCCCAACTGCCCGCCACCGTGCCCGACTTCACCGGTCGTTCCGCCTTCGTCAACGACCTGAGCGGGGTCCTCGCGGAGGCGTCCGGCGCCGAGGGCCAGGTGATGGCCGTGTCCGCGCTGGCCGGCATCGGCGGCGTCGGCAAGACGACCCTCGCGGTGCATGTGGCCCACCAGGCCCGGTCGGCCTTCCCGGACGGCCAGCTGTACGTCGACCTCCAGGGCGCCGGGGCCCGCCCCGCCGAGCCCGAGACGGTCCTCGGCTCCTTCCTGCGGGCGCTGGGCACGGCCGACTCCGCGATCCCCGACTCCCTGGAGGAGCGGGCCGCGCTGTACCGGTCGGTCCTGGACGGCCGTCGGGTGCTGGTCCTGCTCGACAACGCGCGGGACGCCGCCCAGGTACGGCCCCTGCTGCCCGGTACGGCGGGCTGCGCGGCCCTCGTCACCGCCCGGGTGCGCATGGTGGACCTGGCCGGGGCCCACCTCGTCGACCTCGACGTGATGTCCCCCGACGAGGCCCTCCAGCTCTTCACGAGGATCGTCGGCGAGGAGCGCGTCGCGGCGGAGCGCAAGGCCGCGCTCGACGTCGTCGCGGCCTGCGGTTTCCTGCCCCTCGCCATCCGCATCGCCGCGTCCCGCCTCGCGGCGCGCAGAACCTGGACGGTCTCCGTCCTCGCCGCCAAACTCGCCGACGAGCGGCGACGGTTGGACGAGCTGCAGGCCGGCGACCTGGCCGTGAAGGCCACCTTCGAGCTCGGCTACGGCCAGCTGGAACCCGCCCAGGCCCGCGCCTTCCGCCTGCTCGGCCTCGCGGACGGCCCGGACATCTCCCTGGCCGCCGCGGCCGCCGTACTGGATCTGCCCCCGGAGGACACCGAGGACGTTCTGGAGATCCTCGTCGACACGTCCCTCCTCGAATCCGCCGCGCCCGGCCGCTACCGCTTCCACGACCTCGTACGTCTCTACGCGCGTGCATGTGCCGAACGGGACGAACAGCCGCCGGGCGAGCGGAGCGCGGCGATGTCGCGGCTGCTGGACTTCTACCTGGCGACGGCGTCCAGGGTGTACGCGATCGAGCGGCCGGGGGACCGGACGATCGCGCATCTGGAGAAGAGCCAGTACGACGGCCGGGAGTTCCCCTCCGCCTCGGAAGCGCTGGACTGGCTGCACGCGGAGGCGGAGCCGCTGCTCGCGTGCGTTCAGCAGTCCCTCGGGGCATCCACCTTGCGACGGGCTGTCGACCTGCTGCTGGCCACCATCGATCTGGCGGAGTCCGGCGCCGGTTCCCGCCGCTACGAGACGACCGCGCTGGCCGCACGTGACGCGGCCGCGGCGCTCAAGGACGCGCGCGCCGAGACCAGGGCGCGCATCACGCTGGCCCAGGTCCTCAGCCAGGCGGGCCGTTTCGACGAGGCGGAGCAGGAGGCCGAGCGCGCCGATCTCGTGAACGGGACGGCCGGCGACCCCTGGACGAGCGGCACCGCCCCCAACCAGCTGGGGATCATCGCCATCTGCACCGCTCGCTTCCCGGACGCCGAGGTCTTCCTGCTCAGGGCCATCGAGGCGTTCCAGGCGGACGGCAACAAGCCCGGCGAGGCCAGCGCGGTGTGCAACCTGTCCCGTTCCCTCGCCTCGATGGGCCGTACCGCCAGGGCTGTCGATCTCGCCCAGCGAGGCGTGGAGATCTACGACGAGCTCGGTCTGTCCGTACGCCTCGCGAACGCGCGCTATGCCTCGGGGACCGTGCTCACGCAGGCGGGTCGGCTCCATGAGGCCCTGGAGCAGCTCGACGCGGCACTGCGGATCTTCACCGAGAACCGTCAGCGGCTCTGGGAGGGTACGACCCATTTCCGGGTGGCCCAGGTCCACCTGGCGGCCCGTCGCCCCGCGCAGGCCGCCCAGCACGCCGAACAGGCGCTGGCGATCGGCTGCATCGGCGGCGACTGGATGAGGGCCAACGCCCTGACCCTGCTGGGCAAGGCGCTGGTGGCCCTCGGGCAGTCGGACCGTGCCCGTGCCTGCTGGCGTGAAGCGCTCACGGCGTACGAGCAGGCCGGCTCGTCCGAGGCAGCCGAGGTGCGTGGCCTGCTCCATCCGGTCGCGGCGGCGTGACACCCCTGGGGCGGGGCGTTCATCGAACGTTTATGGGTGGCTGACAGTCTCAGGCCATCGATCCGTCGCGTCGGGGGGCAGGCGGATCTCGCAGGCCTCATGGCTACCCTGAGGCCGCCTGAAACGCCCGTTCGGCGACCCCCGGGGGAGTCGCCGAACGGGCGCTTCCACCGAGAAGCACCGCTCACTCACGGGGAGTTCCAGCTATGAGCGAAAAGAAGAAGCAGGACCCGGAGATCACCACGATGGACCAGCACGCACCCGCCCCGCCGAGCAAGGACGGAGCGATCACCACGCTGGACCAGCACGCACCCGCCCCGCCGAGCAAGGACGGAGCGATCACCACGCTGGACCAGCACGCACCCGCCCCGCCGAGCAAGGACGGAGCGATCACCACGCTGGACCAGCACGCACCCGCCCCGCCCGCCCTGGACCTGGGCGGCAAGTAGACCTTCCTCCCGACGGGGATCGGCCGCGGTGGCGCGGAGGGGGAGCCACCGCGGCCGAGGTGTGTCCGGGGCCGGCCTGCCCGGGAGCCTCGGCGGGCCCCGGGCAGGAGCCGGCACGATCCAGGGAGGACCAGGATGATCGCAGCGCATGTCGGACCCGGTGCTCCCGTGGCCTCACGGCCGGAGAGGACACCGCCCGCGCTGCGCGCGGCCCTGGAACAGGTGGCCCCGCACCGCCTCGGCGAGATGGAACGGCAGAAGGACGAGGCCATCACCCTGGCGGCCCGCACGGGCAGCCTCGGCCCGATCACCCGGTTCCTCGAAACGTGGGCCGTGGCCATCGAGATCGCCAGAATCCCCGCCACCGCCGCGCGACTGCGCGCCGCCGAACACACCGCACGCACCGTCGACCACGACGACCCCGCCTGGCGCGAGGCCATGGACGAGATCCACGATCTCCACTCGGCCGCCCGGCAGTCACTCGCCCGGCAGTCACTCGCCCGGCAGTCGCTCGACCGGGAGTCGCTCGCCCCCGAGTGACGGGCACAGGCGGGGCCCGGCGCGGCCCTCGGCCCCCACGCCGGCACTCACCACCCCTCAGCTCCCCCGCAGTTCCCCCTTCACCACCTTCCCGCCGGCGTTCCGCGGCAGCTCCCCCACGAACTCCACCGCCCTCGGCACCTTGTAGTTGGCCATCTCGCGCCGGGACCAGGCGATCAGGTCGTCGGCCGTCACCAGGGACCCTCGCCGGCGGACGACGTACGCCTTGCCGACCTCGCCCAGCCGGGCGTCCGGGACTCCGATGACCGCCACGTCCGCGACGTCCGGGTGCAGGCCCAGCAACTGCTCGATCTCGGCGGGGTACGCGTTGAAGCCGCCGACGATGAACATGTCCTTGATGCGGTCGGTGATGCGGAGGTTGCCGTCGTGGTCGAGGACGCCGACGTCGCCGGTGCGGAGCCAGCCGTCGGCGGTGACCGCGCGGGCGGTCTCCGCGGGGTCCTCGAAGTAGCCGCGCATGACGTTGAAGCCGCGGACGAGGACCTCTCCGGGAGAGCCGGGCGGCAGGGCGGACCCCAGGGGGTCGACGACCCGCACCTCCGTCCCCGGGATCGCCCGCCCGGACGTCGACGCGATCACCGACGGCTCGTCGCCGCGCCGGCACATCGTGACGATGCCGGAGG
This sequence comes from Streptomyces sp. NBC_00310, assembly GCF_036208085.1. GTDB lineage: Bacteria > Actinomycetota > Actinomycetes > Streptomycetales > Streptomycetaceae > Streptomyces. The sequence goes on from NZ_CP130714.1 coordinate 5,001,391, forward strand.
CCTCGGACAGGCCGTACGCCGTCAGGACGGTGTCCACCCGGAGTTCCGCCCGCAGCCGTTCGACCAGGCGCAGCGGCACCACCGCCGCGCCCGTCACCACCAGGCGCAGGGTGCTCAGGTCGTGGTCGTCGCGGGCGGGGTGGTCCAGGAGGGACTGGTGGAGGGTCGGCGGGCCGGGGAGGACCGAGACCCGCTCGGCCGCCACGTTGGCCATCGCCGTCTCCACGTTGAACACCGGCTGCGGGATGATCGTCGCGCCCCGCATGAGGCACGCGATCACGCCCGCCTTGTAGCCGAAGGTGTGGAAGAAGGGGTTCACGACGAGGTAGCGGTCGCCCCGGCGGAGCCCGGCCAGTTCGCTCCACACCTCGTACGCCCGCAGGGTCTGCGCGTGGGTGATCACCGCGCCCTTGGGGCGGCCCGTGGTGCCCGAGGTGAAGATGATGTCGGAGGGGGAGTCACCGGTCAGCGCCTCCGACCTCGCCCGCACCTCCCCCGCCCCGACCCCGTCGCCGCCGGCGAGGAAGTCCTTCCAGGTACGGAAGTCGGCGGGGGCGTCGTCCGACAGCACCACCACCTGCTCCAGGTGCGGGAGTCCGGGCAGCGGACCGGGGGTCTCGCACACGCTCCCGGCCCCCGGCGCCCGCAGTCGGCCGGCGTCCGCCCCCGCCGCCCGCCGCAGCGAGGCCACGTACGAGGTCCCCAGGAACGTCCCGGTGATGAACAGCAGCTTCGCCCGGCTGCGCGCCAGGACGTCCGCCGCCTCGCCGCCCTTGAAGCGGGTGTTCAGCGGGACGAGCACCGCGCCCGCCGAGACCGCGCCGAGCGCGGAGACGATCCAGTCGAGGGAGTTCGGCGCCCAGAGGGCGACGCGGTCGCCGACCTCGACCCCGTTCGCGACGCACGCGGCCGCCGCGCGCTCCACCCGCGCGCCCAGTTCCGCGTACGACACCCGCGTACGGCCGTCGACGACGGCCTCGCCCGCGCCGAACCGTTCGGTCGCGGAGCGGACCAGCCCCGCAACGGTCACCCACTCCACGTCCCCGCGCCCATCCAAGTCACCGCGCACAGCAGGCCTCCGTACCCGAGAACCAGTGTCCCAGCATTAGCTGACTACCCGTCAGATTAGCTGTACCCTGACGGACTGTCAGCAGCCGGCCACTCGGCGGACAGCCCCTGGCTGCCGTCGGCCGGACAGCCCCTGGCCCATGCCCCTGTGCGGAGGTGTGCCCCATGGCTCCCATGGCCGTACTCAAGGACGCGACAGCGATCGTCGGCATCGGCCAGACCCCCTTCGCCAAACAACTACCGGAGACGGAAAGGGCGTTGGCGTGCCGGGCGATCCTGGCCGCCCTCGACGACGCGGGGGTGTCCCCGGACGAGGTCGACGCGCTCGCCTCGTACACGATGGAGGAGACGGACGAGGTCGAGGTCGCCAAGGCGCTCGGCCTCGGGGACCTCACCTTCTTCAGCAAGGTCGGCTACGGCGGCGGCGGTTCCTGTGCCACGGTCGCGCATCTCGCCGCCGCGATCGCCACCGGCCAGGCCACGGTCGGCGTCGCCTGGCGGTCCCGGAAGCGCGGCTCGGGCCCCCGGCCGTGGAAGAACACCGCGGTCCAACTCCCCACCCCGGCCCAGTGGACCCGCCCCTACGGCCTGCTCCGCCCGGCCGACGAGATAGCCATGCTCGCGCGCCGCCACATGCACGAGTACGGCACCACCCGCGACCACCTCTTCAACGTGGCCCTGGCCTGCCGCAACAGGGCGAACCAGAATCCCGCCGCGATCATGTACGAGCGCCCGCTGACCCGCGAGATGTACATGAACTCCCGATGGATCAGCGAGCCCCTCTGCCTCTTCGACAACTGCCTGGAGACGGACGGGGCGTTGGCGTGCGTCCTCGTCTCCGCCGAGCGCGCCCGCGACTGCCGCCGGACCCCCGTCTACGTCCACTCCGCCGCCCAGGGCCTGCCCGCCCAGCACCACGGCATGGTCAACTACTGGAACGACGACCCGCTGACCGGCCCCGCCTGGACCGCCGCCCGGCACCTGTGGAAACACGCGGACATCGCCCCGGACGACATCGACGTCGCCCAGATCTACGACGCCTTCACCGCCCTCATCCCCCTCTCCCTGGAGGGCTACGGCTTCTGCGCCCGCGGCGAGGGCGGTTCCTTCACCGAGGGCGGCGCCCTGGAGATCGGCGGCCGGCTACCCCTCAACACCTCCGGGGGCGGCCTCAGCGAGGCCTACGTCCACGGCTTCAACCTGATCACCGAGGGCGTACGGCAGCTGCGCGGCACGAGCACCGCCCAGGTGCCGGGCGCGGCGACCTGCCTGGTGACGGCGGGCGAGGGGGTCCCGACCTCGGCGCTCCTGCTCCGCAACTGAACATCGCCACAACGACACTACGAAGAAGGGGAGTTGAGATGCTCGCACCGGTGGTGGACGACGACGGCGCCCCCTTCTGGGAGTACGCCGCCCGAGGCGAACTGCGGATCCAGGCCTGCGCCGACTGCGGCGAACTCCGCTTCCCGCCCCGCCCCTGCTGCCCGCACTGCCGCTCGTTCGCGGCCGAGTGGCGCCGGGTGACCGGTCGCGGCCGCGTCTGGTCCTACGTCCGCCCCCACCCGCCCCTCCTCCCCGACTACGCCGAACAGGCCCCGTACCACGTCGTCCTCGTCGAACTGACCGACGCCCCCCGCATCCGCCTCGTCGGCAACCTGGTGACCGAGCCGGGCGCCCGCCTCGACTCCGTCCCCGTCGAACGCCTCCGGATCGGCGCACGGGTCCAGGTGGTCTTCACCGCCGCCGGCCTCCCTCAATGGGTACTGGAGCGACCGTGACCCTGCGCACGACGACGGACAAGGACACGGGCGTAGCGCTCCTGACCCTGGACCGCCCGGAGAAGCTGAACGCCCTGGACCTGGCCACGGCCGAACAACTCACGTCTGTTTGGCAGGAGTTGCGATTCGACGACACCGTACGGGCCGTCGTCGTGACGGGCGCCGGCGACCGCGCCTTCTGTACGGGCCTGGACAGGGACGCGGCAGCCGCCGTACCGCAGCCGAACTCCCCGTACACGATCGAGGATCCCCTCCTCAGGGTCGGCCCCAAGTCGAACGACCTGTGGAAGCCGGTGATCGCGGCCGTGAACGGCATGGCCTGCGGCGGGGCCTTCTACCTGCTGGGCGAGGCGGAGTTCGTCGTCGCCGACTCCTCCGCCACCTTCTTCGACCCCCACACCACCTACGGCATGGTCAGCGCCTTCGAGTCCGTCCTCATGGCGCAGCGGATGCCGTACGGGGAGGCCGCGCGGATGGCGTTGATGGGCACCGCCGAGCGGATGTCGGCGCGCCGGGCCTACGAGGTGGGGCTGGTGTCGGAGGTGACGGAACCCGGCGAGGCGGTCGCCGCCGCCGTTCGGTGCGCCGAGGTGATCGCCGGGTATCCGCCGGAGGCCGTCCAGGGCACGGTCCGGGCCTGCTGGTCCGCCCGGGAAGCGGCACGGGCGCACGCTCTCGCGTACGCCCCGCACCTGATCTCGCTGGGCAACCAACCGGCGCGATCCCAGGGGAAGTTGTTCGCCGCGCGGCGGCCGGGCGGGTTCCGGACGCGATGAGGGGGAGACGTGTTCAATCGTGGACATTTCGCGAAGCAAACGTGAAGTGTTTCACTCTTCGACTTCGCCTGCTTGAAGCGGCTCACGCGTTTTGCCCCCATGTGAGTCTCTGGTAAGTGGCTGGAGATGTACGTATGTTGCGACCTGATCGATTGATCACTCATATCCAGTCATAGCTCAACACCGCTTGGCGGGGGACACCACATATGAATACGCACGGGGGAAGACGTCGGCTCCGCAGAGCCGGCGTGGTGCTTTCCGCAGCCTTGATGCTGGCGGCGAGCACATCCGAGGGCGCGATGGCAGTGGCCGGCGGGAGTGCCGGCACCTCGGCCGTCGACGCCACCGAGGCCGTCAAGACCGCCGCATCGGGCGGAACGGCGGAAGAGGCCGGAGAAGGCGGAGCGGGCGAGGACACCGCGGCCCTGACCAAGGCCGCGCGCACGGGCAAGCTGGTGGAGATCGCCTCACTGCGCGGTGAGAGCAGCGAGGTGTACGCCACCCCGGAGGGGCACCTGGAGGCCCGGGAGCATCTGCGTCCGGTGCGGACGCGCGTAGACGGCGAGTGGCGGAACATCGACACCACGCTGGCGCGCGGCGCGAACGGAGCGGTCGCGCCCAAGGCCACCACCGTCGGCCTGACGTTCTCGGGCGGGGGTTCCGACCCGCTGGTGCGGATGACCAAGAACGGCCGGGAACTGGCGTTGTCCTGGCCCGAGAAGCTGCCCGCTCCCGAGCTGAGCGGGAACACCGTCACCTACCCGGACGTGCTGCCCGACGTGGATCTGCGGATGACGGCGCAGCAGGACGGCTTCACCCAGCTTCTGGTCGTCAAGTCGGCCGAGGCCGCGGCGAGCACGGAGCTGAACGAACTCCGCCTGAAACTGGACGCCGACGGCATGCGGGTCGAGGAGACGGAGGACGGCGGCCTCGCGGCGATCGACGAGGGCGCCGGAAGCGCGGTCTTCGAAGCCCCTCGCCCGGTGATGTGGGACTCCAGCGACAAGGCGCCCGCCACCACGGAACAGTCCTCGACACAGTCTGCCGACGAGGCCGCCTCGAAGGCGTCGTCGGTCTCCGCACCGCGCTCCACCACCGCGTCCGTCACGACGACCGCCGTCACCGCGGCCGACGACGGTGGGGACAACCCCGAGGCCGTCGCCGCCGAGTCCGCGAACGTGGCCCCGGTCGGTGTGGACGTCCCCGCCGCGCAGGACGCGTTGGTGCTGACGCCCGACAGGGACGTGCTCCGGGGCAAGGACACGGTGTACCCCGTCTTCATCGACCCCCAGTTCTACTCCCCGAAGGCCTCCGCGTGGACGATGGCCTCCGAGTACTGGGCGTCGTCGCCGCAGTGGAAGTTCAACGGCGAGTCGGACGCGGGCCTCGGGTACTGCAACTGGGCCTACTGCGCCCCGCACGACACCAAGCGGCTCTTCTACCGCATCCCGACCTCCAAGTTCGCGGGCCGGACCGTGCTGGAGGCCGAGTTCGTGGTCCGCAACACCTGGTCGGCGTCCTGCTCCGACCGGAGTGTGGAGCTGTGGCGCACCAAGGACATCTCCTCGTCGACGACCTGGAACTCCCAGAAAGCGTCCGGCTTCTGGATCGACCACCTCAAGACGGAGTCCTTCGCCTACGGGTTCACGGGCTGTGCCGCGAAGGACGCCGAGTTCAACGTGAAGTCCGCGATCCAGCTGGCGGCGGACAAGAAGTGGTCGACGATGACCTTCGGCATGAAGGCGGCGAGCGAGTCCGACGCCTACGGCTGGAAGCGGTTCTCGGACGACGCCTTCCTGCGGGTGCAGTACAACCGGCCGCCGCCGCAGGTGAAGATGTCGCAGCTGGTCATGGAGTACGGCGGTTCGTGCAAGAAGCCCGAGAACGCGCCGCGCGTCCGCACCCTGGGGACGATCCGCGCGAACGACATCACCGACCCCGACGGCGACGCCGTCAAGGTGGAGTTCCGGGCGAGCTGGGACACCGGGGACGGCAAGGGCTCGGTCACCCGCTGGAAGTCGGGGCTGACGAAGGCGAAGGCGTCCGGCTCGGACTTCGTGATCAACCTGCCGTCCTCCATCCCCGCCAACAAGACGGTCAACTGGTACGTCCAGTCCTTCGACGGGGCCCAGTACTCACCGTGGTCGTACACGGGTGACGCGACCTCCTGCTACTTCGTGTACGACACGAGCGTGCCGAAGGCACCGAGCATCTCCTCCGCCATCTACCCGGCCTCCGATCCGGAGGACCCCGAGGACCCCTGGCACGACGGAGTGGGCCAGTACGGCAACTTCGTGATCACCGGGGCCGTCTCCGACGTGACGAAGTACTGGTACGGCGTCAACGGCGACCCGGTGTCCGCCAACACGGTCACCACCTCGGGCGGAGCCGCCAGGACCGTCCCCGTACTGCCGCTCAAGCCGGGCCTGAACACCTTCACCGCGCGGTCCTTCGACGCCGCCGGCAACGGCTCCGAGATCCGCACCTACCAGTTCCGCGTCAAGGCGGGGCAGCTCGAACGCGCGGGCTGGTCGATGGACGAGGCGGCCGGCGCCACCCAGGCGGCGGGCAGCGCACCCCAGCAGACCGCGACCCTGCACGGCGGCCCGACGCCGGACGTGGAAGGCAAGATCGGCAAGGCGGTGCGGTTCGACGGTGTCGACGACTACGCCGTCACCGATGTCGCCACCATCAACACCGACGTGAGCTTCTCGGTGTCGGCGTGGGTGAAGCTGTCGGCGATGCCGTCCGACGCGGCGGTCGTCGCCTCCCAGCGGGGCAACAACGCGCCGGGCTTCGAGCTGTACTACTCCAAGGGGTTCGACCGCTGGGTGTTCAACCAGTACAGCTCCGACAGCACCAGCGGCACTCCCGTCCGGGCCATGCAGGCCGCCGCCGGCGGGGTCAGGGCCGGCGAGTGGACGCATCTGGTCGGCATGTACGCCGCCGGTGAGCAGCAGCTGAAACTGTTCGTCAACGGCACGCTGGCCGGGACCACCGCCTACAGCACGGGGTGGAACGCGCGGCGCGGCATGGTGATCGGCGCCAACGTCCTCAGCGGCACGCCGACAGCGCCGTTCCCCGGCGCCATCGACGAGGTGAAGACCTACGAGAAGCCGCTGTCGGCGGCCGAGGTGTCGACCCTCTACAGCTCGGACTCGATCGGCGCCGGACGTCCGGCCCGCGCGGTCTTCCACATGGACGACGCCGCCGACGCCACCGCGCTGACCGGCCGGGCCGATGTGAACCCCGCGGTCCTCAAGGGCGGCGCCACGGCAGGCGCCGCAGGGGTCGACGGCAACGCCCTGACCCTGGACGGCACCGACGACTACGCCGTCACCAGCGGCCCGCACATCAACACCTCGTACAGCTACGCCGTCTCGGCCTGGGTGAAACTGCCGAAGACCAAGCCGACCCACGCCGCCACGGTCGCCTCGCAGATCGGCACCACGGTGACGGGTCCGGAGCTCTACTACTCCAGTACCTACGACCGCTGGATCTTCAACCAGCACAGCGCCGACACCGCCGACTCCACGGTGGTGAGGGCCATGCAGCCCACGGGAACCACCGCGTACGGCGGTGAGTGGACGCATCTGGTCGGCGTGCAGGACACCGTGGCCGACAAGCTCTCGTTGTACGTCAACGGGACCCTGGCCGGCACCACGGCCACGACCTCCACCTGGTACGCCGGGGGCGCGGTGCAGATCGGCGCCAGCGCGTTCGAACGTACGCCGACCTCGTTCTTCCCCGGCCAGATCGACGACGTACGGCTCTTCGACCGGCCGGTGTCCGCCGGTGAGGTGCAGCAGCTGTTCAAGCAGCGCGCGGTGGTCAAGGGCCGCTGGAAGTTCGAGACGGCCACCGGCACTCCGTCGCTGTCGCCCGACGCCTCGGCCTCCGGTAACGCCATGACCCTCTACAACGGCGCCCAGACGGGCTCGGGCTGGGTCGACGGTGCCGTCGTCCTCGACGGCACCAACGACTACGCGGCGGCCTCCGTGGTCCCGGTCGACACCGCCGCCAGCTTCACCGTCAGTGCCTACGTCCAGGCGGCCGCGACACCGACGAGCCCGGTCACCGTCGTCAGCGCTCCAGGAGCCAAGAAGAGCGCGTTCGCGGTGCGCTACGAGCCCAGCGCCACCCCGGCCACCGATCCGGGCCGCTGGCGGATCGCCACGGCCGATTCCGACAGCGACTCCGCCGCCGTGTCCGACGTCGGCAACGGCATGTTCTACAGCCCCACCGACTGGAACCATCTGGCACTCGTCTACGACGGGTTCTCCAAGGAGGTCCGCCTCTACGTCAACGGCGAACTCCAGGAGACCGCCTGCGCCGACGCCGACGAGGACGGGGCGCAGGACGACGCGAGCTGCGCCGACACCGTCTCGTGGGCCGACGACGTGCTGACCTACAAGGCCGCGAAGACGCTGCAGCTCGGCCGGGACACGACGGGCACCACGTCCGGCCAGTACTTCCCCGGTTCGCTCTCCGACGTCTGGGTCTTCCAGGGCGCGCTGACCGAGACCCAGATCGATCACCTCGCCGTCGGCATGCCGGGCGTGGACACCGCCGTTCCCAGCGGCGGCTGACCGGCTCGGCCAGGGGGCCGGGGCGCGCCGCCGCACGCGGTGGCCCCGGCCCCCTGTCGCCGATCGCCTCACTCCGCCGTGCGCGGCTGCACGCTGCCCGCGGAGTACTCAACGGGAGGAAAACGAGTAGCGATGAAGTCCAGACCACCCAGGAGAACAGGCCGGCCGTGGCGCCTGCTGGCCATGGCCTCGGCCGCCGTGCTGACCGGGACACTGATACAGGCGTCGAGCCTGCCCGCCGTCGCCCAGGGCTGGCGCAAGCCCGCGCTGCCGCAGGCCGAGGACCCGGTCGCCGGCGGCCCGGCGGGCAAAGCCGTACCCCGCAAGGTCACCAAGGGCCCCCGCACACCCGCCGAGGACCCGGCCACCACCTGGCCCAAGGCGACCACCGCGACGGTGACCCTGCGCCAGGAGAAGACCCGGGTCAAGGGACTCCCCCTCACCCTGGACACCCGCGTCAAGAAGTCCGCCGACGCGGCCGACGGCACCTACACCGTGCGCACCCTGTCCAGGACAGCCGCCCGCAAGACCGGCGTCGACGGCCCCGTCTTCACCCTGACACCCCGCCAGAACAGCACCCCGCGCGGCGGCAAGGTCCGCGCCGGACTCGACTACTCCTCCTTCGCCGGCCTCTACGGCGGCAACTACGCCTCCCGCCTGACCTTCGTCCGCCTCCCCGCCTGCGCCCTGACGACACCGCAGAAGGCGAAGTGCCGTACGACGCAGCCGGTGGAGACCGTCAACGACACCGACAAGCAGACGCTGACCACGTCCGACGTGGCCCTCAGCTCGGGCGGTCCCACCGTGTTCGCCGCCGTGGCGGACACCAAGAGCGTCGGCAGCGACTACAAGGCGAGCCCGCTCTCCCCCTCGGCGACCTGGGCCACCAACCTCAACACCGGTGCCTTCTCCTGGTCGTACGACATGGCGGTACCCGATGTGCCCGGCGGTCTGAAGCCCAACGTCGGGATGACGTACTCCTCCGCCTCCATCGACGGGCGGACGGGGAACACCAACAACCAGTCCTCGTGGCTCGGCGACGGCTTCGACCTGTGGCCCGGCTACATCGAGCGCCGTTACAAGCCATGCGACGACGACGGGGTGGAGAACGCGGACGGCGGCAAGCCGGGCGACCTGTGCTGGGCCTACGACAACGCCTTCCTCACCTTCAACGGCAAGGCCGGTGAACTCGTCCCGGACGGCACCGACTCCTGGAAACTGAAGAACGACGACGGCACGAAGGTCGCCCGGATCAACGGATCCAGCGACAACGTGCGCGGCAACGGCGCCCGCAACGACGAGTACTGGCGGGTCACCGCCCCGGACGGCACCCGCTACTACTTCGGGTACAACCGCCTGCCGGGGTGGTCGGACGGCAAGGAGACCACCGACTCCGCCTGGACGGTCCCCGTCTTCGGCGACGACTCCGGGGAGCCCTGCCACGCCTCCACGTTCGCGTCGTCCTGGTGCCAGCAGGGCTGGCGCTGGAACCTGGACTACGTCGTCGACGCGCGCGGCAACGCCATCGCCTACTACTACGACAAGGAGACCAACTCCTACGGCCGCAACCTGAAGGCCGAGGACGACACCCGCTACGTCCGCGGCGGCACGCTCGACCGCATCGAGTACGGGCTGAAGTCCGCCTCGATGTACAGCGTGAAGGCACTGGCCAAGGCGAACTTCACCAACGGCGAGCGCTGTATCCCGGACGCGCAGACCGACTGCGACTCCATCGCCAACGACGCCGCGTACTGGTACGACACGCCCTGGGACCTGAACTGCGACGCGGGCACGGACTGTGACGAGGGCCGGTTCTCACCGGCGTACTTCACCCGCAAGCGGCTCACCCAGGTCTCCACGCAGGTGTACGACGGCAGCGCCTACAAGGACGTCGACTCCTGGAAGCTGACCCACCGCTGGGGCATGGCCGACACCGACTACCAGCTGCTGCTCGACTCCGTCCAGCGCACCGGTCACACCGCCACCCCGGCGGTCACCCTGCCGAAGACCACCTTCGCCTACACCCAGCTCGCCAACCGGCTCGACAGGACCGGCGACGGCTACGCCCCCTTCATCAAGGCCCGGCTGTCCACGATCGCCGACGAGTCCGGCGGCCAGACCGACGTCAACTACTCTGCACCGGTCTGTGACTCCGCCGCGCTGCCGACCCCGCAGACCAACACGACCCGCTGCTTCCCGCAGTACATCGGCGGCAGTTCGACCGACGATCCCGAGCTGCAGTGGTTCAACAAGTACGTGGTCACCTCCGTCACCGCGACCGACCGCACGGGCGGCTCCCCCGACCAGGTCGTCACCTACGACTACAAGGACGGCGCGGCCTGGCACTACGACGATGACGACGGGCTGACCAAGGAGAAGCACAAGACCTGGTCCCAGTGGCGCGGTTACGGCCACGTCCGTGTGCAGACCGGTGGCCAGGGCGGCGCCCCGGCGATGCGGACGCAGGAGGACACGTACTTCCTGCGCGGCATGGACGGCGACCGCAAGGACACCTCCGGCGGCACCAAGTCCGTGAGCGTCACCCTGGGAGACGGCGAGGGCGACCCGATCACCGACCACGAGGCGGCGGCCGGCTTCGCCTACAAGACCGTGGCCTTCTCGGGGCCGGGCGGCAAGGCCCTGTCCAAGACGGTCAACCGCCCCTGGCGCCACGAGACGGCGAAGAAGACCCGCGACTGGGGCACGGTGACGGCCAACCTCACCGGCACCGCCCACTCCAGGACCTGGACCTCGCTGGACGACAGTGCGGGCGCGGCCTGGCGGATCACCTCCCTCGCCAACACCCACGACACCGTGGCGGGACGCGTCACGCAGGTCGACGACCACGGCGACAACGCCACGTCCACCGACAACAGGTGCACCACCACCGCCTACGCCACCAACACCACCGACAACATCCTGACCTTCGCCTCCCGCGTGGAGACGGTCGCCAAGACCTGTGGCTCGACGGTCAGCCGTCCCGCCGACGTGATCTCCGACGTGCGCTCCGCCTATGACGGCGGTGCCTACGGCACGGCCCCCACGAAGGGCGACCTGACCGCGAACGCGGTACTGAAGAAGTACGACGGCACCACCGCCGTGTACCTGGAGTCCGGCGCCACCTTCGACTCCTACGCCCGTACGCTGACCAGCACCGACCTGACCGCCGACGTGCGGGTCACCGCCGCCGGCGTGCTCACCCGGACGGCACGCGGCGACAGCCGTACGACCACCACCGCCTACACACCGGCCACGGGGTTCGCCACCAGCACGAAGGTGACCTCGCCCCCGGCCACGGCGGGTGACGCGGCCACGGCGCACTCCTCGACGACCACGTACGACATCCTCCGCGGCCAGCCGGTAGCCCAGACCGACACCAACACCAAGGTCACCAGCCTCACCTACGACGCGCTGGGCCGCTCGTCCAAGGTGTGGCTGGCCGACCGGACCACCGGCCAGACCCCGAACTTCGAGTTCACGTACACCATCGCCGAGGGCAAGCCGGCCGCGGTCGGCACCCGGACGCTCGGCAACGACGGGGCGCAGCGCACCTCCTACACCCTGCACGACGGCTTCCTCCGGCCGCGCCAGACCCAGGAGCCCGGCCCGGACGGCGGCAGCCTGCTGGCCGACACCTTCTACGACGAACGCGGCCTGGTCACCAAGGAGTTCGCGAGCTACTACGCGCAAGTCGCGCCGTCCACCACCCTGTTCAAGCCCGAGGACGCCCTGAGCGTCGAGACGCAGAACCGGTACACCTACGACGGTCTGGGCCGGCGGACCGAGACGAAGCAGATCGCCGGAAACGGCGACGGCGGCGCGGTCCTGTCCACGACGAAGACCCTCTACGGCGGTGACCGCACCACGGTCGTCCCGCCCGTCGGCGACGTCGCCACCACCAAGCTCACCGACGCCCGGGGCCAGACCACCGAGCTGCGCCGGCACCACACGCGCAGCGCGACCGCCGCGTACGACACCACCAAGTACGGCTACACGGCGGGCGGGAAGCTGGAGAAGGTCACCGACCCCGCGGGCAACTCCTGGGAGTACCAGTACGACCTGCTGGGCCGGCAGACCAAGTCCGTCGACCCGGACAGGGGAACCACCGTCAGCGAGTACGACGACCGGGGCCGGCTCACCACGACCGACGACGCCCGTCCCAACGCGGAGTTCCCCGCGCTCTGGTACGGCTACGACAACCTCGGCCGCCGCACCGAGATCAGGGAGGGGTCGTCGGGCGGCAGCCTGCGCGCCAAGTGGGTGTACGACACGGTCAGCGGCGCCAAGGGCCACCTCGCGGAGTCCATCCGCTACAGCGGCGGCAACGCCTACAGCTCCAAGGTCGTCGCCTACGACCGGCTGTACCGCCCGCTGCGCACCTCCGTCACCGTCCCGTCCTCCGAGGGCGCCCTGGCGGGGACCTACCTCTCGGCGACCACGTACAACGCGTCGGGCACGGTGCAGGGCGCCGGCTACCCGAAGGCCGGCTCCCTGCCGGCGGCGACGGTGGCCTTCACCTATGAGGACGACACCCTGCGCCTGACCGGCGTCGACGGCAGTCAGGGGTTGAAGTCCACCACGAGCTACAGCCTCACCGGCAAGCCGCTGCAGTACGAACTGTCCCACAGCGGTGCCAAGAAGACCTGGTCCACCAACACCTACGAGTGGGGCACCCAGCGCCTGGCCACCTCCCGCGTGGACCGCGAGAACGTCGCGGGCGTCGACCAGCACAACACCTACCGCTACGACGAGGCGGGCAACGTGCTGTCCGTGTCGGACGTCTCCCGCTCCGGCACCGACACCCAGTGCTTCACCTACGACCACCTGCGCCGCCTGACCGAGGCATGGACCCAGCCCGCCACCGGCTGCGCCACCGCGCCCGGCGCCGGTGTCCTCGGCGGCCCGGCCCCGTACTGGCACTCCTACACCTACGACAAGGTGGGCAACCGGCAGAACGAGACGATCCACGACACCGCCGGCGACACGGCCAAGGACACCAGGAGGGCGTACGACTACCCGGACGCGGGCACCGCGCAGCCGCACACCCTGACCTCGGTCACCACGACCGACGCGACGGGTGCGGCGGAGGACAGCTACGGCTACGACGAGACCGGCAACACCGAGACCCGCACGCTGAACGGTGACACCCAGACCCTCGCCTGGGACGCCGAGGGCCACCTCGCCAAGGTGACCGAACCGGTCCAGGGCGGCAGCGACAAGGTCACCGAGTACCTCTACGACACCGACGGCAACCGCCTGATCGGCCGCACCCCCACCGAGACCACCCTCTACCTCGGCACCACCGAGATCAGCCTGGCCAAGGGCTCCACCACGGCCAGGGCCACCCGCTACTTCGACCTCGGCGGCGGCCACCAGGGCGTCCAGAAGGACGACGGCAGCGTCTCGATCACCCTCGCCGACCACCACGGCACGTCCCAGCTGGCCGTCGACGCGGCCAACCAGCAGCTCACGCAGCGCCGCACCCTGCCCTTCGGCGGCACCCGCGGCACCGAGCCGGCGAACTGGCCGGGCACCAAGGGCTTCGTCGGCGGCACCGACGACACCAAGGCCACCGGTCTGACCCACATCGGGGCCCGCGAGTACGACCCGGAGACCGGCCGCTTCCTCAGCGTCGACCCGGTCATGGACGTGTCCGACGCGCAGCAGATGCACGGCTACACGTACAGCAACAACAACCCGCTCACGTTCTCCGACCCGACCGGTCTGTGGTGCGACAGCTGCAACGACGGCAAGGGCTGGCCGACCTCGGACGGGTACGAGGGCGCGTCCAAGACCACCAAGAAGTCCACGTCCAAGAGCACGACGAAGAGCAACGACGACAGCGTGTGGATCTCCCAGCACGCGCCGGCCTCGACCGATACGGACCAGCTCGATGCCTGGTTCTCGGAGTATTCACCCAGCGGCCGAGCGCCGGACGGTGACTACTGGAACACGCCGGTCTACGAGGACGACGGCAGCGTCGGCCAGGCCTGTTTCGGCCGGCTGGCATGCCTGGAGGCCAACAACTTCCTGACCCGGGCCACCCGCGGCGGCCACAGGCTCACCGACGCCGACTACACCAAGGCCAAGCGCATCGCCGCGACCTACTGCCTCGACAACGCCTCCAAGTGCGTCGACGACGCGGAGGCGTGGGAGCGCGGCAAGGTCATCGAGAGCCTGATCGCCATGGCGGTCGGGGGCGGCAAGGGCGGAAGAGTCTCCAAGTCACTGCGCGGCTGCAAGTGCTTCCTGGCCGGCACCGACGTCCTCATGGCCGACGGCACCACCAAGGACATCGAGGACATCGAGCTCGGCGACGAGGTCATGGCCACCGATCCCGAGACCGGCGCGTCCGGTCCCCGGAGGGTGACCCGCCTGATCGGCACCGAGGACGACAAGCACTTCAACGAGCTGTCGATCGCCACGGAGAACGGCATCGACGAGCTCACGGCGACGCACGAGCACCCGTTCTGGTCCCCGTCCGAGCGGGACTGGATCGAGGCGGGCGACCTCGCCGCGGGCATGACCCTGCTCACCGAAGCCGGCGACACGGTCATCGTGACGGGCAACCGCTCCTTCACGAAGCGGGCCCGGACGTACAACCTCACGGTGGCCGGCCTGCATACCTACTATGTGCTGGCGGGAGAGACGCCGGTCCTCGTCCACAACGCCAGTCCGTGTGATCCGCCTCTGCAGTCGCTGCATCCCGACAGTTCACTCGACAAGAGTTCGCTGAATTTCTGGCACAAGCAGGACACCGACGACATCGTCCACTCGTTGAGGCCGGGAGCGCACGAGCCACTGATAGTGAAGCCGGACGGAACCATCATGAACGGCAACACCAGGGTCTCGGTTCTGAGGTCACGTGGGTACGACGTCGATTCACTGCCGCGCGAGTCCTACGGTGGTCGTCGACCGACCACGGACGAAGAATTCTGGGATATGGACCAATGAGCATTCGAGACCAAGTTCTGGCGATCCTGAACTCGCCCTCCAAGGAGGCGTTCCTGCTGGCCATGGGCCACCGGCTCGGGATCTCGGCACGTGATGCCTTCGCCGGGGACATTCAACGGGGGATGCGGCAGGCTCAGGCCTGCAACGAGATGATGATCGCCCTTTGGTCCCAGGTACGGGCGATGAAGGATGAAGGGACGCATGGCTACCCGGATTCCGATTTCCTCTCCGTCCTGCTGGGAAAGGCCGACGCAGGTGACGCCCGGCCACATCTTCGCCACGCGATCGAGAGCGCCCTCTTTTCGGTGGGCGAAAAGGGGACGCCCGAGCCGTGAGTGACAGGCTCACAGCGCGAACCGGACAGAACATCTGAGGCGGCACGGGAGCCCCGTCGGAAGAGAATTTCGACGGGGCTCTTGTGGCCTCCGGCTCGCCGTCCGGACTTCTCCAGCGCTCCAGACCGTAATCCTCAGAACAGGGAACGAACGATTGTGCGCAGATCAGGCATCAATGGTGCGGTGGCCGCGGTGATCGCCGCATTTCTCGTCTCCGCGTGCGGAGAGAACACCGGAAAGGGCAGCGCGAGTTCCGAGGGCAGGGACTCTTCGGCGAACAGCACCTCACGTGAGCCGTGGACCGAGGCCGATCTCGATCTCGTCGCGCTGGGTGAGCGCGACGGTGAGAAGCCGGGCCGTATACCGATGAGCACGGGTCCTTCCGAGAGGAGGGCCGAGCCTGACCGGTGCAGTGCGATCGCCCGGACTCTCGGGCGGAGCAGCAGTGCCTACGCGGCCCACGCGCGGATCAACCGGACGTACGGCGGCAAGGGGACACGCCCCGGGGCCGTCATGACTCTCGCCTCGCACAGGACCGGCGATGCGAAACGGGTGGTGCGGGACTTCCGTACGGCGGCCGACAACTGCACCGCCTTCAAGGAAGGCCGGTTGGCCTACGAGGACGTCGAGGTGCAACCCGATCCCGGATACGGGGACGAATCCGTCTCCGTGCGGTTGGTCGAGGTCGTGTCGTATCCGGACGGCGTGAAGATCCGGGTCCCCCACGCCGTGGTGGTGCTGCGGCAAGGCACGACGGTCGCGATGTTCCACCACTTCGTCAGGCCGAACCCGTCCGACGGGAAGAAGCCGGCCCGAATTCCCGACGAGTTGGTCAAGAGGCAAGTGGAAAAGATCCGAAACTTCGGCGCCGTGAAGTAACCGTCGCCCATCCACCGCCACGCGCCACTCGCCACTCAACGCTCAACGCTCAACGCTCGCAACTCAACACTCGACGCTCACCACTCAACGGGAGAAACAGACGCGCATGAAGGCCAGACCAAGCAGGAGAACAGGCAGGCCATGGCGGCGGGTAGCCATGGCCACGGCCGCCGTGCTGACCGGGACACTGATACAGGCGTCGAGCCTGCCCGCCGTCGCCCAGGGCTGGCGCAAGCCCGCGCTGCCGCAGGCCGAGCACCCGGTCGCCGGCGGCCCGGCGGGCAAAGCCGTACCCCGCAAGATCACCAAGGGCCCCCGCACACCCGCCGAGGACCCGGCCACCACCTGGCCCAAGGCGGCCACCGCGACCGTCACCCTTCAGAAGGCCACCACCCGGGTCAAGGGACTCCCCCTCACCCTGGACACCCGCGTCAAGAAGTCCGCCGACGCGGCCGACGGCACCTACACCGTGCGCACCCTGTCCAAGAAGGCGGCCCGCAAGACCGGCGTCGACGGCCCCGTCTTCACCCTGACACCCCGCCAGAACACCGAGCAGCGCGCGGGCAAGGCACGCGCCGCGCTCGACTACTCCTCCTTCGCCGGCCTCTACGGCGGCAACTACGCCTCCCGCCTCACCTTCGTCCAACTCCCCGCCTGCGCACTCACCACACCGCAGAAGGCGAAGTGCCGCACCACGCGCCCCGTGGAGACCGTCAACGACACCGACAAGCAGACGCTGACCACCAAGTCGGTCGCCCTCAGCGCCGGCTCGGCCACCGTCCTGGCGGCCACCACGGCGGCGAGCAGCGACAAGGGTGACTACAAGGCCACGTCCCTGTCGGCCTCGTCCACCTGGAACACGGACCTGAGCAGCGGCTCGTTCGCCTGGTCGTACGACATGGCGGTGCCGCAGGTACCCGGTGGGCTGACCCCGCAGGTCGGGCTCTCGTACTCCTCCGGCGGTGTCGACGGCCGGACGGGCAACACCAACAACCAGGCGTCGTGGGTCGGTGACGGCTTCGAGCTGGCGCCCGGCTTCATCGAGCGCAGCTACAAGGGCTGCGAGGAGGACGGGGCGACCAACGCCGACGGGAAGAAGCCGGGCGACCTGTGCTGGGCGTACGACAACGCCACCCTGTCGCTGAACGGCTCCGGCGGGGAGCTGGTGCCGAACGGCACCAACTCCTGGAAGCTGCAGAACGACGACGGCACGAAGATCGACCGGATCTACGGCTCCAGCGACAACGTGCGGTCCAACGGGGCGCGCAACGACGAGTACTGGCGGGTGACCACCCCCGACGGCACGCGGTACTACTTCGGCTACAACCGGCTCCCCGGCTGGGCGAGCGGCAACGAGACCACGGACTCGACGTGGACGGTGCCGGTCTTCGGCAACAACACCGACGAGCCGTGCAACGCCTCCACGTTCGCGGCGTCCTGGTGCCAGCAGGGCTGGCGCTGGAACCTGGACTACGTCGTGGACCGGCGCGGCAACGCGGTCGCGTACTACTACGACAAGGAGACCAACTCCTACGGCCGCAACGTGACCTCCGCCGACGACACCCCGTACGTACGCGGCGGAACGCTGGACCGCGTCGAGTACGGGCTGAAGTCCTCCGCCATGTACTCGGCGAAGGCGCTGGCCAAGGTCGACCTCAGCAACAGCGAGCGGTGCATCGCCGACAGCTCGACCACGTGCTCGTCCATCGCCACGGACTCCGCGTACTGGTACGACACCCCGTGGGACCTGAACTGCGAGGCGGGGACCGACTGCGACGAGGGCCGGTACTCCCCGGCGTTCTTCACCCGCAAGCGGCTGACCGGCGTCACCACCCAGGTGCTGGTGTCCGGCGCGTACAGCGACGTCGACTCCTGGAAGCTGACCCACCGCTGGGGCATGGCCGACACCGACTACCAGCTGCTGCTGGACTCCGTCCAGCGCACCGGCCACGACGGCACGGCCTCGATCACGCTGCCGAAGACCACCTTCGCCTACACCCAGCTCGCCAACCGGCTCGACAAGACCGGCGACGGCTACGCCCCGTACATCAAGTCCCGGCTGTCGACCGTCGCCGACGACTCGGGCGGCCAGATCGACGTCGGCTACTCGGCACCGGTCTGCGACTTCGATGCGCTGCCGACCCCGCACACCAACACCACCCGCTGCTTCCCGCAGTACATCGGCGGCAGCTCGACCGACGACCCGGACCTGCAGTGGTTCAACAAGTACGTCGTCGACTCGGTCACCTCGACCGACCGCACGGGCGGCTCCCCCGACCAGGTCACCCTGTACGACTACCTGGACGGCGCGGCCTGGCACTACGACGATGACGACGGGATGACCAAGGCCAAGTCCAAGACCTGGTCGCAGTGGCGCGGTTACGGCCACGTACGGGTGCGGACGGGCGGCCAGGGCGGCGCCTCGGCCATGAAGTCGCAGACCGACTCGTACTTCCTGCGCGGCATGGACGGCGACCGCAAGGACACCTCCGGCGGCACCAAGTCCGTGAGTGTCACCCTGGGAGACGGCGAGGGCGATCCGATCACCGACCACGAGTCGCAGGCCGGGTTCGCGTACAAGACCGTCACCTACTCCGGTCCCGGCGGCAAGGTCCTCGACAAGACGGTGAGCCGGCCCTGGCACAAGGAGACCGCGAAGAAGGTCCGCGACTGGGGCACCGTCACCGCCAACTTCACCGGCACCGCGTCCACGAAGTCGTGGACCTCGCTGGACGACGGCGCGGGCACCAAGTGGCGGACCACCTCGGGTTCCGACACCCACGACCCCGCCACCGGCCTGGTCGTCCAGAGCGAGGACCTGGGCGACACGACCACCGCGGCCGACAACCAGTGCACCCGCACCACCCATGTCTCCGGCAGCGTCCCCCTGGGCCTCCCGGCGCGCGTCGAGACGGTCGCCAAGGCGTGCGACGCGACCACGAGCCGCCCGGCCGACGTCGTCTCCGACGTCCGCACCGCCTACGACGGCGGGGCGTACGGCGCCGCGGCGACCAAGGGCGACGCCACCAGGACCGCGAAGCTCAAGACGTACAACGGCACCAGCGCGGTCTACCTGGAGTCCAGCTCCACCTTCGACGGCTACGGCCGGGCACTGACCACCACCGACCTGACGGCCGACGTCACCGTCACCGCCGCGGGCGTGCTCACCAGGACCGCCCGCTCCGACGGCCGGACCACCACCACCGCGTACACCCCGACCACGGGCTTCGCGACGAGCAGCACGGTGACCACCCCGCCCGCCACGGCCGGGGACAGCACCACCGCCCAGACCTCGACCACGACCTACGAGGCGCTGCGCGGGCTGCCGCTCACCGAGACCGACACCAACAGCAAGGTCACGACCTACGCGTACGACGCGCTGGGTCGCGCCACCAAGGTGTGGCTGCCGGACCGGACGACGGGCCAGACCCCCAGCAACGAGTTCACCTACACCATCACCGACGGCAAGCCGATCGCGGTGGGGACAAAGACCATCGGCAACTCGGGTGCGCAGGACACCGTCTACACCCTCTACGACGGTTTCCTGCGGCCCCGCCAGACGCAGGCTCCCGGGCCCGACGGCGGGACACTGCTGACGGACACCTTCTACGACGAACGCGGCCTGAAGACGAAGGAGTTCGCTCCCTACTACATCACCGCCGCGCCGTCGAGCACGCTCTTCAAGCCCGCTGACGCGCTGAGCGTGGAGACCCAGGACCGGTACACCTACGACGGCCTCGGCCGGGTGACCGAACTGAAGGCGATCGCCGGCAACGGCGACGGCGGAGCGGTGCTCGGCGTCACGAAGACCGTCTACGGCGGTGACCGCACCACGGTCATCCCGCCCGTCGGCGGCACGGCGCAGACCGCCGTCACCGACGCCCGCGGCCGCACCACCGAACTGCGCCTGCTGCACTCCCGTGCCGCCGACGCCGACTACGACACCACGTCGTACGGCTACTCGCCGCGCGGTGAGCTGACCAAGGTCACCGACCCGGCGGGCAACGCCTGGACGTGGACGTACGACCTGATGGGCCGGCTCACCGACACCACCGACCCGGACAAGGGCGCCGGTCATCTCGACTACGACGACCGGTCCCTGATGACCACCTCCAGGGACGCGAAGGGCGTCCTCGCCTACGTCTACGACGGCCTGGGCCGCAAGACCGAGCTGCGGGAGAACTCGTCGTCCGGCACGCTGCGCGCCAAGTGGGTCTACGACACCATCAGCGGCGCCAAGGGCCAGCTCGCGTCCAGCTCCCGTTACAGCGGCGGCCAGGAGTACAAGTCGAGCGTCGTCGCCTACGACCGGCTGTACCGGCCGCTGCGCACCTCGATGACGATCCCGTCGGCCGAGGGCGCGCTGGCCGGCACGTATCTGTCGACCACCAGCTACAACGCGTCGGGCACGGTGCAGGGCGTCGGCTACCCCAAGGCCGGTGATCTGGCCGCCAACACCGTCACCCACACCTACGAGGACGGCACCCTGCGGCCCATCGGGGTCAGCGGACCGCTGAACCTGACCGCGAGCACCGACTACAGCCTCACCGGCAAGCCGCTGCAGTACTCCATGGCCGCGAACGGCGGAAAGGCCACGTACGAGACCAACACCTACCAGTGGGGCACCCAGCGGCTGGCCACCTCACGGGTGGACCGCCAGGACGTCTCGGGTGTCGACCAGCTCAACACCTACGCGTACGACGAGGCGGGCAACGTCCTGTCCGTCTCCGACACCTCCCGCTCCGGCACCGACAACCAGTGCTTCAGCTACGACCACCTCGGGCGGGTGAAGGAGGCCTGGGCCCAGTCGACCATCGGCTGCGTCGCCACGCCCAGCACGGGCGCGGTGGGCGGCCCGGCCCCGTACTGGACCTCCTACACCTACGACAAGGTCGGCAACCGGCTCACCGAGACCCAGCACGCGACCGCGTCCGGCGGCTCCGACACCAAGCGCAGCTACCACTACCCGGACCCGGGCGCCGTCCGGCCGCACGCGGTGACCTCGGTGGACAACACCACCGGGACCGTGAAGTCCACCGACAGCTTCGGCTATGACGACGCGGGCAACACGCACACCCGTCTGCTGGGTGACGGCACCTCCCAGACGCTGGACTGGGACGCCGAGGGCCATCTGGCCAAGGTCACCCAGCCCGTGGAGGGCGGCAGCGACAAGGTCACCGAGTATCTGTACGACACCGAGGGCAACCGTCTGATCGGCCGGACCCCGACCGAGACCACGCTGTACCTCGGTGCCACGGAGATCACCCTGGCCAAGGGTGCGACGGCCCCCAAGGGCACGCGTTACTTCGACGTCGGCGGCGGCCACATGGCCGTCCAGGCCAATGACGGGAAGTTCTCCTTCACCCTGGCCGACCACCACGGCACGGCCCAGCTGTCCGTGGACGCCACCACCCAGGCCCTGACCCAGCGCCGCACCCTGCCCTTCGGCGGGCCACGCGGCACCGAGCCGAACAACTGGCCCGGCACCAAGGGCTTCGTCGGCGGCACCGTCGACACCGCCACCGGGCTCACGCACCTGGGCGCGCGCGAGTACGACCCCGCCCTGGGTCGCTTCCTGTCGGTCGACCCGGTCTTCACGGCGACCGATCCGCAGCAGATGCACGGCTACGCCTACGCCAACAACAACCCGCTGACCCACTCCGACCCGGCGGGCACAGAGATCGGGTCCCGGCCCAACTCCTGCCAGTACTCCCTCGCGAACTGCAGCAAGAAAACCCAGAAGGAAGTCGGCTACGACGCGAAATCGGGTACGACCGACTACCGCCGCGGCAACATCTACAAGCGTTCCCAGGCCGCGAAGAAGCACTGGGTGGCGGCCAACACCCCGGTGTCGAACGACATCGACCACATAGCGGATGATTACTGGCACCCCAGGATGAACGGGGAGTTCACCGACGACTTCTGGTACAACCCGGTCTACGAGAACTCCCAGAAGGGCCAGGAAGGTACCGCCTGCTTCGGGCGTGAGGGATGCCGCCAAGCCTTCCTCTATGTACTGCACGGCGGCAAGGACGTCGAGAAGGCCAAGGAGATCGCGGCGACCTACTGCGTCTATCACGCGGAGGAATGCAACGAGAAGGCCGCCGCCGTCGCGCGGGGCAACGTCGTCAAGGAAGTCGTCTACACGGGATTGCTGGCCTACCTGGGCGGCGCGGCCGGCCGGGGAGCACCCTGCAACAGCTTCGCCCCGGACACTCAGGTCCTCATGGCCGACGGCACGACCAAGGCGATCGAGGACGTGCGAACGGGAGACAAGGTCCTCTCGACGGACCCGAGAACCGGCCGCACCGAGGTCAAGACGGTCACCGCCGAGATCATCGGCGAAGGCCGGAAGAACCTGGTCAGGGTCACCCTTGCCATCGAGGTCGACGGCAAGAAGCAGACCGCCACGATCACCGCGACAGCCGGCCACCCGTTCTGGGTCCCGGCGCTCGGCACGTGGACCGACGCCACCGACCTGACCGCGGGCGAACAGCTCCGTACGGCCACCGGGTCCCTGGTCCGCATCACCGAGGTCCGTCGCTGGACCCAGTCGGCCACCGTGCACAACCTCACTGTGGCGGACTTCCACACCTACCATGTGCTGGCGGGTGCCACCCCGGTCCTCGTCCACAACAGCAACGCCAACTGCAACTCGCTCACCCGCTCGCAGGCGGACGACGTCGCGCAGTTCCTGGGATACACGAAGACCAACAAGCGGTCCGCCGGTGGGGCCGCGATCTGGGAGCACAAGAAGGCAGCCGGCGGCCAGCCCAGGTACATCACCTACGACAGGACCGGACACAACAAGGAAGCCATATTCAAGGGGGCGAGTTTCAAGAACCCCTTCCAGTCGACCAAGGACTCGGCCCGGGACGGAACCTACGGATTGGACATCTCACCGTCGGGAGTGGTTCAGGGGCTCAAGAAGGTAGCGAAATGAGAGAACTCGTTCTCAGCCCGCACACCGAGAGCGTGCGATCCGAGCTGGCTGACGCACGGCACTGGAGTGCGTACGCGGCGGAGTTGCGCGGGATCCTCGCGATCGTGATCCAGCAGAGCGAGGCCGATGCCCTCGAGGTCGGGGAGCTGCTGGTGAACCGGCCTCTGCCGGGCAGATACGCGGATCTTCGCAACGGTGTCGATGTCAGCCCCTCACAAGCAGTCGATCTCGTCGAGGGAATGGCTGCCGGGAGGGGCCCGTACTGCCGGCTCTCCCTGCCGGGTCGGCTCCACATCGTGTCGGGGTGGGAAGGGGCCGTGCACCTGCACACCACACCGCAGGTGGCCACTGAGCTCACGGGGCTCCGGGGCGAGAGCGTGAGCCTCCAGTGGCGGAACTCGGATCCGGATCCGGTAGACACGGAAGGGCTCGTGCGGGCTGTCGCGGACGAGAGCTTCTGGTCCGCGGTACGGGACATGTCGGATCACGTGACGCTGCTGTGCGAGCGCTGGGCGCACGGCTCCTTCGGCTGCACGTGGTTCCTGGTGACCCGGCAGAACGCCGGGGAAGTGGCCGAGCTGGTGCGGCCCCGTTCTCTCCTCTGTGTGGTCACCGACCCGGATCTGCGGCCAGGATCCGAGACACTGGAGGACGACTTCACCGCCTTCAAGGCTCCGCTGCTGCCTGGCGAATTGCCCTATCGGGCGTTCCCCGGTGGAGCCGACGATCTCTCAGAAGTCGTCGCCGAGGGATACACACTCGTCCTGGCCGACGACGTCATGGGGGACTGGTGCGTGGTGCCGGACCCTGACGGAGTGAACAGAGGGCAGTGGGCGGACATCCGCTGATCAACACGGAGAGAAGGTGAGGACCTGGTCACGGCCAGGATCTCGGCGAGACGCTCGGCTGGGGTTTCCCGGCCGAGCGTCTTGCGTGATCGGCCTCCCGGTCCGGGGTGTCACGGCGGGTCAGGCGTCGGCCCCATCTCTGGGCCGGTGCCTCGACGCAGTAGTACGTCAGCACGCACACCGGCAACAGCACGGCGTAGAAGGCCACTTCGAGGACGAGGTCGTCGTGGCGGCGGCGGCCGATCGTGCCGTCGCTCACCGCCAGCAGCAGGGGATGCACGAGGTAGACGGAGTAGCTGATCATGCCCAGGAACGTCAGCAGCCGTGGGATCCGTCGGCGGCGCAGCGCCAGCCCGATGCCGAAGGTGGCCACGGCCAGCAGGAAGGACACGATCCAGGCGCGCCGGGTGAAGTGGCCCCCGTCGCCGTCGACATACGCGCTCCCGACCGCGCAGGCGACCACCAACGCCGCCGCGCACCCCGCCCACGCCCAGCTGCTCTGACCGGTGTCGGCCCGGTACACCGCCGTACCGAGGAACATCACGGCGAGGATCACCAGGCCCTCCCACACCGGCACCGTGCCGTTGAAGGCGACCAGGGCCAGCGCGAGGACCCCGCCCAGCACGCCCCCGAACACCCTGAGCGCGGCCGACCCGGTGCACGCGCAGCAGATGGCGATGAGCATCACGACCGACGCGAGCGCGATCAGCCTGCCGGTGCCCAGCGCGTCGGAGAGGGCCGACGCCGGCAGCGCGAACCCCGCCGCCACGCTCAGCGCGGCGAGCGCCGCCAGGGTGACGGCGACCGCGCCGGACCGCCGGTGCAGGCGGACGGTGAAGAGGCCGACGACCAGGAGGTAGAAGGCCATCTCGTACGAGAGGGTCCACAGGACGAGCAGGAGATTGGGGGTGCCCAACAGCTCCTGGAACAGGGTGAGATGGGCCAGGGCCACCGAGGTGAGGCTCTGTCCGCCGAAGTCCCGGATCTCCGCCACGCCGAAGTGGTCGGCCACGAGCAGACCGGTGACGACGGCCGCGCACAGCGGGTAGATACGGAAGAGGCGGCCGGTCCAGAACGTCCTCACACTGCCCCGGCGTTCCAGCGACGCGGGGATGATGTAGCCGCTGACCAGGAAGAACACCATGATGCCGTAGCGGCTGGTGTTGAACTCCGGCATCAGCTCCCGTCGGAACTCCGCCATGAACGAGTACGACGAGTGGTCGAACACCACGACGAGCGCCGCGATGCCGCGCAACGCGTCCAGCCAGCCGAGCCGCGACGCACCGGACGCGGCCGCCCTGGAGGACCGGGAAGACCGGGAGGACCGGGAGAACCGGGAGAACCGGGAAGACCGGGGCGATGCGGAGGGCGAGGACTTCATACCCGTTCTCACGTGCGGTTCTTCTCCGGTGTTCAGCTCGGCTCCGATGGGCGTGGTCCGGCCTGTCGGGCAGCCCGGGAAGCGGCAGGGCGCAGGGCGGGCGGAGCCGTTCGGGGCGCCGACCTGGTGGACGCCGGGTGCGGTGAGCACCCGGCGTCGCCCGGGTCAGCTCGTCGGCTCGGCCTCCGGTTCGGCCTCACAGCGGTCGACCGAGGCCGCCATGGTCTGCTCGGCCATCTCGATGCGGGAGGTCGCCTTGTCGCCGGCGGCCACCTCGACCTGCCACTCCCCGTTCTCGACCAGGGCTCCGTTCTTGTCGATGAACGAGACCATGACCGAGAACTCGGCGTCGACCGCGTTGGGGTTGGTCACCTCCACGGTCGCGTACGGCTGCTTCGCGGACGCGCACGTCACCAACCGCACGGTCGCCGACTCCAGTTGTGCCTCGCCCGAGCCGGTGTCCTCGGTGGAGGAGTCGTCGTACGAGTCGTCGTACGAGTCGTCATAGCTGTCGTCGTAGTCGTCGTAGTCGTCGCTCTTCCCCAGGCCGGATGTGCCGCCCGACGACGAGGACGAGGTGTCGTGGTCCTGGGAGGAGGAGCTGCAGCCGCCGCCACTGCCACCGTCGCTGCCGCCGCTGGAACTGGAGCTGGAACCGCCGCTGGAACCGCGTCCCGTCGAGAACCCGGTCAGCGCGAGCACGACGATCACCGCCATCGACGCGAACCTCAGCCCGCGCACCCGTGTTTGTCCGCGCATGAGAGGCCCCCTCACTCGGCGGTACGCGACAGGCCGGTCAGCTTGCAGGTGCCGCCACCCGCCGCGAAAGCGCTGTCGTCCACCGAGCCCTCGTTCACCTTGACGTCAAGGACGTCGGAGGAACCGGCGGGCACGGACCGGATGGCGCCACCCTCGGTGGTGGCGACACGCTTGCCGTCGGCGTCCGTGAACTCGACGTCGAACGTGTAGCTGTACGTGGTGCCCGAGCTGCTGTTGGTGGCACGGACTCGGGCGGCCAGACCACGGTCGTACTCACAGGTCTCGATCTTCAGATCCCTGGCGGCACCCTTGGAGCTGGACGTCCCGCCCGTCCCCGAGGTGGTGCTCCCGCCCGTGGTGGTCGTACCGCCGCTGTCGCTGCCCCCGCTGGAGCTGGAGGAGCTGGATGACGAAGAGCCGCCGGAGCAGCCTCCGCCGCTGGAGCCGCGGGCTCCGGTGAGTGCGAACACGGCGATACCGAAAACCGCGATGGCCCGGACATGACGAGACTGCACTGGCTCAACCCCCGTTGAGTAGCGTTGTTTTGATGTCACACCCGCAAACGGATCCCTTCCGCTGACAGGCGCACGACACCCTAACAGCACGTGAGGAACACGGAGCCGGTCGATCGCGCGGTCACGGAGTTGCCTGGCCGTGGAATCGGACAAGCGCCCAGCGGGAACCGTCGCTCTCCCCATCCGGGCGCCTGGAGCCATCAGGCCTGGGCAGCGGCAGGACGGGCATCTGCAGATGCCGCGGGTGCTGTCCTGCGTCGTAGACGTGCAGGGGCGAAGCGCGTCCGCTCACGCGGACCGAGCGGCCGCGGCACCCGGACTCGGGGGACGTGGAGCGGGACATCGTACGGCCGTACGTGGCGGCCCACTTGACCGGTACCGCGAAGCAGAGAGAGCCGCACGCGGGGCACGCGCGGCCCTGCGTGACCTCACACTCGGGGAACACCCACCGCCCTGGCACCGATCGACAACTGTCCGTGTCCGAGGCTGCGTGGTTTCCGGCTTCCGGGAATCTGCACAGTGCGTACATAGCCGCATCACGCCGCGCGATGCGGCCGCGCAGCGGCATGCCGGATGCCGCTCCGCCGGCATGAAGTTGGCATGAAGTGTCCTGTTCTCAATCCCGGTGGCACTGCTCAGCCGCGTCCCGATATCGCACGGTACGTAGAGAAGGTGTCCTCAAATCGTGTGCCGGCCTGCACGGTTGCGTCGCCTGCTCGTTCGACTTCCCGGGCGCGTGGTCCGGTTGATTGGATGCCCGGCGTGCTCCGTGCTTTGATCCCTGGCACCGCGGCAGCAACGCGCGAGTCTCCGGAAACGGGGTCGCACGTCTGCGGCCGGGGCCCGCTAGTCCCCAGCGGGGCCACCCCCCCCCTTGTGGATCATCCATACGAAGGGAAGTTTCCTCATGAACTCCGCTCCCCAGGTCGAGACCGTCGAGATCTCCGACGCCGCGCTCGACAACGTCTCCGGTGGCCTGGCCCCGCACGCCAGCCTCGTCGCCGGACCCACCGCTGTCAGCGACGCGACCGTCCTGACCCAGATCGAGGGCGTCAAGAACGAGGTCCTGGGCACCGCCGCCCAGTACAACCACGTCAGCGTCTGCGCCTCGCTCTGACGCACGGCCCGTAGGGCAGGACGTCCGGCGGCCCCGCGCCCCTGAAGGAGCTTCGCTCCTGAAGGGGCTTCGCCCGTTACGGGACCGGACCCGCCCTCACGTCGTCCGCGCCGTCCCCGTCCCCTTCTCCGCGTCCAGCGCGTACACGCACCGGTCCTTGCTGCACGCGTACACGACACCGTCCTTGACCACGGGCGACCCGGTGATCTCACCGCCCGTCGCCAGCTTCCACCGCAGCCGCCCGTCGTCGGCCTTCAGCGTGTACAGCAGATGGTCGGTCGAGCCGAAGTGGATCCGCCCCTCCGCCACCGAGGGCGCCCCCACGATCTCCCCGCCCGCCTGGAAGCGCCACTTCGGCGTTCCCGTGACCGCGTCGAGGGTGTAGAGCCCCTTGCCGCTGCCCACGTGGACGTGCCCGGCGGCCACCAGCACCGGTTCCAGGGAGGAGCGGGACTCCGTCGCGATCCTCCACCGGTCCCGTCCGTCCGTCGCGTCGAGCGCGTAGACCGTGCCGAGGTAGTCGGCGAGGTAGACGCCACCGCCCGTGACCGCCGGACCGGACGCGAACGTGGGCGCGGAGAGGAAGACGGCCGGAGCCTCGAAGTGCCAGCGGACGTGCCCGCTCGCCACGTCGACGGCGAGGACGCGGCTCCCGGCGGAGACGTACACATAGCCGTCGGAGGCCGGGGTCAGCCGCACGGGGACGCCGCCGCAGGAGGCCGCGTCCCCGATGGGGTACGACCAGCGCTCGTCGCCCGTACGGGCCTCCAGCGCGCGCAGCCGGGCGTCCTTCCAGACGTACACCGTGCCGTCGTGGACGACCGGGCCCGCCTCGGGGGACTCGAAGTCGGCCTGGGCGCCGGCGAGCTCCCAGAGCTTGTGCCCGTTGGACGCCTCCCAGCCCTGTACGCCGCCGCCCCGGGTGGCGGTGACCACCGTGCCCCGGTCGGCCTTCAGCGAGTACACCCAGGCGTCCGTCGACAGCCGCCACAGGTCGGCGCCCTCACGGGCGTCGAGTGCGAAGAGGGTCGGACCGTCGGAGGCGTGGATACGACCGTCCGCGACCGCCATCGACCAGGCGACGTCCCGGGTCTTGAAGCGGCGCCGGCCGGTGGCCACGTCCAGGGCGTGCACCTCGAAGGAGGTGACGTAGACGAGGTCGTCGGCGACGGAAGGGGTGCCCCAGACGTCGTTCGACATGCGGAAACGCCAGGGGCGCCAGCCGGAGGCGGCCGGTTCCGGGGCGGGCGGGGCGCTCGCGGAGGGCGCGGGGTCGGCGCCGTTCACGCCGGCGCGCGGGCGGGACCAGGAGGCGGCGAGGCCCGCCTCGGGAGGGGGCGCCTTCACGGCGGCGGCGCGGGCGTCGGCGACGCGCGGACCGGGCCCGATGGGCACCTGGCCGCCGGCGAGCCGGACCGGCCCGGTGTCGGGGGCGCCGAGGGAGACGGGCGACACGGGCGCGGGGTCGTACGACGGCGGGGGCGGCGGTACCGGGGCGGTCGGGCGACCGCCGCCACTGCGCCCGCCGGAGGCCTGCTGCTTGGGCACGGCGCGCCCGCCCCGGCGCGTCTCGATCATGCTGACCGCCTTCTCGGGCAGCCACGCCGACGCCGTACCGCTGTCGTCCGAGCCGGAGCCGAAGAGATGGGGCGCGAGCTGGGCCTGGAGGTCGGCGGGGTTGGGGCGCGCGGTCGGGTCCATCTGCATACAGGACTCGATGAGGGGGCGCAGGTCGTCCGGGAGGCCGGAGAGGTCGGGGCCCTCGCGCAGCAGCATGAAGACGGTCTCGACCGGGTTGGCCCCGTGGAACGGCGCGTGTCCGGTGGCGGCGAACACGAGCATCGAGCCGAGCGAGAAGACGTCACTCGCGCCGGTGACGCTCCGCGAGTCCTTCGCCTGCTCGGGCGACATGTACGCGGGCGTGCCGACGGCGACGTTCGTCATCGTCAGACGTGTGTTCGATACACCGGACGCGATGCCGAAGTCGATCACGCGCGGACCGTCCTCGACGACGAGCACGTTGGAGGGCTTGAGGTCGCGGTGGACGAGTCCGGCGCCGTGGATGGACTGCAGGGCTTCGGCGACGCCCGCGGCGAGCCAGCGGACGGCCTGGACCGGCATCGGGCCGCAGTCGTTCACTATCTCCTCGAGCGAGGGCGCGGGGACGTACGCGGTCGCCAGCCACGGCACGGCCGCGCGGGGGTCGGCGTCGACCACGGCCGCCGTGTAGAAACCGGACACCGCGCGGGCCGCCTCGACCTCACGCGTGAACCGGACCCGGAAGAGCTGATCCTCCGCCAGCTCCGTCCGCACGGTCTTGATCGCCACGCGCCGCCCCGACGCCGAGCGCGCCAGATAGACCAGCCCCATGCCGCCGGCACCCAGCCGTCCCAGCACCTCGAACGGCCCGATCCGCCGCGGATCGTGCTGCGTCAGCTGATCCACCACTTGCCCTGCCACCTCCCCGTACGGACCGCGTCACCCACGTTGTGCGCGCGACCCCCGTGCAGCGTCTCACCACCGCACCGCCATGGCGGCACGCACCCCGATTCTTCCTGCTACCGGGGGCAGGTGCGAACCCGGGGGCGGATCGGGGTGTCTCAGGACAAAACCACGTTGTCCGCCTTTCGGGAAGCGGGAGCCCGGATGATGGGACAGTACGACGGTCCGCGTACCACCGGCGCACAACCCCGTACGCCTGCCCACGCGGCGGCCTCTTCACTCGCGTCGCGGGGATCGGCCGAAGGCCGGCCGGAAGTCGGCCGAAGGCCGGCCGGAAGTCGGCCGAAGGCCGGCCGTAAGCGGTCTTCCCGCTGGTCAGCCTTTGTCCTCCGGGCCGGTCGCCCCGTGTTCTCCCGCCGGCCGGGCCTCGTCCTCGCCCCGGTCGTCCCCCCGTTGCCGCAGCTCGTCCGGGCGCTGTTCGGCCTGGTCCGCCTCCTGCGGGGCCTCCCGCCAGCCGTTTCCGTCCCACTGCTGGAGCAACGCGAACGACGCGCCTTGATTGTCCGTGACGACCGCCACATTTCCGTACGAGGTGCCGAACGGCGGCACCTGCACCCGGCCCCCGAGCCGGCTGACGGTCCCGAGCGCGGCCTCGCAGTCCTCCGTCCCGAAGTGGACCAGGAAGTGCGGCGGCATCTCCGCCGGGAAGACGTCCGTGAGCGTGGCCCGGCCGAAGTCCGGGGCCGCGTCCGGGCCGAAGAGCGCGTCGTGGAAAAGGTGCGCGTAGAAGGAATTGGCCGCCTTGGTGTCCCGCGCGTACAACTCGGCCCACGCGAACGTGCCGGGCTCGTGGCGCCGCCCGAAGCCGGTGTGCCTGCCGGCCTGCCAGAGACCGAAGACGGCCCCTTCGGCGTCGGTGGCCAGCGCGGCCGTGCCGAGCGTGCCGACCGGGGTCGGCGGGATGATCACCTGACCGCCGGCCGCGGTGATCCGGGCGGTCAGGGCGACCGCGTCCGGGGTCGCGAAGTGCAGCGTCCAGGCCGTGGGGAGCCGGCCGTCGGGCTTGGGGGCGAGGGCGGCGAGCGGGGTCGAGGCGCCCGAGGGGTACGCCCACACCTCATGGGCGCCGTCTCCGGGGGCCACCCTGAACGTCCATCCGAAGAGTTCGCCGTAGAACCGCTTGCCCGCCTCCACGTCGGGCAGCTGGGCGTCCACCCAGCAGGGGACGCCCTCGGGGTACGGGACGCTTCCCGTCCCGGCGGCGGCTCCCGCCCCGGTGACGGCTCCCGCCCCGGTGACGGCTCCCGCCCCGGTGACGGCTCCCGTCTCAATGGCCATAGGGCCAAGCTAACGGCGGCGCACGTGGGGCGCGCGTCGGGCGCGTCCGCCGTCTTTGCGCGAGAGATCACGCGGGGGGTTCGGTTAGTCGGCGGGTGCGGGTTCGGCGGGGGCTGGTCGCACGGTTCCCCGCGCCCCTGAAAGCAGGGGGCGCCCCGTGCTTTTCAGGCCCGCAGGGGCCTGGTCTTTCAGGGGCGCGGGGAACTGCGCGAGAAGCCCCACCGGCCCGCAGCCAAAGACCACACCTGACCGGGGTCGAAGGGGCGCAGCCCCTGGATGGGGGCACCTCCCGCTCGAGCGAAGCCGAGAGTGGGGGGAGGGACGGGTAGGGGCGGCGGGGGCGAAGAAAATCCGCCACCGCACCGCAGGGCCATCCCACGAACCCCTTGGTGAAGCCCATGCTCCCCATTTGCAGTCGGCCGAATCGCGCTCCGATCACCCCTCGGTAAGCTGACGGCATGACAGGACAAGTGCGTACCGTCGACGGCCGCGTGGCCGGCCGACGAGGGCAGGCGACCCGGCAGAAGCTGCTCGACTGCCTCAGCGAGATGCTCAGCTCGTCGCCCTACCGGGACGTCAAAGTCATTGATGTCGCCCGGAAGGCGGGGACTTCGCCCGCGACCTTCTACCAGTACTTCCCGGACGTCGAAGGTGCCGTCCTGGAGATCGCCGAGCAAATGGCTGCCGAGGGCGCCACGTTGACGCGCCTTCTCGAAGGACGGTCCTGGGTCGGCAAGGCCGGCTGGCAGACCGCCCAGGAACTCGTCGACGGTTTCCTGGAGTTCTGGCGCAGGAACGACGCGATCCTCCGCGTCGTCGACCTGGGCGCCGCCGAGGGCGACAAACGCTTCTACAAGATCCGCATGAAGATCCTGAACTCCGTCACCAACTCCCTCTCGGAGACGGTCTCCGAGCTCCAGGCCAAGGGCCGCGTCGACAAGGACGTCAGCCCGGCGGCCCTCGCCGGTTCCCTCGTCGCCATGCTCGCCTCGGTCTCCGGGCACCAGAAGGGCTTCCAGACCTGGGGCGTCAAGCAGGCCGAACTGAAGCCCAACCTCGCCCTGCTGGTCCACCTGGGCATCACCGGCAAGAAACCCACGAAGTAACCAGGAGCACCCGGGCACGCCCCGGACGCGATTCCTGTCACGCAGACGGCACCCTCGGGCGAGGCGTGCCGCCTGCCGCGTTCAGGGGGCCCAGGGGCCTGGGGACCGCTGGTGGACTGCCGGGGGACCCGCTGGGCGGCATCACGCCCGTCATCACGACCGTACGGCGATCGTCATCGGCTCGGCGTCGGCACCGGCACCGGCACCGGCACCGGCACCGGCACGATTCACCGCCGCACGATCCGGAACACCCGTATCTCCCGGTCCACCCGGGCCTGGTACGTCGAGTACGGCGGCCAGAACCTCAGCAACTCCCGCCAGACCGCCGCCCGTTCCTCGCCCGCCAGCAGGTGCGCGGTGACGGGGATGTCCTGGCCCTTCCAGTTGATCTCGGCGTCGGGGTGGGCCAGCAGGTTGGCGCTCCAGGCGGGGTGGCCGGGGCGGCCGAAGTTCGACCCGACCAGGACCCAGCTGTCCCGCCCCTCCTCGGGCATACAGGCCAGCGGCGTACGCCGCGGCTGCCCGCTCCTCGCGCCGGTCGCGGTCAGGACGACGCCGGGCAGCAGTTGCGCGCTGAGCAGCACCCGGCCCCGGGTGACACGGTGCACGGCCCGGTCCAGCGCGGGGATGACATGCGGTGCGACCCGGGCGAACGCCGGAGCCGAGGACACCTTCTGCACCAGCCGTACGCCCATGCCCTTCATCCCCTCGGCCATCCCCGCCGTGTTCCTCGAAGCCATCAGCCCCGCACCTCCCTCTGCCCGCCCGGGCCGTCGACGGTGAAGACGCCCGCCTCGTCGGCCGCCCGCCCCCGCAGCCGGTGCACCGGCCCGAAGAGCGACTCGTCCCCGGCCACCCGCTTGAAGTACAGCTGCGCCTCGTGCTCCCAGGTGAACCCGATCCCCCCATGCAACTGGATCCCCTCTCCGGCGGCCACCCGCAACGCCTCCAGCGCCTGGGCGAGCGCCAGCCCGCCGACCCGCTCGCCGCCCTCCGTACAGGGCTCGGCGGCAGCCGCCCAGGCCGCGTAGTACGCCGCCGACCGGGCCGCCCGCACCCGCACGTAGACGTCCGCGAGCCGGTGCTTCACCGCCTGGAACGACCCGATCGGCCGTCCGAACTGCTCCCGCTGCCGCACATACGCGACCGTCCGCTCCAACGCCCGGTCGGCGGCTCCCACGGCCTCCGCGGCGAGCACGGCAGCCGCCGCGTCCCCGACCTGGGCCAGGGCCGACAGCACACCGGCACGGGCACGGGCCCCGGCACCGACACCGGCACTGACGTCGACGTCGACATCGACCTCATCACCGAGCAACTCTCCCTCCACATCCCGGAGTTCGAGCCGAGCCACCGGCCGTGTCTCGTCGATGGAGGTCTGCCGCACCCGTACGAGCCCGGCACCCCCACCCGCACCCGCACCCGCACCGGTCTCCCCGGTCACCGCCCGCACGAGAAACAGCAGCGTCCGCGAGCGGGCGTACCCCCCGGCGTGCGCGGCCACGAGCAGCAGGCCGGCGCTGTGCCCGTCGAGAACCTGTCCGGCCTCCCCGTAGAGCCGCCACCCGTCCCCGACGCGTCGCGCCTGGACGCCGCCCGCGCGTCCGCCGCCGGCCCACGCGCTCCCGTTGTCTCCGGTCAGCGCCAGCGCGGTGGCGAGGGCCGCGCCCGGTACGGCAAGGGCCGCGGTGAGTCCGCCGGAGGCGAGGCGGGGCAGCAGTTCGGCGCGCTGCCGCTCGGTGCCGAGGGCGAGGATCAGGGGGGCGACCAGGACGGAGGTGGACAGCAGCGGCGAGGGGGCGAGGGCGCGTCCCAACTCCTCGCTTGCCAGGGCGAGTTCGGTTGCCGAGCAGCCGACACCGCCGTACGCCTCGGGGAGCGCGAGTCCCGGCAGCCCGAGCTGTTCGGAGAGGGCGGCCCACAGCCCGCCGTCGTGCCCCTCCCCCGTCCGCACGGCCGCCCGGACCTCCTCCGGACCGCAGCGCTTGAGCAGCAACTCCCGTACCGTACGCCGGATTTCCTCCTGCTCGGCGGTGAAGCGGGCATCCATGGCGGTCCCCCTCCTGCTCCCCCAACGTCTCGATCTGACGGTCCGTCATATTAGGCCGGAAGGCACCCGAAGCACAGGGTTGCCGTCGATAGATCTGATGTACCGTCAGATCCATGACCGCTGTGCCAGCCCTACCCGGAACCGGTGGCCGTCGCGACACGGCACGAGCATCTCGTGGTGGCGGCCGAAGGGTCGCGATCGTCGGGGCCGCGCTGTCCGACTGCGGCCGGGTGGACGACGCGACCCCGTACGCACTCCACGCGCAGGCCGCCCGCCGGGCCCTCGCCGACGCCGGGCTGGAGCGCACGGCCATCGACGGCCTGGCGTCGGCCGGCCTCGGCACGCTGGCGCCGGTGGAGGTGGCGGAGTATCTGGGCCTGCGGCCCACCTGGGTGGACTCCACCTCGGTCGGGGGGTCGGCCTGGGAGGTCATGGCGGCGCACGCGGCGGACGCGATCGCCGCCGGGCACGCGAACGTCGTCCTCCTCGTCTACGGTTCCACGGCCCGCGCGGACATCAAGGCGGGCCGCCGCACGGGCAACCTCTCCTTCGGCGCGCGCGGCCCCCTCCAGTTCGAGGTCCCCTACGGGCACACCCTGATCGCCAAGTACGCCATGGCCGCGCGCCGCCACATGCACGAGTACGGCACGACCCTGGAGCAGCTGGCCTCCGTCGCCGTACAGGCCCGGGCGAACGCGGCGGCGAACCCGGAGGCGATGTTCCGCACGCCGCTCACCGTGGAGGACGTCCTGTCCTCCCCGCCGATCGCCGACCCGTTCACGAAGCTGCACTGCTGCATACGTTCCGACGGCGGGGCGGCGGTGCTGCTGGCGGCCGAGGAGTACGTACGGGACTGCCGGCCGACGACCCCCGTCTGGATCCTCGGCACGGGCGAGTACACCTCGCACACGACCATGTCCGAGTGGCCCGACTTCACGGTCTCCCCGGCGGCGGTCAGCGGCCGCCTGGCCTTCGAACGGGCCGGCGTGCGCCCCGCCGAGATCGACTTCGCCGAGATCTACGACGCCTTCACCTACATGACCCTCGTGACGCTGGAGGACCTCGGTTTCTGCGCGAAGGGAGAGGGCGGGTCCTTCGTGGAGAAGGGCCGCCTGACCCTGACCGGCGACCTCCCCGTGAACACCGACGGTGGCGGTCTCTCCGCCCAGCACCCCGGCATGCGCGGCCTCTTCCTCCTCGTCGAGGCCGTACGCCAACTGCGCGGTGAGGCGGGCGCCCACCAGGTCCGGGCCCCCGACGGCCACCTGCCCCGCCTCGCCGTGGCCTCGGGCACGGGCGGCTGGTTCTGCTCGTCGGGGACGGTGGTGCTGGGACGGGAGTGAGGCCCTCCCGGCCGACCACCCCGAGGACGGCTCCGCCACCTGCGCCTTCCTGACGCCGTCCACCGCATGCCGTCCACTACACGCCGTCCACCACATGCCTTCCACTACGTGCCTTCCACAGCCGGAATACGAGGCGGGGAGGGCGCGCTGTAGGGAATCGGCAGACGAAGGCGTCCCCGTAGCAGTCCCGGAGGAAGCGACATGGCACTGTCCCGCAAGGAGCGCGAGGAGTTTCTGGCCGAGGCCCATGTGGCCGCGTTGGCGGTGGACGCCGGGGAGGGCAGGGCACCGCTGACGGTGCCGATCTGGTACCAGTACGAACCCGGGGGCGACATCTGGGTCATGACCGGGCTGGACACCCGCAAGAACCGGCTGATCCAGGCCGCCGGCCGCTTCTCCCTGATGATCGACCGACTCGAACCCACCATCCGCTACGTCTCCGTCGAGGGCCCGGTCACCGACACCGCCCCGGCCACCCTCGACCAGCTCCGCGAGATCTCCGCCCGCTACCTCCCGGCCGACAAGGTCGACGGCTACGTCGACTTCGCCTCCCGGAACCATGGCGAACAGGTGATCATCCGCATGCGCCCCGAGAGGTGGGTCTCGTCCGACCTGGGCACGGTGTGAGACCGTCCCACCCATGATCGAGCCCCCTTCCGAGCCGCAGTCCCCCTCTCCGGCACCCTCCCGGCCGTCCGCGTTCGTCCAGGTCCTGCGAGGGCTGCGGGTCTGGGATCCGCAGGTCAGCGCCTTGCCGCCGTTCGATCCGGCCACCGCCCCCGCCGAACCGGTGGCGCTCTTCGCCGCCTGGTTCGGGGAGGTCGTGGCGGCCGGTGAGGTGGAGCCGCACACCATGTCGCTGGCCACGGCTGACGCGGAGGGCCGGCCGGACGTCCGTACGGTGATGCTGCACGACGTGGACGCGCGGGGCTGGCACTTCGCCTCCCACGCGGGCAGCCGCAAGGGACGGCAGCTCGCGGCCCGCCCGTACGCGTGCCTCGGCTTCTACTGGCCCCTCCTCGGCCGCCAGGTCCGGGTGCGGGGCCCGGTCACGGTAGAACCCGCCGAGGTCGCCCACGCCGATCTGCACGCCCGCTCGACGGGTGCGCTGGCCGCCGCCCTCGTCGGGCACCAGAGCGAAGTCCTCCCCTCCTACGAGGAGTTGGAGCGCGCGTCGGAGGCCGCCTGGGCGCGGGCCGAGCGGGAACCGGACGTCGCCGTGCCCTCCTGGACGGCGTACGTCGTGGAGCCGGACGAGGTGGAGTTCTTCCAGGGGGACACGCGGCGACGACACGTTCGGCTCGACTACCGCCGGGAGGAGGGGGGTTGGGTCACGGAGTTGCTGTGGCCCTAGCGAACGTCCGGCAGACAGGCCGGGCAGCCACCGAAGGCCCCAGGCCCTTCCGCCGCCGCTCCCTACGCGCCTGGCACGATCCGTGTTCTGGCAGATCGACGCCGCACCACGATGCTGCGGAGCTGACGCGTTTCCGACGTGGAGCAGTGGGCGGGCTGCGCCGGTGTGTCGGGCCGGCGCCTCAGACCTTCTCCCAAACGGACACGTGTGTGGTGCTGTCGTTCGTGAACGGCTCCCCCTTCCAGCCCGCCCACCGGTCCCGCAACCGCATCCCGGCCAGCCGGGCCATCAGATCCAGCTCGGCCGGCCAGACGTACCGGAAGGGGAGCGACCAGTACACCGGCCGCCCGTCGACGACCATCATGTGGTGCGACCTCATGCCCTGCGTCGCCACGTCGTACGTGTCGAACCCCAGCCGCGTCGCCCCGACCCGGACCGGCACCGCGTTCTGCCCCGGGGGCAGCCTCCGCAGGTCCGGTACTCCGACCTCGATCACGAAGCGGCCGCCGGGCACGAGATGCGCGGCGGCGTTGCGGAAACAGTCCACCTGGGCGTCCTGCGTGGTCAGGTTGTTGATCGTGTTGAAGACCAGGTAGGCGACGGTGAAGCCGGGGCCGTCCACCCGGCTCGTGGCGAAGTCCCCGATGGTGACCCCGATGTCCTCGCCACCCGGCTTGGCCCGCATCCGCTCCACCATGGCGCGCGACATGTCGATGCCGTGCACCGGCACGCCCCGCCGGGCGAGCGGCAGGGCGATCCGCCCGGTGCCGACCCCGAACTCCAGCGCCCGCGCATCCCCTCCGGGGCCGTCCGCGAGACCGGCGATCAAGTCCACGACCGGATCGACGGCCTCCGCGGCGAACATGTCGGCGGAGGTGTCGTCGTAATGCGCGGCGACGACTTCACCGAAGTACCCGTCCGGGTCGTCGACGGCCTCGTACCCGCCACCGCCCCCACCACCGGATCCGCCCCTGCCCACGCCCTCTCCCTCTTCCGCTCCCACTTCCGCTCCCACGTGTCCCTCTCCGCCTTCGCCCGCGTACCCGTTTCCGTCGTCCGTGTTCATCAGATCCCTTGCGGCGCCGGGTCCGTGGCCAGCCGTGCGTGCAGGTGCGCGTCCCGGAAGGCGTCGTGACGCCCCTCGTCGAAGGCCGCCCCGCGCAGGGTCCCCTCGTACGCGAACCCGCACAGCTCGGCGACACGGCAGGACGCGGCATGGCCGACGACGTGGTCGAGTTCGAGCCGGTGGATGCCGAGGTCGGCGAAGGCCCAGCGGGCGGCGAGGTCGAGGGCGCGGGTGGCGATGCGGCGCCCACGGGCCTCGGGCAGCACCCAGTAGCCGACGACGGCCCTCCGCATATACGGGTCGATCCCGCTCAGCCCGACCTGCCCGAGCGTCACCCCGCTCTCCGCGTCCGTGACCCGGAAGGCCACGGTCTTCCCCTCCGCGGCGGACTCCGCCCGCTGCCGCAGCGATTCGCGGGCGCCCTCAAGGCTCTCGTCCAGCGTCATGGGCGTGTTCCACCGCCGGAAGTCCGGATCCGCGCGCCCCCGGAACCACGCCTCGACATCCGCGTCGGACTCGGCGTCCCAGGCGCCCAGCCGCAGCCCGTGACCCTGCGGCTCGACGGAGGATCGGCGGGAAGGACCGGAGGATCGCTCATCAGTACGGCTCACGCCCCCATTGAAACGCGTGAGCCCTCACGACCGCGCGCGAAATACGGGCACCGCGAAGCCCCCGCCCTCGCGGAACACGACCTCCAGTTCCCTCCCCGCCCGCAACTCCCCGTCACCCTCGCCCCACTCCACGACCTCGGTCATCATCCGTGGCCCCTCGACGAGATCGACGACCGCGGCGACGTACGGCGTCCGCTCACCGAAGGGCGGCAGGTCGTTGCGGTGGACGACGGACCAGGTGTAGAGCGTGGCGCGCCCGGAGGCCTCCTCCCACCGCACGTCCTCGCTCCAGCAGTACGGGCAGAACTCGCGCGGATAGTGGTGGGCCCGGCCACAGCCCGCCGCCCCGCAGCGCCGCAGAAGCAGCCGTCCCTCGGCCGCCGCGTCCCAGTACGTACGGCTGAACTCATCGGCGTCGGGCAGATCGAACCGCGCGGAGCCCCCGCCACCGCCACCGCCCATCAGAACAGCCCCAGCGCACTGTCGACGGACCACGTCTGCCAGGACATCCCGAACAGCCCCACCACCGAGATGAGCGCCATCATCGAGTTCTGCCCCTGCTCGGCCCAGTCGTGGATCATCAGCACGAGGTAGAGGACGTTGAGCAACAGCCCGCCGACCAGGGCGATCGGTGTGAGTACCCCGAGGATCAGCCCGAGCCCGAGGGCGAGTTCGGCGTAGGCGACGACGTAGGCCATGGTGCGCGGCCGCGGTTTGACGACCACATCGAAGCCACTGCGCACGGCCTCCCACCGATGTTTCTCCGCCACCCCCGCCGCCCACTCGATCCCGGCCCCCTCGAACCAGGTCTTCTTGTCCTTGTGCCGCCAACTCTCCAGCCACCACAGCCCGACCCCGATACGGAGGACGGCCAGCCATTCGGCACCGCTGAGCCAGATCGTGTCCATGGACATCGCCCTTCCGCACCCGAGCGGGGTTTCTGACGGTACGTCAGTTCAGCGGAACAGGGATGAATGCGCAAGAGACCCGGGCGGGCCGACGGCACCTAGGACACGAACCCGATCGGCATGGCACGGCCGTAGAGCTCGTCGAGACCGACCAACAGCACGCCGCCCCGCTCGGCCTCGGTGCGCAGCGCGTCACTGAATCCCGCGGCGCTGAAGAAGGCCAGCCCGCAGCGGTCCGTGTCATAGCCCCGCCCGGCGAGCACCTCGCGGGCCCGGCTCAACCGCTCCAGGTGACCGACTCCCATCACGGTGCCCCATTTCGCTTCTCCCAAGAGGCCGACAGAGGGCCGCCGCCCCCCGGAACCCGGCTCGGCGACAGCCACATCGACCTGCAACTGCCGACGCTCCGCGGAGTCGGTCACGACGCCGCTGCCGACCTCCCCCAGCGAAGTACTGAGCAACGAGCGCCCCGGCCCGATCACATACTCACGACAGACCGCCTCGAAGTGCGGTCCGGCCACCTGCGCCGCGAACCGCTCGGCCGCCTGCCCCCACACCTCCGCCGCCTGGCCACTCTCCAGCCGGGCCCAAGCGGGACGCATGACGGCCTCGTAGAAGTTGATCAGCGGTTCGGTGATGCGGTACTGCGACTTGCCCGCCCGGAAGACGTCGGACTCCCGCACCAGGAGATGGCTGTCCTCCAGGACGTTGAGCGGGTGCGAGATGTCCACGGACTTGCGGCCGATGTATCCGGCGATGCCACCACGCGTCGAGTTGCCCTGCGCCACAGCGGCCAGGACCGAGTGATACAGGGCGGTGTCCCGGATGTCGGCCTCCTCGGCGAGCAGGTAGCGCGCCTCACGAAAGAGCGGGCTGAACGGCGAGAGGACCGTACGGCAGATCCAGTCATCGAACGCGCGCAGGCTTTCGGGAACGTCGTCCGCCAGGAACTGGCGGCGGTACGCGGGCGTACCGCCGACGACGGCGTGCAGTCGGGCCGCGAGAGCGGGGTCCTCGGCCACGCCCCAGAACTCCGCGGCGGCCCGATATCCGAAGGGCCTCACGACAAGTTCGAGCTGAGCCCGGCCCCGGAGGGGCGCCGTGCTCGCCAGCAGCCCGCCCATGACCGACATCGCCGAACCGCAGAGGAGCAGCCGCATACGGCTCGCCCGCGTCTGATGACGATCGATCTCGCGCTGTATGAGGGAGGGGAGTTCGGGGGCGACCTTCACCAGATAGGGGAACTCGTCGATGACGACGAGACGCGAGGGTGCCTCGTCCGCTCCTTCTTCGTCCGGGGACGCCAGGCCGAAGAGAAAGGAGATGGCGTCGTCCCACGTCGCGAAGGAGAAGGACGCCGGGGAACCCACGTGCTCGGCCAGGGCGGCGCTGAACTGACGAAGCGACTCCGTGGCGGTACCCGCCGTGGCCCCGAAGTAGAAGCCCCCGCGCTGTTCGACGAGGGCCCTCAGCAGATACGTCTTACCCATCCGGCGCCGACCGCTGACCACCCCGAGCATGGCCTGCGGCAGGGGTCGGTTCACGAAGGCGACGAGCGCCTCCCACTCGGGCCCACGGTCGAACACGTGGGGCGGTTTGGCCGTCCCCGCCTGACGCTTCACGACTCCTCCTTAGGAGTACACCCCTAAGGAGTGTACTCCTTACTGACTGGAGCCCGCGGGAATCCCCTGGCCGCGAGCCCCAGGGTCGCCAATCCCTGACCACGGCCGGACCTCGCCGTCACCACGTCCCCCACCACCCCTCCCCCACATTCCAAGGGGCCTACGCCACAGATCCCACCCACGTCTCCTACACCCGTGATCAATCCGCAACCAATTCCGGGCTTGACTGAGACCCATCAAGTGAGGGCGTGAATACGCTCGGGCACATGGCCGACTCCAGAGCTTCCGCGACACCTGTCTCCGACCGCCCCGTCTACGTGATCGGCGGCGGCCCCGGAGGGCTGGCCGTCGCGTACGCGTTGCGGGCCCAGGGCGTGCGGGCCGTGGTGCTGGAGAAGGCGGACGGGGTCGGCGCGTCCTGGCGGCGGCACTACGACCGGCTGCACCTGCACACGACCCGGCGGCTGTCGGGGCTGCCCGGACTGCCCATGCCACGCCGCTTCGGCCGGTGGGTGGCGCGGGACAACGTGGTGCGGTACCTGGAGAAGTACGCCGAGGTGCACCAGTTGGAGATCGTCACCGGCGTCGAGGTGTCCCGCGTCGAGCGGAGCGCGGACGGCACCGGCTGGCTGCTGCACGCCACCGGCGGCCGCGAGCTGACCGGCAGCGCGGTCGTCGTCGCCACCGGCTACAACCACACACCCCACCTCCCCGACTGGCCCGGTCGGGACGTGTACGCCGGCGACCTGGTGCACGCCTCCGAGTACCGCAACCCCGAGCCGTACGCCGGCCGTGACGTCCTGGTCGTCGGCATCGGCAACACCGGCGCCGAGATCGCCGTCGACCTCGTCGAGGGCGGGGCCGCGCGCGTACGGCTGGCGGTGCGGACGGCCCCGCACATCGTGCGCCGCTCGACCGCCGGGTGGGCGGCCCAGTACACGGCCGTCCTCGTACGGCGGCTGCCCGTCACCCTCGTGGACCGGCTCGCCAGGCCGGTGGCGAAACTCAGCGTGCCGGACCTGTCGGCACACGGCCTGCCCCGGCCCGACACCGGCCTCTACTCCCGGGTGAACGAGGGCTCCATTCCCGTGCAGGACGTCGGGCTCGTCGACGCCGTACGGAAGGGGAAGGTCGAGATCGTCGGCCCGGTCGAGGGGTTCGACGACGGCAAGGTCGTCCTCGGCGACGGCACCCGCGTCGAGACGGACGCCGTGATCGCCGCCACCGGCTACCGGCGCGCCCTGGAAGGGCTCGTCGGGCACCTCGACGTGCTCGACGAGCGGGGGAAGCCCGTCGTGCACGGGGCCCGCTCCCCCAAGAACGCCCCCGGTCTCTACTTCACCGGCTTCACCAACCCCATCAGCGGCATGTTCCGCGAACTCGCCCTCGACGCCGAGAAGATCGCCAAGGCGGTCGCGAAGACGGGCGGCGTCGCCACCCGCGACGCGGTCACCATACGGATCCGCACCACACGCTGAGCAAACGCGGGGCGCCGGGCGCGGGACGCGGGGCGCGGGACGCCGGACGCGGGGCGCCGGACGCGGGGCGCGGGACGCGGGGCACCGGACGCGGGACGCGGGACGCGGGGCGCCGGGCGCGGGACGCGGGGCGCGGGACGCCGGACGCGGGGCGCCGGACGCGGGGCGCGGGACGCGGGGCACCGGACGCGGGACGCGGGACGCGGGGCGCCGGGCGCGGGACGCGGGGCGGTGACACCGGACGCGGCCGCGGACGGACGCGGTCGCCGACACGGGACGGTCGCCAACGGACGCGGCCGTTACGTCTGACCCCCGCCCCGCGCGGGTACAACCTCCTTACTGCCGCGTAACTTTGCTCGCACACCCATTCCTGACGCAGCGTCAGTTCAGTAGTCTGACATCTGACGTGTCGTCAGATACGTGAACGCGTCACGTCACTGAATTGGCTGTCACACAGGAGCGGGCGGACCGATGCTTGGATCAACCCACGGCACCCTCACCACCGACTCCCGCCGGGCCCGGGCCATCGCGTGCGGCGAGCACCCCGCACAGGCCGTGCACGGCAGGCCCGCCGAGGCCGGCGACCTGGACGTCAGCGGACGTCCGCTGTACGCCGACGTCCCCGATCTGGACCGTTTCTTCCGGCCGGAATCCGTGGCCGTCGTCGGCGCCTCGGACACGGAAGGCCGGCCGAACACCGGGATCACCCGGCAACTGCTCGCCTGGTCCGAACGGGTCGGCGCCCGGCTCCATCCCGTGCACCCCACGCGTGAGTCGGTCTTCGGCATCCCCTGCGCCCCTTCCGTCGCCGACCTGCCCGAACAGGTCGACCTCGCCGTCCTGCTCGTCTCCGATCCCCTCCCCCTGATCGACGAACTGGCCGAGGCCAAGGTGAAGTTCGCCGTCGCCTTCGCCTCCGGTTTCGCCGAGACCGGCGCGGAGGGCGCCGCCGCGCAGGAGCGGCTGGCCGCCGCCGTGGCCCGCGCCGACGGTCTGCGGCTGCTCGGCCCCAACACCAACCTCAACGCCTTCGAGCGCTTCCGCGACGACCTGGACGGCCCGGCGATCGCCCTGATCACCCAGTCCGGCCACCAGGGCCGCCCCGTCTTCTCCCTCCAGGAACTCGGCATCCGCCTCTCCCACTGGGCCCCCACCGGCAACGAGGCCGATCTGGAGACCGCCGACTTCATCTCCTACTTCGCCGAACGCCCCGAGGTGGGCGCCATCGCCGCATACGTGGAGGGCCTCAAGGACGGCCGCGCCTTCCTCCTCGCCGCCGACCGGGCCGCCCGGCGCGGTGTCCCCGTCGTCGCCGTCAAGGTCGGCCGCACCGAGACCGGCGCCCGCACCGCCGCCTCCCACACCGGCAAGCTGACCGGCGCGGACGCGGTGGTCGACGCGGCGATGCGGCAGTTCGGCGTGATACGCGTCGACGGACTCGACGAACTCCAGGACACCGCCACCCTGTTGGCGCGGGCGCGACGGCCTCGCACCCCGTACTCGACCACCCCGGGCCCAGCCGCCCCGAGGGCGGAGGGCGTCGTCGTCTATTCGATCTCGGGCGGCACGGGCGCGCACTTCGCCGACCTGGCCACCGAGGCCGGCCTGCCCCTGCCCAC
Source organism: Streptomyces sp. NBC_00310 (assembly GCF_036208085.1). GTDB lineage: Bacteria > Actinomycetota > Actinomycetes > Streptomycetales > Streptomycetaceae > Streptomyces. The sequence goes on from NZ_CP130714.1 coordinate 5,046,267, forward strand.
GCTCTCCGAGGCCAAGCAGGCCGAGCTGCACCAGTGGATTCCCGGCTATCTGAACGTGGCCAACCCCGTCGACAACGGCGGCCACCCCGTGGGCGACTGGCGCGGCCCCCGCATCCTCGACGCGATCCTCGACGACCCGGCGGTGGGGGTGCTGATCTGTCCCATCACCGGCCCCTTCCCGCCCATGAGCGACAAGCTCGCCCAGGACCTGGTGGCCGCGGCGGAGCGGACGGACAAGCTGGTGTGCGTGGTGTGGGGGTCGCCGGTGGGCACCGAGGCCGCGTACCGCGAGACACTGCTCGGGTCGTCCCGGGTGGCAACCTTCCGTACCTTCGCCAACTGCATCACGGCCGTGCGCGCCCACCTCGACCACACCCGCTTCACCAGCGCCTACCGCTCCCCCTTCGACGAGGCGCCACGCTCCCCCTCCCCCTCCTTCCGCAAGGCGAAGGCACTGATGCGGCCGGGGCAGCAGCTGAGCGAGCACGCGGCCAAGCAGCTGCTGCGCGCGTACGGGATACGTGTGCCGCGCGAGCAGTTGGTGACGAGCGCGGCGGCGGCCGTCCGCGCGGCGAGCCTCGTCGGCTACCCCGTGGTGATGAAGGCGTCCGGCGCCCGCATCGCCCACAAGACGGAACTCGGCCTGGTGAAGGTCGGCCTGACCTCCGCGAGCCAGATCCGCGACGCCTATCGCGACCTGACCGACATCGCCCGCTACGAGGACGTCTCCCTCGACGGGGTGCTGGTCTGCCAGATGGTCGAGCGGGGCGTGGAGATGGTCGTGGGCGTCACCCACGACGACCTCTTCGGGCCGACGGTCACGGTCGGCCTCGGCGGGGTCCTCGTGGAGGTTCTCCGCGACTCCGCCGTGCGCGTGCCCCCCTTCGCCGAGGACCAGGCCCACGCCATGCTCGCCGAACTGCGCGGGCGGGCCCTGCTGGACGGCGTGCGCGGGGCTCCCCCGGCCGACGTGGACGCCCTCGTGGAGGTCGTGCTCCGCGTGCAGCGCATGGCGCTCGAACTCGGGGACGAGATCGCGGAGTTGGACATCAACCCGCTGATGGTGCTGCCGAGGGGGCAGGGGGCCGTGGCGTTGGACGCGCTGGCGGTGTGCCGCTGAGCGCCACCGCACACCGAGAACATCCCACACACCGAGGACATCCCGCACACCGAGGACATCCATCACTCCCCGTAAAAACAGGAGCACCCACATGTCCGCTTCCCCCCTTGAACATCCCGAAAAATCCCGTGACTCATTGATACGGCACGGCACTGACAACGCCGTCTCGTGGATCACGCTCAACCGCCCCGAGGCGATGAACGCCCTCACCCCCGACCAGCGGGAACACCTCATCCGCCTTCTCTCCGACGCCTCCGCCGACCCCTCCGTACGCGCGGTCGTCATCACCGCGACGGGCCGCGGATTCTGCGCGGGGGCGGATCTGCGGGGCGCGGCTGCGAGCGGCGGGGAGCGACTCGCGGGCGACGTGGCGCGCACCATCCGGCTCGGCGCCCAGCGCCTCATCTCGGCCGTGCTCGACTGCGAGAAGCCGGTGATCGCGGCGGTGAACGGCACGGCGGCGGGCATCGGCGCGCATCTCGCCCTCGCGTGCGACCTCGTGCTGGCGGCCGAAGAGGCCCGTTTCATCGAGGTGTTCGTACGGCGCGGCCTCGTCCCCGACGGGGGTGGCGCGTATCTCCTCCCCCGCCTCGTCGGCCCCCAGCGGGCGAAGGAGCTGATGTTCTTCGGCGACGCCCTGTCCGCGGCCGACGCGGAGCGCCTCGGTCTCGTCAACCGTGTCGTCGCCGCCCAGGACCTGGAGAAGACGGCCCGCGAGTGGGCCGAACGCCTCGCCGCCGGCCCGACCCGCGCCCTGGCGTTGACCAAACACCTGGTCAACGCCTCCCTCGACACCGACCGCGCCACCGCCTTCGCCGCCGAGGCCGCCGCCCAGGAGATCAACATGACGACGCGGGACGCCCAGGAGGGCGTGGCGAGCTTCGTGGAGCGACGGACACCGCACTACGAGGGCCGCTGACGGGCCGGGAGAGCCCGTAAGAAGCCTCCGGGAGCTCCCAGAAGCCCTGGGTGCGGGGCTTCACTTCTGACGGACCGTCAGTTTCAATGGACGTCGTGATGGGACACGCGGGTATGGCAGCCGCCGCCGTCCGCTACCTGAAGGCGGACACGGGCAGCAGGGCGGCCGCGACGGACGCGGCGGACAGGCGCCCCGGGACGACGATCGCGCAACCGGTCGTCGAGGCGCTGCCCCGCCCCGACCTGCGCTGCGTCGGCGAGAACGAGCGCGCGCCGGTCGACCAGGCCACATTCCGGCGGGTCCTGGGGAACTTCGCGACAGGCGTCACGGTGATCACCGCACCGGCACTGGCACTGGCACTGGCACCAGCACCAGCACCAGCACCGGCACCGACCCGGGCGGCCGACGACTCCGACCCCGACCCTGACCCCACGGAACTCCCCACCCAACTCCCCACCGAGCACCCTGACGACCACCCCGCCGGCTTCGCCTGCCAGTCCTTCTCCTCCCTCTCCCTGGACCCGCCGCTGGTCGCGTTCATGGTCGGCCGTACGTCGACGACCTGGCCCCGGATCGCCCGCGCGGGCGTCTTCTGCGTGAACGTACTCGGCGCGGACCAGAGCGAGTTGTGCCGTCGCTTCGCGGTGAGCGGCGCGGACAAGTTCGCCGGTGTCGCCCACGACCCGGCCCCCGCCACGGGCTCCCCCCGCCTCACCGGCGCCGCCGCCTGGATCGACTGCACGATCCACGCCGTACACACCGGCGGCGACCACCTGATCGTGGTGGGCCGGGTGGAGGCACTGGGCACGGACGGCGAAGCCGTGCCACCGCTGCTGTTCCACCGGGGACGGTTCGGGGAGCTCAGGGCCTGACAGCAGGACCGGGGACACTCCTTCGCGTGAACGCCGCGCAAACCGCGGACCCACCGGCTAGCCTGTTCATAACGTCGCTGTTATGACGTGGGGTGGAGTAGAGCTGGAGCCGGAGGCGGAACAGTGGCTCCCCGGGCTGTCCGCCGGGCATCGCGGTACGGTCGCGTTCTACGTCGACCTGCTCGCGGTTCGCGGCCCGCTGCTCACCGAGCCGTACTCGCGCGAGTTGGACGGCAAACTGCGGGAGCGGCGCTTCCATCTGGACTCGACGCGGTCCGCATCACCTACTGGATCGCCTCCGGGCGCCGGATCATCTTGCTGACGGCGTTCCGCAAGCGGCGGATGCGCGAGACCGCGGAGATCGTCCGCGCCCGGCGGGCCATGGCGCGCCGCGTCGAGGAACGGCACACAGTGGACGAGGTGTGATGCATGAGTGAGCGCGGAAGCTGGAACGACCTGCGGGACGAAGCCCTCGCCTCACCGGAGGGGCGAGAGGCGTACGACGCCGCGCGGATCCGTTTCGAACTGGGCCGGACGGTCCGGGAGCGGCGCGAGGCGCTGGGTATGACGCAGGCACAACTCGCACAGAGAGCGGGGATGCTGCAGCCTGCCGTGGCGCGGTTCGAGGCGGGCGGGACCATGCCCACGCTTCCCCTCCTCGAACGGTTCGCCGTCGCCCTCGGCATGCGCCTCCACGTCGGCTTCGAACCGCTCGACCGCGCCGGCTGAGACGCCGCGTCGAGGGGCCCGCCGGATCCGTGGGACGGGTCAGGCCGCCCCCGCGCTCCCCACCGGCCGCCGCCTGATCACCAGCGCCATCAGCGCCGCCGCCGCGCACAGCCCGCCCGAGGCGACCCAGACGACGTCGTAGGAGCCGAAGGTGTCGCGGGCGAGGCCGCCGAGGAAGGCGACGAGGGCGGCGCCGACCTGGTGGGAGGCGAGGACCCAGCCGAAGACGATGGCGCTGTCGGCGCCGTAGTGCTCACGGCACAGGGCCATGGTGGGCGGGACGGTGGCCACCCAGTCGAGGCCGTAGAAGACGATGAAGAAGATCATCGGGAGATTCACGGCGGGACCCAGCAGGATCGGGAGGAAGAGGAGCGAGATGCCCCGGAACGCGTAGTACACCGCCAGCAGCCGCCGCGCGTCGAAGCGGTCCGTGAACCAGCCCGAGGCGATCGTGCCGAGGACGTCGAAGACCCCGATGACGGCCAGCAGCGAGGCCGCCGCCGTGACGGGCATGTGCTCGTCGTGGGCCGCGGGAATGAAGTGGGTCTGGATGAGGCCGTTCGTGGAGGCGCCACAGATCGCGAACGTGCCGGCGAGCAGCCAGAACGGCCCCGTCCGCACCGCCGAGAAGAGCACCGCCACGGCCCGCCGCGCCGCCCCCGGCACCGGCCCCGGCTTCGGCACGAACTCCTTGGCCCCGTACGGCTTCAGGCCCACGTCCGCCGGATGGTCCCGCAGCAGCAGCCAGACGAAGGGGACGACGGCCAGGGCGGCGAGGGCGACCGTGACGGAGGCGGGCCGCCAGCCGCGCTCGGAGACGATCCACGACAGCAGGGGGAGGAAGATCAGCTGCCCGGACGCCGAGGCGGCGGTCAGGATGCCCGAGACCAGGCCGCGCCGTTCGGTGAACCAGCGGTCGGTGACGGTCGCCGCGAAGGCCAGCGCCATCGAACCGGAGCCGAGCCCCACCAGCAGGCCCCAGCAGAGCATCAGCTGCCAGGCCGAGGTCATCCACACCGTCGTACCGGCGCCGAGCGCGATCACCGTCAACGCGACCGCGACGACCCGGCGGATCCCGAAGCGGTCCATCAGCGCGGCGGCGAAGGGGGCCGTCAGGCCGTACAGCGCCAGGTTGATCGAGACCGCCGACGCGATCGTGCCGCGCGACCAGTCGAATTCCTCGTGCAACGGATCTATCAGCAGACCCGGCAGCGAACGGAAGGCCGCCGCCCCGATGATCGTCACGAAGGTGACGGCGGCGACGAACCAGGCGCGGTGGATACGGGTACGGCCGGTACGGGGGCCGGCCTCCACCGGGTGGTGAGGAGCGGCGGCGCTCCGGGCTTCGGCGGGGTCGGCGGGGTCCGTGGAAGGGGCGTCGGCGGCGTTCGGGGCGTCGTCGGCTGTCTGGGTCATGCCGTCAAGCTTCCGAGCTGCGGTCATCCCGGACGAGTGGCCGGGAGGACAGCATTCATTAGGATCGGGCCATGCCCGCAGAGCCCACCGCCGAACATGCCGCAGAGCCCACCGCCGAACCCGCCCCCGAGCGCTCCCCCGAACCCACCCCCGAGCGCACCACCGCAGGCACCGCCCGGCCCACCCGCCACCGCGTCGTGGTCCTCGCCCTCGACGGGTTGCTCCCCTTCGAGCTGGGCATTCCGCAGCGCATCTTCGGCAAGGCGCGGGACGCGGCGGGGAGTCCGCTGTACGACATCGTCACCTGCTCGATCCGGCCGCCCGGCCCGGTGGAGACGGACGCCGACTTCGCGGTCCTCGTCCCGAACGGCCCGGAGACCCTCGCCACCGCCGACACGGTCGTCGTCCCCGCCGCGTACGAGCTGGGCCCGGTCTACGAGGACGGCGTCCTCACCCCCGAACTGGCCTCCGCCCTCGCCCACATCCGCCCCGGCACCCGGCTGGTCTCCATCTGCACCGGCGGCTACGTCCTGGCCGCGGCGGGCTTCCTCGACGGCCGCCCGGCGACCACGCACTGGTACCACGCCGAGCACTTCCAGCGGCTCTTCCCGAAGGTCCGGGTCGACGCGGACGTCCTCTTCGTCGACGACGGCGACGTCCTCACCTCGGCGGGCGTCGCGGCCGGGATCGACCTGTGCCTGCATCTCGTACGACGCGACCACGGCACCGGCGTCGCCAACGACGTGGCCCGGCGTACGGTCGTACCGCCGCACCGGGACGGCGGGCAGGCCCAGTACATCCGGCGGCCGCTGCCCGAGCCGCAGGCCGCGACCACGACCGCCGCCCGCGCGTGGGCCCTGGGGCGCCTCCACGAACCGATCCAGCTCCGCGACCTGGCCGAGCGGGAGTCCATGTCGGTCCGCACGTTCACGCGCCGCTTCCGCGAGGAGGTCGGCATCAGCCCCGGTCAGTGGCTCACCCGGCAACGCGTCGAACGGGCCCGTCACCTCCTGGAGTCCACCGACCTGACCATCGACCAGATCGCCCACGACGCGGGCTTCGGCACGGCCCAGTCGATGCGGCAGCATCTGCAGGGGGCACTGGGGGTGACCCCGACGGCGTATCGGCGGACGTTCAGGACCGCCGGGGCCACCGTGCCGCCGCTGCCCCGAAGCCTGCCCACCGGGTGATCAGAAGGTGAGTACCGCCCGTGCCACCCGCCCCTCCCCCGCGTCCTGAGCCGCCTTCGCGAAGTCCTCCACCGGATACGTGGCCGTGACCAGCTCGTCCAGGAGCAGTCGGCCCTCCCGGTACAGGTCGGCGTAGAGGGCGATGTCCCGTTGCGGGCGGGACGAGCCGTACCGGCATCCCAGGATGGACTTGTCCAGGTAGAGGGAGGAGACGAGGAAGGACGCCTCGGCGGTCGCGGCCGGCACGCCCAGCAGTACCGCCTGGCCATGCCTGTCCAGCAGATCGATGGCCTGGCGGATGAGTTCGACGCGGCCGACGCACTCGAACGCGTGGTCGGCGCCGGTGGGAAGGACGTCCCGCACCCCCTCCACCGACGTCAGGAAGTGCGTGGCCCCGAACCGCCGCGCCACCGCCTCCTTCTCCGGATTGGCGTCCACGGCGACGATCCGCGTGGCCCCGGCGATCCGCGCGCCCTGCACGACGTTGAGCCCGATCCCCCCGGCCCCGATCACGACGACACCGTCCCCCCGGTCGACGCGCGCCCGGTTGAGCACCGCCCCCACCCCGGTCAGCACCCCGCACCCGATCAGCGCGGCGGAGGTCAGCGGAACGTCCCGCGGTATCCGTACGGCCTGCACGGCCTTGACGACGGTCCGCTCGGCGAAGGCGGAGTTCGCGGCGAACTGGAACACCTCCCGCCCGCCGCGCGAGAACGGCCGCGTGGGCCGCCCGATCGCCCGACGGCACATGGTCGGCCGCCCCCGGTCGCAGTCGGCGCAGGCCCCGCAGTTGGCGAGGGTGGACAGGGCCACATGGTCCCCGGGACGGACATGCCCGACCCCCGCGCCCACCGCCTCGACGACCCCGGCCCCCTCGTGCCCCAGCACCACGGGAACGGGGAAGGGGATGGTCCCGTCCACCACCGACAGGTCGCTGTGACAGAGCCCGGCGGCCGAGACGGCCACCTGGACCTCGCCGGGCCCCGGCTCCCGTACGTCCAGATCATCGACGACCTCGGCCCGCTCGCCGTCGAACACCACTCCGCGCATGGCTCCACCTCTCAGCCTCTCGGCTCCCTCGGCAGACCGAGCACCCGCTCGGCGATGATCGTGCGCTGCACCTCGTCGGAACCGCCGTAGATGGTGTCGGCCCGGCTGAACAGGAACAGTTGCTGGAACGGATCGAGTGCGTACGGTTCCTCCGCCGACCACTCCCGCGGCCCCACCACGGCGTCCGCGCCCCGCACCTCCATCGCCAGCTCCCCGAGCCGCCGATGCCACCGCCCCCACAGCAACTTGGCCACACTCGGCGCGCCGGGCTCCACACCCCCGCGCCCCGCACCGGACCCCGACCCCGACCCCGACCCGGACCCGGACCCCGACCCCGGACCACCCTCCGAACCGCCCAGCGTCCGCAGCGCGTTCCACCGCATCACCCGCAGCTCGGCCCACTGCCGTACGAGCCGATCGCGTACGACGGGATCGTCCACGGCCCCGCTGCCCGCGGCGGCCCGTACGACGTCCCTCAACTCCTCCTCGAAACCGATCTGTTGGGCGAGGGTCGACACCCCCCGCTCGAAGCCGAGGAGTCCCATGGCGACCCGCCAGCCGTTTCCCTCGCCTCCGACGACGTGCTCCGCGCGGGCGTGCGCCCCGTCGAAGAACACCTCGTTGAACTCGCTCGTCCCGGTCATCTGCCGGATCGGCCGCACCTCGATCCGCCCCGGCTGGTCCATGGGAACGAGCAGCAGCGACAGCCCGTGGTGACGCCCGGACCCCGCCTCGGTACGGGCCAGCACGAAACACCAGTCGGCCTCGTGGGCGAGCGAGGTCCAGATCTTCTGCCCGGTGATCCGGTACGACCCGTCCCCCGCGCGCTCCGCCCTGGTCCGCACCCCGGCGAGATCCGACCCGGCCCCCGGTTCGCTGTAGCCCTGGCACCAGAGTTCGTCACCACGCGCGATCGTCGGCAGGAACCGCCCCTTCTGCTCCTCGCTTCCGAAGGCGATCAGCGTCGGCGCGAGCAGTTTCTCGCCGATGTGCCCCGACCTGGCCGGGAGCCCGGCCCGCGCGTACTCCTCGGCCCACACGACCTGCTGGACGAGGCTCGCCGTACGGTTCCCGTACCCGCCCTCGGCCCACCCGAGCCCGATCCAACCGGCGGCCCCCAGCGTCCGTTCCCAGGCGCGCCGGTCCTCCCCCACCCCGGCGTGCGCCCCCAACCAGACCCTCACTTCCGCCCGGAACGCCTCGTCCTCTGCGCTGAACCCGAAGTCCATGCCACCTCCACGGTGAGCCGGTACCGACGCGACAAGCGGGTGCGTTCGTTGACTGCGGGTGAGTGGGGGCCGGTCACGCAGTTCCCCGCGCCCCTGAAGACCAGGCCCCTGCGGGCCTGCAGGGCGACTGGGCGGCGAGGCGGCGGGCCGAAAAGCACGGGGCGCAGCCCCTGCTTTTCAGGGGCGCGGGGAACTGCGCGAGCAACCACAACGAACCCGCACCCGCCGACGCACCCCCAACCCCCACCCCCTCAGGCGTTCGGCCGTTCTCCAGAGGTGGCGGCCCGAGCCATCGCCTCCACCCGCTCCAGCATCGGCATCGGATCCACCCCCACGGCCCCCGGCAACACCTCCGCGATCCGCTCCGGAGTCCAGCCCCCGTCCGCGTACGCCGAGCGCAGCTCACCCGGCTGGGCCCACACCGCGATCTTCGGCCCGGCCACCGTGTACACCTGCCCGGTGATCCGCTCCTCCCGAGCCCGGTCCGACAGCAGGTACACCACGAACGCGGCCACGTCCTCCGGCTCACCGATCTCGGTCAGCTCCATCGGGACACCGGCGGACATCCGGGTACGGGCGACCGGCGCCACCGCGTTCGCGGTCACCCCGTACCGGTGCAGGCCCAGCGCGGCGCTCCGCACCAGCGAGATGATCCCGCCCTTGGCCGCGCTGTAGTTGGCCTGCGAGACGGATCCCTGGTGGTTGCCGCTCGTGAACCCGATCAAGGTCCCGGCCCGCTGCCTGCGCATGACGGCGGACGCGGCCCGGAACACCGTGAACGTGCCCTTGAGGTGCGTGGCGATCACCGGATCCCACTCCTCCTCGGCCATGTTGAACAGCATCCGCTCCCGCAGGATCCCGGCGACGCACACGACCCCGTCGATCCGCCCGTACGCCTCGACCGCCGTGTCCACGACCCGCTGGCCGCCGGCCATCGTGGAGACGTCGTCGGCGACGGCGACCGCCTCGCCCCCGGCCGCCTCGATCTCCTTGACGACGGTCTCGGCGACGGAACTGGTGGGTTCGGAGCCGTCGACGGAGACGCCGTAGTCGTTGACGACGACCCGCGCGCCCTCGGCGGCGGCGCCGAGGGCGACCGCCCGGCCGATCCCCCGCCCCGCTCCGGTGACGGCGACGACCTTGCCTGCCAAGAAGTTTCCCACCCCGGCCCCTTCCCCTCAACGCGGTTTCTGACGGACCGTTAGATTTGCTCGCACGGCGATTCTACGACCCGTCGGATACGCCACCACAAGCCCCGGGGAGGCCCCGATGTCATCACCCACGGAGTTCGCCGCGTTCACGGACATCGCCAAGCGCGTGAACAACTGGGGGCGTTGGGGGGCGGACGACGAGATCGGCACCCTCAACCTGATCACCGACGAGGTCGTACGGGAGGCCGCCGCCTCGGTCCGTTCCGGTCACCGCGTCCCGCTCGCGCTGCCCCTCCAGCAGGACGGCGTGCAGACGGGGATGATGCCGGGCCGGGTGAACCCGCTGCACGCGATGGTGCAGATCAACCAGGAGATCTTCGGCCCGGGCACGGTCGCGTGCAGCGACGACGCCGTGACAATGGGGCTCCAGGCGGCCACCCACTGGGACGCGCTCACCCATGTCTCGCACTCGGGCCGGATCTACAACGGCCGCCCCGCGGCCACCATCACCCCGCACGGCGGCGCGGCCTTCGCCGGGATCGACAAGGCACGGCACATCGTCTCGCGCGGTGTCCTGCTGGACGTCCCCCGCGCCCTGGGCCTCGGTACCGACCGCCTCCCCGGCAACCACGCCGTCACCCCCGAAGACCTGGACGCGGCCGAGGAGTTGGCGGGCACCCGGGTCCGCGCGGGCGACATCGTCCTCGTCCGCACCGGTCAGATCCAGGTCTACCTCGCCGGCGACAAGCACGCGTACGCGTTCCCGTCCCCGGGGCTGTCCCTGCGCACCCCGGAGTGGTTCCACGCGCGTGATGTCGCGGCCGTCGCCAATGACACCCTGACGTTCGAGATCTTCCCGCCGGAGATCGAGGACCTGTGGCTTCCGGTGCACGCGCTCGACCTGGTCGAGATGGGCATGCCGCAGGGACAGAACTGGAATCTGGAAAAGTTGTCCACAGCCTGTGGACAACTTGGGCGGTACGACTTCCTGCTCTCGGCGATGCCCGAGCCGTTCGTCGGGGCGACGGGCACACCGGTGGCCCCGATCGCCATCCTGTAACACCCGGGAACCGCGGAATCCCGGAACCGCAGAACCCCAAGGCCTCAAGGTCCCAGAACCCTGGGCGCCTTGGTCGACCGGCGGCGCGCCGCTGCCCGCCCCGAGCACGGCACGGCGCGCCGCCATCCGGCCTCGGCGTACCCGCCCTGCCCCCTTGACCCCGTGGGGAGCCGACGCCGAAACGCGACCCACGCTCGTCGAGGGCCTCCGTCACCGAGACCCTCGCCGTCCCCTCGCGGCGAATCGCTGACCACAAGCGTGATCAAACGGACACGTCACGTCAACACCCGTTCGGGGATCAGCCACACAAAACCGGCGTCGCGACGGTGCGTACGGAAGCACGTCCCGGCGCACGATTCGGCTACCACCGGGGGACCCTCCAACGCCGTGCGCTCGCGCGCAGGCGCGTGCGGCGCGCATACCGTTCACCCGCGCACGCCCAGCGGCTCGGGGGTACGGGGGTACGGGGGTACGGGGGTACGGGCCATCGTGCGACTGCAGGCCATACGTGGCTGATCGCGCGGTTCCCCGCGCCCCTGAAGGGGGACGCCCGGCCGCCGCCCCCTGCGGGCAATCGTGCCGCCAGGGCGGCACGGGTGGGCGCGGCGGCACCTCGCAACCGCCGAGCAGCGGAACCACACCTGGCCCACCGCACCTCCGGCCCACCAGGAACTCCCTGCCTAGACCACCTCGTACGCCAGGCTCTCCCGGGCTACCGCCGCGACCCCCGTCACCGCACTGCACGCCGGATAGACCGCCGGCGCGACAGCGCCACCACCCGCGCCCTGCGCACCACCCGACGCCCCCGAGACCCCCACCGCCCCGGCCACCCCGGGGACCACCCGGTCCAGCTCGCACCAGATGCGCTTGCCGATGCCCTCGTAGGACCAGCCCCAGCGGTCCGCGAGGACCTCGACGAGCGCGAGGCCCCGCCCGCCCGTCTCGTCGCCGTCGGCACACCGCGGCGCCGGCGGGCACGCGCTGGCGTCGGCGACCTCGAGACGGACCTTGCCGGTCGAGCCGTCACGGAGGCCGGACAGCAGCAGCCGCAGCACCGCCGGACGGCCGGTGTGCACGACCGCGTTGGTGACCAGCTCGGAGACGAGGAGGATCAGCGTCTCGGCGAGTGGCTCGTCGTCCCCTATCCCGGACCCGGCGAGCCGTGAACGGGCCCATCTCCGTGCGCGACCCACCTCTGCGGGGTCGGGCCGGATCTCCAGCTGCACTTGAAGCACCTGCACCGCTCACACCATCCGAACCGGCGGACACATCGCCGCACGCCCCTCGGGGGCCACGATCGTGGTCATCTGCTGCCTGGCCGACGCCACCGCCATCGATACCGTCGGCACCGGGATCACGGAACGTGATCCCCTTACAGGACAGCATGGTTGACGTACAGTCACCCCAACAAGCGCTTCGGGCATATTCCAGCGCGAAGGAGTACGCATACGGCATACTGTGCGACGCTCATCGTGGGGAGTCGAACAGACCGGGACGAAGAGACTCCGGCCCACTTCACGAGCGCCGGGCACCGCCGGATCCGGGGCCGCCACAGGGGCAACACCGGCTCGGCTCGACCTCGGAACCACTCGCATCCACCAGAAGGTACCGGAGTAGGACTCCGACTCCAGGCCGTGACAAGTCACGCCTAGGACACAACACGGTATCAACGCTCGGTAATTCCGGTATGCCACGTTCCGCGACATTCGACCGGGACGGTGCCACGCATTTCCGCTTCCGCCCTGGTCAGCGCGGTCAACCCGCCTCGATCAGCAGTTCCCGTGCCAACAAGTCCTCACTCTCCGTGATCGATCCGCCACGTTCCGCCCGTACCCACGCCCGCTTCAGACACAGGTGTACGTCGGCCTCCCAGGTGAACCCCATGCCGCCGTGCACCTGCAGACAGTCGCGCGCCCCGCGCACCGCCGCCTCGTCGGCCAGCAGCCGAGCCGCCGCGATGTCCACCGGATCGACGGTCACGGCCGCCGCGTACACCGCCGCCCGCGCCACCTCCACCCGCACCAGCAGTTCGGCACACAGATGCTTGACCGCCTGGAACGCCCCGACCGGCCGCCCGAACTGCTCCCGCGTCCGGGCGTGTTGCACCGCGGCCTCACAGGCCCGGACCGCCGTACCCAACTGCTCGGCGGCGGTGAGCAGCACGAAGAGGTCATCGAGGCCGGCGGAGGGATCGGCCCCCGGCACCCGGTGCAGCGGCGTCAACGGATCCACGGACCGCAACGCCACCGCCCCTCGCACCTCCCCCACCACCACATCCGCCTCCTCCAGCCACTCCACCAGCCCCCCACCCCCGACGGCGGTCACGACGACCTCCCCGGTCGCCGCCCCCGGCACCACTCCCGCCGCGAGATGCGTGGCCACCAGCGGCCCGGGCAGCAGCGCCCGCCCCGCTTCCTCGAACACCAACACCGCCTCCGGCACCCCGAGTCCGACCCCGCCCTCGGCCTCGGACAGCCGAAGCGAGAAGAACCCCGCCGCCCCCAGCTCCCGCCACCACCCCCTGTCCAGGCCACCGCCCCGGTCGACGGCGTTCCACAACGCCTCCCGCCCGAAGATCCGCGCCACCACGTCCCGCACGCCGTCGCGCAACGCCCGCTGATCCGCAGTGAGTTGAAATCGCATAAGCCAACAGCCCCTCATCGACCCCGAGCACAACAGTGCGCCCGTGTTTGTCAGGCGCGCGGGGCACTGCGCAAGCAACCCCAACCCCAACGCATCCGCACCCGCACCCGCACCCGCACCCGCACCCGCACCCGCACCCGCACCCGCACCCGCACCCGCACACCACAACACCCCCACCCCCTTGGGCGCCCCCAAACCCCCAGTCACCCCTTGGGCAGCCCCAGAATCCGCTCCCCCACGATGTTCCGCTGAATCTCCGACGTCCCCGCAGCGATCGTGTACGACAACGAACTGAGCCGGTCAAGCACCCATCCGCGCTCCAGATCGAGCGCGTCCGCCCCCAGCACCTCCGCCGCCACGTCGTACAACTCCTGCCGCGCCCGCGAATACCTCAGCTTGAATACCGAACCCCCCACCCCCGGCACCCCTCCCGACGCCTCCCCCTCGCTCACGTTCCACTGCGTGAGCCGCCACAGCGCCCGGAACTCCGCGTTCAACCGCCCGAGCCGCCGCCGGACACCCGAGTCGTCCCAGCGCCCGTTCGCCCGCGCCTCCCTCGCGATCTCCCCCAACACCCGCCGACAGGCGACCACTTCACCCACGAACGCGGTTCCGCGCTCGAACGACAGCGTCACCATGGTCACGCGCCACCCGTCGTTCTCCTCGCCCACCCGGTTGGCGACCGGCACCCGTACCTCGTCGAGGAAGACCTCGGCGAACTCGGTGGAGCCGGCGAGTGTGCGCAGGGGCCGTACGGTCACGCCGGGCGCGTCCATGGGCATCGCCAGCCAGGAGATGCCCCGGTGCTTCGGCGCCTGAGCATCCGTCCGCACCAACAGCTCGCACCAGTCGGCGACTTCGGCGTGCGAGGTCCAGATCTTGGAGCCGGTCACCACGTACGCGTCGCCGTCCCTCCGCGCGCGCGTACGCAGGGACGCGAGGTCGGATCCGGCCTCCGGCTCGCTGAAGCCCTGGCACCAGATTTCCTCGCCGCGCAGGATCGGCGGCAGCCAGCGTGCCCGCTGTCCGGCGCTCCCCTCGGCGGCGATCGTGGGCCCGGCGTGCAGCAGTCCCACGAAGTTGGCGCCCACATACGGGGCGCCCGCCTTCTCGGTCTCCTCCAGGAAGATCAGCCGCGTGGTCGGCGAGGCGTCCCAGTGGACGTCGGCGTACCCGGCGTCGTACAGCATCCGCTGCCAGCCGAGGTCGTACGCGCGCCGCCCGGGCCAGTCGTCGGGCGACGGCTTCGGCGGCAGCGAGGGGAGGACCTTCGCCAGCCACTCCCGCAGCCGCGCCCGGAACTCCTCCTCCGCCGGGGTGTACGAGAGATCCATGACCGCGCCCCCGGCCCGGCTACTTGTCGAAGTCCAGGTCGAGCATGCGGATCGCGTTACCGCGCATCAGCTTGTAGACGGTCTCGTCGTCGAGGCCCTTCACATGGTCGAGGGCGACCTCCTTGGTGTGCGGGAAGGTCGAGTCGACGTGGGGGTAGTCGGTCTCGAAGGTCGCGTTGTCACGCCCCACGACATCCAGCGAAGCGACCCCGTGCTTGTCGCGGAAGAAGCAGCAGAACATCTGCCGGTAGTAGTACGTCGACGGCGGCTCGGGGATCAGGTCGCGCACGCCGCCCCAGGCGCGATGCTCCTCCCACACGTCGTCGGCGCGCTCCAGGGCGTACGGGATCCAGCCCATCTGCCCTTCGCTGTAAGCGAGTTTGAGGGTCGGGAACTTCACCAGGACCCCGCTGAAGAGGAAGTCCATCATCGAGGCCATCGCGTTGTTGAAGGAGAGCGAGGCCTGCACGGCGGGGGGCGCGTCGGGGGAGGCGGCGGGCATCTGGGAGCTGGACCCGATGTGCATGTTGACGACCGTCCCGGTCTCCTGGCAGACCGCGAAGAAGGGGTCCCAGTAGCCGGAGTGGATGGAGGGCAGTCCGAGGTAGGTGGGGATCTCGGAGAAGGTGACGGCCCGGACGCCCCGGGCGGCGTTGCGCCTGATCTCCTCGACCGCCAGTCCCACGTCCCAGAGGGGGATCAGGCAGAGCGGGATCAGCCGGCCGCCGCTGTCGCCGCACCACTCCTCGACCATCCAGTCGTTGTACGCGCGCACGCAGGCCAGGGCCACTTCCTTGTCGTGCGCCTCGGCGAAGGTCTGTCCGCAGAAGCGGGGGAAGGTCGGGAAGCAGAGCGAGCCCTCGACGTGGTTGAGGTCCATGTCCGCCAGCCGCGCCTTCGGGTCCCAGCAGCCGCGCCGCATCTCCTCCCGGGTGATCCCCTCCAGCGTCATCTCGTCCCGGTCGAACCCGACGGCCGCGATGTTCCGCTTGTACGGGAACTTCAGGTCCTCGTAGATCCACCAGTCCGTCGGCGGCCCGTCCGGGTCCATCGTGATCTGGTACTTCCCCGCGACGTACGCGAGCTCACCGATCCCGGCCGTGAGGGGCTTCGGGCCACGGTCGCGGTACTTCTCCGGCAGCCAGGTGTCGAAGAGGTGCGCGGGCTCGATCACATGGTCGTCGACGCTGATGATGCGGGGCAGTTCGGTCATGGGTTCCCCACTCCGTTGCCTCAGTTATCTGATGGACCGTCAGATCCTTGGTGAGCAGGTTAGTGGCACACCCCTGGACCGACAAGGCGCCCCGGCCTACGCTCTGGCCACGATCTGACAAGCCGTCAGCTTTCTCCGGCAGGGGGCCGCCGCCGTGAACCAGACCGCCCACGCACTCAGCGAGTCCCGCACCCTCTGGGAACTCCTCGCCCGCCGCGCCGACCTCACCCCCGACCGGCCCGTCCTCCTCCAGGACGACCGCACGCTGAGCTTCGGCGAACTGCGCGCCCGCGCCGAGCGGGTGGCGGCCGGGCTGTACGACATGGGCGTACGCCCCGGCACGGTCGTCGCCTGGCAGCTGCCCACCCGTATCGAGACGGCCCTGCTCTCCTTCGGCCTGGCCCGCCTCGGCGCCGTCCAGTCCCCGGTCATCCCCTTCTACCGCGACCGCGAGGTCGGCTTCGCGCTCCGGGAGTCCCGGGCGGAGTTCTTCGCGGTGCCGGGCGAGTGGCGGGGTTTCGACCACACGGAGATGGCACGGCGGCTGGAGGCGCGGGGTGTCTTCGAGGCGTACGACGGCCTTCCGGACGGCGACCCCACGACGCTCCCCGCCCCGCCGGCCGACGGCACCTCCGTCCGCTGGATCTACTGGACCTCGGGCACCACCTCCGACCCCAAGGGCGTCCTCCACACGGACCGTTCACTGATCGCGGGCGGCTCCTGCCTCGCCCACGCGCTGCGGCTCACTCCGGACGACGTCGGCTCGATCGCCTTCCCGTACGCCCACATAGGCGGCCCCGACTACATGGTGATGCTCCTGCTGTACGGCTTCCCGGCGGTGCTGTTCGAGCACTTCGCGCTGCCGGCCGCGCTGGAGGGCTACCGCAAGCACGGGGTGACGGTGGCGGGCGGGTCGACGGCGTTCTACTCCATGTTCCTGGCCGAGCAGCGCAAACAGCCGGGTGTACCGGTCGTTCCCTCCCTGCGCCTGCTCGCGGGCGGCGGGGCGCCGAAGCCGCCCGAGGTCTACCACAACGTCGTACGGGAGATGGGCGTGCAACTCACCCACGGATACGGCATGACCGAGGTCCCGATGATCACGATGGGGGCGCCGGACGACTCGGCGGAGAACCTGGCGACGACGGAGGGGCGTCCGCCGGCGGGGATGGAGATACGGATCGCGGAGGACGGGGAGGTGCGGTTGCGCGGGGAGGCCGTCTGCCGGGGGTATCTGGATCCGGCGCAGTCGGCGGCGGCCTTCGACGCGGACGGGTTCTTCGTCACGGGCGATCTCGGGCACGTCACCGACAGCGGTCACCTGGTGCTGACCGGCCGCCTGAAGGACGTCATCATCCGCAAGGGCGAGAACATCTCGGCGAAGGAGATAGAGGACCTGCTGCACCGGCATCCGGCCGTCCAGGACGCGGCGGTGATCGGGCTGCCGGACGCGGAGCGGGGGGAGCGGGTGTGCGCGGTGGTCGAACAGCCGCCGGGTGCCGGCACCCTGACCCTGCGGGACGTCACCGACTGGCTGCGCGCGGAAGGGCTGTCCGTCCACAAGCTGCCGGAGCAGGTGGAGGTGGTGGACGCCCTTCCGCGCAACGAGACCCTGCGGAAGGTCCTCAAGTACAAGCTGCGCGAGCGCTATTCATGACCCACTGCCCCACTGACCCACTGACCGATTGACCCACTGGCCCACTGGCCCACTGGCCCACTGAGAGCCAGTGAGAGCCACTGGGCCACGCACCGGCCCGTGGTCACGCGGGTCGCTACTCGGGCACGGTGAAGAAGCGGGCGAACGCGGTCACGACCTCCACCTCGTCCACCTTGCCGTCGGAGTCGGTGTCGAGGGTGGCGGCGGCCGCCGCGGCGACCTCCTCGGGGGCGCCGAGGGCCTTGAGGATCCGGGCGGTCTCCTCGACCGTGGCCCTTCCGTCCCCGTCGGCGTCCGCGACGGCGAGGGCCGCGTGCAGGAAGGGGCGGGCGATCTCGGCGAAACGGTCGGGGTTGTCGCGCAGTCGCTTGACCGCGCCGTTCACGAACTCGTCCCGGGTGATGCGCTGGTCGCCGTCCCGGTCCGCGATTCCGGCCATACCCTGCCAGAAGGCCTCGGCGCCGCCGTACAGGGCCTGGCCCTTGTCGGAACGGGCGGTGGTGCCGAACTCGTTGAGAACCGCCTTGCTCGCCGCGCTGAAGTCCTCGCGGTCGATCCAGCCGTTGCCGTCCTGGTCGAAGGTGGCGAACCGGGCGGCGATCCTGCGCTCGTACTCGCTGCTGACCATGTCTCCTCGGGCCCGCCTTACGTCAGTGGGGTGCTTCTCGGACGGAGCGTACGACGTCAGGGGCCCTGGCGGAGCGGGAAAGCGGCGCTTGTACCAAGACTGCGGGAATCCTGGGACAACTGTGTGGCAGCCGGGACACCGACGGGTGGGCGAACTCACGCATACGTACTGCTCACCTGGTGGAGGGTGCGTAGGGTGCGGGCGGTCAGGCCGACAGCTGGTCGGCCTCGTCCTCGGACTCCGGTGCGACCGCCGAGCGGACGTCCGGATGGACGTCGAAGAGGCGGCGGACGCCGAGGGCGGCGAGGACGCGGCTGACGTGCGCGCCCTCGGCCGGGCCGCCGCCCGCGTGGCCGTCGGCGGGGAGGATCAGCCGGAGCCGTCCCTGGCAGGAACGCATCAGGCGGCGGGTGGCGATCATGACCCCCACGCCGCTGGAGTCGCAGAAGACGACGCCGGAGAGGTCGAGGACGAGACTTCGGCGACCGTCGGCCACCGCGTCGTGCACCCGCTGGCGGAGCACGGGCGACGTGACCAGGTCCATCTCTCCGGACACGTGCAGCACGGCCCACTCGCCTTGCCCGCCGTCGGTCACTTCGAACGCCACCGCGATGCCTCTCAGTCGCCGAACCGGAAGCCACTGCACCGCTTCCTGCTTGCGCGGCTGCCCCGCCGTCGCTCCATGAAACACCCGTGGCCCGCCGGAGGCGCGTGGTAAGCGAGCCATTTCCGGGGCCTTTTCGGTGCGATTTCCCTCCAGTACGGTCACATGTGATCGACTATTGATCGCGAATGGATCCGATACGGTCCCGAGGGGTCGGATTCGCGCAGATCAGGTGCCAGGCGGGATCGCACAGACACGCGAAAGGCGGGCAGACACCCACGTGGGCGGCGTGGAAACGGCTTGCACAGGAGGCACATACCACCTCCGCCCTCGCGAGGGGCGCACATTGCCATAAAGGGGCGTGCGCGGTCAGCGGTGCCGACTACATTCGGGACGGCAGTGCACACAGGCTGGAATCGGGCCGGAATCGGTCCGGGCCGACACCGGGCCGACACGGGGTCCGCGGCTCGGTGGTCATCAGGAACGGCGCAGGTACGAGCAGGGTGAGGGGGCCGTATGGCGACGAAGGACGCACCGCCCCGCTGGGACCGCAGGATGCAGCAGCGGCTGGCGCGCGGCGAGGCGGCCGCGCTCGGTGAGCTGTACGACCGGTTCGCGTCCCTCGTGCACGGGCTGGCCCACCGCGTCCTCGGGGACGAGCGGGGCGCCGACGGCATCACCCGCGAGGTGTTCCTCCAGCTCTGGGAGAACCCCGAGGCGTACGACCCCAAGCAGGGCCCCCTGCGTTCCTGGGTGGCGGCGCTGACCCATCGCCTCGCCGTGCAGCGACTGCGCGTCACCGAGGCCGCCGCGCTCGCCCGGGGCGGCGAGGGCACCACCGAGGATCTGGAGCGCAAGGTCCACCACGCGTCGGTCGCGGCCCGCGCCGACTACATAGTGCAGGCGATGCCGACCCCGCTGCGGGCCGCCCTGGAGCTGGCGTACTTCCAGCGCCGCGACTACCGCCAGACCGCCACCGACCTCGGCGTCACCGAGGACGAGGCCCGCCGTCGCCTCCGCCTCGGCCTCCAGCTCCTCTCCACCGCCCACGACACCCGCCTCTCCGGCGCCCCGCCCGAACCCGGGGCCACGGCATGACCGGCGAACCGGCCCCGTCCGGGTCGTACGACGACGAGCCGGAGGGCCGGCAGCCTCACGAGCAGCCCCACGAGCAGCCCGACCACCCCTCCACCCGACCGGCCGTCGGCCGGGTGCCGTCGGCCAGGAAGCCGTCGGGCGGGGACGGTGCGCAAGGGCCCCACGAGGAGGCCGGACGGGACCTGGACCGGTCCGGCGGCAGCGAGGGGACCTCGGAGGACGGGTCGTCGGGCGGGGACGCTGTGCACGAGCCCGGCGATTCCGACGGGCCGCACGAGCCCCGCCGGTCCGACGGGCCGGGCTCGGGGGACTCGCCCGGGCGCGATGGCGCCGTGGGCGGCGACGGCCACGCGGCGACGCCTGGCGGCCGTGGTAACGGCCGCGGTGGACCGTCCGGGCCCGAGGGGCCCCGGCGCGGCGGCCACGACGAACCGGTCGGGCCGCCGCGCATACCGCTGCCGCGCACCTCCGTGGAGGACACCGGGCTGCCGTTGCCGGACCCGGCACCCGAAGCGACACCGCCACCGCCACCGGCGCCTGCGGTGCGCCCGGAGGCCTCGGAACGCGCCGTGCCTTCGGAATCCGCCGTGCCCTCGGAGCCCGCCGTGCCCTCGGAGCCCTCCGTGTCCTCCGATCCCGCCGTGTCCTCCGATCCCGCCGAGCCTGCCGTGCCCTCCGAGCCTTCGGAGCCTCGAGAGCCTTGGGAGCCCGAGTCGGCCGTACCGCCTGTGCCGCCCGTACCGCCCGTATCGCCTGTCCCGGCCGCCGCGCCCGTCCCGGCCTCTCCCCTCGTCCTGGAGCACCAGGTGCTCAAGGCGCTGCTCGGGGCCTGGGCGTTGGCGGCGTGTTCGGCGGAGGAGGCGTTGGCTGTCGAGGAGCATCTCGGGGTGTGCGGGCCGTGCGCGGACGAGGCGCGGCGGTTGCGGGAGGCCGTGGGGCTGCTGCATCCGCCGGAGAGCCTCGACCTGGACCCGGCCCTGCGCACCCAGGTGCTGGATGTCTGTCTGGGCCGCCGCCCACCGCGCATCCCCGTCCCCCGCTGGGCCGCCCCGTACGACGCGGAGACGGCCCGGCTGGACGCGTTGCTGCAGGACATCGGCGCCGCCGACTGGCACGCCCCCGTACGGCTGCGCTGGTTCGAGGGGGAGGGGCCGGCGAGCCGTCGTACGACCGTCGCCGGGGTCATCGCCCACCTGCTCACCGTCGACGGGCTCGTCGCGTCCGCACTCGGTCTGGACGACCCGCTCGGCCTGCTGGAGGGTGGCCACGACGCACCCGTCGACGGTACGCCGGAGGCCCGCACCGAGGCGTACTGGAAGGCGTCCCACTTCCCGCCCACCCGCGCCCTGCGCGCCCCCTGGCGGCAGCAGAGCCACGACATCGTCCGCACGGTGTCGTTCACGGGCGGCGGCTCGGACGACTCCGACAAGCCCGGTCGCCTGGCGGTCTCGTACGGCGGCTTCGCGCTCCCTCTCCGGGACGCGATGCTGGACCGGGCGTTCGAGTGCTGGATCCACGCGGAGGACATCGCGGAGGCCGTGGACTACCCGTACGAGCCGCCCTCCGGCCGCCATCTGCACGGCATGATCGACCTGGCGGCCCGCATGCTGCCCGTGTCCCTGGCCGAGCGCCGCCGGACCGGCCTCGCGTCCCCGCCTCCGCCCGGCCGCCACCTCGTACCGGCCGGCGCCCCCGGCCGCAGCCTCCGTCTGGAGATCGAGGGCTCCGGCGGCGGGGAGTGGCTCATCCCCCTCGACTCCCCCGCGGCCCGCGGCTCCGCCGACCACGAGGTGGCCCACGTGGCCCTCGACGGCGTCGAATTCTGCCGCCTCGCCGCCGGGCACGTCCCTCCCGAGGAAGCGGCGGCGGGCCAGGGCGGCGACCGCGAGGCGATCAGGGACGTCCTGTTCGCGGCGGCGGCGCTGAGCCGGATGTAGCGGCCCCGAAGCGTGGGCCGCGCCGGGCCCGCGCTCGGGGCCGCCGGGCCCCGTAAGGGGCGCGGGGAACTGCGCGACCAGCCACGACCCACCCGCAGCCGCCCTACGGCAGACGCCCCCGAGCCATCAGGCGCCCCAGCCCGGCGAAGCCCCTACGTGAAGCCCTACGCGAAGACGACCGTCCGGCGCCCGTTCATCAGGATCCGCCGCTCCGCATGCCACTTCACGGCCCGCGCCAGCGCCTGGCACTCCACGTCCCGCCCGACCGCGACGAGCCCCTCGGGCGTCACCCCGTGCCCCACCCGCTCGACCTCCTGCTCGATGATCGGCCCCTCGTCGAGGTCGGCAGTGACATAGTGCGCCGTCGCCCCGATCAGCTTCACACCGCGCGCGTGGGCCTGGTGGTACGGCTTCGCGCCCTTGAAGCTCGGCAGGAAGGAGTGGTGGATGTTGATGATGCGGCCGTTGAGCTGCTTGCAGAGGTCGTCGGAGAGGACCTGCATGTAGCGGGCCAGAACGACCAGCTCGACGTTCTCCTCGCGCACGATCTCCAGCACCCGCGCCTCGGCCTCGGCCTTGGTCTCCTTGGTCACCGGGATGTGGTGGAAGGGGATGTCGTACGACCCCACCAGCTCGGCGAAGTCGGTGTGGTTGGAGACCACGGCCGCGATCTCCACCGGCAGCGCCCCGATGCTCGCCCGGAAGAGCAGGTCGTTCAGGCAGTGGCCGAACTTGCTGACCATCAGGACGATGCGCATCTTCTCGTCGGCCCGGTTGATCTGCCAGTCCATCTGGAAGGAGTCACCGATCGCCGCGAAGCTGGCCCGCAGCTTCTCCACGCTCACCGGCGCCTCCGCCGAGAAGTGGACGCGCATGAAGAACAGACCCGTGTCGTGGTCGCCGAACTGCTGGCTGTCCTCGATGTTGCAGCCGGTCATGAACAGGTAGCTCGACACGGCGTGCACGATGCCCTGCTTGTCCGGGCAGGCGAGGGTGAGGACGTACTGGTCGGCGGGCGCCGCGGCTCGGGTGGACTGCTCGTTCATGCCCGACAGGGTCCCATATGGCGTACCCATGTCGGCAATCGTCCCGAAGACCGGACCCCCGCATCCACCCGCCACATCCGCACACCCGCCCGCCGGACCCCCGCCTACGCCGCCCTGGTCATGATCCGCAGCACCTCGAGGGTGCGCGGCGGTGTGTCCGGGTCCTCCCCGTCGCTCACCGAGAGGCGTACGTGAGCCTCGCGGGCGGCGCGGACGGCCTCGGGCCAGGCGTCGTGGTCGAGGTACGCGGAGACGGGCGCGTCCGGGCCGACCTGGTGCATGATCCGCAGCACGCGCAGCACGGCGCTGTCGACGAGGGCCGCCTCCTGGGCGTCGCGGAAGATCGTGCCCACGTACTTCTCGGCGGACCAGTTGTCCAGCCAGGTGTCCTCGACCAGGCGGTACACGGCGTCGGTGACGTCCCCGTACCCGTCGACACCGGCCAGCCAGACGTTCTGCTGGAACGCGGGGTCGGAGAGCATGTGCAGCGCGGAGCGCACATTGCTGCGCCAGCGCCACCACGGCATGTCGTTCAGTGGCATGCCGCCCATGGTGGATGAGCGACGCCCGCGACGGGAAGGGGTCTCCGGACCTTGGACGGTCATGGATCGTGCGTTCCTCTCTGAAACCACGCGAAAATACGATCGTAGCTCTTCGCAATTCACCTCCCGGTCACCTTGCGTTGACCGCCCGTCACGCCCGGGTTGGTGATGTGGCGGAATCGTGCGGAGCCATGACTGGCTTCCGGGCACGACGGACCCCCCTTTCCGCAGACCGACTCCAAGGGCTCGCCAAACGCCTGGTCAGGGCCACCACGCTGGCGGCGTGTGCGTCACTCGTCGCGGGGTGCGGGGCCATCCCCGGGACCACGGGGGGTTCCGGGGACGGCTCCGTCACCGTCATGACCTGGGCCCCGGAGAAGACGGCCGCGACGAACAAGCCCGGCATGCCCGCCATGGCCAAGGCGTACGCCCGCTGGGTCAACGCCAACGGCGGCATCAACGGCCACGAGCTGAAGATCCTCACCTGCAACGACCGCAACCAGACCGTGACGGCCGCGAAGTGCGCCCGCCGCGCCGCCGACGAGAACGTCGTCGCGGTCGTCGGGTCGTACAGCCAGCACGGCCGTTCCTTCCTCGCCCCGCTGGAGTCGGCGGGCATCCCGTACATCGGCGGCTACGGCGTCACCGACGACGAGTTCGCCAGCGCCCTGTCCTACCCGGTCAACGGCGGGCAGGCCTCCCTCATGGCAGGCCTCGGCGAACAGCTCGCCAAGGCCTGCGGCCCGGTCGCCCTCGTACGCCCCGACTCGATAGCGGGCGACCAGCTGCCGCTGCTGCTGGACTCGGGGCTGCGGTCCGGGGGGCACGACAAGTCCGAGGACCAGCTGGCCGCCGAGGACGCGACCGAGTACGGGGGGCACGCCCGGGAGGCGCTGCGGCGGGCCGGCACCGACCCGGCCGCGAAGGGATGCGTCGTCCCCGCGCTGGGCGACCGCACCTTCACCTTCATGGACTCCTTCCGCCGGGACCGCGGCGACTATCCGGGCGTCCGCACCGGGACCGTCCTCGGCAGCGTCGACCAGACGGTGCTCGACGCGACCGGTGGCAGGTCGGGACCGTACGAGGGGGCGTACGTCACCGGCTGGTACCCGGTGGAGACCGACAAGCGGTGGGACCGGATGAAGAAGGTGATCCAGGAGCACGCCTTCGACGACAACCGGATCGACCCGGCGGACCCGGGTGTGCAGACCACGTGGATCGCGTACACCGTCCTGACGGCCGCCATCGAGGCGCTCGGCGACGGCGAGGTGACCTCCCAGGCGATCCGCCGAGTCCTCGACGACGGCCTGAAGGTCACCACGGGCGGCCTGACCCCACCCCTCAGCTGGCGCTTCGAAGACCTCATCGCCTCCGCCGGCTTCCCCCGCCTGATCAACCCCGAAGTCACCTTCCAGGTCGTCCGCAAGGGCCAACTGGTCGCGGCGCGACGGGGGTTCGTGAATGTCGAGAAGACGCTGGTGGAAGCGGACAGCTGAGCGGCCGGAAGGGACCGGGCGCGACCGGGAGCGCATCCGAGCCGGGTGGTGGCCCCCTGGTCATCCTCGCCTCTTCGGGCCCGATCTCGTCGGCGCGGGCCCGGCCGCGATCGACCGGCCGCGATCGACCGGTCGCGAGCGTCCGGCGGCGATCGACCGGTCGCGAGCGTCCGGTCGCGAGCGTCCGGTCGCGGACCGCTACAGCTGGACCGCCTGCCGTTCGGTCAGGGCGTAGGTGGTGGCGATCGTGTTCCAGAGTTCGGCGGCCTTGGCCTTCTCGGCGCTGGCGGTGGCGCTGGCCTCGTTGCCGGCCTGGGTCTGGCCGGTGGCGCGGGCCTGGCCCTTCTTGCAGCCCTTCTTCCCGGCGGCCTGGTCGGCCCACGCGGCGTAGTGGTTGTCGGCGGAGGCGGAGGCCTGCCAGGCCTTGGTGAGCGAGGTGGTCAGGGCCTGGTGGTTCGGCAGCTTGTCGACGGACAGCTCGCCGAGCCGGGTGACCAGGTCGTTGCGCTGCTTCGCCGCGTCCCGCAGGTCCGTGGCGGCCTGGCCCAGATTGGTGCAGCTCCTGATGTTGGCGACCGCCTTGATCACGCTGTTCCGGCTGTTGCCGCTGTCCGCGAGCAGCTTGTCCAGCGCGACCGCCTGCTCCTTCGCCGGGTCAGCCGACGACGACGCCGACTCCTCGGGCGCCCCGCTCGCCGACACGGGCTTGTTGTCGCTCTGCGTCCCCTTGTCCCCCGACCCGGCCATCAGGGCACCCGCCCCGATCCCGAGCACGGCGATCCCCACGCCGACGAGCGCGATGAGCGGCACCCGCGATCTCGTACGGCCACCCCCTCCGCCCCCGCTCTCCCGTCTCGCGGAGGCCCGCCCACCATGGCCGCCATGCCCGCCGTGGCCACCATGGCCGCCGAGGCCGCCGTGGCCACCATGGCCGCCGAGGCCGCCGGGCGCACCAGGGCTCTGCGGCGGCGCGGGATGGGCGTGGTCGATCTTCGGCAGCTGCTGCGTGGCCCCGGCGGCGCCCCCGGCCCCCGGCTCGTCGCGGAAGAGACTGTCGAACACGTCCGGCTGCTGCCGCGCCTGCCGCGGCCCCGGCGCGCCGTACGGCTGGGGCTGCGCGGGTACCGGCGGTATGTACTGCGTGGGCTCCGCGTCCGGGTTCCCGGCGGGCGCCGCGTGCGTCGGCCGTGCGGGGTGCGCGGTGGGCGGCAGGGGCCCCGCGCCGTGGTCCGGCACCCGCCCCAGATACGTCGTCGCCTCGGCCGACGCCTCCGGCGGCAGCGCGCCCGGCCCGACCGGGGGAAGGAACTGCGTGGCGGCCTCCCCGACCGGCGCCTCCGCGACGACCGGCGGTATGTACTGCGTCGCCCCTTCGTCCACCGGCGCGGCCCCGGCCGACGGTACGTAAGGGATGTACTGGGTGGCCCCCTCGTCCACGGGGGGCAGCGGCGCACTCTGCGGCGGCTGGGGCGGCGCGGCGGCCGGCAGGGCCACCTCACCCGCGGCCGGCGGCAGCGGCGCGCCCGATCCCGCCCCGCCGTACCCCTCGCTGCCGTACGACGGCCCCTGCGCGCCCTCGGGCGGCAACGGCATCCCGCCCTGGGTGCCGTACCCGCCCTGAGCGCCGTACTCGGTCCGGCCCCCCTGGACGCCGTACTCCGTCTGGCCCCCCTGGACGTCGTATCCGCCCTGGGCGCCGTACGCGTCCTGCGCCCCCTGGCCACCCCACTCCGGCGCGGGCTGCGCGCTGTTCCAGGGGTCGGACGGCGGCTGGGCGGGCGCCGCGCCCCCCTCGGAGCTCCACTGCCGCTGCTGGTCCCACGGCTGGACCGGGGCCGGCGGCAGCGGGGCCGGCGGCAGATCGCTCGGATGGAGCGGCGCCCCACCGTCCGAGGGCAGCACGATGCCTTCGCGCGCGGTCCGCGCCGAGGGCTCCTCGCCCTGTCCACTCTGCGTCACCGAGACTCCTACGAATGGGGGACTTGCGGAATCGTCGACTCACGCTACCGGGTCCCGGTGACCGCCCACGCACCACCCGCACCCCGAGTAAGGGGCCAGGCCCCTCCCCGGGGGGGCGCGGTGCTGCCTCGTCCTGCGGCTCCGCCGCGTGAGCGCTACGCGGCCTGAAGATCCATCCGCGCCCCGAACTCCCTGACCACCGCCTCCTCCCTGAACGGCTCCAACCGCTGCTGGAAGTCCTCCAGGTACTCGGCCCCCCGATTCGACCGGAGCGACCCGAGCAGTTCCACGGCCTTCAGCCCCGTATGGCAGGCCTGTTCCACCTCTCGTTGCTGCACCTGCGCCGTGGCGAGGAGCACATACCCGATCGCCCGCCGCCGGGCCCGCGACTCCGGATGCTTGGCCAACGACTCCTCGGCCCGTCGGGCCGCCGCCTCCGCCTGCCCGAGATCCCGGTGGCAGTGCGCCAACTCGTCGGCCAGATAGGCCTCGTCGAAGTGCTTGATCCACGCCGGGTCGTCCCCGGACAAGGGGTCCGCCGCCTCCAGCGCCTCCACGGCCCGCCCCGCCGCCGCCTGCGCGGCGCGCGCGTCTCCCATCAGCGCGTGCCCCCGCGCCTCCGCCGCGTGGAACATCGACTCCGCCCGCGGCGTGGACCGCCCCCGCGCCCCTTCCTGCGCGGCGCGCGCCAACTGCGCGATCTCCCGCGGGTTTCCGAGCTGCGCGGCGAGATGGCTCATGGACGCGGCGAGGACGTATCCGCCGTAGGCGCGGTCGCCCGCGGCCTGGGCGAGGCGGAGCGCCTGGATGTAGTACCGCTGGGCGAGCCCGGGCTGCCCGGTGTCGACGGCCATGTACCCGGCGAGCTCGGTCAGCCGGGCGACCGCGGCGAACAACTCCCGCCCCACGGCCTCCCGGTAGGAGCCGGCCAGCAGCCCCGAGACGACACTGTTGAGGTAGTGCACGACGACCGGCCGTACATGCCCGCTGCCGTACTGGTGGTCGAGGTCGACGAGCGCCTGCGTCATCGCGCGCACGGCCGCCACGTCGGCGAGCCCCACCCGGGGTCCCGCCGAGCGGGCCACCTGGGAGTCCGGGGCGGAGATCAGCCAGTCGCGGCTGGGCTCGACGAGCGCGGAGGCGGCGACGGACGACCCGGAGAGGAAGTCCCGCCGCCCCACGTCGCTGCGCCACAGCTCGCAGACCTGCTCGATGGCTCCCAGTACCGTCGGCGAGAACTGGAGGCCGACGCCGGACGCGAGGTTCTTGCCGTTGGCCATGCCGATCTCGTCGATCGTGACCGTACGGCCCAGCTTGCGGCCGAGGGCCTCGGCGATGATCGCGGGCGCCCGGCCCCGTGGCTGCTGTCCGCGCAGCCAGCGCGCGACGGACGTCTTGTCGTAGCGGAGATCGAGACCGTGCTCCGCGCCGCACATGTTGACCCGACGGGCCAGCCCCGCGTTGGAGCAGCCCGCTTCCTGGATGAGCGCCTGCAGTCGTTCGTTCGGCTGCCTGGCGACGAGCGGCCTTGCGGCCATGGCGTACCCCCTGTGGCTGTGGTGCCGTGCCCACGCACCGAGTTGACGTGTCTTCAGCGGCCCGCTCTCTTCGCACACGTGGTCCCGCGCCGCCGATGCGCACGGCACCCACACACCGAACACGCGTACCGAAAACGCGTACCCACATATCGAAAAGATCCGGCCTCGAAGATCAATGCCCCGCCGACATACCGAAGATGCGAGACATACCAGGATTGCCGGGGTAAACACGGATGCTGTACCCCACACGTGGCTACCCGGCTCACTCCGTGATCCCTCCCGCGCGCCCCCGGCCATGCACCCATGCGCCCCGGCCCCGTTGACGATGCTCTCCCCCGCGCATGTGACTTCCGTAACCCCTGATGACCGCTAGAGTTGTGTTCATCGTGGAAGAGACCATCGCGGGCCCTGAAGCTGCCCAAATCCCGAAGCAGCGTGGTGAATCGCTGCTGGACACCGCCGTTCGATACACCGAAGAACGCCACTGGGACGTGTTCCCCGGTACCTGGCTGGAAGCCGTCGACGGGATGCAGCAGTGCTCCTGCGGCAACACGGCGTGCGCCACCCCCGGCGCGCACCCGGCGCGCGAGGACTGGGCGACCCAGGCGACAGGCAGTGCGACCGTCGCGCGCCGTCTGTGGTCGAAGCAGTCCACCGCGTCGATCCTGCTGCCGACCGGCCGTACGTTCGACACGATCGACGTGCCCGAGACCGCCGGCCTGCTGGCGCTGGCCCGTATGGAACGCATGGAGCTGACCCTCGGCCCGGTGACCTGGACGCCGGATCGCCGGATGCACTTCTTCGTGCTGCCCGGCGCCTCCGTCAAGGTCCCCGACCTCGTACGGAAGCTGGGCTGGTCGCCGCTCGTGCTGGACCTCAAGGCGTTGGGTGAGGGCGAGTACGTCGCGGCTCCGCCGACGCGGTACGGGTCGCGGGGGGCCGTGCAGTGGGCTCGGCGGCCCACGCCGGCGAACCGGTGGCTGCCGGATGCCGAGGAACTGATCTCGCCGCTCGCCTATGCGTGCGGCAGGGACGGGCGTCGGTAACACTCCGGGTGGGGACTGCGGATCGGTTTCGCGGCTACGGGTGAGTCGTGGTTGTTCGCGCGGTTCCCCGCGCCCCTGAAGACAGAGACCTGGGGCGCTGTCTACCCGAAAGGGCGGCCGGTGTGAGTGGTGCTGCAGCTGTTCGTGTCCAGGGGCTCTGGAAGCGGTTCGGGGCCCAGGCCGCCGTCGCCGGGATCGATCTGGAACTGCCCGCCGGGCGGTTCATCGGGCTGGTCGGGCCGAACGGGGCCGGGAAGACCACCACCCTGTCGATGGTCACCGGACTGCTCCGCCCCGACCAGGGCTCGGTGGAGGTCGTCGGGCACGACGTGTGGCGGGACCCGGTCGAGGTGAAGGCCCGCATCGGCGTCCTGCCGGAGGGGCTGCGGCTCTTCGAACGCCTCACCGGGCGTGAACTCCTCGCCTACACCGGCCGGTTGCGTGGACTGCCCGGCGCCGAGGTCGACAAGCGGGCCACCCAGCTGCTGGACGTCCTCGATCTCGCGGGCGCCCAGCACAAGCTCGTCGTCGACTACTCGACGGGCATGCGCAAGAAGATCGGCCTCGCCGCGGCGCTCCTCCACAACCCCGAAGTCCTCTTCCTGGACGAGCCGTTCGAGGGCGTGGACCCCGTCTCCGCGCAGACCATCCGGGGCGTCCTGGAGCGGTACACCGCCTCCGGCGCCACCGTCGTCTTCTCCTCCCACGTGATGGAGCTGGTGGAGTCCCTCTGCGACTGGGTGGCCGTCATGGTCGCCGGCCGCATCCGCGCCCACGGCCCCCTCGCCGACGTACGGGGGGACGCACCCTCGCTGCAGAGGGCGTTCCTGGAGCTGGTGGGCGCGGGCGACCGGGACACCGGCTCGGATCTGGACTGGCTCGGCGGCGGGGCGGGCGGCCGATGAACACGACGGGCTCAGCGGGCTCAGCGGGCACGACGGGCTCAGCGGGCACGACGGGCTCGACGGGTTCGACGGGTGCCGCGTCGGTGACCTCCGTCGTCGTACGGCTGAAGCTGTCGCTGCTGCGCAACGGACTGCGGCAGTCGGCCGGGCGGCGGGCCGCGTATGTCTTCTCCGTCGTCCTCGTGCTGCTGTTCGCGGCGCTCCAGCTGATCGGGCTGATCGCGTTGCGCGGCGACGAGCACGCGGCGGCCGTGACCGTGCCGCTGGTGGCCCTGCTGGCGCTCGGGTGGGCGGTGCTGCCGCTGTTCTTCCCCAGCGGCGACGAGACGCTGGACCCGACCCGGCTGGTGATGCTGCCGCTGCGCCCGCGCCCGCTCGCACGGGCACTGCTCGCGGCCTCGCTCGTGGGCATCGGCCCGCTGTTCACCCTGTGCGTGCTCCTCGGATCGGTCGTCGCGGTGGCGCACGGCCCGGCCGCGTACGTCACCGCCGTGTTCGCCGTCCCCCTCGCGCTGCTCTGCTGCGTCGCGCTCGCCCGAGCCGTGGCCGCCGCCAACATCCGCCTCCTGACCAGCCGTCGGGGCCGCGACCTCGCCGTCCTCAGCGGCCTCGTGATCGCGATCGGCCTCCAGGTCGTCAACTTCGTGGTTCAGCGCCTCGGCACGGCCGGACTCGGCCAACTGGAGCCGGTGGCGGATGTGTTGAGCTGGATCCCGCCGTCCTCCGCGATCGGTGCGGTGCGGGCGACGAGCGAGGGCTCCTACGGGGTCGGGGCCGCCCAACTGGCCCTGTCGGCCCTCGCGTTGACCGTACTGCTGCGTCTGTGGGCACGGACGCTCACCCGGCTGATGACCTCCCCGGACGGCTCGACGCTCCAGGCCGTCGAGACGGGCCGGGCGCGGACCCGGACGCGGTCCACCGGCCTGAGCCGACTGCTCCCCGCCGGCCGCACCGGCACGATCATGGAACGCAGTCTGCGCTACATCGGGCGGGACCCGAAGACGAAGGCGGCGTGGGTGACCTCGCTCGCCATCGGCCTGATCGTGCCCGTCTTCAACGCCGTGCAGGGCACCGGCTCGATCTACTTCGCCTGCTTCGCGGCGGGGATGCTCGGAGTCCTGATGTACAACCAGTTCGGACAGGACACGTCGGCGTTCTGGATGGTCGCGATGACGATCTCGTCCACCCGGGACGCGTACGTCGAACTGCGCGGCCGGGCCCTGGCGTTGCTGGTCATCACCCTGCCGTACGCCACGTTCGTCACCGTCCTGACCACCGCGCTCCTCGGCGACTGGCCCGCCCTCCCCGAAGCCCTCGGTCTCTCCTTCGCCCTCCTCGGCGCGATGCTGGCGACCGGCGCCTGGACCTCCGCCCGCTTCCCCTACTCCATCCCCCAGGAGGGCTACAAGAACGTCGCCCCCGGCCAGGCCGGCCTCGCCTGGCTCTCCGTCTTCGGCGGCATGATCGCCGCCGCCCTCCTCTGCCTCCCGGTCATCGGCCTCACCATCTGGCTGCACGTCTCGGCGGACGGCGACTCCTGGACGTGGCTGCTGCTACCGGTGGGAACGGCGTACGGGGCGGGGCTCGCGGAACTGGGCCTGCGGCTGGCAGCACCCCGCACGGCCGGGCGACTGCCGGAGATCCTCACGGCGGTGAGCAAGGGGTAGTGCCGCACACGCGCCGTCACCGAGAAGGTATCCATGGGATACTGTCTACTTCAACGATCCTTAAGTACCCTTCGGATATGAAGGCTGCTGCCAACAACTCGGACATCTGCTGCCCGCCCCGGCTGGTGCTCGACCGCATCGGTGACAAGTGGTCGGTGCTGATCGTGCTGAACCTGGGCGACGGCCCCAAGCGGTTCAGCGAACTGCGCGAACTGCTTCACCACGTGACGCCCAAGGTCCTCACCCACACACTGCGAGGGATGGAACGCGACGGCCTCGTCACCCGGACGGTCTTCGCCGAGGTCCCGCCCCGCGTGGAGTACGAACTGACCTCGCTGGGCCACTCCCTGCGGCCCGTCATGGAGCCGATCAACACGTGGGCCGCCGAACACGTGGACGAGGTCCTGTCCTTGCGCAAGGCCCACGACGCCCGCTCCGCGGACGAGTTCGTGGGCTAATCACCGAGCCGCAGCATGGACAGGTCGACGGCGTCGGCGATGGCTTTCGCGCCGGCGTCGTTGACGTGGAGACCGTCACCGCTGTCGTACTCCTCGCGGATCCGCCGGGGTCGCTCCGGGTCGGCGACCGCGGCGGCGATGTCGAGGACGGCGTCGAAGGGCTGGTCGGGGCCGAGCAGCCAGTCGTTGATCCGGTGGCGCAGGGCCTGACCGGCCGGGGTGTCGGCACCGTCGTACACCGTTCCCTCGTAGGGGCCGAGTGTGGCTGCGACGGCGACGAGGCCGGCAGCGTGGAGGCGGTCGGCGAGTGTTGCGTACCCGGCGACGAGGTCGTCGAGGTCCGGCAGGACCGGGGGTTCGGGGAAGGACTGGGTGCCTGGCACGCCCAGGTCGTTGAGGCCGATGTGGATGAGGACGTGGCTGACGCCGGGCACGTCGAGCACATCGTGGTCGAGACGGGCCAGGAGGTGTTCGCCGATGCCGTCGGTGAGGAGCCGGTTGCCTGAGATGCCCTGGTTGACGATCCAGCCGCGGGGGAGACGACGGCCGAGCTGAGCGGGGAAGCTGTTGTCGGCTCCGGGCGTGGTGGCGAAGCCTTCGATCCAGGAGTCCCCGAAGGCCACGGCGATGGCGGTGCCTTCCGGGGCGAGAACGTCGACGCCGGTGAGGAAGTGCCCGGTCGTGAGCTCCTCGGCGGCCGTGAAGGACGGGGCGGTGAGCTGGTTGCCGGGGACCGCGTACCCGATGTCGTAGGGGACCGCCGAGTAGGTGGTCAGGCCCGTGTCGTGCGGGAGATAGAGGCTGAGGACGAGTTCTTCCCCCGCGCTCACCTTCTGCTCGACGGGGTCACTGACGACCTCGTCTCCCACGCCGATCGTGACGGTGCCGGCGCCCGCGAAGCGCAGCACGGTGTCGCTCGCCGGGACGATGGCGCTTGCTTCGGTGCGCCTGGCGAGGTGTGCGCCGGCGATCTCCAGCGGCTCCTTTCCGTAACGGTTGCTGAGGCGTATGCGCAGGGCCTCACCTCCGCCGGCGATGCGCAGCGGCTGGCGTACGGTCTGGTCGGCGAATCCGCGAAGTTCGAAGAGTGTGAAGTCCTTATGGGGATTGATGACGGCGGATCGGTGGGTGGCGATCCAGTTGGCGGACGAAGCGGCCATGGAAGCTCCATTCGTGGCGTGCCGCGCGCGCTGTGGCAGCGCGACCGCGAGATACGGACCGCCCTGCACGAGACCATGGTGCTGTGGTCGATGACCGTGCAGGGCGGGCCGCTTTTTGACTCAATTCGAAATCACTGGGAATTCACTTGGGACTCACCTTGAACTCGCTTGGAACTCAGAAGAGCCCGTTCGTGTTGGCAGCCGGGAGGTCCGGCGCAAACCAGGGCGCCGAGTTTTCCGGAGTGCCTACGATCTGCAGGACCTCCCAGTGCTCGATCGCCTTGCCGTCGGCGTTCATCTTGAAAATGTCCGCGCCGGCGATCCCCGTGTCGTCCGGATCGTCGTTGAAGAGGTTGAGGAAATTCGAGTGAATCCACACGTAGTCATCCACCGCGATGACGCGATGACCCACCCAACGAGCGTGCGGGCGGTCCTTGAGGACGTTGTCGAAGAAACTCGACAAGCCTTCCGCACCAGTGGTGAGGAGCGGGTCGTGCTGGATGTAACCCGGGTCCAGGAACTGCGCCACGGCTTCCGCGGGCCGCCGTTGGTTGATCATCACTTCGTGAAGGTCCACGATGTTGTTCAGGTTGCGAACGGCTCGATGATCATTACTGTCGACCAATTTGAGCATTACTTATCTCCTCTTTGATGCGTTTGTCTCAGTCTTCGGTGCTCTGGCGGCCGGGGAAGTCCGTGAACGTGGTCGGCTGCGGATTCGACCCCACCCATTCCCGAAGCTCGGACCCGATCGGCCCGTGGAGTTCCACGGCCCCGACTGCCGCGCATTCCGTCAACCGTTCCAGCAGTGCCGCCGCACGCTCCATGTGCGCCATGGCCGCCGCGGAGTCGGCGTATTCCTCGATCACCAGATAGCTGCCGTCCTCGGCCGAGAACCACCGGTAGCTTCTGGTGCCGGGCTCGTCGTCGGCCTGCTGGCGCAGCGCGACCACCAACTTCTCGAATTCTTCGTGCCGTTCTTCTCGGACATCGAACCGTACGCGTACGAAGATGCTTTCCTTGTCCACCTCTCCCCTATTCTTTTCGATCAATATGCGACGTGGACGAAGTGGTGGATATGTGCCTTCTTCTCCAACTCGTCGACAAGGGCGACGGCGTAGTCCTCGATGCTGATCCGGCTGTCACCCTTGTCGTCGACGAGAAACTGGTCACCGCCTGTCCGGTAGGTACCGGTGCGCACACCGGCCTCCAGCACCATGGGCGGGGAGAGGTAGCTCCACTCCAGGTCATCGGCACTGTCCCGGATGAGTTCGAGCAGTGCTATCTGGGCGAGTGCGCGCGGCAGCAACTCCTCGGGGAACCCGGTGGCGTCGACGGCCCGTACACCTGGCGCCACCTCGACGGCGCCCGAGCCGCCGACCACGACCAGGCGACCCACCCCGGCCTTGCGCACGCCGTCCAGTACGCCCCGGCCCACCTCCAGGAGCGACTCGGTGGACTCGCTGCCGCCGCGCGGCGGCGACACCGCCAGCACCACCGCGTCGTGGCCGGCCACCAGGCGCGCGACGGTATCGGGGTCGCTCGCGTCCGCCGCCCGGGTGCCGTTCTTCCCGCCGCGGGTGACGCCGGTGATCTCGTGCCCCCGTCTGCGCGCCTCGGCGGCGATCTGGCTGCCGATCATCCCAGTGGCTCCGAACAACACGATCCGCATGTCAATGGCCTCCCTGAAACGCTGTCAAAAGCGCCGTCGACCAGGAAGGTACCTACGGGGTACTGGTTACTTCAACGATCCTTGAGTTTCTCTCGGAAACCGTGCTGCCCAGCGATGCGCGGGGTGGGAAAGCGTCGGCGGGTGGACGGTCGGCCGCGGCCCCTCTCCACCGCCGCCACCAGCGCCGCTACTGCAGCTGATCGTCGACATGCGCCTTGACCAATGCGCCGACCAGGCCGCGGTGGCGTGCGGGGCTCGGTGCCGATCGCCTCGTGGTCGCCCGCGGCGAACGCGTAGCGCGCGCGGTGGTCGCACTGTGCGGGTTCGTTCACATGACAGGCGGTCGCCCCAGTCGGACATAACGCTCGGACGTCAGGCAGAGCCGGCCGAGGAGTCGCCGGGACACCGGGTTGAGGGAGGGCGCGAGCATGCTCTCGGGAATCTGCGGTGCGCGTCCGGGATCTGTTGCAGCGAAGGTTGAGCGATTCCCATCGATTCCTAATGCCGTTTGTCAAGCCGCGGCGCAC
This sequence comes from Streptomyces sp. NBC_00310, assembly GCF_036208085.1. Lineage (GTDB taxonomy): Bacteria > Actinomycetota > Actinomycetes > Streptomycetales > Streptomycetaceae > Streptomyces. Next base: position 5,082,130 of record NZ_CP130714.1, read on the forward strand.
GCTTGAGGCAGCGGGCAGGAGGTGTCGGAGGAGCGCAGTACAGTCCGTTCATCCGACTGGGGAGGGCTCATGGGGACCAAGTGGAGCTTGACGATCGACTGCGCGTACCCGGGGAAGCTGGCCGCGTTCTGGGCGCTGGCGTTGGGCTACGAGGAGAAGCCCGCGCCCGCAGGGTTCGGGAGCTGGGAGGAGTGGTTCTCGCATCATGAGGTTCCGGAGGACGAGTGGGATGACGGGGCGTACCTCTCAGATCCGGACGGCGTGGGCCCCACCTTGTCCTTCCTGAAGGTGCCGGAGCCGAAGGTGGCGAAGAACCGGCTGCATATCGACGTGCAAGTTGGTGGCGGCCGTGAAACCCCGTGGGAGGTGCGCTGGCCGCGCGTGGTCGAGGCGGTGGAGCGGTTGACCGCTGCGGGCGCGACCGTGGTCCGCGAGGACGAGTTGCAGGGCAGGCCGGATCACGTGGTGATGGCAGACCCGGAAGGTAACGAGTTTTGTCTGGTCTGACGGAGTCGGTCAGACCACCTGGCCGCGCGCAGCGTGTCGCGTCCCTTCCTATGCGGCAGCCCTTGCCGGCGGAGCCGGCTCGTAGCACCGTCCGTCTCGCAGGAGGGCCCAGAGGACGTTGACGCGGCGGCGGGCGAGGGCGAGGACGGCCTGGGTATGGCGCTTGCCTTCGGCACGTTTGCGATCGTAGAACCGGCGCGACTCGTCGCAGTGCCGAATGCTGAACAACGCCGAGGTGTAGAAGACGCGTTGGAGGCAGCGGTTGTATCGCTGCGGACGGCGCAGGTTCCCGCTCAGCTTCCCGGAATCGCGGGGCACCGGGGCGACACCGCCGAAGCCGGCGAGGCGGTCGGCGGTGCCGAATGCCGTCATGTCCCCACCGGTGGCAGCCAGGAACTCGGCGCCGAGGATGACGCCCAGGCCGGGCATGCTGGTGATCACCTCGAAGGTGTGGTGGTCGCGAAACCGGGCCTCGATGGCCTTGTCGAGCTCGGCGACCTGCTGGTTGAGGCTCATCACTTCCTTCGTCAGCGTGTGTACCAACGTGGCGGCCAGCTTCTCGCCGGGCAGGCTCGTGTGCTGCCGTTCGGCGGCCTGGACAGCGGTTTCGGCGAGCCGGTCGGGGCGGACGACGTGGCGGTTGCGCAGCCAGGTCTCCAGCCGCTTGACGCCGATCCGGCGAATAGCCGCGGGGGTCTGATAGCCGGTCAGCAGGGTGAGCGGGCCGGTGTTGGTGAGGTCCAGGGCCCGCTCCAGGCCGGGGAAGATGCCAGTGAACTGGGCACGGAGGCGGTTGACGGTGCGGGTGCGGTCGGCGACCAGGTCCATGCGGCGGCCGGTGAGGATCTTGAGATCGATGACGGTGTCGTCGCCGGCCCGCAGCGGATGCAGATCGCGGCAGACGCGGACCTGGTCGGCGATGACGGCGGCGTCCTTCGCGTCGGTATTGCCCTCGCCGCGGTAGCTCTCGGAAGCGCGGTGGATGGCCCGGCCGGAGATGTAGTGGACCGGCTGGTCGCGGTTGACCAGGAGCGCGATGGCCAGGGCGGCTCCGCCGTCGGCCAGGTCGATGTCCCAAGGTCACCTCGTCCCCCAGGGCCAGGATGTCGGCGAGGAGTTCGAGCAGTTCGGGTTCGTCGTTAGCGACGCGTCGCGACAGCAGCCGGCGGCCGCTCTCGTCGATCGCGACGCAGTGATGGTGGGCTTTGCCTGCGTCGATGCCAGCCCAGATCGCGGCCATGTGGTGCCTCCGTGCGGTGGTGTTGCTGGTGCCTCCCACGGACGACCTCGCTGTCGATTCCCTACGTAGCGATCATTCGCAATTCCTAATTGGCAGCCGAGTCGTCGTGGGGCGTCGGGCGGCCAATCGATGGAAGCCACAAGTGGCAGAAGTTTGAAAGCCACACCCGACGCCCCTGGGTGGATGAACCATACGAAGGGCTCACCACGTCCCGCAGAACAACGTAGGGAAGCTTGAGTGGTGTGGGTCACTCATTCTCGTCGCGTTGGCGGGCGGCGAGGATCGCGACATCGTCCTCGTACGCGCTGTTCGTCAGGTGGGTCAGGAGTGTGTCAAGCATGTCGTCCAGAGTGCGGTCCGCCGGCAGGCTCAGCGTCGCGAGCGCCTGCACCGAGACGTCGATGTCCGTGTCGCGTCGCTCCACCAGCCCGTCGGTGTAGAGCAGCAGTGCGGTGCCGCGTTCCATACGTACGGTGATCGATTCGTAGCCACCGAGCCCGGTGCCGATGGGTGGGCCGGCCGGGAGCCACAGAATCTCCGTGCTTCCGCTGGGACGCACGATGGCGGGCGGCAGATGCCCAGCGCTGGCCGCTGTACAGGTGCCCGCCCGGGAATCCATGACCGCGAGAAGACAGGTGGCGAGGCGGTCGAGGCCAACGTGTGCGACCCGGCGGTCGAACTCGCCGAGGATCTTGTCGACGCTCATCCCGGACGTGGCGATGGTGCGCAGCAGAGAGCGGTACTGGCTCATGGCGACAGCGGCCTGGAAGCCGTGGCCCATCACGTCGCCCATGACCAGCAGGGTGCGGGAGTCCGGCAGTGCAATCGAGTCGTACCAGTCTCCACCCACGAGGACGCTGTCGCCGGAGGGGAGGTAGCGGGCGGCCACTTCCACAGTGGGGTGTGGGGCACTGGGTTCGGACAACAGGGCACGTTGGAGTTCCAGCGCCATGGTGTGTTCGTAGCTGTAGCGGCGCGCGCTGTCGATGGAGACGGCGGCTCGGGCGGCCAGTGCCTGGACCGTCTCGACGTCGTCGTCATGGAAGGGCGGCGATGTGCCGGCCCGGCCCAGAAGGACGACGCCGACCGCGCGGCCCGCCGTGATCAGGGGGGCGATGAGAAGCGAGTGGATGCCGGCCGCGCGGAAGATCCTGGCGCGCTCGGGGTCCACGGTCACCTTCTGGAACAGCTCGTCCGAGGCCAGGTTGCCCAGCCATGGCCGCCCGCTGTCCATGCAACGCCGTGGGGCCGAGCCGCGGGGAAGGTCGACGTGTGGTCCGGGTCCACCCAGTTGGCGCAGCAGCCATTCCAGTCCCGGTAGTGCCGCACCCTTCATCTTGCGCAGCCTCAGGAAGCCGGGAGGGGGCGGGGGAGCGCCGGTGAACTGCTCCTCGACGAGTCCCACTGCGGCGGTGTCGGCCAGCGACGGGGTGAGGAAGTCGGCCAGCTCCTGGCACGTGGTTGCGATGTCGAGCGTGGTGCCCACACGCGTGGTGGAAGCGTCCAGCAGGGCGAGCCGCTGATGCGCGGTCTCCAGGTCGTCCAGATAGCGGCGCAGATTGCTGATCTCCACGCTGATCCCGCACAGACACGCGTCCTGGCCCGGCAGATCGATCCGGTGATAGACCGCTCGCCAGAGCCTGTCACCTAGCGGCGAGGCGACCCTCGTCGTTCCTGAGACGGTTGCCTCCCGAGGTTGCCCATCCGCGAGTACCTCGAACAGGACGTCGTCCGGGCACTGGAGGTCCGGCAGCACCTCCCCGAGCGTTCGCCCCAGGAATGCGGTGGCGGGCACGCCGCTGGCCTCGACCCATGCGGGGTTGACGTACAGATGGCGAAGCTGCCCGTCGAGAACGACGACGGGGGCCAAGGTGCTCTCAACCAGCTGACGCACCGGAAGGCCAGCACCTTCTGGGAAGTGCCACTGCGGCATGGGGCCCTCACCGTTCACGAGTTGCCTCTCTGTCTTCACTGGAGCCAATCCATACCCCGTTGACGGAGCGACCTCTCGCGTGAGGTGGAGCGTCCACCACGACACGTTGAACGCGGGGCATGTCCAGGTCAAAGAGCTTTGGAGCCGCAATGGACCGTGGCGACCGGTCCGCTGACCAGCTGGTCCGCAGCGGCTGCTCCTCCCGGCGTACGACACCCCCTGAGCTGTGCTTAACCAATGATGAGAGGAACAGCCGGTCACCGGCCTTCGCTGAGAAGTGCGTTCGATTCGCCAGCTCATGACGGCCTCCCGATCCGCGTGAGGCGGTACGTGCCCCAGAGTTCACGTCCGGTCTCACAACCGTCCTGTGCCTTGGGCCTCCCCTCGCAGTCGGCACACTTCGTGGTGTGCTCGAACCACAGGCGGTAAGCGCGCAGCATGGGCAGTTCGGCGTTCCGCACGCTCGACTCGACCCTTCCACCGGTCATCAGCCCACCCCCGTGAACTGACGTACAGCCAGAACGCGTTGGCGCTCCTCAGGCGGCAGGACGTAGGCGCGTACGAGAGGATGCCCGGTGTCCATCGGGGCCGGACCACCTCCGTCACGGCACCGGCATGCGAACGCGAGCGCCGAGCCCCATGTCTCCGGCGGCGACTGCACCGCGGACACGGGCGCCTGTACGGGATGGTCGGGAAGGGAGCGTGTGCCTGCCTTCCGGGGTCCTCACAGCAGGGCTCTCACCCGTTCGAATGCCTGTGATACGAATCGCATGTTGGCGCTCCTTCGCAGCGTCGGCCACGCCCCGGGACCGTCGTGAGCGGGAAGGCGTCGACCGCGGCCTTGACCGGAGCGAGTCGAGGATGACCGGGACCGGCGAACAAGTCGATGTGTACGGACTGGTCGCCGGTGAGATCCGACAGATCACGGACGCGCAGCAACTCGGCGATGCGCAGAATCGTCTCCAGCTTGGGCGTCTTCAGGCGTCCGGTCTCGACGCCCTTGACCCAGGACCCGGTCTTGCCGAGGAGTCCGCCCAACTGGTCGCGTGTCATACCCCTGCGGGTACGCAGGATCTGTAGGCGTTGGCCGAAGACCAGCGGGTCGGCATACGGGTCCGGGGTAGCAGCTTCAGACGACACGGCCTTGCCCCTCTCTGAACAGCTCGACGCTGTCAGGGTATGGGGCAGGGCCGCTCTGATGTGAGGATCCCGCCGTCCGCCCGTCCCCTGCCCGCGCCCCGCGCCCCGCGCCCCGCGCCCAGTGCGCAGTGCGCAGTGCGCAGACGCCGGAGAGGCTGAGGTTCCGCGCAGTTCCCCCGCATCTCCGACACTGCCCCCTCTCTAGGGTGACCGTCATGACTGAGGCACGGGGCGCCGCGCTGGTGTGGTGGATGCGACGACGGAGGAACGCGGAGGGCTGAGCCGCGCCGAGGGCGGCGCGGCGGCAGGCCGTACAACGCAGGCCGTACAACGCAGGCCGTACAACGCAGGCCGCGTGGAACGCAGGAGGGCCCCGGAGCGATTCGGGGCCCTTTCGTTCAGTCCGAGAAGCTGTCGAGGAACGGCTCTATCGCCGCGCGCCACGCGTCCGGCTGGTCGTAGTGGACCAGGTGCCCGGCGTCGGCGACCTCGGCGTACTGGCCGCGGGGCAGGACGCGGACCATCTCCTGGGACTCGGCGCGGCCCAGCTCACCGTCGAGGCCGCGGACGACGAGGGCGGGGCAGCGCACCTGGGTCAGCTCCTCCCAGTGCGCGTCGTACACCCAGGTCTCACGGGTCGTCAGCATCTGCTCGGGGTCGAAGACGGGCCGCCAGCCGTCGGGGCCCTCGTGCATGACCTCGGCGTAGAACTCACCCCGGGACGGACTGGGGCGCTCCACCCAGGGGTCGTCCTCGCCGAACCACTTGCGGACGTCGGCGAGGGTGGCGAAGGGCAGCGGCCAGGCCTTGAACCAGCTCTCCCACTCACGCTGCGAGGCGGCGCCGAGCGCCGAGGCCCGCATGTCGCAGATGATCAGGCCGCGCACCAGGTCCGGGCGGCGGGCGGCCAGCTGCCAGGCGGTCAGCGCGCCCATGGCGTGACCTATGAGGACGACCGGGGCGAGGCCCAGCTGTTCGACAGCGGCCTCGGCGTCCTCGACGTAGGCCTCACGGGTGTACGCGGCCTTCTCGGGCTTGGCGCTCTGGCCGTGGCCGCGCTGGTCGAGTGCGACGGCGCGGTGCCGTTCGGAGAGCCAGCGGGCGGTGGGAGCCCAGTGCGAGGCGCGGCCCATGAGGCCGTGCAGTAAGAGCACTCCGGGCCGGGGCTCGTGCCCGCCGCTCGTCTCCGCGGCCTGGGCCGCGGCGCCCTGCCCCGCCCCCGCCCCCGCCCCCGCGATGTCCCCGACCTGGTCTCCGGTCTTGGGCGGGTCGCCGAACTCCCAGGCGGCGAGACTTACGCCGCCCGCTCCCGTCACGTCGATGCGCCGCACCATTGGCACCCCCCAGACTCCCGCCCGGACCGCTCGCTCCCGCCTCTCGCTCCCGCTTCGAGCCGGCCGGTCCACTCGTCCCAACTGCTGTCGTACCGCTGTCCCGCTGCTGCTTCCGCGTCGCATCCGCCGTCGCTTCTGCCGTGGCTTCCGCCGTTGCCTCTGCCCTTGCTTCTGCCCCGTTGCTCCAGCTGTTGTCATCGCCGTGCGCGCCGCTCGGACGGCGGGCACTTTTGTTACAGCGTGCATATCGGTTGACACGTTACGTGTGGGGTGCGCGCGTCAGGTATGGCAGGGGTCACGCAACGCCACGCCGCACACGCTATCGAATACACATTCGAAGATGTCGCTCTTGGCGACAACACCCCTCATTCGAGTGACCTTCGCCAAGGATTGCCCGCCGCCGCCGAGGGGAGATCTTCAACGGGAGGCGGACCGCTCGGGGAAAACGGTCCGAAGGGGATGACCCTGGGAGCTCGGGGCTCCGGGTCAGCACAGGGGAGGACAGGCTCCGGCGCCGCATGGCGCCGGAGCCCTCCTCATGTCCACGGCACATCCGCCCCGCCCCCTCCCCTGCCACCGGAGATCGCCGTCTCGGGCGGCCAAGAGCCCCTCAGGTCATATGCCTCACGCGCAAGCCTCGCACGCGAACGGCCCGAGCGCTGCGATTCGGCGCACTGAATCTTGGATTCGACGGGATCCCGGACATGGACCCCAATACGTCACAACTTCCCCTCCCGCATCGGGAGTTGGCGGGCGATACGGACATCCGCCGACGCCGGCCGAACAGCGGCCGACGCAGGGTGTCGGAGGACGACGCCGGGCGGTCGAAATCGGTCGGCGCGAGTACCCGTGGCGGGCGACCGTGAGCTTGGCTGGTGGCCGTGGGCGTGACCGGTAGCCGTGGGCGTGACCGGTAGCCGTGGGCGTGACCGGTAGCCGTGGGCGTGACCGGTGGCATGTCCGCGCGGCAGCGCTCGGCGCCGTCGCCCGGCGTCAGCGATCCGTGCTCAGCGCTTGACGTTCAGCGCTTGACGTTCACTGCTTGGCGACGAACACGTGGGAGGCGACGTCCGCCTCCAGTTCCGCCGCCTCGCCGCCGCTGCCCACGAGGACACCGCCGGCCGCCTCCGTCACGCTCACCACGGACCCGGGCTGCACGCCCGCGCGCCGCAGCGTGTACATCAGCTGGGCGTCCGTCTGGATGGGCTCGCCGATCCGGCGCACGACGACGGTCTTGCCCTCCGTGCCCGGGTCGAGGTCCGCGAGCGACACCATGCCCTCGTCCAGGAAGGGGTCCGCGCCGTCCTTCTCACCCAGCTCCTCCAGGCCCGGGATCGGGTTGCCGTACGGCGACTCGGTGGGGTGGCGCAGCAGCTCCAGGACGCGGCGCTCGACCGCCTCGCTCATCACGTGCTCCCAGCGACACGCCTCCGCGTGCACCTGCTCCCACTCCAGGCCGATCACGTCGACGAGCAGGCACTCCGCGAGGCGGTGCTTGCGCATCACGCGCGTGGCCAGCCGCCGACCCTCCTCGGTGAGCTCCAGGTGGCGGTCCGCGGCGACGGACACCAGGCCGTCGCGCTCCATGCGCGCGACCGTCTGGCTCACCGTGGGGCCGCTCTGGTCAAGCCGCTCGGCGATCCGGGCGCGCATGGGGACCACACCTTCCTCCTCCAGCTCGAGGATGGTGCGGAGATACATCTCCGTCGTATCGATCAGTCCGGACATACGTGCCCCTCGAGAGATTCAGCCGGAGGCTTCGACGGCCACACCGGCTTGCTGCGCTGGCCCTGGACCCAATTCTTACGCATCCGACTGACAACCGGGTGATGGCGGGGGAACGACGGCGGTATGACTCCCGTCGGGTGGCCGATTTGTGACCTGGCGCCCCCTTTCTTTTCATCGGTGGGAGAGCTCGGGAGGTTTCGGTGGGGGCGGGTGCGGGTCGTACGTGGCCGGCCGCGCGGTTCCCCGCACCCCTTTTGCGGCACGGGTCGCACCCGGTTACGGCACGGGTCGCACCCGGGGTTCGCAAGGGGCGCGGAGAACTGCGCGACCAACCCCCGCGCGCCCGCAGCCGAAAACGCACCGAGGAAAGCCCGCAGGTACCCTCCGGCCATATTGACACCCCAGTGGTCCAGACCTCTAACGTGATCCGCGACACTGCGGGCCGGCGAGAGGGCTGAGGGGTTCACACATGGACGACGGCACGCCGGGCGGGCGATTCCTCGACGCGGCCATCAGACTGCTGGAGCGCGTGCGGGACGAGGAGAGCGAGACGATCACCGCGGCCGGCGGGATGATCGCGGACACGGTCGCCGACGGAGGCCGGCTCTTCGCCTACGGCGCCGGCCACTCGTCCCTCCCCGCACAGGACCTCGTCTACCGCGCCGGGGGTCTGGCCCTGATGAACCTGCTGGCCGTCCCCGGCGCGGTCGGCGTCGACGTACAGCCCGCCACCCTCGGGTCGGCACTGGAGCGGATCGACGGACTGGCGACCGCCGTCCTCGACACCAGCCCCCTGCGCGCCGGGGACCTGCTCGTGGTGATCTCGCTCTCCGGCCGCAACGCGCTGCCCGTCGAGATGGCCGCGCACGCCCGGGAGCTGGGGGTGAAGGTCATCGGCGTGACCTCGGTCGCCTACGCCACGCAGACCACGTCACGCCACTCCTCCGGCACCTTCCTCAAGGACCACTGCGACCTCGTCCTCGACTCGAAGATCGCGGTCGGCGACGCGGAGCTCACCCTCGAAAGCATCCCCGCGCCCTTCGCCCCAGCCTCCACCGTCGTCACGTCCGCCCTCCTCCAGTCGGTCATGGCCACCGCCGCCGCCTCCCTCGCGGACCGGGGCATCGAGCCGCCCCTGCTCCGCTCCGGGAACGTCGACGGCGGGCTCGACTGGAACGACCGGGTGATGCGGGAGTACGGAGACCGGATCTTCTACCTGCGCTGACTGCACCCCCGGGTTCGTGGGAACACTGAGAAGGGTGAGGAGGAAATCCGGCGTACAACGATTTCGTCCATATCTTGCGCGAAGCAGATGTGGGCTGGGTCACGTTCGAGTTGAATGATGACCAGTGAGCGAAACGACGCGCCGTACCAGCCGTACATGCGGACGCAACGGAGCCTGGAGGGGGTTCAGGTGAGTGCTTCCCGGCGTGGTGGGACCACCGACGAGCTCGGGCCCGACAAGCCCGAGCGGGACGGTCCGACGAACGAGGACACCGAGGACACCGAGGACATCGAGGACATCGAGGGCACGGTGAACACCGAGGACACCGAAGGCACCGAGCGATCCATGGACGCCACGGACTCCGGTGGCTCGGATCTCCTAGCCGCCCTCCTCGACGGAATGGACGCGGCCCTGTGCGCCTTCGACGCCGACGGCGTCGTCACCCACTGGAACCGCGAGGCCGAACGCATCCTGGGCTGGAGCGCGGAGGAGGCCGTCGGGCGCCGCGGCTTCGCCGGGTGGGCCGTACGCACCGCCGACGCCGAGGAGGTCGAGGGGCGGCTGATGGCCGCCATGCACGCCTCCGGCCGGCAGGTGCACGAGTTCGCCCTGGTCACCAAGGACGGCGGACGCGTCCTCGTACGCACCCAGTCCGCCGCCGTACGCGGACCCGACGGCAAGCCCGCCGGCCTGTACTGCGCCTTCAGCGAGGTCCACGCGCAGATCGACCTCGAACGGTCCATCGCCCTCAGCGAGGCCCTCTTCGAGGACGCGTCCTGGGGCGTCGTCCTCGTCGACGCCGACCTGCGCCCCGCCGTCGTCAACGCGCACGCCGCCCGCTCCCTCGGCATCGGCCGTACGGCGGTCCTCGGACGCCCCCTCGGCGAACTGCTCGCCCAGGGCGTCGAGGAACTGGAGAGCGCCCTCACCCACGTACTCGCCGAGGGCGCCCCGCCCGCGCCCGCCGAGATCTGGGTCGGCGTCCGCACCCCCGACGGCGAGAAGCGCCGCTGCTGGCGCAGCGGCTTCCTCCGCCTCGCCTCACCGCTGGCCGAGGAACCGGTCCCCCTCGGCGTCGGCTGGCTCTTCCAGGACATCACCGAGTCCAAGCAGACCGAGCAGGAGGCCGCCCAGCTGCGCTTCCGCTTCAACCAGCTCCACCGGGCCGCGCGCGCCGCCGCCGAGTGCGAGGACCCCGGCGAGGCCGCGACCGTCCACCTCGACTTCGCCCTCGCCGGCTTCGCCGACCACGCGCTCATCGACCGCGTCGCCGGCGGCTCCCTCGCCGACGGCGAAGGGCCCGCCCGCCTCGTACGCGCCGCCGGCACCCCCACCGGCCAGCCCGGCCCCAGCCACCTCGCCGGCCACGCCGGCATCCCCGTCCGCTACGGCCCCGGCCACCCCGCCCTGCAGTGCGTGGAGCGCGGGGGCTCGGTCCGCGCCAGCGCCGGCACGGCACCCCCGGAAGCGGCCCGCATCTGGGCCACCGGCCGCCAGTGGCCCCCGGACACCGTCCACTCCCTCTGCGCCGTCCTCCGCAGCCGCGGCCGCACCCTCGGCGTCGTCACCTTCCTCCGCAACGCCGGCCGCACCCCCTTCGAACGCACCGACGCGCTCTACGCCGAGGACATCGCCGTACACATCGCATCGGCCCTGGACCTGGAGGCGCTGGAGAGGTCGGCGGAGTAGGCGAAGCGCGCAGCACGGCCTCGTGGGACGGCGAGCACCTCAGCGGCGGGAGAAAGGGCTCGCGTCCGCTCATCGGACCGGCGGAGAATCCCCACCATGGCGCTCATCCACCGCACCACCCTCAAGCCCACCAAGCTCGAACTCCTGGCCTCCTGGCTGCCCAGCCGCCCCTGGTACGCCGGCGGCCCGGACGCCCCGGAACTGACCAAGGCCGGCGGCTTCCGTCTCGACGACCCGGAGGGCGAGGTCGGCATCGAGTTCATGGTCGCCACCGACACCTCCGGCCCCGCCCCGGTCCACTACCTGGCCCCCCTCACCTACCGGGGCGCCCCGCTTCCCGACGCCGAACACGCCCTCATCGGCACCATGGACCACGGCGTCCTGGGCAGGCGCTGGGCCTACGACGGCTGCCACGACCCGGTCCTGATCACGCAGCTCCTGGCCCTGCTCGAAGGCAAGGCCGAACCCCAGGCCCAGAGCCTCACCGACACCCCGGACCACGAGGTCACCCGCACCTACACCGGCGAGGGCGCGCTGTCCGTGGTCGCCCTCACCGCGACCGACACCCCTGAGGCCACCGAGCTCCCCCTCCACCCCGGCCCCACCGTCCTCCACCTGAACCGCGTCCTACGGCCCGGCCCTCTCGACCTGCCGGAGGGCGCGAAAGGCCACGTCACCGGGCACTGGACCCTTCCGGACGACACCCGGGTACACGGGGTCTTCGCCGTACTGTTCACGGGCCCAGACGGCCTTCATGAGGCCGAGTAGAGCCCCCAACTAGTAGCTCCAGACATGGTTATCCGTTCGAAAAATCGGGATGATCCGCACGAATGAGTGCTTTTGCGGCGAGATCCGCATTGGCATGGCGCTAGATCGCTAACGTCTCGAAGACACGCCGAAAGGAGGTCACTCGCTCCTCGGCCACACGGTCGTCGAGTGACCAGCCTCAGTCATCACGATCTCATGATCAGGGAGGTGCCCCGATGACTACGTTCCCCGCAGGTGAGCAGACCCACCAGGCTGTGCTTCCTCAGCAGCCTGCTCTGGAATCCGTGGGAGCAGACACCCCTGGGAGCAGGGACGAAACGGCTCACGGACACCCCGTCGGCGCGCGGGGCACCGGCGGGATACATGGGCGAGGGGAGACCGGCGGGCACGACACCAGGGCCCATCGGCGTCACGCCAAGACCACTGCCCCGGCAGTGGAGGCGGCAGAGAACGGGGACGGTGACGTTCCCACACGAGGTGACGCGTACGCGGGTGGCGTCGGCGCGGGCAGGGTCTTTGTCCTTTCCAAGGACGGCAAGCCCCTCATGCCGTGCCATCCTTCCCGCGCCCGCGAACTCCTCGGGAAGGGGCGAGCCGTGGTCGCCCGGCAGGTTCCCTTCACCATCCGGCTCAAGGACCGCACACACGCCGAGTCCGAGGTCGACGGCCTTCAATTACGCATCGATCCCGGCTCCAAAGGGACGGGCCTCGTTCTCACTGATGAGAAGAAGGAAATCGATGGAGCCGGGCGCACGGTCGTGGTCCGGCGCGGGCTGATCTCCGTCGAATTGCAGCACCGCGGCGACCAGATCCACAAGTGCATGCAGCAGCGTGCCGGGTACCGACATCGGCGGCGTTCCGCCAACTGCCGTTACCGGGCCTGCCGTTCACGGAACCGTGCCCTTACTCAGGGCTGGCTGCCACCATCGCTGCGGCACCGCGGCGACACCACTCTCTCCGTAGCAACCCGCATGTGCCGCTACGCGCCCATCACTGAGATTCACGTCGAAAGCGTCTCCTTCGACACCCACTCCATGAGTGCGGGCAGAACACTGCGTGGCATTGAGTATCAGCACGGCCCGCTCGCGGGCGCCAATGCCCGCGCTTATCTGCATGCGAAGTGGGGCAGTGCGTGTGCTTACTGTGACGCGACCGGCGTACCACTGAACATCGACCACCTGCGACCTCGCAGCCGGGGAGGTTCGGACCGCATCTCCAACCTCGTCCTCGCTTGCGCACCCTGCAACCAAGCCAAAGGAAGCCAAGCCGTCGACGCCTTTCTCACTCACCGGCCGGAACGCCTCGCCAAGATCCTCGAGCAGGTCAAAGCACGGCTACAGGACGCCGCCGCCATGAACAGCACCCGCTGGCGTCTGTTGAAGGATCTGCAGGCTCTTCGGAGACCTGTCCACCACTGGCTGGGCACCGAGACGCAAGAGAACCGCATCGCTGTCGGGCTGACCAAGACGCACACCCTCGATGCCCTCTGCGTCGGAGCACTTGATCACGAGGGCGGTGACACGGTCGTCCGGGTTGCTGATCCTGTCCTCGTCGCCAAAGCCACAGGACGCGGCTCGTACGCTCGCACCACGCCCGATCGGTTCGGATTCCCCCGGCTGAGGCGGCCTCGTACGAAGCAGCACTTCGGGTACATGACCGGTGATCTCGTGAGAGCCACAGTGCCTTCGGGGAGGTGGGCAGGCACCTGGACGGGGCGCATCTCTGTCCGGGCCATGGGTCAGCACAGCCTCACCACGCCGCAGGGTCGGTTCAACGTGAGGCACCGAAATCTGCAGCTGCTGCAGCGGGGCGACGGCTATAGCTACGCCAGGCGCGAGGAGATCGTGGAGTAACTCCTTCGGAAAATCGCTTGAGTGCCTCCAGGACGCTGCCTAGGGTTGTGACTACTTCAGAAGGGAGGTGGTTCGGCAGATGTATGCATACCGGACGGAAGAGGTGGCTGCGGGCTAGCAGCCCGTCACCATACTCAGTGCGGTGTCGGACCCGCGTGTGATCGGAGCACGCAGCCGGCCCAATCTCAAGCAGTCACCCGACCCGCAGACTCGCCGGTACGTCCGGCCGGCTTCTCCGCCCCCTGGGCGGAGGGACCCAGAGTCTGCGGGTCGCCTGCGTTTGCATGGGTGTAGGGGCGGGTTTTCCCCATGATCACACGCAGGTGACGCGGGGCACGCTCGAAAGCTCGTCAGCGGAGTATTGTCGGAGCATGCTTCCGATACTCGTTCGACGCCGGCACGTGGACTACGTGCGCGTCACGAGCACGGGCTGTCGGTCTTCCGTCTGACCTCGGAATCCGGAACCGGCCCTTCTTCTCTCGCGGACGCATCTCATGACGAACACCTCGACGGATCCGTCGTACCCGCAGTTGCCCATCATCGATCTCTCCGCCGCCGATCGCGGGCCCGGGGCGCGCGCGCTGTTGCACGCGCAGTTGCACAGCGCCGCGCATGACGTGGGGTTCTTCCAGCTCGTCGGGCATGGGGTGAGTGAGGAGGAGATCGGGCGGCTCACCAGCGCCATGCGGGAGTTCTTCGCGCTGCCCGAGAGCGAGCGGCTGGCCCTCGACAACGTCAACTCGCCGCACTTCCGGGGGTATACGCGGACCGGGGACGAGCGGACGGGCGGGAGTCGGGACTGGCGGGATCAGCTGGACATCGGGGCTGAGCGGCCGGCGCGGACACCGGGGGCCGGCGAGCCTGCCTACTGGTGGTTGCAGGGGCCCAATCAGTGGCCCGGTTCACTGCCCGCGCTGCGGGACGCCGCCCTCGCGTGGATCGATCGGCTCAGTTCGGTGGCGCAGCGGTTGCTGCGCGAGTTGCTGGTCTCCATCGGGGCGCCTGCCGATTTCTACGACCCGATCTTCGGGGAGCGGGCGCATCCGCATCTGAAGCTGGTGCGGTATCCCGGGAGTGCGGGGGATGGGGGCGATCAGGGGGTGGGGGCCCACAAGGACTACGGGTTTCTGACCTTGTTGTTGCAGGACGAGGTCGGTGGGCTTCAGGTGGAGCGGGCGGACGGGGTGTTCCATGCGGTGCCGCCGATTCCGGGGGCGTTCGTGGTCAACCTCGGGGAGTTGCTGGAGGTGGCGACCAACGGGTATCTCGTCGCCACCCATCACCGGGTCGTGAGTCCGCCCGGGGCCACCGAGCGGTTCTCCGTGCCGTTCTTCTACAACCCGCGGCTCGACGCCCGGGTCGAGCCGCTCGTCTTTCCGTACGCCTCCACCGCGCCCGGGGTCACCGATGATCCGGGGAATCCGCTGTTCGCCGAGTACGGGTTCAATGAGCTGAAGGGGAAGCTGCGGGCGCATCCGCTGGTTGCCGAGCGGCATCACGCGGGGCTGCTCAGCCCCGCGTGACCGCCGCCGGGGACGGCTGGCGCGCGATGCCGCCGGGAGCGGCTAGCGCGCGATGTCGCCGTAGCCCTCGATGTCCCTCGGGTCGCGCGGGCCGGGGCCGATGTAGCGGGCGGAGGGGCGGACGAGGCGGCCGGTGCGCTTCTGTTCGAGGATGTGGGCGGACCAGCCGGCCGTGCGGGCGCAGGTGAACATGGACGTGAACATGTGGGCCGGGACCTCGGCGAAGTCGAGGACGATCGCGGCCCAGAATTCGACGTTCGTGGCGAGGACGCGGTCGGGGCGGCGGGCGTGGAGTTCGGCCAGGGCGGCTTTCTCCAGGGCTTCCGCCACCTCGAAGCGGGGGGCGCCGAGGTCGCGGGCGGTGCGGCGGAGGACTCGGGCGCGGGGGTCCTCGGCGCGGTAGACGCGGTGGCCGAAGCCCATGAGGCGTTCGCCCTTGTCGAGGGCCCGCTTCACATAGGCGTCGGCGTCGCCCGTGCGTTCGATCTCCTCGATCATGCCGAGGACGCGGGAGGGGGCGCCGCCGTGGAGGGGGCCGGACATGGCTCCTACGGCGCCGGAGAGGGCCGCTGCCACGTCCGCGCCGGTGGACGCGATGACCCGTGCCGTGAAGGTGGACGCGTTCATGCCGTGTTCGGCGGCGCTCGTCCAGTACGCGTCGACCGCGGCCACGTGCTTGGGGTCGGGCTCGCCGCGCCAGCGGATCATGAACCGTTCGACGACGGACTGGGCCTTGTCGATCTCGCGCTGCGGGACCATGGGCAGGCCCTGGCCGCGGGCGGACTGGGCGACGTAGGAGAGGGCCATGACGGCGGCGCGGGCCAGGTCGGCGCGGGCCTGCTGCTCGTCGATGTCCAGGAGCGGTTTGAGGCCCCAGACCGGGGCGAGCATGGCCAGCGCGGACTGGACGTCCACGCGGATGTCGCCCGAGTGGACGGGGATGGGGAACGGCTCGGCGGGCGGCAGGCCTGGGCGGAAGGCGCCGTCGACGAGGAGGCCCCAGACGTTGCCGAAGGAGACGTGGCCGACCAGGTCCTCGATGTCGACGCCGCGGTACCGGAGTGCGCCGCCTTCCTTGTCCGGTTCGGCGATCTCCGTCTCGAACGCGATGACTCCTTCGAGTCCGGGTACGAAGTCGGACATCAGGCGGCTCCTCTTGATGTGTGCGACAGGGGGCGACCGGCGGGGGCGGCGGATGCGAGGCCCCACCGGAATGTTCCAGCACCTTACGCCTGAGTGCCAGGTTTGGGGAGGGCGCGCGGCACTCAGTGCCACCAGCCTTCCGGTCGGCCGTCGATACGGCAAGATGACCGCGTGAACGATCCCGGCCTGGAACCCGTGCCCGACCCCGCTCTCATGCGCAAGCAGTACCGTGCCGAAGGGCTCGACGAGAGCGAGCTGGCCGGTGATCCGATGGAACAGTTCGGGCGGTGGTTCTGGCAGGCCGCGCAGGAGGGGGCGGTCTACGAGCCGAACGCCATGGTGGTGTCGACGGCGGACGCCGAGGGGCGCCCCGGTTCTCGTACGGTGCTGATGAAGGCGTACGACGCGCAGGGCTTCGTCTTCTACACCAACTACGACTCCCGCAAGGCCCGTGACCTGGCGGAGAACCCGCATGTCTCGCTGCTCTTCCCGTGGCACGCGCTCGCCCGGCAGGTGATCGTGACGGGTACGGCGCGGCGGACCGGGCGGGACGAGACGGCGGCGTACTTCCGGACCCGGCCGCATGGTTCGCAGCTCGGCGCGTGGGCCAGCGCGCAGTCCTTGGTGATCTCCTCGCGGGCCGAACTGGACGCCGCGTACGAGGAGTTGCACACCCGCTATCCGGAGGGTGAGCAGGTGCCGGTGCCGCCGAACTGGGGTGGTTTCCGGGTGGCGCCGCGGAGTGTGGAGTTCTGGCAGGGGCGGTGGAACCGGCTGCACGACCGGCTGCGGTACGTGGCGGAGCCGGACGGGTCGTGGCGGGTGGAGCGGCTGAGTCCGTGATTCGGTGGAACGGCTCGGTCCGTGACTCGGAGGAGCGGCTCGGTCCGTGACTCGGAGGAACGGCTCGGTCCGTAACTCGGAGGAACGGCTCGGTCCATGACTCGGAGGAACGGCTGAGTCCGTGACCTCGGCGGGGCGGCTGTGTCCGTAGGGACCGGTCGGTCAGCCGAGTACGTCGTCCAGCAGCGCCGCCCACTGGGCCACCACCTTCGCGCGGCGGCCCGTGTCGTCGGTGAGGAGGTTGGCGAGGCCGAGGCCCCGGGCCATGTCAAGGAGGCCCTGGACGGATTCGCGGACGCCGGGGACGGTCTCGTCGGCGCGGAGGAGGTCGACGGCGATGCGGTGGGTCTCGCGGCCGACGCGGGCTTCCAGTTCGGTGACGCGGGGGCGGAGCTGGTCCTCGTTGGAGGCGGCGACCCAGAGGTGGAGGGCGGCGCGGAAGAGGGGGCCGGTGTAGAGGTCGACGATGGCGGCGACGACGGCCCGGCGGTCGGCGGGGCCCTCGGGGAAGAGGGCGCGCAGGGCGAGGGAGCGCTCCTCGGCGACGTATTCGACGGCGGCGGTGAACAGGTCCTCGCGGGTGCGGAAGTGGTGTTGCGCGGCGCCCCGGGAGACGCCGGCGCGTTCGGCGACGACGGAGACGGTGGAGCCGGCCCAGCCGTGTTCGGCGAGGCAGGACACGGCGGCTTCCAGGAGGCGTTTGCGGGTGACCCGGCTGCGGTCCTGTTTGGGGCCCCGGTCGGCCACCGTGCCGGTGTCCTCGGTCGTGTCGTCCGCCGTGTTCACAACACCCATCCCGGTTCCCGTCTTTCGAGGAAGGCCGTCATGCCCTCGCGGGCGTCGGCGGAGGCGAACAGCCGGGACGAAATCCGGGTCAGTTCGCCCGCGTCCAGGTCGAAGTTCTCCAGCACCTTAGCCGTGAGCAGGTGTTTCGTCTCCGCCAGGGCCCGCGGGGAAGCGCGGCGCAGTCCGTCGAGGATGGGTTCGAGCAGGTCGTCGACGTCGGCGCCGGCGGTGGTGAGGAGGCCGATGCGGGCGGCTTCGGCGGAGTCGAACCTCTCGCCGGTGAGGGAGTAGCGGGCGAGGGCGCGGGGGTCGGTGCGGGGGCGGAGGGTGAGGGTGATGACGGCGGGGGCGACGCCGATGCGGACCTCGGTGAGGGCGAAGGTGGCCTCGGGTCCGGCGGCGGCGATGTCGCAGGCGCCGAGCAGGCCGAGGCCGCCCGCCCGGACGTGTCCGGTGACGCGGGCGACGACGGGTTTGGGCAGTTCGAGGAGCCGGCGGAGGAGATCGACGAGGGCTTGCGGGTCGGGTGGGTCACGCAGGTCGGCGCCGGCGCAGAAGGTGTTTCCGGTGTGGGTGAGGACGACGGCCCGTACGGTGTCGTCCTTGCCGCACCGGTCGAGGGTGTCGTGGAGTTCGGCGACGAGGGCGGCGGAGAGGGCGTTGCGGTTGGCCGGGGAGTCGAGGGTGAGGGTGGTGACGCCCCGGTGGTGGGCGTGCTGGATCAGGTCGGTCACAGGCGCTCCCTGAGTTCGCGGCGGAGTATCTTCCCGGACGCCGCGCGGGGCACCTCGGCGACGAAGGTGACGTGGCGGACGCGTTTGTAGGGGGCGACGCGTTCGGCGACGTACATCATGACCTCGCCCTCGGAGAGTTCGGGCGCCGTGGGCCGGCGGGCGACGAAGGCGTGCGGGACCTCGTTGCCGTCGTCGTTGTAGTGGCCGATGACGGCGGCGTCGGCGATGCCGGGGTGGGTGACGAGGAGGGCTTCGAGTTCGGCGGGGGCGACCTGGAAGCCCTTGTACTTGATCAGTTCCTTGACCCGGTCGACGACGTACAGCCAGCCGTCGGCGTCGGTGTGGCCGACGTCGCCGGTGAAGAGCCAGCCGTCGGCGTCGATCATGTCGGCGGTGGCCTCGGGGCGGCCCAGGTAACCCTTCATGACCTGGGGGCCGCGGATGACGATCTCGCCCTGTTCGCCGACGCCGACGTCCTTGCCGGGGTCGTCGAGGGAGACGATCCGCATCTCGGTGCCGGCGATGAGCTTGCCGACGGTGCCGGGGGGCGCGGTGGCGGCCTGGGTGAGGGGGACCAGGTGGGAGCAGGGGGAGAGTTCGGTCATGCCGTAGCCCTGGACGACGGGCGGCAGGCCGAGGCGGGCGGAGCAGGCGGCGGCGAGCTTCGCGTCGAGGGGTGCGGCGGCGGAGAGGATGTGCCGGACCGTCGAGAGGTCGTAGCGCTCGGCGGCCGGGTGCTTGGCGAGGGCGAGGACGATCGGCGGGGCGACGTAGAGGTGTGTGATGCGGTACTTGGCGATGGCCGCGAGGTAGACCTCCAGGTCGAAGCGGGGCAGGACGACGACCGTGGCGCCGAGCCGCAGCGGGGCGTTCATCAGGGCAGTGAGCCCGTAGATGTGGAAGAACGGGAGTACGGCGAGGATGCGGTCGCCGGGGGCGGCCGGCATGACCGGTTCGAGCTGGGCGAGGTTGGTGGCGATGGACCGGTGGGTGAGCATGACGCCCTTGGGGACGCCGGTCGTGCCGGAGGAGTACGGGAGGGCCGCCAGGTCCGTCACCGGGTCGATGTCGACGGCGGGTTCGGGCGCGGCGGAGGCGAGCATGTCGATCAGCGAACGGTGGCCGGGGGCGCTGTCGCAGACGAAGATCTCCCGTATGCCGCCGACACGTTCGGCGGCGGCGCGGGCGGTCTCGAGGAGGGGTGAGACCGTGACGATCCAGGTCGCCCCCGAGTCCCGCAGTTGTGTGGCCAGCTCGCCCGGGGTGGCCAGCGGGTGCACGGTGGTGACCGTGGCGCCCGCGCGCGTGGCCGCGTAGAACGCGGTCGGGTAGGCGATCGTGTTGGGGCTGTGCAGGGCGAGAACGTCTCCCTTGCGGACGCCCGCCTCGGCGAACGCGGCCGCGAGACGCCGGTGGAAGCGGTCCACCTGTTCGTAGGTGAGGGTCGTGCCGTCGACGCCGTCGATCAGCGCGGGCAGGTCGCCGAACTCGGCGGCGCGGCCCAGGACGACGTCGTGGATGGGGAGTTCGAGGGGCGGGACGTCTGCGTACTCGCTGCGGAACATGGTTCCTCCTCGCGTGCCGGCTCGTACGGCCGCGTTCGACGGCTCAGTACGACTTCGGCAGGCCCAGGGTCTGGTGGGAGACGTAGTTGAGAATCATCTCCCGGCTCACCGGTGCGATACGAGACACGCGGGCGGCCGTTATCAGCGAGGCGAGACCGAACTCGTGGGTCAGGCCGTTGCCGCCGAGGGTGTGCACGGCCTGGTCGACGGCCTTCACGCAGGCCTCCCCCGCCGCGTACTTGGCCATGTTGGCGGCCTCGCCCGCCGCCGCGTCGTCGCCCGCGTCGTAGAGGTGGGCCGCCTTCTGCATCATCAGGCGGGCCAGTTCGAGTTCGATGTGCGACTGGGCGAGGGGGTGGGCGATCGCCTGGTGGGCGCCGATGGGCTGCCGCCATACGGTGCGGTCGCGGGCGTAGTCGACGGCCTTGGCGAGGGCGTACCTGGCCATGCCGATCGCGAAGGCGGCCGTCATGATCCGCTCGGGGTTGAGGCCGGCGAAGAGCTGGAGGAGACCGGCGTTCTCGTCGCCGACCAGGGCGTCCGCGGGAAGCCGGATGTCGTCGAAGGAGAGCTCGAACTGCTTCTCGGCGGCGCGGAGTTCCATGTCGATCTGGCGGTACTCGAAGCCGGGGGTGTCCGTGGGGACGATGAAGAGGCAGGGCTTGAGGCTGCCGGTGCGGGCGTCTTCGGTGCGGCCGACGATGAGGACGGCGTCCGCCCTGTCGACGCCGGAGATGAAGACCTTGCGGCCGGTGAGCAGCCAGTCGCCTCCGTCGCGTCGGGCCGTGGTGGTGATGCGGTGGCTGTTGGAGCCGGCGTCGGGTTCGGTGATGCCGAAGGCCATGAGGCGGGTGCCGTCGGCTATGCCGGGGAGCCAGGCCTGTTTCTGGGCTTCCGTGCCGAAGCGGGCGATCACCGTGCCGCAGATCGCCGGGGAGACCACGAGCATGAGGAGGGGGCAGCCCGCGGTGCCGAGTTCTTCGAGGACGATGGAGAGTTCGGCTATGCCGCCGCCTCCGCCTCCGTACTCCTCGGGGAGGTTGACGCCGAGGTAGCCGAGTTTGGCTGCCTCGGACCAGAGTTCGTCGGGGTGGCGGCCCTCTTTGTCGACCGTGGCTATGTATGCACGGCCGTAGCGCTTTCCGAGGGCGGAGACGGCGGCTCGTAGGGCCTTGTGTTCTTCGGATTCCAGGACGGGGGTCATGGGGGCTCCTGAGGGGAGGGTGCGTCTGCCGTTGGGAGGTGCGGGTGGGTTGTGGCTGGTCGTGCCCGCGCGGCGGAGCCGCATATCGATACGGCCCGCGCCCCTAGCGGAGTTCGGCTTGCACTACGGCCAAAAGGGCGCCCATCTCGACCTGTTGGCCGACCGTCGCGTGCAGGGCGGTCAGCGTGCCCGTCGTCGGGGCCGTGATCTTGTGTTCCATCTTCATCGCCTCCAGCCAGAGGAGGGGTTGGCCGGCCTGTACGGCTGCGCCCGGCTTCAGGCCCTCCGCCACGCGGACGACCGTGCCCGGCATGGGGGCCAGCAGAGAGCCCGGGGTCTGTTGGGTGGTGGGGTCGGGGAAGCGGGGGAGGGCGGTGAGGTGGGTGGTGTTGACGTAGCGGTGGGGGCCGTGGCGTGCCACCTCGAACTTCCGTCGTACGCCGTCCACTTCGAGGACGACGAGGTGGGCGTCGGCGTGGACGACCGTCACTCCGTCGGCCTCCGGGCCGGTGCGGGTGTGGCGGTACGTCGCCTCGTGTTCCTCGGCCGCCCTCGCGTAGCGCCTGGTCCGTGGCTGTGAGGGCACGTTGCGCCAGCCGCCGAAGCGCGGGTCGCCTTCGGTGGCGGCGTCGGCGAGGGCGGCGGCCAAGGGGGCGTACGGGTCCGGAGTGGGGCTGGTCAGGTCGGCGAGGTGGCGGTCGTAGAAGCCCGTGTCCATGCGGGCCGTCGTGAACTCCTCGTGGCGCAGGGAGCGGACCAGGAGGTCGCGGTTGGTGGTCGGGCCGTGGAGGGTGGCCCGGTCCAGGGCGGCGGCCAGGCGGCGGATCGCCTCCGCCCGGGTGGGGGCGTGGGCGATGACCTTGGCGAGCATGGGGTCGTAGTGGACGCCGATGTCGTCGCCGTCGGCGTAGCCGGTGTCCAGGCGGACCCCCCGAGAGACGTCCTCGGGGAGGGCGAGGCGGTGCAGCGTGCCGGTCTGCGGGGTCCAGTGCCGCGCCGGGTCCTCGGCGTACAGGCGGGCCTCGACCGCGTGGCCACGCGCGCGCGGGGGATCGGCCGGGAGGGCGTGGCCCTCGGCGACGCGGATCTGTTCGGCGACGAGGTCGAGGCCGAAGACGGCCTCGGTCACCGGGTGTTCGACCTGGAGGCGGGTGTTCATCTCCAGGAAGTGGGCCTTGCCGTCGGCGACGAGGAACTCCACCGTGCCCGCGCCGACGTAGGAGACGGCTCGGGCGGCGCGGACGGCCAGCGTGTGGAGTTCGTCGTTGAGTTCTGCGGAGAGGGCGGGGGCCGGGGCCTCCTCGACGACCTTCTGGTGGCGGCGTTGGAGGGAGCAGTCGCGGGTGCCGAGGGGCCAGATCGTGCCGTGGGTGTCGGCGAGGATCTGGACCTCGACGTGCCGGCCGTTCTCCACGTACGGCTCGACGAAGATCTCGCCGTCACCGAAGGCGCTCGCGGCCTCGGCGCGGGCGCTCTCCAGGGCGGCGTCCAGATCGTCGAGCCGGCGTACGACGCGCATGCCTCGTCCGCCGCCGCCGGCCGCCGCCTTCACCAGGACCGGCAGGTCGTTCTCGGTGACCTCGGTGAGGGGTTCGACGCCCATCAGTTCCTTGGCGCGTGTCTTGGACGCCATCGCCTCGACGGCTTCGGGCGGCGGTCCGATCCACACCAGGCCCGCGTCGAGGACCTGGCGGGCGAAGTCGGCGTTCTCGGAGAGGAATCCGTAGCCGGGGTGGACCGCGTCGGCGTCGGCCGCGAGGGCGGCCTTCACGATCAGGTCGCCGCGCAGGTAGGTGTCCGCGGGGGCCGCGCCCGGCAGCCGTACGGCCCTGTCGGCCACGCGTGAGTGAAGGGCGTGCTCGTCGGCGTCGGAGTGCACGGCGACCGTCTGGATTCCCAGCTCACGGCAGGTGCGGAAGATCCGGCAGGCGATCTCGCCCCGGTTGGCGACGAGAACAGAAGTGATCACTGATGTCACTGGTGTCAATGGTGGTTCCTCACGTTCCTTACATCCGGAAGACGCCGAAGCCACCGCGTGCGCCCTCGTAGGGCGCCGTGTGGATCGCGGACAGGCACAGGCCGAGGACGGTGCGGGTGTCGCGGGGGTCGATGACCCCGTCGTCGTAGAGCCGCCCCGACAGGAACATCGGCAGGGACTCGGACTCGATCTGCTGCTCCACCATCGCGCGCAGCGCGGCGTCCGCGTCCTCGTCGTACGGCTGCCCCTTCGCCGCCGCCGACTGGCGGGCGACGATCGAGAGCACGCCCGCCAGCTGCTGCGGGCCCATCACCGCCGACTTGGCGCTGGGCCAGGCGAAGAGGAAGCGGGGGTCGTAGGCCCGGCCGCACATGCCGTAGTGACCGGCGCCGTAGGAGGCGCCCATCAGGACGGAGAGATGGGGGACCTTCGAATTGCCGACCGCGTTGATCATCATCGCGCCGTGTTTGATGATGCCGCCCTGCTCGTACTCCCTGCCGACCATGTAGCCGGTGGTGTTGTGGAGGAAGAGGAGGGGGATGTCGCGCTGGTTGGCGAGCTGGATGAACTGGGCCGCCTTCTGCGACTCCTCGCTGAAGAGGACCCCTTGGGCGTTGGCGAGGATGCCGACCGGGTAGCCGTGGAGGCTCGCCCAGCCGGTGGCGAGGCTGGTGCCGTAGAGGGGCTTGAACTCGTCGAAGTCGGAGGCGTCGACGATCCGGGCGATCACCTCGCGGGGGTCGAAGGGCACCTTCAGATCGCCGGGGACGATCCCCAGCAGTTCCTCCGGGTCGTACTTCGGGGGCGCGGCCGGGGCCGGATCGGCGTACGCCTTGCGGTGGTTGAGGCGGGCGACGACACGGCGGGCCTGGCGGAGGGCGTCCTGCTCGTCGACGGCGAAGTGGTCCGCGAGGCCCGACACGCGCGCGTGCATCTCGGCGCCGCCCAGCGACTCGTCGTCGCTCTCCTCGCCGGTGGCCATCTTCACGAGCGGCGGCCCGCCGAGGAACACCTTCGCCCGCTCCTTGACCATGATCACGTGGTCGGACATCCCGGGGATGTAGGCCCCGCCGGCGGTGGAGTTGCCGAAGACGACGGCGATGGTGGGGATGCCGGCGGCGGAGAGCCGGGTGAGGTCGCGGAAGATCGCGCCCCCGGGGATGAAGATCTCCTTCTGGGACGGCAGGTCCGCGCCGCCGGACTCCACCAGGCTGATGCAGGGCAGGCGGTTGGCGAGCGCGATGTCGTTCGCCCGCAGGGCCTTCTTCAGGCTCCACGGGTTGCTCGCGCCGCCGCGTACGGTCGGGTCGTTCGCGGTGATCAGGCACTCGACGCCCTCGACGGTCCCGATGCCGGTGACAAGGGAGGCCCCGACCGTGTACTCGCTGCCCCAGGCGGCGAGCGGGGACAGTTCGAGGAAGGGCGTGTCGGGGTCCAGCAGCAGTTCGATGCGCTCGCGGGCGAGCAGCTTTCCACGCTTCCGGTGCCGGGCGATGTACTTCTCGCCGCCGCCCGCGAGGGCCTTCGCGTGCTCGGCGTCGACTTCGGCGAGCCGGGCGAGCATGGCCTCGCGGTTCGCGGTGTGGTCGGGGGCGCCCGGGTCGAGGGCGGAGCTGAGGACAGTCAAAGGAGGCTCTCCGGTATGTCCAGGTGACGGGAGCGCAGCCATTCGCCGAGGGCCTTGGCCTGGGGGTCGAAGCGGGCTTGCGAGGCGACGCCCTCGCCGAGGATGCCGACGATCTCGAAGTTGAGGGCGCGGAGGTTGGGCAGGACGTGCCGGACGACGGTCAGGTCGGCTGTCTCCGGGAGGAGTTCGCGCAGGCGGTCGGTGGTGAGGGTGTGTGCCAGCCACCGCCAGGCGTCGTCCGTACGGGCCCAGAGGCCGATGTTGGCGTCGCCTCCCTTGTCGCCGCTGCGGGCTCCGGCGACGAGGCCGAGGGGCGCGCGCCGCAGCGGTCCGGGGGGCAGCGGCTCCGGGAGGGGCGGCTCGTCGACCGGTCGCGGTACGAGGGTGTCGTCGGCCGGGGGCACGGGGAGCCGGCGGCCGTCGTGGAGGACCGCCGTGTGCGGGACGGTGCCCCGGTCGACGTAGGCCGCCTCGAACACCCCGTAGGGCGCGCCCTTTCCCGGTGGGGCCAGGACGTGGAAGCCGGGGTAGCTCGCGAGGGCCAGCTCCACGGCGGCTGCGCCGAGGGTGCGGCCGACGGCGTTCTGGTCGGGGTCACGGACGACGACCCGGAGGAGGGCGCTGGCGGTCTCCTCGGTGCGGGCGTCGGGGTGGTCGGTCCGCACCAGCTCCCAGTCCACGTGCTCCGGGCGGTACTTGGCGGCGGCGAGGGCGGTCTCCAGCTGGTCGCGGACGAGGGCGGCCTTGCGCTCGATCTCCAGGCCGGTCAGGACGAAGGTGACCTCGTTGCGGAACCCGCCGAGGCGGTTGAGCCCGACCTTGAGGGTGGGGGGCGGGGCCTCGCCGCGGACGCCCTCGACGCGGACGCGGTCGGGGCCGTCCTGGGTGAGCCTGATCGTGTCGAGGCGGGCGGTGACGTCGGGGCCCGCGTACCGGGCGCCGCCCGTCTCGTAGAGGAGCTGGGCGGTGACCGTGCCGACGTCGACGAGGCCGCCGGTGCCGGGGTGCTTGGTGATGACGGCCGTTCCGTCGGCGTGGAGTTCGGCGAGGGGGAAGCCGGGGTGCCGGAGGCCGGCCGGGCCCGGCGCACGGGCCCCGTGGAGGTCGTGGGCCCCGTGCGCCCCGTGGACCTCGTGGAAGAAGGCGTAGTTGCCGCCGGTGGCCTGGGCCCCGCACTCCAGCACGTGCCCGGCGACGACGGCGCCCGCGAGGCGGTCGTACTCCCCCGGGCCCCAGCCGAAGTGGGCGGCAGCGGGCCCGGTGACCAGGGCCGCGTCCGTCACCCGGCCGGTGACCACGATGTCGGCGCCCTCCCGCAGACAGGCCGCGATCCCGAAGCCGCCGAGGTAGGCGTGGGCGGCGAGGCTGCCGGGGTGGAGCGCGGTGAGGTCGTCGCCCTCGACATGGGCGACGCGGACGGGGATACCAAGCCGGTCCGCCAACTCCCTTACGGCGTCGGCGAGTCCGGCGGGGTTGAGGCCGCCCGCGTTGGCGACGATCCGCACGCCGCGCTCGTGAGCGAGGCCGAGGCACTCCTCCAGCTGGCGGAGGAACGTGCGCGCGTACCCGGCGGTGCGGTCGGTGGGGTTCTTCAGGCGGTCGCGACCGAGGATGAGCATGGTCAGCTCGGCGAGGTAGTCGCCGGTGAGGACGTCGAGTTCGCCGCCGGTGAGCATCTCGCGCATCGCGTCGAAGCGGTCGCCGTAGAAGCCGGAGGCGTTGCCTATGCGGAGGGGGGCCGCCGTCATCGGGAGGCCCGCTTCGCTCCCGCAGCCTTGTCGGCTCCCGCAGCCTTGTCGGATCCCCCAGCCTTGTCGGCTCCCTCGACCGCTTCGGCTCCCTCGGGTGCGCGTCCCGGCCCGGGTGGGCCGGCGAAGGCCTGGGCGATGTCCAGCCAGCGGTCGGCGTCGGAACCCTCGGCGTGGAGGGCGAGGTCGGCGCGGTGGGCGCGCTGGGTGACCAGGAGGCAGAAGTCGAGGGCGGGGCCGCTGACGCGGTCGGTCGCGTCCTCGGGGCCATAGGTCCACAACTCGCCGGCGGGGCTGGTGAGTTCGACGCGGAACTCCTCGAAGGGCGGGGTGAGTCCGTGCACGCCGAAGGCGAAGTCACGGGTGCGGATACCGAGTCGGGTGATGTGCCGGAGCCGGTCGCCGGGGGCGATCCGGGGGACGCCCAGGGCGTCGGCGACGTCCAGTCCGTGGGCCCAGGTCTCCATGAGGCGGGCGGTGGCCATGGAGGCGGTGGACATGGGCGGGCCGTACCAGGGGAACCGCGCGCCCTCGGGTGCCGCGCGCAGGGCACCCTCCAGGGCCTCGCGCCCGGCCCGCCAGTCCGCGAGCAGTCGCGCGGGCGGCTTCCCGGCCCCCTCCTCCGCGCCGCTGTCCACGAAGTCCCCGGGCGAGGTCAGCGCGCTCTCGACCTCACGGGCGAAGGCGTCCTGGTCGGTCACCGCCAGCACCGAGGAGTGGTCGGTCCAGGCGAGATGGGCGATCTGGTGGGCGACGGTCCAGCCGGGGGCGGGCGTCGCAAGCGCCCACCGTTCCGGGCTCAGCTCGGCCACGAGCAGGTCGAGTGCCTCGCTCTCGGCACGGAGATCGTCGATGACGGGCGTGGGGTCGGCCATGGGGGGAGCATGGCAGCGGAATCATAAACAAGCAAGCGTGCTTGGATTTTTTTGGCGGCGAAACGAGGGCGACCTCCGGGGCCATCCACCAAGACCTCGGCGACGCCAGCGTAAGCTCCAAAATTGATTACGGACCTGACTTAGTCCATTGCTTTGAACTATCCAGTCCCTCATACTGAACGAAGCACGCCACCACCCCCTCCCTCTCCCCGCTCCCCGCTCCCCGCTCTTCCTGGACGGCCCCCGTGACACTCCCCAGCGCTGACCAGTCCGCGCCCGCCGCCGCGACGGCGCCATCGACCGGCCTCACCTCCGGCGGCTCCCGCGCCCCCCGTCGTCCGGGTTCCCTCGGGCCGGTGGGGCTGGTGCTGGCCGGTGGGATATCCGTGCAGTTCGGCGGGGCGTTGGCGGTGACACTGATGCCGCGGACCGGGGCGCTCGGGGTGGTGACGCTGCGGCTCGCGGTGGCCGCGCTGGTGATGCTGGTGGTGTGCCGCCCCCGGCTGCGCGGGCACTCGCGCACCGACTGGGGCACGGTGATCGTCTTCGGTGTCACGATGGCCGCGATGAACGGCCTCTTCTACCAGGCCCTCGCCCGCATCCCCCTCGGCCTCGCCGTGACCCTGGAAGTGCTCGGCCCACTGGCGCTCTCCGTCCTCGCGTCCCGCCGAGCGGTGAACGTGGTCTGGGCCGGGCTGGCGCTCTGCGGCGTGTTCCTCCTCGGAGGAGGCGGAGGCTTCGCCGACCTCGACCCGCTCGGCGTCGCCTTCGCCCTCGCCGCCGGGCTGATGTGGGCCCTGTACATCGTCTTCAGCGCGCGCACGGGGAGGCGGTTCCCGCAGGCCGACGGGCTGGCGCTGGCCATGGCCGTCGCTGCGGTGCTGTTCCTGCCGCTGGGGATCGTCGAATCGGGGGCGCGGCTCGTCGACCCGACGACGATCGCCCTGGGCGCCGCCGTCGCCGTACTGTCCTCCGTCCTCCCCTACACCCTCGAACTCCTCGCCCTGCGCCGCCTGCCCGCCTCCACCTTCGCGGTCCTCATGAGCCTGGAGCCCGCGATCGCCGCCACCGCCGGCTTCCTGATCCTCGACCAGGCCCTCTCCGCCCTCGAAGCCCTCGCGATCGCGCTGGTCATCGGGGCGAGCATGGGGGCGGTGCGGACGCAGGCGGGGCGGGGGAAGATGGAGGTTCCGGGGTAATCGGGGCGACCGGGGCGACCGGAGCGACCGGGGCGAGGACAGTCCGGACCTCGCCCCGGGCCCCTGCCCGTGATCGCGTCAGCTCACCACGCCGCCCGGCACGAAGTGGACCGGGATGTACTGGTCGTACAGCCGCTCGTTCGTCGCCGTGAAGTCGGCGCGGGTGACGATGGCGCAGCGTACGGTCTCGCCGCACACCTTGCCGTCCGCGATCTCGGGCCGGAGGTTCAGCGTCGTACGGAACCTGCCGCCCTTCTCGTACGGGAGGGTGATGCCCGGCGTCCCCGTCCCCGTGTCGGTGATCCGGCGCGACGACCCGTCCTGCGCGTCACGGCCGGGCAGACAGGGGCCGGGGAGTGTGGTGTACGTCGAGGGGTCGCCGACCCTGACTCCGTCCGGGATCACGCAGAAGGCGAGGAAGATGCCCTGCGCGCGGTTGTATCCGGCGCCCTTGACGTTGACGGTGCCGCCGGTGGCGGGCAGGACGACGGGGCCGGCTTTCAGCCGCAGCCGGAAGGTGTCGCCGTCGGCGGTGGTGACGGTCCGCTGGGCCTTGCCGGTCAACGGAGTCGCGGCAGCCGTTCCCGCCAGCGGAACCACGGCGGCGAGCCCGGCGGCGATGACGGCGAGCGCGCCGCGCAGCAGGTTCCTGGGCCTCGGGGTGGGGGGTGTCATGAGGCGGAGGCCATCCCTTTCACTTATGTATTACTTGAGATCTGAAGTTCTTGATCCCATGCCTAAAACACGACTGGCCAGTAGGCAACGCCGACCAAAGCCCTTCACACTTCACCCACCGGACCGCCACAGCGGTGAGCCTGGGGTCCGTGGCCCATGGGTCGTACAGGTCACTCAGGCGTGAACTCGTACTCCAACTCGTAGAGATGGCCCGCCTTCACCATGACCGTCGCCTCGATGGGACGTTCATCGTCGCTGTAGACGACGCGAAGGGTACGCAGCACTGGCAGGCTGCCGGGAAGGTTCAGCGCCTGGTACTGGTCCTGGGTGGGAATCCTCGCGGAGACGCGGTCCACACTGCGCCGGGGTGGATAACCCAGGTCCGCGAGAAGGGTGGGAGTGCCGCCCCTGATCTTGCGACGATCCATCATCGCCGTATCTCGGACGATGTCCAACGGGTAGTACGACCGCACAAGTTCAGCGGGCTCGTCGTCGATGAGGAGCAGCTGGCAGCGGAGCAGCGCCAAGCCGCCCTCAGGTAGACCGAGGGCCGCACGGATGTCGGCGGGCGGACGGCACTCGACCACATCCAGCAAGTCACTGCGGGCACTCGTGCCGTGCTTGGCCGCTTCGGTGAGCCAGCGGTAGGGCTCCCCGGGCACCGCAGGTGCCATGAATGCGGCGGGCCGCATCGTGCGCTGGCGGTGTTCCCGGACGGTGACCGCGGCTCCGGCCCGCCCCACCACCAGGCCCTCGCCCTTGAGGAGTTGGAGTGCCTTCTGCACGGTGGCGTTCGAGGCGTCGAAGCGGGTCTTGAGGTGGGTGGTGGAGGGCAGCTTGGATCCGGGCGGGAGTTCGCCGCTCATGATGTCGTCGCGCAGGTCGGCCGCGATGCGCTCATGGAAGGAGCGGCGGTCGGAGGCGTCGGGTTCGGCCTTGGGCATCGTCATCCGACTCCGTTGTCGATCGCGATCTCGTAGCGCAGTCGCTGGCGCCTCGCCGGCATCACCATGCGGTCGACCTGGATCGGGCGGTCGTCGCGGTCGAGGGTGACCCTGGTCAGCCGGAGCACCGGTTCTCCCGGCGCGGTCCGGAGGGTCTCCCGCTCCTCGTCGTCCGGGAGGTCGGCTGTCACGTCCTCGCGAACGAGGCTGGCGACATGGCCCAGTTGGGCGAGCAACGTGACCGCACCGCCGGGAATCTTGGCGGTTCCGGCGAGACGGGTGCCGCGGGCGATGCCGACCGGATAGTAGGTGTCGGTCAGTTCGTTCGGCTGGTCGTCGAGGAGGATCAGGCGGCGGCGTACGACGACCGGCTCACCCTCGGCCAGCCCGAACAGCCCCGCAACCTCGGCGGGCGCCGCCACCTCACCGGCGTACAGAATCCGCTGGGTGCCCCGGCGCCCCTGGGCCGCCGCGTCCGCGCCCCAGGCATCGCCCTGCCCCTTCTCCCGCGGCGTCAGATACGGCATCGAGGTGCTGACCCAGCTGTTCGCGCTCACGGAGCCTCCCGGACGACCGACTTCTCTGCGAACCCTGCCGCACTCAGTCCGGGACTATGCCTCCCGCTGCTCCGGGGACCCCTCCGACCGCTCGGCGACGAAAGACCCGAGACCGACCTCGGCTCGGATCAAGCCCTCCGCCTTCAGGTGGGCCAGCGCCTTCTGCGCCGTCGAGGTCGCGATGCCGAACTCGGCGGCCAGTTCGACGACGGACGGCACGCGGGCGCCCACCGGGTACTCGCCACTGACGATACGGGCCCCTATGGCTGCGGCGACCTGCCGCCAGACGGGTCGGGTGCGGTCGAGCTCGGTACTCATGCGGTGGACGCTAAAACTCTGCGGTAGACCGCGCGACCGCAGTAGACTGCGGTAGACCGCGAAGGCAGTGCAGAAAACCCCCGCGACGGGTGGAGCCGTCCGGGGGCGCGGTCATCAGCGAACTGTGAACGGAGCCAATGACATGTCCGACCTTATCGGTCGCCTTCTCACCTGGGTGGGCTTGTTCCCCAGGCCGCGCGGCAGGCATCGAGCCTCCGCCCTCAGCCAACGTCTCGCACCGACCGCCCCACCCCCTGCGCTGGACGCCTCGCTCCCCGCCCACCGCAGCCCATACGGCCTCGACACCCCCATCGACGGCGCCGCCACCATCGCCGTGCGCCCGTACGTCGCCGCCCACGAGCAATGGCAGCGACACCGAGAAGTGGTCATGGCGGCCATGGGATTCGACGTGCCTGGCCCGTACTGGATCCGCGAAACGGAGGTCGCGTGATGGAAGCAGAAGCAGAGCCCGAAGCCGAGGCGTTCGAACCGAGAGCAGACGTACGCCTGCTGCCCTGGGCCGGCCTCGAAGGCAAGCCCTGTTACCTCATCACCGACGACCAAGGCGGACCGATCTCCCGTCTCGCCGACAGCACCGAATCCATCCAGCTCGGCATGGGCACGGAACTCCTCGCCCACGCCCAGAACCTGCTCCCGGACACCCCTCGCGGCGAACTCCGTTTTCTGGCCGAGCGGTTGGCCGAGGCCCTCGGCGACGCACTCCGGGTCGCCGAGAGTCGTGGTCGGCGGTTGCGGCGGCTCAACTGAGGACAGGAGGGGTGAGGACGGCGGGCCCGTTCCTGCCGCCCTCGAACGGCGGGGCCCCTGTTTCGCCCACACCGGCGCGGACATCCGCCGCTGGGCGAAGAAGAACAAGGTCGAGCCGAGCTTCACCCCGACCTACGCCTCCTGGGCCAACCCATCGAGGCGCACTTCGGCCCGCTGCGGCAGTTCACCCTGACCAACTCCAACGATCCGGACCACACGGCGCAGACCCGGGCCTCGCACCGCTACCTGCGCTGGCGCAACGCGAACGCCCGCCACCCCGACGTGCTCGCCGCCCAGCGCAAGGAACGCGCCCGCATCCGCAGCGAGAAGGGCGTCCGCTGGGGCGGACGCCCTCTGCCCAACGCGGCCTGACCAGGAGCCGGGTTGGCATCCCCGGCACATCACTAACCGACCCGCTGCATCGCCTTCCGGTGCCGTTCCGCCATCGCGGCCCCGGACTCGCGGCGGGCCATCCTGCGCAGGACGGATGGTGCGAGGAGCAGCCCGGCGACTGCCCAGGCGCCCAGCACGCCCGCTGTCTCCAGGTGCCGCCAGGACTCGCCGATCTCGGCGGCGACCGCATCGGCCGGCAGCAGCGCCGAGCGGAGACCGAGGCCGAGCCAGTACACGGGGAAGATCTGCCCGACGGTCTGCAGCCACTGGGGCAGCTCGGACAGGGGGAAGTAGATCCCGGAGATCACGATGAGTCCCATCACCGGGAGCATCAGCAAGCCGACGGTGCGCGGACTGCTGACCAGTGAGCCGATGACGGCGCCGATCGGCAGGGTCGCCAGGAGACCCAGCGGCATCACCCACACCAGCGTCAGCAGCGCTCCGCCGCCCTGCCGGGCCACCCCGTCCACCAGGAACATGCCGACGGCGAAGGGAAGGGCCATGGAGAGTAGAGCCGTGCCCGACACCATGATGATCTTGCCGACCAAGTGGCCGACCATGCCGTGCGGCACGGCCTTGGCCCGCAGCAGGGTGCCGTCCTCGCGTTCGGTCGCGAGCAGCTGTGCCGTGGTCATCATGCCGGTGAACGCGAGCGTCATGCCCATCATGCTCGGCAGCATGAACGCGCCGGTCGAGATGCCGGCGCCCTTCAGCGGGTCGTCCTTGAGCAGGAACAGAGGCACGAGGAGCATGACCGTCCAGAGTACGTAGCCGAACACGTCCTGGCCGGTGGTGAGGGTCTGCCGGAGTTCGGTCCAGCCGCGCCGCACTCCCACTCCCGCCGCGTACCACAGCGGACTCATCGCGATCCCTCCCCGAAAGCGTGCACCGCCCGCTCAGCGGGAGCGTTCCCCGCCTCGATCTCCCGCACCATCGTCAAGTAGGTGTCCTCCAGGCTCGCCCGGCGCACCTCCAGCCCGCCGATCGTCTCGCCGTGCTCCTCGAACAGCCGACGGACGAACCGGGTGGGCTCGGCCGTCGCCTCCTCGAAGGGCCGCCCGTCCCGCGTCCAGCGCACAGTGGCCTCGGCCGATGCCTGCCGCGACAGCTCCTCGGCCGACCCATCGGCCACGATCCGGCCGCCGGCCAGAATCAGGATCCGGTCGGCGAGCCTCTCCGCCTCGGCAAGGTCGTGCGTGGTCAGCAGAACAGTGGTGTTCTCGTCCGCCAGCCCGCGTACCAGGCCGTGGAACTCGTTCCTCGCCTCCGGGTCCAGACCCGCCGTCGGCTCGTCCAGAAACAACACCTCAGGCCTGCCTACGATGCCGACGGCCACGTCGAAACGCCTGCGCTGCCCGCCGGACAGAGTTCCGACCCGCTTGTCCGCCTGCTCGGTCAGCCCCACGGCGGCGAGGAGCTCGTCAACGTCCCACGGCCGCCGTACGAGGGCCGTGGAGTACGGCGCGTAGTACGAGCCAAGGTGGTTGAGCAGTTCCCGCACCCGCCACTTGCCGTGGTCACGCCAGGACTGCAACACGATGCCCAGGCGCGCACGCCACCGCTCGTCCCCGCCAGCCGGATCAGCGCCGAGGACGGTCACGTCACCGGCCGAGCGCATCCGGAAGCCTTCCAGGACCTCGATCGTGGTCGTCTTGCCCGCGCCGTTCGGGCCGAGCAGCAGGACGACTTCGCCGCGCCGGGCCGTGAAGCCGACACCCTTCAACACGTCCTGGCTGCGGTAGCGCATCCGCAGATCCCGTACGTCGATGACCGTGTCGCTCTCTGGCGGTGGGCTGCTCCCAACCCCGGATAAGCCGTGAGCGGTCGTCATCTGTGCTCCCCCGTCCGTCTCGTGGTCCGTCCTGTGGGATCAGGGGCCGGAGGCCGTGCCGACGTCCGTGGTCATGGGACGTGTCTCCGGCTGTTGCTGCCGTTGCCACCTGGCAGCAGCCGTTCGGGCCCTCCCGGACGAACACATTACCGAACGGCTCAGGTATCTCATCCTGGTCCACCGACCCGGCGAAGGTTCCCGGTCAGAGCATGAGGCGGCGGCCCTGAATCGATCAAGGTCGGTGGCCGGGCGCCCGCCGTCGCGGCCGTCGGGCGCTGCTGTACGAGCAGGCTGTATAAACAGCCTGTGATCTACCACGTCGTATCCCTTGATGCCTGGAACGCCCGACCCGAGCGGCCGTACGCCCCCGCGTCGCTCCCGGAGGACGGTTTCGTCCACTGTTCTCCGGATGAGGCGACGACTCTGGCCGTCGTCAACGCCTTCTACCGGGACGCGCCGAGGCCGTTGCACGTGCTGGTCATCGACGAGGAGCGGCTGCAGGCCAGGGTGGAGTTCGAGGCGGCCGCTCCCGCTCCGCCTCCGGGAGTCGGGGCGGACGTGCTGTTCCCCCATGTGTTCGGGCCCCTCGACCGTGACGCCGTCGTGCGGGTCCTGGAGATCCGGTGGGACGAGGAGGGCCGGGCGGCGGGGCTCGGGGCGGACCACTGAGCAGGCGACGCCCGTTCCGCAAAACCAGCACCGAAGCGCCCGTTTCCGGACCTTCTTCGAAGCGGTCACCGGGAGGGCTCGTCAGACGGCTCCTCCCTCACCACCCCCTCGGCCCGCTCCAGTCCCTCCGCCAGCACCTCGGCCAGGTGCGCCCCCCGCCTCCCCGCCAGCTGCTCCAGCTGGGTCCGGCAGGAGAAGCCGTCCGCCAGGACGAGCGCGTCGTCGGCCGCCTGCCGTACGGCCGGGAGGAGTTGGTCCTCCGCGCAGGCGGCGGAGACGTCGTAGTGGCCCTTCTCGAAGCCGAAGTTGCCGGCGAGGCCGCAGCAGCCACCGCTGAGGTCGCCGGTGAGTCCGGCGGCGGCGCGGAGGCGGCGGTCGGGGGCGTCGCCCAGTACCGCGTGCTGGTGGCAGTGGGTCTGGCCGACGACCGGGCGGTCGACGGCGGGCGGGGTCCAGTGCGGGGCGTGGCGTTCGAGTGCTTCGGCGAAGGTGATGACAGAGGCGGCGAGTCGGTGGGCCCTCGGGTCGTCGGGAAGGAGTTCGGGGAGGTCGGTGCGGAGCGTCGCCGCGCAGCTCGGTTCGAGGACGACGACGGGGAGGGGAGGTGGGGCGAGGTCCGGGTCCTCGGCCGGCGGCCGCTGCGGGACGGGGTTCAGGAACACGTCGAGGATGTCGAGCGTGCGGCGCAGCACCGCGCGGGCCCGGTCGAGCTGGCCCGTCGAGATGTACGTCAGACCGCAGCAGACCCGGCCCTGCCGCATCGCGAACAGGGCCCGGGTCAGCCTCAGCTGGGTGAGGGCGACCTCCTCGCCCGCCTCGGCCCTCCGCGCCCAGGCCGGCTTCCGCTTCATCCACAGCGTCGGCGGCACGATCACGTGCAGCCCGGCCGCCTCCAGCACCCGTAGCGCCGCCTGTCCCACGGACGGCGAGAGGTACTCCGTGAAGGTGTCCGTCCACAGGAGCACGGTCGTGGGCGCCTCGTACGTCTCATCATCGCCGCCGTCGTCGCCCTCGCCGCCGTCGTCGTCGCCCTCGTCGTCCTCGTCGTCCCTGTCATCCTCGTCGTCCCTGTCGTCCCCGCCGTCCCCGCCGTCCCCGCCGTCCCCGTCCTCGCCGAGGTCCGCGAGAGCGCCCTCCCCCTCGGAATCACCCACGCCCTCGACATCGCCGACGCGCTCGGAGTCCCCGTCGATGCCCGCCCCCTCCTCCGCCTCGGCCACCGCTTTCACCTCAGCCACGGCCGCCGCCTCCTCCCGCTTCGCCCGCTCCCTGAGCATCCCCTCGTACCACCGCGTGAACGGCACCCTCGCCAGCCGAGGCAGCTCCCGCTCCCCCGCGATCCCGCCCAACCGTTTCGCCACCCCCGCCAAAGGGCGCACACCGGCGAGGAAGTTGACGAGTCCTGCCGTGCGCGTACGGGCGACCAGGCGGAGCCACAGCGGCAGCCACCCCATCGCGTAGTGGGCGGCCGGGCGGCGGCGGCCGGTGTAGTGGTGGTGGAGGAACTCCGCCTTGTACGTGGCCATGTCGACGCCGACCGGGCAGTCGGAGCGGCAGCCCTTGCAGGACAGGCAGAGGTCGAGGGCGTCCCGCA
Source organism: Streptomyces sp. NBC_00310 (assembly GCF_036208085.1). GTDB lineage: Bacteria > Actinomycetota > Actinomycetes > Streptomycetales > Streptomycetaceae > Streptomyces. Next base: position 5,118,521 of record NZ_CP130714.1, read on the forward strand.
CCTCGGTCGAGCGCCAGCCGTCGGTGACCACCTCGCCGGCCAGCATCTCGTGCAGGAGGCGGGCCCGGCCCCGGGTGGAGTGCTCCTCCTCGCCCGTGGCACGGAAGGAGGGGCACATGACGGCTCCGGACGCCGGACTCACCTCGGTCGTACGGCACTTCGCGACGCCCACGCAGCGCCGAACCGCCGCCGAGAAGTCCCCGCCGTCGTCCGGGTACGCGAACTCCACCGGCACGGGCGTACGCGGGAGGACCGCGAAGCGCAGGTTCGAGTCCAGCGGCGCGGGGCGGACGAGCATGCCGGGGTTCAGGAGGTCGTCCGGGTCCCAGACGCCCTTGACCTGCTCGAACAGCCGGACCATCGCGGTGCCGTACATCGTCGGCAGGAGTTCGGCGCGGGCCTGGCCGTCGCCGTGTTCGCCGGAGAGGGAGCCGCCGTGCGAGGTGACCAGTTCGGCCAGTTCCTCGGAGAAGCGGCGGAAGCGGGCGATGCCCGTCGGTGTCAGCAGGTCGAAGTCGATGCGGACGTGGATGCAGCCGTCGCCGAAGTGGCCGTAGGGCGTGCCGCGCAGGTCGTGGGCGCGCAGCAGACCCCGGAAGTCGCGGAGGTACGCGCCGAGTCGGGCGGGCGGTACCGCGCAGTCCTCCCAGCCGGGCCAGGCCTCGCTGCCGTCCGGCATCCGGGTCGCCGTACCGCTCGCGTCCTCCCGGATGCGCCACAGCGCGCGCTGGCCGGCGGCGTCCGTCACCACGAGGGAATCCACGAGCGCGCCGTCGGCCTCCGCCGCGCGGACGAGCGCGCCGGCGTGCGCCCGTGCCTCGGCGGCCGTGTCGCCGCCCGTCTCCACGAACAGCCAGGCCCCGCCCGCCGGGAGGCCGACCGCGCCGGGCGGCACGAGGTCCGCGGCCATGCCCTCCACCGTGAGCGGGCCGTGCGGCAGCAGACCAGGGGCCGCCTCGGCCGCCGCGCTCTCGTCGGCGTACGCCAGGACGGCGAGGGCACGCGCGCTTGGGGCCTCGACGAGGCGGACGACCGCTTCCGTGAGCACCCCGAGCGTGCCCTCGGAGCCGCAGAAGGAGCGGGCCACATCCGCGCCGTTCTCCGGGAGGAGGGCGTCGAGGGCGTACCCCGAGATGCGGCGGGGGAGGTCGGGGAAGCCGGTGCGCAGGCGGGCCAACTCCCGCTCCACCAGGGGGCGGAGGCCGTCCGGCGCCCCGGACCAGCCCTGCCCGGGCCGCAGCGCGTGGCCTCTCCCGTCGAGCACGGACAGTTCGCGCACGCTGTCGGCCGTCGTGCCCCAGGCGACCGAGTGCGAGCCGCAGGAGTTGTTGCCGATCATGCCGCCGAGGGTGCAGCGGCTGTGGGTGGACGGGTCGGGGCCGAAGCGCAGGTGGTGCGGGGCGGCGGCCTCCTGGAGGCGGTCCAGGACGAGGCCGGGCTGGACGACCGCCGTACGCGCCTCGGGGTCGAGGGAGACGAGCCGGTTCATGTGGCGGGTGAAGTCCAGGACGACGCCCGTGCCGGTGGCCTGCCCGGCGATCGACGTGCCGCCTCCGCGTGCCACGACCGGGACGCCGTGTTCCCGGCACACGGACAGGACGGCCGCCACGTCGTCCGCGTCCCGGGGCGCGACCACGCCCAGCGGCACGCGCCGGTAGTTGGAGGCGTCCATCGTCGTCAGCGCGCGGGCGGTCACGTCGAAGGCGGCCTCGCCGCGCACGCCCGCCGCCCGCAGCGCGTCCGACAGCGCGCCCCGCAGCTTCGCCGTGTCCGCGTCACCTACCGCACCACCTGCCGCGTCCCGCGCGCTCGTGTCCCCCCGGCCCGTCGTACCCCCGAGTTCCGTCATGCGTCCCAGGATGCACCCGACCACTGACAGTGACCGTGAGGTGACGGAGTGGCCGGTGGCCAGGCGGCGCGCCGCCCACCGGGCAGGTTGGCCGGATTCCGGAGAGCTAACCGGAAACCGGCCAACCACCGTCACGAACTCCCATATAGTGACGGCCAATTGAGCACCAGACGTCGCTTCTCGTTCAGGGACCGACCGAGTTACCGCCTCCAGGAACCGACTGAGTTACCGAGTTCAGAACCGACCGAGGACACCAGCCGATGACCGCGCCCAGCCCCCCACGCTCACCAGGCGAACGCCCCGCCCTGCGCTCAGTCCTTCCCTTTCCCCTGGTGACCGCCGTGCTCACCGCGACCGCCACCGGAGCCGCGGTCGCGGTGGCACCGCAGTCCGTACGGGTGCTCCTCGCGGGCGGCGCGGGCGTGGCCGCGCTGCTGCTGACGCTCGCCGTCGCGGTCGCCGCGCACGCGCGCGTGTCGGCGAGACTGCTGCGCCACCGCCTGAACGCCGTCTCCCGGGACACCGGTCTGCTGCTCCAGGAGCAGGTCCGGACGGCCGAGGAGTTCGCGCGGGAGCGGGGTCGGCTGACCGAGGAGTTCGTCCAGGAACGGGCGCGGATCGCCGCCGAGTACGCACGGGAACGGGCGCGGCTGACCGCGGAGTCCGAGCGCGAACGCGAACGGCTGTCCGGCGAACGGGACCGGACGGCGGAGGAGACCGCCCAGGAGCGGGCCCTGTTCACCGAACGTGCCCAGCGCGCCGAGACCGACCGCACCGTCCTCCTCGCCGTCACCGCGAACGTGGCCGGCCGTATGCAGGCCCTCGCCACCGCCACCCTCGCCGACTTGCGCGCCATGGAGGAACGTCACGCCGACGAGGACGTCCTCGCCGACCTCCTCCACCTCGACCACCGCACCGCCCAGGCGGGCCGTCTCGCCGACTCCGTCGCCGTTCTCGCGGGCGCGCGCTCGGGCCGCCGCTGGGCGCGCCCGATCCCCATGGAGTCGATCCTGCGGGGCGCGATGGGCCGTATCGGCGCCTACCGCCGGATCCGGCTGCACTCCTCCAGCGAGGCCGCCGTCGCCGGTCACGCCGCCGAGGGCGTCATGCACGCGCTCGCCGAACTCCTCGACAACGCGGCCAACTTCTCGCCGCCGACGGCCGAGGTCCATGTGTACGTCGAGGAGGTCCCGGCCGGCGCGATCATCTCCGTCGAGGACTCCGGGCTCGTGATGAGCGATGTCCAGCTCCGGCGCGCCGAACGCGCCGTGTCGGGCGAGGCGGCCGACCTCACGAGCCTCTCCGGCACCCGCCTCGGCCTCGCCGTCGTCGGCCGTCTCGCCCGCAAGCACGGGCTGAGGGTCTCCTTCCGCCCGTCCGCGCGCGGCGGTACGGGCGTCCTGATGCTCATCCCCCAGGACGTCCTGGCGAGCACGGTTCCCACGACCACCGCTCCCACGACCACCGCTCCCACGGCGTCCGCGCCCGCCCAGTCGTCGCCCTACGGGTCCGTCCGCCCCCCGCACGACCTGGACGCCGAGCCGACGCCCACCCACGAGTTCCCGACGGAGGTCCCCGCCGCCCCGGTGGCCGATCCCGTGGCCGAGGCCCTGATCGACTCCCTGTCCGGTTACCGGCCCGGACCGCCTGCCCCCGCCCCCGACGCCACCCCCGACGCCCCGCCCGCCTCCACGGCGTTCGGCGCCTCCTACGCCTCGCCTTACACCTCTCCCTACGACGCCCCCGCCAACTCCTCCTTCACCTCGTCGTTCAGCTCCGAATTCGGCACGGGCGGCCCTGCTTTCGGCGCAGGCGGCTCCGCGTTCGGCACGGGCGGCTCCGCGTTCGACTCCGAGTCGGTCTCCGGGTCCGTTTCCGGGACCGGCTCCCCCACCGGCCCCCCCACCGGCTTCGAGCCGGGCGGTTCCGACGGTTCCGAGCCCGGCACTCCGGCCGCCGACGACGAGACGCCCACCGCCTTCGACTCCCTCCCCCGGCGCCGTCGCGGCCAGTCCCTCGCCGAGGCGGAGGCCCGCACCCGGGCACACGCCGCCGACGCCGCCGACGCCACCGGCGGTGCGGAGCGTGCCTCCCGGCCCGCCGAGGACGCCAGCACGGGCGCCGTCCGCTTCAGCAGCTTCCGCCGCGCGGTGCGTGGCACGGGCGGGCTGGACCAGGCGTTCGTCCAGGGGACGGCCGCCGGGGACGAGGGCTCCACGGGGATGCCGGGAGCACCGTCGACACCGGAGACGGCCGCGGCCGTGGACCGGCACCCCAACCCGGCCGAGGCCCCCGTGCGGGAGGCCGCCCTGGAACCCGTACGGGACGCCGCTCCGCCCGCGGAGGCCCTGCGGCAGCCCGAGTTGGAGCCGGTGCGGGAGTCCGAGTGGGGTGCCGTGGCGGGATCGGCGTGGGCGCCCGGACCCGAGCCCGTACGGGAGGCCGCGTGGGAGCCCGGGCCGCCCGTGCCGGAGGCCGGGTGGGAGCCCGAGCCCGCGCGGGGACTGGCGTGGCGGCCGGACACGGCGAAGCAGGCGGCCTGGGAGGCGGAGGCCGCCGCGGAGCTCCCGTGGGCGCCCGGACCCGAGCCCGTACGGGAGACGCAGTGGGAGCTCGATCCCGTACGCGAGCAGGCGTGGGAACCCGTACGGGAGCAGGCGTGGGAACCCGTGCAGGGCACCCGCCCCGGCCCGGACGACGGCATCGCTTCCGCCTCCTTCCGCCCCTCCTCTCCGGCCACCACGGGCCCGGACCCGGACGTGGATCCGGGCCCCGACCCGGCTGGACAGCGGCCCCACGCCCCGGACCCGCGCACGCACCCCCACCTGGAAGGCGACCACACCCCATGACCGGCACCGGCATCACCGCCGACGACAGGCTCACCTGGCTCATGGAGGGGTTGCTGGAACGCACTCCGGGCGCCCGGCACGCGCTCGTCCTCTCCCGGGACGGCCTGAGGCTGTGCCGTACGCCCGAGCTCTCCGTCGACCGGGCCGACCAGCTCTCCGCGATCGCCGCCGGCATCCAGTCGCTGTCCCACGGGGCGTCCGTGGAGTTCGGCGACGGCAGCGGGGGCGTGCGGTCGGCGATGGCGGAGTTCTACGGCGGGGTCCTGTTCATCGTGGAGGCGGGCGAGGGCGCGCATCTGGCCGTGGTGACGGACGAGGACGCGGACGCCGGGCTCGTCGGACACAACATGAGCGAGCTGGTCGAACAACTCGGCGAGCACCTGAGCGCGAAGCCGCGCCACCCGACGCGCACGGCGACCGGTACGACCGCCGCCTCGACGACGACCGCGGCTACGGCTACGGCTCTGGCGCCCCGTACGTCATGAGCCGGCCCGGCAGGGACGATCTGCCCGACCGGCTGTACACGCTCACCGGGGGGCGCAGCCGGTCCGCGCCCGGAGCCCCGTTCGACCTGGTGACCCTGGTGGTCGCGGAGAGCCAGCCGATGCCGGGCATGCAGTCGGAGCATGTGGCGATCCTGCGGCTGACTGAGCGGCCGACGGCGGTCGTGGAGATCGCCGCCGAGCTGCGGCTGCCGGTGAGCATCACCAAGGTCCTGCTCTCCGACCTCCTCACGGCGGGCCGGGTCAGTGCCCGGCATCCGGACCGGGCCATGCTGATCGATCTGGACATTCTGGAGCAGGTGTTAGTTGGACTTCGCAACCTCTGAGAACGGCGACGGCCACGCGGTCCCCCTGCCCGCGGCCGTGCCCGTGCCCCTCTTCGACACGCGCTTCCGGGGCGAACCCGCCGCCCTGTACGGGGAGTTGCGGCGGGAGCACGGCGAGGTGGCGCCCGTGCTCCTCGACGGGGGCGTACCGGCGTGGCTGGTGCTCGGCTACCGCGAGCTGCACCAGGTGACGAGCGATCCGGAGCTGTTCAGCCGGGACTCCGGGCTGTGGAACCAGTGGCCGAACATCCCCGCCGACTGGCCGCTGCTCCCCGTGATCAGCCCGGAGCAGCCGTCGGTCCTCGGCACGGTCGGCGAGCGGCACCGGCAGCGTGTCGCGCTGATCGACGAGGCGCTGGAGGCGGTCGAACCGCTCGAACTGCGCGGTCACGTCGAGCGGTTCGCCGACGAGTTGATCGACGTGGTGTGCGGGGTGGGCGCGGCCGACCTGGTGGGGCAGTTCGCGGCGCTGCTGCCCGTGCGCGTCCTGGCGTTCCTCTTCGGCTTCCGGGAGGAGCACGCTCCCGGACTGGTGGCGGCGCTGAACGACATCCTCGACGGCCGGGACCGGGCGATGGCGGCCGAGGGGTATCTGCGGACGGCGATGGCCCGGCTGGTCGCGGAGCGCGGGCAGCGGCCCGGGGACGACGTGGTCTCCCGGCTCCTGGCGAACGCGCGCGCGTACGAGGTCACGGTCGAGGAGGTGACCCACGACGTGATGGTGATGCTGGCGGTGGGCCACCAGCCGACGGCCGACTGGATCGGCAACTCCCTCCATCTGATGCTGACGGACGACCGTTTCGCGGCGTCTCTCTTCGGCGGGCGCAGCAGTGTGGCCGAGGCCATGAACGAGGTGCTGTGGGAGGACGCCCCCATCCAGAACGCCGCCGGCCGCTGGACCACCCGCGACACCCGCCTCGGCGGCCGTGTCCTCCGTGCGGGTGACCTGGTCGTCCTCGGTCTCCAGGGCGCCAACTCCGACCCTCGCGTCCGTACGCACGGGTCCGCCCTCACCGGCGGCAACAACGCCCACTTCTCCTTCGGCCACGGTGACCACCGCTGCCCGTTCCCGGCCCAGGAGACCGCCGAGGTCATCGCCCGAACGGGTATCGAGGTCCTCCTGGACCGGCTGCCGGACCTGGACCTCGCGGTGCCGGCCACCTCCCTGACGCGGCGGACGTCTCCTTGGCTGCGGGGATGGCTGGAGCTGCCGGTGAGGTTCACGCCGGGGCCGGCCCGCCGGGCTTGAACACCGGCCCCCGGGTGCGGGTCCGGTGGGGGCTGGTCGCGCAGTTCCCCGCGCCCCTGAATAGCAGGGGCTGCGCCCGTGCTTTTCGGCCCGCGAGGGCCGTAGGCCCTCAAGGGGCGCGGGGAACTGCGCGAGAAGCCCCACTCACCCGCACCCACACCGGCACCCGCACCGGCACCGGCACCGGCCAACACACCCGAACCACCGAGCCATCAGGCGCCCCGCCCAACAGCCGAACGCGCCGTCTCACCCGACGGACCGTTTCGCCCATGTTTCGCGGAGCCGCTACGCTCGCGGTCGTGGCTGATATCCAGATCCCCTCTGACATCAAGCCCGCCGACGGACGTTTCGGCGCGGGCCCCTCCAAGGTGCGGACGGAGGCGCTGGACGCGCTGGCCGCCACCGGTACCTCCCTGCTCGGCACCTCCCACCGCCAGGCCCCGGTGAAGAACCTGGTCGGCCAGGTCCGCGCGGGCATCAGCGAGCTGTTCTCCCTCCCCGAGGGCTACGAGGTCGTCCTCGGCAACGGCGGCTCCACGGCCTTCTGGGACATCGCGACCCACGGCCTGATCGAGAACAAGAGCCAGCACCTGACCTTCGGTGAGTTCAGCTCGAAGTTCGCCAAGGCCGCGAAGCTCGCCCCCTGGCTCGCCGAGCCGACGGTCGTCTCCTCCGACCCCGGCACGCACCCGGAGCCGGCCGCCGAGGCGGGCGTCGACGTCTACGCCTTCACCCACAACGAGACCTCGACGGGCGTCGCGGCCCCCCTGGCGCGCGTCCAGGGCGCCGACGAGGGCTCCCTCGTCCTGGTCGACGCCACGTCCGGCGCGGGCGGCCTGCCCGTCGACATCGCCGAGACCGACGTCTACTACTTCGCCCCGCAGAAGTCCTTCGCCTCCGACGGCGGCCTGTGGATCGGTGTCTTCTCCCCGGCGGCGATCGAGCGCGCCGAGCGGATCCACGCCTCCGGCCGTCACATCCCGGAGTTCTTCAGCCTCCCCACGGCGATCGACAACTCCCGCAAGAACCAGACGTACAACACCCCGGCCCTCGCGACCCTCTTCCTGCTGAACCAGCAGCTGGAGTGGATCAACGGCCAGGGTGGTCTGAGCTGGTCCACGGCCCGTACGAAGGACTCCTCGACCCGGCTGTACACCTGGGCGGAGGAGTCCAAGTACGCGACCCCGTTCGTCTCGGACCCGGCCAAGCGCTCGCAGGTCATCGGCACGATCGACTTCGCCGACGAGATCGACGCCGCCGCCGTCGCCAAGGTCCTGCGCGCCAACGGCATCGTCGACACCGAGCCCTACCGCAAGCTCGGCCGCAACCAGCTCCGCGTCGCGATGTTCCCGGCGATCGACCCGACGGACGTCGAGGCCCTGACCAAGTGCGTCGACTACGTGATCGAGAAGCTCTGATCACTCTCGTACGACATCTACGACACGTACGACGCTGAAGGGCGCCCGGCGACCATCGCCGGGCGCCTCGGCACTCACGGGCCAGGCGCCGCCCTTGCCCACGCCTCGAGTACGGCCTCACGCAAAGGGACCGCCTCGGCGCACTCCACGCCCAGGCTGACCCGGCACCCGCTGACGCACCTCCGCACCTGCGTGGCCCAGGCGAGGAACTCCCGCTCCTCCACCGCGTGCCGTACCCGAGCGGCACGATCACCACGGCCCGACACCTCGCCGAGGGCGACGAGCACGTAGGTACGCACCGGGTGCCCGGTCTCCCACTGCCCTCGTCGGGCAGCTCGACAGGACGCGGCCGGCACCCGCCTGACCCCCGCTGCCGGCACTCCTCCTCCGGCAGCAGCGGGAGGCTCCCACCGCTCCGCCGCAGCCGCTCGGCCTGCCTCGCCCAGGGTTCCTCACGTCGACAGCTCCTTCGCCTGCTGTTGACACAGCGCACCGCAATGGCCCGCTACGCCGCTGCGGGGCACCTTTGCTTCACTCGCCGACGTTCCCCGTGCCGAATTCCTTCTCGGCCCACACGGTTTTTCCGATACCCTCCGGCCGCACGCCCCACTTGTCCGCCAGGGAGTCGACGAGCAAGAGCCCTCTGCCCCCGCCGTCCAGGCCATTTCGCGCTTCGCACAGCAGAGGCATCGCATCGCGCTGGGTGTCCCGCACTTCAACGCGGTAGATGTTGCCGTCCTTTTCGGTGGACATGCCGACCCGTCGGCCGGAAGTACCCGGCACCCGACCGTGAGTTACGGCATTCGTCACCAACTCACTGACGACGAGCACCAGATCGCCCGCGAATTCATCCTCCCGATCGATACCGCAGGAGGACATTCGTCGTCCTCTCGTTTCCCGAACACTGGGGGCCCGACATCGTCTACCTCGAAGGGCTGACCGGCAACAGGCTCCTGGAAGAGACCGGGGAAGTCCATTCGTACAGCAGGCTGTTCAACCGACTCATGATGTCCGACTCCCTCAGGGGAGCCGCATCGATGAAACTCATCGAGAGCCACCTCAACAACTACCGCATAGGTTAGGCAGGAAGGTCGGAGAATATAATCCCGGACGCCTCCAAAGTAGCCACCACATGGCAGAAGTCATCCTCCTCCGGAGGGGACGGAAACTGCGTCGAGTTCGCTGCCCACGAAAACGGCGTAGCCGTCCGACACAACAAGGCGCCGGACGGCCCCGCCCTCCTCTTCACCCACTCCGAGATCGCCGCCATGCTCGCGGGCGCGAAGGCCGGGGAGTTCGACCACCTCACCCGGGTCTAGGGCCATCGCACACACGAGAGGGCGGCCAGGGCTTCGGTAGTCGCAGGGCGTCCGGTTCAGAGATCCGGCGACTCCTGGGACGCTCTCCTGCCGCACCTGGATCAGGACACGAACCGCTGCTGGAGTCCAAGGGCGTCGGCGGTGTCCACCCGCCACTGGGAACCGAGAAGCCCCGTCCGCGCCTGCTCTCCTTGCCGGTCACAAGAAAGCCAGTCCGTCGCGCAGCGCCGCTTTCTCTTATCTCTACGAAATTAATCGAGTAATCAGCGTCGATTATCAGAGTCTGATCAGAGCCTGATCAGAGAAGTGGGGAGATTACATGGACGCCGCCGGCGTCTGGTGATCAGCGGGGTTACGGTGAACTCGCGGAAGAGGAAGGGCAGTTCGGGTCGGAAGACACTGGAGATCCGATGCCGCATCCCTTCCGGCTTTCACTGTACATAAGGAGTAAGTAAATGAGGACCTTCGCGAAGAAGGCTTTTGTGGTGACGGCTCTGGCCGGGACCATGGCGTTCGGTGCCGCTGGTATCGCGGCCGCGGCCAACGTGGGTGACACGGTGACGGGCCGGGGCAACGCTTCACAGGAAGGCGTGGCGTACGCCAACGCGCTGACCCAGGCGCGGGACCAGTGCCCCAACCGCAACGACATCTCGCTGGTCGACCGGAGCACCTGGCAGGAGAGCAACGGTACCTGGAGCGCGCAGATCCGCGTCAGGTGCAACTAACGGCCGACGGCCGCAATCACGTCACTGGACGCCGGACTTGAGGGTCTGGGGTCAGGGCTTCGGCGCCATCACATGATGGCCGCTTCCTGATCACGTGAGTCGCAGGACAAGGGCACCCGGCGATACGCCGGGTGCCCTTGTCATTGCCGTACGAGCCGTACGAGGTGCTGTTCAGGCAGACGCGCTCAGCCGCGGAAGCCGAGGATCCCGTGCAGGGTGGCACCGCTCGTCGCGGTCGGTCCCTGCGTCGAGCTCAGCGTCGACTGGGCCGAAGCCTCCTGCGGGGCCTGCGGCTTCGGGTCGGCCAGCTTCTTGCAGGTGGCGTCGACCTTGCCCTTGCCGTGCGGCACCTTGCCGTTGGTGAGGTAGGTCGCCAGGTACTTGTCGAGGCAGCTGTTGCCGCTCAGCGTGATGCCGTGGTTGCCGCCGCCCTGCTCGACGACCAGGCTGGACTTCTTGAGCAGCTTGTGGACGGTGAGACCACCCTGGTACGGGGTGGCCGCGTCGCCCGTCGCCTGGAACAGCAGCGTCGGCGGCAGCTTGGAGTTGGCGATGTTCACCGGCTTCAGCGACTTGGTCGGCCAGAACGCGCACGGCGCGTTGTACCAGGCGTTGTTCCAGGCCATGAACGGCGCCTTCTTGTACACCGCCCAGTTGTCCTTGCTCCACTTCTTCCAGTCACGGGACCAGGACGCGTCACGGCACTGCACCGCGGCGTAGACGCTGTAGCCGTTGTCGCCGGAGGAGTCGATGGCGGCGAAGTTCTCGTACGTCTCGACCAGCGGGTCGGCGTCCTTGTCGTTCACGTAGGCCGCGAACGCCTCGGCGAGGAAGGGCCAGTAGCCGTTGTAGTAGCCGCCCGGGATGAAGGTGTCCTCCAGCTCGGAGGCGCCCACCTTGCCGCTCGCGGGCTTCTTGGCGAGGGCCGCCCGCATGGCGTACCACTTGGCTTCGATCTTCTTCGGGTCGGTGCCGAGCTTGTACGTGGAGTTGTACTTGGCGACCCACTTCATGAACGCCTTGTGGCGCTTGTCGAAGGCGTAGTCCTGGTCGAGGTTGTCCTCGTACCAGACACCCGTCGGGTCGACGATCGAGTCCAGCACCAGACGCCGTACGCGCTCGGGGTACAGCTTGGCGTAGACGGCGCCGAGGTAGGTGCCGTACGAGTAGCCGAAGTAGTTGATCTTCTTCGCGCCGAGGGCCTTACGGATCGAGTCCAGGTCCTTCACGGCGCTGATCGTGTTGATGTACGGCAGGACGTCCTTGTGCTTCGTACCGCAGGCCTTGGCGAAGGACTGGGCGCGGTCGAGGTTGGCCTTCTCGATCGCGGACGTGCTGGGCACGGAGTCCGGGCGCACCGGGTTGAAGTAACCGGGCTTGCAGTCCAGGGCGGGCTTGCTGGCACCCACTCCGCGCGGGTCGAAGCCGATGACGTCGTACTGGGCCGCGACCTTCTTCGGCAGCGAGGACGCGACGAACGCGGCCAGACCCGTACCGCTGCCGCCGGGGCCGCCCGGGTTGACCAGCAGCGGGCCCTGGTACGTCTTCGATGTGTGCGGCACGCGGGACAGCGCCAGCGTGATCTTCTTCCCGCTCGGCTTCGCGTAGTCGAGCGGCACCTTCACCGACGCGCACTGGAGCGTCGGGGAGTTGTCCGTGGCGCACTTCTTCCAGGCGACCTTCGCGGCGGCGGCCTGGACGGTCTGCGCGGACTGCGACGCGCTGGCGGGTACGGCGGTGAGCGTCCCCGCCAGGACGACAACGGCTCCGCTCAACACGGCTGCGCTTCTTCTCATATGTGGAGTTCTCTCAGAACAAGTGAGGGGGGTTCAGGTCCACGAGGTACGCGGCCCGTGCCGCATGTTTCCGGAAGAGCACGCCACACAAGAACACATTCGACCAAGACTTGACCGAATTGAGTCATTGCAAACTCTCAAATGCCTCACAGCAAGGGCAAGTTGTGCCGAACCGGGGGACATGCCGTCCCGTCGATGAAGGCGTCCGGCGAGTACCGGGCGCGCCTCTTCAATGCGAGGAAGGTCCTTGCGGAGCCCTGCGCCCGGCTCGCCTCGCACCCATGTGGAGGGCCTCGAACCACATGGATGCGTAGCAGTCCATGCCTCGGACGCGGCAGCCACGCCGACAGGCGACGACATGGTCGAGCCACTCGCCGAAGGTGACCGCGACAGGGTCGAGAGGGCGCCGGGACTCCCCACCACTCACGCTCACGTCCACCGCTCCCCGCACGCCACGTGCACGGAGACATAGAGCCGCACCATGGTGTCCACGTCCTGAGGTTGCTCGTCCCGGGCGGGCAGGACGGGACGCCCCCAACACGGTTCGGACGCGAGAAACGGCGAGCCTCGCCCACTCTCCGCCCGTCGCCGCTCAGAACACCTCCACCAGCGACGCCAACGCGCCCTCTCCGGGCTGAGGTGAGGCCACCCGTACAGGTCCGGTTGCCGTGGGGTCCCTTCGACGCCGGGCACCAATACGCCACAACCACCACTCCGCTGCGGCGAACGCGGACGCCTGGCACGGACAACGCCCATGGCACCCAGGACGCCCAGGACCATGCCGACGCAGGCAGCCACGCCGCCGGCCGAGCCGATGAGCCCGGTCACCGCCCGAACCTCTTCTCCACCCACACGGTCTTTCCGACGGCTTCCGGCTTCACGCCCCAGGAATCCGCGAGCGCTTCGACGAGTACGAGGCCCCGTCCCCTGGTGTCATGGAGGCCTCTCTCGCGCAGGCACGGCATGTCGTCGCCCTGCGCGTCCCGCACCTCTACGCGGTAGACGTCGTCGGCCTTTTCGATGGACATGCCGACCTGGCGACCGGAGGTGCCGGGTACGCGCGCGTGCGTGACGGCGTTCGTCATCAACTCGCTGATGACGAGCACCAATTCGCTCGCGAACTCATGGGCTGGATCGATACCGCAGGAGGCGAGGAAGGCGATGCTGTCCGAACGCGCGCGGGCTACCGCACGGTTGGTGGTGGGATACTGACGGTGTGTGGTCAGTTCGGGCATGGCAAACGACCCCCGAGGGGTGCGACGGAACGGAAAGTGACGGTCCGACTACTAACCATCTTGGTGCAGCCTTGCACCGGTGATGATGCGGTGCAAGGCCGCACCGGGAGTTGCCCCGAACGAGTGACACGGGTGCGTCGAGGATCGCGATCCGGCAGCCTGTCAGCGCAGATGGGTTCAGTTCAGGGAAGGCAAGCACGTGGGAGCACGCACGGAGCCGACGGCGCGGCAGGTGCGGTTGGGCCACATCCTCCGCAAGGTGCGCGAGGACGGCGCGCATGGCAGTCAGGACACCATGGCTCGGTCGCTCACATGGTCCGAGGCCAAGCTGAGCCGCATCGAATCGGGGCGCATCGGCATCTCCGAGGCAGACCTGGGGCTGCTGCTCGATCGGTACGGCATCGCAGACCAGGACCTGCGTTCATACATGCTCGACCTGCGCCAACGAGGCAACGTCCGTGGTTGGGAAACGGACATCCGGTCAGTCGTGAGCCCCATGTACGCCGACTACATCGGCTATGAATCAGACGCTTCGGAGGCGTATAACGCCGAAATCAACCTGATCCCGGGGCTGTTGCAGACCTACACGTATGCGGCAGCCGTGCTCGATGTACATCTGCCCGGTATCCCGGACGCGGAGAGGCACGAACGACTCGCCATCCGCGACAAGCGGCAACAGGTCTTCGATCGTGAAAATCCCCTGATTTTCTGGGGCGTTATCTCGGAATCAGCATTGCGCCGCGTCATCGGCGGCCCCGATGTCATGGCTGAACAACTCGAACACATCCTTACCCTGACCAAGGAATACCCCGGCACTGTAAATGTTCACGTACTTCCGGAGACATCAGATTCTCACGCTGCGCTCTTCGGGCCGTTTGTCGTTCTCTCGTTCCCCGAACGCTGGGAGCCGGACGTCGTCTACCTCGAAGGGTTGACCAGTAACAGGTTCCTGGAGGAGACCGAGGAAGTGCAGGCGTACACCAGACTGTTCAACCGGCTGATGATGTCGGACTCCCTCAGGGGAACCGAATCGATGAAACTCATAGAGAGCCACCTCAACAACTACCGCAAAGGATAGGCTGAATGTCGGAGCACATGATCCAGGACGCCTCCAAAATATCTGCCACATGGCAGAAGTCATCCTCCTCCGGAGGCGACGGAAACTGTGTCGAGTTCGCCACCCACAACGATGGCATAGCCCTCCGCCACAGCAAGGCCCCCCACGGCCCCGCCCTCCTCTTCACCCGCTCCGAAATCGCAGCCATGCTCACCGGCGCCAAGGCCGGGGAGTTCGATCACCTCACCCGGGGCTGACGTCCGCGCGGACGATCAACGTGCCGATGTGCCCCGGCTTCGGAGCGGCCAGGACACCAGGGCCCTGGCCAGCACACGGGCCTTGGCCGCGCCGAAACCGGCCCGGGTCAGCAGGCGTTCCCAGACGGCGGGGCGGTAGCTGTAGCGGTAGGTGAACATCGCCCTGCCCGCGAAGCCACCCTTGTACATGCCCTGCGGACCGTACGCGCCAAGGATCGCCGGTGGCTGGGAGAACACGAAAACGCCGCCCGGGTTCAGCCGCGCCCGTACGAGCGGGAAGAGGCGGCCAGGGTCGGCGAACCAGGCCGCACCGAAGACCGAGCAGACGGCGTCGTGGGTCTCCTCGCAGGAAGCCGGCCACTCCCGGGCCTCCCCGCATGCGAAGACCGCGCCGGTGCGGCCCACCGCTCGCCGGTCTTCTTCACCATGACCGGGAGAGATCGACGCCGTGCGCGGTGATCCCGCGCCGCGAGGTACGCGAGGGCGCGGCCCGTACCGCAGCCGACTCGCACGGCGAGCAACTCAGCAGCATCTCGCACGGCGAACAGCTCAGCAGCAGGTCGGTACTTCGCTCGCAGGCGCAACTCCTGCGAGCGCGGTTGATGTCATCGCCGGGATGCAGCCTCTGGGACGGAAGCGCACGGTAGTACTGGGGGTGTGTCTTTGGAGGTGATGGACATGCGACGCCTGACCACTACCGTGGCTCTGGTCGCCTCTCTCGTCTTCGCGGGAGGCGCGGCCGTAGCGGCACCTCAGAGCGCTGGATCAGAGGTGCCTCGCGCGAGAACGGCAAGTGCAGCGCTGCCCGAGAGGCTCGTTGCCCACGGATCCGAAGACGTCTGCAACTACACCATCAAGCGGCCGACACTGAAGGCCGGATCGTCCGGAAGCGCTGTCCAGCAGGTTCAGTGCTACCTGAACAACGCCATGACACGCGCCGACCTGGACGAGGACGGGGACTTCGGGCCGGTCACCCACTCGGCGACAAAGCGGTTCCAGCGCTGCGCCGGCATCACCGTGGACGGGACCGTCGGAGCCCAGACATGGTCCTTCCTGGTCTTCTGGGCCAACTCGACGGACAGCGTGTGCTGATCACCAGAGTCAGGAAGTCTGTGGTCGGCCCCCATGGGCCATCCATGCCGCGCAGACCGCCCTTGACGCGGGTCGCGGTGCATCCCTCGGGGGAGGGTGTCGAGTTGAGATCACGGGTCCGGCTGCTTCGCCCTTGCGTTCACATCGGTGCCCCGGTCAAGCGGTGGCACCGTAATCGGAGTCACCAGCCGCCTCGGCGATCGCGGCGACATGTGGGCCTGTGGCGGGATCGGTATGTGGGCCGGTGGCGGGCTTTGTCGCGCGGACGATGGCCGCGTGCATGCCGACGGCGACCGGGTGGGTCACCGGATCCGAGTGAGCGGCCGGGGATGGACGGGTGGCCGGTGGGGCTCGGCCGTGGCCGGAGCCCGGGCGTGGGCGGATGGGGTGCCCGGGTTGGCCACCGGGCACCCCCTCTCACGCCGCCCCTCTCACGCGGCCGCACAACTCACACTCGGCACACCCCCGCCCCCGGGCGCGCCCCCGAAGCCGAAGCTCGCCGAACCGCCCGCGGAGACCGCCCCGTTGTGGGCGGCGTTCGCGGCGGTGACCGTCGCGCCGCTCTGGGTGTACGACGCGTTCCACATGTTCGTGACGCGTTGGGAGCCGGGCCAGGTCCAGGTGACCTTCCAGGAACTGATCGCGGTGGTACCGGTGTTGGTGACCTTCACCTCGGCGTTGAAACCGCTGCCCCAGTCGCTGCTGACGGTGTAGGCGGCGGTGCAGGCGGGCGTTCCGCCGCCGGGGTCGCCGGGGTCACCCGGATCTCCCGGGTCGCCGGAGCCGCCGCCCGAGGGGAAGCCCGGCGCCTTGATGCTCGCCAGGTAGCCGTCCTTGACGGTGTCGACGGTCTGCCAGTCGTCCTTCAGGATGCCTCCGGTGTCACCGGAGTTGGGGTTCCAGGACCAGAAGGTCCAGTGGAAGGAGTCCGAGCCGTACGTCGACGTGGAGCGCAGGTACGTCACCAGGGCCGCCAGCCATCGCTGGTCCACCGTCGACTGGAGCGTCGTACCGAACTCGCCCACCCACACCGGCGCGATGTTCTGCTTGAAGATGTAGCCCCAGTATCTGTCCCAGACGCCGGGCATGTTGGCCGGGAAGGACGGGTCACTGAACCAGCTCTGCTGGGCGACGCTCGTCGCGTAGTCGTGAGCCGAGTAGACCACCCGGTTGGGCACGTCCAACTGCACCGGGTACTGGGCCACGCCCATCAGGTTGCCGCCCCACCAGCCCGAGACGCCGTCGTACGTCTGGACGCCCTCGACGAGGATCAGCAGGTCGGGGTTGACGGACAGGACCGCGTTGCCGGCCCGCTGGGCGGCCAGACGCCAGTCCCTGGCCGTGTCGCCGCAGCCCCAACAGGCGGGATCGTGCGGCTCGTTGTGGAGGTCGATGCCGATGACCGTCGAGTTCCCCTTGTAACGGGTCGCCAGCGCCTTCAGGTTGGTGATCCACGTCGTCTCGGGGACGGCCGACGTGTACCAGAGGGCCGACTGGCCCGCCCCGTCCGGGCGGTGGCGGTCGAGGATGATCTTCAGGCCGCTCTGACCGGCGTACGCGACGATTCTGTCCAGGACCTGGAGGGACGTCAGGCCCTGCAGATCGGCGTTCTTGCCGTCGGAGTAGTTGACACTGTCGGGCATGGCGCCGGACTTGAGGATGTCGTCGCTGTAGGGCATCCGGATGGTGTTGTAGCCCAGCGACTTCATCTGGTCGATCATGCTCTTGTAGTCGCGTGTCCAGAGGCCGTGGGTGACCCGGTTGGCGGTCTCGAAGCCGAACCAGTTGATACCGGCGATACGGACCGCCTGACCGTCCGCGTCCAGGATCTGACGGCCGCTGGTGTGCCAGTAACCGGCACCGGCCTCCGCCACACCCACCTCGGCCGCGTCGGCCTCCAGCGCGGCCACCGGATGCGCACCGCCGGCCAGGGGCAGCGCGAGCACGGCGGCGGCCGCGCACAGGGCGCCCAGGGTTCTCCGTAAGCTGCGGAACATTTCGCTGCTTCCTCCTCGGGAGGCGCGGGGCCGAAACAGGATGGGAGCGCTCCCACCCCCCGCATCCCCCATGGAAGACAGGTCGCATGAACACGTCAAGACGTCCGGCGTCACCTGATACAGGCGTCACCTATACAGGCGTCACCCGATACACCGGACGCCTCGACGTGCGGCCCCGACCACGACCGCCTACGTCACCGGCTCAGCTTCTGGAACCTGCGCACCGCCAGCGGCAGGAAGACCAGCGTCAGCACCACCGGCCACACCCCGGCCATCAGCAGCGCGTTCTGCTCGACCCAGGAGTCACCGCCGCCGACCGGCGTCCCGAACAGCTCGCGGGTCGCCGCGGCCGTGGAGGAGATCGGGTTCCAGGCGGCGATCCAGCCCAGCCAGTCGGGCATGAGCTGCGGGGCGACGAAGATGCTGGAGATCATCGTCAGCGGGAAGGCGACCGCGAAGAGGCCGCCCGCCGCCTCCGGGTTGGGGACCAGCAGACCCAGCCAGACACCGATCCAGATCAGCGCGAAGCGGAGCCAGAGGAGCAGTCCGAACGCGGCCAGGAAGCCGAGGCCCGCGTCCGGGCGCCAGCCCATCGCGAGGGCCGTCAGCATCATGATGGCCAACTCCGCGCAGGCGGCCAGCAGATCGGTCACCCCGCGCCCGGCGACCACCGCGGAGGGCGCCATCGGCATGGAGCGGAACCGGTCGATGACGCCCTTGGTGGAGTCGTAGACCACGAGGGTCGCCGTGTTGATGAACCCGAAGGCCATCGTCATCACGAACATGCCCGGCATCAGGAAGTCCCGGTAGTCCCCGCCGCCGGGCACCTGCATGGCGCTGCCGAAGACATAGCCGTAGAGGAGGACGGAGAGGATCGGGAAGCCCAGCTGCCAGGCGATGTTGACCGGCTGGCGCTGGTAGTGGGTGAGGCCGCGCCGGACGATGTTCCAGACGTCGGCGAGCAGCCAGTACGTGCGGCCGCGCGGGCTCGGCGTGGTCAGGTCGACGGCGCTCATGCGGCGGCCCTCTTCTCGGTGTACCCGGTGTTCCCGGTGCCCTCCATGCCCTCCGTGGTCCCGGGCTTCGCCGCGCGGTGGCCCGTCAGGCGCAGGAACACGTCGTCCAGGCTGGGCCTGCGCAGGCCGATGTCCTCGACCCGTACGCCCTCGTCCTGGAGGGTGCGGGCCACCTCGGTCAGGGCGGAGACACGGTCGGTCACGGGCGCGTGGACGCGCAACTCCGTCTCGTCCGACTCCGGTTCGCCGTCCGAGACGCGGGCGACGACCTTCACCGCGCGCGGGATGTCGGCACGCTCGGCCACGACGACCTCGATGCGGTCGCCGCCGACCGTGCTCTTCAGCCCGTCCGGGGTGTCGTCCGCGATGGCCCGCCCCTGGTCGATCACGGTGATGCGCGAGGCGAGCTTGTCGGCCTCCTCCAGATACTGCGTGGTGAGCAGCACGGTCGTGCCGCCCGCCACCAACGCCCTCACGGATTCCCAGACTTCACCCCGGCTGCGCGGGTCGAGACCGGTCGTCGGCTCGTCCAGGAAGAGGACGGCCGGGGCGAGGATCATCGAGGCGGCGAGGTCGAGCCTGCGCCGCATGCCGCCGCTGTACTTGCCGACGCCCTTGTCGGCGGCGTCGGTGAGATCGAACTGGGCGAGCAGCTCGGTGGCGCGCAGCTTCGCCCGCTTCCCGCCCAGGTGGAACAACCGGCCGAACATCTCCAGGTTCTGACGTCCCGTCAACACCTCGTCCACGGCCGCGTACTGACCGGTGAGACCGATCCGGGCCCGCACCTCGCGCGGGTGCCGTGCCACGTCGAGGCCGGCCACCGTCGCCCGGCCGCCGTCCAGGCGCACCAGCGTGGAGAGGATGCGTACGGCGGTGGTCTTGCCCGCGCCGTTCGGGCCGAGGAGGCCGTGCACCGTGCCCTCGCGGACGGTGAGGTCGAAACCGTCGAGCGCCCGCTTCTCCCCGTACCGCTTCTCCAGGCCCTCCGCCCGCACCGCGTATCCGTCGCCGCCTCCGGCGCCGTTTCCGTCGCTCATGAGTCCCCCTTCCGACTCCAACTGGGTACACCGTACCCGATTGCGCGTACGTCGTACCCAGTTTTTCCGCGAGGACCTAAACTCGGGTCCATGACAAGGGGCAAGAGCGGTACGGACGACGGCGCGAGCGGCGGCCGTACCGGTGGCGGGGCCGGCGGCGTCGGTGGCGGGGCCGGCGTCGGCGGCGGTACGGAGACCAGCGGCAGCGGGGACATCGTCCGCACACTCCATCTGCTGTGGGACACCGGGCGGCGCCCCAGCCGCGGCCCCAAGCCGGGGCTCACCCTGGACCGGATCGTGGAGGCGGCCGTCCAGGTCGCCGACGCCGAGGGTCTGCACGCCCTCTCCATGCGCCGGGTCGCCACCGAACTCGGCACCGGGACCATGTCCCTGTACCGCTACGTCCCCGGCAAGGCCGAACTGCTGGACCTGATGCTCGACCGCGTCCAGCGCCCCTCCGAGAACCCCGCCGACCTCGGCGACGGCGGCTGGCGCTCCGCCCTGGAGGCCATGGGCCGCGCGACCCTCGCCCTCTACCGCCGCCACCCCTGGCTGCTCCAGGTCAACCAGTCCCGCCCGGTGCTCGGCCCGAGCGCCCTCGACGGCATGGAGAAGGTGCTCTCCCGCATCAAGTCCATGGGGCTGACCGACCCCGAACTGATCTCGGTGATCATCGCCGTGGACGGCTATGTCGTCGGCGCCGCCCGCACCCAGCTCTACCAGCAGGAGGCGGAACACCGGTCCGGCCTCACCGACGCGGAGTTCTGGCAGGCCCAGGCGCCCGTCCTCGAAGAGCTCATGGCCTCCGGCCGCTACCCCCTCCTCTCCAGCCTCTCCGAGGACGCCTTCGGCACGGACTTCGACCACTTCGAGTTCGGCCTCCAGCGCCTCCTGGACGGCCTGGAGACCCTCGTCGCGCGGCGGGGCGGGGGAGGGAACGGGGACGGCGGACCGCGCCGGAGCGGTAGCCGGGGGCGGACCGCGCCGGAGCGGTAGCCGGGGGCGGACCGCGCCGGAGCGGCGGCCGGGGGCGGACCGCGCCGGAGCGGTTAGCCGGGGGCGGACCGCGCCGGAGCGGCGGCCGGGGGCGGACCGCGCCGGAGCGGCGGCCGGGGGCGGACCGCGCCGGAGCGGCGGCCGACGCCGAGGTGGCGGTCAGTGTCCGCCTGGTGAGCCGCCGAGGCGGCGGTCAGGGTCCGCGTGGGGAGCCGCCGGGGCGGCGGCTCAGGACGGTCGGCGCCGCAGTCGCTTGAAGCCCCACATGACGACGACCGCCCCGCCGACGGCGAGGGCGCCGACCTTGAAGGTGGAGCTGGTCCCGTCGCCGTCCGCCTGGGTGGTCCCGGAGCCGTTCCCGTCGGAGGACGAGGAGCCGGAGCCGCCGCTTCCGGAGCCGCCGCCGGGCACCTCCCGCGCGACGACCGAGCTGCCCGACCCCTCACTGCCGTACATGACCTTCGAGCCGTCGGTGCTGAAGGTCACCGACTCCCCCTGCCGCTGCAAGGGCACGCTCAGCCGGTCGACCTTCTTGATCTTGCCGCCGTTCCAGTCGTAGAGGATGCCGCCGAAGTACGCGCGCAGGGCGAGCTGCTTGCCGTCCGGCGAGAACGCGCCGTCGGTGACCTCCAGATCAGGGACGGAGGCGACCTTCTTGAACACGTTCGTGCCGGAGGAGGAAAGCTCGGCCGGTCCCTCGTACAGCGACCCGCCCGCCTCGTTCTTGTCGGCGATGTAGACCCGCCCGGTCTTCGGATGCACCATCAGCGCCTCCGCGTCCCGCGCCCCGTCCTCGTACTTCACGACATACTGCGTGGCCTTGATCGTCTGGTCCTTCAGCTCCTTCGGCTCCGGGAGCTCGTAGATCCACACGTACGCCCAGGTGCCGCCGAGGTTGTCGCCGATGTCGCCGACGTAGAGCTTGTTGCCCGGGCCCATGGAGATCGCCTCCACGTCACGCGGGGTGCCGACGCCCGTCAGGGTGACCGTGGCGACCGTCTCGCCGCTCTCACTGTCGACGGCGTAGAGGAACGCCCCGTCGTCGCTGTCGTTGTGGGTCCAGTAGACGCCCGGATGCTGACGCGACGCGGCGAGACCGCTCGACTCGGTGATCCGCGAGTCCTGCATCGTGAACCCGTCGTCGTCGGCGACCGCGGGCGCGGCCGGGAGGACGGCCAGCAGGATCGCGGCGAGACCGGCGAAGCCGGCGCGGAACCGGCGGCGGGGGTGAAGGGGGCGACGGCGCATGCGCCCAAGCCTGCCATCTCGCTCCGCCGGGTGGGGTGGGGGAGCGCCGTGGGGGTGCGGGGTGGTGGTCGGGGGCGGGCGAGTGGGGGCTTCTCTCGCGGTTCCCCGCGCCCCTTGAAAGACCAGCCCCCACCGGAGCCGCACCCGCCGACTCACCCGAACCCCCGAGCCATGACGCACCCGAACCCGCGAGCCAGGAGGCGCCACGTGGCAAGTTTCACAGGGCCGGGTGGGGCGACCGGCGCCTACCAGCCGGTAGCGATCGTTCATGATGAGCGCATGCTCAGGTTCATGCCCGTAGGCGACTCCATGACGATCGGGAGCGCGGGCGAACACACATGGCGCTTCCGGCTCTGGCAGCACCTGCGCACGACGCACGACGGCCCCTTCAAGATCGTCGGCCCGCGCGAGACGCTCTACGACAAGGCGACGGACACGCCGACGTCGTACGAGTACGCCGACACGGACCCGCGTTTCCCCCGCGCCCATCTCGCGGGCTGGGGCGAGGGGTGGCTGCACATGGCCCCGCTGATCGCCGACGCGATCCGCGCCCACCGCGCCAACGTCCTCCTCGTCTCCCTCGGCCTGATCGACCTGGGCTTCTACACCAACGCCGAGCAGACCGCCGAGAACACCCGCCGCTTCGTCGAGGCCGCCCGCGAGGCGAACCCGCACGTCCGCATGGTCCTCCTCCCGGTCACCCCGAACGTCCGTGCCGAGTCCGACGCCCCCTTCGCCGCCCAGGTCGCCCGCTTCAACGAACTCCTCGGCAAGACGGCCGCCGACCTGGACGAACCCCGCTCCCCCCTCCTCCTGGCCTCGCCACCCCCGTCGTACGACATCCACTGGGACACCTACGACGGCACCCACCCCAACGCCTCCGGCGAACACAAGATCGCGGCGACCTTCGCGAACGCGATGCACGAGGCGTGGGGGCTGGGGGGACCGTACGAGGAGTCGTGACAGACCGGTCGGCGTAGGCGGTGCGAAACAGTGGCCCTACTCGCTCTTCCTGGCCGTCACCAGTGCGAACGTCAGATACTCCCCCTCGTCCGCCTCCAGCATCTCCACGACCGCCTGATCGACGCCCCCGGACGGCGACGGCCTCCGCTCCACGCCCGCCCGCGCCCACAGCAACCAGTCCCGCCAGCCGTCCTCCTGGAGCCGTGCCGAGGTGACGTCGACCAGTTCGGTGACCGCCCACTGGAACCGCCACCACTCGGCGGTGTGCCAGGCGATGGCCTCCCAGCCGACGACGTCCTTGATGTGGGCCGGTATGAACCCGAGGTCGCGCACCTCCCGGGTCAGGGCCGGCGTGGCGACACCGAGCTGCCCGCCGGGCCGCAGGAAACGCACCAGGTACGGCAGATAGCTGTCCGCCGTCCCGAAGTACTCGAACGCGTCGACGCTGACGACGGCGTCGAAGCTCCCCTCCTCGAACGGCAGGGTGTGCGCTTCCGCCCGCACCGCCGTCACCCGGTCCCCCACCCTGGCCTCCTCGAAGACGGCCGCCGCCTCCTCCGCGGGGATCCACCAGTCCGCGGCGACCACCTCCACCCCGAACTCCCGCGCCAGGAACACGGAGGTCGCCCCCTTCCCCGACCCCAGGTCCAGCACCCGCATCCCGGGCCGGAGTTCGAGGTCCCCCACCAGGTCCTCCAACAGCCACAGCGGATTCGGCCCCATGTCGAGGTCGAGCAGCCAGGCCGAGTCGTAGGCGGAGGCGCGGGGGTAACGGTCGGGGCGGTGGAGGGCGGCGAGCGCGGTCGTGGTCATGGAAGCCGACCCAAACCGTTGGGACACCGGCCGCGCAAGGGAGTTTCGCCGTACCGACCGCGCCCAGTCACCGTGCGTATCGTTGCACTGCGCGGCCGTCTTCGATCGAGGGGCGGCCGGGGAGGAACGCCACGATGACCGTCCTTGAAGACAGGATCGCGATGGCCGAGAGCGACAACGCGGCCGCCAGCGACCCCAGGTGCGCACCCACCAGACGCAGCACCTTCTCGTCCCCGGGCGTCAGCTGCTTGAGGCGGGTCCGCACGGCCACACCACTCGGACCGGACGCGACGAACGACGCCGCGATACTCCGCAGCTCACCCACCCCGTCACCCCCTGCCCGACCCCACCCGAAGAACCCGTCGCCATGAGAAACGAGCACCACCCGGGAAGGTCACGCATTCGATGCGAGAACGTCAGTTCCCTACCGAAACCCGCCCCCACGGCCGAGACACGCGACCCGGCACAGACCACCCACACTCACCCCCACTCACCAGAACGCTCCTGAACGCACTCCAGCGGCAGCAGCTCCAAACCCCTACGCGGGGAAGTGCCGGCTGTTCACCCAGCCCAAGGACGGCGACTACGTCAGCGACCTGTCCGTCACCTACGGCGGCGACGTCGACATGAGCACCACCCTCCTCGGCCTGGTCCTTCCGACCGCCGACTTCCCCCGAGGCTGACGGCGTCGTCCGCGGCCTCCCGGCTCGGGCGCTCCGCGCTTGATCGGTCGGCTCCCGCTCGCTTGGATGACCCGGTCGGACGTGACCCGCGCGGGCCGCGTCGAGCGGCGCGGCGGAGGCGGGGGCGGGGATGGCGCGGGGCGGTGGGCTGGGGCGGGACTTCCGGTGGTTGTGGGCGGCGTACTCGGTCAGTGCGTTCGGTACGCGGCTGTCGTTCGACGCGTTCCCCCTGATCGCGGTACTGGTCCTGCACGTCGGCCCGACCGAGGTCTCCGCGCTGGCGGCCACCGGCCTGGCGGTGGGCGCGGCCGTGGCCGTACCGCTGGGCCCCCGGGTGGAGTTCCGCCCCAAACGCCCGGTGATGATCACGATGGACCTGGTCCGCTGCGCGGCCCTGCTGACCGTCCCGGCGGCCTACGCCCTCGACCTGCTCACCTTCCCCCAGCTCCTCCTGGTGTCCGTGATCGTCGCCGTGGCCGACATCGCCTTCACCGCGGCGAGCGGCGCCTGTCTGAAGTCCCTGGTCCCGCCCGAGCACCTCGTCGCCGCCAACGGCCGCTTCGAGGCCACGACCTGGACCACCACCATGCTCGGCCCGCCCCTCGGCGGCGCCGCGATCGGCCTCTTCGGCCCGGTCACCACCCTGCTCACCGACGCGGCCAGCTACCTGCTCTCGGCAGCCGGCATCCGAGCGATCGGCGGCAAGGAACCGCACCTGGTACGCACCGCATCACCCACGCCACCGACGAAGCCCGCCGGGCCGACGGACCCCGCCGAGCCGACGGACCCCGCCATGCCCGCGACGCCCGCCGGGCCGCCCCACCCCGCCATGCCGACGGACCCCGCCGGGCCTGCGAGGCCCACCGAGCCCGCGAAGCCCACCGAGGCCACGGCACCCGCCATACCCGCACCACCCATGACACCCGCGCGGTCCTCTCAACCCACGCAGCCCACGCAGGGCACGGCCGGCACAGACGGCACGGACGGCACGGACGGCACGGACGGCACGGACGGCACACAGGGCAACGCCCCCCGCCCCACTCCCGCGCCCCGTCTCCGCCCCGGCGACCTCCTCGACGGCTGGCGGTACCTCCTCCGCGACCCGGCCCTGCGTCCCCTCTTCCTCAACACCGTCCTGGTCAACGCCCTGATCATGGCACCCGCACCCCTGCTGGTCATCCTCATGGTCGGCCAACTCGGCTTCGCCCCCTGGCAGTACGGCCTCGCCTTCGCCCTCCCGTGCGCCGGCGGCCTGATCGGCTCCCGCCTCTCCCGTCGGCTGGTCGCCCGGCACGGCCATCACAAGGTCATCCGGATCGCCGGAACCCTGCGGGTGTGCTGGCCGCTGGGGCTGGCGTTCATCGGCCCGGGACCCGCCGGCCTCGTCCTCGTCATGGTCGTCGAGCTCGGCCTGATCACCTGCATCAGCATCTACAACCCCGTGCTGACCACCCAGCGCCTCACCCGGACCCCGCCGGACCGCGTCGTCCGCACCCTCACCGCCTGGTCCGTCACGGGCAAACTCACCACCGCCGCCATGACGGCCCTCTGGGGTCTCCTCGCCGCCCTCACCACCCCCCGCGCCGCGATCGCCGCCGCCGGCGTCCTCCTCCTGGCGACCCCGCTGTTCCTCCTCTCCTACCGCCGCCCGCCCGAGCCACCCCTCCCCCGGGATCACCAGGACCGCCAGAACCCGCAGCCCCTCCCGAAGAGCTGAGGCCGAGCGCCGCCAGGAACGCCGAGAACGTGGGCGCCACCACCCGCCACTCGCACCGCCGGGGGTCCGTCCAGAACGCGCTGCCCCGACCCGGGGTCCGCCGGATCCGTGCGGTGGTCGAGCACGAGGGCCAGGCCGTCGCCCGGCCGCCGGTTGACCGCGACGACGTACGCCTTCTCGACGGCCGGCCAGGGCAGTGCGACGAGGCCTCCCGCCTCTCAGCCCCCCGCCCCCTCGTTCGACGACGAAGGCGGCGCCTCCCCACCCGACGGCACCGCGTCCGGCTCCGCGAAGAACTGCCAGATGGTGATGATGGCGATGATCTGACCGATGAGATAGGCGACCTGGAGCGAGTAGTACCGCATTTGGTAGACGGACAGGAGAAGCCCCAACCGGGTCTGCCAGTAACGCCGTTCCCCCGCGAACGTGTCGAGATCGAGCGCGATCCCGGTGACGGTGAGGACGAAGAGCATGGTCGATACGTGCAGTGCCACGTTGGCCGAGCTCTCACGTGTGAACCAGCGCACGAGTACGTCGATCACCACGGGCAGTGCGAAGGCCGCGGTGACAGGGATGGCCTTGACGGCTCCCCGCCGCCCCGGCAGTACGCGCCACAACGCGCCCAGGACGAAGCCCGCTGCCGCGAACCTGACCGTCCAGGAGACGAGGGTGAACGCCATGTCGGGAAGGCCGAGCACGTCCGAGAGTGTGTTCTGCCAGCCCTCCCCCCGGATCCACTGCGCCCATGTGTTGAGAACCGCGGCGGGCAGCCCGGGTATCAGTGCGAAGCGGGCGCCCCGTACGCCGTTGCCCCACCAGTCGTCCCTCGGCCCGAGGGCGAGCGCCGCGTCGACCACCGACACCTTGGCCGGCAGCCGGTCGGGCGCGGCCTCCGGGGCACTGTTCACCGCCCAGTTGTGCAGCCGGTGCAACTTCCGCTCCAGAACCTCCCGTTTCGGCGGTACGTCACCGAAGAGCCCCTGGTCCAGGCGGCGCAGCTCGGCGTGGATCTCACGGTAGGAGCGGGCCTTGCCCAGCAGTCGAGCGCGGGCGGCGGGACCCGCCACGGTCGAGAGAGGCCGTCCGGAGATCTCGAAGGGCTGGGCGAGGACGGACCGGTGGGCGAGGAGGGCTGTCGCGCCGTACAGAGCCAGCGCGTAGAAAGGTATCCAGAGGAATTCGAGGAGGGGGCTGCCGAGGTGGTCCTGGACGTCCAGGCCAACCGCGAGCGCGAAGAAGGCGAGGAGCAGGAGACCGTCGGCCCGGTCGTGCAGCGGGGACAACGAGCCCGGCGCCCGCCAGGCACGCAGCACGGCGATCACGGCCAAGCTCGTTGTCAGCCAGCCGTGTTGGAGGACGAGCCAGGTCACGACGTAGGTGACCGACTGCATCACCTGCCAGCCGAAGTCTGCCCAGTGGTCTTCGCCGTATGCGGGGTCCGACGGGCTGAACAGCCAGCTCGCCTGCTGCCAGTTGCGCTCGTAGACCAGAGCGAAGCAGACAGCGATGACCACCGTACTGACGAGGACCGCCGGCCCGGCGACCCCGATACGGAGTTCCCGGTCGAGGCCCTGGAACCGGCGACTCCTGGGCACCAACTGTCCGTCGGTGGCCAGGCGCCAGGCAGCCGCGACGACGGCGAGCAGGAGCAGACCCGAAATGAAGAAGGACAGTCCGGTCTGCAGCGCGACCAACGCTCCCAAGCCGTCGTAGCTGCCGTCCGAGCTATCGAGGTTCTCCGACCTGAACGCGAAGAGCCCCACCGCCAGAACCGTCGGACACACCACCAGCGCCGCCGCAAGCACTCGCTGGATCGGTCGCGGCGGACGGGCGAAGCGGAACAACAGGGCCATGGTCCCCATGGCGACGAGGAAGCCGGGGAGGGCATCGGCTTCCGCTAGCGCGGCGCCGACGTAGGACAGGACGCCCAGGACCGTCCAGTCCCGCAGGTTGCCCAGGGTGCGTAGTCGGAGGTCGGTCGGGATGCCGGGACGTCGTCGATAGCGCCGGACCGCGGCCAGGAGCAGGGAGGACATCGTGGACACCCAGAGCAACGTGCCCACGGTGCCCGACATCCTGCCGATCACGTCATCCTGCCGAGCGGCCCAGGACCGTTGCCAGGAAGGCCTGATATCCACGGTCACCCGCAGCCCCTCAGGCGCGTCCTCAGCCTCAGGGTCCGCCAGGACGATCACCCCCTCGGTCCGCCCGGGCCGCCACACAAGAGCCGTGGCTCCTCTGCCGGTCTTCGGCTCGGGTTCCGCCCGCTCGGCCCCGGGCCGTCCGGGATCCACGGTGACCTCGTCCCACCGGGCACCCCACAGGGCGGGCGGGGCCCGGAGTTCGAGGATCCACATCTCTCCGCCGAGCGGCCGCACCCGCCACAGGCCCACCTCGGTGACGTACTGAGTGTCCATCCAGCCGTACACCTCGTCGACGACCTTGGCCCGGCCTCCTTTCCACGTAACCACCGGCTTCCTGGTTCGCCGCTCCGACCAGCGCTGGTGGTCATCGTCGGCGCCGAGGAGACAGGACATCGCCTCGATGTACTGCCGGCTGTCCTCGCTGAGCGACAGATCCCGTGCCGGCGGCCAGGTCCCCGGAACATCGAGGGTCAGTTCGGTCACGACCTTCGTGTACGTCCGGTCGTCATGCTCCAACCGCACCGACGTACTGACCTCGGCGCCGGCCAGCTCCGCACTCCGGCAGGCGTCGTCGGCCGACGGTTCCGTCGCCCGCGCGGCCCCCGGCGTGACCAGCACGCACAACGCAGCGGTCAACACAGATACGACCCACGCGAACGCACGGCTTTTCGACAAACACGTCCCCCCCGCCCGGAATCTGCGGACCCGCGTCTCAGATCATGACCCGCAGAACTCCGGTCAGAACATCGTGTTGTCGTTCGCCGCAGTCGCCGGAACGTCCTGGAGCACGTCCCAGTGTTCGACGATCTTCCCGTTCCGCACCCGGAAGAGGTCGATGACGGCCTGGCCGCGCTCGCCGGGCGCGTTGACGTAGTGGCTGTGGACGGCGACGAGGTCGCCCTCGGCGATGACGCGCTTGCGCGAGACGGTGAGGTCGGGGAACTGCTGGAAGTAGCCGCCCAGACCGGCCTCGGCCCCCGCCACGCCGTCGGCGATGTTCGGGTTGTGCTGGTGGTACTCGGGGCCCCAGTACTCGTCGAGCGCCGAGAGGTCCTTCCGCACCAGCAGCCGGTCGAACGCCTTGGTCACCAGCTTCTCGTTGTACGCGGTCAGCCAGGCCGGCCCCGGTGTACTGGTCCTCGGCCGGCTGACCGTGGAGAACATGTCGTTGCCGTTGGCCGAGGACTCCGGCACCTCCTGTGCCACGTCCCAGTGCTCCGCGATGCGCCCGCCCTGGAACCGGAAGATGTCGAACACCGCGGAGCCCCGACTGCCGGGCGTCAGCACCACGTTGGAGTGCACGAGGACCAGGTCGCCCTGCGCGACGACCCGCTTGACGTCGTACTCGGCGTCCGGGAACTGCTGGTTCATCACCCCGGCGAGGCCCTTCAACGTCTCCGCCCCGTCCGGCGCGAGCGGGTTGTGCTGGATGTAGTCCGGCCGCACGTAACGGTCCACGACCGCCGTGTCCCCCTCCTCGAACACCCCCTTGAGGACGCGTACGGCGACGGCCTTCTGGTACCCGAGGCGCGCGGCATCGCCGTACGCGCTCCGCTCGGCGGCGGCCGTCGACGATGCCGCAGCCGCAGCCGCTGCCGCTGCCGGGGCGGCGACGGCCGGGACGACGGCGACGGTCGAGGTGAGCGCGACGGCCGCGAGGGCGGCGACGAGGGCGCGGCGGGCAGGCGTGGTGGGGGTCACGATGCTCCCAAGTGGGTAACTTGAAGATTCAATATGATGCTTACCGAAGGAAAGCACTAACCACGAGATAGCGTCAAGATCCCACCCGCCCGGGCCGCCGCGGACCCGCCCCGCTTGCCTAGAGCGCACTCCACCGCCTTGGCTAAGGAGTCATGAAGTACACACAGCTCGGACGCACAGGACTCAAGGTCAGCCGACTGGTCCTCGGCACGATGAACTTCGGTCCGCAGACGGACGAAGCGGACAGCCACGCGATCATGGACGCGGCGCTGGATGCAGGCATCAACTTCTTCGATACCGCGAACGTGTATGGCTGGGGCGAGAACAAGGGCCGCACCGAGAGCATCATCGGCAACTGGTTCGCCAAGGGCGGCGAGCGCCGCGACAAGGTCGTGCTCGCGACCAAGGTCTACGGGAACATGGCGGCCTCCGCCGACTCCTGGCCCAACCACGACAAGCTCTCCGCGCTGAACATCCGGCGGGCCGTGGACGCCAGCCTCAAGCGGCTGCGGACGGACCACATCGACGTCTACCAGTTCCACCACATCGACCGGGCCACCCCCTTCGAGGAGATCTGGCAGGCCGTCGACGTCCTGGTCCAGCAGGGCAAGATCCTCTACGCCGGGTCCAGCAACTTCCCCGGCTACAAGATCGCCCAGGCCAACGAGACCGCCGCCCGCCGGGGCGGCACCATCGGCCTCGTCAGCGAGCAGTGCCTCTACAACCTCGCCGAGCGCCGCGCCGAGATGGAGGTCATCCCGGCCGCGCAGGAGTACGGCCTCGGAGTCATCCCCTGGTCACCGCTGCACGGCGGGCTGCTCGGCGGGGTCATCAGGAAGGAGGCCGAGGGCGGTCGCCGTACCTCCGGCCGCTCCGCCGACGCCCTCGCCGACAGCGCCGTACGCGCCCAGGTCCAGGCCTACGAGGACCTCCTCGACAAGCACGGCCTCGAACCGGGCGAGGCCGCCCTCGCCTGGCTCCTCACCCGTCCCGGCGTCACGGGCCCGATCGTCGGCCCGCGCACGGCCCAGCAACTGCAATCCGCGATCCGCGCGGCCGAGCTGGACCTGAGCGACGAGCTCCTGACCTCCCTGGACGAGATCTTCCCGGGCCCGGGCCCGTCGCCGGAGGCCTTCGCCTGGTGAGCGTCGGCCGCTCGCCCGCTGCTTGACCGGCGGCACCACCCGCTGCTTCCAGGGGCGCGGGGAACTGCGCGACAAGCCCCCACCGGGCCTCAGGTTCGGTACGGGCCTCAGGTTCGGTACGGTCCGCAGTTCCCCGGCAGGCGCCGGCACGCGACGGCAGGCGACGGCACGCCACGGCTACTTGCCGAGCGCCGCCGAGAGAGCGACCACCACGAACATCAGCACAAGCACACCGGCCATGATCCGGTTACGGGTCTTCGGGTCCACGCCACCGAGCCTAACCGGCGGCCCGAAAGGTCATCCGGCCGCCCCAAGGCCCCACCGCCCGACCGCCTCGTACCGCGGCTGCTCCCCCGCCACGCCGGATGTCGGCAGAACGCTGCGCACCAGCGCGAGGTCGGCCACCGTCCACGGACGCCCGGCGAAGGCGTCGAGGACGCCGACGAACGGCCGTACGTCGAAGTCCTCGCGGCTGCGGGCCACGGTCAGGTGGGGCGTGTACCGGCGGTGCTCCCCCATCGGCACCCCGGCCTTGCGCGCCGCCGCCTCCGCGCGGTCGGCCAGCAGCCGCAGGGCGCCGAGGTCCCCCTCGGCCCCCGCCCACAACGCCCGGCCGTGCCCGAACTGCCCGCCACCGCGCACCGCCAGCGGAAACGGCTCACTCCGCCGCGCGGCCCGCTCCAGCCGCCGTGACAGCTCCGGTACGACGTCCTCGTCGACCTCTCCGTAGAAGGCGAGCGTGAAGTGCCAGCCGGGCGACGCGG
The DNA here is from genome assembly GCF_036208085.1 of Streptomyces sp. NBC_00310. GTDB lineage: Bacteria > Actinomycetota > Actinomycetes > Streptomycetales > Streptomycetaceae > Streptomyces. The sequence continues at coordinate 5,150,420 of NZ_CP130714.1, forward strand.
TCCAACGCAACCGGTCCGCACCGGCCAGGCCCTTCAACTCCCCGATCACCGAGCCGAGTTCATCGACGACCTCGGCGGGCGGAAGCACAGCGGCGAACAGTCTCATGCCCGCCACCTTCCCAGGTGGCCGGATCACCTGGCGACCACCGCGCCCCGAAAGGGGGAGCGGGAAACCGCCCGACCGACCACCACGTACCGCAGCCGCCCGCCCGACCGACCACTACGACGCCGCCGCCGCAGCCGCCCGACCACCACGACGCCGCAGCCGCAGCCGCAGCCGCCCGGCGGTGCTTCGCGGCACCTGCGTAGGCGTCACGGCTGCCCCCGGCGGAGCGCCACCGCTCAGACCGGTACCGACCTCGGTTCGTCGGCCCGCTTCCGGGACAGGACCCGCACCCGTGGGTGCCCCTGGTTCCATCCCACCGACAGCCGCATCCCACCGGCCCTGACGAGGATCAGGCCCACGACGACCGCGGCGACCACGGAGACGACACCGCCGGCGACGAAGCCGATCCGGGCGCCGTACGCGTCGGTGGCCCAGCCCGCGATCGGCGCGCCCAGAGGCGTACCGCCCAGGAAGACCATCATGTAGAGGGCCATGACGCGGCCGCGCATCGCGGGGTCGGTGCCCATCTGGATGGCCGTGTTGGTGGTGACGTTCACGGTCAGGCCGAACATCCCTATCGGCACCATGAGCAGGGCGAAGATCCAGTACGACGGGGCCAGCGCGGCCATGATCTCCAGCAGGCCGAAGGCGAGCGCGCCCCCGATCAGCACGCGCAGCCGGGCGGTGCCGCGGCGGGCCGCGAGCAGGGCACCGGCGACGGAGCCGACCGCCATGAGCGTGTTGAAGAGGCTGTACGCGCCGGCGTCGGCGTGGAACACGTCGTCCGCGTACGCCGACAGCCAGACGGGGAAGTTGAAGCCGAAGGTGCCGATGAAGCCGACGAGGACGATGGGCCAGAGCAGTTCGGGGCGGCCGGCCACATAGCGCAGGCCCTCACGGAGCTGGCCCTTGGCGCGGGGAGCGCGGCGGACGGGGTGCAGCTCTCGGGTCCGCATCAGCAGCAGACCGGTGAGGGGGGCGACGAAGGAGAGGCCGTTGTAGAGGAAGGCCCAGCCCGAGCCGACGGTGGTGATCAGCACACCGGCGACGGCGGGGCCGACCAGACGGGCCGACTGGAAGTTCGCCGAGTTGAGGCTGACCGCGTTCTGGAGCTGGCCGGGGCCGACCATCTCCGACACGAACGACTGCCGGGCCGGGTTGTCGACCACGGTGGCCATGCCCACGGCGAAGGCGGCCACGTACACGTGCCACACCTGGACCTGACCGGAGAGCGTCAGCGCGGCGAGCGCCAGCCCCGTGACCGCCATCGACGTCTGTGTCAGGAACAACAGCCGCCTCTTGGGGAACCGGTCGACCAGCACCCCGCCGTACAGGCCGAACAGCAGCATCGGCAGGAACTGCAGCGCCATCGTCACCCCGACAGCCGTCGACGATCCCGTCAGGCTCAGTACCAGCCAGTCCTGCGCGATCCGCTGCATCCAGGTGCCGATGTTCGACACGACCTGCCCGACGAAGAACAGCCGGTAGTTCCGAACCCGCAACGACCGGAACATGGAGACGCGTTCACGGGAGGCGGGGGACTCGGCGGTGTCCGACGAGGAATCGACGGCGCCCGGCGAAGAGTCGGGGGCGGTCACCGACGGGCCGGAGGCACCGGCAGAAGCAGAGGCAGCAGCAGCAGCAGCGGCAGGGGTCGAGGAGAGGGGAGCGCTCACCGGCAGGCCGGGGGCCTGAGCGGGGGCGGGGGCGGGGCCGGCGACAGCCCCGGACGGCCCCTCGGCCGTCGGCTCGGCGGCTCGCGCGAGCGGAAGGGCGTCGGATCCAGCGGCCGGTTCGACAGGCGTCGGCGCCCCGGACTTCCCCGGACCGGCGCCCCTCGCCTGCACCGGGCAGACGGCCTCCGGCGGAACCGAAGCGGCGGCGCCACGCTTCTCCGCACCGGCGGCATCGGACACCACCAGGGCGCCGGGGCCCGGCTTCACCAGGCGGGCGGCGTCCCCGTTCGCCCTGCCGACGGGCGTCTTCCCCGAACCGGCGGCATCGGACACCACCAAAGCGCCGGGCTCCGCCTTCACCAGGCGAGCGGCGTCCCCGTTCGCCCTGCCGACGGGCGTCTTCTCCGAACCGGCGGCATCGGACACCACCAAAGCGCCGGGCTCCGGCTTCACCAGGCGAGCGGCACCCCCGTTCGCCCTGCTGACGGGCGTCTTCCCCAGGCCGACGGCGTTCGGCGTCGGTGGAGGGACTGCGGCTCGGTGCGGCGGGCCGGTGGTATCCGGCGGCGCTTCCGGTGCGTCGGGGGTCGGCGGGGGCTCGTGGGCGGTCGGGGGTGCGGGGACGGAAGGTGTTCCGGGGCCCGTACTCAAAAGGGCTCGCCTCCTTGCGTGAAACGCGGGTGTGTCCTGCGGTTGTGTAAGCCTCACCGCTCCTGTTCTGTCTGCTGGTTTTCACGTCGGCCCATGCACGCCCCCCGACGGCGCACGGGCTGCAGGCCTGGGCGCACCGGCGGCCGATCCGGCGTACCCCCAGGGCTCCGGCGCACCCGGCGGCCGGGCGCGGGGTCAGAGATGGGCGAGCTTCTCCAGCACCGGCGCGGCGGCGCGGAGCTTCTCCCACTCGTCCTCGCCGAGGCCCTCGACGAGGGAGGCGAGGAACGCGTTGCGCTTGCGGCGGCTCTCCTCCAACATCGCCTCGGCCCGCTCGGTCTGGGTGACCACCTTCTGCCGCCGGTCCTCGGGATGCGGCTCCAGCTTCACCAGCCCCTTGCTCTCCAGCAGGGCGACGATGCGGGTCATCGACGGCGGCTGCACATGCTCCTTGCGGGCCAGCTCACCGGGGGTGGCGGTGCCGCAGCGGGCGAGTGTGCCGAGCACCGACATCTCGGTGGGGCTCAGCGACTCGTCGACCCGCTGGTGCTTGAGCCGACGGGACAGGCGCATCACGGCGGAACGGAGGGCGTTCACAGCGGCCTCGTCGTCGCCATGGTTCAGGTCAGGCATGTTCTTTAGCGTAACTCATTACTCTCGCTAAAGACCACCGGAACTCCACAGCTGTGCCCGTGAGCCCCGCCACTCATACCGATACCGGCACCGACATCACTCATATGAGTGACTAGTACGCAGAACATGACACGACAGACCAGAGCACACCTGACCCTCGTACATATGGGGACCACTGTGCTCAGCCTGCGGATAGACGAGGAGCTGCTCGAACGGCTCCGGACCCACGCGGCGAAAAGGGGAATGAGCGTCCAGGACTACGTGATCGGGACGCTCATCCGGGACGACTTCGACGAGCGGTTCCAGACCGCCGTCGACGAGACGGAGAAGTTCTACGGGGTGACGTGAGCAACCCGGGCGACGAAAGCGACGAAAGGAACCCGGGCGCCGCTCACGTCAGCCCCAGCGCCGGCATCAGGTAGTAGAAACCGAACACCGCCGACACCACGTACATCGCGACCGGCACCTCGCGCCCGCGGCCCGCGGCCAGGCGCAGGACGACGAAGGTGATGAAGCCCATGCCGATGCCGTTGGTGATCGAGTAGGTGAACGGCATCATCACCATCGTCACGAAGGCCGGGATCGCGATCGTGTAGTCCGCCCAGTCGATCTCGCGGACGGAGTTCGCGAGGATCAGGAAGCCGACCGCGAGCAGCGCCGGGGTGGCCGCCTGGGAGGGGACCATCGTGGCGACCGGCGTCAGGAACAGCGCGACGGCGAAGAGGGCGGCCGTGACGACGTTCGCGAAGCCGGTGCGCGCCCCCTCACCCACACCCGCCGTCGATTCCACGAAGCAGGTCGTGGCCGACGAGGAGCTCGCGCCACCGGCGGCGACGGCGACGCCGTCGACGAACAGAACCTTGTTGATGCCCGGCATCTGACCGTCCGCGTCGGTCAGCTTGGCCTCGTCGCCGACGCCCATGATCGTGCCCATCGCGTCGAAGAAGCACGACAGCAGGACCGTGAAGACGAACAGGACACCGGTCAGCACGCCGACCTTCGAGAAGCCGCCGAAGAGACTGACCTCACCGAGCAGCCCGAAATCGGGGCTCGCGACCGGGTTGCCGGGCCACGTCGGCGTCGTCAGACCCCAGGAGCCCGCGGGCAGGTCGGCGGCGGCCTCGATGACGACCGCGGCAGCGTCATCGATGCAGGAAATGCCATCTCCGCGCGTAGACCCGTCCGCCTCGTAAGCTGTGCCCATGGCGAAGTGGATCCCCAAGCACGAGGCACCGGAGCCCCTGGAGGGGCCGATCGTGCCGACCATCATCGGTGGCACGATCCTGTGGCTCGTCCTCTTCGTCGTCCAGCTCCCCTTCTACGGCTGGTACGAGGACCACGGGCACACCTGGTGGGTGTGGACCTGCCTGGCGGGCGGCGGGCTCGGGTTCATCGGCATCTACTACGTACGCAGACGGGACGCGGCCATCAAGCGGGACGCGGAGCGCAAGGCCGCCGCCGAGGCCGACACCGACACCGACGCCACCGACGTGACGCCGGTCGAGTAGGCGCCCCCTGCTGAAGCCGGTCACCGGAGGCCGCGCCACCAGACCCCCGCCGCCGGGCCTTCGGCCTCGCCCCCGACCGCGGACGCGGAGCGCCGGACGCCGGACGCCGGACGCCGGACGGACTGAACGGGCCGAACGGGTCGAACGGGTCGAACGGGTCGAACGGACTGAACGGGCCGAACGGACTGAAGGAGCGGTGGTGTACGACCACGGCATCACGGCGTCCTCTCCCCGCTCCTCCCCAGGTCGGATCTTTCGCGCACTCGGCGGGTGAACCCCCAAATCCGCACGTACCGTCGAATGCATGACGCACATCGACGCGGGCACCGACCTCGATCCTGTGCACCCCACCACCGCCCCGGCCACGGCACACACGGGCCGGGCGCGCGGTCTCACGGCCGCCGAGGTGGCCGGACGAGTGGCCCGCGGCGAGGTGAACGACGTACCCGTACGGAGCAGCCGCTCCACGGTGGACATCGTCCGCGCGAACGTCTTCACCCGGTTCAACGCGATCATCGGCGTGCTCTGGGTGATCATGCTGTTCGTGGCGCCGTTCCAGGACAGCCTCTTCGGCTATGTGATCCTCGCCAACACGGGCATCGGCATCATCCAGGAGTGGCGGGCGAAGAAGACCCTCGACTCCCTCGCGGTGATCGGCGAGGCGAGGCCGACGGTCCGGCGGGACGGGGTCGCCGTGTCGGTCGGCACCTCCGACCTCGTCCTCGGAGACGTCATCGAGATCGGCCCCGGCGACAAGATCGTCGTCGATGGGGAGTGCGTCGAGACCGACGGCCTGGAGATCGACGAGTCGCTGCTCACCGGCGAGGCCGACCCGGTCGTCAAGCAGCCCGGCGACCAGGTGATGTCGGGCAGTTTCGTGGTCGCGGGCGGCGGCGCGTTCACCGCGACGAAGGTGGGCCGGGAGGCCTACGCGGCCCAGCTGGCCGAGGAGGCGAGCCGCTTCACCCTCGTCCACTCGGAACTCCGCTCCGGCATCTCCACCATCCTCAAGTACGTCACGTGGATGATGATCCCGACCGCGATCGGCCTGATCATCAGCCAGCTGGTCGTGAAGGAGAACGACTTCAAGGACTCCGTCGCCCGCACGGTCGGCGGCATCGTGCCGATGGTCCCCGAGGGTCTCGTCCTCCTCACCTCCGTCGCCTTCGCGATCGGGGTGATCCGCCTCGGCCGCAAGCAGTGCCTGGTCCAGGAGCTGCCGGCCATCGAGGGCCTGGCCCGCGTCGACACCGTCTGCCTCGACAAGACGGGCACCCTCACCGAGGGCGGCATGGACGTCACCGAGGTGCGCTCCCTCAACGGCGCGGACGAGTCGTACGTACGCAAGGTCCTCGGCGCCCTCGGCGAATCGGACCCCCGCCCGAACGCCTCCCTCCAGGCCGTCGTCGACGCCTACCCGGACAGCGAGGACTGGCGCTGCACCGAGTCGCTGCCCTTCTCCTCGGCCCGCAAGTACAGCGGCGCGTCCTTCAGCGAGGGCGACGGCGAGACCAGCACCTGGCTGCTCGGCGCCCCCGACGTCCTCCTCCCCGACGGCGACCCGGCCCTCACCGATACCGAACACCTGAACGAGGAGGGGCTACGGGTGCTCCTGCTGGCCCGGGTGACCCGGGAGCTGGACGACCCCGAGGTCGCGACCGGCGCGCACCCCACGGCCCTCGTCGTCCTCGAACAACGGCTGCGCCCCGACGCCTCCGACACCCTCCGCTACTTCGAGGAACAGAACGTACGGGCGAAGGTCATCTCCGGCGACAACGCGGTGTCGGTCGGCGCGGTGGCCGGCAAACTGGGCCTCACCGGCGAGGTCGTCGACGCCCGCCGGCTCCCCGCCGAACGCGACGACATGGCGCGGGCGCTCGACTCCGGCACGGTCTTCGGCCGGGTCACCCCGCAGCAGAAGCGGGACATGGTCGGCGCGCTCCAGTCCCACGGCCACACGGTCGCGATGACCGGGGACGGCGTGAACGACGTCCTGGCCCTCAAGGACGCCGACATCGGTGTGGCGATGGGCTCGGGCTCGGAGGCCACCAGGGCCGTCGCCCAGATCGTCCTCCTCAACAACAGCTTCGCGACGCTGCCGTCGGTGGTCGCGGAGGGCCGCCGGGTGATCGGCAACATCACCCGCGTCGCGACCCTCTTCCTGGTGAAGACGGTCTACTCGGTGCTCCTCGCCGTCCTGGTGGCCTGCTGGCAGGTGGAGTACCCCTTCCTCCCCCGCCACCTGACCCTGCTCTCGACCCTGACGATCGGCGTCCCGGCCTTCTTCCTCGCCCTGGCCCCCAACAAGGAACGCGCGCGACCCCACTTCGTACGCCGGGTGATGCGGTACGCGATCCCGGGCGGCGTACTGGCGGCCCTGGCCACCTTCGCCACGTATCTGATCGCCCGTCACCACTACGCGGGCGAGGGCTCGTTGGAGGCGGAGACCAGCGCCTCCACCCTCACCCTCTTCCTGATCTCCATGTGGGTGCTGGCCATCATCGCCCGCCCGTACACCTGGTGGCGCCTGGGCCTCGTCGCCGCGATGGGCGCCGGCTTCCTGGTGGTCCTCGTCGTCCCCTGGCTGCAGGACTTCTTCGCCCTGCGGCTGGTGGGGACGGCGATGCCGTGGACCGCGGTCGCCGTCGCGGCGGGGGCGTCGGCCGTACTGGAGTTCCTGTGGAGGTGGGTGGACCGCCGCTTCCCGGCGTAGGGCCTACGGCCCCGCAGGACGTACGACCCCCGCAGGACGTACGGCCCGCGCAGGACGTACGGCCCGCGTCGGAAACCGGACGCTCCCCGTCGGCGTCCTCGCCTCCGACCGACCTCGTTGGGGCCGCGCCGTCGCGTCACCGACTTCGAGCGGCTTCGAGCGGCATCGCGAGGCGGCACAGGGAGGGGAGAGACAGCGCATGAACCCGTATCAGCAGGTGGAGTTCCACGCCCCGTGCGGACACCTGATCTCGGCTCCGGCCGATCGTGTCGGGCAGGACGTCCGTTGCCCGCACTGCCACCAGGTGGTCCGGGTCCCGGCACCCGACGTTCCGTACGCCTCGCCGGTCCCCGTACCGGCCGGCGCCATCGAGCCGGCCGCCCTGACCGCGATCTACGTGACCGCGCTGATCGGCGGCCTCCTGGGCGCCGGTCTCGTCTATCTGGTCATGTTCGACGAGTTCTCGGAGTCCGAGCTGGTCACGATCACACCGCTGTGGTTCTTCCCCATCGTCTTCGGCCTGTACGGCTTCGCCTCCCAGCGGCTGCTGCGCCGCATCTCCACCGGCCGCGCGAGAACCCTCGGCGAAGCCGCACGCATCTCCATCTACGTGGCCGGCCACTGGGCGGCCCTGGTGCTCTTCCCGTTCCTGGTGCTGAAGTGGCGCAGTTCCCTGCTCGTGTCGCTGGCGGCGGCCCTCTTCTGGGCCGTGCTGCTGTGGCTCTTCTTCGCGCTGCTCTTCCCGAGCCTCTGACAGCGCCGAAGCGCCGGTAACCGTCCCCTGACGACTTCTTACGAGAAAGGCGCCGGCCCCGGGAAGTCCCGGAACCGGCGCCAACACCTCTTACGGCTACCGCGCTTACTTCACGTCGACGGCGTCGGCCGCCGAGGTCACGGCCGCCGTGCCCGCGCTGCCCGCGAAGACGTAGCGGTACGAGCCGTCGGCGGTCGCCTTGACGGTGGTCTTCAGGACGCCCGTGGAGGACGTCTTGACCGTCTTGACGTCCTTGTAGACGGACGTGCCCTTCTTCTTGAACTGCAGCTTCACGGGCTGGCCGCCGTACGCCGGGGTCTTGTTGGTGTTCCAGTTGGCGCGGGTCAGCTTGCTGGTGACCGTGAGGGTCTTGCCCTTCTTGACGGGCTCGGGGGCCGCGTTGGCGCCGGTGAGCCTCGTCTCGCGCTGGAGCTTGGCGGTGCCGAGTTCGCCCTGCCAGGTCTCGCCCAGCTCCAGGGAGTCCTCGTCGAACTGCAGGGCGAGGCCGCCGACCTTCCAGGTCTTGGCGTACGAGTTGACGAGTTCACCGTCGGCAGGCCTGATGTCGATGAGCGCCTTGCAGTTGGCGGTGGTCGCGGAGGTGGCCGTGCAGGACGCCGCCTCGTCGCCGAAGAGCACCGGCACCTCGAGCGTGTCCTCCACCGAGCCGGGCATCGACTTGAGGTAGAGGAAGGGCCCGTTGGCGAAGTCCTCGGAGGTGATGTCGAGGTCCGCGGCGTGCGTGAGCTTGTAGGTGACCGACACCGTGCGGTGCTTGGTCGCGCCGACGACGATCGGCTTGCCGCCGTTCACCTTCATGGCGGAGAAGGAGACATCGAGGTCTCCGTCGGCGGCGGTGGCCGCGCCGAACGCGGACGGCCCGCCGGCGGCGGTGGCCGCCGCCCACTGCGGGGAGGTGGCGATGCCGTTCGCCGAGTCGTCCGCGGCGTACACGGCCGGAGCGGCGAAGGCGGAGAGAGCGAGGGCGCCGGAGACGGCGACCGCGGTGGTTCGGATACGCATGTGTTCCCCCGGTGAAGAAATGGGGCCCGAGGGCGTCGTCACATCGAGCCCGGAAACAACGCGGGTTTGTCGGCCCGCGTGATCTGGTGTGCAGGGGGACGCGCCGGTTCACCCGGCGCGTCCTCCTGCCTCCCGCCGCGGCGACATACCGGCCGAGAGGGGTGAGCCCGTGGGCTCGCTGCCTACTTCACGTCGATGGCGTCGGCCGCCGAGGTCACGGCCGCCGTGCCCGAGCTGCCCGCGAAGACGTAGCGGTACGAGCCGTCGGCGGTCGCCTTGACGGTGGTCTTCAGGACGCCCGTGGAGGACGTCTTGACCGTCTTGACGTCCTTGTAGACGGACGTGCCCGCCTTCTTGTACTGCAGCTTCACGGACTGGCCGCCGTACGCCGGGAACTTCTCGGTGTCCCAGTTGGCACGGGTCAGCTTGCTCGTGACCGTGATGGTCTTGCCCTTCTTGACCGGCTCCGGAGAGGCGTTCGCGCCCGTGAGCTTCGTCTGGCGCTGGATCTTGAAGGTCTTGGCCGGGTCCTTCTCGACGTAGTCGGCGTCCTTGGCCGCGGCGAGCGCCCAGACCTTCCAGGTGCCGGCCACGGAGTTGATCAGGTTGGACTGCGTCTCGACGGTGAAGCTCGCCTTGCAGGACGCTGTCGTCGCGTTCACCTTCTTGCAGGTGGCGCGGCTGTCGTCGTTGCCGTTGGCGACGGCGCCGCTGTCGGCGGTCTCGAGGCTCGCGCCGTGGTACAGGACCACGGTGACGTCCTTGAGGCTGATGCCCGAGTCGTCCGTGGCGGTGAAGGAGACCGCGAAGGTCTTCTTCCCGGAGCCGACGACGACCGACTTACCGCCGTTGACCACGACGTTGGAGATCTTCGTGTCGCCGGCGGTCGGAGCGGCCTGCGCGGCCGGGGCGACGAAAGCGGTCAGAGCCAGGGCGCCGGTGACGGCACCCACGATGGCACGCTTGTTCAATGCATTCCCCACGTGGAAGGGATCTCGCGGACGGTCGGTCCCAGGAGATCCGGTTCAGGTCTGTTGAGCCGGTCGACTTCCGGGAGTCGAGTGACTCCTGAGAAACCCGTCGGTTCGGGTGATCAGATTCACGAGGGAGGCGAATGGTTGTACGAGATTCGAGTTTCCCGTGAAGATGTCGTCCAGATCACACCGACCCCCGGACGCAACCCGGCAAAAGCCGCTATACGCGCTCCAGCGGGTGATGCGGCCCCGCCGGAAGCTCGACGTCGATCGCGTCGCCGGGACGGACCGTTCCCCCCTGCCGGACCACCCCCATGATCCCGGACTTGAAGGTGAAGTCCCCTGTCGCGGCGTCGAGTTCGAAGACCTCCTTCAGCAGCCCCTTCTGGAACGTGTTGATCTGGTCGCACGGGTTGCGGAGCCCCGTGACCTCCACGATCGCCTCGTCGCCGAGGTGCAGCAGAGCCCCCGCGGGAAGGCCCAGCAGGTCGATCCCACGGGTGGAGATGTTCTCGCCGAGCTGACCGGCCGCGACGGTGAAGCCCTTCGCGGCCAGCTCGTCGAAGAGCTCCTCGTGGATGAGGTGCACCTGACGCAGATTGGGCGCGTCCGGCTCGTACGTCATACGGAACCGGTGCTTGACGGTCCTCCCCGCGTGGACATCGCCCTCGACGCCGAGACCGGTGAGCAGCGTGATGCTCGCACGGTTCGGCTTGCTGAAGGAGTACGTCCCGTTCGCGCTCACAGCCGTGACCCGCGCCGCCATCGTGTGCTCGCCTCTCCTGCCGTGCGTATCCCCACTCCGACCCGGCCCGCCGCGCGCGGGCACGCTCAGTCGAACCAGCGGTCCCGCGCCAACTCCGCCGTCCTGGACGGGTCTTCGAGCAGCGCGGCCACCTCGAAGCGGCGTGGCCACTGACCCGCCGCCCAGGCCAGCCCGGCGGCGACCCCCTCCAGGGTGGAGGCGTGCAGTACGCCGTCCCGGGTGCGGCGCCAGTCCAACTCGACTCCGTCGACGACCAGTTCCTCATGCTCGAAGTACGACGAGGGGGTGGCCGGGCCGAGCAGGACCCGTACCGACTCCGGTACGTCGTGTTCCGTGCCCTCCGAGTCCACCTCGCCCGTCACCGACTCGCTGAGCCGCCGCACCTGGAACAGCTCGGCCAACTCGGCGGCCCGGGACGGCCGTACGGGCAGCAGGGGCATCCCGGAGGTGAAGGGCAGCAGGTCAGGCGAGTCGACGACCACGGCGTCGGCCGCGTCCACGACGGTCACCTCGCCGTCCACCACCGCGCGCAACTCGTCCGGCAGCGTCACCTGTTCGGGATCGAGGTCGGCCAACGCGCCGTAGAGTCCGTGCAGTTGGGCGGCGGACACGGGCAGGTCCGGGTCGGCCAGGCGCTCCAGCAGCTCGGCGGCGCCTCCCGGTTCGTCCAGCAGCGCGGCCACCGACGTCCGGACGCCCAGCGCCCGCAGGACCTGTTCGTCGTCGAAGCCGGTGGCGTCGGCCTCGTCGTACAGGCCATGCAGGAGCGGGTCGCCGCCGGCCGCCAGGAGGCCCGCCGGGCGGCGGCCGTCGAGGACCGGGTGGCCGCGCAGCCACCAGGCGGTGTAGGGGCGTACGACCTCGTGCGTGCCGTCCGGGAGCAGGATGCGTACCGGCTGGACGAGGGCGTCGCGCAGCGGCGGCCGGGCGAGCAGCGCGAGCGCCTCCGGCCAGCGGTCCTCGTCGACGAGGTCCAGGTCGCGCACGGCCACGATCTCGGTCGCGACGGGCGGTACGGGGCTGTCCGGGAACCGGTCGAGGATGTCCTCGGACCACACGTCCACCGCGTCGAGCAGCCCGGCGTCGTCGGGTTCGGCGAAGTCCCCGTCGCGCGGCTCCAGTTCGTCCGGGTCGAGGACGACGTCGGTGGCGCGGACGAGGGCGAAGTTGGCCAGGACTCCGCAGGCGGCCAGCGGCTGTTCGCCCCAGCGGTCGGCCAGCTCGGCGTCCACGAAGGCGAGTTCGTCCTCGCGGATGACCTGGGCGAAGGGGCTGCCGGGGAGGACGAGTTCACCGGCGGGTGCCAGTTCACCGTCCTCGTCGGTCAGGGCGAGGGCGCCGAGCCAGGGTTCGTCGCCGGGGTCGAGGGCGGCGTCTCGGACCAGGGCGAGGACGAGGTCGGCCAGTTCGTCGGCGTCCGGTCGTCCGTCCTCCTCGTCCCAGACACCGCCGTCGTCGTCCAGGGACGCGGCCACGGCGGCCCGTACCTGCGGGGTGGTGAGCACGGCGCGCGGGGTCGCGGGCAGGGCGCCCAGCTTCTCCAGCAGCGGATGTGCGGCGTCCGGGTGGGCGACCTTCAGACCGAGACGGGCGAGGGTCTCGGGGGCGGCCTGCGGCCCGTCGGGGGTCGGCAGGAGCACCTGACGCGGCCCGATGGTCGTCCGTCCGTCCGCGAGCGGCACCGGGAGCCCGGACAGCCGGTCCGGGTCGACGCCGGCGAGGCTGTCGTAGAGCCGCCGCCACCAGTCGGGCGCCTTCTCCAGGCCCGCGAGCCGGTCGATCGCGTCGCCCAGCGGCAGGCGCGCGACGCCCAACGTACGCAGTTCCGCGCGCCGTTCGAGCCCGGCGGGCAGCAGGCTGGGCAGTACGTCGGAGAGAACGTGCACGGTCTCGGCGCCGGCCCCCTCGACGACCTCGGCGTCACGCGGCCGGAGGGAGGCCGGAAGGTCGTCGTCCTCGTCCTCGGGATCGGGCCGGTGCGCGGGCGGGAGGAAGGAGGTCCGCGGCAGCCGCTCCAGGATCGCCTGGCGCAGGGCGCCGTCCAGCTCGCCCTTGCCCAGCGGGCCGGGCACGAGGTCGATGATCCCCTCGTCCACCGGCTCCCAGGCGGCGAGCAGTCCGGCGTACGCGTCCGCCGCGCGCTGCACGAGGAAGTCGGTGAGCGGCCCGGGCGCGGCGTGCCGCCGGGTCGTGTCCAGCGGGAAGGAGGCGATGAGCAGCGCGGGCACGCCGAGGGCCTCGTCGCTGGGTGTGGGCGCGTGCACGACGGGGCTGGTGAGCGGCCGTACCGGCGCGCCGTCGGGCCCCGTCGGCACCGCCCAGGTGACGGACCAGTGCGGCCGCAGCCGCTCCTCGACGGGCCGGTCGGTGAGCAGGGCGCCCTCGATCACCCCGTGCTCGGCGACGGTACGCCAGCGCGTGACCCCGTCCCGCGAGTCCTCGACGACGACGTACGCCCCCTCCACGCGCCGCCGCATCGTCCGTACGTCACCGGCGCCGACCTCGATGACGACCTCGTCGAGGCCGGGCAGTGCGAGCAGCAGGGCGTCGTCGACGGCGTGCAGCAGCCGCTCGGCGAGATCGGCGGCGGCGGTGTCGCGCAGCGGCAGGATGACCACGGTGTCGTACGACTCCGGGGCGGACCCCTCGGCCGCGAACGGCAGCCGCAGCAGCGGCACATGGCCGTCACGCCGGCGGATCTCGTCGCCCAGCCCCGGGCTGTGCCGCGCGGTGTCGGCGGCGAGCAGCCGGGCCTCGGCGAGCGACCAGCGGATACCGCCGTGGCGCCCGACGACGGCGGGCTCGTCGGTGACGGCGAGCACGGCGGCGAAACCGACGCCGAACCGTCCCACCGCGCCGACAGCGCTGTCAGCGCCGACAGCGGGCTCCCGCTTCGCGGACGCGCGGAGCGTGGACAGCGACTCGACGCCGCCCGCGTCCAGCGGGGCACCGGTGTTGGCCGCGACGAGGACGCCGTCGCGGAGGGTGAGCCGCAGCCGTCCCGGCACCTTGGCCCGCGCGGCGGCGTCGGCGGCGTTCTGCGCCAACTCCACGACGAGACGGTCCCGGTAGCCGCCGAGGACGAGATCCTCCTCGGCGTTGGCATCCTCACGGAACCGGGCCGGGCTGGTCGCCCAGGCGTCGAGCACGCCCCGCCGCAGCCGAGCCGTCCCGAACGGGTCCGCACCCTCGGCCGCCGGCCGCACGAACTTGCTCACGGTCACTTCTTCCTGTCGCCTGATGGCACGAAGGTACCGCGTCGCTGCGCTGCGTATGCCGGACGCCCAGGGGGTGGGGGGTACCTGTAATTTCGGCGGGTGCGGCTGCGTGGGGGCTGGTCGCGCAGTTCCCCGCGCCCCTGAAGACCCACGCCCCTGCGGGGCCTGAAGGCGGCGGTCGGCGGGCCGAAAAGCACGGGGCGGAGCCCCTGCTTTTCAGGGGCGCGGGGAACTGCGCGAGAAGCCCCACCGGACCCGCACCCGCCGACGCACCGAACCCCCGGGCTCTCAGGCGAACCCCCGAACCCGCGAACCCGCGAACCCTACGAGTGCCCCAGATCCGCCTCGTCCTCGGCCTCCTCGGCCCCCACCGGCACCGAACCGGAATCCGGCGACGGCCGCAGCGGGAAGGGATCCACGCGGGTCTCGTCGAGCCGGGGCGGGGCCGGCCGGGGCGGAGCGGGCATGACCGCCGCCTCCGAGTGGCCCCCGCATCCGTACGTGAGGGAGACCATCCGGCCGTCCGCCGGCGCGTACTCGTTCGCGCACACCCCGAAGGCCTGCCCGAGCGACCCCCCGATCGGCACCAGGAATCCACAACTCACACACGCCGCGGGCGCGGCCTGGGCCATCGCGGTCTTCGCCCCGAACCCTTCCTCCCACCGGTCCGCGGCCGTGTGCAGCCCGTACCGGGACAGGACGCGCGCCCGCCGCATCCCCAGTTCCTCGGCGACGGCCGCGATGGACCCCCGGGTCGGCACGAGCGGCAGGTTGGCCGGTACCCCGGCGGTGACCTCGGCGTCCTCCGCCTCCACCAGCTCGGCCATGTCGTGCGAGACCGGGGAGTTCGGCAGCGGCTCGTCCTCGCCGGAGTACCCGGGCTCCAGCCGCAGGTCCTCGGCGTCGGTGGGCAGCAGGTCGCCGGGGCCCATGTCGCCCGGCCGGAGCCGCTCGCTCCACGGCACCCACTCCGGCGCGAGCAGCGCGTCCGGACCGGGGAGCAGCACCACCTCGTCCAGCGTCACGAACTTCGCGCGTGAGGCACGGGCGACGGTGACGGCCCAGCGCCAGCCGCGGTAGCCCATCTCCTTGCATTCGAAAAAGTGCGTCACCACGCGGTCGCCCTCGGAGACGAGCCCCGCGTGCTCGCCCACCACGCCGGGCGCGGCGGCCTCCTCGGCGGCGCCGCGGGCGAGGTCGACGGCCTCGGCGCACAGACGGTCGGGGGTGCGGCTTCGCGTTGTCGCTGCGCTCACAGGTATCGCTTCTCTCCTACGCCGTCTCACGAGTGCGCCTCCCTCGGCGAGGGGTGCGGACGGAGCGGACCAGTGGGCCGCGTCGACGTCCGCGCCCGATCGCACTCGGGCGCACCTATGTCATCCATTCTGCGGGATGAACGAGAGGCGCGCGGCCGAGAACAACCGCCGCAGGCGCGCTATGCACGCTACCTTCTCCCGGGCTCCACGCCCACACCGACGTACGGTTCCACGGCGCTCGGCTTCGGCG
This sequence comes from Streptomyces sp. NBC_00310, assembly GCF_036208085.1. Taxonomy (GTDB): domain Bacteria; phylum Actinomycetota; class Actinomycetes; order Streptomycetales; family Streptomycetaceae; genus Streptomyces. Next base: position 5,165,948 of record NZ_CP130714.1, read on the forward strand.
CCGGTTGGCCTGAACGGCACGCCCGGGAGCCCGGGAGGGCGGTTCGTCGGGCGTCCGCGGGTGGTGCGTGGCCGCTCGCGCGGACCCCCACCGGCCCTGAAAAGCAGGCGCCGCGCAGTCACCGTCGCCCGTGCCCGGGGCACGGAGAACCGCGCGACCAGCACCCACCGGCCCTCGGCCAACACACCCCGCAGCCATACGAGCGGTAACCGCACTACGGCCCGCCTTCTCGGGGCACTATGACGAGGTGAACGGCGCCGAGCGGGGCGAAGCGCGCGGATCGGGTCGGGTGACCGGCACCGTCCGCTCGGTGGGCCGCGCCCTGCACCTCCCGTTCACGGGCCCGGCCCGAGGCATCCGCAGGGCCACCCACGCCCACGGCGCCGGCGAATCGGGCCTCGGCAAACTCATCGAACTGCACGGGGTGAACGGCGCCGGCGACGTGATGATCACCGTCTCCCTCGCCTCCACGGTCTTCTTCTCCGTCCCCACCGACGAGGCCCGCGGCCGCGTCGCCCTCTACCTCGCCATCACCCTCGCCCCCTTCGCCCTCCTCGCCCCCGTCATCGGCCCCCTCCTGGACCGCCTCCCGCACGGCCGCCGCGCCGCGATGGCCGGCGCGATGCTGGTCCGCGCCCTCCTCGCGCTGCTCCTCGTCGGCGCCGTCGAGACGGGCAGCCTCCAGCTCTACCCCGCCGCCCTGGGCGTCCTGGTCGCGTCGAAGGCGTACGGAGTGGTCCGCAGCGCGGTCGTACCCCGGCTGCTCCCGCCCGGGTTCTCCCTGGTGAAGGCCAACTCCCGGGTCACCCTCTGCGGCCTGCTCGCCACCGGCGTCGCCGCGCCCATCGGCGCCGGACTGCAGGCGATCGGCGCGCGCTGGCCGCTCTACGGCGCCTTCTTGATCTTCGTCGCGGGGACGTTCCTCTCCTTCACGCTTCCCTCGAAGGTCGACTCGGCGAAGGGCGAGGACAGGGCCCTGCTCGCGGCGGACGCCGAGCATCTGCACGGCCCGCACCGCAGTGAGTCGCTCAAGCGGCCGGGGCTGCGGACGGTCGGCCCGGCCGTCACCCACGCCCTCGCCGTGAACGCCGCCCTGCGCGGCCTCTCCGGCTTCCTGATCTTCTTCCTGGCGTTCCTGCTGCGCATCCACCCGCTGGACGGGCAGAGCGCCGCCGTCTCGCTGGGCATGGTGGCCGTGGCGGCCGGTACGGGCAACGCGCTCGGCACGGCCGTGGGCGCCTGGGCGAAACAGCGCTCGCCGGAGCTGATCATCGTGACCGTCGTCGCCGTCGAACTCGGCGTGGCGATCACGGCGGTCCTGTTCTTCGGCACGTTCCTCATCGCCTGCCTCGCCGCGGTCGCCGGCTTCTCGCAGGCCCTGTCGAAGCTGTGCCTGGACGCCCTGATCCAGCGCGACGTCCCCGAGCTGGTGCGGACCTCGGCCTTCGCCCGCTCCGAGACCCTGCTCCAGATGTCCTGGGTGGTCGGCGGCGCCATCGGCATCGCCCTCCCCCTCAACGGCACCCTCGGGATGGCCGTGGCCGCCGCGATCGTCGCCGCCGGCTGGCTCACCACCGTCCGTGGCCTGCTCTCCTCCGCCCGCCACGGCGGCGCGCCCCGCCCCCGTGTGGCATGACCGACCCGGCACGCCGGACCCCACGTAAGGGCACCCCTGGACATGCCAGATAGCCTTCGCCCATGACCTCCCAGCCCCGCGGCGGAGCCGCTCGTCGACGCGGCCGTCGCGCCGCAGCCACTCTCGGCGCTGTTTCCGCCGGACTTCTCGTCCTGTCTGCCTGCGATGAGCCGACGCCGATGGCCACCGTCACGATCGGCACCGACTCGATCAGCGCCGAGGCCGCGTGCTACCGGACCCTGGACGCCGCACAGGCCAAGGAGTGCGCGCAGGAGAAGCCCTCCAAGTCGATCGAGCTGCCCCAGGGCGAGACCCTGCGCATCGGTGTCGACCCCGAGGTGTCCGAGACGGGCTGGGCCCTGTGGATCAACGGGGAGCAGGCCACGAACAACACGTTCGACAAGACGTACTGGTCGTTCGAGAACGCGGACCTCTTCGCCACCCAGCCCGGTCAGCCCGCCCAGAAGTCGCTGACCATCAGCGTCGTCGAGCAGAACGCCGAGGGCTCGAAGATCGAGGGCGTGTGGAACTTCGAGCTGAAGAACCCGGACGCCTGATCCGCACCCGCCGCTCATGCGCATTCTCGTAGCCACCGCCGTCCCCGCCGAACGGGACGCGGTGGCACGAGCGCTCCCGGGCCCCACCACCGAGGTACGGCTCCCGGCGGCGACCCTCCACCGCTACCGAGCCGTCGGCCACGACGACGGCCCGCTGCCGTCCGGACACGACGACGACGCCCTGCCGTCCGGGCACGACGACGGCCCGTCGCCCGCCGATCCCGGACACGGCTCCCCGGCCGCCGGTCATGGCCACGGCACCCCGCCCGATCGGCGCTCTGCGCCCTCCTCTGGCCTGGATGTCGACCTCCTCGCCGCCGGTGTGGGCCCCGCCCTGGCCGCCGCCTCCGCCGCCGGGGCGTTGACCGCGGCGGTTCTGGAGGGCAGGCCGTACGGGCTGGTCGTGTCCACCGGGATCGCGGGCGGCTTCCTGCCGGAGGCGCCCCTCGGCTGCCTCGTCCTCGCCGACGAGATCACGGCGGCCGATCTCGGCGCCGACACGCCCGACGGCTTCCTGCCCGTCACCGACCTGGGTTTCGGAACCGTCACCCACCACCCGCCGCAGGACCTCGTACGCGCCGCCGCGGCCGCCACCGGCGCCCGCACCGGCACCGTGCTCACGGTCTCCACGGTCACCGGCAGCGCCGAGCGCGCCGCCGCGCTGCGCGCACGCCATCCGCGCGCGCTGGCCGAGGCGATGGAGGGCTTCGGCGTCGCCGAGGCCGCCGCCGCGCACACCACGCCCGTCCTCGAACTGCGCGCCGTCTCCAACGCCGTGGGCCCGCGGGACCGCGCCGCCTGGCGCATCGGCGACGCGCTGACCGCACTCACCGAGGCCTTCGGGAAGCTGACGCCCGTACTGGAGAGTTGGGACCCCTATGAGCCCTATGAGCCCTGAGGCGACACCCATGAGCCGCGCGACCACCCCCGCCGGGACCGGCACGCTGCGGATGGCGTACTCGCCCTGCCCCAACGACACCTTCGTCTTCGACGCCTGGGCCCACGGCCGGGTCCCCGGCGCGCCCGCGCTCGACGTGACGTTCGCGGACATCGACATCACCAACGGCATGGCCGAACGCGGCGACCTCGACGTCCTGAAGGTGTCGTACGCCGTCCTGCCGTACGTCCTCGACGAGTACGCGCTGCTGCCCTGCGGCGGCGCGCTCGGGCGGGGCTGCGGCCCGCTGGTGCTGACGCGGGAGCCGGGCACGGACCTCACCGGCCGTACGGTGGCCGTGCCTAGCGAGCGGTCGACCGCGTATCTCCTCTTCCGCCTCTGGGCGGCGGACACCCTGCCGGGCGGGGTCGGCGAGATCGTGGTGATGCCGTTCCACGAGATCATGCCGGCCGTGCGGGACGGCAAGGTCGACGCCGGTCTCGTCATCCACGAGGCCCGTTTCACGTACCGGAACTACGGCCTCCACAAGCTCGCCGACATGGGCGAGCACTGGGAGGACACGACCGGCCTGCCGATCCCGCTGGGCGCGATCATCGCGAAGCGCTCGCTGGGCGAGGAGACGCTGACGAGGGTCGCGGAGACGATCCGTACGTCCGTCCGCGCGGCCTGGGACGACCCCGAGGCCTCCCGCCCTTACGTCCTCGAACACGCCCAGGAGATGGACCCGGCCGTCGCCGACCAGCACATCGGGCTGTACGTCAACGAGTTCACGGCCGATCTCGGCGAGGACGGCTACGCGGCGGTCAGGGGTCTGCTCACGCGTGCGGCGGCCGAGGGACTGGTACCGCCCCTCGGCCCCGACGCACTCGAATTCCCTTAGAAATCCCCGGAGTCGGCGGGGCTACACATCCAACTGGTCGGCCACGGCGCGGAGAAGACCCGCGATCTTGTTGCCCGCGGCCCGGTCGGGATAGCGGCCCCGCTCCAGCATCGGCGTGATGTTCTCCAGGAGCGTCGTCAGATCCTGCACGATCGAGGCGAGCTCGTCGGGCTTCTTGCGCTGGGCGGCGGCGACCGAGGGGGCCGGCTCCAGGATCGTCACGGAAAGAGCCTGGTCGCCGCGCTGACCGGCGACCACCCCGAACTCCACCTTCTGACCCGGCTTCAGGGTGTCGACACCGGCGGGCAGTACGGAGGAGTGGACGAAGACGTCACCGCCGTCGTCGCGGGAGAGGAAGCCGAAGCCCTTCTCGCTGTTGAACCATTTGACCTTGCCAGTCGGCAAAGCACACGCTCCCTCTATCGCTGCCGGACTGACACCGGACACCCTTGAACTGCCGTCATGACAGCCTACCGGGGCTCTCCCCAGCGACACACAGGCTTAATCACGCCTGGAAACAGGACTGAGCCCCTACCTGTGCCGGCAGGGGCTCAGAGGGGCGCGGGAGACTCCAAGAGCCTTGGCGGCGTCCAGACCAGCACGGGTGCGCGCTCAATGAGCATGTCTCGCTCAAGCTCGGCAAAGGCAACCATCATGGTGAAGAGGAATTCGCTTCCCCTCCATGCCGGCCGGCCTTGCGGCGAACTCCACCGGCACCCGCGCCGTAAGGCGATCGCGCATCTGCTCGTGGGACGTTTCAAACTCGACAACCGGCGCCTCGCGCCGGCCTCGGAGGGAAGCGGGAGCGGCAGCCCGTACCGGGCGGAGCATTACCCGACCCGCCTGCCACGAGAAGATCCACCGGGCGTCGGCCGAGCCGGACCCTCGTATCCCCGAGGGACGCGGCTTCAGCGCGAGGTGATCTGCAGAAGGGGAGGCGGGGTGGGCCGGGACATCCCTTGGTACGGGCAGGCGACCGCCTCCCCGTCCTGCGTGAACCATCCGCGTAGCCAAGGGCGCAAGCGGGTGTTGTCGATACTCAGGGTGCCGTCCGGCCGCAGCCGCCCGATGGTGTTGGCCGGATCGGTCAGCGCCACCGTGCACTTTCCGACGGATCCGTCGGCCCGGATCACCAAGGAGTCGGGAAGCGACGCGTAGCAGACCTCGGCCTGGCCGCTGAGGGAACCGAAGCCGCCCGGATCGTCGGAATCATCGGAGGAGACCAGGGCGGTCAGCTCCGCCAGAACCCGTGGCCGGTCCTCCTCCGGCACGATGCCGATGTGCTGGTCGTTGGGTCCGCCGAGGTGCTCCACCGGCTTGAGCCTGACCGAAAAACGGGAGTCATGGAGAAACGTCTCACGGATCCGCCCGAGGAAATCCGGCATGCCGGCCAGGTTGGCGGCGGTCAGGTGAATCCGTAGCGTCACATGGACCTGCACGGCGCTTTCCCTGATGTCCATCAGGTTCTTCCAGATCCTCGTGAAGGAACCCTTTCCGTCGGCGCGGACGCGGCTCTGGTCGTGCATCTCCTGCGGGCCGTCCAGGGAGATCTGGTAGCGCCCGACGCCGAGGCCGGCAAGCCTTTCGGCCGTGACCGCGTCCAGGGTGTAGCCGTTGGTCGTCATCTCGGCCGTGCAGGAGAGATCCGGCCTCGTGGCCGCCCTCCGTCCGATGTGTGCGGAGACCTCCTCGACGACGGGCAGGGCCAGCAGAGGTTCACCGCCGAACCAGGACACGTCGAGCGAACGCAACCCGTCCAGGCGCCGGTCGATCAGCCGCTTCACGCCTTCGACCACCGAGGCGGGCATACGGCCGACCGCGAAGTCCTCGTAGCAGTAGCCGCACCGGAAATTGCACTGCTCGGTGGGGAGGAGAATGAGGTGCAGCCTGTGGTTGGACAGGGACGAGGCCAGCACTCGTCCCTGTGGTGCGCTGAGCGTCGTCCTCGTCATCGCCCGGGGCGACACATGACATTGACGCTGCTTACCGTCACTTCCGGCAACATCGGCTCTGCTTGCACCATGTTGGAGACGCGAGCCGCCGCGGCGGAATTGTTGATGACGATCCGGCCGGCCGGATCCACCGAGACTTCGTCGAGCTGTACGTCGGAGAGCGCGTCGATGAAATCCTTCTCAGCCATGTTCCCGGACCTTTCCTCAGGCACTGCGACAGGGTGTGCGACGAGTGAGGAATCCCACCGCCCGCAGCAGGACACGCATCACATAGCCCGATTGCCCTGCCGGTCACTCGAAGGAATACGACCACTGCCGCATATGCCGACGGAATCTGCGCACGCGTGATAGACGCTGGGCCATGAACGCCGACGACATCGCCTCCTGCGAAATCCATCCGCCCCTCGGCATCGCCCGTGTCGGGAACAGCCCAGGCGAATTCTTCGTGGGCCCGGAGGCACCAGGCGTCGGTGTCGACCCGGCCGGCGGGTTCAAGGACTCCGAAGGACGGGTGAAGCGCCAGGCGGCACGATTCCGTGTCTACGCGTACGACAAGGACCACAACGTGCTCGGCGAGGTGACCGCCGCGGAGGCAGAGATCCGCTGGACGGTGGAGCTGGCGAACGCGAAGGGGGCCTGGTTCAAGTTCAACGGGCGTAACAACCCGTCCGATCAGCCCGAGAACCGGCGCAACGGGCACATCGACCCCGCCGATCCGCAGGCACGGGCATCCCTGGTGATCGCCCCCGGCCCGCGCAGTGTCGAAGGCGTGCACGCGGACGGCACGGGCGCCCGTTTCGACAGCGGGAAGTTCCTCGGGACGACGGTATCCCTGGGCGAACTGCGTACGGACGAGGCGGGTCGGCTCCTCGTGCTGGGCGGGTACGGGCGCTCGGCGTCCGTGAAGCCGGACAACCCCGTCCTGCACTACGCGAACAACGACCACTGGTTCGACGACACCTCTGACGGCCCGGTCACGGCGACGGTCACGGTGAGCGGCGGCCGGTCGGTACCGGTGAAGCCGGCGTGGGTCCTCGTGGCGCCTCCCGACTTCGCCCCGGACATCACCAACCTGGTCACGCTCTACGACGTGGCCCGGGAAGCCGCCGAACGCGCCGGCTCGCTCCCGCCGGAACGCGAGGTGTCGTTCACCCGGGACATCCATCCGCTGCTCGCCCGTATCTGCCGATACAGGTGGGTGAACAGGAATGCCCTGCGGGGACACGGCACAGGCGGGAGCGCCGACTTCCTCGACGCGTACCGGCTGGCGCGCCTGGCCTCCAACGCCCCTGAGGACGCGCCGTTCCGGAAGGCGGTGTTCGCCCGGCTGCGCGCCCCCGGCGCCCAGGATGTGACGCAGGCGAACTACTCGTTCATGCCCCAGCTCGCGGGAGACGGCGGTGACCCGGTCGACGGCAACCCGCGCAGATGGTTCGCGCTTCTCCCGGGGCAGTACGAGCGGATGCGGCGCTGGGCCGAAGGAGACTTCGTCGCCGACGGAACGAACCCCGCGGAACCCGTGCCGCTGACCGACCTGCCGCCGGCGGAACAGCCGCACGCCCTGGTCCGGGCCGCGCTCGAGGCATGCGTCGGAGGACCGTTCTTCCCCGGGATCGAGATGACGTTCATCGCCGACGAACCGGAGACCTGGCAGGGGCCCTTCCGGTTGCGCGAAGAGCTGGCGGCAGGAGACGTCACCAAGCACATGGCCGTGCCTTGGCAGGGAGACTTCTTTCAGTGCAATACGCATTGGTGGCCGGCCCAGCGCCCCGACGACGTGCTGCCGGAGGAGCAGTACCGCACCCTGATCCGAGCGGCGACGAAGGCTGCCGGACAACTGTCGGAACTGGACACGGCCCGCAAGCCCTGGGCACGCGGCCTCGGGCTGCAGGTGATGCGGCCGGTGGACCTCGCGCGGCGGCCGGGGGAGACCGCGCAGCAGTACCTGGAGAGGGTCTCCGAGTTCAACGAGACCGTTCGCGGCTCCAACGACATGGTCGACAAGTGGAGCTCCCTCGGGTTTGTGACCGCTCGCGCCGGTGCGGGCGGCGAGAAGGTGTTCGTGGAGACGGAGCGGGCCAGACAGGCCGGGCTCAGCGACCGCGAGTGGCTCTACGTGCTCCAGCACCCGGACCGCTTTCCGGAACAGGCGCAGGCTGCCAGGCAGTACGCGCAAGAGGTCCTGGATCGTGCCGCGGCGGCACAAGCCGACGACCCCAGCCTGCCGTTGACACTGCGCCCGTTCCGCTTCTCGGCCGACGCGCTCGAGTCGCGCCTGCAGCGCATCTACACCGACATCCTGGAGTGGGTCGAGAGTTATGATCCGGCGACGGACGACATGTTCCGGACCCGTCGTGACGTCGTCGAGCGGATTCGTCAGTACGCGCCGTTCAACCTGCTCGACGGTGCATGGCTGCGGAACATCACGCCGGCCGGGCCGATTTCCGAAGTCCACGCATTCCTGTTCTCCATCTGGATGGATGAGACGGGCAACGGAAACCCGGCCCTGAACCACGCCAACATCTACTCCGGCCTGATGCACAGCGTGGGCTTGTACCTGCCGCCGGTGGACTCCTACGAGTTCGCCACGCTGCCCGAGATGCTCGACTCGGCCTACACGCTTCCCGCGTTCGAGCTGGCCATCTCCCAGCACTCCCAGGAGTTCTTCCCCGAGTTGCTCGGCATGACGCTCAACCTGGAGTGGGAGGTGCTCTGGCTGAGGCCCACGGTGAAGCTGCTGGAATACCACGGCATCGACCCGCAGTTCTACACGCTGCACATCGGAATCGACAACGCGGCGGACGGACACGGCGCGAAAGCCCGCGATGCCGTCCTCCTGTACCTGGAAGCGGTCTACAACAGCGGCGGTGAGGCAGCCGTACAGGAGCAGTGGCAGCGGATCTGGAACGGCTACGTCGCTTTCGCCCGAACCGGCACGCTGTACGACGATCTGTCGAACCTCTTGAAGTTCCCACCCACTCCGGAAATGCGATTGGTCGACGTGGTCAAACGCAAAGCGGCGTTCGCCTCCCTCAACCACGGGGAGAAGCAACTCGGTGAGAACAGGATCGACAACTGGTTCCTCGACCCGCCGGGCCTGCTGAACGAACTTCAGGAATCCGGCCTCATCTCGGCCGGTGACCCGGAGAAGAGCACCTTCTTCGAGCTGACCACCTCCACCGGCCCCATGTACAAGGTCTTCACCGACGACGAGCTGGAGCTGTGGCGTGAGTGGACACGCTCGCTCGGTGCTCAGCCGCCCCCAGCGGAACTGACTCCCCTGGAGGCGATGATTCTCCTGGTCGACACCCTCCGCCGACGCCAGGCGGGCAACACCGCCCACACCAATGTGGTCATCAGCGGCCCCGATCCCGCGGACCCCGGCCGCACCAGGACGGAATCGGTGGCATGGTGGTTCGCCCAGCCGACGGGGTCGCTCCTCGCAGCGATCGCCCACTCGGACAACCGGCTCGTCTCCCCTGGCCACCCTGAGGAAAGCTCGTTCCTCAGCGATCTCCTCGCCCCGGCGAACGCCATGGGCAGGGCCTTCGCCGCCGTTGTGCCCGGCACGAACAGAACCGGCCGCGACATCACCGTCGAGTGGATCGCGGCCGGCTGCCCTCTGCCGGACCTGGCCCCACCGCGATCCCAGGTCATGGTCACTCCACCGGTCCTGTCGGAAGCCATGGCCCAGGCATTCGCCGACGGCGGCGTCAGCCGGCCGAAGGTCCGCGGAATGGGCCCGGTCCACTGATGACCCTCCGCCCGGGGGAGGAGACCTGCGACGTACTGATCGCCGGAGGCGGACCGGCGGGCGTGGCGGCCGCCTTGACCCTGCTGCGCCAGGGGGCCTCGGTCCTCATCGCCGAGCCCGGCCGCGCCCGGCGGGGCTGGAAGCTCGGCGAGAGCCTCTCCCCTCAGGCCGGGCCCCTGCTGGAAGGCCTGGGCGTGCTGGACCGCGTGACCCACGCACCGCACACACCGTGCTTCGGGAACCAGTCGGCCTGGGGAGGGAGCACACTCACCGACACCGACTTCCTCCGCGACCCCCATGGGCCGGGGCGGCACCTGGATCGCACCCGCTTCGACAGCGCGCTGCTCGACGCCGCCCGCGAGGCCGGCGCCCTGCACCGACCCTGCCCGGCCCGCGCCCCACGGCGGCTTCCCGGACACTGGAGCATCACTCTCGGCGGAGAGACGATCCGTGCCCGCTACCTCATCGACGCCACCGGCGCGAACGCCGGCCTCGCCCGGCGTGTCGGCGCCACCCTCCGACGCGACGACCGTCTGGTCGCTCTCGCGGCACGCCTGCCCCCGCCCCAGCGCTCGTGCCACAGCAGCCCACGAGCCTCCCTCGTCGAGTCCGTGCCCCTCGGCTGGTGGTACACCGCACCACTGCCCAGCGGAGCGGCCCTGGCCATGGTGATGACCGACGCCGACGTCGCCGCCGGGCATTCGCTCCACGAACCGGACGTCTGGTGGCGGGAGCTCATGGCGACCGCGCACGTCCGAGCACGCCTGCACCCCCGCACGACAAACCCGCCGGCCCCGCTGCGGATCGCACGGGCCTCGACCTCCCGAACCTGCCCCGCGGCCGGACCCGGGTGGGTCGCGGTCGGAGACGCGGCCACGGCCTGCGACCCCATCGCCGCCCGCGGCATCACCACAGCCCTGGCCACAGGCCTCACGGCTGCGGAGGCCGTCACCGCCGACGCGGCGGGCGACGCGCACGCGCTGAGCGGATATGCGGAACGCATCGAGGCGATCCACACGGAATTCGTTCGCGCCCGAGCTCTCTGCTACAGCGCCGAAGAACGCTGGCACACGTCGTTCTGGACACGGCGGCGGCAGCCGCCGCCCGGGGACACCCGGTCGGACGCGAGCGATGGCACGGCGCCCGGCGCGGTGTTTGGCTGACCGAGTGCGGCCGCCGTCGAGCGGCCCGGCACGCCCGACCCGTACGCCCCCGGAACCGGTTTCAGAACGGGCGACCGAGTGAGACGAGGTAGGTTGCCATGCCGAACAAGAGCCAGAAGTTCCAGGTCGACATCGACGGGATCGACCTGCCCGACGAGGTGGTGCAGCGCCTCGACGCCGCCGTCCGCAAGGCCGTGCTGATCGAGCTGGCCGCCGTCAACCTCGACGGCCGCTCCGTCGACCTCCTCGGCCAGGGCTTCGCGGTGGAGTCACTGGGCCGGCCGGGGCACACACAAGGGCTCCGCGTACGGACGATGGAGGTCTGAATGCCCGGTCCGGACGCCGGTACCGGCTCGCCGGCCCATCCCCCGGTGGTGACGCAGGGCATGACGTGTCCGAGCTCCCCATGCCATGAAGGCGCCGTGCTCATCGCGGTGCTGGGGGAGGACGGCCGCCTCGGATACCTCCGTCCCGCCCTCCCCGTCGACCAGGAGTTCCTCGACGCCTGCGGGCAGCACGGCGACCCCGAGTCACGCTTCCGGTTCGCCGACGGGTGCCGACAGGGCGGCTGTGAGAACTGGAGCGGACGGGACTGCTCCCTCATCGGCCGCCTGATCAGCGCCAGACCCGCCGACACGCCCGAGGCGTCCGACAGCGGCCTGCCGCGATGCGCCATCCGGAGCGACTGCCGGTGGTTCGCCCAGGAAGGCTCGCGTGCCTGTGGGGTCTGCCCGCTCGTCGTCTACCGCCCTCTGCCGGCCCACTCCGACCAGGTCCGACGCTCAGGGACATCGGTCGGATGACGTCGGTTGGTCCGGGGGCGGGTGACAAGACGTCGGCCGGCTGTTCCCTGGCGCCGGGAACTACCCTGGTCGGGTGCGTGACAAAACCCAACCGAATTCCGCCGAACCCGGTGACCGGCTGATCCGTGCCGGCGCCGTCGTGTTCATCGTCGGCGCCGTGGCCACTCTCGTCACCGTGGCCCCGCTGTTCCTCGGAACGACTCCGTTCCCCACCTACATGTTCGTCCTGAGCATGCTCATGGGCGTCGGATTCCTCCTCGCCGGCGCCGGAGTCCTCCAATCCGCCGCCGCGGGACGCAGAAGGGCGCGCGAGGCGCGTTTCTAAGCCTAGCGGTTTCCGTTCCTGCCGGTTTCCGTCCTGCCGGACTCCGGCCCCAGCGGTTTCCGAGTCCTACTGGCCTCCGGCCCTAGCGGTTTGCGGGTCCTACTGGTCTCCGGTTCTGCCGGACTCCGGCCCCAGCGGTTTCCGGGGCCCACCGGACTCCGGTCCTGCCGGACTCCGGCCCCAGCGGTTTCCGGGGCCCACCGGACTCCGGTCCTGCCGGACTCCGGCCCCAGCGCTTTCCGGGACCTGCCGGACTCCGGTCCTGCCGGACTCCGGCCCCAGCGCTTTCCGGGACCTGCCGGACTCCGGTCCTGCCGGACTCCGGCCCCAGCGCTTTCCGGGACCTGCCGGACTCCGGTCCTGCCGGACTCCGGCCCCAGCGCTTTCCGGGGCCCACCGGACTCCGGGGCCTACCGGTTTCCGGCCCCAGCGGTTTCCGGGGCCTGCCGGTCTCCGGTCATGCCCGGCTCCGGGGCCTACCGGGAGCGGGTCCGGCGGTGCGTGTCGAGCCATTCCGGGAACGCGGTCAGGTCCGTGAGGACCACGTCGGCGCCGGCCTCCTGGAGCTCCCGCTCGTCGCAGGGGCCGGTGGCGACGGCGACCGCGTACGCCTGTGCCGTGCGGGCGCCGCGTACGTCGCCGGTGTGGTCGCCGACGTACACGCTCGCCCCGTGCTCGCGCAGCGCCCGGGCCTTGGCCTCCGCCCACAGGTCGCCGACGAGCTCGTCCGGCTCCATGCCGAGGTGCTCCAGGTGCAGCTTGGCGTTCGGCTCGTACTTGGCCGTGACCACGATCGCCCGGCCACCGGCCGCCCGGACAGCCGCGATCGCCTCCGGTGCGCCCGGCATGGCGGGGGTCGCGGCGATCGCGATCGTCGGGTACATCGAGCGGTAGAGGTCCGCCATCGCGGGGATCTCCGCCGCCGGGAACCAGTGCGCCAGCTCGTCGGCGAGCGGCGGCCCGAGCCGCGTGATCGCCAGATCGGCGTCTATGTGGGTCCCCGTCCGCGCCGCCAGCGCCTCGTAACAGGCACGGATCCCCGGCCGCGAGTCGATCAACGTCATGTCGAGATCGAACCCGACGGTCAGCACGCGAGAGTTCATGCCGTCCATTGTGAGCCGGGGGATTCGTGGGCCGGGTGCGGGAAGCGGAAAGCACGGGGCGCAGCCCCTGCTTTTCGAGGGGCGCGGGGAACTGCGCGACCAGCCCCCACCGGACCCGCGGCTGGGGGGCGAAGGGGCGCAGCCCCTTGAGGAAGGGACGGGTAGGGGCGGCGGGGGCGAGAGAAACCCTGTTCACCGGGGGCGTTGGGAGCGCCAGAAGAGGTACAGCGCGGAGGAGACGGCGGCGACGCGGAGCATCCAGGGCCAGGTGTCGCCGAGCGCGTCGCTCATGTGGCCCTGGGCGATCGGCTCGCCCCAACGTCCGTCGCCGCGCCCCCAGAGCCAGACGATCCCCCCGGCGGCCACGACCCCCGGAATGCCCATGACCGCCCACTTCGACTCGGCCGGCGTCAACCGCCGCGAGAGATAGGCGATCAGCCACCCGAGCCCCAACGGCACCAGACTCCCCATGACCGCCCCCGCGACCAACAGCACGGCGGCCAGCAACAGCAGCGGATTGCTCCACCCCCCACCCGCGGGCCGCAACCGGGGCAGAGGCAACCGCCGCCGCCGCGACCCGCCCTCCTCCGTCTCGACCGCCGCAGCCGTCTCCCCCTTCCCGGCGGCCCCCGCAGCGGCCCCGGCAGCGGCCCCGGCCTTCTCGACCGCCCCGCTCTCCCCCTCCGCCTTCACCGGCGGCGGCTTGAGCAACTCGGGAATCTCCACACCGCCGACGAACCCCGGCACCGCGTCCCCGAGCCCGAACCCGAGATCAGCACCCCCGGGCCCACCGCCCCCACCGACCCGCCACCAGTCGGGCTGCGCATCGCCGTCCCCCAGCTCGTGCAGGGGAGCGAGATGCGGCGGAGCGGCGCCACCCACCACGGGCGGTGGCCCCGCCTCGGCGGGACGCGGCCGGGGAACGACCCGCCGCAGACTCCTGGACAGCCCCTTGGGCCGCTCCTCCGCGTCCGCGTCGTCCTCGTCCCCACCGGTCACCCGCTGCACGGGCACGGCGGCCGCCCGAGGCTCCGGTACGTCACCGGGCGCGCCCGCCGCCTCGACGACCTCGTCCGGCGTACCCAGGCGGGCGATGATGCGCCGCACGGCGGCCGGGCTGTCCACCGGCGCCTTCGCCCGCCGCCGGTCGATCTCGTCCCGCAGCCCCGACACCAGACGCATCCGCGTCGCCGACGGCAACTGCCGCTGCTGAGCCAGGTCGCCGACCCGGCTCAGATACTCGTAGACGACCTGGTCGCTCTCAATCCCCACGAAGCCCCTCCGGGGTTGGCGCGCGTACTCCCCCGACGGTATCGCTTCCGAGCGGGGTTCTTCGGCGCCCGGCAGTCGGGGTTGGGGGTCGGCGGTCGGGGGTTGGGGGTTGGGGGTTGGGTCCGGCTCGGCGGTGCGAGGTGCCGCCGCGTCCCTTCAGGGGCGCGGGGAACCGCGCGATCGGCCACCTCCCACCCGCAGCCGCCCGAACACAGTCCGCCCCGAGCCACCAGGCGCCCCGGTCCGGCGCAGCCCAGGCGCTAACGTTGGCCGGATGAGCACCGAGGAGCACATCCCCACGGAGGCGGCGCCGGCCGGTGGGGCCCCCCGTTCGCTGGCGGAGGCGCTGCGCGGGCGGGACGACCGTTCGCTCGCCGTGCTGCTCCGGGCGCGGCCGGACCTCATCACGCCCGTGCCCACGGACCTGACCCAGCTGGCGACCCGGGCCGGGACCCGCGCGTCGGTCGTACGGGCCCTGGAGCGCCTGGACCGGTTCGCCCTCCAGACGGCCCAGGCGCTGGCCGTGGCGGCCGACCCGGCGTCGTACGACGAACTCGCGTCCCTGCTGGCCGGTGACGACGCGGACCCCGCCGTCACCGCCGCGCTGCCCCACGCGCTCGGCACGCTGCGCGACCAGGCCCTGGTGTGGGGCCCCGACGACCGTCTCCGCCTCGTGCGCACGGCCCGTGAGCTGCTCGCCCCCTCGCCGCAGCACCCCTCCCCCACCGGTCTCGGGCCGACCGTCGCGGAGGCCACGGCCGGTATGTCGCCGGGTCGGGTGCAGGAGATCGTCGCCGAGGCCGGTCTGGCGAGCACCCACGACTCGGTGTCGGCCGTCACCGCCCTCAGCCGCCTCTTCACCGACCGCCGGCGCATGGCCGCGCTCCTCGCGTCCGCGCCCCCCGAGTCCCTCGACGTCCTGACCCTTCTGGTGTGGGGCCCGCCGTACGGCCAGGTCACCGCCAGCCCGGCGGCCCATCTGCGCTGGCTGCTGGACCGGGGCCTGCTCCTGCCGACCGCCCCCGGCACGGTCGTCATCCCCCGTGAGGTCGCCCTGCATCTGCGGGCGGGCAAGGCGCACCAGGAGGTCGAGCCCGTGCCGCCGCCCGTCGAGGCGGCGGCCGCGCACCATCCACAGGTTGTGGACGCCACGGCGGCCGGCCAGGCCTACACCGCGCTGGCGACCGTGGAGGAGCTGCTGAAGGACTGGGACGAGGGCGGGCCGGGCGTACTGCGCGCGGGCGGGCTCAGCGTGCGGGACCTGAAGCGGACCGCCATGGCCCTCGACGTGTCCGAGCCCGTCGCCGCGTTCTGGGTCGAACTCGCCTACGCCGCCGGGCTGTTGGCGTCGGACGGCGAGGCCGACGAACGGTACGCCGCGACCCCCGCGTACGACGAGTGGCTGGAGCTGCCCGCCGCCGAGCGCTGGGCGTGGCTCGCCACGGCCTGGCTGACGGCGACCCGTACACCGGGCGTCATCGGCGAACGGGACGCCAAGGACCGTACGTTGTCGGCGCTGGGCCCGGGCCTGGACCGTTCGGCCGCGCCCGAGGTGCGCCACCGGGTTCTCGCGCTGCTCGCCGCGCTCCCCGCAGGCGCCTCGGCCACCCCCGACTCCGTACTGGCCCGCCTCCGCTGGGAACGCCCCACCCGCGGCGGCCGGCAGTCCCCACCGCCCCAGCAGCAACCCGCACCGCCCGGCCGGCCCGCACCGCCGGCCGGCCAGGCCGACGACCTGCGCGCCCGTGTCGCCCGGTGGACCCTCTCCGAGGCCGAGTCGCTCGGTGTCACCGGGCGCGGCGCGCTGTCCTCGCACGGCCGGGCGCTCCTCGGCCTCCCTCACGAAGCCGTGGCCACGGCCGAGCTGCCGGCGACCCCCGGCGACAAGCTCCCCGCCCACCACGTCCCGCTGCCGCACCATCCCGGGCCCGCCCCCGCCCCCTCCCCCGACCCCGTCGCCGAGCAGGCCGCGGCCGCCGCCCGGGCCGCCCGGCTGCTCGCGCCGCTGCTCCCCGAGCCGCTGGACCACGTCCTGCTGCAGGCGGACCTGACGGCCGTCGCGCCCGGCCCGCTGAAGCGGCCGCTGGCCGACGTGCTGGGTGTCCTGGCGGACGTGGAATCGAAGGGTGGCGCGACGGTGTACCGGTTCACGCCGGGGTCGGTGCGCCGGGCGCTGGACGCGGGCCGGAGCGCCTCCGACCTGCACGACTTCCTGACCGCCCACTCCCGTACGCCGGTCCCGCAGCCGCTCGCGTATCTGATCGACGACGTGGCCCGGCGCCACGGCCATCTGCGGATCGGCGCGGCGTCGGCGTACGTGCGCTGCGACGACGACGCGATGCTCAGCGAGATCCTCGCCGACAAGCGGTCGCAGGGGCTCGGGCTGCGGCGCCTGGCACCGACCGTCCTCGCCGCCCAGGCGGACCCGGGGACACTGCTCGACGGGCTGCGCGCGATGGGGTACGCGCCGGCCGCCGAGTCCGTGGAGGGCGACGTCCTGATCACCCGGGCCCACGCCCACCGCACGCCCGCCCGCACGGCCCCGGAGCCCGTCCCGGACGGCCCGCCGGTCCCGGACGACACCCTGCTGGGCGCCGCGATCCGCGCCATCCGCGCCGGTGATCTCGCCTCCACCACGCCCCGCAGGACGACCGGTGGCCCGGCCGCTCCGACGGGCGAACTGCCCCGCACCGGCTCCGCCGAGACCCTCGCGACGATGCAGGCCGCCGTCCTCACCGGCGAGTCCCTGTGGATCGGCTACGTCAACGCCGAGGGCTCCGCCAGCCAGCGCGTCATCGCCCCGGTGCGCGTCGAGGGCGGCTTCGTGACGGCGTACGACCACACGGCGGACGAGGTACGCACGTTCCCGCTGCACCGCATCACGGGCGTCGCGGAACTGGCGGACGACTCGCTCTGAGCGAGTTGATCAAGCGGTCTCCCGCGCTTCACCCGTTCGGGCGTATGCGGGAGTTCATGCAGGCCATCCCCGTTTTTCCCACCCATGGGCGAGGGCGGGGCACCCGGCGCATCCTCTCGCGTGACGCGGGGCAGCCACCCTGTGTCCGATCGAGATCGACCCCTGTGCTCGAAAGGCCCCACCTACGCATGCGCCCGCTCGCCACGCTCGTCTCCGCTGCCGCCGCCGTCGCCCTGGTGGGGGCACTCGCCGCCCCTGCCGCCGCGAACCCGCCCCTACCCCTGCCCCTGCCCGAACTCGGCACGCTGGTGGGCGAGGGCGTCGGCGTGGAGGGGCCGTTGATCCAGAACGTCAGCCTGCTGAAGTAGCGCGGCGCAGCCGGTAGCTGTCCCCTTCGAGCAGGACGATCTCGGCGTGGTGCGCGAGGCGGTCGACCATCGCCGGGGCGGCCCCGCCGAAGATCTCCTCCCAGCGGCCGAGCGGCCGGTCGCTGGTCACGATCAGCGAGGCCCGCTCGTAGCGGTGGGCGACCAGCCGGAAGAGGAGCCGGGCGGTGTCCGTGTCGAAGGGGAGGTAGCCGACCTCGTCGACGATCAGCAGGGGGCAGGCGTCGAGCGCGGACAGCTCCTCGGCCAGCCTGCCCTCGGCCCGCGCCCCGGCCAGCCGCGCGGCCCACTCCGTGGCGGTCGCGAACAGCACCCGGTGCCCGTCCTGGCAGGCCCGTACGCCGAGCCCGATCGCCAGATGCGTCTTGCCGGTGCCGGGGGCGCCGACGAACACCACGTTCCGCCCGGTGGCGACGAAGTCCAGCGTCCCGAGCCGCGCCAGCAGCCGCCGGTCGAACGAGCGCGGGTGCCCCTCGTCGAACTCCTCCAGCAACTTCCGAGCCGGGAACCCGGCCGCCCGCACCCGTCCCTCGGCCCCGGCCTCGCCGCCGAACGCGCGCCCGCCCTCGTCCCCGTACGCCGTGCGCCGCGCCTCGTCCCGCACGAGCCGCGCCCCGCCCCGCGTGAAACGGGTCTCGGGGGAGGAGGGGGCGCCCCGGGTCTCGTACGTCTCGTAGTTCTCGTAGTTCTCGTACGAGGTGGCCTGGGCCGGGATCGGCAGCGGCGACCGGAGCAGCACGGGGGCGGTGGCGGACCCCTTCGGCTCCCTCCGCTCCGTGGGTTCCGTCGGCCTCTGTGGACCCTGCGGCGGCTTCGGGGCGTCGGGCGGGCCGTGGTGGTGGGAACCGTGGCCCTTGTCCTCGCGCAGCATCGGCCCCGACATGTACGCCAGCAGCACCGCCGAGGCGATGAAGGCCATGTGGATGACCGTGCCCCACAGCAGCGCGTGGTGGGAGGTGTGGTGGACGTCCACGAACATCTGGAGCAGATGGACGGAGGAGATGCCCACGATGGCGGTGGCGAGCTTGACCTTCAGCACGTTGGAATTGACGTGCGAGAGCCATTCGGGCTGGTCACGGTGGCCCTGGAGACCGATGCGGGAGACGAAGGTCTCGTAGCCGCCGACGATCGTCATGATCAGCAGATTGGCGATCATGACGACGTCGACCAGCTTGAGCACCGCGAGCATGACGTACGTCTCGGTGGCACTCCCGCTCACGCACCGGACGATTAACGTCCACAACTCGTTGAAGAACTTGTAGACGTACACCCCCTGCGCGGCGACCAGACCGAAGTACAGCGGCGCCTGGAGCCAGCGCGTGGCGAACAGGGCGTAGCCGAGCGTGGTGCCCTGCGGGGAGACGGACGGGGTGACCGGATCGGCGGTGTCGGCCGGGGTGGGTGGCTGCACGGTTCGCCATTCTTCGGAACCATGGGCGCAAATCTGAATTCCCGCCACTCATGGGAATGAATAGACATTCAATAGCACTGGTCAAGGTGGGCGGGATCGCACGGGCGACCCCAACTGAATGGCGGAACGATCAGGCACACTGGACGTTTGGCCGAAGCGCCGAAGAGCCCACGACGACCAGGGGATGTTCACAACACCCCCCTCACGCTGGTCCGGGCCGTATCGAAAGGGTGTCGCGCGTGAATGGTCCACTCATCGTGCAGTCCGACAAGACGCTGCTCCTGGAAGTCGACCATGAGCTGGCGGACGAGTGCCGTCGGGTCATCGCGCCGTTCGCCGAGTTGGAGCGGGCGCCCGAGCACATCCACACCTACCGGGTGACGCCGCTCGGGCTGTGGAACGCGCGGGCGGCCGGGCACGACGCCGAGCAGGTCGTGGACGCCCTGGTGCAGTACAGCCGCTACCCGGTGCCGCACGCGCTGCTCGTGGACGTCGCCGAGACGATGGACCGCTACGGCCGCCTCACCCTCTCCAAGCACCCGGTCCACGGCCTCGTCCTCACCACCACCGACCGGCCCGTGCTGGAGGAGATCCTGCGGTCGAAGCGGGTCACTCCGCTCGTCGGCGCCCGGATCGACCCGGACACCGTCGCCGTGCACCCCTCCGAGCGCGGGCAGATCAAGCAGACCCTGCTGAAGCTGGGCTGGCCCGCCGAGGACCTCGCCGGTTACGTGGACGGCGAGGCGCACCCGATCGAGCTGGCCGAGGACGGCTGGGCCCTGCGGCCCTACCAGAAGCAGGCGGTGGAGAACTTCTGGCACGGCGGCAGCGGTGTCGTCGTACTGCCGTGCGGCGCCGGAAAGACGCTGGTCGGGGCCGGTTCCATGGCCCAGGCCAAGTCGACCACCCTCATCCTCGTCACGAACACCGTCTCCGCGCGGCAGTGGAAGCACGAGCTGGTGAAGCGGACGTCGCTGACCGAGGAGGAGATCGGCGAGTACAGCGGGACGAGGAAGGAGATCCGGCCGGTCACCATCGCCACGTACCAGGTGCTGACGACCCGGCGGAAGGGCGTCTACCCGCACCTGGAGCTGTTCGACTCCCGCGACTGGGGTCTCATCGTCTACGACGAGGTGCACCTCCTCCCCGCTCCGGTCTTCAAGTTCACCGCCGATCTGCAGGCGCGCCGGCGGCTCGGGCTGACGGCGACGCTCGTCCGGGAGGACGGGCGGGAGTCGGACGTGTTCTCGCTCATCGGGCCCAAGCGGTTCGACGCGCCCTGGAAGGAGATCGAGGCGCAGGGCTACATCGCGCCCGCCGACTGCGTCGAGGTCCGGGTGAACCTGACCGACTCCGAGCGGCTCGCCTACGCCACCGCCGAGCAGGAGGAGAAGTACCGCTTCTGCTCCACCACGGCGACCAAGCGCAAGGTGGCCGAGGCGATCGTCCGCCGCTTCGCGGGGCAGCAGATCCTCGTCATCGGGCAGTACATCGACCAGCTCGACGAACTGGGCGCCCATCTGGACGCCCCGGTGATCAAGGGCGAGACCAGCAACGCGCAGCGCGAAAAGCTCTTCGACGCGTTCCGGCAGGGCGAGATCAACGTCCTGGTGGTGTCGAAGGTCGCGAACTTCTCCATCGACCTCCCGGAGGCCACGGTCGCCATCCAGGTCTCCGGCACCTTCGGCTCCCGCCAGGAGGAGGCCCAGCGCCTCGGCCGCGTCCTGCGCCCCAAGGCCGACGGCCACCAGGCGCACTTCTACTCCGTGGTCGCCCGCGACACCATCGACCAGGACTTCGCCGCCCACCGCCAGCGCTTCCTCGCCGAACAGGGCTACGCCTACCGGATCATGGACGCGGACGAGCTGCTGACGGAAGGCTGAGCAACAGGTCACACGGGGTGGCCGCGCTCGGTACGCTGAGTCGTACCAGCATGGCAAGGAAGAAGGGCACCATGCCTCACGAGGACATCTACGAGGTGCTGTACACCGAGCCGGCGGCCCGTGACCGCGACCGGCTCGACCCCACGCGCCGGGCTTCCTTCGACAAAGCGATCGAACTGCTCGCCCGCGATCCGTACACCGACCTCTCCCGCACCATAGGAGTGGGCGACCAGGACCGCGAGATCCGGCTCACCTCGCAGATCGTCGCGGAGTACATGGTCTCCCGCGGTCGCCTGCTCCTGGTGATGCTGCGGATCTTCGACGACGCGGACATCCTGCTGCCCGAGGAAGGCTGAGGCCGCCGACGAGGGCGGCGAGGGGCTGAGCGGCAGGGGTGACCGCCCCGTGGGCCGGTCGGGGTGAGCGGCGTACGTACGTCTGGTGGGCCGGGCCTCACCGGCGGCGTATGCCCGCTTCCTCCGCGTACTCGCCGAGGACGACGACGCCGAACGCGGCGGTCGCGAAGACCCGGACGGCGCGGAGGGCGTCGGCGAGGCGGTGGCGGTTGTGGTGGTCGTCGATGCCGGTCGCGCCGGGCGGCGGACCGGGTCGGCCGGAGGCCGAGGCTGGGATGAAAGTCGCTGCACTCATGTCTCCATGGTGGAACGTCCGCCTTTGGATTACGTCGGTCTCCGGAGTGAACCCGCTGAGCCCCCGGCTCACCCTCAGGTCTCGCCCACCCCTAGTACCCGCGACGTACGCACCCCCTAGGGGTACGACGAGCGTGGATCGGGGCCCCACACGGGCGAGCCGGGGGAAATCCGTTGGCCCCCGCCCCCTCCCCTCACCTACACTCTCCGCTCTTGCCCGCCTCCCGTTCGTGGAGCGCCGCCGCCCGGACGGAAACCGGTCGGTCACCGCCACTGGGCAGAACCCGCCCTGAGGCAGACCCCTAGGTCCCGTAGGCCACCGGAGGCACCCCCTTGCCCGCGCACCCCGACGACCCCGCCCCCAGCGCCGTCATCGCTCCCCCCGCCCCCACCGACCCCCTCTCCCGCGAACGCTCCCACCTCGCCGCCTCCCGTTCCGCGCTCCGGGCCATGCGGGAGGACGTGGAGGCGCTGGACATCAAGGACGTCACCGCGAACTGGGTGAACGCGGAGGTGCTGGCGCGCCAGATCGAGGAGCGGATCAAGGCGCTGGCCGACCTGAGCCACACCCCGCTCTTCTTCGGCCGCCTCGACTATCTGCACGCACCCCGTGCCGACCAGGCCGAGGGAGCGGAAGGGGAGCGCCCGCGGCCGGAGGCCGCTTATCAGTCACTGCACATCGGGCGTCGGCATGTGCACGACGCGGACGGTGATCCCATGGTCATCGACTGGCGTGCCCCGGTCTCGCAGCCGTTCTACCGGGCCTCCAAGACCGACCCGATGGACGTCGGACTGCGGCGCCGCTTCGGGTACACCGGCGGCGACCTCACCGCGTACGAGGACGAGCACCTCTCCGACCCCGCCGAGGCGGCGGCCACCAGCAAGCTGCTCCAGCAGGAGATCGAGCGTCCGCGCGTCGGCCCGATGAGGGACATCGTGGCGACGATCCAGCCGGAGCAGGACGAGATCGTCCGGTCCGACCTCGCCGGCTCCCTCTGCGTCCAGGGCGGCCCCGGCACCGGGAAGACCGCCGTCGGCCTGCACCGGGTCGCCTACCTCCTCTACGCCCACCGCGAGCGCCTCTCCCGCACCGGCACCCTCGTCATCGGGCCGAACCGCTCCTTCCTCCACTACATCGAGCAGGTCCTCCCGGCGCTGGGCGAGCTGGAGGTCAAGCAGGCGACCGTCGACGACCTCGTCGCCCATGTCGAGGTGCGGAGCGCGGACGAGGCGCCGGCCGCCGTCGTCAAGGGCGACGCCCGGATGGCCGAGGTGCTCCGCCGGGCCGTACGGTCGCACGTCACCCTCCCCACCGAACCCGTCGTGGTCGTCCGGGGGTCGCGTCGCTGGCGCGTGCCGGCGTACGAACTGACGGACATCGTGCGAGAGTTGCTGGACCGGGACATCCGGTACGGAGCCGCCCGCGACGCTCTGCCGCAGCGGATCGCGCACGCCGTGCTGGTGCAGATGGAACGGTCCGGCGAGGCGCCCGACGACCGGGTTCAGGACGCGGTGGCCCGCAATCCCGCCGTGAAGGCGGCGGTCAAGGCGATCTGGCCGCCCGTCGAGCCCGCCAGGCTCGTCCTGCGTCTCCTCTCCGACGCGGACTTCCTCGCCGCCCACGCGGACGGGATCCTCACGGACGACGAGCAGAAGACGATCCTGTGGGCGAAGCCGGCGCGGAGCGTGAAGTCGGTCAGGTGGTCGGCCGCCGACGCCGTGCTCGTCGACGAGACCACCGACCTCGTGCAGCGCACGCACTCGCTCGGGCATGTCGTCCTCGACGAGGCGCAGGACCTGTCCCCCATGCAGTACCGGGCGGTCGGCCGCCGCTGCACCACGGGGTCCGCGACGGTCCTCGGCGACCTCGCGCAGGGCACGACCCCGTGGGCGACGAGGAGTTGGGCCGAGGCCCTGACGCACCTCGGCAAGGCGGAAGCCCATGTGGAGGAGCTGACGGCCGGTTTCCGTGTCCCGACCGACGTCATCACGTACGCCTCCCGGCTCCTCCCCCACATCGCGCCCGGTCTGACGCCCGTCGCGTCGGTCCGTGAGAACCCGGGCTTCTTCGACGTGCGGACGATCACGGACGACTCCCAAGTGATCGCCGCCTGCGAGGAGTTGCTCCGCAACGAGGGGTCGACCGGGCTCATCGCCGCCGACGCCCGCGTGCCCGCGCTCGCCGAGGCGCTCACGGCGGCCGGGATCGGATATCTGGCGCCGGGCGAGGAGACGACGTACGAGACGCGGCTGACTCTCGTGCCGGCGTCGCTCGCCAAGGGTCTTGAGTACGACTACGTCGTCCTGGACGAACCGCGGGCGGTCGTCGACGGCGAGCCGGACGAGCGGACGGGTCTGCGCCGCCTGTACGTGGCCCTCACCCGAGCGGTGTCGGGCCTGATCGTCACCCACGCGGCCCCGCTGCCGCCGCAGCTGACCTAGCCCGCCTCACCTGCCCCGGTCGAGCGTGGGGGCGGTGGGGGCAGTGGGGGCGGTGGGGGCAGTGGGGGCGGTGGGGGCGGTATGCGCGATCGGCCCCCGGCGACCGAGGTCACCGGGGGCCGATCACGCGGAACTCCGCTGTGCCTACTTGAACTTGTTGCTGGTCGCCAGGTAGACCTGCTTCGCGTTCTTCCCGAGCCGCGGCCCGGTGATGAACGTGGAGCGGTCGCTCAGGGAGTTGTTGGAGACCAGGTAGGTGCGGCCCTTGTAGGTGGTGAACCAGGGGCCGCCGGAGGCGCCGCCGTTCATGGTGCAGCCGACCATGTACTGGGCCGGGTAGTCGCTCGGGTAGCTGTAGCCGAGGACGAAGCGCTTGGTGGCGCCCTGGCAGTGGTACATCTTCGAGCCGTCGTACGGGGCCTCGGCCGGGTAGCCGCGGACCTTCATGTTCTTGACCTTGTTGGCGGCGGGGGCGTTGAACCACACCGGCAGGGCCGAACCGACGCGCTCCTCAAGGGACTTGGCGCCCTTCTCCGGCTTCACGTGGAGGACGGCGTAGTCGTACGCGGCGGCCACGGTGCCCTTGCTCGCGGCACCGCCCTTGATCCAGGTGCCTGAGGTGGTGGCCCAGTCGGCCCAGGCGATGCCGTACGGGGAGACGTTGCCCGCGCGGTAGTTCTTCGACGCCTGGGCGATGTTCAGCTTGCCCGTGTTGTTGAAGGACGGGACGAAGGCGATGTTGCGGTACCAGCCGCCGCCCTTGCCCGCGTGCACGCAGTGCCCGGCGGTCCACACGAGGTTGGACTTGCCCGGGTGCGCCGGGTCCTTCACGACCGCGGCCGAGCAGACGCTCGACCCCTGGGGCGTGGTGAAGAAGAGCTTGCCGACCGGGGCGGCGTTCTTGTGGTAAGTCGCCTTGACCTTGGCGGCCTTCTGCTTCTTGACCTTGCCGTCGGGCAGCCAGACCTGGGTGGTCTTGCCGGAACCGGTGGCGGTGTTGCCCGCCTCGGCGACCGCCGGCAGGTCCGGCAGGTTCTCCTCGGCCTCGGCGATGCGCTCCGGCGTCCAGAAGTTCTCGATGTACGGGTTGGCGAAGTCCTCCGCCTTGGAGGCCCAGTCGCCGCTGAAGTCCTGCCAGCCACCGTCCTTCCACTTCCGCAGCGCGTCACCGCTGAGGTCGGTGGGCACGCCCTCGGGGAGCTTGAAGCCGCCGATGGTCGTGTCACCGCCGCTCTCGTTCTCGCCGGTGTCGATGTTGTCGCCCGCGTCCGCCTGGGCGGTCGAGGAGTCCGAGGCCTTGGCCCCGCTCTCCTCGGTCTTGCTGCAGGCAGTGGTGGTGGTGACCATGATCGCGGCGATCACGGCGGCCGCGGCCGTGAGGCCGCGACGGCGTATGAATGGCATGGAGCCCGTCCCCGTGTGATGAAACTTGTCATGCCCCCGCTTGGCTGGGGCGGAGACAACTATGCACGCGGGCGGGCGCGTAACGATCTCCAGGGCGGCCCGCACGGCGACTTCGCACACAACAACTACGTGGCGGATATCTACCCGTGATGTGACACCGAGTCGCGGCGCCCGGCACTCACCCAACTCACAGGCCGCTCACATTGATTGATTCTTCATCACTCCGACACCTCCTGACACTTGTGCATTACCCGTGAGTAGGGCGAACCTGACCTGCGCATGCCATCCCCCATCGTCGGCATGCCCCCACCCGGCTCCCGGCCGTCACCCCCGCGCCGCGGTCCATCAGGAGGTCGCAGTGAAGACACGTTCGCGCACGCGCACTTCGCGCCGTTTCCGCAGATCCGCAGTCACCCTCGGCGCCACCGTCGCCCTGGTCGTCGGCGTCGCCGGCAGCGCGTACGCGGCTCCGCCCGCCGCGCTGCCGGCCAACGCGGAGACCCTGGAGACGACCTGGCAGCCGGCCTACGACTACGACACGGACGGCTGTTACCCCACCCCCGCGATCGGCCCGACGGGCACGGTGAACGGCGGGCTCAGCCCGACCGGTTCGCTCAGCGGCGACTGCCACGACCAGTCCGACCTGGACAACACCAACGGCTACTCGCGCTACAAGTGCAACAACGGCTGGTGCGCGATCATGTACGACCTCTACTTCGAGAAGGACCAGGCGGTCGCGGGCAGCAGCATCGGCGGGCACCGGCACGACTGGGAGCACGTCGTGGTCTGGGTGCAGAACGGCACGGCCCAGTACGTCTCGACCTCCGCCCACGGCGGCTACAGCGTGTACGCCGCGTCCTCCGTCCGCTGGTCCGGCACGCACCCCAAGATCGTTTACCACAAGGACGGCATCCGCACGCACGCCTTCCGCCTCGCCAACTCGAACGACGAGCCGCCGGAGAACCACGAGGGCACCTGGCAGTACCCGCCGCTCGTCGGCTGGAACGGCTACCCGTCGACCGCCATCCGCGACACCCTCGTCGCGTACAACTTCGGCAGCGCCAACTTCGGCCTCAAGGACGGCAGTTTCGCGTCCAACCTGTCGGCCGCGATGCCTTCGGGGATCTCGTTCAACCCCAACGCTTAGCCCTGCGGGCGGCGTCGGCCGGGTGAGTGCGGCGCCGCACGGGTACGGCGCCGTACGGCACGAGGCGGCGCCGTACGCCCGACGCTCACGCGTGACGTCTGTCCAGTGCCCTGCGCCGTTCGGCCCGGTGCGAGGTACTGAGCGTGCTTTCGTGAACGACTACGCAGAATGACGGCCCGCGTCCGGGCCAGATCGCATCGCCCGCTTCTGCCGACGGATCTACGGCGCATCACACTGGCTTGCGGGAGCGCCGGACGAGAGTGATGACCGGGCTCTCGCCGAACCTGGTGGGGGCGCCCCGGACAACTCCCCGCTCTGCAGGCCGTGCTCGGCGGGCGTGGACTTGACTCACTTCTCGATCTCCCGGCCCGCGCGTCACGACTACCGTGAACCACCACCCCACCGCCACCTCATACCTGTCTTCATACAACCAAGGCGCGGTCCCGGCAGTCATCCAGCCAGTCATCTCTCTGAAAGGGGGGTGGATGGGGGCTGTGCGGATCCTTCTGCCACTGCCGCGGACGCTGGCGCGGGCCGGCGTCGGGGTGGGTGGGCCGTTGCTCGGGGCCGCGTTGCTGCGATGCCTCACTCCCGGACTGTTCCTGCTGTGGCAACGGCCTCCGGCGCGGCGGCTCGCATGGAGCGCGGAGGCCGTCGCGGTGTACCGCGCTCTCCTCTCTCGTGGAGGCCCCCGGCGGCGTAACTGTGACGGCCTGGCGCGTGCCCTGGTGCACTACGCCGATGCGCTGTATCTGACCGACCAGTACGACGACGCGCTCGCCGCGGCCGACGAGTCCCTGGCCGTCCCCGGCGCCCGGATGTCCCAGACACAGACCGCCTACGCCCTGCGCGTGCGCACGCTGGTCCTCGCAGAAATGGGGCGGCTCGACGAGGCCTTGGAGACAGCCCGGCAATGCGTGGCGGCCTACCGGGATGCCGTACCCAGGGGCAGGGACAAGTCACTGGGCAGTCTCGCCGGTGCGTTGCGCATTCAAGCGTGGGTGCTGGGCACCATGGGCCGCGTCGAGGAGTCCGTGGCCCTCTACATGGAATGCGCCGCGCTGCTGCGCGCGATGCCCCTTTTGAAGGTGCTCCTGCGCACCCTGAAGGTACAGGTCCGCGTGCTGATCGAGCTGACCGGCGGCCTGCGTACTCTCGGCCGGTATGAGGAGGCCATCGCGGCCGGCACCGACGCCCAATGGTGGGCCGCCGACGTCACCCCCTGGTTCTACCCCGACATCCTGCAACTGCGCGCCCAACTTCTGACCGACCTGGCCTGGTGCCACTGGAGGACCGGCGACCCGTCGCGCGCGCGGGAAAGCGCCGAGCGGGCCGTGACCGTGTGCCGCGAGCTGGTCGAGCGCACCCCGGACATCGGCGAGCCCCGGCTCGCCCTGGCCCTGCAAAGCCGCGCCTACCTTGGTGGCGGGAGGGCCGTGTCCCCCGCGGCCGAACAGTCTGATCCGCAAAAGCTGGCTGACCTGCAGGAACTGTCGGATCTGTGCGCCCGTCTCACCGTCACCGATCCCGGTGCCTTCGAGCCGATGCTCGCCTGCGCTCTGGACGATATGGCCTACTGCCACGGGCAGAGCGGCGCCCACCGCCAGGCCGTCGAGGCCACCGAGCGCAGCGTCGCCGTTTACCGCCGAGCCGCCCGCCGTGACCCCCAGGAGTACGAACCGGAACTGGCCCGGACGCTGGCCAACCTCGTCATCCGGAAGCGCCAAGTAGACGTCCTGGACGACACGGTGGCCCACGCACGGGAGGCATTGGCCATCACCCGCCGACTTGCCGAAACCGACCAGGACCCATACCAGTCCCTGACCGCCCAGCGCTTGGGGATCCTCGCTCGGTCCCTTCGACGTACCGGGGACGACGAGCAGGCGCTGGCCTGTTACGACGAGGCCGAGACCATCCTGCGGGACCTGATGGAGACGGACCCCGGGTTCGACATGGGCTCACTCACCGCCGTCCTCACAGACCTTGCCGACACCCTCCGCTCGACGGCCGAGTCCCACCTCACCACAGGCCACTTCGACGACGCCGTCTCCGCCCTGCGCCGCCTGCTGGCCCTGACCCGGCGCACCGACCAGACCGCCGTCCACGCAGCCTGCCTCACCGCCTTCGCCCATGCCCGCGGCTCGGCCCCCGACGAGATCAAACGGGCCTGGCAGGCGGGCACAACGGACCCTTTCCCCTCGTTCGTCTACCGCGCTCCCTCTTCTTGACGAAGAACTCGGTCAGTTCGGCGACGGCGGGGGCACGGGCCCGACGCCCGGACCCGCCGGCCTGCACGGGGAGTACGACTCCGAGGTTCCGGATTCACGCCGGACGGGAGGCGACAGAAGTGGCCGCAGCACAGGCATTGGCCCTGTTCTCGTATAGCTACGACCAACGGAAATGTAACGCTGCGTAATGCCAGGGGTCAAACCCCGCGCGAGGGCGAGGGGGCGACGGGGCGAGTAGCCGATCGCGGCGCACGGGCGATGCCGCCCGCAAGTACGCCGAGGCCCTCTGCCGGGTGCTGATGTCGGCCCGCCCCGTCGGCCTGCACCTGCCGCAGTTGATGCAGGGCGGTTGCAAGTTCCGGGGTTGTGCGGCTGGTCGGGTTGTGACCGGTTGGGGCGCCTCACAGGGCATGCACGGGCTTCGTGATCATTGTGGTGTCTAAGAAGCTGTTGCTCTATCGATCTTGGTGGGCGTGAGTTCGAGGTTGTCGACTCGGTCGGGTGATCTCGTGGCCAACCGGGCATGAAAGCGGGGCCTCCCGCACAGCTCGTGGGTGTCGAATCCAACCGAGCAACAGGAGGCCCCTGGTGCTGCAGTCTTCCGTGCCGGCGTCGATGGCGTCCAACCAAGCTTCCCTGGAGTGTGATTGCCTCGCACACCGGTTCGGGAACGCCAGGGACCGGCCGTACAGGCGACCGAAGTATCCGTCCGACATGAGCGACGCGGAGTGGGCCGTCGTACGTGAGGCGATGCCGGTTCCCGGCTGGCTGGAGGGCCGTGGCGGGCAACCGGAGAGCTATTGCCACCGGCAGATGGTCGACGCGGTGCGCTATCTGGTCGCGGGCGGTATCACCTGGCGGGCGATGCCTGCGGACTTTCCCGCGTGGGACCGCGTCTACGCCTTCTTCCGGCGCTGGCGGGACAAGGGCCTGACCGCCGAGTTCCACGACCGGCTGCGCGACCGGGTCCGCCGGGCTGAGGGCCGGGACCCGGAGCCGACGGCCGGCGTCATCGATGCGCAGTCGGTGAGGGCAGCCGCGTCGGTGCCGGGCGCGACCAGGGGCTTCGACGGCGGGAAGAAGGTCAACGGCCGCAAGCGGCACATCGTGGTGGACACCCTCGGACTGCTGTTGGCCGTGACGGTGACCGCGGCCTCGGTCACCGACCGGGACGCGGGGCAGACACTCCTGGCCCGGCTGCGTGAACGGCACTGGCGCATCACGCGGGTGTGGGCCGACGGCGGCTACACCGGGCGCCTGGTCGACCTCGCCCGCGACGCCTGGCGGATCGCGCTGACCGTGGTCAGACGCAGCGACGACACCAGCGGTTTCATCGTGCTGCCGAAGAGGTGGCTGGTGGAGCGCACGTTCGCGTGGCTGATGCACTCACGCCGGCTGGCCCGCGACTACGAGACGCGCACCGACACCTCGGAGGCAGTGATCAAGTGGGCGATGAGCACAGTCATGAGCCGCCGCCTCGCCCGACGGGCACGCTGAACAGCCCCGGACGTTCCTCAGCCAGCCAGCCCCGCGCGGCCAGCCGCTTGGCTTTCGACCGCACCCCTTCCACCTTCGCCGGGACCGGCTCCAGCCCGAGGCCTGCCGCGAGTTGACGACAGTCCATCGCCTCCCCGCGCATCCCGTTCCCGCCGGCCAGCACGTCCATGATCCGCTGGTAGTCCGGCGCGAGAACCGCCGGGGCGAGCCCTTCCTCCCAGTGAGGCACCACTGAGCCGGGCACCGCCTGCCTGACCTGCACCGGCCGTTCGCCGGCCACCACGACCGGCGCCACGTCCTCGCCTCCGCGAGGCTCCGCCAGAACCTCACCCACCGTCTCACGGGCAATCACGAACCGCTCCCACACCGCCTCCGCTTCCCGCAGCTCGGCCTGGAGAGCATCCACCCGCTGCCGAGCGACGCGTTCACGCTCCTCCAGCAACCCCATCACCGACGGCATCCCGGCACCTCCACCGAAGAGACGACACAACAACCCGTCCCTCCCGCCGAAACACCACCCCTACACCTGACCAGCAGAAACACGCCCGTCACTCTCGGAAAGACAACGGCTTCTAAGCCAGATGCTCATGAGGTGGCCTGTGCCTGCTGCTGCATCCTCTCCCATTCCTGCGGGTGACTGCTCAGGTCCTTGTGTGACCTGAGCAGTCACCGGACACCTACAGAACTTGATCAAGCCCTGCCCGGAGCCAGGCCGAACACCAGCACATTGAGGTCGTACGTTCAACCTGAATGGTTAGAGGTACTCCGCTTCAGTGCGGCACCCGAACATGGTGAAGCCCTTACGAATCGTGACGGCGATAACTATGAGGGGAACGCACTATGAAGAAACTGGCCGCCCTGGCCATGACCGGCGCGATCGTCGGCGGCAGCCTGCTGGTCACCACGACAGCTGCCGCAGCCGAGGAGATCGGCAGCTGGAAGCCTTACGGCGACACAAACCCGATCACCTCCAGCTCCAGTACGTGGAGTTGCAACAGCAGCAGAGAGATCGCCCCCAATGTGGTCGCGCAGGTCTGCTCGATCAGGTCGCCAAAGGGGGGCTCCGTACAGGGGGCGGTGATCGTGCGTAACAACAACCTCGCCCTCTTCTCCACCACAGCAGAGGTGGACCTGGTCAACGCAACAAATGTCGAGGTGGGCTACTGGAAATGCCGGTCCTCAGGGGTCGGGCCGAAGTCCTGGTCGGTGTGCTTCGGGGATACCAGGCCCTACAGCGGCTGGGTGAACTCGGGAGGGTTGGCCGGTGGTATAAGCCTCGGCATATCACCGGGGGTCTGAACCTGAGCTCGTCGAAGCGGCACGAATCCTGCTGGGTTCCCAACGTCCGATACGGTCGCTGAGCTTGTGAGGGGGACCGAACGTCACACCCTTCTCACGGGCGTTGTTCCCAGGACGGCTTCAAGTTCCCGGTAGGAGCGGGCTGTCGGTGATGCCCCAGATCCAGACGGCGTGTTCGGGTGCGTCCCGGATCGCTCGGGTGGTCTTGGCGATGTTGTCGGCTCCCAGCAGCCGCAGCCTGCCGATGGCCAGGTTCCGCAAAGCGGCCATCGCCCGCGGCGCGTTGCCGGTGTGGACGGTGGAGGCATCCTCGGCGAACACCACATCTCTGACATGGTGGCTGGAATTTTCGATTCCCCAGTGCCCGCGCACGTATCCGCCCAGGTCAGCGGGGCTGGCCTGGTGGGTATCGAGGCTGGTGACGGCGTAGACCGTCTCCCGGGTCTGCCGCTTGCCGCTCTCCTGGCGGCGCCGGTGGATGCGCAAGGCCAGCCGCGCTTCGGGGAAGGCGATCCCGCCCAGGTTTGCCGCGATGGCCATGGTCTTGACCGAGCGGGACTCCCGCCGCCCGTGCCCGGTCCCGGAAACGGTGTGTGCCACGGGCACCTGCTCCCACGGCAGGGCCTTGACCTGGGCCGACGCGGTCGGCTGGTTTCCCTTGATCACCGCGATGTAGTGGGCCTTCTCCTCCTGCACCAGCCAGCGCACCTGGTCCTTGACGCTGTGCAGGGCATCGAAGGTGACCACGGCGCCGGCCAGATCGAGTGGTTCCAACAGCGGGCGGAAGGCGGCTGTCTCGTTGGTCTTGGCCCCCACCTCCCGCTGGGCCAGGGTGACGGTGGGGCCGTGGGTGACGGCGGACAGCAGGTGCCGGTGGCGCCGGTGTCGGTGCGCGGAGCCGGACAGCGCCTTGCCGTCCACCGCGATCGCCGGTCGCGGCGCCGAGCCGGTGGCGCCGACGGCGGTGTGGTCGTGTCCGGTCAGGTAGGCGCCGATCGCGGCGTCCAGGGCATCGCCGTCGAGGCTGGCCAGGAGCCGGGTAAAGGTGGCGTGGGACGGGGCGCGGCGACGTCCGGGCAGGTGGCGGCGGATGCCGAGCAGCTCCAGCACCGTGATGGTGGCGCGCTGTCCCCACTCGGTGATCTCGGTGATGGTCCGGGCGCCGGAGACGACTGCGCAGGCACAGATCAGCAGCAAGCCGACCAGGGGATACCACCGTCCGCGACGTGAACGCGGGTCGGGTACGCACTGGAGGTGGGCGCGCAGGCGGCCGGTGTCGTGCTGGTGGAGGGGACCCAGTTTCGCCAGAACGGCAGGGACCGGAGAGGATAGAGCGGCAGGCACGGGACCTCGATGTGATCAGCTGGCGTAGACACCCTGATGATCACCGGTCTCGTGCCTGTGCTGTTGCCACGTCAACTCCCGCTGGACGCGGACGATCTACGCGATCCCGGAACCTGCAACCGCCCTGCAGTTGATGCGGGCCACCGAACTGACCCACAGCCAGGTCCGCTCCGCGCTTGCGGTGCTGCGCGACGTCACCGCCAAGAAGGGCTGGCTACTGGGGCAGAGCCCCTACCGTGATCATCGCGACCTGCGGCGGGGCATTCCGGCATCCCGCTGGTCCAGCCACTTGAGAATGGCCTGGTTCGTTTCTTCCGGCTTCTCCTGCTGGATCCAATGACCGCAATCCAGACTGACTACTTCCACATTCGGCACGAATTCTGTCAGTCTCTCAGACCTCGAGATCACGTCGCGGTCGCCGTAGATCATGAGGGTGGGCTGTTGGATGATCGGGTCCACGTCCGCCAACAGGCACCAGTTGCGGTCCAGATTTCTGTACCAATTCACACTGGCCGTGAACCCTGATGCTTCGAAAGCGGAGACGAGAACAGCCAGTTCACTGTCGCTCATTACGGGATCACCGAGTGGCGTTTCCGCTCTGGCGAGATCGATCAGCGCCATACCCGGCTGAGGCTCCCTGGGGGTCTCGTTCTTCCGGTACAGGTTGCGAAGGAACTGGAAGGTGTTGTCTTCGAACACGGCGTCCGCGACGCCTGGCTGCCGATTGAAGTGGACGAAGTAGAAGTCGCCACCAAGCATATCTTCCATGAACTCGATCCAGGGCTTCTCTCCGCGCTCCTGGTAAGGCAGGCTCAGATTGATCACCTTGTTTACACGGTTCGGATGCAACAGGGCCAGTCCCCAGACGACGAACGCGCCCCAGTCATGGCCGACGAAGGTGGCGTCTTCGTATCCGTAGTGGTCGAGGAGCGCGACGAGGTCACCCGACAGGTGCTCGATGTCATAGTCCGTCACTTCGACCGGGCGGGACGAATTGCCGTAACCTCGCTGGTTCGGTGCGATGACGTGGTAGCCGGCTGCGGCGAGGGCGGGCATCTGGTGGCGCCAGGAGAAGGCGTGCTCCGGCCAGCCGTGGCAGAGCACGATGGGCTTTCCCACGTTCTCTCGGCCTGCTTCGAAGACTTCGAGTTCCACACCGTTGACCGGAATGAGGGTGGGCTTGGGAAAATCGGCTG
Source organism: Streptomyces sp. NBC_00310 (assembly GCF_036208085.1). Lineage (GTDB taxonomy): Bacteria > Actinomycetota > Actinomycetes > Streptomycetales > Streptomycetaceae > Streptomyces. The sequence continues at coordinate 5,200,095 of NZ_CP130714.1, forward strand.
GATTGAACATTTGCATTTCCTCTCCGGGGGCGTTCGCTAGCGGTCGACCTCCTCGGTGAGGTCATGTCGCCATCCTGCTGCCATAAACCGGTCACCCCATGACCGGTTTATGTGAGAGCTTTGTCGGCGTGCGAACCGACCGGCTGGTGGCCATCCTCCTCATGCTGCAACGGCGCGAGCAGGTGACAGCAGCAGAGGTCTCCCGAGAGCTGGAGGTCTCCGAGCGCACCGCCCGCCGCGACCTTGACGCCCTGACCATGGCCGGGGTGCCCGTGTACTCCGTGCAGGGCCGAGGCGGCGGCTGGCGCCTCGTGGGCGGCGCCCGTACCGACCTGTCCGGGTTGACCGCCAGTGAGGCCCGCGCCCTGTTCCTGGCTGTCGGCCCGGCCTCGGCTGCGACGCCGGCCGTGAAAGCAGCTCTGCGCAAGCTCGTCCATGCTCTGCCGGAGCCCTTCCGGGTGCAGGCCGAGGCAGCAGCGTCGTCGCTGGTCATAGACCCGCAGCGATGGGGGGCGAGCCGGGTCGAGCACCGGCCGCCTCACTTCCTCGACGAACTCCAGGACGCGGTGATCCGCGGCGTCCAGGTGCGGCTCGGCTACGTCGACAGCAAAGGCGTCGACACCCAGAGAACCGTCCACCCGCTGGGCATCGTCGCCAAAGGTCCGGCGTGGTACCTCGTCTCCAACACCGAGACCGGCCGACGGGCCTTCCGGATCGACCGCGTGTCGTCCGCCGACCCGACCGACGATCCCGTGCACCGACCCGAGGACTTCGACCTTGCCGAGAGCTGGTGCGAGATCACCGACGAGGTCGACCGCAAACGAACGCCGCTGGAGATCCAGGCGGTATGCACACCCCACGGGATAGGCATACTCCGGATGGCGCTCGGCGGCCGGCTCGACGTGGGAGGTTCCACGACCGACGGCCGCATCGAGGTCGTGATCCGCGGCCACAGCGAGTACATGCTCGCCGGCGAGCTCGCCGGGCTGGTCGAATGGCTCGAGGTGACCGGCCCTCCGGGTGTCCGAGACCACCTGGCCTCGATCGGCAACGCGCTCGTCGAACGATACGGCTGACCGCGCACCAGCGGAGACCTTCACGCTTCTTGAAGCGGACGAGACAGAGTTTCGAGAACAGTTCCGCTCAATAGCGTGGGTTTGTCCGTTCCGGCAGACGCCCGGTCACGACGTCGGCGGGTCCGCCGGCTTGGCTCGCTGCGGGTGGACCGTCTCGTGCCGGACCAGCATCGCCACGCACTCGGCGATCTTCCGGGTGCGCGTCTCGGCCCGCTTGACGGCATTGACCCGGCTGATGAGGGCGAAGCGGTTGGTCCTGGTGAGCACCTCGAACATCGCCTGCGCCGCTGGATCGGCGGCGATCGCGGCTTGCAGGTCGGCCGGCACCTCCGCTTCCGATGACGGCGCATAGGCGGCCGTCCACCGCCCGTCGGCCTTCGCGGCGTCCACCGCGGCGCGGCCGGCGGGCAGCATCAGGCCGGCCGCCTCCAACCGGGCCACGTTGGCGACGTTGCGCTGGGACCAGACGCTGCGGGGCCGGCGCGGGGTGAACCGCCTCCAGGAACTCCCCTCGTCGCGCTTGCGGGCCTGCCCGTCGATCCAGCCGAAGCACAGTGCCTCGTCGACCGCCTGCTGCCAGGTCAGCGTGGTGACGGAGCCGCCCTTCCTGGTCAGGGCGAGCCACACGCCAGGAGAGGCGGTGTGGTTGTCCAGCAGCCACGCGCGCAGCGCCGCGCCGTCAGCAACGATCAACTCATCCAGCTCGGTTCCGGTCACCACCGCAGGTTAGTGTCGCAACCCGGTGTTGCGACCTGACGGGGTGACTCGTTGAGCCCGCAGCGTCGGTGTCGGCCTGGCTCGCCCTCACCGAAGCCACCGTGGAGAACGGCTGCCTGCACATCGCCCCCGGCTCCCACGAACTCGGTTACCTGTCGCATGAACTGGAGGCCGAGCACGGACAGCGACGCGGCCGCGCGGACCAAGCCGTCCTGGCCGAGGCCGGGTTCGGGCATGGCGACGCTGTTCCCGTCCCGGTCGCGGCAGGCGACGCCGTCCTCCTGGGCGTCGCGCTGCTGCACCGCTCCGGCCCCAACGCCGGCGACGTGGCGCGCATCGGCCTGAACGCCCGCTACCTCGCTCCCGGCGCCGTCCGCACCCGCGACGGCTCCGCTCCCGGGGCACCCCGGCCATGGCGACGCCTGTCCAGTGCCCTGCGCCATTCCCGTACGGCATCGGCGGCGACCGGCGCGGTCCATCCTTCGGGGCGGGCCGCGCCTCCGATGTGGAAGGCGTCGACGCGGGCGGCGCGCAGGCGCGGGACGTGGTCGAGGCGCAGACCTCCGCCGATCATGAGGCGCTGCGTGTAGCCGGGGTCGCCACGGCGGGCCGCCTCCGCGAGGAGTACGGGCAGACCGTCGTCGACCCCCGCCGCCGAGCCCGCCGTGAGGTAGGTGTCCAGCCCCGGCAGGTCCGCGAGCTGCTTGCGCAGGGCGTCCCGGTCGGCGGCGCGGTCGATCGCCCGGTGGAAGGTCCACGCGCGTCCGTCCAGCTCCGCGACCACCCTCTCCACGGCGCCGAGATCGGTCCCGCCGTCCTCCCCGAGGAACCCGAGCACGAACTCCTCCGCCCCGGCCGACCGCATGTCGCCCGCAGCCCGCACCAGCGCGTCCACGTCCCCCGCCGCGAACCCGTCGGCGAGCCGCAGCATGACCCGTACCGGGATGTCCACGGCGGCCCGCACCTCCACGAACGTCGCGACCGTCGGGGTGAGTCCGTCGGCCCCCATGTCCGTGACCAGCTCCAGCCGGTCGGCACCTCCAGCCTGGGCGGCGACGGCGTCCTCGGCGTCGAGGGCGATCACCTCCAGAAGCGCGCGCGTGGTCATGGGGCCCCTTCCGTCGGGCATCGATCGGTGACGACTACAGGTCTAGTCCAATTTAGCAACAACCCGGACCGTTGGACGCCGCTGTCACGGTTCGCATGCGGACGACCACTGTCCGCATCTGCCCTCGATGCGGCGCACCGCAACAAGACCGGCTGTTCAAGGGGGAGTTGCCCCCGAACTCAGTAAGTGGTGATCCGCTCGCTCCTGTGGACCTCGGTGCCGACGTTTTCGAGTACGCGCGGCCGTCGCCGGTAGGGAGTCACACCGGGTCCGGCAGGTTCACTGCCCAGGGTTCGTCACCGGCCGTCGACCGCACTCCGAGCTGAGGCTGAGCGTCTCTCGCCCTCTGCGGGCCCGATGTGGATCGGCTCCCCGGGAGCGCGCCATGCCTTTGCGGAGCCCCGGCCGTCTTCCCGGCCCGGAGCCGGGGGTCGATGAATGGCCGGGTGTTTGTACTGTTCGACCAGCTCGGCCAGGTGCTCCTTCGTGCACCCGACGACCATCCGCTTACCGTCAGACGGCGTAAAGGTTGAGCTCGGCCTCGGTCGCGCCGGCCAGTTCGTACGACGTGCCGGCGGGTGGGCGGCGCCCCGAGTAGAGCCGTACGAGGGTGGTGGCGTCCCCGAGGTAGCGCGCGGGCGGCGCCTCGCCGCTCGGGGCGCCGAGCAGCAGGGGCTCGTCGGTGTCGTCGAGGTCGGCGTGCAGGGGGCGGGTGCCGCGCGCCCGGGTGAGATGGGTCAACAGCTCGATCGCCGGAGCGAGTTGAGCGCCGCCGTACGCGTCGGGCAGGCCCCAGGCCTCGCGGACGTCACCGGCGTGCACCCACTCCCCGAGGGCGACCCCGTCCAGCACGCCGCCGGCCTCGGCGATGACCGGGCCCGCGTCGGTCATGCCCCGCTCCAGCTCGTCCACGATCCGCGCGACGGACCACTCGCCCCGCTCCGCGATGTCCCGGTCGTTCGACTCCGGGCCGAACACGCCCTTCTCGAACCGCCCCTCCACCACCCGCGACAGCGCGGCCGAGCAGTGCGCCAGCACATCCCGCACGGTCCACCCCGGACAACAGGTCCCCGCCGAGAAGTCCCCCTCCGGCCGCCCCCGCAACAGCGGCACCAGCACGTCCCGCTCACCGGCCAGCAGCCGCGCGGGGAGTCCGGGGTCCCGTACGTCGTGTGTATCAGCCACAGTCGTCATGGGATCCACGCTAGGGGGAGAGGCCCGCTGTGTGCACAGCACAGGCACAATGCGTATATGCCCGACCCTGACACCTCCGACGCTTCCGGCGCTTCCGACGTCCCCGGCGTCCCCGGCGTCGACGCGGCCCGCCGGGAAGCCCTTCGCCACCGCTGGCTCCCCGCGCTGCTCTCCGCCCGGGACGGGGCCTGCGATCCCCCGCCGTCCCCGTATGCCGACAACCTGATCGAGCGGTGGTCGGAGCCCCAGCGGAAGTACCACACCCTTGATCACCTGACGGCGGTGCTGGACCGCGTCGAGGTGCTGGAGGACCACGCGGCGGACCCGGATCTCGTCCGCCTGGCGGCCTGGTTCCACGACGCCGTGTATCTGCCGGAGCGGTCGACGAACGAGGAGCGGTCGGCGCGGCTCGCCGAGCGGGCGTTGCGCGAGGCCGGAGTCGCGCAGGAGAAGGTGGCGGAGGTCGTGCGGCTGGTGCTGCTGACCGTCACCCATGATCCGGCCGACGACGACCCGAACGGGCAGGTGCTGTGCGACGCGGATCTCGCGATCCTGGCATCGGCACCGGACGCGTACGCCGCCTATGCCGCCGCCGTGCGGGCGGAGTACGGGTTCGTGCCGGACGAGGCGTTCCGGGCGGGCCGGGCGGCTGTGCTGCGCCAACTGCTCGATCTGCCCCGGCTGTTCAGGACGCCGTACGGGCAGCGGGAGTGGGAGGGCCGGGCCCGGGAGAACCTGCGGGCGGAGCTGACCGGACTGACGGAGGACTGACGGAGGACTGACGAGACCGACTTCCCGGCCCTGTCCGGGGGAAGGAATGCGACCCCGTGACCGCCTGTTGCCCATGAATATGTCCTCATCCGCCACCGCTCCCGACCATGCCCGTTTCCGCGTACCCCTCTCCGTCTACGTCCTCGGCCTGGCCGTCTTCGCGCTCGGGACCAGCGAATTCATGCTCTCGGGGCTGCTGCCGCCCATCGCCGAGGACATGCACGTGTCCATCCCACGGGCGGGGCTGCTGATCTCGGCGTTCGCGATCGGGATGGTGATCGGGGCGCCGCTGCTGGCGGTGGCGACACTGCGCCTCCCCCGGCGTACGACCCTCGTCGCGCTGATCACGATCTTCGGCTTCGGGCAGGTCGCCGGGGCCCTCGCCCCCACCTACGCCGTCCTCTTCGCCTCCCGGATCGTGAGCGCGCTCGCCTGCGCCGGGTTCTGGGCGGTCGGGGCGGCCGTGGCCGTCGCGATGGTGCCGGTGAACGCGCGGGCCCGCGCCCTGGCCATCATGATCGGCGGGTTGTCGATCGCCAATGTGCTGGGGGTTCCGGCGGGGGCCTTCCTCGGAGAGCACTTCGGATGGCGGTCGGCGTTCTGGGCGGTGGCGGTGGCCTCGGCGATCGCGCTCGTCGGGGTCGTGACACTCGTACCGGCCATCCCGCTGCCCGACCAGCGGCCCCGGCTCGCCCGAGAGGCCCGGATCTACCGCGAACCCCAGGTCTGGCTCTCCATCACGATCGTGGCGCTGGCCGCGGGCGGCGTCTTCTGCGCGTTCAGCTATCTCGCGCCGCTGCTCACGGACGTGGCCGGGCTGGACGACGGCTGGGTGCCGACGGTTCTCGCGCTGTTCGGGATCGGGGCGCTGATCGGCACGGCGGTCGGGGGACGGATCGCGGACGCGCACCTCTTCGGGGTGCTGCTCACCGGTACCGCCGCGTCCACGGTGCTGCTCGTCGCCCTGGCGCTGCTCGCCGAGTCCGCCGTCGCCGCCGTCCTGCTCTCCTTCCTCCTCGGGGTGTCCTGCTTCTACACCGCCCCGGCCCTCAACGCCCGTCTGTTCAACGTCGCCGGTGCCGCCCCGACCCTCGCCGGCGCCACCACCACCGCCGCGTTCAACCTCGGCAACACCGGTGGCCCCTGGGTCGGCGGCGTCGTCATCGACGCGGGCCACGGCTTCGCCTCCACGGCCTGGGCGGGCGGCGCCATCACCGCGGCCGCCATCGGCACCACGGCCGTCTCGCTGCGCCTCCACCGGCGTACGCGGGCCTCCCGGCTCGTGGCCGGGAGCGGTGACAGCGCCGTAAATCCGGTACGTACGGACGTCTGAGCCCGCCTATCCTCGCCGCCATGCGACCAATGGGTGGGGAACAGGTTCAGGAAGCCGTCGAACACGGCCTGACGGTGCTGGGGACGGTGGTGGACCAGGACTGGAAGGGCGTCAAGGCCGGTCGGCTGGAGTGGGATTGCCGGGAGACCGCCGACCACATCGCGTCGGACCTGATCGCGTACGCGGGGCAGCTGGCGGGGCGGCCGACGGCACGCTACGTACCGTTCGAGATCGACATGGCGGAGTGCGAGAACAACGCCGACGTGCTGGAGGTGATCCGCACGACCGGCGCCCTGCTCACGGCCGCCGTCCACACCACCCCCCGCTCGGTCCGCGCCTTCCACCCGTACCCGTTCCGCGCCGCCGACCGTGAGGGCTTCGCGGCGATGGGTGTCGCCGAGGTGCTGCTGCACACGCACGACATCGCGGAGGGCCTCGGGCTCCCGGCGTCCGCGGCCGTGCCGCCCGCCGGGCTCGGACTGTGCGAGTCCGTGCTCGCCCGCCTCTTCCCGCACGTCAGGCCGGGTGACGACCCCTGGACGACCCTGCTGTGGGCCACCGGCCGGGGCGAGCTGCCGGGGCGCGCGCCGGTCACGGAGTGGCGTTGGAGCAATCCGCTGCACATCGACGCCGAGAACGTCGTCCTGCAGGGCGTCCACCCGGCCGCCGCGGCCGATCTCGCCGAGGGCGGCACCGGCGGCTTCGAGTGGATCGCGGGCGGGCCGGTCGAGGGGACCCGGGTCGGCGCGGGCATGGTGTTCCAGGCCTACGAGGCGGGGGTGCACCGGCCGGAGTGGGGCATGTTCGTGCTCGTACGCAAGGAGGACGGGTTCGCCGTCGGCGCGCTCGGCTACCACGGCGCGCCGGACGAGGAGGGCCGCGTCGAGATCGGCTACGACCTGGTCGAGGGGGCGCGCGGGCGCGGTCACATGACCGACGCGGTGCGCGCGCTGGCCGGCTGGGCGCGGGAGCGGAGCCGGGAGCCGGGGGACGTACGGTCGCTGTTCGCGGTCGTCGACAAGGTCAACACCCCGTCCCAGAACGTCCTTTCGCGGGCCGGATTCGACAAGGTCAGCGACGACTGGGGCGACGGGGAGCACGGGGCGGACGGGGAGCAGTTCGCGTACGAACTCCGCCTGCGCGCCTGACGTACAACTCCGCCTGCGCGCCTGACGTACGACTCGGTCCGCGCGCCTGACGTACGCCGGGGCCCGAGCGGTGTCGAGTGCCCCGGCCCTTCAGACCGTGGCCCGCGACCTCTCAGGCCGTGGCCCGCAACCCCTCAGGTGTGTCCCCGACCCTTCAGGCCATGGCCCGCGCCCCCTCAGGCATGGGCCCCGACCCCTTCAGGCCGTGGTCCCCGACCCCTCACGCCGTGGTCCCCGCCGCTTGGGCCTGCGCAGCCCCGCCTCCGTCAGTCTGCGCAGCAACTCCTTCGAGCCCACCTCCACGGCACCCGCCCGCACGACCGCCTCGTAGCGGTGGGACGGGATGTCGTAGTGGTCGCGCTCGAAGGCCCGCTCGGGGATGCCCAACCGCCCGGCGAAGGCGTGCAGTTCGTCGAAGGACGCGTCGCTGACGAGGTGGGACCACATGCGCCCGTGCCCCGGCCAGGTGGGCGGGTCGATGTAGAGGGTCACGGGGACGGGGCCCCTCCGGACGCGGCGCCCAGCGTCCCCAGCGCCGCGACCCGCACCCCGGCCTTGTGGCACACCCACTGCGGATCGGGCCCGAGCTCGGGCTCGACGTCGAGCGCGTGCGGGTCGCCGACGCCGCAGACCGGGCAGAGGGGCCAGCGGCCGTACCGTTCGAGCAGGGCGTCCTGGACGTCCTGGGCGACGAGCCCGGCGACGTACGCCGCGCCGTCCGGCCACTGCTCGACCCACCAGCGGCGCTGGACGACGGAGTCCTCGACCATCGAGACGATGTCCGCGTCGGCGACCTCGCCGGATGCCAGGTCGGCGAGCACGAGGGCGCGGGCGGCGTGCAGCGCCTGCTCAAGGGGGCCGAGGGGGCTCACGGGGTCACTGCTGGGACTCATGCATCCATTGTGCGGCCCTTGACCATACGACCGGAAAGAAAATATCTTTCATAAGGTGAGCGATGAAGTGAAGGAAATTTCCGCACCTGCGGAAGGCCGGTCCCCGGGTCGCTCGCCCGGAGGGAAGAGCGGCACCGCGGGAGCGCCGCCCGCCCCCGCCGCCCTCGCGGCGAAGGTACGGACGCTGGCCCCCTCCATGACCCGTTCCATGCAGCGGGTCGCGGAGGCCGTCGCGAGCGATCCCGCGGGCTGCGCGGCGCTCACGGTCACCGGCCTCGCCGCTCTCACCGGCACCAGCGAGGCGACGGTCGTCCGCACCGCCCGCCTCCTCGGCTACCCCGGCTACCGCGACCTGCGCCTCGCCCTCGCCGGCCTCGCCGCCCACCAGCAATCGGGCCGCGCGCCCTCGGTCACGGCCGACATCGCGGTCGACGACCCGCTGCCCGACGTGGTCGCCAAGCTCGCGTACGACGAGCAGCAGACCCTCGCGGACACGGCGGCCGGACTCGACATGGTCCAGCTCGGCGCGGCGGTCGGCGCGCTCGCCGGGGCCCGCCGCATAGACATCTACGGTGTCGGGGCGTCCGGGCTGGTCGCCCAGGACCTCACGCAGAAGCTGCTCCGCATAGGGCTGATAGCGCACGCGCACAGCGACCCGCACCTCGCCGTCACCAACGCGGTGCAGCTCCGCGCGAAGGACGTGGCCATAGCGATCACCCACTCCGGCTCGACGGGCGACGTCATCGAGCCGCTGCGGGTCGCCTTCGACCACGGGGCCACGACGATCGCGATCACCGGGCGGCCGGACGGACCGGTCTCCCAGTACGCCGATCACGTCCTGACGACGTCCACGGCCAGGGAGAGCGAGCTGCGGCCGGCGGCGATGTCGTCCCGGACGAGTCAACTGCTGGTGGTGGACTGCCTGTTCGTCGGCGTGGCGCAACGGACGTACGAGTCGGCGGCGCCCGCGTTGTCGGCGTCCTACGAGGCGTTGGCGCATCGGCACCGGGTCGGGGGGCCGTCGCGGTAGGTGGGCCGGGGACGAGCGCCCCGTCAGGGCACGGAACCGTGACCTCCGCGGCTGCGCCGCGGAGCGCGATCGACCACGACGAACCCGCGGACCACCACCGCGTCTGCCCCGAAGGCACAGTCGCACCGCACCGTACGGAATGAGTCACCATGGCCACTTCCCCCCACGCCTCCGCCCTCCCCCACCATCTCTCCGTGCGCGCCGAGCTGGAGTCGCTGACGACCGAGGCGTTCCGCCCGGAGCTGGCCGACATCGATCAGCTGCCCACGCTCGACATCGCGAAGCTGATGAACGCCGAGGACGCCGCCGTGCCGACGGCCGTCTCCGCGCAGCTGCCGCTGATCGCGGCGGCGATCGACGCCATCGCCGAGCGGATGGCCCGGGGCGGCCGGCTGATCTACGCGGGCGCGGGCACGGCGGGCCGGCTGGGCGTGCTGGACGCGTCCGAGTGCCCGCCGACGTTCAACACGGCACCCTCGCAGGTGGTGGGCCTGATCGCGGGCGGCCGGGAGGCCGTGGTCACCTCGATCGAGGGGGCGGAGGACTCGGCGGAGCTGGCCCGGACCGACCTCGACGCGCTCGCGCTGACGCCCGACGACACGGTGGTCGGCGTCTCCGCCTCCGGTCGCACGCCGTACGCGGTGGGCGCGGTGGAGCACGCGCGCGCGACCGGCGCGCTGACGGTCGGCGTGTCCTGCAACACGGCCAGCGCGCTCGCCGCGGCGGCCGATCACGGCATCGAGATCGTCGTCGGCCCGGAACTGGTCACCGGCTCGACGCGCCTCAAGGCGGGCACGGCCCAGAAGCTCGTCCTGAACATGCTCTCGACGATCACCATGATCCGTCTCGGCAAGACCTACGGGAACCTGATGGTCGACGTCCGGGCCACCAACGACAAGCTCCGCGCCCGCTCCCACCGCATCGTCGCCCTCGCCACCGGCGCGACGGACACCGAGATCGAAACGGCCCTCACCGCCTCGGGCGGCCAGGTGAAGAACGCCATCCTCACCATCCTGAGCGGCGTGGACCCGAGCACGGCGACCCGCCTGCTGACGGAGAACGAGGGACACCTGCGGGCGGCTCTGGCGGCGGCGATGACGACGGGCTGACGCTCCGCGGGCACAGGCGGGTGCCCCCGGAGCCGACACCGCATCAGCTCTCTACGGCGGCGGCCCTCGGCGCACGTCGAGCTGACGGAGTTCGACCGCCAGGCGAGCAGCCGTCACGAAGTCCCTGTCGTCGTGCAGGACGACGAGACCGTGGTGAGCGGCGGTGGCGCAGATCTGCAGATCGACAGCGGACAGCGCCTGCTGCTCTCCTCGCTCGGCGGCCCGCAGCTGTAGCCCGCCGATCCAGTGGGGCGCGCCCTCCGGGACGGAGACGTCGTCGTAGAGCTCGGCGAACATCGCGCTGTACGCCTCGTACTCCTTGAGGCCGCGTGCCGAGCGCAGGAACTCCGCCCGCTGCGGATAGCACGACCGGAGGTCGCCGTCCATGACGACGGGGCGCCACGCCTCGTGAAGACGCCGGTCCCGGAGCAGGCGCCACAGGGCCGACGAGTCCAGCAGGTAGCCGCTCACCCGCGGTGGGCCTCCTTGTCCGCACGGTGCGCGGCCTCGGCCCCTTCGATGTCCCACTCCTGGGCAAGCTCGAAGTACTTGTCGTGGGCGGTGGCGCGCAGAAGCCGCATGTTGTACTCCTCCAGCGCCTTCGCCACCGCTGCGGTCTTCGTCCGGTGCCCACCCAGGCGCTTCGCGGTCTCCAGCGCCTCATCGTCGATGTCGATGTGTGTCAGAGACATGCGGCCTCCCGCGATGTACAGAATTTCCGGTAATCCCCTCATGGAATGTACATACCCCTCCGAGGTTGAGCCCGACCTTCGGGGGACTGTCAGTGGCGTGTGGCACGGTGGTGGGGATCGCTGATGTCTCCCCTGTCTCCCCTGCCTCCCCGGGAAGGACCGCGCCCGTGAACCACGCGCAGCTCACCGCCCTCGGCCGCGCCCTGCGTCTCCTCGGGGAGCACGGCGACGCGCTGAACGCCGACACCCCGGACGCCCGGCTGCACGAGGTGAAGGCCGACCTCAGACGAGCCCTGGAGCTGCTGGACGAGACGGTCACGACGGCCGCCCCGACGACCCGCTGCGCCGAGCACCCGAACGGCCCGGTGGACGAGGAGGCCCCCGACCGCTGCCTGCTCTGCGAGACCCGCCGCCGAGCCGCCCGCCGCACCCAGCTGAACGACAGCTACGGCCCGGCCCGCCCCGCCGGCCCCGCCACCCCGACCCCCTCGCGCTACGGCGTACGGGACGACCGCCCCCAGCCCCAGCAGCGCTGGCTCCCGGAGGCGTGGAACGGCCAGGTCTGGCAGCTCTGCGGCACCCCCCGCCGCGACCGCCGCGAGGCCGAGCTCTACCTCGCCGCGCAGCGCCGGGGCCCCCGCCCCGCGATCGCCTACCGCCTGGTCCAGGAGTTCACCGACTACGACGTGACACGCATCTGGGGCGAGCCGGTCCGGGTGGACATCGAGCCGCTGGGCAATCTGTAGCGAGGGGACGAGAGGCCACCCCGGTCTCGGCCCAGGAGCCCGGCCGTCCTGGACGCCCCGACGCCGCAACGGCTCAACACGGCAGCCGCCCCTCCTCGTTGACCCGCCGCACCCGGGCCCGCAGCACCTCCCCCGGGGTCGCCTCCCGCAGGGTGTCCGGCGGACAGTCCCACTCCCGGCCGCCCCCGACCGGCCGCAACTGCACGTAACCGCCCTCCCGGCCCATCACCTCGCCGAGCCGCCCGTCCCGTACGTCCACGACGTACGACCGCTGCGGGGCGGTCACGTCCGAGCCGCCTTCCGCAGCACGGCGGCGAGGTCGGCGGCGACCTGGAGGTTGCAGCACCCCAACTCGACGAGCGGGTAGGGCAGTTCACTGGCCCCGGTCACCGGGTCCACGCGCAGTGACGGGAGCACGATGCCGACTCCGCGCAGGGCCTGGTCGAGTTGCTCCACGGCTTCCTCGGTCGTCCGCACTGTGCTCCGCCCCTTCGCCGCCGCTCTGTTCTTCACGTCCGCTTCCTCCACGCTGGGTTGCCGATTCACCACACAGCGTGGCCGAGGGGCCTCTAGCCTGGCCAGATACGACGCCCCAACAGGGGGACTGCTGGACAGGAAGTTGCGGCCATGCCAGGACCGAAGGACCTCGACCCGTCGTCGTCACCCCGGGCGCTGCTCGGCGCCGAGCTGCGCCACGCGAGGGAGCGGGCGGGGCTCAGTCAGGATGATCTGGGCCAGCGGTTGTTCGTGAGCGGGTCGTTCGTGGGCCAGCTGGAGTCGGCCGTACGACGCCTGCAGCCGGAGATCGCGCGGCTGATCGATGTGGCGCTGGAGACGGGGGACTTCTTCAGCCGCAATTGCAAGGCGGCGTCCAAGTCCCGCTATCCCGAGCACTTCGCAGAGGCAGCGGAGGCGGAGGCGCTGGCCACGGCGATCCGCCAGTACACGCCGATGTTGATCCCCGGACTGCTCCAGACGCCCGCGTACGCACGAGCCGTGAACCGTGCCTACGCCCCGACAGCGCCGGAGGAGACCATCGAGGGGTGGGTGGAGGGACGGATCGCACGGACCCGGCTCCTCGACGATCCAACAAAACCTTTGCTGTGGGCGGTGCTTGACGAAGCCGCGCTACGCCGAGAGACCGGCGGCCGTGCCGTGATGGAGGAAGCCCTGACTCACGTCGCGGGCCTGGCCCGCCGGAGCCGGGTCATCGTGCAGGTACTGCCGTTCAGCGCGGGAGCGCACACGGCCATGGAAGGCGCGCTGAAGCTGATGGACTTCGACGACGCCCCTCCGCTGGTCTACTTCGAGGGCGTCCGTGTCGGACGGCTGGAGGACGACCCAGCCCTCGTCAGCCAGCTGCGGCTCACCTTCGAGCTACTCGCGGCCTCCGCCCTCCCGCCTGAGAAGTCCCTGGCCCTGATCGAGGCGTTGGCGCAGGATTATGCCCATGAGGAACATCCCTGACCACGACCTGAGCGCCGCCATATGGCACAAGTCCAGTTACAGCGGCGGCGGTGGCGGCGACTGCCTGGAGGTCGCCCGCTGGCGCAAGTCGACGTACAGCGAGGGCGGAGGCGGCAACTGCCTGGAAGTCGCCGAAGGCCACCCCACCCACATCCCCGTGCGCGACTCCAAGACCCCCCTCGGCCCGAAGCTCGTGTTCCGGGCCGAGGTGTGGTCCGTGTTCGTCGAGGACCTCAAGTCGCGCTAGGCGAACGGGTTGCCGTGCCCCGGTAGCCGTCCGCCCGGTGGCACATACCGCAGCCGCCCGACCTGGTCGGTCACCGGCGTGAACCCGGCGGCCTGGAGCCGGGCGGCATACCTGGCGGTGCGGCGTCGGCTGTAGCCGAGCCCGAAGTACACCAGGCCCATGAGCGCGGCCCAGACGCCGACGGCGATGACGACACCGGTGGCGCCGTCCGCGAACCGGAACGCGATCGCCGCGACCAGCGCGGTGAAGCCGAGACCCGAGATGGCCATCCGCTGCTTGTCGGTGAACTGGTGCCCGAGGTCGAACACCATGCGGGCCTTGAGAAGTTCGGCTTCGGCGGGCACGACGGGCGGCAGCGAGCCCCCGTCCCCTGCCTCGGGATACCGCTCCCGGTTCCGCGCGGCACGCTCCCGGCCCTCCCGGCTCGGGTCGGGCACGACGCGCAGCGCGAACCTGTTGTCGTTCAGGTTCAGGTCCGCGTACTCGTACCCGAACTGCTGCGCGATGAAGGCGAGTCGGGTGAGCCCCTTCATCGTCGTCATGCTGACGACGAGTTCCACGGGCTCACCGCTCTCCATCTTCCGCAGCAGTTTCCGCACACGTCTCTTGCCCACCAGATCCCCCGTCCGTCAACAACTTCTCCTGATCGAACAGCATTTCACCGAGACGGCCGATCTGGGCGGGGTCCGAGGACCAGCAATACAGGACCACCTCGTCCGCCCCGATCCCGGCGAACGCGTCGACCGCGCCGCGTACGGCCTCCGGCGTGGTCAGCAGCCCCTCGGCCATGTACTCCGCGCGCCCGGTGAAGGCGTAGTACCGCAGCAGGTTGGCGCGGGCGTCGGCGATCACCGACGGCCCACCGATCGCCACACTGGCCTGGGCCACGAGCTTCGGGCGCCCGGCCCGCCCGTGGTTCTCCCAGGCGGTCTCGACCTCACGGAACATCCGGTCCATGTGGGCCGGAGGCAGCGCCGCGCCGAGGAAGCCGTCGCCCCAGCGCGCGACGCGTTCGAGGGCGGCGGGGGCGAAGCCGCCGAACAGGACCTCGGGGCCGCCGGGGGTCGCGGGGAGCGGCCCGATCGGCCCGACGCCCTCCGCGTACGGCTGCCCGGACCAGGCCCAGCGCAACTGCTCCAGCTGCTCGTCGAGCCGACGCCCGCGCCGCCGGATGTCGATGCCGGCGACCTGGCAGTCGTCCTCCCGCCCGCCGATCCCGATGCCGAAGGTGAAGCGCCCGCCGGAGATCCGGTCCAGCGTGGCCGTCTGCTTGGCGAGGATGGCGGTGTTGTAGTGCGGGGCGAGCAGGACTTCGGTCTGGACGCGGATGCGGCTCGTCGCCCCGGCGAGGGCGGCCAGCGTGACCAGCGGGTCGGGGTTGTCGTAGACGAGCCGGTCGAGCAGTCCCAGCGTGCTGAACGAACTCTCCTCAGCGAGCCGGGCCCAGGTCAGCAGGCCGGCGGGGTCGTCGACGGGCAGACCGAGCCCGACGGGTATGCGTGCGGGTACGGAAACGGGGCTCATGGCGGAACACTCCTGTGAGCGGTGGAAGGGCAGGGCAAAATCACTGCCGCCCGCTTCCTGGCCACGCACGTGTGCGTGTGCGCCCGCTCCCGTTCTGCGGCGTCCTTCTGGAGAGCGTGATCGTCGAAGTGGCGCCACAGTACTCAGCCGCCCCACCCCCCGGCGACCGAATTAACGCCCCCGAAGCTCAAGCCCCCAGCTCCGAGCCCTCTTTTCAAGGAACGGGAGGCGGGCCTCACCCCCCCCCACCCGGCGAGTTGACTTGACGCGTTCGACTTGCCACGCACGGTGACGATGCTGATACCGTGCCCGCAGACGAAACAGCCCCCGCCAGGTGCTACCAACACCGGCGGGGGCTTGACCTACGAGATCGAAAGACACGGTTCGATCCCATGGCTGATGCCAACCTTAGTGCTGCCTCCCTGCCCGCGCACGCGGACCCGCACCCTCCGCGCCCCCACCCCATGGCCAACCCGGGCTACGGCAAACGCACCGCCCCCGACCAACACCCCCGCACGGCCCACGACTTCGCCGACCTCCCACCCCGCGAAGCAGCCGTCGCCGCGTACATCGACCGCCTCCCCGACGGCGCCGACATCTCCGTGAAAACGCTGGCCAAGACACTCCCGTACGGACAGTGCGCGCTGCGCACGGCCCTCAACAGGCTCCAGGAGGCGGGCCACTTGCGCCGGGGCCGGGAGTCCATCGAGGTCGGCTCGGGAGGTTCCCGCTGGATCACCCGATCGTGGTTCTCCCGGACGGCACGGGACGACGGCTGGTGGGCGAGGTTCACGCGGGGCGACGTACCGCAGGAGCCGGGGCAGGTGCCGGGGCAGGTGCCGGAGAAGGCCCCCACCCGTTCCCGGGCCCACATCCTCCTCGCCGCGCTGGGCCGGGAGGCCCCCGCACTCTCCCTCTCCCAGGCGGGCTGCGCGGCACTGGCCCCGCTCCTGCTGCCCTGGTTCGAGCGCGGCGCGACCGACGAGTCCATCCGCCAAGCCCTGACCTCCGGCCTCCCGACCCCGGTCCACAGCCCGGCGGCCCTCCTCCGCACCCGCCTCCTCGCCAAGCTCCCCCCGGAACCGGCGCCCCTCCCCGACCCCGTACGCCCTCCCCTCCGCATGCTGGAGTGCGCGAAGTGCGGCATCGCGGGCCGTCCCGAGGCCCTACCGGGCGGCATGTGCGGCGCCTGCCGAGGCGAACGCGCCCCTACTCAACCCAACACGCCCCTGTCCGCCGCCGCAGTACACACCCACGCGGCCCAGATCCGTGTGGCGATGTCACAGCAGTCACGAGAAAGGACACCCGTATGACCGCTCCTACGGTCCGTCGTCACCACACCGGGGCACGATGGGAGGAAGGAGGCGACCCCATGACCCCTGATACCGCCGAGCGTCCGCAGATGTCCGTCGAGGACTTCGAAGAACTCGTCCGCAGGGCTCCGACGGAGCTGCGGAACCGGCTGGAGTTTCTCGGCGGGAGGCTGTGCGTCCGGCACGGCCCGCTCGATGTCGACGAGTTCGAGGAGCTGGCCGCCGTGGCTCCCGAAACCGTGCGGCTCGAGTACATCAACGGAAATGTAAAGGTCAAGGCCATGCCTGACGGCAACCACCGCTCGATCTTCATGTGGCTGCTGCGCCAGTGCATGCAACACCGTCCCGACCTGGATCTCGTGCCCGAGTCCGGAGTGAAGGCCGAGGCCTATCGCAAGGGCCGCGCGCGCACTGACGGCACGCTGGTGCCGGTGGATCACTTCCGGGGAGACGGCGAGTGGTCCAACCCCGACGGCGCTCTCATGGCCGTGGAGATCACCTCCCGCGACCGCGACACCGACCAGCGCGACCGTATCGACAAGCCGGTCGGCTACGCGGCAGCCGGCATCCCCGTCTACCTCCTCATCGACCGCGACAACAACACCCTGACGGTCTTCAGCGAGCCGAGGGACGGTCGCTACCAGCAAGCCCCCTCCTACCCCTGGGGCGCAACCGTCGAGATCCCCACCCCTGTCGACATCACCCTCAAGACCGAGAAACTCAAGGACTACGCCGACTGACCCGTCCCGATACCGGCCCGGGCACAGCCCCATGAACGCGACGGTGACCGTCTGCCCGATGTGGGCGGACGGGTCGAAGACGAGGGGCGCGGCGGAGGTTCCGCCTGCCGCCCGTGCCGGTGATCGGCTCGGGCGGCACACGATCGCCTACTTGAACGGAACGTTCACGCAGGCCAGCCGCGCCCCGGCCGTCCCCGCGTGCCCCTCGTGCGTGGACGTCGCCGCCTCGTGCAGCACCACGGAACGGGCCCCGCCCTCCCGGAACCGCCAGTCGACGACGCCTATGGAACGCGCCGAGCCGTCGTCGTTCGTCGTCACGTCCAGCCACACCTCGTTCTCGGCGTTGGCGTACTCCGGGTCCACGGACGGCTGCTTCGGGTCCACCTCGTCCTGGTAGTGCGGCCCGGCGTCGGCGGGCAGCTTGCCGCACGGCTTGGTGTGCACGTGGGCGCCGTACACACGGTTCGCGGCGAGGTCCCGCAGCCGCAGCTCGATCCGCGTACCGCCGTCGCGCCGCAGCTCCTCCTTGACCTGCACGCGCCCGGCGACGGGCACCAGGTCGGTGTTGTAGGTGACGGCGCGCGCCGCATCCGCGGTGCCGGCCGGGGCGAACACCGTCTTGACGAGCACCTTCTCCACCGGCTTCTTCCCGGTGGTCTCACTGGCGCCCGCGGTCGCGGCGACGCCGAAACCGCCCGCGACGGCCGCCACTGCGGCACCGGCCGCGATGAACCGCTTGTGCTTGAGGGTGAGCTTGTGTCGTGCCATTGGATCTCTCGTCCCGTTCGTGGGGGGTGAAGGGGAGCTGTCGCAGACAACAACGCACCCCAACTGCCTCCCTAAAAGCGGCAGTTGGGGTGCCTGGCGACGCTGTGGTCTCGACCCTACAGCGACACATATGACGGGATTGGCTCACTACCGCCAGGTACTCGCCAGGTAATGGGGAGACTTGGCGAAAGATCCTCAGCTGAGCGAGCCCAGCGCCGCCGGCTCGAACGCCTTCAGTTCGCCGAAGCGGCCGTCGAGCACCTTCGCCGCCCACTGAGGGTCCTGGAGCAGCGCGCGGCCCACGGCGACGAGGTCGAACTCGTCGGCCTCCAGGCTGGTCAGCAGGTCGTCGATGCCCTTGAGTGTCGCTCCCTCACCGGAGAACGCGGCGAGGAACTCGCCGTCCAGGCCGACCGAGCCGACGGTGATGGTGGGCTTGCCGGTGAGCTTCTTCGTCCAGCCCGCGAGGTTGAGCTCGGAGCCGTGGAACTCCGTCTGCCAGTAGCGGCGCGTGGAGGCGTGGAACGCGTCGACACCGGCCGCCACGAGCGGGCTCAGCAGCGCCTCCAGCTCCTGAGGCGTCTCGGCCAGCCGCGCGTCGTACGCCCCCTGCTTCCACTGCGAGTAGCGGAAGATGACCGGGAAGTCGGCGGACACGGAGTCCCGCACGGCCGCCACGATCTCCGCCGCGAACTTCGTGCGGGCGACCGGGTCACCGCCGTAGGCGTCCGTACGGCGGTTGGTGCGCTCCCAGAGGAACTGGTCGATCAGGTAGCCGTGGGCGCCGTGGAGCTCGACGCCGTCCATGCCGATGCGCTCGGCCTCGGCGGCGGACTGGGCGAAGGCCGCGATGACCTCGTCGATGTCGGCCTGCGTCATGGCCCGGCCGCCCTCGGCCTCGGTGCCGTCGAACCGCAGGCCGGAGGGGCCGAGGACCGGGGCCTCGGGGAAGAGCCTGCCCTGCTGCCGGACGGTCCCGATGTGCCACAGCTGCGGCACGATGGTGCCGCCGCCGGCGTGCACGGCCTCCGCGACCTTCGCCCACCCGGCGAGCTGCTCCTCGCCCGCGAACCTCGGCACCCCGTCCAGGTGCCCGGCCGTCTCGTGCCCGACGTAGGTCCCCTCGGTCACGATCAGACCGACCCCCGCGGCCGCCCGGCGCCCGTAGTACGCGGCCACGTCCGCACCCGGTACCCCACCGGGCGAGAACTCCCGCGTCATGGGCGCCATGGCGATCCGGTTCGGAACGGTCAGACCGTTGATCGTGACGGGCCGGGACAGCACCTCGGCGGCGCGGGAGGTGGAGGTGGAGGTGGAGGTGGAGGCGGTGGTCACGTGGGGACTCCTCGGAGAGGTCGTCGGGACATCGACATCGACATCTGCGTCGACATCTACGTCGACATCGACAGGGCGTCGACGGAACATCGACACGTACTGCGATGCGGGCATCGAATTGAATGGAGCATGCACTACATGCGCACGCATACAGCGTCTCTCCGCACAACCGCCCCGCCCGCCACGGAATTCCGCCGCCGCGCCCTCGTCCGCCGTGACCCAGGACACGCCCGAGGGCGGCACCCCCTGCGTCCAGGGAGTGCCGCCCTCGGTACTGAAGGACGGTGATCGACCGGGGTCGATCAGAAGTCCATGTCACCGCCCGGCATACCGCCGCCGGCGGGCGCGGCGGACTTCTCCGGCTTGTCGGCGATGACGGCCTCGGTGGTGAGGAAGAGCGCGGCGATGGAGGCGGCGTTCTGCAGGGCAGAGCGCGTCACCTTCGCCGGGTCGATGATGCCTTCGGCGATCATGTCGACGTACTCACCGGTCGCGGCGTTCAGGCCGTGGCCGACGGGCAGGTTGCGCACCTTCTCGACGATGACGCCACCCTCGAGGCCACCGTTGACGGCGATCTGCTTGAGCGGGGCCTCCAGGGCGAGCTTCACGGCGTTGGCGCCGGTCGCCTCGTCACCCTCCAGCTCCAGCTTCTCGAAGACCGAGGAGGCCTGCAGCAGGGCCACGCCACCACCGGCGACGATGCCCTCCTCGACGGCCGCCTTCGCGTTGCGAACGGCGTCCTCGATGCGGTGCTTGCGCTCCTTGAGCTCGACCTCGGTCGCGGCACCGGCCTTGATGACGGCCACGCCGCCCGCGAGCTTCGCCAGGCGCTCCTGGAGCTTCTCGCGGTCGTAGTCCGAGTCGCTGTTCTCGATCTCGGCGCGGATCTGGTTGACCCGGCCGGCGACCTGGTCGGTGTCACCGGCGCCGTCGACGATCGTGGTCTCGTCCTTGGTGATGACGATCTTGCGGGCGCGGCCCAGGAGGTCCAGGGTCGCGTTCTCCAGCTTGAGACCGACCTCCTCGGAGATGACCTCGCCGCCCGTGAGGATGGCGATGTCGCCGAGCATGGCCTTGCGGCGGTCACCGAAGCCCGGGGCCTTGACGGCGACGGACTTGAAGGTGCCACGGATCTTGTTGACGACCAGGGTCGACAGGGCCTCGCCCTCGACGTCCTCGGCGATGATCAGCAGCGGCTTGCCCGACTGCATGACCTTCTCCAGGAGCGGGAGCAGGTCCTTGACGTTGGTGACCTTGGAGTTGGCGATGAGGATGTAGGGGTCCTCGAGCACCGCCTCCATGCGCTCCATGTCGGTCGCGAAGTACGCCGAGATGTAGCCCTTGTCGAAGCGCATGCCCTCGGTGAGCTCAAGCTCCAGACCGAAGGTCTGCGACTCCTCGACGGTGATGACGCCTTCCTTGCCGACCTTGTCCATCGCCTCGGCGATGAGCTCGCCGATCTGGGTGTCGGCGGCGGAGATGGAGGCCGTGGAGGCGATCTGCTCCTTGGTCTCGACCTCCTTGGCCTGGTCGAGCAGCGCACCGGAGACGGCCTCGACGGCCTTCTCGATACCGCGCTTGAGGGCCATCGGGTTGGCGCCGGCGGCTACGTTGCGCAGGCCTTCGCGGACCAGCGCCTGGGCCAGGACGGTCGCGGTCGTCGTGCCGTCACCGGCTACGTCGTCCGTCTTCTTCGCGACTTCCTTGACCAGCTCGGCGCCGATCTTCTCGTACGGGTCCTCGAGCTCGATCTCCTTGGCGATGGAAACACCATCGTTGGTGATCGTGGGGGCGCCCCACTTCTTCTCGAGGACGACGTTGCGGCCCTTGGGGCCGAGCGTCACCTTGACGGCGTCCGCGAGCTGGTTCATGCCGCGCTCGAGGCCGCGCCGTGCCTCCTCGTCGAACGCGATGATCTTGGCCATGTGAAGTGGTCCTCCCGGACTGGGGTGGATTGCTCCGGACCGCGCTGGCGCCCGCGACGGACGGCCTGCCTGCCTCGTGGTTCCTTGCCCCACTTGGCCTGCGGGCCTCACCGACCCGGTCCTCGTTGTCACTCTCACCTTCAGAGTGCTAACGCCAATGATTAGCACTCGGCATGCCCGAGTGCAAGGTGCGCCCGCGAAGCGGGCTCGTCGAGGGGTGATGGTCGGGCGGCGGGCGGGCGTAAGCGGCTCTCGGTGATCCGCAGGTGAACGCGCCCCTGCGCCCCCGTACGCGACCCCGCCTCGACCCCGCCTGACCCTCACCTCGACCGCGCCTCGGCCCGGACCGCCCCGGTCACGGGCACGCAGAAGGGCCCGCACCCGTGGACAGGGTGCGGGCCCTCCTTTGAAGAACGAAGAACGTCGCTGCGTTAAACCCGGCGCGTACTTCAGCCGGCCGCGAGTCGGACCATGTCCGCCTGCGGCCCCTTCTGACCCTGCGAGATCTCGAACTCGACCCGCTGGCCCTCTTCCAGGGTGCGGTAACCGTCCATCTGGATCGCGCTGTAGTGGACGAATACATCCGCACCACCGTCGACCGCGATGAAGCCGTACCCCTTCTCCGCGTTGAACCACTTGACGGTGCCCTGAGCCATGCCTAACTCCCCTATTACTGGCCCTTGCACAGATCCACACTTCGCGGATCCGGGTCAGACCTCACCCCCCAACGGTTGGGGGTGTGCGCCGGAACGCGTCGACCGCGGCCGAATGTATCTGTCCAACTGCCCTCTGCAACAGGTCAATCGGACGAGAATTCTGGACACGACCGGTCGGGAATGTACGAAAAATTCGCCCGAATTCAGGGCAAGTCGGGCCCCATAAAAGGAACGAAATACGCAAAAGGCCTGCACACTTTGGCTACTTCATATAGGGCGTGCGGCGCGATCAGATATGCGCCCGGCATGAAATCACTACGGCGATCGATCCGGGTTCCCCAACTGTACCGCGCTCAATCATAGAGAATTGCCCCCTCCGCTTCTCTGGCGGAGAGGGCAATTCGATGAACGCTCGGTAATCAATGTTACCGACGGTTACTACCGGCGGGTACCGATCGCGGGTCAGCCACCGGCGACCGAGGGTCAGCCACCGGCGACCGCGGGAATGATCGACACGCCCGCACCGTCCGGCGTGGCCGTCTCCAGCCCCTGCTCGAACCGGACATCGTCGTCATTCACGTACACATTCACGAATCGCCGCAACTTGCCCTGATCATCCAGAACCCGGGCGGCGATCCCGTTGTGGTTCTTCTCCAGATCGGCGATGACCTCGGCGAGGGTGGCCCCTTCGGCGGTCACCTCGGCCTTGCCGCCCGTGTAGGTGCGAAGGATGGTGGGGATACGGACGGAAACGCTCACGATGGGACCTCCGGTCAGCTGTGTTTTTCAGGGGCGCGGGGCTGTACTGGACGTGCGGCTACCGCCGCGTGGGCGCGACCAGCCCCCACGGACCCGCAGACGAGTGACTACCAAGCCTTACGCAAGACCGGCTTCCCGGAACGAATCCAGGTTGGGCCGGATGGTCGCCGTCAGCCCGGTCCCGGCCACCGCGTCCAGCGTCTTGAGACCGTCACCGGTGTTCAGGACGACGGTCGTCAGCGTCGGGTCGAGAACCCCGTCCTCGATCAGCTTCTTCGTCACCCCGACGGTCACCCCGCCCGCGGTCTCGGCGAAGATCCCCTCCGTCCGCGCCAGCAGCTTGATCGCCTCGACGATCTGGTCGTCCGTCACGTCCTCGACGGACCCACCGGTGCGCCGCGCGATGTCGAGCACATACGGCCCGTCCGCCGGGTTACCGATCGCGAGCGACTTCGCGATCGTGTTCGGCTTCTGGGGCCGCACCACGTCGTGCCCGGCCTTGAACGCCACCGACACCGGCGAGCACCCCTCCGCCTGCGCACCGAAGATCTTGTACGGCTTGTCCTCGACGAGCCCGAGCTTGATCAGCTCCTGCAGCCCCTTGTCGATCTTCGTGAGCTGCGACCCGGAGGCGATCGGCACGACCAGCTGGTCGGGGAGCTGCCAGCCGAGCTGCTCGCAGATCTCGTACGCCAGGGTCTTGGAGCCCTCCGCGTAGTACGGGCGCAGGTTGACGTTCACGAAGCCCCAGCCCTCGCCGGCCGGGTCGCCGATCAGCTCGGAGCAGAAGCGGTTCACGTCGTCGTAGTTGCCCTCGATACCGACGAGCTCGCCGCCGTAGACGGCGGCCATGACGACCTTGCCCTGCTCCAGGTCGTGCGGGATGAACACGCAGGACCGGAAGCCGGCGCGGGCGGCGGCGGCGCCGACGGCACCGGCCAGGTTGCCCGTGGAGGAGCAGGAGAGGGTGGTGAAACCGAAGGCGCGGGCCGCCTCCAGCGCCTGGGCGACGACACGGTCCTTGAAGGAGTGCGTCGGGTTGCCGGAGTCGTCCTTGATGAAGAGCTTGCCCGCGTCGACGCCGAGCGCGCCCGCCAGGTTGTCGGCCTTGACGAGCTGGGTCCAGCCGGGGTTGATGTTCGGCTTGGTGGCCACGTCGGCCGGGACGGGCAGCAGGGGCGCGTACCGCCAGATGTTCGCGGGGCCGGACTCGATCCGCTTGCGGAGCTCTTCCGTTTCGTAGGCGGAGTAGTCGTACGCGATCTCGAGCGGTCCGAAACACTCCTCGCACGCGAAGACCGGTCCCAGCGGAACGCGGTGACCGCATTCGCGACAGCTCAGGGCGGCGGCGGGGCCGAGGTCTACTGTGGAGTCGGTGGTGCTTGCAACAGTCTGCGCAGCCATGGAGGCGAGGCCCTTTCTCCTCATCTTCCTCACGACGCACTTCGCCGTGAGACGGATTTGGCACCTTCCCGAGCCGGGAGCCTCGCGGAGCGATCGTCGGTGACGCGTCGATGCGCCGTCGATCGGTACGAGACCGGCTGGAGGGTTGCCGGGGCTTCATCGGGCCGTATCCCTCTGCCCCTCTGGATGAGCGGTATTTGGTTGTATACGCGGACGAGCAGCGACATGCGATGGTCACCAGCGTTGTCCAAGACTGTAACCGAAGGCCAGGACAGTTGAGTGAGCCGTCCGAACCGCGAGATGAACGCAGAGGAGCCGCGCACTGTGCTGAAGGAAGTCGAGCGCTGGCTGAGCACCCGCTCCTGGTCCATGGCCGACCGCCCGCTCCACAAGATCATGGCCGCGAAACGCGCCACCCATCAGACCGTCAGCGTGGTCCTGCCCGCGCTGAACGAGGAGGAGACGGTCGGCGACATCGTCGCGATCATCCGTCATGACCTCATGCGGCAGGTCCCGCTCGTCGACGAGATCGTGGTCGTCGACTCCGGCTCGACCGACCGAACGTCCGAGGTCGCGGCCGCGGCCGGGGCCCGGGTCGTGCACCGCGACGACATCCTGCCCCGCATGCCGACCGTGCCCGGCAAGGGCGAGGTCCTGTGGCGGTCGTTGCTGGTGACGTCCGGCGACATCGTCTGCTTCATCGACGCGGACCTCAAGGAGTTCTCGTCCGACTTCGTCTCCGGGATCGTCGGGCCCCTGCTCACCGATCCCGGCGTCGACCTCGTCAAGGCGATGTACGACCGCCCCCTCGGCTCCGCCGCCGGCCAGGGCGGCCGTGTGACGGAACTCATGGCCCGCCCCCTGCTCAACATGCACTGGCCCCAGCTGGCCGGCTTCGTCCAGCCGCTCGGCGGCGAGTACGCGGCCCGCCGCTCCCTCCTGGAGCAGCTTCCGTTCCCGGTCGGCTACGGCGTGGAGCTGGGCATGCTGGTCGACGCGCTGCATCTGGTCGGCCTGGACGCCCTGTCCCAGGTCGACGTGGGCATCCGCAAACACCGCCACCAGGACGGGCAGGCCCTCGGCCGCATGTCCGCGGCGATCTATCGCACGGCCCAGCTCCGGCTGGCCCGCGGCCACATGATCCGTCCCGTCCTGACGCAGTTCGAGCGGGGCCGGGAGGGGTTCGAGCCGCGGACGTATTCGGTGGACCTGGAGGAGAGGCCGCCGATGGTGGAGATCGCGGAGTACGTGGAGCGAAGGGCCGCGTGAGGGGGTGGGGGCGCGGTTCGTCGGCGGGTGCGGCTCCGGTGGAGGGCTGGTCGCGCAGTTCCCCGCGCCCCTGAAAAGCCGGGGCTGCGCCCCCTGCTTTTCAGGCCCGCAGGGCCTGGTCTTTTGGGGGCGCGGGGAACTGCGCGACCAGCCCCCACCGACCCGCACCCCCCGCCCCACGCACACCCCCCAACCCCATGGGCGCTCCTGTATACGGCCGAACCGCACGTTTGACCACCGAACCCCCGGGCTAGGTTGAGCCGTATGGCATCAACGCACGGCTCGGCCCAGGTACTGGTCGCGTCCAACCGGGGTCCCGTCACCTACACGCTGGACGACGAGACCGGCGAGCTCACCTCCAAGCGAGGCGGGGGCGGCCTCGTGTCCGGCCTCTCCGCGATCGACCCGGAGTCGGGCGCGGTCTGGGTGTGCTCCGCCCTCGGCGACGGCGACCGCGAGGCCGTACGACGCGGCGTCGCCGAGACCGGCGTCCGCATGCTCGACATCCCCGCGGACGTGCACGCCGACGCGTACAACGGCGTGGCCAACTCCACGCTGTGGTTCGTGCACCACATGCTCTACCAGACCCCGCTGGAGCCGATCTTCGACGCGGAGTTCCGGCGCCGGTGGGCGTCGTACGAGACGTACAACCGCGCCTTCGCCGAGGCGCTCGCCCAGGAGGCGGCGGACGGCGCGTCCGTGCTGGTCCAGGACTACCACCTGGCCCTGGTCCCCCGGATGCTCCGCGAACTCCGCCCCGACCTGCGGATCGGCCACTTCTCGCACACCCCGTGGGCGCCCGTCGACTACTTCCGGCTGCTCCCCGACGACATCGCCACCCAGGTGCTGGACGGCATCCTCGGCGCCGACCGGGCGGCGTTCCTCACCCAGCGGTGGGCGGACGCGTTCACCGAGTGCTGTCGCGCCGTCCTGGGCCCCGGCCATCCGTCCGGCACCCGGATCGGCGTGCACGGCCTGGGCGCCGACGCGGACTTCCTGCGGGCCCGCGCCCACCAGCCGGACGTCGACGACCGCATCGCCCTGCTGCGGGAGCAGATCGGTACGACCCCGGAGGGCACCCCGCGCCGCACGATCGTCCGCGTCGACCGCACGGAGCTCTCCAAGAACATCGTGCGCGGCCTGCACGCCTACCGGCAGCTCCTCGACGACCAGCCGTCCTGGCGCGAGCGCGTCGTGCACGTCGCGTTCGCGTACCCGTCGCGCCAGGACCTCGCGGTGTACCGGGACTACATGGCCGAGGTCCAGCGGGTCGCGGACGACATCAACGAGCGGTACGGGACGCCGGGCTGGACCCCGGTCATCCTCCATCTGAAGGACGACTTCGCACGGTCCCTGGCGGCGTACCGGCTGGCGGACGTGGCCCTGGTGAACCCCATCCGGGACGGCATGAACCTCGTCGCCAAGGAGGTGCCGGTCGTCTCCGACGAGGGGTGCGTGCTCGTGCTGTCGCGGGAGGCCGGGGCGTTCGAGGAGCTGGGGGACGACTCGGTGGTCGTGAACCCCTATGACGTGGTGGGTACGGCGCGGGCCTTGCACGAGGCGCTGAGTGTGCCGGTGGACGAACGGGCGGAGCGGATGAAACGGCTCGCCGCCGCGGCCACGGCGTTGCCGCCCACGCAGTGGTTCCTGGATCAGTTGCGGGCGTTGGAAGGCGCCCAGTAGCTCGGAGGAGCTGTTTGGGGGCGGGTGCGGGAGCGTCGTGGCTGGTCGCGCGGTGCCCCGCGCCCCTGAGGGGCCTGCGGCCCCTCGACGATCTAAGCCCCCCTTCCCTCCAGGTGCTCGGCGATCGCCGCCAGGAGTTGTACGACGCCCTCCGGGCCGTCGACCACCAGGTCCGCTCGCTCTGACAGTTCGGTGACCTCCGTACTGCCGCTGCAGACCAGCAGGCCCGGGGTGCCCTCGGTGCGGAGTTTCTCGATGGTGGCGAAGGCGGGGAGGTCGCCGAGGTCGTCGCCGGCGTAGAGGACGGCTTCGGCGGCGGTTTCCGTCAGGTGGTCGCGCAGGGCGACGCCCTTGTCCATGCCCGGCGGGCGGAGTTCGAGGACCAGGCGGCCGGGTTCGACGATGAGGCCGTGGCGGGCGGCGAGGTCGGCGAGGGGGGCGCGCAGGGCTTCGAAGGCGGCCTGGGGGTCGGTGGC
Organism: Streptomyces sp. NBC_00310; assembly: GCF_036208085.1. Taxonomy (GTDB): domain Bacteria; phylum Actinomycetota; class Actinomycetes; order Streptomycetales; family Streptomycetaceae; genus Streptomyces. The sequence goes on from NZ_CP130714.1 coordinate 5,227,478, forward strand.
GCGGCGGGTGTGGACGGCGACCGCCCGGCCCTTCTCCTCGATCCAGGTGCCCTGCCGCGCGCCGACACCGTCCAGGAGGCCGGGCAGCTCCGCGCGGACCGCCGCGACACCGGGGTGCGGGGCGGGGGCGGTGACCGTGCCGCTGACGGCGTCCCAGCGTTCGGCGCCGTAGTGACCGAGGACGACGAGGTGTTCCAGGCCGGGGACGCCGGCGAAGCCGCCGTGGCGGACGGCGACGCCCGCCGGGCGGCCGGTCACCACGGCGACGGAGGCGACCTTGGGGGCGAGCGCGGACAGCGCGGCGATCGCGTCGGGGTGGGCGCGGGCCTGTTCGGGGTCCGGCACGATCGGGGCGAGTGTGCCGTCGAAGTCGAGTGCGATCACCGTACGGCCGGGGCGGGCGAGGATCGCGTCCAGCGCGTCCCGCCCGGCCGGGGTCACGGGTGTCGGCAAGGTGGCCTTGGGGTTCTCTGCGTCCTTGTGGCTGCCCATGCCTGAGACCCTATCCGTCATCGCTCGGCCCGGCGCCCCTCCCGAACTCTGCGCAGCCGGTTGACGGTGACCGGGTCGTGGGCGAGGGCGCGCGGGTCGTCGAGCAGGGCGTTCAGCAGTTGGTAGTACCGCACGGGGGCGATTCCGAGCCGCTCCCGGATGGCCCGTTCCTTCGCCCCGGGTCCGGCCCAGCCCTGACGCTCCACGGCAAGGATGGCCTGCTCCCGGACGTCCAGCTCTTCCATGCGACGACGGTAACGGACGGGTATGACATTCGGCCGCGGGTGGGTGGGGGCTGGTCGCGCAGTTCCCCGCGCCCCCAAGAGACCAGGCCCCTGCGGGCCTGAAAAGCAGGGGGCGCAGCCCCTGCTTTTCAGGGGCGCGGGGAACTGCGCGCGCGGGGAACTGCGCGAGAAGCCCCCACCGGACCCGCACCGCCGACACAGCCGCACCCCCCGAGCTATGAGGCGCCCCTCACTCCTCCCGGTCCGCACCCGTCGCCGTCTGCTGCAGCTGCTCCAGCACGGCCCCCGGCTCCGCACCGGGCCGCACCGCCCGCCCGATCTGCTCCTTGACCGCCGCGCTGACGTCCGCCCAGGACGTCTTGCCGACGGGGTAGAGCCGGGCGTCGGGAAGCTCGTCGAGGAACGGCGCGAGATCGGCGTCGTCCTTCTCCGCGGCCATCGCCTCGGACGCGGACGCGGTCACCGGCAGCAGGTCGTACTCCCGGGAGAAGTCGAGGACGTTCTCGTCGCTGTAGACGAAGTCGAGGAAGTCACCGATCTCGTCGCGGTGACCGTTCTGCTTGAAGGCCATCATCCAGTCGGCCACCCCCATGGTGGCGTGCTCCCGCCCGTCGAACCCCGGCATGGCGGCCGTGCCGTACTCGACGCCCCGGTCGGCGGCCATCCGCATCAGGGTGGGGTGCCCGTTGAGCATGCCGACCTCACCGCGCGCGAACGCCGCGAACGCGTCGGCGCGGTTGAGTTCGGCGGGGGCGGTGGGCCCGGTGAGGCCCTTGTCGACCAGCTTGTCCTTGAGCCAGGTGAAGGTCCGCACGTTCTCGTCGGAGTCGAGCCGGTAGGTGCCGACGTTGTCGGTGTAGCCGGCCCCGCCGCTGAGCAGCCACTGCATGGTCTCGGCCTGGGCCTCCTCGGGCCCGAGCGGCAGCGCGTACGGCGTCTCGACCCCGGCCTCGTCGAGGGCCTCGGCATCGGACGCCAGTTCGCTCCAGCTGCGCGGGGCGCCGTCGATGCCGGCCTGGGCGAAGAGCTTCTTGTTGTAGAAGAGGACGCGGGTGGACGCGGCGAACGGCATCCCGTACGCGACCCGCCGCACCTTGCCCGCGTCGGCGAGCTGGGGCAGGAAACCGGCCTGGACGGGGATGGAGAGCAGGTCGTCGACCTCGTAGAGCCGGTCGGCGGAGGCGTAGTCGGCGTAGGTGCCGATCTGGGCCAAGTCGGGCGCCTCACCGGCGGCGACCAGCTCCTTGACCTTGCGGTCGACGTCGTTCCAGGAGTAGACGCTGACGTCGACCGTGACGCCCGGGGTCTTCTTCTCGTACGCCTTCACGACCGCGTCCCAGTACTTCCGGGAGCTGTTGGCCTCGGAGTCGCCGTAGTCGGCGGCGACCAGCTTCAGGGTGACGCCGGAGCCGCTCGCCTCCGAGACGCCGCAGCCCGCAAGGGTCGCCATCAGCCCCAGCGCGGACAGAGCCGCCATCCCGCTGTTCCTGACGCCGTTCTTCGTCCGCCGCTGCCACTGTCGCACCTACTGCCCCAACCTGTCGCACGTGCCCCGCACACAACAGCCTGGATCACAGGTCCTGCGCCCAAAGCCGTCAATCTCTCAACTTCTCGAACTTCTCGAACTTCTCCATAAGGTCTACACCACTTGGCCCCATAAGGTCTATACCACGTAAGTGGACTAGACCTCTCGTGGGTCGAAGGGCCACACTGTCCTCCGTGAGACATGTCATCGCCCTCGATGTGGGCGGCACCGGGATGAAGGCCGCACTGGTCGGGGCCGACACCGCGCCGTCCGGGGGGACACCCCCCGGACCCCCCGTCCTGCTGCACCAGGCGCGCCTGGCCACCGGGCGCGAACGCGGACCGGACGCGGTCGTCGGGTCGATCCTCGACTTCGCCGCCGAGCTGCGCGCGTACGGCGAGCGGCGCTTCGGCGAGCCCGCGGCCGCCGCTGGCGTCGCCGTGCCCGGCATCGTCGACTCCGACCGGGGCATGGCCGTCTACGCCGCCAACCTCGGCTGGCGCGACGTCCCGCTGCGCGCGCTCCTCGCCGAGCGCCTCGGCGGCGTCCCGGTCGCCCTCGGCCACGACGTGCGCACCGGCGGGCTCGCGGAGGGGCGCGTGGGCGCGGGCCGGGGCACGGACCGCTATCTGTTCGTGGCGCTCGGCACCGGGATCGCCGGCGCGATCGGCGTCGACGGCCGGGTGGAGGCGGGCGCCCACGGCTTCGCGGGCGAGATCGGCCACATCGTCGTACGGCCCGGGGGCATCCCGTGCCCCTGCGGCCAGCACGGCTGCCTGGAACGGTTCGCCTCCGCGGCGGCCGTCAGCCAGGCCTGGGCGGAGGCCTCCGGCGATCCCGAGGCGGACGCGGCGGACTGCGCCAAGGCCGTCGAGTCGGGCGACCCGCGCGCGAGCGCCGTCTGGCAGCACGCCGTCGACGCCCTCGCCGACGGCCTCGTCACCGCCCTCACCCTGCTGGACCCGCGCACCCTCATCATCGGCGGCGGCCTGGCGGAGGCCGGTGACACCCTGTTCACCCCCCTGCGGGCCGCCGTGGAACACCGGGTGACCTTCCAGAAGGTCCCCTCCATCGTCCCGGCCGCCCTGGGAGACACCGCGGGCTGCCTCGGTGCCGGCCTCATGGCCTGGGACCTCCTCACCCCCACACACCCCGCGGCCCCCACAGCCCCCAAGGACCCTTCGGAGGTAACCCCCTGATGGCCGATCAGCAGAGACTTTCTGCCGCCGGTTCCGACAGCGCCCCAGCAGGGGCGCGGGGCAGCGCTGAACATGCGGCTACCGCCGCGCGGGCGCGACCAGCCCCCACGAACCCGCGGCCGCCCCACACAGCGCATCCGTACGTCCTCGAAGGCGCCAACGTCGTCCTCCCCACCGGCACCGTGAAAAACGCCCGTCTCACCATCGACGGCACCAAGATCACCGAAAGCGCCCCCGAGAACGCCCACACCATCGACGTCCGCGGCCACTGGCTGGTCCCCGGCTTCGTCGACCTCCACAACCACGGCGGCGGCGGAGCCTCCTTCACCTCCGGCACCATCGACGACGTACTGACAGGCATCCGCACCCACCGCCTCCACGGCACCACCACCCTCGTCGCCTCCACGGTCACCGACGACATGGACGGCCTCGCCCACCGCGCAGGCCTCCTCTCCGAACTCGCCGAGCAGGGCGACATCGCGGGCATCCACTTCGAGGGCCCGTTCATCTCCCCCTGCCGCAAGGGCGCGCACCTGGAGGAACTCCTCCGCGACCCCGACCCGGCGGAGGTCCGCAAACTGATCGACGCGGCGCGCGGCCGGGCGAGCATGGTCACCCTCGCCACCGAACTCCCCGGCGGCCTCGACTCCGTCCGCCTCCTCGCCGAACACGGCGTCATCGCGGCGATCGGGCACACGGACGCGACGTACGAGCAGACGGTTCAGGCCATCGACGCGGGCGCGACCGTGGCCACCCACCTCTTCAACGCGATGCCACCGCTCGGCCACCGCGAGCCCGGCCCGATCGCCGCGCTCCTGGAGGACGAGCGGATCACGGTCGAGCTGATCAACGACGGTACGCATCTGCACCCGGCCTCGCTCCAGCTGGCGTTCCGTCACGCGGGCGCCGACCGGGTCGCGTTCATCACCGACGCCATGGACGCGGCCGGCTTCGGCGACGGCCGCTACACCCTCGGCCCGATGGCGGTGGAGGTCGTGGACGGGGTGGCCCGGCTGATGGAGGGCGGCTCGATCGCGGGCTCGACCCTCACCCAGGACCGCGCCCTCAAACGCGCCGTCACCGTCGACCGCCTCCCGATCGAGGACACCGTCGCCGCCCTCTCCGCCAACCCGGCGCGACTCCTCGGCCTCTACGACCGCATCGGCTCCCTGGACCCCGGCAAGGACGCCGACCTCGTCCTCCTCGACGCGGACTTCGACCTCAAGGGTGTGCTGCGCAAGGGCGAGTGGGTGGTGGACCCGTTCGGCGGCTGACCCATGGGCCGATGGACCGGCCTACGGGCGATCGGTCCCCAACCGACCTGATCCGTCCGTTTGTTGGCATGCGGTGCGGAGTGCGGCGGTTGGCCCGGGGGGACTGGGCCGACCGCCGCTCCTTTGGCATGATCGAGCCTCCGTGACAGCTTCCGGCGCTCGCATTCCGGTCAGTGCGGACCGAACGCGCGCAGCCGAGACCCAAGGGGGTAGGCCCAGGTGATCCTCACGGTCACACTGAACACCGCTCTCGACATCACCTATCGCGTACGGGACCTGAGGCCCCACACCACGCACCGGGTGACCGACGTGACCGAACGGCCCGGCGGCAAGGGCCTGAACGTGGCCCGGGTACTCGCGGCACTCGGCCACGAGGTGACGGTCACCGGCTTCGTCGGCGGGGCGACCGGCCGGGCCCTGCGGGACCGGCTCACGCACACCCCGGGTGTCGTGGACGCGCTGATGCCGGTGGAGGGTGCGACGCGCCGGACGATCGCCGTGGCCGACGCGAGCGGTGACACGACCCAGCTCAACGAGCCGGGCCCGCTGATCGCGCCCGCCGAGTGGTCCGCCTTCCAGGAGGCGTACGTCGATCTGCTGCGCTCCGCCTCGGTGGTGGCCCTGTGCGGCAGCCTGCCGCCGGGGGTTCCGGTGGGCGCGTACGCGGGCCTGGTCCGTACGGCCCGCACCCTCTCCGTCCCCGTCCTGCTGGACACCAGCGGCGAGCCGTTGCGTCGCGGGGTGGCGGCCCGACCCGATCTGGTGAAGCCGAACACCGACGAACTGGCCGAACTCACCGGCTCCCACGAGCCGTCCCGCGCGACCCGGGACGCCCGGCGCCGCGGCGCCCAGGCGGTCGTCGCCTCCCTCGGCCCCGAGGGCCTCCTCGCCCACACCCCCGAAGGCCACTGGCGCGCCACCCCGCCCCGCCGCTTCCGCGGCAACCCGACGGGCGCGGGCGATTCAGCGGTGGCGGGCCTCCTGTCGGGCCTCGTCGACCGCCTGCCCTGGCCCGACCGCCTGGCCCGCGCCGTCGCACTCTCGGCCGCGACCGTACTGGCCCCGGTGGCGGGCGAGTTCGACCGTCAGGCGTACGAGGAACTGGTGGGACAGGTGGCGGTGACGGGGGAGGTCACGGCGGCCTAACGCTACCCGCCCGCGATCCAAGCCAGTCTTGTGGCGCATTTCCCTGTTGCACTTCGAACTCACGTGCGAAATCGTCTTGATCGGCCAACCTCGATCAAGAAAGAGAAGGCATTTGATGAAGCCGCGCCTGCTTGCCCTAGTCGGAGCCACTGCGATGGCCATACTGCCGCTCACGACCGCCCAGCCAGCGTCCGCCGCGACGAGGTGCCCGCAGAATTACGCCTGTTCGTGGACGAGCGCCAACTTCGAGGGGACGAGGCGCCTCCAGAACAACTCAAGCGGGTGCAACCCGTTCAGCGGCCGATCGGTGTCTAACCAGACCGGCAGGCTCATCACCATCTACAGGGACGAGTCCTGCTACGGCGACCGAATCGACATCAGGACGGGCCACTACTCGGCCAATACTCCGTGGCGTTTCAAGAGCGTAGCCGTCTGGGGCTAGTGACGTTCTCCGGGCCATGCCCGGGGTGACGCCTTCCCAAGAGCGGGGGATTTGAGGGCCGTCAGTGCAGTGCTGGCGGCCCTCAACTGTTGCACTCTACGAAGCCATTCTGGGACTACAGGCCTTCAACGCCTACTCAGGAGGCTTGAGGTACAGCTGATCAAAATTCGCGTCACACTGGTTGCCCTCATTGCACTCAATCTTGATCTCGTTCGTCCCCTTGTTCAGGGTGACGAGGGACCATGTGTTCTGCCAGCCCTTCGCGTAGTCGCCCTTCGGGGATTCGGCGAAATTTTTGAGGTTGAGCGGCCGGCTCTGAACCGTTCCATTCACTACGAGCGTCGCATTAGCATCCACACCGGGGATGCCGTACTGCACGTACAGACGGTACTGGCCGGACTTGGCGAGGTCCTCGACCTTCCAGGTCACCGACGAACCCACCGAGTTGAAGTTCCCCACATAGACCCCGCCCTCCGACTTCGCGCCGGGGACGTCGGAGGCGATGGCCGCGTTGCCGCCGAGGAGGAGGGTCTTGGCCTCGGCCTTGGGGAGTTCGGCGGCCTCGGGCTTCTTGGACTTGCTGGCCGACGGGCTGGGGTCGGCGCTCTCCTGGGTGGTGGGGCCGGTGGAGGCACCGGTGTCGTTGCCCGAGGCCTTGTCGGAGTCGTCGCCGCCGAGCATGGCGACGCTGATGCCGATCACCACGGCGGCCACGACGGCGATCGCGCCGATCAGGAGACCCTTGGTGTTGGGGCCACGGCCGCGGCCGCCGCCCCCGCCGTTGCCGTATCCCTGCTGGCGGGTCGTCGGGGCGCCGCCGCCGGAGAAGCTCTCGGGGGCCTGGTAGTGCGCGTTCGGCTGACCGGGGGCGCCCTGCGGCTGGCCGTACCCCTGCTGCGGGACCTGCCCGTACTGCGCGGTGGGGGCCTGCGGAGCCTGCTGGGTCTGCTGCCCGTACTGGCGTTCACCGACCGGCCGCGCCCGGTTGACCGCGTTGGGGTAGCCGTAGCTCGCGCTGGGCGGCTGGGCTCCTCGGGCCTGCCCGTCCTCGTAGAGGTAGCCGAACGGGTCGTCGTCCTCGGGCGTGCTCGCGCCGTTGTTGCCGGGCGTCATCCCTAGGTCTCCTCAGCGGTGCGGTACTTACACGTACGGGTGGCGGGTCATTGCGTTGGGGTGTAGGAGAGCGAGCCTACCCGCTCGTGGTGACCCAAACGGGTGACTCGGACCTCATCGTCCCACCCATGCACCGCCCACCAGGCGTTTTCCAGCCGTGATCAGGCTCTGACCTGGGCTTCTCTCCGAGTGTCGCAGGGGTCACTCCGGCCGCTATCCGGCCCGCCTGTGCTGTCTGGGACGAGATCGTTTCTCGACGTACATCCGCTCGTCAGCTGATTTCAACACCTCGTCCGCCGTCATTCCGCAGTGGGCCCATCCGATGCCGAAACTGGCGCCGACGCGCATGGCGCGGCCGTCGACCCGGATCGGCTGAATGATCTCGTTGCGAAGGCGTACGGCGAGGTCCTGGGCGTCCGCGCGGCCGAGCCCGTCGGCGAGGACGACGAACTCGTCACCACCGAGCCGCGCCACGGTGTCGCCGTCGCGCACACCCCGGCTGAGCCGCCGGGCCACCTCGATGAGGACGGCGTCGCCCGCGTTGTGCCCGAACCGGTCGTTGATCGACTTGAACCCGTCGAGGTCGCAGAAGAGCACCGCGAGCCCCTTGGTCCCGTCGTCCCGCTCGTCCTCCGGCGCGACGGTGTGCACATGGTGGTCGAAGGCGTCGTACGGCCCGCCGGCCGCGTGGAAGTCGAAGGCGTGCCCCTTGTGCCCGGCGGCCTCGTACGCGTCGAACGACGGGTGCGGCAGCCGCGCCGGCTGCTCGCCGACGGCGTACTCCCCCTGTTCCTGTTCCCCGAACTGCCCGAAGGCCGCGTCCATCGCGTCGGCCGCCGCACCCGCCGGGAGCGACTGGGGGCGCTGACAGATGCGGGCGGAGAGGCGCGAGCGCAGCTCGGCGGAGTTCGGCAGCCCGGTGAGGGCGTCGTGCGAGGCCCGGTGCGCGAGCTGCAGCTCCCGCCGCTTGCGCTCCTCGATGTCCTCGACGTGGGTGAGCAGGAAGCGGGGCCCGTCGGCGGCGTCCGCGACCACGCTGTTGCGCAGCGACACCCAGACGTACGTCCCGTCGCGCCGCCCGAGCCGCAGCTCGGCGCGCCCGCCCTCGGCGGAGGTCCGCAGGAGGGTGCCTATGTCCTCGGGGTGGACGAGGTCGGAGAACGCGTACCGCCGCATGGCGGAGGCGGGGCGCCCCAGCAGCCGGCACAGGGCGTCGTTGGTCCGCAGGATCCGGCCGTGCTGATCGCCGCCCATCTCCGCGATGGCCATACCGCTCGGGGCGTACTCGAAGGCCTGCCGGAAGGATTCCTCGCTGGCGCGCAGCGCCTGCTGCTCCCTTTCGAGCCTGACCAGTGCACGCTGCATGTTGGCGCGCAGCCGAGCGTTACTGATCGCGATGGCGGCCTGGAAGGCGTACATCTGGAGCGCTTCCCGCCCCCATGCGCCCGGTCGCCGACCGTTTCGCGGCCGGTCCACGGACACGACGCCGAGCAGCTCACCGCAGGAGGCGCCACCGGCGCCCGGGGTGTACATCGGCGCGAAGAGCCGGTCGGAGGGGTGCCACTCGTCCTCGAAGCGGGGCGCCGGGCCGTCGGTGTACCACTGCGGTACGTCGTCCTCGTCGAGCACCCAGCCCTCGGTGTGCGGTATGAACCGCAGGTCGCCCCAGGCCTCGCCCATGCTCAGCCGGCGGTCCCAGGAGGCGCGGGAGCCGACGCGGCCGGTGATGAGGGCCTCGGCGGCGCTGTTCCCGGAGAGGGCGGCGACGACCAGGTCGCCGTCGGGGCGGACGAGGTTCACGCAGGCCAGTTCGTAACCCAGGCCGTTGACCACACCGTCGGCGACGGTCTGCAGCGTGTCGGCCAGGCTGCGCGCGGTGTTCATGTCCGCCATCACCTGGTGCAGCTGCCGCAGCGTCGTCAGACGGACGTAGGGCTCCGACTCGGTCTCCATTCGCCCTCCCCCCGAGATCTCGTGGCAGCTCCAGGCTCCAGGTAACCTGCTTAACTCGCGGGCTTACTACCGCTTACAGTTCCCGCTTACAGCTTGCAGCATCCCCGCCACTGAATCACAGCGCGAAGCCCACTCGGTACACAGGGTCAACAAAATATGGCTCCTGTGACTCAAGTCACAACAGAAGATGAGCAATTGAGTGGAGTTTATGCGTTTCTCTCGTGCGCTTATTGAACAGGATTCAGAACTCTGTGTAGGCACTGTGAGCGAGGTTGAGCGGGGCCGATGGGGGCCGAGTGTGGTCGGGGAGCGGGCCCGGACGTCGCGACGCCACGGAGATCCATCAGAAGGGCCCTAGGTCGCAGGTCCGGGTGACGGGTCGGGCCGTGGCCCGATGCGGTGGCCGGCCGCCGCGGATTAGCGTGCGGACGTGTCGAAGACCCCGCCCTCAGCCCCGCCGGTGACACCGCGCACCGTTCCTCCCGTCCGTCCCGTTCCTCTCGCACATGCGCCCGTGGCCGTCGGGCGCACCCCGGCCGCTCCCGGCTCCGTGCCCGGCGGGCATGCTGAGGGGGTGAGTGAAGACGAGTTCCGTGCCGCGATGTCCCGACTGGCGGCGGGTGTGGTCCTGGTGACCGCGCACGAGGCGGCGCTGGACCCGCAGGGCCCGCGCGGCGAGGACGTCGGCATGACGGCCACCTCCTTCATGTCCGTGTCCCTCGACCCGCCCCTCGTCATGGTCAGCCTCCGCGAGGGCTCCCGCATGGACGACCTCCTCGCCGAGCAGCCCCGGTGGGCCGTCTCCGTCCTCTCCGAGCACCAGCGCGCCGTCGCCGGCCGCTTCGCCATGAAGAACCGTGTCAGCGACCGCCTCCTCTTCGAGGACCTCCCCCACACCCGAGGCGAGATCTCCGGCGCCCTCCTGATCACCGGCGCCCTGGCCACCCTGGAATGCCACACCGAACAACGCGTGACCGCCGGCGACCACACCCTGGTCATCGGCAGAGTCCTGGCTTCGACGTCGCCGACCGCGGACGGAGGCCCGCTGACCTACTTCCGGGGCCGCTACCGGCAGCTGGCCCCGTAACACCCGGGCGGGCCGGAGGCCTCAGCCCCAGTCCCGCCCCGACCGCCCCCGCTTGGTGTCGGACCGCTGCTTCTTCTCCCGCAGCCGCCGCTCGTTGATCCCCCTCGGGATACGGGTCGCCCGCCGCGGCTTCGGCGGCGGCGCGGTCGCCTCCGCGAGCAGCGCGGCCAGCCGTACGGCGGCGGTCTCCCGGTTGCGCCACTGGGAACGGTGCTCGGAGGCCCGCACACTGATGACCCCGTCGACGAGCCTCGACGCGAGCCGCTCCAGCGCCCGCGCCTTCCACACCTCGGGCAGCGCCTCGGTGTTCGCGAGGTCGAACCGCAGTTCGGCCTGCGAGTCACTGGTGTTGACGTGCTGTCCGCCGGGACCGGAGGACCGGGAGAAACGCCAGATCAGCTCGGCCTCGGGAAGCGAGACGGAGCCACGGATGACGTGAGGACCGGACATGCCCCCATGGTCGCGCGAATGTCCGGTCCACGTCACGCCTTTTTCACCGCGCCCGGCCGCACTCGGAACGACAGCAACGACAGCACGGAGGGGCCCGGGTAAAGAAAGTAAAAACCGCTGGAACCTCTGGCGCCCCTCCCGACGTTCATAGGGGTACAGGTAGCTTCGTCCCCGGCACGAAGCCTGTAAGGCACGTACGCAACGAGGGAAGGACTCCCAACCATGGCTGTAAGCCTGTCCAAGGGTGGCAACGTCTCGCTCACCAAGGAGGCTCCGGGCCTGACCGCCGTCACCGTGGGCCTCGGCTGGGACGTCCGCACCACCACCGGCACGGACTTCGACCTCGACGCCTCCGCGATCGCGGTCAACCCGCAGGGCAAGGTCTACTCGGACGGCCACTTCGTCTTCTTCAACAACAAGCAGACCCCGGACCAGACCATCGTCCACACCGGCGACAACCGCACGGGTGAGGGCGCGGGCGACGACGAGGCGATCAACGTCAACCTGGCGGGCCTCCCCGCCGACGTCGACAAGATCGTCTTCCCGGTCTCCATCTACGACGCCGAGAACCGCTCGCAGAACTTCGGCCAGGTCCGCAACGCCTACATCCGCATCGTCAACCAGGCCGGCGGCGCCGAGATCGCCCGCTACGACCTCTCCGAGGACGCCGCCACCGAGACCGCCATGGTCTTCGGCGAGCTGTACCGCAACGGCGCCGAGTGGAAGTTCCGCGCGGTCGGCCAGGGCTACGCCTCGGGCCTGGTCGGCATCGCCCAGGACTTCGGCGTCAGCGTCTGACGTTCTGGCGTACTGGCGTACTGGCGTACTGGCGTACTGGCGTTCCGACCTCTGGGAGCGACCGCGCCGCACCGTTGAAGGCCCCGCCGCGACACCGGCGGGGCCTTCGGCCGTCCCGCCCGCGCTCGCCCTCGCACCCGCCCTCGCTCCCGGCCTCGCCTCGCACCCGCTCCCGGCCTCGCCCTCGGCCCCGCCCTCACACCCGCCAGTCGGCGGAGTACTGGATGTGCAGTGGGGCGGGTACGCGCCGCCGGTTCCGCATCCGGGACCAGGGCCCCGGGCCGAGCTCGACACAGAAGTGCCCGGCGTGCGGGTACCGGTACGGGAACGACGGGGCCTGGTCGACGAGGCCACGCAGGGCGGTGCCGTACTCGCGGAACGCGGTGGGGCTGCCCACGACGAAGAGCGTGTGCGCCGCGATGTCGAAGGCGAGGTGGTCGCGGTACGAGCGGTAGTGCCGCCGTTGGTGGTCGATGGCGGCCTCGTCCGGGAAGTCCTGGTCCGGCGTGGCCGTCTTCTGGGGCATGCCCGCGTCGAGCCGTGACCGCACCTGTTTCCACGAGGCGGTCGGGAACCGCAGGCTGTGGTGGACCAGGACCAGGACCAGCGCGACGGGTTGGTAGCTGCTCACCAAGGAGTGCACACAAGGCCGAGTTAGCTCGATCGTGTGATCGTCCACTTGTGAGCTTGCGGTGCTCTGGGCTGATCGGGCTAACGTGGTTGTGCGACCTGGGACACCGGGTACGGCGTCGGCGTGCGGGGCCCCTGCTCCACCGGAGTGATGGTTCAGGGCCTCCCCGTCGCCTCTGGCCGTACCTGATCGGCCAGGTCGCGTAGGCAGTGTCCATCAGCGGCCTCCGGCCGCGGGGGCCTCCGGGGTCCGGACCACGCACAGGATGCGTGTCGCCGCCCCCGGGTCGAGTACGCCGGGGACCAGCTCGCCCAAGACCGTTCGGGGCGCGCGGCTGAACGGGCTCACACCCGCTCAGTCCCTAGGAACGGTTCGAGCAGCAGCATGCCCCGCACGGTATCGATCGGGTCTGGCACCGCCTCCGAGCCGAGCGGCCCACTCCCCGCCGTGCGCCGGGATCTACCTTTGATCTTGTCCAGTGCTCCGCCGTTTACGACTCTGCTGAGGAATGCGTGATTCGAGCTGTCAGGCCGCGAGCATGAGGGCCTCGTGCGGGCTTGGTGCGCCGGAACCCCGCCAGGGGCCGCAGGTCGGCATCGCTCATTCGGCCCTGTGCGCACTCCTTGGTGAGCAGCTACCACCCCACTCCCCCGACGGTGTCGTCGGTGACCTCGAACCCCTCCGCACGGCCGAGGACGGCACCATTCCCGGCCCTCTCCTCGCCGAACTCACCGCCCTGCACGCCTCCAACCGCGACTTCTACGCCCTGAGCGGTGACTTCCCGGACGCGAACGACATCCGTCCCGAACAGGTGGCCGGCGCGTTGTCGGTGGAGCTGGCCAACCCGGACGTGGAGATCCTGCTCGCACGCGACGGCGAGGGCGGTGACAGGGACGGCGCCGACGGTGACAAGGACGGCGAAGGTGGCGGCGACGGTCGTCACGGTGACGGCGGGGGCGGTGGCGGTGGCCGACGGCTCGTCGGGGTCGCCATCACCCTCTCCCGGCATCCCGATCCGGCCGACCCCGACCCGTGGATCGGGCTGCTGCTCGTCGACGCCGGAGCTCAACGGCGGGGATACGGGCGTCAGTTGGCAAGCCTCGTCGAGGAACGGTTCCGGCTGGCAGGGCGTACCGCCGTACGGCTGGCCGCGCTCGACAACAACCCCGGCGCCCTGGCGTTCTGGACGTCCCTCGGTTACGAGGTCGTCGAACACCGCCGCGACCGGCAACTGGGGCGCCCCTGCACGGTGTTGCGCAAGACGCTGCGAAGGCAACGCCGGGCAGCACGGGTCGCCGTCCTCGATCCGGAAGGTGCCGTCTTCCTTTTCAAGTACCACAACGACGAGGTGGGCGTGCACTGGGCCCTGCCCGGAGGCGGTCTGGAGGCGGCCGAGACACCGCGCGAGGGTGCCCGGCGGGAACTGCGCGAGGAGACGGGCTGGACGGACCTGGAACCGGGCGCCTTCCTCTGCACCTGGTCCCATGACTTCACCCGCGCCGATGCCCCCGTCCGCCAGCACGACGACATCTACGTGGCCCGGGGGCCACGTAGAGAACCGGTCGGCGGCCTCCTCGCCGCCTCGCGCGCCGAGGAGGGCATCCTGGCGTGGCGCTGGTGGACCCGCGCGGAACTCGTCGCTCAGGCGGAGCCCGTGTGGCCACCGGAACTGGCGCGGCTGCTGGCGGAGTTCGAGGCAGCCGCCGAGGCCGAGAACCCTCCGGCCCCACCGGCCGACGTCACCGAACCCGGGCGGGCCTGACGACCGCTTCCCGGGGCCGTTCCTCCGGCGTCGGCCGACTCTCCCGCTCTCCCGCACGTGACCTTCGCCGTGCTCCCGAACCGACGGCCGGGCGACACCGCCGCCTCGGGGCGGTCCGGCAGACCGTCGGCGAAGGCTACGGAGGGTCCGGCCCCGGTGCCAGGGCCGCGAGGGGCCCCCGGCGGCAGGATCAAGCCATCGGGGGCCTCCCCGTCCCGTACAGCCAGTCGTCCCAGACCGGGGTCAGGTCCGCGTCCGGAGCCGTCTTCTCCGCGAACTCCTCGACGTACGCCGTGAAGTCGGCCGTGTCCGCGTTGCCGTGACGGTGCGCGGTCGCCCAGCCCTGGAGCAGATCGAAGAAGGCGTCGTCGCCGACCTCCTCGCGGATCCTGTGCAGGACCATGGCGCCGCGTTCGTACACCGGGCTGTCGGAGATCCGGGCGGCGCTCGGCGGCTTCGCGGGCGGGAAGTCCCAGACGGCCTCGTTCGACGCGTCGTCCTGGTAATAGTCGCCCTCGTACAGCGCGTCGAAGGTCTCCTGGGCGGTGTCGCCGCCGTGGTCCTCCTCCCACAGCCACTCGGCGTACGTGGCGAAGCCCTCGTTGAGCCACATGTCCCGCCAGCTCTTCGGGGTGACGGAGTCGCCGTACCACTGGTGGGCCAGCTCGTGGACGAAGAGCGAGATGTCGGGGGCGCCGGGGAAGACGGGTCGGTTCTGGGTCTCCAGTGCGTACGCGACGTCGTCCGGCCCGTCGACGATCGCGCCGGTGGAGGAGAAGGGGTACGGGCCGAAGTTCCCCTCCGCCCACTCGACGACCTCAGGAATCCGGTCGAGGACCGCCCGGCTGTCCTCGGTCTGCGAGGGATCGACGGCGACGTACACCGGAATCCGGCCCGCGCCACCGCCGTCACCCTCGCCACCGCCCTCACCCTCACCCTCGCCCTCGCCCTCGCCCTCGCCCTCGCCCTCGCCCTCGCCCTCGCCCACCGTCGCGCGCCGGATCTCGTACGTGCCGATCGCGATCGTGGCCACGTAGCTCGCCATCGGTTCGGCGGTGTGCCAGGAGTACGTCGTACGGCCGTTCTTGGTGGACTCGCTCTTCAACTCCCCGTTGGAGACGGCCCGCAGGCCCTCGGGGACGGTGACCTCGATGTCGTAGGCCGCCTTGTCGGAGGGATGGTGGTTGCCCGGGAACCAGGTCATCGAGCCCGTCGGTTCGCCGAGCGCGAGGACGCCGTCGGCGGTCGGCAGCCAGCCCTCCCGGGAGCCGTCGGGGTCGGTGATCGTCGTCGGGGCGCCCGAGTAACGCACGGTCGTCCGGAACGTCTCCCCTTCGTCGAGTCCTTTCCCGGGGGTGACGGTCAGCTCCTGCCCCGCCCGCTTCCACCGCGCCGCCACGCCCTCGACGGCGACCGACTCGACATCCATCCCCTTCAGGTCGAGGTTGAAGGAGTCGAGGTCCCGCGTCGCCCGTGCGGTGATGACGGCGGCGGCACGCAGGTGGGCGGCGGCCTCGGGGTCGTCCTCGGGGTCGTCCTCGGGGGCGTCGTCTGCGTCGTCCTCGGGGGCGTCCTCGGTCTCGGGCGGGGGTTCGTACCCGAGGGTGAGGGCGTAGTGGGTGACGTCGTAGCCGCCGTTGCCGAGCTTCGGGAAGTACGGGTCCCGGAGGCCGGCGGAACCCCTGGCCCCCTCGGCCTCGCCGCCGCCCTCGGTGCACGACGTGAGCGTGAGTGCCAACGCGACGGTGAGCAGGGCGGCAGGGGCAACCGGTGCGGATCGGGACACGTCGGAGATCCTACGAGGACATGACACCATCGCCTACGTGCTCGACATCGGCTACGCCCTCTCCAACCGCTTCCCCGACCCGCCGCAGACGGACTACCGCCGCGCGGACGTGTACGCGCTGCGGCACGACCTGTTCTGCGGTGATGTCTACCTCGCCGACACCAAGGCGGACCGGGAGCTGTCCACAGCCTGGGGATGGGTGCCGGTGCTGGACTTCGCGTGGGCGCTGTGCGACATCGTGGAAAAGCTCGACCGGGACCCGGCGGGCTCCCGCGCCTCCCGGCCCCAGTACGCGGAACTCGACTTCACCGAGTCCACGGACCGCATGCTCTTCGAGCGCCGCTTCGGGTGGGTGGACGTCGAGGCGGACTGGATGCCGGCCGAGGAACCACCGCTGACCTTCTCCCACGCCGAGCTCCGCCGCGAGGCCCGCGACTTCCTGCACGATGTGATCGCCGACCTGTGCGACCTCCACGACGACCTCGACGAGAACCCGGCGATCTGGACCCTCCAGGCCCGCTTCCCCAGGGTGCCGTAGGGGCGCCGTAGGGATGTCGTAGGGGCGACGCCTTGTTCATTCGCGGGCCAGGTGGGGGCTGGTCGCGCAGTTCCCCGCGCCCCTCGACGGCATGGGTCGCGCCCGGAATCCTTCAGGGGCGCGGCGGCGAAACCCACCCGGCACCCCCGCACGTCACCCCTCCACTCGAATCCCCATCTCCCCCGCCAGCACCGGCGCCAAGTCCATCAACTGCGCCGCACTGATCACCGCCCCCGACAACCGCTCCACCCCCCGCGCGATCTCCACCGACGCGGCCTCCCGCAGATCCACGTCCACCAAGGTCACCCCGCTCAGGTCGGCCCCCTTCAACGCGCACCCCACGAACGCGACCCGCTCCAACCGCGCACCGCCGAAATCCGGCTCGACCAGGACACAGTCCTCGAAGACCACATCCTTGAGCCGGGCCTCACGCAGGTTGAGGTAGTCGATCTTCCCCCCGCGCACGAGCACCCGCTCCAGCACGGCCCCGTGCATCTGCACCCCACCGAGGCGCGCGTCCACCAGCTCCACGTCACGCAACGTCGCCTCGGCCAGATGCGTCCCGACGCCCCGTATCCCGGTGAGGACGGAGTCGAGCACACGAGCCCGGTGCAGTCGCGTCTCGTCCAGCGCGCAGCCCGTCAGCGCGCAGTCCATGAAACGGGCACCCCCGCCGTCCTGCCCGACGAAGTCCTGCTCCCGGAACTCCAGCCCGTCGTAGTCCCCGTCGGGCTCCAACCCCCCGCCCGCGTACGCCTCCAGCACCGGCAGCCGCACCTCCGGCCGCCGTGCCGCCTTCACCACCGACCTCGCCCTCACCATGCCCCCATCCTGCACCCCACCACTGACAATCCACCTGACCTGCGCGAACACGCCCCCGGCCCCTACCGACAGCCCTCATGTCACATTCCGGCGCCCTCGATCTGTCGTACCCACAGACAGCCACCGCGACGGCCGACACCGACCCGAGGGAGCCCCAGCCATGCACCGCGCTCCAGCCACGCCCCGCCCCTCCTCCCGTACGAACACGACCCCCCGCACCCGCACCCACACGTCCGCCGCCTCCCGACCCCCCACCCACCTCACCGTCATCGGCGGCGGCTTCGCCGGGCTCACCGCGGCGATCACCGCCGCCGAGGCGGGCGCGCGGGTCACCGTCCACGAGGCGCACCACACGCTCGGCGGCCGGGCGCGGACCACGGAGGGGCCGTACCGGACGAACGAGGGACCGCACGCGCTGTACAGCGGCGGCCCGCACTGGACCTGGCTCGAGCAGCGGGACCTGATCGGCCCGCTCGCGCCCCTCCCGCCCCGGGAGGCCGCCCGGCTGCGCCTGCACCACAAGGGCGCCCTGCGCCGGACCCCGCCGTTCGCGATGCTCAAGCTCCTCCGCCCACGCCGTACGGGCGGGCACGCGCCCGTCGACGTCGACTTCCTCACCTGGGCGACCGAACAGGCCGGCGAGGAGGCCGCGCGCGCCGCCGCCAACTACTCGGCGGTGGCCCTGTTCCACCACGACGCGGGCTCCCTGTCCGCCGCGTTCGTGCAGGAACGGCTGCGCCGGGCCACGAAGTTGCCCCCGGAGGCGCACTACCCGCGCGGCGGCTGGGCGAGCGTCATCGACCGGATGGCGGCCCGCGCCTGGAACCTCGGCGTCCGTATGGAGACCCTCAGCCGGGTCGACAGTCTGGACGCCCTCACCGGCCGCGACAGCGGCGGGAACCGCGGCCATCGCGCGTCCAGCGGCCCGGTCGTCGTCGCCACCTCCCTCGACGCCGCCCGCCGCCTGCTCAAGGACGACTCGCTGACCTGGCCGAGCGGCCGTACGGCCCTCGTCGACCTCGCCGTACGCACCCGCCGCGGCGACGCGTTCGCGGTCTCCGACCTGGACGCGCCCGGCTGGATCGAGCGGTTCACCGCGCAGGACCGCACGCTGGCCCCGGCGGGCGAGCAGGTACTCCAGGGGCAGTTCCCGATCGGTCCGCACGAGTCGCGGGCGGACGGCGTCGCCCGGGCCGAGCACCTGCTCGACCTGGGCTTCCCCGGCTGGCGGGACCGGGTCACCTGGCGGCGCGAGGCGACCGCGAACGGCCGTACGGGCGCGGTGGACCTGCCCGGCACCAGCTGGCGCGACCGCCCGGCCGTGGACCGGGGTGACGGCGTGTACCTCGCGGGCGACCAGGTCGCGGCGCCGGGCGTGCTCTCGGAGGTGTCGTTCAACAGCGCCCTCGCGGCCGTGTCGCTGGCGCTGGGCAGAAGGTCGAAGAACACGCTTGACCTCAAGCATGCTTGAGGTCGGAGGCTGGGGCTCACCAGGCGAAACCAGGCGAGCGCACGCCAGGCGTACGCACCCCACACGGACGCACGCCACACGGACGCACGCCAGGTGAACGCACACCACGCGAAAGCGAGACCTCCCAAGGGGCCCACATGCACGCCATCCGTCTGCACACCTTCGGCCCGGCCGAGAACCTGACGTACGAGAAGGTCGCGGACCCCGAGCCCGGCCCGGGCCAGGTGCGTGTCGCCGTCGCAGCGGCGGGCGTCCATCTGCTGGACACGGCCATCCGCGAGGGCCACCCGGGACCGGCACCGGCACCGGAACTGCCCACGATCCCCGGCCGGGAGGTCGCCGGAGTCGTCGAGGCGCTCGGGGAGGGCGTCCCGGAGCACTGGCTCGGCAGGCGGGTCACGGCCCACCTCGGCTTCGTGCCCGGCGGCTACGCCGAGCTGGCCGTCACCGAGGTCGAACGGCTGCACGAGATCCCGGAGAACCTCGACTACGCCGAGGCCGTCGCGATGATCGGCACGGGCCGTACGGCGATGGGAATCCTGCTCTTCGCCGCACCGGGCCCGGACGACGTGGTCGTGGTCCCGGCGGCGGCCGGCGGCCTCGGCACGCTCCTCGTGCAGTACGCCAAGAACGCGGGCGCCACGGTCGTCGGCCTGGCCGGCGGGCCCGAGAAGACGGCCCGGGTGGCGGCGAACGGCGCCGACCTCGCCGTCGACTACACGGACGCGGCGTGGCCCGAGAAGGTCGCGGCGTACCGGGGGAAGGCCACGATCGTCCTCGACGGGGTCGGCGGGGCGGCGGCGCGGGAGTCCGTCGCCCTGCTCGCCCCCGGCGGCAGGCACCTCGTCTTCGGCTGGTCGGCGGGCGGGAGCACCGGCACGGGTCCGTACGTCGTCGAGGGCGTCTCGGAGACGGTCCTGGGCGAGAAGATGCTGCGCCGGGCGGGCGGCGCCGACCCCATCCGCACCCTCGAACTCCGCGCCCTCACCGAGGCCGCCACCGGCCGCCTCACCCCGGCCGTCCACCGCTTCCCCCTCGCCGAGGCGGCCGCCGCCCACCGTGCCCTGGAGAACCGGGGCACCACCGGCAAGGTCGTGCTGGAGCCGTGACATCCCCTGCACCCGGCCCGGCCGTGATCCCACCGACGCCCCGAGCCACACGGCCCGGCCCCGTCGGACGCGCGGGCCGGGCCGCGGTCACCTCCCCCACCGCCCGCCCCGAGCCCGCCGCACCGCGTGCCGGCCTCTGGCCCAGCAGCACCCGCCGGGCGCGGCCGCGTCTCGGCGCCGACGGCGACTGCCGCCCGTGCCGAGTCGTGCCGCCAGTACTGAGCCGTCCCGTGAGTGCCGTCCCCTCAGTGCCGCCCCGCCACCCGGTCCGCCCACCGCGCCAACCGTGACGACTCCCCCTTCTGCGAGGCGGCTTCCCGCCGGTCGGCGGTGCGATACGTCGCGTACATCCCCTGCACGCCCACCCAACGCAACGGCTCCGGCTCCCACTTGCGCACCCGGTGGTTCACCCACGGCAGCGAGGTGAGCTCGGTGGCCCCGGCCTGCCCGGAGTCCCGCTGGACGAGATCGCGCAGGGTGCGGGCGGCGAGGTTCGCGGTGGCCACACCGGAGCCGACGTAACCGCCCGCCCAGCCGAGCCCCGTCGACCGGTCGAGCGTGACCGTGGCACACCAGTCGCGGGGGACCCCGAGCACGCCGGACCAGGCGTAGTCGACCTTCACCCCCGTCAGCGAGGGGAAGAACCGCACCAGGATCTCGTACAACGCCTCGATCGTCGCCGTCTGCGTACGCCCGTCGTTGTCCGTCCGGGAACCGAAGCGGTACGGCACGCCGCGGCCGCCGAGCGCGATGCGGTCGTCGGCGGTGCGCTGGGCGTACATGTACGCGTGCGCCATGTCGCCGAGCGTCTCGCGGCCCTCCCAGCCGATCGTCGCCCACTGCTCGGCCGTCAGCGGCTCGGTGGCGATCATCGAGGAGTTCATCGGCAGCCAGGTCCGCCGCTGCCCCTTGAGGTTCGCCGTGAAGCCCTCCGTGCAGCGCAGCACATAGGGCGCCCGGACCGTGCCGTACGGCGTGACCGCGTGCCCCGGACGGATCTCGGTGACCGGCGTCAGCTCATGAACGGTCACTCCCAGCCCCTCCACGACGGCCGCCAGACCCGTCACCAGTTTCACCGGGTTCAGCCGCGCCCCGTGCGGCGTCCACGTCGACCCCACGGCGTCCGCGACCCTGATCCGCTCGGCCGTCTCCCGGGCGCCGTACAGCTCGCGGTCGTCCTCGCCGTAGGCCGCTTCGTGCTCGTGAAAGGCCTTGAGACGCCCCAACTGCGCCGGTGTACAGGCGACTTCGAGCACCCCACCCCGATGGATGTCCGCCTCGACACCCTCTTCCCCCGCCACCCGCACGACCTCGTCGACGGTCTCGTTCATGGCCCGCTGCAGCCGCACGGCGGCCTCCCGCCCGTGCAGCCGCGCGTACCGGTCCCGCCCGGCGACGCCGTTGTAGAGCCACCCACCGTTGCGCCCCGAAGCCCCGTACCCACAGAACTTCTGCTCCAGGACAACGACCCGCAGAGAGGGGACGGCCTTCTTCAGGTAATAGGCCGTCCACAGCCCGGTGTACCCACCCCCCACGACCACCACATCGGCGGACGCGTCCCCGGCCAGCGGCTCCCTCGGAACGGGAAGGCCGGCCCGCGCGTACCAGAAGGAGATCCCACCGTTGACGGTGCCGGCGATCGCGTCCGTGCTGCTCATGGCCGGACGCTAGCCCCTGCCGACGGGCCCTGTCTCCTACGGATTCCGTGGCGCGCGGGCCTCAAGGGGGCCGGAAATCCAAGGAAATCGGGGACGACGCGCGCGTAGTGTCGGCCAAGTGATCGATGTCCCCGAGGAGCTGGCCGCCACCCTGGAGATGTTCTTCGCGGAGGAGGGCGTGGCCTTCGCCGCCGCCCTTCCCGACCTCGCCGCCGGGTTCCTGGACCGCTGGGGGCTGCGCCTCGACGGGCCGGCCCTGCACGGCATGTGCGCCCTGGTCCTGCCGGTGGTCCGCACGGCCGACGACACCCCGGCGGTCCTCAAGCTCCAGATCCTCGACGCCGAGAGCGCGGGCGAACCGGTGGCCCTGCGCGTCTGGGACGGCGACGGGGCGGTACGGCTCCTGGCGCACGACGCCGAAACGGGCACCATGCTGCTCGAACGCCTCGACCCGGCCCGCATGCTGTCCCACGAGCCCGACACCCGCGAGGCCGTCCTGGTCATCGCCCACCTGCTGGCCCACCTGACCACCGCTCCGGCCCCACCGGACATGCGCCGCCTGTCCGACATCGCGACGGACATGCTGGACCGGACGCCGGCGGTACTGACCCGCATCCCGGACGCGTCCCACCGCCGCCTGATCGCCGACTGCGCGGCCGCCGTACGCGAGGTCGTCACCGAGCCTGGCGACCGTCTCCTCCACTGGGACCTGCACTTCGACAACGTCCTCGCCGCCGACCGAGCGCCCTGGCTCGCCATCGACCCCAAGCCCCTCGCCGGCGACCCCGCCTTCGAACTCTGGCCGGCCCTCGACAACCGCTTCGACCCCGCCGAGGTCCGCTGGCGCTTCGACGCGATGACCGACGTCCTGTCCCTCGACCGCGAACGGGCCCGCGCCTGGACCCTCGCCCGTCTCCTCCAGAACGCCGTCTGGGAGATCGAAGAGGGCCGCCCCCTCCCACCGGACGCCCTCGAAATCGCCCACCGCCTGCGCTGAACGCAAAACCCCAGGCCAGAGAACATCTGGCCTGGGGCAGCAAGAGAGCCCCCTGTCGGATTCGAACCGACGACCTACGCATTACAAGTGCGTTGCTCTGGCCAGCTGAGCTAAGGAGGCGTGGCCCCTCGCGGGGGCGCCCGTGCAGTGTACCCACGTCACAGGGCGCACTCGTCGAAAATTTCCGCGAAGTTCACAGGGGTCCAGGTACTGACAGACCTGGTGAACGGAAGGTACCGTCCTGACCCAATCCACTCCCGTGGACTACACCACCGTGGAAACGTCCGCGGTGGATCACCACCTTTACTCGGATCGTCCGGCACGTTCCTGCCGGTGAAGGGGGTCTACGACCCATGGCCACAGTTTCGTTCGACAAGGCGACCCGGATCTACCCGGGTTCCACGAAGCCCGCCGTAGACGCGCTCGAGATCGAGATCGAGGACGGCGAGTTCCTCGTTCTGGTCGGCCCGTCCGGTTGCGGCAAGTCCACCTCGCTCCGCATGCTCGCGGGCCTCGAGGACGTCAACGGCGGCGCCATCCGCATCGGTGACCGCGACGTCACGCACCTGCCGCCGAAGGACCGGGACATCGCCATGGTGTTCCAGAACTACGCGCTCTACCCGCACATGACCGTCGCCGACAACATGGGCTTCGCCCTCAAGATCGCCGGCGTCAACAAGGCGGAGATCCGGCAGAAGGTCGAAGAGGCCGCGAAGATCCTCGACCTCACCGAGTACCTGGACCGCAAGCCGAAGGCCCTCTCCGGTGGTCAGCGTCAGCGTGTCGCCATGGGTCGTGCCATCGTGCGTGAGCCCCAGGTCTTCCTCATGGACGAGCCGCTGTCGAACCTCGACGCCAAGCTCCGTGTCTCGACCCGTACGCAGATCGCGTCCCTGCAGCGCCGCCTCGGCATCACCACCGTCTACGTCACCCACGACCAGGTCGAGGCCATGACGATGGGCGACCGTGTGGCGGTCCTCAAGGACGGTCTGCTCCAGCAGGTCGACACCCCGCGCAACATGTACGACCGCCCGGCCAACCTCTTCGTCGCCGGCTTCATCGGCTCCCCGGCCATGAACCTGGTCGAGGTCCCGATCACCGACGGCGGCGTGAAGTTCGGCAACAGCGTCGTCCCGGTCAACCGCGAGGCTCTGAAGGCCGCCTCCGACCGGGGTGACACCACCGTCACCGTCGGTGTCCGTCCCGAGCACTTCGACATCGTCGAGCACGACGGCTCCGTCGCCTCCTCCCTGTCGAAGGACACCGACGACGCCCCGGCCGGCCTCGCCGTCACCGTCAACGTCGTCGAGGAGCTCGGCGCCGACGGTTACGTCTACGGCACCGCCGAGGTCGGCGGCGGGACCAAGGACCTCGTGGTCCGCGTCAACGGCCGCCAGGTCCCGGAGAAGGGCGCGACGCTGCACGTCGTGCCGCGTCCGGGCGAGAACCACGTGTTCTCGACCTCCACCGGCGAGCGCCTCTCCGACTGACCCGGACACCGCCGTTCATGCACGGCCGTGCATGGCCGTGCATGGCCGTTCGCGAAACCACCGGCCCGGGATAAATCACCCAGGTTGACGAAAAGGGCCCCGCAAACATCTGCGGGGCCCTTTTCGCTGCCACCAACTACCCCGGCAAATCGGTTCATTTCGACCAGTGTGCGTCAACCTGCCACTCGGAGAACGGCGCTTCGGCATCCCCCGTACCGGTGACCTAATGTCGCCATATCACTACCCCGCGCTACCCTCACTCGCGTGAAGCACACCCACACCCACACCCAACGGACGCGGCACGGCCGCGGCCCGGCCCGCCGGATCGGCCGCTCCCTGGCCCTGGTCCTGCCCGTCGTCCTGGTCCTCTCCGGCACCCTCGCGGTCACCCGGGTCAACTGGTCGGGCTCCGACCCCGCGGAGTCGGTACTCGCCGCCTCGGAGGTCTCCCAGCGCGCCAAGACCCGCGCCCCGCACGAAGTGCTGCGCGACAAGCTGCTCGTGGAGCTCCAGAAGGAGGACCCGGGCGTCGCCCTCACCCACCTCCAGCAGGCGGTGAACGGCCGCCCGGCCCTGGCGAGGCACTGCACGTCCATCGCGCGCGCCCTCGGCCGCGCCGCCGTCCGCGCCTACGGCCCCACCCGGGCCCAGTCCTACGCCCGCCCGGTCTGCGACACGTCCTTCGCGACGGGAGTGGCCGCCCTGCACAGCTGAAGGCCGCGCGGGGCGGCGCTGAGAGCCCGACGGGGACCGTAGCGGCCCCTCCAGAGGCCCGGCCGCCCTCCGTGGCTGCGACGGGCCCTAAGGGCCCTAAGGGGCTCCAAGGGCTCCAAGGGTCGCGCCCCCGTATACCGCCCCGTTTCCACCCCGTATACCGATCCCAGGGCCGTGCTCCCGCGAACGGGGCGCCACGTACAGTTCGGTCATGACCGATCCGAACGCCGCGTCGCGCCCCGTTCAAGCCGTGGTCCTCGCCGGTGGCCAGGGCTCCCGGCTGCGTCCGTACACCGACGACCGGCCCAAGCCCATGGTCGAGATCCCCGGTACGGGCACCCCGATCATCGGCCATCAGCTCACCTGGCTCGCCGAGGAGGGCGTGACCGACGTGGTCGTCTCCTGCGGCCATCTCGCCGACGTCCTGCAGAAGTGGCTGGACTCGGCCGACCTGCCGGTCCGCGTCACCACGGTCGTCGAGTCGGAGCCCCTGGGCCGAGGCGGAGGCCTCAAGTACG
This sequence comes from Streptomyces sp. NBC_00310, assembly GCF_036208085.1. Taxonomy (GTDB): domain Bacteria; phylum Actinomycetota; class Actinomycetes; order Streptomycetales; family Streptomycetaceae; genus Streptomyces. Next base: position 5,252,698 of record NZ_CP130714.1, read on the forward strand.
CCGCCTCCCACCTCCCCCACCCCGACCGCCCCTGGTACGCCACCAACGGCGACATCTGGACCCGCTTCTCGCTCCGCGACATGGCGGACTTCCACGCCGAACGCGACGCCCTCGCCACCCTCGCCCTGGCCCGCCCCCGCATTCCCTGGGGCGCCGTGAAGACGGACGGCTTCGGCCGCGTCACCGACTTCATCGAGGCCCCGCCGACGACGTACGAGATCAACGCCGGCGTCTACGTCTTCTCCCCCGAGTTCACCGACCTCCTCCCCGCCCGTGGCGACCACGAGCGCACCACCTTCCCCCGCCTGGCCCGGGAACGCCGCCTGGCGGGCTTCCCCATCCCCCAGGGCGCCTACTGGCGAGCCATCGACACGGCCAAGGACCTGACAGAGGCAGCGAAGGAACTGGCGGCGCTGGGCCGTTGAGGGGGCGGCGCCCCGAAACGGGCGCGGGGAACCGCGACCAGCCACACACCGGCCCGCAGCCGCCCCACCACAGCGCCTCCCGAGCTCTCGGGCGTCCATGCCACGCACGACGACGGGCCCCGCGCGACAATCACGCGGGGCCCATCTGTCTGTCTGCGCGCCTACCCGAGCAGTCCCCCCACCAGCCCGGGCTGCCCACCCGAAGAGGTCCCACCAGTACCCCCGGTGGAGCCGCCCGACCCCCCGGTCGTACCGCCGGAGGCACCCACACCCGTGCTCCCGCTGGAGCTCGGCCCGGCGGTGGTGCTCGGCACCTGCTCGACCGGCGCGGACTGCGGCGGCGGCGCCTGCCCGGCCGTGCCCTGCGTCTGACTCGGCTGCCCCCCGGTGACGGCCCCGGTGTCCTGGGTCGCCCCCGGCGTGGTGGCCGCCTCCGAAGGCTTCGCGGACGTCGCGCCCGCGGTGGGCGAGTTGGACGCGGAGGGGCTGTCCTGGCGGCGCTTCGTCGGCTCACCCGGCAGCGGCGACCCCGGCAGTTCGTTGCGCGGTGCCTCGCCGGGCCCGGGAACGACGATCCGGTCGGCGTCCCGCACGGCCCCGCCGAGCACGGACCCCACCAGCAGCGTCAGCCCGACCACGATCGCGGTGACGAGCGCGCCCCGCCGCAGCACGTACCGCCGCAGCTCCCAGATGTGGGCGCGCGGCCCGAGCCTGCGCCAGGCGCCGCCCGCGAGCCGCCCGTCGACGGAGTACACCGGCGCGCCCGCGATGATCAGCGGGGACCAGGCGGCGAGGTAGATGATGTCGGGCGTCTCGTAGACGGGGACGGTCTTCCAGCTGACGGTGACGAGCAGCGCGGCCGACAGCAGCGCCCCGACTCCGGCGGCGACGCGCTGCCAGAGCCCGAGGACGGTCAGCACACCGACGATGACCTGCGCGAAGGCGATGACGAGCCCCGAGCCCACCGGATGTTCGAGGGCGAACTGCCGCAGCGGCTCGGCGACTTCCCACGGGTGCAGCGTGTTCAGCCACTTCACCATGGAGCCGCGCTTGCCGCCGTCGAAGTAGTGCGGGTCGCAGAGCTTGCCCATGCCGGCGTAGAGGGAGATGAACCCGAGGAAGACGCGCAGCGGCAGCAGCACCACGCCGAGGTTCATCCGTCGGCCGGGGTAGTAGGCGTGCCGGACGGGGTCGCTGCCGGCCCGCCGCCCGCTCCGCTCGTCCGCGCCGTCGTCGTACGGGTCGGCGAACTCCCCGTCGCCGAACTGCCCGTCACCGAACTGCCCGTCGCCGAACTGCCCGTTGGCGAACTCCCCGTCGGGGTAGTCGCCTTGGCCGTACCGCGCCGTCTGGTCGTACCCCGGTTCGTCGTACGTGCTGCCGACGCTCCGCATGGCGGGGAGCAGCCGGGTGCCGTCGGGGGCGGCGTGGTCGCCGTGGGTGCGCTGGTTGCCGACGATGGGCGTCTCGACGGTCTCGACGGTCAAGTCCGCGCCGTAGCGCCCGCTTTCGGTGTCGTAGCCACCGCTGCCCGTGCCGTCGAGGCGGGGGATGACCTGGGTCGAGCCCGTGTCGCTCAGCGGGTCGGGGGCGCCGACGCCCGCGCCGCGCACCGCCTGGAGGAGCCGGTGGGCTCCGGTGTCGTCCGGCGCGGACCTCCCGCTCCAGACGACGGGCGCGCGCCGGCGCCCGGCGGCGGGCGCGCCGGAGCGCCCCACCGTGCCCACGAGGGGGATGCGCGCGGTGTCCTCGGCGGCGGAGTGCCGTGCGATGCGCGGGGACGCCCGCGTGGAGACGCCCAACTGCACGCGGAAACTCGCGTGGTTGACGATGACCTGCGCCGGATCGCTCGGCACCTTCACCATGCTCAGCGCGGGAGCGTCGTCGAATCCCGAGTCGAATCCCGAGCCGAATCCCGACGAACGGTCGCCCGTGGGTGTGCGGGGTGTTCTGGTGTCCACACTCATCTAACCGAGTGACGTGTCGTTAGGACACTGCTTTGACCGCCCCTATCTGTCCGGACCGCGTCAAGGTGATCCAGAACATCCCGAACCCCCAGCCAGGACCCCTTTCAGGCCCTGCGCCGCGACGCCTCGTACAGCACAACTCCCGCCGCGACACCGGCGTTCAACGACTCGGCGCCACCCGGCATCGGGATCCGCACCAGGAAGTCGCACGTTTCACCGACGAGCCGGGACAGGCCCTTGCCCTCGCTGCCGACCACGATCACGACGGGCCCGTCCAGGACCTCCAGGTCGCCGACCTCGGACTCGCCGTCGGCGGCGAGACCGACCACGACGACACCCGCCTTCTTGTACGCCTCCAGCGTGCGCGTGAGGTTGGTGCAGCGGGCGACGGGCGTACGGGCGGCCGTGCCGGCGGACGTCTTCCAGGCACCGGCGGTCATGCCGGCCGCGCGCCGCTCGGGCACGACGACGCCGTGGCCGCCGAACGCGGAGACGGACCGGACGACGGCACCGAGGTTGCGCGGGTCGGTCACCCCGTCGAGGGCGACGATCAGCGGGTCCTCGCCCTCGTCGTGCGCGGCGGCCACCAGGTCCTCGGGGTGCGCGTACTCGTACGGCGGGACCTGGAGGACGAGCCCCTGGTGGTTGAGCCCGTTGGTCATGCGGTCCAGTTCGGGCCGCGGCGCCTCCATGAGGTTGATGCCGCCGCGCTCGGCCGCGAGCTGCAGCGCCTCACGCACCCGCTCGTCGTTGTCGATGAACTGCTGGACGTAGAGCGTCGAGGCGGGCACGCCCCCGCGCAGCGCCTCGACGACGGGGTTGCGCCCGACGACCATCTCGGACGTGCCCTTGCCACCGCGGCCACGCGGCGTGGGGCGGCGCGCGGCCTGCTTCGCCTTGGCGTTCGCGATGCGGTTCGCCTTGTGCTTCTTGCGCATCTCGGCGGGCGGCGTCGGCCCCCTGCCTTCGAGCCCCTTGCGCCGCTGGCCGCCACTGCCGACCTGCGCGCCCTTCTTGCCGGACATGCGGCGGTTGTGAGCGGCCATGACCTACCCGTCTCTGAGAAGTGTGCGTGTGTACGTAATGCAGTGTGCCGCCCGGATGGCCGGGCGGCACAATCGATCAAGGTCGATCGATCCGGGTGACCGGAGGACTCAGCGTGGGCCGAGCGTCCAGCGCGGACCGTCGGGGCTGTCCTCGATGGCCAGACCGGACTGGTTGAGCTGGTCCCGGATGGCGTCCGCGGTGGCCCAGTCCTTGCGGGCGCGGGCGGCCTCGCGCTGCTGGAGGACCAGCCCGACGAGCGTGTCGACGACCCCGTGGAGGTCCTCGCCGCGGTCGCCGCCGTCACCGGCCCAGTGCGCGTCCAGCGGGTCGAGGCCGAGCACAGCGAGCATGGCCCGCACCTCGGCGAGCCGCGCCACGGCCTCTTCCTTGTCGTCGGCGGCCAGCGCGCTGTTGCCCTGACGGACCGTGGTGTGCACGACGGCGAGCGCCTGCGGCACGCCCAGGTCGTCGTCCATCGCCTCGGCGAACGCCGGCGGCACCTCGGCCGCGGGCTCGACGACTCCGCCGGCCTTCTCGACGACCCGCTGGATGAACCCCTCGATACGGGCGAACGCCGACTCGGCCTCGCGCAGGGCGTCCTCGCTGTACTCGATCATCGACCGGTAGTGCGGGGTGCCCAGGTAGTAGCGCAGGACGATGGGCCGCCAGCGCTTGACCATCTCGCTCACGAGCACCGAGTTGCCCAGCGACTTGGACATCTTCTCGCCGCTCATGGTGACCCAGGCGTTGTGCACCCAGTACGTGGCGAAGTCGTCGCCGAAGGCCTTGGCCTGCGCGATCTCGTTCTCGTGGTGCGGGAAGATCAGGTCGAGGCCGCCGCCGTGGATGTCGAAGGCGCTGCCCAGGTACTTGTGGGCCATGGCCGAGCACTCCAGGTGCCATCCCGGCCGCCCCCGACCCCAGGGCGTCTCCCAGGTCGGTTCCCCGGGCTTCGCCGACTTCCACATGGCGAAGTCACGCGGGTCGCGCTTGCCGGTCTCACCCTCCCCGGAGGGCTGGAGGAGGTTGTCGAGCTCCTGGTTGGACAGCCGCAGATACTCGGGGAACGACCGCACGTCGAAGTAGACGTTCCCGTCCGCCTCGTACGCGTGTCCGCGCTCGATCAGCCCGCGCATCATCTCGACCATCTCGGTCACATGCCCGGTGGCACGCGGCTCGTAGGTCGGCGGCAGGCAACCGAGCACGCCGTACCCGTCGTTGAACGCGCGCTCGTTCTCGTACCCGATCGACCACCAGGGGCGGCCCTGGTCGGCCGCCTTGGCGATGATCTTGTCGTCGATGTCCGTCACGTTCCGCACGAACGTCACGTCGTACCCGCGGTACTCGAACCACCGACGCATGATGTCGAAGTTGAGCCCCGACCGGATGTGTCCGATGTGCGGGGCCGCCTGCACCGTGGCGCCACACAGGTAGATCGAGACACAACCCGGCGTGAGCGGGGCGAAATCACGAATCTGCCGGGCGCTGGTGTCGTACAGGCGAATAGTCACGACTCCCAGGGTAGTGGGCCACCGGCCGTGCCCCGAGCCCTTCGCCCCAAGGACAACAGATTCGTGACGTGTGCACACCCGGCACCGGGGCCTGCGGCCCTTTGACGGGCCGCAGGCCCTCAAGGGGCGCGGGGAACGGCGCGAGCAACCACGACGCTCCCGCACCCGAACGACTCACGAGAGCGGGGGGGCTGGGGCGCAGCCCCGGGATGGGACGGGTAGGGGCGGCGGGGGCGAGAAACCCTCGGCTCAGCCCACCCGCACGACAAGCGCCGTGGCGACCGCCATCAACCCCTCACCCCGCCCGGGAAACCCGAGCCCGTCGGTCGTCGCCCCCGACACCGACACCGGCGCTCCCACGACCTCCGACAGCACCTTCTGCGCCTCGTCCCGCCGCTTGCCGATCTTCGGCCGGTCACCCACCACCTGCACGGCCACGTTGCCGATGGCGAACCCGCCGGCCCGCACGATCCGTGCGGCCTCCGCCAGCAACGTCACCCCGGACGCGCCCGACCACTCCGGCCGTCCCGTCCCGAAGTGCTGCCCGAGGTCGCCCATCCCGGCGGCGGAGAACAGCGCGTTGCAGGCGGCGTGCGCCACGACGTCCGCGTCGGAGTGCCCGGCCAGCCCCGGCCCCTGCCCCTCCCACTTCAGCCCGGCGCACCACAGCTCCCGCCCCTCCTCGAAGGCGTGGATGTCGGTACCGATCCCGACCTGCGGCACCACCACGGAACCCGGTACCGGGGGCACCGGTACCGGTGGCGTCTCAGAACCCATCGTTGAGCCTCCTGCGCGCCAGAACCGCCTCCGCGAGCACCAGGTCCAGCGGCCGCGTCACCTTGAACGCCTCCTCGTGCCCCGGCACGACCACGACTCCCAGCCCGAGCCGCTCCACCATGCTCGCGTCGTCGGTCACCTCCCCGGTGACCGTCTCGTGCGCCCGGACCAGCGTCTCCCGGTCGAACCCCTGCGGCGTCTGCACCGCCCGCAGCCGAGCCCGCTGCGGCGTGGCGACGACCGGCTCCGGCGCCCCCGGCGCGTCCGCCGGCTCGACCTCCTTGACCGTGTCCGCGAGCGGCAGCGCGGGCACCACGGCCGGCGCCCCGTCCCGTACGGCCTCGATGACCGCGTCGACCGTGTCGACGGGCACCAGCGGCCGGGCCGCGTCGTGGACGAGGACGATGTCGAAGCCGGGCGGCAGCGCGTCGAGGCCGAGTTTGACCGACTCCTGGCGCGACTCACCCCCGGGTACGACGAGGAAGTCGGTCCGCTCGGGCAGCGCGTGCGCGTCGAGCAGGGTCTTGACCTCCGGGGCGCCGTCGGGCGGCGCCACGACGATCACCAGGGAGACGGCACGGGACGCGGCCATGGCCCGCACCGCGTGGATCAGCATCGGGGTGCCGTTCAGCGCGCGTAGCGCCTTGGGGGCGCCCGGGCCGAGGCGTACGCCCCGGCCGGCGGCCGGAATCACGGCCGCCGTGCGGGTCGCCGTGCGGGTCGCCGTACCGGTTCCGGACGGTGAAGGGCGCGAATCGTCAGACATCGGTTCCTGTCAGGTTTGTGTGCTCGGCCTACGTGGGTATGGCCACAGCGTGCCGGGCGCGACACCTTGACCGGACCCTTCCGTGACATCTGGTCGAGCCAGCTGCCCGGGCCCGGCACGCCAAGTACGACCACTTACTGAGTACCGGGGCGCACCAAGTATCGGTGACCCCGTTCAGGCGTACGGCATCCGGGTACGAACATGCCGCAGCGCCCGGCGACATTACCTACGTCATCGGGCACCGCGGCATTTCAATGTGCTGCGCTGAACGGCTGAGCGGGCTGGCTGCCTGCCTCAGGAGTCAGTTCAGGACGCGAGAACCTCGTCGAGCAGGGCCTCGGCCTTGTCCTCGTTCGTGTTCTCCGCGAGGGCGAGCTCGCTCACCAGGATCTGGCGGGCCTTGGCGAGCATGCGCTTCTCACCGGCGGACAGTCCGCGCTCGCGCTCTCGACGCCACAGGTCACGCACGACTTCCGCGACCTTGATGACATCGCCGGAGGCGAGCTTCTCCAGGTTTGCCTTGTAGCGACGCGACCAGTTCGTGGGCTCCTCGGCATACGGTGCGCGCAGTACCTCGAAGACCCGGTCCAGGCCGTCCTGCCCGACCACATCACGCACGCCGACGAACTCCGCATTGTCCGCTGGCACACGCACTGTCAGGTCGCCCTGAGCGACCTTGAGCACCAAGTAGGTCTTGTCCACGCCTTTGATCTGGCGAGTTTCGATGGCCTCGATCAGCGCGGCCCCGTGATGGGGATAGACCACGGTGTCGCCAACCTTGAACGTCATGTGACAGGTACCCCTTCCGTGGCTATCCAGGGTAACACGGAAACGGCGTGTTCTGAATGGCGTTTTCGCAGGTCAGGGCGCATCTCGGGGCTTGACAACTGCAACAGGAACGTGCTGCGAGGGCCGAACGGAGGAGGGTATTCGCAGGTCGGAGCGGCTCTCCGGGCGGAGTGAAACGCGTACGTTACACGCATCCGGAGGGCGCCACGAGCATCCTAACGTCCCGCTTTGTCCGGCTCCAGGCGTGCGACTTCCGCTACTCCGTTCGGCTAGTGGAGTCGGGTACGAGACGAATCCGGAATTGATCAAGGAGTTCGATCCGCGGGCGATGTTCCGCCGTTACCGGATCGTGTTCTGCGCTGTTCCGGCGAGCGTTCCGGTGACGTTCTGACCGGCGTTCTGGCCGATGTTCTGGCGGGCGTTCCAGCAGACGTTCTGGCGGCTGATCGATTTTCTGTACCGCCCCGCATTCCTTGGTGGAAATCCAGGGCGCGGCGGCGGCGAGATCGAAGGCGGTTATGTGAATGCCGGACGGGCGTGCGGGTGACGCCTCCGCCCTTTGCTTCCGGTGACTTGTCGGGAGACTTGGGGAGGGTCGGGTGCGGCGGCGGCGGAACGGCTCGGTAACCTAAGGCCGCTACAGACCACGTACCGCCCACGTTCTAGGAGTTGCCGCAGCCGTGAGCAGCAGCCTTCGACGCGGCGCCCTCGCCGCCGCCGCCCTCGCGTTCTCGATCGCCTCACTCGCGGCGTGCTCCGCGGGCAGCAACGCCCAGACGCTGGGGGTCAAGCCGGACAACGCGGCCACCAGCGTCGGTGACATCAAGATCCAGAACGCGATCGTGGTCACCCAGCCCGGGACCGAGACCAAGGGCCCCGCCGTGGTTTCCGCGACGCTGTTCAACGGCGCCACGACCGACCAGACCCTGGACTCCATCACCGTGGAGGGCGCCGGCACCGCCGAGGTCACCCCGGCCAAGGGTGAGGGCAAGGGCGGCAAGATCGTCGTCCCGGCCGGTGGCTCCGTGGTCCTGGGCGGCGAGGGCAACGCCTCCGCGGTCCTGACGGACGTCACCGAGGCCGTCCAGGACGGCAACGCCCAGAAGGTCACCTTCAACTTCAGCGAGACCGGCGAGGTCAGCCTGCGCGCCTTCGTGGTCCCCGCCGAGCACTACTTCGAGAAGTGGGGCCCGAGCGACCTCCCCGAGGCCCCCGCCACCAGCCCCACGCCGGCCGACGAGACCTCCGGCTCCCCGTCCGCGTCCATCTCGGGCTCACCGTCCGCAGAGGAGGAGGGCACCGCCGCCGGCTCGACGTCCTCCCCGTCCGCCTCGGCCTCGGAGGAGACCGCGGGCCACTGAGCCACGCACACCAACGCCGAAGGGCGGCACCCCCTGCGAGGGGTGCCGCCCTTCGGCGTACGGCGAGCATGCGCCCGTCGGCCTACGGCTCGAACTTGTAGCCGAGGCCTCGCACCGTCACCAGATACCGCGGCGCGCCCGGGTCGGGCTCGATCTTGGCGCGGAGGCGCTTGACGTGGACGTCGAGGGTCTTGGTGTCGCCGACGTAGTCGGCGCCCCAGACGCGGTCGATGAGCTGCATACGGGTCAGGACGCGGCCCGCGTTCCGCAGCAGCATTTCGAGCAGGTCGAACTCCTTGAGGGGGAGGTCGACCTTGGAGCCCGAGACAGTGACCACGTGACGGTCGACGTCCATACGGACGGGGCCCGCCTCCAGCGCGGCCGGGCTGACCTCCTCGGGCTCGCCGCGGCGGCGCAGTACGGCCCGGATACGGGCGACGAGCTCGCGGGAGGAGAAAGGCTTCGTGACATAGTCGTCGGCTCCTATTTCCAGGCCCACGACCTTGTCGATCTCGCTGTCCTTGGCGGTCACCATGATCACCGGGACATTGGAACGGCCGCGCAGCTGACGGCAGACCTCGGTACCCGGCAGACCGGGCAGCATGAGGTCGAGGAGAACGAGGTCGGCTCCGTTGCGCTCGAACTCGTCGAGACCGTCGGGCCCGGTGGTCGCGATGGCGACCTCGAAGCCCTCTTTGCGGAGCATGTAGGACAGGGCGTCGGAGAAGGACTCCTCGTCCTCGACGACGAGCACTCGGGTCACGGAAGGACCTCCGGGGCAGGAAGCGATTCGTACGGTCCGTACGGGGATGGGTCGGGGTGAGGCTGTCCGTCCTCGTCGTCGAGGTCCGGGTGCTGGGCCGCGCGGTCACGGGCCACGCCCGCCTCCGGCAGCCTGAGGGTGAACGTGGAGCCCTGTCCCTCCGAGCTCCACACCGTGACCTCCCCGCCGTGCGAGGCGGCCACGTGCTTGACGATCGCGAGACCGAGACCCGTACCGCCGGTCTGGCGGGAACGGGCCGGGTCCACGCGGTAGAAGCGCTCGAAGATGCGCTCCTTGTCCTTGTCCGAGATGCCGATGCCCTGGTCGGTCACGGCGATCTCGATATGGTCCCCGCCGGGAGCGGTCACCCGGCGCGCGGCTATGCCGACGCGGGTGCGGGCCGGGGAGTAGTTGACGGCGTTCTCGACGAGGTTGCCGAGGGCGGCGGCCAGCTGCCCCCGATTGCCCCAGACGCGCAGCTCGGCGGTGCCGCCCGCCCGTCGCCCGCCACCACCCTGTTCGAGCCCTTCGGGCACCCCCGTGTTCGAGGCCATGGTGATCTGCTTGGTGCCGGCCTGGTGGCGGCAGCGGTCGACGGCCTCGGCGACCAGCTCGTCCACCCGTACGGGCTCGGCGTCCTCCAGCGGGTCGTCGTTCTGCACCCGGGAGAGGTCGATGAGTTCCTGCACGAGGTTGGTGAGCCGGGTGGCCTCGATCTGCATGCGCCCGGCGAACCGTTCCACGGCCTCGGGGTCGTCCGACGCCCCCATGACGGCCTCGGAGAGGAGGGAGAGCGCGCCGACCGGCGTCTTCAGCTCATGGCTGACGTTGGCGACGAAGTCACGCCGTACGGCCTCGATCCGGCGGGCCTCGGTCAGGTCCTCGACGAGGAGCAGCACGAGCCGGGAGCCCAGCGGCGCGACGCGCGCGGAGACGGCGAGCGCGTCGCCGCGTCCCGTGCCGCGCCGGGGCAGGTCCAGCTCGACCTGGCGTATCTCGCCGTCGCGGCGGGTGTCGCGGGCCATCCTGAGCATCGGCTCGACGGCGAGCTTCCCCCCGCGCACCAGCCCGAGGGCGTACGCGGCGGAGCTGGCCTTGACGACGGCGTCCGCCTCGTCGAGCACGACGGCGGAGGAGCGGAGCACCGACAGCACGGTGTCGACGCCGGGCGGAAGCACCGGGTCGGTGTGCAGGGAGGTTCTGGTGGGACGCTTCTGCTCGCGCTCGCTGAAGCGGAACGCCAGCACGGCGATGACACCGGTGAGCACTCCGGCGATCGCTGCCGCTGCGGCGACCGCCGCGTTCACGTCCATGCATCCAGGTTAGGCACGAGGTCGGACATCCCCACAGCGATCGGAGGGCGACCTCGAACACTCGTCGCCCAGAGTTCACCTTGGAGCCAGTATTGGTTCATTTGAGATGGCCGAAACGGACGCGTACGGGTCGGAACGTGGGAGCGTGGGGTTCATGCGGGCCCCCGGTGACCGTTCATTCGGTCGTCCTGGCCTGGCGGAACGGCCTTCGGCACGGCTTTCCTGGTTACCCACGAGCAGACGTACGTAAGAGAGGGACACCCTGATGCGGGACGCGTACCACGAGGAACTTGACTCGATCGGTGAGGGCCTGGTCGAGATGGCCCGACTGGTGGGCTCGGCCATCGGACGCGCCACGACGGCGATGCTCGACGCCGACCTGAAGCTGGCCGAGAGCGTGATCGAGGCCGACAAGAAGGTCGACGACCTGCAGCACGAGCTGGAGGCCCGCGCGATAGCCCTGCTGGCCAGGCAGCAGCCGGTGGCGACGGATCTCCGTATCGTCGTGACGTCGCTGCGCATGTCGGCCGACCTGGAGCGCTCCGGCGACCTCGCCCAGCACGTGGCCAAGCTGACCCGGCTCCGCTTCCCCGACCACACGGTCCCGCGTGACCTGCACGCGACGATCCTGGAGATGGGGCAGCTCGCGCAGCGCCTGATGGCCAAGGCCGCCGAGGTCATCATCACCAAGGACGTCGACCTCGCGCTCCAGCTGGAGAGCGACGACGACGCGATGGACCTCCTCCACCGCACCCTCTTCCAGCACCTCATGGACGACCGCTGGAAGCACGGCATCGAGACCGCCGTCGACGTCACCCTCCTCGGCCGCTACTACGAGCGCTTCGCCGACCACGCGGTGTCCGTCGCCAAGCGCGTGGTGTACCTGGTGACGGGCGAACACGCGGACGAGCTGCAGGCGGACATCCAGCCGGTCCAGCCGGTCCAGCCGGTCGCGGGGGTGGATGAGGAGTAGGGCTGCCTGCCCGGCGCGGGAAGAGCGGTGAGCGCGGGGCTCCACATGCGGGGGCTCCACATGCGGGGGCTCCACATGCGGGGCTCCGGCGCTCGATGGCCGACCCGCGATGGCCGACCCGCAATGGCCGGCGCTTGATGGTTCGGTGCTTGAGGGTCCGGCGCTCGATGGTCCGGCGCTCGATGGTCCGGCCGGGCGGGCGGACGCCTCTGTGCGCCGTTGATGCGCCCGGCTGAACGGGCGTGCAATGGGGCAACCAACGGGTACGGGCACCAGCCGTCGGTGCCTTGAGCCTTTGCCGCCTTCTTCGAGGAGGGACCATGGCCGAATCCCCCGCCAGCCCCAGCACGCCGGACCCGACACAGGTCCGGGACACCCATCAGCCCGCCGACATCAAGACCCTGCCCCTTTTCGGCGCCTGCGGCTGCGGTTCCGGATGCGCGTGCGGGTGCCAGTCCGGCAACCCGTGCCAGTGCGGCTGACCGGTAGGCAGGCGCTTTCGTACGCGGACCGTATGCGGGTTCCTACGCGTGCTGTACGCGGGCTGTACGCGGACGAAGGGGGCCAGTCGCTCGTGACGGGTCCCCTTCACTCATGCTCGCTCAGGCTCGCTCAGCACCAGTGCTCGGTGCCACCGTCGGCGGCGATGATCTCGACCTGCAGGGAGCCGTCAGCCGGCCCCTCCAGGATCAGACTCGCCACGGACCCGTCGATCGACTTGGTGAAACAGTCACTCGTCCGGTACCGCCACCCATGGGCCCGCGCGGCGTCCCGGTAGTGCACGAGCACGCTCTCCCGGTCCCCGCCGTACCGGTACGCCTTCCCCGCGACGACGTTCAGATCGTCGTCGTCGCACTCCTGATACGACTCCTCGGCCCTGGCCTCCTCCACCCCGGCGTCCAGCACGGGGTCCCCGGCCAACGCCTCTCCGAGTCGCTCCTCCGTGGGCCCGCACCCGTACTCCATGACGAACGACGCAGCAGGCACCCCCACGACCAGGCCCCCCACAGCGGCCATGACCCCGACCGCCGATATCCCCACCCACATCAGCATGCGCATGACGGGCGACGCTAGCGCACCGCGGAGTCGCCCGTACGGCCGTGCGGGCGCAGCATGAGGGGAGAGGCAAGGAAGAGGAAAAGGAAGAAGGAGGTGCGGGCCATGACCAAGTTCATGGACGTCCACCACGACATGAAGGGCATCACCGCGGACCAGTTGCGGGCAGCGCACAAGGCCGACCTCGACATCGAGAAGGACGAGAACGTCCACTTCGAACGCGCCTGGGCCGACCCCCAGTCCGGCACCGTCTACTGCCTCTCCGAGGCCCCCTCCGCCGAGGCCGTCCAACGCATCCACGAACGCGCCGGCCACAAGGCGGACGAGATCCACCCGGTCCCCCTCACGGTCTGAGCGCGCGAGAGCGGCCGACAGACGCCGGTACGCCTCCGCACGCCCTGTCCGGCGGAGCTCGCGGGATGGAACCATCCCCATGCCGACACCGGTAGCACAAGGGGGGCTTTACACATGGCCGTAGTGATGTCGATGCACTGGGCAGAGGTGACTCCGGAGCAGTACGACACCGTGCGAGACGCGGTCGCCTGGGAGGAGATCCCGGCGGCCGGCGGGCAGGTCCACGTGGCCTGGTTCGACGACCAGGGACTCCACGTCACCGACGTCTGGGAATCCCAGCAGGCGTTCGAAACCTTCTTCATCGAACGCCTCCTCCCCGCCATCCAGAAGGCCGGCATCCAGGGCACCCCCGACGCCACCGCCCTCACCCCACTGCACCGCCGCTTCATCGCCCCGGACGTCAGTGGCGCGGCTTAGCCACCGCCGCCCATCCATCCATCCATCCACGCAACACAACGAGCCCCCTGTCCGCGCATCAGCCATCGGCAGGGGGCTCTTGGTCAGAGATGCTTACGTCTTCTTCCCCGGGTCTCGCTACCGATCCGGACCGCTACGCGCCAGGAGCCCGGTACCGGACCTGCTCGGCTGTGCGCAAGGCCTCCACCGTCTCATCGACGGTCAGGAGAACAGTCGTCTCGAACGAACTCAGCGCACCGCCTCCGCTGATCGCCAACGCGACCGCGGCCATGGACACGTTGTCCGGAGCTTCCCAGAGGTTATAGCCGTCGTGCGTGCCGAAGGCGTACCAGAAGCCATGGAGCTTCCCGCCGACGGACTCGATGTACGACTGAGCTGCCTGTGCGCGGTCCTCCGGATGGCCGATGAGCCTCGCCCATGTCTCCGGGGTGTAGCTGAACCTCGATAGGTAGAGCGGCATCGTGTCTCCCTTTCGTTGCGTCAAGGGATGCCCTGCGAGGCGAGGAAAGCGCCGGCGGAGGCCCGCCTGTCCCCCGAACGGCCGGGCACGATGACCGGCACGACGACAGTCGGCGAACGCCGCAACCGGCGACCGTCAGCCACGACAGCGGTGCGCCGAACGATCAGGCACCCGTGCGCCTCCCCGTGCCCCAGCCCCAGAGACGGCCCGAGGCCACTGAAAGCCCCCCACCCGCAGGGAAACCGCAGGTAGGGGGCTTCTTCAGCTCTGGTTACTTCTTCTTGCCCTGGTTCTTGACCGCCTCGATGGCCGCCGCTGCCGCGTCGGGGTCGAGGTAGGTGCCGCCGGGGTTGAGGGGCTTGAAGTTGGCGTCCAGTTCGTAGGACAGGGGGATGCCTGTCGGGATGTTCAGGCCCGCGATGTCGGCGTCCGAGACGTCGTCGAGGTGCTTGACGAGGGCGCGGAGGGAGTTGCCGTGGGCGGCGACGAGGACCGTGCGGCCGGCCAGGAGGTCGGGGACGATGCCGTCGTACCAGTAGGGGAGCATGCGGGTGACGACGTCCTTGAGGCACTCCGTGCGGGGGCGGAGCTCCGGCGGGATCGTCGCGTAGCGCGCGTCCGAGGCCTGGGAGAACTCCGAGTCGTCCGCGAGCGGGGGCGGCGGGGTGTCGTACGAGCGGCGCCACAGCATGAACTGCTCCTCGCCGAACTCGGCGAGGGTCTGGGCCTTGTCCTTGCCCTGGAGGGCGCCGTAGTGGCGCTCGTTCAGACGCCAGCTGCGGTGGACCGGGATCCAGTGGCGGTCGGCGGACTCGAGGGCCAGCTGCGCGGTGCGGATGGCGCGCCTCTGGAGGGAGGTGTGGAGCACGTCCGGGAGCAGGCCGGCGTCCTTCAGCAGCTCACCGCCGCGCGTCGCCTCCTTCTCGCCCTTCGGTGTGAGGTTGACGTCCACCCAGCCGGTGAACAGGTTCTTCTCGTTCCACTCGCTCTCGCCGTGGCGGAGGAGGATCAGCTTGTACGGTGCGTCGGCCATGGCTCCGAGCGTAATCCACGGCCGGGAATCGTCGCCCATGCGGCCGATAGGCGGACAGGTAGGCAGCTCCTCGCCTCATTCGTCTTCGGCAGTGACTGGGGTTGCTCATCGGGTGGCCCGGTTCCTGAGCGGGTTCGTAAGGCGTGTTCACTGCCTTAGCCACTTACGTCCGTGGGGTTTGGAGCTGCTGCCGCTGGAGTGCGTTCAGGAGCGTTCTGGTGAGCGGGGGTGAGTGTGGGTGGTCTGTGCCGGGTCGCGTGTCTCGGCCGTGGGGGCGGGTTTCGGTAGGGAACTGACGTTCTCGCATCGAATGCGTGACCTTCCCGGGTGGTGCTCGTTTCTCATGGCGACGGGTTCTTCGGGTGGGGTCGGGCAGGGGGTGACGGGGTGGGTGAGCTGCGGAGTGTCGCGGCGTCGTTCGTCGTGTCCGGTCCGAGTGGTGTGGCTGTCCGGACCCGTCTCAAGCAGCTGACGCCCGGTGATGAGAAGGTGCTGCGTCTGGTGGGTGCGCATCTGGGGTCGCTGGCGGCGAAGGATCTCAAGGTCCGCTGCCGGGACGGCCTGTCGCATTCCGGTCAGGCGTGGGCGGTGCGTAAGCGGGAGCTGACGGCGCTGTCGTCGTCGCGGTGGGCGGGCAGTATCACCAAAGCCACGCATGACCAGTGGGCGCTGGCCCGCCGCTGCCAGCTCGCGCACATCCACACCCTGGAATCCGGTGTCCGTGCCATCGAGCACCGGCTGTCCCTGCCGGTCGGGCAGAAGGGGACGAAGAAGGCGCCCGGGGGTTACCGGTCCGCGCGGGAGTGGCATGCGAAGTCGAGGCGTCTGCGGGTGCTTGAGGACCGGCTGACCGCCGCGCGGGCGGACCGTGAGGCCGGCATCGTGCACGTGGTGCGCGGCGGCAAGCGCCTGGTCCGTACCCGGCATCACCTGGAGGCGGCCGGGCTGACGGAGTCCGGGTGGCGTGGGCGGTGGGAGGCGGAGCGCTGGTTCTGCCAGGCGGACGGGGAGTCCGGCAAGCGCTACGGCAACGAGACCATCCGCATCAGCCCGGACGGCGAGATGAGCCTCAAGCTCCCCGCGCCGCTGGCTCATCTGGCGAATGCCCCGCACGGACGGTACGTCATCGCAGGTCGGGTCGCGTTCGCACACCGGGGCGGCGAGTGGGCGGACCGCGTCGCGGCCGACCGGGCGATCGCCTACCGCATCCACTACGACACCGGCAGGGACCGCTGGTATGTGACCGCGTCCTGGCAGACCCCGCCCACCCCCACCCTCCCACTGGAGGCCGCGCTCGCCCACGGCGTGATCGGCGTCGACCTGAACGCCGATCACCTCGCCGCCTGGCGCCTCGATCTCCACGGCAACCCGACCGGCGCCCCGCGCCGCTTCTTCTACGGCCTGACCGGCACCGCCGAGCATCGTGACGCCCAGGTCCGCCACGCGCTCACCCGCCTTCTGCACTGGGCCCGTACCTGTGGGGTGAAGGCGATCGCGGTGGAGGACCTGGACTTCGGCGCGGAGAAGACCCGGGAGAAGCACGGACGCCGCACACGCTTCCGCCGGCTGGTCTCCGGCATGCCCACCGGCAAGCTCCGCGCCCGGCTGGCCTCGATGGCCGACGCCACGGGGATCTCGGTCATCGCCGTCGACCCGGCCTACACCAGCCGCTGGGGCGCCCATCACTGGCAGAAGCCCCTCACCAGCATCACCCGTCAGACCACCCGCCACGACGCTGCCGCCGTGGCGATCGGAAGGCGCGCCCAGCAACCCCCGATCCGGCGACGGACGACACCGCCCCCACAGCACCGGAGTGATGCGGTGGGGCATCGGACCGTCCAGGCCAGATTGGTTGTTCCTGGGCGTGAGGAACCCCGCCGCCGCATCCCCGGACCACGGACACGATCCGTGCCGCCCGGACGCGGAGCGAACGCGGGCAACCAGAACGCCCAACACCGTCCGGGGCGTTCGGCCGAGCATGAGACCTGGCAACAGGACTCACTCCCGCTCAGTCCCTAGGAACGGTTTCCGCAAGCGGGTGTTGTATCGGCCCCGGATTCGAGCGCGCTGGACGAGAGTCTCATCGGGGCGGCGGTGGACGAGCCCGACCTGCGGGATCCACTGCTGCGGCGGCGCGTGGGGCAGGTGCACGCGGCGCTCGCGCGGCCGGGGGACGAGCTGGAGGCGGAGAGCCGGCTGGCGCTGGTCGGGGAGCGGCTGCGGGAGCATCTACGGCCACGGGCCCAGTCCGCGCGGAGAACCCCGGCCGACGGCCGTACGGTCGCCCATCGGCTGCGGGAACTGCTCGACGAGCGGGTCACGGACGGGGTGACGCTGGAGGAGGCCGCGGGGACGGTGCCCGCCCACCCGGCGCATCTCGTGCGGGCGTTCGGGGCGGCCTTCGGGATCGCGCCGCACCAGTACCTGATGTCCCGGCGGGTGGAGCGGGCCAGGCGGCTACTGCTGGACGGGATGCGGCCGGGTGAGGCGGCGGCGATGGCCGGGTTCTACGACCAGGCGCATCTGACGCGGCACTTCAGGCGCTGGGTGGGTGTCACCCCTGGCCGCTACCGGAGCGGTCGGCCACCTCACGCGTGAGGTTGCTGAACGCGTCCAGGTTGCGGGTCGACTCCCCCCGGGACACGCGCCAGGCGTACTCCTTGCGGATCGCGGAGGCGAAGCCCAGTTCGAGGAGGGTGTTGAAGGCGCCGTCGGCCGCTTCGAGGACCTGGCCGAGGAGGCCGTCGATGCCCTCGGGGGTGACCGTGGAGAGGGGCAGCCGGGCCGTGACGTAGACGTCGCCAAGCGGGTCGACGGCGTAACTCACGCCGTACAGCTTGAGGTTGCGTTCCAGGAGCCAGCGGTGGACGCCCGCCTCGTTCTCGTCGGGGTGGCGGATCACGAAGGCGTTGAGGGAGAGGGAGTGCCTGCCGACGATCAGGGAGACGGTCGTCGACAGTTTGCGGGTGCCGGGGAGTTTCACGACGTACGTGCCGGGTGCCGTGCTCTCCCACTCCAGCTCGGCCTCGGTGAGGACCTGCTCGATGATCGACGCTTCGTCAGCCATGGGGCGAGCGTACCCGCCGGTACGGGCGGACCGACGGCTCACCCGTGGTGCGCCCGGTACGGGCGGACCGACGGCTCACCCGTGGTGCGCCCGCGCCCAGTGGCGGCGGTGTTCGTGCATGGCGGCGGTGTACACGTCCGCGGTGGCGGCGGCCGACGTGTCCCAGCCGAACGACTCGGCGTGGCGGGCGGCGGCCGCGCCCATCCGGGCGGGCAGGTCGGGGGTGTCGGCGAAGTCGCGCAGCACGCGCGCGTAGGCGACCGGATCGTGGCCCTGGACCAGGAAACCGGTGTGCCCGTCCCGCACGGCGACCGGGAGGCCGCCGACCGAGGCCGCCAGCACCGGCGTACCGGCCGCCTGCGCCTCGATGGCGACGAGCCCGAAGGACTCGCTGTAGGAGGGCATGACCAGCACGGACGCCGCCCGGAACCAGTCCGCGAGCTGCTCCTGGCCGACCGGCGGCCGGAACCGTACGACATCCGCGATGCCCAGCCGAGCGGCCAGCTTCTGCAGACCCTCCGGCTTGGCGAGGCCGCTGCCGCTCGGCCCGCCGACCACCGGCACGACCATCCTCGACCGCAGCTCGGGGCGTTCGTCGAGGAGGACGGCGACGGCGCGGAGGAGGACGTCGGGGGCCTTCAGGGGCTGGATGCGGCCGGCGAAGAGGGGGATCAGGGCGTCCTGCGGCAGGCCGAGACGGGCCCGGGCCGCCGAGCGGCCGTCGGCCGGACGGAAGCGGTCGAGGTTGACACCCGGGTGGACGACGGCCACCTTGGCCGGGTCGGCCTCGTAGTGGCGGACGAGTTCGTCGGCCTCCTCGGCCGTGTTGGCTATGAGGCGGTCGGCGGCGCGGACGATCTGGGTCTCGCCGATCACACGGGCGGCGGGCTCGGGGGTGTCGTCGTCGGCGAGCGCGGCGTTCTTGACCTTGGCCATCGTGTGCATGGCGTGCACCAGGGGGACCCCCCAGCGTTCGGCGGCGAGCCAGCCGACGTGGCCGGAGAGCCAGTAGTGGGAGTGGACCAGGTCGTAGTAGCCGGGGCGGTGGCCCGCCCAGGCCTGCATGACACCGTGCGTGAAGGCGCACAGCTGGGCCGGGAGTTCCTCCTTCGCCAGCCCCTCGTACGGGCCCGCGTCGACGTGCCGGACCAGGACCCCCGGGGCCAGCTCGACCGTCGGGGGCAGGGCGCCGGTCGTGGCGCGGGTGAAGATCTCCACCTCGACGCCCTGCGCGGCCAGCCGCTGCGCCAGCTCCACGATGTAGACGTTCATCCCGCCCGCGTCGCCCGTACCGGGCTGGTGCAGCGGTGACGTGTGCACCGACAGCATCGCGACCCGTCGCGGCTTGCGGTGCAGCCTCAGCCGCGCCGCCGCGGCCGGAGAGCGTCGCCCGAGCCTGCTGACGTAGTGGCTCACGTGGCGTTCCTCCTCGCTGCGGGCATGCCGTTCGGAGGGCGTGGGGTCCCTCTAGGCAGGAGGAACGCCGGAGGGGGCCGTTCCATTTCCTCTTTGCAGAATTATTACCGAGCTTCGATCAACCGTTCGAGCCCGTGGGGAGTGGCCCGTGGGGAGTGGCCCGTGGGGAATGAAGGGGCACGCGCCGCCTTCAGGGGCGTGCGCAAGCAGGCGGCCTCGCACGGCACGGGGCCTGGGCCGAGAGCCGCGGAAGCCGCGCTTACGCTCACCCCATGGCAAGACCAGTCGGCACCGCGACGCCAAGACCAGTCGGCACCGTGACGCGCGGCACCACCAACCCCAACCGCCTGCGCCGCATGGACCGCTGGATCGCGGCGACGCACGGCGCCGAACTCCGCCGCGCCACCACGCCCCTCGCCATCGACCTCGGCTACGGCGCCGCTCCCTGGACCGCCGTCGAGCTCCTGCTCCGCCTCCGCGCGGCGGCGCCCCGCACCCAGGTGGTCGGCGTCGAGATCGACCCGGCCAGGGTCACGGCGGCGAAGCCCTACGAGTGCGAGGGCCTGACCTTCCGGCACGGCGGCTTCGAGGTGCCGGTGCCGGGCCGCCCGACCCTCATCCGGGCGGCGAACGTACTGCGCCAGTACGACGAGGAGGAGGTCGCCGCCGTCTGGGAGCGCCTGTGCGCCCGCCTCGAACCCGCCACACCCCCTCCCTCCGGCAGCCGCCACGCGACCAGCCCCGGCGCCATGAGCCCCGCAGGCCCCCACTCCCCCACCGCCCCCTACCCCTCCGTCGGCCCCTACCCCTCCGGAGGTCTGCTCGTCGAGGGCACCTGCGACGAGATCGGCCGCCGGCACGTCTGGGTCGCCCTCGGCCCGGAGGGCCCCCGCACGGTCACCTTCGCCACCCGGCTCGGCTCCCTCGACCGCCCCTCCGATCTCGCCGAACGCCTCCCCAAAGCACTCATCCACCGCAACGTCCCCGGTGAACCGGTGCACACCTTCCTCCGCGACTTCGACCGGGCCTGGGCCGCCGCGGCCCCGTACGCCTCGTACGGCGCCCGCCAGCGCTGGATCCGCGCCGTCCGCACGCTGAGCGCGGACTGGCCGGTACGGGACGGGGTGACGCGCTGGCGGCAGGGCGAAGTCACGGTGGCGTGGGAGGCGTTGGCGCCAGGGAGGTGAGCGTCCGATCAAGCCGCACCCTGATCACCCAGAGCGACGATATGGTGACACATGGGAACGATACCGTCGGGCCGTTCGTCACACGGGCGGGGGCGACGTCACGGCAGGTGGGAGCGAGGGAGGACCAAGAAGGAATGGGGGGAAGTGAGTCCTTGCCCACCTCTGTCGCATTCCGCGACGCCGTGACACGATCACCCGGGCACCGGCAAGTTACTGACGGTTAATCATTTCTGTTTCAACTGGGGTGGGAGGCAAGGGGTATGGGAGCCGGCAAGCGGAACCTGACCATGGCCGCCGTGGCCGTGGTCTGCGCGATGACCGTGCTGGGCGCACCGGTCACCGCGTACGCGAGCCAGACGACGCCGACCGATCCGACCCCGAGCGCGAGCACGAGCCCGACGCCCTCGCCCGTGTCGACTCCCGTGACGAACGAGGAGTTGGAGACCGTCCGTCTGAAGCTGGAGGGCCTCTACCACGACGCCTCGGTCGCCACGGACGCGTACAACGCGGCCGAGGAGAAGGCCGACAAGCAGTCCGAGGAGATCGTCGACCTGGCCCACGAGGTCGTCCAAGGCCAGCAGAAGCTGGACAAGTTGCAGGATCTCATCGGCGCCGCGGCCCGCGCGCAGTACCGCGGCGGCGGCCTCCCGCCCGAGGTGCAGCTGTGGCTGAGTCAGAACCCCCAGGACTTCCTGGAGGGTGCGGACCGCCTGCGCCAGGGCCAGCTCGCGACCAAGGGCCTGCTCGCCGAAATGAACCGGACCCAGCAGGACTTGGAGCAGTACTCCAAGGACGCCTCCGCGCGCTGGGAGAAGCTCGAGGCCAACCGCAAGGCCAAGGAAAAGGCCAAGAAGAAGATCAAGAAGCAGATCGCCGCCGCCGAGGAGCTGGAAGCGCAGCTGGAGGACGACGAACTGGAGCGGCTGGCGCAGTTGGAGGAGGACGCCGCGCAGGAGTCCCAGGCCGCGTGGCTGGACTCCGGCATCCTCGACGAGATCAACGGCAAGGCGTCCCCGCAGGGCAAGAAGGCCGTGAAGTTCGCGACGGACCAGATAGGCAAGTGGTACGAATGGGGCGCCGAGGGCCCCACGACGTACGACTGCTCCGGCCTCACCAGCCAGGCCTGGGCCGCCGCCGGCCTGACCATCCCCCGCACCTCCCAGGAGCAGTGGCGGCAGCTCAAGCACATCGACATCCAGGACATGCGCCCCGGCGACCTCATCATCTACAACTCCGACGCCAGCCACGTGGCCATGTACCTGGGCGACGGCTCCATCGTCCACGCCCCCCGACCGAACCGTAAGGTGACGATCGCGGGCGCGGGGACGATGCAGATCCTGGGAGTCGTACGACCGGACGCGTAGACGGGACACCGCGCGGCGGCGTCAGCCGGGGTCGCGGGCTGAAGGCAGCGGGCCGGAGGTTGAGGGCCGCGGGCTGAAGGCCGGGGGCTGAAGGCCGGGTACTGAGGGCCGCGGGCGCGGGTCGCGGAGCCGCGGGGTCGCGGAGCCGCGGGGTCGCGGGGTCGGTGCGGGTGTCCCGCCAACCGCGGGGGGTCTCACTCGTATCCGGCCGGGGCCCACCGGGCACAGCACCCCGGGCGCGGGCCGGGCCTGAGTCCCAGGGGCAGCCGAACGAAGGCCGCCACCCGGCCACCCGGACCCCCGGACCCCTGTCCCCGCCCCGAAAACCCCCGCGTGACCCACCCCACGTGACTCTCACCACCTTCCCCACCCCGGCTCAACCTCCGCCGCGTGACATTCGTCATCCCAGGAGAAAGCCCTGCCATGTCCAAGTGCGATACAGGATGCGGCATATGACGCGGGCCGATTGCCGCCCGGCGTCCCGCCAACCATTCCGTTGCGGCGGCGCCTGGCGCTAAGGTCCCCGTCGGTGGGTCGAGGTCCTTCGCCCCACCGTGCCCTCGGGGGGAGGGAAGGAACCCAAGACGATGCCCGTACCCGTACCGCGGCAGAGAGCCATACCGGCCGCGGAGAGTGGTCAGGCGCACGCCGTGTCCGCGCCCAGCGGACCGTCCGGAGAGGGGACGGCCATGAACGCCTCGGCCCTGGCCCCTGCTGACAACGCCACAAACCCGCCCGGCCCCGGCGCCCTGAGTCCGGCAGGCCCCACGGGTCCGGCCCCCCAGTCCGGCCCCACCAACCTCACGGTCCTCCTCATCGAGGACGACCCCGCGGGTTCCCTCAACGTGCCCGAACTACTCGACTCCGCGGGCAAACCGATCCGCGTCCGCGCCGCCCGCAACCTCACCGAGGCCCAGCGGCTGCTGACCGACGACGTCAACTGCATCCTCCTGGACCTGGCGCTCCCGGGCCCGGCCCGTCCCGCCGACGCGGACGCCGAAGCGGCCGACCGCCCCGCCGACGAACTCTCCGTCCTCAAACACGTCCTGGAGCTGGCCCCCCGCCACGCCGTACTGGCCCTCACCGACTCCGGCGACGCCGAACGCGGCACGGAGGCCGTACGGGTCGGCGCCCAGGACTACCTCTTCCGGGACGAACTGGACGGCCGTCTCCTGAGCCGCGCGATCCGCTACGCGGTGGAGCGAAAGCGGTCGGACACGGCCGAGCGCCGGCTCACGGAGTCCAAGCTGCGTGCCCAGGAGAACGCCCGCCTGGAACGCGGTCTGCTGCCGACGCCCCTCCTGGAGGGCTCGTCCCTGAAGTTCGCCGCCCGCTACCGGCCGGGCCGTTCCCGCGCCCTGCTCGGTGGCGACTTCTACGACACGGTCCGCACCCCCGACGGCACCGTGCACGTCATGATCGGAGACGTCTGCGGGCACGGCCCCGACGAGGCGGCGCTCGGTGTGGAACTGCGGATCGCCTGGCGGGCGCTGACGTTCGCGGGGCTGTGCGGCGACGAGCTGCTGTCCACGCTCCAGCGCGTCCTGGAGCACGAGCGCGAGAGCGACGAGATCTTCGCGACGCTCTGCACGGTCGACATCGCCCCCGACGGCCGCCGCGCGGGCCTCTGCCTCGCCGGCCACCCGTCCCCGCTGATCGCCCGCCACGGCCAGGGCCGGACCACCCCGCCGGCCGAGCTGCTGCCGTACGACAACGGCGGCCCCGCCCTCGGCCTGCTCCCGAACGCCCGCTGGCCGCGCACCCAGATCGAACTGGGCGCCGCCTGGAGTCTGATGCTCTACACCGACGGCCTCATAGAGGGCCGGATCGGCGAGGGCAAGGAGCGGCTGGGCCAGGACGGCATGGTGGCGATGGTCCGCCGCCAGCTCGCCGAGGGCCTGCGCGGCGAGGAACTGCTGCGCGCCGCCGTGAACGAGGTACGCGACCTCAACGGCGGCGAACTGACCGACGACGTGGCGGTCCTCCTGCTGGACCGAGAGGGCTGACCGAAGCGGGCCTGGCCTGCATCCACTCGGCCTGGCTCGGGGTCACCGCCGTCCGCCCGGGACGGGGTCACCGCCCGTCCGCCCGGGACGGGGTCACCGGCCGCCGTTGTACGGCCCGTACGGACCGTCGCTGCTGGAGCCGCGGCGGCCCCCGCCGCCTCCGGAGACCTGCCGAAGCGCCGGCCGTACGTCGACGAGGAACACGATCGTCGCGATCAGCCCCGCGATCTGCAGGAAGAGCATCGGCACCACAAGGTTCACCACCACCGTGACGCCCAGAAGGATCAGCCAGAACATCTTGTTCTGTTTGTCGGCGGCACGATACGCGTCGTCGCGTGCCAGTGCGGCCATGACCAGCGCCGTCACCGCGAGGAGCAGCATGGCGAGGTAGAGCAGCGACACGAAGTCACCGAACGCCGTCAACAGCACAATGCCCACCACCCGGTTCGAGTCGACTTACGGCCACCGTACCCGCAGAACGGGCCGGCCACCCCAAAGGTGCCCGGCCCGTATCCGTACCGCGAGATACCACGCGGGTACCTCTCGCTCTGTCGCCGACTCCGCCGTCGGCTATGTCGTCCACTTCGGCAGGGTGTCCTGCCGCTTACTTGGCGGGCGGAGTGGTCTTCTTCGCGGCGGTCGGCGTCTTGCGGGCCGGGGCCTTCTTCGGCGTGGCGGCGGCCTGCTTGGCGGCCGGGGCGGGGGCGGGCGCGGCCTTGGCGGGCTTCGCGGCCTCCGGCTCGTCCTTGACCGGCTGGGCCTTCGGCTCGACGGCGATCGCGAGCTCCTCGATCTCCTCCGCGGCCTCGCCACGCCAGGTCTTCACGGCCTGCTCGCCGTGCTCGGCGACCTTCTCGTACGTCTCCCGGGCCTTCACCGCGTACTCGGCGGCCACGCCGACGCTGCGCAGAGCGAGGTCCTGAGCGGTCTCACCGAGCTTCTTCAGGTCGGTGTCGAGGGTGCCGATGAGCTCGGTGACCTTGGTCTGCAGGTTCTCCTGGGTCTCCTTGACGCGGGCGGTCGCCTTCTCCTGCACGGCCTTCGGGTCGGTCTGGCGTACGGCGTCGATCCGGGCCGGCGCCTCGG
Source organism: Streptomyces sp. NBC_00310 (assembly GCF_036208085.1). Taxonomy (GTDB): domain Bacteria; phylum Actinomycetota; class Actinomycetes; order Streptomycetales; family Streptomycetaceae; genus Streptomyces. The sequence goes on from NZ_CP130714.1 coordinate 5,277,836, forward strand.
CGCGCAGCTGCTCGACGATGCCGGGGACCTTCTTCGCCTGCTGGAGGGCGAGGTCGGCGGTGCCGGCGGCGAAGTAGAACGGCGTCGGGTCGGTGACGGCCTTGCGGATGTCGTCGGTGATGGCCATGGTGATGGTCCTCCGGGTTGCTTCAGCTGAGGGTTTTGTGTGGTTCCGGTCCGCGTCGACGGCTGGGTCGTTCGTCCGAGCCGGTCGCGCCACCGAGGCTGACGGGATCGCCCAGGTCATCGCAGTCGTCGAAGTCATCGAAGTCATCGACCCTCCGTCTGCCGCGGACCGGCATCGTCGCCGTCGGCCGCACGAGGGCCGGGGGCCGAGGGTTCCTCGGCGTCCGTCGCCGCGCCGGTGCCGAGGTCGATCTCGAACCCGTTCTCCTTGCGGAAGGACTCGTAGATCTGGAGCAGCACCTGCTTCTGCCGCTCGTTCAGCGTGGGATCGGCGAGGAGGACGGCGCGTGTCGTGTCCTCGCGTCGGCGCTCCTCCCCGTCCCGCTCGGCGTCGAGGATCCCGGCCCGCACGTACAGCGTCTCGGCGGAGATCCGCAGCGCCTTGGCGACCTGCTGCAGCACCTCCGCGCTCGGCTTGCGCAGCCCGCGCTCGATCTGGCTCAGATACGGATTGGACACCCCGGCGGCGTCGGCGAGCTGCCTGAGCGACAGCTGCGCGTTTCGCCGCTGTTCACGCAGGTACTCACCGAGATTGCCGACGTTGAGCGATGCCATGTCTCCACCATGCCCCACCCCCGCTAACTTTTGCAAGCACCCGCTTGCAAAAGTGCGCCACGCCACTCACCGGGCGGATTCGGCCGGATCCGTTCGGTTCCGGGCGGGTCCAGGCCGCCATGAGCGTATATGACCTCCGCAGCCGGGGCGTTCAGCTGCGGACGCCCCGCTTGAAGGCGGCCTTGGACCAGAGGTAGCCGGTCACTCCGATTCCCGTGCACCAGGCCAGGGCGATCCAGCCGCTGTTGCCGATCCCGGTGCCCATCAGGAGGCCGCGGAGGGTTTCGTTGATGGGTGTGAAGGGCTGATGGTCGGCGAACCAGCGCATCCAGGACGGCATGGAGTCGGTGGGGACGATCGCGCTGCCCAGGAAGGGGAGGAAGGTGATGGGCATGGGCATGTTGCTGGCGGACTCGACGGTCTTGGCGACCAGGCCCATCCCGGCCGCGAGCCAGGTCAGGGCGAGGGCCAGGAGGGACAGCAGGCCGAGGACGGCGAGCCACTCCACGACGGTGGCATCCGGGCGGAAGCCGATGGCCAGGGCGACACCGGTGACCACGGCGGTGCCGAAGACGGTCTGGACGAGCGTGCCCAGGACGTGGCCGGTGAGGAAGGAAGCCCGGGAGATCGACATGGTGCGGAAGCGGTTGACGATGCCCTCGGTCATGTCCATGCACACGCCGAGCGCGGCTCCGATGCAGCCGGTGGCAACCGTCATCAGGATGATGCCGGGGGCGATGTAGTCGATGTAGTCGCCCTTCGGGGTCTGCGGGCCCTGGATGCCGGCGCCGAGTGCGCCGCCGAAGGCGTAGGTGAACAGGAGCAGGAAGAGGACCGGCATCATCACGATGGTGATGACGACCGACGGATAGCGGATCGCGCGCTTCATGGTGCGGCGGAACATGGTGACGGAGTCACGGGCCGCGTAGCTGACGCTGCTCATCGGGAGATCTCCTGCTGCTGCTTGTCGCCGGTCAGGGTGAGGAAGACGTCGTCGAGGTCCGGGGTGTGCTGGGAGAGGGCCTCGGGGGTGATCCCGGCACCGTCGAGGATGTCCAGGACGGCGCGGAGGGTGGGGACGGTGCCGTCGGAGGGGATCTGGAGGGTGAGTTCCTCGTCGTCGCGAGCGGTGGCGGCGAAGTGGGAGTCCGCCAGGTCCAGGGCCACGGCGTCGGCGAACTTCAGCGAGATGTGCCCCCCGGGGATGAGCCGCTTCAGCTCGTCCGCCGTGCCTTCGGCGACCAGCTTTCCGCCGTCGAGCACGGCGATCCGGTCGGCCAGTTGGTCGGCCTCCTCCAGGTACTGGGTGGTGAGGAAGATCGTCACGCCGTCGTCCGCGACCAGCGAGCGGATGATCTCCCACATGGTGCGGCGGGAGCGCGGGTCCAGGCCGGTGGTGGGCTCGTCGAGGAAGATGATGCGCGGGTCGCCGACCAGGGTCATCGCCAGATCGAGCTTGCGGCGCATGCCGCCGGAGTAGGTGGAGACGGGGTTGCGGGCGGCCTCGGTGAGGTCGAAGCGGGCGAGCAGTCCGGCGGCGCGACGGCGGCCCTCGCGGCGGGGCAGATGGTGCAGGTCCGCCATGAGCAGCAGGTTCTCCTCGGCGTTGAGGAGGTTGTCGACGGCGGCGAACTGGCCGGTGACGCCGATGAGTTCGCGTATGGCGTCGGGCTCGCGGTCCAGGTCGCGGCCGGCCAGGCGGGCGGTGCCGGAGTCGGCGGCGATCAGGGTCGAGAGGATCTGGACGGTGGTGGTCTTGCCGGCGCCGTTGGGGCCGAGGAGCGCGAAGACGGAGCCGGCCGGGATGTCGAGGTCGATGCCGCGCAGGACCTGCTTGTCGCCGTACGACTTGGCGAGGCCGGTGGCGGTGATGGTGGCGGTGGCGGTGGCCGTGTCGCGTTTCATTTGTGTTGTGGGCATGACAGACAGCTCCTTGGCGGAGGGGAAGGAGAGGTGTGGTTCACGGGCGCGGGCCGCCCTGTGGGTCAGGCGCGGCGGATGTGGATGTCGCCGACCGAGGTGCGGGCGCTGACCTCCACCGTGTCGGTGGCGTCGCCGGGGCCTTCGGCGGAACCGAGGGTGGAGCGCAGGGTGCCGACCTTGGTGTGGATGTCGAGCCAGGCGGCGGTGGTCTCGGGGATGCCGACCTCCAGGTTGCCGGTGGAACCGCGGAGGGTGACCTTGCCGCGGGTGACGCGGTCCAGGCGGATACCGCCGTTGGCGGACTTGGCCTCCACGTCGGCGTGGGCGGTGCCGACATCGATCCGGCCGTTGGCGGCGGCGACCTCCAGGGGGCCCGTGATCTCGCCGAGTTCGGTGTCGCCGTTGCCGTTCTTGACGGTGAGGCCGCCGTCCACCGTGCCGACGGCGACACGGCCGGCGGCGACGATCTCGGCGGAGGCGGTGGCGCGGTCCAGGCGGACCATGCCGAGCTCGCCGTGCAGTCGGACGGCGGCGGCCTCCTCCACGTGGAGGTCGCCGACCGAGGTCTTCAGACGGGTCTCGCCCAGGCGTCCGGTGCAGTGGAAGTCGCCGACCTGGGCGGTGCCTTCGAGGGCGGAGCCGGCCGGCAGGGCGATGACGATGTCGATGCCGCCCACCCGCCCGAAAAGCGAGGACTTGCGCGGGCCCTTGACCGTGAGGACACCGCCGGAGCAGGTCACCTTGGTCTGGTCGACGGCCTTGGCGTCCGCGTCCGAGGAGGGGTTGGCGGGGTGGACCTCGACCACGGTGTCGGTGCGGTCGGAGGCGATGATCCGGGCGGTGCCGATGGAGTACTCGACGATCGCGGTGATCGGCTTGGGGGTGTCGTAGGAAGGCATGACGGATCTCCCGTCCTCTCCGGATGGGTGGATGAAGTGGTCTCGCGGCAGTCGTGCGGCAGTCGGTGAAGCCCGGTGAAGCAGTCGGTGATGCAGTCGGTGATGCAGTCGGTGAGGGGGCTCAGTGCGTCAGCGGACCCAGCCGGTGAAGCCCCGGTCGCCGGTGGCGAGGTTCGGTGCGGAGGCGGGGGGCGCGCTCGTACGGGCACCTGCCGTCGGACCGAGTGCGGCGGAGGTGGCGCGGACCAGCCAGGCGTTGACCGAGAGGCCCTCGCGGCCGGCCGCCTCCTCCAGGCGGGCCTTGAGGTGGGCGGGCAGGCGGAAGTTGATACGGGCCGAGGCGCCGTCGTCGCCTTCCGGCACCGGGGGCGGGGTGGGCGCCTCGGTCCACGGTGCGGCCTCGTGGACCGGGGCGGCGGGTGGCAGGGTCACCACGAACTCCGGGTCGGCGCCCCGGAGCCGTACGTCGACCGAGCCCGGGGCCAGCTCGCGGGTGACCTCGCTCATGGCCGCCGAGAGCGCGGTGAGGAGGGTGAGGCGGGTCGCGGAGTCCAGCGGGGCGGTGAGGCGGTCGGCCAGGGCGCGGGCCTCGTCACCGCCGGCTTCGGCGGCGACGGCGAGCTCCTGGCGGAGGCGGTCGACGTAGGGCGTGAGGTCCATGACGCCATAATGGCACACTAATGGCGCCACGGGAAGCAGGTTTGGCGCCGCGAAGGCGACGAGAGGGGGCGAGGGAGGCCCACACGCGCCACCTTTTCGCAGGTCGGACTGCTTTTACCGGAAGCAGGACCAGCCTGGCACCACGGGACTTCAGCGGCTCTATCCGGCTCCCCACGAGACCGTACGGCGCCACTCGACACACAAGTGGCGCACCACGTGGCACCGAGTGGCACTTAGTGGCGCCGAATGGCGTCATGCAGCACGGGCACGGGCACGGGCGCGGGCGGACCCGTGACCGGTCGACCATTTCTGGACAACGATCTCGGCGGGCTCGGCGGCAGCCCCGTCTCCGTCGCCCGCGCGCACCCCGGCGGTCGACCGATGACGAAGGCCGCGTAGGGGACGTAGTAGGGGACGCAGGGGATGCCGTGCGTCTGCTCCGGCGCGGGCGGGCGGCGGTCAGCCGGTGTCCTTCGAGTGCCACCGCTCCCGGCGGATCGGATCGTCGCGCGGTCGAACGGACTGGGGCCGTCGCCACCGCACGCCTGCCGCAGAAGCCTCTCGCAGGAGCCTGCCGACGGAGCCTGACGACGGAGCGGAGAGGACGATCGCCACCTTCTCGGCGCAGAGGGCCGGACAGCGGGAGGAAGCCCCCTGTCTCGTCCTGGCGGAAAAGCACGGGGCAGGCCCGCGGAGCGGGACACCATGCGGCATGCGCCCGGATGACTGGCACCTCACCGAAGACGTCGACGCGTTCCTGTCCCGAGCTGGGGACTTTCTGCGCTCGCGCCCCGCCCTGCACACCATGCCGCTGACGGTGACCGAGAAGTATCGGACGAACGGGGCGCCCGCGCACGGCGCCGCAGCCCCTGTATTCGGCCGACTGGAGCGAGGGGACGAGGTCCACGCCGCCTTCTTCCAGCGCACCCCGTCCGGCCCACTGAGCCTCACCTCGGTCACCCGCGAGCAGGCCGACGCGCTCGCCGCCCGCCTGGCCGACCTCGGTCACCCCGTCCCCGGCGTCGGCGGGGACCACGACGGGTCCACCGCTTTCGCCGAGGCCTGGCAGCGGCGGACGGGCGCGAATCCGGTCCTCACCACGCGGCTCCATCTCTACCGCCTCGGCACACTCACCCCGCCGGAGCCGTTCCCGGAGGGCCGGGGTCGCCTCGTGGGCGAGGAGGACCGCGAGCACCTCATCCGCTGGTGCCGTGAGTTCTGCGTCGACGTCGGGGAGGACTCCTCCATCAAGTTGATCGACGCCGGTTCCTGGGCCGAATCGCGCTTCGCCGACAGACACTTCACGTTCTGGGAGACCCCCGACGGCACTCCCGTCTCCATGGCGGCCGCGACCTCGATGGTCGGCGGCATGGTCCGGGTGGACCCCGTCTACACCCCGGCCCACCTCCGGGGCCGCGGCTACGCGGGCGCGGTGACGGTCGAGGCGAGCCGCGCCGCGTTGGCAGGGGGAGCGACGGACGTCGTGCTGTTCACGGACCCCGGCAACCCCACCAGCAACGCCCTCTACCAACGCCTCGGATACGTCCGGATCACCGACTTCGCCGTGTACGACTTCTCGGGTGCCGCACCTCAAGCCGGTTGAGAACCAGGGAAGTTGTGGAGCGCCCCCCCGGCCTGGCTACGGGCCTGCGCCGGGGGGCGGTTTCTGCGCCTCGGGGTCGGCAGTGCGGCAGATGCGTACCGTGCCTCGGTCCGGGTCCACCCGGAAGGGCGGGTCCTCCGCAGGCCTGACGTTCTTGCGGGCGAGGCGACGAAGGAAGGTGAGGGACTGCGGAAGGGACTGCGGCAGGGACTGCGGGAGGGACCGCGGGAAGGGAGACGGACGACGGAGGGCAAGGGACGACGGAAAGGGCGGCGGGCGGCGGACGGCGGGCGGCGGACGGCGGGCGGCGGACGGCGGGCGGCGGGCGGCGGGCGGCAGGCGGCAGGCGGCAGGCGGCAGGCGGCAGGCGGCAGGCGGCAGGCGGCAGGCGGCAGGCGGCAGGCGGCGGAAAGACGGTGGACAACGATCGCGCGAGCGGCAGACTGACCGTATGACCGCCGCCGCTTCGGACGCCAAGGCCGACCTCCTCTTCTATCTGCAGTCCGCCCGTGATGCCCTGCTGTGGAAGCTCGAAGGGCTGTCGGAGTACGACGCCCGCCGCCCGCTGACGCCGACCGGCACCAACCTCCTGGGGCTGCTGAAGCACGCGGCCGGTGTCGAACTGGGCTATCTCGGCGACACCTTCGGACGGCCGTCGGGCGAGGCACTGCCCTGGCTCGACGGTGACGCCGAGCCCAACGCGGACATGTGGGCCACCGCCGACGAGTCCCGCGCGGACATCGTGGAGTTCTACCGCCGGGCCTGGGCACACGCGGACGCGACCCTCGACGCGCTGCCGCTGGACACCGTCGGCCGGGTGCCGTGGTGGCCCGACGGCAAGGACGACGTGACGCTGCACCACGCCGTCGTCCGCGTGATCGCCGACACCCACCGGCACGCCGGGCACGCCGACATCCTCCGGGAACTCATCGACGGCGCGGTCGGCATGAACGAGGGCAACACCAGCACCCCGTCGAGTGACCCGGCGTGGTGGGAGGACTATCGCGGCCGACTGGAACGCGCGGCCAAGGAGGCCGACCGAAAGGCGTGACCCACGGCCGATCGAGAGCGTGTGCTTTCCGGGCGGCCGTCCTGCCGCCCACGTACGCCGGAATCCCGGCCGAATATGCGTTGCCCGGCCCCGCCCCCTCCCCTTAATGTGGGTCGTATGACTGCCGGGTCGGCCTTGAGCCGTGAGCGGATTGGTTGCCCGGCCTCCGAGTGAGGCCGGGGCGGGCCAGGGGCCCGCCTGCTGAAGTTCCGCGCACCGAACACCGTTCTCTTTCTTCCGAGTTCCTTCGGTGCTCCTCGGTATTCCCTTGGCGCTCTCGCGCGCGCCGAACTCTCACTGCACTGCACTGCACTGCACTGCACCTCACCGCGCCGCACCGGACCGCACCGCACCGCACCGCGAAAACGCCCCACCGCACATTCCGACGGCAATGTGCTGACGCGCGCGCTGCGGTAATCACCCCTGCCCGAATTCCGCGACAACCGTTGTCGCCATCCATGGAAAGCAGAGAATGCCCAACCCCTTCAATCAGCAAGTCATCGACGAGTTCCGCGCCCATCACGGCAAGGTCGGCGGTTATTTCGAGGGCGCCCGTCTGATCCTCCTGACCACCACCGGCGCCCGTACCGGCAACCGGCACACCACCCCCCTCGGCTACCTCCCCGACGTCGACGGCACGATCCTGGTCATCGCGTCGGCCGGGGGATCGCCCCAGCACCCCGACTGGTACCGGAACATCACGGCCGACCCCCGTGTCACCGTGGAGAGCGGGGCGTTCACCTACGAGGCCGATGCCGTCGTCCTGGACGGCGAGGAACGGGACCGGGCGTTCGCGCGGGCGGTCGAGTCCGATCCGGGGTGGGCCGAGTACCAGGCGAAGACGGACCGCACGATCCCCGTCGTCGCCCTGCGCGAGGCCCCCGTGGCCGGCCCGCCGAACATCAACGCCGGTTCCATGGGCGAGGCCCTCAAGGTCGTCCATGACGCCTTCCGTCGCGAACTCGCCCTGATAAAGCAGGAGTTGACCGCGAGTGGCGGCAGGGCCGACCTCGGGGCCCAGCTCCGCGTCAACTGCCTCGCCTTCTGCCAGGGCCTCCACAACCACCACACCGGCGAGGACATGGGCCTGTTCCCCTTCCTCGGCGAACGCCACCCCGAGCTGGCCCCGACCCTCACCCGCCTCCACGAGGAACACGAGCGCATCGCCGCCCTCGTCGAGGACCTGCGCCGGGTGGTGACCGCCGAGAACGCCGACCCCGTCGCCGTACTCCCCGAGGTGGAGCGGCTCATCGCCGAACTCGAAGCCCATCTCACCTACGAGGAGGAGCAGTTGATCCCGGCGCTGGATGCCGCGGCGAAGCCCGAGGAGTGGGAAGCGGGGCGCGAGAGCGAGCCCACCACCCCGTGAGCGAGGCGCGAAGGCGGGCGCGCATCCCCGTGAGAGGGACGCGGAAGCGGGCGCGTCGGCCCGCGTGATCAACCGGCGAGCGGCGCACGAGCCCCCTGGGGGGAGGGAGATCGGGCTCGTGTGCCGCTCACCGGCGCCCGCTCACCGTAGCCACGGGCCCGATCACCAAGGTGCCGGTACGGTCATGACTCCGCCGCCTTCCGGTAACACGGCCTGCCGCCAGATCCCGTGGCACGCGCCACCACGGCGGCACAGGCCCGCCCGCACCCGTCTCACCACGGCGGCTCACGTCAGAACCCGTCTCACCACGGCGGCACAAGCCCGCACCCGTCTCACCACGGCAAGGCACCCGCATGCCCCCCGTCTCACCACGGCAGCGCACGCGCATGCACCACGTCCAGTCGTGACACCGCCCGGGTGAGTACGACATACAGCCGGTGCAGCCCCCGCCCCTCGGCCGCCGCGATCGCGGCCGGCTCGACGACCACGACATGGTCGTACTCGAGCCCCTTCGCCATCCCGGCCCCCAACACCGTGACGCGCGAACGGAGTTCGTCCGGGCCGCCCGTCACGACACCGGCCTCGCCGAGCACCTTCCGCAGCCGAACGACCTCCGCGTCGGCCGCGATGACCCCGACGGACCCCTCGCGGGCGAGCGCGTCCCGCACGGCGGCCACGGTCTCGGCGGCGACACCCTCGCCGCCCTCGCCGTCCTCGTCCCGGGCCTCTGCCCCGTCCACCCTCCTGATCCGCAACTCCCCGCCCCTGCGCAAGGACCGGGCGGCGGGCACGTCCACCGCCAGCCGCCCCAGCAACCCGTTCGCCAGCCCCACGACGGCCTGCGGCACCCGGAAACCGGTGGTGAGAGGGACGACTTGAGCGTCCGGCTTGCCCAGGTGGGCGAGGAGTCGGGGCCAGTCGCGGGCGGCCCAAGGGGTGGTCCCCTGGGCCAGGTCGCCGAGGACGGTCACCGAGCCGTAGGCCGCCCGGCGGGCGATCGCGCGGCACTCCATCGGGGAGAGGTCCTGGGCCTCGTCGACGACGACGTGGCCGTAGCCGTCGGGGTGGGCGAGGAGCCCCGCGACCTCGTCGAGGAGGACCAGATCGGCGGCCGACCAGCGGGCCGACCGCCACGTGCGCGGCGGCTTCGTCCAGGAGACGGCCTTCTGCTCGTCCGCGTCGAGCAGTCCCTCCGCCGCGTCGGCGAGCGCGTCCGGGTCCCCGAGCAGCCGCGTCACCACCTCCTCGGGCCGGGCCTTCGGCCATCCGGCGTCGACGTACGCGCCGACCGGCCGCGACCGCGAGACCCGGTACAGCCACGCGTTCGGGCGCGGCCCGGCCCGCCGCTCCGCCTGCTCCCGCAACAGCCGCACGACCCGCGCCCGGACGCGCTCCCGCCCGATGTCGTACGGCAGTTCCTCCGCCCGTACGTCCGCCACGATCCGTCGCAGCTCGTCCCCGGACACCCGCCAGCGATACGAACCCTCCGCCAGGACAAGGGAGTCGAACCGCTCCCCGGATCCGCCGCCGCCCGCGACGCCGGTGTACAGGGCCCGGCGGAGCACCTCCGCCATCCGGGCGTCGTGCTTCACGACCGCCGCCCGCTCGTCGTCCTCCGCCGTGACCGGGTGCCGGGCGATCTCGTCGGTGACCGTCGACTGGCGTACGCCTGTCTCGCCCAGCGCCGGCAGAACCTCCGCGATGTACGAGAGGAAGGTGCGGTTCGGGCCGAGGATCAGCAGTCCGCCGCGGCGGATGCGCTGGGGGTGGGTGTAGAGGAGGTAGGCGGCGCGGTGCAGGCCGACAGCCGTCTTGCCCGTACCCGGGGCGCCCTGCACACAGACGGAGGTGGTGAGATCCGCCCGCACCAGGTCGTCCTGCTCCGGCTGGATGGTGGCGGCGATGTCCCGCATGGGGCCGAGGCGGGGTCGCTCGATCTCGGCGGCGAGGAGGCTTCCGGGGCTCCCCTGGCCGCCCTGGCCGTCCTGGCCGTCCTGGCCGTCCTGGCCGTCCTGGCCGTAGGGGCCGCCCAGACCGTCGCGGCCGTCCGGACCGCCCGAGGCGGGGCCCGGGTCGCTGGAGGCTCCACGCCGGTCCAGGCGCTCCAGGTGCTCGTCCTCGAGCCCCGTGAGGTCGTCCGAGTCGCCGCGGCTGCCCGGCGCCCACCCGAAGCGACGCCGTACGGCGACACCCCGGGGATCACGGGAACTCGCCTGGTAGAACGCCCGCGACACCGGCGCCCGCCAGTCCACGACGAGGGGCGGCGCGGCCGGATCCTCACTGATCCGCAGCCGCCCGACGTGGTAGCTCTGCCCGGCGTGATCGCTTCGGACGTGAGCGGCGAAGTCCAACCGCCCGAAGAACAACGGCCCCTCCGGGAGCTCACGCATCTCCTTGGCGTGGCTGCGCAGCCGGTACCCGAGCACCTCCGCGTCGGCCCCCGAGGCGGAGACGTCCTCCCCGACGACGACCTGCTCCCCCGCCCCCTCGACCATGGCGGCGAGGGCGGCGCGGCAGGTGTCGTGGTACGCCCGCTCGTGGGCGAGGGCGTGCCGGAGCTCGGCGTCGGCGGCAGGTTCGAGAGGCGTCATTCCACCGAGCGTACCAAAAAACGTAACCGAGTCACATTCTTTACTGAGGCTCACTGATTGCCGAGAGACTCGCCGATCGGGGGCGACCATCGCACGGACATCGCCTCCCCCCAGCGCGTCAGTGAACTTGTCCGCCCGACGGGGCCCCTGCAGGCTCGACGAGGGCGTCCCCGCCGCGATGAGTTCCGGCCGGGTCGCGAGTCCGTACTCGTGACCGTCGTACGCGTCGTACGACGCCGCCCGGCACGAGACACCACGGAGGACGCCATGACGGCCACACCGAGTGACCCGACCACCCCGCTGCCCGGCCGCCCGCCCGTCGTCGACCTGGCCACCTGGCAGGCCGCCCGTGACGAGCTCCTGGTCCGCGAGAAGGCCCACACCCGTGAGGGCGACGCCCTCGCGGCTGCCCGCCGCCGGCTGCCGATGGTGGAGTTCGACGGGACGGTCGAGGTCGTCGGACCCGACGGCCCGGTCCCGTTCCTCGACCTGTTCCAGGGCCGCGACGAGCTCGTGGTCTACCAGCACATGTGGTACGACGGCGCGCCGCACCAGGGACAGTGCGAGGGCTGCACCACCACGGCCTGGCATCTGAAGGACGCCGTCTATCTCAACGCCCGCGGTATCTCGTTCGCCATCCTGACCACGGGCCCGTGGGAGGAGGTGGCCTCCTACGTCGCGTTCATGGGCTACACCCAGCCCTGGTACTCGGTGCGCGGCGTGGACCCGCCGGTCGGCGGCGAGATGGGTTACCTCGCCTGCTTCCTGCGCGACGGCGACCGCGTGTTCCTCACCTACTCCACGACGGGCCGCGGCAACGAGCGGGTCAACGGGTCCCTCGGCCTGCTCGACATGACGCCCTACGGCCGCGGCGAGGCGTGGGAGGACAACCCCGAGGGCCGCCCCGAGGGGGGCAGCCCGTGCTGGTCCTGGCGCTCCGACGCGGACGGGAACGCCACCTGGGGCCCGACCAGCCGCCCCGTACCGCAGTGGACCCGCCCCGGCGCGACCCCCGTGGAGACCCTCGGCAGGCGCGGCCACCACCACTGACGCACCTTCACCGACGGCCCTGACGGCGGCCCGGCACCGACGAAAGGGGTCAGGCTGCGGCTGGCGGACGACGGACGCGGACGACGGACGACGGACGACGGACGACGGACAGCGAACAGCGGACAGCGGACAGCGGACAGCGGACAGCGGGCGAATCCTCCGGACGGCGCGAGGGCCCGCCCACCCGCCCGCTCGGCCGGCCGGCAGACCAGGAGACCGGGAGACCGGCAGACCGGCAGACCGGCAGACCAGGAGACCGGGAGACCGCTCCGCCGGAGACCGGCACACCGCTGGGCCGGTAGCCCACACCCCACTCGCCCGCTGGGCCGACAGGCGGTTCACCCGACAGGCGGTTCACCCCGGAGGGAAAGGGCTCCTGGTGGAAAAGAGCTGTCCGGGCTCGCGGGCCCACCCGCTCAGACCGCCCCGAGCGGAAGCGCCCCCTCCAGCCGCCCGAACACACGCTCGGCGGCGGCGACGGCGTCCCGCTCGACCCGCTCCATCGGCTCCCCCCGCTCCACCCGCCGCCGGTTCTCCTCCGCGAGCACCCGCCGTACGGCGACGATCTGCCCGGCGGCGACCCGCGCGTCGAGCCCGCCCCCGAGCACCTCGGCGAGCGCCGCCTCGGCCCGCTCCAGATGGCCGTAGGCCCGGGCGACCAGCGACGGCGTCCCGTAGAGCAGCCGATGGAACGCGAGCACCTGCGGATGGTCGTTCAGCCCGGTCACCGGGTCCCGCCGGGCCAGCCCCGCCAGAAAATGCGCCCGCACCGCCCCCACCACGGACTCCCCCTCGGCCCGCCCCGCGACCACCCGCGCCGTCTCGTCCTCGTGATCGGCGATCCGGTACAGCACGAGGTCCTCCTTCGCCGGGAAGTACCGGAAGAGCGTCGGCTTCGAGATCTCCGCCGCCGCGGCCACCTCGGCCACGGACACCGCGTCGAACCCCTTCTCGAGGAACAGCCGGATCGCGACCTCCGACACCGTCTCGTACATCCGCCGCTTCTTGCGCTCCCGCAGCCCGCTCTCGCTCATGCCGTCGAGCCTAAGCACCACCGCCACGCGCCCGGAGCCACCGGGTGAGCGCGGCCTCGATCACCGACACGCCCGGCGCCTCCTCGACGCCCAGGGGCTGTGCGCCTCTGCTCAGCACGTCCCAGACCGTCCAGCTCGCACGGCGAAGCAGGCTCCGGTCCACCTTCGCCTCCAGGCGCAGGGACTGCGAGGTGCGGATCACGTCGGTGAACACCGACTGCGCCTTCTTGTAGTCGAGAAGCTTCGGCAGGTCCTCCCGCCAGCCCCGCGAACTCCCCGGCCGGACGTCCTCGACGAGCGCGCACCACCGCTGCGTCATCCTCCGTTCCTGCTCCAGCGGGTATCGCATCAGGTACAGGTGGGTGGCCAGGTCGTAGAGCGGGTCGCCGAACATCGCGAGTTCCCAGTCGATGGCCCAGAGCCGGTGCTCGCGGTCGACGATGAGGTTCTCGCGGTGGAGATCGGCGTGGAGGAGGCAGAACGGGCGTTCCCGCAGGCCGGCCACACGCTTCCGGAGCTGTTTGAAGGAGTCGAAGTCCAGCCGCAGGGCCGCGAACAGCTCCCCGTACTCCGGGAGGTTGTCCCCGTAGACCCGCTCCTCGGTGAAGCGGATCAACCGGTCGAGGAAGCCCGCGCTGTCGCCCTCCGGCGCGCGGTCCCGCCGCTCGCACCTCCGCTTCACCAGAAGGGTCCCGGGTGTGACGGCGACCAGTTGCCGGAACAGGGCGAGGATCTGCTCGAACTCCTTCTCCGGAACCGCCGTGTCGGACGCGTGGAGCGCCCCGAGGGTGTCCCCCTCGATGAACCGCTGGAGGACGGTGCCCTCGACCTCGATGAGATCGGGGATGTTGTCGATGCGCCCCTGCAACTCGGTGAGCAGGCGCTCCTCCGAGTCGAAGCAGCGCCGGTCGAACCAGAGCAGGCTCTCTCTCGGGTCACGGCACTTCCACCGTGCGCTCCCCCCGACCCCGGCCTCGGGCGGCAGCCGGAAGACGTAGGTCTCGTGGTGGTAGCCGCTGAGCGGTCCCTCCACCCCACCCGGGTCGGCGCTCATCTCACCGGCGCGGCGCCGCCCCGTGGAATCCGATTCAGCTGGCATTGCCCGTTCTCTCGCCGTGGTCGCACCAGGGGTGAAATCAAGGAAGTGGAGGCACGTTACTCCTCCGTGGGCGAGCATCGTGCCAGAAGCGGGTGTTTCGCCGGTGGCGGTCCACTGGTTGAACGCTCACGCGCCGGGGCCCGTACAGACACGCATCGAGCGACTGCCCGAAGGTCTCCCGCTCCCGGAGCGGGCGGCCGGCCCTGCACCACACTCACCACGATGACAGCGATGAATCCCACGCTCGGCGGGACGACCGATCCGCTTCGCCTGCGGCGGCTGCTCGGCAGCGCCCGAGCCGTCCTCCTCGACTTCGACGGCCCCGTCTGCGACCTGTTCGCCGGGCGGTCCACCCAGCCCATCGCCGGGGAGATCAAGGCCATGGCGCGGAGGAAGTGGAACGCACTCGATCCCGCCGTCGAGGCATGCGACGACTCGCACGGCGTCCTTCATCTCCTCAGGGACATGCTGGACCGAAAGAGGGATGGCGTCCTCGACCCGGCCGCCCTGGGCGCGGCGGACGGCATCGTCACGCGGTACGAGTACGAGGCCGCGGGTTCCGCCGTGCCGGCACCGGGGATCCACCTGCTGCTGGACACCCTGCTCGGTCACGGGAAGCGTCTGGCGATCGTGACGAACAACGCCGAGGGACCAGTGCGGAAGTTTCTCGAACTTCACGGGATGTCCCGGAAGTTCGAGGCGGTCTGCGGCCGTGATCCTCGTGAACCGCGCCGTATGAAGCCCGACCCGGCGTCGGTCCACCGGGCCCTGCGGACTCTGAGCCGTATGAGCCCGGCCCACGCCGTCCTGGTCGGCGACCAGCTCACCGACCTCCGGGCCGCCACGGCCGCCGGGGTCGGGTTCCTGGGCTACGCGACGGATCACGAGCGGGGCCGGCTCCTGCTCCGCGAGGGTGCGCGGGGCGTGGTCGGGTCACATGCCCAGCTCATCGCGGCGTGCGCCCCCCTGACGGTCAGTCGCTCTCGTCCCTGACGGTCAGTCGCTCTCGTCCGTGAGCAGGTTCCAGACCGAGTCGAACCAGGCCTGGACGGCCTCTACGAAGACGGTCCCCTGCGACGACGGATCGGTGTCCCCGGCGTGGTGGGTCAGGGTGGCGCCCAGTCCGAGTACGTCGAGGACCTCGATCCCCTCGCCGTCCACCTCGATCTCTCTCTCGACCACGTGGTAGAAGCCGTGCAGCGCTTCGGTCCGGTTGAGCAGATACACCTTGAAGGTCGGCGTCAGCGGCGCGTGCCGGATCGCGACGTCGACACGCGGGACAAGGCCTTCTCGCTGGAGATCCTCCAGCGCCTCTCGCAGAGATGATTCATGCACCCGGGTGATCCCACGAAGGCGTTCTTGAGGTCGCGTGTCCTCATCGGACCCTTTGGCCGCCGGATACGGCAGGGACATCGACTCCCGGGGCAGCAGCATGCGCAGGACGATGCGCTCGGGGGTGATCTCCCGGTCGCGGACCCGTTCGGCCTGCAGTCGGATGTGCGTACCCACGGACTCCGACGTCAGCGTGTTGATGTCCAGGAGCACCTCACTCTGCTCGAAGGCATGATCGAAGAACGAGCGCAGAGTCACCCTGCCCGCTGCCCGGGGCGGCACCCGCTGAGCACTCAGTACCCGGGTGCCGCTCCCCTGGCGGGACTCGACCCAGCCCTCTTCGCTCAACCTGGTCAGGACCCGCTGCAGGGTGTGGCGGGAGACATCGAGCTCCTTGACCAGCTCGCGCTGCGGAGGCAGGGACGCCCCCACCGCATAGGTGCCGTCCCCTATCCGAGCCCGCAGCGTCTCCAGAGCCCGCCCGAACTTGCTGCCGCCGCCCTCGCCGGTCCGCTCATCACCCACACCCCGACCGTACCGCCCACGACCGTCAAGCAAACCAGTTCCAGCCAACCAGCGCTCCAACTGGACTGCCTGTTAAGGGATCAGCCCAATCGGGAATACCAATCACAGGTCAATCACCGACCAATTGGACTGGTCGGTGAGGCAGTCGGCAGAACGGGGTGGAGAACATGTTTCTACGGGAAGTGGTGGTGGCAGCAGTCCAGTTCACCGCGGGTCATCTGGTCTCGCGGACGCTCGGCCCCCTCGGGCTCGTACTCCTGCTCATGGCGGCCGTGGCTCTCCGGGTCGGTCATGTCCGCCCGGCCTGCTGGGCGGCGCTCTTCTTCGTCCTGCTGATGGTTCAGGCCTGATCCGGTAGTCGGGTACGCAGGATGTCCAGGACGGGCTTCAGTGAGTTCACGATGTGCTCGGGCGGGACCTCCGCCTCCAGAAGCGCCTTGAGCTTGCGCTCGTTACGCGCGTAGCCCAGGAAGGGGACGCCGGCGTCCCGGGCCGCCTCGAAGTCGGTCGGGGCGTCGCCGAGCATCAGGGAGCGCGAGGGGTCGGCGCCCATCGCGTTGAGGGCCTGGCGCAGGATGTGGGGGTGCGGCTTCATGAGGTCGAGGTCGCGCGTGCGGCCGTAGATATAGGGGAAGCAGTCGGCGAGGCCGCGGGTGTCGATGTAACGGGCGGCCGCGAGCGCCGAGTTGTTGGTCGTGATGGCGAATCGGGCCCGCCGCGACCAGGTCCGGATGAGCGGGTCGGCCCAGGTGGTGGGGTACGCCTTCGGGGCGGCGGTCAGCTCCTGCTGGGTGAGCCATTTCTCCAGGTCGATGATCAGGTCGCTGCTCGGGTGGCGGCGGCCCAGACCGAGGAGGACGACCTGGGGGTCGGCCGTACTCCGTTCCCGCTCCGTCAGCAGGCCGCCCAGCCCGCGCCTGTCGATCAACGTGACCAGGTCTCGGGCCACTTGGTGCGCGGGATGCCCGGAAAACAGTCGACAGATCGGCCCGTCCAGGTCCCAGAGCACGAAGCGGACGGGAGTGATCAGTTCTCGAAGGGACTCTGTCTCTACTGTCACCGGTTCAGTCTGCGCCGTATCAGGAGTCACTAGGAGAGTGTCAGGTCCGTGGTGATGGTTTCCCAGAGGGCGTTGAACCATTGCTGGGACTGATCGACGAAGGCGGCGTCGCGGGGGCCGGTCTCCTTCTCGAAGGAGAAGAGGAGGGACTGGGTGCCGAAGGCGTCGTACATCTGCAGGGGGCCGTCCGCCATCTGCTCCTCGCGCTGCATGAGCATGTAGTACGCGATCAGCGCCTCCCGGCCGTTGAGGAGGTAGAGCTTGACGGGCGGGGTGAAGGGCAGGGCGCGGAAGGCCACGCGGACGTCGAGCTGGTGGGACGTGCGCAGGGCCAGGAGGTTGTGGCGCAGGACGCGGATCTGCGCGTTGCGCTGGTCGAGCCAGCGCTTGTGGACGGGGTCCTCCTCGTCGTCCTCGCCGCGCGCCTCCACCGGGACCGGGAACGCCAGGTTGATCTTCCGGGAGGGAAGGAGGATGCGGACGTCGATGGACTCGGGGCGGATCGTTCCCTCGTGGATGCGGCGGACCGGTTCACCGAGGGCCATCATCAGGGTCTCGGCGGTGAGGCAGGCCGCGTCGACGCGGACGTGCGGTGCGGAGAAGGCCTCGGCCAGGCGGGGGCCGAGGCCCACCATCGTCGGCTGCGGCTCGTCCCTCGCGGCATGGCCGGCCTCGGCGACCCTGGGCGGGCTCCCCTTGCTCACGTTGCTCAGCAGCCCGTCCTCCTGCAGGGCGCGCAGGGCCTGACGGACCGTGCCGCGCTCCACGCCGAACTCCTCCGCGAGTTCGGCCTGGGTGGGCAGGCGCTCGCCGGGCCTGAGGTCGCCACCGCGGATGCGGTCCCGCAGGGTGGCGGCGATCTCCTGGGACGAGAGCTTTCTGCTGCCGTTCACTGCAACGTTCTCCTGGGTCACGACCAAACGCTACAACTAGCACCCATCTTTGGGGAGTTCACGGGAAGGTGGTTATGAACATAGACCAAGTGGGAACCATTTAAACAAAGTTGGTTGCCAACTTGGTCAAGTTGGCGAAAGTTCCCCCCACGCCGGCCCCGGTCGCCCAGCCCCTCGGAGGAGGTACCACCATGCCCGCTGCCATCGCCCTCATCTCCGCCCTCGCCGTCCTCGCCTTCCAGCGATTCGTCGAGTGGCGCTTCGGCACGATGGGATTCGTCGGCCTGCTGTTCCTCACCATCGGGCTGAAGGCGAACAACCACACATGCAGCTCCATCGGCGCGGTCATCCTCGCGCTGATGTTCGCCGGGCCCGCGATGTGAGGCCCGCCGCCGGGCCCGCACGGGCCCGTCCGACCCCCGTCCGACCCCCGTACGACCCCCGTACGACCCCCGTCAGGTCGTGAGCAGCAGGTCGGAGCTGATGGTCTCCCAGAGCGCGTCGAACCAGAGGCGGGACTGCTCGACGAAGGTCGTGTCCCGCGGGGCGGCGGCCGCGCTCCGCTCGAACGCGAACAGCGTGGACTGGGTGCCCTCGGCGTCGTACATCTCCAGGTGCTCACTGTCCACTTCGGCCTCCTTCCGCTGGATCGTGTAGTACGCGAACAGCGCCTCCCGTTCGTTGAGGAGGTACAGCTTCACGGGTGGGGTGAAGGGCAGCGCGCGGAAGGAGACATGGACGTCGACGCCGTGCGTGGACCGTAACGCCAGCAGGTTGTGCTTCAGGACCTGCCCCTGGGCGTTGCGCTGGGCGAGCCAGCGGCGCTGCAGCCGGCCGTCGGCCGAGGCGACGACCGGGGCCGGGAAGGCGAGCGGGATGTCACGGCTGGGCAGCATCACCCGGACGTCGACCCTGGCCGGTTTTATGCGCCCCGCGTGAATCTCGCGCAACGGCTCACCCACGGCGAGCGTGAGGGACACGGACGTCAGGCAGAGGGCGTCGATCTTCACATGCGGGGCCGCGAAGGCGGCGGATATGCGGGGGGCAAGCTCCACCATCGTGGGCCGCGGGGCCGCTCCGGGCCCGCCGAGGGCCGCCGCTCCCCGGCTTGGGGCGACAGTCGCCGGGCTGCCCTTGGAAACGTTGGTGAGCAGGTGCTCCGACTGCAGGATGCGCAAGGCCTGCCGTACGGCTCCGCGCTCGACGCCGAACTCGTCGGCCAGCTTCGCCTGGGTGGGCATGCGCTGCCCCGGTCGCAGCTCGCCGGACCTGATCCGGCCGCGCAACACGTCGGCCACCTCGTGATGTGACCTCTGGGGCCGCTGTGACGACTTCCGCCCATCGACGGCCGTTCGTTCCCGCTCCACGAACAAACACTACAACTTCTCGCCATCTTAGGGCAGTTCGTGGGAAGGTGGTTATGAGACGACTCCAAGCGGAGATAAGTACGGTGGAGTTGGTCGCCAACTTTCACAACATGGTCAAACTTTCAGATGGTTGGCGACACCGAGAGTGACATCGGGAGCGACACCCAGACCGACCGATCGACCTCCCTTCCGGAGGGGAGCCGGGAGTTCGACCGGTCCGCACAGCCACAACTGAATGGTTCAGCCACAACTGAATGCGCAGCCACAACCACAACTGAACAGCTACGGATACCGCACACACACCAGGAAAGGTCTCAGAAGATGTCCGGGCACCACGGGCGCCTGGACGTCCGCAGCAGGGCGTCGGCTACGGAGGCGGCGCCCTTCCGCTGTTCCCGCACCCGGCCGAGCGCGGCGAGCCGTACGGCCGACTCGTCGCCCAGCCACAGCGCCGCCAGGTCCGCGGCCTCCAGCACGAGGTCCCCGTCCTGGCCCGTCGGCACACAACTCGCCCCGTCCGGGCCCGCGTCCAGCCGGTAGCGCCCGTCCGCGAACCCGTCCCTGTCGACGACCTCCAGCACCAGCGCCCCGGTCCCCGCGTACGTACGGGCCTCCAGCGCCCGGACGACGTCCAGGATCCGCACCCACAGCCAGTCCGCCTGGGTGGTGAGGCTCGCGGCGCGCGGGTCGGGGAAGAAGTGCGGGAGGAGGTCGTCGGGGGCCCGCCAGCCCGACTTGACCTTGGTGATCCAGTCGATCGAGCAGAGGTAGTGCCACAGGGCGCGCTCGGCGGCCGGGGTCGTCGCGATCAGCCAGTTGACGTCCGCCGTGTTCTGCGGCTGCTTCATCTGCCAGGTGTCGTCCGCCTCGTACGAGACGAGGCCCTCGATCTCGCCGGCCGCCGAGCGGTACACCGCGTAGAACGGGTCGGTCCAGGGGGTGTGGGTCCGCAGGTCGCCCGTGTTGACCCGCCACCAGCGCTCGTCGCGGCTCACCGCGCCGGGCTGGGCACGGCGGAGCCGGTCGTGGAGGGCGGGGCCGAGGGCGCGTACGGCCGCGCCGTCGACGAGGTCGACCCGGCCGCCGTCCGCCGGGCCGGACCAGCGGGGGTCCAGACCGGTGCGGGGTACGTCGACGGTCCACTCGGTGGTCCAGGTGGCGGGGCCGAAGCCGTAGCGGCCGTAGATGGGGTACTCGGCGGCGATCAGGGTGGCGACGACGTCGCCCCGGTCCTTCGCGGCCGTGAGGTCGTGGGCCATCATCCGGCTCAGCAGGCCTCGGCGGCGATGGGTGGGGCTGACCGTGACGTTCGAGATGGCGTCGGCGGGGACGGTCCGGCCGCCGACCACGGTCAGCTCCTGCGGGAAGGAGCGGAAGGTCGCGACGACCTGCGTGGTGTCGGCGGGGGTGAGGGGAGTGCGGGAGCGGGACGCGTCGAACGCCCCGAGGGTGCGGGGTGGGTCGATGTGGGCCGAGCGGTCCTTGAGCTCCTGCTCGGAGAGGGATTCCGGGGCGCGGAGGAAGCCGGTGTTCAGGGCGTTCAGCCAGGCCGGGATCTCGTCCTCGGTGACGGGGCGCACGGCTATGTCGTGGGAGGAGCTCATGGGGCCACGCTAGGGGGGCGCTCCGCGGTGTGTCTCGGGGTTTTCCTCGCCCCCGCCGCCCTTACCCGTCCCTCCCCCCAGGGGCTGCGCCCCTTCGACCCCCAGGCGCGGGTCCGGTGGGGGCTGGTCGCGCAGTTCCCCGCGCCCCTGGAGGACGGCCCTTCGGGCCTGTCCTCCAGGGTGCGTGGCCGCCGGTCACATGAGCAGGTCGTCCACTTGGGCCTCGCCCTCGCGGTAGCGGCGGCCGATTTCGGCGCTGCAGTCGTCCGCGGTGCGCTGGAGGTGCTGGCGGCGGCCGGAGATCTGTCGCTCGTGGTGGACGAGGCGGGCGAGGCCGGCGGTGAGTTCGTCGTCGGTGCGTGCCTCCAGGTCGGAGAGCCCGACCTCGTCGAGCATCTCGGCGGCGAGCCGGCGGAACTCCTCGCCGTACGGCGTCCCCACGGTGACGTGGCGGGCCGAGGAACGGTGCCGGGCCGGGGCGTCCGTGAGGATCGCCGAAAGACGGTCGACCAGCGCCGAGGGCTCTCCCGGGGCCCCGTCCGCCGCGCCGCCCCGGCGGGCGAGTTCGGCACGCAGGATGTCGATACGGCCCTGGAGCAGCCGCCGCAGATAGCTGAGGTCCGCCTCGTCCCGCTGGGCGTCCCGGCGCAGGGTGCGCAGTTCGGGCAGCCGCAGCCGGGGCAGGTCGCGCTCGGCCGGGTCAGGCGGCGGCAGTGGGTCGCTGTCCGTGCGCTGGACCGGTGGCCGGCGGACGCCGGGGCCGGGCCCCGGACTTGTACGGTCAAATGTCGCAGTGCCCGGGGGCTGCCCGGTACTCGATGTGCTCATGCGCCTCAACCGTCCCCTCGACCGGTGTGTGTGAGCATCGTGCCACTCTCGGTGGCCACCAGGTGACCGAGTCCCCGCGATCCACCCCGAATGGTCGGTAATGGATCAATGAGAAAGACCGGGCAAAGCACTCTTCAAACCCCCGTGATCACAAACCCCCCGTAAGGGGGACCCCCTCGCGCACGTCCGATGGACGTCGGCGGCATGATGGTCGGCATGCGTGCGGTGGTGCAGAGGGTCGACGGCGCGAGCGTCGTCGTGGACGGTGAGACGGTCGGGCAGATCGAGGGCGAGGGGCTGTGCGTCCTCGTGGGGGTGACCCACGAGGACACCAAGGAGAAGGCGGCGCAGCTGGCGCGCAAGCTGTGGTCGGTACGGATGCTGCACGACGAGAGGTCGTGCAGCGATGTGGACGCGCCGTTGCTGGTGATCAGCCAGTTCACGCTGTACGGCGACGCGCGGAAGGGGCGGCGGCCCACCTGGAACGCGGCGGCCCCCGGGGAGGTCGCCGAGCCGCTGGTGGAGGAGGTCGTCGCGCAGCTGCGCTCGCTGGGGGCGACGGTGGCCACGGGGCGGTTCGGGGCGTCCATGCGGGTGTCGCTGACGAACGACGGGCCGTTCACGGTGCTGCTGGAGATGTAGGCGGAGGCCGCCGCTCCGGGACCGGAGGCCGCCACTCCGGGACGCCCCCGCGCCCCGGGAAGCCCTGCCTACGGCTCGACCACGGTCTCCTGGGCCGCCGCGGTGGTGTCGGCCAGGAGCCTGGCGTCCACCGGGACGTTCCGCTTGATCAGGGCCAGCGCCACCGGGCCCAGTTCGTGGTGGCGTACGGACGTCGTGATGAAGCCGAGCTTGCGGCCGTCGGGGCCGTCGTCGGCGAGGCGGAGCTCCGCGCCGCGCGGCGGGAGATGGACCTCGCTGCCGTCGAGGTGGAGGAAGACGAGGCGGCGCGGGGGCTTGCCGAGGTTCTGGACCCGGGCGACCGTCTCCTGGCCCCGGTAGCAGCCCTTCTGCAGGTGGACGGCCGTACCGATCCAGCCCAGCTCGTGCGGGATGGTGCGGTGGTCGGTCTCGAAACCGAGCCGGGGGCGGTGGTGCTCGACCCGCAGCGCCTCGTACGCGAGCAGGCCCACCGCGGGGCCCGCCTTCTCCGCGTACGACTCCAGGTCCGTCCGCGGAAGGAACAGATCACGGCCGTACGGCGTCTCCCGCACGACCGTCCCCTCCGGGATGTCGGCGATCGAACCGGCCGGGAGGTGGACGACCGCGACGTCGCCCGTCCGGTCGGCCACCTCGACCCGGTAGAAGAACTTCATCGACTCCAGGTACGCGAGCAGCGCCTCCTGGGTGCCGGGCTCGACGTGGGCCCATACGGTCGTGCCGTCGTCGACCAGGTACAGCGCGTGCTCGATGTGGCCGTTGGCGGAGAGGATCAGCGCCTCGGTGGCCTCGCCGGTGGGGAGTTCGCTGACGTGCTGGGTGAGCAGCAGGTGCAGCCAGCTGAGCCGGTCCTCGCCGGAGACGGCGAGGACGCCCCGGTGGGAGAGGTCGACGAAGCCGGTGCCGTCGGCGAGGGCGCGCTGTTCGCGGAACAGGTCGCCGTAGTGGGCGGCGACATCCTCGTCCACGCCCTCGGCGGCGACGGCTCCGGGCAGGGACAGCAGAGGACTCTTCATACGCCTAAGCCTACGACTCGGTAGTTGAACTCTTGGCAGTCGAGCTCTTGGTGGGGGAGCTCTCGGTTGTGGAGTACTTGCGGGAGCAGTCCTCGCAGCGGCCGAAGATCGCGAAGTGCTTCATGTCCGTGTCGAAGCCGAACGTCTCGCGCAGCTTGGCCGTGAAGTCCGCCGCCACCGACACATCCGCCTCGATCACGTTCGTGCAGTCGCGGCAGACGAGATGGATGTGGTGGTGCCGGTCGGCCAGGTGGTACGTCGGCGCCCCGTGCCCCAGATGGGCGTGGCTGACCAGCCCGAGCTCCTCCAGGAGCTCCAGGGTCCGGTAGACCGTGGAAATGTTGACCCCCGACGCCGTCTTCCTCACTTCCACGAGGATGTCGTCGGGGGTCGCGTGCTCAAGGGTGTCCACGGCTTCGAGCACGAGTTGCCGCTGCGGCGTCAGCCGGTAGCCGCGCTGCCTGAGGTCACTCTTCCAGTCGGTGCTCACCACACCACGAGTCTAGGACCACTTCGGGTGGACCCACTCGGTGTGGGCCTACTTGAAGAAGGCGATGCCGTCGTCCGGCATGTCGTCGGGGAGGGCCTTGGCCCAGCGCTCGACGTCCTCGGGGGTGACGACCTTCTTCAGGTGCGCGGACATGTAGGGGCGCAGCTCGACCTCGGGGGTCGACTTCTCGCCGACCCACATCAGGTCGCTGTGCACATAGCCGTACAGCCGCTTGCCGCCGCTGTAGGGACCCGAGGCCGCCGTCCGCGCGACCGCGTCCGTGACCAGGTCGATCTGCGGCTTCTGCTTGGCCAGCTCGCCGTACCAGACCTCGACGACGCCGTCGTGACGGGTCATGACGATCTCGACCTTGCGGTCGGCGTCCACACGCCAGAAGCCGGACTCGGTCTCCAGCGGGCGGACCTTGTTGCCGTCGTTGTCGAGCACCCAGGTGTGGGAGCGGTACTCCAGGAAGTCCCGGCCGTCGTGGGAGAAGGTGACCTCCTGGCCGAAGTTGCATTTCTCCGAGCCGGGGAAGTCATGGACACCCGCGCCCGCCCAGTCGCCGAGCAGGAAGGCGAGGGGGACGAGGTCCTTGTGCAGGTCGGACGGGATCTCGATCATGAGTGGCGGTTCCTGGAGTCGTTGACGTGGGTCAGCGCTGGCCCTGGTACAGCTTCTTCACGGCCAGGCCGGTGAAGGCGAGAACGCCGACGCAGACCAGGACCAGCAGTGCTTCGAAGAAGATCTCCACGGGGTGCTCCTCGGATGAGCGGAGGTTCGGTACTACACAAGGCCGGGCCCCAGCTTACGTGCTGGGGCCCGGGGCGGTTCGCCGGGTTCCGCGTTCTGCTCAGTCGAGGAGCTGGCTCTGAAGGACGACCGTCTGCTGGAAGGGGATCGCCTCGGTGGCGCCCTTCCTGGACTGGACGACGACGGCGAGGGTGTCGGCGGCGGAGAGATACGCCTGCCGCACCTGTTCCTCGCCGTACGGCTTGCTCTCGACGTACGCGGCGCGCTCGATGTCGAGCAGTTCGGAGCGTACGGGGAAGTCCTCGTCCCGGGAGACGGTTCCGTCGATGCCACGCAGGTCGTAGCGCGGGCTGCCGTACCCGGTCAGCTCTACCGAGAACACCTCGTCCGCGACGACCGCCGTGTTGAACTGCAGCAGGTAGATACGGGTGCGGGTGCCGTCTGGCGTGGTCCAGCCACGGGCGGCGATGTGCCGTAGGCCGTAGTCGGTGAACACCTGGTCGAGCTCGTCCACGGCGTCGTCCTCCGGCGCGAACTCCGCGAGGAAGTCCTTCGTCGGCAGCCAGCCGTCCGCGCCGCCCAGCACGGTGTCCGGCTTCGCACCCTTCGGCGCCGGCAGGACGAGGTCCCGCAGGTCGGCGTGGTGGGTCCCCGCCTTGTTCGTCTCCGCGAACGGGCCCGGGCTGCCCGACGGCAACACCGGCTTCGTCAGCGTCGGGTACTCCCACCGCCCGTCCGACTCCGTCGCCAGGCCCGGCACGTCCGTCCGTTCCATGCCGATGACCCCGGTCACGGCCGCCGTCCCGACCGCCGCGAACACGACGACGGCGGCGGTCCAGCGCAGGACGGCCCGCAGGGCGCGGCGGTCCTTCTTGACCGGGGATGCGGTGGGGAGGGGCGAGGGCGGGAGCAGCGGAGGTTCGGGGACGGAGAACGCGGAGGCCGGTGGTACGGCGTCCGACGGCTGGGGGGTCGGCTGCTTCTGGACGGAGGCGGCCGTGTCCTGCGCGTCGGCAGCGGAATGCGCTTGTACGGGTACGGCGGCCGACTGCGCGTCGGGAGCGGCCTGCTGGTCGACGGCGGCCGGCTGGTCCTGTACGGCCGTCGGCGTCTCAGCAGGGATGGCCGGGGCCTGTGCGGTTGTCTGCCGGCCGGCGGGCGGGGCCTGTCTCTGGTCCACGGTGGGGCCTTCCCCGTCCGTCGTCGTCTGCTGGTCGGTCATACCGCCTCCCCCGGTTCGTCGATGCGGTCGAGTTGCTCGCGGACGAGCCGGGCGACCGCCTTGGTGTCCATCGGCTTGACGCCGTACGCGTCGACGGTGACCAGGACGTCTCCCTGGGCGGCGATGCAGAAGACCGCGTCGAGCTTGACGTCGGCGTCCTTCGGCGGCAGGAAACAGCTCGCGTTCTTGCGGCCCTCGATCTTCGGGCCCTTGCGGAAGACGTCGAAGATCTCCAGGAAGTCCTTCTGGAACGTCGCGACGTCGTTGACCGTGCCCTTGTCCATCTGGACGAGTTCGACGCTCGCGGTGAAGGTGTCCTCCGAGGAGAGCGACTCGGCCTGCCCCAGATAGCTGCGCATCGCCATGCCCTGGATGTCCTGCCGGTCGATCTGCCGTTCCAGCTGGCGGCGCTGGGAGCGGGGGAGGTCGCGGAGGGACTCCTTGCGGAGGTCCGTGGCCTGGGCGCCGCTGAGCGCGGCGTCGGAGCCGAACTCGCCGATGTCCGGGCCTCGGGTCCAGGCGTCGTCGTAGGGGACGAGCATGGCGGCGAGGCCGGTCCGGGCGGGGGCCTTCTTCTGTTCGGCCGTGGCCTTCGGGAACTTCCAGAGGGGGGCGCCCGGGTCTCGGTCGGCGGCGTCGACCGTTCGTGCGGTGTAGCCGACGGCGCCGATGGTGGTGGCGAGCAGCAGCGCGCAGGTGGCGAGGGCGGCGATACGGCCGCGTCGGCGGGGTGTCTTCCCGCCCCCGCCGCCGCCCTCACCCGTTCCCCTCCCTGGGGGCCGCGCCTCCGGACCCCCGCGGGGGAGCTGCGGCTCGGCGGATTCGTCCGCGGGCGCGTGGGTGGTGGCTCGGCCTTCGGCCGCGTCCTCGAATGGCGGACGGCCTGAATCGGCCGGAACCTTCGGAGAAGTCTCGTTCACAGCCGCTCCATCTGGCGCTCGGCCACGTCGAGGATCTTGGACTTGGGGATGGGCTTGGTGTCGGTGAGCCAGATTTCGAGGGCGATGTCGCCGCGCCAGGCGTGGGCCTCGGCGGTGTAGTAGGGCAGATACCCGGACTCGATCTCGGGCTGGTTGTGGACGAACGCCATGCCGTCGCCGGTGCCGGGGATGGGCCAGCTGTCGGTGTCGTCCTCGTCGCCGGCCCAGTAGTACCCGTTCTCGGCGTTGCCGGAGGCGCCGAGGAACTCCTCCTGGTGGTACTGGACGAGGCGGATCTCCACCTGGAACGTGCTGCCGACCCGCCAGCCGGTGACGGCCGCCCGGCGGAACTCCTCCTCCACGAGCGAGGTGAACGCGCCGTCCGGCTTCTTGAAGAAGCCCGCGTAGCCGGCCATGTCCACCCAGCCGTCGCCACCCGTCACGGTCCCGGACTCGGTCGCGCCCTTCGGCTTCTTCAGCAGCAGCTTGCGCAGGTCACCGTCGGTGCGCACCTTCCGGTCCTGCTCGGCCGAGAGCGGCTCGGGCCCCTTCCCCTTCGCCTGCGCGAGCACCGGCTGCGACAGCGGGGGCAGCTTGGTGGGCTCCCGGTCGGCCTGTACGAGGAAGCCGGCGCAGGTCCCGGCCACCAGCCCGAGGGCGGCCGCCCCGGCGATCAGCGCCGCCGTACGTCCACGCCGCCGCCGCGGCCGGTCGGCGGGAACAGGAGCTTCAGCCATCTCCGCCGGCGCCACGACCACCTCGGCGGCATCGGGCACTTCAGAGACTCTCGGTGCTTCCTGCACTACCGGTACTACCGGCGCTTCCGGCGCTTCCGGCGCTTCCGGCGCTTCCGGCAGTTCAGGTACTTCCGCGACTTCCAAGGCGATCCCCCACAGAACGTGAAGCGCGGATTCCGTATCCGCGCACAGGAGACCCACGGCCGACGCACCGGGTTGCGCGGGCATTGATTACGATTCGGACTACCATTCGGCCATGGCGAAGAAGCTCGTGATCAAGGTGACGGCCGGGGCGGACGCCCCCGAACGCTGCTCCCAGGCCTTCACGGTGGCCGCCGTGGCCGTGGCCAGCGGGGTGGAGGTGTCCCTGTGGCTGACCGGCGAGTCCGCGTGGTTCGCGCTGCCGGGCCGGGCCGCCGAGTTCGAGCTGCCGCACGCCGCCCCGCTCCCCGACCTGCTCGACTCGATCCTGGCCGGCGGCCGCCTCACCCTGTGCACCCAGTGCGCCGCCCGCCGCGACATCACCGAGCAGGACGTCATCAAGGGCGTACGGATCGCGGGCGCGCAGGTGTTCGTGCAGGAGGCGCTGGCGGACGACACCCAGGCGCTCGTCTACTGAGACGCCCGGCTGACGTCCTTCTGGCATCCTTCTGGCGTCCGGCTACTGAGACGCCCGTCCAGCAAGGGTTCGTAGCTGCTCGCTAGGGAGTGTGCACGAGGTCGAGTTAGCTCGATCGTGTGATGGTCAGCCCGCAGGCTTGCGGTGCCCTGGGCCGTCCGGGTTAGCGTGATCGTGCGATCTGGGACGCCGGGTGCGGTGCCAGCGTGCGGGGCCCCTGCTCCACCGGAGTGATGGTTCAGGGCCTCCCCGTCGCCTCTGGCTGCATCCACAGGCCAGGTCGTGAGGAACTCCGCCCTTCCGGATCGGACCACGGACAGGATCCGTGTCGCCGCCCGGTTGTGAAAGCGGACGACCAGTGCGCCCAAGACCGTTCGGGGCGTGCCAGTGGGCGGACTCACTCCCGCTCACTGCAAAGGAACGGTCAAGGCTGTTTCCTCGGGCGCTTCTTGCCGTCCAGTTCGTCCCACCACTCGTCGGACTTCGGGTCGCCGGAGGGGTCGTCCCACCAGCGGTCGTCGGGGCCGCGCCGGTTGGCGACGACGGCGGCGAGCGGCGGGATGACCATGGCGACCACGCACATGCCGACCGCGACCTGGACCGACCAGAGGCGCACGACGCCCCAGGCCAGGACGAAGAGGGCGAGACACGTGCCCATCATGGCGAAGTACACGTGGCGCCGGCGGGCGTACATGTGTCCAGGGTAGGCCCGCTCACGGCTGAGGGCCGTACCGCGGGTCGGAACCCGGGGTACGGCCCTCAGCCGTTCGGACGAACGCCTCAGCCGTTCGCGGCGGCTGTCTCAGACGGCGATCGCGACCTCCGCCAGGCCGCCCTTCTCGGCGACGACGGTACGGTCGGCGGTGCCGCCGGGGACGAGCGCGCGGACGGTCCAGGTGCCCTCGGCCGCGTAGAAGCGGAACTGGCCCGTCGCGGAGGTCGGGACCTCCGCCGTGAACTCGCCGGTCGAGTCCAGCAGACGGACGTAACCCGTCACCGGCTCGCCGTCGCGGGTCACCTGACCCTGGATCGTGGTCTCACCGGGCTTGATCGTCGAGGCGTCCGGGCCGCCGGCCTTCGCTCCACACATGTCTTTCTCCTGAAAGGGTCTGACCGGAAGGAAGGCCGGTCGGGATGAACGGGGTGTTCGCTTACTGCTGGTGCTGCGGGTGCTACCGGTACTACGGGTGCTGCCGGCCGCCGGTCCTACTTGTTGGCGCCGAGCTCGATCGGGACGCCGACGAGGGAGCCGTACTCGGTCCAGGAGCCGTCGTAGTTCTTGACGTTCTCCACGCCGAGCAGCTCGTGCAGGACGAACCAGGTCAGCGCGGAGCGCTCACCGATACGGCAGTAGGCGATGGTGTCCTTCGCCAGGTCCACCTGCTCCTCGGCGTACAGCTCCTTGAGCTGCTCGTCCGACTTGAAGGTGCCGTCGTCGTTGGCGTTCTTCGACCACGGGATGTTGCGGGCGCTGGGCACGTGGCCCGGACGCTGCGACTGCTCCTGCGGCAGGTGGGCCGGGGCGAGCAGCTTGCCGGAGAACTCGTCGGGCGAGCGCACGTCGACCAGGTTCTGCGAGCCGATCGCGGCGACGACGTCGTCACGGAAGGCGCGGATCGCGGTGTTCTGCGGCTTGGCCTTGTACGCGGTCGCGGGGCGCGCCGGCACCTCGTCGACCAGCTCGCGGGCGTCCAGCTCCCACTTCTTGCGGCCGCCGTCGAGAAGCTTGACGTTCTCGTGGCCGTACAGCTTGAAGTACCAGTAGGCGTACGACGCGAACCAGTTGTTGTTGCCGCCGTAGAGGACGACGAGGGTGTCGTTGCCGATGCCCTTCTCCGACAGGAGCTTCTCGAAGCCCTCCTGGTCGACGAAGTCACGGCGTA
The DNA here is from genome assembly GCF_036208085.1 of Streptomyces sp. NBC_00310. Lineage (GTDB taxonomy): Bacteria > Actinomycetota > Actinomycetes > Streptomycetales > Streptomycetaceae > Streptomyces. Next base: position 5,307,765 of record NZ_CP130714.1, read on the forward strand.
CCGGGTCCTGGAGGTCCTTCGTCCAGTCGATCCGGATGGCGTTCTTGATGTGGTTCTTCTCGTACGCGGTCGTGTCCTCGTCGACCTCGACGATGGCGATGTTCGGGTCGTCGAGGTTGGCCTCGACCCAGTCTGCGTCGACCAGGACGTCGCTGCGGCTCATGCTCTTTCTCCTCCGGGGCAGTTGCGGCGGGGCGTGCGAGGCGCCTGACGGCGGTCGGGCCGGGCGCGCACGGGTGTGCCCTGGCTGGGCAGGGCGACGGGGAATGCGGCAGTCGTGGCTGCCACTCAGAAAGCGCGACAGAGCATGGCGGCGACGCGGCACAGGTCTACTGCCCGCCGCTTCGTGAGATCCGCCTGTCGCTTCATGATGGTCGATCGTAGGGACGGACAGGCGGGCGTGTCACCGGCATGTCGTATTCTGAGACGCGATCGTCCGGAATGCGGGATGATTGGGCCGACGGAGCCGCCGTGCCAGGCCCGACGGGCCGGTGTAGCCGTCATCACATCTACGGTACGGACGGCGGCGTCTCGCTTCCTGGACGCCGCCGGTTCGGTCGCCGACGTCCTACCCGGCCAGCCTGACGTTCGAACCCCGCACCGTGATCTCCACGCCGTCCGGCGCCGCCTCGACCTTGTCGAGCTTGATGCCGCCGGGGAGGTCGTCGATGGCCTGCTGGAAGTCGGTGATCGAACGGACCACGTTCTCGGCGAGATCGGCACCGCCCAGGGCGGGCAGGGAGTCGGCCTGCACCTCGACCGTGTCGCCCTTCACGCTGACGCTGCTGAGGACGGAGACGGTCTGGGGTTCGAGGGCCGGCGGGTCGATCTCGACCGCGACCTTGATCTTGCCCTTGCCGCCGTCGGAGAGGCCGACGACGCGGGCGGTGAACCCGAGGCCGACATCGGTGGGCTCGGACTTGGCGGCCTTGAGCAACTCGTCGTAGGCGATGGTCGCGGTGCCGGTGGCGCTGGCGGCCGTGGCGGAGCTGTAGTCGCTGGAGAAGGCGACGCCGCGCATGTTCGCCTTCAGATCGGCGATGCGGATGCTCTCGTCGGCCTTGCCGGTGCTCGCCTCGAAGTTCTCGATGCCGACCTCGACGTCGTCCAGTTCGCCGCCCGCGACCTGGGTGAGGAACGGGAAGCCCTTGATGGACACGTCCGGGGTGCTCGCCAGCCCCTCGCTGGTCCTCAGCTGCTCGGCCGCCTCGTCCTCGGCGAAGCCGACGGCCACGCGGTCCGCGATCACGAAGAGGCCGCCCAGGATCACGGCGACGATGACAAGTATTCGCAGTGCGCGCATGTCTCGGTGTTCCCCACGTAGTCCACTCGGCGGTCGTTCCGGCCTCAACGACCAGAGTGGCCGTTCTACGCGAGAGTAATCCGGCGGGTGTGGGTCGGGGTGGGTTCGTCAAGCCTTGTTGATCAGCTGTGACAGGGCGGGCGCGGGTTCGGCGCGGCCGTCCCCGGGGTTCCCCGCTCCCCTGGAATCAGCCCAGCGCGCGGCCCAGCAGGTACACCGCCGGGGCCGCCGCCGTCAGGGGAAGGGCGACGCCCGCGGTGAAGTGGACGAAGCGGGAGGGGTAGTCGTAGGCGGCGACGCGGTGGCCGACGAGGGCGCAGAGGGCCGCCACTGCGCCGAGGAGCGCGCCGGACGTACCCAGGTCGGTCGCACCGCCGACGGCGATGCCCGCGCCGGTGGCCGCCAGCAGGGAGACGATCACCGAGGCCGGCGTGGGCAGGGGCAGGGCGCGGGCCAGGACGGCCACCGCCACCGCGACTCCGCCCACCGTCACCGCGTCCGCCACGGCCCCCAGATAGCCGGTCGCGATGATCGACAGCGCCGACGAGGCCACCGTCGCCATCAGGCCGTACATCCGCTCGTCCGGGTCCGCGTGGCTGCGCAGCCCCAGCACGAGGCAGAGCAGCACCCAGACGCCGAGCGTGCCGAGGATCGCGGCGGGCGCGTGTTCCCGGCCGGCCGCGAACAGGGCCGCGTCCGCCGCGAGGGCGCCCGCGAAGGCCAGCACGATGCCCTGCCGGGCCGGCCACATGCCGTTCAGCCGGAACCAGCCCGCCGCGGTCACGGCCTGCAGGATCACCAGGGGTACGGCGAGGGCGTACGCGCCGATCGCCGCCGCGCCGGCCAGCAGCAGACCCAGTGCGGCCGTGATCAGCGCCGGCTGCATCCCGGGCTCGATGATCGGCGACCGTCCCTCGGCCCGCGCCCGCTGGGCGTCGGTGACCCGGGTGTTGCCGGTCAGGGTGGGCGGGCCGTAGCCGGGCGCGGCCACCGGAGCGGGGTCGGCCGGGGGCTGGGTGCGGGGCTGCGCCTGCTGGGCCTGCTGGGCCTGCTGGGCCTGCTGGGCCTGCTGGGCCTGCTGGGCCTGCTGGGCCTGCTGGGCCTGCGGATGGACCTGGGGCGCGTGCTGCGCGTGCTGCCCGTACTGCCCGTTCTGTCCGTACTGTCCGTGCTGGGCCTGCTGGGCCTGCTGGGCCTGCTGCCCGTACTGCCCGTACGGGCCCTGCTGACCCTGCTGACCCTGCTGGCCGTACGGGCGGCCGTCCGGCTGCGGGGGCAGGTACGCCGTCTCCGTCAGGTTGGCGGGCTGGATCTGGGTCTCCCAGGTCTGGCCCTCCCACTGCTGGGTGTACTGCTGGGCGTGGGCGGCCTGGTTCTCGTCGTGGCCCTGCCAGTGCGGCTGTGCCTGAGGCTGGGCCGCGTACTGCTGAGGCTCCGCCTGCGGCTGCTGGTAGGCGTCGTAGCCCTGCTGTCCCTGGTGGCCCTCGTACCCGTACGGCTGGTTGCTCATGATGTGGGGGTCACCCTCCTGCGAACGGCGGGAGCACCTCGACCGTGCCGCCCTCGGCCAGACGTACCGTCTCATGTTCACGGGTGCCCACGGGGTTTCCGTCGACGAGGAACGAGCATCGCCGCAGTACGCGGACGAGTTCGCCGGGGTGTCGGTCGCGGGCCGCGTTCAGGGCCTCCGCGAGGGTGACCGCCTCGTAGGGCTCCTCGGCGATGCCGGCCGCGGCTTTTGCTGCGGCCCAGTAGCGGACGGTGCCCTTTGGCATCTGCGTTCCTCTTGATTAGTCGTGACGGGGGTCAGGCTACGGGGGAGTCGGCGTGGTGGGGAAACCGCGGGCGGGCGGGGGCCGGTCACGCCCACGCGGCGGAGCCGCACATCGATACAGCCCCGCGTCCCTTGTCGGTGCACGCTCATCGGGGCACGCTCTTCGCCAGCCACGCCCCGATCCGGTCCAGCAGTTCCTCGCTCGCCGCGTTCTCCGCGTGCCCCATCCCCTTCTCCAGCCACAGTTCGCCGTCGTCGCCCGCCGCTGCCGCCAGCATCTCGGGGTGGTCGACCGGGAAGTAGCCGTCCCTGTCGCCGTGGACGATCAGCAGCGGGGTGGGGGCGATGAGGGGGACGGATTCCACCGGGGAGAGGGGGACGGGGTCCCAGTCGCGGTGGTGGATGCGGGTGCGGAAGCCGTAGCGGCCGACCAGGCGGCCGGCGGGGCGGGTGATGAGCCAGTGGACGCGGCGCATCGGGGCCGTGCCTCGGTAGTACCAGCGGGCCGGGGCGCTGACGGAGACGACCGCGTCGGGGCCGTCGGGGCCGTCGGGGAGGGCCGCGTGGCGCAGGACGACCGAGCCCCCCATCGAGAAGCCGACCGTGGCGACCCGCTCGTGGCCGAGCTCACGGGCCCAGCGGACCGCCGCCGCGAGGTCGAGCACCTCGCGGTCCCCGACCGTGGAGTGGCCGCCGGACCGTCCGTGGCCCCGGAAGGAGAACGTCACGACGGCCCCGTACCGGGCGAGCACGTCCACCACCCTTCGAACATGCGGACGATTAATGTCGCCCGTGAAGCCGTGGGCGACGACGACGGCGAGGTGGCCGGAGGATGGAGTTCCGGTGTCGTCGGAGGCGTTGTATACGACGGACTTCCGGTTGTATACGGCCTCGATATTCACCCCGTCGTCAGTGCGTAGAAACCTGCGCAAAGGGGTTCGGGGCGCCCTCGAGGGGGTTCGATCGGCCGTCTCAGAGTTCGGAATGTCGAAAGATCGCGTCACATGACCTGCCGGACCAGCACTCATGTGGGCTATTCTGCTGGACAGAGGACTCGGGCAATGTCGCCCCCGGGTCCTTTTGTGCTTTCGGAAGCGTTGTATACGAGCGGGAAACGCCAGGTGACCGCAGGTGTACGGGCCCCGGGATCGCAGAGCAGAACACTGTGAACCCCGCAGTCGCAATCGCGGTACCGCAGTGCCGTAAACGTCCTCGCAGGGACCGAGGAGGAACCAGACATATGAGTTCTCTGCTGCTCCTGACCAACGCCCTCCAGCCTTCCACCGAGGTGCTTCCGGCCCTCGGCCTGCTGCTGCACAACGTGCGCGTGGCCCCGGCCGAAGGCCCCGCTCTCGTCGACACCCCCGGTGCGGACGTCATCCTGATCGACGGACGCCGTGATCTCCCACAGGTCCGCAGCCTGTGTCAGCTGCTCCGCTCCACCGGCCCCGGCTGCCCCCTCATCCTCGTCGTGACCGAGGGCGGTCTCGCCGCCGTCACCGCGGACTGGGGCATCGACGACGTGCTCCTCGACACGGCCGGCCCCGCCGAGGTCGAGGCCCGGCTGCGGCTGGCCATGGGCCGGCAGCAGATCGTCAACGACGACTCCCCCATGGAGATCCGCAACGGCGACCTCTCGGTGGACGAGGCGACCTACAGCGCCAAGCTCAAGGGGCGCGTCCTCGACCTCACCTTCAAGGAGTTCGAGCTCCTCAAGTACCTCGCCCAGCACCCGGGCCGCGTCTTCACCCGCGCCCAGCTGCTCCAGGAGGTCTGGGGCTATGACTACTTCGGCGGTACGCGGACGGTCGACGTCCACGTACGACGGCTGCGCGCCAAGCTCGGCCCCGAGCACGAGTCGCTGATCGGGACCGTCCGGAACGTCGGTTATCGATTCGTTACGCCCGAGAAGGCGGAGCGCGCCACCGACGACGCCAAGGGCAAGCCCGCCTCCTCAAAGGCGGAGGATGCGGACGAGACGGCGCCCCTGGACAGCGTCGAGATCACGGCCGAGGCGTAGTGGCCGACCGCGCCGGGTCCCTGTGGGGCGGCATACGCACAGCCACCGCACAGGGAGGCTCCCGTACGCCCTGCCCAGGGGCGTTTTATCCGCGTAGACTCCGCGCGTGGCCAAGGTGACTCGGGATGACGTGGCAAGACTGGCGGGTACGTCGACCGCCGTCGTCAGTTACGTCATCAACAACGGACCCCGGCCGGTTGCCCCGGCCACGCGCGAGCGTGTCCTCGCCGCGATCAAGGAACTGGGGTACCGGCCCGACCGCGTCGCCCAGGCGATGGCGTCACGGCGCACCGATCTCATAGGCATGATCGTGCCGGACGCGCGCCAGCCCTTCTTCGGGGAGATGACCCACGCGGTCGAGCAGGCCGCCGCCGAGCGCGGAAAGATGGTGCTCGTCGGCAACACCGACTACGTCGCCGAGCGCGAGGTCCACTATCTGCGGGCGTTCCTCGGGATGCGTGTCTCCGGGCTGATCCTCGTCAGCCACGCCCTCAACGACAACGCCGCCGCCGAGATAGAGGCGTGGGACGCACGGGTCGTGCTGCTGCACGAGCGGCCCGAGGCGATCGACGACGTGGCCGTGGTGACCGACGACGTCGGCGGCGCGAAGCTCGCCGTGGAGCATCTGCTGTCCCACGGCTACGAGTACGTCGCCTGTATGGGCGGTATCGCCGAGACCCCGCTCGTCGGTGACCCCGTCTCCGACCACGTCGAGGGCTGGCGGCGGGCCATGGACGAGGCCGGGATCCCGACCGAGGGGCGGCTCTTCCACGCGCTCTACAACCGGTACGACGCGTACCAGACGGCGCTGGAGCTGTTGTCGGGGCCGGCTCGGCCACCGGCGATCTTCTGCTCCACGGACGACCAGGCGATCGGTGTGCTGCGGGCCGCGCGTGAGCTGCGGATCGAGGTGCCGGGCGAGTTGGCCGTGGCCGGGTTCGACGACGTCAAGGAGGCGGCGTTGACGGATCCGCCGCTGACGACGATCGCGACGGATCGTACGGGGATGGCTCGGGCCGCGGTGGATCTGGTGCTCGATGACGGAATCCGGGTGCCCGGGTCCCGGCGGGAGCGGGTGAAGCTGTTCCCGTCGAAGCTGGTGGCTCGGCGGTCGTGCGGGTGCGAGTAGCGCGGGTGCGTGTAGCGCCGTAGGGGCTTCGGTGCGTTGTCGGCCGCGGGTGCGTCGTGGCTTGTCGCGCAGTTCCCCGCGCCCCTTGACGGCCCCGGCGCCTTTATATGGGGCGAACGAGGTTCTGGTGGGGTTCTCAGGGAGCGCTCAGGAACGTCTCATGGTCGGGCGGCAGGCTCTGAGTCATGACCGAGAGCTTCCGCCGCAGCGGCGAGTACGAGAACCCCTACCAGGGGCAGCAGCACTCCGGGTACGCCGAGGGCGAGACCCAGCAGCAGCCCGCGTACCCCCAGCAGCAGGCCCCCGCCCCGGTGAACCCGGAGTGGCCGCCCCCGCCGGCGTACGACCCGGTGGCGTCTACGACCGGCCACGCCGGCTACGGGCAGCCCGCCGCCACGGCGACCTCGGCTCCCACCGCGCTCCTCACCGAGCCGGTGTCCTCCGCCGCCACCCCTGACTCCGCCGGGTCCGCGCCCGCGTCGAGAAGGCGTGCCCGGGGTCCCATCGCACTGCTGGCGGCCGTGGCGTTCGTCGCGGCGGCGATCGGCGGCGGTACGGCGTACGGCATCCAGGAGCTGACCGGTACGGACACCGTGGCCTCCAGCTCCACCAGCACGAGCGTGGTGCCGACCAGCCAGAAGGGCACGGTCTCCGGCGTCGCCACGGCGGTCAGCCCCAGCATCGTGGAGATCAGCGCCACGTCGAACGCGGGCGAGTCCACCGGTTCCGGTGTGATCATCACCAGCGACGGCGAGATCATCACCAACAACCACGTGATCTCCGGCGCCTCCCAGATCAAGGTGACGACGAGCAACGGCAAGTCCTACACGGCCGAGGTCGTCGGCACCGACAGCAAGAAGGACCTCGCCCTCATCAAGCTGCGGGACGCCTCCGGGCTGAAGGCCGCGACCCTCGGCGACTCCGCCGGCGTCAAGGTCGGCGACCAGGTCGTGGCGATCGGCTCCCCCGAGGGCCTGACCGGCACGGTCACCAGCGGCATCGTCTCCGCCCTCGACCGTGACGTGACGGTCTCGACGGGCGAGAGCCAGGGTCAGCAGCAGCAACAGCAGGGCGGCGGCGGCCAGTGGCCGTTCGAGTTCGGCGGCCAGGAGTTCAACGGTGACACCGGCTCCTCCACGACCACGTACAAGGCCCTCCAGACGGACGCCTCCCTCAACCCCGGCAACTCCGGCGGCGCCCTCATCGACATGAACGGCAACATCATCGGCATCAACTCCGCGATGTACTCCGCCGCGGACGCCACCTCGTCCAGCGCCGGCAGCGTCGGCCTCGGCTTCGCGATCCCGGTCAACACGGTCAAGGCCGACCTGAGCACGCTGCGGGCGGGCGGCTCGGACTGAGGTCCGCCTCTCCGACCAGGCAGTTCCCTTCCGGTGCCTCCCAGTCCTTTCCAGCCCCTTCAAGCCGGGCCCCTTCCCGTCCCGCTGAGTCCGAGGAGTTCGACATGATCACGCAGATCAGGAACGGCGCGCAGATCACACAGGTCTCGCACGACGCCGCGACCGCCGGCGACCCGGCCGGGCTGGGCCTCGCCCTCGCGGTGGCCGCCGAACTGCACACGCCGGTGACCCGGGCCCCCGAGGTGGCGTCCGCCGCCCGAGGCACGGCCCGCCGCACCACGTCGGCGCGCCCGCGTCGGCGTACGGTTCGCGGCTGATCCTCACGGGACTCTCACGGGCTACTGCGCGGCCAGGGGACGTGCAAGGCTAGGGCGGTACCGCGCGCGCCCCTCCAGGGGCGCGGGGAACTGCGCGACCAGCCCCAACGCACCCGCACCAGGCAACGCACAAAGAACCCCCACGGCGCCCCCGGCCCTGTAAACCACCGCATCCGAGGAACGAAACCATCATGAGCCCCGCCGAAGGCGCCCACGAACCCCAGCGCATCCTCATCGTCGACGACGAGCCGGCGGTGCGCGACGCCCTCAAGCGCAGCCTCGCCTTCGAGGGCTACGGCACCGAGGTCGCCGTCGACGGCGCGGACGCGCTGGAGAAGGCGACCGCGTACCAGCCCGACCTGGTGATCCTCGACGTCCAGATGCCGCGGATGGACGGGCTGACCGCCGCCCGCCGGATCCGCGGCGCGGGCGACACGACCCCGATCCTGATGCTCACGGCCCGCGACACGGTCGGCGACCGTGTCACCGGCCTCGACGCCGGCGCGGACGACTACCTGGTCAAGCCCTTCGAGCTGGACGAACTCTTCGCCCGCGTCCGCGCGTTGCTGCGCCGCAGCACGTACGCGGCCGCCGCGGCCGACACCGCCGAGGTGGACGAGGCGCTCACCTTCGCGGACCTGCGGATGGACCTGGCGACACGGGAGGTCACGCGGGGCGGACGCCCGGTGGAGCTGACCCGCACGGAGTTCACGCTCCTGGAGATGTTCCTGGCCCATCCGCGCCAGGTCCTCACGCGCGAGCAGATCCTGAAGGCGGTCTGGGGCTTCGACTTCGAGCCGTCCTCCAACTCCCTGGATGTCTACGTCATGTACCTGCGCCGCAAGACCGAGGCGGGCGGCGAGCCCCGGCTCGTGCACACCGTGCGGGGTGTCGGGTACGTCCTGCGACAAGGCGGCGCGGAGTGAAGAAGCTCCTGAGCCGCTACCGCTCCCTGCCGATCCGGGCCCGGCTGTCGATGCTGGTCGCGGCGGCGGTGGCGTTCGCGGTGGCGGCGGTGTCGGTGACCTGTTGGTTCATCGTGCAGGGGAAACTGTACGAGCAGATCGACAACGAGCTTAAGAAGTCGATGGCCATGAGGGGCCTCGACCAGCAGGCCATGGACGCGATCGCCTACTGCACACAGACCGTCGACGAAGACGATCCCCGTCCCCGGAGCATCTACTTCCAGGTGGTGTTGAAGGACGGAAAGGCCTGTGTACTCGACTTCTCCGCCGGCGCGATCAAGGTCACCCAGACCGACAAGGACGTCGTCAACGACACCAAGCGCACTGAGGCCATCTACCACAACAGCGTCGCCTCGGACGGCACCGACGTACGCGTCATGTCCAAGCCCGTGAGCTATTACGACCCGCAGACGGGAGAACCGGCCAACGCGGCGTTCCTCACGGCCCTCCCTCTCAACGGCACCCAAGCCACCCTCAACGACCTCGCCCTGATCCTCCTCCTCGTCTCCGGCATCGGAGTCGTCGGCGCCGGTGCGGCCGGTCTGGCCGTGGCCCGCGCGGGGCTCCGCCCGGTCGACAAACTCACGGAAGCCGTCGAACACGTGGCGCGCACCGAGGACCTGAGCATCCGCATCCCGGTGGAGGAGGAGAGCGAGGACGAGGTGGCCCGCCTGTCCCGCTCCTTCAACTCGATGACGAGCGCACTCGCCAACTCCCGTGAACTGCAACAGCAGTTGATCGCGGACGCGGGCCACGAACTCCGTACGCCCCTCACGTCCCTCCGCACGAACATCGAACTCCTCACCCGCAGCGAGGAGACGGGCCGGCCGATCCCGGCGGAGGACCGCAAGGCCCTGCTCGCCTCGGTGAAGGCCCAGATGACCGAACTGGCGGCCCTGATCGGCGACCTGCAGGAGCTGTCACGCTCGGAGTCGGGCCAACAGGGAGGCCGGCACCTCCAGGTGGTCGACTTCCAGGAGACCGTGGAGGCGGCCCTGCGCCGGGCCCGTCTGCGCGGGCCCGAGCTGACGATCACGGCGGACCTGCAGCCCTGGTACGTCCGCTCCGAGCCGTCCGCGCTGGAGCGCGCGATCGTCAACATCCTCGACAACGCGGTGAAGTTCAGCCCCGAGGGCGGCACGATCGAGGTCTCCCTCGACACGGGTGTCCTCACGGTCCGCGACCACGGCCCCGGCATCCCCGTCGACGAACTCCCCCACGTCTTCGACCGCTTCTGGCGCTCCCCCAGCGCGCGGGCCCTGCCGGGCTCGGGCCTGGGCCTGTCCATCGTGGCCCGCACGGTCGAACAGGCGGGCGGCGAGGTGTCCCTGTCGCGGGCTGACGGCGGCGGCACGCTGGCGACGGTACGGCTGCCGGGGGCGGCTACTCCGCCGCCGGAGGCGGTGTAGGGAACTCAAGCGGGTCAGCTTCCTGCCAGAAGACCTCGTACACCAGGATCTGCGGATCCTCGCAGCGCCGATCGAAGCTATAGACCAGCCAGCCATAGCCCTTGTCGAAGTACAGGATGCGCGGCCCCTTGGGGTCGCTGGACCGCACTGGCTCGACGCGCATGCCCTCTGGGAGATTGCCATCGGCGTCGATGCCCCGGAAATACGGGTCCTTTGCAGTGACCAGCTCAGCGCGAGCCTCGTCAACGATATTCCGCGCATTCTCGGGCAGCGCATCACGGCCGACGAGGGCATCGAGCCGCCAGTCCATCTGCCAAGGCGGCCCCATGAACTCATCGGTCACTCGCCGGGCTCCAGCTTCCGCGTGCTGTAGCGAATCTTCGCCACCTCGTCGATCAGAGCCTTGGCCTCAGCGATGTCAGTCGCCTCTGCAGCACGGTGCTGGAGCCCGGTCACATGGGCGTCGAGCTGCGGATCACGGGCGATCGCGTACTCGCACCACCAGCGAGCCATGAACGCAGGCACAGGACCAGGGTCGTACGCGTCAGCGATCGCCCACTTCCAGTGGGCGTCGAAATCAGGGAGCAGCACGGGAGCGTGCTGGGCGATGGCCCTGCGCAGCGCCATCGGGGTCCGCTCGGGCATGGGAGGGATGACCGACTCGGATTCCGCAGCGTGGGGAGCCATGACCGGGGTCCTCCTTCGTCCTGCCGTGTCTACGACCATAGCCGCGCTCACCGCCCCCGCGCGGTGCGTCCACGCACCGGCTCCGGCCACGACGCGTAGGGGTCGGCCGAGGCGTCCACCCCTCGGTCGAACTCTCCATCGAAGATCGCATTCACTGTCATGACGCCACGGTGACCGAACCGCGTGCCTGCCCGTCCCGGTTTCCCCGCCGATTCACCCGACGGGATGCGCTCCGGCCCACACGTTGACGGCTTGCCCGCACCTCGGCCACACACCTGCCCGAGGGTGCTCAGCCGGCCGCGACGACCTTGACGAAGGCGGACCAGGCCCCGGCGGAGAACAGGAGCGGGCGGCTGTCCGGGACCTTGCTGTCCCGGACGGGGACTATGCCGGGGACTTCGTCGGTGACTTCGAGGCAGTTCGTTCCGCCCCCGTCGCTGTACGACGACTTGCGCCACACAGCAGTGCTGAGGTCGAGGGTCCGGTTCATGATCTGCACTCCTTCAGAAGGCGCTTGATGAACGCGGTCGACTCGGCCGGAGGCAGCGCCGCATCCCTGACGAGATCGTAGGACAGTCGAAGCGCCAGGACCTTGTCCGGATCGTCGATCAACTCGCCGATCCCGTTGCCCTCTGCGTAGGCGACCGGATCGCCGGTTCGCTGCCAAAAGAGCCAGAGGTGGCTGTCCATGAGGTCGTGCACACCGGCCGTCCAGGGCAGCACCTGAATGGCGACGGAGGGCAACTCCGCAGCCTCCACCAGGTGCGAGAGCTGCTCCTCCCACACCTTCGCCTTCGGCACAGCCCGCCGTACCGCTCCCTCATCGAGAATCACGCGGATACTCGGCGCTGGCTGGCGGTACAGCAGTTCCTGCCGCCCCATACGCGCAGCCACCTGTTCCTCGATCTCCTCGCTGTTGCCTGCCGTTGTCTGGGCTCCAGACAACCCTGACAACACCGTGCGGGCGTAGTCCTCGGTCTGCAAGATGCCCGGCACCCGCAGCTGGAACATCCACATGACCCGGGCCGTCGCCTCCAGCTCCATGAACGCCTTGTACTTGTCCTTGATGACCTCCTTGCGCGCGTCCCGCCACAGACGAACCAGCAGGTCACCGGAGTCGTAGTAGGTGTCCAGGTCCTCCATGACCGCCCGCTTGGAGAGCCTCTCCCCCTTCTCCAGGCGATAGAGATAGCTCTTGTCGTACGAGGTCTCCGCCGCCAACTGGGCCAGGGTCTTGCCCGCCTTCTCACGCAGGAACAGCAGGGTCCGGCCGAGCGCGGCACGCCCTGATTGCCGCTCCCCGTCAACGACTTCGCCCATGTCACCCCTCACCGTTGTCTGGCGCTCCAGACAACGCCAGGCCTCTTCCCCAACGTACGTCGCAGCAGTGACGATCGGAACACGAACGGTAATCACCGCTCGTCAGGTCGACCCTGAAATAACCCTGAGACGAAAGAGGGGCACCGGCATGCGCGCACTCGTCGTGAGGCTCTGCGAGGCACTGACTCGGTGGGCCGCACCCGGCCCGCCACCGTCCGAGGTGGGGGAGCTGTTGGAACCCGCCCCGCCCCCGCCGCCCCAGAAGCCCGTCGACATCTGGCCGTTCGAGCCCTACGACAACTTCGTACGGCCCTACGTGCTCAGCGCGGAAGAGTTGTACAGCCACGGCTTCCACGCCAGTCATGGCATCCACGGCATCGAGGTCCCCGCATGATGACCGGCCTGCGTCTGCTGCCGTGGACCACCCCCGACGGCAAGCCCTGCTATCTCGACCAGGACACGGCCCACCCCGGGGTCCTCTCCCTCCTCGCCGACAGTGTGGAGGCGTCCCAACTGGGTTCGGCGGAGCAGGTGTTGGCCGGGAGCAGGGCCGTGCTCCAAGACCCCGCGGCCGGGGAGCGGGCCGTGCGGTTCGCGCTGACGCGGGCGGCGGAGTCGTTGGAGGACGTACTGCGGATCGCGGTCAGCAGGGGGCAGCGGATCGGTGAGGGCGATCCCGATACCGGTGCCGATACCGATACCGATACAGATGCCGGTGCCGGTGCCGAAGTCCGCTACGGCCTCCCCTAGTCGTCGGCGTTGATGTGCAGGACGCCGGCCGCTCCGTCGAGGGTCGCCTCGTCCAGGGGGAAGTAGCGCGACTGTTGTGCGGAGGGGTGCGTGCGGGTCCGGGCGGAGGTCGGTTCGGGGGCCGGGGTCAGGGACCAGGTGGTGGTGCGGCGTTGCAGGGCGGCCTCGTAGGTGTCCGGGGCGGGGTCCGTGAGGCCGAGCGCCTCGCTGCGGCCCAGGCTGCCCGCGATGAAGGCGTACCGCTCGCCCACCAGCGGGCCCAATACGGCGCCGGCGCCGTACCAGTGGAGGTCCAGGTCGTCGCGCATGCGCATATGGCTGCGGCTGCGCTGGAGGTGCACGTTGTGGGCGAAGACCAGGGTCGGGCCACGGCCGGCCTCGAGGGTGCGGATGTCGAGGAGGTTCTCGACCATGAGGGCGTCCCGGGTGGCGAGCAGGCGGGATATACGGGTGCTCTCCTCGACGGGCTGTGCCAACTGCCTGTGATAGCGCAGCAGGCCGAGACCGGCGGTGAGGTGGGCCTTCGCCCTGAACCACTCGGCACGCGAGGTCGCCGCGATCAGTTCCGGTGCGCGGGCGTGGAACTCGGTGAGCAGGTCGTCCGCGAGGCAGCGGAGCGTCTCGGCCTCCGCCGTGGCGCCGAGGGACATGGCCGGGTCCATGACCGCCTCCGTACGACTCCAGCGTTCGTCGTCCCCGGCGAGGCTCGCGATGTCGACGGCCGAATCGGAGGCGAGAGCGAGGGGGGAGACGGGGCCCGCTTCGCGGGCGAGGTAGGCACGGGCGTGTTCGAGGTAGCGGCGCGGGCTGGGCGCGCTCATGTTCTCCATCTCGGCGTCGATGCCGTGGAAGGCGAGGCGTTCCGCGGGCGGGCGGGTCCGGTTGTACTCGCGCATCCAGGTGATCAGTTGCCGGTTTGGGGCCAGTTCGCCGCGGCCGAACGCGATGCCTTCGCTCATCACCTCGTCGAAGTCGCCGGCCCCCTCCTGGACATGGGCGTCCACGGCCAGCGCGGGCACGCGGTCGGTTTCCAGGGCGATCGAGCGGAAGCCCTGATCGACGAGTTGGGCGAACAGTTCGTTGCGGACGCGCGCGAAGGCCGGTTCCTGGTGGGTCGGTTCGCCGAGGGCCAAGAGGTCGCACGACGGGGTCACGAAGTCTCGAATGTCCTGACTCATGAGCCTCGATCGTATCCTTGAAAGGTCGGTTGAGCCTTGGGAGGCCCAAGCCGCATGACGGCAGCGACCACGTCCCGTAAAGTCTCAAACCGGTGACCACCATGCGACCTTCCGACCTCGCCCGCGAGCACGGCCTCTCGACCCAGGCGGTCCGCAACTACGAGCGGGACGGGTTCATCCCGGCCGCCGAGCGCACGGACAGCGGTTACCGGATCTACACCGAGGTGCACGCGGCGGCCCTCCGCGCCTTCCTCGCCCTCGTCCCGGCCCACGGCCACTCGGCCGCGGGACAGATCATGCGCGCCCTCCACGCGGACGCCCCCGGCAACGCCCCTGCCGACGCCCTCGACGACGCCCTGACGATCATCGACCGGGGCCACCACCAGTTGCTCCGCGACCGGGAGACCCTCGACGCGGTACGGAGGGCGGTGGATCACCTGATGGCGGAGGCCGGCACCACGCCCGCCACCGACCGGCCAACAGGGGCCAGCCGGTCGACAGGTGACGGCCCGCCAACAGGTCCCGGCCGGTCAACAGGTGCCGACAGACGAACCATCGGCGAACTCGCCCACCGGCTCCAGGTCACTCCGGCGACCCTCCGCACCTGGGAGAACGCCGGCATCCTCACCCCCGCACGCGACCCGCTCACCGGCTACCGCCTCTACCGCGCGACCGACGTCCGGGACGCCGAGCTGGCCCATCTCCTGAGGCGCGGGGGCTACCCCCTGGACCACATCGCCACCGTGGTCCGGCAGATCCGGACGGCCGGCGGCACCGACACCCTCTCCGACGCCCTGGACGACTGGCGGCGCAGGCTGACCGCGCGGGGCCTCGCCATGCTCGACGCGGCCACCCACCTCAGCCACTACGTGAGCCTGCTCGGCAGAGGCCCCTGAGCACGAAGCACCGACCCCTGAGCGTGCAGCGCCGCCCCCCGTGCGCGAAGCGGCGCTCCCCGTGCACGAAGCGCCGGCCCTTGACCGGAAGCGCCGCCGCGTACCGACGCGCACGCGTTGTGGATCTTGAGTGACGTGTTCGTGACAAGTTTCTGAGAGGACTCCGAGAAACCTCTGAGGCGCCTGTGATGACGGTCGTGTTCGCTACTGGTGAGTTGAGTTCTTCGAGTTCTCCGTTCCCCCAGACGACAGAACCGGTGGCCGCCGACGCCGGCGTACAGCAGTAGGAGCGCACACCCATGCGAACTGCAGTCAAGGCATCCCTGAAGAGCACGCTGAAGAAGACCGCACTCGTCGCCGCGTCCACCGCCCTGGCCGTGTCCGGTGCCCTGGCCGGCGCCGGTTCCGCCCAGGCGGCCACCGGGCCGGGCGGCGCGACGAACATCCGGGGCGTGGACCCCGGCAACACCGACTCGATGATCGAGCGGCTCTGCGCCCAGAAGACGAGCATGACGGGCGTGTACGGCGCGCTCAACGTCCGGACCGGCGAGTTCAAGACGCAGGACGAGTACCTGCGGGACGTCTTCGGGCTGTTCGTGCCCGCCGGGGACTGGGAGACCTTCCGCGGCTGGTGCGGCAACGTGCAGGCGTCGACCTGGTCCATCAAGGGCGCCCCCGTCCGCACCTCCCCCTGGATCGGCAACCGGGGGTCGCAGGCCGACAAGGAGACCTTCGTCAGCAGCTACAGCACCAAGACGTTCGCCAAGAAGAGCGTCGGGGCCCAGCTGAGCCTCTCCGTCGCCAAGAGCATCTTCTCCGGCAGTGCGGGCGGCAGCTTCTCGTACGAGTGGGGCTGGGAGAAGACGGCGAGCTTCGAGCGCCGCAGCGAGAAGGCGATCCCGCCGTGCACCCAGATCGCCGTGACCTGGACGCCGTACCAGCGTGTGGTCCGCGTCACCCCGGTCTTCTACGTCGAGGACTACTCCTGGAACAAGGGCAACGGCGAGAAGACCGTCCACACCTGGCGCAACCGCTCCTACCGCACGATCTACTCGCACGGTTACTACATCGACGGCACCTCCGACAAGCTCCTCCCCAACGGCCAGCCCGACGGCCGCGAGGACAAGTGGGAGGAGAAGCTGGACCCGAAGAGCTGCGCCCGCTGAGGCCCGTTCCTCCGGGGAAGCTCCGGGGAAGCCGTAAAAAAGAACTCCCCGCGCCCCTGGTCGCTCTCGCTTCCAGGGGCGCGGGGCTGTGACAGGTGCGGCTCCGCCGCGTGGGCGCCTAGCTGATGACCGTGATCCGGTTGGCCGTCGGCGGCGCGAGCGGGCTCGCGGCCGAGGAGTTGGCCAGCAGGTACTGCTCAAGGGCAGCGAGGTCGTCCCCGCCGACCAGGTCGTTCGTGCCCTGGCCCAGCGTGGTGAAGCCGTCGCCGCCGCCCGCGAGGAAGCTGTTGGTGGCGACGCGGTACGTGGCGGCCGGGTCGATGGCGGCACCGTTGAGCTTGATGCTGTCGACGACGATGCGGGCCGCGCCGGTCTTCGTGAGGTCGAGCGTGTAGGTCAGACCGGACGACGGCAGCAGCACCTTCGGGGTGGCCGCGTTGACGCCGGTGACCTGCTCCTGGAGAACCGAGACGAGCTGGGCGCCCGTGAAGTTCTGCAGGTTGACCGTGTTGGAGAACGGCTGGACGGTGAAGCCCTCGGCGTAGGTCACCACGCCGTCGCCCTCGGTGCCCTTGGCCGCGTAGGTCAGCGGCGCGCGCACACCACCGGGGTTCATCAGCGCGAGGTCGACCTCGGGGTCCAGCGCCTTGCCGTACCAGTACTGCGCGTCGGCGATCAGGTCACCCATCGGGGACTCGGTTCCGGCGTTGGGCACGTCGGCGGATATGTAGCCGATGGCGCGGTTGCCGATCGGGGCGGCGAGGGTGTTCCACCTGCTGATGAGGGCCGTCATGTCGGCGGCCTTCTCGACGTCACGGGTGACCACGTGGTTCGCGGAATCCACGGCCGTGCGCGCGATGTCGCCGGTCTTGCGGTCGTACGTCAGCGTCGTGTCGGTGTAGAGGCGGCCGAAGGACGCGGCCGAGGTGACCATGCGCGGCTTGCCCGCCGGGTCGTTGATCGTGCAGGCGTACGCGGCGTGCGTGTGGCCGGTGACGAGGGCGTCGACCTTCGGCGTGATGTTCTTGGCGATGTCGACGATCGGACCGGAGATGCCGTCACCGGCGCCGGGCGCGTCGCAGTCGTAGTTGTACGACGTGGAGGCGGGGGCACCGCCCTCGTGGATCAGCGCGACGACCGACTTGACGCCCTGGCGCTCCAGCTCCTTGGCGTACTTGTTGATCGTCTTGACCTCGTCCTTGAAGGTGAGGCCCTTGACGCCCTCGGCGGAGACGACACCCGGGGTGTCCTCCAGGGTCACACCGATGAAGCCGACCTTGACGCCGTTCTTCTTCCACACCCAGTAGGGCTTCAGGAGCGGCTTCTTGGTCTTGTTCTCGATGACGTTCGCCGCGAGGTACGGGAAGTCGGCGCCCTTGAACTTCTTGCCCTTGACGTAGCAGCCGGCGGTCGGGTGGCAGCCGCCCTTCTGCAGACGGGCCAGTTCCTTCGCGCCCTCGTCGAACTCGTGGTTGCCGACGCTCGTGACGTCGAGGTCGAGCCCGTTCAGCGCCTCGATGGTGGGCTCGTCGTGGAAGAGGCCCGAGATCAGCGGGGAGGCACCGACCATGTCACCGGCGGCGGCCGTGATCGAGTAGTCGTCGGGGCGGCGGGCGTCGCGCAGGTGCGTGGCGAGGTACTCGACACCACCGGCGTTGATCGTCGTGGTCGTACCGTCCTCGTGCAGCTCGGTCACCCGGCCCGAGGAACCGGCCGGCGGCTCCAGGTTGCCGTGCAGGTCGTTGAACGACAGCAACTGCACGTCCTGGTACCGGCTCGGCTTCTCCTTGCCGGGCTGGTTCGGCTTCGCCTCACCGGCGCTCGCCGGAAGCGCGGCGGCCAGCGCCCCGACGGTCGCCAGGCCGGCCGCGGCGGCGAGGATCCGGTTACGGCGGCTTCTACGGCGGTGCGCTTGGGGTGTGGCTGACATGTGCCCCCCTGGATTCGTGAGAAGTGTGAGAAACGTGAGAACAGGCCCCGTGCGGCCGAAGCCTAGGGTCAACGCGCGTAGCGCGGCAGGGGGTTCATGGTTACGACCTGGTTGCCATCAAGGAGGACTCGCAACGAAGTTGGACATTCAGCGCCCCGGAGAGGCCCGGGGAACCGCGCGATCGACCACATCCGGCCAGTGGCCGTGCGTCAACGGTTTCCAGCCGAGCTCGTAGGCACCCTCCCTCCCCACGACTAACCTCGAACCCATGACCAGCGACGACACCGCCCGGCCCGGCCCAGCCGCAAGCGCAGCCGCCCGCAGTATCGAAACCCGCCTGGAACTCACCCCCGACCAGAAGGCGGCCGTCCTCGCGCTGCTGGACGAGGCCGCCCAGGTCGACGGCCAACAGGCGGTGTCCGAGCAGGGCCGCCTCCAACTGCGCGGCGGCCCCCGCGACGGCGTGCGCCATCTCCTCCTCAGCGCCGGGGACGACCTGGTCGGCTACGCCCAACTGGAGGACAACGACCCCGTCGAGGCCCCCGCCGCCGAACTGGTCGTCCACCCCTCCCACCGGGGCCACGGCCACGGCCGGGCCCTCGGCTCCGCCCTGCTCGCCGAGTCCGGCAAGCGCCTGCGCGTCTGGGCGCACGGCGGCCACTCCGCCGCCCGGCACCTCGCCCAGGTCCTCGGCCTCACCCTCTTCCGCGAACTGCGCCAGATGCGCCGCTCGCTGGCCGATTTCGACCCGCCCGAGCCGGTGCTCCCCGACGGCGTCACCGTCCGCGCCTTCGTCCCCGGCGAGGACGACGCGGCCTGGCTCGCCGCGAACGCGGAGGCCTTCGCCCACCACCCCGAACAGGGCTCCCTCACCCAGCGCGACCTCGACGACCGCATGGCCGAACCCTGGTTCGACCCGGCGGGCTTCTTCCTGGCCGAACGGCAGGGCGGCGAGGGCGGCGCGGGCGGGACCGGCGGCGCCGAACTGATCGGCTTCCACTGGACGAAGGCGCACGCCGATGAACAGCTCGGCGAGGTCTACGTCGTGGGCGTCCGCCCCGGCGCCCAGGGCGGCGGCCTCGGCAAGGCCCTGACCACGATCGGCCTGCGCCACCTCGCGGCCCAGGGCCTGCCCACCGCGATGCTCTACGTCGACGCCGACAACAAGGCGGCGGTGACCGTGTACGAACGCCTCGGCTTCGTGACGTACGAGACGGATCTGATGTACCGCAGCGAAACCTGACACATCCTCACACATCCGCACGTACGCGGAGTTGTCCACAGGCTGGGGGCGGTGTTGTTGACACCGCCCCCTCTCTTGCACCACCCTTTCACTACTCAATTAGTGAAAGGGTGGTTGTCCGAGTGGTCGAGTACCGCATCGACCGGCGCAGCGGTGTCGCCACCTACGTGCAGATCGTCCAGCAGACCAAACAGGCCCTGCGGCTCGGCCTGTTGGAGCCCGGCGACAAACTCCCCACGGCCCGCGAGGTCGTGGAGGCCACCGCGATCAACCCGAACACTGTGCTGAAGGCCTACCGCGAGCTGGAGCGCGAAGGCCTGGTCGAAGCCCGCCGCGGTCTCGGCACGTTCGTACGGAAGTCACTGGGCAGCACGCCCGTCGACTCCCCGCTGCGGGCCGAGCTGGACACCTGGGCCGTACGAGCCAGACAGACCGGGCTCGAACGGGACGACGTGGAGGCGCTCTTCACGTCCGTACTGGACGAACACTTCACACAAGATCAGCGAGACCGGAAAGATCAGGGGGACGAGGCATGACGGGGACCGCGATGAAAGCGGCCGCGCTCGGAAAGAAGTTCGGGTGGCGGCAGGGGAACTGGGCACTGCGTGACTGCACGCTGCGGCTGCCGACGGGGCGGATCTGCGCGCTCGTCGGACCGAACGGCGCGGGCAAGTCGACGCTCCTGGCCCACGCGGCCGGGCTGCTCGTCCCCACCGAGGGCGCCATCAGCGTGCTGGGGACGACCCCGGCGGCGGCCCGCGAACGCATCGCGTACGTCGCCCAGGACAAGCCCCTGTATCCGCAGCTGACCGTCGCCGAGACCCTGCGGCTGGGCCGTGAGCTCAACCCCCGGCGCTGGGACGCGGCCGTCGCCGAGCGGGTGGTGGACGAGGGCGAGCTGAACCGGCACGCGAAGATCCGCTCCCTCTCCGGCGGCCAGCGCACCCGGGTCGCGCTCGCCCTCGCCCTCGGCAAGCGACCCGAACTGCTGCTCCTGGACGAGCCGATGGCCGACCTCGACCCGCTCGCCCGGCACCAGCTGATGGGCACCCTGCTCGCGGACTCCGCCGAGCACGGCACCACTGTTGTCATGTCCTCGCATGTAGTGGCCGAACTGGAGGGTTCCTGCGACCACTTGTTCCTGCTGGGCGCCGGACGTGTTCGGCTCGCGGGCCCGCTGGACGAGCTCCTCGCCGCCCACACCCTGGTCACCGGCCCGGCCGGCGACCTCGCCCCGCACACCGTCGTCGAGTCCCGCACGACAGGGCGTCAGCTCACCGCGCTCATCCGCCCGCAGGGCCCGATCGGCACCGGCCGGCAGACCGCCGAGCCGACCCTGGAGGAGCTGGTCCTCGCCCACCTGAGGGCACCTCAGGCACCGGCCCTCGTCATCGACGAGGGCGACGGCGACCACGCCGACGGGACCGAGGCGCGGGAGGCGGCCGTATGAGCACCACGACCACCGGGACCGCCGCGACCCCGGCCGCCCGCTCAGAGCACCCGATCCCCGCCCCGGCCATGACCCCGATCCGGGGGCTGATCCGGGCGACGCTCCGCCTGCACCAGTCGGCGCTGTGGTTCTGGGGGCTGCTGGTGGTCCTCATCGCCGGCGGGCTGGTGTGGGCCGCCGGACCGGGGCTCGACGCGGCCTGGACCGAGTATGCGAAGAACGGCTGCGAGAGGACCGACTACTGCTCGACAGGCGCCGCGTACACCCGCTACGGGCTGGCCGTCACCCTGGGCTCCGACCTCCTCACCCTCGCTCCTGCCCTGATCGGCACCTGGGCGGGCGGCGCCCTGGTCGCCCGCGAGCTGGAGAGCGGCACCGCCCGGCTGGCCTGGAGCCAGTCCGTCTCCCCGGCCCGCTGGCTCGCGGCCAAGCTCGCGGTCCCGGCCGCCCTGATCGTCTCGGGGACGGTCCTGCTGACCCTGCTGAACCGCCTGGTGTGGTGGCGGGAGGAGCGGCTGCGGCACGAGCTGGGGACACGGGACTGGTTCGAATACAGCACCTTCATGGGCAACGGCACCCTCGCCACCGCCTACGCCCTGCTCGCCCTGGCCCTCGGCGTCCTCGCGGGCGTGGTGCTGCGCCGCTCGCTGCCCGGGCTCGCCGCCGGGTTCCTGGGCGTGATCGTCGTCATGGGCACGCTCCGGACGTGGCGCCACGCCCTGTGGCCGGTCGAGACCCTCGTTTCCAGGACGCAGGACCGGGCCTGGACGGGTGACCTGGTCGACCGCGGCCTGATCACCACCTCGGGCGCCCGCGTCTCCAACGCCGGATGCGAGGACGTCTCCTGCGACCGGACCGACGTCGCCGGGTTCTACGCCGACTTCCACCCCTCCTCCCACTTCTGGCCCCTCCAGCTCGTCGAGACCGGCATCCTCCTCGCCCTCACCGCCCTGCTGGTCCTGGCCGCCTTCCACCTGCTCCGGCGCCGTACGGAAGGCCCCTCATCGACCCGTACGGGAGGCACCCCATGACCGCCACCACCAGCGCGCCCGCCCCTGTCACCCGGGGCGGGCCGCGCCCCCGGGGCATCGTCTGGACCGTGCTGCGGCTGCACCGCTCGGCACTGCTGGTGTGGGCCGCGTACGTGCTGGTCATGGTCGGGTGGATGCTCTGGCTGCAGTACGTCACGGGGGCGGAGGCGCGTGCGGAGCGCGCCGCCTGCCGGAAGCTGGAGAGCGGGTGCATCGACCTCGAGTCGGCGTTCGCCTACTCCCAGGCCATGAGCTGGGTCGGCACCCTCATCGCCTACTTCTCCTACGCCGTGGCCGCCTGGGCCGGCGCCTCGCTCACCGGCCGCGAGATGGAGCGGGGCACGGCCCTGCTGGCCTGGACCCAGTCCGTCACCCCGGTCCGCTGGCTCACCGCGAAGCTGGCCGTGTCCGCCGTCGCGCTGACCGCCGGCACCGCCGTCCTGGTGCTGGTCTACCGCTGGGTCTGGTCCTCGGACCGGGACCTGAGCGGCGACGAGTGGTACTACACCGACCCCTTCGTGAACCGCGGCCCCGCCGTCCTCGCGTACGCCCTGTGCGCACTGGCCGTCGGCGCCCTGGCGGGCCTCGCCCTGCAGCGGGCGCTGCCGGCCCTGACCGTGGCCTTCGGCTTCATGCTCCTGTTCCACCTGTGGCTCGACGACCACTCCAACGAGCTGTGGCCCGCCAAGACGCTCACCGGCACCGCCGCCAGCCGGCTGCCGATGACGGCGGAGCAGCTGGACCTGGGCGCGATCACCGGCCCGGGCAGCCGCGCCGCCGACCTGAGCTGCTTCGACGCCGACGCCGACGTCGACTACACCCGCTGCATGAGCCAGAACGGCTTCACCGACCTGTACGCCGAGGTGCACCCGGTATCCCACTTCTGGCCCCTGCACCTCATGACCACCGGCGTCATCCTCGCCGTCGCCGTCCTCGCCACCGCCGCCGCCTACGGGACGCTGCGCCGCCGCGCCCGCTGACGGCCCCCTGACCCGGCACGCCCTTCCTACGGGGGGATGGGCGTGCCGAAGGCGTACGCCCGGTGAACAGCGTGCGACGGCGTGCGAGGACGAAGGAGCGTGCACCGGGGGCGCACGCTGGCCTCCGTGGAACCGGCGGTCCTCCCCGCGCTATCCCATACGTAAGGTCTCCGTAACCGGTCATTCAGACGGCCTTGCGACGCTTCCGCAATGAACCCCGTCGTGCCCGAGCCCTCGCCTCCCCCACGCAGCGGCCCCAGCAACGGGAAAAGCGCGGGGAGCGGCCCCCGTGCGACCGCGCCCGGCGCCCCGCACGCCGCCGACGTCGTCGCGCGCATCGACGCGGACATCGCCGAGAACGACGCCGTGAACGCCGCCTCGCCCGTCCCCGCACTTCCACCGGCCCTGTCCGACGCGCCTGTGATGCTCGCGACGCGGAACAATGGTGTTATGAGCCAGTCCAACGCCCAGGCAGCCCAGGTCCAGCACGCGCAGCCGTCCGTCGGCTCCATAACCGGCCACCGCCCCCACACGGTGTCGGCCGTGGTGTCCGACCTGGAACCCGACATCGACGCCGACCTCGACGCGTACGAGGAGGACGACCAGGGTGGCGAAAGGCTGCCGCAGGGCCGTTTCCTCGACCGGGAGCGCAGCTGGCTCGCCTTCAACGAGCGCGTCCTGGAACTGGCCGAGGACCCGAACACCCCCCTCCTCGAACGGGCGAACTTCCTGGCGATCTTCGCCAGCAACCTCGACGAGTTCTTCATGGTCCGGGTGGCCGGCCTGAAGCGCCGTATCGCCACCGGCGTCGCCACGAGGTCCGCCTCCGGTCTCCAGCCCCGCGAGGTGCTGGAGATGATCTGGGCCCGCTCCCGCGAGCTGATGGCCCGGCACGCCGCCTGCTTCCACGAGGACGTCGCCCCGGCGCTGGCCGAGGAGGGCGTGCACCTGGTCCGCTGGAGCGAACTGGAGGAGAAGGAGCAGGCCCGGCTCTTCACGCTCTTCCGTCACCAGATCTTCCCGGTGCTGACGCCGCTGGCCGTCGACCCGGCGCACCCCTTCCCGTACATCTCGGGTCTCTCCCTGAACCTGGCCGTCCGCGTGCAGAACCCGGTGACCGGCACCTCGCACTTCGCCCGCGTCAAGGTGCCGCCGCTGCTGTCCCGCTTCCTGGAGGCCTCCCCGGGCCGGTTCGTCCCGCTGGAGGACGTGATCGGCGCCCATCTGGAGGAGCTGTTCCCGGGCATGGAGGTGCTGGAGCACCACGCCTTCCGGGTCACCCGCAACGAGGACCTGGAGGTCGAGGAGGACGACGCCGAGAACCTCCTCCAGGCCCTGGAGAAGGAGCTCATGCGGCGCCGCTTCGGGCCGCCGGTGCGCCTGGAGGTCGAGGAGAGCATCAACCAGGAGGTCCTGGACCTGCTGGTGCGCGAGCTGAAGATCAAGGAGTCCGAGGTCTACCCGCTGACCGGGCCCCTGGACCTCACCGGCCTCTTCCGCATCGCCTCCCTGGACCGGCCGGAGCTGAAGTACCGCAAGTTCGTCGCCGGCGTCCACCGCGACCTGGCCGAGGTCGAGTCGGCGTCCGCGCCCGACATCTTCGCCGCCCTGCGCAACCGGGACGTGCTGCTGCACCACCCGTACGACTCGTTCTCGACGTCGGTGCAGGCGTTCCTGGAGCAGGCGGCCGACGACCCGGACGTCCTCGCGATCAAGCAGACCCTGTACCGGACCTCCGGCGACTCCCCCATAGTCAACGCGCTCATCGACGCCGCCGAGGCCGGCAAGCAGGTCCTCGTCCTGGTCGAGATCAAGGCCCGCTTCGACGAGCACGCCAACATCAAGTGGGCGCGCAAGCTGGAGGAGGCCGGCTGCCACGTCGTCTACGGCCTGGTCGGCCTGAAGACCCACTGCAAGCTCTCCCTGGTGGTCCGCCAGGAGGGCGAGACGCTCCGGCGCTACAGCCACGTCGGCACGGGCAACTACCACCCGAAGACGGCGAGGCTGTACGAGGACCTGGGCGTGCTGACGTCGGACCCGCAGGTCGGCGCGGACCTCTCCGACCTCTTCAACCGCCTCTCCGGCTACTCGCGCCGCGAGACCTACCGCCGCCTCCTCGTCGCGCCCAAGTCCCTGCGCGACGGCCTGATCGCCCGCGTCAACAAGGAGGTCCAGCACCACCGTGCCGGACGTCCCGCGCACGTCCGCATCAAGGTCAACTCGATCGTGGACGAGGCGCTCATCGACTCCCTGTACCGGGCCTCGCAGGCGGGTGTTCCGGTCGACGTGTGGGTGCGCGGCATCTGCGCCATACGCCCCGGCGTGCCGGGCCTGTCGGAGAACATCCGGGTCCGCTCGGTCCTCGGCCGCTTCCTCGAACACTCCCGGATCTTCGGCTTCGGCAACGGCGGCGAGCCGGAGGTGTGGATCGGCAGCGCCGACATGATGCACCGCAACCTCGACCGCCGGATCGAGGCCCTGCTGCGGGTCACCGACCCGGCCCACCGGGCGGCGCTCAACCGCCTGCTGGAGACCGGTATGTCCGACACGACCTCCTCCTGGCACCTCGGTCCCGACGGCGAGTGGACCCGGCACGCGACCGACGCCGACGGCCAGCCCCTGCGCAACGTCCAGGAGATGCTCATTGACGCCCGGAGGCGCCGGCGTGGCACAGCAACACCTTGACCCCACGGACCCCACGGTCGTACCCGCCGATGCCGTCGCCGGCTATCTGCGGGCCCGGGCCACGGAGTTCCTCCGCGCGCTGCGCACCCACCGCGAGACCGGTGGGGGCGCGGCGGCGGGCGCCGAGGAGTCCACCGACGCGGCCCTGGCCCTGCGCCGCTCGGCCCGCCGCATCAGCGGCACGCTGCACACCTTCCGCCCCCTCCTGGACGCCGACTGGTCGGAATCCCTCCGCCCCGAACTGGCCTGGCTGTCCGGCACACTGGGCCGCGAGCACGCGTACGCGGCCCGCCTGCACCGCCTGGTGACGGCCCTGAACCGCCTGTCCGGAGCCACGAACTTCCCGACCCAGACGGCGATCCCCACCCGCACCACCACCGCCTCTACGGGCAGCCGCTCCACCACCTCAGCCTCCGGGGGCAGCCGCTCCACCACCTCAGCCTCCGGGGGCAGCCGCTCCGCCACCTCAGCCTCCGCTGTGGGCAGTCGTTCCGCTGGGGCGGAACGGGTGGGCACAGCGGACCCCGGGACCGCCGGCCCAGGTACCC
Organism: Streptomyces sp. NBC_00310; assembly: GCF_036208085.1. Classification (GTDB taxonomy): domain Bacteria; phylum Actinomycetota; class Actinomycetes; order Streptomycetales; family Streptomycetaceae; genus Streptomyces. The sequence goes on from NZ_CP130714.1 coordinate 5,333,907, forward strand.
GCCCCCCGGCCGCCCCCGATCGCGGCAACCTCACAGTCGGCGCGGCCAAGGCCGGCGCGCTCCTGGACCGCCAGCTCACCCTCGCCCGCACCCGGGCCCACTCGGCGGCCCTCCAGGCCCTCGGCTCCTCCCGCTTCCACGCCGTCGCCGACAGCGTCGCCGTACTGGCCAGCGAGGTCCCCCTCACCCCCACCGCCCCCACGGCCGACCTGCGCCCCCTGGCCGCCGCCGCCCACGACCGCCTGCGCGACGCGGTCACCGGCCTGCCCCTGCACACCGCCGGCCACCCCTACAACGCCGAGGCCCTCATCCACGGCCTCTCCCCCGACACCGCACCCCACCCGCAGGACGCCCCCTGGCACCAGGTACGGCTCCTGCTCCGCCTCCACCGCTACGCCCTGGAGGTCCTGTACCCCGAGGCCGTCCCCGTCGACGTACGCCTCCTCGCGGCCGGCGAGGCCCTCAACCGCCACCGCGACGCCTCCGAAGCGGCCTCCGCGGCGGCCGCCGCCGCCCGCACCCCCCGTATCGCCCCGGCCACGGCCTACGCCCTCGGCGTCCTCCACGCCGACCAGCGCCACGAGGTGGAGGCATCCCGGTTCGCGTTCCAGCAGTCCTGGCAGAAGGAGGCGGTGAGCACGTCGTGAACGAGAACACCGACGCCGTGATCCGGGCGGCGGGCTGCGTCCTGTGGCGCCCCTCCCCCGACGGCGGGGACCTGCGGATCTGCCTGGTCCACCGGCCGAAGTACGACGACTGGTCGCACCCCAAGGGCAAGTTGAAGCCCGACGAGGACGCCCTCGCCGGCGCGCTGCGCGAGGTCGAGGAGGAGACCGGCCACCGCTGCGCGCCCGGCCCCCGGCTGCCCACGACCCACTACTTCGTCAACGGGCGCGCCAAGCGGGTGAGTTACTGGGCGGCCGAGGCGCTCGACGGCCACTTCACGCCCAACCGCGAGGTGGACCGGATCCTCTGGCTGGACCCGGCCGACGCCCGCGACCGTCTCACCCAGCCCCGCGACCGGGAACTGATCGACGAGTTCCTGGCGATCCTCCGCCACGCGTAACCCTCACCACGCGACCCCTCACACCCCGCCCGCCGCGTGCCCCTCCGCGTCCGTCCGGGCCAGGCTCCGCGCCCGTCTGGCCGGCCCGCGCCACCCACAACTGCATCTCGCCACACAGAATCGGCCCTGCTCGACGGTGTTCGTACGGTGCTGCTGCGGGGGTACCGGCTCGTCCTGGTGCGCCACACCCACAACGTTACCCAGGGCAAGTAAGCGTCTCCCCCCTCCCGCCACGGGCTATTGGGCGCACCGCGTGACAACCCTCCCCACTCGTCGTTATCCGGACAAGCGGGAGGACCCGGTACGGACCCGGCCAGGGGGTTGGCAGGCGATGGTGACGCGGCGGCACGGCAGGACGGGCGCGGTGCTCGTCGCGGCAGGACTCATCGTCGGCGCGGCCGGTGTCACCGGCTGCGCGTTCGGCGGCCTCGCCGACGACCCCCTCCCCTACGACCCGGTCGACCTGCTGCACCGCGCCGCCCCCGCCCTCGTCCGCGCGGGCAGCTCCAGGGCCCGTACGGAGATGGAGATGGCCACCGGCGGTACCCGCGTGACCATCCGCGGCGAGGGCGTCTACGACTACGGCAGACAGCTCGGCCGGCTCAGGGTGCTGTTGCCGCACGACCCCGCCGGCCGCAGCGAACACCGCCCGATCACCGAACTCCTCGCCCCCGGCGCCCTGTTCATGAAGAACCGGGGCGCGGGCGTCCCCGCCGACAAATGGGTCCGCGTCGACACGGGCGCCCTCTCCGACGGCAATCTGGTCACCGGCGGCGCCACCGACCCGTTCGCCGCGGCCGAGGTGCTGCGCGGGACGCGTACGGCGAGCTTCGTCGGCGAGGCCGAGGTCGACGGCACACGGGTCCGGCACTACCGCGGCACCGCCGACCTCACGATGGCCTCCCGCGCGGCCTCCGAGGGCAACCGGGCCCCCCTGCGCGCCGCCGCCGAGGGCTTCGCCACCGCCCGGGTCCCCTTCGACGCCTACCTCGACGACGAGGGCCGCATCCGCAAGGTCCGCCACCGCTTCAGCTTCGTCAACGGCGCCCGGCAGGACACGATCGCCGTCGCCTCGACGACCCTGCTGTACGACTTCGGCGTCCCCGTCGACGTACGCCTGCCGCGGCCCGAGGACATCTACGCCGGGAAGATCGCGGAGGAGTAGCCCCGAGGGGTAGCGGAAAGTACGGGGCCGGAAATGGTCCGTTGGTGCCATGCGCGGGCTGTGGGCCGCTGCCTACCCTAGGGGTCGGTGACGGCGGAGAAGAGGTGATGCACGTGGCTCCGGCAGGCGGTACGGCGGTTCAGGACCACGTGGCCCTCGCCGAGATCGAGCTCTGCGGCGATCTCATCATCGCGGCCTCCGCCACCGACGGCGACCGCCTCAGCCCCGACCGCATCGACGAGGTCCTGCGGGTCCGGGAAGAACGCTCCCACGAGGACGAACCGCGCCGGTAGCGGACCCCCGCGCCGGACGCCGTACCCGGCGGCCGTACCCGACAACCCCGTCCGGCGGCCGCACCCGACGACCGTCCCCGGTGGCCGAAAAAGACCCCCGGCGGCACGGGCGGCCCCCGGCCCTCCGACCCTCAGGTCCGCAGCAGCCGCCCGATCGCCTTCGTGGCCTCCTCCACCTTCGCGTCGATCTCGGTGCCGCCCTTGAGGGCCGCGTCGGCGACGCAGTGCCGCAGGTGTTCCTCGAGAAGCTGCAGCGCGAAGGACTGCAGGGCCTTGGTGGAGGCGGAGACCTGGGTGAGTATGTCGATGCAGTAGACGTCCTCGTCGACCATCCGCTGGAGCCCGCGGATCTGTCCCTCGATGCGCCGCAGGCGCTTCAGATGCTCGTCTTTCTGCTGGTGGTACCCGTGGATTCCACGGTCGTGGTCGGTCACGACACCCGGCTCCACTCCGTCTACGGCGGAGGGCACTTCAGCGCCGGCCCCTGTGGTCGTCATCGCAGCCTCCAGACATATACCCCTACCGGGTATATCGTATCGAACTTTGGCGGGTATACGCCCTGCGGGCAGCCCCCCTGCCGGTGAATCTGGCTGATGGGCGACACTGGGGGACGGCCCATTAGCCGTGGCCGGATGATGCGCCTAGCATCAGCCTGACCGAAACCAATGCATACCGAGGACCCCACGTGCGCTTTCGTCTGACCCCCAGGGAGACGAGCTTCTACGACATGTTCGCCGCGTCCGCGGACAACATCGTCACGGGCTCGAAACTCCTCATGGAACTGCTCGGGGCGGACGCCGCCGGCCGGGCCGAGATCGCAGAGCGTATGCGGGCCGCTGAACACGCCGGTGACGACGCCACACACGCGATCTTCCACCAGCTGAACTCCTCGTTCATCACGCCGTTCGACCGCGAGGACATCTACAACCTCGCGTCCTCCCTCGACGACATCATGGACTTCATGGAGGAGGCCGTCGACCTGGTCGTCCTCTACAACGTCGAGGAACTGCCCAAGGGCGTCGAGCAGCAGATCGAGGTGCTGGCGCGGGCCGCCGAGCTGACCGCCGAGGCCATGCCGAACCTGCGCACCATGGCCAACCTCACGGAGTACTGGATCGAGGTCAACCGGCTGGAGAACCAGGCCGACCAGATCCACCGCAAGCTGCTGGCCATGCTCTTCAACGGCAAGTACGAAGCCATCGAGGTGCTGAAACTCAAGCAGATCGTGGATGTGCTGGAGGAGGCGGCGGACGCCTTCGAACACGTGGCCAACACGGTGGAGACCATCGCGGTCAAGGAGTCCTGAACTCTTCATGGACACCTTGGCTCTGGTCGTGACCATCGGGGTCGCGCTCTTCTTCACGTACACCAACGGCTTCCACGATTCCGCGAACGCGATCGCGACCTCGGTGTCGACCCGCGCGCTGACGCCCCGGGCGGCCCTCGCCATGGCCGCGGTGATGAACCTCGTCGGCGCCTTCCTCGGCAGCGGCGTCGCCAAGACGGTCAGCGAGGGCCTGATCTCCACGCCCGAGGGCTCCAAGGGGATGGGCATCCTCTTCGCGGCACTCGTCGGCGCGATCACCTGGAACCTCGTCACCTGGTACTTCGGCCTGCCGTCCTCCTCCTCCCACGCGCTGTTCGGCGGCATGGTGGGCGCGGCGCTCGCGGGCGGTACGACGGTCTACTGGTCCGGCGTCCTCGAAAAGGTCGTCATCCCGATGTTCGTGTCACCGGTGGTCGGCCTGGTCGTCGGCTATCTGGTGATGGCGGGAATCATGTGGATATTCCGCCGCGCCAACCCGCACAAGGCGAAGCGCGGTTTCCGTATAGCGCAGACCGTGTCGGCGGCGGGCATGGCCCTCGGCCACGGTCTCCAGGACGCGCAGAAGACGATGGGCATCGTCGTGATGGCCCTGGTCATCGCGGACGTCGAGGACTACGGCGATCCCATCCCGGTCTGGGTGAAGATCGTCTGCGCGGTCATGCTCTCCCTCGGCACGTACGCGGGCGGCTGGCGCATCATGCGCACCCTCGGCCGGAAGATCATCGAACTCGACCCGCCGCAGGGCTTCGCCGCCGAGACCACCGGCGCGTCGATCATGTTCATCACGGCCTTCATCTTCAAGGCCCCCATCTCCACGACCCACATCATCACCTCGGCGATCATGGGCGTGGGCGCCACGAAGCGGGTGAACGCCGTCCGCTGGGGCGTCGCCAAGAACATCATCCTGGGCTGGTTCATCACGATGCCGGCCGCGGCCCTGGTCGCCGCGACGAGCTTCTGGATCGTGAACCTGGCGGTTCTCTGACCGCACGACGGTCCTCTGACCGCACGAGGACGGGCCCGCCCCCGGGAACACCGGGGGCGGGCCCTTTCTCTACCTCGCGGTGGCACCGCCATGCAGCACCGTGAGGGGTCTTGGAGGGGTCTTGAGGGTCGGCGAACGCCGCCGGCCTAGCCGAAGCGGCCGGAGATGTAGTCCTCCGTGGCCTGGACGGACGGGTTGGAGAAGATCCGCTCCGTGTCGTCCAGCTCGATGAGCTTGCCCGGCTGCCCCACGGCCGCGAGGTTGAAGAACGCCGTCCGGTCGGAGACCCGCGCCGCCTGCTGCATGTTGTGCGTCACGATGACGATCGTGAAGCGTTCCTTCAGCTCACCGATGAGGTCCTCGATGGCGAGCGTCGAGATCGGGTCCAGCGCGGAGCACGGCTCGTCCATGAGCAGCACCTTCGGCTCGACCGCGATGGCACGGGCGATGCACAGCCGCTGCTGCTGGCCACCGGAGAGGCCGGAGCCCGGCTTGCCCAGGCGGTCCTTGACCTCTTTCCAGAGGTTCGCGCCCTTGAGGGACTTCTCGACGACGTCGTCCAGCTCGGCCTTCTTCTTGGTGCCGAGCAGCTTCAGGCCCGCCGCCACGTTGTCGTAGATCGACATCGTGGGGAACGGGTTCGGGCGCTGGAAGACCATGCCGACCTCACGCCGCACGGAGACGGGGTCGACCCCGGTGCCGTACAGGTCCTCGTCGTCGAGCATGACCTTGCCCTCGACCCGGCCGCCCGGCGTCACCTCGTGCATCCGGTTCAGGGTGCGCAGGAACGTGGACTTGCCACAGCCGGAGGGGCCGATGAAGGCCGTCACGGTACGGGGCTCGACGGTCATCGAGATGTCCTCGATGGCCCGGAAGGAGCCGTAATAGGCGTTGAGGCCGCTGACGTCGATTCGCTTGGCCATGGGGATCACTGCTTCTTTCGCGAGGAATTCGCGGGGAATTCGAGGGAATCTGGTCGCTATCATGGCCGCGTCAGCGACCGGACTTCGGCGCCTTCCAGCGGGCGATGCCGCGGGCCGCCAGGTTCAGGATCATGATGAAGGCGATGAGCGTCAGGGCCGCCGCCCACGCACGGTCGTAGGCCGCACCGGAGCCGCCGCTGTTCGCGTACTGCAGGTAGATGTACATCGGCAGCGACGCCTGCGGGTCGGCGAAGGGGTTCGCGTTGATGAAGTTCGAACCCCACACCAGGAGCAGTACCGGAGCGGTCTCACCGGCGATACGGGCGACGGCGAGCATCACACCGGTCGTGATACCGCCGATGGCGGTCGGCAGCACGACCTTCAGGATAGTGCGCCACTTCGGCACGCCCAGGGCCAGCGAGGCCTCGCGCAGCTCGTTCGGGACGAGCTTGAGCATCTCCTCGGTGGAGCGGACGACGACCGGCAGCATCAGGATGGTCAGCGCCATCGCGCCGGCGAAGCCGGAGGGGCCCATGCCGAGCAGCAGGATCCAGGTGCTGAGGATGAACAGGCCCGCGACGATCGACGGGATGCCCGTCATGACGTCGACGAAGAAGGTGACGGCCTTGGCGAGCTTGCCCCGGCCGTACTCGACCAGGTAGATCGCGGTCAGCACACCGATCGGCACGGAGATCACGGTGGCGATGCCTACCTGCTCCAGGGTGCCGAGGATCGCGTGGTAGATGCCGCCGCCGGGCTCGGTGTCGGCGACCACGCCCATCGAGTGGCTGAGGAAGTATCCGTCGAGGACCTTCACACCACGGCTGATGGTCTCCCACACGAGGGAGGCCAGCGGGAGCACGGCGAGCAGGAACGCGACCCAGACGAGGCTGGTGGCGACCCGGTCCTTGGCCTGCCGCTTGCCCTCGACGCGCGCGGCGATGCCGTACGTGCCGAGGACGAAGAGGAGGCCGGCGATCAGGGCCCACTGGATCGAGCTCTCCAGGCCCGCCACGGTGCTGATGCCGAGGCCCAGGGCGACCGAGCCGACGGCGACCGCCCACGCGAACCACCTGGGCAGGGACGCGGCCCGCAGCGTGCTGGGGCCCTTCGGGGAGAGAGTTGCGTTGCTCATGCGTTGGCCCCCGAGAACTCCTTGCGGCGGGCGATGATCAGCCGGGCCGCGCCGTTGACCAGCAGGGTGATGACGAACAGGACCAGACCGGAGGCGATGAGGGCGTCCCGGCCCATCTCGGTGGCCTCACTGAACTTGCTGGCGATGTTCTGGGCGAAGGTGCCGCCGCCCGGGTCGAGCAGGCTGAGGTTGATCTCGAAGCTGGACGACAGGACCATCGCCACGGCCATGGTCTCGCCGAGCGCGCGGCCGAGGCCGAGCATCGAGGCGGAGATGACGCCGGAGCGCCCGAAGGGCAGCACCGCCATGCGGATCACTTCCCAGCGGGTGGCGCCGAGGGCCAGCGCGGCCTCCTCCTGCATCTGCGGGACCTGCCGGAAGACCTCACGGCTCACGTTGGTGATGATCGGCAGGATCATGATCGCGAGCAGGATGCCGACGGTGAGCATCGAGCGGGGGGCGCCACCCTGCCACGAGAGGATGCCGGTCCAGCCGAGGTAGTCGTTCAGCCAGCCGTAGAGGCCGTCGAGCTGCGGTACGAGGACCAGGGCGCCCCACAGGCCGTACACGATGGACGGCACGGCGGCGAGCAGGTCGATCACGTACGCGATCGGACCGCCCAGCCTGCGCGGGGCGTAGTGCGTGATGAAGAGGGCGATACCGACCGCGACCGGGACCGCGATGGCCATCGCGATGATCGACGAGACGACGGTGCCGAACGCCAGGACCGCGATGCCGAAGACCGGCGGGACCGCGGTGGGGTTCCACTCGAAGGTGGTGAAGAAGTTGGCCTCGTCCTTGCTGATCGCGATGGCGGCGCGGTAGCTGAGGAACACGGCGATGGCCGCCATCAGCGCAAGGATGAAGATGCCGGAACCCCGGGACAGGCCGAGGAAGATCCGGTCGCCGGGGCGGGTGGCGCCGCGGGCGGCCCGCTTCTGCTCGGCGGTCTCGGACGTCGGTGGGGTGGGGGGAGCGGGATTTTCTTTGGTCGATATGTCCATCAGGTTCTCCGGTCTGCGGAGCCGTCGCAATACGGGCGGCGACTCGGGGCGGAGCCGCCCGCGGTGGCGGGAGGCTCCTGGCGGCGGTGCACCGGACGATGCGGTCCGGCCCCGGTGGGGGCCGGACCGCACTCAGGTCAGCTCAGTTCCGAGATGGTCGTGCGGACCTTGGTGATGATCTCCTCGGGCATCGGGGCGTACCCGGCCTCGGAGAGCAGCGCCTGGCCGTCCTCGGAGGCGACGTAGGTGAGGAAGGACTTGGTGGCGGGCAGGGTCTCCGCCTTGTTGCCCTTGTCACAGACGATCTCGTAGGTGACGAGGGTGATCGGGTAGGCGCCCTCGGCGGTCGGCGTGTAGTTGAGCTTCAGCGCCAGGTCCTTGCCGGTGCCCACGACCTGGGCCTCGGAGATGGCCTTGGTGGCGTTCTCGACGGTCGCCTTCACCGGCTCGGCGGCACCGGTCTTGACGTCCACCGTGCTGATGCCGTCCTTGGCGTAGGAGAGCTCCATGTAGGAGATCGCGCCCTCGGTCTCCTTCACGCCCTGCGCGACACCGGAGGAACCCTGCGCGGACTGGCCGCCCTTGGCCTGCCAGGCCTTGCCGCCCTCGTACTTCCAGCTGTCGGGGGCCGCGGCGATCAGGTACTTGGTGAAGTTGTCCGTGGTGCCGGACTCGTCCGAGCGGTGGAAGGCCTGGATCTTGAGGTCGGGCAGCTTGGCGTCGGGGTTCAGCGCCGCGATGGCCTTGTCGTTCCAGTTGGTGATCTTGCTGTCGAAGATCAGGGCCAGGGTCTTGGCGTCCAGGACCAGGCTCTCGACACCCGGGACGTTGTAACCGACGGCGATCGGACCGCCGACCATCGGCAGGTCGATGCCCTGACCGCCGGAGCAGGTCTCCTTGGAGGCCGTGACCTCTTCGGGCTTCAGCGCCGAGTCGGAGCCCGCGAAGGCGACCTGGCCCTGGGTGAACGCGGTGATACCCGCGCCCGAGCCGCTGCCCTTGTAGTTGATCACGACGCTCTTGCAGGTGCTCTGGTACTGCTTGACCCAGGCGTCGATGGCGTTCTTCTGCGCGGAGGAGCCGTCGGCCAGCAGCTGACCCTTGGCGTCGCCGCAGTCGATGCTGCTGTTGGCGGACGCCGTGCTGTCGCCGGAGCCGCTCGTGCCGCCGGTGTCGTCGGACCCGCACGCGGTGAGGGTCAGGGCGCCGGTGACGGCGACAGCACCGAGAGAAAGGGCGCGCAGTCGGTTCTTGCGCTGAAGCTTCACTTTCGGGGGTTCCTTCCAGGAGCCGCCGTCCACATGGCGGCGTGCGAAGTCGTCGTATCAGCCTCGGGACTCATCCGGCTGATGCCTTCAGTCCCTCAGACTGCTGTCGTCACGGGCCGTGGGGCCGCATTCAGGCCCACACCCCGCACCGGGTAAGGCCGAAATTAGGCAGATCAGGTGAAGCCGCCGATGGACGGAAGTGAACGGCGAGTGAACCCCTGCCGAAAGTGCGGTGAGGTCACGGAATGCTCACGGGGAGAGCACGCACGGGTCCCGATGTCGCGGCCTCGCCCCCCTCACCCCACCCACACCAACGGACCCGGGTGTTCCATGTCATCCTCACCACCCCCACTCAGTCCATAACTCTAAGCACTCAACCGACTACAAGGAGACACCATCCCCGGTTGAACCCGCCCCTACGCGCACTCGCCCACCCCGGCCTGGTGCAAGGGGCGCGGGGAACGGCGCGACAAGCCACGACGCTCCGACACGTACAAACCCGCCCATCCCCCTCCCCCGGCAGGGGCCTGGGGGCGGCAGCCCCCGGAAAAAGGGGGTCGAAGGGGCACAGCCCCTGGAGGATGGGGACGGGTAGGGGCGGCGGGGGCGAGAATCCGGGAACCCCACCCCCACCCACCTCGTCTCGTTCCACGACCCACCCCACGCGGCGCACCGGAGACGCACATGGAACGACGCACGTTCATAGGCGGCGGCGCAGCCGCACTGACCACCCTCACCGCTGCCGCCTGCACAGGCACCGACCCCGGCCCCGGCCCCGGCACCCGCGCGACCGAAACCGACACCACCCTGCGCACGACGGCCACCGGCACGGGCGCGGGCACCGCCTCCAAGGCCACCGTCGCCAACTGGTCCGCCCTCGCCCGAGACCTCGACGGCCCCCTCATCCGCCCCGGCGACAAGGCCTGGCCCACGGCCCGCCTGCTCTACAACACCCGCTTCGACACCCTCAAGCCCACCGCCGTCGCCTACGTCGCCCACCCCGACGACATCCGCACCACCCTCGCCTACGCCAGGGCACACGACATCAAGGTCTCGATCCGCAACGGCGGCCACTCCTACGGGGGCTGGTCCTCGGGCAACGGCCGCCTGGTCATAGACGTCTCGAAGCTGAACAAGGTCCGCGCCTCCGCGAACGAGGCGGTCGTCGGCGCCGGCGCGAAACTCATCGACGTCTACCGAGCCCTGGCCGCGAAGGGCGTGACCATCCCGGCCGGCTCCTGCCCGACCGTCGGCGTCTCCGGTCTGACCCTCGGCGGCGGCCACGGCGTGACCTCCCGCGCCTACGGCCTGACCTGCGACAGCCTCACCCAGGCCACGCTGATCACGGCGGACGGCACACAGCTGATCGCGAACGCCACGACGAACAAGGACCTCTTCTGGGCCCTACGGGGCGCGGGCAACGGCAACTTCGGCGTGGTCACCGAACTCCGCTTCAAGACCCACGCGGCCCCTCGGAGCGTCACCGCGTACCTCACCTGGCCGTGGTCCAAGGCCGCCGCCGTACTGAAGGCCTGGCAGGAGTGGGGCCCGACACAGCCCGACGAGATCTGGTCCTCCTGCCACCTCCAGAACGGCGGCACCCCGTCCGTCGCGATCGCCGCGTTCTCCCTCGGCACCTACGGCGACCTGGAGAACGCCCTCGACCGCCTGGCCGACCGCGTCGGCACCCCGGCCCGCAGCGTCTTCCTCAAGCGCCGCTCGTACGAGGCCGCCATGGAGGGCTACGCCGGCTGCTCCTCCTTCTCGACCGACGCCCAGTGCCATCTGCCCGGCTCGACCCCGGGCCGCTCCCCCCAGGGCGCGCTGGGCCGCGAGACGTACGCGGCCCGCTCGGACTTCTTCGACCGCTCGATCTCGTCGGCGGGCATCCAGACCCTCCTGACCCAGGTCACGGGCGTGAAGGGCGGGGCCGGCAGCATCGCCCTCACCGCCCTCGGCGGCCAGGTCAACCGCGTCTCCCCCACGGCCACGGCCTTCGTCCACCGCCGCTCCCGGATGCTGGCCCAGTACCTCGCCTCCTGGAAGCCGGGCACCTCCGGTACGACGGCCCAGTCCTGGCTCGACACGGCCCACAAGTCCATGACCCGCCACGCCTCCGGCGCCGCCTACCAGAACTACGCCGACCCCACCCTCACCCACTGGAAGAAGGCCTACTACGGCGACGCGGCCCCCCGCCTCACCACCCTGAAGAAGAAGTACGACCCCCAGCGCTTCTTCACCTTCCCGCAGGCGCTGTAGAGCCCCTGGGCCCTCATGACGGGCCGCAGGCCCCGTCAGGGGCGCGGGGAACTGCGCGATCAGCCACACACACCCCGCACCCGCCGAAAAACAGAACCCCCCGAGCTATGAGGCGCTCAAGGGGGTCGAAGGGGCACAGCCCCTTATGGATAGGACGGGTAGGGGCGGCGGGGGCGAAAGAATCCCGGGCACCCTCAGGCCGCCAGATCCCTCAGGCCGCCAGATCCCGCTCCTCCGCCGGCACCGACTCGACCCGCGCCCCCGGAATCACCGCACGCTCCCCGACCCGCCCCCGAGCCCGCACGACCCACCCCACCCGAGGCGACCGCTCCACCGCCCTCATCAGCGGTGTGAGCAGAGCCATCGCCAAGGGCGACAGCAACAACACGACGGCGGTCCCGAGCGCGAACCCACCGATCACGTCCGTCGGATAGTGCACACCCATGTAGACCCGGATGAACCCGCCCAGCAGTCCGATGACGAGCCCGACCATCCCGAACTTCCGGTTGGCGACGAACAACCCCACCGCCATCGCCATGATCAGCGTCGCGTGATCGCTCACGAACGAGTAGTCGGTCTTGCCGGAGACCAGCACCTCCAGCCCCTCATGATCGAGGAAGGGCCGGGGCCGCTCCACGAACCCGCGTATCGGCACGTTCACCAGCACGGCGATCCCGGCGGCCAACGGCGCCCACACCAGCGCGGCCACGGACGGGGCGGCATCCTCCCCGCCCCGCTTCCGCACCCCCCACCAGCACCCCAGGATCAGCAGCACCATCGCGAAGAGCAGCCCGTACTCGCCGACGAACTCCATCACCCGGTCGAGCCAGGTCGGCGCATCCTTGGCCAGACCATTGATGTCGTACAGCAGCTCGACGTCGGGGTTCGATCCGGATTCAGCGGCAAGTGCGGCATGCGCGGCGAGTCCAGCCATCGTGCTGCGGCCCTTTCGTCATCGTTCTCGCGACCGCACCCTTACGTGCGCCGCGCTCTGCCACCCCCGTGGTGTACGTAGTGCTTCCGCGTGAGCGTCAACGGGCTACGTCAAATAGGAACGCACACTCTTCTCCAATGCGTTCCACCCTCCACTGAATGATCACTCAGACGTTATCGAAGAGAGACACGTCTGCGCAGCTCAGGGCAGGGGTTCACGGAGAATTGCGGCACCCTCAGACCGTCGTGGGCAGCGCTTTCGCGCCATCTTCGGTAACCCGGGTGGCACCAAAGTAGTCGGGGGTGTCAATCGGGTCGAACCGGATGACGGCACCTGTCCGCGGCGCGTCAATCATGTATCCGCCCCCCACATAAATCCCGACGTGCCGAATGGCGCGGGAGTTGGTGAGGTCGTCGGAGAAGAACACCAGATCCCCGGGCAGCAGCTCGTCCCGCGACGGATGCGGCCCGGCGTTGTACTGATCGTTCGCGACCCGCGGCAGCGTGATCCCCACACTCTTGTACGCCGCCTGCGTCAGGCCCGAGCAGTCGAAGCGTCCGCCCTGCTCAGCGGTACCGGTACCACCCCACAGATACAGCGTCCCGAGCTTCTTCTGCGCGTACGCGATGGCCCCGGCCGCCTGCTCGCTCGGATCGACCCGGGACGTGGGCGCGGCGAAACTCTCCGACAGCGTCGTGATCGTCTTGACGTAGTTCTGGGTCTCCTTGTACGGCGGGACGCCCCCGTACTTGATGACGGCGTACGCCCCCGCGTTGTAGGAAGCGAGCATGTTCGCCGTCGGATCACCGGGTACGTCCTTCACGTACTTCGCGAGGGAGCAGTCGTACGAGGCGGCCGACGGAATCGCGTCATTCGGGTCCCACACATCGCGATCCCCGTCACCATCCCCGTCGAGCCCGTGCGTGGCCCACGTCCCCGGGATGAACTGCGCGATCCCCTGCGCGGCGGCCGGGCTCTGCGCCTTCGGATTGAACCCGCTCTCCTGATACAGCTGTGCGGCGAGCAACGCCGGATTGATGGCGTCGCACAGATTGCCCCACTTCTGCACGAGCGTCTGATAGGCGGCGGGTACGGCCCCCTTGGCCAGCCCGACGGACTTCCCGGCGATCCCGCCCGCGAGATTCCCGGCGACCAGGTAGACACCCACGACCAGCACCATCACGAAGCCGAGCCCGGCGCTGCCGGCAGCGATCGCCACGATCCACGCCTTACGCACCGTCAACCGCCCCTCACCGCGCGCCAGTCCGCCGCCAGCAAGTGTAGAGCGGACCCCGCCCCGACGGAATGATCACCCGGCGGCCCCACAGTCGACCCACAGCAGCTTCCCACCCTGTGAGACACCGAGGTCGCGCAACACGGACACGCCCCGCTCCTGGGAACAGGCGCGCACGAGCTGCATCCCACGCCCACGCTCGGCGTCGAGGTCGACGGGCCGGGCGTCCTCCGTGAACCCCACCGGCACCCGCCAGTCCCGATCCCACACCCCCACGCGCAGCCTCCCGCCGATCTCCAGCACCCGCAGGGCGTACTCCTGCGTGGTGTGCCGATGAGCGTTGGTGAGCAGCTCTGCGGCCAACAGTTCGGCGGTGGGGGTGAGTTCGGAAAGACCATGGGCGTCGAGCACGGCCCGGAGGGTGGCGCGGCCGACGCCCGGGGAGCGGGGGTCCCGGGGGAGACGAAGGGTGTAGTTCCAGGACGGGGATACGGTGGCCATGGAAGTCTCCGGTTACTGAGGGGAGTTGGTACATGACCTACGATAGCGATGTTCATAAAAGGTCTTACACGGAATCTAGAAAAGCACTGATCTGCCACTCGTGTGGGTGACCTGCGTGCGAAAGGAGCGGGCAAGCCCGTGAGGAGCAACCCGACGGGACGGCAACTCCGGCTGGGCACCGAGCTGCGCAAGCTCCGGGAGCGCGCCGGGCTGTCGTCCACACAGGCCAGCCGCCTGCTCGGCGTTCAGCAGAACCAGATCAGCAACGTGGAGGCCGGGCGCGCGGGGGTGAGCCCCGAGCGCGTGCGTACGCTCGGTTGCCACTACAAGTGCCCGGACAGAGACCTGATCGAGGCGCTCGCGGACATGACCTCCGACCGCACCCGCGGCTGGTGGGAGGAATACCGTGACCGTCTGCCCGCCGCCCTGCTCGATCTCGCGGAGTTGGAGCACCACGCCGTACGCCTGCGTGCAGCCGTGACCGTGCACATCCCCGGACTGCTACAGATCATCGACCACGCCCGCGAACTGTTCCGCCAGGTCGTACCCGAGCTGTCCCCACCCGACATCGAGCACCGCGCGTCGTTCCGCATCAAGCGCCAGGAGGTGCTCTACAGGGACCGCCCGACCCCGTACGCGGCGATCATCCACGAAGCTGCTCTGCGCATGCAGTTCGGCGGACCGACCGTGGCCAGGAAACAGCTTCAGCACCTGTTGGCCATGAGCGAACGTGAGCACATCACCTTGAAAGTACTCACGTTCGAGGCCGGCTCGTTCCCCGGCTCAGGACAGTCGATCTTCTACTCCGGGGGGCCAGTACCCCCGCTCGACACCGTCCACCTCGACCAGTCCCACGGGCCGACCTTCCTCGACGCCGAAGCGCAGCTGTACATGTACCGGGTCCTGCTCGACCGCCTGGACGGCCTGGCCCTGAAGCCCGAGAAGTCCCGCGACTTCATCCACAACCTGATCCGCGACCTGTGAAGGAACGACATGCCCCAGCACATCTCCTGGCAGAAATCGTCCTACTGCGGGGCAGGCGACTCCTGCATACACATAGCCACCAACTCCCCCACCATCCACCTCACCGAATCCGCCGACCCCACCCAAGCCACCCTCACCACCACCCCCGCCTCCTTCCGAGCCCTCCTCCACGCACTCAAACTCGACAAGGAACCCGCCCGTGTCTGACATCCCCCCGGACCTCGACTGGATCCGCGCCGCCCCCGACGACGCCACCGGCCCCGGCCCCTGGATCGAACTCGCCTTCGGCGAGGGGAACGGCGAGGACGACCCGGAAGCCCCCGTCTACATCCGCGAGACGAGCGACCCGGACAACGTCGTGACCACAAACCGCCGCAAGTGGGACGCGTTCGTACTGGGCGTACAGGCGGGCGAGTTCGACCACTTCGTGGAGGGGGTCGAGGGCTTCGAACCGACGGTGCGGCAGCCGGAGGCCTGAGCAGAGCAACACCGACCGGCCGCCCGACCCCTCCGAAGACCGGGCAGGCTAGACCGGCTCGAAGATCCCGTCGATCCGAGGCCCGGCACTCGGCGTCATACGGCTCACGACACCGGCCTCCACGATCAGCAGATCCGGCAACCACTCCTCGTAGAAACGGACATGCCCCACCACCCCTACCGTGCTGGTACGCGCCCCGAGCCAGCCCACCAGCCGCCGCAGGTCGTCGAACTGGTCAGGATGCACCTCCTGCCGCACCGTCAGAGCCCACCCAGACTCCCGCCCGACCAGCTCCCCCACCAGGACCCCGCCGATCCGCCAGGCCGCCCCTCGCTCGGCCAACAACGGGAATTCGTACGCGCCTTGGCCCTCACCGTCGCCGTCGTCTCCGTCCCTGTCGTTGCCTCCCTCACCCAAGTGCCGGCGCAGCAAGGTGAGATCTTCGGCCGGAAGGGACGCAGGAAGATCGAGATTGAGCTGAAGCTCGTGGTAGTCACCCATGCCGGGAGGCTACGAGAGTGTGGGGAGAGCCGCTGCCCTCAGGACTTGAACCCGATCACCCCGAACCCGGGTCGCGACTCCGCGTGCCGCAGCCACTGCAGGACCTGCATGACGGCCTCCACGACCTCCGGCTCCAGCGGCGGCGGCGCCTCGCCCTTCGCCTTCGTCGCTTCGAACTGCTCCAACGCCCGCAGACACTGCTCGTGCCCCCACTCACCGCAGCCCGGCATGTACGTCGACGGCAGCGGAGCCGGCAGACCTCCGTACCCGAACTCCTCCACGGACACCGCGGTGATCCCCAGTGCGCTCAACCCCTCGTCGACCACCGACAGCCAGTCGCCGCGGTGCGGGGTGAAACAACTGTTGTCCAGGAACGCCCCCGTGAGGGAACACAGCCGCTTGTACGCGTACCCGTACTGAAAGGCATGCTCCTTGTCCTCATCGAACGGCCCCCCGTGCACGACCGCCCGCAACGCCTCGTACGCCGTCGGCGCCCCGTCCTCGATCTCGGACGCGAACCACTCGTCGTCACGCGCAAGATCGTCCCCGAACCCGCCGCGCACAGCCTCCAGCAACTGTTCGTCCGCGGACCCGACCAACGCCCGGGTAGCAGCCACATCCAGCAGATACACGCTCAGAGAAGAACTCATACCCCCAACGTAGCCACGTCCACTGACAGCGCCCCAGGCGGAACTCAGGGCGCGAACTGGCCCGTTGGATCGGCCTGCGGTATTGGCCGTACGTCGGCGTCCGGCGTCCGCCGCCTCACGGTGTCCATGTCACTCCTGAGGAGGGCGGGAAGTCGGGGTAGCCCTGCCCCGTCCACACCGCGCCCGTGACCTCGGTGCCCGGGTCGGCGAAAACCGGTGCGCACGTCTCGTACGAGGCGCCGGGCGGGAAGCTCTTGGTCTTCGGGTAGGAGTCGCAGGGGGCGAAGGTCCCGATGAGCAGGAGTTGCCGGGCGGCGGTCCCGTCGTCGAGCAGCCCGCCCGGCGGGTCGACAGCCGCGTGGGAGGGATCGTTCTCGCCCGCGTTCTTGATGGTCGCCCGCACGTAGTACGGCGTCATCTTCTTGGCGTCGCCCTTCAGCCCCAGCGGGGCCACATCCTCCTTGCTGCCCTTCTCGATGCCGGTGACGGTGACCTCGAGAATGCCCGCCTTCGTCGCCCCTTCGTAGCTGAGCAGGGTCGGCTCTCCGAGCTTCGCCTTGGTCCCCGCCTTCGCCGTACCGTCCTCGTTCACGCTGGACGTGGGGGACGGCGAGGACTCGGGGGAACCGGAGGCGGAGACACGCGGCGCAGGCTTGTCGGCAGAGGGACCCGCCCCGTCGTCGGCACCGCAGCCGACAAGGGTGAACAGGAGAAGCAACGAAGCCGCGCGCGGCGCTGGCAGACGACGAATGCGGGTGATCATGCCAGGCAGCGTATCCGTCAGTAGTACTGCTCCCTGAGGGGTGGCGGGACGACGGCGCCCCTATGCGCACGTGATCGGGCCAGCTCGTGATCCATGACCGGCCGTACCCACCGGCAGCACGCTGGCTCGCGTGTTCTCGGTGAAGTCGCCAACGGTCGGCTCACATGTCGATCTCGCCCTCCCAGGCGAATTCCAGCAGCGCCTTCGGCAGATACTCGGACTCGACCTCGATGGGGATGCCACGCTCGCGGGCGAAACAAGCGATGGCCAGGGGGCCCAGGGCGACGAGGCCGTCGCTGTTGACGGCTCGTTCGTCGTCGGCGCTCCAGTACAACTTGTGGTGCCGCAGGGCGTCCACCAGTGCCTCGTTGAACTGGTCGTGATCCCCACGCAGCATGCGATAGAAGAGGATGATGGGCGGGGACAGGAGATGTGTCATCACCTCCTGGTCGGCGTACCGGGCGGCATCCGGGCCGGTTCCGTCGACGGCCTCGACCAGCTTCGAGGAGACGTCTCCCTCGCGGAGCCAATGACGCTGCAGGGTTTCCACCCACGAGTAGATGTACTCGTCGAAGACCGCACCCGAGGCACGCAGCAGTGACACCGGCACTCGGGCCAACTGCGTCAGGCGCTCCTTGTCACGGCAGATCAGCGCCAGGTAGTACGAGTTGACCCAGGTCCCCGCGTTCAGATGGGACTGGGGGCCGGTGGCGGGGATGCGCCAGTCCTTCTCCTTGATTCGACACGTCACCGTGGTGCCCTCGTCCGCGACAGCGGCGGCGAACAGCGCGGATCCCAGCTGCATAGCCGTGACCCAGGCCTCCCAGGTCTCGAACATCGCCCCCTCGGCATCCGCGGCACACCGCGTCTCGGCGAGGATCAGCGTCGACTCCATCACCTGGGCCCGGGCGATGTCGGATTCCTCGATGACCTCCAGCAGCCAGGTGGCGGTCTTGTCGAGCGACCGGATGCCCGCAGCCTTGTCGGCCATGGAGTGGTCGTGGCGAGGAATGCTCGTGACCACTGGTTCTCTCCCCATCAGTAAAGGTCGAAGTGCTCAAGCTTCGCACCAGCGTACGAGCCGGTGCTCTCGTTGGCCTTCACCATGACGTACTTGAGCTTGCGGCCCACAAGCGCTCGCAGGACGTCATCCGCGATGTCGCCGTTGGTCACTGTCTCCCCAGCACTGTTCCGGACCGGGTTGCCGGCGCTGTCCCGCGCCACCAGCTCCGAGTTCTTCTGCATCTCGCTGATGATGGTCAGGACGTAGTCCTGCGTTCCCTGTTTGACCATCCAGCCCTTCGCGGCGCCGGCGCCCTTTCGCCACATCAGCCCGCTCTGCGGTGCTTTCGCCTCCACGATGAGCAGACTTCCGTCGTCGAGCCGGTAGAGCTGGTCGAACATGTTGGCGCCGTTGGAGGTCTTGGGCAGGTCGATCCACTGGGCGTCCGGATACTTGGTCGGGATGACGTGCCGCGCGGCCGCTTCTTCGCCCAGTGCCTCGGCTATCGAGCTGTTGTTGGGCCGGTCCGGCATCGCACTCCGGAACGCCTCCTGCGCGTCGGCGAGAGCCTTTGCGTTCGCCTTCGTGGGATGCGCCTCGTACGCCTTCTCGGCGGCCGTGAGGTCCTTGGACAGCTGACGGTTCCTCGCCGCGTCCTCAAGGTGGTCGATCTCATGGGCCGGGGCAGACCCCCAGTCGTATGTCCCGTCGTCCGCCCAGCTCCGCTCGCCCGGTTTGGCCGGAAGGGAGTCCTTCGCGATCCAGTTGCCGTGCTCGTCCTTGGCCAGGATGGGCAGCGGGTCGCCGTTCTCGTCGGTCGCCTTGGTGCTCCAACGGTGGCCGTCCGAGCGGTAGTACTTGTCGAACCAGGTCTTGTTGGGGTCGTTCGCCTTCCGGATCTGCTCCTCGACGATCTTCTTCGCCTCTTCCGGGGTCCGCTTCGGCGGTTGCTGCCCCTCGTCAGCGGCCCCGGCCCCGTTGTCCGCCGTGTGCCCGGCCCCAACAGCCTCATCCCCGGCACGCCCCGCGTCACCGAGCCCGTCTTCACCGGCTCGCCCGAGATCGTCCAGGCCCCCGCTCCCGCCAGACCCCCCATCGCGCCCCGATGGCGTGTTTTCGCCGCTACGGCTACCGCCGCCGACAAGGTTGTCTCCCCCGCGCCCACCGACAGCCGCCGAATCACCCCCACGCCCACCCACAGCCACGGAGTCGCCCACCCGTGTCCCGGCCCCGGCCCCCACCAGCTCGCGCTCGCCGAGAGATCCCGGCGTCTGCTGCCGTCCCCCGGCCTCCCCCGCCCGCTGTTCCGCGCTCGCCTCGTGCCGAATGCTGTCCAGCGACTCCCGTACCGTCCCGTCGGCGTTGTGCATCACCAGCGTCTTGGTGTCGAGGTAGACGACCTCGCCTTCGGGGGTCTTCATGCGGACCGAGTTCTCGGGCGTGAGCCCGGCCGGGAGGTCGTCGGCGATGTTCGGGGGATCGGCTATCTGATACGTGCCTTCGCCCAGCCTGATGTGCGTGCCGTTCGTGATCCCCCGCAGCCCGGCCATGACATCGCTGATCTTGACGGCCGTCCCGCCGATGCCCTTCGCGATGTACGTCATCGGGTCGACGATCCGCCCCGCCTTGCCCGCGAAGGAGATGGCCTTCGCGATCGCACCGGCCTTACCGGTCGCCGCGACCGCTCCTCCCGCCCCACCCGTGAAAACGGTCGTCAGGACGTTGAACGTCACCGCTCCCGCCGCCCGCGACGGGTTCTTGCCCCACTCGTCGTACGCGATCAGCGCCTTCCCGGTCTCCACGACCGCCGTACGGGAGTCGCGCAGCCAGGAGGGGAGTTTGTCGGCCGGGGTAAGCCAGTACGCGGCACCGAGCGGCGTTCCCGTGATCAGGATGCCGGTCGCGAGCTTGCCAAGGCCCACCCAGGCCTGGCCCGCCGCGTCCCAGCCGTTGAAGCCGACCAGCGTGCCGAGGCCCTTGATCGTGCCCCACACACCGTCCACGACGAAGCCGACCGTGAAGTCCCAGGCGTGCTCATGGAAGTAGTACCAGGGGTTGGACTCCTCGACGACGTCCCCCCACGGCAGACCGCCGGCGTTGTTCAGGTCCTCGGCCCGGTAGCCGTACGTGTTCTCCTTGTCCGACCCGTCGCCGACGCCGAGCGGCTCTCCGCCGACCAGCGCGACGATCTTGTTGTAGCAGGCCCGCTCGGCGGCCTGGAACGCGGTCCAGGCCGCGTTCACCGCGTTGCGGCGGGCCGTGTTCTCGTCGATGAGGTCGCCGTCCGCGACCCAGTCGTCGTCGTCCGCGACGCGCCGTTCGAAGGCCGCCGCCTCCTCGCGGAGCGAGTTGAGCCGGTCGACCAGGGGCCGGACCTCGGCCGCGTAGTCGAGCAGCGCCTTGGAGACCGTGCCCAGCTCGGTGTGCAGGTCGTGGCCGGCCGCGGCGACCGGCGCGGTCGTCGCGAAGAGCTGGTCGGCCTCGGGGGCCTTGTAGAAAGGTTCCAGCAGATTGAAGTTGGCGTCGATCAGCAGACCCGCGGCACCGATCGCCATCCCGTCGAACGCGATGTCCCCGGCGTCCGTCTCCAACTGCTCCAGATTCCCCGTGAACTCCGGTATCTCGGCTGAGACAACGGGCCTGTCCTCGCTCACGCCTACCCCCGTGGACGCCCTCGCAGATACGTTCCCTCAACTCGGCGCCCAGCCTGCGCACCTGACGCAGGGACAAACGGGGACACCCAGTCGATCATTTGTACCAAAATTGCGATCGCGATCCCATGCACTTCTGGCCAAAGCTCGACCCTCAGGGCGAACCGGCCCCCACACACGACCCTTACGTCCACATCAGGCACACTCGAACTCCGGAGAACACCGGATCGACAGAACAGGGGCGAACAGGGCCGACACCCCGTCAGAAGCGGGAACGGGCCAGCCCCCTGAGGCCACGAAAGGGGAATAACGACGGAACCACACCACAGGTTCCGGTTCACCCTCGTTGCCCGGCGTGACCCGCCGTGATACACAGAGTGACGATACGACCCTTCGTTTACCGTTCCGCACCCCCCGTTAGGGGCCCACGCGGGTCGGCGGCAAGGGATCCGTACGAAAACCGCCAATCAATGACGCCAAGTCGACATACGACAGCGTCATTGTCGGCGAGAATGGGCCCGACCTCTGCGCACCCGCGCGGAGGTGTGCGGTGCGAACGCCGAGGCGCACGCGCCGCACAGCACCGAAGACAACAGAACTACCCACTAGGGGCGGTGACTTACATGTTCGTTGCGGCCGACAAGGGCGACATCACCACCATCATCGGCGGAATCGCCCCCGACTGGGGGCCTTTCGGCAGCCTGGGCAACGAAGCACGCGTGATGATCGAGGTCGTGATGGCGATCGCCATCCTCCTCTGCCTCGGCATCGCGATCTGGGGTGCGGCCAAACAGCGCATCGGCGCGACCGCCCTCCGTGACACCTTCAGTGCCGAACAGGGCAAGGGCCTCATCATCGCCGGCCTCACCGGCGTCTTCATCATCGGCTCACTGGGCACGCTCTTCACCATCGTGTACGGCATGGCCGTGTAGCGCCGCGGCCGGCCCTCGTCCCGGCCGGGCACGCCAGCTTCGCCCGGTTCCCCCTCCCACCCCACCCGTCCGTCGTGCCCACCGGCTGAGGTTGCGTTTCCCTGATGTCGAGTCTCCACACCGCGCCCGCGCGGGAACCAGCGCGGCTACCGTCGTACTGCTACGCCTTTCGGTACGACGTCGAAGTTGAAGGGGCGACTGCGGCATGAGTCTCGGCGACGAGCACGGGTACGAGTCCTCGCGCACCGGTGACGACGGGGCGTACGGGGGGTACGCGGGCACCGGCCAGACCCGGACCCGCCTCCCCGAAGGCGACGCCCCCTACGGCGGGGCACCCCGCCGCCCCCGCTCCTCCTCCAGAAGCCTCGTCACCATCGTCGGCGTGGTCGTCCTCCTCATCGCCGCGATCGCCTTCGCGAACCGGGGAGGCGGCGACACCGACACGGGTTCCGGCGACGCCAAGACGGAGACGGCGCCTACGGCGGCTTCGGGAGAGCGGCCGATCACCACGAAGACCGGCGGCATCCCCTCCGGCTTCGCCCACGATGAACAGGGCGCCGAATCGGCGGCCGCCAACTACTCCGTGGTGCTGGTCTCGGCCGACATCCTCAAACCCGTCCGGCGAAGTGAGATCGTGCAGCAGGTCTTCGTGGCCGAGAAGGTCGCCGATTTGGAGAACAGCCTCAACAAGGCTTACAACGCGAACTTCCTGGCCGACGTCGGCTTGGACGAGAACGGCAATGCCCCGTCCGGCAGCACCTACGTCTCACGGACCATGCCGGTCGGCACCAAGGCCACGAGCTACTCGGACAGCACCGCGACCGTCGAGGTCTGGTGCACCGGTGTCTTCGGCACAGCATCTGAGGACACCACCAGCCCGGTCACCAGCGACTGGTTCACCATGACCCTGAAGCTGCGCTGGACCGACGATGACTGGAAGGTCGAGAGCTTCGCCC
This sequence comes from Streptomyces sp. NBC_00310, assembly GCF_036208085.1. GTDB lineage: Bacteria > Actinomycetota > Actinomycetes > Streptomycetales > Streptomycetaceae > Streptomyces. The sequence continues at coordinate 5,356,919 of NZ_CP130714.1, forward strand.
AGAAGGAAGGCCCCGCGCCGGTCAACGGTGACAACAAGGTCTCGACTGCTGACGAGATCTCGAAGGCCGTCGAGGAGTACGGAGGGTTCACTTATGCCCGGTAGGTCACACCACGTACTCAAGGTCACCGCAGTCCTCACAGGTGTTCAGACCACGGCTGTTCTGCTGGCCACCAAGGCAACTGCGGCGCCCACCCCTTCGCCCTCTCCCTCGGCCTCCGACGACCGCTGCGATCTCATCGTCGGCCCCGCCAAGGACTACTGCGAACGAGGCGCCGGCGAAAAAGGCGACACCAGCACCCTCCCCAACGACGTAACCACCACCCTCGACCCCCTCTCCTCCCTCGCCCAAGGCTGCGCCGACGCCGCCTCCTGGACCGTCGACAAGCTCTCCGAAGCCGTCAACGAGACCGCGGACGTCGACTTCACGAACCTCACGTTCCTGAAGCAGTACGCCGTCGTCTTCGCGGCCTCGGCGATCCTCACGCTCGTGCTGTGGCTGCTCGCGGTCACCAAGCGAGCCGTCCGGGGCGTGCCGCTCATGACCGCGATGTCGGAGGCCATCGGCTTCCTCTGGCTGACCGTGCTGGCGTCAGCCTTCACCCCGCTGATCCTCTACACCGTCGTCTCGGCCACCGACGGCGTCAGCGACATCATCGCCCAGACGACCGGCAACCAGACGGACACGTTCTTCGGCACGTTCTCCGAGGCCCTGAAGCAGGGCAACGACATCGGCGGCGGCCCGATCATGCTCATCCTGGTGTCGCTGATCTCCATCGTCGCCGCGGGCGTGCTGTACATGGAGCTGTTCCTGAGGGCCGTCCTGCTCTACGTCGGCGCCCTGCTCGGCGTGGTGGTCTACGCGGGCCTCGTCGACAAGGACCTGTGGGGTCATGTCCGCCGCTGGGCGGGCATCATGATCGCGATCATCCTCGTCAAGCCCGTCATCGTCATCGTGCTCGGCCTCGCAGGCGCCCTGACCACGGAGGAGGGCCCCGACTCCCTCGCCGCGATCGTCTCCGGCCTCGCCATCATCCTCCTCGCCATCTTCGCCTCAGGCATGATCTACCGCTTCGTCCCCGGCTTCGGCGACGAGATCGCCAACTCCCGCAACAACCGCATCATGCGCGGCGCCGAGGGCAAGGCCGCGGCCGTGATCAGCTCTCCGGCCAGCCTCGTCGCCCAGGGCATCAAGACCCACAGCTCCCGGGCCGACAACAACGGCGGCGGCGGCGGAAGCAGCGCCCCCCGCCCCGCCAACCCCGTATCCGGCGGCGTGGCCGCCCACAGCTCGCGCCCCGCGAACGGAGGCGGCGGAACTGTCCCCTCCGCCGCACCCCCGCCCCGGACGAGCCCGGTCAACACCCCCCACGCCGGCAACACCCGCAACAGCAATCGCACGGGAGGTGAAGGGCGTTGACGGCTGATTCCCACGCGGCCCATTTGTCCCATCCGGTCACGCCCCGCCGTACCTATCTGATCGGCCGCGCCCGGCCGAACGCGATCATCGGCCGGAACCGCGAGTCCGGCGAGATCGCGCTGATCATCGCGGGCGCGTTCCTCGGCATGATGTGCGGCCTCCTCGTCCCGGTGCTCGTCCCGCGCATCGCCCTGCTGACGGGCTTCCCGATGCTGGCGCTGGCCGCCGTGTACGTGCCGTACAAGCGGCGGACGTTCTACAAGTGGTTCGAGATCAACCGCAGTTACAAGCGCAGCCTGCGCCGCGGCACGACGTACCGCTCCGCCAACATGGAGGCCGGAACGCGCCTCGACGGCCGTGAGGTCGAGGTCGGGCCCCCGCCGGGTATCGGCCGCATCACCTGGCTGGCCGCGCCCTTCGGCCCCGACGAGATCGCCGTCCTCCTGCACGCCGACCGCCGGACCGTCACCGCGGCCATCGAGATCGAGGGCCCGGGCGTCGGCCTGCGCGACTCCGAGGACCAGGAAGCCCTCGTCGACCGCTTCGGCACCCTCCTCAAGCACGTGGCCAACGGCGACGGCTTCGTCACCCGCCTGCAGATTCTCGCCCGCACCCTCCCGGCCGACCCCGACGCCCACGCCAAGGACGTCGCCCAGCGCGGCGACGAGCGCGCCCCGGGCTGGCTGCAGCAGTCGTACGACCAGCTGCAGTCCATGGTCTCCACGAGCAGCGAGCAGCACCGCGCGTACCTCGTCGCCTGCATGCACTACACCCGCGAACTGGCCGCCGAGGGCCACGCCATGGCCCGCGCGGCCCGCCCCCACCAGGGCCGCAAGCTCGACAAGGACGCGGGCCTCGCCGTCGTCATGGCCCGCGAGCTGACGGACATCTGCTCGCGCCTCCAGGAGGCCGACATCCGCGTACGGCAGCCGCTGGGCCAGGGCCGCCTCTCCTCCCTCATCCACTCCATGTACGACCCGGACCACCCCATCGACCACATCCAGGCCATGACCAAGCGCAACGCCTGGCCGGCCGAGCTGGACGCGATGGAGCCGGACTACCTCCAGGCCAAGACCCGCGAGTCCTCCACCCGCGCCCCCTGGTGCCACGCCACGGCCTGGGTGAAGGAGTGGCCGATGACCCCGGTCGGCGTCAACTTCCTGGCGCCGCTCCTGGTCCACACCCCGGACGTCATCCGCACCGTCGCCGTCACGATGGACCTCGAACCCACCGAGGTCGCCATCGAGCGCATGCTGACGGAGAAGACGAACGACGAGGCGGAGGCATCCCGCGCCGCCAAGATGAACCGGACCGTCGACCCCCGTGACGTGGCCTCCCACTCCCGCCTCGACCAGCGCGGCGAGGACCTCGCGAGCGGCGCGGCCGGCGTCAACCTGGTCGGCTACATCACCGTCTCCTCCCGTTCCCCGGAGGCGCTGGCACGTGACAAGCGGACGATAAGGGCCTCGGCCGGCAAGTCGTATCTGAAGCTGGAGTGGTGCGACCGCGAACACCACCGGGCCTTCGTCAACACGCTCCCGTTCGCCACCGGAATCCGAAGGTAGGGCCACCGCGATGCGGGATCATCCGGACCAACACCAGCAGGAGTCACCGCCAGGGTCGGTTCCCGAGACCGGCCGGGTGCCAGAGGCCGCTCGCCTGCCGCGGCCAGGACAGGAGGTACGTCGCTGATGCGGGACCCGATGTCCGCCCTCACGGACGCCTTCACGTCCTTCCTCTTCGGCAAGGTCGAGACGACCCGCCTCCCCGTACGCACCTCCACGGGCCAGGCCCAGGCGGTCTACCTCCCGACCGCCGCCCCCGGCCTCGGCGACTCCGGCGTGATCATCGGCCGCGAGGTCTACTCCGGCAAGGGCTACATCTACGACCCCTTCCAGCTCTACGGCCAGCAGCTCCCCGCCCCGCACTGGCTCGTCCTCGGCGAGTCCGGCAACGGCAAGTCGGCCCTGGAGAAGACGTACGTCCTGAGGCAGCTGCGCTTCCGCGACCGCCAGGTCGTCGTCCTCGACGCCCAGGGCGAGGACGGCGTCGGCGAATGGAACCTCATCGCGGAGGAGCTGGGAATAACTCCCATCCGCCTGGACCCGACGGCCGCCCTGGACCACGGCATCCGCCTCAACCCCCTCGACCCCTCGATCACCACGACCGGCCAGCTCGCGCTGCTCCGGACGATCATCGAGGTCGCGATGGGCCACGGCCTGGACGAGCGCTCCGGCTTCGCCCTCAAGGTCGCCCACGCCTACGTCAACGAGACCATCGTCGAACGTCAGCCGGTCCTCACCGACATCGTCGAGCAACTCCGCCACCCCGAGCCGGAGTCCGCGGAGGCGATGAACGTCGCCATAGACGACGTACGGGCGTGGGGCCTGGACGTGGCGCTGGTCCTGGACCGCCTGGTCGACGGTGACCTGCGCGGCATGTTCGACGGCCCGACGACGGTCGGCATCGACCTCGACGCGCCGCTCATCGTCTTCGACCTGAGCCACATCGACCGCAACTCCATCGCCATGCCCATCCTCATGGCGATCGTCGGCGTGTGGCTGGAGCACACCTGGATCCGCCCCGACCGGAAGAAGCGCATCTTCCTGGTCGAGGAGGCCTGGCACATCATCAACAGCCCCTTCGTCGCCCAGCTCTTCCAGCGCCTGCTGAAGTTCGGCCGACGCCTCGGTCTGTCCTTCGTCGCGGTCGTCCACCACCTGTCCGACGTGGTCGACGGCGCGGCGGCGAAGGAGGCCTCGGCCATCCTCAAGATGGCCTCGACACGGACGATCTACGCCCAGAAGGCGGACGAGGCGAGAGCGACGGGACGCGTACTGGGCCTGCCGCGCTGGGCGGTGGAGATCATTCCCACCCTCACCCCCGGTATCGCCGTCTGGGACGTCAACGGCAACGTACAGGTGGTCAAACACCTGATCACCGAGACCGAACGCCCCCTGGTCTTCACCGACCGCGCGATGACCGAATCGTCCGTCGACCACCTGATGGACCAGGACGACGCCTTCCACGCCGCCGAACTGGAGGCCGAGGAACGGGCGGCCGCGTTCGTTGCACAGCAACTGAGCGAGGTCGACGGATACGGCTCCTCCGAGTCGACGGTGGCCTGACCGAGACCAGGAACGAGCGGGACCAGGAACGAGCGGGACCGAGCAGGCAGGGCAAGGGAACGGCGTGAACGGCGTGAACGGCGGCGGAGGAAACGGCGTGAACGGCGGCGTGCGATGAGACCGGGCGACCGGCGCCCCGAGCAGGGCGGAGGCGGCGTCCCCGACGGGCTGCTGATCGCCCTCCTCGGCTTCCTGGTGGGCCTGACCCTGCTGGTCTGGTCCGCCACCGGCCTGGCCGGCCTCTTCGCCCACGGCGCCTGGCCCGACGCCATCACCTTCACCCGTACGCCCCTGGCCGTACGCAGCCTGGTCTCGAACCCCCAGGACCTCGCCGCGGCCTGGCCGGACACCCCCGCCGCCCAGCTCTCCGGCTACGGCCTCTTCTGGGGCCTCTTCATCGGCCAGCTCATGATCCTCCTCGTCCTGACCGTCTTCGTGATGGGCACACTGGCCCGCTGGCGGTCCGTACGAGCCCGGGAGAAGGCGGCACGAGCCCAGGGAAAGAGCAGCGGCGCGTCGACGACTGCCCCGACCGAGGCCCAGGGCCACACCACACCACACACCACGCCGTACGCCACACCGCACGCCGCTGGGTACGCCCACAGCCCGGACCCGAGGGCCGGCGCCCCCGGCGGGCCGGCCACCCCACCTGTCCCACCGCACACCGGAAGACACACCGGCGGCCTCGCTCCCCCCGCCGGGTTCCCTGCCGCGCCCTCCACACCCTCCACGCCGGTCCCCGAGCCGCGGCACGGCCCGCCCTCTGCTCCGCTCGTCCCGGCGACCGAGGCTCCTCGCGCGGCCCCGCCCGGCCCGCACCCCACCACCCCCCTGACCCTCGCGACCGGTACGGAACCCGCCGCTCCGCCCGCCCACCCCCGGCCCGGAGGAACCGAAGCCCCGGCCGCCCTCCACACCGGCGGCTGGGCAAGCGCGCCCCCCTCGGTCGTCCTCGGCCCCGCCGAATCCCGTCGCCCCGCCGCCACCCAGGCCGTACGGGACGCCGAGGGCCCTGCCCTGGTGGTCACGTCCGACCCCACCCTCTGGTCGGACACGAAGGACGCCCGCGCGAAGCTGGGCCCGGTCCTCCTCTACGACCCCGCACACCGCTGCGACACCCCGGCCCGCCTCCACTGGTCCCCCATCGCCGGCTGCGAGGACAAGCCGACGGCACTGGCCAGGGCGATCGCCCTCCTCGCCCCCATCCGCCCCACCGCCAGGCTCGACCAAGCGATGGCGGACACGGCGGAAACCCTCCTGCGCAGCTACCTCCACGCCGCCGCCATAGACACCCGCACCATCCGCCACCTGCACCGCTGGGCCCAGGGCAGCAACGTCCAGGAAGCGGTACGCACCCTCCGTACGAACCCGAAAGCGGCTCCCGGCGCGGCGGGCGAACTGGAGTCGGCGCTCACCTCGCACCCCGAACGCCGGGACATCGCCCAGCAGTTGACGGCCCGAGCCCTCTCGGCCCTTTCCACGGTCAACGTCCGGGAATCCTGCACCCCGAACCGAGCCGACTCCCTCGTCCTGGATTCCTTCGTGCACGAGGGGGGAACGCTCTATGTGGTCGGCGACCCCATCGAGGACCCCAAGGCGAACCCTTCCGCGATGCCGCTTCTGACGGCCCTCGCCTCAAGCGTGGTCGAGCGCGGCCGGCGCATGGCCGAACGGTCATCCTCCGGCCGCCTCGACCCACCACTCACCCTGGTCCTGGACGACGTGGCAGCCGTGGCCCCGCTCCCCCAGCTCCCCCAGCTCCTGACCAGCGGCCCCGACCAGGGCCTCCCCACCCTGGCCCTCCTCCGCTCCCGCGAACAGGCCAGATCCCGCTGGCCCCACCACGAACTCCCGCTGCCGTAAAGGCCACGGGGACCGTCACCCGGCCGACGCCCCGCTCTCGCCCTCATACTCGCCCTCATACTCGCCCTCGTGCTCACCCTCCTGAGACACCGCGTACCCGGGCACGGACGGCCACCGCACGGTCAGCACCACCGACTCCTCCTCGGCGACCCAGGAGTGGTCCACCCCGCGCCCCCAGACGACATAGTCGCCCTGGCGCTCCAACACGACGCTACGGCCGGGAAAGTCGACCCGGAAGCGACCGCTGATCAGCACCTGCAGGGCGGTACGTTCCTCGCCCCGGACCCACTGCGCGCGTGTGTCGCCCCGCGGATGAACACCCCATTTGATCTCCACCGCCTCACTCCGGCGAGGATCACCGTCCGCCTTGAACTGCCCGAGCAGCCAGCCCCGGTCCATGGCCGCGTCCTTGCCCGCATTGCCCACGTACACGCTGTCGTCCATGCCGCCGAAGCTAACACCAGCCCGTCCGGCGCCCGCGCCTACGCCGGCTCCAGCACGTACTCCAACTCCCGCCCCTCGTCCCCCTCTACGGTCACCCCGCTGCCCACGAAGCCTGCCCGCCGATAGAACGCCGCGGCCCGTCCGTTCCCCTCGTTCACGAACAACCGCACCCGCTCGACGCCGACTCCTCGGGCCCACTCCACCGCGACCGCGAACATCGCCTCTCCCAGGCCCTTCCCCCGATGCCCGTCCCGCAGGAACACCCCCACCAGATGCCCCTGCCGCCGCTCGACGATCCCTCCGAAGAAGTCCCGCGTCCCGGCCTCCTCCACGAGCACGGTCACCGTCCCGACCCATGCACCGTCCTCGCTCTCCACAACGAACTGCTGCCGCTCCCGAACCCCCTCCGCGGCCTTCTCCGTCCGCTCCTTCCAGAACGCGTCGGACCGCGCCAGGGCATCCTCGTAGGTCTCCAGAAACGCGAGATGCGCCACCGGGTCCAACAACGCGGCCAACCGCAACTCCCGTACGGCCCGCCACTCATCAGCGCGAACGGCCCGCACCACATACCCCTCGGGCACAGCGCCCTCGGCACCCCTCAGCAGATCCATACCGGCGACGCTAGCCTCACGCTTTCATGAAGCAGGCTGTCCGGCAGGTGGTCAGCTCAGCAAAAAGTGCCCCTGACCAGCAAGAATGAGGATTGTCGAGGTCCTTGTTCCCGCTGAAACCAGAGGCACTTTCCAGGTGAAGGTGCGACACGAGGTCGCGTGTGTTGAGTGGGCTCTTTTGGAGAGGGGGTCGGCGATGGCGTCGGCGACAGAGTAGCCCCGGGTCAGTGTCCGATGACCTGTCCCCACCCGGACATGCGTCGCTGGTAACGGCGGGGTGTGAAGCTCCGGGGGAAAAGCCCAAGTGCCCTCGTTCCACCCGAGGGCAACAGGCAAGGGGAAGACCGGACGGGTGAATAACCGTGAACCCTTGATGACGTCTCGTGAGAGAAAGCCCCGCCGGTGGGAAGCAACAGCGGGGTGCAGGGCAGGCCGCTGGAACGCGGCAGGCGCCGGGCGGATGCTTCACGCCGCCCGGGAGGACACCGCCGCCCCGGGATATAGAGGGCACCCAACCCGGTCGCAGCTCAGGCACACGGAACGTGGAAACCCCGACGGAAGCCGCCCGTCCATACCGGACGGGCGGTGGGCTGACCGTGAGGAAGGCTGATGTTTCCGGCGGGAAAGGACGGCTCAAGAAGCGAAGGCCGGCACGCCGAAAGGCCGGAGGAAACCAAGGCAGCTACGGACGGTGGACTCTCCGCCGCCGCTTTGGCCAACTCGCCGGATACGGACCGATGTCCGAGTCCGAAAGGACGCTGACGTGAGCCGGGTGAGCCTGTGAGGAGGGACGATGACAGCAGCGACAGCACTGAAGGACAAGTTGGACGCCCCGGCCCCGGCCGGGGTGAACGGACCGGAGGGCGGCTTCGTGGACTGGCCCAGCATCGACTGGGACCAGGCGGACAAAGACGTACGCCGTCTGCGCCAACGCATCTTCACGGCATCGAAGGAAGGGGACCTGGCGAAGGTCAGGAACCTGCAGAAGCTGATGCTCCGGAGCCTGAGCAACACGCTGGTCAGCGTGCGGCGGGTGACGGAGATCAACGCCGGACGCAAGACGGCGGGGATCGACGATCAGGTCGTACTCACCGCCTCGGGCAAGTCGGAACTGGTGCGCTTCATCCAGCAGCGCGGCAGTAACTGGCAGGCTCGCGCGGTCCGGCGGGTGTTCATCCCAAAGGCGGGAGGACGCAAGCGGCGCCCGCTCGGCATCCCCGTCATCGTCGACCGGGCTCACCAAGCCCGTGTCTCGGCGGCGCTGGAACCTGAGTGGGAGGCCCGGTTCGAGGCAAGGTCGTACGGCTTTCGCCCGGGCAGGGGCTGCCATGACGCGATCGGGGTCATCTTCAATACGCTCAGCGGCAAGAACCCGCAGCGCGTGTGGATCCTGGACGCGGACCTGGCGGCGGCATTCGACCGCATCGATCACGACCAGCTTCTGGCCGGGCTCGGCACTTTCCCCGCTCGGGGACTGGTCCGGCAATGGCTGAAGGCCGGGGTCGTGGAACGCGGGAGATTCACACCGACCGAGGAGGGGACTCCCCAGGGCGGCGTGATCAGCCCCGTGCTGCTGAATATCGCTCTGCATGGGATGGAGATGGCTGCGGGCGTGCGGTATCACCCTTCGGGCCGACGGGCCGGAGAAATCATGCCGAACGCTCCTGTGCTGGTCAGATACGCTGACGACCTCGTGGCGATATGCCACAGCCGCGCTGCGGCTGAGCAGGTCAAGGCACGGCTTGCCGAGTGGCTCGCGCCCCGGGGGCTGGTCTTCAACGAGGACAAGACGCAAATCGTCCACGCGGAAACCGGCTTCGACTTCCTCGGGTTCAACGTGCGCCGCTACCGCAGCGGCAAGCTACTGATCAAGCCCAGCAAAGCGGCCGTCAAGCGGATCCGGGGCAGACTGCGGGAGGAAATCCGGGCCCTTCGTGGCGCGGAGCCTGCGGCAGTACTGCGGACGCTCAATCCGATCGTTCGCGGATGGGCGGCCTACTACCGGACGGTGGTGTCCAAAGAGGTCTTCGCCTCGCTGGACGCCTACCTATGGCAGCTCACCTACCGGTGGGCGCTGCCCAGGCACCCGAAGAAGCCGAGGCGCTGGATCATGAGGCGGTACTTCGGTCGCTTCAATCCTGCACGTCAGGACAATTGGGTGTTCGGTGACCGCGACAGCGGCGCCTACCTGGTCCGGTTCGCCTGGACGAAAATCATCCGGCATCAGCTGGTCAGGGGTGGGGCGTCCCCGGATGACCCTGCTCTGACCGACTACTGGGCCGACCGCCGTCGCAAGGGCGCCCCGCTGCCGCTGGACCGGGCCACCATGCGTCTACTGAAGATGCAGGCGGGCCGCTGCCATCGGTGCGGGCAACTGCTCCTGCACGCAGACCGGTCCCCGCAGTCCCCAAGGGAGTGGGAGCAGTGGCTCCGCACCACCCGGAAAGCGATCAAGACCCAAAACATCGCTTACCAGGGGACGAAGACGCCGGATGGGGTTCAACTCCGCCTCACCCACGCCTCATGCCGTCAACGCCTATACGTGGACGGCCGCGAGGAAACCCTGCACACCGGAGAGCCTTCGGGGCTTGCTTGAGCCGTATGCGCGGATGACGTGCACGTACGGTTCTGAGGGGGCCGGAGTCCAGCAATGGACTCCGGCTACCCGACCAGCCTATAGGTTCCTATCCCCGTGTGCGTGTTCAGGGTGACGGCCGTCAGGTCTTCTCCCAGGTCGGGTCCGTCCTGCTGGTCGAAACGGTCCGCAAAGCCGGTCTCGACCGGGTGTTGTCCTCAGCGCTTGCTCCGTGGCGGAAGCCGCGGGCCGTCCACGACCCGGCCAAGATCCTCCTGGACGTCGCGCTGGCGGTCGCACTCGGCGGGGACTGTCTCGCCGACATCGCAACGCTGCGGGCCGAGCCGGCCGTGTTCGGGCCGGTCGCCTCCGACCCGACGGTCTCCCGCCTGATCGACACCCTTGCCGCCTCGAGCGAGAAGGCACTGACCGCCATCCGCGCGGCCCGGTCCGAAGTCCGCGTCCGGGTCTGGACGTTGGCCCGCGACCGGGCTCCGGACGCCGGTGGGCAGGTCACCGTGGATCTGGACGGAGTGCTGGTCATCGCCCACTCGGACAAGCAGGACGCCGCCCCGACCTGGAAGAAGACCTACGGTCACCACCCGCTGATGGGCTTCGTCGACCACGGCCCCGGTGGCACCGGTGAACCTGTCGCCTCCCTTCTGAGGGCGGGCAACGCGGGCTCGAACACGGCCGCCGACCACATCGAGGCCGCCCGCCTCTCCCTCGCCCAGCTGCCCACGAAGTACCGGCGCGGGCGGCAGACCTTGATCCGCTGCGATTCCGCGGGCGGCACCCACGAGTTCGTCGCCTGGCTCGCCCAGCGCGGGCGCTGGCTGTCCTACTCGGTCGGCATGGTGATCACCGAGGCCATTCACCAGCACGTTCTGAAGATCCCGGCATCGGCATGGACGCCGGCCGTCGAGACCGGCGGCGAGGTCCGCGACGGGGCCTGGGTCGCCGAACTCACCGGCGACCTGCTTGAGGGCTGGCCGAAGGGCATGCGGCTGATCGTCCGCAAGGAACGGCCGCATCCCGGGGCCCAGTTGAGAATCACGGATGCGGACGGCATGCGGATCACCTGCTTTGCTACCAACACCGCCGGCCGTCCCATCGCCGAACTCGAGCTCCGTCACCGGCTGCGGGCCCGGGCCGAGGACCGCATCCGAGCTGCCCGCGCGACGGGCCTGCGGAACCTGCCCCTGCACGACACCGCACAGAACAAGGTCTGGCTGGAGATCGTCCAGATCGCTCTCGACCTGCTGGCCTGGATGCCCATGCTCGCCCTGACCGGCCAGACCCGGCTCTGGGAACCCCGCCGCCTCCGCTTCCGCCTGTTCTCCGCAGCCGCCCAGCTCGTCACCACCGGCCGGCGCCGCATCCTCCGCCTCGCCCGCCACTGGCCCTGGACCCGGGAGATCACAGACGCCCTCGCACGGCTCGCACTCCTGCCGAACCCCGGCTGACCAGCAGCTTCCCTACCCCTGCGAGTAGCACCACCCCACCCGGAGCAGTGGAACCCGGCGCCCACCCGACGCGACACTCGGGCCCACGGCCTGCCCGGCATCAGCCACCGAAAGCGAAACGGCCCACCGACTCCGTCGGCGGACCGTCACGAAAGATCGAGGCTAGTACCGGGGTACCGCACCCTCCACCCAATTTCCCTCCGGAAACGCAAAAAGGCCCACACCATAAGGTGTGGGCCTTTCGCAATATTTGTTCGGCGGCGTCCTACTCTCCCACAGGGTCCCCCCTGCAGTACCATCGGCGCTGTAAGGCTTAGCTTCCGGGTTCGGAATGTAACCGGGCGTTTCCCTCACGCTATGACCACCGAAACACTATGAAACACTCAACCGCACCATCCCCCGTGACCAAACAAGGGAATGGGGTTGTTCGTGGTTTCAGAACCAACACAGTGGACGCGAGCAACTGAGGACAAGCCCTCGGCCTATTAGTACCAGTCAACTCCACCCGTTACCGGGCTTCCATATCTGGCCTATCAACCCAGTCGTCTACTGGGAGCCTTACCCCATCAAGTGGGTGGGAATACTCATCTCGAAGCAGGCTTCCCGCTTAGATGCTTTCAGCGGTTATCCCTCCCGAACGTAGCCAACCAGCCATGCCCTTGGCAGAACAACTGGCACACCAGAGGTTCGTCCGTCCCGGTCCTCTCGTACTAGGGACAGCCCTTCTCAATATTCCTGCGCGCGCAGCGGATAGGGACCGAACTGTCTCACGACGTTCTAAACCCAGCTCGCGTACCGCTTTAATGGGCGAACAGCCCAACCCTTGGGACCGACTCCAGCCCCAGGATGCGACGAGCCGACATCGAGGTGCCAAACCATCCCGTCGATATGGACTCTTGGGGAAGATCAGCCTGTTATCCCCGGGGTACCTTTTATCCGTTGAGCGACGGCGCTTCCACAAGCCACCGCCGGATCACTAGTCCCGACTTTCGTCCCTGCTCGACCCGTCGGTCTCACAGTCAAGCTCCCTTGTGCACTTACACTCAACACCTGATTGCCAACCAGGCTGAGGGAACCTTTGGGCGCCTCCGTTACCCTTTGGGAGGCAACCGCCCCAGTTAAACTACCCATCAGACACTGTCCCTGATCCGGATCACGGACCCAGGTTAGACATCCAGCACGACCAGACTGGTATTTCAACGACGACTCCCCCTGAACTGGCGTCCAGAGTTCACAGTCTCCCAGCTATCCTACACAAGCCGAACCGAACACCAATATCAAACTGTAGTAAAGGTCCCGGGGTCTTTCCGTCCTGCTGCGCGAAACGAGCATCTTTACTCGTAGTGCAATTTCACCGGGCCTATGGTTGAGACAGTCGAGAAGTCGTTACGCCATTCGTGCAGGTCGGAACTTACCCGACAAGGAATTTCGCTACCTTAGGATGGTTATAGTTACCACCGCCGTTTACTGGCGCTTAAGTTCTCAGCTTCGCCACCCCGAAGAGTGACTAACCGGTCCCCTTAACGTTCCAGCACCGGGCAGGCGTCAGTCCGTATACATCGCCTTACGGCTTCGCACGGACCTGTGTTTTTAGTAAACAGTCGCTTCTCGCTGGTCTCTGCGGCCACCCCCAGCTCGAGGAGCACGTCCTCTCACCAGTGATGGCCCCCCTTCTCCCGAAGTTACGGGGGCATTTTGCCGAGTTCCTTAACCATAGTTCACCCGAACGCCTCGGTATTCTCTACCAGACCACCTGAGTCGGTTTAGGGTACGGGCCGCCATGAAACTCGCTAGAGGCTTTTCTCGACAGCATAGGATCATCCACTTCACCACAATCGGCTCGGCATCAGGTCTCAGACTATTGCCAGGCGGATTTACCTACCTGACGTCCTACACCCTTACCCCGGGACAACCACCGCCCGGGATGGACTACCTTCCTGCGTCACCCCATCACTCACCTACTGCAAGTCTGGTCCGTCGGCTCCACCACTTCCCTTTCCCCGAAGGGTCCGGGACGGCTTCACGGACTTAGCATCGCCTGGTTCAATGTTTGACGCTTCACAGCGGGTACCGGAATATCAACCGGTTATCCATCGACTACGCCTGTCGGCCTCGCCTTAGGTCCCGACTTACCCTGGGCAGATCAGCTTGACCCAGGAACCCTTGGTCAATCGGCGCACACGTTTCTCACGTGTGTATCGCTACTCATGCCTGCATTCTCACTCGTGAACCGTCCACAACTCGCTTCCGCGGCTGCTTCACCCGGCACACGACGCTCCCCTACCCATCCCAGCCCCCGTTGGGGGTATGTGCTGGAATGACACGACTTCGGCGGTACGCTTGAGCCCCGCTACATTGTCGGCGCGGAATCACTAGACCAGTGAGCTATTACGCACTCTTTCAAGGGTGGCTGCTTCTAAGCCAACCTCCTGGTTGTCTGTGCGACTCCACATCCTTTCCCACTTAGCGTACGCTTAGGGGCCTTAGTCGATGCTCTGGGCTGTTTCCCTCTCGACCATGGAGCTTATCCCCCACAGTCTCACTGCCGCGCTCTCACTTACCGGCATTCGGAGTTTGGCTAAGGTCAGTAACCCGGTAGGGCCCATCGCCTATCCAGTGCTCTACCTCCGGCAAGAAACACACGACGCTGCACCTAAATGCATTTCGGGGAGAACCAGCTATCACGGAGTTTGATTGGCCTTTCACCCCTAACCACAGGTCATCCCCCAGGTTTTCAACCCTGGTGGGTTCGGTCCTCCACGAAGTCTTACCTCCGCTTCAACCTGCCCATGGCTAGATCACTCCGCTTCGGGTCTTGAGCGTGCTACTAAAGTCGCCCTGTTCGGACTCGCTTTCGCTACGGCTACCCCACCCGGGTTAACCTCGCAACACACCGCAAACTCGCAGGCTCATTCTTCAAAAGGCACGCAGTCACGAGACATGTGCAAGCACATATCCGACGCTCCCACGGCTTGTAGGCACACGGTTTCAGGTACTATTTCACTCCGCTCCCGCGGTACTTTTCACCATTCCCTCACGGTACTATCCGCTATCGGTCACCAGGGAATATTTAGGCTTAGCGGGTGGTCCCGCCAGATTCACACGGGATTTCTCGGGCCCCGTGCTACTTGGGTGTCTCTCAAACGAGCCGTACAGATTTCAGCTACGGGGGTCTTACCCTCTACGCCGGACCTTTCGCATGTCCTTCGCCTACCCATACGGTTTCTGACTCGCCGACCAGCCGGCAGACTGATCAAGAGAGATCCCACAACCCCGTATACGCAACCCCTGCCGGGTCTCACACGCATACGGTTTGGCCTCATCCGGTTTCGCTCGCCACTACTCCCGGAATCACGGTTGTTTTCTCTTCCTGCGGGTACTGAGATGTTTCACTTCCCCGCGTTCCCTCCACTTGCCCTATGTGTTCAGGCAAGGGTGACAGCCCATGACGACTGCCGGGTTTCCCCATTCGGACACCCCCGGATCAAAGCCTGGTTGACGACTCCCCGGGGCCTATCGTGGCCTCCCACGTCCTTCATCGGTTCCTGGTGCCAAGGCATCCACCGTGCGCCCTTAAAAACTTGGCCACAGATGCTCGCGTCCACTGTGCAGTTCTCAAACAACGACCAACCACCCATCACCCCGGACCAGAAGTCCGAGTGCACTGGGGCCGGCACTGAAGGCGACCTGAACGGCCATACCCTCAGACACCCAACAGCGTGCCCGACCCGATCGACGTCCGGAGATCATGCTTTCCACGCCCTTACGGACAGTACTCACAGCCTCCGACCCGTGAACCGGTCGAATAATCAACGTTCCACCCTTGAGCTGACCACCGCAGAACATTTGCCTGCGTAGTGGCTCTGGATCTCTTGCGAGACCTAGATGCTCCTTAGAAAGGAGGTGATCCAGCCGCACCTTCCGGTACGGCTACCTTGTTACGACTTCGTCCCAATCGCCAGTCCCACCTTCGACAGCTCCCTCCCACAAGGGGTTGGGCCACCGGCTTCGGGTGTTACCGACTTTCGTGACGTGACGGGCGGTGTGTACAAGGCCCGGGAACGTATTCACCGCAGCAATGCTGATCTGCGATTACTAGCAACTCCGACTTCATGGGGTCGAGTTGCAGACCCCAATCCGAACTGAGACAGGCTTTTTGAGATTCGCTCCGCCTCACGGCTTCGCAGCTCATTGTACCTGCCATTGTAGCACGTGTGCAGCCCAAGACATAAGGGGCATGATGACTTGACGTCGTCCCCACCTTCCTCCGAGTTGACCCCGGCAGTCTCCTGTGAGTCCCCATCACCCCGAAGGGCATGCTGGCAACACAGAACAAGGGTTGCGCTCGTTGCGGGACTTAACCCAACATCTCACGACACGAGCTGACGACAGCCATGCACCACCTGTACACCGACCACAAGGGGGCGACCATCTCTGGCCGTTTCCGGTGTATGTCAAGCCTTGGTAAGGTTCTTCGCGTTGCGTCGAATTAAGCCACATGCTCCGCTGCTTGTGCGGGCCCCCGTCAATTCCTTTGAGTTTTAGCCTTGCGGCCGTACTCCCCAGGCGGGGAACTTAATGCGTTAGCTGCGGCACCGACGACGTGGAATGTCGCCAACACCTAGTTCCCACCGTTTACGGCGTGGACTACCAGGGTATCTAATCCTGTTCGCTCCCCACGCTTTCGCTCCTCAGCGTCAGTAATGGCCCAGAGATCCGCCTTCGCCACCGGTGTTCCTCCTGATATCTGCGCATTTCACCGCTACACCAGGAATTCCGATCTCCCCTACCACACTCTAGTCTGCCCGTATCGAATGCAGACCCGGGGTTAAGCCCCGGGCTTTCACATCCGACGCGACAGACCGCCTACGAGCTCTTTACGCCCAATAATTCCGGACAACGCTCGCGCCCTACGTATTACCGCGGCTGCTGGCACGTAGTTAGCCGGCGCTTCTTCTGCAGGTACCGTCACTTTCGCTTCTTCCCTGCTGAAAGAGGTTTACAACCCGAAGGCCGTCATCCCTCACGCGGCGTCGCTGCATCAGGCTTTCGCCCATTGTGCAATATTCCCCACTGCTGCCTCCCGTAGGAGTCTGGGCCGTGTCTCAGTCCCAGTGTGGCCGGTCGCCCTCTCAGGCCGGCTACCCGTCGTCGCCTTGGTGAGCCGTTACCTCACCAACAAGCTGATAGGCCGCGGGCTCATCCTTCACCGCCGGAGCTTTCCACACTCATCGGATGCCCGAGAGTGTTGTATCCGGTATTAGACCCCGTTTCCAGGGCTTGTCCCAGAGTGAAGGGCAGATTGCCCACGTGTTACTCACCCGTTCGCCACTAATCCCCACCGAAGTGGTTCATCGTTCGACTTGCATGTGTTAAGCACGCCGCCAGCGTTCGTCCTGAGCCAGGATCAAACTCTCCGTGAATGTTTACCCGTAATCGGGTCGACACCACGAGAGCGGAACCACCGGAGGAATGATCCGATGGTTCACAGCGTCCTCGCTGTGTTTTACTTCAAAGGAACCTCGCCCCAACCGATAACCGGCCGGGAACGGGGTATCAACATATCTGGCGTTGATTTTTGGCACGCTGTTGAGTTCTCAAGGAACGGACGCTTCCTTTGTACTCACCCAAGCTACTCTCGGGCTTTCCTCCGGGCAGTTTCCCTTCGGTCTTGCGTTTCCGACTCTATCAGATCGTTTTCCGATCCGATTTCCTCGGTGCTTTCCAGGTTTCCGCTTCCGCGTTTCCCTTTCCGGCGGTTCCGACTCTATCAGATCCTTTCGGGCCTGATTCCCAGTCAGCGGGAGTTGTCTTCGCGGCTGTTGGGCCGTTCCGACGTTCCAAACCTTAGCGGATCTGCTCGGCAGTTCCCAATCGGGGCTGTCGAACCCAAATCGAATTGAATTCGGGCGTGCCGAATTCACCCCGGTTGGGAGGTCGTGCTGCTTGGTTTGGGTGCCGCTTGAGCGGCGGAGGTGCTGTCGCAGAACCGTTACGGCTCCGTGGCAACCCGAAGAACTCTACGTATCGCGGGGTGGACTGTCAAGCCTCCCCCGGGGCACCCGCGGCCAAACCTCGGGCGCCTTCAAGCGTACGGCCTCAGTCGAGGTCGGTGAGGCGGCCGCCGGCGTCCGGCTGAGCGTGCTCGACGCGGCGGAGGAGACGGGTCAGGACCTCGCCCAGGACGGTGCGTTCCAGCGGCGAGAGGTCCTGGAGGAGGTCCTCCTCGAAGACCGAGGCGAGGCGCATGGCCTCCAGCCACTTCTCGCGGCCCTCGGGGTTGAGCTCGACGATGACGCGTACGCGGTTGGTCTCGTCGCGCTCTCTCGTCACCAACCCCTCGGCGACCATGCGGTCGATGCGGTGGGTCATGGCGGCGGGCGTGAGGCCGAGCCGCTTGGCGAGCTCGCTCGGACCCATGCGGTACGGGGCGCCGGAGAGGACGAGGGCCTTGAGGACCTCCCACTCGGCGTTGCTGATGCCGAGCGCCGAGGTCTGCCGGCCGTAGGCGACGTTCATCCGGCGGTTGAGGCGGGAGAGGGCCGAGACGATCTTCTCGACCTGGGGGTCGAGGTCCTGGAACTCGCGCTGGTAGGCGGCGATCTGCTCCTCGAGTGTCGGCTCGGCGCTGTCGGAGATGCCGGGGGTGTCGCCCATGGGCGAAGTATGGCACGCCGCTGCTTGGCGTCGAAGTCCTTCGAGGTGTACTGTTTAGCTTCTAAGTTTTAGCTTCGAAGTCTTCAGTGTTAACGCTTGAGCTGAACGGCTTCCCTTACCTAGGCAGGTGAACGTGACCAGGGGGATGGGCGCAGCGATGCGCCGGATTCACGTGGGCAACGCGCTCGGCGCGTTCGGACTCGGCTTCACGGTCCCGTATCTGTACGTCTACGTGGCGCAGGTGCGGGATCTCGGTGCCACGACGGCGGGGCTCGTGCTGGCGGTCTTCGCCGTGGCCGCGCTGGTGGTGCTGCCCTTCGCGGGGCGGGCCATAGTCCGGCGCGGCGCGCTTCCGGTGCTGCTCACCGCCCTGGTCACCGCCGCCGTCGGATCGCTGAGCCTCGGGCTGGCCTCCAGTGCGACGACCGTGCTGTTGTCCGCGGTGGCGCTCGGGGCTGGGCAGGCCGTGACGCAGCCGGCGCTCGCGACGATGATCGTCGACTGTTCGCGTGCGGAGAACCGGTCGCGGGCCTTCGCCACACAGTTCTTTCTGCAGAACCTCGGGCTCGGGGTCGGCGGGCTGATAGGCGGGCATCTCGTCGATGCCACGCGCGCCGGTTCCTTCGTCCTCCTGTTCTCCATACAGGCGGCGATGTTCCTGCTGCTCGTGGGAGTGATGGCGACCGTGCGGATGCCTCGCGCTCCGAAGGTCGAGGGCGTGCCCACAGGGGCGACGGCCAAGGGGAGCTGGAAGCAGCTGCTCGGGAATCGGGCCATGGTGCAGCTGTGCGTGCTGGGGTTCGTGTTGTTCTTCGCCTGCTACGGGCAGTTCGAGTCGGGGCTCAGCGCGTACGGGGTCGAGGCGGCCGGGATATCGACATCCGCGCTCGGGACGGCGCTGGCGGCCAACACCGCGGTGATCGTGATCGCGCAGTTCGCCGTGCTGCGGTTCGTGGAGCGGCGTCGGCGGTCGCGCGTGATCGCTGCCGTGGGGCTGATCTGGGCCGTGGCGTGGGGCGTGGCCGGGTTCGCCGGGCTGGGGCAGACGAGCCAGACCATGGCGACTGCCGCGTTCGTCTCGACGTACGCGCTGTTCGGGCTCGGTGAGGCCATGTTGTCGCCGACGGTTGCTCCGCTGGTGGCCGATCTTGCGCCGGAGGGGATGGCTGGGCAGTACAACTCCGCGTTCGCGCTGGTCAAGCAGCTTGCGTTGGCGGTTGGGCCAGCGGTGGGTGGGCCGATGGGGGCCTCGCTGCATGCCCCGTACATCGTGGCGTTTCTGCTCTTCTCGCTGGGGATCACGGTGCTGGCGTTGCGGCTTGGGCGGCAGCTCAGCGATGTACAGGATCAGCCCGCCTCGGGGAGGAGTCGGGTGGTGGCTCGGGGTGGGGCGGCTTCCCGGAAGAGCGGGGTGGTGCGGGCCTGAGGTTTCGCCCCGCCGCCCCTACCCATCCCACCCGTCCACAAGGGGCTGTGCCCCTTCGACCCCGTCAAAGACTCGGGGCTCTGCCCCGGACCCCGTTCGCGCAGTTCCCCGCGCCCCTATGAGGGCGTGGGGCGGGGCAGGGCGAACTCGCACCACACCGCCTTGCCGCCGCCCGGGGCGCGGCGGCTGCCCCAGTTGGAGGCGATGGTGGCGATGATGGCGATGCCGCGGCCGGACTCGTCGGCGGGGTCGGCTCGGCGGCGGCGCGGGAGATGGTCGTCGCCGTCGGTGACTTCGACGATCAGGCGGCGGTCGGTGCGGCGCAGGCGCAGGCGCATGGGTGGGGTGCCGTGCTGGAGGGAGTTGGCGACGAGTTCGCTGGCTGCCAGGACGCCCAGGTCGTGCAGTTCCGGCGGGAAGCGCCAGCTGCTCAGGACGCCGGAGGCGAAGGCGCGGGCCCGGGGGGCGGCTTCCACGCCGCCGAGGAGTTCCAGGGCGGCGTTGCGGAAGAGTTCGCTGTCGGGGCCGACGCGGGCGGGGTGCTGGAGGACGAGGACGGCCACGTCGTCGTCGTGGTCGGCGGTGACACCCGTCGAGCGGACGAGGCGGTCGCAGACGACCTGCGGGGTGCCGGTGGCTCCGGACAGGGCGCGTTCCAGGGCGGCGATGCCCTCGTCCAGGTCCTCGTTGCGGCGCTCCACCAGGCCGTCCGTGTAGAAGACGGCCGTGGAGCCGGGGCCGAGGGGGATCGAACCGGAGGAGTGGGTCCAGCCGCCGGTGCCGAGCGGGGGGCCGGTCGGTTCGTCGGCGCGCAGGACCGTGCCGCTCTCGTCGCGGACGAGGATGGGGAGGTGCCCCGCGGAGGCGTAGACCAGGCGGCCCTCGTTGGGGTCGTGGACGGCGTAGGCGCAGGTGGCGATCTGGTTGGGGTCGATCTCCGTCGCGAGACCGTCCAGCAGCTGGAGCACCTCGTGCGGCGGGAGGTCCAGGCGGGCGTAGGCGCGGACGGCCGTACGGAGCTGGCCCATGACGGCGGCCGCGCGGACGCCCCGGCCCATGACGTCGCCGATGACGAGGGCCGTGCGGCCGCCGCCGAGGGTGATGACGTCGTACCAGTCGCCGCCGACGGCGGTCTCGGTGCCGCCGGGGTGGTAGACGGCGGCGATGCGCAGGTCGTCGGGTTGTTCCAGCTCCTGCGGGAGGAGGGAGCGCTGGAGGGTGACGGCGGTCTCGCGCTGGCGGCGCTCGCTCGCGCGGAGGCGTTCGGCGGCCTCGGCGTGGTCGGTGACATCGGCGGCGAAGATCAGCACGCCGCCGTCGCTCTGCTCGGCGCCGCTCGGTACGTCGACCGGGGTGCAGGTGATCGTGTAGCTGCGGCCGCCGGCGGCCTTGCGGGACTTGACCGTGCGGGGTCTGGAGCTGCGCAGGACCTGGTCGAGGAGCGGGAGGAGGCCGAGGGCGTCCAGCTCGGGCAGGGCCTCGCGGGCCGGTTCGCCGAGCGGGCGTACGCCGAAGGCCGCGGCATAGGCGTCGTTGACGTAGGCCGTGCGGTGGTCCGGGCCGTGGACCAGGGCGACGAGGGCCGGGATGCGGTCGAGGATCTCGCGGGTGGGGAGGTCGTCGACGACGGGCACGGTCGGTGTGTCGTCCGGGGGGTCGTCGGTCTGCCGTTCGACGCGGGCCGCGGGCACGGAGCCTTCCCCCCGCCGGTCCGGGGTGACCGTGTGGTCGGTCCGCGCTGCGGCGCGGCGCTGCGTACCGGGGAGCCGGGCGCTCCAGCGCGTGAAGTTCACCGAATCCTTGCCTCGTGCCTCGTGTTGTCGTCTGTGGCCGGCTCCGGATCCTGCCGATGGCCCCGGGTGGTGCCCCGGGGTACGGCGGTGGGGGGACGCCTGGTCGTGGGTGCTGTGCGGGCAGGGCGGTGGCCCCGCCCGAGATTGTGGATCACGTCGCGGACCAGTCTGGCCGACCGGACCGACATCCGTCAGACGTCGGCCTGAACGGTGGAGTTCCTGGATCCGGTCAGGACGACCCCTTCGGGTCCTCAGGAGGCTTTCCACCGGCCGCGAGTTCGAACTCGGCACGGGGATGTTCGAGTGAACCGAGCGAGACGATCTCCCGTTTGAAGAGCCCGGAGAGGATCCATTCGGCGAGGACACGGGCCTTGCGGTTGAAGGTCGGCACCCTGCTCAGGTGGTACACGCGGTGCATGAACCAGGCGGGGTAGCCCTTCAGCTTCCGTCCGTAGACGTGGGCGACGCCCTTGTGGAGGCCCAGGGAGGCGACCGAGCCGACGTATTTGTGCGAGTACGTCTGAAGCGGCTCGCCGCGCAGGGAACGGGCGATGTTGTCGCCGAGGGCGCGGGCCTGGCGTACGGCGTGCTGGGCGTTGGGGGCGGTCTCCTTGCCGGGTTCGGCGGTGACGTCCGGGACGGCGGCCGCGTCGCCCGCGGCCCAGGCGTGCGCGACGCCCTCCACGGTCAGCTCAGCCGTGCACTTCAGGCGCCCGCGCTCGTTCAGCGGGAGGTCGGTCGCGGCGAGGATCGGGTGCGGTTTCACACCGGCCGTCCAGACGACCGTCCGGGTCGGGAAGCGGGCCCCGTCGCTGAGGACGGCGACGCGGTCGGCGCACGATTCGAGACGCGTGTGGAGGCGTACGTCGATGTTGCGGCGGCGCAGCTCGGTGACCGTGTAGCGGCCCATCTCCTCGCCGACCTCCGGGAGGATGCGGTCGGAGGCCTCCACGAGGATCCACTTCATGTCCTCGGGCTTCACGTTGTGGTAGTACCGCGCGGTGTAGCGGGCCATGTCCTCCAGCTCGCCGAGCGCCTCCACGCCGGCGTAGCCGCCGCCCACGAAGACGAAGGTCAGGGCCGCGTCACGGATCGCGGGATCGCGGGTGGAGGAGGCGATGTCCATCTGTTCGATGACGTGGTTGCGCAGGCCGATGGCCTCTTCGACGGTCTTGAAGCCGATGCCGTGGTCCGCGAGCCCGGGGATGGGCAGGGTGCGTGCGATCGAGCCGGGGGCGAGGACCAGCTCGTCGTACGTCAGCTGCTCGGAGCCCGTGCCCTCCTCCGCGGTGGCGAGGGTGTCGAGGGTCGCGATGCGTTTGGCGTGGTTGATCGCGGTGGCCTCGCCGATGACGACCTTGCACTGGTCGAGGACGCGGCGCAGCGGCACGACGACGTGGCGGGGCGAGATGGAGCCCGCGGCCGCCTCCGGAAGGAAGGGTTGATACGTCATATAGGGGTCGGGGGACACGACGACGATCTCGACGTCACCGCGTCCGAGTTCCGGTTTCAGCTGTCGCTGCAAGCGCAGCGCTGTGTACAGCCCGACGTATCCGCCGCCGACGATAAGGATGCGCATCGGTTCCTTCACCATCCCATGACGCACCTTGCTCGTTGGTTTGTCCACAGGCCCGGCAATTTGTGTGACCGGTCTCCACAGGAGCGCGGGGTTGGCCGATTTACCGGCGTGTGCGGCAGATGCGCAGGTCAGATGGTGTGAGCGGGGTGGCAGGAGGGGGCGCAAACCGGACGTAAACCGCCCGTACTCCGATCGAGGGGCGCTCCGTGCGGAACGTGCCCCTTCTGAATTGACTCCCTCTCAACTATGTTCGTGTGTCGACGGGGTGTAGGGGGATGCGTTCAAGAGGTTCGGTCGGGTCCGGTTCCGGGTTGTGGATTCCGGGTTCGGGTCCGGGTTCCGAGTGGTCCGCGACGGGCGGTTCGGCTCGGGGACCGGGTCTCCGGCGAAGGAAATCGGAGACCACCGAGGACCTTGGACGCTTGTTCCGCCGCTCCGGCTTCCGATGACGGGGAGAGTCTCCGGGGGGAGACGTCATTACCGGGGGAACACGTATGCATATTCAGGAATCCCATTGGTCGTCCGCGTCCACCATCGCACCCGGTGGTGCGATGGGCTCGGCGGGCGGCAACGGACGCGGTGACGGAGTGCGGTCCACTCCGCTCCGCGTGGACGCACAGCGCAACCTCGAGCACGTGCTGCGCGCGGCGCGCGAGGTCTTCGGCGAGCTGGGATACGGCGCGCCGATGGAGGATGTGGCCCGCCGCGCGCGGGTCGGTGTCGGCACGGTGTACCGGCGCTTCCCGAGCAAGGACGTCCTGGTCCGGCGGATAGCCGAGGAGGAGACGTCCCGGCTCACCGAACAGGCCAGGGTGGCGCTCGGGCAGGAGCAGGACCCGTGGCAGGCCCTGTCGCGGTTCCTGCGGACCTCGGTGGCCTCGGGTGCCGGGCGGCTGCTGCCGCCGCAGGTACTGCGGGTCGGGGTCGCGGAGGACGGGTCCGACACGGTCGGCGGATTCGTCGTCGACGAGGCGCGGGTGCCGCAGCAGCGGGTTCAGCCGACGGCCGAGCTTCGGTTGGCGTCGGCGGATTCGGGCGCGGGTTCGCTCGGCGCCTCGGGTGGCGTCGGTGCGAGTGCCGGTGCCGGTGCCGGTGGCGTCGGTGGACCGGTGGACGATGCCGGGGCTTCGGCACTGCTCGAGGTGGTGGGGCAGTTGGTGGAGCGGGCTCGGGCCGCCGGGGAGCTGCGGCAGGACGTGACCGTGGCGGATGTGTTGCTCGTGATCGCCACGGGTGCGCCCGCGTTGCCGGATGCGGCGCAGCAGGCTGCCGCGTCGGCTCGGTTGCTGGACATTCTGCTGGAGGGGTTGCGGTCTCGGCCTGCCTGATGGTGGGTGGGTGAGGTTGTCGCCAGGGGCGGCGTGGGGTGGGTTTCCGCCCCCGCCGCCCCTACCCGTTTCCCTCCACCAGGGGCGCTGCCCCTTCGACCCCGTGGGGTGTGTTGTCGGGTGCGGGTTCGTGGGGGTTCTCGCGCGGTTCCCCGCGCCCCTTTCGGGGCGCGGGTTACAGCGGGTGGCCACCGTGCCGGCTGGTTCCGGCGGCCAGGAGGCGTGCGGTGCGGGCGTGGTCGCCGAGGCCGGACAGTACGGTCGCGGTGCTCGGCCGGGGTTGGCCGCCGTCACGGTCTCGGCGCAGGGATGTCCACGGCGGTGCGGAGGGCGTCGGTCATTCCGCGCGGGCCGGGTTCCGGGCCGGACTCTGCGGTCGTGAGGAGCCCGTCGACCAGGTCCGGGAAGGCCCGGAACCGGGGCGGGACTGTTTCCCGGTGAGGCACCTCGTGGGCGAGCCGCCACAGATCACGGGCGTGGGTGGTCTCGCCGTCGACCAACGCCATGGGGGCGCGGGAGGTGGACGAAGGCGTGGGGGTCCGGGGCGCCGAAGCGGTCGGCCGCCGCCGTCGCCTCGTCCAGCGGGGCAGGTGGCTCGCGCCCCGAAAGGTCGGCTACGCCCGTCGCGCCGTCGCCCCCGTGCCCAGCGCGCCCCTCTGGGGGGTGATGCCGGCCGGTACCGCTCGCTGTCTTGCCGGGGTGCCCGTCCAGCAGGTGCCTCGGCGGGAGAGGAGGCGGCGGAGCCAGAGTTCGAGGGAGACGAGGTCGGCGAGGCCGTCCAGGGGGAGGGGCTCGCCCTCCGCCGCCGCTCGGAGGGCCTTGCGGACCACTCGGGCCTCCACCAGGCCCGCCTGCGCGAGCAGCGGTGTGTCGAAGAGGCTGATCAGGGTGTCGGCGGCCACGCGCAGGCCGGTTCGGGCCGCGGCGGCGGAGGTGGCGTGGGAGGGGGCGCCCCAGCCGGGCGGGAGGTCGGTGACGCCGGCGCCCTCCAGGACCGTACGGAGGATGGCGGCGCGGGCGCCCGGCTGGACGCGCAGGGCCTCGGGGAGGGCGCGGCAGGCGCGGACGACCTGGTTGTCGAGGAAGGGGGTGTGGAGGCGTTGGGAGCGGATCTCCGCCGCCTGCTCCAGGATCCTCAGGTCCGCCGCGTGCCGGGCCAGGGCCGCGCGGGCGCGGAAGTCGCCGGGACGCTGGCCGGGGCCGACGGTGGAACGGCCCGTCGTCGCTCCCAGGCGAATCGATACTTCTGCCAGGGCCTCGCCGGTGAGCCAGCGGGCGGCGGGGCCCGGTCTGGCCCAGGTGAGCGCCGCCAGGGAGGCGCCCACCGCGCCTCCGGGCTCCTCGAAGCGGCGCTGCATGAGGCGGTCGGCGAGGACTTCGACGCCGGAGCGGTACGGGGTGCGGGCCAGCTTCCGCGCGGCGCCGTACACCCGCGCGGGGACCATCACCGAGCCGTCGGCCTTGGTGAGGGCGGCGACCGGGCGGACCAGGTGGCGGCGTTTGCGGTCCATGAGGAGGTCGGCGAGGCGGGCGGGGTGGGCGTCCAGGACCTGGCGGGCGCCGTAGCCGGTGAAGTGGTCGGCGCTGCCGGCGGCGAGGCGGGCGCGGTGGCGGGCGGCCGTCACCAGGGAGGGGCCCGGTTCGTCGGTCAGGGGGATGTCGAGGTCGGCGTACGGGAGCACCTCCTCGCCGCCCGTCACGACCACGTGGTGGAGGCGGGGGTTGGCGGCCAGCGTGCCCGCGCGTTCCAGTTCGGCCTCGCGGCCGGAGGTGGCCAGGTCGTTGAAGGTGACGGCGAGGAGGCGTTCGCCGGCGCCCGTGCCGTGGCCGAGGACCGTGCCGGGGGCGCCGGGCAGGCCGGCGGCGAGCAGGGCCAGGGTGCCGGAGGCGGGGCCGCCCGAGACATCGGCGCCGATGCCGGGGACGGGCATGCCGCGGGCGGCGCGGCGCTCGGCCGGGCCCATGCCGGGGACCGGGCCGGGGTCGACGTCGGGGACGTGCCGGGGGGCGGACAGCCGGACCCGTACGGCCTCGACGAGGGCGTCGCGGACGGCGTCCACCGCGCTGGTCGGGTCGGCGGAGGGGGCGGCGACGGCCAGCGAGGCGACCTGCTCGTAGCCGGCGACCTCACGCGCCCCGGCGCGCAGGATCAGTGCGTGCCCCGGAGGAATGCGGCGCACGCCGTCGTACGGGGTGGAGTCGTGCAGGGCGTCCGGTACGTCGGGGGCGGCCAGCAGGGCGGCCAGGTGCCCGAAGTCGAGGTTGGCCTCGATGAGGTCGGCGAGGGGCAGCGCGGCGGTCGCGTACGCCGTGCCGCCCGCCCAGGGGGTGTAGAAGACCGGGCGGGCGCCCGCGATGTCGCCGCAGACGGTCACCCGGCGGCCGACCTGGACGACGGCGGTGTAACTGCCGGGCCAGGCGGTCAGGTGGCGCAGGGCACCGCCGCGGGCGGCGAACAGGCCCACGCGCAGCTGCTCGTCGGAGGCGCCGCAGATGCCGAGGACGGCGATCTTGGTCTGGGCGTCGGCCGTCACGACGCGCACCTCGTCGGGGCGCCAGTCGCCGACGGCCCACAGCGGATCGGGGTCGCCCCACAGGAGGTGCGAGCCGACCGGGTGCACGGTCTCGCCGTCGGGTCCGGTGGCGCCGGCGGAGCCGAAGGCGGGTGCGCCAGCGGCGGTACTGCTCCATCCCACCAACCACCGCATCGTCGCCTCCACAGGCTGTGGACAACCAGGGCACCGCACGAACGGCTCCCATGCTGCCACGAAGGAGGCTTGCCGGAGGGCGTGTGGCGCGGCTTGCACACCGGTGAGTGCGCCCCTGGGGAGCCTTGAGCACTCCCCCGCCACACCCTCAAGTCGCCCTTGAAGAGGGGAGGTCGACAAAGGAGGACCCCGGGTCTACGACGTGAATGCGCCCCCGGTACGCTCCCCCAGAACACCTAACGCGCCCTCAAGAGACGTGGTCGGAGCGGTATTCACGCTCGACGACCACCGTCGATTTTCGGCCAAATCGGCCCTGAAGGGCGGAGTTGGCCCACCCGCCGTACCGCCCCCGATGACGACACAGCGTCAACGCACAGTCCGGGAGGCGGAGTTCGCCTCCCGGACCGGTCCGCCGCCCGCGGGGATGTAGGCGGCGGTGTCCCCCAGCCCACTGGATCCAGTACAGCGGGCCGACCCACGCACGACCATGGAAGCGCTCCCCCGGTGGCCGGAGAAGAGCGCACGGACAGGCGCACGGCCACACAGCGGGAGCACGTCACCACACTCCGTACTCTGTCCGCACTTTCGTACGGACCACAATCCCGCCATCCGGATTTGGGCCCCTTAACGCTTGGGATGCGGCGAACTACGCTGGGTTTACGAATGCCGCGTGCCTATGCCGCCGCGGCAGCCGTCTGTTCGAGGGGTGGCGCAATGTCCAGGGAGCAACGCGGGCCGAACGAAAAACTCGGCACCGTTCTCGCCCTCGCGGGAATCAGCAACGCAGGACTCGCGCGTCGCGTCAACGATCTTGGCGCTCAACGCGGGTTGACACTTCGCTACGACAAGACCTCGGTGGCGCGGTGGGTCTCCAAGGGCATGGTCCCCCAGGGCGCCGCGCCGCACCTCATCGCGGCCGCGATCGGCCAGAAGCTCGGCCGACCGGTGCCGCTCCACGAGATCGGCCTGGCGGACGCGGATCCCGCCCCCGAAGTGGGCCTCGCCTTCCCCCGGGACGTCGGGCAGGCGGTGCGCGCGGCGACGGAGCTCTACCGCCTCGACCTCGCCGGCCGCCGCGCCGGCACCGGCGGCATCTGGCAGTCCCTCGCCGGATCGTTCGCAGTGAGCGCATACGCAACGCCTGCCTCACGATGGCTGATAACCCCGGCCGACAGTTCGGTGGCGCGTGAGGCGGGCTCCGCGGAGGGCTCCGGGTCGCCGCTGAAAGTCGGCCACAGCGATGTGCAGAAGTTGCGGGAGGCCGCCGAGGACGCCAGGCGCTGGGACTCCAAGTACGGAGGCGGCGACTGGCGTTCGTCCATGGTGCCGGAGTGCCTGCGGGTCGAGGCGGCGCCGCTGCTGCTCGGGTCGTACTCCGACGAAGTGGGCCGCGCGCTGTTCGGAGCGTCCGCGGAACTCACCCGCCTCGCCGGCTGGATGGCCTTTGACACGGGTCAACAGGAGGCGGCGCAGCGGTACTACATCCAGGCGTTGAGGCTCGCGCGGGCCGCGGCCGACGTGCCGCTGGGCGGATATGTGCTGGCCACCATGTCCCTGCAGGCGACCTACCGCGGCTTCGGCGACGAGGGCGTCGATCTCGCGCAGGCCGCGCTCGAACGCAACCGGGGGCTGGCCACCGCGCGCACGATGAGCTTCTTCCGGCTCGTCGAGGCGAGGGCACACGCACGCGCGGGTGACGCGGCGGCCGCCGGGGCGGCCCTCAAGGCCGCCGAGGGGTGGCTGGAGCGAGCCCGGGACGGCGACAACGATCCGACCTGGCTCGGGTTCTACGGCTACGACCGGTTCGCCGCGGACGCCGCGGAGTGCTACCGCGACCTCAAGGCGCCGCGTCAGGTGCGCCGCTTCACCGAGCAGGCACTGTCGCGGCCGACGGAGGAGTTCGTACGCTCGCACGGGCTGCGGCTCGTCGTGTCGGCGGTCGCCGAGCTGGAGTCCGGCAACCTCGATGCGGCGTGCGAGCAGGGGGTACGGGCGGTGGAGGTCGCGGGGCGCATTTCGTCCGCCCGCACGACCGAGTACGTGAAGGATCTGCTGCACCGGCTGGAGCCGTACGGGGACGAGCCGCGGGTGATCGAGCTGCGGGAGAGGGCGCGGCCTCTTTTGATGACGCCTGCGTGAGCGCTCCGCTTGGCTGTCGGCGCCTACTCGTCTGCCGGGTTTGTGAGGGTTTTGCGGGTGCGGGTGAGTTGTGGCTGGTCGCGCGGTTCCCCGCGCCCCTTTGGGGCGCGGCCTTGGGCGCCCGGCATCGAGGAACGGCATCGGAGAACGTGACCAGCACCATGTAGGCGGCTTCCGGGTTTGAGGGCATTGTCAGTGGTGCAGTGCACTATCGGAGTCGGGAGGTGGGGCGCGTGCGGAGGCAGGGCGCGTACGACTGTGATGTGCTCGTGGTCGGCGGCGGGATCGTCGGGCTGTCCACCGCGTATGCGATCACGCGGGCGGCGCCGGGCACGCGGGTCACCGTGCTGGAGAAGGAACCGGGACCGGCCCGGCATCAGACCGGGCGGAACAGTGGCGTCATCCACAGTGGGATCTACTACCGGCCGGGGTCGCTGAAGGCGCGGTACGCGGTCAAGGGCGCCGCCGAGATGGTCAAGTTCTGCGCCGAGTACGGCATCGACCACGCGGTCACCGGAAAGCTGATCGTCGCCACCGAGAGGTCGGAGCTCCCCCGGCTGCACGCCCTCGTACAGCGCGGGCGGGAGAACGGGATCCCGGTGCGGGAGCTGGGCGCCACCCAGATCGCCGAGTACGAGCCGGAGGTGCGCGGGCTCGCGGCCATACACGTCGGCACCACCGGGATCTGCGACTTCGTCGGGGTCGCCCGGCAGCTCGCGCGGGCGTCCGGCGCCGAGATCCGGTACGGCGCCGAGGTCGAGCGGATCGACCGGCGGGCCTCGCTGGGCGTCGCCGTGCGGATCCGGGGCGGTGACGTCGTACGGGGACGGGTGCTGGTGAACTGCGCCGGGCTGCACTGCGACGAGGTGGCCCGGATGACCGGGGACGAGCCCGGGATGCGGATCGTGCCGTTCCGGGGGGAGTACTACGAGCTGGCGCGGCCCGAGCTGGTGCGTGGACTCGTGTATCCGGTGCCCGACCCGGCGTTTCCGTTCCTCGGGGTGCATCTGACCCGGGGGATCGACGGGGGCGTCCACGTCGGGCCCAACGCCGTGCCCGCCCTGGCCCGCGAGGGGTACGGGTGGGGGACCGTGCGGGTACGGGAGCTGGGGGCGACCCTGGCCTGGCCCGGGGCCTGGCGGATAGCTCGGCGGCACTGGCGGTACGGGGCGGGGGAGCTTCGGCGGTCCGTGTCGAAGAAGGCGTTCACCGGGGCGGTGCGGCGGTTGTTGCCGGGGGTCTCGGAAGGGGACCTGGTGCCTGCGGCGGCCGGGGTGCGGGCTCAGGCCGTGCTTCGGGACGGCACGCTGGTGGACGACTTCCTGATTCGGGAGGGGGCGCGGGCCGTCCATGTACTGAACGCGCCTTCGCCTGCGGCGACCGCTTCGCTGCCGATCGGGCGAGAGGTGGGGCGGCGGGCGCTGGCCGTCCTGGCCGGGGCGTGACGGGCGCTGGCCGTCCTGGCCGGAGTGTGACGGGCGCTGGCCGTCCTGGCCGGAGTGGGACGGGCGCTCGTGCGGTGCCCGGCGGCTGGGGCCGCGCGATGGTCGGTGGGTTTCGCTCACCGGCGCCCGCGGGTGGCCGCTGCGGCCACCCGTGCCGCCCCGAGCGGCACGACTGCCCGCAGCTGCGCGCGGGGGCGGCGGGCAGGCTGGGACGCGGGCTCGGGGAGTCGTAAAATCGGGGGCACTGTGTCTGACTCCGCCAATTCCCCTGAGCCCCGCACCACCGGTGCCTCCCTTCGGCGTACCCGGGACAAGGGTGAGCCGCGATTTCCCGATGGGCCGAAGGCGGATCCCGCCGGGTCGCATTTCGAGCGGCGGATCAGGAGTTTTCAGCCCCGGCGCAGTCGGGTGACGGCCGGGCAGGCGGACGCGCTGCAGCGGTTGTGGCCCAAGTGGGGGCTCGATATCGACGGGCGTCCACTGGATCTCGTCGAGCTGTTCGGCGACGAGAAGCCCGTCGTGCTGGAGATCGGGTTCGGGATGGGAGAGGCGACCGCGCGGATGGCGGCCGCCGATCCGGAGACCAACGTGCTCGCCGTGGATGTGCACACGCCGGGCCAGGGAAACCTGCTGAATCTCGCGGACCGGGACGGACTGTCCAACATCCGGGTCGCGAACGGCGACGCGATCATTCTGCTGCGGGAGATGCTGACACCCGGCTCACTGGACGGGCTGCGCGTGTACTTCCCCGACCCCTGGCCGAAGAAGCGGCATCACAAGCGGCGGCTGATCCAGCCGGAATTCCTCACGCTCGTCGCGTCACGGCTCAGGCCGGGGGCGATCGTGCACTGTGCGACGGACTGGGAACCGTACGCCGAACAGATGCTGGACGTGCTCACCACCCATCCGGATTTCGAGAACACCCGGACCGACGGCGGGTTCGCGCCACGTCCCGGCTTCCGGCCGCTGACCCGTTTCGAGGGGCAGGGACTGGACAAGGGTCATGTGGTGAACGATCTGCTCTTCCGCCGCGTACAGCAGCGTGAGCAGGAGCAACAGCAAACGCAGAAGCGGATGCGGATGCAGGAACAGATGCGGAAGTCCGAACACCCCCCCACAGGCGTCTGAAGGCCGTCGTTCACAGTCCGGCGGGCGCGGTTCGGCGGGCAGAGTCCGGCGGCCGGGCCGGCGCGTGCGGTCCTACGGCCGGGTCGGCCGGCGCGGTCCGGCGGGCCCTACCACGCGCCGTCGCGGGCGGCGCCCCTCCCTCGTTAGGGTCAACGCAATGGCCACCAGTCCCCCCTACCCGACGCACCCCAGCGGCCCTGCCGGTGGGTATGCGTTCAGGCCCACGCGCTGGTGGCAGCGGAAGAGCGTCACGTACGGGGCGCTGATAGGACTGCTCGGGATCTCCGGGCTCGTCATCCTCGCGCTCGTCCGTGAACAGACCGGCACGGAGGGGTTTCTCGTCGGGCTGGGGCTCTCGGTGCTGCCCGTGCCGTTGCTCATGGCCGCGTTCCGGTGGCTGGACCGGGTGGAGCCCGGGCCCTGGAGGAACCTGGTGTTCGCGTTCGCCTGGGGGGCGTGCGCGGCGGCGCTGATAGCCATCGTGGCGAACAGTTTCGCGACCCGGTGGATAGCCACGGCGACCGCGGACCCCTCGCATGCCGACACCCTGGGGGCCACCGTCATAGCGCCCGTGGTGGAGGAGACCGCCAAGGCCGCGGCCGTCCTGCTCGTCTTCCTGTTCAGGAGGCGGGACTTCACCGGGATCGTGGACGGGGTGGTGATCGCGGGGTTCACCGCGACCGGGTTCGCGTTCACCGAGAACATCCTGTATCTGGGGACCGCGTTCGGGACGGATCAGCTCAGCGGAGGGAGTGGGCTGGCGTCGGTCACCGCGGCGACGTTCTTCGTGCGGGTGATCATGTCGCCGTTCGCGCATCCCTTGTTCACCGTGCTGACGGGGATCGGGTTCGGGGTGGCGGCGTTCTCCGCGGAGTGGCAGCGGGGGCGGCGGGTGCTCGTGCCCGTGGGCGGGCTGTTGCTCGCCATGGGAATGCACGCGGTCTGGAACGGGTCCGCGACGTTCGGGGAGTACGGGTTCTTCGCGGTGTACGCGGCGTTCATGGTGCCGGCGTTCGGGTTGCTGACGTGGTTGGTGATCTGGGCTCGGCAGCGGGAGTTGCGGACCGTACGGGAGGAACTGCCGGCGTACGCGGCCGCGGGGTGGCTGACGCCGGCCGAGCCGTATGTGCTGGGGTCGATGCGGGCTCGGCGGGTGGCGCGGGAGTATGCGGCGCACCACTTCGGGAAGGCGGGGGCTCGGTCGGTCGCGGAGTACCAGGCGTACGCGACGAGGTTGGCGTTCCTCCGGAACCGGGGGCGACGGGGTCGGGCCGGGGGCGACTTCGCGCTGCGGGAGCGGGAGTTGCTGTTCGAGCTGTGGCGCAGGCGGGAGTTGGCCCGCCCGGCCCTGGGGTACGCGGGGCGGGAGGCCGGACCGAAGCACGGGTACGGCGGGTACGGGTACGGATACGGATACGGCGGATACGGATACGGCGGGTACGGCGGGTACGGGTCCGCCTATCCGCAGCCGGTGGTTCACGGGATGGCTCCGTATCCCTCGTACAACCCGTATCGGTACTAGCGGTATCGGCAGCGGGAGCCGTAGCGGTTCGCGGGCTGCCGGTGCGTGGCGTGGTCGGGGCCGTGCCGGTGTGTCCCCCGTCGCCTGGCGCCAGGTGCCTCCTGCGGTAGGGACGCCCGCCCCGCCGCCGCACCGTACTGTCGCTCCCCCGGCATGACGAACGCCGCGTAATCCCCGTGGGGTTACGCGGCGTCGTGGTCTCCGCGGGCGGGTGCGAGGCCCGGCGGGAGTGGTCGCTGGTTCTGCCCGGCTACGGGGTGAGGCCCTTGCTGCGCAGCCACGCCGCCGGGTCGATGCCGCTGGCGGAGCCGCCCGGGTGGACCTCCATGTGGAGGTGGGCGCCGGTGACGTTGCCGGTGGCGCCGACGCGGCCGATGACGTCGCCGGTGGCGACCTTCTGGCCGACACTGACGCCGATGGAGGACTGGTGGGCGTACCAGATCTCGGTGCCGTCATCGAGGGTGAGGACGGTCTTGTAGCCGTAGGAGCCCTCGTAGCCGGCCTGCGTGATGGTGCCGCTGTGGACGGCCTTGATGAGGGTGCCGGTGGGGGCCGCGAAGTCGAGGCCGGTGTGGTAGCCGGAGGACCAGTAGGGGCCCGCCTGGCCGAAGGTCGAGGTGAGGGTGTACGAGGAGGTGGGAAGCGTGAACTGCTTGGCGAGGGCGGCGAGGCGCTCGGCCTCCTTCTTCGCCGCGGCCTCCTCCTCCGCCTTCTTCTTGGCGGCGGCTTCCTTCGCCTCGGCTTCCCTCTTCTCCTGGGCGGCCTGCTCGGCGGCCTTGTCCGCGGCGGCGGTCTGGGCGGCCTCGGCGGCGGCCTTGTCGAAGGCCTCCTGCTGGGACTCGGCCTGCGCCATGATGCGGGCGCGCAGCGCCTCGCCGGCGTCCGCGGTGCCCTGCTCGGTGTCGGCGGTGGTCAGGCCGGCACTGCTGAGCGGGGTGGTGGAGGCCTGGGGCTCCGGCTCGTCGGGCTTCTCGTCCTCGAAGACCGAGCCGACGTTCGGCATGTCGGGCAGCGATATGGACACCGGGGCCTTGCCGGACTGCGCGCTGGCCATGCCGGCGCCGCCGACGGCGGCTATGACACCGACGCCGAGAACCGTGGAGCTGCGGGCCAGTCCGCCACGGGCGAGTCCACCGCGCGGCTTGGCGACGCGGTGCCGACCGCGAACGGGGCGCAGGGTCTCCTCGCTGGGATTCCACTCCTGCCAGGGGCCCTCGTTGTCGCTGTTGTAGCTGCCGTAGCCGAACGTCTGGCTCTCGCCGTCTCGTTGGCTCGGTACGAACGGGGCTTCGGTCGCGGACCGGTTCGACGCCACGTGGGCGTGCTCCTTCCTTCCTCCTCGCCTACCGGGTTAGCTGACGGGTTCGGAGCAGGAAGGTCTCCTACGCGCGTAAACCGGTCGTGCGTACTGCCACGACGGCTTCCGTGCGATTCACCCCAGGGTGGTGGTTCCCCGGTTCCCTTGCGGGATTCGGCGCGTGAGCACGGAGCCGTCTCTTGTGACGGCTGGGACGACCGCGCTGCGTTATCGAACGTTAATAGACGCGAGTACTCCATTCCAAGCTGTTCTTAATGATCGTTCCGGCTTTCGCGCTGGACTTTACGGGTCATGAGGGGCGTAAAACGGGCGAGTTGACCTTTCCTCAGGAGTAACAAATGGCCTGACGGTACGTCAGTTGTTATACGGAGGACGGTCGGACGGACACGCTCGGTGATATCGAGCGGGAGAGATGCGAGAGGGGCGTGTGCGACGTCAGGGACGGCGGACCGCGAGGAGGGCCATGTCGTCCGTCGTGCGGCCACCCGTGTGACGGCGTACCTCTTCCGCGAGGGCCGTCAACAGGGCACGCGGGGCGGAGAAGGTGCGTCCGGACAGGCGCTCGGCCGGGTCGTAGAAGGCGCCGCGCGCGTCCCGCGCCTCGGAGAGGCCGTCGGTGTAGAAGAGCAGCGTGGCGCCGGGCGGGAATCCGGTCTCCTCCGCGCGGTCGGGCCAGGTGCCCAGGTCGTCCATGCCGAGGGGAAGCGCGGGCTGCGGGGCTTCCAGGGCGCACAGAACGCCGTCGGCGTACAGCAGCAGGGGGGACGGGTGGCCCCGGTTGACGATCCGGGCACGGCCGGCGCCGTGCGGGAACTCCGCCAGGACGGCCGTCACGAACCCCTCGTGCTCCACCGTCGCGTCCCGTCGCGCGGCCTCGCGGCGCGTGGCCTCCCGGGCCAGCGCCCGTTCCAGGCGCTGGGCGACCGCTTCGAGCGTCGACTCCTGCTCGGCCGCCTCCCGGAACGCGCCGATCAGCACGGCCACCGCCGACACCGCCCCCAGCCCCTTGCCCCGCACATCGCCGACGATCAGCCGTACGCCGTGGGGCGAGTCCTGCACCGCGTACAGATCGCCCCCGATCGACGCCCCGGCCTGCGCCGCCTCGTACCGCGCGGCGATCTCCAGTCCGCCGATCCGCTCCTGCGGCACCGGCAGTACGGCGCGCTGCGCCGCCTCGGCGATCTCACGGGCGGTGGCGAGCCGGGCGTCGCTGCGGCGCACGAGGCGGTTGATCAGTACGGCCAGTACGGCGACGGTGGCCACCGTGGCGATCTCGGTGATCGCGTCCACGCTGCTCGTGTCGCCGTAGTAGAGGCGTACGGCGGTGATGCCGGCGATCGAGGCGAGCCCGGTGACCACCGTGCCGTGCAGCGAGAAGAGCGGGGCCGCCACCAGGGGCGCTGCGGTGAAGAAGGGGACCGCCGTGAACTCGCGCGGGGTGAAGTGGTCGTAGAAGAGGCCCGTGGCGATCAGCAGGGCGGGCAGGACGCGAACGAGCGCGCGGGCATACGAGAACCGCCGCCCACCCGGCTCCCGCACACCCCTCCACTCCCACTGGCTGCCCACGGATACAGGGTTTCCGTCGGTGGGGAACGGGGCTAGTCGGCCGGGCCGAGTGGGCTAGTGAGGGGACGGGGAGGCCGCGCCGCGCGGGGCTCAGCCCGCCGTCAGCCCCGCGAGTCCCGTCAGTTCCGGCAGTTCCGTCAGCTCCGGTAGGGGGAGGGTGTGCTGGGTCTGGAGGACCTTCGCGCGGAG
This sequence comes from Streptomyces sp. NBC_00310, assembly GCF_036208085.1. Classification (GTDB taxonomy): domain Bacteria; phylum Actinomycetota; class Actinomycetes; order Streptomycetales; family Streptomycetaceae; genus Streptomyces. The sequence goes on from NZ_CP130714.1 coordinate 5,393,223, forward strand.
GTAGCGGACGTTGTGGGCGGTGGTGAAGACACCCGTCGGGACGCGCCGGCCGACGCCTACGCCGAGGTCGCGGAGCTGCTGCGCCTTGTCGGGGTTGTTGGAGAGCAGGTCCAGTTCGTCGATGCCGAGGGCACCCAGCATCTGGGCCGCCGCCGTGTAGTCGCGGGCGTCCTCCGGCAGTCCGAGCGCCGCGTTCGCCTCGTACGTGTCGAGGCCCTGGTCCTGGAGGGCGTACGCGTCGAGCTTGTTGTAGAGGCCGATGCCCCGGCCCTCCTGGCGGAGGTAGAGGAGGACACCGCCGCGGTCGGCGATCCGCTCCACCGCCTCGCGCAGCTGCGGACCGCAGTCGCAGCGGGCCGAGCCGAACACGTCGCCGGTCAGGCACTCGGAGTGCAGCCGGACCAGCGGGGCCGCGCCGGGGGCGGGGTCGCCGAGGACGATCGCCAGGTGCTCCTGGCCGTCGACGAGGCCGTGGAAGGTGACCAGGTCGGCGTCGACGCCGTAGCCGTCCTGGAAACGCAGCGGTACCCGGACGCGGGCACGCGGGGTGGCAGCGGGAAAGTCGGGCATGCGGGTTCTCCGGTCCTGGGGCGGGGCGTCGCTGTGCTTCAGTTTTGAAGCACAGCGCTCGCAGCGACTCTAACCCGTGCTTCAAAATTCAAGCAACCGGTTTGGGGATGCGTCACATTCCCGCCACACGGGAACCGAGGGGAGGGCCGCCCGACCGGCCACCTGGCTGGCCACCGGGCGGATCGCGGACTGGCGGGCCACCGGGCGGATCGCGGAGCGCCCGCTACTGCCCCGGCCGGCCGGACGGGCACGCGCGGCGGCGCCACGGCAGGTCGTCGGAGCCGGCGGTCGCCTGCGGCTCCCCGCCCTGGATCGCCGTCGCGATGGCCGCGCAGATCTCCTCGAACTGACTGATCTGCTCGGCGCTGAGGTGGTCGAAGACGGCCTTGCGGACCGTCTCGACATGCCCCGGCGCCGTACGCTCCAGCAGGGCCATGCCCTCGTCGGTGAGCACGGTGACGCTGCCGCGCTTGTCCCACTGACAGTCCTCGCGCCGCACCACGCCGTCCTTCTCCAGCCTGGTCACGGCATACGTCAGCCGACTGCGCGTGATCTTCAGGTACTCGGCGAGATCGGTCATCCGCATACGGCGGTCCGGCGCCTCGGAGAGGACGGCCAGCACGGAGTAGTAGAGGTGCGGGAGGCCTGCCTCCTGCTGGAGCTGCCGGTCGAGCGCGTCCTCCAGGAGCGTGGTCGCGGCGAGGTAGGCACCCCAGGCACGCTGTTCCTCGGGGGTGAGCCAGCGGGTCGTCATACGTACAGTGTAGTTATTGTTTAAAACTTGAACCAAGCCCGGTGGTGAGGCCGGCCACCACCGCCGTCACCCCACCGCCGTCACCTCACCGTCACCGCCAGGGAGCGCGTCCATGCCCCAGCCCTACGTCCTGTTGTCCGCCGCCGTCTCCCTCGACGGCTTCCTGGACGACACCGGGCCCGAGCGGCTGCTGCTCTCGGGTCCGGCCGACTTCGACCGGGTCGACGAGGTGCGCGCGGCGAGCGACGCCATCCTGATCGGCGCCGGCACCCTGCGCACCGACAACCCCCGGCTGCTGGTCAACTCCCCGGAGCGCCGCGCGGCCCGCGTCGCCGCCGGGCTCCCGGAGTACCCGCTGAAGGTCACGGTCAGCGCGTCCGGCGATCTCGACCCGGCGGCCCAGTTCTGGCACACCGGCGGTGAGAAGGTCCTCTACACGACGGACAAGGGCGCGGACCGGCTGCGCGGACTCGGCCTGCCGACCGGCCCGAACGGCGTGGCCGTCGTGTCCGTCGGCCCCGACCTGCAGTGGCCCGCCCTCCTCGACCACCTCGGGGACGTACGCGGCATCCGGCGCCTCATGGTGGAGGGCGGCGGCCGCGTCCACACCCAGTTGCTCCAGCAGGGGCTCGCGGACGAGGTGCAGCTGGCCGTCGCGCCGGTGTTCGTGGGCGAGGCGGACGCGCCGCGGATGTTCGGGACCGGCGCCTACCCGGGAGGGCCGAAGAGCCGGCTGCGCCTGCTGGAGACCCGGCCGGTCGGCGACGTCGTCCTCATCCGGTACGCCCCCACCGTCCCCGGCACCGGCCCGGCCGTCTCCGCCGCCGACCGGCACTGGCTGTCGCTGGCCTGCGAACTGGCCGCCGAGTGCCCGCCCTCGCAGACCGCGTTCAGCGTGGGCGCGGTCGTGGTCGCCGCGGACGGTACGGAGCTGGCCCGCGGCCACTCCCGCGAAGGCGGCGACCCCGTGGCCCACGCCGAGGAGGCCGCCCTCGCCAAGCTCGACCCCGCCGACCCGCGACTCGCCTCCGCCACGGTCTACAGCAGCCTGGAACCGTGCGCCCGCCGCGCCTCCCGCCCCGCGCCCTGCGCCCGGCTCGTCCTCGACGCGGGCATCCGCCGCGTCGTCACGGCCTGGCGCGAGCCGGACACGTTCGTCGAGGACGCCGCCGTCGGCAACGCGGTGCTCTCGGCGGAGGGGGCCGAGGTCGTCGTCCTGCCGGAGTACGAGGAGCGGGCGAAGACGCCCAACAAGCATGTGGTCGGCTGAGCAGGGGTGTGGTCGGAGGCGTGTGGTCGGAGGCGTGTGGTCGGAGGCGTGTGGTCGGAGGTGCTTCGTCGGCCGGGCCGGACCCGCGTGGGAGCGGGCGGCCCCGCGTTGGAGCGGACCTGACAGACGTTGTGCGCACCTGACACACGCGTGGCCCGGTCGCCTGGCAGATGTCCGGGCGGCTGAGTGAACTCACGGTGATCGGCGGTCGCCATCAAGCCGTGTGCGTGAGGTCCCGCAGATGGCGTACACTGGTTTCAACGACGCGGGGTGGAGCAGCTCGGTAGCTCGCTGGGCTCATAACCCAGAGGTCGCAGGTTCAAATCCTGTCCCCGCTACTGAAGGCCTGGGGCCGGAATCCGATGAGGATTCCGGCCCCAGGTGTTTGTGCTCACCGGCCGGGGCTGTGGGCCCGACGGACCGCCGCCACCGCGTCCGTGTAGAGCTCGCGCGTGAGGTCCTCCGGGGCGATGCCCAGCTCGTCGAGCACCGCGCGGATGTCGTCGAGGGCCGCGCCGACCTCGGCTTCCTCCATGACCAGGGTTTCGATCTCCAGGAACGTGCCGTCCAGTTCGGGGACCCGTACGAGGGTGGCGAGCATCGGCCGGCCGTACGCCTCGAAGGCGTGGCTGCGGCAGCGCTTCTCGAACACGATCGCCGGCACGTAGCCGAGATGTTCCAGGATGGCGTGCGCGATCTGTGAGTCCCCGACCCGCGTCTCGTACTCGGGCTTGGAACCGGACGCCTCGTCCACCGCGGCCGCCTTGAAGGTGAGCAGCGTCCGCCGGTCGCCCGTGCCGTGGTCGGCCAGGAACCGCAGCCGCAACTCCTCGTCCCGCGCCCGCAGGCTGCCGTCCGGCAGGTCGTAGTACGTGTCCTGGTACGTCTCGGACCTGCCCTCGGCCCACTCGTCGAGCGCCCGCGCGACCGCCTCCGGCGCACGGACCCGGGCCTTCAACTCCGCCTCGATCACGACCCGTTCCTCTCCTTCCACACCGCTCCCCCTCTCCCCCTCCCTCCTACTGTCCCCTCCGACCGAGCGTCAGGGGAGACGGAGTGGGGCGCTCACAGGTGGAGAGACGAGAGCGCGAAGGCGCGAGAGGGGAAGGGAGGAGGTGGAGGGCGGACGGGCGGGCCCCCGTCACCACCCGTACGGCAGTTCCACCGCGACCATGGTCGGTCCCCCGACGGGACTGGTCACGGCGAACAGGCCGTCCAGGGAAGCCGATCGAGCGCTGCACGGCAGGTCGGAGTGGACGTTTCCATGAAGCGTGCTGCTGCGTACGTCGGCTTGGCCGGTGACCGGCCAGCGGTCACCGGTCAGCGGTGGCTGGCCGGTGGGACCGCTGGGGCCGGTGGCCTACTTGCCCCAGATCTTCCGGTACGCCTGGCGGTAGCCCTCGGAGTCCCAGGACAGTGCGCCGCCGCTGTTGGAGGCGGTGGCGATGTGGACAGGGGCGACGTATCCGCTGTCGGCTCTGCCGGAGAAAGCACGGTTGAGCTCGTCGATGATCTGCCAGCCCTGTTCGGAGAGGGGCTCGGGCACGGTGGCGGCCTGGTACTCCCTGCCATTGATGCGCCGGAATGCCGAGGGGTCGCCGTCGCCGGCGCCGATGTTGAACGGGGCGTCGGCGCCCTGCCGGCCGGCGGCGCGCAGAGCGGTGGCGGCGTGCTCGAAGTAGAGGTCGTTGATGGCGGCGGAGTGGGTCCACTCGCTGCCGAAACGGGAGAGCAGGGAGGAGACCGCCTCAACGGTGCGGCTGTTGGCCTCGGGGATGGGGATGTCCTCGTAGCTCAGCAGCCTGACGTCGGAACAGGTGGCGAGTTCCTTCTTGATCAGGTCGGACTTGCGCTTGGCGAAAGGTATCGAGGCGTCGGTGAACAGGACCACGCCCGCGCGCCCGTTGGACCGGCTGATGATCCAGTCGGCGCTGATCCTCGCGACGTCCTCGACCCTGGTGGTGACGTTGCTGAAGAGCTCCGGGTCGTCGCTGGGGCCGGGGGCGCCGACGGCGTGCCAGCCGATCAGCGGGATACCCGCGGCATTGGCCCGACGGACCTGCTGGGCAGTGGATTTGGGGTCGAAACCGCCGATGACTATGCCGGCGGGCTCAAGGGCCACGGCCTCGTCGAAGGCGGCCTTGATTCCGGCGGGCGTGCCCTGGCCGTTGATGACGCGGACCTTCCAGCCGATGACCTTGGCGGCCTCCTCGACTCCCTGGGCGACGCCGGTGACACCGGGGTTGGCCAGGGTCTGGGCGACGAAGACGACGGTCTTGCCGGGAACCGCCCGGGGACCGGTGGTGGGACCGTCCCACGGTGCGTCGACGTCTTCGGCCTTCTTGACCGCCGACTTGGCACGGGCAAGGACAGCGGGGCAGCCGGGCTCGGCGGAGCCGGCGGTGGCTGCGGCGGTGGTCGAACCACTGTCGCAGCCGACGACGGCGGTGGCCAAGACCAGCAACGCGGCGGCCGACGCGGTCGCCTGGCGGGTGGCGTGCACTGGGGTCTCCTCAGAACAGGGCAAAAGAGGGTACGGGGAGTGGGGGGAGGAGAGGGACAAAGACGCCTACGGTTCCGTGCCCTCGAAGGCGGCCGGGGCGTGTGCCGGGGGAATGTAGCAGGGTGCGCGGTGCCCGTCCGCCGGCAGGACGCCTCGCGCCTCCGCACGACGCCGAGGTGACGATCCGCCACCGGGCCGAGCCGAGCCGCGACGAACAAGGCGCCGACGACACCGACGACGTCGACGACCTACGCGCCGTCGGCGCCGAAGCTCACGCGGAAAACGAAGAACACGAAGACGACGAAGACGACGAAGACGACGAAGAGCACGAAGAGCACGAAGAGCACGAAGGACACGAGGAACGCGCAGACCACGCGGGACACGTCGACCCTGGGCAACTCCGCCGCCCCGCATCGGACATGGGCCGACGGCGGACTCTCCCACGACGAAGCGTCCATGTCTGCACATAAACCAAGAAACATTTTGTAATCAACTCTTGATGGCATATGGCCAGTCGAACCTCCGCCCGAACGATAGTCTCCGCACGGCCGGATTCAGACACGTGGCGCAATCACTTCGTACCTATCAGCGATGGGCGGGCCCATAGTGTCACCCTCCGCTCCCAGCGGCTCGCGGTCCGGCACGAACAACCCCTCGGTCACCGCTCAGGAACACGACGAAGGAGGCCCGGGTGTCCGCGACCACAGTGGACCCTCCCCCACGCTCGGCTTCGCCCGAGCGGGGGGACCACCACCTCGCATCCGCCCCGCCAGGGCCTGCGGACGCGACGCCGCCGTTGCGCCGGAGAGCGGGGGCCGTGCTCGACCGATGGCCGTTCCGGCGGAAGCTCAACGTCCTGGTGAGCGCACCCGTCCTGGTTGTCGGCCTGCTGCTCGGCGCCGGTGTCGTCGACCAGGTGGACCGGGCCCGGGACGCCGGCCGGATCGCTGATCTCGTACGCGACAGCGAGCAGGTCGCGAGGCTCATCAACGACGTACAGGCCGAACACCGGCAGGCGCTCGTGCTGTCGGTGCGGTACGAGTCGGCCCGCCCCGGAGCCGCGCTGCCCTCGCCCACCGACTACCGCCGGGCGCAAGAGGACACCGACGCTCAGGTCGCCGCCGTGCGTTCGGCGTTCGGGTCGAACCTGCCGGCCGAGGAGACGCAGGCCCTTGAGTACATCGACAGTCTCGCCGTCCTGCGCGACAAACTCGGACGGGGCTATGTCCCGGCCGCCAACATCGACCCCGCGTACGCCTCCGCGGTCGACTATCTGATCGACGGCATCGGCCTCGACCGCTTCTCCGGCACCTCGTCGTCCTCGGTCACCACGCTGCTCGACACGGTGTTGCGCGCCGACTCCGCCCACGCCGCCTATGAGAGCGCGGTGTTCTCCGCGCAGACCCGTGACGCCAACGCTCTCACCGAGTACACCCGCGCGGTCGGCGCCCACGCGCTCTTCGACCACCAGTCGGACCGGTTCAGCCGGATCGCCACACCGGACCAGGTCCTGAGCCTCAGCGGCATCGAGCGCAGTGCCGAGGAGAGCGGCATCGAGTCCCAGTTCGCGGAGCTGCAGATCGATCCGAGTTCCCTTCAGAACCAGACACCGGAGCAACTGCGCAAGGAGATCGCCGCCGGGGCACAGCAGGCCGAAACCCGCCTCGGCATCACCCGGTCGCTGATCCGTCAGATCGCCGCCCAGGCCGACTCCACCTCCGCGAGCGCCCTGCGGGAGGCGCTGGTGCTGCTCGGCCTGGCCCTGCTCGGCTTCGCCGCCTGGCTGGCCTTCTCCATCCTGGTGCGGCGCTCGGTCGTACGCCCGCTGGCGGCACTCACCGGCGCCGCCCAGCAGGTCGTCGACGTGGCGGGGGAGGAACTGGCCCGCGTCGCCGACGACGAGGCCGCCGACAGCACCCCGCTGCGTCCGCGGGCGATCCCGGTCCCGGTACGTGACGAGATCGGTGAGTTGGCCGAGGCGTTCAACCAGGTGCAGGTCACCGCGGCCGCGCTGCTGGAGCGGCAGGTGCTGAGCCGTCGGAACATCGCCGAGATGTTCGGCAACGTCGGCCGAAGAGTCAGCAACCTGACATCACGTCAGCTCCTGCTGATCGACACCGCCGAACGCGAGGAGACCGATCCCGACCTCCTCGAACAGCTCTACCGCATCGACCACATCGCCGTACGCCTCCAGCGCAACGCCGACAGCCTGATGCTGCTCGCCGGCATCCGGGAGACCGGTGTCGAGGCCCGGCCGACCCCCCTGGCCGACGTCATCCGCGCGGGGCTCGGCCGGATCGAGGGATTCCAGCGGGTGTCGCTGCGGGCCGAGGCGGACGTCACCATCGCCCCCGACATCATCGGCGACCTCACCCTGATGCTCGCCGAACTGCTGGAGAACGCGGTCGCTTTCTCCCCGTCCCATACGCCCGTCGAGGTGGCCGTCCGCCCCGGCACCGACGTCACGTCGGACGGCGGTGCGCTGGTCGAGGTCATCGACCACGGCCTCGGGATGAGCGCGGAACGCCTCGCCGAGGAGAACGCCCGCCTCATCCGCCGGGAACGGCTCGACGTCGTACCGACCCGGGTGCTCGGTCTCTTCGTCGTCGGCACCATCGCCCGGCGCTGGGGCATACGGGTGATGCTGAGCCGCACGCCGGGCGGCGGGGTCACCGGGACCGTCTGGATTCCCTCCGCTCTCCTGTTGACCATGAGCTCTGTGGACCCCGTCCCGCCCCGGGCCACGGGCCCGACCGGGACCGTGGCGGCGTTCCCGACGAGAGCCGTAGCGGGGCACGAGCAGGAGGCCGTCGCACTCGTGAGCACACCGAAGGCGACGCCGCCCGCGGCGGAGCCACTGATCGACGCGACGCGAGCGCACACGGACGTGACCTCGGCGCACACGGCTCACGAGGACGCGGCGGACGACGAGCAGGGCCCGGGAAGCGTCAGCACCGGAACCGATCACCCGGACCCGAACCCGAACGGCGATCACCCGGCCCCGGCCCCGAACCCGAACGGCGATCACCCGGACCCGGCCCCGGCCCCGAACGACGATCACCCGGACCCGGACGAACACGGCAACGGAATCCGGGAACCCAAGCCCGCACGGGCGGCCCTCGCCACCGAAGGGCGGCCGACGACTCCGTCGCCGCAGGGCCTCCCCCGACGCGTCCCGGCCCGCACCCGCACCACCGCGGACGGGGTCGCCCACGCCGAGGAGTCCGCGACGGATGCTTCCCGACCGCTGCGCAGGCGGGTACGTGGCGCGACGCTCGCCAGGACCAGCCCACCGGCCGACCGGGGGAATCCGGCCGTACGGCCCCCCGTCGACGCCGACGCGGTCCGCGCGGAGCTCGACGACTTCGAGGCCGCCGTACGCAGGGCGGAGCAGGACAGCGCCCTGAGCAGGACGGAGTCGGCACCATCAGCGCACCAGGAAACCCAGAAGGAGTCGGGCAGTGACCACGTCGACAGGTGACAGCAGTTCCGAACAGGCGATACCCACCGATCTGCGAACCGCCGCGGCCGATTTCACCTGGCTCCTCGACCGGTTCGCCTCGGACACGGCCGGCGTCGTCGACGCCATCGCGGTGTCGTCCGACGGCCTGCTGATCGCAGCCTCCCGGCTACGCGACCATGCCGACTCCGAGCGCCTCGCCGCGATCGTGTCCGGCATGACGAGCCTCGCCGCGGGCGCCTCCGGCAACTACGGCCTGGGCGGCCTCAACAAGGTCATCATCGATCTGGAGGGCGGCCACGTGCTGGTGTCGGCCATCGGCTGCGGCGCGGTCCTCGGCGTGGTGACCTCGAAGGAGGCGAAGCTCGGCAACATCGCCTACGAGATGACCCTCTTCGCCAACCGGGCCGGGGCCGCGCTCACCCCCCAACTGGTGCTGGAGCTGAAGAAGAGCGTCGGTGCCACGCCGGCCGGCTGACCGTCCGAACGCCACGGCACGGTTGCAGGGACTTCGGAAAGGGATCGTGATGGCCGTCGGTGGACCAGCACCACACGATGCGGCAGGAGTTGTCGGTAACTCGCCGGAGCATTCAGCGGCAGCGGCGGCCGCCGGCAACTCACCGGAGCATGCACCGGAGCCGGTCGGGCGCGCCCCCGCCATCCGTCCGTTCCTGCTGACCGCCGGCCGGGTGTCGGGGGGTGGCACCGGGCTGCCCATCCCCATCGAGACCCAGGTCGTGTCGACGTCGGCCGGGCTGTCCGTCCTGCACACGCTCACCTTCGAGCACCGCGACATCATCGCCGCCTGCCGGCAGCCCCAGTCCGCGGCGGAACTCGCCGCCCGGCTGCGGTTGCACCTCAACGTCGTCCGCGTGCTGGCCGAGGACCTGTGTGCCGCCGGGCATCTGGCGATCCACAGGCCGAACGCCGGAGCGGCCCAGGATCTCTCCGTACTGCGAAGGGTTATCGATGGTCTCCGCGCCGTCCCCGATTCACGGGGCACACTCCGTGACTCCGGTTGAACAGCCGCCGCTGCCGGTCAAGTTGGTCATCGCCGGTGGCTTCGGGGTCGGCAAGACCACGGCCGTGGGCGCGATCTCCGACATACGACCGCTGACCACGGAGGCCGCGATCACCGAGGTCGCGGCCGGCGTGGACGATCTCACGCACACCCCGGGCAAGACCACCACCACGGTCGCCATGGACTTCGGCTGCATCACCATCGACCCGACGCTGAAGCTGTACCTGTTCGGCACACCGGGCCAGGACCGGTTCGGCTTCATGTGGGACGACCTGGTCGAGGGCGCCCTCGGCGGTCTGGTGATCGTCGACACCCGCCGTCTGGACGACTGCTATGCGGCGGTGGACTACTTCGAGCACAAGGAGCTCCCGTTCGCGGTCGCCGTCAACGCGTTCGACGGGGAGGTCGGGCACGATCTGGACGAGGTGCGGTGGGCACTGGACATCCCGGAGCACGTACCGCTGATCGTCTTCGACGCACGAAGGACCGGCTCGGTCCGGGACGCGCTGCTGGTGGTACTCGACATCGCCCTGTCCCGCGCCCAGGACGCGGCGGCCACCTGATCCCCGACCATGGGATCAGGTGGCGCACAGGGCGGGCAGCGCGGCGCGGGGCCGTGACAGGACCCCCGTCCCGGTCACGGCCCCGCTGGCACGGAGGTCGGTCATCGGCGGATCAGCAGCAGCCGCCCGCGGGAACCGGTTCCTGCGCGCCGGTGCCCGTGCCCGACCCGGCCGTGCCGGAGTCCGCCGTGCCGGAGTCCGCCGTGCCGGTGCAGCAGGTGCTGCCCTGCTGCTTGGCGAGGGAGTCGGCGTCGGCCTTGACGACGTACACCTCCCAGGGTTCCCGGCCGGGGCCGTGGACCCAGACCTTGTCCTGGAGGGCGTAGCAACAGGTGGTGTCGTTCTCCACGTCGGTGGCCAGGCCGGCCTCGCCCAGGCGGGCGGTGGCGGCGTGGACCGCTTCGGTCGTCGCGACCTCCACCCCGAGGTGGTCCATGCGGGTCGCCTCGTCCGGGGTGCCTTCGATGAGGACGAGCTTGAGCGGGGGCTCGGTGATGGCGAAGTTGGCGTACCCGTCGCGGAGTTTGGCCGGTTCGGTGCCGAAGAGCTTCGTGTAGAAGGCGATGGACGCGTCGAGGTCGGGGACGCGGAGGGCGAGCTGTACGCGGGATGTCATGGCGTACCTCCTGGAGTGGGTGGGATGTTCAGCAGCCGCCGGAGGTGGTGGCCGGGGTGCCGATGCCGATCTGGAGGGTGGAGGGGGCGGCGCAGCAACCGCCGCCGGACTGCTCGACGTTGTCCGGCTCGTCGAAGAGGCCCGCGCCGCCGCACACGCCCGTCTCCGGGAGGGTGAGTTCGACGCGCTCGGCGGCCTCGCGGTCGCCGGCGAGCGCGGCGGAGAGGGAGCGGACCTGCTCGTAGCCGGTCATCGCGAGGAACGTCGGGGCACGCCCGTAGGACTTCATGCCGACCAGGTAGACGCCCTGCTCGGGGTGGGAGAGCTCGTTCACACCGTGCGGGTAGACCGTGCCGCAGGAGTGCACGTTCGGGTCGATCAGCGGGGCCAGGGCGGTCGGGGCCTGGAGGCGTTCGTCGAGGCCGAGACGGAGTTCGGAGAGGAAGGACAGGTCGGGGCGGAGGCCGGTGAGGACGATGACCTCGTCGACCGGGTCGAGGCGGCGGCCGTCCTCCGCGACCAGGACGAGCTGGTCACCGTCTCGTTCGACCGCCTCGGTGCGGAAGCCCGTGACGGCGGACGCGTGGCCGGCCTCGACGGCGGCCTTGGCCCGCAGGCCCAGCGCGCCTCGGGCGGGCAGTTCGTCGGCCTCACCGCCACCGTAGGTGCCGGCACCGATGCCACGGCGCAGGATCCACACCGCGTGCGTCCCGTCCTCCTCCTTCGCCAGGTCGGCGAGGAGGGCGAGGGCGGTGAAGGCGGAGGCGCCGGAGCCGACGACGGCGGTGCGCCTGCCCGCGTAACGGGCGCGTACGGCCGGGTCGTCGAGGTCGGGGACGCGGTAGGAGACGCGGTCGGCGGCCGTCTTCTCGCCGAGGGCGGGCAGGCCGTCGGCGCCCATGGGGCTCGGGACGGACCAGGTGCCGGAGGCGTCGATGACGGCGCGGGCGGTGATCCGCTCCTCGCGCCCGTCGGCACACTGGATGTGCACGGTGAACGGCTGCTCGTCGCGGCCGGCGTCGACGATCCGATCGCGGCCGGCGCGGGCGACGCCGGTCACCGTGGTGCCGTAGCGGACCTTGTCGCCGAGGACGTCGGCGAGGGGCTGGAGGTAGCGCTCGGCCCAGTCGCCGCCGGTCGGGTAGGCGGTGGCGTCGGGGCGGATCCAGCCGGTCGGGGCGAGCAGCTTCTCGGCGGCCGGGTCGATGACCTCGCCCCAGGTCGAGAACAGGCGAACGTGGGACCACTCGCGTACGGCGCTGCCCGCGACCGGGCCGGCCTCCAGAACCAGGGGTTCCAGGCCACGCTCGACGAGGTGGGCGGCAGCGGCCAGACCGATGGGGCCGGCACCGATGACCACGACGGGCAGCCGGTCGACGGTGAGCACGCTGTCAATGGACGCAGCCACTGGATTCCCCTTTGTTTCGATATTCGTCGATCTCCTGCGCTGCCAGCATGGCACCTGTATCGACAAGCGTCAACATAGACATCCATCGAATTCATGGAGCGGTGTGGAACAGGCAGACGTAGCGGTGATCCGGGTCGGCCCGGCTGGCCCGGCCGGCCAGTCCGGACCGGCCGCAGCAACCGCCCTGCACCGGCAGGGCTTCAGCCGGTGGCCCTGAAGGCACCCGTCCGGCCGACCGGATCATGGCCGCGCTACCACGACAGCCTCACCCTCTCGGGTCGACGGCAGCAGCGAGGAGGTCGACACGACCCTGCCGACCACCGGCCACCGGCCACCGCCTCGACCTCGGCTACCTGACCCCGCTCGGCGCGCTCAACGAACACGGCCACCCCATCCACCGGCAAGGCGTACAGCTCCTCCACCCCGGCCTCGCCTACGCCGGGCCGGAGTGGCAGCGCGACCCGTCCTCGAACTCCCTTCGGAGGTCGGCAGGGACGCGAACCGGATCGCACGAAGCAGCACGGCGTACGTGCGCCGGGACCGATGAAACCGCGGACCCTGCCCACCCTGGTTCGACGTATGTCAACATAGATGCATGTCGAACATCAAAGTGCTGCCGCTGGTGGAGCCCGAGGTCGCCGAGGGTGTCGTGCCGTGCTGCCCGCCGCTCACCGAGCGGCCACTGACGGCCGAGGAGGCCGAGCGGACCGCCGCGATGTTCAAGGCACTCGGCGACCCGGTCCGGCTGCGGCTGTTCTCGCTGGTCGCCTCGCACGAGGGCGGCGAGGCGTGCGTGTGCGACATCTCCGACGTGGGCGTCTCGCAGCCGACGGTCTCGCACCACCTGAAGAAGCTCAGGGAGGCCGGCCTGCTCACCTCCGAGCGGCGCGGCACGTGGGTGTACTACCGGGTGGAGCCGTCGGTGGTGGCAGCGATGGGGCAGATGCTGACCGCGGCTGCCCCTGCGGCCTGACCGTCACCCAGCTCGGGGATCGGGCCGTCCCGACGTTCTCACGCAGCACCCCGAGAACGCCACAGCGCCCGATCCGACCGAAGCCAACCCGAGCGCCGCACCGCAGGTCAGTATCAAAAGTCCTGGTGGGGGTGTGGCGGGTGGTTCCGGACGACTCGTCACAGCTCCGAGACTGGTAGAACCGCTCCAACCCCAGCCGGTCGGAGGCGGACCGCTCGACGACGACCCGCTCCCGTGCCTGGCGCACCGGGCCGCTGGGAGGCTCGGCATCCAAGAGCCAGACCCGACCGCGCCGGTCGTAGAGGTCCCAGGCGAGGAGCAGCGAGGAGCGGGCCGGCGAAGAGGCGAGCAGAGCCGGGGCTCGCACATCGGCCCGGACCTCGGCGGACTCGCCCGGCGTCAGGTCCCGCGGAAGCGCGGCCAGGTGATCCACAGGTTGCTCGCCCCGCCGGTACGCGTACTCCGAGCCGTCCGGCCGGTACCACCGCGCACCGAGGGCGATGTCCCGCGCCCGCCAGGGCTGTTGGCCCGTGTCCGTCACCGTGACCCGCACCTCGGCCCTGTCGCCGGGGATCCAGCGCCGTGGAGTGGCGGGCGCGACGTAGGTCGCTCCGCGCGGTGGGCGCTCGGTCCGGCTCGCGGTCGCGTCCCTCTTGTCCCCGGCGGGAGGCCGTCGGTGGGGCAACGGCTCGCCGGACGGCAGCAGCCCACCCGGAGGCCGTCCGGGTTCCCCCTGCCACACCGGAGCGGGTACACCTCTGCCGGACCCACCTCCGTCCGAGCCGTTCGAACGGCTCGGGACTTGCGCACCCGGCACGGTCGCCAGGGTGGAGCCGATGAGAAGGAGGACAAGAGGGAACCGGCTGCGGGGCCTGCGTCAGCTCCATGCACGGGAGGGAATCCCGAGGCGACCCACGGACCTGATCACTACAGTCGGATGATCGAGAATCACATAGCGTGACATCCTGACGTCGTGTGCGCCATCCGGACGAAAACGCCCTGCCCAGGTCCTGGAACCGTCGCGGCTGGACGCTCCGCGCGGCTGACCACCCGCCGTCGCACGCGCCCACCCGGGCGTTCCGGGACACACCCGAGGAGCAATGAAGTATCAAGGGAAGCCGGGGTTCCAGCCCGGGGGGAGAGACCGTGACCGACAGCACATCCGCCTCTGTTTCCTTCGCACAGTGCCGCCGCGCGGCGCGAGCGGTACGGGCGGCGGAATACGGGCGGCGGGCAACGGCCACGGTGCGCGGCGGCCGGGGGATCTCCAGCCTGCTGCGTGCGCGCGGCCCGCTGACGGTGCTGCTGTACGTCGCCGCGCGCGAGGGACGGCTGGTGTGGCAGGGCGAGCGAGGCTTCATGGTGCTGGAGCCGCCCTTGCTCATCTCTCGGCGGTTCCACGGAGCGGGCGTCGGTCTCCGGCTCCTTCGGCTCGTGGACCGGCACTGGCAGACGCTGCTGTTCGCGGGTCCGCCGACACTGGCCCTCGCGGTCGCCGCGTCTCTGCTGCCGTTTCCGGGCGCGCGTCTCGCCGTCCTGCTGCTGGCGCTGGCCGCGGTCGCTCACGTCGCCGTGCTCATGGCCGCCCAGGTCGTCACCAGCGGCTGGGCCCTGTGGCGGTCGTTCGGCACGGCGGGAGCCGGACCACGCGCCGTGGCGGAGTCCCTGGCGGGCCGGCATTGGACCGTGCCGCTGTGCCACCAGGAGGACGTGCACCGCACGGACGAACTACTCCGGCGCACCACCGGGCGGCTGAGCACACTGGTCGCCGTACACGCGGAGGCCGCCGCCGCCGACCTCGGTTTCCGAGTACAGCGGGGGGACTCGGCCGAGACCTTGGTGGTGCTGCGGCGCGGGATCACCACCGAGGCGGTGCGGCGGTGCCTCGACGCGCACGACGACAAGGCAGGTGACCCGGTCGAGGTCCTGGTCCTGCACCCGCCGTCGACGGCCTCCGACCCGAGCGACCGCAGGGTCGTCTCCGGGTCCTTCCTGCTCTGGTACGTCAGTGGTGCGGCCGTCTCGGTACTCGTGGGAGCCCAACTCGTGGTGGGCTGGGAGCGCGCGGAATGCCCCGGCGAGTGTCCCGGCCGTCCGGTCACGTACACCAGCGCACTGCGCTGGCTGTCCCATCGACTGCTGCTGACCGAGCCCGACGGTCTCAGCCCGGCCACCGCCCAGACCCAGACCATCGGCTGGCTGCTCGGGCTCATGGCCCTCATGGCCGTCCCCGTCACCTACGTGGCGGTCCGTCAGCAGGCGAAAGCGCTACGGATCGCGACCGAACCCCATCGCAGGCTGAACAGGAGAATGATGCCCACGAAGCTGCTGCTCGTCGTCGCGACCTCGGACGAACGGGATGCGGTGTTCCGATCGGTGGCGGCAGTCAACGGAACCGGCCCCGAACGCCGTCGCCTGGGCGACCACACGGCCTTCGCCCTCGGCCGGATCAGCGAAGTCGACCTCTACGTCGTCCAGAGCGAGCAGGCCTCGGGCGGCCCCTCCGGCTCCGCACTCGTCGTGTCGTCCGTACTGGACCACCTGGCGCCCGACTTCCTCGTCGCGGTGGGAATCTGCTGCGGCACGCGCCCCGAGCGGCAGGAACTCGGTCACATCCTGGTCTCCACCCAGCTCCGCATGATGGACCACCGACGTGTCGGTGACGCCGGCGGAGAGCCGCTGGTCGTCCTGCGGGGCGACAAGGTGTCCGCCTCCCCGGTACTGCTGGACCGGCTGCGGGCCGCCGAGATCGACTGGACCGGCGCCAAGGTCCACTTCGGGCTGATGCTGTCCTCCAGCGTCCTGATCGACTTCGCTCCGCTCCGGGACCGCATGGTGGAGGAGGAACGGGACGCCCTGGGCGCGGAGATGGAGGGCGGCGGCATCCACGCGGCGGCTGCCAGGCGCCACGTTCCCTGGATCGTGGTCAAGGCCGTCTCCGACTGGGGCGCGGGGAAGACCGACGACGCGCAGGTACCGGCCGCTCGCAACGCCGCCGACTTCGTGACGCACATGGTGAGGGGCGGCGCCCTCGACCCCCAGAGCGGGCAGAGCGCGCACACGGGCCGGTAAGGAAACGTCGGGCCTTCGGCCAGGGAGTCCGGTCATCGCGGCACAAGCGCTCACGCGACAGAACCGGAAACCCGCGAGGAGCCTCGGCCGGCTCCCGCCGACCGAGGCTCCTCTTCGCAGGTCAGAGAGGTTTCCTCTCCCCCGCACCGGTAGGCCCTGTGGGACTCGAACCCACAACCAATGGATTAAAAGTCCACTGCTCTGCCAATTGAGCTAAGGGCCCAGGCGATGTTGCCTCCCCGAGCATAGCCGGACGTGGCCGGGAGTCCGATCGGGTATCGGTGACCCGGCCGCGTCGGAGGGCCGCAAAAAGGTCCGCCGCAGAACAGAACGGGCGGAAGATCGGCGGAAGTCGGGCGAGTCGACTGGTGCGCCCGCCCCTACGGATCCACCGGTTCCGGTGCCCCCTTCCGTGCCGCTTCCCGGGCCACGCTGCGCTCGTGCTCGGGGTTGAGGAACCAGTGGCGGGCGGAGGCGGCCCACCAGATCGCCGCGAAGCCCAGCACCACGAGCACGGCGACGGGGGCGTAGTTGAAGTTCTCCCAGGTGACCGGGGACAGCTGCGGAAGCATGAACAGGACGGTGATGACGAAGACCCAGATCACCGCGATGAGGCCGATCACCCGCGACCAACGGCCCAGATGCCAGGGCCCCCGTTCGAACGCGTCGCCCTTGCGCAGCCGCAGCAGGGTCGGGATGACGTACGCGATGTAGAGGCCGATCACCGCGATCGACGTGACCGCCGCGTACGCCGTGACATTGATCAGGTACGGCAGGCCGAGGACGAGCGCGCCGCCCGCCGCCAGCCAGACCGCCGCCACGGGGGTGCGGGTGCGGGGGCTGACCGTGTGCCAGATGTGCGAGAACGGGAGGGCGCCGTCGCGCGAGAAGGCGTAGATCATGCGGCTGTTGGCGGTGACGGAGGCCATACCGCAGAAGAGCTGCGCGCCGATGATGACGAGGAGGAGCAGTTTGCCGCCGGTCGCGCCGAGCGCGTCCAGCAGGATCTGCGCGGGCGGCACCCCGGTCTTCGAGGCGAGAGCACCCTCGTAGGACTGGATGGCGAAGGTGAAGCCGAGGAGGAGGACGAAGCCCGCCACCCAGGACGTCCAGATGGACTGGACGATGCCCTTGGGGCCGGCCGTCGACGCGTCGTGCGTCTCCTCGGTCATATGGGCGGAGGCGTCGTACCCGGTGAAGGTGTACTGCGCCATCAGCAGGCCCAGCAGCACCACGTACAGCCCGCTGCCCCAGCCGGTGTTGTTGACGAACTCGGTGAACACGAAGGACGCCGACTGATGACTGTCGGGGACGACGACGAGCGCGCCGACGATGACGACCACGCCCACGACGTGCCACCACACGCTGATGCTGTTCAGCAGGCCGACGATGCGGACGCCGAAGGTGTTCAGGAGGCCGTGCAGCAGCAGGATCGCGGCGAACAGCAGGATCGTCCGGCCGGGGGTCACCTCGAAGCCGAACTCGAGGTTGAGATACGCCGCCAGGAAGGACGCCGCGCCGAAGTCGATGCCGGCGGTCACGGCGACCTGGCCGAGGACGTTGAACCAGCCCGTGAACCACGCCCAGGCGGCCGCGCTGCGCTCCGGCGCCAGTCGATGGGCCCAGAAGTACAGGCCGGCGGAGGTCGGATAGGCCGAACAGATCTCGGCCATGGCCAGACCCACGAAGTGCGTCATCAGACCGACCGCGACCCAGCCCCAGGTGATCACCGCGGGCCCGCCGGTGTTCATACCGAAGAGGTAGAGCGTCATACAGCCGGACAGGACCGAGATGATCGTGAAGGAGACCGCGTAGTTGGAGAACGCGGACATACGGCGGGCGAGGACCTGCGTGTAGCCCAGCTGGGCGAGCCGTTCCTCGTCGGACACCGAGACCGACACAGAGTCCGGAGCCGAAGCCCCGGCCGCCCCACGGGCTATGTCGTCATCTGTCATGCCCCCAGCAATTCCCTCCCGGGCGGCGTGACATGCGCCACACCGTGGCCGAAAACCGGCGGGGACAAGGGGAAGCCATGCAGAAGGGCCCGTACGACAGGAGTCGTACGGGCCCTTCTGCATGGCAGTTGTATGTCAGTCGGCGTCAGCCTCAGGCCTCAGCCATCGACATCAGCCATCAGCCATCGACATCAGCCGTTGCGCTTCCAGCGCGGCTTGTCGTCACGACGGCCGAAGGAGGAGCCGGTGCCGGTGCCGGTGCCGGTCCCGGTGCCGCGGTGCTCGTCACGACGGCCGTACGGGCGCTCGTGGCCGCCGGAGCGGAAGCCCGGACGGTCGCCGCCCTGCCGGTCGCGGTTGAACGGACGGTCGCTGCCCCGGTGCCCGCCACGCTCGTCACGACGCTCGAAGGAACGCCCACCACGGTCGCCGTCCCGGCGGAAGCCGCTGCCGCCACGGTCGTCGCGACGCTCGAAGGAACGCCCACCGCGCTCGCCGTCCCGGCGCTCGAAGCCGCCACGGTCGTTGTCCCGGCGGAAGCCACTGGCACCACGGTCGTCGCGACGCTCGAAGGAACGCCCACCACGGTCGCCGTCCCGACGGTCGTCACGGCGGTCGTTGTCGCGGCGGAAGCCGCTGCCGCCACGGTCGTCGCGACGCTCGAAGGAGCGGCCGCCACGGTCGTTGTCCCGACGAAAGCCACTGCCGCCACGGTCGTCGCGACGCTCGAAGGAACGCCCACCACGGTCGCCGTCCCGACGGTCGTCACGGCGGTCGAAGCCACCGCGCTCACCGTCGCGGCGGTCGTCCCGGCGGAACCCACCGCGGTCGCCACGGTCGTTGTCACGACGCTCGTAACCGCTGTTGCCCCGCTCCTCGCGGCGCTGACGCGGCTGGTCGTACGAGGAACGCTCGGCCGGCTGCTCGACGATCGCGACCGGGGCCTCGACCGGCGCGCCGTCCGCCTCGACGACGGCGGCCGCGGCCTCCACGACGGCGGCGACGGCCGCCTCCGGGTCCTCGCCCCGCTCCCGCGCGGCACGCGCGGTCAGCCGGGTGGCCTCGTCACGCAGCTCGGCGGCGCGGCGCGTGGCCCGCTCCAGCTCCTTGGTGAGCTGGGCGACCTCGCGCTCGGCCTGCTGCGCGGCGTTGTCGACCGACTCGGCCTGGACCTCGGTCATCGACCGGGCGCCGGTGATGTCGGCGACCTCGGTGTCGAAGGCCGTACCGCCCTGGATGATGTGGCGCGAGGCGTCGACGCCCGCGTCCTCCATCAGGCGGAAGATCTGCCGGCGCTGGTGCGGCAGGGAGAGCGACACGACCGTGCCGCTCCGGCCCGCGCGGGCCGTACGGCCGGAGCGGTGCAGGTAGTCCTTGTGGTCACCGGCCGGGTCCACGTTCAGGACCAGGTCGATGCCGTCGACGTGGATACCGCGGGCGGCCACGTCGGTCGCGACCAGCGCGTTGACGTAACCGTCCTTGAAGTCGGCCAGCGTCCGCGTGCGGGCGCCCTGGGTCATGCCGCCGTGCAGCGCGTCGGCCTTCACACCGGCGTCGCGCAGCTGCTCGGCGATGCGGTCGGCGCCCAGCTGGGTGCGGACGAAGATGATCGTGCGGCCCTTGCGGGAGGCGATCGCGGCGGTGACCGGCGCCTTGTCCTTGGGCTTCACGATGAGGATGTGGTGCGACATGGTCGTGACGTTGCCCTGGGCGCTGTCGACCTCGTGCGTGACCGGGTTGCTCAGGTAGCGCTTGACCAGCGTGGAGATCTCGTTCTCCATCGTGGCCGAGAACAGCATGCGCTGGCCGCCGCCCGGGATCTGGTCGAGCAGCTCGGTGACCTCGGGCAGGAAGCCCAGGTCGGACATCTGGTCGGCCTCGTCGAGCACGGCGACCTGGACGTTCTCGAGGGAGCAGGCGCCGCGGTTGATGAGGTCGCGCAGCCGTCCCGGGGTGGCGACGAGGACGTCGACGCCGCGCTCCAGGGCGTAGATCTGGTTGCCCATCGACGTACCGCCGCAGACGACCTTCATCTTCAGGCCGAGGACGTCGCCGTAGGGCTGGAGGGCGTCCGCGACCTGCATCGCGAGCTCACGCGTCGGCGTGAGGATGATGCCGCGGGGCTTCTTCTTCTCGGTGTGGCTGCCGGACAGCTGCGTCAGCAGCGGCAGACCGAAGGAGAGGGTCTTGCCGGAGCCGGTGCGGCCACGGCCGAGGATGTCCTTGCCGGCCAGGGCGTCCGGAATGGTCGCGGCCTGGATCGGGAAGGGGGTGGTCACGCCGTTCTGCGCGAGCTTGCGCACGACGCCCTCGGGGAGACCCAGGGTCGCGAAGGTGACCTCGGGTGCTGCCGCCTCGGCGGAGACGTTCTCGATGTTCTCGACGTCTTCGCCGTTCTCGGGCACGACGACGTGATCAGTACTGGAAATGGACATGCGTATGCGAAACCTTCCGGAGTCTCGTCGGCACGCGCCCGTCAACTCCGTGATTTCGCAAACGACCGCCTCAATGCGGTCAGCCACGGCAAGGGAGAGTACGCGCCACGCGGCGCGCTCTGCAGTGGCGCCGGGCAATGGGATCAAACGATCTACCACCATACGCACCCACCACCCACCAAGGCAAACTGGGCGGATACCCGCAGGTCAGGCGCTGACACCTCGGGCGCGGGCGACGGCCGGCGACAAGCGGGTGCGGAACCCTCGACATCGAGCACGGACAACCGAACGGACACCCCACCCGAACACACCCGGCCCACCCCCACCCCCCACCCCAACTCCCCAAGCCCTACGCCGCATCCCCCGCCTCAGGCGCCGGCTCCCGTTCCACCAGCTGCGCCCCCTGCTCGTGCGCGGACGACGACGGCTCGGCCGAAGGTTCGGGCGACGGCGACTCCACCGGCTTCGTCGGCTCCGGCTCGGGCTCGGGCTCGGGCTCCACCACCGTCGGCGGAGGAGTCGGCTCCCCCTGCGTGGGCTCGGGCTCCTCCGGCCACTCCCCCTTCCCCTCGTCCTCGCCCCCCTTGGGAGGCATCGCCTTCCCGGACGGCTCGGCGGCCCCGGGGGCCGACGCGGAGGCGGACGCGGACCGGGAGGCGGAAGGGTCGGGTGAGGCGGAGCCGCGGCGCTTCCCCTGCCCGGCCTGGTACCCCGTACCGCCTCCGCCCGTCACCGCGGAGCCCCCGTCCGGCTTCTCCCCGCCCCGCTGCTCCGCGGACGGCGACGGCCCGGGGTTCCGCCCGTCGTCCCCCACGCTCATACAGCCGGCGGCTGCCGCGACGGCCATGACCGTGGCGGCCAGACGGGCGGATACGTTCAAGGCGCGCACGGCGGCCACCTCCGAGGGGGGCGGGAAGAGGAGTCCCCCTGCCCAACTCCCGCCGCCCGCAAGAAGACACGCGCCGCCCGAAGCCCCCTACGAGTGCCGCATTTCACAGCTCCCGGCCGAAGCGGTGCCCCCGAAGGAGCGCGGGGAACGGCCCGACCGTCCCCCACCCCACCCGGCGGTCATCCGTACCCCAGCGCATGCAGCCGCGCGTCGTCGATCCCGAAGTGATGCGCGATCTCGTGCACCACGGTCACCTCGGTCTCCGCGACCACGTCCTCCCGCGTCTCGCACATCCGCAGCGTCGGCCCCCGGTAGATCGTGATCCGGTCCGGCAGCACCCCCGCGTACCACTCCCCGCGATCCGTGAGCGGAGTCCCCTCGTACAACCCGAGCAGCTCGGGGTCGTCGGCGGGCGGCTCGTCCTCGACGAACACCGCCACGTTGTCCATCAGCCGCGTCAGTTCCGGCGGAATCCGGTCCAACGCCTCGGCGACCAGTTCCTCGAACTCCTCGCGCGTCATCTCCAGCACACGGCCATTGTCATGCACGACACGCGACTACGAGAGCTCCGAGCAGCACGAAAGCCACACACGGCACAACGGGCGGGCACACGAAGCACGACGCCCCGGCCCCCGACCCCCACAACCCGCCACCGCATATCCGCCCCCACCCCTGGGCATACGGGACCAATGGCCCGCGTCCCCGCCGCCCCAGCCACCGCCGCCAACGCCTCCGACACCGCCCCGCGTACGGCCCTGCGCCGCATCCGCCGGGCCCTGCCGCGGGCCCCCCGCGCCCTGGCCCGGCACTATCGCTCCCGCCGCACCCACCCGACCGTCGAGCTGGTCCACCACCCCCACCCCTGGGGGCGCGCGTTCGGTCTGGTCGCGGTCGTCCTGTTCGGCGCCTGGCTGGGCCTGCTGATCGTGGGGAACGTACGCACCCCCGTCGGCCCCATGAACACGACGATGACCCTGCGCCCCTCCCTCACCGGCGGCACGAAGATCAACGTCTCCCCGCTGGGCGCCCTGGAGCTGCAGAGCCACTACGCCCCCGTACGCCTGGACGTGAACGTCGACCAGCTCGACCCGGAGCGCGCCCAGGCCCTGGTCGACCACCCCGAACGGATCTCCGGACTGCAGGAGGAGATCGCCTCCGACGTGCAGCACGGCACCATCGACCTGGCCGTACGGTCGGGCGTCGCCGTCGTCGTCGGGGCCACCACGCTCGGCCTCGCCGTGTACCGCCGCCCCCGCCCCGCCCTGGCCGCCGGCGGCCTCGCCTTCGTGCTCCTGGCCGGCTCCGGAGGGACGGCCGCCGCCACCTGGAACCCGAACTCCGTCCTGGAGCCGAAGTTCTCGGGTCTGCTCTCCTCCGCACCCTCCATCGTCGGCAACGCGCGCAGCATCGTCACCGAATTCGACGTCTACCAGCAGGAGTTGGCCCGCCTGGTGACGAACGTGACCAAGCTGTACGACGTCACGTCCACCCTCCCCGCGTACCAGCCGGACCCGACCACCATCCGTGTCCTGCACGTCTCGGACATCCACCTGAACCCCGCGAGCTGGAAGATCATCGCCTCGCTGGTGGAGCAGTACGAGATCAACGTCATCGTCGACTCCGGCGACACCATGGACCACGGCAGCGCCGCCGAGAACGGCTTCCTCGACCCGATCGCCGACCTCGGGGCCCCGTACGTCTGGGTGCGCGGCAACCACGACTCGCGCGCGACGCAGCGCTATCTGGAGGGCATGGACAACGCGCACGTCCTCGACGAGGGGAGGGCGGTGACCGTGGGCGGGCTGCGCTTCGCGGGGATGGGCGACCCGCAGTTCACCCCGGACCGCTCGACCGACAAGTCGGGCCTGCCCTCGGAGGAGGTGGCCGGGCGGCGGCTGGCGGACGCCCTGCGCGCCCAGAAGGCGGCGGGCACCCCCGTGGACATCGCGATCGCCCACAACCCGGACGCCGCCCGGGAGACGGACGGCGACGTCCCGCTCGTCCTCGCCGGGCATCTGCACCACCCGGAGATGGAGGTCCTCGACGAGGGCACCCGCCTGCGCATCGAGGGCTCGACGGGCGGCAGCGGTCTGCGCGCCGTGGAGGGCAAGCACCCCGACCCGATCGAGGCCTCGGTCCTGTACCTCGACCGCGACACCCGCCGCCTCCAGGCCTGGGACGAGATCAAGCTCGGCGGCCTGGGCCTGACGACGGCCGAGGTCAGCCGCCACCTGCCGAAGGAGAACCAGCCGGGGGCCGAACCCGGGGACGAGCAGTCCCCGTCGCCCTCGGGAAGCACGTCAACCGGGGCCTCCCCGAGTGGCCCGTAAACCGTTTTGGCGATACCTCCCGCCACCCCGTATGCTTCTCACGTCCCCGACGCGCTGACGAAGCGCCCAGGCGGGCCGATAGCCCTCATCGTCTAGCGGCCTAGGACGCCGCCCTTTCAAGGCGGTAGCACGGGTTCGAATCCCGTTGGGGGCACGCAACACACTGTGCGAGACTAGTCCCGCACAAGCTTGGTCCTGTGGAGCAGTTTGGAGTGCTCGCCACCCTGTCAAGGTGGAGGCCGCGGGTTCAAATCCCGTCAGGACCGCTGGTGTTTCACGTGAAACATCGCGGCTGGGTAGCTCAGTTGGTACGAGCGATCGCCTGAAAAGCGATAGGTCGCCGGTTCGACCCCGGCCCCAGCCACACCGTACGAAAACCCCCTCCGGATGCCCGGAGGGGGTTTTCGTCGCTCATGGAAGCCTTGAGGGGCTTCTTGAGGCGCGTCACCAGGAGACCTGTGACGGTCGGCGAAAGCCCGACAGCGAACACTTCGTCGACAGCGGCACAGACGACACAAAGGACACAGAGGACTACGTCGACGTGCGGTAACGCGCATCACAGGCATCGGGCGAGGGGCGGACGCAAAAGCGTTCGCCCCTCGTTTCCCTGAGGTGAGATCCTGGGTCGCGTATGTCCACTCACCCCGCCCCCGCCTTCGGCGCCCTCGCCCCCCGTCTGGCCGAGCTGTCCCTGCGCGACGCGCACCGGCTCGGGCGCAGGCTCGAAGGCGCGCGCAAGATCCGTAAGCCCGAGGCCCGGGCCGCCGTGCTCGCCGAGATCGAGGCGGAGGTCGCCAAGGGCGAGTCCCGCATGGCCGAGCGCGCCGCGCGCGTGCCGGCCGTCTCGTACCCCGAACAACTGCCCGTCAGCCAGCGGAAGGACGACATCGCGGCCGCCATCCGCGACCACCAGGTCGTCATCGTCGCGGGCGAGACCGGCTCCGGCAAGACGACCCAGATCCCCAAGATCTGTATGGAGCTGGGGCGCGGCGTACGCGGCATGATCGGGCATACGCAGCCCCGTCGTATCGCCGCCCGTACGGTCGCCGAGCGCGTGGCGGAGGAGCTGCGGACGCCTCTGGGCGAGGCCGTCGGCTGGAAGGTGCGGTTCACCGACCAGGTGAATCCCGACGCGACCTTCGTCAAGCTGATGACGGACGGCATCCTGCTCGCCGAGATCCAGACGGACCGCGAGCTGCGCGCCTACGACACGATCATCATCGACGAGGCCCACGAGCGGTCCCTCAACATCGACTTCCTGCTGGGCTATCTCGCCCAGCTGCTGCCCAAGCGCCCCGACCTCAAGGTCGTCATCACCTCCGCGACCATCGACCCCGAGCGCTTCTCCCGCCACTTCGGCGACGCGCCGATCGTCGAGGTCAGCGGCCGTACGTATCCGGTGGAGGTGCGCTACCGCCCCCTCCTGGAGGAGGACGGCGACGACGCCGACCGGGACCAGATCACCGCGATCTGCGACGCCGTCGAGGAGCTTCAGGGCGAGGGCAAGGGCGACATCCTCGTCTTTCTGTCCGGTGAGCGCGAGATCCGCGACACGGCGGACGCCCTCATCAAGAAGCAGTACCGCTTCACGGAAGTACTCCCCCTCTACGCCCGGCTCTCGCACGCCGAGCAGCACCGCGTCTTCCAGCCGCACACCGGCCGCAGGATCGTTCTGGCCACGAACGTCGCCGAGACGTCCCTCACGGTCCCCGGCATCAAGTACGTCATCGACCCGGGCTTCGCCCGCATCAGCCGCTACAGCCACCGCACCAAGGTCCAGCGGCTCCCGATCGAGGCGATCTCCCAGGCCAGCGCCAACCAGCGCAAGGGCCGTTGCGGCCGTACGTCCGACGGTGTCTGCATCCGCCTGTACAGCGAGGACGACTTCGAGGCCCGCCCGGAGTTCACGGACGCCGAGATCCTCCGTACGAACCTCGCGAGCGTCATCCTCCAGATGACCGCGGCCGGCCTCGGCGACATCGAGAAGTTCCCCTTCATCGACCCGCCGGACCACCGCAACATCCGCGACGGCGTCCAGCTGCTCCAGGAGCTCGGCGCGCTCGACCCGACGCAGAAGGACGCGCGCAACCGCCTGACCCCGATGGGCCGCAAGCTCTCCCAGCTGCCCGTCGACCCGCGCCTGGCCCGCATGGTCGTCGAGGCCGACAAGAACGGCTGCGCCCGCGAGGTCATGGTGATCGCCGCCGCGCTCTCCATCCAGGACCCGCGCGAGCGCCCCGCCGACAAGCAGGCCCAGGCGGACCAGCAGCACGCCCGCTTCAAGGACGAGACCAGCGACTTCCTCGCCTTCCTCAACCTCTGGCGGTACGTCCGCGAGCAGCAGAAGGAACGCGGCTCGTCGTCCTTCCGCAGGATGTGCAAGCAGGAGTACCTGAACTTCCTGCGGATCCGCGAATGGCAGGACATCTACAGCCAACTGCGCACCGTCGCCAAACAGATGGACATCCATCTCAACGAGGACGACGCCCCCGAGCAGCACGTCCATGTCTCCCTCCTCGCCGGCCTGCTCTCCCACATCGGCATGAAGGATGTGAAGGACGCCGGAGGGGAGGCCGGGAGAAGCACGGGGAAGAACGAGTACCTGGGCGCCCGCAACGCCAAGTTCGCGATCTTCCCCGGCTCGGCCCTCTTCAAGAAGCCCCCGCGCTTCGTGATGTCGGCGGAGCTGGTGGAGACCAGCCGCCTCTGGGCGCGCGTCAACGCGAAGATCGAACCGGAGTGGGTCGAGCCGCTCGCCGAGCACCTCCTCAAGCGGACGTACAGCGAGCCGCACTGGGAGAAGGACCAGGCGGCCGTGATGGCGTACGAGAAGGTCACGCTGTACGGCGTGCCGATCGTCGCCCAGCGGAAGATCAACTACGGCCGGATCGACGCGGAGGCCAGCCGCGAGCTGTTCATCCGCAACGCGCTCGTCGAGGGCGACTGGCGTACGCACCACAAGTTCTTCGCCGACAACCGCAAGCTCCTCAGCGAGGTCGAGGAGCTGGAGCACCGGGCCCGGCGCCGGGACATCGTGGTCGACGACGACACGCTCTTCGACTTCTACGACCAGCGGGTCCCCGAGCATGTCGTCTCCGGCGCCCACTTCGACTCCTGGTGGAAGCACAAGCGCCACGACCAGCCCGACTTCCTGGACTTCGAGCGGGAGATGCTCATCCGGGAGTCGGCGGAGGCGGTCACGAAGGCCGACTACCCGGACTCCTGGCGCCAGGGGCAGCTCAAGTTCCGCGTCACGTACCAGTTCGAGCCGGGTGCCGACGCGGACGGTGTGACGGTCCACATCCCCCTGCACGTCCTCAACCAGGTCACCGACGAGGGCTTCGACTGGCAGATCCCGGGCCTGCGGCAGGAGGTGGTGACGGAACTGATCCGCTCCCTCCCGAAGCCGATCCGCAGGAACTACGTGCCCGCGCCGAACTTCGCGCAGCGCTTCCTGGACCAGGCGGTCCCCCTGCAGGAGCCGCTGCCGGTGACGATGGCCCGCGAGCTCAAGCGCATGGTGGGCGTGCCGGTGACGCCCGAGGACTTCGACTGGTCCCGGGTCCCCGACCACCTGAAGATCACCTTCCGGATCGTCGACGAACGGCGCCGGAAGCTGGCCGAGGACAAGGACCTGGAGTCGCTGCGGCTGCGGTTGAAGCCGAAGGCGCGCCAGGCCCTCTCCCAGGCGGCAGCGGCGACCGCCGAGCGCCAGGGCGGCGAGTCCCTGGAGCGCACGGGTCTGACGGACTGGACGATCGGTTCGCTCACCCGTGTCTTCGAGACCCGCCGGGCCGGGCAGCCGGTGAAGGCCTATCCGGCGCTCGTCGACGACGGACCGACGGCGAACACCGTCTCCGTGCGCCTCTTCGACACGGAGGCGGAGCAGGCGGAGGCGATGTGGAAGGGCACCCGCCGGCTGATCGTGAGCAACATCCCGGTCAACCCCGCGAAGTTCGCTTCCGAAAAGCTGACCAACGCGCAGAAGCTGGCGCTGTCCGCGAACCCGCACGGTTCGATCCAGGCCCTGTTCGACGACTGCGCGATGGCGGCCGCCGACAAGCTGATCGCCGACTTCGGCGGGCCGGCGTGGGACGAGTCGTCGTACCGCAAGCTGTACGACAAGGTGCGCGCCGAGATCGTCGACACCACGGTCCGTACCGTCGGCCAGGTCCAGCAGGTGCTGGCCGCCTGGCAGGCCTGTGAGCGCCGCCTGAAGTCCACCCGCAGCCCGGCCCTCCTCGCCAACCTCGCCGACGTACGGGGGCAGCTGGACGCCCTCGTGAAGCCCGGGTTCGTCACGGAGGCGGGGCTGCGCCGGCTGCCGGACCTGATGCGCTATCTGGTGGCGGCCGACCGCCGCCTCCAGCAGATGCCGACCGGCGTCCAGCGGGACACCTCCCGCATGGAGAAGGTCCACGAGATGCGTGACGAGTACGCTTGGCTGCTCGAACAGCTCCCCCAGGGCCGGCCCGTCCCGTCCTCCGTCCTGGAGATCCGCTGGATGATCGAGGAGCTGCGCGTCAGCTACTTCGCCCACGCGCTGGGCACGGCCTACCCCGTCTCCGACAAGCGGATCGTGAAGGCGATCGACGCCGCGGTTCCGTAACGGGCCGTGCACTCCGGGTGAGTTCGACCGACGGGCTCCGGCTCCTGTACAGTCTCTTCTCGCAGGCCAGCGCGGCAACAAGGCGCGGACTGCGAAACCTGGTCCTGTGGAGCAGTTTGGAGTGCTCGCCACCCTGTCAAGGTGGAGGCCGCGGGTTCAAATCCCGTCAGGACCGCACGATCGTGAGAGGCCCGTATCCGATGAGGATGCGGGCCTCTTGTCGTTGGGGCAGCGGGATTCCCCTCCCCCAGCGCCGACCCCGCCGCCGACCCCACCGCCAACCCTGCCGCCGGGCCGCCGCCGCCCAAGAGCGCGGGACTCTGGGGTTGTTGGGCGCGTACGGGGCGCGTGGGGCTGGTCGCGCGGTTCCCGCGCCCCCTGGAGGGGCCCGCGGCCCTCCACGGGCGCGCCGGGGGTTGACGGCGTCACATTCCGCCGGTACCTCAGATTCAGGGCCCAGACACCCCCGGAGGTGGCGCATGGCGGCGTCCGCTCGGCATGAGACCCGCGCGTTGCTCCGTGCCCATCTGTCGGCCGCCTCCTCGTACCGCCACCTCACCCCTCACTGCCCCATCTGCCACCGCCTGCTGCGGCTGGTGACGGACCCCGCGACGGGCGACGAGGACGGCATGGAGGGCCCCACGGAGGACGAGACCCCTTCCAAGGCGTGAGACGCGTCCGGCAGGGAACACACTCGGCGAGGGCGCGGCGCGCTCAACTCCCGCCTCCCCTATCGCACATACCGGTCGGTCAACAAGGATCCCGGCGTGTGACGGGTGTCACCGTATGAGTTTTCAGAACGCCGGTTCTTACAGGTCCCCTACAACTAGTCAATTTAATATGTGCAATTGCACCACTCCCCCGGGGGCCTGCACAGGAGATCCGACACCCCTCCCCAGAGTCCGACAAGCCCGAGCACAACCGGCCGCTTCCGGACCTGAAGCGCCCCGTTCCGCGCACAAAAAAGATCGCGCTGGACCCGGCGGAGTCCAGCGCGATCTACGACACACCCTTGTTGCTTGCCTGACGATGTCCAGGGGGCCTGGGGCCTCCCGGAAAGCTGTGTGTGGCTCGGGCGTGGGATCCGTTGGGGCGGAACCCGCGTCGCTTGAAGCTGCTTGAGCGGTGCTTTCGAGCTTCCGGCCGATTGGGGGACCAGCCGAAATGCCCTGTTATGCGAGTGGTCAGGCCTCGCTGCGCTGCTGCGGAATACCCGCGAGCAGTGCGCGGACCTCAGCCTCGCGGTAACGGCGGTGTCCGCCGAGCGTACGGATGGACGTGAGCTTGCCGGCCTTCGCCCACCGCGTGACCGTCTTGGGGTCGACGCGGAACATGGTGGCGACCTCAGCCGGGGTCAGCAGCGGCTCGGCATCAGGGGTGCGAGCGGTCATGAGCGGCCTCCTCGGGAGAACCGAACCTTCTCGGTTCTTTCCTCTAAATTCTGCACCTTGACCCGCGTTGCCCGAAATGGCGGACGCGAGTCGAGTCGGTTATAGGACGAACGGCTTGTCCTCGGCACTACAACTACACCATCCGTCCAGCCGCGTCGGCCAAACCGATGGAATTGCCCTCCCAGGTGTTCATCAGCGACGGATGCCGATGGACCATGCCATAGCGGACAGTCACGCCACTGTGACGATCAGTCACAGTGGCGCGCAGGAGTCACGAGACCCCCCAATAGCGTGCAATGCTGAGATTCCACCCATACGTGGGCAGAAGGAGCCTCCCCCGGGCTCCTTGTCCTATTTTGACACGAGGAGGTGCGTAAGAGGCAAGGCCCGCGTAAGTGCAATCCGTCACGCTTGGCGCCTGCTTGACACAAAAGCCCGGATCGGCGGCCTACGTCCCGTGATGACGTCCCTGTGGAACTTCGGTGCGTCAGGCCTGGGCCAAGAGTGGACAGTTCACCATGCTTCAGCTTGCGTGGAAAGCCTTTTCTCGCTGGCCCCACAAGTCACAAGTACGGCTGCGAGGTTGAGATGGTTCAACCGGTTCGGACCGTTTCTGCTCGCGAAGGACCGGTTCAGTTCGCCGAGCGCCGGTCCCGTACCGCCCGCCAGCGCTCGACCAGCCGCCCGTACGCCTCTCCGGCCGTGAGGCCGTCGCCACCGCGAAGGGCCTCGATGCCCTCGGCGACGTCGGCGGCGGAGTGGTCGCCGTCCAGCTCGGCGGCGGGCAGGACGTGCACGAGGCCGCCGTAGTCCAGCTCGACGAGCGAGCGCGGGTGGAACTCCTCCAGCCAGCGGCCCACGTCGACCAGACCGTCGATGAGCGGTCCCTCGTCGAGGGTGTCCCGCAGGGTCCGCAGCCCGCGCGCCACGCGCCGCCGGGCCTCCACCATCGGAGTGCGATAGCGAAGCACGG
Organism: Streptomyces sp. NBC_00310; assembly: GCF_036208085.1. Classification (GTDB taxonomy): domain Bacteria; phylum Actinomycetota; class Actinomycetes; order Streptomycetales; family Streptomycetaceae; genus Streptomyces. Next base: position 5,424,015 of record NZ_CP130714.1, read on the forward strand.
GCGAGGTCTCGCCCGCACCCTTCTCGTAGGTCCGCTCCTCGTCCGAGACGAGGACGAACCAGTTCAGCGGCACGTGCCAGGTCGCGGTGCGGATCCACGGCCGGGCGTCCGGGTTGCCGGCCATCCAGCGCTCGTAGTCCTGGCTCGCCTGGTGGCGCACCAGTGGCGGCAGCACCGCGTCCAGGACGGGGGTGGGCAGCTCCTCGGCCAGGTCGCCGAGCGCCTGCCAGCCACGCAGCCGGGTCCGCCAGGGGCAGACGCAGACCACCCCGTCGACGTCCAGCACGAAGGCGTCGCCGCTCTCGTGCACCGGCACCGGGACGGGCGGGGTGGGCAGCAGGTCGGCCAGCGAGCGGCGCAGCTCGTCCTGGTACGAGGGCCGGTCGGTGCGCCGGGCGTAGCGGGCCCAGTGGCCGCGCTCGGGCTCGGGGAAGGCCGCCAGCGGCTCGTACACGCGGAGGTAGGACGCGTACGGGACGATCACCGAGGACACCTTGGGCACGCCTGCTCCCTCCCCCGGCTGCCACCGGGGAAACCTGCCGAACCCGCACACCGGCGGGCCGGAAAACTGTGCGGATCCCACCACGGCCGTACTCCGGAAGTGGGGTGATCCTGAGGCTGCGCCGCTGTACGGCGGACGCAGGCTCTAATCTCATCCCCACAGGCCCCGCCACCCGTACGGGAGCCTGTCACCCCCCGCCGCTTCTTACCCAGGAGTCACCACAGTGACCGACGTATCTGACGGCGTCCTGCACACCCTGTTCCACTCGGACCAGGGCGGCCACGAGCAAGTCGTGCTCTGCCAGGACCGGGCCAGCGGCCTCAAGGCCGTCATCGCCATCCACTCCACCGCGCTGGGCCCCGCTCTCGGCGGCACGCGCTTCTACCCGTACGCGACCGAGGCGGAGGCCGTCGCCGACGCGCTGAACCTCGCGCGCGGGATGTCGTACAAGAACGCCATGGCCGGGCTCGACCACGGCGGCGGCAAGGCCGTGATCATCGGCGATCCCGACCGGATCAAGAGCGAGGAGCTGCTGCTCGCCTACGGACGGTTCGTGGCCTCGCTGGGCGGCCGGTACGTCACCGCGTGCGACGTCGGCACGTACGTCGCCGACATGGACGTCGTGGCCCGCGAGTGCCGCTGGACGACGGGCCGGTCGCCCGAGAACGGCGGCGCCGGCGACTCGTCCGTCCTGACCGCCTTCGGCGTCTACCAGGGCATGCGGGCCTCCGCCCAGCACCTGTGGGGCGATCCGACGCTGCGCGGCCGCAGGGTCGGGATCGCGGGCGTCGGCAAGGTCGGCCACCACCTCGTGACGCATCTGCGGGCCGAGGGCGCCGAGATCGTGATCACGGACGTGCGTGAGGAGGCCGTACGGCGGATTCTCGACCGGCATCCGGAAGGGGTCACCGCCGTCGCCCACACCGACGCGCTCATCCGGACCGAGGGGCTCGACATCTACGCCCCCTGCGCGCTCGGCGGGGCCCTCAACGACGACTCCGTGCCCGTCCTGACCGCCGAGGTGGTGTGCGGCGCGGCCAACAACCAGCTCGCGCACCCCGGTGTCGAGAAGGACCTCGCCGACCGCGGGATCCTCTACGCGCCGGACTACGTGGTGAACGCCGGAGGGGTCGTCCAGGTCGCCGACGAGCTCCACGGATTCGACTTCGAGCGGTGCAAGGCGAAGGCCGCGCAGATCTACGACACCACCCTGGCGATCTTCGCACGTGCGAAGACGGATGGTATTCCGCCGGCCGCCGCGGCCGACCGGATCGCCGAGCAGCGGATGCACGAGGCGGCCGCGGCGCGCGGCCGCTGAGCCCGAGCGGCCGGGTCGCGCCGCCTTCGCGCGGCGGCGGCCGGTACCCGTCGGCGGCTTTAGAGAGAACTCTCACTTCCGTCGGCGGGTCGCTCGCCGAGAAAGGGTTAAAATCGCGGTTGACCAGCGAGGAAAGGGCTCCTCGCAGGTTCTGGGCTCGGGCACGTCCTGCGGGCGACGTACCGTATGGGCGTGGGCTCAGGTACCGTGGAAGCCCTACGGACCGGTCTCTCCACGGAGAGCCCGTTCCAGATCATGAACGCGTGTCAAGACTCTGGGGCCACCGAGCCCCGTATCCGAGGGGGTCGAGCCATGGGGCGCGGCCGGGCAAAGGCCAAGCAGACGAAGGTCGCCCGCCAGCTGAAGTACAGCAGCGGCGGGACTGATCTGTCGCGTCTGGCCAATGAGCTGGGCGCTTCGACTTCGAGCCAGCCGCCGAATGGCGAGCCGTTCGAGGATGACGAAGACGACGACGACCCGTACTCCCAGTACGCGGATCTCTACAACGACGACGACGAGGACGAGGACGACCAGTCCGGTCCGGCGTCACATCGTCGCGGAGCTTGACGCCGTTTCGCTGCGCTTGCCCGGTCCGAGGGGGTTTCCACCACCGGACCGGGTTTTGCGCGGTTGCGCTCCGCTTGGGGCAGGGGCGCCTCGTGGGTTAGGTGCCCCTGTGGTTTGGGCGGCCGCGGATTCGTCGTGGTCGCTCGCGCAGTTCCTCGCGCCCCTTTTGGGCCTTCGGCCCATCAGGGGCGCGTTGCTGTTCAGCTTCGCGCGTAGTCGCCCACCAGTTCCGCGCCTGTCGTGTGGTCGCCGCGGTCGGTGATCTCGCCTGCCACCCAGGCGTCCACCCCGCGGTCCGCCAGGGCCGTGAGGGCCACGTCCGCCGACTCCTGGGGGACGATGGCGATCATGCCCACGCCCATGTTCAGGGTCTTCTCCAGCTCCAGGCGTTCCACCTGGCCCGTCCTGCCGACGAGGTCGAAGATCGGGGCCGGGGTCCAGGTGGAGCGGTCGACCGTGGCGTGGAGGGTGTCGGGGATGACACGGGCCAGGTTGGCGGCGAGGCCGCCGCCGGTGACGTGGCTGAAGGCGTGGACCTCGGTGGTGCGGGTGAGGGCCAGGCAGTCCAGCGAGTAGATCTTGGTGGGTTCCAGGAGTTCCGCGCCGAGGGGGCGGCCGAGTTCGGCGATCTCGGCGTCCAGGGAGAGGCCCGCCTGGTTGAGGAGGACGTGGCGGACGAGCGAGTACCCGTTCGAGTGAAGGCCGGAGGCCGCCATGGCGATCACCGCGTCACCCGTACGGATACGGTCCGGGCCGAGCAGCCGCTCCGCCTCGACCACGCCCGTGCCGGCGCCGGCGACGTCGAAGTCGTCCGGGCCGAGGAGGCCGGGGTGCTCGGCGGTCTCACCGCCGACGAGGGCGCAGCCGGCGAGGACACAGCCCTCGGCGATGCCCTTGACGATGGCCGCCACCCGCTCGGGGTGGACCTTGCCGACGCAGATGTAGTCGGTCATGAACAGCGGTTCGGCGCCGCAGACCACGATGTCGTCCATCACCATCGCGACCAGGTCGTGGCCGATGGTGTCGTACACGCCGAGCTGCCGGGCGATGTCGACCTTCGTACCGACGCCGTCCGTGGCGGAGGCGAGCAGCGGGCGCTCGTAGCCCTTGAGGGCGGAGGCGTCGAAGAGGCCGGCGAAACCGCCGAGGCCGCCGAGGACCTCGGGGCGCTGCGTCTTCTTCACCCACTCCTTCATGAGCTCTACGGCGCGGTCGCCCGCCTCGATGTCGACGCCCGCGGCTGCGTAGCTGGCACCAGTTGTCTCAGACATGGCTAGTGAGAACCTTCGTGTCGTACGGCAGGTGTTACGGACCGTCTACGGACGACGGATCGCGTCGGCCGCGGCCGTGGCGGCGGGACCGGCCGCCAGCTCGGTCTCCAGCAGCTGCTTGCCGAGCAGTTCGGGGTCCGGCAGTTCCATCGGGTACTCGCCGTCGAAGCAGGCACGGCAGAGGTTCGGCTTGGCGATGGTGGTCGCCGCGATCATGCCGTCGAGGGAGATGTACGCCAGGGAGTCGGCGCCCAGGGAGGTGCCGATCTCGTCGATCGTCATGCCGTTGGCGATGAGCTCGGCGCGGGTGGCGAAGTCGATGCCGAAGAAGCAGGGCCACTTCACCGGAGGTGAGGAGATCCGGATGTGGACTTCCGCCGCGCCGGCCTCGCGGAGCATCCGGACCAGCGCGCGCTGGGTGTTGCCGCGGACGATCGAGTCGTCGACGACCACCAGGCGCTTGCCCTTGATGACTTCCTTCAGCGGGTTCAGCTTCAGCCGGATGCCGAGCTGCCGGATCGTCTGGGAGGGCTGGATGAACGTACGTCCGACGTACGCGTTCTTCACCAGACCCGCACCGAACGGGATGCCCGAGGCCTCCGCGTAGCCGATGGCGGCCGGGGTGCCGGACTCCGGGGTCGCTATGACCAGGTCGGCGTCGACGGGGGCTTCCTTGGCGAGCTTGCGGCCCATCTCCACACGGGAGAGGTACACGTTCCGGCCGGCGATGTCGGTGTCCGGGCGGGCCAGGTACACGTACTCGAAGACACAGCCCTTGGGCTTCGCGTCCGCGAATCGGGAGCTGCGCAGACCGTTCTCGTCGATGGCGATGAACTCGCCCGGCTCGATCTCCCGGACGTAGGCGGCGCCACAGATGTCGAGGGCGGCGGACTCGGAGGCGACGACCCAGCCGCGCTCCAGGCGGCCGAGGACCAGCGGGCGGATGCCCTGCGGGTCACGGGCCGCGTAGAGGGTGTGCTCGTCCATGAAGACGAGGGAGAAGGCACCGCGCACCTTCGGGAGGACCGTGTGGGCGGCCTCCTCGATGGTCAGCGGCTTGCCCTCGGGGTCGACCTGGGCCGCGAGGAGCGCGGTGAGCAGGTCGGTGTCGTTGGTGGCCGCGACGCGGGGCGTACGGCCCTCCTGCTTGGGCAGGTCGGCGACCATCTCGGCGAGCTGGGCCGTGTTGACCAGGTTGCCGTTGTGGCCGAGTGCGATGGAGCCGTGCGCGGTGGCACGGAAGGTCGGCTGGGCGTTCTCCCACACGGAGGCGCCGGTGGTCGAGTAGCGGGCGTGACCGACCGCGATGTGACCTTGGAGGGAACCGAGCGAGGTCTCGTCGAAGACCTGGGAAACGAGGCCCATGTCCTTGAAGACGAGGATCTGGGAGCCGTTGCTGACCGCGATACCCGCGGATTCCTGGCCCCGATGCTGGAGGGCGTAGAGCCCGAAGTAAGTGAGCTTCGCGACCTCTTCGCCCGGCGCCCAGACACCGAAGACGCCGCAAGCGTCCTGGGGGCCTTTCTCGCCGGGGAGAAGGTCGTGGTTGAGTCGTCCGTCACCACGTGGCACGCCACCGAGTGTAGGCGAGATCGTGCACCGGTCCGAATCCGGTGATCTCGCCCGCCCCGGTACCCGACTGCGGGCCGTCTCCGGTCACTTGTCGGCGACGGCACCGATGCCCGCGTTGTTTTCGCTGGTCAGCGTGATGCTGCGGTGATCGATTCGATACTCCACCGTGCCCTTGAAGAGCTCCAGAAGGCTGCGCTCGGCGGCCATGAGTGAGTCGGAGCACATCTTGCGGGTGGTCCGCGGGTTGCCGAGGGTGATTCGGTCCTCGCTCACCGTGGCCTTCGCCGACACCTCGTTGCAGCCGAGGCTTCCGTTCAGGGTTCCGGCCTTCTTGTCGAGGGTGAACCAGGCCTTGCCCTGGGCGGCCTCGGGGAGCGAGGTGGCGACGTCGTGGTCCATGAGGGAGTCGATCCGCCACTTCGTGCCGTAGAGCTCCGCGGGCTTCTCCTCGCTCATCTTGACGGTGTCGCCGTCGCCCGTGGTGAGGGTGAGCCCGCCGTCGGTGGTCTCGGCCGTGAACTTCTCCGCGTCGAGCGTGCGGGCGAAGGCCTCCTCGAACTTCATCGGGACGTCGCCGCAGGCCATCTCCGTGGACCGGGCGGTCTCGAAGTCGATGCCGTCGTCCTTGAAGGCGGCGGTCGAGCCGAAGGTGTTGCAGCCGTAGTTGCCGTCGACCTCGCCGTTGTCGGCGATCTTCAGATAGGCGCCGTCGGGGGCCTGCTCGGTCTTCCCGCCGACGGTGAGGCTGTCGACCTTCCAGCGGACGCCGGTGACCGAGGCCTTCGTGGCGGTCGAGCCGACGTTGCCGCTGCCGGAGTCGCCGGCCGACTCGGTTCCGCAGGCCGCGAGCAGCGGGAGCGGGAGCAGGGCCAGGGCGGTGAGGGTCAGTCGCTTGTCCATGGCGGTGGGACGGGTGGGGTGGGTGGGTGGTTCCACCGGGATGACTACACCGGGATGGTGCGGCCCGGATCAGCTCATGAGGGGCAGCAGCCTGCTCAGATCGGCGCGCTCGCCGCTCGCGCTGACCTTCGCCCCGTCCAGGGCGGCGGCCCACTCCAGGCGGCCGGTGGCGAGACGGATCCAGGTCAGCGGGTCCGTCTCGACGACGTTCGGCGGGGTACCCCGGGTGTGCCTCGGCCCCTCCACGCACTGCACGACGGCGTACGGCGGGATCCGCACCTCCGTCGAGCCGCCGGGCGCCCGCGCGGCGAGGGTGTCGGCGAGCAGCCGGACACAGGTGGCGAGGGCGTGCCGGTCGTACGGGATGTCGAGGCCGGGGACGGCGGCGTTCAGGTCGTCGGTGTGGACGACGAGTTCGATGGTGCGCGTGAGCAGGTAGTCGTCGAGCATCATGCCGCCGGCGCGGGTGTCGATGACCCGGTCCTGCGGGGCGGCCGCGAGCCCCTCGGTGATCCGCTGCTCCACCCCCGCGTAGAGGGCGACGAGGTCGAGGTCGGCCTCGGCCAGGCCGCGGCTGCCCTCGGCGATGGCGCCGGCGTACGTGGCGGTCGCGGAGGCGTGGTCGAGCGGGTTCAGCCCGGCCTTCGGGGGCTCGGGCCGTTCCAGGGCACGGCTGACGCTCTCCACGGCCATGGTGAGGTGCGCGGCCAGGTCCCGCGCGGTCCACGCCCCGAGCCGCGTCGGCAGCGCGAGCTGCTCGGCGGTGAGGGTGCCCACGGCCTCCCGTACGTTCCCGAACTGGGCCAGCACGGCCTTGCGGGTCTTGGCGGGGTCGTAGGTGCGGGGGCGTTTCCTGGCCGGGGGCATGGTGGGAAGCGTAATTGGAGCCGCGCCCGACGGAGGGCACGTCGCTGCGGCCCGCTGTCCGAGACGGCGGGCCGCAGCGACGTGCCGGTGTGGCGTCAGGGGGTCTGGCCGCCCGAGGTGGGCTTGAGCTGGACCCAGCCCGCGTTGCTCGGGGCGCCCTCCTCGTTCAGCAGGAAGATCATGTAGTAGCCGGGTGGGGCGGCGGCGGCCGAGGGCGGTGCCTGGAGCTCGACGAAGTTGCCGGAGCGGCTCTTGATCCGCAGGTCCAGGTGGCGCTGGCTGGTGTTGACCGAGTGGGTCGCGGTGGTCGGGGCGAGCAGCACTGCCCGGGTCACGTCGGCGGCGGTGGTGCTGCTGACGGTGATCCGCTCGTTGTAGCCGACCGAGGGGTTGAAGACCATGCCGAGGTTGGGGCGGCCGCCCTGGTGCAGGTAGGGCGGCTCGTAGATCTCGATGCTGCCGTTCATGTCGTCGTCGATGTTCGGGTCGTTGGCGAGCTGCTGCAGTTCGTCACCGGTCACCATCACCCGGCCGTCGGGGAGGACCACCGCGTTGGAGTGGTAGCCGCGCGGCAGCCGCTGGGCCGGGCCGAGCTTCCAGTTGCCGTTCGCGTCCCGGAGTTCGGTCTGGCGGTACTTCAGGTCGGCGTTCGGGTTGTACGGCCCGTTGCCGTAGTCGCGGATGTCGAAGGCGCCGTTCACGGTGAGCAGGTTGGCGTCCGGGAGCAGCAGGGTGTTGTCCTGGGTGCGGCCGAAGGCGCGCGGCTTCTCCTTGCTCCACTGGCCGCCGACCAGCTGGTAGGTGTTCGGGTCGTCACGGTCGCCGCCGAGGACCAGCACCGAGTCCGGGCCGCGGAAGCCGGCCGGGAGCGGGACGGCCGAACCGTAGTTACGGCCGATGCCTTGCGGGGGGACCATGGCACCCGGCGGGTGCGGGATGTCCGGGCGGGCCGGAAGGTCGCTTCTGGTCTCGGTGTTGATGTCGAACGTCCACTGCTGGTCGGGGTTGCGGCCGAGCCCGTAGATCTTGCCGTCGCGCAACGAGAACAGGTGCGGGTAGTCGCGCTTGAACGGCGCGTCCGCCCGGAACCCGCCGACGGACCAGCCTTCCGGCTTGTCGGTCCTGGCCACCGGCACCGGCCTGTCGAGCGCGGGGAAGCGCTCGACGATCGAGGTCGGCGTGCCCCAGCCCAGCTCGGACTGGCCGGACATGATGAGCTGTCGGCCGTCCATCCCGGTCACCACGCTCGGGTACCAACGGCCGACCGCCATGTCCTTGTTCTGGTACCAGACCTCCTGCCAGGGGTCGAAGACCAGCGAGAGCTTGGCCCCGGTGCCGCCGTTGCCGCCCAGGTTGCCGCCGAAGACACCGAGCATGCCGTTCGGCAGGAAGGAGTGCCCGGCGCAGAAGAACGGCGCGGGACGCGGCTGGTTGAGCCCGTCCGGCACGTTGACCGTCGGCGGGGTGACCTTGGTGAAGGCGTCCGATCCGGTGCCCTTGGCCGGGTCCCAGAGGTAGGCCCGCCCCGCGTTCTCCTTGCCGATGGTGTCGGTCGGCGCGGGTTCCTTCTGCGGGTTCTTCTCGACCCGCTCGAACGAGAACAGCAGCACCTTGCCGGTGGGCAGCTGGGCGACGTGCGCGGCGAAGTCGGGGGACGGGAAGTACTCCCGGAACCGCCCGGACTCACTCGGGTCGAAGCCCGTGTTGGCGGCGGCCTGGGACTCACCCAGCGCCTTGAGGCGCGCGGTGCGGGTGGTCTGCGGGTAGTCGCCGAGCGCCGCCAGCGCCCTCCTGGTGTGGGCGTGCTCCTCGGCGTGCTCCTCGCCGAGGGCCGCGGCCTCGTCCGGATCGGCCTTCACCGGCGCCCTGGCGGAGGTGCCGGCGGTCCGGTCGTGGTCGTGGTCGGTGCCATGGGCAATGGCCGGTCCGGTCACTCCGACGGTCAGTGCGGAGGTGGTGCAGACCGCCAGTGCGGCCGCGAGCAGCCACCGGGGGACGGTCGAGGGATTACCGCGGGACATGGAACTCCTAGCGAAGCTGGGATCGATGGCATGGGCCGGCCGATGGGCCGACGCACCGTCACCCAGTGTTGGTTCACCGCGACTGGCTGTCGTTTCCGAGCGGGCAGCCGGGTGAGCCGGTCCGGCTGGTTCGCCCGGTCGGGTCAGCCCGGAGCACAGCCCGTCGACTTATGAACACATGACGTAGTTGTATGGCTACTTAAAGTAACGCTTCGTCATCGGGAGACGAGATGCCGACTGAACTGAAACTGCGGGAGAGCGAGGACATCCAGGGCGATGTCCTCGCGGGTTTCAAGAAGGACCAGATGACCCTGCTCTTCCTCAAGTTCGAGGACGCGGCCAGGGCGAGGACGTGGGTGCGGCAGCTCGAACCGCAGATCTCCACCACCAAACAGGTCGCCACCTTCAACGCGGCGTTCCGCAAGGCCAGGCAGGCCTCGGGCGGCGACGATCCGCAGAAGCTGAAAGCGACCTGGATGAACGTCAGCTTCACCCACGAGGGCATCTGGCAACTGATCGGCAAGGACCCGCTGCCCAGCACGCGGCCGGGCGGCACACTGGAGGCGTTCAAGGACGGCTCGAACAAACGTGCGCTTGGCGACGTCGGCGACAGCTCGCCGGAGAACTGGCTGTTCGGCAACGGCAAGGGCCAGACCGTGCACGCGGTACTGACCATCGCCTCGGACACCGTCCAGGACCTGCAGGCCGCCGTCACCGCGCAGCGCGAGGCAACCGCCCAGGCCAAGATCGTGATCGTCTTCCAGCAGAACGGCGCGACCCTGACCGGCTCCCGCCGCGGCAAGGAGCACTTCGGCTTCAAGGACGGCGTGAGCGAGCCGGCCGTGATCGGCTTCGACGAGCCGGACCCGGAGCGGCCCGAGTACGAGAAGGGCAAGCCCGGCACCCGGCTGATCCCGGCGGGCGAGTTCGTGATCGGACATCCGAGGATCGGCGGTATCACCTACGACGAGATGCCGGACTGGGCGGTGAACGGCAGCTTCCACGTGGTGCGCCGGCTGGCCCAGGACGTACCCGGCTGGTGGGCCCAGATCTCCGCGCAGCTCAAGGTCCTGAAGAAGGCCAAGGTGGTGCCGCCGGAGGCCACCCCCGAGTGGCTGGCCGCCCGGGTGGTCGGCCGCTGGCGCTCGGGCACCCCCGTGGCCAAGTGCCCGCACGCGGACCGGCCGGGCAACGCGGAGGCCGGTGCGGACAACGACTTCGGTTTCAAGAACGATCCGGAGGGCTTCGTCACCCCGCTCTTCTCCCACCTGCGCAAGACCAACCCCCGCGACGGCCTGCAGGAGAAACCCGGCGCCGAACCGTTCCCGGAGAACCCGGTGATGGACCGCCGGCGGATCATGCGCCGGGGCTCCCCGTACGGCGCGCCCTTCGACCCTGCCTCGGAGGGGCCCGGCGGGCCCGACGACCCACGCGGGCTGCTCTTCGTGAGCTACCAGTCCGACCTCGTCGAGCAGTTCGAGTTCATCCAGAAGGCCTGGATCAACGACCCGAACTTCCCCCCGGGCCGGACGAACAAGCCCGGCCCCGACCCGGACGTCGGCCCGACCGGCACCGTGACGTACGAATCGCCCGGCGCCTCCACCCAGCTGACGTTCAACCAGTTCGTGACCACCGAGGGCTCGGTGTACGGCTTCGCGCCCTCGCTGACCACGCTCCGGCTGCTCGGCGAGGGACGGCTGACCGACAAGCTGCCCAGCACCGTCCGGCCCACCGACGCCTTCCTGGCCGTCCCGGACCTCTACCGCCAGGGCGGCAAGAGCTGGTACTGGGCGTACGGAACGGGCGGTTCGGGCCCGGTCGCCCGCACCGTCTCGATCGCCGAGGGCGACGAACACAGCGACAGGCTGGAGCGGCCCGACCGGCCGCTCTCCACCTGGCCGCAGCTCTACAGCGGGGTCGGCCGTGTGGACGCGGTGCTCCCGGTGCCGGACGAGCAGCGGATCGACGGGCGCAGCCGGTTCTGGCTGTTCCACACCACCGAGGGCCGCCAGGTCTACCGGCTGATCTCGATCAACGACCGGGCCGAGTCGGGCCTGCCGCCGGATCAGGCGGGCACCGTCGACCGGGGGGACCGGGCGATCACGGCCTGGACCTCGTTCAACGGCATCGAGCAGGTGGACGCCTTCCTGCCCGTGCCGGACTGGAGCGGCGAGTTCCGGAACAACGGCAGGAGCTGGTACTGGGTCTTCCACACCCTCATGGGCCAGCAGGTCTACCGACTGATCTCGATCGCCGACGGCAAGGCGCACACCGACGTGATCGAGCGCGGCGACCGTTCACTGTCGCTCTGGCAGTCGCTGGCCGGGATCGACAAGGTCGACGAGTTCCTGGCCGTGCCGGACATGCAGATGATCAACGGCTTCAGCCTGTTCTGGGTCTTCCACCAGGACAGGTACCGGATCATCTCGATCAAGAGCGGTGCCGGACACCCGGACCAGGAGTCGGTCGGCGACCGGCCACTGACGCTCTGGACGTCACTGACGAACTGACCCGGCCGCCTGGCCGAGCGGCCCGGTCACGCCCAGCTGACCAAACGGCTTGGCTGACGCTCACCCGCCCGTACGGACCGCCGGGTCCGTACGGGCGGTTTTGACATGGCCGACGAAGGCGGTGAAGGCCTGGGGTGCGAGGGCGAGGGCGGGGATCGGGTCCGGCTACGACAAGGTCGATGCCGGGCGGGCGTACCTCTGGACGCGGCTGGCCGACCACACCGAGCGGCAGTCGCTCGTCGAGGAGACGGAACTCGTGGCCCGGGAGGGGCGGGCGTGAGGGCGTTGCTGCGTCGGCTCGGCCGGCGGATCGGCAGGGGACACCGGGCGGCGGCCTCGCCGCCGGCGCCACTACGGGGCTGGGGCGTCTCCGGACCCCACGTGCCCACGAACGGCGGGAAGGACCGCGACCATGCCTGCCGCTGCTGAGGACCCGCGCCCCGAACTCCCGTGCACGGTCTGCGGCACCGGCCGCGCGCCCTTCCTGCGCTACGGGACCGTGGACCGTATGGGGCGGATGTGCTCGGAGTGCCTGCGCCGGACCCGGATCTGCGTACGGTGCCAGTGCCCCGCCGAGAAGCCGGTCCCCGTGGCCGTCGTGCACGGCGCCACGGGTCCGGGCCGTACGGAGTACGCGTGCCGGGACTGCGCGGACCCGGGAGAGAGGTCACCCGAAAGTGTGATCGACGGCGAAGTACGCCTCGCTCCGACGCCCACTGGCGACACTGGCCTTCGCCTGGAAAGGGGGGCAACATGACGGTTATGGCCGAGCGCACGTCTCAGATGTCGGTGGAGGAGTTCGAAACGATCGCCTCCGCCGCTCCCGAGACCGTCACGTTGGAGTTCATCAACGGACGGATCGGAGTCAAGCAAGTGACGGACGGGGACCACAGCACCATCGTGTCCTGGTTGACCCGGCGCTGTATGCAGTCAAGGCCCGACCTGGACCTGTATCAGGGCCAGGGGCTCAGGGTGGAGACGTACCGTGAGGGCAGGGCGAAGCCGGACGCGGTGATCGCACCCGAAGCCCACTTCGCGGGACACGGCGAGTGGGCCGACCCCGACGGGGCGCTCATGGTCGTCGAGGTCACGTCCTACGGCTCCGACACCGACCGGCGGGACCGGCACGAGAAGCCGGCCGCGTACGGGCAGTCCGGGATCCCTCTGTACCTTCTGATCGACCGGGGCTCGTGCACCGTCACCGTGCACAGCGGCCCGGACCGGCTGGTCGGCGGTTACCGCGACGTGCACACCGCGAAGTTCGGCGAGAAGGTGTCCCTTCCCGATCCGGTCGGGATCGAACTCGACACGGAGATCCTCAAGAACTACGTCCGCTGATCCCAGGACGCGGCGAAGGCCCCGCCGGATGCTTCCCCATCCGGCGGGGCCTTCGCCGTCGTACGCGGGACTACGCCAGCAGCGCCGGGATCGTGCCCTCGTGGGCCGTGCGCAGCTCTTCCAGGGGGAGGGTGAACTCGCCCTGGATCTCCACGGAGTCGCCGTCGACGACACCGATACGGGTCACGGGCAGGCCCCGCGCGCCGCACATGTCGTTGAAGCGGACCTCCTCGGAGCGGGGGACGGCCACGACGGCGCGGCCGGCCGACTCCGAGAGGAGGAAGGTGAAGGCGTCCAGGCCGTCCGGGACGATCAGGCGCGCGCCCTTGCCGCCGAGCAGGGCCGACTCCACGACCGCCTGGACCAGGCCGCCGTCGGAGAGGTCGTGCGCGGAGTCGATCATGCCGTCGCGGGAGGCGGAGATCAGGATCTCGGCCAGCAGGCGCTCACGCTCCAGGTCGACCTGCGGGGGCAGACCGCCGAGGTGGTCGTGGACGACCTGGGACCAGGCCGAGCCGCCGAACTCCTCACGGGTGTCACCGAGGAGGTAGAGGAGCTGGCCCTCTTCCTGGAAGGCGACGGGTGTGCGGCGGGCGACGTCGTCGATGACGCCCAGGACCGCGACGACCGGGGTGGGGTGGATGGCCACCTCGCCCGTCTGGTTGTAGAGGGAGACGTTGCCGCCGGTCACCGGGGTGCCCAACTGCAGGCAGGCGTCCGCGAGACCGCGTACGGCCTCCGCGAACTGCCACATGACCGCCGGGTCCTCCGGCGAGCCGAAGTTCAGGCAGTCGGAGACGGCGAGGGGCTTGGCACCGGTGGTGGCGACGTTGCGGTACGCCTCCGCCAGGGCCAGCTGGGCGCCGTGGTACGGGTCCAGCTTGGCGTACCGGCCGTTGCCGTCCGTCGCGATGGCGACGCCGAGGCCGCTCTCCTCGTCGACGCGGATCATGCCGGAGTCCTCGGGCTGGGCGAGCACCGTGTTGCCCTGCACGAAGTGGTCGTACTGGCTGGTGATCCAGGACTTGGAGGCCTGGTTCGGGGAGGCCACCAGCTTCAGAACCTGCTCACGCAGTTCCTCGCTGGTCGCCGGGCGCGGCAGCTTGTTCGCGTCGTCCGCCTGGAGCGCGTCCTGCCACTCGGGGCGGGCGTACGGGCGCTCGTAGACCGGGCCGTCGTGCGCGACCGTGCGCGGGTCGACGTCGACGATCTTGCCGCCGTGCCAGAAGATTTCGAGACGGTCGCCGTCCGTGACCTCACCGATCACCGTGGCGATGACATCCCACTTGTCGCAGATCTCCAGGAACCGGTCGACCTTCTCCGGCTCCACGACCGCGCACATGCGTTCCTGCGACTCGCTCATGAGGATTTCCTCGGGCGAGAGGGTCGAGTCGCGCAGCGGTACGTCGTCCAGCGTCACGCGCATGCCGCCGGAGCCGTTGGAGGCCAGCTCGGACGTGGCGCAGGAGAGACCGGCCGCGCCGAGGTCCTGGATGCCGACGACCAGCTTCTCCTTGAACGCCTCCAGGGTGCACTCGATGAGGAGCTTCTCCTGGAAGGGGTCGCCGACCTGGACGGCGGGGCGCTTCGACGGCTTGGCGTCGTCGAAGGTCTCGCTCGCCAGGATCGAGGCGCCGCCGATGCCGTCGCCGCCCGTGCGGGCCCCGTAGAGGATGACCTTGTTGCCGGCGCCGGAGGCCTTGGCGAGGTGGATGTCCTCGTGCCGCATGACACCGATGGCACCGGCGTTGACCAGCGGGTTGCCCTGGTAGCAGGCGTCGAAGACGACCTCGCCGCCGATGTTCGGCAGGCCCAGGCAGTTGCCGTAGCCGCCGATGCCGGCGACGACGCCCGGCAGGACGCGCTTGGTGTCGGGGTGGTCGGCCGCGCCGAACCGCAGGGGGTCCACGACCGCGACCGGGCGGGCGCCCATCGCGATGATGTCGCGGACGATGCCGCCGACACCCGTGGCCGCGCCCTGGTAGGGCTCGACGTAGGAGGGGTGGTTGTGCGACTCGACCTTGAAGGTGACCGCGTAGCCCTGGCCGACGTCGACCACGCCCGCGTTCTCACCGATGCCGACGAGCAGGGCGTCCGACTGGGGCGCCTTCTCGCCGAACTGGCGGAGGTGGACCTTCGAGGACTTGTACGAGCAGTGCTCGGACCACATGACGGAGTACATGGCGAGCTCGGCACCGGTGGGCCGGCGGCCGAGGATCTCGACGACCCGCTCGTACTCGTCCTTCTTCAGGCCCAGTTCGGCCCAGGGCAGCTCGACGTCGGGGGTCGCGGCCGCGTGCTCGACCGTGTCCAGAGGCGTCCGGCTCATGCGTTGACCAGCTTCTTGAGGATCGAGGTGAAGAAGGGGAGGCCGTCGGTGCGGCCGGTGCCGATCAGCGGCTCCACGGCGTGCTCCGGGTGCGGCATGAGGCCCACGACGTTCCCGGCCTCGTTGGAGATGCCGGCGATGTCGTTGAGCGAGCCGTTGGGGTTGAAGTCCAGGTAGCGGAACGCGACCCGGCCCTCGGCCTCCAGCTTGTCCAGCGTGTACTGGTCGGCCACGTAGCGGCCGTCCATGTTCTTCAGCGGGATGTGGATCTCCTGGCCGGCCGTGTAGTCGGTCGTCCAGGCGGTCTCCGCGTTCTCCACCCGCAGCTTCTGGTCGCGGCAGATGAAGTGCAGATGGTCGTTGCCGAGCATCCCGCCCGGGAGGAGGTGGGCCTCGGTGAGGATCTGGAAGCCGTTGCAGATGCCGAGGACCGGCAGTCCGGCCTTCGCCTGCTCGATGACCGTCTCCATCACCGGCGAGAAGCGCGCGATGGCTCCCGCGCGCAGATAGTCACCGTAGGAAAAACCACCGCACAGCACCACGGCGTCGACCTGGTGGAGGTCCTTGTCCTTGTGCCAGAGAGCGACGGGTTCGGCACCGGCGAGCCTGATCGCACGCTGCGTGTCCCGGTCGTCGAGGCTGCCGGGAAAGGTGACGACGCCAATACGAGCGGTCACTTTCCCGCCTCCGCGACTTCCTCGACCTTGACGGTGAAGTCCTCGATCACGGTGTTGGCGAGGAAGGATTCCGCCAGTTCGTGGATGCGGGCGAGCGCGGCGTCGTCCACCGGTCCGTCAACTTCCAGTTCGAATCGCTTTCCCTGACGTACGTCGGAGACGCCCTCGAAACCGAGGCGCGGCAGCGCGCGCTGCACCGCCTGGCCCTGGGGGTCGAGGATCTCCGGCTTGAGCATGACGTCGACTACGACGCGTGCCACTGGCACTCCCGGTGTGTGGTGCTGAGCAGGTTCCTTCAGACTACCCGTACAAAATTTCTACGCGGGTAGATTTGTAGGAAACTACAGGGATTCCGGGTGACGGCGGTCACGATCCGGTATCGGGCGATCACCCTCACGAAAACTTCCGGGAAAGATCCCGGATCCCTATTGCGCGAGGGACACGCGGGCGGATTAAGTCTGTCTTCACATTGCAATGCCGGGCACTGTACAAATGAATTGGCAATAGCCGATACTTTGCCCAAATAACAGCCGGACAGCCGACATCCTCCTGACGTCAGGGCACGTCAACGGAGAGATGTCGCACGAAGGGACCGATATTCGTGGCGCAGCGTGTCGTGGTCACTCTCTCCGACGACATCGACGGCTCGGAAGCGGCGGAAACGATCGCCTTCGGACTCGACGGCAAGTCGTACGAGATCGACCTGAACGAAGCCAATGCCAAGAAACTGCGTAAGGCGCTCGCGCCCTACGTGGACGCCGGCCGCAAGCGGTCGAGGTCGGGCAAGGCGTACAAGCAGACCCAGGTCGCTCCGGACCCGGCGGCCGTCCGGGCCTGGGCCCAGGCCAACAAGCTGGAGGTTCCCGCGCGCGGCCGGATCCCCAAGAGGGTCTACGAGGCGTTCGCCGAGGCGCAGTAGACGCGCTCCGGTCGGCCGGTCCTCAGGGTTCGTCAGCGGGCCCCGGGGACGGCCGACTTGGACCCCGGGGACAACCGACTTGCGTTGCCCCCCGGCAGATCGGCTAGAGTCTGGAGCACGCCGAGGGGCAAGGCCGAAAGGCCCGGCTCACCGGAGTCACGCGGGTGTAGTTCAGTAGCAGAACATCCCCCTTCCAGGGGGAAGGCGCAGTGTGCAATTCCTGTCACCCGCTCTGGATCGCTTACCGACCACTGTTGTGGATCAGGTAAAGTAGTCCTCGCGCCGATCGGTGGGAGCCGGTCGGAGGCAATGCGGACGTAGCTCAGTTGGTAGAGCGCAACCTTGCCAAGGTTGAGGTCGCCAGTTCGAACCTGGTCGTCCGCTCGTGAGATAGATCGAAGAAGGCCCCGGTCCACTGGACCGGGGCCTTCTTCGTGTTCCCTGCGCGTGTTCCCTCCGACGTATCGCGCGTCTGACATTTGTCATGCCGAGTGATGACACCGCGCACTGCCTCACGGCCCGAACCGACGGGACGCTGAAGGCATGAAAACGAGCGGGCACGACGGCGTGAGCCCTCACGATCACGAGAACGTGATCGAGGTCACCGACCTGCGGCGCGTGTACGGGGGCGGTTTCGAGGCCGTGCGGGGAATCAGTTTCTCCGTCGGCCGGGGAGAACTTTTCGCGCTTCTGGGCACCAACGGAGCGGGCAAGACCTCGACGGTCGAACTGCTGGAGGGACTCGCGCCGCCGTCCGGGGGCAGGGTGCGGGTCCTCGGGCACGACCCCTACCAGGAGCGCGCGGCCGTACGCCCCCGGATCGGCGTGATGCTGCAGGAGGGCGGCTTCCCCTCCGAGCTGACCGTCGCGGAGACGGTACGGATGTGGGCCGGCTGCACCAGCGGGGCGCGGCCCGTGGCCGAGGCGTTGGAGATCGTCGGACTCGGTCGGCGGGCCGACGTACGGGTCAAGCAACTGTCCGGGGGTGAGAAGCGGCGCCTCGACCTGGCGCTCGCGCTCCTCGGGCGCCCCGAGGTCCTCTTCCTGGACGAGCCGACGACGGGCCTCGACGCGGAGGGCCGCCAGGACACGTGGGAGCTGGTACGGGAGTTGCGCGACGGGGGTACGACCGTGCTGCTCACCACGCACTACCTGGAGGAGGCGGAGGACCTGGCCGACCGGCTCGCCATCCTCCACGAGGGCGCCGTGGCCGCGACCGGCACCCCGGCCGAGGTGACCGCCTCCCAGCCGTCCCGCATCTCCTTCGAACTGCCCGCCGGGTACTTCCTCGGCGACCTGCCGCCGCTCGGCGAACTGGGCGTCACCGGGCACGAGGAGAACGACCGCGTGGTGGTGCTGCGCACGAACGAACTCCAGCGGGCGGCCACCGGGCTGCTGCTGTGGGCCGAGCGGGCGCGGGTCGAGCTGCGACGGCTGGAGGTGCGGTCCGCCTCGCTGGAGGAGGCGTTCCTGCGGATCGCCCGGGAGTCCGCGGAGGCATCGCGTGCGGCCACGGAATCCCGTACGGCCACGGAATCGCGCTCGGGCACGGGATCACGCAAGGACGGGGTGGCGGCATGAGCACGACCACGGGTACGGCGACGGGGGCGGGCGCGGCGCCCGTCGTCACGGCCGGGACGACGACCCTCAGGAGCCGGATGACCGCGCTCGCCCGCGCCGAGCTGACGCTGCTGGGGCGGAGCCGGGCCACCCTGTTCACGGCCTTGTTCGTGCCGTTGCTGCTGCCGCTCAGTGTGCGGTCGGCGACGGACCAGATGGACCTGGGGAAGGCCGGGCTGAGCGTCGGGACGGTCATGCTCCCCGCCGCCATCGGCTTCTCGCTGCTCTTCGCGGTCTACACCGCCCTCACCAACATCTATGTCGTACGCCGCGAGGAACTCGTCCTGAAGCGGCTGCGGACCGGTGAGCTGCGCGACCCGGAGATCCTGGTCGGCGCCGCGCTGCCCGCCGCGGGCATCGCGCTCGGACAGTGCGTGCTCCTCGCGATCGGCTGCACGGTCCTGCTCGACCTCGGGGCGCCGCCCGCACCCCACCTGGCCGTGCTGGGGGTGCTGCTGGGCATCGTCCTGTGCGTGGCGCTGGCGGCGGTCACCGCGAGCTTCAGCCGTACCGCCGAGAGCGCGCAGGTCACCAGCCTGCCGCTGATGTTCGTTTCGCTGCTCGGGTCGGGCATCACCGTGCCGCTCGAAGTGCTCCCCCAGCGCCTGGCGTCCGTCTGCGAACTGCTGCCGCTCAGCCCCGTCATCGCACTGGTGCGCGGCGGCTGGACCGGCGACCTGTCCGCGTACGACGCCCTGGGTGCCCTCGCCACCGCGCTGGCCTGGACCGTGCTCGCGGTGTTTGCTGTACGGCGGTGGTTCCGCTGGGAACCGCGCCGATGAGGGGAGTTGGGGCATGCGGGGGCCGGGGGCGTGGTGGCGGGGCAAGAGCACACCCGCCAAGGTGGAGACGTACACGCGGTGGTCGTTCCACTCGTTCCCGGTGATCGAGGTCGCCGCGTTCGGACTGCCGCTCTTCGGCAACGTGCCGATGGTCCACGCGGGCTGGCTGTTCACGCTGCTGTGCGGGCACGCGGTGCTCGCCTCGGTGACCGGGTCCCGGGCGCTCGACTGGGTGCGGGGCACCCGCGAGCAGCCGCTGCGGCTCATGTGGTCGCTCGGGGTGGCCACCGTGGTGCTCGGCATCGCCGCGTTCGCGCTCGCCGACGCCGGGCACGGTGAGGACACCGCCACCGCGCTGGGCGGGATGTTCGGCGGGGTGCTGGTCTTCGGCCTCGGCATGATCACGCTCGGCATCCACAAGCGGCGGCGTGTGCTGTACCTGATAGCGGGTTTCGCGGGCGGCTCCGGAGTGCTGGTCCTCGCGGTGGGAGCCTCCTGGACCGCCGCGTTGGGCACGTCGATCGCGGTGCTGTTCGGCACCTCGTTCTTCGCCTTCACCTCCGTCTTCTCCGTCTGGCTCCTCAGAGCCGTCTACGAACTCGACGACGCCCGCGAGACCCGTGCCCGGCTCGCCGTCGCCGAGGAACGGCTCCGCTTCGGGCGGGACCTGCACGACGTGATAGGCCGCAACCTCGCGGTCATCGCCCTGAAGAGCGAGCTGGCCGTCCAGCTGGCCCGCCGGGAACGGCCCGAGGCCGTCGAGCAGATGATCGAGGTCCAGCGGATCGCGCAGGAGTCGCAGCGCGAGGTGCGGGAGGTCGTCCGGGGCTACCGGGAGGCCGACCTCGGGGTCGAACTCGCCGGTGCGCAGGGCGTGCTGGCTGCGGCCGGCATCGACTGCTCGGTCGACGGGGCGGTCGCCGCCGGGCTGCCCGGCGAGGTGCAGTCCGCGCTCGCCTGGGTGGTGCGCGAAACGACGACGAACGTGCTGCGGCACGGCAACGCCGTGCAGTGCGCGGTGGGGTTGAAGGTGATGGAGGGGCAGGTGGTGCTGACCGTGGAGAACGACGGGATACGGGCCGTCGGAGAGGGTGAGGAGCCGGTGGGGGACGAGAGCGCCCGGCGGTCTGTCGGCGCCGGGTCCGGGCTCGCCGGGCTGCGGGAGCGGCTGGCGGTGGTGGACGGGACGCTGGAGGCGGGGCCGGTGGGCGCGGAGGCGTTCCGGGTGGTGGCCAGGGTGCCGCTCGGGTCGACGGGCTCGCCGAGGACGTCGAGGGCGACGGGGGCGGCGGGGTCGGCGGGGTCGGAAGCGGCCTCCGGGGCGGCCTCGGGCTCGGCTTCGAGGAGCGCCGCGGCGGCCGGCCCGGCTGTCGTACGGGAGAGCGCGTCATGACCGGCGTACCGGAGGCGGGGCGGCCCGTGCGGCTGCTGCTCGCGGACGACGAGCATCTGATCAGGGGGGCACTGGCCGCGTTGCTGGCGCTGGAGGACGACCTGGTGGTGGTCGCGGAGGCGGCGACCGGGCCGGAGGCGCTGGCGATGGCGCGGGCCCACGAGCCGGATGTGGCGGTGCTGGATCTGCAGATGCCGGGGGCGGACGGTGTGAGGGTCGCCACATCCCTGCGCGCCGACCTGCCCGGCTGCCGGGTGCTGATCGTGACCGGTCATGGGCGGCCGGGGCATCTGAAGCGGGCGCTTGAGGCCGGTGTGCGCGGGTTCGTCCCCAAGACCGTCAGCGCGCAACGGCTCGCGGAGATCATCCGGACCGTGCACGCGGGGAACCGTTATGTGGACCCGGAGTTGGCGGCCGACGCGATCTCGTCCGGGGACTCGCCGCTGACCGCGCGGGAGGCCGAGGTGCTCGAATTGGCCGCCCACGGGGCGCCCGTCGCGGAGATCGCCGAGCGGGCGGCGCTGTCCCAGGGGACCGTCCGGAACTATCTGTCGTCGGCCGTGTCCAAGCTCGGGGTGGAGAACCGGCACGCGGCGGTGCGTCTCGCACGGGAGCGAGGTTGGGTATAGTGGGCCTCGCGCCACGGCGCAACGCGGACGTAGCTCAGTTGGTAGAGCGCAACCTTGCCAAGGTTGAGGTCGCCAGTTCGAACCTGGTCGTCCGCTCGTGAGATAGATCGAAAGAAGGCCCCGGTCCACTGGACCGGGGCCTTCCTCGTTTCACTAGCTCCAGCTGATGCCCGTCAGGCGCTCGTACGCCTCCACGTACTTGGCCCGGGTCGCGGCGACGATCTCCTCGGGCAGCGGCGGCGGGGGCTGCTCGCTCTTGCGGTCCCAGCCGGAGGCCGGTGAGGTCAGCCAGTCGCGGACGAACTGCTTGTCGAAGGACGGCTGGGCCTGGCCCGGCTCCCACCGGTCGGCCGGCCAGAAGCGGGAGGAGTCCGGGGTGAGAACCTCGTCGGCGAGAACGAGGGTGTCGCCCTCGTAGCCGAACTCGAACTTGGTGTCGGCCAGGATGATGCCCCGGTCCCGGGCGATGTCCCGGGCACGGCCGTACACCGCGAGGGTCGTCTGGCGCAGCTGGGCTGCGGTCTCCGCGCCGACCTGGCGGGCGACCTCCTCGTACGACACGTTCTCGTCGTGCTCGCCGACGGCGGCCTTGGTGGCCGGGGTGAAGATCGGCGCCGGCAGCTCCGAGCCGTCGACCAGGCCCTCCGGGAGAGCGAGACCGCAGACCGTACGGGAGTCGTTGTACTCCAGCAGGCCCGAGCCGGTGAGGTAACCGCGGGCCACGGCCTCCACCGGGACCATCGTGAGCGACTTGCAGACGAGGGTGCGGCCCGCCCAGTCGGCGGGGGCGCCCGGCGGGAGCTCCGTGCTCAGGACGTGGTTCGGGACCAGGTCGGCGAGCTGGTCGAACCACCAGAGGGACAGCTGCGTGAGGACGCGCCCCTTGTCGGGGATCTCCGTCGGCAGCACCCAGTCGAACGCGGACGTTCGGTCGCTGGCGACCATCACGAGGTCGCCCGCCTCGTTCTGGTACAGCTCGCGCACCTTGCCGGTGTGCAGATGTACCAGGCCCGGAATCTGGATCGGCTCGGGCTTTTCTACGAATCCGGACACGGTTCCTCCCCGTGGTGATGTCCAAGTGGCTCGATTCTCCCGTATGCGGGCAACCGATCTTGGCCAGGGGTCGTGCCGACTGGGCTCAGTCGCGTTTGCAGATGCGGTCCAGAAGGTTTGCGGTGGCTCGCTGGACGCGGGTGTCGACGTGGCCCGGACGGTCCAGGGCCGGGGACCAGGCGAACGTCCCGGATGCGAAGACCCAGGCACCGGACGGGGCGCGGTACAGCGACGTCTCCTGATGGCGGACGGTGTCGTGGGCGTCCCGGTACGGGGAGTGGGCCAGGAGTATGCGGCCCTGGTGCTCGGGGAGCGGGGTGCGGGGGAAGTAGCGGTCGGCCTCGCCGGCGACCATGCCCTCCAGCTCGTCGTTCTCGTGGGCGCCGGTCGCGTCCCAGAGCCAGTGGTCGGCGTTGCGCACGACCAGGGGGTGGGGGTCGGGGACCCGGCCCTCGTACTGGATGCCCATCAACTGCTGCTCGGGGCGGTCGATTTCGCGCCACAGTGCGGATTTACCGGGGCCCCGGCGTTTTCGGCAGGTGAGGAGGCGGTCGGGGACCCCGGACGGGGACGGGCTCAGCTCCACCTGCCAGTACATGGTGTTGGAGGAGAGGAAGACCAGCGAGGTGCCGCTGTCGCGGGCGAGCTCGGCGGTGCGGCGCATCTGCGGTGACCAGTACTCGTCGTGGCCCGGGAAGACCAGCCCCCGGTAGCGGGACGGGTCGACACGGCCGGAGTGCAGGTCGCGGGCGTCGGCGTAGGCGAGGTCGTAGCCGTAGCGCTCGGCCCAGCGGATGAAGTCGTAGGCGTGACCCACATGCAGGGGGAGGCCGGCGCCGGCGTACGGACGGTCGAAGGAGACGGTCGTCGCGGCGTCGGACTCGCCGAGCAGCCGGCCGTCCTCGTCCCAGGCGTGGTAGAGGCTGGCGCCGGTGCGGCCGTCCTCCGGATACAGGTTGTACGCCTGCCAGGTGATGTCCGGGAGCAGGAGCAGCAGGTCGGCCGGGCGGTCGTCGCGGATGGTGAACGGCACGTGGGAGCGGTAGCCGTCGGCGGTGGTCAGGACCGCGACATACGCGCCGGTGTTCCAGTAGCTCGGGATCTGCAGCCGCCAGGAGAGCCACCAGTGATGGCAGGAGACCGTGCGGTCGGCGGTGAGGGGCGGGGGCTGGACGATGCCGGAGAGCCGGGGGCTGGTGGTGATCTTCGCCGCCCCGTCGCCGCTGTAGTGCCCGATGCGGTAGACGTCGACGCCGAATTCCTGCGGCGGGTCCACGGTGATGTGGAAGTCGATGGACTGGCCGGGCGCGGCGGCACCGGTCGCCGTGAACCCTTTGATCTGCCGGCGCACGTCGTCGGCGGAGCGGGGGCCCGCCGGGGTGCGGGGGGCGGGGACGCGGGCGTGGGTGCCTTTGGCCGCGGCGTCGGACTCGGGCGGGCCCGGCTCCACGTACCAGGGGACCACGTGGCCGGTGTCGTCGAAGTACGTCACATTGCCCCGCAGCCAGGGGACGGGGCCCTGGCCGAAGGGGTCCGTCACGGCGTGGGCGAGTGCGCCCGACTCCCAACGGCGGATGTGGTGCTCCGGGCTCATGAGTGGTCCCTCCCTCGTCCCCGTGAGCTGTCGCAAGCCCTTGCTACGTACGCGATCGGTCCCAGCACATCACATTACGCACGCACTCCGTCACCGTTCGTTGCGAATGGGCGAGAGTGGAACGGTGAGCTCCGGATGGGGAGTTGGGAGAGCGGGAGTGAGCCGGGGTCCGGTTGTGGATGGTCGGCGGTGGGTGCGGGTTGTTGTGGCTGGTCGGAGGCTGGTCGTGGGCTGGTTCGGGGCCGGGGGCACGGTCGGCCCGGCGAGGCGGGGCGGCGCGGGGCGTGGTGGTGGTCGGTCGCGCTCAGACCAGGCGGACGGGCTTCTCCGGGCGGACGCCGAGGCGGCGGAGCCAGTCCCGGAGAGGGACGGGGTCGCCGTCCTCCACGAGGGTCAGGACCCGGGGGGCGAGGTCGGCCGTCCGTTCGCCGTCGACGAGCAGGGAGGGGCCGTCCAGCCAGTCCAGGCCCGGGGCGGCGCCCGCCGTGTCCATCGCCGCGCAGCAGACCATCGCGGTGACGTGCTCGGTCAGCAGCTCACGGCCCGTCCGGGGCGGCTGCATCGGGAACAGCGGCAACAGCCCGTCGTCCCACAGCGCCAGGTCCGGTCCCTGCGCCTCGGCTCCGCCGCCCGCGCCGGCCACGGCGGCCGGGGCCGCCGCCTCCTCCCGCGCCAGCTCGGCGGTCAGAGCGGCGGCGAGATCGGCGGACTGGGCGTTCACGAGACCGGGTTCGTCGTCGTCATCGGCGTCGTCAGGACGGGATATGTGCTGCCGGTCCGGTTCCTGGGCGGGGTTGTGCGCGTGCTCGCGGTCCTGCGGGGCCGCGGGGGCGGCGGGGGCTTCGGAGAGCGGCCCGGTGGTGCCCCCGGGGTGCGGCTCGTGTGTGGTCGCGTCGGCATCCGGCCGGTGCCCGTCGACGGCCTCGGGGAACGGCTCGCGCCCGCCGACGGCTCCGGGGCGCGGCTCGTGCGTGGTCGCGTCGGCATCCGGCCGGTGCCCGTCCGCGGCCTCGGGGAACGGCTCGCGCCCGCCGACGGCTCCGGGGCGCGGCTCATGGTCGGCGGCGACACCCGAGTGCCGCTCGTGCCCTTCGGGGGCGTGGGTCCGGGCTGTGGGTGCGTGTGCCAGGTGGTTCAGCACTCGGGCGAGGGTGGGGCCGGTGGGGTCGCGGCTCGGGTCGGTCGTCGTGTGGTGGACGCCCAGGGTGTCGAGGACGCGGTGGAGGCGGGCGGCGTCGGTGCGCCACTTGCGGTCGACGACCTCGTCCGGGTACTCGTGCCAGTCGACCGGTGACCAGTCGGGGCCGGACTCGGCGGGGCCGCCGTGGAAGAGGCGGGCGGCGAGAAGCGACGCGGCCTCGTCGACCGTGCCGGGCTCTTCGAGGAGGTCGCAGGCGGGGCGCTCGCCGAGCCGGGAGGCGAAGCCCTCGGCCAGACGGTCGCGGCGGGACAGCTCCGTGAGCGCGGCGACGACACCCGCGTCCAGGCGGGACGGCCAGCGGCCCATCCGCCAGGCGGGCAGCGCGACCCGGGTGAGAAGGCGGTCCCAGCCCGCGTAGGCCAGGCCGACCTGCTCCTGGGCGACGATCCGCAGACCGTAGTCCACAGCCTGTGCACGCTCGGCCGCCGCGGCGGCGACCCCGCGCTCCATCTCGGCCGCGTGCCCCCGGCAGCCGCGCAGGAGCAGCCGGGTCACCCAGCCGACACCGCCCAGCACCGTACGGAAGAGCGGGCCGCGCGTCGGCGACGAGGTGACGGCCACGGCGGCGTCCAGCCCACGGACGAAACGGCGGGCCGCGGCTATGTCCGGGTGCGCCGACGGTCCCGTACCCGCGACGACCGGTGCCAGCACCGCTCGTAGCTCACCGACCCGCATCCACCACAGGAACGGCGAGCCGATGACGAGCACCGGGGCGGTGGGCGCACGGTGCCGCCGGGGGGAGGAGAGTCCGGACTCCAGACCGGATTGCGGACCGGACTGCAATCCGGATCGCGGACCGGATCGCGGGTCCGGCGAAGAGCCGTGGGCGCTCGCCCTCTCGTCGGACCGTTCGCCGTCGGCGAGGCCGGTACCGCTGTCGGCCGCGTCGGCCCCGGTGGTCGAGGACTGCTTGGCGGGTGTGGTGTGGGACGGGTGGGTGCGGTCCTCCAGCCAGCTGTCGCAGTCCGGGGTGAGCGCTATCGCGGAGGGGGGCGGGACGTCGAGGCGGTCGGCCAGATCCCGGACCAGGCGGTAGAGATCGGGGGCGGCCTCCTCGGTGATCGAGACCGTGGGGCTCATGGCGGGCCGGGCGCGGGCCACGACGAGCGCGATGCCGGCGGTGGCGAGCAGCACGACGGCGGCGAGGCCGGACACGACCCAGCCTGCCGTCGACCAGCCCCGGCCGGTCAGATGACCGGTCGACCCGCCGACGAGCAGGACGACGGCGACGGCCGCGGGCAGCAATGCCACGGCCAGCGCCCTGCTGCGGACACGCAGCACAGCGAGGGCCCGGGAGCGCGCGGCCTGCGCGCCCGCCTCCTCACCACCTGCCATACCGGTCACGACCCGACGTCACCCCCTGCTGTCCCGTGCGGCGCACGGCGCGACGACTGCGACGACTGCTCGTCGAAGTGGTCGCCGCCGCATGCCCTGACGTTGCTCACTCCCCCACTGTGGCACCCACCACTGACATCGCAATGCCGGTGGGCCAAGTGCCGGAACACTTGCGCCGCACCCTAGTTGGGGCCCCGGCCGCCGTCAGCCGGATGGGCCATCGCTCACTCGATCGAATGGCTTTGGGGAGAGGTGAATGACGCTGGGCACGGATTGGGCCCCGGATTCCGACGGCTTTTCCAGGGGTTCCTGGGGGAGTCTCCGAGGGCTTCCGGGGCCTGGGGTTCGTACCCCTTTACGTGTGGATGCGTACGGAAAGGGCGACGCGTACGAAAGGGAGTGGAGGGTTGTGGGAGGGGCCTGGAGGGGCCTGGAGGGGGGTGGGAGGTCACGGTCGCGCGGCCGGACTGAAATGGTCCGCCGGGTCCGTCGAGCGCACCCCACCCCACCCCTGCCGGACGACCGTGTGGCCCTCGGGCGACCGGCCGTCAGTCGGTCACGCCTCGGCTGCCGCCTTCGCCGCGATGTCCGCACGGTGCTGGGAACCGTCGAGGCCGATGCGGGCGACGGCGGTGTAGGCACGGTCGCGGGCCTGGGTGAGGTCCTTGCCGCTGGCCGTGACGGAGAGGACGCGGCCGCCGGCGCTGACGATCTCGTCGCCGGCGCGCTTGGTGCCGGCGTGCAGGACGTACGCGTGCGGGGCGTCCACCGCGGCGACCTCGTCGAGGCCGGTGATGGGGTCGCCGGTGCGCGGCGTGCCGGGGTAGTTGTGCGAGGCCACGACCACGGTGACGGCCGCGTCGCCGCTCCAACGGAGGGGTTCGAGGTCGCCGAGGGTGCCGTTGGCGGCGGCGAGCAGGACACCGGCCAGCGGCGTCCTGAGGCGGGCGAGGACGACCTGGGTCTCCGGGTCACCGAACCGGGCGTTGAACTCGATCACCCGTACGCCGCGGCTGGTGATCGCCAGGCCCGCGTAGAGCAGGCCGGAGAACGGGGTGCCGCGGCGCCGCATCTCGTCGACCGTCGGCTGCAGCACGGTCTCCAGGACCTCGTCGACCAGCTTCGGGTCGGCCCAGGGGAGCGGCGAGTACGCGCCCATGCCGCCGGTGTTGGGGCCCTCGTCGCCGTCCAGCGCGCGCTTGAAGTCCTGCGCGGGCTGGAGCGGGACGACGGTCACACCGTCGGTGATCGCGAAGAGGGAGACCTCGGGGCCGTCCAGGAACTCCTCGATGACGACCCGGCCGCAGGCGAGCGCGTGCTCGCGGGCCTGGGCGAGGTCCGACGTCACGACGACGCCCTTGCCGGCCGCGAGCCCGTCGTCCTTCACGACGTACGGCGCGCCGAACGCGTCCAGGGCCTCGTCGATCTCCTCGGCGGTGGTGCAGACGTACGACCGCGCGGTGGGCACGCCGGCCCCGGCCATGACCTCCTTGGCGAAGGCCTTGGAGCCCTCCAGCTGCGCGGCCTCCCCGGAGGGACCGAACACGGGGATGCCCGCCTCGCGCACGGCGTCGGCGACACCCGCGACCAGCGGGGCCTCCGGCCCCACGACCACGAGGTCGGCCTCCAGCCGCGTGGCCAGCGCGGTCACGGCGGCGCCGTCCAGCGCGTCGACCGAGTGCAACTCGGCCACCTCCGCGATGCCCGCGTTGCCGGGAGCGCAGTGGAGTGCGGTGACATCGGGGTCGAGGGACAGCGAGCGGCACAGCGCGTGCTCACGAGCACCGGTACCAATGACGAGGACGTTCACGGGGGCCAGCCTAGCCGGAGGGGGCGGGTGGCTTTGTGGGGGCTTCCGAAGAGTGGGACGGCGGGGGGTTGTCGGATCGTACGAAGGAGGGAGGGGAGGGGAAGGGAGGGGAAGGGAGGGGAAGGGAAGGGAAGGTTGGGGAGGGGATCGGGGGCTGAGGGCGGAAGAGCGCGGACAGCGGCGGATGAACGGGGCCCTGCGGCAGCGCAGTCCGCAACCCGCGACGAGTTAGCCGAAGCGGGACTGGGCGCGGCGTCGGCGAACCCCGGCTCCGCGCCCCCCATGTCGGCGAAGCGCCGACCGCACCGCAGCGTCAGCCGGGACCCCGCCGCGAGTCTCACGGCGGCACTCCCGCCCCGCTCCTCTCCCCGCTCGCTCTTCCTCGCCCGCTCGCGGCGCGCGTGCTCGCGGCGCGCGTGCTCGCTACTCGTTCACGATCTCTTCCACCACCGTCGCCCCGAGTTCGCGCACGATCAGGTCGTGGCCGGAGAGGGCGGACTCGTCGAGGTCGGGGTCGTCGTCCTCGGGGGTGTCGTCCTCGGGGGAGACGGGCGGGGGTTCGGGGGCCGGGGGCGGTGCCGGGGCGACGGGACGGGCGGTCGGGGTCGACTGGTGGGACGCCGCCGGGCCCGGGGAGGCCGGGCGGGATGACGGAGCCGAGTCCTGGGGCCCGGCGGGGCGTGACGCCGGGGCGGGGGAGCCGCCGTAGCCACCGCCCGCGCCACCACCGCCGTATCCGCCACCGCCCGCGCCACCACCGCCGCCGTATCCGCCGGCGGCCGGAGCGGGAGACCCGTAACCGCCGGGGGCGCCCGGTGATGCCGAGCCGCCCGACGTGTCGATGACCGCCTCGATCTTCCAGTGGACGTTGAACTGCTCGGCCAGGGCCGCCCGCAGTACGTCCTCGCTGCCGCTGCTCGCGAAGTTGTCCCGGGCGCCCGCGTTGACGAAGCCGATCTGGAGGGTCGTGCCGTCGAACCCGGCAACGTGCGCGTTCTGGCTGAGCAGGATCCAGGTGAAACGGCGGCGGTTCTTCACCGTCTCCAGGATGTTCGGCCAGAGCGTGCGGGGGTCGGGTCCGCCGGGGGCGGGGTGGTAGGCGGCGGGGGCCTGGGCAGGCGCCGGAGGGCCGGGCTGGGCGTACGCCGGGGGCGGGCCCGAGGCGGCGGGCGCGGCCGGGCCGGGGGCGGACGCGGCCGGGGCCCCGGGTGCGGAGCCACCACCGGTGGGCGCGGCGGTCGGCCATCCGCCGGGCCGGCGCCCGCTGCCCGCGGCGGCCGGGGTGGGCCAGGAGCCGGGGGCGGAGCCGCCGGGCGCGGCGGCGGGCGCGTTGGGGTGGGGAGGGGGCGTGGAGCTCGCGCCCGGGTGGGCGGGCGGCGCGGCCGGAGCACCGGGCGCGGCGGCCGGGGCGATCGGTGCCTCCTGCGGGGCGGCCGGAGGCACCCCCGCAGGACCACCGCCGCCCGGGCCCGCCGGCCCGCCGACGGCGCCCCCGGCACCGTACGCATCCGCACCCGGGCCCGAAGCCGACGCGGAGCCTGCACCACCGGCACCCGGACCACCACCTGGCGCACCTGTCGCTCCGCCGCCTGAGCCAGAGCCCGGCCCGCGAACCGCTGCCCGCGCCGCCGCGGGCCCACCACCCGGCGGCACCTGCGCGACGTTCGGAACCTGCGGAACGTGCGGAACCTGTGGGGCCTGCGGGGCCATGCCCATGGGCGGGGCCGCTCCCCCATGCGCGTCGGGCCCGGGCACGTACCCCATGGCCGGTCCGGCGCCGCCGGAGAAGTTGATCCCGCGCTCCAGGCGGTCCAGGCGGGCCATGACGGATCGTTCGTCGCCGTAGGTCGCGGGGAGGAGTACGCGGGCGCAGATCAGTTCGAGCTGGAGGCGGGGCGAGTTGGCGCCGCGCATCTCGGTGAGGCCTTCGTTGACGAGGTCGGCGGCGCGGCTGAGCTCGGCGGCGCCGAAGACGCCGGCCTGGGCCTGCATCCGCTCCAGGACCTCGGCGGGGGCGTCGATGAGGCCCTTGTCGATGGCGTCGGGCACGGCGGCGAGGATCACCAGATCCCGCAGCCGCTCCAGCAGGTCGGCGACGAACCGCCGCGGATCGTTGCCGCGCTCGATCACGTGGTCGACGACGTCGAAGGCGGCGGCCCCGTCCCCCGAGGCGAAGGCCTCGACGACCGAGTCGAGCAACGACCCGTCGGTGTATCCGAGCAGCGACGTGGCCATGGCGTAGGTCACGCCCTCCTCCGTCGCGCCCGCCAGCAGCTGGTCCATGACGGACATCGAGTCACGCACGGAGCCGGCTCCGGCGCGCACGACCAGCGGGAGGACACCCTCCTCGACCGGGATCTTCTCCTTGCCGCAGACCTCGCCGAGGTACTCCCGCAGCGTGCCGGGCGGCACCAGCCGGAAGGGATAGTGGTGCGTACGCGACCGGATCGTGCCGATGACCTTCTCGGGCTCGGTGGTCGCGAAGATGAACTTGAGGTGCTCCGGCGGCTCCTCGACGACCTTCAGCAGCGCGTTGAAACCGGCCGACGTGACCATGTGGGCCTCGTCGATGATGTAGATCTTGTACCGGCTGCCCGCGGGCCCGAAGAAGGCCTTCTCCCGCAGCTCACGGGCGTCGTCCACACCACCGTGCGAGGCCGCGTCGATCTCGATGACGTCGATCGACCCCGGTCCGTTCCGTGCCAGGTCCTGGCAGGACTGGCACTCTCCGCACGGCGTCGGCGTGGGCCCCTGCTCGCAGTTCAGACACCGGGCGAGAATCCGCGCACTGGTCGTCTTCCCGCACCCACGCGGCCCGCTGAACAGGTACGCGTGATTGACCCGGTTGTTCCGCAGCGCCTGCTGCAGCGGGTCGGTGACATGCTCCTGCCCGATGACCTCGGCGAACGACTCCGGGCGATAGCGGCGGTACAGCGCGAGAGACGACACGCCTACGAGGTTATAGGCGCCCACTGACAACACGGACCCCCGCCGGAGACCAGGACCGAAGGGGCAGCAGAGCGCGGACCGCCTCCCGGCCGTCGCTCGCCCGCCCCTCGCCATGCCCCGCGGTCGGCCTCAGGCCGTGCGCGGGGCTCTGGGACGCAGAAGACCCCTCACGCACCCGCCAGAGCCAACCTACCCTTGCTGCCTTCCGGCCCTGGGGGAGTTCAGTCAGATAGCGCCGCGTGAGGGGCTGACCCCAGCCTACCCGATCCCCGGGGCCCGCCGACCCGCCTCCCCACCTCCCCCTCCCGCCCGGATCACCCGGCCTCGAACGAGTTCGCAACCACCCTCCACCGTCATGTAATGTTCCCGGCGGAGGATTCGCCTAGAGGCCTAGGGCGCACGCTTGGAAAGCGTGTTGGGGGCAACCCCTCACGAGTTCGAATCTCGTATCCTCCGCCAGTGCCTCACCGGGCACGATGTCGAAGGGCCCCACCGTTCGCGGTGGGGCCCTTCGACGGTTCTCAGCCCTCGTTGTCCTGGTTCTTGTCCACAGCGGGTGTCTCCGGGGTTCCCCGGATGGCATCGGCGATCTTCCGGGCAGCGTCCTTGAGCATGGCGTCCGGCACGTGGAGGTACCGGGCCCGCATGCTTGCGGACGTTCCCGGCCCCCATCCCATGACCAGAGCTTTACCGAGGGGTCCGGACGCGGCGCTTCTCCACCCTCATTTCGTGCCGTTACGACCCGGAGACACTCGAAGTGCTGGAGAGTCGACGCGTCACTCAGTCATCCCCCGCATCCGTCGATGCCTTATTCACCCATCACGGGTTGGTCTGCGGCGACTCTGGTCTCGGCGGATCCACGCGGACTGTCCATGCTCCCGGGACGATGTCGCGGTCATAGCCCGATCATCCGGACCTTGCTGCCGCACAGCCGGGTCATGTCATCGACATCCGACGTGAGGATGGCGACCGGGCCAGGCTGACGCAAGGCCGCTTCCGCGACGGTGGCGTCGATCGCGTACTTGTGTCCGTGCAGACCGGCGCCCTTGAGCAGTTGGGCCGCCGCCTTGGCCGCCGCCTCCGTGATCGGCTCCACCTTGACCCGGGAGAGCGCCCATTGCAGTCGGGGCAGGTCCACCCTGGCGTGGCTCACCTCCACGATGGTGTTGGCGCTGACGACAAGGTCCGCCCCCATGTCATGGAACACCTGGAACATCGCCAGAACCTTCCGGTCCTGCGCCACCCAGGCCGACAGTCCCTCGCTGTCCAGGACCACGGTCTCCATGTGCCCGCTCACGCGGCGCTCGCGCCGCCGGCGGCCGACGTCGTACCGAAGACGCGCGCTCGCGCCTCGGCCAGCTCTTCCTCGCTGAAGGCCCCGTGCTCGTCCGTGTGGCTGCGCAGGTCGGCCCCCAGGAGCTGGTGCCGGATCTGCCTGGCGACCGCTTCGGCGACGTAGCCGGAGATGTTGTCCGTGATCTTCTTCAGCTCCGCCACCTGCTCGGCGGGGAGTGTCACCGTGATGCGCGTGGTGTCAGCCATAACCGCAAGCATACTGCGGTATGCGCGCTACGTGCTGTCTGTTCCCGCAGCCGGTCCGGTCAGCGGCAGTCGGGGCGACTGTCCGTTCGAGCAGGGGCTCAGCCGGCCAGTTGTACGACGCGCCCGGTTCAGCGGGCCCAGTAGCGGTATGCCTCGATCCACTGCCAGCCCTCGGGGGGGGGCGGGTTCCGGCAGCGGCAGGTCCAGAATTCCGATGTCCTGTCGGACCGGCCCCCGGGCGCAGCGTGCGACCACGCGTCCGTCCTCGACCAGATCGACACCGACCACGCTCACCTCGACGCCGAGAACAGTCGTGGTGAAGGGCACAGCAAGGCTCTCCTCGATCATCGTGAAGAAGCCGGTGAGCTGCTCATCCTCGCCGTAGGCGTCGACGGTGGCCTCTTCGATCAACGCCTCCAGCGCGGCTGGGGTCCAGGTGCTCATGACCTCACCGTAGCGCTGCACCGTACGGCTGAGGACCGGTGTGTTCAGCAGCGGCGTTTCCGTCGTGGCGCCGTCGCCGGCAGTCAAGCCACGGCTCGCGGTTGCCAGTGTGTGACGTTGCCTGGTGGGGTTCGGTAGTGAGGCGGCCCAGGGGAGGGCCCGGCGAGCGACAGGGCGGAAGAGAGTGGCACGAGTCGTCGTACGAGAGCCGAGTACGGGCGCGAGGAGCGCACCGCCGCTGGCCCGGCAGGAGACATCCGCCTTCGTGAGGGAGCTGCTCGGCGCCGGCTGGGCGGCGGTGTTCCTGCCCGGTGAGCCCGCCCGCCTCGGGCGGCTCCTGCTGTGGAGGCCGACCGGGGCAGCAGCCGGAGACAGTACGGTGCCCACCGGCCTTGAGACCGAGGCGGTGGAGCTGGTCCTGCCGCACGGCCGCTCGGTCAGGCGGCGCAGGGCCGAGGGTTACGCGTTGCCTGTCGCCGTCGCTGTCTCCGCCCTGGTCAATGCGGAGCCGACGCATCCCTCCGGCGCCGCCTGGCAGGCCGCCACTCGCTTCGCGCTGCGGCTGCTCGCCGACGGCCGCCTCCACCCGGCCCTCACCCCCGCCGGTTACGACACCTGGCAGGTGGGTCCCCTCACCGCCGCCCAGCGCCGGACGCTGGACGCCCTGGCCGCCGCCTTCCCGCCACACGCCCACTGCCTGCCCGAGCCTGGCCCTGCTCCGGTACGGATCGCCGAACCGGCTGCGCTGGTACGCCAGTTCTGCGACGCGGTCGCCGATGATCTGGTCCGTACGCCGGCCGCGCCGCTCGCCATGGGAGCGCTGCCGTACGCCTGGCGCGAGGCCCGCGCCGTGCCCACCTTGCGTGAATGGGCCGAGGAAACCCAGGCGGCGCTCACCGCCGACGTCAGTGTCTCCCTGCGCGTCGACGTACCCGAAGGACGCCGACGGCAGTTCCGGGCCGTCCTGCAACTGCACACCGCGGCGGACCCGGCGCTCGTCATCGAGGCCGCACGACTCTGGAGCGAGCCGACCGAAGTGGAGCGGCTGCTCGGCCCACGCGCCGAGACCGAGACCCTTCTCGCCCTGCGCCGCGGCGCCCGCGCCTGGCCCCCGCTGCGGAGGCTGCTCGACGATGCCGCTCCCGATCAGCTCCGGCTGACCGACGACGAAGCCTTCGATCTCCTTGGGGACGCCACGGACGCGCTGCGCGCGGCCGGTGTCGACGTGCACTGGCCGCGCGACCTGGTCAAGGCGCTCACCGCGACCGCGGAGATCGGGCAGCGCACCGCCCCCGGTTCCGCCGCGGGCGGCCTGCTGGACACCGAGGCCCTCCTCGACTTCCGCTGGCAGGTCTCCCTTGGCGGCGAGCCGCTCACCGAGGCCGAGATGGATGCTCTCGCAGAGTCACGCCGTCCCCTCGTCCGGCTTCGCGACCAGTGGGTGGTCGCCGACCCGAAGCTGGTGGCCCGCGCCAAGCGCCGCCGAATGGAACCGCTCACCCCCATGGAGGCGTTGAGCGCCGCGCTGACCGGCGAGGCCGAGCGAAGCGAGATGGGGGTCCCCCCGGCCGGAGGCTGGGGGAGGGACGGTGACTGGGTCCCCTGTGCGGCGGTCGGTGCGCTCGGCGACCTGGTCGCTCGTATCCGCGACCCCGAGTCCCGCACCCTCGTGCCCCAGCCCGCCGCCCTCAAGGCCACGTTGCGCGAGTACCAGAAGCGGGGCCTGGCCTGGCTGGCCGAGATGTGCGCACTCGGCCTCGGCGGCTGTCTCGCCGACGACATGGGCCTGGGCAAGACCATCACCTTGCTCGCTCTGCACCTGCACCGCCAGAACGACCCCACCACCGCGGGCCCCACCCTTGTCGTCTGCCCGGCCTCCCTGCTCGGCAACTGGCAGCGCGAGGCCGCCAGATTCGCACCGCTCACCCCCGTACGCCGTTACCACGGCGGCGACCGACACCTGGGGGACCTGGCCGGCGACGAGATCGTCCTGGTCACCTACGGGGTGCTGCGCCGCGACCGCGAAGTGCTCGCCGAGACAGCCTGGTCGCTGGTGGCCGCCGACGAGGCCCAGCACGTCAAGAACCCCTACGCCGTCACCGCCCGCGAACTGCGTGCCCTGCCCGCCCGCGCCCGCGTCGCTCTCACCGGCACCCCCGTGGAGAACAACCTCTCCGAGCTGTGGGCCCTGCTCGACTGGACCACCCCCGGGCTCCTCGGCTCACTCACCGCCTTCCGTGACCGGCATGCCCGCGCCATCGAGGCGGGCGAGGATCCCGAGGCAGCCGAGCGCCTGTCCCGTCTCGTACGTCCCTTCCTGTTGCGCCGCAAGAAGTCCGACCCCGGCATCGCGCCCGAACTGCCGCCCAAGACCGAGACCGACCACGTCGTCCCGCTGACGGCCGAGCAGACCAGCCTGTACGAGGCACAGGTCCGCGAGACCATGGCGAAGATCGCGGAGTCGGAGGGCATCGCCCGACGCGGTCTGGTGCTCAAGCTGCTCACCGCGCTGAAGCAGATCTGCAACCACCCCGCCCAGTATTTGAAAGAGCACAGCCTGCGCCGGTCCACTCCCCTGCGGGGCCGCTCCGGCAAGCTCGACCTGCTCGACGAACTTCTCGACACCATCACCGCCGAAGGCGAATCCGTGCTGGTCTTCACGCAGTACAAACAGATGGCGGCTCTGCTGGAGAAGCATCTCGCCGAGCGAGGCGTCCCCACTCTCTTCCTGCACGGTGCCACCCCCGTCACGCGGCGCGAGGAGATGGTGGACCGCTTCCAGCGCGGTGAAGTGCCGGTGTTCCTGCTGTCGTTGAAGGCGGCGGGCACCGGACTCAATCTCACCCGCGCCACTCACGTCGTGCACTACGACCGCTGGTGGAACCCGGCCGTCGAGGACCAGGCCACCGACCGCGCCTACCGCATCGGCCAGGACAAACCCGTCCAGGTACACAAACTCCTGGCGGAGGGAACCGTGGAGGACAAGGTGGCGAAGCTGCTCGAAGCCAAGCGCGCCCTCGCCGACGCCGTCGTCGGCTCCGGCGAGGCAGCCCTGACCGAACTGTCCGACGCCGACCTCGCCGAACTCGTCGCCCTGGGAAGGCGGTCATGAGCCCCGCTGTCCCCGGCCCGCGCCGGGCGCCCACCCGCGGCAGGCGAGCCTTCGCCGCGACCTGGTGGGGCCAGGCATGGGTGGCCGCCCTGGAGGACTCCACCCTGGACGCCGGACGGCTCTCGCGCGGACGCACCTACGCCCGCAAGGGCATGGTCGGCCCGGTCACCGTCGCTCCGGGCAAGGTCAGTGCCGCTGTCCAGGGCAGCCGCCCGCGCCCGTACCGCTCCTCGGTCCACCTGCCCGTCCTCACCGACCCTCAGTGGGACACCCTGCTCGACACGATCGCGGCCCGCGCCGGACATCTCGCAGCACTTCTCGACGACGAGATGCCCGCCGAACTCGTGGACGACGCCCGGCACGCGGGCGTCCCACTGCTCCCCCTGCCCACCGAGCTCGATCCGGAGTGCTCCTGCCCCGACTGGGGATACCCCTGCAAGCACGCCGCCGCGCTCTGCTACGCCATCGCCGCCACCATCGACACCGACCCGTTCGTGCTCTTCGCGCTGCGCGGCCGCGGTCGCGAGGAGGTCTTCGCCCAGCTGCGCGCACTCCGTACGGCAGCACAGGAGACCGCCGCCCCACCGGCACCGGCCGGTATCCCGGCCGCCGCCGCGTACGCCCACTGGGCCGAAGAGCCCCCCGCACTGCCCGAACTCCCGGAACCCGCCGCCCACACCACAGCACTGCCCGTCGCCCCGCCATCCGGCACCGGCCTGGCCGCCGCGGACCTCGAACGCCTCATGGCCGACGTCACCGTGCGCGCCGCCCGGCTCCTCGCGGGCGACACCGCCGACCTGCACCTGACCCAGCACCAGGACGCCGTCCGCATCGCCGCAAACAACCCCGGACCCGAGTGGTTCCACCACCTGATCCAGAACACCGGCACCAAACCCACTGCCTTCGCACGCCTCACCCGCGCCTGGCGCCACGGCGGCCCCACGGGCATCACCGTCGCCGAACAGCCCTACGCCCCCGACCCGACGGTGATGAAGGCCGCCCGCACCGCCCTGGACGCGGCCCTCGCCGAGATGACCGACTCCCCCGCACACCTCAGAACCTGGCGCAACCGCCTCACCCTCACCCACCACGGCATCCAGCTGCGTCTGGGCCCCGACGCCCGCTGGTACCCCTACCTCCAGGACGACGACGGCGAATGGTGGCCCGCGGCACCAGCCGACACTGACCCGGTCATCGCGCTCACCGCGGCCTGGTCGCAGAACGGGGAGTAAGGAGGCGGCTCCCCGCTGACCAGGAACCACGAGCAGAAACTGGACACACTCGGTCGGGGGTTGCCTTGCGGGCCGCCGACCCGTCGGCCTGCGGGGCGTCCCGCCCATGCGCAGAGCGAGTACGTCACGTCACCCTCACGACGCGAGCCGGGTCTCGGTTCCCGTCTCGGTTCGTGCTCGGGAGCGCCCGCTGGGCACGGCGCGCGGGGCCTGGACGCCACATCAGACGTCACCCCAGGGCGCCGGCGCGGCGGTCGGCTGGGCGGTCGGCTGGGCGGTGCGCAGTCGGGGCGGGGCCGTTCAGGGGCCGGGTGGCCAGTCGGTGGCGTCTCCGGGGGATGGGGGGCGGGCCGTGCTGAGGCGGCGGTAGGCGGCGCGGGCCTGGAGGAGGCGGGCGAGGGCGGTGCCGGTGAGGGCGGCGGTGAGGAGGCAGACGAGCCAGAAGGTGTCGCGGGGGTTGGTCCAGGTGAGGACGCCTGCGGGCGGGATCGCGAAGCCGTTGAGGAAGAGCCAGCACAGGGCTGCCGTGCCCGGGGCCGCGGTGAAGCGGGCGTACCCGCCGAGGAGTGCGGAGAGCAGGGACAGCGCGGCCAGGGCCGGACCGGGGCGGTCCGTGCCGACCAGCGCGTTGTGGAGGGCCACCAACGCCATCGCGCCCCCGAAGGCCGTGGCCCACACCAACGGGGTGGCCACCGGCTGGGGGACGGGGCGGGGGCCGCTCCCCAGAGACACCCACTGGATCACGGGCACGCTCCGGGGGTCTTGGGGGCCCGCGGTCCGGGGGATGTGGGGCCTGCGCAGGTCGAGGGTCGTTCGGGGGCGGAGGAGCGTCGGAGAGGTGAGGGGCGTCGGAGAGGTGAGGGGCGTCGGAGAGGTGAGGGGTGTCCGCGAGGCGAGGATCGTCTGGGGAGCGAGAGTCCTTTGGGGACCGAGCTTCCTTCGGAGGGCGAGGACCCTTCAGGGACCGAGGATCCTTCGAGGGCCGAGCGTCGGCCGAGGACCGAGCATCGTCCGAGGACCGAGCGTCGGCCGAGGACCGAGCGTCGGCCGAGGACCGAGCATCGTCCAGGGCTCGCCGGGCCTTCCGCTCCCGGGGGAATCGGTATCCCCTCGGTGTGGGGCTTGAGGTCATCCGCGCCATGGCTTGTGAGGGCGACCGCTCCGCGGCTCGCGGAGGCACCCGCCCAACGGGCCGTCGGAGCGCCCGCGTCGCGGCGGGCCGTGGGAGCGCCCGCGCGGGAGTTCGTCGGGACGTTCGCTTCGCGGAGCGTCGGGGCGGCCGGTTCGTTGGAGGTCGGGGTGTCCGTGCCTCGGGCCGTCAGGGGGTTCGCCGGGTGGCGGGCCGTCAGGGGGTTCGCCGGGTGGGTTGTGGGGGCACCCATGGGGATCATGGTGGTGGTTCCTTTCGGTCATCCCGCGGTGCCGGGGCGGGGTGGGGCCGGTCCGGGTCGAGTTGAAGGGGGATTGTTCCACCGGGGCGCAGACCCGGCGGCCTGCGGCCGGATTTCGGGGTCTCGTTAGGGTGGCACCGACGGTTGTCCGATGACATATCCGAATCAGACAGGGGGCCAGCCGTGGGTGCTCCGCGCCTCAGCAGTACGCCGTTGCCCGGCATCGGGGTCCGCTACGACCTCACGACGAGGGAGCAGCGGCGGATTTCGGTGGTCGCCCATCGGGACGGCGCACGGACGTTGAGCGCGTACCGGCAGGACGACCCGGACGCGTGCGCGCTGTCGGTGCGGCTGACGTCGGGAGAGGCGACCGCCCTCGTCGACGCGCTGGCGCCGGACCACCACAGCCCGACCCTTTTGTCCACCACGGAGTTGGGGCTGGTCGCCGAGCGGATCGAGCTGGCGTCGACGTCGCACTGGAACGGGCGGGTACTGGGCGACACCCGGATGCGGACCGAGACGGGCGCGTCCATCGTGGCCGTCCTGCGGCGGGCCGAGGCGATTCCGTCGCCGACTCCGGACTTCCGGCTGGCCGGCGGTGACACGCTCATCGTGATCGGCACCCGGGAGGGTGTGGAGGCGGCCGCCGCGACTCTCGGGCGGGAGTGAGCGGTTCATGTACGTCTCCGCTCAGTCCGTCGGACAGTCGGCCGGGGAGTCTGTCGTGCGGTTCGCCGGGGAGTCCGTGGTGGGCTCCGCCGGGGAGTCCGTGATGCGGTCCGCCGGGGAGTTCCTCGCCGAGTCGTCCGCCACTCACTCCTCCGCCGTCTTTCTGGTCGAGTTCGGCGCGATCATCCTCGGGCTGGGGCTGCTGGGGCGGTTCGCCGGACGCTTCCGGTTGTCGCCCATACCGCTGTATCTGCTGGCCGGGCTGGCCTTCGGGGAGGGCGGGCTGCTGCCGCTGGGGACGAGTGAGGAGTTCGTGGCGATCGGCGCCGAGATCGGCGTGATCCTGCTGCTGCTCATGCTCGGGCTGGAGTACACGGCGAGTGATCTCGTCTCCAACCTCAAGACCCAGTACCCGGCCGGACTCGTCGACGCCGCCCTCAACGCCCTGCCCGGTGCCGCCATGGCGCTGCTGCTCGGCTGGGGTCCCGTCGCCGCCGTCGTGCTCGCCGGCGTCACCTGGATCTCGTCGTCCGGCGTCATCGCCAAGGTGCTCGGCGATCTCGGGCGGCTGGGCAACCGGGAGACGCCCGTCGTGCTCAGCATCCTGGTCCTCGAAGACCTCTCCATGGCCGTCTATCTGCCGATCGTCACCGCGCTGTTGGCCGGGGTCGGTCTGGCGGCGGGCAGTGCGACGCTGGCCGTCGCGCTCGGTACGGCCGGGGTCGTCCTGCTGGTGGCGGTGCGGTACGGGCGGCACATATCCCGGTTCGTCTCCAGCGACGATCCCGAGAAGCTGCTGCTCGTCGTGCTGGGGGTGACGCTCGTCGTCGCCGGGCTCGCGCAGCAGTTGCAGGTGTCGGCGGCCGTGGGTGCGTTCCTGGTGGGCATCGCGCTGTCGGGTGAGGTCGCCGAGGGCGCGCACAGTCTGCTGGCGCCGTTGCGGGACCTGTTCGCCGCCGTGTTCTTCGTCTTCTTCGGGCTGCACACCGATCCCGCCAGCATTCCGCCCGTGCTCCTGCCCGCGCTCGTCCTGGCCGTCGTCACCGCCCTGACGAAGATCGCCACCGGGTACTGGGCCGCGCGCCGGGCCGGGATCTCCGCCAAGGGGCGCTGGCGCGCGGGCGGGACGCTGGTCGCCCGCGGCGAGTTCTCCATCGTCATCGCCGGCCTCGCCGTCACCGCCGGCATCGAACCGTCCCTCGGGCCGCTGGCCACGGCGTACGTCCTCATCCTGGTGATCGCCGGGCCGCTGACCGCGCGGTGGACCGAGCCGGTGGCGATGTGGGTGACGGGCCGACGGCTACGCGGGCACGCGGCAGCCGGCCCGGGAGAGGGCGGCACGCCGCCGACGGCTTCGGCGGCTTCAGCGGGAGCGGCGGGAGCGCACGAGGCGCTGGACGGGCAGGGTGCCGCCGACCGGACCTGAGGGACACAGTCGGGCGGCGTGAGGGGCGCGGCCGACCAGGCATGAGGGCCGTGGTCGGGCAGGCATGAAGGGGCGTGGTCGGGCGGGGCAGCGCGCGCGAGCAGGGCGGTAGGTCCGGGCAGGTTCGTACGTCCGAGTCACCGCGACGGCCACGGCGGCGGAGGCGGAGGCGGGCTCGGTCGGCGTTTCCGGTGCTCACTGAGCCGTACCGGCCAACAGCCAGCGCCGTACGGGGACTTCGAGCAGGACGCGGGTCTCGCCCGGCCGGTGGGGTGCGGTGACGTCCCAGCCGTACTTCGCGGCGAAGGCCTCCGTGACGTCCGCGAGGTCCGCGAGGTCCGGCGGGAACGGGCCGCGCCGCACCACCGCCGTCCCCTCCGCCACGACCGGGGACCCGCCGTCCTCCAGAGCCAAGGACACCCGCGCGAACCTCTCGATGTTCCGGACCTTGACCGACCCCCCGTCCGCGCCGATCCACCAGCTGCCCCGCAGGAACACGAACCACACCGGCGTCACATGCGGTGCCCCGTCCGGCCGCACGGTGCAGAGCCAGACGTTCTTCTCCGCGGTCAGCCGATCGCGTACGGCGGCGTCGGGCGGGACGGCACCGGGCCGGGCGGCGGCCGATGTGCCGTCGACCGGGGAAACCGGGGAGCCGTGCACGAGGGAGCCGTGCACCGGGGTGCCGTCGACCGGGTCGGCCGCATCACCCATGCGCGCCCCATCCCTCAACCTCGCCCTCGCCCTCGCCCTCGCCTAGACCCCACCCTCGCCCCCGCCCTCGACCCCGCCCTCGTCGAAGCTGGCGAAGTACGCGGCGGCCATGTCCTCGTCGGCGTGGCCCTGGGCGGCGGCGCGGGTGAGGCGGTCGGCGCCGGCGGCGGCCACGTCGAGGCGTACGCCGTGCCGCTGTCCGGCCTCGACGATCAGGCGGGCGTCCTTGGCGGCGGTGGAGACGGCGAAGGAGGCCGGGGAGAGGCGGCCGTCGAGGATGAGCGCGGACTTGGCGCGCAGATAGCCCATGTCGAGCGGGCCGCCCTCGATGATCTCGAAGAAGGACTGCGGGTCGACGCCGAGGGCCTGGGAGAGGGCCAGGACCTCCCCGGCCGCGTTGGTGGCGGCGAGCACCCAGCTGTTGGCCACCAGCTTGAGCCGGGTCGCGGTGCCCGCCGCGCCGTCCTCGCCGGTCCAGACGGTCCGGGCGCCGACGGCGTCGAAGACGGGGGTGACCGTCTCCCGCCCCGCGACCGGCCCCGCGGCCAGCACCGTCAGCTGTCCCGCCTCCGCCGGCTGCCGCGTGCCGAGGACCGGGGCGTCGTAGAAGACCAGTCCGTGTTCGCCGGCCAGCGCGGCCAGCTCGGCGACGGTCTCGAGACCGGTCGTGGTGGACTGGACCCATGCCGTGCCCGGGCTCAGCGCGGGCGCCGCCTCGCGCATCACGTCCCGGGCGGCAGCCCCGTCGTACAGCACCGTGAGCACCACATCGGCGCCCCGCACGGCCTCGGCCGGGCTCTCGGCGATCTGCGCACCGTCGGCGGCGAGCGGCTCGGCCTTCTCCCGGGTGCGGTTCCACACCCGTACGGCGTGACCGGAACGGACGAGGTTGCGGGCCATCGCGGCCCCCATGATGCCGGTACCCAGGACACTTACGGTGAGCTTGTCGGTCATGACGTCAACTTCCTGCCGCGTACAGTGCGTTGGCAGTTTCGCAGCCCGGTGCGGGCT
This sequence comes from Streptomyces sp. NBC_00310, assembly GCF_036208085.1. Taxonomy (GTDB): domain Bacteria; phylum Actinomycetota; class Actinomycetes; order Streptomycetales; family Streptomycetaceae; genus Streptomyces. The sequence continues at coordinate 5,466,713 of NZ_CP130714.1, forward strand.
CGGGGGTGCTACGACACCGGGCGGCGCGCCCGCTCGAACCCGCTCGGATTCGCTCGGGTTCGCTCGGGTTCGCTCGGGTTCGCTTGCCGCGTGGGGGTCGGTGGCGGGCGGTCGTTCAGGACACTTTCCCGGTCGGACCGCATGCACGGACGGCACCGTGGGAAGACCGGGCCACGAAAGCCGGACCGCAACCGTCAAGGCACACAGCACCCGGCATCCAGCCCCAGCCCAGCCCCAGCACCCAGCACCCAGCACCCAGCACCCAGCACGACAAGCGATACAAGCGATACAAGCGACCGGCGTCGAAGGGCGAGCGATGAGCATCGACACGAACACGTCCCCGTCCTCGGAGGGACCCACGGGCGGCCTCGACGTGCGGCCGGCCTCCGGGCACATCGGCGCCGACATCCACGGCGTGGACCTCGCCGCCCCGCTCGACGACAGGACCGTCGCCGGTATCCGCGCGGCGCTGCTCCGCTGGAAGGTCGTGTTCTTCCGGGAGCAGAAGCTGGACCACGCCGGTCAGATCGCGTTCGCGCGCCGCTTCGGCGAACCGATCCGGCTGCGTTCGCGGGGTTCGGTCTCACCCGCCGGACACCCCGAGATCGAGACGACGGCCGACCGCCAGGAGCTGGGCCGCAAGCACGGCATGGACCAGGCCGAATGGCTGGAGCGCCGCCGCCACTCCACCCTCCGCGGCTGGCACGCCGACCACACCGCGCGCATCGACCCGCCCGCCCTGACGCTGCTCCGCGCCGAACGCGTGCCCCCGTACGGCGGCGACACCACCTGGGCCAACCTCGCCAGCGCCTACGCGGGCCTGTCCGAGCCGGTGCGCCGGTTCGCCGACGGACTGCGCGCCGAGCACCGCCTCGGCGTCGGCTACCTCGCCCGCTCCGGCCCCGACCCCTACCTCCGTCACCTCCAGGACCACCAGGTCGCGTCCGTCCACCCGGTCGTCCGCGTCCACCCCGAGACCGGCGAACGGATCCTGTACGTCAACCCGTACTACGTCGAGAACATCGTCGACGTCACCCGGGCCGAGAGCCGGCTGCTCCTGGAGATGTTCGTCGAGCAGATCACCCGTCCCGAGTACACGGTCCGTTTGCGGTGGGAGCCGGGTTCGGTGGCCCTCTGGGACAACCGCGCCACCGTCCACCTCGCCCCCAACGACACCGCCCACCTGGACTTCCCGCGCATCATGCACCGCGTCATGGTCGCCGGGGACCCGCCCGTCGGCGTCGACGGCACCCCGTCGAAGTCGCTCTGCGGCACGCCGCTGCACGACCGGAGCGAGTAGCCCCCGGCGAACGGGTGGTCAGGTCGCCGATCCCGGGTAAGTCGCCGAGCCCGGGTAAGTGCCGAGCCCGGGTAAGTGCCGAGCCCGGGTAAGTGCCGAGCCCGGGTAACCGGCATCGCATGGGTGACGTACTCGCCGGAACCTGCTCCTGGACGGACCGCGCGCTGCTGGCCAGCGGCCGGTATACACGCGGCCACCGCGACCCCGGGCCCCGACTCCGTTACGCCTACTCCGAGTCCGAACTCACCGCGTGGGCGCCCCGGCTGCGGGCAGCTGCCAAACAGGTCGACGAGTTGCACGTCCTCTTCCACAACTGCTGCGCCGACGCCGCCGTACGCGCTGCGGAGACGATGCGGCGGATCCTGGCCGGGCGGTGAGCCCCGCCGGCCGAGCCGATCCGCCGCCCCGCTGCCCCGCTGCCCCAACGCTCCGGGCCCGGCCCGCCCCCGTCGGCGCCCGATGACCCGGCCCCCGGCCCGCTTCCCGCTTCCGCCTCCACTCGGCGGACCGGCTAGCTCACCCGTACCGACTTCTCCACCGTGACCTGGTCGATCTCCGTCGTACGGACCGTGAGTCTCATCGTCCACTTGCCCGGCAGAGGGAGTTGCAGGGTGTCGGTGGCCCAGTAGCCGCCGCGGTTGGTGAGCTTCGCGTCGATCGGGCCGATCTTCTGGGACTTGAGAGTGAAGGTGAGACGCAGTTCGGGAACGGTCGCGATGCCGTCGTCCGGGCCGAAGACCACGGCCTGCACGGAGTTCTTGCCCACGCGCCCCGGACCGAGGTCGATCTGGACCTTGCCGTGACCGTTCGGGGTGCCGACGTCGAACGGAACCGTCGACGAGGAGGCCGTGACCTCACCGGCCGCCCCGCCCGCCCCCTCCTTGGCGATCTCCGCCGCCGCCCGGCCCGGCAGGGTCCCCGTCAGCACGGTGGTGATCACCAGCACGACGACCGCGACGGTGAACTCCGCCAGCACGGAACGCCGAAGGCCCTGGCGCCGCAGATCTGCCGTATCCGCGGTATCCGCGGTATCCGCGATGTCTGCGGGCGAGCTCTCGGCCTGTGCGGCCGACGCGTCCTCGCCGCCACCCTGGTCGCCGTCCCGCGCACCTCGCGCGTCACCGGAGTGACGGTCGTCGGCGTCGGCCGCGTCCCGGGAGGGCCGGTCGGCGACATGGGTCGCAGCGTCGGTGTCGACACCCCCCACCCGCTCGGTCACCCGCGCCGCCACCGCCACGGCCGCGACGGCCGCGCGTTCGGTGCCCCCGGCCCGCTCGGCGGTCCTCACCGGCTCGACGACCGTCGTCGACGCGGCGGCCTCGGCCGAGCCGGTGCCCTCGGTCGCCCCAGTGGCTCCGGACACCTCACCGGCACCGGCACCGGCACCGGCCTCCCCCGGAACCGCCCCCAACCGCCCCGTCCAACGCCGTGAGAACGCCGCCGCCACCAGCAGGAGCAGCACCGCGACCAGCTTCGCGACGAGGACCTCTCCGTACGCCGTGGAGGTGAAGGCGGACCAGGAGCCGAGGCCGCGCCAGGACTGGTAGACGCCGGTGACGGCGAGGACGACCACCGAGACGAAGGCGAGCCGGGAGAAACGGTCGACCACGGCCGCCGACAAGGTCCGCGGCGCCCGGTACAACACGGTGAGCAGCGCGGTCAGCCCGCCCAGCCAGACGGCCATGGCCAGCAGATGCAGCACGGAGGAGGTCATCGCGACCGGCACCTGGATACCGGCGGAGGCGTGCTCGGCCACCGCCCAGGTCCCGGCAAGCCCGACGGAGACCAGCGCACCGCAGACAAGCGCGCTCTTCCCCCACTCCTGCCGCTCTCCCTGCGCTCCCTGCTCTCCGTGCTTGCCGTGGTTCCCCTGCCGCCGTACGCGTACGAGGAGGAAGGCGGCCACCGCGAGCAGCGCCAGCCGGGCCAGCAGGGCGAGTCCCGGCCGGCTCACCATCGTGTCGCGCAGGACGGAGAGGTCGAGTGCGGCCCCGACGCCACTGCCCCGCTCGTACGGTCCGCGGAGCAGCAGCAGTACCGCCGAGGCCAGCAGCAGGGCGAGCCAGCCCGCCAGCAGCAGCTTGCGCAGCACCTCGCTCGGGCCCCCGAGCACGACCGCCAGGAAGAAGGTCACACCGATGAGCAGGGCGAGGGCGCCGTAGGCGAAGTAGCGGGTGATGTCGTAGAGGGAGGACGTGAGCGGGTCCTCGGCGAGGTCGGCGGGGAGGACCGCGGAGGTCGCGGAGGGCTCGCCGATCGAGAAGAGCAGGGCACCCGAGATGGGGTGGCTGTCGGCCGAGACCACCCGCCAGGCGATCGTGTAGGTGCCGTCGTCGAGGCCGGTGGGGAGGGTGACGCGAGCCGTGTCGGCACGGCCGCCCGCGCGCCCCGGCCTGCCCGTGTCGACGGCCCGGTTCTCCGGGTCGACGACGCGGATGGAGTCCTCCAGGAGGCTTACCGACTCGGTGAAGCGGAGGGTGACCTCCCGGGGAGCGGCGTCGAGGACGCTGCCGTCGACGGGATCGCTTCCCTTGAGAGCGGCGTGCGCGGACGCGGTACCCGCCCCGCCGAGGAGGAACAGGACCAGCACGGCGCCCAGCAGCACCAGGCGCTGAACTCCTCGGCCCCGGCCACCGGCCCGGCCTCCGGTCCGGCCGACGGTCCGGCCGACGTGTCCACGCGTGGCCCCGCCGGATCCGCCGGGTCCGCCGGGTCCGCCGATCCCGCCATGTCGCCTCGCGCCTCTGTCTCCGCCACTGTTCCCGACCCGGCCCCGAGCCTCGTCCCGGTTCCGCTCCCGGACCCCGGCCCTGTCCCGGGCCTTGTTCCTGGCCTTGTTCCTGGCCCGGTCCTCGACTGGGTCGCTGTACCTGCCTCGGTCCACGTAGTGCTCCGGATCCACGGTCGCCGGCTCTCGAACTCCTCGAACAGGTACGCACGGCACGAACGTCGCGTTCAACACACGCCGCACGGGGCCACCCCGCACCGGGCCACCCGCCTCCGTGCAAGCACCCGCACCGCCTCCCCGGGCCTACGCCCGCCCCAGCTCCCCTATCGCGGCGGCCCGGTCCGGGTACAGCCGCGCCAGCTCCGCGGCGTCCCCGTGCTCGTACCCCTCGTAGGTGAACCCCGGTGCCATCGTGCACCCGAACAACGTCCAGCCCCCGCCACCACCGCCCAGGACCCGCGCCCCCATCCAGGTCCCCGCGGGCACGACGTACTGCACGTGCTGTCCGTCGAGCACGTCCGGCCCGAGGACGACGTCCCGCGAGGACCCGTCCGGGGCGAGGAGCAGCATCCCGAGCGGATCGCCGAGGTGGAAGTGCCAGATCTCGTCGCCGGGCAGCCGGTGCAGCGCGGAGTAGTCGCCCGGCTCGCTGGTGAGCAGGGCGACGATCGCGGTCCCCTCCGGGCGCCCGTCGCCCCGCTCGGGCCCCGCCCACGTCTGACGGAAACGGCCCCCTTCGCGCGGGATGGGCTCCAACTCGTAGTGCGCTATGAGGTCTTCGGGAGTCATCCGCCCGAGGCTACGCCCACCACCCGAACTACTGAGCGAGCATGGTCTCCCTCCGCAGGAACGCCAACCGGGCCCGCTTCTCGGGCAGATACACCTCCGGCAGGTCGATCTCCGGCAGTACGACGACCTGCCCGCACTCGAACCCCTGCCGCCTGAACCGCGCGATCGCCCGCTCGTTCCGCTCGTCCGGATCGACGACGACCCGCCGCCGGTCCAGCCCCACCAGCACGTACGACGTGAAGGCCGTCAGCACCGAGGACGACCACCCCGGCCGGCCTCCGGCGTCCCCGGCGGGCGCCAGCAGCACGTGGACGCCGATGTCGCCGGGCTCGACCTCGTAACACTCGCCGACCCGGTCGGCCTCCGGCTCGTACGTCTGCAACAGCCCGACGGGCTCGTCCTCGTGCACGGCGAGGTAGGCGTGGTGCGTGTCGAAGGCCTCCAGGCCCTCGTAGATCTCCCGCACCTGCTCCTGCGTGAGCCCGTTCATCCCCCAGAACTCGGCCCTCGGCTCACTCACCCAGCCATGGATCACCTCGGCGTCCGCCTTCGCGTCCAACGGCAGGATCCGCACGACCCCGAACCCATCGGCCACCTGCTCATGCACGGCCACCCGGCCGCTGTACGACCCATGCGGCTCATGCGGCTCATGCGGCTCATGCGGCTCAACGGTCATGGAGCTGCTCCTCGTTGCTGTTGTGGTTGTTGTTGTGGTCGCTGTTCTGGTCGCTGTTGCTGTTGCAGTTGCTCTCGTCGTCCTTGGTGAGGCGGTTCCAGTCGGTGACGACCGGGACGAGGTCTCCCCGCAGCCAGAGGGGGAGTTGATCGCGGTGGTGGGCAGATCCCTCTACGCCGGACGCTCCGAACGGCACCACCCAGAGGCTGTCCTCGCGTCGGGCCAGGTCCCAGACGTACCGGGCGGCGGGCCCGCGAGCGCTGAGGTCGGTGATGCCGGGGACAGCGGAGGTGCAGAGCACGCAGTCGTGGTCACCGGCCAGCCCCGGCTCGTCCCGGGACGCGTTCGGGTCGTCGTCCGGAAGCGCCCGCCACGGCACGAGCCGGTGGCTCTCGCCCCAGCGCCCGGTCCCGGAGTCGATGCCTGCGACCTCCTCCAGCGCCTCCCGCACGAGTGCGGCCCGGTCGATCCCGTACAACTCCTCGGCCCTGAGCAGATGTTCGAGCGCGAACCCGATCCGTACGGTGAGCGACAGCCACGGCCGGAACACCTCGGGGTACGTCGGCGGCACCGCCAGCGCCGCGAAGGCGGGCTCCGCCGCGAGCCGCCGCACGACCGCCCCACGCAACGCCGCGTACGCCGCCGCGTCGGCGCTGTCGGCCTCCATCCGCCGATCCCAGCGCAGGAGCCGGTCCCGGAGCTCGACCGCGGCCGGGCTGAGAGCCGCAGGTCCTTCCGGGGCGCGCGCCGGGACACCGACCGGGCGCGCCCCGGTGGAGCGATGCGCCGGGGCTTCGACCGGGTGATCCGTCGAATCATCGGCCGAACGGGCCACCGGGACTTCGACCGGACAATCCACCGGGTCATCGGCCGGGCGATCCGCCGGAGCTTCGGCCTGACGGCCCGCCGGGGCATCGGCCGAGAGGTCCACCGGACTCGCCGGGTCATCGGACGAGAGGTCCACCGGTTCCGCCAGGTCATCGGCCGGGACGTCCGCCGGTTCCGCCAGGTCATCGGCCGGAAGGTCCGCCGGGTGATCCACCAGGGCGCCGAAGGAAGGTTCCGCAGGGCCCACCGGGTCAGCGGGCGGGGCTTCTGTGAGGGTGGCCAAGTGGTCCAACAAAGGTCCGGCGGAGGCCAGATGGGTGTCCATGTGGATCGCGGGCATGTCCTGCGCGGACCACACCCGCTTCTCGTTCAGCATCGCGCGGATGCGTTCGGCACGGTGCGGCGGGGCGAACTCCACGCCCAACGGGGTCGCCGGACCACGCTGGTTGGCCATCACCGCGACGCCGTCCTCGAACGCGCCGTACGGCGTCTCGTGCCACCCCTCCCACTCGTGTCCCGGCTCCCAGGCCGCCACGACCCGTGTCCGGTTGTCCCGGCTCCGTACCGGAACCCGCCCCGCCACCCGGTGCAGCACGCCACCCCGCGTGTCCGCCGCCTGCACGACGTTCACCGGCTCGGCCCACTGATCGAACGCCCGGTCCACATCGGCGACTTCCCGGGCCCGGAGGAGGGGAAGGAGCGCGCCGATCCCGAGGTCCTCGGTGACGCGGGGCGGATAGCGAAGGCTGAGGGGACCGACTGGGCCGGAATCGCCGCGGTCACGGTCATTGGCGTTGGCGTTGGCGTTGGCGTGGGAGCGGGAGTGGGAGTGGTCGTCGTCCCGGTCATCACCGTCGGAATCGGCATGCTCGCCGGTGTCCAGGCCGCCGATGACGACCGGCCCCCGCGCGGTCTCGATCACCTCCACCTCCACGGGCTCCCCACCCGCGACCTCGATGACCTCCACATGCCGATGCGCGACCCGCCACACCCCGTCCGGATCGAGCGCCTCGACGACGCCCTCGCCCCCGTACTTGTCCCCGTTCCCGTTCCCGTTCCCGTCCCCGTTCCCGTCCCCGTCGCCCTCTCCCTCGCCTGTCCGGCGGAGCCGCAGCCGCTCCCGGTACAGGTCCTGGTAGTCGGCCATGGCGTTGGTGATGGCCCAGGCCACGTCGCCGGTGTGACCGAAGTGGGCGATGCCGGGCAGGCCCGGGACGGCGAGGCCGACGACGTCGAACTCCGGGCAGGAGAGGCGGATCTGCTGGTAGACGCCGGGCTCCTCGATGAACCGGTGCGGATCACCGGCGATGACGGCCCGGCCGGTGGTCGTACGGGTCCCGTCGACCAGCCACCCGTTGCTGCCCGAGGTGGCGGGCCCGTCGGTGGCGAAGAGCCCGACCGCGTCGGCGCCGAGATGCCGTACGGCCTCCTCACGCCAGAGCTTGGCGGGGAACCCGGCGAACAGGATGTGCGTGGCGAGCCAGACGCCGAGCGGATGCCAGACCTCCCAACGCCCGGGCACGAGCCCGGCGCGCTCGAACTCGGGCGCGCGCCGGCCGCCCTCGGCCAGCCCGTCGTTCACACCCTCTACGTACGCCCCGACCCAGTCGGCGGTCTCCGGGTCCGTTCTCTCCAGCCGGGCGAAGCATCTTCGGGCCGTGTCCTCCAGGCGGGCCCGTCTCGCGAACCGGTCCCAGCCGAGGGAGCCGGCACCGAGGAACGCGGCCGAGGTGCCCTGCACGCGGTGGCGCTCGACCTCCAGCTGCCAGGCACGGTCGAGGGCGGTGACCCGGCCCTGGGCACGGGCGAGCGTGCGGACGTCGGCGGCGCGAAGGTGCGGAATACCCCAGGCGTCGCGATACGTCCCGTATGCCCCGTGGCTCAAACCGTTCCCCTGAGCATGCCCCTGAGCACCGCCGATTTCCCGCATCTCTCTATCCCACCTGTGATTTAGGTTAGCCTCACCTAAGCGGTCTGTGATCAAAGCGTACGCGAAGGGTGCAGAAGCCATGGGGCAGGGGCACGGTTGGGAGGGAGCGGTCCTCAAACTGCTCCGCGGGAAGGACTTCGTCTTCACGGTGACCGGTGCGGAACAAGTCACCGAGCACTACCGCCGGATCCACCTCACGGACGGCGGCATGCTCGCGGTGACCGGAGTCCACCCGACGATGTGGGTACGCCTCTGGTTCGAGGCGGCAGGCAAGCCGCACCAACGGGCGTACACCCTGGTCGACCCCGACCCGGCGGCCGGCACCTGCAGCCTGGAGTTCGCCCTCCACGACGGCCACGCCAGCGACTGGGCCCGCGCCGCACAGCCCGGCGACACCATCGAGGCCACGGTCCATGGCACCGCCTTCACCGACCCCGACCCGGCGCCTTCCCACATCCTCGCCATCGGCGACCCGGCCTCCCTCCCCGCCATCAACTCCCTCCTCAGAGCCCTCCCGTCGACCCCGGCGACGATCTGGTTCGAGACGTCGACGGAGACGGAGACGGAGACGGAGACAGAGACGGACGCAGGCTCGGAGACAGAGACGGAGGTAACGGCTGCGGCCGTGACGGGGGCGGCCGTGACGGGGGCGGCCGTGACGGGGGCGAGGACCAAGCCGCTCACGGAAGCCGAGCACACAACCGAAGCCGAAGCCGGAGCCGAAGCTCAAGTCCGAGCCTTGCTCCAAGCCCCGGTGGCAGAGGGTCTCCCCCTCCGTATCGACCCCGCCCGCCACGACTTCCGCCCGATCCCCCGACAGGACGCCGGCGCCCGCCTCCTCACCCAGGTGCAGACCGACGCCCCCGACCTCCTCGAAAACACCCCCGACCCCTACGTCTGGATCGCCTGCGACACGGCGACGACCCGATCCCTGACTGCGTACTTCCGCAAGGAACTGGGCCTCCCGAAGCAACGGATGCACGCCCTGGGGTACTGGCGGCCGTAACCACACCCCACAGCCCCCGGCACCGGCACCGGCCCCGGCCCGGCCCGGCCCCGCAGGACTACCGCCCGCAGGACTACGGCCCGCACCCCCGCCTCCAAGCACACGCCGGGGCCGAAGCCGGGCAAGAGCCGAGGCCGGGCTGCGGTGGGTCGCCCGGCAGGCGATCATCGGGGCATGGACGTCACCCTTCACCTCGCCCAGGACCCCGAGGCGGACGAGTTCCTCGGCCGCAGTCCGCTCGCCGCGCTGGTCGGCATGCTGCTGGACCAGCAAGTGCCGATGGAGTGGGCGTTCAAGGGCCCCTGGACCATCGCCCAACGGCTCGGCGCGGACGACCTGGACGCCCACGAGATCGCGGCGGCGGACCCGGAGTCCTTCGCCGCACTGCTGTCCACCAAACCGGCGGTACACCGCTACCCCGGCTCCATGGCGAAGCGGATCCAACAGCTGTGCCAGTACCTGGTCGACCACTACGACGGCGACGCGAGCACGGTCTGGCAGGACGCGACGACCGGCAAGGAACTCCTCTCCCGCCTTGAGTCCCTCCCCGGCTTCGGCCACCAGAAGGCCCAGATCTTCCTGGCCCTCCTCGGTAAACAACTCGGCGTCCACCCCACCGGCTGGCGCGAAGCCGCCGGCTCCTACGGCGACCCCGGCTCCTTCCGCTCCGTGGCCGACATCAAGGGCCCCGACTCCCTGGCCAAGGTCCGCTCCCACAAACAGGAAATGAAGGCAGCAGCCAAAGCGGCGAAGGCATCCGGCACCTGACCACCACCCGCCCTGCCCCGCACCCAGCACCCACCACCTCCCCCGGGCGGCAGCCCGCACAAGCCCCGGGGTCGAGGGGCAACGCCCCTGGTAAGGGGCGTCAACAGGGGCGCCGGGAACGAGAGTCGCCGCGGCCCCAGACCCACAGCCCCCGGCTGATCCACGGCCCAGTCAGGGGAGAACCACCGGTAGCTTCCGGGAGGCCTCCCGGCGACAGCGACTTCGCGGCGCCCCTCCGGAGAGGCCCGGGAAAAGCCCGGAAAAGTCCGGGAGAAGTCCCGAGGAAGCCCCAAGGAAGCCCCGAGAAAGCCCCGGCGAAGCCGGACCGAGATCCGGGAGAATCCCCGCCCACGCCGCGCGGTGAACTCTCCGCGCCCCCGAAAGAACCCCGCCGAGCGTTCACGACCACCACCGAACCCCCACAGAATCACCGTTTTGCCCCGCTTCGCGACGCCTTTCCGGGCTCGCACTCCGTCGCCATGGCTGCGCCCGGAACGTCTCGACCGGTAGGCTTTCCGTGTGATCTTCAAGCGCATCGGAAACGGCCGGCCGTACCCCGACCACGGCCGGGAAAGCACCCGGCAGTGGGCGGACGTCGCACCGCGCCCGGTCCGCCTCGATCAGCTCGTGACGACCAAGGGGCAGCTGGACCTGGAGACCCTCCTCGCCGAGGACTCCACCTTCTACGGCGACCTCTTCGCGCACGTGGTGAAGTGGCAGGGCGATCTGTACCTGGAGGACGGCCTCCACCGCGCGGTCCGCGCGGCCCTCCAGCAACGCCAGGTGCTCCACGCCCGCGTCCTCGAACTGGGCTAGCCCTTCACCGTCGGCGGCCTGACCGGCAGTCACCTGCCGACAGTCGCCCCGGCCACCGCCCCCAGGCGGTTCCGACCCGTGCCCTGACGGACGCCCGTTGGACCTTTCGGGTTGGACTGCAGCGCGGTGAATGATCATCTAGTAGGCATCACCGTCCAACGGCACTACGCTGCGCCCATGAGCATGCTGACTCCTCCTGGCATGGGCCGCCAGTACCGGATCACGGGGGACAAGTACCCGAGGCTGCGCCGGCCCAAGAGGCGTCGCAGGCTCGTCCTCACGGTCGTCGCGTCCGTGACCGCACTGGGCCTCGTCGGCTGGGGAACCCTGCAGCTCATCGACGTCTTCACCGGCGACGAGGACCAGGCCGCCGCGGCCGGCCCCAAGGCGGATTGCGCGAGCCGGGTGAGCCCGTCGCCGAAGGCGAGCGGGCCGGCCGGGAAGCCCGGCAGGGCCGGAGCGTCCGCGAAGGGCTTCCCCGCCCCCGGCAAGATCACCGTCAACGTCCTCAACGCCACGCCCCGCGCGGGTCTCGCCAAGGAGACCGCGGACGAGCTGAAGAAGCGCGGCTTCCGCATCGGGAACGTGGGGAACGCGACCGAGGAGTACGACAAGAAGGTCAAGGGCGTCGCCATACTGCTCGGCGCGAAGGCGGCCGAGGGCGCGGCGCTGCCCGTCCTCAACACCCAGCTCACCGGTGCGCGGCTGAAGACGGACGGCCGTGCGAAGGCCACCGAGGTGGACCTCGTCATCGGCACCGGCTTCAAGGCCCTCAGCAAGCAGAAGGACGCCGACAAGGCACTGGCCGACCTGACCAGTCCCGAGCCGACGCCCACCGCCACGAAGACCTGCTGACAAGACCCCGTAAGAGACCTTGCCCGTACGGGTTACTCGGCTGCGCCGTACAGCCGGTCGCCCGCGTCACCCAGGCCCGGCACGATGTAGCCGTGCTCGTTGAGACGCTCGTCGACGGCGGCGGTCACGACCGTCACCGGGGCGCCCGCCAGCTCGCGCTCCATGACCTCGACGCCCTCCGGGGCGGCCAGGAGCACCACGGCGGTCACGTCGTCGGCGCCGCGGGCGATCAGCTCACGGATCGCGGCGACGAGGGTGCCGCCGGTGGCGAGCATGGGGTCGAGGACATACACCTGGCGCCCGGAGAGGTCCTCGGGCATACGGGTGGCGTACGTGGAGGCCTCGAGCGTCTCCTCGTTGCGGATCATGCCGAGGAAGCCCACCTCGGCGGTCGGCAGCAGCCGGACCATGCCGTCGAGCATGCCGAGGCCGGCCCGGAGGATCGGCACGACGAGCGGGCGCGGGTGGGAGAGCTTGACGCCCGTGGTCGTGGCGACCGGCGTCGTGATGTCGACGAGCTCGGTGCGCACGTCCCGCGTGGCCTCGTAGGCGAGCAGGGTGACCAACTCGTCGGCGAGGCGACGGAAGGTCGGGGAGTCGGTGCGCCGGTCGCGCAGCGCGGTGAGCTTGTGAGCGACCAGGGGGTGGTCGACGACGTGGAGACGCATGTCCACAACAGTAACCGGGGCCACACCTTCGAGCGCCCCCGCCCGTCCGCCGCCCACCTCGTCTTCCGGATGGCATCAAACCCGCTATCGGAGGGAAAGTGGGATGAACAGAGCGGCGACTGAACGAGCCGACGCCTGACGGTGGTGACCCATGCCAGACAACCACGACGCCTCCCCCATCCCCGGGCCACCAACACGGCGCCCGCCCGAAAACCCGCCGCCGACCGACAGCAGACAGACGGCCAAGCGGGGGCACATGACCGACAAGACAGCCCGAACCACCGGCCGGACGGCCGACAGGACGACGCGGACGACGCGGACGACCAGCGGTTCGGCGCGAACGGCCAACAGGACGACACGAACCGCCGGCGGAACGCCACGGACGAGCGGCGGGACGGCACAGACCGCCGATGGAGCGACGCGAACAGCCGACGGGTCAGCACGGACAACCGGCAGGTCAGCACAGACGGCCGGTGGAGCCACGCGAACAGCCGGTGGAGCCACGCGAACAGCCGGTGGAGCCGCGCGAACAGCCGGTGGGACACCGCGAGGATCCGACGGAACAGCACGGACAGCCGACCGCGCAGCGCCCAAGGCCGACGAGGTGGCGCGCACGGCCGGGCGCTCGACCCGGATGCCTGGCGGGACGGCGCGAACGGCCGACGAAGCGGCGCGGACGAGTGGGAGGGCAGCGCAGGCAGGCAATGGGGCAGCGCCGAGGCCCGGACGGGCGGCGGAAAGGGCCGGTGGGACGGCGGAAGGGGCTGGCCGGACGACGAAAAGGGCCGGCGAGGCGACGGAAGGGACCGGCGAGGCGGCGCAGGGGGCCGGTGAGGGGGCGCGCCCGGTCGATGGGGCGCGGCGGGACGGGTGGGAGAGTGATGCCGCGCGTCGGCGGCGGCGCGCACAGTTCCTGCGGGAGCTGACGGAGGCGCGGGAGCTGCGCGACCGGGTCCAGCCGCGCCGCGCCAAGGCCGCCCGCCTCCGCCACGCCATGCGCATGCGTACCTTCCGCTGGTGACCTGGGCGGCCGAATCGAGCCCCGCCCCTCCTTGGCCCTCCCTACGTTCCCCCAGCCTCCCCAGCCCTCCCCAGCCTTCCGGTGCGCTTCCTCCATCCCTCCAACGGCTCCGCCCCAGCCGCTCCCTGACCGCCCCCCCCACCACCACCACGCTCCGCTCTCTTCCGCTCCGTACCGCGCCCCGCCCCGCCCTGCGGCCTCCATCGCCCCTTTTCTCCCGGCCCCCTCCCTCGGCGCGCCCGGCCCCTCCACCGGCCGTCGCTGCCCGTCGCATGGTCCGCCCCGCCCATGCCCCTCTTCTCTTCCTCCACGCCCCACCCCGCCCCCCTCGTCAGACGCTCCCCACCCCCTCCCCGGTCGTCACCGGCTCTTCCCGGACCCTTACGTGGGGACCGGGTGGCGGGTTCGTGGGGTATGTGTGGGGCGTTCACGGGGTGGTCGTGCATATGCGGCCGGGAACTCCGCGTACGATCCGCTGGTGGCGGCAACAGGTGCGCAGGTGAACAGCGGACCCACCGGCGATCAAAAGAGCCGGACACAGGGAGCCGAAGACGTCCCCTGAGCGCTCTGTTTCTGCCACGATTCCGAGTGGGTGGGGCTCGGACCGCAAGCCTCCCCACCCACAACCTCCGCCGGGGGGACCCCCAACCGGCACACCTATGACCAGTGGGAGAGTCACGGTGTACTTCGCCGCACTGCTCGCGCGCACCGAAGACGGGTGGGAAGCGAGCGACACAGAGCTCGACGATGTGGAAACCCTGTCGGATCTGGCCGACCTCGCCCGTGAAGCCTCGCCCGGCGACGACACGGTGCTGGTGCTCATCGAGCAGGAGGACGCCTGGTTCGGCGTCGTCCGCATCGATGGCGAGGAAGACCCTCGTATCTATGTCTCGGACGCCGCCGCCGCTGCCCGCAGCAGCTACGGCGAGATCCTGCTCACCAACGAACTGCTCGGAAGGGAGCCCGGCGACGACGTCCCCGACCTGGACTCCCTCGACCTGGACGGCACGGAGGACGGTGAACCCGACGACGATGATGACGACGACACGGGCGCCGAGTCCGTGCCGCACAGCCCGGTCGGCGACACCGAGATCCTCGACGACCTGGGAGTGGGCGAGAAGGAGCTGCGCGCCCTCGACGCCGACGACGCCCTCGGCTCGATCGCCGACGCCCTCGGAGCGTCGGAGGTCCTGGAGACGGTCCGCTGAGTCCCGTGAGTCCCGTGTTTCCCCTGAGTCCGCTGAGTCCGCTGAGTCCATCGGCTACGTGCCCCCGGTGACCCACGCGACCGACGCAGAGGGACCGGGCGGACCCGATCCGGTACGCGACCGCTGGCGGGCCGCGATGCGGCTCGCCCTGGCCGAGGCCGGGCGGGCCGCCGAGGGCGGGGATGTCCCGGTCGGTGCGGTCGTCCTGTCCCCGGACGGCACGACCGTACTGGCCACCGGGCACAACGAACGCGAGGCGACCGGCGACCCGACCGCCCACGCGGAGGTGCTCGCCGTCCGCCGCGCGGCCGCGGCACTCGGCGAGTGGCGGCTGACCGGCTGCACCCTGGTCGTCACCCTCGAACCCTGCACGATGTGCGCGGGCGCGCTCGTGCAGTCCCGGGTCGACCGGGTCGTCTACGGCGCCCGCGACGAGAAGGCCGGCGCCACCGGCTCCCTCTGGGACGTCGTACGCGACCGTCGCCTCAACCACCGCCCCGAGGTGGTCGAGGGAGTCCTCGCCGACGACTGCTCCAGGCTCCTCACCGACTTCTTTCGCACCCGTTGAGACCCCGGCCATATCGATTTCAAAGCACGCCCCACCTTGCTGTAAGGTCTCCCTCGGTAGCGTGTCCGAGCGGCCGAAGGAGCTCGCCTCGAAAGCGAGTGTGGCGCAAGTCACCGAGGGTTCAAATCCCTCCGCTACCGCAGGTAGACGAAGGGCCCGGTCCGATGGACCGGGCCCTTCGCGCTGCTCCGTCTCCGTTTCCGTCCCAGTTGCGACACCAGCACACGCCTACTGCCGCGTATGCCTGAGCAGCCTCCATGCTCGCTGTGACCCGAGTGCGCAACCACGCTCCGGCCGGACGCCGGCCGAAGGAGACAGTCTCAGCTCCCGGCCGAAGCGCGTGCGTCAGACGGTCGCGGCCAGCCAGCCGATGGTCTCGGTGGTGTGCTTGCCGTCGCTCTTGGCGGCGCCGGCGTACACCTCGTTCAGGCGGATGAGGAAGCCCGTGTTGGTGACGTCATGGACACGGATGCCCGGCGTCTCCGGGCCGTTGAAGGTCTGGGTCAGCGGGAAGACGACGACGTTGGAACCCGGCGGGAACGGACTGGGGAACGTGACGCGCGTGAAGGTCGAGGTATTGCCGCCGCTCGTCTCGATGGGGTCGTCGGACCTCAGATCGACCTTGCCGGTCTGAATGAAGCTCATCGTCGAGTTCCTTCATGTGAGGGGTCGGATTGCCTGGCCGTCTTGGACGACCAAAGGGAGGTTCGGCATGAAAGCGGCTCCGCATGCCGAAGTCCCACAAACGAGCGATCATTTTCCAGACAGGAACAAAGCGGCACATATCACTGAACGGCGGGGGCGGGCGCCGAGCCCGCCCCCGTGTTTTCACGGGACTGGCGTCAACGCCCCGCGAACCCATCACCCTCGCCATCTTGTCCGTTTTCACCGGGCTTCCGGATAAGTCCGCCGACTTGCCGGGCGACGTCGCTGCGGACGGAGTCCACCATGTGCTGATATCGCGCGGCCATGGCCGTGGTGGACCAGCCCATGCGCCGCATGACGGCCCGCTCGGAGACTCCGAGGATCAGCAGGACCGTGGCGGCGGTGTGGCGGGCGTCGTGGAGTCGGCCGTCTCGTACCTTCGCGTCGGTGAGGAGTTCCTTCCAGTCGTCGTAGTCCGTTCGGGGGGACGTGCCCCGAACGGTCGGCGTCGCGAACAGCCACCCCTCATCCGTCCAGTCGCCTCCAGCCGCCGCGCGTTCGGCGGTCTGCTTGGCCTGATGCACCCGGAGCAGATCGACGAGCCGGGCGGGCAGACCGACCGCGCGCCGCCCCGCACGAGACTTCGTGTCGGCCGTCTCGGGGTTCGTCCGCAGGCGCTGCGGGCAGTAGCCGGCCTTCCTGCCGCAGGTGTCGCCGCAACCGTGGGCGTAGCGCGGTCGGCGGCGGCTCCGCCGGACCATCACGCGCTTGTGGGCAGCACCCCCACCGAGGACGTACGCGCCGCGACGGTCCTGTCCGATGGCGCGTCGCGTCTCGTCACTGAGTACGCCATGGCGACGTGGCGCGAAGTCTTCACGACGCTCCGGACCGGGGGACCGCGCGAGCTGATCGACACCGTCCGGAAGGTCGAAGCCACAGACCCGACGGGGCGACGGTGGCCGCGCTACAAGTCGGGCGACGACGCTTCCATCGCCTTCTGCCAGTGGTGATTGCCGCAGGTCAGTAACGACCGGCGCCGTCTCAGTCCGTCTCAGTTCCCGTCTCATTCACCCCGCTCCAGCGCCGTTCATAGCCGTTCGCGCCTCGGGCGGGAGTACGGGAACGAACGGGGTTGAACAGCCCTGGATCATGCCCTGACCAGCACGAACAGACCTCGGAAGCGAGTATGGCGCAAGTCACCGAGGGTTCAGATCCCTCCGCTACCGCCGAAGAGGGGTCCCGTCGTCAGACGGGGCCCTTCGTGCGTTTGCGGCCTCTCCTGCGAACGGATGATCGGGTTACACTCGCCGCCGACAAAGAGGACCCATGGGGCCCACGGGGCACAAGAGGCGGGGGAGGCCGCGGTGGCGGTGCACGGGAAGAAGATCGCGCTGTATGTGCTCGTGGTCTTCGTGGCCTACGTGATCATCACGGACCCGAAAGGGGCCGCCGGCTACGTCCAGATAGGGTTCGAGGGCATCTCGAACGCCGCCCAGTCCATCGGCGACTTCTTCACCTGGATCGCCGACGGGGCCGAGTAGCCCCCAGCCCTCGTACGACCCTCCCGGAGCGCCCATGATCCGCCACCTGGTCCTCTTCAAGCTCAACGAGGGCGTCGAGCGCGACGACCCGCGGGTCGCGAAGGGCGTGGACGCCTTCCGCGCGCTCGACGGGAGGATCGAGGAGATCCGCTCCTGGGAGCTGGGCTGGAACCTCAGCGACCGCCCCATCGCCTACGACTTCGCGATCAATTCCGCGTTCGACGACGTGGACGCGCTGCGCACGTACGTCGAGCACCCGGACCACCAGGCGGGCGTGGCCCTGTGGCACGAGTTCGCCACGTGGATCATCGCCGACTACGAGTTCTGAGCCGTACCCCCGGGGTTCCGAGCCGTACGCCGGACTCCGAGCCGTAGCCCCGGGGTTCCGAGCCGTACGGCCGCGCCCCCGACGCCCCGCATTCGAACAGTGCGGGGCTTTTTACACCCAATTACCCTTCGCTTCCCCAACTCTTGCTCAACACGGCTATATGCGGTGCTTGATCACAGTGCACATGTCTTGTGATGCTATGACCGCTTTTGACGGTTGAGTTGATGGATGAAGAGGTGGCGTTGACCGTGTCGGCCAGTACTGCCCCTCCCCAGGAAGAAGTCCCGGCTCCCGACCCCGCGTCGGCCCAGGTCACGGCCCAGGCCACCGCCCCCGCTCCGGAGAAACGTCGCGGCGCCGACACCCGGGCCCTCACCCAGGTACTGTTCGGCGAGCTGAAGCATCTGGTGCCGGGCACCCCGGAGCACAACCGCGTGCGCGGGGCGCTCATCGAGGCGAATCTCCCGCTCGTGCGGTACGCGGCCGCCCGCTTCCGCTCCCGCAACGAGCCCATGGAGGACGTGGTCCAGGTCGGGACCATCGGGCTGATCAACGCCATCGACCGGTTCGACCCGGACCGGGGCGTGCAGTTCCCGACCTTCGCGATGCCGACCGTCGTCGGCGAGATCAAGCGGTACTTCCGCGACAACGTCCGCACGGTCCACGTCCCGCGCCGGCTGCACGAGCTGTGGGTCCAGGTGAACAGCGCGACCGAGGACCTCACCACAGCCTTCGGGCGCACCCCCTCCACCGCCGAGATCGCCGAGCGGCTGCGCATCACCGAGGAGGAGGTCCTGTCCTGCATCGAGGCGGGCCGCTCGTATCACGCGACCTCCCTGGAAGCCGCCCAGGAGGGCGACGGGATGCCGGGGCTGCTCGACCGGCTCGGTTACGAGGACCCCGAACTCGACGGCGTCGAACACCGCGACCTCGTACGGCATCTCCTCGTCCAACTGCCCGAACGCGAGCAGCGGATCCTGCTGCTCCGCTACTACAGCAACCTCACGCAGTCGCAGATCAGCGCGGAACTGGGGGTCTCCCAGATGCATGTGTCGCGGCTGCTGGCCCGAAGCTTCGCGCGGTTGCGCTCGGCCAACCGGATCGAGGCGTAGGCGCTCCGCTCGGCGCCGGGTGCCTACTCGCCTGCCGGGTTTCTGTGGTTTGCGGGTGCCGGTGCGGGTGCCGGTGCCGGTTCGGGCTCGGGTGCCGGTTCGGGTGCGGGCTCGGGTGCCGGTTCGGGCTCGGGTGCCGGTTCGGGTGCCGGTTCGGTCGTGGCTGGTCGCGCGGTTCCTCGCGCCCCTTCGGGGCGCTGCAACCGCAGCGGGGTGGGTGACCTTCGGTAACCAGAAACCCCCCGTACATTCCCGGTCGGACCATGGGGCACGCGGGGCGCACGATGGCAGGCGGGGCGCACAGAATCGGCCAGCGGGGCGCGAGTGCAGGCCATGGGCGTGACCGAATGCGCTGTCGAGGTGTCACCGGTGGGAGCGAATCGGTTATTGATGCTTCTTCAGGCTGATCTGCGCTGAAATCCCGTCAGACCACCTGTTTCCAGGGGTTATTCACCCTCTCCATGTCGACATGTCACTACATCGCGTTGCCGACGTGTGACATTCTCTCCCCAGCGCGTTTGCCGTGGCCTCGCCGCCGGTATTCAGGTGGAGGTGGAGGCTGCGTTCCTTACGACGGAGCGTCCGCCGCGACCGTCCGCGACCCAAAGGGGGTGGCATGTCCGCAGACCAGGGCAGCTCGAAGGTGCTCACGCTCGACAAGAGCGAGACCGCGCCCGACGCTATCCAGGCCCCTCAGGACCTTCAGGCGCTTGAGGACCTTCCCGGTCCCCAGGCTCCGCCGGTGACTGACCTTCCGGCCTCGTCGGCCTCGGCGAACATCGACACCCGCACCCTGTCCCGCTCCCTGTTCCTGCGGCTGGCCGCACTGGACGAGAACAGCCCCGAGCGTGCCTATGTCCGGGACACCCTCATCGAGCTCAACCTCCCGCTGGTGCGTTACGCCGCCGCACGTTTCCGGTCGCGCAACGAGCCGATGGAGGACATCGTCCAGGTCGGAACGATCGGCCTGATCAAGGCGATCGACCGCTTCGACTGCGAACGGGGCGTGGAGTTCCCGACGTTCGCGATGCCGACGGTCGTGGGCGAGATCAAGCGGTTCTTCCGCGACACCTCGTGGTCGGTCCGGGTCCCACGCCGCCTCCAGGAGCTGCGCCTGGCCCTCACCAAGGCCAGCGACGAGCTGTCGCAGAAGCTCGACCGCTCCCCGACGGTCACCGAACTCGCCGCCGTACTGGGCGTTTCGGAGGAGGACGTCGTCGACGGCCTCGCGGTCGGCAACGCCTACACGGCGTCGTCGCTGGACTCCCCGGCCCCCGAGGACGACGGCGGCGAGGGCTCCCTCGCGGACCGCCTCGGCTACGAGGACACGGCGCTGGAGGGCGTGGAGTACCGCGAGTCCCTCAAGCCGCTGCTGGCCAAGCTGCCGCCCCGCGAACGCCGGATCATCATGCTCCGCTTCTTCGCGAACATGACGCAGTCCCAGATCGGCGAAGAGGTCGGCATCTCCCAGATGCACGTCTCCCGCCTCCTCACCCGGACCCTGGCCCAGCTCCGCGAGGGCCTGATCTCGGACTGAGTACGGCGACGCGTTGACACGTGACCGCCGGGGTGCCCTCGCAGGGGGCAGCCCGGCGGTTGTCGTGCGTGCGTATGGGTGAGTGGGCGCGGGTGTGTGTGTGGGGGCGGTGCTTCGGCGGGTGCGGGTGAGTGGGGGCTGGTCGCGCAGTTCCCCGCGCCCCTGAAAAGCAGGGGCTGCGCCCCGTGCTCTTCGGCCCGCCGGCCCGTCGTCGCCAGACCCAGAGGCCTGTGGTCCTTCAGCCCGCAGGGCCGTAGCCTTTCAGGCCCGCAGGGCCTGGTCCTTTAGGGGCGCGGGGAACTGCGCGACCAGCCGCCACCGGACCCGCACCCGCCGAAGCCGACGCCGCCGCAGCCACAGCCACAGCCACAGCCACAGCCACAAGATCACAAGAACCCGGCACACGGGTAGGCACCCGAAGCACCGGGCAAGCGGTTACGCCAGCGCGAGCCACACCACGGCGGCCACCACAGCCACCGCCGCGATCACGCCGATGATCACACCCACCCGCGGCCCGGAGGACCCGGCCGCGGCCGCGGCGGCCTGACGGCCCCCGGAAGGCGTCTCGTCGACGAAGGCGCGGAACATCTGCGTACTGCCCGCGGGGTCGTAGTTGCCCTGGGGGCCCTGGTTGTCAGCCATGGCCCGAGACCTTAGCGAATCGGGGAGGACGCGCCCAAGCGGGGTTCTCCGTCCGAGACCGTCCGAACGTTCTCCTTTGCCAAGACTTGGGCCGCCCACCCCCGATTTCATTTGCCTGTAGCAACCATCCAGACCTATGGTTGCCCTAAGCAACAAACACGGGAGGGGCTCCATGGCCGGGCAAGCGCACTACGAGGAGCTGGCCCGTCAGCTCAGCGCCATCGGGGCCGTGAACCGGGAGATCGCACGGATGCTGCCGTACGAGTGCCCCGGCGGCTCGGCGGGAGTCCTGACGCTGCTCGGCCGGCACGGCGAGATGCGGATGAGCAAGCTCGCCGAGCTGCTCTCCGTGGACATGTCGGTGACCAGCCGACATGTCGCGCACGTCGCCGAGCGGGGCTGGATCGAACGCCTCCCCGACCCGGCGGACAAACGCTCGCGCATCCTGCGCCTGACCCCCGAGGGCCGGGCCGTGGTCACCGAGCTGTACCGGCGCACCAGCCGGCTCATGGCCGACCGGCTGAGCGACTGGTCCGACGACGAGGTCGGACAGCTCGCCCGGCTCCTGGGCCGGCTGCGGGAGAGCTTCGACGCCACCGCGCCGAGCCGTACGCCCGTACAGCCGACCGTCCCACCCGCGTAGAGACCACCACCACAACCCGTACACCCGCAAAGACCACGTACGAAAAGGAAGCCCCATGGCAACGACCACACCAGCCGGTGTGCGGGCTCACGCCAAGCACGGAGGAGGCGCCGCCAAGGGTGCCCCCCACAGCGGCGGCGACGCCCCGATGACGCACCGGCAGATCATGGAAGCGCTGACCGGGCTGCTGCTCGGCATGTTCGTGGCGATCCTGTCGTCGACGATCGTGTCGAACGCGCTGCCGGACATCATCAAGGACCTGGGCGGCGGACAGAGCGCCTACACCTGGGTGGTGACCGCGTCGCTGCTCGCGATGACCGCGTCCACCCCACTGTGGGGCAAGCTCGCCGACCTGTTCTCCAAGAAGCTGCTGATCCAGCTGGCACTCGTGATCTTCGTGCTCGGGTCTGCCGCCGCCGGACTGTCCCAGAACGCCGGGATGCTCATCGGATTCCGCGCGGTCCAGGGCATCGGCATGGGCGGGCTCTCCTCGCTGGCCCAGATCATCCTCGCGGCGATGATCTCCCCGCGCGAACGCGGCCGGTACAACGGCTACCTCGGTGCCACCTTCGCGACCGCCATGGTCGGCGGCCCGCTGGTCGGCGGGGTCATCACCGACACCGACTGGCTGGGCTGGCGCTGGTGCTTCTACGTCGGCGTGCCCTTCGCGGTCATCGCCCTGATCGTGCTCCAGCGGACCCTGCACCTGCCGGTCGTCAAGCGCAGGGTCAAGGTCGACTGGGCGGGCGCGTTCCTCATCACCGCGGCGGTCTGCCTGCTGCTGGTCTGGGTGACCTTCGCCGGTGACAAGTACGACTGGGTGTCGTGGCAGACGTACGCGATGGTCGGCGGCACGGTCGCGCTGCTCGCGGTCTTCCTGCTGGTCGAGTCGAAGGCCAGCGAGCCGATCATGCCGCTGCGGCTGTTCCGCAACCGGACGATCGCGCTGGCCTCGCTGGCCTCGCTGTTCGTCGGTGTCGCGATGTTCGCGGGCACCATCTTCTTCAGCCAGTACTTCCAGCTGGCCCGCGACAAGTCGCCGACCATGTCCGGTGTGCTGACCATCCCGATGATCGCCGGTCTGTTCGTCTCGTCGACCGTCTCCGGGCAGGTCATCACCCGCACCGGCCGCTGGAAGGCCTGGCTGCTCGCCGGCGGTGTGCTGGTCACCTCCGGTCTCGGACTGCTGGGCACCCTCCGGTACGACACCCCGTACTGGCACGTGGCGATCTTCATGGCGCTGCTCGGGCTCGGCGTCGGCATGATGATGCAGAACCTGGTGCTGTGCACGCAGAACCAGGTGGCCCCGAGCGACCTCGGTGCCGCCAGCTCGGTCGTCACCTTCTTCCGCTCCCTCGGCGGCGCGATCGGCGTCTCGGCGCTGGGCGCGGTCCTCAGCCACCGGATCTCGCACTACGCGGAGGAGGGCCTCGCCGAGCTCGGCGTGTCCGGCTCCGCCACGGGCCACGGCGAGATCCCCGACCTGGACGCGCTGCCCACGCCGATCCGCACGGTGATCGAGAGCGCGTACGGCCACGGCATCGGGGACGTCTTCCTCTACGCCGCGCCCTTCGCCGTCCTCGCGCTCGTCTTCTCCTTCTTCATCAAGGAGGTCCCGCTGCGGACCAACGGAGCGCTCGCCCAGGCGGCGCAGGCCGAAGCGACGGGGACCGGGACGGACGACGGGACGGACGTGCCCGAGACATCGCCTGCTCCGGCCATGGCCATGGCCATGGCTTCGGTGACCGCCGACTCCGCCGAGGCCGCGGCTCCCACCGCGGCTCCCGCCACCACTTCGGTCACCGCTCCGGCCACCGCACCGGCCACCGCACCGGTGTCGGGCGGCGGCGGGATTCCCGTACGGGGTCATGTCCGCGGGGCCGAGGGCGCGTCCGTGCCGCGGGCCGCCATCACCCTCATCTCGCTCGGCGGGCGGCAGCTCGGCCGTTCGGTCGCGAGCATCGACGGGGCCTACGCGGTGGACGCTCCCGCCGCCGGATCGTACGTCCTGATCGCGGCCGCCGACGGGTTCCAGCCGCAGGCGTCCACGGTGGTCGTCACCGGCGAGCCGGTCGCGTACGACATCCTGCTCAGCGGTACCGGCGGGCTGAGCGGTGTGGTGCGGGCCGCCGGGGCCGGGCAGGCCGTGCAGGACGCCATGGTCGTGGTGACCGATGTGCGCGGGGACGTGCTGGCCAGCGGGCTCACCGGTGAGCAGGGCGAGTTCGGCTTCGGCGAGCTGGTGCCGGGCGGGGTCACCGTCGCGGTGAACGCCACCGGGTTCCGTCCGCGGGCCCTGCCCGTCGAGGTTGGCGGCACCGGGGTCACCCGGATCGAGATCGACCTGGCGGCCGGGGCCCGGCTCCAGGGGGTCGTACGGGCGCCGGGCGGGGCTCTGGCCGACGCCCGCGTGACCCTCCTCGACGCGGCGGGCAACGTGGTCGGCACGGCCACCACCGGCTCGGACGGGGCGTACGCCTTCACCGACCTGGACGGCGGCGAGTACACGGTCATCGCGACCGGCTACCCGCCCGTGGCCACGGCTCTGACGGTCAGTGGCCCCGGCGTCGACGGCCACGACATCGAACTCGCCCACCCCGGCGAGTAGCCCGGCGAGTCGTTGGACCACCGGCCGGTGGAGCCACCCCCCGCTCCACCGGCCGGTCGCGTGCTGAGGAGTTGAACGGACATGGGATCGACATCGACATGGGACTGAGACCGCGAAAATCCGCACCCGGGACGGATGGGCCGTGTCGCACGCGGTCGTCACGGTGACCGGTGGGGGTACCTCCCGCTCGAGCGAAGCCGAGAGTGGGGGAGCGGTACGCAGGTGCTGCGGGCCGAGGCGGACGCCGAAGGGGGCGTGCACGACCCGACACCGCTCGCGCCCGGCGCGTACACGGTGATCGTCACGGCGGTCGGCTACGCGCCGTTCGCCGCCGGTGCCCTGGTGACGGCGAGTCGCCGGGCGGAGGTCGGCACGGTCGCCCTCGCCCGGCCGGTCGACACGGAACTGCCCCCGCCCGGGTCCCTGGACCGTCGACCCGGCCCACTCCTCCGTCGCCGCCGTGGCCCAGCACCTCGGCATCTCCAGCGTCCGCGGCCGCTTCACCGACTTCTCGGCCTCCATCGAGATCGCCCCGGCCCCGGACGAGGGGACCAAGTCCCGGGTGGAGGCGGTGATCCGGGCCGCCTCGATCGACACGGGGAACGCGACGCGGGACCGGCATCTGCGGTCCCCGGACTTCCTGGACGTCGAACGGCACCCCGAGATCACCTACGTCTCGACCGGTCTGACCCCCGTCGGCCCGGACCGCTGGACCGTCCACGGCGAGCTGGGGATGCACGGGGTCGTCCGGCCGGTGGACCTGGACCTCGCCTGTCTCGGACCGGCGCGGACCCCTGGGGCGGCACGCACGCCGCCTTCCGGGCCACCACCGAACTCCGCCGCGAGGACTTCGCCATGAACCACAACCAGGTGGTGCGGGCGGGAATCGCGGCGATCGGTACGACGCTGAAGGCCGAGCTGGACGTGCAGGCGGTCCAGGGCGAGACGCTGCCGTAGGCACAGGGCGTGGGCGTGGGCGTGGGCGTGGGCGTGGGCGTGGGCGTGGGCGTGGCGCGTGGCGCGTGGCGCGTGGCGCGTGGCGCGTGGCGCGTGGCGCGTGGCGCGTGGCGCGTGGCGCGTGGCGCGTGGCGCGTGGCGCGTGGCGCGTGGCGCGTGGCGCGTGGCGCGTGGCGCGTGGCGCGTGGCGCGTGGCGCGTGGCGCGTGGGCGTGGGCGTGGCGCGTGAGCGTGGCGCGTGGGCGTGGCGCGTGGCGCGTGGCGCGTGGGCGTGGCGCGTGGGCGTGGCGCGTGGGCGTGGCGCGTGGCGCGTGGGCGTGGCGCGTGGCGCGTGGGCGTGGCGCGTGGCGCGTGGGTACGCACGACAGGGTCAGCCTCACGGGCGGGCCGAGGGCCTACGCTGACCGCCATGGCACGGAACATCGCGACCAACACCTCGGTCTCCCTCGAAGAGCTGCTCGACTTCGTGCGCCCCCGGCACCGGGCGCTCCTGCTCACCCGGCGGGCCGACGGCAGCCCGCAGGCATCGCCGTTGACCTGCGGCGTCGACGACTCGGGCCGGATCGTGGTCTCCACGTATCCCGAGCGCGCCAAGACACGTAACGCCAAGCGGGACGAGCGCGTGAGCGTCGTCGTGCTGAGCGACGACTGGGACGGCCCCTGGGTCCAGATCGACGGTACGGCGGAGGTCATCGACTCGCCGGACTCGGTCGAACCCCTGGTGGAGTACTTCCGGAACATCTCGGGCGAGCACCCGGACTGGGACGAGTACCGGGCCGCCATGGTCAA
The DNA here is from genome assembly GCF_036208085.1 of Streptomyces sp. NBC_00310. Lineage (GTDB taxonomy): Bacteria > Actinomycetota > Actinomycetes > Streptomycetales > Streptomycetaceae > Streptomyces. Next base: position 5,492,675 of record NZ_CP130714.1, read on the forward strand.
GCAGGGCAAGTCGATCATCCGGGTCACTCCGGAGAGGTGGGGGCCGGTGGCCACCGGCGGCTTCCCGGCGCGGCTGGCGTCCGGGGAGTAGTCAGCCCCGCCGTGCCATCACCTCGATGCCGGCGACGAGGGTGTCCAGGGCGTAGGTGAAGTCATAGGCGCGCATCTCCTCGACCGTGTCGCCGCCACGGGCCTCCATGAGGTCCGCGGAGTGCTGGATGACCTCGTGGGGTTCGAGGGTGTCGGACACCGCGCTCATGGCGTGCCGGAAGTACTCCTCCTGGGTCATGCCGGCCGCGGCGCAGCGCTGGACGAAGTGGCCCTCGATGGTGCCGAAGCCGTACACGAACTGGAAGACCGCCGAGATGGCACCGGCCTGGCCGCGCGCGGGCAGGCCGGTGCGGCGGATCACGCGCTGCACGGCGAGTGAGAAGTCGAGCGCGTGCGGGCCGATGTTGAGGAAGGTGCCCGCGAGCGGTGACACCCAGGGGTGGCGGACCAGGATCGCCCGGTACTCCCCGGCGAGCGTGCGCAGTTGGTCCCGCCAGTCCTCGTCGGAGTCCGCCGGGGGCAGCCGCATCTCGTCGAACGCCTGGTCCAGGGCCAGTTCCAGCAGGTCGTCCTTGGTGTCGACGTACCAGTAGACCGACATCGCGGTCACGTTCAGCTCGGCGGCCAGCCGGCGCATCGAGAACTTGCCCAGCCCCTCCGCGTCCAGCAGCCGCACGGCCGTCCCGGTGATCCGCTCCCGGTCCAGCCCCGACGGCTGCCGACCCCGCCCGTCCCGCGCCTTGCCTTCCAGCCAGACACTGGCTCGCGCGGACCCCTCGGCCCGACCGGCTGCCCTCACCATGAGCACCTTCCCAGAAACACGACGACGATCGTCCGTTCACTGGTGACGATGCTAGGCGTGCCGCGCCCCGTGAGGGGCGCGGGGAACCGCGCGAGCAGCCACGACGTACCCGCGGTCGCGAGAACACCGCACCCCCGAGCTATGAGGCGACCACCACCTCCGCATCCGCCTTCTCCGCCCTGCGCAGCAGCCCCGCCGCCACCAGCCCCCCGAGCAGCACGGCCACGGCCCCCACCAGCAGACTCGCCTCCAGCCCGGACGAGAACGCGGACAGCACCCCGGCCCTCTCCGCGGCCGTGTCCGCCGCACCCAACGCCGCGGGCAACGACGCCGCCGCCACCGAAACCGTCGCCGCGAACCGGGAGTTGAGCACCGCCCCCAGCACGGCCACCCCCAGCCCCGTCCCGAACTCCGCGAGCGTGCCGTTGATCCCGGCCCCCACCCCCGCCTTGGCCGGCGGAATCGCGCTCATGATCGCGTGCGCCATCGCGGGGTTGGCGATCGCGCAGCCCACCCCGATCAGCACCAGCCCGAGCAGGGTCCCCGCGTAACCGCCGGAGGCCATCGTCGCGACGGAGACCAGCCCGCCCGACATCAGCACCATGCCCAGCGCGATCGACACCGGCGTTCCGAGCTTCGCCGTCCACTTCGCCGAGAGGCCGGAGAAGTTGAGCGCGACGACGACCAGCGCGAGGGGCGCGGTCCGCAGCCCCGCCTCCAACGCGTCGTAGCCGAGCACGAACTGCAGATGCTGGGTGAGGAGGAACAGCGCGCCGCCCATGCCGAACGTGATCAGGACCACGCCGGCCACGGCACCCGTGAAGCGCCGGTCGCGGAAGAAGTGCGGGTCGAGCATGGGGTAGGTGATACGGCTCTCCCAGGATGCGAAGGCCGCGAGGACGACCACGGCGACGGCGGCCGTGGCGAGCACCCGGCCGGACGTCCAGCCGTGCTCGGGGCCCGAGATGATCGCGTACACCAGTGCCGTCATGCCGATGGTCGACAGCAGCGCGCCCAGCAGGTCCGGCCGGTCTCCCTGCGGGTTCTTCGACTCGGGGACCAGGGCGATCACGGCCACCACGCCCAGCGCGGCGACCGGCAGGTTGATCAGGAAGATGGCACCCCACCAGAAGTGGCCGAGCATGAATCCGCCGAGGAGAGGGCCGGCCGCGAAGCCGAGCGCGTTGACCGCGGCCCAGATACCGATCGCCTTCGGCTGCTCCTCGGGCGCGAAGATCTGCATGGCGACGGCGAGAGTCGTGGTCAGCAGCAGCGCGCCGCCGACGCCCATCCCGGCCCGCGCGGCGATCAACTGCCCGGTGGACTGGGCGAGTCCGGCCGCCAGCGAGCCGATGCCGAACAGCACCAGGCCCGCGATCAGCATCTTCTTGCGGCCGTAGCGGTCGGCCGCGCTGCCCGCGGTGAGCAGCAGCCCGGACTGCACCAGCGAGTAGGCGTTGATCATCCACTGGATGTCCGAGGTGGCCGCCCCCAGCTCCTCCGTGAGGGAGGGGATCGCCACGTTCAGCACGGTGTTGTCCAGCAGGACGGTGAGCTGCGCGAGACAGACGACGCCGAGGATCAGCCAGCGCTGCGGGTGGCCCTGGGTGGAGGGCGCGGTGGGCGCGGTGGAAGCGGTGGGGGTGGACATGATCTACACCGTAGAACAGTTCCTATACGGCGTACAACACGTATTTCTCCGACGTCCGAAAAGGGCGGTGGCCCGGGAGTTCGTCCGCCCCCGGGCCACCGCCCCGCTCACGCCACGGCCCCGCTCACGCCGCGGCCTCGGTCACTTCGCCTGCGTCAGGTCGTAGAACGTCGTGCCGTCGACCGTCACCGACTCGAAGTTCTCCTGGACCCAGGAGGTGATCTGCGAGGAGATGCCGTCGCTGCTGCCGCCCATGCCGCCGCCGGAGCCGCCGGCGATGAAGTAGTGGATCTTGCCGTCCGCCACGTACTTCTTGAACTCCGCGAGGGTCGGGGACGGGTCGGTGCCGTTGAAGCCACCGATCGCCATGACCGGGTCGCCGGTGGAGAGCTGGTAGCTCGCCGCGTTCTGGGCGCCGATGGCGGCGGCGGCCCAGGTGTAGTCACCGGCGTTCTTCTCCAGCAGTTCCTTGGCCTCGTCGCTGACGGAGGTGCCGTTGATCAGGCCGCCCATGCCGCCACCGCCGCCGCCACCCATGCCGCCGCCGTCACCGTTCCGGGTCTGGCCGTTGCCCTGGCCCTGCTGCTGGTTCTGGCCGCCGCCGAAGCCGCCGGTCGGGGGCTGGCCCATCTGACCGTTGCCCTGCTGGTTGTTCTGGCCGCCCTGCTGGTTCTGGCCGTTGCCCTGCTGGTTGTTCTGGCCCGGCATACCGCCACCGCCGCCACCGGGACCGCCGCCCATGCCGCCACCGCCGCCGGGACCGCCGCGGGCGCCCTGGACGGACGGACCGGCCGTCACGATCGAGCCGGTGTGGCCCTCGCCCAGGGTGGTGAGGGTGTACGCCGTCGGACCCGCCACCGCGGTGACGAAGCTCAGGCCCACGGCCGCCAGGGCCAGTTGACGCCCCAGCCTGGCCACGAAGACCAGGCCGAGCGCGGCGACCAGGCCACCGACGAGCACGACCCACTTGAGCCAGGGCAGGTAGTCGGACGAGCGGTTGAGGAGGACGTAACCCCAGACGGCCGTGGCCGTCATGGCGGCCGCCATGGTGATCGACGCCCAGAGCTTGCTCCGCCGGTCCCAGAGCAGAGCCGCGCCCATACCGATCAGCGGCGCGATGTAGGGGGCCAGGGCCACGGTGTAGTACTCGTGGAAGATGCCCTGCATGAAGCTGAAGACCACCATGGTGATCAGCAGCGAGCCGCCCCAGAGGAGGAAGGCCGCGCGGGTGGTGTCCGTGCGCTTCAACTTGCGGGTCGCCCAGATCGCGGCGCCCAGCAGGATCAGCGCGGCCGGGATCAGCCAGGAGATCTGGCCGCCGATGGAGGAGCTGAACATCCGGTCCCAGCCGGTCTCGCCCCAGTTGCCGCCACCACCGCCTCCGCCTCCGCCGACGCTGCCGGTCTCCTCGCCGTTGATACGGCCGAGACCGTTGTAGCCGAAGGTCAGTTCGAGGAAGGAGTTGTTCTGCGAGCCGCCGATGTACGGGCGGGAGGACGCGGGCCACAGCTCGACGATCGCGACCCACCAGCCGCCGGCGACGACCATCGCGAGCCCGGCGAGCAGCACCTGACCGACCCGCTTCTTCACCGGGGCCGGCGCGAGGACGACGTACACGATCGCCAGGGGCGGCAGGATCAGGAACGCCTGGAGGGTCTTGACGAGGAAGGCGACGCCGATGGCGACACCCGCCCAGACCAGCCACTTCGTCCGCGCCTTCTCCATCGCGCGCTGCGTGCAGTAGACCGCGGCGGCCATCAGCAGCGCGAGGGCCGCGTCCGGGTTGTTGAAGCGGAACATCAGCGCGGCGACGGGCGTGAGCGCGAACACCGCCATGGTGAGGAAGCCGGCCGTGGCGGTGAAGCGACGGCGTACGGCCGCCCACAGCACCCCGGCGGTGGCGACCGCCATCAGGACCTGCGGGAACAGGATCGCGAAGGAGTTGAGGCCGAAGAGCCGCACCGACAGCGCCATCGGCCACAGCGAGGCCGGGGGCTTGTCCACGGTGATGGCGTTGGCGGAGTCCAGCGAGCCGAAGAAGAAGGCCTTCCAGGACTGGCTGCCCGCCTGCACGGCCGCCGAGTAGAAGGAGTTGGCGTAGCCGGAGGCCGTGAGGTTCCAGGTGTAGAGGCCGCCGATGAGCAGCAGCGTGAGGAGGAAGCCGGGGCGTGTCCAGCGGTTGTCCTCCGGCCGGCCTCTCCACAGCCGCTTGGCGAAGGGCTGCTTGGGCTCACCGGCCCCGGGGGCCGGGGGCTCGGCGGGTGCCTCCGGAACCACCGGTTCCTGATGGGCCGTCGTCGACGGGTCCCGGTCGGGGCCGGGATCCCCCGCCCGGCTCGTCGTCTCGAACTGCGTGGTCATCGTGCGTTCCTCGAATCCTGATCGTGCGGGCGCACCGGCCGCATCGGCATGGTCGCGTCCCCCCAGGTGCGGTCCGCGGCTTCACCGGCGCGGAACTGGGTCGTGGTGTACGGGGCGTTCTCGTACGGGGCGTTCCCGTACGGGGCTCGGGGCGCCGTCGCGTACTCGGCGCGGTTGTTCTGGCTCACGGTCGGGCGCTGCGGCAGCGGGTGGAACCGGTCCTGGTGGCCGTACGGGCCGGGCTGACCGGGTCGCACCCCGATCGACGTCGGGTACGGGGGCGAGGCCGCGTCGGCGGGCTGGTGCGAGGCGACGACGGTCGAGCCCGGAGCAGCGGGCGTCCCGTCGTGGGACGACCCGTCACCCCGGTCCGGGAACACCCACGCCCGGAAGAGCAGGAACCGCAGCACCGTCGCCGCGAGGTTGGCGGCGATGAGGACCGCGAGTTCCGTGGAGTGCGCGGGGTCGGAGGTCGCCGCGTTCAGGGCGGCGAGCGAGCCGCTGGTGAGGGCCAGTCCGATGCCGAACACGACCAGGCCCTGTGCCTGGTGCTTGATGACACCGCCGCGGCCGCGGACGCCGAAGGTCAGCCGCCGGTTGGCCGCCGTGTTGGCGACCGCCGAGACCAGCAGGGCGAGCGCGTTGGCGATCTGCGACCCCGAGAAGGTCCGGAAGCCGCTGTAGAGGAGCAGGTAGAAGAGGGTGGAGAGGCCGCCCACCACGCAGAAGCCGAGGAGCTGGCGGGCGAGGCCGCGCGGTACGTCCTGGATCTCGCGGTCCCGGGGGTCGTCCCCGAACGGCCGGGCGAGCCGGTCCAGCGCGAGTGATCCGGTGGCCAGGGCCTTGCCGACCCGCCAGACACCCTTGAGGTCGTCGGTGGCGGTCTTCACGATGTGGACGGTGGAGTTCGGGTCGTCGACCCAGTCCACCGGCACTTCATGAATCCTGAGCCCGGCGCGCTCGGCAAGCACCAGCATCTCGGTGTCGAAGAACCACCCGGTGTCCTCGACGAGCGGCAGCAGCACCTGCGCCACGTCGCGGCGTATCGCCTTGAACCCGCACTGCGCGTCCGAGAAGCGGGCCTGCAGCGAGCCGCGCAGGATCAGGTTGTACGCACGGCTGATGAACTCCCGCTTGGTGCCGCGCACCACCCGCGAGGAGCGGGCGAGCCGGGAGCCGATCGCGAGGTCCGAGTGACCGGAGATCAGCGGGGCCACCAGCGGCAGCAGGGCGTTCAGGTCGGTGGACAGGTCCACGTCCATGTAGGCGAGGACCGGCGCGTCGGACGCGGACCACACGGTCCTGAGGGCCCGCCCGCGCCCCTTCTGCTCAAGTCGGAAGGACGTGACCTCGGGGAGCTCCGCCTCCAGCCGCGCGGCCACCTGCGGGGTGGTGTCCGTGGACGCGTTGTCCGCGATCGTGATGCGGAAGGCGTACGGGAAGGTGCGCGCGAGGTGCTCGTGCAGTCTGAGCACGCACGGCTGGAGGTCCTTCTCCTCGTTGTAGACGGGGATCACTACGTCCAGGACAGGCGTACCGGCGTTTCCGGCCGGGAGGTGCTCCCGCGCCGGCAGGGTGCCGGGAGAAGAGTCGGTTCGCATGACAACCACATTCGCGAGCCGCTCTGTTATGCCCGTGTGCTCACACTGTGGTGTGCCTGTGAGTCCGATTGCCAGTTTGTCGCGCCGGACACCAGGTCGTTCCCGTCGAACTCTCCGTCATGCCCGCCGTCGTACTGCGCGTCGTCGAGCTGCCAGTTCGCGGCGTCGTCGAGCGGTGGCACATCCCGGCCGAGGGCGGGCAGATGCACGGTGAACACGGTCCTGCCGGGCACGCTGTCGACGGTCACGGCACCACCGTGCGCGTCGGCCACGGCCTGCACGATGGCGAGCCCGAGCCCGGTCGACCCGGACGCCCTGGAGCGCGACGAGTCCCCTCGCGCGAACCGCTCGAACACGTGCGGCAGCAACTCCTCCGGGATGCCCTGCCCGTCGTCCTCGACATCGACGCACATCCACGGCCCACGCCGCTGGACGCGCGCGGTGACGGTCGTACCGGGCGGGGTATGCGTGCGAGCGTTCGCCAGCAGGTTGACGAGCACCTGCTGAAGCCGTGCCGCGTCGGCCGAGACGAGCGCGGGCAGGTCCGGCAGGTCGAGCCGCCAGTTGTGACTCCGCCCGGCGACACGCGCGTCGCTGACGGTGTCCACGACGAGGGGGATGAGATCGGTCTGCTCGAACTGCAGCGGCCGGCCGGCGTCGAGCCGCGCCAGCAGCAGCAGATCCTCGACGAGCATGGTCATCCGCCCGGACTCGGACTCGATCCGCCCGAGCGCGTGCCGGGTGTCGGGCCCGATCTCCTCCCTGCCGCGCCGGGTCAGCTCGGCGTAGCCGCGAATGGAGGCGAGGGGCGTCCTGAGCTCATGACTGGCGTCCGCGACGAACTGCCGTACGCGCGTCTCGCTCTCCTGCCGCGAGTGCAGGGCGCCGTGGATGTGGTCGAGCATGCGGTTGAGCGCGGCGCCCACCTGGCCGACCTCGGTGTGCGGGTCGGTCTCGGACGCGGGCACCCGCTCGTTGAGGGTGACTTCGCCCGTGTGGAGCGGCAGCTCGGAGACCCGGGTGGCGGTGGAGGCGACCTTGCGGAGCGGGCGCAGGGCCACGCCGACGAGGACGGAGCCGGCGATGCCGGCGGCGACGAGGCCGGCGCCGGTGACGCTGAGTTCGACAGCGATGAGGGTGTTGAGGGTCTTGGTGACGGAATCGGTCGGGAGCGCGACGTAGAAGTTGCCCCGGTTGCCCTCGACGTACTGGACCCGGTATTCACCGAGGCCAGTGATTTCCACGGTGTGGGTGCCTGTCTTCGACACGTCGGCGAGAGCGGCCACCTTCTCGGCGCTCAGTGCGACGGCCGTCATGCCCTCGAAGCCCTCGCTGTCGGAGGTCTTCTCCTTGGCCACCACAGCTTTCGTGATCCCGCCGGAGGTACTCACCTGGGCGACGACGGTGTTCTCCTCGGTGCCGCCCTTCGTGACGAACCCGAAGGGGCCGTCCGGCGGGGGCCGGTTGTCGTCACCAGCGCCCTCTGGCTTCAGCGGACCGCCAGAGGCACGCATGGCGACCTCCGTCACCTGATCGTTGAGCTGGTCGTTCAGGCGCTCGCTCAACGCGACCGTGGTCACCGTACCGATGACCGCACACACCACCGCGACCAACGCCACCACGGAGACGACGAGCCGCGTACGCAGGGTGCGCGGCTGTCGTCCTCGCCCTCGCCTCAGCTTCAGCTGCCTCTGCGTACGCGTCCGTCGTCGCCCGCTCATGACGCGGCGGGCTTGATCAGGTAACCGGCCCCACGCCGGGTATGGATCATCGGCTCGCGCCCGGCGTCGATCTTCCGCCGCAGATACGAGATGTAGAGCTCGACCACGTTGGCCTGCCCGCCGAAGTCGTACGACCACACCCGGTCGAGTATCTGGGCCTTGCTGAGCACCCGCCTCGGGTTCCGCATCAGGAACCGCAGCAGCTCGAACTCCGTGGCGGTGAGGTGGATGTTCGCCCCGCCGCGCGACACCTCGTGGCTGTCCTCGTCGAGCATGAGGTCACCGACGACGAGCACGGAGTCGGAGCGGCGGTCGGCGGCACCGGAGCGGCGGATGAGCCCGCGCAGCCGGGCGACGACCTCTTCGAGACTGAACGGCTTGGTGACGTAGTCGTCACCGCCGGCGGTGAGCCCGGCGATCCGGTCCTCGACCGCGTCCTTCGCGGTCAGGAAGAGCACCGGCACGTCCGGCAGCTCGCGCCGCAGCCGCCCGAGGACGGTGAGCCCGTCCATGTCGGGCAGCATCATGTCGAGGACGACGGCGTCGGGCCGGAAGTCCCGGGCGGTCTGGAGGGCACCCGTGCCGTCCCCCGCACTCCGGATCTGCCATCCCTCATAGCGCAGGGCCATGGACAGCAGTTCGGTGATCGACAGCTCGTCGTCCACCACAAGCACTCGGACGGGGCTCCCGTCCGGCCTCAGCAGTTCGGTGCGCCCCTGGGGCGAGGTCGTGGTCATGCTGGACACCTTGTCGGGGCCCCCTGAGAACACCCTTTCCGGAACCTGTGATTTTTCTGAGAAACGCACAGGCGCCTCTCAGGCAACCCTTGGGAAGATCCCCGACTTCTCGGACACCACCCGCGCCGACCAGCACGTTTCTGACCGTTCCCACGGCATTCGCCAGGCCGCCTCACCGCGAACCCACAGCCTCACGACCACGGCGGCACCCTCCCCGCGCCCCTGCCCTGACCCCGGCTTTATGCAAGCGCCGTCATGCTTCGCCCTCTCCCCTCACAAAGCCGTGGCTCCGCTCGACCTTGGCGATGTGCAGCGTGTAGCTCTCGTACCACTCGGCCCGCCCCCGCTTCTGCGCCGCCCGGTGCTCGACATCGCCCCGCCACGCCTCGATGGCTTCGGCGTCCCGGAAGTACCCCACGGTGATGGCCATCCCGCCGGGTGTCCGAGCCTGATCCATCCCGAGGAACCCCGGCACGCCCTTGACCAACTCCTCCAACCGGTCGGCGGTCTCCCCGTACCCGCTCTGGTCCTCGGTCCGCGTGGAGGTGAAGACGACGGCGTAGTAAGGCGGTTCGTGGGCGGGTACGGGCGCTACGGCAGATACGTCGTCCGGTGCGTTGTCCGGTGCGTTGTCCGGTGCTTCGTCGGGTGCGTTGTCCGGTGCTTCGTCAGGCGCTATCCGCTGATCACTCATGGCAACACTCTCGGGCCGGGCCGCGACCGACGTCCACAGCCTTTCCGAACGGGATCCCAAAGGGATCGAAGTCTTTACCCGCCGCACCCGCCGCGCCCATCGCGCTCATCGCCCCCGGACCCACCGCGCCCATGGCGCCCTGCCCCTTAGGCACCCTCAGGCCCTTCAGGCCCTTCAGGCCCCTCGGCCCCCCTCAGAACAGCCCGTCCTGCACGCTCCCGTCCCCCGGGCTCTTCAACTCCCGTACGGGCACGGTGAGGACGTCACGGGCTCCCTCGCCGACGGGAGCGGTCAACTCCCAGCCGGTCATGAGCCGCGTATCGAGGACGACGGTGCCTCGCCCGGTGGCCAGATGCAGATCGGGTCCGGCGACGGCGAGGACCTCACCGCCCACGACCCCACCGGCGACCAGCTCGGTCACCACACCGTCGGCGGCCGGCAACCCGCCGAGTCCGAACACGCCGAAGTGATCGACGGCTTGGAAGGGCACGGGCTCCAACGACTCGGGCCACCCGGCGAGCCCCAGGGCCCGCCCATGCAGCTCCGCCAGCTCCCCGACGCGCTCCTCGACGCCCGGCAGGTCGGCCCGCACGAGCCGCTTCTCGGTGTACGGAATCCGATCCGGCACCTTGAGCGCGGCCCGCAGCATCTCCTCCACCCGCCGCGCTGCCATCAGCGGCCCCCGCCCGAGCCACCCGAAGCAGACCGCCCCCTGCTCCAACAGCCGCGCCGGCCCCCGCTCGACCGCGGTGATCCCGACCTTCACTTGTGCGGGCCCGAACCACGCGAGGTACACGTGATACGGCCGCGGGTCATCGGCGATCGTGTCGGCGGCCACGGAATGCGCCCGGTCGAGCCGCGCACACTCCTCACACCGAGCCCCGATACTCCGCCCCGGCACCCCCGCACGCACCGGACACGGGTTCCCCCTGGCGCCGACGCACGTGCGACGCCCCTCGCTCACGACTCCGAAAGCCACCACCTTCCCCTGGGGCAATGGACTCCCCCGTCCACCCGCCCACCCCAACAGCGGCCCGTCCTCGCTCCACCGCAGCCCCGTACATCTCCACACGCGTGCCATCCCCCACGACGTTAGAGGGCACCACTGACAGCGCCTCCGCCCGGCGGTCCGGACCTCGGGAAGGTTCGTCGTCGGAAGGCGGCGATGCCGCGATGGCATGGCGAAGCCGGAGGCGGGGCGGCATGGCTCGGCGACGCGGCCGGCCGCGCCCCCCTCAGGGGCGGAACCCGGCGGTCGGGCCTACAGCTTGCTCATCTTGGTGTACGGGCTCAGGATCCGCTGTCGCGCGGAGCCGAAATCGACGAGGGCGGCGATCCCGTCCTCGATGCCGATCACTCGGCCGAGGCCGTACATGTCGTGTGTGACCTGGTCGCCCACCGCGAAGTGCTTGGGAGGCGGAGCGACCGGGGCCTTGAAGGGACTGGTGGGCAGATAGCGCTTCGGTGCACCTGGCTTTGTCATTGAGACCAGTATGCGCCAACGACGAGGGCCCCGGATCTCTCCGGGGCCCTCGTCTTGCTTGTGTGCACTCGGCAGGATTCGAACCTGCAACCTTCTGATCCGTAGTCAGATGCTCTATCCGTTAAGCTACGAGTGCTTGTTCTGTTTTCCCGCCGATCCTGGCCCTTTCGGCCCGCTCTCGGCGACAGGAAGAACATTACATGACTGCCGTCGCCATGTGAAATCCGTTTGCCATAGCCCTTGTGACCTGGGGAAACAGCTTCTGGGGCGCTCTCGGAGCGGGGTGGGGACGACGAAGCCCCGGTCGGGTGGACCGGGGCTTCGGTGATCAAGCGCGGAGGCGGAGGGATTTGAACCCTCGATGGGATTGAAGTCCCAAACCGCATTAGCAGTGCGGCGCCATAGACCGGACTAGGCGACGCCTCCAGCACAACCGCCCACGCGAGCGCGAGTGGTGCGTGCAGATGATGACACAGCCGGGTGGGCTGTCACCAATCGCCTCCCACGGTACTAGGCGGAGAGGCCGCAGGGCAAAGCCGTATGGCACGTCGGGAGTGGTGCGACGGCCTGACGGGGCGCCGCGGAACGGCGGACGTGGCGCCGCAACCGTGAGGCGGGCGTGACGTTAGTCAGGTCATGTCGCAGACCCCTCCCGCCGCGTCCCCCAGCCGTCCCGCCGCCGCCCTGGGCCGGCTGTTCCTCGGTGCCGCCGCCTCGCTCGCCGCGGCCGCCGCGGGCACGCTCGCGCCGGTGGCGCCGGACGCGTACGCCGCCGAAGCGGTGTCGCACGCGTCACTGCCCCTGCCCACACCCACACCCACGCCCGCGCCCGAGACCGGGGACCGGTTGACCGTCACCGTGCGCGAGGCCGGCGGCGGGGCGGACGGGACGTTCGAGCTGCGGTGCCACCCCCAGGGCGGCAGCCACCCGGACGCGCGTGAGGCGTGCGGGCGGCTCGATCGGCGGACGGTCTGGGGGAAGGATCCGTTCGCGCCGGTCCGGCCCGACGCCGTCTGCACGATGCAGTACGGCGGGCCGGCCACCGCGTACGTCACCGGGACCTGGGCCGGGCGACGCGTCGACGCCCGCTTCGACCGCGGCAACGGCTGCGAGATCGCCCGCTGGGACGCACTGGTGCCCGTGCTGCCGGACCTCCGCGCCTAGGAGCGCGTATAGAGGGGGTAGAGAGGGAGGAAGAGAAACCAGCCACCCGACGCGCGGCGCCGACAGCCCCCTCGACACCCGTGCACAGCCCGTACATATGTGCCGCGGGCAAGTCCGTCGGGCAAAACACACGGTCACGGCACCCCCGTCCGCACAGTCACGGCATCTCCGTATGTTCGGTGTGCGACCTCCCTCTCATCCGGCGTCGCGAGCGCAACCTCTGCCCGTAGACTCCCTCGCGTGACACGTTGCGGGCCGGTTGGCAAGATGGCCATGGGCCCAGCGGTCGGCAAGGTGCGGTAACAGGGAGGAAGCGTCTCGTGAGCAGCAGGCCATCCCGAGGCGCTGCTCGCCTCGCAGCCATACTGGACGCGCTGCCCGATGCGTTGGTGCTGGTCAACGCCAATGGGACCGTCGTCAACGCCAACACGATCGCCCTGGAGGCCTTCGAGACCCCCGGGACCGCGTTGGTCGGGCGCGGGTTGCTGGACCTGCTGCCCGAGTTCGACTCCCGGCTCATCCCGGGCTCCATGCGGCGGCCCGACACCATGGACCCGACCGGGCGGACCAAGCCGACCCGGATGACCGCCCGCCGGACCGACGGCAGCGAGTTCCCGGTCGAGGTCACAAGCGCGAATCTGGAGAACGGGCAGCAGGCGTACGACGGTTACGGCTACGCCAACGACGAGCTGCTCATGCTGGTCGTACGGGATCTTTCGGGCACCGTCGACACCGAGGCCGAACTCGCGCGTTCGCAACGGCAGACCGAGATGATCCTGCGGGCCGCGTCCGAGGGCGTGGTCGGGACCGACACGGACGGCAGGATCGTCCTCGTCAATCCGGCCGCCGCCCAGATACTGGGTTATCGGGCCAGTGACCTCGGCGGACGCGAGCTGCACACCCTCGTGCTGCACTCCCGCGAGGACGGCGCCCCCTTCCCGTACACCGAGTCGCCGCTCGCGGACACCCTGAAGTCCGGGCGCAAGCACCGGGTGCGCGGGCAGGTGCTGTGGTCGAAGAACGGCGAGAAGGTGTCGGTCGACCTGACGACCGCGCCGGTGCGCGACGGGGATCAGCTCGTCGGCGCCGTGATGACGTTCACCGACCGGCGGCCGTACGACAAGCTCGCCGAGGAGAAGGACGCCGAGGCCGAGACGCACGCGGAGGAGCTGGAGCGGCTCGCCAAGGAGCACGCCGAGGAACTCGCGGGCGTACGCGAGGAGCACGCCGCCGAGCTGGCCGAACTGGCCGAACAGCACGCCGAGGAGCTCGCCGCCGGCGACGAGCGGTACGCGGCGCTCGGGGAGCGCGAGAAGGACCGGTACGAGGCGCTGGCCGCGCGGCACGAGCAGCTGCTCGCCGTGCTGGGCACCTCGCTGCGCGGCCCGCTCGACCAACTCCGCGGTGAACTGGGCACGCTCGCCGCCGACGACGCCGGGCAGCTGTGGCCCGAGGCCAACCAGGTGCTGCACCACCTGACCGCCGGGTACTCGCGGATCACGACGCTCATCGACAACGTGCTCGGCTACCAGCGGATCGACGCGGGCGAGGACACCCTGGTGCGTACGGCCGTCATGCTCGACGCGGTCGTCGCGGCCGGGGTCGACGGGGCCGTGGAACTGGTCGGGCCGGGACGGGTGCAGTTCGCCGTGCACGCGCCGCCCATCGAGGCCGAGGTGGACCAGGTGCGGCTCGCGACCGCGCTCGCCCATCTCGTCGCGGATGTCGCCGGTGTCGACGCGACGGGCAACGCGCCCATGTCCACCGGCGGCTACATGGACAACACCGTCGTCGTGGCGGCCGCGCAGCGCGGTGAGGTCGTCCGCATCGAGGTGCGCGGGCCATACGCCGGGGGAGACCCGGTGCACCAGCCGATCGTCCAGGGGATCGTGCGGGCGCACGGCGGTGTGCTCCAGACGGTCGAGGTGCCGGGGATGAGCGGCAGCGCGTATGTGCTGGAGGTGCCGCTGGGTGGCGGTGCCGGGGCGGTCCCCTCGCAGGCGCTGCCCGCCGAGACGGGCGTCGAGGCCGAACCCGAGTACATGGCGACCGGTGCCGAGGTCTCCTTGCCCGACCAGGCCGCCGCCGGTGGCGGCGGCGGGCGGCGGCGGGCACGGCGATCGTCGGTGGACGCGTTCCTGGAGAGCGAGGACGCTCCCGAAGGTGGGGAGGGCGAGACCGCTGTCGCCCCGACCGGGCGGCGCAGGCGCAGGGCGGAGGACGCGGCGGCCGCGGCCGGTGCGGCAGCCGGGTCCGGCGAGGCCGCCGGACCCGCGCAGGGCGCCGAGGCCGAGGGCTCCGGAGGTACCGGGCGACGGCGTGGACGTGCCGCCTCGGCCGAAGCCGCCGGTGAGTCCGTGGCCACCGAGGGCGCGGTCGTCACGGCGGCCGAGCACGCGGCGGGTGCCGCTGCCGCCGCCTCCGGCCTGGGCGGGACGGTGCCGCCGCAAGGCGTGCCCGCGCCCGGCGGACGGCGCGCGCGCCGGGAGCCCGTGGCACAGAACGCTCTGCCTCCGGCGCTGCCGGCGGGGCCGAGCCCGGTCACCGAGGCGACCGCCGACGACGCCGCGTCCGGCGAGGCGGGCGGCGCCCAGCAGCCCACCGGACGCCGTCGTCGCGCCCTCGGGGGCGGGGAGGAGCGCGCCGCCGCGCCCGCACCGGGTGCGCGAGCGGTCTTCGCGCTGCCGCCGGCCGAGGCCGACCGGGGGCCCGAGTACGCACAGGCGGCCGGACTCGGTCCGCTCCCCCTGCCCGCGGGACCGGGTGCGCCCGGCACGCCCATGCCGCTGCCGGCAGGCCCGGCCGGACCCGCCGTGCCCGTGCCCGCGCAGGGTGCGGGGTACGACGGTGAGGGCGGCCAGGGTGTGGCCGCTGCGGCCGGGGGTATGGCTGCTGCGGCCGGAGGGCCGGTGCCCGCCGGAGGGCCGGTGCCCGCCGGAGGGCCGGTGCCCGCCGGAGGGCCGGTGCCCGCCGGAGGGCCGGTGCCCGCCGGAGGGCCCGTGCAGGTCGGAGGACCCGTGCAGGCCGCGGGAGTTGTGCCTGCCGGAGAGCCGGTGCCTGCCGCCGGGATCGGGCAGCAGGTCAGTGGGGGAGGACAGCAGGGCGCCGGAGCCGGGCAGCAGGTCCCCCAGAATGGTCCGGGGGCGCCGGGTGGCGTCGCCGGTGCGGGTGCGGGTGCGGGCCAGGTGGCCGGTGCCGGGCAGGGCCCCGGCGCGGGTCAGGCCGCCGGTGTGGGTCAGGCCCCCGGCGTGGGTCAGGCAGCCGGTGTGGGGCAGGCTCCTGGCGCTGGTCAAGGCGCCGGTGCCGGGCAGAACCCGGGTGCGGGCCAAGTGACCGTCGAGGGCCAGATGTCGGGTGCCCCGGCCGGGGGTGCCGACGACGGTCGCCACGACGCCGCGCTGCACGACCCGACCGACCACACCCCGCCGCAGCCGCACCCGGTGCCCACGCCGACGGGCCGCCGCCGGGCGGCACGGCAGACCGCTCCCCAGCAGGGTGACGGCGTGGCGACGATGGCTCCCGCACAAGGGGTGCCGCCCCAGGGTGCTCCCGCGCAGGGGATTCCCCCGCAGGGAGGACCGGAACAGCCGGTGCCCGCACAGGGCGCACCCGTGGCCACCGCACAGCCCGTGCCCGCCCAGGGTGTCCCGGGCGGCCCGCAGCAGGTGCCCGCGCACGCCGGAGCCCTCGGCCACTCCGTCGTCGTACCGGGAGTGCAGGGCCTACAAGGGGTCCAAGCCGTTCAGGGTGTACAGGGCGCGCAGCCCGTCCCCGCCCAGGCCCCTGGCGTGGCTCCCGGTCAGCCCGCCGCGGCGGGAATCGCGGCCGCGCAGTCCGTCTCTCCGCAGGGGGCCCCGGGGGGCGCCGCTCAGGCAGCCGCCGGGCAGGCGGCCGCAGGCCAGGCCGCTGCCACCCAGGCCGCTCCAGGACAACCCGACACCGTCGGACAGACCGCCGTCGGACATCCCGTCGCCGCGCAAGGCGCCGTCCCGCCGCAAGGTGCCCCCGGTGGCGCACAGCAGGTGCCCGCGCACGCCGGAGCCCTCGGTCACTCCGTCCTCGTACCGGGAGTGCAGGGCGCGCAGCCCGTCCAGGGCGTCGCCCAGCCCGTGCCCGCACCAGGGGTGCCCGGCGCCCAGCAGCCCGTCCCGGCTCAGGGTGCGGCCGCGGCCCCCGGCGCACCCCAGCCGCAGCAGCCCCAGTCCTGGCCGGACCCCCGCCAGGAGACCTCCGGGGCCGCCATCCCCGTAGCCGCTCCGCAGGCGCCGCTGCCCCCGCAGTCCACCCCCTCCTCGGGCACTCCGCTGCCGCCGGAGGTCGCCGTACAGCAACAGCCGCGCGCCGCACAGCCGTTGCCCGCCGAAGCCGCGGCCCCGGCCCCGGCCCAAGCCCCGGCTCCGTCTCCGGCTCCGGCCCAAGCCCAGGTTCGGGCCCAGGCCGCCCCGGTCCCCGCCGCCGCTCCCGCCCCCGTCGACCCCAACTCCACCCAGGGACGGTCGATCAGCGTGCGGACGCTCGGCCAGGGCGTCCCGTTCTCCCGCCAGGGCGGTCCCCAGGCGCAAGCCCAGGCACAGGCACAGGCACAGGCAGGCGCACAGACGCAGCCCCAGACCGGAGCCACACCCGCACCGAATCAGCCCGGTGGTTCCGGCAGGCGCCGCAAGCTCGGGACACCGCCCCAGGGGGTCGGCCGACCCGAAACGTCCGCGCGCCCCCACCCGCAGTCCACCCCGACCAACGGCACCGGTATCAGCATCGGCACCGGCACCGGCACCGGCACCGGCCAGACCCCGCCGCCCGCCCAGGCGGCGGCCCAGCCCCAGCAGGCAGCCGCGCATACGGCGCAGCCCTCCCTCGCCGGCCAGACCCCGCTGCCGGCCCAGCCCTCCCTCGCCGGGCAGGTCCCGCTCCCGCCGCAGCCCTCCCTCGCCGGGCAGTCCCGGCTGGCGGGCCGTACGGAGGGTGCCGGGCGGTCGTACGCCATAGGGGCACCCGACGAGAACGCGGCCGAAGGTCCCGAGCCGCTGGACGGGCCCGGCGGCGCCGTGGAGGTCCCCGACCGGCCGCATCCGCAGCCGATGGACGACGAGTTGCCTCCGGAGCCGCTGGACAACCCGCGCCGGCTGCTGGTGTGGCCCGCGCCGGACGCGTCGACCCATCAGGCGCTGAGCGACCGCGGCTACCGGCCCGTCATCGTGAACTCCCGCGAGGACGTGGACGCCCAGATCGCCGCCTACCCGGCCGCCCTGTTCGTCGACCCGCTGACCGGCCCCATCACCCGCACGGCCCTCCAGTCGCTGCGCCAGGCCGCCGTGGCCGCCGAGGTCCCCGTCCTCGTGACGGCGGGACTCGGCCAGGCGACGCGCGAGGCGGCGTACGGCGCCGACCCGGCCATCCTGCTGAAGGCGCTCGCGCCGCGCGACTCCGAGCAGCACCCGCCGCGCGTCCTGCTCATCGAGGAGCACGCGGAGATCGCGCTCGCCCTGACCGCGACGCTGGAACGGCGTGGCATGCAGGTCGCACGGGCCGCGTCGGACGCGGACGCCGTCACGCTGGCCGCGCAGATGCGGCCGAACCTCGTGGTGATGGACCTGCTGCAGGTGCACCGCCGCCAGGCCGGAATCATCGACTGGCTGCGGACGAACGGCCAGTTGAACCGCACCCCGCTCGTCGTCTACACCGCCGCCGTCGACCAGTCCGAACTCCCGCGCCTGGCCTCGGGAGAGACGGTCCTCTTCCTCGCGGAACGCTCGACGAGCCCCGAAGTACAGACCCGCATCGTGGACCTGCTGGCACGAGTCGGCACGAACTGATCCCCCCACGCATGGCGGTGGGGCGGTGTTTCACGTGAAACACCGCCCCACCATCACCTCACCTGACCGCGACGCGTCCTAGATCTGCGTCACATCCAGCGAGCCCTCCGCGTACTGCCTCCGCAGCACCTTCTTGTCGAACTTGCCCACGCTCGTCTTCGGCACCGACTCGATGATCGTCCAGCGCTCGGGCAGCTGCCACTTGGCGATGTGACCCTCGTCGGCGAGGAAGGAACGCAGGGCGGCGAAGTCGGTGGTGGACCCCTCCTTCAACACGACCGTGGCGAGGGGACGCTCGCCCCACTTGTCGTCCGGTACGGCGACGACGGCGGCCTCGGCAACGTCCGGGTGAGCCATGAGGGCGTTCTCCAGCTCGACGGAGGAGATCCACTCGCCGCCGGACTTGATGACGTCCTTGGCGCGGTCGGTGAGGGTGAGGAAGCCGTCGGGGCTGATCGTGCCGACGTCGCCCGTCTTCAGCCAGCCGTCCTCGCTGAACTTGTCGTCGGGGCGGACGGGTTCGGCGCCCGAACCGCCGTAGTAGGCGCCCGCGATCCAGGGGCCACGGACCTCCAGCTCACCGGCGGACTCGCCGTCCCAGGGGAGGCGTTCGCCGCCGGGGCCGGTGAGGCGGGCCTCGACGGAGGCGGGGAAGCGGCCCTGGGTGAGGCGGTAGGCGAGCTCCTCCTCCGAGTCGGGCTCGACATGGGCCGGCGGCCGGGCGATCGTGCCGAGCGGGGAGGTCTCCGTCATGCCCCAGGCGTGGCAGACGTGCATCCCCAGCTTGTCGAAGGCCTCCATGAGGGCGGGCGGGCAGGCCGAACCGCCGATGGTCACCTGGGTGAGCGAGGAGACCTCGCGCGGGCGGGCGGTCAGCTCCGCGAGCAGGCCCTGCCAAATGGTGGGGACGGCGGCGGCGTGCGTCGGCTTCTGCGTCTCGATCATCTCGGCGAGCGGGCCGGGCTGCAGAAACCGGTCCGGCATCAGCATGTTGACGCCGGTCATGAAGGTCGCGTGCGGCAGGCCCCAGGCGTTGACATGGAACTGCGGGACGACGACGAGCGAGAGGTCCGCGTCCGTCAGGCCCATGGACTGGGCCATGTTGACCTGCATGGAGTGCAGATAGATCGAGCGGTGGGAGTAGACGACGCCCTTGGGGTCGCCGGTGGTGCCGGAGGTGTAACACATGGCGGCGGCGGAGCGTTCGTCCAGCTCGGGCCAGTCGTACGTGGTCGGCTTCCCGGCGATCAGGTCCTCGTACTCGTGCACCTGGACGCTCGCTCCGGCGAGCAGCGACCGGTCGCCGGGTCCGGCGACGACGACGTGCTCCACCGGCTTGAGGTGCGGGAGGAGCGGCGCGAGGAGGGGCAATAGCGAGCCGTTCGCGATGATCACGCGGTCGGCGGCGTGGTTGACGATCCAGGCGAGCTGCTCGGGGGGCAGGCGCAGATTGAGGGTGTGGAGGACGGCCCCCATGGAGGGGATCGCGAAGTACGCCTCCACATGCTCCGAGTTGTTCCACATGAGAGTCGCGACGCGCTCGTCGCCGTCGACTCCGAGGTCCTCGCGCAGGGCGTGGGCCAGCTGCGCGGTGCGGGCGCCGATCTCGGCGTAGGAGCGGCGTTCGGGCTCACCCTCACCGGTCCAGGTGATCACCTGCGACGTCCCGTGGATGACCTGTCCATGGGTCAGGATCCTGGAGATCAACAGCGGTACGTCCTGCATGGTGCTCAGCACGGCGTCCTCCCGGGGCGGCTCTGCCTACGCGGTGGTAACGGATGTGCTGATTCTGCTCACATACCGCTCGGTATGTCACTAGAGGGCAAGATGATCGATCAGACGGAGTCACCCGGGCGAGCCCGAGCCCGCGCGTGCCGGAGCCACCTGACACACCAACGACCCGGCTAGCGCACGGGTTCCAGCTCGGGGTCCTCGCGCAGCTTGCCGAGCGCCCGGGACACCGCCGACTTCACCGTGCCGACCGAGACGCCGAGGACCTCGGCCGTCTGGACCTCGCTCAGATCCTCGTAGTACCTGAGGACGACCATGGCCCGCTGGCGCGCCGGCAGTTTCATGATCGCCCGCCACATCGCGTCGTGCAGCGCCTGCTGCTCGGCCGGGTCCGCGGCCTGGGCCCCCTCGGGCTCCGGCAGCTCTTCGCACGCGAACTCGTCCACCTTGCGCTTGCGCCACTGGGACGTCCGGGTGTTCAGCAGCGCCCGACGGACATAGCCGTCGAGTGCCCGGTGGTCCTCGATGCGCTCCCAGGCCACGTACGTCTTGGCCAGCGCGGTCTGCAGCAGGTCCTCGGCGTCGCACGGGTTCGCGGTGAGCGAGCGGGCGGCCCGCAGCAGCACCGGCTGGCGGGCCTTCACGTACGCCGAGAACGACGGGTACGACAGGTTCGTCAGGCTCGACAGGGCCGGCCGGGCCGAGGTCGATCGTGCCGAGGGCGACAGGGTCCGCGTCACTGGTGCAGCGGCCTTCGAAGCGCTGGTGCAGACGGGTGTGGTCATGGCTCCACGCTAGGAGCGGGCCCCGCCCGGCAAATCGGCCGCAGGTCCCGAAGGCGAATCCCCCTCAGGTTGTAGGAGTGGGGCACACCCGACCTACTGAAGGTGGATGAACAGCCCCGGGGTACTGAGGGTGTACCCCTGAGACCACCTGCCCAGGGTGTACGGCACCGGACCCGAGGAGGCCTGGAGCTCGCCCCGGGCGTCACCTGCGCACCGCTCACCCGTCCGTCCCCAGCACCAACCCCGAGGTCGGCACCCCCGTACCCGCGGTGACCAGCACCCGCTCGGCGCCGGCGACCTGGTTCACGGCGGTGCCCCGCAGCTGCCGTACCGCCTCCGCGATGCCGTTCATCCCGTGCAGATACGCCTCGCCGAGCTGCCCGCCGTGGGTGTTGAGCGGCAGCCGCTCCTCCGCGAGGAAGTCCGCCGCCTCCCCCGGCCCGCAGAACCCGAACTCCTCCAGCTGCATCAGCACGAACGGCGTGAAGTGGTCGTACAGGATGCCCACGTCGATGTCGTCGGGACCGAGCCCCGAGGTCCGCCGGAGCTGCCGGGCGACGACGCCCATCTCCGGCAGCCCGGTGAGGTCGCTGTCGTAGAAGCCGGTCATCTGCTGCTGCGCCCGGCCCGCGCCCTGGGCGGCCGCCACGACCACGGCGGGCGGCTTCGGCAGATCCCGCGCGCGCTCCACGGACGTCACGACGAGCGCCTGGCCGCCGTCCGTCTCCTGGCAGCAGTCCAGCAGCCGCAGCGGCTCGACGATCCAGCGCGAGGCCGCGTGCTCGTCGAGGGTGATGGGACGGCCGTGGAAGTACGCCGCCGGGTTCGTCGCCGCGTACTTCCGGTCCACCACGGCCACCTGCCCGAACGCCTCGGGGGTCAGCCCGTACGCGTACAGGTAGCGCTGTGCCGCCATCGCCACCCACGAGGCGGGCGTGAGCAGCCCGAACGGCAGCGTCCAGCCCAGCGCCATGCCCTCCGCCGAGGGTTCCCGATGCCGTACGCCCGACCCGAACCGCCGCCCCGAGCGCTCGTTGAACGCCCGGTAGCAGACCACCACCTCCGCCACGCCCGTCGCGACCGCGAGCGCCGCCTGCTGCACGGTCGCGCACGCGGCGCCGCCGCCGTAGTGGACACGGGAGAAGAAGGACAGCTCGCCGATACCGGCCGCCTGCGCGACCGTGATCTCCGGGCTCGTGTCCATCGTGAACGTCACCATCCCGTCCACGTCCGCCGGCGCCAGCCCCGCGTCGTCGAGCGCCGCCCGTACCGCCTCCACGGCCAGCCGCAGCTCGCTACGCCCCGAGTCCTTGGAGAAGTCGGTCGCGCCGATACCGACGATCGCGGCCCGCCCGCCGAGCCGGTCCTTGGTTCGCACGCTCATTCGGCACCCCCTGCCGGGAGGACGACATCCCCTGTCGGGAGGGCGGGGTCGCTTCCTGCCGGGAGGGCGGGGTCGCTTCCGGCCGGGGGCGGGAGGGTGTCGTCCGCTTCCGGGAGCGTGACCGTGACCGTGCCGGTGACGTGCCGGCCGATGCCGTTCTCGCCGACGACCTTGATCGTGGCCGTGCGACCGGCGGTCGTCTCGACCGTGCCGGTCAACACCATCGTGTCGCCCGGGTAGTTGGGCGCGCCCAGCCGGATCGCCACCTTGCGCAGGACGGCGGCCGGACCGAAATGATCGGTGACGTACCGTCCCACCAGCCCGTTCGTCGTCAGGATGTTCATGAAGACGTCCGGAGACCCGCGCCGCCGGGCCAGCTCCGGATCGTGGTGCACGTCCTGGTAGTCGCGCGAGGCGATGGCCCCCGCGACGACGAGCGTCCGGGTGATCTCGATCTCCAGCGGCGGAAGCGCCTGTCCGGCCTCGGCCCTCATACCGGCGCCACCTCCTCCTCCACGCGGAACACCGGCAACTCCAACTCCTCGTCACAGCGTGCGAATTCGAGCCGTACGGGCATCCCGATCCGCACCTTGTCGTACGGCACCCCGATCACGTTGCTGACCATCCGCACCCCTTCCGCCAGCTCGATCAGCCCGACGGCGTACGGCGGATCGAAGGCCGGGAAGGGCGGGTGATGCATGACGACGTACGAGTACACGACCCCCTCGCCGCAGGCCTCGACCGTGTCCCACTCGGGCGAACCGCACGCGTTGCAGCCCGGCAGCCAGGGGAGGCGGAGCGTGGCGCAGTCGGCGCAGCGCTGGATGAGGAGCCGGTGCCGCGCGACGCCCTCCCAGAAGCCGGCGTTGTCGCGATTGACGACGGGGCGGGGACGGCGGGGCCGCTCCTGCGGTTGGGGCCGGGGCTCTCGCTCCCTGGGCTCGTGCTCCCGGGACTCGTGCTCCCGGGACTCGTGATTCCCGGAGGCACCAGCCGGCGCGTACTTGAGTATCCGGAAGCGATGCGTGCCGACGAGTTCGTCGCCCTCCTCACCGGCCCGCACATCCATGCGCGTCGTCACGAAGTACCCCGTGCCGAGTCTGGTGGTCTTCCGCTCCGACACCGACTCGATGACCGAGTCGAACGTGATCTCGTCCCCGGGCCGCAGCGCCCGTAGGTACTCCTGCTCGCAGTCGGTGGCGACGACGGAGGTGTACCCGGCGCCGTCGAGCAGCGCGAGGAGTTCGCCGTACGCCGGCGCGCGGGTCTCGTGCCCGCTCAGCCCGCCCATCGTCCACACCTGGAGCATGGTGGGCGGCGCGATGGCCCCCGGTCCGGTGTACGCGGGGTTGGTGTCCCCCATGGCCTCGCACCAGTGCCGGATCATGGGCGAGTTGACGGGATCCTTGCCACGGCCGCCGTGGACGGCCGCGCGCCCCTCGTAGGCCTTGAGCCGTACGGACAGGTCCTCGACCATCGTGCCGCAGCCCCCTCCACGTTTCTGACTGTCCGTCAGATTGAAGGAGCGGTCGCCCCAACTGTCAAGGTCACGACGTCGCCGGAAACGCCTGTGCGGCGGTGCCGAAGCACCGCCACACAGGCGTGTTTCACCCCACGAACATGTCCCACACGTCCCGCACCCGAGGGTCGGGCCCTGAGGCCTCAGGGCCGGGGCGACCTCATCCGCCCACCCTCGGCCGCCCGGCCCGCCCTCGGCCCGCTCACCAGAGGTTGGTGAAGCTGACGACGGCGTTCTCCTGGTCGATCGCCGTGAGGCCGGAGCCGTTGACCTGGGCGGTGTTGTTCTGGTTCGAGGCGCCCGAGCCGTTCGCCTGCTGCTGCGAGGTCGACGAGTTGCCGCTGTTGTCGCGGCCGACACCGCTGCCGACGATGTTCGCCACGCCGGCGTTCGATCCGTTGTCCGCGATGGCGCCGTTGTCGGCCGACGCGACGCCGGTGAACAGGGCGGCGGCGAGCGGGAGCGCCGAGACGGCGGCGAGAACGCGGGCTGTACGGATGCTTGCCATGTGCACTTCCTCCAGGGGTCCTTCACGCAAGTACGGGTTGCCCCGGGGCAGTTGGCCGACCGCCTCGGTGCGGGTCTTCGACGTCGCGAATCCAGAGTTGCCCACCGAATCCCCGGCGAACCACCCCGGAAGCCCCTATTCCCCCTGAAGCGTGATGACAAGTCGATAAACCCCCATGGATCAAGGAACTCCCAGTTCAGGAGCGATGCGCCCATCGAGCGGCAGCAAGATCAAGTGACGCAAGGGGCGAAGCGTTCCGGCACTTTTCCAGCCACCCCGCGCACTGACCTCCGACGACCGAAAGCGCTCCTCGCACCCCCTTCCCTTTATCGAACACACGTACGAACATAGAAACATGGCCACCACAGACCGGCAGGCCGGCACCCTGGCTCTGGCCCACGCCCTCTCCGCCGCCGAACGCGGACTGGCGGTGATCCCGCTGTCCCGCGCGAAGCTCCCGGCCCTGCGCTCCCCCCACCGAGACGACCCGTCTCCCTCCCCCTCCCCCTGTCACGGCGAGTGCGGCCGCTTCGGCCACGGCGTCCACGACGCCTCCACCGACCCCCGCCGCATCCGCGAACTCTTCACCGCCGCCCCCTGGGCCACCGGCTATGGCATCGCCTGCGGCCTCCGCCCCCACCATCTGATCGGCATCGACCTCGACACGAAATCCGGCACGGACTCCTCGACGGCCCTGCGCGAGCTCGCGCTCCGCCACCTCTTCACGATCCCCGAGACGGTCGTCGTCGTGACCCCCAGCGGCGGCCGCCACCTCTGGCTCACCGGCCCGCCCGACGTCGTCGTCCCGAACTCGGCGAGCCGCCTCGCCCCCGGCATCGACATCCGCGGCGCCGGCGGCTACCTCGTCGGCCCCGGCTCCCGCACCGACCACGGCGTCTACAGCACGGCCCCCGGCACGGCCCACCTGCCGCCGGCCCCCTGCCCGCCAGCCCTGCTCCGCCTCCTGCTGCCACCGCCGCGCACGAGCCCCTCCCAGACATCCGGCGGCCGGGGCGACGGCCACGGTCTGGTCCACTTCGTCCTGACCGCCCAGGAGGGCCAGCGCAACACCCGCCTCTTCTGGGCGGCTTGCCGCGCGTACGAGAACGGCCTCGGCCCCGACCTCACGAACGCGCTGGTCGAGGCCGCCGTACACACGGGGCTCACGGAACGGGAGGCGAGGTCGACGATCGCTTCGGCGGCACGGATGTCGGGGCGACGGGCGTGAAGGCGTGCCCCAGCCGCGACGCGCGACCGGCCGGCACCCGCGATTCCGCGCGCCGGTCGCCGGTGGTCTGTCATCGGTCGCCGGTTGCCGGTTGCCAGTCGCCGGTCGCCGGTCGCCGGTGGTCTCTCATCGGTCGCCGGTCGCCGGTCGCCGGTCGCTCGAACATCATCACGGCGCGAGAGACGGCCGCGGCCGACGAGGGCGAGTAGGACTGACGGCCCCGTCAGCCGCGCCGCCACCACGGCACCATCACGCCACCACTACCGGGGCGGGTCCTCGCGGCCGGTGTCGGTCTGCCCCGTCTGCCCCGTCTGCCCTGTCTGCCCTGTCTGCCCTGTCTGCTCCGAGCCCATCTGCCGCCTGAGCCTCTCCTGCGCCGAGTCGACCTGACCGCTGTGCTTCCCCTGCGTCCGCCCGTCGACGAAGTCACCGGTCTTGTCGATGCCCTGCCCGGCCTGGTCCTCATGGCCCTTCAGCATGTGCTTGAGCTTGCCCATCACAGACATAGCGTCTCCTTCCGCCGTTTACACCGTCCCCACCAGAATCCGCGCCCCTCCCACAGACCGCATCTCGTAACCCCGCCCAACCGCCGACGAAGGGGCGCCCCGCAACCGGGACATCCCTGAAAGCGGCAAGTGCCCTACCGCTCGGATCGCGTGCCCCACTCGTGCGCCAGGCCGGGGAATCACGGGAACGTCAGGGCTGTCGGCGAGCAGCCGTCAACACAACGGCCCCTGACCGTCTTACCTGGTCAGGGACCGTTCACCTGGCGGTGGGTGTGGGATTTGAACCCACGGTGACTCGCGCCACGACGGTTTTCAAGACCGTTCCCTTAGGCCGCTCGGGCAACCCACCTACGCCCCGGCCCACCTGGGGCGGAGCGGCTACAGACTACCGGCTGCGGTCATGATCATGGGATGGCGGTCCGCGACAGGTGCACGGCGGCGCGGTGACCGGCTACAACTGTGGTGGGGGGAGGGGCCCATGAAGCCGGAGACCGTGATTTCTGTGTCGGCGACCGTGATCGCACTCGCTTCGCTCTGGGTGAGTTTCACGGAATCGCGAAGCATCCGGTCGCACAATCGTCAGTCGGTGAGACCGCTCCTGCAGATCCGGCGGGTGCTGACCTTCGAAGGATCGAGGACGGGGATCCAGCTCGTCAACGCCGGTCTCGGTCCGGCCATAGTCACCAGCAGCGTGGTGCGGGTGGACGGCGAGGTGTTGGGGGAGTGGGACCTGAAGACATACCGGCGGCTCACACAGGGGCACTCGGTCCGCCCGAAGGTGTCGACGCTGCAGCCAGGTGTTCCCGTGCTCTCCGGCCAAGTCGTGCACCTGCTGTTCTTCGACGACTTCGACCGCGCCGAGCACGCGTGGTTCTGGACGCTCGTCAGTGAGCGTCTGATGGTGGAGATCTACTACGAGTCGATGTACGGCGGCGAGAACTTCAGGGCCGTGCTGATCCCACCGTGGGAGCCCCCGACCTGACGCCGACCTGACGCCAACGTGACGCCGACCTGATGCCGACCTGATGGCGACGTCCCCGTCCCCCGAGGCGGATGGCCGAGGGGTACGGGGACGACGGGACGACGGTGAGCGGGGTCAGCTGTCGCCCTGGCGTTCGCCGAGGGTGACGTCCGCCGTGCGGGTCTTGCCGTCGCGGGTGTAGGTGAGGGTGACCTTGTCGCCGGGGAGGTGGGTCCAGATCTCGCCGATGAGGGTGGGGCCGCTGTCGATGACGTGGTCGTCGAGCTTGGTGATGACGTCACCGGGCTTGAGGCCGGCCTTGTCGGCGGGGCCGCCGGAGGTGATGGAGCCCGCGCCGCCCTCGCCCGACTCCGTGATCTTCGCTCCGCCGGTGCCCTCCTCCAGGGAGACCGAGGCGCCGATCACCGGGTACACCGGCTTGCCCGTCCTGATCAGCTGCTGGGCCACGTTCTTGGCCTGGTTGATCGGGATGGCGAAGCCGAGGCCGATGGAGCCCGCCTGGCCGGAGCCGAAGCTGCCGTTGCTGGCGGACTGGATCGCCGAGTTGATGCCGATGACGTTGCCCCGCGCGTCGAGGAGCGGGCCGCCGGAGTTGCCCGGGTTGATCGACGCGTCGGTCTGCAGGGCGCTCATGTAGGAGGCCTTGCTGCCGGAGGAGCCGTCGCTGGAGGCCACCGGGCGGTTCTTGGCGCTGATGATGCCCGTGGTGACCGTGTTGGAGAGGCCGAAGGGCGCGCCGATCGCGATCGTCGAGTCGCCCACCGCGACCTTGTCGGAGTCGCCGAGCGTCAGCGGCTGCAGGTTCGACGGGGCGTTCTCCAGCTTGATGACCGCCACGTCGTAGCCCTGCGCGTGGCCGACGACCTCGGCGTTGTACTTCTTGCCGTTCGGGAAGGTGGCCGTCACCTTGCCGCCGTCGACGGCTTCCGCCACCACGTGGTTGTTGGTGACGATGTGGCCTTCCTTGTCGAACACGAAGCCGGTGCCCGTGCCGCCCTCGCCTTCGCTGCTGGACGCCTCGATGGTGACCGTGCTCGGCAGCGCCGAGGAGGCCACGGCGGCGACCGTGCCGGCCGCGCGCTTGACGTCACCGCCGTTCTGCGAGGCCGAAACGGTCGTGGAGCCGGTGGAGTTGTCGTTGCGGTCGGCCAGTGTGTAGCCGATGCCGCCGCCGACCCCGCCCGCGATGAGCGCCGCCACGAGGATCGCGGCGATCAGACCGCCCCGCTTGTTGCCCGCCGGCTTGGGGGCCGGCTGCTGCGTCTGCTGCCACGAGGAGCCCCAGCCGCCGTCACCGGGGCCTCCGGGACCGCCGGCGCCGCCGGCTCCTCCGGCCGCGCCCGCGTTCCCGTACGCGCCGCCGCTGTCCGCGTACGCGCCGCCGCCGTTGTCCGCGTACGACGGAACGGCCGGTGGCGCCGGAGGCGGCCAGGCGGAGTCGGGCGCGGAGGACCCGGCCCCGCCGGGTGCCTGTCCGTAGCCTCCGGGGGCCTGGCCCATGCCGTAACCCTGACCCTGGCCCGCGGCCGCCGCGTAACCGGGCGCCCCTGCGGACACCAGCTGCGGCTGGTGGGGAGTCGGCTGGTGGGGTGTCGGCTGCTGTGCCGTCGGTTGCTCCGCCTGCGGCGCCTGCGGCTGTACCGCCGTCGCACCCGGCTCCGGGGCCGTCGGCGGGACCGGCGGGAGCTGCGTCGTCGGCTCGTTGTCGGCGGTGGCTCCGGCCGGGGCCGCCGGGGCGGTGGTCTCCGCCGGTGCCGCGCTCGGCTCGTGCGCCGGGGCCGGCGCGGAGGCAGCGGGAGTTTCCACCGGCACGGGAGGTGCGGACGGGGCCGGGGGTACCGCGGTGCCCTCGTTCTCGGTGCTCACAGCTTTTCTCCTCGATCCACGGCTTCACCTTGTCGGCGGTCGACTGTTCTTGGTCGCACATCCGGCTGTGCGTGAGTTTTGTATGGGGTCAGCTTTTCCCACGAGCCGTCAGGGCACCATAAGCGGTGACTGTGCGTCCGGGGCCATCCTTTATATAGGATCTATAGGACTAATGGCGCGTACTGTGCGTATGAACCCGGCCCTCCACGACCACCGCCCCACGCGTACCCCTCCACGGTGGCACCATGACGCGGTGACCCACGCACGACAGCTCCCGATTCAGGTCGTCGCCCACCGGGGGGCCTCCGAGGCAGCCCCCGAGCACACCCTGGCCGCGTACAAGAAGGCGATCGAGGACGGCGCGGACGCCCTCGAATGCGATGTCCGGCTGACGGCGGACGGCCACCTCGTCTGTGTCCACGACCGACGCGTCAACCGAACCTCGAACGGCCGGGGCGCGGTCTCCGCCCTGGAGCTCGCCGACCTGGCCGCACTGGACTTCGGTTCCTGGCACAGCGGCGACGAGGCCCCCGACTGGGAGGTCGCCCCCGAGGACCGGGCGGACACCTCCGTCCTCACCCTTGAACGTCTGCTCGAACTCGTGGCCGACGCCGGGCGCCGGGTGGAACTGGCCATCGAGACCAAGCACCCCACCCGCTGGGCGGGCCAGGTCGAGGAGCGGCTGCTGGTCCTGCTGAAGCGGTTCGGCCTGGACGCCCCGGAGTCGGCCGCCGAGTCACCGGTACGGATCATGAGCTTCTCGGCGCGCTCGCTGCACCGCGTCCGGGCCGCGTCCCCGACGCTGCCGTCGGTCTATCTGATGCAGTTCGTCTCGCCCCGGCTGCGCGACGGACGGCTGCCGTCCGGTGTCCGGATCGCGGGCCCCTCGATCCGGATCGTGCGCAACCACCCCGCGTACATCGAGCGCCTGAAGAGCGCGGGCCACCAGGTGCACGTGTGGACGGTGAACGAGCCCGAGGACGTCGACCTCTGCGTCGAGCTGGGCGTCGACGCCATCATCACCAACCGCCCACGCGAGGTTCTCCACCGACTCGGCCGCTGACCACACCCCGGAGACCGCCGGGCACCCTCGCACCCCGGTGTCTCCGACACCATCGAGCGCACGGCCTCCGACACCTTCGAGGGCACGGTCTCCGACACCTTCGAACACACCGATTCCCACAGCTTCCAACACTTCGCCCCGGGCAGCTCCGAACACGCCTCTGTTCACACCTGCGACCACCTCGCCGACCCCCGTCACCGCCGCCGCGCGCTTCTTGACGGAGGTAAGAATTCCGCCAAGGCGGCCAAACCACGCCCGGGGACAAGTCGGCATATCGGGGACGAAATTCAGCCAGGCGACTACGGGGTGTACACCGGCGCGTTCGATCCGTATTCGACCGTGGTGAGTGCGTCAGAGCACATGTGTTGGCCGGTTTCCAGTCCAGTCCAATGGGGCATTCACACCGTGGCGTGGGGCGAAGGAGGTCTCGGGGGTGGCGTTGGTGGTGGCACAGGAGGTGCCCACGTCGTCGAGCATGGCCGTACCCCATGGCCCTGCGGGCGTGGGAGAAGCAAGGCATCGGATGCGCAATCAGTTGCGCGATGGTGGTGTGGCGGAATCGGTCATCGACGACGCCCTACTGATCCTTTCCGAACTACTCAGCAATGCCTGCAAACACGGCAGGCCACTCGGCGAGGCGCTGGCCGGTGACGGCGACGTCCGCTGCTCCTGGCGGATGGACCCCTCGGGGCGGCTCACGGTCGAGGTGACGGACGGCGGTGGTCCGACCCGCCCGGTTCCGTCCACGCCCTCGGTCACCGCACACGGCGGCCGCGGGCTGAACATCGTGACGGCACTGGCCGACGACTGGGGCGTGCGCGACGACGCCCGCGGCGAGGTCACGGTGTGGGTCGTCGTCCAGGACGACGTCTACCGCGCCCACCGCCGGGACGACTTCGCCAGCCGCGTCGTCGCCCCCTCGGTCTCCGGCATCCCCGATCTGGACTTCGCGGACGCCTTCGAGGACATGGACTGACGGGCCGGCCCGGGCCAGGCGTGCGCAACCTGGCCCGAACCGCCGGTTCCGGGACGACTCGGTGCGTTGTCCACAGGGTCCCGTCGGGCGTCGTACGAGCGGCTAGGCTCGCGCGAGTACGAGACGAGCCGTGATCGGGAGACACCCACGATGGCCAAGAAGCGACCCCACACGAAGGCCAAGCGCCCGCAGGGCACCGGCGGAGTCGGTGCCGCAGGCGCCGATGGGCAGGTTCCGGTTGTCGGCGCGCGCGAGCAATGCCCCTGCGGCAGCGGCCGCCGCTACAAGGCCTGTCACGGCCGGGCCGCCGCCCATGCGGTGACCGAGCTGGTGCAGCGCCCCTTCGAGGGGCTGCCGGGCGAGGGCGACTGGATCGCGCTGCGCGAGCTGGTGCCCGCCGCCACCGTCGAGCTGAAGCTGAAGGACGCGCTCCCCGAGGGCGTCCCGTCGGTGACGCTCGCCACCGTCCTGCCCATGGCGTGGCCCGCGCTGCGCCGCGACGACGGCTCGGTGCTGCTCGGCCTGCAGAACGACACGGCGTCCGGCGACATCAGCCGCGACCTCGCCGACACCCTCCAGCGCGCCCTCGCCGCCGAGCCGGGCACTCCGGTTCAGGGCCGGCGCGCCCCGGCCGACGGTCCACGTCTGCAGGACCTGCTCGACCCCGAAGGTGAGTTCGAGCCAGTCGTGCACTCGGGCTTCGAGTTCTGGGTCCCGGACTCGGAGAACGCGACCCCGGAGGTGACCGCCTCCCTGGAGCGCGCCAACTCCGCGGCGATCCCGACGGTGAAGCTCGCGGGCGTCGACGCGGCGTACTGGTGCGAGACCCCGGAGAAGAACCACCTGCGGTGGGTCATGCCGCACGCCGAGGAGCGGCTTCTGGACGCCCTCGCGCGGCTGCACGCGGCGGGGCGCTCCAGCCTCGGCGAGGGCACCCGCCTGGTCGGCTCCTTCCGTGCTCACGGCCTCACCGTGCCGGTCTGGGACCTCCCCAGCGGGGTCGGCGCGGACGACGTCGAGAAGCCGGCGGCCGAGTTCGCCGAGCGGCTCGCCACCGCCCTGGCCGACGAGTCTCCGCTCACCCCGGACGAGCGCCGGGCGCGCGGCGGCCTCACCAACCGACAGGTCACGCTCAGCTGACGTACATTTCCGGGCCGGTCGGACACCCGGCTGACCGAGTGCGTTCGAAGTGTGGTGACTCCTGTCACAACTCCCCTACGTGACAGGCGAATTCGTGTCCGAATAGCCGAGATCGAATTTGCGAAGCGCCGATCTCTTGTTACGGTTCCATTAGCCCGGTTGCTGGTGCATCCCCCGTCGCCAGCAACCGGGTCTTTTCATGCCCGGGATCGGAGCGGCTCCGCTGTACGGAACCCGCGATCGGCGTCAACGCCCTTACGAGCGGCCCGAGTTGCTCCCTGAGCGCAGCAACAGCGGCCCATCGCCGTCCGGTGCCGCGAACTCCGCGACGGCCGTGTACGCCCCCGTAGCGCCCCGCGTACGCTCCCTCGGCGTCTCGCACGCCCCCGGCTCGTCGTGTGCGCTCACGGCGCAGTGCATCCGTACGGTGTGCCCGCCGG
Source organism: Streptomyces sp. NBC_00310 (assembly GCF_036208085.1). Lineage (GTDB taxonomy): Bacteria > Actinomycetota > Actinomycetes > Streptomycetales > Streptomycetaceae > Streptomyces. The sequence continues at coordinate 5,524,881 of NZ_CP130714.1, forward strand.
GCGCCATCATGCTGAGGACCGAACTCAGCTCCCGCCCGGTGGCGTTGCGGTAGTACGTGCGGGCCCAGGTCCGCTCGCCCTGGGTGAGGACACACGTCTGCGCCTCGATGCCGTCGGGGGAGGTGAGCTCGGGGCCGCAGCGGGCGGCGGTGGCGAGTCCGAGGCCGAGCAGGGGGCGCGAGGAGAGCGCGGCATCGTCCGCCGCGTCGGCGCCGCCCGCCGGATCTCCGTCCGCCTCGCCCGCTCCGCCCGCCTTCGGATCGACGCGCCTGGACGAACCCTCGGCGTCCTCACCGGCGCCGTGCGCCGGCCCCACGGCCCCGCTTCCGAGTCCGGCGGCTTCACCGACGCGGTCGGCGGCACGGTCGAGTTCGGAGGGGAGGGTGCGCTCGGACCGGGAGGCGCGCTCGGACGTCCGTACGTCACCGAGCGGGCCCGCGGAGGCGGCGAGGGGCAGGCCGAGCGCGACCGCGACCGCCGTGGTCAGTCCCGCGAGGCGGAGCCGGCGTGGGTCCGGCCCGCCGCGCGCCGACTCGGGTGCTCTACGGCTCCGGGGCGGGAGAGCGCTGTGGCGGCCGCGCGGCGGGGCCCCGCGGCCCCCGGGAAGACGCTGCATGTGCGGAAGATAACGACCGACCGGGAGCACCAGGCCCCCCGCGCGCCGGGCGGGCTCAGAAGTCGGGCGCGCTCACACCCGTACGAGTGAGGGCGTCGACGACCGCGTCCACGACCGCCTCGACACCGGGCACCCAGGGGGCGGCCGAACCGGGCAGCGGCGCCCGCTCCCAACGGATCAGGCCGTGGCCCGTCTCCGAGGGGGGCAGGGCGAGATAGCCGCCCTCGCCGTGGAAGCGGAGGGAGCCGGGGACGAAGTCCTTGGCGTAGAGCAGCTCGCCCAGCTGTTCCATGGAGTACGGCGCGACGAGGATCGCCCAGCGGTGCGGGGCCGCGACCACGGGGCCGAGGCGCATACCGGTGCGGTCGAGCGCGGCGAGGGCACGGGAGGCGGCCAGGGCCGGCAGGCTCACCGCGCAGGGGGCGCTGCCCCCGGTGGCCAGCACGATCGGTGCCGTCGGCCGGTTGGTCCACCACCAGCGGACCATGCGCTCGTCGGTGGTGGCGGCCAGCAGGCCGGGGTCGAAGGGGTGAGCGCCGGGCACCACGCACTCCGGGTCCGGGCAGCCGCAGCGAGCACGCCCCTGCGGGTCCGGCGCCACCCCCGGGAGTACGGGCCACTGCCATTCCGTGGCGAACGTCAGGGCCTGCTCAAGAAGCTCGGGCCTCCCGCCGTTGCGCTTGGACAGGAGCCTGCGTCGCTTTCCGGGGATCTCGCGCATGAGCGCTCGTCCTTTCCGTTGCACGCATGGCAACACCGTGGGTCACATCACAACATGTGTCGTTCACTGCACTGTGCGTACCTGCTGGCGCATCACACCCCTGTCGCGGACAAGGGGAACCCCTGCGGGCCGAGCTCGGTTACGTCCGCGTCCCTCGCTTGCGTCGACTTGCGTCTGTCAAAAGCATGGGCATGGCGTAGGGGTGGCGGCGCCTGGCGTTTTACTGTCCCGCATGTGCTCGCCGCCTCCGCCACGGGAGGATGGGGCTCGGTCGTCGGTGGATAGGACGCCCGGGTCCGTCGCCAGGTTCCGGGTGGCCTCCGCCGCCCCTGGTCTTCACCGAGTACGTACCCATCACGACCGCTGTGACGCTCTGTTGAACAAGGCCAGTCGACCTCAATACACCGTTCACCACAACACTTTTTAGCCAACTTTGCTTTTTCCAAAGGACTGTACAAGAAGCCGACAGTCGTCCAACACCGCCTCACGGACACCAGATATCCCAGCAGGACAATGCTGGACATCTCCTCACGAGTGCGTGTACATGTGGAGACACTGCTAGCGGCGCAGAATGACATGGGGGTTTGCGATGCTTTTGAGCAATACGCACCGGTCGGAAAGCCGGACACCATGAACGCCCCTCACCCTCCGAAAGTGGCTGGAATCGATTCAACGGTTCCCTCCCCCGCACACACTGTCGCGCCCGCGCCCGCCGCCCCGGGCACCCCATCGGCCACTCCCGCCACCGGGCCGGGCACCGCTCCCGGGGCCGTTCTCCAGGACAGACTCGCGGGCTGGGTCTCGGACCTCACGACGCTGCACGAGCTCACCGAGCGTCTGACCCGCACGGACTCACTCGAGAGCGCGCTGCAGGAAACCCTGCACGCCGGAGCCGCCCTGGTCGGCGCCCGCCGCGGTCTCGTCGTCCTGGAACCGGGTGACGGACTCGGCCCGGACACCACCATCGGCCTCGGCCTCGGCCGCGCCGACCTCGGGCACATCGAAACCGTGCCGCGCAGTTCCCTGCCGTACGGCCGCATCCTCGACGGACTGCCCGGCGGGGACGGCGAGATCGCCCAGCCCGACCTGTTCGCCGAGGACGGGCTCGACCCCCGCCACCGCGAGGTCGCCGCCCGGCTCGGATACGCGGCGAGCTACGCGCTCCCCCTGTCCGCCGAGGGGGCCGGCCGGCTCGGTGCCGCCGTCTGGCTGTACGACGAACCCGCGGAGCCGGTCGAGCGGCAGCGGCACCTCGTCGGGCTGTACACGCGGTACGCCGCCGAGCACCTGGCGCGGCTCGTCGAGGTCGAGCGCACGCGCGCGTGCATGGCGACCATCGCCGAGGAACTGCTCCCCTCCCGGCTGCCCCGCGTCGCCGGCGTCCAGCTCGCCGCCCGGCACCGCACCGGGCCGCGCGGCGGCGGCGACTGGTACGACGCGCTGCCGCTGCCGGACGCCGCGCTCGGCCTCGCGGTCGGCTCGGTCACCGGGTCGGGGCCCAGCGCGGTCGCCGCGATGGGCCGGCTGCGGGCCTCCCTGCGGGCGTACGCCGTGATGGAGGGCGAGGACCCGGTCGCCGTCCTCTCCGACCTCGAACTGCTCCTCCGGCTCACCGAGCCCGCCCGCTCCGCCACCGCGCTCTTCGCCTACATCGAGCCCGCACTGCGCAAGATCACGCTGGCCGGGGCCGGACACAGTCCGCCCCTGGTGATCGGCGAGCGCCGCACCGAGTACGTGGAGACGTCCCTGTCGGCCCCCCTCGGCATGCTCGCCTGCTGGGAGGCGCCCAGCGTCGAGCTGACCGCCGAGCCAGGAGAAACCGTCCTGCTCTACACCGACGGCCTCCTCCAGCGCACCGGCGAAACCGTCGACCGCTCCTTCGCCCGCCTCCACGCGGCCGCCGCGGGCGTTCCCCGCGGCCTGCGCACCGACCCCGGCGCCCTCGCCGACCACATCCTGCGCACCGTCCTCCCGGACGGCCTCGACGAGGCCGACGGCACGGAGGACGTGGTGCTGCTGGCGGCGCGGTTCGATTAGGGACGGTGGCGGGGCGCCGTCGGGCGGGGCGCCGCGTGCCGCCTAGCCCGGCCTCGTGTGTCGGTGAGCCCGGCGCTGTGTATCGCCGACGGCCGTGTGTCGCCGACGGCCGTGTGTCGGGCGGGCCGGCGTCGATGGATCTGCGCCTGGCCGGCCACCTGCCGGGCGGGCGGGCGCGGTCGCTTCGTGCCCGGGGTGCGGGGTGCGGGGTTGCGGTCACCGCGCGCGGAGGTGTCGCGCCCTCGCGGCTGCTTCCCGTGAGGGCTTGGTGACCCGTCGTGAGAGGTGCCTCGGCCTCCTGGGCCGCCTTCGGTACGACCGTACGATGGACGGGGTCCAGTGCCGTACCTAGGAGGATGACCGTGGCGGACGAGCTCGAGCCGGCGATCCCGGAGACCGAGGCGACCGAAGCCGAGGAGCCGATCAAGCAGCGCAAGAACGGACTGTACCCGGGCGTGTCCGACGAGCTGGCCGAGAACATGAAGTCCGGTTGGGCCGACACCGAGCTGCACGGCCTGGAGCCGATCGCCCAGGTCGCCGAGACGGCCGCCCGCCGCGCCGCGCTCTCCGCGCGCTTCCCGGGCGACCGCCTGGTGATCCCCTCGGGCAACCTGAAGACCCGCTCGAACGACACCGAGTACCCCTTCCGGGCGTCGGTCGAGTACGCGTACCTCACCGGTAACCAGACGGAGGACGGCGTACTGGTCCTGGAGCCGGTGGGCGAGGGCCACGAGGCGACGATCTACCTGCTGCCGCGCTCCGACCGGGAGAACGGCGAGTTCTGGCTGTCGGGACAGGGCGAGCTGTGGGTCGGGCGGCGGCACTCGCTGACCGAGTCGGCGGAGCTGTACGGCATCCCCGCCGCCGACGTGCGCGAGCTCGCCGACAAGCTGCGCGAGGCCACCGGCCCGGTGCGGGTCCTCCGCGGGTACGACGCCGGTATCGAGGCGGCGCTCACCGACAAGGTCACCGCCGAGCGCGACGAGGAACTGCGGGTCTTCCTGTCCGAGGCGCGGCTGGTCAAGGACGGGTTCGAGATCGGCGAGCTGCAGAAGGCCGTCGACTCGACCGTGCGCGGCTTCGAGGACGTCGTACGTGTGCTGGACAAGGCCGAGGCCACGTCGGAGCGCTACATCGAGGGAACGTTCTTCCTGCGCGCCCGGGTCGAGGGCAACGATGTCGGATACGGCTCCATCTGCGCCGCCGGTCCGCACGCCACCACGCTGCACTGGGTCCGCAACGACGGCCCGGTCCGCTCCGGCGACCTGCTCCTGCTGGACGCGGGCGTCGAGACGCACACGTACTACACGGCCGACGTCACCCGCACCCTGCCGATCAACGGCACCTTCAGCGAGATCCAGAAGAAGATCTACGACGCCGTGTACGACGCCCAGGAGGCCGGTATCGCCGCCGTGCGGCCCGGCGGCAAGTACCGCGACTTCCACGACGCCGCGCAGCACGTGCTGGCCGAACGGCTGGTCGCGTGGGGGCTCGTCGAGGGTCCGGTCGAGCGGGTCCTGGAGCTGGGCCTCCAGCGTCGCTGGACCCTCCACGGCACGGGCCACATGCTCGGCATGGACGTCCACGACTGCGCCGCCGCGCGCGTCGAGTCGTACGTCGACGGGACGCTGGAGCCGGGGATGGTGCTGACGGTCGAGCCCGGTCTGTACTTCCAGGCGGACGACCTCACCGTGCCCGAGGAGTACCGGGGCATCGGTGTCCGCATCGAGGACGACATCCTGGTGACGGACGACGGCCACCGCAACATGTCCGCCGGACTGCCGCGCCGCTCCGACGAGGTCGAGGCGTGGATGGCGTCGCTGAAGAGCTGACGACAGGTTGATGGCCGGGTACCCGCGGGGTGCCCGGCCGTTGTCGTGCCCGGCCGTTGTCGTGTGCGGGCGTTGTCGTGTGCGGGCGTTGTCGTGTGCGGGCGAGTGGGGGCTGGTCGCGCAGTTCCCCGCGCTCCTTAACAGCGTGGGTCGCGCCCGGCGCTTTCAGGGGCGCGGGGAACTGCGCGAGCAGCCATGCGCAACCCGCACCCGAACAACCCACCCGGGGGTCGAAGGGGCGCATCCCCTGGGGAGGGGAATGGGTAGGGGCGGCGGGGGCGGAACCCCTATGCGGGCACCCGCGCGGTGAGCGGCAGGGCGTCCACGAACAGGGCCCCGGCAAGCAGCGAGCCACTCCCGCGGGGGCTCCATCCCCTGCCCTGGAGGTCCGTGTCGAGCGCGGTCAGAGCCTCACGACCCGCATCGGTCGTCGTACCCCCCACCTCGATGACGGCCCGGGCGCCGGCCTGCACATGCCGCAGCCCGTGGGGCCCGGCGGTATAGAGCAACTCGGTGTCCTGGAGCGTCGACATGACCGTGAGGAGCGCGTCGAGGCGGGCGTCCGGCTCGGGTGTGCCGGCGGTGCGGGCCTTGCTCAGGACGTCCAACGCCCGCCGGACATGGGGGAAGCCCGCGCGGGCCTCACCCCGGGCGCCGGCCGCCCCGTACTTGGCGGAGACCGACGACCCCCGGGAGGGCCGCCTGGGCGCCCGCCGATCGGGATGCGCGGCTATCTTCTTCGCGGTGGCGGCGAGTTCAAGCCCGCGCGCGCCGGGTTCCATGGCCGCCGCGGCGACCAGGAGGCCGAGCACCCACGTGGCGCCGCGATGGCCGCCACCGGCGAGTTGCACGGAGTGTTCGGTGCAGCGCCCGATCGCACCGAGTTCGGCGCGGAGTTCGGGGGTGGGCGCACCGTTGCGGCGGGCGCAGGCCGCCATCGCCGTGAGGCCGGGCATCAGCGCCTTGGCCGACCAGCGCAGGGCGCGGTGGTCCTGCCGGGTGACCCGGGCGCCGAGATCGCGCGGGTCGGGCAGGCCGGGCTTGGGCGCCAGTTCCAACTGCCTGGTCAGCGCGGCCACCGCGGCCCGCGCGAGCGTCTCGTCCTCGCGGCTGCTCATGGGCGTACCCTACGAGGCCGACTCGGAGGCCGTGGCGCTGTCGGTCGGAGCGTCCGCCGGGGGCTCGCCCGACGGGGGCGTGCCGCCTTCGCCGCCACCGCCGCCGGCGCCGGTGTTCTCGGCGTCGGGGTCGATGCCGAGGGTGAGGAAGCCCTTGTAGCCCCGGGCCGGGTCGGCCTTCTTCACGGCCTTGAGGGTGAGCAGACCGCTGGAGGCGCCGCCGCCGTCGTAGACCATGTCGTCGTCGAGGGTGGTGTAGCTGCCACTGTGCCGGGAGTACGGCTCCAGCGTGAAGACCTCCTGGGCGATGTCGTCGTCGAAGAAGAACTGGCCGGTGTAGTTGACCTTGCCGCCCTCGTAGGTGCCGTCCTCCTTCTCACCGCCGGTGTGCACCTTCACGTGGATGTGGCAGGTGCGCGGGGTGTACCAACCGGGGAAGACGGTCTCGAACTTGACGACCCCGTTCGCGTTCGCGATCTGGTAGCCGCGGAGATAGGTGGCGTCGTCGGCGGTCGAGCCGTCCTCGCTCTCGGCGGGCGCCGAACCGCCGGGATTCGCGGTGGTGTAGCCGGAGTAGTAGCCCCAGGCGTCGCAGTGCCAGATCTCCACGGCCGCGCCGGGAACCGGGGTGCAGCCGTCGGTGGCGTCCACCACCGTGAGCCGCAGCGTCAGCGGCACACCGCTCTTGCCTTCGGTGATGTCCTTCCGGACCAGGGCGCCATCCAGATAGTAGGGGCCCTCGGTGACGCTCGTCATCAGCGTCATGCACGCGTCGGCGGTACTCGTCGCAGACGCCGCGGCCGTCGCCTCGGTGCTGCTCGCCGCCTCGTCCGCGAACGCCGACTGGTACCCCGCGACCGCCAGACCACCGGCGGCGACCGTCCCTCCGGTCACCGCGAGGGCGCGACGCCGGGTGATCGTTTTGCTTTTGTGGATTCCCGTCATGGCAGCGAATTTAGGGACGCAGTCCGTCAGGGGGCTGGGGCGTGGCTGTGAGGGGGCTGAGAGTGCGGAGAGCGCCGAGAAGCCTGAAGCCGCCCGGTTTCGCGGCCGCTCCGGCCCAACCGCCGTGCTCGCGGCGGGCGATGAGACGGTTCTCACGTTTGCCGCCCCGAATACGGACGAGGCTTGTGTTGCCGTTCGAAGCACTCCTCGGCTTCGGCTATGTTCTGGTCGCGACCAGCAGCTGACCGAATATTCGGCGCCGTTCGCCTGGTCGGCCGCTAACTTCTTCTGCGGTCGGTGCTCAAGTGAGAAATTCCTGTCGGCATCTGTTTCATCGAGCCGCAAGACTCCGCAACCCCGTCAGTTTCCACGCACAGATTGATGAGGTCTCCATGAACGCATCGCTCGACGCCACGGCCGAAGAGTCAGGGACTACGGCCGCCGTCGGTCCGGAGCGGGTGTCTTTGGTGCAGTTGGCGGCGCGGAGCGGCGGCGCGCTGTCGCCCGCTCTGACCCGTGCCGTGTCGAACGGAGTCGAACAGAGGGGGCCGGGAAGGGTCGCGGTAGCGGCTTTCCAGTCTTCCGTCTGACACCCCGACCCCCGCGACTCCCCGACATCCACATGACCGTCATGGGCCGACCGCTCCTGCCGCTACGCCAGTTCGTGCTGAAGATGCACAGTCGCTGCGATCTCGCCTGCGACCACTGCTACGTGTACGAACACGCGGACCAGAGCTGGCGCGGCCGGCCCCTGATGGCGTCGGACGAGGTCCTGCGCGCCACGGCGGAACGCATCGCCGACCACGCGAAGATCCATGAGATCGCCACCGTCCACGTGGTCCTGCACGGCGGCGAACCCCTCCTCGCGGGCCGGACCCGGCTGCGCAGGGCCGCCACGGAACTGACGGCCGCCCTCGGCGGCGTGTGCGAGCTGGACCTGCGGATCCACACCAACGCCGTCACGCTCGACGAGCGGTTCCTCGACCTGTTCGACGAGTTCGACATCAAGGTCGGCGTCTCGCTGGACGGCGACAGGGCAGCGAACGACCTGCACCGCCGCTACGCCGACGGACGCAGCAGCCACGACCGGGTCCTCAAGGCCGTCGCCCTGCTCAACCGGCCCCGCTACCGCCACCTCTTCGCGGGCATCCTGTGCACCGTCGACCTGCGCAACGACCCGGTCGCCGTCCACGACGCGCTCGCCGAACTCGCCCCACCCCGCGTCGACTTCCTCCTCCCGCACGCCACCTGGGACGAGCCGCCCCCGCGCCCGTCCGACGACCTCGACGGGACGGCCTACGCGCGCTGGCTGCTGGCCGTCCACGACCGCTGGACCGCGACCGGCCGCTCCATGGACGTCCGCGTCTTCGACTCGGTCCTGCGGACCCTGCGCGGCGGGAGCAGCCTGACCGAGTCGCTGGGGCTGTCCCCGGCCGACCTCGCCGTGATCGAGACCGACGGGACCTTCGAACAGGCGGATTCCCTGAAGACCGCGCACGACGGAGCGCCCGCCACCGGCCTGGACGTGTTCACCCACTCCCTGGACGAGGTCGCCGCGCATCCGGGCATCGTGGCCCGGCAGCAGGGCCTCGACGGGCTGGCCGAGCAGTGTCGCGCCTGCCCGGTGGTGCGCTCCTGCGGCGGCGGCCTCTACGCCCACCGCTATCGGTCCGACGGCAGCGGATTCCTGAACCCGTCGGTGTACTGCTCCGACCTGCTGTCCCTGATCACCGACCTCCGGGACCGTCACATGACCGACCAGTCCGCGCGGCCGGTGCTGGCCGACCACCACCTGGCCGACCTGGCCACCGGTCGCGGCACGAGCGCCACCGTGGACCTGCTGTCCCGCCACCAACTCGCCCTGGCCCGCGAACTGCTGGCCCTGGTACGGCACGAGGCGACGCGGACCCCGCCGACCGACGACGCCGAGAACGCCATAGACGCCATGAACGCCGAGAACACCGAGAACTCCAAAGCCGCCGAGGACGCCGAGGACGCCTGGAACACCCTGTCCGCCCTCGACAGCGAGGCACCCGAGGCCGTGGACCGAGTCCTGGCCCACCCCTACGTACGATCCTGGGCCCTCGGTTCCCTCAACTCCCTCGGCTCCCTCGGGGCCCGTCCGTCGGTAGGACCGCCCGGAGGCGCCGCGCCGGCCACGCGCGGGATCGCGGAGATCGCCGCCGCCGCCGCCGCGCTGCGCGCCGGGCGCCGGGCGGCGGTCGTCGTCCCGGTCCACGACGGGCTGTTGCGGCTGCCCACGCTCGGGGCGCTGACGGTGGAAGCGGGCGTCGAGCGGGCCGTGGTGCGCACGGACACCGACGGCTTCACCGTCCAGGCGGGCGACCGGACGTACACGATGGCCCGGAACGGCCCCGCCGACCCGGCCTGGCGGGGGAGTCGGCGGTTCGAACTGGACGGCTGGACCGTGGCCCTGGAGGACACCGACCCCTGGCGGGACGGCCACGGCCATCCGGCGCACCCCCGGCTCACCGAGGACGAGGCCGAGGCGTGGCGGGCGGACCTGACCGCGGCCTGGTCCTGGATCCGCCGCGAACTGCCCCAATACGCGCCGGGCATCGCGGCCGGCCTCCGCGTGATCACCCCGCTCCTTCCCTCCCCCGAGGGTGCCGACATCAGCTCGGCGGCCCGCGACGCCTTCGGCGCGGTGGCCATCGCCCGCCCTGCCGCACCGGAGACGCTGGCGCTGCTCCTCGTCCATGAGTTCCAGCACGTGAAGCTGGGCGCCGTACTGGACCTGGCCGACCTGCACGACCCCGCCTGCGCAACGCTGTTCTACGCCCCCTGGCGCCCCGACCCGCGCCCGCTGGAGGGGTTGCTGCAGGGGACGTACGCGCATCTTGCGGTGGTGGACTTCTGGCTCGCCCGGTGGCGCAGCGGAGGCGGGCGGGAGGCCGAGGTGCAGTTCTCCCGGTGGCGCGACCAGACGGCGGAGGCCATGGGGACCTTGGTGGGGTCGAAGGCGCTGACGGTGACCGGGGAGCGGTTCGTCGCGGGGCTCCGGGAGGCGCTGGCGGGGGACGAGGTGAGCGCGGACGCCCTGCGGGCCGCCCGGCGGGTGGCGGAAGAACACCGGCGGGGCGTTCGGCCGTAGGAGAGTGACGTGCCCGGCGCGTCCCGCTTGCCTGTTCGAGAGCTGTGTCGCGGCGGCCGGGGCCGGAAGATTGAGCCCGTTCGTCATACTCCACGTGCCCCTGCCCCGTTCCTACACCGAGGAAAGTCACCGGCATCGGGGGGGCATGGGTGCGACACGGAGAAGTCCGAGGAACCGAGCCGCCGAGGGAGGTGTCCGCCGGGAGGGAGTGTCCGGGGGGAGTGTCCGGGGGGAAGTGACCGAGGGGGAGGGCGGGGCGTCTACACCGCCACCAGCGGTGCGTCCTCGCGCCATTTGAGGATCTTGTCGAAGCTGACGATCGCGCCGCCGCGGCCCGGTTTGTTGCCGATGTGGACGTGGTCGGCGAGTTCCCGGATGAGACAGAGGCCGCGGCCGCTCTCGGCGTCGGTGTGGGCCGGGCGGACCGGGTGGCGGTGCGGGAAGCCGGGGCCGGAGTCGGCGACCTCGATACGGCACTTCTCGCCGTCGAGATAGGCGGTGACCCGGTAGGCCTCGGTGGTGGCGCCGGCCGGGACCGCACCGCCGTGCTCGACCGCGTTGGCACAGGCCTCGCTGAGGGCGATGGAGAGGTCGTAGGAGACGTCCGGGTCGACGCCCGCCGTCTCCATCGTGCCGATCAGCAGTCGCCGGGCGAGCGGCACGCTCGCAGCCTCACGCCGCAAATGGAGTGACCACCAGATGCTCATGCTCCAGCCTCCTGGCCGCGGCTCGACATACCGTTACGTATTGCCGCCGAGGGCCGTGCGCAATCGCCCGGAGGCCGTCTCTCCGCCCATACGGCGGATGCGTCCACCCCACAATCGGTGTATGCGGACCGAACCCTTCCGAATCACCCACCACTTTTGACACCCCACCCCCACGTGTACGACCACGGCCGACCTCGGGATTCAGGGGGCCAGGGCGGTCACGCGACCTTCAAAGGAACGGGGCGGTCCCGCGACCTTCAAAGGAACGAGGAGGTCCCGCGGCCTTCAATGGAACGGGGCGGAGAACGGGCACGGGGAGCGCGGGGCGGGGAACGGGAGCGGGGAGCGCAGCGCGTCTTTCAGGGGGGCGGGCCACGGCACGCTTCAGGACCGCGGGCCACCGCACGTCTTTCAGGGGCGCGGGGAACTGCGCGACAAGCCACCCACGACCCGCACCCGCCACTCGACCGCGCACCCACCCCCTCCCGCGCCCAAACCCCCACCTGAACACCGGCCCCGCTCCCCCCCGTACCTCCCGTCATGAACCCGCCGAACCCAGCGGAGCGCCCCGGTGCGATGATGGGCCCGCCATGACTGCCCCCCACCCACACCGGCCAGGCGCCCCGCGCCGGTCGCGCGCCGGAGGCGATCTCCGGGTTCTGCGGGCCGCGGTGTTCGCCGCGGTCTGCGTCGTGCTGGCCGGGGCCGGGCACGCGCTCGCCTCGTGCGCGACGATCCCGCTGTGGAGCCTGGGCGTCGGGTTCGTCGGCGTCTTCTCCGTCGCGGCAGTGCTGGCCGGGCGGGAACGCTCGCTGCCGGGCATCGCGGCGATGCTGGCGGTGGGCCAGACCGCGCTGCACGTTCTGTTCGGGCTGAACCAGCACGGGACGACAGCCGCGTCGCGGACCACGGAGACGATGGACGCGGTGCTCATCGAGCGCGCCGCCCGCTTCGTGTGCGGCGCGACCGCCGCGGCCCTGAGTCCCGCGCAGGCCCGGCGGATCCTCACCGAGGCCGGGGTCGGCGGCACGCACGCCGCGCACGATCCGGCGGACGCCATGACGACCGCGGCGGGCTCCCCCGCCGCCCTCCTGCCGTCCCTGCCCATGCTGCTCGGCCACGTGCTCGCGGCCGTCGCCGCCGGGTGGATGCTCCGCCACGGCGACCTGGCACTGCTGCGCCTGGCCCAGCTGTCGGCCCAGGAGCCGCTCGTACGGTCCCTGCGCGGGGCGCTCGCGCTGGCGCGGGTCCTGCGCTCCGGGCTCCCGGGTGTGCCGGAGGCCATTTCGCGCGCCTCGCACACCGTGTACGCGGCGCCCGCGGCGCTGCGTACGACCGCGCTCCAGCACACGCTCGTCCGCCGCGGCCCGCCGACCGCCGCGCCCGCCTTCGCCCTCGCCGCCTGACACGACGCACGCTCACTCCCCACCTGGGAGGGGGAGTCCGTCGTACGGCGTCGAGAACGCGCGCATCCGCTCCCGGCCCTTGGCCCCAGCGCCATGCCATGCCATGCCATGCCAGCGGTCGCTGTCGGCTGCCGGCTCCCAGTTGCCAGCTATCGACTTTCGACTGTCGCTGTCGGCTGTTGGGTTTTCGGCTGTTGGGTTTTCGGCTGTCGGCTGTCGGCTGTCCGCGCGCGTCGTCCCTCTTCCTCTCGTCTCCCTCACGCACTGTGGAGTGTCACCAGTCATGAAGGTTTCTCGTATCGCCGCCGTCGGCGCCCTCGCCGGTTCGGCCGTCCTCCTCCTGTCCGGCCCCGCGTTCGCGCACGTCAGTGTCGCGGCGGAGGGCACAGCGGCCAAGGGCGGGTACGCGACCGTCAACTTCAAGGTCCCCAACGAGCGCGACGACGCCACGACCACCAAGCTCGAGGTGAACTTCCCGACCGACCACCCGCTCGCCTCGGCGCAGCCGGAGGCCATCCCCGGCTGGGACATCAAGGTCACCAAGTCCAAGCTCGACAAGCCGGTCGACCTGCACGGCGAGCAGATCGACGAGGCGGTCTCCAAGATCACTTGGACCGCGGACGACGACGGCATCAAGGCGGGCTTCTTCCAGAAGTTCCCGGTCTCCATCGGCCAGCTTCCCGAGGACACCGACGAACTGGTCTTCAAGGCCATCCAGACGTACTCCGACAAGGAAGTCGTCCGCTGGATCGAGGTGCCCAAGGACGGCGAGGAGGAGCCCGAGAACCCGGCGCCCGTGCTCGCGCTGTCGGCCGCGTCCGACGATCACCACGGCTCCGGCGCCTCCACCGCCTCCGACGAGTCGGAGGACACCGACGACGCCAAGGCCGCGTCGAACGAGACCACCGCCGCGCCCGCCGACACCAGCGACACCACCGCCCGCGTCCTCGGGATCGTCGGCATCGTCGTCGGCGCCGCGGGCGTGGCGTACGGCGTACTGGCCGGCCGCCGACGCACGAACGCCTGAGCCTCCGGCTTCTCGGCCCCCTTCCCCCTCGGCGCGCACGCGGTCCCGTACAGAAGCTCCGTACAGAAGTTTTGGTGCAGAGCTTCGTCGACCGTGCTGTCCGCGACGGCGTACGTCCCGTGCGCGCCGGGGCTCGACCATCTGGGACATTTCTCTATGCGTACGAACACGAAGAAGAAGAAGACGTTCGCGGCAGGCGCCCTGCTCGTCGTGGCCGTCCTCACGCTCTCGGCCTGCGGCACGGGCGACGACTCCACGACGTCGGTCGCCGAGGTCTCCGACACCGGCCCGCGGAAGACCTACACGGTCCTCGACCGGCCGTTCACCAAGCCGGACCTGGTCCTCACCGACACGAACGGCAAGGCGTACGACCTCCGCAAGGAGACCGAGGGCAAGCCGACGCTGATCTACTTCGGCTACACCAACTGCCCCGACGTCTGCCCGCTGACCATGAACAACCTCGCGGTCGCGAAGAAGGAGGTGGCGAAGAAGGTGTCGAAGTCGGAGCTGGCGAACCTCCGTCTCGTCTTCGTCACCACCGACCCGGAGCGGGACACCCCGGCGGAGCTCGGTAAGTGGCTCAAGGGGATCGACGCCGAGATCGTCGGTCTGACCGGCGACTTCGACGACATCCAGGCCGGCGCCCGTAAGCTCGGTATCTCCATCGCCCCGCCGACCAAGGACAAGAACGGCAAGACCGTCTCCGAGCACGGCACCCAGGTCATCGCGTTCTCGCCGAAGACCGACGGGGGCTATGTGCTGTATGACGACGAAGCCACCGTGCAGGACTACGAGAAGGGCCTGCCGAAGCTGCTCAAGGGCGAGAACCCGTGAGACGACTCGCCGGCCCCGTCCTGATCACCACCGCCGCGCTCGTCCTGACCGGTTGCGGTTCCTCCGACTCCTCTTCCTCCGACTCCTCTTCCTCCGACGCGAAGCTGTCCGTGAAGTCGGCCTACATGCCGCAGCCCGTCACGGACTCCCTGGCCGCCGGTTACCTCGTCATCGAGAACGACGGCGGTACGGCGGACGAGCTGACCTCCGTCACCAGCGACATCGCCCAGGACGTCACCGTCCACGAGACGACCGGGCAGTCGATGCAGGAGGTCGCGGGCCTGAAGGTCCCCGCCGACGGCGAACTCGTGCTCAAGAGCGGCGGAAACCACCTGATGTTCGAGAACCTGAAGCGCAAGCCGAAGGAAGGCGAGACGGTGTCCCTGCGGTTGAACTTCACCAAGTCCGAGGCCATCACGGTCGAGATGCCCGTGAAGTCGGCGACGTACCAGCCGACCAGCGGGCACTGAGGGAGGTAGCACCGTTGAGCCGGTTGAGGCCGTTGCTGAGGCCGTTGCTGTTGCTGTTGTTCGCCACCGTCGGTGCGCTGCTCGCCGGTGCCGTGCCCGTCTCCGCGCACGCCGCGCTGACCGGCAGCGACCCGCAGCAGGGGTCGGTGGTCCAGGAGGCACCGGACCAGGTGTCGCTCACCTTCTCCGAGAAGGTCGCGATGTCCGACGGCTCGGTGCGCGTGTACGACCCCAAGGGCAAGGAGGCCGACACCGGCGAGGTCACCGACCTGGGCGGCAACAGCTATGCGGTCGGGCTGCACTCGGGCCTGCCCGACGGCACGTTCACCGTCACCTACCAGGTCGTCTCGGCGGACAGCCACCCCGTCTCCGGCGCCTTCACCTTCTCCGTGGGGGCGCCCTCCAAGACGACGGTCGCGGTACCCGAGCAGGAGGTCGGCGGCGGGGTCGTCGGCGGTCTCTACGGGTTCGCGCGCTACCTGTCGTACGCCGGTTTCATCCTGCTGGTCGGCGGCGCGGCCTTCGTGCTGGCCTGCTGGCAGCGCGGTGCCGGGGTACGACCCGTGCAGCGGCTCGTGGTCTCCGGCTGGCTCGCGCTGACCACCGCCACCCTCGCGATGCTGCTCCTGCGCGGCTCCTACACCGGCTCCGGCAAGCTCGGCGACGTGTTCGACCTCGACCTCCTCGGCCAGGTTCTCCAGACGAAGACGGGCGCCGCCCTCGTCTCCCGTCTGCTGCTGCTCGCGGCGGCGGCACTGTTCATCGCGGTGCTGTTCGGGGCGTTCGCGCGACGGGACGAGGAGGTCGAGAACGACGGGGAGGCCGAGGATCCCGCGAAGGCCGAGGAGAAGGAGATCGAGGGGGTCGACGAGGTCGACGGAATCGACGGACTCGACGAACTCGAAGGGGACACCGTCGAGAGCGTCGAGGACGGCGAAGAGGACGAGGACGACGACGACTCCCTCCGGCGAGACCTCACCTTCGGGCTGGCCATCGGCGGGGGCGTGGTCGCCGCCGGTCTCGCCGCGAGCTGGGCGATGGCCGAGCACGCCTCGACCGGTATCCAGACGGGCATCTCGATGCCCCTGGACGTCCTGCACCTGCTGGCGGTCGCCGCGTGGCTGGGCGGCCTGGCGACGCTGCTCGTGGCACTGTTCCGGGCACCCGTCGAGGCGCAGATCGAGACCGTGGCCGTACGACGGTTCTCACGGGTCGCGTTCGGCAGTGTGCTCGTGCTGACCGCGACCGGGATCTACCAGTCGTGGCGCCAGGTCGGCACCTGGTCCGCGCTGACCGGCACGTCGTACGGACAACTGCTCCTCGTGAAAATCGGCCTGGTCGCCCTGCTCGTGGGCATCGCGTGGATCTCACGTCGGTGGACCTCGCAGCTTGCGGAGGCACCGGCCGAGGCCGAAGCGGAAGCGGAAGCGGAAGCGGAAGCCGCGGTGGAGAAGGTACCGGCGGCCGCGCACGCGAGCGGCGGCTCCGGGCAGGCCACCGGGGGAGCTCCCGCGCGGGTCGCCGAGCAGGGTTCCACGAAGGTCGCCGAGGGTCGTTCCGCATCGGGCGTCGGCAGCGGTTCCGCACGGGGCGTCGGCGGCGGTTCCGAGCCCACCACCGAGCGTTCGGAGCGGGCCGCTCAGCTCGCCCGGCAGCAGGCGGCGATGACGACCGCCCGTGAGAAGCGGATACGGAACGCCGACCCGGGCCGTACGGGACTGCGCCGGTCGGTGTTGGCGGAGGCGGGCGTCGCCGTCGTGCTGCTCGCCGTCACGACGGTGCTGACGGCCACCGAGCCGGGGCGCACGGTGGAGGAGGCCAAGGCGGCCAACGCGGCCCTGACACAGGAGGCCGAGCAGTCCGGAGCGCTGGCGCTGGACATGTCGTTCGACACCGGCGGCAAGGACGGCCAGGGCGTGGCACGGCTGGAGATCGACCCCGCGCGCGTGGGCGCCAACGAGATGCACGTCTACGTCCAGCGCCCCGACGGCAAGCCCTTCGACGTCCCCGAGGTGAAGGTCGCCTTCACCCTGGAGGCCAAGAAGATCGGGCCCCTGCCCGTGGTGCCTGACCGTGTCACCGCCGGCCACTGGACGGCGAACGGCGTGCAGCTCCCCATGGCGGGCGACTGGAAGATCGAAATCACCGTACGGACATCTGAGATCGATCAGGTGACCGTCAGCAAGAACGCGAAGATCGGCTGAAACACACCATGGCTGACCAGGACCTTGTCGAAGACGGCTCCGCCGCCCCCAAGAGGGCGCGGGGCGGTGGTGACCATGCGGCTACCACCGCACGGGCCCGAGCGACCACGGACGACTCGCGGTCGCAGTCCGGCCCTGCGGAGTCCCGGCGAGACGGCGCCACCCCATCCCCTGGTGGAACGATCTCGCGTCGCCTCCTGCTGGGCACCGCCGGCGCGACGGGTCTCGCACTGGGCGCGGCAGGCGGCGCCGCCGGATACGCGGCCGGTTCCGCTGCCTCGTCCTCCTCGGCCGAAAGGGTCACCCCGCTGGCCTCCCTCGGCGCGGGGGAGGTCAGGTTTCACGTGAAACATCAGCCCGGGATCACCACCCCCCTCCAGGCCCGCGGCCACCTCGTCGCGTTCGACCTGGCCGCCGGGGCCGGGCGCAAGGAGGCGGCCGCTCTGCTGCGCCGCTGGTCGGACACGGCTCGCCGGCTGATGGCGGGCGAGCCCACGGCACAGGACGACACCGACATCGCCCGCGACGCGGGACCGTCGTCGTTGACGGTCACGTTCGGCTTCGGGCACAGCTTCTTCGCCCGTACCGGTCTGGAGAAACAGCGCCCGGAATCCCTGGACCCGCTGCCCGACTTCTCCTCGGACCAACTCGACACGTCGCGCAGCAACGGCGATCTGTGGGTGCAGATCGGTGCCGACGACGCGCTCGTCGCCTTCCACGCCCTGCGCGCGCTCCAGAAGGACGCGGGCAGCGCGGCCCGGGTGCGGTGGCAGATGAACGGCTTCAACCGTTCACCGGGCGCCACGGCCCACCCCATGACGGCCCGCAACCTGATGGGGCAGATCGACGGCACCCGCAACCCGAAGCCGACCGAGTCCGACTTCGACGAGCGGATCTTCGTCCCCGCGTCCGCCTCACCGGCCACCTCCGGCGACCCGGCCTGGATGGCGAACGGCTCCTACGCCGTCGTACGCCGCATCCGCATGCTCCTCGACGACTGGGAGCAGCTCTCGGTCAAGGAACAGGAGGGGGTCATCGGGCGTCGGAAGTCCGACGGCGCGCCCCTGAGCGGGGGCGCGAAGGCGACCGAGACGACCGCGATGGACCTGGAGAAGACCGACTCCCAGGGCAATCTCCTCGTGCCGATCAACGCGCACGCCAGGATCACCCGCCCCGACCAGAACGGTGGCGCGGCCATGCTCCGCCGGCCGTTCTCCTTCCACGACGGCATCGACGCGAAGGGTGTTCCCGACGCGGGCCTGCTCTTCGTCTGCTGGCAGGCCGACCCCCTCCGCGGCTTCGTCACCGTCCAGCGCAAACTCGACCGCGGCGACGCCCTCTCCAAGTTCATCCGCCACGAATCCAGCGGCCTCTTCGCCGTGCCGGGGGGCGCGGCGGAGGGGGGCTATGTCGGGCAGCACCTGCTGGAGGGTTGACCCCTCCTTCACTCCCCTGGCTGCGGGCAGCCGAGCTGCTGGAGCGGCTCGGCTGCCCGCAGGCGGCGCCCTGTCGGCGTCGGCAAGCGCGACCGACCCCGCCCACAGCCCCTGCGTCGGGTTCCAGGGAGGCGTGAGGGCGCCCACAAGGCCGTACGTCGCTCTCAGGGGTGGTGGGGCGAGATACGTGCGCCGGGGCGCCGCAAGGCCATTAGGGTGAGTCCATGCCAGCCAGCTACGTGTACCTCGGTCCCGAGGGCACCTTCACCGAGGTCGCCCTGCGCACGCTGCCGGAGTCCGCGACCCGCGAGCTCGTCCCGATGGTCTCCGTGCCCGCCGCACTGGACGCCGTCCGCAACGGCGAGGCCGAGGCCGCGTTCGTCCCGATCGAGAACTCCGTGGAGGGCGGCATCACGACCACGCTCGACGAGCTGGTCGCCGGAGCGCCGCTGATGATCTACCGCGAGGTGCTCCTCTCGATCACCTTCGCGCTGCTGGTCCGCCCGGGCACCAAGCTCTCCGACATCAAGACGGTCACCGCGCACCCGGCCGCCCAGCCGCAGGTCCGCAACTGGATGAAGGCCAACCTCCCGCCCGACGTCGTCTGGGAGTCCGCCGCCTCGAACGCCGACGGCGCCCGACTGGTCCAGGAGGGCCGTTACGACGCCGCCTTCGCCGGTGAGTTCGCGGCCTCGCGGTACGGCCTTCAGGCCCTGGAGACCGAGATCCACGACGCGGAGAACGCCCAGACCCGGTTCGTCCTGGTCGGCCGTCCCGCCCGGCCCGCCGCCCCGACCGGGGTCGACAAGACCTCCGTCGTCATCTGGCAGCGCGACGACCACCCCGGCGGACTGCGCGACCTGCTCGGCGAGTTCGCCGTCCGCGGCGTCAACCTCATGCTGCTGCAGTCCCGACCGACCGGCGAGGGGATCGGCAACTACTGCTTCGCCATCGACGCCGAGGGCCACATCTCCGACCGCCGGGTGGCCGAGGCGCTGATGGGTCTCAAGCGGGTCTGCCTCCAGGTGCGCTTCCTCGGTTCGTACCCGCGCGCCGATGCCGCCACCGCGAAGATCCGGCCCACTCTGCCGGGCACCTCCGACGCCGAGTTCGTGGCCGCGTCGGACTGGGTGGCGCGCTGCCAGGACGGTCGGTTCTAGCGCGGCCCGCTCGCCGGTGCTACCTGCCTATTTTCTTTGTCCACAGAAGTTATCCACAGGGTTGCTCTCGACCTGGGGACAAGTCGACAACACAGTGCCACTCAGTCGACAAATCCCCTTCGCGAGCCCTGCTGTGTCCACACCCCCGCAGGTCACCCTTCGCCCATGTGTCTCCCCCCGTCAATCCTTTAGGGCGACCCATTTCCGTGCGAATCCACTCGAAAGTGGGCGTGAAGGCGGTTTGAGTCGGGAATCCTCAAGTCGGCGTCCGGCTTCGCCTGCGATCTTCCCCGAAGTCCACAGATCTTTCGCACAGCCTGTGGATAACTTTGCGGCACTGCGGATTCCTGTGGACGACCGAATGCCAAGTCCCGTACGAAACAAGGGAGTCGAGTCAATCAGGCGCCACCCGCATGCCCCCTTCGAGGGGGCGGACCGCAATTCATTGACATTCACCGGCGCCGGCGGGCCCGACCACCGTGATCAACATTCAGGTCAAAGCGCCGCAGAAACGGCGTACCGCGAATTCAAGTCGTGGGCCGGAACCAGGCACCGGTAGCCTTGTGGGGTGATTGACCTTCGCCTGCTCCGTGAGGACCCCGACCGTGTGCGCGCGTCCCAGCGTGCCCGTGGAGAGGACGTCGCGCTCGTCGACTCTCTCCTGTCCGCCGACGAGCGGCGCAGGTCGTCCGGCGTCCGCTTCGACGAGCTCCGCGCCGAGCAGAAGTCGCTCGGCAAGCTGATCCCCAAGGCCTCCGCCGACGAGAAGGCCGAGCTGCTCAAGCGCGCGGAACAGCTCAAGGCCGACGTCAAGGCCGCCGACGCCGAGCGCGACGCGGCCGACACCGAGACCCAGGAGCTCCTCCTCCGCCTCGGCAACCTCGTCCACCCCGACGTCCCCGTCGGCGGCGAGGAGGACTTCGTCACGCTGGAGACGCACGGCGAGATCCGCGACTTCACGGCCGAGGGCTTCGAGCCGAAGGACCACCTGGAGCTCGGCACGATCCTCGGCGCCATCGACACCGAGCGCGGCGCCAAGGTCTCCGGCTCGCGCTTCTACTTCCTGACGGGCGTCGGCGCACTCCTCGAACTCGCCCTGGTCAACGCGGCGATCGCCCAGGCCACCGCGGCCGGCTTCACCCCGATGCTGACCCCGGCACTGGTCCGCCCGCAGTCGATGGCCGGCACCGGCTTCCTCGGCCAGGCCGCCCAGGACGTCTACCACCTCGACAAGGACGACCTGTACCTGGTCGGCACCTCCGAGGTCGCGCTGGCGGCGTACCACATGGACGAGATCATCGACGCCGACCGCCTCCCCCTGCGCTACGCGGGCTTCTCCCCCTGCTTCCGCCGCGAGGCCGGTTCGCACGGCAAGGACACCCGGGGCATCTTCCGCGTCCACCAGTTCGACAAGGTCGAGATGTTCTCGTACGTCGCGCCTGAGGACTCGCAGGCCGAGCACCAGCGCCTGCTGGACTGGGAGAAGCAGTGGCTGACGTCGCTCGAACTGCCCTTCCGGGTCATCGACGTCGCCTCCGCCGACCTCGGCTCCTCGGCCTCGCGCAAGTTCGACTGCGAGGCGTGGATCCCGACCCAGGGCAAGTACCGCGAGCTGACCTCGACCTCCGACTGCACCGAGTACCAGTCGCGCCGCCTGCAGATCCGTGTCCGTGACGGCAAGCAGGTCAAGCCGCTGGCCACGCTCAACGGCACGCTCTGCGCCGTCCCGCGCACGATCGTCGCGATCCTCGAGAACCACCAGCAGGCCGACGGCTCCGTCCGCGTCCCCGAGGTTCTACGTCCGTACCTGGGCGGCCGCGAGGTGCTGGAGCCGGTAGCCAAGTGAGCGAAGCGGCCGCCACCGAGGGCTCCACGGACTCCAGGACGACCACGGATCCGGATGCGTCCGAGGCATCCGAGGTTTCCGACACATCCGTGACGCCCTCGGGCTTCCCGTACAAACTGATCGCGACCGACCTCGACGGAACGCTCCTGCGCTCCGACGACTCGGTCTCCCGGCGCACCCGTGAGGCGCTCGCCGCGGCCACCGCGGCGGGCGCCGCCCACATCGTCGTCACCGGCCGGGCCGTCCCCTGGACCCGCCACATCCTTGACGACCTCGGCTACCGGGGACTGGCCGTCTGCGGCCAGGGCGCACAGGTGTACGACGCCGGAGAGCACCGTCTGCTCACGGCCGTCACCCTGGACCGGCAGCTCGCCGCCGTGGCCCTCGCCAAGATCGAGGCGGAGGTCGGCCCCCTGCACCTGGCCGCCAGCCGCGCCGGCCTGGAGGGAGCCATACTGATCGGCCCCGGCTACGCCCTGCACGGCTCGCTCCCCACCACCCCGCTCACGGACGTCTCCGACCTCTGGGCGGCCCCGCTGAACAAGATCTACATACAACACCCGACCCTGACCTCCGACGAGCTCACCGAAGCCTCCCGTCAGGCCGCCGGCGGCTTCGTCACGGTCGCCATGGCCGGCGAGGGCATCGTCGAGCTCCTTCCCCTCGGCCTCACCAAGGCCACCGGCCTCTCCCTCGCCGCCCGCCGCCTCGGCGCCAAGCGCACCGACACCATCGCCTTCGGCGACATGCCCAACGACATCCCCATGTTCACCTGGTCCACACACGGCGTAGCCATGGCCAACGCCCACCCCTCCCTCAAGGCCATCGCCGACGAAGTCACCTCCTCCAACGAGGCCGACGGCATCGCCGAAGTACTGGAACGGCTGCTGAGCGAGGGGCTCGACGGACGCTGACCGCCACGACGCCACGACGCCACGACGCCACGACGCCACGACGCCACGACATCAGCGTGACTCGACCGCGGCCCATCGGTCCGGCAAGGCCAACGACGCCAAGGGACGACGCTGTCGAAGCCGACGGCACCTGAGGCAGGACCTGCAGCAGCACCTGCCGAAGCAGACGGCACCTGGAGCCGGCGCGGTGGGCCCAGGCGCCGCCCAGGGCTGACGCGCTGGTGACCCGGGCGCCGCCCAGGGGCAGCGTTCTGGAGCGGATGATCACAGCTGGGGCAGTCACGGTCGGCCGACGCCCACCACCGCTGCCGCCGCCCTCCCAACTGCCCGCTGCCGGCCCTCCCGACTGCGGGCAAGTCCTACCGCGAGGAACGGGTGTCCACCCGGCCGTCGTAGCTGCGGGCAGTCGTGCCGCAAGGGGCGCGGCACGGGTGGGCGCAGCGGCACCCTGCAAGCGCCGGTAAACCAAGCCCACCCCGCCCAGCAGACCGCCCGGCACCCTCAAAAAAGCCCCCGCGGCCCAACACAGCCCCGTGAACCTCTCTACACGAACCCCCAGCCCAAAAGCCCGGCCAAGTCACAGCGACAGCGAAACGGCGGAGGATGCACGAATCGAACGTGCGCGGGCAAAACCCGACCACGGCTTAGCAAGCCGGTGCCTTACCACTCGGCCAATCCTCCGGGTGGGCGGCCCACGCGAAGCGATTCGCGCGCTCGAAGCGGCCGCCCCGGGCAGCTCCCCGCTGGGGGGAGGGACGGACTCGACGGAGGGGTAACTACTCCGGAGCCCGCCGTGGGCTGCCCTGTCGGGAACTCGACGTACTGCGCCTGAAGGACAGCATGGCCGGGCTCCTCTCCCAGAACATGGCGCCGGCTCGACCCGGCGACCTGGACATCAACCACTGTGCCCCGCAGCCGAGTTGCCCGCCACCGAATATCCGTCGCCTGGACCTCCGGCGCGCGGGACGGTCACCGGCGGCGCCACTTGCGGCGTCGCGCCTTGCTGAAGAACCACCCGGCGGGCGGCTCGTCCGAGCGCCAAGGCTGGGGGTCGGGGGCCTGCTGCCGCCAACGCGCGGCGAGCATCCGGGCCCGCGCCGAAGGTTCGTCCGTCTCAGCGGACCGTATGAAGTCCTCGTCCAGAACGAGGTCGTCCCAGACATCCTCGCCCGTGTTCCCGGCTCCGGATCCCGGCACCGGTCCGGATCCGCCCTCGGCGCCCGGTCCAGCCCCAGCGCCTGCTCCGTCCCCAACCGTGCTGTCGGTCACCGCGCCCTGCGTCTCGCCTCCGTCGGGCGACAACTCCGCCGGCATCCCCGCTCCTCCTGTCTCCTGGCCGCCCTTCCTGGCCGTGTATGCCCCTTCGATTCCGCGTTGCCCAGTGTGCCTGGACGTGTGTGAAGCCCCGGTCAAGATCAAGAGAGGGCGAGCCTCCGGGGCCGAGCGCCCCGGAGGGTCCGTCACTCCTCGCCGGCCAGCTTCAGCGTCCGCAGCTTCTGCCCGGCGTACCAGGTCGCGCCCGCTGTGACCACCGTCAACAGAACCACCGCGGTCGGCAGCCCCACGTCCGAGGTCACCAGGCCCCCGTCGGTGACCTTTTGGGCGACGGCGAGCGCCCACTGCTGGACGCTGAGCGTGCGCGCCCCGTCCACCAGGGACCCGAAGAGGGTCTCCCAGACGAGCGCGTACACGAGCCCGAAGACGACCGCGTGCCGGGTGACCGTCCCGAGGAGCAGGAACATCGCCGCGTACGCGATCGAGGCGACCAGCGCCGCCACCGTGTACGCGACCGCGATCTGCTGTCCGTTGCCGTTCAGGATCAGGCCGGCGAGCAGTGTCGGTATGGCCGAGAACGCCATCGTCACCGCGATCGCCACGATCAGCTTGGTGAAGATGATCGTCGGCCGCTTCACCGGCTTGGCCAGCAGATACACCACCGAGCCGTCGTCGATCTCCGGCCCGATCGCGCCCGTTCCCGCGATGACGCCGATGATCGGCACCATCGTGGCGAGCGCGAATCCGCCGAGGAGGTCCGCGGCCACCTGGTCGTCGGCGCCGCTCAGGCCACGCACGGCCACGGAGAGCACGATCAACAGGGCAGGCAGCGCGCTGAGAATGAGGGCCCGACGGCGGCCGAGCAGGGCCCGGTAGGTGAGCCGGGCGACTGTGGGGTCGTACATGTTCGGCCTCCTACGCCGCGACGAGATACGAGAAGACGGACTCGAGGGACTCGTCCGACGGCGAGACCGTGAGCAGACGAATTCCGTGGTCCCGGGCCACCCTCGGCAACAGCGTCGTGAACCGGCCGAAGTCGACGGCCTGGATGCGCAACGCGCCCTCGGCCGTATCCACTTCGATCCCGGCCGTCGACGGGTCGGCGATCAGCGCGGCGGCCAGGGCCCGGTCGTCACTGGAACGCACCAGATAGCGGTGCGGGCGGTCGGTCATGAGGCGGCGGATGCGCCGGAAGTCACCGCTGGCCGCGTGCCGTCCGGCGACGATCACCTCGATGTGGGACGCCAACTGCTCGACCTCTTCGAGGATGTGGGACGAGAAGAGCACCGTGCGGCCCTCGTCGCCCATGCGCCGCAGCAGGTCCATGAGCTGCATGCGCTGGCGCGGGTCCATACCGTTGAACGGCTCGTCCAGCAGAAGCAGGGACGGTTCGTGGACCAGCGCGGACGCCATCTTCACGCGCTGGCGCATGCCCTTGGAGTAGGTCGAGATCTTGCGGTCCTGCGCGTATTCCATCTCCACCGTGGCGAGCGCCCGCTGGGCGGCCTTCGCCCCGAGACCGTGCAACTCGGCGTTGGCGACGACGAATTCGCGGCCCGTGAGGAAGTCGTACATCGCCTCGCGCTCGGGGACGATGCCGATGTGCTTGTAGATCTGCTCGTTGCGCCACACCGGCGTGCCGTCGAGGGTGACGGAGCCCGTGGAGGGGGCGAGGAAGCCGCCCATCATGTTGATGAGGGTGGACTTGCCGGCGCCGTTCGGGCCGAGCAGGCCGGTGACACCGGGGCCGATCGTCATCGTGACGTCGTTGACCGCCACCACGTTGCCGAACCAGCGTGAGACGTGGTCGATGTTGAGCGTGGTCACAGCCCGACCTTTCGGTAGCGGCGCATCAGCAGGCCGTAGGAGCCGACGACGAGACCCAGGACGACGAGGAGATAGAGGACTCCCTGCCCGTTGGAGGGGCCGTGTCCGCCGGGGAAGGCGGAGGTGGCGCCCAGGAAGGCGGTCTGTACGCCGTCTATCAGAGTGATGGGCGAGAAGAGGCCGAGCCAGGGGACAGCCTCGGTGCTGGACTGCACGTCGGCGATGGCCTGGACGACGGACACGGCCCCGTACGAGATGGTGAGGACGGCGATGACGGCCGCGATACCGAAGCCGCGGCGCGGGGTGACCGCCGAGATCACCAGGCCGATGCCGGCGAAGAGGAGCGACAGCAGCGCCACGGACACCAGTCCCTGTGCCAATCCCTTGGTCTGGTCGGTGAAGTCGAGCTTGGCCAGCAACGCGCCCACATAGAGCACGAGCAGGGGCACCGCGGTGAGAATGAACAGCGCCGAGGTCAGCGCCGCGAACTTGGCGCGGACGTAGTCGGCGGTCTCGATCGGGCGCGAGAAGTACAGCGGGACGGTCTTGAAACGCAGGTCGCGCGAGACGGACTGCGGCGCCTGGGAGGCGACGTACAGGCCGATGACGGCCTGCATGATGACCGCGTAGTCGGTGTACTTGATGGGCAGGTCGTTGGCCTGGGTGGCGACCGATACCGCCACCATGATGGCCGCCGGCACGCACATCACCGCGAACAGCAGCATGGGCAGCACCTTGGACTTGGCCGAGCGGCCCAGTCCGTACGCGCCGCGCAGGGACTGCGAGTACAGCGAGCGGCGGGCGTAGGCGCGGCCGAGGCGAGGGCCGTCGTAGGAGCGGTATCCGATGTTGTGGATACGGCTCTGCTCGCCCGTGCGGGCGGGCTGTCCACCGGCGAGGGCCGGTGCCTGTGCACCGTGCTGCTCAACCGCCATGGCCGACCGCCTCCTTTCCTGCGTCCTGGGCGCTCCGGGTGCCCGTCTGCTCGTCGTGGTCCTGGAAGACCTCGGCGATCTGGTGCCTGCGCTGCTCCATGCGGACCAGACCGAGGCCCAGGTCGGCGACGACATCGCGGACCAGGTCGTAGGTCTCTTCCCCCTGGGCGGTGAGCAACAGGATGTGTCCGGCGCCCGGGAGCCCGCTGCCGTCGGAGACGGTCACCCCGCGTGCGTTGAGCGCTTCGCGCAGCGCGCTGGTGCCGTCGGGGTGCTCGTCGCTGTCGGTTACCTCGATCGCGAGGATCGCCGTGCTCTGGGTGAAGTCCTTGGTGGAGCTGGACCGCAGAAGCTTGCCGCCGTCGACCACGACGACGTGGTCGCAGGTGCGCTCGAGCTCGCCGAGTAGATGTGAGGTGACGAGGACCGAGATGCCGAAGTCGGTGTGGATGCGGCGGATGAGGCCGAGCATCTCGTCCCGGCCGACCGGGTCCAGGCCGTTCGTCGGCTCGTCCAGGAGCACCAGCTGCGGGTCGTGCACCAGGGCCTGGGCGAGCTTCACCCGCTGTTTCATGCCCGTGGAGTAGCCGCCTATGGGGCGGTACCGCTCCTCGTACAGGCCGACGTGGCGCAGGGTGTCCGCCGTGCGTTCTCGCGCGGCGGTCGGGGGGAGTCCGGACATGCGGGCCATGTGCACGACGAACTCGGTGGCCGAGACGTCGGGCGGCAGGCAGTCGTGCTCCGGCATGTACCCCACGCGCTCGCGGATGGCGCCACCCTTGGTGGCGACGTCGAGGCCGAGCACCTCGGCACGGCCCTCCGAGGCGGGGGACAGACCCAGCAGGATTTTGATCAGTGTGGACTTGCCGGCGCCATTGGCACCGACGAGTCCCGTCACACCGGGTCCGATGTCCACGGAGAGCCGGTCAAGAGCGGTCACCCTCGGGAACCGCTTGCTCAGGCTTTCGGTCGCGATCACAGTCACGATTTAGACATTAGGGGCGGGGGCCGCCACGGTCATCACCCCGCAGAGCTGTCTCGACGTCACTCTCGAGTCGTAGGGGTCCGTAGGGGACATCCACCGCCGGTCCCCCTAGGGGTCACCCTGAGGTCGAACGACCCGACGGAGTCGGAACGCGCGGCGGCGGCCGTCATGGGAGGGAACGAGCGGCCTCGCCGTTTCGTGCCCACGTTCACGCCTGTCTTCGTGTCCACCGGTTGTCCACAGCCCTCGCGTACCCCCATTGACGCAGCCGCCAATCACTGTCACATTCATTGATGTCACCTTGCGAACACGGACTGTAGTCGATGGAGACGGGTGGGGCAGTGACATGACCTCGGCACTGACAAGCGGACTCACCACGGAGCTGCGAGGGTTCAGGCAGGTGCAGACCCTCGCGTACGACTGCGCGGAAGCGGTCGCGGCCCAGCTGAGGCCGGGCGTGACCGAGCGGGAGGCGGCACGGATGCAGCGCCGCTGGCTGCGCGAGCGTGGCGTGCGGGACTGGTTCCACCTGCCGTTCGCCTGGTTCGGCGACCGCACGGCGTTCGTGAACTTCCGCGTACCGCTGCAGTTCTTCCCCACCGACCGCCGTCTCGAAGCGGGCATGCCCTTCATCCTCGACATGGCCCCCATATACAAGGGCTACACGGCGGACATCGGCTACTCGGGCTGCATCGGGCCGAGTCCCCTCCACGACAAGCTGATGGCGGATCTTCGAGCGCACCGCGAGCTGATCCTGTCCGAGGTGCGTGAGCGCCGGTCGCTGCGCGAGATCTACGAGGACGTGGACCGGCTCATGGTCCGCCAGGGTTATGCCAACCGGCATCGCGCCTATCCCTTCGGTGTCATCGCGCACAAGGTGGACCGTGTGAAGCAACGCCGCTGGTCACCGCATGTGTTCGGGTTCGGCACACAGTCGTTGAAGGGCCTCGCCGCGGACGCGCTGCGCGGGCACCGCGACGGGTGGTCGCCGCTGTGGTCTCCGTACCGGTTCTCCGACCACCCGCCGCGGCCGGGGCTGTGGGCGGTCGAGCCCCATCTCGGCTTCCGGGGCACGGGCGCGAAGTTCGAGGAGATCCTCGTCGTCACCGACTCCGCAGACGCCGAGGAGAGCGCGTTCTGGCTGGACGACGACCTGCCGCACGTCCGGCGGTGGGCGGAGGAGAAGTGCCGATGACCGAAGGGGGAGACATGACGGATGCGGTGACGCTCGAAGGCGCGCGGGAGCGCCGGGTGCGTGCGGACGGAGTCGAGTTGTGCGTCGCCGAGCTGGGCGACCCCGAACAGCCGACCGTGCTGCTGGTGCACGGCTACCCCGACTCCAAGGAGGTCTGGTCCGAGGTCGCCGTACGGCTCGCGGAGCGCTTCCACGTGGTGCTGTACGACGTGCGCGGCCACGGCGGGTCGACGGCGCCGAAGCCGTTGCGCGGCGGTTTCACGCTGGAAAAGCTGACGGACGACTTCCTCGCGGTCGTGGACGCGGTCAGCCCCGACCGCCCCGTGCACCTGGTGGGACACGACTGGGGTTCGGTGCAGGGCTGGGAGTTCGTGACGGTCGAGCGCACCGCGGGGCGCATCGCGTCCTTCACCTCGATGTCGGGGCCTTCCCTCGACCACTTGGGGCACTGGATCAAGCAGCGGGTGAGGCGCCCGACCCCGCGCCGGCTTGCTCAACTCCTCGGCCAGGGCGCCAAGGCCTGGTACATCTACGCGCTGCACACACCCGTGTTGCCCGAGCTCGCCTGGCGCGGCCCCCTCGGCAAGCAGTGGCCCGGCCTGGTCCGGCGGGCCGAGAAGCTGCCCCGGAGCGGCTATCCCAGCCCGTCGCTGCCCACGGACGCGGCGCACGGGGTATGGCTGTACCGGGACAACATGCGAGCTCGTCTGGCCCGCCCCCGTGACGACGCGTACGCCCACGCGCCCGTGCAGCTCATCACGCCCCTGGGTGACCAGTTCCTCTCCGAGCAGCTCTACGACGACCTGGAGTCGTGGGCTCCCCGGCTCACCCGTCGCACCCTGCCCGCCAAGCACTGGATCCCGCGCACGAGGCCCGATCAACTGACCGCCTGGATCACCGCGTTCGTCACGGCGGCCGAGGGCGGACGCCCCGCACCGGAAGCCACCGGGACGTACACGGACCGCTTCGGCGGGCAGTTGGTCCTGGTCACCGGCGCGGCCAGTGGCATCGGCCGGGCCACGGCCTTCGCGTTCGCCGAGGCCGGGGCACGCGTCGTCGCCGTCGACCTGGACACCGAAGGAGCGGCCCGCACCGCGGAGCTGTCGCGGCTGATCGGCGCGCCCGAAGCCTGGGCCGAGACGGTCGACGTCTCCGACGAGCGGGCGATGGAGAAGCTCGCCGAGAGGGTCGCCACCGAGTACGGCGTGGTCGACGTGCTGGTGAACAACGCCGGGATCGGACTCTCCGGGTCCTTCCTCGACACCACCCCCGAGGACTGGCGGAAGGTCCTGGACGTCAACCTTTGGGGCGTGATCCACGGCTGCCGGCTCTTCGGCAGGCAGATGGCCGAGCGCGGCCAGGGCGGACACATCGTCAACACCGCCTCGGCCGCCGCGTATCTGCCCTCCAGGTCGCTGCCCGCGTACAGCACCTCCAAGGCGGCGGTCCTGATGCTGAGCGAGTGTCTTCGCGCCGAGCTGGCCGGGCAGGGCATCGGGGTGTCGGCGATCTGCCCCGGCATCGTCAACACCAACATCACCTCGACCGCCCGCTTCGCCGGCGTCGATGCCGCGGAGGAGAAGCGGAGACAGCAGAAGACGACGCGGCTGTACGGACTGCGGAACTACCCGCCGGAGAAGGTCGCGGAAGCCGTCCTGCGCGCGGTCGTCCGGAACCAGGCAGTCGTGCCCGTCACACCGGAGGCCCACGGCGGCCGCTTCATGTCCCGGTTCGCCCCGCGAGTGCTGCGCCGGCTCGCCCGACTTGACCCGCCGCTGTGAGCCCCCGGGACGCCCAGCACGAGAACGGGCAACACGTGATGGCCCCGCGCAGTCTCCCCTTCGACTGGGAGAAGACCCGGCCGCACCGGTTCCCCGACGAACCCAGCGCCACCCCCCTGCCGTCAATGGGCTGCGAAGGGCTTCGTCCGCTCGGAGCCGGACCTCGGACGGGAGCAGTGCCGCCGCTCGGTTCCAGCCTTCGCGAGGCAGCGTGCAGCCCTCGTACGTCCGACGGATCACGGGCACGGCGGTCGCCGCGTCCCCGGCGCCACGCCTGCGGACGCGGAGGCGCCGTCTCTCTCCGATGGCAGGGCCCTGAGCTCGCCGGACGCCCGGCTGCTCGCTCGCCGCGCACAACCGCGCCGCGCACAAAGGCCCGTCGCCCACGCGGAAGGAACTCGGCGCGGGCGCGATCGCGCCGGCGGTGGCGTAGCCGCCCAGGGCAGCACGGCAGCACGGGTGACAGAAGGAGGCACGAGGACCGTGAACCACGAACCGGCCGGGGCCGCGTATCGCATCGAGGATCTGGCGCACCACAGCGGCGCCACGGTCCGGACGATCCGCGCCTACCAGGACCGCGGACTGCTCCCCCGTCCCGAGCGACGCGGCCGGGCGAACGTGTATTCGAACATGCATCTGACCAGACTGCGTCAGATCGCCGACCTCCTCGACCGCGGCTACACCCTGGCCTCCATCAAGGAGCTCCTGGAGGCCTGGGACACGGGCCGCGGCCTCGGCGGAGTGCTCGGCCTGGCCGCGGAGGTCGAGGGGCCGTGGACCGACGAGGAGGCCGTACGGATCTCGCGGGCCGAGCTGATCGAGCGATTCGGCGGCGCTCCGGACGAGGCGGCGGTGGCGGACGCGGTCGAGCTGGGCGTGCTGGAGCCGGTGCCCGGCGAGGCGGATCTGTTCCTCGTGCCCAGCCCACAAGAGCTGGCCGTGGCAGCCGAGTTGCATGAGGCCGGGGTGCCCCTGTCCGCGATCGCCGGTCATCTAAGGGAGTTGAGGGGACAGGTCGAGCACATCGCCACCCGTTTCATGGAGTTCACCACCGAGCATGTGTTCGCTCGCTATATCGGGCAGCACCAGCCACCGACCGAGGCCGACACGGTCGAGGCGGCGACGCTCGTACGACGTCTGCGACCGCTGGCACAGCAGACGGTGGACGCCGAACTCGCGCGCGCCATACGACTGTTCGCTACCCGTCAGCTGCGCCGCCATCTCGGCTCCGCCCCCGCCGCCACACCTGCGGAGGAGTCGTGTTCCGTACGGATCCCGGCGTCGACAATGCGAGCGGTCGAAAGGCTGGTTGGCCCCGAGCAGGTATCGGCCTTCATCGCGGCGGCAGCCGAACGGGAGGTACAGTCGCGCACCTTGGACTCACTCACTGCAAATATGCGCGAAACCAACAAAGTTCACGAACCACCCTGAATCAGAAAGGTAGTTGTCCACAGAATCTTCAATTCACCTGTGGATAACTCCACTTGGCTGTGGATCAAACATCCGGATCAAAATCACGTGCGTGACGCAGGTCTCGCCAGGCACGCTGGTGGGATGAACGAACGACGTACCGTGAGAGTGTCCAAGTACCTCTCGAAACACCTGCGACACCAGCCGGAGCGGATCGGGCTCACGCTCGACGAGGGCGGCTGGGTCGGGATCGACACGCTCATCGAGGCGGCCGCCGCCCACAACTTCCACTTCACCAGGGCGGAACTCGACCACGTGGTCGACGCCAACGACAAGCAGCGCTTCGCCGTCGAGGGCGACCGGATCCGCGCCAACCAGGGCCACACCGTCGAGGTCGACCTCGGCCTGGCCCCGGCGACGCCGCCGCCGTACCTCTATCACGGGACCGTGGCGGCCTATCTGGGCGCGATCAGGGCCGAGGGCCTGCGCGCCATGAACCGGCATGACGTGCACCTCTCACCCGACCGCGAGACCGCCACCCGCGTCGGCGCCCGCCGCGGCCGTCCCGTCGTGCTCTCCGTGGACGCGGGTGCCATGCACCGCGACGGCCACGTCTTCCGCGTCAGCGACAACGGGGTGTGGCTGACCGAGGCGGTTCCGCCTCAGTACCTGCGGTTCCCCGCGTCGCACTGAGCGGGACCACCCCGCGACTGCCCTTACGCTCCATGTATGAGTCTGCGTCTGAGCACCGTGATCCTGCCGTACCTCCGCTGGCACGAGGGCGGCCGTGACACGTGGCAGCGCGCCGAGCAGCTCGGGTTCCACACCGCGTTCACGTACGACCACCTGTCGTGGCGGACCTTTCGGGACGGGCCGTGGTTCGGCGCCGTGCCGACCCTGACCGCCGCAGCCGCCGTCACCGACCATCTGCGCCTCGGCACTCTCGTGACCTCGCCGAACTTCCGGCACCCGGTGACCCTCGCCAAGGAACTGATCTCCCTCGACGACATCTCCGGCGGCCGGATCACCCTCGGCGTCGGCGCGGGCGGCACCGGCTTCGACGCCACCGCGCTCGGCCAGGAACCGTGGACGCCGCGCGAGCGCGCCGACCGTCTCGCCGAGTTCGTCCCCCTGCTCGACCGGCTCCTCACCGAGGACTCCGTCTCGTACGAGGGCGACTACTACTCGGCCCATGAGGCACGCAACATCCCCGGCTGCGTCCAGCGTCCCCGGCTGCCCTTCGCGGTCGCCGCCACCGGGCCGCGCGGGATGCGGCTGGCCGCACGGTACGGGCAGGCGTGGGTGACCACCGGGGACCCCAAGCTGTTCGAGACGGGCACCCCCGAGCAGTCGGTTCAAGCCATGCGTGGGCAGGTCGAGAGGCTGGCCGACACGGCCGCCGCGCTCGGCCACGACGCGGCCCGGCTCGACAAGATCCTCCTCACCGGTTTCACCCCGGACCGCGGCCGGCCGCTGGAGTCGCTGGACGCGTTCGTGGACTTCGCGGGCCGCCACGCCGAGCTGGGCTTCACCGACCTCGTGGTCCACTGGCCGATCCCGGACTCGGACTTCGCCGCGGACGAGAAGGTCTTCGAGCGGATCGCCATGGAGGCATTGGCCCAGCTGGCGTGAGCGCTTCCCGGAGCAGTCCCGACCGGGGTGCACACGGCGGCTCGTAGGAGCGCGAGCGCGGTCGGTCGTAACAACGCAGGTAGTCGGCGGGTCGGAGCGGTAATCACTCACCTGTGCGGGCGCCCGCACGACCGTGCGCGCATATGCGCGACAATGGGGTCCGTGACCTCAGCGACGAGACAGCCCGAGACCCCGGCCCCGACCGTCCCGCTCCGGCTGATAGCCACGGATCTCGACGGCACCCTGCTCCGTGACGACAAGTCGGTCTCCCCGCGCACCGTCGCCGCCCTCGCGGCCGCCGAGGCGTCCGGCGTCGAGGTCTTCTTCGTCACCGGCCGCCCGGCCCGCTGGATGGACGTCGTCAGCGAACACGTCCACGGCCACGGCCTCGCGATCTGCGGGAACGGCGCCGCCGTGGTCGACCTGCACGGCGGCCCGGGCGCCCATCGCTTCGTCAAGGTCCGCGAGCTGGCGCGGGAGAACGCGCTCGACGCCGTACGACTGCTGCGCGAGGCGGCACCGGGCACGGTGTACGCGGTCGAGCAGACGTACGGCTTCAACCAGGAGCCCGAGTACCCGAAGCTCCACATGGAGATCCCCGACATCCTCGCGCCCGCCGAGAAGCTGCTGGCCCAGAGCGGTGCGGCCGACGACGAGCCGGTACTGAAGATCCTCGCGTACCACCCGTCGATCGACCCCGACGACTTCCTCGCCACCGCCCGTATCGCCGTCGGCGACCGTGCCACCATCACCCGCTCCAGCCCCAGCGCCCTGCTGGAGATCAGCGGACCGGGCGTCTCCAAGGCCAGCACCCTCGCCCTGTGCTGCGCCGAGCGCGGTATCTCCCACGAGGAGGTGGTCGCCTTCGGTGACATGCCGAACGACGTCGAGATGCTCACGTGGGCGGGGCAGTCGTACGCCATGGGCAACGCGCACCCGGACGTCCTCGCGGCGGCATCCGGCCGGACCGTGGCCAACAACGAGGACGGGGTGGCGGTCGTGATCGAGCGGCTGCTGGCGGAGCGGCTGTAGCCGCGACCGCCGGGCTCACCACCGTCCCCGGGCGCATCAGCGACGCCGCCGAGCTCGCCACCACCGCCGCCGAACCCATGACCGCCGCTCCGCCCACGGCCACCCCCGTGCCGGAGCGCCCGGCTACAACTCCACCCCGTGCTCCCGCAGCCACGGCACGGGATCCACGGCCGACCCCAGCTCCGGGGTGACCCGTACCTCGAAGTGCAGGTGCGGTCCGGTGGAGTTGCCGGTGGTGCCCGACTGGCCGATCCACTGCCCCGCCGCCACTCGCTCGCCCTGGTCGACGGTGACGGCGGCGAGGTGCGCGTACTGCGTGCAGTAACCGTCGGCGTGCTCGACGACGACCTCGATGCCGAAGGCTCCCCCGCACGACACCTTCACCACACGCCCCGCCCCGACCGCCCGCACCGGCGTGCCGATCGGCACCGCGAAGTCCTGCCCGGTGTGCTGACTGGCCCAGTGCTCACCACCGCTGCCGTAGCCCGCGGAGAGTTCGTACGTGCCCACTGGCGCCACCCACGCCTTCGAGGGCCCGCCGGCCGGCTGCTTCAGTCGGACGGCTCCCCGGCAGGCGCCGGCCGCGACCGCCTCGTCGGCCTGCCCCTGAAGCGTCCACTGCGCCACCTCGAGCTTCTGCTGGATCACCTGCTTGATCTCGGAGAGTCCGGTCTTCCACTCCTCCAGCGCTCGCCACGCCGTCGCGGCCTTCGCCTCGTCCGCGGCGAGCCTCGCCTCCGCGCGGCGGCTCTTGGCCACGGCGTTGTTGACCGCCAGATCGGCCTGCCAGACAGCCCGGTGCCCCCGCATCAGCTGCTCCGGGTCAGCCGCGAGAAGCATCTGCGCGGTGTACGGCACCCCGCCGCCCTCGCGGTACTGGGCGCGCGCGATCCGGCCCAGGTCGGTGTTCAGCACCCCGATCTGCTTCCGTTCCCGCGCGAGCAGTTTCTCCAGCCGCTCCGCCTTCACCTTCTGCGCCTCCGCCACCCGCCGCCCCGCCTCGTACCGCTGCGTCGCCACCGCCGCTTCCTCGAACAACCGCACCACCTGGGCGCTGAGCCCTGCCTCGCCGGTCCCACCCGGGGTCCCACCGCCGCCGCTGTCGGCCGCCGTCGGCCGGACCACGAGAACCGCCGCTGCACACAGCGGCACGACGACGAACAGCGAGTGTCGGCGAGAGAAGCGCATATGCGATCGTGGCCCGGCCCCCCGCGCCAGTCCTGTTCGAGTCGTACGGCCGGGGGACACGCTGCCCCCGTACGGGCCAAGGGACTAGGCCGAACAGGGGCCCGGCTCAGGTGTGTTCGGCCCGGTCACTCGCGGGCCAGTTTGAGCCGTACGAGACGGTCCGCGAGGCGGTCCTGCTCAGACGGGCCGTGCCAGCAGTCGGCCACACGACAGCGGCCCGACGGCAGCGGGCAGTCGGCGTCGGCCGGGACGGCCACCGCACTCAGCGAAGCTCCGGCCACACCACCGTCTGCCGCCCCACCCGTTCGTCCGCAACGGTCGGACGGTCGGTCGGGCGCCCGGCCGACCGTCCGTCAGAGCCGCGACGAGATTCTCCGGCGAAGCCGCGATCGATCAGACTGAGACCAGCAGCTCTCCCGCCGCCTCCCGCTCCACCATCGTCCGCAAGGGGCCGTCCACCAGGGCCAGTTCCGCATAGGTCCCACGCTGCGCGACGCGTCCCTCCGCCAGCACGACCACCTCGTCCACGGCCTCGAGGC
This sequence comes from Streptomyces sp. NBC_00310, assembly GCF_036208085.1. Taxonomy (GTDB): domain Bacteria; phylum Actinomycetota; class Actinomycetes; order Streptomycetales; family Streptomycetaceae; genus Streptomyces. The sequence goes on from NZ_CP130714.1 coordinate 5,561,068, forward strand.
CGGCCAGCCGATGGGTGATCAGCAAGGTCGTGCGGCCCTCGGTCGCGGCCAGCAGGTCCTCGGTGAGCGCGTCGGCCGTCGGCAGGTCCAGATGTTCCGCGGGCTCGTCGAGGACGAGAACCGGGAAGTCGGCCAGCAAAGCACGGGCGAGGGCGAGCCGCTGACGCTGGCCGCCGGACAGCCGTGCCCCGTGCTCACCGATCAGGGTGTCCAGCCCGTCGGGGAGTTCGTCGGCCCAGTCGAGCAGCCGTGCCCGCTCGAGCGCGTCCCGCAACTCCGCCTCGCCCGCGTCCTTCCGGGCGAGCAGCAGGTTCTCCCGCACCGTGCTGTCGAAGAGGTGAGCGTCCTGGGCGCACAGCCCCACGAACCGCCGTACGGCGTCACCCTCGAGCGCGTACGCGTCCACCCCACCCAGCGTGTACGTCCCGTCCCGCGCGTCCAGGAACCGCAGCAGCACCTGTGCGAGCGTCGTCTTGCCCGCCCCCGAGACACCGACCACGGCGATCCTGCGCCCCTGTTCAAGGGTGAGGTCCAGCCCGGCGAGCGCGTCCCGGTCCTGCCCGGCGTACCGCGCGCCGATCCCTGCGAGCCGCAGCGGGAACGGCGACACGGGCGCCTCGGCCGACTCCCGCGGCTCGCGTACGGGGTCGGGGGCGTCCAGCACCTCGTACACGCGCTCCGCGCTCCTGCGGACCCGCTGGCGGAACTGGACGGCCAGTGGCATCCCCAGCACCGCCTCGAACGCGGCCAGCGGGGTGAGTACGACGACGGCCATGGCCACACCGCTCAGCCGCCCGCCGACGACTGCCTGCGCGCCGAGAAGCGCGGTGGCAGCGACGGTGAGCCCGGAGACGAGCGTGGTGAGTCCGTCGCCGAGCGCCGTGGCGGTGGCGGCTCGGGAGGCGATCCGGGTGAGTACGTGGTCCGCCCGCCGCGCCTCGGCGGTACGCGCGGGCAGGGCGCCCGCGACCGTCAACTCGGCGGTGCCGGTGAGCAGATCGGCCACGCGGGTGGCCAGCACCCCGCGGGCCGGCGCCAGCCGGTGCTCCGCCCGCCGGGCCACGGACCCGGTCACGAGGGGGACCCCGGCGCCGGCGGCGAGCAGCCCGACGGCGAGAGCCGCTCCGGCCTCGGGCAGCAGCCAGGCCGTGAACCCGACGGAAGCGGCGGAGACGGCCACCGCGGCCCCGGCGGGCAGCAGCCAACGCACCCAGTAGTCCTGCAGGGCGTCCACGTCGGCGACCAGCCGCGAGAGCAGATCGCCGCGCCGGGTCGTCCGCAGCCCGGCGGGTGCCAGCCGCTCCAGCCGCCGGTAGACGGCCACCCTCGTGTCGGCCAGCATCCGCAGCACCGTGTCGTGCGACACCAGCCGCTCCGCGTACCGGAACACGGCCCGCCCGATCCCGAACGCCCTCGTCGCCGTCACCGCGACCATCAGGTACAGCACCGGAGGCTGCTGCGAGGCCCGCGAGATCAGCCAGCCGGAAGTCGCCATCAGCCCGACGGCGCTCCCCAGTGCGAGGCTGCCGAGCAACAACGCGAGGGTCAGCCGGCCCCGGCGCGGGCCTGCCATGTGGCGAACACGGCCGAGTACACCCTGCCGGGCGGCGTGGTTCGATGCATCGCGGCGTGGCACCGTGATCCCAGCCCCAGCCCCAGTCGCAACCCCAGCCGCAGTCGCAGCCGCGTCGAGGGGCACCCGCGCAGCAGCAGTCTTCTCGATTGCCCTCGCGTCGACGGCCCGTCCGGCCGCCGTTGCCGTTCCAGAAGAGCCGGACTCTCCCCGATCCTCCCCTTCGGCTCCCTCGGAAGGCCTGAGCGCACCGGCGGGCTCCCCCGACAAGGGCTCCCGGGTGGACAGCGCCTCAGCCGCCCGTCCCTCCAGCCGCACCACCCGATCCGCCACGCCCAGCAGAGCCGGCCGGTGTACCACCAGCAGCACGGTCCGCCCCACCGCCAGCCGCCGTACCGCCTCCACGACCTCCGCCTCGGTCTCCCCGTCCAGTGAGGCCGTCGGCTCGTCGAGGAGCAGCACGGGCCGGTCGGCGAGGAACGCACGGGCGAGGGCGAGCCGTTGCCGCTGTCCGGCGGAGAGACCGGCCCCGTCCTCGCCGAGGACCGTCTCGGCCCCGGCCGGCAGCGCGTCCACGAACTCCAGCGCACCCGCGTCGGTGAGCGCCCGCCGTACCGCCGCGTCGTCCGCGTCCGGACGTGCCAGCCGTACGTTCTCGGCGATCGACCCGGCGTACAGGTGCGGCCGCTGCGGCACCCAGGCGACGTGCGAGCGCCACTCGTCCAGGTCGAGCGAGGCGAGATCGGTGCCTCCGACCCGCACCCCGCCCGCCGTGGCCTCCGTGAACCCCAGCAGGACGTTCAGGAGCGTCGACTTGCCCACACCGCTCGGTCCGACGAGGGCCACCGTCTCCCCGGGGGACACGGTGAAGGACACGTCCGAGACGGCATCGTGCGAGCGCCCGGGGTACCGGACGGTGACCCCGTCGAAGTGGAGGGCACCGGCGGACGGCACAGCCCCGGTCCCGGACGCCGGAAGCGGTGTCTCCAGGACCGCGAAGATCTCCTCGGCCGCCGCGAGTCCCTCGGCGGCCGCGTGGAACTGGGCGCCCACCTGCCGGACCGGCAGATAGGCCTCGGGGGCCAGCACGAGGATGACCAGCCCGATGTACAGATCCATCTCACCGTGTACGAGTCGCATGCCGATGGTGACCGCGACCAGCGCGACCGAGATCGTGGCGAGCAGCTCCAGCGCGAAGGACGACAGGAAGGCGATCCGCAGCGTCCGCATCGTCGCCTGCCGGTACTCGCCGGTGATCCGCTTGATCGACTCGGCCTGCGCCTTGGCCCGGCCGAACACCTTCAGCGTCGGAAGCCCGGCGACGACATCCAGGAAATGCCCCGACAGCTGTGACAGGAGCCGCCACTGACGGTCCATCTGCGACCGGGTTGCCCAGCCGATGAGCACCATGAAGACCGGGATCAGCGGCAGCGTCCCGACGATGATCGCCGCCGACACCCAGTCCTCGGTGACGATCCGCGCGAGCACCGCGACGGGCACGACGACGGCCAGGCCCAGCTGCGGCAGATAGCGCGAGAAGTAGTCGTCGAGCGCGTCGGCCCCCCGGGTGGCGAGGGCGACCAGCGAACCGGTGCGCTGCCCGCTCAGCCAACCGGGCCCCAGAGCGGTGGCCCGCTCCAACAGGCGCCCCCGCAACTCCGACTTCACCGCCGCACTCGCGCGGTGAGCGGCCAACTCGGTGAGCCAGGAGACCAGGGCCCTTCCCAGCGCGACCGCCGCCAGGAGCAGCAGAGGAGTACGGAGTTCAGCGACCGCCATCCCGTGCTGGAAGGCGCCGACCACGATCTCGGCGATGAGCATGGCCTGCGCGATGACGAGCGCGGCCCCGACGACACCCAGGCCGACGACCACCACCAGGAAGAGCCGGGTGGCGCGGGCGTACCGCAGCAGTCGCGGATCGATCGGTTTCACGTGAAACACCCTCTTCTCGGCAGGCATGTTTCACGTGAAACATGCCTCTTCGGCCTGAGGAGGTGTGTTTCACGTGAAACATCGTCAAACACACCTCCCACCGGGACTCAGTGCGCCGACTCGGCGATGTGCTGTGTACCGATCCGCTTGCGGAACACCCAGTACGTCCACCCCTGGTAGAGCATGACCACTGGTGTGGCGACTGCCGCACACCACGTCATGATCTTCAGGGTGTACGGACTGGACGAGGCGTTGGTGACCGTGAGGCTCCAGTCCTCGTTCAGCGAGGAAGGCATGACGTTCGGGAAGAGCGTCAGGAAGAGCATCGCGACGGCAGCCACGATGGTGACCCCGGACAGAGCGAACGCCCAGCCCTCGCGCCCCGCTCGAACCGCCACCAGCGCCGTCACGAGCGCGGCGACCGCCACGGCCGCAGCGACCAGCGAAGCTCCGTCGCCCTTCTCGATCTGGGTCCAGAGCAGGAAGAGCAGCGCCAGTCCGGCCGTCACGGCACCGACGCGCAGCGCCAGCGTCCGCGCCCGCTCCCGGATGTCACCGACGGTCTTGAGGCCGACGAACACCGTCCCGTGGAAGGTGAACAGCGACAGCGTGACCAGACCGCCCAGGAGGGCGTACGGGTTGAGCAGGTCGGCGAAGTTGCCCACGTACTCGAAGTCGCGGTCGATCTTCACTCCGCGGACGATGTTGGCGAAGGCCACGCCCCACAGGAACGCGGGGAGCAGCGAGGTCCAGAAGATCGCCGTCTCCCAGTTGCGCTGCCACTTCTCCTCGGGCCGCTTCACCCGGTACTCGAAGGCGACGCCCCGGACGATCAGACAGACCAGGATGAGCAGCAGCGGCAGATAGAAGCCGGAGAAGAGGGTGGCGTACCACTCGGGGAAGGCGGCGAAGGTCGCGCCGCCCGCCGACAGCAGCCACACCTCGTTTCCGTCCCAGACGGGCCCGATGGTGTTGATGAGGACCCGCTTCTCCGGACGGTTCCGGGCCAGCAGCTTGGTGAGGACACCGACCCCGAAGTCGAAGCCCTCCAGGAAGAAGTAGCCGATCCACAGGACGGCGATGAGAACGAACCAGACGTCGTGAAGTTCCATGACTGTGCTCCCTTGGCCCGGTGCGGCCTAGTACGAGAAGGCCATCGGCTTGTCGGCGTCACGGGAGTCGCCGCCGATCTTCGTGGGCGGGTTGAGGTCGGCCTCCGTCAGTTCCGGTGGCCCCGCCTTGACGTACTTCACGAGCAGCTTGACCTCGACGACGGCGAGGATGGCGTACAGCACGGTGAAGACGATCATCGAGGTGATGACCTCGCCCTGGGAGACACCGGGGGAGACCGCGTCCTCGGTGCGCAGCACGCCGTAGACAACCCATGGCTGGCGGCCCATCTCGGTGAAGATCCAGCCCCAGGAGCTGGCGATCAGTGGGAAGCCCAGGGTCAGGACCGCGATGCGCCAGTACCACTTGGTGAGGGTCGGGCCGAGGGCCTTCTTCGGCAGCAGGACGAGATGCGGCACCTCGTCGTCGCCGACCCGCAGGTGCTGCGGCAGCAGGAACTTCTTGCGGGTGAGCCAGAGTCCGACCATGCCGATGGCGAAGGACGCCATGCCGAAGCCGATCATCCACCGGAAACCCCAGTAGGCGACGGGGATGTTGGGCCGGTAGTCGCCGGGCCCGTACTTCTCCTGCTCGGCCTTGTTGACGTCGTTGATGCCGGGGACGTACGAGTCGAAGTCGTCGTTGGCGAGGAAGGACAGCAGACCGGGAACCTCGATGGCGACCTTGTTGTGGCCCTTGTCTACGTCGCCATAGGCGAAGACGGAGAAGGGCGCGGGCGCCTCGCCGTCCCACAGGGCCTCGGCGGCGGCCATCTTCATCGGCTGCTGCTTGAACATGACCTTGCCGAGCAGGTCGCCGCTGATCGCGGTGAGCATGCCGGCGATCACCATGGTGACCAGGCCGAGTCGCAGCGAGGTCTTCATCACCGGGATGTGCTTCTTGCGGGCCAGATGGAAGGCGGCGATGCCGACCATGAAGGCACCGCCGGCGAGGAAGGCCGCCGTGAGGGTGTGAAAGACCTGGGTGAGCGTGGTGTTCTGGGTGAGGACGAGCCAGAAGTCGGTGAGCTCGGCCCGGCCTTTGGCCTCGTTGATCCGGTAGCCGACGGGGTGCTGCATCCAGGAGTTGGCCGCGAGGATGAAGTACGCCGACAGGATGGTGCCGATGGAGACCATCCAGATGCAGGCCAGGTGGATCTTCTGCGGGAGCTTGTCCCAGCCGAAGATCCACAGGCCGATGAAGGTGGACTCGAAGAAGAAGGCGATCAGCGCCTCGAAGGCGAGCGGGGCCCCGAAGACATCACCGACGAAGCGGGAGTAGTCGGACCAGTTCATGCCGAACTGGAACTCCTGCACGATGCCGGTGACGACACCCATCGCGATGTTGATCAGGAAGAGCTTGCCCCAGAACTTGGTGGCCTTGAGGTACTTCTCCTTCCCCGAGCGCACCCACGCGGTCTGCAGGCCGGCGGTGAGCGCGGCGAGCGAGATCGTGAGGGGGACGAAGAGGAAGTGGTAGACGGTGGTGATGCCGAACTGCCATCGCGCCAGAGTCTCCGGCGCCAGAGCGAGGTCCACGTCTTCTCCTTACATGCCGTGGCACTGCGGCAGTTTGTCCCGCCTGCCACGTACATCTCAGGACAACCGGGACGCGCTTGTGAACGCGTTCACATTCACAAGCAATTATGACGCATACCCGTTCGAGCATCGATGGGTGGGGGGTCCCTAAGTCCGTGCCGATGGGCCTATGGCGCAAACAGGCACGTCAGCCCTATCGCGCACGCGGAAGGGGTTCGGGAGATCCCGAACCCCTCACCGCCGAGAGCACCGAGAGCTAGAGCTCCTTGCGGAACCCTTCCGTCACCTTCAAGAAGATGTCATTCCCCTCGGTCTCGCCGATCGTCACGCGCACACCCTCGCCCGGGAACGGCCGCACGACGACACCGGCCTGCTCGCACACACCGGCGAACTCGACCGTGCGCTCCCCCAGCCGCAGCCACACGAAGTTCGCCTGCGTCTCCGGAACCGTCCAGCCCTGGGCTCGCAACGTCTCGACAACCCGGTTCCGCTCGCAGACCAGCGAACCGACCCGGCCGATGAGCTCGTCCTCGGCGCGCAGAGAGGCGACCGCGGCGTCCTGTGCGAGTTGGCTCACACCGAACGGCACGGCCGTCTTGCGCAGGGCGGCCGCCACCGGTTCGTGGGCGATCGCGAAGCCCACCCGGAGTCCCGCGAGGCCGTATGCCTTGGAGAAGGTGCGCAGCACACAGACGTTCGGGCGCTCGCGGTAGAACTCGACGCCGTCCGGCACCTCGGCATCCCGCACGAACTCGCGGTACGCCTCGTCCAGCACCACCAGCACATCACCGGGCACCCGGTCGAGGAACCGCTCCAGCTCGGCCCGGCGGACGGCCGTCCCGGTCGGGTTGTTCGGATTGCAGACGAAAATCAGCCGGGTCCGGTCGGTGATCGCGTCCGCCATCGCGTCCAGGTCGTGCACGTCCCCCGGCGTCAACGGCACCTGCACGGACGTCGCGCCGCTGATCTGCGTGATGATCGGGTACGCCTCGAACGACCGCCAGGCGTAGATCACCTCGTCACCAGGCCCCGAGGTCGCCTGCAGCAGCTGCTGGGCGACACCGACCGAGCCGGTACCCGTGGCCAGGTGCGTGACCGGCACCGCGAAGCGGTCCGCGAGCTCGCTCATCAGTCCCGTGCACGCCATGTCCGGGTACCGGTTGAAGGACGCGGCCGACCCGGTCACGCTCTCCAGCACCCCGGGCAGCGGCGGATAGGGATTCTCGTTGGAGGACAGCTTGTACGCCACCGGGCCGCTCGCCGCGGCCGGCTTGCCGGGCTTGTAGGTGGGGATCCCCTCCAGCTCGGCTCGCAGCTTGGGGCTCGTCTCGCTCACCGCAGTCCTCCTCGTCGACGTAATGCTTCTCACCTTATGAGGATTCGGCGCCCCTGCGAATGGCCTGTGGACAACCGCGTCCGTCCCGCATCCACACCTCTGCTGTCACACCAGCCCCACGGGCATCAGCACACGAAGGGGTACGAATCAGGGGGGCGTGCCGTTCGCGGACGCACGCGCCGGTGGCTCACGCCGTAGCGCGCATCACCCGTGCAGGTGAGTTGAGACCTCTTCGAAACATCAGCTACTTGGCAGGCCTATGCGCGCCGACAAGTCACGTAGTGCCATTGGATCGTTCAACTCCCTTACAATCCAAGGCACTTGACCCTGTATGACCTTGCAGAAACGTGCCTGTCAACGAGTGCATATGCGTCCGCACTACCCCACCGCATGAGCCCTACTATCGGCTCGCCATGACAGCAGCAGGGAAGCACCAGGTGAGCCGCGCGGAAACTCCCCGCCGAGGCACCCGGTCGGGCCGGGCGGGCATCCGGGACGTGGCCGCCGCCGCCGGAGTCTCCATCACGACCGTTTCCGACGCCCTCAACGGCAAGGGCCGGCTCCCGGACGCCACCCGACGCCATGTACGCGAGGTCGCCGACCGACTTGGCTACCGCCCCTCGGCGGCGGCCCGAACCCTCAGAACCGGCAAGTCAGGCCTCATCGGCCTGACCGTGACCACATACGGGGATGAACCTTTCACCTTCACCGAGTTCGCGTACTTCGCGGAAATGGCGCGGGCCGCCACCTCGGCCGCGCTGGCCCGGGGCTACGCCCTGGTCATCCTCCCCGCGACCTCGCGGCACGACGTGTGGTCGAACGTCGCCCTGGACGGCACCGTGGTCATCGATCCCTCGGACCACGACCCGGTCGTCAGCGAACTGGTCCGCCAGGGCTTACCGGTGGTCTCCGACGGCCGCCCGGCCGGCTCGCTGCCGGTCACCGCGTGGGTCGACAACGACCACGAGGCCGCCGTCCTCGGCATCCTCGACCACCTGGCCGCCGCGGGAGCACGGCGGATCGGGCTCCTCACGGGCACGACGACGGACACGTACACGCATCTCTCCACCACCGCGTACCTGCGCTGGTGCGAGCGAGTGGGCCAGGATCCGGTGTACGAGGCCTACCCGGCGCACGATCCGTGCGCCGGAGCCGTCGCCGCCGACCGGCTGCTGGCCCGGCCGGACCGCCCGGACGCGGTCTACGGCCTCTTCGACCCGAACGGCACCGACCTGCTGGCCGCGGCCCGGCGGTACGGCCTGCGCGTCCCCGAGGACCTGCTGCTCGTCTGCTGCAGCGAGTCCGCCGTGTACGCGACCACCGAGCCGCCGATCACCACGCTCTCGCTCAAGCCTCGCCGGATCGGCACGGCGGTGGTCCAGCTCCTCATCGACGCCATCGAGGGAGTCGAATCGGACCAACCGGTCGAGCAGGTGATACCGACGGAGCTGATCGTGCGGACCTCGTCCGAGCGGCGTCCACCGCGTACGACGGTCAGCCCGCCACGATCACCCGAAGAGGGTTGACGCCCGAGCTGAGGATCCGAACGGGAATTGGGCGGGAGAGCCCCGCCCAATTCGGGAGAAAACCGCGGCGAACTGGGGCCCTGCGCCATTTCACCACCCCTGGGTCATCACATGGCGCGATCCGCATTCCTATGATGGGCGCACACACCGTGGGCCGCTGCGACCAGGCAGTCCGATGCGGTGCAGATGCGGGCGATGGTGGTGGAGGGGTCGATGACTCAGGGGGCCGGTCAGGGACCCGAGGTGCGGACGCCGACGGTGCGCGATTTCCGCGTGCCCGCGTACGTCCACGAGGCCGGTCCGTACGGCCACACCGCAGACCCCGGAGAGGCCTCCAGGCCCTCTGAGGAACCCGAGGGCTACCCCGAGGGATACACCCCGACCCAGCGGGACCTTCCGGTGATCAAGCGGGGTGACACGCTCCAGGTCGTGATCGACCCGGAGACCGCGGAGGCCGAGCAGTCCTCCGCCCGGCCGGGTCCGCTCTTCGTCGTCGGGGACGTCCACGGCTACCTCGACGAACTCCTCGCCGCACTGCGCGAGAAGGGCCTCGTCGACACCGCGGGCAACTGGTCGGCGGGCACCGCCCGGCTCTGGTTCCTCGGAGACTTCACCGACCGGGGCCCGGACGGCATCGGCGTCATCGATCTCGTGATGCGCCTGTCCGCCGAGGCCGCCGCAGCAGGGGGCTACTGCAAGGCCCTCATGGGCAACCACGAGCTGCTGCTGCTCGGCGCCAAGCGGTTCGGCGACACCCCCGTCAACTCCGGCGCGGGCACTGCCACCTTCCAGGCCGCCTGGCTCCTCAACGGCGGCCAGAAGACCGACATGGACCGCCTCCAGGACCACCACCTCCAGTGGATGGCCCGCCTGGACGCCATGGAGGAGGTCGACGGCCACCTCCTGGTGCACTCCGACACCACGGCCTACCGCGACTACGGCGACTCCATCGAGGCGGTCAACGACACCGTCCGCGAGACGATCACGCGCAACGACCCGGACGAGGTCTGGGACCTCTTCCGCAAGTTCACCCGGCGCTTCTCCTTCCGCGACGAGGGCGGCGCCGATGCCGTGCGCTCACTGCTGGAGACCTACGGTGGCACTCGCATCGTCCATGGTCACAGCCCCATTCCGTACCTCCTGGGCGAGGTCGGCTCGGAGGACGGCGAGGACCGCTCGGGCCCCTCGGTGAACGGACCGTACACGTATGCGGACGGTCTGGCCGTCGCCATGGACGGCGGCGTGACCATGGCCGGAAAGCTGCTGGTCCAGGAACTCCCGTTGCGTAGCTGAGCCTTCAACGGGCAGGCGTCCCCCGTCGGAAGACTTGGCTGGCCAGGGGCCAATTTCTTCAAACCCCCTGTCACCGCCTGCCGTCACCGCTCTACCATCGGCTTATCCGTAGCAGGCTCCCCTCCGTTTCTGCCCGACGGCTCGTCAGCATGCCGAGCCACAAGCCCTACGGAGCATCGGGGGATGCACATGAACAGCGTTCCGCAGCACCTGCTCAGTGAGGACCGCCAGGAGTACGAGCGGATCCTCGGCGAGGCGCTGCGCTCCGCACCACAGCGCCCGGAATTCGCCGCCGGCCTCCAGCGGCTCAACCGCGAACAGCTGCGCACCATGGCTCTCAACGCCACGGCGATCATCACCGCCGCCGCGACGACCGAATACCAGTACTACGTCAAGGTCCGCGACGAATTCCGCAACCCGCCGTCGACCACCACGCCCGCCCGCGAGGGGACGGCGTCCGGGTCCAGCGAACCGGACGGCACCGCGGTGGGACTCGCCGCCACCGTGGGCGAGGTCACCGAGGCCGTCGGCGCGGGCGCCGGTGCCATAGCCACGGTGCTCGCTCCCGTCCTCGCCGGAACCGCCGCGGTGCTCTTCCTGCTCGTGGGGTACGTCATGAAGGTGCTCGACCCCGAGCGCGCGATCGCCGAGACCCTCCTCACCACGGGGTGGGTCTTCGGCGCGGTCACGGCGGCGGCGATCCTCGTGGCCGCGATCGGCCTCCTGCTCACCGCCCTGCGCAACAACGCCACCGCCCTTCTGGACGACGGAGCGCGCAGCGAGCTGAACGAGGAGGTGACCCGGGCCAGGGAAGCCTGGTGCGAGGCCCTCCTGGAGCGCGGCATCCTGCCGTTCCTCCGCGATGCCCTCGCCAACCCGGGCCCGGCGGTGCTGAGCGAGCCGGACCAGCCGGCCCGGCCCAGCCGCATGCCCCACCTCGGTTACAACCGCCCGAGCTTCAGCAGCAGCCCGGACAGCGGCGGCGCCGGCTCCCGCCCCAGCTACAGCAGCCCGGACTTCTCCAGCCCGGACTTCGGCGGGCCGGAGCACCAGCCCGAGTAGCACCCGGGCTGCGGCCGCCACCCGGAAGCAACCGGGCTTCGGCGGCCATCTGGCACGCCCCCGGCCCGCGGGCCGGAACAGGCCCCACGGCACCGCCCAACCCGCGGCGGCGGGCTCTCCCGGCAACCGGCCGGAAGAGCACCGCTCGTCGCACAGGCAGCAGTTCGCCGCACGAGCGGTGGCGGCCGCGACCGGACCACTTCGCCGCCCATGGCTTTCGGCGGAGGTGCCCCTCAGTCCGCCATCGGCAGATAGACCCGGTTCCCCGCCTCCGCGAACTCCTTGGACTTCTGGGCCATACCCGCCTCGATCTCGGACCGGGAACCACCGTGTTCACGACGGATGTCCTGGGAGATCTTCATCGAGCAGAACTTCGGTCCGCACATGGAGCAGAAGTGGGCCGTCTTGGCCGGCTCGGCCGGGAGCGTCTCGTCGTGGAACTCACGAGCCGTGTCGGGGTCGAGGGCCAGGTTGAACTGGTCCTCCCAGCGGAACTCGAAGCGGGCGTCCGACAACGCGTCGTCCCACTCCTGTGCGCCCGGATGTCCCTTGGCGATGTCCGCCGCATGAGCCGCGATCTTGTAGGTGATGACGCCGGTCTTCACGTCGTCACGATTGGGCAGTCCCAGGTGCTCCTTGGGCGTGACGTAGCAGAGCATCGCTGTGCCCCACCACGCGATCATCGCGGCACCTATGCCTGAGGTGATGTGGTCGTACGCCGGCGCGACGTCCGTGGTCAGCGGGCCGAGCGTATAGAACGGGGCCTCATCGCAGATCTCCTGCTGCAGGTCGATGTTCTCCTTGATCTTGTGCATCGGGACATGTCCCGGGCCCTCGATCATGGTCTGTACGTGGAAACTCTTGGCGATCGTGTTGAGTTCCCCGAGCGTGCGCAACTCCGCGAACTGCGCCTCGTCGTTGGCGTCCGCGATGGAGCCCGGCCGAAGGCCGTCACCGAGGGAGTACGTGACGTCGTAGGCGGCGAGGATCTCGCACAGTTCCTCGAAGTTCTCGTAGAGGAACGACTCCTTGTGGTGCGCCAGGCACCAGGCCGCCATGATCGAGCCGCCGCGCGAGACGATGCCGGTCTTGCGGTTCGCGGTGAGTGGCACATACGCGAGGCGCACGCCCGCGTGGACCGTCATGTAGTCCACGCCCTGTTCGGCCTGCTCGATGACCGTGTCCTTGTAGATCTCCCAGGTCAGCTCCTCGGCCTTGCCGTCGACCTTCTCCAGCGCCTGATAGAGCGGCACCGTGCCGATGGGGACGGGGGAGTTGCGCAGCACCCACTCGCGGGTGGTGTGGATGTTCCGGCCGGTGGACAGGTCCATGACCGTGTCGGCGCCCCACCGGGTCGCCCAGGTCATCTTCTCGACCTCCTCCTCGATGGAGGAGGTGACCGCGGAGTTGCCGATGTTGGCGTTGACCTTCACCAGGAACCTCTTGCCGATGATCATCGGCTCGATCTCCGGGTGGTTGACGTTCGCGGGCAGTACGGCCCTGCCCGCCGCGATCTCCTCGCGGACGACCTCCGGCGAGATGTTCTCCCGTACGGCCACGTACTCCATCTCGGGGGTGATCTCCCCGCGTCGTGCGTACGCGAGCTGGGTCACCGCCCGGCCGTCACGGCTACGGCGTGGCTGGCGCGGCCGCCCCGGAAACACCGCGTCGAGGTTGCGCAGCCCGCCACGCGGCGAGGTGTGCTTGACCCCGTCGTCCTCGGGGCGGACAGGACGGCCCGCGTACTCCTCGGTGTCTCCCCGGGCGATGATCCAGTTCTCGCGGAGGGGGAGGAGTCCCCGCCTGACGTCGGTCTCCGTTGTCGGATCGGTATACGGGCCGGAGGTGTCGTACAAGGTGACGGACTGCCCGTTGGTGAGGTGCACCTGGCGGACCGGCACCCGCAGATCGGGGCGCGAGCCCTCGATGTACGCCTTGTGCCAGCCGATGGACTTCCCGGCCTCCAGAGGCTGTTCGCCCTGGTTCGTTTCGCCCTCGGACGCGGTGGATACCCCGTCTGTCTGGCTGGAGGCAGGCGTGCGTGTGTCCTCGATGGTCATGAGACCTACTCCCTACGCCGGCATTACCCGGTAACAGGTTCAGCGGTCGACGCAGCGATTTCCGCCCGACGATGTTCCACGTGAAACATCGCGTCTGCGGAGGTCAGCGCCCTCTCAGCCCGGTGCTCCGAGCTCCCGCGTGTGCAAAGGTGCCTCCACGCTAGCGGCAGATGTGGCGCGGTGAACAGTGCGCATCGCTCGTTCTTGCGATGATCGGTCGGTGACCACGACGCAGCAGCCCCCGCCTCCGCCCCCCGAGCGACCCCACGGCCATGGCCCCGGAAACGGTCATGGGCACGGCTCCGACGGTGGCCATGGATACGGTTCCGGGGGCGGCCACGGCCCCGGAGACGGTCATGGATACGGTTCCGGAGGCGGTCATGGCCAAGGCCCGTCCTCCGGCGGCGGCCACTCCCACAGTCACAGCCATGGCCCCGCCGCGCCCGTTTCGCAACATCTGCGCAAGGTCATCGCGGCGGTGCTGATCCCCTTCGCGACCGCGGTCGTCGTGGGCCTCGTCGTGCTCTGGCCCGGCGGCGCCCCGGCACACGAGCGCACCGGGGTGGGCTTCGACCGGCAGACGCAGCAGGCCACCGTCACCAAGGTCGACGAGGTCGACTGCTCGTCGGTGAACGCCTCGGGTGTCCCCCCGACCGGCGACACGTCCACCGCCGAGGGCTCATCCGCCCAGCAGCAGGCGAACGGCACCTGCAAGAAGGCCACGATCCGAGTCGATACGGGCGACGACAAGGGCCGTACGTTCACGGAGATCGTTCAGCCGGACCAGTCACGGCAGTTGGAGCAGGGCCAGGAGGTCGTGGTCGCCTACGAGCCCGCCGCGCCCAAGGACCTGCAGTACTCGGTCACCGACGTGAACCGGAAGTTCCCGATGGCGCTGCTCGCCGGGATCTTCGCGCTCGCCGTCGTGGTGGTGGGCCGACTGCGTGGCCTCATGGCCCTGGTGGCACTGGCCATCAGCTTCCTGGTGCTGACCCTCTTCATCCTGCCGGCCATCCTGCAGGGCTCGAACCCGCTGGTGGTGGCGGTGGTCGGGGCGAGCGCCATCATGCTGATCGCTCTCTACATGTGCCACGGGCTCTCGGCCCGGACATCCGTGGCGGTGATCGGCACCCTGATCTCGCTGCTGCTGATCGGCCTGCTGGGTTCCGGATTCATCGGCTGGGCCTATCTGACCGGCAACACGGACGACAACACCGGCCTGATCCACGGGCTGTACCCGACGATCGACATGAGTGGTCTGCTGCTCGCGGGCGTCATCATCGGCTCGCTGGGTGTGCTCGACGACGTGACGGTCACGCAGACATCGGCGGTCTGGGAGCTGCACGAGGCCAACCCGGCGATGGGCTGGCGGGACCTGTACCGCGCGGGCATCCGGATCGGCCGGGACCATATCGCGTCGGTGGTCAACACCCTGGTCCTCGCCTACGCCGGCGCCGCGCTGCCACTGCTGCTGCTCTTCTCGATCGCCCAGAGCAGTGTCGGCACGGTCGCCAACAGCGAGCTCGTCGCCGAGGAGATCGTGCGCACGCTCGTCGGCTCCATCGGCCTCGTGGCCTCAGTGCCCGTGACCACCGCGCTGGCCGCCCTGGTCGTCTCGGCCGACCGCCCGGGGGCCCCGGAAGCGGCGGCCGTGCCGGCTCCGGCACGCGGCGGAAAGGGCCGCCGCCGGAAGCGCTGAAGCGTTACGGCACCCCGGCGCCGTAACGGTTCACCCCGCGCTCTGCTCCTCCGCCAGGATGCGGTCCAGAGCCTCGTCGAGCAGCGTGTCGAAGTCGGCGAGGGAACGCTCCTGCCCCAGCGGCACGAGCTTGTCCGTACGGTCCAGGAAGGCCACCAGCGGCGCCGTGCCGACCCGGAACATCGCCTGGTCGGTGCCCACCTGAAGCCGGATCAGGACCTCGCCGAACGTCTCCGGATCGGCGGGCGCGATGTGGACGTCCCCGTCCCCACACGGCCGACCCACGCCGTCGATGAGCAGCTCCCGCCCGAAAGCCCAGGTCACCGGAGCATCACCGGGCAGGTGGAAGGTCAGCCGCACGGCATAGGGATCACAGGTCTCGTAACGCAGCTCCACCGGAATGCGGAAGGAGAGCTCCTCCGAGACCAGGAAGCTCATCATGACCTCTGCCTGTACCGACTCGTGCATCGCCTACCCCGCCGTGTTCGTCGACTGGCCAGGAATCATCCGCCTGACACCCCTGGAAGTTTGCTGAAAGTACACGAGAGATCACAAGGAGTGATTTTTCAGATGCTGATAGAGATCGCGAGTGTCCCTAGCAGCTTTCCGATCTCGGTCTGCAACTGACGGGCGACGGGCAGCAGTCTGTCCGCCTGGTGCGACGGCAACGAGATGGCGAGGGTCCCGGCGGTGGTCCCCACGGTGATGGGAATCGCTGCGCAGACCGTCCCCAGGGCGTACTCCTGCCGCTCGACGACCGGCTCCATCCGCCCGATCCGGTCCAGGCGCCGGAGCAGCGCCTCGTCGTCACGGACCGTGTACGGGGTGAGCGACTGCACCGGATAACGATCCAGGTGGTCACGGCGGGCCTCATCGCTCAACTGGGACAGCAGGCACTGTCCGATGGCGTGTGCGTGACCCGTCTCACGGAAGTCGGCCCACTCCTCGACGGCCGGGGTGTTCGGGCTGTCGGCGACGCACTTCACCTCGATCTCGCCGTCCCGGTAGATCGCGAAGTACACGGGCACACCCAGGGCGTCCCGCCAGTGCGCCAGGACCTCGCCCACCGTGCTGCGACGTTTCTGCTGCGCTCCACTGCTGCTCAGCCGCTCCGCCGCCTCACCGAGGAAGAACAGCCCCTTCTCCCGGCGGAGATAGCCATCGTGGACCAGCGTGCGGAGCAGGTGGTACGCCGTGGGGAGCGCGAGCCCGGCGTCCCGCGCCAACTGTTTGGCAGGCGCCCCGTGTTCCCGCTCGGCGACGGCCTCCAGGAGCCGCATCGCCCGCTGCACGGAGCCGATCAGAGTGCCGGAGTTCGCCTCCGACACGGTCGGCGACGCCGGGGCCGGGATCCGCGCTCCCCTTGTCGGACCGTGCCCATGAGATGGCACAGGGCGGTCGAGCCCGGCGGTCCGCGGCTGGGTCCGGGCCGGTGGTGCCGGTGGCTGTGCCTGTGCACGGGTCGATGATGCCGCCACCTGCGCCTGCGGCAGGACCGGTGACGCCGGTGGCCGCGTCCGTGTCTGGGGCGCGGGAAGTTCGGGACATCGCTCGTTCTCCTCGCCCGGCGAGGTACGTGGCTGCACAGGGGGAGCCGAGGTCTTCGAAGGCGCAGTACGCGGCGGTGGCGGCGCACCGTGAGTCTCCGCGGCCCGGACACGCGGCTGCTCGGCGGCTGTCGGTGTCGATCGCGGGCCCGGCTGCGTGGGAGGAAGGGCGCTCTGTGCCGACCGGGAACGCGGCCTGGCGGATGGGGAGAGCGGTTCTGCGGGTGCGGTGTCAGCCGTGGCCAAGGGTCACTCCCGAAGCGCGAGGAGGGCCGCCCGTGCGGGGGACACGGGAGGGAGATGCGCCGCCCGCGGGGTCGAGCCCGCGACGAGTTCCCGGACTCTAGCCGCCCGTCACCGCCCGCAGACCGCCCCGCCGGGAAACTTCCCTCGGGCGAGGGAACCTCACGTTCCTGTTACCGCCCTGCCCTGACCGGGGCTCACCCACTCACGCCTCAACTGTTGCGCGGTGCTGACACCTCACCAGTCGCCGCGCGACGAGGAACCCGCCGTGAACTTCCTTACGACGTAGATCAGTCCGCCGACCAGCGCCACGAAGACCAGCAGCTTGAAGAGCAGGCCCACCACGACCTGGACGACACTGACTATCAGGCCTCCGAACACCAGCAGGGCGATGACCGGCACCGCGATCCACTTCACCCACCACGGCATCCCCGCGAAGATCTCCCGCATGGCCCTTGCTCCTTGTTTCTCCACCCGTCGCCCCGCCACCGGGGCACTCATTCCGGGCCTACTGCTGTCCTGCCATCGATGCTAGGCCCGCGCAGGGGCCATCCGGGGGCTTCGCACCCCTTGTCCGACCCTGATCGTCCCCCTAGGGAACACCGAAGCGGACGTCAGCCCTCCGGCGGAGAGAACACCACCACGACCCTCAAGTCCTCTGAGATGTGGTGGAACTTGTGGGCGACCCCGGCGGGCACGTACACGACGCTGCCGCGCGCGACCTGGGTGGTCTCCAGGCCGACCGTGAGTGCCGCCCGGCCGCTCACCACGAGGTACACCTCGTCCTGGCTGTGCGGCCTCTGCGGATCGAGCTCGCCGGCATCGAGCGCGTACAGGCCGACCGACATGTTCCGCTCGCGCAGGAACTGCAGATAGGCACCGTCATTGGCGGCGCGCTCCGCCTCCAGTTCGTCCAACCGGAATGCCTTCATCGACTTAGTCGCCCCTGCCCGGTGCTCGTACCGATCGCTTCTGCCACGATCAGACACATGATGAATTTCCTAGTCAAGACGATCGCCAACGCAGGCGCCCTGGCGGTCGCTGTCTGGCTGCTCGACAAGATCACGCTGACCGGGGACAGCACGGGCAAGAAGATCGGCACGCTGCTGCTGGTCGCCCTCGTCTTCGGCCTGGTGAACGCGGTGGTCAAGCCGCTCTTGAAGCTGCTGACCCTCCCGCTGTTCATCCTGACACTCGGCCTGTTCACGCTGGTCGTGAACGCCCTGATGCTGCTGCTCACCTCGTGGCTGGCCGACAAGCTCGACCTGAGTTTCCACGTGGAGGGCTTCTGGACCGCCGTCCTCGGCGGCCTGATCATCTCGATAGTCTCCTGGGCGCTCTCCCTCGTCCTGCCCGACGGGGACTGAGGGTCCGGCATGACCTACCGAGTCTGCTTCGTCTGCACCGGCAACATCTGCCGCTCCCCGATGGCCGAGTCCGTCTTCCGTGCCCGCGTGGAGGAGGCCGGGCTCGACGGCCTGGTCGAGGTCGACAGCGCGGGCACCGGGGGCTGGCACGAGGGCGACGCCGCCGATCCGCGTACCGTCTCCGTTCTGGAGGCGAACGGCTACGGCAGCATGCACGCGGCCCGGCAGTTCCAGGTCTCCTGGTTCTCCCGCCTCGACCTCGTCATCGCCCTCGACGAAGGCCACCTCAAGGCCCTGCGCCGCCTCGCGCCGACCGCTGCGGACGCGGACAAGATCCGGCTTCTGCGCTCCTACGACCCCGCCGCGGACGACGACCTCGATGTTCCGGACCCCTACTACGGCGGCATGGACGGGTTCGAGGAGTGCCTGGAACTCGTGGAGGCGGCGAGCCCCGGTCTGCTGGCCGCCGTACGCGAAAAGGTGGAGGCTGGGATCACATGAGCACGGACGACCTCGCGTCGGGCCCCGGTGACGGCACCCGCGCGGTGCGGGCCGGACTGCCCGAGCCCGTCAAGCACGAGCCGACCCTCCCCGGACCGGTCTTCGCCGCCCACTACCACCTGCCTGGTGAGCCCACCGGCCCGTACGCCTACGGGCGCGATCAGAACCCCACCTGGACGCTCCTGGAGCGTGCCATCGGCGAACTGGAGGCACCCGGACAGGACGCCGCAGAGACTCTCGTCTTCGCATCCGGCATGGCCGCCATCTCGGCCGTGCTCTTCTCCCAGCTGCGCTCCGGAGACGTCCTCGTCCTGCCGAGCGACGGCTACAACGTGCTGCCTCTGGCCGGTGAACAGCTGCGTTCGTACGGCATCGAGGTGCGCAGCGCCCCGACGGGCGGCGACGCCCAGCTCGACGCTCTCGACGGTGCCAGGCTGCTGTGGCTCGAGACGCCGTCGAACCCGGGGCTGGACGTGTGCGACGTGCGGCGGCTGAGCGAGGCGGCACGCGCGCGTGGCTGTCTCGTGGCGGTCGACAACACCCTGGCGACCCCGCTCGGGCAGCGGCCGCTGGACCTGGGCGCCGACTTCGCCGTGGCCAGTGGCACCAAGCAGCTGACCGGTCACGGGGACGTCCTGCTCGGATACGTCGTCGGACGCGATGCCTCACTCATGGCCGGTGTACGACGGTGGCGCAAGATCGTCGGAGCGATCCCGGGCCCGATGGAGGCCTGGCTCGCGCACCGCTCGCTCGCCACGCTCCAACTGCGCGCCGACCGGCAGAGCGTCAACGCCCTGGCGGTGGCCGAGGCGCTCAAGGGCCGGCCCGGGGTGACCGGGGTGCGGTATCCGGGGCTGCCGGACGATCCCTCGCACAAGATCGCCTCGCAGCAGATGCGGCGCTACGGGTGTGTGGTGTCGTTCGCGTTGCCCACGCGCGCGCGTGCCGACGTGTTCCTCGACGCACTCGGCCTTGTGGACGACGCCACCAGCTTCGGCGGGGTGCGCTCCACCGCCGAGCGGCGCGGCCGTTGGGGAGGCGACGCGGTGCCGGAGGGCTTCATTCGTTTCTCGGCCGGCGCGGAGGACACCGACGATCTGGTGGCGGACGTGCTGCGGGCGCTCGCTGTTGCTACCGGCTAGTAGGACTCCGTTAAGTTGCTCTGGCTCTTGGGTTCTGGCTGGTGGTGGATGTTCTGGGCAGGGGGCGGTGGCAGGTGGTGCAGGTGCCGGTCCAGCAGTTCAGCAGGTCCTGGATGGTGTCGAGGATCTGGTAGAGGGTGAGTCCGCCGTATCGGCTTTTGGGGCCAGGCGCTGTTCGGTGAGGAACGCGTGGGCGGCGGTGACCAGGGTGACGTGGTGGTGCCAGCCGGTCCAGGAACGTCCTTCGAAGTGGTCCAGGCCGAGGCCGTGTTTGAGTTCCCGGTAGTCGTGTTCTATGCGCCAGCGGATCTTGGCCAGGCGGACCAGTTCAGCGTGCGGGGTGTCGGCCGGCAGGTTCGACAGCCAGTAATCGGTGGGTGCTTCGGCGCCTTCGGGCCATTCGACCAGCAGCGTGACGTCGGGCAGGACACCGTCCCACAAACCCTCCTGCGCGGTGGCGGCGGCCTGGGCAAGGCGGCGGGACCGGACACCGGCCGGCCGCACGCGCAGCGCCAGAAAGCGCGAGCGCATCGGCCCGCGTGAGCCTTCACGCCAGGTCACCTCGGTGAAGGCCTGCCGCCCCTGGTCCGCCGCGAGCGCGGCCACCGGGGACGGCTTGTCGCGGTAGCGGGGCTGAGGCTTGCGGCCGTTGCCGGACCAGGGCGGGGCAGCGGGCACCGCATCGTGCGGGTGGACGGTCACGTCCGAGCGGATCGCCACCACGTAGCCGATGTTCCGACGTTCCAGCCCGTCGCGGAAGTCGGCGTTCTGCCCGTAGCCGGCGTCGGCCACCACCGCCGGCGGCACCAGCCCCCACCCGGCCAGCTCGTCGAAGACGTCCAGGGCCAGGCGCCACTTCTCCCGGTGCCCGACCTCCTCAGGAACCCCCGTCCTGCGTCGGCGGACCGGATCATCCGCCCACTCCCGGGGCACGAACAGGCGCCACTGCAGCGGACAGGACGCGGTGTCGGAGACCGCGTGCACGCTGACCGCGACCTGACAGTTGGCCTGCTTGCCCAAAGCCCCGCAGTACTGGTGAGCGACAGCGACCGACATCTTCCCGTCCTTGGGAAACGACACATCGTCGACCGCCCAGGCATCCGGGCCGATTCTCGGCACCATCCGTTCCGCGATCCGCCGCCGCACCGGCACGGGATCCCAGGTCGACTGGTTCACGAACTGCTGCAGGTTCTGCTCGTTGCCGTCCGGCAGCCGCGAGGCCATGGCCTGGATGGACTTGCGGCGACCGTCCACCATCAGTCCCCGCAGATAGCAGTCACTCTTGGCCCGCTGATCCTTGCGCGGCACCGACGCGAACACATCGGCCACGAACAACGCCAACTTCGCCCGGGCACGGTTCACTTCATGTGCATCCACACACCCACCATGCCCCCAAACAGCACCGCGAGACAGACCTAACGGAGTCCTACTAGTACTGCACCACGCACAACGGGCGGTCCGAGCCTCCCCCCTCGTGGCTCGGACCGCCCCCGGTTCTGCGCGCGAAGAACCGCGCGAACAAGGCTAGTTGACTCTGTGTCAGTGTCCAATCACAGTAACGACAGAGACCTATCGACATATTTATAGTTGGGCGCTCCGGAGGCGGTGAGGCGAGAGGAGAGGATCGACCATGGATCTGGCCTTACTGCGAACGTTCGTGACCGTGCACCGGGCCGGTTCCTTCACCCGCGCGGCTGCCCTGCTCGGCCTCTCGCAGCCGGCCGTCACCTCGCAGATACGCACCCTGGAACGCCAGTTGGGCCGCCCCCTCTTCCTGCGCCAGGCCCGGGGAGTGACCCCGACGACCATCGGCGACGAACTCGCCCACAAGGCGGCGCCACATCTGGACGCGCTGGTGGAGATCGCCGAGACCGGCCTCGACGACGACTCCTCCTTACGGACCCTCCATCTCGCCGGTCCACCGGAGTTCACCGCCGAGCGGGCCCTGCCCGCCCTCACCGAGCTGACCGGGGACGACGGCCAGGGCTTCACGCTGCGGGTCTCTTTCGGGAACGCCGAAGAGACGCTGGAAGGCCTCGCCGCCGGGCACCACGACCTGGTCATCACCACCGCCCAGCCGCGTGGTGCCCTGCTCACCGCGGCTCCCCTCTGCGACGAGGAACACGTCCTGGTCGCCGCCCCGCGCTGGGCGGACGAGATCAGTCCTGGCAGGTTGCGCCGTAAGGGGGCACACGCCCTGGAGGACCTGCCCCTCGTCGAGGTGCACGAGTCCCTGCCCTTCATCGCCCGCTACTGGGCCTCGGTCTTCGACTCCCGGCCCGCCGTCTCCGGCACCGTCGTCGTCCCGGACCTGCGCGCGGTCCTCGCCTGTGCGATCTCGGGCGCCGGACTGGCCGTGCTGCCCCACTACCTGTGCGCCTCCGCCCTGGAACGCGGAGACCTCGTCACGCTCCTCGACCCTGCGGTGCCCCCGCTGCGGACCTATTTCCTGGTGGTCCGAACGGGCACCCTGGCCATGCCGCACATCGCGCGGGCGCATGAGTGGCTGTTGGAGTCCTCCGGAAACTGGTCCTGAGGCGGCCTGACGTGGGTCCTGTGGCAGCGCTGATGCCCCTCGGCGGCGGGGAGGGGCGGCGGCGGACCGCTCGCGAGCTCCGGGGTGCCCCTCTTCGTCGCTCCGGCGATGTTTCACGTGGAACATGCAGGGCCACATTTCTCCCATGACCGTACGACCCGTGGTCAAGCGCACCGCCCGCGCCGTTCTGCTCGACGGCGACGACCTGATCCTGATCAAGCGGACCAAGCCGGGCATGGATCCCTACTGGCTCACGCCGGGCGGCGGCGTCGAGCCGGAGGACACGACGGTCGTCGACGCGCTCCACCGAGAAGTGCACGAGGAGCTCGGCGCCAAGATCACCGACGTGGTCCCCTGTTTCGTCGACACCGTCGAACACATCGGCGAGGACGGCGGCGCCACCGGCGTGAAGGTCCAGCACTTCTTCGTCTGCCGCCTGGAGTCCATGGACCCCTCCAAGCGGCACGGCCCCGAGGTGGACGAGCCTCAGGGCGAGTACGAGATCGTGCGCATCCCCTTCACCCGGGTCGGCATCGCCTCCGTGCACCTCGTCCCGTTGTCCCTGCGGCACTACCTGGACGGGAACATCGAGGGCGTACGAGCGATGCACGCGCCCGACCTGGGCTGACGTTCCGCCGACGGTCACCCGGCCGCTCGCCGGGGAAACTTCGGCGGTCAGTCCCCGGCCGCCACCAGTTCCTCCACCGAGTCGTGGCGTATGCGATCCGAGGGCACCCCGGCGCCCTTCAGTGCGTCCACGCCGCTGCGGATCATGCCGGGAGGGCCCGAGAGGTACGCGTCGTACCCGTTCCAGGGTCCGTGGTCACGTATGGCGTCGGGCAGCTGGAGCAGCCCGTGCCGGTCCACGACGGGGCGGACCTCGAGCCACGAGTTGCTCTGCTGCAGCCGTAGCAGCGTGTCGAGGTCGTAGAGGTCCTGGCCGGTGCGGGCTCCGTAGAAGACCTCGACCGGGCGGTGCCGCCCGTGCTCGGCGACGTCCTCCACGATGGCCTTGATGGGTGCGATACCGGTGCCGCCGCCCAGACAGAGCAGTCCGCTGTCGCTGGTGTGGTCGACGGTCATCGCGCCGGCCGGCGGTCCCAGTCGCAGCACGTCTCCGGGCCGGGCACGGTGCACGAGCGAATTGGAGACCCAGCCCGCGGAGATCGCCTTCACGTGGAACGACAGCAGTCCGTCCGAGCGGGGCGCCGATGCGAACGAGTAGTGCCGCCAGATTCGCGGCCACCAAGGGGTCTCCAGGCTCGTGTACTGCCCGGCGAGGAAGGGGTACGGCTGATTCGGGCGGACGGTGATGACCGCTGTGTCCGACGTTCTCAGGTCGTGCGAGACGACCTCGGCGAGCCACCAGGGCGGGGCTCGCAGCTCGTCCGCCGCGGCCGCGTCGATCATCACCTGGGAGATCGTCGTGTACGCCCGGACCCAGGCCGCCTCGGTCTCGCCGCTCCAGCTCGCCTTGGCGTACCGGCTCAGCGCACCGATCAGACACTCGCCGACGGCCGGGTAGTGCTCGGCCTGGGTTCCGTACTTACGGTGGCCGCGACCGAGGTTCTGCAGATAGTCGACGAGGACCGGGGCGTTGTCGATGTGCTCGGCGGCGGTCAGCAGCGCCTTGAGCAGGCGGTCGCGCTGGGCGTCCATCGCGGGAGGGAACATCGAGCGCAGCTCCGGGTGCTGGACGAAGAGCAGCGCGTAGAAGTACGAGGTGACCTTGTCGGCGACGGGTCCGACCTCGTCCATAGTCCGCCGGATGAGAACGGCGTCGGGGGAGGCGGCGGCGTCGGTGCCGCCGCGCTGGACGGGCACACGGGTGTCGAAGACGGAGTGCTCGGAGGCGTGCTCCGCGGCGGGCGGGGCGGGCTGGGGGCTCGGCGGGGCGCTGGGAGGGAGGTCCGCGGAGGTCTGTATTCGCTCCCGCACGGTGCCTTCCCGGTTCTGCTGTGAGCCCTTCGGTGGCTCCTGGGAACGGCCGACGGGCCGCAGGGCTGCGAGGCGGTTGCCCTCTGGCTCCTGGTCTGCGCCGGGGGACGGCGGAGACGTGCGCGGCGTGAACCAGCCGCCTCCGTCAGTGCCCTCCGAAGTACCGTTGCCGGCCGACGTGGTGGTCGGAGCGTCCATGGTCTGCCTCGCCTCGAGCATCTTTCGGTCGATCTGCGTGCGCCCCCACTCGGAAGTCGCACGCTTTCCCCCGCGGACGGCCTTGCTTTTCCCCGTTCGTTCCCCGTCGACCAACGCGGCCACATTCAACCCGGGTTCCCGCTCCGTACGGACAAGTAGGTGAGAGTGTGACGTGAGCCGCAGCACTCACCAGCGTTCCACAGCACGCGAACGCCCCCGCCTCGTAACGGTAAACGCAGGTCCTCGATCTCCCTGTCCGGTTAGGCTGCATTGAGCTGCGTTCGCACCCCCGCCATGAGACGACTGCATCTCGCTTCGGACACGAACCGGACTCGACCCTACCGGCAGGGCCGCCACACACAAGTCCCCCCTTGCCCTACCGGGAATTCAACGGGGGCGAATCAACAATTCCTTCAATTACCGGGCGCGTCGCACCAATTCATAGGCATCCCACAGATCCTGCCCCGTGCACGAGTGAGTGGCCAGCCCCATCGGATGCCGGTCGGCATTCACGGCGACCGAGATCGGCACCGTACCGACGAGTTCCGCGTCCGAGAGAGAGTCGCCGTGAGCGACGCAGTCGGCGTGGGTCACCCCGAACTCCGCACAGAGCCGGTCCGCGATCTCCGCCTTGGCCGCCGACGTGAGAATCCCGGCCGATCGACAGGCTCGGTAATGGGAACACGGGAAGCGCGAGCCGTACGCGGCGGGCACGCCGCAAGTCGTGAGCCGCTCGAGGATGCGCCCCGTCACGACGTCCCGTTCGAGCTTGGCTGTCTCCTTGTCGAGGCCGAGTTGTCGCGAGATCTCCACCGGGGCCGCCGTGCGGCACAGCAGGGTGCCGTCCAGGCCGAACAGGTGCAGTCTCGTCATGGGAGCCGCGGCCAGCCACGCCTGCACGCCTATGCCCGGAGACGGATGTTTCACGTGAAACATCCGTCCGCGCCTGTGCGGTTGCGCACGGGATGGCCAAAAGGGCGTACGTCTGAAGGCAAACCGGTGGACGTCCGGGGTGCGTGTCGGACAGCCTGACCTGCGTGCCGACACCTTCCCCCGCCGCTCTGTCCATCCGCCGTCTGACGCATCGCGATCTCACCGCCTGCGCTGATCTGTCCGAAGACCGGGGCTGGCCCCGCGAGGAGCACAAGTGGGGGCTGCTTCTCGCGGCCGGCACGGGGTACGGCGTCGATGACCCCGAGGGCGGCCTTGTCGCCGCCTGTGTGGTGACCGAGTACGGGCCGGTGGGGCGCCCCGACCTGGGTGCGATCGGTATGGTTCTGGTCGCCGAGCGGCACGCCCGCCAGGGCATCGGCCGCCGCCTGATGCGCCACGTCGTCTCGGAGATGGGAACGACTCCGCTGACCCTGCACGCGACACCGCACGGACGTCCGCTCTATGAGGAGCTGGGTTTCAAGGTCACCGGACGGGCCGAGATGGTTCGCGGGCACTTCACGTCAGGGGGGCCTCATCCTGCGGTCTCCACGCGCCCGGCCACGGCCGAGGACCTCACCACGATTCTCCGACTCGACGGAGAGGTTTTCGGCTCGGACCGGACCCACATCCTCACCCGGCTCCCCGCCTTCGCCGACCATCTGCGCGTAGCCGAGGACAACGGCCGGATCATCGGATACACGGCAGCCTGGCCCAACATGGACGATCACGTCGTCGGTCCACTGATCGCCCGTGACACGGAGACAGCGAAGGCGCTCATCGTTTCCCTGGCCTCCCACACCGACCGACCGTTGCGCACCGACATCGACGTACGCCATGAAGAACTGCTGACGTGGGTGAAGGCACGCGGCCTGGTGTCGGTCGCCTTCAACTCGGTGATGACGTACGGGCTCTCCGAGCTACCGGGTGACTGGACCCGGCGCTACGCCCCGTTGACCGTGGCGGCGGGCTGAGACCACACGTCCCGCACGTTCCGCTCATCGGGCTGTCAGTGATGCACGGCGGTCCGTTGATCGCCCGCTCCCACCGTTCCCGCGACGACCGTGCCGGCAGCGCTCTCCCGGCGCTCCAGCGTCGTCGCGATGAGCGCCAGCACCAGTGCGCTCACGGCGAGGGTGGCTCCGACCCAGCTGGGTGCCGTGTAGCCGAGGCCCGCGTCGATGACGAGGCCGCCGAGTCAGGCGGAAAGCACGTTGCCGAGGTTGAAGGCACCGATGTTCACGGCCGAGGCCAGTGTGGGGGCGCCGTGCGCCTGGTCGAGAACGCGCTTCTGCAACGGCGGCACGGTCGCGAAACCCAAGGCTCCGACCAGCGCGATGGTCACGGCCGCGGCGATCTTGTCCTGGGCGGTGAACGAGAACAGTGCGAGGACGACGGCCAGAGCGCCCAGTGAGACGTACAGCATGGGCATCAGCGCGCGGTCCGCGTACGTGCCGTCCACGAGGTTGGCGCCGACCATGCCAAGGCGACGACACGACCGAGCAGCATGACGGAGCAGACGGGGGCGAGCGCGGAGAGCAGGCGTGCGCGAGTACTCCCTGCTAGACGTGCTGAGCCGCCAGCACGACGGCGAGGTCGGGCACCTCCAGATGAAAGGGGTCGCCGACGCGGTCGTTCTCAGCCAGAGCGCAACGACCCGGCTGGTCACCCGGCTCGAGGTCCGCGGCCTCCTCGCGCGCTACCTCTGCCCGACCGACCGCCGGGGCATCTACACCGATGTCTCCGCAGCCGGTCTTGCAACTCCTCGCGCGGCACGCCCCACGAATGACGCCGCCCTGCGCGAGGCTCTCGACGAGGCGGCCGAGAACCCCGAACTGGCACCTCTGGTCCGCGCCGTGGAGTCGCTGAAGGCACCTGCGTAGGGTGCGGGCATGGGAGATCTTGAAATACGGTCGGCGACCAAGGACGACGTCCCGGAAATCGTCGCGATGCTGGCCGACGACCCTCTGGGCGCCGAGCGCGAGTCGTCGGACGACCTGGCCCCCTACTTCACAGCGCTGGAGCGGCTCAGCGGTGACCCCAACCAGCACGTGATGGTCGCCGTCCGCGCGGGCCGTGTCGTGGGTACGCTCCAGCTGACGATCATCCCCGGCCTCTCCAGGCGTGGCTCCACCCGCTCGATCATCGAAGGCGTACGTGTCCACACCGATGAGCGCGGCAGCGGTCTCGGCACACGACTCATCGAGTGGGCGATCGACTCATCACGGGCCCAGGGCTGCCAGTTGGTGCAACTGACGTCCGACGTCACGCGCACCGACGCCCACCGCTTCTACGAGCGGCTCGGCTTCGAGGCCACCCACGTGGGTTTCAAACTGCCGCTCTGAGAAGCGGTCCAGGAACACCTGTGGGGTCCTGTTTCACGTGAAACAACGCGCGCCAGAACCCCACCATCATCAGACTCGCACCTACGAGATCCCGCGCCACCCCTCGGGCTCCACCCCACCCGGCACCGGAGCCCCCTCGTCGTACGGCTGACGCGTGAACACGAACGACCCGAGGTCCAGATGGCTCACGGTCCCGTCGGGCCTTCGTACGGCCCGTAGAAGCTCTCCGGCGAAGTAGCCGTTGAGCCCCGTCCAACTGCCGTCGCCGTTGCGCCGGAACCGAGCGCCGCGCAGGGTGGCGGAGAGCGGATCCAGTGAGAGACCTCCGTCGGCGACGAGCCGCAACACGAAGCTGTACGTCCCCCAGTACCAAGGGCCGGCCAGCTCCAGGACCGAGCGGTCCACTTCGGGCAACGGTCGCCACGGCTCGGGGATCCGAGGCTCGGCCTCCGCCACGATGCGTACGAGGTCGGCGGCCACCTCCGAGACAACCGGCCCGGAGGTGCAGTTGGTGAGCACGACCGCCGCCACATCGTCCTCGACACTGATGAGGAGCTGCGCGAGGAAGCCGGGAACCGAACCGCCGTGACCGACGAGGAACCGTCCGTCCCGGTGCTGAAGCTGCATCCCGAGCCCGTACGCCGAACCGGCCGACACATCGGCGGCCTCCCCCGGTGCGGCCGGCGTCCGCATCTCCGCGACGGACTCCGCGCTGAGCACCCGGTCGTCGCCCTTGGCCAGGAGGACCGCGAAGCGCGCCAAGTCGCCTGTCGTGGACCAGAGTTGGCCAGCTGGACCCATGCGGCCCAGATCCTCGACCTGTTCCGGCAACATCACGTCGGCCCAGGGGTGGACGGCCCAGCCGCCGGCATGCGGCGCCTCCGGGTGCCACGTCGTGCGGCGCAGGCCGAGCGGTTCGAGCACCTCACGACGCAGGACGTCCTCCCAGGGCGCACCCCGCAACTGTTCGACGAGCGCGCCGAGGAGCGTGAAGCCGGGGTTGGAGTAGTGGAAGCGGCGGCCGACAGGGTGGCGGTGAGGCTGCTCGCCGAGCACATCGGCGAGTTCCGGGCGCAGGGAGCCCGGGGTGCGCTCCCACCAGGGCGATGGCGACTCGGCCGCCAGTCCGCCCGTGTGCGCGAGCAGTTCGGCGATGGTCGCCTCCCCCGCACCGGTGCCCGGCAGGTGCTTCTCCAGCGGGTCGCCGAGGTCCAGCACGCCCTCGTCACGCAGCCGCAGGACCAGTACGGCGGTGAAGGTCTTGGTGATCGAGCCGATCCGGTACTGCACGTTGGCGTCCGGCGCGTGCCCCTCCACCGAGGTCCGCGCCCCGTTCCACACCGTCTCCCCGCCCCGCACCACAGCCGCCACCAGTGACGGCGCCCGTCCGTCGGCCTGAGCGACGGCGATGCGGTGCAGCAGAGCCCGACGCGTGGCGGGAAGCAGCTCTTCCTGAGGTGTTGTCATGGGCCCAGTCCATCGGGCCCGGCACCACGCGTCGAGCGCATTTCGCCGGGTCAGGTCTGTGCCATGTCCACGAATCGCGAGTAGTGACCCTGGAAGGCGACCGTGATCGTGGCCGTCGGACCGTTTCGGTGCTTGCCCACGATGATGTCGGCCTCACCCGCGCGCGGCGACTCCTTCTCGTACGCGTCCTCGCGGTGCAGCAGGATCACCATGTCGGCGTCCTGCTCGATCGATCCCGACTCACGCAGGTCGGAGACCATGGGCTTCTTGTCCGTACGCTGCTCGGGACCACGGTTGAGCTGTGACAGCGCGATCACCGGCAGCTCCAGCTCCTTGGCCAGCAGCTTCAGGTTTCGCGACATGTCCGAGACTTCCTGCTGGCGGCTCTCGGACCGCTTGCCGCCGGACTGCATGAGCTGCAGATAGTCGATGATGACGAGCTTCAGGTCGTTGCGCTGCTTCAGACGCCGGCACTTGGCGCGGATCTCCATCATCGACAGGTTCGGGGAGTCGTCGATGTACAGCGGCGCCGCCGAGACGTCCGGCATGCGGCGGGCCAGCCGCGTCCAGTCCTCGTCGGTCATCGTGCCGGACCGCATGTGGTGCAGGGCCACGCGCGCCTCGGCGGACAGCAGTCGCATCGCGATCTCGTTGCGACCCATTTCGAGCGAGAAGATCACGCTCGGCATGTTGTGCTTGATCGAACAAGCGCGCGCGAAGTCCAGCGCCAGCGTGGACTTACCCATGGCGGGCCGGGCCGCGATGATGATCATCTGTCCCGGGTGCAGTCCGTTGGTGAGCTGGTCGAGGTCGGTGAAGCCGGTTGGCACACCGGTCATCTCCCCCGACCGCGAACCGATCGCCTCGATCTCGTCGAGCGCGCCCTCCATGATGTCGCCGAGCGGCAGATAGTCCTCGGTGGTGCGCTGCTCGGTGACCGCGAAGATCTCGGCCTGGGCTCTGTTGACGATCTCGTCCACGTCGTCGTCGGCCGCGTATCCCATCTGGGTGATGCGGGTGCCGGCCTCCACCAGGCGGCGCAGGACGGCACGCTCGTGGACGATCTCCGCGTAGTACTCGGCGTTCGCCGCGGTCGGCACCGTCTGGACGAGGGTGTGCAGATAGGAGGCGCCGCCGACCTTGGTGATCTCGCCGCGCTTGGTGAGCTCGGCGGCGATCGTGATGGGGTCGGCGGGCTCACCCTTGGCGTAGATGTCGAGAATCGCCTGGTAGATGGTCTCGTGAGCCGGTTTGTAGAAGTCGGGGCCCTTGAGGATCTCGACCACGTCGGCGATGGCGTCCTTGGACAGCAGCATGCCGCCGAGGACGGACTGCTCGGCATCGAGGTCCTGCGGTGGTACGCGTTCGAAGGCCGAACCTCCGCCGTCCCACTCCCCGTCGTCCCGGCCGCGGTCGTGCCGCTCGTCCCTGCTCCGGCCGCCGTCCGGACGCCGGCGGGAAGAGGGCAGACGATCACTGGGCCCGCTGTCGGCCCACGGGTCGTCCAGGGGCTCGGAAATGCTCACCGAGCAACCTCCTCCCGTCCGCCGAGCGGACCTCGCCGTGCTTCTCATTTCTACGGCACGACACTGACAAATAAGAGGCCCAACTCCGGTTCTGGCACGTCGGTTTTGCGAGGTTTCCGTGATCTGCCAAGGAGCGGGCGCCGCACCACCGTAGGCCCGTCGGCACCGTCAGCCAATCTGGTTATCCACAGGCCATGTGGACGACGGCCCAGATGCTGTGGAGAACCCCGCAAAACCTGTGCACGACTCGGTGGACAGGCCTGTGAACAAGACCTCGCCCCTACCGAAAGAACCGCCCTGACCTGCATCTTTACCGTCCACGGGCTGTGCAGAAGAAAAACTTTCCCGACCGGATCAAGATCATCACTATCGGTACACAAGAACACACCCGACCGGGCGTCATGTAATAGTCACAAGCTCATTGCGTCACTTACCTGTGGAAGATTAGATTGGTGCTCATGACACAGGCTTCCGCGACCCCCAAGGCCACTCGGCGTCGGCACGATCGAGAGATCATCACGCTGGCCGTTCCGGCCTTCGGCGCGCTCGTCGCCGAGCCGCTCTTCCTGATGGTCGACACCGCCATCGTCGGCCACCTCGGCACCGCGCAACTGGCCGGTCTCGGCGTAGCCTCGGCCCTCCTCGTCACCGCGGTGAGCGTCTTTGTCTTCCTGGCCTACGCCACCACGGCCGCAGTCGCCCGGCGCGTCGGAGCCGGAGATCTGCGGGCCGCCATCCGCCAGGGCATGGACGGCATCTGGCTCGCACTGGTACTGGGCGCGGCCGTCGTCGCTGTCGTCGTCCCCACAGCTCCCACCCTGGTCGCTCTCTTCGGTTCCTCGGACACCGCGGCTCCGTATGCGACGACCTATCTGCGGATCTCGGCCCTCGGCATCCCGGCCATGCTCATCGTGCTCGCCGCCACCGGCGTCCTGCGCGGCCTCCAGGACACGAAGACTCCCCTTTACGTCGCCGTGGCGGGCTTCGTCGCCAACGGCGCCCTGAACGCAGGCCTCGTCTATGGCGCCGACCTGGGCATCGCGGGATCCGCCTGGGGCACGGTCATCGCCCAGGTCGGCATGGCTGCCGCGTATCTCTGGGTGGTGGTCCGCGGTGCCCGACGGCATGGCGCCTCATTGCGACCGGACGTCGTCGGCATACGTGCCTCGGCTCAGGCAGGAATGCCGCTACTGGTCCGCACGCTCTCACTGCGGACAATCCTGATGATCGCCACCGCGGTCGCCGCCCGGCTGGGGGACGAGGACATCGCCGCACACCAGATCATCCTCTCGCTCTGGAGCCTGCTCGCCTTCGCCCTGGACGCGATCGCCATCGCCGGGCAGGCCATCATCGGCCGCTACCTCGGCGCGGGCGACACCCAGGGAGCCCGCGAAGCCTGCCGCCGGATGGTTCAGTGGGGAATCGCCACGGGTTCCATACTCGGACTCCTGGTGATCATCGCCCGCCCTTTGTTCATCCCACTGTTCACGGGCGATCCGGCAGTCCAGGAAGCCGCGCTCCCCGCTCTCATCGTGGTGGCGCTCGCCCAGCCGATCTCCGGCGTCGTCTTTGTGCTCGACGGCGTACTGATGGGCGCGGGCGACGGCCCCTACCTTGCTCGGGCCATGTTGCTGACCTTGGCGGTCTTCATCCCGGCCGCCCTGCTCGTCCCTGCCTTCGGCAGCGGTCTGACCGCGCTCTGGGGTGCCATGACGCTGATGATGGCGACGCGCATGTCGACCCTCTGGCTGCGATCCCGCTCCGGCTTGTGGATCGTCACCGGAGCGACGCGCTGAGAGCGTGACCGAAGCCCGGCTTTGTTTCACGTGAAACATCGCCCGACAAGCATGTGGGGCCGCACCCTTCACAGGGTGCGGCCCCATACACCGCTTCAGCGAGCACGGCCCTTAGGCCGCGATGACCTCGATGTTGACCTTGGCGGCAACCTCGGGGTGCAGACGCACGGACGTCTCGTGGGCGCCCAGCGTCTTGATCGGAGCCGTCAGCTCGATGCGGCGCTTGTCGACCTCGGGGCCACCGGAAGCCTTGATCGCGGAAGCGATGTCGGCCGGGGTGACGGAACCGAAGAGACGACCGGCGTCGCCGGAGCGGACAGCCAGACGGACCTTGACGGCCTCGAGCTGGCCCTTGACCTGGTTGGCCTGCTCGATGGTCTGGATCTCGTGGATCTTGCGAGCACGACGGATCTGCTCGACGTCCTTCTCGCCGCCCTTGGTCCAGCGGATCGCGAACTTCCGCGGGATCAGGTAGTTGCGAGCGTAGCCGTCCTTGACGTCGACGACGTCGCCGGCAGCGCCGAGGCCAGAGACCTCGTGGGTGAGGATGATCTTCATGTGTCGGTCACCCTTCCCTTATCGCGCGGTGGACGTGTAGGGCAGCAGCGCCATCTCACGGCTGTTCTTGACGGCCGTGGCGACGTCACGCTGGTGCTGCGTGCAGTTGCCGGTCACGCGGCGGGCACGGATCTTGCCGCGGTCGGAAATGAACTTCCGCAGCATGTTCGTGTCCTTGTAGTCCACGTACGTGACCTTGTCCTTACAGAAAGCGCAGACCTTCTTCTTCGGCTTGCGCACAGGCGGCTTCGCCATGGTGTATCTCCTGTGTGATCAAGAAGTTTGGGGTAAGACCCCCGCCCTCGACCTCGACGACCGGTGATCCGGCCTCGAAAGTCTTAGAAGGGGGGCTCGTCCGAGTAGCCGCCACCGCCGCCGCTGCCGCCGCTGCCGCCGGAGCTTCCGCCCCAGCCGCCGCCACCGCCCTGGTTGCCACCGGCGGGAGCGCCGCTGGCCCACGGGTCGTCGGCGGGAGCGCCGCCGCCCTGCTGGCCGCCACCGGGGCTTCCGCCCCAGCCGCCACCACCCTGGCCGCCACCGCCACCACCGCCGTAACCGCCCTGGCCACCGCGGCCGCCTCCGGCGGTCTTGGTGACCTTGGCCGTGGCACTGCGCAGGCTGGCGCCGACTTCCTCGACGTCCAGCTCGTAGACCGTGCGCTTGACGCCCTCACGGTCCTCGTAGGACCGCTGCTTCAGCCGGCCCTGCACGATGACGCGCATGCCTCGCTGAAGCGACTCGGCGACGTTCTCCGCCGCCTGACGCCAGACCGAGCAGGTCAGGAACAGGCTCTCGCCGTCCTTCCACTCGTTGGTCTGACGGTCGAAGGTACGGGGAGTGGACGCGACACGGAACTTCGCGACCGCCGCACCGGAAGGGGTGAAGCGCAGCTCGGGGTCGTCGACAAGATTGCCGACGACCGTGATGACGGTCTCGCCTGCCATGGGGGTACCTCTCGGCGGGTTTGCTGCTGGCTGCTTGTGCTGCTACTCGGATCCCGGGATCAACTGAGCGGGAGAGCTCAGTGGGTCTCGGGACGGAGGACCTTGGTCCGGAGGACCGACTCGTTCAGGTTCATCTGGCGGTCGAGCTCCTTGACGACCGCAGGCTCGGCCTGCAGGTCGATGACCGAGTAGATGCCCTCAGGCTTCTTCTTGATCTCGTACGAGAGACGACGACGGCCCCAGGTGTCGACCTTCTCGACCTTTCCGTTGCCCTCACGGACGACGGAGAGGAAGTTCTCGATCAGAGGGGCGACAGCGCGCTCCTCCAGATCGGGGTCGAGGATGACCATCACCTCGTAGTGACGCATGTAGAACCCACCTCCTTTGGACTCAGCGGCCACGGTCGTTCCGTGGCAGGAGGGTCGTGATGCGTACGCAACGGTATCGGCCGCCACTGACAATCAGGGATCCCCGCCGGGGATTCCTGTCATGGCCTGGGCAGACACTCGTGCAGACGGTACAGACTACCCGCACACCCGCTTCCGGTTGAAATCCGGTGGCGGTGACCGTCAATCTGTACACATCGGGTGTGTATGGCGCTACGATGCGCCGCCTTCCGCAGGAGGTGCCCTATGGCACAGACATTGCGACCCAACATCGCCGGCTCTCTGTTCGCCACCGACGACAAGCCCCACCCAGTGCAGGACACGCTGCTGGCCGTGACGCTCGTACTCGGGGCGGTCTCCTTCATCACGGCGATGTTCCACCATCTGCACCTGCTCAGTTCATGGACAGGGTTGGTGGGGATTCTGACCGGCGCGTACGGACAGTTCATCTCGGAGACGACCCGTGAGCGCTTCGGCCTGATCGTGGGTCTCGGTGCCTCAGCCGTCGGCTTCTTCCTCGGCATGGCCCATGGAGGGCTCTTCGGCGGGCTCATCGGCTGACTCCGTATCTCCGACCGCGCGGTCGGAGGGCCGTGCTTCTCGCTGTCCGCTGTCCCACATCGGACCAAGCGGCCGAATAACACCGCCTGGACTCCCGGCCGCCTCCCGGCCGGGCTTCCAGGTTCCATACGGCCATTCGAGGCGCCCGCAGGGCGCTATAGGCTTCGGCGCGAGAGCCGGAGCCCCTGTACCCATGGGGACACACCAGCCCGAGGAGCGCCCCGAATGAGCCTGACCCTGAGGACGATCAGCCGTGAGCAGCATCTGGCGTACATCCAGAGCCTGCCTGCGGCTAGCCACATGCAGGTCCCGGCCTGGGCCGACGTCAAGGCCGAGTGGCGCTCCGAGAGCCTCGGGTGGTTCGACGACAAGACCGGTGAGATGGTCGGTGCCGGCCTGGTGCTGTACCGCCAGCTGCCCAAGATCAAGCGCTACCTCGCCTATCTGCCCGAGGGTCCGGTCATCAACTGGTTCTCGCCGAACCTCACCGACTGGCTGGAGCCGATGCTCGCGCATCTGAAGCAGCAGGGCGCCTTCTCGGTGAAGATGGGCCCGCCGGTGATCATCCGGCGCTGGGAGGCCATCTCCATCAAGGCGGGCATCCAGAACCCGGACGTGAAGCGCCTGCGCGACATCGAGGCCGACTTCATCGAACCACGCGCCTTCGAGGTCGCCGACAAGCTGCGCCGAATGGGTTGGCAGCAGGGTGAGGACGGCGGCGCCGGCTTCGGTGACGTACAGCCCCGCTACGTCTACCAGGTGCCGCTCGCCAACCGCTCCCTGGAAGAGGTCCACAAGAACTTCAACCAGCTGTGGCGCCGCAACATCAAGAAGGCCGAGAAGGCGGGCGTCGAGGTCGTCCAGGGCGGCTACCAGGATCTGGAGGAGTGGCAGCGGCTGTACGAGATCACGGCTGTGCGTGACCGCTTCCGGCCCCGCCCGCTGTCGTACTTCCAGCGCATGTGGACGGCCCTCAACACCGAGGACCCCAATCGCATGCGGCTCTACTTCGCCCGGCACAACGGCGTGAACCTCTCCGCCGCGACCATGCTGGTCGTCGGCGGGCACGTCTGGTACTCCTACGGCGCCTCGGACAACATCGGCCGTGAGGTCCGGCCCTCGAACGCGATGCAGTGGCGCATGCTGCGCGACGCCTACGCTCTGGGCGCGACCGTCTACGACCTGCGCGGCATCTCCGACTCGCTGGACGAGACGGATCACCTCTTCGGCCTGATCCAGTTCAAGGTGGGCACGGGTGGACAGGCCGCCGAGTACCTCGGTGAGTGGGACTTCCCGCTGAACAAGCTGCTCCACAAGGCGCTCGACATCTACATGTCGCGCCGCTGACGCCCCCGTTTTTGCTTCCATACCTCTGATACACCGCAGCCACCAGAAAGGTTCCGGGACCGTCCATGGCGCTCACGCTGTACGTCGACACCGCGCGCTGGCGGGCACACCACAAGCACGTTCAGGAGCAGTTCCCGGGACTCGTCCCCGTCTGCAAGGGCAACGGCTACGGCTTCGGGCACGAGAAGCTGGCGGAAGAGGCCACGCGCCTCGGGTCGGACATCCTCGCCGTCGGCACCACGTACGAGGCCGCCCGGATCAAGGACTGGTTCAGCGGCGACCTGCTGGTGCTGACGCCCTACCGACGCGCTGAGGAGCCCGTTCCCCTACCCGACCGTGTCATCCGCTCCGTGTCGTCCGTCGACGGCGTGTACGGCCTCGTGGGCGCCCGTGTCGTCATCGAGGTCATGTCC
Source organism: Streptomyces sp. NBC_00310 (assembly GCF_036208085.1). GTDB lineage: Bacteria > Actinomycetota > Actinomycetes > Streptomycetales > Streptomycetaceae > Streptomyces. The sequence goes on from NZ_CP130714.1 coordinate 5,597,942, forward strand.
TCGATGAAGCGGCACGGAGTGAGCGAACAGGAGCTGCCCCAGCTCCACGCGGCCATTGAGAACGTGCGCCTGGAGGGCTTCGCCATCCACCTGCCGCTGGACCGCACCGACGGCTCGGACGCCGTCGAGGAGGTCATCGGCTGGATGGACCGGCTGCGCGCGGCCCGCCTGCCGCTGCACACCATGTTCGTCAGCCACCTCAAGTCCGAAGACCTCATCCGTCTTCAGCAGCAATTCCCGCAGACCCGTTTCCGGGCCCGTATCGGTACGCGGCTGTGGCTGGGCGACCACGAGGCGACGGAGTACCGGGGAGCCGTCCTGGACGTCACCCGCGTCGCCAAGGGCGACCGCTTCGGCTATCGGCAGCAGAAGGCGGCCTCCGACGGCTTCCTGGTGGTCGTGGCGGGCGGTACGTCGCACGGGGTGGGTCTGGAGGCCCCGAAGGCGCTGCACGGCGTCATGCCGCGCGCCAAGGGCGTCGCCCGGGCGGGCCTCGCCACGGTCAACCGGAACCTTTCTCCCTTCGTCTGGGGCGGCAAGCAGCGCTGGTTCGCCGAGCCGCCGCACATGCAGGTGTCGATCCTCTTCGTGCCGTCGGACGCCCCCGAGCCGAAGGTGGGCGAGGAACTGGTGGCCCATCTGCGGCACACCACCACACAGTTCGACCGGATCGTCGACCGCTGAGCCCTGCCTCCCGAGGAGGCGGACGAGCAGGTCACCGGGCGGATCCGCCCGCAGTGCACGCGGAAGGCCGGACACGAGGTTCTCGTGTCCGGCCTTCCGCGTTGCGCCTCCCGCACCATGTTCGCTCAGAGCGAACCGTCTCCCGGGCCCCGGCTGCCCCACTCCACCTGAGGTCCATCGAAGTGCATCGCGTGCCGCGGGGGATGGGCCGCCGCACCGTACACATGAACGTCCTCCGCGCCGTCGAGCACTCCGCCGGAGGGATCGTCGTCACCGGCCCGGCGCACCATGTCCCGCTCGGGCATGAAGATGTCCCGCACGACGACGACGCACAGGTAGAGCGTCCCCAGCAGGTGCGCCATGATGGCGAGTTGGTAGCCCTCGGCGGGCAGGCCCTTGTGGGCGTCCCCGCTGGTCGTGTACGCGAGGTACATCCAGATCCCCAGGAAGTACGCCACCTCGCAGGCCTGCCAGATCAGGAAGTCACGCCAGCGGGGCCGGGCCAGCGCGGCCAGGGGAACCAGCCAGAGCACGTACTGCGGCGAGTAGACCTTGTTGGTGAGGATGAAGGCCGCGACGATCAGGAAGACGAGTTGCGCGAAGCGCGGGCGACGCGGGGCGGTGAGCGTGAGTGCGGCGATGCCGGCGCAGACGAGCACCATCGAGACCATCGCATACGCGTTCGCCGTCTCGGCGGTGATCTGGATGTTCACCCGTTGCGAGATGACGAGGAAGAAGGAGCCGAAGTCGACGCCGCGTTCCTGGCTGAAGCGGTAGAACTTCGCCCATCCGTCGGGCGCCAGGAGCATCACCGGGATGTTCACCGCGAGCCAGGCCCCGACGGCGCCGAGCAGCGCGGTCATGTACGCGCGCCATTTACCTGCCCGCCAACACAGCACGAAGAGCGGCCCGAGCACCAGGAACGGGTAGAACTTGGCGGCCGTGGCGAGCCCGATCAGCACACCGAAGGCGAGAGGGCGCCGACGCGACCACATCAGCATCGCGGCGGCCAGCAGAGCCACGGCGAGGAGGTCCCAGTTGATGGTGGCGGTCAGCGCGAAAGCGGGCGCCAAGGCCACCAGAAGGCCGTCCCAGGGGCGCCGGCGGTGAATGCGCGCGCAGCAGACGGCGATGACCGCCGCGCACACCATCAGCATCCCGGCGTTGACCATCCAGTACCACTGCTCTTGTTCCTGGATGGTCCCGCTGCCCGGGGTGAGCCAGGCGGCGACCTCCATGAACACACCGGTCAGCACCGGATACTCGAGGTACTCCATATCGCCGGGGATCTTGTCGAAGTACGGCACGAGTCCGTCGGCGAAACCGCGCCCCTGATAGAGGTGCGGGATGTCCGAGTAGCACGCGTGCGTGTACTGGGAGCTAGCCCCGAAGAACCAGGCGCCGTCGTAGCAGGGCAGCTTCTGCACCATGCCCAGCGCGAACATGCCGATCGCCACGAGCGCGACAACCCGCACCGGCGTCCACCAGGACGTGCCGAGCAGCGCACGCCGCCCGATCGGGCCGCCGATCAGCTCACTGCCGGTCGAAGCGACCTCGTCCTCCCTGGTCGGCCGCACAGGCTCCGGCTCGTCCATGCTCACTCGCGTCGTCTCTGCACTGGGCATGCCGCACATCCTGCCGTACGTCTCCAGGAATACGCCGAGGACCACCGCATCCCGTCGTGTGCGACCCGCCCATGTTTCACGTGAAACACATCTCAACCGCTTGGTCCGAATCTCTCGGCGGACAGGGCAAGGGCCACCGCACCTGATCGGTGCGGTGGCCCTTGTTTCACGTGAAACACGTTCTGCCGGGCGGGAAATTACCCGGTGGAGCCCCCGAAGAGACCACCGTTCTGGTTGCCTCTCGTATCGTCCACCGACTCCGTCGGTGTCGCGGTCACCCCACCGTCGGTGCCACCTGTGTCTGTCCCGCCCGTGTCCGTACCGCCCGTGTCCTCACAGGTGGGGTTGAACGGGTTCTTACAGGTCTCGCTGGGCGTCGGTGAGGGCAGGATCTCACTCTCGGACGGAGTCGGGCTCGGCTCGGGGCTCTCCTCCTCGGACTCGGTCACCGTCGGGGTCGGCGTCGGGTCCGGGTCGTCGTTGACGATCACACCGATCGGCTGGGGCTCCGGGAAGTCCTCCGCCGGCTCACCCTTGAGAGCGTCCTCCATGTAGTCGTGCCAGATCTCGGCCGGGAACGAGGCACCGTGAATCGTCTCCTGGCCACCCGTGCCGTACATCTCCAAGAACGTGCGGTTCTTGTTCGACTCGTTGTCGTCCATGCGGTACATGCTGATCGCGGTCGACAACTGCGGGGTGTACCCGACGAACCAGGCCGACTTGTTGCCGTCGGTGGTACCGGTCTTGCCCGCCACCTCACGACCGGTCAGCTGGGCCGACGTACCGGTTCCCTCGTCGACGACGGTCTTGAGGACGTCGGTGACGTTGTCGGCGACCTCGGACGTGAAGGCCCGCTTGACCTCGGCGATGCCGTCGTGGTCGAACACGGTCAGACCCTCATGCTCGACCGTCTTGACCGAGAACGGGTCGTTCTGCTTGCCGCTGGCTGCGAAGGTCGCGTACGAACCCGCCATACGGATCGCGCTGGGATCGGAGATGCCGATCGAGAAGGACGGGTAGCTGGTACCGGTGAGGCTTCCCTTCTTAAGGCCCGCCTCCACGGCCGCTTCCTTCACCCGGCTCAGACCGATGTCCATGCCCAGCTGCACGAAGGCGGAGTTCGCCGAGACCCGCATCGCCTCGCGGAGGTCGATCTGGTACTTCGGCGGGCTGCCGTACGACGCGTCGTCGTCGTTGGCCTGCAGCCACTCCTTGCCTTCTTCGTTGGTCCAGATCTCGCCGTCGTAATCCCTGATCTTGAGGTTGTTCTTGCCGCTGTAGAGGCTCTTCGGCGAGACGATGGTGCGCTCGTCCTGAGCCTGCTCGGGGTCGAGAGCGGGGTCACGCTTGCCCCAGGTCATGGCTGCCGCCAGGACGAAGGGCTTGAACGTCGAACCGACCTGCGCGCCGGTGACGTCGGCATTGTTGGTGAAGTGCTTGGTGGCGTCCTCACCGCCGTAGATCGCCTCGATGGCCCCCGACTTCGGACTCACCGACGCTCCACCGAACTGAACATGGGTATCGGTCTTCGGACGCAGGTCCGGCTTGATGTTCTCCTTGCGGACCTTGTTCACGGCCTTCTCGAGCTCCTTGACCTTGCTCTTGTCGAAGGTCGTGTGGATCTCGTAGCCGCCCTGATCGAGCTGCTTCTGCGTGATGTCGGTGTTGTTGAGGATGTAGCCCTTGGCCGTGTCGACGAGGTAGCCGATCTGGCCGCCCAGCTGCGCGTTGGAGCGAGGCGACTGGATCTTGGGGAAATCGGGGTACTTGGCACGCTCGGATGCCGACAGATGCTTGTCCTTGACCATCTCGCCGAGGATCCAGCGCCAGCGTTCCGTGGCCCGCTTGGTGTTCGCCTGTGCCGAGGCCGCCGGGTCGATCGACGTCGCTCCGGCCGGGTCGTAGTACGTCGCGCCCTTGAGGACCGCGGCGAGGAAGGCGCACTGGCTCGCGTCGAGCTTCTCCGCGTCCTCGCCGAAGTAGGTGCGGGCGGCTGCCTGAAGGCCGTAGGCACCGCGGCCGAAGTAGGCCGTGTTCAGGTAGCCGCGCATGATCTCGTCCTTGTCGACGGAGGCGCCCACCTTCACCGAGATGAAGAGTTCCTTCACCTTCCGGGACAGCGTCTGCGACTGGTCGTCGAGCATGGCGTTCTTCACGTACTGCTGGGTGATGGTCGAACCACCCTGCGTCTGACCACCCTTGGCCATGTTGACGACGGCACGGGCGATACCCATCGGGTCGACGCCGCTGTCGGTCTCGAACGTCTTGTTCTCCGCCGACATGACGGCGTAGCGCATCTCCTTGGGGATCTTCTCGTACGCGATGATCTGGCGGTTGACCTCACCACCCGTCGCGACCATCTGTGTGCCGTCGGACCAGTAGTAGACGTTGTTCTGCGCCGTCGCGGCCTCGGCCGGGTTCGGTACGGCCACGACCGCGTATCCGATGCCGGCCGCTGCCACCAGGCATCCGAAGAACCCGATGAACAGCCCTGTCACCTGGCGCCACGAGGGCACCCAGCGCATCGCCCCGTACTTACCGGCGCGCGGATAGTCGATAAAACGCTTCTTGCCGGGCGGATCGGGGCGCCCACGGCCACGACCGGGCCCACGCCCCGCGGGTTCGGCAACCCTACGTCGGCCGCCGCCCGGACCTGCGCCGGTGCTTCTCTGCGCCGCCCGTCGAGACGCGGCGCGGCCCTCGTACTGGGTCTCCTCACCTCCCGAGCCATAGGTCTCGGAAAGTGACCCGGTGGCGCCCCGCGGTGCCGCGCGGCGGCCGGAGGATGCCGACTGGCCGCGTCGGGCCGCGGCACGTCCGCCTCCCTGCGGCTGCGGCGGTTTGCGACGGTGCTCGCTCATCGAACGACTACTCCTCGGGCAGGCGCACCCGTGCGCGCCTGGAAACGGCGGCTGGTTTCCGGTCCCCCCGAAGTACGGATGCGGTCGTGTTGGCATTCATCCGTACCGCACCCAGGACGACGACGTGATCAAACGTCACGCGTTTCCCAGTGGTGTGCATGCCGCACAGACTACGCACCGTCAAAACCCACGGAGCACCGAACTTCACCCCAAAACAGGCAACTTGCTTCCTACTAATCGGTGATGTGACCCCGTTCACCGGATCCCCACTTGTCGCATCCGTAGGGGCGTTCTATGGTCTGGATGTATCGAGTCGATACATCAGCTCGGCATAAAACGTGTCGGCAGGGTCAGCGGGAGAGGGGAGGCGACGATGAGCCGGCGCTCCGGGATACTCGAGTTCGCCGTCCTCGGCCTGCTCCGCGAAGCCCCGATGCACGGCTATGAGCTGCGCAAACGACTCAACACGTCGTTGGGTGTGTTCCGTGCGTTCAGCTACGGGACGCTCTATCCCTGCCTAAAGACGCTGGTCGCCAACGGCTGGTTGATCGAGGAGTCGGGTGGGAGTACCCCGGAGGATGCTGCCGCCGCCCCGCTCACGGGTCGCCGCGCCAAGATCGTCTACCGGTTGACGGCGGAAGGTAAGGAGCACTTCGAGGAACTGCTCTCGCAGACGGGTCCCGACGCCTACGAGGACGAGCACTTCGCCGCTCGCTTCGCATTCTTCGGGCAGACCTCCCGTGATGTGCGCATGCGCGTCCTGGAGGGCCGTCGCAGCCGTTTGGAGGAACGGCTGGAGAAGATGCGCGCCTCTCTGGCGCGCACCCGCGAGCGCCTCGACGACTACACGCTCGAGCTCCAGCGCCACGGGATGGAGTCCGTGGAGCGCGAAGTGCGCTGGCTGAACGAGCTCATCGAGAGCGAGCGGGCCGGCCGGGACCTGAAGGGTCCCAGCCAGGGAGAACCCGCTCGCGACACCACAGAGGGAGCGCCGGGCGCCCTGCCCCGGCCCGGGGACACCCCCGGTCCGGATGCGCCCGGCGACACCACCACGTGAGGTCCCTGCCAGGACCTCACTCGTACACACAGGGAGCAACCGGAATGGGTTCGGTTCGCGTAGCCGTCGTCGGTGTGGGCAACTGCGCCGCGTCGCTGGTGCAGGGAGTCGAGTACTACAAGGACGCCGACCCGGCGTCCAGGGTCCCCGGCCTCATGCACGTGCAGTTCGGTGAGTATCACGTCCGTGACGTGGAGTTCGTCGCCGCCTTCGATGTCGACGCCAAGAAGGTCGGTCTCGATCTCGCGGACGCCATCGGCGCCTCCGAGAACAACACGATCAAGATCTGTGACGTGCCGAGCACCGGCGTGACCGTGCAGCGCGGCCACACTCTGGACGGCCTCGGCAAGTACTACCGGGAGACCATCGAGGAGTCCGCCGAGGCCCCGGTCGACGTGGTCCAGGTCCTCAAGGACAAGCAGGTCGACGTCCTCGTCTGCTACCTGCCCGTCGGTTCCGAGGACGCGGCGAAGTTCTACGCCCAGTGCGCCATCGACGCCAAGGTCGGCTTCGTCAACGCCCTTCCGGTCTTCATCGCCGGCACCAAGGAGTGGGCGGACAAGTTCACCGAGGCGGGTGTGCCGATCGTCGGTGACGACATCAAGTCGCAGGTCGGTGCCACCATCACGCACCGCGTCATGGCGAAGCTGTTCGAGGACCGGGGCGTCGTCCTGGACCGCACCATGCAGCTGAACGTCGGCGGCAACATGGACTTCAAGAACATGCTCGAGCGTGATCGCCTGGAGTCCAAGAAGATCTCCAAGACGCAGGCCGTCACCTCCCAGATCCGGGACCGCGAGCTCGGCGCCGACAACGTCCACATCGGCCCGTCCGACTACGTGGCCTGGCTCGACGACCGCAAGTGGGCGTACGTCCGCCTTGAGGGTCGCGCCTTCGGTGACGTCCCGCTGAACCTGGAGTACAAGCTCGAGGTCTGGGACTCCCCGAATTCCGCCGGCGTCATCATCGACGCCCTGCGCGCCGCGAAGATCGCCAAGGACCGCGGCATCGGCGGCCCGATCCTGTCGGCGTCGTCGTACTTCATGAAGTCCCCGCCGGTGCAGTACTTCGACGACGAGGCCCGCGAGAATGTCGAGAAGTTCATCAAGGGCGAGGTCGAGCGCTGACCAGGCGTTCGTAGTGGGCTGTTGAGGGTCTCCGGGTCATGCGCCCGGGGGCCCTCCCCGTATGTGAGGCTGTGGCCCATGTCCGTCGTGCGCGACCTGCGCATCCTGCTCCGCTTCCGGGACTTCCGGCAGCTGCTGGCCGTACGACTGCTGTCCCAGGGAGCCGACGGCGTCTACCAGGTCGCGCTCGCCACCTACGTCGTGTTCTCGCCCGAGAAGCAGACGTCGGCGGCCGCGATCGCCTCCGCGATGGCGGTCCTGCTTCTTCCGTACTCCCTCGTCGGCCCCTTCGCGGGCGTCCTGCTGGACCGCTGGCGGCGCCGCCAGGTCCTGCTGTACGGAAACGTGCTGCGCGTCCTGCTGGCATCGGTGACAGCCGTCCTCATCCTGAGCCATGTGCCCGACTGGCTCTTCTATGTCTCCGCGCTCTGCGTCACGGCGGTCAACCGCTTCGTCCTGGCGGGACTCTCCGCCGCGCTGCCCCGTGTGGTGGACGCCGACCGTCTCGTGGTCGCCAACTCGCTCTCGCCGACAGCCGGAACGCTCGCCGCGACCGCCGGTGGCGGACTCGCCTTCGTCGTACGGCTGGTGGCCTCGGACTCCGACGCCGCGGTGGTCCTCCTCGGCTCGGCCCTCTACCTCTGCGCGGCCCTGGCCTCACTGCGCATGGCCCGGGAACTGCTCGGCCCGGACCCCGAGCTGGTGCAACCGCGCCTGGGTGCGGCGCTCGCCGGGACCGCACGGGGTCTGGCAGCGGGCGTGCGACATCTCGCCGAGCCTGGACGACGGGCGGCCGCCTGGGCACTGATCTCGATGACACTCATGCGGTTCTGCTACGGCGCGCTGACGGTCATGGTGCTCATGCTCTGCCGGTACGCCTGGTCGTCCACCGGCTCCGGGGCGTCCGACCCGGAAGAGGGGCTGGCCCTCCTCGGTCTCGCCGTGGGGATATCGGGAGCGGGATTCTTCACCGCGGCGGTGATGACGCCCTGGGCAGCCGGGCGGTTGGGTCCCGGCCTCTGGATCGTCACCTGCTCCGCGGCCGCCGCCGTGCTGGAACCGGCCCTCGGCCTGCCCTTCACGCAGGGGCCCATATTGATCGCGGCCTTCGTCCTGGGTCTGGTGACACAGGGGGCGAAGATCTCGACGGACACGATCGTCCAGTCCTCTGTCGAGGACGGCTACCGGGGCCGGATCTTCTCCCTCTACGACGTCCTGTTCAACGTCGCCTTCGTCGGCGCCGCCGCCATGGCCGCCCTGATGCTCCCCCCGGACGGCCGCTCAGTCGCTCTGGTGCTCACTGTGGCCGTGATCTACGGAGTGATCGCTACGGTCATGGCCCGTTTCGGGGTAGCGAGACAGCGCTGACGCCGGAGCGTCGATGTTTCACGTGAAACATCGACGCTCCGGCGTCCATGACGCCCGAGTCGACTGCGCGACATAGCAGTGCGGTGCGATGTTTCACGTGAAACATCGCACCGCGCTGTCCTCCGAAGGCGACGGAATACCTCTCGTCACGAAACCTGCGATGCCTGAGCCCACCACTCCTTGAGTGCTGTCACCGCCTCGCCGTGTTCCATCGGCCCGTTCTCCAGCCGCAGCTCCAGCAGGAACTTGTATGCCTGCCCGATCACCGGGCCGGGCCCGACGCCCAGGATCTCCATGATCTGGTTGCCGTCGAGGTCCGGGCGGATGGAGTCCAGTTCCTCCTGCTCCTGAAGCTGGGCGATGCGCTCTTCCAAGCCGTCGTACGCGCGGGACAGAGCGTTCGCCTTGCGCTTGTTCCGTGTGGTGCAGTCGGAGCGGGTCAGCTTGTGGAGCCGATCGAGGAGCGGGCCGGCGTCTCGCACGTAGCGGCGGACGGCGGAGTCCGTCCACTCACCGGTGCCGTACCCGTGGAAGCGCAGATGGAGTTCGACCAGGCGCGAGACATCCTTGACGAGTTCGTTGGAGTACTTGAGGGCCGCCATGCGCTTCTTGGTCATCTTGGCGCCCACCACCTCGTGGTGGTGGAAGGAGACCCGGCCGTCCTTCTCGAATCGACGAGTGCGGGGCTTGCCGATGTCGTGCAGCAGCGCGGCGAGCCGCAGCGTGAGGTCCGGTCCGCTCTCCTCGAGCGCGATCGCCTGCTCCAGGACGATCAGCGTGTGGTCGTAGACGTCCTTGTGGCGATGGTGCTCGTCTCGTTCCAGCCGCAGCGCCGGCAGCTCGGGCAGGACGTGCTCGGCCAGCCCGGTGTCGACCAGCAGGCTCAGGCCCTCCCGGGGGTGGGCGGACAGAATCAGCTTGTTCAGCTCGTCCCGTACCCGCTCCGCCGAGACGATCTCGAGACGGCCGGCCATGTCGCTCATCGCCGAGACGACCTCAGGGGCCACCTCGAAGTCCAGCTGAGCGGCGAAACGCGCGGCCCGCATCATCCGCAGCGGGTCGTCGGAGAAGGACTCCTCAGGGGTGCCGGGAGTCCGCAGTACGCGCGCCGAGAGGTCCTCGAGCCCGCCATGGGGGTCGATGAACTCTTTCTCAGGGAGGGCCACCGCCATCGCGTTCACAGTGAAGTCACGGCGTACGAGATCTTCCTCGATCGAGTCACCGTACGACACCTCGGGCTTGCGCGAGGTCCGGTCATACGCCTCGGAGCGGTAGGTCGTGACCTCGATCTGGTAGCCGTCCTTCTGCGCCCCCACCGTGCCGAAGGCGATCCCGACCTCCCAGACGGCATCCGCCCAAGGACGCACGATCTTCAGCACGTTCTCAGGGTGGGCGTCCGTCGTGAAATCCAGGTCGTTGCCGAGCCGGCCGAGCAGCGCGTCCCTGACCGAACCACCGACCAGGGCGAGCGAGAACCCGGCCTCCTGGAAACGGCGGGCGAGGTCGTCGGCGACAGGCGACACCCGCAGCAGTTCACTCACCGCGCGGCGCTGCACCTGGCTCAGGGCACTGATGTCTTCGTTGGCGTTCGGCACAACAGAAAAGGGTACGTGGCGCCGGTGGCAGCAGTCGCCTCCATTGAACGTGCACAACGGCTTCGCGCAGGTGACCCCATCACCGACCCCTTTGATACGTGCACATACGGGGACAGCACGGCCTCCTCCCCCGATCTTGTGGAGCGGACCGCGGCACTTCCCCTCAGCGCACATCGTTACCATGCGTGGACGCACATTCCGACGACCACTGACGACGACGAGGGACGGGCGAGCGCGTGGCCGAGGCGGCAGACTTCCAGGGGACGAGTCCCTCACCTGCCCGCCGGTGGCTGCTGCGCACCGGGGCACTGTTCGCCGGGGCGCCCCTGCTGGCCGGTCTGTTCCAGTTGCCCGCGGCCCCGGACGCGCAGGCGGCGCCGAAGGGTTCCTTGGTCAAGGCCACGGGGTCGAAAACCGTCGAGGTCTCCCTGGACTCGCTCACCCCCAGCGTGCCCACCGACGGAGACACGGTCACCGTCTCCGGCACGGTCACGAACAAGGGCAAGCAGACGGTCACGGACGCCCATGTGGGCCTGCGCGTGGCCTCGGCGACCGTGACGGGCCGCTCGGCCATCGACGACGCGGCCAAGCGCACCGGCTTCGACCAGTACACCGACGGGAGGGAGGTCGGCGGGAAGTACGTGGAGAAGTTCTCCACGCTCGCCTCCGGCGTGGCTCAGCCCTTCACCATCTCGGTGCCCGTCAAGGAGCTGGACCTCGGCTCGGACGGTGTCTATCAGCTGGGTGTCACGCTCTCGGGCAAGACCTCCGCCGCCCAGTACGACCAGGTGCTCGGCATCCAGCGCACGTTCCTGCCCTGGCAGCCCGACGAGGCGGGCGCCAAGACGAAGACGACGTACCTCTGGCCGCTGATCTCCACCACTCACCTGACGGCCGAGACCGGTCCCGGCGAGCAGCAGACGCCCGTCTTCCTCAACGACGACCTGGCCAAGGAGATCTCCGCGGGCGGACGCCTGGAGCAGATGCTGACGCTGGGCAAGGATCTGGACATCACCTGGGTGATCGATCCGGACCTGCTGGCGTCGGTCGTCGCGATGACGGAGGGCTACCGGGTCCGCAGCGGGGGCACCACCGTCACGGGCAAGAACCAGGCCGTCGCCAAGGAGTGGCTGGCGGAACTGGAGACGGCGGTCCAGGGCGAGGAAGTGATCGCTCTCCCCTTCGCCGACCCCGACCTCGCGTCGCTGGCCCACAACGGCAAGACGATCACCGGCTCCCTCAGCCGGCTGAAGGACGCCACCGATGTGGCCTCGGACACCGTCGAGAACATCCTCCGGGTGGTACCGGAGACGGACTTCGCCTGGCCCGTGAACGGCGCCGTCGACCCGTCGATCGTCAAGGTCGCCATCTCCGCGGGCGCCGACAAGGTGATCGCCCGCAGCGACAGCCTGCAGGAGAGCAGCAGCCTGTCCTACACGCCCAACGCGGCCCGGCCCATCGGCGGCGGCACCACGGCCGTGGTCGCGGACGCCCGGCTGTCGACCGCCTTCCAGGGCGATATGACGAAGGCCGAGAGCTCCACGCTGGCGGTGCAGAGGTTCCTCGCGCAGAGCCTGGTGACGGACCTCCAGAACAACAAGCAGCGCAGCATCGTGATCGCCCCGCAGCGCATGCCGACGGCGAGCCAGGCGCAGACGATGGCGCAGGCTCTGACGGCGCTCCAGGGCGGCAACTGGTCACAGCCCCAGGAGCTGTCGGCTGCCGCCGCCGCGAAGCCCGACCCGAGCGCCAGCACCAGGATCCCGTCGGCCTCGGCATACCCCTCTCCGCTGCGGAAGCGGGCGCTGCCCAAGTCGGCGTTCGAAGAGATCCGGGCCACGCAGGCCGACCTCGACCGCTTCAAGGTGATCCTCTCCGACCAGTCCCGCGTGGTCACGCCGTTCGGCAGGACCATGGACCGGGAGATGTCCACCTCCTGGCGGGACCACTCCGTCGAGGCGGCGGTCTACCGCAACGACGTCCAGTCGTACCTCAACTCGCTCACCGACCAGGTCCGGCTGATCGAAAAGTCCGAGACGAAGCTCTCGGGCCGCAGCGCGACGATCCCCGTGACCGTGCAGAACAACCTCGTGCAGGGCGTGGACAACCTGACACTGCGCCTCACGTCGAAGGCCCCGAAGCGTCTGAAGATCGGTGACGACGACTTCGACGAGCAGTCCGTCGACATCTCCGGCGGGCACAGCGAGTCGGTGAAGTTCACCACCAACGCCGAGGCCAACGGGCCGGTCACCGTCGTCGCCCAGCTCTACACGGCGGACGGCGAGAAGTATGGTGACGAGGTCAGATTCACGGTGAACGTCACCGAGATCACGCCCACGGTGATGCTGGTCATCGCCGGTGGCGTCCTGCTCCTCGTCCTCGCCGGATTCCGGATGTACACGCAACGCAAGCGCGCCGCCGCCCGGCTGGAGGCTGAGGGTGCCTCGACGGACGACGACTCGTCGGAAGGCGTTCCGACGGACGAGGACGCGAACGCCAAGGCGGCCTCAGTCGTACACACTGCCGAGGAGGAGTCTCCGGTGAAGGCCGGGGCAGACGCGCCGGAGCACCCGAGTGACCCGGCACCGGACACCGCTCCGGAAAGCGCCGACCCGTCCGGCACGGGTGAGAGAGTGGACCGTTGAGCGATTGTCGTGGCCGGTTGGCCCGGGGACGATGAGGTGGGGTAACCATGAACGCGCCGTACGACGGTGACCGCGGCCAGGGCGCGGCCGACTCGGGGTATCCCGACGGCCCGCTGCCCGGGCCGGGCCAGGTGCCGCCGCAGCCTCCCGCGGACATGTACCTCCAGGACGCCTACGACCAGGACCCCTATCGCGCACGGGATCTCGCCGCCCAGGACCCGGTGGCTGAGGCGCTCTACGACCGCGCCGCACACCCGCCGCCGGCCCCGGGCACCTACCAGCCGCAGCAGCCGCTCTACTCCCAGCCGTCGGCACCGCAGTACGCGCCCGACCCCCGGGTCTGGGCCCAGACACCGGCACCCGAGCCCGAGGGACCGACACGGCATCTGCCGTACGGCGACGACGCCCGTACGACCCAGTTCGTCGGCGTGGACGACCTGGTGACACAGGCCGGCGAGGAGCGCCACGAGCCGGACGCGTTCGCCCACCTCTTCCGCGACCAGCAGCAGAGCGGCCACGCCCCCATGGGGCAGCCCTCCGTTCCCGGGCCGGCCCCCGCCCCGACGCCCGGTCCGGGCCGCCCGGCGTACGAGGAGCCCGCACCGGCTCCCACGCCTGCCGCGAAGAAGGGCGGGCGGGCCTCGGGCCTGTTGAAGTCGAGCGCCGTCATGGCGGCGGGCACGATGGTGTCGCGCCTGACGGGGTTCATCCGCTCGGCGATGATCGTCTCGGCGCTCGGTCTCGCCCTTCTCGGTGAGTCCTTCCAGGTCGCCTACCAGCTGCCGACGATGATCTACATCCTGACTGTCGGCGGTGGTCTCAACTCCGTCTTCGTGCCACAGCTCGTCCGTGCCATGAAGGACGACGAGGACGGCGGAGAGGCCTACGCCAACAGGCTGCTGACCCTGGTCATGGTGATCCTGGGCCTCCTCACCGCGCTCGCCATGTTCGCCGCTCCGCTACTCGTCCGCGCTCTGTCGACCCCCCTCGCCACCAACGCCGAGGCCAACGACGTCGCTGTCACCTTCACTCGGTACTTCCTGCCCTCGATCTTCTTCATGGGCATCCACGTGGTGATGGGGCAAATCCTCAACGCCCGTGGCCGCTTCGGCGCGATGATGTGGACCCCGGTCCTCAACAACATCGTCATCATCGTCACCCTCGGCGCGTTCCTCTGGGTCTACGGCAGCGCGGCTGACTCCCACATGTCGGTCGAGAACATCCCGCCGGAGGGCGAGCGGCTGCTCGGTATCGGCATCCTCCTGGGGCTCGTGGTCCAAGCCCTGGCGATGATCCCGTACCTGCGGGAGACCGGGTTCCGGATGCGGCTGCGCTTCGACTGGAAGGGCCACGGCCTCGGCAAGGCCGCGATGCTCGCCAAGTGGACGATCCTGTTCGTACTCGCCAACCAGGCGGGGGCCCTCGTCGTCACCCAGCTGGCTACCGCAGCGGTCACGGAGACGAACATCGCCGGCACAGGTTTCAGTGCCTACGCCAACGCCCAGCTCATCTGGGGCCTTCCGCAGGCCATCATCACCGTCTCTCTCATGGCCGCTCTCCTGCCGCGCATCTCGCGCTCGGCCGCCGAGGACGACACGGGCGCCGTTCGTGACGACATCTCACAGGGCCTGCGCACCACGGCGGTCGCCATCGTGCCGATCGCCTTCGGCTTCGTCGCACTCGGCATCCCGATGTGCACGTTGATCTTCGGTTCGTCCGGCACGGGCGCGGCCACCAACATGGGCTTCATGCTCATGGCCTTCGGGCTCGGCCTGATCCCGTACTCCGTGCAGTACGTCGTCCTCCGCGCCTTCTACGCGTACGAGGACACCCGGACGCCCTTCTACAACACGGTCATAGTGGCCGCCGTCAACGCGAGCGCCTCCGCCATCTGCTTCTTCGTGATCCCGGCCCGCTGGGCCGTGGTGGGCATGGCGGCCTCGTACGGTCTGGCATACATGATCGGTGTCGGCGTCGCCTGGCGGCGCCTCAAGAAGCGGCTGGGCGGGGACCTGGACGGCTCCAAGGTCATGCGGACATACGCGCGGCTGTCCATCGCCTCGCTGCCCGCGGCGCTGGTCAGCGGCGCGGCCTGCTACGGCATCAGCCGAAGCCTGGGACAGGGAGTCGGCGGCTCGATGCTCGCACTCGTCGGGGGAGGAATCGTCCTGCTCGGTGTCTTCTACGTCGCCGCGCGACGCATGCGGATCGAAGAGCTCAACTCCATGGTCGGCATGGTTCGCGGACGGCTGGGGCGCTGAGGCTGGGGTACGCGCACAACCATCGTCCGCCGACGCGTGTCGCTCATAGCGGCGGACTGTGGGCACAATTGGCTCTGGCGCCTTGGAGCGCTCAACGAATGGGGAGGCAGGAACGACGGTGGCGGAACGGAGCACGGCTGCCGTCGACGTGGCAGACAACAGCGGCGACAAGCCGCTGACCGCACAAGCGGACCAGTCCACGGCCGACGGGGAGGCCCAGAACCGGGAGCGGGACACGGAAAGCTCGGCGAGCGAAGAGGCACAGGGGAGCGGCGGTACCGAGAGCCCTTCGAAGACGACACCGCCCGAACTGCACAGCGGCCACAAACTCGCCAGGCGCTACCGCCTCGAAGAGTGCGTCACCCGTCTGGACGGTTTCAGCAGTTGGCGCGCCGTGGACGAGAAGCTGCGCCGCGCGGTCGGGGTGCATGTACTGCCCGCCGACCACGCGCGCGCTCGTTCCGTGCTGGCGGCGGCCCGCTCCTCGGCGTTGCTGGGTGATCCCCGCTTCGTCCAGGTACTGGACGCGGTCGAGGAGAACGACCTCGTGTACGTGGTGCACGAATGGCTGCCCGACGCCACGGAGCTGACGACGCTGCTGGCCTCCGGTCCGCTGGAGCCGCATGACGCGTACCAGATGGTCACGCAGCTCTCCCATGCCATGGCCGCCGCGCACCGCGAGGGCCTCTCGCATCTGCGGCTCAACCCGAGCGCGGTGCTACGTTCGGCCGCCGGGCAGTGGCGCATCCGAGGTCTCGCGGTGAACGCCGCGCTGCGCGGCATCGGCTCGGACACGCCGCAGCGCACGGACACTGAGGCGATCGGTGCGCTGCTGTACGCGGCGCTCACCCAGCGCTGGCCGTACGAGAACGACGCGCACGGCCTCTCCGGGCTCCCCAAGGGCGTCGGGCTCATCGCACCCGACCAGGTCCGTGCGGGCGTCCACCGGGGGCTGTCGGAGCTCTCCATGCGCGCGCTCGCCAACGACGGTGCCACCGCATCCCGCCACGAGTCTCCGTGCACGACGCCGGAGGAGCTGGTGAAGGCCATCGGTGAGATGCCACGGATCCGCCCGCCGGAGCCCGCGTTCACCGCGCCGCCCGACTACCAGCACACGACGTACCAACAGGGGAGCTACGGCCGTCAGGCCCCCCACGTCGGCGTCACCCAGCCACTGCAGACCCCGCCGCCCCCGCTGCAGAGCCGGACCGGCAAGGCCCTCAAGTGGGCCGTCTCGGCACTGCTGATCGCCGCACTCGGTCTCGGCAGCTGGCAGCTGGCCGACGCGCTGATGGACAGTAGGGGCCAGTCCAGCGAGCCGGACACCAGCCAGACGACGGACGGCAACGACAAGGGCACCGACAAGGCCAAGCCCGTCACGACGCTCAGCATCAAGGACGCCGCGGAGTACTTCCCGGACGGGAAGCCCCAGCACGCAGACGACGCGAAGCTGACGTACGACGCCAGCTCGTCGACGTACTGGCGGACCTACTCCTACAACGACGGCCCCACCCTGGCGCCGTTCAAAGAGGGTGTGGGCATCGTCTACGACCTGGGCTCGGTCAAGGAGGTGTCGGCGGCCTCGATAGGGCTGTACTACACCGGCGACCACACGACGGCCACGCTGTACGCGGCCGACTCCCTGTCGTCGTCGGCTCCGCTCAGCTCCATGACGAAGATCGCCACGAACAAGACAAGTGGCACGGAACTGAGGATCTCCGCCAAGAAGTCGGTGAAGACCCAGTACGTTCTCGTCTGGCTCACCGATGTGCCGAGGGCGAACGGTGACCAGTTCAGTGGAGCCGGCTACAAGCAGGCGATCACCGACGTGAAGTTCACGGGCTGAGATTTCACCGAGGGAGGGGGTCCATTGGCGCACAGCGCTGATCACAGCGGGGTGAGCGATCAGGATCTCCTGGCCCGGCATGTCGAGGGCGACCCCGACGCCTTCGGCGAACTCGTACGCCGTCACCGGGACCGGCTCTGGGCGGTGGCTCTGCGCACGCTGGGGGACCGCGAGGAGGCCGCTGACGCCGTCCAGGACGCGCTGGTGTCCGCCTACCGGGCCGCCCACACCTTCCGTGGCCAGGCGGCCGTCACGACCTGGCTGCACCGCATCACGGTGAACGCCTGCCTGGACCGTGCCCGGAAGGCGGCCTCCCGCAAGACGTCGCCCGTCGACGACACCGAGCGCCTGGAGCAGCTGCTGGAGCCGCACGAGTCGGCTTCCGCTCCCGCCGAGCGCAACGATCTGCACCGCCAGCTGCTGGAGGCTCTGGGCACCCTGCCGCGGGATCAGCGGGCGGCGCTCGTCCTGGTGGACATGCAGGGCTACCCGGTGGCGGAGGCGGCGCAGATCCTCGATGTGCCGACCGGCACGGTGAAGAGCCGCTGCGCCCGTGGCAGAGCCAGACTTCTGCCGCTCCTGACCCATCTCCGTACGGAGGGCGAGGGCGACGGCGGCAAAAAGTCGGGGACGGGAAGGAACCGGGCGCAGGGGACATCCGTCCCACCCGCAGCGGGACCACATGATGCAGGGCCAAGCGATTCAGCTGCTGTGAAGGGCGGAGGTGGGCGAGCGTGACATCGACGACCGACACGGCCGGACACCCGGAAGTCGCGGAGATCTCCGACCTCAGCGAAGGTCTGCTCCCGCCGTCCCGTACCGCGGATGTCCGTCAGCACCTGGACGAGTGCCTGCTCTGCGCCGACGTGTACGCCTCGCTGGAGGAGATCCGCGGTCTGCTCGGCACCCTGCCCGGCCCTCCCCGCATGCCCGACGACGTGGCGGGACGGATCGATGCCGCACTGGCCGCCGAAGCCCTGCTGAACGCCACGGCACCCGAGCACGAGACCGACGATGAGCCTGCCGAGGGCTCCCGCACGACGGCGAGCGAGGGCGACGCTCATGTTTCACGTGAAACATCGCCTGTGGTGGATCGCCCTGTCGGCCATCCACGCGCGTCCACCGGCCCGGGCCGCACGAGTCACAAGCGCCGAAACCGTCGCAGGACAGCCATCGGTGCCGTCTTCGCGATCGCCGCCTTGGGCTTCGGTGCCGTCCTCGTCCAATCGATCGGTGAGAGCGACAGTCCCACGAGCGCGATTCCGACATCGGCCGACACGTTCTCCGGCGTCAAGCTGGAGAAGCGGGTCGGAGATCTCCTGGGCAAGACCGAGGCCCAGAGGTCACCTCAGAAGGATCCCTTCGGAACCGCGGCGTCACCGGACAAGAGCACGAACACGTTCTTCAAGATCGATGTGCCCGTCTGCATCGCGAAGGGCATCGGCGACACCACGGGCGCGATCGCTTCCGAGCCGGGTACCTACCGGGGAGCCGACGCGTATCTCGTGCTGCTTCCCCATCGTTCCGACGACTCCCGCGTCACCGCATACATCGTCGATGCCTCCTGCTTGGACAAGGGTTCGGAACCCGCCGGCGACGTTCTCGTGAAGCGGTCGTACTCTCGCCCCTGAGGACTGTCTCCCGCGCTGTGCCACCCCTGGCATCCCTGTGCGGTGTCTCGTCTCCGTGTGCCCGGACACACCGGGAATGCACGCCCCTTAGGATCCGTTGGGTGGGGTGAGAGTTCCGAGAGCAGCTCCCACCGGCAGTACGCAGCAGTCCCCAGAGACGAGGAATCAAGCCGTGAGCGACGTCCGTAACGTGATCATCATCGGCTCCGGGCCCGCCGGCTACACGGCGGCGCTCTACACCGCGCGCGCGTCGCTGAAGCCGCTGGTCTTCGAGGGCGCCGTCACCGCAGGCGGCGCCCTGATGAACACCACCGAGGTGGAGAACTTCCCCGGCTTCCGGGACGGCATCATGGGTCCCGACCTCATGGACAACATGCGCGCCCAGGCCGAGCGCTTCGGTGCCGAGCTCATCCCGGACGACATTGTCGCCGTCGACCTGAGCGGCGAGGTCAAGACCGTCACGGACACCGCCGGCACGGTGCACCGTGCCAAGGCCGTCATCATCACCACGGGCTCCCAGCACCGCAAGCTCGGGCTGCCCAACGAGGACGCCCTCTCCGGCCGCGGTGTCTCCTGGTGCGCCACCTGTGACGGGTTCTTCTTCAAGGACCAGGACATCGCCGTGATCGGCGGCGGTGACACGGCGATGGAGGAAGCCACCTTCCTGTCGCGGTTCGCCAAGTCCGTGACCATCGTCCACCGCCGGGACACGCTGCGTGCCTCCAAGGCGATGCAGGAGCGCGCGTTCGCCGACCCGAAGATCTCCTTCGTGTGGGACAGCGAGGTCGCCGAGATTCAGGGCGACCAGAAGCTCGCCGGACTGAAGCTGCGCAACATCAAGACGGGCGAGACCTCTGAGCTGCCGGTAACCGGGCTGTTCATCGCGATCGGCCACGACCCGCGCACGGAACTCTTCAAGGGTCAGCTCGACCTGGACGACGAGGGCTATCTGAAGGTGGCCGCCCCGTCGACCCGGACGAATCTGACCGGTGTCTTCGGCGCCGGTGACGTCGTCGACCACACCTACCGCCAGGCGATCACCGCGGCCGGCACCGGCTGCTCCGCGGCCCTCGACGCCGAGCGCTTCCTCGCCGCTCTCGCCGACGGCGAGCAGGCCGCCGAGCCCGAGAAGACCGCCGTCTGACCCCCGTCCGCCCCACCGCACCAACCAGTTAGGAGCCCTCAGTGGCCGGCACTCTGAAGAACGTGACCGACGACTCCTTCGAGCAGGACGTCCTCAAGAACGACAAGCCCGTCCTGGTGGACTTCTGGGCCGCCTGGTGCGGTCCGTGCCGCCAGATCGCGCCGTCCCTCGAAGCAATCGCCCAGGAGTACGGCGACAAGATCGAGATCGTCAAGCTCAACATCGATGAGAACCCGGCCACGGCTGCCAAGTACGGCGTCATGTCCATTCCGACGCTGAACGTCTACCAGGCCGGCGAGGTCGCCAAGACCATCGTCGGCGCCAAGCCCAAGGCGGCGATCGTGCGGGACCTCGAGGACTTCATCGCCGAGTGATGTTTCACGTGAAACATGAAGGGGCCGACCCAAGCGGGTCGGCCCCTTCGTTTTAGAGCGGTCGCAACGCCGGTTCCTTCTGGACTGCTCCCAGAAGTCGGTCCAGAGCCATTTCGACGTCCTCCTTCCAGGAGAGCGTCGTCCGCAGCTCCAACCGCAGCCGGGGATAGGTGGGGTGAGGGCGGACCGTCTTGAAGCCCACGGCCGTCAGATGGTCGGCTGGAAGGACACACGCCGCCTCCTCCCAGCGGGCGTCACCGAAAGCCTCGATGGCCTTGAAGCCCCGTCGCAGCAGATCCTTGGCCACCGTCTGGACCATCACACGACCCAGCCCCTGCCCTTGGTAGCCCGGCATGATGAAGGCGGTCATCAACTGGACCGCGTCAGGCGACACCGGACTCGTGGGGAACGCCGTGGAGCGGGGCACATAAGCCGGAGGCGCGTACAGCACGAAGCCCACCGGCACCTCGTCCACGTAGACGACCCGGCCGCAGGACCCCCAGTCCAGCAGGACGGCGGAGATCCAGGCTTCCTTCTCCAGTGCGGGGGTGCCCCCCTTTACCGCGGCCTCGCCGCTGACTGGGTCCAACTCCCAGAAGACACACGAGCGACAGCGCTTGGGAAGGTCCTGAAGGTTGTCCAGCGTGAGCGGTACGAGCCGACGCCCCATGAAGGCTGTTCCTCGCTTCCTTCGCCCGCAGCGTCGCGAGCGGCTGTCAGAGCGCTCCGCTCCCTGAGCAGACTGCCGACGAATCCGCCGACCGCGCCGAGTCCCAGGCCTGCGGTCACCAGTCCGGAACGGCTCACGGTTCGCATGCCCCCGCCTCTCCAAGAAGATCCGCCAGGCCGATGCGCGATACCCGAACGCATCGTATCCACGATGTGATTGCCTCGATACCGCCTCAAAGCAAAGAGCGGGCTGTGTCCGGTATACATCGGACACAGCCCGCTCATGCGGTCGACGGGCCGCAGGCCTCCTGTCATTCGGAGGCTCAGGCCTCCGTCTCCTCCGAGTCGTCGTCCAGGAGGCTCTTCTGGAGAGCGAGCTTCTCGCCCGGGGCGAGCGTGCTCAGGATCCGCTCAAGGTCCTCCGTGGAGGCGAACTCCACGGTGATCTTGCCCTTCTTCTGGCCCAGATCGATTTTCACGCGCGTCTCGAAGCGATCCGAGAGCCGGGTTGCGAGTTCGCCCAGCGCCGGGGAGGGCACGGAGCCGGCCCGGGGCCCCTTGGACCGTGCGGTGCTCTTCGGGTGCGAGCCCATGAGTGTGACGATCTCTTCGACCGCTCGAACCGACAGTCCCTCGGCCACGATCCGGTGAGCCAGCTTGTCCTGCTCCTCCGAGTCCTCGACAGAGAGGAGCGCCCGGGCATGCCCGGCGGAGAGAACACCGGCGGCCACACGGCGCTGGACCGCCGCCGAGAGCTTCAGCAGACGCAGGGTGTTGGAGACCTGCGGGCGGGACCGACCGATACGGTCCGCCAGCTGGTCGTGCGTGCAGTTGAAGTCCTTGAGCAACTGGTCGTAGGCGAACGCCTCTTCCAGCGGGTTCAGCTGGGCACGGTGCAGGTTCTCCAGGAGCGCGTCCAGGAGGAGCTTCTCGTCGTCCGTGGCCCGCACGATCGCGGGGATCGCTTCCAACTCGGCCTCATGACAGGCTCGCCACCGCCGCTCACCCATGATGAGCTCGTAGCGGGACGGGCCCACCTGCCGTACGACGATGGGCTGGAGAAGGCCGACCTCCTTGATGGAGGTAACCAGTTCCTGGAGAAGGTCCTCGTCGAACACCTCACGCGGCTGGCGCGGGTTCGGGGTGATGGAGTCGAGAGGCAGCTCGGCGAAGTAGGCACCGATGGGCGCTGCGGGCAGTTCCGCCGCGCCGTTCGGCGACAGCTCCTCTGTTTCACGTGAAACAGGCGGGAGAGTCACCACCTTCGAAGCCGCCAACCCACGCTCAGGGGTGAAGACAGAAGTCGCCGCCTGTGGTGCGGGCGCTCCGGCTGGCGGGGACTCCTTCTCTCCTGTCGCGGCCGCTGGGATCAGTGCGGCGAGACCACGGCCCAACCCCCTCCGTCGATCACTCACTGGATCCCCTCCACCACACTCGGATTGTTCTGAGCACCGATATGGGCGTGCGTCGGGTCGTATCCGACACCCACGCCCTTCAGCGCGATTTCTCGTGCCGCCTCAAGGTAGGAGAGGGCACCGCTCGATCCTGGATCGTAGGTCAGCACCGTCTGCCCGTAGCTCGGCGCCTCGGAGATACGGACGGAGCGGGGAATGCTCGTCCGCAGCACCTCCTCGCCGAAGTGGGTGCGCACCTCGTCGGCGACCTGGGACGCCAGGCGCGTCCGGCCGTCGTACATGGTGAGCAGAATGGTCGACACATGAAGGACGGGGTTGAGGTGCCCCCGGACCAGATCGACATTGCGGAGCAGTTGCCCGAGGCCCTCCAGCGCGTAGTACTCGCACTGGATCGGGATCAGGACTTCCTGGCCGGCGACCAACGCGTTCACCGTCAGCAGTCCGAGCGAGGGCGGGCAGTCGATGAGGATGTAGTCCAGGGGCTGCTCGTACGCCTGAATCGCTCGCTGCAGTCGGCTCTCTCGTGCCACCAGGGACACCAGCTCGATCTCTGCACCGGCGAGATCGATCGTGGCGGGGGCGCAGAAGAGACCCTCGACATCAGGAACGGGCTGCACGACTTCTGACAGCGGCTTGCTGTCGATCAGCACGTCGTAGATGGACGGTACCTCGGCGTGATGGTCGATTCCCAGCGCGGTGGACGCGTTGCCCTGAGGATCGAGGTCGACCACCAGGACCCGGGCGCCGTGCAGAGCCAGCGAAGCGGCGAGGTTGACCGTCGTCGTGGTCTTTCCGACGCCGCCTTTCTGGTTGGCGACGACCATGACTCTGGTCTGCTCGGGCCGGGGCAGTCCCTCGCCGGCACGGCCCAGAGCCTCTACCGCCAGTTGGGCAGCACGACCGATGGGAGTGTCGTCCATCGGGGGCGGTGTTTCACGTGAAACATCGTCCCCCATCGACTCGGTACGGGGACCGGGGACCGGATCGGTCATCGGTCCCGCGATGTTGGCGTCGGACCGCAAGGATTCACTCTCCTCGACTTCAGGCTCGCAATGAACAGAGCCTCCCATGCCTTCGGGGTCGTGAACCAGTGAGGCCTGGTGTTCTGTGGAGAATTCCACCTCTGTGGAAAACTCCGTTACCTCTCCGAGTGACCCAAGAGGCTTCCGGTCGCGCGGTTCGGCCGCGGCGCGGCCACGGCTGATGATGCCGTGCAGCAGTGAGCGACGTTTCACGTGAAACACGATGCCTAGCGGCACGGCCCACGATCGCGCGACACTCCGAGATGCATAGGTTGGGAAGCTTGTGTGGAGTACTCATCGTCGTCAGGACGGATCTGTGAACGTCCAGATCAGTGCCTAGCGGCGTCGGCGTACCCGCCCGGTCCGGGCCGCCTTTGCCCTCTTCGCCGCGAAGCGCACACCGCCCGGGCTCTCTCCGACCTCCACGCGGACGACCGTGGACAGTGGATCGACCACGCCTTCACCGACGTGGTGGATGGAGGTCTCCACCGCACCGAGCTTGCTCAGGGCTGTGGCGGCACTTTTCAGCTCTTCCTCCGCGGTGTCGCCCTTGAGCGCCAGCATCTCTCCGTACGGGCGCAGCAGCGGAATGCCCCAGGCGGCCAGTCGGTCCAGCGGGGCCACGGCCCGAGCCGTCACCACATGGACCGGCTGCAATGTCCCGAGGACCTCTTCCGCTCGGCCACGGACGACTGTCACGTGGTCGAGACCCAGAAGCTCGACCACCTCGGTCAGGAAGTTGGTGCGCCGCAGCAGTGGCTCCAGCAGCGTGATCTTCAGATCCTCCCGGACGAGGGCCAGCGGAATGCCCGGCAGCCCGGCACCGGAACCGACATCGCACACCGTCACCCCCTCCGGCACGACCTCGGAGAGCACCGCGCAGTTCAACAGATGCCTCTCCCACAGGCGGGGTACCTCTCGCGGGCCGATGAGCCCTCGCTGCACACCCGCCTCAGCCAGGAGCTCGGCGTACCGGACCGCGTCCGCATAGCGATCGCCGAATACGTCGCGCGCCTGCTCGGGCGCAGGGGGGAGCTCCGCTGACTCCGTCACGGGGACCGTCCTTCCGTACCGCAAGGGCGCACTGGGGCGCTGACATCAGAACAACAGGCTGACAAAGTTCGGCCCCGTCTGCGGGCAGACGGGGCCGGAGGAACGTACCTACCGAATCAGACAGGCAGCACGACGACGAAGCGCTGCGGCTCCTCGCCCTCGGACTCGCTGCGCAGGCCCGCGGACTTGACCGCGTCATGCACGACCTTGCGCTCGAAGGGCGTCATCGCCTTCAGCTTCACGGGCTCGCCGGTGCTCTTGGCCTCGGCCGCCGCCTTGGCGCCCAGCTCGGAGAGCTCGGCGCGCTTCTTGGCCCGATAGCCGGCGATGTCCAGCATCAGTCGGCTGCGGTCGCCGGTCTCGCGGTGCACGGCCAGGCGCGTGAGCTCCTGGAGCGCCTCGAGCACCTCGCCCTCCCGGCCGACGAGCTTGTTCAGATCGCGGCCGCCGGAGTCGCTGATGATCGAGACAGAGGCACGATCGGCCTCGACGTCCATGTCGATGTCGCCGTCGAGGTCGGCGATGTCCAGCAGACCTTCCAGATAGTCCGCCGCGATCTCACCCTCCTGCTCCAGGCGGGTGAGGGTGTCTCCACCCTCGGAGGCGGCGGAGGTGGTGCCTTCCGTCACGGGATGGGCTCCTTCTTACTTCTTGGACGGGGACTTGGGGCGCTGCTGACCCTTGCGCTGACCGGACTGAGCCTTGCTGCGGCCACCGGCACCGGGCTTGGGCGCGGCCTTCTTGGCAGCGGCCGCCGGCTTGGCGTCCTCCGGCTCGTCGGACTTGCTCAGCGAGATGGGCTCGGTCTCCGGCTCGGCGTCGTCGGCGGTCTTCGCACCACCGGACTGACGCTGGGCCTTGGTCTGACGCTTGGGCTGCTGGCGCCTGGGGGTCGCCGGCGTACCGTCCTCGGCCGTCGCGACGGTCGAGACCTCGCTCTTGAGCACGGTGCCGTCACCCTGGGCCGCGAGCCCCTCCTTGCCCAGACCCGTGATGAACTTCCGCTCGTGCTCGTTGCGGTCACGGCCCTTGGCCACGATCGCCTTGACGATGGCGCGCTCACGGCGGTTGCGGGTCTTGCCGTGCCGCGTGACGTGCTTGAGGAGGCGCTCCAGGTAAGCCGCCTGGGCCTTGGAGCCCGGGGTCGGGTTGTTGTGGATGACGTACATCTGCTGGCCCATGGTCCACACGTTGGTGGTCAGCCAGTAGACGAGGACACCGACCGGGAAGTTGATGCCGAAGACGGCGAACATGATCGGGAAGACGTACATCAGCATCTTCTGCTGCTGCATGAACGGCGTCTTCACCGTGGTGTCGACGTTCTTCGTCATCAGCTGACGCTGCGTGTAGAACTGCGAAGCCGACATCAGGACGATCATGACCGCGGTCACGATGCGGACCGTGGTCAGCGAGGCGTCGAGTGCCGTGACGTCCGCGGAGCTGTCCGTGAACTTCGCGGCCAGCGGGGCACCGAAGATGTGCGCCTTCTGCGCGCTGTCCAGCAGGCTCTGGTTGATCGAGCCGATGGTGTCGTTGTTCGCGATGCTGTTGAGCACGTGGTACAGCGCGAAGAAGAACGGGGACTGCGCCAGGATGGGAAGGCACGAGGAGAGCGGGTTGGTGCCCGTCTCCTTGTACAGCTTCATCATCTCTTCGGACTGACGCTGCTTGTCGTTCTTGTAGCGCTCCTGGATCTTCTTCATCTCGGGCTGCAGCGTCTGCATCGCCCGGGTCGCCTTGATCTGCTTCACGAAGAGCGGGATCAGGCAGATACGGATCAGAATCACCAAGGACACGATGGACAGGCCCCAGGCCCACCCGGTGTCATCGCCGAAGAGGGCGCCGTACACCTTGTGGAACTGGACGATGACCCAGGAGACAGGTGTCGTGATGAAGCTGAAGAGGCTGGCAATCGTGTCCACTAATCATGCTCCTTGGGCATGGGACGGGCTCTCGGCGGCCGGGCTCGAAGGAACATGCCCCTCGGTGGCCGGTTCGGCGGCGGAGGACCCGCCCTTGCGTGCGCGCCACGTGCCACGCAACATCTCGTGCCACCGCGGGCGCTTGCGCGGCGGGACATGGTCCACACCGCCGAGCGACCACGGATTGCACCGCAGGATGCGCCAGGCTGTGAGTGCCGTTCCCTTGATCGCACCGTGCCGGTCGATGGCCGTATAGCCGTAGTGGGAACACGACGGGTAGTACTTGCAGACCGGCCCGAGCAGCGGACTGATCGTCCACTGGTACAGCTTGATCAGCGCCAGCAGCGGGTACTTCATCGTGCGCCCCCTCCCAGCAGCCGCCCTATGGCGGCATCCAGGTCTTGGGCCAGTTGTACGTGGTCGGCGTCACCCGCTCCGGGCAGCGCTCGTACGACTACCAGGCTACCGGGGGGAAACAGGGCGACTCGATCGCGCATCAGATGGCGAAGCCTGCGCTTCACCTTGTTGCGTACGACCGAGCCACCGACGGCCTTGCTCACGACGAAACCCGCACGCGTCGGGGGAGCGCTCTCCCCAGGCGCGTGCGGGTCCGTGGCACCGCTACGTAGGTGAACGACGAGGAGTGGGCGTCCGGCCCGGCGTCCTCGTCGTACCGCGGTCGCGAAGTCCTCGCGCCGCCTCAGCCGATGCTCGGTAGGCAGCACGACGTCATGACCTGATCGGGATCAGGCGGACAGGCTGGCGCGACCCTTGCTGCGGCGGTTCGCGAGAATCGCGCGACCGGCACGGGTACGCATCCGCAGGCGGAAGCCGTGGGTCTTCGCGCGACGACGGTTGTTCGGCTGGAAGGTGCGCTTGCTCACTCGGGGGCTCCAGAAAGAAATCGGTGTTTGCGGGTGCCGTCCTGGCTGTCACCGTGCGCCCACGAGTAGCTCGTATAAACGCCCGAGTGCACCGCTGTCCGATCACCTGACGCGATCTGTGCCCATCGGAGGCAGGCGGCAGCAGCCATCGACAACTCGACCTGGTTACGGTACGCGCGGCTGCGCCATTCGGTCAAACCGGAGGCCACAGGGAGACACTATCCACAGGCTGGGGACAACAACTTGAACCGTACCGGTCGCCGTGACTACCGTGACTGAACTCCGATTCGTTCCCTTTCCTTTGGCTGCTGGGACCCGACCCACCCACCAGCACCTCGTTTCGAGCGCCCCACCCGAGTTCCAAACCAACCTGTCCCAGAACCACACGTTCGTGGGACCTGTGAGAGAGCGTGCCCTGTGGCTGACGTACCTGCCGATCTTGCCGCAGTGTGGCCACGAGTACTGGAGAAGCTCCTCGGTGAGGGCCACGGTCAGGGCGTCGAGGTGAAGGACGAGCGCTGGATCAAGCGCTGCCAGCCGCTCGCACTGGTCGCGGACACGGCTCTTCTCGCCGTCCCGAACGAGTTCGCGAAGGGCGTACTCGAGGGCCGTCTCGCGCCGATCGTCAGCGAGACCCTGAGCCGGGAGTGCGGCCGGCCGATCCGTATCGCGATCACCGTGGACAGCTCCGTCGGCGAGCCCGCGCCCCCTCCGACCCGGCACCGCTTCGAGGAGCCCGAGCTCCCCTCCGTCCCGTCCCAGAGCCGTGACGCCTACGACAACAGGGACGCGTACGACAGCCAGGGGCGCGACGCCCGCGGCGGGTACGAGAACCAGAACGCGTACGAGAACCAGAACGGATACGACGGCCCGGCCCGCGCCCCCTACGAGGGGTACGGCCGCCACCGGGCCGACGACCGAGGCCCGGGACGCGGCGACCAGCTGAGCGGCGGGCCCGGTGACCTGCTGCCGCCCCCTCGCTCGGACCAGCACCCCTCCGGCCGCTCCGACCAGCTTCCGACCGCGCGCCCCGCGTATCCGTCCGAGTACCAGCGGCCCGAGCCGGGCGCCTGGCCACGGCCTTCGCAGGACGACTACGGCTGGCAGCAGCAGCGGCTCGGGTTCCCGGAGAGGGACCCGTACGCTTCGCCGTCGTCGGACTACCGTTCGCAGTCCATGGACCGGCCGCCGTACGACCAGCAGCGCTCCGAGTACGACCGGCAGGGTTCCGACTCCGACTATCCGCGGCCGGACCGGCGCGAGCGCCCCGAGCCGCGTCCGGGCTCGGGGCATGTGCACCGGGGTGGACCGGCCAGTAGCGCCCCCGGCCCGCTGGCGGCGCAGCCCGCGCCGGCACCCGGTCCGGGTGAGCCGACGGCACGTCTGAATCCGAAGTACCTTTTCGACACCTTTGTCATCGGCGCCTCGAACCGTTTCGCGCACGCGGCCGCGGTGGCCGTCGCCGAGGCGCCGGCGAAGGCGTACAACCCCCTCTTCATCTATGGGGAGTCGGGGCTCGGCAAGACGCACCTGCTGCACGCGATCGGGCACTACGCGCGCAGCCTCTATCCGGGCACGCGGGTGCGGTACGTGAGCTCGGAGGAGTTCACCAACGAGTTCATCAACTCCATCCGCGACGGCAAGGGCGACAGCTTCCGCAAGCGGTACCGGGAGATGGACATCCTGCTCGTGGACGACATCCAGTTCCTGGCGGACAAGGAGTCGACGCAGGAGGAGTTCTTCCACACCTTCAATACGCTCCACAACGCGAACAAGCAGATCGTGCTCTCCAGCGACCGGCCGCCGAAGCAGTTGGTGACCCTGGAGGACCGGCTGCGGAACCGTTTCGAGTGGGGTCTGATCACCGATGTCCAGCCGCCGGAGCTGGAGACGCGTATCGCGATCCTCCGCAAGAAGGCGGTGCAGGAGCAGCTCAACGCCCCGCCCGAGGTACTGGAGTTCATCGCGTCCCGGATCTCGCGCAACATCCGCGAGCTGGAGGGCGCGCTGATCAGGGTGACGGCCTTCGCGTCGCTCAACCGGCAGCCGGTGGACCTCGGTCTGACCGAGATCGTCCTCAAGGACCTGATCCCGGGCGGCGAGAACGCGTCCCCCGAGATCACCGCCACCGCGATCATGGCCGCCACGGCCGACTACTTCGGGCTCACGGTCGAGGACCTCTGCGGCACCTCTCGCGGCCGCGCCCTGGTCACCGCCCGCCAGATCGCCATGTATCTGTGCCGTGAGCTGACCGACCTGTCGCTGCCCAAGATCGGCGCGCAGTTCGGCAACCGTGACCACACCACCGTCATGCACGCCGACCGCAAGATCCGCGCGCTGATGGCCGAGCGGCGCTCCATCTACAACCAGGTGACGGAGCTGACGAACCGCATCAAGAACGGCTGACAGAAGGCCGTCGTACGTCGCTGAGGGCGCCCCGGGACGAGTTCCCGAGGGCGCCTTCGGCGTTCCGGGGAGGCTTCGTCCGTCGCCGCACCGTCATCGGGTGTTCGAATACCTGCCGCGTTACGGCCTCCCTCCACAGATTCGGGGACTTTTTGCCGTCCACACCCTGGGGACCGGGAAGTTATGCAGATCGTGTCCACAGGGCAGGCGGTTGCGGGATCATCGATCCAGGTCAACCCCCTGTGGATTCGTGGACGAAAGTTTTCCACAGGCTGTGGACGAAATGGGGATCCACAGACTGTGGACGGAGTTGTCCACCGACGGCCCACAGGCTGCGGCCGGTTGTCCCCAGTGATCGTCGGCTTCTCCACATGCCTGTCCACTGTTCGGCAAGCCAACGCGCCTTCTCACCGTGTCGAGTGAAAGGCGTCACACGAAGTTGCCTGGTTGGGCTGTGGGAAAGGTGGGTAAACCTGGGGACGCCGCTGGGGAGAAGTACCCCCGGGCTGTGCACGGTGTGTGCAGAACTTTCTGTTCTCCACAGATACCCCCGGTTGTCCACCGCCTCCGCCCACAGGCCCGGTGGACAAAATTTGCCGCCTGAGCTGCGAAAACGGGGTTATCCACGGTTTCCACAGGCCCTACTACTACTGACAACTAGAGAGAGCTGGGAATCCGTTTCGAAGTGGGTCCTGTGCACAACTCGCTCTGGGCTGCCCGACCGCGCCTCGTCACGACTTGACCCCGAGAGGCTCCGAGTGTCAGCGGTGTGCGTCAGACTGTTCCCCGGTGTCCTTCCCCTCACCGGAATCAGCGACACCGAGACAGACGACGAAGCCAGGCAGGGCGAGAAGCGCCGGCAACAGCAGGAGGCGGCAACAGTGAAGATCCGGGTGGAACGCGACGTACTCGCGGAGGCAGTGGCCTGGGCGGCGCGCAGCCTCCCGGCCCGTCCGCCGGCGCCGGTCCTCGCCGGCCTCCTTCTGAAGGCCGAGGAAAGCCAGCTGAGCCTCTCCAGCTTCGACTACGAGGTCTCCGCGCGGGTCTCCGTGGAGGCCGAGGTCGACGAGGAGGGCACGGTGCTCGTCTCCGGCCGGCTCCTTGCCGACATCTGCCGCGCTCTCCCCAACCGCCCGGTGGAGATTTCCACGGACGGTGTACGGGCGACCGTGGTCTGCGGCTCCTCGCGGTTCACCCTCCACACACTGCCTGTGGAGGAGTACCCGTCCCTGCCGCAGATGCCGAACGCCACAGGCACCGTCCCGGGTGAGGTCTTCGCCTCCGCCGCCGCCCAGGTGGCCATCGCCGCCGGCCGCGACGACACGCTGCCCGTGCTCACCGGTGTGCGCATCGAGATCGAGGGCGACACGGTCACGCTGGCCTCCACCGACCGCTACCGCTTCGCGGTCCGCGAGTTCCTGTGGAAGCCGGAGAACCCCGAGGCGTCCGCGGTCGCACTGGTGCCCGCCAAGACGCTCCTGGACACCGCCAAGGCCCTCACGAGCGGCGACAGCGTCATCCTGGCGCTCTCCGGCTCGGGCTCGGGCGAGGGCCTGATCGGTTTCGAGGGCGCGGGCCGTCGGACGACCACGCGGCTGCTGGAGGGCGACCTCCCGAAGTACCGCACGCTGTTCCCGACGGAGTTCAACAGCGTGGCCGTCATCGAGACCGCCCCCTTCGTGGAGGCCGTCAAGCGTGTGGCCCTGGTCGCCGAGCGGAACACCCCGGTGCGGCTGAGCTTCGAGCAGGGCGTGCTGATCCTGGAGGCCGGCTCCAGCGACGACGCACAGGCTGTGGAAAGGGTCGACGCCCAGCTGGAGGGCGACGACATCTCGATCGCCTTCAACCCGACGTTCCTGCTGGACGGCCTGAGCGCCATCGACTCCCCGGTGGCGCAGCTGTCGTTCACGACGTCCACCAAGCCCGCGCTGCTCAGCGGCAAGCCGGCCGTGGACGCCGAGGCGGACGAGGCCTACAAGTACCTGATCATGCCGGTGCGGCTCAGCGGCTGACCGGCCGGACACCGCCCCGGCCGAGGCGCCGGAGGGTGTCCACAGCTCCGCGGGGCCCGGTGGAGCACCGGGCCCTCGGTGCGAAGCCGCAGGTCGGGGCATACGTTTGAGCGGGTATGCCCACAGGTGTGCGTGAGCGTCCGGGTTTAGGCTCGTGCTGGGTACGCAGGTGCCCTCATGCCACGTCGCAACCTAAGGAACAACTGATGGAGCTCGGTCTCGTCGGCCTCGGCAAGATGGGCGGCAACATGCGCGAGCGGATACGCCGCGCAGGCCACACCGTCATCGGATACGACCGGAACCCGGATCTCGCCGATGTTCACAGCCTCGAAGAGCTGGTGGGCAAGCTCAAGGGCCCGCGGGTCGTGTGGGTGATGGTCCCGGCCGGCGCCGCCACCCAGTCGACCGTCGACGAACTGGCCGAGCTGCTCCAGCCGGGAGATGTCGTCGTGGACGGCGGCAACTCCCGCTGGACGGACGACGAGAAGCACGCCGAGGCACTGGCGGCCAAGGGCATCGGCTTCGTCGACTGCGGTGTCTCCGGCGGAGTCTGGGGCCTGGAGAACGGCTATGCGCTGATGTACGGCGGTGACGCCGAGAACGTCGCCAAGGTGCGGCCGGTCTTCGACGCGCTCAAGCCCGAGGGCGATCTCGGCGCGGTGCACGCGGGCAAGGTCGGCGCCGGGCACTTCGCGAAGATGGTCCACAACGGCATCGAGTACGCGATGATGCAGGCGTACGCCGAGGGCTGGGAGCTCCTGGAGAAGGTCGACTCGGTGACGGACGTCCGCGAGGTCTTCCGTTCCTGGCAGGACGGCACGGTCATCCGTTCCTGGCTGCTCGACCTGGCGGTGAACGCCCTCGACGAGGACGAGCACCTGGACGGGCTGAAGGGGTTCGCACAGGACTCCGGCGAGGGCCGGTGGACGGTGGAGGCCGCCATCGACCACGCCGTGCCGCTGCCCGCGATCACGGCCTCCCTCTTCGCGCGGTTCGCGTCGCGCCAGGAGGACTCTCCGCAGATGAAGATGATCGCGGCGCTGCGGAACCAGTTCGGCGGCCACGCGGTCGAGAAGAAGTAACCCGCGGCACAGAAGACGAGAACGAACACACTACGGTCGACGAGAAGTCGTCCACAGGGCCGCACGGCGGTCCACAACCCTGGGGGAGGTCGGCACCCGACCATGCACGTCACGCATCTGTCGCTGGCCGACTTCCGCTCGTACGCCCGGGTCGAGGTCCCGCTCGACCCGGGCGTCACCGCGTTCGTGGGCCCCAACGGGCATGGCAAGACGAACCTGGTCGAGGCGGTCGGCTATCTCGCGACCCTCGGAAGCCACCGGGTGTCGTCGGACGCGCCACTCGTCCGCATGGGCGCCGACCGGGCGGTGATCCGGGCGCAGGTGCGGAAGGGCGAGCGGCAGCAGCTGATCGAGCTGGAGCTGAACCCCGGCAAGGCGAACCGGGCGCGTATCAACAGGTCGTCGCAGGTCAGACCGCGTGATGTGCTCGGCATCGTGCGGACGGTGCTGTTCGCGCCGGAGGACCTCGCGCTGGTCAAGGGCGACCCCGGTGAGCGGCGGCGCTTCCTCGACGAGCTGATCACCGCGCGGGCTCCGCGGATGGCGGGCGTGCGCTCGGACTACGAGCGGGTCCTCAAGCAGCGCAACACCCTCCTCAAGACGGCCGCGCTGGCCCGTCGGCACGGCGGCCGCTCCATGGACCTGTCCACGCTCGACGTGTGGGACCAGCACCTCGCGCGCGTGGGAGCCGAGTTGCTCGCCCAGCGCCTGGACCTGGTCGCCTCGATCCAGCCGCTCGCCGACAAGGCGTACGAGCAACTGGCACCCGGCGGCGGCCCGGTGAGTCTGGAGTACAAGCCCTCCTCGCCCGGCATCGTCGGCCACGCGCGTGAGGAGCTGTACGAGCAGCTGATGGCCGCCCTCGCCGAGAGCCGCAAGCAGGAGATCGAGCGGGGCGTCACCCTTGTAGGCCCTCATCGGGACGATGTGCTGCTCAAACTCGGGCAGCTGCCCGCCAAGGGGTACGCCTCCCACGGCGAGTCCTGGTCGTACGCCCTGGCCCTGCGGCTCGCCTCCTACGACCTGCTGCGGGCCGAGGGCAACGAGCCGGTGCTGATCCTCGACGACGTCTTCGCCGAGCTGGACGCTCGTCGGCGGGAGCGCCTGGCGGAGCTGGTCGCGCCGGGCGAGCAGGTCCTGGTGACCGCAGCCGTCGACGACGACGTACCGGACGTACTGACGGAGACGCGGTACTCCGTGGCCGACGGGACGGTGGAGCGCGCATGAGCGGATCCGAGGGAGCCCAGAAGCCTCCCGAGCCCTCCGGCGTGGACCTCGCGCGCGTGGCGCTGCGCGCCGCGAAGGAAGCGGCACGCGCGCGAGGCGAGGCCACCCAGCAGCAGAAGCAGGCCAGGCGCGGTGGCGGGCTGCGCTCCGGCGCGCGTGCCGACGGCCGTGACCCGATGCCCCTCGGCCCCGCGATCAACCGCCTGATCACCGAGCGGGGCTGGGAGACGCCGGCCGCCGTCGGCGGGGTGATGGGTCGCTGGCCGCAGATCGTCGGCGACGACCTGGCGAGACGATGCGTACCGGAGCGGTACGACGAGGACGAGCGGGTCCTGCACGTGCGGTGCGACTCGACGGCGTGGGCGACGAATGTCCGGCTGCTCGCCCCTCAGCTCGTCGCCCGGCTCAACGAGGACCTCGGCCACGGCACCGTGCGGCTGCTCAAGGTCCACGGCCCCGGCGGAGCCGCTCGACGCTACGGGCCCCTGCGCGCCCCGGGAAGCACCGGTCCCGGCGATACCTACGGGTGACCGTAGTCACATTTCCGGGCGCCTCCGCGCTCGTGACCGGGCGTCCTTCGAGGGTCTGCGGACGACGGTGCGCTCCGGCGCGGACGCTCGCATGCGGTTGCGAACGTCGACCTGACCCGGGAGTAGCAAAGGGTTGACACCCGGAAGCGCTGAGTGCCGCTGTGAGCCTCTTGGAGCCCCGCTCCGCATATGGGGAGTCGGGAGAGACCGGTTCAGGGCGGCACATGCGGACTCAGGTACCGGCAAACCCCCATCACGGTCGGCGCTACCGGTAGACTGGAAGCTAATCCCGCCCCATTCGTGGGGACCGCTACGGAAACACTGTTCACCGCTGACAAAGGCTTCCACCGCAACATGCCGCAGCCGCTCCGGCAAACCCGCCGGGAGCCGGGCTTGTGCTGTGCCAGAAAGGGCGCTTCGTGGCCGATTCCGGCAACCCCAACGAGAACATCCCGTCCACCGGCGCCGGCGCCAACGGCGAGGTCACAGCCTCGTACGACGCCAGTGCCATCACCGTCCTCGAAGGGCTGGACGCGGTCCGCAAGCGGCCCGGCATGTACATCGGCTCGACCGGTGAGCGTGGGCTGCATCACCTGGTGCAGGAGGTCGTCGACAACTCCGTCGACGAGGCGCTGGCCGGCCACGCCGACACCATCAGTGTGACGATCCTCGCCGACGGCGGCGTCCGGGTCGTCGACAACGGCCGCGGCATCCCGGTGGGCATCGTCCCTTCCGAGGGGAAGCCGGCCCTTGAGGTCGTGCTGACGGTGTTGCACGCGGGCGGCAAGTTCGGCGGCGGCGGCTACGCGGTCTCCGGCGGTCTGCACGGTGTCGGTGTCTCCGTGGTGAACGCCCTGTCCAGCAGGGTCACCGTCGAGGTCAAGACCGACGGCCACCGCTGGACCCAGGACTACAAGCTGGGCGTTCCGACGGCACCGCTGGCCAAGCACGAGGCCACCGGGGAGACCGGTACCTCGGTGACCTTCTGGGCCGACGCCGACATCTTCGAGACCACGTATTACTCCTTCGAGACGCTCTCGCGGCGCTTCCAGGAGATGGCGTTCCTCAACAAGGGTCTGACCATCAACCTCACGGACGAGCGCGAGTCCGCGAAGGCCACGGCCGGTGCGGACGAGGCCGGCGAGGACGAGAAGCACGAGGTCAAGACCGTCTCGTACCACTACGAGGGCGGCATCGTCGACTTCGTGAAGCACCTCAACTCCCGTAAGGGAGAGGCGGTTCACCCGTCCGTCATCGACTTCGAGGCCGAGGACAAGGACAAGCTCCTGTCCGTCGAGGTCGCCATGCAGTGGAACAGTGGTTACAGCGAGGGTGTCTACTCCTTCGCCAACATCATCCACACGCACGAGGGCGGTACGCACGAAGAGGGCTTCCGCGCCGCGATGACCGGTCTGATCAACCGCTACGCGCGCGACAAGAAGCTGCTGCGGGAGAAGGACGACAACCTCACGGGTGACGACATCCGCGAGGGTCTGACCGCGATCATCTCGATCAAGCTGAGCGAGCCGCAGTTCGAGGGCCAGACCAAGACCAAGCTGGGCAACACGGAGGCGAAGACCTTCGTGCAGAAGGTCGTGCACGAGCACCTCACGGACTGGCTGGACCGCAACCCGGTCGAGGCCGCGGACATCATCCGCAAGTCCATCCAGGCGGCCACCGCGCGCGTGGCGGCCCGCAAGGCCCGTGACCTCACCCGTCGCAAGGGCCTGCTGGAGACGGCGTCCCTGCCGGGCAAGCTGAGCGACTGCCAGTCGAACGATCCCATCAAGTGCGAGATCTTCATCGTCGAGGGTGACTCCGCCGGCGGCTCGGCCAAGTCCGGCCGTAACCCGCAGTACCAGGCGATCCTCCCGATCCGCGGCAAGATCCTCAATGTCGAGAAGGCGCGGATCGACAAGATCCTGCAGAACCAGGAGATCCAGGCGCTGATCTCCGCCTTCGGCACGGGTGTGCACGAGGACTTCGACATCTCCAGGCTCCGCTATCACAAGATCATCCTGATGGCGGACGCCGACGTCGACGGCCAGCACATCAACACCCTGCTGCTGACCTTCCTCTTCCGCTTCATGCGGCCGCTGGTCGAGGCCGGACACGTGTTCCTCTCGCGTCCCCCCCTCTACAAGATCAAGTGGGGCCGCGACGACTTCGAGTACGCCTACTCGGACCGCGAGCGCGACGCCCTGATCGAGCTCGGCCGACAGAACGGCAAGCGCGTCAGGGAGGACTCGATCCAGCGCTTCAAGGGTCTCGGCGAGATGAACGCCGAGGAACTGCGCATCACGACCATGGACCAGGACCACCGCGTCCTCGGCCAGGTCACGCTCGACGACGCCGCCCAGGCCGACGAGCTGTTCTCGGTCCTCATGGGCGAGGACGTCGAGGCCCGGCGCCAGTTCATCCAGCGCAACGCCAAGGACGTCCGCTTCCTCGACATCTGAGTCGGTCTCAGCTGACCGCACCAGGAAGGATCCCCACCAGCAATGGCCGACGAGAACACCCCCCTCACGCCTGAAGAGGCCGGCGAGACGACCGTGCGCATCGAGCCCGTCGGGCTCGAGACCGAGATGCAGCGCTCGTACCTGGACTACGCGATGTCCGTCATCGTGTCGCGTGCGCTGCCCGATGTTCGGGACGGTCTCAAGCCCGTCCACCGCCGTGTCCTGTACGCCATGTACGACGGCGGTTACCGGCCCGAGAAGGGCTTCTACAAGTGCGCCCGCGTCGTCGGCGACGTCATGGGCAACTACCACCCGCACGGCGACTCCTCGATCTACGACGCGCTGGTCCGCCTCGCGCAGCCGTGGTCGATGCGGATGCCGCTGGTGGACTCCAACGGCAACTTCGGCTCTCCGGGCAACGACCCGGCGGCGGCCATGCGCTACACCGAGTGCAAGATGGCGCCGCTGTCGATGGAGATGGTCCGTGACATCGACGAGGACACCGTCGACTTCACGGACAACTACGACGGCCGTTCCCAGGAGCCGACCGTCCTCCCGGCACGTTTCCCGAACCTGCTGATCAACGGCTCGGCCGGTATCGCGGTCGGCATGGCGACCAACATCCCGCCGCACAACCTCCGCGAGGTCGCGTCCGGTGCCCAGTGGTACCTGGAGAACCCCGAGGTCTCCCACGAGGAGCTCCTGGACGCGCTGATCGAGCGCATCAAGGGCCCCGACTTCCCGACCGGCGCCCTGGTGGTCGGCCGCAAGGGCATCGAGGAGGCCTACCGCACGGGCCGCGGCTCCATCACGATGCGCGCGGTCGTCGAGGTCGAGGAGATCCAGAACCGCCAGTGCCTGGTGGTCACGGAACTCCCCTACCAGGTCAACCCGGACAACCTCGCGCAGAAGATCGCCGACCTGGTGAAGGACGGCAAGATCGGCGGCATCGCGGACGTCCGCGACGAGACGTCGTCTCGTACGGGCCAGCGCCTGGTCATCGTCCTGAAGCGCGACGCGGTCGCCAAGGTCGTGCTGAACAACCTGTACAAGCACACCGACCTGCAGACGAACTTCGGCGCCAACATGCTGGCGCTGGTCGACGGCGTGCCCCGGACCCTCTCGCTGGACGCGTTCATCCGCCACTGGGTGACGCACCAGATCGAGGTCGTCGTCCGCCGTACGAAGTTCCGGCTGCGCAAGGCCGAGGAGCGGGCGCACATCCTGCGCGGCCTACTGAAGGCCCTGGACGCCATCGACGAGGTCATCGCGCTGATCCGGCGCAGCGACACCGTCGACATCGCGCGCACGGGCCTGATGGAGCTCCTGGAGATCGACGAGATCCAGGCCAACGCCATCCTCGAGATGCAGCTGCGCCGACTGGCCGCCCTGGAACGCCAGAAGATCATCCAGGAGCACGACGAACTCCAGGCCAAGATCCGCGAGTACAACGCGATCCTCGCCTCCCCCGTCCGCCAGCGCGGGATCGTCAGCGCGGAACTCGCCGCGATCGTCGAGAAGTTCGGCGACGACCGCAAGACGATGCTGGTGCCCTACGACGGTGACATGTCCATCGAGGACCTCATCGCCGAGGAGGACATCGTCGTCACCGTCTCGCGCGGCGGTTACGTCAAGCGGACCAAGGCGGTCGACTACCGGGCGCAGAAGCGCGGCGGCAAGGGCGTGCGCGGCACGAAGCTCAAGGAAGACGACATCGTCGACCACTTCTTCGTGTCCACGACCCACCACTGGCTGCTGTTCTTCACCAACAAGGGCCGCGTCTACCGGGCCAAGGCGTACGAACTGCCGGACGCCGGACGTGACGCGCGTGGACAGCACGTCGCGAACCTGCTGGCCTTCCAGCCGGACGAGGCGATCGCCGAGATCCTCGCGATCCGCGACTACGACGCCACGCCCTACCTGGTGCTCGCCACCAAGGGCGGTCTTGTGAAGAAGACGCCTCTGAAGGATTACGATTCGCCCCGTTCCGGCGGCGTCATCGCGATCAACCTCCGTGAGAAGGAGGACGGTTCTGATGACGAACTGATCGGAGCCGAACTCGTATCGGCAGAGGATGACATCCTTCTGATCAGCAAGAAGGCACAGTCGATCCGCTTCACGGCGACGGACGAGGCACTGCGGCCCATGGGCCGTGCCACCTCGGGTGTCAAGGGCATGAGTTTCCGTGAGGGGGACGAGCTGCTCTCGATGAATGTTGTTCGACCCGGTACGTTCGTGTTCACTGCCACAGACGGTGGGTACGCGAAGCGGACCGGCGTCGACGAGTACCGCGTCCAGGGTCGCGGCGGCCTCGGCATCAAGGCCGCCAAGATCGTCGAGGACCGCGGTTCGCTCGTCGGCGCGCTGGTGGTCGAGGAGACCGACGAGATCCTCGCCATCACGCTGTCGGGCGGTGTGATTCGTACGCGAGTCAACGAGATCAGGGAAACCGGCCGTGACACCATGGGCGTCCAACTGATCAACTTGGGCAAGCGCGATGCCGTGGTCGGCATCGCTCGTAACGCCGAGGCAGGGCGGGAGGCGGAGGAGGTCGACGGCGACGACGCCGTGGACGAGACCGCCGAGGGTGCCGCGACGACCGGTACGGACGAGGGTGAGGCGCCCTCGTCCGAGTAGCACGAGGAGTGAGTCAGCGTGAGCGGAGCCACGGGCGCCGGATCGTCCGGTACTTCGGCCGGCACTTCGACCGGGTCGGAGGCGGACGGCGGCGGCCGTGGCTCCGCCGCGCGTGCGATGGACACGCACACGACCCAACTGAAAGCGATCAAGCCGAGCGCGACCGACTCGGCCGAGACGTCGCCCGAGAAGTCTGGACCCCAGGGGGGAACCGTGACGGACACCCGTGGTCCGCAGACCCAGCAGCCCGCGCCGGGCACTCCGGCCGCGGCTCCGGGAGGGCCCGGCCGCCAGGCTTCGGCGCCGCCCCAGCCTCAGCCCCACGCCCAGGCTCCGGCGCAGGCCGGTGGCTCCGCGCTGCCCGGTGAGCGGCAGTCGCAGCAGCAGGCGGGCCCGTACCACCCGCCGCAGGCCTACCAGCCGGCTCCGGAGGGTTCGTCCCGCAAGCCGCGTACGGGAGCGCGCACGACGCCTCGTACGCGCAAGGCCCGGTTGCGGGTGGCGAAGGCCGACCCGTGGTCGGTGATGAAGGTCAGCTTCCTGCTCTCCATCGCTCTCGGCATCTGCACGGTCGTGGCGGCCGCGGTGCTGTGGATGGTCATGAACGCGATGGGCGTCTTCTCCACGGTCGGCGCCACGATCTCCGAGGCCACCGGCTCGAACGAGTCCAACGGATTCGATCTGCAGTCGTTCCTGTCGCTGCCCAACGTGCTGATCTTCACCACGATCATCGCGGTCATCGACGTCGTCCTCGCCACCGCCCTCGCCACCCTCGGCGCCTTCATCTACAACCTCTCCGCGGGCTTCGTGGGCGGCATCGAGCTGACGCTCGCCGAGGACGAGTGACGACGCCCCACCGCGTCACGGACCCCCTCCAGGTATCGATTTTGGGACTGCCCACGTCGTGCGCTAATCTTCAGGAGTCAGCGCGCGGGACACACACCGCAGAGCGCGGCGGGGCTATAGCTCAGTTGGTTAGAGCGCATCCCTGATAAGGATGAGGCCACAGGTTCAAATCCTGTTAGCCCCACCAGCGAAAAGACCTCCTACTCACATGAGTAGGAGGTCTTTGCCGTCCATGGCTGACATCAGCCGATGAGTGGATCTTCCAGAAGCTCGGTGAGCATCGTGACGGGGGATCGCATGAGCGACTTGGGATGCACCTTCAGGCTCGTGCGACCCGTGGCCACCGGCGATCTTCCGCTCCACCTCCTGAAGCTCCTGGCGCTCTTCCGGGGCACGGGCGCAGAACTCCGGCAGCGGGAGCACACCGCCCGTGACTAC
Organism: Streptomyces sp. NBC_00310; assembly: GCF_036208085.1. Classification (GTDB taxonomy): domain Bacteria; phylum Actinomycetota; class Actinomycetes; order Streptomycetales; family Streptomycetaceae; genus Streptomyces. The sequence goes on from NZ_CP130714.1 coordinate 5,638,762, forward strand.
TTGGTCTTGGGAAGCTTGGGGACCAGCCCGACGGCCCTGACGCGCTGCGGGTTCAGGGGGCGTTCCACGCCTTGCCTTGTCCGGCTGACCTCGGGCATGTCGACCAGGAAGGCGCGACGTTGCGCGTCAGGATCTCTTCGCCGACCGTGTGGCTCTCGGTGCGGGCAACGGTAGCTGGGGAAGGGGGTGGGCTGAGGCTGCGAGGCTCCCGAAAAGCCTTCGCACCCACTCGCCTCGGCCGGTACGGTCTCGAGCGCGCGTCCACTGTGGGGAGCCCAGGAGCTCCGCGCGCGGCCGCACCGGCAGTTCCCACGCTGAGAGTAGGTTTCGTCAATGGCATGTCGTATCAGTGAGCTCGTGCTCGGTTGCCGCGACCCCGAGGTGCTGGCGCGGTTCTGGTGCGAGGTCCTGGACTTCGTCGTGCTCGACCGCGAGGGGGACGACTGCTTCGAGATCGGGCCGCGCGAAGGGTTCGGCGGTCCGCAGCCGACGATCATCCTCAGCCGCAGGGACGAGCCGGAGCCGGGCAAGTCCCGGCTGCACATCGACGTCAACGCCACCGACCGTGACCAGGATGCCGAGCTCGAACGCCTCCTGAAGCTCGGGGCGCGCCCGGCTGACATCGGCCAGACCGGCGAGGGGCAGTGGCACGTCCTCGCTGACCCCGAGGGCAATGAGTTCTGCCTGCTCAAGGCCCGCCTCAACCCGCTCTGACGGCTCCGTGCCCCAGGAGCGGACCTGGCGCCCGGTTGGAGCTGCCACTCCGCCGTCGTCTGGGCAGCCTGCTGGTCACCGCTCAGCAGGCTGCAGCCGTCGACGTCACCTGCTCGATCAACGTCCACAGGCGGACGTTCTACGAGAACACCTCGTTCTACGGCTTCCCCGTGCGGACCGAGGGCGTCCGCGTCCTCCTGGACGGTGTCCGCAAGATCGATCCGTCGAAGCACACCAGTGACACACACGGCCCGCTCCAAGAGCACCAAAGCCCGCAGGACGACCGTCTCCTGGTCCGCCAACAAGGACATGGAAATGGCGAGTTGCTCCCCTCACCGGCGGCCCCGTCGCCTCCAGCACCTGGACGAAAGCCACCACGACCACCGCGTGCAGCCACACCGATCCCCGGGTGCATCAGGGTTACGACCCGCGCCTCGACCCTGCCACGGCCACCGTCTGTGATCCGCTGTTCGATGTTCGCCGCGCGCAGGGGCGCCAGGATTCCCAGGACTGATCGTCCGGGGGGCTTCGCAAGGCTGAAGAACGATCTTCCGCGGCTCCACCAGCAAGAAGACCCTCAGCCGTGTATCGGCTGAGGGTCTTCGTCGTTCACGGTCTTCTCCTGGGCGTCGTACGCAAGATCGCCACTGGGTGAGTGTCTTCCGACCGGGGATCAGCGCTGGAGGGGTGCGAATGGATGCTCTGCCTGTGGGAGAGGGGCGTCCGGGGCGATGGCCGGGTCGGTGACGTTCGTGGCGGTGTCCAAGGCGGTGCCCGTGGCTGTGTGCAGGGCCGTGTGGTGGCGGCAGGAGGGCGAGGAGCCGTGGGCCTCGGCGCGGATGCGCTGCTTCATCGTGGGGGGCAGTGCGCGGTCGTGGGGGCGGGCCGGAAGGGACGTCGCCGGCGCCGTCGTGAGGGCGGCGCAGTTGCGGGTGGTCTCGGTCCGCGGTACCGCGGCCGACGCCGTGGTCGTGATGAGTCCGAGCGCCGTGCACAGCGCGAGGAAGGCGGTGACGATGGCGGTCCACAGCTTCATGACCTTGTTCTGGGCCATGGCCCCTCACTTTCGGGTCGGGCGATTTGCGTACTTTCCTCATGATGTGTATGTGGGCTCCGAAACCGAGGACCGACGCCCGCGGCGCGTCGATCTTCGGATGAACACCACTCGGACGGGCGCAAGGGGTCCGGAGGGTTCCAGGAAGCCGCAGGAAGTCGCAGGAAGCCGCAGGAAGTCGCCGGAAAGGAAGGAAAGGCAGGGGAAAGGGGGGCGAGGCCGGGTGTGCGCCTGGGGGAAGCTATGAGTCCGTCGAGGTGTGCGTGATGTGATGGACCTGTGTGATGAAGTTGCGATCGGAAGAGCAGAGTCCGGTTCTACTGCGGTCTTCCCCACGGGAGTTGAGGGGCCGACGCAGGTCACCGATCGGTATCGGTCGGTGTGTATAGTCGGGCGCCAGAGGTCCCCTACGTCAAGGAAAGACGAGGTCGCGCGGTGAAGAAGCTTCTCCTGGTCGCACTGGCCGCCATCGGCGGGCTCCTCGTGTACCGCCAGATCCAGGCGGATCGCGCCGAGCAGGATCTGTGGACGGAGGCGACTGACTCCGTGCCCACGGGTTCGTGACCATAGACATCAGTCTCAGAGCAGACCCCGGCCGCGCTCGCGGTCGGGGTTTTGTGTCGCTCGGGCGCATCGGCCACATCGTCTCGGACATGTGGGCGCATGCCATCGAGCTTGGATTCGCCTTGGCGAACGACGTGCTTGCGACAGCAAGACCGAGGTCTGCGTAGAGGCCGTTTCCGGCCGCTTGTTCCCAGGAAGGCAGGCATCGGCGCCCGCTGCCCGGCAGGATGGGCGCGTTCGGCGCCGCGACCACTGAGCCGGGGCTTCGGAATCACGGTCTACGACGAGGGGTGGCGCGTGATGGGGCGGCGCACGGTCTGGTGGCGAGCTGCGGCAGCCGTGGGAGCGGCCCTGTGCGCGACGACGGCGGCGATCCCATCCGCCGTGGCGGCCGACGCGCTCACCCCGTACGCCTACGCCGAGGGCGCGACGACGGTCGAGGGCGCCACGAGCAGCACGGGAGCCGTACGGCTGGCGGCCGGCGAGACCTACCGGAGTTCCATCGGCCCGGGGGACAAGCTCTACTACCGCCTCGATCTCGGCGCCGCGGCCAACGCGTACGTCTCGGCGACGGCCGTACCCGCGGCGGGAGCCGCGGTCGCCTCCGCGGACGGTGTCAGGGTGTCCCTGCAGGACGCCGACGCACATCGCTGCTCCTACGAGACCGCCCGCTTCGGACCGACCCGCAGCGCACACCCTGTCACCGCCTGGGCCTCGCGCGAGGTCGGCAGCGACGAGTACATGTGCCAGGGGGCCGGGGTGTTCTACGTCGTCGTCGAACGGGTCGGCACGGCCGTGGGAACCGGTACGGGGACGAGTACGGGCTCGGCTTCCGGCGCGGTGACGGGCTCCCCCTCGGAGGGTTCGTCGGAGGAGTGGGGGCTGGAGCTCGGCTTCGTGTCGGAGCCCGCTGTGACGAAGGGGGGTCCGACGAGCGCCCCTCAGAGCTGGAACTCCGCATCGCCCGAGGGTCTGTCCGGTGATCCCGAGAGTCGTCGCGGCGGGAGCGGCTTCGCCACGGCGAGCCCCGTGGCACAGGGTGTCTGGCAGGACGAGGCCGGGATCAGAGCCGGAGAGACGCTCTTCTACAAGGTGCCCGTCGGCTGGGGGCAGCAGCTCTACGCCACCGCCGAACTGGGCAGCACGACGGGTGGGGACGGATACGTGGGGAACGCGTTCGTCATGTCGCTCTACAACCCCGTACGTGGCTTCGTGGACGACAGGACCGCCAACTACGGGGGCGAACAACGCTCCGCCAGTCTGGACCCGCTCCCGCCTGTCGCGTACGAGAACCGTTCCTCGCTCGACGACGAGGTGAGCGGGATGCGGTTCGCCGGCTGGTACTACCTGGCACTGCACCTCGGGACATCGGTCGCCGACCGGTTCGGCGAGGAGCCTCTCGGGTTGACCCTGCGGGTGCGGCTGGAGGGCGAGGCCGGCGCCGGGCCGGGATATCTGGGCGCTTCCGAGCCGCGGGGGGTCTTCGAGGTCACCGGGGAGGACCAGGAGGCCGCGGAGAGCGGGGCCACGGGGGACACGCTGGACGGCGCGGGGGACGGCGGCGGTGGGGACGCGGAGACGTCCGGCGCAGGGGAGGGCTCCGGCGACTCCTCGGGCGCCGGAGATCAGCGTCTCGCCATGACGGTCGTCGCGGCGGGTGGCATCGGCACCGGGAGCCTGCTGGTGCTCGTGCTCCTGGTGTGGACACTCGTGGCGCGCAGGCGGGCGCCCGTCGACGCGGAGCCGGAACGGCTGAGGCCCGCTGCGGCTCCCCGGGGGCGGCATGGAGCGTCCCGGGGGCGGTAGGACGGTCGGCCGCACTGGGGCTGGGCATCGGTGGGGACGATGGGTGGGCGACGGGTCCCGGCCGAGCCGGCAGCGGGCGTGGCAGGTACTGGCCCATGCCCGGTTGTTCTTCGAGGTCGTTGTCGCGGCTGATGCGGCTGATGCGGCTGATGCGGCTGATGCGGCTGGCGAGCGCCGCCGGAGGGAAGGCCGGACAGACACGGATGCGCCGAGGGCGTCAGTGGGCACCGGTGAGCAGGATCAGAGCTGGCTCAGTGCCCAGAACCCCACCGCGAAGCAGGCCAGTGCGATCAGCAGGACCGGTACGACCACCTTGACGGGCGGGCCCGGACGGCGCCGGGGAAGTGCCCTCGACCGACGTGGAACCTGCGGTGGACGAGCGGTGTATGAACCAGTAGAGGCGTACGCGTGCTGCTGCGCCGCGGCGGTCGGGGCCTGAGAGAGGCCCAGCGACGGGTGAGACTGGGGGGAGGGCACATGCGCGGGTTCGGGGTGTTGCGCTGGAGCGGCTTGGACGGGCGCCGCGGCGGGGGGAGCGGCCTGCTGCTCGGGCTGGTGTTGTGGGTTGCCCAGGCCGGGGGCGTGCTGCTGTTCCGCCTGTCGCGAGGGTGTGTGGGCGGCGAGTACCTGGGGCGGCGGCAGATGGAAACTGCCGGTGTCCGACATCGTGGACGGCTGCGGCGGTACGGGAGCGCGTTCGGGCCGAGGTGGTGCGGCGGCGGGGGGCGACTCGGGCGATATGTGACCGGTGTGCGTCGAAGACGCCGAAGGTGCCGAGGACAGGGTGCCGGAATCCTGGGACCACTGCCCGGCACCGGTGCCGGTGCCGGTGGAGCCGGTCTGGGGCGGGGCGTTGGTGGGCATGGGGGGCGGCGATATGGAGCCCGTGTACGGCGGCTGAGGCACGGCGTCTGTGTGCGGTGCCGGGAGTGCGGTGCCCGCCCCGGGCTGGGGCGGCAGGTTCTGGGGCGGCGGGCTGTAGGCGGGCGGATGGTGAGGCGGCGGTGGTGTCGCGTCCGCGCCGGAGGGCGAGGGAGGTGAGGGCGGCGACGCAGTGGACGGGGACGAGGCGGGAGCCGAAGACACGGCGGGAGCCGAAGACACAGCGGGAGCCGGAGCCGATGAAGGGGCGTGCCGGCCGGGGAAGTTGGAAGGAGCGTCCGCCGTCGGTCCGGAGGCCGGGGAGGACGTGCCGCCGGGACTCGTGCCCGTGCCCGTCTTGTCCAGCCCCGATGCCCTCTGCAGGGGGCCTTCGAGGGCGAATCCCTTGGGAAGTGGGCCGAGTTGGTCGAAGACCTCCACCAACTCGTCGTCGGGCCCCGGATCGGGCAGGAGCTCGACGGCCGCGGCGAGGGCCTTGCGAGCGCCTGTGGCGGTGCGGAAGCGGGAGCTGGGGTCCGGCTGGAGCAGCGTGGCGATGACCTGCCACAGCGGTTCGGGAATGCCTCGCGGGGCGTTCGGTGTGCCGTGGGCGGCGAAGTGCTCGATGAGGGCCTTGGCGTCGGGTTTCGCGCCCTCCAGGAGGTACAGGGCGACGAGACCCACCGCGAAGAGGTCGGCCGGGAAGTCCGGGTCTGCGCCCAGCATCTGCTCGGGAGCGAAGTAACCCGGCGTTCCCACCACGTAGTTGGTCTCGGTCAGGCGGGGCTCGCCCAGGCGCATGGCGATGCCGAAGTCGGACAGGCGCAGGCGGGGCCGAGCCGTGCCGGTGGCCTCCAGCAGCACGTTGGCGGGCTTGATGTCACGGTGGATGACGCCCTCGGCGTGTACGGCGGCGAGACCGGACAGCAGTTGGTCGAGCAGGCCGCAGACATAGGAGGGCGGAAGGGGACCGTAGTCGTTGACAAGGTTGACCAGGGAGCCTCCGGCCACCAGGTCCATGGTGAACAGGACCTTGTCGTCGTCGGCCGCCCAGCTGGCGGGCGCGAGCACATGAGGATGGTCGATCCGTACGGCCTGCTCGCGGACGAAGCGCAGCAGGGCGTGCGCGTCACGCTGTTGCAGGACCTTGGCGGCCACATAGCGGCGGCGGCGGTGGTCCCAGGTGCGCCAGACCGCGCCGACTCCCCCGCGCCCGATCGGGTCGACCAGTTCGTACCGGCCGGCGAAGACCTCACCCATGGCTGTGCGTCGTTCCCCCTTCGGCTCCCCCCTTGGCTGCCCGTCGGCGGAGGACACGGCGCTCGCGCCGCCCTCCGCGGAGCCGGCACGCACGTGCCCGGCTCCCCTCGGAGCTTGTTCCCCGCCTCTGCCCCCTACCGCTCTGCTCCGCTGTACTTGCCGACTCTTCTGGAGCCTACGTCCACGTCTCCGTGGCTCACGAGGGGCCTACAGACCCCTCGTCCCCCGCTTCGGCTTCGGCCCGGTCGCCGAACCCCCTTTCGGGGACCGGGCCTTGGGCTCAGTTCTGGTGGGACTGGTAGTGCGCCACCGCGTCCGAGGTGCGGCCCGCGCCGTACACCCGGAGGAACTCTGCCAGTTCCGGGTGGGTCGGGGCGAGGGTGTCCGCCGCCTCGATGATGTCGCCCGCGGCCGCCACCGAGCGAAGCAGCGACTGGATCTCGCGGACGACCCGCTTGACCGTGGGCGCCCCCGAACTCGTCGTCGACTGCGTGGTGTTGCTGAGCACCGATCCCCCCTGTGACTTCTTGATCTCGTCCATGCGCTCGGTCGCCTCGGCAGCGCTCACGCTGCCGTCCGCGACCTGCCCCGCCAGGTCCTGCAGCAACTGCACCCGCTGGACCACTGCCGGGTTGCCGATCTTGGCACGCTGACCGCTCATCAGCTGCGACAGCATCGGTGCCGACAGACCCAGCACCCCCGCGAGACGGGCCTGGTTGAGACCCAGGTCCTCGATGAGCCTACGGAAGAGTGCCCCCAACGGCTCTCCGTACCAGTTCCGCTGCAGCTCCCGGGCTCTTGCGGTCGCTTCCTGCTGTGCGGCGTCCATTGCGTCTCCCCATCGCTTCCCCAAATACCGTGGTTCGCTGTAGCGAACCACGACGAGCATCTTACGGAGAGTGGTCGTTCACGGGGACCCCCAATCTTTTTGCGAGATCCCGGGGGTGACCCGGTACTCTGGTCTGCGAAGCCCCCCGGTGGTCGGTTCTTCCGGGTGGGTGCTTCCCTTTCGGGGCCTTAGCTCAGTTGGTAGAGCGCTGTCTTTGCATGGCAGATGTCAGGGGTTCGACTCCCCTAGGCTCCACAGCGGATCGGCCGGGTCGGATGTCGTAGGACATCCGACCCGGCCTTTTTTCTGCCTCCATCGCCGAGGTCGTCGGTGACGCTTCAGATGAACCTCGTCGCGATCGCTATCTGTGCACTTCGTGCAGGGAGGCCCGCTGTAACGGGGCGACGGCCGGTGGCGCGTGTCGACGTGCGCATATGCGAAACCAGTGGCCTGGATCACGCCCGCGCTCGGCGGGATGTGTACGTCACCCTTCGCAATCGGACCAATACATTCCGGGCGGTGGGTTGCAGTGCGCCTGGAGGCTGGGACGTTTCACGTGAAACAGCCCTGTGGGGCAGAAGACCTCCAAGTCTTCTGCCCCACAGGGCTGTTGAAAGGTGTCCTGTCGGACGCGCTCTCGGGCAAGGCCGAGCCGAGAGGGGACGCGGCCTGGGACGTCGGCGGCCTCGGAAAAGTGACCTCGGCTGCCGGTTCTCAGCGGCGGTTGTCGCGGTCGGCGGCCTCGTCCTCGGCCTGCTTGGCCTGGACCTCGGGGTCGAGGGCGGACTGGCCACTGCCGTCGACGGAGGACAGATGACCGGGGTCGGAGACCTCGGTCGCGGCGGGGGGCTCGACCAGCCAGTCGGGGTTGGCCTGCTTGTCCCACCACTTCCAGGCGGCGAAGGCGCCGCCGGCCACGACGCCCAGGACGGCCAGGCCCTTGAAGGCTCGGCCGGCCCTCGCGCGACGCTGCTGCCTGCGGACCAGCTTCTGGATCTGCTGGGGCGAGACCTGCCCGCGCAGTGCGGCCAGCGCCGCGACGCTGCGGGCGGTGGCCTCCTCGCGGACGGGGCCGGCGGCGGCCACGGCCTGCTCGATGCGTGGACGGGAGTAGTCGGCGGCCTGGCGGGCCGCCTTACGGGTGCGGACGGCGGCTTCGTGGGCCGCGTGGTCCACCTTCGGCGGTACATGTGTGCGGGCCTGTTCCAAGCGCGGGACGACATGGGCGCCGTACTGGACGCGTGCCTGTTCCGCGGCCTGCGACACCTTCGGCGCGAGTCGTACGCGTGCCTCTTGCGCGTAGTGCGAGGCCTTGTCCTTGGCCGTGTCGGCGTAGGGCGCCACCACTTCCGCGGCGTGCAGCACGCTGTCCTTTGCCGAGCCGGTCGCGGCGCGCATGCTGTCAATGCGGGTCACGGGATCCTCCTCCTCGGTGGCGTACGTAATTCGACTTTCCACCCTTTTGGGGATCATGCCTCCCGGAGCGCTCCGAGGCATGTGCGGGCGGGCATCCGGGTCATGGGCGCCGACTCCAGCTGATCATCGAGCAGGAGCCGCTCATGAATCCGGTCACGTGCAATAGGGGATGAATGCGGGGCAACGGGAACTTGTCCACGACAGTGCCGACAATGCCACGGATCGCCGCGAAGCGCGCCGGTACCGGGGGTACTCGACCGGTTTTCCGTGCGCCCGCAGTACCGAGAGCGTGGGCGTCGGGGGACGGACGGCGTCGGCCGTGCGAGGATCGGGGGAGTCACAGAGGACAACGGAAGGCAGATCGTGGCAGAGCAGCTGTACGCCACCCTGAAGACCAACCATGGCGACATCGAGGTGCGGCTGCTGCCGAACCACGCGCCCAAGACGGTCCGTAACTTCGTCGAGCTCGCCCAGGGCGAGCGTGAGTGGACCAACCCGGCCACCGGCCAGAAGTCCACGGACAAGCTCTACGACGGCACGGTCTTCCACCGGGTGATCAGTGGATTCATGATCCAGGGCGGTGACCCGCTGGGTAACGGCACCGGTGGTCCCGGCTACCAGTTCGCGGACGAGTTCCACCCGGACCTCGCCTTCGACAAGCCCTACCTGCTGGCCATGGCCAACGCGGGCCCGGGCACCAACGGGTCACAGTTCTTCATTACCGTCTCCCCGACGGCGTGGCTGACCCGCAAGCACACCATCTTCGGTGAGGTCGTCGACGCGTCCAGCCAGAAGATCGTGGACGCCATCGCCGGGGCCCAGACCAACCCGCGCACCGACCGCCCGGTCAACGACGTGGTCATCGAGTCCGTCGTCGTCGAGACCCGCCAGGGCTGAGCCCTCCTGGGTTCACCGCGAGGGCCGAGCACGCCGGGTCCACCGTGAGGCCGGACCCGAAAGGTTCACAAGGTCCCGAAGGGAACCAATCGCCCCGCTCATCCGTAAGGATGGGCGGGGCGATGTGTTGCACACACGACATGGAGGGGATCCATGGACCAGGCGCCGAGCAGCCCGCAGGACGCGCGGAGCCTGCCCACCTGCTACCGGCACCCGGACCGCGAGACGGGTATCCGCTGCACCCGCTGCGAGCGCCCCATCTGCCCCGAGTGCATGGTGAGCGCCTCCGTCGGCTTCCAGTGCCCCGAATGCGTCCGCGGCGGCTCCGGCACGGGCCACGCGCCCTCCGCCTCCGCTCCACGCACCCTCGCGGGCGGCACGGTCGCCACCGACCCCCGGCTCCTCACCAAGATCCTGGTCGGCGTGAATCTCGTGCTCTTCCTGGTGAAGATGGCGGCGGGCGACACCTTCACCGACCGGTTCTACCTCATCGGGAGGGACTGGGTCCCGGAACTGGGCTCCTCGCTCCAGGGCGTCGCGGAAGGCCAGTGGTACCGGCTGGTGACGTCGATGTTCCTGCACGGAAGCGTCACGCACATCCTGTTCAACATGCTCAGCCTGTGGTGGATCGGTGGTCCTCTGGAGGCGGCCCTCGGCCGAGCCCGCTATCTGGCGCTCTACTTCGCCTCCGGCCTCGCCGGCAGCGCCCTCACCTACCTGCTTGCCGCGCCGACCGAACGGTCCCTCGGTGCTTCCGGCGCCATTTTCGGTCTCTTCGGTGCCACCGGCGTCCTCATGCGCCACCTCAAGTACGACATGCGCCCGTTGATCATCCTGCTGGTGATCAACCTGATCTTCACCTTCAGCCCGATGTTCAACATCGCCTGGGAAGCCCACGTCGGCGGCCTCGTCGGCGGTGTGCTGATCGGCTACGCGATGGTGCACGCACCGCGCGAGCGGCGGGCGCTGATCCAGTACGGCGCATGCGCTCTGGTACTGGCCGCCGTGGTCGCCATGACGGTGATCAGGACCGCGCAGCTGACCTGAGGTGATGTCGGACCGTCACCGGTTCGGCGCTCGGTCGGCACCGTTACAGCACTGTTGTCCACAGACCGTGGCGGATCTTGTGCATAGGGTGCGGGAACAGGTGTGCCCCCTGTCGCTCACCTGTGTTTTCGCAGGTCAGGCAGGGGGCGAACATGTTTGCGTGTGCCGGTAGGTCAGTCATACCGGCGTCAACGCCCAGTGAGTTATCCACAGATCGTCGTTCTTTTTCCCCACTGTGGAAAACACCTGTGGATAACTCCGTGGACAGCTCTGGGGAGGGCTACCTCCACTGAGCCGAGACCACTACTTCCACTGGGTCGAGACGCCGAATCCGGCGGCGATGAAGCCGAAGCCGACGACGATGTTCCAGTTACCGAGCGAGTCGATCGGCAACGAACCGTCGGTCACATAGAAGACGACGATCCATGCCAGCCCGATGAGGAACATGGCCAGCATGACCGGAGCCACCCAGCCGCGGCTGTTCAGCTTGATGTTCGTGGCCTGCTTGGACGGCGGCGGCGTGTAGTCGGCCTTCTTGCGGATACGTGACTTCGGCACGAGGGTCTCTCCTGTCGATGCGCTGCGTGGCCGCGCAGGGAAGTGTGGCGGGCTCCGGGGCAGCGTACAAGGGGACACTGAATGCTCCCCCGGGCGTCCGTTAGCGTAGTGCTTCCGTGGCGCCTAAGGAGATAAGGGTACGTTGAGCAATTCAGCCGACTCCCCCGAGGCCGGTTCCGGCACCTCCCCGGAAGCCGGGTCCGGCGACTCCTCCGGGACGGGCTCCGACCCCACCGCCCGAAACGGCGACACCTCCTCCCGAGGCGGTGTCCGCCCCATGCGGGTGCTCACCGTCGGGGTCTTCGCCCTCGCCGGGCTGATCTTCTTCACCAGCTTCGACACGGCCAAGGGCACCAACATCCGTACGGACGCCTCGCTGCTGAAGCTCTCCGACCTGATCCAGGAACGCAGCCACAAGAACGGGCAGCTCGACGAGTCCAACGCGGTGCTCCGGGACGACGTCGAGGCCCTCGCCGAGCGGGACGACGGCAGCACCGACGCCGAGGACGCCCGGCTCAAGGCACTGGAGAAGAACGCCGGCACCCAGAAGCTCAAGGGCGAGGCACTCACGGTCACCCTCGACGACGCCCCGCCGGACGCCACCGCCAAGCTCCCCGGCTACCCCGAGCCCCAGCCCGACTACCTGGTCATCCACCAGCAGGACCTGCAGGCCGTGGTGAACGCCCTGTGGCTGGGCGGCGCCGAGGGCATCAAGGTCATGGACCAGCGGCTGATCTCCACCAGTGCCGTCCGCTGTGTCGGCAACACCCTGATCCTCCAGGGCCGCGTCTACTCACCCCCGTACAAGATCCAGGCGGTCGGTGACCCGGAGAAGCTGCAGAAGGCACTCGCCGAGAGCGAGGCGATCCAGAACTACATGGTGTACGTCAACGTCTACGGCCTGGGCTGGAAAGTCACCGAGGACGGGCCGGTGACTCTTCCCGGCTACTCGGGCACAGTGGATCTGAAGTACGCGAAGCCCGTGGAGTAACGGCAGCCGGGGGACCCGTGTCGGTGCGCGTGATCGTGAGGACCGTCAGCGAACTCTGCATCACCGTCGGGACCCTGATCGTGCTCTTCGTCGTCTACGTGCTGTTCTGGACCGGGGTGAAGGCCGACACCGAGATGGACCACCAGGTCGACCTGCTTCAGGACCAGTGGGCGAAGCAGCCGGTGAGACCGACGTCAGGTCCGGGCGCCTCGGCCGCTCCGGAGCCGCCCGCCCCGTACGAGGACGGCAAGCCCTTCGCCCTCATGTACATCCCTCGTCTTGGTTCCACGTGGAACAAGCCCGTCCTCGAGGGCACGAAGACGGACACTCTCCAGAAAGGGCTCGGGCACTACGCGAACACCGCGCAGCTGGGACAGAAGGGGAACTTCGCGGTCGCCGGCCACCGCCGTACGTACGGCGACCCCTTCAAAGATTTTCCCAAGCTGCGCCGCGGCGACGCGGTCGTCCTGAGCGACGGGGCGGACTGGTTCACGTACGTCATCGACAAGGGCCCCTATCGGACATTGCCCACGGACGTCCAGGTCATCGACCCCGTGCCGACGAAGTCGGGGTTCACGCGCGCGGGGCGCTATCTGACGTTGACGACGTGCGACCCGGAGTGGGGACACAGCCATCGGCTCATCGTCTGGGGCCATCTGGAATCCACGCAGCCTGTGGAGTCAGGGAAACCGGAGGCACTGCGCCGTTAGTCTGGTGACGGTACGGCGTGAGTCCGGTGCGGTGGTGTGAAGGAAGGGACGGCATGTACGACTGGATCTGGCGACATCTGCCGGGTAACGCGTGGCTGAAGGCGCTGATGTCCATCGTGCTGACCCTGGCCGTCGTCTACGTCCTCTTCCAATACGTCTTTCCCTGGGCGGAGCCCCTGCTCCCCTTCAACGATGTGACGGTGAACGACCAGTGAGTGCCGCCCGACCCGCCCGGGTCCTCGTCGTCGACAACTACGACAGCTTCGTCTTCAACCTGGTCCAGTACCTGTACCAGCTGGGCGCCGAGTGCGAGGTGCTGCGCAACGACGAGGTGGCGACCACGCACGCCCAGGACGGCTTCGACGGTGTGCTCCTGTCCCCCGGGCCGGGTACCCCCGAGGAGGCCGGCGTCTGCGTCGACATGGTCCGCCACTGCGCCGCGACCGGTGTCCCCGTCTTCGGCGTCTGCCTCGGCATGCAGTCCATGCAGGTGGCGTACGGCGGTGTCGTCGACCGCGCGCCCGAACTGCTGCACGGCAAGACGTCACTGGTGGAGCACGAGGGCAAGGGCGTCTTCGCGGGCCTGCCCACCCCCTTCACCGCGACCCGCTACCACTCCCTGGCCGCCGAGCCGACCACCGTGCCGGCCGAGCTGGAGGTCACGGCGCGCACCCACGACGGGATCATCATGGGCCTGAGGCATCGTGAACTGCCCGTCGAGGGTGTGCAGTTCCACCCCGAGTCGGTGCTCACCGAGCACGGCCACCGCATGCTGGCCAACTGGCTGGCGGAGTGCGGCGACCAAGGGGCCGTGGCGAGGTCGACGGGGCTCGCCCCCGTGGTGGGCAGGGCCACGGCGTGACGGCACTGCGCCCCGAGCGCGAGAGTGCCCCCTACGGCGGCGAGGCCGCGTACGGGGGCGCCGAGTCGTTCGAGGCGGAGGCCTTCCAGCCGGGCGCGCCCTTCGGTGACCCGGCCGAGCCCCAGCAGTGGGCCGCCCAGCAGGCCCCGCAGTACGCCCAGGGCGACTGGTATGCGCAGCAGCAGCCGTACGCGGAGCCGTCGTTCGAGCCGTACGAGGCCTACGAGCCACGTCCCCAGGCCCCGTACGGAGGTCTGTACGAGGCCTATGAAGTGGCGGGCGTCCATGAGGGCACCTCGATGGACACCGCCCAGGAGCACCCTCCGATCGACGAGGAGACCGTGGCGCTCCGGGTCGAGGAGGCGCGGCGTATAGCCGCCGCGGTCGAGCCGATACCCGCGCCCCCGGCTCCCGGAGGCCGTGCGGCCCGCCGTAAGGCCGCGAGACGGCACGGGAGACACGGGGGCTCCCCGGGAGCCCACGCGGGCTCCGGAGCCGCTCAGGGGCCCGAGGAGGCTTTAGAGGAGGACGGGCGGACATCGCCTCGCTCCCGGATCGAGGCGCGACGGGCGGCGCGGGCGCGGAAGCCCAGCGCGGGAGTGATCGCCAGCCGGGTCATCGGCGAGGTGTTCATCACGACCGGTGTGGTGATGCTGCTGTTCGTCACCTACCAGCTCTGGTGGTCGAACATCCGGGCGCACCAGCAGGCGGGCCGGGAGGCGACGAGCCTTCAGGAGGAGTGGAAGAGCGGCAAGCGCGCGCCGGGCGCGTTCGAGCCCGGGCAGGGCTTCGCGATCCTCCACATTCCGAAGCTGGACGTCGTCGTGCCGATCGCCGAGGGCATCAACAAGTCGAAAGTCCTGGACCGCGGGATGGTCGGGCACTACGACGAGAACAGCATCAAGACGGCGATGCCTGGGGACAAGACGGGCAACTTCGGCGTCGCGGGCCACCGCAACACCCATGGTGAACCCTTCCGTTACATCAACCGGCTCAAGCCGGGCGACCCGATCGTCGTGGAGACGCAGGACACGTACTACGTCTACGACATGGCCTCGATCCTGCCGGTGACACCGCCGTCGAACGTCAGCGTGCTCGAGCCCGTGCCCCCGGGATCGGGTTTCACCCAACCGGGTCGCTACATCACGCTGACCACGTGCACGCCGGAGTTCACGAGCAAGTACCGCATGATCGTGTGGGGCAAGATGGTGGAGGAACGGCCGCGCAGCGAGGGGAAGCCCGACGCGCTCGTCCAGTAGGGGCTCGACCAAGGGCGGAAGAACTGTGGCAGTGACCACCGACGGCACCGAAGAGAAGACGGACGCGCCCGAGACCGCGCCGCGGCGCCGCGGCATGAGCCGGATCGCCATGGCGGTCAGTGTCTTCGGTGAACTCCTCATCACGGCGGGCCTGGTGCTCGGTCTCTTCGTCGTCTACTCGCTGTGGTGGACGAACGTGCTCGCCGACCGCGAGGCGGACAAGGAAGCGAACAAGGTCCGCGACACCTGGGCGTCGGACGACAGCCCGGGCGCCCTGGACACCAAGGACGGCATCGGCTTCCTGCACGTCCCCGCCATGAAGAGCGGCGAGGTCCTGGTGAAGAAGGGCACCTCGCCCAAGATCCTCAACGGTGGCGTCGCCGGCTACTACACCAACCCGGTCAAGGCGACCCTCCCCGCCTCCGACAAGGACGGCAACTTCACCCTGGCCGCCCACCGCGACGGCCACGGCGCGAAGTTCCACAACATCGACAAGCTCGAGAAGGGCGACTCGATCGTCTTCGAGACCCGTGACAACTGGTACGTCTACAAGGTCTACGACACCCTCGCCGAGACCTCGAAGTACAACGTCAAGGTCCTCTCGAACATCCCCAAGGAGTCCGGCAAGAAGAAGGCCGGCAAATACATCACCCTCACCACCTGCACGCCCGTCTACACGTCCCGGTACCGGTACATCGTGTGGGGCGAGCTGGAGCGCGTGGAGCGGGTGAACGCGGAGCGCACGCTGCCGAAGGAGCTGCGCTAGTTGTGCGGGGGATTGCTCGCTCGTAGGGATGTTTCACGTGAAACACCCGGTTTCACGTGAAACATCGGGATGACGAAGGAGCCCCGGCCCCCTCCCTGAGGAGGGGGCCGGGGCTCCTTCGTCATACGGGGACGAGGTGGTGGATCCCTCCTCGTCGCGGGGTGTTGGTGGCGCTATCCGAAGAAGCCGCCGCCGTCACCGCCGCCGTTGTTGTTATTGCCGTTGTTGCCGAAGCCGACCGAGGCGAGGGTGATCGTCGTCTGGGCCGGGTCGGCGTCGTTGCCGCCGTCCGGGTCCTGGTCGGTGACGAGCGCGGTGTCGCTCTGGTCGCTGCCGTTGGCGAACTGGATGTTGGTGAAGCCGGAGGCCTGCAGGATCTGCTTGGCCTCGCCCACGGTCCGTCCGACGACGTTCGGGACCTTGGCCTTCTGCTCCTCCTTCTCGGCGGCCTTGCCGATCTGGATGGTGACCGTGTCGCCCTTGTTGAGCTCGGAGCCCGCCGCGGGGTTGGTCGCGATGACCTTGCCGACGAGGCTGTTGTCGTCGGTCTCGACCTCGGTGCAGGTGCCGACGAGGTTGTTGGCCTCCATCTGAGCCTTGGCGGCGTCACAGCTCTGCCGGGAGACGTCCGGGACGGTTTCCTTGTCCGGCGCCTTGGCGACCGTCAGCGTGATCGTGGAGCCCTTTTCAATCTTGCCGCTCGCCGGGTCCTGGTCGATCACGATGCCAGCCGTGCGGTCGGACTCCTCGGTCTTCCTCTCGACCTCGAAGCCCTTGTCCTTGAGCTCAGCCTCGGCCTCGTCGAACTTGATGCCCTGGACATCGGGAACCGTGACCTTCGGCGCACCCGTCGAGATCACCAGGGCGATGGTGTCGCCCTTCTTGACTTCGGTGTCGGCCTCCGGGGTCTGCTCGCAGACGTTTCCGGTCTTCTGGTCCTCGCACTCGGCCTTGCTGGTCGTCACCTTGAGGTCGACGTTCCCGGCCGCCTGTCTGGCCTCGGCCTCGCTCTGGCCCACGAAGTTCGGCGCCTTGAGGGTGTCGTTGCCGGTGCCGTTGCCCGCGAACATCCATCGGCCGATGAGGACCGCGCCGACCAGCACCAGTACACCCGCGACGACCAACAGGATCGTCGAGGTGTTGTTCTTCTTCTGCTGGCGGCGGCGGCCCTGGCGGTCGTCATAGCCGTAGCCGTCGTCCGGGCCGACCGGTGGCAGCATCGTCGTGGCACCGGCATCGGCGCGCAGGGCGGTGGTCGGCTGGTCGTCGGGGTAGCCGCCGTAGCCGACCGAGCCCATGGCCGCCGTGGCCGCGACGGGCTGGCCGTCGAGGCAGGCCTCGATGTCGGCGCGCATCTCGTCGGCGGACTGGTAACGGTAGTCCGGGTCCTTGACCAGCGCACGCAGGACGATGGCGTCCATCTCCGGCGTGATCTCCGGGTCGAAGACGCTCGGGGGCTGCGGCTCCTCCCGCACGTGCTGGTAGGCGACCGCCACGGGGGAGTCACCGACGAACGGCGGGCGCACGGTCAGCAGCTCGTAGAGCAGACAGCCCGTCGAGTACAGGTCGGAACGGGCGTCCACCTGCTCACCCTTGGCCTGCTCCGGAGAGAGGTACTGGGCGGTGCCGATGACCGCGGACGTCTGCGTCATGGTCATACCGGAGTCGCCCATGGCGCGGGCGATGCCGAAGTCCATGACCTTGACCTGGCCGTTGCGCGTCAGCATGACGTTGGCCGGCTTGATGTCGCGGTGGACGATCTGGTTGCGGTGGGCGTACTCCAGTCCCTGGAGGATGCCGATGGTCATCTCCATGGCCCGCTCCGGCAGCAGCTTGCGGCCGCTGTGGAGAAGCTCACGGAGGGTGGAACCCTCGACGTACTCCATGACGATGTACGGGATCGAGACCCCGTCGATGTAGTCCTCGCCCGTGTCGTAGACCGCCACGATCGCGGGGTGGTTGAGTGAGGCGGCCGACTGGGCCTCCCGGCGGAACCTGGCCTGGAAGGTGGGGTCGCGCGCGAGGTCCGCTCGCAGCGTCTTGACCGCCACGGTGCGGCCGAGGCGGGTGTCCATCGCGAGGTAGACCTCCGCCATGCCACCACGGCCGAGCACCTGGCCCAGCTCGTACCGGCCGCCGAGGCGACGCGGCTCTTCCATAGCTTCCTACCAGCCCTCTCCGTCGGTCCCGACCGCACCCATGTGTGGTCCGGCGGCTGTGCTCCGGGCATACGGTACCCGGCTCGCCTTCTGTGACCTGGCCAACCGCGTCACCCGATACAGGACCGGTATCGCAACGTGCACCGATGTGAAGGCGACGTGAGCGGGGTCACTTCTTGCTGTTGATCACTGCCTCCATCACGTTCTTCGCGATCGGGCCGGCGAGACCGCCACCGGAGATGTCACCGCGGTTGGCCGCACCGTCCTCCACGACCACGGCCACGGCGACCGGCGAGCTGCCGTCGCTGAGCTTGGCGTACGAGATGAACCAGGCGTACGGCTTCTCCTTGTTGTTCACGCCGTGCTGCGCGGTACCGGTCTTGCCGCCGACGGTGACGTTGTCGATCTTCGCCTTGCCACCCGTGCCCTGCGGGTCGCTGACGACGGTCTCCATCATGTCCTGCAGCTTCTGGGCGGTCTCCGGCGAGACCGCCTGGGACAGCGTCTCGGGGTCGTGCGTCTCGATGACGTCGAGGTTGGAGGCGCGCAGCTGGTCGACCATGTACGGCTTCATCAGCTCGCCGTCGTTGGCGACGGCCGAGGCGACCATGGCCATCTGCAGCGGCGTGGCGCGGTTGGAGGCCTGGCCGATGCCGTCCATGGCGTTCTGCGGCTCGTTGTCCTCGGGGTAGACGCTCTCGGCGGCGCGTACGGGGACGTCCAGCTTGTCCTCGTTGAAGCCGAACTTCGCGGCCTGCTCACGCATCTTCTCGTTGCCGACGTTGTCCGACATCTTCGCGAAGACGGTGTTGCAGGAGACCATCAGCGCGTAGCGCAGGGTGGCGTTCTTGCACACGCCGTGCTCGTTGGTGAGGTCGGTTTTCGTGCCGGGCAGCTGGTACGGGTCGGGCGTGGCCGTCTTGTCGTCGATGCCCGAGACGATGTCGTTCTCCAGCGCCGCGGCGGCCGTGACCACCTTGAACGTGGAGCCCGGCGGGTAGGTCTCGCGCAGCGCGCGGTTCAGCATCGGCTTGTCGGAGTCCTTCTCCAGTTTGCCGAAGGTCTCGCTGTCCTTGTTGCTGATCCCGGCGAAGGTCGACGGGTCGTACGACGGCGTGGAGGCCAGGGCGAGGATCGCGCCGGTCTTGGGATCGAGCGCGGCGACGGCGCCCTTCTTGTCGCCGAGGCCCTCGAAGGCCGCCTTCTGCGCGGCGGCGTTGAGGGTGGTGACGACGCTGCCGCCCTCCTTCTTCTTGCCGGTGATCATGTCCAGCGTGTTCCGGAAGAAGAGCCGGTCGTCGTTGCCGGTGAGGATGCCGTCCTCGAGGTTCTCCAGCTGGGTCGCGCCGACGATCTGGGAGGAGTAGCCGGTGACCGGCGCCCACATCTCGCCGTTCTTCCAGGTGCGCTTGTACTTGTAGTCGGCGCCTTCGGACGCGACGGACCCGGTGATGGCTTTGCCGTCGACGATGATGTCCCCGCGAGGCGTGGCGTAACGCTCGATGGAGACGCGCCGGTTCTCCTTGTCGGTGGCAAGGGAATCCGCTTTGACGTACTGGAGCCAGTTGTTGCGGACGAGCAGGGCGAGGACCAGGAGCCCGCAGAAGATCGCGATGCGGCGCAGAGGCTTGTTCATGACGGGCGGACCACCTGGGTCATCTCGGCGTCGGGGTTGGGTGCGGGGGCGGGGGCGGGCCTGCGCGCGGTGTCGCTGATTCTGATCAGGACGCCGATGAGTGCCCAGTTGGCGATGACCGAGGAACCGCCGTATGCCAGGAACGGCATCGTCATACCGGTCAGGGGAATGAGGCCCATCACACCGCCGGCGACGACGAAGACCTGGAGGGCGAACGCGCCGGACAGGCCGACTGCGAGCAGCTTGCCGAACGGGTCGCGGGCGGCGAGGGCCGTTCGGATGCCGCGCTCCACGATCAGGCCGTAGATCAGCAGGATCGCCATCACCCCGGTCAGACCCAGCTCCTCACCGAAGGTGGCGAGGATGAAGTCGGAGTTCGCGGCGAAGCGGATGAGCTCCGAGTGGCCCTGGCCCCAGCCGGTGCCGAGGGTGCCGCCGGAGCCGAACGCCCACAGGGCCTGCATGGCCTGCTCGGAGTGGACGATGCCGTCGGTGGTCCCCGCGCGGCTGAGCTTGTACTCGCGGTACGGGTCGAGCCAGGCCTGCACACGGGTCTGGACGTGCGGTTCGAAGCTGGCCACGCCGACGGCGCCGGCCGCGGACATCAGCAGACCGAAGACGATCCAGCTCGTCCGCTCGGTCGCGACGTACAGCATGATCACGAACATGCCGAAGAACAGCAGCGAGGTACCGAGGTCGGTCTCGAAGACCAGGATGAGGATCGACATCGCCCAGACGACGATGATGGGACCGAGGTCGCGGCCGCGCGGGAGGTAGAGGCCCATGAATCGGCGGCTGGCCAGCGCGAGCGCGTCGCGCTTCACCATCAGGTAGCCGGCGAAGAAGATCGCCAGCACGATCTTGGCGAACTCGCCGGGCTGGATGGTGAAGCTGCCGACCTGGATCCAGATCTTGGCGCCGTAGGTGAGCTCGGCGCCGAGGCCCGGGACCAGGGGGAGCAACAGTAGGACCAGCGCACCGGCCATGGAGATGTAGGTGTAGCGCTGGAGGGTGCGGTGGTCCTTGAGGAAGATCAGCACGGCGATGAGGAGAGCGATGCCCATCGCCGTGTAGATCAGCTGGTTCGTCGCCTTTCCACCGGCCACGCCGAGGCCTTGCAGGAGCTCCGACTGGTCCAGCCGCCAGATGGCCACCAGCCCCAGGCCGTTCAACAGCGTGGCCAGCGGCAGCAGCAGCGGGTCCGCGTACGGCGCGAACTTGCGTACGACGAGGTGGCCGATGCCGGCCAGCACGCCGAGGCCGACGCCGTACGCGGCCAGGCCGGTCGGGACCTCGTCGTTCAGGGCGAGACCCACGTTGACGTAGGCGAACACCGGGATGACGACCGCGAACGCCAGCAGGGCCAGCTCGGTGTTGCGTCGGCTCGGGGTGCCGATCGCGCCGATCGTGGACGTGTGCTGCGTCGATGGGTTGGTAGTACTGCTCATCGTGTGAGTGGGCCCCTCGCGGCTTGCCTACTGCTCACCGCACCGTGAGACCAGTTCCTGCTCCTCCTCCGAGAGGCTGGGGCCGGTCGACGGTGTGGGTGCGGTCTGGGTCGGGGTCGGGGACGTCGAGGGCTTCGACGTCGGGGACGGTGTGGCCTTGGACGTGAGGGAGGTCTTCGTGGTTCCCGTGACTCCGCCGGCCTCGCCCTCGCCGGTCTTGGCGTTGTTGTCCGCCGCCTCGCGGCGCTCGGCGTTCTTCTTGCACGCCGACGCCTGGGTGGACAGCTCCGTGATCTTCTTCTCGGCGTCGCTCAGACCGCCCTCGGCGATCGTGGCCTCGACCAGTTTCTGCTGGTAGGGCGGCAGGTACTTGAGTTCGATCTCGGGGTGGTCCTTCTCGACCTTCGAGAGCGAGATCCAGGCCAGGTCCTGACTGATGCCGCGGTACAGGGCCACATGATCGTCGTTGGAGCCGACGTAGTACTGCGTCTGCGTCCAGCGGTAACCGCTGTACAGGCCCCCGCCGACCACGGCGAGGGCGAGGATGCCGAAGAAGGATCTCTTCAACCACCTGCGCTTCTTGCGCGGCTTGACGAAGTCGTCGTCGGAGTAGTCGCCGAAGCTGCCCGCCGCCGGCACGTACCCGGTGGTGTCGCCGGAGCCGGGCGGGCCGAACTCGCCGCCGCCCTGGCCGTGCCCATGGCGGCCGAGACCGGAGGCGCGGCCGGCCGGGGTCTGCATGATGCCGTTGTCCTGCAGGTGGAGCTGGTTCTCGGCGACCGCGCCGACCACGACCGGGGTGTCGGAGAGCTGCCCGGCGAGGGTGTCTCCGGTGTCGAGGTCGAGGACGTCGGCGATGATGACCGTGATGTTGTCCGGGCCACCGCCGCGCAGCGCGAGCTGGATCAGCTCCTGCACGGTCTCCTGCGGGCCCTGGTAGCTGGCGAGGGTGTCTTCCATCGTCTGGTGGGACACGACGCCGGACAGACCGTCGGAGCAGATCAGGTACCGGTCGCCGGCGCGGACCTCGCGGATGGAGAGGTCGGGCTCGACGTGCTCGCCGCTGCCCAGCGCGCGCATCAGCAGGGAGCGCTGCGGGTGTGTGGTGGCCTCCTCCTCGGTGATGCGGCCCTCGTCGACCAGACGCTGGACCCAGGTGTGGTCCTGGGTGATCTGGGTGAGGACGCCGTCCCTGAGGAGGTACGCGCGGGAGTCGCCGACATGCACCAGGCCGAGTCGTTGGCCGGTCCACAGCAGGGCGGTGAGCGTGGTGCCCATGCCCTCCAGCTGGGGGTCCTCCTCGACCATCGCGCGCAGCTGGTCGTTGGCGCGCTGCACGGCGGTGCCGAGGGAGGTGAGGATGTCGGAGCCGGGGATGTCGTCGTCGAGCGTGACGAGGGTGGAGATCACCTCGGAGGAGGCGACCTCGCCGGCCGCCTGGCCGCCCATGCCGTCGGCGATCGCGAGCAGGCGGGGACCGGCGTAGCCCGAGTCCTCGTTGCCCTCGCGGATCATGCCTTTGTGCGATCCGGCGGCGAAGCGCAGTGACAGACTCATGCGCACCTCGCCCGTCGGCTCCGGGTACATCCGCACGGTGCCCACCCTCCGGTCGGGAGCGCGCCGGGACCCCTGGTGGGGGCCGCCGCTGCGTGCTCGCTCCGCTCGCGCCTATTCATGATGTAGCACTACTTCCGCAGCTCGATGACGGTCTTGCCGATGCGGATCGGCGCGCCCAGCGGGATCGGCGTGGGAGTCGTCAGTCGGTTCCGGTCGAGATACGTGCCGTTGGTGGACCCCAGGTCCTCGACGATCCACTGGCCGTCGCGGTCCGGGTAGATCCGGGCGTGTCGGCTGGAGGCGTAGTCGTCGTCCAGCACGATCGTGGAGTCGTGTGCGCGGCCCAGGGTGATGGTCTGGCCCTGTAGCGCCACGGTCGTACCCGTCAGCGTGCCCTCGCTGACGACGAGCTTGGTCGGGGCGTTGCGCCCGCGGCGGCCGCCGCCTCCGGTGGCGGGCGCGGGCTGCTGGCCGCGCTGCTGTGGGGGCGCGGCCTGACGGGCGGCCTGCTGTGGCCGCGCGGCCTCCCGGCGCGACCCCCGCTGGGTGACGCGCGTACCGAACAGGTCGCTGCGGATGACCTGCACGGCCACGATCACGAACAGCCACAGTACGGCTAGGAAACCCAGCCGCATGACCGTGAGGGTCAGCTCTGACATTGCCCCCGCTTCACCCTTCGGCTTGCCGGTAAATGATGGTGCTGCTGCCCACGACGATCCGCGAGCCGTCGCGGAGCGTAGCGCGGGTGGTGTGCTGCCCGTCCACCACGATGCCGTTGGTGGATCCGAGATCCTGGATCGTCGAGGGCGTTCCGGTCCGGATCTCGCAGTGCCGGCGGGAGACGCCGGGGTCGTCGATCCGCACGTCTGCTTCGGTGCTGCGCCCCAGCACCAGCGTCGGGCGGGAGATCTGATGGCGGGTGCCGTTGATCTCGATCCAGTAGCGCATGCGCCCACCGGCCGCGGGAGCGGCGGGCGGCCGCTGGCCGAGCTGGGCGGCGCCGGGACGGCCACCGCCGGGCGGCGGGGCGGCCGGCATGGGTGGGGCACCCGCGGGCGCCGGTGTGGGCGGGTAGCCGTAGCCACCGGGGCGGCCCGCCGCGGGGCTCGCCGGGGCACCCGAGGGGGCCTGCTGGTTGGTGGAGGAGGCGAGCGTACGGCTGCGCACGCGGTAGAGACCGGTGTCGAGGTCGTCGGCCTTCTCCAGATGGACCTTGATCGGGCCCATGAAGGTGTAGCGCTGCTGCTTGGCGTAGTCGCGCACCATTCCGGCGAGCTCGTCGCCGAGCTGGCCGGAGTAGGGGCTGAGGCGCTCGAAGTCGGGCGTGCTCAGCTCCACGATGAAGTCGTTGGGGACGACAGTCCGGTCGCGGTTCCAGATGGTCGCGTTGTTGTCGCACTCCCGCTGGAGTGCTCCCGCGATCTCCACGGGCTGGACCTCGGACTTGAACACCTTGGCGAAGGTGCCGTTGACCAGACCTTCGAGACGTTGCTCGAACTTCTTCAGGACTCCCATGGGGCACCTCCTCCGTCGTCACCGCTCTGCGTACCGCATCGGTACTGCTTACTGATCGTATCCACGCGCCGGGAAATCGGCTGGTTCCCCCTGTCGGCCCGGTCGACCGGTGTCACCCGGTATCGACGCCCACTGAAGTCCCCTCCCGGATTCCCTCCGGAGCTCCTCTTCGAACTACTCCGCGCGAACTCTGTCAAGGATCGTAGAGGCGGCGCGAGACCAGTGTCCCGCACCGGACTGTGCACCCTGTCCTTCTCCAGTGGAGATGGCCGGGACCGGTACGAGGTTGATACGTGAACCAGCACTCGTTGATACGTGGCCGGAAGGGGTGCGTGTTCGGTCCGTCCTGGTCGGCCGGGTCACGTCGCTGTGGCGTGGTGCCGGCCGCCGATAAGGGATGTGAAGCCACCCTTCCCATCGTGCTAATCTTCTCGATGTCGGAAGGCGCCAGCACCGCAAGGACGGGGCCCAGGACACACCCAATGCGCGGGTGGCGGAATAGGCAGACGCGCTGGATTCAGGTTCCAGTGCCCGCAAGGGCGTGGGGGTTCAACTCCCCCCTCGCGCACAGCGAAGCGGTCCCATCGTGATCAGGATGGGACCGCTTCTTTTTTGTCCGCTCACCCTGTGTGGGGAGGGGGCGGGTGGGGCGGCTGCGGGGCTCTGGAGTGTGAGGAGTCTCTCAGGGATTCGGTAAGGGCTTTCGGTATCCGGTGGCGCGGGACGGCGTGGGGGCGTGCCGCGTAACGCGTGCGCGGTCGGGAGTGTCGTCGGAGTCAGCATCAGGTGAATCGCCGTAGATGCGGATACGAACGATGTTTCACGTGAAACGGTCCCGAGCGCGCGATGGAGCCGTTCTGTCCTGGGTGTTGGCCCCGGCAAACCCGTCAGTACCGTTGACGCTCGCCTGTCGCATACCTATCTTCTGGTCGGTAATTCGCACATCGTTCGATATTTCGAACATGATCGGCTTTGCTCAATGCTCCGACACCCCCACACCTGCCAGAGACGAGGCGCACATGGCTCCGCCCCTCTCCAGACGCTTCCTCCTCCAGGCCGCGATACTCGCCGCGGCCGCTCCCGGAGTCTCCTTCGCGGCGGGCGGCGGCCGTGCGGTCGCCGCCACGGTGCCGACGCCTTCCGCCTGGTCGGTGCGGCCCTTCGAGCTCAAGGACGTGACGCTCGGCCAAGGGCTGTTCGCCGACAAACGGCAGTTGATGCTCGACCACGGTCGCGGCTACGACGTCGACCGGCTGTTGCAGGTTTTCCGCGCCAACGCGGGACTCTCCACCAAGGGTGCGGTCGCCCCCGGCGGCTGGGAGGGCCTCGACGGCGAGGCCAACGGCAACCTCCGTGGCCACTACACCGGGCACTTCCTGACGATGCTCGCGCAGGCCTATGCCGGCACAAAGGACACGGCCTACTCCGACAAGATCCGCTACATGATCGGCGCCCTGACCGACGTGCGCGCCGCGCTGCGCACCGGCCCGCGCATGCTCGCCGTCACCGGAAAGTTCGGCACCGCGCAGGAGAACGGTCGGGGTTCGTACCAGTACGTCGACCTGCCGAACAGCGTGCTCGGCGGCGCCTCGGCGATCACCCTGTCGGCCTGGGTGAAGCCCACCCACAACGCCAACTGGGCCCGCGTCTTCGACTTCGGCAACAACACCACCCGCTACATGTACCTGGCCTCCCGCAACGCGAGCGGCTTCCCGCGCTTCGCCGTCACGACCAACGGGCCCGGAGGGGAGCAGGGCCTCAACGGCACCGCCGCGCTGCCGCTCAACCAGTGGAGCCACCTCGCGGTGACGATCGGCGGCGGCACCGGCACGCTCTACGTCAACGGCACGGCCGTGGCGCAGAACACGTCGATGTCCCTCACTCCGGCGGCCCTCGGCACCCTGGCGAACAACTGGCTGGGCCGGTCCAATTTCTCCACCGACCCCGTCTTCGCGGGCGCGTTCGACGAGTTCAACGTCTGGTCGCGTGCGCTGACGGCCGCCGAGATCACCTCGCTCCAGAGCAATCGGGCGCCCGCCTCCTCGGCGGGGCGGGGCAACCTGGCCTCGTACGACTTCTTCGAGACCAGTGGCGGCACCTTCGCGGACGGCTCCGGTCGCGGCCTGACCGCCACCCTGCGCCGCACCTGGGGCGCGCCCAGCCATGCCGGGTTCCTGGCGGCGTACCCGGAGACGCAGTTCATCGAGCTGGAGTCGATGACCAGCGGCGACTACACGCGCGTGTGGGCGCCGTACTACACCGCGCACAAGATCCTGCGTGGTCTGCTGGACGCGTACCTGCATGTCGACGACGCGCGGGCGCTCGACCTGGCCTCGGGCCTGTGCGACTGGATGTACTCCAGGCTGTCGAAGCTGCCGGACGCCACGCTGCAGCGGATGTGGGGCATCTTCTCCAGCGGTGAGTACGGGGGCCTGGTCGAGGCGATCGTCGACCTGTACGCGATCACGGGCAAGGCCGACCATCTCGCCCTGGCCAAGCTGTTCGACCTGGACAAGCTCATCGACGCCTGTGCCGCGAACACGGACACGCTCGACGGTCTGCACGCCAACCAGCACATCCCGATCTTCACCGGGCTCACGCGGCTGTACGACGTCACGGGCGAGGCGCGCTATCTGACCGCCGCGAAGAACTTCTGGGGCATGGTGATCCCCCAGCGCATGTACGGGATCGGAGGCACCAGCACGGGCGAGTTCTGGAAGGCGCGCGGGGTCATCTCGGGGACGATCAGCGACACCAACGCCGAGACCTGCTGCGCGTACAACCTGCTCAAGCTGAGCCGGAGCCTGTTCTTCCACGAGCAGGACCCGAAGTACATGGACTACTACGAGCGGGCCCTGCTCAACCAGGTCCTCGGTTCCAAGCAGGACAAGGCCGACGCGGAGAAGCCGCTGGTCACGTACTTCATCGGGCTCACCCCGGGGCATGTGCGCGACTACACCCCCAAGCAGGGCACCACCTGCTGCGAGGGCACCGGCATGGAGAGCGCCACCAAGTACCAGGACTCGGTGTACTTCACCAAGGCCGACGGCAGCGCGCTGTACGTCAACCTGTACAGCGCCGCCACGCTGAACTGGTCCGCGAAGGGCGTGACGGTCGCCCAGAGCACCGACTATCCCCGGGAGCAGGGCTCCACGATCACCGTCGGGGGCGGCAGCGCGGCCTTCGAGCTGCGGCTGCGGGTGCCGTCCTGGGCCACCGCCGGCTTCCGGGTGACCGTCAACGGCAGTGCGGTGAGCGGCACACCGGCCGCGGGGAGCTACTTCACGATCCCCTCCCGCACGTGGCGCGGCGGGGACGTCGTACGCGTGACGATGCCGTTCCGGCTGCGGGTGGAGAAGGCCCTCGACGACCCGTCGCTCCAGACGCTGTTCTACGGGCCGGTCAACCTGGTCGGCAGGAGCAGCGGTACGAGCCATCTGTCGGTCGGGCTGTACCGCAACGCCGGCCTCTCCGGCGATCTGCTGCCCTCCCTCGCCCCGGTGAGCGGAAAGCCGCTGCACTACACGCTGGGCGGCATCGAATTCGTTCCCTTCTACGAAGGGAACGAGGACCCGACCCATGCGTACGTCAAGCGCTCCGAACCGAAGGTCGTCCTCGGAGGCACCGACTCGGGCGTCGCCAACCCGGCGAAGTCGAACGGCACGACCCTGCTCGACGAGATCTGGGCCGGGGCGCCGTTCGCCGACAAGGGGGCGCTGGTGGCGCGCGTGCAGTCGACCGTCGGCTCGTGGGTGTCGGCCGGGCTGCTGAGCCAGGCCGACGGGCAGAAGGTGGTGACCACCGCGCAGAACGCCACGTACGCCGCCTGACGGCACGGGCGGCCGCTCCTTCGGTGGGGGCGGCCGCCCTTCGCGTTCGCGTTCTCCGGAAGGTCTACGCGGCGAGGCGTTCGGCCAGCTCCTTGGCCTTGACGACGGCGTCGTCAAGGACTTTGGTCCGAGAAGCCTCCAAAAGCGTCTGCGGGCCGACTCAGTGGTGCGCGGGCCGGGTTTTCCACAGGTGGGGACGGGTGGGGCGCGGAGTTGTCCACAGGGTCTGACGCGTTTCGGCCACCGGCTGTACCGTCTCACGAGTTGATGTTCGTGCGGGGACATGTGCGGGGGAGGCGGTCAGCGTGACCGAGACCGATACGACGACGGCGGTGCCGGCGGATTCCGGACAGACCGGGGCGGTGGTGCCGCGGTCGTCCGGTGCGCGGGTGCCGGGGGTGGCGGGGTTCGCCGGGTGGCCCGCGGTGGGGTCGCCCAAGGACGAGGGCAAGGCGCTGCGTACGCGGGTGCCCCGCAGTGCGCACGCGGACCTGACGCTCACCACCGACCGGCCGGACGCGGTGTCCGCGGTGGAGGAGTCCAACCGAGGCCGGATCGCCAACCTCACCCCGATAAGGGTCGGCAGGATGGCGGCCACCCCCTTCGCTTTCCTGCGCGGCTCGGCGGGCCTGATGGCCCACGACCTCGCCCGTACGCCCATGACCGGCATCGGCACCCAGATCTGCGGCGACGCCCACGCGGCCAACTTCGGCCTGTACGGGGATGCCCGTGGCGGCCTCGTGATGGACCTCAACGACTTCGACGAGACCGTGCACGGTCCCTGGGAGTGGGACCTCAAGCGCCTCGCCGCCTCTCTGGTGCTCGCCGGCCGCGAGGCGGGCGCCGACGAGGACATCTGCCGCAAGGCGGCGTACGACGCGACGGGGGCCTATCGGCGCACGATGCGGCTCCTCGCCAAGCTCTCGGCGCTCGACGCCTGGAACGCCATCGCGGACGAGGAACTGGTCTCCCACACCGACGCCCACGACCTGCTGGGCACACTGGAGCGGGTCTCGGAGAAGGCGCGCGCCAACACGAGCGGCCGGTTCGCGGCCAGGGCGACCCGGCAGGTGGAGGGCGGCGGCCGCCACTTCGTGGACGCTCCGCCGGTGCTGCGCCGCGTGGACGACGAGGAGGCGGCGGTGGTGGCCACCTCTCTGACGCAGTACCTGACCACGCTCTCGGAGGACCGCCACCCGCTGCTCGCCCGGTACGCCGTGCACGACGTGGCGTTCCGCGTGGTCGGCACCGGCAGTGTGGGCACCCGCTCGTACGTCGTCCTGCTCCTGGATCATCGCGGTGAACCGCTCGTCCTCCAGGTGAAGGAGGCCCGCCCTTCGGCGCTGGAGCCGCACCTCGCGACCGCCGGCTTCGAGGTGCCGGAGGTGGACCACGAGGGACGACGGGTGGTCCTCGGCCAGAAGCGCATGCAGGTCGTCAGCGACATCTTGCTGGGCTGGACCACGGTCGACGGGTTTCCCTTCCAGGTACGCCAGTTCCGCAACCGCAAGGGCAGCGTCGACCCGGCGGCCCTGGCCGCCGACCAGATCGACGACTACGGCCGCATGACCGGCGCTCT
This sequence comes from Streptomyces sp. NBC_00310, assembly GCF_036208085.1. Classification (GTDB taxonomy): domain Bacteria; phylum Actinomycetota; class Actinomycetes; order Streptomycetales; family Streptomycetaceae; genus Streptomyces. Next base: position 5,668,080 of record NZ_CP130714.1, read on the forward strand.
CCTCGCGCGCGCTCACGCCCACAGCGCCGATCCCCGTCTCATCGCCGGCTACTGCGGCAAGAACGACGAACTCGACGAGGCGACGGCCACGTTCGCCGTGACCTACGCGGACCGCACGGAGGCGGACCACGCGGACCTGGTGGAGGCTGTGCGGGCGGGGCGGATCGCTGCGGAGACGGGGGTCTGAGGCGAGGGCTGACGGGGGTGCCGGGGCGGCTGGGGGTGTTCGGTCGGCCGGGGCGCCCAGGTCGGTGGGGTACTTGAGCACGCGGAATATGTCGAGGCGGTCGGGGCGGCCGACAGGCGTCCAGGGTGTCCGGAGTGGTCAGAGTGTCCGGAGTGGTCAGGGTGTCCGGGGTGGTCGGGGGTGGCCGAGGGGACGGTGTCCGGATGCGGCGGCTGAGTCCCGGGCTGTGTCGGCCGGGCGGTCGGATGTGGCGTGGGTGTTCTCACTCCGTACCGGCGTCTTCGGTGGCTTTCGGTCGGGCCTGGAGCCGTGGCCTAGGCTGGGTCGGGTGACGACCCCGGAAGCCGATCAGACACCGTCCGAGCGCCCCGCCGAGCCCGTGGAGCCCGATGAGGGCACGGAGCCTGTAGAAGGCACTGCACCGGCTGAGGGCACGATCCCCGCTGAGGGCGCGGCGTCTGACGAGGGCGCGGCCTCGGCTGACGAGGAGGCCTCCGCCGAGGGGCCTGCTTCCACCGAGGGGGCGGCTTCCACCGAGGGCGCGGGCTCGGGGCGTCCTGAGGACCGGTTGGAGCGGGCCGTGCGGGCGGCCGAGCAGGCGTTGATCGAGTACGAGATCGCCGTGGAGACCTTCCGGGTCGAGGTGGAGAACTTCTCCCGGTTGCACCACCAGAGGCTCGGCCCCGTGTACGCGCGGCTGGACGAGCTGGACGCCCAGATCGCCGAGGCCAAGGCGGCGCGCACCGGCGACCCCGAGGATGTGCGCAAGGCTCAGGAGGCGCGGGCCCGGGTCATGCCCATGCCGGGCGTGGAGGAACTTTTCCACGGCTGGATGGACTCGGAGGGCCTGTTCCCCGAGGCGGCGGCCATGCTCACCGACCAGCCGGTACGGTCCCCGGAGCGGGTGCGCCCCAGCGACGAGGCCCGCAGGCTCTACCGCGAGCTGGTCCGCAAGGCCCACCCCGACCTGGCGCAGGACGACAAGGAGCGGGAGCGGCGGGGCGAGTTCATAGCTCGGGTGAACGCCGCGTACGCCCGGGGTGACGAAGTGCTGCTGCGGGAGCTGTCCGAGGAGTGGGCGGCCGGGCCCGTGCCGGAGGAGCGCAGGCCGAGTCGCGCGGAGGAGCTGTACGCCCGGCTCGAATGGCTCGCCCAGCGCAAGGAGCTTCTCGCTCTCGTCGCCCGGGATCTGGAGGAGGGTGCCATCGGCTCGATGCTCCGCCTCGCCCCGGACGACCCCGACCGCCTCCTCGAGGAGATCGCCGACCAGCTGCTGGCGGAGGTCGAACAGCGGGAAGCCGAGCTGGCGGGACTGCTCGGCCGACAGGAATAGCCGAGGTCTGGTCCTGCCCGGTCGGACTGTGGGGCGCGGGCCGTCGGCAGTCCGGTCGGACGGTCGGGGGCGGGGGCCGTCGGCTGTCCGGTCGGGTAGCGTCGTAGGCATGCATTTCGGAGCTGGTGTGCCCACGGTCGAGGTCGGAGACCTCAAGGACGACGACTTCCTGCTGGACGTCCGGGAGGACGACGAGTGGCAGGCGGGTCATGCCGAAGGGGCGCTGCACATCCCCATCAGTGAGTTCGTGGCGCGCTACGGCGAGGTGACCGAAGCGGCCCCGCAGGACGGCAGGATCCACGTGATCTGCCGCTCGGGCGGGCGTTCGGCGCAGGTCACCACGTATCTCGTCCAGCAGGGCATCGACGCCGTGAACGTGGACGGCGGCATGCAGGTCTGGGCGGCCGCCGGTCGTCCGGTGGTGGACGACAAGGGCGGGGCCGGGTTCGTTCTCTAGGGAACGTCGTTCTCCGGGGCACGTGCGGCGGAACCGCAGGTGGACGGGGGCGCGCAGGCCGGATGTGCGCGCCCCGGGGCGTGGCGTGCGCGACGCTCAGCCCAGTGGGTGTGCCGCGAGAAGGTCGCCCAGCGCCTCCTCGTGGGCCGCTGCGGGGCCGAGTGACAGTTCGAGGTGCTTGGCCCAGGCGTGATAGCGGTGCAGGGGGTAGTCGACGTCGGCACCGAAGCCCCCGTGCAGATGCTGTGCGGTCTGCACCACCCGTCGTACCCCCTCCGAGGCCCAGATCTTGGCCACGGCGACATCTCCGGCGGCGGGTAGCGCGCCGCCCGCTCCGGAGGTGATCCGCCAGGCGGCCTGCCACAGCGTCGCCTCCATCGCGCGCAGGTCGATGAAGCGGTCGGCGGCCTGTACGGCGACGGCCTGGAACGAGGCGATCGGGAAGCCGAACTGTTCTCGCTTGCCGGCGTATTCGCTGGTCATGCCGAGTACGCCTTCACCCAGCCCGAGCGCCAGCGCGCACGTTCCGGTGGCCAGCAGCTCCCGCAGCCGCTCCCACGCGCCCTCCGCGTCGATGACGTCCCGCGCGGCGATCCGTGCCGACTCCAGCCGCAGCTCCGCCAGGCGTTCGCCGGCGGTGGAGACCTGGTCGGCGAGCGTCACCCCTGCGTGGACGCGGGGCACGAGAGCGAGCACGGCCCGGCCGTCGGCAACGGTGGCCGAGTCCTGCTCGCCGCCGTCGGCGGAGACACCGGGGGTGACCGACTCCGGGGCGACCGTGGCGGGGACGACGACGAAGTCCGCGTTGTGGGCCCAGGGCACCGCCGTCTGCATGCCGTCCAGGACCCAGACGCCGTCGACGTCCCGTCGCGCGGTCACGGCGAGTTCGGCCGGGTCGTGGCCGGTGCGGCCCTGCGCGGCGACGGTCAGGACGACCTCGCCCCGGCCTACGCGGGCGAGCAGGTCCGCCTTCAGCTCCTCGCTCCCGTGCGCCTGTACGGCCACCGCGGCCGCGGTGCTCTCCAGCAGCGGTCCCCTGGCCAGTACCTTCGCAGACTCCCGCAGCACCAGACACAGCGCGATCGGGTCGAGGCCCGAGCCGCCGTACGAGGGGTCGAGTAACAGGCTCAGCAGGTCCGCGTCGGCGAGCTTCGCCCAGAGGGCCCGGTCGAAGTCGTCGGCCACGGCCCCCGGCACGAGCGACGGACTCGGTACCCCGTCCGGGGCGACCCCGGCGAACACCGCCCTCGCCGCCCCGGCCGCCGCCTGCTGCTCCTCGGTGAAGGTGAAGTCCACGGTCCCGCCCCTTCCGTGTCGCCGATGACGGGGCGTCAAGATAGAACAGGTTCTAGAAGAAGGGAATGGCGTGGGTCGAGGCGGTGGCCGAGCCGCAGGCAGAGCGGGCAGAGCGGGCAGGGGGCAGGCGACAGAGCGGGCAGAGCAGGCAGAGGGCAGGCGACAGAGCGGCGAGGTGGCTTTCGGGAGAGGCGGACCACACCGCGCCGTAAGGTGTCCCCCGCTGTGGATAACCTCATCAGTGCCGTGCGAGCGGTGTGACGATGTGACTGCTGTGGCTATCGGGGCTGTGCCGGAGGAACGCGGCTGAGTAGGTTCCGGTGGGGAAGTGGACCGGGTAGTGGGAATCGGGGAGCTGGGCGGAATGGACGCGAACGACGAGGTCTCGAACGCCCGGCCAGGGCCGGACGAGCCCGAGGGCTCCGCCTCCACGAGCGATGCGAACCCGCAGCCCCGGCCTCCCCGGCAGAACTCCGACCCGGATCCGCTGCCCGACCAGGATCCGGATCCGCATCCGGCCCAGGAACCCGTGGCCTCGTCCCTGCGTCGGGAGCCGTCGGGATCGCCATCGGAATTGCCATCGGAATTGCCGTCGGAGTCGCCTCCCCCGCCGCGACCGGCGGAGATAGCCGAGCCGGCGCAGCCGGCCTCGGGTATCGCCGCCCTCACCCTGCCGTACCAGATCGCCGTGGCGCTCGTGCTCGCGGTCGTGGCGGTGGCGACCTGCGCGCATCTCGGGCTGGTGTTTCTCCATATCGCACCCTCGAACACGCTGACGAAGCAGCACGGCCGGGCGGTGGACGAGTGGGTGTACCCGGAATTCGAGCAGAACTGGAAGCTGTTCGCGCCGAACCCGTTGCAGCAGAACATCGCGGTGCAGGCGCGCGCCGAGATCCGCACCGCTGACGGCGAGGTGCGTGCGACCGGCTGGTACGACCTGTCGGCGCTGGACGGCGCCGCGATCGACCGCAATCCGGTGCCGAGCCACGCGCAGCAGAACGAACTGCGACGGGCCTGGGACTTCTACACGGCCACGCATGACGGCGAGCACCGCGCCACCTCGTCGCGCGGCGATCTGTCCCAGCGCTATGTGCGCCGCATCGTGGTGATGCGCCTCGACCGCGAGCAGGCCGGTGGCCCGGGCGGTGTGATCGAGCGGATCCAGCTCCGCTCCCGTACCACCAATGTGGAGCCGCCCGACTGGAGCGAGGAAAAGGTGTCCGACAAGCCCGTCGTCAGTGAGCTGCCCTGGTGGCCGGTGACCGACGACGACCGCACGGACGCCGCCGCCAACGCGGCCGGCGTCGGTCCGGCCGTCACGGGTCGGACGGAGGCGAGCGCCGGATGAACTCCCTGAGGACGACCGACCCGGCCCGGCCGGTGAGCCCGATGGGGCGCCTCGCCGCCGCGATGGGCAACGGGATCACCCGCGTCACGGATCGCGCGCTGGGCCCGTACCAGAGCGCGATCATCCGTATCGGCTTCTCCTTGACCTGGCTGTTGTTCCTGCTGCGCGAGTTCCCGCACCGGCGCGAGTTGTACGGCCCCGACGGGCCCTGGAGCTGGGAGCTGGCCCAGCAGCTGACCGCGAACAACGACGCCTTCACGGTACTGATGTGGTCCGACAGCATGGTGTGGTTCGAGATCGTCTACGCCGTCGCCATCCTGTCCACTTTTGCGCTGCTGCTCGGCTGGCGCACCCGCGCCGCGAGCGTGCTCTTCATGGTGGGCGTCTTCTCACTGCAGAACCGCAGTGTCTTCATGGGCGACGGCGGCGACAACGTCATCCACCTCATGGCGATGTATCTCGTCTTCGTCCGCTGCGCCCAGGTCTGGTCGCTGGACGCGCGGCGCGCACGGCGCACGCGCGAGCGCCTGGCGCGGGTCGGCGAGGCGCCGGTTGACCGGGTCGGCCCCGCCCTGTGGTGCGTGCTCGGGTTCGCGCTGCTGGTGGCGACGTTCGGCGGTCTGATTCCCGGCGGTCTGCTGGGCGGCTGGCTGACGTTCTTCTGGGGGCTGTGGGCGGTGCACGCCCTGTGGTGGGCTGCCGGCCGCATCGACGCGGACACCAAGCCGCGGGTGCTGCTCGACATCGTCGGCAACCTCGCGCACAACGCCGCCCTGGTCGTGATCATGGCCGAGGCGTGTCTGATCTACGCGGCGGCCGGCTGGTACAAGATCCAGGGCTCGCGCTGGCAGGACGGCACGGCCGCCTACTACCCGTTCCACCTGGACTACTTCTCGCCCTGGGCCGCGCTGTCCGACCTGATGTCCTCCAGCGGCACGATGGTGATGCTGGTGACGTACGGGACGGTGATCGTGCAGGTCGCCTTCCCGTTCACGCTCTTCAACCGGCGCGTCAAGAACGTCCTGCTGGCGGTCATGATGACCGAGCACGCCGTGATCGCCGTCGTGCTGGGACTGCCGTTCTTCTCGCTCGCGATGATCGCCGCCGACGCCGTCTTCCTGCCGACGCCCTTCCTGAAGCGCCTGGGCGGCCTGGTGGCACGCGCGCGGGACCGCGTCGTCCGTCGTGTGCTGCCGGGGCGCGGCCGTACGGTCCCGGGCCCGCGCGACCCGGAGCAGCCACCGCTCCCCCAGGAGAAGGAGACGGCCGAGCGGGCCCACGTAGGTTTCACCGCATGAACGATCCGGTGAGCGCACCACAGGACGGACCGGCAGGTGGCCCGGTGACCGGATCGACCGCTCGCCCGGCGGGCGACACCGTGCGGACCTGGCACCGCCTCGCCGACACCGCCGTATTGCTCGACGGCTTCCACGCCCTCAAGCACGCCGTGCGCTTCGGTGCCGAGGTACAGGTGGCCGTCACCGCCGACCGCGCGGCGGCGCTGGCCCTCGCCGACGATCTGGCCCCGGACGTACGGGACCGGCTCGTGGATCTCCTCCAGGAGGTTCCGGAGGAGACGTACCGGACTCTCGTGCCGCGCCCGCACCCCACCGCCGTCGCCGCCCTGGCCGTACGCCCGTCGCGCGCGGCCCATCTGGCGGCGCTCGCCCACACCCCGCGCACCGCTCCCGTCGTCGTCCTCGACCATCCGCGCAACCTGGGCAACGCGGGGGCGGTGATCCGGCTGGCCGCCGGTTTCGGCGCGACCGGTGTGGTCACCACGGGGACTCTGGATCCCTGGCATCCCACGGTCGTACGCGGCGGGGCGGGCCTGCACTTCGCCACCGCCGTCGAGCACCTGGAGGTGGCCGATCTGCCCCCGGGGCCGCTCTTCGCGCTCGACCCCGAGGGCGACGACATCCGGGGCGTGAAGCTCCCGGACGACGCCGTCCTGGCCTTCGGCTCCGAACGCAGTGGCCTGTCCACCGAACTCCGTGCCCGGGCCGATCACTTGCTGTCCCTGCCGATGCGCCCCCAGGTCTCCAGCTACAACCTGGCGACCAGCGTGGCGATGACGCTGTACCACTGGAGCGCGGGTTCCCCTTGAGGGCGGTCCAGCTGAACCGCGCCCCCGTTCTCAGGCGCGTGGGGAACCGCGCGGCCAGCCGTCACGGACCCGCGGTCGCCCCACGCCACGAGCAACCCCTACGCCTCGCGCCGGACCTCGACCACCCGGAACCGGTTGGCGACGAACGCCCCGTCGCAGAGAGCCGCGTTGGCCGCCGGGTTCCCACCGGACCCGTGGAAGTCGGAGAACGCCGCGGTCTGGTTCACATACACCCCGCCCGTGAGGTTCAGCGACAGCTGCGCGCACTCGTCCAGGCAGACCTCCTCGACGGCATCGGCCACCGCGTCGGAGGTGGTGTACGCGCCGACGGTCATCGCGCCCTTGTCGGCGATGGTCCGGCGCAGCAACTCCACCCCGTCCGTCGCCGAGTCGACGGCGACGGCGAACGACACCGGGCCGAAGCACTCGCTCATGTACGCGGCCTCGTCGTCGGTCCGCTCCCAGTACTTCCGCGCGCCGTCGAGCTTCACGATCACCGGCGTGCGGACGACCGCGCCGGGGAACTCGGGGTTGGTGATCTCCCGTGAGGCGAGGGCGACCTCGCCGAGCGACGCGGCCGCTTCGAGGCGGGCCTTGACGTCGGGGTTGACGATCGCGCCGAGCAGGGCGTTCGCGCGTGCGTCGTCGCCCAGCAGGCCGCCGACCGACTGGGCGAGGTCGGCGACGACCTCGTCGTAGGACTTGGGGCCCACGTCGGTGGTGATGCCGTCGCGGGGGATGAGCAGGTTCTGCGGGGTGGTGCACATCTGGCCGCTGTACAGGGACAGCGAGAAGGCCAGGTTGGAGAGCATGCCCTGGTAGTCGTCGGTGGAGTCGACGAGCACCGTGTTGACGCCGGCCTTCTCCGTGTAGACCTCCGCCTGGCGGGCGTTCGCTTCCAGCCAGTCGCCGAAGGACGTCGATCCGGTGTAGTCGATGATGCGGATCTCCGGGCGGGTGGCCAGGTCCTTCGCGATGCCCTCGCCGGGGCGTTCGGCGGCCAGCGCGACCAGGTTGGGGTCGAAACCGGCCTCGGTGAGGACCTCGCGGGCGACCTGGACGGTGAGGGCGAGCGGCAGCACCGCGCGCGGGTGGGGCTTCACGAGGACCGCGTTGCCGGTGGCGAGGGAGGCGAACAGGCCCGGGTAGCCGTTCCAGGTCGGGAAGGTGTTGCAGCCGATGAGGAGGGCGATGCCGCGCGGCACCGGCTTGAACCGCTTGGTGAGCGTGAGCGGGTCGCGCTTGCCCTGGGGCTTGATCCACTCCGCGTTGTCGGGGGTGCGGACCTGCTCCGCGTACGCGTACGTCACCGCTTCCAGGCCTCGGTCCTGGGCATGCGGGCCACCTGCCTGGAAGGCCATCATGAAGGCCTGACCGCTGGTGTGCATGACCGCGTGGGCGAACTCGTGGGTGCGGTCGCTGATCCGCTTGAGGATCTCCAGACACACCGCCGCGCGCGCCTGAGCGCCTGCGTCGCGCCACGCGCGCTGGCCCGCCTTCATGGCGGGCAGCAGCGTGTCGACGTCCGCGTGCGGGTAGGTGACGCCCAGCTCGATGCCGTACGGGGAGACCTCGCCGCCCACCCAGTCGTCGGTGCCGGGCTGACCGAGGTCGAGGCGGGTGCCGAGGAGGGCGTCGAAGGCGGCCTTGCCCTCGGCCATGCCCAGGCTGCCGTTCTCTCCGTACGCCTTCGGGTGCTCGGGGTGGGGCGACCAGTACGCGCGCGTGCGGATCGCTTCCAGCGCCTGGTCGAGGGTGGCCCGGTGCTTGGCGATCAGGGTGTGCGCGGACGGTTCGGCGGCCATGCTTGACCAACTCCTCACGTCAGGGGGCTCTTCTTCGAGCTCTGACCTGGGCAGGACAGAGTCGAGAGGGGTGGCGCTGAGCGCCTAGGTCAGGGCGGTGGTGGGCGACGGGTGGGCGGACAGAGTTAGAGTAACCGAACGATCGGTCGGGACAAGGGGGTCCGCCGCATCTGTGGACAACCCCGTGCGGGAGGATCGCGCACATGACAGCACTCGACCTCAGCAGCCCCGTGGCCGTCGTCGGCGCCGGCACCATGGGCCAGGGCATCGCCCAGGTCGCGCTGGCCGCGGGCCACCTCGTACGCCTGTTCGATGCCATGCCCGGTCGTGCGCGGGAGGCGGCCGAGGCGATCGGCGCCCGGCTCGACCGGCTCGTCGCGAAGGACCGCATGACCGGCGCCGACCGGGACGCCGCGCGCGCCCGGCTGCACGCCGCCGAGAGCCTCTCCGACCTCGCGGACTGCGATCTCGTCGTCGAGGCCGTCCTGGAACGCCTGGACGTCAAGCAGGAGTTGTTCCGCGCGCTGGAGGACGTCGTCGGCGAGGACTGCCTGCTCGCCACCAACACCTCCTCCCTGTCCGTCACGGCCATCGGCGGCGCCCTGCGCAACCCGGGCCGTTTCGTGGGCCTGCACTTCTTCAATCCCGCGCCGCTGCTGCCCCTCGTCGAGGTCGTCTCCGGGTTCGCCACCGACGTCACGTCGGCCACGCGCGCGTACGAGATGGCCCGCGTCTGGGGCAAGACGCCGGTCGCCTGCGCCGACACCCCCGGCTTCATCGTCAACCGCATCGCACGGCCGTTCTACGCGGAGGCCTTCGCGGTGTACGAGTCGCAGGCCGCCGAGCCCGTCACCATCGACGCGGTCCTGCGCGAGTGCGGCGGCTTCCGGATGGGCGCCTTCGAACTGACCGACCTCATCGGACAGGACGTCAACGAGTCCGTCACCCACTCGGTGTGGCAGGCCTTCTTCCAGGACGTCCGGTTCACGCCCTCGCTGGCCCAGCGGCGGCTCGTCGAGTCCGGCCGGCTCGGCCGCAAGACGGGACAGGGCTGGTACGACTACACCGACGACGCCGAGCGCCCCGAGCCGCACACGGCCGAACCGGTCCCGGCGCCCGCGTACGTCGTCGTCGAGGGCGACCTGGGCCCCGCCTCCGAACTGCTCACGCTGATCCGCGAGGCGGGCATCCCCGTCCGCGAGGACGAGGAGGACCACGGCACCCGGCTCGTCCTGCCGAGCGGCGGTCAACTGGCCCTCGCCGACGGGCAGACCTCCGTGGAGTTCCGGGACGTCGTCTACTTCGATCTCGCGCTCGACTACCGCAGGGCCACCCGGATCGCGCTGTCCGCCTCCCAGGACACCTCGCCGCAGACCCTCGCGGAGGCCACCGGGCTCTTCCAGGCGCTGGGCAAGGACGTCAGCGTCATCGGGGACGCCCCCGGCATGATCGTCGCCCGCATCGTGGCCCGGATCGTCGACCTCGCGCACGACGCCGTCGCCAAGGGCGTGGCCACCAAGGAGGACATCGACACGGCGATGCGCCTGGGCGTCAACTACCCGCTGGGGCCCTTCGAGTGGAGCCGCAGGCTGGGCCGCAACTGGGCGTACTCCCTCCTGGACGACCTGCACCTGCGCGACCCCTCCGGGCGCTACGCGCCGTCCCTGGCGCTCTACCGCCACGCCTACGCCTCCGACAAGCGGGAGGGCACCTCCTCATGACCACCGCCAAGCGCGACACGTACACCCCGGAGACACTGCTGTCCGTCGCCGTCCGGGTCTTCAACGAGCGCGGCTACGACGGCACGTCGATGGAGCACCTCTCCAAGGCGGCCGGTATCTCCAAGTCGTCGATATACCACCACGTCACGGGCAAGGAGGAGCTGCTGCGCCGGGCCGTCAGCCGGGCTCTGGACGGGCTCTTCGGGATCCTCGACGAGGAACCCGCGCGCACGGGGCGTGCGGTGGAGCGCCTGGAGCACGTCGTGCGGCGCATGGTCGAGGTGCTGATGAACGAGCTCCCCTACGTGACCCTCCTGCTGCGGGTGCGCGGCAACACCGGCACCGAGCGCTGGGCGCTGGAGCGGCGCCGCGACTTCGACCACCGGGTCGCCGAGCTGCTGAAGGCCGCGGCCGCCGACGGGGACGTACGCGGGGACGTGGAGGTGCGGCTCGCGACCCGGCTCGTCTTCGGGATGATCAACTCGATCGTGGAGTGGTACCGGCCGGACGGGCGGGGCATGGGCGAGCGGGAGGTGTCCGAGGCCGTGACGCACCTGGTCTTCGCGGGGCTTCGCGCCCAGGACTGACCGATCCCCGCGGGGACCTGCGGCCCCGGGCGCCGATCACCCCTCCGGTTCCACGTCCTCCTCCTCGAACACCAGCAGCGTCCGGGTGCTGAGCACCTCCGGGATGGCCTGGAGCTTGGTGAGGACGACCTCGCGCAGGGCCCTGTTGTCCGAGGTGTGCACCAGGAGCAGGACGTCGTAGTCGCCGCCCACCAGCGCGATGTGGGCGGCGCCGGACAGCTGGCGCAGCTGATCGCGGACCGTGCGCCAGGAGTTCTGCACGATCTTGAGGGTGATGTAGGCCGAGGTGCCCTTTCCGGCGCGCTCGTGGTTCACCCGCGCCCCGAAGCCACGGATCACGCCGTCCTCGATGAGGCGGTTGATGCGCGCGTAGGCGTTGGCGCGGGAGACGTGGACGCGCTCGGCGACGGACCGTATCGAGGCGCGGCCGTCGGCCTGCAGCATGCGCAGGATGTCCTGATCTATGGCGTCCAGCGGTCGAGGGGGCGGCAGGGCCGGGCCGTGCTCCGGCGGCTCGGCCATTTGTTCAGATGCCATGTGCCCCCGCCTCCCTGCCATGGACGTCCTGCGTTCATTTGAGGCTGTGCAGAACCGTTTGTCCACAGCCTGAGGGCGCCTGTAGCCAAAATGCGCCAACGACCGAACAATCGGTAGGTGAGACGCGTCACAACCGTGCCGCGTCCCAGAAGCCACTCCCACGAGGAGGTGCCGTATGACGGTCATGGAGCAGCGGGGCGCGTACCGCCCGACACCGCCGCCCGCCTGGCAGCCCCGCACGGACCCCGCGCCGCTGCTGCCGGACGCCCTGCCGTACCGCGTGCTCGGCACGGACGCGGCGGCCGACGCCGACCCCGCGCTGCTGCGCCGGCTCTACGCCGAGCTGGTGCGCGGCCGCCGCTACAACACGCAGGCCACGGCCCTGACCAAGCAGGGCAGGCTCGCCGTCTACCCCTCCAGCACCGGCCAGGAGGCCTGCGAGGTCGCCGCCGCGCTCGTCCTCGAAGACCGGGACTGGCTCTTCCCGAGCTATCGCGACACGCTCGCCGCCGTCGCCCGTGGCCTCGACCCCGTGCAGGCGCTCACGCTGCTGCGCGGCGACTGGCACACCGGTTACGACCCGCACGAGCACCGCGTCGCGCCCCTGTGCACCCCGCTCGCGACCCAGCTCCCGCACGCCGTGGGCCTCGCGCACGCCGCCCGTCTCCAGGGCGACGACGTGGTGGCGCTCGCCCTGGTCGGCGACGGCGGCACCAGCGAGGGCGACTTCCACGAGGCGCTCAACTTCGCCGCCGTCTGGCAGGCCCCGGTCGTCTTCCTCGTCCAGAACAACGGCTTCGCGATCTCCGTCCCGCTCGCCAAGCAGACCGCCGCCCCGTCGCTGGCCCACAAGGCCGTCGGCTACGGGATGCCGGGCCGCCTGGTCGACGGCAACGACGCCGCCGCCGTGCACCAGGTGCTCGCCGAAGCCGTGGCCCACGCGCGCGCGGGTGGCGGTCCCACACTGGTCGAGGCGGTGACGTACCGCATCGACGCCCACACCAACGCCGACGACGCGACCCGCTACCGGGGCGACGCCGAGGTCGAGACCTGGCGCGCGCACGACCCGATCGCGCTCCTGGAGCACGAGCTGACCGAGCGCGGCCTCCTCGACGAGGACGGCATCCGGGCCGCCCGCGACGCCGCCGAGACGATGGCGGCCGACCTGCGCGAGCGCATGAACCAGGACCCGGTCCTCGACCCCATGGACCTCTTCGCCCACGTCTACGCCGAACCCACCCCCCACCTGCGCGAACAGGAGGCCCTGCTCAGGGCCGAGCTGGCGGCGGAACAAGAAGGGGCGCACCGATGACCACCGTCGCCCTCAAGCCCGCCACCATGGCGCAGGCGCTCACCCGCGCCCTCCGCGACGCCATGACCGCCGACCCCACCGTGCACGTCATGGGCGAGGACGTCGGCGCCCTCGGCGGCGTCTTCCGGGTCACCGACGGGCTCGCGAAGGAGTTCGGCGAGGACCGGGTCACCGACACCCCGCTGGCCGAGGCGGGCATCCTCGGCACGGCCGTCGGCATGGCGATGTACGGGCTGCGGCCCGTCGTGGAGATGCAGTTCGACGCGTTCGCCTACCCGGCGTTCGAGCAGCTCATCAGCCATGTGGCCCGTATGCGCAACCGCACGCGCGGCGCCATGCCGCTGCCGATCACCATCCGCGTCCCCTACGGCGGAGGCATCGGCGGCGTCGAGCACCACAGCGACTCCTCCGAGGCGTACTACATGGCGACTCCGGGGCTCCATGTCGTCACGCCCGCCACCGTCGCCGACGCCTACGGGCTGCTGCGCGCCGCCATCGCCTCCGACGACCCGGTCGTCTTCCTGGAACCCAAACGCCTGTACTGGTCGAAGGACTCCTGGAACCCCGAGGAACCGCAGACCGTCGACCCGATCGGCCGCGCGGTCGTCCGCCGCGCCGGCCGCAGCGCCACGCTCATCACGTACGGCCCGTCCGTGCCCGTCTGCCTGGAGGCCGCCGAGGCGGCCACGGCCGAGGGCTGGGACCTCGAAGTGGTCGACCTGCGCTCCCTGGTGCCCTTCGACGACGAGACGGTCGCCGCGTCGGTCCGGCGGACCGGGCGCGCGGTGGTCGTCCACGAGTCCGGCTCCTACGGCGGACCGGGCGGCGAGATCGCGGCCCGGGTGACCGAGCGCTGCTTCCACCACCTGGAGGCGCCCGTGCTGCGGGTGGCCGGGTTCGACATCCCGTATCCGCCGCCGATGCTGGAGCGGCACCACCTCCCCGGCGTCGACCGGATCCTGGACGCCGTCGGGCGCCTGCAGTGGGAGGCGGAGAACTGATGGCCCAGGTGCTGGAGTTCAAGCTGCCCGACCTCGGTGAGGGGCTGACCGAGGCCGAGATCGTCCGCTGGCTGGTCCAGGTCGGGGACGTCGTCGCGATCGACCAGCCGGTCGTCGAGGTCGAGACGGCCAAGGCGATGGTCGAGGTCCCCTGCCCCTACGGCGGTGTCGTCACCGCCCGCTTCGGCGAGGAGGGCACGGAGCTGCCCGTGGGGGCACCGCTGTTGACCGTGGCCGTGGGAGCGCCCGCCTCCGGAGCCCTCGCCGACGAGGGCTCCGGCAATGTGCTGGTCGGATACGGCACCGGGGCGCCACCGGCGCGGCGCAGGCGGGTGCGGCCGGGGGAGCCGATCCGGTCCGGGGCGCCCGCGACACCGGCGGTTCGGCCCACCGCCGTCGATACGGCGGCCGCCCAGGTCGCCGCCCCCGAGCGCCCGGACGGACCCGTGCCGGTCATCTCCCCGCTGGTCCGCCGCCTCGCCCGCGAGAACGGCCTGGACCTGCGCGAGTTGCACGGCTCGGGCCCCGAGGGCCTGATCCTGCGGGCGGACGTGGAGCACGCGCTGCGGGCTGTCGCGGCCCCGGTTCGGGCGCCGCAGCCGGTCACCGTGCCAGGCGCGCAGCCTGCCCCCGTCGCGGCGCCCGCGCGCGCGGAAAGCCCCTCCGGCACCCGCGTGCCCCTGCGTGGAGTCCGGGGCGCCGTCGCCGACAAGCTCTCCCGCAGCCGGCGCGAGATCCCCGACGCGACCTGCTGGGTGGACGCCGACGCGACGGAGCTGATGAACGCCCGTACGGCGATGAACGCGGCAGGCGGCCCGAAGATCTCCCTCCTCGCACTGCTCGCACGCGTCTGCACCGCAGCGCTGGCCCGCTTCCCGGAGCTCAACTCGACGGTCGACATGGAGGCCCGCGAGGTCGTACGGCTCGACCAGGTGCACCTCGGGTTCGCCGCGCAGACGGAACGGGGGCTGGTCGTGCCCGTCGTACGGGACGCGCACACCAGGAACGCGGAGTCGCTCGGCGCCGAGTTCGCCCGGCTGACGGAGGCGGCGCGCACCGGCACGCTGACACCCGGCCAGCTGACCGGCGGGACCTTCACGCTGAACAACTACGGCGTCTTCGGTGTCGACGGCTCCACGCCGATCATCAACCACCCCGAGGCCGCCATGCTCGGCGTCGGCCGTATCGTCCCCAAGCCCTGGGTGCACGAGGGCGAGCTGGCGGTACGGCAGGTCGTACAGCTCTCGCTCACCTTCGACCACCGGGTGTGCGACGGCGGCACGGCCGGAGGCTTCCTGCGGTACGTGGCGGACTGCGTCGAACAGCCGGCGGTGCTGCTGCGCACGCTCTGATCACCGGCGTCGTCCGGTCGGGTCCGATCGCTTCGAGCCATCGGACCCGACCGGGGCGTGATTGCGCCGCCGCCCCGCGTTCCCTGTGATCGCGGAGGCACGCATACTCGGAGGGTGACCCCGTACGAGCCCCCGGGCGGCCCCGGTACCGAGGCGTTCGACGCCGTCGTGCTCGCCGGCGGCGCCGCCCGGCGGCTCGGCGGCGCGGACAAGCCCGCCGTGCGCGTGGGCGGACGGGCCCTGCTCGACCGGGTCCTGACCGCCTGCGCCGGGGCCGGGGCGACCGTCGTCGTCGCCGACCCCCGCCCCACGGCCCGGCCCGTGCTGTGGGCCCGCGAGGAACCCCCCGGCGGCGGCCCTCTCGCCGCGCTGGGCGCCGGACTCCGGCACACCACCGCCCCGCATGTCGTCGTCCTCTCCGCCGACCTTCCGTTCCTGGACGACGAGACGGTACGGAGGCTCCTCGACGCCCTCCAGGGCGGCGCGGAGCAGGCCGACGGCGTCCTGGTCACCGACCCCGACGGCCGGGACCAACCCCTCGTGGCCGTCTACCGGGCCGAGGCCCTGCGTCGTGAGCTCGTGCGGCTCGCCGCCGAGCACGACGGCCTGACCGGGCTCCCCCTGCGGCGGCTGACCGCCGCGCTGCGCCTCACCCGTATCACCGACCCCCTCGCGTCCTTCGACTGCGACACCTGGGACGACATCGCCGCCGCCCGCGCACGGATCAGGGAGCATGGCCACGTGTTGGATGAATGGATTTCCGCAGTCAAGGACGAGCTGGGGATCGACCTCGACGTCGACATCACCGAGCTGCTCGACCTCGCCCGTGACGCCGCCCACAGCGTGGCCCGGCCAGCCGCCCCGTTGACCACGTTCCTCATCGGCTACGCCGCCGCCCAGGCCGGGGGAGGCCCCGAGGCGGTCACCGAGGCCGCCAGGAAGGCCTCCGCCCTGGCCCTGAGCTGGGCCGACGAGGGCACCCCCGACGCCGGACCGGCCGTCGGCACCGGCACCGGCACCGGCCAGGACACCGGCCCGGCCGCCGGATGACCGCCCAGGACGCCGAGGAACTCGACGTGGAGGAGGCGCTGGCCGTGGCCAACGACAGGGCCGTCCGGGGGCCGGGCGAGCCCCGCTCCCCCCGCGAAACGCCCACGACCGGTGACACCGGCGCGCACCGGGCCAAGGACGCCTCCCACCACCGGGCCACCTCCTGGCCCGAGGCCCGAGCCGTCGCCGAACGCGCCGCCCGCTCGGCCGGACGCCGGGCCCCGGCGTCGGTCACCGTGGACAAGGCCCTCGGCCTCGTCCTCGCCGCCCCCCTCACCGCCCTCACCGACCTCCCCTCCTTCGACACCTCCGCGATGGACGGCTGGGCGGTCGCCGGCCCCGGTCCCTGGGACGTACGGGAGGACGGTGTGCTGGCAGGGCACGCCGAGCCCGGGCGGCTCACCGACGGGGAGGCGGTCCGGATCGCCACCGGTGCCCGCATCCCGGCCGACACGACCGCCGTCCTGCGCAGCGAGCACGGCCGCACCGACGACAAGGGGCGGCTGCACCCGACCCGGGACCTGGCACACGGGCAGGACATCCGCCCACGAGGCCAGGAGTGCCGCTACGGCGACCAACTGCTGCCGCTCGGCACGCAGATCACCCCCGCCGCGCTCGGACTCGCGGCGGCCGCCGGGTACGACACGGTGAGCGTGCTCCCCCGCCCGCGCGTCGAACTGCTCGTCCTGGGCGACGAACTGCTCACCGAAGGCCGCCCGCGCGAAGGCCTGATCCGGGACGCACTGGGCCCGATGCTGCCCTCCTGGCTCCGGGCACTGGGCGCCGAGGTCACCGCCGTACGCCGCCTCGGGGACGATGCCGAGGCCTTGTACCGGGCCGTGAAGAAATCCTCCGCCGACCTCATCGTCACCACGGGGGGCACGGCTTCCGGGCCCGTCGACCATGTCCACCCCACCCTGCGTCGTGTCGGGGCCGAACTCCTCGTCGACGGTGTGAAGGTGCGCCCGGGGCACCCCATGCTGCTGGCCCGTATCAAGCGGGACCAGCATCTCGTCGGCCTGCCCGGTAACCCGTTGGCAGCCATCTCCGGGCTGTTCACGCTCGCCGAGCCCCTGCTGCGGACCCTCGCCGGGCGCGCCGCCCCGGAGCCGTACACGATGCCGCTGCGGGAGGCGGTGCACGGGCACCCGTACGACACCCGGCTCATCCCCGTCGGTCTGCGCGGTGACGACGCCGTGCCGCTGCACTACAACGGTCCCGCTATGCTCCGCGGCATCGCCACAGCCGATGCCCTTGCCGTCGTACCGCCCGGCGGCGCCCGCCCTGGCCAGGAGCTGGAACTACTCGACCTGCCCTGGGCGACCGCGGGGATCCAGGTGTGTTTCACGTGAAACGTCGATATGACCAACTGGCCTTGCGGCCGACGACGTTTCACGTGAAACAACGGGTAGATGGCAGCGGAGTACAGCCAGGGGATGTACGTCGAAACGGGGAGTGTTTCACGTGAAACTGCCGGGCCAGGACGCGATCGCCCGCAACGCGGACGAGCGACTGGTGACCCACCAGGTGCGACTGCCGAAACGGGAGGTCGAACGGCCGATGCGGCAGGTCGGCAGGCGGCTGGCGATGGCCCTGTTCGTGCTGATCGCGACCGCGTTCATCGTCTATGCCGACAACGAGGGGTACAACGACAACTCCGACGGTTCCGTGGACCTGCTCGACGCGTTCTACTACGCCACCGTCACCCTCTCCACCACGGGGTACGGCGACATCACTCCGGTCAGCGACGCTGCCCGGTTCACCAACATTTTCGTGATCACGCCGCTGCGTGTGCTGTTCCTGATCATTCTGGTCGGGACCACGCTGGAGGTCCTCACGGAGCGCACGCGTGAGGAATGGCGACTGAAACGCTGGAGGGCGGCCTTGAGGGAGCACACCGTGGTAGTCGGCTGGGGGACGAAGGGACGGTCGGCGATCCAGACAGTCTGTGCGACAGGGCTGAAGAAGGAACAGGTCGTGGTCGTGGATCCCAGCTCCAAGGTCATCGACGCCGCGACGGCCGATGGGTACACGGGCGTTGTCGGGGACGCGACCCGCAGTGATGTGCTGTTGCAGGCCGAAGCGCACAAGGCGCGGCAGATCATCATCTCGACCGCGCGGGACGACACCGCCGTACTGGTCGCGCTGACCGCCCGCCAGCTCAACCGCGGGGCGAAGATCGTGGCCGCCGTGCGGGAGGAGGAGAACGCGCCGCTGCTGAAGCAGTCGGGAGCCGACGTCGTCATCACCAGCGCCAGCGCGGCCGGACGGCTCCTCGGGCTCTCCGTCCTCAGCCCCGCGGCCGGCATGGTGATGGAGGACCTCATCCAGCAGGGCAGCGGGCTGGACATCGCCGAACGGCCGGTCATAAAGGCCGAGGTGGGGCGTGGCGTGCGGGAGACGGAGGATCTCGTGGTCAGCGTGCTGCGCGGTCATCGGGTGCTGGGCTATGACGATCCGTCCATCGGTGCGCTCCAGCTGACGGACCGGCTCATCACCATCGTCCGTGCCACCCCGAGCACGAAGATCACCCCCGAGACCAAGCACCTGCCGTAGCCGGCTGCCGGCGGGTCGACGGGCCGGCCGCGATGTGAGCGGGAGCGGGAGCGGGAGCAGCGTGAGGGCGCCCCAGGGATACGTCCCCGGGGCGCCCTCACGTATGGACCGACTGGTCCGGGCGGACCTGTACGGACCGACCGGCCCGGGTGGACCGCTACTTGCGGTTGTACAGCCGCATCGTGATCGGTCCGAAGACGAGCACGAACAGGGCGGACCAGCCCAGTGTCCAGGCGACCTCTGCCGTCGGCCACTCGCCCGCCATCAACTCGCGGACCGCCGAGGCCAGATGCGTGACCGGGCTGTTGTTGACGAACGCCTGGAGCCAGCCCGGCATGGTGCTCGGGTCGACGAAGACGTTGGACAGGAAGGTCAGCGGGAAGATGACCATCATGCTGACGCCCATCACGGACTTCTCGGTGCGCAGCATGAGGCCGAACATCGTCCAGATCCACGAGAACGCGAACGAGAAGACGATGAGCAGCGCGACCCCGGCGACCACACCCAGCACCCCGCCGTCCGGGCGGTAGCCGAGGATCATGCCGACGGTGAGCATCACGAAGGACGCGATCGCGTAGCGCAGGGCGTCGCCCAGCAGATAGCCGACCATCGTCGACGGCCGCCAGATCGGCAGCGAGCGGAACCGGTCGAAGACACCCTTCTCGATGTCCGTGTTGACCGAGACGCCGGTGTACATCGTGATCATCACGACCGACATCACCAGGATGCCCGGCAGCAGGAACTGGATGTACTCCTCCGGGGAGCCGGCCAGCGCCCCGCCGAAGAGGTACGTGTACATCAGCACCATCATGATCGGGAAGGCGGTGACGTCGAAGAGCTGTTCCGGCACGTGTTTGATCTTGAGCATGGCCCGCCAGCCGAAGGTCAGGGACGCCGACAGGGCGCTGGGCCGCGGCGGTCGTTCCTTGGCGATCAGCAGCGCGGCGAGCGACTCGGCACTGACGGGGGCGAGTTCCTTGTTCTCGGTGGTGGTCGCGGTGCTCATGCCGCCGCCTCGTCCTTCGTCTCGGAGGTGTCCGCGGCCTGCGTGGCCGCTGTCCTGGTGTCGTGTCCGGTGAGGGCGAGGAACACCTCGTCCAGGCTGGGCTGCCCCAGCGAGAAGTTGTCGACGGTGATGCCGGTACGGGCCAGTTCGGCGAGCGCCCGGGCGGCGGCCTCGGCGGCACCCTGCCCGTTGGCGGATCCAGCGCCCACGCGTGCCGTCAGCGCCACCGGGTCCGGCTCGCGCTGCACGTCGGCGTCGAGGGCGAGCCGCAGCACCTCCTCGGCCTGCGGCCGCTGGGCCGCGTCGCGCAGCCGTAGATGGACGGAACCGGCGCCCACGGACGCCTTCAGCTCGCCCTTCGTGCCCTCCGCGATCACCTTGCCCCGGTCGATGACCGCGATCCGGGACGCCAGCTGGTCCGCCTCGTCCAGATACTGCGTCGTGAGAAGCACCGTCGTGCCCTGGGCGACCACCGCGCGCACGATGTCCCACACCTGGTTGCGGCTGCGCGGGTCGAGGCCGGTCGTCGGCTCGTCCAGGAACAGCAGGTCGGGGGTGTTGAGGATGGACGCGGCGATGTCGATACGGCGCCGCATGCCGCCCGAGTAGTGCTTGACCTGCTTTCCGGCCGCCTCGCTCAACCCGAAGGCCTCCAGCAGCTGCTCGGCGCGATGGCGGGCCGCCCGTTTGTCGTGGCCGAGGAGACGGGCGAGCAGCACCAGGTTCTCGGTGCCGGTCAGATCCTCGTCCACGGAGGCGTACTGCCCGGTCAGGCTCACCCGGCCGCGTACCTCGTCGGCCTCGCTCACGACGTCGTGACCGAAGACGTGCGCCTCGCCGCCGTCGGGGCGCAGCAGGGTGGCGAGCATCTTCACCGTGGTCGTCTTGCCGGCGCCGTTCGGGCCGAGGACGCCGTAGACCGTGCCGGCCGGCACGGCCAGGTCGACGCCGTCGACGGCCCGGGTCTCGCCGAAGGTCTTCACCAGACCCGCGGTCTCGATCGCGAGGCCGGACGTCTGTGCGCTCATGTCTGGGATCCTTCCGCGTGCGGGGCCCGTGTCCGGGGCTATGCAAGGAGAGACCGCCGGGACCGCCGAAACTCATCGGTCACCGCGCGGGACATCGCGACTGCCCCGGCATCGGGGCGGAGCGCGTCGGCGAGAACCCGTGCGGCCGCGAGGTCTCCACGGTCTCTCCGATGGCGACCGATTGCACCCCCATCGGGACCAAGGGCGCAAGAGGATCGCACCGGGGACGCAGGCCGACCGGGACCGGGGCGTGGGCCGACCGGGACCGGGGCGTGGGCCGACCGGGACCGGGGCGTGGGCCCACCGGGGCGGGGACTCGGTGCGGAGGCCGAGGGGGTAGCTGCTTGCCGCAGAGTGCGCACGAGGCCGAATGAGCTCGCTCGTGTGATCGTCCACTTGTGAGCTTGCGGTGCCCTGGGCTGATCGGGCTGACGTGGTCCTGCGACCTGGGACACCGGGTACGGCGTCAGCGTGCGGGGCCCGTGCTCCACCAGAGGATGGTTCAGGGCCTCCCCGTCGCCTCTGGCCGTACCTCTGTGGCCAGGTCGCGCAGGGCCGTGTTCATCAGCGGCCTCCGGCCGCGGGGGCCTCCCGGGCCCGGCCACGCACAGGATGCGTGTCGCCGCCCCGGGGCTGAGAATGCCAGGGACCTGGGGGCACCTCCCACGCCCTTAAGGCAGTGGGGGAGCGCCCAAGACCGTTCGGGGCGTGCGGCTGAGCGGGCTCACTCATGCTCAGTCCACAGGAACGGTAGCGTCCCCTTCATGTATGCGATCACGATTCCCGAACCCGGTGGACCCGAGGCCCTGGTGTGGGACGAGGTCCCCGATCCGGTGCCCGGCGAGGGCGAAGTGCTCATCGAGGTGGCGGCGAGTGCCGTGAACCGAGCCGACCTGCTCCAGCGGCAGGGCTTCTACGACCCGCCGCCCGGCGCCTCTCCCTACCCCGGCCTGGAGTGCTCCGGCCGGATCGCGGAGCTCGGGCCCGGGGTGTCCGGGTGGAACGTCGGCGACGAGGTGTGCGCGCTGCTCTCGGGCGGCGGCTACGCGGAGAAGGTCGTCGTCCCGGCCGGCCAGCTGCTGCCCGTGCCCTCCGGCCTCGACCTCAACCGGGCCGCCGCGCTGCCCGAGGTGGTCTGCACGGTCTGGTCGAACGTCTTCATGATCGCCCACCTGCGTCCCGGTGAGACCCTCCTCGTGCACGGCGGCTCCAGCGGCATCGGCACGATGGCCATCCAGCTCGCGAAGGCGGTCGGCGCGCGGGTCGCCGTGACGGCCGGTACCAAGGAGAAGCTCGAACAGTGCGCCGCCCTGGGCGCGGACATCCTGATCAACTACCGCGAGCAGGACTTCGTCGAGGAGGTCCGCAACGCCACGGACGGCAAGGGCGCGGACGTCGTCCTGGACAACATGGGCGCCAAGTACCTCGACCGCAACGTCCGGGTCCTCGCCGTCAACGGCCGCCTGGCGATCATCGGCATGCAGGGCGGCATAAAGGGCGAGCTGAACATCGGCGCCCTCCTCGCCAAGCGGGCCGCGATCAGCGCGACCTCGCTGCGCGCCCGCCCCCGGGAGGAGAAGACCGCCATCGTCGCCGCCGTACGCGAACACGTGTGGCCGCTGATCACCGGCGGCCACGTACGCCCCGTCGTCGACCGCGAGATCCCCATGGACGACGCGGCCACGGCCCATCGGGTGTTGGAGGAGAGCGGTCACATCGGCAAGGTGCTCCTGGTGGTGCCGTAGACCGGCCGGCCGAAACGCTGTACGAGCCCCCGCTCAGCCCGGCTCAGTCCCGCCGTATCCGTAGTCCGACGAAGGCCAGGCCGAGGCCCAGGCCCAGCAGCATGAGGCCGCTGCCGAGGGAGAGGACCTGCAGGACGGGTTCCTCGGAGGTCACGGTGCCGGCTCCGGGTGGGACGGCCGGGACAGGCAGGGCGGCGTCCTGGGAGGGCTCGGGGACGCCGGTGGCGTCCGGGACGGGAGGGGGCTCTTCCGGGGGCGCGTACGCGTCGTCCTCCGGTTCCACGGGCTCGGCGTCCTGCCGCCCCGGGCGCTCCCGCCCTTCGCCCGCGCGGCTGCCGGCCCAGGAGGTCGCGGGGTCGGGCTCGGCCGCGTACACGGCCGGCACGGCCCCGGTCACCAGAACCACGAGCAGTCCCGTGACGAGAACCAGTCCCGTCACGCGCGCTGAGCGGAGCCAAGGAGCCACGCCCTCAGCGTCACACGCCACCCACACACCGGCATCTCGACGCCGAACCGCCGAACCGCCGGACCGATTCGACTGCCGGACTGCCGGACCGATTCGACCGCCGGACTGCCGGACTGACGAACCGATCCGACTACGGCCCCGGTCGAAGGCCGGCAGCGGCGCCGCAGTCGTCCGCGCCCGCCATCGTCCCCGCGCCCGCCGAAGCCCGCCCAGGCCGCCCAGGCCCGCTGAAGGCCCCCGGCGGGCACGAATCCCCGTCCGGGACACGAGCAGCTGCCGTGTAAACGGTGGATCACCCTGCGTCGGGGGCACCTGGGTGATGAGGTGTACCTGTGCGAGAGAATGGCGGCATGGAGATGCCGAGGAACGAACGGTCGCCCGAACAGCCCCAGATCCTGGTCGTGGGCCAGGACGGAATGGCGGTGGGCGGCGGCGGAGACGAAGACTCCCGCGAGATCCCGGTGACGGAGATGGTGGAACAGCCGGCCAAGGTCATGCGCATCGGCAGCATGATCAAGCAGTTGCTCGAAGAAGTACGGGTCGCCCCCCTCGACGATGCCAGCCGGGCCCGGCTGAAGGAGATCCACGCCAGCTCGGTCAAGGAACTGGAGGACGGCCTGGCGCCCGAACTGGTCGAGGAGTTGGAGCGGCTCTCCCTGCCCTTCACCGACGAGGTGATCCCGAGCGACGCGGAACTGCGCATCGCGCAGGCCCAGTTGGTCGGCTGGCTCGAAGGCCTCTTCCACGGGATCCAGACGACGCTGTTCGCCCAGCAGATGGCGGCCCGGGCCCAGTTGGAGCAGATGCGCCGCGCGCTGCCGCCCGGCGTCGGCGGCGGCCTCGAGGGCGACGACGATCCCCGTACGATCGGCCGCTCGGGCGGCCCGTACCTCTAGCCTCCGACGCCTCCGACCCACCCACCCCCGCCCATACGTACGCAGAGGGCCCGGCACACGAAGTGCCGGGCCCTTCCTACGACCAGGGGCCCGGGGCCCCGGGCATCAGGCCGGGTTGCCCGTCGAGACCTTGAGGATGATCGAGGGCATGTCCTTGGGGTCGACGTCGTCGGAGGCCGCCGGGTACTGCTCCATGACCGTGCCCTCGCCGTACGTGTTCTCGTCGACCTTCTGGACGTCGTACTGCCAGCCCGCCGCCTGGAAGCACTTCTTCACCGAGTCGATGTTCTTGAAGGTGAAGTCCGGCAGCAGGATCTTGTCGGGGTCGTTGTAGGACTCCGAGGGCTCCGTGCACTCGGTCGAGTCGATGACCTTCGACGTGTCCGGTCCCTTGTGCCCCTCGACCACGGTCGGCGAGGCGGACGGGGTGGTGCCGCCGTCGCCGCTCGACGCCTCGCTGCCGGTGTTCAGACTGAGCGCCGTGATCAGGCCGCCGACCGCGAGGACCGACACGACGATCGCGCCGACGATGACGCCCTTGTTGCTCTTGCCGCCCCCGGAACGTCCGGCCGAGAGGGAGGACTGCTGGGGCGTCAGGTTGTACGGCGGCGGGGTGGACGCCCCCTGCTGCGGCGCGTACGCGGCGGTCTGCGGGGGCGTCTGGTAGCCGCCCTGCTGCGGGTAGCCGTAGGACGGGGCGGGCGTGGGCGTCGGCGGACCGTATCCGCCCGTCGCGTGCGGCTGGTACGGCGTCTGGACGCTGCCCGACTGCGGGGCGCCGGTCTGGTCGATCGGCGGGAAGACGGCGGAGGAGACCCCGGCGCCGCTGGACGTCTGCACGCCCGGCACGATGCTCGGCGCCACGGGCTGGAGGGACGCGGCGACCCGCAGGCACTCGTCCCGCATCGCCTCCGCGCTCGGGAACCGCTCGTTCGGGTTCTTCTTCAGCGCGCGGGCGATGATCGCGTCGACGGCCGGCGGCAGGGAACGGTTGATCGAGGAGGGAGCGACCGGCTCCTCCTGGACGTGCGCGTACGCGATGGCCAGCGGCGAGTCCGCCTCGAACGGCAACCGACCGGTGGTCAGTTGGAACAGCATGATGCCGACCGAGTACAGGTCGGAGCGCGCGTCCACGCCACGGCCGAGGGCCTGCTCGGGCGAGAGGTACTGCGGGGTGCCGACGACCATGCCGGTCTGCGTCATCGACGTGACGCCCGACTGCATGGCGCGGGCGATGCCGAAGTCCATGACCTTCACGACGTTCCGCTTGGTCATCATCACGTTGCCCGGCTTGATGTCCCGGTGGACCAGGCCCATCTCGTGGCTGATCTCCAGCGCCGCCAGCACGTCCGCGGTGATCTTCAGCGCCTTGTCGGAGGGCATCGCGCCGAGCTGCGAGACGTCCGCGTCCAGCACCGAACCGAGCGGCTTGCCCTCGATGTACTCCATGACGATGTACGGCGTCGTCATGCCGTCCATCTCGTCCTCGCCCGTGTCGAAGACCGAGACGATGTTCGTGTGGGTGAGCTTCGCCACGGCCTGCGCCTCACGGCGGAACCGCTCACGGAAGGCCTGCTCGCGGCCCAGCTCGGTGTGGAGTGTCTTGATCGCGACTTGTCGGTCGAGCACCGAGTCATATGCGAGGTGGACGGAGGCCATGCCGCCCTCGCCGAGCAGGTCACGCAGCTGATAGCGGCCACCGGCTAGCGACCGCCCCGCGTACCGGCCCTGTGCGGCGTCCTGGCTCATCTTCCTGCGTCCCCCATCGGCGCGCGCGAAAGCTGCTGGCGTGGCTCCCGCGATCGGTGATCATGGTGATCCCCGACGATCCTGGTGATCCTTTGTGCTATTCCCGGCCAAGTCTGCCCCAGGGCACTGACACGTCAAGCGCGGTGCCCGATCCGTGACCGTACGCGAAAGAAGCGTCGCGGAAGCGTTACAGGGGGCGTACGCCCGGTACACAGAACTTGCACGAGTGCGCGCGCTGCGGGTTTCATGGCCGATCAACCTTCGAATCCACCTTGAATCCGTCGTGAACCCGTCGCGTGGCCAACCCGGACCGGCCTCTTGCGTGAAGGCTGTAGCGTGGCCGACGGAGACCGTAACAAGTACCGCGCGGACCGCGGGCAGAAATGACGGCGAGGACTGATGGCACAGCAGCAGCGCTCTCAGGGCCCGTCCGACCCCGAGGCGACTGGCGGCGGCATGTCGGACGCGCCGGAGTTGTGGGGCAACGGCGGGCTTGTCGGTGACGGTCGATACCGGATGACCCACAGACTCGGCCGGGGCGGTATGGCCGAGGTGTTCGCGGCCGAGGACGTGCGCCTCGGTCGTACGGTCGCGGTCAAGTTGCTCCGCTCCGACCTCGCCGAAGACCCCATTTCCAAGGCCCGCTTCACGCGTGAG
Organism: Streptomyces sp. NBC_00310; assembly: GCF_036208085.1. Classification (GTDB taxonomy): domain Bacteria; phylum Actinomycetota; class Actinomycetes; order Streptomycetales; family Streptomycetaceae; genus Streptomyces. Next base: position 5,694,276 of record NZ_CP130714.1, read on the forward strand.
GCCCAGGCGGTGGCCGGTCTCAACCACCACTCGATCGTGGCTGTCTACGACTCCGGCGAGGACGTCGTGAACGGCACCCCCGTGCCGTACATCGTCATGGAGCTGGTCGAGGGCCGCACCATCCGGGATCTGCTGATCAACGCGGAGGCGCCCGGCCCGGAGCAGGCGCTGATCATCGTCTCCGGTGTGCTGGAGGCGCTGGCCTACTCCCACCAGCACGGCATCGTGCACCGCGACATCAAGCCGGCGAACGTGATCATCACCCACAACGGGGCCGTGAAGGTGATGGACTTCGGCATCGCCCGCGCCCTGCACGGGGCGTCGACGACGATGACGCAGACCGGCATGGTCATGGGTACGCCCCAGTACCTCTCCCCGGAGCAGGCGCTCGGCAAGGCCGTCGACCACCGCTCCGACCTGTACGCCACCGGCTGTCTGCTCTACGAACTCCTCTCACTCAGGCCTCCGTTCATCGGCGAGACCCCGCTGTCGGTGGTCTACCAGCACGTCCAGGACATCCCGGTGCCCCCCTCCGAGGTCTCGGAGGGGGCGGCGCCGCCGGAGCTCGACGGCCTCGTCATGCGCTCCCTCGCCAAGGAGCCGGACGACCGGTTCCAGACGGCCGAGGAGATGCGCGGCCTCGTCCAGTACGGCCTGCAGATGCTGTACGACCAGGGCGGCCACACCGGCACCTGGAACACCGGGCCCGTCACCATGCACGAGGGCCGGAACACGCCGCCGGGCGGTATGTCCGGTACGGCGGTCATGTCGCACCCCGGGGAGCCGGGCACCTCGCAGATCCCGCAGCCGATCCTGCCCGGGTACGGCGGTGGCGGCCGGGACGACGGCGGCTTCGAGGGCCGCGGCAACCGGGGCAGCGGCCGCGGCAAGCTGTGGATCCTCGCCGTTCTCGCGGTGGTCGCCATCGCGGCGGGTGTCGCGCTGGCGCTGAACGACAACGGTGGCGGCAGCGGCGGCGACACCGGGACCACGAAGTCTCCGACGGCCTCGACGTCGAGCAAGGACAAGGACGCCAGCGAGTCGCCCAGCGACGAGGAGACCGCGGAGGAGACGACGGAGGAGAACACCGGCTCGGGCAACGACCCCGACTACACGCCGCCGTACTCGCAGTCCCCGTCCTTCAGCCAGTCGCCGACGCAGAGCCCGACGGAGGAGCCGACGGAGGAGCCGACGACCGAGGAACCGACGACGGAGGAGCCGACGGAGGAGCCGACGACGGAGGAACCGACCGACGACGGCAGCGGCGGGGACGCCGCCGGGGGCCTGACGGTCGGTGGCGGCGACGGCGAGGAGTGATCCGGCGGCGTGACCGGAGTGACCCTCCCCGGGTCACTCCACGAACGCCTCGCACACCGCGTCGTACTCCCGCGTCCACCACACCACCAGCGCCGAGGCCGCCGGGAACTGCGGGTCGGCGCGGAGGTCGCCGCGCTCGTAGTGCCAGCGCAGCATCCAGAAGTCGTTGAGCCGCTCCCACCACACGCGGTGCACCGCGGCCGCGAGTTCGGCCGGGGCGGCGCCCGCGGAACGGCGGTACGCGCGCGCGTAGGACCGTACTTTCGCCAGGTCCAGGGCGCCGACGGGGCGAACGAAGAAGATCACCGCCGCCCGGACCGCCTCCTCCGCGCGCGGCTGCACGCCGAGCCGGTCCCAGTCGAGGATCGCGGCGGGCACATCGGGGACGTCGTCCCGGTAGAGCACGTTGAACGGGTGGAAGTCCCCGTGCACCCACCCCACCGAACCGCCCCGGGGCGGGCGCCGTTGCGCGTGCCGCTCCAGCAGATCCCGCCGCTCCAGCAGCCGATGCCGGGCGAGCGCGTCGAAGGCGTCGGCCGGCCGGTGACGTCGTACCCGGTCGAGCAGATCGTCGATGAGGGCGAAGGTGTCGATGGCATCCGCGCTCTCGGCCCCGACGGCCCCGACAGTCCCTGCGGCCCCTCGGCCTCCCGCCCCGCATGCGACGTGAGGCGCGGTGGCCGCCCTTGTCCGAGCCTGGGGCGACCGCGCGGGCGGAGCCTGCCGCTGGGCCGGGATCAGCCGCTTGCGTACCGGCACGACCGGCACCGCCGGCTCCCGCACCGGCAGCGGCAGCGGCACCGGCACCGGCACCGGCACGTCAGGCTCCCGCACAGACACCTCCGGTTCCTGCGCAGGCATCACCCGCTCCAAAGACGCGTGGACGACGCCCAGGAGCGCCCCCAGGCGGGCGCACTGTCCGGGGTCGAGCTGGCCGCCGTGCCGGTGGCGTCCGTCGATCCACGGGTGCAGGGCGTAGGCGTGACCGCCGACGACCGCGACCGTGCGCCCGTCGCGAGCGGCCAGCGGCGGGGCCACGGGGACGCCCAGGTCGGCGAGGCGCTGGGTGGCACGGTGCTGGCGGACGATCGCGGCCGGATCGGCGGTCTCGGGGTCGAAGTGGTGCTTGAGGAAGTACCGGCCGCGGGTGGTGGACAGCCGGTAGCCGCGGTTGAGGAGCCCCTCGTCGACGGGTTCACAGGTCAGTGCGGACCCGGCGGCGTACCGCTCCAGCAGAGGGCCCAGAGGGGGCGCGTGGAGCACAGGGGGTGGTACAGATGAGCGCGGCACGCGCCAGATGTTAGGGCACGCGCCACGCCGCTGACCTGACGCTTGTCACACACAGTCGTTACCGATCACGGAGTGCGCAGATCCGAACTGCGGCTCGACGCGCAGACATGCGGGCCGGATATCCACCGCGCCCGAGAGGAAACAGGGCGATTCGGCCGGTTCACGGATGGAGCAACTTCCACGGGCGATCTCACGGCCCGCCCCCGGCGAAGTCTTCCCGTGGCCGGGGTGGCCGGGATAACGTGCCGGTGTTCCGGCCCCCTGCCAGGCTGTTAACCAGCGCTGTGACCAGCAGCTGTTCCCGACAGACGCGACTTACTTGGACCCCCTAGTACCGAATTACTTGGAAATCCAAGGAAAATCGCAGGTCAATAGGGGTTTCACAGGAATGTGGAGCACTGGGTAACGTGCCTCGTGCAGGGCGCTCGCCGGGGCACCTGTCACGTCTGTTCCCGGCCAAGGGCACCCACCCCGTGCACGGGCACCGGGATCAGGCGAGCCGCACTGGTCTTCCGGCAATCCCGGGGGCCGGACCGACGGAGGAGCACACGTGACCGTGGAGAGCACTGCCGCGCGCAAGCCGCGACGCAGCGCCGCAGGCAAGACCGGCACCACCGGCAGCAAGGCGGCCGGTACCACCGGCACCAGGCGCGCCGCTGCCAAGAAGCCGACCGACGCCCAGCCCGAACTCGTTCAGCTGCTGACGCCCGAGGGCAAGCGCGTCAAGAACGCGGAGAACGCGCCGTACGAGCCGTTCGTCGCCGACATCACCGCCGACGAGCTGCGTGGCCTGTACCGGGACATGGTGCTGACCCGTCGCTTCGACGCCGAGGCCACCTCCCTGCAGCGCCAGGGCGAGCTGGGCCTGTGGGCCTCGCTGCTCGGCCAGGAGGCCGCCCAGATCGGCTCCGGGCGGGCCACCCGCGAGGACGACTACGTCTTCCCGACCTACCGTGAGCACGGCGTCGCCTGGTGCCGCGGGGTCGACCCGACCAATCTGCTCGGCATGTTCCGCGGCGTGAACAACGGCGGCTGGGACCCGAACAGCAACAACTTCCACCTCTACACGATCGTCATCGGCTCCCAGACGCTGCACGCCACGGGCTACGCCATGGGCATCGCCAAGGACGGCGCCGACTCGGCGGTCATCGCCTACTTCGGTGACGGCGCCTCCAGCCAGGGCGACGTCGCCGAGGCGTTCACCTTCTCCGCCGTCTACAACGCGCCCGTCGTGTTCTTCTGCCAGAACAACCAGTGGGCCATCTCGGAGCCCACGGAGAAGCAGACCCGCGTCCCGCTGTACCAGCGCGCCCAGGGCTTCGGCTTCCCCGGCGTCCGCGTCGACGGCAACGACGTCCTCGCCTGCCTCGCCGTCACCAAGTGGGCGCTGGAGCGCGCCCGCCGGGGCGAGGGCCCCACCCTGGTCGAGGCGTACACGTACCGCATGGGCGCCCACACCACCTCCGACGACCCGACCCGCTACCGCCACGACGAGGAGCGGGTGGCCTGGGAGGCCAAGGACCCGATCGCGCGCCTGCGCGCTTACCTGGAGTCCGAAACGGACACGAACGAGGGATTCTTCGCGGAACTCGAAGCGGAGAGCGAGGCGTTGGGAAGGCGAGTGCGCGAAGTGGTGCGTGCCATGCCCGACCCGGACCACTTCGCCATCTTCGACAACGCGTACGCGGACGGACACGCGCTCGTGGACGAGGAGCGCGCCCAGTTCGCCGCGTACCAGGCGTCGTTCGCCGATGTGGACGAAGAGGAGGGCAAGTAGCGATGACCACGCAGACAGCCGCGCAGACGGCAGGACAGACCGCCGGGCATTCCGCCCCGAAGAGCATGGCGGTCGCCAAGGCGATCAACGAGTCGCTGCGCAGGGCCCTCGAAACCGACCCCAAGGTCCTCGTCATGGGCGAGGACGTCGGCAAGCTCGGCGGCGTGTTCCGGGTGACGGACGGCCTGCAGAAGGACTTCGGAGAGGACCGGGTGATCGACACCCCGCTCGCCGAGTCGGGCATCGTCGGCACCGCCATCGGCCTCGCCCTGCGGGGCTACCGCCCGGTGGTCGAGATCCAGTTCGACGGCTTCGTCTTCCCCGCGTACGACCAGATCGTCACCCAGCTCGCCAAGATGCACGCGCGCTCGCTGGGCAAGGTCAAGCTCCCCGTCGTGGTCCGGATCCCCTACGGCGGCGGCATCGGCGCGGTCGAACACCACTCCGAGTCCCCGGAGGCGCTGTTCGCGCACGTGGCGGGCCTGAAGGTGGTCTCGCCGTCGAACGCCTCCGACGCCTACTGGATGATGCAGCAGGCCATCCAGAGCGACGACCCGGTGATCTTCTTCGAGCCCAAGCGGCGTTACTGGGACAAGGCCGAGGTCAACCCCGAGGCCATTCCCGGCCCGCTGCACAAGGCCCGTGTCGTGCGCGAGGGCACCGACCTCACGCTCGCCGCGTACGGCCCGATGGTGAAGCTCTGCCAGGAGGTCGCCGACGCGGCCGCCGAGGAGGGCAAGGCCCTGGAGATCCTGGACCTGCGGTCGGTGTCCCCCCTGGACTTCGACTCCATCCAGGCGTCCGTGGAGAGGACGCGCCGTCTGGTGGTGGTCCATGAGGCGCCGGTGTTCTTCGGCTCGGGCGCGGAGATCGCCGCCCGCATCACCGAGCGGTGCTTCTACCACCTGGAGGCCCCCGTCCTTCGCGTCGGCGGGTACCACGCCCCCTATCCGCCGGCCCGGCTGGAGGAGGAGTACCTGCCGAATCTGGACCGGGTGCTCGACGCCGTCGACCGCTCGCTGGCGTTCTGAGGGAGAGGGTCGTGACGACGATGACAGACACGTCTCCGCGCGAGTTCAAGATGCCCGACGTGGGCGAGGGACTCACCGAGGCCGAGATCCTCAAGTGGTACGTCCAGCCCGGTGACACGGTCACCGACGGCCAGATCGTCTGCGAGGTGGAGACGGCCAAGGCCGCGGTCGAACTGCCCATCCCCTACGACGGTGTGGTGCGCGCCCTGCACTTCCCCGAGGGCACCACGGTCGACGTCGGGACGTCGATCATCGCGGTGGACGTGGCGGGCGGCGCGGCCCCGGCGCAGGCCCCCGCCGAGGCGGCCGCGCCCGCCCAGCCGGCGGCGAAGCCCGCGGCGGAGCCGGTGGCCAAGAAGCCCGAGGGCCGCAAGCCGGTCCTCGTCGGCTACGGGGTCGCCGAGTCCTCCACGAAGCGCCGCCCCCGCAGGGGGGTCCCGGCCGCCGCCGCGCCCGCCGAGGACACCCTGTACGCGGCCACCGCGATCCAGGGCATCCAGGGCGAGCTGAACGGGCACGGGCAGCACGGGATCACCGTCCCGCGTCCGCTGGCGAAGCCGCCGGTCCGCAAGCTGGCCAAGGATCTCGGGGTGGACCTGGCGACGATCACCCCGTCCGGCCCCGACGGGGTCATCACCCGCGAGGACGTCCACGCCGCGGTGGCCCCGCAGACGGCTCCAGGGCCCGTGGTGGAGGCGCCCGCGCCCCCCGCCGCGCCTGCCGTCGCCCCGGCGCCGGTGGCGTCGTACGACGGCGCCCGCGAGACCCGTGTTCCGGTCAAGGGTGTCCGGAAGGCGACGGCGGCGGCGATGGTCGGTTCGGCGTTCACGGCGCCGCACGTCACGGAGTTCGTGACGGTCGACGTGACGCGCACGATGAAGCTGGTCGAGGAGCTGAAGCAGGACAAGGAGCTGGCGGGCCTGCGGGTCAACCCGCTGCTGTTGATCGCCAAGGCACTTCTCGTGGCGATCAAGCGTAACCCGGAGGTCAACGCCTCCTGGGACGAGGCCGCCCAGGAGATCGTGCTCAAGCACTACGTCAACCTGGGCATCGCCGCCGCCACCCCACGCGGCCTGATCGTCCCGAACATCAAGGACGCCCACGCGAAGACGCTGCCCCAGCTGGCCGAGTCACTGGGCGAGCTGGTCTCCACGGCCAAGGAGGGCCGGACCTCCCCGGCCGCCATGCAGGGTGGCACGGTCACCATCACCAACGTCGGTGTCTTCGGCATCGACACCGGCACGCCCATCCTCAACCCCGGGGAGTCTGCGATCCTCGCGGTCGGCACGATCAAGCTCCAGCCGTGGGTCCACAAGGGGAAGGTGAAGCCCCGCCAGGTCACCACCCTGGCCCTCTCCTTCGACCACCGGCTGGTGGACGGGGAACTGGGCTCCAAGGTGCTGGCGGACGTGGCGGCGATTCTTGAGCAGCCGAAGAGGCTGATCACCTGGGCGTGAGGGCGTGACCGGATAGGCTCAGCACGAAAGGGCCGACCGCAACTTCGACTTGCGGTCGGCCCTTTCTATGTGAGTCCCTCAGATGCCGTCAGCGTGGGCTGAGCACATACACCGGTGCCCCTGCTTCTGTCGCCCCCTGAGGATGGATGCAGGCGTGCTTGCGCAGCATCCGCATACATTCGTTGACACGGTGCACCGACAGCCCCGTACGGGCCGCGATCGCCTCCAGCGGCTGACGCAACTCGCCCTCCTCGACAAGCACCGGGGCGATCACCACGGCCACCGTCCACACGTCCTCCGTCACCGACAACCGCTTCCGCCAGTCGGCCAGCACGGACTCCGCGGTCGGTTGCGCCGAGAAATCGGGAACGGGCGCCGGCCGGTCGAGCGCGAGGGTGTCGAGACGGTTCGCGATGCGTTCCATGGCCTGGGCGATGGCTTGCTGGGCGGTGAGGGTGGCGCGCTGCATCTCCACCATCTCCTGCTGCATCCGCACCATTTCCAATTGCGTCCGCACCATCTCCTGCTGTGTCTCCGCCATCTTCTCCTGCAGGACCAGCGACTTGTGCTGGGTGACGGCCAGCTGTTCGTCCGCCTGAAGGTTCCGCTCCTCTAGCCGGACGATGGCCTCGGCGACCTGTTCGGGCATGGCGTACGCGATGGGGGCGCCTGGCTCGGCGGGCTGTACCTCGGCCTCCTCCAGCGAGTAGGAGCCCTCGCGCTGAATGGTCTCGATCACTTCGGCGACCCACTGTTTGAAGGGTGCGCATTCGGGCTTGGTGCAGGCGCTGACGAGAAGGATCAGACCCTGGAGATCGATGAGATTCAGGTCTCGGCGCCACTCCCGACCTGCGGGAACGCTGAGACAGTGACCTCCAGTCACTGTCTCAAGAATCTCTCGATGCTGCTCCGGGACATGGTCGAGGAGAGCCTTCCGGGGCGTGGTGTAGCCCAACTGCTTGCAGACATCCACAGCCGGGAACCAGTGCGTTCCGTCCGGCATGGTCAGTCGGCGGACACGAGCCCCAGTAGCCGCGTAGACGAAGTCGCCGACGTCGAGCGCGTCCTGCTGCGTGCGGGGGTCGGGTTGGTGCTTGCTGGGTTCGATCATGTGAACCACCTCCAACCCGGAACGTAGGGGGGAGGAATGGGCATATGCCAGCCAGCGCAACGATGTTCACTATTGCGAGGGAAGCCCGCCTGTTCGGCTTGCGATCCAGGCAAGTACGACGAAGGGGGCCGTCGCTCGACAGCGACGGCCCCCTTCCTCGTGCTGGTGCGGTTACAGCGTGGCGAAGCCGTAGTCCATCAGCTTCTTCACGTCCGCCGTGCGGGTGGTCGCGTTGGTGGATGTGAGGACGGTGCCCACGATCGTCTTGCCGTTGCGGGTCGCGGAGAAGACGAGGCAGTACTTGGCCTGGGCGCCGGAGCCGGTCTTCACACCGAAGGTGCCCTTCCAGCCGAGCAGCTTGTTGGTGTTCTCCCAGGTGTAGTAGCGGTAGCCGCCACTCTTGGTGGTCACCTTCTGCTTGGTGGTCTTCGTGCCCACGATCGACTTGAATGTGGAGTTCTTCAGCGTGTTGCTGGCGAGCTTGGTGAGGTCACGCGGCGTCGAGTAGTTCGAGCCGTTGCTGATGCCGTCGAACGAGTCGAACTTCGTGTTCTTCATGCCGAGACTCTTGGCGGTGGAGTTCATCTTGGAGATGAACGACTTCACCCGCGCCGCACGCGTCGAGCCCGTGCCGAACTTGTCGGCGAGCGCGTACGCGGCGTCGCAGCCCGACGGGAGCATCAGAGCGTAGAGGAGCTGGCGGACGGTGACTTTGTCGCCGACGATCAGGCCGGCGTGGGAGGCCTGGTTCTTGACGATGTAGTCGCTGTACGCCTTCGAGACCGTGACCTTGGCGTTCAGGTTCAGGTTCTTCTGCGACAGCACGACCTTGGCGGTCATGATCTTGGTGGTGGAGCCTGTGGACCGCTTGGTGTCCGCGGCCTTCGTGTACAGGGCCTTGCTGTTGGCGTTGTTCCACACGAACCCGCCTTTGGCGGTGATCGTGGGCTTCGCGGGAGCGGCCTGCGCGGGAGCGGAGGTGACCACTCCGGTCGCGATCATCGCACCGGTGGTCACGACGACTGCAGCGGCTCTGCGGACACGTGCGCCCTTTATGGCGGTAATCAAGTCAAGTACCCCGATTGCGTGAAATGTCTGTGGAGCGCGGCCACTTGGGCTCCGGTTTCGGGCAAGCGGGGCCGCTTCTCGTGTGACAAGTGAGTAGCACAAAAGGTTGTGCCTTGGGTGGGGCGGGGGTCAATTCAAGTCCATCTCACTGTCTTTTGACGGGTTCAGGGTGGGTGCGGGGGTGGGGGTGCCGTCCCGGATCGTGGACGGGTGCGGCGATGCGTACGTGTTGTATCTAAGCTGTGGGCATGCCCACCGCTCCCGCCCCCGCCGTGAAGCAGCCCCCCGCCGCCGACCGTGTGTACACCCACGTCAAACAGGGTGTCCTGGAGCGCCGTTACGAGGGTGGCACGCTGCTCACCGAGGGCGAGCTGGCCGAGGCGGTCGGCGTGTCCCGGACGCCGGTGCGAGAGGCGCTGCTGCGGCTGGAGGTCGAGGGGCTGATCAAGCTCTATCCCAAGAAGGGCGCCCTGGTGCTGTCCGTCTCCGCGCAGGAGATCGCGGACGTCGTCGAGACCCGGCAGCTGGTCGAGGAGCACGCGGTCCGCAAGACGGTCCCGGCCACGCCGCGGCTGATCGAGCGTCTGGAGGCTCTCCTGGAGCAGCAAAAGGCGCAGGCCGCCGCCGGGGACCTGGCGGGTGCCGCGGTGACCGACCGCTGCTTCCACGCCGAGATCGTCCGCAGTGGGGGGAACGAGATCCTCTCCCGCCTCTACGACCAGCTCCGCGACCGGCAGCTGCGGATGGGCGTCGCCGTGATGCACGCCCATCCCGACCGCATCACCAAGACGCTCAGCGAGCACGAGGAGATCCTCCAGGCGCTGCGCGCGGGTGACGCGGAGGCGGCCGTGGCGCTCGTGCACCGGCACGTCAGCTGGTTTTCCATGCTGGCGCGGGGGGAGGTCCGGTGAGTCGCCCCGCCATACAGTCGTCCGCCGGGTCCCTGCCCGGAGACCCGCCCGGCGGCCGTCGCGCGCTCGCCGTGTGGGGTGTGGGCGTCTCCGTCTACTTCGTCGCCGTCATCTTCCGTACGTCGCTGGGCGTGGCTGGCCTCGACGCCGCCGACCGCTTCCAGGTGGGCGCCTCCGCCCTGTCGACCTTCTCGATACTCCAGCTGCTGGTCTACGCGGGCATGCAGATCCCCGTCGGCCTGCTGGTCGACCGGCTCGGCACCAAGAAGGTGCTGACGCTGGGCATCCTGCTGTTCACGGCCGGACAGATCGGCTTCGCGCTGTCTCCGTCGTACGGCACCGCGCTGGCCTCGCGGGCCCTGCTGGGCTGCGGCGACGCGATGACGTTCATCAGCGTGCTGCGGCTGGGCAGCCGCTGGTTCCCGGCCCGGCGCGGGCCGATGGTCGCTCAGATGGCGGGCCTGGTCGGTATGGCGGGCAACCTGGTCTCGACGCTGCTCCTGGCCCGGCTGCTGCACGGGGTGGGCTGGACGGCGGCGTTCGCGGGCAGCTCGGTCGCCGGCCTCGTCGTCCTGGTCCTCACCCTGCTGTTCCTGAAGGACCATCCCGAGGGGCACGAGCCGGAGCCCTTCCCGCACCACGGGGCGGCGTACGTGCGGCGGCAGATCGCGGCGTCCTGGCGGGAGCCCGGTACCCGGCTCGGGATGTGGGTGCACTTCACCACCCAGTTCCCGGCGATGGTGTTCCTGCTGCTGTGGGGGCTGCCGTTCCTGGTCCAGGCGCAGGGTCTCAGCCGTGGCACCGCCGGTGAGCTGCTCACCCTCGTCGTCCTGTCCAACATGGTCGTCGGGCTGGTGTACGGCCAGGTCGTGGCCCGGCACCACGCGGCGCGGCTGCCGCTGGCGCTCGGCACGGTCCTCACGACGGCGGTGGTGTGGGCGACCACGATCCTCTACCCCGGCGAGCACGCCCCGATGTGGCTCCTGATCGTCCTCTGCGCGGTCCTCGGGGCCTGTGGGCCGGCCTCGATGCTCGGCTTCGACTTCGCCCGCCCCGCGAACCCGCCGGAGCGTCAGGGCACCGCCTCCGGCATCACCAACATGGGTGGTTTCGTCGCCTCCATGACGACCCTGTTCGCGGTCGGTGTCCTCCTGGACCTGACCGACGACGACTACCGCGTCGCCTTCTCCGCCGTCTTCGTCCTCCAGGCCCTCGGCCTCACCCAGATTCTCCGCCTCCGCGCCCGTGCGGCCCGCCGCGAACGGGAACGGCTGGTGGCGAGCCGGGTGGAGACGGTGCACGTACCGGCGTAGCGGCCGCCGGGCTTTCGGAAGCCTTGTGACCCGGTGGCTACACGGTCACCGCGAACGCGCGCAGGATCGCCGCGATCAGGTGGGGGTCGCCCTCGGCCTTGATGCGGTCGGCGACGAGGTCGGCGGTGACGCGGCCGCAGGCGAGGCGGACGTAGGTCTCCCAGTCGAGGGTGAGGGTGGCGGCGGGGCCGAGGGCGGGGGTGGTCTCCAGGGTCCCGCGGCCCTGCATGTCGACGCGGACGGTGCGGATGAACTCCACCGGGCCGTGCACGTCGAAGACGACGGCCGAGCTGCGCGGCGCCTGCGCGTCCTCGGCGACGACCTTCGGCAGCACGGACAGCAGCTCGTCACGGACGACGTACGCGCCCGGGGAGTCCAGGTTGCCCGGCTGGCCCAGGGCGGCGCGCAGGTCCTGCTCGTGGACCCATACGTCGAACGCGCGGTTCCGCATGGCCTGTTCGAGCGTCTGCTCCGTGCCGAGCGGACCACGTACCTTGTGCCCCGGGTCCCGCGACTCGTTCCGCAGCTGGCGGTTGCGCCGGATGATCGTGTACTCCAGCTCGGAGGTCATCTCCGGCGCGGTGTGGTGACGGCGGGCGTCGACCTGCATCTCCATGTACCGCTGGTGCTCGGTCCGTACGTGGTACAGGTCGCGCGGGAGGGTGTGGATCGGCCGCGGGTCGCCGAGCATCTCGCAGTCCAGGCCGATGACATGCGAGACCACATCGCGCACCGACCAGCCGGGGCATGGCGTCCGCCGGTTCCACTCGCCCTCCACGAGCGGCGTCACCAGCTCGGATATCGCGTCCACGGAGTGGGTCCAGGCGTCGGCGTAGGGCTGAAGAGTGGGATGCAGACTCACGGAACGGGACCCCTCGGGCGGTCGGTACGTGTCAGTACGGTCGGTGCGTATCGGTAGGGGGGGGCGGCTGATTTCGGTCGGGCGTCGGCGTTGACGGCGGTGAGCGGGCGTCGGCGGCTGTCAGTGGGTGCTGTGGAACGTTAAGTTACGCTGCCGTGAGGCACCCCGGCAGTGCTTTCGTGTGACGATCGTAGGCCGGTGTGGACGTCTCGAATGCCAGGACGGTGGTAGTGTGCGCGCCTCGCTCATCCAGATCGGCGTAGACGAGGACGAATCGGTCGATTCGCGCAGGCGGCGTGTGGCCGCGCTGGTACGGGACCAGGCCGGCGCCGATCTCGTCGTCCTTCCCGAGCTCTGGACCACCGGCGCTTTCGCGTTCGAATCCTTCGCGACGGCGGCCGAGCCGCTGGAAGGACCGACGTACGAGGCGATGGCCAAGGCGGCGAGCGACACGGGCGTCTGGCTGCACGCGGGCTCGATCCCGGAGCGGGACCCTGACGGAACTCTCTACAACACCTCCCTCGTCTTCTCACCCTCCGGCGACCTCGCCGCCGCCTACCGCAAGATCCACCGCTTCGGCTTCGACAAGGGCGAGGCCGTGCTGATGGGTGCGGGTTCGGACCTGGTGACGCTCCGCCTGCCCGAGACGACCATCGGCATCGCCACCTGCTACGACCTCCGCTTCCCCGAGCTGTTCCGGGGGCTCGTCGACTCGGGCGCGGAGATGTTCGTGCTGTCGGCGGGCTGGCCGGAGCGGCGGCGCTCGCACTGGACCCTGCTGGCGCAGGCCAGGGCCGTGGAGAACCAGGCCTACGTCCTCGCCTGCGGAACGGCCGGCACGCACGCGGGAGTTCCCCAGGCGGGTCACTCGATCGTGGTCGACCCCTGGGGCGAGGTGCTGGCGGAGGCGGGCCCCGACGAGGAGGTCCTCACGGTCGAGTTCGAACCGGCGAAGGTGGCCGCGACCCGGGAGCAGTTCCCCGCGCTGAAGGACCGGCTGCTGGGGCTGGAGCCGCCGCGCCGCTGAACTGCTGCTCAGCCCTCCAGTGAGGTTCGGGACCCGTTCCGCAGCGTGCTGAGGAGCGCGTGGAGGGCGGTGGCCGAGGGCGACAGGATGGTGGCGGGGCTGTCGCTCTCGCGGAGGTGGAGGGTGGTGGGGGTGGTGGATATCTCCAGGCAGTCGTTGTCGGAGTCGCCCGCGGAGAACGACGACTTCTGCCATCGGAGGATTTGAGACACCGGGAGCCTTTCACAGGTCTTGGGCGATACGGCGGATGAGGTCGAGGGAAGCGTCCTGTGGGAGTGCGGCGTTGTCAACGCGTTCGAGTTTGGCTCGGTACCGGTGCAGTTGGGCTGGCGCGTCGATGAATTCGGCACCGTGCGGCGTATCGATCTGCACGGTGTCCAGCTGTGGGACGCCTCCGCCGACGTACTGCACGGCAAGGCCCGCACCTGCGAAGCCTTCGGCGGCGAAAGGGATCGCGCGAAGGGTGACGGACTCCCTCTCGGACGCCTGGAGCAGGTGCATGAGCTGAGCACGGGCAATCTTGGAGCCACCGACGCGCATGCGTAGCGCGGCCTCGTGGATGATCACGTCGTACGGTGTCCCCGAATCGAGTACCCGCTGGCGTCGCATCCGGAACTCGACGCGGGCCTCGCGGACGTCTTCCGGACACCCCGGCTCCACGAAGGCCAGGGCCGCGCGTACGTGATCCTCGGTCTGGAGTACTCCCGGAATGTGCACGACCTGAAAAGTGCCGACGTGCGACGCGTGGTGCTCCAACTCGGCGAGGTCGAGTGCCTTGGCTGCCAGAGCACTTCGGTACTCCTCCCACCAGCCCTTGTCCCGCTCGTTGGCCATGCCGGCCAAGGCGTCGACGAGTTGGGCGTCATCGCAGGCGTAGTGCTCGGCGAGCCTGCGTAGCCGCTCCTCACTGACGCCGTGCTTCCCCGACTCGATGTTGCTGATCTGGGCCTGGCTCGTACCCAGCCAGGCGGCGACGTCACGGGACACCAGGCCCGCCGCCTCGCGCAGCCTGCGCAACTCGGCGCCGAGGCGCACCTGACGTGCGGTGGGAGTGACCCTCGGCGGCATGACATCTCCTCGATTCCACTGAGCCGGTTGCGGCGTAGCAAATATACCGAGTACCTTCGTGCCGTACTTACGGAGGGTGCCCATTTGGTCACTCATCCGCAACTCCCGCACGCCCTCCCCGTTGGAAGCGCCACCCCGGCCATCGACACCGGGGCGCCGGACAGCAACGCGGACAGGCGCGTGCAGCCCCCTCACCTCCACCGGAGTTGATGCCCCATGCCCTCGTACACCCTCATCTGCCCACCCATCGAAACCTCCCCCCACATCGCCCGCGACTTCGTCGCCACCGTCCTGCGCGCGCTGCGCCTGGACCGGACCCTGGTCGACGACGCGGTCCTCTGCGCCTCCGAACTCGTCACCAACGCCTGCGTGCACGCGAAGGGCGGTGACGGCACCGTGCTGTGGCTGGCGGTGGAGGAGGGGCGGCTGCGGGTGGTGGTGTACGACGGGGACGAAAACCCGCCGGTGATAAGGGAACTGACGACTGAGACCCGGGAGCGGGGCGGCGGCCGGGGGCTGTATCTGGTGGACGCCCTCACCGAGGGCCGCTGGGGGCACGGCCCGGACATCCCGTACGGCGGCCCGACGCACCCGGTGGGCAAGGCGGTGTGGTTCGACCTGCCCGCGGACCTGCCCGGGGATCAGCCGGTGGACCTGCCCGTACGGCGAAGGGCGGTGCTGTGACCGACGAGCCGCGCACGCCCGACAGGCGGCAGGAACTCGAATCGGCGGCCGTCGTCCTGGGCCTCGCGCGGCCGATGGTCGACGACGGCGCATGCCTCACGGCCGACCAACTGCGCTGGATCGCCCGCCGTCCGGTCGAGTCCCTGGCGGAGGTCCTCAGGATCGCCGCCAGTCAGTGCGGTCCCACGCCCGAACCGGGTGGAGGCGATGGGCGCCACGCCCCCACCCGCTCGAACACCCGCCCCTAGGGTCGGGCCGGTGGGTGGCGCCACCGGGGCCCTGCCGCTCGCCGAGCAGGACGACCGCGTTCTCATCGGGATCTTCGTAGGGCGTCCGGCGGCCTGACGAGTGGTCTCAGTCGTCCCGCTCCTTCTCCGCCAGGTTGATCACGCACACCGTGACGGCGATCAGCAGGGCCGGGTCCGCGTCGTCACGTACGACGTCGAGGCCGTAGGTCTCACGGACGCGCAGCCATCTGCGGGAGATGTGCGCGAGGAGTTCGCCGTCGTACTCGATGACGAACTCACGGTCGAGGATCTTGCCGCTGACGTCGAGTTCGGTGCCCTCCGTGAGAGCGACGCGGTAGTGGTTGCGGAGCAGGGACAGGCGCTTGCGGCGGACGGTGGCGAGAGGGTGACCGTCCCGTTCGATCACCATCGTGTCGCGCAGTGCGAACATCTTGCGGCGGATGTCGATCAGTACCCGCCCCTGGGTGTCTCTCAGCTCGAAGGTGTCCCGCAGCCGCATGGCCTTGCCGTCGACGAGGAAGGCCTTTGTGCCGTGCTCGTCCTCGATCCAGTAGTCGTCACCGATGCCGAGGAGCCGGTCGCGTACGAGGAATCTCATGTCTACAGGCGTTCCCCCGCGCCCGCTCCGAAACGTCGCCTGTAGGCCGAAGGGCTCAGCCCGGTCTCCTGGCGCAGGCGCGCGCGGAGGTTCGCGGCGGTTCCGAGTCCGCTGCGCTCGGCGACCACGTCGAGACGCTCCTCACCGCGTTCGATGAGTCGTCGGGCCAGGGTCACGCGCTCCCCGATGAGCCAGGCCAAAGGTGTCGTGCCGAGCTGGCTGCGGAAGCGGCGGTGCAGGGTGGCGGGCGAGACGGCCGCGCGGGTGGCGAGGTCCGAGACCGTGAGTGGGGCGGCGAGGCGCTTCTGGGCCCAGGCCAGCACGGGTCCGAGGGACTCGTCCGGGATGTGCGGAACGGGCCGCTCCACGAACTGCTGCTGCCCACCGTCGCGATGAGCCGCGAACACCAGCCGTCGGCTCACCGCGTTGGCGAGCTCCGCGCCGTGGTCCCGGCGCCAGATGTGCAGCCCCAGGTCGAGCGAGGCCGCGCTGCCGGCCGAGCTCAGCAGGTCGCCCTCGTCGACGTAGAGCACGTCCGGTTCAAGCCGGACCTTCGGATGCAGCTGCTGGAATGTCTCCGCCCAGCGCCAGTGGGTGGTGGCCCGACGGCCGTCGAGCACCCCGGCCTCCGCCAGCGCGAAGGTGCCGGTGCAGAAGCTCACGATCCGCGCCCCGCGCGCGTGCGTGCGCCGGATGGCGTCGAGCACGGCGGCCCCGCGCGGCACGACGTTGTCCGGTCGGCCCGGTACGACGAGGGTGTCGGCGTCGTCGACGGCGTCGAGCCCCGCCACCCCGGTCATGGTGAAGAACCCGTGGTTCATCCGGACCCGGGCCCCCGGCGTGCACAGCGTCACCTCGTACAGCGGTGCGGGCAGCCCCAGTTCGGGCCGCGGCAGCCCGAACAACTCGGTCGCCACGCCCACTTCGAAGGGGTTGGTGGCCTCGTCGACGACCACCACGACGCGATGCGGACTCGGCAGAGGGTGCTGCGAGGATCCTTTCGACATGTGCGATTCCTAGCACTCGCACGGTGGTGTGCGCACACCGACGATGAGTTCATGGAACCCACGGCACCCATCTCCCTGGCCAAGGCGCTGTCTTCTTTCGACGCCCTGTGGAGCCCCCGCATCGTCACCACCGTCAACGACTACGACGTCCGCGTGGCCAAGGTCGAGGGCGACCACCTCTGGCACGTCCACGAGAACACCGACGAGTTCTTCCTGGTCTTCGAGGGCGAACTGCACATCGGCCTGCGCGAACCGGAGGGGGAACGCACGGTCGTCCTGCCTCAGGGCTCGGTCTTCACCGTCCCACGAGGGGTCGAGCACAAGCCGTACGCCCCGTCCCGCGCCGCCATCCTCGTCATCGAACCGAGCGGTACGAGTACCGTCGGCGACCGGCATGACGAGATCCCGGACCATGTGGACGCGACCACGGGGCATGCGCTGAGCTGACCGGCCGGTGGCACTGCGCAGCGCAGCGCAGCAAGAGTTTTCCACAGGCCGTGCGCGAGGTTGTCCACAGGCTCGCGAGCGGGCCGTCGGCAAGTGGCACTCTTGATCCATGAGCGATTCCACGACCGAGCACCCGGCACTCCGCCGCGTCCGTGTCCGCGCCCCTGAGCTGATCGGGAAGGGCAGCTGGTTGAACACGGGGGTCTCCGCCACCCCGCCCGAGCTGCTGCTCCGGGGCGGGGGCGGGGGCGCGGACACGGCCCTGTCCCGCGCGCTCGAACTCGACCCGTCCATAGCCGAGGGCGTACTGCACGTCTCGGCGATGGCGGCCTCCTGCGAGGACACCGCGTTCACCGGCGCCGCCGCGGAGGCCGAGGTGCACCCGGCCTGCCACGTCCACCAGCAGGACCGGGGCGTGCCGGTCCGGCTCACGGAGGGCGGGACGGACCGGCTGCCGCTGGTGCCGGCGGGGATGGACGAGGGCCTCTAGGGACACGGGGGCTTCCGCTCCTCGGCCAACCGGTGGCGCCGGCCTCCGTGTCCTAGTACCCCTGGTACCCACCCCGCTGCTGGCCGTTCTCGTCGATGACCGGAGCCGTGGGAGGCACCACGACCCGCTTCCGCTTGGCGATGCTGCTGAACGTCGCGACTCCGATGAGTCCGACGATCATGAAGATGATGCCGACCAGGTCGAGGTTGACCCCCTGCATGTCCCAGTCGGTGGCGAACGTGAGAATGGCTCCCACGGCGATCAGAATGATGCACCCGCCCAGGCCCATGAGTGTTCCTCCCAGTGTCCGGTTGGGTCGGCCGGTCGTTCCGGTCGTTCGGTCCTACCGGTCGACATCGGGTACCCGGACAGGCCCGTCCGTAACAGCCGTTGAGGGCACGGGCGGCGGGCTCAGCCCTCCAGGAAGCCCACCAGAGCGTTCGCCAGGAGGTAGGGGTCCTTCGCGCCGCACAGCTCGCGGGCGCTGTGCATCGAGAGGATGGCGACGCCGATGTCGACGGTGCGGATGCCGTGGCGGGCGGCGGTGATGGGGCCGATGGTGGTGCCGCAGGGCATGGAGTTGTTGGAGACGAACGTCTGGAACGGCACGCCGGCCTTCTCGCAGGCGGCGGCGAAGACGGCGCGGCCCGAACCGTCCGTGGCGTAGCGGTTGTTGACGTTGACCTTGAGGAGCGGGCCGGCGTCCGCGCGGGGGTGGTGCGTCGGGTCGTGGCGCTCCGCGTAGTTGGGGTGGACGGCGTGCCCGGTGTCGGAGGAGAGACAGACCGTGCCGGCGAAGGCGCGCGCCCGGTCCTCGTAGGAGCCGCCGCGCGAGAAGACCGAGCGCTCCAGCACCCCGCCGAGCAGCGGACCGT
The DNA here is from genome assembly GCF_036208085.1 of Streptomyces sp. NBC_00310. Taxonomy (GTDB): domain Bacteria; phylum Actinomycetota; class Actinomycetes; order Streptomycetales; family Streptomycetaceae; genus Streptomyces. The sequence goes on from NZ_CP130714.1 coordinate 5,712,857, forward strand.
CCGCGCCGGTGTCGGACTGGGAGCCGTTCTCCTCGTGGTCGAAGGCGGCGAGGACGGGGATGTACGGGAGTTCGTCACCGGAGGCGGCGACCGAGGCGAGTGCGGCCGTGCCGGCGTGCACGGAGAGGAGGTTGTCCATGCGGGGACCGGCGAGCAGCTCCTTGTCGCGGCCCAGGTACGCGGGGGGCTCGACGGAGTGGGTCATCAGGTCCCAGCCGGTGACCTCGCCCTTGGGGAGGCCCGACTCCTCCTCCAGGAAGGCGATCAGGTCGCCGTCGCGGACGTCGTCGCCGAGGCCCCAGACGGGCTGGAGGTGACGCTGCTTGTCGAGCTTGAGGCCCTCGGAGGTGACCGTACGGTCGAGGTGGATGGCGAGTTGGGGGACACGGAGGAGAGGTCTGTCGACGTTGACGAGGCGGCTGGTGCCGTCGCGCAGGGAGAGCCGGCCGGCGATGCCGAGGTCACGGTCGAGCCAGGAGTTGAGCAGCGGGCCGCCGTAGATCTCGACGGCGATCTGGCGCCAGCCGTGCGCGCCGCTGTCGGGGCGGGGCTTGACCCGCAGATTGGGGGAGTCGGTGTGGGCGCCGACGATACGGAAGGGGGTGTGGGGTCGGGCCCCCTCCGGCACGTACCAGGCGATGATCGCGCCGCCGCGCAGCACGTACCTGCCGCCGAGCGAGCCGTCCCACGCGTCGGTCTCCGAGACCTGCCTGAAGCCTGCCTTCTCCAGCCGTTCGGCGGCGCTCGCCACCGCGTGGTACGGGGACGGGCTGCTCGCCAGGAAGGTCATGAGGTCGTCGGTGTGGCCGCGATCGAAGCGTGGGGGTGTGCGCATGGGGTTCACCTTAACGACGTACGAGGGCCCACTCCCTGGGGACGGGAGCGGGCCCTCGTAGTGAGCGTGTGGAGGAAAGGGCGCCGGACGGACGGGCAGGGTCCGTCCGGCGCCACGACCGGGGTGCGGCCGGGGAGGGGCTGTCTAGAACGCCGCCTCGTCCAGCTCCATCAGGTCCAGGTCGACGCCCTCGGAGATCTTGCGGGCGAGGGTGACGCCCGGCAGGACGTTGGCCGCGAAGAACTTCGCCGCCGCGATCTTGCCGGTGTAGAAGGCCTCATCCTTGGCGGACACAGCCTTCGCCGAGGCGTTCTCCAGCTTCTCGGCGGCGACGACGGCGCCCTTGAGGAGCAGGTAGCCGACGACGACGTCACCGGAGGCCATCAGCAGGCGGGTGGTGTTGAGGCCCACCTTGTAGATGTTCTTGACGTCCTGCTCGGTGGCGGCGAGGTCGGTGAGGAGGAGGCCGACGATGGCCTCCAGCTCGACGGCGGCCTTGGCGAGGTGCTCGCGGGCGCCGGCCAGCTGCTCGCCGCCCTCGCCGAGCGCCAGGAACTTCTTGATCTCCTCGGCGAGGGTGTTCAGCGCGGCGCCCTGGTTGCGGACGATCTTCCGGAAGAAGAAGTCCTGGCCCTGGATCGCGGTGGTGCCCTCGTACAGGGTGTCGATCTTGGCGTCGCGGATGTACTGCTCGATCGGGTACTCCTGCAGGAAGCCGGAGCCGCCGAAGGTCTGCAGCGACTGGGCGAGCTGCTCGTAGCCCTTCTCGGAGCCGTAGCCCTTGACGATCGGCAGGAGCAGGTCGTTCAGGGCCTCCAGGGCGGAGATGTCCTCGCCCGCCGCCTCCTTGACCTGGATCTCGTCCTGGATGGAGGCCGTGTAGAGGACCAGCGCGCGCATGCCCTCCGCGTACGCCTTCTGCGTCATCAGCGAGCGGCGGACGTCGGGGTGGTGCGTGATGGTGACCTTGGGGGCGGTCTTGTCCATGAAGTTCGCCAGGTCGGGGCCCTGGACGCGCTCCTTGGCGTACTCCAGGGCGTTCAGGTAGCCCGTCGAGAGGGTGGAGATCGCCTTCGTGCCGACCATCATGCGGGCGAACTCGATGATGCGGAACATCTGGCGGATGCCGTCGTGCTTGTCGCCGATCAGCCAGCCCTTGGCCGGGTGGCGGTCGCCGAAGGTCATCTCGCAGGTGTTGGAGGCCTTGAGGCCCATCTTGTGCTCGACGTTCGTGGCGTAGACGCCGTTGCGCTCGCCCAGCTCGCCGGTCTCGAAGTCGAAGAGGTACTTCGGGACGAGGAAGAGGGACAGGCCCTTGGTGCCGGGGCCGTGGCCCTCGGGGCGGGCGAGGACGTAGTGGAGGATGTTCTCCTCCATGTCGTGCTCACCGGAGGTGATGAAGCGCTTGACGCCCTCGATGTGCCAGGAGCCGTCCTCCTGCTGGACCGCCTTGGTGCGGCCGGCGCCGACGTCCGAACCGGCGTCCGGCTCGGTGAGCACCATGGTGGAGCCCCAGGTCCTGTCGACCGCGATCTGGGCGATCTTCTTCTGTACGTCGTTGCCCTCGTCGTAGAGGATGCCGGCGAACGCCGGGCCGGAGGCGTACATCCACACGGCCGGGTTCGCGCCGAGCAGCAGCTCCGCGTACGCCCAGATCAGGGAGCGCGGCGAGGTGGTGCCGCCGATCTCCTCGGGGAGGCCGAGCCGCCAGTACTCGGAGTCCATGAAGGCCTTGTAGCTCTTCTTGAAGGTGGCCGGTACCGGAGCGGTGTTCGTCTCCGGGTCGAAGACCGGCGGGTTGCGGTCGGCGTCCGTGAAGGACTCCGCCAGCTCGTTCTCCGCGAGACGGGCCAGCTCCTCCAGGATGCTCTTGGCGGTGTCCGTGTCCATCTCCGCGAACGGGCCGGTGCCGTACAGCTTGTCGCGCCCGAGGACCTCGAAGAGGTTGAACTCGATGTCGCGGAGATTCGACTTGTAGTGCCCCATGGCGACGGCTCCGTAAGAGAGATCGGCGAGGCACTGGCTCCTCGCGCTAGTTCACGTACCAACAAGTAGCTTCTGTGTCGATGATGCTACCCATCAGTAATAAGAAGCAACCCCGAGCGGGTCATCTGTGACTCGTTACGCTTTGCCGCATGTACGGCTACGACCAGAGCGCCGGCCCTCAGCAGCAGTACGCCCCGCCGCCGCAGCAGCAGATGCCCGGGCAGATGCCCGGCGGCCAGATGGGGGGCGGTTACGGGCAGCAGCAACCGCTGTACCCGGAGCCGTCCCCGCCCTCCCTCGCGGACGGGGTCCGCGCCTTCACCACCGGTCAGATGGCCGCGGAGGACTTCCAGCAGGTCTTCGCGACGTCCAAGGTGTACTGCCCGCGCGGCGACAACCCCGGGTTCCTCGCGCTGCACAACACCCAGCAGCCGGTGATCCCCATGTTCACCTCGCTCAAGGAGCTGCGCCGGTACGCCGGCAAGGAGTCCAAGTACTTCGTGATCACCGGTGCGGAGGTGATCGATCTGCTGCCGACCGGGTACGGCTTCGTCCTCGACATGGAGGGGGAGCACCGGATGGTGTTCGACGCGAAGGCCGTGGAGCAGATGGTGGAGTTCGCGATGCGGCGGATGTACGGATAGTTCCGCCGGTTCAGCAGGGTCCGGCTTCGGCAGGGTCCGGCTTCAGCAGGGTCTGGGTTCGGCTCGGTGGGGTGCGGTTCGGTGGGGTGCGGTTCGTCGCGGGGTGCGGGTGGTGTGTGGTTGCTCGCGCAGTTCCCCGCGCCCCCTGGGGGTCGCTGCCCCGTAGAGGCTTGCTGAAGCGTTTCTTCCGGTCCATGGGTCCCCTACGGTGACCGGTGACCGAGATCGACACATCGCCGCTGGTCCTGCATGGCCGGCGGCGTTCTGTTGCCCGGCTGGAGGCCGGGGTGCTGTTGCTGGATCGGGGGCGGACGTGTCGGGGGGTGCCCGTGGCGGCGGTCGAGCGGGTGGGGGTGGCGGCGGTCGAACGGGTGGGGGGTGGGCGGTCCTCGGGATCAGGGGCTGACCGTCGTGCTGACCGCCGTGGCTCCCTCCTCCTGTGACGTATGCGCGTCGGGTCCGCAGCGCTCCCGATGCTCCGGGAGTGCGCGGCGGCCATGAGCCGGGCGGGCCGGGCGCTACCCGTGCGGGACGCCGAGGGGCCGCGTGTCGTGTCGACGGGGCGGGGCTGGGGCTGGGGCTGGTGTCGGAGGAGGCGGTGAGGCCGTGGCGTGGTCGCCGAGCCGGGGGCACCGGGTCGCGGCGGGGCTGCCGTCCGGCCGTCCGTCCGTCCGTCCGGCCGTCTGTCTGCTGGCGCCGCTCGTGCTGTGGTTCGCCGACAGGGTGACGCCGCTCGCCCGGTGGCTGCTGGGCCCGGTGGCCGCTGGGCTCCGTGGTGGCTGGGATCGGGGTCTGGGCGGTGATGGACGGCTGGGGGGTGAAGGGGAAGGCCGCCGCGCCGCGCAGCGCGCAGGGCCGGGGGTGCCGAGCGGGTCGAGATCGTCTACGGCTCCGAGGATCCGGAGGACGACATGGCCGGACGCGGGACGGCGGCGCGACTGGCCGGGACGTGGCTGCTCGTCGTGCTGGTCGGGGGGGCGATGGCGGCCGGGGTGGTGTTCGTGGTCGTGGGAGTGGTGGCCCTGTTCCCCTGGCCCGGAGCGGAATGAGACGCCTACGGCCGGGCGGGAATGAGATGCGGTCCGTGCGCTGTTAGGGCTGGCAGAAAGTTCAACAATCAACTAAACTGAGCGCACAAGGAGGTACCGACATGCCCGCAGTGACCGTCGAGAACCCGCTGACCCTGCCCCGTGTCGCCGCACCGACCGACGCGGTGGCCCGTCCGGTGCTCACCGTGACGACCGCGCCCAGTGGTTTCGAGGGCGAGGGCTTCCCGGTCCGCCGTGCGTTCGCCGGGATCAACTACCGCCACCTCGACCCGTTCATCATGATGGACCAGATGGGCGAGGTGGACTACGCGCCGGGAGAGCCGAAGGGCACCCCCTGGCACCCCCACCGCGGCTTCGAGACCGTCACCTACATCATCGACGGGATCTTCGACCACCAGGACAGCCACGGCGGTGGCGGCACCATCACCAACGGCGACACCCAGTGGATGACGGCCGGCTCGGGCCTCCTCCACATCGAGGCGCCGCCGGAGTCCCTCGTCATGTCCGGCGGTCTCTTCCACGGCATCCAGCTGTGGGTGAACCTCCCGGCCCGGGACAAGATGATGGCCCCGAAGTACCAGGACATCCGCGGCGGCCAGGTCCAGCTCCTCACCACGCCCGACGGCGGCGCGCTCCTCCGCGTCATCGCCGGTGAGCTGGACGGCCACGAGGGGCCGGGTATCACCCACACCCCGATCACCCTGCTCCACGCGACCGTCGCGCCGGGCGCGGAGATCACCCTGCCGTGGCGCGAGGACTTCAACGCCCTCGCGTACGTCCTCGGTGGGCGCGGCACCGTCGGTGCGGACCGGCGTCCGATCCACCTCGGCCAGACGGCCGTCTTCGGAGCGGGTTCCTCGATCACCTTCCGCGCGGACGAGCAGCAGGACTCCGACGCGCCCGACCTGGAGATCGTGCTTCTCGGCGGACAGCCGATCCGTGAGCCCATGGCCCACTACGGTCCGTTCGTCATGAACACCCGCGACGAGCTGCAGCAGGCGTTCGAGGACTTCCAGAAGGGGCGGCTGGGGACGATCCCGGCGGTTCACGGGATGACCTCCGAGGGGCTGTAGACCTGCGAAGCCCGGAAAGAAAGCCCCGTCCACATGTGGACGGGGCTTTCTTTCCGGGCTTTTCCGCACTCGACAGGGGGCGCCACCAAAGGCGATAAATGCGGTGCATCTTCCCCAATCGGGCTGCGGGGAGTTCTCCGGGTTCACTGTCTTCCGGGTGATCATGCCCACCCGGAGATGACTGGATCGGCTTTGTTTCCGCCGCGTACATTCTGGCGTGTCCACCCACTCGGCTGACTTCCGAGACGGGTGGCTCTCGGGGGAGACAGCACTCAGATCCCGCGTTGGCCTGCGGCCAGGGCGTGGTTCGGCGTGCCCGCTGCCCCGCCGCATGAACGGGGAAACGGGGAGAGAACTCATGCGCAGCGTGCCTGACGACAGCGAATATCGCCGACATCACCGATATCGCCGAAATCAACGGTGTCGCGAATATTGCGGGTATCGCGGATATCGCCGTCCGGTCGACCATTCTCCGTTCGCTTGAGTACGAATGCGCTGTCACTCCTGAGATTCCGCGTGGCCGTCATCGCTGCCTGCTCGGCGGTTGTGGCCGTGGTGCGGCGCCTTCCGATCTGGTCGGTTCCGGTGGTGTGGACCCTCGCTCTCGGCCTGTGGGGGCTGTCGCGGGAGTACAGCGTGTGGCGGGACGAGGCCGCGACCTGGCAGGTGGCACGGCGGTCGGCCGCCGACATCTGGCACATGCTGGGGCAGGTCGATGTCGTACATGGGTTCTACTACCTGCTGATGCACGGCCTCTTCGCGTGCTTCGGACCCGGCACGACGACCCTGCGGCTGCCCTCGGTGCTGGCCATGGCGGTGGCGGCCGCCTGTGTGACGGTCATCGGCAGCCGGCTGGCCGGGGCCTGGGCGGGCCTGGGGGGCGGACTGGTGTTCGGGCTGCTGCCGGCCGTGCAGTTCCATCTCCAGGAGGGCCGCCCCTATGCGCTGATAGCGGCGGGCGCGGGAATCTCGACCCTGCTGCTGGTGACCGTGCTCCAGCGGGAGCGGGGTGGCCGAGGGGCGCACTGGGCGGCGTACGGGGGCGCGATCCTGGTGTGCGGGCTGCTGAACTGGCTGTCGTTGCTGATCGTGCCCGCGCACGCGGCGACCCTGGCGTGGGCGCGGGCACCGCGAGCGGTGTGGGTGCGCTGGGCGACGGCCTCCGCGGTCGGCGTGGCGGGGGTCCTGCCGTTGATCCTGTTCAGCCGGCAGCAGTCCGGCCAGGTGTCCTGGATACCGCCGCTGACCTGGCACATGCTGATCGGCCCCGCGGTCCTGCTGGCGATCGGCTGTCTCGGGGCCCTGCTGGACCGGCCGCGGACGGGGCGAGTGTCGGTGGCGGCGGTCGGACTGCCGCTGTTGGTGGTGCCGCAGCTCGGTCTGCTCGGCCTCTCCCTGATCCGCCCCCTGTTCCTGGACCGCTATGTCCTGTTCAGCATGCTGGGTCTGGCCCTTCTGATCGGGGCGGCCCTGGGCGCGGCGGTCCGGGCCGTCCGGCCGGGGTTCCCGAGGGCGGCGTCGTGGCTCGTCCCGGTGCTGGTCGCCGTCGCGGTGGCGGCGCTGTTGCCGCAGTCGCTGGCCAAGCGGTCCCCCGCCAGCCGGGTCGACGACGTCCTGGCGACCGCCGTGCACGTACGACGCCTGAAGCAGCCCGGTGACGCGGTGCTCTTCGCGCCGTCGGCCCGGCGCGACACCGCGCTGGTCTCCCCCGACGACTTCGCGGGGTTACGGGACATCGCCCTGGCCCAGAGCCCCGTCGCCTCCGGGACGCTGAAGGGGGTGGAGGCGGATCCGGCCCGGATCCGGACCGCGATGCTGGCTCAGCGGCGCATCCTGTTGATCACCGACGCGCCCGGTGTGGCCCGGCCGCTGTCGGGGGGACGGGACAGGACGAAGGCCGCGGTGCTGAGGGAGTACTTCACCGTGGTGGCGGACGAGGCGGTGCGCGGGCGGCGACTGCTCGTGTACGAGCGGCTCTGATCGGACGGGCGCTCCGGCGAGACGGTGAGGCGGCGAGGTGCGTATCCCCCATACCGCGCATACTGGAGAAGAGTCCTGATTCGGGACCCTCGCGTGAGTCTCGTCACGTGGGAGGCCGGCATGACGATTCCGACACCGACGTCGCAGATGGCGCCCCAGCTCGACGCGGACGAGGCCCCTCGAAGAAACCTGTGGCCCGGGATCGCCGGGATCGCGTCCGGCGTACTGATGCTCGTCGCGCTGCTCGTGAGCTACGGCAACAGCCCGGACTACACGGGTGCGGACGGCCTCCGGGACACGGTCACCTTCTACCGCGACAGCGGCAACCTCGACCTCACCGAGGCCATGAGCCTGGTGATGCTGGCCGCGACCCTGCTCTTCTTCTGGTTCCTGGCGGCGCTGGCGCGCCTGGCCGGGGCCCGGTCCTCCCTGGTGCTCGTCGGCGGGACCGCGTTCGTCGTGCTCGTGATGATCGCGACGATCACCGGTGCCATCTACGCGCTGTCCGCCAACCACACGGAGACGTTCCTGGTGGGGCCGCAGACGGCGATGGTGGCCATGCTGCTGATGGACGTCTCCTACGCCGGGTTCATCGCGGCCATGGCCGCCGCGGCCGTCCTGCTGTTCGCGGTGTGGCGGGTCTCCGTCACGACGGGGGCGTTGCCGGCCTGGCTCGGCTGGTTCGCGTTCGTCATCGCGGTGCTGTGCCTGGCGGGGCCGTTCAGCGCGTGGCTCACCGCGCCGCTGATGGGGGTGTGGGTGGTCGTGGCGGGGGTGGTGCTTGTGCTGCGTTCGCCGTCCAGGGGTAGTTGAGTTCAGATACGGTACGACGAGGCCCGAAGCCGCAACTTCGATTTGCGACTTCGGGCCTGTCCTGTGTGGATTCCGCTGCGGGGCTGCGGGGCTGCGGGGGTTGGGGGGGTGGGGGCTACGGAAGGACGTACACCTGCGCCCCGTCCGGAGCGCAGCCCGCCTGCCGTACGCATCCGCGCTTGAGCAGCATCCTCAGGCAGTCGTTGACGCGTTCCCGGGGCAACCCTGTACGGGTGGAGATCTCCTCCATACGGTAACGGGCCTCGCCGCGTACCAGCGCAGGGGCGAGGTAGGCCGCGACCGCGTGGATGTCCTCGGTGACCACGAGGTTCTTCGCCTTCCAGGTGGCGAGGAGGGCCTGGGGGGTCAACTCCGGTTCCGGGGTGGGGCGGGGGTGGTCGGTGGGGTGCCTGATGCTTGTGGCGATGTCCTGCAGGGCGTCGGCCATGATGCTCTGGCTGCGACTGATCAGGCGCAGGAGGTCGTTCCGCTCCTCCTGGAACGCCGTCAGCATCTCGTCCGCCCGGATGTTCCGCTCTTCGAGCCGCACGATGGCATCGGCAACTTGCCGGGGCATGGCGTAGGCCGTGCCGCCGGTGGGGGCGGGTTGTACGGGGGCCGGTTCGAGGGCGTAGGAGCCGTCGCGCTGGATGGTGACGATGACTTCGGAGACCCAGGTCTTGAAGGGGTGGGACTCGGGCTTCGTGCATCCGTTGACGAGTTGGACGAGGCCCTGCAGGTTCACCATCTTCATGGTTCTGCGTAGCCCGTGACCTGCGATATTGCGCGTTGCGTCGCTCTGATCGACGCTTCGCGCAATATCACCGAGCGTAGTTACATGTTGTTGCGAAACCATGTTGCGCACGGCATCTCGTGTGTTGGCGTAGCCGAGGTTCCCCGCCACGTCCACCGCCGGGAACCAGTGCGTCCCGTCCGGCAGTGTGAGCCTCCGAAGTCGCGCGCCCGTAGCCGCGAAGACGAAGTCGTTGATGTCGATCGCGTCCTGGTGTGCCGTCGTTTCTTTCGGCGGCGTGTTGTTCTGCTCGTACATCGAGCATCACCTCCGCTCCGGAAGCTAGGCAAGCGGGGGTGTAACTCATGTCTTTAGCAAGGATGTTCACCCGTTAGGGGACCGATGCATCGATTCTGCGGGACTCCCGTCGGGCTGTGGACACGGTCCGGGCGCTGTCGCCGTGTGGGAGCTGGTCGCGCGGTTCCCCGCGGCCCTGACGGGGCACGATCCGACGCCGCTTGAGCGGTTGGCCGTCCTATCTCGTCGATCCCCCGTTCGCGCCGGCACCGTCCGGTGGTGCCGTCTCGTACAGCTCGAACCAGATGCTCTTGCCCTCGCCGCGGGGGTCCACGCCCCAGGCGTCCGCGAGCATGTCCATCAGGACGAGGCCGCGGCCGGACGAGGCGAGTTCGCCGGGGTGGCGCTTGTGGGGGAGGTCGTCGCTGGCGTCGGTGACCTCGATGCGCATCCGGCGTTTGCCGCCGTCGCCGGTCATCTCGGCCACGAGGAGGGCGTCGGCGTCCGTGTGGACGAGCACGTTCGTGAGCATCTCGGAGACGAGAAGCACAGCGGAGTCGACCTGGTCGCCGCAGCTCCAGTCGTGAAGGAGTTCGCGCACCTGCTGGCGGGCGCCGGCTATGCGTTCGGGCTCCGCCTGGGCGATGGTCAGGGCGGTGCGGCGGACGGGCGGCCGTACGGCGGTGGTGTCGCCGCAGCCGCAGCCCTCGCTCTCCCGGCACAGCAACAGCATCGCTATGTCGTCCTCCCGCCGGTCGGCGAGCGGGCCGGGCGTGTGGTGCGAGGAGGGGCCGTGCACGCCCTGGACGAGCGCGTCGGCCAACGCCTCCAGCCTCCCCGGCGCCAGACCGACCGCCTCCAGCCGAGCCGATACGAGGGGGGCCGGCTGAGGCCGCCTCGGCGCGAGGCCAGTGGGTTCCGGGTGGGCCGGGATACGGTCGTCGTGCTCCGGGTGGCCCGGCGTGGGGTCACCGGCCACCTGGGGGGTCGGCGTGGGGGCGGCGCGCTCCGGTTGGCTCGGCGTGGCTCCGCTGGGTTCCGGGCGGTGCGGCGTGAGGGCAGCAGGCTCCGGGGCGCCCGCCGCGGGCGTACCCGGTCCCAGGTGACTCGTTTCCACGCGAACCGGCTCAGGACCACGTGCTTCGTCGCCGCCGGTTCGGTGCCCGCCCCGCCTCAGGCCATCGACACCTCGGCCAAGGGCACCCCGGCCATCGACACCCCGGCCATCGACACCCCGGCCATCGACACCCCGGCCATCGACACCCCGGCCATCGACACCCCGGCCATCGACACCCCGGCCATCGACACCCCGGCCATCGACACCCCGGCCATCGACACCCCGGCCATCGACACCCCGGCCATCGACACCCCGGCCACCGGCACCCTGGCCACCGGCACCCTGGCCACCGGCACCCTGGCCAAGGGCACCCCGGCCACCGGCACCCTGGCCAAGGGCACCCCGGCCATCGGCACCCTGGCCACCGGAACTCCGCCCGTCGCCGTACCTGCCCTCGACGATCAGCCCACCGTCGTCGAGCCCACCGACCTCGCGACCCTCCGTACTCAGCCGGTCCGCAATCAGCCGTTCCGCACCCACACGGCCCGCCTCCGGCCCCCCGTCCCTCTCGTCCTCGCCCTCCCCCTCGCCCTCGTACGGTCTCGCGTCGAAGGACTCCAGGATCGTGCGGATGCGGCGCCAGCCCGTGTCGAGGTCGTGGCCGCCGGTTTCGATGAGGCCGTCGGTGCACAGGAGCATGGTTTCGCCGGGTTCGAGGACCAGGCGGGTGGTGGGGTAGTCGGCGTCGGGGTCGATGCCGAGGGGGAGGCCGCCCGGGGTCGGGCGGACGAGGACCGTGCCGTCGGCCATGCGGACCACCGGGTCGGGGTGCCCGGCACGGGCGATGTCGAGGACGCCGGACACCGGGTCGACCTCGATGTAGAGGCAGGTCGCGAAGCGCAGGTCGGCGTACGCGTCCTCGTCGGTGTTGGTGATGCCGTGCAGGAAGCGCGAGGCGCGGGAGAGGACGGCGTCGGGACGGTGGCCCTCGGAGGCGTAGGCGCGCAGGGCTATGCGGAGCTGGCCCATGAGGCCGGCGGCGCGTACGTCGTGGCCCTGGACGTCGCCGATGACCAGGGCGAACCGGCCGCTCGGCAGGGCGATCATGTCGTACCAGTCGCCGCCGACCTGGAGTCCGCCCCCGGTGGGGACGTAGCGCGCGGCGACGCTCATCCCGGGTATCTCGGGGCCCAGCGTGGGCAGCATCGTGCGTTGGAGGCCGTCGGTGAGCTCGCGTTCCGTCTCGGCGGCGCCCGCGCGGGAGAGGGCCTGGGCGAGCATGCGGGCGACGGTGGTCAGCACCGAGCGCTCGTCGGGGGTGAAGGTGACGGGGTGGGTGAAGCCCGCCATCCACGCGCCCATCGTGCGGCCGGCGACGGTCAGCGGCAGGAACGCCCAGGACTGTCGGCCGAACTGTTCGGCGAGCGGCCAGGCCGTGGGGTAGCGCGCCTTGTAGTCCTCGGGGGAGGAGAGGTAGACGGCGCGGCCGGTGCGGACCACCTCGGCGGCCGGGTAGTCCGTCTCTAGCGGCATATGGGTGAAGGGGCCCTCGTCGCCCTGGTTGTGCCCGTGGTGTCCGATGACGGTGAGCCGGTCGGCCTCCACACCGAAGACCGCGAGTCCGTCCGGTGAGAAGCCGGGCATCGCCAGGCCCGCCGCGACCCGCAGCACCTCCGCGGTGGACCGCGCCTCGGCCAGCGCCCGGCCCGCGTCCAGCAGGAACGCCTCGCGCGAGCGCCGCCAGTCGCCGGTGACGGACGGGGCGCGGGCGGCGGTCTCCGGCGAGGGCTCGGTGACCTCCTGGATGGTGCCGATCAGCTCGAAGGACTTGCGGACCGGGTCGAAGGTCGGTTTGGAACGGCTGCGAATCGTGCGGATCACCCGGCCCCGGTCGTCCATGACCCGGATCCGTACCTCGGCGAGGGTGTCCTCGGCGACGGCGAGCTGCACGACCGAGACGATCTCGTTCCAGTCGACGGGGTGCAGGCGTGACCGCGCCCCGGCCTGGGTGAGCGTCGTCGGTTCCGCGGGCAGACCCATGAGCCGGGCGGCTTCGGCGTCCAACGTGACGGTTCCGGCAGCGCTGTCCCAGGTCCACAGTCCCGTCGCGAGGGCGGAAAGGACGTCCCCCACGGTGGGCGGGGGCTCACCAGTGCGCATTGACCCACTCTAAGAACAGCTGATCGGACCGTGCCACCGAAGCCGTTCCGGGCACCGAGCGGTACCGGAGGCCATGACAAGTAACCACGACCGGCGGCGACGGAGGTGACGGCAATCGACGCTAGCGACAGTAACCGCTTACGGTCCTGCCCATGGCTATGACCGTGCGTATCCGGTCAGTGCGGCGGCGGCCGCGGGGTCGGGGCCCTGCCGCCCAGCGGTAAATGGTGGGGAGGCGATCTCGGGGTGCCCGGTACGCTTGGGGTTGTTTCACGTGAAACACCGGCCGTGAGACACCACCGGCCGTGAGACACCCGCCAGATCCCCGATCAGCGAAGGCTGGATGAACGACGATGCATCGGTACAGGTCCCACACCTGCGGCGAGCTCCGCGCCTCTGACGTCGGCACCGACGTCCGGCTGAGCGGCTGGCTGCACAATCGGCGCGACCTGGGCGGCATCCTCTTCATCGATCTCCGGGATCACTACGGCATCACGCAGCTGGTGGCCCGTCCGGGCACCCCGGCGTACGAGGCGCTGGACAAGATCTCCAAGGAGTCGACCGTCCGTGTCGACGGCAAGGTCGTCTCGCGAGGCTCCGAGAACATCAACCCGGACCTGCCCTCCGGCGAGATCGAGGTCGAGGTCGGCGAGGTCGAGCTGCTCGGCGCGGCCGCCCCGCTCCCCTTCACGATCAACGCCGAGGACGGGGTCAACGAGGAGCGGCGGCTGGAGTACCGCTTCCTCGACCTGCGCCGCGAGCGCATGCACCGCAACATCATGCTGCGTACGGCCGTGATCAGCGCCATCCGTCACAAGATGACGGCCCTCGGGTTCAACGAGATGGCTACGCCGATCCTGTCCGCCACCTCCCCGGAGGGCGCCCGCGACTTCGTCGTGCCGTCGCGCCTCAACCCGGGCAAGTTCTACGCCCTCCCCCAGGCTCCGCAGCAGTTCAAGCAGCTGCTGATGATCTCGGGCTTCGACCGGTACTTCCAGATCGCGCCCTGCTTCCGTGACGAGGACGCGCGCGCGGACCGTTCGCCGGGCGAGTTCTACCAGCTCGACGTGGAGATGTCCTTCGTCGAGCAGGAGGACGTGTTCCAGCCCATCGAGAAGCTCATGACCGAGCTGTTCGAGGAGTTCGGCAAGGGTCGGCACGTCACCTCCCCCTTCCCGCGCATCCCGTTCCGCGAGGCGATGCTCAAGTACGGCTCCGACAAGCCGGACCTGCGGGCCCAGCTGGAGCTGGTGGACATCACCGACGTCTTCGAGGGCTCGGAGTTCAAGGCGTTCGCCGGCAAGCACGTGCGCGCGCTCGCCGTGCCGGACGTCTCCTCCCAGCCGCGCAAGTTCTTCGACCAGCTCGGCGAGTACGCGATCGAGCAGGGCGCGAAGGGCCTGGCCTGGGTGCGGGTCGCCGAGGACGGTTCGCTGTCCGGCCCGATCGCCAAGTTCCTCACCGAGGAGAACGTCGCCGAGCTGACGAAGCGTCTGTCGCTGGCCGCCGGCCATGCGGTGTTCTTCGGCGCGGGCGAGTTCGAGGACGTCTCGAAGATCATGGGCGCCGTGCGGGTCGAGGCCGCCAAGCGTGCCGGGCACTTCGAGGAGGGCGTCTTCCGGTTCTGCTGGATCGTCGACTTCCCGATGTACGAGAAGGACGAGGACACCGGGAAGATCGACTTCTCGCACAACCCGTTCTCGATGCCGCAGGGCGGCCTGGAGGCCCTGGAGACCCAGGACCCGCTGGACATCCTCGGCTGGCAGTACGACATCGTCTGCAACGGCGTCGAGCTGTCCTCCGGCGCGATCCGGAACCACGAGCCCGAGATCATGCTCAAGGCCTTCGAGATCGCGGGCTACGACCGTGACACCGTCGAGGAGCAGTTCGCGGGCATGCTGCGCGCGTTCCGCTTCGGCGCCCCGCCGCACGGCGGTATCGCGCCGGGTGTCGACCGCATCGTCATGCTCCTCGCGGACGAGCCCAACATCCGCGAGACCATCGCCTTCCCGCTCAACGGCAACGCCCAGGACCTCATGATGGGCGCGCCGACCGAGCTGGACGAGACCCGGCTGCGCGAGCTGCACCTGTCGGTGCGGAAGCCGCAGCCGAAGTAGGCAATGAGGCGAACAATGAAGTAAGGCAAGCCTTTCTTGGCTTGTCGGTGAAAAGGGTCCTGAAGTCGTCCGTCGATTTCAGGACCCTTTTCCGTGCGTGGGGAAAAGGCATCGTTTTCTCAGCTCGCTGACAGGGTTCCTATCTAACTTCCCGGCGCATGACAGCGAATCAACAAGAACAGCAGCCCCAGGAGCCGGCCGGAAGGGAGCATGTGACGGACTCGCGGGATGTGACGCGCCGCAAGGTCGTCGTGGCGGGCGTCGGTGTCGTCGCGGCGGTGGGTCTGGGCGGTGCCATGGCGGCGAACGCCGTCGCCGACGAGCAGAGAGAGGAACCCGGCGGTCGCGCTCCCCTCCCGGAGGAGTGCTACCTGCTGACGTCGGAGACCATGGAGGGTCCGTACTACATCGACGCGGACAAGCTCCGCCGGGACGTCACCGAGGACCGTGAGGGCATCCCGCTCCTGCTCCGCCTCAAGGTGATCGACTCCGAGACATGCCGGCCGATCCGCGACGCGGCCGTCGACATCTGGCACTGCGACGCGGTCGGCGTCTACTCCGGCTACGAGGACGTGGGCAACGGCGATGGCGGCCCGGCCCCCACCGGCCCGCCCCCGAGTGGCGACCCCTCCGGCCCGCCCCCGGGCGGTGGACACCAGGAGCCGACGGACGACACCCGCTACCTGCGCGGTACCTGGCGCACGGACCGGCAGGGGTTCGTCACCTTCAAGACCGTCTTTCCGGGCTGGTACACGGGCCGCTGTGTGCACATCCACACGAAGGTCCATGTCAACGGCGAGTGGACGGACGCGGGCTATGAGGGCGGGAACACCTGCCACACCGGACAGTTCTTCTTCGACGAGGAGTCCGTTCTCGCCTCCGCGGTCGTGGAGCCGTACGCGTCCAACACCGCCGACCGCACGACGCTCGACGAGGACTTTCTCTACGACGGCAGCGGCGCCCAGGGCGGCCTGCTGAAGCTCCGTTACGACGAGCGGGACATCTCCCAGGGTGTCCGGGCCTCCCTCACGGTGGGCGTGGACCCGGAGGCGACCAACGAGGGGACGGGGACGCCGCCGCGGCCGAGCACCTCGGCGTCGCCGTCCGCGAGTTAGAGCACACGTAAGGTAAGACTATCCAGAGTTTTTGCCGAAAGGGGGCCCGAAATGGACGGCGATTTCGGGCCCCCTTTCCTTCCGTATGGGAATACATGGCGAACCACAGTCCTTTCTTACGGCTTTGACAGCCTGACTCCCTAATTTCCTGCCCATGACGGGAAACCAGACCGGAAACGAGAAGGCCCAGGGGCCGAAGCACAAGCGGGACCTGACGCGCCGCAAGGTCGTCGTGGCGGGCGCGGGCGCCGTGGCCGCCGTGGGCGTGGGCGGAGCGGTCGTCGCGACCGCGAGCGCGGGGACGAACAAGAAGGGGAGCGCGAAGCCCCTCGCCTCCACGAGCGCGAGCGCCGCCGAGGAGTGCTACAAGCTCACCTCGGAGACCACCGAGGGTCCGTACTACATCGACGCCGACAAGCTCCGCCGGGACATCACCGAGGACAAGGAGGGCATCCCCCTCACCCTCCGCCTCAAGGTGATCGACTCCGAGACCTGCAAGCCGATCCGCGACGCGGCCGTCGACATCTGGCACTGCGACGCGCTGGGTCTCTACTCGGGCTACGAGAGCTTCTCCGAGGGCGGCGGCACCGCCCCCACCGACGCCCCCTCCGGCACCCCGACGGACGTGCCGTCCGGCGCCCCGACCGGGGAGCCCCCGGCCGGTGGCGGCGGTGGCGGCGGCGTGCACGAGGAGCCGACCAGTGACACCCGCTATCTGCGGGGCACCTGGAAGACCGACAAGCAGGGCTTCGTCACCTTCGAGACGATCTTCCCGGGCTGGTACCGGGGTCGCTGCGTGCACATCCACACCAAGGTGCACGTCAACGGCGAGTGGACGGACGCCGGTTACGAGGGCGGCACCACCTGCCACACCGGCCAGTTCTTCTTCGACGAGGAGTCCGTCCTGGCGTCCGCCGAGGTCGAGCCGTACTCGACCTCCACGACCGAGCGCACGACCCTCGACGACGACACGATCTACGACGGCAGCGGCGTCCAGGGCGGTCTGCTGAAGCTGAAGTACAAGAAGAGCGACATCGCCAAGGGCGTCGTCGGCTCCCTCACGGTCGGCGTCGACCCGGAGGCCACGAACACCGGCACGGGCGACTCCGTCCAGCCGGGCGGGACGGACACGGCGTCGGAGTCCGCCTCGGCGAGCTGACCCCGACGGGCGTACGTCGTCGGTGAGCGGCCGAACGACGTACGGCTCGGTGCGAGGCCCGGAAACCCCTCCCCCTGGGTTTCCGGGCCTCTGCCGTGCGCTCGTGTCCGTCTTGGGTACCCGCTGGGGAAGTCATCAGGGGACGCACAGGTTTCTCGACGGACGATCACAGCGGCAGGGGGTGTGATGGGACGTACAGGGTGAGGAACCCGTACGAGCCTGTACGAGCCCGTTGGGGTCCGGCGGGGTCCGTCGGGGTCCGCTGGAGCCCGTACGAGGACGGAACGTCGGAATGCTGGAGGAGGCCATGAAGCTGGCCGTGCTGGTGGCAGTGTTGCTGATCGTCGGGGCGGTGGTCGCGATCGTCGCGCGGCGGCGGTCCGTGGACGAGCCCGGTCCGTCGTCCGACCTGGACGCGGAGGCCGATGCCAACCGCTGGGTCGTACGGCTGGGCGGCAGCCTGGCCGGCATCGACGTACGGGCGCAGGCCGGGGCGGGCGGCAGCGCGGCCGAGTCCCTGACCGACGCCACCGAACGCCTCCGCACCGCCCGCGCCCAGCTGACCAGGGCCCGCACACCCGACGAGTACGCGCAGGTCACACGGACGGCGGTCGAGGGACTGCACCATGTGCGGGCGGCGCGTACGGCGCTGGGGATGGACCCGGGTCCGGGTGCGGGTCCGGGTCCGGGTCCGGCTCCGGCTCCGGGTGCGGGTGCGGACGGTCAGGCCGAGGTGTCCGCGGCGTCGCCGGTCCGGACGGCGACCAGCAGGCCGCTCGACCAGGTCAGCCGGGTCGTCCGGAAGTCGGAGCGCCCCTCCAGAACGGCGAGCAGGTCGGTCACCGCGGCCTCGTGACCCTCCGGCCAGCCGGGAACGGGCATCAGGTCGTCCACGACGTACGCGCCGCCGGGCGCCACGAGGGCCAGGGCGGCGTCGAGGTGGGTGAACTTGCCGGGCCAGGTGTCCGCGAAGACCAGGTCGAAGGGGGCGCCGTCGTACTCCTCCAGCCAGCGGCCGCCGTCCTCGGTGACGAAGCCGACCCGTTCGTCGCCGCCGAACTGCCCACGGGCGACGGCCTGCACGGAGTCGTCGAGTTCGACGGTGACCAGCGTCGCCGTCTCGTTCATACCGCTGAGGAGCCAGGCGGTGCCTTCGCCGACGCCGGTTCCGAGTTCGAGGATCCGGCCGCCGGGGCGGGTGGCGGCGAGGGTGGCGAGCAGGCTGCCGGTGCGGGGTTCGCACGACATCGTGAACCCGGCGGCACGGGCGGCCTCCTGCAACTCGGTGAGGGAGGAGGGGAGTTGGCTGAGCCTGGGGAAGTCGTCCATGCGGGGATTCTGGGCGCGCGGGGGCGGCGGCCTCAACCGGATTGTTCGGAACCGGCGACGTCCCGTGTGCGGAACTGCCCGGCCTCCCGCCCGCGTCGTACGGATCATGACCACGTCGACCGCGCCCACTCCCAGCCCTGCCCCCGTCCCCCCCGCCCACGACCCTCGGCGAGGAGATCCTCCTTCTCTCCCTCGACGACACCACGGGCGAGGCGACGGCTCCGGGCAGGGAGTGTAAGCCGAGTTGGACGGTCGGTCGGCGATGCTGCTCGCCGACGTGGCTGATCACGTGCAGGGGTGGGCGGCGGAGGCGTTGTGGGCAGCGGTGTGCCGGCGGTGCCCTGAGTATCCGGATATACAGCCGTTGACGGCGGCTGTGGAGAAGAGCGAGGCGGTGTGGGCGTGTCCTCGGAGCGGGGCGGTCGCTTGTCGTGTGGTGAGGAGCCGTCGGGAGGGTGAGACGGGGCTCGATTGTGGTCAGGGGCTGAGCTGTTGGCGAGCGTGGGCGAGGTTGTCGCGGATGACCACGGTGGTGGGATGCGTGGGGCCGAGGACTTGCTCGCACTGCCCGAGGGTGGCTTCGAAAAGGGGGATTGCTTGGTCCAGGTGTCCGGCCTTCTGGTAGGCGGCTGCGAGGTTGTTGCGGCTGGTCAGGGTGTTGGGGTGGGTGCGGCCGAGGATCTGTTCGCGTTGAGTGAGGGTGGTTTCGTACAGGGGGATTGCTTGGTCCAGGTGTCCGGCTGCCCGGTAGGCAGCTGCCAGGTTGTTGCGGCTGGTCAGGGTGTCGGGGTGGGTGTGGCCGAGGACCTGTTCGCATTGAGTGAGGGTGGTTTCGTACAGGGGGATTGCTTGGTCCAGGTCTCCGGCTGCCCGGTAGGCGCCTGCGAGGTTGTTGCGGCTGGTCAGGGTGTCGGGGTGGGTGTGGCCGAGGACCTGTTCGGATTGCGTGAGGGTGGTTTTGAGTAGGGGGATTGCTTGGTCCAGGTCTCCGGCCTCCTGGTAGGCGGCTGCGAGGTTGTTGCGGTTGATCAGGGTGTTGGGGTGGGTGTGGCCCAGGGTCTGTTCGTACTGGGTGAGGGTGGTTTCGTACAGGGGGATTGCTTGGTCCAGGTCTCCGGCCGACCGGTGGGCGCCTGCGAGGTTGTTGCGGCTGGCCAGGGTGTCGGGGTGGGTGTGGCCGAGGGTCTGTTCGCATTGGGTGAGGGTGGTTTTGAGTAGGGGGATTGCTTGGTCCAGGTCTCCGGCCTCCTGGTAGGCGAGTGCGAGGTTGTTGCGGCTGGTCAGGGTGCTGAGGTGGGTGTCGCCGTGTACCCGCTTGTTGTGAGCGAGAACGGCTTGGCGCAGGAGGATGGTGTGGGCATCCCGGCCTTGTCGGCGAAGGTGCTGGGCGGCCTCGATGTACGCCGATCGGGTTTCGTTTGCGTCGGTGTGGTCGGGCGGGACGCTTTCGGCGAGGGCGGCGATGTGGGGGAGGAGCTGTTGCCACTGTTCGGCGGCGGCGCGGTCTTCGGCGTCGGCCGGTAGGGCCTTGTGGACGGCGCGTTCCGCACCGTCGCGGCCTCGGGGTGGAGTGCCGCGCGTACGCAGGACGGTTTGTACGAGGCGGTGAATGCTGACGTTTCGTTGGTCGGTGAAGGCGACCATGTTGTACGTGTGCAGCACGCCCAAGGCATTGGCGAGGGCGATGGGGGTTGGGGCCAAGGAAGCCAGGAGGCTGCGGGGGATGTCGTCCGGGGCCAGCCAGGCCATGGCGTTCAGGAGGGTCACCGCTAGCGGGTCGCGGTCGGCGATGGCGGTGATCGTGTGGTCCCAAATACGGGCGATGGTGCGCTCGGAGTCGATGCCCTCGGTCGGTTCGTCCAAGACGAGGCCCAAGGACACGCGGTACGTCTCGAGGTCAATGCCGGTCTGGAAGGCGTAGGCGCCGGCCTGTTCCAGAGCCAGGGGAAGGCAGCCCAGTACCCGCGCCAGCCGCCGGGCCGCTTCACGGTCCTCGTCGGTGGCCGTGTCGTTCGGGAACGCGAGGGTGCACAGTAGGTCGGTGGCTTTGTCCAACGGGAGCAGGCCCAAATGCATGACCGGGGCCAGAGCGTGCCAACCCGTCGCTTTGCGGCTCGTCGCCAGGTGGTGGCCTCGGTGGAGGGTGCCCAGGTAGGGGCCCAAGTGGGCTGGGTTCTCGATGTTGTCGAAGATCAGGAGCCAGTTGGGGTGCTCCTGGAGCCACAGGATCGACCACGCCGCTCGTTCGTCCGGTCCGGCGCTTCCCGCCCACTGGGGGCAGAGTGACAGGGCCAGCCCCGACAGGCTTTTCACGATCGACTCTGCTGACTCGGCCGTGATCCAGCACACCAGCGTGTACTCGTCGCGGTAGCGATGGGCGTACTGCAGGGCCAGCCTGCTCTTGCCGACGCCGCCCAGGCCGTGGATCGCGCGGACCGGCGCTTGGGTCACCGTGGCCGCACCCTCGCCGGTCAACATCTCGCGCAGGTTGGTGAGTTCGTGTTCCCGGCCGACGAAGACTCCGGATGCCGACCCCGGCAAGTACCCGGCCGCAGCCGGGGCGTCGACCGTCTGCGCCCAATGCACGGCCTCGGCCGGCAGCATCACGAAGCGGGTGTTGTCCCCAGTGATCGCCACCCTGATCGAACCGCCAGCGGCGATCGATCTGTCACCCGATGCCTCCGCCCCACCACCCGGAGACGATGGCCACTCCTCGCCGATCACGACCGTGGCGCCG
The DNA here is from genome assembly GCF_036208085.1 of Streptomyces sp. NBC_00310. GTDB lineage: Bacteria > Actinomycetota > Actinomycetes > Streptomycetales > Streptomycetaceae > Streptomyces. The sequence continues at coordinate 5,733,941 of NZ_CP130714.1, forward strand.
AGTGATCGTCGCCCGTGATCGCCGTGCCGATGTTGCCCCCCGCGGCGATGGAGCGCGGGCCCGATGCCGTCACCGTCCTACCCCCGCTGTTGCCGGACGGCGACGGCAACAGGGCCGCCAGCTCGCGCAGCAGCTCCGCATCGTTCCGCAGCGCCTTCTTGATCTGTTGGCGCAGGGACCCCGTCGCGTCCTCGTCTTCCGGTTCGGCGGCTGCGTCGGCCACCGCCGACTCCAGTGCCGCCCGGCCCTGCTCGTCCCGGTGCTGCCACGCCGCCCGGAGCATCCGGCGGCCGATGTTCGCCGTGGTCTCGACCGCCGCGCTCTCCTCTCGCGTCAGCACCCCGGTGCCGTACGCGACGACGGCCGCCGTCAGGTACGGGCTTGCCTGGCCCACGACTTCAGCGATGCTCGTGCTCATTCCCGGTACCCCGTCCCCAGCCCTCTCGCACCACGGCTCAGTAGCAACACAGCGTAGGGATAAGCCACTTCCCCCAAGTCGCAAACGCCGGATGAGGGCAGGCCGGTTCCCCTCGGTCGCAGGGGCTATCGCTTCAGGGCCCGGTACCGCTGCAGCAGGGCGTTCAGTCTCCGTGGGTCCTTCGCGCCGTTCAGCTCGGTGAGGAGGTCGTCCGGGCAGAGTTCGTAGAGGTCGCCCCACCAGCCCCGGCGGCGGTTGTCGTAGACGCGGTAGCCGCCGGGGACGCCCCGGGCGACGTACCGTCTCCGGCTCACTCGGGTTCCTCCTCCGGTGGGGATGCCAGGGCCTCCTCTTCCAGGAGGCGTTCGGCGATGTCGTCGGCCCAGGTCTGGGCCCAGCGGAGGAGTCCAAGGATGGCGTCGGTGCCCAGGCCGTGGCGAGCGAATTCCCGGTCGTCGAGCCACTCGGTGCCCTCCAGGCGCGCCTGGAGGTCGGTGAGGTCGAAGGTGGTGGACGTCGCGGAGGTGTGGCGGCGGGCCAGTTCCTCCAGTTCGGCGACGGTCCAGTGGGCCGTGGCCGCGTGGACGGCGATCAGGTCCCGGGCCGCGCCTCGGTCCGCCACCGCCCGGACCTTGGTGCCCACCACGTCTTCCAGGGAGAGGGTGGGGCCGAGTGAGGTCTCCACCGGCGGGTGCCACAGGGTTTCCTTCAGGAGGTCCAGTGTGCGTTCCTCCGTCGTCGTGGGGTCGGTGACGAGGAGGCGGGCGGAGAGCGGGGCCGTCTCCACCGCGTGCACCAGCCAGCCGCGTTCCGCCAGGCCCACCCGGACCGTGGCGGCGATCTGCTCCATCGGGGCCGCGTGCTCCGTCGCCACCTCCAGGTCGCGGCCGGGCGGCCTGGCCTCGACCAGTCCGTGTGCCTGCGCCGCGTGATCGCCGGTGAGGGCGAGGGCGTACGGCGCGCCGATGGCCAGCACGTCGGCGAGGAGACGGTGGAGCTGTTCGGGGAGGTCGTGTACGCGTGGGTCCGGGGAGCGGTCGTTCACGCGCGGGCCTGCGGCGGTGTGGGGAGGGGCGGGTGCGGGGCCATGGAGGGATTATCACGGCCCCTGAGGCGTTTCCCGGCTTCCCCGGCTTCTCCGGTCAGTACGGCCGTCGGCCGAGCCGGTTCCCCGGCGGATCGAAGTGGGCCACCACGTAGGTCCAGCGTTCCCGCATCTGGCCCCGGCCGCGCCGACGCGTGTCGAGGTGCGCCAGACCAGCTGGGTGTAGTGGAGGCACTCCCGGCCGTTGACGCAGGCGTTGGAGGGGAGGGAGGTCGTAGTCGGACTTCTCGTCGCGCCACAGACGGGCCGGGGAATCACGGCGGGTCCAGGTTTCGGGCTGACGCGATCCGCCCGCGAACTCAGGGGAGTTCGCGGGCGGATCGCTCGACCGCCGATCGGTCGACGGCGGTTACCGGGTGACGGCTACGGCGTGACCGTCAGCGGCGTGTGGCCCACGGCCGCCGAGCCGTCGCCGAACTCGACGACGCCGACGTACCGTTCGCCGCGTGTCGCGTCCGGCCATGACACGGTGATCTCCGGGTGGTCGCCCGCCGAGACCTTCTGCCCGGCCGGGGTGACCGTGGGGGTCACCGCGGGTGTGCCCTGGCCGACCTTCCAGCTCCACAGGGTGTACTGCTGGCTGGTTGTGCCGGCCGGCAGTTCGTACTGCACGACGTAGACGTCGTAGTCGCCGGGCGGCAGGTCGACGTACTCGTCGGAGCCGACGTCCGCCCATTCGCCGACGTGGTTGCCCTGGGTGTCGAAGGCGTACAGGTCGATGTCGCTGCCGGGGAGGTGGTCGGCGGACGTGATGGCGAACCGGGTGAAGGGGGCGCCCTCGGGGACGTGGACGCGGTGCTTCACCGCGGCGTCGTTGGTGTGCTGGCTCTCCCAGAAGGGGGACTGGTCGGTGCCGGTGAGGGTGCCGGTGGTCTTCTCTCCGGTGTAGAGGGAGGCCTCCGCGGTCAGTTCGCCGGTCCAGCCGACCCCGGCCGTCAGCGTCGCCGCGTCACCGCCGGTGACCGTGACCTCGTTCGGGGCGGAGAACAGCACGGCGCGCAGGGCGATCGGGCTGGTGACCTCGTGGCGGCTGTGCGTGTCACTGAGGGTCAGCGAGCCGAAGGACCAGGTGCCGCGGTCCGCGCTCGTCCGCTCCAAGGTCACCTGGTACGACGCCGACCCGCCCGGCGCGACGGTCAGCCGCTTCGGGGTGACCTCGGCGCGGAAGCCCGGCGGGGTCTGCGTCTTCGCCTGGTAGGTGGCGGTCTCCGACGAGACGTTGGTGACCGTGCGGGTCACCGTCTGGGCGCCCAGCAGGTCGCCGACCGAGATCGACGGGTGGTTGAGGTCGCTGGGGTCGGTCTTCGCCGCCGTGGGGCAGGCGTCGTCGCCGTTCTCCGTGACCGGCTGCTGGCCGATCGCGCAGAGGTACGCGGTCCAGTCGGCGGAGGTGGAGTCGTAGACGAGGCCGGGGTCGGCCGCGCGGGCGACCCGGGGCAGGCCCGCGCCGTAGTCGAGGGGCGAGGCGGAGTCGGCCAGGGCGCGGCCGAGGGGGTCGCCGTTCTCGTCGGTGGTCGTGGCCGTCGTCATCAGCGCCGACTTGATCTCCATCGGCGACCAGTCGGGGTGCAGCTGCCGCAGCAGGGCGGCGAGGCCCGCGATGTGCGGGGACGACATCGACGTGCCGTCGGCGAAGCCGAACCGGCCGGTGTACCCGCCGCCGCTGCCGGGCACCACGCCCGCCGGGACGCTCTCGCCGAAGGAGGCGATGTCGGGCTTGAGCAGGTCGCCGTCGCTGTAGTGGTCCGGGCCGCTGGAGGAGAAGGAGGTGATCTCCCGGGTGGCCCGGTGGCTGCTCTTCGTGGGGGTGAACTCGGCGGTCGCGCCGGCCCCGGAGGCGTAGGCGTGGACGGCCTTCGCGTCCTCGGTGGCGACCTGGACCACGGGCACCGCGAAGACGTACGCGAAGAAGTCCTGCGCGCTGGTCGGGGTGTGGGTGAGCACGACCCCCGCGCCGTCGACCGCCGCGACCTCGTCCGCCTTGGTCTCGACCCAGATGCCGTCACCGCCCCGGTCGCAGACGACGAGCTTGCCCTTCGCCCGCTTCGGATCGAGCGTGCCCGGCGCGCACAGCGCGGCCTGGTCGGCGTCCGCGCCGTCCTTCCTCACGGCGGCGGCCTCGACCAGCGGGGCCGAGCCGACGCCCGGGTTCAGGCTGAGGCTGGTGTAGCGGCGGCCGTCGCCGAGGACCAGGGAGGCGGTGTACTCGGTGTCGTGCGTCGCCGCGGCGACCGTCGTGACCCACGGGCCGGTGTGCTCCACCGTGTCCGGGCCGCCGTTGTTGGCCGACGCGGCGATGAAGACGCCCGCCTTGGCCGCGTTGAACATGGCCTCCATGGAGACCGGGTCGGGGAGCGCACCGCCGATGGAGTAGTTGAGGACGTCGACGCCGTCCGCCACCGCCTTGTCGATCGCGGCCGTGGTGTCCACGCTCGGGCAGCCGGCGCTCCAGCACGCCTTGTAGTAGGAGAGGCGGGCGGCCGGGGCGACTCCGCTGAGGGTGCCCTCGGCGTTGCTGCCGGGGACCGACGCGGCGACGCCGTGGTTCCCGGCGGCGGTGGTGCCGGTGTGGGTGCCGTGGCTGTCGGTGTCCATCGCCGAGGGGATGTCCTCGCCGTCCGGGTCGGGCCTGCCCGCGCCGAACCACTGGGCGCCGATCACCTTGTTGTTGCAGGTCACCTTGTGCGCGGGGTCGTCGCCGGGGACGCAGTCGCCGTGCCACTTCTTGGCGATGGCCTCGGCGTCCGGGCGCGGCTCCGGCAGTGCGGCGAGCATCGGGTTCGACGGGTCGACCCCGGTGTCCACGATCCCGACGATGACGCCTTCTCCGGCGTGCTCGGGGCCGCCGGCCTTCGCCCAGAGGCCCTTCTCACCGGAGAGGCCGAGGAGACGGGGGGTGTCGGGGAACCGGGCGGAGTGGGTGGTTCCGGGGGTCTTGGAGCTCGGGGCGTGCGGTGCGTCGGCGGCTGCGGGGCCGGTGGGGGTTTCCCGCGCGGTTCCCCGCGCCCCTGAAGGCGGGGGCCCTGCGGGCCGCTCGTCCTTCAGGGGCGAAGGAGCCTGCTGGGCCTCCGGGGCCGGGAACCTGGCCTCGTCCTCGGCCTCGTCCTCGGCGCGGCCGTCGGCCACGACCCGTATGTAGGTCTCCGTCCCTCCATCGGCTCCTGCCCGGCCGAAGACATCCGCCCCCGGCCCGTGGTCCGGCCCCGTGTCCGTCAGCTGGGCGACCGTGTTGCGGGTCACCGAGACGACTCCCGGTGTCGCGGACAGCTTCGCGGCCTGTCTGCCGGTGAGTTCGGCGGCGAATCCGTTGAACGTGTAGGAGTAGTCGTGGAGCGTCTCGATCCCGGGCACGGCGTCGAGGACGCGCTCCCGGCGGTCGTCCAGGTGCGCCACGTACTTCTCGACCGTGGCGGAGTCGGCGTCGAGCCGCTTGCCCGCCGTGGGCGCCGTCCGCTTCAGCCGGGGCAGCCCGCCCTCGTACGCGGCGACGGGCGCGTCGGCGAGTTTTACGATGTAGGTGTCGTCGTCGTAACTCCCGCTGTTCTCAGCGGAGTCGGCGTAGGTGGGAGCGGTGACCGCGGTCAGGGTCAGGGCTCCGGCCAGGAGGGGCGCCAGCAGGGTGACGGCCGCCCTCGGGCCTATGTGATGGTTCGTCAACTGTGGTCCATGTCGATCGATCCGAAAGATCTCGATCCCCCGAGGACCCCAATGTCACAGACGACTAGTCAGTAACAATCTTGAAATCTCAAATACTGGCGGGTCTCCACAGTCGTTTCACAAGAGGCGGTTCAGAACCGCACGGGGGCGGCGAGCCGGGGTGGAGCGGGTCCAGCGGGTTCACCCCCCGTTGGCCCGCGGAACTTCTCAAGTTCAGTTAAGGGAAGGCAAAGCCCGCTCAAAGGTTGACCCCGGATTGTCTTTTGACATGGACCAGACCCTTCTTGTGGTCGCCGATCTGGCTGCCATCTCCGTGCTGACCTTCGCGGTCTACTTCCCGCGCCACCACCGCCGGGACCTCATCGCCGCCTTCCTCGGCGTCAACGTCGGTGTTCTCGCGGTGGCGATGACGCTCAGCTCCTCCTCGGTCGGCATCGGCCTCGGCATGGGGCTGTTCGGCGTCCTGTCGATCATCCGGCTGCGGTCCAACGAGATCGCTCAGCACGAGATCGCGTACTACTTCTCCGCGCTCGCCCTCGGCCTGCTGGCCGGGCTGCCGGAGCAGGTCAACGTCCTGTCGACCCTCCTCATGGCACTGATCGTCGCCACGATGTACGTCGGCGACCACCCGAGGCTCTTCGGCCGCTACCGGCAGCGCAGCCTGCGTCTCGACGCCGCCTACACCGACGAGGACGCCCTGCGCGCCCACCTCGAAGTGCTGCTGGGCGGGCGGGTGGTGAACCTGTCCGTGCAGAGCGTCGACCTGGTCAACGACATGACCCTGGTCGACGTCCGGTACGTCGTCACCGGCACCGGCACCGGCACCGGCACCGGCACCGGCACGGGCACCGGCACCGGCACGGGCACGGGCACGGGCACCGGATCGCGTGCGCCCCAGGAGCCGCGGGAGACAGGGCGCCGCGTCGAGCAGGGACGCGGGGTCCGGGCATGACGGCACTGGACGCCGTCGCCCCCGTGGTCGGGGCGCTGCGCCCCATCGGCCTCGGCGAACTCGTCGACCGCGCCGAGCTGCTGACCCGTCTGGACCGCAAGTACATGCTGCCCCTCACCGACCTGCCCTTCGTGGTGGCCGGGCTGGATGAGGACGTACAGGTCCTGGAGGTCGACGGGGAGCGGCAGTTCGCGTACCGGTCCGTGTATTTCGACACCCCGGACATGGAGGGCTACCTGGGCGCGGCCCGCCGCCGCAGACGCCGCTTCAAGCTGCGGATCCGGACCTACCTGGCGTCCGGACAGCATTTCCTGGAGGTCAAGACGCGCGGCCCGCGCGGCACCACGGTCAAGCAGCGCGTCCCGTACGACGGCGACCCGGGCCGGCTGGGCCCCGAGGCGCGGGCGTACGCCGACGACGTCCTCGGCGCGGCGGGCATCGACTCCCGGGACTTCCGCCTGGTCCCCACCCTCACCACCCTCTACCGCCGGACCACCCTCTTCCTGCCCGGCAGCGGCAGCCGGGTCACCGTCGACACCGACCTGACCTGGGCACTGCCCGACGGCACCGAACTGCGCACCCCCGAGCGGACCATCGTCGAGACCAAGGCCGGGCGCGCGGGGTCCGGCGCCGACCGGCTGCTGTGGTCGCTCAAGCACCGGCCCTGCCCGGTCTCCAAGTACGGCACCGGGCTCGCCGCGCTCCGGCCCGACCTGCCCGCCAACCGTTGGCTGCCCGTACTGCGGCGCCACTTCCCCACCGCACCGGCACTGAACGGGAGCCCCGCATGAACATCCGTATGAACTCATGGAAGAGCAGGACACGGGGGTTCCGTACGAAGGCGGCCGCGGCGCTCGCCTCCGTCGTCCTCGCGACCGCCGCGCTGGCCGGGTGCTCCTCCGGGAGCGACTCCGGCACGGCGTCGTCCGACTCGTCGTCGAGCGCGAGCGCGGCGGCGGCCGTGGACGGGACGCGGAACGCGGCGGCCGTCCTCGCCGACAACGAGGACACGCACGCCGAGGACGGCGACACGGAGTACGACGAGGCCGACGAGTCGGAGGCCGTGGGCATCGAGCTGAAGGGGGACTCGGCGGAGGCGGACGGCAAGGGGGTCGATGTCGACGGGTCCACGGTCACTATCACCTCCAGTGGGACGTACCTGCTCAGCGGCTCCCTCGACGACGGGCAGATCGTGATCACCGCGCCCGAGGCGACCGTGAAGCTGGTCCTCGACGGGGTCGACATCTCCAGTTCCTCCGGGTCGGCGATCGCCGCGACCGAGGCGGAGCGGCTCGTGGTCGTCCTCGCGGACGGCAGCGAGAACAAGCTGAGCGACGCCGACTCCTACGCCGACGACGCCGAGGCGAACGCCGCCCTGTACAGCGCGGGCGACCTGACGATCGGCGGCGGTGGCTCGCTGACCGTGAAGGGGAACGGCAACGACGCGATCGCCGGCAAGGACGGCCTGGTCGTCGAGGGCGGGAACATCACCGTCGAGGCCGCCGACGACGGCATCCGGGGCAAGGACTACCTGGTGGTGAACGGCGGCACGGTCACCGTGACGGCGAAGGGCGACGGACTCAAGTCCGACAACGCGGACGAGGAGGACGCCGGTTACATCGCCGTCGCGGGCGGCACGCTCTCCGTCACCGCGAACGGTGACGCCGTGGACGCCGCCACGGATCTGGTCGTCACCGGCGGCAAGCTCACCGTGAAGACCGAGGCCTCCGACGACACCTCCGCGCACGGCCTGAAGTCCGGTGTGATCACGGTGCTGGAGGGCGGCACGGTCGACGTCTCCGCCTCCGCCGACGCGCTGCACGGCGACGCGGCGGTCCACCTCAACGGCGCCGACGTCACCCTCGCGGCCGGCGACGACGGCATCCACGCCGAGGGCGACCTCGTCATCAGCGAGGGCACGCTGAACATCACCCGCTCCAACGAGGGCCTGGAGGGCAAGGACATCCTCGTCCGGGGCGGCACCTCGAACGTCACCTCTGACGACGACGGCGTCAACGCGTCGGGCAGCGAGGCGACGTCCGAGGAGGAGCAGGGCGGGCAGGGCGGCTTCGGCGGCGGCGGTCCCGGCGGGGGCGGCGGCGGGGAGAACGTCGGCGACTACTCCGCCAAGGTCAGCGGCGGCACGCTCGTCCTCAACTCCCAGGGCGACGGCTTCGACTCCAACGGCACCGCCGAGATCACCGGCGGCACGGTCGTCGTCAACGGCCCCGAGATGGGCGGCAACGGAGCGCTCGACGTCAACGGCAGCTTCACCGTCAGCGGCGGCACCCTCCTCGCCGCCGGCAGCGCGGGCATGGTCGTCGCCCCGGACGAGGAATCGGAACAGGGCTGGCTGTCGGCGACGCTGGACGCGTCGGTCGAGGCCGGCACGACCCTGCACATCGTCGACGCGGACGGGAAGGTCGTGGCGTCGTACGTCACCTCGAAGACCATCCAGAACGTCGTCTACTCGGGCGAGTCGATCAAGAGCGGTGAGGAGTACACCGTCTACTCCGGCGGCTCCACCTCCGGCTCCGACACCGGCGGCCTCGCCGGCTCCGGCAAGCTCGGCTCGGCCAAGAAGATCGCGACGGTCACGGCGGGCGAGGCCCCGGAGGGCGGCGGCTTCAGGGGCGGTCCGGGCGGGGGTGGGGACCGGGGCTGAGGACTGAGGGCTGAGGGCTGAGGGCTGAGGGCTGAAGGGAGAAGGGGAGCCGGAAGTCCGCCATCGCCGCCGGGCCCTGTCGGTCCGGCGGCGACAGTGGTGCTGCCACACGTGACCGGACTCAGCCGCTCGATGCCGCGATGGCCCCGATTACCTCGCAGGGGGCCGACCGGGGCTTATACGAGGCCCTTGGAATCCCTAACGAAATGATCTTCGAGGAGGTTGGATCACTCCGGGACTGATGAACCGGGGGTGCTGGGTGGCGCGGCCGAAGCCGTGGGAAGTCGACGACGAGCTGGGGGCGGTGATCGAGCCGCTGCTGCCCAAGGTGGAGCGTCGGACCCGGCACCCGGGACGCAAGCGGCATCCGGACCGGCTGGTCTTCCAGGGCATTCTGTTTGTCCTGCACACCGGAATCTCGTGGGAGCATCTGCCGCAGTAACTCGGCTTCGGCTCGGGCATGACCTGCTGGCGCCGCCTGGCCGAGTGGTCCGAGGCCGGGGTGTGGCCCCGGCTGCACGAGGTCCTCCTTGCCAAGCTCCGCAGCGCGAACGCCCTGGACTTCTCCCGGGCGGCGGTCGACGGCTCCCACATCCGGGCGTCCGATCCGACCGCTGGAGGCGCGGTGGCCGAGCCCGTCCGTGTGCGCAGACTGACCGACCAGGAGGGTCAGAAGCTGCAGCAGATCGTGCGCCGGGGCAGCGCCGGTTCGGTTCACTACCGGCGGGCGATGATGCTGCTGGCCTCGGCCGGCGGGAACCGAGTGCCGGTGATTGCCCAGCTGGTGCAGGCCGACGAGGACACCGTCAGGGATGTGATCCACGCGTTCAATGAGAAGGGCCTGGCCTGCCTGGACCCTCTGTGGGCGGGAGGCCGTCCCCGCCGACTCAGCGATGACGGCGAGGACTTCGTCATCGCGACGGCCACTACCCGCCCGGTCCAGCTCGGCCAGCCGTTCACCCGCTGGTCGCTGCGCAAGCTGGTCGCCTACCTGCGCAAAGTGCGCGGCCGGGTGATCCGTATCGGCCGTGAGGCGTTACGGTGCCTGCTCGCGCCCGCCGCGGCGTCACCTTCCAGCGCACCAAGACCTGGAAGGAGTCCCCGGACCCCGAACGGGAGGCGAAGCTGGACCGTATCGAGCACGTCCTGGACCGCTTCCCGGGCCGGGTCTTCGCCTTCGACGAGTTCGGCCCACTCGGAATCCGGCCCACCGCGGGCGCGGGCTGGGCCGAACAACGGCGTCCCGACCGGCTGCCGGCCACCTACCACCACACCCACGGAGTCCGGTACTTCCACGGCTGCTACTCGGTCGGCGACGACCGGCTGTGGGACGTGAACCGGCGTAAGAAGGGAGCCGTGAACACGCTGGCCGCGCTGAGATCGATCCGTGCCGCCCGGCCCGACGGCGCACCGATCTACGTGATTCTGGACAACCTGTCCGCCCACAAGGGCGCCGACATCCGTCGCTGGGCGAAGAAGCACAAGGTCGAGCTGTGTTTCACCCCGACCTACGCCTCGTGGGCGAACCCGATCGAAGCGCACTTCGGACCGCTGCGGCAGTTCACCATCGCCAACTCCAACCACCCCAACCACACCGTGCAGACCCGGGCCCTGCACGCCTACCTCCGCTGGCGCAATGCCAATGCCCGCCACCATGACGTCCTGGTCGCCGAACGCAAGGAACGCGCCCGTATCCGCAGCGAGAAAGGCATCCGCTGGGGCGGCCGACCCGCTCTCGCTGCATGATCAGGCGACCTGGCGAACGTTCCAGGTCACAGCACCACCTCCGCAGCGAATCTGTCTGGGCTACTTGACCAGCCGGAAGGCGGGGTGCCCAACCCAGGCCCGCAGGAACTCCGCCGATCCCAGCGCCATCCAGTCGTCGCCCGCGATCGCCAACACCCCCGGAAGGCCAGCGACGACCGACGCCTGTCCATCCAGCAGCTCGACATTGGCCACGCCCCCGATGACGTCCATGACAGCGGCGGTCAGCAGGGCCGTGGTCACGTGGTCGATCTCGCGATTGCAGCCGGCGCTGACATTGACGGCATGGGTCGGCCTGAAGCCGAGGATGGCCTCCACCTCGGGCTCGTCCGCGTGCTCAGCCTCGAAGGTGCTCTCGTCGCCGACGCCCGGCCCCATCAAGTTGACCAGGAAGGGCCGACGCCAGTCCTCGCGCTGCGGATTGAATCCCACCAGGGCTGTGAGCTCCTCGTCCGCGGAGGTGTTGCCGAGGAGTGGCAGCGGGAACGGCTTTCGCCAGTCCTTCTCTCGCCTGTCCTCGACGCCCAGTCGCTCTGCGGGCACGTTGACGTCGAAGAACCCGGGCCGCTTCTCGTCGAAGTGGGAGGAGAGCCCCACCATCAACGCGCGGAACTCCCGCAGCGCAGCCGGGGAGAGCGGCTCCGCCAACTCGATCACCAACGTCGGACCAGACATGCTGGGAGCCTAGTTTGATCGGCTCCGCGACCGCTCGCATTGTTCCCACACCGAGTCCAGCCGGTCCGAGCACCGACGTCGCCAACCCGGCGAACCTATGCGGTCAGAGCACTAGCAAGTTGGACGAGGGGACTGCGCGTCAGGAGTGCATGCTGCTTCCTGGGCGGCCATAACCTCATCGCCGTACTCGAAGGCCCATGCGCCGACGGCGTCGATGGGCGCCAGCAAGGTCCGTCCCAGAGCGGTGAGTTGGTACTCGACCCGTGATGGCGCGTCGGGGTCTGCCTGCCGGTCGACCAGGCCGTTGAACTGCAGCCGGCGCAGAGTCTCGGTGAGGACCTTGGAACTGATGCCCCCGATCCGCTCCCGTAATTCGACCGGGCGCCTGGGACCGTCGCGCAGTGCCCAGAGCACCACGGCGTTCCAGGTGTTGGAGAGCAGGTCGAAGGCGAGGCGGGCGCGGCAGTCGGCGAGGAAGGCGTCGGTCGTCACGTACCAAATGGTGCCCGAACGGCCTTCTAGCGTCGGTGTGAACGGTCGAAGCAGGCGCGGAGAGGGACCACGTGATGAGAATCGGCGTACTGGGCACGGGCAACATGGCCGACGCGCTCGCCACCCACTGGGTGCGGGCCGGGCACGACGTGACCATCGGGGGGCGGGACGCACACAAGGCGGAGCGGCTCGCGACGCGCATCGGAGGCAGCGCGAAGCCTGGCAGTCTGCGCGCGGCGGCCGAGTCCGGCCAGGTGGTGCTGGCCGCGCTGCCCTTCGGGGCGGGAGTAGACGTGGCACGGGACCTGCACGCGGCACTGGAGGGCAAGGTGCTGCTCGACTGCTCCAACCCGGTGGGGCCGGGCTTCCGGCTGCTGACGGAAGGAGGCACCTCAGCCGCGCAGCAACTGGCTGCGGCAGCACCGGGCGCCGACGTGGTCAAAGCTTTCAACCTCTGCCACGAGGACGTGTGGCGGATGCGGCCGCCTGTCTTCGATGGGCGACCACTGGCCGTTCCGGTCTGCGGGGACGACGAGACGGCTCTCGTGCGTGCACGCGAGTTGGTGCGGGACGTGGGCTGTGAACCCGTGGCTGGCGGCGGTCTCGAACGTGCGGGACTCCTGGAAGCGACCGCCGCGCTGTTCATCGCGCTGTGGGTCGGCGAAGGAGCGGATGCCCAGGCAATCGCCCCTCCGCTGGCATACGCGGCCGGACCGAGCCACCAGGAAGCGGAGGGCGGCACGGCTGCTTTCCGTTAGGGGTTCTTACTGGACGGGGCATCGGCGGCCCCTGAGTTCTCCGGGTCCTCCGCGAAGAGTTCCTCCGCAAAGAGTTCCTCCGCGTGCGTGACCGTGCCGGCCCGGTCGAGCCAGGCGCTGACTCGGGTGGGGTCGGAGCATGTGGTGATGCGTTCGCGGACGTCGTCGGTGACGGGAATGCCACGCACCTCCAGGACGCGCAGGACTCCCTTGGCCTCGCCCCTGGCCTCGCCCTTGGCCTCGCCCTCCAGGTAAGCCGTCTCGCGGACGGTCCCACGACCGGGGAAGTAGCTGACGAAGCTCATGATGTCCCTCCATTTTTCTCCGGCGGGAGTGCCCCGCAGATTGACTTCCAGGAACTCGTAGAAGTAGTCGGCTGCCTTCCCGTCCGTCTCCTGAAGGGCGCGGCCCATCGCGTCCAGTATGTCGTCGATCTGAGCGCTGCGGGCGTGTGCGAGAGCGGAGAAGGCGGCCATGGCGAGGTTGTTCGCCGCGGTCCTCGGGTCGGTGATCGCCGGAAGGTTGTCCGGCCCGACGACCATGGGGTGGGTTCGCTGAGTGATCCAGCCGCGAGTACCGCAGTCGAAGGGGCCTGACGCCCACTTCGCGGTGCGCCGATCCTGACAGACGACGAGCAGCAGTACGGGCAGACGGTACTTGGACTGGAGGTATGAGACGTAGTACGGCCAGCTCCTCTCCTTGTCCGGCTTTCGCTCGCCCTGTACTTCGACGGCGAGCATGAAGTCCTCCCCGCCGGACGGGCCGATGCGCAGCACGGTGTCCACGCGCCGCTCCATCGGTTTGGTCTCCGTCACGTCGGTGGTGAGCGCGTCCACGGTCGCCTTCTCCGGAAAGGGGAGGCCCAGCACTCCGAAGACGGGTGCGAGGATCTCGGGCTTCTCCTGGAAGATGCGGTGCAGGCCCTCGTGGGCTGAAGTGACCATGTGGTGGAACCTACGGGCCATCTCGCACCGTTATGGGGTCACTTGAGGTGGGATCACTCTTTCGAGCGAGGAAGAAACGTTCACACCGCCGTGGTCAGTTCGCACCAGACGAACTTGCCGTCCGTGCGGTGGGGTTCGGCGGTGTGGATCGAGTTGAACCAGCCCCAGTTCTCGGCGCAGGCCTCGACGAGGGCGAGGCCGCGGCCGGTGTCGGAGGTGGGGTCGGGGGCTCGGGGAGCGAGGGTGCGGGCGAAGCGTCGGGGTGCCGTGTCCCATGCGGTGATCCGCAGCACCGGGTCGGCCCAGCGGAGCTTTATGGCCGCCGGGCCCTTGGTGTGCCGTACGGCGTTGGTGATCAGCTCGGTGGCGAGGAGTTCGGCGGCGTCGGTGAGGTGGGGGAGGCCGTGCAGGGTCAGGATCAGGCGGAGGGTGCGGCGGCAGATGGTGACGGCGCGGGGGTCGTTGGGGATGGTGAGGGTGTAGGTCCAGGGTTCGTCGGGGCGGGGCGTCGATTCGTCGGTGAACTCTCCGCTGTCGAGCATGCGTGACTCCTCTGGCTGGCGGGGGAGTTGGGGGCGACCGGTGGCCTGCCGCACCCGCCGTGGCAGGACGGGGCGGTGCGCTTCCGGGGGGCCGGTGGTTCCGCAGGGTGTGCGGTGCGTCACCGACGGTATGGCATTAATTTGTGCCACCGCAAGCCGGTTGCGTAGTCTGACCCCCATAAGTGGGATGCCGGTACGGCTTGTTGAGGAAGAGGTCCGCATGCCGCCGAGGAGTCAGCCGACCGAGCGTCAGGTGCGACTGGGCACGGAGCTGCGCAGGCTGAGGGAGGCCGCCGGTCTGACCGCCCGGGATGTGGCGCGGTTCCTCGGGTCGACATCGGCGCAGATGAGCCACATGGAAGCGGGCATCGCGGGCGTCAGCGAACAGCGTGTACGACAGCTGGCGGCTCACTACACCTGCACCGACCAGGAGTTGGTCGGAGCACTCGTGGCCATGGCGACAGATCGGACGCGAGGCTGGTGGGAGAAGTTCGCGGGTGTGCTGCCTCCGATCTTCGCGGATCTGGCGGAGATGGAGCACCACGCCACGTACCTCCAGGACATCGCCACCGCCCATGTCCCGGGGTTGCTGCAGACCGAGGAGTACGCGCGGGCCGTGTACACGTACTGGCGCCCCGAGCTTCGGCCGAGCGAAGTGGAGCTACGCGTCGAGCACCGGATGAGCCGCAAGGTCGTTCTCGGGCGCGAGGAAACGCCGTACACGGCGGTGCTGCATGAGCCCGTGCTGCGCACCCGGGTCGCCGACCGGAGTGTGGCGCGGACCCAACTGGACTCGCTCCTCGCGCTGTCCGAGAATCACGGTGTCACCCTGCGAGTCATTCCGTTCGACGTCGACGGATTCGCGGGGGCGAGCGCGGAGTTGATCTATGCGGGAGGCCGGGTCCCCGCGCTGGACACGGCGCAGCGGGACACGCCGTACGGGCCCGCCTTCATGGATGCTCCCGCACAGCTGAAGGCAATGCGCGCGCTGTTTCATAGAGTGGCCGGGGTGTCGCTCGACCCCGCACCGTCCCGGGACTACATCCACCGTCTTGCGAAGGAGCTGTAGGACGTGACCCAGTGGCAGAAGTCCAGCTTCTCCAGCGGATCCGACGGCACGAATTGCGTCGAACTCGCCCTCTCCCCTTCCCGCATCCTCCTCCGCGAGAGCGACGACCCCGCCCGAATACTCCCCGTCACCCGTCACGGTGTCGCCGCCCTCATACGGCACCTCGGCGGCTATGCCTGTGAGCCGAAGTTCTGGGTCCAGTAGTTGCCCGGGCCCGCCAGGCCGATGCCGATTTCCTTGAAGGCGCAGTTGAGGATGTTGGCCTTGTGGCCGGGGCTGTTCATCCAGCCGTCCATGACGGTGTCGGCGGTGCCGTAGCCGGCGGCGACGTTCTCGCCCGCCGTGCTGAAGCGGTAGCCGACGCGGGCGAGGCGGTCGCTCATGGACGAGCCGTCGGAGCCGGTGTGGGACATGTTCGTGTGGTCGGCCATGTCCTGGCTGTGGTCCTGCGCGGCCTTGGTGAGCTTGGAGTCCACGGTCACCGGCGAGCAACCCGCCTTCTCGCGTTCGGCGTTGACCAGGGTCAGTACACGGGCCGTGGGGCCGGAGTCCGTGTCGCCGGTGGAGGTGGTGGGAGTAGTGGTGTCGGACCTCGTGGCCTTCGTCGCCTTGGGGGCGGTCGGAGGTGAGGTGGTCCTGTCCGGGGTGTCGGCGGTGTCGGGGGTGGACTTGGCGGCCGGACTGCCGGACTTCGACGGGGACGCGCTCGGGCTCGGGGAGCGCGACGGGCGCTTCTTGCGCGACGGTGTGGGGGAGGCGCTCGCGGAGGCTTCCGTCGCGGACGGGGTGGGTGTGCGCGCGGGTTCCGGGGCAGCCTGATCCGACGTGTTCCCTCCCCACCAGGAGGACGCCACACTGCTCCAGCCGCCCAGCCCGTGGCCGCCGGCCAGCGCCGCGGTGGGGATGCCCACGGCACCCACGACCAGCACGACGGCGGTGGCGATGGCTATCTTCCGGCGCTTCGTTCTCGGACGCCCGGTTTCCGAGCGCGCGGTCTGCGACCCTTTCGTCCCCGAGCGTTTCGTCTTCCGGCGATGACTGTTCATACGTGACATGCGTGGCCTCACTGAGTGGTCCGACTTCGTCCGGCTCTGGTCCTGAATGACCCCCTGGTTGGCCGCCGCCCTGGCGAGCCCGGTCATTATGGGGACCGCCGAGCGCACCGGGCAACGAACGCCCGTGCGACTGTCGGGGCGGTGTCGATCGCGTTTCCCGGGGGTGTGAGGACGGACTGACCCAGCCGTCGGGGCACCCGCTCAGGCCCCTCGCGCGCAAGCGGGACCAGGCAGAAGGCCGCCCTGCCGGGGTGACGGGTGGGGGCATCGTGAACCGGATGATCAGGTGAATTTGCCACTCGTGGCGGCAAGTGCCCCATAGATATCGAGGAGGCGGCATTTGTCGCTTCGGAAAAGCAGGTCGATCGATTCCATCAGGCGCATTTCGGTCGTGACGCAACTCACCCCGATTCGAGGTGTGCGTGAGGCGGGCGCAGACTGGAAAGTGCGGGGTTCCCGAGAGAGCGGACCCCGGCAGGGAGTTTCCCGAGGCCCCGCGGCGGATCGGTCGTGGAGGAATCATGACGGCAGTCACGCGGGCGGATACACCCGTCGAGATCGAGGGCGACGGCGTCGAACTGCGTATGCGGGACATCGGCGGCGGCACGGAGGTCGCCTTCGTCCGGTTCCCCCAGGGGACGGACATGCGGCCGGCCCTCAAGGACGAACCCGACGGCCTGTGCCAGGTCCCCCACTGGGGCTACATGTTCAAGGGCCGGCTCGTGATGCACACCAAGGAGGGCGACAAGACCTACGAGGAGGGCGAGGCCTTCTACTGGCCGCCCGGGCACGCACCGGAAGCGCTTGAGGATTGCGAGTACGTGGACTTCTCGCCCAAGAAGGAGTTCGAGCAGGTCATCAGCCACGTGAAGTCGAACCTCGGCTGACCGCGGCTCAGATCCCCCGGCGGACAGGGAAGTTGGAGGCAACCTTTCCCGACACGGCGACCACACATGAGTCGGAACCCCCTTCACGGGGGCTCCACACGAACCACGTGTTCTCCCGAACCACGTACGTTACGTAAGGACTCATCCGTGGCCTCTGCCTCCCCGCGCCCGTCCCACCGCCGGTCCCTTCGCACGCGCCGGACCCTCGTGGTCTCCGCCGCAGCCGTGGCCGCCGCTGTCGGCGCCGGCGTCCTCGTGATGAACGCCAACGCCTATCCCGTGGACCTCTACCACCAGGTGCTGCCCGCCAAGGACGGCTGGGCGGCGTCCGGTTCCGGTACGACCGGCGGTGCGAAGGCCGACGCGGCACACACCTTCACGGTGTCGACCCGGGCCCAGCTCGTGAAGGCGCTCGGCTCCGCGACCGACACCACGCCCCGCATCATCAAGGTCAAGGGCACGATCGACGCCAACACGAACGACTCCGGCAAGAAGCTGACCTGCGCGGACTACGCCTCCGGCACCGGCTACTCGCTCTCCGCCTACCTCAAGGCGTTCGACCCGGCGACGTACGGCAAGAAGGCCCCGTCGGGCACCCAGGAGACCGCCCGCAAGGCCGCTCAGGACAAGCAGAAGAAGAACATCGTCCTCAGGGTGCCGTCCAACACCACCATCGTGGGCGTCCCCGGCACCAAGGCCGGCATCCTCGGCGGCAGCGTCCTGGTCCAGAACGTCAAGAACGTCATCATCCGCAACCTGACCTTCGCGGACACCCAGGACTGCTTCCCGCAGTGGGACCCGACCGACGGCTCGGCCGGTGAGTGGAACTCCAACTACGACTCCGTGACGCTGCGTGGCGCGACCAACGTCTGGGCCGACCACAACACGTTCACCGACGCGCCGACCTTCGACAAGACCGAGGCGACGTACTACGGCCGCAAGTACCAGGTCCACGACGGCGCCCTCGACATCACCAACGGCTCCGACCTGGTGACCGTGGAGCGCAACCAGTTCCTCAACCACGACAAGACGATGCTGATCGGCTCCAGCGACACCGACTCCACCGGGAAGCTGCGCGTGACGATCCACCACAACCTGTGGAAGGGGATCGTGCAGCGGGCGCCCCTGGCCCGCATCGGCCAGATCCACCTCTACAACAACGTCTACGACACCACCACGGTCAACGGCTACGCCCCCAAGTACAGCCTCGACTCCCGCGCCAAGGCCCAGGTGGTCGCCGAGCGCAACGTCTGGAAGATCCCAGCCGACGCGAAGGTCGCCAAGCTGCTGAGCGGCGACGGCACGGGCTCGGTCGCCGGCACCGGCAACCTCGTCAACGGCAAGGCCACCGACGTCGTCGCCGCGTACAACGCCGCGAACTCCAAGAAGCTGAAGACGACCGTCAACTGGACCCCGGCCCTCACGGCCGGCCTCCAGACCACGGTCACCAGCCTCCTGACCGACCTGACCGGCACGACGGGCGCGGGCACCCTCTCCTGACCGCTTCCCTGTGGACGTGCCACCGCCCGGCCACCCTTCTCCGGTGGCCGGGCGGTGGCACCGTGTCCGCAGAACCGGGTCGCCGACGGGTGCGGGAGGGTGACGGGGCACAGCCCCTCCGCCGGGACCCGGCGACCAGGTCGTCCGCCTCCGTCCGGCATCACGCGAGGCGCATGACGTCGTTCTCAGGTGCCAGAAGCCAGCGGAAATGTTCATGGGTGGGGTGGTCACCCACCCATCCGCCCGCGGCCGCGGTCTTGCCCGGGCCGTGTCCGGCTTCGTCCTGGACGCCCTCGTCAACGGCTACGGCCGCGCCGCGCTCATGGTGCTCACCAGCAACGCGCCGGCCATCGCCACGTATGAACGCCTCGGCATGGCCAAGCGTCGGTTCGGAGCGGCGCACATCCCGGCCCGGTGAGGCCAGGGCTCCACTGCGGCAAGCCGACGCGGCCCCCTCACGCGGAGTGATCACTGGCGGCCAGACAACTCCCCGCCAGCTAACCGCCAGTGGGGGGATCTCAACTGGTGACTATCAGTCGAGCAGGCCGCCGAGGGTGAATGTCCTTTGACAAGGAATTTAGTCCAGATCGTCGCCCTGACCTGGAGCGACTCAGTTGGATGTCAAACGGCCCGTCTTGCCCAGCTCACCCACGGGGTTGTGGTGACGTGTTGTGAGGGCCTGTGCAGCGTCGAGGAGGTCTGTGACACCCTTTGGCAATGCTCTTGGGTGATCAGGTAAGCAGTGTCGAGCTTTGCCCGTTGCGGTATCAGTTCTCCGCGGTCCGCGGCGACTCATACGATGACAACTGGCTGGTCATTGGTGGCTCGGTGATGACTCCGGAGGGCATCTGGGCTTTCACTGATCCTTGTCTGCTGATCGATGAGGCCCGCCAGGTGTCCGCTTGGCTGCGCGCGGTGGCGGCGGGGACGGTTGTGGTGACCGGACCGGATGCCGACGGCTCGCTGTCCCCGGACATGCAGTTCGTCGAGCCGGTCCTGGCCTTCAGCCTCGTCGATCGAAGCGAGGATGGTGCGGTGATTCGTGTGCATCTGTCTATGGAGGCGGCACCCCCATGGCAGCAGGGTGAAAACGGAGCAGACCTCTACCGGTACTTCGTCGAGGCCCAGGTAGATATGGCTGCTCTGCTTCGCGCAGCTGACCAGTGGGATCTTGCTCTGGCTTCGTTCCCCACCCGCTGATCAGTATCAAGTCAGCAGGAGACGATGGACAGGATGTGGTCTGCGGCTCCTTGCTCGAAATTCGACCGGGTTAGTCAGGCCGTAGGCCCTCGCGTGAGCCCGGCAACTTCGCCAGGTCTTCGAGGTGATACCAGTCCTGGGTGATCTCCCAGGACTGGTAGGTCCGGAAGACCCGGGCAGGGCCGTCCGGCTGTTCTCGTGTGGTGAAGAATTCCCCGATGAGCTGGTAGAGCGTAGTCACGGCTGCAATGTCGGTCTGTGCGGAGAGTGGGGTGGGTCCAGCCTCCGGGGGCGAGGTGGCGGACGAGAACGGGCCAGGTCAGGTCGTGTCCCTTGCCGAGTCGGACGACGAGCCATTCTTGGAATCCGGTGAGCATGCTCCACGAGCTTCCGGCGTCGAGGCCGAGGATGAAGGCCGTCGTCGTGGCTTAGGAGCCGTCGAGTCCGTGCCGTGCCGGGTCTCGGCGGACTGCGGCCAGCAGTGCCCGGTAGTGCTTGATCACGTTGCTCTGGAAGGGCAGTTGGGCCGTTGCAAGGAAGTCTCCCGAACGCTGGTCAGGCTGCCGGACCAGGGTGTCCTGGCTCCAGTGCGGATGTTTAGTCAGGTATCGGTGGACGGTGGCGTAAGCGGCGGTGACATGGTGGTCGTCCAGCAACTTCTCCCAGATCACCCTCATGGTGGGGAACTGGCCGGCGTGGGTGGCGGCGTACTCGTCGAGGATGGCGTCGATCACCGGGCGGATCCGTCCCTTGGCCGGGCCCACGGTGGGAGGTCGCTTCTTGCGGGGTGGTGGCGTGGGCGAGTTCAGGGCCTGCCGGACGGTGGCGTGACTGACGCGGTGGCGTCTCACCAGGTGTGTGACAGGCAGTTGTTCAGCTTGAGCGTCTCGTCGGATCGCCGCGAAGAGCGCGGGTTTGTCCGCGGACTTCGTACTGTCTCGTCTCATGCTAATTGACCCCTGTCACAGGTGATCTGGTCCGATTCGCTCGTCGGCTCAGGCGACCTGGTCTGTTGGCGCTACTCATGTCACGCGAGACCTCGACCCGCACGGCGATGAAACCCCGGGATCTCGGTGACCAGCACGCGCCACTACTGTGGACCGATGCCATCGATCAAGAAGTTCCAAGTCACCTTCGACTGCGCAGAACCTGAGCGCCTCGCTCGTTTCTGGTGCGAGGTGTTGGGGTATGTCGTACCGCCGCCACCAGAGGGGTTTGCCACTTGGGACGATTTCAAGCGCTCGCAGCCACCTGAGCAGCGGGATTCATGGTTCGCCTGCATAGATCCCTCAGGTGTGGGCCCGCGACTGTATTTCCAGCGCGTCCCCGAAGGAAAGGCCGCCAAGAACCGGCTGCATCTTGACGTGCGGGTCGGCACTGGACTCGTGGGTGAAGAGCGACTCGCCGCACTTGAAGCTGAATGCGCACGACTGGTCCCGCTCGGCGCAGTACACGTACGAACGTTGTATGACGGCAATGATTCGTGCATCCCGATGCAGGACATCGAGGGCAACGAGTTCTGTATCGACTGAGGGGCCACGATCAACTGCTTCGACTCGCAGGCACGGAAGCTCCGGCCATAACCGAAACAGCAGCGACGAACCCACCGCACTTCCGAGCCTGCCTGCCGAAGACGCCGTGGGTTCCCGGTGAAAGTTCCTCAGTCACGCTGAACCCACGGCCGTCGTGTTGTTAACGAGTAGCGAACCAAGTGACAAGTAACCCGCCGGCAGCTTTCAGGGCTTCGCCGCAGCGGTCTTTTTCGGCTGGCGGGGCACGGCCTTGGCCTTGTCGAGGTGTCCGTAGACCGTGGAACGGCGCACGTTGAACATGTCGGCGATCTACTGGACGGTCTTCTCCCGGGCGTCGTAGAGCTGCTGGGCGAGCTCGGCCTGGTCGGCCGTGAGCTTCGGCCGGCGCCCGCCCATCCGGCCGCGGGCCCGCGCGGAGGCGAGCCCGTCGTTCGTGTTCGCCACGCTCAGCTCTCTCTGGAGCTCCGCGAGCACGCTGAGCATCCCGAACATGGCCCGGCCTTCCATGGTGGAGGTGTCGATGCCCTGCCCGATGACGTGCAGCCCGATCCCGCGCTCCCGCAGCTCGGCGCCGAGGGTCACCAGGTGCAGCACGGAGCGGGAGAGCCGGTCGAGCCGGGTGACCTTCAACGTGTCACCCTCGCGCATCAACTGCATGACGAGGTCGAGCTTGGGGCGGGAGGCTTTCGCGCCGTTGGCGACGTCGACGTGGATGTTGTCGCGGTCGACGCCGTTGCGGAGAAGTGCGTCGATCTGGTGGTCGGGTTTCTGATCGGCCGTCGAAGTGCGGCAGTAGCCAAGAAGCATTGTCGGAAACGACTCCGACGACCGTTCACCGACGTTGATTTCCGACGCGAGTTGTCAACAGTGCCCACCTGCGGGTTCGTGATCACGCGTATGAGTGTCGACAGACGGTCGTTTGCCGACACTCAAGGACACATGGGATCCAGTGGGGAGTGTCCGGCCAAGGGCCAGGCGCACATCATCGGCGACGGAAAATCGTCAGCGGGGGGCGAGAAGGCCATCGACCAGAGCTCGGAGCCCGTCAAGGTAAGTGTCCTCGCCGGTCAGCGGTGCCCAGCGGTCCGCGATCTGTGCCAACCGGGGCAGCTCACCCGGGTCGAGATTGCCGAAGACTTGCTCCCGGTAGGTCCCTCGGTCGTCGTCTGCGCGCCGCCGGGCCGCTGTCGCCCGGACCACGATCTCTCCAGCGGTGTAGTACCAGATCGCGCGGTAACCGTGCACGGCCTGCTCGGGGGACAGTCCGCATTCGACCAGGCCGTCGACGATCTGCTCGACAAACCACAGCGCTGACGTGGACATCAGGTCATCGGCGGTCAGCACTTCCACGATCCAGGGACAGGCGGCGAGCGCCTCGTGGATCGCGGCGGCGGCAACGACGATCCGCTGGCGAGGGTGGGCGGGCAGTTCGGATCGGCGCAGCGCCTGCGCCGCGTAGTCATCCAGCAGCAGGACGAGCAGTTCTTCCTTGTTGCGGACGTGGTGGTAGAGCGCCATCGGCGTACTGCCGATCTCCGTGGCCAGCCGCCGCATGGTCAGACGGTCCACGCCTTCCTCGGTCACGATTCGGCGGGCCGTCCCGATGACCTCCTCGCGGGAGATGCGGGGAGGTCGGCCAGGAGATTTGCGCGGTGCGGACGGCTGCGGCATGCCCCCATCATTCCCCAGGTGTCGACAACGGCGATCTCCTGGCGCTAGTTTCTTTACGTGTATAAAAACCAACAGGGGCGACCTGGAGTGGTGCTGGCGGCGGCGGCCGTCGCCCAGTTCGTCTTCGCCCTGGACATGTCGGTGGTCAACGTCGCATTGCCCGCGATCCGTACCGCGCTGGGAATCGCGCCGCTCGACCTGTCGTGGATCGTGCACGTCTACGCGCTCACATTCGGCGGCCTGCTGTTACTGGGAGGCCGCGCTTGTGACCTGTACGGTCACCGTCGGCTGTTCGTGGTGGGCCTGGCCGTCTTCGGGCTGTGCTCGCTGGCGGGCGGGCTGGCCCAGGCGCCTTGGCAACTGATCGCGGCCCGTGCCGGCCAGGGGCTGGGGGCTGCCGCGGCCGCCCCAGCCGCGCTGGGCATGCTCACCACGACGTTCTCTGAGGGCCCTCGGCGTGTCCGGGCGCTCGGGGTGTGGAGCGCGGTGAACGCCGCAGGGGGAGCGGTGGGAGTACTGGCAGGTGGTCTGCTGACCGAGTACGCGGGTTGGCGCTGGGTGATGCTGGTCAACCTGCCCATCGTGGCAGCGGCTCTCGCGCTGGTTCCGGCAGGCGTGCCCGCGGGAGCACAGCCCGACCGGCGCGAGAGGCTGGACGTGCTCGGCGCTGTCCTGGCGACCGGCGGAGTCGGGCTGCTGGTGTTCGGTGTCGTCCGCACCGACGCCCGAGGATGGGGATGCCTGGCCACCGTGGCGACCCTCGCCGCTGCGGCCGCGCTCCTGGCCGCCTTCATCCTCGCCGAATCCAGAGCCCCCGCGCCGCTGCTGCGCCTCGGCCTGCTGCGCAGTCGCTGGGTGGCCGGCGCCAACGTGCTGGTTTTCTTGGCCGCGGCCGGGCAGTTCACGGCGTTCTACTTCGTGTCCCTGTACGTGCAGCAGGTCCTGGGCATGGGTGCCGCGGAGACCGGCGCCGCGTTCCTGCCGTTCTCCGTGAGCCTGGTCGCGGGCACCGTCATCGCGACCCGCGTCACCACGGCACGCACCCCCCGAGCTGCCCTGGTGCCCGGCGCTCTGCTGGCCGCCGTGGGCCTGGCCTGGTTCGCGTTCATCAGCCCCGGCGGCGGTTTCCTCACCGACGTGCTCGGTCCCTGCCTCATCACCGGCGTCGGCGTCGGACTGGTCCTGGCCCCGGTCGCCGCCGCCGCGACCACCGGCGTCGCCTCCCGCGAGGCCGGCATGGCCTCCGGCCTTTTCAACAGCTCCCGCCAACTCGGCGGCTGCGTCGGCTTGGCCGCCCTGGCCACCATCGCCGCATACCGCACCGGCACGGCCACCGACCCTGCCGCGCTCAACGACGGCTACGCCCTGGGCCTGGCCGTCACCGCCGGCCTCTTCGTGCTCGCGGCAGTCGTGGCGATCGGGGTGTTGCCCCGACGCCATGCCGCCCTGCCTGACCCGCAACCCGCCGCCCCCGCAAAGAACCGACTGGAAGGAACACCATCATGACGACGACCCCCATCGACCTGTTCGTCTCCGCGCTGCAGTTCCGCCCCGACGGCGATGTCCGAGCCGCCGAACGGCAGATGACGAGCAGCGACTGCGCCTGGCAGATCACGACGTTCCACGTGGAGACCGACGTCGACGTTCACGCCGACCACTGGGAGATGCACCCGGAGGCCGAAGAGGCGGTGTGCTGCCTGACTGGCGGCGTCCGCCTCTACTTCCGTGCCACCACGCCCGGTGGCGCCGAGGACATGGTGCAGTTGCAGGCAGGCACCGCAGTGATCGTCCCCCGCGGCCGTTGGCACCGCCTGGAGCTGAACGCCCCCAGCGACCTGATGTCGATCACCCTTCGCCACGGCACTCGCCTCGAAAAACGCACCGAGATTCACTGACCGGGAGGTGGCCCGACATATTCGCTGCCGGGCCACCGCGAGCCTCGCCCAGTCCTCACGAAGTTCCCACAGCGCGCCGTTTGACAGCCCTCGTCGACTGCACAGGGATCCATACTGATGAGCTCGCGTATTCAACTGTCGCCGGTTCCCCGATCTGGCGGACCTGGACATGACCGCCATGCGCAGGGATGCCACGGGCAAGGCCGCTGGGCATACAGCCTTCGCCTGAACTGATCGTCCGACGCCGCGACCAGGCCCGCCCACCCCGCCGGACCGCTTCGCCGATGTTCGTGCGCCGTGTACAGCTGTGCTTCTACCGTCCAGCCCGAATACCGATCACGGCATGCAGAAGGGGCTGTCAGTGGGGCGGGATCTGGGTCTGGACGGGGTGGTGGACCACTTCACCCTGTCCGGCGACGAGGCGGGCTGGTTAAGGAACAGGACCGGCGCCACGAGGCGCTGGGCTTCGCCGTCCAGCTGTAGTGGTGGCGGCTTCGGCGGCACGCGAAGGGTCGTCACTTGCGGCGGTCGAGCGGACGACGTCGGTGACCACCCAGGGGCGGCGGCGCACGGTGACGCGTTGACCGGGGCCGGTACACCGGCGGTGTCTCCCATGACGACGCAGGGCCCGGTGACGCCGTACGTCACCGAGCCCTTGTTCTGATGCTTGGGCGTTACGCCGGCTCGCCGCCGAAGCGCTCCTTGTACGCCTCCAGGTCGTCCTCCGTCAGCTTGGCGAAGAGGACCGGGGGGACGGTGAACGGGGTGCCGGACGGGACGGAGTCGAGGGCCTTGGCCTCGGCTGCCGTGACCCAGGTCGCCGTGTCGTCCTTGAGGGCGAAGGCGGCACGCATGGCGGCCGAGGACGCCGGGATGAAGGGCTCGGAGACCACCGAGTAGAGGTGGATGAGGTTCATGGCGGTGCGGAGGGTGAGGGCCGCGCCGTCCTGGTCGGTCTTGATCTCCAGCCAGGGGGCCTTCTCCTCCAGGTAGGAGTTGCCCGCCGACCACAGGGCGCGCAGCGCCGCCGCCGCCTTGCGGAACTGGAGGGCCTCCATCTGCGCCTCGTACTCGGCGAGGAGGCGGGCGATCTCCTCGCCCAGCTTCGTCTCCGCCTCACCGGCCGCGGAACCCGCCGGGACCTCGTCGCCGAAGCGCTTGCGGGAGAAGGACAGGACGCGGTTGACGAAGTTGCCGAGGGTGTCGGCGAGGTCCTTGTTGACCGTGGCGGTGAAGTGCTCCCAGGTGAAGGACGAGTCGTCCGACTCGGGGGCGTTGGCGATGAGGAAGTAGCGCCAGTAGTCCGCCGGGAGGATCTCCAGGGCCTGGTCGGTGAAGACACCGCGCTTCTGCGAGGTGGAGAACTTCCCGCCGTAGTACGTCAGCCAGTTGAACGCCTTGACGACGTCGACCTTCTTCCACGGCTCCCGGATGCCCAGCTCGGTGGCCGGGAACATCACCGTGTGGAAGGGGACGTTGTCCTTCGCCATGAACTCCGTGTAGCGGACGTCGGTGTCGACGTCGTACCACCAGGACTTCCAGTCGCGGTTCTCCGGGTCCTGGTCCGACCACTCCTTCGTCGCGCCGATGTACTCGATCGGGGCGTCGAACCACACGTAGAAGACCTTGCCCTCGGCGGCCAGCTCGGGCCATGTGTCGGCGGGGACCGGGACGCCCCAGTCCAGGTCACGGGTGATCGCGCGGTCGTGCAGGCCCTCGGTCAGCCACTTGCGGGCGATGGAGGACGCCAGCTGCGGCCACTCGTGCTCGTGCGCGCTGACCCAGGCCTCGACCTCGTGCTGCAGCTCGGACTGGAGGAGGAAGAGGTGCTTGGTCTCGCGGACCTCCAGGTCGGTGGAGCCGGAGATCGCCGAGCGGGGCTCGATGAGGTCCGTGGGGTCCAGGACCCGGGTGCAGTTCTCGCACTGGTCGCCGCGGGCCTTGTCGTAGCCGCAGTGCGGGCAGGTGCCCTCGACATAGCGGTCCGGGAGGAAGCGGCCGTCGGCCGGCGAGTACACCTGGCGGATGGCCCGCTCCTCGATGAACCCGTTCTCCTTCAGCCGGCGGGCGAAGTGCTGGGTGATCTCGACGTTCTGCGGGCTGGAGCTGCGGCCGAAGTAGTCGAAGGCGAGCGCGAAACCGTCGTAGACGGCCTTCTGCGCGTCGTGCGCCTGGGCGCAGAACTCGGCGACCGGCAGGCCCTGCTCCTTCGCGGCCAGCTCGGCCGGGGTGCCGTGCTCGTCCGTCGCACAGATGTACAGGACGTCGTGGCCGCGCTGGCGGAGGTAGCGGGAGTACACGTCCGCCGGGAGCATGGACCCCACCATGTTGCCCAGGTGCTTGATCCCGTTGATGTACGGAAGGGCGCTGGTGATGAGGTGTCGAGCCATCGCGGGCTGCTCCCAGGTCGTTACGTGAGGTGATGGTCGCGGAATCGTGCGGGGGATTTCCGGAACCTTGAAATCGTAGCCGACATGGGTGTGCCGCCCGCCTCCCGTTTTGACGGGTGGGAAGCGGGCGGCACGGGACTAGCCGGGTACGGGGTGGTGCGGGGTGGTGCGGGGACGGGGTTACGGGCGCCAGGCGGCCAGGATGCCCTCGTAGACCTCGGCGTCCGTCAGTTCGCGCGGGGTCTCGCCGGCCAGGAAGTGCGACGTGTTGGCCGTCTTCAGCTTGCGGAGGTAGTCGAAGGCCTTGTTCTCCGGGTCGCCGAACGCGACGAACGCGAAGTGGACGGCCGGGTGGTTCTTCGCGGCGTCCGCGAGCGCCTGGTTCGCCGGGGTCTTGGCGTCCGGCGCGCCGTCGGTCTGGAAGACGACGAGGGCGGGGGTGCCGGAGGCCGCCGCCTTCTGGTGCTGGGCGAGGACCTCCTCGACGGCGACGTGGTAGCTGGTACGGCCCATGCGGCCGAGGCCGCCGTGCAGGTCGTCGACCTTGTTGTCGTACGCGTCGAGGGTGAGCTCGCCGGTGCCGTCCAGCTCCGTGGAGAAGAAGACGACGGGGACGGCGGGGGACTCGGGGTCGAGGTGGGCGGCGAGGGCGAGGGTCTGCTCGCCGAGTGCCTGTGCCGAGCCGTCCTTGTAGTAGCCGCGCATCGACGCGGACCTGTCGAGCACGAGGTACACCTTGGCGCGGGCGTCGGTGAGGTCGCGCTTCGCGAGTACGGCCTGTGCGGCGTCGTAGGCGGTACGCAGGCTCGCGGGCACGGAGACCTCGGCCGCTTTCGCCTTCGCCTTCCCGCCCGCACCACCCGTGCCGCTCTCGTCGTCGGCAGCGGGTGCCACCTGCGGGGCGCCTCCACCGTCGGCGACCGCCGGTACGGGGGCGGCTTCCTCGGCTGCGGCCACGGGCTCGGGGGCGGCGGCCGGCTCGGTGGTGGGGGCCGGGTCGGAAGCGGCTTCCGGTTCGGCGGCGGCCACCGGCTCAGGGGTGGCTGTGGCTTCGGGCGCGGGAGAGGCCGCGGCCTCGGGGGTGGCTTCGCGCTCGTCGGCGGCTGCCGGCTCCGCCTCGGGGGCGGCGTCTGACTCCGGCGCGGTCTCCGGCTCCTTCACGGCTTCCGGCTCCGGCACGGCCTCGGGTTCAGGCTCGGTTTCGGCCTCGACCTCGGGCTCGGTTTCGGCCTCGGGCTTGGGCTTGGGCTCGTCCTCCTTCGCAGCCACCGGCTCGGCCTTCGCGACCTCGGGCTCCGCGACCTCGGCCTTCGCGACCTCGGGCTCCGCCTCGGCGGTCGGCTCCGCGGCCGACTTCACCGTCTCGGCGTCCGCCTTCGGCTCCGTGTCGGCGGCCGGCGCCACGGAGTCAGCGGCGGCCTCCGTCTCAGCCTCACTCTCCGACGCCACAGGCTCGGCCTCGGCCACCGGCTCCGGCTCGGCCACCGGCTCGACCTCGGCGGCCGGTGCAGCGGGCTCGGCCTCGGCCTCGGCGTCGGCCTTCACCTCGGCCTCGGCGGGTACCTCGGGTTCGGCTTCGGCGACCGGCTCCGGCTCGGCCTTGGCGGCAGCCTCGGCCTCAGGGTCGGCGACGGGGTCGGCGACGGGCTCGGGCTCGGCCACCGGGGCAGGCTCGGCCACCGGCTCCGGCTCGGCCTCGGCGGCCGGCGCAGAGGCCTCCACCTCGGCGGCAGCCTCCACCTCGGCCTCGGCGGACGCCACGGGCTCGGGCTCGACGACCGGCTCGGGCTCGACCGCCGGCGTCTCCGCCTCGGTCTCCTTCTCCGGCTTCACCTCCGCCTTCGGCGCGACCTCCGCCTCCGGCTTCACCTGCGGCTTCGTCTCGGCCTCGGGCGGAGCCCCAGCCTCCGTCTCGCCGTCTCGCGGCTTCGGTACCGTCACGTTGTCGAACGCCGCGGAGACGAGTTCGTCGGCGACGGAGGCGGGCGGCGTCGGGGCCGCAGGCTCGGTGGTCGTGGTCGTCGGCTCGGGCTCGGCCGACGGGGCCGGAACCTTCGGCTCGGCCTCCCGCGTGGAGGCGGCCTCCGGTGAGGAAACCCGCTCCGCCTCCTGCGAAGGAACCGTGTCGCGCCCCTTGCGTGAGCGGCTGAACGCATTCCGCAGGAGAGAGAGAATGCCCATGTGCGCAACCCTTCGGGTGAGTTGAAGCCCGTCAATCCCTGGCCAGGACGGACACGTAAGGTTAGCGGCCGGGCGTGGCGATCTTGGGGTGGGGCAGGGGCCTTTCTCTATCCCCGCCACCCCGCGCTGTCAACACCGCCTCAACTCCCGCAGGTTCACCCCGTGTTCACCTCGCGTCCCCGTTCTCGAACACACGCCCGCCTAGCGTCACGCTGACACCCAAAAGGCACATAAGAGCATCGAGGAGCGCGCTGTGCGCAAGCTGCTGCCCATGATCGGCTCGCATCCCGGCGGCCGTTCCGCCCTGACCTGTCGGTTCCGCTGTGGTGACGCCTGCTTCCACGAGGTGCCCAACACCAGCACCAACCCCTACGTGGGCGACGTCATCGCGAGCGCGCTGAGCCGCCGCTCGGTGATGAGAGCCGCCGCCGTCGTCTCCGTGGCCACCGCGGCCGGTACGGCCGCCACGCTCGGCACCGCCCCGCCCGCCGCCGCGGCCACGGCCGAAGCCGCCACGGGCACGGGCACGGGGAAGGGCAAGGGCAGGGCCGCCCGCGGTCTGCGGTTCACCGCCGTCGAGCCCAACACCGCCGACACCGTGACCGTCCCCGACGGGTACAAGCAGAACGTCGTCATCCGCTGGGGCGAGCCGATCCTGCGCGGCGCCCCCGCCTTCGACCCGGAGAACCAGACGGCGAAGGCCCAGGCCGGCCAGTTCGGCTACAACAACGACTTCCTTGCGCTGCTCCCGCTCCCCGGTGAGCGCGGCCGCCGGCTCCTCGTCGCGAACCACGAGTACACCGACGAGGTTCTGATGTTCCGCGGCTACGACGCCGCCAACCCGACCCGCGACCAGGTCGAGGTCGCCTGGGCCGCGCACGGGCTGTCCGCCGTCGTGGTCGAGGAGGACCGGCGCACCGGCAAGCTCACCGCCGTCACCCGGCACCAGCTCAACCGCCGCGTCACCGCCACCACCGAGTTCCGGCTGACGGGGCCCGCCGCCGGCTCCGACCTGCTCAAGACCTCCGTCGACCCGACCGGCACCAAGGTCCTCGGCACCCTCAACAACTGCTCGGGCGGTACGACCCCCTGGGGCACCACGCTGCACGGCGAGGAGAACTTCAACCAGTACTTCGCCAACAGCAGCCGTACGACCGACAAGCGGTACGGCATCGGCACCGGCGCCTCCGAGCGCAAGTGGGAGCGGTTCGACAAGCGGTTCGACGTCGCCCAGGAACCGAACGAGGCGCACCGCTTCGGGTATGTGGTGGAGTTCGACCCGTACGACCCCTCCTCCACGCCCCGCAAGCACACCGCGCTCGGGCGGTTCAAGCACGAGGCCGCCACCATCCGGCTGACCTCGGACGGGCGTCCGGTCGTCTACTCCGGTGACGACGAGCGCTTCGACTACTTCTACAAGTTCGTCAGCGCCAAGCGGATGAGGAAGGGGTCGGGCCGCGCGGTGCGCGAGCACAACCTCTCGCTGCTCGACGAGGGCACGCTCTACGTCGCCAGGCTCACCGGAGACTCCCCGGCCATCGAGATCGACGGCACGGGCAAGCTGCCGGCCGACGGTGAGTTCGACGGCGGCGGCGAGTGGATCCCGCTGGCCACCGCGACCGCCGAGGGCGCCGTCTCGCACGTGGACGGCATGACGGCCGACGAGGTCTTCGTCTTCACCCGGCTCGCGGGGGACAAGGTCGGCGCCACCAAGATGGACCGCCCCGAGGACATCGAGCCCAACCCGGTCACCGGCAAGGTCTACGTCGCCCTCACCAACAACTCCAACCGTGGCAAGACCGGCTTCCCGGCCGCCGACGAGGCCAACCCGCGCAACGCCAACAAGCATGGCCAGGTCCTCGAACTCACCGAGCACCGCAACCGTCCCGAGAGCACCAGGTTCGGCTGGCTGCTGTTCCTCGTCGCGGGCGACCCCGAGGACCCGGCGACCTACTTCGCGGGCTTCCCGAAGGACCACGTCAGCCCGATCTCCTGCCCGGACAACGTCGCCTTCGACCCGCACGGCAACCTGTGGATCTCCACCGACGGCGCCCAGCTCGGCTCGCACGACGGTCTGTTCGGGGTGGCGACCCGTGGTGAGCGGCGCGGTGAGTTGAAGCAGTTCCTGACGGTGCCGAGCGGCGCGGAGACCTGCGGCCCGATCATCCAGGAACGCCGCGTCCTGGTCGCCGTCCAGCACCCGGGCGAGCTCGACGGAGCCACCGTCGAGAACCCCAAGAGCGCCTGGCCCGACGGCGCGGGCACGTACGTCCGCCCGGCGGTCGTCGCGGTGTGGCGCGCGGACGGCTGCGACATCGGCGTCTGATCCCGTACGCACCCCCTGCGTACGTCTGATCCCGTACGCACCCCCTGCGTACGTCTGATCCCGTACGCACCCCCTGCTACGTCTGATCCCGTACGCATATGCGAATGCGGGCCGTCCTCCTGTCGGGGAGGGCGGCCCGCACCGGTTCTCGCGGCCGGAGGTCAGGGAGCCAGGCAGCCGACGCCCGGGAGGCCCGCCGGGTCCACGAGGCCGGCCGGGTCGAGCAGTACGGCCGGGTCGACGAGCTCCGTCACGCCGGCCGGGGTCTCGGCGACACAGGTGACGGTGCCGACCGGGTCCGGGATCGCGTGGGCCGCCGGGGCCATGGTGCCGGCGAGGGCGAGGGTTCCGAGCAGGACGGTCGCGGTGCGACGCATGAAAAATCCCCTTATAGGTAGGGCGGTTGAACAGGATTGATCATGTCTGCTTTTCGGCTGCGAATTCGCCCTCAGTCACCCGTGCGGGGATGACGTAACGATTCAGCGCCCTGCGTCGAGTTGACCTGGGGACTCACTGACGCGGGGGATTCAGAGGGGAGAGGTGATCGTCCTGGCCGCCGCCACCTCCTGGCGCAGCGGCTCCAGCACGCTCTCCGGCGGTCCGCTCAGGTCGGAGCGGACCTCGTAGAGGGTCTCCGTCTTCCGCAGTCCGTCCGCCAGCTCCCGCAGCTGAACGACGACCTGGTCGACCTCGGCGGTGGACGGCGGTTCCGCGCCCTGCTTGATCCGGACCCGCGCGGCCGTCGTCGCGTCGATGATCCGCTCGACCGCCACGACCAGCGGCCACCAGGCGGCGGCCCGTCGCCCGACGGGCGGCGGTTCGGTGAGGGCCCGCTGGAACTCCGTACGGATGGCGGACAGGTCGCGGTAGAGGCGGCGGCGCATCCGGGCCCGTCCGGCGGGGTCCGCCGGGCCGTCTCCGAAGGCGTGCTCGACGTACGCGGCCGTGTCGGCGACGGCGTCCGCGAGACCGGCGCCGACCCGTGCGTGCCAGCTCTCGGGCCACAGCAGATAGCCCGCGACGAGGGCGATCGCGCAGCCCATGAGGGAGTCGACGAGACGCGGCACCAGCAGGCCCGTGCCCTGGTGGTTGAGGATGTCGGAGAGCAGCAGGATCACCGGGGTCATGGCCGCCGTCTGATAGCCGTAGCCCCGGGGCGTGAACACCGGGATCAGCGGCGCGAGGAGCAGCATCACCGGCACGTCCCACCAGCCGCGCGGCACCTGGGAGAGGATCCCGGCCGCGACCACCAGCCCCACGACCGTGCCGAGCGCCCGCAGCAGTGCCCGGGAGAACACCGACCCGAAGTCCGGCTTCAGCACGAACGTGATGGTCAGCGCCACCCAGTACGAGCGCGGCACGGGCACGAGCGACACCAGGGCCTGGGCGATGCCGATGCACAGCGCGAGGCGCAGGCCGTAGCGCCAGGAGGTGCCGGACAGGGCGACGTTCCGCGCCACCCGGAGGGCGCGCACACCCAGCGGGGCGGGGCGGCCGGCCCGGTCGCCGGCCTTCTTCAGCGCGTCCGGCGACTTCTCGGTGGCGACGTCGGCGGCGTGCCGCAGCGCCTGGTCGACCGCCCGCCCGATCTTGCTCCCGGGCTCCGGCAGCCGCAGCCCCAGCGGCCCCGAGTATCCCGTCTCGACGGCCTCCGCGAGATGGCGTACGGCCGTCGGGATCTCGGTGGGCAGCGGCCGGCCGGACAGCCGTACCGCCGGGGCGGCCTCCACCAGCGGGGTGATCGCGTTCAACTGGGCCAGCAGCCGCACCAGTTCGGGGCTGCGGCCGTGGTGGCGGGCGCGGCGGGCGAGAACGAGGTCGTAGGACTGGTCGAGGGACTGGGTGACGATGCGCCGTGCGTCGTCGTACGAGTCCTTGTCGCCGTACGTGTCCTTGGCGTCGTCCGCGTCGTCCGTGCCCTTGTCGCAGTCCGGGGTGGGTGCCGTCGTGGTCGCGAGGAGGTCCGCGACCTTGCGGTAGGTGTCCGCGACCGCGGTCCGTTCCGGTACGCCCGCCCGCAGCGGCCAGGCGAGCAGGGCCAGCGCGAGGACGAGGAGGCCGCCGCCGGACATCAGCAGCGGGGCGAGCCACCACTCCCCCGGCATCGGCAGGCCGGCGCCGATCACCGAGTTGAGCAGAAGCAGCAGCCCCGACACGGAGGCCACGGCGCCGATCGACGAGATCATTCCGGAGACCAGCGCGACCCCCGTGAGCACCGCGACGGTCACCCAGCCGTGGCCGTACACCAGCGAGCCGAGCGTGATGCCCACGACGCCGAAGAGCTGCGGAACGGCGATCTTGAGCAACCGCATGCGGTACGCGTCCGCCGTGTCGCTGATGACGCCGAAGACGGCGCCCATGGAGGCGAGCGCGCCGTACCCGGGCTGCCCGGCGGCGAGGCCGAGCACGAGCGGCAGCGTCAGCGCGATCGCCGCGCGGGCGACGGCCGGCCGGTTGACCGGCGGCGCCTGCAGCGGCTGAAGGTTCCGCACCAGCCAGTCGGGAGGGGAGAGGCCGATGGGGAGTGGGCGGGGCATGCGCCCATTATGGACGGGGATGAATGGGGGTCATGGGGCGCTGGTGTGACCCTTTCGTTCACCCGTTTCGTTCACCCGCGCTGGTGGAGGGCGAGGTCCACGGTGACGGCGTTGTGGTCGGTGCCGGACAGCTCCCGGAAGTGGACCTCGCGGGCGGAGAAGTCCTTGCCGGAGACGAGGACGTGGTCGATCTGGGCGCCCAGCCTCGGGGTCGTCCGGGCGGGCCAGGTCGGCGTCCGGTCCTCCCCGACCAGCCGGGCGGCGTCGCTCATGCCCGTGTCGAGGATGGCGCGGAAGGCCGCGTGGTCCTGGGAGGCGTTGAAGTCCCCGGCCAGGACCGTCGGCGTCCGGGTGTCCTTCGCCGCGTACGCCCGCAGCGCGCCGAGCTCCCGCCGCCAGGTGTCCAGCTGTCCCGGCAGCGGGGGCATGGGATGCGCCAGTTGCAGCCGTACGGGGTGGCCCTCGACGTCCGCGACCGCGCCGGGCATGCCCATCGAGCCGGGGATCGGGTCGGCGGGCTTCAGGGGGTAGCGGCTGAGGATGACGGAGCCGGTGGAGCCGTAGCCCTCGATGGACCGGCGGTGGGGGTAGGCCGGGTTCTTCCCGCTCAGGTCGCCGAGGGTGTCGCGGAGGGCGGCCGAGCACGTCAGCTCGCACTCCTCGACGAAGACGATGTCGGGGCGGTCACGGCGTACGGCCTTGACGAGGGCGTCGGTGCCCCGGCCGAACTGCACGTTCGACGTCATCACCCGTACCTCGGCGAGCACCGTCCCGGTCGGCTCGCTCGCCTTGCCGTACGGCTCGATGTACCAGGCGAGCGCGCCGAGGACGACCACGCCCCAGGTCAGGCCGATCCACCAGCGCGCGAGGAGCGCGAAGAGGAGGGCGAGGCCGGTGGGGGCGAGGAGCCAGGGCAGGAACGCGAGGAGCTGGGGGACCGGGGTGAAGGCGTCGATGTCGGCCGCGCGGGAGGCGACGACGACACTGACTCCGAGGAGGAGCAGCGCGGCGAGGAAGGCCTTGCCCCGGTGCCGGGTGCGCCGTGGCGGCGGTGCCGGTTCCGGGAGGGGCTCCGGCCGCTCGATGGTCGTGCTCTCCACGGCCGGTGCCTCTCGTTCCTGTTGCGGGGTTCGTCGTTCCCCTTCAAGGACGGGTGGGGTGGGGGGAAGGTTGCGACGGGGGCGGGAACGGGGGCGCTTGGGCGGGTGCGGGTGCGGGTGCGGGTGCGGGTGCCGGTGCCGGTGCGGGTGGTTCGTGGTGGCTCGCGCGGTTCCCCGCGCCCCTGGACGACGTGGCCCCGCGGGCCGAAACGGGGCGCGGCCCCTGCTTTTCAGGGGCCGCGCCCGCATGCGCCTACGCCGCGGAGTCGGGAGACGTCGCCAGGGACCAGATCACGAACACCGCGATGCCGATGCAGATGACGGACCAGACGGGGGCGTACGGCAGGAACATGAAGTACTCGATGGCGAACAGGGACGTCAGGGCGATGCCCAGGGCACGGGCCCAGGGGCGGTTCTGGATGACGCCCCAGCCGGTGCCCAGGACGACGAGCCCGATCGCCAGGTGGATCCAGCCCCACGTGGTGAGGCTGAACTCGAAGACGTAGCTGCCGATGTTCGTGTACACGTCGTCCGTGGCGATCCCCGCGATGCCGTTGAGGATGCCCATGATGCCGATGACCATCATCAGGACACCGGCGAAGACCATCCCGCCGTGGGCCATCGCCGAGCCGGTCTCCCGTTGACGCGTCGGCGTCTCCTGCGACGTGCGGTTCGAACGCGGTGCGGTGCTGTGCTGGGCCATGAGGGTCTCCTCCGACGGATGGACAGCTCATCCGCATGCTCACGCGGCAGGGGGAGGGCCGCACGCGGTGTAGGCCGAACGGGTGAACGGCGGCCCCGCGCCCCGCCCCGCGCCCCGGCTCAGTCCAGCCGGGCCAGCAAGCCCTCCAGGGCCTTGTTGAACTCCTCCGGGCGCTCCAGGTTCGGCAGGTGGGCGGCGCCGTCGATGACGTGGAGGGTGGAGTCGGGGAGGGCGGCGTGCATGGCCTCGGCGTCGGAGACGGGGGTGTACTCGTCGTCGGCGCCCACGACGACCAGGGCCGGGACGGTGACGCGGGTGAGCAGCTCGCGGTAGTCGGGGCGTTCGGCGCGGCCGCGCAGGGCCGCCGCGGCGCCCTCGGGGTCGGTGGCCGTCATCATGCGGCGCACCTGGGCCGCGACGTCGGCGTCCGCGTACGGCGCGACCATCTTGTGGAGCACCTCGTCGGCGTACCCCGTCATGCCCTCGCGCAGCAGCCGGTCGGCCATGGCGTTGCGGGTGCGCCTGCCCTCCTCGGTCTCGGCGGCGGGGAAGGTGTCGGCGAGGAGGAGGCCGCGGATGCGGTGCGGGTACTGGCGGTAGCACTCCATCACGATCTGGCCGCCCATGGAGAGGCCCCCGAGGACGAACTCGGAGACCCCGAGGCCGTCGAGGAGCGTCGCGATGTCCTCGGCGAAGGTCTGGAGCGGGGTGACGCCCGGGACCACCGGGGACGCGCCGTAGCCGCGCAGATCGGGGGCGATGACACGGCGGGAGGCGGCGAACGCCGTGATCTGGGGGTGCCACATCGTGCGGTCGAAGGGGTGGCCGTGGATGAGGACGAGGGGGAGGGGCGCGCTTGCTTCCCCTTTGTCCTCGTATGCGAGGAAGGCGGTCATGGCTTCGACCCTAGGGTTCCCCAACTCCTCGGTGCAATAAGATCTTTGCCCTCGGTGCAATGTGGTGAGGGCCGGGGGAGCAGGTCGGGGGAGCAGGTCGGGGGAACAGGTCGGGGGAACAGGTTGAGGGAGAGGGTCGGGGAAGAGAGCGGGAAGAGGCCGGGAAGACGACCGGGGGAAGAGGGCCGGAGAAAGCGGAGGGGAATCGTCGTGGCCGACTACCGGCGTATCGCGGATCGCATCGCGGACGACATCGTCGCCGGGCGGCTGAAGCCCGGTGACCGGCTGCCGCCGCAGCGGGTGTTCGCGCGGCGGCGGGGCATCGCCGGGTCGACCGCCGGGCGGGTGTACGCCGAGCTGGTGCGGCGCGGGCTGGTGGTGGGAGAGGTCGGGCGCGGGACCTTCGTACGGGCGGCTCCGCCGGTGTCGGCGGGGTGGGCGCTGGCCGAGCCGGCCGGCTCCGCGCCCGTGAACCTGGAGCTCAACTACCCCTCCGCGCCCGGCCAGTCGGAGCTGCTGGCCGCCGGACTGGCGCCGCTGCTGCGGCCGGACGTGCTGACGGACGCGCTGCGCACGGCCCCCGCGACCGGTACGGCCGCCGCGCGCGAGGCCGCGGCCGGGCTGCTCGCCACGGCCGGCTGGCGCCCGGACCCGGACCGTTTCCTCTTCGCCGGCAACGCCCGCCAGGCCATCGCCGCGGCCCTCGCCCATCTCGTACGGCCCGGGGGCCGCGTCGGTGTCGAGGCCCTCACGTATCCGCTGGTCAAGGAGATCGCCGGGCGGCTGGGGGTGACCCTGGTACCGCTCGCGACGGACGGGGAGGGGGTGCGGCCGGAGGCCGTGGTGGCCGCGCATCGGGCCGCGCCGTTGTCGGCGGTGTATGTGCAGCCGACGTTGCACAATCCGACGTCCGTGACGATGGGGACGGGGCGGCGGGCCGAACTGGCGCGTGTGGTGCGGGAGTTGGACCTGCCGGTGATCGAGGACCGGATCTGGTCGTTCCTGGCGGATGGTGATGCGGGCGGGGATTCGGGTTCCGGTGAGGGGGTGGCGCCGCCGTTGGCCGCGTACGCGCCGGAGCGGGTGTTCGTCGTGGACGGGCTGTCCAAGCGGGTGGCGCCGGGGCTGACGGTCGGGTT
The DNA here is from genome assembly GCF_036208085.1 of Streptomyces sp. NBC_00310. Taxonomy (GTDB): domain Bacteria; phylum Actinomycetota; class Actinomycetes; order Streptomycetales; family Streptomycetaceae; genus Streptomyces. The sequence continues at coordinate 5,771,994 of NZ_CP130714.1, forward strand.
CCTGGTGGTGCCGGAGGGGCGGGTCGAGGGGGTGGCGGACGCGTTGCGTTCGGGTGGCTGGACGGCGGGGCGGTTCGCTCTGGAGGCGGGGGCGCGGTGGATCGGGGACGGGACGGTCGGGCGGCTGGTCGAGGCGAAGCGGGCGGACGCGGCGGCACGGCAGCGGCTGGTCGCCGAGCACCTCGCGGGGTTCGCCGTACGGGGGGATGCGCGGGCGTACTACGCGTGGTGGGAGTTGCCGGAGCCCTGGCGTGCCGACACGTTCTGCGCGGCGGCGGCCGAGCGGGGGGTGGCGGTGACCCCGGGGTCGGCGTTCAGCGTTCCGGTGGTGGGGGTGGGGCGGGGGCCTGCCTTCAGTGGTCCGGCGGCCGGTGCGGGTCGGGGGGCGGCAGGCGGCGGCCCGGCGGTCGGTGCGGGGCGGGGACCGGGCACGCTCACCGGCGGTGACAGGGTGCCGCCGCGCCCACCCTCCCCCGCTCTCGGCGTCGATCGAGCGGGGGGACCCGCATCGCCCCAGCGGCCCGCCCGCCCGCGGTCGGGCTGGGCGGGGCAGACGGGAGAGCCGGGGTGGTCGGTGCCGCCGGGGTCGGCCGCGGCGGGGCCCTGGACGCGGACCGGGTGGCCGGGGCCGGGTGGGGCGGTGGCGCAGGAGGGCGAGCCTTCCCGGGCGGGGCGGCTCCGGGCGGCGGCGCCCGCGTCCGACTGCGTCAGACTTGGGCTCGCGTCGGTTCCTCTGCCGGAGTTGGCGGGGGCGTTGCGGGCACTCGGCGATGTCGCGCGAGGCGGCCCGTGAGCCAGGCGGCCGCGGCGACGGTGGCGCCGAGGCCCAGGAGCCCCCAGGTCACGGTGCGGAGGGTGGCGGTGAGGGCGTCGTAGACGGCGCCGGCGGCCGCGGGGGAGACGTCCGGAGGCAGGTCGGCGAGGGTGAGATGGCGGCCGAGGGCCACGGCGACCCCCAGGAGCGCGCCGCCGAGCGCCGTGCCGAGGCCCGTCGCACAGACGGCCCGGCGCCGCTGCGTCGCGACGAGAACACCACCGGCGGCCAGCGCGAGCGCGCCGACCGGGAGCCAGAACGCGGCGATTTCGAGCACGCGATACCCCTTCCGAAGCTGAACCAGTTCCGCGGCCGACAGCACCTCGACCTCGGTGTGCGCGACCGGGATGCGATGGGCGAACGGCACGTGGTCGCGGACGAGTTGACGTTTGACGCGTTCGCCGACCGGCGCGAGGTCGAGCGTCACCGCCCGCGCCGCGCCCCCACCGGGGCCGTCCGCGGCCCCGGCGCCCGCGTCCTCCTCGCGCACCGCCCCCAGCACCGCGTCGTGTGCCGCCCGGTTCGCCGTGTGCCACGCCGTGCGGAACGCCTCGGTCTGGGTGAAGGAGCGCGCCGCGTCGTGCGTGAAGTCCTGGACCGGACGCCGCAGCGGGGGCCGCACCCGGACCTCGCGCAGGATCCCGGCGGCGACCGCGTCCGCGAGCGCCTCCCGTACGTCCGGGTCGGCGGCCAGCGGCGCCATGACCGCCTCGTAGCGCGTCCGGTCCGCTATCTCGTACGTCGCCCACGCCGCCAGCGCGCCCACCGGCGTGAGCAGGCAGGCGAGCACGGTCAGCGCGGCCGACAGGGTGCCGCGGGCACGGTGGGACACCCCTCCAGGCAAGACCTCCGCCCACCACCGCGCGAGCGCTCCCGCCCCACGTGACTGCGAATGGCCCCCCAGGACAAGCCGAACGGGGTGACCGACCGACAGTCCCGTGCGGCGGCCCCGCGCGGAGGTCCCGGCCGACAGCCCCGTGCGGGGCCGGCGCCCCCCTCCGGCGGAGCGCTCACCCGGACGGGGGTTACCCGCACGATCACCGCCCGCGGTGACCTGAACCCGGATGATCACCGCTGCGGAGACGGATGTGGACTGATCACCGTTGCGGAGGCGGATGAGGGCTGATCACTGCTGCGGAGGCGGATGAGGGCTGATCACTGCTGCGGAGGCGGATGCGGGCTGATCACCGCTGCCGGTGGCCCGTCGCGTCCTCGTGGGTGTAGTAGCGGTAGAAGTTCACCGCGAAGACCGCCGCCGCGATGGCGAGCGACATGACCGTGGAGCGCAGCACGCTGTGCTGGGACGCCTGGCTGTAGAGGAAGCCGAAGGCGCAGCCCGCGAAGGCGGCCCAGAGGAGGGCGTGCGCCTCGCGGCGCAGGCGGGGTGCCACGGTCAGTACGGCGATGTGGAGCGCCGCGAACACGAACGCCGTCACGAAGCCGAAGAGGAGGTTCCAGCCGGTGATGGGGCCGGCGTCGCGGTCCATGGCCGCGGCCCAGTATCCGTAGACGAGGCCGAGGACCACGGGCACGATCCGGTTCGCGAGCACGTGGGTGCGCGCGCTGAAGACATCGGGTGGGGCCGGCCCCGCCGACCTGCCCGGAGCCGAGGGCCTGTCCGGAGCCGAGGGCCTGTCCGGAATCACCGGCCGGCCCGGAGTGGGTGCCGCTTGAGCCATGGGAGCACTCCTCTCTTCCCCCTCCCCCGCAACGCTCCGCCCCGACTACCAGAGCACACCTGGGAAGGCGCCCTGGCAAGTCGGGCGGCAAGGGTCGTGACAGGGCGGGGCGGGGGCGTGACAGGGCGGCGGGACGGGGTCACGCGGGGCCGGGCGGGCCGGGGCCGTGCCGGGCTCCGGATGTGGCCGGGTCGGGATGCGGGGGGCGTAGGGGCGTGTTTCGCTGTGGGGCATGCGGATACGGATACCGGTGCCGCGGGGGCGCCGGGAGCCGGACCCCGTCGAGCGGCGGCAGCCGCTGCGGGTACGCGGGCGCGACATCGCCTGGCTACCGCCGCTGGTGGTGCTCCTCGCCGTACCGGTGGTCGACTGGTACACCAGCGGCGACTTCCGGATCATCTCGTGGCTGGTGCTCGTACCGGGCGTGGCCGCCGCGGTCTGCCGGGTGTGGACGACGGCGCTGTTCGCGGCGCTCGCGATGCTCATGTACGTCCTGGGCGACAACTCCTGGCCCCACCAGTACCGCGCCGGCCTCCCCGACTTCATCCTCGTCGCCCTCGGCGGGATCCTGTCCGTGCTGGCCTGCGCGGTACGGCTGCGCGCGCAGGAGCGGATGCTGCACATGCGGGCCGTCGTCGACACCACCCGCCGGATCCTGCTGCGCCAGCTGCCGCCCGACGTCGGCGGCCTCGACCACGCGGAGATCTATCTCGCCGCCGACAGCGAGGCCCGAGTGGGCGGCGACTTCTACGACATCCAGCCGAGCCCGTACGGCACCCGCGTCGTCATCGGCGACGTCCAGGGCAAGGGGCTCGAGGCGGTGGAGGCGGCGTCCGTGCTGCTCGGCACGTTCCGTGAGGCCGCCTACCACGAGGCAGAACCGGCCACGGTGGCCGAGCGGCTGGAGACCCGCATGGTGCGGCACCTGCGCTACTGCGAGCACGTCGGCCGCGACGACGCCGAGCGCTTCGCGACCGCCGTGCTGCTCGACTTCCCCGACCTGCGCAGCGAGCGCACCGACTGGGGCCCGGACCTCACCGGGCTCGACGCGGTCACCGTGGACGTCGTCAACTTCGGCCACGAACCCCCGCTCCTGGTCTCCCCCGACGGCGTACGCCCCCTGCCGCTGTGGGACGGACTCCCGCTGGGGCTCAGTGAGTTGGCACCGATGCCGCCCAGGGCGGCGACGGTCCGGCTCGCCGCCGACGAGACGTTGCTCCTGGTCACGGACGGGGTGACGGAGGCGCGCGACGGGAGCGGGGTCTTCTTCCCCCTCCGCGACTACCTCACCCGTGCCCTCGCCGCCGGGCCGCCCGTCCTCGACCCCGGGTCCCTGGTCCGCCTCGTCCGCGACGGCGTCCTCGCGCACACCGGCGGCGGCCTCGACGACGACACGACGATCTTCGCGGTACGCCGGGCGTCCGAACCTATGCGACGGGGGCCGGGGGCGGCACAGCGGGCGCCTTGAGGTGGGGAGTGGGCCGGGGCGTGAGGTGCGGGCCCGTGGGGCGTGAGGGTGCGGGCCCGTGGGGCGTGAGGGTGCGGGTCCGTGGGGCGTGCGGCCGGTGTGCGGGCCCGGCTCCGTTCGTCGCGCGGCGACCCGAACGGGGCGCTCCTTTCCCCGTTTGCACGCGCAGCGGTTACCGTGCTGGCTGGCGTACGCGATCGATGGGGAGGGAACGATGCCCGGAACAGTGCTGCTGATCGCGGCCTCGCCCATGGGCAAGGGGTGCCTGGTGGACGCGGCCTCCGTGCTTCCCGTACTGGCGGCCGTCACGCCCGAGGTGCTGTCCGGCACGGGTACGGCGAACGTCGTCGAGCTGGCCGATCCGCTGGAACCGCAGGCCGTCCTCACCCGGCTGCGCGCCGCGGCGACCGCGCCCGGGCCGCTCACCGTGTACCTCGCCGGGCAGCTCCAACTCGACCGCAAGCAGCGGCTCGTGCATCTGGCGCTGGCGCGTACGACGCCGGCGACCGTGCGGTACACGGCGTTTCCCTGGCACTGGATCGTGGAGGAACTGCGGCTGCGTACGCCCGGGTCGACGACCTTGTTCGTCGATCTGCACGCCGACGCGGAGGTGTGGCGGCAGTTGGCAGGGCAGCCGCTGTCCGCCGGGCCCGGGGTGAGCGTGTACGGGCGGATCGCGCCGCCGGCGGCGGGGGTGCGGCGGGGGGTGGCCGTGCCGGGGTACATGAAGGCGTTGGCGACGATACTGCGGAGCGGGCAGCGGCCGGGGGCGGCGGTCCTCCACGAGCAGGTGCTCGCGCGGACGGGGGGGTACGGGGACCTGGCCCTGGCCTGGGACGCGACGGCGCCCGGCGGGGGTGTCCGGCACGGCGATTTCGCCCCCGCCGCCCCTACCCGTCCCATCCCGTCCCCGGGGGCTCCGCCCCCGGCCCCCCGAAGCCACCCTCCGGCCTCGCCCTCACCCGCCGGACGGGCTGAGAGCAGTGGGGCGGGGCCGGCGGAGAACGGCACGCCTGAACCGGAGGGGAACAGCCTGACGGGGCCGGCGGAGAACGGCTTGCCCGGGCCGGGCGGGAACGGCTTGCCCGGGCCGGGCGGGAACGGCTTGCCCGGGCCGGGCGGGAACGGCTTGCCCGGGCCGGGCGGGAACGGCTTGCCCGGGCCGGGCGGGAACGGCTTGCCCGTGCCGGGCGGGAACAGCTTGCCCGGGCCGGAGGGAGCCGGCCTGCCCGTGCCGGTGGCGCAGGGTCTGCCCGGGGCCGTGGCGGGCGCCTCGGCGTTGTCGGCGGCGAACGACCGGCCTGTGCTGGTGGTCCGGGCCCCCGGAGCTGGAGCGCATGCCGCGTCCGAGACCTTGGCGAAGTCCCTGCCTGCGCCTGCGCCTGCGGCGGACGGCTCGTCCGGGCCCGCGGTGAACTGCTGGCCCGGGCCCGAGGCGGACGGTGCATCCGGCCCTGCGGTGGCTCGCTCCGGGCCCGAGATGGACGGTTCGTCTGGCCCTGCGGTGACTCGCCCGTCCGGGCCCGAGGCGGACGGTGCATCCGGCCCTGCGGTGGCTCGCTCGTCCGGGCCCGAGATGGACCGTGCGTCCGGGACTCCGGCGGTCGGTTCGTCCGGGCCTGTGATGGGCGTCTCGTCCGGGACTCCGGTGGACGGCTCGTCCGGGCCCGAGATGGACCGTGCGTCCGGGACTCCGGCGGTCGGTTCGTCCGGGCCTGTGGTGGGCGGCTCGTCCGAGGGCCCGGTGGAACGGTTGTCCGGGGCCGTGGTGGTGGCCGATCCCCATGGGGCCATCGCTGTCGCCGTCGAGGCTGGGCGGCATGGTGAGGCCGATGAGCTCGCCGCTCGGTGGGAGCAGGGGGCGTTGCGGGAGTTCGGGGACGGGTCGGAGGAGGTCTTGCACTGGCGGGAGGTGCGGGCCGATCTGGCGATGTTCGCGGGGGACCCGGCCGGGAGTTGTGAGGCCTGGATGGGGGTCGCCCGGGCGCGGCTCGCGGCGGGGCGTCCGGCGCAGGACCCGATGGTCGAGTCGGCGGTCGACCGGGCCCATCATCAGTGGGGGCTCGTCGCGGACGCGGGGCGGGCAGGCGAACTCGGCGTCACGCTCGTGGAGTTGCGGGGCCGCGTCCCGGGGCGCCGACCCGGAGCCCTGGAGCACGCTCGGCAGCATCTGGCCGAACTGCGGCAGCGGCTCGCGGAGTTGAGGTCGGCCCAGCACGTACCCGGTTAGCCGAGCCGGTCGATGAGCCGTCGTTCCGTTCGTCGTAGATCGATGAGCCGTCGATCAGGGCGAATACCGGGCCGACCTCGGAGGGGAGTTGTACGAGGTCACACCATCAGCACACAGGGTGGACACCGCACGTTGATCACTTAAGCGGTCGTGGCTCCGGAACAGATCGGAGTTTGATCAGAGAATGATCAGAAACTCCCCTGCCGTTGGCAAAGTCCACCTCCCGCCACCACCCGTGGGTTATGTCGAGCCGCTCAGGACGAAGCCGGGATGCGCACCCTGAACCACGCCCCCTGGTGCGGCGGATGGGGATGTTCCAGCGTGACCATGCCGCCGTGGGCCGTCGCGATCGCCGTGACGATGCTGAGGCCGAGCCCGCTGCCGGCGGCCCGCGTCTCCTCACCGCGTACGAAGGGGTCGAAGAGCCGCTCGCGCAGTTCGCCCGGGATTCCGGGACCGTCGTCCAGAACCTCGATCACCCGGTACCCGTCCTCCGTGCCGAGCCCCAGCGTGGTCGTCGTACCCGGCGGTGTGTGGACACGCGCGTTGGCCAGCAGGTTGGCGACCAGTTGGTGCAGCCGCAACGGGTCGCCCGTGACCGTGTGGTCCCCGGGGGCGAGCAGCAGCCGTACGGGCCGGCCGGGGTGGCAGTCACGGGCGGCGGAGACCGCGTCCCGGCACAGCTGGGCCAGGTCCACGCACGTCAGTTGCAGGGGCTGGCCGAGGTCGAGGCGGGTCAGCAGCACGAGTTCGTCGATGAGGGTGCTCATCCGGCCGACCTCGGTGGTGATCCGGCCCAGCGCCTCCTGCCGCATGGGCTCGTACGCGGGGTCGCCGACCCGGGCGAGTTCGGCGTAACCGGAGATCGTGGTCAGCGGGTTGCGCAGCTCGTGACCGGCGGCCGCCATGAACTCGCGCAGCCGCCGCTCGGTGCCCTGCCGCTCCCTGACCTCCCGGCGGCCCAGGCGGCGGGCGCCGATCAGGACGGTGGCGAGGAGGGGGAGCGCGGCGGCCGTCTCGACCTGGAGCAGGCGCTCGACCGCCCGCCGGTCCTCCGCCGTCGACCTGGCCGTGACGATGTAGCCGCCCTCACGATTCCGGCCCGCCTCCGCCACGCGCACCACCTTCGCCCGGTAGCTCTCCCCGAACGCCGACGGTGTCGCCCGAGCCGCGTACGCCTTCAGCCGGGCGGGCGTGAGCGCGGGGAACGCGGGGAGGCCGTCGGACCCCGGGTAGCGCTCCACGACCTTGCCGTCGGCGTCGAGGACGAGGACGAGGCCGTACTTGTCGATGGGCGTCGTCGATACGGGGGCACGGGGGCCCGGCGCGGGGGCGGCTGCCGACGCGGACGGCGAGACAGAGGATGACGGCGAGACCGAGGCCGGGTCTGAGGCTGAGGATGACGTCGACGTTGATGTCGAGGTCGAGCCCGACGTCGCCTCCGCCTCCGCCTCCGCCTCCGCCTCCGCCTCTGCCTCCGCCTTCGCCTCTGCCTCCGGTGCTGGTGCCGGTGCCGCGTACGAGGCGGAACCCGGGCCGCCCGGGCCGCCGAACCCGCTCGCCCTCGTTATCTCCTGATCGGTGCGGGTGGTGAGGTGGTGGGCGAGGGTGTGGGCGGAGAGGGTGGCGACCGCGCCCAGCGTGGTGAGGGTGGCGACCAGCCAGAAGCCGACCGTGCGCCGGCCGGTGCGGTGGGGGCGGATCGGCTGTTCGAGGGAGGGGAGGGCGCGGCCGGGGTGGGGCCGACGGCACGTGTCACTCGGCGCGAGCAGCCCGGCCGCCCTGATGTTCTCGCCCAGCCCGGTGAACCCACTCATCCGCCCAACCCGTCCACGCCGCCCAGCTCTCCGTCGCCCCCGCCGGTCCCGCCCGCCCCTCCCCCGGAGGGGCGCTGGCTCAGTTCGCGCACAGTTGGTAGCCCACTCCCCTGACCGTCCGTATGAGGGACTGGCCCGGCTCGCCGAGCTTGCGGCGCAGGTAGTAGATGTACGTGTCCACGACGCCCGACCCCTCGTCACGGTGGTTCCAGACGCGCTCCTGGATCTGGCCCCGGGAGAGGACGCGGCCGGGGTTCTCCATCAGGTAGCGCAGGAGGGCGAACTCGGTGGTGGTGAGGTCGACGGGGCGGCCGGCGGCCCAGACCTGGTGGGCGTCGGCGTCGAGTTGGACCGCGCCGGCGCGGAGGCGGTTGCGGTCGGGCGCGGGATGGCCGCCGCCGGCCCGGCGCAGCAGGGCGCGGACGCGGGCGGCCACCTCCTTCAGCTCGAACGGTTTGGTGACGAAGTCGTCGCCGCCCATGTCCAGCCCGCGCACCCGGTCGTCGACACCGCCGAGCCCGGTGAGGAACAGCACCGGGACCGCGTTGCCCCGGTCGCGCAGGGTCCGGCACACCTCGAAGCCGCCCAGGTCGGGGAGGTTGACGTCGAGGAGGATGAGGTCGGGGTCGTACCGCGTGACGGCCTGCAGCGCCTGCCGCCCGGTCGCCGCGGCGGTCACCTGATAGCCGAGGAACTCCAGTGCCATGGTCAGCATGGACCGGATCCCCTCCTCGTCGTCCACGACGAGCAACTGCCCGCCCGAGGGCGCGGGTTGGACTGCTGAGTGGGCGGAGGGCACAGGGGTGGTCATGTCCTGTTCCTTTGCGGCCGTGACCCCAGATTGAGGTCTCAAGTTTCGGCAGATCCGTATCGTCACACGTACCGGCAGGTAAGGGAGACCGCTTTCGAAATCATTCGGAATGACTCGTTCCCGAAGCGCGAGAGCGCGCCCGGTCGATGACCGGACGCGCTCTCGGCGGTTCCCGCGGGTGATCAGCTGGTGAAGACGAAGTGCTTCCAGGCGCCGTGCGTCGTCGTGTTCACGTTGTCGCCGGAGCTCGTGTCGACGTACGAGGAGCGGATCCGGAAACGGACGCCGGTGCTCGGGGTGCCGGTGAGCTCGACCGCGCCCACGCCTCCCGACTCCAGCGCGAAGTACTGCGTGGCCGTGGTCCGCCAGGCGCCGTCGTAGTACGCCTGGATCTGCACCCGGTACTCGCGGCCCGGGTAGTAGGTCATCGAGGTCGTGAACAGCGGGTCCACGGACTTCCGGAAGTAGTAATACGTGTGGTTCCAGGCGTAGTTGGTCTTGTAGTGGCGGCTCGGCGTCGTCGACACCCTCACCTTGGTGTGGACGCGGCTCTCCGCCGTCTTCGGCGCGTAGCGCGAGTCGCCCGCGAACTTGGCGGTGAGCTTGGTGTCACGGGTCAGGTCAAGGGTGACGGACAGGTTGCCCTCGGAGTTGACCGTGCCGGACTTCACCAGCTTGTTCGGCTTGTCGGAGCCGTAGGGGTCGGCCCAGATCTCGACCTTGCGGTTCTTGTAGGTCGTGCCGAGGTGCGCCGTGAACGCCACGTCCGCGCTGTACGCGTACACGTTGCCGTTCTTGTTGAGCGTCAGCGTGGGCGTGGCGCGGGAGACCGTGACGGTGTCGGAGCCGGAGCTCGCCGCGTGGTCGGCGTCGCCCGCGTAGGAGACGGTGTACGTGACGGAACCCCCGGAGGGCGGGGTGTCCTTGAAGGAGTACGAGCCGTCGGCCGTCACCGTCACGGGGGCGAGGGCCTTGCCGGCCGGGGACTCCATGTCGGTGCGGGTCACCGCGACGGTGGCCCCGGCCGGGAACGCCAGGTTCGAGGTCACCTTGCCGGTGACCGTCAGCTCCTTGGCGCGGGTGGCCGTGGCGGGCGCGTCCACGGTGACGGCCGTCGCCACCCTGGTGGGGTCGGCGACCACGCGCAACGTGAAGCCGCCGTCGCTGTCGGTGGTGATCACGAACAGTCGGGATTCATCGGGCGTCCAGGCGAGGCCACCGGGCACGACCCGGCCGTTGCCGAAGCCGCTGTTGTCGCTGAAGGCGTGCGTGCGGATGGGCGTGGTCGCGCCCGGTTCGTAGAGGTAAACGACCGGCTCGCTCCAGTTGTCGACGCCCGCCGCGACCGTCCCGTCGGGTGCGATCTCGACGGCCGTCGGGTAATGGGTGCTGGGGTAGACGCCGTCCCGGGTCAGGTCCGACGTCTTGAACACCTGGTGGTTGTACGGGTATCCGCTGGCCGTGACCACCTGGGAGCCGTCGGGGCTGAGCGCGAGGTCCTGCAGGTTGCTGCCGGCGTAATCGTCGGTGTCGGGGCCGCTCGCCGTCTTGGCGGCGGTGCCCGAGGACACGTCGTAGACCGCCAGGGAGAACGGGCTGAGGTCCTTGATGCCCGCGACCAGGGTGTTCGGTGCGCCCGATGTGGTCTCCAGGACGGGGGCCGCGTACCAGGTGCGGTTCGGCTCCTGGTTCAGCACGACGACCGGGTCGGCGCCGGAGACGTCCAGCGAGCCGATGTTGCCCTGGGTCGCGGCGCCGTAGCCGAACCACAGCTTGTCGCCCGCCCACGCCGGGTACTGCGGGTCGGTGCCCTCGCCCGTCGGGTACCGCTTCGTCTCGGTCACGGTCGCCGTGTCGACGGCCACGATCGCGTCGGCGCCGGGCACCGCCGCGTACAGCGTTCCCGAGTCGGCCGACAACTCCAGGCCCTTGGCCCCGGGCAGGGAAGGCACGGTGCCGACGACCGTGCCCGTGTAGTCGGTCGCGACGACCTTGCCGCCGTTCGGGTCGGAGACGAAGATCCGCTGGTGGACGCCGTCGACGACGATGTCGCCGGACGACGTCACCGGCAGGAACGCGCTCGTTTCGGCCACGGCGGGCGTGGCCGTCCCGACCGCGAGTGCGGCCGAGCTGAAGAGGACGGCCAGCGCGGTGGCGGCCGGAAGAGTGTGTGTGCGTCTGCGCACGGTGTTTCGAACCCCCGGAAGGAAAACGAAGGGACAGCGGTACGGCCGCCGTCGCATACGGCCGGTGTGCGGGATTGAGGACGTGCCCGATCATCGAGGACGTGCCTGATCCGTGGACCGTGGGGAGACCGTGTGGGGCGCGGGTGGCGTGCCAGAGAAGACTAGATCACGCCACCGACCGACTAGATCACGCCACCGACAGGAACTCCGCGGGGGGGGTGTGTGTTCGAGAACCCGACGACTGCTGCGGCCCGACGAATTCCCCACGCGTCACACGGAGCGCTGCCGGGCCCGACTGAGGTGTGCCGCGTACCCGGTCGTCGACCCCGCCGAGCCCGGTGAGGAACAGCACCGGCACGGAGTTGCCGCGCTCGCGCGCCGTCCGGCAGGTGTCGAAGCCGCCCATGTCGAGGAGGCTGACGTTGAGCAGGATCAGGTCGGGGATGTGGCGTGTGGCGGCCCTGGAGCCCCGGCCGCCCGGTGGCGGCACCGGGCGCCTGGTGGCCGAGAAACTTTCGGACCATGGCGAGCATCGAGCGGATGCTCTCTTCGGCGTCCACTACGAGGGGGGCGGGGCTCTGAGGTGGCAACAGTGGGCACAGGAGTGGAGGGAGCGCTTTCGCAATAATGGGGAAAGGGTCGTTCCTTCCTTCCTTCCTGTCTCCCCCTGGGGCCTGCTCTCCTGCCCGCCCGTCCTCCGCGCCCGGATAATCGGCGATTCGGACCCCACGTTTGATCAAGAGTCTTCTGCAGTTCGGTGATTGGTGGCACTGCGTTCACCTGCCACTTTCGGCTCTTTCGTGATCGTGTTCACGCCATTTCTGTGGGGCTGCGCGCTCATATACGCCGCTTGGCCAGGGGCTCCCTGGGCGGGGTGCGCGCCACGGCTTCGGTTTCAAGTCGTACTTGTGCGGCGCGAGTTAGTTCGTGCGCACCCTTGATCAGTGATCACTCGACACTCCGTTCACGGTCATCACACAAGGGATGCACGGTGCGCATACGAATACATGGAACGGTACGAAGATCCGTCATCGCTGTCCTGACCCTGGCCTTACTGGCTGTCGCGGGCGTAGTCCCGGCTTGGGCACTTCCCGACCGGCTCTCGGCAGCGCAGCCCGGCGCCCCTGCCGCCGCACCGCCCGGGCTTCGTACAGCGGCAGACCTGCCGAAGCCGCCCAGAGCCATGACATTGGCCGAGCGGCGCAAGCAGGTGAAGGAGTCCCGGGACGAACTGTCGCCGATGCGCGACTACGCGGACTCACCGACCAGGAAACCCCGGGGCAAGCCACAGAGTCGGCCTGACGGTGATGACGCCAAGCGCGGTCCCGCGACCGAAGCAGGCGCGACGCCCTTCTCGGCGGCGACAGGGGACCCCGCGTGGGTGTCGGCCTGGGCGACCGCATACCCGGGACTCCTGTCCATCGGCGGGCAGATGAAGCTCCCTTCGGGCACAGGGGCGTCGTACACGGGGATGTGGCTGTATGTCCTGGACGAGGCAGGCAACTTCGTCCATCAGCAGGAGATCAAGAGAGCTTCGGACGATCCCAGCGGCCGGTATGTGGAGAACGGAGCCTGGTGCTACGGCTGGTGGCCGAGCAATTCCTATCCCGCCGACCAGTGTTTCTGGTGGAGCGGTAGCGCACTGGGCGGACACCTTCAGGACGGTAAGAAATACTACGCTTGGATCTTCGTTCAGGGCTCGGACGGGACCTGGAGCCCGAACGGGACAACTTCCCCGTTGGTGGAGGCCTTCTATACGCCGGACATCCCCGGCGCGCAGGCCGGTATCTGCTCCTGCTACGCGCAGGCCCACCGTGCCGACCCCATCAACACGGCTACCGGCATGTTCTTCGAGCAGCTTACCGACGCCCAGCTGGTCGGTGTCGGCACGCAGGTGTCCCTGGAGCGCACCTACCGCTCCGACTCCACCACGACCGGTCTGCTCGGCCGCGGCTGGGCGACGCCCTTCGACGTGAAGTTGGCCATCGCGACAGACAAGGTCACCTACCAGGCCGACGACGGAGCGAAGTTCGTCTTCACGCAGGCAAGTGACGGCACCTACACCGCGCCGGCGGGCTCGGCGGCGAAGCTCGTCAAGAGCGGCAGCACTTACACGGTCAGCACGCCAGACCACACCAAGCGGACATTCAGCAGCACCGGTCAGCTGACGTCGGTCGTCGACGAAGCAGGACAGGGCCTGGTGCTGACGTACTCGTCCGGCAAGCTCTCCTCCGTCAAGGACGCGGGGGGCCGTACCACGGACTTCACCCTGAACTCCGGCGGCCAGGTCACGAAGGTGAGCCTCCCGGACTCCACTTCGGTCTCATACGCCTACACGGACGGTCTGCTGACCTCGGTCACGGACCCGGCGGGCAAGGTGTCGTCGTACGCCTACAACGCCGACAAGCGGCTGTCGTCCTTCACCGATCCGGCCGGAGGCAAGGTCGCCAACACCTACGACTCCAGCGGCCGGGTCAACTCCCAGACGGACCAGAACGGCAAGAAGACCACCCTCACCTGGGACGGCAGTCGTGAGTCGCACACCACCGCCCCGGATGGGGGTGTGTGGACAGACATCTACTCCGGCAACGTCCTGATGGAGAGCATCGACCCGTACGGCAAGCGCGTCTCCTACAGTTACGACCGGTATCTTCGCCCGGTCGAGATCACCGACCAGCGCGGCAACACCACGGCGATGACGTACGACAGCGCCGGGCGCATGCTGACCCGCACATCGCCGTCGTCGCTCGGCTACTCCGAGAGCTGGACGTACGACAGCGCGGGCAATGTGCTCAGCCACACCGACGGGCGCGCCAACAAGACGTCGTACACCTATGACGCCAAGAACCAGCTGACGTCCGGCACGGATCCGGCGGGTGGGAAGACGTCGTACACGTACACCTCGCTGGGTGCCCTGGCGACCGTGACGAGCCCACGCGGGAAGACGACGACGTACGGGTACGAAGCGGCGGGCAACCGGACCTCGGTGACCACGCCGCTCGGGGAGAAGTCGACGTTCACCTACGACGGCGCCGGCCGCATCACCTCCAAGACGGACCCGCGTGGCAATGTCTCCGGCGCCGACCCGGCCGCGTACACCACCAAGTACACCTACGACGGCAGGGGGCTGCTCAGCACCGCCACCGACCCGCTGGGCCGCACCACCACCTACGGCTACAACGGCGCCGAGCAGCTGACCTCGGCGAAGGACCCGGCGGGCGGCACCACCACGTACGGCTACGACGACGCCGGGAACCTGACGCGCACCACGGACGCGGCCGGCAAGTCGGTCACCCGCACCTACGACCACGGCGCCCGTCTCACCTCGGAGACCGATCCGCTCGGCAACAAGACGACCTACACCTACGACAAGGTCGGCCGACTCCTCACCACGGTCTCCGCGCGCGGCAATGTCTCCGGAGCCGACCCAGCCGCCCACACGACGAGCCACACCTACGACGCGGCGGGCAACCTGACCAAGGTGACAGGGCCCACGGGCGCGACCGTCACCACCGAGTACGACGCCGTCAACCGGCCCGTCAAGGTCACCGATCCGCTCGGCAACGCGACCACCTACACCTACGACGCCGTCGACAACGTCACCAAGACCACCGACCCACTCGGCAAGAGCGTCTCCTCGGTCTACGACAAGAACAACCGGCTGACCAGCACCACCGACCAGCTGAGCAAGACCACCGGCTACGCGTACGACGCCGACGGCAACCTGACCAGCCGGACCTCGCCCCTCGGCAACAAGGAGACCTGGACCTACGACGGCGACGGCCGCCCGCTCACCGCAGTCGATCCGCGCGGAAACGCGTCCGGCGCCGACCCGGCCCAATACACCACCACCAACAGGTACGACGTCGCCGGCAACCTCGTCACCGTCACCGACCCGCTCGGCGGTGTGACGAGCACCGAGTACGACGCGGTCGGCAACGCCACCAAGCGCACCGACGCCGACAAGCGCGTCACCACCTACGGCTACGACAGGCTCGATCGGCTCACCACGGTCACCGCACCCGACGGCGGAAAGACGGCCTACGACTACGACGCTGCGGGCAACCTCACCAAGCGCACCGACGCCAACAACCACGCCACCGGCTACGCCTACGACGCCGCCCGCAGGCTGACGTCGGCCACCGACCCTCTGGACCGGGTGACCTCGAACGCGTACGACGCCGACGGCAACCTCACCAAGAAGACCACCCCGCGCGGCTCCACCAGCTACGCCTTTGACGCGCGTGGGCTGCTCACCAAGGTCGACTACTCGGACACCACGCCCGACATCACGCTCGCGTACGACGCCGCCGGGCGTATGACGAGCCGGGCCAACTCGACGATCTCCGAGGACTTCGGCTACGACGCGGTCGGCAACCTCACCAAGACCCGTGCCTTCTCCTACACCTATGACGCCGCCGGGCAGATGCTCACGCGCAAGTACTCCGACGGCAACACCATCGGCTACTCCTACGACAACGACGGCCGTACGTCGTCCATGACCGCCGACGGGGTCACCACCAACTACACCTGGGACGCGGCGGGCAACCTGACCCGCTCCACGCTGCCCAACACCGAGACCGAGGACCGCGCCTACGACCGGGCCGGCCGACTGACCGCCGTCACCTCGGCCAAGTCCGGTGCCACGGTCACCAAGACCGCGCTCACCCTGTCGGCCGCCGGGCTGCCGACGCACGTCGACGTCACCCGGGCCGGTGTCGCCACCGGGGGCTGGGATCTCACATACGACGCCGCGGCCCGCCTCACCTCCGGCTGCTTCCCGCAGCCCTGGGTCAGCGGCTGCGCCTCGACCCGCACCACGTCCTACACCTACGACAAGGTCGGCAACCGCCTGACCTCCACGCTCGGCGCCACGAGCACCGGCTACGCCTACGACGCGGCCGACCAGCTGACGTCTGCCACCACCGGCACCACGACCACCACCTATGAGTACGACGGCGAGGGCAATCAGACCAAGGCGGGAGCCGACACCTACACCTACGACCTGGCGGGCCAGATATCCGCCGCCACGATCGCCGGCAGCAGCTACACCTACGGCCACGACGCCAGCGGCAACCAGGTCACCACCGCCAAGGACGGCACGGTCACCAGCCGCACCCAGTGGGACCCCAACGCCCCGCTGCCGATCCTGGCCACCGAGTACGACGGTGCCTGGGCGATCAAGCAGTCGTACCGCTACGACCCGCTGGGCCAGCCCACCGCCACCGAGACCGGTTCGGGCACCCTCTTCTCCTACCACCACGACACCCAGGGCTCCCCGGTCGACGTCACCGGCAGCACCGGTACCGTCCATCAGCGCTGGGCCTACGACCCGTTCGGCACACGGGTGTTGAGCACCGCCACCAGCGGCGCCCCCGCGAGCACCCCGTCCTACACGGGCGCCCGCTACGAGCCGACCACGGGCAACCTGGACCTGCACGCCCGGCAGTACAACACGGGCACGGGCCGCTTCACCCGCCCGGACCCGGCCACGCGGAGCATGACGACTCCGTACGTATCGCCGTACGCCTACGCCGACAACACTCCCACCCTCTACACCGACCCGAGCGGTCTGACCCCCGACGATCCCAACAACGACCGCGTCGACAGCCTCGGAGAAGGCCTCAAGATCTTCGGCGACGCCTTCATCGACGTCTTCAAGGCGCCGTTCGAGTTCATGGGCGACGCCCAGGACGCCGTGACCGGCGAGAATGGTGGCGTCGGAGCCTTTACCGACAAGTACCTCCCGGTCCGCCCCGCCTACCGGCTCTACCGCGCCGAGTACCTACTCCGCCAGCAGGGCTGCGACGCCCTGGCCGACCTGTACGCGGACGCGGCGGACGAATTCCTCCAGCAACTGGTCCTGACGGGCGTCGGCGGGCTCACCGGGTGGCGGCGACAGGCTTACGAGGCCGAGACGTCGATACTGGGAGCCGAGGGACTATCGAAGAGCGCCGCCGGCGGTGGCTTGTTCTTCCACGGTTCCGACGTGAAGTCGTTGGTCGATATCCTCAACAAGGGACTGGATGCGTCCGCGGCGGCCGCAGGCCACACCGACGGGCCCGGAGGGTTCTTCATCGCCACCCATCGCGCTGACGCGGAGTTCTTCGCACTGCGCAGCTCGGGACAGAGCGGAATCATCAAGGTCAAGATCACGGATGCGGCGATGAGGAGGCTGGAGGAGGCCGGAGCCGTGACCCGTAAGATCCCGGAATCGCCGAAGTCACCGACATTCCAGGGGTACGAGTTCCACATTCCTCCCTCAGCGTTCGACCTCTTCAACCGACTCAGGCGGGATGGCGACATTGAAGTATCACCCTGACGACATCACCGAACTCCACGTGATGGATTACCTGCAGAGGAATGAGAGGCAGTTCTTCCGCTCAGGCGGCTACAACTCCATCGAGCTGGCGGGAATGATCGCCACCGAGGCTCTGATGCTGGGCGCGGACAACGTCCGAATCCACTCTCACAGGGAGTGGATGACCGTTACCGCCGACAAGGACTGGCTGGAACCCTACGAGCACGAGGCGTTCCACGAGATCACACCGTTCCCGGAAGCGGGAGCCAACTCCATGCTGGCAGAAGTTCTCGCCGTCGCCTTTTCGGCAGGCGTGACAACTACCACACGCGTTGGGGCCAGGGTGATCACGGGGGAAGCCGACGCTCCCGCCCACCTGATGGGCCAGGACATAGCCAGAGCAGTTGCCTTCAGGCACCGACGCGGGCTCCGCCCCCTCGCATGAGCGCCATGCGTCCGCACGAACCACACCAGGTTCGTGCGGACGCGTGTTCTCCAGCTGTTCTCCTCGGCCCATACAAGGGGCGGAATCATCATCAACTCCGATCTCGGACTGGGTACCAACAAATGATCAGTCTCGAACGAGCAGCAGAGTTGGCCCAGAAATACGTGGACGAGGATCCACTCAACTCTGAGGTGGACTTGATCCCGATCGAAGGCTACGTGGCTGTAGTCGGAGAAGCCGCCTACTTCGGCTATCAGACCCGTGGCCACTTGGAGACCGGCGACCCGTCCCAGATGGCGATCGGTATCGGCCCCATCCGCGTCGATCTGGTGACGGGCGAGTGCAGGATGCTCGGCTCTCTTGAGGCCATGGACATGGATCTGTTCGAGGTTGATGAGTTTGAACTTTTCGGTCCGGGCGGTTGGAGGATCGTCGCGCCCGAACAACTGGATGCCTGGCGGGCCGCCTTCGACGCGGAGCCGGCCGCTGCCGACCTCTCATCCGCCTGTCCGCAGTGTGGTGCGACGGATCTTCACCGCTGGTACAGGGTGGAAGACCCGCTGGACGAAACGTTCGACGGGGTCCGTGCCGTCGCCTACGGTTGGCGTGTCGAGTGGTGTGCCTCGTGCCACCTCTGTTACGAGGACGGCGACACCTTCGTACCGGACTACTGGCGGTCTCCGTACGACGTGCCCGAGGCGTTCGAGGTGAAGTTCGCACCGCGGTATGTCGAGGCCGCCCGCCAGGCGAAACTGGAAGCCGACGAGAAGCGTTCGGCTCGGGATCGCTGAGACAGGCAATGGTGGTGCCGTGCTTCTCGCTGCGCGATCGGCGGGAAGCACGGACCATCGGCGTACGGAGGACAAGATCTCGGAGTGAGGCCAACTCGAATGACGGACGAGATCAATGAGTACGCGTTTCTCTGGGACGGGTCCGAGGGCGGCTGGGCCGTGATCACCTCTGATCTTGGACTCGGTGCCATTTACAACACCAGGACGCAGATGGCTCTCCTGATCGAGGACGACAACCTGAATGCCCGGGTGATCGAGCTGATGCGCGAACACAGCCGCCCGTTCCTGGACTTCATCCCGAGTACCTCATGGGAAGAAGGACGGTCATGAGCTACGACCTCGCATTCTGGTACGAGAGCGGTTCCATCGACTCGAAGGCGGCGTTTCGGAAATATGACGCGACAGTGGACGGTGAGTCCGGCGTCACCGCTGGGAGTCCGAGAGTCGCCGCATTCCATCGGGACGTCCTGAACGCGTATCAGGACCTCACGGAGAACACCTCGGAAGAGGAAGCGGAACAATCTCCCTGGACTTCTTCCGTGTATTTCAACGGAGAGTGCGTACTGGTCACCATCGCCTGGTCCCGAAGAAGCGAAGTCGCCGACGCGCTCATCACCATGGCGAAGAACCGAGGACTTGTGACCTACGACCCGCAGGACGGGCTGGTCATCGAGGCGTGACGCGCACGAGTTGCGTGCAGTTGCGTGTTGCTTGCCTGGTTGGGGGCTTCGGGTCGCTGGCTGCGACTGTGGT
The DNA here is from genome assembly GCF_036208085.1 of Streptomyces sp. NBC_00310. Taxonomy (GTDB): domain Bacteria; phylum Actinomycetota; class Actinomycetes; order Streptomycetales; family Streptomycetaceae; genus Streptomyces. Next base: position 5,791,289 of record NZ_CP130714.1, read on the forward strand.
GGTACTCGCCGTTCCGGTAACGCTGGTGGGAGTGGCCGGGTCGGCGTCGGCGACGGCACCTGTGGCACAGGGGGTAGCAGCAACAGGGACCCGAGTGCCAACGTGAGGATGACAGCGGGCGTCGCCGCGAACATGCGCAGCGGCTCCAGCACCAGCTGTGCGGTCCGAGGTTGGGCCGACAACCAGAATGTCCTGGACTACTGGTGCTACACCCGCAACGCCGACAACTCCACCTGGACGTACCTCAGGAACGTCACCGACAACACGTACGGCTGGGTCAGCGACTCCCTGCTGTCCAACGGCGGCTCCAACTTCCAGTGCCTCTGACCGCCCCAACGGCACTGTGGCCCGCGACGGTCGATGTCGCGGGCCACCCGGTGGGCGATCCACCGGCAGGCAGAGCCCGTCCCGCGTCGCGAGCTCGTGGGCCGCTCGTCGGACCGGTGCGACGGGTCACCCTGTGGGGCATCGCAGGTCGGATAGGGAGCGGTTCGGGGAGCAGGCCACCATGGCCAGGGAGAGATACGTGGGGCGTTCGAGGTAGCGGCCGAGGGACATCTGCGGCTCCCTCCGTGGCGGCTGCGGCTGTCCGGCGTCGTCGCCAGTGACCAGCCGACGTTGTCGCCGGTGCGCACGTTGTGTGAGACGACCAACTGATCGGCACCCGCGATCTGTTGAAGAGCGTAGTCCGCGGTGATGTGGATGAGGTTCGCGGCTCATGAGGCCGCGAGCGACGACGGACGAGAGGCCTTGAACCGATGCCGGAGAACAGGTACGCGAGGCCCGCGCGACTGAAGGCGGTCCACCTGTCGGGGCCCACGACGGGCGATCCGGAACAGTCCTGTGAGGAACTCGTCGACCACATCCGGGACGGCCTGGCGAAACGCCGTTACGTCCTCGCGGACATCCTGCCGACGGTTCCCGAGATACGGGACCGTTACGGAGTGCCGGAGGAAGACGTTCACCTCGCGATCCGGGAACTCCGCAGGGCCGAGCTCCTGCAACTGCACGACGAGTACGAGGACACGTACTTCCTCGATCCCGGTCCCGGTTCCGGTCGCCCGGCGGGTGGGCCACCGGACGACCTGGCCGTGCGGGTGCGAAAGCTGGAGGCGCTGTACCGCGACCTGGCGGCCCGCGAGGAGGCGATCGAGCCGCCGCCACCCCCGTCGGCCTGACGCACCACGGCACGGAACGGCCGGGCACACCGGGTACGAGTCCCGTGGTGCCCGGCCGGTGTGCCGAAACAGCGTGCCCCGGACTACGTGAAGATGAAGTACTTCCACGCGCCGGACGTCGTGGTGTTGACGTTGTCGCCGGAGCTGGTGTCGCGGTACTCGGAGCGGAAGCGGAAGCGGATGTTCGTGGTCGGGGTGCCGGTCAGGGTGACGTCGGACCTGCCGGCCGTGCCGAGGGGGAAGTACTCGGAACCGGCGTCCCGCCAGGCGCCCTGGTAGAAGGCCTGGAGCTGGAGACGCTGCTTGCGGCCCTCGTAGTACGTCATCGTGGTCTTGAGGACCGGGTCCTTGGACTTGCGGAGGTAGTGATACTTCTGGCCCCAGGCCGACCGGGTCTTGTAGTGGCCCGCGATCGACGAGGAGATCCTGACCTTGGTGTAGACGGTGTTCGTGACCGTCTTCGCCTTGTAGCGCGCGTCGCCCGCGAACTTCACCGAGAGCTTGGTGTCGCGCTTGAGGTCGACGGTGACCGACAGGTTCCCCTTCGAGTTCACCGTCCCCGACTTCACCAGCTTGTTCGGCCTGTCGGAGCCGTACGGGTCGGCCCAGATCTCGACCTTGCGGTTCTTGTACGTCTTGCCGAGGTGCGCGGTGAACTTGACGTCAGCGCCGTACGCGTAGGTCTTGCGGTTCTTGTCGAGCGTGAGGGTGGTCGCGGCGCGCGAGACCTCGACGGTGTCGGAGGCGGACGTGGCGGTGTGGTCCGCGTCGCCCGCGTACGACACCTTGTACGTGACCTTGCCGCCGGCCGGCGGAGTGTCCGTGAAGGAGAACTTGCCGCCCGTGCCCAGGGTCTTGGTGCCGAGCGACTTGCCCTTCGGGGACTCCATGTCGGTGCGGGTGACCGTGAGGGGGGTGCCGGCGGGCAGGGCCAGGTCCGCGGTGAGCTTGCCGGAGACGGTGAGCTTCTTGGCGCGGGTGGCCGTCGCCGGGGCGCTGACCGTCGCGGTGCTGACGTACTTGCGGGGCTCGTCGACGACGTGGAACGTGGTCGCGCCCGACGACGAGGTCAGCACGAACAGCTTGTTGCCGTCGGGGTCCCACACCACGCCGTTGTCGTTCCACAGCGAGGCGCCGTGCAGCTTGCGGACGCTGGCCGGCTGCTCCGCGCCCTTGCCGAAGACGTAGGTGTCGCCGGTGCGCTCGAAGTCGGAGATCGTCGCCGCGACCGTGCCGTCCGGGGCGATGTCGACGCCCATCGGCTCGTCCGGCACCGGGAACGAACGCGTCTGCTCCAGGTCGGAGAGGCGGTACTCGGTGAGCGCGCGGTTGCCGGGGCCGGCCATCACGAGGTGGGTACCGTCCGGGGTGAGGGCCGCGTCGTTCGGGAAGCCGCCCTTGTTCGCGGAGACCCGGACGACCGGCGTACCGGAGGCGATGTCGTAGACGATGACCGGGCCGGAGCTGATGCCCGCGTCGAGCGCTACGAGCGTGCCCGGATTGTCCGGGTCGGCGTACAGCATGGGCGGGCTGGCGTAGTCGTGGCCCCCGGCGAGGTCCAGCGTGACCGTCGGGGTCTCGGCGGTCAGGTCGACCGCGCCCAGCCCGGAGTCCCACTGGTCGCCGTAGGCGAACCACAGTTTGCCCTCGGCGAAGGCCAGCCGGGACGGCTCGGTGTTCGTGCCGGTCGCGTACTCGGCGGTCTGGGCTCGCGTCACCGTGTCGATGGCGACGATCTTGTCGGCGCCACGCACGGCCGCGTACAGCGTGCTGCCGTCCGGGCCGAGTTCGAGGTCCCTGACCTGTGCCAGGCCGGTGATCTGGCTGACGACGACACCGGCGTACGTGGTGACGACGATCTTGTTGTTGCCGGGATCGCTGATGAAGAGCCGCTGGTGCTCGGCGTCCACGACCGTGTCGTACGGCTGCGAGACGGCGATGGCCCTGCTGCTGTCGGCGGACACGGGTGCGGCCGTGCCGACGGTGAGCGCGGCCGAGCTGAAGAGGACTGCCAGCGCGGTGGCAGCCGGAAGAGTGCGCATACGCACGAGTTTCGAACCCCCCGGAACGAAAGAAATGGGCGCGTCGTCGCGCGGGGCCGGTGTGTTCGACCTGTGCGGCGCGTGTGACGCGTGAGTGAAGATTAAGTCATGTCACTGACAAGAGGGTCACAGGGGGTGGTGGGCAACTCAATGGATTTACGTTGCGCAGGACCGGCAAGGGTGCCGCCCCGCAGGGAGCGGCACCCTTGAAAGACCCTTGGTCGGCCGTGGTGGTTCAGCGGTCGAGGACGATCTTCGTCGTGGTGACCGGCGCGGCGTTCGGCGTGGCGGTCGCGGACTTCTTCTTGTCGGGGTTGATGGCGTACTTGAAGGTGAAGCCCACCGTGGCCTTGCCCGGCTTGCCGCCGACCTGGACCGCGAAGACGCAGGTGGCGGAGAGGTTGTAGGTCTTCTTCTTGGTGTGCGGGTGGGCCTTGCTGCCCACCTTGGAGTGCCACACGTAGCCGACCGGTATGGCGGCGTGCGTGTCGTGGTACTTGCCGTTGAGCCCGGTCGCCTTGCAGTTCATCTTGCTCGTGGCGATGGCCTTCAGCTTCTTGTTGGTGATCTTGAACGACCAGGGCATCGGGTAGTACTTGGGGTACTTGCCCGTCAGCTTGACCTGGGCGTGGAGGATCCCGGCCTTCTGCTTCGCCTTGGGTGTGCTGTAGCCCTGCTTCTTGGGTGTGAAGACGGTCGTCTCCTGTGCCGCCGCGGCCGTCGGCGCGGCCTCCGCGGCACCGAGCGCGCCGAAGGCGAGGGCCAGGGCGGTACCGGACACGACGGCCACGCGGCCGATCCTGTTCATTTCGTTCTGCAAGGTGTCCCCGTTTCAGAAAAGCGTGAGACCGGGTGTGTTGCCTGGTCACCGACAGCTCATCAGAGGGGGCGGGGGCCGCGGTAGGTCCTTTGGGACAATGCGAGTGCGAAAGTCGAGGGGCTAGCCTGTGGAGCCATCGTGCAGAGTCGGTCCGTAGGGGGAGCGATCAGTAGTCATCCGGTTCATGGCACCGTCCGGTCGTGGGACGACGAGTCCGGCTGGGGTGTGCTGACCTCACCCGAAGTGCCCGGCGAGGTCTGGGCGCACTTCTCGGCCGTGCAGACCCCGGCCCCGGACGCGTTCGCGTCCCTGGAACCCGGCGAGTCCGTCCTCTTCACCTGGGAGGAGGCCGACCAGGACGGCTACTCCTACCGCGCGTTGCGGGTGCGCCGCCCCGGCGACCCGGAGACCGACTGGGACGGCGACGAACACCGCACCGACGGGGACCAGACCGACGAGGCCGACGAGGACGACGACGATGAGGAGGACGACGTGTTCGCGCTGACCGACGTCCACATCGAGTTCGACGACGAGCGAGACGACGAGCGAGACGACCGGTGAGGCGACGGGTGAGGCTACGGCAGAGGCGAGGATAGAGAAGAGAGAGGGCTGAACTGCCGGACCGATAAAGGGTGTCGGCCGGTGCGAGGGGGAGACACATGCGTGAAGCCGTGGTCACGGACGCCGGGGACCGGATCCGTTGGGTCGAGCTGCCGGGGGAGGAGCCCAGCCGGGTGTACGTGCACGGGCTCGGGGCCACCTCGCCCGCGTACTTCACGGAGGTGGCGGTCCACCCCCTGCTCGCCGGGCGCCGCTCGCTGCTCGTCGACCTGCTCGGGCACGGCATCAGCGATCGCCCCGCGGACTTCGACTACAGCCTGGAGACGCACGCCGACGCGCTCGCCCGGGCGCTGACGGCGGCGGACGTCACCGGCGCCGAGATGGTCGCGCACAGCATGGGCGGCTCGGTGGGGATCGTGCTGGCGTCGCGGCATCCGCGGCTGGTGCGGAAGCTGGTGATGATCGACTCCAACCTCGATCCGCTCACCCCCACGCACGGGGTCGTCGGGAGCAACGGCATCGCCGCGTACTCCGAGGAGGAGTTCCTCGCGGGGGGCCGGGAGGAGTTCGCCCAACTGGCCGGTGCCCAGTGGTGGTCGACCATGCGGCTGGCCGGTCCCGAGGCCCTGTACCGCAGCGCCGCCGGGCTGGCCCGGGGCACCCACCCCACCGTGCGTGAGCTGCTGCTCGACCTGAAGATCCCCCGTACGTACCTCCATCCCGGGGCCGACGGCCCGCTCCCCGGCACGGACGCCCTCAGAGAAGCCGGGGTGTCCGTCGTCCCGATCCCGGACTGCGGCCACAACGTCATGCTCGACAACCCGGAGGCCTTCGTAAGCGCGACGGCGGCGGCACTGGCCGACTGATACCACCGGCCCTCCGCCGAACACGGTTCCCCGGCCCGCACAGAAACGTAACAGCACACTCGTTCGAGTGAATGGCTCCGGATTCCCTGTGCGGGCTTCCGGCCTACGCTGAGAGGGTCGCGCTGAGCGAACGGAGGTCTGTCATGCCGACGGCGGAGCCGATCATCATGCCGGGGTACCAGGGCGAGTACATTTACGGTCCCTATGACGACCCTGACGGCGAGTACGAGGAGCCCTTGCGTATGGGCGGCGTAAGCGTGGAGCAGGCCTTCGAGTTGTTCAGTGCGGCTGCCCCCGAGGGCTGGCGCGTGGAGCTGATCGAAGGGGAGATCTGCGTGACACCTCCGGCCAACGGGGAGCACGAGGAAATTGTGTCGGAGGTCAACCATCAGGTCGGCCGGAAAGTCCGCGACGACTCGCTGCGGAACTTCACCGGCATCGGCCTGACCGTCCCCGGCTCCTCCGCGACAGGTCATGTCGTCCCTGACCTGGTCATCGCCCCCAAAGGGAGCTTCGGAGACCAGGAAGAGTGGCACGAGCCCTCCCCCATCCTCCTCGTCGCCGAGGTCACCTCCGACAGCACGGCCGCCCACGACCGCGAGAAGAAGATCCGTGGCTACGCCCGGGCGGGGATCCCCGTCTACCTCCTCATCGACCGGGAGGAGGGGCAAGTGACCGTGTACTCGGAGCCGTCCGGCGACGAGTACGCCAAGGGTGCCCAGCACAAGATGGGGCTCGCTGTGCCGCTGCCCGCGCCTCTCGGCTTCGACCTGGACACCGCCGAGTTCTGAGCCGGCGGTCGGCGAGGCCGCGCCCCCCGTCAGCGGGGGAAGGCGTTGGCCACGGTCATCAGGGCGGTGATCGCGAGGAGCGCGGCGGCCACGGAGCGGGCGTGGCGGGTGAGCAGGTCTCGGATCACGGGGACCTCCCAGCGGCGGCGATGGCGACGGCAGCGGCGATGGCGGCGGCACGGTACGACGGTGACGGTGACTGTGTGACGGTGACTGCGGCGGCGACTGAGTGGCTGATCAAGCGAGTTAAGCGCACTTAACGTGCCACTTAACGTAAGGCTTTGGCCTGCCAACGGCAAGAGGACGTTGGGGAGTTGGGTAAAGCGGCCGGTGTAAGGGGGGTTACTGGCATGCTTACGTCATGGCAGGTATGGCCGAGCGTGACGACCCCGAGGTCATCGGGCGCAGAGTGCAACAACTGCGGACGGAACGGGGCCTCACACAGCGGCAGTTGGCGGAACCGGCGTACACCCCGGCGTACATCTCGACGCTGGAGGCCGGCCGGGTCCGGGCCTCCGAACCGGCCCTGCGGCACATCGCCGAGCGGCTCGGCGTGGGATACGAGGAACTGGCCACCGGCCGCCCCGCCGGCTTCGCCACCGAGCTGCGGCTGCGCCTCACCGGCGCCCAGCGCACCCTCGCCGGCGGTGCCACGGAGGCCGCCGCCGAGGGGTTCACGGTCGTCCTCGCGGAGGCGGAGGAGTACGGGCTGGTCGCCGAGCAGGCCGACGCACTGCTCGGGCTCGGTGAATGCGCCCTGGAGACCGGCGACCTGGAGACCGCCCAGCTGCGGTTCGAACAGGCCGAGCAGCGGCTCGGCGACGCCCCGCTGCCGGCCCGCGTCCCCGCCCTGCGCGGCCGTGCGACCGCCCACTACCTCGCCGGTGAACTCCGCTACTCCTGCTACCTGTTCGAGTCCACACTCGACGAACTGAACCGCAACGGGATGCACGATCCCGACGCGTTACTCCTCCTCTACACCGGGGTCATCGCCCCCTACATGGACATGGGTGCCCACGCCCGCGCCGCCCAGGCCGCCGAGCTGGCCCTCGCCCTCGCCCCGCAGTCCGGCGACCCGGCCCTCGTCGCCCGTATGCACCGGTCCGTCGCCCGGACGATGATCGCCGAGGGGCGGATCGCCGAGGCCGACGCGTCGCTCGCCAAGGCCTCCGAGCTCTACCGGCAGCTCCAGATCCGCACCGAGCTGGCCAACTGCCACTGGATGCGCGGCTACCTCCACGCCCAGAACGGCGACTACGCCCGTGCCGAGGAAGAGCTGCGCGAGGCCCGCCGCATGCTCTCCGCCAAGCGCGCCGCCCTCTACACCAGCCAGGTCGCCGTCGAGCTCGCCGACGTCCTGCACCGCCGCGGCAAGTCCGAGGAGGCCGCCGAGCTGCTCCGCGAGGTGCTCAGCGACCTCAGCTCCGAACGCGGGGCCCTGCACTCCGCCGCCGCCCACCGCCTCCTCGGCATCATCGCCGAGGACACCCGGGACGCGGACACCGCCGAGGAGCACTACGTACGGGCGCTGAGCCTGCTGGAACGGGCGGGCGCCGCCGGCGACCTGGCCGACCTGTGCCGTCTGCTGGGCGACCTGTACCGCCGCACCGGCCGCGTCGAGGCCGCCCTCGACGCCTACCGCACCGGCCTCGGCCACCACACCGCCCCCGGCACCACCACTCTCGGCCCCGCCCCCGCACAGCCCCCTCTGTGACGATTCCTCGCCCCCCCCACAGCCCCGCGCCCTAGCTTCCTCATGTGGAGACCGAGGAAGAGGAAGAACAGGGGAGCGCCGAGAGACAGAACACCGCCGGGACACGGCCGAGGCCCGGAGAACGACCGGGCGTCGGGGAGCGGGCGGGTGTCGGGAAGCGGCCGGGCGTCGGCGAGCGACCGGCCGTCGGGGAGCGGCGGAGTGCCGGGCAGCGCGGGGGCGTTCTCGTCGCCGTGCGGCTTGTCGTGCGCGTGCTGCTCTGCGCCGTGTTCGGCGGTCTCGCGCTCGTCGCCGTCGCGACCGTCGCCTCCGTCCTCGGCCCGGTGGTCGTGCGGACCGGGAGGCCGCCGAGTACGCGGCGCGCGGCGTCGGGACGTTCCCCGCGCTGCCGAAGGCGGACCCGGTCGAGCTGACCCTCGGTGAGTTCTCGTCCCGGGCGGTCCACGACAGCGGGCGGTCGCTGAAGGGCCGTACGGTCCGGACGACCGGCTTCGTCACCCAGGGGGCGACGGCGCCTGGTACCTCACCCGCCTCCTCGTCTCCTGCCGCGCCGCCGACGCCGGCCCGTACAAGGTCGAGATCCGGGACGCCGACGCCCCGACCACCGACACCTGGGTCACCGTCACCGGCATCTGGCACCCCACGGGCGAGCCGGGCTCGGAGAAGGCCTGGCCGCCCGTCCTGGACGCCGGGTCGGTGCGGCGGGTGGCCGAGCCGGAGAACCCGTACGAGAAGCGGTGAGACCGCGGAGCGTCAGGGGCCGAAGTAGTTCTCCGCGAGCACCTCGCCGTCGGTGCCGTAGACCATCACCTCGTGCACGGGGTCCTGGAAGTCGAGGGAGCGCGCGAGGTCCTCCGGGACCCGCACATGGCCGTAGTAGACGCCCCAGTTGGTGGTGCCCTTCAGGCGCAGGACCGTGCCGTCGAGGACCGTGCCGTCGTAGGTGGTGATCCTGACGCCGGCGGCCGCGGACCGGACGCCGTAGAAGAGGCCGTGGACCGTGTAGCCGCCGGTGGCCGAGCCCGAGCCCTGCAGGGAGATGCCCGGTTCGCTGGTGTCGAGGTTGCCGTCCACCAGGCTGCGGAACTGGTCCGGCCCGGTCACGCCGGGCTCCGGCTCCGGGTCCCGCCAGTGCTTGCCGTCCGCGGTCAGCCACAGCTCCGTGCCCTGCTCGGTGGTGACCCGTTCCTCGGGCGCGACGACCCGTACCTGCCCGGCGAGTGGCGCGGAGGTCTCGGAGGTCCGGGCGGGCGTCGGGGTCGGCGTCGGTGAGGGCGAGGCGCCGGCGCTCGGGTTCGGGCTCGGCGGGGCCATCGGCCGGACCGTGGAGGAGGGGCCGTCGGGGCGGAGGGCCAGCACGACGAGCGGGATGAGCAGCAGCCCGCAGCCGGTGCTCAGTGCGGCGGCCCGGCGCCGCCGTCGGCGCTTGCGGCCGTCCCGCTCGATCGCCTCCAGCGGTACCGGCGGCGGCGTGACGTCGTACGCGGCCTCGGCGAACGCCTCCCGCAGCAACTGCCCGGTGTCGGCGGCGTACGCGCCACCCACGCCCGAGCCCGCCGCGCCCGAGTCGGCACCCGAGCCCACGCCCGTTTCCGCGCCCGCGTCCACGCCGACGCCCGCGCCCGCGCCTGTTCCTGTGTCTGTGCCGGTTCCGGTCGGGCCGGTCCCGGAGGTCGGGTGGTTCATGGGCGGGCTCCGGGGACGGGCGAGGGGGGCGCCTGGGCGAACGGGGGAGAGGGAGCGGAGGCGGTGGAGCCGTGGCCGCCGTCCGTACGGGAGGCGGCGAACACCGGGTGGGTGCGCAGGGCCTGCAGGCCGCGCCGTACATGGGTCTTGACCGTGCCGAGCGAGCAGCCGAGCAACTGGGCGATCTCGTTCTCGCTGAGGTCCTCCCAGAAGCGGAGCACCAGCACGGACCGCTGGCGGGCCGACAGTCCGGCCAACGCCTGGGTGACGGCGGCCTGTTGGGCGATCGAGTCGGCGTGCCCGGCGTGCCGCTCGTGCACCCGTTCCGGCAGGAACGGCGTCAGCAGATGGGCCACGCGTCTCTTGCGGACGCGGCTGATGTTGTTGTTGACCAGCGAGCGCCGTACGTAGAAGTCGACGTCGTCGCGCGGGATGCGCCGCCAGCGGGCGTACACCTTCGCCAGGGTGGTCTGCACGAGATCCTCGGCCTCGTGGAAGTCACCGGTCAGCATGTGCGCGGTACGCACCAGGCGGGGCCAGGCCACGGTGGCGTACGCGGCGAAGTCGCCGCCCTCGGGCGGTCCGGGCTGCTCGTGCGGTCCGGGCTGCTCGGGCTGCTCGGGCGGTCCGGGTTTCTCGTGCGGCACGGACGACGGTCCTCGGGGTCGGGAGTGGGGGAGCGTGCCCGTGCGGGCGGGGAGTGGTCAGGTCCTCCGCCCGCACGGTCACTTCGAGCCGCCGACCGCTCCGGCCGACAGAGCGGTACGGAGCGGGTCGGCTCAGGTCAGCTCAGCTCAGCTCAGCGGCAGCTGGGAGTAGACGCGGCCCCTGGTGTCGTAGACGGTGACCTCGCGGAGGAAGTCCTCCCCGTTGTCGCCCGACGGCAGGTCGGCGATGGCGTACCAGACACCCCAGCCCGGCTTCCCGGCCAGCTCGATCAGCTTGCCGCGGACCTTGCCCGTGCTGGTCGCGACCTCGACACGGGAGGCCGTGCCCTTGCCGCCGTAGTAGAGGCCGGAGAGGTAGTAGCGCCCCTCGAAGCCGCTGCCCTGGAGGGACACCCCGGGCCGGGTCGGGTCGATGTTGCCGTCGACGACGCTGCGGAACTGCGGGTCGTCGGGCATGTCCGGGTCCGTCCAGTGCTTGCCCTCCGCCGTCAGCCACAGCTCGAAGCCGGGCGCGGCGACGACGTGCTCCCCGGGTGCGACGATGCGCGGCGTCGGCGCCTTCCTGGCCGCCGCCACCGCCGCCGTGTCGGTGCCGTGCGCCGTCTCCCCCCGCGAGACGGCGTACGACATCGACGGCACCCCCGCCAGCACCGTGGTCAGCGCTGCGACGGCGACGTACTTGTGCATCCGCGTCATGGTCATGAACGGACAACCCCCATTGGTGTGTTGGTCTGAGAAGCTGTTGCTCTATCGATCTTGGTGGGCGTGAGTTCGAGGTTGTCGACTCGGTCGGGTGATCTCGTGGCCAACCGGGCATGAAAGCGGGGCCTCCCGCACAGCTCGTGGGTGTCGAATCCAACCGAGCAACAGGAGGCCCCTGGTGCTGCAGTCTTCCGTGCCGGCGTCGATGGCGTCCAACCAAGCTTCCCTGGAGTGTGATTGCCTCGCACACCGGTTCGGGAACGCCAGGGACCGGCCGTACAGGCGACCGAAGTATCCGTCCGACATGAGCGACGCGGAGTGGGCCGTCGTACGTGAGGCGATGCCGGTTCCCGGCTGGCTGGAGGGCCGTGGCGGGCAACCGGAGAGCTATTGCCACCGGCAGATGGTCGACGCGGTGCGCTATCTGGTCGCGGGCGGTATCACCTGGCGGGCGATGCCTGCGGACTTTCCCGCGTGGGACCGCGTCTACGCCTTCTTCCGGCGCTGGCGGGACAAGGGCCTGACCGCCGAGTTCCACGACCGGCTGCGCGACCGGGTCCGCCGGGCTGAGGGCCGGGACCCGGAGCCGACGGCCGGCGTCATCGATGCGCAGTCGGTGAGGGCAGCCGCGTCGGTGCCGGGCGCGACCAGGGGCTTCGACGGCGGGAAGAAGGTCAACGGCCGCAAGCGGCACATCGTGGTGGACACCCTCGGACTGCTGTTGGCCGTGACGGTGACCGCGGCCTCGGTCACCGACCGGGACGCGGGGCAGACACTCCTGGCCCGGCTGCGTGAACGGCACTGGCGCATCACGCGGGTGTGGGCCGACGGCGGCTACACCGGGCGCCTGGTCGACCTCGCCCGCGACGCCTGGCGGATCGCGCTGACCGTGGTCAGACGCAGCGACGACACCAGCGGTTTCATCGTGCTGCCGAAGAGGTGGCTGGTGGAGCGCACGTTCGCGTGGCTGATGCACTCACGCCGGCTGGCCCGCGACTACGAGACGCGCACCGACACCTCGGAGGCAGTGATCAAGTGGGCGATGAGCACAGTCATGAGCCGCCGCCTCGCCCGACGGGCACGCTGAACAGCCCCGGACGTTCCTCAGCCAGCCAGCCCCGCGCGGCCAGCCGCTTGGCTTTCGACCGCACCCCTTCCACCTTCGCCGGGACCGGCTCCAGCCCGAGGCCTGCCGCGAGTTGACGACAGTCCATCGCCTCCCCGCGCATCCCGTTCCCGCCGGCCAGCACGTCCATGATCCGCTGGTAGTCCGGCGCGAGAACCGCCGGGGCGAGCCCTTCCTCCCAGTGAGGCACCACTGAGCCGGGCACCGCCTGCCTGACCTGCACCGGCCGTTCGCCGGCCACCACGACCGGCGCCACGTCCTCGCCTCCGCGAGGCTCCGCCAGAACCTCACCCACCGTCTCACGGGCAATCACGAACCGCTCCCACACCGCCTCCGCTTCCCGCAGCTCGGCCTGGAGAGCATCCACCCGCTGCCGAGCGACGCGTTCACGCTCCTCCAGCAACCCCATCACCGACGGCATCCCGGCACCTCCACCGAAGAGACGACACAACAACCCGTCCCTCCCGCCGAAACACCACCCCTACACCTGACCAGCAGAAACACGCCCGTCACTCTCGGAAAGACAACGGCTTCTGACACCTCTGCAAACTCACAAGACGTACGGGACGGATGACACCGGCGTACGTTTTTTTTCGCCGCGCTCTCAGCGCAGTGCGCTGCCCGCCACCCACCGTTCCCAGCTCAGGTTCCAGTCGCCGTACCCGTTGCCGACGGCCACGGTCTCCTTCGAGCCGGTCACCTTCACCACGTCGCCCGGGATGACCTGGTCGTAGAACCGTTTCGCCGTGCCGTCGTCCGCGAGGCCCACGCACCCGTGGGTGACGTTCTGTCGGCCCGCGTACGTGTTGGCCTTCGGGTTCTCGTGGAGGTAGGTGCCGGAGGCGGTGAGGTGGACGGCGTAGGAGTACCAGTCGGCGTACGAGTCGCCGTAGCCGACCGAGCGGGAGTCCATGAAGACCTTGGGCTGCTTGTCGGAGACGACCATCGTGCCGTTCCAGGTCTCCATGCCGGGCGCGCCCGTGGTGACCGGGATGCGCTGGGTCGAGCCGTCCTTCTCGACGGTCATGGTGTGCTGCCGTACGTCGACCGTGGCGATCAGCGAGCGGCCGATGGTGAAGTGCCGGGTGAGGTCCGCCCCGACCTCGACGGTGACCTTCGTACCGGGCTTCCAGTAGGTGCGGGGACGGAAGTCGACGCGCTGGCCGTCGGCGAGGTTCCGGTCCTTGACCCAGCTCCAGGAGCCCTCCGTGCCGGTGTCCGTCTCGACCTTCAACCGCCGTTCCACCTCGGCGCGTTCGGCCTCCGGGACCGGGCGGTCGAAGGTGACGGATATCGGCATGCCGACGCCCACGGTCTGCCCGTCGGCGATGTTCACGCGCGCGCCCTCGAAGGCCTTGGGCGGCGGCGGGCCGGGCTTCACGTTCACGGCCTCGGCGCCGGTTCCGTCCCCGGTTCCGTCCCCGTCCCCGGCGTCCGCCCCCTGGTCCGCCTGGGAATGGGCCCTCGGGATCCCACTCGGCCCCTCGACCCGCACGCCCTCGCCGCTCCCCGCGCAGCCCGTGAGCGCGAACGCGACCGCGCACGCGGCCGTCGCGGCGATCACGTGGACGAGACGTCGGCGCCGCCGCGTTCCCGTGCCCCTGCTTCTCGCGGCCCTGCTCCTCGTGGTCATGGTCTCCCCCAGATGTGTTTCGCGATGATGTGATTCGCGATGTGTTTCGATGTGCGGGCGTACGTACGGGACCTGTACGCACGACGGGGGCGACCGGGTTGCATGGCGACGCAGGGAACTTCGGACAACGGCGGGGGCATGACCGAGGCAGAGTTCGACGCGTTCTACGCCACCGCGTTCCCCCGGCTGACCGGCCAGCTCTACGCCTTCACCGGGGACCACGGCGAGGCGCAGGACGTGGTGCAGGAAGCCTTCGTGCGGGCCTGGGACCGGCGGCGGGACTTCCTCGCGGAGGGGGCGCCCGAGGCGTGGATCAGGACCGTGGCGATGCGGCTCGCGGTGAGCCGGTGGCGCCGGGCGCGCCGCTGGCTGGAGCTGGTGCGCCGCACTCCGCCCCCGGAACACGCGCCGGGACCCGATCCCGAGCGCGCGGTGCTGGTCGAGGCGTTGCGCAGGATTCCGGAGGCCCAGCGGATGGCGGTGGTTCTGCACCATCTGTGCGACTTGAGTGTCGAGCAGGTAGCCTCCGAGACCGGTGCCCCCGTGGGCACGGTCAAGGCCCGGCTGTCCCGCGGCCGGGCGGCACTGGCGCGCGAACTGGCCCCCGCCGAGGGTGCGAAGGAGGACGGTCGTGTCCGATGAACTCACCGTCCGGCTGCGCGAGTTGGCCGAGACCGCCGAGGCTTCTCCGCCCGGGTCCGGCGCCGACGTCCGCGCCACCGCCGGACGCCGTCGGCGGCGGCGCCGGACGACCGCCGCCCTCGCGGGCGGCTGCGCGGCGGCGGGCCTGGCCGCCGTCCTCACGCTGAACGTCGCCTCCCACGGCACCGAGCGGGGCCCGTCCACGACCGCGACCTCCCTGCCCAGCGCTACGGCGGCGCCCGACGTCACCGTGGACCTCTCCCGCCGCGTCCTCACCGTCGACGGCCGCGAACTGCCACTTTCCAGTGGCACGGCCAGGACGCCGACCCCGACCGGCCTGATGACCGTCACCGCCAAGCACAGCGTCATGGTCGTCTCCGCCGCGACGGTCCGCTTCCCCGACGAGTACGAGATGAAGCTCCCGTGGGTCCTGGAACTGGCCCCGGTCGAGGCGAGCGCCGAACCCGGTGCGGACGGTGCGGACGGTGCGGACGGTGCGACTCCTACCGCCGACGGCAGCGGCAGTACGGGCGGTCCGCGCGGCACGACCGAGGCGACCGACGGGACCGAGGCGACCGACGGGACCGGCACGAGCGAGAAGGCGACCGGGGATCCGACGCGGAGCCCGGCCGGGAGCGGCATCTGGATCGCCGCCCTCACCTACAACGACAAGGCTCCCGGCAACCTCGACACCACCTCAGGCTGGATCGGCCTGCGCACCGACGACGCGCGGTGGCTGTACGACCGGCTGACGACGGGCGCGCTCGTGGAGATCCGGGGCACGGCACCGACCCCGGCCCCGGACTCGACCCTCCCCACACCCACGACGGCCGACGAGTCCTTCCTCCCCACCCCCCTGCCCTGAACCGAACCCCCGCGCCGCGGTGCTGTGAGGAGAGCCGTCCGGGGAGAGCCGTCCGGGGGAGCCGCTCACCCGTACGCCCTCGTGCGCTGGTGGACGGGCCCGAGGGGTGTTGGCGTAGGAGCGGAAACGTCGTGCTCTCGGGAGGCTCCGCCATGCGTCGTCCGTACCGTGTTCTCGCCCGGGCCGTGGCCCTCGGGATGCTCGCGGGGGCGGCGGCCTGCGCCGTGGACGACCCGGGGCACCCGCGTGGTTTCCCCGAGGCCGCCTCCGTCGACGAGACCATGGCCCCCGCCTCGCCCTCCGCCTCGACGGTCCCCGCCCTCACCGACGCCCGGGCCAGAAGCGCCCTGCTGCGCCAGGACGACCTCGGCGACGCCTGGGCCGGCACCCAGGGCGCGGCGACCTGGCGCGACGGTCTCCTCAAGGGCCGCACCGACCGCCCCGAGTGCCAGGCACTCCTCGACGCGGTCTACGCCGAGGACATCCTCGGCGAACCCAAGGGCGGTACGGCCGTCACGGGCTTCGACGACTACGAGTACGGCGCCCAACTGCGGTACCAGGTCGGCGCGTACGACAAGGCCGACGTCGACGCCCGCCTCGGCCGGCTCCGTCAACTCGTCGACAAGTGCGGTGAGTTCACCATCACCGGTGCCCAGGGGCAGGAGTACGGCGCCGAGGTCACCCCCGTCGAACTCCCCGGCGGCCTGGGCGACGCCCGGCAGGGGCTGCGGCTGGTCGTCAGCGGTGCCGTGGAGGGCGAGGACAGCGCCCTCACCCTCGACCTCGCCACCGTCCGCGTCGGCGACACCGCCGCCCTTCTCACCCACGGCGGCCTCTACGGCATCGACGACACCGCCACCCGCGACGCCGCCCAGGCCGGCGTCCAACGCCTCCAGGACCTCCTGAAGAAGGAACAGAAGGAGAGGAAGGAGCAGCGAGAGAAGAAGGCCAAGAAGGCGAAGGAGACGAAGGAGGCCGAGAAGGGGGAGAAGAAGACGCCGTCCGAGGGGAGTCCCGCCGAGGAGGGCGCCCCCGACGAGCCGTCCGCGGACGAGGAGTCCTCCGCCTAAGGGGACTCCTCCGAGGCCCGGCGGCTCGCTGTAGTCGGTGATGCTCCTGCTTTCCTTCCTCCAGCATCGGTGTGAGGAAGGAAAGCCCGAAGGTCAGGTCAGAACTTGCCGTAGAGGCCGGTCATGTCCACCTGGGGGCACAAGACCGAGCCGACGAGGCACTTGGTGCTGCCGTGCTTCTTCTTGTGGACATTGGTGACCTTACCGCCGTCGTAGATGTAGATGTAGTTGTTCGGGTACTGGCGGTGCGTGCCGGAGCGGATCTCATAGTTACCACTCTTGGACATATTGATGGTGAAGGCACCGGAGGCCGCGCCCTTCAACCCGCCCAGGCCCTTGCAGTACGGGTTGGTGGCGTGGACAACCATCCGGATGCCCACGGTGTTGCCGCTCGACGCCAGCTTCTTCGCGTACGTGTTCTTGGCGGTGGCGGTCTTCGAGCCCACGTACTTGTTCGTCTTCTTCACGTAGACGGTGGTGGGGTTGATGTGCTTGTTACTCACCACCTTCTTGGTCTTCCAGGTGATGGTGGCGTGGAGCGCGAAGCGGTACTTGTTCGACTTCCAGTTGAAGTCCTTGTGGTTGTCACCACCGAACTTGAAGCTCTTGCCGTAGTCACAGCCGGCGAAGGGAGCGTCGACGTACTTTTGCGGGATGAAGCCGACCCAGCTCAGCGTGGACGTCTTGGCCACGGCCGCGGTGGACGCCCGCTCGACCGCCGACTCGCGCAGCCCCGTGAGCGAGCCGGAGTGGGGGACGGCCACCCTCATGCCGTAGAGCCTGGAGTTCGGGTTGCCGCCTTTCGGCAGCAGAGGAATGACCTGGTAGGCGTAGTCGGCGCCCGCCTTTACGCTGGTGTCGCGGAAGGAGGTCACGCCCGCGCCCAGGGTGGCGATGCTCTTGCCGTCTCGGGTGACGACGTACCGGGCGTCCTTCGTGTAACCCTTCCAGGACAGCTCGACAAAACCCTTGCCGGCAGCCGTGGTGACGCCCTGGCGTGCCATGGAGCTGTCGACGACAGCGGCCTCCCCTGAGGCCGCCCGCATGACGCCGAAGTCTTCCGCCCTCAGGGTCTTGCCCTGGGTGCTGTTCGAGCTGAAGCCGGAGACGTCCTTCAGCCCGCCGTCGGACCTGGCGGACAGCGCGGACACAGAGAACGCCGCGGCGGCGGGCCGTGCGTCCTGAGCGGACTGGTCCGCGAGAGCCGACGCCTGGAAACCACCCGCGACCAGCGTGAGCGGAGCCACGGACAGCGCTGTCACCTTCGCGAATCGAGAGAGTTGCATGTTTGTCCCTTCGTCCCCGTCAATGCCAGGCGACCTGATGGGAGCGGATAGCTTCTTGTCAGGCGCCTGCCAAAGACCCTAGGGAGGAGGGGGGAGGGGTGTAAGTGACTCCTGGGGCAGCGCCCTCTTGGGCAGTGCCCGAAAGGGCAAGGCACTGGTGGGCGGGCCCGCACGGTGCGGCCGTAGGCCGAGACCACCGGATTCGATGACAACTAGTGCGGTGTCCCATCGCGCCACCGGGGCAATGCGTACGAGAAGCCCGCCGTCGACCCGCGGATGAAGCACCTCCGCGAACTCGCCGACGATTGCAGGGAGTTCAGATCACAAGCGGTCGCAGCGGCGAGTACGGGGCCCAAGTCACCATCGTTGATGGGGACATCGGTCCTCACCCCCTGAGGGCCTGGGGGAATGTTTCAGAAGCCGCCGGTGAAGACGAAGAAGAAGGAGAGCGGGTAGAGGAACCCGAAGGCGCCGGTGACCAGCCCGATGGTGCTCTTGGTCCGGCTGACCTTGCTGGTCAGGCCGAGGATGCCGAAGGTGATGGCGAGGGCGCCGGCCAGAATGCCGAAAATACCGAAGAAGAACGCGGTGATCAGCGCGATGACCCCGAGACCGAGAGACACCGGGCCGTAGAGCGTCGCCGGGCTGTCGGTGGTTCCAGCTGCCATGACTCGGGTCCCTTGTTGTGGGGCGTCGCCGTCCTGCGCCGTACATGAAGCGGCTCGTACGCTCTCATCCTGCCACTCTCGGTCGCCCCAGCCGCAGCCACCCCTACTCATGTGTCTTCCCCGAGGTCTCCTTCAGTATCGGAGTGAGAATGGCCTGCAACTCCTTCTCGGTCAATGGGGATTGGACGGCCCCCGCGATCCTGCCTTCCCGATCGACGAGCAGGGTGAAGGGGAGGAGTCGCGGGTTCACCATGCCGCGCGGCAGCTTCAACAACTGCCTGCCGTGCGGGTCGTGCAGGCTCGGGTAGGAGAGGGCGAACTCCCGCTGGAACGCCCGCGCGTTCTGTCGCTCGACGTCGGTGCTGATCCCTAGTACCTGCACGCCTTGGTCTTTGAACTTCCGATACGTGCGCTCCAGAGCGGGCGACTCGGCCCGGCACGGACCGCACCAGGTGGCCCAGGCGTTCACGACGACGACCTTGCCACGGTAGTCGGAAAGGTGGACCGGATCGTCGTCGACCGTACTGCCGGAGAATTCGGGAGCGTCCGCGCGCTCGGTCACCGGAACGCTCTTGAACGGCTGGGACCGTCCCGACTGTGCCGTGTCCGTATCGAGTACCAGCGGTTCGCTGGTCGAGCAGCCGGACAGCGCGACCGCGACCGCGATCGCGCACATGGCCGCCAGCCGGAGTGTCTTCGTCGTGGCCATCGGGTACTCCAACTCCCTCAGTGGGTGCTGTGCGTCGGGCTCGGGGGTGCCATCACATCGGAGGGGGAAAGACACTCGTTGCGTTGCTTGAGGGATTTCACGACAGGGGAGAGGCCGACGAGGACGGAGTCGGGGGCCGCCTCGCCGACGGTGAGCTGCACCTCGACGGACGGTTCACGACCGTAGGTGACCAGCACTTCCCGTCCGTCGTCGTCCGTGCTCGTACGCCATGCCCAGTCCACCCCGTTGACCTCGGCACACGCGTCCGCGGTGGCCTTGAGCCGGGGGAAGCCACAGCGCGCGACGACGGCTCCGTCACCCCAGACCGCCGCGCCCTTCGTCGTGGTGTCCGACCGCTCCAGCCCGGCCAGTCGGTTGGGGTACCGCTCGCCGACCCGGGTGCAGGCGGGATCGTCGGCCAGTGGGGCGGCGGCGAAGCTGAAGGTGGGTTCTCTCAGCATGTGCACGGTGATCACGGCGGTGGTGGTGAGGGCGAGGGCGCCGATGGTCAGACCGGCGATTCGGGTGCGGCGGGACATGGCGGGATCGTACGGGGTGGGTGTGAGTGTCCCTTGAGGCAGTGCCCAAACAGTCAATACCGCCGCCACCAGCCAGGACTCTACGGTCCTGGTCACCGAGTACGTGATCTCGAGAAAGCGGTGGCTTCATGAAGAACGCGGTGAAGGGGCTTGTGCTCGCCGGTGCGGCGGGCGCTCTGCTGGCGGGCGGCGCGCTGCCGGCGTCGGCGGCGGGCGCCGGGGCGCAGGACAAGGTTCCGAAGGGCTACGGCAATGTGCGCCTGGAGAAGGTGTTCGGCACGTACGGCATGTGCCTGTCTATGGACAACTCCAAGGCCAACAAGGCGGACCTGAAGCTGCGCAAGTGCGCGAAGAAGGCGACCACGCAGCGGTGGGACCTGGTGTGGATCAATGACAACAAGCCCAACCAGTCGCGCATATTCGTGATCAAGAACAAGCACTCGAAGAAGTGCCTGTATGTGCGGTCCGCCAAGACGAAGACTCAAGTGGAGCAGACGAGCTGCAACACCAAGTCCAAGGCGCAGCAGTGGGACTTCGCCGGCAGCAGGATCAAGAACGTGTCCGCGAAGAAGGTGCTTACGGCCGCCAGCAGCAGCTCCGGGCAGAAGATCACGATCACCCCGGCCGACGGGTCGAACAAGGGGCGAGTGAAGCAGGAGTGGGGCCTTTCCTGACCTGTCTCCGCCTCCGCCCCGGCGTGAACATGGTGTCATCGGGTGTCGCCACAAGGCTGCTCAGTCATCGAATCGGGTCGGTGCGCCCGGTGGCACCGACGCCGGCCGGGTGATCGACACCGGACGCGACGACGCCGTCAGAACCGGGCTCTACGACGAAGGTGATGGGCGACAGTGCCCCGTCGGCCCTTCATCGGTGTTCCGTCGGTCTCGGCCCACGGCTCGGGTTTGTACAGTGAGCGGCGTAACTCCCGAGCTGGAAGCGACAGTTGCTGACTGACGTGGCGAGTGACATCGGAGCCAGGGAGTCTGTTGCGAGTGGGGCGGCGGGCGCCGCGTCGACGGCGCCCCGCACATCACGGGTCCGGCCGGTGGCGCGGGAGGGCGGGTATCGGCGGAGAAGGGGCCCGTGGAACGAAGGGCCCGCCGGATGGCGGGCCCTTCTTCACATTTCTCGCCTCTTGCTCGTCATCTCGTGGTCATACGCGCATCTACCCCCGTAAGTCGCTCGCGCCGCACATGGGTTGCGTGTGCTCAGCTGGTCATTGAGCGGTGGTGATTTTCAAGAGTGAACGACCGGTCGACGGTCAGACGGCGGACGCCCCGACGAGACGGGACGTCGGCGCGGCCGAGTCGCACGTGCACCGTGGATCGGCGCACAGCAGCTCGTGGGCGAGGACGGAGAGCACCGCGGCCTGCAGCCGTGTCTGCTGCTCCAGTTTCTCCACTATTCGCGCGACATGTGCCTTCACGGTCCGCTCGGCGATACCGAGCTCCCTGGCCAACTGCCGGTTGCCCAGGCCCGTTCCCAGCAGAAGCAGGACTTCCTTCTCCCGTTCCGTCAGCGTCTTGAGCCTGCTGATGTCCCGAACCGGTTCGGCCCCCGTGCGCCGGTAGGCGCAAGCCGTGTCTCCTACGTCAGACCTCTTGGTCATTGGTCGGCCCTTCCCGATGCCGCTTTCCCGACAGAGCCCCGTGCCCCGGGTGCGGCGGCGATCTCCCCCCCAACTTAGCGTCCGCTACCGACAAGAAGCACCCCCGAAATGACACGGCCACGTCACAGTGGGACATCCCCGGAGGGCACTGCCCCAAGAGACAATTACCGCCGGGCCGACCGCTCCCTAGGCTCGTTGCCGCGCACCGACGGACACTCAGACCGCAGGGAGAACACTGTGCACAGCGTCACCACGCGTCGCCTCACCACCGTCGTCGTCGCGGGAGCGGCGTCCCTGGCGGTACTGGCCCCGGCGGCGTCGGCGAGCGAGGCAGGCCCGCACCAGGGCACGCAGACCGCCGCCTCCCAGACCGCCGCCGCGAAGCTGCCGGCGAAGCTGACGGTCAAGAGCTACACCGCCTACCTCAAGGCGCAGAGGACACCCGAGGCCAAGCGGACCTTGAAGAGCTTCTCCGCGCTGCCGGCCGCCAAGAAGACCGCGTTCGTCGGGCACCTGCAGAACGGCAAGATCTACGCGTCCCTGTTCCGGCAGCTCAAGGGCAACGTCAACCATCCGGTGAAGACCGTGACCCCGTACAACAAGGACGTGAAGTTCGTCCACGAGGTCTCGTCCTCGAAGCACACCAAGGGCGCCGTCGCGGTCTCCTACACCGCCACCGAGACCATCTACGGCATCCCGGTCACCAGCGAGAAGCTGACCCTGCACTACAAGATCGTCAAGGGCAAGGTCCAGCGCAACGCCCGCGCCGTCGCCAAGGTGACCAACGTCAACGCCGCCCTCGCCATCAAGGGCGGCGGCGTCAAGGTCGCCGTCAAGGGCATCGCCCGCGCCGACGTCACCTGGAAGGCCACCCCGAAGGTCCAGGCCGTCGGCAAGCCGGTCCTCAAGGACCAGGCGGTCACCGGCCACCTCAACACCTGGACCGCCTCCCTCATCCACGGCTGATCCGAGGTCCCTGCGCCCCCGGCCCCGGGATCAGGCTCCCCTCTCTCTCCCCTGGGCAGCCCTTCCGACCGGGGAAGGCGCGGCACCCCCGGCCCCTGGTCAGGGCCGGCCCCATCCGGGGTGCCGCGCCGCCGGGCTCAGCCCTGTTCCGCCGCGGACGAGGACGCCGATGACGGCCGCAGGGACCGCCCGGTCCCCGGCTTGACACCCCACACGTACACCGAGTCCCCCTTGTGCATGATCCTCCACAGCCGCTCGGCGTCCGCGTACCGCAGGTTCACGCAGCCGTGGGAGCCGCCTTGGAAGAGGTCGTCGAGGACGCCGTGGAAGGCCTGGCCGTCGCTGAAGAACTGGGCGAACGGCATGGGGGCGTGGTCGTACAGGTCGGAGTGGTGGTCGCGGTTCTTCCAGTAGACCGTGTGCCAGCCGGAGCGGGTCTCCTGACCGTCCTTGCCGGTGCGCGCGGGCACCGGCGCGTAGATCACCCGCTTCCCCCGCTGCACCCACACCAACTGCTGGTCGAGGTCCACGCACGTCACCTGGTACGACCGCACCGGGCACTTCCCGGCGGCGTTCGGGTCGGCGCGGGCCCGCACCACCAGCATCGTGCGGTGCGTGGCCACGTTCGCGTAGCCGTTCGCCGGCTTCACACCCGTGCGCTGCTGGAAGGCGCGGATCGCCACGCAGTCGGCGGTGGACTGCCGGCCGTCCGCCGGAAGCTTGAGATGGCGTTCCAGGTCCCACTGGTAGGGGCCGGTGCGCGCGGTGCACGCCGCCGCCGGGGCCGACGCGGCGGCCGGGACCGCCGTCCAGCCCAACAGGGCGGACGACACCACCGCGACCATCCGTATCCGGCTCTTCCGTGTCCTTCGTTCCGTCAACGCGGCCTCCGGTACTCACTCACGCACTCGCCGTACTCCCTCCCAGAGATACGGCATCCCGCGCACCCCGGAGACGTCCTGCTGGGCCGAACGGGAAGGCACCCCGCGTCTCTTCACGCGGACGGGCCACCCACCGCTGTCGACCGGTGGACGGCCCGTCCCACGTCACCCTCCCGGGTCCCAGGACCTGGGGCGGGGGACTCAGGGGATCAGCACTTCCTTCCCTTGCACCGCTCTCCCCGCAGGTTGAACAGCTTCACGAACAGCCCGTTGCCGTTCGAGGCGTTCTTCGGGGTGAGGACGTACGGGCCGGTGACCGGCCGCCGCGGCTTGCGGTAGCCCTCGGGGACGTCCGTCTCCACCAGGTAGTACGTACCGGGCAGGAGCGAGCCGAAGGAGCAGCGGCCGGTGCGGGAGCTGGCGCAGTCGTTGACGAACCGGTCCCTCTTCGGCCCGCCTCGCTGGAGGCCGCGGACGCCGTTGGTGTCCTGCCACAGCTCGAACACCGCGCCGGGCAGCGGCCTGTTGTTCTTCCTGTCGAGCTTCACGAGCGTCAGCCGCACCGACGGGGTGAGGCCGGCGTCGACCGTGTGGTTCACGTGGCCGGGGTCGCCGACACGGACCGTGGTGCGGCCCTGCGCGTCGACGTCGGAGTCGATCGCACGGTTCAAACCGGCGTTTCTGACCGTCCACTTGAGGGCGGAGCGGCTCGGGCGGCCCGGCAGGGCGGACGTGTCGGCGCGGCTGTAGTCGAAGGAGACCCGGTAGGTGGTGTTCGGCCGCAGTCCCCGGTCGCCGCCGATGTAGTACTCGCCGTTCGCGTCGGTGTACGCCCTGAGGTCGGGGCCGGGAGACATCGGGTCGAGCGTCACCTTCACGCCCTTGACCGGCGGCTCGGACGGGTCCTGGACGCCGTCGCCGTCGACGTCGTACCAGACGCGGTTGCCGACCTGGATGGGCGCCCGGTCGCAGATCAGCTCCAGGTCGGCGAGGCCGTTGCCCTTGCCGAAGAGCAGGGCGCGTTGCCTGGCGTCGCCGCTCCAGGTGCGCTGGATCGTGAGGTTGCCCTCGGCCGTGCCCTTGTTGGTGTTCCAGCGGCGTACGCCCTGCTCCCAGGGGTGGTGGTCGAACGGGTCGTAGACCGTGCTCCACAGCCTGTTCCGGAACGGCTGGAGGGCCGTGCCGCCCTGGGTGACCTGGTCCTCGTGGGCGTCCGCGAGCCTCGTCGAGTCGGCGTAGAACTCGCCGTGACCCGGGCCCTCGTCGTTGTTGGGCTGTGCGCCGTGGAGCACGTCGCACCGGGCGTTGTTCTCCGGCGTGTACGTCGTACCGGACTTGCACACCCGCAGCACGTCACCGGCGGCGACAGCTCTGACCAGGGCGTTCGTACGGGCGTTGAAGGGGTAGGTCGCCGTGCCCTGCATGTCGCCGAAGCGGTCGCGGAAGCCCAGGACCAGGTCGCCGTTGTCGGCGATCTCGATGTTGGACAGGATCGGCTGCGGCGCGGAGACGAAGGAGAGGTGCCCGGGCGTGGGGACGCGCTGGTTCCACGCCTCCCACATGGCACTCAGCGGTCGGCCGACGGAGGCGGGCTTGGTGCAGCGGGCGGTGGTCGCGGGCAGTCCGGTGAACCGGTACGCGCAGCCGCGCGGGTAGTTCATCGCCGTGCGGAACAGATGGCGGAACGACCCCTGGGAGAACTCGTAGACGTGCGCGGTTACCTGGGACGGGTCGCCCCACGGGGCGTTCCTGGTGACCGTGTTCTCCGCGCCGCACACCCCGCCGACGAGCACGCGCCCGCCGCGCACCCCGATGCCGTACGGGTGCCAGTGGCCGGCGCAGTGCTCCGGCTCGGGAATGACGTGCGACCGGTAGGTGCCCGGGTAGACCCCGTCGCCGGTGCCGCGGATCGGCACGGTGTACAGCCGGGAGTCGTTGAGGCTGACCGCGTAGAGGGTCCTGCCGTTGCCGGATACGTCGACGTCACCGATGCCCTCCCGGCCGACCCTGCCGTAGACCGGGTTGTCACGAAGCCAGTCGTCGCTTTCGTCGTGCTCGGTCAGCAGGCCCGGGAGGGTGACGAAGGTGCTCACCCCGGAGGCGCTGTTGCGGCGGTAGATCGTGTTGGTCGCGCCCGCCGGGCCGTACGCCGCGTGCCGTTTGACCAGCGTGCCCATGTACGTGTTGCCGACCCGGTCGTTGCCGATGCCGAACACCGAGCCCTGCTGCTGGTTGTTGGTCAGCCGGCGGACCGTGCCGCCGGGGTGGGTGTCGGAGAGGTTCCCCGCGAACCGCACCAGACCCTTGTGGGTGTCGGGTGCGTCACCCTTCGTCAGGTTGCAGGTCACCAGGTCAGGGTTCTCCTGGCAGTAGACCCCGGGCTCCCAGAAGCCGGTCGTGTACGTCGTGCTGCGGTTGCCGGAGACGTTCACGAAGCCGACGTTGCTGCGCATGACCTTCGGTCCGTCGCCGAGGCCCGCGATCGCCGGCTGGAAGGTGCGGGGGTCGGGGTTGTAGACCTGGACGCGGTACCTGCCGCCGCGCAGTGGGGAGGCCGACGGCTGGAACCAGGCGACGCCGTAGGAGTTGGTGGTCTGGGTCACCACGGTTCCTCGGTCGTCGGTCAGCGTGACCCGCACACCGAGCCAGCCCTTCTCCAGGCCTTGGTCGTACGTCCCGTCGGCATCCACCTCGTTGACGACGCGCACGGTCACGGCGCCGTCGCCGGGCGCCCTGCCGTCCGCGATGCTCCTCGCGCCGGGGGCGGCGGAGACCGCCTCGCCGGTCAGTCCCACCACCAACGCCGCCGAGACGGCCAGGGTCAGACCCACGCCGCCCGGTGTTCTTCGCTTCACGCCACGTCCCTCTTCTCCTGATGTCCTGCCGAGGCGACGGAGCCCGGTGCCCGAAGCCGACCCCTGCATTCATATGAAGTGGCAAGCGCCACTAATCAGGCCGAACGGGGCATGGGCGGGCGCAAGAGAGGGGCGATACGCCGTAATTGTGGAGATTCGGGGGAGGCGGGAGGAGGGCGTGGCCCGGCGAGTTCATCCGGTCGGGTCAGCGGTGGCGTCCCCGCATGGCCTACCGCGTGGACTGACGGTACGTCAGGCGGGCGGATTCGCCAGGGACTGTTCCGCCCAGATCACCTTGCCGTCGGGCAGGAAGCGGGTGCCCCAGCGCTGGGTGAACTGGGAGATGAGGAACAGGCCGCGGCCGCCCTCGTCGGTGGTGCGCGGATGACGCAGATGGGGCGCGGTGGCGCCGCCGTCGAACACCTCGCAGATCAGGGTGCGTTCGAGGACGAGTCGGAGCCGGATGGGCCCGGCGGCGTGCCGGATCGCGTTGGTGACCAGCTCGCTGACGACCAGTTCGGTGGTGAACGCCAGCTCGTCCAGCCCCCACACGCCGAGCTGCCGGGCGGTGGTCTTGCGGGCCTCGGCGACCAGTGCCGGGTCGGCGGGCAGTTCCCAGGAGGCGACCCGGTGGGCGGGCAGGCGCCGGGTGCGGGCCAGGAGGAGGGCGACGTCGTCGTTGGGGCGGGCCGGGGCGAGGGAGTCGAGGACGTGCTGGGCGTGCCGTTCCAGGGAGGGTTCGGGCCGGGCCAGCGCACGGCACAGCGCCTCCCGGGGGGCGTCGGCGAGCAGCCCGTCGGTGTGCAGGGCGATGACGGTGCCCTCGGGGAGGTCCATCTCCAGCGCCTCGAAGGGCCGCTGGTCGACGCCGAGCGCCGGCCCTTCGGGGAGCTCGGGGAAGGTGACCGTACCGTCGGGGGCGACCAGGGCCGGGGCGAACGGCCCGGCGGCGGCCATCGCGCACGTCCCGGACACCGGGTCGTGGACGACGTACAGACAGCGTGCCCCGACCGTCTGGACGCTGCCCCCGCCCGGCTCGGCACCCTCCTGCCGCGCCGACTTGGCGACCATGTCGTCGAGGTGGGCGAGCACCTCGTCCGGCGGCAGGTCGAGGTCGGCCAGGGTGCGTACGGCCGTACGGAGGCTGCCCATGGCGGCGGCGCCGTCGATGCCGTGGCCCGCCACCTCGCCGATGACGAGGGCGACACGGGCACCCGAGAGCGGGATGACGTCGTACCAGTCACCGCCGAGCCCGGTCAGCTCGTCGGCGGGCCGGTAGCGGGCGGCGACCTCGGCCGCGTCCTGCTCGGGCAGGCGGCGCGGCAGCAGGCTGCGCTGGAGGGCGAGGGCGGCGTCGCGCTCGCGCGTGTACCGGCGGGCGTTGTCGACGCAGACGGCGGCCCGGCCGACCAGCTCCTCGGCGAGGCCCAGGTCGACCGCGTCGAAGGGGTCCAGCCGGTCGCGCCGGAAGAACGTCGTGATGCCGAGCGTGATGCCCCGCGCCCGCACCGGCACGATCATCACGCTGTGCAGCCCGAGCGCCTCCACCGGCACCGCCCGGCCGCCCGGGAGCGCCTCGGCCCACTCCGTCGACAGCGGGTCCAGCCTCGGCTCCGACCACGACCGGCCGTCGACCAGCGCCCGCACGGGCGGCGAACCGGCCGCGTACGAGGCGACCGCGCCGACCTCCAGGACGGCCTCCGGCACCCCGGCGTGCACGGACTGCTGGGCGGTCCGCCGCAGCGGGACGAAACCGTCGCCGAGGGGGCCCGGCTCGGCGCCGCGCAGCACCGAGTCCAGCAGGTCCACGGTCACGAAGTCGGCGAGCGTCGGTACGACCACGTCCGCCAGCTCCTGCGCGGTCCGCCGTACGTCGAGGGTCCGGCCGATGTGCTCACCGGCCCGGTCCAGCAGGGCCAGCCGGGTGCGGGCGCGGTGTCGCTCCGACACGTCGACCACCGTGTAGTACACGCCGATGGGCCGGCCGTGATCGTCCTCCAGGCGCGTGAACGACATCGCGTGCGCGGTCTCGCGGTACGGAGACGACCGGACCCGGCCCACGTGCTCGTAGTCGAGCACCGGCACACCCGTCCGAAGCACCTGCCGCATCTGCGCCTCGATGCGCTCCGCGTCCAGCCCCGGCTGCACCTCCGCCAGCCTCAGCCCCACCCTCTCGTGCGCCTGCCCGCCCCCGAACCGCTCCAGCGCCGCGTTCGACCACACGAACCGCAACTCCGTGTCCACGATCGCGATGCCCACGGGCGACCACGTCGTCATCCGCTCCAGCACGGTCCTGCTCATGTCCCAGCCGGGAGCCCGGGTGGCGTCCGAGACGAGGGCCACCCAGTGGGCGGGGTTGAGGGAGTCGGGGGTGCCGAGCGAGGGGGCGGGCGGGGAGGGGAGCGGGGACGAGGACGGGGGTGGAGGTGAGGACGGGGGCAGGGACGGGGACGGGGAGAAGGGCAGGCGCGCGGACGGGGACGCGGGTGGGGGCGGAAAGCCGGGGGCGGGCGCGGTCTGCCGGGCCGATGGGCTGCCGGGGCCCTGGGTGGCCGGCCAGGTGGTGCGCGCCCGGGGTGACGTGCTCCGTGGTGGGGCGGGCTTGGGCGCGGGTGGGCTCTGCCGGGGCGGGCTTCCGGTGTTCCCGGCGGCCGGCCAGGCGCCCGCCTCCCGGGCGGGGGGCCGCCCGACCTCGGGCGAGGTCGGAGCAGGGGGTGCGAAGGGGGTCGGGGGCGCGGGCGGCGTGACGGACAGGGGCGCGTCGGGATAGCCGGGGCGCGGCGCGGGCCAGACGCCGGGTGCCGACGGCGAGGTCTTCACGTCGGCGGAGCCGGTGACACCGGCGGACCCGGCGGACCCGGTGACACCGGCCGACAGGGTCGAAAGGGTGGAACCGGCCGCGGGAGTCGCGTCGGCGGAGGGAATCGCGTCGGCCGCGGGAGTCGGCGTGGCCGCTTCCCGTGTCGGTACGACGCGGACCATCACCTTGACGTGGTGGCCGTCGCGGTGGCGGGCGGTGAGGATGCCGGACCAGCCGCCGAGGGCGCGACGGGTTTCGGCCAGGGGGCCGATGCGCTCGCCGTCCTCGTCGACCAGGAGCGTCAGGACGCTGCGGCCCAGGATCTCGGCCGCCGGATACCCGAAGAGCCGCTCGGCGTCCCGCGTCCAGCTCGTCACGAACCCGTCCGCGTCGATCAGCAACGGCGCGGCGTCGGCCACGTCGAAGCGCTGACGGGAAACGGCACTGTCCCTGTCGGTCCCCACGGCGACCCTCTCTGTCGCTGAGACGCCCTCAGGCCCCATTATTCACCTTGTGTGATCGCAGAGAGGCCACCTGGTGACGGCGCACATCACACGGCCGCACGCCGTGGCGCACGGACCGGCACTCACCGATCACCCACCAGGCACACGACTGCCCTGCGCGAGCCCATCGAGACCGGGCGCGATCGGGCGTGATCGGGACGAACTGCCCGCGCGAACAGCCCGAAGCCGCCCACATGGACGCGTGCACCCCCGGCCGTCAGTGCAGGCGTACGCCGGTAATGCGCCCCCGTACGCCCCCCGAGCTCCGGCGTGTCGAACCGACCGCCCCCTCCGCGGGAGGGGTGCGGAGGGGGCGGTGGCTGGCCGATTCAGGCCTGTCGGAGGGGCCGGAGAGGCGGGAGGTTCCGGAGAGACCGGGAGGTCGGCGGGGGCCGGGTCCGGCGGTGGGGCCGCGTGCTCGGGCGCGAGACCGGGCCCGCACCCGGGCGTCAGCAGTCCCGGAACTCCGGCGACTGGTTGAGGATCTGCGACCGCAGCGAGGTGAAGCGGGCGTACGTCTCACCGCCGCGCGCCTCGGTCGGGAAGACCGCCACCCGGTGGCAGTTCTGGAAGGCGAGCGCCACCCCGAAGTGCCGCTCCAGACTCCCCCGGATCGCGTCGCTGGACAACGCCCGCAGCAGCTGCCCGCGCTCCCGCTCCGACGGTGGCGGGGTCTGGTTGTCGGCGAACTCGGCGGTGCCCGCGCGCAGTTCGGCGACGAGGGAGGCGATCAGGTCGTACGCGTACGGCAGCGACGTACGCACCGTTTCCACGAACTCCACCTCCCGCACCTCGCCGTTCTCGGCATCGGCGAGCAGCTGCGGGGAGACGTCGAGCGACATGGGTGTTCCTGTTCTGATCAGAAGGAGACTACGGAGGGGGCGGTGGATCCGGTGCCGTTGGACCGGGTTCCGGACCGGGTGCCGGGCTCGGCGGCGGCCAGGGCCTCCGGTCCGTGGCGGAAATCGGGGTCCACCTGGGCGGCCAGGTCGTGCCCGGTGGCGTCGTTGGCCCAGGCGGCGGCGTTGCGGAGGTGGAACTCGACGGCGTGGCGCTGGAAGGTGGCCCAGTCCTTCGTACGGGCGTCGACGGCGTCCTTGAGCCGCGTCAGCGCGTGCAGGTTGTGCGCCTCCAACTCGCCCTGTTCGCGGCCCTGTTCCTGGGCGCGGACGTACGACGACTGCACGCAGTACGCCAACAGGTCGTCGCCCACGTGCTCCTTGAGGAAGAGCAGGTCGTCCTCGCCGGTGACCTTGTTGCCGACGACGGCGATCGGGATGCCGAACTCGGCGGCGTGCTCCCGGTACTGCCGGTACACGGACACGCTCTTCCGCGTCGGCTCCGCGACCAGGAAGGTCATGTCGAACCGGGTGAAGAGCCCCGACGCGAAGGCGTCCGCACCGGCGGTCATGTCGACGACGACGTACTCACCGGGCCCGTCGACGAGATGGTTGAGATACAGCTCCACCGCGCCGAGCTTGGAGTGGTAGCAGGCCACGCCGAGGTCGCTCTCGTCGAAGGCGCCGGTGACCATGAGCGGCACGCCGCCGACGCGCTGGACGTGCCGGGTGTGGACGTCGTCGTCGCCGAGGAGCCGCAGCAGCCGTGAACCCCGGCCCGGCGGGGTCGTCTTGACCATGGCCTCGCGGGAGACGATCCGCGGGTTGGTGCCGCGCAGCCGGTCCTTGATCTCGCCGGTGCGCGAACTCAGCGGCGGCGCGCCGAAGGTGTCGTCCTCGTCGAGGCCGAGCGCGTGCGCGAGGTGTTGGTTGATGTCACCGTCGATCGCCACGAGCGGCGCGCCCGACCGGGCGAGGTGCCGGGCGAAGAGCGCGGAGAGCGTCGTCTTGCCGCTGCCGCCCTTGCCTACGAAGGCCACGCGCATGGACCGTCACCCCGCTCGCTCTCGGCGGCACCCTTGACGCCGATAATGAAAATGGATGTCATGAACGTAGGTTCGGGAGCGGGGGGCGGGTTGTCAAATCCGCCCCATATCAACTCCCCTGGGTAAAGCGGGCAGTTGGTGAACTCATTGCCGTTCGGTGACCCGGCGTTGGGGTGTTCTTGGAGGTCCCCGCCGGGCTTCTCGAGGTCACCGGAGGGGTTGATTCCTTTTGTGGCCCATATGTGCCCTCCATGTGCCTCGCGTGTGGCGCAGGTGTGCCCCAGGGGCCGCGCAAGGTGGCCGCCGGGCGGACGTTTCCCGAGGTTGACAGCCCCTACCCGTTGGTAAACGATGTGCAGACCCTGTGGCTCAAGTGACCTATGAGCCCGGTGTTTTCTTCGACCACTCACACCCTGGCGCGGCCCCGGCGTGGCCTCGTGCTGCCGTCATGCCGCCGCGCCCCGGGTCTCGTACGTTCCGAGTTCGAGAATGGGATCTGCATGTCCATAGCGAGACGTGTCATCGTGAGCCGCCTGGTGGGGACGGGCATCGCCGCTCTTGCGCTGAGCGCGGCGGTCTCCGGTCCGGCGTTCGCCACCGGCACGCCCGGCGGTGACGGCTGGGGCAAGAAGAGCTACGCCCCCGGCCAGGGCGCGGGCACGCCCACCGAGACCGACCGCTGCGAGTTCTCGCTGGACGGCGTGAAGTTCGCCGACTGGGTGAAGCTCGACGACCAGAACCTCAAGCCCACCGAGGACGGCAAGGTCCACATCAAGGTCCGCGCCGCCGCCGACGCCACGACCTGCACGGTCTCCCTCGCGTCCTACCTCGCCCACGGCCCGACCTTCGGTACCTCCGGCGAGCAGGTCTTCGTCGACTTCGACACGGTCACGGTCAAGCCGGGCGCGACGGACTCCCTGGACATCGCGGTCCCCGACGCGGGCTGCTACGCCCAGATCGACCTCTACCGGGGGAAGGTGAAGTTCGACGGCAAGCTCGACGCGAAGGACGGCTTCGAGCACGGCGACGTCCCCAAGGGCCCCGACCGCCCCGTCATCAAGGACAAGCTGATCGCGGCCTGGAACGGCGGCACGAAGGACTGCACGACGGAGCAGCCGCCGGCCGAGGAGAACCCTCCGGCGGAGGAGCAGCCCCCGGCCGAGGAGCAGCCGCCCGCCGAGGAGCAGCCGCCCACGGAGGAGCAGCCCCCGGCGGACGAGAACCCGCCGGCCGACGAGAAGCCCCCGGCCGACACCCCGGAGACGGACTCCCCGGAGCCCACCCCCTCCGACTCCACCCCGGCCGCCCCCACCCCCAACGGCGGCGAGCCCGGCGACCTCGCCGAGACGGGCGGCGGCAACGCCATCCCGATCGCGATCGGCGCGGCGGGCCTGGTCGCCGCGGGCGGCGCCATCTTCGTGGTGACACGACGCAAGGGCACGAACCGCACGGCTTCGTGACGCGACGCCGCAGAACGAGCGCGAACCGCACCTGAACCCTCGCGGCGCCCGGCCTCTTCCGAGGTCCGGGCGCCGTGTCGATGTCGGTGTGCCCCGCCGGTTCAGCGAACGTCGACGAAGTCTGCGACCCCGGCTAATGTGCCGCCCCGCGAAAGCGGCCCAGGAGAGCCTGAGCCCGCTCGGCGTCCGCGTCGAAGAACTGCGTGGCCGACGCGGGCGACACGGCCGTCCCCCGCATCCGCACCTCATGGCAGGTGAAGCAGAACGCCGCCTCGAACAACGCCAGGTCGAGCGCGTCGTCGTACGCCCGGATACCCCATCCCGGCGAGAAGCCGCAGCGCTGCTGTGCGCTGCCGGGCAGGGTCTCGATCAGGGCCAGTACGTCGGCGGCCTCGTCCCCGGCCCAGTGAGTGACCACCGCACCGGGGTAGGGGTCGTCCCGCCTCCTCGGCAGGCCGGAGATCCTGACGACTTCGATCAGGGCGGTGGCCGCGACGGCTGGTGCGGGAAGCTGCATGAACGCAGTGTGCCTGCCGGCATCGGTCAAGGGGGCTGGCCCCAGCTTGGATCCGGGGGCCGGGCGTACTGATCTCGGAGCGGAGTCCTGGCAAGGTCGTCGGCGACCGACGTTCCACCTCGCGCCTCACGTCCGGGCCGGGGCCGTGACCAGGGGGAATCCATGCAGCGCAAGCGCCTCGCCGCCTCAGTACTGCTCGCCGTGACACTCACCGGGGTACTCGCCCCGGTGGCCGCCGCCGGCCAACCGGACCCGGTGCAGCGGCAGCTGGACCTGCTCGTCGACCGGGACGGGGTCCCGGGAGTCCTGGCGTACGACGGCAGGACGACCCGTACGGCCGGCCTGGCGGACCTGGAGTCGGGCCTGCCGATGGCCGGGGTCGACGAACGGGCCCGGTTCCGGTTGGCCAGCGACACCAAGGCGTTCACCGCGACGGCCGTGATGCGCCTGGTGACGCAAGGGCGGATACGTCTCGACGCCCGAGCGGGTACATACGTGCCACAGCTCGCCGAACGCGCGATCACGGTGCGGCAGTTGCTCAAACAGACCAGTGGCCTGCCGGAGTACACCGGCCTGGTCGACTGGACCCGCCCCGGCACGGCCGAGGACTACCTGGCCCTCGCGCTCGCCGAGAAGCCCGTCTTCGAGCCCGGCACCGACTGGGGCTACTCCAACTCCAACTACCTGGTCCTCGGCATGGTGATCGACAAGGTCACGGGCGTCGACTTCCGCACGTACGTCGAGCGCACGATCCTGCGCCCCCTGCACCTCGACGACACCTACTGGCCCGCGCCCGGCGAACTGACCCTGCGCGGCCCGCACGCCCGCAACTACGGGATCCACCCGGCGGACCCGCACGCCGGCCGCGTGGACGTGACCGAACTCCCCGGCCACGAGTTCGGCGCGTCCGGCGGCCTGGTCTCCACGCCCAAGGACCTCAACACGTTCTGGGACGCCCTGTTCACCGGCCGCCTCCTGCCCGCCCGCACGGTCCGCCTGATGACCCACGACTCCACCGACGTCAGCGGCCGCGACGTCTACCCACCCGGCAGCCGCTACGGCTACGGCGTCGCCTCCACCCCCCTCACCTGCGGCGGCGCCTACTGGGGCCACGGCGGGGACCTCCCCGGCAACTCGGTGGCCGGCGGCCGGTCCACCACCGGCCGCGCCACGGTGACCGTCTACACCACCACCTGGTCGGCCGCCGGCGACAGCCTGCGCCACCTGCGGGGCGCGGTGGACGCGGCCCTGTGCGCCGAGGACCGCTAGAGACTCGGCTACGCCTCCTCGAGCGGCCCCCGCGTCGTCAGTCGCGCCGCCGCCTCAGCCGCTGCCCGCGGCTCTCGGCAACCCGAAGCGCGTCCCCGAGCGCCTCGCCCAACCGCTCGGCGAGGAAACGGAGTTCACCACGGGGAGCGTCCGCCACCATCTCGCGCGCGTGAGCGAGCAGTTCCCTCCCCATCCCGAGCTGAACGGCCTCCGTGGCCTCGGCCAGCCGCGACACCGGCCCACCCTCCCCGTCGGTGACCAGATAACAGGCCTTCCCCTCGTCCCGGGCCACGGCAACAACCGCACCTCGCCCCCCGATTCCGTGCCCATCAGGCGACCTCCACCCCATGGATCCAGCACGCACCGGGCATATCCAACCCCATCGCCGCCATGGCCAACTCCCGCCGCCGCAACCGTTGCTCATGGACGGCGAGGTAGGGGCGTACGGCGACGGTGGAGGCGCCGTCGAAGACCTCGTCGAGCCCGTATGGGGATCGATGCGCCGGGAGGGGGGTCGGGGGAGTCTCTGTCCGGTCGGCGGGGGTGGGCGCGACGACGAGGCGGACACCGGCCCGCCGTCTGCCGGTACCGGAGATGAACAGGAGCCGCAGTCGCAGGGCGACGCGACGGATAAGGTCGAGCATTGTCGACGCTCCTCAGTCAGCGTTGGCCATGCCCTGGGAGGTCTAGCCACCTCGCCGGGGTTTTCTGCGTTCAGGCTATGCCTGTCTATAGCTATTAGCTAGTGTAAGTCTCTATGTTCGAATGTCATTCGATGCCTACAGTCAACCCGTGATCGAGTTTGACCCCACCCGGCCCAAGTGGGTGCAGATCGCCGACGTCCTCCGCGAGAGGATCGAGAGCGGCGAGTACCCGCCCCGAAGGATGATTTCCGAGGTCCGACTGGAGCAGGAGTTCGGAGTCGCACGCGTCACCGTCCGCAAGGTGACGGCCGCCCTGCGAGCGGACGGCCTGATCACTACGACCCCGGGCATGGGCTCCTTCGTCGCCGAAAGGCCCGCTGCCGCGGGTGACGCCCCCACGGGTTGACCACCGGTCGTGGTCCCCCGGCTCAGCGGCAGGTGTCCAGAATGGAGAGCAGTGCGTCCTTCTCCTTCTGGGTGACCGAGAGCCCATAGGTGAACTTCACATGGGTCCAGGCCCTGCCGTACACGCAGTGGAAGGCCGTGTTCGGGGGCACCCACTGGTCGGGCGACTGGTCGCCCTTCGCCCTGTTGGCCACGACCGAGACGGCGATGAGCTGTGTGGTGGACAGGTCGTTGGCGAACTTGTGGCGCCGGGCGGCGCTCCACTCGTCCGCCCCGGACCGCCACGCGTTGGCCAGGGGGACGACGTGATCCACGTGGACCTCCGACGGCATCGTGAGGATGCGGTCGTCGTAGGGGCTGTGCCAGTTCTTCGATGCCGTCTGTGCCTTTGCCTGAACGCCGACGTGCTTGCTGTCGCGGATCAGGACCACTTGGCGCGTCCGGGGCCAATGGTCCTCGATCCAATGCTCGAACTTTTCCCTGCTGTACCCCTCCAGCGAGTGCGGAGTCTCCACGGTGAGGGTCGCGAGTTCTGTGCGAGCCACGTCGGCGGGCGGCGCCTCGGGCACCATCGGCGCTGTGGCCGGCGGTGGAGGAGGTGCCGATGCCAGGGCTGATTTTTCGACCCGCTCCCAGCCGTTCGCCAGGACGGCGGCGATGGCCGTCGGGACGGGAAGGAACGCTATGGCCGCGCAGATGACCGCAGACCGTCGATGCGAAACGCCTATGTCAGGTGTGCTCATGCGGGAATAGATATCCGCATAATGTCCATAGTCATCATAAATCACTCATATGGCAGGCCGGGTTCATGCGCCAAGGGCCGACTGCGGAGGCGGGATGAGGCCTGCGGCGGTGCACCAGGTCACCGCCCCCTCGGGAGCCCTGGGATTGAGTAATCCGCGGTTGTCACCCGTACCCCTCGTCGAGTGCACTCACTAGGAAGAGCGCCGAGGCCCCGAAAGCGAACGGAGATCAGGGCATGGTGAGGAAGCTGTCCCGTGGCGTCGCGCTGGCTGCGAGCCTGGCTGTCCTGCCCCTGATGGCGGCGTGCAGCGGTGGTGGTGACAAGGCTGACGGCAAGGCGACGGGCGAGTCCAGCCCGGTGGCCGCGGTGGTCGCGCCGGCCAAGGTCGAGGTGATCGCCGAGCTCACGGGGTGCGAGGTGAAGATCCGGACCGAGGCGGAGGAACTGCGCGAGGGCGTGTGCCAGACCGCTGTGGGGGATTACCTCATCACCACCTTCCCCAAGGACGAACTCAAGGAAGTCTGGCTGGAGTCGGCCTCCATCTACGGCGGGAAGTACCTGGTCGGACCGCAATGGGCCATCTCCGCCAAGCCCGCCGTGCTCAAGAAGCTCAAGGTCAAGGTCGGCGGCACGATCCGGGACCTGAGTCAGCCGAGCGCCTCGTAGCCGCTGAGGGTGTACGCCTCCTCGTCGTCGATCGCGTTCTCCTCCCAGTCGATGGAGATGCCGGTCGGACGGCCGTCTTTCGCGTACTCGACCTCCACCACGTCGGCGCCCTCTTCGCGCGCCGCCTCCGCCTGCTCCAACAGCGCGGCGATGGTGGGTACTTCGGTCGTCCTCTGGTCGACCACCCGTCGGCCGCTCTCGTCGATCCCCACGGCCTTCACGACCTTCCCGTCCCGGACCGTCACGTCGAACGTTCCGATCAGTGACCGCTCACCCTCACTCGACTTGAGCGTGTAGCTGTACGCGGCGGGCTCCTTCCATGCGGGTGCCGACCCCTTCGCCGCCGTCGACTCCTCCCCGCACGCGGAGGCTCCCCAGGCCAACGCTCCGGCCAACGTGGTGAGCAGCGCACGGCGACGGACTCGCGCGGCTGTGGTCGTCGGCATGGTGGCACCCTTCGAAGACGGTCACCACTGAGACGCGGGGCGGGGCGGCAACGTTCGACGAGACCGGCCTACAGCCTGCGCCAGGCGCCGAGGAGTTCCTCCGGGCCGTACGCCGCCTGGAGTCCGGAGCAGCTGATCCCGTTGCGGGAGACCGCCACCAGGGGCACGGGCTCGTCGCGTGGGGAAGGTCGTGGGGAAGTCCACGGACATCGCGCCGGTCGCCGCTCGCCGCTCGCCGGTCGCTCGGGATGCGGTGTCGGCTCTGTTCGGTAGGGGGCGACTGCCGGCCTCGTGCAATGCGAGAACCCCACCTCGCGTGAGCGAAGTGGGGTTCTCGTAACTGGAGCGCCGGGCAGGCCTTGCACCTGCATTTCCCCGCAGGAAGCGGGGCGTCTTTCCTTGGACCACCAACGCATTGAGTACTACCGGGAGTTTGCGTTCCGGTGAGCGGCTCGTGATCAACTATAGCGGATCGTCGGGGGTGTTGCATCCCCGGTTCTGGCCGGTCAGAGCAAGTACGCCTGGGGGGCGAACTCGACGCGGAGGTACTTGGCGCTCCGTTCGCCCAGGGCCTCGCGGAGGATGGGTTCGGCGGTGTCGGGGTCGTCCACGCCGATCTCGATGTAGCCGGTGCCGTCCAGGCCGGCTTCGCGCAGGTTGAAGGTGCCGTCCCAGCGGTTCATGTCCTCGGTGATGAGGTCGAGGAGGGCGGTGAGGTCCTTCTCGTTTATGTCGCGGTCGTGGAAGCGCACGGTCACGCCCTTTTCGGCGGCGGCGCAGACGGCGGTGTCGAAGGGCTTGGAGGGGATGCGGTAGATGTCGATGGCGGTGCCGTCCTCGTCGAGGACGAGGCCGGTGAAGATGGCGGAGTGACGGCCGGCGGTCAGGTTGTCCACGTAGCCCAGGGTGCGGTCTGTGGGGGTCTCCTCGGGGATGCCTTCTCCGGTGGGGTCGGTGAGGCTGCCGGTCGGGCGGGTGCCGTGGCAGGTTTTTGACGGGGTGGAGGTGAGTTCCACGTTCTGGGTGTCGGCTGCTGAGCCCTGGAGGGCGCCGAGGGCCACGATGGCCGCGGTGATGGATGCTGCTGTGCTGGTTCTTGCGTGGGTTCGGCCTCGCATGGGTGCCTCCCGGGTCTTCGTGCCGCGTGGGGCTCCGCGTGGGCGGGGCCGCGGTCGGTACTGAGACGTGGGAGGGGGGTGAAGGGTTCGGGTGCGCTCGGGGTTTTTTCGCCCCCGCCGCCCCTACCCGTCCCGTCCCAGGGGCTGCGCGCCCCTTCGGCCCCCGTTCAAGATTCGGGGCTCCGCCCCGGACCCCGTTCGCGCAGTTCCCCGCGCCCCTGAAAAACGCGCAGTTCCCCGCGCCCCTGAAGAACGGGTGGTGCCCCGCGTCCTGAAGAACGGGCGGTGCCCCGCGTCCCTGGGAAACGGGTGGTGCCCCGCGCACCCTGGGGACAGGGGGCGCGGGGCACCGGGGAGTCGCAGCGTTTGAGGTGGTGGCTGGGATCAGTAGCCCACTCTGAACGTCGCGTCCGCTCGTTCCGTCGTTGTCGAGATCGGGTCGATGCGGAGCAGGTAGCCGCTGTGGCGGATGTAGCGGGTGGGGTTGTTGTACGAGCGGAAGGAGGACCAGGTGGAGTCCGCGAGGCCCGCTACGCGGGTGAACGTGGCGTCCGCGGCGAAGGTGGACGTGCCGTCGTTCGCGTCGAGGCGGAGGTTGTAGCTGTAGTGGCGGAGGTAGCGGGTCGGGTAGTTGA
This sequence comes from Streptomyces sp. NBC_00310, assembly GCF_036208085.1. Taxonomy (GTDB): domain Bacteria; phylum Actinomycetota; class Actinomycetes; order Streptomycetales; family Streptomycetaceae; genus Streptomyces. The sequence continues at coordinate 5,830,259 of NZ_CP130714.1, forward strand.
CCGACTGGAAGGAGACCGCTGAGGAGTCCGCCAGGCCCGGGACCAGCTTCCACTGGGAGTCCGGGAACGGGTCGAAGGGGTACTCGTCGATGCGGCCCACGTAGTCGCTGTGGCGGACGTAGCGGGACGGGTAGTTGTAGGACTTGAGGCGGTTCCAGGTGGGGGTGCCCCACTTGGTCAGCAGGTTGTTGTACTCGGTCGACGTGATCGGGTGGATGCCGCAGTGCTTGGAGTTGAGCGGCTGGGTGTAGAGCTTCTGGTCGAGGGCCGTCCAGGTGCCGGCGGCGAGGTCGCTGGACTGCCAGACGTAGAAGACGCCGTTGGGGGTGTACGTGTCTCCCCAGAGGTACCAGTTCGACGAGGAGAGGGACTTCACCACCGTGGGGGCCTCGGTGCCGCCGTGGGAGGCCGCCGTGCTGAACGGGGTGAAGCTGCCCGGGTTGAGGGTCGTCGAGCGGGCGCCCACCAGGGTCTGGTTCCTCTTGTAGTAGAGGTAGTTGACGCCGTTGACGCCGACCGTGAGGTTGCCGTCGATGATGTCGTAACCGGGGTCGAAGAAGACCTGGGGGTTGGACGTCGTGACGAAGTCGGTCGTGTAGCTGACCATGATGACGTTGTGGCCGCTGCTGTTCACCGAGGAGTAGAGGATGCCGTACTGGCCGCGTGAGGCGTCCCAGTAGGCCTCGGGGGCCCAGCTGTGGGTGGTGGTCATGTCGTGCAGCTTCACGCGCCGGTAGCCGGTGAAGGTCCGCAGGTCGGTCGAGTCCCAGACGTGGATGTACGTGCTGGCGTAGTTCCAGTCGGTGCCCTTGAGGTCCGTCGCCAGGACGACGAACGTTCCGTCCTGCTTGCGCATCAGGAACGGGTCGCGCAGGCCGCCGGCGCCCTGGGTCGGGGTGACCAGGGGAGCGTTCTGGTTCAGCGGGGTCCAGTTGAGGCCGTCCTGGCTGACGGCCAGGTGGAGGCCGTAGTTGGCCTCCAGCATCGTGTTGGACTCGGTGAAGTAGACCATCGCGTACGCCGAGTCGGCGGCGTGGGCGGCCCCGGCGCCGAGGGTCATGACGCCGGTCGCGGCCAGGGGGACGGTCGCGGCCATGCCGAGCAACGTGCGGCGGGAGAGCCCGCTCGCGTCAGGGGTTCTGTTCACGGGGGTCACGTCTGGCTCCACTTCTGGTTGTTCTGACCGTTGCAGGACCACAGGACGAGCTTCGTGCCGTTGGCGGTGGCGGCGTTGTAGGCGTCCAGGCAGAGGCCGGAGGTGACGTTCGTGAGCGTGCCGTCGGTGTTGACGTTCCACTTCTGGTTGTTGCCGCCGGTGCAGTCCCAGATGACGACGCGGGTGCCGTTGGTGGTGCCGTGGTTGTAGGCGTCCAGGCACTTGTTGCCGTACACGACGAGTTCCTTGCGGGAGGTGTACGTGAAGGCCTGGTTCTGGCCGCCGGTGCAGTCCCACAGCTGGGCGTCGGTGCCGTTGGTGATGGTGTTGTCGTTGATGTCCACGCAGCGGCCGGAGCCGGTGCCGGTGATCAGCGTGCCGTTCGTGCCCGGCAGCGGTCGTACGACGATGCCTTCGAGGGTCGGGGCGCCGGAGAACGCGATCGTGTTGGTGCTGCCCTTGGTGAGGGACATGGCGACGGAGATGTTGCCGGGGGAGGAGCCGGTCGGCGGGAAGGAGACCTTCGTCGACGTCTGGCCGTTGACGGTGAGCGTGCCGACGCGGGCCGTCGACGTGTTGTTGGTGTAGGAGACGTCGACCGTCTTCAGGCCGGTGTTTCCGGCGACGACGCCCGAGAAGCTCGACGTGCCGTTGTACGTGCTCGCCGACTGCTCGGTGCCGCCCTTGACCGTGAGCATCACGGAGGTGCCCGCCGGGACGCTGGTGGTGTAACTCGTGCCAGGCGTACCGACGTTCGTGGCGGTCCAGAGGTTGCGGACGGTCGCCGCAGCGTTCGTCAGGCCGAGGTCGGACCAGCGGACCGTCATGTTCTGCGTGGTCGAGGTGCGGTTGAGGAGGAGGACCGCGCGGTTGCCGGTGCCGGAGAGGACCTTGCCGTACACCTGGAGGCCGGTGGTGTCCTCGGCGACCTTGACGCCCTGGAGGCCGCGGGGGTCCTGGTCGACGGCGATGACCTCGGAGTTCTTGAGGATGTTCGCCGTCTCGGTGGTCATGGTGGAGAGGTCGTTGCCGGCGAGCAGCGGGGCGCCGGAGATCGCCCACAGGTTCATGTGGGTGCGGTCCTGGGCGGCGGTGAGACCCATGCCGACCATCAGCATGTCGGGGTCGTTGTAGTAGCCCGTGTGCTGGGCCGTGGGGTGCACGTTCCGGTCGTAGTTCGTCAGCATGTTGCCGTACGTGAAGGTCTGGCCGTGGTAGAAGATGTCCGTGTTCGTCCGCCACATCGGGCCCATGCCCGGGGCCCAGTTCCAGGGGTTGGAGTAGCCCCAGTTGCACAGGGAGAGGGCGAGCGGGCGGCCGGTGGTGGCGGTCGCGGTGGCCACGGCGTCGCTGATCGCCTGGTAGGTCGTCTTCGGGTCGAGGCCCTCGGCGTCACCGCCGCACCAGTCGACCTTCACGAAGTCGAAGCCCCACTGGGAGAACTGCGTCATGTCCTGCACGTAGTGGCCCTCGCTGCCACTGCCGGGCGCGGCCGGGCGGCCGGTGGGGAAGTAGTAGCCGCAGCCGTCCTTGCCGGCGTCGGTGTAGATGCCCGCCTTCAGACCCTTGCTGTGGATGTAGTCGGCGATGGCCTTCATGCCACCGGGCCACTCCGCCTCATCGATGGTGATGTTGCCCGCGCTGTCGCGGGTGCCCTGCCACCAGCCCTCGTCGATGTTGATGTAGTCGTAGCCGGCCTCGGGCAGCCCGGCCGCGACGAACGCGTCGACCTGCTTCTTGATGACGTTGTAGTCGACCTTCGCGGCGAAGGCGTTCCAGGAGGCCCAGCCCATCGGTGCTTCGGGGACGGCTATTTGACGGTTCGTCACCGCGACCGGTGCGGCGTCGAGTTGGGTGACGGGTGCGGGGGTGCCGCTCGACGGCTGCACGAAGAGCAGGGCGGCGGCCGCGGTGGTCGCCAGGGCCAGGGACCGTACGACGGCGGTTCTGCAACGGCGCTTGAAACCAAGGGAGTTGGCGCGGGGAGGGGAGGACATGCGGCTCCTTCGATGGATATCCGGGGGTCGATATCTCGAACAAGGATCGGCTCGCCGAACATATTGGCTGGCCGAAAGTAGAGCCGGAGGGGGCGGAAGTCAACGGGTGTGACACACGCGGTTTTCACAGGTGGAGGCACCGCGCGACGACGCCGAGCCCGGTGCGGGCTCGGCGTCGCGCTTCGGCGGTCGGGTTTCATGACGGGAGCACAGACGCGCCGAGTCGGGGGAGGGCAGGTCAGCCGTGGTGTCGGCCCGGTCAGCCCTTGTGACCGGTCACGTCGGCGATCCACTGGATGAAGTCGGCCGCGTCCTCGTTCGCGCCGTGGCCCCCGTCCCAGTACATGGAGGCGTTGACGTCGTCACCGAGGTTCTCCGGCTTCGCGGCGAGATTGCCGACGACGCTGAGCGAGGTGTCGCTGTCCTTGGTGCCGACGCGGATCCACCAGTGCCTGGCGCGCCGGGGGGTCGGCCTTCGCGAGGAACGGCGCAGCGTCCCGGGCAGGTCGCTGTCGAGCCTTGCGCCGACGCTGCCCTCGTGGCGGAGGCTGTAGAGGGTTCATCGTTGACGCACAGATGCTCACAGACGGCGCACAGCCGCCGCTACCTTCCCGTCGGCCGCTCGCGTCCCCAGGCGGCCAAGGGCTGGAGGGCGCCGTTGAGGCGCGCGCCGTCCTCGGTCAGCGAGTACTCGACGCGGGGCGGCACCTCGTCGTAGGAGACGCGGTGCACGATGCCGTCCGCCTCCATCTCGCGCAGGTGGGAGGCCAGCACCTTCTCGCTGACACCCGGAAGCAGCCGGCGCAGCTCACCGAAGCGGCGGCAGGGGTGCTCGTGCAGCGCCCAGAGGATCAGGACCTTCCACTTGCCGCCGATCACCTCCATCGCGGTGTCGATTCCGCAGGCGTGTCCGTCCGGTGCGCCCGGCCGGTTCAGCGTCGTCATGCCCCCACCCCTCTGACGTGCTCCCTCACCTCAGGGTAACCACCCACTCCGAAGTGCGTACTTGATCATCTTTGGGCCCGTGACCAGCCTGATCGGCATGACACAGAACCCTGTTGAGAACAGCGTCGAGAACAACGTCGAGAAGAACGACGAGAAGAATTCCGTCACCTTGCTGGGACTCGGTGCGATGGGTACCGCGCTGGCCCGTGCCTGGCTCGCCGCCGGCCACCCGCTCACCGTCTGGAACCGGACCCCGGCCCGTGCCGCGGTGCTCGCCGCCGAGGGGGCGAGGGTCGCGGGCAGTGCCGCCGAGGCGGTCGCGGCGAGCACCCTGGTCGTCGTCTGCCTGTTGGACGACGACTCCGTCGCCGAGGCGCTGGCCGACGCCGACCTGGCCGGCCGCGACCTGGTCAACCTGACCACCGGCACCCCGGCCCAGGCCCGCGTCCGCGCCGAGTGGGCCCGGGAGCGAGGAGCCCGCTACCTGGACGGCGGCATCATGGCCGTCCCTCCGATGGTCGGCGTCCCGGAGGCCGGCGGCTACGTCTTCTACAGCGGCTCACGAGAGCTGTTCGCGCGGCACCACGAGGCCCTGGGCGTCCCGCTCGGCACGACCTACGTGGGCGAGGACGCGGGCTTCGCGGCCCTGTACGACGTGGCCCTGCTCAGCGCCATGTACGGCATGTTCGCCGGGGCCGCGCACGCCTTCGCCCTGATCCGCAAGGAGGACATCGACCCCGCCTCCCTCGCCCCGCTGCTCGCCGACTGGCTCGTCGCGATGGCCCCGGCGGTCCACGAGACCGCCGGCCGGCTGCGGAGCGGCGACTACACCGACGGGGTCGCCTCGAATCTCGCCATGCAGGTGGCGGGCACGCCGACGTTCCTGAGCACCGCCGAGCAGCAGGGCGTCAGCCCGGAACTGCTCAGCCCCTACTTCGCGTTGATGCGCCGCCGCCTGGCCGAGGGCGGCGGCGACGAGGACCTGACGGGGGTGATCGACCTGCTGACGCGCTGACCGGCCGCCGTGTCGACGACGGCCGGCCGAAGGAGGGTCCCGCCTCGAAGCGGGGCGGGACCCTCACCGGGGCGGAGCGCTTACTTCGTCGCCGTCGGCCTCCTGGACGCCGCCGTCGCCCTGTCCACGTCCGTCAGCGGGCGCAGCCGGTACGTGTACGTGTAGTCGCGGTTGGCGAAGAGCTTGTACTCGTCGTGGGTGTGGGCGCCCCAGCTGTTGTCGCCGCCGACGCCCATCTGGCGGTGGTTGACGCGCAGGACGACGGAGTCGCGGGGGGTGAGGTGGTAGTCGTGGCGGAGGCCGGTCGAGAGGTCCTCCGGGGTGAAGAACGAGGCGTTGACCTCGATCAAGGAGTCGCCCGAGACCAGCAGGCCCACTCCGTCGCGGTCGGTCAGGGCGGCCCAGCGGACGTCGGTCTTGTTGCCGTTCTCCTGGGGGCGGATGTAGCCCGACCACTGCTCGGCGACCGTGCCGGAGTAGAGGCCCACGTCGGTGCCGTTGTTGCGGTCCCAGTGGTTCTCCTCGGGGCCGCGGCCGTAGTAGTGCAGGCGGTCGAGGCGGCGCGGGAGGAGGAGCAGGTTGCCGACCTCCGGGATGTACGGCAGGGAGGCCGCGCCCGGGTGCAGGGTGTTGTCGACCTTGATCTCGCCGTTGCCGAAGACCGTGTAGGTGGTGGTGTACGTCGACTCGGTGGTCGTCGGGAGCGTGCCGCCGACCTTGATCTCCACGGCCCGGCCGCCGAGGGCGCGCACGGTCACGTCGGTCACCTTGCGGTTCGCGCCCGCGTCCCGCCAGGTCTGGTTGCGGGTGTGCTGTCCGTTGCCGTGGTCGTTGTCGGTGGGGGCCCGCCAGAAGTTGGGGGCCGGGCCCGAGGTGATCAGCCGGGTGCCGGCCGCCCGGTAGGAGGTGATGGTGCCGTCGGTCTTGTCGACGGTGACGGAGAAGCCGCCCCGGTAGCCCTTGCCGGTGATCGTGATCTCGTCCGTCCCGTCCGCGTACGTCAGCTTCGGGACGTCCGCCAGCGGTACGGGTGTCACCGCCGGGCCGCCCGCGTCGACGGGCAACTGCTGCCGGGCCACCTCGAAGCCGGACCTGGCCCAGGGGGTGGCGTCCTTGGTGGTGAAGGAGAGTTCGAGGAAGTACTCGGTGCCGGGGGCGGGGGAGGAGGGGAGGCGGAAGGGGACGGTGATGTCCTTGGCGGAGAGGGGGGCGACGTCCAGCTGGGCGCGGGTGAGGCGGCCTCGCTGGATCTCCCTGCCGTCGGCGACCAGGGTCCAACCGCCGTCGAGTTCGCGGAGGTTGGTGAAGAGGTACTCGTTGGTGAGAGTGACCGTCCTCGAGGTCAGGGTGTCGGCGCCCGAGGCCGGTGCCGCGTGGATGGCCTGGTAGACGCGCTTGACCTCGGCCGCCTTGCCGGTGTGACCCCGGTCGGCCTTGATGATGCCGTCCGCGACGAAGGCCCCGTCGTTGGGGTTGTCGCCCCAGTCACCGCCGTACGCCAGGAACGAACGTTCCTTCCGCTTCCTCTCCTCCACCTCGACCGTCGCCGCGTCGAACCAGAACCGCACCCCGTCGTCGCCGGGGCCACGGCCGTCGGAGGCCAGCTCGGTCCCGCTCAGGGCCCGCGCGTACACCCGGGCCCGCCGGATCGTGCCGCTGAACTCCCGCGTCGGGTTGTCCGTGTCGGTGCCGAGCGCGAGGGGCGCGGTGTTGACGGCGGGGCGGCGGGTGGTGGTGCGGGTCGCCTTCACCTCGCCGTCGACGTGGAGGGTGAGGGAACCGGCCTCGGCGTCGAAGACACCGGCGACATGGTGTTCGCGGCCGGTCCAGCCGTCGGCCGGGAGCGCCCAGCTGACGCTGACCCACTGGCCGCCGCCGTAGATGAAGAACTCGATGCTCCGCTCGCTCTGCTTCAGCGCGTACTGGGTGTCGCCCTTGGCGACGATCGGCTGGTGGCCGCCGGTGACGTGCGGGGTGACCCAGGCCTCCAGCGTCAGGGAGCCGGTGAGGTCGAGGGCCGGGTCACGGGGGAAGCCGGTGGCGCCGGAGACGCCCTTGTCACGGTCGAACCGGGCGGCGGCGGTGAGGAGTTGGCCCTGCAGCCCGCTCGGGCCGGCCTCCGTGAGGAGCTGCCGTCGCGGGACCGGCCAGGTCAGCGACTGGTCGACGAAGTCCCAGATCCAGCCGCCCTGGAGGACGGGGTGGCGCCGGACGAGGTCCCAGTACTTCTTGAAGTTGCCGGTCGAGTTCCCCATCGAGTGCGAGTACTCGATCATCACGTACGGCCGGGTGTCCGAGGTGTCCTTCGCCCGCTGCTCGACCCGCTGCGGACTGTCGTACATCTCCGAGCGGATCTGGCTGATCGCCGGCCGGTCGTCGCCCTCGTACTGGATGACACGTGTGGGGTCGTACGACTCGATCCAGTCGCGCATGGCGACGAAGGTGGAGCCGCCGCCCGCCTCGTTGCCGAGGGACCAGATGACGACGGAGGCGTGGTTCTTGTCGCGGTGGACCATGGCCCGCGCGCGGGCCACGCAGGCCGTCGTCCAGTCGGCGGCGTTTCCGGGGTAGCGGTCGCGGATGCCGTGCGTTTCGAGGTTCGTCTCGTCGACGAGGTAGAGGCCGTACTCGTCCGCCAGCTCATACCAGAGCGGGTTGTTCGGGTAGTGCGAGGTGCGGACGGAGTTGATGTTGAGCCGCTTGATGATCCGCATGTCCTCGACCAGGTCGGCGCGGGTGAGCGCCATGCCCCGGTCGGGGTGTATCTCGTGGCGGTTGGTGCCCCGGAAGGAGACCGGCTTCCCGTTGATCCGCATCAGCCCGTCCCTGAGCGCGAACTCGCGCAGGCCGACGCGGTGGGAGAGGGTCTCGACGACCTTGCCGCGCGGGTCGCGCAGGCGGAGCACGGCCGTGTAGAGGGTGGGGTGTTCGGCGGACCACAGCTCGGGCGAAGGGACGGACTTGGCGGCCCGCACGGTCACGTCCTCGCCGACGGCGGAGGCTTCGACGGCGACGGACTGGACGAGGGGGCGCGACCAGACGGCGTGGCCCCGGGCGTCGTAGAGCTGGGTCTCGACGGAGTACGCCCCCTCGTGCCCGGCCTCGTACGCGCGGACGCTCGCGGTGACGGACAGGTCGGCGGCCGTGTAGCCGTCGCTGAGCGGGGTGTCCAGCTTGAAGTCGCGCAGGTGCACGGCCGGGGTGGAGTAGAGGTAGACCGAGCGGAAGATCCCGCTCAGCCGGATCATGTCCTGGTCCTCCAGCCAGTCGCCGTCCGAGTACCGGTAGACCTCGACGGCGATCTGGTTCCTGCCCGGCTTGAGGTGCTTCGTGATGTCGTACTCGGCCGGGTCGTACGAGTCCTCGTGGTAGCCGACGAGTTCGCCGTTGATCCACACGTAGTGGGCCGACTTGACGCCCTCGAAGTGCAGGAAGGTACGGCGGTCGCCGGCCGTCCAGTCCTTGGGGAGGTGGAAGGTGCGCCGGTACTGGCCGACGGGGTTGTAGCGGGTCGGCGCGGTCGGCGGCTGCGCCTCCTCGCCGAGGCCGTTCGGGCCCCACCACGGGTAGGTGATGTTGATGTAGATGGGGAAGTCGTAGCCGTGCAGCTGCCAGTTGGAGGGGACCGGGATGGTGTCCCAGCCGCTGTCGTCGACGTCCGTCCGGTAGAAGTCCTCGTCCCGGTCGCCCGGCCGGTCGACGTACGCGAACTTCCACGTGCCGTCGAGGCTCAGCCGGTACGGGGAGCGGGTGCGGTCACCGGTGAGGGCCTGTCTGACGTCCGCGTACGGCATGAGGGTGGTGTGGGCCGGCTCCGCGCCGACCTGGAAGAGCGCCATGTTGCCGGACCACTCGGGGGTGCCGTCGGCCTTCGTCCCCCTGCGTGGGGCCCCGTAGGCGTCGCCGCCGGAGAGGGCCAGGGTGCCGAGGAGGGCGGCGCCGCCCTCCAGCAGTCGACGGCGGCTTACGGGGTGCGGGTGCGGGTGGTGCATGACCGGGGCCTTCCTCGCGACGACATGGGGGGCATGTACTGAGGAGCGTCGGATGCTGTCCGATGTTGTTGAAAAACCGGGCCCACCCTAGGACTTCGAACAGAAGCGGATCAATGACTCTGTCGGACTTTGTGCGGTCGTGAGGGTGGGGGAGGGCGGCCGCCCGGGTGCGGTGAGGGGGCCTATGGGCGCGTGCGGTGGGCATTCCGGGGGGTGGAGGGCGGGGTGGCGTCGGCGCGGTTCGGGGAGGCAACCTCCGGGGCGGTCGGCGGCAACGGAGAGGTGAAGTGAAGGCACGTGAAATCCCGCCCCCACCAAGGGAGTTCACCATGCACACCCCACGCACCCGCATCCCGAGACTGCTCACCGTGCTCGCCGCCGTCCTGGCCGTGCTGCTCGCACCCGGCCTGACGACGCCGTCCGTCGCGCAGGCGGCGAACGACAGCTCCGACCGGGCAAGGGTCGAGGCCCGGGCGGTGGCCGCCGCGGCGGACGTCTGGAACCCGCCCTCGAACCTGGTCCAGCCCCTGGGCGAGGTCTGGAACCACGTCGAGTCCACCTACGGCAACCTGTACGGCTTCCGCAACTACGGCTGGGACCAGATCATGGCCAACCGCGGCAGCGTCAACTACTGCGTCCGCTGGGAGTCGGACCAGCCGGTCAGCGCCGCCCTGCGCGACCAGATCCACGCCGCGCTGAAGAAGCAGTTCGGCAAGTGGATGGCGGCGATGGTCGACAACGGCGCCGGCCACAACGCCTGGCCGTACACCAACGTCCCCGTCAACATCGTCGGCTGGGCGGTGAAGAACCGCTCCACCCTCCAGTGGACCGACAACTCCGTCGACATCTACACCAACATGCTGGACGGCGGAGGAGCCCCGCAGTGCGCCCCCGACTGCGGCCGCTTCTTCCACCAGGACGGCAACTACTCCCGCTGTCCCGGCGGCGCCGCCCGCCACTACGACCAGTCCCTCTGGCTCACCGAGGGCTTCGGCGGCGGCGCCGGCGGCGACTGGGGGCAGCGCATGGGCCGCTCCTACTTCACCGGCGCCCTCAACCAGGAGAACATCCACATCTACCTGCACGAGGTCGGCCACACCTTCGGCCTCGACGACTTCTACGACTGGTCCCCGACCGGCCAGTGCTGCTTCCTGATGAAGGCCGGCAGCGCCACCCAGATCACCGAGTTCGACAAATGGATGTTCCGTGACTTCTGGCGCCACATGAAGTCCCGGTACGGTCTCTGACACCCACCCTTCACCGACGTTCGCGGGGCCATGACAGATGTCATGGCCCCGCTGTGAAGATGATCGTCCCCGCGACGGATGTAAGGAGCACCGACACCTCGCGACAATCACCTGACAGGGCCCGGGAGTTGACCGTCCGGGGCCATCGGGAACGTCAGGAACGTCAGAAACGGGGACAGCCGTGCGCATCAAACATCTCGTCGGGACCGCGCTGGGCACCACACTCCTGCTCGTCACGGCGGCGCCGGCCGTGTCGGCCGCGCCCGGAGCGGCGGCGGGAACCGCCCCGGCGCCCACCGGGCTGGACCGGGCCGAGCTGCGCGCCACGCTCGACGCGATCCACGAGGCCGGGATGTACGGCACGTACTCGTCGGTCCGTGACGGCCGGCAGCGCTGGACCGGCGCGTCGGGTCTGGCCGACGTGGACACGGGGCGCGAGGTCACCCCGAACATGCGGCACCGCGTCGGCAGCATCAGCAAGACGTTCACGTCGGTGGCGATCATGCAGCAGGTGGAGCGGGGCCGGATCGCTCTCGACGCCCCGGTCACGGACTACGTCCCCGACCTGTTCGACGCCAGCGACGCCGACCGGGAGCGCGGCGACGCCATCACCGTACGCATGCTCCTCAACCACACCAGCCACATAGGCGACTACGTCCTCGGCGCCTTCCCCTCCCTCGCCCAGAACTCCACCACCAGCCTCGACGAGGGGCGCTTCCGCTCGATCGCCCCCGGGGAACTGGTACGGCTGGGCCTCGCCGCCGACGCCACGGGCCGCCCCGGCGCGCAGCCGGGCTCGTACTCCAACACCAACTACGTGATCGCCGGCCTGATCCTGGAGAAGGTCACCGGCCAGAAGGCGTCGACGTACATCACCCGCCACGTCATCGACCGCGCCGGCCTGCGCGACACCTCGTACCCGCGCACCGCCCACATCAAGGGCCCGCACGCCAAGATGTACGAGTCCTTCTACGGCATCATCGACCCGCCCCGCGACTACAGCGTCTACGACATGTCCTGGGCCTACACCGCGGGCGCGATCGTCTCCACGACCGACGACCTCAACCGCTTCTACCACACGCTGCTCACCGGCGGCCTCGTCAGCCGCGCGTCTCTCGCCGAGATGCAGCGCACGGTCCCGGTGGAGGTCGCCCCGGGGGCCGCCATCGACTACGGCCTCGGCATCTACACCCTCGACCTCCCCGGCTGCGGGCGTTTCTGGGGCCATGACGGCGGGGTCTTCGGCGCCGGCACCATCAGCCTCACCCGCGAGGACGGCAAGCGCCAGCTCTCCATGGGCTGGAACCTGATGAAGTACCAGCGCCTCAACGCGGACGGTACGGCCCTGGAGCCGAGCCCGATCGACGAGGCGATCAACGGCCACCTCGCGGAGGCGCTCTGCCCGACGCCGGGGACGGGGGAGGAGCCGGGTGCGGGTTCCACGGCGGGCTCCGGTGCGGCGCTGAAGTCCGGGATCGCGGCGGCGGACGCCGGGCGCATCCTCCCCGACGGCCTGCTGGGCGCGGACCTGTCCACCGGGAGCCGGTTGGTGGCCCTGAACCGGTAACCGGTAACCGGTAACCGGGCGTTGGAGCCTTGGAGCCTTGGAGCCTTGGAGCCTTGGAGCCTTGGAGTCAGGGAGTCACGGCGGCTGGTGGGTGGAACGCTTTCCGTAACCGCCCTCGTGCCACAGGGAGAGTAGCGTTTTGCCCACCTTCGTCATCTTCGACCTGGAGTTCACGACCTGGACGGGGGCCATGGAACAGGACTGGTCGGCCCCCGGCCAGCTGCGGGAGATCGTGCAGATCGGTGCCTTGCGGCTGAGCGAGGAGTACGCCGTCGTCGAGGAGTACGAGGCGCTGGTCCGGCCGGTGGTGAACCCGATCCTCTCGCCGTTCTTCACCGACCTCACCGGCATCGACCAGCGGACCGTCGACCGGGACGGCCTCGCGCCGGCCCGCGCCCTGAGCGACTTCCTCGCCTTCTGTCAGGGGCGGCCTCAGGGGCGGTCCGTCCTCTCCTACGGCAACGACATGGTCGTCCTCGGCGAGAACATCGGCTGGGCCCGGGCCCGCGGTGAGGAGATCAAGCACAACGCCCTCACTCCCGGGTTCCTCAACATCCGCCCCTGGCTGAACACCGTCGCCCCGACCACGGCAGCCGCCAACTCGGGCCGCCTGTGGCAGGTCCTGGGTCTGCCCCGGCCGGCCCCGGGCGACGAACACTCGGCCCTCTTCGACTGCCACTCCATCGCGGCGGCGCTCAGGCACCTGGCGGCGACGGGGGTCGCGTTGCCGAAGGGGCTCCTCCTGTAGGCGGCCGGTCGGTCGGTCGGGCAGTTGACCGGTCGGTCAGCCGGTCAGCCGGTCGGTCGGGTCGGTCAGCCGGTCAGTCGGTCAGTCGGCCGGGCGGCCAGCGAGTCAGCCGAACAACCACTCAGCTACTGAGCTGCTCGGCCACTCAACCGCTCAGCTCGCGAGGTGGTCCAGTTCCCGGCCGATCGCTTCGCGCAGCTCGTCGTGGCGCGGTCCGAGCGCGTACCGGTCGTCGCTCCACCGTTCCCGGGGATACAGCCACACCGGCTTGTCGAGCAGTTCCTCCGGCTCCCACGCGTACCTCGGCCAGACATGCGCGTGCAGAAACGGGTCCCTGTTCCCGAGGATCTCCAGGTTGACGCGCCGGAACGCCGGATCCAGCCGCCCACAGGCCCGCTCGACGGCCTCGCCCAGCCGGTCCATGTCCGCGAGGAACGCCGTCCGCCCGTCCCCCGGCAGCTCCGACAGCCGCCCCACGGACGGATCGTCCACGAGCAGCACGCAGTACCCCGGCAGGAACTGCACGTCCCCGATCACCGCGAACCCGGCCGTGAGCCTTCGCAGCACCGTCGGGTTCCCGCCCCTGAGCGCGCTCCCGATCCGATCGCCCCGCCAGTCCCCGCCCACGTTCCGACCCGCCCCTCCGCCTACGCCCGACCCGTGACCGGCGACCTTACAATCACGGTCCCGCTGCCCAACTCCGAACCGTCCAGGAGCTGTTGTGTCCGACGATTCCCTACCCGCTGTCCGTGAACTCCGCCTGGTCGTGACGGCCGCCGACTACGACGCCGCGCTGCACTTCTACCGCGATGTGCTGGGTCTTCCCGAGCGGGCGGCGTTCTCGTCCGACGGCGGGCGGGTGTCGATCCTCGAAGCGGGCCGGGCGACGCTGGAGATCACCGATCCGAACCACGCGGCGTTCATCGACGACGTGGAGGTCGGCCGTCGTGTGGCCGGCCACATCCGGGTCGCGTTCCAGGTGGACGACTCGACCGCGACCACGGCGAAGCTGGCGGCGGCCGGCGCCGAGGTGGTCGCCGAACCGACCCGCACCCCCTGGAACTCCCTGAACGCCCGCCTCGAAGCCCCCGGCGCCCTCCAGCTGACCCTCTTCACCGAACTCGGCGACGGGGGCGACGCGGGTGACGGGAGCTGAATCGCGCGTAGCACTTTGCATGATCATGCATTGGCATGCATAATATTTCTATGTCCAAGGTCCTCACCTCTCTTCCGGCCGGCGAGCGCGTCGGCATCGCCTTCTCGGGCGGGCTCGACACCTCGGTCGCCGTCGCGTGGATGCGCGACAAGGGTGCTGTCCCGTGCACCTACACGGCTGACATCGGCCAGTACGACGAGCCCGACATCGCCTCGGTGCCCGGCCGCGCGAAGACCTACGGTGCCGAGATCGCGCGCCTGGTCGACTGCCGGGCCGCGCTGGTCGAGGAGGGCCTGGCCGCGCTGACCTGCGGCGCGTTCCACATCCGCTCGGGCGGGCGGGCGTACTTCAACACGACCCCCCTCGGCCGTGCCGTCACAGGCACGCTGCTGGTCCGGGCGATGCTGGAGGACGACGTCCAGATCTGGGGCGACGGCTCGACCTTCAAGGGCAACGACATCGAGCGGTTCTACCGCTACGGTCTGCTCGCCAACCCGCACCTCAGGATCTACAAGCCCTGGCTGGACGCCGACTTCGTCACCGAGCTCGGCGGCCGCAAGGAGATGTCCGAGTGGCTGGTGGCCCACCAACTGCCCTACCGGGACAGCACGGAGAAGGCGTACTCCACCGACGCCAACATCTGGGGCGCCACCCACGAGGCCAAGACGCTGGAGCACCTGGACACGAGCCTGGAGACCGTCGAGCCGATCATGGGCGTCCGGTTCTGGGACCCCGAGGTCGAGATCGTCACCGAGGACGTGACGATCGGCTTCGACCAGGGCCGCCCGGTGACGATCAACGGCAAGGAGTTCGCCTCCGCCGTCGACCTGGTGATGGAGGCCAACGCCATCGGCGGCCGCCACGGTCTCGGCATGTCCGACCAGATCGAGAACCGCATCATCGAGGCCAAGAGCCGCGGCATCTACGAGGCCCCCGGCATGGCCCTCCTGCACGCCGCGTACGAGCGCCTCGTGAACGCCATCCACAACGAGGACACCCTCGCGCAGTACTACTCCGAGGGCCGTCGTCTCGGCCGGCTGATGTACGAGGGCCGCTGGCTGGACCCGCAGGCCCTGATGATCCGGGAGTCCCTGCAGCGCTGGGTCGGCTCCGCGATCACCGGCGAGGTCACCCTGCGGCTGCGGCGTGGCGAGGACTACTCGATCCTCGACACCACCGGCCCCCAGTTCAGCTACCACCCGGACAAGCTCTCCATGGAGCGCACCGAGGACGCCGCCTTCGGCCCCGTCGACCGCATCGGCCAGCTGACCATGCGCAACCTCGACATCGCCGACTCCCGCGCCAAGCTGGAGCAGTACTCCGTGCTCGGCCTCCTCGGCTCCGGCAGCCCCGCGATCGGCGCGGCCCAGGCCGCCGCGACCGGTCTCATCGGCCAGCTCCCCGAGGGCGGCGCCGAGGCCATCGCCTCCCGCGGCGCGATCACCGGCTCCGACGACGACGAGCTGCTGGACCGTGCCGCGATGGAGTTCGGCACGGACTGATCGTCCACGGACCGCACGCGCGAAAGGCCGGCTCGACATCCCCCGTCGAGCCGGCCTTCCGCATGGGCCCGGCCCCTGGGAGAGAACGGTCGACCCGACCTCGTCGGAGGGGTGGCCGATCAGGCGGCGTACGGCCACCATGCGCGCCCCCTTGGATCCCCTGAAACCGTCGGTCGGACGGACCCGTCGTCGAGAACGACTGCCGGGACGACTCAGGAGTTGCGCGGCGCGGCGGTCAAGTCCCGTCCGGTTCGGTCCGGTCCGGTCCGGTCCGGGGAAACTGGCGGATCGGCGTTTCCCCGCTGCCCTAGCTGTCCGAACCGCTCACGGCCGAGCTGTCCTGGCCGTTCTGCTGGGTGCGGGACTTGCGGCTCGCCCGGCGGGTCAGTTCGCCGCCGACCAGGGTCGCGGTGGCCACGCCGCGTACCCAGCGCGGGGCGTCGCCCCGAGCTGCCCAGAAGACGCAGACGCAACCGCCGATGACGAGCAGGATGACGGCGGACAGTATGAGCACGAGCATGCTCGACCCCTCTTCGTGTGATGGTCCGCGCCATACTCTCAGGCGGCTCGACGGGGACGAGGGCGGCGCGTCCACCGTGTGCGCCACGGGACAGCACACCTTGCGCCGTACCCGGTAGCGCAGGTGGAGGACACGGTCTCCCTGGATCACTGTGTAGGGGTCGTCGAGGAGGTGTGGGGCGTCGGTCGAGCCGAAGTACCGCTTGCCGGAGCCGGAGCCGGAGCCGGAGCCGGAGCCGGAGCCGGAGCCGGAGCCGGAGCCGAAGACGACGGGGACGACGTCCATTGCCACCTCGTCGATCAGGCCGTGCGCGAAGGCCTGGCCGCCGACGTCGCCCGCCGCCACGCCGACGTTGCGGTCCCCGGCGAGTTCCCTGGCCTTCGCGATCCCCTCGGCGACACCGTCGACGAAGTGGAACGGCGCCTCCGGGTGCCACCCCTCCGGCCTGGGCCGGTGCGACACGACGACGATGTGCTCGCCCGCCGGGGGCGTCCCCTCCCAGCCGTTGGTCATGTCGAACACGTGCCGCCCGACCACGAGCGCGCCGATGGACGCCATCATCGGCACGACGTACGCGGCGGACCTCATACACCTCGTACACAGAGACCGGGCGCGCCGCTCGCACTCATCGGCGCGCCGGAAACCCCGCTCAGGCGCGCTGCCGCTGTCCCTGGCCGCGCAGGAGGCCGGCGCCCGCGCCGAGCGAGACGACGCCCATACCGACGGCGGTGGCTATGCCCTGGGCGCCGTCGACGGCGAAGGGAGCGACCGCGGCGACGGCGAGGTTGAACAGGAACAGGAACCACAGGACGGGCTTCGAGCCGAGCAGGGCCTTCATGGGAGGTGTCCTTTCGCGGAGATGAGCCGGGGAGGTCCGCTTGACCTCGTGCTTCAACGATCCCGTTCGGCGGCGTTCGCCACGAGGGAGTGCTCTCCCGGAACGGGGGTGTAGCCGGCTACACCCCCGTTGGTGTCAGTAGCGCGCAGTACGTTTCCGGCTATGGGCATCTATCTGGTGAGCGTCGGCGCGGAGGACTGGTTCCGTGAGGACGAGGAGGGGCGGGGGCACCTGGCCGCGGCGTTGAACGAGGAGCTGCGGCGGCGGGGGCTGCCGGCCTATACGCCGGTGCCCGGGGGGACGGTCTTCGTCCGTGGATCGGGGCCGGCCTTCGAGGAGAAGCTGGTCCCGCCGATGGACGGGTTCGCCAGGCTGTGCGACGCCGTCCTCACGCGCGCGGAGGCGGAAACCCTCTGCGGCTGGACGGTGTTGGTGCCGATGCCGCTGGAGGAGGACATCTGGATGGACGTCGAGTCCGGCTACGACGCGGGCGACACGGAGCCGACCATGGTCGCCGGCGCTCCTCGGGTGCTGGCCCTCGCGGAGCGGCTGGCGGCGGCCGTCGAACTGCCGCCCGAGACCCCGGAGATGGGCGACAACCTCGGCCTGACCATGTGGTTCCTGGACGGAAAGGCGAAGGAGCTGGCCGCGACCCGGCCGGGCCCCTGGGCCGACGACCTCGACACGGCCTTCTACGTCGCCCTGTACCTGCGCGCCGCCCAGCACTCGATCCGCCGCGGCTGCCCGATGGTCTACTCCTGACGCGGGGCGCGGGCCCGCACCACCCTGCTGCCGGTTCCCCGGTTCCCCGGTTCCCCGGTTCCCCGGTTCCCCGGTTCCCCGGTTCCCCGGTCTCCGGGCCTCCCCAGCCCCGGCCCCGCCCCGGTCCCCGCTAACGCGCCAGCGTCTCGAAGGCCTCGTCCAGGAGGGTGACGAGGTCGAGGTCGCCGTCGGATTCGGTCCAGTGGTCGAGGGCGATGTTGAGGCAGTCGATGGCGGCGGCGGCCCGTACGGTGTCGGCGAGGGCCGGGGCGTCCGAGGAGCCGTGGCGTTCGGCCAGGGCCTGGGCCAGCGAGGGCCGCCAGCCGTGCTGCTTCTCCAGCTGGCGTGCGCAGAGCGCGGGGGTGTCCCGGACGAGCTGGGCGGTGGCGAGGGAACCGACCGGGTCATGGTGGTACCGCTGGATGACCGTGTCCAGCGCCCGCCGCAGCGCCGTCCAGTCGTCCTCGTCGGCGGGGCGGGCGCGCAGTGCGTCGGCGACCCAGGCGCCGTGCGCGTCGAAGGCGCCGAGTACGGCGTCCTCCTTGGTGCCGAAGTAGCGCAGGAACGTGCTCCGGGACACCCCGGCGGCGGTCGCCAGGTCGTCGAGCGTCACCTTGTCGAAGCCGTCGCGAAGGAACAACTCGAAGGCGACCTGGGCGAGTTGGGCCCGTACGGCGGCCCGCGCGATGTCCCTGGTGTTCGTCCGGGCCGGGTCCGTCCTTCTCCCGGACGCCGCGCTCGCCGAGTTCGCCGCGCCCTTCGCGCCCGTACGTGCCGCTCCGCTCTCTTCGCTCACTCCCCGATGCTACCTCCCGGCCGACCCTCGCTTGCGGGTATGGCGCTCGGTGGCTAGCGTGACACTCAGTTTCACCTCTGGATTCTGCTTTTGCTGGCCAACTCGCCCTTCGCACCAGGAAAAGAGCCCATGACCTCCGCCCTGCCCTCCACCTCCGTACACACCTTCGCGACAGACATCCCCACCCCCGACGGGACCGTCGACGCGCATGTCTTCCACCCGGCCGACGGCGGGCCGCACCCCGCCGTCCTCCTCTGCATGGACGCGTTCGGGGTGCGCCCGCATCTCAAGGGGATGGCGGAGCGGCTGGCGGCGGCGGGATACGTGGTCCTGCTGCCGAACGTGCTGTACCGCGGCGGGCGGGCGCCCCTGGTGGAGCTGCCCGCGTTCATCAACCCGGCGGAGCGGCCGGAGATCATCGAGCAGATCCGCCCGGCGACACGGGGGCTGACGCCGGAGGCGGCGATGCGGGACGCGGGGGTCTACCTGGACTGGCTGGCGGCCTCGCCCCTGACGAACGGCGGCCCGGCCGGCGTCACCGGCTACTGCATGGGGGCGGGGCTGGCGCTGCGGACGGCAGGGACGTACCCGGAGCGGGTGGCCGCGGCGGCAGGGTTCCACGGCGCGTACCTCGCGACCGACGCGCCGGACAGCCCCCATCTCCTCGCCGACCGCATCACCGCCGAGCTGTACTTCGGGCACGCGGACAACGACTCCACCAACCCCGCCGACCAGATCGGCCGCCTCGACCGGAGCCTCACCGCCGCGGGCGTCCGCCACCGCGGCGAGGTCTACGCGGGCGCCCACCACGGCTTCACCCAGGCCGACACCGCCATGCACAGCCCCGAGGCGACGGAACGCCACTGGACGGCCCTGCTGGATCTGCTGGCGCGCAACCTCTGAGGGGGACGGGCCGCGGGTACGGGCGAGCCGGGGGCACTGACCGGCATGGGCACTGACGGCATGGGCACTGACCGGCATGGGCACTGACGGCATGGGCACTGACCGGCATGGGCACTGACGGCACGGGCACTGACCGGCATGGGCACTGACCGGCATGGGCACTGACGGCACGGGCACTGACCGGCATGGGCACTGACGGCACGGGTACGGACGGCCAGGGGTACTGAGCCGGGGCCGCGCACGCCGTGGTTGTCGTGCGCGGCCCCACCGCGGTCACCGAGCGGGTGTCACCGCCCGCCGACCACCCTCCCCAAGAACTCCGCCAGGGTGCGCGTGGCCGTGTTGTGGGCCGTGGCGGCGAAGAGCGGGTCGAGGTGGTTCATGCCCTCGTCGGACTCGTACGCGGCGTACGGGATGCGGGACTCGGCGACGACGCGTCGGGCGCTCTCCACGACGGTGCCCTTGGAGTAGCTGGTCTGGAAGGCGTAGAGGGGTATGTCGAGCCCGGGGGCGTGGCGCAGGCGCAGCCCGAGGGACCGGGCGAGGTCGGTGTCGGCGTAGGCGTCGCTGACGTCCAGGTCGACGGAGAGCCGGGCGGGCCAGTACCACTCCCACACCCCGGGCACGGGCCCCGCGTACGCCTCGGCGACCCGCCCGATCGGTGTGATCCCGTCGTCGACCCACCCCCGTACGCCACCGGCGTCGGCGTCGGCTTCGGCGGCGAGGTGCCCGGAGTGGACGCTGATGTCGTTCGGCCAGCCGAAGCCGGCGTCGACGAAGGAGCCGAGGAGCGCGGCGTTCGTCACCGGGAACGGCACCCGCAGTGCCTCGGGCACCCGGTCCTGCAGTACGGACCGCCCCCGGGGGTCGTGATGGGCGTACCACCCGGCGAGCTGGTACCAGATCTGGGTGCTCTCCGCCCGGCTGCCCAGTCCGACCCCGCTGAGCGTCATGTCGAACACCCGCCCGCCGGCGATCGCCGCGAGCCGGTCCCGGACCTCCTCCGGCGAGTCCTGCACGGGCGCCCCGGTCCCCTCGAACGCCCCGCGCACGCCCCCGTCGAGGACCGCCAGCCCCGCGAGATCCCGGTACCCGGGCCGTCCGTCGAAGTCCCAGGCCGCGTACGCCGACGCGGTGGTCGCACCCCAGGAGTGCCCGCCGAGCACGACCCGCCGCCGCCCGCCCGCGCGAGCGGCGAGCACGACGCACCGCAGGTCGTCGAGGGCACGCTCCAGCCCCCACCGCCCGATGAACCCGGCGGCGGCGGGCTCCAGGGACCGATACCGCCCGTCGAGGTAGTACCCGACGGGGTCCCCGCTCCCGCCCCCGAACCCACTTCGGTCGGCGAGGTTCTCCTCGCGCCGGTCGACGGCCCACACCTGAATCCCGGGCACCGAGGCCACCAGATCCCGAGCCATCAGCCGGAAGTCGTTCGCCGCCCCGAACATCCCCGGCACCAACACCACCACGGTCCCCGCGTCCCGCGGCCCCACCTTCAGCACATGCACCCGATCACTCCCGACGGGCCCGCCCCCGGCCCCGACCGCGATCGGCACATACACCTCCCCGCCCCCGCCGACCGACCCACCACGCCCCTGCCCACCGACAGCCGCCCAGGCACTCCGGCCTCCGGCCCCGACCCCGGCCAGAGCCAGCCCTCCGCCCAGCCCACCACGCAACATCGCCCTACGCGCCGGCCACTTCGTCATCTCCGGTCGTCTCCTTGAAAGTTGGGGGGTAACGACACTGGGCCAAGCTTCCTCCGGCGTGCGCAGCGGGCTGTCGCCGGGGCCCAGGTGTCACGGCGATCACCCCAGGCGGACCGGCAGTTCGGGCAGGCCTCTCAGGAGGGTGCTGGTGCGCCAGGTGAGGGCGGACGGGGTGGTGGCGAGGGCGAGGTGGGGGTGGTGTCGGAGGAGGAGGCGTAGGGCGATGGTGGCTTCGGTGCGGGCCAGGGGGGCGCCGAGGCAGTGGTGGAGGCCGTGGCCGAAGGCCAGGTGGGAGGTGGGGCGGCGGGTGAGGTCGAAGCGGTCCGGGGACGGGAAGTGGGCGGGGTCCCGGGAGGCCGCGGCCAGGGAGACCTGGACGGCGTCGCCGGGGGAGACGGGGGTGTCCGCGAGGACCAGGGGTTCGGCGGCGAAGCGCAACACCGTTCCGTGGACGGGGGAGTTGTAGCGGAGGGATTCCTCGATCGCCGCCCCCGTGAGGGTGAAGTCCGCGCGCAGGGAAGCCAGTTGGTCGGGGTGGGTGAGCAGGCTGTGGACGGTCGCCGAGATGAGGTTGACCGTCGTCTCGTGGCCCGCGACCAGGATCAGGAAGGCCATGCCCAGGAGTTCTTCGGGGGAGAGGGACTCGGTGTCCGTCGCCGCCAGTTCGCTCAGCAGGGTCTCGTCCGGCATCGCGCGTTTTCGGGCTATCAGGTCCGTCAGGTAGTCGGTGAGTGCCGCGGCCGCTCCTGCCGCCGCCTCCGGTGACGTCGGCATCACCAGCTCAGTCGACCAGTCGTGGAAGACGTCCCGGTCGGTGTCGGGGATGCCGAGGATCTCGCAGATCACGGCCACCGGGAGCGGCAGCGCGTACCGGCTCACCAGGTCGGCCGTGCCCTCGGCGGGCAGTTCCGCCAGCAGGTCGGTCGCCATCTCCTCGATCCGGGGGCGTAAGGCCGCCGTCCGGGCGGGCGTGAAGTGCGCGGCGACCGACCGGCGCAGGCGGCTGTGCTGCGGCGGGTCGCTCTGGAGCATGTTGACGCCGATGGCGTGGCCGCCGTCGGTGTCCCAGGCGGAGTGGCGGATGTCGTTGCTCAGCCGGGCGTCCGTCAGCGCGGCCCGCGCGGCGTCCCGGCCCACCACCAGCCAGCAGTCACCCGTCTGCGGGAGATGCACCCGGTGCACGGGGCCCTTCGCGCGCAGAGCCGCGTAGACCGGGTAGGGGTCGGTCGCGAAGTCGTGGCCGGCGGGGGCCAATTCGTCCAGCGTGGGTGCTCGCATGGTCCGGTCGTCGCCTTTCGGTTCGCGGAGGGAGGGAGAGAGGGAGCGGCGGCTGTTTCGTGGCGGCCGTGGGTGGTGGGCCGTCGGTGGGCCGTCGGTGGGCCGGGGGTCACCGGTTCCGGCCCGTCAGCCGTGCGGGAGCTATTCGGGGAGTGGTCCCCGTTTTGTCGCTCGACGATAACATCGGGGCATCGACGCCGGGGAGCAGTCCCCGCTTATCGCGGAGGATCAGGATGACCGTCGGTGCGGGCCGTGCGGGCCGTGCGACACCGCCGCCACGGCGGCGTGACGCGCAGCGCAACTGGGAGCTGCTGGTGGCGGCGGCCCACGAGGTGTTCACCGAGCAGGGCCTGGAAGCGCCGCTGGATGTGATCGCGCGCCGGGCGGGGGTGGGGAACGCGACCCTCTACCGGCACTTCCCGAGCCGTGCCACCCTCATCGACGCCGTCTTCCACGACCAGCTCACGGGCACGATGGCCGTCGGGGACCGGGTCCGGAACGCGCCGGACGCCTGGACCGGGCTGAACGAATACCTCGGGGCGGTCTTCGACACACTGGCGGCGGACCGGGGCACGAACGACCTCATGACCACGCATGTGCGGGGTGTCGACGTCCTGGAGGACGTGCACGCGCACAATCGGCGCACCGTGGAGTTCCTGCTGGGGCGCGGCCGCGACGAGGGGACGGTCCGTGCGGACGTCACCACCGAGGACGTCCTCTTCGCCCTCGCCGCCCTCGGCCGCGCCGTCCCCGCCCTCACCGCCGCGACCACCCCCGACGCCTGGCGCCGCCCCCTCGCCCTCCTCCTCGACAGCCTCCGCCCGCCCCGGTCCACGGCCACACCATCGCCGCCCCTGCCCGAGCCGCCCCTCACCGCCGAGCAACTCGGTGAGGTGCTGGCGGAGTTGGGGCCGCATCGGGCGGCGAGGGGATGAGGGGACCGACTCACGCACCGGCGGGCCGATGGCTCACGCCTCTCACACCTCTCACGCCTTTCACGCCTCGTCGTCGACGGTGATCGCCGCCGCCGGGCAGACCGCCGCCGCCTCGCGGACGGCCGGGTGGTGCGGCGGGGGCGGGGTCGCGTCGAGGAGTACGACGATGCCGTCCTCGTCGCGTTGGTCGAAGACCTCGGGGGCGATCAGGACGCATTGGCCGGCGCCGCAGCATTTCGTCTCGTCGACGTGGACCTTCATCAGGCCTCCCTTCTTCACCAGACCTCCCTTCTTCACCAGCGCACCGGCACCTCGCGCAGGCCGCCGACGAGGAGGCCTTCGACCTTGCGCAACTCGTCTACGGGTACGGCGAGTTCGAGGGTGGGGAGTTTGCGGAGGAGGACGTCGAGGACGACCTGGAGCTCGGTGCGGGCGAGGGCCTGGCCGAGGCAGGAGTGGGGCCCGGCACCGAACGTGAGGTGGGGGTTGGGGCTGCGGGTCAGGTCCATCTCGGCGGGGGACGTGAACACGCGGTCGTCCCGGTTGGCGGAGGACATGCCGCAGAACACCGTGGTGCCGCCGGGCAGCAGTTCCCCGTCGAGGTCCACGTCCTCGCTCAGATAGCGCCGCATCCCGAAACCACCGAGGTTGGCGTCGAAACGCAGTACCTCCTCCACCGCCGTACGGACGAGGGAGGGATCGGCGAGCAGCTGCTCCCACCGGCTCCGGTCCGCCAGCAGCAGTGCGGCCATCTTGCCGATCATGTTCGCGGTGGTCTCGTGGCCGGCCACCAGCAACCCCATGCCGGTGGCGAGGAGTTCGGCGTCGGTGAGCCGTTCGGCCTCCGGCAGCGCGGTGCTCTCCGCGATCAGCATGCTGAGCAGGTCCTCGCCCGGCGCGGCACGCTTCGCCGCGACGAGGTCGGACATGTACCGCGCGAACTCCGTGAACGCCGCCCCCGTCTCCTCCTTCGAGAAGCGGCTGACGTTCAGGAACGCGTCGGACCAGTGCGAGAAGCGGTCGCGGTCCTCGGCCGGGGCGCCGAGCAGGTCGCAGATGACGTAGACCGGGAGCGGGAAGCCGAGGGCCGCCTTGAGGTCGGCGGGCTGCCCGCGCTCGATCATGTCGTCGAGCAGGGACTCGGCGACCCTCGCCATGCCGGGGCGCAGGGCCGCCATGCGTTTCGCGGTGAAGTACCGGCCGACCTGGCGCCGCCAGCGCAGATGGGGCTCGCCGGTCTCCGGGATCGCCAGCGTGTACTCGGGGGACGCGTCGGCCGCGACACCGCCTGCGCCGTCGGCGGAGAGCCGCGCGGTGTCGTCCCCGGCGCGCGGACGGGAGAAACGGGGATCGGAGAGGAGGGCGCGGACGTCGTCGTAACGGCTCACGAACGTCGCCCGGTCGCCGCTCGGCAGCTCGACCGTGGCCACCGGGCACCGCGCCCGCAGCCGCTCCCACGCGGCGGGCGGGTCCAGGGGGCCGTCGCTGGTCATCGGCAGCCGGACCACCTCGTCGTCCGGGCCCGTGCCGGTCCGGTCCTGGTTGTCCTGGTTGTTCCTGCTCGTCTCGACCTGGCTCATCGCGGCATCTCCTGGTGGGGGGGGAGGGGAGGGAGACGGAAATGCACGCTACACAGGTAGTGCATCGTGCATCAATGGTGCATCATGCACTCTCCCTGCATGGCGCAATCTCGACGTAGGGTGAGGGGCCCATGGAGGCCGCACAGCCAGGAGGAGACCGGTGGATGCCCGAGAGGCGGGGGAGCGCATCGAGCGGGAGCTGCTGATCCTGACGCGGAACCGCGAGACGTCGACGCCCCGTGGTGTCCGCGACGGCGGTGCCCTGGACCGCAGCGCCTATGTGCTGCTCAGCAGGCTGGAGGCCCAAGGGCCCATGTCCATCCCGGACTTCGTGGAGGCGTTCGGGTTCAACGCGTCCACGTTCACCCGGCAGACCTCGGCGCTCCTGCGGGACGGCCTGGTGGAGCGGACCCTCGACCCCGACGGGGGAGTGGCCCGCAAGTTCCGTGTCACCGACAAGGGGTCGACGCGTCTCGCCGAGCAGCGCGAGGAGTTCGTCGCCGGCCTCACCGGCGTCATCGCCGACTGGCCCGCCGAACGCCTCCAGCGCTTCGTCGCCGACCTGGAGCAGTTCAACACCGACATCGAACGCGTCAGCGGACGTTCTTGGCCACGCCCGATGGCCGACGAACACTGACGGCGAAGACCGCGGGCGACCGCTGAGGGCGAGCGCCGACGGCTGACGGGCGAGCGCCGACGGCTCGGGGGACGGGCTGACCGCCGACGGGACGGGGAGGGGCTGACCGCCGGAGCGGCGGTCAGCCCGGGTGCGTCCGGTCCTGCGTCAGCTCACGCACACGATCCCGAGCAGGCAGAGCCCCGAAGGCGACGTCGTCGCCGTGTCGGAGCTCGAACCGTCTGACGTGTCCGAGCCCGTGCCGGTGCCCGAGCCCGTGTCCGAGCCGGAGTCGTTGCCGCTTCCCGAGCCCGAACCATTGCCGGTGCCGGTGTCCGAGCCGGTGCCCTGGCCCGTGTCGGCCGAGGAGTCGGAGTCGTCCGTGGCCGGGGGCGTGGTCGTCTCGTCCGTCGGGGTGCCGGTGGCGGCGTCGGTGCCCGTCCTGCCGGTGCCGGAGGAGCCGGACCGCGACCCCTGAGCGGGCGGCGTGGCCGAGGCCGTACGGGGGGAATTGGCGTGGTCCGTACGGGCGTTCGGCTTGTCCGCGGCGGAGCGGTCGCGCGAGGTGTCGCCGGACGGGGACCACGTCCTGGGGGTGTCCGAGGTGCGCTTGGCGTCGTCGGTCTCCGTCGCCGGCGTACGGCCGCGCTGCGAGCCCTGTTCCTCGACGGAGCCCAGGCTCTCGGCGTCCGGGGCCGTGGCCGCCTGGGTGCGGTCGGTGGACTGCCGGTCCATCCCCATGACGGTCAGTCCGCCGCCGACCAGCGCGACGGCGGTCGCGACCACGGCCCGGCGCTGGTTCTTCTTCCACCGCGCCAACTGGCGCCGCCGCGCGGCCCGCCCCTGCGGCGCCACCGGAACACCTTCGACGTCCACGTCAACGTCCATGTCCAGGTCGGCGTCTGCGTCGGCGTCGATGTACCCGCTGCCGGACATCGCCCCTACCGTCGGGAGCCCCTTCGTCGGAGACCCGTCCGTCGGAGACCCGTCCGCCGGGAACCCCTCCACCGGCGCCCCGTCCGCCGGGAACCCCTCCACCGGCGCCGCGTCGTGCCAACCGTCGCCCGCCCGCACCCCGTACTCCCAGGTCGCCGCCGGCACCGGTGCGGCCGGTGTCGTCGGAGGCAGCGGGATCATCACCGACCCGGTCGTCGTCCCGGCCGACCGGGACGGGGCGACGCGGCTGTCGATCGTGGTCGGGGCTATGTCGGGCGCGTAGGCGCCGCAGCCGGGGCACACGAGGGCGCCGTTGAGATGTCGGCGACATGAGGAGCAGTAGTCCATCGAGGTCTTCCTGTGTTGGCATGCCGTCGACCCGCCGGGCCGCGGCCCGGTCACGTTCGCACGTGGGATCGAGCGGATCGAGCGGTCAGCAACGCTAACGAGCCATTCTCAGGGCTGTGTGCAGGCTGTGTGACGCTCCTGCGTGGATCCGCCGGGGACTTGGAGCCCGTTTCGCAGGGATGTGCCGGCATGTGTTTGACGCGTGCTCGCCACTCCTTGCGTCGAATTCCGCCTCAACAGGCAACCCGTGCACACCATTTACCAATCTCACAGGGTGCTCACAGGGCGACCGGGGCGAGTCCGGCCCGGGCCGAGGCGTGTTGGGGTGCGCCCGTGCCGTCGGCCGGCCGTCGTCCGTGGGCTGTCCAGTCCGATGCCTCTGACCATGGCACTCGCAGACGAGGAACCGATGACCAACCAGATGAACAGCCCGAACAGCCCGAACAGCCCGAACAGTCCGGAGACCGGCGGGGCGGCCGAGGGGGCGACCGGCCCCACGGGCGGTCGGGACCGCCGCAGCCGCCTGAAGCGGCCGGGCCTCGCCGCCCTGGCGTCGCTCACCGTGGTGGCCGCCGTCGCCGGAGCCGCGCCCGGAGCCGGTGCCGCGCCCGCCGCGACACCCGGCAAGCCGCAGCTCAAGCTGATCGCCGCGTCGAACTCCGTGACGCTCACCCGCTACGAGTGGGACGCGGGTGTCCAGCTGCAGCTGGGGACGTATGTCTCGGTCGACAACGCGCCCCTGGAGTTCCAGGTGACGCGGAAGTCGTACAAGGACCCGATCGTCGCCAAGCAGATCCTCCGCGACGGCAAGACCACGAAGACGAAGACCCTGCCGGCGGGCACCGTCGACGACTTCTCCGGGCTGAAGGGCTTCCTGGAGGTCTCGGTCAAGAACGCGGCGGGGGAGGAGGTCGCGACGAGCGACGGCAACTTCTGTCCGAACAACGCCTCGGGCCGGATCCGCCCGGACGCCCCGGCGACCAACCACTATCCGCAGAGCTGCCCCACCAACCCGTGGACGCTCGGCTCGGTGTGGGGCGTCGAGAAGGGCTGGGCCACCAACACCACCAACTGGGACTACGACAAGACGGTGGACCTGCCGGTGGGCGAGTACACCGCCGAGGTGGGGGTGGCGAAGAAGTACCGCGACCTGTTCGGCATCCCCGACGACCGGCCGACCATCAAGGTGACCGTGCGGGAGGAGACCGAGGAGGGCGAGGGCGCGGGCGCGGGCCTGACCACGTCGAAGTCCTCGTCGTCCTCCGCCCACCACGGCGGTGGGCACGGCGGCGGCCACGCCGCGCCGTCGGCCCCGGCCGGTCAGCCGGCCCAGGACAATCACCACTACGGCCCGCGCGGCGCCGACGCCCCGACGCCCCCCGAGCTGTCCTACGCCCTGCAGGACCGGGGGCTGGCGAACCACCTGGGCGACGGCACCGGCCACACCGACGGCTCCCGTATCGCTCCCGCCCTGAAGGCCGCCCCCAAGCGGCCCACCGGCAAGGCGGGCGCCCCGGCGAAGACCCCCAAGCCGGACCTGCGGTCGCTGCCCGCCTGGGACATCGCCATCACCGACGGCGAGGACGGCGACGTAGCCGGCAAGGACTACCTCGCCTTCAGCGCGAACGTCTGGAACGCGGGCCCCGCGCCCCTCGTCGTCGACGGTTTCCGCAAGCCGGGCGCCGACCTGATGGACGCGTACCAGTACTTCTACGACGCCGACGGCAAGCAGGTCGGCTACACCCCCACCGGCACCATGGAGTGGGACCCGCGCGAGGGCCACGAGCACTGGCACTTCACGGACTTCGCCAGCTACCGCCTGCTCAGCGAGGACCAGACCAAGGAGGTGCGCTCCGGCAAGGAGGCGTTCTGCCTGGCCAACACCGACGCCGTCGACTACACGGTGAAGAACGCCAACTGGCACCCGGAGAACACCGACCTGTCCACCGCGTGCGGTTCGCAGGACGCCATCTCCGTGCGTGAGGTCCTCGACGTCGGCTCCGGCGACACGTACACCCAGTACCGTCCCGGCCAGTCCTTCGACGTCACCGACCTGCCGAACGGCACGTACTACATCCAGGTCATCGCCAACCCGGAGAACCGTCTCCAGGAGACCAACCACAAGAACAACATCGCCCTCCGCAAGGTGATCCTGGGCGGCGACCCGGGCAAGCGCACGGTCCAGGTGCCGCCGCACGAGCTGGTCGACGCGAAGTAGCCGGAGCTTCGCCGACGAGACGGCAACGAACCCCCAGGCCCTGGGCCTGGGGGTTTCGCTGTGTGGGGAGTGTGCCGTGTGGGGGTGCGGCGCTGGGCGGGGGGTGCTATGCCTTCGCCCCGGCGACCTCCGCCCGCTCCGCCGGGCCCTCGGGGGCCGGTGCCTGGACGGCCGCGCGGCGCTTCGGGATGAAGGAGGCGAGGAGGAAGGCGAGGAGGGCGGCGCCGGCGCCGATCGCCATGACGACCTTGAAGCCGTTCTCGGAGGGGAGGGCGTAGCCGCCGAAGTCGGTGGTCATCTGGGCGAGGATGACGCCGGCGAGGGCGCTGGCGAACGAGGTGCCCAGCGAGCGCATCAGCGTGTTGAGGCTGTTGGCGGCGGCCGTCTCGGACTCCGGCACGGCACCCATGATCAGGGCGGGCATCGCGCCGTAGGTGAAGCCGACACCGCCGCCGATGACGCAGGAGACCAGGACGAGGTGCCAGACCTCGCTCATCAGGACGATGTTGAGGCCGTAGCCGGCGGCGACGATCAGGGCGCCGGCCATCAGCGTCACCTTCGGCCCCTTGGCCTTGGTGAGCGCCGCGGACACGGCGGACATGGCCATCATCACCAGACCCTGCGGGGCCAGCACCAGACCGACGGTCATCATGGACCTGCCGAGGCCGTAGCCGGTCTGTTCGGGCAGCTGGAGCAGCTGCGGCAGGACCAGTGACATCGCGAACATCGAGAAGCCGAGCGCGATCGAGGCCAGGTTGGTGAACAGCACCTGCGGCCGGGCGGTGGTCCGCAGATCGACCAGCGGCTGCCTCGCCCGCAGTTCGTAGACGCCCCACGAGGTGAGGATCACGACCGCGGCGGCGAACAGTCCCAGCGTCGTCCCGCTCGTCCAGCCCCAGTCGCCGCCCTTGGAGACGGCCAGCAGCAGCGAGACCAGTCCGGCGGACAGCCCGAGTGAACCGACCAGGTCGAAACGGCCGCCGGTGCGCACCTTCGACTCGGGTACGACCATCAGGACCAGCAGGAAGGACAGGGCGCCCAGGGCGGCGGAGGTCCAGAACAGGAGGTGCCAGTCCCAGTTGTCCGCGATGAACGCGGCGGCGGGCAGACCGAGGGCGCCGCCGACACCGAGGGAGGCGCTCATCAGGGCGGTGGACCCGGCGAGGCGCTCGGCGGGCAGCACGTCCCGCATGACGCTGATGCCGAGCGGGATGACGGCGGCGGCCAGCCCCTGCAGACCCCGGCCGATGATCATCGGGACGAGCGAGTCGGCCAGGGCGCA
Source organism: Streptomyces sp. NBC_00310 (assembly GCF_036208085.1). Lineage (GTDB taxonomy): Bacteria > Actinomycetota > Actinomycetes > Streptomycetales > Streptomycetaceae > Streptomyces. The sequence continues at coordinate 5,860,305 of NZ_CP130714.1, forward strand.
GACCACCGAGCCGGACACCAGCAGCACGATGCTGAGCAGCAGCATCCGCCGCTTGCCGAACATGTCACCGAGCCGTCCCACGACCGGTGTCGCCACGGCGGCGGCGAGCAGGGTGGCGGTCACCGCCCAGGCGGTGTCCGAGGCCGGCGCGTCCAGCAGCTTCGGCAGCTCCGGCACGATCGGGATGACCAGCGTCTGCATCAGCGCGACGACGATCCCGGCCAGCGCCAGCACCGCCACCACGGCGTTCGGCCGCGGCGGGGTACCGGACCCCGCGTCGGCGGGTCGGGCAAGGGGGTGGGACATGGCGTGCCTCCGACGGGAGCGAGGGATGGGGAAGAAGGGGAGGAAGCCGTCAGGCACTCCCTTTGCTTGACTTACTCAACCATAAGTCGATTGCTTGACTTACGCAAGTTACTTTTTCTCGTGGAGATCCCGATCTCCCCGTCAGCCGGGCAGCGGCAGCTCGGCGACCACCTCGAAGCCGCCGTCGGGCCGCGGTCCGACCCGAAGGCGCCCGCCCGCCGAGTGGGCACGCTCGCGCATGCCGAGAAGGCCGTATCCGCCGCCGGGGGAGGGGGCCGCGGATCCGGTCGTGTCCTGGCCGGTGCCGCGGCCGGCGGTGCCGTTGGAGACGGTGAGGCGGAGCTGCTTCGAGGTGTAGGCGAGGCGGACCTCGGCGGTGCGGGTGGCCGCGTGTTTGGTGACGTTGGTGAGGGCCTCCTGGACGATGCGGTACGCGGTGAGCTCGGCGCCGGCGGACAGCGGCCGGGGCTCTCCCTCGCCGGCCACGGTGACCGTGAGCCCGGCGTTTTCGAACGAGGCTGCCAGTTCCTGGAGTTGGGCGAGACCGGGCGTGGACCCGGCGGGCTCGTCGTCGTCGCCCTCGGCGCGCAACAGCCCGACGGTGGCCTTGAGTTCGCGAAGGGCCGAGGTCGTGGTCCCGGCCAGTTCGGCGACGAGCCGCTCCGCCTCCTCAGGCCGGGTCCGTACGAACCGGCCCACCGCGCCGGCCTGGAGGTGGGCCAGCACGAGGTGGTGGGCGACGACGTCATGCAGATCCCGCGCGATCCGCATCCGCTCCTCGGCGACCCGCCGCTTGGCCTCCTCGTCCCGGGTCCGCTCGGCATGCTCGGCCCGCGCCTGCACCGCCTCCACGTACGCCCCGCGCAGGCGCGTCACCGTGCCGAGCGAGGTCGGCAGCAACAGCCAGGCCGTCGGCCCGATCAGCTTCAGCACCCACGGCTCCCCGTCGGGCCCCGCGAACAGCCCCGTCGCCACCAGCATCGCGATACCGGTGACGGTGAAGCAGTTGGCCGTCCTCCGGTTCGTCCGCACCGCCAGCGAGTGCAACGCGACCATCAACGGCGCCAGCAGCAGAACGGTGAGCAGGTAACCGAGCGCGCACGCCGTGATCGCGGCCCCGAGGGTCACCACCGCCGTCGTGCGCGGGCGATCGCGCCGCCACAGCAGAGCCACGCACGACACCCCGGCCAGCACCACGCCCGGCCACCACGGCACCCCCAACCCCTGCCCGGGCCACGCGATCAGACTCCCGGGGAACGCGCAGGCGAAGAGGGCGGTGGCGAGGGTGGCGTCGGCAGCCCGGCGGAGGCCTTGGGGGGCGGCCCGGTGCGGGTGGTCGGTGGTGGGGGTGCGGGTGGATGCGGAGGGATGGGGGCTCGCCGCGGGAGGGATTCTGGAGGGGTCCATGGCGGGTGAGGTCCTGTCCGAGTCGTCGTCGGTTTCCGTGCCGGTGCCGGTGCCGGTGCCGGTGCCGGTATCGGGTCGGTGGCAGGGCGGTGTCGATACCGACAGGCCCGGCGGCGGAATGGGGGGAGTGTTCCGGCCGCCGGGCCGCCGATCGCGCCGTGCCCCGTCCCCACGGGTCCGGCGCGCTGGGGCCGCCTCCGCTCTTGGCGACCCCGGTCCATGGGCTCGGCGTGCTCGACCGGGCCCCTTCTGATTGCTTGACTTACGCAATCACAATCGACTTACTTAAGTCAAGCAATCATCTGTCGGTGGCTCGCGGGAGGCCTTCCCGGCTGTCGATGTCAGTGGGTGGGGCTAGCGTGTGTGAGACGTCAATCCGGCACGCTTCAGGGGGACACCGTGACCACACTCGAAGGCCGCCCGAACACCGCACTCCTCGTCGTCGATGTGCAGCGCGACGTCGTACAGGAGGCCCACCAGCGCGACACGGTCGTCGCGAACGTGGCCGCGCTGGTCGAAGGGGCACGGCGGGGCGGGGTCCCCGTCGTCTGGGTGCAGCATTCCGACGAGGGCCTTGTGGAGGGGAGCGACGGCTGGCGGATCGTCCCCGAGCTGACCCCGGGCGATACCGAACCGCTCGTCCACAAGAGCTACGGCGACTCCTTCGAGGACACCACCCTTGAGGCCGTGCTCGCGGGTCTCGGGGTCGGCCGGCTCCTCGTCACCGGCGCGGAGACCGACGCCTGCATCCGCTCGACGCTCCATGGCGCGCTCGTCAGGGGATACGACGCGACGCTGGTCGGCGACGCCCACACCACCGGCGACAAGTCGGCGTGGGGTGCGCCGTCCCCGGACCAGGTCATCGCCCACACGAACCTGTACTGGACCTACCAGAAGGCGCCGGGGCGGACGGCCGGGACCGTCGAGACGAAGGACGTGGACTTCGGCGGGTTCTGACAGCACTGGGCTCAGCCGTGGGTGGGCACCAGGCGCATCACGCCCACCCACGTCTCCTCGCTCGTCCAGGTGAGGACGGCCCGAACGCTCCAGTGACACCTCGGCCGGCTGTCGGTCGACCCGGCCGAGGACGAGGGCCGTATCGGTCTACCGGCCGCGTCGACCGGCCGGATCCTCGCCGTCCCGATCCGCCGACGGCCCCGCTGGCCCGGCTCGGCGTCGGTCTGTGGCTCGCGGGTGCCCAGTGCCTGCGAAGGTGATCCAAAAAGTGTCGCGGGCGGTGTCGACGAGGTACCAGATGCGGCCGCTGCCGGTCACCTCGATCTGCCACTGTTCGCAGGTCTGTCCGCGGTGGGTGCCATGTGCCAGGCCGCCCTTGAGTCGGTGGTGCCGGGATGACTCGGCGGCCGGTCTGGGGGCGGTGCGCATGGTGATCCAAGCGCGGTAGGTGTTCTCGCGGGCCTGTTGGGCCAGGCTCTCCCAGCCTTTGGCCGAGGCCGCGTCCGCGAACCGGACGTCCCAGTGGCCGTCCGGTGCCGGGGGCGCGGCACGGTCGCCGCGGCCCGCGGCCCGCGGCCCGCGGTCACGCGACGTCCCGCGGGTCGGGTGCCGGTCCGTAGTCCTCGTCGTGGTCCCTGGTCAGGGCGGCCGGCAGCTCGGGGTCGGAGTAGACCTCAGCGGTGTGCTGCCAGGCGATGAGCAGCTGGGCGACGGACGCGCTGTTGCCGAGCGAGTCGGCGGCGCGCATGGTGTCGACCAGTTCGACGGCGAAAGCGTGGAGATCGGTGTCGGGCAGGAAACGGACCCACGGGAAGGCGTCCGGCAGTATGTCGAGGAGCAGTTCCATGCTGCCGGGCTCCCGGCGTGCCATCGCGGCCAGCATCCGGGTGGCGGCCGACACCACGGTCTGGTCCTGCTCGGCCCGCGCCGCGGTGGTGAGGACCAGATCCTCGCCGTCTCTGCGGTGCAGGAGCAACCTCGGCGATTCCTGGAGCCGGGCAAGCGTCTTTCTGTTCCTGTTCACCAGCTCGGAGAAGTTCACGGCTGCGTTCTCGATGGTCACGACTTTGAAACTACTTCGAAACTCGCCCTGGCGCCATCACTCGAAAGGCTGGCCGGCGCCGTTCGTTCGAGCAGTGCACAACCTTCTCCTACGCCAGGGTCAGTGTGGGCAAAGGTGCCGACTTGGTCGGCATGCGGAGCTGCGGGCCGGGCGCGGGTGTCGCGTTGCGGCCGCGGTCCGCGGCGAAGACGACCAGCCGGAGGATCAGGAAGCGGGCTGTACCGGCGAGGCCGGAGGCGCTCAGGTAGACGATCTGTTCCGTCAGTGTGCCGGGGGAGGTCTGTGCGGCGTGGAGGGCGAGCATCGCGGCACTCGTCGCGACGTACGCGGCGGCGGCCGAGCCCGCTGACTGCCAGTGCTGGCGCCAGCCGGGCCGGTGGGCGGCGCCGAAGGTGAAGCGGGCGTGGAGTTCGGTGCCGAGGAGGGTGGAGGCGATGGTGATGATCGCGTTGGCCACAGCCCAGGGCATCGAGTCGGCGAGGAGGGCCACCGCGCCGCTGGACAGGAGACCGACGCCGCCGCCGAACAGTACGAAGCGGGCGAACGAGGCGAGGGGGCCCGGGCCCGCGGGGGTCTGGGGCGCGTCGTCCATGGCGGTCTCCGTCCGCTCCGTGTGTCGCGGCTCGGGGGAGGGCGGCACTAGTTTGCTTAACTCACTCAACTATATAGATTTGCTTGAGTTAGGCAAGTACTCCGTTCGGAGTAGTCGGAAGTAGAGGGGGAGTGCGTTCGGAGGAGGTCCGTGACGCGTGTGCCTACTCGATCGGGACGGCCTGGCCGGTGACCCGGGTGCGGGGGTCCTGGGGTGACACGTCGATCCGCAGGTCGCTGGGGCGGCCCATGTCCTCGCCCTGGCGGATCGTGAGGGTGGTCGGGGCGGTGACCAGGCCGAGAGCGCGGAGGTAGCCGCCGAAGGCCGCTGCCGCAGCGCCCGTCGCCGGGTCCTCCACGACACCGCCCACGGGGAACGGGTCGCGGGCGTGGAAGTGGTCCGGGGACTCGCGCCACACCAGGTGGACGGTCGTCCAGTCGTGTCGCCGCATGACCTTGGCGAGGCCGTCGAAGTCGTAGTCCAGGTCCGCGAGGCGTGCGCGGGAGCCGGCGGCCAGGACCAGGTGGTCGTTGCCGCCGAAGGCCACGTGCGGCGGCAGCGCCGGGTCGAGGTCGTCGGGGGACCAGCCGAGGGTCTTCAGGGTCGCGTCCAGTTCGGGGCCCGTGGCGGGGCGGGAGCGGGTCGGCACGCTGGTGAGGGTGGCGCGGGCCGTGCCGTCGGCGGCGTCGACCGTGGTCGCGACGGGGATCTCGCCCGCGAGGGTGTCGAGGAGGACCTCGCCGGGGCCCAGCCGCTCGGCGAGCGCCACGGCCAGGGCGACGGTCGCGTGCCCGCAGAAGGCCACCTCGGCGAGCGGGCTGAAGTAGCGCACCCGGAACCGGCGCGCCGTCTCGTCGGCGGCGGTGACGAAGGCCGTCTCGGAGTAGCCCACCTCGGCGGCGATCGCGAGCATCGTCGCGTCGTCGAGGCCGGAGGCGTCGAGCACCACCCCGGCCGGGTTGCCGCCCGCCGGGTCATGGGTGAAGGCCGAGTAGCGCAGGGTCTCGGGGCGCGGCGGCCCGGCCGACGGCCGGGGGCGGCTCATGGGGCTCGTTCCGTTCGCGTCGTCGGTCGTGACTTCGGTCGCCTCGTCGGTCATGTCGTCGGTCGTGTCTTCGGTCGCCTCGTCGGTCATGTCGTCGGTCGTGTCTTCGGTCGCTTCGTCGGTCATGTCGTTGGTCATGTTGTTGGTCATGGCTCCACGCTGTCACCGCGTGGCGATCGCGTCCAACGATTGATTTCGATCCAGTCCATCGGTTATGTCGATGGGAGGCCTAGGCTGGCGCCGTGGACACCCGACTGCTGCGCACCTTCACCACCCTCGCCCGGACCGGCGGCTTCACCGCCACCGCCGCCGAACTGCACCTCGCCCAGTCCACGGTCACCGTGCACATCCGCACCCTGGAGCGGGAGTTGGGCACCCGGCTCTTCGACCGGCTGCCCACGGGAACGCTGCTCACCGAGGCGGGCCGGCGGTTGCTGGAGGGGGCGGAGGAGGTCCTCGACGCCGTGGAGCGGCTGCGGGCCGGTGGCGGTGACGGAGACGGGGTCGTGAGGGGGCGGGTGCGGGTCGGCACCCCGGAGTCCCTGTGCTCGACCAGGCTGCCGGGCGTGATCGTGGCCCTGCGCGCGCATCACCCCGAGGTCGACGTCGACCTGTACGCGGCCGGTACGGCGGAGTGTGTCGCGGGGCTGCGGGCCGGGCGGCTGGATCTGGCGCTGCTGCTGGAGGGCGAGGCCGACTTTCCGGAGGTGACGGCCGAGCCGGTCGCGCGCGAGCCACTCGCCCTCGTGTGCGCTCCCCGCCATCCGCTCGCGACGCGTACGCGCACGGCCACCTGGGCGCAGCTGGCGACGGAGTCCTTCTTCCTGCTGGAGCAGGGGTGTTCGTACAGCGACGAGCTGGAGCGGCGGCTGCTCGCCGTGCCCGGGGCCGGTCCCCGGCTGACCCGGTTCGGCAGTGTGGACGCGGCGCGGTCCTGCGTCGCCGCCGGGCTGGGGCTGGCGCTGTTGCCGCTGACGACCGTCGAGGAGCATCTGAGTCAGGGGCGGCTGACGCGGGTGCGAGGGCCGCGCTTCGCGGATGTCCCCGTGCGGCTGGCCCGGCACCGCAGACGCTGGACGGCACCGGCGGCGGAGGCGTTCGCGCGGGAACTGGTACGGCAGTTGGACGTCTGAGAGAGGGCAGTCCCGGGGTGCCGTTCCCGCACCCCGTGCCGCCCGCCCGTGCTGCCGTCGAGCAGGTGCGGGTGATCAGCGCGACCGCCGGGGCGGGGGCAGGGCGGTCAGGGCCTCCGGTGGGACGGTGTGGTCGAGGAGATGGAGAGGGGCCGGGCGCACTCCGGCGGCCTCGGCGGCGTCCCAGTGGGCCAGGGCGCGGGGCAGGTCGACGAGGCCGTGGATCAGGGGCGGTTCCGTACCGGAGGCCCGGTCGGCGAGGTGGGCGTGGAGGAGGGACTCCAGGCGGCAGGAGGCGAGGGTGCCGGGGAGGTGGAGCGCGAGGTGGTGCTGGGTGCGGGCGCCCGCGTGGCCGGTGAGGGCGGCGGCCGGGAGGTCCGGTGACAGGTGCGTCTCGGTGGACTCCAGGGCCAGCAGGCCGCCTCCCACGATCAGTACGTCCCGCTCGTGCCGCATCCGCTCCAGGGCCCGCGCGGTGTCGAAACAGTGCGGGAAGGAGTCGTCCACGACGATCGTGCCGGGCCGCAGCCGGTCGACGTCCAGCAGGGTCGTCGGGCCGCCGCTGACCGCCGTGACGATGAGGTCGGACGCCTCGTAGACCTCGGCGGGGAGCGTCCGGGTGTCGGCCGACTCGACGACCCCTACGGCCGTGGCGGGATGGTCGGCCGACAGTTCCTCGGCGAGGTGGTGCAGGCGGGGAGCGCTGCCGGGCACGTCGCAGAGCAGGAGCCGGGCCGGTGGGCGGGGGCTGCGGGCCAGGAGCAGGCGCAGGGACGACGTGCCGATGGAGCCGCAGCCGACGACGGTGAGGGTGAGGTCGGCCAGGTCGCGGCCGGTCGCGTCGAGGGCGCTGCGGACGGTCTTGACCACGGCGACGGTCGTGGCCGCGTGGCCGGTGGTCAGCGTGGTCTGGGTGGTCTGGGTGGTGGGGGTCGCCGGGATCTCCCGGAGGACTTCGTAGCCGTAGCCGGTGAGGGACGGGATCATGCCGGCCAGGGAGACGCAGCGGGCGCCGAGGGATGCGGCGTGGTCCACGGCGTGTGCGGTCATGGCGGCCAGGGTGGTCGGGGCGGCAAAGGTGGTCGGGGTGGTCGGGGTGGCCCGGGTGGCCGGGTCGCCGGTGGGGAGTGGGCCGGTCAGTTCGTCGGCGAAGAGAGGGAGCGAGACGAAACCGGATCTGCCGAGGGGCGTGGTGACGCTTTCCAGGAGCCTGGCGCGGCCGTCAGGGAAGAGCAGGGCGCGGATCGCTTCACGGCTGGGTGCCGCGTCCGGGGGGAGCCCGGCGAAGGCGGCGAGGTGGTGAGGGGCGGGGAGGTAGCCGATGAGGGCGGCGTCGAGGGCGGGTTCGGGGGTGGGGTCGAAGGGGCGGGCGGTGGTGGCGTCGTCGTGCGGTGCCTCCTCCAGTCGACGGCTCAACTCCCGTGTGAAACGCGCGAGTTCGTCGAGCGTGAGAGCGGTCGCCGATGCTCGGGCGGTGACGCGCAGGCCTTCGCCGGTCGGTGACGGACGGACCGCCAGGAGGACGTCGGTGCCCACCGGCGGCGGGGCGAGCGCGGTGTCGGTGTCGTCGGCGTGGAGGGTCAGGCCGCTGTCGGGCGGTGTGCCGAGGGAGGTGAAGTCGAGGAACGTGAAGAAGAACTGGGCGGTGCGCGGGAGGCCTTGGGGCGTACGGAGGTCCAGGGGCCCGGTGGTGCGGGCCGCGATCGTCTCGGCGGTGATAAGGCGCAGGTCTTCGTCGAAGCCGGGGGCCGGGTGCGTGCTGTCGGACGGGGACGCCGGGCGCAGCGCCACGGCCTCGGCGAACGGGCCGAAGACGTGCTGGGCGTCCCGCGTGCTCTCGTCCCGGCCGGTGACGGCCAGGCCGAGGACCAGGTCGCGGCGGCCGGTGAGCGTGGTGAGGGCGCGGTAGTACGCGGTGAGGACGGGGGCGTGGAGCGTGGTGCCGTTGGTCCGGGCGAGCTGGCGCAGGGCGTGGGTGCGGCCGGCGTCGACGGTGAAGGACGTGGTGTGGAAGGCGGGCGCGGTGCCGTCCGGGTGGGGTGCGCGCAGGACGGGCGGGGTGTAGGGGGCGAGGTGGCGGGCGCGGTACTCCTCGGTCTCCGGTGTCGTGGGCGGTACGTCCCACGCCCGGGGTGCGGTGCGGTGGAGTGCGTGGTCGCGGAAGGTGGAGTGCGGGGGCTCCAGGCCGTGCGGGAGGCCGCGTTCGAAACGGCCGTACACGGTGAGGAGTTCGCGGGTGAGGAGGGCCGCGCTGTAGCCGTCGCCGATGAGGTGGTGGGCGTGGACGAGGAGGACGTGTTCGTCCGGCGCGAGAGTGAAGAGGCGCAGACGCAGCAGGGGCCAGGCCCAGGGTTCGAAGCGGCGGCCCGCCTCCTCGGCGGCCCGTTCCTCCAGCAGGCCGGGGTGGGCCAGGGTCTCCGTCTCGACGGGGAGCCTTAGGGAGGCGGGGAGTTCCTGCTGCACGGGCGGGCGGGCGCCGGCCGGGAAGACCGTGCGGAGCATGGGGTGCCGGGCCATGAGGACGTCGACGGCGCGTTGGAACAGGTCGGGGTCCAGGGGGCCGCGGATACGGAAACGGGCCAGCCAGGCGGGGTTGGCACCGTGAGTGCCGCGAGTGCCGTGAATACCGCGAGTACCGGGGACGTCGGGGGTGTTGGGGGCGTCGGGTGTACGAGGGCGGCCCGACGCGAGGGCGTCGGCGAGGAGGAAGCCCTGTTGGGAGGGCGTGAGGGGGTAGGGGGTTACGGGGTCGACCGCCTGTCGGCTCTCGGCCGGAGCGACTGCGGTGGTGTCGGCGGTGGTGTCGTCTGTGGTGGCGTCGATGGCTGCCGCCAGGGCGGTCAGGGTGCGGTGCGTGTAGACGGCGGTCGGGCGGGGCAGTGCGGGGCGTTCGTGGCGTAGGCGGGAGAACAGTTCCAGCACGGTGATGGAGTCGCCGCCGAGGGTGAAGAAGTCGTCCTGGCGGCTGATCTCGGACTCCGGTACGTCCAGCAGGGCGGACCAGGCGCGTGCCAGCAGGTGCTCGGTGGGGGTCGCGGGGGGCGTGCGCGGCGGGTCGGGGCGCGTGGCTTCGCTTCGGGGAGCGAGGCCGTTGCGGTCGATCTTGCCCGTGCCGGTCAGGGGGAGGGCCGGGAGGGAGTGGACACGGGCGGGGAGCATGTACGGGGGGAGGGTGCGGGAGAGGAAGGCGCGCACCTCGCGGGGGTCGAGCCGGCGGGGGTCGAGGGTGTGCGTGCCGGTCCTCGGCTCGACGTACGCCTCCAGCCGACCGTCGCGCAGCAGGACGGCCGCGCGGGCCACGCCCGGGTGGGTGAGCAGGGCGGCCTCGATCTCGCCGAGTTCCACACGGTGACCGCGGACCTTGACCTGGTCGTCGAGCCGTCCCAGGAACTCCAGTGTCCCGTCGGCCGTACGGCGGACGCGGTCGCCGCTGCGGTACCAGCGGCGGCCGTCCCGTTCGGTGAAGGCGGCGGCCGTGAGGTGGGGGTCGCCCAGGTAGCCGGGGGTGAGGCCGGTGCCGGCGATGAGGAGTTCGCCGGGTTCGCCCGGGGCGCGTTCGCGTCCGTCCTCGTCGACCACGGTCAGTTCCGTGCCGGAGATCGGGCGGCCGATGGGGAGGTGGCGTACGTCGTCGCCCGGGCGGGTGTCGATGATGTGGCAGGTGGCGTTGATGGTGGCTTCGGTGGGGCCGTAGAGGTTGGCGATGCGGTGAGGACCTGGGCCGCCGCCGGTGCCGGTGCCGTCGAGGGTGTCCAGGAGGTCGAACCATCGGCGTACGTGGGCGGCGGGCAGGGCCTCGCCGCCCACGTGGACCCAGCGCAGGGCGGAGAGGCCGGGGGGCGTGCCGTTGTCGCGGGTGCGGTCCTCGGCGGCGGTGAGCAGGCGTTCCCACAGCGTCGGGACCGAGCTCCACACCGTGATCCGGTCCGCCACGACGCGGTCGAGCAGGGCGTCGGGGTCGCGCAGCAGGTCGCGGGAGAGGGGGTGCACCGTGGCGCCGGCCAGCAGCGGGGCCAGCAACTGCCGTACGGAGGCGTCGAAACAGACCGAGGCGGTCTGCGCGAGCCGGTCGCCGGGGCCGTAGCCGAAGGTGGTCAGCGACCAGTCGAGGTAGTTCGTCATCGACCGGTGGGTGATGGGGACGGCCTTGGGACGGCCCGTCGAACCGGAGGTGAAGATGACGTAGGCGATGGCTTCGGGGGAGGCGGAGGGGGAGAGTTCGGGGGAGGTGGAGGGGGAGGGTTCGGGGGTGTCGATCGGTGGGGTGTCGGCCGGCTCGGACACCGGGACCGGGGTGACGCCCTCCAGACCGGTGGCCGCTTCGTGGGTCGCCGGGTCGCAGACCAGTACGCGAACTCCCGTACGGGACAACTGGTCCCGGTGCCGGGCGGTCGGGTGGGTGGCGTCCAGCGGTACCCAGCCGGCACCCGCCCGCAGGATGCCGACGACTCCGGTGACCGTGGCCGTGCCGCCCGGTTCGGTGAGGAGCCCGACCAGGTCGCCGGGGCGTACGCCGTGGGCGCGCAGCCGGGCGGCGAGGGCGGCGGAGGCGGTGTCGAGCGCGGCATAGGTGAGCGTGTTCCGGCCGCCGGCGGTGGCGACGGCGATGGACCGGGGGGTGGCGCGGAACCGGGCGCGGAGACGGTCCACGATCCCGCCGGTGCCGGTGCCGGTGCCGGTGCCGGTGGTGGTGGTGGTGTTCGTGGAGGACGTGCTGTCCGCGCTCTCCGCGCTCTCCGTGTCGTTCGTGTCGTTCGTGTTGTTCGTGACGGAGGGCGGGGTGGCTGAGGGGACCGCGACGGTGGCGTGCAGTTCCGTGACGTACTCGTCGGCGAGGCGGCGTACGGTCTCGGGGCGGAAGAGGCGGGCGGGGTAGTTCCACGACAGGCGCAGGGCGGCGTCGGCTTCCCAGCAGAGGAGGCCGAGCCGGGTGGCGGCGGAGGCGGTGGCCGCCGCCGTCGGGGTGACGGTGACCGGCCAGTCGGGGCCGTGGACCACGGGGAAGCGGGAGAAGCTGAACCCCGCTTCGGCCGCCGTGCGGGGTGCCGGGCCGGTGGTGGCCCGTACCTCGGACAGCAGCCGGGCGACGTCGGTGCTGCTCAGGGTCGCGTGCGCCTCGGCCTCCCGCCAGATCCGGCGCAGCCGGTCGGCGAGCGCGGTGACCGGTTCCTCGGGGTCGACGTCCACGAACACCGGCAGCGTGTCGGCCAGCGGCCCCACCAGACGGTCGATGCCGGCGATCGGCGACTCCCGCCGGGCCCGCGCCACGTTGACCGCCACGGCCCGCCGCCCGCTCCACCGCGCCAGACAACGGCCGTACACCGCCAGCAACAGGTGGAACAACGAGACCCCGTGCCGCGCGGCGGTCTCGCGGAGTGCGGCGGTCAGCGCCTCGTCGATACCGGTGCGGTGGTGGGTGAGGGGCGGGGCGGGCGGTGCTTCGGGGTCGCCGTCGTACGGCAGGGAGGGGGCTGCGGCCGGGGTGGCGGGGATGTGCGCGGCCAGCCGGTCGCGCCAGTAGTTCTGGTCCTGTGCGTACGCCGGGGACCGGCGCTCGGCGGTCATCGCGGCCGCGTAGTCACCGAACTCGCCCTTGAGGAGCGGGAGTTGGGTACTTTCGTCGCCGCGTGCCAGGGACGTGTAGAGCGTCCAGAGCTCCTCGGCGAGGAGCTTGAGGCTGAAGCCGTCGGCGGCGGCGTGGTGGACGACCAGGAGCAGGTGGGCGAGGTGCGCGTCGTCACGGTCGTGGACGAGGACGGCTCGTACCGGGTCCTCCCTCGTCAGGTCGAACGGGCGGTTGCAGAGGTCGTGTTCGAGCCGGTGGAGGTCGGGGTGCTCCCGTACCTCGTACCAGCGAGGCGCCGTGTCCACGGGGCCGGCGGGGGCGGCGTACTGGCGTGGGCGGGCGTCATCGTCGTCGGTGATCCGCATCCGCAGCATGGGGTGGCGGGCGGCGAGGTGGGCGAGTGCCCGGCCCAGGAGGACGGTGTCGAGGGGGCCGCTGACGCTCTGGCGTACGTAGCCGTAGGCGGTGATGCCCTCGTGGAGGGTTTCGGTGGTGTGGAAGGCGAGTTGGAGGGGGGTGAGGGGGAGTGGGAGGGGCGGGCGGTCGTCGGCTGTGGCCGTCGATGAGGGGTCGTTCGGAACGACGCTCGACGTCGGCATCGGAGTTGGAGTTTCGATCGCTGTCGGCATCGGGGTCGGTGGGGTGGTGGTGGCCAGGTGGGTGGCCAGTTCGCCGATCGTGCGGTGTTCGAAGAGGAGGGTGGCCGGGAGGGGACGGTCGAGTTCGCGTTCCAGGCGGCGGGCGAGGTCGACGGCGCTGAGGGAGTCCAGGCCGAGGGTGAGGAACTGTTCGTCGTCGCCGATGTCCTGCGGGGCGCGGTGCAGGGCCTCGGCGAGGAGGCGGCGTATGAGGGTGGTGACGGGGGACGTCCCGATCGGGCCGGGAGGGCGCCGAACGACAGGCTGGGGGTGGGCCGTTGCGGGGCGGGGCGTGGCGGGGCGGGGCGTGGCGGAGTCGGCGTCCGGGGGAAGGGGCGCCGGGGCTGCGGCGCCCACGCCCGTCACCAGCACGTGCGCCGCGTCCAGGCGGAGCGCCGCGTGAAGGCCTGCCAGGGCGGCCCGTGCGGTCATGGGGGCGAGCGTGAGTGCGTGTGCGTGGGTGGGGCCGTGTGCGTGGGTGGGGCCGTGTGACCGGAGCCGGGGTTGGGGGGCTGTTCCGTGCGCGAGGCCCGTGTCGGTGACGGGGCCGAAGGCGATCGACTGCCAGGGGCGGCCGGCGGCACGTTCGGCGGTGGCGAAGGCGTCGAGGAAGGAGTTGGCGGCGGCGTAGTCGCCGAGGGCGCCGGCGAGGCCGGGCAGGACGGCGGACACGGAGGAGAAGGCGACGCGTACGGCGCCCTCCTGGCCGTGCCGGCGCAGTGCTTCGGCGAGGAGTGTCGTGCCGCGCACCTTCGCGGCGAGTACGGCCTCGATCTCGTCGTCGGGCTTGCCGCGCAGGCTGCCGGGGCGGGCCGTGCCGGCCGCGTGGAACACGGCGTCCAGGGGCGGCAGGCCGGCGACGAGTTCGTCGATGTCGGCCGCGTCGGTGACGTCGGCTGCTTGATAGCGGGCGTGGGCGCCGAGGGCGCGGAGTTCGGTGAGCAGAGCGCGGGGCGGGGTGGTCGTGCGACCGGTCAGGACGAGGGTGGGGGTGCCGCGTTCCGCGAGGTCACGGGCGAGCGCGGAGCCGAGGCCGCCCGCGCCGCCGGTGATCAGATAGGTGCCGTTCGGGGGCAGTGGGGTGAGAGAGGGGGCCGGGGCGGGGGGCACGGCCGTACGGGCGAGACGGCGGCCGGTCCGCCAGGCGACGGTACCGCCCGCGCCGGAGCCGGGAGGGGCGGTGGGGCGGGCGTCCAACTCGCGCTCCAGCGCGTCGAGTCGGGCGTCGAGGGTGTCCTGGGCGGACAGGTCGACGCTCAGGGAGGAGAGGCCCGGGTGTTCCTCGGGGAGGGCCAGGGCGAAGCCGTGGAGGAGGGCCTGCGTGGGGCGGGGGCGGTGCTGGGGGGAGGGGTCGCCGGTGACGGTGACGGTGCCGGTGTCCGTGCCTGCGCCCGTGCCCGTGCCCGTGCCCGTGCTTGTGCTTGTGCCGGTGCTGTACGCGTTCTCCGTGACGAGCAGCAGGCGGGTGGGGGACGTGCCGAGCGAGGGCAGCACCTCGCGCAGGGCGGAGACGGCCGTGCTGGTCTCCGAGTCCGGGCCCGTGGCGTCATCGGCGAACCACAGCACGGCTTCCGGGGCGACCGACCGCTCCTCGGCTTCCGCCGGGGCTGCGGACGGGCCCGGCGTCGGCGTCGGTCCCAGCACGGTCACTCCGCGCCCGGTGAGCCGTTCGGCCAGGGAGCGGCGGAGTGTCGTGTCGGCCCCGGTCAGGCGTACGACGCGGGGGCCGGGGGCGGCGGTCAGCGGGGCGTCGCGCCAGAGGAGGGGCCGCGGGGTGGGTATGTCGTCGGGCGCGGGGAGTGCCGTACGCGGCGCGGTCGTCGTGACGGGCTCGGGTGCCGGGGCGAGGCGCTCCGGCCAGTGGTGGCCGCGTTGGAAGGGGTAGGTGGGGACGGGCACCCGTCGCCGTCCCGTGCTCCGGGCCGGGGCCGTCGGGGCGGTCGGGGACAGCGGTGACAGCGGTGACAGCGGGGTCCCGCGGGTCCAGAGCCGACCGACCGTTTCGAGCAGTGCCTCGGCGCCCGCGACCGGCAGCCTGATGGATTCCTCCTCCGGTCCCCTTCTCGTCCCCGTCGCCGCTCCTCTCCCGTACCCCCGGCGGTCCGAGGCGGCAGCGGCCAGCGCGGGCAGGACCTCCACCTCGGAGGGTGTGACGCCGGGATGTGCGGCGGCCACCGCGTGGATCGGGGCGGAGAGGGAGGCACCGGGGCCGAGTTCGACGAACGTGTCGTAGCCCTCGTCGAGGAGCCGGGCGACGGCGGGGCCGAAGCGGACGGGGCGGACGGCGTGGTCGCGCCAGTGGCCGGAGCCGGGAGTCAGGTCGGGGGCCCACTCGCCGGTGACGGTGCTCAGCATGGGCACGGTGGCCGGGTGCACGGTCAGGGCCTTCGCCGCGTTGTGGAGGGGGGCGAGTACGGGGTTCAGCATCGGGGAGTGGAAGGCGTGCGAGACGCGGAGGCGCCGCGCGGCCACGCCACGGGCGGTGAGCGCCGCGACCGCCCGGTCGACGGCCTCCGCCCCACCCGCCAGCACCACCTGCGTGGGCGAGTTGACGGCGGCCACGCAGAGCGTGCCGCCGGACTCGGCGACCACGGCGGCGACGGTGCCCTCGTCACCCCGTACGGCCGCCATGGCGCCCGGCGCGGCGAGCTCGCCCACCAGGCGTCCGCGTTCGGCGGCGAAGCCGACCGCCTCGGCCAGGGGCAGGGCCCCCGCGACGCACGCGGCGGCGATCTCACCGACGCTGTGCCCCACGACCGCGTCCGGCGTCACCCCCCACGCGGCCAGTTGCCCGGCCAACGCCACCGCGAACGCGACCAGCAACGGCTGCGTCACCTCCGTCCGGGCCAGGGCGGCGGGGTCGGCGTCCTCGTCCAGACACCAGGCGGCCAGGGTGCGGCCGAGTACCGGCCCCGTGAGGGACGAGGCCTCCTCCAGGACGTCACGGAACACGGGCGCCGAGCGGTACAACTCCCGCCCGAGACCGGGCCGTTGGGCTCCCTGACCGGGCAGAACGAACACCGTGCGGGGCCGGCTTCGAACAGGCCCCGTAGCCGCGCCCACGGAACCCGCCCGCCGAAGCGCATCGACCGCTCCGGCGGCAGCGGCCTCTTCCACTGCTCCGGCGGCAGCGGCCTCTTCCACCGCTCCGGCGGCAGCGGCCTCTTCCACCGCTCCGGCGGCAGTGGCCTCTTCCACGGCTCCGGCGGCAGCGGCTTCTCCCACCGCTTCGAGCCGCTCCGCGAGGTCTCCGTCCGCCACCACGGCCAGCCGGTACGGTCCCTCGTCCCGGGCGGTGTTGACGGTGGCGCACACGTCGCCCTCGTCCAGTTCGGGGTGGGCCCGCAGATGTGCGGCCAACTCGGCGGCGGCGACGCGTAGTGCGCCATCGGTACGCGCGGACAGGGTCAGGAGGTGCGGACCGTCGGTGGTACGGGGTGCCGTGGTGGCCGGTGGTGTCGCGGGCGCGTCGGCCGACGCGCGGGCGACGGCGGGCGTCGCGCTGAGCGGGACGGCGGACGTCGGCCCCGCCGCCCCGCCCCTCGCCGCCCCACCCGTCATTGCCCCACCTGTCATCGCCCCGCCTCTGGTCTCCCCGCCCCTGATCTCCCCGCCCCTGATCTCCCCGCGCCTGGTCTCCCCGCCCCAACCGCTCGGCGCCTCCTCCAGGACGGCGTGCGCGTTGGTGCCGCCGAAGCCGAAGGAGTTGACGCCGGCGGTCAGCGGGCGGCCCTCCGTGTCGGTCCAGTCCTCGGGTGCGGTGACGAGGCGGAAGCCGGGGGCGGTGTGTTCGAGGAAGGGGGCGGGTGGGGTGGTGTGGGGGGAGGGCGGGAGCCGGCGGTGGGAGAGGGCGAGGGCGACCTTGACGAGGGCGGGCATGCCGGCCGCGTTGAGGAGGTGCCCGAGGTTCGCCTTGACCGAGCCGAGCCGTCGCGGGACCCCGTCGGCGCGGGGCGGGAACGCCTGGCCGAGCGACCGGGCCTCGACGGGGTCGCCGATGGGCGTACCCGTGCCGTGCGCCTCGACGTACGACACCACGTCCGGATCGACGCCGCACTCCTCGTACGCCCGGCCGATCACCTCGCGCTGCCCGCGTGGCGTGGGGGCGAGGAGGCCGAGCGAGCGGCCGTCGTTGTTGACGGCCGTCCCGCGTACGAGGGCGAGGACCGGGTCACCGGCGGTGCGGGCGTCGGCGGGGCGGGCGAGGACGATCACCGCGCCGCCCTCCCCCGGTACGAAGCCGTCCGCGTCGGCGGCGAACGCCCGGCACCGGCCCGTCGGCGACAGCGCGCCCGTCGCTTCGAGGAGGCGGTGGCCGGTCGGGGTCAGGCCGAGGTTGACGCCGCCGACCACGGCGAGGTCGCACTCGCCGGACAGCAGGCTGCGGCGGGCCAGGTGCAGGGCGACGAGGGCGGAGGAGCAGGCCGTGTCGACGGCGAGGGCGGGGCCGTTCAGGTCCAGTACCTGGGAGACGCGGGCGGCGATCAGGTTGGGGAGGTTGCCGGTGAGGGCGGCCGGGTGGCGGGCGAGGTCCCCGTCGGCGGCCTCGGCGAGGATCTCGCGGTACCCGCTGTCACCGGCCGCCGCGAAGACCCCGACCCTGCGGCCGGCCCGCCGGGGGCCCGCGTACCCGGCACGCTCCAGCGCCTCATGGGCCAGCTCCAGGAAGATCCGCGCCTGCGGGTCGGTCGCCCGCGCCTCCGCCTCGTCCATACCGAAGAAGCCGGCGTCGAAGGCCGCGGGGTCGGGGAGGAAGCCCCCGGAGCGGGAAACCGGGCGGACCCCGTTCCCCCACCGGCCCTCGGGCACCCCGCCCACCGTCTCGCCCCCGGCCACGAGCAACTCCCAGAAACCCTCAGGCGTCCCGACCCCGGGAAACCGACAGGCCACAGCCAGTACGGCGACAGCCCCGGGAGGCCCGGCGTCGGCGCGCGGGCGGGGGTGGGCCTCGGCAGCGGCACGGGGACCCGCGTGAGCAAGGTGACCAGCGTCGGTGTCGGCGTCGCCCTCGGGAGCGGCGTGGCCTTGGGCACCGGCGTCGCCCTCGGGAGCGGCGTGGCCTTGGGCACCGGCGTCGCCCTCGGGCCTGGCGGCGGTATCGGCCCCGCCGGAGGCATCGGGACCGGCGGAGGCGTCGGGACCGCCGGAGGCGTCGGGACCGGCATCGGGTCTCGTCTTCGCCTCACCCTCGCTCAGCGAACCCGCAACCCCCTCAAGGGCCGCAGGCCCTTGAGGGGCACGGGGCTCTGACATGTGCGGCTCCGCCGCGTGGGCGCGACCAGCCACGACGTGCCCGCACCCGCCATCGGACAGCTCCCCCCGACCCATGAGGCGCCCACCGGCAACCGCACCCGCACCCCCCTCCCCCAACGACCCCAACGGACCCAACGACCCCAACGGCCCCAACGGCCCCAACAACCCCATCACATGCCCGGCCAGCCCCACCACCGTGTCGTGGTCCCGCAGCGCGCCCGGCTCCACCGTCACCGAGAAGACGTCCTCCAACCCGGCGAGCACGGCCATCGCCTTGAGCGAGGACCCCCCGAGGTCGAAGAACCGCTCCCGGAGCCCGACTTCGGACGCGGGCACCTCAAGAACACGCGCCCATATCCCCCGTACCGCCTCCTGGACCTCACGCAGCGAACGGGGGACGACCCCTCCCACCCCGGCCGCACTCCCCACCGCCGTACGCGGGGCGTCGGCCCAGCGCCCCTCGACCGCCGCGTACTCCCCGGCCTCGAACCGCCCCCGCAGCACCCCCCGCCGCAGTTTCCCGCTGGTCGTCCGCGCGAACGCCCCCGGCGGCAACGGCAGCACCCGCACGTCGTCGTGGCCGAGAGCCTCCCGCAGCCGCCCGGCGGCGGCACGGAGCACCGGCGCGGCGACCGAGGGCTCGGGTCGCGCCCACTGCACGAACGCGACGACCCGCTCGCCCCCGCCGTCCGGATCGGTGGACCCCACGACCGCCGCCACACCCGTGGGCAGCCCCGGCGTCGCGGCGACCGTCTCCTCCAGGTCCGCCGCGTGGAACGTACGGCCGTTGACGAACACCACGTCCTTGTGGCGCCCGGTGACGCACAGCCGACCCTCCCGCAGGAAGCCGAGGTCACCGGTACGCAGCCAGCCGTCACCCCCGAACGCCTCCGCGCTCGCCTCGGGCGCCCGGTGGTACCCGCGCCCCAACTGCGGCCCCCGCACCTCCACATGGCCGACCCGCAGCTCACCCAGCACGCCCCCGGACGCACCGGTGATCCGGACCTCGCAGCCCTCCACCGGCCGCCCCAGGTCCATCAACTCCACGGCGTGCGGCCCCGGTTCGGTCTCCTCCACCCGCCCCCGGCCGAGCGCCTCCCGGTCCAGCGACAGCGGCGTCGCGGTCTCGCCCAGCGGCGGTACGGTCACCGCCAGCGTCGCCTCGGCCAGCCCGTACACCGGCAGCGGCGCGCGTGGGTCGAGCCCCGCCGCGGCCGTACGCGCCGCGAACTCCCGCCAGACGCGCGGCGCGATCGGCTCGGCGCCGATGAGCAGCAGACGTACGCAGCCGAGGTCGAGGCCGCCGAGCGTGGTGGCCGGGACGCGGCGGACCGCGAGGGCGAGGGCGAAGTTCGCGGCCGAGAGGAGGGTCGCGCGGTGGCGGGACACGGCCTCGAACCACAGCGCGGGCCGCTTGGCGAAGGACAGCGGCTCTATGCGTATCTGCTTCAGGCGCGCGGCCATGGGGACGAGATGCGTGCCGATGAGCCCCATGTCGTGGAAGTACGGCATCCAGGTCGCGAGCACGTCGTCCGGGGTGATCGCCATCGCGGAGCGGATCTGGCGCAGGTTGGCGAGGATGCCGGCGTGGGTCAGCTCCACGCCCTTCGGGGCGCCGGTGCTGCCGGAGGAGAACTGGAGGAAGGCGATGTCGTCGGGGGAGGGGCGGGGGAGGCGCCGCGGCGGGCGCCCGCGACGGAGCTCGTCGAGCTTCAACACGCTTATGTGTCCGCCGAGTTGGGCGCTTCCTCCGATCACGCCGGTGACGACGGCGGCCGTCGACTCGTCCACCACCACGGGGGGCCTGCCGAGAAGTTCCCACACCGGGCCGATCCGGCGCGGCTCCGGGGCGAGGGGGACGGGTACGGCTCCTGCCGCCAGGGCGCCCCAGAACATCGGCTGGAAGGCGTCGCCCCGGTCGGCGACCAGCGGCAGCGGGGTGCCCGGTGTCACGCCCGCGGCGAGCAGGCCGCCCGCCACGCGCAGCGCGTCGTCGTGGAGTTCGGCGAAGGTGACCGTGTGCTCGCCGCCGTCCCCCCGGACGTGCACGACGGTCTGGCCGGGGGCCTCCCGCGCCGCCCCGAGCAGCACATCCAGCAGCGTCGACGCCGCTCCGCCGTTCACACGTTCATTCGATCTCTCCACCGTCCGGACCCTACAAGTCGGTTCGTACGGAGCATCGTCGCCGCCGAACGCCCGCGTGTCCGAGCCGCTGGGGTCGCCGAACCGCTGGACCACCTCGCCGAGGACCCGCATCCGGACGTCAGGGAGGCCATGGAAGCGGTACGGGAGGGGGTAGTCCGCCGCGTCGGACGCACCGCGCGACCGTACGGCGTCCGCCCCCCCGTCCGAGCCCTCAAGCCCCGAGCCCCCGAGCCCCCGAGCCTCGAACTCCCGAGCCCCCTTGCTACGTCCAGCTGTGCGCCACGTCCACGACCAGGCGGTCGGGGAGTTGGAGCACCCGGAACGGCAGGCGGGCGCGGACACCGACGCCGATCTGGGTCTCGCCCTCGAAGCTGCCGGCGAAGCGGGTGTCACGGAAGGTGCGGTAGCCGGTGAGGTTCACGCCGGGCAGGGGCTTGGCCACCTTGCCCGGGTACGCGACGCCGCCGGTCTCGGGGTCGTAGCTCGGCGCGGCGATCCGGATTTCGAGGATGGCCCCGCCGGTCACCGGGATGAGCGCGCCGGAGGCGGACTGGTGGAGCTGGTCGACGTACTGGACCCAGTAGCCGAGGCTGTCCCCGCCGCCGGGGACGTCGAACACGATGCGGTCGAAGCAGTCGTGCCGGCCGGTCCTGATGTCCGACAGCGGCACCGAGCCGCTGTCGGGGCTGCCCTTGACGCCACTGCCCCAGCCCGTCGGACAGGCCGTCGCGGCACGCGCGGCGCCCCCCGGCGCGGCGCTCGCGGTGACCGCCGTCGTCGCTATCGCGGTTCCCGCGAGCGCGAGTGCCACGACCACTGCTCCGATTCGTCGCATGATGCCCCCCTTGGTGACGCAACGCTGAGGTGGCGCTGGTATCGGGTGAGACGACCGGATATGGCGGAAGGTTGTACTCCGGGGCCCGCGGAAGTGTCCCAGGCATGTAACAGCGGGCCCGGCCGCCCCACGGCTCCCGGGCCGGCTACTTCTGGGCCACGGGCGAGCCGCTGCGCTCCGGATGGCGGCGGCGGGCCGTCGGGGTGGGGGACGGGACCGTGTGGAGGAGGGGAGCGGTGGCGGGGCGTCCGGGCCCGGTGCCGGGCGGGCGGCTCACGTACTGGCTGTGCAGGCTGTCGTCGATCCGCCAGAGGATGCCCGTGGTCCGGCCCGTGGGGGCCGCCGGGTCGAGTTTGGCCGTGAAGGACGCCAGGCGGTCGTAGAGGGTCCTGGCGCGGGCCCCGGTGGCGGTGAGCTCCGAGGCCGTGGCCTCGCGGAGGGCGTCGAGCACGAGGACCAGGTTGTGGCCGGAGAGCTGGACGT
Organism: Streptomyces sp. NBC_00310; assembly: GCF_036208085.1. Classification (GTDB taxonomy): domain Bacteria; phylum Actinomycetota; class Actinomycetes; order Streptomycetales; family Streptomycetaceae; genus Streptomyces. The sequence continues at coordinate 5,881,728 of NZ_CP130714.1, forward strand.
CCTGCATGCCGCCGTCGGCCTTGGTGATGCGGCCCGCGGGCAGATTGGGGTCCGCCGTGAAGTGGGCCGCCCTGGTCGCGGTCGGGCCGACCCGGTCGTACGGGTCGCGGGTGCTCTGGGTCCAGCCGGGCTCCCAGACGCCGAACGCCGTGCGGGCCAGGAAGGTCCAGGTGTCCTCGTGGCAGCGCAGGGTCAGGTAGGAGACGCCGGCCGCGCGCCGGAGTGTGTCGTTGTGCTGTTCGAGGGCGACCCGGTTCGCGGCGAGGGCGGCCTGGAGGATGACGCGGTCCTCCTCCCGCCAGCGCGTCTCCTGCTCACCGCGCTGAGCCTTCAGATCTCGTTTGAGCTGCTGGTTCTTCGCGTACTGCTCGACGAACGTCTTGACCAACGTCTGGAACATGGCGCCTGCTGAGGTCGGGCCGGACATGCTGGGGTCGCGACAGCCTGGTGTCGCAGCGGCCCAACGACGGTCGGCGGATCCTGGTCACGCCGACCGCCCTGTTCATGTATCAATGGGCTTGTGTGTCAATGGGCCCGCCTTCCCGCCTCCCCGCCCGACGGGCTCGTAGGAGCCGACCGGGGGTCCCCATGGTGAAGTTGACCGCGCCCTCGGGGAGGACGAGCGTGCGGGCGGTTGAGGAGCCGTCGGCGGTGGTGTCCGGCGCGGATGCGCCGGCCGTCTGCGCGAGCGCCGCGCGGTACCGCCCGTGATCCATGATCCATGTGTCAACTGGCTCTGGAATATGCGCAGTTGACGTGCATGTCCGACCGCGGTCGACGTGCGTGTCGGACCGTGGGGGACGGGCCGGGGGAGTCGCTGTGGAATTCCTGTGGCGGTCTGCCTTACGTGTGGGTAGAACGTTAGGGTCTGCCGTATGAACGCACGGCTGGCCCTGCTCAGCACGGTGGATCCCGGCCTCGCGGAGAGCGAGGTCTTCCGGCTGGCGCTCCAGCACGCGGTCGGTGAACTCGGCGCCCTCGGGGGGATGATCCACCTGAGGGGCCCCATGTCCGCCCTGCGTCTGGTGTCGGTCACCGGCCTGCCACCCGCCCTCACCCGCCCCTGGGAGATCATCGACCAGGAGGGCCCGCTGCCCCCGGCCCGCGCCCTGCACACGGGCAGCGGAGTGTGGTCGCCGCTGGGCTCCATGGCCATCGCCTGGCCCGGCACCGGTCTCGCCGCCTTACCCGTGTCCGGCTGCGACCGCACGATAGGCGCGCTCACCGTCCTCACCGGCGACGGGGGCGAACCCACCGGCCCGCAATGGGACTTCCTGCGGGCGGTCGTCGACTGGACCCAGGAGCGCATGGCGCAGGCGCCGCCGCCGTCCCGCCCCGCGCAGACCGAGCTGAACGGCGAGCGGCTGCGGCAGGCGCTGAAGGAGGTCAGCGTCGGCTCCTGGGACTGGGACATCCGCACCGGCGACCTGATCTGGGACGAGGCCGCCCTGGAGCTCTACGGCACCCGGCCCGCCGAGTTCACCGGAAAAATCGAGAACTGGATGCGGATCGTCCACCCCGACGACCTGGCACCCACCCTGGCGGCGGCACAGCGGGCGATCCGCGACCGCACGGTGTACGAGGCGGAGTACCGCGTACGGCGCCTGGACGGCACCTGGGGCTGGACGCAGGCCCGCGGCCGGGCCACCTACGACGAGCACGGCGAACCCCACCGGATGATCGGCGTCGGCTGGGAGAGCAACGAGTCGCGGTCCGCGCGGGACGCGCTCAGCCGGGCCCTGCGGCACATGAGCGACAGCTTCCTCGCCGTCGACGACGACTGGCGGATCACCTTCGCCAACCTGGAGGCGGAACGCACCCTCGGCCTCTCCGAGGAGGAACTGTTCGGGCGGCTGCTGTGGGACCTGCCCTCCGTGCGCGAGACCCCCGGCCTGGAGAACCGCTGCCGGGAGGCCGCCGCCGAGGAGAAACCCGCCGGGTTCGACGTCTACATGCCGGGCCACGACCGCGTCTGGCACCTGCGGCTGGTCCCCGGCCCCGACGGCCGCACCATCTACTTCACCGACGTCACCGAGATACGACGGCACGAGGAGGAGCGCCGTGACGCCGAGCGCGCGGCCTCCGAACGGGCCCACCGCATCGCCGCGTTGACCACCGCGCTCGCCAAGGCGACCACCTCCGAGGACGTCGTCGACGCGGTCGCCCTGCGGGTGCTGCCGCCGTTCGCCGCCACCGGCCTCCTCGTCCAGGCCGTCGAGGGCGGCCGGCTCCACAACGTCGGCGCCGTCGGCTACTCGGCCGACTTCATCGCCCTCGTCAACCACCGCCCCAGGACCCCGTACGGCCCCGCCTGGGACGCGATCAACACCGGCACCCCGATCTTCATCTCCTCACCGCAGGAGTACGCCGCCTACGTCCCCCAGCACGCCGACCTGCCCGGCCGGGCCGGGAAACAGGCCTGGGCGTTCCTGCCGCTGACCGCGTCCGACCACACCTTCGGCGTGTGCGTCGTCTCCTTCGACAGGCCGCGCCGCCTCACCGACGAGGAACGCACACTCCTCACCGCGATCAGCGCCCTCCTCGCCCAGGCCCTGGAACGCGCGCGCCTCTACGACCTCGAACACACCCGGTCCCGCGAACTCCAGCGCGCCCTGCTCCCCCAGGACCTGCCCGACCTCGCCGCCTGCGAGTCCGCCGCCCGCTACCTCCCGGCCGGGCAGGGCATGGACGTCGGCGGCGACTGGTACGACGTCATCCCGCTCTCCAGCGGCCAGGTCGCCCTCGTCGTCGGCGACGTCATGGGCCACGGCCTGTCCGAGGCCGCCACCATGGGCCGCCTCCGCACGGCCGTCCACACCCTCGCCGACCTCGAACTGCCCCCCGACGAGATCATGAGCCACCTCAACGACATCGTCGGCTCCCTGGGCGAGGACTCGTACGTCACCTGCCTCTACGCCCTCTACGACTCCACCACCCAGGTCTGCTCCATCGCCCGCGCCGGGCACCCGCCCCCCGCCCTGGTCCTCCCCGACGGCACGGTGCGCTTCCCGGAGTGGACCGCCGACCCGCCGCTCGGCGCGGCCGAGCCGCCGTTCGAGACGGTCGAGCTGTCGGTGCCCGACGGCAGTCTGCTGGTGCTCTACACCGACGGCCTGGTCGAGTCGGCGAAACGGGGCATCGACGACGGCATGGCCGATCTGGCCCGGCTGCTGCGCACCGCCCACGAGGACGGCACCGCCGCCGACCTGGAACGCCTCTGCGACACCCTCACGCACGGCCTGCTCCCCGCCGAGCTCGCGGCGGCCGACGACGCGGCCTTCCTCGTCGCCCGACTGCACGCCCTGACCGCGGACCGGATGGCCTCCTGGCCCCTCCTCGACGACCCGAAGGCCGCCGGACAGGCCCGCCGCCACGTCCGCGACCAGCTCGCCGCCTGGGGCCTGGACGACCTCGCCCCCACCACCGAACTCCTCGCCAGCGAACTCGTCGGCAACGTCGTACGCCACGCCAAGGGCCCCGTCCGCCTGCGTCTCCTCCATGACTCCGCGCTGGTCTGCGAGGTCTTCGACGGCAGCCTCACCATGCCCCGCATACGCCGGGCCACCGACACCGACGAGGGCGGCCGGGGCCTCCAGCTCATCACCGCCCTCTCCCAGCGGTGGGGCACCCGCTACACCGCCACCGGCAAGTGCATCTGGACCGAACAGTCCCTCACCGGCCCCGACCTCCACCGCGCCCCGCCGGCCGACCCGCTGGAGCACCTGTTCCTGGTCCCGGAGGACTTCGACGGGGACCTGGACGCGCTCCCCTTCGACGACCTGGACATCGACCCGGACCCGGAGAAGGACCCGGAGAAGGACCCGGACCCGGAGAAGGAGCAGGAGCAGGAGCAGGAGAAGGAGCGGTGACGGAGGACGGCGTCGAGGTGGAGCGGGCCCCGTAGACGTGCCGTGGACGTGCCGCGGACGTGCGGAACCCCGGGGCGCCCGCCGTGGAGGGGCGGGCGCCCCGGGGTTCGCGTCGGTCGATCGGTTCGGCGAGCAGATCTGCTCGCCGAACCGATCTGTTCACCGAACGGGTCAGCCGGTCAGCTCACGTCGCCGATGCGGTCGACGCGCTCGTTGACGCCGTTGCGCAGTTCGCCCAGGGTCGTGCCGGGCGGCGCGACCTTCGGGGTGGAGGACGGCGGCTGGGTCTCGTCCGCGCAGGTCGCGCCGGAGGCCGGGACCTTCAGGTCGACGAGGTAGTTGATCACCGCGTCCGTCGCGCAGGCGCTGCGGCCGAACGCGGTGTGGCCCTCGGCGTCGAACGTCAGCAGCGCGGCGTTGTCGAGCTGCCGGGACAGGGCGATCGCGTCCTGGTACGGGGTGTCCGGGTCACCGGTGGTGCCGAGGACCAGGATGGGCGCCGAGCCCCTGGCCCGGAAGGAGCCGTCGTAGCGGCTGACCTTCTCGGCGGGCCACTGGACACACGCGGTGGCGTGCTGGTGGTCGTAGGTCGGCGGACCGAACGCCATGGCAGGGCCGAGCAGCGGCGCGGCCGCCGCGTTGGACCTGACGTTCCACTCCAGCTTGCGCAGGCTCTTCGGGTAGTCCTTGTCGACGCACTCGACGACCACGTTCGGGCCGAGGAAGTCGAAGCTGGCCGGGGACGGCGGACGCAGCAGGAAGGAGGTGTTGTCCCGCAGCTGCGCCTTCTTCAGCGCCGCGCCGAGCGAGGGCCAGATGACCTTGCCCTCGTTGATGTTGAACATCAGCCGGTAGACCAGGGTGTAGCCGTTGGCCTTGCCGCCGCTCGCGGTCGTCACGGGGTTCGCGTCGAGGTCGCTCTTCAGCTGCTCGAACGCCCCGCGCGGGTCTCCGTCGCCGAAGCCGCAGATCGCCTGGTCGGCGGCGCACCAGTCGAGGAAGCGGCTCATCGCGCCGTCCAGCGCCAGGTACTGCGACCGGTCGTAGGCGTAGGGGCGGTTGGCGTAGTGGTCGGGGTCGTACGCCCCGTCGAGCGTCAGGGCCCGCACCCGCTTCGGGAACATCGCGGCGTAGACGGTGCCGATGTACGAGCCGAACGACCGGCCGTAGTAGGTCAGTTGCTCCTCGCCGAGGGCCTGGCGCAGCAGGTCGATGTCGCGGGCGACGTACTCGGTGCCGACGTACGGCAGCAGCGAGCCCGAGTTGGTCTGGCAGGCCTGGTCGAACTCGGCGGCCTCGCTCAGCGCCGGACCGTAGGCGTCCGGGCCCGGGACGCCCTTGGCGTCGGTGACGGCCTTGGTGTAGCGGGCGTCGTCGAAGCAGGTGAGCGCCGAACTGCGGCCGACACCACGGACGTCGTAGCCGAAGACGTCGAACGAGTCGCGCAGCGCGGCCGGGAGGCCCGCGTAGTTGTTGCGGACGAAGTCCACCCCGGAGTTGCCCGGTCCGCCGGGCTGCATGAAGAGCGTGCCCTTGCGCTTCGTCTGGTCGGCGGCCTTCTTGCGGACCACCGCGAGGGTGATCTTGGTGCCCTGCGGCTCCCGGTAGTCCAGCGGCACGTCGGCGTTGGCGCACTCGAAGCCGCCCTGGCAGTCGGACCAGGTGAGCGTCGGCACGGGCGGCGGCGGTGTCTTCGTCGACTGGGCCTGCCGCGTCGTGTCCGGCGCGGCCATCGCCTGGGTCGCCGTCCCCGTCGCGGCGAGGACGAGCGCGGCCAGCGCGGCCCCGGCGAGTCTGAGGCGCGAGAAGCGTCTCGTCGCGTGGTGATACGTGGTCATGGGTGTTGCCCCCCTGGGCTGTTGAGTCCCCTGGACCCCACTGGTCGAGGTGGGGTCGGAGACTGTCTAGCTCAAGAGAGGGGAAATTGGCCAGGCGGGTGCCACGGTGGCCGACATTCCACGGTATCTCTCCACTACCCGACGGTAGTTACCGTCTTCGGGCATCCCTTCGTAATCTTGGAAACGTCCCCGGCCGGTGTCCAGCGATGGGGCCGGCCGGACCCCCCACCTCACGAAGGATCCGCGCACGTGTCATCAAAGAACAGCCGTCTGAGGGTCGCCTTCCTCGCCGTGGCCCTGGCGGCCGCCGGTCTCGCCCTCGCGGGCCCCGCCGCGGCGGCCACGCCGCAGGCCGCCACAGTCGCCACGACCCAGCAGACGCCCGCCATACCCGTCGACTTCGTCGACCTCGCCACCGGCCCGCTCGCGGCGGACGGCGAGAGCCACGAGGTCACCCTCACCTACCGCAACGACTCGGCGGCGGACCGGACCGTCGCCCCGCAGCTCCTGGTGGAGTCGCCGGACGCCGGCCCGTTCCTCGACCCGACGGACGTCAAGGTCGAGCGCCGCACCGCCGGCGGCTGCTGGAAGGCCGTCGACCTCGGCAGCCAGACCGGCACCCTCTTCACCGACCTGACCACCGCCCGGCGTACCCTGCCGGCCGGCGCCACCCTCACCGAGGTCTACCGCGTCACCGTCACCGACCCGGCGGCCCAGGGCACCGTCCACCCGAGGATCGCCCTCTACTGACGGCCCGCCACACTCCCGCACCGCCCATGAACAGGGCCGGGCCCAGCTCCTCGGAGCGGGCCCGGCCCTTTCGCGTGGGCCGGGGCGGCTTTCGCTCGAACTCTCCTGTTGCACCTGTGGCCGTCGTGGACACGTAGGGGCGGAAGCTACGGAAGGAAGCCATGCCCATCGACACCGAGGCCCAGTTCACGGACGTGTACCGGGCCCACTACGAGGACGTGCTGAGGTTCGTGCGCAGGCGCGCCCATCCCATGAACGTCGACGACATCGTCGGCGAGACGTTCCTCGCGGCGTGGCGCAGGCGCCGCGAACTCCCCGAGGACCCGCGCCCCTGGCTGTTCGGCACGGCCCGCAAGGTGATGCTGAACGCCAACCGTGGCATGCGCCGGCACACCGCGCTCGCCGTGCGCGTCCAGCAGGCCGCCGAGACCGGCGGCCACACCAGGGCCGCCGACCCGGCCGCGCTGGTGGACGGCCGGACCGACCTCGCCGCCGCCTGGCAGGCACTCGCCCCGGCCGACCAGGAAGTCCTCGCCCTGCACGTGTGGGAACAGCTCTCCGCCAAGGACGCGGCGAAGGTCCTCGGCTGCACGCGCGCCGCGTACGCCATGCGCCTGACCCGTGCCAAACGCCGTCTCGCCGCCCGCCTCGGGCCCACCGCCACCACGCCCGCCCTCGCCACGACGTTCTGACAGGAGCCCCGCGATGAACCACCACACGGCCAGGAACGACGGCACCGCCAAGCCCGGCGACACCGCCACGAACGACACCCTGCTGTCCCGCCTCGCCCCCCTCGACGCCGCGCCCCGCACCGAGCCGACCGCCGCCGAACTCGACCGCGAGGAGACGCTGCTGCGCACGATCCTCGACGACACCGAGCCCGCGCGCCGTTCGGTCCGCCCCGCCTCCCGCGCCCCCCTCGTACGCCGCGTCTCCTTCACCCTGGCCGGCGCGCTCGCGGCGGGCCTCGCCGTGCTCACCGCCACGGGCGGACTGTCCGGCCTCCCCGGTTTCGGCCCCCAAGGCCCCCTGTCCTCGGCGGAGTTGGCGAGCTGGACCGGCACGCCCCGCAGCCTGGACTCCGCCGGTGCCGAGGGCTCGGCCGCCGAGAAGGCGTGCCTGGACCTGACGAAGGACTACGGCTCCGGACCCGCCGACGTCAGCAACGCGGACATCCGGGGCAGCGTGGCCTCGATGGTGGTCAGCCGCGGCGGCGACGCGGCGTACTGCCTGGCCGCCTCGGACGGAAACGGGATCACGATGTCCGTCTCCCCGGCCCTGGACCTCCCCGCCGACGGCATCGAGCTGGACACCTACGGCGCTCGGGGCGAGGGCTCCGGCCAGGTCAACTACGCCGTCGGGTCCGTCGGTTCGGACGTCGAGAAGGTCACCGTCCGCGACCGCGGCCACACCGTCCACGCCACCCTCCAGGACGGCCGCTGGACCGCCTGGTGGCCCGAGGGCGACCGCTACGGCCTGCTCACCGGCACGGTCACCCTCACCTTCACCGACGGCACGACCCGCACGATCCAGAGCCCGGACCTGCCGTAGCCGCCCGGGACCGACCGGGCTCGGATTCCGCCGGACCGACCGGTCGGCGACGGTGAGGACGGAGTCGAGGTGACGGGGGTCACACCCGCCCCCTGTCACATCCGCCCGGGGTCCTTCCGTCCTTGTGTTGTCACCGCATACGACGACACAAGGAGCCCGCCATGGAAGCGCGTCTGAACCTGCTCGCCAACCCCATCACCGGCAAGCTCGTCAAGCACCTCGTCGGGGCCGACAAGGTGATCACCGGGACGGAACTGCCCCGCTCCACACAGGAGTTGGTGAAGATTCGCGCCAGCCAGATCAACGGCTGCGGGTACTGCCTCGACATGCACACCAAGGAGGCCGCGCACGCCGGGGAGACCGCCCAGCGGCTGCACATGGTGGCCGGCTGGCGGGAGGCCAAGGTCTTCACCGACGCCGAGCGCGCCGCGCTGGAGCTGACCGAGCAGGGCACCCGGATCGCCGACGCGGCGGGCGGTGTTCCCGACGAGGTCTGGGAGAACGCGGCGAAGCACTACGACGAGGACCAGCTCCTCGCCCTGGTGGCGCTGATCGCCCTCATCAACACCTTCAACCGGCTGAACGTCATGGTGCAGCAGCCGGCCGGTGACTACCAGGTCGGCATGCTCGGCTGACCGGGGCCACCCACCCCTCGACGACACACGACGAACCCCCGGGCCGTTCCACGGAACGGCCCGGGGGCTCGACATCGCTGGAGGTCAGTTCCGGCGGCACCTGCCCACGTCGATCCGCACGATCTGCGGGTCGTGGTCGCTCGCCTGGTCCGCGAACTCGGCGTTGATGTGCACGACGTCGTAGTCGAAGTGCGTGACGGCCGGGCTGGTCAGGATGTGGTCCAGGGTCTGCGAGTTGCCCTCGTAGACGTAGGTGTAGCGCTCGGCGGCCGGGAGCGTGCTGATCAGCGGCTTCAGGACCTTGCCGGCGGTGAGCGCGGTCATGGTCTGCGAGAACTCGAAGTCGTTGAGGTCGCCGAGGACGACGGCCTTGGCGTTCCGGTCGGCCTTGAGCAGGGACGTGACGAAGGTGTTGACCTCGGCGGCCTGCTCGTGGCGCTTGGTCTCGGAGCCGCGGGCAGGCTCCTGGTAGCGGCCGTGCAGGGGCTGGTCGCCGCCCTTGGAGCCGAAGTGGTTGGCGATGACGAAGACCTGCTCGCCGTGGAAGACGAACTCGCCGACCAGCGGCTTGCGGCTGCTGCCCCAGGCGTCGCTGGTGGGATTGATCCGGCCCGGGGAGTAGCTGAGCCGGACGCCCTTGCGGGTCTTCACGACACTCGTGGCCGTGGTCGGCGTCGCGGCGTCAGCGCCGGTCCGGTCGGTGAAGGAGACCCGCTTGGGGTTGAACAGGAAGACCTGGCGGATGTTGCCGCCGGGCTCGCCGCCGTCCTTGTTGTTCTCGGGGGCGAGGTAGCGCCACTGGTAGCGGGGGCCGCCGGCCGCGCGGATGGCGTCGGTGAACCGGGTGAGCGTGGCCTCGGAGGTGACCGTGCCGTCGTTCGTCGCGCCGTTGTCGTCCTGGATCTCCTCCAGGGCGACGATGTCGGGCGAGCTGAGGCCGTCCGCGACGCCCTCGGCGAGCCGGTCGAACTTCTCCTGGCCGTCGAGCGCGTCCAGGTTCTCCACGTTGTACGTGGCGACCGCCAGCTCGTCGCCCTTCTGGCGCCGGGTCCGCTCGGCCTTCAGCCCGTTGTCGACGAGCGTGCCGAGCTGGGTGGCCTGGAGGTTGTAGCCGCCGAAGGAGGCGTAGTCGAGCGGCCCGCTGGTCGTGCCGGACAGCTCGTCACCGACGTTCGCCCGGGGGAAGGCGGTCGTCGTGTCGAGCGACATCACCTTCATCCGGCCGGTGCCCGGCATGTCGTAGGAGGAGTAGAGCGAGCCGCCGCGCACGGTCGGGCTCTCCTGCGGCTTCACCGTCACCCACACCTCGTCGTACTCCGTCGTCGCGCCGACCACCCGGGCGTCGGAGGCCTGCACCCGCGAACCCTCCAGCGCCTCGTAGAAGTCGAGGGCGTAGACGGCCGGTTCGAGCGGCAGCGCGTCGATGCTGCCACCGCCGGCGGTGGGCACGTACGCGTCCGGCACGGTCGACGCGTCCAGCGTCACGGCCGCCGGCAGGGCGTTGCCGGCGGACAGCACGGTCGCGGTCGGCCCGGTGATCTCCGTGACCGACTGGCTGGTGGTGCTCGGGTAGTACTCGGTGATCTTGCCGCTCACCAGCACCGAGTCACCGACCGCCACGGCCGGTTCGGCCGACCCGGTGTACACGAAGACACCTTCACCGGTACGGGGATCGCTGTCGGCCTGCGGGTCCTGGATCCAGTACCCCTTCGAGCCGGACTTCCGTACGCCGGTGACGATGCCGGGAACGCGGGTGACCGTCTGCCCGGTGAGCGGCGACAGCCGGGTGGTGCCCTGGATGTCGTGCACGCGGAGGGGGCCGGGCTCGGTGGAGCCACCGCCGCCGTCCCCATCCCCGTCTCCGCCACCGTCGCCCGAACCGGGCGTCTGACCGGCCGAGTTGACGGGGGAGGGCGTACCGGAGGCGAGGTCGGCCGCGTTGTCGTCGGTGTCCGCGAGAGAGGCGGCGCGGGCGACGGAGGCGGTGTTGGAGGCGCCGGTGGCCGGGCCGCTGCCCTCCCTGACGACCGCGCTGCCGTACCCGACGAGGTCGACGACACTGCCGTCCGCCGCGCAGTCCGCCGCGGTCTTGCAGGTCAGCGGGGTGGTACCGGCGACCAGGGCGATGGTCCCGCTGCTCGCGCCCATCGCGATCGACCCGGTCGCGTCGGCGGTCGGCAGGGCCGTCGTACCGCCGGTGCCCGCCGCCTCGGCGATCAGATACCGGCCGCCGGGCGCGATCGCACCGCTGAGCGCGGTCACCTGCCACTGCGAGGACGCCGACGGCGACCCCGGCAGGTACTGCACGCTGTAGCCCGACAGGTCATAGGCGCCGGTCCCGGCGTTCCCCAGCTCGACGAAGTCCCTGACCAGGGTCGCCCCCGAGTTCCCTCCGCCGCCGTACACCTCCCCGATCACCGCACTCGCCGACGGCGCGGCGAACGCGGCGGGCAGCACACCGAACGCGAGAGCGCCGGCCGCGCCCACGGATATCAGCGGATAGGCGACGCGGCGCGCACGGGCGCCGCTTCCTGCGGGTCTGTCGGACCGGTCGGATATGGACACGCTGGCGGTCTCCTCGTACGTCGGGTACGTCGAAGGGTGGTGTGGGGGAGTCGGCTCAAGTTACGCGCGTAGAGGCGGAGTCGCCAAGGGGTCGCAGGTTAAATCCCGGGAACGAAGGGGTGGGTGGGCCTGCGCGGGGTCGGCCGGGCCCGGTCGGGCCTGGGTGGTCCTCTACTCCTCCTCCCCGTCCCGCCGTGCGAACTGCAGGGAGAGGGACCGCAGGACATCGGTCGTCGTCGTATCGGGCCGCCCCTGGTCGTGCACCTCGGCAAGGTGGACGAAGGCGTAGGAGAAGCAGTTGGCGAGGCTCACGATGGCCGGTCCCAGGGCTTCCGTGATGATGCCCGTGGCCTCCTGGGCGCTTGCCTCGGCGGGCAGTTCGATCTTGGGCAGGGTCTCCGCGAGCAGCGCGGAGATGGCCCCCGTCAACGCCACTTCGGCGCCGGGGTTCTCGCGAGCCTGCCGCCGCATCTCGATCGCTTCGGTGAGGATGCCGACGACTCGCTGCATGATCTCGGATTGCTCCATGAGTGGAGCCTAGGAGCCGCAGCCCGCCGCTGACCCCTCCGGTTGCGCGTGGCCTGCCCGGGCGCGTCCATCCCTTCAGGTCGCAGCATCGTCATTCACCCCACTCGCCCCCGTGTCCGGCCGTACGCTCACCGCGCATCACAACCCGTACACAAGGGGGCAACCATGGCCAACCGGAAGCTCATCGGCGGTATCACCGCGGGCCTGCTCGTACTGGGGGGTGCCGGCACGGCCTGCGACGACATCGACACACCCGCAGTCGGCACACCGGGCACCAGTACAAGTACAAGTACCACCGCGGGCAGCGGTGAAGGCAAGGCGCCCACCGGGACCGGGACCGAGACCGGGACCGGGACCGTCCCGGACTCCACCGGCATGGGCCTCCAAGCCGCCCAGGACACCGCGCAGGAGGCCGGGTTCTACAGCCTCACCTCCCACGACGCTCTCGGCCGCGGCCGTATGCAGGCCTTCGACCGGAACTGGAAGGTCTGCTCCCAGAACGTGACGGCCGGCAAGACCGTGTCGACGGACACGGAACTGGACTTCGGTGCGGTCAAGCTGGAAGAAGACTGCCCCGCCGAGGACCAGTCCGCCCCGTCGGCCGCCAGTGGGACGATGCCGGACCTCAAGGGCAAGTCCGTGAAGGCCGCCCGTTCGGCACTCGACTCCGGTACGTCGATCACCGTGACAGACGCGTCCGGCGACGGCCGGTTCGTGCTCGTCGAGTCGAATTGGCAGGTGTGTACCCAGACGCCCGAAGCAGGGGCGAAGTCGGACGGGCCGTCAGTGGAGTTCACCGCGGTCAAGTTCGACGAGAGCTGCCCCTGAGGGCGCCGGGAGGTCCAGCACCATGGCGTCGTACACAGGTGCCTCTTCCCCTGGGTGTGACCGCCCCACCTTCCGGTACCCCCATCCCTGGTACGCCGACCGCGCCGGTGCCGCCTCGGGTTCAAGAAGGCTCGGCGTAGTCACGAACGCACGTGAACGTCGTCCTTGGGGCAGGTTGAATTCCGAGAACGAAGAGCTAACGAAGAGCTGAGGGAAGGGCCCGACCCGCTGTCAAGCAAGACGATCGTCGGGGGTCGGGCATGGCCCTTCGGGTCGGGTGTCCGGGGGCCGCTCTTCCTAGCGTCGGGACGTATGAGAACGAAGACTTACGGCGATGGTGGCGATGGCTGCGGCGATGGCATCGGGCGTCGCGTACTCGGTTGTTCGGCGGCGCTGGTCGCGGGAGCGGTGGCGGTCGTCATGCTGTATCCGGGCGGGTTGGGGGACGTGGGGCCGGTGCGGGCGACCGGTGGGGTCTCGGCCGCACTGTTCCGGAAGGTGAACGGGGTGATGGCGGATGGGCCTTCGTGGATGGGGACGACGGCGACCGTCGCCGCCGACGGGATACTGGTCGTTCTCGGTCTGCTGCTGTTCTGGACGGGATGGACGGCCCTGCGGGCCGGGCTGGGCTCGGGTTGGTCGGATGTACGGGACCGGCCGGGCTCGGTTCGGTCGCACGCGCGGGACAGGTTGGGCTCGGGCCGGCCGAGCGGGCGTCGCCGTGACGTTCGTACCGTCGCCACAGTCGTCGGAGTGGTCCTGGCCTTCGGTGGCACGGTCGTCGCCTACGCGGTGAGTGAGGCGCTGAAGTTGGTGGTGGACGAGGAGCGGCCCTGTCGCGCGGTGCCGGGGGCGGAGGTGATCGGCGAGTGCCCGGAGGTGGGGGACTGGTCCTTCCCGAGCAACCATGCCGCGCTGGCCACGGGGCTCGCCGTGGGCCTGGCGATGCTGCGGCCGCGTCTCGCGGCCCTCGCCCTGTTCCTCGCGGCGGTGGTGGCGGCGGCACGGGTGGCGGGTGGTGTCCATTACCCGCACGACGTACTGGCCGGGGCGGCGCTCGGCGCGGCCGTGGTCACCGCGACGCTCCTCGTGGCCGTACCGCCCGCCGCCCAGGTCGCGGCGCCGCTACTCGGCCGATTCGGACGCGGGGACGATGCCGGCCTCGTGGGCGACCACGGCCGCCGCCGCCCGGTTGTCGACGGCCAGCCGGGAGAGGATCGCGCTGACATGCGCCTTGACCGTTCCTTCCACCAGCCCCAGCCGACGGGCGATCTGACCATTGGTCAGCCCGGCGCCGAGGTGGGCCAGCACCTGGCGTTCCCGGGGCGTGAGCGCCTCGGCCCGGCGGCGGGCGGCGGCACGGCGTTCGGCCCGCACACCGGCGCCCCCGTCCGCGAGGTGGGCGATCACCCGGGCCGCGACCTTCGGTGACAGGAAGGCCGCGCCCTCGGCCACCGCCCGCACCCCGGCGATCAACTCCTCCGGCTCCCCCGACTTGATCAGAAACCCCGCCGCCCCGTCGCCGAGCGCCCGCAGGATGTACTCGTCCTCCCCGAACGTCGTCAGCATCACGACCCCGGTGGAGGGAAGGACCCGGCGGATCTCCGAGGCCGCGCGCAGCCCGTCAATCCCGGGCATCCGGATGTCGAGAACGGCCACGTCTGGCCGGTGCAGCCGCGCCAGCTCCACCGCCTCCCGCCCGTCACCGGCCTCCGCGACGACGTCGATGTCGCCCGAGGTGGCCAGCACGGCCCGAACCCCCTTACGGATCATGGGTTCGTCGTCGGCCACGAGGACGCGGATCACGGGGTGACCACCTGCTTGAGCACCAGTCGGCCGGCGCGGAAGCACAGGCGGTAGGCGTCGCCGGAGTGGTCGTCGAAGCGGTCCGCGGTCATCGCGTAATACTCGCATCGTGGCGAGGGGGAGGCGGAGTTGTCGTCCATCGGGTTGTCGTCCGTGGGGTTGTCGTCCGTGGGGTTGTCGTCCGTCGGCCGGTGGGGTGTCTGCCGGGCCGGGAGCAGTGGCGCGAACTCCTCGCGGGACTGGCCGACTTGGATGCGCGCGTAGTCTTCCGGCGCCAGCACCGCGTCATGGACCAGGAACAGATCCCATCCCCGCAACACCGCGCCGAGCAGGAGGAGAACAGCCGGAGGCACCCAGAGCGCGGCCCGAGCGATCCGGCCGAGCCGCCGCCGCGCCCGCCGGTGCTCCAGCCGTACCGCGTCCGGCTTGTACGGAGCCTCGCCTGCCGTTCGCCGGGAAACACTGGGGGAGTGCGGGGTGCGCGAGGCGCGGCGAGCGGGTGAGGCGCCGGGGTCGTGGGGTATCCGCGCGACCACCGCGAAGCCGCCCTCGTACGGGCCGTACGTCATCGAGCCCCCGGCCAGCCGTACCCGCTCGTCCAGCCCGATCAGCCCGCGACCCCCGCCGGGCGGAACGGCACCGGCGCCGTTGCGTACCTGGCCGCTCTCCACCCGTACGTCGACCTCGCCTGCCGTGTGCCGGAGTCGTACCGTCACCGTCGCGCCGGGCGCATGTTTCGCGGCGTTCGTCAGGGACTCCTGTACGACCCGCCGTACGGCGAGTTCGGCGACCGGCGACAGCCCACCCGGCTCGCCTTCGACGTCCAACGTAACGGGAAGCCCGGCACCGGACGCGCTCACGACCAGATCCTCGACCCGGGACGGTGACACGACCGCACCAGCTTCCCCCAGGACGCCGATGATCTCGCCGAGCCGGTCCACCGCGGTGGCGGCCCGGCCCCGGATGTCCCCCGCGGCCTCCCGCTGTTCGTCGGGGAGGCCGGGGGAGAGTTTCAGGGCGCCCGCAGACAGGGCGATCAGGCTGAGGTCATGGCCGAGGAGGTCGTGCATGTCCTGGGCGATACGGGCGCGTTCACGCAGGCGTGCCTGCTCGGCGACGAGCCGCCGCTCGTGTGACAGATGCTCGGCGCGCTCCCACCCGGCCCGTTCCAGCGCACGGTACTGACGCCAGAACCGCCCCCCGAACCACGGCAGTACGGCCGCCCCGACCAGCACCGTCACGAACCGGTCCCCGAACGTGATCCACGCCGGAACCACCCCCACCGCCACCACACCGGCCCCCACCACGACCGCCAGCACGATCGCAGCCGCACGGGCGGGCCCCGGCCGCCGTCCCGCGGCACAGGCGAGCGACCCGGTGGCCACGACCCACCACAGACTCCCCATGCTCAGCCCCGTGGCCCCCGCCGCAGCCACGAGCAGCGGCACCCCCGCACAGGAAAGCCCTGCCCATGCCCCCACCAACCGCCTCAGTAGCCTCACGACCGTGACCATACGAAGGCCAGGCATCGCCGCACACTGCCGAAAGTCATGGTTGAGATGCCTGTCCCGCACCGGCCGCCCTGACGGGCGACTGCCCTGCCCTGCCCTCGCCCTCGTCAGGAGGTCCGGCCCACTTCCTCCAACGGACCCACCCCAACTACTCCCTCCACCGAATCCGCCGCCCCGCCCGGAGAGACCGGATAGAACTGCGCGTACCACCGCCGCAACGCCCTGATCCCCTTCTCGTGCGGAAGCAGCACCGGCCGTGCCTGGTGGATCTTGTGGTCCCAGATCCGGACCTCCCCGCGCACCTCACCCAGTGCCTCGGCGCGGAACACGAGCTTGAACAAGGGCGTGAGGAACGGGAGTCGGGCCGGTTTGCGGAGGTAGTACAGCATCCGCAGCTCACTCGTGCGGTCGTCGACGGGCGTGCTGAGCGCGACGGCGGTCACCGACAGCACCGGCCCATGGGCCCGGACGACCATCACCCCCGGCCCGTACATGTACGCGTCGAACGTGTTGTGGATGTCCCACCCGAACACCCGCCGGCTGATCGTCCCCCGCGCCTCGGCGAACGGCCCGTCCTCCCGCCACTCCTGGACCGGCGGTTCGCTCTGGCCGTGAATGAAGTGGAAGTGGGACTCGTCGACGATGTTCTCGCGCATCTCCTGGATGTGAATACGCGCCCGGCAGACGTCGTCGATCGGCGAGGCGAAGTCCCGGGACCCCGTCTCCTCGATCTCCGGGACCTCCCACGAGGGTTCGCCCGGCCCCACGTACACGAAGACGAGCCCGCTGTGCTCGCGCACCGGGAGGCCGCCGATCGACACCTTGGGGGTCCGGACGGCGAACGGTGCCTCCACACACCGCCCGTCCGGCCCGAACCTCCAGCCGTGGAACGGGCACTCCACCGTCCCGTCCACGACCTTCCCGCCGACGCCCAGATGCGCGCCGTAGTGCGGACAGTGCGCGTCCCGCACGGCCGCCCGCCCGTCCGTCCCGCGGAACGCGATCAGCGCCCGCCCGAAGTAGTGCAGACTGACGACCTTCCCCGCCCGCAACTCCCTGCTCCGCAGCACCGCGTACCACCCGTACGGCACGGCCGGCATCGGATACTCGTCGGCGCGTGGATCCCGTGGCGGGGCCGTCGGATCGAGGTTCCGGTTGCCATCGCGCCGTCGCATTCGCATGGCGCCGATGCTAACGGCGGCGACGATCTACGGACCCCAACGTGCTCTCATACAATGGTAGTTGGCGTGCGATTCCCACCCGTTACGACGGCAGGCCGTACGCCGCCACCATCACCTTCAGGGCCACCTTGCTCACGTCCTTGCCCTTGGCGTCAGTCGAGTTGACGCTGTAGACGAGGGTGCGGGAGCTGTCGCGGGTGGAGGCGATGACCGTGTTGTAGCCCCAGCGGCCACCCGTCTTCCCCCAGACCTCCCGCCCGCCGAGCACCTTCCTCGCGAGCCCGACGGCGTACTCGGCCGGCTTGCCGGTCGGGAAGTCCGCCACCTCCGGCACGGTGAACATCTCCTCCAGCACCGGCCCCCGCGGCACGATCCGCCCCCGGAACAGCGCGTTCGTGAACCGCTCCAGGTCCGCCGTGGTCGAGATGAGGGAACCGGCCGCCCACGCGTCCGTCGCCCCCCACACGGTCACGTCCCGCAGCCCGGTCGTCCCGTCGTCCAGCGTCATCCGCTGGTAGCCGTGGTTGTGCGGGCCGACGATCCGCGGGTCGGTCCCCGGGAAGTACGTGCCCCGCAGCCCGAGCGGCTTCAGCACCCGCCGGGCGACCTGGTCCTCGTACGCGTCCCCGGTCACCCGCTCCACCAGCAACCCGGCGATCGTGTAGCCGATGTTGAGGTAGTGCTGCTTCTCGCCCGGCGCGAACTCCGGCTCCTTCGCCGTCGCCGACCGGACCATCTCCTCCGGGTCGTGGATGCGGAAACGGTTCGCGTACGCCCCCTCGACGGTCGTCCACGGGAAGTCGGGCGCCGGGATGCCGTGCGTGTGGTTGAGCAACTGCCGCACGGTGACACCGCCGTACGATGCCGGAACCAGTTCCGGCAGGTACGAGCGGGCGCTCCGGTCGAGGTCGACCCTGCCCTCGGCGGCCAGCTGCAGCACCACGGCCGCCGTGAACACCTTGGTCACGGAACCGGCTCGGAAGCGGGCGTTCGGATCGGCGGCCCGGCCGGTGGCGAGATCGTGCACGCCCGAACTGCCGCGCCACACGCCCTCGCTCCCCCCGACCCGAACGAGGGCGGCGGTGGCGTCGGCGGAGGGCAGGCCGGCGATGGCGGCCTCCATGGCGGCGGCGAGGTCGGGGTCCGCCTGCGGCGGTGACTGCGCCTGTGACTGCGACCGTGCGGAGGCGGTGCCGGCGGTCGCGGTCGCCGTGGTCGCCGTGGTCGCCGTGGTCGCCGTGGTGGCGGGCAGGACCGTCGGCCCCGCGGACACCCCCAGGAGGAGGGCCGCGGCGATCAGCACACGGCGGGTGTTCTTCGGACTCTTCGGACTCTTCGCGTTCTTCGCGTTCGTCGGGTGCTTCGCGCTCGGCATGATCAACTCCGTGGATGCGAGCCGGTGTTCTGGTCGACTCCATCCTTCTGACCGGCGGCTCCGCACGGATCGCCCGAGCGAGCGGTCCTAGCGGCGCCGTTTCCTCGCCGACACGGGGGAGGACCAGGCCCGGGAGACTCCCCCGGGCGGGCGACGGTCGGCCCCGCGCGGGGGACCCGTGTCTCCGGGCAGGGGTCCCGTGGCCGCGTCGAGCGACGTGCCGCCCGTCCCGAGCGACGCCTCACCCACCGCGATCAGCCCCGTCTCGTAAGCGCAGATCACCGCCTGGATACGGTCCCGCAGCCCGAGCTTGGAGAGCACGTTGCCGACATGGGTCTTGACGGTGTGATCGCTGACGACCAGCTCCGCGGCGATCTCGGCGTTCGACAGCCCCCGCGCGAGCAGCAACAGAGTCTCCCGCTCCCTCATGGTCAGCGCGTCGAGCCGGGGATCGGGCCGCCGGGGCCGGGTGGCGGCGGGCCGGGTGTACTGCTCCACCAGCCGCCGCGCCACGGACGGCGCGAGCAGCGAGTCGCCGCGCGCCACGACCCGTACGGCATGCACGAGGTCGTCCCGCCGGACGTCCTTGAGCAGAAACCCGCTCGCGCCGGCGTGCAGCGCCTCGTAGACGTACTCGTCGGAGTCGAAGGTGGTCAGCATCACGACACGGCAGGCGTCACGCCCGCCGGGCGCGCCGACCGTACCCGGCGCGCCGACCGTACCCGGCGCGCTGCCCTCGCCCGGTGCGCTGCCCTCGCCGGGTGTGCTGCCTCTGCCCGGTGCGCTGCCCTCGCCGGGTGTGCTGCCTCTGCCCGGTGCGCTGCCCTCGCCGGGGACGCTGCGTCCGCCGGGTGTGCTGCGTCCGCCCCGTGTGATGTCCGCGCTGATCGTCCGGCACGCCTCGATCCCGTCCATCCGGGGCATACGGACGTCGAGCAGCGCCACGTGGGCCCCGTACCGCCGCACCGCCGCCACGGCCTCGGCCCCGTCACCCACCTCCGCGACCACCTCGATGTCCGGCTGGGCATCGAGGATCATCGCGAACCCGCTGCGGACCAGCTCCTGGTCATCGGCCACGACCACCCGGATCGTCAACGCCCCACCTCCGCCGTCGGCACCACAGCCGGTACGGGTATCCGCACCCGCACCTCGAACCCGCGCCCGCCCGGCCCCGCCCCGGCGACGGCCTTGCCCCCCTGCGCGGCCGCCCGCTCCCGCACCCCGATGAGCCCGTGCCCACCGCCGTACCCGGCCTGCGGACCGCGCCCGTCGTCCGTCACCTCGATGTGCAAGTCCGCCTCCCCGTAGCGGAGTTGCACGGAGGCGGTGCGGGCGGACGCGTGCTTGACCGTGTTCGTCAACGCCTCCTGGACGATCCGGAAAACGGCCGCCCCGACCGCACCCGGCAGCTCCCGCTCCCGCCCCACCACTTCGTACCCGACCTCGATCCCGCTGCCCCGCACCCGATCGAGCAGCGCGGGCAGATCCCCGACCCCCGGCTGCGGCTCACGCGGCGCGAGCCCGGGCGCGTACCCCCCGGACATGGCGTACCCCTCGGACCTCGCGTACCCCTCGGACCGCTCAGACCCCTCGGGTCCCTCGTGGCCGTCGTCCCCGTCCCGCAGCACACCCAACATCCGCCGCAGCTGGACCATGGCATCCCGCCCCGTCTCGGAGATCGCGTCGAAGGCGGCCTCCGCCCGCTCCGGGGCGGTGCGCACCGCGACCGGCCCCGCCTCCGCCTGCACGATCATCAGGCTCACCGCGTGGGAGAGGATGTCGTGCATCTCCCGTGCGATGCGGGCCCGTTCACGCGCGGCGACCTGCTCGGCCTCGACGCGATGGGCGCGCTGGCGGGCGTCGGTGAGCCGCCCGAAGACGTACGCCGCCGCGAACACGAAGGCGGAGAAGGTCAGTTCACGCGCGCTCCGGGTGTTGAGCCACACCCCCACCGGCACCGCGACCAGCACCAGCAGCCCGGTGACCAGGCGCTTCCACGGTGGCGACAGCACGGCGACCGTGTAGACGATCACGAGCCCGTGGTACGGCAACGGCTGCCCGGGCCCGTCCACCGCCAGCTTGTAGACCATGCTGGTCACCAGGATCCCCAGCAGCACGGCGAGCGGAGCCCGCCGCCGCCACACCAGCGGCACGACCGTGAGCGTCATCAGCCCGTACGCCGCCCATGTCGCCGGCGCCAGCCCGGCCGCCCTCGGCACCACGAACGGCATCGTCATGGCCCCCTGCACCAGCAGCGCGACCCCGACGTCGACCACCCACGGATGGGCACCCGCGAGCACCCGCCCCCGCTCCCACCACCCCCGCGCACCCCGTATGCCACCCACGACCCCACACCGTAACGGGCTTGGAGAAGTGGGCGCCCGTGATCGCCCAACTGCCCTGCGCGCACACACTCCTGAGCCGCCCTCACCCACCGCACAGGTCTGGGCCGGACCGCGTCCCGTACTGCACACTGTCCCCCACAAGATCGAGGCACAACGGACGGGGGACCACATGAGCGACATGCTGGACGTCACGCTGACACTGCTCACCGACGAGGCCACCGACGACACCCTCGCCAACGCCCCCACCACCCCGGACGACGACCTCTCCGTCCTCCGCCGAGGCCTCGTCGCCGAGCCCGAACTGCGCGGCCGGGTGCGCCTGGTGACCAGCGCCCCGGAGGAGGGCCAGATGGGATCCGGCATCGAACTGCTGGCGATAGCCATCGGCAGCAGCGGTGCCGTCACCGCCCTCGTCCGTTCGCTCCCGGCGCTGATCAAGGCCCGGCGGGCGGCGGCCGCGGTCGAACTGACCCTCCCCGACGGCCGCACCGTGAAGGTCACCGCCGACTCCGCCGACGACGCCCACACCCTCCTCGACGCGGCACTGCGCGACCACCGCCAGCCGTGACGCTTCGACTGCCCGACCCCCGGGGTTCCCGCGCGGTCCTCATCGGCACCTCCCGGTACGACAGCGACCTGCCGGACCTCCTCGCCGTACGCAACAACCTGGAGGTCCTGCAGGAACTGCTGACGTCCGACGCGTCCGGCGGGTTTCCGCGCGAGCGCTGCGAGGTGGTCCAGGACGCTCCGGACCCGCGTGCGGTCTGCGCGACGATCCGCGAGGCGGCCATGACCGCCACCGACACCCTGCTCGTCTACTTCTCCGGCCACGGCGTCCTCAACGACGACCTGACCCTCCACCTGGCGCTGACCGGCACGGACGAGAGCGATCTGCGCTGGACGTCCATCCCGTTCGAGGCGATCCGGGAGATCCTCGAAGCGTCGCCCTGCCCCAACAAGATCCTGATCCTCGACTGCTGCAACAGCGGCCGGGTCCTGGACACGCTCATGGGTAACGATCCCGAGCCGACCGAAGCCCTCACCATCCGCGGCACCTACATCCTCACGTCCTCCGCGAACGCCCCCTCCTACGCCCCCGTCGGCGAGCGCTACACCGCCTTCACCGGCGAGTTCATCCGCCTCCTCCGCGACGGCCTCCCCGGCGGCCCCGACCTCCTCACCCTCAGCACCCTCTACGACCCCCTCACCAAGTCCCTGACCCGCCGCGGCTACCCGACCCCACGCCAGCAGAGTTCGGACGGGCACGCGCGGTTGGGGCTGGTGCGGAACCGGGGGGCGGCTCTGCCGGCCGGGGCGGTGAGTGCGGAGGGTGCGGAGGGTGCGGAGGCCGAGGGGACGGGCGCGCCCGACGACCGCCCCAAGAGCGGTGAGGTCCGGTTCGGACCGAGTCCCACCTTTCACCGCTTCCGCAACTGGGGCATCGGACTGCCGGTCTCCCTGGGCCTGCTCACCACCATGACCATGACCGCCCCGGCCGAGAAAGAGCGCCTCGACATGACCGATCCGCTTCACGTGGCCGCGGTCCTGTCCCTCGTGGCCTTCATAGGACTGCTCCAGGTCCTGGGGAAACGGAACCCCGGTGACTACTCACTGGTGCTGAGTGCGGACGGTGTCGAGGTGCAGTACGGGGGTTCCGAACACTTCTCGTACCCGTGGCACCGGATCAGCCGTTGCTGGATACGGCAGCGCCCCGCCACCCGGCTGCGCGGCCGCCGTCACGACCTGATGGTCCGCCCCATGCCCGGCGTCTTCCCGCACACGGCGAGCCGTGGGACCCCCGGCCCCCGCCAGGACGACACCAAGGGCACCCTCCGCTTCGCGGACCTGCGCCGGCTCAGGGTCGCCCCGGAAGCCGTCGAGGCCGCGCTCGCCACCTACGCCGGTCCGGCGTGGACCCCCAGCCCCGACCTCGACGCACGGCGGGTCCCGGCCGTGGAGCCGGAGCAGGTGTTCACCGCCGACCGCCGCCTCCTCGCCGTGGTCGCGGTGCTCTGCGCGGTCCTGGGCTGCAGGACGATCCCGCTCGACGTGCTCGTCCAGCCCACGCGGATCCTGACGGCGGTGTCGCCGCTGGCCCTGTGCGCGGTGTTGCTCGGCACCGCTTGGTTCGCCGCGTCGCGGTTCGTCCGGCCCGTACGGCTGGTGGTCGGCGCGGCGGGACTGACCCTGACCAGGGGGGAGCTGGAGATCGCGTACGCCTGGACGGAGATCGAGCGGATCGGGGTGGTGAACTGGCCGCGCGGCGCACGTCACCTGGGGCTGCTGGCGGTCCGGCCGACCGGGCGTGTGGAGGGCAGGACCGACCGCACGAACATGCTGCTGCCGAAGCTGACACCGGGCGCCCTGACCCTGTGCACACTGCCGGAAGTGACCCACGACCGGCGTCTCCTGGAGGCCGCGCTGGCACGGTTCGCGGACGAGGAACAGCTCGCCCAGCCGGGCGAGGCCTGGCTGCGGAATCCGGCCGAGGCACCGCAACCGCCAGGCGACGGCCTCACGTTCCGGGGCCGTCAGCCCGTGTCGGTGTCCTTCCTTGTGGGCCTGGCACTCATCGCCCCCCTCGTGGTCGGCGTCCAACTGGCCACCGCCCCGAAAGCCCCCGGCTGGCTTCCCGTCCTCAACGACCTGCTGCTCGCACCGCTTTTCCTCGCCGGCCTCTCCGCGTACTTCCTCACCGGCAGACACCACGTGCACCTCGACGTGGGCCCTGCGGGGGTGACCTTCAGGGCCTTCGGCAGCCGCCAACTCCGCATCCCCTGGGGCGACGTGGACCGCATCGGCATCGTCGTGCGCGCCGACCCCGAGGAACACGCCCTCGTCCTGTGGCCACGCCACGGCGCCGTCATCCCCCGCACGCCATGGCTGCCCGTACCGCGTCGACACGGTGGCCTGCGCCTGCTGACCCTCCAGGAATTCCGGATCGAGAGCTCCGCGGAACACCTTGACCAGGCCATAGCCCGCTACGCCGGCCGCCGCCACACCCACATGGCACAACTCCGCCAGTCGGCTCGGAAGAAGAACTGAGCGTTTGTGAAGATACGTGGCGCAGCCTTCGCCGACCCTCGCGAACCCGTCGCCCCGAAGGCATCATGGCGAGGCAGAGGCCAAGGGGGGCCGCACATGAGATCGCGCTGACCGCGGATCCATGGCAGGGGAGGGCACATCATGATCGCACGCAATCAGCCGTACACAGCCATCCTGTTCAAGTTCGGTGTCCTGGTCGGCCTGTTGTACATGCCGGTGCTCCTCTTCCACCTGGGCACCTGGTTCCCGTTCGCCGGAGCCAGCGGTTACCTGCTCTGGGAGCTCGGCCGCCTCCACCGGGCGTTCGGCGACCACACCGGCCCCGGGAACGAGCAACGGTCCGAGCAGCGACGGGAGCCGACGACGAGCGCCCGCTGAGCGCTCAGCGGGCGGACGCCGACGGCGGTGCCGTACTCTGCGCCGGCGGCGGTGCCGTACTGCGCCGCCGTACGAGCCGGGTAGGCACGAGAGTCGTCCCGTGCTCCTCGCCCTCCCGCGCTTCTCCCCGCCCGTTCCCCTGCCCGTCCCCCCGCCCGTTCCCCTGCCCGTCCTCCGGTCCTTCTCCCGCGCCCTCCCGCATCTTGCGGAGCACCCCCTCCACACACAGCCGCCCCACCTCGGCGAAGTCCTGGTGGACGGTGGTCAGGGGCGGCAGGAAGGACGCGGCCTCGGGAATGTCGTCGAAGCCGACGACACTGACGTCCTCGGGGACCCGACGCCCGCGCTCGTTCAGGGCCCGCAACAACCCCAGCGCCATCTGGTCGTTCGCGACGAACACGGCCGTGCAGTCCGCCTCCTCGGCGATCCGCAGCCCGGCCCGGTACCCGGACTCGGCCGACCAGTCGCCCCGCACGAGAGGCGGCGCGTCCAGGACACCCGCCTCGGCGAGGGTGGCCCGCCACGCGTTCGCCCGCCGCTGCGCCGCGAACGAGTCCTCGGGCCCGCCCAGATGCCACACCGTCCCGTGCCCGAGGTCCAGCAGATGCCGTACGGCGTCCCGCGCGCCGCCCGCCTGGTCGGTGTCGACGACGGTGTACCGGTCCCCGGCGTCGGAGTCGGCCACCACGACCTGCACCCCGGGCGGCACGGACACGGTCGCCGCGTCGAGCAGATGGACCTCCATGATCACGATCACGGCGTCCACGGCCAGCTCACCGAGCCGCGAGAACGCCCCGTTCACCTCGTCCTGCGTCGGCACGGCGACGGGCAGCAGCGTGACGGCGTACCCCTCCCGCGCGGCGGACGTGGCGATCGCGTCGAGCGTACGTATGTTCCCCAGGGTGGAGAGGGAGAAGGTGATCACGCCGAGCGTCCGGAACTCCCCGCGCCGCAGCGCCCGCGCCGCGCTGTTGGGCCGGTACCCCAGCTCCCGCATCGCGGCGAGCACCTGCTGCCGGGTGTCCGCGTTGACCCCGGCGAACCCGTTGGACACCCGGGAGACGGTCTGGGAGGAGACCCCGGCGAGCCGCGCGACGTCACCCATGGAGGGCCCCTGCCGGGGCCGGGCGCTCCGTCTCCTCGTACGACCGTCGGTCGTGTCCACCTGATTCCCCCGACTCTTCCGAAATCTTCCGAACTCTTTCGACTCTTCCGGCTGCTCCGGCCCTCGCGACTCCCGCGCCGCTGCCGGAACGGCTCATCGATGTCTTACGAATCCTTGACCGCCGAGATTCGGACAGTGTAGACATCCGCTTCAGTGATGTTTACGTAAACATTCACTGAGACAAACCATACGAGAGCGCATCGAACCGCCTTAGAACGCGCCGCACCGCACCACGCTGAACCGCACAGCACCGCACCGCACCACGCTGAACGCCGGCCCCGATCTCCGTGTCTCGCCGGGACGCGCACACGGAAGAGTTGGAGTACTCGAATGGCACACCGCACCCGTACGAGACGGCTCCTCGGGGCCATCGGCATCACGGCCCTGGCCACGGGAACCGCCATGGCCACGACCTCCCTGCCGATGGCGCACGCCGACCCGGCGGCCCCCGCCGCGGTGACGGTCCGCCCCGACCCCTCCTACAAGGGTCAGAGCTTCGAGGGCTGGGGCACCAGCCTGGTCTGGTTCGCCAACGCCACCGGCGACTACCCCAAGCCGATACGCGAGAAGCTCGCCAAGCTCCTCTTCGGCGAGGACGGCCTCAACCTCAACATCGCCCGCTACAACATCGGCGGCGGCAACGCCCCCGACGTCAAGGACTACCTGCGCGCCGGCGGCGCGGTGGAGGGCTGGTGGAAGGCCCCGGCGGGCACCACCCGCGAGGACGTCGACTGGTGGAGCGCCGACGACAAGAAGGACTGGAACAACAAGGCCGACGCCACCCAGCGCTGGTGGGTGGACCGCATCAAGAAGGACATCGACCGCTGGGAGACCTTCAGCAACTCCCCGCCGTGGTTCATGACGGAGAGCGGCTACGTTTCCGGCAACTTCGACGCGTCCAAGGACCAGTTGAAGGCCGACTCGGTCGACGCCTTCGCCCAGTACCTGGTCGGCGCCACCGAGCGCCTGGAGAAGGCCCACGGCATCAAGGTCGACACCCTCGACCCCTTCAACGAGCCCAACACCAACTACTGGGGCACCAAGCTCGGCGCCGACGGCCAGCCCACCGGAGGCCGCCAGGAGGGCGCCCACATCGGCCCCGAGCTCCAGCAGAAGGTCATCAAGGCGCTCGGCCCGACCCTGGCGAAGTCCCGTACGAAAGCGGAGATCTCCGCGATGGACGAGACCAACCCGGGCATCTTCGCCACGAACTGGAACTCCTACCCCCAGGAAGTCCGCGACCTCGTCGGCCAGATGAACGTCCACACCTACGGCACCAGCCAGCGCACCACGGTCCGCGACCTCGCCAAGGCCGCCGACAAGCCGCTGTGGATGAGCGAGGTCGAGGGCGACTGGGGCGACGGCCAGAGCTTCACCGACATGCGCCCCGGCCTGGGCCTCGCCCAGCGCATGGTCGACGACCTGCGCGAACTGGAGCCCCAGGCCTGGGTCTTCTGGCAGCCGGTCGAGGACTACGACAACATGAAGCCGGGAGGAGAGTCGGAGAAGGGCGGCAACTGGGGCTCCATCCAGCTCTCGTTCTCCTGCACCTCCGCGGACACCCTGAAGTCGTGCCCCATCTACACCAACACCAAGTTCGACACGGCACGTAACTTCACCCACTACATCAAGCCGGGCGACCGCCTCATCAAGACGAACGACACGTCGAGCACGGCCGCGGTGGCGAAGAAGGGCGACAAGGCGACGGTCGTCCACGTCAACAGCACCACGGAGTCCCGCGCGGTGACGGTGGACCTGTCCAAGTTCGGCAAGGTCTCGAAGAAGGCGACGGTCACCCCGGTGATCACGGACGCCGCCGGCAAGCTGATCCGCAAGAAGGCCGTCAAGGTCACGGGCAAGCAGGCCACGATCACGGTCCCGGCCCAGTCGGTGACGTCGTTCCTGGTCAAGGGCGTCTCGGGCGTGGCCAAGTCGCAGGCCGAACTCCAGGACAACCACACGTACACCCTGACGGGCGTCCAGAGCAGCAAGAACCTCTCCGTCGGCCCCGACGGCAAGAGCCTGGTCATCAAGACCCCGAGCACCGCGGCCGGCAACACCCAGCAGTGGACCCTGGACCGCATCGGCAAGGGCAAGACCGACAACCGCACGCGCTACGCCCTGACGGAGACGACGTCGCACAAGCGCCTGGCCATCCGCTTCGGCTCCCTGGTGGCCGAACGCGACACGGCCACCCGCGACGAGGCCGCCCAGTGGATCCTGTCCTCGACGGGCGACAGCACGTGGACCCTGGTGAACGTGGCCACCGGCGAACTCCCGGACGTCTACGGCCAGTCGACGACGGACGGCGCGGGAATCGGAGTCTGGACCCCGAACTCGGGCCTGAACCAGCGCTGGAAGCTGACGGACGTGACGGGTACGACGGCGACGAAGTCCGCGACGGATTCGTAACCGAGCCGACGGGAGGGACAGGTAACTCTCCTCGACAGAACAACAGACAACTTAACAACTGAGGCCCTACGGCCCACAGGAAGCCCCAGGCAGCGACCTGGGGCTTCCTCATGCCCGCGCCCTACAACTCCACACGCGATCCGTTGTCGTCGCCGCCCCGCCTCAGAACGACGTACACGGGCCGTAGCGGCAAGCGACGCAGGGCCGGTTCCATGACCTTGAAGAGAGCATCGGCATCCGGCCCATAGGCGAACACGACAGCCTCACCACCCCCGAACTCATTGCCGTCGACCTCGCCGACGCGGGCATCCTCGACCGCGGCGGCCATCACCCGCCCGGCTTCGTAGACCAACGCACGCTGGTCATCCGTCCCATAGCCCTCACCGGCCAGCCGAATGTGCACGACGACGGATTGCTCCTCCCCAAGACCTGCCATCCCGCGTCCGTCCCTTCTCTGCGGGGTGTCCAGGGAGCGTAGCCAT
Source organism: Streptomyces sp. NBC_00310 (assembly GCF_036208085.1). Taxonomy (GTDB): domain Bacteria; phylum Actinomycetota; class Actinomycetes; order Streptomycetales; family Streptomycetaceae; genus Streptomyces. Next base: position 5,909,992 of record NZ_CP130714.1, read on the forward strand.
CGTGTGAGCCTCAGCCGACGACAGTCAGCCACGATGGCGGGTGCGTCAACCGATCGGACGCGCGTGTGCCTCGGCTCCACCCCACCAGCCTCAGCCAAGTTGTCGGGTGTGTTTGGCCTGTCACCCGGAGGCTGGGCTGTCACACGGCTCCGGAGGCCACTTGAGTCCTGGACAACGGAGCAGGTCGCAGCCCTGGCCATGGCACAGGAGGGACGAGGCCACGGATAGTTCACGGCCGGGCCAGCACCGCTTTGGTTAGGAGCCGGGGCCCGGCGTGCAGTTGGTTGTGCCAATCAAGGGATGCACCCCAGGGACGTTGAGGACGCCAGGGGCTTCCGCGTCGCTTGGCGTGGGTAGTCCAGAACTGCTACTCCTACTGCTCGGCTCGCCGAACGTAGAGCGCCGGAAGGGAAGCCGACGTGAAAGACTTCTTGCTGCTGATCGCGGGTGTCCCATTCGGTATTTTGGCGAGTTACAGTTACGAATTCTTTAAATCCAAAACGGACAGGATGTTCGACCCCATCGAGATGGAAGGTAAATGGGGAGAACTGGCCAGTATTCCAGGCGAGCAGCGGTGCAGCATGGGTGAGATTAGATTCGACAAGCGTCGAGGCATGTGGGCATTTGACGGAACTAACTATCACAATGACGGTAGGCCGTTCTGTCACTGGATCACCGAGGCCAGCTACTTAGACAAAACGACCCGGACATTTCATTACATTTTTTCTAGCACGCTGGTTGAATCAGGCGAGAAGGCGTATATCGGTTTCGGGATCGTCCGTTTCCGCCGAGAAGAGCGAGTTTGGTTGCCTGACCGAGGATTCTTCATCTCTGGCAATCAAGGGGAGCAGTATCGTACGCATAGCATGGTGCCGCTGGACACGATTCCTACGGACCGGGCTGCCATTCGAGACGTGTTTCGATCGCAGCTGGGTCTTGATCATGCGTGATCTGCCCCTGTGGTCTGGGGCTTGATACCTGGCGAGACGCCCGGCAACTTGACTGCAGGGCATTGCGCGGCTGAACTCAACACGTAGCGCGATTGTGGCACGAACCTCGACCGAGGAAAGTCGGCTTCTGGCTCATCGTCGACCAGAGGAAGCCGCGACGGGTGGCCATCCAGTACTTTTTCGTTGAAATGTTGCAGGTGGTCGGAGTTCCAGAAACTTAAGATTTTCTGGTGTCCAGTACGTCGATAGAAGGATCGTTCGACGTGTACTAGCGGGACTCGGGTGACCCAGGCTCTGGCTCAGTCGGCTGCCGCGTTGCTTCGTGATGCGGGTCTACGCGGTCATAAGTACGCCATCGACGCCATGCTGTGCGCGACCGCTCTGCAGCAGCCGGGCCGGGTGACGATCCTGACTTCCGACGTCGAAGACGTTGGTCTGCTGACTGCGGAGCATCCGCGAGTGATGGCGGAGAAGGTCTGATTCCGTTGTGCCGGCGGGCGGTGGATTTCTTGCGCGGCCTGCGTTGAGCGTGGGGACTACTCGTTCACTCTGCGCCACGACTACACCCGGCAGGCCCGCTGAGGGGTCTGCCGGGCGTAGTCCGACGACCTACCTGTGCTGTGGGCGTGCTACGCGCGCCCCACGATGTGCGCAGCGCCGGGCGAGGCCTGAACCGGCTGGCGGCAGTCCGGTGCGGCTGGAGGCGGGGGTTCGCCGTCGAGGGCCCGGCACAGCGCGGCGTGCAGATGCTCGGCTTCGGCGAGGGTGAGGGGCAGCTCGGTGTCCGTGGAGTGGCCGTCAGTACGGGACAGGCGGAGCGGTACGGCGAGGCGGTTGTCGTCGGTGCGGCGTACCGGGCAGCCGGGCGGGCGCTCGATGGTCCAGTTCATGACGTCATCCCGCCCTTCCCGATGCGCGTGAGGCGGTACGTGCCCCACAGTTGCCGTCCGTTCTCGCAGCCGTCCTGGGCCTTGGGGATGCCCTTGCAGCCGAGGGTGCACTTGCGGGTGTGCTCGAACCACAGACGGTAGGCGCGCAGCATGGGGATCTCGGGGTGGGGTGTGGCGGGCCGGTCGTTCTGTACGGCGGTCATCGGCATGACTCCTCTGCCAACCGGGCCGCAGCCCGTGCGCGTTGGCGTACCACGGGCGGGAGTAGATAGGCGCCCACGAGGGTGCTGGTGATGTCTTCGGCGGTGATGGCGGGCACGTCGGTTGGTGGCCAGGGGCATGAGGCTCTGCGGCGCCGGGCGCCGGCGAGGATCGCGGCCCACAACTCGGGTGAGGGGTTGGGGAGGGAGGGTGCCAGGATCATCTTCAGAACCGCGGTCGTTTCCCGGGGTGTGCGCCAGTCTGGCGGGGACGGTCCGAAGAGGACCTTCCTCACCCACACAAGCGCCCGTGATGCACACTGCATTGTCGACCCATCGCAGTCGGCCGTGCCCCGGGAGGTTGCAGCCTCGCCGGGGTCTGGCGTTGATCGGTGCGGAGTCCACGGTCTCGCCCCCGTGAAGCGGGAGAAAAGGAAAGTTCGGGACGGGCAACTTCGCAGAAGCGGGAAACTTCTGTTTCACGGTGTGCTGTCGCGTCACTACGGTGGATTCGGTCACCGCAGGGGCGGAGGACTCATGTCGGCTCACCAACAGCCGAATCTCACGCTGCGACGGCTCATGGCCGAGTACGGGTTCACCAGGGAAGGTCTCGCGGAGGCCGTGAACGAGGCGGCCGAGCAGACCACCGGTGAGCCCGGCCATTGCAGCGCGCGCCTCGTCGGCTACTGGTTGAGCGGGCGGGTCTCCTGGCTGAGGGAACGCAGCCGTATCCCACGGGAGACGGTGTTCGGCCGTACCGCCGAAGAACTCGGTTTCCGGGCTCCCGCCCCTCGGGGAGAGGGCGTTACCGTGCGGAGGAGAACCCGCACCTCGCCCCAGGATGTGCCTGTGCGACGCCGTCAGTTCATCATCGGCCTGACCGGAAGCCTGCTTGCCCTGCCTCCGCTGCCGGAGTCGGGGCGGCTCGGTGTGAGCGACGTGGACCGTGTGCAGGCCGCCGCCGCGAGGCTTCACCAGATCGACGACCTGCACGGGGGAGCGCAGCTGTCGGACGTCGCAGCGCGGTACATCAAGTACGTCGAAGACGCTGCCCGTCGGTGTACGTACGGCGGGAACGTGGAGGCGCGTCTTCATCGGGCACTCGGTGAAATGGCCACCAGCGCCGGGTGGTTCGCGTTCGATGCGGGGCAGCAGGACAAGGCCCGTCGCCGGTGGGACGCAGGGTTGCGCTACGCGCTGCTGGGTCGGGACAAGCCGCTCCAGGCCCGGATCTGGTCGTCGATGTCGCACCAGGCATGGCAGTTGGGACACGGAGGCGAGGCTGTCTCGATCGCTCGCGCGGCGCTGGAGGAGACCCGGGGCCGCCGGGACGGGCAGCTCTCGTCGCTGCTGCATTCGAGGGTTGCCCAAGGACACGCTCTCCAGGGTGAGTCCGGCTGGTGTGCTCGGTCTCTGTTACGCGTGGAGAAGGAGTTCGACCGGGAGCCGGTCGAACCGCAGAGATGGCTGGCGTTCTACAGCGTCGGCGAGCTGTCAGCCACGGCGGCCCTGTGCTTCATGGACCTGCGGCAGTACGACAAGGCTGTCGGCGCTGCCCGCGAGTCCCTGTGCGCCGTGCAGTCGGGCCCGTTCCGCCGTAATCAGCTCGCCTCGCAGGTACGTCTTGGGCGCGCCCTGTCAGCGGCAGGCGAGTTGGAAGAGGCTGTGGCCGTCGGCAACGAGGCACTCGCGCTTCTGCCGGAGGTGCACAGTCCCCGGATCGGAGGACGCCTGAAGCAGCTGCGGGACGAACTGGTCGACCGGGTCGCACCCGACGCAATGGACTTTTCCGAACGATACGAGGCGGTGGCCACATGACCGTAGACCTGCTGACGACCAGCTACTACACCGGCGGGCGGCTGGACGAGATCCGGGGCACCCTCCTGGATGTCTACGCCGACGTGTACGCGGAGGACATCGCCGCCAACCCCTTCTTCTCCATCAAGCGCTTCGAGGAACGTCTGGAGGCCCATGTCTCAGCCGGCGGCTGGGGCTGTGTCGTCGCCGAGATCAGTGGTGAAGTGGCCGGCTTCACCTACGGATTCACGGCACGCGATGACGCGACGACGTTCAAGCTGTGCGAGAACATGCTCCGCGAGACGTGGCGCGGGCGCGGGATTTCGCGGGTCATGCACGACGAGTTGGTGAGTCAGCGGCGCGAAGAGCGCGCCGAACTGCTTGTACGCCGGGAGCGGCCGCGGTTGCGGGCCATGTACGAGACCTGGGGGTACGAGCAGGCGGGGGAGAAACTGCCGTTCCCTGACGCTCCGCTGTATGACGTCATGGTCCTCGCCCTGCACCGCAGCCCTGAGTGAGCCCCACCAGGCCCTTCCGCGCGCCTCTTCGGTTGAACCAATCTCCATGAGCCACCCGCCCACGAACATGTCGAGGCCTGCGCGAGTTTGCTCATGTCGAAGTATCGGCGCAGACCGGGGTGTCCGCCACCTATTCGATGCTGCGGTGGCTGCGGTGGCTGCGGTGGGTGTGCACGGTCACGTTCCGCGCGACGCGGGTCACCCTGGTGGCGTAGCCGGTTCGGTCTCTCGGACCGGTGAGCACCGTGGCGCGATTCGTCGGACGGACCTGTGCGTGGCGGGTCATGGGCGGGGGCCGGACGGGCGCCGTCGCGGGTGACGGGCCCACACGCGGCGACCCTTTCACTGGAATGTCGCCGACGAGAGGCCTGATTACGGGGACCGGCTTACCGTTGAGCCCATGTGTCAGGTCCAATGCCCGATAGCACAGTCGGGTACGCACCGTGAAGGGCGGCACAACCGGATGGATGACTACCTTCGACGGATCGCCGAGTGCAAGGTCGATACGCGTGAACTAAATCTGAGTCTTCAGCGCGATCCGAAGATCACCCTCACTGGCCTCGACGGAGTTGCCGAGACGTCGAAAGCGGAGAAGCCACAGCGGTATTCGGCCGTCCGGCGCGCGTCGCTGTACGACGCGATACGCGAGATGCACGGGTACGAATCGGCGGTCGGAGAGAGGAAGCGGCGGAATGACGGTGAGGGTCTCTTGCGCAAGCCGCGAGAAGGGTGAAGGCGACCGAGGCGGGGTCGTGGAAGCACGGCTCGATGAGAGTGGCTGCCGCTGAGCGGGAGTGGCTGTGATCAACACGGAGATGGGTGAGGGATCTGACCCGTACCCGGACGAGCCCAGAGGGCGGACCCTGGGGGACAAGTACTTCTCGGAGTTCGCGAGGCTGGTGCATGTGAGCCTGAGAAGCTTCTGGTGGGGGGAGCCACTGGGCGCCGTCCTGGGAGCCATGGGCGGTGCCTGGCTCGGCCATGACGACGACCTGCCGGTGGAGCCGGTGCTCGGAGTCGCCGCCTCCATGATCGGTGTCATCATCGGGGCTGTGTTCGCCGTACTGGCGATGATCACGAGAGCCTGTGACACGGCTTTCCTGAAGAAAGCGAAAAAGGCGCGCATCCTCCCCATGACCGACTACCTGTGGCCGTTCTTCACCATCGTGGCCATGGGTATTCTTGCCACGACTTCACTGCTGGTGCTGGCGGGAGTTTCGGAGGAAGCCCCGGATGAATTGCGCATGATCGCCGGGGCGTTGGCGGGATTCTTTGTTCTCTGGACGCTGGCCAGCCTCCCTCCCGCCCTGGGAGTTCTCATTGTATTCACGCGCCTCATCGAGAAAACCGCGAACATCGGCGATTGAGCGCAGCGGAAGGCAGCGGAAGGCAGTGGACGGCAGCGGAGGACAGCGGAGGACAACGGAGGACAGCGGAAGGCTCCCGGTGCGGCAGCGCGAACGGTGGCCGTACCGGGAGCCGTGTCCTCATGCGTTATTCGTCGACGTTCAGTTTCAGGTGGGTGTGAGGGCCGTGCAGGGTGATGTAGCCGTCACCGTAGGCGGAACGGTAGTGGCCGGTGCCGCCGATGATGCCGGTCTTGGCGGTCACCGGCTCGTGCGGCCTGTAGGTGATCATGTCGCTGAGGGTCAGCGTCCCCTTCTTCAGACGCAGTACACGCGTGCACTGTGTGGTCACTTCGCCGTCGGCCAACCGCACCGCGCTGCACTCCGCCTCGCCGTCACCGGCGTACGCGACCTTCCCCTTCCCCTTCCCCTTCGCCGTGTACAGATTCAGATGGGTCACCCAGCTGTCGCCGGTGTGGATGTGTTCGGGTGTCGTGTCCACCACGTTGACGCCGGTCAGCACGACCTTCTCGATGTCGTTGTCCTTGTCGGACTGCTCGGCCTGTGCGGTCGCGGCGGGCAGAAGGGCCAACGCGGTGGTGAGGGCGGCGACGACGGCGCCACGGGCAGCTGAATTGATCACGGGATCTCCAGGGGAACGACCGGCCTGTGAGGGGACGAGGGAGCGCGCTCGACGTCAGTCATCGACGTGGAGGTCGAAGTGGACCCAGTCGCGCTTCAGGGTGATGTAGCCCTCTCCCTCGGCGTCGTTGTAGATGCCGGTGCCGCCCGCGATGGCCGTCTTGGCGGTGATGGGCGAGTCGTCCACGCGGGTGATCACGTCGTGGAGGGTGATCTCCCCCTTCTTCAGACGCAGTACGCGCGTGCACTGGGTGGTCACCCGCTGATGAGTCGCCTCGACGGCGCTGCACCGCGCGCTGGCGTCCCCGGCGAACCGCTTCTTCGTGTCGTACAGATTCAGGTAGGTGACCCAGCTGTCGCCGGTCTCGACCAACCAGGGCTTCGTGTCGGTCGAGGGGACCCCCGTGAGCTGGACTCGCACGATGTCCTCGTCCCCGACATCCGCCGTCGCCAGGGCGGACGTGGACGGAAGGGTGAAGACGGCGGTCAGGGCGGCGGCGGTCACGGCGCGACGGACATGGGCAGCGGGCATGGATCCTCCCAGGGGTCGGACGGGGCGTGCCCCGGTTTCCGGAGCACAGACGGGTCATTTCATGCGACAAGATCCCGTTGATCAACGCACCTCGCGCGTGCGGAACCCACCTACACTCGTGCAGGTCAACGTGCCGCCTTCCATAGGGGTGGTGGCATCGGACAGCCGCTCCACGCCGTCCGACGGCGATTGGCGAGGGGGGAGTACGCCGTGACGACCATCGCGGTGACCGGGCACCTGGACCTGACCGAGGGCACCGTTCCGCTGGTTCGACTCGCCCTGGAGGAGCTGCTCGGGCCGTACGCCGGGGACGGGCGACTCGTCGGGGTCTCCTGTATCGCCAAGGGGGCCGACACCCTGTTCGCCGAGGTCGCCCTTGCACTCGGCGGGCGACTCATCGTCGTCACACCCTCCCGGGACTACCGGCGGAACATGGTCGAGCCCGAGCACGGAGCCGCCTACGACCGGCTCGTCGAGGCTGCCGAGGAGGTCGTCGTCCTTCCCTACGAGACCGCCGACCGGCATGCGTACGAGGCCGCGAACGCCGTACTCATCGAGCGCGCCGATCGTCTCGTCGCCGTATGGAACGGCGCACCGCCCACCGGCAAGGGCGGCGGCACCGCCGATGCCGTGCTCGGAGCGCGGGCGGCCGGTGTCCCCGTGGACGTGGTGTGGCCGGACGGGGCCGCTCGGCGGGGCTGAGGGTACGGGGAGAAGGGGTACGGGGAGAGGCGTGCGGGGGAGAGGGGTGCGGGGGAGAGCGGTCCCGGCCGGGTGCAGGTAGCTCCACCCCCGGTTCGGTAGGAGACCGCATGGTTCGGGGAACCCGGATGCGGGACCGTTGAGTTAGTAAGGATGCGGGACCGTTGAGGTAAGCGAGTCGGATTCCGGACGCGCAGGGTTCCCGGACGGAGGGAGATTCCCATGAAGTCGAAGCGGCCTCCAGCGAAGAGTGCGGGCGAGGTGCGGGACGAGGGCGGGTTCGCTCCGCTGCTTGCCGCGTGGGACCTGGCGCATCCCGCCCCCGTCGCCGACCCCGACTGGCGGCATCTGCTGGACGAGATGGCCCACCCCGGTACTACGCGAGCCTTCCACCGACTGGCCGAGGCCCGGGCTTCCCGGGCTTGAGGTCGGTCGCGCGCGGCTCGCGGCCAGGTCCCGTCCGGCCTCAGCTGGCCGGCGCTCCCGTCCGGCCTCGCATGACCGTTCCCGTCCGGCCTCAGGTGGCCGTCGTCGTGAGGACGACCAGCTGCCGCGTCGCCCGGGTCATCGCGACGTAGTGGTCCACCGCTCCCTCGATGCCCTCGCCGAAGTTCTCCGGGTCGATGAGGACCACCAGGTCGAATTCGAGGCCCTTCGACAGTTCGGGGGTCAGGGAGCGGACCCGGGGTGTCGGGCGGAAGGGCGCGGCGGAGCCCGGGGCGGAGATCACGCAGGCGATTCCGTCGGCGTCGGCGGCCAGCCAGGTGTCCAGGGTCGCGTCCAGGTCCGACGTCGAGCCGTGGACGACCGGGATGCCGCCGCTGCGGATGGAGGTGGGGACGTTCGCGTCGGGGAGCGCGGCTCGGATGACCGGTTCGGCCTCCGTCATGATCTCTTCCGGCGTGCGGTAGTTGATGGTCAGGGAAGACTGGGTGATCCGGTCCAGGCCCACCCGCTTCAGGCGTTCCTGCCAGGACTCCGTGAAACCGTGCCTGGCCTGGGCGCGGTCGCCGACGATCGTGAAGCTTCGGGACGGGCAGCGCTGCAGCAGCATCTGCCACTCCGCGTCCGTCAGCTCCTGCGCCTCGTCCACGACGACGTGGGCGAACGGGCCGGCCAGGAGGTCCGGGGCGAGGGCGGGCAGTTCGGCGTTGTCGACCAGGCTGACCTGGGCGTCCTCGCCGCGGAGCATCGTCACCAGACCCTCGCCGTCGTCGGCGTCGGCGCCTGAGTTGGACACCGCCTCGATCAGGTTGTCCACGACCTGGGTCATGCGCTCGCGCTGAGCGGCGAGGGTGGCCTCGTGCCGACGCTTGCGGCGGGCCGTCTCCGGGTCGCCGAGGCGTTGGCGGGCCGCGTCGAGGAGGGGGAGGTCGGACGTCGTCCAGGCCCGGGGGTCGTCACGCTGGAGGCGCTGGACTTCCTCGCGGCTCAGCCAGGGGGCGCACATGCGGAGGTACGCCGGTACGGTCCACAGGTCTCCGACCAGGTCCGCCGCCTCCAGGAGGGGCCAGGCACGGTTGAAGGTCGTGACGAGGTCCCTGTTCTGCAGGAGGGCCCTGCGCAGGAGGGCGGGGGAGACGGCGGTGTCGGCGTCCGGGTCGGGGTCGGCCTCGGCTTCGTGTTTGTCCGTCAGGATCGTGAGGAGTTCTTCCCAGACCTGGTGACGGGCCTCGTTGTGGGGCGTGCCGGGTTCCGCCGCGTCGAAGGCCGCGGTCCAGTCGTCGGGGCTCAGCCGGATGTCGGACCAGGGGGTCGTGACCGTCATGCCCTGGGTGGGGGGTTCCTCGTAGAAGCGGACGGCCTTCTCGATGCCGCCCACCAAGGCCGCGGACGACTTCAGGCGGGCCACCTCCGGGTCGGGCTCGACCCCGGCCCCTGCCCCCTCCGTGACCAGGTCGCGCAGGATGCACGTCTGTACGCCCTCCTCGCCGAGGCTGGGCAGGACGTCGGCGACGTAGGAGAGGTACGGGCGGTGGGGGCCCACGAAGAGGACGCCGCCCCGGCGGTGGCCCAGGCGGGGGTCGGAGTGGAGCAGATAGGCGGAGCGGTGGAGGGCCACGACGGTCTTGCCGGTGCCGGGGCCGCCGTCCACGACCAGGGCGCCCCGGGAGCTCGCGCGGATGATGGCATCCTGGTCGGCCTGGATGGTGCCGAGGACGTCCCGCATGCGCTCCGACCTGGTGGTGCCCAGGCTGGCGATGAACGCGGACTGGTCGTCGAGGGCGGCGGAATGGTGGTCGGTGAGGCCGTCCAGTTCGTCGGGGGAGAAGACCTCGTCCCAGTAGTCGCTGATGCGGGCGTTGGTCCAGCGGTAGCGGCGGCGGCTCGTCAGGCCCATCGGGTTGGCGTGGGTGGCGCCGAAGAACGGCTCGGCCGCCGGGGAACGCCAGTCGATCAGCAGACGGCGGCCCGTCGCGCTGTCCGTGAGGCCCAGGCGGCCGACGTAGACGGGGTTCTCCGGATCGTCAGTGCTCACCATGTGGCCGAGGCACAGGTCCAGGCCGAAGCGGCGCAGGGTCCGCAGGCGGGCGGTCAGGCGGTGGATCTCCGTGTCCCGGTCCATCGCGTGCCGGCCCAGGCCGCCGGGGGCTCTGCGCGCGGCGTCGAGTTGGGCGGACACCTCGGCGATCGACTGTTCGAGGCACTGCGCGAGCGCCGTGAAGTGCCGCTGGTCGGCGGCGATCAGGGCCGGGTCGGCCTTGGCGGAGAGGCGGTCGGGGAGGTCGAACGCGCTGGTGGTGGTCGGGGGGTTCATGTCAATCGCTCCGAACGCTCCGAAGATGAGGTCGCTTGCGACCATCGGTCCCTGCTCGATGGTCCCTGCTCGATGGGTCCTGCTCGATGGGTTCTGCTCACGGGGTCCTGCTGGGTGGGACTCCTGGGTGGGACTGTTGGGTGGGGCTGGTCGGTGGGACCGTTGGCTGGGACTGCTGTGACGAGGGGGATCGATCCTTTCTCGACTCTCGACGGGCTCGCCTCGTTCACGCGGACACTTGCCGTCTATCCCGCCGCCTGTGTTGCCGCCTGTCCCGCCGCCTGTGCCGCCTGTGCCGGCTGCCGCCGTCCGTCCTGGCCGATCGTGTCAAGAAGCAGCTGCGCCGCCACCATCGCCCCGTCCGTCCGGACCATCCCGGCCACCTCGGCCGCCCGCGCTCGCGTCTCCGGGGCCAGAGCCACCTCCAGCGCCGCCGACAAGGACTCGTACGTCGGGGTCGGGCCGTCGTGCGCCGCGCCGATGCCGAGCGCGGCGACGCGGCCCGCGAAGTACGGCTGGTCCCCGCCCTGGGGCACCACCACCTGGGGCGCGCCCGCCCACGTCGCCGTGGTCGTCGTGCCCGAGCCGCCGTGGTGGATGACGGCGGCGACCCGGCGGAACAGCGCGTGATGGTTGGTCTCGCCTACGACGAAGCAGTCGTCCCGGTCGTCGACGAGAGCCAGCTCGGCCCAGCCCTGGGAGACGATCGCGCGGCGCCCCTGCGCACGGATGGCTTCGATGGACACCCGGGCGACACCCTCGGAGCCGCCGATGGCGATACTGCCGAAGCCGACGTACACCGGCGGCGTACCGCCATCCAGGAACGCCGTCAGCTCGGCCGGCAGCGGCCGTTCATCCGGCACGATCCACGTGCCGGTCTGTACGACGCCGTGGTCGGAGGACCCCTGCCGCGGGTCCGACGCCGGGTGGCCCGGTTCCTGCCGTAGGTCCGGGGTGGGGGCGGCCAGTTCCTGCTTCGGGTCCGATGCGGCGCCCGACGGTTCCTGCCGTAGGTCCGGGGCGGCGCCCGACGGTTCCTGCCGCAGGTTCGGGGCGAGGTCTCCCGGTTCCTGCCGGCCCGACGCGGGGCCCGACGGTTCCTGCCGACCCGACGCGGCGCCCGACCGTTCCTGCCACAGCCCCGACGCGGGGCCCGACGGCGCCTGCCACAGCCCCGACGCGGAGCCTGACGCAAAGCCCGACGCGGAGCCCGACGCGGAGCGCGCCCGCTCCCCCCACGGATCCAGCACCGGATCCGTCGCCAGCCACGGCCGGTCGGTGAAGACGTGGTCGCGCACATCCTTCACCGGCGGCAGCCCCACCGACGCCCGATGCGTGTTGATCACCTCGCCGAACAGGTCGTTCGCGCTCCAGGCGTCGAAATCCCACAGCGCCCGGTTGTCGCTCACGTCCGACGGCAACGGCCGCCCCGGCCGCTGCATGGGCGGATGGTGCGGCGACGGCAGGGAGACGGACTGGAAGCTGGCGTACACGTACGGGATGCCCAGTTTGTCGGCCACCGACCGGACGCAGGCCGCGGCCGGGAGCAGGCCCGTCGCCACCAGTACATCGCACCCCTCGGCCGCCTCGGCGACCGTGTCGAACTGCGCGAGCAGCTCGGCCGCGCGCCGGGGCACGCCGTCCGCGCCCGGTGGCGTCGCCGCGGTCATCAACGCGCGCACCGACCGGCCGAACGGCACCAGCGGTACGCCGACACCGGCCAGCCGCCGCGCGAACTCCTCGTCCGGCGGCGCGCACACCCGCACCTCCGCGCCGAGCTCGCGCAGTCGGACCGCGAGTCCCACCAGCGGCTCGACGCCCCCGCGCGAGTCGTAGTTCGCCAACAGCACACGCATGAAGCGCCCCGGTTTCCGTCGATACTGGCTCAGGCCGGAGATTCTGCGGCACGACGGGGGCCTTGCCGCAAGCCCCCCGGTGCGCTATACGTTGAGAGTGGCAAGGAGTGGTTTACCTCCTTGCCTTTCTTCTTGCCCTCTCCCGCTTCCTGCCTGACCGGCTCCCTCTTCCTGCCCGGCGGCCCGGCACCCGGAGGCGGCTCGGCGCCAGGTCACCGGGGGCGCCGTATGTCACCCGGCGTTCACGTACTCGAATGAGTTTCAGATCTCAGGGTGCTTTCCGGGGGTTATATCCCCCTTCCCTCACCCTCAGTTCATCCATGTGAACAGAATCTACGTCCCACTCTATTGACGTGCCCAGGTCACCCCCCGACACTCGCCCACAGGGAAAGCGCTTTCTGGATCGTTCTGGACCTCATCCCTGGAGACCGACGATGCAAACGACGCACGTGAGACCCGTCATGGCGACGGCGAGCGCAGGTCTGGTGGCAGGCCTGCTGGTCGCGTTGTCCGGTACGGCGGCGCAGGCCGCGACCACCCGGTACGAGGCCGAGGCGTCACCGGCCGTCTGCACGGGCACGATCGACTCCGACTGGGCCGGATTCTCGGGCAGCGGATTCTGCAACGGCACCAACGCCACAGGCGCGTACGCCCAGTTCACCGTGACCGCACCCGCATCGGGCACGGCGACACTGTCCGTCCGGTTCGCCAACGGCACCACCGGAGCGCGGGCCGCGAGCGTTCTCGTGAACGGTACGACGGCCGCGACGGCGTCCTTCGAGAGCACCGGCACCTGGGCGGGGTGGACCACCAAGACGCTGACCGTGCCGGTGACTTCGGGCAGCAACGTCATCCGGATCAACCCGACCTCGTCCACCGGTCTGCCCAACATCGACTACCTCGACGCGAACGTGCCCGACGGCACCACCACACCGCCGCCGTCCAGTTCCGCGCTGTACGTCTCGCCGACCGGGACGGACTCCGCGGCCGGTACGGTCTCGTCCCCCACCACCCTCACCTCGGCGATCAGCCGGATCGCCGCCGGCGGGACGATCTATCTGCGCGGCGGTACGTACGCCCAGGCCTCGACCGTCACCATCCCGGCCGGCAGCTCCGGGACCGCCTCCGCCCGGACGACCCTGTCCGCCTATCCGGGCGAGAAGCCGATCCTCAACTTCTCGGCCCAGAGCGAGAGTTCGTCGAACCGGGGGCTTCAGCTCAACGCCTCGTACTGGCATGTGTACGGGATCGTCGTCGAGCGTGCCGGGGACAACGGGATCTACGTCGGCGGCAGCGACAACGTCATCGAGCGGACCGTGACGCGGTTCAACCGGGACACGGGGCTGCAGTTGGGGCGGATGGCCTCCACCACACCCACCGCCGACTGGCCGTCGGACAACCTGATCCTGAGCGCCGAGTCGCACGACAACGCCGACTCCGACGGGGAGGACGCGGACGGGTTCGCGGCGAAGCTGACGACCGGGACCGGGAACGTGTTCCGGTACGCCGTGGCCCACAACAACATCGACGACGGCTGGGACCTCTACACCAAGCCGGACACCGGACCCATCGGACCGGTGACCATCGAGGACTCGCTCGCCTACGAGAACGGCACACTCACCGACGGTTCGCAGGCGGGGAACGGCGACCGCAACGGCTACAAGCTCGGCGGCGACGACATCGCCGTGAACCACGTCGTCCGGCGCAGCATCGCCTACGACAACGGCAAGCACGGTTTCACGTGGAACAGCAACCCGGGCACGATGGCGGTCTCCGGGAACGTGAGCATCGACAACACCGAGCGGAACTTCAACTTCGACGGCGGTACGTCGGTGTTCCGCGACAACACCTCGTGCCGCAGCGGCAGTGGTACGAACGACCGGATCATCGGCAGCTCCGACAGCTCCAACCAGTTCTGGTCCGGGTCGAACGGGTCCCGGTGCTCCTCGTACTCCGGCGGCCTCAACTGGTCGTTCGGCAGCGACGGCAGCCTCGACGTCACCTTCGGATGAGAAGCGGGTGACGTGGCGCCCCCGCCCGGGACGGTTCGCCGTTACGGGCGGGGGTTTTCGCCGACGCGCCGCCGCTCAGCCCTGCGGCTCGCTGATGTTGACCATCCAGGGGATGCCGAAGCGGTCCGTGCACATGCCGAAGACATCGCCCCACATCTGCTTGTCGAGGGGGACGGAGACGGTGCCGTCGGCGGAGAGCTGCTCCCAGTAGCCGCGCAGTTCGGTGTCGTCGTCGCCGCTGAGGCTGACGGAGAAGCTGCCGCCGGGGGTGTATTCCATGCCGGGCGGGGTGTCGGCGCCCATGAGGGTGAAGCCGCCGGGGGTTTCCAGCATGCCGTGCATGATCTTGTCGGATTCCGGGGTGCCGGGCTGGCCGAGATTGCCGAAGGTGTGCAGCGACAGCTCGCCGCCGAAGACCTCCTTGTAGAACTCCATCGCCTGCCGGGCGTCGCCGTCGAAGCTGAGGTAGGGGTTGAGCCGCGAGACCACGAGAACCTCCTGAAACTGCTGAAACTCCTGGAAAAGGAGCAAACGGTCAGGTGTCCGGAGCGTAGCCCTCGCCACTGACAACGGCATGCCGTGGTCGCCGTCATCCGCGGCGGACGGTGCGTCAAGTCTTCACAAAGTACCCATCGGTAGCGGGAGTCCCGACTGTTACTTTCACTTTCAAGATTTAGTGAAGCTCCCTGTACCCCCACGAACCTCCCCCACCGAGGCCCGCATGCCCAGCTCCCTGTCCTCCTCCTCACCCTCCCCCTCCACCTCCTCTGGTCTTCGCGCCGGCGGCCGGCACCGTAAGGCCAAGGCTCCGAACCCGGCGTTCCGGCGGGCGGCCGTGATCGCCGTGGTCGCCCCCGTCGCCGGGACGATCCTGGCCGGGACGTCCGCCTTCGCCGCCGACGAGACGACCGCGAAGGCCGGTGCCACCGAACTCGACGCCGCCGAGCAGAAGATCGCGGACAACCTGAACACACGCAGCCAGGACACCCGCCTCGGCAGCACGCTCAGCGGTGTCGTCATCGACGCCAAGTCCGACAAGGTGGTGTGGGGGCACGACGCGGACACCGCGCTGATGGCCGCGTCCAACACGAAGCTCGCCACCTCCACCGCCGCGCTGACGGTGCTCGGCCCGGACCACCGGCTCACCACGAAGGTCGTGTACGGCGACGGCACGCTGACCCTCGTCGGCGGCGGCGACCGCACCCTGACGACCGACGACCTCGACGCGCTCGCCAAGACCGCCGTCGCCGGGCTGCGGAACGCCGGGCTCACCTCGGTGAAGGTCCGCGTCGACGACAGCCTCTTCCCCGAGCCGACCCTCGCGAACGGCTGGAACACCGGCTACTACCCCGACTCCATCGCCCCCGTACGCGCGCTGGTCGTCGACTCCCACAACGTCGACGACACCTCCCTCGACGCGGGCGGCGTCTTCGCGGGGCTCCTCGCCGAGCGGGGTGTGACGGTCGACGGCGAGGTCACGCGCGGGGTCGTCGGCAACGCGGACGTGCCGGTCGCCTCGCACACGTCCGACAAACTGTCCACGGTCGTCAAGCGGATGCTCAAGGTCAGCGACAACGACATCGCCGAGTCGCTGCTGCGGCTCACCGCCCTCGGCGCCGACCGCTCCGCCACCTTCGAGGACGGGACCGCCGTCGTACGCGACGTCCTCACCCGGTACGGCATCTCGCTCGACAACTTCGCGATGTACGACGGCAGCGGACTGTCCCGCGCGACCCGCATCCCGGCTCGGACCATCGCCGACATCGTCGACCTGGCTGCCGACCCCCGGCATGCCCAGACGCTGAAGTACATCATCGACGGGCTGCCCGTCTCGGGTGAGGCGGGCGCCACGCTGGGCCCGGAGTTCGGCCGCTTCGACACCGCCGACTCCCAGTGCGCCGTCGGCCAGGTCAAGGCCAAGACCGGCACCCTCACCGGCGCCGTCGCCCTCAGCGGCCTCACCAAGGCCCAGGACGGCCAGTGGAAGGTCTTCTCCTTCATCGAGAACGACTCCGCCGCCGGCCCGTCCGACATCAAGGACGCCCTGGACGGCCTCGCGGCCACGGTCAACGGCTGCTGGGCGTAGCACGCCCGCACCCGAAGGCTCACGGACGCCGGCAGTGGGGACGGCCGGCGTCCGTGGGGTACGGCGACGTCCGCGCGCGCCCAATCGTCCCGCACCGGTGCCGCCCGGCGTGAGCCGCCGAGAGGACGGGCATCCACAGCCTGTGGACGGCGCGACCGCGACGACCGGCCGGGTCTCGCACTCCACTCCGCCCGCTCCTCCGCCTGCCCCTCCGGCCGCGCGTGCGCCTGCCCGCGGCGGGGCTCAGCGGAACGGCCGGCGACAGCGGGAGAAGGGCCGCGACCAGCTGCCCGGCACGGCGGCCCACGACTCGCGAGCCGCCGCTGTCAGGGGCGAGCCCCCGCTGTCAGAGGCCGAACTCCTGCGGGGACAGGCCGAGGGTCGCGCACGCCTCGCGGAGGACTTGCTCCTCGCTCTGGGCGATGTAGCCGTCCGCGCCCGCCACCACGAAGCCGGTCTGGATGACCGCCCGGGCCTCCGTCGGCTTCTTCGCGGCCTTGGCGATCTCCTGCAGGGCCTCGGTCTTGCCCTGCTGGAAGTTGAACGACAGCTGGTCGACGTGCTTGTTGAAGCGCTGCCGCAGCTGGTCGGCCGGGAAGTTCTGCAGGACGTCGTTGTTCAGGATCAGCGACTCCACGTGCTGCCGCTCGTGCTGGTCCACGTTCCCGTCGGCGGCGGCGACCAGGGCGCACATGGCCATGCTGGCGTCCCGGTAGGCCCCGCTCTTCAGCTCCGTCTTGAGGGAGGTGAGCTGGGACTTGAGCGCGCTCACCAGCTGGGCCTTCGATCCGCCGGCGGACCGACCGGACCCCGAGGACCCGGTGGAGCCCATGGGCCCCGTGCCCGGCCGCCCGTGCGTGCTGCCGCCCCGCGCCGCCTGCGCCTGCTGCAGACCCTTGGCCTGGTCCTTGATCCGATCCCACATCGCCATGCGTGCCACCTCGGCTAGAGCCCGTGTCGTGCCGGTCGTTCCGGTCGTCCGCGTGCGTTCCGCACGTCCCCCCGTGAACGGCTGCCGCCCCCTCCAGAGTTCCGCGTCCGGTGCGTCCGGTGCGTCCGGTGCGTCCGGTGCGTCCGGTGGGTGGGCCGGGTCGAGGACGGTCGTCAACACGTCCGGCGACGGCCGCGTAGCCATCATCCCGTGTGGACCGACCGTGGAGCGTGGGGAGTTGGGTTCGTGGCGGTGGTGGGGCCGTCGGGACAGGGAGCGGGGAAGCCGACGTTCCTCGATGGCGCGGGGCTGTTGGACGGCGGGACCGGCGGGACGTATCCGCGCGGGACGGGATCGACACGGATGCCCTCGCGGACGCGGACGCGGATGCGGATGCGGACGGGAACGCGGACGCTGCCACGGACCGTACCGCGTGCGCGGGCGGGGTATCGGGTTCGCGCGACTGGACGCCGGTGATCCACCCGGCCACGGTCGCGGCGGCCCCGGCCGATCGGCCTGACCACCGTTCCGACCACCCGTCTGATCGCCTGCCCGGGGCCACCCGTCTGATCGTCGGCCCGGGCCATCAGCCTGATCGCCTGGCCGGGGCCACCCGTCTGGTCGTCGGCCCGGGCCATCAGCCTGATCGCCTGGCCGGGGCCACCCGTCTGGTCGTCGGCCCGGGCCATCAGCCTGATCGTCGGTCTCCGCCGGCCTGGCGGGCCTCCCGCATCCAGTCGGCGGAGGCCCTGCGCCGCTGAGCGCGGCTCACGCGCCCGTCGTCAGCGGCCGTTCCCCTTCGCGGGGGCGCGGCGGCGGCCCTGGGAAGGACGGCTCCGGCGGCCGCGTGACGCGGAGGCCGGACGGGCGGCCGGTTGCTCGGTGACCGGCGGGGTGAGGACGACCGGGACGCCCGAGGGGGCCTGGGCGCCGGTGATGCGGTTCAGTTCGGTGCCGCCCGAGCGGACCCTCGTGGTCGTCGGGGTGATGCCGGCGACGGCCATCAGCCGGGTCATGTCACGGCGCTGGTGCGGCAGGACGAGCGTGACGACCGTGCCGGACTCGCCGGCCCGGGCCGTACGGCCGCCCCGGTGCAGATAGTCCTTGTGGTCGCCCGGCGGGTCGACGTTGACGACGAGGTCGAGGTCGTCGACGTGGATGCCGCGCGCCGCGACGTTCGTGGCGACCAGGGCCGTCACGTCACCGTCCTTGAACTGGCTCAGGGCCCGGTTGCGCTGGGACTGCGACTTGCCGCCGTGCAGGGCGGCCGCGCGCACGCCGACCGCCAGCAGCTTCTTGACCAGCCGGTCCGTCGCGTGCTTGCTGTCCAGGAACATGATCACCCGGCCGTCACGGGCGGCGATCTCGGTCGTGGTGGCGTGCTTGTCGTCGTCCTCGATGTGCAGCACGTGGTGGTCCATCGTCGTGACCGCGCCCGCGGACGGGTCGACGGAGTGGACGACGGGGTCGTGGAGGTAGTCGCGGACCAGCCGGTCGACGTTGCGGTCCAGGGTGGCCGAGAACAGCATCCGCTGGCCGTCGGGACGCACCTGGTCGAGCAGCGCGGTCACCTGCGGCATGAAGCCCATGTCGGCCATCTGGTCGGCCTCGTCCAGGACGGTGATCGCGACCCGGTCCAGCCGGCAGTCGTCACGGTCTATGAGGTCCTTGAGCCGGCCGGGTGTCGCGACGACCACCTCGGCGCCGCCGCGCAGCGCGCTGGCCTGACGTCCGAGGGACATGCCGCCGACCACCGTGGTGAGCCGCAGGCGCAGCGCACGGGCGTAGGGGGTGAGGGCGTCGGTGACCTGCTGGGCGAGTTCACGGGTGGGGACGAGGACGAGGGCCAGCGGCTGCCGGGGCTCGGCCCGCTGCCCCGCCGTACGGGCCAGCAGGGCGAGACCGAAGGCGAGCGTCTTGCCCGACCCGGTGCGGCCCCGGCCCAGGACGTCCCGCCCGGCCAGTGAGTTCGGCAGGGTCGCGGCCTGGATGGGGAACGGGGCGGTCACCCCTTCGGCGCGGAGCGTCTCCAGCAGCCGTGCGGGCAGGTCCAGTTCATCGAACGCGTCGACCGCCGGCAGCGCGGGCGTGACCGTGACCGGCAGAGCGAACTCCCCACCGGCGGCGGCCACGGCGGGTCCACCGCCACGCCGGCTCCGACCGTTCCTGGGCGCACCGTTCTTGGGGGCACCGTTCTTCGCCGCACCGGCCTTGGCCGCACCGTTCTTCGCCGCACGGGAGGGAGCGCCCGGGTTGCCCGCCGCCGCGCCCGTCCCCTGCGAGCGGGCACGGTTGCCCCGGGACGTGCCGGTGCCGGCGGAGTTCTTGTCCGTGCGGGCGGCAGAGCCCTTCTCCGTACGGGGGCGGGAGGAGGAGCTGCTGCTGTTCGTACGAGCCGTGCGGTTCATGGGGACCTTCCTCGATGCGGCGGCGCCTGTCGCACACGAGCCGGGGCCCGCACCTTTCGGGCGCGGGCCCCGGCTCATGCGTACGCGTCAGAGTCAGGCGGGAACGATGTTCTCGGCCTGGGGGCCCTTCTGGCCCTGCGTGACGTCGAAGGTCACCTTCTGGCCTTCCTGAAGCTCACGGAAGCCGGAGGTGGCGATGTTCGAGTAGTGGGCGAAGACGTCCGGGCCGCCACCCTCCTGCTCGATGAAGCCGAAGCCCTTTTCCGAGTTGAACCACTTCACGGTGCCGGATGCCATGCTGAAACTCCCTTGATGCAGTGCCCGGAGCCGCACTTTGCGGACCCGGTGTCGCAGCACGGTTCGACCCACGGGAAGATCTGACCCGGAAAGTCCCGGAAACAACAAAGAGTGCTCGTCGACGGAAGGTCGAAGAGCACTCAGAAGCCTCTGGTAACCAAAACTGCCACTTCATGGCAAGGTAGCACAGGCTCGGGGTGAGTGGTGTGAGACACCGGACACCCCGAGCAAAAACTTCAGCCCTGGGGCGGTGCGGGCGGGGCCGGAGGCCGGTCCGGCGGGTACGGCTGGGGGGCGGGCGCGGCCTGCCAGGGCTGCGCGGGCTGCGGCTGCGGGGTCTGCCAGGGCTGCGGCGGCTGCGGCGGCTGCGGGGACTGCCAGGACCGTGCGGGCCCGGGGGAGGTCGCGGCGGGGCGGCGGGTGGCCAGGACGGTCGTCACGGTCGCGCCGAGTGCCGGCAGACAGGCGACGGTCAGGAGATAGAAACCGGCGCCGTAGGTCGTGGTCCGCTCGCCCGTGTCCCACTGGGTGTCGTTGAACGCGTCCGTCACCACCATGAGCGTCGTGCCGAGGAGCAGCACCGCGCTCCCGACGGCGAGTGCGGGGCCCAGCGGGAGCCGGCGGCTGCGGCCGGTCAGCAGGAGTACGGCCGCGGCGACGGCCAGCAGACCGCCGATGAGCAGCGGGATCCCGGAGAACTGCGTGACCGTGGTCGTCTCCTCCCCGGTTGCCCAGCTGGAGTAGGACCACGCCTTCGCGACGTTGTGGTAGATCGGCTCATCCCGTTCCTCGCTGAGGTACTGGACCGATGTGTCCAGCGTGGCGAACGAACCGCCGATGGCGAGGAGGGCGCCGAGCACCAGCAGCGAGCCGGACACCCGGTCCAGGACCGCCGCCGGGTCGCCCGGCGGGGCGGTCGGTCTGTAGCCGGGGTGCGGAGGTGCGGGGTGACCCGCGTACGGGCCGGACTGCGTCGGTTCCGTCATCTTCCGATGATAGGGAGCGGAGATCGCGTGCATAAGGTGAAATACCCTGCCGGATAGGCGAGTTGGGGCTACAGTGCTCGCCCTCGTTCATGGTTGGTCCGTGGTCGGGATATCGGATCGGCATACGTCCACCTCGAACCATCACTGTGCGACCGAAATTCGTTACTCTCCGGGCATGTCTCTCCTCGGTCGCCGACGAAGCACGACCAGACTCGCCCCCGAACTCGACGACACGGACCTCGGGAAGGTGCGCAAGCGTCTTGTGGAGAGGGGGAGTTCGGGCGGTCGCAGCCTCGCGGTGGCCATGATCGAGCAGCTGCTGCGCGACACCGGCCGGGACTGGGACCGCAGGGCCCACCGGCTGAGCGTCCTCGCGGAGTCGACGTCACCGGCCCTGCAGCGCTCCTGGGCCGAGGAGCAGCCACAGGACCCGGACGCGCGACTGCTGTTCGCCTGGGGTGTCCTGCTGCGGGCGCGGTACGAGGAGCAGCCGGTCCCGGGGGAGACCCGGGAGGCGCTCGACGCCTGCGAGCGGGCCGCCGGGCTGCGGCCCGAGGATCCCACCCCCTGGGTGGTGCGGCTCGGTCTGCTGCGGCTGTGGCGCCGACCGGGCGCGGAGGTCTTCCCGCTCTGGGACGAGATCGTCCGACGCGACCCCTGGCATCGCGAGGCGCACTTCCAGATGCTCGGCTATCTGTCGCCGTGGGAGTGCGGTTCGCACGCGCAGACCGTCGACTTCCTCGACCGGGTGCGCGCGGGAACGGCGCCCACGGCCCCGACGGCGGGCCTGGAGATCGCCGCCCTCGTCGACCTCTACCAGGGCACCGTCGACCAGGGCGGGCTGGAAGCCCTCACCGCCGTCCAGCTGTGGAGCCGCCCGAACGCGGTGGCGGCCCTGGGCCGCGCGCTGGCCGACTGGCCCCGCCCCGGCTATCTGACCCATGCCGCGGCGGTTGCCGACCTCAACCTGCTGGCGTACGCGCTGGTGCAGGCGAAGCGGGCCGGGGAGGCGGGCGAGGTGTTCCGCGCGATCGGCGGCATGGTCACGCCGTACCCCTGGGCCCTGGAGAGCGGTGACCCCCTGCTGTCCTTCGGCGGCTGGCAGCAGCGCGCGACGGGCTGACCGGACGCGGGTCCCCTGCGGGGGGCTGGGGGCTGGGGGCGAGGGGGGTGCGGTTGCGTCGGTGGGTGCGGGGCCGGTGGGGCTTCTCGCGCAGTTCCCCGCGCCCCTGAAAGGCAGGCCCCGGCTCTTCAGGGGCGCGGGGAACTGCGCGACCAGCCCCCACGCGCCCGCACCCGCGCCCGCAGCCGCAAACGACCCTCCGCTCCTACCGTCGGCTGGGTGTACCGGCCAGTAGGGGCATCGTTATGCCCGCCAGCAGCGCGCCCGGCACGGCCAGGGCGAGCCAGACCGCCGTGGTGGTGTCACCGCCGATGAGGGTGGTGAAGTTGGAGATGATCAGCCAGATGGCCCCGGCGATGCCAACGGCGCCCAGGGCGGGGGCGATCAGGGTGTTCCAGAGCCGGGTGTCGCCGGACCGCTCCTGGCGGAAGTACACGATGACCGACACGGAGGTCAGCAAATACAGCAGCATGATCGCCAGTACGGCGAGACCGCTGAGCCAGGAGAAGAGGGTGAGGACGGGGTCCTCGCCCGCGAGGGCGAAGGGGAAGACCAGCAGGGCGGCGATCGCGGTCTGCACGACACCCGCGAGCCACGGCGACTGGCGGCCGTTGAGCGAGCTCAGCCCGCGCGGCAGCAGGCCCTCCCGGCCGAGGGAGAACAGGTAGCGGTTGGCGGAGTTGTGGAAGGCCAGGATGCTGGCGAACAGCGAGGTGGCCAGCAGGATCGGCAGCGCGTCGCCCGCCCACGCGCCCAGCTCCGCGGAGACCGGCGCGGCGACGAACGCGGCGCCGTCCCCGGCCTCCAGGGCCTTGCCCGCGGCCGCCGCACTCGCGGACGCGCCGTGGGCCGAGATCAGCATCCAGGACGTGAAGGCGAAGAACGCGGTGACCAGGACGACCGCGAGATAGGTGGCCCGGGGGACCGTGCGGTGCGGCTCGCGCGCCTCCTCGCCGTAGATCGCGGTCGCCTCGAAGCCGAACATCGACGCCACCGCGAACATCAGCGCCACCCCGGGCGCGCCGTCGAGCGCCGCCGACAGGGAGAAGGAGGCACCGGGGGCCAGTCCTTCGGGGCCGCCGCCCTTGAGGAGCATCACCACGCCGAAGACCAGCAGCAGGCTGATCTCGGCCAGCACGAACACCGCGAGCACCTTGGCGCCCACGTCGACGCCGGTCGCGCCGAGGCCCTGGACGACCACCATCGTGCCGAGCGCGAACAGCCACCAGGGCACGTCCAGTTCCAGGTACTGGAGGGCCAGTCCGTTCATGACGGCACCGAACAGGCCGTACACCGCCGCCTGGATGGCGTGGTAGGCGAGCAGCGCCACGCCCGCGCTGCCCGCGGCGGCCGTCCCACCGAGACCCTTGCCGACGTAGGAGTAGAAGGCGCCCGCGTCGACCACGTGGCGGCCCATCGCGACATAGCCGACGGAGAAGAGCAGGACGACCACCCCGGCCACCACGTACATCGCGGGGACGCCGGGGCCGTTGCCGATGGCTATCGCGACCGGTGCCGCTCCGGCGACACCGGTCAGCGGCGCCTGTGCGGAGAGCACGAAGAAGAGGATGCCCAGGACGCCGAGCGCGTTCTGTTTGAGGGAGCCGGTGGACGCGTAGCCGTCGCCGGCCGCGTGCCGCATTCTGGACGCACTTGTAGACATGCCTCACCTGTCGGGCGGAAGAGAAGGATGTGGTTTCGGCTCAAACGAGCTGCCCCATGTTTGCCTCAACGCGCCTGCCTGGCAAGGGAGTGACACGTGTAGGGCCACAGATTGTTCGGGTGCGTACGACCGTCCGTGTCCGCGCGGCGCCCGGCTCCGGTCAGCTGCCCGGTCGGCGCCGTCAATGCGGTCGGCGCAGGCCCGCGACGAGGGCTCCGGCGAGTCGGCGGGCGTCGTGGTGGGGATTGTTCTCGGCGCTGATGCCCCCCGCGCCGCCATCGGCCAGGCCCTCGCCGCCGACTTCCCCCACATCGTCCTCGGCCTGCCGGTGCCCTGCCCCGCCGACGTCGCGCGATGGCTGACCGGCGAGGTCATCTCCGAGTCCGTGTAGTCGGCCGGTCCCAGGGGTCCGCCTCCCCGTGGGGGCGGCGGACGGCCCGGCGTCCCGGGGTGACCTCGGGGGCGCCCCGGGGGTCTGATGCTCACGCGACGGTCGCGAAATAGATTGAAAGGGGTGCGAGGGGACATACCGAAGGTAGCGATCGGAACATGGGTGGAGAGCTCGGTGAGAGCGAGATGAGCGGACATGGAACGTCGGGTCGTCGGCGAATCGGGAGCGGGCCCCGGCCCGGACGCGGTCGGTGAGGCGCTCACCGCGCGGGCCACCGTCGACGAACACGGCACCGTGACCGGCTGGAGCGCCGGCGCCGAACACCTCCTCGGATACACGCCGACGCAGATCCTGGGCAGGCCGGCCGCCTCCCTGCTCGCCGAGGATCCCCCGGCGGGCGACCTCCCCTCCTTCGCCGACCTGCCGAGGTGGCACGGCACCCTCGTCCTCCGGCACCGCGACGGCCGCCGGGTGGAGGTCAAGGTCCTCGCGCATCACCGCACGTCGTACTGCGGGACCCGTGACTGGTTCCTGGTCTCCGCGCTGACCGGGACGCGGCCCCGCCCCGCCGACGACGCGCTCGCGCTGCACGGTTTCCTCGACTCCCCGTCCTGCGCGACCTCGGTGCACGACATGGACCTGCGCTGGCGCCGGTCCAACCGGGGCTCGCGCGGCGCCCTGGGCCTGAGCGACGACGACCTGCGCGGGCTGCGGATGGCCGAGGCGGTGGACGACCCCGCCATCGCGGAGGTCGAGCGGCTGATGCGGCGGGCCCTGGAGACCGGCGAACCGCAGTACATGGAGAACCACGCGCGCGCCCCCGGCGAGACCCGCGAGCACGCCTGGTCGGTCCACCTCTACCGGCTGGAGGACGACAACGGCCGCGTGCTCGGCGTGGCCACCACCGGGCACGACATGACGGAGCAGTACTGGGCACGCAAACGCCTCCAGCTGATCGCCGAGGCCGGCCGGCGCATCGGCAGCACCCTGGACGTGACACGGACGGCGCAGGAACTGGCGGACATCGCGGTCCCGGACCTCGCCGACTTCATCAGCGTCGACCTGCTGGCGTCCCTCGACGACCTGCGCGAACCGCCTCCGCACGTCCCCGCGGCCGGCCGCGCCCTGGCCCTGCGGCGCGTCGCGCACCGGTCCGTGTATCCGGGGAGTCCCGAGGCGGTCGTCGCGCCCGGCGAGGTGGACGAGTACCCGGACGGCTCGCCGCCGGTGGAGAGCCTGCGCTCGGGGCGCGCCGTGCTGTACCGGGTGACCGAGCCGGCGATCGCCGACTGGGTGGCCCAGGACCCGGTCCGGACCTCCCGTATCCGTGAGTACGGGTTCCACTCGGCGATGACCGTGCCCCTGTCGGCACGCGGGACCACCCTGGGGGTCGCCGTCTTCGCCCGCCACCGGCACCCCGACCCCTTCCAGCAGGACGACCTCGTCCTGGCCGAGGAACTGGCGGCCCGGGCGGCGGTCAGCATCGACAACGCGCTGCGCTACACGCGCGAACGGGGCACGGCCGTCACCCTGCAGCGCAGCCTGCTCCCGCAGAGCCTGCCCGAGCAGACGGCGGTCGAAGTCGCCTCCCGCTACCTCCCGGCCGGCGCCCGGGCCGGGGTGGGCGGCGACTGGTTCGACGTGATCCCGCTGTCCGGGGCGAGGGTGGCGCTGGTCGTCGGCGACGTCGTGGGGCACGGCATCCACGCCTCCGCGACCATGGGCCGACTGCGCACCGCCGTCCGCACCCTCGCGGACATCGACCTGCCCCCCGACGAACTCCTCACCCACCTCGACGACCTCGTGGCCCGCCTGGCCACCGAGGCGGAGGGCGCGGAACGGGCCGCGGGGGGAGGGGGGACCGCTGAGGGAGTGGCCATGGGTGGGGGGAGGGGGAGTACGGGAGAGGCGAGCCCGGGCGGGACGAGCGGAGGCGGGACGAGCGCGGGAGGGTTGGGCGCGGGGGTCCCGACCAAGGGAGACGCGGGTGCGGGAGGCGTGGGCGCGGGAGACGTGGGTGTGGGTGGCCTGAGCGCGGGAGGCGTGGGTGTGGGTGGCCTGGGGGCGGGTGCGGGCCTCGGCATGGGAGACGTGACCGCCGGTGTCGTCGGGGCGACGTGTCTGTACGCCGTGTACGACCCCGTCTCGCGCCGGTGCACGCTCGCCCGGGCGGGGCATCCGCTGCCGGTCGTGGTGAGCCCGGACGGCGCCGCCGAACTGCTCGACCTTCCGGCGGGGCCCCCGCTGGGTCTGGGCGGTCTGCCCTTCGAGTCGCTGGAGACCGAGCTGCCGGAGGGCGGCCTGCTCGCCCTCTACACCGACGGTCTGATCCAATCCCGGAACACCGCGACCGGAAACGGCGACAGCGCCGGCCTCGATGACATCGACGACGGCATCACCCGGCTGCGTCGGACCCTCGTCGGCCCCGCCGCCTCCCTGGACGCGTTGTGCGACCGGGTCCTGGGCGCCGTACTGCCCGAGCGGCCCACCGACGACGTGGCCCTGCTCATCGCCCGCCCCCGGGCACTCGACCCCGACCTGGTCGCCACCTGGGACGTGTCCCCCGACCCCTCCGCCGTCGCCGAGGCCCGCAAGAACGCCCTCGGCCGGCTGGAGAGCTGGGGCCTGAACGACGCGGCCTTCGTCACCGAGCTGGTCGTCAGCGAATTGGTCACCAACGCCATCCGGCACGCCGAGCCGCCCGTCCAACTGCGTCTCATCCACGACCGAAGCCTCATCTGCGAGGTCTCGGACGCCA
Source organism: Streptomyces sp. NBC_00310 (assembly GCF_036208085.1). Taxonomy (GTDB): domain Bacteria; phylum Actinomycetota; class Actinomycetes; order Streptomycetales; family Streptomycetaceae; genus Streptomyces. The sequence goes on from NZ_CP130714.1 coordinate 5,936,838, forward strand.
GCAGCACGGCACCCCACATGCGCCGCGCCCGCACCTACGACGAAGGCGGCCGGGGCCTGCTCCTGGTCGCCCAGCTGACCCAGCGCTGGGGCACCCGCCCCACCCCCACGGGCAAGACGATCTGGACGGAACAGACCCTCGGGACCCCGTGGTGAGTCACGGCCTGCCCTGCTTGGGCCCGTTGAGGGTGTCGGCGGCATGCCGGGGGCCGCGCCCGGACGAGAACTGGCCGACGAGCTCACGGAAACAGACCAGCGCGGTGATCGGTGGAATTCCGACGATCACCATGGCCAGCATCGAACTCGGTGACTGACCGATGCACAGGGCCACCGCCGTGCCGGAGGAGAGCAGTATCACCGCCCAGGACCGCCGAGCGGTCCGGTGCTGAACGGATGCCCGGATAATGGACAGACCCGCCAGGAGCCACGGCCCGTACACGGTCAGCGGCCACCAGCGCGCCAGATTCTCCGACACCACCAGCACGGCGATGCCGCGTAGCTGACTGTACGAATAAGAGAGGGACCAGTACAACATAATCATTGCGCACAGGGCGATCGTCGTGATTAAGATCGCCACAGGAATGATTTTCTGGTTCCCGGAAAAGATGTGAGCACCCGGGCGTGGCCGCCGTCGGCTGACCGGGCGGCGCGGACGATCGCGGACGCCCTGCAGGGTAGGGGCGGGTCCCATGGTGTGCGCCGTGTACGGCATGTGGATCAGCTCGTCGATCGGATCCCATACGCCGGACGAGGCCCTCGGGCCAGGGAGCCAGATGGACTGCGTCTCGAGCGTCTCGAGCGGCTGGGTCCCGTCAAGGTTTTGGTCTACCGCATCATAATCGGTTCGCATGATGACACCTGTCCATTCGGGATCCGCTTTTCCGACCGGCACGAGAGGGGTCGACGCCCGCTTTTTGGCATTCGGGAGAATAGCGATCAGCGGGGATTTTCGCGAGTTTCGAATCCCGGTGAATTGCCGATGAAATGGTGAACGTGCGCGTGCCTCCGAACGGGTGGACTCGCCGGACCGCGTACCGGCCGGGCGTCTCCGCCCGGGCCCGGCTGGTGAGCCTGGCCCCTCTGGTCCCTGATCCGGAAGAGGCGTCCCGGCATGCGACGTACCCCCTCCCGCCGTCTGTTCGCCGCCGCCCTGCTGGTGGCGTCCGTGCTGACCCCGACGGCGGTGGCGCCCGCCACGGCCGTCCACGCCGCGCCCCCCACGGCCGTCGACCGGTACGACAGGGACGAGTGCCCGCCGGACGGCCTCGGCCCCGAACTGACCGCGCGGCTGGACGAGGCCGTCGTGGGCGTCCGCCGGGAGGCCGGCATCCCCGGCGCCGCCGTCGGGCTGTGGATGCCGGGCCAGGGGTGCTGCGTCCGGGCGACCGGGGTCGCCGACACCGCCACCCGCAGGCCGATGACCACCGACCTGTTCATGCGGATCGGCAGCGAGACCAAGACCTTCACGGTCACCGCGCTGCTCGAACTCCTCGACGACCGCCGGATCCGGCTGGACGACCCGATCTCCCGCTATATGCGCGGCGTGCCGGGCGGTGACCGCATCACGTTGCGTCAGCTCGCGGAGATGCGCAGCGGCCTGTTCCCGTACAGCGCCGACCCGGACTTCACTAAGGCCCTGTTGAGCGACCCGACCCGCTCGTTCACGCCCCGGGGACTGCTCGCGTACGGCTTCCGGCACGCGAACCCCTTCGCTCCGGGCGAGCGGTTCCAGTACTCCAACACCAACCTCACCCTGCTCGGCCTGGTGATCGAGAAGGTCAGTGGTCAGCGCCTGGCCGACTTCATCCACCAGCGAGTGCTCCGCCCCGCCCACCTGCGTCACACGCTGTTCCCCCAGGGGCGCGAGTTCCCCGAGCCGCGCGCACGGATACACCAACCAGACACTGAGCGGTGAGATCGCGGACGCCACGGAGTGGAACCCCAGCTGGGCCTGGGCGGCCGGGGCGATGATCTCGGACCTGCGCGATCTGCGCCGCTGGGCCAGGATCGTCGCCATCGGGACGCTGCTCAGCCCGCAGACCCAGCGGGAGCGGCTCACGATGCTGCCGACCGGCTTCCCCGGCACCAGCTACGGCCTCGGCATCTTCGACTCCGGCGGCTGGATCGGGCACAACGGCTCCATCCCGGGCTAACAGAGCGTCACCGTCCACCTGCCGTCGCGGAAGGCCACCCTGGTGCTCCTGCTCAACACCGACGTCACCTACGAGGGCCAGGAGCCGTCCTCGCTGCTCGCCCGTGCGATCACGGAGATCGTCACCCCGGACAACGTCTACGACGGCCCGGCGCCCCCGCGTTGAGCAAAATGCCGCAAATATGCGTATAAGCCGCTCCGGGTCGGATACCCGCACGGCATGATGCGGACATTGAGGCGGCACGGAAGGCACGCCGAACACGCCGAACACGCCGAACACGCCGAACATGGCGGGCACGCCGAACATGGCGGGCACGCCGAACATGGCGGGCAGGGCGGAACCGTCACGGACGGCGAGGTCACCGAGACCGCGCGTGCGCCGGACGCCGGGCCGGGCGAGCGGGTGGAGCGGCGGGCGTCGGACGCCGGGCCGGATGAGCAGGTGGAGCGGCGGGCGCCAGACAGCCCCACGGACCTGCCCAAGGGCTCCTGGCGATCGGTGCTGAAGGGCACCCTGAAGGAGTTCAAGAAGGACGAGCTGACCGACCGGGCGGCGGGGCTGACCTACTACGGGATCCTGGCCCTGTTCCCGGCTCTGCTGGCGCTCGTGTCCCTGCTGGGGATCGTCGGGCAGTCGGCCACGCAGCAGGTGCTGGACAACATCCAGACGCTCGCCCCCGGCGCGGCACGGGACGTCCTCACCAACGCCGTCCAGCAGATGCAGGGCAACGCCGGGCTCGGCTCCGTCATGGCGATCGTGGGTCTGGCGCTCGCGGTGTGGTCGGCCTCCGGCTACGTCGCGGCGTTCATCAGGAGCGCGAACGCGGTGTACGACATCCCCGAGGGCCGCCCGGTGTGGAAGGTGCTGCCGGTCCGGGTCGGCGTGACGGTGGTGCTGATGGTCATGGCCGTGATCAGCGCCCTGATCGTGGTGTTCACCGGCGGCCTCGCCCGGGAGGTGGGCACCGCGCTCGGGGTGGGCGACACGGCGCTCACCGTGTGGTCGATCGCGAAGTGGCCGGTACTGGTCCTCCTGGTCACGATCATGATCGCGGTCCTCTACTGGGCCACCCCGAACGCGCGGATCCGTGGCTTCCGCTGGATCACACCGGGCAGTTTCCTCGCGCTGGTGATCTGGATGATCGCCTCGGCCGGTTTCGCCTTCTACGTGGCGAACTTCGGCTCGTACAACAAGACGTACGGTGCGATCGCCGGCGTGATCATCTTCCTGGTGTGGCTGTGGATCACGAATCTGGCGATCCTCGTGGGCCTGGAGTTCGACGCGGAACTGGCCCGCCGGCGCGCCATCGCGGGCGGCCACCCGCCGGACGAGGAGCCGTACGTCCGGCCGCGCGACACCCGCACGTGGGACGACGAGGACCGCCGCCGCCTCGGATCCTGAGGCGGCTGTCCTCCAGGGCGCGATATTCGCCGTCGTCGAAGCCGTCGTCGACCGAGGCGGCGCCGCCGCGACCCTCGCCTGACCGGGGCCTGGCCCGGCTGTCCCCCTCACGGACCGTGGCCGATTCGCGGACGGCGGTCGTGCCGAGGGCGGCGGTTGTGTCGAGGGCGGCGGTTGTGTCGAGGGCGGGCGCGGGACACGCCGTCGGATGGACTATCCGCCTGTTTGTGAGGTCTCTGGTCATATCTTGCGGAATATGAAGAAATGGCATATTGGCTATCTGGCATGCATCGTGGCGGTCATCGGGGTGGGGCTCGGGGCCGCCCCGCAGGCCGTCGCCGACCATCAGACCCATGTGGTCTTCCCGGGGGAGTCGATCCAGAAGGCGGTGGACGCCGCCGGGGCGGGCGACACCGTGCTCGTGACCTCCGGCACGTACCGCGAGAGCGTCAAGGTGAGCACACCCGGGATCACCCTGCGCGGCATGGGCCCCGGCACCGTCGTCGCACCGGCCGTGAAGAAGGCCGCCGACGGCTGCGGCGACAGCGGCAACGGCATCTGCGTGATCGGGACCAAGGATCGCAAGGTCGAGGACGTCACCGTCGCCTCCCTGACCGTGACCGGCTTCGCCGGGTCCGGGGTGTTCGCCCTGGACACGGACAGGCTGACCGTGCGGCGCGTGGTCGCCGTGAAGAACGGCGTGTGGGGCATCGCCCAGGAGCGCTCGGTGCGCGGTGTGTTCCACAAGAACACCGCCCGCGACAACGGCGACGCCGGTCTGTTCCTCGCGAACACCATCAAGGCCGAGCAGGGCGCCACGGACACCGGCGGAACCGTGGTCGCGCACAACCGCCTGGAGGGCAACCGGATCGGCCTCACCGTCCGGCGCCTGCGCAACCTCATCGTCGCGGACAACCACCTCACCGGAAACTGCGCGGGCATCTTCGTCGTGGGCGACGAGAACAAGCCGAGAGCCGGCGCCCTGACCGTGCGCGACAACCACATCGCGCGCAACAACAAGTCCTGCCCCAAGACCGCGCGACTGGACGCGCTGCAGGGCACCGGCATCGTGCTCACCGGCGCCGAGGACACCCTGGTGACACGGAACCGGATCATCGGGAACGCCGGTACCTCCCCGCTGTCGGGCGGCATCGTCGTGTGGAAGAGCTTCGTCGGCACCACCAGCGAGCGGAACCGGATCACCGACAACGTGCTGGAGGGCAACGCCCCGGCGGACATCGTCAACACGGACACCGCCGGCAAGGGCAACACCTTCACGGGCAACACCTGCCGGGCGTCCAAGCCCGCGGGACTGTGCTGACCGGCCGTGGTCGCTCATGAACTCGAAGAAGGAAGGCGTCACATGACGACCGCCCGGACCGCGAAAGCGGTACCCACGGCACAGGCCGCACAGGCCGCGCAGACCCAACAGGCCGTACCCGCGGCACCGGTGCCACCGGCGCCCATGCGGTTCAGGGAGCTCGTGTTCGGGGCGGCCGTCGCCGCCGCCCTCCGCGCGGCCGCCCGGCTGGGGGTCGCCGACGCCCTCGGCGACACCCCGCTGTCCGTGGAGAACCTCGCCGCGGCGGTGAAGACCGAACCGAAGCCGCTGCGGCGGCTGTTGCGGGCCCTGTCCTGCCACGGCGTCTTCGCCGAGCGGCCGGACGGGACGTTCACGCACACCGACATGTCCCGGCTGCTGCGCGAGGACGATCCGCACAGCCTGCGCGCCATCGCCCTGTGGTGCACCGAGCCGTGGACCTGGGACGCCTGGCCGAGGCTGGACGAGGCGGTGCGCTCCGGCCGTAACGTCGTCGAGGACCTGTACGGCAAGGAGTTCTTCGTCTACCTCAACGAGGACGCCCCGGAGTCGGCCGACGTCTTCAACCGCGCCATGACCACGTCCAGTGTGCAGTCCGCGCGGGACGTCGCCGAGTTCCTCGACCTGTCGGGGAGTTCGTCCGTCGCCGACATCGGCGGTGGTCAGGGGCATGTGGTGGCGAGCCTGCTGGAGAAGCACCCGGCGCTGCACGGCACCCTGCTCGATCTGCCGCGCGTGGTGGAGAAGGCCGACCCCCGGCTGCGTCCGGGCGGCGCGCTCGCGGACCGGATGCGGGTCGTCCCCGGCGACTGCCGCGAGGCCGTCCCGGTCCGGGCCGACGTGTACGTCATCAAGAACATCCTGGAGTGGGACGACGACAGCACGGCCCGGCTGCTGCGCAACGTCATCGGGGCGGGCGGTCCCGGCACGCGGGTCGTGGTCATCGAGAACCTCGTCGACGACACGCCCTCGATGCGGTTCAGCACCGCCATGGACCTGCTGCTGCTCCTCAACGTCGGAGGGGCCAAGCACACCACCGAGAGCATGACCCGCAGACTGACGGACGCGGGGCTGGTCATCGACGACGTACGGCCGGTCAACGCCTATCTCCACGCGTTCGACTGCCACGTGCCGGGCTGAGCACCGGAACCCCGGAACCCCGGAAGCCCGGAACCCCGGAAACCCGGAACCCCGGAAACCCGGGAAGAACTGACCGCCGGGCCCGCGCCATCGCGGGCCCGGCGGCCGGTGTTCGGTGTGCGGTGTTCGGCCGGCGGGTCAGCCGGCCGGGTCGCGCTCCCAGAGGTAGAAGCGCCGCGCCATCGCGTCCTTCGGGGAACGCCAGGTCGCCGGGTCGTACGCGCTGACATGGGCGGTCAGCCGGTCGCTGATGTCCCGGAACTCCGGGTGCCCGGCCGCCTTGGCGATGGCGGGGCCGGGGTCGCGCTCGGACTCGATGAGGTGCAGGTACACATCGTCGAACTGGAAGAGGCTGCGCCGGGAGACCCCGATGAGGTGCGGCAGCTCCCCCCGGTCGGACTCCTCGAAGATCTTGGCGATGTCGGGGGCGGCACCCGGGGCCATCCGGGCGACGATCAGGGTCTGGTGCATGGGGGTGTTCTCCGTCCGGCTCAGTCGGTCAGGCCCGGCGCGGCACCGCGTTCGGCGGCGGCCTTCTCGATGCGGTCCCGGATCAAGGCCATCTGGACCTTGGAGTTCCGGTTGATGTTGTTCGTCATCCAGTCGTCGTCGACCGGCGCGTCCGGCTTCATCGCGAAGTCCTGCGTCCACACCATCCGGGTGCCGCCCTGGACCTTCTCGTACTCCCACACGATGTTCATGTGGGCGAAGGGTCCGGTCTCGACGCGACGGGCCCGCACGCGGAGCGCGTCGCGGTCCGTCTCCCGTTCCGAGACCCAGCTCCACACCTTGCCGTTCTCGTCGGGGTGCATGGTCAGCCGGAACGTCACCTTGTTCCCCTCCTGGGAGAGGATCTCGGCGGTGGCGTACTCGCTGAACAGCCGGGGCCAGTTCGCGACGTCGTTGGTCATGTCCCAGACCAGGTCGACCGGCGCGCCGATGACGATCTCGTTCCGCGTGTGCCCGGCCATGTCAGGCACCCGCCAGAAGCGCGCTGTTGACCTGTTCGAGGAACTCCCGGGGACTCTTGCTCTTCTCCGCGTCCGGCGGCATCGGCGTCCCGTACCGGTTCTCCAGCTCGCCCACGATGCCGAGCAGACCGAGCGAGTCGATACCGAGGGCGTCGAAGCCGGACTCGTACCGCTGCCGGAGTTCCTCCGGGCCGACGGTGACTCCGGCGGCCTTCTTCATGAGCTCGGACAGCTCTTCCACGGTGATGCGGTCACTCATGCGATTTCTCCCTTGTTGGTGGTGCTACGGGGCGTCGCCGGTGCCGAGCCGGAGCACCAGCGCCGAGTTCGACCCCATGAGTCCTCGGCTGAGGACCAGCGCCGTGCGCGATTCGACGGCGCGGGCGCGGGTGGTGACGAGGTCGAGGTCGTGACAGACGTCGAAGACGTTGGGGGTCGGCGGGATCACGCCGTGCTCCATCGAGAGCACCGCCGCCGCGACGTCCAGCACGGCCGCCGCGCCGTTGCCCCGGCCGATGGCCGTCTTCGGCGCGGTGACGGGGACGCGGGTGCCGTGCGCGCCGAGGGCGTCCGCGATCGCCAGCGCCTCGGCACGGTCCGCCGCCGGTACGCCGAGGGCGTCGGCGAAGACCACGTCGATCTCCTCGGGGGCGCAGCCGGCCTCGTCCAGGGCGACCCGGATCGCCTCGGCGAGTCCCGCCCGGGACTCCTCCCAGCGGGAGGCGCCGGTGAACGTCGCCCCGTGGCCCGCCAGCAGGGCCCGTACGGGCGCGCCCCGTTCCCGGGCCGTGCCCTCGGCCTCCACGACCAGCATGGCGCCGCCCTCGGCGGGCACGAATCCGCAGGCCGCCGCGGTGAACGGACGGTAGGCGCGGTCCGGGTCGTCGACGGCGCTCAGCTCCTCGTAGCCGAGCTGGCAGACCACCGAGTAGGGGGCGAGCGGCGCCTCGGTCGCGCCGGCCACCATCACGTCGGTGCCGCGCCGCACGGCCCGCGCCGCGTGCGCCAGGGCGTCCAGGCCGCCCGCCTCGTCGGAGGCGATCACCCCGCAGGGGCCCTTGAAGCCGCGCCGGATGGAGATCTGGCCGGTGCTCGCGGCGTAGAACCAGGCGATCGACTGGTACGGCCCGACGAAGCGGCTGCCCTTGGACCACAGCTGCTGCAGCTCCCGCTGCCCGAACTCGCCGCCGCCGGAGCCGGCCGCGGTGACCACGCCCACGGAGAACGGCGCGGCGTCGGTCTCGGGCCGGTGCAGGCGGGCGTCGTCGAGCGCCTGGTCGGCGGCGGCCATCGCGAAGTGCGTGAACCGGTCGGTCTGGACGAGGTAGCGCTCCTCGACCGCCGACGGCGGGTCGAAGTCGCGGACCTCGCCCGCCACCCGCAGCGGCAGGTGCTCGCACCCTTCGCGGGTGACCCGGTCCAGGACGCTGATGCCCTCCCTGGTGGACTTCCAGAACGTCGCGGTGCTGGTTCCGTTGGGCGCGACCACGCCGATTCCGGTGACGGCCGCGCGCCGAGGACGCCGTTCGCTCATCGTGTCTTCTCCCTCGGCAGGCTCAGGACCACCGCGGACTGGAACCCGCCGAACCCACTGCCCACGGAGAGCACATGGGTCAGCCGCCGCTCGCGGGCGACGCGCGGGACGTAGTCCAGGTCGCACTCGGGGTCCGGGGTCTCGTAGTTCGCGGTGGGCGGGACGACCTGGTGGGTCAGGGCCAGCGCACAGGCGACCACCTCGATCGCGCCGATCGCGCCCAGGGAGTGCCCCACCATGGACTTGATGGAGCTCATGGGCGTGTCGTAGGCGTGCGCGCCGAGCGTCCGCTTGACGGCGGCCGTCTCGTGCCGGTCGTTCTGCTTGGTGCCCGACCCGTGCGCGTTGACGTAGTCGACGGCCGTGCGGTCGAGCCGGGCGTGGTCGAGGGCGTCCTCGATGGCCCGGGCCATCTCCAGGCCCTCGGTGGTCAGACCGGTCATGTGGTAGGCGTTGCCGAAGGTGGCGTAGCCGCCGATCTCGCAGTACACGTGCGCGCCCCGGGCCCGGGCGTGTTCCAGCTCCTCCAGGACGAGTACGGCGCCGCCCTCGCCCATGACGAACCCGTTGCGGTCGGCGTCGAAGGGGCGGGAGGCATGGGCCGGGTCGTCGTTGTTGGGGGAGGTGGCCTTGATCGCGTCGAAGCAGGCCATGGTGATCGGGGAGATCGGCGAGTCCGAGGCACCGGTTATGCAGATGTCGGCCCGGCCCTCCTCGATCGTGTGGAAGGCGTACCCGACGGCGTCGAGACCCGAGGTGCAGCCGGTGGAGACGGTCTGCACCGGCCCGCGGGCCTCGAAGCGTTCCGCGACCGTCGAGGCGAGGGTGCTGGGCGCGAACGCCCGGTGCAGATGCGGTCCGGCCTCCCGGTGGTCCACGTCCCAGCGCTGCCCGCGATGGCTGACCAGGACGTAGTCGTGCTCCAGTCGGGTGGTGCCGCCGACCGCGGTGCCCAGGGAGACCCCGACCCGCCACGGGTTCTCCGTGGCGAGGTCGAGCCCGGAGTCGCGTACCGCCTCCTCGCCCGCGACCAGGGCGAACTGGATGTACCGGTCGCAGCGGGCGGTCTGCTCCGCGTCCAGTCCGTGGGCCGCCGGGTCGAAGTCGCACTCGGCGGCGATCCGCGAACGCAGCCCGGACGGGTCGAAGAAGGTGATGCCGCGCGTCGCCGTACGGCCGCCTGCCAGCAGGTCCCAGAACGCCGGGACCCCGATGCCGCCCGGGGCGACGATGCCTATGCCGGTGACCGCCACGCGCCTGGTCATGAGCGGACCTGGGCTCGTTCGGCCGCCCGTCCCGCACTCTTGTGGGCCGCCTCCACCGGGATCGGTACGCCGTTCGCGTCCTCGGTGTCGACGTGTCCGAGGGGCGGGCTCGGGGCCAGCGGGCCGAGGTGGAAGACCATACGGGCCTCCACGTTGCCCACGTTGCGGAAGCGGTGCCGCATGTGGGCGGGGATCAGGAGCCCCTGTTCCGGCCGCAGCTCGTGGGGCTCGCCGTCCAGGTCCACCTCCAGCTGCCCGCAGATGACGTAGATGAACTCCTCGGAGTACGGGTGGTAGTGCTCGGCGATGCGGTCGCCGGGCGCCACGATGGCCACGCCCATGAAACCGCTGGTGGAGCCGACTGTGGTGGGGGTGAGCATGGCGCGCAGATCGCCGCCGCGCCGGGTGTTGGGCTCGACCTCGCTGACATCCACGATTCCGGGATGGCGTTTGATCACGACGTTCCTCCGAACATGAGCTGCATCGGACAGGTGCTGCATCGGCATGGGGCGGGGCCGGCATGGGGCGGGACCGGTACGGCCCGGCTGCCGGGGGGTCAGGCGTCGGGCGCCCGGCGGTCGGTGACGAGGTCCATGCGGGCGACCGTGAGCAGGCGGGCGGGGGCGCTGTCCTTCGGCGAGCCGTCCATGCCGAGGGCGGCGCCGTCGAGGAGCGCCGTCAGTTCGGCCGCCCGGGCGCGGTCGGTGAGACCGAGCACGGGGCCGGGGTCGGCGTCGAGCCCGCCGCGTACGTCGACCAGTCGCACCACGATGTCGTCGCGCTGGAAGATCGTGCTGCGCAGCACCGGGCCCTGCGGGTCGTCCGCCGCCGCCTCGTCCTGCCGGGCGAGCAGCTCGGCCAGCCGCAGACCGCAGCCCTCGCGGGCCGGGTAGTACAGCGCGTGCCGTACGGCGTCCGGGCTCTCCTGGCCTGCCGTCACATGGTGGACGGCGGGCAGCGCCGCACGGGTGAAGAAGACCCGGGCCGAGTCGGGGTCGTCGAGGTCCCGGTCCTGCTCCAGATAGGGGTTGAGGGCCTCCTCCACGGCCCGTACCTCGGGCTGCCGGGCGACGTGCCGCAGCGCGGCGAGCAGGTCGCCCCGTACCTCGACGGCCCGGACCACCCGGTTGCCGTGCATGAACAGGGAGGTGCGGCACAGCCGGGTGGTGTCGTCGACCCTCGGCTCCGGTGCGGCGTAGTCGGCGAGGATCTTCGCGACCTTCTCCTCGCTGCCCGGCTTGACCGTGAAGGTGAGCGCGTGCCGGATCAGGCCGTCACCGATCCGGGGCGAGGTCTGCAGCCGGCGCTTGCCGGGCGCGGCGTCCTGCGCCGGGCCGCCGGTCTCGCGGACGATGTGGAAGCGGAGCGAGCGGGTGTCCCGCACACAGTCGTGCAGGGGCCTCACCATCTGCACGTGTTCCTCGCTGTTCACCCAGGTGAGGAAGGGCGGGGCGCTCTCCCACTCGCTGGTGATGAGCCACTGGGAGGGGTTCTCGATGGACTGGCACAGCTGGTCGCTGACATGCCCGGGAACGGACGCGACCTGGTTGCACAGCTGCTCGTACGCCTCCAGGAACTGCTGCTGGGCACCGTCGTAGACGTCCACCAGCAGGACGACACGGAGCCGGGAGCCGTCGAAGACGGACTGGGAGACACGCTGCGACACCTGTCGCTTCGGGGTCTTCGATACACGTTCGGACGTGGTGGTCATCCTGCGCACATCTCCTCGGTGGGGGGGCGAAGACGGACGGACGTCGGCCGGATCGGCGCGACGTCGGCGTGACGTCGGCGTGCCTCGATCCTGAGCCCGGCCCCTCGGGCGCGCGACTCGTATGCACTACGCGGGTGACCGGTGCACCAGGCGGGTGACCGGTGCATCACGTGGGTGACCGGCCGGGCCGTCACGCGGCACGGCCGGTCACGGCGGCTATCGCGCCCGGCACGGGTCAGGCCACGCTTCCGGCCGTCTTCTTGCGGCGCGCCGCGTACAGGCCGGTCGCGGCGACGGCCAGGACGGCCAGCCCGCCGGCGGTCACCGCGGGCGAGGCCAGGCCACCGCCACCGGTGTGCACCCCGCCGCTGGGCTTCTCGTGGCCGCCGCCCCAGGACTCCTTGTCCTGCTTCCCGCTCCAGGAGCCGCCGTCCTGCTTGCCGCTCCAGGAGTTCTCGTCCTGCTTCGCGGTGCCGGAGCCCTTGCTCTGCCCGGCGGTGCCGGAGGTCGCGTCCGGCTGCCCGGTCGGGTAGCCGCCGTCCTGCTTGCCGCTCCAGCTGTCCTCGGTCACCGAGGACAGGGCGCCGCCACCGGCGTGCACGCCACCGCGCGGCGCGTCGTGACCCTTCTCGCCGTGCTCCGAGCCGTACTCCTTCTTGCCGTGCTCCGAGCCGTACTCCTTCTTCTCGTCCTTCCCCTTCTCGTGCTCCTTGCCGTAGGAGGAGTCCGTGTGGTCCCAGTCGTCCCCGGCCGCGTACGCGCCGGGCGCGCCGAGCGCGAGGACGGCCGAAGCCGCCGCCGTGGCCATGAGCATGCGAGCAGAGCGCATCTGACGATCCTTCCGTCGACGGGCGGGCAGCTGGCGCTTCGTCAGCTGTGGTGACCCGCCCCCGACGTGATCCACCGTCAGCCAGTCGCCCTTCCGCCACCACTCAAGGCGTTCACTCGGGTGACCGCCGCGCCTTCCGGTGGTCGGCGGCCGACCCGCCCGGCCACCGTGGGCGCTCCTCAACAGGCCTTCTCGGCAAGCGGGTTCACGTTCTCGGCGGGACGCCTGGGCGCACGAAGCAGCCGGCCGGCCCCCGGAGTGTGCGGGGGCCGGCCGGCTGTGTGGGCTGCGGGGATCAGGCCGTCGTCAGCAGTGTGGTCAGGACGTCGCGCAGGGCGGACTCGGCGTCCGGGACCGGCCCGGGCGACCGCCAGGCCACGAACCCGTCGGGCCGGACGAGTACGGCGCCACCGGGCGTCGTCCCGTGGGCGGCCGCCCAGTCCGCGTCGCCCTCGGGGGTCAGTTCGGCAGCGGATGCCCTGCCGAACCGGTACGGGACCAGGGGGACGGACATCGCCTCGGCCAGGCGCAGGGCGGCCTCGTGCCAGCCGCCCGGCCCCTCGGCGTCGGCTTCGGCGTCGCTGAGCAGGACGAGCGAGCGTTCGTAGAGGTCCAGCGTGGAGATGCGTTCGCCCCGGTGCCGTACCGCCATGTGGGGCGCCCTGCTGCCGGGTTCGCCGGACAGGTCGAGGCGTTCCGGGACGACCGGGGTCGCGGGGTCGGTGCCGAGGACGGCGCCCTGCGGATAGCGGTAGCCGAGGGCCACGTTGAGGATGCCGCGCTGCGGGCCGCCGCCACCGCCGACGCCCGGAGCCGGGGCGAACCCGGGGTGGCTGTGCTCCACCGACCGGGCGGCGGCGCGGGCGCTGGTCGCCTCCGCCACCGGGCGGCGCTCGGCGTCGTACGTGTCCAGCAGGCCCTCGCCGGCCCAGCCGCCGAGCACCGCCGCCAGCTTCCAGGCGAGGTTGTGCGCGTCCTGGATACCGGTGTTGGAGCCGAAGGCCCCGGTGGGGGACATCTCGTGGGCCGAGTCGCCGGCCAGGAAGACGCGTCCCGACCGGTAGCTGCGGGCGACCCGCTGGGCGGCGTGCCAGGGGGCCTTGCCGGTGATCCGGACGTCGAGGTCGGCGACCCCGATCGCGCGGCGGATGTGCTCGGCGCACCGCTCCTCGGTGAACTCCTCCAGGGTTTCGCCGTGTTCGGGGTGCCACGGGGCGTGGAAGACCCAGTTCTCCCGGTTGTCCACGGGCAGCAGCGCCCCGTCGGCGTCCGGGTTCGTCAGGTAGCAGACGATGAAGCGGCGGTCGCCCACGACCTCGGCGAGGCCTCGGGAGCGGAAGGTGACGCTGACGTTGTGGAACAGGTCGCCGGGGCCGCTCTGGCTGATGCCGAGCTGTTCGCGGACGGGGCTGCGGGGGCCGTCGGCGGCGACGAGGTAGTCCGCGCGGAGGGTGGTGTGCTCGCCGGTCTCCCGGCTCTTGACGATCGCGGTGACGCCGGAGGCGTCGCTGTCGAACGACAGCAGTTCGGTGCCGTACCGCAGATCGCCGCCGAGTCGTTCAGCGTGCTCGAACAGCACCGGCTCCAGGTCGTTCTGGCTGCACAGGCACCACGAACTGGGGCTGAACCGGGCCAGTCCGCCGCCCGCGTCGATCTCCTTGAAGAGCCACTCGCCCGCGTCGCCGACCAGGGTGGGCGTCTGCAGGATGCCGTGGTTGTCCGCCAGCGTGGCGGCGGCCTGCCGGATGCCGCCCTCGACGCCGGCCGCCCGGAACAGCTCCATCGTGCGGACGTTGTTGCCCCGGCCGCGCGGATGGATGGAGGTGCCGGAGTGCCGCTCCACGAGTGTGTGCCGCACCCCCAGCCGGCCCAGGAACACCGAGGTCGACAGGCCCACGAGGGACCCGCCGACGATGAGGACCGGAACGTGGTGGGCCGGGTTGCCGGTGGGATCGGTCCGATCAGGGCTCTGTTTCATCGCTTGCATCGCTCAACTCCAGCGCGTCGTGTCCGCCGACTCGGCCGCATAGGGCCGGGGGCTTCATCCATGCCCCGCGCCACGAACCCGGGACCGGGCTTCACCCGCTTAGGGGCCCTGATTCGCTCAGGTACTCGGGTGGAAGTGAGTACACGCGCTCTGGTCGGCGAAGGGGCGTGCCGAGAGGCTGGGGGGCATGCGACCAGGACTCCTGAAATCCCTTCCTCAGCCGCTGTCGACGCTGGTGACGGCCGTGGCATCACTGACCCTGTGGGCCGTCTGGCTGGGCTGGGACCAGCACCGCGACGTGCATCCTGACGGTTCGTCGACCGGCCCGTACGAGGCGTGGCAGGTGATCGGCCTGGTGCTGACCCTGCTGCCGTCGGTGTACTGGGCGGCGTCCCGGCGGCACATCACGGGCGCCGTCGTCGGCACCACGGCCGGCCTGACCGTCGCCTCCTTCTACGACTGGTCGGACGACGCCAGCGGCCTCTACGGCGTCGGTGTCACGCTGGTCATGCTGGGGACGGCCGCCGTGACCACGGGCCTCTCCTTCCTGATCGCGTCCATCGGGCGGCGGCCTCAGCCGGCGGCACCCGTCACGGCGTAGGCCTCGGGGTCGAACCGCGCCAGCCGTCGGCGCATCCGGCCCGTCGACCAGGGCCAGCTGAAGCTGTTGAGGCCGTTGTCGTCGAGGTAGTAGCTGGAGCAGCCGCCCGCGTTGTAGACCGTGGACGGCAGCGCCTGCTGGACCTCGGCGCGGAAGGCGGCCTGCACCTCGGGCCGTACGTCCATGCCGGCCCAGCCGGCCGAGCGGACGTGCCGCACCGCCCCTGCCACATACTCCAGTTGCGCTTCGAGGACCGCGTACGCGGAGGAGTGCCCGGTGCCCAGGTGCGGCCCGAGGAGGACGAACGCGTTGGGGAAGCCGCTGACGGTGGTGCCGAGATAGGCGTCCGGGCTGCCCTTCCAGTGGCCGTCGAGGCTGGTGCCGTCGGCGTCGAACACGCGTTGGGCGATGGGCATGTCGAGGATGTGGAAGCCGGTGCCCAGGATGATCGTGTCGACGTCCGCGCCGCTGCCGTCGGCGCCGATGACCCGACCGCCCTCGACGGCCTTCACCGCCGTGGCGTGCACGGTGACGTTGGACCTGGTCAGGGCGGGATAGTAGGTGTTGGAGAGCAGGAGCCGCTTGCAGCCCAGGGTGTAGTCGGGGGTCAGCGCCCGCCTCAGGTGGGGGTTCTTGATGGTGGCTCGGAGATGGAGGGTGCCCACCTTCTGCACCGCCCGCAGGAGAGCCGGGTGGCGGAAGCCCACGCCGAGGGCCTCCAGCGCCGCGTACTCCGTTTTCCGCAGCGCCCGTTGAGCACCGGGGACGTTCCGCAGCAGCCACCGTTCGGCACGCGGCACCGGGTGGTCCGGCTTGGGCAGCACCCACTGGGCGGTGCGCTGGAACAGGTGCAGCCGACCGACGCGGGGCTGTATCGCCGGCACGAACTGCACGGCCGAGGCGCCGCTGCCGACGACGGCCACGCGGGCGCCGGTGAGGTCGTGGTCGTGGCGCCAGCGCGAGGAGTGGAAGATCTCGCCGGGGAAGTCGGCGAGGCCCGGTATGTCGGGCAGCAGCGGTTCGTGCCAGGGGCCGGCCGCCGAGATCAGGAACCGGGCCGTGTAGTGGTCGCGGCTGGTCTCGACGTGCCAGCGGGCGTCGGCGGGGTGCCACCGCGCCCGGGTGACCTCGGTGCCGAAGCGGATGAGCGGGGTGATGCCGTACGCGGTCGCCGTGTCGCGGAGGTAGGCGCGGATCTCCGGCTGGCCGGCGAAGGCCCGCGTCCACTCCGGGTTGGGTGCGAACGAGTAGGAGTACAGGGCGGAGGGCACGTCGCAGGCGCAGCCCGGGTAGGTGTTGTCCCGCCAGGTGCCGCCCAGGTCGTCCGCCTTCTCGACGAGGACCAGGTCGCGCACCCCCGCCTCGCGCAGCTTGACGGCCGCCCCGATCCCGGAGAGACCGCTGCCGATGATCAGCGCCTCGACGTGGTGGGTCTCGCGGGTGACGGTCCCGGTCGGGCTCTCGGGGCTCTCGGGGCGGCTTTCGGGACTGTCGGCGCTTTCGAGGGGCGGCATCTCAGGCTCCTGACCGGGCGTCGGCGGTGGCGTCGGGGGTGTCGGTGGCGTCGGTGGCGTCGGTGGCGTCGGTGGTGTCGGGGGTGTCCACGGCCTCGCGGACGAGGGCGCGTGTGGTGCGCAGGGAGGTCTCCAGGACCGTCAGGCGACGCCGGGGGTCCATGAAGTTGCCGCCCAGCACCTCCAGGTCGGCGGCGGCGGGCTCGATCCGGACGACCCGGGTGCCCGCCGCCCGCAGCGCGGCGCACTCCGCGTCGAGCGTGCGGGTCATGACGCGGCGCAGCAGGGCCTCCGCGCGGCCGAGTCCTCGGCGCGGTCCGGGGGAGCGGGAGCTCATCGGCGCGATGACGTACACCTCGTCGAGTCCGCTCGGGATCAGGAGGTCGGCGGACGCGGTGGAGAGGATGCCGCCGTCGGCGTAACGTCGGCCCCCGACGCGTACGGGCGGGAACCAGCCCGGCACCGCCCAGGACGCCCGGAGCGCGTCCCGCAGGGCGGCCGGCCGGGTGTCGGGGTGTCCGAAGACCGTACGGCGGCCCGTGTCGAAGTCCGTGGCCACCAGCCAGGTCGCGGGATGCCGGACCCACTGTCCGGGAGGCGTCAGAGCGTCCGCGAGGGTCGCCAGCCGGCGCGCGTCGCCGCGGCCTTGGGGCAACAGGCCGGACAGCCCGGCCAGGGCGGGAGCGGTACGGCCCAGCGCGTGGCGCGCCAGCCGGGGTGATCCGGGGAAGGCCGCGGGCCGGGGCGGAAGCGGCCGGGGCGGGGAGGCGAAGTGCCGGAGGAGTTCCGGACGGGCGTCCCGTTGCCCCAGCTGCGCGGCCAGCAGCTCCGCCACGCCGAGGCCGGCACCGAGCATCGCCGCCACCTCCGCTCCGGCGGAGGTGCCCACCAGGACCTCGGCCTCGCGCGGGTCCCATCCCGTGGCCCGCTGGAGCGAGTGCAGGGCGCCGATCGTCCAGGCCGCGCCGAGCGTTCCGCCGCAGCCCAGGACGAGTCCTCGGGAAGGGGGCCTTCGGGAAGGGGCCGTTCGCGTGCCCGTCGCGGTCACTGGGGGTCTCCGCCCATTCGGGGTACCGGCGAGATCCGGATACCGAAGAGATCCGGATACTAGCGGTATCCGAAATCCTTGGACAGGGCCTGCCGGAGATAAGATCCGAGGACCCCGAGGACCCCGAGGACCCCGAGAACGCCCGGAACCCCGAGAACGCCCGGAACCCCGAGAACGCCCGGAACCCTCGAGAACTCAGGGAACTCAGGGAACTCAGGGAACTCCGGGAACCCCCGAGAACTGCGACCGCGAACGGGAGAGGGAGCGAGACATGGCCCGCCTCAGCCGCGTCGAGAGTCAGGAGCGCACGCGCGAGCGGCTCGTCGCCACCGCGCGGCAGCTGTTCCTCTCCCACGGGTACGCCGCCACCTCGCTCAGCGACGTCGCGGAGACGGCCGGCTTCTCCAAGGGCGCCGTCTACTCCAACTTCCGCGGCAAGGGCCATCTGTGCCTCGCCGCTCTCGACGACATCCGGGCCGAACAGCTGACGCTGCTCACGGACGCCGTCATGGGCGAGGCCGGGATCGACGACCGCCTGGCGGCCTTCGCCGCGTGGGCCGAGGCGCACATCGGCGACGAGGCGTGGACCACGCTGGAGGTCGAGTTCCTCACCAGCGCGCGTCACGACGACGAGCTGCGGAGCGAGATCACGGTTCGTGTGGCCGCGATCCGCGAGGTCCTGGCCCAGCTGCTCGACGCGCTGGCCCGGGAGCTGGGCGTTGCCCCGGCCATGCCCGCAGACCGGGCCGCGATGACGCTGCTCAGCCTGGGGATCGGCCTCGGCGTCCAGCGCGTCGCCGACCCGACCGTGCCCACCGCCGTCCTGACCGAGACCCTGCGGCTCGTCCTGCGGATGAGTGACGCGGGGACCCCGGTGTGACCCCGCGACGCCAAGGTCACGCCTCAGGCGCCTGACACCCGGGTCAGGCCCGTCCGTGCGGGTCAGGCCCGTCCGTGCGGGTCAGCTCCGTCCGCGCGGGTCAGGCCCGTCCGCGCGGGTCAGCTCCGTCCGCGCGCGTCAGGCCCGTCCGCGCGACTCCGCCGCGCGGCGCGCCAGCGAGTCGAAGACCACCGCGACGAGCAGCACCCCACCGGTGATCATGAACTGGACGGCGGGCTGGACCCCCAGCAGCGCCATGCCCGAGGCGATCGACTGGATGATGAGCACCCCCAGCAGCGCGGACCAGGCCGAGCCACGGCCGCCGAACAGGCTGGTGCCCCCGATGACGGCGGCGGCGATGGCGTTGATCAGCAGCATGCCGGAGCCCGGGACCTGGGTCGCCGAGGTGAGCCGCGACGCGACGAACAGACCGCCCACCGCGGCCAGGGTCCCGGACACCAGGAACACCGAGATCCGTACGCGCGCCACGTCGACACCGGACCGCCGGGCCGCCTCCGCACCGCTGCCCAGCGCCAGGACCTGCCGGCCGGCCACCGTGCGGCGCAGCAGGAGGTCGGAGGCGACGATGACCCCGAGGAAGATCAGCAGCGCCAGCGGCAGGCCCTCGAACCGGTCCAGCACATAGACCGTGGCGACCGCGACCACCGCGAGGAGTGCCGTACGCACCCAGATCTCGCCCCTCGCCCGGTACGGCATCCCGGCGGCGGCGCGACGCCTGCGGTCGCGCCGGCACAGGAGGAGGTACGCGGCCGGCCCGAGCGCGGCCAGGCCGTAGGTGAGGAGGGGGGCGCTGAAGTAGCGGCTGGTCAGCTCGGCGACGAGCCCGTCGTCGCTGAAGCTGATGGAGCTCTCCGGCCCCAGCAGATAGAGCATCAGGCCGTTCCAGGCCAGCAGGCCCGAGAGGGTGACGACGAAGGCGGGTACGCCGATCTTGGTGAAGATGAACCCGTGGGCCGCCCCGGCCGCCGCGCCGCAGAGCACCGCGATGAACACGGCGAGCCCTTCCGGCATGCCGTGGTTGACGTTCAGTGCCGCGAACATGGCGCCGGAGAGGCCGGCCAGCGAGCCCACCGACAGGTCGATCTCGCCGATCAGCAGCACGAAGACGACGCCGACGGCGACCATGCCGGTCCCGACGATCTCCACGCTGAGGACGGACAGGTTGCGCGGCGAGAGGAAGTTCTCGTTGAGGCTCTGGAAGACGATCCAGGTCACGGCGAGGGCGAGCAGGGCCGGGGCCGGGCCCAGCTCACCTTCGTGCAGTCTGCGGCGCGCGGCCCGCGCGTACGCCCTGAGGCGCTCGTCGTGCCACGGATGCCCGCCTTCCCGCGGGCTCCCCGTCTCCTTCTCCTTCCGCCGCCGCCCCCACCTCACGGCCATGTCTCCTCCGGGTCGGTCGGGCGGTGGTTGGCGGCGTTGTCCACCGCGCCGGTGATGGAGGAGATGATCTGTTCCTGCGAGGTGGTGCTCACGTCGAAGAGGCCGTTGTTGCGGCCCAGGCGCAGAACGGCGATCCGGTCGGCCACGGCCTTGATGTCCCCCATGTTGTGGCTGATGAGGAGCACCCCGGTGCCCCGGTCGCGCAGCTCCTCGATGAGGTCGAGGAGCTGGTTGGTCTGTTCGAGGCCGAGGGAGGCGGTGGGCTCGTCGAGCAGGAGCAGCCGGGGCGCGCTGACGAACGAGCGGGTGATCGCGACGACCTGGCGCTGTCCGCCGGAGAGGGTGGCGAGCGGCACCCGTACGTCGGGGATGCGGATGGACAGGGTGCGCAGCAGCTCACGGGTGCGGCGCTCCATCTCCACCTCGTCGAGGATGCCGTACCGGTGGATCTCCCGGCCGAGGAAGAGGTTGCCGACGACGTCGAGGTTGCCGCACATCGCGAGGTCCTGGTAGACGGCGGCGATCCCGAGGAGCTGGGCGTCCTGGGGGCGCCGGATCTGGACGGCGGCGCCCTCCCACTCGATGACGCCCCGGTCGGCGGGGCCCACCCCGGAGATCACCTTGACCAGGGTGGACTTCCCGGCGGCGTTGTCGCCCACCAGGGCGACCACCTCCCCGGCCCTGATCTCCAGTTCGACGTCCACCAGGGCCTGGACGGCGGCGAAGCGTTTGGAGACGCCGCGCAACGCCAGCAAGGGCTGAACCACCGGGCCACCTCCTGATGGGGCTCAGGGTGCTGATGAAGCTCATGAGCCTCATGGGCTGAGTCCGGCCTTGTCGCAGGCGGGCCGGAGCTTCGGGGTGCAGATCTGGTCGATCGTGTACATACCGTCCTTGACCAGAGTGTCCTCGATGTTGTCGGCCGTCACCGAGATCGACGGGAGCAGGACCGCCGGAACGTCCTTCGTGGTGGGGCTGTCGACGGTGCCGGTGGCGATGGAGTCGATCGGCTCGTCGCGTCCCAGGGCGACCGCCATCTCCGCGGCGGCGTCGGCCGCGGGCTTGAACGGCTTGTAGATGGTCATGTACTGGCTGCCCTGGACGATGCGCTGCACGGCCGCGAGGTCGGCGTCCTGTCCGGTGACCGGGGGCAGTGGCCGCACCGCGCTGGCGTTGAGGGCGGAGACGACGGCGCCGGCGAGGCTGTCGTTGGCGGCCAGCACGCCGTCGATGTTGTTCGCGCCCAGGGCGGCGATGGCGCCGGCCATGTTGACGTAGCCGTTCT
This sequence comes from Streptomyces sp. NBC_00310, assembly GCF_036208085.1. Taxonomy (GTDB): domain Bacteria; phylum Actinomycetota; class Actinomycetes; order Streptomycetales; family Streptomycetaceae; genus Streptomyces. The sequence continues at coordinate 5,957,878 of NZ_CP130714.1, forward strand.
CCGGCCGCCAGCCGACCGTGTCGTAGGACTTGCCGATCTTCACCTTGCCCTCCAGGACGGAGAGCGCCCCGCGCTTGTACCAGCCGGCGTTGGGGTCGGTCGTGGCGCCGTTCATCATGACGATCTGGCCGCCGTCCGCCTTCGTGCCCATGGCCTTCAGCAGGGCCTCGGCCTGGAGCTTGCCGACGGTCTCCCCGTCGAAGGTGACGTAACCGGAGATGGGTCCCTCGGCGAGCCGGTCATAGGCGACGACCGGGATGCCGGCCCGGTCCGCGGCCTCGACCGACGAGCGCAGCGCCTTGGCGTCGACGGCGGCGACGATCAGGACGTCCACGCCTTTGGTGATCATGGCGTCGAGCTGCTGCCGCTGGACCGCCGGTTCGGCCGTGGCGGCGACGGTCGCCGCCGGACAGTCCGGGCAGAGCTCCTTCAGCTTCTTCTCGATCAGGGGTCTGTCGAACTGCCCGAAGCGAGAGGCTCCGCCACCCGGGAGCAGCACGCCGACGGTGAGGCTGTCACCCCCACTCCCGCCGTCCCCGCCACCACCACACGCCCCGGTCAGGACCAGACCGACGGCCACCACGACCGCCGCCCCCGCCCGACCGAGAGACCTACGCTTCACGGCCCGAAGGCCGACGCCGAGACCCATTTTCGGTTCCTTAGGGAAATTTGCCCGATCTTATCCCGCTATGGACGACTCTCGTCCAGCGTAGCCAAGCGACCGGTGGCCGGTCGTCTCCGAGGTTGCGGTGCTCGTTTCCGGCCCTGAGCATGGGCTCGGGGGAGCGGTCACAGAGCCCTTCGGAGGGCAGCCATGACGTTTTCCGCGGTCCGGTCCGCCGGTCGTCGTCGGACGAGGCGCACGCGACCGGTGCGCGGGCGACCGGCATGACCGCCGCCGCCCACCCCCCGCGCTGCCTGGTCACCGGTGCCACCGGCTACCTGGGGGGCAGGCTGGTGCCGGAGTTGGTGGGCGCCGGGTTCTCGGTGCGCTGTCTGGCCCGTTCGCCCGGGAAGCTGCGGGACCATCCGTGGGCCGGGCAGGTGGAGGTCGTGCGCGGGGACGTGACGGACGCGGAGTCCGTGCGCGCGGCCATGGAGGGCGTCGACATCGCGTACTACCTCGTACACGCGCTGGGCACCGGGCGGGGTTTCGAGGAGACCGACCGGCGCGCCGCGAGGATCTTCGGCGAGCAGGCGCGTGCCGCCGGAATCCGGAGGATCGTCTACCTCGGCGGGCTGACCCCTGCCGGCGTACCCGAGGACGAGCTCTCCCCCCATCTGCGGTCCCGCGCCGAAGTGGGCCGCATCCTCCTGGCCTCGGGTGTGCCGACCGCCGTGCTGCGGGCAGCCGTGATCATCGGGTCGGGTTCGGCCTCGTTCGAGATGCTGCGCCATCTGACCGAGCGGCTCCCCGCCATGGTGACGCCGAGCTGGGTGCGCACCCGCATCCAGCCCATCGCCGTCCGCGACGTGCTCCGCCTCCTCGTGGGGTGCGCGCGGCTGCCGGACGACGTGAACCGGACCTTCGACATCGGCGGACCGGATGTCGTCACGTACGAGGAGATGATGCGGCGGTACGCCGTCGTCGCCGGGCTGCGGAAGCGTGCCATCGTCCCCGTTCCGCTGCTCACCCCCCGGTTGTCCAGCCTCTGGGTCGGTCTGGTCACCCCGGTGCCGGGCGCCCTCGCGCGCCCGCTGGTCGAGTCACTGAAACACGAGGTGGTCTGCGCGGAGCGGGACATCGTCCGTTACGTGCCGGACCCGCCGGAGGGCCCGGTCACCCTCGACCGGGCGATCCGGCTGGCCCTGCGGCGCGTACAGGACGCGGACGTGGCCACCAGGTGGTCCTCGGCCTCGGCTCCCCGCGCCCCCAGCGACCCGCTGCCGACCGACCCGGACTGGGCGGGCGGCAGCCTCTACACGGATCACCGCGAGCGCACGGTGGCGGCGTCGCCGGAGGCGCTGTGGCGGGTGGTGGAGGCGATCGGCGGCGAGAACGGCTGGTACTCCGCGCCGCTGGCCTGGTCCCTGCGGGGCTGGCTGGACATGCTGGTGGGCGGTGTCGGTCTGCGCCGGGGCCGCCGGGACGCCACCCGGTTGCGGGTCGGCGACAGCCTGGACTTCTGGCGGGTGGAGGAGATCGAGCCGGGCCGGCTGCTCCGGCTGCGCGCGGAGATGCGGCTGCCCGGCCTGGCCTGGCTGGAGATGACCGTCGACCGGGATCCACAGGGACGCACGGTCTACCGGCAGCGGGCCCTGTTCCATCCGCACGGCCTGGCCGGACACGCCTACTGGTGGAGCGTGGCCCCCTTCCACGCCGCGGTCTTCGGCGGCATGGCCCGCAACATCGCCACCGCGGCGGAATCGACCGCCCCCGAACCGACCCGTACGCCCCACTGACCGGGCGCGAACCGGTACGAACGGATGAACGAGCGAGTGGACTGGCGAACGAACGAACGAACGAACGGACGGACGAACGGACGAACGGCCGGGCCCCGCGTCCGGCAGTGACACCGTGAGGTGCTCCCACGCCGCGTGCGCGTGTTCCCCGACGACGCGCAACCGGGTGATGACCGCGACGCAGCGCCCCTGCTAGTCGTCGAGTTCGAGTTCTCGTTCGGGTGCCGAGGCCGGGCCGTGGGCGGCGGCCGTGGAGCGGGCGAGGTGGCAGGTCCGTACACCCGCGAGGCCGATCCCCACGGAGCCGCCCGCGCCCGCCGCGCACACGCGACCACCGCCGGTCCCCGGTGACGTGGACGGGGCCGCCGCATGCCCGCATGCCCGCACGGCCGCCGGGCCGCCGGGCCGAACACCGCGACGTCGATGGGCGGTCCGACGGAGCGGGCGTGGTCGAGGACCGCGGGCACGACAGCGGCCTCGATCGGCCGGTGCCCGCCGCCGTAACGCTCGGACGCCTCACGCCGGGCGGCCCCGCCGTCCGCCAGGACCGCGTCGAGCCAGGCGAGTTGGTCGCCGTCCTCCCACGCCGACACCTGAGGGCCGCCGGGGCGGCGGGCCCCGGTCCGGACCGTCCGCGCGAGTCCGGCCGGCAGGCGTCCCCCTCGGAGAACAGCCGCCCCTGGTGCACGGTCCGGCCGACCCGTCGATCAGCCGCGCGATGCCGTTCCGCCGCCCGTGGTATCCCTCGAAACGCGCGACCGCGAACGGCGTGATGGTCCGTCATGCTCAGCGGTCCGCGCCAGCCGGTGAAGCGCTCGCGGCAGGTCTGACTTCCACCGCCCCTGTGTGCCCTGCACGTATGCGCTCCGCTGTGCCCTGCACGTATGCGCTCCGCTGTGCCCCTGCACGTTTGCGCTCCGCCGTGGCCACGAGGCCGCACCCCCGACTCCGTATACCGAACCGCCTATACGGAGCGCACGTATAGGGAACGCACATATCCGGATCGTACGTACATCCAAGCCCGTGTCGAGTGCGTCTTACAGGCAAGTCCGCTGCCGGCAAAGGCAGTTCACCGCGCCTGGAGGATCCGATGCACCGACGCCTCGTCATCTCCGTCATCACGGCCGCCCTGTGCGGCACCACGCTCGCCGGCACCGCCACGTCCGCCTCCGCCGCACCTCAGGCCGTCGACTGTCGCAAGGTGAAGTGCGTCGCCCTCACCTTCGACGACGGGCCGGTCGCCGACACCCAGCGGCTGCTGCGCATCCTGAACGACCACAAGGTCAGAGCGACTTTCTACGCCGTCGGCACGAACGTCCAGAGGAACCCGTCGACGGTGCGTGCCGCGGCGCTCGCCGGCCACCAGATAGGCAACCACAGCTGGGACCACGCCAATCTGACCAAGCTCAGCGCCGCGAAGATCAAGTCGCAGCTCGCCCGCACGGACACGGCGATCAAGCAGGCGACCGGCAAGAAGCCCACCACCGTCCGCGCCCCCTACGGCGCCCACAACGCGACGGTTCGCTCGGCCGCCGGGCGACCGCTGGTGCACTGGAGCGTCGACACCCTCGACTGGAAGTACCGCGATTCCGCCCGGATCATCAAGTACGTCAACGCGGAGACCAGGCCCGGGGACATCGTCCTCCTGCACGACATCCACCGGACGACGGTCGACGCCGTGCCGGGCATCATCAAGGCCCTCACGGCACGCGGCTTCCATTTCGTGACCGTCGACCAGCTCTTCGCCCCGGCCAAGCTGCCCACCGGAAAGGTCACGTACCACAACCGCGGCGCCTACCGGCCGTGACCGGCGCGATGGCAGTCCTTACGCGGCAGGCCGCCTGAACCCCCGGTCGCGTCAGCCCGTGTGCACGGCTCGCCGGGGTCGCGGGCCGGCCCGCGCCACATGATCAGCTGGAACCGGCGACGGAACTGCCGGGCGCTTCGTGTCCGGCACGGCGGCGGTACTCGGCGTTGATCCGCTGGGCTTCCTCGAGCTGGTCCTCGAGGATGACGATGCGGCAGGCGGCCTCGATGGGGGTGCCCTTGTCGACGAGTTCGCGGGCGCGCGCCGCGACCCGCAGCTGGTAGCGGGAGTACCGGCGGTGTCCGCCCTCCGAGCGCAGCGGAGTGATCAGCCGGGCCTCGCCGAGGGCTCGGAGGAAGGCCGGGGTGGTGCCGAGCATCTCGGCGGCCCGCCCCATCGTGTATGCGGGGTAGTCGTCGTCGTCCAGACGATTACCGAGGGGGTTATCTGCTGTCATGTCACCTCGTAGTACAACGCGTCGAGGGGCCCTGGCGCCGTACGGCACCAGGGCCCCGAAGGAAATTCAACACCATCTGTCGGCTCTCGTGCTCTGCCGACCTTCTGCTTCCGCTACCAGCCCTTCAGAAGGGGGGTGCGGGGATCGCGGCTGCCTGACCGGGGACCACCTTCCAATCCGGGGTCTTGCGGTACCCGGGCCGAGCGCATTCGGGCCGGGCGATCCTGATGGCGTCTGCTCCTCCGTCCTTCTCTGAACCAACGGCTCCAGAGCCGTACTGACCTGTGTGTTTCGTGTACTGCAACCCCGCCAGTTCGTGTCTGCCGGGTTTCGCTCGACTCGTTTTGACGAGAAGAAGACTAACCGCGCTGCCGCCCAATGTCTACTGTGGCGAGAACAGATTTCAGCCCTCTGGGGGACCAGATAGCCTGTGACCTGCGACAACGGGTGGCGGAACCCGTCACGGTCGGCGGTCCTGAAGGGACGGGCACACGACGGAAGGGCCCTGCCGACGCGCGTCGGCAGGGCCCTTCCGGGATCTTGATGGCGGCTGAGCGCCTGATCTCTCTACGTCTACGCGTCCAGAGCGGCGCCGCCGAGCAGTGCCGACGCGGTCTGGAGCGCGGTGGCCGCAGGCGCGGGCGCGGCCCTGAGGTGGTCGTGACAGGTGAAGCCGAGGCGGGTCATGGCCCGGACGACTTCGCCGCTGGTGAAGTCGCGGCTGTCCTGTCGGGTGATGACCTGCCCCACCTGCTTGACGGGATAGCGGCGGCGGCCGATGGTCACGGACTCACCCGTGATCAGTCCGGGCGTGACGCCCTTCATCAGGGCCAGCACTCCGTCCTTGGTCAGGTCGAACGGGTACCGGGCGATGACACAGCGCATGATGCCCCCACAGGGAGAAGGAGAACGGGCTGATCCGGGCGGAGAGGGATCAGCGGGAGAGGGCGAGGACGCCCGGGGCCCGGAGGCGCCCCCCGGCCGCGACGGGCCGGGGGACGGGCGGGGTGAAGGAGCCGTCGAGGACGTCCCGGAGACGCAGCCGGTCCGTGTACGCGGAACTGGTGCGGTGAACGCCGAGTTCGGCCCGGGTGATCGAGCCCGTGCGCTGGTCGTCGCCGTCGCACAGGAGGAGGTACTCGACACGGGCACCGGCCATGACGGCCAGGGCGACCTCGACGGTCATGTCGTCCCGGACCCGGAGGCCGGACGCGTCCATGTCGTCGACCACGGTCATGTGGGAGAGGTCCGCCTGGTGTCGCAGTGGCCGAACCGGTGTCAAATCTGCCTCCTCGGAGATGGGTGAGCTTCTTGCGGCGCCCAGACGACGCCTGGGCGATGCCCAGGCTGCCCGGGCGACGCCTCTAGGCCGCGGTGTCGAAGGCGGGCCGTCGCGCGCTGCGCCGCCGCCCCGCCTGCGCCTGTCCGGTGGTGCGCCCCTGGGAGGGGTTGCCGCGGCGGCCCCGGGACGAGGAGGCCGCGGAGCGGCGGGCAGGTGCCGCAGGGGGCGCCGTGACGACGACCGGGACACCGGAAGGGGCCTGGGCGCCGGTGATGCGGGTCAGCTCTTCCTCACCGGACCGCACGGAGGTGATCTGCGGCGCGATGCCGGCCGAGGCCATCAGCCGGCTCATGCCGCGGCGCTGGCCGGGTGTCACGAGGGTCACGACGCTGCCGGACTCGCCGGCACGGGCGGTACGGCCGCCGCGGTGCAGGTAGTCCTTGTGGTCGGCCGGCGGGTCCACGTTGACGACCAGGTCGAGGTTGTCGACGTGGATGCCACGGGCGGCGACGTTGGTCGCCACCAGGACCGTCACATGGCCGGTCTTGAACTGCGCGAGGGTTCGGGTGCGCTGCGGCTGGGACTTGCCGCCGTGCAGAGCCGCGGCGCGGACGCCGCTGTTCAGCAGGTGCTGGGTCAGCCGGTCCACGGCGTGCTTGGTGTCCAGGAACATGATCACCCGGCCGTCCCGCGCCGCGATCTCGGTGGTCGTCCGGTGCTTGTCCGCTTCGTGCACGTGGAGCACGTGGTGCTCCATCGTGGTGACCGCACCCGCCGACGGGTCGACGGAGTGGACCACCGGGTCGGTCAGGTAGCGGCGGACGAGCAGGTCGACGTTGCGGTCCAGGGTGGCCGAGAAGAGCATCCGCTGCCCGTCGGGGCGCACCTGGTCGAGCAGGGCGGTGACCTGGGGCATGAAGCCCATGTCGGCCATCTGGTCGGCCTCGTCCAGGACGGTGATGTCGACCTGGTCCAGTCGGCAGTCGCCGCGGTCGATGAGGTCCTTGAGCCGCCCGGGCGTCGCGACGACGATCTCGGCCCCGGTGCGCAGCGCCCCGGCCTGCCTGCCGAGGGACATGCCGCCGACCACGGTGGCCAGGCGCAGCCGCACGGAGCGGGCGTACGGGGTGAGGGCGTCGGTCACCTGCTGGGCGAGCTCGCGGGTGGGGACGAGGACCAGGGCGAGCGGCTGTCGCGGTTCCGCGCGCCGGCCGACCGTACGGGCCAGCGTCGCGAGGCCGAAGGCGAGGGTCTTGCCCGACCCGGTACGGCCGCGGCCGAGCACGTCACGTCCGGCGAGGGAGTTCGGCAGGGTGGCGCCCTGAATGGGGAACGGCGTGGTCACGCCCTGCTGGCCGAGCGCGGCCAGCAGCGGGGCCGGCAGGGCGAGGTCGGCGAACGACTCGACGGCGGGCAGCGCGGGCGTGGTCGTCACCGGCAGCGCGAACTCGCCCTGGGGCGCGGTCGGGCGGCGGTCGTAGCCCTTGGAACGCCGCGGAGCCGACGAGCGCTGGGGGGCGGAGCCCCGGGAGCGGTCGTAGCCACCGCCGGAACGGTCGTAGCCACCGCCGGAGCGGGTGGAGCCACCGGTGGGGCGGTTGGAGCGGGTGGAGCGGGGGGTGCGTGCGCGGTTCAAGCGGAACCTTCCTCGATGTGAGCACGTGGGCACGTAGCAAGGAATGTCCGCAGCTGAAATGAACGGCGCAGAGAATCGCGAGAACGAGCCGGATGAAGATGGGCGCCGATTCGGATCGACGGGGAATGCGTCACCGTGCGTGTGCTGGTGGGGCTGTCCCGTCGTGCGCCCTGAAAAGCAGCGAGCCGGGGCCCGCACCCCTAGGTGCGGGCCCCAGCTGCGATGTATGCGTTGCTGCGGTGTCAGGCGGGAACGATGTTCTCGGCCGTCGGGCCCTTCTGGCCCTGAGCGATGTCGAAGGACACCTTCTGGCCTTCCTGCAGCTCGCGGAAGCCCTGGGTGGCGATGTTCGAGTAGTGGGCGAAGACGTCGGCGCCGCCGCCGTCCTGCTCGATGAAGCCGAAGCCCTTTTCCGCGTTGAACCACTTCACGGTGCCAGTAGCCATGTCATTTCTCCTTCGGAGACGATTTCCGGAATTCGCCCTGTGCGGATTCCGCGTCGCCGTGCTGATTAACCGTCGGAAAAATGAACCTTCTGGCAACCACACCTGCAACTGAGATCGACATTAGCACGGTGTCATCGGCCCCGTGCGGTCAACAATTCCGATCCGCTCGGCGGTCCAGGAATACTCGCCGCGCACCGCCTCTATTTCTCATCCCGCGACCACAGATATTGATCCGCGCCCGTACGGTGTTCCCGCCGGGCGGTTCCGGCCGCAGCGCCATGACCTCCGCCGATGGGCCGTGCGCCACCGTCGTCGGCACCGGCGCACGGGACGGCGGCGCACGCGCCGAGACCTCACTACGGCGATTAAGGTCACACAGGCCCGAAGGGGCGACGCGAGGCCGGCGAGCCTGGGGCCTGTCGTTCGGCGGTCCAGGTGATGTGCGGGGGCTCGACCCGTGCGCACAGGGGCCCGCCCTGCGCGTCGGTCAGGCCGAGGCGTCCGACCAGCAGCCCGTCGCGAGCGGCGGTGGCGAGGATGTCGGCGGGGACGACGTCGAGCATGAGTTTGGCGCGGCGGAACATCGTGAAGGTGCCCGACTCGTCGACCGTGCCCCACGACAGGTAGATGAACCGCCGGCCCAGACGGTCCTGCACATGGGGGCCGGTGACCTCGGTGCCGGTCGGCGAGGTGCTCGTGGCGCACTCCAGGGTCCAGGTCGCGGACGGTGCGTCGCCGGGCTGTGGGTCGAGGAGTTCGGCCGGGCGGTCGCGGCGTTGCACGGCGACGTGGATGTTGCCGTACGCGGGGGCTCTGCCGTCCGCGGAGGCGGGGCGGGTGAGGCCGGGCAGGTCGACGGCGTCGATGCGGATGCGCATGACGCCCATCATCCCGCCGTCGCGGCCCGGTGGTCGTCGCGGACGGTGGCCGTGATGCCGCCGTCGAGATGCCGTCCGCGACCGGAGCGAGCTTCGCCACTTTCTGGAACCGATTGTGTTCGCCCCGTTGACACTCCGCACATCCCCTCTTACTGTCGCGCAGACATTCCGACCGTGTGACGAGATTTCGAACGATGGGAAAGCCGAGTGCCCTGCGTATCACCGGAACCAGCGCACACGCGGCCGGGACGCCGTGGCGCGGCCTGACCCACGTCCAGGGGTCGAGCAACGTGCCGGGCGAGCTGGTTCGCGATGAGCTCGGAGAGTGCCGTCCGCTGTTCACCGCCGCTGAAGCGGGTGCGCCGCGCCCCGACGACCTCGGCGCCGCGCGCGTCCACGAGGCCGCTGAGCGGATTCCCCGCGGGCTCACCCCGCCCGCTCCACCGCTTTCCCCAGCGACGTCTGGTTCGCCGTCATCCTCTCAACGACGACAGGAACAGGGAACGATCACCATGCTCAGTCGAAGAGCCGCCCTCGCCGCAATCGCCGGAGCGGTGTCCCTCGCCCTCACCACGACCGCCTGCGGCGGCCAGGAGAGCGAGGCCAGTTCCGAGCGCGGCACGATCGGTATCGCCATGCCGACCCGTGCCTCCGAGCGGTGGCTCACCGACGGCAAGAGTGTCGTGGACGACCTGCAGGACAAGGGGTACAAGACCGAGCTGCTCTACGGCGACGACAGCCCGAAGACCCAGGTCTCGCAGATCGAGAAACTGATCAAGCAGGGCGTCGACGCACTGATCATCGCGGCCATCGACAACAAGTCGCTGAACGGTGTGCTCCAGCAGGCCGCCGCCGCGGAGATCCCGGTGATCTCCTACGACCGGCTCATCCTCGGCTCCAAGAACGTCGACTACTACGTCTCGTTCGACAACGAGCAGGTCGGCCGGCTCCAGGCCCGCCACATCATCGACAAGCTCGGCCTGGAGGACGGCGAGGGGCCGTTCAACATCGAGCTGTTCGCCGGCTCCCCCGACGACAACAACACCAAGTTCTTCTTCGACGGCGCGATGCACCTTCTGCAGCCGTACATCGACAGCGAGCAACTGGTCGTCCGGTCCGGTCAGACCGCGCTCGACGAGATCACCACGCTGCGCTGGGACGGGCCCACCGCGCAGAAGCGCATGACCGAGGTCCTCGCCAAGTCGTACGGGAGCGCGCAGGTCGACGCGGTCCTGTCGCCGTACGACGGCATCTCCATCGGCATCCTGAACGCGCTGAAGGCGGACGGCTACGGCTCGGCCGGCAAGCCCCTCCCGGTGATCACCGGCCAGGACGCCGAACTGGCCTCGGTGAAGTCGATCATCGCGGGCGAGCAGTCGCAGACCGTCTACAAGGACCTCCGTCAGCTCGCCGAGCGGGCCGCGTACATGGCCGACGACATACTCAACGACAAGACGCCGGAGCTGAACAACAGAAGGGCCTACAAGAACGGCGTCAAGGCCGTGCCCGCCTACCTGCTCCAGCCGATCAGCGTCGACAAGAGCAACTACGAGTACATCCTGCTCGGGAGCGACTACTACACAGCCGAGGACCTCAAGTAACCGCCCCTCACGGGCGCCCCCCGGCGAGTGACCCGGATCACTTCCGAAGGCCGATCACTTCTCCCGCCTCCACCGGTCATGACCACGGAGTCGACGGAGTCGTTCGACCGGCCGAGGAAAGGACGCGACCGACATGACCGCACCTGTGAAGGGCCCCGCCGGCTACTTCCCTTCGATCGAGAAGAAGTACGGCCGTCCGGTGGCGGAGTGGAAGGACCTGATCCGGGCCTCGTCGCTGACCAGGCACATGGAGCTCGTCTCCTGGCTCAAGAACGAGCACGGCCTCGGACACGGCCACGCCAACGCGCTCGTGGCCCACACGCTCGCCGAACAAGCCGGCAGGTGAACCGCTCACGGTCGGGTTCGGGCGGGAGCCTCGGCGCGCCGGGCGGGCGGAGCGCCTGAGGGAACCTGAGGGAATGGGTGCCGTACGCGGGGTACCCGGCGCGTTGTCCGGCCGGCTCGGCGAGGCCGACGTGGGGAACTCCGTGCGGAGAGGGGCGACGACGCGTGCAGACCTTCCTGCCCTATCCAGGTTTCCGGGCCTCGGCGCTGGTCCTGGACCCTCGCCGGCTGGGCAAGCAGCGGGTCGAGGCCCTGCAGGTCCTTCGCGGCCTCATCCTGCCGGGCTACGGGTGGCGTCGGCATCCGGCCGTGCGCATGTGGGCGGGATACGAGGAGGCGCTGGTCCGGTACGGCCTGGAGGTCTGCCAGGTGTGGTCCGAGCAGGGCCATCGGGACAGCTGCGCGGCCACGCTGGTCGCCGACCTCGCGGAGTTCCGCCCCGACGCGCCGATACGTGACCAGCCGCGACTGGCGGCCGCCGGGGAACTGCCTCCCTGGCTCGGCGACGACACCTTTCACCGCAGCCACCGGTCGGCGCTGGTACGCAAGGACCCGGTCACCTACACACCGGCCTTCCCAGGCGTGCCGGACGATCTGCCGTACGTCTGGCCGGCATCCGACCGGAGCGGGGACTCGCCTTCCGGCCGGAGAGGCGACTCACGTGCCGACCGGAGCGGCGACTTACGTGCCGACCGGGGAGGTGACTCACGTGCCGGCCGGGGAGGCGACTCGCCTTCCGACCGGAGCGGTGACTCACCTACCGGCGGGAGCCACAGCCCCGCGCGGTAGGCCGGCACCGCTCCCGTCGGCCATCGAACGGCCCTCCGGTCTCGTGGGCGGGACGCGTCCGGGTGGACGCGTCACCCTTTCTTCTTCACGTCCCTCGTCACGCGAAGCGCCTGCGGTTTGTGTACGGCCCTGCGCCCGGACTTCTCGCTGCGGACCTGGTACTGCGGGTCCTGGGCGGAGGCGTCGACGGTGCGTCCGGCCGCCGCGGTCCTCTCGGTGATCTTCTTCTCGACCCTGCCCGTGGCCTCGGCCCCGTGACTCCTCCACGACACCCGGTCGCCCCTGCGCGGTCGCTGTTTCCCGGACACGGGACACCTCCCGTCGCTCACGCTCACCTCGCGAGTGCCCGGGCGAACCATGCGGAAACGAACGCCCGAAAGCGGAGGTGCTTCGATGGGCCGATCACGCGTGTCGGGTCGAGTGTGGCGCAGGTCACGGGAAGTCGGTGCGGGGTGCCGGACAGCTCATGGGTGTGAGCACTCATATGCGAACCCGGGTACGGGCCGGGGATTCGAGCGCGTTCGCCGAGCTCTTCGACGACTACGCCCGCGCTGTCTACAACCATGCCTTCCGGCTGACCGCGGACTGGTCGACGGCCGAGGACGTGATGGCCGCGACCTTCATGGAGGCGTGGCGCCTGCGGGACAGGGTCGACCCGGAGGGCGGTTCCCTGCGGCCGTGGCTGCTGGGCATCGCCACCAACACCGCGCGCAACCAGTACCGGAGCAACCGGCGGTACCGGGCGGCGGCGCAGGCGGCCGCGGCGGCCGAACTGTCGGTGCCCGACCACGCCGAGGAGGTCGCGGACCGCCTCGACGGCCGGCAGCGCCTCGCGCAGGCGCTCACGGCCCTGGCGTCACTGCGTCGTCCGGAGCGCGAGGTCATCGTGCTCTGCCTGGGGGAGGGCCTGGACTACGAGGCCGCGGCGGAGGCGCTCGGCATTCCGGTCGGTACGGTCGCCTCCCGCCTCTCCCGTGCCCGCAAGAAGCTCCGCAGGAAGGCCGAGGCCGCCCTGGCCCTACCTCAACTGCAAAGCCGTAGAAGGCACTTGGGAGGGGAGGCCGCGGCGACAGCGCTTGAGAGAAATCTCGGGGAAAGTCCCGGGAAACGGGAAGTCGGCAGCCCCCGCAGACAGACAAGAGGCGATCACGCACACGCGATCCGGCCCGCACAGGAAGGAAACCGATGACCGCGAACACGTCCCGGCAGAACGCTGCCGAGTCTGCAGAGGGCGCACAGCTCTTCGACCGGACGACGCGCGACCTGCCGCCGGGCCGTCACCAGTTCCACAAGGAGCGCATGATGGCCCAGATTCACGAGACCCAGGCGGACGAGCGCGCGGCGACGAAGCCGGCCGCACCGGCGAAGACCCGGCGCTTCCGGCTGCCGCGCCCCGCGATCGCCCTGCCCGCACTGGCCGCGGCCCTCGCCGGGGTGGTCGTCGTCGGGGTGGCCGCGTCCGGTGGCGGCACCGGGGTCGAGGACGGCGGCCTCGCCAGCGGACCGGCCCTGACCACCACCGTCGGCACCGCCACGACCAAGGGCGTACCGCAGCTGCTCGACCAGATCGCGCTCACGGCGGCCGAGGGGGAGCACCCGGCCGTCAAGCCCGGCCAGTACATCTACATCGAGTCCAAGACGTCCAGCATCTTCCTGAAGACCGTCGACGACAGGACCACCCTGGCCAGCCACGCGCTGCACACCCGCCAGGTGTGGGAGTCGCCGGACGGCACCAAGGGCTGGCTGATCGACCCCGCGGTCAACGACAGCCCCGAGGGCGAGACCCTGAGCCTCCCCGACGAGCAGGGCAACACCCCGCAGGCGTACCTGAACGCCCCGTCGTACGACTACCTGGCCAAGCTGACCACCGACCCCGACGCCCTGCTGGCCAAGATCTACAAGGAGACCGAGGGGGCCGGCAACTCCCCCGACCAGCAGGCGTTCACCACCATCGGTGACCTGCTCGGCGAAAGCTATCCCCCGGCGGAGCTGTCCTCGGCCCTGTTCAAGGCCGCCGCGAAGATTCCCGGTGTCGTCGTGGTCGACGACGCGGTGGACGCGGCGGGCCGGCACGGGGTGGCCGTGGCCCGGCTGGACGAGACCAGCGGTCAGCGCGAGGAGTGGATCTTCGACAGGAAGACCCACGTCTACCTGGGCGACCGCACGGTTCAGGTGAACAGGACCACCGAGGAGGGCGGTTTGATCAAGCCCGGCACGGTGGTCTTCACCAGCGCCATCATGAACCGCGCCATCGTCGACGGCATCAGGCAGACCCCGTCGCAGGACGGCTGACCTCAGGCGGTCTGTCGTCGGGGGTGATGGGTGCGGTCGGTCCGCCGGCGGGGCGGACGGGTGCGGTCGGTCCCGTCGGCGGGGCAGACGGGTGCGGTCGGTCCGTCGGCGGGGTGATGGGTGCGGTCGGTCCCGTCGGCGGGGCGGACGGGTGCGGTCAGTCCGTCGCGGTGGTCGGGGTGCGCGGGCCGGGGCCGGGGCCGGGCAGAAGACGTGACCGGCTCACGGTGAAGCCCACGGTGGCGCCGCCGCCGGGCCGCGTACCCGCCGAGACGGTTCCGCCGTGGGCCTCCGCGACGTCGTGGACGATGGCGAGGCCGAGTCCGGACCCGGGCAGACCGCGCGTGCCGTCGGCCCGGTAGAAGCGGTCGAAGACACGGTTGATGTCGGCGGCGGCGATGCCGGGGCCCCGGTCGCGGACGGTGATCGCTCCCCGGCGGACGCGCACCTCGATGGGCTCGTCGCCGTCGGCGTCGAACTTGGCGGCGTTCTCCAGCAGGTTGCCCACCGCGCGTTCGAGGCCCTGGGGGCGGCCGCGGACCACGCAGTCGTCGGCGTCGATGTGGACCAGGCGTCCGGTGCGCCGGTACACGCGCCGCGCCGCGCGGCGGGCGACCTCGGCCAGGGCGACGGGTTCCTCGGCCTCCTCGCGGCCGCCCGCCAGGGCCAGTTCGACGAGTTCGTCGACGAGGTGACCGAGTTCGCGCGTCTCGTCCTGGACGTCGTCGAGGAGCCGGTCGCGGGAGTCGGGGGACAGTTCGGTGACGCGGTGCAGCACGGTGGCGTTGGCCAGCAGGCTGGTCAGCGGGGTCCGCAGCTCGTGGGCGGCGTCGTGCACCAGCCGTTCCTGGGCCTCACGGGCGGCGGCGATGCGGCCGAGCATCCTGCTGAACGACGCGGACAGCCGCCCGACTTCGTCGCGGCCGCCCGTCAACTCCGGTGCGTCGCCGCCGACACGGCCGTCCGTGCTGACCTCCTCGGCGACCTCGGCCAGCCGCGCGAGACGACGGGTGATGCGTCCGGCCAGCAGCCGGCCCGTGCCCGCCGCGACGAGCATGACCGCCAGGCTGGCCGCGGCGATCTGCCTCTTCATGCCGCCCAGTACGTAGTGGGTCTGGTCGACCTGGACGGCCACCTGCAGGGCGCCGCGATCGCCGCCGAGCGCGGTCGTCAGCAGCCGGTAGGTGTGGCCGCCCACGTCGGTCTCGGTGGTGTCCGACCGGCCGGCCGGGCCGGAGGCGGCGAGGGCGCGCGCGGTCCGGGACACCGGCAGTTCGTCGAGCGGGCCGCCCAGGAGGGTGGGCGTGCCGTCCCGGGCCACGGCCTGCAGGACCGGCCGCCGCTCCTCCTCGTCCCCCGGGCCGGGCAGGTCCGGTCCGGGATAGAGGTCGGGGCCGGTGCCGTGGGTGACCGCGTCGGCCACGGCCTGCTCCTGCTGTTCCTCCGCCGCGTGCGCCAGGGCCGTGGTGGTCGACCTCAGCGACCGGTCGATCTCCGCGAGGACGCGGTCGGAGGCGGCGCGGTAGCTCAGCGCGCCGACCGCCACCGCCACGGCGGCACCGACGGCGGCGAAGGCGAGCGCGAACCGCGAGCGCAGACTCATGGCCGCCGCGCCGCGTAACCCACGCCGCGTACCGTGCGGATGAGGTCGGGTGCTCCGGTCTCGGCGAGCTTGCGCCGCAGATAGCCGACGTAACCGGCGAGGTTCTTCGCGTCCACGGCGGCGTCGGAGCCCCACACCGTCCGGTAGATCTCCGCGTGGTCCAGGACGAGGCCCTCGTTGCGCACCAGCAGCTCCAGCAGGTCGAACTCGGTTCTCGTCAGCCGGAGTTCGGCCGCGCCCCACCACGCGCGTCGGGTGCCCGGGGAGACGCGCAGGGACGCCATTCGCAGCAGGTCACCCGCGCGCTCGCCCTGCCCGGCCCGCGAGGCGGGCGAGGCCGGGGAGGCTGAAGAGGCCGGCCAAGTCGGCGAGGTGGGTGACGTCGATGCGGCGGGTGGCGCCGTCAGCGCGGCCCGGCGCAGCAACGCCCGTAGCCGCGCGAGCAGTTCGGGCACCTCGAAGGGCTTGGGCAGATAGTCGTCGGCGCCGGCGTCCAGCCCGTCCGCCCGGTCCGGGACGCCGGCCCGTGCGGTGAGCAGCAGTACGGGGGTGCGGTCGCCGTCGGCGCGCAGCACCCGGCAGACGGCCACGCCGTCGATGTGCGGCATCATCACGTCGAGGATGAGCGCGCTGAAGGAGTCCCGGCGGGCCAGGACAAGGGTCTCCACACCGTCGCCGGCGGTGACGACGTCGTAGCCCTCCAACTCCAGTGCCCGCTCGACGGCTTCGCGGACGGCTCGATCGTCGTCGGCGACGAGGACACGTTCCGGCATGCGCGCATCGTCGCACAGCGTTCTGTCAGCCGCTTCTCATCCAATTCCCGACTCGCTCCCGCCGGGCGCTGAGACCGCTCTTCCACGATGAGGGCTCCACCACCCTCACACCACAGGAGCGTCATGCCGTCCCACACCCGCCCCGTACTGCGCCGGTCCGTGGTACTCGCCGCGTGCCTGAGCATCGCCCTCGGCACCGTCGGCTATCTCGCCTTCGACCCCGGGTCCGCCTCGGCGACGGTCGCCGAGCAGGCCATCCCGGCCGCCGCGGCCCGCACCGGAGCCGGTGGCGCCAACACCGCCCAGGTCGTGAAGGCCGCGGACGCCTTCCTCGCCACGCTGTCCGACGAGCAGAAGGAGACCGCCCTCTACGACTTCGGCGACGAGGTGAAGAAGACCGGCTGGTCGAACTTCCCGGACGGCGTCGTCGACCGCAACGGCCTGAAGCTGGGCGACCTCACCGCCGAGCAGGACGCGGCGGCCATGAAGGTCATGGAGGCCGCACTCAGCAAGCAGGGCTACCAGGAGCTCGTCGAGATCCGCGAGGCCGACGACTACCTCGCCGCGCAGGAGGAAAGCGAGGAAGACGAGGACGAGACGACGCCCACGCCTCCCTCCGGATCTCCGACCGGCACCCCCACCGGCGGCCCCGGCGGCGGTCCCGGCGGTGGCGGAGGTGGCGGTGGCGGCGCCGACTTCGGCTCGGAGGGGTACTACATCGCCTTCTTCGGACAGCCCAGCAAGACAGGCGAGTTCATGGTCCAGTACGGCGGCCACCACGCGGCGTACAACATCACCTACGCCGGCAAGAACGTGACCATGTCGCCGACTCTGACCGCCGTCGAGCCGATGGCATTCACCTGGGAGGACAAGGAGTACGCCCCGCTCGCGGACAAGCGGGCCGCCACCATCGGCGCCGTCCAGTCGCTCACCGTCGACGAACTGGCCGCCGCCGAGATCGACGGCAGCTTCGACGACCTGCTGCTCGGCCCCGGCGACGACGGCCCCTTCCCGGCCGAACCCGAGGGCGTCCTCGTCAGCAGCCTCACCAAGAAGCAGCGGGCCAAGGTGACCGCGATGCTGCGCACCTGGGTCGACGACCTGGACGAGAAGGCCGCGGGACGGCTGCTGAAGAAGTACGTCTCCGAGTACGACGAGACGTACATCGGCTGGAGCGGCGGGAACACCATCGACAACAACGAGACGTACGTCCGTCTCGACGGGCCGTCCGCCTGGATCGAGTTCTCCAACCAGGCCGGCGACACGCCCGAACAGATCCACCAGCACACGGTCTTCCGGGACGAGACCTCCGACTACGGCTGGGAATGACGTCCGTGCGCCGTGTCTGCCACACCCTCCTGCTCGCGGCGTTCCTGCTGGTCGGCGGCCTCGTGTCGCCGGCCGGCGCCCACCCGATGAGCACCTCGGCCGTCCTGCTCGACATCCGGGACGACCACGTCGAGGGCGAGGTCCAACTCCCCGTCGACCGCCTGGCGATCGCCGTCGACCGTGACCTCACCCGCACCGGTGTGCTCGGCGAGGACCGGTCCTTCCTCAAGCGCTACACGGCCCAGCACATCGGCGCCGTCGGCGAGGACGGCGACGCGTGGACCGTCACGCTCGCCACCGGCTCGGTGCGGACGATCGACGGGACGGCGCACCTCGTCTACCCGCTCACCATCCGCCCGCCGGACGGACAGGTCACCGACTTCCGGCTGCGCTACGACGTCATCGTGGAGGAACTCCTCACCCACAAGGTCCTCGCCACCGTCCGCTACGACTTCGACCGGGGCATCCTCAGGGCGGACGACGCCGAGACCCTGGGCGTCCTCGACCGGGACACCGGGAGCCTGCGGGTCCCGGCCGGTGAGGGCTCCTGGCTGACGGGTCTCGCCACCACGGCGGGGCTCGGCATCGAGCATGTCGGTGAGGGCGCCGACCACCTGCTGTTCCTGCTGATGCTGCTCATCCCCGCCCCGCTGGTGGCGGCCGGCGGCCGGTGGCGCGCCTCGGACACCTCGCCGCGCCGCCCCGTCGTACGCGTCGTGCACGTCGTGTCGGCGTTCGCCGTGGGCCACTCGCTCACCCTGGCCCTCGCGGCCTCGGGAGCGGTCCAGGTGCCGTCCCGGCCGGTCGAGACGCTCATCGCCGTCTCGATCGCGGTGTCCGCGGTCCATGCGGTACGGCCGCTGGTGGCCCGCGGAGAGGTGCTGATCGCCGCCGGGTTCGGCCTCGTCCACGGGCTGGCGTTCGCCTCGCTCATCGGCGACCTCGGCCTCGACCGGGGATCGCTCGTGACCACGCTGCTGGGCTTCAACCTGGGCATCGAACTGACGCAGTTGCTCGTCGTCGCCCTGATGATGCCGTCGCTGGTCGTGCTGGCCCGCACCCCGCTCTATCCCGCGTTCCGCGTCGGGGTGGCCGTCATCGGCCTCGTCTTCTCGGTGTCCTGGACGCTGGAGCGCGCGACGCTGACCGCCGTCGACCCGTTCGAGGGCGTCCAGACCTGGCTGGTCGGGCACCCCCTGCTGGTCGCGGGGACGCTGGCGGCGTTCGCCGCCGCGGCCCGTCTCCGGGGCCGGGTGCCCTGGGCTCCGGCGGGACAGTGACCCGCGCGCCCGGCGGACCCGCTCCGCCGGACGCGCCCCAGCGCCGCGCGACCGCCCCGTGGGCCCGGCGGCACCTGTACCCCCGCGGGCGGTCCGGCGTGCGCGGCCGCGGGCCCGCGGGCGTTCCGGCGTGAGCGGCCGCGCGGCTGCGGCCGGGCCGCTTCGGCCGGGCTGGACGGCGCCTGCCGTCGCTGCCCGGGGCCGTCGGCGGCCTTCTCCGAGGCCGGGTGCCCTGGGCTCCGGCCGGAACGTGAGCCGCGCGTCCGGCGGATCCGTACGCCGGACGCACCCCTGGCGCTGCGTGCGACCGTCTCGGGTGGTACCCGTACCCCGCGAAGGCGTTCCGGCGGCCGCGGCCGCGCGGCCGCGGTCGGGCCGCTTCGGTCGGGCCGCTGCGGTCGGGCTGGTACGGCGCCTGCCGTCGTTGCCCGGGGCCGTCGGTGGTGGCTCCGAGGCCGGGTGCCCCGGACTCCGGCCGGAACGTGAGCCGCGCGTCCGGCGCATCGGTCCGTCGGCCCCGCCTCACGGCGGCGTACGACCGCCCCGCAGGCCCGTGCCTGTGCTCCCCGAACCCCTACCCCGCAGGCGTTCCGGCGGCCGCGGCCGCGCGGCTGCGGCCGGGCCGCTCCGGTCGGTCGGGCTGGTGCGGCGGCTGCCGGGCCGCTCCGGTCGGGCGGGCGCGGCGTCTGCCGGGTCGCCGAATGCCGTGGTCGCCCGGGACGCCGTAAGCTCGGTGGGGGGATGCCGTGCAGCCCTGCCCGTGCGGAGAGCCCTTCCATGGCCGACCAGTACACCGTCGCATTCGATTCCGGCGCCGCTCCGTTCACCGCCCGGGTCGGGGGCAAATGCGCCGCTCTGCTGACGATGACCGGCCGCGGGGTCCCGGTGCCGCCCGGGTTCGCGGTGACCACCGACGCCTTCGACGCCGCGCTCGACGGCGGCGGCCTTCGCGCGCGGATCGGCTCCCTCCTCGCCGGGCTCGACCTCTCCGACACGGCCGACACCGAGAGACGTGCCGCCGAGGTCCGTGGACTGGTCACCGACCGGCCCGTGCCGCCCCCGGTCGCGACGGCCGTCACCGCGGCCTACCGGGTCCTCGGGGCGGCCCAGGACGTCCCGGTGGCCGTACGGTCGAGCGCCGGGACGGAGGACCTGCCGGCGGCCAGCTTCGCCGGGCAGTACGACACGTACCTGGGGGTGCGCGGGGCCGACGCCGTCGTCGACGCCGTACGCCGCTGCTGGGCGAGCCTGTGGACGGCGCGGGCGATCACCTACCGCGCTGCGGGCGGGATGCCCGAGCGGGGGCTGAGCATGGCGGTGGGTGTGCAGAGCATGGTCGACGCGCGCACCGCCGGGGTGGCCATGACCGTGAACCCGGCCGACGGCGACCCGTCGAAGATCGTCATCGACGCCGCCTGGGGACTCGGCGAACCGGTGATG
This sequence comes from Streptomyces sp. NBC_00310, assembly GCF_036208085.1. Lineage (GTDB taxonomy): Bacteria > Actinomycetota > Actinomycetes > Streptomycetales > Streptomycetaceae > Streptomyces. Next base: position 5,978,239 of record NZ_CP130714.1, read on the forward strand.
TCCGGCGAGACGACCCCCGACCACTACGTCGTGGACAAGGTGCTGCTCGTCCCCTTGAAGACGACCCTGTCGCCGCAGCACCACGAGCTGGTCGTCGCGCCGGACGGGCACGGCCTCCTCCGGCGCGCGGTCGAGGACGCCCGCCGCGGGAGGGCGTGCCTGGAGCCCGCCGAGGTCACCGCCGTCGCCGAGCTGGCCAAGCGCGTCGAGCGGCACTACGGCTGCCCGCAGGACGTCGAGTGGGTCATCGCCCGTGACGCGGCCCCGCTCCCGGACAGTGGCCCCCGCGTGCTGCTGCTCCAGGCGCGGCCCGAGACGTTCTGGAGCCGTCGACCACGCGCGCGAGCCGAGGTGGTGCCCGGGGCGGGCGTCTCCAGCATCGCCGACACCATGCTCGGACTCGGGACCCTCCCGACCTGAGCGACCCGAGCGACCCGAGCCCCGGGCCCGGCCCGGCCCGGCCCGCACGGGCCCGACGAAGGGACCTCGCATGGCGACCCAGCAGCGCACCCCGACCCGGCGGCACACGTCGTCCGCACGGCGCACGAGCTTCCCCAGCCCCTACGAGCAGCGGGCGCCCGAGGGGGCCGAGGACTGGCGGAGCATGTACCCGTACAACGTGCTCTTCCAGCCCGAGCGGCGGGCTGTGGAGGAGGCGAAGTTCTGGTTCTGCGACAGCCAGCACTGGCCCACGGTGCTCAAACCGTTCGAGACGATCGGCCCGGAGCTGTCGACGAAGTGCCTGGGGCAGTTCAACACCCGGTACTTCCTCGTGCCGCCCGCAGGCGGCCTGGAATGCCGCGTCCACCAGGGATACGTCTACCACCACCCGGTGACGGTGGAGCGGGACGAGGCGGCGGCGAGGGTGCCGGATTTCCTCCGGCGCGCCGGGTACTACTTCGCGCACTGGGACGCGCTGCTGGACACCTGGAAGGGCAAGGTCCTCGCCACGATCGGGGAGCTGGAGGCGCTCCGGTTCACCGAACTGCCCGACGTCCAGCCGTACGAGGAGGTCGAGCGCGGCGTCGGGCTGGACGCGGCCGACACTTTGCTCGGCGGGTACGACAGGCTCCTGGCGCTGTGCCACCGGGCCTGGCAGCACCACTTCGAGTTCCTCAACCTCGGCTACGCGGCCTACCTGGACCTCTTCCAGGCGTGCGGACAGTGGTTCCCCGGTATCCCCGACCAGGCGGTCGCGGCCATGGTCCAGGGCGTGGACATGGAACTGTTCCGCCCGGACGACGAGTTGAAGCGACTGGCGAAGCTCGCCGTCGAACTGGACCTGGACCACCTGCTGACCGTCCCCGGCCCCGGACGGCACACCCTCGACTCCGTCGCGTCGGCGCCCGGGGGCCGGGACTGGCTGGACGCCTGGGAGACGGCCCGCGACCCGTGGTTCAACTTCACCTCCGGCAACGGCTTCTACGCCGAGGACCGGTACTGGCGGGACGAACCCGCGCTGCCCCTGGGCTACATCGGCGACTACGTCCGGCGGCTGCGCCGGGGCGAGCACATCGACCGGCGGGTGAGCGAACTCGTCGCCGAACGGGACCGGATCACCGGCGAGTACGCCGCCCTGCTCGACCCCGCTCAGCGCACGGACTTCGACGCCAAACTGCGGCTCGCCCGACAGGTCTACCCGTACGTGGAGAACCACAACTTCTACATCGAGCACTGGTCCATGGGCGTCTTCTGGCGCAAGACCCGTGAGCTGTCGGCGCTGTTGCACCGGGCGGGTTTCTGGCCCGGCGAGAACGACATGCTGTACCTCACGCGCGACGAGGCCCGCGGCGCGCTGTTCGACTTCGCGTCCGGCTGGGCGCGGGGCAGTGCGCCCATCGGCCCCGACCACTGGCCGCCCGAGGTGGCACGGCGGCGGCGGATGGTCCGCGCCCTCGCGTCCCGGCGCCCGGAACCGGCGCTGAACCGGCCGCCCGCCGCCGTCACGGAACCCTTCAGCATCATGCTGTGGGGCATCACCAGCGAACGCGTCCGGTCCTGGCTGGCCGACCTCGACACCACCGGCGACCTGATCGGCCTGGCCGCCTCACCCGGACGTGCGGAAGGCCCGGCCCGGATCGTCCACAGCCCCGCCGAACTGGACCTCGTACAGGACGGGGAGATCCTCGTCGCGCCGGTCACCGCGCCCAGCTGGGCCCCGGTGTTCGGGCGGGTGCGGGCCACCGTGACCGACATAGGCGGGGTGATGTCGCACGCCGCCATCGTCTGCCGCGAGTACTCCCTGCCCGCGGTGACCGGGACCGGGTCGGCGTCCACCCGTATCAGGACGGGGCAGCGGATCCGCGTCGACGGCACGGCCGGCACCGTCACTCTCCTCGACTGAGCGCGCTCGCGCCGAAAGGAGACCGGCATGCCTCCCACACCGCTTCCCGTCCTCCCGCTCGCCCCGTCGCTGATCCCCCCGGCGGACGAGGTGCCCGCGCTGGTGCGCCTGACCGGGGTCGAACGGGAGATCTGGGACCGGGCCCTGCCGTATCTCGACGTGCGGGACAACGCCACGCACTCGCTCCACGCCTACGGCCTCGCGGACGCGCTGCTGGCCGCGGTGCCGCTGGCCCGCGCCGACGTGGTGCTCCCCGCGATCCTGCTGCACGACACCGGCTGGAAGACCGTCGACCCGGCACGCATCCTGCCCGCCATCGCCCCCGGCTCCCACGACCCCGGGACCGTCCGCAGACACGAGACCGAGGGTGCCGTCATCGCCCACCGCATCCTCACCGACCTCGGGTACCCGCCGGACGTCACCGCGCGGATCACGGAGATCGTCGACGGCCACGACACCCGGCGGCACGCCCTCAACGCCGACGACGCGGTGGTCAAGGACGCCGACAAGCTGTGGCGGCTCACCCCGCACGGGCTGCGGACGGTCGGCTCCTGGTTCTGCCTCGACGCCGAGCAGACGCTGCGCCTGGTCCTGTCCGTCACCTACGACCGGCTCCTCACCGGGACGGGCCGCGCGATCGGCCGGGCGCTGGCCGCCTGCGCGGGGCTCGACCCCGGCCCGCGGCGGCCGGGACCCACAGGCCGGGCCCCCTCGGCCGACGGCGGCCATACGGGTTGATTATGGGCATCACGGGCACCACGCTGGACGCTATGGACACGTCGCGCGTCCTCGGGCTGGTCGTGACCGACCGGCGCGGTCTGATCACCGGGTGGAGCCCCGGGGCGGAACGCCTGCTGGGCCACACGGCCGCGGAGGCCGTGGGGCAGCCGGTCGCGGAACTGCTGGGGCCGAACGTGTACGACGCCGCGGGCTCCGAGGAACGCCACAGGGCGCTCCCGGTGCGGCACAGGGACGGCAGCCTGCTGACGCTGCCGGTCTCCGGCTACCCGCTGGCCACCGACGTGGCCGGGCGTGCGACGGGGCCCGGTTCGATCCTGGTGATCGGCCCGCCGCCGGCCGGGTTCGCGGTGGGGGAGCGGGAGCGGGAGGCGTTGTCCACGTGGACCCTCGAAGCCTCGCCGCTGGCGCTCACGGTCTACGACACCGATCTGCGCTGCGTGTGGCAGAGCGAGCGGATGCGCCGCCTGAGCGGACTCTCCGACGAGGAACGGCGCGGGCGCCGCCTCACCGACGTCCTGGTCGGCCCGGACGCGGCGGAGTGGGAGGAGCGGACCCGGCGGGCTCTGCTGACGGGTGAGGAGCAGGCCGGCGAGGTCAGAGGCAGCCTCCCGGCGGGGTCCTCCTCCCGGGTCTTCGACGTGTCCGCGACACCGTTGCGGGACGAACGGGGCCGGACGCTCGGCGTCTGCACCACCGTCACGGACGTCACCCGCGCCAGCCGCGACCGGGAACGCGTGGCCCTGCTGAACGACGCGAGCGTCCGCATCGGCAGCACCCTGGACGTGACCCGGACCGGCCGGGAGCTGACCGAGGTGGTGGTGCCCCGGTTCGCCGACTTCGCCCGTGTCGACCTGCTGGAGGTCCTGCTCCGGGGGGACGAGCCCGCTCCCGGGCCCATCGCCGGGGCCGTCCGGCTGCGCCGGATCGCGGAGCTGAACCTGTTCGAGGGTGTCCTGGAGGCGCAGACCACCGCCGGCGACTCCGACGTGTATCTCGCCGACTCTCCCGCGGCGCTGTGCCTGGCCAGCGGACGCTCGGCGATGTACCTGACCGAGGACCCGGTGATCCGCGCCTGGGCGGCCCTGAGCCCGGCCCGGCAGGCGAAGATCGCCCGGTTCGGGACGCACTCGTGGATGCTGTTGCCGGTCAGGGCCCGGGGCACGACGCTCGGCGTGGTCATGCTCACCCGAACCCGCGAGACCCCCGAGCCCTTCGAGTCCGACGACCTCTCCCTGGCCGAGGACCTGGTGGCCCGGGCGGCGGTGTGCCTGGACAACGCGCGGCGGTTCACCCGGGAGCGGACGGCGGCACTCGCGCTGCAGCGGAGCCTGCTTCCGCAGCGGCTGCCGTACCAGTCGGCGGTGCAGGTGGCCTCGCGCTATCTGCCCGCGTCACCGAGCATCGGGGTGGGGGGCGACTGGTACGACGTGATCCGTCTGTCGGGCGAGCGGGTGGCCCTGGTGGTCGGGGACGTGGTGGGACACGGGATCCACGCGGCGGCGGCGATGGGGCGGCTGCGGACCGCCGTACGCACGCTCGCGGACGTCGATCCGACCCCGGACGAACTGCTGACCCGACTGGACGACCTGGTGATCCAGCTGGCCGCGGAGTCGGGGGCCGGCCGGGACGCCGATACGGCGGCGGACATCGGTGCGACCTGTCTGTACGCGGTGTACGACCCGGTGTCGCGGCGGTGTTCGCTGGCCCGGGCCGGACATCCGGCACCCGTCCTGGTGGCACCCGACGGGGCGGCCGGCTTCCTGGAACTCCCGGCCGGGCCGCCGCTCGGCCTGGGAGGGGTGCCGTTCGAGTCGGTGGAGGTGGCGCTGGCGCCGGGGAGTCTGCTGGCGCTGTACACCGACGGCCTGGTCGAGTCCCGGCAGCGCGACCTGGACGCGGGCCTGGAGGCGCTGCGCACGGCACTGACCGCGCCCGCCGGCTCGCTGGAGGACGTGTGCGAACACGTGGTGAGGACGGCGCTGCCGGACGGACCCGTCGATGACGCCGCGCTGTTGCTGGTGCGGACTCGGGCGCTGGACGGGCGGCGGGTCGCGGCGTGGGATGTGACGGCGGACGCGGCGGCCGTGTCGCGGGTGCGTTCGGAGAGCGTGCGCAGGATGGTGTCCTGGGGCCTGGAGGAGGCCGCGTTCGTGACCGAACTGGTCGTCAGCGAGCTGGTGACGAACGCCATCCGGTACGGCGTGCCCCCGATCCAGCTGCGGCTGATCCATGACCACGTGCTGACCTGTGAGGTCTCGGACGCGAACAGCACCGCGCCGCATCTGCGGCGGGCACGGGTGTTCGACGAGGGGGGCCGGGGCCTGCTGCTCGTCGCCCAGCTGACGCAGCGGTGGGGGACACGGCAGACCGCGACGGGCAAGACGATCTGGTGCGAGCAGGCCCTGCCGGCCGAGGTGGCTTCGACCGGGCCGAAGCCGGTCGAGGCGGCCTGACCGACACGGCCTGACCACGGCCGGACCGAGATGGCCTGACCACGGCCGGACCGACACGGCCGGACTCGCCGGCCGCTCCGGTCGGCCGGGCGCTCTGGTCCGCCGGCTGCTCCGACCGTCTGCCGCTCTGGTCCGTCGGCCGCTCTGGCTTTCCGGCTGCTCCGACCGTCTGCCGCTCTGGCTCTCCGGCCGCTCCGGTCCGCAGGCTGCTCCGGTCCGCCGGGCGGCTGTGGATCGGTCACTTTTCGGCCCGGCGCCCCCCAGGACCGGATGTGCAGGATGGCGCCGGCCTGGCCGTTTTCAGCCGGAGCGTCCGGATGGTCCGGCCGTGGAATCCCCGGAGCGGGGCTCCTGGGGGTGGCGCACCGCAACCACCGTGGCCGAAAGTGTGTCTCTGGGGGCGTGGTCCGAAGCTCCGGGGCGAGTGAGGTTTCCGGCAGCACTGCAGCCTTGGGGGGCTGGAATGAACACATGGGCGGTGCCTGGATACACCGAGTCGTCGGAACTGGGAGCGGGGGCGAGCGGGCGGGTCGTCCTCGCCGTGCACCAGGAGACCGGCGTGCCGGTCGCGATGAAGTACCTCAGCGAGTCACTGCGCACCCGGCCCGGCTTCGTCCGCGATTTCAGGGCGGAGGCGCGGCTGCTCGGCGGCCTGGAGAGCCCGTACGTCGCCGGGCTGTACGAATACGTCGAGAGCCCGGACGGCGCGGCCATCGTGATGGAGCTGGTGGACGGTGTCTCGTTGCGGGCCATGCTGAACGGTCAGGGCCCGCTCGATCCCGAGGCCGCCCTCCTGGTCCTCAAGGGCTCGTTGCTCGGTCTGGCCGACGCGCACCGCATCGGTGTCGTCCACCGCGACTACAAGCCGGCGAACGTCCTGGTCATGCCGGACGGAGCGTCCAAGCTCGTCGACTTCGGGATCGCGGCGGACGTCGGCACCAGCGCCGGAGCGGCGGGCACCCCCTCCTACATGGCCCCGGAGCAGTGGACCGGCGCGCCCGCCTCGCCCGCCGCCGACGTGTACGCGGCCACGGCCACGTTCTTCGAGTGCCTCACCGGCCACAAGCCGTACCCGGCCGACAATCTCGCCGCCCTCGCGCTGCAGCACGCCGACGCGCCCGTCCCCGTCGAGGAGGTCCCCGAGGGGGTGCGGGACCTGGTGCGGCGCGGACTGGCCAAGGACCCGCGGGAACGGCCCACGCACGCCGAGGCGTTCGTCACGGACCTGGAGACGGCCGCCGGCGCCGCCTACGGGCCCGACTGGGAGGAACGCGGCCGCGGTCGGCTCGCCGCGCTGGTGGCCCTGCTGCCGCTGCTGCTGCCCTCGGCCCGCAGCGCCCCGCACACCACCACGGACACCGCGCGCACGCTGCTGAGCCCGGAACGGGGAGACGGCTGGGCGCGGTCGTGGCGGCCCGGCCGGCCGGGGATGCTGGTGTCCGGTGCGGCCGCGCTTCTGGGCGTCCTCCTGACCTACGGCATCCAGCACACGCCCGGAGCGGCTCCGCAGCAGGCGGCGCAGGCCCTGGCCACCACCAGTGCCCAGCCCGGCGGGGCGTCGGCGGGGCCCACGGCTCCGACCCCGACGACCACCGAATCGTCGACGTCGTCCCCGTCGTCCTCGCCGTCCCCGACCTCCACCGGGTCGGCCGGCCCGTCGGCCTCGGACCCGGCGACCGCCGACACCGGCACGCCCTCGGCATCCGGCACCACGGACCCGGACCCGGCCCCGGAGACGACGACGCCCGGCGAGGCGACACCCGAGACGACGCCGACGACCACTCCCCCCGCCTCGCCGGCCGCCCCCGCAATCAAGGACGTCGTGGTGTCGGGCTTCCGGCAGACGGGTCCGACGACCGCCACGGCGACGATCGGCATCACCACGGACGGCACCGGGCCGCTCTCCCTCACCGTCTCGTGGTTCGCGGGCGACACCGGCGGACAGCTCGGCACCCAGGACGGTGCGGTCCAGACGCTGGAGCGCAGCGGCGCCACCCAGTACACGCTCACCGTCGACCACACCTTCCGGAACCTCGGCTGTTACTGGGCGGTCCGGGCCACGACCACTCCGGCCTCCGCCGACGGCGGCGCCTCGCAGCAGCTTCTGACCAGGCGGTGTGACCTCAGATGACCACTCACGACGACCGCACTCCCGCGTCCGCTTCCACATCCGCGTCCACATCCGCGTCCGCACCTGCCGAGGGCGGGGAGCCGAGCCGGGTGTTGGGTTCCGCCGAGGGCGGGGAGCCGACCCAGGTCCTCGATGTCCCTCGGGCGCTCGATGCTGCCGAGGGCGGGGAGCCGAGCCGGGTGTTGGGTTCCGCCGAGGGCGGGGAGCCGACCCAGGTCCTCGATGTCACTCGGGCGCTCGATGCTGCCGAGGGCGGGGAGCCGAGCCGGGTGTTGGGTTCCGCCGAGGACGGGGACCCCGCCCAGGTCCTCGACCCCACCCAGGTCCTCGACCCCACCCAGGTCCTCGACCCCACCCAGGTCCTCGACCCCACCCAGGACCTCGACCCCACCCAGGACCTCGACCGCGCCGACGAACGCGCCCCGAGCGTCGAACGCGCCCCGAGCGGCGAACCCGGCTCCGTCGACGCCGAGTACAGCGCCACCGTGCTGGACAGCCACTGGATCCAGAGACCCGAGCCGGACGCCACCCTCGTCGGTCCGTTCTCCACGGAGGGCCTGCCGTTCTCCCCGGAGAACCTGCCGACGCCGCCGGACCGCACCGAAGGCACGATGCTGCGTTTCGGCCCGGGGGTGACGGCCGCCCTCGCGCACCGCACCCACCGGACGCTGCCCGCGCTGCCGCCGCCGCCCCCCGTGCCCCGACGCCGACGACTGCGCCGGCACGCCCTGCCCGCGCTGGTGCTGATCTCCGTCATGGCCCTCCTCGCCTGGCAGCGCCTCGGGCCGTCCGTCGCGGTGCGGACGGCGGCGGTCACGGCCCGGCCGACGGTCCTGGGCTGCGGTGACACAGCGGACATCGTCGGTCTCGTCACCACGAACGGCAGGCCGGGCACGTTCTCCTACCGCTGGATCCGAAGCGACGGCACCGCCTCGGGCGTGCTGCGCGAAGTGGTGGTCCGGGGCCAGAGACAGGCGCGTCTGCACCTGCTGTGGACCTTCCAGGGCCAGGGCCGGTACGCGGCGCAGGTCGAGTTGCGCATCCTTTCCCCCACCGACCGCACCTTCACCACCCACCTCACCTACCGATGCCCCTGACCGGACCGGACTCGCCGTGGAAGGCCCCAAAAGGGTTGTAGGAGGGGCGTTGGACGGGGTCCGGAGACGTATCGCAGTGACACGCAGACACGCATGGGCGGCGTCGACGTGCCCGCGTGAGAACGGCGTGCCAGGCTCGAATCCGTGCCGCCGGACCAGGCGGCGGCGTCTTCCGGATTTCCGGGTTCGCCGAAAGCAGCCGGTGAGACCCCGACGGGGTCCGCATTCGCGAGGAGGCAATGCGCATGCCGGTTGCCACGACCGGGTCCGAGGCCCCGTCGCCGCTCCCGGACCCGATGACGCTGCTTCGGAGCCGCGCGTACCTGGTGCTTCTGCTGATGGCCGCGCTGATCGGCGGGCCGGTGTCCGCGGCGGCGTTCGGCTTCCTCGCGCTGGTCGGGGAGGTCCAGCCGCTGCTCTACACGGATCTGCCCAAGTCGCTGGGGTTCGACGGAACGCCCTCCTGGTGGCCGCTGCCGCTGCTCGCCGTAGGGGGGCTGCTCGTGGCACTGACGATCCAGTACCTGCCGGGACACGGCGGCCATGAACCGACGGACGGGTTCAAGCCCGGCGGCACGCCCACCCCCATCGAGCTGCCCGGCATCTTCGCCGCCGCCCTGGCGACGCTCTGTTTCGCCGCCGTCCTCGGACCCGAGGCACCTCTGCTGGCGCTCGGCGGCGGGCTCGCCGCCGGCGCCGTGCGGATGGTCAAGCGCGACCCCCCGAAGCAGATGATCGAGGTGCTGGGCGCGGCGGGCAGCTTCGCGGCCGTCAGCTCGTTGCTGGGATCCCCCCTGCTGGGAGCGTTCCTCCTGATGGAGGCCTCGGGGTTGGGCGGGCCGATGATGGCGCTGGTGTTGGTGCCCGGCCTGCTGGCCGCGGGCATCGGCGCGCTCATCTTCGTCGGGCTGGGATCCTGGACCGGGCTGGGCACCTACTCGCTGACCCTGCACGACGTACCCGAGGCCACGTCCCCGACCGTGGCGGAATTCGGGTGGGCTCTGGTCATCGGAGTGTCGGCCGCACTCGCCGGTGCGGGAATCCGGTGGCTCGCCGTCCGGCTCAGGACGCACGTCGAGAGGCGACGGGTGCCGGCCACGGTGGTCATCGGCCTGGTCGTGGCGGGGCTGGCGATCGGTTACGCGGAGGGCACCGGCAAAGCGGCGAGCGACGTGTTGTACTCGGGGCAGTCGGCGCTGGATCCGCTCCTCACGCACCACGCCGCGTACTCGGTGGGAGCGTTGTCGCTGCTGGTGGTGTGCAAGGGCCTGGCCTACTGCACCTCGCTCAGCGCTTTCAGGGGAGGCCCGATCTTTCCCGCGATGTTCGTGGGAGCGGCGGGCGGCATCCTGTTCTCCCACCTGCCGGGGCTCAGCCTGGTAGCGGGGTTCGCGATGGGTATCGGAGCGATGGGCACGGCGATGCTGAGACTTCCGCTGGTCTCCGTCCTGCTGGCCACCCTCCTGCTCGGGGCACAGGGGCTGACCGTCATGCCGCTGGTGATCGTCGCGGTCGTGGTCTCGTACGTCACGACGGCGAGACTCACCGTTCCTCCGGCCCCCGGAGCCGGGGCGACGACCGAGGCCGGGCCACGGCAGCCGTGAGCCCGACGGGAGCCTCCCTCCGCCGCCATGACTCGGCTCCGCGCCCGTCCGGCAGGGTGGTGGACGGCCCCGCATCGGGCGCGGGGCCATCCACCGGCTCGCCGTGGGGTGTGGCTCAGTGGTCGTCGCGGATGGTGGTCGCGATGCCGTTGCTGATCACGACCTCGGCGCTGAAGCCCTTCTTGGCGGCCGTCTCCAGTTGGGCCTCGGTGCACTCGATGCCACCCTCGCCGCCCTGACCCGTGTTCACGGCGTCGCAGATGTCGTCGTAACCCCAGATCTCGGTGTCCTCGGCGACGAGGAACTGCTGCTCGACGCCCTTCATGTCGGAGACGGTGTACTTGCCCGGTGCCAGGTAGGAGACGTTGCCGAACCAGGTGCCGTTGACGCCCTTGCCCTTGTTGATGTCCTCGACGACGGTCTCGCGGGAGCCGGAGTCGTCGCCGGAGCCACTGTCGGAGTCGCTGCCGGAGCCCGAGCCCGAGCCGGTGCCGGTGTCCTGCTGCGCGCTACGGCGTTCGGTCACGAGGGTCGCGATGCCCTTCTTCATCTCCACGTCGGCGTTCACGGCGTTCTTCTTGACGGCCGACTCCAGCTGGTCCAGCGTGCAGGGCGCGTCCACCTTGGCCCCCGCCTCGCCGCATATCGTGCCGGCGCCGTAGACCTCGGTGTCCTCGGCGACCCAGAACTGCTGGTCCTGCTTGCCCGGCACGGACACGATGTACTTGCCCGGGGCGAGATAGGTGACCTCGCCGTTCTTGAACGTGCCGCTGACGCCCTTGGAGTTCTTGGAGTCCGCTGCCTTCTCCGCGACGGCCGCCTTGTCCGCTCCGCTCGTGCCGGACGAGTCGGTGTCGGTGCCGTTCTGGCACGCCGTCATCAGCAGCCCGGCGGTGATCGCGGCGGTGGCGACGACGGCCCTGCGCAGGTGGCGGTTCATCAGAGGAGGTTCCTTCCGAGGTGGGGGTGGTGCGGGTAGGAGGGAGTCGGCGGCGTTTCCACCGGCTCCCCGGTCCTGCACTGCGTAAGACACTGATGAGGAGGGGCCCCAGAGCCCCGAGGTCACGCCCGTCCGTCCTTCAGGACACCGCCGTAGCGACACCGTTACACGGCAACACATCGGCTGTGGACGGCGGTTCGTCGACGCGCCGCCTTGCGCCACGGCCGGCACCGGGGAGTGGACCGGGGGCCGGCGAGCCGCTCTCCCGCCTCCTCGTCCGCTTTCCCGTGCGCGGCGTTCGCCGAAGCGCCGCCGTGCGTGGGGCCGCCGGGCGGGCCGGCCAGGGAGAGGGTGCCGTCGTGCGCCGCGATCCGGCGGCGGATGCCGGTGAGTCCGGAGCCGCCGTCCGCGTCCGCGTCCGCGCCGCCCCGGCCGTCGTCCTCGACGCACAGGCGAAGGCGCCCGCCACTGCTCCACGGCGGTCTGCGCCAGCGGCTGCGCGGTGACGGCGACGGTGGCGGTCGCGGTCGCGGCGCCGTTGACCCCGCTCAGCTCGCGATCGGGGTCCAGCCGTCGTGCGCGTACCAGTAGTGGGGCAGGCCCTTGGTGCCGCTGGTGCGGAACGGCAGGCCGTGGTCGTCGATGCGCTCGGTGCCGGTACGCCCCTGCGAGGACCAGTCGAGCTCCAGATACCAGCGGCAGTCGCAGTCGACGGTCCGGGCGTCGACCATCAGCACCTCGGGATCCTTCGCGGACACCTGGTAGGGCATGCGCTTCGCCGGGGTGCCCGTTCCGTCCTCGGGGCCCTGGACCGAGCGGGCGATCGGCCGGTCCATGTCCAGATCCACGGCGAACGAGCGGGGGTCCAGGTCGCCGCCGCAGCCCTGGCCCGTGAAATAGACGGTGCCCTTCACCGGGGCGGCCCGTCCCACGACGCGGACCCGCAGCGCCTTCAGGACGACGGCCGCGTCCGTCCGCCCCTGCACGGAGATGTCCACGAGTGTCTGGCCGCCGTGTACCGCGCCCTGTGTACGCGCCCACGGGGTGGCGTCCTGCGGGGCCGGGGGAGGCGGTACCCGCTGGGGCGCCTTGTCGATGACGTAGTCGTGATCGCAACCGGACGCCCAGAGCTGGGAGTTCACGGTCCAGGTGAGGGGCGGGACGGCGGGGACGGCCTTGGCGGAGGGGCTCTTGGACGGGCTCGACGAGTGGTCGTCCGCGGCGGGAGCCTTCGCCGAGGGCGAGCCGGTCGGCCTGCTGTGCGTGGCGGAGGCGGAGGTGGGTGCGGACGGTGACGGGGAGCCGTGCCGTGCGCCCGCGGTCGTCGTGCCGGACACCTGGTCGGTGCCGTTGGCCGAGGAGCGCCCGGACGGCAGGGCCGACAGGCTGCCCAGGGTGGCGACCAGCGCGGTCACCAGAGCCGCCGTGACCGCGACGCGGTGTCTGTACCAGGGCTTTCGCGAGGCGGGGCGCGACGCCTCGTCGTGCTCGCGCGACAAGCCGGGGAGGGTCTTCAACTGTCGGGGTTTTTGCTTAGGGATCCTTGTGGATGCTGCATAGCAGAGCGTGTATGGATCTGTGGGTGATTCCCCCCTGCTTCCAGCGATGGTGTGATGTCGTGCCGGTTTGGGGTGGTGGGTGTGTGTGGGGCCGTAGGTTCCTCGGCATGGAACTTCTTCGGTTGGCGGTGGCTGCGCGGCGGGTGGGTGTGCATCCGGGCACGCTGCGGCTATGGGCCAACGAGGGCAGGGTTGCGGTGGTGTGGGTGGGGCGTGAACGGCGCTTCTCCAGTGAGGCGTTGGACGCTCTGACCGGCTGCCCGGATACGGCCGGGCGGCGTGAGGCTCTGTATGTGCGGGTTTCGGGCAGCAGCGGGCAGGGGTCTTCGCTGGCCGCGCAGGAGGCCGAACTGCGGGCAACCGCTTCGGGGGTGGTGGTCGCGGTCTTCAAAGACCGTGCTTCGGGGCTGCGGGAGTCACGGCCGGGGCTTGACCGGCTGGTGAAACGGGCCGCGAAGGGGGAGTTCACCCATGTGCGGGTCACGCACGGGGACCGGTTGGCCCGGTTCGGTGCGGGCTGGTTGATCCAGGTTCTGGCTCATCATCGCGTTACGGTCGAGGTGTTGCATTCCAAGGGAGCGGCCGGGGGGATGGAGGAACTGCTGGACGATTTCATGTCGCTGGTGGCCACCTTCGCCGGCCGCATGTACGGGATGCGCTCGCGTGAGGCGCGTCGACGGCTTCTGGACGAAGCCGGGGGCCGCATGAAGCAGCCTGTCCTCGGAGCCGGAGCCGGAGCCGGAGCCGGAGCCGGACCCGGAGCCGGAGCCGGAGCGGGAGCGGGAGCGGGAGCCGGTGTTGCGGGTGAGGTGCGTGGCTAGGTTGATGGCGACGGCGACATGTACCGCCTTCTCGGGGGTGCTGGAGGCCACGGGTGAGCGGGTCGGGCAGCGGGTGCTGCTGGAACGGGTGGGTTTTCTGGCCGAGTTGAGCCGGGAGCTGACGGGTGCTCTGGTGGCCGCGCGGTGGGACGAGGATTCCTTTGACGTGCTGGCTGCGGGGGTGGACGGGCAGGGTCAGGCGTTGCCGTCCAAGGGCTGGATGGCGCTGCGTCGCTTGAACTGGCCGCAGGATGTTGTGCTCCCGGCGGGGGTGTATGTCCCGGACCGGGTGCGGCGGGGCGCTCAGGAGTACGCCGCGCGCACCCTGCGTCTGGCCCTGCACCGGCGCAGCATCGTGGCCGCCGTCCTGGCCGCCTGGCCCGCCGATCCCCGGCGGCGCACCGTGGCGGAGTGGACGGCCCTGAGGGCGGTACTGCCCGCCGGGGTGACGGGTGCCGAAATCCGCAACCGCACCCGCCAGATCCGCGCCCACGTGGCCGAGCACGGGCAGCTGCCCGCCGGGCTGTGCGCCCTGGAGGGCCCGCCACAGGTGGCCGGCCAGGTACTCCTGGCCGCGATGGACCGCCAGCAGGTCACCCTGACCCGGGTGGATGCGGCCACCGCCCGGCTGCGGGTCAAACTCCCCCTGCGGGCCGCCCCCGCCACGGGGCGTGACTGGGCCTGGCACATGCTCGACATCCGGCTGCCCGGTACCGTCGCGCCTGATGCGGTGCTGCACACCCCGACCCTGCGCCCCACCCCGGCCGGGAGGATCGCCGTCGACCTGCCGCACTCACGGCCCACCCCGGCCACCAAGCCGACCGGGCATCGGGTGGCGGTCGGTTTCGACTGGGGTGTCAACACCCTCCTCACCGGCACACTCGGCCGCCTGGCCGGGAAAGGGCAGACCTCCCGGGTCGTCACCGACGGCCGTCCCCTGGTCTTTGACGCCACGGTGATCAGCACCGCTCTGCACCGGCTGCGCGGTGTGCGCGAGCGTCTCGCGGCCAAGCGCGACCACTACCGGGCGCTGGCCGACGGGCTCGGCTCCCCGCACCTGGCCTGGGGCGGACACCTGGAGCGGGCCCGGGCACTTCAGGCGGAACATGTCCGGGTGTGTGCCCGGATCCGGCAGCTGAACGCCGCGCTGGCCCGGGCGGCGGCCCGCTGGGCCGTCGACCAGGCCGCCGCGCTCGGCGCGAGCGTCATCTACCTGGAGGATCTCGCCACCCTGGAAGCCCGCGGCCACCGCAAGGGCAACGCCCGCCTGTCCGGGCAGGTCCGCGGCGCTGTCGCCGAGGCGATCCGGCACCTGGGCGCGAAGGCCGGGATCACCGTGGTCACCGTTCCCGCCCGGGGCACCTCCAAACTCTGCCCCGGCTGCCTGACCACACTCACCCACCACCCGGCCCCCGACCGACTCGGTGAGCGGGGCTGGAAGTGGGCGCACTGCACCGGGTGCGGGCTGTCCATGGACCGCGACCACGCCGCCGCCCGACGCATCGTCTCCCGCGGCCTGCTCGCCCAAACCCACACCACCACCGACCGCACCACAGGCACCCGGACCATCCGCACCACCATCGAGGGCACCGTGACCATGGTCCGGCGTCCGAAGAAGACCACCCGCCGCCTGCGCCGACAGCGCCACGCGCAAACGGCCCCGCCCCGCCCGCGCGGGCCGAAAACCACCCCGGGCAAGGGACGCCCCACCCCTGCCAGGCCGAGCCCTCGCCACGCTGCCACAGGCCCCGGCCCCGGCCCCGGCCACACGACTTCCCGCCGTACGCCCGATGTGCGTACGGTCCCCGCCACCACCCCCACCCCGGGGGCAGTCCAGCGTCCGGCGGGGCATGACACCACGACACCAGCCGCCACACCCGGGCCGGTGCCAGGTCATGGAGTACCCGCACCCCACCGAACCGAGGAAGACCTTCCACGATCCGGCCGGGTGCGGCTCTCACGCAGAACCTGTCGACGACGCACCCGCGCCGCCCAGCGGACCGGCTTCCACCACCTGCACGCCACCGAAGTCCACCCCCTCACCCCGAGGTTCGGACCACCGGACGGCAACCGCACACGGCCACGCCGCGCCCGAAAAGCCTGGAAACCACAGGCACACACAGAGTTCTAGAGACGCTGACCACCGAACTCCGTGAGTTCTACGTCCGGGCCGACTCCCTCCGTGAGGTGGAGAAGTGGGAGGACCGCAACCACTCGGACGGCATCCTGCGCGCCCAGAACGTCCCGCTGAAGTGGACGGTCAAGAACAGCGCCACCGCCGGCCAGGTCGGCATCACCCTCACCTGGGGTCAGGGGGTCACCACCAAGCTCGTCGTCGGCCTGGACCGCAACCACAAGATCACCCACATCGGCACCCCACGCGCCGGCGGCAAGTGACCACATCCATCCTCCGGGGCCGGGAAGGCCGGGCACGCACACCGCATGCCCGGCCTCCCCGGCCGTAGCTGTCGTCAGACCCACCCAGTCCACCCAGTCCACCCAGCCCAACCGGTGCAAGCCTTCGTGCCGCCGCCGACCGCCGACCGCCCGACCGCCGCCGGCTCCCGTACGCCGCACCCCGCGCGGCCCACGTACGCCGTACGTGGGCCGCGCGGGTCACGTCCGTCGGCAAGTGATCCGTCGTACGGCCAATCCGATGCCCGAGCAGATCCGGATTACGCGCGACAGCACAGATCGCGGCCGACGGGAGGAAGGGCGATGGAGCGGACGTCGAGGGAGGCGTCGCGGAGCCCGGAACGCGCGGGGCGGCGTACCGCCGTGGTGGGCGCGGGGGTGGCGGGACTGACCGCCGCGTACGTCCTGGGACTGAATCGTCACGTCACGCTGTACGAGGCCGACGACCGGCTCGGCGGACACGCGCACACGCATGAGCTGACCTCGCCGCAGGACGGGCGGGTGCACCGCGTCGACTCCGGTTTCATCGTGCACAACCGGCGCACCTACCCGTATCTGCTGCGGCTGTTCGACGAGCTCGGCGTCGCCACGCAGGAGTCGGAGATGAGTATGTCCGTGCGGTGCGAGGGGTGCGGACTGGAGTACGCCGGCGCCCGCGGCCCGGCCGGACTGCTCGCGCGGCCCCGCACCCTCCTGCGCGGCTCCTACCTGCGGCTGCTGGCCGAGGTTCCCGCGTTCCACCGGGCGGCACGCCGGCTGCTGGCCGAAAGCCCGGAGGATCCGCTCACTCTCGGCGCGTTCTTGGACCGGGAAGGCTTCTCCGGCTACTTCCGCGCCCACTTCATGACACCGGTGGTGTCCGCCGTGTGGTCCTGCGACGCCGCCACCGCGCAGCTCTACCCGGCCGCCTACCTGTTCCGCTTCCTGGCCCACCACGGGATGCTCTCGGTGGGCGGTTCGCCGGTGTGGCGCACGGTGACCGGCGGTTCGCGCGAGTATGTCGACCGGATCGCCAAGCACATCGGCGACGTCCGCACCGCCACCCCCGTCCGGTCCGTGCGACGCCACGCCGACGGGGTGGACGTCACCGCCGCGGACGGCACGACCGAGCCGTACGACGCCGTGGTGATCGCCGTCCACCCGGACCAGGCGCTGCGGCTGCTGGCCGACGCGACCGAGCGGGAGCGGGCGGTGCTGGGCGCGTTCCGGTACTCCCGCAACGCCACGCTCCTGCACACCGACACCGGGCTGCTGCCACGCGCGCGCGGCGCCCGGGCCTCGTGGAACTATCTGATGCCGTCGTGCACGGCGGGCGCCGACCGGGTACGGGTCAGCTATGACATGAACCGGCTGCAACGCCTCGACGCCGCCGAGACGTTCGTGGTCACGCTGGGCGGCGAGGACCGAGTCGATCCCGGGCGGGTGCTGGCCCGCATGGTCTACGAACACCCCGTCTACACAGCGGAGTCGGTGGCCGCCCAGCGGCGCCTGCACGAACTGAACGGCCCCGTCACCGCGTTCGCGGGCGCCTACCACGGCTGGGGATTCCACGAGGACGGCTGCCGCTCCGGCGTCGAGGCCGCCGCCGCGTTCGGGGTCCGCTGGTGAGCACCGTACCGGCCCTGTATCCCTGCACGATCGCGCACGTGCGGACCACGCCCTGGCGGTACGCGCTGCGCCACCGCACGTACATGTGGCTCGTCGACCCCGACCGCCCGCCCCGGCTCCCGCCCCTGCTGCGGCCGTTCGCCCGGTTCGACCCGCGCGACCACTTCACCGGCGACCGGCCCACGCTCCGGGCGGGCCTGGACGCCTTCCTGGCCGCGCACGGCGTGGACCTGGACGGCGGGAGCGTGCTGATGCTCACCCACGCACGCGTGCTGGGCTACGTGTTCAACCCGCTCACCCTGTACTGGTGCCACGGCCCGGAAGGGGAAACGCGCTGCGTGGTCGCGGAGGTGCACAACACCTACGGCGGCCGGCACGCCTACCTGCTGCGACCGGACACGACCGGGGCCGCGCGTACCAAGGACGCACGGACCGAGCAGGCCTTCCACGCCGAGAAGCAGTTCCACGCCGAGAAGCAGTTCCATGCCGAGAAGCAGTTCCATGCCGAGCAGGAGTTCCACGCCGAGACGCAGTTCCATGCCGAGAAGGAGTTCTACGTCTCGCCGTTCTTCCCCGTCGACGGCCGCTACCGCATGCGCCTGCCGCCTCCCGGAGCACGGCTCGACCTGACCGTGCACCTGGACCGCGAGGGCGGCCGGGCCTTCACCGCGACCGTACGCGGCACCCGGCGCGCGGTGAGCACGGCGTCCCTGCTGCGGCTGGTGCTGCGGTACCCCTGGTCCACCCTCGCCGTGGCGGCCGCGATCCGCGCCCACGGCATCCGCCTGTACCTGCGGGGGCTGCCCGTCCAGCCCCGCCCCGGACACCGCACCACGGAGAAAGCCATATGACGACAGCGAGGACGACAGAACCCCGCACCGCCCCCGGAGGGGAGAGCATCCCCGGCGGGCAGACCACCGCTCCCGTCGAGACGGTGGGCGCGGATGCCGCTCCGGTCGCCACGCCGGACAGGCACACCGCTCCCGTCGACACCACCACCCGTCGGCCGGATGTCGACACCACCACCCGCGTGCCCGACGTCGACACCACCACCCGCGGGCCGGATGTCGCCGCCGTACCGCGGGCCTCGTGGCCCCGGACCGCAGTGACGCGGGCCGTCGTGCGGCACGCCCTGCGGGAGCTGCCCCTGCGGGCCCGGTTCGGCGGCGCGGAGCCGGTCGGCCGGGGAGGGCCGCTGCTGGAGGTGCGCGATCCGGGAGGTTTCCACGCCCGCGTGGGCACCCACGGGCTGGTCGGGTTCGGCGAGTCCTACATGGCGGGCGAGTGGGACGCCCCCGACCTGGTCGCCGTACTCACCGTGCTCGCCGGGCACGCCGCCGACCTGGTCCCGGCCCCCCTGCAACGGCTGCGCGCCCTGTGGGCGCCGCGGCACCCGCACGAGGAGCGCAACACGCCCGACGGTTCCCGGGCCAACATCAGCCGCCACTACGACCTGTCCAACGACCTGTTCGCTCTGTTCCTCGACGACACCCTCACCTACTCCTCGGCCCTCTTCCGCGGCTTCCCGGCCAACTGGGACCTGCTCGCCGCGGCCCAGCACCGCAAGATCGACCGGCTGCTCGACCTCGCCGACGTGGGCGAGGGCACCCGGCTGCTGGAGATCGGCACCGGCTGGGGCGAACTGGCCCTGCGGGCCGCCGCCCGCGGCGCCCGCGTCACCTCGCTCACCCTGTCCCGGGAACAGCGGGCCCTGGCACGGGAACGGGTGCGCGCGGCGGGGCTCGACGAACGGGTCTCGATCGAGCTGTGCGACTACCGCGAGGCCCGTGGGACATACGACGCCGTGGTCAGCGTGGAGATGATCGAGGCGGTCGGCGCGGAGTTCTGGCCGGTGTACTTCCGTGCCCTGGACGCACGGCTGGCGCCGGGGGGCCGCGCGGCGTTGCAGGCCATCACCATGCCGCACGAGCGGATGGTCGCCACCCGCTCCACCTTCACGTGGATCCACAAGTACGTCTTCCCCGGCGGGCTGATCCCGTCCACCCGGGCGATCGAGGAGACCGTCCGCGACCACACCCGGCTGCGCCCGGCCCGCCGCGACGGCTTCGGCGCCCACTACGCCGAGACGCTGCGCCTGTGGCGGGAGCGGTTCACCGAGCGCGCCGAGGAGGTGGAGGCGCTCGGCTTCGACGAGACCTTCCGCCGCCTGTGGACCTTCTACCTGGCCTACTCCGAGGCGGGGTTCCGCTCCGGCTACCTCGATGTCCAGCAGTACCTGTTCACCAAAGGGAACCCCGCCCGATGACCGGCACCCGCGCCTCTGCCCGGCCCGGTGCCGCCCACCGGCTCACCGCCCGCGCCACCGTCGGGATGGGCGAGCACGTGGGCGACGCCGCGTACCCGGCGTTCGCCGCCGCCCCGCACCGGCCGGTCCGGCGGGGAGGGCGGGTGCTCGTGCAGCAGATGCCGCGTGGCCGCGACGCCCCCGGCGGCGGCCCGTTCATCGAGGCGGGCACGGCCCCCGACCTGCGTATGCGGCCGCTCGGCGAGACGGTGGGTCTGCTGGAGGAGGCGGGTCCGGAGGCTCGGCACGTCGAGTCCCCGCGTGAGTACTACGTCCGTACGGTCACCGCCCGGCACCGCGCCCCGGAGGAGCGCCGGGAGCGGTTCGTGGGGCCGGTGGGCGAGGAGACCGCGCGTGGGTGGCGGCTCTACCTGGTCGGCGGGGCGCCGGCCTGCGAGGAGGGACGGATGGGTGTCGACCAGATCCTGAGCGCGCGGCCCGGCCCCGGCGGCGACCGGGGCACACCGGCGGCCACGCCCGCCTGGTACGAGGGGGTGGACCGGCTGTGAGCGGCTTTCCGTGGAGCGCGTTCGCGCTCAACCTGGCCTGGGCCGCCGGCGCGGCCCTCGCCGTCATGCTCGTCACCTTCGCCCTCGCGGTGCGTGCGGGCGTGCACCGGATCGTCGACATCGCCTGGGGGATCGGCTTCACCGCCGTCGCCGCCGTGACCTTCGCCGCGTCCGCCGGGTACGGGGATCCGACGCGGCGGGTGCTGGTGACCGTCCTGACCGCGGTGTGGGGGCTGCGGCTCGCCGCGCACATCGCCCGCCGCGCCCGGGGGCACGGCGAGGACCCCCGCTACGAGGCGATGCTCGCCAAGGCGCCCGGTGACCGGAACCTGTACGCCCTGCGCATGGTCTACCTGCTGCAGGGCGCCCTGGTCTGGCTGGTGTCCCTGCCCGTCCAGGCGGCGCAGTACGTGCCCGGCCCGCCGTCCTTCCTCGCCTGGGTCGGGGGAGCGGTGTGGGCGGTGGGGCTCTGCTTCGAGGCGGTCGGGGACGCCCAGCTCGCCCGGTTCAAGGCCGATCCCGCCAACCGGGGCCGGATCATGGACCGGGGGCTGTGGTCCTGGACCCGGCACCCCAACTACTTCGGGGACTTCTGTGTGTGGTGGGGTCTGTTCCTGCTCGCCTGCGACGCGCCGGAGGCGGCGGTCGTGTCGGTCGTCTCCCCGCTGGTGATGAGCCTGCTGCTGGTGCGGGGGAGCGGGAAGCGGCTGCTGGAACGGCACATGTCGGACCGTCCCGGCTACGCCGAGTACGTGGCGCGCACCAGTGGCTTCTTCCCGCGCCCTCCGCGTCGGTGAGGGGGCGGGGACGACCGTGCCGACACGACCGTGCCGACATGGCCGCGACAAGGCCTGTGAGGCCTGTGAGGTTTGTGAGGACTGTGAGGAAGTCAGGAGCGCCCGCTGTGCCCCACCAGGACGACGCCGGGTATCCGCCCCGGCCCGGAGAAGCGCTCGTGCCGCGACGACTTCCGACACGCCCACGTGCCGCCGTACTGGTCCTGCACGGAGGGCGGGAGACCGACCGCCGTCTCTCCCGGCCCTGGCAACTCGCCGCCCTGCGCATGCACCCGTTCCTGTGGTCGCTGTCGGCGGAACTGCCCGGCCAGGACGTCCTGCTCGCCTGCGTGCGCTACCGCCTCCGGGGCTGGAACGGCACCCGCGCCGACCCGGTGGCCGACACCCGTCGCGCGCTGGACCGCCTCACCGAACTGGCCGGCCCCGTGCCCACCGTGCTGGTCGGTCACTCCATGGGCGCCCGGGCCGCACTGCGCGCCGCCGGCCACCCGCAGGTGAGCGCCGTACTCGCCCTGGCGCCCTGGTGTCCGCCGGGCGAGCCAGTGCGGCAACTGGCGGGCCGTCACCTCGTCGTCCTGCACGGCGAACGGGACCGCGTCACCTCGCCCGCCGACTCCGCCGCCTACGTGCGCCTGGCGCGGGGCGCGGGGGCACGGACGGGTATGGCCCTCGTCGGCGGCGGCGACCACGCGATGCTGCGCCGCCACGGCTTCTGGCACCGCACGGCCGCGGCCACCGTCGCCCACCTCCTCGACCCCGACGCCCCCGACCCGCTGCCCGCACGGTGCTACGGGCCGGGGGCCGACTCCCCCGTGCTCTGACCGGCGGCCCGGTGAATTCCGGGGGCGCACCGCCCCCCGTCCGGCAGGGCGAGGTGAAGTGCGTGAAGTGCGTGAAGTGCACCCGCACGGCTCAGGACGGGAAGTCCATCAGGGCGACCGGGGCGGAGGTGGGCCGCTTCGAGCCGCCGCTGGGTTCGATGGTGATGCCCATGCCCGAGGCCGTGTCCACGGCACCTCGCATCAGGACGGCCTGATCGGCGCGGGCGGGGTCCATCAGGCCGGCCGACCGCATGGCGCCGTCGTCGTCGAACCACAGCTGGTAGACCTTTCCGCCCGGGGGGCTCGTCATCCCGGAGACGAGGAAGACGGCCTTGTCCCGGCTCCGGGAGACCACGACCGTGCCGGTGGCGCCCCCGGCCAGTGCGGCGGCCCGGGTCCTGGCGTCCGGTGCGGCCAGTATGGCGGCGATCTCTTCCGTTCCCCGCTCGGCCTGGCGCGCCCGGCTCAGCGCGTCCTCGGCCCGCTCGTGCTGCCACACCGTCGTCCCGCCGAGCGCGGCGGCGGCCGCGAGGCAGGCGGCCAGCGTCCACCGCGACAGGCGTCGCGCCCGCAGCCCTGTACGGCCCCGGCGGGACTCGGCCGGTCCGCCGGGTTGCTCCTGCCGGACGGTGGTGATCCGCCGCAGTACCCGCTCGCGCAGGGCCGCGGGCGGCGTCACCGAGACGGCGAGTCCCAGCCGGGCCGCGGTGGCGACCAGCTCGTCCGTCTCCTGCGCGCACGCCTCGCAGCCCGCGAGGTGCCGCTCGAACGCGTCGCGTTCCCCGTCGGGCAGGGCGTGCAGGGCGTAGGCGCCCGTCATCCGGTGCAGGTCGGTGGCCGTCATGCCGTCACTCCCAGGCAGTCGCGCAGCCGGATCAGTCCGTCCCGCAGCCGGGTCTTGACCGTGCCCAGCGGAAGCGACAGCGCCTCCGCCACCTGCCGGTAGGACAGTCCGCGGTAGTAGGCCAGCGTGACGGCCTGGTGCTGGATCTCGGTCAGCGTGCGCAGACAGCGCCGTACCTGTTCCCGCTCCAGCCGCGCCTCGACCCGCTCGGCCACGTCGTCGTACTCGGGCGTCCGCTCCAGCAGGGCGGCCTTGTGGTCCCGGACGGCCGCGGCCTCCACCGAGCGCACCCGGTCCACCGCCCGGCGGTGCGCCAGTGTGAGGATCCAGTTGATGGCGGTCCCCCGGTCGCGGCGGTAGCGGGGCGCGGTGCGCCACACCTCCACCAGGACCTCCTGGGTCACTTCCTCCGACTGGGCATGGTCACGCAGTACGGCGCGCACGACCCCCAGGACCGGACTCGCGACGGCGTCGTAGACCGAGGCGAACGCCTGGTCGTCGCCCAGGGCCACACAGCCCACGAGCTCCTCCAGGTCCGGCTCGGTCGACGGGTTTCTGCCGATGTGCACTACTTCTTTCACCGGGGGCCTCCGCGGTTGGGACATCTCCGGACGTAATCCGATTCCGGTGAGGTGGCGGATTGGTTCTGATGACGATGAAAGCGCAGGTGAAGGGGGATGGCGCGGACACCGCCCCCGTCCGTCCGTGCCCCGAGGGGTTCGAGTCGACGAGGGAAGCAGGCGGCCTCCCCCAGCGCGCGCACCTCGTCGATGTCCGTCAGGTGCGGGTTCACGTCACCGCTGGGCGGGTGTGTGTGCCTCCCTTCCCGAGGGGCCGGATGGCCAGGCCGTGCAGCTGTGACCACGCCTTCTCCTTCCGTCGTGCCGTCTGACGACTCTGGAGTGGATTCCTGTCGGCGACCGGTTGCGGATGCGGTCCGCCACGACGGAAACGGGCGGGAAGCTCCGGGCCAAGGCAGGGACGGCCTCTCCCGGTGCGGCGGCCCCGCCGCGGCCACCGGCACGCGACGGACGGGTGCGGGCCATGAGCGCGGACGATGAAGACGGACGATGAAGGAGGCGGAGCAACAGGTCCGCCCAGCCCAGGGGCGCCGGCGAACCGGCTCACCCGGGAGTGGCCGATCCGGGCTGGTGCGCGATCGTCGCCCGGTTCCGGCGTCACCACGGCACGGGTCGGCGCCCTCCGGGGCACGGACCGGTGCCCTCACGCGGGCTCCGGCCGGGCCGGCGTCAGCGGCTCGCGGAGTCCAGCGCCGACTGGAGCGACTGACGGTAGCCCTCACTGGTGTAGGTGGCTCCGGAGACGGTGTCGATGTCGGCGCTCTGGGCGGTGAGCGCCTCCCTGGTCAGCTGCGGGATGGCGTAGCTGTTGATCCGCTGGTCCCTCGGGTTCTCCTGCGGATAGGTGACCGCGGTGACGTCGGTGAGTCTGCCGTCCTTCAGGGTGACGCGGACCTGGACGGGGCCGTAGCGGGTCTGGACCGAGTCCCCGGTGAGGGTCCGGGTGCCCGTGGACGAGCCGCTCGATCCGCCCGACCCGGTCGTTCCGCTCGTTCCGCTCGACGTGCTGGAACTGCTGGAGGGCACGGGAGTGGTCGCGAGCCCGGCGACGCCCGGCGTCGTGTGCGGCTTGAGCGAGAGCAGCAGCACCATCCCGGAGACGGTCGCGGCACTCGCCAGCACGATGCGGCGGAGCGGACGGTTCTTCCTCAACGTGTGCAAGTCGGCCTCACAGCTCGAAGGACTCGTGGTGGATGCGGCGGTCGGGAACCCCGGCGGTGCGCAGCGCCTCGTACAGGTCCCGCGCGAACCCGTGCGGGCCGCACAGGTACACGTCGTGGGCGTCCAGGTCGGGCACGGCCGTGCGCAGGGAGTGGGCCGTGAGGTCCGGACGCCGGCCGTGTGGACCGTTGAGCGCGTACAGCACCTTCGCTCCGCGCCACCGCGCGACCGCTTCCAGTTCGCCTCCCAGGGCGAGGTCCTCGGCCGTGCGGGCGCGGTAGAGGAGGGTGACGTCGCCGGGCAGCGTCTCGAACAGGGCCCGCAGCGGGGTGACGCCGACACCGCCCGCGATCAGCAGCGACTTGTGCGAGGTCTGCCGTTCGGCGGTCAGCGCCCCGTAGGGGCCCTCCGCCCACACACGGGTGCCCGGCCGCAGCAGGGAGACGGCGGCGCTGTGGTCGCCGAGCGCCTTGACGGTGATGCGCAGCAGGTCCGGGCGCGGTGGCGCCGACAGGGAGTACGGCGTGGAGGTCCAGCGCATGCCCTCGGTGAGGAACCGCCAGCGCAGGAACTGTCCCGGCCGCGCACCCATCTCGTCCAGCCGCCGGCCGCGTACGACGACGGAGTACACGCCCGGCGCCTCCTTGCGCACGGAGTCGACCCGCAGCCGGTGACGCAGGTTGAGCCGGATCGGAGCGAGGATCCGGAACCACCCCACCAGGGCCGCGACGCCCAGGTACAGCACGTACCAGGCGGCCTGAGCCGGCCGGTTGCCGGTGAAGTCGGATCCCAGGGCGAGCTGGTGGCCGAAGGAGAGGAAGACCGCGGCGTACGTGAGCAGGTGCGCGTAGTACCAGAATTCGTGGCTGACCCGGCGGCGCACCGCGCGGGCGGAGACGAGCCCGACCGCGAACAGGATGGCGGTACCGGCGGTGGCCTTGAGCATCTCCGGGTAGTCCAGGACCACGGTGAGCGTCTCGTCCAGGATCGAGGAGCCGTCCTGGGCGGCGTACCCGAGCAGTATCAGCACGACGTGTGCCACCAGCAGACAGATCGTGTAGCGGCCCGCCATCGCGTGCCAGCGAGCCACCCGGTCCGACCCGATCCGCCGCTCCAGGAGCGGGACGCGGGCCATCAGACCGACGAGGACCGCGCAGGCGTACCCGCTCAGCAGTCCCGTGATCCGCCCGGCGCCGGTCAGCCAGCCCGCGGTGCCCACGACCGACCCCGTGTCGTGCCACCACAGGGCGGTCACGGCGGCGGCCCCGCCCCACAGGACGGCGAGCACGGGGCCCGCGGGAGAGCGCCGTGGCGCGGGAGGCGCGGGGGCGACCCTTCGTTGTGCGTACGCCGTCGTCATCCGTATGTCCCTCTCGCCATCCGTACGTCCGTCGCCGTGCGGGACGCCACCCTGCCGACACAACCTCTGAGCCCGCTCTCAGCCGCGTGGCCTGCGGTGCGGCCCCGCCGCAGGTGGGGAGGGCGGCCGGGGTGGTCCAACGCCACGGCGGACTCAGAGCGAACTCAGAGGTCGAGGGAGCGGCCCGGAACGCGGCGAGGCCGCATCCTGGTACGTGAGATGAACGCTCCCCGACCCCGCGGCTCGGCCCGCCCCGTGCTGACCCGAACCGACGGCGCCCCGCTCCGGGTCCTCGTCGTCGACGACGACCCCGACCTCGCGGAGGTCCTCTCCGGGGCCCTGCGGTACGAGGGCTGGGAGGTACGCACGGCGGGCGACGGCGTCTCGGCCGTCGCCGAGGCACGTGAGCTGCTGCCCGACGCCGTCGTCCTCGACGTCATGCTCCCGGACACCGACGGCTTCGCCGTACTGCGCTCGCTGCACGCCCTGCGGCCCGACGTGTGCGTGCTCTTCCTGACCGCACGGGACGCGGTCGAGGACCGTATCGCGGGCATCACGGCGGGCGGCGACGACTACGTGACGAAACCGTTCAGCCTGGAGGAGGTCGTCGCCCGCCTGCGCGGACTGTTGCGCCGCGCCGGCATGGCCCGGCAGACGGAGGACGGTCCGCGGCTGACCGTCGGCGACCTGGTCATGGACGAGGAGGCCCGCGAGGTGACCCGCGGCGGCGACCTGATCGAGCTGTCCCCGACGGAGTTCGAACTGCTGCGCCTGCTCATGCGCAACCCGCGACGCGTCCTCAGCAAGGCGCAGATCCTCGACCGCGTCTGGTCCTACGACTTCGGCGGGCAGGCACATGTCGTCGAGCTGTACATCTCCTACCTGCGCAAGAAGGTGGACGTGGGCCGCCCGTCCATGATCCACACGGTGCGGGGCGCCGGATACGTGCTCAAGCCGGTGACCAGGTGAGGCCCCAGGTGAGGCCCCGTGGGTGGCTGCCTCGTCTGCCTCGTCTGCCTCGTCTGCCGCGCATGCACACGCTGCGGGCGCGGCTCACCGTCGGCCTCGTCGTACTGCTCGCGGTCAGCTGCGCGGCCGTCGGGGTGGCGGCGGTGGTGGAGCTGAACGGCTTCCTCACCGGCCGGCTCGACCAGCAGTTGCGCGATGCGGGTGTGCGGTTCCCGGCGAGCCTGGAACACGGCGGGAGCCTGCCGTCGGACCTCCCCCGGTCTCGAAAGGGCTCGACCGGGGGGACCCCCATGGGCGACGAGGACGGCGACGAGGACGGCGACGAGGACGGTGACACCCGCCGTCAGGCCGTCGGAACCTTCGGCTGCCGGCTCGTCGGCGACACGGTCACCGACGCCGCGGTGGTGGGATCCAGCAGCGGCACGGGTGCGGTGCCCGTTCCGCTCGGCGCCGCGGACCGGAGAAAGCTCGCCGCGGTGCCGGCCGATGGCGACGGACACACGATCGATCTCTCGTCGCTGGACGACTACCGCGTGATGGCGGCCGAGGGCCGGGACGGCGACGTCCTGATCACCGGGCTGCCCATGGAGCCCGTCGAGGCCACCGTCCACCGGCTGGAACTGGTCGCCGGAATCGTCTTCGGCGCGGCGCTCGCCGTCGCCGGCGTCGCGGGAGCCCTGTGGGTGCGCTGGTCGCTGCGACCGCTCAGCAGTGTGGCCGCGACCGCCACCCGGGTCAGCGAACTACCGCTCTCCAGCGGCGAGGTGGCGCTCCCGCCACGCGCGCCCGAGAGCGACCCGCGCAGCGAGGTGGGACGCGTTGCCAGCGCCTTCGACATGATGCTCGGCCATGTCGGGGAGGCGCTGACCAAACGGCACACGAGCGAGGAACGGCTGCGCAGTTTCGCCGCCGACGCCAGCCACGAACTGCGCACACCCGTGGCATCGATCAGGGGGCACGCGGAACTGGCGCTGCTGCACCCGGACCCGGTGCCCCAGAAGGTCGTGCGGGCCCTGGAGCGTATCGAGGCCGAAGCGGCCCGCATGGGCGAGATGGTCGACGACCTCCTGCTCCTCGCCCGCCTCGACGCGGGCCGCCCCCTGGAACGCCGTCCCGTCGACCTGACCCGCCTCGTCCTGGACGCCGTGACGGACGCGCAGGCCGCGGGCCCCGGACACCGCTGGGCCCTGGAGCTGCCCGAGGAGCCGGTGACGGTGCCGGGCGACGCCCACCGCCTCCATCAGGTACTGGCCAACCTGCTCGCCAACGCCCGTCTGCACACACCCGTCGGAAGCACGGTGACCATCTCCCTGCGGACCGACGCCGGCACGGCGGTACTGACGGTCCACGACGACGGGCCGGGCGTTGCCGAGGACATCCGGCCCAAGGTCTTCGAACGCTTCACCCGCGCGGACCGCCGCCGCACCGAGGGCGCGGGAACCGGCGCCGGCCTCGGCCTGTCGATCGTGGCGGCGGTGGCGGAGGCCCACGACGGAAGCGTCACACTCGACAGCGGCCCCGGATCGACCACGTTCACCGTCCGGCTCCCCACCGGTGAAGAGTGACGGAAACCGCGGCATCCTCCCGGCAGCCCGGCAGCCCGGCAGCCCGGCAGCCCGGCAGCCCGGCAGCCCGGCAGCCCGGTCTTGCGAGCGTCCCGCGCACGCCGTGTCCGCACGGGCCGTCCGCGGCGGCAACCTCACCGAGGGCGGACGGACACGCGTCGACACCGCCGCAGGCGGGGCCCATCCGCCGGCCGGGTACATCGGCTGCCGACCGAGTCCGGGGGCGCCGAGCAGGCCGCGCTTCCCGGGAAGGGCCCTAGAGGCGGGCGTACTGCCTCGTCTGTTCGGCGAACTCCTGGGACATGGCGGCGCCGACCGTGGGCTGGGTGTCGCGGATCGTGTCCAGGTAGTCGTCCGTCGTGGGGAAGACACGGGTTCCGGTGTCGAACGTGCGCTCGAATCCGGCCTGGGAGACGGTGCGCGCCACGTGGGCGATGTCGGCGGGTGTGAAGCCCTCGCTGGCGGATGCGAGTACCTCGCTGTCGGCCTTCGCGGCCGCTCGGGCCAGGTAGCTCTCCCACAGCGCGGTCCTGGCAAGGTGGTCGGGAGGACCGATCGGCAGTACGTAGTCGAAGCGGCCGTGCCGCAGGAACGCGGAGTCGAGCGTGGTCACGTTGTTCGTGGCACAGACGAGGAGTCGCCCGTCCTGGCTGCGGAACCGGACGATCGCCTTGAGCAGCTCGTTGACGACGCCGACCGCGGTCGCGTCCGCGCCGCCGCGCGCGCCGGCGACCTCCTCGACCTCGTCGATGAACACCAGAACGTGGTCGAGCCGGGAGATCTCGTCGAAGCGCCGGCTCAGCCCGCTCGCCAGGCCGTACTCGGCGGCCAGCCGCGCGGGGAACAGCTCCAGGAACGGCCATCCCAGGCGGCCGGCGATGGCGTGCGCGAAGGTGCTCTTGCCGGTCCCGGGCGGACCGAACAGCATCACCGCGCGCGGCAGCTCCACACCATGTTCCGCGGCGAGTCCGGGACGGGCCAGTGGCAGGACCAGACGGCGCTCGATGAGCTGTTTCTCCTTCTGCATACCCGCGACCTTCTGCCACAGTCCGTCGGGCGGCAGCTCCGCTCCGAGCGAGGAGAGCATGTCGGCCGACGGCGGGGGCACTGGTCTGCGCTTCTCGAACAGGACCAGGTCCGACCGGGCGCCGAAGTCGCGGTTGCGCAGCGCGGCGGCACCGGTCTCGCCCTCGGGCAGGGCGGCGTGCAACGTGCGGACGCCGTCGGTGAAGAGCCGTCGCTCAAGGGCCGAGATCAGGGCGCTGCCCAGCCCCTGGTGCCGCCAGGCGGGCGCCATGCAGATGCGTACGATCCACGCCCGGTCACCCTCCACCCTGCTCACCGCGGCGCCGACGACCACGTTGTCCGCCGTGGCCACCACAGCGGGGTGGAGGGCCTGGAGGGCCGTCACGGTGTCCGCGAGCGGGAAGAGAGGCGGCTCTTCGGTCGTGCCGCTTTCCATGTCGACACGGAGCACTCCCTCGAGATCGTCCGGGGAGTAGTCCCGGACCCGCCATCCCGTCATGACCAGCTCCGCGTGTTCGGCCGGGTTCCCATCGTGGGCTGCCGCGTGGGGTACGCGCGCGATCGGCATGCCACGACGCCGCCGACCGGCACAGGCTTGCATCGCCGACCGGTGCGACGAGTCGATTACGCCGCAGGCGGCATGTCGCTTCCCCACGCCTGTCACCCCAAGAGGCCTGGGTCGACGGGGGCATGGGCACGCCGCCGGTGTGGACACCGCGACGGCGCCGCGGGTGGCACGCGACTCGTGGTCGAGCGGGCCAACGCACCGCTGGTGACCGTGGTTGTCCGGTCCTACGGGCACGGATGGGGCACTGCCTCGGCCTGTGCCGTTCCGCGGCGCTTCCATGAGGGGGCGAGAGGCGCACCGGCCTCCGACCACGACCGCAGCGTGTCCCGGTCGGAGTGCGGGCGCCGAGACGGTGGCCGGCTCATGAGGGCGGGCACCACGAGGGGGCGAAGGAGGCCACCGGAACCCGAACGGTGAGCGGCCCGGCCGAGGGGCGCGGGAGTTACTCGCCCGGCCGAAGGGCTCGGGAGTTACTCGCCCTTCCCGCCGCTTGCCTGGCCGTTGCCGGCCCCGTTGTCCGCTCCGCCGGCGTCGTTGCCGGGATTCCCGTTGCCCGACGTGCCGCTGTTCCCGGATGTGCCGCTGTTCCCGGAACTGCCGCTGTTCCCGGAACTGCCGGTGTTCCCGGATGTGCCGGTGTTCCCGGACGTGCCGGTGTTCCCGGATGTGCCCGCCGTGCCCGCCGTGCCCGTGCCGGCTCCCGCAGCGCCCTCGCCCGGTTTGCCCGTGTCGCCGGACCCGTTCGGTCCGGCTGTCGCCCGCGCCAGCTGCTCGGCGCAGTACGCGGCGACCTTGCCCTCGCCGCCCGCCGCCGCGGCGAGTTGCTGCCAGGCCGTGGCGTCGAGTGCCTTGCCGTTGTCCTTGACCTGCTCGTAGGCGCGGCAGTGGGCCTCGGTGTCCTGGGCGGTGGCCGGGCCGTCCGTCGGTCCGGCGCCGCCGGAGGAGGCCGACGAGGTCTCACCGCCCGGCCGGGTCGGGGCGGAGGCCGACGGGTGCTCGGGCCTCCGGTCGGTACCGGCGCCGTCCGTGGACGAGCCGGCCGAACCGATGGCCGCGACCGCGACACCGCCCAGGGTGAGGCTGGCGAACACGGCGGCGAACGTCGCCTTCACAGGGCGCCCGGTGCGCCGCCCCGCAGGCAGCCGCCAGTCGTCCCGGCGCCGGGTACGCGCCCGGGGCGCGCCCGCGGAGCGGGCGGCCCGGAAGGCGCTCACGGCCCGCTGTTCGGCCTCGGCGGTGCGATCGCCTTCGCGCAGAACCGCGGCCAGCACCGTCTCCAGCGCGGAGCCGTCACGCGGCTCCCACGGGCCGGACGCGGCGTCGTCAGGGTGCACACGCCGACGGCCCGGCACTCCGTCGCCGCTCAGCCGTTCACCCATGTTCGTTTCCGTTCCTGTCCGATTCTGTCCGACATGCTCGATTCACCTGGCGTTCCGGGCCTGATGCCTGTCCGCCGGCCCACTGCCGCGGGCGTCGTTCATTTCGACTCCCCCAGCGTCCGGGAAGCCTCATCCGTCACACCCTCCGCCGCCTGGCCCCCGACGCCCAGCTGGTGGGCGAGGCGTTTCAGGCCTCGGTGGGCGGCGGTGCGGACCGCTCCCGGGCGCTTGCCGAGGACGCGCGCGGCGGCGGTACCGTCCAGGCCGACCACGACCCGCAGGAGCACGGCCTCGGCCTGGTCCTTCGGCAGCCCGCGGACCAGTTCCAGGGCCCGCTCGGTGGAGAGGGTCTCCAGCGCCTGGACATCGGTGCTGTGCGGGCCGGGCATGTCCAGTACGTCCTGTTCGGTCCCCGCCGACCGGGGCCGCACGCGCTGGCGGCGCAGATGGTCCAGTGCCCGGTGCCGGGCGATGGTCGCCGTCCAGCCGCGGAAACCGGCCCCGTCCCCCTTGAACCGTCCGAGGTCACGGGCGATCTCCAGCCAGGCGTCGGACGCCACGTCCTCCGCGTCCTCGCCCACGAACCCGCGCAGATAGCCGAGCAGGCCCGGTTGCACGATCCGGTAGGCGACCGCGAAGGCGGCCTCGTCCCCGTCCTGGGCCCGCGCGACTGCCGCGCCCAATTCCCCGTCGTACGTCTGTACGCGGCGGGGTTGCCGTGCCTGGCCCAAGACTGTCCTCGTTCGCACCTGGTTCAAAAGCGAGTCCGTTTCGTCCGACGAGCCCCGATGGCATCGACGGCCCCATGGAGACCAGCGTGCGTGCTCACGGAAGTGTCACCACGCATCAGGCGTCCCTCACGTCGTCGTCGGGGCCCCTGTCGCGTGGCCGGTGAAGCCGCGAGGGCCGTCGGCAGGTCCAAGGAAAGGGCGGTGTACGGGCGTTGAGCCGATCCGTACGCCGGGGCCGGACGGCGTTATGGCTCGGCGGCGCCCGGCGGATCCGGTGTTCGGGCACCTGCACGTGACCCGCGCCGTCCCGACCGGGTGACGTTGCGCGCCGGCCGTGCGCTGTGTGAGTACCGAGTCCGCTCCGGACAGGTCGACGGTGATCGGTGATCCATGATCGGTGATCCGTGATCGGTGATCGCCAGGTCTGCCGTCGATGCCACGACCACTCCCGGACCTCTCTCCGCGCCGCTCCGACTCCCCCCGGGAGCGACAAGGAGAGGGACGGGGGCGGCCGGACCCCGACCACCGCACGGGGTCCGGCCGCCCCACACACCCGTTCGGACCAGCGGCGGGCGGGCGCGCGACCACGACCACTGGTGCGCAGCCGCCTCCCGCCTCCCGCCAGCCGCCTCCCGCCTCTCCGCACGACGGCCGTGGGCGTCCGGAACGCGGCGTCCGCCGGGCGGAGTGATGCTCCGGCGCCCCCGTGCGCTCCTTCTGTGATGAGCGACTACTTCCATCTGCGAGCGGTGCCGCCCCCGGCACTGCGCAACAGCGCGACCTGGCTGGAACGACTGTTCGGGGACGACCGGGACACCGTCCGGCACCGCGTCGACCGGCATCGAGAGGAGGTGCTGGACAAGCGATATCTGGATCAGGAACTCCTCTACGTCGGTGCTCCCCCGCATCGCGCGGGGGAGCGACCCCAGGCCCAGGTGGTGCTCGGTGGCCGGCCGGTGTTCCACCCCGATCGGTACAAGCCGCCGTTCCTGGTGCTGACGGCGGGCCAGGCGCACCGGGTGGCCCGCTTCCTGATGACGGCCGACTTCGACGCGCTGTGGGTTTTCGCTCGCGACGAACTGCTGTCGCGCTACGGCGGCGCCGCGGAGCCCGACACACGGGGCACTTTCGCGGCGGCGCACCGGGAGCTGACGGAGTTCTACGCGCAGACGGCCGAGTGCGGAGACGCGGTGGTGAAGTGGCTGCCGAGCTGAGGCACGCGGCACGCGAAACCCGCTGATCCTCAGCCGGTCGGGACGTGTGAGGCGCCGCGCCAGGCCTGTCGTCCCTTCCCGCCGTCCGCCCGAGGGGCGGGCCCCGCGGACTGGTTGGTTGCGGGGAAGTGTGTCCTCACGCCCTCCCCTTACGGAGTGGATCTCCGCCGGAGCCGCGCCTCCTCCGCACTACGGTGAGTGTCGGCGGTGAGTGCCGACGGTGAGTGCCGACGGTGAGTGCCGACGGTGGTGATCACGGAGCACCGCCGGAGCGGGTCAGGAACCGAGGAGTTTGCGCTTCTGGTCCTCGAACTCCGCTTCCGTGAGGACGCCCTGGGTCTTGAGCTCGCCCAACTGCTTCAGCTGTTCGATCCTGCTGGTCATGTCGGGGGCCGCCGGAGCGGACCGCTCGGCAGGAGGCGCCGGCTGCGGTGCGGGGGGCGCCTGGTACTCCTGCTGGGCCGCCCATCGCCCCTGCTGTCGGCGGGATACACGGTTCGACACGGCGGTCGCCGTTCCGGCGACGACGGCCGTACGGGCGACCCCTCGGATGAGTCCCGGCATGGCGATCTCCCTTCTCGCTTCCCCTTGCCCTTGCCCTTGCCCTTGCCCTTCAGGTCAGGGCGCGGTCTCGGTCGCGTCGAGCGCGGCCAGAACCGCGGGCACCGGGATGCGCCCGGAGGCGACCAGCTCGGCACCGCCGCGTCGCAGGGCGGCGGCGAACGGCGCGGCCCAGAGGTTCTCGTAGACCAGGACGCCGGCGGAGTTGCCGGGTGCCAGGGCGGCGGCTGCCTCTTCGAGGTCGTCCTGGCCCAGCAGGCCGGAGGACGCTCCCTCGAAGACGGTCAGGTCGAGTTCGCCGTCGCCGGTGAGATCGCCGATCTCCAGCCCGGTCACGGTGCCGTCGGCGTCCTTCCGGATGAACGTCAGGTCGAGGATCCGGATGAGACCGCGGTCCACCAGATCGACCAGGAGGGGGAAGCCCTCGCCGGTCATTCGGTTGCCGGGGAACTCGACGACCAGATAGTCGATCGGTCCCATCTCGCCGGATGTGTCGACTCCGTCGACTTCGTCGAATGCGTCGCTCACGGCGTCACCTCTGGGCTCGTGGCTGCTTCCCCATGTCATTGCATCACCGCACCGGGGCGGCCGCACGTCGTACGCGGTTCACTCGTCGGGCGCACCCGGGTCGCGCGGTCGGCGTCGCACGGATCTTCTGGTGCCCATGGCCCACACAGGCGACGAGCCGCTCTCGAACCGGGAGCGCGGCGAACTGGATGAACTGCGGCACCGCGTCGGTGCCCTGGAGAGTGGCGCGCGTCCGCGGGCGGCCCGGCACCACCCCTTCCGGTCCACGGGCTCCGTCCTGCTGATCCTCTGCGCGGCCCTGCTGTCGCTGCTGTCCGTCATCGCGGTCTGGGCGAACAGCATCGTGCGGGACACGGACCGCTACGTCGCCACGGTGGGGCCGCTGGCGTCCGATCCGGATGTGCAGAAGGCGGTCACCAACCGGGTCACCGACGTGGTGCTGGCACAGATCGACGTGAACGCGTTGGTCAAACAGCTGCAGGACGTCGTGTCGGAGCAGGGCGTCCCGCCGAAGGCGGCCCAGCTGGTCGGCAACCTGGACGCGCCGATCACGAGCGGTCTGAAGCAGCTGGTCAGCGGCACCGTGGAGCGGGTGGTCACCAGCAGTGCCTTCGAGACGGTCTGGGTGGAGGCCAACCGCAAGGTGCACTCGGCCGTCGACAAGGCCCTGACGGGCGAGGCCGACAGCGCGGTCTCGCTGGAGAACGACCAGGTGGCCATCGACGTGGCACCGATCGTGGCCCAGGTCAAGGAGCGGCTGGTCGACGCCGGTCTCGGAGTGGCCGCGAACATCCCGGACGTCCACACGGACTTCGTGGTGGTCCAGTCGAAGGACATCGGCAAGATCAAGACCTATATGAGGGTCCTGGAGATCATGGGCACCTGGCTGCCCGTCATCGCTCTGCTGGTGGCCGCGGCGGGGGTGTACACGGCGTTCAACCGCCGGCACGCGCTGATCGGGGCCGCGTTGGCGGTGTTCGCGGCCATGCTGGTTCTCGGGATCACCCTCACCGTCTTCCGTGACGTCTACCTAGACCATCTGCCCTCCGGTGCGTCGCCGGCCGCCGCCGGAGCGGTGTACGACGCGCTGATCAAGTTCCTGCGCGCCGGTGTACGGGCGCTCGGTGCCGTCGCCCTCATCACCGCCGTCGGCGCCTTCCTCAGCGGTCCGTCCCGGATCGCCGTTCTCGTCCGCAACGGCTGCCGCAGGAGCATCGGCGCCCTGCGCGACGTGGCGGTCTCCGGAGGGCTTCGACTGGGGGCGGTCGGGCGGTTCGTACACCGCTTCAAGCGCTGGATCGGGGCCGCGATCGTGGTGGTCGCCGCGATCGTCCTGTTCACCTGGAACTACCCGACCACGATGGTCGTGGTGTGGACCACGGTCATCGTGCTGGTGGGCTTCGCGATCCGTGAGTTCCTCGACACCGGATCCGCCCCGGCCGCCACCGAATCCAGGGCCACCACCGCTCCCTGAGGTGTCGCCACGCGCCGTCGCGACGGCCGACACCCCCAGGGCGGGGCGGGCAGGCCGCGCCACGGCATGCCGGACGTCGCGTCCGGGGCGAGACGAGCCCGTCCGGGACCGACCTCGCGCAGCGGTTGCGGCCCCTGCCTCACCCGGTGCCCTCATGGGCCCGCCGCCGTGTGGTCCCACCTGGGGGCCCTTGTCCTACGCCGCACACCGCGACCGCGGTGTGCTCAAGCGGGCCCGCGCGGATACGAGATCCTCTCCGGCGGGCGCTCCTCGGCCACCGGGCGCTCCTCGGGCAGGTCGGAGATGTTGTCGCGCCGGACCACGCACAGCGCCCAGATGATGAAGCCCGAGATCGCGATCATCACGACCGACCACACCGGGTAGTACGGCAGGGAGAGGAAGTTGGCGATGATGACGAGTCCGGCGATGGCCACGCCGCCGACGCGCGCCCACATCGCGATCCGGAGCAGCCCCATGCTGACGATCACGGCGACCGCGCCCAGCGCGAGGTGGACCCAGCCCCAGCCCGTCAGGTCGAACTCGAACACGTACTGCCGCGTCGTGACGAAGATGTCGTCCTCGGCGATGGCCATGACGCCCCGGAAGATGTCGAGCAGGCCGACGAGGAAGAGCATCACCGCCGCGAAGGCGGTCAGGCCGGTCGCCCATTCCTGCTTCGCCGTGTGCGCCGGCCGGGTGTGTGTCGCGGTCATCTTGTACCTCGATTCGTGGGGTCCGGCATGCTCAGCGGGCGGGAGTGCGGGTGGTGGAGCCGGCGTGCTCCGCCGGGCCGGAGCCGCTCAGGACCAGTTCCTTGGCCCGGCGGAACTCCTCGTCCGTGATGTCGCCGCGGGCGCGGATCTCCGACAGCCTGGCGAGCTCGTCGGTGCTGCTGGGCCGGCTCATACCGCCTGCGGCCTCCCTGATGTGGGCGTCGAAGGCTTCCTGCTGTGCTCGGGCCTGGGATATTTCCCGGCGGCCCATGTTCCTGCCACGGGCGACCACGTAGACGAAGACGCCCAGGAAGGGCAGCAGGACGGTGAACACCAGCCAGCCGGCCTTCGCCCAGCCGCTCAGGTCGTCGTCACGGAAGATGTCGACGACGACGCGGAAGAGCAGGACGAACCACATGATCCACAGGAAGAACACGAGCATGCTCCAGAAGACGCTCAGCAGGGGATAGTCGTACGCGAGGTACGTCTGCACGCCCATGTCTCTCCTCCGTCCCGGGCGCTCGCCCGGCCGCCGTTGCCTGCTGCCTTCAGCGTGGACACGGCCGGGGCCGGGTGGCCTCACCCGGCGCGGGTGAGGCCAC
Organism: Streptomyces sp. NBC_00310; assembly: GCF_036208085.1. Taxonomy (GTDB): domain Bacteria; phylum Actinomycetota; class Actinomycetes; order Streptomycetales; family Streptomycetaceae; genus Streptomyces. The sequence continues at coordinate 6,015,660 of NZ_CP130714.1, forward strand.
CCGGCGGCCGGCACGCGATGGACGCGCTCCTGCGCGGCGGCATCAGGGTTCGGCCCGCGTACGGCGGGGCGCGGCGGCCGTCCGGTACCAGGGGGAGGAGGCTACGTACTGGCCGTCGCGGCCGATTCGTTCTGACCACGGGCACGATGAAGCACTCCGCTTTCTCGTGCACCGGATGTCGGCGGCCGAGTCACCGGGTCACCGTGTTGGCGCCTGCGGTACGCGACCAGCCCGCACTCATCGGTGCACCTCCAGGCGCAGGTGGGCGACGCGGTCCGTTGCGGTCTGCATCCACCGCGGGTCGGCGTCGAGGTGAACGATCGCCAGGTCGGCGGCGGGGTGAACGATCGCCAGGTCGGCGGCGAGTACGTCGGCGACCGTCGAGCCCGGGGCCGTCTTCACGGCCGTGAGTTCGCGCATCCGCGCGAGGTGGGCGGCCCGTTGGTCGGAGAGCTGCCGCCGGGCTCCCGCCTCGTCGGCGACCACCGGGGCAACCACCGTCTCGGTGAGCGGGATGTTCGACGGATTCAGGTGCGTCGGCAGGATGGGGGCGTGTGTCCTGTCACTGGCTGCCCCGCGTGGCGGACGGCTGGAGGAGCTGGTCGACGGGCGCGAAGTCGTCGGTGAGCGGCCGGGCGTCGCCGATCCAGGAGGTGAGGTCGTCGCCGGTGGCGATCCTCCAGCCGGTCTGTCGGGCGTCCAGCGCTTCCTGGGCCGCGCCCAGGTCGACCGGTCGGTCGGAGGCGAGCACCACGAGATTGCCGCCCTCGGCGGTGGCGGTCGGGTCGAGGCCGAGAGCGGCGGGTTCGCCGACGAGGGCGACGTGCTCGAACGTCCTGCCGAGGGTGGCCACTTCGGCACGTGCGAAGGCCAGAGCACCGTGGTCGATGAGGTTGGCGACGTACAGGCCGTCCTCGTCGAGGACCCGCCGTACGTCAGTCATCGCTTCCACCGTGGTGAGGTGCCACGGCACGCTGACGCCTCCGAAGGCGTCGCCGACGACGAGGTCACGGCTGCCGGTGTCCAGTCGCCGCAGGCCGAGCCTGCCGTCCTCGGCGCGCACGTCGATACCGGCTCCCGACCGCAGACCGAGCCGGTCGCGGTCGATGCGTACGACCCCGCTGTCGATCTCGGACACGACGCTGTGCGTCCCGGGCCGCGTGGCCGCGAGGTAACGGGGAAAGGTGAGCCCGCCGCCGCCCACGTGGTGGGCGGCAAGTGGCTCGCCTTCGGGAAAGGCGGCGTCGACCACCGACGCCAGGGCGCGCACGTACGCGAACTCCAGGAAGGTCGGATCGTCGATGTCGACGTAGGAGTGCCGCAGGCCGTCCAGAACGAGTGTGCGGCCGCTGCCCCGGTCGGGGTCTGCGACGACCCGTGCGCAGTGGTACTTGGTCTCCGCGTCGCAGCCACCGGGCGCGACCGTGGTGGCGAGGCCGCCGGCCATGACCGCGAGGGTCAGGGCAGGGGTGCCGCTCCACCCGCGCGTTCGCCACTCCAGTAGCCCCGCGCCGACCACCAGCAGTGTTCCGAGGCCGATCAGGATGCCGCTGACCGGCAACCGGGATACGAGGACGAAGCCGGTGAGGACGGTGCCGACGATGGCGCCGACGGTGCCGACGCCGGAAAGGCGGCCGACCACCGTTCCGGTCTCGGCGAGGCTGGTGAGACGCAACTTGGTGACGATCGGCGTCACCGCGGAGAGCAGCGCGCCCGGCACGAGGATGGTCAGCGACGCGATCAGCAAGAGCATCACCGGCGCCCACTCCGCGGTGGTGCGCAGCAGGGCGGGGGTGAGCGCCACGACCGCTCCCGACACCCCGAGCGAGGGGCCTATGAGCCGGCGTGGCTCGACCTGGTCGGCGAGGCGCCCACCCAGCCAGGAGCCGAGGGCGATCGCGGTGAGGGCGATGCCGATCACCATGGTGCTGGTCTCGAGGGTGAGGCCGAGATACGGAGCCAGCAGCCGCAGAGCGACGATCTCGACCACCAGGACCGCGGCCGAGGACCCGAACACGAGCGCGGCGGCGGCGCGGGGACCCAGGCCGTGGTCGCGAGGCGTGCCCTCGGGGGCAGGCGAGGATGACGATCCGGTCACGGGCGACATCCTCGCATGCGGTTCATCGACCCTTGAGGCGTCTGCGAGCCGTTGATTGACCGTGGCTGTCCGCTTTTCGAGGACACGCGCCCGTCAAGTTCGCCGTGTCCGTCGCATTCGCCGTGTCCGCCGTGTCCGCCGCAGCGGACTGGACGCCACCGCTCAGCACGCGGGGCCGCTGGACCGTCGGCGCGGACGGAGACCACTTCAAGCTGCGGTCCGGCAACTGGCAGGAAGCCAGCGGCACTTGGAGCGGTTCAGGAGGTGCTGACGAGGACGCCGACCACCACGCGAGCGAGAACTCCGGGCGGATACCGCTCGGCCCGGACCGCGCCCCCATGGCCGAGATCGTCGCCGGATTCCGGCCCTCGGTCCCCCACGGTGCCCTCGGCTCGGACACGCCCCCCTGAGCACGCTCACTTGGCGCCGACGAGCCGGACATCACTTCGGCCGGGTGGACATCACTTCGGCCGGGTGGACATCACTTCGGCCGGGTGGACATCACTTCGGCCGGGTGGACCCGTGCCGAACCGGACCGCACGGCGGCCGTGGTTCCGGAGAATCCCCCGGAGCGGGTGATGCCGGACCCGGTGGAGGCACGGTGGCATGAACCGAGGGCACCCCGCCCGCGGGAGGTCGATATGGCCGGTAGCCGTTCCGCGCCCGCTCCACGCTGGGCCGCACGTGCGGCTCTGGCCGCGGGCTTCGGGGCGATCGTCGTGCTGCTGCTGTTCGCCGGGCTCGACAGCCTGCTGCTCGTCCTCGTGGGGGCCGCAGGGCTGGCGGTGACGGCGGCGGGCGTGTGGTGGGCGCTCGTCCTCACGGGCCTGGGCCGGGTGCTGGCCGGGGTCCTGGCCTTCGCCGCCCCCGCCGCCGTCGTCGTGCTCTACGTGGCGTCCGGGCTGCTGTGGGTGGTGCTCGTCTCGCTCGCGCTGTGGGTCCTGGCCGGCTTCTGCGGCAGGGTCGCGCTGGCAGGCGCCGAGACCACCCCGGCACGGACCCCGGAACGCGCACTGGCGCCGCCGCGCCGCCCGTACCTGATCATGAACCCGCTCTCGGGTGGCGGCAGGGTCGGCCGGTTCCGGCTGCGGGAGAAGGCCGAGGCACTCGGCGCCGAGGTCTGCGTCCTGGACGTGGCCCGCCGGCAGGACGTGGCCGCGCTCGCCCGCCGGGCCGCCGACACGGGCGCCGACCTGCTCGGCGTCGCGGGAGGCGACGGCACACAGGCTCTCGTCGCGGCCGTGGCCGCGGAGCGCGACCTGCCGTTCATGGTGATCTCCGCCGGTACCCGCAACCACTTCGCCCTGGACCTCGGGCTGGACAGGGACGACCCGTCGACGTGTCTCGACGCACTCACCGACGGCGTCGAACTCCGCATCGACCTGGGTGTCATCAACGACCGGGTGTTCGTCAACAACGCGTCGTTCGGCGCCTACGCGTCCGTCGTGCAGAGCCCCGCCTACCGAGACGACAAGGTCCGCACCACCCTGCAGATGCTGCCCGACCTGCTCACGCACCAGTACGGCCCGCACCTCGCCGTACGCGCCGAGGGCGTGACCGTCGACCAGCCGCAGGCCGTACTGGTCAGCAACAACCCGTACCGGACGGACGACCCGGCGGGACTGGGCCGCCGGGAACGGCTGGACTCCGGCGTCCTCGGGGTGCTGGGCGTGACGGTGGACAGCGCGGCACAGGCAGCGGGGATGCTCCGCGGGCACCGGGCGACCGGGCTCGCGCAACTGACCGCTCGGGAGGTCGTCGTCGATGCCGATGCCGACGCGATCCCGGTCGGCGTGGACGGCGAGGCCCTCACCCTGCCGACCCCGGTCCGGTGCCGGATCCACCCGCGCGCCCTGCGCGTGCGGGTCCCCCGCGACCGGCCCGGCGTGCCGCGCGGCAGACCCCCGATGGACTGGCGCCGGGTGCGGCGGCTGGCCATGACGACGATCCGGAGGGCCGCGGGACATGGAGGATGACCGCGCGGGACCCGGCCCTCGCACGACCCTCTCGGCCGCGGCGCGGGCGATCGGTCTGTCGGCCGGACTGGTCCTCGCCTACTACCTGTTGCCCATGGACATACTGGTCGACGCCGGAACGGTGGCCGGTCTCGTCCTCGGTCTGATCGCGGTGACGGCGCTGTTCCTCTGGCAGGTTCGTGCGATCGTCCGTTCCCCGTACCCCGTACTGCGGGCCGTGGAGGCGCTCGCCGCCGTCGTCCCCCTGTTCGTCCTGCTCTTCGCCACCTCGTACTTCCTGCTGGAGCGGTCCGCACCCGGCAGCTTCACCGAGCCCCTCACCCGCACCGACGCCCTGTACTTCGCGCTCACCGTGATCAGCACCGTCGGCTTCGGCGACATCACCGCCCACACCGAAACGGCACGCGTCATGACGATGATCCAGATGACCGGCGGGATCCTGCTTGTCGGGGTCGCGGCCCGGGTGGTGGTCAAGGCCGTCGATACCGGGCGGCGACGGGACCCGAAGAGCGGGTGACCGGGCTCCGTCGGCTGACGCTCCGAGCCTGCCCCGGCCGCAGCGGTGCGACGGCCCCACGGAGCCGTGCGTTCGCGCGGAGCCGCGGCCGCAGGACGGCTCGCACCCAGCCGTCCTGCGGCTACGGCTCCGCCTCCGCCTCCGCCTCCGCCTCCGCCTCCGCCTCCGCCTCCGCCTCCGGCGAACGGGGCTGGGTCTTCGGGATCCGTGAGGTGAAGAACATCGCGAGGAGCGCGACGAAGGCCAGAACGGCGACTGCGGCGCGCAGACCGTCGATCCTGGCGTCTTCGTTCGCGTCGAGTGCCGCTTCGGTCACCTTCTCGCTCGTGCCCGCTTCGTCGAGCGCGGACTTGAGCTGGGCGTCCGACAAGAACGGTACGCCGCTTTGGAGTTCGACAGTCGCCTGGCTCTTGACCTCGGCCGGGACCGCCGGATTCTGTTCCACGCTGGTGAGGAAGGACGTCGTCATCGCGGCGATCAGGATCGACCCGGCGAGCGCCGTACCGATCGAGGCGCCGAGGTTGGTGACGGAGTTCTGGACGCCGCCGACTTCCGCGCTCTGGGCTTCCGGCACCGCGGACACGGTGACCGACCCGAGCTGGGACGCCAGCGCGCCCATGCCCAGCCCGATCAACAGCAGGGGGATGGTGACGATTTCCGCACCGGCGTCCGCGTCGAGCGCGGCCATCAGCACCACCGCGCCCGCGAACAGCGCGAGGGTTCCCAGCCGTACCACCCGGCGCGGCGAGACGTCCGGAAAGTAGCGGGGGATCAGGACGGCGGCCGCCAACAGCGTGACCGAGAGCGGCAGGATGCGGGCGCCGGTCTTGAGCGCGGACAGACCCAGGGCGACCGACAGATAGAGCGGGACGAGGAAGAAGACACCCATCTGAACGAGGTACTGGAAGAAGAACATCGTCAGTCCGCCGGTGAGCTGCCTGTTCTGCAGCATCGCCGGGTCGACGAGTGGCTCCCCGTGCCGCTCCACCACGCGGGCCTCCCAGCGCAGGAAGAGCCAGATCAGCAGAAGACCGGCCAGCATCAGCCACACGGTCAGCGAGACTCCGAGCCATGAGGGCGCGTCGGGCTTCGGCAGGAACCAGCCCCATTCGTCCGAGCGGAGCACGCCGTAGACGAAGATTCCCAGCCCGAGCGCGGACAGTACGGTGCCGACGAGGTCGATGCGAGGGCGTTCGCCGACCGGGGCGTCGGCGATGCGGCGGGCGAGCACCAGGATGCCGAGCACCACCAGGACCTCTCCGGCGAAGACCCACCGCCAGGAGAAGTACGTGGTCGCGACGCCGCCGATGAGGGGCCCGACCGCGATCGCCACGGCGCCTGCGGCCGCGACGAGACCGTAGGCGGCGGGACGGCGTTCCGTGGCGAAGTTGCCGGCCACGAGCGCCACGATCGCGGGCAGGATGAGAGCCGCACCGATCCCTTCGAGGAACGACCAGCCGAGCAGCAGCACGGGCAGGTTCGGTGCGAGCGCCGTGGTGAGGGAGCCGCAGCCGTAGATGACGCAGCCGATCATGAACGCGCGTTTGCGGCCGATCAGCGCCCCCACCTTGCCGCCGGGGATCATGAACATCGCCATCACGAGGGTGTAGGCCGTGATGGCGCCCTGGACACCCGTCACCGTCGTGCCGACGTCTTCGGCCACCGTCGCGATCGAGACGTTCATGACCGAGCTGTCGAGCGCCATCAGGAACTGACCGGACGCGAGTGTCAGCAGGACGATTCGCGCCTTTGCCGCACTCTCGGCGGTTTTTGTCCTGGGTGCCATCCGCGCATCGTCCCAGCCGCCCTGAAGCGCGGACCCCGACCTGCCCCGGAGGTCGACCGGTTGGCGCAGTGACGGGTGCTCGGTCGAACGAGTCGCCGCCACTCCGGTATGGCGATCGGCCGCTACTCCGGTATGGCGATCCCTCCCGGTTGCGCGACCGGCGGACGGAGTCGTCGCGCTGCCTCCCGACGACGGCGTCCGCGACGACACCGTTCCGTTATGTGCGGACGGGCATGGAACTGCTCGTCGAGCGTTGCCGGTCGGACACCCCGAAGTGCGGAGTGGCCTTGGTGGGCCGAGATTGGAAGTAGCCCGACCGGCCGAACGCGACCGCGCGATCGCGCGCACGCGCGGGGCGGCACGACACGAAGGAGCCGGCGCATGAAGGACCTCAAGTTCGAGCAGAAGCGCTCGCTGTCACGCCTTGAGGCGGCTGACCAGCTCACAGAACTCGCAGCCGCGCTGAGGGAAGGTGGGGAAGCCGAACTGGAACTCGGCCCGGGAACCCTGAGCCTGCGGATCCCCGACGACCTGCGCAGCGAGATCGAGGTCGAGATCGGCGAGGGGGAGATCGAGCTGGAGATCGAGTTCACGTGGCCGACCGCGCCGACCCGGACACCGTCATCGCGGACGGTCGCAGGCACGGAGGAGACCACAAGGCGAAAGAGCGCGCCCGCGAAGCCAGGACACGGCAGCACAGGCACCAGGGGAACCAAGAGCGCGAAGCGGTCCGCCACGAAGACGTCGTGAGTCATCGTGAGTCGTGCGGGGACCTCGGACCGACGCTGCGGATCTTGTCGACGCCTTTCCGCGCGACGGCTGCGGCGCCGAGCACAGGCAGGTCACGGTGACGAAGCGGCAGAGTTGCCCGCGGAGCCACATCGGGAGTGACTCCGCTCCATACCTTCCGCCCCGGCGTGGGCCTGGCTGAGGAGGGCGTCGGCCAGGAGGGCATCGGCCAGGAGGGCGTCGGCCAGGGCCTCGGGGCCGGACCGCCCCACCTTCTTCGGCGGGCCGTTCGGCGGGGCCGTTCGGCCCTTGTCGCCCCTTGGGCGTACTGACTTCACTGATCCCGCCGTCCCGTCACGTGGGCTCGGTCCACGGTCCCACCTGCGGGCGACGCGGGCGACGCGGGCGGGGCCGCGCGGTGCGAGGACGAAGCGGAGAGCGTCGTATGGCGGGAAGGGAAGTGGGGAGATGATCGCGGCCGTGGGGCATGCCGACCTGACCCGGGACACGCTGGAGCTCGTGGAGTCCGAGCTGCGAGAACGGCTGGAGCGGCTGTTCGTCAGGGCGTCGGGGGTGGTGCGCGTGGGTGCTGGTGTGCCGGTGGCGTTCGGGCGGGCCGTGCGGACGGCGGGGCGGCAGCTGGTCGTGGTGATCCCCACGCAGGCGGCGGTTCCCGTGGTGCCGCCGGAGCGTGATCGGGCGGCGGCCGGCGAACTGCTGTCCCTGGCCCGGCAGGTGCGCCTGCTGGCGTACGACCCGGCCGACCGGGACGCGTGCGTCGGCGCGGACGAGCGGCTGATCGCGGGATGCCGGAAGGTGCTGGCCGTGTGGGACGGCTCGCCGTCCAACGGTCGCGATGCCACGGCGCATCTGGTGGCGTACGCCCGTGCCCGCGGCGTCCCGGTGGAGGTGCTGTGGCCGGAGGGGGCCGCCCGCGAGGCCGTACCCGGCGCACCGGAGCGGGACGGCGGGCGCGGTCCGCGCGGTGGCGGTCACCCGTTGCTCACCGTGGGCCCGGAGCCCATCCGGAACTCCAGCGAGGCGGAACAACCCCGATGACGAGCAACATCGCCGCCGTGCACCACCTCACCACCACGGCTCAGGGGGTGACGGGGGACGGAGGCCGGCGGGAGACGACGTCGGTGGGCTCGACCGGCGCCTCCCGCGCCTTCGCCTGGCTGCTCGTCATCACCGGTGGCCTCGGTATCCTCGCCTCCTTCGTGATCACCCTCGACAAGTTCGAACTGCTGCGGGACCCGAGCTTCTCGCCCTCGTGCAACCTCAGCCCGGTGTTGTCCTGTTCGAACGTGATGCGCAGCGACCAGGCGGGCGTGTTCGGGTTTCCGAACCCGCTGCTGGGCCTGCTCACGTACCCGGTCGTCGTCGCGATCGGCGCGGCGCTGCTGGCCGGGGCCCGGTTTCGCCGCTGGTTCTGGCTCGGGCTCAACGCCGGCACGCTGTTCGGCGCGGCCTTCTGCATGTGGCTGATGACCCAGGCGCTGTACGAGATCGGTGCGCTGTGCCTGTGGTGCTGTCTGGCCTGGGCGGTCACCATCGCCGTGTTCTGGTACACCACCGTGCACAACCTGCGGCACGGGATCATCCGTGCCCCGCGGGGGCTGGTCGCCGGGGTGCTGGAGTTCCACTGGGCGGTGCCGGTCACGTGGTACCTGACCATCGTCATGCTGGTCGCCACCCGCTGGTGGAGTTACTGGCACACGTTGTGGTGAGAGCCGGGCCTCCCGTGTCCTGGCCGCCGCACGGAGAGAAGAGGGGGCCGTTCGACCCCCTTCATCGGCCCCGCGGGGGCTGTTCGGCCCTATGCGGCCCTGGTACCCCGGAGCCGATCATGTGGCGGCGGCCGGGAAACGCTGAGTCCGCCCCCATGCGCACGGCACTTCCCGGCTCGTCGACGGCATGAGCGGAGACATGCACAGCGCATGAGCCGACAGGGAGGGAGCGTCCGGTGGACGAGGCACGGATACACCAGAGGGGGACCGCGCGACCGCGCGCCGTGGTCCCCGCGGCCGACGAGGTCGCCGGACGGACCGGAGGGACGGCCGCCCGTCCGTCGTGGGTGGAGTGGCTGACGACCACCGATCACAAGAGAATCGGGACGCTGTACCTGGTCACCGCGTTCGTGTTCTTCGTCCTCGGCGGTGTCATGGCGCTGTTGATGCGCGCCGAACTGGCCCGTCCCGGCACGCAGATCCTGTCGAACGAGCAGTTCAACCAGGCGTTCACGATGCACGGCTCGATCATGCTGCTGATGTTCGCGATGCCGCTGTTCACCGGCTTCGCCAACTGGATCATGCCGCTGCAGATCGGCGCCCCCGACGTGGCCTTTCCCCGGCTGAACATGCTCGCCTACTGGCTGTTCCTGTTCGGCTCGTCGATCGCGGCGTTCGGCTTCCTCACGCCGGGCGGCGCCGCCGACTTCGGGTGGTTCCTGTACGCGCCGTTGTCCGACGCGGTGCACTCGCCGGGGCTCGGCGCCGACATGTGGATCATGGGTGTGGCCCTGTCCGGGTTCGGCAGCATCCTCGGCGCGGTCAACTTCATCACCACCATCATCTGCATGCGTGCCCCGGGCCTGACCATGTTCCGCATGTCGATCTTCACCTGGAACGTGCTGCTGACCGCCGTGCTGATCCTGATCGTCTTCCCGGTGCTGGCGGCCGCGCTGTTCGCCCTGGAGGTGGATCGCAAGTTCGGCGCCCATGTCTTCGACGCGGCGAACGGCGGCGCGCTTCTCTGGCAGCACCTGTTCTGGTTCTTCGGCCATCCCGAGGTGTACATCCTGGCGCTGCCGTTCTTCGGCATCGTCTCCGAGGTCATCCCGGTGTTCTCGCGCAAGCCGATGTTCGGCTACATGGGGCTGATCGGAGCCACGATCGCGATCGCCGGTCTGTCGGTGACGGTGTGGGCGCACCACATGTACGTCACCGGTGGCGTGCTGCTGCCGTTCTTCTCGTTCATGACGTTCCTGATCGCGGTGCCCACCGGGGTGAAGTTCTTCAACTGGATCGGCACGATGTGGAAGGGCTCCCTGTCCTTCGAGACCCCGATGCTGTGGACCACCGGATTCCTGATCACCTTCACCTTCGGTGGTCTGACCGGTGTCATCCTGGCCTCGCCGCCGATGGACTTCCACGTCTCCGACTCGTACTTCGTCGTGGCTCACTTCCACTACACGGTCTTCGGCACGGTCGTGTACGCGATGTTCGCCGGATTCCACTTCTGGTGGCCGAAGTTCACCGGCAAGATGCTCGACGAGCGGCTGGGGAAGATCACCTTCTGGACGCTCACGGTGGGCTTCCACCTCACCTTCCTCGTCCAGCACTGGCTGGGCGCCGAGGGCATGCCCCGTCGCTACGCCGACTACCTCGCGGCCGACGGCTTCACCGCCCTCAACACCCTCTCCTCGATCGGGTCGTTCCTGCTGGGCCTGTCGATCCTGCCGTTCTTCTACAACGTCTGGCGGACGGCCAAGTACGGAAAGCCGGTCGAGGTCGACGACCCGTGGGGCTACGGCCGTTCGCTGGAGTGGGCCACGTCCTGCCCGCCGCCCCGGCACAACTTCGTCTCCCTGCCGCGGATCCGGTCCGAGTCGCCGGCGTTCGACCTGCACCATCCGGAGATCGCCGCGACCGAGGCGGTGAGGTGAGCCGTGTCGCAGCCCGTCCTCGCGCTGGGTGCCGCGCTGCTGACCGTGTCCGGTGGTGTCTGGTACGTTCCGGCCCTCGCCGATCTGCGCGCGGGAACCGACCGCCCGCTGTCCCGCCGTACCGCGGCGACGGCCTGCCTGAGCGGCTGGAGCACGGCCGGGATCATCGCGGCCCTGCTCATGGTGAGCGAGGCGTGGTGGATCCCCTGCGCCGCCGCCGTGGCGGGTACCGCCGTCACGGTCGGCTTCCGGATACGTGCGGCCGCGCAGCACCGACGTGAGGCGCGGGAGGCGGCCCGCCACTGGGCACAGCTGGGTCGGTGCCGGCCCCCGGCGCCCGACCGCTCCCGAAGCGCCGTCGCCCTGCTCGTCGGCTCCGGACTGGCCACCGCCGTGGCCACTGCGACACTCCTGCCGACCATCGGCCCTGGGAACGGCCCGGACTGGCTGACGGCCGCAGCTCCCGCCGCACTCGTCGGCCTGTCCCTCGCGATCGCGGTCACGTACACACGGATGGCCCGTCGCCGTACCGCACCGGCGGACCCCGCGCGGCCCTCACGCTAGGGAGTGCCCGGGTACGCGCTGTCCCCGCGCGGGTGAGGGCCTCCACGCCACGGTCCACAAGGCCCAGGTCGATGACCTGGGCCTTCGTCATGGAGAGCGGGTGACGAGAGCGGTGAGGCGGCGTGCCCGGCACGTCGTCGACGGGTGTCCTTCGCGTACGGCGCGGAGATTCGTACGATCGCGGCGGAAGCGCGCCACCCGGCCCGGGACGCTGGGTGTATCGGGCCCTCACCCTGTCCCGGCCGTGCGGTTCAGCCGCTCGTGCCGAGGCTGCTCATGACGTCCTTCATGTCCTTGATCAGGAGTGGTTCGATTTCCTTGGGAGTGGGAGGCGGGGACACGTCTCCCAGGGCCCTGGTGGTCAGCCCCAGCGTGAACTCGGCTCTGCCGTCGAGCACGTTCAGCTGCATCCAGTGGGAGCCGTTTCCGAAGTCGTTGGTCACCAGATAGGCATGGTCCGCGAGGCCGGGAACACGGTGCACCTCGGTCACTCCGCCACCGCCGCCCGCCGCGAAACGCTTCCTGGTGCCCGCCCGCCGGGCCTCGAACTCGGCTGTCAGGTCGGTCTGCTTGTGCAGGACGACCGAGAAGTGAAGCTGGCCGCTGTGCATGCCCCCTCCGAAGGTCCGCAGCTCACCGAAGCAGTCCGCCGTGTCCATGGCAGGGTGCTTCGTCACCGAGGACAGCCAGTCCGTGCCCTTGACGAACCGGGTACTCAGCCCCGGCCAGAGGGTCTTGGCGCACAGCTTGTCCGCGACGCGATAGCCGACCGTGCCGGGTGTGCCGGGCAGCCCGAACGCGTAGAGCCCCGAACCCCACACGATCGACGCCGCCACGACGCCTCCCAGCCCGCCCCGCATCCAGGCCTTGACCCGGCGTGTGCCGGGCGCCGACGGGGCTTCGTCGCCCGCGGCGTCCGGACCCGGCGCCGGCGCCGGCGCCTCAGGGAAGCCCTCGATGACCTCGGGCTCACCGATCGCGTTCCGCTGGGGGCTGTCCATGGCCGTGAACCTATGCTGATCAGCGGATTCCCAGGATGGATCGCCGATAACGATGTGATGTCCTCGCGGGTCGGCGATCTCCCCCTGCCTGCTGGTCGCCATCGCCGTCCGGGCCGTGCGAACCGGAGAAGACCGAACGAAGGAGACGGTGGCCGCGCCGCAACTGAAGTGACTGAAGTGACTGAAGTGGCTACAGAGGCGATGGATTGGCGGGCGGGCGGGGACGGTTTCGAGGGCAGGCCCGTGACTGCACGGAGGATGGATGCTAGAAAGGCCAGATGAAAGACCGCTTTGTCCGAGTTGGTCACATATCGCCACTGTGGTCACTGGCACGAAGGAACATACGAAGCGTCGCGGGGCAGATATTCCTCCTGCAGGTGGCGCTGGTGGTGCTGCTCGTGGCATTCGCCGTCTTCGCCCTCGTCCTTCAGTCGCAGCGGCACACCAACGCCGAGGCCAAACGACGATCCATAGCCGTCGCGCAGACTTTCGCGCATTCCCCGGGCGTGCTGTCCGCACTGGAGGCCCCCGAGCCCGCGAAGGTCCTGCAGCCGCTGACCGAAGCGGGACGCAAGTCCGCGGGCGTCGACTTCGTCGTGGTGATGGACACGAAAGGGATCCGCTACACCCATCCCCTGCCGGACCGGATCGGCAAGCGGTTCGTAGGAGAGATCGAGCCGTCGCTGGCGGGGAAGGTCTATACCGAAAGCGTGCAGGGCCCCCTCGGCGACGAGGTGCAGGCGACCGTGCCCATCCGGGACACGAGGGGCCAGGTGGTGGCCCTCGTTTCCGCCGGGCTGAAGGTCAAGAACGTGACCAGTCTGGTGGACCGGCAGATACCGATCATCCTGACCGCCGGGGCGGGCGCACTCGGAGTGGCCACCGCCGCCACCGTGCTGGTGGGCAGGCGGCTGCGACGGCAGACTCACAGCCTGGCCCCGAACGAGATGTCCCGCATGTATGAGCACCACGACGCGGTACTGCACTCCGTACGTGAAGGGGTGCTCATCGTCAGCGGTGAGGGGCGACTGCTGCTGGCGAACGACGAGGCCAGGCGCCTCCTGGAGCTGGCCCCGGACGCGGAGGGGAAGCAGGTGTCCCGGATGCCGGCCCTCGAACCCGAGATGGCGTCGTTGCTCAGCTCCGGCCGCGAGGCCACGGACGAGGTGCACCTGGCCGGGCCGCGGCTGCTGGTGGTCAACCAGAGGCCCACGGATCGCGGCGGAGGTCCCCGGGGCACCGTCGTGACGCTGCGCGACTCCACGGAGCTGCGGGCCGTGTCCGGCCGGGCCGAGATCACCGGTGAGCGGCTGAAGCTCCTCTACGACGCCGGACTGGGCATCGGCACCACCCTGGACGTGATCCAGACGGCCGACGAACTCGCCCGGATCGCCGTCCCCCGCTTCGCCGACTTCGTCACCGTGGACCTGGCCGACGCCGTACTGCACGGCGAGGAACCGGCGGCCACGGCCAAGGGAATGCGACGGGTTGCCGTATGCGGTATCCGCGACGACCAACCGCTCTACGAGAAGGGCCGGCTGATCGACTTCCTGCCCTCCACGCCCCAGGCGCGCGGCTACGGCTCCGGCCGCTCGGAACTGGTGGCCGACCTGTCCACCGCGACGGGCTGGCATCTGCAGGACCCGGAGCGCACGGAGCAGATCGTGGACTTCGGCATCCACTCGCTCATCGCCGCTCCGATCCAGGCCCGCGGTGTCGTGCTGGGCATGGTCAACTTCTGGCGCTCCAAGGAGCACGATCCCTTCGACCAGGAGGAGCTCTCGCTGGCGGAGGAGCTGGTGGCCCGTGCCGCGGTCAGCATCGACAACGCCCGCCGCTACACGCGTGAGCACGCCCTGGCGGTCACCCTCCAGCGCAGCCTGCTGCCGCGGGCCCTGCCCGAGCAGAGCGCCCTCGACGTCGGCTACCGGTACCTCCCGGCGCAGTCGGGTGTGAGCGGGGACTGGTTCGACGTGATTCCCCTGCCGGGCAGCCGCGTGGCGCTGGTCGTCGGTGACGTGGTCGGCCACGGCCTGCACGCCGCTGCGACCATGGGGCGGCTGCGCACCGCGGTGCACAACTTCTCCACGCTCGATCTGCCCCCCGACGAGCTGCTGAGTCATCTGGACGAGCTGGTCGGGCGTATCGACCAGGACGAGGCGTGCACGGACAGCCCCGCCGCCGTCGTGGGTGCCACCTGCCTGTACGCGATCTACGACCCCGCGACGTGCCGCTGCACCATGGCGAGCGCGGGGCACCTGGCTCCCGCGCTGGTCCAGCCTGACGGGAAGGTCATCTTTCCCGACCTGCCGCCGGGTCCGCCCCTGGGCCTCGGCGGCATGCCCTTCCAGACCGCCGAGCTGGACATCGCCGAAGGCTCCCAGCTCGTCCTGTACACCGACGGCCTCATCGAGGACCGGACCCGTGACCTCGACGAGGGAATGGAACTCCTGCGCAAAGCCCTGACGGATCACACGGATCGCGCGCCGGAGGAGAGCTGCCAGGCGGTGCTGGATGCGCTGTTGCCCGAACGCCCCACGGATGACGTGGCGTTGCTCATCGCCCGTACCCATGCGCTGCCACCGGATCGGATCGCCGAGTGGGACGTGCCCCCCGATCCGGCCGCCGTCGCCGGGGTGCGCGCCGCGGCGACCGGCAAGCTCGACGAGTGGGGGCTGTCCGAACTGGGCTTCAGCATGGAACTGGTGCTGAGCGAGCTCGTCACCAACGCCGTCCGCTACGGCGGCGAGCCGATCCACCTCAGACTGATCTACGACCGCTCGCTGATCTGCGAGGTGGCTGACGGCAGCAGCACCTCGCCCCACTTGCGGTATGCCGCGACGACCGACGAAGGCGGCCGTGGCCTGTTCCTGGTGTCGCAGCTGACCGAGCGCTGGGGAACCCGGTACACGCCTCAGGGCAAGGTGATCTGGGCCGAGCAGGCACTACCGAACGCCTGAGACGCCCTTCGTTTCCCGAACCGCGATCCGAGTGCACGTCCCGATCGCGCCCGGTTCGGCTACGGCGCCGACGACGTCGTACGGCCCGTCGTCTGCTGCTGACCGGTCCGGCTGTCTGCTGCTGGCCGTTCCGGCCGTCGGCTGCTGACCGGACCCGCCCCCCTCACAGCGCTCGCCCAGCGCTCGCTGCGGGACCCCACGACGCTCGCCCAGCGCTCGCCCTGACGCTTCACGACCCCCGGTTGCGTCCGCGAGCGAGGTGTACGGGCTCCGGCGTGACGTCGTGACCTCGTGCCCTGGTGACCTCGTGACCTGGTACGGGCAGCGGTGTCCGGGCTCGGTGGACGCGCTCTGGCTCCCCGCGACTCCAAGCCGACAGGCTCCCTTCGTCGCCGAGGCGGTCGAGGATCTGCCGGATGAAGTCCGCGCGCCCGACCGGGACTTGGGAGCACCGGCCGGGAAGTCGGGTGGCTCTCTCCGGGGATGCTGCCGCTTTCGACGCGCGCGTTCCTTCCAGCGGGGCACATGGATGTCCCGCCGGTCGGGGCCGTCACCCCCGGCTCGCGACTGCTCAGGGGGTGAGCTGCTGGTGTCCTATGACGGAGAGCAGTTCCAGCTTTCCCTGGCTTTCCGTGCCGGGGCGGGCGGTCATGACCACCAGGGTCTGGGCGCGGTTCTCGGTGAACAGGACCTGGGCGTCGACGTCGATACGGCCGAGGTCGGGGTCGGGGATCGTCTTGCTGTCGCCGTAGCGCTGGGCGACTTCCCGGAGTTCCCACAGGCCGGCGAACTCGGGGCTGTGTTCCTGGAGTTCGGCGACGATCCGGGCTGCCCGGGGGTCCGAGCTGCCGGCTGTGAGCGCGGCTCGCAGGCGGGCTGCCTGGGCGCGGCTGTGGCGGGGGTGGTCCTCCTCGGGGTACACCAGCCGCTCGGCGGGGTCGGTGAACCAGCGGTAGTAGGCGCTGCGGGCCAGGCCGGTGTGACGCATCTGGTCGCCGAGCAGCGCGATGGCGATCGGGTTCATCGCGAGGGTGTCGGCCATGTCGGACAGCACCAGGGCCGGGGTGTCGTCGTTCAGGCGCTCCAGGACCCGCATGAGGGCCGGGCTGACGTGCTCGGAGCGCTGGAAGCGGGCCGGCGCGTTGTGGCCGATGAGGGCGAAGAGGTGGTCGCGTTCGTCCGGTGTCAGGCGCAGGGCCCGGGCGAGGGAGGTGGTGATCTGGAGGGACGGTTGCGGGGCGCGCCGCTGTTCCAGGCGGGCGTAGTAGTCGGTGGACATGCCGGCGAGCTGGGCGACCTCCTCGCGGCGCAGCCCCCGGGTACGCCGGCGCGGGCCCTCGACCAGCCCGACATCGCGTGGGCGCAGCGCCTCGCGCCGCCGACGCAGGAACTCCGCCAGCTCTTTCCTGTCCATGCCCTTCATGGTCGCCGCTTTCCGTAGTCCCAGCCAGGGACCGCCGATCCATGGATAAACCCTCCTCTCCCGCCTGCGCGCCGCCGCTCCTACGGTCGAGGCCGCGGGCGGGGCGTTCACCGGCCCGCGGCCAGCGAAGGAGAGAAGACCCCCATGAAGATGACCGGCAACACCATCCTGATCACCGGCGGAACCTCGGGTATCGGGCTGGGCCTGGCCCTGCGCCTGCACGAGGCCGGCAACAAGGTGATCGTCGCGGGCCGGCGCAAGGAACTGCTCGACGAGATCACCGCCGGGAACCCGGGCATCGAGGCGCTCTTCCTCGATGTCGCGGACCCCGCGTCGATCGCCCACGCCGCCGAGACGGTGGCGGCGAGCCATCCGGAGCTGAACGTGCTCGTCAACAACGCGGGCATCATGCTGCCGGAGAACCTCCTCGACCCGGCCTCCCTTCCGGTCGCCGAGGATCACGTCACGGTCAACCTGCTCGGCACGATCCGGATGACGTACGCCTTCCTGCCGCTCCTGGTGGGCAAGGCCGACGCGGCCGTCCTGAACGTCACGTCCGCGCTGGCCTGGGTACCGCTGCCGATCACCCCGACCTACAACGCGACCAAGGCCGCACTGCACTCCTTCTCCGAGAGCCTGCGCGTCCAGCTCGCGGGCGCCGACGCCGGCGTCCAGGTGATCGAGGTGGCCCCGCCGGCCGTGCGCACGACCCTGCTGGGCCAGCAGGACAGCGAGACGTCCATGCCGCTGGACGACTTCCTCTCCGAGACCCTGACTCTCCTGCGCGAGAAGCCCGACGCCAAGGAGAACATCGTCGAGCAGGCCAGGTTCGTACGCGACGCGGAGGCCAACGGCACGTACGACGACGTCCTGGCCATGCTCAGCAAGATCGGCTGAGCCGGTCTCCGGCAGCCGCACTCCGGCCGCTACGGCGATGGCGGACGCCACCCGTCCGCCCGGCCGACCACATCGTGCTGGTCCGGCGACGCCCCACGGTCATTGACGGCGGAGCGGCCCTGTCCGCGGCCGGGGTGTCGTCCGGTTTCGAGCAGGTCTACGCCGCGCCCGCGCCCCGTGGCGAGACGGTCGTCGTCACGGTGGCGGTGGCGGCCGCGCACGGCTGGCGGAAGGCCCAGGTCGCCCCACTCACCCTCGAGGACGGCCGTACGCGGAAGTTGCGTGTGACGGCCGTGGTGGACGACTCGATGCCGTATCAGGTGCTCCTCCCACGCGACCTGGTACGCGATCACGACCCGTCCGCACTGGCGGACGTCGCCTACCGCACAACCCACGCCCCCACGCGCCTCCCGGCCGGGCTCGGCGCCGACGAGATCTCCGTGGAGGCGTACGCGGCCTCGGACGACGCCGAGAGGACCGGCTTGTGTGGGTCTTCACCCTGATGCTCGTCGCCGTATCGGCGGGCTACACGGCGATCGCCGTCGCCTCCACCTTGCTGACGGCCACCGCGGGCCGGGTGCGCGACTTCCGCGTACTGCGCCTGTCCGGTGCGACGCCCCGCCAGGTGCTGCTGGGCCCTCACCGCCGAAACGTGCTGTGTCGTCACCCTGGGCGCGGCCCTGGGCCTGGCGGGTGGCAGCCCCGGCCCTGTTCGGTACGGTCCACGGCCTTCGCGAGGAGCTGGGCCTGCCAGTGGAGTTGTCGCCGGCCCGGCCCTGGCTCACGGGCGTGGTGACAGGCCTACTGCTGCTCGGCACGGCGGCCACCGTCCTCCCGGCCCGCGTCGCCCTGCGGCGTATGCGGCGGGCGTGAACTACGTGAGCAACCGTCCGCAGGGCCCGCAGGAAGCTGCGGCCCTGCCCGATGAGGACATCGGCGACCCAGACGATCAGCGTGCCGGCCCGAATCTGGCACGCGAGCGCTGATCACGGCGGACAGCGAAAGGCCCGGCTCGATGACCTGGGCCTTGGTCGTTGCACGGGACCGCGGAGCGGGCGGGGGACGCGGTGCTGTTGTCGCTTCCGCGAGCGAGGTGTACGGGCTCCGGTGGCTCCGGCGTGACCTCGTGCCCTGGTACGCGCAGCGGTGTCCGGGCTCGGTGGATGCGCTCCGGCTCCCCCGCGCGTCCAGCCCGGAGTGCTTCTAGGGTTGAAGGACAGCGTGGCGCCCGTGGATGCCCGTTCTGTCCGCCTCCGCCGCACCCCATCTCCATGCCGTCAACGGCTGAAGGAGGTCACTCGGCATGTCCACAGCATCCGACACCCCTGTGCTGGACACCCTCGCCGCCATGACCGTCGACTCTCTCGAGCGCTGCGGTCTGCCCCCGGACACCCTCATCCTCACGCGCATTGCCGCGCTCGCTGCCTCGGACGCGCCCCCCATCTCCTACCTCGCCCACATCGACCCCGCCCTCCGGGCCGACCTGACCGCCGCCCAGCTGCAGGATGTCCTGGTGGCCGTCGCCCCCATCGTGGGCACAGCACGTGTGATGACGGCGGCGGGCAACATCGCCGAGGCGATGGGCATCGCGATCGCGGTCGCCGACGCCGAGGCCGAGGCCAAGGGCTGAGAAGAGACACACACCACAGCGGCCACCGTGCGTCCGAGGTCCCGACGCTCTGGCCCTCGGCCGCTGAGCGGTCCCGGCGCGTTCTGTGAGAGATTTCCGCCGAGCCTGCGTCAGGCGAGGGTGGCGGCCCGCGTCGTCATACCGGAGAGGGCGGAGCATCACCTCGGTGCCGCCGGGTCCGTCCGTGTCCACCGCGGTGCACTCGCTGAAGTCCTGTCTCCTCGGCAGGAGTTGGGCAACCAATAGTGCTGCGGCGTCCGCGCCGGAGCCGGGGAGCCTGCCACGGCCGCCGGGAACTCGTGCCCTCCACGTGCCCCCTCTTCATGCGCCCGGAGGGCGGATCCTGCGGGAAAATCCCCGCCCATGCACAAGCCCCAGGCCATTGACCTGGGGCTTCTGGAAGCGCGGGTGACGAGAATGTTCCCCGCTCGATTGCGGGCCTCGGCCTCGTCTGAACGGCCGTGAACGGCCGTGAACGGCGCTGAATGAGACGGAAAGTGAGACGCGAGCGCGGCCCCTCAGCCTCAAGGCCTCAGCCGGTTCTCCTGAGGGGCGAAGTAGACCGGTCCCATGGAGTGTGCGAGGGCCGCCGCACAGGTTGAGGCCTCCGGTTCGGGCCGCCTGGAACCACCAACTCGGTCGGCTCGCCCACGAGAACCGCACCCAGCCGCCCGGTTGACCAACCGCGTCTGTGCGGTGCCTGGCGAGGGTTCGGTTGTCGGCGACACCGCCCATTCGAGGGTATGGCCAATAGCCGGAAGCGTAATCAAAGTATTTACTTAGCATTGTGCGCTGTTTGAATGATCGGCATTTTTCCTCTGCCCCGCTTAAGGCTGATGAGCGCATATCGCTGCGTAATATGCAGCGACATAAACGGCAACAAGGCTCGCCGAATGTTCGGTAGGTCCGGTTCGCGCGGCCCCCACAGGAAATGGCCTTTCGATGAAGCTGAAAATCCCTCGAGCGGCTGACCGCCGTTCTTTGTCCGGAGTTGTGACCTCGGCCCTTGCCGCGACGGTTGCCGCCGTGTTGGTCGCCCTGATGCCGACTCAGGCGCTGGCCATCGCTACGCCTGTGCCTCTGGCCACGGCCGCGAGCTTCTCCGTTCTGGCAGGTCAGGGAGTCACCAATACCGGCCCCTCGCTGATCAGCCACGACCTTGGGACGCACCCGAATCCGTCCATCACCGGATTCCCGCCCGGCCAGGTACTCGGCGCCGTGCACGCGGCGGACGCTGTCGCGCTTCAGGCCAAGTCCGACCTGGTCACGGCGTACAACAACGCGGCCGGCCAGGCCACGGACTTCGCGCTCGCGTCGGCAATCGGCAGCGGACAGACTCTGCTTCCGGGCGTCCACACCGCTGTCTTCGGTGTCGGACTCACCGGTGACCTGATCCTGGACGCCGCGGGGAACCCGAACGCCGTCTGGGTGTTCCAGATCCCTGAAGCTCTGACGACTGCCTCCTCCAGCCGAGTGCTCCTCACCAACGGGGCTTCGCCGTGCAACGTCTACTGGCAGATCGGGAGTTCGGCCACGCTCGGCACCAACTCCACATTCGTGGGCACCCTCATGGCTCTGACCTCGATCAGCGTGACGACAGGGACGAACATCGAGGGGCGGGCGCTGGCCCGTAACGGCGCCGTGACGCTCGACAACAACAGGATCTTCCTCGGCGGCTGCGCTACCTCCACCACTGGTGGAACTACCACGGGCACCACGACCGGAACGACCACCGGCACCACGACCGGAACGACCACCGGCACCACGACCGGAACGATCGCAGGCGCCACGACCGGCGGGCTGCTCAGCGGCGGCCTCGTCACCGGTGGCGTCCTGGGCGGGCCGATCCTCTCGCCCGGTGCCTCTTCGGGCAACGTCGCCGGCACCACGTCCGGGAACACCGAAGGCAACACCGCTGGTAACACTGCGGGCAACACAGCCGGGAACACCACCTCCGGGAACACCTCGGGCAACACGGCCGGGAACACCTCCGGCGGTGACGGCGGCGGCGGGCACGACAACGCGCCGGGCCGGCCGGACCACGACAACGCGCCAGGCCGGCCGGACCACGGTGGCAGGCCTGGAGGACCGGACCACGGTGGCAGGCCTGGAGGACCGGACCACGGTGGCAAGCCCGGAGGGCCGGACCACGGTGGCAAGCCCGACCACGGCAAGCCCGACCACGGCAAGCCCGACCACGGCAAGCAGTCCGCCGAGAACTACGGCTACGACGAGATTCCCAAGGGCTACGAGGGCGACGACCACTCCAAGGGCTACGAGAGCTAGGCACCGTACTGCGGTCAGTCCGCTCACCTGATGACGGCGCGCGGCGGAATTCCTATCGAATCCGCTGTGCGCCGTCGGTGGCAGTCAGCGATAAAGCCAGGTGCGAGCAGCCGTTAGAGAAAGACAGGTAGGCGGTGTCGAGTGGAATCGACTCAGCGGACGTGGAGGAAATCCAACAGTCCCACTCCGGTCCGGCCACGCAGGAAATTCCTGACGCCACGGCCGCGCCGCACAAGGAGCCGAGGGGTGGTGCCCGTGCGCTGAAATCAGGACTGCGCGCCGCCCTGGTCCTGTGCCTGGCGGCGAGTGTCGTCCACGTGCTTCTCGTGTTCCTTCACGTGGCACCGGCCAACACCGTCTCCAAGCGATACAGCCCACTGATCAATGCATGGGTGTACCCCTTCTTCGAACAGAACTGGCGGCTCTTCGCCCCGGACCCCGAATCCGTCAACCGGCAGATTCTGGCCAGAACCGCACGCGCCGGCTCCGACGGATCGGTTCAAGTGGGCCCCTGGTTCGACCTGACGGCCGTGGATGGTTCCGCAGTCGAACATCAGCCGTTCCCGAGCCACACGGCGCAGAACATGCTGCGCCGTGCCTGGACCGGCTACGTCGACACGCACGGAGGAGACGACAAGGCGCGCACGGAACGCGCCCTGATGATGCAGAAGTACCTGACCAACATTGCCGCGGACCGCGTTGCCGCCCACAGGAGTGGCACCTTCGACTTCATTCAGCTCCGCGTCGTCACACTGCCCATCGACGCGCCCGGCTCCGCCGCCGACAAGCGCCCGCCGACGCCGGTCGAGAACCGGCTCCTGCCCTGGTGGAAGGTGACCCGCCATGGAAAATGAGGCCCAGAGGACCGCGTCCGCCGGCGTCGGCCCGTGGCTCGCCGCCCGGATCACAACCGCATGGGACCTCCTGACCGGCCACCCGGTGTCTCTGTACGCCGCGTCGGTGCTGCGCATCGGCTACGGACTGCTCTACCTGCTCTTTCTGCTGCGAGAGTTCCCGCATCGTGCCGAGATCTGGGGTCCCGGGTCCGCGTGGACGCCCGCCTTGGCACGCCAACTCTTCGAGCAGACAGGCTGGTTCAGCATCCTGACCCTGTCCGACAGCCGCACCTACTTCGAGCTCTGCTACGTGCTGGCCCTCGTCACGTCCGCGCTGTTCATGCTGGGCTGGCGGACCCGCGTCCTGTCCGTCCTCTTCGCCTTCGTGGTGACCTCGTTCCATGCCCGGGCGATCTTCATGACGGACGGGGGTGACAACCTGATCCTGCTGATGGCCTTCTACCTGGCCCTGACGGCCTGCGGTCGGCGCTGGTCGCTGGACGCGCGCAGGAACAGGCTGAAGACGGTGCGCGCGGGGACCGCGCCGGAATCGGCGAGGAGTCCCTTCACGCCGCAACTCCGCGACGCCCGCACCACCTTGATCACGGTGGTGCACAACTGCGGCATGCTCCTCATCGCGGCACAGGTCTGCTTCCTCTACGGATCGGCCGGCCTGTACAAGGTCCAGGGACCTTCCTGGAGCAGCGGCACCGCGCTTCACTACGTCCTCAACCTCGAACTCTTCCGGCCCTGGCCCGCGCTCTCCCACTTCGTGGACGAGCACACACTCGCTGTCGCCATCGCCGGCTACATGACCGTGCTCTTGCAGGTGGCCTTCCCGTTCGTCCTCTTCGGCAGGCTCAAGTACCCCGTTCTCGCGCTGCTGTTGGGCATGCACATCGGCATCGCCGCACTCATGGGGCTGCCTCTGTTTTCCGGCGCGATGATCGTTGCGGACGCCGCGTTCCTTCCCGACCGCTTCTACACCTTCCTGTCCCACCTCTGCCGACGCGCGATGCGGCGGCCGGACGGACGGCATCCGGCACCCGGACGAGCGGCAGGAGCCGGAACGGTACCCGCGCAAGGCAGGCCCGGCGTGCTCGGCTCGAAGCATCGAGTCGTACTCCCCGAAGGGCGAACGGACGACATGCTCGCCACCGAGCCCGCGTCCCCCCAGGCGCCCCCGAAGAGCAGGTGAGTCGGCTGCCGACTCGTTTGCACTCTCGGCTCGGGAAACCTTCGCCCGTGCACAGCCTTACGGTGCAGTGGTCCCTTGCCTGACTCACTTGCCGGTTTCTGGGCCGTACCACTGGAGTGCCTGTCCGGTGACGGCGGCGATGAACTCGAAGTCCCGGTCGCGGTGCAGGAGGGTAAGTCCCTGCAGTTCCGCCGTGGCGGCCACGCATCAGGTCACCCCGGTCTCTCATCGTCTGCGCCCAGTCCTCCATCGCCGTTCGAGGTGGATTACCTCACCGTCGAACGCGCGAAAATCTATAGTGGCTGAAGTAGACATTGGGTGGTCCCATGGTTATGGTTTCTCTCGTAGCCCAGAGAGGCGGAAGGGCCCGGCAGACACGAACTGCCGGGCAGCATTACGCAGTTACGCAGTTGCAGTTCGCAGGACGGTGCGGTGGTGGAGTTCCGAAGCCAGGGTTGTCGCAGGACGGCGACGGGGCTGACGGCCGGACCGGGTGGCCCGCAGTGATCAGGGGCCGCCATGAGCAGTACCGCAGTGGCAGTACCCGTAAGTGAAAGTTCGCAGTACCCAGCAGTGAAGTCAGTGAGCAGCACCTCGGTGAAGGCGTCGGCTGCGGGCGCGCGCATCGGGAGGTTCGGCAGTGGGGTTCCAAGCCAGGGCAGACGCAGGACGGGCGACGGGGCTGGCTGCCGAAGAGTGGCGCTTCGCGAGGCCACCAGCGGTTCGCAGTATCAGCAGTGCAAGCAGTACGCAGTACCCGTTCGGCAAGTGATTGGTTCAGAGGGAAGAACGGAGGAGCCGAGCGCCATCAGGATCGCCCGGGCGGAGGTGTTGAGCCCGGGTACCGCAGGACATCGATAGTGAGGTGGTCTCCGGTCGAGCAACCGCGATCCCCGCGCCCCCGACAGCGTCACGGTCGGGTCAGCGGACACAGAAGGCCGGCGCAGTACTAGGGCCGGCAGATGGTGTAGCAGTTCCTTCGGGGCCCTGGTGCCGTAAGGCACCAGGGCCCCTCCACGCGTTCCGCAGAGAGGTGAGATGACAGCAGACGGTTCCTTCGGCCGTCTCGACGACGACGATTACCCCGCCTGCACCACGGGTCGAGCTGCCGAGATGCTCGGCACCACCCCCAGCTTCCTCCGCGCCCTCGGCGAAGCCCGCCTCATCACCACGCTCCGCTCCGAGGGCGGACATCGCCGCTACTCCCACTACCGGCTGCGAATCGCCGCCCGCGCCCGGGAACTCGTCGACCCAACAAGGCCGCCTGCCGCGTCATCATCCTCGAAGACCAGCTCGACGAAGCCCAGCGCATCAACGCCGAGTACCGCCGCGCCGCCTCCCGGCACACGGTCGGCATCTGACCCGCAGCCCGCAGCGACGGGCCAGGCCGCACTGATCCGCCGATTTCAGAAGACGAGCGCATGATCGCCGAAGACACTCAGCCCAAGTCTCCGTCACAGATGCCAGGGGCCCGACCCGTTCCTCACGTCACTGGCGGACCTCGAACGGTTCGACGACCATGAAGTCCTGCCCGGCCACGCTACCGACCGCGGCCTGACGGCCAGGCCAGGGTGCGTCTCATCCGCCGCCACCGCCTTTCTCCCACACCCAGGAGATCGCCGCGTCTGACCGTTCGATCGCCCTCACACCGGGTTCCCGCCGCCTCGGTCGGTGCGTCGTGACGGCCCCCCGATTCCGCCATCGGCTCGGCGCCCCGAGGGAGCGCTTCCCGGGCTGGAGGCGCGGCCCGCTCGACCGGGCGAGGGTTGTCGCCCGCGGTACTTGCGACCTTGGGCGCGAAACCCCAGGTCGGCGGCAGGCTTCAGCGAGGGAGCCGGTGCATCGTCGCGCTCAGTCGAGGGTGGTGAGGTGATCGGCGTCGCCGCCTCGCCACTCCATGAGGAAGATGGTCGCGTCGTCGGTCGTGGTGCCGCCGCGTTCGTGTTTCAGGGCGTGGGAGAGCGCTCGCACCACCGCCCGTACCTCCGTGCGCTCGCGGAGGATCCGGTTGGTCCATTCGATGAGCTGTTCCTCTCCGAACTGTTCCCCGCCGGTGTGGTGCTCCTCGATCAGGCCGTCGGTGAAGCACAGCAACCGGTCGCCGGGGCGCAGCGTCCGCTCGCTGACCGACGGCTCCTCACCGCCGAAGCCGACCGGCAGCGTGGTCGGGCTCTCCAGCCGGTCCACCACGGCGCGGTCCCGGATCAGGAACGGGGCCGGGTGGCCCGCGTTGACCCACTGCAGTCGGCCGGTGGTGATGTCCAGAATCATCATCTGTGCGGTGACGAAGTGGTCGGGGCCGAACTGCTCGTTGATGGCCCTGTCCATGAACGCGTACACCTGGGACAGATCGGTGTGGGCCCGCCGTGTGTGGCGGTAGGCGCCGATGGCCACGGTCGCCATGGTCGCCGCGTCCAGCCCGTGGCCCATCGCGTCGATCATGGCCATGTGCAGGACGTCGCCGTTGAGGGCGTAGTCGAAGCTGTCGCCGGCCACGTCGTAGGCGGGCTCCAGGATCCCGGCCACCTCGACCTGCGGAATCGTCATCGACAGTGGGGGCAGCAACGACCACTGGATCTCCGCGGCCACGCTCATCGGGGCGCTGCGGCGGGCCTGGAAGAACTGGTCGGTGTAGGCGTCCTTGGTGACGATCATGTCCGCGACCAGACCGCCGAGTCTGCGCAGCAGCCGCCGGTCGTCGTCATCGACGCGGTCCAGGGTGACGGCCATCACCCCGATCTGGTCGCTTCCGTCCAGCAGTGGCAGGTACATCCGCACACTGCCGTCCTTCGGCACCTCCACCGTTCTGCGGCTCAGGAACGCCTCGCCGGCGGGGGAGTCCTCGACCGGCTCGGGGCCGCCGACCTTCAGTCTCCGGCCCGGCAGCGGCACCAGGAGCACCTGTTCGTAGTCCTGCAGGAGGATGGAGACATCCCGCCCTCCGACCCTGGCCACCTCTTCCGCGACGAGCGGGGCGATCAACTCCGGCGGCATCTCGTGAGCGCGGTCCAGCAGCACCCCGAGCAGCCGTTCGCCGAACCCCTCGGACCGGTCCACCCCGACCCTGTCCGGCCTACGCCCACCGTCCGTCATCGCTGTCTGCTTCCCTTCGTCCCCTGACATGGGGAACTCAGCGGGGTGGCTGCGTCCACGCGGTGTTCGCCGGGCGGCCCGGTGCCCCGGCCTCGTCCCACCGCAGCCGGTGTGGGGGCGGCGCCGGCCGGAACGGCGCCGGCGCCTTAGCACCCCGACCACGTTTCCGGATGCGATGCCCCGACGCAACGCACACCCCGTTCCTCTCGGATCCACCAGCGGGCAACCGCGATCAGCGTGGGACGACGCCGTCGACCGGCACAGGCTCGCATCGCCGACCGGTCCGACGAGCCGATTGCGCCATGGGCAGCATGTCGCCCCCGAATGCCGTTCACCACAAGGGGATCGGGTCGACGGGGACATGGGGAGGCCGGTCGGTCAGCGGGCCGGGTCTGGGCTGCCGGTCTTGATCGACGGGGCCGACGGTGGCCATCGCCGGCTGGTCGGTAGCGGTGTTCGGGTAGACCGTTTACAGAGTGCCGATCCTGCGCCCCTTCGGGTCCACGACGTCGTGGTCGCGCCACTCCGGACATCGGCGGAACGATCACGCCGTGCTGGGCCGCCCGCGTCCGCCGTGCTACAACGACCCCGGCGTATGCACACCGGGGTCGCCCTTCCGGGCCGGTCGCACGTGAGAGTGTGCCGACCCGCTTTCATGCTATGTCTGATGCACATTTCGGGCATCCGGTGTTTCGCGGTTCTCGCGGCACAGCGCGCACATCACGGCCTCCACCACGGCCGTTCCTGGACAACCGTGCAGGGATTCCTGCTTCGCTCGTCCAATGCCGCCTGCTGAGCCTCATGGTTCATGGATGCCTTGCCGTCGGACACGCCTGGGCAGTCGGCACACTTCACACCGGCCGGTCTGGTCTGCTCATGGTGTCCGGCGCGGTCACCGCACTCGGAGAGGTCTCGATCGGCAGGCGGCTGTCACTCGGCTGTCACCCGGCGGTCAGTTCCGCGAGTTGCTCGGCCGCGGTGGCGTTACCCCGGTCGGCGAGGCGTCGTAGCTCGTCCAGGTTGTCCTGTTCGGTGGCGAGTTCGATCAGCTGGTCGGTGGCTGTGGCGTTGCCGCCGTCCGAAAGGCGCCGAAGTTCTGCGAGGTCGCCTTGTTCCGCGGCGAGTTGGATGAGCTCATCGGCCGCGTCGGAGTTGCCCGCGTCCGCGAGGCGGCGCAGTTCGTTCAGGTCACCGAGTTCGGCGGCGAGCTCGATCAGCTCGTCGACCGCGCTGTGGTCGCCGTGCTCCGCCCGCGCCCGCAGGGCGGAGACGGCCGACAGGGTGGTCGGGTCAGACTCGGTCATCAGGGACAACCTCTCTGTGCGGGCTATTCGCGGGGGTCGGTCAGTTGTCCCGAGGCGCGCAGGTCGTCGCGGTGTGCCTGCCACTCGTCGACCAGCCGGGGCAGGCGTTCGGCGAGAAACTCGGCCAGCGCGACCATCTCCTCCAGCGGGGCGCGGCGCTCCGGCGGGGCATCGGTGAGGAGCGCCAGGCCCTCCCGGAACAGCGCGGCGTGTTCTCGGTGGAGCGCACCATCGAAGTTCTGCGGCTGCCGGCTGTCCGGGTTCAGGCTCACCCGGTCCATGCGCTCACCGGCGGTACGGGTGCGCCGGGCCATCCCGTAGTTCTCCAGTAGCTTGACCGCGCCCGTGACGGCGCTGCGGCTTGCCAGCAGTGCCTCGCCCAGCTCGTCGATCGACTGTTGCGGGGGATCGCAGACGAACAGGTAGCCCAGTAGGCGTCCGGCCATGGGTGGGAAGCCGTACTGGCGGGCGTAGAAGCGGCCGACGTGGTCGGCGAAGAGTAGGTGGGCGTCGTTTGGCACGCTTTCGAAGGTATCACTTTCAGCTGAGATGACAATTATTTGTGTCATCTTGGTGGCGTGCTGCCACCAAGGCGTCCGTACATACCGTGTGCTCGCGCCAGGGGCTGGTGACCGTCAGCCAGCCCGGGCCCGCGGTCACCCGGGGTGGCAGCAGGATCGTGAGGACGACGGCGGACAGGGTGATCCACAGCAGGGCGCGGGGGAGTGTCAGGCTTCCCGCGTCCCAGCCGACCAGCAGGGACATGGCGCAGAACAGCAGGGCGCAGGTCGTCGCGAACCGGGCGCTGCCGCGCCGGTGGCGGTCACCGGCCGAGCTCGGAGGTCTGTTCCGCTGCATGCCGCCGACGCTAGGCGGCCGGGCGGGGCAGGCGACTGCCGCTGACGGGATTCTGACGGCGTACGGGTGAATCCTGACGGGGTCCTGACGGGGCCCTGGCGAGATCTTGACGGGCTTGAGGGGGCCGAGAGAGGGCCGAGAGGGCGCGCCGGTGTCAGCCCACGTGGATGCGTGGGCGGCGGGCGCGGTCCGGTTCCGCCTCGCGCAGGACCTCGCGGGTGACGGGGGCGACCTCGCCCTGGCCGAAGAGGAAGAAGCGGAGGAAGTTGGCGAAGGGGTTGCCCTCGGTCCACTCGAAGTAGATGTGCGGGGTGCGGCCCGTGGCGTCGCGGACGTGGAGGAGGAGGGCGGCGAGGGAGTTGGGGACGGAGGAGGACTCCAGGGTCAGGACCCGGTAGCGGTCGTGCAGGACCTCCCCGCGTACGGTCAGGCCCGCCTCGAACTCGGAGGGGTCCGTCACCGTCACCTCGACGAAGACGAAGTCCTCCTGCTCAGGCATGTCGTTGTCCTGCCGGATCTGTTCGATCTTGTCGCGGTACTCGGCCTTGTCGCGCTGGTCGGGCTCGTTGGCGATGAAGCGGATACGGCGGTGGGACATGTCCCGGACGAATCGTTCCGCCATGTCGTCCAGCTCGACGCTGGTCACACGCAGTTCGAAGGCGCGGGCGAGGCGGGAGAGGAGGGAGACGAGGATGATGCCCGCGATGAAGCAGGCGCCGATCTTCACGCCGTCGGGGCGTTCGATGACGTTGAGGATGGTGGTGTACAGGAACACCGCCGAGATCACTCCGAAGGCGATCCTCCAGTTCCGCTGGCCGGCCTTGTGCGCGGCTATCGTCACCGCGATCGCCGCCGAGCTGATCAGGACCAGGACGCCGGTGGCGTACGCGCCGCCCTGGGCGTCGACGTCCGCGTCGAAGATCCAGGTGACCAGGAAGCCGACGAGGGTGAAGACGATGACCATGGGGCGGACCGCGCGGGCCCAGTGGGGGGCCATGCCGTAGCGGGGGAGGTAGCGCGGCATGAGGTTGAGCAGGCCCGCCATGGCGGAGGCGCCGGCGAACCAGAGGATGGCGATCGTCGAGACGTCGTAGAGGGTGCCGAAGACGTTGCCCAGGTACTCGTGTGCGAGGTAGGCGAGGGCGCGGCCGTTGGCGTCGCCGCCGTCCTCGAACTCCTTCTCCGGGATGAGGAGGGTGGTGATGAAGCTGGTGGTGACCAGGAAGACGCTCATGATGACGGCGGCGGCGGTGAGCAGCTTCTTCGTGTCCCGGATACGGCCCTTGGGGTTCTCCTCCGTGTCGCCCTCGTCGCCCTGCACATGGGGCATGACGGCGACACCGGTCTCGAAGCCGGAGAGGCCGAGCGCGAGTTTGGGGAAGACGATCAGTGCCACGCCGACCATGACGAAGACGTTGCCGTGTTCGGCGGTCAGCGCGGTCGACCAGTCGGTGATCACGTGGCCCTCGGTGATCACATGCCACAGGCCGACCACGACGACCACGACGTTCAGGGCGAGGTAGGCGCCCACCAGGGCCACCGCGACACCGATCGCCTCCAGGAAGCCCTTGAGGAAGACCGCGCCGAGCAGGGCGATCAGGATCAGGGTGATCAGGAGCTGCTTGTCGTGCAGGGCCTCGGACAGGTGGGGGTTCTCCACGAGGTGGGTGGAGGCGTCCGCGGCCGAGAGGGTGATCGTGATCAGGAAGTCCGTCGCCGCGAAGCCCAGCAGGGTCAGGACGAAGAGCTTGCCCTTCCAGAACGTCAGCAGGCGTTCCAGCATGGAGATCGAGCCCTGGCCGTGGGGGCTCTCCTCGGCCACCCGGCGGTAGACGGGGAGCGCGCCGGCGAGGGTGACGATCACGAGGACGATGGTCGCGACCGGGGAGAGGAGGCCGGCGGCGAGGGCGGCGATGCCGGGCTGGTAGCCGAGGGTGGAGAAGTAGTCGACGCCGGTCAGGCACATCACCCGCCACCAGCGCTGGCCCTTGTGCGGCGGTTCCGGTTCGGCGTGCGGACCCTTGTGGCCGCCGGGTTTGCCCATGTCGGACAGGCCCTGAAGCATCCAGGTCCGCAGTCGGCTCGGCGGTGGGTGCTCGGTGGTGGCCATCGGCGTGCTCTCCCGTTGTGCGGCTCAGGATGGGTTTCGAGCCATCACGGCGGACGGCCGCATCAGCGTAAGCAGAGCGTGACGTCAGGGCCCATGGGATGCGTCACGTGAGCGCGTCAAGCTTCCGTTAAGACCTACCGTGAGAACGCCGGGGGCGCATCATGATGAGGGCGTTTGCACGGCACGAGCGGAAACTGGCCCGTACGGGGGACGCATGCCGGCAGGTCTCGGCGGCGGACACCCAGCGTCATGCCGTACGCGGCTCCCCGGCTGCTCCGTGTGAAAGCGAGGCCGCGCCCGGAGCGCGTCTGTTTCCGGAGCTGTGCCGTCCCCGGGGCTTCGATGGAGCCGCGGCGGGCTCCCCGCCGGCCGGGCTTTCCGACGCACCGCTTTCACCCTGTCCGGCCCGGAGGTGTCAAGACCGTGTCAAGGTCCCGGGCCCAGGCGCCAAGGAAGCGCTCACACGCGCCCGTTCCGTCCCCGGAAGCGGTTCCGTGGGGATCCAGGGGATCCAGGGGATCCAAGGGATCCAGGGGGAGAAGTAACCCGCCTCCTGAGGGAGTTGAACCAGTGAGCGGAGCGCGTCGGCGGCGATGAGTGACGTACGGTCCGGACGACTGAAGGTCTACCTGGGGGCGGCCCCGGGAGTGGGCAAGACCTACCGGATGCTCGACGGGTCGTCGTGGCGCTGACCGGCGGGCCGGAGGGCGACACCCTGATCCGGCGGGCCGCCCGGATCGCCGCCCGGTCGGCCGGCGGTGCGCTGCTGGCCGTGCACATGGCCCGCAGCGACTGGCTCGCGGCCGGGGTCTCGCCCGGCAGCGCAGGCTGGTGGAGGACCTGGGCGACAGCTACCACTCAGTCGTTGGCGACGACACCGCCACCACGCTGGTGGAGTTCGCCCGGGCCGAACGCGGTGCGGGGCCTCCGTCCGAGCGCCGCAGTCTGGGCCGCCCCATCGCCGCGTACGTCCGTGAGGTGGCGGCGGAGCCGGCCACGCGGGTCACCGTCCTGATCCCGGAGGCCGAGCCCGAGCGGCTGTGGCAGCGGCTGCTGCAGAACCAGCGGGGCGCGGTCGTCGCCCACGCCGTACGACGCGAGACCGACGCGGTGATCTGCCGGCTGCGCTTCCGGCTGCTGTGAGCGGGACGCTCCGCACCGTCACGTGACCCCCGCCACCGATGCCGACCAGGGCCGTATGGATCCCGTCAAAGGTGTGCGGGCCGCCGTATGAGAGCCGTCAACGGGTGACCGAATCCGGCCAGAGTCGCGGTTTCCTCTAACTGTCCGTTCTTCCCGAACCTCACTCCAGGAGTTCGCGATGGCCGATCTGGCCTTCGTCGTCACCACGATCGCCGTGTTCGCGCTGGTGGCCTTCGTCGCCAAGGGGGTGACGAAGCTGTGACCGTCGAGAACATCGTCGGCCTGATCGTGGCCGTCTCCCTGCTGGGCTATCTCGTCCTCGCCCTGATCTTCCCGGAGAGGTTCTGAGATCTGACATGGGTCCCGTACTCGCCGGCGTGCTCCAACTGCTGGCCCTCATCGCGGCGTTGGCGCTCGCCTACGTTCCCCTCGGCACCTACATGGCCAAGGTCTACTCCACCGACAAGCACTGGCGCGTCGAGAAGTGGATCTACAAGGGCATCGGCGCCAACCCCGACACCGAGATGCGCTGGCCCGCGTACCTGCGCGGCGTGCTCGCCTTCTCGGCGGCCGGTGTCCTGTTCCTGTACCTCCTCCAGCGGCTGCAGGGCGTGCTGCCCGGCTCGCTGGGCTTCTCCTCCATCGACGCGGACCAGGCGTTCAACACCGCCGCGTCCTTCGTCACCAACACCAACTGGCAGTCGTACTACGGCGAACAGGCCATGGGCCACGTCGTCCAGGTCGGCGGGCTGGCCGTGCAGAACTTCGTCTCGGCCGCCGTGGGCATCGCGGTCGCGGTCGCGCTCGTACGCGGCTTCGCGCGCTCCCGCTCCGGTGAGCTGGGCAACTTCTGGTCCGACATGGTGCGCGGGGTGACCCGCATCCTGCTGCCGCTCGCGTTCGTCGCGGCGATCGTGCTGGTCGCGTGCGGCGTCATCCAGAACTTCTCCGGCATCCACGAGGTCGGCCAATTCTTTAATGGGCACAGCATGGGCGGCGCCCAGCAGTGGAACGGCGGTGCGGTCGCCTCGACGGAGGCCATCAAGGAGGTCGGCACGAACGGCGGCGGCATCTTCAACGCCAACTCCGCCCACCCGTTCGAGAATCCGACCCCGTTCACCAACCTCTTCGAGATCTTCCTGCTGCTGGTCATCCCGTTCGCCCTCACCCGCACGTTCGGTGTCATGGTCGGCTCGGTCAAGCAGGGCTACGCG
Organism: Streptomyces sp. NBC_00310; assembly: GCF_036208085.1. Taxonomy (GTDB): domain Bacteria; phylum Actinomycetota; class Actinomycetes; order Streptomycetales; family Streptomycetaceae; genus Streptomyces. The sequence continues at coordinate 6,048,950 of NZ_CP130714.1, forward strand.
ATCCTCGCCACGATGGCCACCATCTGGCTCGGGTTCACCGCCCTGATGATGTGGACCGAGTTCGCCCACCACGGCCCGGCGCTCGACATCGCCGGCGGAGCCATGGAGGGCAAGGAGAACCGCTTCGGTGTCGGCGCCTCCTCGATCTTCGCGGTGGCGACCACGCTCACCTCGACCGGCGCGGTGAACTCCTTCCACTCCTCCTTCACCGGTCTCGGCGGCGGGATCACGATGCTGGGCATGCAGTTGGGCGAGATCGCGCCCGGCGGTGTCGGCTCCGGCCTCTACGGCATGCTGATCATGGCGATCATCGCGGTGTTCATCGCCGGGCTGATGGTCGGCCGCACCCCCGAGTACCTGGGCAAGAAGATCGGCACCCGCGAGATCAAGTTCGCGGCCTGCTACATCCTCATCACCCCGGCACTGGTGCTCGTCCTCACCGCCGCGGCGATGGCCCTGCCCACCCCGGGCAACTCGATGACGAACTCCGGCGCGCACGGGTTCTCCGAGATCCTGTACGCCTACACCTCGGCGTCCAACAACAACGGCTCGGCCTTCGCCGGGCTGAACGCCGACACGCAGTGGTTCAACAGCACGCTCGGCATCGCCATGCTGCTCGGCCGGTTCCTGCCGATGGTGTTCGTGCTGGCGCTGGCCGGCTCGCTCGCCGAGCAGAAGCCGGTCCCGGCCACCGCGGGCACCCTGCGCACCGAAAAGCCGCTGTTCACCGGGCTGTTGGTGGGCGCGATCCTGATCATCACCGGGCTGACGTACTTCCCGGCGCTCGCGCTGGGTCCGCTGGCCGAGGGGCTGGCGTCATGACCACCGACGTAACGAAGCAAGAGGACGCGATGTCCACAGCCACCCCGACCCGGGCGCCGCACAGCGACGTCCCCACCGGGCACAAGCCCGCCGAGGGCCGCGTGGGAGCGGGCCTCTTCGACCCCAAGCAGCTGGTCAAGTCGCTGCCGGACGCCTGCCGCAAGCTCGACCCCCGGGTGATGATCAAGTCGCCGGTGATGTTCGTGGTGCTGGTCGGGTCCGTGCTGACGACGGTCTTCTCCTTCAAGGACCCGACCGACTGGTTCGGCTGGACCATCAGCGCCTGGCTCTGGCTGACGGTGATCTTCGCCAACCTGGCGGAGGCCGTCGCCGAGGGGCGGGGCAAGGCGCAGGCCGACACCCTGCGCAAGGCCAAGACCGACACCGTGGCCCGGCGGCTCGCCGGGGACGCCGAAGAGAGCGTCCCCGGTACCGAACTGCGGATCGGTGACCTGGTCGTCTGCGAGGCCGGCGACATCATCCCCGGCGACGGTGACGTCGTCGAGGGCGTCGCCTCCGTGGACGAGTCGGCGATCACCGGCGAGTCGGCCCCGGTCATCCGGGAGTCCGGTGGAGACCGCTCGGCCGTCACCGGTGGCACGAAGGTCCTCTCCGACCGGATCGTCATCAAGATCACGACGAAGCCCGGCGAGACCTTCATCGACCGGATGATCAACCTGGTCGAGGGCGCGGCCCGGCAGAAGACACCGAACGAGATCGCGCTGAACATCCTGCTCGCCTCGCTCACGATCGTGTTCCTGCTGGCGGTGGCGACCCTGCCGCCGTTCGCGGACTACGCGGGCACCCATCTCACGATGGTCGTGCTGGTGGCCCTGCTGGTCTGCCTGATCCCGACGACGATCGGCGCGCTCCTGTCGGCGATCGGCATCGCGGGCATGGACCGGCTGGTCCAGCGCAACGTGCTCGCCATGTCGGGGCGGGCCGTCGAGGCGGCCGGTGACGTGTCGACGCTGCTCCTCGACAAGACCGGCACGATCACGCTCGGCAACCGGCAGGCCGCCGAGTTCGTGCCGGTCGAGGGCACCACCGAGGCCGAGGTCGCGGACGCCGCCCAGCTCTCCTCGCTGGCCGACGAGACGCCCGAGGGCCGTTCCATCGTCGTACTGGCGAAGGAGAAGTACGGTCTGCGCGAGCGCGTGCAGGGCGAGCTGTCCGGCGCCGAGTGGATCGCCTTCACCGCCCAGACCCGGATGTCGGGTGTGGACGTCGACGGGCGCAAGGTCCGCAAGGGGGCGGCCGGGTCCGTCATCGCCTGGGTGCGGGAGCGGGGCGGAACGGTCGCCGACGACGCGGACACGCTCTCCAACCGGATCTCCGAGGCCGGTGGCACCCCGCTGCTGGTCGCGATCGAGGACTCCGAGGGCGCCCGGGTGCTGGGCGTCATCCACCTCAAGGACGTCGTCAAGGAGGGCATGCGCGAGCGGTTCGACGAACTGCGCCGCATGGGCATCAAGACCGTCATGATCACGGGCGACAACCCGCTGACGGCCAAGGCGATCGCCGAGGAGGCGGGCGTCGACGACTTCCTTGCCGAGGCCACCCCCGAGGACAAGATGGCTCTCATCAAGCGGGAGCAGGCGGGCGGCAAGCTCGTCGCGATGACCGGTGACGGCACGAACGACGCGCCCGCGCTCGCCCAGGCGGATGTCGGCGTGGCCATGAACACGGGTACGTCGGCCGCGAAGGAGGCCGGCAACATGGTCGACCTCGACTCCAACCCGACCAAGCTCATCGAGATCGTCGAGATCGGCAAGCAACTCCTCATCACCCGGGGCGCGTTGACGACGTTCTCCATCGCCAACGACGTCGCCAAGTACTTCGCGATCATCCCGGCGCTGTTCGCGGCCGTCTACCCGGGCCTGGACAAGCTCAACATCATGGGCCTGTCCTCGCCGGACTCCGCGATCCTCTCCGCCGTCATCTTCAACGCGCTGATCATCATCGCGCTGGTGCCGCTCTCCCTGAAGGGCGTGCAGTACCGGCCGGTCAGCGCCGACAAACTGCTCCGCCGCAACCTCACCGTCTACGGCCTCGGCGGACTGATCGCCCCCTTCATCGGCATCAAGCTCATCGACCTGCTCATCTCCCTCATCCCCGGAATCGGCTGAGCGCCATGAAAAACACGGTCATCAACACCGCCCGGCTGTTCGCAGCGGGCCTGCGCGCCCTCCTCGTCCTGACCCTGGTGACGGGCGTCATCTACCCGCTCGTCGTCACCGGCTTCGCCCAGGCGCTGTTCAGCGACAAGGCGAACGGCTCGGAGATCAAGGACCACGCCGGCAAGGTCGTCGGGTCCTCGCTGATCGGGCAGTCGTACAACCTGCCGCTGAAGAAGGGCCAGGAGACCCCGGAGCCCGACCTGAAGTGGTTCCAGGGCCGCCCCCAGAACGGTCTCGGCACCAACAGCGTCAACACCCAGTACAAGCTGATCCTGTCCGGCGCCACCAACCGGTCCGCCGACAACGCGGACCTGATCGACTGGGTGAAGGCAGCCAAGGCCGCCGTCGTCAAGGACAACTCGACCGCCGACCACAAGGTCAAGCCCTCCGAGGTGCCGGCCGACGCGGTGACGTCCTCCGGCTCCGGCCTGGACCCGGACATCTCCCCGGACTACGCCGACCTCCAGGTCCACCGGGTCGCCGAGCAGAACGGCCTCTCCGCCGACCAGGTGCAGAAGCTCGTCGACGACCACACCGAGAGCCGCACCCTCGGCTTCATCGGTGAGCCCCGCGTCAACGTCCTCGAACTCAACATCGCGCTCAAGGACCTGCTGGCCAAGAGCTGACGGCAGCGCACGGTCCACAGGGGAGTCGGCGGTCGGGGCGGGAGCCGGGAACCGCCGACTCCCGCCCGCATGAGTGCCGGTCGCACGGCTCCCGGCGTTCATGGCCCGACGTACGACAGGAAGGCGCACACCCATGACACGGGTGCTGGTGGTGGAGGACGACCCGCAGCTCGTACGGGCCCTCATCATCAATCTCCAGGCACGTCAGTACGGGGTCGACGCGGCCCCCGACGGTGCCACCGCGCTCCGGCTGGCCGCCGCGCGGCAGCCCGACGTGGTCCTGCTCGACCTCGGGCTGCCCGACATGGACGGGGTCGAGGTCATCAAGGCGCTGCGGGCCTGGACCCGGGTGCCGATCATGGTGCTGTCCGCCCGCCAGGCGTCCGAGGAGAAGGTCGCCGCGCTCGACGTCGGCGCCGACGACTACATCACCAAACCGTTCAGCATGGACGAACTCCTCGCCCGGCTCCGGGCCGCCGTCCGCCGCACCGAGGACATCGGGCTCGCGCCCGAGACGACGCTCGTCGAGACGGACGCCTTCACCATCGACCTGCTGGCCAAGAAGGCCGTACGGGACGGTCACGACGTACGCCTCACCCCGACCGAGTGGCATCTGCTGGAGATCCTGGTCACCAGCCCGGGACGGCTGATCACACAGAAGCACCTGCTCCAGGAGGTCTGGGGCGTTACCCAGAGCAACAAGACCAACTACCTGCGGGTGTACATGGCCCAGCTGCGGCGCAAGCTGGAAACGGACCCCGCCCACCCCCGGTATCTCATCACCGAGCCCGGTATGGGCTATCGCTTCGAAGGATGAACATGGCACGCGGCAAGCTCCGGATCTACCTCGGCGCGGCCCCCGGCGTCGGCAAGACCTACGCCATGCTGTCCGAGGCGCACCGCCGCGTGGAGCGGGGCACCGACTGCGTGGTGGCCTTCGTCGAGCATCACGGCCGTCCGCGTACCGAGGTGATGCTGCACGGTCTGGAGCAGACCGCGCGCAGGGAACTGGAGTACCGGGACACCGTCTTCACGGAGATGGACGTGGACGCCGTCCTCGCCCGGCACCCGCACGTGGTGCTCGTGGACGAACTCGCCCACACCAACGTTCCCGGCTCCCGCAACGACAAGCGCTGGCAGGACGTGGAGGAACTGCTGGCCGCCGGGATCAACGTGATATCGACCGTGAACATCCAGCACCTGGAGTCGCTCGGCGACGTCGTCGAGTCGATAACCGGCGTACGGCAGCGGGAGACCGTGCCGGACGAGGTCGTACGGCGGGCCGACCAGATCGAGCTGGTCGACATGTCCCCGCAGGCGCTGCGGCGGCGGATGGCCCACGGCAACATCTACAAGCCGGACAAGGTCGACGCGGCCCTGTCGAACTACTTCCGGCCAGGGAACCTGACCGCGCTGCGCGAGCTGGCGCTGCTGTGGGTGGCGGACCGGGTGGACGCCTATCTCACCGAGTACCGCAGCGAGCACCGGGTGTCGAAGATCTGGGGCTCGCGAGAGCGGATCGTCGTCGGGCTGACCGGCGGACCGGAGGGCCGGACGCTGATCCGCCGGGCCGTGCGGCTCGCGGAGAAGGGCGCGGGCGGTGAGGTGATGGCCGTCTACATCTCCCGCAGCGACGGCCTGACCGCGGCCTCGCCGAAGGAGCTGGCCGTCCAGCGCACCCTTGTCGAGGACCTCGGCGGCACCTTCCACCAGGTCGTCGGGGAGGACATACCGGTCGCGCTGCTCGACTTCGCGCGCGGGGTCAACGCCACCCAGATCGTGCTGGGCGTCTCCCGCCGCAAGGGCTGGCAGTACGTCTTCGGACCGGGCGTCGGCGCGACCGTCGCCCGGGACTCCGGACCCGACCTCGACGTCCACCTCATCACCCACGACGAGGCCGGCAAGGGGCGCGGACTCCCGGTCAGCCGGGGCGCCCGCCTCGGCCGAGCCCGCCTGATCTGGGGCTGGCTCGTCGGCCTCGGCGGGCCCGTGCTGCTGACCTGGCTGCTGAGCGGCGTCCTCCCGGACGTCGGGCTCGCCAACGACATGCTGCTGTTGCTGACGACGACGGTGGCGGCGGCCCTGCTGGGCGGGCTCTTCCCGGCACTGGCCTCGGCGGTGGCCGCGTCCCTGCTCCTGAACTGGTACTTCACTCCACCCGTCCACACCCTCACCATCGCCGACCCGAAGAACATCGTCGCCATCGCGATCTTCGTCGGCGTCGCGGTGTCCGTCGCCTCCGTCGTCGACCTCGCCGCCCGCCGCACCCATCAGGCCGCCCGGCTGCGGGCGGAGTCGGAGATCCTCTCCTTCCTGGCCGGCAACGTCCTGCGCGGCGAGACCAGTCTGGAGGCCCTGCTGGAGCGGGTCCGCGAAACCTTCTCCATGGAGTCGGCGGCCCTGCTCGAACGCGCGAGCGACGTGGACCCGTGGACCTGCGCCGGCAGCGTGGGCCCTGGGCCCTGTGCCACCCCCGAGGAGGCGGACGTCGACGTGCCGGTCGGCGACCACATGACCCTCGCGCTGACCGGACGGGTCCCACCCGCCGAGGACCGCCGCGTTCTCGCGGCCTTCGCCGCCCAGGCCGCCGTCGTACTGGACCGCCGACGCCTGAAGCAGGAGGCCGACCAGGCCAAGGAACTCGCCGAGGGCAACCGCATCCGCACCGCCCTGCTGGCCGCCGTCAGCCACGACCTGCGCACCCCGCTCGCCGCCATCAAGGCGGCCGTCACCTCCCTGCGCTCGGACGACGTCGAGTGGTCGGAGGAGGACCATGCGGAACTGCTGGAGGCCATCGAGGAGGGCGCCGACCGCCTCGACCTCCTCGTCGGCAACCTCCTCGACATGTCCCGTCTCCAGACCGGCACCGTCACCCCGATCATCCGCGAGACCGACGTCGACGAGGTCATCCCGATGGCACTCGGCGGCGTCCCCGAGGGCAGCGTCGACCTGGACATCCCCGAGACGCTGCCCATGGTCGCCGTCGACCGGGGCCTCATGGAGCGGTCCGTCGCCAACATCGTCGAGAACGCGGTGAAGTACAGCCCCGCGGGCACCCCGGTCCTGGTCTCGGCGAGCGCCATCGCGAACCGGGTGGAGGTACGCGTCGTGGACCGCGGCCCGGGCGTCCCCGACGAGGCCAAGGACCGCATCTTCGAACCCTTCCAGCGCTATGGCGACGCCCCGCGTGGTGCCGGTGTGGGGCTGGGGCTGGCCGTGGCCCGCGGCTTCGCCGAGGCCATCGGCGGCACCCTCCACGCCGAGGACACACCGGGCGGCGGCCTCACGATGGTGCTGAGCCTGCCGATGGCGGCGGCCCACCGGCCGTCGCCTGAGTCCGAGTCGGAGCCGGAGCCGGAGTCGGAGCCGGACATGCCCGTGACCGCCACGTCATAGCCTCACGGCCACGCCTCACGGGATTCGGATACGTGTGCAGGTCGGCCCGCGTTGGCTGCGTGATTCACACAGATCGTCGGTTCCGTTACTCGCGTTGAGGGCCGTGATGCTGATGCCCCCCGCCTGTGGTGGAAGGGTCATCGGCATGCTGACTCGCTGCTCGACCGTGCCCGTTTCGTCAGGTCTGAGTTCACTTGAGTAGTCGTCGACCGAGCCCCGGATGGGCGTGTCCAAGTCAGCCTTGGTGGCGGTCACGTACACCTGGATGGTCGCCGACATCTCTACGCCGTCGGCATGCACGTCGAAGCTGAGTTGCAAATGGGACCGAGGGCCTTCGATCTTGACGTCGGTGATGTTGGGTCGTCCGTTCCCGCCGGCAGCCTTGGCCGCGCCGATCACCGCCACGCTGAGAGCCACCATGTAGAAGACCACTCCAAGGATGAGAACGCAGGTCTCCCACAGGTTGCCCCGCCGGGTGGGGTGGATGAGTAGGGCGACGATGCTGCAGACGATGGCGAGGATGGCGCAGAGCGAGGCCACGTAGATCGGCCATGACTTGTTGTTGAGAGCGACGAACACGACGTCGCTGGACAGCCCGAGAGCCGTCATGATCCCGGCAACGGTGATCAGCGCACCGGCCAGGATCTTGGCGACGTCGTCCAGGCGCTTTCCGACCCTGGCCTGGATCTCGTCGGGCGTCGGCGCAGCCTCTTTGTCGTCGCCCATGTTCGGCACCCTCATCGCGGCCCTCCACGCCGTCGGCCCGCGCAGGCAAGGCCATACACGCTTGGTGCGCCCAACCAAGAGGCACCCGGCCCGTGGCACCCGCTCGACCTACTCGCCGTCGGGTGGGTAAGGCTGCCGGCCCGAGTCCGGCCGTCGCCTGTGAGCAGGTTGCCGCAACCTATCGGCTGGCAGCCGTGACCGTGCTCCGGACACTCCCACCCCACACATCTTCTCCGAGCGAAGTCACCCCATCGAGGCGGCTCCCATTCCCGGCTTCCGGATGTTGTGGGTCTGCCGTGGCCGCGGCATCATCCGCCTCAACCCACCACTGTACGAACGACCTGGACGCCAGGGGCCGCGTCTGGTCGGCTCTGCTCGGGTCGGCGGCAGACGGGATGGGAGCCCCCGCATCAGCCACTCACGGCCGGCACTCGCGTACCGGGCCCCCTGCCGTCTCGGAGCCTGAGCGCTCGGGAGTTCTTGTCCTGCCCGGTGACGACGACGACCTGCCGGGCGTTGTCGGGGATCTCGGCGAGAGTCCTCGGGCCGAGGCCCGGAAGGTCGGCCGGTGCGGAAGGGCTCGGGTCCGCGGTTTTGGCGTCCGGGGCCCTTTCGCCGGCCGCGTTCGTTTCGCCGGCCGCGCTCGGCCGGGATCGGGCGCGAGCCGTGCTGGACGTGACGGGCCGGGTGTCCTGCGCACTGGTGGTGGCCGAGGTGGCGTCCCCCGGCGTCCCGGTACCGGGGCCGCCGCACCCGGCCAGGGTGAGGGCCAGGGCCAGGGCCAGGACCGCGGCGGGAACCGGCACGCGGGAGCCCACGGAGGAGGAGAGGTGCGACCTCGCCGCGGGTGACGCCGGCACCCTGCGGCTGCACCGGGAACCGCTGGCCGCGGACGAGCTGATCGGCCAGGTCGCCGCCGCCCATCGCAGCCGCGCCGAAGCCGCGGTCGTACACCTGCGGGCGGAGGCCGACCCAGGGCTCTGGATGGACGCCGACCCGGTGCGCATGCGCCAGGTCCTGGGCAACCTCGTCTCCAACGCGCTGCGGCACACTCCCACGCAAGGCACGGTCACCCTCAGCGCCCGGCGGACGGCGAACGAGGCCGTCCTGACCGTGCGCGACACGGGAGACGGCATCTCCCCCGAAGACCTGCCCCATGTCCTCGAACGGTTCTGGCGCGCCGAGAAATCCCGCAGCAGACGCACCGGGGGCAGCGGTCTCGGCCTGTCCATCGTGCGCCAGTTCGTCGAGGCACACGGCGGAACCGTCACCGTCGGCAACACCCCCGGCAGCGGAGCGGTGTTCACCGTCCGGCTGCCCCGTGTGTCCGGGCCGGAGGAACCTCAACTGTGAGGGGTCGTCAGACACCCGTGGAAAGGGCGCCCCAGGGCACACAAGGGCACGACACTGGCCGCGCAGCACTGCTGTACGTCGACCACAAGCGCACGCTTTCCAGCTGTGGTGGTGGGGTATCGGGCCGGTGTGTAGTTGGCCACGCCGTTTCGGCATGAGCCCGGTGCGGCCGGTTCAGGAGAACAAGGGACACGCCCCCGCGATCGGCGGTGATGCGCGAGCCCGCCGCGGAACGTGGAGCACGCCCTAGGGAGCCAGGGCTCTGGGAGCACGGCCCCGGCGACGGCCGGACGCCGGATCTGCTCCCGCCCTCACCGATGCCCGGGGCCCCGGGGACCCGGACGTTCCCTCCGTCACGGCTGCCCCGGGAACTGCCCTCGCGGACCTGTGCCGGCGGCGCGGCTCCGGTAAGGATGGACGGTCAGCCGTCCGGGGTGTCGAAGGGAACGTCATGTACGCGCGGGGAAAGCGGAACCTGTCGTCGGGCGAACTGGACACTGCCCACCGCGTGATCCAGCCCAGTGCGCCGGTCCAGCGGATGCTGGACCTCCAGCGGACGGCGGGGAACACCGCGGTGGCCCGCATGGTCGAGCGGGAGCGGCACCAGCACGGCCCGGGATGCGAGCACGCGGACCCGGCCGTCCAGCGCCGGGAGACCACAGGCCACAGCCGCGGGCACGACGTCGCCGAGGACACCCACCCGACAGACCATCGCAGCCTCATCGACGCCGCGATGGCAACGCCGAGCAGCCCGCTGCCGGGCCCCTTCCTCACCAAGGCGAAGGCGTTCTACGGCAACGACGCCCTCTCCGCGGGCCGGGTCCACGACAACGCGACCGCCCAGCGCGCCACCGCGGCGCTGGGCGCGCGGGCCATGACGATCGGAAGCCACATCTTCCTCGGCTCGTCGGCCGTCGGCGACACCGAGACCCTCGCCCACGAGACCAGCCACCTCGACAAGAACCTCCGGGGAATCCGCGAGACGGGCAACGACAACGGCGCCGGTGTCACGGTGACCGACCCGGGGCAGGGCTCGGAGCGCGCGGCCGTCGCCGACGGCGCCGCCTTCACGGCGGGAGCGGCCACCGCGCCGTCGGTCGTCGCGCGGCACGCGGTCGCTCAGGAGGCGGACGGCGCGGAGCGGACGGCCCAGCGGGTCCCGGCCGCCGGGACGGTCGAGGCGCTGGACGGTGGGCCCCACGGCGGCCCGGCGGTCCAGCGAACGGTCTGGGAGTTCGACCAGGGCGCCAGCTTCAACGACCCCCGCTCCGGCCGGGAGACCCGCTGGCGCAACAGGAGCAACCCCGGTGAGTTCCGCACCTCCACACAGCTGGGCATCAACGGCCAGGGCACACCGCGGCACGGGGACATCTACGACGACGCGACCCAGCAGGTGCACAGCAGCGCGAACGCGAAGTTCTCCAAGAACGGCACCATCCCGGATCACCAGTACCCGAAGCGCGAGTCCCAGACTCGCCGGGCCCTGGTGGAGGCCAAGCAGGCCATCTCGACGGCCCTCGCCATGCTGCAGGCGGCGGGAGGCGCTCCGGGCGGCCCGCTGCTGACGGGACTCCAATCGGGCTTCCCGGCGTTCCGGGCCGCGACCCCCGAGCAGATCGCCACCTTCCTGCCGCGGATCGTCGAGGTCGTGCGGCGCATCCAGGCAGGGCTGAACGCCCAGGGGGCGGAGATCGCCCTGGTCGGCGACGGCAACGTCCCCCGCGGAGTCGCGGGCTGGGTCGCCCCCAGCATGAGCGACATGTACAACCGCGTGACCAACCCGAACCAGCAGAAGAGCGAGGCCCTTCCGACCCTGGACGCCGGCCGCAGCGGCCCGATCAACCTGACCGACGAGGGCCAGAACGCCTGGTACATCATCCACGAGGCGACCCACCGGTTCGCCGGCACGCTGGACTACCAGTACAGCGCGCGCGATTCGGAGTTGCAGGAGGAGGACTTCAACGCCGAGATGGCGTCGGTCATGCCCGACACGGCGGCGGCGAGCGAAGCGGCCATGCTCGGCAAGCGCGCCCTGCGGGACCCCTCCGAGTACAGCGGCCAGAACAAGGACTCCGACCGGCAGCCGAACTGGTACGCCATGGGCCGGCGCGCCCTGATGAACGCCGACTCCTACGCCCAGTTCATCCTGATCGCGACGGGGGCACGGGCCCCGCGGTTCTGACCCACGACCACCCTCCGGCGAGATGAGGAGCTCGGCCCGCACCGGGAAGACGTGGACCTCGACGAGGGGGACGTCCGCATCTGTATTCGGCGGTACTTCAAGGCACCGGACGCGTTCTGGCTGCGGCTGCGGTGCGCGGCTCTGGGCACGGTGCCGGGGAACGGGGGAGGATCGCCGTTACCGCGTACTCGACCGGGTGCGCACGAACAGAGCACTGGTGAGGGTGCCGAGGAGCACGATGGCGGCGTTCACCGCGATCGCGACCTTCAGACCGCCGAGGAGGGCCGAGGATCCGGTACCGGTCACGGCGGCGGTGACGACGGCGCTCATGAGCGGCGTGCCCATGGTGATGCCGACCTGCTGGGTCATGGTGGCGAGGCCGGTGGCCAGACCCTGTTCGTGATCGGCGAGGCCCGAGGTGGCGGTGACCATGAAGCCCACGATGACGAGCATGTTGCCGACCCCGCCGACGAAGGTGCCGATCAGCAGCAGCCACATCCATGAGCGGTCGTCGCCGAGGCCGAGCAGCGCGGCCGTGAAGGCGGTCTGCAGAATGCCGCCGGTGATCAGCGTCGACCTGCTGCCGATCCGCCCGATGACCTTCGGGGCGATCGTGCCGCCGACGACCGTGCCGACGCCCAGCACGCCGAAGGACAGGCCGGCGGCGAGCGGCGAGAAGCCGAGCACTTCCTGGAGGTAGAGGGTCAGCAGGAAGACCAGGGAGGTCTCGGTGAGGAACGCGATCAGTCCGGCGATGTTTCCCCAGGTCACCGACCGTTTGCCGAGCACTGCGAGCGGTACGAGCGGCGCGGACACCTTGCGCTCGACGGCGTAGAACACCAGCAACAGGGCCGCACCCACGGTCAGCGACAACAGGGCCTCGGCCGAGCCCCACCCCTTCTCGCCCGCCTGGGTGAGGCCGAAGACGATGGCCAGCAGACCGAGCGTGACGCTGACGGCGCCGGGCAGGTCCAGCTTGGGGCGCTCGTCGGGGCGGGACTCCTTGATGACCGTCGGGGCGATGACGAGCACGGCGAGGGCGACGGGCACATTGATGAAGAACGCCCAGCGCCACGACAGCAGGTCGGTCAGCAGGCCGCCGAGTATGGCGCCGGTGGTGAAGCCGGCCGACATCAGCGCCCCGTTGAGGCCGAGCGCCTTCTCGCGCAGCGGGCCCTCCGGGAACGAGGTCGTCAGGAGCGACAGTCCGGCGGGGGTGACGGCGGCGGTGGCCAGGCCCTGGAGGACGCGGGCCGCGATCAGTACCTCGGGGTTCTGCGCCAGGCCGCCCACGAGCGAGGCCGCGCCCAGGACGACGAGGCCGCCGAGGAACAGCCGGCGGCGGCCGAACAGGTCCGCGACGCGGCCGAACAGCAGGGTGAAGCCCGCGGCGCACAGCGCGAACGACGTGGCGATCCACTGCAGATGTGACAGCGAGAAGCCCAGTCCCTCACCGATCACCGGCAGCGCCACGTTCAGGATGGAGAAGTCCACGGCCAGCATGAACTGGGCCGCGAGCAACAGCACCAGCATCAGCCGGAGCCGGGGGGTGAGCGCGGCCGGGGCCGTGCCGGCGGCGGTGCCGGAGACGGTACGGGCCGCCTCCGAATCAGTGACAGACATGACGTCGAGTCCCTTTCTTCACGGTTTCCTCACGTTTCCTGACATCCGGCGCGCTCGGTCGCGTCACGCGCGGTTACGGAGGAAGAGACTCGTCGACACCCGGAACCCCAGCCAGCACCCTGTCGCGCACAGCCGGCGTGAGGGTAGTCATCACATGACCACCCTTACGGCCTCCGGCCTTCGGGACGGGCGGGCATCATGGGACGTCAGTGGCCACGGCCTGTCGCACACCGCCGACCTGGAGGCATGGATGGACGCCCGGTCCGAGCTGGGAGACTTCCTCAAGTCGCGTCGCGCCGCACTGCGCCCCGAGGACGTCGGCATCACCCCGCACCCGACCCGCCGCCGCGTCAGCGGTTTGCGCCGTGAGGAGTTGGCGATGCTGGCCGGGGTCAGCATCACCCACTACACCCGTCTCGAACAGAGCCGTGCCACCAACGCCTCCGACGGTGTGCTGGAGGCGATAGCGCGTACGCTGCGCCTCTCCGACGACGAGACGGCCCATCTGAAGGACCTCGCCCGCCCCGCTGCCGCTTCGTCCCGGCCGACTCCGCCCCGGGTGGCCCACGCCGGCGCCTCGGCCCGGCAGTTGCTGGCGGCCATGAGCGACGTGCCGGCCCTGGTCCTGGACCGGCACAACGACGTCCTCGCCTGGAACCGTATGGGGCACGCGCTGCTCGCCGGACATCTGGCGCCCGAGAGCCCCGACACCCCGGCCACCCGCCCCAACCTGACCCGGATGCTCTTTCTGGACGAGCGGTACCGGGAGCTGTTCACGAACTGGAACGAGGAGGCCCAACTCGGCGTGGCCTCCCTGCGCCTGGTCGCCGGCCGCTACCGCCATGACCGCGCCCTCGCCGAGCTCGTCGGCCAACTCGCTTTGAACAGCGCAGAGTTCGCCTCTCGCTGGGCCCGGCACCCGGTGCGCACCTGCACGTCCGGGGTGAAGCACCTGCGTCATCCGCTGGTCGGCGCGATGGACCTCAGCTTCGAGAACCTCGTCATACCCGGCGCCTCCGGCCAGCGCCTCATCGCCTACACGGCCGAGCCCGACTCGCCGTCGGATGCCGCTCTGCGGCTCCTCGGCAGCGTGACGGCCCCGGTGGCACAGGACCCGACGGCGTACGGGCCGGCTCATCGGATCCCCGGAATGCGACAGCACGAGCAACTGTCAGATCCTGTGGATCATCGCGGAGAATCTCAAGCCGGCAGTAGCCATTGATCGAATGCCTTCTTCGCTCCGGGCTGGGCCGACTTCGGCAGGGCGTTGACCACGTTCCGGGTTTTGTGAACCCAGCATCTTTGGTGCCTGGCCTGCGGAAACACCTCCGTGAGAGCTCGCCACAGGCCCATCGCGCCGTCACCGACCACGAGCTCGGGGGCCTGCATGCCGCGCCGTCGGCAGTCACGTAGTAGGTCGGCCCAGGACTCGATGGACTCGCGCAGTCCTTCGGCGAGCGCGATGAGCTCCTTGCAGCCATCGGTGCGCACTCCCATGAGGACCAGGACGCAGGAGCGGGCCTGACCGAGGCGGATCTTGGGGTGGACGCCGTCGGCCCACACGTAGACGTAGTCGGATTCCGACAGGTCGCGGGCTTGGAAGACGGCGTGGTCATCGCTCCATTGCTTGGTCAGCCGGGTCACGGTGGCCGGCGAGAGCCCGGCCTCCGTGACCGATATGGTGACGGATTCGCTGCCATCCCTTCATCAGTAGTGTCGGAAACGTGATCAGCGCATTCGCGAAACTGCCCTACGCCCTCGGCCCGACAAGCCGGAGGCATCAGCACGCCCCGCCATGTCGTTCCCGCCCGGGACTTCGACAGGCGACTCCGCACACTCAACGGGCCGGCCGACTGTCGACCGTGAAGCAATCACCAAGATCTCAGCGGGTGTTCGATGTCGATTCGCGCCGGCTGTTTCAGCACGCTTTGCCGCATCTGTCGCCGGCGCGCATGGCCTGAAATGCTTGGAAGCTCCCTGTCGGAGGAGAGCTTCCACACCCGCCCAGTCCACTCAGTGGGCGGTTCGTCGGGGTGATGTCCGTTTCTCGGTGACGTTGAGGCAGGGCGCTGGTCGCGGCGGTCCGGGCCGGGAGGCGGTCCGCGAGAGCAGTGACGGTCTTCCGGGTGATCCTCAAGCGTTCGCCGTCGCCGTCGCCGTCGCCGCGCGCTCGCCTGCCGCACGCGCTGCACCCCGTTCTCCGTCGTGACGTTTCCGGCTGACGGCATGCGCTGGAGCTCGACCGGTAGGCCGCCACACGATCCGACTCACCTCGGAACTTGCTTGCGGCCTCCCGGTCACCCCGATAGTATTACGACCATACGCCAATGAGATTCACCCTCCCGGTGATGGCACCCGTGACCTGCGAGTCCGGGCTCGGAAGGGGTGGCCGCACACTCCCTGCCCCATGGGGGCGTCCGCCGCGAAGCGCGTCATCACCGGCGACTACTGATCCCGCCCGACCGCGACGGGCGGCCCGAACCGCACCGGTACAGAACAAGCAAGGAGAAGCCACCATGAACACCAACGCCACCCCGGACGAACCCGTCATCACCTCCTACGCGAATGCCCCGGCCCGCACCGTCACCGCCGGCGGCGTCACCTACGCGTACCGCGATCTGGGGCCCAAGGGCGGCATCCCCGTCGTCTTCTTCGTCCACCTCGCCGGGACCCTGGACAACTGGGACCCGCGCATCATCGACCCCATCGCCAAGGGCCGTCATGTCATCGCCTTCGACAACCGAGGTATCGGAGCCTCCACCGGCCAGGTGCCGGACAGCGTCGAGGCGATGGCCGACGACGCCCACACCTTCATCTCGGCGCTCGGCTTCGACAAGATCGACATCTTCTCCTTCTCGCTCGGCGGCATGGTCGCCCAGGCCCTGGTGGTGAAGCACCCCGAACTCGTCCGCAAACTCGTCCTCACCGGCACCGGACCCAAGGGCGGCAAGGACATCGACAAGGTGGTCGCCACCACGTACTGGGACACGCTGCGTGCCACCTTGACCCGGTCGGACCCCAAGGAGTTCCTGTTCTTCAACCGCGATCCCGCCGGCAAGGCCGCCGCGCACGCGTTCGTCGACCGGCTGGAGGAGCGCACCGTCGACCGCGACGCGGAGATCAAGGTCAAGGCGTTCCAGACGCAGCTGAAGGCGATCAAGAAGTGGGGGCTCTCCGCCCCCGACGACCTGTCGAAGATCACCCAGCCCACGCTGATCGCCAACGGCGACAACGACCGCATGGTCCCCTCGGTCCTCTCCGAGGACCTGCACCGGCGCATCAAGAACAGCGAGCTGATCATCTACCCCGACTCCGGCCACGGCGGCATCTTCCAGTACTACGAGGAGTTCGCCCCGGTCGCGGTCGAGTTCCTCGCCCGATGACCACCGCCTGACCAGGAAGAAGAGGCAACACCATGAGCATGCCACCGGCCGCCGCGCCACCGGCCGTGAAGAAGCACCTCACCTCATCGATCCTGTTGTGGGTGCGCAACGACCAGCCCCGCCAGACCGGCATGGACTACTGGAAGGGCCCGCACTCAGGGATCATCTCCGCCACCCCGGGCCTGGAGGAGTACCGCCAGATCCACCTCGCCGAGCACAACCCCGGCCGGTGGCCGGCGACCGACGGAGTGGAGACCTCGATCCCCGTCGACCGGAAGATCGACGGCGTCGCGGAAGTCACCTTCAAGTCGGCGCTCGCGCCCTCGCAGGGGCGCAAACAGACGAAGCTCGCCTACCAGGACGAGATCAACGTGTTCCGCCGCACCCTGCTCTACGCCGGCCCGCCGAACTCATCCCGCTGGTACGACGTCGCAGGCCCGGGAGAGAAGGTCGGTTCCCGCGTCATGGTCTACCTGCGCCGCAGGGACGGGGCCGGCGCAGGTGAGTTCCGGAGGTTCGTCAAGACGCAACTCGTCCCCGCACTCGCCGGCACCGGAGTACTGAAGGAGCTGCGCACGCAGACGTTCCTGCCCTGGATCGAAAAGCTCTGGGACACCCCGAACGTCGCCCACGACAACCCCCACGACCAGCGCTTCCACGCCTCCCTCGTCCTCGGGTTCACCGACACCGCGGCACGGGACGCCTTCTTCACCGGCAACGTGATCCAGGACATGTCCCACCAGCTGGCACCGCTGGTCTCCGCGATCCACGCCTACGACGTCACCGCCGCCCTCACCTACGTCAAGAACGGCGACATCCTCCCGCACTACCAGGAGTGAGCGGCAACGGCCGGGAGCAGGTCCGCCGGACCTGCTCGGCACATCCATCCGCCCCAGGCGTCCCCGCCCCACTTCACGCCCCGTCGCCATCCGATATCCCTCACGCATCTGGAACCAGGCCATGAGCGAACAAAGCACCCTCCACTACGAGCGCACCTCACCCCAGGTCGCGAAGATCACCTTCGCCAACCCGCCCGTCAACCTCATCGTCGGCGAGACCGTCCTGCGCCTCATCCAGATCGTGGAGGAACTGGCCACCGACCCTGACATCCAGGTCGTGGTGTTCGACAGCGCCACCCCCGACTTCTTCTACAACCACTTCGACCTGGCCGCCGCCGCCGACTTCCCCGCCCCCGAGGACGAGAACGAGGTGCCGGTCTGGACGGATCTGGTCCTACAACTTTCCAAGGCGCCCTACATCACCATCGCGGCCATCCGCGGACGCACCCGCGGCGGCGGGAACGAACTCGCCCTCGCCCTCGATCTGCGGTACGCCAGCCGGGAGAAGGCGATCTTCGGGCAGCCGGAGGTCGGCAGCGGACTGCTCCCCGGCGGTGGCGGCACCGAGCGCCTCCCACGCGCCATCGGACGCGACCGCGCCCTGGAAGCCATCCTCACCAGCGACGACTACGACGCCGACACCGCCGAACGCTGGGGCTGGATCACCCGTGCCCTCCCCGACAGCGAACTCGACGCCTTCGTCGACACGACCGTCGGCCGGCTCGCCTCCTTCGACCGCACCTCACTCGCCTCGGCCAAAGCCCAGATCAACCGGGCCTCCCTGCCCCCGGACGCGGATCTGGTCGCCGCCTACGGCGAGTTCGCCCACTCCCTCACCCTCCCCGGGTTCCTCGCCCGAGCCGCCGGCACGCAGGCCGTCGTCGAGCAGGCCGGCATCGACTTCGAGTACCGCCTCGGGCATTACATCGGCATCGCCAACCAGCAACGCTGACACTCCAGCACTGCGGAAGTGCCCGGGCGGTCGCTGGACGAACTGCACCGGATGAGGCTCGACGAAGTGCTCATCGAAGTGTGCGGTTCGAGGACTCCGGTGTGGTGTTCTCGTTCTGCCCCGGACCGGTCAGCGGCTCAGGCAGCCGCCAGCTTCCGGATGCGCGGATGATTCTCCAACGCCCAGCGCACGGTCTTCGGCGGGCGTCCGAGGAGGGTTTCCAGTTGGTCGGTGGCGCCGCGGTAGCCCCCGCCGCCCATCAGCCGGGTCAGGGTCTTCAGGTGCTCCGCCGTGTGCGGGAACGCGGCCAGGGCGGTGTCGACGTAGGTCTCGTTCCAGGTTTCCACGTCCTCGGGGACGTAGGTGACCGGGCGTCCCAGCACGGCCGCGTAGTCCTCGGCGAACCCGTGCATGTCCTTCAACTCCGGGCCGTTGAGGTCGTAGGACTTCGAGATGTGTGGCACTGGGTCGGTCAGGATCTTCGCGCACAGCTCCGCCACGTCGTACCCCGCGATGGGCGCGAGCCGGTGGTCGCCGAAGGGCAGGCGCAGTTCACCCTTGCTCAGGGGCTCCAGTGCCAGCCAGGTCATCAGCGGGTTCTCGACGAACATGGCGCCCCGGATGTTGACGGTCGGGAGGCCGGACCAGTCCAGCACCTGCTCGGCGACCCAGTGGGCACGCTGCTGCGGCGACCAGTTGGCAATGAGTCCGCCGAGCCACGCGCGCCGTTCCTCCTCCGGCGCGGTCATCTTGTCGAACGTCATGAACGACTGCTCGTACTCGGAGATGTTGACGAACACCTCGATGTCGCTCTGGGCCCGCGCCGCCGCGGCCATCAGGCTGACGGCGTCGGTGTAGTACGGCGACAGGCTCATGCTGAAGTAGATGCGGCGGACGCCCTTCAGCGCGGCGGTCACGTCGGCGATGGTGAGCAGGTCACCGACGAAGACCTCGGCCCCTGCCTGGCGGAGCGAGTGGGCGCGTTCGTCGTCCTGGCGCACGAATGCCCGTACCGGGTGCCCTTGTTCAAGCAGCATGTCGACGATCGTCCGGCTCACACCACCGATCTCGCCGGCGGCACCGGTGATCAGGATGGGATTGCGCTCTTGCATCAAGGCGTCCTCTGTCTGGTGGGGGTGGGGCAACTGCTCGGAAAGCCCGGGCGGCGCCTGCGCGTCAGCCGGCCAGCTGGTTCATCTTGCGGATCTGCTTGTCGAAGACCCCGGCGGGAGCGAGGCGGCGCAGTACGCGTGCGCGTCCGGCCAGGGGGCCGGCGGTGTAGCGCGGCTTCGGCCTGGTGTCGGTCGCTGCCGCGATGACCGCCTTGGCGACGACGGCCGGGGCGTCGCCACCCCTGATCGCCTCCGTCATCACGCGGTCGACGGTCTGTCGCTGCTTCGCGTACGCATGTAGGGGGGTGTCGGGCTTCGCGCTGTTGGCCTCGAACCCGGTCCTGGTGTAGGCGGGTTCGACGATGAGCGCCCGGACGCCGTGGTCACGGACCTCGTGGTCCAGGGATTCGGTGTAGCCCTCGATCGCGTGCTTGGAGGCGGCGTAGGCGGCCATGTAGGGCTGGGGCAGGAACCCGAGCACGGACGAGATGTTGATGATGCGCCCGCGTCGTTGAGCACGCATGTGCGGCAGGACCTCGTTCACCATGCGCATGACCCCGAAGACGTTGGTGTCGAACATGCCCTGGGTCTGCGCGAGGGGGGTTTCCTCGGCAGCGCCCATCGAGCCGACGCCGGCGTTGTTGACCAGGACGTCGATCCGCCCGAACCGCTCGCTCACCTCCTGGACCGCTGCGGTGACCGAGGTGTCGCTGACCACGTCGAGGCCGAGGAACGTCACACCGCCGAGCGGGGTGACGCGGGAGGTGTCGCGGCTTGTGCCGACCACGTTGAATCCGGCTGCGACCAGGGCGAGCGCGGTTTCCTTCCCGATGCCGGATGACGCACCCGTCACGAGGGCCACCGGCCGATCTGTCGCCATCATGGACTCCCACACTCTCTCGAAACCGATCAGTTTCCACTACAGTAAACCGATCGTTTTCCGCATGCAAGTTCAAGCAGGGAGAATGAGTTCGCGATCGCCGGTTACCACGGCACCGCCACCGCGGCAATCGCCAAGCGGGTCGGTGTCACGCAGCCGTACCTCTTCCGGCTCTTCCCGGACAAGAAGGCGATCTTCGTCGCCGCTTTGATGCGGAGTATGGAAGACACCCGCCTGGCTTTCGAGAGGGCGGCCGACGGTGTGGAGGGCGGCGAGCGGGTTCTTCAGGCCATCACGAACGCTTACGCGCAGCTGATCTCGACGCGCCCCGAAACGCTCCTGATGCGGATGCAGGGGTACGTCACCGTGGCGGCCGCCGAGGTGCGGGGCGATGACGTGATCGGGAGGTCGTCCGGGCCGGCTGGATGAGGATCTGGGAAACCGTGCACCAGCCGCTGGGCCCTGATGCCGACAAGACCGCAAGCTTCCTCGCCTGCGGCATGCTCGGCAACACGCTTGCGGCCATCGGGCTTCCCTCGGTCATCGGGCTTCCCTCGGGTGTCGGGCTTCCCTCAGGTGTTGGGCTTCCCTCGGGTGTCGGGCGGTGAGGGAGTGTTCTGGACGAGTGATGCGTCAGCGCACCCCTGCCGCGTCGAGCAGGGTGGTCACCGTGGGAGCGACGAGCCCGGTCAGCTTGTCGGCCTGAATTCCCGCGCGGGCGCTTGCGCCGTCGAAGACCAGGATGAGCTGCCGGGCCAGCAGGTCGGGATCGCTCGCGCCGCCCTGCTCGGCCTCGGCACGGAAGAAGGCCGTCAGATTCGCTTTGATCTGATGGGCCACCCGGCTGGCGGGGTGGGTCTGGGCCTTGAGTTCGATCTGCACGGCCAGGTACCGGCAGCCTCGGAACTCGGGCGCCCCTGCCTGCCATTCCACCTGCGCGAAGACGTACAGGATCCGTTCGCGGGGTGACCGGCCGTCGCCCGCCGGGGGTAGGAGGCTCGCCACGAAGGCGGCGGCGCGCTCCTTCAGGCTCGCCGCCAGCAGTTCGTCCTTGCTCTCGAACAGTTGGTACATGGAGCGCTTGGACACCCCTGCCGCCTTGCACAGTGCCTCGACGCCGATGCCGACACCGTCTCGGTAGGTGAGCGTGGCCGCAGCCTCCAGCAGTCGCTCCCTGGGGCTTGGTTTCACTTCGGTGGTCATATCGCGAGGTTAACCTGAAGCGGACGAAATGAAAACCGATCGGTTTCTGGGGGGTTCCGGGTAGAGGCATGGGCATGGGCATGGGCATGGGCATGGGCTCGGCGGGCCTGGGGGTAAGACCGTCGCCGAGCCATGATGGTGTGCGCGCCTGTCGTTCCCGGCAGTTCACACACACCGGGGCCACTTCGAGTAGTGGCCCGTCCTGGGTGGTCTGCCGTTACGCCGGGGCGGCGGTTTTCTCGGGCTTCGTCTCCGCCGGGATGCGGTGCAGTCCCTTGCGGTCGTACCACCCCAGTACGCCGAAGCCGAACAGCGCGGCCGCGACGAGGCCGGCCGCCATCATGACCCAGCCCCGGGTCAGCCCCGCGTCGCCCTGGGCGTCGTAGTAGAGGATCGAGCGGATGCCGCCGGTGATCTGCCGCAGCGGCTCGAACTCCGCGAGGAAGCGGTAGAAGCCGGGCAGCGCCTCGATCGGGGTGGTGGCCCCGGACGTCGGCACCGCCATCCCGATGAAGACCAGTGTGACCACCAGCATGCCGGGCGTGCCGAAGACCGCGAGGAGGGTGAGCGCGCCGATCCCGGTGACGGCGATGGCGCACACCGAGTACAGCCACAGCAGCGGCAGGTGGGCGGCGTCCATGCCCATGATGCCGACCGCGCCGGCCATGACCAGGGTGCCCATCGGCAGGGACAGGGCGGCCATGAGGGTGCTGCTGATGGTGAGGGTCTGGACCCGGGTGGCCCGGATGAGCGGGCGGTGCAGGCGCAGGGGGCCCATGTCGTTGTGGGTGTAGCCGAGGGCGTGGTCGGCCTGGCCGCTGATGACGTTGGCGGAGAGCATGCCGACGACCACGAGGGTGAGCGCGTAGTAGAACGCCGTCAGGCCCAGGCCGCTGTGCGAGTCGAGGGGGTGGCCGTCCTCGACCGTGACGGCGGCCGGGTCGGTGAGCAGGACGCGTGCCGCGGCGGGCAGCTTCGGCTGCCCGGGTCCGATCTGGGCGGCCAGTTCCCTGCCCACCTGGAGCGAGGCGTTCTCGGCCGCCTGGGTCGTCGCCGTCCGGGCCAGGCCGGAGCCCAGGCTGCCGGCGGACTGGTTGGTCAGCACTGTCAGGGTCGGGCGGGCCGGGGTCCCGGTGGGCGCGGTGCCGGTCAGTGCGGTGCCGGTCAGTGCGGTGGCGGAGGTGGTGAAGTCGGCGGGCACGACGAGCGCGCCGAACAGTTTGCCCTTGCCGAGCTCGTCCTTCATCTCCTTCTCGTCCATCACCTTCCAGTCGATCCTGTCCCCGCTCGCGGTCGACTTCTTGATCGACTCGGTGATCTGCGCCCCGAGGTTGACCTGCTTGCCGCCGACGGCGGCTCCCTTGTCGGCGTTGACCAGGCCGACGGGCAGGTTCTTCATGTGATCTACGGGGTCGATGTTCGCGCCGACGTAGAACACGGCGAACAGCAGCGCGAGTACGCCTGTGATGACGCCGTTCGCGATCCACAGAGGCTTGGCGCGCAGGACGCGGAAGGGGTGAGTGCCACTCATGACGTACGTGTCTCTCGGTCGGTGGACGCGGGGCGTTTCGCCGGGGGCTGCCAGCCGCCGGTGACTTCCTTGACGGGCTTGTGGGGGAAGCGGCGACGGGCGTACTCCTGCGCGTGCGAGCCCGGCAGGACGTAGAGGGTTTCCTTCTTGTCCTGGAGGGGGCGCAGGACGGTGTCCATGAAGTTCTTGCGGTCGTCCAGGTAGGGGCCCAGGACGTCCTCGCCGGCGGGGCAGACGGCGAGGCAGTAGCCGGACTTGTAGCCGGGGGGTGAGGACAGGCTCTGCCACATGGAGGCGCTCTCGGAGTCGGTGACCCGGGAGCGGTAGTCGGCGGCGTCCTCGCTGTCGGCCACGGTCTGCGCCCAGTCGGTGAACCCGCTCATGAACTCGCGGTAGTTGTGCGTGGTGCAGGCCAGCCCGTCGAAGGCGCCGTCCTTGGCGATGGCGCCGACCGGGCAGGCGGCGACGCACAACTTGCAGTCGATGCAGGGGTTGTAGTCCAGTGCCTGCCCGTACTCGCTCACCTCCGCGTCCACCAGGACGGTGGCCAGCAGGACGAAGCTGCCGAACTTCGGGTGGATGACGTTGCGGTGCAGGCCCATCACGCCGAGCCCGGCGGCCACCGCGACCGTCTTGTGCGCCACGACCCAGATCCGCTCGCTGGGGAAGTGGTCCATCTCCTGGGGGAAGCCGACGGACGGATTGAGTGCGCGGTGTCCGGCGTCCTGGAGGGCCCGGGTGACGCTGCGGGCGGCGTGGTTGGCCTGTTCGTCGGTCTGGTGGAACTCCTGGTTGGCCACGCTGCGGGCCGGGGAGCGGCAGTTGTCGCGGTTCATCCGGACCGCCATCGCGATCAGGGTGCGGGTGCCGGGCAGCGCGGACTGTGCGTGCTCGCGCTCGCCGGCCAGGTCGGGGTGGTCCAGGCTGACCGCGGCCGCGTCGTCCGCACCGGCCGCCAGGCACAGCTCGCGCAGCCATTCCGCGTCGATCACCGGCGCCGGGCTCACCGTGTCACCGGTCCCGCGCCGGGCGAGTACGGCCTGCACCGACGGGTGGGCGGCCAGCTTCGCAGGAAGCCTGGGAGCCGGGGCCGTCGGTTGCCCCTCGGCGTCGCGCGCGGCAGTCATCCGTACTCCTGGGGACTCGGGGGTCGAGACTCGCCCTCACGGCGAGAAACCGATCAGTTTCGTCACTGTAAACTGATCGGTTTCCGCATGCAAGCCCGAGTCGAGAGGTGCGACCCGGCCGGGATCACGTCACCTGCGCGAGCCCGGCGACCGGCTCCTCGATGTCCCGCCACCCCGTCACCAGCGCTGTCGGGGAGGGCCGGACGACTCGTCGCGTCGGCAGGCGAGGGCGACGAGTCATACCGGCCCCGGAGGTCACGAGCCCGAACCGGGCTCTACTGGGAAGGTGATGGGCGTGGGCCGCCGTCCGGTACGGAGAGCTCCTGATGGAATCGGGGCCCGTGTGATCAGGGCTGATCGCTGATGGCTCGGTAGGCCGCGATGTACAGGGTGTGGCAC
Source organism: Streptomyces sp. NBC_00310 (assembly GCF_036208085.1). Classification (GTDB taxonomy): domain Bacteria; phylum Actinomycetota; class Actinomycetes; order Streptomycetales; family Streptomycetaceae; genus Streptomyces. Next base: position 6,073,284 of record NZ_CP130714.1, read on the forward strand.
AGGTCGATCAGTTCTTCGACCGTGGCGTTCTGGTGGCCGAGCGTCCAGTCCACGAGGAGTTCGTTGACTCCGCCGACCAGGCTCATCGCGGTCATGGTGAGCCGGCTGGAGGAGGTTTCCGGGCCAGGGGGCGGTGCGACGACGGCGGCGACCATCGCGGCGAATTCGTGCAGGACCTCACGGCGGCGCACTTCGAGGCGGGGGCTGGCGCCCACGACCTCGATGAGCACCAGGCGGGCCTTGCGGGCGTCGCCGGCCAGTGTGCGGATGAACACCTCGAGGCCGGCCCGCAGTTGGGCGTCCACATCGGGTGCGGCAGCGGCGGCGGCCTGCGCGGTTTCCGCGCTGATGGTGGCGATCAGCTCGTTGTAGACCCCGGCGAGCAGGTCTTCGCGGTCGCGGAACGACTCGTAGAAGTAGCGCTCGGTCAGTCCGGCGTGCGAGCAGACCTGCTTGACGGAGACCGAGGCGTATCCGGTCGTGCCGAACAGGTCGAGGCCCGCCTGGATGAGGCGGGTGCGGCGCTCCTGCTGTCGTTGCGCCGCGTCGCGTCCGCCGTAGCGCCGCCCGGCGGTCTGTGTGCCGGTCATTTTTCCCCTTCGCAGAGGTGTTGACACCGGTGTGCTCCGAACTGACACTCTAGCTTGTCAGTTCATCTGACATGGTCTCGTGTCAGAAATGCGTGGGGACCGCCTGCCGCTCGGCGGTCCGCTCGTGCTCAGGGCAAGGAAGGGGCTCGACCGTGGCAGCACCGCCCAAATCCCCGTACACGTTCAGCCGGAGAGACCGCGACAGGCTCTCCGGCACAACGCTGACCGGCCGGGTGATCGCGGTCACCGGGGCGGGCCGCGGCATCGGGCGTGCCGTCGCGGCCCGGCTCGCCGCGGCCGGAGCCGCCGTGGCGATCGGCGATCTCGACGCGGAGCTCGCCAGGGAGACGGCCGACGCCATCGGCGCGCGTCCCGGTGGCCGACTGCTCGGGCTGTCTCTCGACGTCACCGACACACCTTCCTTCGATGACTTCCTGCGCACCGTCGAGACCGAGCTGGGGCCGATCGACGTACTGATCAACAACGCCGGAATCATGTGGGTGGGCCCCTTCGAGGAGGAACCGGACGAAGCCGCCCTGCGCCAGTTCGACGTCAACGTCCACGGCGTACTGCGCGGGATGAAACTCGTGATCCCGGGGATGCGGAAACGCGGTCACGGCCACGTGGTGAACATCGCCTCCGCCGCCAGCAAGGTCGCCCCGGCCGGGGAGGCGACCTACGCGGCGACGAAGCACGCCGTCCACGGCTACAGCACAGCCGTCCGCGCCGAACTGCGCGGCACCGGCGTGCACGTGTCCCTGGTGATGCCCGGCGTCGTGGAGACCGAGCTGGCCGTGGGCACCGCGACCGGCCCCACCCGACGCCTGACGACGGATCAGGTGGCCGACGCGGTGCTCGACGTCGTACTGCGCCCGCGGTTCGAGGTCTTCGTTCCACGCCGGATAGCCGCCCTGACCCGGTTGGCCGCGCTGCTGCCGGGCCGTGCCCGCGACGCCCTGCATCACCTCCTTGTCCCCGACCAGCTCGCCGCCCTGTCCGACCGGACGGTCCGCGCGGCCTACGAGCAGCGCACCCGGACCGCCCGCCTGCCCGAAGGATGAGCCCGTGACCACCACGCCCAAGCCGGCGCCCAGCACGAAGAAGGCCCAGAAGGTCGAGGACGCCGCCGCTCCGCGTCCCATCCCCGAATTCGAGGGTGTCCACGACGTATGGCCCCGCGGTGACCGGCTGCGCGCCGTGCGTGGCGCCGCGGCCGCCTACCGTGAGCGGTTCGTCCAGCAGGGCCGCATCCACGCCGTCCGCAGTTTCGACATCGCCGCCGCCCCGTACCCCACCCGGTTCGGCTTCCACGGCGCCGCGCTCGCCGTCAACCCGTTCGTGAGCATCGTCAACCGGATGCTCGTCGTGCAGTTCGACGGCTTCGACGGTGAGCCGAAAACACTGGTGTGGGAGCCGACCGTCGCCGCCGGAACGGCTCAAGCGCCGTTCTACTCCCAGCTCAAGCGGCTGGCCGGGGACTTTCTCACCGAGCACGTCTTCGCCCGCTACTACCACGACCCGAACACCGTCCTGCCCTCCTGCGGGCTGCGCCCCGAGGACGTGGACTTCGTCAGCTTCGACCACCTGCATGTCCAGGACGTACGCATGATCATGGGAAGTACCCGCACCATTCCCGGCGAACGGGCGCCCCGCGAAGCGCTGTTCCCGCGCGCCCGGTTGTTGGTGCACCGCAGGGAGCTGGGCACCTTCCAATCCGTGCATCCGATGCAGTGGGCCTGGTACGTCGACGGAGGCATGGACGGGGTACCGGACGAGCGCGTCACCGCCTTCGACGGCGATGTCGAACTCGGTGTCGGCGTCAGCCTGCTGTGGACCCCCGGCCACACGGACGGCAACCACTCCCTGGTGCTGAACACCCCCGACGGCGTGTGGGTCTCCTCCGAGAACGGCATCTCGGCCGACAACTGGCAGCCCGAGCTCTCCCGCATCCCCGGGGTACGCCGCCACGCCGCGTTCTACGGCCATGAGGTGGTGCCCAACGCCAACACCCTGGAGGACTCCCTCGACCAGTACGACTCCATGGTCAAGGAGAAGACCCTCGCCGACCCCAGCCGGCGCGATCCGCGCTGGCTGCAGATCCTGCCCTCCTCCGAGCTGGCCCGCTTCAAGCGGCAGTGGCCGGTGCTGCCCAGCTTCTTCCACGGCGGTCTGAACTACGGCGAACTGACCCCTGCCGGTGGTGGCCGGTGACCGGCCCGGCCGCCCGCCGAATCACCGTGGACGCCGCGGACGGCGTGGAGTTGGCCGCCTACCAATGGGGAGCGTCCACGGCTCCTGCGGTGGTGCTGGTCCACGGCTATCCGGACACCAGCGCCGTGTGGCGCCCGGTCGCCGAGCGACTGGCCGACCGCTTCCACGTCACCGCCTTCGACGTGCGGGGAGCCGGTGCCTCCCACCGGCCCAGAGGTCCGCGCGCCTACCGGATGTCCCGCCTGGAAGCCGACCTGGAGGCGGTTCTCGACGCCGTGAGCCCCGACCGCCCGGTGCACCTGGTCGGACACGACTGGGGATCGATCCACTCCTGGGAGTCCGTCACCGGCACCCGCCTGGCCGGGAGGATCGCCTCGTTCACCTCCATCTCCGGACCCTGCCTGGACCATGTCGGCCACCTGATCCGGGACCGCCTCCGACCGGGGCATCCGGATCTGCCGAAGCTGCTGAGGCAGGCCGCACGGTCCTGGTACATCGCCTACTTCCATGTCCCGCTCCTGCCCGCCCTGACCTGGACAGCACTGGGACACCGCTGGCGTACCTTCCTCACCGGCTCCCAAGGTGTGCCCGGGCACACCTCCTACCCCGCGCCGACGCTGGCCCGCGACGCCGTGTCCGGCATCGCCCTGTACCGCGCCAACATGCTGCCCCGCCTGCTGCGTCCCCGGGACCGGCCGACCACCGTCCCGGTTCAACTCATCATCCCCACCCGCGACTTCTGCGTCACCCCGGTGCTGTCGTACGGAGTGGAGCACTGGACGGGCCAGATGCGACGGCGCCCGATCGACGCCGGGCACTGGGTACAGCTCAGCCACCCCGAGGAGGTCGCGTCCCGGATCGCGGAATTCGGCCACCGCGTCGAAGACGGCTCCCGCCGCACTCACACTCCGGACCACACCGCGCACCCGATCTGACGGACCGGCAGTAACAGACCGGCAGTACTGGACGACTGCCTGACCGCCCCTTCCCACACACCGATCGCCGACGGAGGAGGAACCTGTCATGTTCCGAGCCGCACATGCCCACCCGGAGCGTCCGTCCGAGCCCATCGACCACCACGACCTGGTGCTGCAACCCCGGGACGTCACCTTCGACTGGAGCACCACGCCGCTGCACTGGGTGCCGGGTGAGCCCTTCGCGACCCACACCTTCGATGTGCTCCACCTCATGCTCCCCGAGCTCGAACGCTGGTTCGTGCGCACCTTCGAGCAGGCACTGCCACTGATCACCGACGACCGACTGCGCGAGGACGTACGCGGCTTCATCGGCCAGGAAGCGATGCACGCCGAGGCGCACCAGGAGGTCCTGGAGCACCTGCTCGCCAAGGGGCTGGATCCGACTCCGTACACCCTGCAGTCCGAATGGATCTTCCGAAGGGTGCTCGGAGACAGGCCGGAGCTGACGCCGGCCGCCGCACACGCGCACCTCCTCCAACGGCTCGCCCTCATAGCGGCCTTCGAGCACTTCACCGCGTACATGGGTCACTGGATTCTCAGCAACGGGGACCTGGACCACACCGGCGTGGACCCCACGATGCTCGACCTGTTCCGCTGGCACGGCGCGGAGGAGGTCGAACACCGTTCGGTCGCGTTCGACCTGCTGGTGCACCTCGATCCCCGGTACCGGCGCCGCGTGGTCGGCATGCTCGTCACCGCTCCGGTGCTGACCCGGCTGTGGATCCGCGGAGTCCGCTTCCTGATGAACGCGGACCCCGAACTCGACGACCGGGTCGAGGTCCGCTTCCGCGACTACCTGGCCGCCGCCCGCAAGGACCTGTTGCCCCGGCCGGGCGCGTTCGCCCGCTCGGTGCTGCGCTACTTCCGCCCCGGCTACCACCCGACCCAGGAGGGCTCGACCCAGCTGGCGGTCGCCTACCTGGCGGTGTCTCCTGCTGCCCGAGCGGCTGCCCGATGACCCGGAAACCAGTGAGGCATCCCATGGACATCGGCACACCCGGCACCCCGCCGCCGGACCTCTACGGCAGACTGCGCGGCGACTCCTACATGCGGAAGCTGGCGGCTTTCAGCGACAAGGCGGTCACGCGCCTCGCGCGGCGCAGCACTCCTCCCAAGCGCCCGCCGGCCACCGGGACGCCCGTGATCCGGGAACTGGTGGTCGCCGCCAGGCACCAGGAGGCCGAGGATGTCGTCTCCCTGCGGCTGGCAGCACCCGACGGGGCATCCGACGGGGCATCCGATGGGGGAGTGCTCCCGCCCTGGCAGCCCGGCGCCCACATCGAGCTGCGCCTGCCCTCCGGCCGCAGGCGGCAGTACTCCCTGTGCGGCGACCCCGCCGACCGGTACGGGTACCGCATAGCGGTGCGCCGCATCGCCGACGGCAAAGGCGGTTCGGCCGAGGTGCACGACACCCTCGGAGTCGGTACGCGGGTGGCCGTCACCGGGCGGCCCCGGAACGCCTTCCCCTTCGCCGCCGAAGCATCCGTCCTGCTCGTCGCGGGCGGCATCGGCATCACCCCGATCCTGCCGATGGCCCGGGAAGCAGCCCGGCGCGGGCTGGACTGGAGGCTCGTGCACACCGGCCGCAGCCGCGGCTCGATGCCCTTCGCGGCAGAGCTGGCCGAACTCGCGGCCGCGGCCCCCGGCCGGGTCTCCATCCGTCCTGACGACGAGTCCGGGGTGCCCGAAGCCGCCGATCTGTTGAGCTCGATCCCGGCGGCGGGTGCGGTGTACTGCTGCGGGCCAGCGCCCATGATCGACGGTGTTCGGCGCGCGTTCGGTGGCAGCCGCGCGTCGGCCCTGCACTTCGAGCGGTTCGCTCCGCCCCCGATCACGGACGGCCGCCCCTTCGAACTCCAGCTGGGCGACACCGGCCGGGTTCTGCCGGTGCCGTACGACCGCTCCGCCCTGGACGTTCTCCACGAGGCCCTGCCGGACCTGCCGTTCTCCTGCCGCCAGGGGTTCTGCGGCACCTGCCGGGTACGGGTTGCCGATGGCCAGGTCGATCACCGTGACCGTCGGCTCACCGCCACCGAACGTGCGGCCGGCGCCATGCTGCCCTGCGTCTCGCGTGCACCGGAAGGAGAGCGGCTGGTGCTGGAGGTGTGAACCGGCCGAGCGCCCGTCAATCCGGTCCTCGGCCCGGGCCCGCAGCCGGTGACGGAGCTCGAGTGCGGCGATCGGCCGGTCAGGGGTGTTGGTCGCGAAGCACGTGATCCGCATGCCGTCCGCGTCCGTGAACCTCAACTGGGCGCCAGGATAGGGCCGTTCCTTTCGGATGATCAGCCGCACGCCCTTGAGCCGGCCGTCCAGGAGCTTGCCGGTGAGCTCGGCGACCCAGGCCCCGTCACGGGCCTCACCGTCGGTCTCGACGGCCGGGGTCCAGGCTGAGGCGGGGACCTTCAGCAGGTGTCCGTGGACGCGGCCGGCTCGCCGACCACGAGTACGCTCGCCGGGCCCGTACGGGTCGGATGCGACCCGAAGCTGTCCGCCGAGGACATCGCCTGCGGCTACCGCCATTCCTGGAAGGGGAACGGGGCCAAACGGCCGGTGGACCTGGTGCGATCAGGTCCGCGGGGCTGTCGGCCGGGTCAGCGGGACCAAGCGGCGGTCCCCGAAGGTGACCATCGCGTGCACGGGCGCGGCGCCGGCGCGCATGAGCGCCGCGACACCCCGGCGGCCCTGCCTGCGGGCGAGCTCCGACCCCGCGCCGATCATCAGGGCGGTGAGGGCCGGCATCGGACGCCCGAAGAGCGTGATCTCCTTGACGCGTGCCTCGTCGTCGAGCCGCAGCAGTTGCGCTTCCTCGAACGGCTGGGATCCCACCCTCGCCCGGTAGAACAGCGCGTACGTGTCGCCCTCGCCGGTCTGGGTGTGGAAGCGGATGTCCTCGACCGCCGTGAACGCCGAGGTCAGGAAATCGCGCAGCTGGGCAGGTCCCTCGAAGCGGAACTGTTCGGTGAGTGGCGAGCTGAGCACGACGTCCTGGCTCAGGCACGCGACTGCGGCGTCGACGTCACCGCGTTCTGAGGCGGCGCGCCAGCTCGCGACGGTAGCGGCGGCGGAGTGCGGGGTCTCGGACATGAGTCTCTCCCGGTATCAACGGCGCGACGGAGTGCGTGGGGTGGCGGGGGTCAGCCGGCCAGCTTGTTCATCGTGCGGATCTGCTTGTCCAGGACCCAGGCAGGAACGAAGCGGAGCATGCGTGCGCGTCCGGCCATGGGGCCGGCGGCGTAGCGAAGTTTCGGCTTCTTGTCGGTGGCGGCCGTGACGATCGCCTTGGCGACCACGGCGGGGTCGTCACCGCCCCTGATCGCCTCCGTCATCAGACGGTCGAAGACGTGCCGCTGGTCCGCGTAGACCTGCAGGGGCGTGTCGGGCTTCGCGCTGTTGGCCTCGAATCCGGTCCTGGTGTAGGCGGGTTCGACGAGGAGCGACCGGACGCCGTACTGCCGCACCTCGTGGTCCAGGGACTGGGAGTAGCCCTCGATCGCGTGCTTGGACGCGCCGTAGACGGCCATGTAGGGAGCGGGGATGAACCCCTGCACCGACGAGAGGTTGATGATGCGCCCGCGTCCCCGGGAGCGCATGTGCGGCAGGACCTCCTGCACCATGCGCATGACACCGAAGACGTTGATGTCGAAGACGCCCTGGGCCTGCGCGAGGGAGGTTTCCTCGGCCGCGCCTATCGAGCCGACGCCGGCGTTGTTGACCAGGACGTCGATCCGCCCGAACCGGTCGATCACCTGCTGGACCACGGTGGTGACCGACTTGTCACTGACCACGTCGAGGTCGAAGAACGTCACGCCCTGGAGCGGGGTGACGCGTGAGGTGTCCCGGCCCGTACCGGCCACCTCGAAACCCGCCGCGACCAGCGCGAGCGCCGTTTCCTTCCCGATGCCGGATGACGCCCCCGTCACCAGGGCCACCGGCCGATTTGTCGTCATCATGCCCTCCCGAACCCTCGGTGGAAACCGATCGGTTTCCACCGGGCCTCACTGTAAACCGATCGGTTTCCGTGCGCAAGCTCAACGAGGGAACTGATCCCGGGCCGCGTCACCGGCTGCCTTCAGACTGAGCTGACCGGCGCCCGTCGGCATGGCGGCACTGGCCGGGTGGGCAGGCAGGAAAGGCGTGAGGGCGCCATCCCCGTGCTGCGATCGCCCAGTTCGCGCTCAAGGGCTGGTGCGGCACCTCTGTCGAGGCGAAGGCCAAGCGAGCCGGTGTCACGCAGCCGCACCTCCCCCGGCCCTTCCCGGCCCTTCCCGACCCTTCCCGACCAAGAAGGCGATCGTCGCCGCCGCTTTGACGTGGAGCGCGGAAGACGCCCACCAGGCTTGTGAGAGCGTGCCAAAGGGATGATGGGGCGCGAGCGGACCCTCCCACGCGATGGGTAGCCCCATGGCGATCGCTTGCGCGCGGCCGATCTCGACGCCCCCCGAAACGCTCCAGAGGCAGGTGCGGCAGGGGTACGCCGTCGCGGCAGCCACCGACGCACGGGGTGATGGCCAGATCGGCGAGCGTCCACGCCGACTGGACGAGGCTCCGGGAAGCCATTCGTGCCGCTGGGCGCAGATGCCGATAAGACCGCAACCGTCCCCGCGCCCGGCTGCTCGTCGATTCACTGAGCCGATGCCTTCCGCAGGGAGCGGGCGCACCAGTTCCGGTGCCATCAGGTCAGGCAAGTGGCTGCTGTCACCGCGAGTGGGCCGGGTGGCCGGCTGCCGCAGGCCGAGCTGTTGCGCGCCTCCCAACAAGTCGCCCTTTGCGCACGCGACTTGGCTTCCATTGCCCGGCATGTGTCTGTAGGCGCGAGTTCGGGTACCAGCGCACCAGGTTCTTTGGCTCCGACAGTCGTTCGACCGCGCAGGCGCAGGCGCAGGCGCATGCGCCTGCGTGAACGGGCTCCGTGCTCGCCTCGGCTCGTTCGCACACCCTCGGCTCGGGACCCTTTCGCCCGCGCACAGCCTTCCGGTGAAGTGATCCCTGGCCCAGAACTACCTGCAAAACCCTGAAACCGCTCACCAATGCGCAAGCCCCAGGCCGTTGACCTGGGGCTCCAAATGGAGCGGGTGACGAGAATCGAACTCGCGCCCTCAGCTTGGGAAGCGACGGCGCTTGGGTGGCCCGTATGGCTCTGACGTGCGCAGATGCTCGTTGCTGAGGTGGTCGTGCGGGTCAGATCGCACCGCTGGTGACCGACGCTTTCCGCTCTTACGGGCACACTGTGGGCACGGCACCCACCAGCAGCCGGGCGATGCGGGCGGGTGACGCTTGCGCCTGCCGAACCGCAGCGTCTCGCAGGCTGATCTGGAGTGTCCGTTGCCACTGCACATACCTGGATTCGACATGCGGACGTGGACCTGCAAATGTTGGTAGCGTATTCTTCTATGTACATCACCAACATGCGAGCGGAAGGTGCCGGATGTCAGTGACCCAGATCGACATCGACGACGACGCCCTGGAGCGCGCCATGGCCCTGTCAAAGGTCAGGACCAAGAAAGAGGCGGTCAATCTCGCTCTGCACTTCTACGCCGAGCAGCAGGAGCGTGCGGCGCGCATCAGCCGTCACTTCGAGCGTGCGCGTGAGTGGGGTGCCGTCGAGGACGCCGAGCGCCTGCACGAGGCGGAGAAGCGCAGCCGGTGATCTACTTGCTCGACACGTCCGGCCTGGTGCGGCTGCTCCGTGATCCCAAACTGCAATCGGCCTGGTACGACGCGATCGATGCCGGGGCCATCGCATCCTGCTACGTGCAACGCGCCGAGTTTCTTCACAGCGCCCGGAACGGTCGCGAGTACGACGAGATCATGGAGATGTTCACCGACCTCTACCCAGATGTGTCGGTGCCGAAGAACGCGGGGCGCTGGATCGGTGCGGTGCAGCACCGCATGGCCCGGGCCGGGGATCATCGCAGCGCCTCAGCGGGCGACCTCGTCATCGCTGCCACCGCGGCTCACCATGGCCTGACCGTCCTCCATGACGATGCCGACTACCGTGCCGTCGCTCGGCACGCATCCGACCTGACCGAGCACGACGTCCACGACATCGCCTGAGAGATTTCCGCCGAGCCTTCGTCAGGCGAGGGTGGCGGCCCGCGTCGTCATACCGGAGATGGCGGAGCATCACCTCGGTGCCGCCGGGTCCGTCCGTGTCCACCGCGGCGCACTCGTTGAAGTCCTGTCTCCTCGAAGTCCTGTCTCCTCGACAGGAATTGGGCAACCCATAGTGCTGCGGCGTCCGTAGACGCCATCCGTCTCTCCGAGGGGACGGGCAGGCTGAGGGCCCGCACGTGTGACCGATGTGGTTGATGCAGCGAAACCGCAGCTCACAGACACCGTGCGATGCCAGAGCCGGGGAGCCTGCCACGGCCGCCGAGAACTCGTGCCCTCCACGTGCCCCATCTCCGTGCTCCCGGAGGGCGGATCCTGCGGAAAAACCCCGCCAATGCACAAGCCCCAGGCCACTGATCTGGGGCTTCAAGAAGAGCGGGTGACGAGAATCGAACTCGCGCTCTCAGCTTGGGAAGCGACGGCGCTTCGGAGCCGGATAGCTTCTGACCTGGGTATATGTCTCCCGGGCTGGCGCCTGAAAGTGCGGATCGTACCGCTGTTGACTGTGGTTGACCCGTATTACGGGCACGCTATGGGCACGCCGTCCCATCGGAGTCGCCGGGAGCCCCTCTCAGCGGCTGACGAGTTGCCGAGCCCTGGAAGCGAGAGCTGGGCAGAAGGGCGTCATTGCAGGAGCACACGGAGGATCAGCCCGTGGGCCACAGGAACCCGTTCATCGGAGCGGGAACCTACCTCCCCCTTGCAGGGCTTTCGGCACTGGGCTCGACGCCGGGCGTGTCCCCCCGACACCGCCAGTCTGCTACCGGGCCTCCTGGCAGCTACCCGGACCGGACTTCCACCGGCGGGCGACAACGAGCTTACGACTCAAGGCCAGCTACATCACGAAGACCTCCGAGTCTGCTGGGCGCGCGAACGACCGAGGCTAGTCAGCCACCCCGCACAGCGGTGGAACCTCAAACTGCCAGTGGGCACGGTCGGTGGGCTGGGTGCGGGTGGGTCGTGGCCGGCCGCGCCCCATCTGGCGGAGCCGTATATCGGCAGAACCCGGGCCTGGGGAGAGGAGCCACTCACGGTTCGGGCTTCGAGGCGTCCACGGGAAAGGGTGCCGGCTCCCTGCTGCCGTCCGGCGTGTCCCTGCGGCGTCGCAGCGCCCACAACGCGACGGGTGCCCCGGCCCCGACCAGCGCGGAGGCCAGACACAGGCCGGCCTGGTAGCCGGAGAGGAAGGCATCCGACTCCTTGGCTCCAGCAGCGGCCGCGGCGTGCTCCGTGTACGACACCATCACGCCTACGAAGGCGATCCCGACGACCCCGGATGCCTCGCGGACGGCGCTGAACAGCCCGGCGGCGATGCCGGAAGAACGGTCGGGCGAAGACTCCAGGGCACGGGAGGTCAGCGGAATGGCCAGTGCGGAGCCGAAGCCGATGATCGAGAGTCCGGGCAGAATATGAACGAGGCTCCCTCCAACGCTTCCCAGAGCGACCATCAACAACCCCAGGCCGACCAGGAGCAGGCCCGCGGCGGAGACCCGACCGTCCCCCCATCGGCGTGCCATCCGGGCAATGAAAGGGGCGGCGACGAGCAGGGAAAGCGCCACGGGGATGAACGTCAGTCCGGCTGACGTCGGGGCAAGGCCAAGGCCGTCCTGAAGAAACTGGGACGTGAAGAAATAGACTCCGCTCACGCTCAGACCCCACAGCAGTTGAGTGATGATCCCGCCGATGAAGGGACGTTGCCGAAAGAGGAGCCGCAGCGCGGCATTCCGGCGCAATGTCAGCTCGTACCACAGGCCGACGGCGGCGGCCACGGTAATGGCACCCGACATGGCCACGGGAACGCTGAATACGCCCCTTTCAGGTCCTTCGATCAGGCAGTAGGCGAGGCCCGCCAGCCAGCAACAGGCCAACGCGACGACGCGGAGGGAGAGGGTGGCCGATGACTTCGGCGCAGAACGGGCCGCGGGGGCGTGCCGGGGGACGACGAAACCGATGAGGAGACTCGCGCATCCCAGCGGCGCGTTCATGGCGAACACCGACTCCCAGCCCAGGTGCTGTGTCATGACGCCGGAGACAACTGGTCCGCAGGCCAGCGCCGAAGCCAGTGCGGCAGTGGTGGCGCTGAAGGCGGCATTGCGTGCGCGCGGCGGAAGATCGTGTGACAGGACCGCCAGCGAGGCCGGCAGGATCAGCGACCCGCCCGCTCCCTGGAGTCCTCGGAAGGCGATCAGCGCCACCCCTGAGGTCGCCAGGCTGCACCCGATCGAGGAGACGGTGAAGAAGGCGACACCGAGCATCAGCGTCGCACGCCGCCCGATGGTGTCGGCCAGATGCCCGCCCAGCAAGAGAAGGCTTGCGAGAGCCAGGGGGTAAATGGCCGCCACCCATTTCAAGTCCGCGTCACCCAAAGCAAGTTCGGCGCGGATCTGAGGCAGTGCCACAGTGACGACGGTATTGTCCAGGGCCGTCATGAATGACGGCAGGATAACGGCCATGAGAATGGCGAGGACGCGCAGTCGACTCACGGTACCTGCCTTGAACCGAGGGGGAGCGTATTGATGGGCGGTAACGTTTTCAAACCCTTCCTGCATACGCTGTCCTCCAGGCGTATCGAGCGCGACTCGCGGAGGGCCTGATCACGGTATTCGGCGCGCTGTCAGGACGCGCCGGATCAGCCCTCTTCCTCCGGTCGGGCAGCGACTTCGGCGTGTCGCTGGAAGCCCGGCAAGCCTTTGTGTTTGGCTGATTTCTCACCACTGCCACTATTCATTGGATGCGTTGATGGGCGGCGACGGCTGTCTTCATATCCGCCTGACGGGCTGACGGCCGAAGAGTCCATTCCTTGCCCGGTACGAAGGTTCGGTGACTCAGTGCTGGAAACCGTGAGAGAAACGATCAGCGACCATCTCGCTCAGGCCGTAGCACAAACCCCCGATGAAACAGCTTTTACTTTCGTGGACTTCAGCACCGACCGCGCCGGAGTTTCGTCCCGTCTGACGTGGCGCCAGCTGGAGAAGCGGGTACGTACTTTCGCCACGGCCCTGCGCCACGCCGGAGCGGCGGGCGAGCGCGTGGCCGTCGTGGGGCCGCAGAACCTGGACTACGTCGTCGGCTTTCTCGCAGCCACGTGCGCCGGCGCGATCGCCGTGCCCCTCTTTCCCCCGTCCCTGCCCGGCCATGCGGAGAAGCTCGCCGCCGCGCTCGCCGACGCCGACCCGGTGCTCGCCCTCACCAGCCCCGATGCGCTTCAGACGGCGGAGAAGTTCTGCGCCAACCAGGACGGCCTCCGCGTACGCGTGGTCACCGAGCGGGACCTGCTCGCGGGGCCGGTGCCAGGGGGCGTACCGACATGCGGGGAGACCGCTCATCCGCGCCCCGAGGACTGCGCCTACCTGCAGTACACCTCGGGCTCAACCCGCATGCCGTCCGGCGTGGAGATCACCCACGCCAACGTGTGCGCCAACGCACGCCAGGCCCTGGAGGCGTACGGCATCCGCTCCGGGCGCAACTGCACTGTCGGCTGGCTTCCGCTGTACCACGACATGGGGCTCGTCCTGGCGATCGTGCTGCCTGTCGTCGGCCACGTCCACTCCGTGCTCATGGACCCGCTGGCCTTCGTCCAGCAGCCCGTCAGGTGGCTGCGGCTGCTGACTCAGTACCCGGGAGCGCTCACCGCCGCCCCCAACTTCGCCTACGACTACTGTGCGCGCCGCGTCACCGACGAGGAGCGCGGCGAGCTGTCGCTGGGATCGGTCACTGCCATGGTCAACGGCAGCGAACCCATTGCCGAGCAGACGCTCCGACGGTTCCAGCAGGCCTTCGCCCCGATCGGCGCGGTCCGCACAGCCATGCGCCCGTCCTACGGGTTGGCCGAGGCGACCGTGTTCGTCTCTGCCTCTCCGGCCGGGGAGGAACCGACTGTCACCTGCTTCGACCGGGACGCGCTGGCGGCCGGCACCGCCCGTGCGGCCGAGGGCACCGGGGCACAGGCCGTGACCCGCCTGGTCGGCTGCGGACAGCCCACCGGCCAGGAGGCGGCCATCGTCGACCCGGTCACCCGCGTTCGTCTGGAGGACGGGTGCGTCGGTGAGATCTGGCTGCGCGGACCCAATGTCGGACGCGGTTACTGGGGACGCCCGGAACAGAGCGAAGCCACCTTCCGGGCCACCCTCCACGGCGACGAATCGGGCGACCGCGCGTGTCACTGGCTGCGCACAGGCGATCTGGGGCTGCGGTACGGCGAACACCTCTACATCAGCGGCCGCATCAAGGACCTCGTGATCATCGACGGCACCAATCACTATCCGCAGGACATCGAGCACACCGTCGAGAACGCCCACCCGGCGATCCGCCGTCATCACACCGCGGCGTTCGCCGTCCTCACCGACGACGGAGAACGCCTGGTCGTCGTCGCCGAGCACGCCCGTGACCTCGCGGAACCCCACGGTGTCCGGGACGAGGCGGCCCGCGCCGTCCGCGCTGCGGTGTCCGCCGGTCACGCCGTCGCCCTCCATGACTTCGTCCTTTCCCCGCCGGGCACCGTGCCCCACACCACCAGCGGGAAGGTCTCCCGCGGCGCCTGCCGTGAGCAGTACCTCCAGGGTGCCTGGAGCTCCGACACGCAAGCACAGAGGGAGACCGGCAACGCATGAGGCAGCCAGGCGGACACCAGGAGCCGGTCGAGGACAGCCGGACTGTCACCTTCACTACGGACAGCCGCTCCGGGTCGGGCGCGGCCGAACTGCGGAACGCGCTGGTGCAACTGGTCTCGAACATCAGCGGCATCTCCCCGGAAGACCTCGACGACGCCCGCCCGCTGGCGGAGTACGGCCTCACCTCCCGCGACGCCGTCGGACTGACCGGCGAGCTGGAGAAGATGCTCGACCGGCCACTGTCCGCCACGTTGCTGTGGGAGCATCCCACCATCGGACAACTGGTCAGCGCCCTGGCGGGTGCCGACGACGCCGACACCGCGGAGTCGGACGAGCAGCCCCGTACGTCCGGCGAAGCGGCAGCCGATGCCGTCGCCGTCGTCGGCATCGGCTGTCGCCTGCCGGGAAACGTGCACGGGCCGGACGCGTTCTGGGAGCAGCTCCTGGCAGGAACGGACTCGGTCGGCCAGGTGCCCGAAGTGCGCTGGCCCAACTTCGCCGGCACGGCGCCCGACGTCACCGCCCTGATGGAGTCCACCACACGGTGGGGCGGCTTCCTCGACGACATCGAGGGATTCGACGCGAAGTTCTTCGGCATCACGCCCCACGAGGCCGAAGGCATGGACCCCCAGCAGCGGCTGCTGCTCGAAGTCACTTGCGAGGCGCTGGACCACGCGGGAGTACCCGCCCATGCCCTCCGGTCCACCCCCACCGGCGTCTTCGTCGGCCTGAGCTCGCTCGAGTACGGGCATCTGACCACCTCGGACCCTTCACGCCTGACACCGTGGACCAGCACCGGAGCCGCTGGCAGCATCGCCGCCAACCGCGTGTCCTATCTGCTCGACCTCCACGGGCCCAGCTTCACCACTGACTCGGCCTGCTCGTCGTCCCTCGTGGCCGTGCACCTGGCCTGCCGCAGCCTGCGCAGCGGGGAGTGCGACACGGCACTGGCGGCGGGCGTCAACGTGCTCCTGTCCCCGGCGGTCACGTCCTCGTTCGAACAGGCGGGCGCGCTGGCCGTGGACGGCAGGTGCAAGCCCTTCGACGCCGCGGCGGACGGAATCACCCGGGGTGAGGGCTGTGGCGTCGTCGTGCTCAAACGACTCGCCGACGCCCAGCGCGACGGCGACAGGGTGCTCGCCGTCATCAAGGGCACCGCCGTGAACCAGGACGGCCAGTCGGCGGGCCTCATGGCACCCAACCCGGCGGCGCAGGAAGCGCTGCTCCGCGACGCCCTGCGCGACGCACGGATCGACGCGGCCGACGTCGACTACGTCGAAGCGCACGGGACGGGCACCCTGCTGGGAGACCCCATCGAGGCAGCAGCCCTCGGAGCGGTCGTCGGCCGCGGCAGAGAGCCCGGCCAGCCGCTGCTCGTCGGATCGGTCAAGAGCAACCTGGGCCACCTCGAAGGCGCAGCCGGCATCATCGGCCTGATCAAGACCGCACTGGCCCTGCACCACGGCCGTATCCCAGGCAGCCTGCACTTCCACAGCCCCAACCCCCACATCGACTTCACCGAGCTGGGCCTGCGCGTGGTCACCGAACCGACGGCATGGCCCACCTCCGGGCACCGTCCCGGACGCGCCGGGGTGTCCGCCTTCGGGTTCGGCGGTACGAACGCCCACGCCGTCCTCGAACAGGCGCCGCCGACCGCCCCGGGTCCCGGGCGGCCTCCGGCGACCGTCGGCGAAGAGGGCGACCACCCGCACATCCTGATGGTGTCCGCCCGAACACCACGAGGCGGGCCTCGCCTCCGGCGTCGTCAACACCTTCCACGAGGTGGGCGGCTCGATCGGCGTGGCGGTCGTCTCCACGGTCGCCGCCTCGGGCATCGAGTCCGGCTCCGTCGGCGGCTTCACGGACGCCTTCACCGTCTGCGCCCTCGCGGCGGTGGTGAGCGCAGCGGTGGCCCTGGGACTCGTACCCCCCGGCAAGCCGCAGATGACCGGGGGCGCGCACGTGCACTGACACGTCTGCAGCTGCACGGCGGGCACGGGTTTCTCGCCTCCCGCTGCCCGCAGCACCGCGCGAGCCGCAAACCGCGCCCCGAGAACTTCGAGGTCCTCCCGACGGCGCAGATGCACCCGTGTGCGGCGGCCCTCCACCTGGATAGCACACACCTGACGAAATACCCCCAGGGGGTATATGGTTTGGAGGTGTGGGGCTCGGGAACGGGTCATCCTGGACGAGAAGGGGAAGAGGTCATGGACCACACCGCTCACCACACCGGAACCGCTCACGACCACGCCGAGCACGGCGGGCACACGGGGGCGTCCTGGGGAACGGCGGCGAAGGCGACGCTGCACTGCCTGACCGGATGCGCGATCGGCGAGATCCTCGGCATGGTCATCGGCACCGCCCTGCTGTGGGGCAACGTGCCCACCATGGTCCTGGCGATCACCCTGGCGTTCGTCTTCGGCTACTCCTTCACCCTGTTCGCCCTCCGCCGGGCGGGCCTGGACTTCAAGAGCGCCGTCAAGGTGGCGCTGGCCGCGGACACCGTCTCCATCGCGATCATGGAACTCGTCGACAACGGCGTCATCGCCCTCAGCGGTGCCATGGACGCCCACCTCTCCGACGCCCTGTTCTGGACTGCGCTGCTCGGCGGCTTCGCCGTCGCATTCGTGATCACGACCCCGGTCAACAAGTGGATGATCGGCCGGGGCAAGGGCCACGCCGTCGTCCACGCCTACCACTGACCTGCCTCAGCGTGAAACGCGCCGGGACGCACCCTCAGAGAGTGCGTCCCGGCGCATTCGCGCTGAGGTCAGATAGCAATGCCCGACGACCTGACCAAGTGCATCCGTATCGGCCTCGGGGCACGCGTTCAGCGCGGCAGGAGGCTCTGCTCGCGCCGGCGGCGGCGCCCGTGGCGGGCCACGTTCCGCGCGGCTCGAAGACACGACAGGGCTTCCGCGGTGAGCAGGGCCAAGAGGGCTGCGGGCCGCCTCGGCGATCAGCTGGATGCGCATGCCTTCCATCTCGCCGCCCGCGAGTGCGGCCCGGGCCGCCGCGTCGGCGAGGTGTCCAACCGGCTGCATGTGCACCAACAGAAGCAGCGTCGCCAGCAGTTTCGCGATGACCCAGTAGTGACGCAGCAGCCCCAGAAGGTGCCAAGTGACCAGAGAACGCCGGTCAGCCCGCGAGGCGATGAGACTGGTTCGGCTTGTCCGGCGCGAGCGTGGTTCTGGGTGGCCGCGCAATCGGCCGCGATCGGACTTCGTTCGGGTGAGGCGGCGCTGCGTGTCCTGGGAGCGCGGCTGCATCTGGTGATCCTCATGTATGTCGGTCGGTGACATCGAGAGGACTGGGGTCTGTTCATGGGTCCGGACATGCGCACTGGTGAAGGGGCGGATACGGCCGGCTCGCGAAGCCGCACGCTGACGATCGCCGGTGGGCTCATGGTCGGAGGCTTCCTTCTCAATGTCATTTTGACCGCAACGCTTCATCCCTCTGGGGAGGAAGACGACCACCCTGCGATCTTCACCGAGTACGCAGACAGCGGCACCTGGATCGCCGTTCATCTTGGCCAGTTCGTTGGCGTCCTGGTGACGCTGAGCGGCCTGCTCGTGCTGTACCGCGTCCTGCGCGGTGCCGACGGGCCTTCCCTGCTTGCGCAGATCGCGGCCGCAGGAGCCGTGGCGACCTCCGCGATCTGGGCTGTCCTACAGGGACTGGACGGCGTGGGGCTGAAGCAGGCCGTGGACTCATGGGTCAGCGCGTCGGGCGCGGAGAAGACGATCCGCTTCGCCAACGCCGAGACCGTGCGCTGGCTGGAATGGGGATTCCAGAGCTACTTCCGCATCCTGCTCGGACTGACCCTCGCGCTCTTCGGGACTGCCATCCTCACCAGCCGCCGGATCGCCGGCTGGCTGGGCTGGACGGCCCTTGTCGCGGGTGTGTGCTCTGTGATTGTCGGAGTCGACGTGGGATACAGCGGCCTGGCCAGTGGACTCCAGGACATCCTCGGTATCGCCTTCCTCATTCTCGTCCTGGTCTTCGCCGTCGGAGTACTCATCACCGGAGTACGCGAGCACAATCGGCGCGACGGCTGAGCCGATCGGTGCGCCAGTATCGGCCGGACACTCATTCCCGAGAATGAACGGCTGCCCCGTCGCACAGCAACGGCACAAGAAGCCGACGCCGTGAGACTTGCTGGTGTCTCCATGACCAAGCGGACCGCTGGGCTTCGAAGTACCCGATCTGCCCAGTCCTCGTAGAGGTGAGCCAAGGAGCGCCCCAGAGCAGGTGCGCGGGCTTGTGTAGTTCATTCACCTGGCCGGACGGTCAAAGCCCATCTCGCAGCACTTCTGACCGGCTTGCCTGGTCATGACTACGGCTCCGTTACCGCTTCGCAGCTGGTTGGCGCGGTTTTGTCCCGAAGGTGACCAGGGCGGCGAGTCCGGCGATGAGTGCTAGCTAGCGGCGACGTGGCCAAGTGAGATGGATGACCCGCTTGGAAATGCGCCAGCCGTCATCGGTGCGTCGCAGGTCGTCGGCGTAGACGACGCTGGCGACACCGCCGCCCTCCAGCAGGCTCAGACCTTTGGATCGGGCCCGCACCTCGTCGCCCGGGCCTTCCGACACGACGATGTTCGTCGTGTGGTGGGCTTTCGCGTGTCCGGGGGCGTTCATGAAGGTCACGATCGCGTCCAGCCCGACGACCGGGTCGCCGCCGAAGACGCTGCCGTCCCACACCGCGTCTTCGGTGAGGCATTCGCCGAGACGGTCCAGTTCGTGGTCGTCCATGATGTGCGCCCACAGCGCCACGGCCCTGCTGATTTCGACGGTGTCTTCATTCGTGGGTTTCACGTTCAGCTCTCCGTTTTCTGCGTTGCTGGATCAGGTCTTGGCGCCGCTCGGCATGGCCAGCACCTGGTCGTAGGCGCCGTTGGCCTCGGCGATGCTCTCCTTCGCCGCAGTGGCCGGGCGCCCGGCAGCTTCGACTATGGGGGTGTATCGGCGGGGGCGGGAGAGGACCACATATCCATGGACCGACGATCCTCCCCAGCCGGCCACCATCGAGTCGCCAGGACTTGAGGCGGGCGAAGGTGTGTTTGCCTGGAGCGCGGAGACGGGCGTGGGCGCGGTTGTACTGCTGGTAGAGCTCCGGAAGTTCGCGGTGGCCGTAAGGGGTGCGGACGGCGGCGCAGGCGCTGTAGTAATGCGCGATCGGGCGTGGATGAGCCATGGCGCCCCGGAGGGTGCTTCCTCGCAGTCGACGGCGTGGACGACGCCTCGGCCGGGACCGCTGCCGCCGTCCAGCTTCTGCAGGACCCAGCCCGACGGCCGGCGTTCGCTTCACGAGGCAGAGACCGTCGATCCATGGATGAGCCGTCCTCTCCCGCCCCTGCGGGGGCGTCTCTACGGTCGGGGCTGCGGGCGCTCACCGGCTCGCCGTACCGAAGGAGCAGGACCCTCATGAAGATGACTGGCAACACGATCCTGATCACCGGCGGCACCTCGGGCATCGGCCTCGGTCTGGCCCTGCGCCTGCACGAGGCCGGCAACAAGGTGATTGTCGCCGGGCGGCGCAAGGAACTCCTCGACGAGATCGCGGCCGAGCACCCCGGTATCGACGCGCTCGTCCTCGACGTCGCGGACCCCGACTCGATCGCCCGGGCCCGTGAGACCGTGGCGGCGAGCCACCCGGGGCTGAACGTCCTGGTGAACAACGCCGGCATTCAGCTGCTGGAGAGCGTCCTGGACCCGGCCGGACTCCAGGTCGCCGAGGATCACGTCGCGACCAATCTGCTCGGCACGATCCGGATGACATACGCCTTCCTGCCGCTGCTGGTGGGCAAGGACGACGCGGTCGTCATGAACGTCACCTCCGCGCTGGGGTTCGTACCACTCCCGTTCACACCGACCTACAGCGCGACCAAGGCCGCGCTGCACTCCTTCTCCGAGAGCCTGCGCATCCAGCTCGCCGGTGCTGACGCCGGAGTCCAGGTGATCGAGGTCATCCCGCCGGCTGTGCGCACGACCCTGATGGGCCAGGAAGACAACGAACAATCCATGCCGTTGGACGACTTCCTCACCGAGACCCTCGACCTGCTGCGCGAAAAGCCCGACGCGAAGGAACTGGCCGGCGAGCGCGCCAGGTTCCTCCGCGACGCGCAGGCCAACGGCTCCTACGACGACGTCCTCGCCATGCTCAGTGGCAGCTGACCGACCTGTGACAGACGCGGAATGCCAAGGAAGCGCCTTCGGCTTCGCCCCGTCGTCGCACCGGAGGCGACCGGCTCAGTCCTGAGCGCCGAAGGGCACGTGAGCGCCCGTCTGACACGGCGAACATCGTCGTGCCGGACGGGCCGGGCGACGAGGCCCGGGTCCGGTAAAGCGTTGATCCCAGGCGGTGCACTGCCAGCAGTCGGCGAAATTCCCAGCGGGTCACGCAGGGGCAGGTGACCCTCGGGTCGTCTCGCCGCGAGCGCCCTCGGCGCGGCCGTAGGAGCGCCTGCGCAGGGGTGGCAGAGGACTGCCCATCCATGGATCGGCGGTCTCTGGATAGCCGGGCGGGATGCGCCGAGGATGGACGGCATGGACAAGAAAGAACTGGCGGAATTCCTGCGCCACCGACGTGAGATGTTGCGGCCCCGCGACGTCGGGCTGGTCGAGGGGGCGCGCAGGCGTACGCAGGGGCTGCGCCGCGAGGAGGTCGCGCAGCTCGCCGGCATGTCCACCGACTACTACGCCCGCCTGGAACAGCAGCGTGCTCCGCAACCCTCGGTCCAGATCACCGCGGCTCTCGCCCGGGCACTGCGGCTGACCCTGGACGAACGCGACCATCTCTTCGTCCTCATCGGTCACAACGCCCCGGCCCGTTTCCTGCGCTCGGAGCATGTCAGCCCGACGCTGATGCGGGTCCTGGACCGTCTGGACGACTCCCCGGCCCTGGTAACGACCGACCTGGTCGACACCCTCGCGATGAACACGTTGGCCGTCGCGCTGCTCGGCGACCAGACCCGCCACACCGGTCTGGCCAGTAGCGGCTACTACCGCTGGTTCATGGACCCGGCCGAACGTCTGGTGTATCCCGAGGAGACCCACGAAAGCCACGGCCGCGCCCAGGCGGCACGCCTGCGGGCCGCGCTGACAGCTGGCAGCGATACCCCCCGAGCGGCACGGATCCTCGCCGAACTCCAGGAACACAGCCCCGAGTTCGTCCGCATGTGGGAACTTCAGGAAGTCGCCCGCTACGGCGACTGCAAGACCATCCTCCATCCCCAACTCGGCCGCATCGACGTCGACGCCCAGCTCCTGTACACCGAGAACCGCGCCCAGACCCTGGTGGTGCTGACCACTCGCCCCGGCACGGAGAGCCACAGCAAACTCGAACTGCTCTCCGTCATCGGACACCAGCAGCTCACGCCCTGACGTCCTGGGTCGGGGACTGGGGACTGGGCCGGGGTCGGCGCGGGAGTGGCCGGACAAGGGCACTCTGGGATGGTGCAGCCCGCACGGCTTTTGCCCTGCGCTCTACGGCCGAATATGTCGGCCCCCTGCGATGTCCGGGCTCCGCGCTCAGGCCGCCCATTTGACCGGATGCTGCCTCCGTTTTACTCTCGAATACGTACGGAGGCAGCATCCGTTTTGATGCGGCCGCAGGATCGCGGCAGGCAGGAGGGTGCAATGAGCGCCGGTGAGCAGCGGGGACGCAAGCCCCGCGCGGACGTCCAGCGCAACCGCGCTGCCCTCCTGGAGACCGCGCAGCGTCACTTTCTGCAGCACGGGGTCGGCACCTCCCTCGAGGCGGTGGCCAAGGAGGCGGGCGTCGGGCCCGGCACCCTGTACCGGCACTTCCCCACCCGGGAGGCGCTGCTGGCGGCTGTGCTGCAGACGCGCTCCGAGGAACTGGTCGCCCGCCAGGCGGACATCGAGCAACTCGGCGACCCCGCCGAGGCGCTGGACCAGTGGCTGCGGGCGATGGAGGAGTACTTCAGCGCCTTCAGCGGTCTGCCCGACCCGCTCATGGCCGCGGCCAGGGCGCAGGAACCGGACAACCCGCTCACCATTCCCTGCGACATCCTCATCACCGCCACCGATCAGTACGTGCGAGCCGCCCAGCTCGCGGGGCGCGTGCGCGCGTCGGTGCGGGGGCACGACCTGTTCCTCGCGGCCTGTTCCGTTGCCTGGATCAAGGGCACCGGTACCGAGGAGGAGCCGCTCGACCGGCTCCGCGCGCTCATCGCGAGCGGCTACCGCCAGCAGGACACCCCCGCGTAAATCGCCAGGCTCCCCGCTCCGCCCCCGCAACGCCAGGCGGCACCACCACCCATCCATCACATCGTGCTGCCCCCAGGGGCAGCGCAACCTCCTAAGGAACAAATCATGAAAATTACTGTCATAGGCGCTGGTGCCATCGGCGGGAACCTCGCTGCCAAGCTCAGCACGGCCGGTCACGACGTCCAGGTGGCCGACGCCCGCGGCCCCGAGGCCGTCCGGGCGGAGGTGCTGGAGTCCGGGGCCCGAGCGGCGGACCTCTCCGACGCCGCCGTCCAGGGCCGGGACGTCATCGTCCTGTCGATCCCGTTCGGGGTGGCGGGCCAGCTGGCAGACCTGTTCGCGTCGGTGCCCGACGAGACGGTGGTCATCGACACCTCGAACTACTACCCCGGCATGCTCAGCGAGCCGATCGAGGCGGTGGACAACGGCCAGGTGGAGAGCGTGTACACCGCCGAGCTGCTCGGCCGCCCCGTGGTCAAGGCGTGGAACGCCGCCCTGGCCGAAACCCAGCGGACCAAGGGCGTCCCGGCCGGAACGCCCGGCCGCCTCGCCATCCCCGTCGCCGGCGACTCCGCGGAGGCGCGGCGCGTGGCCATGCGGCTCGTGGACGACACCGGCTTCGATCCCTACGACGCCGGCACGCTGGCCGACTCCTGGCGCCAGCAGCCGAACAGCCCCGCCTACTGCACCGAGCTGACCCTCGACGAGCTGCCCGCGGCCCTGGCCGCGGCCGACCGCGCCAAGGACGCGGCCATCCGCGACAGTCTCCCGGAACGCTTCGCCGCCCTCGGTGCCAACCCCACCGTCGACGACGTCGTCGAGATGAACCGCGCCGCCCACCGCTGAGTCACCCGATGCGGCACTCGCGCACGCGACGGACACGAGAGCGGCAACGCCGGCACACCACGAACGAAGACCGAACACGAAGAGCGCACAGTCCCTCGCGCTGCGGACTGCAGCTTCGGCACGCCGCTGCCTGCGGGCATCCGCAAGCCTGCCGGCACCCGCAGGGTGCGTCCGCAGCCGCGGCGGCCTCCGCGCAGCGCAGCGCGGCAGATGACTGCGCGCCGTGGAGAGGAACCGCCTTGCCCGGCACCGCATCACCCTTCACCGACATCGCACGCTCCCGACGCTCCCCCCGGCGGTTCCTGCCCACCGCCCTGTCCCCCTCGGACATCCGCGGCGTGCTGGAAGACGCACAGACGGCCCCGTCGAACAGCAACACCCAGCCGTGGACGGTGCACGTCGTCTCGGGTGCGGCGCGTGACGCCCTGGGCAAAGAGCTGCTCCGGGCCGAGGAGGAGGGGCGGACCTCCCCGGATTTCACCGATGGCTACGGCGAGGGCCTCTACCTCGAGCGGTCGCAGGCCCTGGGCGCGAGTGTCTACCGGGCCCGGGGCGTCGAGCGTTCGGACCGGGACGGCAGGAGGGCGGCGGTCCGCGAGAACCTGGAGTTCTACGGCGCTCCCCATGCCGCGTTCCTGTTCATGCCGGCGCTCGGCGACGGGGTGCGGACGGCCGGCGACATCGGCATGTACGCGCAGAACTTCCTGCTCTCGCTGGCGGCCCGGGGGCTGGCCGGCATCCCGCAGACCGTACTCGGCGTCTACGCCGACACCGTCCGCGAGTTCCTGGGTGTCCCCGCGGAGCTCAAGCTGCTGTTCGGCATCTCCTTCGGCATGGCCGACCCGGCGGTACCGGTGAACACGCTCCGCACGGAGCGGGTTCCGCTGCAGCGGAGCGTGGTCCTGCATGACACCCCAGGAGTCCTCGACAGGCAGTAGTTCCTCCGCCCGCCGGAGACATTCTCCGTTTCTCGTTGCCGCGTCTGAGGAGTAACCATGACAAGCCGACAGATGATCCTGGGCATGCAATTCAGCGGTGGTTACGGGTCCGCACCCGGGGCCTGGCGGCTGCCGGGGGCGAACCTGAACAGCTACACGGACATGGACCAGTTCGTGTGTTACGCGCAGGCCGCCGAGCGCGGCAAGGTCCAGCTGCTGTTCATCGCGGACACCCCGGTCCTGGACGTCGACCTCGACCACCATGCCCCGCACCACATGATCGACCCGCTGCTGATCCTGACCGTCCTCGCGCGCGAGACCGAGCGGATCGGCCTGGTCACCACCGCCTCCACCACGTTCACCGAGCCCTACAATCTCGCCCGCCAGTTCAAGGCCCTGGACGTGATCAGCCATGGCCGGGCCGGATGGAACGCGGTGACCACCTCCGACCCCGCCGCCGCGGCGAACTTCGGCGCGACGATCCCGCCGCGCGCGGAGAAGTACGAGCGTGCCCACGAGGTCATCCAGATCGTGCAGGCACTGTGGGGCAGCTGGGAGAAGGACGCCTGGGTTCTCGACGTCGACGGCAAACGGTTCGCCGACATGGACAAGATCCAGCCGGTCAATCTGCAGGGCAAGCACGCCGCCTCCCGCGGCCCGCTGCCCATCCCCCCGTCCGAGCAGGGCCAGCCGGTCATCTTCCAGGCGGGCGGCGGCAGTTACGGCCTGGAACTGGCGGGCCGTTACGCCAGCGGCGTCTACGCCAACCCGTACACCATCGAGGACGCCCAGGCCCAGCGCCAGGCCCTGCGGGACGCCGCCGAGCGCGCCGGACGCGACCCGGACGAGGTGAAGATGCTCGCCGGCTTCATGCCGACTATCGCCCCCTCCCGCCAGGCCGCCCTTCAGCGGCGCCGCCTCCTGGACGAGGTCGTCGACCTGAACCAACGCGTCCGCTACCTCGGCGCCATGCTCGGCCTCCCGCTCGGCCCCGGCCAGCTCGACGAGCCGCTGACCGCGGACCAGCTCGCCGACGCCATACCCAGCCCGCACGACCCGCGCTCCGCCCGCGCCCTCGAAGTGGCCCGGGAAGGCTGGAGTCTGCGCGACGTGCTCGCCCACGGCGTCATCGACTACCACCCGGTGGTCGCCGGCACCGCCGCCGACGTGGCCGACCACATGCAGCAGTGGTTCGAGGCAGGTGCCTGCGACGGCTTCTCGATCGCCGTCGACAGCTACCACGACGGCTTCGACGCCTTCGTCGACCAGGTCGTCCCGATCCTGCAGGAACGCGGCCTGTTTCACGACGACTACGAAGGCCCCACCCTGCGCGAGAACCTCGGCGCCCACGACCAGTACGGCCTCGACCCGCGCCTCGCGAAGCCGGGCCCGGTTGCTGAGTAGGCCGCCAGAGCATGCGCCGTGAACTGTCGCTTTGCGTAAGTGACTTCGCAAGCTCAACTCGCAATAGTGGTGCAGGTCACATGAAATGCGTCTCGCCATTCGAGACGCCAGGGGGTCGAGGTGTCCGGAGTGGCCCCCAAGTGGCCCGGACGTGGTCGCCTTGCCTCGACTTAGGGCACGCCGAGGGCACGCAACCCCCGAATTGGACTAGGCAACAAACAAACCCCAGATCGCTGACCTGGGGTTTCTCTCTGGAGCGGGTGACGAGAATCGAACTCGCGCTCTCAGCTTGGGAAGCTGATGTTCTACCATTAAACTACACCCGCGTAAGACGCCGGTCGGTGCCGGTGTCGGAACGCGTCGTCACTTTACCTCATGTCGGGCCCCGCGCGCTGAAGGCGTGGGGTCCGGTGGTGTTTCCGGGGTGGGGATGGGGCTGCGGGGCGCGGGAGTTGGGGCGTACGGTGGGGGCGCGGAAGAGGGTCTGGGTGGGCCTTCGACGGGATCGGAGTGCCGCCTGGAGAGCCGTCCCAATGATCCCGTAATGTGGCTTTCGTCGTCAGGTCGACGTAGCACGTAGGTCGACAGCCAGACGCGGCTCTTGGGGAAGGGACTCTTGGACTTGATGGAGCGCACCGTCGTCCGTTGTGCCGATGGGCACGTGTTCAGCACCGCTACATTCCCGATGCAGCAGGCCGAACGCCTCGGCCCCGGTCGGCTCATGCGCTGCCCACGCTGCGCCCGGTTGCGCAGTGTCGTGCCGGTGGCGTTGGAGAAGCGGTAGCAGTAGCGGTAGCAGAGGCAGCTATAGCAGGGACCGAGGCGCGCGGGTCCGCCCATCTGGTTAGGGGCGGTCCGCGCGTCTTGCGTATCCTCGGGGCGTGCTTCTCTCAGACAAGGACATCCGGGCCGAGATCGACGCCGGTCGGGTGCGGATCGATCCGTACGACGAATCCATGGTGCAGCCGTCGAGTGTCGACGTGCGTCTCGACCGCTTCTTCCGGGTGTTCGAGAACCACCGCTATCCGCACATCGACCCCTCCATCGAACAGGCGGACCTCACACGGCTCGTCGAACCGGAGGGGGACGAGCCGTTCATCCTGCATCCGGGCGAGTTCGTGCTCGCGAGTACGTACGAGGTCATCTCGCTCCCCGACGATCTCGCCTCGCGGCTGGAAGGGAAGAGCTCCCTGGGCAGACTCGGGCTCGTCACCCACTCCACCGCCGGGTTCATCGACCCCGGTTTCTCCGGGCACGTGACGCTCGAACTGTCGAACCTCGCCACCCTCCCCATCAAGCTCTGGCCGGGCATGAAGATCGGGCAGCTGTGTCTGTTCCGGCTCAGTTCGCCGGCCGAGTTCCCGTACGGCAGCGAGCGGTACGGGTCCCGCTACCAGGGGCAGCGCGGCCCGACCGCCTCCCGGTCCTTCCTCAACTTCCACCGGACCCAGGTGTGAGCGCGGAGACGGCCGGGACGAGCGGCGGCGACGCGGCCGTCCGCGAGAACCTCACCTACGAGGCGTTCGGCACCGCCGTCCGTGAGCTCGCGCAGACCATCGCCGACGACGGGTACGAGCCCGACATCGTGCTGTCCATCGCCCGGGGCGGCGTCTTCGTGGCCGGCGGCCTCGCCTACGCCCTCGACTGTAAGAACATCCACCTCGTGAACGTCGAGTTCTACACCGGCGTGGGCACGACCCTCGACATGCCCGTCATGCTCGCCCCCGTCCCGAACACGATCGACTTCTCCGACAAGAAGGTCCTGATCACGGACGACGTCGCCGACACGGGCAAGACGCTCAAGCTCGTCCACGACTTCTGCCTCGACGCCGTGGCGGAGGTCCGGTCCGCCGTGATCTATGAGAAGTCCCACTCCCTCGTGAAGTGCGAGTACGTGTGGAAGCGGACGGACGACTGGATCAACTTCCCGTGGAGTGTCCTGCCTCCCGTGCACAGGTCGGGAGAGGCAGCCAAGGTGAACAGGGAAGCGCTCTGACCCGCCGGCCACCACGACGGCCCCTCGACTGATCATCGAGGGGCCGTCACCCGCGACGCCTGAGGCTCCCGACCATGCGGTTACCGGGGAATTTCCCGCGACTGCCGGTCACGACCGTGTGGCAGTCCCGCACCCCGCACCGTCGGCCTCCCGCATGCGCGCTTCCATCGAGGTGCTCCGGTCGTACGGGTCGACCTCCGGGCCGTCTCCCGGGGACGACGTCGCGCGCTCTGCGCCGAACTCGGGGGTGAGGTAGCCGGTGAAGGTGTCGCAGCCGCCGTTGGTGGTGTCCACCTTGTAGGAGACGAGGGAGAACGTGCCCGGATCGATGACGATCTTCGCCGGGTCGTCCCAGCTCATCACGACCTCGCGGCGCACGATGGTGCGCGCGACTTCGTCGCTTCCCGCTGCGGCGCGTACGGACGGATAGACGTACGTGACATCGGTGGTCACCTCGACCGCACCGCGCTCGCCTTCTCGGTACGTGATCCGTCCCCGTGTCTTGACCACATCCCCGACAAGCCGGACCTTCGTGTTCTCGAACCGGCTGAACAGCAGCAGAGGATCGTTCTCCCGGCTGGGTGCACGGAACGCGGTCGCCAGGTAGTCCTGGACATCCTGCTGATGAGGATTGATCAACGCGATCGCCTTCTTCGGCCGCTCCCCACGCAGCACACCAGGATCCAGACTGGACGCGGCGAGGAAGTCCCGGGTCTTCTCCACCGCCTGCGCGACCTGCCCCTTGCTCATCCAGCCGGTCGCCCGTGCCTCGGGCACGCCGATCCCAGCCGTCCCGTCACCCCACCGTGCCGCGGGCGACCCCCTGAACGGCTCCTCCACGGTCGGAGGTTGGGCCGCCGCTTCCGCCGGCGGCGGTTGATCCGGACGGTCCGACTCCACGGCGAGCGGCGTGCTCTCGCCACCCCCGCCGCCGAACCATCCAGCCACCCGCCCCGGAGCCAGCGCCACGACCAGCACGGCGACCGCGACCAGCAGACCGATCGCGTACCAGCCCTTGCCTCCCCGCCGCCGGGCCGGTTGGTGACTCCGCCACGGCTCCGGCCGGGCGGTCCCCTCCCGCAGCCGCCCCGCCACCATGCGGGCCCGCGCCGACGGCTCCTCGGGCGCGTCCTCGGTCCCCGCCTCGGCTTCGCGAAGGAAGCGCTCCCACTCCTCGTCCGGTATGGACTCCCCACCCTTGCCCACGACGGCCCCCGTTCCCTTCTCCCGTACCCGGCCCCTCCCCGGGGCCGGAAATTTTCGTGCATCATCACACGGCTCAAGATGGCTCCGTGATCGCCGCCGGTGGATCCATGGTGATCCACGGTGATCCACGGGAACTCCGTGCGGCTGCGCCGAGCCGAGCACCGCTCAAGGAGTTCGCTCCGAGCGCGGTCCGGCTGCTGTCGTCGACTGGTTCCCTGGTCGACACAGGGCCGGGCAGGTTGTCGACGCCTGACATGCCGGCTGCCCTTGCTCCACAGTGCCCGAGCCCGGCCGCCGACGGACCTACGCGTGAGGGGCTCCCGGCGACAAGCCGGGAGCCCCTCACGCGTCGTCAGCGACTAGAACGTGCCCAGCTTGATCAGCGACAGGATCGCCACCAGCTGGATCGCCGAGGCGCCCAGGGCCTTCGGCCAGGGCAGGTCGTGGGACTTGGAGACCATCATCGTCAGGAGGGCGCCGGCGGCCACCCAGGTGATCCAGCCGAGGATCTGGACGAAGGAGGCGTCGCCGCCCGCGAACATCGCGACGACCAGGCGGGGCGCGTCCGTGAGGCACATGATCAGCATGGAGAGGCCGACCGTGGGCTGCCAGGCGCCGTCGCCGCCGAGCTGGCGGGCCAGGGTGTGGGTGACCACGCCCAGGATGAAGGTGCTCACCACCATCGTCACGGCCGTGACGAGGACGATCGGTACGGCGTTCGAGAGCGTCGCGTTGATCGCGTCTTCGCGGGCGGTGTCGAAGCCGAAGACGGCCAGCAGGCCGTACAGGAACGTCACGATCAGGGCGGGGACCCACACCGCGTAGTCGCGCATCACCAGGAAGGTCTGGTTCGGGCTGGTGAAGATGCCCTTGAGGAGGGCCTTCCAGGGCAGCCGCGGGCCGAGCGGGGCCGCCGGGGCGTTGCCCGCGCGATAGGTGTCGCCCTGCTGGTACGGGTCCTCGCCGACGGCGAACATCTGCGTGCTCCCCGGGTTGTTGGCCGCGTACGGGTCCGCGCCGCCGTGGGGGTGCCCGCCGTCGTCGCCGAAGTACTCCGGCTCGCCGTGGTTGCCATGCCCCCCGTGGTTGCCGCGGGTCCCGTGATTGCCGGGGTGCCCGCCGCCGTGCGTCTGGGGCCAGCCGCCCTGACCGCCGCTCCGCCCGCCGCCGTACGGCGGCCCGGGGGGCGTCTGGGGGTAGCCGTACGACGGGCCGCCGGGCTGCGGGGCCTGCTGTCCGTACGGAGGGTTGTGCGGTCGCGCTTGAGGAGCGCCGTTGTCCCGGCCGCGTCCGATCCTGAATCCAGCCACGTCATCGAACGTACCTGTTCCCGGGCGGCCGCGTGCCGGGCCGGGGCCAACCGGCCCGGCTTTGCTGCCGAGCTGTGACATCCCCTAAGGGATCGTCAGGGGTTCGTCAGGGAGATCGTCCCGCAGTCGTCCCGCAGTCGTCCCGCAGTCATCTCGCAGGTCATCCCACGGGCCGGACCCGGTCTCAGTGGCTGCTCACGTACCTGCCGTACGCCAGTGCCGTCGTCGGGGACGGGAGGGCGAGGTTTTTCGGGGTGAGGGCGTAGGAGTTCGTCACGGAGGTCTTCGGGAAGATCCAGACGCCGCCGGAGTTCGCGTTCTCGCCCGGCGCGCCGACGGCCGCGTCCGGGGTGCCGTCCTTGTCGTAGTCGCCGGTGGCGACGGCCGCGCCGAAGGCGTCGTTCGGCTCCGCCGCGCCGGGGACCCGGGGACGGTCCTGGTGGTACTGCACGGACGTGGCCTCGCCGAACGGGTCGACGATGCCGCTGGTGTGGCCCAGCAGGAGTGTCGCCGCGCCGGCCGCCCCGCGGGTGCCGATGGCCTCGCCGGGGGCGCCCGCGATCAGGTCGTCGCGGCCGTCGCGGTTCCAGTCCAGTACGGCGAGGGAGGCGCCGAAACGGTCGCCGTCCTCGGCGACGCCGTACACGCCGACCGTGTCCTGGTTGAGGGTCTGGGAGCGGTAGCCGAAGGAGCCGTTCTCGTCGCCGTACTCGATGTGGATGCCGCCGCCCTTGGCGTACGACTCCGGGCCGCACGGGTCGTCGATGTTCTCGTCGGCTATCTCACGGCACTCGCCGAGGGCCAGGTCGTCCAGGCCGTCGCCGTCGAAGTCGCCGGCGGCGAGGGCGGAGGCGGCGCCGTTGTCGGAGTTCCAGGTGTTGGCCATGCGCTGCTCGGCCGGGTCCCACGACCACAGCCGGACGTGCGACCGGGTGTAGGGGGCGTTGATCGTGTGGTACGCGAGGGCGAGGTCGTCCGTGCCGTCGGCGGTGAAGTCGCCGGTGGCGAGGAGCGGGGCGCGGCCGCCCATCGGGGTGGCGAGGACCGTGGTGACGACCAGATCCTCGCCGTTGTTGACGGCGGCGCGCACGACGACCTTGTCCCGGCCGCCGACCACGAGGTCCCGGCCGCCGTCGCCGGTGAGGTCCGCCGCCGCGACCGACCAGCCGTACGCCGACTTCGCCGACGGGCCGGTGAGGGCCGTGGACCCGGGGCCCGTGCCGCTCTTCGCACCGCCGACGACGGTGACCGCGCCGGCGTCCGCGCCACGCCCGTCGACGTCCTCACCGGGTGCGCCGACGATCAGTTCCGCGTCGCCGTCGCCGCTCAGGTCCTCCAGCGCGACGGACGCGCCGAAGCGGTCTCCCGCCTCGGGGGTGCCGGGGACCTCGGCGGTGGCCTGGCTGACCCGGATGCTTCCGTGCCTGCCCAGGCCCTTCGGGCCGCCCCAGAGGAGGTTCACATAGCCGGCCTTCGCCTTGCCGTTCACGGTCGCGTCGGGGACGCCGACGGCGAGGTCCGCGTAACCGTCGGCGTTGAAGTCGCTGGTCACGGGGGTGGGCTGGGCGGCGGCCGGGTGGGGTACGAGGGCGAGCGTCAGTGCCGCCGCCGTGGCGGCGGTGGCGGCGGCCAGGGCGTACGTCCGTCTGTGCACGGGGGGCTCCAGGTGGGTGGCCGGATGTCGGGGGTGTGGCTGGTTCACCTGTGTGACACCTGGAAGCCGTATGGGGTTGTGCGGGCGCGAACGAAAGCGCCTCGCCTCGGCGGGGCTACGACCAGAACTCGCTCTCCTTGTCCAGGTCCTCCTGGCATTCGTCGATGTCCGTGAACTTCTCTCCGACGATCCGGAAGACGAGGCAGCCGTTCTGCTCGATCCGCTTGCCGCCCCGCTCGGCGGTGTAACGGTGCACGGAGACCGCGTGGCCCCGGCCGTCCACGCAGACATGGCTGAGGTCGACGCTGAAGGTCCCGCCGGTCTCCTCGAAGAGCCGCTGGTACAGGCCGATGATCGAGTCCTGGCCCTTGTAGTCGCCCGACAGGAGGTGGCTGCCGGGGACGTGGTGCGTACAGTCCGAGGCCATCAGGCCACGGAGGGTGTCCATGTCGCCGCGCATGAAGGCGTCGTAGCCCTTGCGGACGAGGGTTGCGTTCGGGTGTTCGGCCATGGGGATCGCCGGCTTTCAACCTTTGTAGGGCGTTTCGGACTGTACGGGCAATTATCCCCGTCGGCGGGTGCCTTCGCGAGCGCGCTGCCCGGGGCAGGGGCTACGGCTGGGTGCGGGCGAGGACGAGGAGTTGGTTGGGGTGGGGTCGGCGCGAGGCAGGGGTGTCGAACGTGGTGAGGCTCAGCCATGCGAGTTCCAGGAGACGAATGGCTGCGCGGTCACGCAGGTCCGCCTCGGTCAGGACCGTGATGGCGATGAGAAGGGCGGTGCGGGCACTGGAGAGAGTCCGGGAGTCGGTGGGCGTGTTCCGGGAGCGCATGGAGGTGAGCAACTGCCCGATGCTGTCCGTCAGATGCCGTACTTCGGTGATCGGATGGTCCGGGACGGGTGCCTGCGTGGTTCTGAGGATGTCGTGGGCGTGGCGCACGGCGGTGGCCGGATCGGACAAGGTCCTCTGGTGGGCGGGGATCGCGGCCGCTGTGCGGGTCAGGACGTGGTCGAGGCGACTGAGAGCGGAGGGCGACGCGATGACGGCGGTCGAGTGGGTGAACAGGAGGCGGAAGGCGTCGAGGGACAGCATCAGCGCTTCGGTGTGGACGGAAGCGGTGAGGTCGTGGGACAGATCCAGAGCGAGGTCGAGGCTGGAGACGAAGCCGGAATCGGTGTCCTGTTCACGTTCGGCTGTGAGGGTGTAGAGGGAGTCGAGTCGGTGGGCCAGATCACCGGCCAGATCAGGAGGGAGCGGGGCGGTGCCGAAGACGAGGTCGAGGCCGTCGGGGTGAAGGGGTGGGTCGAGGTCGCGGGCGAGGCCGAGGGCTGGGCCGAGGTCGAGGTGGCGAGCGAGGTCGACGGCGTTGCCGAGGGTGAGTTCGATGAGGATGCTGCGGGCCAGGAGGAGGCTGGTGTCGGAGTCCGTGAGGCCGGCACGGGTATCCCGATTCGGATCGAGGGTTTGGGTCATCCAGTCGCGGAGGTCGCCGACGGTGCCGAGGGCCTCGCCCAGCATCGTGGCGAGACCGGCGTCCAGGTCGCGGGCGAGACCTGTGGCCCGTGCGACGTCGAGGTGCCGTGCGAAGCCCAACGCGCGGACGATCAGGCGTTCGAGGCTGGCCCGGGAAACGACGTCGGCGTCGCTGTCGAAGGCGCGGGCATGGACACGGGCAATGTGAAGGCCGACGGACAGGGCGAGGACCAGGGGGAGTTCCAGTGGAGCGAACTCGGGTGTTCCGTGTGACTCGGGTGCGTGGGCCAGGGCGGCGCTGAGCACCCTGGTCCAGGGTTCCACCTGGCTGCGCTGGGTCGCAGGGGTGGTCAGCAGTCGCAGGTAGGGGTTGAGTTGCAGGCGGTCGGCTGCGGGGATGCCGGGAAGGTGTTCCGTGTCCGTGGCGTAGGGCCAAGGGGCGTCTCCAGGCTGATGGAGAACGGTGTGAGCGCCGTCGTGGGCCCATACCGTGTGACGGCCGAGGCCGGTGATCGATGCGGCGGCCGGGTCTTTGACCTCGGCCAAGGTGGGCAGCCGGTAGACGGCGTCCCCCGTAACGGTGTTGAGCCATTCAACGAAGCGTTCGACGTCTCCGACCCGCATGCCCACTGCCGCGTCGACGTCGTGCCCGAGCCTGTCGAAAGGGTCGGGATGATGAAGTCCGGCCGCCTTTTCCTCGTGAACGAACGACAGGTACAGGCTCAAGGGGACGGGCTGTGCGCACAGGGTGGTGTTGTCCTGGAGCCGGACGGTCTCACGCAGGATGCGCGTGCCATGGATTCCGTCCAGGAGGTGCTGCCGGGCGGGGTCGTGGGGTGCGTTCGGCGCGGGCGGGCCCAGCAGTTCCTCCAGACGGTCCCGGGTCTCGGGCTCGACGGTTCTGGCCTGGTCGGCGCAGTCGAAGGCCAGGGCCAGGGCGGGGACCGTGGCCCGGTCCAGACAGGCGGTGATGATGTCCGTGGCGTCGTTCGCCGCGCACCAGAGCAGGATGGCCTCGCGCCACCACGGGTCTTCGACGTGGTCGATCAGTACGCTCGTGTCGGCGCGCGGAGTGCCCAGTTGGGCGGCGGCGAGGTACTCCTGCAGGGTGAGGTGGGCGAAGCCGTACACCTCGTGTTCGCGTTCGACCAACAGGCCGCTCGCGCAGGCCACTTCCAGGAAGACCTTGGGGGTCACACTGCCGGGGACCTGGCGCAGGGATCTGCGGATCGCCCTGGCGGCGTCGCGTACGGGCCAGTCCTTGACCTCGGCCTTCATCATGGCAAGGGCGAGGTGCTGTGCGACGTGCTGTTTGTGAGGACCGGTCAGGCCGGTCGCGTCCACCAGCCCGCGAGCCTCGGAGCGGCGATGCAGCAGCACGTCGCACATCTCGTCGTACAACTCAGCTCTGCTTGCCGGTAGTTGGCCTCGATAGCGGTGTACGTTCGCCGTCATCGTCAGCAGGAGAGGGTTGGCCGCGAGGTCGTACAGAGCTCCCTGTGTCTGCAGCCGGGTCAGGAGATTCGCCGCGTTGCGGTCCGCCGCTGCCCGTACCTCCCGGCCGCCGCCGCCCCGCGCCCGGCTCTCGGTCGCATACGACCACCGTCGCAGGAACCGGTCGATCTGTTCCCAGGTGAAGCGACGCACCTGGAGCACCTCCGCACCCGGCAACGGGTTGGACTTGTAGCCGTGGGGACGCGACGTCACCACGTAGATGTTGCGGGGGTAGCGCTGGATCTGCCTGCCGACCCAGTCCACGACCCGGCCCCGCTCCGCGGGGTCGGCGACCTCGTCCAAGCCGTCGAGCAGGACCACACACCCGCCGCGATCGAGTCTGTGGTCCAACCACCGGGCCGAGACCTTCCCGTCCAGCCAGGCGGCCCTGACCGCGGACTCGGCCAACGTCGGGGGATCACCGGCCAGTAGGTCCGCAGCGTGGCGGCGAAGGTACAGCAGCACCGGCAACCGTCGCTTCCACGGGCGCCAGCGGTGTCCACACAGTTCCAGGGCGGTGTTGCGGGCCAGCGTCGTCTTGCCCGACCCCGGCCCTCCCAGTACGGCCAGGATCCGGGATCCCCCGTTGCGTCCGGCCTTCCGCAGCACCGACTCCAGACTTCGACGCTCCTCCCCGGACACCGAACCGAGGTAGGGCTCTCTGGCGGCGTCGTGGAGCACTTTCGGTACGACGCTGACATCCACGTACACCTGGCGCATCCGGAACACGAACTCGCTCTGGGTGGCGATGCCGACGGTCTCCATGTCCCGTACGCTCGCGCGGAGTTGGCGGAGGTAGATCCTGCGGCGGCCTCGGGGGGAGGGGTCGGTGGTGGGCGGGGACGGGCCGAGCTCCGCGTACAGGAGGCTGACGACGGCCACGGCGTACGAGACGTACGACCAGGTCCAGCTGAGCTTTCCCTCGGACAGGACCTGGTTCGCCGTCACGCTGAGGCCCAGTGTCAGCGCCGCCCCGCCCAGGGTTCGGAGCACTCCGCGTACGCCCGTCATCCCCACCCCCGTGTCGTCCACCGTCAGTCCGGTTTCAGCTCCGTACCCAGTTCGCACCAGACGTACTTGCCGAGGTTTCCGTTCACCGTGAACCAACCCCAGTCGGCCGCGTAGGCGTTGACGAGGTGGAGGCCTCGGCCCGAGGTGGCGGTGTCGGTGGGGGCGGTGATCGTCGGGGGTGTGGGGTCCGTGTCCCAGGCGCCTACGCGGAAGGAGGGGCCGGACTGTCTGAGTTTCAGGGCCGCCGGGCCGGTGGTGTGGCGGAGGGCGTTGGTGAGGAGTTCGGAGGCCAGTAGCTCCGCCGGTTCGATGAGGGCGGGGAGGGTGTGGGTGGTCAGGATGTCGCGGAGGGTGCGGCGGCCGATGGCTACGGCTCGGGGGTCGTGGGGGATGTAGAGGGTGTACTCCCAGTCGTTGCGCATGGGGTCTCCCGGTACGGAGGGGTGGGGGCGCTGGGGCGTCGGGCGGTGGCCTTGTCGCCGCCGCCGTGGCAGGGCGGGGCGGTGCGCTTCCAGGGTCCCGGTGTTCCGCAGCGTGTGCGTCGCGTCACTGACGGTAGAGGTAAAACTTTCCCTCGGTCAACCCGAACTGGGATACTCGGGTTCACAACTCCTGCGAGAGAAGGGGCGCATGGCATCCAGGGCTGTCATCACCGCGCGTCAGGAACGGCTCGGCGCCGAGCTGCGCAAGCTTCGGGAACGGGCGGGGCTGACGCTGCGCGCTGCTGCGCAGACAGTGGGGATCGCGGAGAGCAAGCTGTCCAGCGCGGAGGCGGGACGTGTGGGGGTGAGCGCCGAACGGGTACGGCACCTGGCCAACCGCTACGTGTGTGACGATGCCGCTCTCGTCGACGCACTGGTGGCCATGGCGACCGAGCGTGGGCAAGGCTGGTGGGAGGAGTACCGGGAGGTCGTGCCGGGCGGCTATCTACGGGTGGCCGAACTGGAGCACCATGCGGCCGAGTTGAAGACCTTCCAGCCCGTGCACGTCCCAGGGCTGTTGCAGACTGAGGAGCAGATGCGGGGCACGTTCGCCTCGTCGGTGCCGTCGCTCTCCGAGGAGCAGCGCGAAGCCCGGGTGCGGTTTCGGCT
Organism: Streptomyces sp. NBC_00310; assembly: GCF_036208085.1. Lineage (GTDB taxonomy): Bacteria > Actinomycetota > Actinomycetes > Streptomycetales > Streptomycetaceae > Streptomyces. Next base: position 6,110,437 of record NZ_CP130714.1, read on the forward strand.
GCGGCGTCAGGAGATCTTGGGCAAGGTCGGCTACAAGGCCGTCATTCACGAAGCGGCACTGCGGATCCGCGCGGCGGACAGCGAGGTCGCGCGGGAGCAGTTGCTGCACATCCTTGAGCGGTCGGAGTCGCCCGGAGTGGCCGTGCGCGTAGTGCCTTTCGACGTGGACGGCTTCGCCGGCATCAGCGCTCCACTGGTGTACGCGCGTGGCCCGGTTCCGCAGTTGGACACCGTTCTGGCAGACAGCACGCATGGTGGGGCCTATCTGGACGGGGAGTCACAGCTCGGCCGCTATCGGGCGCTCCTCCGCACGATCGAAAAGATGGCCCTGGGCGCCGTAGAGTCGAGGGACTTCATCCACCACCTCGTGCGGCAGATGTGAGAGGCCTCGACATGGCACAGGACGCCTGGCAGAAGTCCACCTTCTCCGGCGGAGGTGACCATGACGACTGCGTGCAAATCGCGGCCCACCCGCGCACTGTCCTCCTCCGCGAAAGCGAGGAGCCCGGCCAGGTTGTTCGCACAACCCCCGCCGGGCTCGCCGCCCTCATACGTGCGATACGCGCTCCGCGTTACTGAAGCATCCCCCGGACCGTGTCGCCGTCCACCACCGTCGCGCCGGTGGTGGTCACGCCCTTTGACGAACCCCGCAGTACCAGCGAACCGTTCTCGGCCAGCACGTACAGGTCGGCCTTGCCGTCGCGGTCGGTGTCGCGGAGGCGGATCGTGTGGCCGAAGTACTCGCCGGCCGTCAAGTCACCCGGTACGCCAGCCGTGTTGCGGGTGAGGAACTGGGAACCCTTGGCCGTCAGGCCCGACTTGCCGCCGTAGAGGACGTGGACGGCGCCTGCCTCGCCCTTGCCGTTCAGGCTCTCGCCCGGTGCGGCGACCGCGAGGTCGCGGTAGCCGTCGCCGTTCACGTCACCGGAGGTGATCGCGTCGCCGAAGGCGTCGTACGACTCCGGGGTGTCGGCGATGCCGGACGTGGACTGGGTGAAGCGGGCCGACTTCGACGGGCCGGAGGACGCGCCGTACCAGACCGTCACGCGGCCCTTGGTCTTGTCGTAGACCGGTGTGCCGATGGCGATGTCGCCGTAGCCGTCCTTGTCGAAGTCGGCGATGACGCCGTCGCCGCCGCGTTCGGCCTGGCCGCCGTCGGACTTCACGGACTCGATGCGGAGGGTCTTGCCGGGGTAGAGCTTGGCCTTGCCGCCGGAGACGAACCAGGCGTCGGAGGCGAGGGTCGTGTCGGTGACGACGTCGCCGATGACGACGAGGTCGGTCTTGCCGTCCTTGTCGACCTTGCCGGAGATCAGGGCGGTGGAGTAGAAGCTCGAATCGGCCTTGTCCAGGACCGTCACCGTGCCCTTCACACCCGACTTGGCGATCGCGCCCCGGTAGACGTACGTCTTGCCGGCGCGGACGAGGGCGAGGTCCGGCTCGGCGTCGCCGTTGAAGTCGCCGGTGGCGAAGTCGGTGGCCTCGCCGGACGCGCCCTTCGGGCCCTTGAACGGGACGGTCGTGCCGCCGGACAGGCCCTTCTTGCCGCCCCAGAGGACGGTCACCGTGCCGTTGTTCTTGTACGTGCCGACGTTCTCGCCGTTGGCGGAGACCGCGAGGTCGCCGTAGCCGTCCTTGTTGAAGTCGGCGGCCGTGCGGTTCTCGCCGAAGAAGTCGTCGGTCTCGTCGGCGCCGGGGACGCCGGGGCTCGCCTGGTCGATGAACTGGGTCTTCGTGCCGGGGCCGGTCGCCGTGCCGAAGGTGACGAGGATGCCGCCGCCCTTGCTGGCGCCGTCCGGGCCGTACGACGACACCGCGTAGTCGCGGTGGCCGTCGCCGTTGAAGTCGTCCGCGTACTTGGCGGCCGCCGCGGCGGCCGGGCCGATGGAGAGGGAGAAGGCGAGGGGGGTCACGGTCGCCGCCACGAGCGTCGCGGCCATCGTGGCGCTACGGAATCGCATGAATGTCCTTCGAAGTGGGAGGGGAGGACGCAGCTACCAGCTACTGGGCGAGCTGCGCGCCGAAGCTGTACGCCGTCTCCTTGAGCCCGGCGTTCGCCGCCGAGATGCTCTTCGCGCCCTTCGTGGTCAGGCCGGAGGCCGTGCCGCCCAGGACGAAGAGCGCGCCCTTGGCGTCCTCGCCGGGGGCGGCGGTGACCAGTTCGGCCTTGCCGTTCTTGTCGAGGTCGATCAGGCGTACGGCGCCGCCGAAGCCGTCCTGGGTCTCGGCGGTGCCGGGGACGCCCGCGGTGTCCTGGCTGTAGGCCTTGGCACCCTTGGTGGTGAGGCCGGCGGCCGAGCCGTACAGGACGGTGACCGTGCCGGCGTACCGCTTGCCGTTCCAGCCCTCGTTCTGCGCGCCGACCGCGAGGTCGGCGTACGTGTCGCCGTTGATGTCGCCGATGGAGAGCGCGCCGCCGAAGTAGTCGCCCTCCTCGCCCGTGCCGGGGACGCCGGCGGTGTCCTGGCTGACGACCGTCGGGGTCTGGGTGAGGTCGGGGCCGCCCTTGCCGCCGTACCAGATCTCCAGCTGGCCACCCAGGTGACCGGCGCCGCCCTGGTTGGCCGGGTCCTCGGGGTTGGCGAGGACGAGGTCGCCGTAGCCGTCGCCGTTGATGTCGCCCACGACGACGCGCCCGTCGCCCTCGGCCTGCGGCATGTCGACGACGGAGGTCTTCGTGCCGGTGTACGTGTGGTACCTGACCTGGCCGCCGGGGTCGGAGGTCGTCGCGTACGTGTAGACGCGCTCGGCGGCCTTGTCCCCGTTGATGTCGCCCGCGCCGACGTCGAGCGTGGAGCCGACGGTGCCGACGTAGCTCGCGCTCGCCGCGTCGCCGGTGCTCTTCTTGAACGGGCCGTTGTAGAGGCGGGTCTGGGCCTGGCCGGTGACCGTCAGGTCGGGCGAACCGTCGCCGTTGAAGTCGGCTGCCGCGAGGCCCTGGCCGTAGCCGCGCTCCGCGGCGATCTTGGCCGGCTGCGGGAGGGCGGTGCCGCCGGACAGGCCCTTCTTGCCGCCCCACAGGATGGTGACCTGGCCGACGTACGACCGGCCGCCGAGGCCCTCGCCGGTCGCGCCGACGGCAAGGTCCGCGTAGCCGTCCTTGTTGAAGTCGGCGGAGGCGAGGCTGGCGCCGAAGGAGTCCTGGTCCTCGGCCGAACCGGCGACCCCGCTCGTGTTCTGCGTGATCACGCTCCGGTTGGCGGCCGAGACGCCGGACTTCGAGCCGTAGAGCACGACCACCGCGCCGGCCGACGACGCGCTGCCGACATCGGTGCCCGGCGCGCCGACCGCGAGGTCGCGGTAGCCGTCGCCGTTGAAGTCGTCCGCGTACTTGGCGACCGCCGCGCCGGCGGGTGTGGCCAGGGCGAGCGGCGTCAGACCGGAGGCGAGAAGGCCTGCGGCCAGGAGGAAGGAGCGAGTGCGCAAGGGGACTCCAGGAGGGAGAGGGCTCGCACCGAGTGGGGCGGACCCAACTGCCGTCGTAAGGGTGTGCGAGCAGGAGACCGGTGACGGGGCGGGAGGGTTGCTCGGGAGGTCGGTGAATTCTTGGGATTGCCGGGACACGGGACACGGGACACGGTGGACGGGCCCCAGCCGGAGAGGGGCCCGCATCCGGCATGGATGCGGGCCCGACTCGGGATGTGCGTAAGGCTGTCGGCCGTCGTCAGTTGGCCGCGTTCCCGCCGAGGACCGGCTGGCCGGAGGTGGAGACACCGACCGCGGACGGGGCGATGGAGCGCGAGCCGGCCGTGGTGATCTTCGTGCCGTCGGAGGGCAGGTAGACCACGGAGCCGTTGAAGTCGTTCTCGCCGTACGCGCCGACCGTGAGGTCCGCCTTGCCGTCGCCGGTGACGTCGGTGAGCTTTACCTCGGAGCCGAAGAAGTCGTCCGTCTCGTCGGAGCCGGGGACACCGGCCGTGGACTGGGCGAAGTACTGGGTGCCGGAGGAGGTGTTGAGGCCGGCGGCCGAGCCGTAGAGGACCGTCACCGCGCCCGTGTTGACGACGCCGCCGAGGTTCTCGCCGGCCGCTGCCACCACCAGGTCCTGGAAACCGTCGCCGTTGATGTCACCGAGCGACAACTCGTTGCCGAAGAAGTCGCCGCGCTCGGAGGCGCCCGGGACGTTGCCGGTGTTCTGGGTGAGGGAGGTGGCCCCGGCCGGGCCGGAGGCGGAGCCCTTGATGAGGTGGACCTTGCCGCCGGTGGCGGACTCGGGCACGGACGGCTCGCTGCCGTCCTTGGACGGGTCCCACTCCTCGCCGGTCACGATGTCGCCGTAGCCGTCGCCGTTGACGTCGCCGATGCCGGTGATGATGCCGGGCTTCAGCTTCTGCGCGGACGCGGCGCTCAGGCCGGAGGCCGTGCCCGGCACGTAGTAGTTGGCGTTCCAGCCGTACTCGCTGTCCGTCTCGAAACCGTCGACGATCAGGTCGGTCCGCGTGTCGCCGTTCACGTCGCCCGCGGTGAGGTTGAACGGGCCCGTGCCGTCGCCGGAAATGATGGGAGGCTTGACGGTGTAGCGGCCGCCCGTCGTGCCGGACTTGGTGATGCCGCCCTTGAAGACGTGGATCGTGCTCGACGTGGCACCGACCGCGAGGTCCTCCTTGCCGTCGCCGTCGAAGTCACCGGCGGCCAGGGTCTTGCCCCACCTGTCGTGGGAGGAGGGCGCCGGGTCGTTGATCGTCGTGGCGCCGGACAGGCCGCTCGCCGAACCCCACACGATCACGACCGTGCCGCCGTCCGCGTCGCCGGAGACGTCCTCCAGGAGCGCGGAGACGGCGAGGTCGTCGTAGCCGTCGCCGTTGAAGTCGCCGTACGCGCTGACCCAGCCGAAGCCGTCGCCGGTCTCGGCGCTGCCGGGGACACCGGTGGTGTTCTGGCTGATCGTGGTGCGCTTCGTCGAGGTCACACCGCTGGCCGAGCCGTACAGGGCGACGATCTGGCCGGCGCCGGCCTTGCCGCCGACGGTGGCGTTGCCGGCCGCGTACGCGACGTCGCCGTACCCGTCGTTGTTGAAGTCCGCCACGGGGTGGTGGACCGAGTCGGCCGCCGTCGCCGTCGCGGCCGAGAAGGTGAGCAGACCGCCGGTCAGCGCGGCCGCGGAGGCCGTCGCGAGGGCGAGTCGCAGATGCTTGTGCATGCGGGAATCTCCTGCTGCATGCGGGACGCCCGGTACGGACGTCCACAGTCAATGGGGTGCCCTTCCTGTCCGTGTTCGCCCAGGGTTGGCCGGGCGTTCACAGGGAAGTTGGCGAACAGGAGACCGATGGAGGTGGGGGAGGGTTGTACGGGACTCCAGGGAATTCGAAGAATTTTCGGGGCCGGTGGGGCCGGTGGGGTGGGTAGGGCTGGTGGGGTCGGTGGGGCCAGTTGGGCGCGGCACTCGGCGTACGAAGGGATGGGTGCGGTCGGCCGGGAGGCGGCCGAACGTTTCGCTGGGGTCGGGCGTCCAGGTTGCGAGGGGGCCGGCGGCCGAGGGCCGCCGCAGCCCGACCGCCGACGGCCGGACCGCCGACGGCCGGACCGGTGGCAAGGAGACGTGACGATGATCGGTTCCCGTGTGCGGACCGTCCTGGCCGCTCTCGCGCTGACCCCGTTCGCCGCCGGCTGTACGGCGGTGTCGATGGACGGCGGCGGGGAGGGCTCTGCCTCATGCGCGTTCGTGGTGGAGTACGAGGGCCGCCAGTACAACGGCATGGACAGCGGCGCGTTCGAGGTCGGCGCCAAGGTGGGGACGGCGCTCTCGCCGCCCTGCCAGGACACCGGCGGGGACGGCTGGGACGACACCCGCACCGAGGAGCCGACCCGGTACGAGGTCTACGAGATCGAGGGCGTCGATGTCGCGGACGCCTTCTCGGTCCACCCCGACTTCGAGGAGTCGCCGTTCATGATGGTGCGCGACGGGGGCGACCTGCCCGAGGAGGTCATGGAGATCGCCGCGAGACGCGAGACACCCCCGGAGGACTCGCGATGAGCTCCGGGGGTGTCGGTCGTACGCGCAGGTGAGCGGCGGCGGGGCTACTTCACCGGCTGCGGCTCCGGCTCGTTCTCCGTCTCGGCCGTGCCCGCCGGGGGCTCGTCGTCCGGGACCGGGGTCTTGACGGACTCCAGGAGCAGCTGGGCGACGTCGACGACCGTGATGGACTCCTTGGCCTTGCCGTCGTTCTTCTTGCCGTTCACGGAGTCCGTGAGCATGACGAGGCAGAACGGGCAGGCGGTGGAGACGATGTCCGGGTTGAGGGAGAGGGCTTCGTCGACGCGCTCGTTGTTGATGCGCTTGCCGATCCGTTCCTCCATCCACATCCGCGCGCCGCCGGCGCCACAGCAGAAGCCGCGTTCCTTGTGGCGGTGCATCTCCTGCTGGCGCAGGCCCGGGACGGCGGTCATGATCTCGCGCGGGGGCGTGTAGATCTTGTTGTGGCGGCCCAGGTAGCAGGGGTCGTGGTAGGTGATGAGGCCCTCGACCGGGGTCACCGGGATCAGCTTGCCCTCGTCGATGAGGTGCTGGAGCAGCTGGGTGTGGTGGATGACCTCGTAGTCGCCGCCGAGCTGCGGGTACTCGTTGCCGATGGTGTTGAGGCAGTGCGGGCAGGTGGCGACGATCTTCTTGGCCGACTTGGGCTTGCGGGACTCCTCGGTCACCTTGCCGTCGTCGTCCATCTCCTCGCCGAACGCCATGTTCAGTGCCATGACGTTCTCCATGCCGAGCTCCTGGAAGAGGGGCTCGTTGCCGAGGCGGCGGGCGGAGTCGCCGGTGCACTTCTCGTCGCCGCCCATGATGGCGAACTTGACGCCCGCCATGTGGAGCAGCTCCGCGAAGGCCTTGGTGGTCTTCTTCGCGCGGTCCTCCAGGGCGCCGGCGCAGCCGACCCAGTACAGGTACTCGACCTCGGAGAGGTCCTCGATGTCCTTGCCGACGACCGGGACCTCGAAGTCGACCTCCTTGAGCCACTCCAGGCGCTGCTTCTTCGCCAGGCCCCAGGGGTTGCCCTTCTTCTCCAGGTTCTTGAGCATCGTGCCCGCCTCGGACGGGAACGCGGACTCGATCATCACCTGGTAGCGGCGCATGTCGACGATGTGGTCGACGTGCTCGATGTCGACGGGGCACTGCTCGACGCAGGCACCGCAGGTGGTGCAGGACCACAGGACGTCGGGGTCGATGACGCCGTTCTCCTCGACGGTCCCGATCAGCGGCCGCTCGGCCTCGGCGAGGGCGGCGGCGGGCACGTCCTTGAGCTGCTCCTCGGACGCCTTCTCCTCGCCCTCCATGGTCTTGCCGCCACCGGCGAGGAGGTAGGGGGCCTTGGCGTGCGCGTGGTCCCGCAGCGACATGATCAGCAGCTTGGGGGAGAGCGGCTTGCCGGTGTTCCAGGCCGGGCACTGCGACTGACAGCGGCCGCACTCGGTGCAGGTGGAGAAGTCGAGGATGCCCTTCCAGGAGAACTGCTCCACCTGGGAGACACCGAAGACGTCGTCGTCACCGGGGTCGGTGAAGTCGATCGGCTTGCCGCCCGACGTCATGGGCTGCAGACCGCCCAGCGCCGTCGCGCCGTCGGCGTTGCGCTTGAACCAGATGTTCGGGAAGCCGAGGAAGCGGTGCCAGGCGACACCCATGTTGGTGTTCAGCGAGACCGTGATCATCCAGATCAGCGAGGTGCCGATCTTGATCATCGCGACGAAGTACACCAGGTTCTGCAGGGTGGAGGGGTCCAGGTCCTTGAAGGCGAGGACCAGCGGGTACGAGGCGAAGTACCCGGCCTCGTAGTGGTCCACGTGGTGGATGGCGCCCTCGAGGCCGCGCAGCACGTAGATCGCGAGACCGATGGTGAGGATGACGTACTCGACGAAGTACGCCTGCCAGGCCTTGGAGCCCGCGAAACGCGACTTGCGGCCGGCCCGGGAGGGCAGGTTGAGCAGCCGGACGGCGATCAGCACCAGGATGCCGAGGATCGTCATCACACCGATGAACTCGATGTACATCTCGAACGGCAGGAAGCCGCCGATCACCGGCAGCGTCCAGTCCGCCTGGAACAGCTGGCCGTACGCCTGGGCGAGAGTCGGCGGCAGCGTCAGGAAGCCGATCGCGACGAACCAGTGGGCGAAGCCGACGATCCCCCACCGGTTCATCCGGGTGTGCCCGAGGAACTCCCGGGCCAGGGTGATCGAGCGCGCCTTCGGGTCATCCGTACGGCTGCCCGCCGGTACGGGCTGACCGAGCTTCACGAACCGGTAGATCTGCGCCACGGCCCGCGAGATCAGCGCAACGCCGACCACGGTCAGGACCAACGACACGATGATCGCGGCGAGTTGCATTGGGGGCTCCTCGGGCCTGCGAGGGTTTTCCTCCGGGTGCCTGCCGGGGCCCCTCGGAGAGATCATTACTAAGCGGTAACTTATGCAGTCCGTCTGAGACTACCGAGTTCTCCTGCCGCACTGTAGCCAGGGGGGCGGTGATCTGCGTCGCTGAGGGTTGCCTGAGTGCGTCCCTGTCGCATCCCGGACGATCGTGCTATTTCAAAACGATCGTGTTATTCATCAGAAATTGTGACACTCGCGCCTAACTTGGATCCGTGCTGTACGGAATCCTCGCCGCCGCCTCCGCCCTGTTGCTGACCGCCGTGCTCTCGGCGGCCGTCCGCGTGCCCGCGCTGCGGCTGGGGATCGTGGAGCGGCGTCGGGGGCGGCGGGTGCCGTTGCTCGGGGGTGTCGCGGTGATGGGCGGGGTGGGCGCCGTGGCGTGGGTGGGGGAGTGGAGCGGGGTCGCTCCGTTGGGACGTGAGGCCGGATGGCTGATCGTCGTCGGGGCCGGGCTCGGGGTCTTCGGGCTGGTCGGTGATGTGTGGCGGCTTCCGGCGGTGGTGCGGGCGGCGGGGGTGGTCGTCGCCGCCGCGCTGGTCGTGCCGTACCGCGAACTGGGCGTGCCGGCAGGGGTGTTGGGGGTCGTCTGGATCGCTCTCGTGGTGCACGGGTTCAAGGGGATGGGCCGTTCCGACGGGGTGCTCGGGGTGGTCGGGGCCGTCACGGCGTTCGCGTTGAGCGGGTGTGCGGCGGCCGAGGTCATGGATGGTCTGGCGACGCTGTTCAGCGTGGTGGCGGCCGCGCTCACCGGGTTCCTGATGCACAACTGGCCGCCCGCGCGGGTCGTGACCGGCACCAGTGGGGCCCTGTTCGTGGGGTTCCTGCTCGCGGGGGGTGTGCTGCACGTGTACGCCGTCGGGTACGGCGCCGGTGTCGGGGCGCCCTTCGCCCTCACGGCCGTGGCGACCGCCGACGCCGTCCTCGTCCTCGTCTCGCGGAAGCGGGCGGGGCGGGAGCTGTGGCGCGGCGGGCCCGACCATCTCGCCCACCGGCTGCGGCGGATCGGTCTCACGCCGCCGGGGGTGGTGGTCGTGCTGGGGGGTGCCGCGGCGGGCTCCGCCGGGGTGGGTCTCGCCATCCACATGCTGTGGACACAGCCTCGCTCCGCGTGGTGGGTGGCGGGGGCGGCCGGGCTGGTCGTCCTGGGGATGCTCTTCGTGCCGACCAGCCCGCCCCGCCCGGCCGCCTCCGCCCCTGCCCCTCGTTCCGCCACCGGCCCCGCCACCCGCTCGGCTCCCGCCACCGCCGCCGGCCGCCCCCTGCCCACCGCCGCCCGGCCCGCCCCGACCGGCGTCCACCGCGCCCCCACCCGCCCCATCCCGGGAGGCCGCGCCCCCGGCCCCGCGTCCCGGCCGAGCCGCATCCACGAGCAGGAGGCGGCGGAGCTGGGGCGGCGGGGGCGGGTGGGGTAGGGCGCGGTAACCCCGGCGCCCCGCCTCGGGCCGTCCCGCCTCGGACCGTCCCGCCTCGGGCCGTCCCGCCTCGGGCCGTCCGGCCTCGGGCCGTCCCGCCCCGTCCCGCCCCGGACTGTCCGGCCTCGGGCCGTCCCGCCCCGTCCCGCCCCGGACCGTCCCGGACCGTCCCGTCCCGTCCCGCCTCGGACCGCCCCGCCCCGTCCCGTCCCGCTCCGGACCGCCCCGTCCCGCCCCGGGCCGTCCCGCCCCGTCCCGCCCCGGACCGGCTCCGGCCAGCCCCACGATTTCGACGCCGCACAGAGGGCCGGGCAGTAGTATTTTCGCAGGTCAGGCCCGCCTTGCGTATAAGGAAAACATAAGAGTTGAGCCCCCTCGACTCAGCTCTGTTGACCCATCGGTGGGCGTCATGCACACTTGAGTCCGTTCCACTCAAGTCATTGCTGGAGGAATTGAAATGGCACGTGCGGTCGGCATCGACCTGGGCACGACTAACTCCGTCGTCAGCGTTCTTGAAGGCGGCGAGCCCACCGTCATCACCAACGCAGAGGGCGCCAGGACCACGCCGTCCGTCGTCGCCTTCGCCAAGAACGGTGAGGTGCTCGTCGGCGAGGTCGCCAAGCGCCAGGCGGTCACGAACGTGGACCGGACGATCCGGTCCGTCAAGCGGCACATGGGCACGGACTGGAAGATCGAGCTCGACGGGAAGCACTTCAACCCGCAGCAGATGAGCGCCTTCATCCTGCAGAAGCTGAAGCGCGACGCCGAGGCGTACCTGGGCGAGAAGGTCGCGGACGCGGTCATCACCGTCCCGGCCTACTTCAACGACTCCGAGCGTCAGGCGACGAAGGAGGCCGGTGAGATCGCGGGTCTGAACGTCCTGCGCATCGTCAACGAGCCCACCGCCGCCGCCCTCGCCTACGGCCTCGACAAGGACGACCAGACGATCCTCGTCTTCGACCTCGGTGGCGGCACCTTTGACGTGTCGCTCCTGGAGATCGGTGACGGCGTCGTCGAGGTGAAGGCCACCAACGGCGACAACCACCTCGGTGGTGACGACTGGGACCAGCGTGTCGTCGACTACCTGGTGCAGCAGTTCCGCGCCGGCCACGGTGTGGACCTCGCCAAGGACAAGATGGCGCTGCAGCGTCTGCGTGAGGCCGCCGAGAAGGCCAAGATCGAGCTGTCCTCGTCCACCGAGACCTCGATCAACCTGCCCTACATCACCGCCTCCGCCGAGGGCCCGCTGCACCTGGACGAGAAGCTCACCCGGGCTCAGTTCCAGCAGCTGACGGCCGACCTGCTGGAGCGCTGCAAGACCCCGTTCCACAACGTCATCAAGGACGCTGGGATCGCCCTCTCCGAGATCGACCACGTCGTTCTCGTCGGTGGCTCCACCCGTATGCCCGCCGTCGCCGAGCTCGTCCGCGAGCTGACCGGCGGCAAGGACGCCAACAAGGGCGTCAACCCGGACGAGGTCGTCGCCATCGGCGCCGCCCTCCAGGCCGGTGTCCTCAAGGGTGAGGTCAAGGACGTCCTGCTCCTCGACGTGACCCCGCTGTCCCTGGGTATCGAGACCAAGGGCGGCATCATGACCAAGCTCATCGAGCGGAACACGACGATCCCGACCAAGCGGTCCGAGATCTTCACCACCGCCGAGGACAACCAGCCGTCCGTGCAGATCCAGGTCTACCAGGGCGAGCGCGAGATCGCGGCGTACAACAAGAAGCTCGGGATGTTCGAGCTGACCGGTCTGCCGCCGGCCCCGCGCGGTGTCCCGCAGATCGAGGTCGCCTTCGACATCGACGCCAACGGCATCATGCACGTGACCGCGAAGGACCTCGGCACGGGCAAGGAACAGAAGATGACCGTCACCGGCGGCTCCTCGCTGCCGAAGGACGAGGTCGACCGGATGCGCCAGGAGGCCGAGAAGTACGCGGAGGAGGACCACGCCCGCCGCGAGGCCGCCGAGAGCCGCAACCAGGGCGAGCAGCTCGTCTACCAGACCGAGAAGTTCCTCAAGGACAACGAGGACAAGGTCCCGGGCGACATCAAGACCGAGGTCGAGGCCTCCGTCGAGGAGCTCAAGGCCGCGCTCAAGGGCGAGGACACCGCCGAGATCCGCACGGCCACCGAGAAGGTCGCCGCCGTCTCGCAGAAGCTCGGCCAGGCCCTGTACGCGGACGCCCAGGCCGCGCAGGCCGCGGGCGGCGAGGCCGGCGCCGGCGCCGGCGCCGGTGAAGCCAAGGCCGACGACGACGTCGTCGACGCCGAGATCGTCGACGAGGACCGTGAGCGCAAGGACGGTGCCGCGTGACGGAGGAGACCCCGGGCTTCGACGAGCAGCAGCCGCAAGGTCAGCCGCAGCAGCCCGACGTCCCCTCCGGCTCTGACGACGCCGAGCCGAAGGCCGCCCCCCAGGAGGGGGCGGCCCCGGCCGGGGACGCGGCAGCGACGGCCCAGGTGGCCGGTCTGACGGCGCAGCTGGACCAGGTGCGTACGGCGCTCGGTGAGCGCACGGCGGACCTCCAGCGCCTCCAGGCCGAGTACCAGAACTACCGTCGCCGGGTGGAGCGCGACCGGATCACGGTCAAGGAGATCGCCATCGCGAACCTCCTGACCGAACTCCTGCCGGTGCTCGACGACATCGGCCGCGCGCGGGAGCACGGCGAACTCGTCGGCGGATTCAAGTCCGTCGCGGAGTCGCTGGAAACCGTCGCGGCGAAGATGGGCCTTCAGCAGTTCGGCAAGGAGGGCGAGCCCTTCGACCCGACGATCCACGAGGCCCTGATGCACAGTTACGCGCCCGACGTCACCGAGACGACGTGCGTGGCGATTCTCCAGCCGGGGTATCGCATCGGCGAGCGCACCATCCGCCCCGCGCGGGTGGCCGTGGCCGAGCCCCAGCCGGGGGCGCAGCCCGCCAAGGCGGACTCCGCGGAGACCGCGGAAGGCGCCTCCGGTGCCGACGACAAGGAGAGCGGTGGCCCGGACGAGGGCTGACGCCGACGGCGTGCAGGGTGAGTGGAAGGAGGGACGTCGCGGATGAGTACCAAGGACTTCATCGAGAAGGACTACTACAAGGTCCTCGGCGTCCCCAAGGACGCCACCGAGGCCGAGATCAAGAAGGCGTACCGCAAGCTCGCCCGCGAGTTCCACCCGGACGCCAACAAGGGGAACGCCAAGGCCGAGGAGCGCTTCAAGGAGATCTCCGAGGCGAACGACATCCTCGGTGACCCCAAGAAGCGCAAGGAGTACGACGAGGCCCGCACCCTCTTCGGCAACGGCGGCTTCCGCCCGGGGCCCGGCGCCGGCGGCGGCTCGTTCAACTTCGATTTGGGCGACCTCTTCGGAGGCGGCGCCCAGGGCGGCCAGGGGGCGGGCGGCTTCGGCGGGGGCATCGGCGATGTCTTCGGGGGCCTGTTCAACCGCGGCAGCTCCGGCACCACGCGGGTGCAGCCCCGGCGCGGCCAGGACATCGAGTCCGAGGTCACGCTGAGCTTCACCGAGGCCATCGAGGGCGCGACCGTACCGCTGAGGATGTCCTCGCAGTCGCCCTGCAAGGTCTGTTCGGGCACCGGCGACGCCAACGGCACCCCCCGGGTGTGCCCGACGTGTGTCGGCACCGGCCAGGTCGCGCGGGGCTCCGGCGGCGGCTTCTCCCTGACGGACCCCTGCCCGGACTGCAAGGGCCGGGGCCTGATCGCCGAGCACCCCTGCGACATCTGCAAGGGCTCGGGCCGTGCCAAGTCGTCCCGCACCATGCAGGTCAGGATCCCGGCGGGCGTCCTGGACGGCCAGCGGATCCGACTGCGCGGCAAGGGCGCCCCCGGCGAACGGGGCGGACCGGCAGGCGACCTGTACGTCGTCGTGCACGTCGACCCGCACCCGGTGTTCGGCCGCAAGGACGACAACCTCACGGTGACCGTGCCGGTGACGTATCCCGAGGCGGCACTCGGCGGCGAGGTCCGGGTCCCGACCCTGGGCGGACCGCCGGTCACCCTGAAACTGCCTCCCGGCACCCCCAACGGCCGTACGATGCGAGCCCGGGGCAAGGGCGCCTTCCGTAAGGACGGCACCCGAGGGGACCTGCTGATCACCGTCGAGGTGAGTGTTCCGAAGGACCTGTCGGGGAAGGCTCGTGACGCCCTGGAGGCGTATCGCGAGGCGACCGCGGGCGAGGACCCGCGAGCGGAGCTGTTCCAGGCCGCGAAGGGAGCATGAATGTGATGGACGGCCGCCGACGGCAGAACGCATTTGGCAACAGGGCCTATGAGCTGACGGAAGAGACACCGGTGTACGTCATCTCGGTGGCCGCCCAGCTCTCCGGCCTGCATCCGCAGACCCTGCGCCAGTACGACCGTCTCGGCCTGGTCTCCCCGGACCGCACCGCCGGGCGCGGCCGCCGTTACTCGGCCCGCGACATCGAACTGCTGCGCACCGTCCAGCAGTTGTCGCAGAACGAGGGCATCAACCTGGCCGGCATCAAGCGCATCATCGAGCTGGAGAACCAGGTCGCCGCGCTCCAGGCGCGGGTGGTCGAGATGGAAGCCGCCCTCGACGGCGCCGCCGCGACCATGCGCCAGCGCGAGGCCGCGGTCCACGCCTCCTATCGCCGCGACCTGGTGCCGTACCAGGAGGTGCAGCAGAGCAGCGCGTTGGTGGTGTGGCGGCCGAAGGGGCGGCAGCCGTCGTCGGACTGATGCCGACATCACGCACCTGCGCGAAAGGGGCCCGGTGGTTCGTCTCCGAACCACCGGGCCCCTTTCGTGTGTGAGGCGGAGGGCTCAGAACCAGGACTCCCAGATGCCGTACGCCCGCGACGTGACCGCGGCCTCGGCGCCGGTGGAGTCCAGGCGGACGACGCGGTAGTAGTACAGGCCGCGTTCGTCCTCGTGGACCGTGGTGTCCATGGAGAACGTGGCGTCGCCCGCCGTCCCCTCGGTCAGGGTGACGTAGGCGGCCGAGACCGGGTCCCAGCGCTCGACGCGGTAGCCCGTGAACCGGGCACAGTCGCCGAGGCCGGAGCTCGCGGAGCAGCCGACGTAGAGGTTCGGGTAGCTGTCGTCGATGATCTCGGTGCCCGTCCAGCCGGGCGGACGGGTGTCGGGCAGGGTGACGGAGACGTCGGCCGTGTGGAAGAACTCCGGGCCCTCGTCGTAGAGGGCGTCGGTGGCGGCCACCCGGTAGACGTGGGTCGCGCCGTCGGGAACGGTCGGGCAGAGGATCTCGGTCTCGGCGAGCGAATCGCCCTTCCAGCAGTTCCGCTTCCAGACGGTTTCGCCGGTGTCCGGGTCGGTGACGCCCTGCCACACGTAGTACGTGAGGACGTCGTCGTCGGTGGGCGGCGTCCAGGACAGGCGCACGCCGAGCGGGATCTGTTCGGCGGTCAGGTTCTGGACCGGGTCCGGGCGCTTGGTGTCCGGGGTGGTCTCGGTGGCCGCCGGGCCGGGCCGCGAGGCATGCCCGTGGGGATCGACGGTCACGACCCGGTACTCGTACCTCGTCTCGGAGGCGCCGGAGACGTCGTGGCAGCTGCCGCGCAGCACCTGGCGGCCGGCGTACGACGGGGCGTCGTCGCCCGCCCACCACCAGTCCACGGTGGGATCCGTCAGCGGCCCGTCGGAAGAGCTGCCCGGCTTGCACCTGTCCACGACGACGGTCTCGCCGGTCGCCGGGTCGGTCCGCTCGATCCGGTACGTGAGCAGCGGGGCGGTGTCGTGGGTCCACGGGTCGGCGCTCGCCCAGGAGACGTACACGCCCTCACCGGAGCGGGTCGCCGTGGTCTCGTACGGCGCGATCGCCTCCGGCCGGTCCGCCATCCTCAGGGTGACCTCCACCGGCGCGGAGGCGTTGCCCTTCGTGTCCTGGGTGCGCACCGCGTACCGGTAGGAGTCGGCGGCGGCGAGCAGCTGGCGCGGCACGACGTCGGTCTGCGTGGTGGTGCCGGCGGCGCCGGGCAGCGCGTCGAGCCAGCCGCCGGTCGCCGGGTCGTACTGCAGGAGCTCGTACCTCGCGGCCCCGTCGACGGCCGACCACACCAGGTGCGGGACGCCCGAGCGGTAGTCCAGCCGGGCGTCGGCGGCGGTCGCCGGCGGGGTCATGTCGAACGTGGTGAACGTGGTGGCCGCCGAGTACACGGACCAGTTCCCGGCGGCGTCCCGGGCGCGGCCCCGGTAGGTGACCTTGCTGCCGTCGGCGGGGTGGCCGGTGTCGCAGGCCGCGCCCTTGGCGCCGGTGTGCACGGTCTTCCAGGTGCCGGAGTCCAGTCGCTGTAGCTCGTACCACGCGATGTCGGCGGCGTTCGCGGCGGTGGTGACCAGCTCCGGCGCGGAGTAGGGCTGGTCGTCCGGGCACACGTCCATCTCCAGGAACGGTGCGGCGGGCGGGGTCCTGTCCACGGTGGTGACGCTCTGGTCCGCCGACCCTGTGGAGGTGTTGCCGGCCTTGTCGTAGGCGCGGACCTCGTAGGCGTACGTCCCTCCGGTCGGCGGCGGGGTGTCGGTGTACGAGGTGGTGGCGGACGCGACCGTGGAGAGGGCCTTGGCCCCGAAGGAGTCGCTCTTCAGCCGCCGGTAGACCCGGTAGCCCGCGAGGTCCATCTCCTTGTTGGCGGACCAGGTCAGCTTGGCCTTGCCCGTCGCGCTGTCGTACGTCGCCTCCGCGGCGGCCGGGGCGAGCGGCTTGGTCTTGTCGACCGTGGCCGAGGCCCGGGGGGCGTAGGCGAACTCGACCTTGGCGGATCCGGTCCAGTTGACGTAGTCGACGCGGAGGGTGTGCTTGCCGGAGGGGATGGTGACGTTGACGGTCTTGGAGACGGTCGACGTGCCGTTCTTCCAGAGGCTGATCTTGCGGGCGTCGGTCGTGCCCGGGTCCAGATGGACGCGGATGCCGTCCAGGCCGGAGACGGAGAGCGTGAAGGGGCCGCCGGAGCCGAAGTCGCGGGTGACGGTCCAGCGGACGCCGAAGTTGTTGGACGGCAGGCCGGTGGCGGGCGCGCCGGTGCCCCAGTTCTGGTCGACGGCGCTGTCGCAGTCCGTCTTCTTCGGCGTACCGGAGAAGGAGGTGTTCGCGAAGAACTGCCGCTTGAAGACGGGCGAGGCGCACGTCACGGCGGCGGACGCGGGTGCGGCGGTCGCGGCGAGCAGACCGCCGGCGGTCGCGAGCACGACGACGGCCGCGGTGGCGGCCGTCGTACGTCTGGGTGGGGTCACTGAGGTCCTCGGAGGTCCTGGGCCGCTGATGCCTGGGCCCGGGCTGGTGTCTGTGCCGGGCCGATGTCTGTGCCCGAGCTGGTGTCTGTGCCGGGCTGATGCCTGTGCCCGGGCTGGTGCCTGTGTCTGATCGTCGGCGGCCGGGGACGTGTGCCGCCGACGATCAGACCGTCGGGGTGGGGGTTTGGTTGTACGGGTCAGTCCATGACCGGTGCCCAGTCCCCCAGGTAGTCGGCCTTCTCGTACGAGGCGGCCTCCTCGGCGGTGAGCTGCGGGCGGTCCGCCGTGGCCGAGGCGACCGAACCCGCCCCCGTGTTGGCGTACTCGCGGAAGAAGGAGTCCTTCCAGGGGTACGTCGTGGAGCCGGAGGTCCAGTCCTGGTACGGCGCGGCCTTGATCGCCGCCGGGAGGGACGAGTCACGGATCACCAGGCTGCCCTTCGCGCCGCCGAAGGCGGTGACCCAGGGACGGCCGAGGTGGAACGTGCCGGCGGGGGCGTCGCTGGTCAGCGTCGAGTCGGTGATCAGGAAGCCGTAGGTGGTGGAGGCGTCCGTCGACGGGGCGGCCACATAGCCGTTGTTGCTGTTCGAGCCCCGGCTGAGGAGCTTGAGGGTGGAGGTGTCGAAGACGGCGGTGGCGTAGCCGCAGACGAAGTCGACGTCACCCTCGACGTAGGAGTCGGTGAAGTAGACCCGGTTGGGGGTCGTGGTCGTCGTCGACTTCAGGAAGAGCGTGTCCTGGTTTCCGAGGAAGCGGACGTTGTCGAAGACGAGCCGGTCGGCCTGGGTGAGCAGCGCGACGGCCTGCTCGCTCGCGTAGCTGTGGGCCGCCTCGTCGAAGGAGTTCTCGACGGTGAGGTTGCGGGCCAGGAAGTCCGAGCCCTTCACGTACATGGTCCGGCTGTTCTGCGTGCCCAGCGTGCCGGTGCCGTCGGCGGTCGGGGTGCCGGCGGCGTTGTCGTACGTGATGACGGTCTGGGACGGGTCGTCGCCGGCCCCGACGAGCCGGACGTACTTGTTGGTGACCTGGACCAGTTCCCTGTACGTCCCCGGGTTCACCTGGATGACCTTCGGGTCGGCGGCCGTGCCCGCGCCGAGCGCGTCCAGTGCCGCCTGCACGCTCGTGTGGTCCCCGTCGCCGTCCGCGTCCACGACCGCGTCGGCGCCCGGGACGGGGGCGACCTTGTGCGGCCGGGTCGCTGACGCGGGGGCCGAGTCGGCGGAGACGTTGCCCGCCTCGTCGACGGCACGGAGGAGGTAGGCGGACTCGGTGCCGGGGGTGGCGGAGGTGTCGAGGTGGCCGGTGGTGGCGCCGCCGGTGGCGGAGTCGAGGTAGGCGAAGGTGGTGGCGCCGGGGCGCCTGACGAATATCTGGTAGGCCGTGGCGTCGTCCGCGTTGGCCGTCCAGGTCAGCAGGTTGCCGTCGGCGGTGCCCTCGGCTGCCAGGCCGGTGGGCGCGGCCGGGGCGGTGCGGTCGGCGCGGGTGGAGACGACGGGGGCGGTGCGCTCGCTGACGTTGCCTGCGGTGTCGACGGACGCGATCGCGTAGTGGTACGTCGACTTCTCGGCGGCGGTGTCGTCGTAGAAGGAGGTCCCGAGGGAGGAACCGATCTTGGCGTAGGTCCCGTCGGCGGCCGTCGCCCGGTAGACGAGGTGGCTCTCGGCTTCGCCGTCGCCCTTCCAGGTCAGCCTGTTGCCGTCGGTGGCGTCGGCGACGGCGAGGTCGTACGGCAGGGCGGGGGCGGTCTCGTCGACGGTGGTGACGGGCTTGGCGGCCGAGCCGGTGGAGGTGTTGCCGGCCTTGTCGTGGGCGCGGAGCTGGTACTCGTACGTGTCGCCGGTCTTGGGGAGGGTGGTGTCGGTGTACGAGGGGGAGGTGGCGCTGGCCGTGGTCGTGGCGAGCGGGGTGGTCCCGAACTCGCCGCCCTGCGGCCGCCGGTAGACGCGGTAACCGGCGAGGTCCATCTCCTTGTTGGCCGGCCAGGTGAGCTTGGCGTGACCACTGCTCTCGTCGTACGACACCTTCGGGCTCGCGGGCGTCAGGGGGGCGGTCTTGTCGACGGTCGCGGGGGTGCGGGGGGCGTAGGCGAAGGAGACGTTCGCCGCGCCGGTCCAGTTGACGTAGTCGACGCGGAGGGTGTGCTGGCCGGACGGGATGGTGAGGGCGACGGTCTTCCGCCGGGTGGAGGACACGTTCTTCCAGATGCTCACCTCGCGTTCGCCGTCCACGTAGACGCGGATGCCGTCGCGGGCGGTGACGGTGAGGGTGAAGGGGCCGCCGGAACCGAAGTCCCGGGTGAGGGTCCAGCGGACGCCGAAGTTGTTCGCCGGCAGCGACTTGGCCGGCGCCGACGTCCCCCAGTTCTCGCTGATCCTCGCGTCGCAGTCCGTCTTCTTCGGCGTACCGGAGAAGGTGGTGTTCGCGTACAACTGCCGCTTGAACGTGGGGGAGTTGCAGGTCACGGCCGCTTCGGCGGTCAGGGCGTAGACGGTGCCGGTGGTGGCGGCGATCGCTGTGGCGACGGCGGTGGTGCGCAGACGACCACGGCCGCGACGGCGACGGTGTCGCACCGGCCGGGGAGAGGAACCCTCGGTCATCAGTGGCAACCCTTTCGGCCCATGGAGACAGGACGAACGACGAACGACGAACGACGTCGGCATGGGGATGTGAGAGATGAGGTGCAACAGCGCAGGTGGGGCTGCTGAGGGAGCTGTGTGCGTGCGGGGAGGATAAGGGATGAGGCTGTTGGGTGGGAACCAGGGGCCCGGATGGTGAGAAGGGAGCGGGGCGCGGGCGTGACCGGCCGGGAGCCGGGAAGCGCGACGGCCCGCTACCGTCCGGCGGTGGCTATGTAGGGGCAGTTGCCTTGGGGGCCGTCGCTGAACGTCGACTTCTGGCAGGTGTGTTCAGGCATTCGGACCTCCTCAGAGGGTTGCAGCACGTGCTGGATGAGAGTCGGCGAGTCCTTCACGGAGTGCGCGTCCGCGGCCGACGAGGCGTCGACGGGGGGAGAGGGCGTACGAGGCGTACGTGGTGAGGCCGTCGAACAGCGCCGCGTATGGGGCGTGGCTGTCGCGGTCGCTCAAGTACTGGAATCCGGAGGGGTATTCGAGCGCCACGATGCCTGGTGCGGTCGGCGAACGGGGGTGCCGCCTGCTGGGGGCGGGGGGCCGGCCCTGGTGGGCGAGGTGGCGGACGGGTGGGGGCGCGGAGGGGCGGGCGGGCGGTTCGCGAAGGGGGGTGTGGTTCGAGTCGGGGCTTGCCGGGAGAGTCGTTCCTGCGTCACCAGTTTGAGTGAACTGAGGACGTTTCCGCAGGTGAGCCCGTATGGGCGCCTAGCGTGACGATGTTGCTTGTGCCCTGGGCACGCCAAGCCCACACTTGAGAGGAGGTTCCACACCATGACCGCGCTCATGCACGAGAGGCCGGAGGCCATGCCTGAGATCAGGACCGAGTCCGCGCCCGTCTCGTCCCTTTCCGAGCTGGACGAGGTCGTGTGGCAGGCATGGAAGGCCATCGAACTCCCCGAGGGCTACCACGCCGAGATCATCGAGGGAGCCATCGAGTTGTCGCCCACTGGACGTCACTCGCACAGCCAGACCGCCAACCTCTTCCGGGACGACCTGGCCGACCATCTGAGAGGCGGGGACTTCGCCGCGAGACAGGACGGGAACATCATCCACGAAGGCCGCGCATGGGTGCCTGATGTGTTCGTCGTGCCCAGGGACATCGAGCGGTTCGTGACAGCTGACGGCCTCGGTATCGTCGCGTCGGCTGTTCGGCTTATTGCCGAGGTCGTCTCGCCCGGCAAGCGCAATCAAGACCGCGACCGCCTGAAGAAGCGCCGCGAGTACGCCCGTGCGGGCATTCCGGTGTACGTCATCATCGACGACTACGACGGTGGGGGTGCCGTCACGCTCTTCACCAAGCCCCGCCTCGACGAGGCCGACTGGGAGGACATCCACCGCGTGCCCTACGGCACCGAGGTCGTCATCCCCGAAGGGCCCGCCAAGGGCTTCGTCATCGGTGAGGCGGTCACGGGGCCGAAGCGGGGCTGAAGCGAGGCTGAAGCGGAGTCGAGGCGCGCGGGCCGTCAGTCGCCCATGCCGAGCCCCGGCTCCGGTCGTTGGTGGCCCGGCGGCGGTTGATGCGGCTGCTGTCTGGGGCCGGGCGGTCGGCTTGGGCGGCCCTGGGGCACGCCCAACTGCCACAGATCCGAACCGGGTACGCCTTTGTCGGGTGCGGGCTTGGGCGTGGCGGGCGGTGTCGCATCCTGCTCTGCCTCGGCGGCCTTTGCCCGTGGTGGGGCGTGTTCCGAAAGGGGCACCTTCTCCCGGAGGGGGATGGTGTTTCCGGGGCCTGCGCCCGGTGGTTCCGTGCCCGTTCCTGCTTCTGTCCGTGTCTCCGGGCCCCGTTCCGGGCGCTGCCAGCGTGCCGGGACGGCCGACAGGCGGCGTATGGCGTTCACGTCGCCCGCCTCGGCCGCCGCGACGGCCCGGGCGCGCAGGGCGCTCTGACGGGCGATCGGGGCGAAGCCGGGAGCGGCGTTGCCGGTCTCGGCGGGCAGGCCTCGGGCGCCCATCGTGTTCAACTGCCGTTGGAGGCCCGACTCCGGGGCGAAGATCTCGCGCGGCAGCTGCCAGGAGGCGGCGCCGTCCACGTCGACCTGGTGTTCCTTGTCGCCCACGGTGAAGGTGAGGCCGTAGCCGATGTACTGGTCGTCCTTGTCGAACTGCAGGGCCCCGGAGATCTCCCCGCCCCGGTCCCGTACCTCGTTCGCGAGGACCTGGAGGGCGGGCGGGAGGGGGTTGGTGCGGCCGAGGCTGGTGACGTAGCCGTCGGCCCGGAGCACCTGCTGCCGCTCGTTCTCCCCTGCTCCATCGACGTACGGGATCTGGAAGCAGGTCTTGCGCTTCTGCTCGTCGAAGTAGGTCTCGATGGCGCCGACCCGTGCCTGGATGAAGGTCAGGCGCCCTTCACCGCCCTCGCCGTACTTCTTCTGCATCTCCGGGAACTGGACCTGGTGCTCCAGCGCCGGTGGCGGCGGCGAGCCGATGATCGTGACGCGGGCATCGAGGTTCTGCGTCAGGATGATCTCCGCGTTGGCGACTCCGGTGCCGCCGGAGCCCGCGACGACCCAGTGCTCGGCCTGGTGCGCGTCGAAGCGGTTCTCGGCGACCTCGTCGCCGAGCAGCACCCGTCCGGGAGCCTCATCGCGGGCCGACTCCCATTTCGCCGTCGAGTCGAGGGCGCCGAAGCAGTTGCCGATGCGGGCTTTGTCGGGGCCAAGGCCGGCCGTGAGGGCGTCCATCAGCGGCGAGGACTTCAGGGCGCCGAGCACGGTACGGGCGTCCGCGCCGCCCCGTTCGGCCTGGGTCAGCCAGGCGCGCATCTCGCCCGCGCCGGTCAGACCCTGCCCCTCCAGTTCCCGCAGCCGGTCACCGATCAGGCGTACGGCCTCGGCGCGGCTCTCCACGGCGAAGTCCCCTCGCGGCATGCCGGGCACGACCTCCGGGGTCAGCCCGGTCGCGATGCTCGGGGTGCCCTGGCACGCCACCCACAGCGGAGGTGCGGCCTCCTTGCCGTCCTCGCCCAACCGTTGTATCTCGGTGAGGAGTTCGCCGTTGCGGCCGAGCCGCAGCCGGGCGTGGCCGTTCACCACGTCGCCCCGGGTGGAGAGTTGGTCCTCCCAGACCCGTACGGCGTGGATGGGCAGCCGGTCTCCGGGCCTCTCGACCGTGGAGTGCGGGTCGACGCCCATCCACTCGGCGAGGTCCCGGTCCTGGTCCGCCGACTGCACGATGCCCCGGCCGGGGTCCAGATGCCACCGGCCCGCCCCGTCGATCAACAGCGCGTCCGGGTCCCGGCCGGTCAGGCTCGCCCCGCCGCCGATCACCACGCGGCGCGACGGGAACTGCCCCTGCGCGAGGTGTCCTTCGATCGCCTGCGCGGTGCGTGCGCTGACCTGGGCGCGGTACTCGGCCCACTGCGAGGCCGCCGCCTCCAGCTGATCGCGGGGGAGGGGGAGCCCGTTCTGGTCGTAGCCGGGCATGGGCATGGTGACTTCGCGCCGGCCGATGAAGGCTTCGACCTGGCGCTCGGCTCGTAGGGCGGCGTCGCGGGAGGCCTGGAGGACGGCGGCGTCGGTGGGGTCGAGGTGTTCTATGGGGCGGGCGAGGGTGGCGACCAGAAGCTTCGCGTGCGCGGAGAGGGAGTCCTTCGACACTATGCGCCGTACGTTGGCGGCACGGGACGCGGCCGCGTACGGCTCCACGTCGGCCATGGCCGCCATTGGCCGCATACCGCACCGGTCGATGAGGGCCGAGAGGTCGGCACGTGCCTCGGCCTGCTGCGGCCCCGGAAGTTCCGCGTCGGAAGCGCGGGCGGCGAGCCAGTTCAGCTCGGCGATGCGTCCGTGGTCCCGGCTCGACAACTCGTGCCGGTCGCCGATGTCGGCCTCCTGATTCAGGAGGTCCTCGTGTATCGGTGCCAGACCCTGGTTCGACCGGTCACGTGCGGCGATGAGTTCGCCCACCTCGTGGGCGAGGACACGGGTCAGGAATTCGGTGGGCAGACGGTCGGATATCTGCACGACGTACTGATCCGTCGTCGTGTTCGTCATCGTGTTGGCGATCATTCCCGAGACCATGGGAATGGCGTCCAGCCAGAGATCGGCCGAGCCGTCCTGAGTGTCCTCCAGGGCGAAGTACTCTCTGCCGTCCTCCGATATCCTCTCCTCGATCGACCTGAATCGCTCTCCGAGTACGACAGACGTCACCGTGCGCAGTTCACGTTTCACCGTTGCGATCAGCGTCGCCTGCTGGGCTCGCAACCGTGCGTCGGTGACCGTCGTGTCCACGTGATGTTCCTCCCCCGTATCCGCCCCGACGAATGCGCCGAACAACCCTTAGGATCATGTCATGTTGACAGCGCGCTCATCGGCCGAAGCACATCTGTACATGGACCTGCATCGCTGTGAGTGCGGGTCGGTCGACTTCGACCGCCAACACCGGCTGGAACTGCACGGCGACGACCTCGTCGCGGTGTACGAGGGTGCTTGTGGGCAGTGCGGACGGACACGTCGTTTCGAGTTCCGTATGACGGAAGAGATTCCGCCGCCCCCGCCGGCGTTCGGTGGTGCTGAGCCGTCGCAGATCATCGACCCAGGGGAGTTCGAGGCGGTCGCTGGTCGGCTCGCCGAATCCACTGGAATTCAGCTCCTCAACACCCCCGAGTCCGAGCACCACAGGTTTCGGGTAGCGATGGCCTATGTGGTCGCGGCGTACGAGGAGATGCTCAAGTTTCTTCCGCCGGGCCAGGATGCCATTCCGGCCAGTGCCTTTGTGTCAGAGGTGGGAAAGGCCCGATATCGGCGTGATCCCCGGAATTACGAGCGCGACATTCTGGAGATGAATGTGAGTGACGCTCGCGCGGTCCTCGACGGAATCGACGAGGTCAGCAACACTTCGGGGCCTGCCGCGTAGGGCGCGGCGGGTCGGCCGCGAACCGGCCGTGCCCTACGCGGGGGATGCGGGAGCCTCGGGAGAGAGCGGCAGAGGGTCGGTGACGAACCACCCCCGCTGGGGTACGGCGTATACCCAGCCGTCGTCGGCCAGCAGGCCAAGCCCTCGCCGCACGGTCGTCCGAGCGATTCCGTACCGCTGTACGAGCTGGGCTTCACTCGGCAGCATCCGCCCGGGCTGCCAGTCACCGCGCCGAATCTGCGCGCGGAGGATCTCGGCCAGCTGGCGGTACGGGGTCAGTGGCGCGCCGTGGTCGATCTCAGCGTCAGGGTTCATGGAGTCGACGCTAAGCAAGTGGACTGATAGACGCTCTTTGAGATACGTCTCGCGACGAAGCGATACAAGGCGCTACCATGAGACGCAAAGAAACGCCCCGGCAGGAAGGGTGAGAGCTTCCACGCCGGGGCTGAGCCGACTGATAGGAGTCGACCTATGCGCAGCCTAATGGCCGCGATCCTGAGCCTTTTCCTGCCCGCCCGCGGAGCGCACCGCGCTGTCACGTCGTCCCTGGGCCCCGCCCCGTCCTGTCCGCCTGTTCCCGCGTACCGGCCCGCGCCCCCGTGCCCGTTCCTGGGTGACGTCATCAGGGTCGACGGGATGCCCCTGGTCCGGCCGTACGTCGTCGTATGGGAGCGCGAGCGGGACGAACTCGATCGCAGGCGCCTTCAGCGGGCGCGCCGCCGGGCGGCCGTCCTGGCGACGCTGGGCCAGGACCACTGCCCGTGGGAGGCCGCCGTATGAGTGGGCCGCGTCTCCGCAGTCTCGGTGTAGACCCGGCGACCGGCCGGGAGGGCTTCGCGGACACGCGCCCCGGCGGTCTCCTCGACGCACTGGCCGACACGCACGCGCTGAAGGCCGCTGCTGTCCTGGTGACGGTCGTGGGTGCCGTGCTGGAGGCGGGGAGGGCGTCGGACGCCGAACTCGCGGCCTTCGTACCGGCATTGTGCGCGGCGCTCGAAGAATGCGTCGGCATCATGAGCGCGGACGTAGACGGGGGGTGACGGCGGAGGGATCGCCGACAGCAGGGCCGTAACGGCGGTGGGTGGTCAGGGGTTCCTCCTGGGCACCCACCGCTCGACCACCCTCCGTGGGCTCCCGAATGTGACGCGGCCTTCGGCCTGGGCTGCGGGAAGGCCGTCTGCCAGCGATACGAGGGTCGGCTACGCCCTACTCGTCGACTCCCGCCCAGTGGAACGGCGCGGCTGTGGCGGGGTCGGCGTCGTGTCAGCCCCTCAGTCCAGCTGTTCCGTCGTCCCGTCCGGGTGGATCAGCAGGCGGATGGCGCCGCCGTAGCGGTTGTCCGTGATCGTCGCCGGGGTGGGGGCGCCGAGTTGCTGGGCGCGCTGCTGGAGGATCGACAGGACGACGTCCTGGATGTCGCCGTAGGGCGGGGCGGTGACGGGGACGCCGTCGATGAGGCCGGCGTTGGGGGAGAAGACGTGCACCTGGGCGTCCGAGGCGTGGGGGTTCGCGGCGGGCGGGGGCGGACCCTGGCTCGGCATCGGTTCGGTCATCGGGGTCGGGGGTTCCTTCCGGCTCGGGTCAGGCGCTCTTCGCCTCTCCCCGCTCGGGGAGGAGGGTGTCGTCGATGTCCTCGGCGTTCAGGACGTCCAGGACGCGAGCGTACGTGCCGCGCGAAAGCCGTTGCAGGCGGCCCGACTTCACCAGTGCGGACAGGACGTTGCTGATGGTCTTCGACGGGTCGCCGTAGACGCCCGCGGGCAGTGCGCGCAGCACGTCGCGGGCTGAGAACGCGCCGGGGAAGGTGGCCACGGCCTTCTCGACGGCGGCGCGGATGCTGGGGGCGGAGGGGGTCCGGCGCGCGGGTCCCGCTCCTGTGCCCACGGCCGGGTGGTCGGCGTGCAGGGGGTGGGCCGCCGGGCGGGGCGTGGGGGTGACGGATCGTGGGAGGCGGTCGTGGATCTCACGCAGGGCCGTGCGGATGGTCTCCAGGGGGGCATCGCCTGCGTCGTCCGAGGTGGCCGCCAGCATGGTGGCGACCTTCTCTATGTTCCCCAGGGTGGCGGCCAGTTCGCGCAGCAGCGGCTCCAGGAAGTCGCGGCGCAGCGCGGCCACCGGGTCGGTGGTGGCGAGTTCGACGGAGACGGAGCCGGTGAGCGGGCGCCCGGGAGGAAGGGGTGCGCCCTCGGCGTCCTCGGGGGCGTCGGCGCCGTCCGGGAGCAGCGACTCGACGGCCTCCCGTACGGCCGGGAGGTTCCGCGGGGATTCGGGGGCCGTGTCCGCGCCGCCGGGCATGCACGTCAGCAGGGCGACGAGCTGTTCGAGGCTGGTGAGCGCGGGGAGGGCGGAGCGCACCAGCGGGCCGAGCACGGCCTGCCGTACGGCCAGGGCGGGATCCTCGTACGAGAAGGTGATCCGTTGCCCGGCCTCGGCCGCTGCCATGGGTTCCTCGCTCCTGTCGTTCGACGGTCCGGGCATGTGCGACGACGCACCCGGTCCGGGCGCCTGTCTGTGAGTTGTCTGTGGGTCGATGTGCGAGTGCAACTGCGGTGTCAACGCGGCGCGCCGCGCCTGCTCCCTCAACGCACCCTGATCATGGGCGAGTTGAGCTTGAAGCAGATCGAACGCATCCAGGATCCGCTCCAGTTCGGGAAGGTCCGGTGCGAGCGGGCGGCGGGCTCCGGAGTGCGTCGCCGAGGAGTCGTCGGCGCGAGACCTGAGCCGGGTCAGCCGCCGGGGTACGGAGCCGGAGTCGAAGCGGACCGCGGCGTGGGCCGGCAGGTCGCCGTTCTCGTCGCCGATGTCGAGCATGCGGCGCAGCGCACGCCGGTCCTCCCGGGTGGTGGCCGCCGTGTAGGCGTACGGCTCGGCGTACGCGACGGCATCCTGCAGGCATTCCGCCCAGAGCGGGCAGGAGGCGCACAGGTCGCGGGCGGTGCGGAGCAGGACGAGGTACTGCCGGCGCTGGTCGGGCGAGACGCCCGTGACTGCGGCTGCCGCTGTACCTTCGGGGCCGTAAAGACTGTGCGGGTTCTCCGAGTTGTCCAGAAGCGGGTGCTGGAAGACGTCCGGCCGACGCCGGCACGGCAGGGCCGCGTCGGGTATGTGGGCTTCCCGTACGACCGCCTTGTGGGCAGGTCGGGCGGGCAGCCTGGCCAGCGTCGTATGGCTCGCCATACGCATGAGTAATATCCCCCGTGATGATCTGTGATCGCGGGGGACTCTAGAACAAATTGTCAAACTGGTGCAACGCATGTGCAAAGTACTGGCCGGAAACGAACAGTGCCGCGACGAACCATTCACAAGAGCCTCAACTGTCCGCCGTTTCCCGGGAGTCGCGCCGACGTACCCGGCCGATGACCTGCCGAACCCTGTTGAACCTGGCCCGCACGGCCTTCGCACCCGAGCCGCGTACCGCGAGCACCGCGAACACGCCGAGGAATCCGATCGGCACACCCGCCTCCGGCACGAACATGCCGATGAGCGAGCCGATGACCAGGATCACATCGGCGATCACGACCGTGACCCCGCGCCGGCCCGGGTGCTCCTTCACCATCCAGGCGCCGAGCAAGGCCATTCCGGCCAGGGCCCAGTACCCGAACGCTGCGGTTCCGGTGACGGCCGTACTCGTGGTCATCCGGGCCGATTCACCTACCGCCGAGAAGTAGCCGGTGAAGGCGGTGGCGAGGATCGTCGAGGCGAGGGCGAGGAGGAGTTGGGTGCGGCGGCGGAGCAGCCAGACGGCTCCGCCGAGCAGCAGCACGGCGCAGACCATCACGAAGGATGAGCCGCTCTGCGAGGCGATCGCGAACAGGGTGTAGGCGGCGGCCAAGGCGAACACGATGCGGGGGAGGAGGCGGACGGCCCAGGGGTCGTTCTTGTCCTGGCGGACGAGACGGAGGAGGGACCGCGCCCTGGAGGTGGTGCCGGTGGCGGAGGTCCGCGCCTGTCGGGTGGCACTGGCCTCGGGGCGGGGAGGGAGCGGAGCGCGGCTCATGGGTTGGGGCACACCTCCACGCCCGCGTCGCGCGACTGCGCAAAGGCTGGATGGGATTGCGGGGGCGTCGCGGGAGCGTCGTGCCCGTCAAGGGTGGCGACCTGCTTCGTCGGCGGGTTGACGCAGGGCAGGGCGTCCCACATGCCGTTCCCGTACGGGTCCGTGTGCTCGACCCGGGTCGCTGGCTGCCCCGGCGCGGTCGAGGCCGGACGCGGGTGGCTTCCCAGGGCCGTACGTACCCGTGGCCCTGCCTCGGACCACAGCGGGCGCCCACCGAAGCCCGCGCATGAGTGGGCACGCTTGCCCTCGTCCTCCGGGACGCCCGCCCCCACCGTGGGCCGGTCCACGCCGAAGAACCGCTGCGTTTCCCCGACCAGTTGGTCGGGGGTGCGGTCGGCGGTCAGGGCGGGCATGGGGCGGCTCCTCGGTGTGGGGCGGTGCGTCAGATGGTCGGCGGCGGTTTGTCAGACGCGGCCGCTCGGCCCACGGGGGTCCCGCGGGGGAGGGGTCGGCGCTGCCGGCGGGGTCGGGTCGGCCGGTGTGGGCCGGGGAGGTGTCGGCTGGGGCCGCGGTGCGGGGGCGGGGGGCGTCGCAGCGGGCGCGGGCGCGGGCGTGGGTGTGGGTGTGGGTGTGGGCGTCGGCTGGGTGGTGGTCTGTGTGCCACTTGAGCCGCTGACGCGCCCGCTGCGCCTGGGGGCGGTGGACGTCTGACCCTCCGGTTCCGGCTGTGCGCCGTCGCCACTGTCCCGGGCCCTGCTCTCGCGGAGATCGCGTGCGTCCGCCCTCGCCAGGTAGGCGTCCTTTCGCTGCTCGCGCTTCGACTGGCCGAGCCAGCCCCTCTGCTGCATCTTGTCCCGGTACTTGCCCTTGGCGAAGACCTTGTCCACGGCCCAGGCGCCACCGCGTGCCGTGCTGCCGGCCGTCCTGCCCACGCCCTTGGCGGTGCTGCCCGCGACACGGCCGGTGGTACGGGCCGTGGAAACGGCGAGGCCGGGGGCCACGGCGGCCGCCTTGTTGAACGTCGCGTTCGCGGCGTCCCCGACGCCCAGCGCGTCCTCCGCCCCGGCGACCTGCGGCGAGAACTTCCCGGACAGCAGGTTCTTCAGCAGCATGACGACGGAGATCGTGACCAGCAACAGCATCAGCAGCTGCATGCCCAGCGGGACCGACAGCGGCAGGATCAGCTGGTAGAAGAGCAGCAGGATGGTGAGGATCACGCCGAATCCGGCGCGCAGGACGAAACTGTGGACGAAGGTCTGCCACCAGCCCCTGAGCAGCTTCTGCTGGGTCGGATGGATCGAGATGATCGCGACCAGGGGCAGCAGGATGATCATGATGAGCGTGACCGAGTGCCACAACAGCGTCAGCGCGCTGAGCACGACCACCATGATGCCGACGATGAGGGAGGCGATGAGCGCGTAGATCCCCATGGTGATGCGGTTACCGGGTTTGTGACCGCTCCACTGCTCGTACACGCGGGACTTCTCGTTCTTGGCGATGTAGTTGCGCAGTTCCCCGTACTGGTTCTCCTTGTGCTTCATGACACCGCCGTCCACCCCCGACCAGTCCTTGTAGTAGTCGAAGTTCGTCACAGACTGGACGTTGACCTGCTTGGCTCGCAGATCGGTGCACCGCGCCTTGTCTCCGAAATCGCAGGTATCTGAGCCCTTGTATTCCATGCGCTTCTTGCCCGGGTCGCCGAACTGGCCGATGGCCCACGGGCGGAACGCCAGGGTGTCGTACATGGCGCAGCTGGATATCCGCATGCCGCGTTGCGGCGCGTTGGCGGCCAGGTCGCACGGCGGATCGATGTCGTCCACCGCGCCGCCCAGTACCGCCTCGGTCAACGCGGCGTTACCTTGGGCGATTCCGGAGTCGGCGGTCTCGACCACGCGTGTGTAGTTGTTGTCGACCAGGAAGGCCGATACGGCGATCACGACGAACGCGGCCCATCCCACACCCGCCCAGACCTCACGCATGTCCCCCTTGCGCCACTTGCCGAACACCCAGATCCCGGTGAGCATGATCATGGTCGGTACGGCCAGCTTGAACACGTTGTCGTTCAGACGGTCGACGACACTGTTGTCGCCCTCGACGGTGCCTTCGTACAGCGCGGCCAGCGGGCTCGGGTTGGAGGAGATCTCCTTGATGCTGATCGAGGCGCGGGTGATGAACTTGCTGAGGTCGAACACCATCTGGGCGATGGAGTTGTAGATCTCGTTCTGGACGCTGCAGTCGTCGTCGTCCGCGTTCTCGCCGCGCTCGCCCTCCTTCGCCTGGTCCTGACTCTGCTGGGTCGAGGCCCAGTTGAGACCACGCATGGCGCCGAGTTCGTAGACGGTGTAGTCCCCCGGGTCGCCTGGCAGGCGTACGGCACCGGAGACGAGCTCACGCTTGCCACTCCACTGCTGCACCGAGGGGAAGATGTTCTCCGCGGCGCCCGGCATGTCGGCTTTTTGGTTGATGCTGTCGGACGTCCAGTCGCAGGTGTCGAAGATGGCGTTCGCCGACTGCGGGGTGGAGAGCGAGAGTGCGATCACGCCGAGTGCCACGAACAGTGCGGCGCGTGCCGCGACACCGGCATTGATCAGCGCCTTGAGGAGGGAGCGCCTCGGCCGGCTCCGTGCCGGGCGGTCGGCGCGGGGCCGGCTGAGGGTCAGCATGAGAAGTCCTTCGGGGCCGATCAGGAGGGGAAGTGGTCGGTCAGGAGACATCCGTCGACCAGTGCGGGCTCCTGCTTGTAACCGCTGGGGATCTCGAATTCCGGATCGCACGACAGGTACACGAGGCCGGAGGTCTTGAGGTCCTGGGTTGTCTGGCCATCGTCCGGGTCCACCGCGAAGTCCTTGCCGACCAGAATGCCGCTGTAGCCCTTTTCCTTCATGGTGGTTTGGAACTGCTTCATGTCCGATGTCAGGACCAGCGTGACGATGTCGTCGTACTTGTCCTTGCAGACAGCGCGTTCCTTGATGGCCCATGCAGGATTTTTGAGCATGTCCGAGTCACCCCAAGCGGGCTCCCTTTCCGCCAGGGAGGAATTGTCGTAATCCCTGCCTGTCATCAGGTCCAAGCAGCCCACGGACTGGTTGAGGAAGTACTCGATCGACGCCATGTCCGAAGCCGAAGGCAGGCCCCCGCTCGGCTCCTCGCCGCTCGTCTCCCCGCCGCCCGCCTCCTTGCCCGCCCCAGCGCTCGCCTTCTCGGAAGACTGGCTCTTGTCGTCGTCGCCGTTGCATGCCGTGACCGACGCCGACATCAGGAGGAGGGCGCCGATGGTAAGTGCTCGTTTGATTCGCATGGTCCTTCTTCGACTGGGGGGCATCGGGTGGGGGGATCGGCGGACGGGGTGGCGGGAGGTCACACGGTGGCTGTCTCCGGGGCGGCCGTCTCCGGCGCGGTCGGCCGTGCCGGGTCCTCCTCCACCTCCTGCAGGAACGTCCAGTCCCACACGCTCAGCGGCGGGTTGATGCCCTGCCGGGCCGGCCGGGTCGTGCCGTTGGTGTCCGTGGCCGCGAGGATCTCCTTGAAGACCAGGTCGACGGCGACCGTGCCGACACGTTTGTCGGCGTCCCGCTGGAGGCAGACACCGGTACGGAGTTCCTGGAGGGCCGCGATGACCTTCTGGTCGTTCTCGGGGCGGCCCAGCAGCGGGGCCACCAGGGAGGCCTCCTGTGCGGACTTCTGCTTGAAGGCGAAGACCGTGTGGATCTGGTTGGCGCCACCGCTGCGGGCCTCGGAGTCCTCGATCTGCACGAGGTCGATGGCCTGCTGGGTGATCAGGACGGTGACCGCGAGATACGAGCGACCCTGCTTCAGGGCGCGGCGCATCAGGTCGCGGCCCGACTCCGTGGCCGTGACGACGTACGCCTCGTCCACGAACAGCGCCTTGGGGCGCAGGCCGATCTCGCCCGTCACCGGGTTCTTCTCGTAGCCGACGTCGAGCATCTGGCTGCCCAGCTCCACGACCGCCATCAGGGCCGTCGCCGCGAGGCGTTCCGCCGGGTTCCAGCTGCGCGGGTCGGAGGCCGCGGGCGACTGGAAGCCGCGGAGGGTGATGACCGTACGGCGCTTGCGCATGCTGGACAGCGACTGCGGGCGCTCGGCGAAGGCGAGCCGGGCGTAGGGGAGCGTGCGCAGCTCGGTGAGGAGCATCTGCGCGAGCTTCAGATCCTTCGCCGCCTCACGGTCGTTCGTCGCGATGGCGTGGTCGTACGCCGCCACGACCTCGTCGACCACCTGCCACAGCGTCGGCCGCGGTACCTGCGCGTCGGCGTCGCGTGCCGTCAGGCCCTGGTCGACCGCCTGGCGGATCGCGGAGTTGTAGCGGCCGATGACCGTGGCCATCCCCTCGATGACGGGGAGGCGTACGCGCTGGTAGTCCTCGTCGCCGAGGAAGCCGCGCAGCATCGACTCGGCGAGCAGGCGGCCCGCCGGGACGTCACGGGCGATGACCCAGGGGTCCAGCACGCCCGCCTGGCCCTTCAGGAGGTCGACGACCTCCGTCTCCGCCCAGAACTCCGGGTTGACCGGCTGGAACTTGCTCTGCGGAGTGCCGAGGAGGCCCTGTTCCGCGTCGCTCGCGAAGGCCGGGTCGTTCACCTGGGAGCCGAAGGCCAGGTAGTAGCAGAGCTGGGCGAAGTCGGTCTTGGGGTCGATGACCAGGCAACGGACGCCGGACTCGGACTCCTCGTAGAACTTCTGGAGGGCCAACGACGACTTTCCCCCACCCGAGGCGCCTACGATCGCCAGCCCACCGCCGTCATTCCGCGCCGGGCCCACGTGCAGCGAGTAGTGGACCGGCATCTTGCCCGCCCAGCCCACCAGGTTGCCGACCCAGCCGAGGCGCTTGCCGGAGCGATGCTCCGGGTTGTCACCCAACTCGGTGCCCGCCGTGGGGAGTCCGGCGCCGAGCTGCTCGACCTCCTGGAGGCGGATGTACGGCGCGATGGGCAACTTGGGTGCGTCGCCCGGAAGCTGGGACTGGAGCAGACGCCACTGCTGACGGGTCGGACGCAGCAGGGTGACCTTCAGGTCCTGCTTGAACTGCATCTCCAGGACGCGGCGGCGGCGTTCCAGCTCCTTGAGGTCCGGAGCCGAGATCGTGAAGCGGATCTGCGCCTCCATCCCCGGCATCTTGTGCTCCTCGATGTCGTCGACGAGTTCCTGGGCGCGGGTGACCTGGTGGGCCAGCTTGGTGTCGGGGCTGCGCCCGGAGTTGGCCATGTCGTTCATCTCGTCGACGAGGTTGCCGCGGATCTTGTCGGCGCGGTCCTTGAACTTCAGATACGGGATGAGCGTGAACCGCATGTCGATCTCGACGGGGAAGTCGACGTGCTGGGCCGCGTAGCGCGCCCACGCCGTCGACTGGCGGAAGCGGGTCTCCGCGGGCCAGTTGGCGGCGACGAGAGTGGTGGTGTAGCTGGTCTGCTGCTCGCCGGTGACCTCGTCGTACTGGTTCAGGACGATGTGTGTCTTGCGGTTCTCACCGGAGAAGTCGACGACCAGGTCGAACGCGTTGGGGCCCCAGGCACGCGAGCCGAGCACCGGCTCGGGCGGCACGGGTAGGTCGCCGTGGAGGGGCTTGCGGATCAGCCAGACGAGTTCCTCGCGGGTGAGGGGGGTGCCGTGGAGGTTCTCCAGGCTCTCGTGAACCTCGGCCGCCACCTGCGTCCACTCGGCGACCACGGTCGGGGACAGGTACTCGTCCGCGACACCGGTGGCGGTGGCGGTCACCTGGTCGGCGGCGCCGCTCACGCCCTTGAGCAGACCGGCGTCGTCGTGCGGCTCGTCGTCCTGGGACATCACGCCCGTACCACCACCGGTGCGCTTCACCGAACCCAGCTTCACCAGCAGGATGTTGCGTTCCCGCTTGGCGCCGATGCGCTCCTGGTACTCGGCCTTGCGCAGGTTGTACGCCTTGTAGTTGTCGGTCGGGTCCCAGGCGACCGCGTTGAGGTCCTCCGCCCAGGTGAGCGCCGTGATCGGCTGGTACACCTTGCGGTAGTGGCACTCGACGTTGC
This sequence comes from Streptomyces sp. NBC_00310, assembly GCF_036208085.1. Classification (GTDB taxonomy): domain Bacteria; phylum Actinomycetota; class Actinomycetes; order Streptomycetales; family Streptomycetaceae; genus Streptomyces. Next base: position 6,144,922 of record NZ_CP130714.1, read on the forward strand.
GGTCGCCGCGGGCGAGGTTGAGCAGACCGCGGGGCGGGCCCTCGGCCATCGCCTGGAGTTCGCCGGCGTTCAGGTACTCGTCGATGGCGGTGGGCAGAACGAGGCCCGTCCACACCGAGTCGCCGTGGACGAAGATCATGTCGTCGGCGTAGCGGTAGGGGAGGCGGAGGTCCTCGCGGCGGGCGGAGGCCGAGGAGCCGGACGACTTGGAGCGGGAGGACGACGCACGATTGCCGCCCCCGCCCTGGCCCTGCTTCTTGCCCGACGAGGCGGCCATGATCATGGCGACCACGAAGAAGGCGGCCGCCCCGCCCAGAAGGATCATCATGAACATGGAGGAGTCACCCTGCGGTAATCGAGGTCGGTTTGCGGTGAGTCAGGGGCTGACCGGGGTGGTCAGCGGTGATGCGGCGGCGGTGGAGTCGGGTGGGGTGGTGCGGGCTCAGCGGTGCGCGGAGAACGCAGTGCCGCGTTCCGCCGCCGCCTGGCGTGCGGCGTCGTAACGGGCCTGCCAGCGTGGTGAACCCGGGGCCCAGAGGATGACCTGCCAGCGCAGTTCCTCCGGTTCCTGGTCGGCGGAGAGCCCCTGCAACCGCTTGGGCTGGAACCACCAGTCGGTCCACACCACCAGCTGCTGGCTCAGCGTGAGCGCCGAGGGAAGTGGCCGGCCCCAGATGAAGTAGACGGCGAACGGCGGCCCGAAGTAGAGGATCGACGTCCACATCGACATGCCGAGGAACGGCAGGAACGCGGACAGCGTGAACAGCGCGATGAGCCAGACCAGGCCGAAGCCGAAGGCCGCCCCCAGCGCGGGCAGCAACAGGCCGGGCAGCGGGATGTTGCCCCAGTTCCAGATCCGCTTGGGGCGGTTGACCAGATCGGTGTGGTCGTATGCGACCAGCGGCTCGGGTGCATCCTGGGCCATCGCGGCTGACTCCCCTCGTTACTAAGGCGGCTGACGGTGCGTCGGGCGTCAGTTGCCCTGGCCGCCCTCGCCGCCGCCGATCTGGCTGCCGAGGTCGATGAGCACGCCGGCGAGGCCGCTGGCACCACCGATGATCAGGGCGGCGAGCGCGATCATGCCGAAGCCCTGGAAGGCCTCGCGCATACCGTCGCCGCGCTTCATCGACAGCAGCATGCGGATGCCGAGGACGAGGAGGGCGATGACGGCGACCATCGTGCCCACGTTGGTGAGGATGTCCTGGATCTCTCCGAACATCGAATCCAGGGTGGCTGCCAGGTACACGGGTGGTTCCTCTCGATCAGGGAGTGCGAAGCGTTGTGGAGCGAGGGACGTGGTGCCGGTCAGGACTTGTCGGACTGCTTGTCCTTCGAGGACTGAGGAGACTTGGAGGCGGACGGTGAACCCGACGGCGAGACGGCATCGCCCTCGTCGGGCGCGGTGTCGTCGTCGGACGCCGCGTCCTCGTCCTCGTCGGGCGCGGCGGTCTCCTCGTCGACGTCGGCCCGGCCGCCCTCCGCGTCCAGCACACCGCCGCGGACGTCCTTGATGAACCAGCCCTGGGCCGTGCTCACCACGGTCATCCGGTACGAGCGGTTCACGGCCCCGCCCGCCGGGCCGGTCCACGCGACGACCACCCGGAGCTGTACGGCCTGTCCGTTGCCGTAGGTGTACGGGTCGGTGCCCTGGACGTTCGACGGCACCAGTGCGTCGACCTCGCTGACGGTGGGGTCGGTCAGCTCGCCGGACAGACCGGTGGTCGCGGCCTGCGAGGCGTCGGACGTGGTGAAACGGGCCATCGCCGTGGTGTCGGACGCGCCCCACGCCTCGAAGTAACCCGGCAGCACCTGCTCCCGCAGCTGGTCGGACAAGGTGTCGTCGACGACCTCGGCGTCCTGGTCGACCGGCGGCACGTCCGCGCGGGGCGGCAACGGCATCTGGCCGACGTCGCCCGCGACGCGCATGCCCTCGCCGGTCGCGAGGTCCTTCACATAGACGGGCACGGTGAGGGTGGTGAGCTTGCCGCCCTCGCTGCGGACCTGGACCCCCAGGTAGCGGCCGTTGTCGCCGTACTCGGGCAGCGTCTCGGCGGTTCCGTCCCAGGTGGCGGAGACGGCCTTGCTCGTTCCCTTGCCGTCCCAGCCGCACTCGCCGTCGACGCCGGCGGAGGTGTAACGGGCGAGGTCGTCGCGGCGCGCGGACGCGGTCTCGGGGGAGTACGTCATGCACAGCATCGCGTACTGCTCCGCGAACGTCGCCGCCTGCCGGGTCGGGAACTCGGTGAGTCGGTACTTGGCCGCGTCGGCGGGGTCGAGCCCGGCGGTCGCAGGAGTCGAGGACTTGCCGATGACCAGGCCCATCACACCGCAGGAGCCCAGCGCGAACACACAGGTGGTGATCAGCAGGGTGGCGCGGAGCGCGACATGCGTACTGCGCCCACCGGCGGGGATCCGGCCGCCGGGCTTGGGGACGTTGAAGTCGCGGGCGGGTGCGGGCCTGCCGGAGCCCTGGGCGGAAGTGGAAGGCCCGGCCGCGAGGGTGGCCGGGGCCGAGGCGGGGGCGGCGGCCGCGCCGGCGGCCCCGGTCCTGAGCGTCAGCGTGGAGTTGCCGGGAGTGGGAGCCTGGGGTGCGGTCGCAGGGCCGGGGGCGTGGGGCGCGGACGGGGCGACCGCGGCGGGTGCCGATGCCGAGCCGCCCTTCTTGCGCTGCTCCTTCGCCGCCTTCTTCTGCTCGTACGCGGCCTTGCGGGCCGCCCGCTCCCGCTCGCGCTTCTCCTTCTTCGACTCGCTCGCGGGGCGCGTCTCTCGCGGCGGCAGCGCCGGTACGGCGGCCTGCCCGGCCTGGGGCGTGTTGCGCACCCAGGCGGCGGCGACCTGCGCGCGGGCCGCGTCGGAGGGAAGCTGCTGCGGCTGGGGGTGGGAGGCCTGCGGGGTCGCCGGCTGGGCCTGGTGCGGGGCAGGGGGGTGCTGCCCCTGACCCTGCGCCTGCCACGCCTGCTGCTGGGGCTGTTGGGGAGGACCGAAGGACCCGGGCTGGCCGGAAGGCTGGCCTCCGCCGACCGCGCCAGCAGGGCTGTTGTGGTCTGTCATCGAGTCGGTTACTCCAGCGAGTCGGTTCCCCGTCCGCCTGGGCGGGTCACGACCGCACCGCACGACGGGCCCTGGCCCAGCCAGGTGCGCAGGCAGTGTGACAAAGACCTGTCACGGGACCGCCGCCACTTTCCTCGTCGGGAGACCAGGAATTCCCGCCGGTGCCGAATTCGGGAAACCGGCCGGGAGAACCGTCAGGGACATGACGGGAAAGCGGGCTCGCTGTCCTGCCCCGCCTTGGGCCCACAATGCGCTGGGCACGTCTGCCGTACGCACGACGCCCGGAACCCCTGCATCCGATGGACCCGGCGAAGGACGAGAGTTGACCGACCACAACGGGCACCCGCAGCAGCCGCAGCCCGACCCGCGCACGTGGGACGTTCCCCAGCAGAGCGCCCCGGCCCAGCAGAACCCGCCGGTCCAGCAGGCGCCCGCTCCGGCTCCAGCCCCGGTACCGGCTCCCCAGGTCCCGCAGCCCCCTCAAGCCCCGCAGACTCCCCAGGTCTTCCAGGCCGACCAGGCCTGGGTCGACGGTTACGAGCCCGGCAACCCCTGGCAGGCGCGGCTGTGCATGGAGACGCCGTACGGCACCTTCACCTACCCCCTCACCCCGCACACGATCCCCGAACTCCTTGAGCAGATGGTCCTGGTGGCCCAGGAGCAGCAGGGGCTGCCGGTCGGTTTCGACGCCGACCCCGAGACCGGGGCGCCCGCGGAAGACGGCGTGGACGCCGACGAGGAGCAGCACGGGCAGGCCGCCGGTCTCCACGGCGGTCGCGCCGCCCGGCTGACCGGCTGGGCCCTCGTCCACGACCTGTGGGAACGAGAGGATCCGACGGCGCGGATCGTGATGGGCGCGGTGGTGGTCGTGCTGCTGTTCCTCGGCATCATCCTGACCTGACCGTCCGTCGCCCGGCCCCCACAGCAGCCCGCAGGAGTGGAGCGATGAGCGGTACCGAAACACCTTCCGAGCAGCCGGAGTTCTACTTCGCGGATGTCTACGTCTTCGTCTCCGACTACCTCGCCCAGATGGTCCGCCGCCGGGTCAACGGCTCGTCGGCGACCTGGTGCCCCAAGTGGTGGGAGCACCCCGAGGCCGGCGCCCGACTCTCTGCCCTGTGGCTGGCCTGGGAGCACCTGCGTCAGGACCCGGCGCTCGGCATGTCGACGTGGTGGCTGCACCACGCCGACCCGCATCTACGAGTGCTGATGGACGCCGACTCGGGCCCGTTCGCGGCGTGTTCACCCAAGGACGGGCACACGGCTTATCCGTTCGATCCGCTGCCGGTGGATCCGCGGCCGGAGTGACGGCCCCGCACACGTACTCGCGTGCCCTCGGCGCCCACGGAGAGATGGGTGTCTCGATACATCCGGTGACCTGGCCCATTGGGGATCCCCGCTACATCGCGTACGGCACCGCCGTGTAGTGGGCTCAGCCCGTCGAGGAGGAGTGACGCAGGGGCGTCGGCCGGGGCGGGCGCACCCGCCCGGTCCACCGGCCGGATTCCCACGCTGTCCCGACGCCGCCCCGTGGTTTCCCCGCCGGGAATTCCCCCGACACCCCTCCCCACACCTCCCCCTACCGTGTCCCGGTCATCCGTCGACCGCCGTACCGGCTCAGCACAAGGGGAGGCGCGGGAGCGTGGAGTTGCCTGAGGAGAACAAGCGCACAGGGCTTTTGGCCCTGGGAGTGCTCGGCGTTCTCCTGATCGCCGTCCTGACTGTGTTCACCGTGTTCGACGGAGACGACGGAAGCGACGAGAACGGTGGTTCGGCGGCCCCCACCGCCACTGCGGGCCAGAGCGGCGGGACGGGGGCGGGTGGACAGGACACCTCCGACTCCGACGAGGACACGGCGGGCGGGGGCAAAAGCGCGGCGACCGTCCCGATTGTCTCGGTCGCCGAAGCCGCCGAGGCCCACGAGGTCATGACGCGGTACATGGCCGGCATCAACACCTACGACCACACCGCCAAGTCGGCTGCCTGGCAGGCCCCGCTCCTCGACCTCACCGTGAAAGACGCGCGGATGAAGGAGCTGACGGTGCTGCCCACCGGCAAGGCGTGGGCCACCTGCCAGGCCGGCCAGTGCACGTCCAAGGGCACTGCCGTCGTGCAGCGGGACGCGGTGATCTCGGACGACCTGGTGCGCGACAGCGGCCGTTCCATCTCCAGCTTGGTCGAGGTGAAGGCCACGCGCACCGAGGGCGGCGAGACCACCACTGAATCGAACCAGTGGCTGGTCAGCGTCCAGGAGGTCAACGGCAAGTGGGTCGTCTCGGGATTCGACATCTTCGGCCTCGGTGACGTGGGCGCCTCCGACGACTCGGGGGCGTGACGCGCGATGGTTGCTCCGGCGGTACTGGCCGCCGCCGCGAAGGCGGCGAAGGTCGCCAAGGCGGCCAAGGCGGTGGCCCAGGCCAAGAACGGCTCGGGCGGCGGCAAGAAGAACGGCAACAAGAAGTGGCTGTGGATAGCCGCCGGCGTCGGTTTTCTGCCCCTGGCCGGGGTCGGCACCCTCGTCCTGGTCCTTCTCGGGTCGCTCCTCGGAGGTATGGGCGCGGGAGCCGCGGCGGCGGCCTGCGACGACTACGCCGACAACGCCGAGGCCGGTAACACCGACGACGCGGCGGCCACCAACCCGGTGATGCCGGCGGGCAAGATGTACATGCCGAGCACGACCGCGCGCAACGAGATCCCGCCGAAGATGATCCTCGCCTCGATGCGCGCCGCCGCCCGCTACGACGGCCTCGACTGGACGATGATCGCCGGGCAGATGTACCAGGAGACCAAGTACGGCCAGGACCCGTCGGCCGCGCCCGGCGGCGCCAACTCCCTCGGCTACATGGGCATCCTGCAGTTCGGGAAGCCGGCCTGGACGGACTACGGCGACGACGGCAACGGCGACGGCAAGAAGGACCTGTACAACATCGACGACGCGGCCTACGCCGCGGCCAACTTCCTGCACGCCAAGAAGGCGGAGACCCAGCCCTTCAAGGCCCTGCAGATCTACTCCGGTTCGTCCTCCTCCAACAGCATCTACCCGCGCGTCGTCCTCACCCAGTCCGCGCGCTACCGCGGGGTGCTCACCGGCGACAAGGACCTCATCAAGCGCTGGTACGCCCACCTGGCGGAGACGATCGAGAAGAACCCCGGCTTCCCCACCCTGGGCAAGCAGTCGGACATCCCGGAGCCGGTCGGCAACGGCGCCCAGCCCAGCCGGGCCCTCAGCATCGCCGCGACCCCGGCCCGCTCGTGGTCGACACCGCCGCTGGACGACGTCGGCGACGACACCACCACCGCGATGTCCCTGGCCGCGTACTCCACCGGTACGACGACCCTCGCCCTCCCCGCCGCCAAGCCCATACCCGGTGGCAAGGACTGGCAGTGGCCCATGAAGCAGGGCACGTACCAAATGGGTACGCCTTACCACAAGCAGGGCAATATGTGGAGCCTCGGCTACCACACCGGCCTCGACCTGACGGCCCCCACCGGCACTCCGATCTACGCCCCGGCCGACGGCAAGGTGGTGACCGCGGGCCCCGGCGGGTCGTACGGGAACATGACGAAGCTTCAGCACGCGGGCGGCGTCATCACGCTCTACGCTCACCAGACCTCGATCAAGGTGTCCGTCGGTCAGTCCGTCAAGCGCGGTGACCAGATCGGCACCATCGGCGCGACCGGCAACGTCACCGGCCCCCACCTGCACTGGGAGGTCCTCGTCCCGGGTGTCGACAACCCGTTCGTCGGGGGTCAGGACCAGGGCCCCGGCATGGTTGACCCCGCGGCGTGGATGGCGGGCCGGGTCGCCGCCAACCCCGACTACGGCACCGTCCCCGGCGACAGCGGCAGCGAGGGCCGGAACGCGCAGTACGAGGAGTGCGCCGAGGACAACGGCGGCGCCGCCGTCGCCCCCGACGGCGCCGGCGCCTCCGGCGTCCTCCCCGACTCCGACGACCCGGTCATCCGGGCGGTCCTCGGCTGGGCGCAGCGCGGCATCGGCGTCCCGTACGTGTACGGCGCGCCGCGTCTCCAGGGCCGCAACCCGACCAGCTTCGACTGCTCCAGCCTCACGCAGTGGGCGTACTACATGGCCAGCGACGGAAAGATCAACATCGGTGCCACGACCCGTGATCAGGAACCCCGGCTCCGCAAGTACGAGGTGTCGCTGTCCGAGGCGCAGCCCGGTGACCTGATCTTCTTCCGGCCCGAGGGCGGCGGCTTCTCCGGGCACGTGGGCATCGTCTGGGACCCCAAGACCAAGAAGATCATCCACGCCCCGCGTCCCGGCAAGTCCGTCTCCTTCAGTACCTGGGACGTCCAGGACGAGATCACCGGCGTCTACCGCGTGCCGATCCCGGCCGGCACGAACGCGGTCGAGGGCGACGGCAAGACCGGCACGGAGGACGCGTGAGACGCACCCCGTACACCCCGTACACCCCGTACTCATCCTCTCCCAGGCATCAAGGACCCCACGGAGCAAGCAAGTTGACGAAGACCCGTACGTTCCTGGTCGCCGGGACGATCCTGTCCCTCGGGCTCGTCACCGCCTGCGGCGCAGACACCGAGCCCGAGGACGCGGACGCCACCGGCAAGGCGAAGCCCAAGGCGTCCTCCTCCGCGAAGAAGGGGACGGGCCCGGCCTACGAGGGCGCCGAACTGCCCGGCCTGTCCGCGGAACCGGCATGGAGTCTGAACGGCCGAGGTCTCAAGGGCTGCGCCGACGACCCGGCCGAGGCCGCCGCCACCGAGGTCGTCAACTTCGACGCGCAGACCTGTGTGCTCGGGGACGCCGTGGTCCTGACCGAAGACCTGTCGGAGTCGTCCCCGGCAGAGACGACGGAGAGCCGCTTCCGGGCCCGCCTCTACAACCCGGCGACCGGCGAGGTCCGCCGGACCGTCGATGTCACGGTCCCGGCCGAGTGGCAGGGCGATCGCGACCGTGCCCTTGACCAGTTCATGCAGATCTCCGAGTGGAAGGACGGCTCCCCTGCGCTCCTGGTCGTCTCCGGTGACGTGGTCGAGGGCGACGGTCTGAAGAAGGCCTCGATCACCACGACGTACACCATGTACGCGCCGTCCGGGAAGGAACTGGGCAGCTCCACCCTCAGCGGTGAGGACGGCTCCGGTCTGACCGTCGAGGCGGGCCATCTGCTGACGAAGGAGGCGTACAAGAGCGACACATACACCCCCATCGGCGGCGGCGCCCCCGTCGAGGTCCGCGACCGGGGCATCGATCAGGCGCCGCTGGGTGCCGGGTTCGGCTACCGTGCCGTCTCGACCTGGTCCGTGGTCGACGGCAGCGGCAGCCGGCTGTCCGTCAGCGACCGCCTCACCGGCAAGGAACTGTGGAACCTGGAGGATGTCGACCGCCCGGCCGCCCTCACCGATGTCGAGGACTCCGACGATCTGAAGGTGCGACTCCTCCCGCTCACCGACGACAAGGGCATCCTCGCCTGGGAGCAGCCGGGCGACGACGCGGACGACGAGATCCTGACCGTCGTCGATCTCGGGACCGGCCGGCTGATCGCCGAAGGGCCGGAGCAGGACCTCGACCAGAAGTCCCGTGGCTGGGGCAGCACCGTCCTGTCTCCGGACGGCGGCACCGTGGTCACCCAGTTCGGCGGCGGTGCGGTCGCCTGGAACACGGAGACGGGCGCCGAGCTGTGGCGGCAGGAAGAGGACGAGCACATCATCACGCCCCTGGGGCTGACCGCCGGGGGCGTCCTCTACGGCTCCGTCGACACCATGGGGATCACCGCGCTGGAGCTGAAGACCAAGAAGGTCCTGGCCTCCGACCTCGCCCCGGATCCTGTTGCCAACCTGACCGCGGACGCCGAACCCCTCCAGTTCACGACGGACGGTTACGCGGTGCTGGCGCAGGCGGACCTCTTCGTCTTCGCCCCGGAAGGCAAGCAGTAGCCGCGGAAGAGAAGCCGTAGACGCGGCAGGCGCCGGGGCGACCGCAGCCCCGACCCCCACCCCCAGAAAGGACGGACCCGCGGGTGACCGCAGAACAGCAGAAGAAGCCCCGCGCCGAGGACGACTGGACGATGGAGATCGTCATCGTGGTCGCGATCGTGCTCCTGGGGGTCGTCGGGGCCTGGCTCGCGGCGAGGATCGGCGCGCCGTTCGCGGACGCGCCGGCGCCGGCGTCGAACCCGCTGACGTTCGTCGTCGCCATGGTCAAGGGCGACTACAACTGGCCGGGTTCACCGGCCAGCGCCGTCGCCGCGGGCGAGGCCGTGCTGCTCGGCATCCTGGGGACCGCCGCGTACCGGGTCGTCCAGCGGTTCAAGAAGAAGCCGAAGGTGGACGGGGCGGCGCGGCACCTCGCCAAGGGGGAGGAGCTGGGCAAGCTGACGATGAAGGGCGCGGCGGCCACGGCCGAGCGGCTCGGGGTGATGGCGCGGACCCCGGGCGTCTTCATCGGACGGTCCGTCAAGGGCAGGCAGCCGCTGTTCGGTTCGTACGAGGACATGCACGTCGACATCTGGGGGCCCAGGACCGGTAAGACGACCCGGCGGGCGGTCCCCGCCATCCTCGACGGGCCCGGCGCCGTCCTCGTCACCTCCAACAAGCGGGACATCGTGGACTCCACCCGCGGCCCCCGCTCCGCGCGCGGACCCGTCTGGGTCTTCGACCCGCAGCAGGTCGCCGCCGAGACACCGAGCTGGTGGTGGAACCCGCTGTCGTACGTCACCGACGTGGCCAAGGCCCGGAAGATGGCCGACCACTTCGCCAGCGGGTCCCGGGACGCGAACGCCTCCACGGACGCCTTCTTCGATCCGGCCGGCCAGGACCTGCTCGCCAACCTGCTGCTCGCCGCCGCCTGCGGCAAGATGCCGATCACGCAGCTCTACACCTGGCTGTCCAACCCCAAGGACGACACCCCCGAGCGGATCCTGCGCGGCGCCGGGCACGTCATGGCCGCCGACGGCCTGAACGGTGTCCTCACCGCCCCCGACAAGCAGCGCAGCGGCATCTACGGTGTCGCCCAGCAGATGGCGTCCTGCCTGGTCAACCCGGAGGTCAACCGCTGGGTGACGCCGCCCGCCGACCCGAACGCGCCCGAGTTCGACCCGCACGCGTTCGTCCGCACCGCCGGCACCCTGTACTCCCTCTCCCGCGAGGGCCGCGACTCCGCCGGGCCGCTCGTCACCGCGCTCACCGTCGCCGTCGTCGAGGCGGCCGAGGAGTACGCCACCACCCAGCGCGGCGGCCGCCTCGCGCTCCCCCTCGTTGGCGTCCTCGACGAGGCCGCCAACGTCTGCCGCTGGCGCACCCTGCCCGACCTGTACTCCCACTACGGCTCGCGCGGCATCATCCTCATGACCATCCTCCAGTCCTGGGCGCAGGGCATCGAGGTGTGGGGCGAGCGCGGCATGGAGAAGCTGTGGTCCGCCGCGAACATCCGCGTCTACGGCGGCGGTGTCTCCGACACCCGCTTCCTGGGCGACCTCAGCGAGCTGGCCGGCGAGTACGACCAGCGCGAGTACCAGGCGAGCCGCGAGTCGGAGTTCGGCGGCTGGAGCGGCAACCGCACGGTCAGTGAGTCCGTCAGCCGCCAACGCGTCCTCGGCGTCTCCGACCTCGGCGCCATGCCCCCGGGCCGCGCCCTCGTCCTCGCCTCCGGCACCAAGCCGGTCCTCGTCGAGACCGTCCCGTGGTGGGAGGGCCCGTACGCCCGCGAGGTCCAGGAGTCGCTGCGGAAGTACGACCCCGGGGCGCGGTGAGTACGGCCCTGGCGCGCTGAGCGACCGGGCCCGGAGCACCCTGGCGGTGGTCCGGGCCCGGGAGTGTTTCCGCCCCCGAGGAGTACCTCGGCGACAACGCCTCTCCCGGGCCCATACGTTCACCTACACGCTGGGCCGGGGCAGCACCTCCGCCCCGGCCCGCACCTCACACTTCGATTCCGCCGTCACGGGGACCCGACAGATCCGGTGGCGGCTGCCGCACGCCCCCGGGCCGTCCCGGATCACCCTCCCCGGCACCGCGCCCCGGGGAAGCCGCATCGTGTCGACTCCCGGCGGCGGGCGGATCCTGGGAGACGCCCACCTGCCACAAGGGCGTCGCGTTCTCGGCCGGGGCGGCTGTACGAGGGCCCCCGGTGCCGGGCTGATTCTGGGGAAGGCCGACCTGCCACAGGGGTGTCTGGCTCCCGGGCGGGGCGGTAGCGCGGGCACTCTCGGCCCCGGCCTGGTTCTGCGCCAAACCCGCTTGCCACACAGGGACCGGAGTCCCGGTCGTCCGATGCTCATGCTGGGGCCCGTCGCGCCGCACACCGACCTCGGTCTGCGCCGGCCCCGGCGCCCGCGGTGACTGTTCCGGAGCATCGGGCCTGAGCAACTGCCCGTTCGGCCCCTGCACCGTGCGGACCAGATCCCGCTCCTGCGCCGTGAGCAGGGCCCTGGGGTCCCGGCGCGGCAGCGGCGTCTGACCCATTGCCACCTGGACCGTGGCCTCGGCGGCGTGCTCCCAGGTGTATTGCTGGAGAGTCTCCCGTAGGTGCAGCGCACCGGCCTGGCGCTGCGGGAGGTCCTGTTTGAGCTGAGCGATCGCCGTCATCCATGCCTGGACGCGGCTACTGCCGTCGGTCGGCTCGGCCACCACGCACGGCCCGCCGATCCGCGGCGGGACCCGATCGGGATCCTGAAGGAATTGCGCGGCGCCGCTCTCCTCGTTCACCAGGACGGGAACACCATGAGCCAGCCCCTCGGGCGCCACCATGCCGAACCCCTCGTGCTTCGAGGGCATGATCACCGCATGCGAGCCTCTGATGTCCTCGTCGAGCTCGGTCGCGCTGCTCGTGCGGGGCTTGACCGTGACGTTGCCACCGGTGAGTCTCCGTAGCTCGTCCCACGCCTTCTGCACCTGCTCGTCGGGGATACCGCGGACGGTGAGATGGACGGAGGTGCCGGCCCTGTTCAGCAGCTTCACTGCCTCTGCGGCGTCGTCCACACCCTTGAGGGGGTCATCCACCCGCCCCATGACCAAGAGGTTCAGTGTCTCCGGCGCGGGGTCGTGCTGGACCGGATCGTGAACCCGGGTTCCCGGGATGACTTCGTGGGAATGCGGAACGTTCACGCCCTGTGCGGAAAGCCCCCTGCTCACTTCCGACAGGAGCGGACCGACTCCGGCCACGACGTCCGCACGCCCCATGGCGGCACGTTCGATCGCGGAGTCCCTGGCAGCCTTGTATTCAGCCTTCTCGGGCGCGAAACCCTTGACGAAGGGAAGCCGCTCGGGGCTTGTGTGCAGGAAGTGCACCAGACGCGCGTCCTGGTACCAGTTCTCACGCAGTTCGGCAGCGGCCGGCCCGGAGAAGCGCGAGTGCGCGATGATGATGTCGTACGGTCGGCTCGCCGGATCCTGCAACCCGTACTGCCTTGGCTCCTGACCGGCGAGATACTTGATCCAGTCCCGCCGCTCCATTTCGGTCGCTGTACCTTCCGCCCCGGACCCGAAGTCGAGAACGGGCGGGCGCGTCGTCACCACCTGCTGTATGCCGTCATGCCGGGGCATGTCGGGGTTGGCCGTGAACAGAGTGACGTTGTGCCGACGAGCGAGAGCCTCGGACAACTCCTGGTTGAATACCTCCACACCTCCCTCGCCTCTGCCGCTGTTGTCCGACACAACGAGAATGTTGTAACGCGCTTCAGCCACCGATCCCCCGTAATCTCCAGCCATCAATGATCTCGTGTCAGAAGCCGACGGTTTCGCGCAGTTCGCGGCCGATTTCCGAGGTGATGAAATCCGTCAAGTCGTAGGCGGAGAAGTGCATGATGCCGGAGTGCGCGCCCGGGTGAATCCTCGCCGCGTACTCGTCCAGAATCTCCGCGAGGATCTGCGCGCGGACAGCGGAGATCGCGACGTACTCCAACTCTCCCTTCTCGCGGTAGAAACGGCGCTCGCCGGCGTGCGGAGCCCTCGGCCGCAGCCGCTGTCCCGCCGACGCGCTGCGCTCGAAGTCCTTGGCCTCTTCCGCGATCAGCCGGGCGACCGGCCGGTCGTCGGGCCAGTCCACTCCGGAAGTCACATGCACGTTCGGATCGATCGACTCGTGCTCCTCCCGCCAGAACAGGCCCGACCTCCCCGCCAGCAGGTTCTGGAGGTCCTCAGCGGCGATCGACGTATCGGGACTCACCGAGAAATCCATGGATTCCCGCATGTACTTCAGGCTGGGCAGGCTCTCCGACGCACGCCAGGCCGCCCGGGCCAGTACCTCGTACCGAGCCTGCAAGTCGTTCACGTCGGACGGCCGACGGGACACCCGTGCCACGCCAACCGCACCGACAGGGTGCGGAGTCGGCACCCGTTCGCCGACCGCCGCGCGCAGTTCGTCGGCCGCGAGGTGCACCAGCCGGCTCAGCTCCGCAGTCTCTCCGGCGATCGTCACCGCAGGCCGGCCCGGCGCCATCCGGTGGACAAGGTCCCTCAGCGGGCCGGTCAGCACCAGCATGTGCCCCTCCTGAACGACCACCGCCCGCCCCGGCACCAGGTAGTCGTCCGGATAGGGCTCCATCCGGGGCTCGTAGGGACCCGGATCCTCGACCATCCGGGTCGTCCACTCCGCGACCGCCTCCGCGAAAGTGATCGGCCGGTCGACAGGGCCCGCGGCCCGACGGGAGATCAAATGACGTACGGGATCGGACGGTTCGCCGGCCTGCGGCTCGGGTCCCTCGGAGACGGTCAGCGCCGCCTCCAGCTCCCGCCACGCCTCCCGGCGCTCCTCCGGCCACCCGCCCCCGGGGCTGTCCAGGCGCCACACACGGCTTTTCTGCATCCACATCATCCGCGCCGCCGCCGAATACACGATGTCGTAAGCGTCGGCAAGCTGCATCTGGCCGCTCATCCCGGCTCTCCTTCACGACTGATCAAGTAACTCACATTCTCACACCGCGCTTTAGGGAACCGGACAAGGCGGAATCGGTGCGAGCAGGTCCTTCGGTGAGCATGGAGCGAAAGCCGAAGGCGGCTCGGCGTACTAACCCACCCACACACCGGCCGTTCCGTATTCCTTTATCCTCGGCGGCCCGCTGACGGTGACGGCCCTGTCCGTGTGGGAGGTACGGCGTCTGCGGGTCCGGCACGGGGTGACCCTGCGGACGGCGTTGGGGCGCTGAACCGTCCGGTGCGGGATGACGTCTCATCAGGAGAAACACGTACGCAGCTGTCGGGGAGGCACTCATGGCCATGGTCGGACTGTTCTGGATCGCCGAGGACGGTGGGGTGTACGTCGGGGCGCAGCCGGAGGGGTACGGGGATGGGGTGCGGCTGACGCGGGACTGGGTGGAGGGGCTCGGGACCGGCCAGAGCGCCGTGTGGGGCTGGTCGGAGATCCGGTCGGTCGCCGTGCGGTACGTACGGATCCGGTCCGGCGCCCGACTGCTCGCCACCACGGCCGTCGACCTCGTCCTCAACGCCGTCGCGGGCGGCGGTGACGCCGCGGCCGCGTTCGAGGTGCACCTGGAGACCGCCGACAGGACCGTCGAACTGAACGCACAGTCGGCCGCTTCCCTCGGCGGCTATGTCGAGTCCGAGTACGACCTCTCCGTCGCCCTGCTGGAGCGCCTGGTGGCGGGTACGGCGCAGGTCGACACCCTCGCGGAGTGGGGCCGCGCCCACGCCGCCGAGGGCACCCCACGTCGCGAGGAGCGGGAGGCCCTGCTGCGGGCGTGGGCGACCGAGGGCTGAGCCGCCGGGGACCCCCTCAACCCCGCGCGTCGCCCTCCGAGTTCCCGGGAACCCGACTCCCCTCGTCCACCGTCCCCCACAATGACCACTGGACACCGGGACACCGGAGGGACACATGACCGCACGGGACACTCCACAGGGCGCTCCACGGAACACCGCACGTGACACCACCCCGAACAACGGCATCTCGGTGACCCACGACCTGGAGCCGCACGACTGGTCGAACGAGGAGACCGCGGCGTACGAGGCGGCGATCGAGGCCGTCAACGGGGCGGTCGGCGCCTACAGCGCGCGGATCGCGGCGGAGGAGGCGAAGGACGCACCCGACCCCGCCGTCATCGAGGCCGCGCGCACCGAGCAGGGACGGCTGGCGAAGGAGCGTGAGCGGCTGCGTTCGGCCGACCGGGAGCAGATCGCCGAGGCCCGCTCACGCTACGCACAGCTCGCCCGCGAGATCCTGGCGAGCCTCACATGACCGACCCGTCCGAGCGCCTGCCCGACCCGTCCGAGCGCGTGCCCGGCCCCTCCGGGCGCGCGCCCAACCCGTCCGGGGGTGCGATCGACCCCGCCGAGGTGGAGCGGCACCGGCTGTCCGACGCCGAGAACCAGCGGATCTTCCGCGAGCGGATCGTCCCCGACCTCCTGGCGGGCCGCGTCGGGCAGGAGACGCCCACCGTGGTGTTCCTGGTCGGCCAGCCCGGCGCGGGCAAGAGCAGGGTCACCGAGATGGTGGCCGGTGTACTCGACCGGCACGGCGGCTTCGCGGACGTCGACAGCGACCTCTACAAGCCCTACCACCCCGAGTACGCCCGGCTGATGGCCCAGGACGACACCCTGATGGCCGCCTACACCCGCGCCGACGGGCGGGCCTGGATGGCCCAGGCCGAGGCGTACGTCCGCGAGCACGGGCTGCACGCGATCATCCAGGAGACCTCGCAGAACGCGCGGGCCGTGGAGGAGAAGATGCGGGCCTACCGGGACTCCGGCGCGCGGGTCGAGGCCCTGTTCATGGGGGTGCCGCAGGCGATGAGCAACCAGGGCATCGTCAACCGGTACTTCGAGCAGCTCGCCGACCGGGGCCAGGGGCGGCTGACCGTGCAGTCCAACGCCGACGAGTCCTACGCCGGCATCCTCGAACTCGCCGACCGCGTCGACCGGGGAGCCCTCGCCGACCTCGCGAGCGTCTACCGCCGGGGCGAGAGCAAGCCCCGCTACAGCAACTCCCTCGACGACACGGGCAACTGGACCGGCCCGCCGGATCTGCGCCAGGCCCTCGCCACGGAACGCGGCCGGCCGTGGACGACCGCCGAGAGCGACTCCTTCGTCACCACCCAACTGCGCCTGCGCGAGACCGCCCGGACACTGGGCCCCGAGTGGCCGGACAGACTCACCCGCATCGAGGACCAGGCCCGCCCCCTGCTGACGCCGGCCGCCGCCGTCCAGCTGGGCCCCACGGCACCATCGGCCACTCCGCCGACGACTCCCTCGACGTCGCCCCAGGCGCCCCCGACGACCCCGTCGGCTCCCACGAACCCGTCGGCTCCCACGAACCCGTCGGCAACGCAGCCCCCCTCTCCGTCGGCCTCGCCGTCCCCCTCGGCCGCAGCCGCGCGCTCCCGCAGCACCCCCCACACCGGCAGGCCCACCACCCCGCAGACGCCGGGGGCCGAGGGACCGCGCCCCGGTCCCGGCCGGGCGACGCCTCCGCAGGGACCGAGCGGCCCCGAACCCAACCGGCGCGGCAGATAGCGGACGGCAGACGCCAGACGGCAGACGCCAGACGCCAGACGGCGGACGCCAGACGCCAGACGGCAGGCGCCAGACGCCAGACGGCAGACGGCAGAGGCAGACGGTGGGCCGAGGCGGGGCCGAGGAGAGTGGGCCGAGGAGAGCGGGCCGAGGACAGTGGGCCGGCCGCCCGCGTGAGGTCCGCCACCCGCCGGTCCCCGGGTCATGGACCGGAGGGACGACATCGGGACGCCGGGATCGGAAGTGATCCCGGTCTCCGTCGGCATGATCGCGTCCGCTCCGGCGGTGCCAGGTCATGGCGCTGACCTGGCACCCCGTACCCATTGACCTCGACCACCGACGCCCCCGGCCCTCATCGCCCCCAACGTCCGGCCGTACGACGGTCATGGGGGCGATGAGGGCCGGGGCGGCGGCCGTTGGCTCGTGTCAGGTGAAGGTCGAGCGGCGACACCCATGGTCCCTTGCTTTACCCTCTTCACACCGAGACCACACAAGGCTGTTGTCATCTCGTTAAGTGATTAGTCCTTGACGCTGAGGTGATCACCGCGTTGGCTTTCAGCCATATGGGACGCATTGCTGCGTCCACGCCCGGAAGGCCCTTGATGTGAACGCCCGTACCACCAGCAATACCCCCAGCACTCGTATACGTCGTCGCACCACCGCTCTGCGCCGTACCGCCACCGCCCTCGCCGCCTCGGCCGCGGCCCTCTCCCTCGCCTCCTGCGGGGTCATGGACGCCGGCGGCAGCGTGGAGGCGAGCCCCACGAAGGGCGACGACATCACGGTGGGCGTGCTGTTCCCCGACAAGGACACGAAGCGTTACGAGCAGTTCGACTACCCGAACATCAAGAAGAAGATCGCCGAGCTGACCGACAACAAGGGCGTCACCAAGTACGCCAACGCGGAGAAGGACCCGGAGACCCAGAACAGCCAGCTCGAGCAGATGGTGGAGGACAAGGTCGACATCATCATCGTCGACGCCGTGGACTCCAAGACCATCGCGCCCGCCGTGCAGACGGCGGACGACGCGGGCATCCCCGTCATCGCCTACGACCGCCTGGCCGAGGGCCCGATCGACGGCTACGTCTCCTTCGACAACGAGCTCGTCGGGCAGGTGCAGGGCCGCTCGCTGGTGGAGGATCTGGGTGACAGTGCCGCCAACAAGATCGTCATGATGAACGGGTCTCCCACCGACCCGAACGCCGCCATGTTCAAGGACGGCGCGCTCTCCGAGCTCCAGGACAAGGTGACGATCTCCGAGTCGTTCGACACCAAGGACTGGGACCCGGTCGTCGCCAAGGCGAACATGGAGAAGGCCGTCGCCAAGCTCGGGGCCGACAACATCGACGCCGTGTACGCCGCGAACGACGGTATCGCCGGTGCCGTCATCGACGTGCTGAAGACCGCCGGTGTCTCCAAGGTGCCGCCGGTCACCGGGCAGGACGCCGACCTCGACGCCGTGCAGCGGATCCTCGCGGGCGACCAGTACATGACCGTGTACAAGTCGTTCCCGCTGCAGGCGAGCGCCGCCGCCGAGATGGCCGTCGCCAAGGTCCAGGGCCGCGGCATCGAGTTCGACGCCCTCGCCAAGGACAGCGTCGACTCCCCGACCACCAAGAAGATCCCCGCCCAGCTGGTGCCCCCGGTCGCGCTGACCAAGAACAACATCAAGGACACGGTCATCGCCGACGGCATCTACACCGTCAAGCAGATCTGCACGTCCGCCTTCAGGGCCGACTGCGACGCGGTCAACCTGGACTAGTCCCGGCCGCCCCACGTTCCCCGGCCCGGCAGGGCCACCGCCAGTGCTTCGGCCGTGGCGGTGGGCCTGCCGGGCCGTGCTTTTTCGCGGCCGGGCGGGGCCGTCCGTGCGAGGCGGCCCTCGACTGCCGTGCGGATGTCCCATGGTCTAGGGTTACTGCTTGTCATGTCGTGATCACGGGGGACGACTGTCACATGCCTCAGAGCAGTGGGGACACACCTACGTCGCGTGCGCGAACAGCCGCCGCGCGACGCACCGGCTCGGTGCCTGCCGCCGCGCGACGCACCGGCTCGGTGCCTGCGGCCACGCGACGCACCGGCTCGGTGCCTGCGGCCACGCGACGCACCGGCTCGGTGCCTGCCGCCGCGCGACGCACCGGCTCGGTGCCTGCCGCCACGCGGCCCACCGGAAGGGCGCCGGCGCTCTCGGCCGCGCCGCCCACCGGCCACGGCGACACCCGGCAGACGGCCCTCCTCGCCCCCGCCCCCGTGCCGGCCTCCTGATCCCCACCCCCCACACCCTCCCTTCCGCTCACTCAGAACCCCAGAGGACCCCTCCCTTGCGCACCCCTGCCCGTACCCGCCGTACCCGCCGTACGCCCTCCGCGCTGGCCGCGTCCGCGTGCGCCCTGCTGCTCGCCGTCACCGTCTCCGCCTGTGGCGACGACGGCGAGATGCTTCCCGTCGCCAAGGACAGGGAGGCGGTCGCCCTCTTCCTAGAGAAGCACGTCGGGTGCCAGGACACCGACTACTACGTGGGCGACGAGCTGCTGGAGTTCCGCGCCCAGGTCAGCTACGCGGTCGACAGCGCCGGCGACTGCGACGTCAATGACGACAGCGACATCGACTTCCTGCACTTCACCAGCCTGGGCGACTTCCAGAAGGACGTGGCGAACTCCGAGATCGCCGACGACACCGGCCTGATGGTCGGCATGACCTTCGCCGTCGACGCCGACGACGAGGAGAACGCCAAGGCCCTCCTCGACGCGGGCCTCCTCTACCTCGTCTGCGAACCGGGCGTGGACATACCGAGCACCTACCGGCAGGACGAGGGCGAGGCCGGCTGCGTACTGACGGACTACGCGCGGGATGACCAGGAGGAGGACTACTAGGCCACTACTGGGCCGGGATCACCCCGCCCCGCGGTGTGTCAGGGTCCAGGGACCCCAGGGACCCCAGGGACCCCAGGGACCCCAGGGACCCCAGGGACCCCAGGGACCCCAGGGACCCCAGGGACCCCTCAGGCCACCCGCGTGAACTCGATCGTCACCTCCGGCGGCCCCCCGGCCACCCCCCGGTAGATGCCCTTGTGGGGCGTCACGTCGTCGTAGTCGCGGCCTCGGCCGACGACGACGTGGGACTCGTCGGCGGGGACCCGGTTGGTGGGGTCGTAGCCGGTCCAGTCGCCGGCCCAGTACTCGATCCAGGCGTGGCTCTGCCCGGCGACGGGGCGGTGGAGTTCGGCCTCGCGCTCCGGGTGGAGGTAGCCGGAGACATAGCGGGCGGGCAGGCCGAGGCCGCGGAGCATGCCGAGGGTGAGGTGGGCGAGGTCCTGGCAGACGCCCGCCCCCTGCTCCCACGCCTCGTCCGCGCTGGTGTGCACGCCGGTCGCGCCCGGCACGTACGAGACGTGGTCGGCGACCATCGCCGACACCGCGGTCGCCGTGCCGTGCACGTCGAGCCCGGCGGACACCTCACGGGCCCGGTCCAGGAGCTCGGCCGGGAGGGTCGTGCGGCCCGTCGCGGTCAGGTACTCCAGGAGGCGGGAGTCGACGGTGGCCCGGTGGATCTCCGTCCAGTCCGGCGCGTCCGGGAGCGGCCCCGGCGGGGCCGTCTCCACCAGGCTGGTCGCGGTGATCGTCAGGTCGGAGTGGGGTTCGATGAGGTCGAAGCCGGTGACCTGGGTGCCCCAGTAGTCCCAGTACGACCAGGTGGGGGTGGAAGGGTTCACCAGGACGCGGGCGTCCAGGGTGGTCTGGCCCGGGAGCGTCAGCGGGGTCATGCGGACCTCGTTGTGGGAGGAGGCCGCGGGCTGGGCGTACGAGACGCGGGTGGTGTGCCGGATGCGCAGCCGCCGGGTCGCCGTCGTGGCGGGGGCCGGGGGTGGGGGTGGAGGTGTCATCGGGATCGCTCACGCGCCTTCCTGGGCCCACTCGACGGGGCCTTGGTACGGGAAGAACTTCTCGGCCACCGCCTCCGCCGAGGCCATGCACGCCTGCTGCAGGTCGCGCAGCAGCGTGGGCAGCCCGGCTTCCAGGGACTCGGAGTCGAGATATTCGAGGTGGGTGCGCAGGGCGCCGATCGGGCGGCGGGCCGGGTCCTGGCGGGGACGGCCGAGCGCCGCCAGGCACTCCTCCGCCGTGGTCAGCGCGTGCAGCGCCGAGCGCGGGAAGTCCCGGTCCAGCAGCAGGAACTCGGCGACCTTGGGGCTGTCGCCGAAGCCGCCGTGCACCCGCGCGTACGCCTCGTCGGCGCCGCTCGCGCTCAGCAGGGTCGGCCAGTCCGGCGCGTGCGCCGCGTCCAGCACTCGCACCGACAGCAGCCGTACGGTCATGTCCACCCGCTCCAGGCTGCGGCCCAGCACCACGAAACGCCAGCTGTCGTCGCGGCTCATCGTCGAGTCGGCGAGCCCGAAGAAGAGGGCCGCGCGCCGGCGTACCAGCTCCAGGTACGCGTACGGGCCGCCCGTCCGGCGCGCTGCCGTCCGCTGGTCGGCGAGCGCGTGCCAGGTGGAGTTGAGGCACTCCCACATCTCGGAGGAGACGGCCTCACGGGCGCTGCGGGCGTTGAGCCGGGCCGCCCCGAGCGCGCCCTCGATCGAGCCCGTCGAGCGGGCGTCGAACGCCAGCTGGTCCAGCACCTGCTGCATGTCGCAGTGCTGGTCGGGCGCGTCCACACCGAGGATCGCGTACAGCGAGCGGCAGGCCACGTCCTCGTCGCGCCAGGGGTCTTCGAGCAGGCGGTGGAGGTAGGCGTCGAGGATGCGGCCCGTCGCGTCGGCCCGTTCCACGTACCGTCCCGTCCAGGTCAGGGCCTCGGCTATCCGGGAGAGGATCACGTCGTTCACTGCTGTGCCCCTTCCTGGACGACGGTCCGGACGCCGTCGGGCCCGAGCTGGCGCGGTGCCTTCTCCGGCAGCGGGCCACCGGTCTCCTCGGACCGCTGCTCGGCGGGCCCCTCGGCGAGGACCCAGGTGTCCTTGGAGCCGCCGCCCTGGCTGGAGTTGACGATGAGATTTCCCTCCTGGAGGGCGACCCGGGTCAGCCCGCCGGGCAGCACCCACACGTCACTCCCGTCGTTCACGGCGAAGGGCCGCAGATCGATGTGGCGCGGGGCCATGCGTTCGCCCGCGAGGGTGGGGGAGGTGGACAGCGCCACCGGCCGCTGCGCGATCCAGCCGCGCGGATCGGCGAGCACGGCCTCCCGGGTGCGCTCCAGCGTCTCCCGGTCCGCCTTCGGCCCGATGACGATGCCCTGCCCGCCGGCCCCGTCGACCGGCTTGATCACCAGCTGGTCGATCTGGTCGAGGACCGCCTCCAACTGCCCCGGCTCGTCCGGCCGGAAGGACTCCACGTTCGGCAGAATCGGTTCCTCTGAGAGGTAGTAGCGGATGAGGTCGGGAACGTACGTGTACAGGAGCTTGTCGTCGGCGATGCCGTTGCCGACCGCGTTGGCGAGCGTCACGTTGCCCGCCATCGCGGCGCCCATGATCCCCGGGCAGCCGATCACCGAGTCGGGCCGGAAGTGGAGGGGATCGAGGAAGTCGTCGTCGAGGCGCCGGTATACGACGTGGACGGGCATCTCCCCGCGGGTCGTCCGCATCCACACCCGGTTCCCCCGGCAGACGAGATCGTGCCCCTCCACCAACTGCACGCCCATCAGCCGGGCCAGCAGGGCGTGTTCGAAGTAGGCGGCGTTGCTGGGGCCGGGGGTGAGGACGACGACACGCGGGTCACCGATGCCGCCGGGCGCGGCGGCCCGGAGCGCGGCGAGCAGCTTCTGGGCGTAGCCGTCGACCGGCACGACGTGCTGCTCGGCGAAGAGGGACGGGAAGACGCGGGTCATCGCCCGCCGGTTCTCGATGACGTACGAGACCCCGGACGGCACCCGGACGTTGTCCTCCAGCACCCGGAAGTCGCCCGCCTCGTCCCGGACGAGGTCGATGCCGGCGACATGGATACGGACCCCGCCCGGAGGCTCCACACCGTGCGCGGCCCGGTGGAAGTGGGCGGAGTTGAGGAGCAGCCGCCACGGCACGACCCCGTCCTCGAAGGCCCGGCACGGCCCGTACGCGTCCGCGAGGTACGCCTCCAACGCCCGTACGCGCTGGGCCACTCCGCGCTGGATCAGATCCCACTCCAGGGCGTCCAGGATGCGCGGCACCAGATCCAGCGGCCAGGGTCTCTCCTCGCCCGCGAAGGCGTACGTCACACCGCGGTCCGTGAACGCGCGGGCCATCTGGTCGGCCCTGAACCGCAGTTCGGCCGGCTCGATGGGCTGCAGGGCCGCCAGCACCGGCTCATAGGCGGCCCTGACCTCACCCGGCCGCGCAAACATCTCGTCCCACGCGTCGGCCAACGCGTACGCGTCAAATATGTCCGCCATGGCCCGACGGTAAGCGCGCTCCGTAACACCCTGATCACCAGCACATTTCGGGCAGCTTGCGGGGACGATCGCGACCTGCGGAAACGGAAGGTTTGAAGTACGGCCGGGCGGGGGACGCGGGGCTGCGACCGCCGCGCTGACCGGCCCGGCGCACGACCGGGGAACCGGCCGTTTCCGTGGCCGTCTTCGTCGCTGTTTCCGTGGCCGTCCCGGCGGCCGGGCGAGGGGACCCGCCGGGTCGTGCGGAGGCTTCCGTCGCCGATTTCAGCTTGTTGCAGAGCGCACTGCCTGAGGGGTGGAGGAGGCGGGCACAACGGATGTTATCGGGGCGGAAACATGGCAGAGCCGTGTTGCGGTGCCGGTGCGGGCCGCGCATAGTTGCGCTCCGAAGAGGCTGGAACCGGGGGTGAATTGGGTGATGGCCGGGCACGCGACCGAGGAGCATCCACACGGTGCCGACCGGCTCTGCGCCGCCGGGGACCGCGTGTACTCCAGAGCCGTACGGCGGGGCCGCGTCCCGCGCGCGGACGCCGACGCCGTGCCCTGCCTCCTCGAACTCGCCCTGCTGCACCCCGACCCCGACGACATGGGCTGGCTGGTGCCCACCTCCCCGCAGGAGGTCATGACCCGGCTGCTGCGCGGCGTCCACGCGGAGGTCAGCGCCAGTCAGGCCCGGATGGGCGCGGCGGTCGACGCCGTCGAGTGGTACGCGGGCCTCGGCAGCTCCCGGGCCCGGGATTCGGCGGAGAGCACGGCGATCCGGGTGCTCGACGGGCTGGCCCGGATCCGGGCGGCGATCGACGAGGCCACCGACCGCTGCACCACGGAGGTGCTGACCGTGCAGCCGGGCGGGATCCGGCGCGAGGACGAGCTGCGCGAGGGGCTGCACCGGGCGCTGGCGATGTGCCGGCGGGGTGTGCGGATGCGGGACCTGTACACGCATGTGGCCCGGCACGGGCAGGGCCTGCACAACTACATGGAGCTGATGGGGGAGTCGGCGGAGGCCCGCACCCTGGACGAGGTCGTGGAGCGCCTCATCGTCTTCGACCGCACGGTGGCGTTCATCCCGGCCAACGCCGACCGGAGCATGGCCCTGGAGATCCGCCATCCGGCGCTGGTGGAGTACCTGGTCACCGTCTTCGAACGGCTGTGGCGGCTCGGCGTCCCGCTGGCCGCGTCGCTCCCGTCGACCGGGGTCGCGGGCATCACCCACCGCGAGCGGTCCATCGCGGCGCTGCTCGCGGAGGGACACCAGGACGCGGTGGTCGCCGAACGGCTCGGCATCAGCGTGCGCACCTGCCGGGCCCACATCGCCCGCCTCTCCGAACGGCTCGGCGCGGCCAGCCGTACCCAGCTCGGCGTCCGCATCGCCGAGGCCGGCCTCGACGGCACGCCGCGTGCCACCCCATCGGACGACCTCCCCGCCGTCCCCTCCCCGGCCCCCGCCCCTACGGCCCCTCTTCCCGCTCCAGAATCCCCGACTGCCCGATGAGATAGCCGAGTTGGGCTCGACTCTCACTGCCCAGGTGGGCGGCGAGCTTGGCGATGTGGGCGCGGGTGGTGCGGACGTTGAGGCCGAGACGGTCGGCGATGGCGGTGTCGGTGTGGCCCTCCACCAGGAGACGGGCGATGGCGCGTTGGCGGGGCGTGACACCGTCGACCACGGGGAGCTGGACGGCCTCGGGGTACATGGGCGTCGCCAGCTGCCAGAGGCGGTCGAAGGTCGTGGCGAAGAACGAGATCAGCGTGGGATGGCGGATCTCCAGGGCCAAGGTCCGTTCGGCGTCGGCGGGAATGAAGGCCACCGTGCGGTCGACGAGGATGAGGCGGTCGGTGACCTCGTCCAGGGTGCGCGCCTCGGCGTCGCCCCGCAGTTGTTCGTAGCGGGCCAGGATGAGGGGGGAGTGCCTGAGGGTGTGCGGGTAGAGCGTACAGATGCGGGCGCCACGGGCCAGCAGGGCCTGGTCGCGGCCGAGGGCGCCGGCCTGGCCCTCCTGGCCGCGCGGGCCGTGTTGGTGGGTGTGCGGCTGGATACAGAGCATTTCCCGGGTCGCCTCGGCCATGGCCTCGGTGATGGCGGCGTTGATCCGCTCGACGCCGCTGAGCAGGGTGATGGCCGGGGTGCCGGTGTCGCCCGGTGCCGTCCGCCGCTCCGCGATCCGCAGCAGCGGCTCGAAGGCCGCGGCCAGCCGTTCCTCTCGGCGCCGCTCCTCGGCGACCCGGTCCGCGATGCCGCGCAGGAGCCGGTGCAGGGCGGTCGCGGGAGCCGCCGGCTCCAGCCGGAGCGGGTCGCCGATCACCGGGTGCAGCAGCCCGGCGGCGATCAGGCACGGTGCCGCGGCGGCGTCCTCGCCGGGCACGGCCCCCTCCTCCAGCGCCCGCGCGTACAACTCGGTGCCGGCCTCGCACAGTTCGTCGGCTCCGTGCCCGTGGGCTTCGGCGATCGCGTGTAACTCGTCTCCCACGGCGGTCAGCTCTCCTGGTTCAGCATCCCGGACTGGGCTATGAGGTAGCCGAGTTGGGCCCTGCTGCCGCTGCCCAGCGCCGTCGCCAGCTTGGCGATGTGGGCGCGGCAGGTACGGACGTTCATGCCGAGGCGGCGGGCTATTGCCTCATCGACGTGGCCCTCGACCAGGAGTTTGGCTATGGAGTGCTGGATCTCAGTGATGCCGTCGGAGGCGGTCTCGTAGGGGGCGCCGGCGTTCAGCGGGACGGCGCGGGACCACATGAACTCGAAGACTTTGATCAGATAGCGGACCAGGCCGGGGTGGCGGAGTTCCAGGGCGACCTGCCGGTCGTCACGGGTGGGGATGAAGGCGACCGTCTCGTCGCAGACGATGAGGCGTTCGACCAGTTCGTCGATGGTCCGTATCTCTACCTTGCCGGACACCTGGTCCACGTACGCCAGGTTCGCGGGACTGTAGCGGGCGGTGTGCTGGTAGAGCGTACGGATGCTCACACCGCGTTCGAGCA
Organism: Streptomyces sp. NBC_00310; assembly: GCF_036208085.1. Classification (GTDB taxonomy): domain Bacteria; phylum Actinomycetota; class Actinomycetes; order Streptomycetales; family Streptomycetaceae; genus Streptomyces. Next base: position 6,170,755 of record NZ_CP130714.1, read on the forward strand.
GAGGCCTGTCGCGCTCCAGCCCCTGAACGATCCTGCGCTCGGGGCGGCTGGTGCTCGGCTGGACCGTGAGCATCTGGCTCTGGCACTGGGACGTGGCCAGGTCGAGCGCGGCGTTGATCCGGTCGCTGCCCTCCAGCACCGTGATCGAGTGCGTGTCGCTGGTTGCCCGGGCACTGAGCGCCATGAACGGCTCGAAGGTCTCGGCCAGTTCGGTGGTCAGCCGCCGACGCTCGGTGATCTCGCGTTCCAGTGGGTGCAGCCGCTGGGCCAGGGCGGCCGACGGGGGAACCGGGCGCAGCCAGTTCGCGTCGTCGAGATCTGGCTGGAGCAGACCGAACTCCATCAAACAGGGAGTCGTCTCCACATCCGTACGGGCGATACGTCCCGCGCGAAGAGCATTCGCGTAGAGACGGCTGCCGTCCTCACACAGTTCGGTCACCGCGTGGGGATGTGTCTCTTTCGTCCAGCTATTTGCCAAATCTCCACCCCCCAGGGTCCTGAACATGCAGGAACATGATGCACCGATTATGTGGCCATGACGTGCCCGAATGAGCCATCGTCGTAGGCGACGGGGGAAGAGGGGACCTTCAAGTGAGGACGAAGCCGACTATGCGTAACGGATTGCTTCGCTCGGTGCTTGTCGCCGCCTTCTCCGCCGTTATGGCCTTCGGAGTGGTGAGTGCTCACTCCGCTGCGAGAGGCGACTCGCCTGAGGACAGCTTCTGGGGTGGTGCGGCGGTGGGTGCGGTGAACACCACCGTGCTCGCCGACAGTATCTGGCCGGTGGCGCCACAGGGCTCGGACGAGACTGTGCAGGTCTGACATGACGACTCCACCCGACGACCGCTCTTTCCGCCGAGAAATGGCCACCGCCTACCGCTCCGGTTGGCACTTCATCGACCTGGCCACCGCCATCCCCCACAGCGGTGACTCGTTGATGGTGACCGTGTTCGGCGAACCGGTGGTGGTGACCCGGGACGAGGACGAGGACATCCGGGCGTACCGGTGTCTGCGGCGACCGCGCGGCGCGCCGCAGCCAGTGCGGTGTGCCATTCGGTACGGGATGGTCTTCGTCAATCTCGACCAGCGCGACCACCGGCTCGCCGAGCCGGAGACCCCGGCCTCCACGGCCGTATCAGCCACCCCCCGCAGTGCCTGAAGCGATTCCCCCGTCGTTTCAAATCGCTCAGGCGCTTCCCCCCAGCAGCGGCGTCACCGTGACCTGAACACGGTGACGCCGCTGCAGGTTTACGGGGACATTTCAGGATGTCCGGCGGTATCGGAACCAACCCGTCCGCCCGCTCATCTGTCTGAAAAATGGTCAACCGGAAATGGTCGGCGACCGTCAGCCGCGCCCCAGTGCCCGCGTCAGCTCGATCTCGATGACGACGCGGAGCGGGTTGGGCTGCGGTTCCCTGCCGTACCGCTCCGCATACCGCCGCTCCGCCTCCGCGACCCGCTCCCGGTCCTCGTGGACCCGGGCGAGCCCCTCCAGCGTGGCCCAGCGCCGGCCCTCCATCTGGCACACCGCGACCCGGGCGCCCTCGGCCCCCGCGGCGCGCACGTTCCGTGCCTTCGTGCTCCCCGTTCGGGTGATCACTCGAGCGAGCCGGGCCCCGGGATCGTATGTGACCCCGACGGGCACCACATGGGGGCTGCCGTCGGCGCGGAGGGTGGTCAGGGTGCAGAGGTGGCGCTCCCGCCAGAAGGCGAGGTACGCGGCGTCCGGGTCTCCCGGATCCACTCGATAGGTGCTCACGGTCCTGGAATCTAGCGGGGAATCCGGCTCCCGGGCCCCTCCCGGGCCCCTCCCGGGCCCCTCCCGGGCCCCTCTCGCACCCCTCTCGGGTGCGGCCCCCGACCGGTTGGCGGGATCCCTCCCCGGCTCCACCTTGAGTGGAATAGACTCAACTTTGTGTACGTTGCTCAAGTCACTGTGACCGGGACCGGGACCGGGACCGGCGCCGACACCGGTGACCGGTGACCGACGCGATGACCGACGCAACGGCTGACGCAAGGAGGGAAACGCGAACGTGGATGCCGAGCTGACCAACAGGAGCCGGGACGCGATCAACGCGGCCAGCAACCGGGCCGTGTCCGAGGGACACGCCGACTTCACCCCCGCCCACCTGCTGCTGGCTCTGCTCCAGGGCCAGGACAACGAGAACATCACCGATCTGCTCGCCGCGGTCGACGCCGACCAGGCGGTCGTGCGCGCCGGCGCCGAGAAGATCCTGGCCGGCCTGCCCAGCGTGACCGGCTCCACCGTGTCGCCGCCCCAGCCCAACCGCGAGCTGCTCGGCGTGGTCGCCGAGGCCCAGGCCAAGGCGAAGGAGCTGGGCGACGAGTACGTCTCCACCGAGCACCTCCTGCTCGGGATCGCGGAGAAGGGCGGCCAGGCCGGGGACGTACTCTCCCGGCAGGGGGCGAACGCCGGGAAGTTGCGGGAGGCGTTCCAGAAAGCCAGGGGAGGACGCCGGGTGACCACAGCCGATCCGGAGGGGCAGTACAAGGCCCTGGAGAAGTTCGGGACCGACTTCACCGCCGCCGCGCGGGAGGGGAAGCTCGATCCCGTCATCGGCCGGGACCAGGAGATCCGGCGGGTCGTGCAGGTGCTGTCCCGCCGGACCAAGAACAACCCGGTCCTCATCGGTGAGCCCGGTGTCGGCAAGACCGCCGTCGTCGAGGGGCTGGCCCAGCGGATCGTGAAGGGCGACGTGCCCGAGTCGCTGAAGAACAAGCGGCTGGTCGCGCTCGACCTCGGCGCCATGGTCGCCGGGGCCAAGTACCGGGGCGAGTTCGAGGAGCGGCTGAAGACCGTGCTCGCGGAGATCAAGGACTCCGACGGGCAGATCATCACCTTCATCGACGAGCTGCACACGGTCGTCGGCGCGGGCGCCGGCGGCGACTCCGCCATGGACGCCGGCAACATGCTGAAGCCGATGCTCGCCCGCGGCGAGCTGCGCATGGTCGGCGCCACCACCCTCGACGAGTACCGCGAGCGCATCGAGAAGGACCCGGCGCTGGAGCGCCGCTTCCAGCAGGTGCTGGTCGCCGAGCCGACCGTCGAGGACACCATCGCCATCCTGCGCGGACTCAAGGGCCGCTACGAGGCCCACCACAAGGTCGTGATCGCGGACGCGGCGCTGGTCGCCGCCGCCACCCTCTCCGACCGGTACATCACCTCCCGCTTCCTGCCCGACAAGGCCATCGACCTCGTCGACGAGTCCGCCTCCCGGCTCCGGATGGAGATCGACTCCTCGCCCGTCGAGATCGACGAGCTCCAGCGGTCCGTGGACCGGCTCCGCATGGAGGAGATGGCCCTCGTCAAGGAGACCGACGCCGCCTCCCGCGAGCGCCTGGAGAAGCTGCGCCGCGACCTCGCCAACAAGGAGGAGGACCTGCGCAACCTCACCGCCCGCTGGGAGAAGGAGAAGCAGTCCCTCAACGCCGTCGGTGAACTCAAGGAGAAGCTCGACGAGTTGCGCGGCCAGGCCGAACGCGCCCAGCGCGACGGCGACTTCGACACCGCCTCCAAGCTCCTCTACGGCGAGATCCCCACCCTGGAGCGGGCGTTGGAGGAGGCCTCCGAGGCCGAGGAGGAGGCCGCCGCCTCCAAGAACACCATGGTCAAGGACGAGGTCGGCGCCGACGACATCGCGGACGTCGTCGCCTCCTGGACGGGTATCCCGGCGGGCCGCCTGCTGGAGGGCGAGACCCAGAAGCTGCTCCGCATGGAGGACGAGCTGGGCCGCCGCCTCATCGGCCAGACCGAGGCCGTACGGGCCGTGAGCGACGCCGTACGCCGTTCCCGCGCGGGTATCGCCGACCCGGACCGCCCGACCGGTTCCTTCGTCTTCCTGGGCCCGACGGGTGTGGGCAAGACGGAACTCGCGAAGGCGCTGGCCGACTTCCTCTTCGACGACGAGCGGGCCATGATCCGCATCGACATGTCGGAGTACGGCGAGAAGCACAGCGTGGCCCGCCTGGTCGGCGCGCCTCCCGGCTACATCGGCTACGAGGAGGGCGGCCAGCTGACGGAGTCCGTCCGCAGGCGTCCCTACTCGGTCGTGCTGCTGGACGAGGTGGAGAAGGCGCACCCCGAGGTCTTCGACATCCTCCTGCAGGTGCTGGACGACGGCCGGCTCACGGACGGACAGGGCCGCACGGTCGACTTCCGCAACACGATCCTGATCCTCACCTCGAACCTGGGCAGCCAGTACCTGGTCGACCCGGTCACCAGCGCGGCGGAGAAGAAGCAGCAGGTCATGGACGTGGTGCGGGCCTCCTTCAAGCCGGAGTTCCTCAACCGCCTCGACGACCTCGTGGTCTTCTCCGCGCTGGACAAGGCGGAGCTGGAGCGCATCGCGAAGCTCCAGATCGACCGCCTGTCCAAGCGTCTCGCCGAGCGCCGCCTCACCCTGGAGATCACCCCCGAGGCCCTGGCCTGGCTCGCCGAAGAGGGCAACGATCCGGCCTACGGCGCCCGCCCGCTGCGCCGCCTCGTCCAGACCGCCATCGGCGACCGTCTGGCCAAGGAGATCCTGGCCGGCGAGGTCAAGGACGGCGACACGGTCCGGGTGGCCACGTTCGGCGAAGGAGAGGGGCTGATCGTGGGACCGGTGACGGGCGCGACGACGGCACCCGACACGGACGCCCCGGTGCCCCCGTCGATGGAGAAGAAGCCGTGATCGGGGGTACCCGAAAGGTTCCCGGCCACGCTCGTAGCTGAATCCCCCGGAGGATCCGGCCAAGGGCGACGAACCACGCGGGGCGGGGGTTGCCACTCCCCGCCCCGCATGGGGGAGGATGGCGGAATCCGTACGAAGGGAAAATCACGGTGAGCATCGACCCGTCCTCGATTCCGAACTTCGGGGGCCAGCCCGAGCCGCAGCCCCAAGGGCCGGCGGGCCCCGTCGTCCCGGATCAGGACCTCGTGAAGCAGCTCCTGGACCAGATGGAGCTGAAGTACGTCGTCGACGACGAGGGTGACCTCGCGGCGCCGTGGGAGGAATTCCGTACGTACTTCATGTTCCGTGGAGAGGGTGACCAGCAGGTCTTCTCGGTGCGCACGTTCTACGACCGCCCGCACCAGATCGACGAGAAGCCGGCTCTGCTGGAGACCATCGACGACTGGAACCGGCGCACCCTGTGGCCCAAGGTCTACAGCCACACGCATGACGACGGCACGGTTCGTCTCATCGGCGAGGCGCAGCTGCTGATCGGCACCGGCGTCAGCCTGGAGCACTTCGTCTCGTCGACGGTCAGCTGGGTGCGCGCGGCCATCGAGTTCGACAAGTGGCTCGTCGAGCAGCTCGGCCTGGCCGAGGACGTCGACGAGACCGACAAGCCCGAGAAGCCCGAGGACGACGGCGAGTAGTCGCCCTGCGCGCTTCCGTGGCCACCGGCGGTCATCGACCCCGGCGGCTACAGGGGGACTGGGTTCACGACGACCCGAAACACCCCGTCAGACGTACGAGAGCCCGGCCAGGACGCCCCACCCGCATGGTGGAGTGCCACGGCCGGGCTCTCGCCGTCCGCGCCGACGTCGAGGAAATCCACGCCGACGTCGACGGGAAATCCGCGCCGACGTCGACGGGAATGCGGCGATCCCGCCGGTGGCGTCGCGTCGTCAGAACGCCGCCTTCAGCCGCTTCGCCGCCTCCTCCAACACCTCCGTGCGCTTGCAGAAGGCGAACCGCACGAAGGGCGCGCCGGCCTCGCGGTGGTCGTAGAAGACGGCGTTGGGGATGGCCACCACGCCCGCCCGCTCAGGCAGCGCGCGGCAGAAGGCGAAGCCGTCGGTCTCGCCGACGGGCCGGATGTCGGTGGTGCTGAAGTACGTGCCCGCGGTCCGGAACACCTCGAACCCGGTGTCGGAGAGCCCCGCTGCCAGCACGTCCCGCTTGGCCGGCATGTCCGCGCGGAACGCCTCGAAGTAGCTGTCGGGCAGCGCGAGCGCCTCGGCGACGGCGTACTGGAACGGCCCCGACGCCACGTACGTCAGGTACTGCTTCGCCGAACGCACGGCCGTCACCAGCGCGGGCGCGGCCGTCACCCAGGCGACACCTCGTTGGTCTACCTATTCCTCTGTCGTGCGACAGGCCCGGCTGTGGCCTCCGGCACCGGCGGTGGGCTGGCCGCAGGGTCTGTTCGGACCGGTCTGCCGACCGTCCCGACGGGCTCGGTGACGCGGCACTGTCCGTCGTATCCTGACCACACACGGGAAGGAGCCGTTGATGAGCGTCGACGCGATCGTGCACACCGAGTTCCCCAAGGGATACACGGTTCTGTTCGGGGCCGACGGAAAGGTGATCATGACCCCGCAGAGCGAAGAGCACTCCAGCACCATCAGGTCGATGCAGATCGACTCCGCTCTTGCCCTCGGCCGTCACGCGAAGGTCACCTCCGACGTCTACATCGACTTCCCCGCCGACGAGAACTCCGCCCCCGATCTGGCGATCCTTCGCGAGGACGCCCGCCGGGAGGGCAAGCGCTACAGCTTCGAGGACGTCCTGCTGATCTCCGAGGTCGTCTCGACCTCCTCCGCGCGCAAGGACTACGACGACTGCACCGCGAAGTACGGCCGCTACGGAATCCCGATCTACCTGGTCGTGGACCCCTACGCCCAGGAAGTCGTCCTCCACACCCAGCCGACCGCCACGGGTTACATCGCGGCCCACACCCACAAGTACGGCACGGGCAAGCTCCCCATCCCCCTGGCCGACGGCCGCACCTTCACCCTCGACCTCGACGAGCTCCCGCGCCCGGAGCCCGAGGCGGACGGCCGCTGACGAAGGACCTCCGGTGCGGCCAGGCCCGTACCGTCGGCACCGCTGCCGTCGGACGTGGTCGTTCCTGGTCGCGGCAGTCGGCTGCGCTTGCCCGGCCCTTCGTCGATCGGTATCGGCAGGGGGGCGTGCCGTTCTGCGCAGTGAGTCCGTGCGACGAAGTCCGGTTCGCCGCAAGGAGGTTCGAAGCCGCGTTCGCTGCGGGCGACCACCACCACGTGCTGCCCTGAGGTAGCGGGCCCGCTCGTCCTCGGCCGAGTTGCCGGCGCCGGTTCGCCGATAGCGTGGCACGGCAACGACTACTGCTGACAGGTTGGACGGATTTCATGCGGACGCGGTTCGAACCCGAGGCCGAGGATGAGTTCGAGGCGGCGTGCGGGCTGCTGGTCGACCGCCTGGTCCGGTGGGCCGGAGAGCAGGGGCTGCCGGTGGACGGATTCACTGCCGAGACGGCCCTGGACTACCGACACCGGGCGACTGCCGACGGCCGGCTGGGGCTGTGGGAGCCGCGCCATGTGGAGGAACTGCTGCTCTCCTGGCTTCCCCAGCAGGTCACCGAGCTTCCCGGGGAGGAACGCGGCGACGCCCCGGGCACCCTGCGCACGCTGCTGCGCTATCTGCACGCCGCGCAGTTGGCGGACCCGCGCGGCCCCTCACTCCAGGATTCCCTTGCCGCGGTCGACAGGGTCGCGGACCGGCATCTGGCGGCGATGACGGACCGCACGCGCTGGGGATTGGCGAAGTTCTGGGCGATGACGGCCGCGGAGCAGGGCGTGGACGTCCAGGACGGGGCGGCGTTTCAGCGCTTCGCGGACCGGGCGCAGCGCGGGGAGGTCGCCTACGATCAGCAGGCTCTCGCCACGATCATGGAACGGCGGCTGACCGGCCGCGCGCTGTCCGACGTGGCCCGGGCCGAGCCGCAACTGCCCGTGATGCTTCCCCCGGACGACGAACTGCGCCGACGGGCCGAGGCGTCGACGACCGTGGCGCAGTTGCGCGGACTCGCCGAATGGGCGGGGCAGGGCGGCCGACCGGTGACGGCGACGGGACGGCTGCGGATGGCGGAGGCCCGCGAGCTGGTGGACGTCCTCGGCACCGGCGACAAGATCGAGGGGGTGCGCTCCTCGGCCGACCTGCCGCGGCTGGGACTGCTGGTGGAGTGGGCGAAGAAGGCGCGCCTGGTCCGGGTGGTCAAGGGGCGGTTGTACGCGGTGGCCAAGGCCCGGCCGGTGCTGGCCGACCCGCTCCAGCTGTGGCTGCGCGCCTTCGACGCGTGCTTCGAACTGCGGCAGGCTCTGATCGGGGCGCGCAGCGGCCGGCACGTCGAGTCGATGTTCTTCGACGTCTACGAGGACGTCCTGGACGACGTGCTGAACACGCTCTACAGCCTGCCGTACCCGATGCCCTGGCCGCGGCTGCGCGACACGGTACACCTGGCCTATCGGACCTCCTTGCAGCTCGACGCCGGGTCGGACCTTCAGCACCGGATGTGGTTCGAGCACGCCGACCGGGACCTGCGCGCGGTGCTCGACCTGCTGGACGACCTGGGCGCGATCGAGCGTGACCGTGGGATGGCCGATCCGGTGTTCCTGGACATCGACCTCTCCGATGCCGGTCCCGAGCTGCTCGCGGACATGCCGCCGGAGCTCGCGGAGCTGCTGGGCGTCGCGGGGGCGGCAACGGACCCGGCGGCCCGGGAGCGTGCCGATGCCCGGCGAGAGGAGCTGGCCGCCGGGCCGGTCGAGCTCATCCGTCTCACCGAGCTCGGTACCCGGGCCGTACGGCAGCGGTTGCTGGCGGCCGGCAGGGACGCACCGTTGGTCGGTGAACTGGCCCAGGCGCCGGCGGCCGGCCTGCTGGGGGTGCTGGCCGAGCACTACGACCCGGACGCCGCCCGCACGGAGCTGGCCGACTGGATCACGGCCCGCGGTGAGCGGGAAGGTGCCCTGCGCCAACTGACCGACGCCGTAAGGACCATGACCTTCCGCACGCGTGCGCAGGCGATGCTCGACGTGCTGTCGGCGGCGTTGCCGGACGGTGAGGGCGAGCGGCTGCTGCGCACGCTGCGGCGAGACACACAGCTGGCGCCGCCGGCGCTGAACGCGCTGGCACACCGTGAGTTGCTGTCCCCCGAGGACATGACCGATGCCGAGCAGCTGCTGGTGCTCGCCGAGAGCCTGCTCCAGCTCGTGGAGTTGGCGGGCGGCGGGGACGGCGCCGAGGAGATGCTGCGCGCCCAGGGTCCCCAGGCCAGGGACGCGGTTGCCGCCGCGTTGGACTCCGCGCACCCGGACCGGGCCGGACTGGACGAGCTCAGGCAGCTGGCGGCCCGGGCGCTGGGTACCCACGGCGCCCGCATCGGCCGCGTGCGGAAGGCCCGGCGCTCGTCAGGCAAGAGCGGCCGCAAGCGGCGCCGCTGACCGGGCAACACCGCCTGCCCCCAGGCGCCGGGTGCGCCGGCACTGGCACGGAGCCGGGCGGAGGGAAACCGATGGGTCCCGGCGTCGTACTCCTCGGTGGCGCGTTACCGTCGGGGTCGTGGATGAGGGGTGGGGCGAGGACGGGCTGCGGGCCCTGCGTGGCGCGCTCCACGCGCAGGACGGAGTGGCGTTGTTTGCGGCGTTGCGTCGTGGACCCGTGCGTGAGGTGCTGCAGCTGGCCGGCGATGGTGCAGACGAAGACCACCCCGGCCCATGGGGTGCTCGGCGCTGATGTCCGGACCAGCCATGAAGCCGTCGAGCGACATGGTGACGTTCCACCTTGCTCATGAGACAACTACCTCTCCACGCGGTGTGTGGTCGACCAGCCAGACGGTCAGACCGGGCGGCGAGGCCGAACTCATCGGTCTTCCGCCATGCGCGGGTGGACATAGCTGTACTTCACTGGGGCGACGCCATGGGGCGCTGTCCGCTGCCGAGGTTGATCGGCCGCTCTGCACTCGATCGAGTGCAGACCACCCGGCACCCACGCCGGTGATGATCTCGCCTCGACCTCACTCGCGAGGGAGGAGCGCGAGTTCAGGACGCCAATCGTTGCAGGCGGCTGGTGGCTTCGGCGAGGACGTCGTCCTTCTTGCAGAAGGTGAAGCGGACCTGGCTGCGGCCGGCGTCGGGGTCGTCGTAGAAGACGGAGTTGGGGATGGCGACGACGCCGCAGCGTTCGGGGAGGGCGCGGCAGAAGGCGTGGGCGTCCTTCTCGCCGAGGGGGGTGATGTCGGTGGTGATGAAGTACGTGCCCTGGGGTTGGTAGACCTTGAACCCGGCCGCGCGCAGGCCGTCGCCGAGCAGGTCGCGCTTGCGCTGGAGATCGGCGCGGAAGCCGTCGAAGTACGTGTCCGGCAGGCGCAGCGCCTCGGCGACCGCGTACTGGAACGGGCCCGCGCTGACGTAGGTCAGGTACTGCTTGGCCGTCCGGACGGCGGTCACGAGTTCCTGGGTACCGGTCACCCAGCCCACCTTCCAGCCCGTGAAGGAGAACGTCTTGCCCGCGGACCCGATGGTGACGGTCCGCTCCCGCATCCCCGGGAAGGTCGCGAGCGGCAGGTGCTCGGCGTCGTCGAAGACGAGGTGTTCGTACACCTCGTCCGTGACCACCAGCAGATCCCGCTCGACGGCCAGCTCGGCGATCGCCGTCAGCTCCTCACGGGTGAGGACCGTGCCGGTCGGGTTGTGCGGGGTGTTGATCAGCAGCAGCCGCGTCCGGTCGGTGACGGCGGCCCGCAGCTCGTCGAGGTCCAGCCGGAAGCGCCGATCCGCGACTCCGTCGCGGGTTCCCTCGGACGGCCGCAGCGTCACCGGTACGCGCGTCCCGCCCGCCATCGCGATACAGGCCGCGTACGAGTCGTAGTACGGCTCCAGGGCGACCACCTCGTCGCCGGGCTCCAGCAGCCCCAGCAGCGCGGCCGCGATGGCCTCCGTGGCGCCCGCCGTGACCAGCACCTCCGTGTCCGGGTCGAAGGACAGCCCGTACCGCCGCCGCTGGTGGTCGACGATCGCGGTGCGCAGCTCCGGGACGCCCGGCCCCGGCGGGTACTGGTTGCCCAGGCCGTCACGCAGCGCCCGTACGGCGGCCTCGCGGATCTCCTCGGGGCCGTCGGTGTCCGGGAAGCCCTGCCCCAGGTTGATCGCCCCGGTCCGCAGGGCGAGCGCCGACATCTCGGCGAAGATCGTCGTCCCGAACTCGGCGAGCCGCCGGTTGAGCGGAGGGCGAGGGGTGCGGGCGGGGCTTGCGCTGGAGGTCATGGCCGTCATCCTGCGCCGAACCTCTGGACTTCCTCAACTCGGCTTTGACCGGTGAGGCGCGAGGGCATCCCCACGTCACGCACGGCCCACGGGGGGCCTGCAAGGGGGGAACGAAAGGCAGGTGCCGAGATGGAGGTCTTCTTCGTCTTCATGGGCGTCGTCGTCCTGGTCGGTGTCGTGTCGGCGCTCGGCCGTCACTCGGGGGTGGGCCGTCGGCGCTCGCACAGCTGGTGGGCGGGCGGCGGGTCGTCCCACGGGAGCGGCGGTTCGTCGTCCTGCGGGGGTGGCTCGTCGTGCGGCGGCTCCTCCTCCTGCGGTGGCGGCGGAGGCGGCTGCGGCGGTGGCGGCGGCAGCTGACGCGACGAAGCTCTGGACCCGACCGACTCGGCTTGGAGCGGTCGGCGGCGGGGGGATCCCCGCGACATGTGAGCGAGGCACCCACGGGGGCGCTTCGGGGGACACAAGCAAGGAAGAGGGGAGGGTGGGCCATGGCGGACGTCGGCTTCATCCTGGTACTCGTGGCCATCGGTCTGGCCATCGTCGTCGGAGCCGTCAGGAGCTCCAGGCGGCGCGGACGGCGCCGCAGCTGGTGGGCGGACGGCGGTGGCTCGTCCGGGGGGTCGTCGTGCGGGAGCGGCTCGTCCTGCGGAGGCGGGTCCTCCTGCGGCGGTGGCTGCGGTGGCGGCGGCGGAGGGGACTGACCGATGACCGTGGCACTCCTCACGCTCGGCGTCCTGCTGTTCGTCGCCCTCGTGGTGGTGGTGGCGTCGCTGGTGGTGCCCATCGTCGTGGTGATCAAGTGGGGCGGCATCGGCGACGGGCCCGGCCTGGGCCCGCCCCGTACGCCTCGGCGGCACGACAGCTGGTGGGCGAACGCCGCGCGGGCGCCGTGGCCCGACGGTGAGGGCGACAGCCACGGACACGGCGACTCCTCGTCGTGCGGCGGCGGCAGCGGCGGCGGCTCGTCCTGCGGAGGTGGTTCGTCCTCCTCCTGCGGCAGCAGCGGCTGACCGCGCACGCGCAGGCTCCGGATTCGTCACGCGTACGACAAGCTCTGGACTTGCTCAACTCGGCTTTGAGCGGTCACCGGCGGGGCATCCCCGCCACACGCAAGTGAGCGAGGCGCCCACGGGGGGCCGCTTCGGGGGACTCAGGAGAAAGAGGGGAGGGTGGCGCCATGAACGCGATCGCGGTGATCGGCATCATCCTGGCGGTGATCTTTGTGGGGACGTTGACCATGGTGGCCGTCAACAACCGCAGCAGGGGGAACGCGGCACGACGGCGTCGGTCGTCCGGCCGCGGCGGCAACGCGTACCGGAGCAGCCGGGGCGGCAGCAGCTCCGACAACAGCGGCTCCGACAACAGCTGGTGGGTGCTGGGGGCCGCGGGCGTCGGCGACAGCGGTTCGTCGCACTCCTCGTCGAACGACGACCGGGGTTCGTCGTCCGGGGGTGGCGGCTCGTCCTGCGGCAGCAGCTCGTCGTCGTGCGGCAGCAGCAGCGGCTCGTCCTGTGGTGGCGGGTCCTCCTGCGGAGGCGGGGGCGGATGCGGTGGAGGCAGCTGACACGGGGCAGCTGAGCTCCACGACACGAGCGCCCGCCGGGACGAACTCCCGGCGGGCGCTCGCGTGTGCAGGGCCGCTCGGACCGGGCAGGCGCCCAAGAGGACATGCTCGCCCCGCACCCGCACCCGCACCCGCCCCGCACCCGCCCCGCACCCGCTCCACGCCCGGGCGGCGCACGGAGGCGACTTCTGATTCACGCCTGAGTACGCCGGGTGGGCCCGGTTGTCCGGTGGGCGCTCCCCGGGGTTTGCACGCCCGGCTCGGCGAGCGCGCGGGGAGCACGTCGGCCGACGGGGCGTACGCCCGGTTGAACAGTTGAGCTGGGCAGCCCTCGGGGGGATGGAAAGCACGTCAAGTTGGGTAAAAACGCTGTGGTGGCGCCACAGTTCATGATTCCCTATAAATCGCCGACGCAGCCCCCGGACGTCCCTCCCGGCAGGCCTGACACGGCTGACCGGACCGACGGGGACGTCGTCCTCACCCGACCTGGCTGACCGGGCCACGATCCCGGTGCCGACCGGGGTGCGCCGGACCCACTCCTCTTCTCTTTGCGTCGCTGCGGAGCCGACCCATGCTCACGACCCTGAACACCGCCTACACCGACACGCGCGCGGCAGACCTCGCCTGGGCCCTGGGGCGCGAACCGCTGCCCGCCCTCGCCACGCTCGACCTCGAACTCACCGGCGCGAAGCTGCAGTTGCGGCTGCTCGGCGCGTCCCACCAGGTACTCCTGGAGGAGGAGCAGGGCAGCCACTGTTCGGAGACGGTCGCGTGCATCCCGGGATCCAGCACGCCCCTCCCGCTCGGCGTGGCCAAACGTGCGGGCGACTGGGAGTACGAATTCGCCGCCCGCGTCGAGGTCCTGTCACCGGGTTCCTTCGCCGGCCGCGCCCAGGAGCTCCTGGCCCTCGTCTCCGACCACCCCCACGGTCTGGCGGGCGTCTTCCCCGGCAGTCCCTACGCCTTCACGGCGATGCTCGCGCAGCGCCACGAGGGGCAGGTGCACTGGCGTACGTGGCACGCGTATCCCCAGGACGGCCAACTGGTGGCCACAAGAACGAGGGTGGGGGTCAGAGTGTCGGTGACGCTGTGAGCGACGGGTGCGACGGGTGCGACGGGTGCGACGGGAGCGACGGGAGCGACGGGAGCGACGGGGTGGGTGGGACTGACTGGTCGCGCGGTTCCCCGCGCACCCGCACCCACCAACGCACCCGAACCCCCGAGCTATTAGGCACCCGGCGAAGCGTCGCAGACCACCCGTGTGGGTGACCCAGCGCAGCGCGACCGTGACGGTAGCGTGCCTGGAGTGATCGAGCCGCACGCCCCCGCACCCCCCGGCGCCCCACCCCCCTGGCGCGGCCACGGCGGCCCGGGCGCCCAGGCGTGGCTGCCGGTCCGCCCGGGAATCGGCCGCTTCCTCGTCCTCGCCGGTGTCTTCGTCTGCGCGGCCTGCGGACTCGTGTACGAACTCGAACTCGTCGCCCTCGCCGCGTACTTGATCGGTGACTCCGTCACCCAGGCCTCCGTGGTCCTCTCGGTCATGGTCTTCGCCATGGGCATCGGCTCCCTCGCCGCCAAAGGCCTGCGCCCCCGCGCGGCCCTCGGCTTCGGCGCCATCGAGGCCGCCCTCGCCCTCGTCGGCGGCTGCAGCGCCCTCGCGCTGTACGCGGCGTTCGCCTGGACCGGCGACTGGGGCGGCATGTGGGCGAGCGGCTCCCGCTACCTCCTCGTCGCGTTCTCCCTGGCCATCGGCCTGCTCATCGGCGCCGAGGTCCCGCTGCTGTTGGAGCTGATCCAGCGCATCCGCCGCCAGGACGCGGCCGGCGCGGTCGCCGACCTGTTCGCGGCCGACTACGTGGGCGCGCTGGTCGGAGGCCTAGCTTTCCCCTTCCTCCTCCTGCCCTGGCTCGGCCAGCTGACCGGCGCCCTGCTCACCGGCACGGTCAACGCCCTCGTCGGCGGCGCCCTCGTCCTCGGCCTGTTCCGCCGCGACCTGACCCGCCGCGCCCGCTGGCTGCTGCTGGTCACCAACCTCGTCGTCCTCGGCCTCCTCGCCACCGCCGCCGTACACGTGGACGACTTCGAACGCGCCGCCAGGCGCGCGGTGTACGGCAAGGACGTACGGGTGGCGCTGCGGACCGGCGTCCAGGAGGTCGTCCTCACCGGCGGCCGGGACGGCCGTCCGCTCTCCCTCTTCCTCGACGGCCGGCTGCGCATCAGCGGCCGTGACGAACACCGTTACCACCGGGCCCTCGTCCACCCCGCCCTGCACGCCGGCCCGCACGCCCGCGTCCTCGTCCTCGGCGGCGGTGACGGCCTCGCCGCCCGCGAAGTGCTCCGCCACGAGGACGTACGGCAGGTGGACATCGTCGAACTCGACCCGGGCGTGGTGCGTCTGGCCCGCACGGACCCGGCCCTCTCCGCCCTCAACGGCCACGCCTACGACGACGACCGCGTCCGCGTCTTCACCGAGGACTCCTTCGCCTGGCTGCGCGGCGTCCGCCCGACCCAGAGGTACGACGTCGTGATCTCGGACCTCCCCGACCCCGAGATCACGGCGAGCACCAAGCTCTACTCGCAGGAGTTCTACGGCCTGGCCCGCGAGGTCCTCGCCCCCGACGGCCGCATGGTCGTGCACGCGGGCCCGGTGTCGTCCCGTCGGCACGTGTTCTGGACGGTCGACGCCACCGTCCGTGCCACCGGCCTGCGCACCACGCCCTACCGTGTCACCGCCGCCGACCCCGGCTTCGTCACGGGCCCCGACCGTACGGCCCACACCTCCCGGTCCCCCCACGACTGGGGCTTCGTCCTGGCGACCCGGCCCGAGGGCGGCCGACGCCCACCGCCGGCCCTCGGCACCGGGGCCGCGCGACTCGACGCCGCCGACCGCGTACGGGACCTGCCACCGTCGACGCTGGTGCACCCGAGGTACGTCGGGTGAGTCGTGTGTGGCCGGTTGAGCTGACTGCGGCCGAGGGTGACGCATGGGTCGGGTGGCGCGCATGGGGTCGGTGGCGCGCACTGGGTCGGGGTGGCGCGGATGGCGCCGCGTGGGGCGGACAGGGCCGCGTGGGGCGGACAGGGCCGCGTGGGGCGGACAGGGCCGCGTGGGGCGGATGAGGCCGCGGGGGCGGATGGGGCCGCGTGGGGCGGAATACGAGCAATAACGCGTATGTACGGGTGCGGTGCGGTGCCACCTGGGTAGGCTCGGATTCCATGGAGCATGAGGTGTTCGTTCCGGTTCCCGTCGGCCGCCTCCGGGAGGCGCTGTCCGACCCCGAGCGGGTGGCCCGAGCGGTCCCCGGGCTCCAGCAGGACGCGGGCACCCCACCCGTCGCCGGCCGCCTGAAGGTACGGGTCGCCGGCCACACCATCACCTACCGCGGCACCCTCCGGATCACCGCCCGGGACGACGGCTCCTACGCCGTGGAGGGCGACGCCGCCGAGGTCCGAGGCACCGGCACCGTAGAACTCGCCCTCACCCTCCGCCTCAGCCCGGCCCTTGAGGGCACCACCCTCACCTACACCGCCACGGCCACCGCCGATGGCCGTATCACCGAACTCCCGGCCGACTCGGTGTCCTCGGCGGTGACGCGACTGCTGGGCAAGTTCGCGGAGAACCTGGGGACGGCGACCGAGACCGAGTCAGAACCCGCTCCCGAGCCAAGTCCCACTCCCGAAGCAGAGAGTGCCGCAGCGGAGAGCGCGGCAGCCGAGGGTGGCGAAGCCGAGGGTGGGGCTGACACGGGTGGAGCGGCAGAAGCCACGGACGCCGCGGACGCCGCGGACGCCACGGAAGCCGAGGAAGCCGCGGAAGCGGTTGACGAGCAAGGCGCGGGGGACGAAGCCGCGGCCTCCGTCTTCGACGCCGACGTTCCGCCGTCCGCGCTGGACCCCTTCACCGAGGGGGACTTCGTCGCCGGGGGTGAGCCGCCGGCGGAGGCCGCGCATGCGCGGCGGACGATGATCGGCCGCAGCGCGGAGGAGGTCGACCACGCCCCGCCCCGCGGCCGCTACGCCCCGGTCCCGGCCCCCGAAACCGTCTCCGCGCGCGCCACCCTCCGCTGGGCGGCCCCGGCGGCGGCCCTCGCCGTCGCCTCCGCCATCGTCGTGAGCCGCGCTCTGCGCAAACGCCGCTGACGTCGTGGCCCGCGGGGCGAAGGAAACCGCCCCCGCCCCCGTCGTCTGCGTCTGCATCTGTCTGTATCTGCATCTGCGGTGTGGCCGGTGGGTTTTCGCCCTGGCCCTCTTCGTCGGCGTCGCCCGCCGCCGGGCGGCCCCGTCGGGCGAGGCGCGGTCCGGCAACTGCCCGAGTCGTGGGCCCAGTAGGGTCGAGGGGTGAGTAGCGAAGAGATCACGTTGGCCGCGGGTGACGCGGAGGTCGTGCTGGCGCCGGGGAACGGTGGCCGGGTGGCGGGGCTGCGGGTCGGTGGGGTCGAACTGCTGCGTCAGGGCGAGCGGTTCGGGTGCTTCCCGATGGTGCCCTGGTGCGGACGGATCAGGGACGGACGGTTCCGCGACGGCGGCAGCGTGCAGCAGATGCCTCTCAACGCCCCGCCCCACGCCATCCACGGCACGACCCGCGAGGGTGCCTGGCGCGTCGCGAGCCACGGCGACACCGAGGCCGTCCTCACGTACGACCTCGTCGAGCCCTGGCCCTACCCCGGCCGCGTCACCCAGGTGGCCACCCTCAGCCCGGACGCCCTCACCCTCACCATGTCCGTGGAGGCGTACGACTCCTCCTTCCCGGCGCAGATCGGCTGGCACCCCTGGTTCAACCGGAACCTGGCCGGCGGCGGCGAGGACGTACGGATCGACTTCACGCCCGCGTGGCAGGAGGAGCGCGGCGCGGACCACCTCCCCACCGGCAAGCGCCTCGACCCCGGGCCCGGCCCCTGGGACGACTGCTTCGGCATGCCCGACGGCGTCGACGTCACCCTCACCTGGCCGGAGCGGCTGGAACTGAAGGTCGCCTCCCGAGAGCAATGGGTCGTGATCTACGACGAACAGGCGGAGGCCGTGTGTGTCGAACCCCAGACCGGGCCGCCCAACGCCCTCAACACCCACCCCCGCCTCGTCACCCCCATCGACCCCCTCGAAGCCACGACCACATGGACCTGGCGGCGCCTGTAGAGCGACCTGGCGGCGCCCGGAGAGGGATCTGGCGGCGCCCGGAGGCGGACAGCCTGTAAGCGGACATAAGGGCCCCCTTAAGCTGGCTGCCATGACTGACGTGGACGTACGTGGATCTCTGCTGCGGCAGATCAAGGACAAGGCCGTGGTGCACGGCAAGGTGACCCTGTCGTCGGGTCTGGAGGCGGACTACTACGTCGACCTGCGCCGCGTCACCCTCGACGGCGAGGCCGCCCCGCTGGTCGGTCAGGTGCTGCTCGACCTGACCGCCGACCTCGACTTCGACGCGGTCGGCGGTCTCACGATGGGCGCCGACCCCGTGGCCGGCGCGATGCTGCACGCGGCCGCCGCCCGGGGCCGCAGGCTGGACGCGTTCGTCGTCCGCAAGGCGGCCAAGGCGCACGGCCTGCAGCGCCGCGTCGAGGGGCCGGACATCGCCGGCCGCCGGGTCCTCGTCGTCGAGGACACCTCCACCACCGGCGGCTCCCCGCTGACCGCCGTCGAGGCCGTGCGCGAGGCCGGCGCGGAGGTCGTCGCCGTCGCCACCATCGTCGACCGGGCGACCGGCGCCGCCGAGAAGATCGAGCAGGGCGCCGGGGTCCCGTACCTCTTCGCGTTCTCGAAGGACGAGCTGGGCCTCGACTGAGGACCGAGGCTCGTCCGACGGTAGGAAGAACCGGTAGGAAGAACCGGTAGAAACACCGGCGAACACCAAGGTCAGGGGTTACCGAACAGTTCTGGACACCCTGGCCGGAGCATCGGGTCCCGTCTGGAAGGATGGGGCCGACGATGATGTCGCAACCCTAGGTCAGGGCTCGTAAGCACAACGCCACCCGCACATACAAGGAGCGGACCATGCCCATCGCAACCCCCGAGGTCTACAACGAGATGCTCGACCGGGCGAAGGCAGGCAAGTTCGCCTACCCGGCCATCAATGTGACCTCGACCCAGACGCTGCACGCCGCGCTGCGGGGCTTCGCGGAGGCGGAGAGCGACGGCATCGTCCAGATCTCGACCGGCGGCGCCGAGTTCCTGGGCGGCCAGTACAGCAAGGACATGGTGACGGGCTCCGTCGCCCTGGCCGAGTTCGCGCACATCGTGGCCGAGAAGTACCCCGTCACGGTCGCCCTGCACACGGACCACTGCCCGAAGGACAAGCTGGACGGCTACGTACGTCCGCTGCTCGCGGTGTCCGAGGAGCGGGTCGCGCGCGGCGAGAACCCCCTGTTCCAGTCCCACATGTGGGACGGCTCGGCGGAGACCCTCGCCGACAACCTCTCCATCGCCCAGGAGCTCCTCGCCCGCGCCGCCGCCGCGAAGATCATCCTTGAGGTCGAGATCACCCCGACCGGTGGCGAGGAGGACGGCGTCTCCCACGAGATCAACGACTCCCTCTACACGACGGTCGACGACGCGATCCGCACGGCCGAGGCGCTGGGCCTGGGCGAGAAGGGCCGGTACCTCCTCGCCGCGTCCTTCGGCAACGTCCACGGTGTGTACAAGCCGGGCAACGTCGTCCTGCGCCCCGACCTCCTCAAGGAGCTGAACGAGGGCGTGGCCTCCCGCTTCGGCAAGGAGTCCCCCTTCGACTTCGTCTTCCACGGCGGCTCCGGCTCCACCGAGGAGGAGATCCGCACCGCCCTGGAGAACGGCGTCGTCAAGATGAACATCGACACCGACACCCAGTACGCGTTCACGCGTCCGGTCGCGGCCCACATGTTCCAGAACTACGACGGCGTCCTGAAGATCGACGGCGAGGTCGGCAACAAGAAGACCTACGACCCCCGCACCTGGGGCAAGCTCGCGGAGGCCTCCATGGCCGCCCGCGTCGTCGAGGCCTGCGGCAACCTGCGCTCCGCGGGCACGAAGATCAAGTAAGCGGAAGCGGTACGCGGCGGCCGCACCGCCCACACCTGCCCGCAGCCGCACCAGCGGCTGCGGGCAGCCGTGTTTCGGGGCACGGTCCCAGCCGGACGCCGGCGGCACGCGGGCCGCCTCGCGCCGCAGGGTGATGCCACCGGCCCTCACGGTGGTAAGTGCCCCCGCACATCTGGCCCAATCGCCCTCCGCACGGGATGATCCCTCCATGGCCGACGTACGCATGGCCTCCTCCCAGGGCAAGTGGATCCTGCTGACCACGGTGCTCGGCTCCAGCATGGCCTTGCTGGACTCGACGGTCGTGAACGTCGCCCTGCCCCGCATCGGCCTGGACCTGGACGCCGACCTCGCGAGCCTCCAGTGGATCGTCAACGCGTACACGCTTACCCTCGCGGGCCTGATCCTCCTCGGCGGCGCGTTGGGCGACCGTTTCGGCCGCCGCAAGGTGTTCGTCGTGGGTGTGGTGTGGTTCGCCGCGGCCTCCCTCCTGTGCGGCATCGCCCCGACCGGCGGCGTGCTGATCGCCGCCCGAGCCCTCCAGGGCGTCGGCGGCGCACTCCTCACCCCCGGCTCCCTCGCCCTCATCCAGGCGTCGTTCCACCCCGACGACCGAGCGAAGGCCGTAGGCCTGTGGTCGGGTTTCGGCGGCATCGGCGCGGCCGTCGGCCCGTTCCTCGGCGGCTGGCTGGTGGACGGCCCGGGCTGGCGCTGGGTCTTCCTCCTGAACGTCCCCCTCGCCCTCCTCTGCGTCCCGATCGCCCTCCGCCACGTACCGGAATCGGCCGGGGGCACCTCCCGGCCGGTCGAAGCCGCGCGTGGGGGAGGCCGCGGCCACGAGCGGGGCTTCGACGTCCTCGGCGCCACGCTCGGCGCCGCCTCCCTCGCGTTCATCACGTACGCGCTGGTCGAGGCCAGAGCGGGCACGGTCGCGGTCGTGGTCACGGCCGTCGCAGGCGTGGTGACGGCCGTGGCCTTCGTCCACGTCGAACGCCACCGCCCCGACCCGATGATGCCGCCGGAGATCTTCGCGTCCCGCCAGTTCACGGCGGTCAACATCGTCACGCTGTTCGTGTACGCGGCCTTCAGCGGCTTCTTCTTCCTCGCCGCCCTCCAGCTGCAGGTGGTCTCCGGCTACTCCGCCCTCGGCGCGGGTACGGCCCTCCTGCCCATCACCGTCCTGATGCTGCTCCTCTCCGCCCGCGCGGGCGCCCTCGGCGAACGCATCGGCCCCCGCATCCCCCTCACCGTCGGCCCCCTGCTGTGCGCGGCGGGTGTCCTGCTGATGCTCCGCGTGGGCCCCGACGCCTCGTACCCCACCGACGTCCTGCCCGCCCTCCTCGTCATGGGTCTCGGCATGGTCGCCCTCGTGGCCCCCCTGACCGCCACCGTCCTCGCCTCGGTCTCCACCGACCACGCCGGTCTGGCCAGCGGCATCAACAACGCCGCCGCCCGGGCGGCGGGCCTCCTGGCGGTGGCCGCGCTCCCGCTCATCGCGGGCATGGGCCCGGAGGCCTACCGTTCGCCCACCCAGTTCGACGACGCCTTCGACACGGCCATGCTCGTCTGCGCGGCAGCCCTCCTGGTCGCCTCGGTCCTCTCCTACACCACCGTCCGCCGCCCCGCCCCCGACTGCCACCACCCCGAATGCCGCACACACGGCTGCGTGACGGCTCCGCCACTGGAGGGGGAGCAACGGGGCGAGGCGGCGAAGGACTAGCGGAGCCCCGAAAGGGGCGCGGGGAACTGCGTGAGCAACCACCCACGACCCGCACCCGCCCGATCACGCTGCTCCCCGAGCCATGAGGCGCCTTTCAACCCGGCCGGACACCCGCCGACGAAACCCCACCCACCGCGGCCTGGACTCCCTGCGCCGCAACGGCTGGAAGGGCCATGGCCCCGTCCCCCGGGAGAAGAGTGCTACATGTAATCGTTCAGTTTCTGTATTCCGTGCCGCCGTCACTTCTGAGTGACGGCGGCACTTGCGGTTCAACTGCGGTGACTACCGCTTCAGCTCCGTGTACGCCTCGGCACTGCTGTCCTTGAGGAACTGCCAGCAACGCTCCGTCTCGTCCTTCTCGTTGATCTCGCCCGCGGCACGAGCGAGGGCGGCGAGGCAGCGCAGGAACCCGCGATTGGCCCGGTGGTCCCAAGGGATGGGGCCATGCCCCTTCCACCCGGCCCGGCGCAGCGAGTCCAGACCGCGGTGATAGCCGGTGCGTGCGTAGGCGTAGGACTCGACAACTCGCCCCGCCTCGAAGGCGTCGTCGGCGAGCATCGCCCAGGCGAGCGAGAACGTGGGGTGGTGCGCCGCGACCTCGACCGGGGGCTGGGACTCCTCGCCCAGCAGGCGGTACGCCTCTTCGTTCTCCGGCAGGTAGGTCGGATCCGGGCCGCCGAGCAGGTTCTTGTGCGTCGTCATGTAAGCAGTCTGCCACTTAGGGGTGGGCGTCCGGGACGCCTCCGCGGAACATCGGCCGTGGACCAGGTGGATATGAGAATGGCGCTTGATGTACCTGATCGCGATGTGCGACGATCCGGCGCATGGCGGCACGGCGGGGGTCCTCCGGGGCCATTCAGGTGGGCATCTACACCCGGATCAGCAAGGACGACGAAGCCGAGGGGCTGGGCGTCGCACGGCAGGAAGAGGACTGCCGACTGCACTGCGCTGCCCGGGGGTGGGAGGTCGCCAAGGTCTACGAGGACAATGACCTCTCCGCGTACAAGCGCAAGACGGTCCGCCCGGAGTTCCGGCAGATGTTGGAAGACCTCAAGGCCGGGCGGATCGACGGGGTCGTCGCCTGGGACATCGACCGCTTCACGCGTCAGCCGCGTGAACTGGAGGCGTGGATCGACGAGTACGAGGATGCCGAGCGCCGGAAGCGCCACCTCGTCTTCGACTCGGTATCCGCGTCGGATATCGATCTTTCCACGGAGAACGGCCGGGTCATCGCGCGGATCAAGGTCACCATCGCCAACAAGTCCTCGGCGGACACCTCGCGGCGTACGAAGCGCAAACATCTGGAACTGGCGGCGCAGGGCAAGCTCCCCGGTGGCAGGGCGCCGTACGGATGGAACCGCGAGGACCGCAGGACGCTGGTGCCGGAAGAGGCCGAGAACCTCCGCAAGGCGGTGAAGGACTTCCTGGGCGGCATCCGCTGGGCGTCGATCGCGCGTGAGTGGCGGGAGAAGGGGGTGAGGTCGCACAGCGGCGGTCTCTTCGACGACTCCAAGATCAAGCGGATGCTGATGAACCCGCGGATCTGCGGATATCGGATGCACCAGGGTGAGTTGTTCCTGGACGAGAGTGGTGAGCCTGTCGTCGGCGACTGGGAGCCGATCGTCACCCCCGATGACTGGTACCTGCTCAAGGAGAAGGTTCGGCGGGAAGGGGAGGGGCGGGACGTACGGGACTACGCCACCAAGTACCTTCTCTCCGGCATCGCTCGCTGCGGAAGGTGCGGTGCCAAGATGCGGGCCTTCCCGTCGTACCGGAAGTCGAAGACGTCATCGCAGTTCAGGTACGCGTGCCCCGGTAAGAACGACGGGGGATGCGGGGGAGTGGCCAGGGCCGGCGAACCGGTCGACCGTCTCATCAGGAACGCCGTGTTCCTGAGCTCGGACAAGGCGCTGGCGAACGTCCGCGAACGTGCGCCGGAATGGACCAAGGAGGAACAACTGGCCTCCCTGGAACGGGATATGGCCGAGTTCAAGCAGGCGTGGCAGGAGAAGCGCATGTCTGCCGCTCGCTACATCGTGCTCACCGAGGACCTGGAGAAGCAGATCGCGGAGCTGCACCGGGAGCGATCTCTGCACCGAGCCGAGGCGGCGACCTTTGCGACCGGTCCCATCGACATACGAGAGCGGTGGGAGAAGCTGACGATCGAGCAGCAGCGCGCCGCCGTTCTCAAGGTCTTCCGTGCGGTCGTCATCAGGCCCGCGTCCAACGGACCGATCTTCGACCCGGCGGACATCGAGCCGGTGCTCAGATGACAAACGCAAGCCGGGTCCCCAGTGCGGCACGAGAAGGCGTATACCGGGCCCAGCCACGTCAAGCCGTTCGGCGGAGAGGCCCTCATCACCTGGCGCGCGGAGGAAGGAACCTGGTGGTGGATCGCGACCGCAGCCAGCGGGCGGGGTGACGAGGCTCCCGAGCATGTCACCTATGACTCCAGCGAGGAGGCCGCAGCCGCAGCCGGCGCGTTCCTTGCCGCCAACGCCACCACCGCCCAGAAGACAACCGAGCCTTCAGAGTTGAACGGCGCGGAGGTGCACGTCTCGGGTACGTCGGCATAGCCTCGGTCTATCGGGACGATCCGCCGGTTTCTCAGTGGACGTACGTTTCGGTTGGCCGTGGATTTCCACTGGTGACTTCCGCAATCTCCGCGAACTCTGGCTCCGTGGCAAGGGCGATCGAAGAGCCTGCCGTACGTGGCCGGTCTCCAAGAACTGCGCCACCGGGGCCCGCGCGAAAACGCCTTCGTCGAACTGCCTGAAGCGCTGGCCGGCCTTGCCATCTGTGCAAGCTCGACAGCCGTCTCGCACGGTAGCCGGACTGGGTGGTGGGCATGCGCTGGAACGCCCACGAACCTTCCTCGTCTCTGCCGACCGCGCTGGAGCGGCGAGGGCGACGCGCGAGCGGACGAAGCCGCACGGGGCATCAGCGAAAAGACCGCGCATCGCGTCGCACGTGCCCTGACCGATTGGTTCCGGACACTGAAGAAGCGTCCGGAATCACCGCGCAAGATCACGCCGGGACCTCAATCCGTTTGTTGTGGAGGAGTCTCCCCTGTCGGAGCCTTGTTCCCCGTCCACTCCGTGGAGCAAATCCTGGCAAGCTCCACCACCCACTCCAGGTCCCGCTCAGGCAGCTGGGCCGCGAGGCTGTCCAGCCACTCCTGTTCGGTCATACCGTGCCCCCTCACGTTCTCGTGTACATCATCCACCATTTTCCTTGGAGCACGAGCCGAACCGGGGCTTCCTGCGCGCCCTGCACGCCCTCGCCCGTGCCGCGGGAGAGATCGGCGAGCAGGAGGAGTACGAGCGCTGCTCCCAGTTCCTGAAGGACTCCTCCCCGACGGCGGCGCAGACACTGGGCTGAGCTGACCCGAGGGGTTGTTCGTGCAGGTCCGCCTGGTGTGACCAGGCGGACCTTGCGGTGCGGGGGGATATCGCCGAACATGCGAGTGGGGACCGGGGCCCCCGTGTCGGAATTCGGCAGGGGCGGACCGCTACCCGGAGTACACAACAGGAGACAGCGATGTCCCTTACGGCTCAGCCCCACGAGGCTTCGGAGCCCGAGACCCCGCATCTCGACTTCCAGGGAACGACCCCGTACGAGGACTACGTCCAGGCGGACGTCCTCACCCACCTCCAGCACCCCCTCTCCGACGACCCCGGGGAGATGGTCTTCCTGGTGACCACCCAGGTCATGGAGCTGTGGTTCACCGTCATCGTGCACGAGTGGGAGACCGCGACCTCGGCGATCCGGGGCGACGACGTGGCGACCGCGAGGGACGCGCTGAAGCGTTCCGTACGCGAACTGGAGGCCCTGAACGCCTCCTGGCGCCCGCTCGCCCAGCTCACCCCGGGCCAGTTCAACTCCTACCGTGCCGCTCTCGGCGAGGGCTCCGGATTCCAGTCGGCGATGTACCGCCGGATGGAGTTCCTGCTCGGTGAGAAGTCCGCCTCCATGCTCGTACCGCACCGGGGCGCCCCCCGCGTCCACGCCGAACTGGAGAAGGCGCTGCACGAGCCCAGCCTCTACGACGAGGTGCTGCGGCTCCTGGCCCGCCGCGGTTACGCGATCCCCGAGTCCGTCGTAGGCCGTGACGTCTCCCAGCGGTACGAGCCCTCCGCCGAGGTCGAGGAGGTGTGGACCGAGCTGTATTCCGGCGACCCGGACCACGAACTCGCCCGTCTCGGCGAGGCGTTGACCGATGTCGCCGAACTCGTCTGGCGCTGGCGCAACGACCACCTCGTCTCCACCCGCCGCGCGATGGGCTCCAAGGCCGGCACGGGCGGTTCCGCCGGCGTGGCCTGGCTGGAGAAGCGCGCCCGGAAGAACGTCTTCCCCGAGCTGTGGACGGCGCGCTCCCATGTCTGAAACCACCGCACTCGGCACTGAACTGACCTCCCTCGCAAGGGAGTTGGACGCGGCCGACGAACTGTCCGGCCTGCGCACCCGCTTCGTCCTCGACGACGCCGTGTACCTCGACGGCAACTCGCTCGGCGCGCTGCCGGTGTCCGTTCCCGGCCGGCTCACGGACGTCGTGTACCGCGAGTGGGGCGAACTGCGCATCCGTTCCTGGGACGAGAGCGGCTGGTGGACCGCGCCCGAGCGGATCGGTGACCGCATCGCTCCGCTGGTGGGCGCGGCGCCAGGCCAGATCGTGGTCGGCGACTCCACGAGCGTCAACGTCTTCAAGGCGGTCGTGGCGGCGGTACGCATGGCGGACGAGGCCGGCGACGGCCGCCGTGACGAGATCCTGGTCGACGCGACGACGTTCCCGACGGACGGCTACATCGCCGAGTCCGCGGCCCGTATGACGGGCCGCACGCTGCGTCCGGTGACCCCGGCGGAGGTGCCGGCCGCCCTGAGCGACCGTACGGCCGCCGTCCTGCTCAACCACGTCGACTACCGCACCGGCCGCCTCCACGACCTCCCCGCCCTGACGGCGGCGGTCCACGGGGTCGGCGCCCGCGTCGTCTGGGACCTCTGCCACAGCGCGGGCGCCCTCCCTGTCGGCCTCGACGAACACGGGGTCGACCTGGCGGTCGGTTGCACCTACAAATATCTCAACGGCGGCCCCGGTTCCCCGGCCTACCTCTACGTCCGCCACGACCTCCAGCCGCACTTCGACTCCCCCCTCCCCGGCTGGACCTCCCACGCCCGGCCTTTCGCCATGCACCCGTCGTACGAGCCGGCCACGGGCGCGCCGCGGGGCCGCGTCGGCACACCTGACATCCTGTCCATGCTGGCGCTGGAGGCGGCACTTGACGTCTGGTACGGGGGGAGGGGCGGGGGCGCCGCCGAAGAGGTGGGGGTGACGATCGAGTCGGTCCGCGCCAAGTCCCTGGCCCTGACGGACTTCTTCCTGCGCTGCGTGTCGGCGTACGCCCCCGAAGGCCGTGTCGAGTCCCTCACGCCGACCGCCCACGCGGAACGCGGCAGCCAGGTCGCCCTCCGCTGCGACGACGCCGGCGACGTCATGAAACGCCTCATCCACCAGGGCGTCATCGGCGACTTCCGCCACCCCGACGTCCTCCGCTTCGGCTTCACCCCGCTCTACGTCGGCTTCGCGGACGCGGAGCGAGCGGCTCGGGTGCTGGGGGAGACGTTGAAGTCGATGGGGTAGGGGCACGGGGGGGGGAGAGGGAGATCTTGTGGCCCGGTCGTCCCAGCCGCGGGCAGTCGTGCCGCTGCGGCGGCACACCGTCCCCACCTGCGGGCAGTCGTGCCGCTGGGGGCGGCAGGGGTGGGCGCAGGCGGCACCCGGCAAGCGCCGGTGAGCGAAACCCGCCCCCGCCCAGCCCCAGTCTCGGCGCCGGGCCCCTTCCCTCCCTTCCCTCCCTCCCTCCCTCCCGTCCCTTCCCGTCCCGCTCCGTTTCCGTCCCGTCCCGGACCCGTTCCCACCCCGCCCCCGCTACCCCGCCCCGCCTCTCTGACCCGGCGTCACATCCCCGTGTCAGCGCACGTCACCCGCCTGATACCGTCCCCGCCAACGGCAGGCGTCCCCCTCCCAGGGACCCGCCCACCCAAACCCTTCCAAATCCGTTTCACCCCCGAGAGGTTGGCGCATGCCGGACGACGACGCCGCAGCCCGCGATGCCGCCGAAGAGGCATCCGCCTTCTCGCACCCCCCGATCGCCCCCGACATCACGGCCGCCTACGGCGACCACCCGGACCAGGTGATCGACTTCTACGCCCCCCGCACCGCCCCGGGTACGGCCATACCCTCCGAGCCCGACGCGGCCGCATTCGCATCCACAGCCGCCACCGCGGCCACCGGCACCGCCCCCCTCGTCGTAGTCCTGCACGGCGGCGCCTGGCGCGCCCCCTACGACCGCCACCACATCACCCCCTTCGCCGACTTCCTGGCCCGCCACGGCTTCGCGGTGGCCAACGTCGAGTACAGAAGGGGAAGCTCACTTCCCACCCGGACCGGACCCACCGGCACCCCGGGCCCGATCGCAGGACGCTGGCCGGAGACGTTCGACGACATCGCCGCAGCCCTCGACGCCCTCCCCGCCCTCGTAGGCCGGGCCCTGCCCCAGGCAGACCCCCGCCGCACGGTCCTCACCGGCCACTCCGCCGGTGGTCACCTCGCCCTGTGGGCCGCCGGCCGCCACGTGCTCCCGGCCGACGCTCCGTGGCGTACCCCCCGTCCCGCCCCCCTCCGCGGCGTCGTCGCCCTGGCCCCGATCGCCGACTTCGCCGTCGCCGAGAAGCTCGACGTCTGTGGTGGCGCGACCGCCCAACTCCTAGGCGGGCAGGACAAGTTCACCGAGCGCCGCCCCTACGCCGACCCCGCGCTCCTGCTCCCGACCGGCATCGCCACCACCCTCGTACAGGGCCGCGCCGACATCGTCGTCCCCCAGGCCGTCGCCGAGGCGTACGCCGACGCCGCGGCCAAGGCGGGCGAGGTCGTGGGTCTGACCCTGCTGGAGGAGGTGGGCCACTTCCCCCTCATCGATCCGGCGGCGGACGCGTGCGCGGTGGTGGTGGAGGAAATCGCACAACTGGCCTGGTGAATGGCGCCCCGGCGAGCCCCCGCACCACGGCCCTCACCCCTCCCCGCTGATACCCGTAGTACCTGAGAGCTACATCCCAGGTGAGCTCCCTGGCGTGACGCCGACCACGACCTCCGATCCATAACTTCCTTCCCAGAGCGGCCCGACGGACGGGCGGCGCGAACGGGAAGGGGCGGGTGGCATGGGGGTCGCGACATGGCCGGAGGCAGACCTCCGGCCACCCACGGAACGCAGCCCCTCGCACCCGCAAGCACAGCCCGGGCCACCCCCACCTGCGAGCGCACCCGCACCCGCACCCGCACTCTCATCGGCCGCCACACCGACAGGCCCTCGCCGCTCCACCCCCTGGTCTCGAACCCCTTGGTCGGCCCGGCTACGCCGAACGTTCCTCGCCCTGTTGGTGGCCACGGCCGTCATCGTTCCCCTCTCCGCCGCGGCCAGGCCGCGGATCCCCGCCCCACCCCCGGCATCACTCGCCCCGCCGACCCCGACGACACTCCGGTCGACGTACGAGGCCAACCGCGTGAACGCCGCGGAGGCGGCCCGCATGGCCGACGCCCACGGCGACCGAAGCCGAGCTGCGACGGACCGCTGGATGGCGGAACCCGGCCGGCAACTCCTGACGTTCGACGGCCGGGGCCCGGGCCAGGCCGTGGAAGTCCTGGGCGACCTGCTGAAAGCCGACCGCATAGCGATCCTGGTTCCTGGTTCGGACACGAGCCTGGACACCTACGGCCGCCTCCACAAAGCCGCGCTGGCCCTGCACGACCGCACGGGCCCGGACACGGCGGTGATCGCCTGGCTCGGCTACGAAACACCCGGAACCATCAGCACGACGGCCCTCACCCCCACCCGAGCCGACCGGGCGGCGCCCCACCTCCGCACGTTCATCCGCGAACTACGAGGCCTGGTGGGCGACTCCACCGGCATAGCTCTCCTGTGCCACTCCTACGGCTCGGTCGTGTGCGCCCGCGCCGCCACCGATCTCGACGACATCGACGACATGGCCCTGATCGGCAGCCCCGGCACAGGCGCGGACAGCGCGGCCGCCCTGCACACCTCGGCACGCGTGTGGGCGGCCCGAGGCGCGGACGACTGGATCGGCATGGTCCCCCACACCCGAGCCGACCTCTTCGGCACCACCCTCGGCTTCGGCCCCGACCCCACCTCCCCCTCCTTCGGCGCCCACGTCTTCACCGCGGGCCCCGCCGGCCACAGCGACTACTTCACCCCCCACTCCACCTCCCTCAACAACCTCGCCCACATAGCCCAGGGCGCCCCTTCGGAGGTATCCCATGCGTGACAACACCCCCATGCCAACGGCTGCACACACTCCGGGAACGGGAGCGGGAGCGGGAGCAGGGGCAGGAGTCGGGAGCCGAGCCGGAGTCCGGGATGCGGCCGAAGTGCGAGCCGCAGTCGCCGACGGCGCTCGACCCCCACAGGGGCCACCCGCACCCGACCACGATTCCCGCACGGGCGGTGCGGGTGGGAAACCAAACCCGGCCGAAGGCCGACGGCACCCCCACGCACCCGCACGAACCCCACGCAACGCCCTACGCCGAGCCACCCACCACATCAACACCGCCACCCCACCCCACCGAGACCGCGCAGTGGACGCCCTCCGAGCCCTCGCCATACTCGGCATAATCCTGGGCCACTGGCTGGTAACCGCCCTGGTCGCGGACGGCAACACCCTCCACACCACCAGCCCCCTCCAACACATGCCCCAACTGGCCCCCATCTCCTGGCTCTTCCAGACCCTCGCCGTCTTCTTCCTGGTAGGCGGCCACGTAGCCACGAAGAGCTACACCTCGGCCCGAGCCCACGGCACCACGTACACCCCATGGCTCCGCACCCGCCTGACCCGCCTGTTCCTCCCGGTCGCCGCCCTCCTGACCCTCTGGACCGCGATCACGATCACCCTCCTGGCCACAGGCACCCGCATCGACACGGTCCACACCCTGCTGAAACTGGCCCTGTCCCCGCTGTGGTTCCTCCTGGTCTTCGCAGCCCTGACGGCGGCAACCCCACTCCTGACCCGCCTCAACCCGCTCTGGCCGCTGGCCGTCGTCCTCCACGTGGACCTCATCCGCTTCGGCCTCGGCGGCCCCGAGGGCCTCGGCTGGATCAATCTGGCCGCCGGCTGGATGGTCCCGTACACCCTGGGCGCGGCCTGGACCCGGGGCGAACTGGAGCGCCTCCGCGCGGGCTGGACCCTGCTGGTGTCCGGCACGGCGGCGACGGCGGCCCTGATCCTCTGGGCCGGTTATCCGGCGTCGATGGTCGGTGTCCCCGGCGCACGGATCTCCAACCTGAACCCACCCACCCTGGCCGCCGTCACCTTCGGCCTGGCCCAGTGCGGCCTGGCCCTCCTGCTGCGCGGCCCCCTCCGCCGCACCCTGCGGCGCAGGCCGATGGCCTGGGCGGCGGTGGCCCTGGTCAACCTCTCCGCGATGACCGTGTTCCTCTGGCACCAGACGGCGATGATGGCGACGACCGCCACCGGCCTGTCGGCGGGCCGCCTCCCCGGCCTGCACACCCTCCCCGACGACCTGACCTGGGTGGCGGCCCGCCTCGCCTGGCTCCCGGTCTTCACCCTCGCCCTCCTGCTCTGCCGGTCAGCGTTCCACGGCTACGAGAACCACCGCCCGAGGAAAACCCCACGACCGAAGCCCTCACGACAGAAGCCCTTGCGACCGAAGACCTCACCACCGCAGGCTTCACGACCGAAGGCCTCACCACCGAAGGCCTCTTGGCCGATACGCCCCCGAACCAGCCCCCAACAGCCGAACACGCCAACCCCGTCGGCACGCCATGCCTAGGCTGATGCGAATGAGTGCGGTGGAGAAGCGGCTGACCAGAGGACTACGGCTGCTGCGCGAGGACCTGTGGAGCGCCAAGCCCCACCCGCTGCCACCCTCCGCCCGGCTGCGCCGACTCCCGCACGGCCTGGTCGTCCTCGTCGCGGGCCTCACCATGCTCGGAAACCTCGACGAGATGGGTGAGACCTATCAACTGGGCGCGCAGTACGGGCTGTTGTGCTCGCTGGCGCAGGCGGCAGCGGTGGTGCTCGCTCTCTGGTGGCCGGTACCGGCGTGGTGGGCCTCCACGGTCGTCACGACCGTCGTGGCTCTCGGTGTCCGAGCCCGGCTGTTCACCGAGCAGACCGTCCGTGACTCCCGCTCCGTGCACCCCGAAGTCACCGACGGCCTCACCACACCCCTTCCCCAGGGCACGATCGACACCAACGTGCCCTGGCCATGGAGCCCGATGGGGCTGATCGCCCACGCGACCATCCTCTTCCTTCTCGCCCTGCGGCTGCCCAACCGCGTGGTGATCGCGGTGCTGGTGCTGACCACGCTGGGCACCTTCGCCCTGCAGGGTCTCGCCGGCTCCCATGCGTACGCGTCGACGAGCCCGCTGGCCCTCGCCTTCTTCGTCGGTGCCGTCCTCCTCGGCAGCGCCCTGCGCGGCCGCCGCGAGGCCCGTACCCAACTCGTCGAGCAGACCAGCATCACCGCTGAGGAGCGCGCCCGCCGCACCCTCCTGGAGGAGCGCAGCCGCATCGCCCGCGAGCTGCACGACGTGGTCGCCCACCACATGTCGGTGATCTCCATCCAGGCCCAGGTCGCCCCGCACCTGGTGGAAAACCCGTCCGAGGAGTTGAAGGAGAACCTCCACGGCATCCGGCAGAACGCGCTGGAGGCCCTCACCGAACTCCGCCGCGTCCTCGGCGTACTGCGCTCCGAGAACCCACCGGACGCGGACCCCGACGACCCGCACGGGATAGCGGCCGCGGCCGAGGGCACCGCCCCGCACGCCCCGCAGCCCACCCTGGACCGTCTCGACGCGCTCATCGACAACACCCGCGCGGCCGGCCTGGCCGTCGTCACCGAGATCCACGGCGAGGAGAGGCCGCTGCCGCCGGGCGTGGAGCTGTCGGCGTACCGGATAGTGCAGGAGGCCCTCAGCAACGCCCTGCGGCACGCGCCCGGGTCGACCGTTCGGGTGGAGCTCACCCACTTCCCGCGCGGTCTGCAGGTACGGGTCATCAACTCCCGTCCCGCCCGCGAGGCCCCGCCGTCCCTGGGCGCCGGCCACGGGCTCCTCGGCATGCGTGAGCGTGCCGCGATGCTCGGTGGCACGCTCATGGCGACCGAGACCTCCCACGGCGGTTTCGCCGTCGTGGCCTTCCTCCCCCGCAACGGCGACCCCGGCGGCGAGCCCTCGGAGCTCGCACCGGACACGACAGGAGAACAGAGTCCATGACGAGCAGCACCATCCGCGTACTGATCGCCGACGACCAGCAGATGGTCCGGCAGGGCTTCTCGGTGCTGCTCAACACCCAGCCCGACATCGACGTCGTCGGCCAGGCGGTGCACGGCCTCGACGCGATCGACAAGGTCACCGAACTCGCCCCGGACGTCGTCCTGATGGACATCCGCATGCCCGAGCTCGGCGGCATCGAGGCCACCCACCGCATCACCACCGAGCACCCGCACATCAGAGTCCTCGTCCTCACCACCTTCGACCTCGACGAGTACGTCTACGAGGCCCTGCGCGCCGGCGCGTCCGGCTTCCTCCTCAAGGACGCCTCCGCCGACCAGCTCGCCGAGGCGGTACGGGTCATCGCGGCGGGCGACGCGCTGCTCGCACCCGGCATCACCCGCCGCCTCATCGCCGAGTTCTCCCGCCTCGGCACCACACCCCGTGCCCCCCTCAAGGCTCGCGTCGGTGATCTGACGGAGCGGGAGACCGAGGTGCTCAGCCTGATCGCGCAGGGCCTGTCCAACGCCGAGATCGCCCAGCGTCTCGTCGTCGCCGAACAGACCGTGAAGACCCACGTGGGCCGCATCCTGGTCAAACTGGGCCTCCGCGACCGCACCCAGGCCGCGGTCTTCGCCTACGAATCGGGCCTGGTCCGCCCCACGGGCTACTGAACGGACGCCACCGGCGGATCCACGGACGCCGCCCACGCCCTACCCGTAGTACCTGAGACGGACCCGGGCAGACCCTCCTCACAGGTGACGACGGCGCACCCGCCCTCCGCCTACCGTTTTGAACGTGACCGAGACGACCCAGACGCAGACGATGACGATGCCCTCGCGCGGCGGGGGCAAGCCGAGCAGCCCGGAATTCCGGGTGGCGATGGACGCGTGGCGCAGGCTGCGGCAGGACCTGTTCCACGACGCGTTCGCCTACCTGCCGATGCCCCCGATGAAGATGGACGGCCTGTTCACCAGCCGGCTGTCCGGCCGCCTCCGCGAGTACGTGGCCTGGGCCCCGCACGCGGCGGTGGTGGCCGCCGGTCTGCTGTCGATGGCCATCGCCGCGTCCTCCAGCGACGACGGCGGGTCCGCCGCGACGGTGTCCGCCGTCTTCGCCCTGATCCCGGTCCTGCTGACCTTGGTCAGGCCCGTGGCGGCCTTCTGGGCGTCCATGATCGCGACCCCCCTGACAGGGGCGTTCAGCGACATGTGGGACGACTGGCCGTGGGCAGCCGGCAGCTTCGCGGCCCACCTCGTGGTGATGACGGTCGTGGCACTGCGCACCCGGCCGCGCATAGCCGCCTGGATGTGGGGCCTGACCGCGGCGTACGGGATGTTCGTGGAAAGCACCCTCGGCATGGGCCACTACTCGTCGAACTCGGGCCCGCTCCTCGTCATCTCCGCCATGACCCTGCTGGCCGCCTCCGCCCTGACCATACGCCGCACGGCCCAGCGCGAGGTGACCGCGCAGCAGACGGTGACCGAGCACGAGCGCTCCAAGCGCACCCTCCTCGAAGAGCGCACCACGATCGCCCGCGAGCTGCACGACGTGGTCGCCCACCACATGTCGGTCGTCGCCATCCAGGCCGAGGCCGCGCCCTACCGCGTGGAGAACCCGCCGCCGGAGCTGGAGCAGGCCTTCGCCACGATCCGGGAGAACGCGGTGGCGGCGCTCACCGAGCTGCGCCGCGTCCTCGGAGTGGTCCGCGCCGAGGACTACGAGGCCCCGGACGCCCCGCAGCCCACCCTCGCCGACCTCGACGGCCTGCTCGCCAACGTGCGGGAGGCCGGTCTCACGGTCGACAAGGCGGTCACCGGAGCGGTCCGCGAACTCCCGCAGGGCGTGGAACTGTCGGCGTACCGCATAGTGCAGGAAGCCCTCAGCAACACCCTGCGGCACGCACCGGGAGCGACGGCCCGCGTGGAGATCGGCTACGTCCTGGGCGGTCTCGGCCTGCGCATAGTCAACGGCCCGCGCCCGGAGGCGACCCTGGTGAAGACCACCCACGGAGCCGGTCACGGCCTCACCGGCATGCGCGAGCGCGTCACGATGCTGAACGGCGAGATGACGACGGGCGAGACGGAGGACGGAGGATACGAGGTGACGGTGTTCCTGCCGGTGTCCAGCGCGAGCGAGGCCGACGCATGACGATCCGCGTGCTGATCGCCGACGACCAGATGATGGTCCGCGAGGGCTTCTCCGTGCTGCTCGGCGCCATGCCGGACATCGAGGTGGTCGGCGAGGCGGTGAACGGCCGGGACGCGGTCGACCGGGTCCGGGAGCTGTCGCCGGACGTCGTCCTGATGGACATCCGGATGCCCGAGCTGAACGGCATCGAGGCCACCCGGGAGATCGTGGCGTCGGACGGCGGGGCGAAGGTGCTGGTCCTGACCACGTTCGACCTCGACGAGTACGTGTACCAGGCGCTGCGCGCGGGAGCCTCCGGCTTCCTCCTCAAGGACGCCTCCGCCCGCCAACTGGCCGACGGTGTCAGGGTGGTGGCCGCCGGCGAGGCACTTCTCGCCCCGTCCGTCACCAAGCGTCTGATCACGGAGTTCTCCAAGCTGGCCCAGTCTCCCCGCCCCTCGGCGGCCACCCAGCTGGCATACGGCGAACTCACCGACCGCGAGACCGAGGTCCTGGTCCTCATCGCCCAGGGCCTGTCCAACTCGGAGATGGCCGAGCGTCTGGTGGTCGCCGAGTCCACGATCAAGACCCATGTGAGCCGGGTCCTGGTGAAGCTGGGCCTGCGCGACCGTACCCAGGCGGCCGTGTTCGCCTACGAGGCCCGGCTGGTCACGCCCGGCTGACGGGAGCCGCGGCAGCCGCTTTGCCGAGGTCACGCGCCGGTCCCCCCTGTTCAGGCGGCCCGCTCGCGGGTTAGCGTCCGGTCATGGCACCTGCTTCCGACCTCGCTTTCGACCCGTGGGACCCCGACTTCGTGGCCGACCCGTACCCGGCGTACGCGGAGCTGCGGGCCCGGGGCCGAGTGCAGTACTACGAGCCCACGAACCAGTGGCTCGTCCCGCACCACGCGGACGTCTCGGCGTTGCTGCGGGACCGGCGGCTCGGGCGGACGTACCAGCACAGGTTCACGCACGAGGACTTCGCCCGCAGCGCACCGCCGGCGGAGCACGAGCCCTTCCACACGCTGAACGACCACGGGATGCTCGACCTGGAGCCCCCGGACCACACGCGCATCCGGCGGCTGGTGTCGAAGGCGTTCACCCCACGCACCGTGGAGCGGCTGAAGCCGTACGTGGAGGAGCTGGCCGGTGACCTGGTGGCCGGGCTGGTGGAAGCCGGCGGGGGTGACCTGCTGACGGATGTCGCCGAGCCGCTTCCGGTGGCGGTGATCGCCGAGATGCTCGGTGTCCCCGAGTCGGACCGGGCACCGCTGCGGCCCTGGTCGGCGGACATCTGCGGGATGTACGAGCTGAGCCCGTCGGAGGAGACGGCGAAGCGGGCGGTGCGGGCGTCGGTGGAGTTCTCGGAGTATCTGCGGGAGCTGATCGCGCACCGTCGGGCGGAGCCCGGCGAGGACCTGATCTCGGGCCTGATCGCCGCGTACGACGAGGGCGAACGTCTCACCGAGCAGGAGATGATCTCGACCTGTGTGCTACTGCTGAACGCGGGCCACGAGGCGACGGTGAACGCCACGGTGAACGGCTGGTGGGCGCTGTTCCGGAACCCGGAGCAGTTGGCCTCCCTGCGGGCGGACCACTCGCTGGTGCCTGCGGCGGTGGAGGAGCTGATGCGGTACGACACCCCGCTGCAGCTCTTCGAGCGCTGGGTGCTGGACGACATCGAGATCGACGGGACGACGGTTCCGCGGGGCGCGGAGATCGCGATGCTGTTCGGCTCCGCGAACCATGACCCGGCCGTGTTCGCCGACCCCGGGAAGCTGGACCTCACCCGCGAGGAGAACCCGCACATCTCCTTCAGCGCGGGCATCCACTACTGCATCGGCGCCCCCCTCGCCCGGATCGAACTGGCGGCCTCGATGACGGCGCTCCTGGACCAGGCACCCACCCTCGCCCTCGCCACCGAGCCGACCCGGAAGCCGAACTTCGTGATCCGGGGCCTCGACGGCCTATCCGTCCAGATCTGAGGAGCCCTCCCCGCCCGGCCCCGGCCCCCTTCGCCGGGCCGACAGCAGCGCGATCAGCAGGCAGACGGCGGCCGGGAGGGCGGCTCCGGCCAGGGCGACGAAGGGGAGCTCGGTGGCGAGGACGGTGTAGTCCATGCCCTCACCCTCGAAGCCGCCCTGGAGATGGCGTTGGGTGCGGTCAGAGGTGCTCCACGCGAGCGTCGCGGCCACCGCACCCACCCCGGACAGCGCACACCCACCACACCCCAACGCACTCTCCCGATCCAACCCCCGCCCCCTCGTCCCGCCCCGCCCTGCCATCCCGGGCTACTCCGGTCGACCCATGACCGCAGGGACGCGCCCGAGTCCCGCCATGGTTCTCCCGCCCGGAGAGACACGGCCCGGCTTCGGGCAACGGGCCGCCACGTCTCGGCGCCACCAACCGCCCCTCGCCGCCCAGCACCCCGCGCCCCGCCGTCCCCCTGATCCTCCGAAGCCGCTCCGCCGCTCCGCCGCTCCGCCGACCCCCAGCCCACCGGCCCCCCACCCCACCCTCAGCTGCTCACATCCCGCCGCCGCAGCCCCGCCAGACCGCCTGCCACCAGCACCATCGCGAGCCCGGTCAGTACCAGCACCGGCGTCCACTCCATCTCCCCGCCCGGCAGCTTCGGGAGGTGGCCGAAGGGGGAGAGGTCGAGGAGGGCTTGGGGGGCGTTGAGCGCGGGGCCGATCCAGCCGATGAGGAGGACCGCGCCGGCGAGGCCCCAGGCAGCACCCGCCGCTCGGGGGGTGAGCCCGTAGAGCAGGACGGCCGTGCCGCCGATGACCCACACCCCGGCGACCTGGACGAGGCACGCGCCCAGGATCGGGCCGGCCTCCTTGCCGTAGCCGAGGGTGAAGCCGAGACCGGCGAGGAGCATGATCCACACCGTGCCGCCGAAGGCGACGACCAGGTGTCCGGCGGCCCAGCGGAGCCGGCCCACGGCGTTCGCGAGGAGCGGTTCGGCGCGCCCGGAGGTCTCCTCGCCGTGCAGGCGTAGGACAGCGCTGACGATGTACAGCGCGGCGATCAGGCCGAGCATGCCGATCATCGAGGCGAGGAAGGCGTTCGTCAGGCCGGACTGGCCGCCCATGCGTTCGAAGATCTCGCGGGCGCCCTCGTTGTCGCCGACGAAGTCGGCCGTGCCCTCGGTCAGGCCGCCGTAGACGACCCCGGCGAGGAAGAAGCCGATGCTCCAGCCGAGGACGCTGCCGCGCTGGAGCCGCCAGGCCAGGGCGCCGGCCGTACCCAGTCGGCCGGCCGCGGGGCCGGGCCGGGTCGGCAGGAAGCTCATGCCGACATCGCGGCGCCCGGCGAGTTCGTACGCCACCGCGCCCTGGATCGCCGTCGCCGCCACGAACAGCAGCAGCACCCACCACCGCTCATCCGCGAAGGAACGCTCGTTCTCCAGCCACCCCAGCGGTGACGCCCACGTCAAGAAAGACGAACCGTCGTTCTCGGAAGCGTCGCCCGCCGCCCGCAGCACGAACGCCGCCCCCAGCACCCCCGCCGTCAGCCCCCGCGCCAGCCGAGCGCTCTCCGTCAGCTGCGCGACGACCGCCGCCATCGTCGCGAACACCATCCCGACACCCGCGATCCCCAGCCCGAAGGCCAGCGCACTGACCGCGCCCTCCCCGGCCAGTCCGAGCGTGACGAGCGATGCCAGCCCGCCGTTCGCGATCGCCGCCGTCAGCAGAGCGGCGGTCAAGGACGCCCGGCGCCCCACCATCCCCGAGGCGACCAGTTCCTGACGGCCGCTCTCCTCCTCGTCGCGGGTGTGGCGGATGACGACGAGGAGGCTCATGACGGCGGCGAGGAGACCGGCGTAGACGCCGACGCGCCAGGCGGTCAGGGCGCCGAGGGAGTCGTCGAAGACGGGGCCGACCAGGGCGCGCAGCGACGAGTTCGTGGTCATCTGGCGCATGAGGTCGGCGCGTTCGGCGGCGGTGCCGTACAGGCTCTTCAGGCTGTTCGGCATGGAGAGGACCATCAGCCCGGTCACCGCGACCCAGACCGGGACCATCACGCGGTCGCGGCGCAGGGCGAACCGCAACAGGGTTCCCGTACCGGCCAGTTGACGGGTCCCGCCGGACCGTACGGCGAAGGCGTTCGTGGCGGCGGGGCCGGTGTCCGTGTCGGCGGTGGTGGTCATCGCGCGACCACCTCTCCCGCCTGGTAGTGCCGCAGGAACAGCTCTTCCAGGGTCGGGGGCGTGGAGGTCAGGGACCGTACGCCGGACCCGGTCAGGGAGAGCAGGACGGCGTTGAGTTTGTCGGTGTCGACCTGGAGGCGGACGCGGTTGCCCTGGACGTCGAGGTCGTGGACGCCGGGGAGACCGGCCAGGCCGCCCGGCGGGCCGGCGAGTTCGGCGGTGACGGTGGTGCGGGTCAGGTGGCGCAGGTCGGCGAGCGAGCCGCTCTCGACGGTCACGCCCTTGCGGATGATGCTCACCCGGTCGCACAGTTCC
This sequence comes from Streptomyces sp. NBC_00310, assembly GCF_036208085.1. Lineage (GTDB taxonomy): Bacteria > Actinomycetota > Actinomycetes > Streptomycetales > Streptomycetaceae > Streptomyces. The sequence goes on from NZ_CP130714.1 coordinate 6,209,982, forward strand.
TCGACCTCGCTGAGGATGTGGGACGACAGCAGGACTGTACGGCCCCGGTCGCGCTCCTCGCGTACGCAGCGCTGGAAGACCTCCTCCATCAGCGGATCCAGACCGGAGGTCGGTTCGTCCAGGATGAGGAGGTCCACGTCGGAGGCGAAGGCGGCGACGAGGGCGACCTTCTGGCGGTTGCCTTTCGAGTAGGTGCGGCCTTTCTTGGTGGGGTCCAGTTCGAACCGTTCGATCAGCTCCGCGCGGCGCCCGGCGTCCAGCCCTCCCCGCAGCCGGCCGTACAGGTCGATGACCTCGCCGCCGGAGAGGTTGCGCCACAGGGTCACGTCGCCCGGTACGTACGCGATCCGGCGGTGCACCTCCACCGCGTCCGTCCACGGGTCGCGGCCCAGTACCCGCGCGGCGCCCGAGTCGGCGCGCAGCAGGCCGAGCAGGACGCGGATGGTGGTGGACTTCCCGGCGCCGTTGGGGCCGAGGAAGCCGTGGACCTCGCCGGTCTCGACGGTCAGGTCGAGGCCGTCCAGCGCGTGGGTCCGTCCGAAGGACTTGTGCAGTCCGGATACCTCAAGGGCGGGGTGGGCCTTCGTCATGCTTCAGAAAGTACGCTTGCTTCAGAAATTTGTGAAGTTAAGGAAGCGTATGAATCGCCGGTAGACTCGGCGGTGGTGTCTGACCAGGGGATATCGCGGGGATACCGAGGGAGTTGATCCAGGGATGACGGATTCGAAGGCCGGAGCGAAGGCCGGGGCGAAGGCCGAAGCGAAGGCCGGAGCGGCGACCGTGGGACGCGACCCGGAGTCGGTCTCCCGTTTCGTCGAGGGCTTCGCGGCGCAGCTCGTCGAGGCCGGGGTGCCGCGCATGCCGGCCCGCGTCTTCGCCGCGCTCCTCGCCTCCGACACCGGCGCGCTGACCTCCGTCGAGCTGGGCGAACAGCTCCGGATCAGCCCGGCGGCCGTCTCCGGCGCGGTCCGCTATCTCGCCCAGGTGCACCTGGTGTCACGCGAACGCGAGCCCGGTTCGCGCCGCGAGCGCTACCGCGTCCACAGCGACCAGTGGTACGAGGCGCTCACCAACCGCGAGGCCATCATCAAGCGCTGGGAGGAAGCGTTGCGTGAGGGCGTCACCAGCCTGGGCGCCGACAGCCCGGCGGGCCGCCGACTCTCCGAGACCCTCGCCTTCTTCGAGTTCATCGAGAAAGAGGTCGAGGCGATGATGGGCCGCTGGCGCGTCCACCGCGAGGAGCTGTTCGGCGGGGGCTGACCGGCGACCGCGGACCGCTGACCGGCGACCGCGGACCGCTGACCGCTGACCGCGGACCGGCGACCGCTGACCGGTGGCCGTGGACCGGCGACCGGCCGCCGGGGATGCGCTACTCGCCGGCTCCCTCCGCCCCCTCCGCCCCCTCTGCCTTCTCCGTCTTCTCCGTCTTTTCGGTCCCCGGCTCCGTGCGGCTCGCCAGGCGCTCGTAGCGCTGCCTCGCCGCCTGGGGAGTTTGGAGGCCGAGTCCGAAGGCGATCTCCGGCCAGGTCATGCCGCGACCTCGGGCCATGTCGAGGAGGCCGACCTCCAGTTCGTCCATCTCGCCACGGGCGAGGGGGATGAGGGTCAGCGCGGCGGTGATGTCGGCGCGGTCGATCTCCGGTTCGCCGTCGTCGAGGAGGGCGGCACCGCTGAGCAGATACGAGACCAGCCTGATCGCCTCGTGCGGACCGAGCACATGGGGATGGACCTGGCGGCGACGCTGCCCGTCCGTGGCCGCGTGCCGCTCGGCGATGCGGAAGAGGGACGTGTAGACGCGCTGGGCGCGCGCCTCGTCCGCGCTCGGGGGCGTGAAGGGATCGGTGGGTGAGGGCATGCAGCCAGCATGTGGATGCAAACACTTTGTTGTCAACGAATTATTCACAGCCGTCCTGATCTTCTCGGTGGACACGGCTCGACGCCCTGACCGATGATCCCCGCATGATCCGTACCGCCACCGTGAACGATGTCGCCGACATCAGCGACGTACGACGGCGGCGTCGCCGAGCGCAACGCGATCATCGAGACCACGGCCGGCCGTAGCGCCGCCGAACACCGGGCCGAACTCGCCGCGAACACCGCCCGGTTGGAGGCGGCCTGGGCGGAGGCGGGCGAGACGGACCGGAGCCGCCCGGTCACCTTCCGGGACGCGGACCTCGCCGCGACGGTCCGGGCACGGTGGCGCGAGGTGTGGATCCACATGGTCGACCTGGAACTCGGCGTACGGCCGGACGACTGGCCCGAGGAACTGGCCGCTGACGTCATCGACTTCCTCCTCTGCCGTTTGCCTGCGGGCACCCGCCTGCGCCCCGAGGACGTGCCTCACCAGTGGACCGCCGGTGACGGCGCAGCCGTCCGGTGATCACCGGACGGCTGCGCGACCTTGCGGCATGGCTCGCCGGACGCGTGCCCTCGGTCCCACCCGTGGCGCCGGGGGGACTCCCCGCGCTCGGCCCCTGGCCGCCCCACCCGCCACAGCGAGCGGACCGGCCCTGATCCCGGCGGCCTACCGACGGCCGCTCTCGTCCCGATGTCCCGCCCGGCCGACGCGATAGGGCAAGGGCTCAGTCCGAGGCGTTCCGCCGCGCCGCTCCCGCCGCCTTCCTGGCCGCGCGGTGCCGCTTGGCCAGCCGCATCGAGTGCAGGCACGAGACACCGTCCCTCCGGCACGCGTCCACGCAGGCCACGGCATGGTCCAGCCAGTCGCTGAACGTCGCCAGGACGGCGTCGGAGGGCGGGGCGGAGCCCCCTGCTCGTTTCGTCGATTCGTCGGTCATGCCGTACGTCCCTCCCCCAGGTACGCCGTGACATACGCCCGCACGAGGCCTCCCTCGTCTCCTTCATCCACGTGTGGACCATCCATGAATACGGAGCGTACGGGCGCCGCTCTCATCGACCGCCTCTCCCAGCAGGGTTCGCGAGGCGGGAACGGCAACCACCGGCCGTACGTGGCCCGATACCGTTCCGCCCGGGCAGCCCAACGCCGCCACCGCCCGCGGTAAGGGCTCAGCGCCGCCGCGCTCACCGTGCCCGCCCCGGGATCACGAAGTACGCCCACACACACTTGGTGAACGGCCGTGCTTCGTGGCCCCACCGTTCGGAGAGCGCGTCGACCATCACGAGTCCGCGACCGCCGTCCCGTTCGGCGTCCCCGCCCCGCAACGCCGGCACCTTTCCCTTGTCCGGGTCCGACACCTCGACCAGTAAGCCGCATCCCCGGACCGACATCACCACCTCCACCTCCGCGAGCGTCACCCGACAGTGCCGGACCGCGTTCGTCACCAACTCCGTGGCCACGGTGGCGACGTCATGGGCGAGTTCACCGTCGAGCGCCCAGTCCTTGAGGATCCGCCGCACGCGGGCGCGGGCCTCGGGGACGTGTCTTCCGTGCTTGGGGATACGGAAGGAGTCGCGACGTGGGGTGAGAGCGGGCATGGCGAATAGACCCCCTGACGTGCAGTCAAGTAGCGCCGAGTAGTGGTGCGCTCACTCTGAGGTTAGGGTGCGAGCCTGCTGTTTAGCAACAAGATGAAGAGCATGTATGCGACCAAGTGGGTTGCTGGGAGTCGTCACCGCCCTAGAGTGGTGGCTCGGAAACCTCGCCGGAGAGGGGAAGCAATGCCCGCAGGGGGACGGCCGACCGTACGCAGCAGGCGACTTGGTGCCGCGCTCAAGAGGTACAGGCAGGCCGCCAAGCTGGATCAGCCGCAGGCGGCGGACGTGCTCGGGGTGCATCAGACTCGGATCAGTCGCATAGAGAGCGGGCATGTGACCGCGCGCATCCTGGAGATCCGTGTGCTGCTGAACGCGTACGGCGTCGACGACCCCGAAGTCCTCGCCAAACTGGAGGACTTGGCGAAGAGGTCCAAGCACCGCGGGTGGTGGCTCGAACATGCGGAGCACCTGCGGCCGAATTACCTCGACTACATCTCTCTGGAGGGCGACGCGACGCACATTCGGGTCTGGGCGCAGGTGCTGGTGCCGGGCCTGCTGCAAACGCCCGCCTATGCGGAGTCCGTCATCACCTCCGGGCCCAGCTATGTCCCTCCGGAACGCGTGGCCCAGTTGGTCAAGGTGCGGGAAGCGCGGCAGGAGAAGATCGACGAAGGGGAGACGGCGTACACGGCCATCATCTGGGAGCCCGTGATCATTCATCCCCTGGTGGGTGCCGAGAGCCACCGAGAGCAACTCGAACGCATCCTGGAGGTCGGGCAGCGGAAGAACGTGACCATTCAGGTCCTCCCCGTGAGTGCGGGGACACTCGCCGGTGAGATCTCCGCGTTCGCCTCCTTCAGCTTCGACGTCGAACCGGTCGTGGAGGCCGTGACGTTGGACAACCTGCGGGGGACTTCGATTCTTGAGGCACCCGAGGACCTCGCCGCTTACACCCTTGCCTTCGACCAACTACGATCGGCCGCGCTGGCACCGGACGCGAGCGCGCAGCTCATTCGGCGCGCACTACGAAGAAGCAAGGACAATGCATCGTGACCCCTGAGTTCATAGGCCCCTTCCGGAAGTCTTCGTACTCCACGTCACAAGGCGAATGCGTCGAGGTCGCCCCCATCTCCACCGGCGGCCGAGTCATCCGCGACAGCAAGAACCCGCACGGCCCTCTCCTGTACATCTCGCCCGCCGGATGGCGCGCTTTTCTCGGCGCCGTCGCCGGGACGGCCGTGCCGCGCTGACTAACATGGAAAAGGTCATCCCGTAGGGATACCCCCATGCCGGAACCCCGGCTCGATTACGGCGAGCCGGGGTTTCCGATACGTGGGTATTCCGGGGTGTGCGCTTGCCCTCTCGGTTATCACCAGTGGCCGTTTTCGACGACGCGGAAGCTACCGGTGAGGAGATTGCCCGTCTGGTCCCCTTCCACCGCGTTGGTGGAGCTGTGCGGGCCGACCGTGGCGATGGGGGCACCGTTGTCGCAGGTGATCCCGTTGAAGAATTCGACGGTCTTGTCGCTGTCGTTCCGGATGTTGAAGCTGTCGGCGCCCTCCTGCCCGTTGCGCACGTTGACCACGGCGATGCAGGACCCCGGCTCGGCGCCGTACACGCGCTCGTTGATCTGAATCTGACCCTCGTCCCGGCGGTGGTCGCCGCGGCCCTCGCCGCGGCCTTCGCCACGACCCTCACTGCGGCCCTCGTTGCCCTTCCGGGGACCGTTGTAGCTGTCCGACGAACCCGCGTCGGCCGGGGCGTTGGCGACGTTCGAGCCGGCGCTGGTGCCCGTGCCGTTGCCGCCGCGGGGCGCCGGGGCGGCGTCGGTGATGGCCGAAGTGGACTTGGGGGCCGACTCCAGGGCGGAGCTGGCGTAGGTGACACCGGTGGCGGCCGCGACTGCCACGCCGACGGAGGCGGCGATCACTGTGATCTTACGAGTGCGCAATGCACTTCCCCTTCTCTTCGTTCTCGTCGACAGGACCTGCCGACGAGAACGAACGTAATGACGGCCATTTCCGCTGTCATTTCGAGGAGGTTCGGAGCAGTGTGAAAATAGGTCCGAACGGCCGCATGAATTGTCGCCCCGGAGAGTGACGATCGGCGCGCCTGACGCCTCATCAAAATACGTCAATGAGCTGGTACTTTGATTCGAGGAGAGCGCCCGTTCGGAACGCGCTGACATATCGTCACCCTGTTGGACGTGCCGTGAGCGGCCTCAGGTCTGAGCGACCGTCAGATCGACGCGCGGTCAAGAGGGGCTGACGGCGCCTCAAGAATCCCTCGACCGCGACGAATACGCGATGCGTGCCGATGCGTCCCGTCGCGTGAATTCCGCGCCGGGAAATGATCGACAGCGGCGTGTCGCGTGCTGCCACGGGCTCCGCCGGGTCTACCGTGGTCGGCCCTCACCTCGGCAGCGTCAGCCCCCAGGCACCCGCCCGTACCGTCCACGTCCGCGTTCGTACCGGTCCCGACACCAGGGAGTCCGCCCGGTAGCGGAAGTCCGCGCCGGACACGGTCACCCGGTGGCCGACCGCGTGCAGCGTGGCCGCCTCGGCGCCCACGCACACCGGCCGGATCTCGACGTCGGCGCCGCCGTCGAGGCCGGGCGTGATGGACACGGTCTCCACGGGCTGGTCGAGGTCGACGAGCATCACCCCGTCCACCTCCACCCGCAGCCGTGAGGGCCCGGCGCCGCCCCCGGCGGCGACGCGTATGCGTGACGGACGCAGCGGACGGGACATCCGGGCGGGCCGCGCCGGCCGCGTCGACAGCGTACGGGCGAGGGACTGCGGCCAGGCGCGCAGCCAGAAGTGCTGGCCGGGCGACCCGCCGTCGTCGGCCGACGCGCCCCCGGCCCGCGCTTTCCGGCCCGTTGCCCTGCCATCGCCCCTGCCGTCGCCCGTGCCGTCGCCCGTGCCGTCGCCCGTGCCGTCGTGCGTCCCCGGGCCCGTTCCTCCGTCCAGCCCCGGGTGGGCGTCCGCCGCCATCCCCGGCTCGTCCGCCGGATCGGGCGGAGGAGCACCCGGCAGGGCCGGGATGCGCAGCGCGCCCAGCACCACCCCGTCGCTGTCGTCGACGAGCAGATCCAGCCGTCGCTCGACACCGTCGAGGGCGGCGCGGGCCGCCGCGACCGCGCCGGTGGGCACGCCGAGGGAGTGGGCGAGACCCAGGGCGGAGCCCACGGGGATCATGGAGAGGGGGCAGGAGGCCAGCTCCCGCTGCCGATGCAGAAGAGCCACCGCCCGCAGCAGCGCGCGGTCGTCGCCGATCACCACCGGCCGCCGCGAACCGCGCCGCGAGAGCGCTCGCGCGAATTCCTCGGGCCCGGCGGGAAGGCATACTTTCGTACTTGCCGCACCCGCGCTGAGCACGTCTTTCGCGATCCGTACGGCCTCGCCGTCCGTGTGACGGGCGAGGGGGTCGATGACCACGAGGAGCTGGTCGGGAGTCGCCACCTCGGTCCTGCCTCGCTTCCTCGGGTAGCATCTTTGTGCAAGAGCCCCTTGCGCTATTGCGCCAGGGGCTTCGTCTATTCCGGGGCATCCGGGTCCTACAGGTGCGACCAACGGCGGTCGCGGTGCACGCGGCGGATATGAGCCACCGCGTACGCCCCCGACCTTGGACATGCCCCGCCCGGAAGGGGTGTACGCGCGTGCCCGCACTTGTGCTGCTCGGTGCTCAGTGGGGTGACGAAGGCAAGGGAAAGGCGACGGACCTGCTAGGTGGGTCCGTTGACTATGTGGTGCGCTACCAGGGCGGCAACAACGCCGGCCACACGGTAGTCGTGGGCGATCAGAAGTACGCCCTGCACCTCCTCCCTTCCGGAATCCTCACACCTGAATGCACTCCGGTCATCGGCAACGGCGTCGTCGTCGACCCGTCGGTCCTGTTCTCCGAGCTGAACGGGCTGAACGAGCGAGGCGTCGACACGTCCAAGCTCCTGATCAGCGGCAACGCTCACATCATCACGCCGTACAACGTGACCCTCGACAAGGTCACCGAGCGCTTCCTCGGCAAGCGCAAGATCGGCACGACGGGGCGGGGCATCGGCCCGACCTACGCGGACAAGATCAACCGTGTCGGTATCCGCGTCCAGGACCTGTACGACGAGTCGATCCTGACGCAGAAGGTCGAGGCGGCCCTCGACGTCAAGAACCAGGTCCTCACCAAGCTCTTCAACCGCCGGGCCATCTCCACCGACCAGGTCGTCGAGGAACTGCTCGTCTACGCCGACAGGCTGGCGCCGTACGTCGCCGACACGGTCCTGGTCCTCAACCAGGCCCTCGAAGACGACAAGGTGGTCCTCTTCGAGGGCGGCCAGGGCACCCTGCTGGACATCGACCACGGCACGTATCCCTTCGTGACGTCGTCGAACCCGACCGCCGGTGGTGCCTGCACCGGTGCGGGCGTCGGTCCGACGAAGATCAGCCGGGTCATCGGCATCCTCAAGGCGTACACGACCCGTGTCGGCGCCGGCCCGTTCCCCACCGAGCTCTTCGACGAGGACGGCGAGGCGCTGCGCCGTATCGGCCACGAGAGGGGCGTCACCACCGGCCGCGACCGCCGCTGCGGCTGGTTCGACGCGGTCATCGCCCGCTACGCGACCCGCGTGAACGGCCTGACGGACTTCTTCCTCACCAAGCTCGACGTCCTCACCGGCTGGGAGCAGATCCCGGTCTGTGTCGCGTACGAGATCGACGGCAAGCGTGTCGAGGAACTTCCGTACTCGCAGTCCGACTTCCACCACGCGAAGCCGATCTACGAGACCCTGCCGGGCTGGTCCGAGGACATCACGTCGGCGAAGTCCTTCTCCGACCTGCCGAAGAACGCCCAGGCGTACGTCAAGGCGCTGGAGGAGATGTCCGGCGCCCCGATCTCCGCGATCGGCGTGGGCCCGGGCCGCGACGAGACGATCGAGATCAACTCGTTCGTCTAGCGGTTCGGACAGGTGGCGACGTACAACGGGCACCGTACAAAACGGGCAACGTACAACGGGCCGGGCGCGCGCAGGCGTGCCCGGCCCGGTCCGGTCCGTGCCGGGCGTCGGGCTCGCCGGGTCGAGCGCGACCACCGGGCCTATCCTGAGAGGGTGCGCGATCTGCGCATATCGGACGATCCGAGGAAGGTGAGTGCGATGCGCGTTCTGTTCAAAGCACGCTTCGACACGGAGAAGTCGAACGAGGCCATCCGCAACGGCACCCTGGGGAAGCTGATGCAGGCCTCCATGGAGCAGATCAAGCCGGAGGCGGCCTACTTCACCACCGACAACGGGCAGCGCACCTGTTACATGGTCTTCGACATGCAGGACAGCTCGCAGATGCCGGTGATCGCCGAACCGTTCTTCCTCGACATGGGCGCCGACGTCACCTACACCCCGGTCATGAACCCCGAGGAGCTGCAGAAGGGCCTCTCGGCGCTGGGCCGCTGAGCGCCGAAGGTCCTCAGCTGAACACGATCATCGAACCCTGCGCCAGACTTCGGGTCGCCGCCGCGTGCAGGCCCAGCCAGACATGGCGTTCGCGGGCGAAGGGGCTCGGATCGTAGGGCGCCGGGACGGCCGGTTCCTCCAACTCCGTGGGTGCGACCGGTGCTTCGGGGGGCGCCGGCGGGTTCGCCGGGTCGATGCCGATGGCCGGGGCCACGAACTCCAGTTCCCTCAGCAGCCCTTGGGCGGAGCCCAGGGGGCCGCCCCCGGCGAGCAGTTCGTCGCTGGAGAGGGGCTGCGGGAAGTCGACGGGGACGTAGGCGCCCGCGTGGTCGTAGTGCCAGACCAGGTGCGACTGCTGGGCCGTGCCCTCGAACATCTCCAGCAACTGCTCGTAGTCGCCGCCCAGCGCGTCCACCGGGGTCACCTCCAGACCGCACACCTGGAGCAGATAGGCCCGGCGCAGGAAGTGCAGCGCGTCGTAGTCGAAGCCCGCGACCGGGGCGACCTCCCCGGTCAGCCCCGGCATGTACTGGTACACCGGAACCGGTGGCAGCCCGGCCTCACCCAGCAGCTTGTTGTAGAGCGCGAGTTCCTCGGCGAAGGGGTTGTCGGGCGTGTGGCACAGCACGTCGACGAGCGGGACCAGCCAGAGGTCACAGGCCAAAGGAGAACTCCTCGGTCATCCGGCACGCACACGCACGGTAGGGATACGTTCGCGTACGGCACACAGTGGTCAGGGAAGCGTAGTCGCTGAGGGCGCCTTCAGTCCCCCTCGTGCAGGTCCCATACCCACACACCGCCCACCCACTTACCGGGTCGCCCGACCAGCTTGTCCACGGCCTCCCGCAACTGCTGGTCGTACGGCTGCGGACGCAGGACCAGGGCGCCCGCGTGCCAGTACGCGAAGTCCTTCTGGGCCTGGGCCCGCCAGTTCACGCCGATCACCGGGACCTTGCCGGTGTAGCGGACGTCACGCAGCAGGTTGGAGGTGTGGCGGGGGACGGCGCCGTAGATGCCGACGCGGTCCTCGCCGAACGGGCCGTTGAAGTAGCCGCCGGGCATCCGGAAGCCGAAGCCGGCCGTGGTCTGCCAGCGCAGCGCCTCCGCGTTGCCCGGGTCCGGCAGCGGCACGGGCACCAGGGTCTCGCCGGCCCCGACCCCGGTGTCGGTGTCGGTGTCGGTGTCGGTGTTGATGTACGACTTCCACGTGCCGTCCGCGATGAACGCCGGGACCTCGGCGCGCTCCACCGACTTCAGCGGGGCCGGGACGATCGGCAGCAGGGCGAGGGTGACGGCCATGAAGCCGACGTACCGCGTGCCGAGGCCCGGCACGGCGGCGAGCCGTTCGCAGGCGATCGCCAGCAGCATGCCGAGGACCGGGGCGCAGACCATCGCCACCCGGCCCTCGATGACCGACTCGAACAGCGGCTTCTCGGCGAGCAGCGCCCACGGGCCGGGCAGCACCAGGTCCGTCTGCGGAAGACGGAACTCCGGGCCGAGGGAGAGCAGTGCCGCGCCGAACGCGGTGACGGCGAGCGCCTTCACCAGGGGGCGCTCCCACAGGCGTACGACGATGCCGAGGGCCAGGAGGACCAGGGGCCAGCCGTAGAAGGCGTTCTGCTCGGTGGGGTTGAGGGAGAGCGCTTCCGCCCGGTCGTGGTCGCCCGCGAGGAGCGAGCGCTCGGCGAAGGACAGCAGGGCGAGCGGACTGTTGCCCGCGTTGTCGCCGTGCGCGATGTTCCCGTAGCTCTGCGGGCCGAAGAACTGCCAGGAGAGGGGTAAGGCGACCAGGGGGAGGGTCACGAGGGTCGCGATGCCCAGCCCTCTGAGGAGCGGGCGCCAGACGTCGCGGGCCACGTCCCGGCGCAGGAGGCCGTAGGCGGCGGCGAACATCAGCATGCCCATCGCGGCGAGAAGGAGTGGTTCCTCGCCGAGGAAGATCTGGTAGGCCGCCATCAGGCCGAGGACGATCCCGTCCCGCCGGGTCCGGGCGCCCGTGCACAGGCGCAGCGCCCGGTCGACGATCAGCGGAATCATGAACAGGACGACGAAGTTCGGGTGCGCGTTGGCGTGGCTGACCATCGGCGGCGCGAAGGCCGCGAGGGCCGCTCCGGCGAAGGCCGCGCCCCGGTGCCGTACCACTCTTCTGACGATCAGCCAGTACCAGGCGGCGGCCGTGGCGGCGAGGCCCAGGGTCATCACGAGGGCGAGTGTGACGGCCGGTCCCAGGGCGAGCGTGACGGGCGCGAAGGGGACCGACAGGCCCAGCATGACCGTGTTGGCCATCAGGTTCACGCCGTCGGGGAAGCCCTGGAAGGTGGTGAAGAGCGGGTTGCGGAGGTGGACGAGGTTGTCGGCCGTGACCGCGAAGAACCACTCCCACTGGTTCTGGTCCTGGAGGGAGTCGGGGAGGTAGCGGCCGTTCGGGTCGAGCCAGCGGCCGATATGGAGGGCCACCGACATCAGCAGGAAGAAGGTGACGGCGAAGGCGTCGGCGGGGCGGACGGACCGGGCCCGCAGGACGGCGAGTTCGCCCAGGACCCGGGCGTAGTCGTGCGGCCGGATCTTGGAGCCGGGCTGGTGGGACCAGCGGACGGGGACCTCGACGACGGGCCAGCCGCTGCGCCGGAAGTACCGCAGTATCTCCACGTCGATGCCGAACCCGTTGAGGCGGGAGGCGGCGAAGGCCTCGCGGGCGCGGTCGCCGTCGAACAGCTTGAAGCCGCACTGGGTGTCGCGGATGCCGGGCACCGCGACCCCGCGTATCAGGAAGTTCCCCGCCCGCCCGAGCGCCTCGCGCAACCGGTGCTGATGGCGCTCGATGTGCGCGCCGGGCGCCTCGCGCGAGCCGATCGCGGCCGTGTGCCCGTCGGACAGCGCCTTGTCGAGCCGCTCCAACTCGTCGATGGGCGCGGCGAGATCGGCGTCCGTGAGCAGGACCCGGCGGCCGTGGGAGGCGAGGACGCCGAGCCGCAGGGCGTGGCCCTTGCCCCGGTTGCGGGGCCCGCCGGAGACGAGCTGGACCCGGGCGTCGCGGGCGGTGACGGCGGCCACCACCTCGGCCGTACCGTCCGTCGACCCGTCGTCGACGACGATGACCTCCCAGCGCGCGGCGGCCTCGGTCGCCGCGAGGTGATCGATGATCGCGTCGAGCGTCGGAGCGAGACGGTCCTCCTCGTTGTAGGCGGGGACGACGACGGAGAGGTCGACGCTCAACTTCGCGCCGCCCGCCTTCGGGGTCGTGCTCATCCGTCCGCCAGGCGTTCCACCAGGCTCAGGGACCGCTCGTCGTAACCGGCGATGATCTCCTGCGCGGTCTGCGCGTCCCGGCGGGAGAGGGCGTCGACGAGCTCGGTGTGGTCGGCCCACAGCCGGCCCTTGAGATCGTCGGCCGCGTCGTCCTCCTGGCGCAGGTGCTGGACCGCGCACACCCAGGCCTGCACCCGCAGCCGGTGCAGGAAGTCGGTGAGGTACGGGTTGCCGAACAGGGCGCTCAGCTCGCGCCAGAACCGCAGGTCGTAGCCGATCAGGATGTCCAGGTCCCCGGCGGTGGCGGCCCGCCGCGCCTCCTCGCCGCGCCGCCGGACCCCGGCGAGCGCGGCGGCCGTACGGGGGTCGACCTTGCGGTCGCCGAGCTGCCGGAACATGCCGTGGGTGACCAGGACGCGGGCCTCGACCATGTTCCGGTAGTCGGCCACCGAGTACGCGTGGACCTCGAAACCCCGGTGCTGCACGGCGTCCAGCAGCCCCTGCGCGGACAGATCGACCAGGGCCTCACGCACGGGCGTCGCCGAGACCCCGTACTGCTCGGCGATCTCCTTGACCGTGAACTCCTGCCCCGGCTTGAGTCTGCCGGCCAGCACCTCGTCACGGAGCGCGTCCGCGAGCTGCTGCCGCAGGGTGCTGCGGGTCACGGCGCCATTGCCGCCGCCGGTGCCGGGCATCGTGGTCTGGGTCCCCCATCCGCGTACGCGTACGCATCCTGTGCGTGCTCTCCGATGTCTCTTACGAGCACGTCACCTTACGCGTTCGGGTTCCGGAGAGGTTTTCGCCCTTCTGCTCGGCACGGCGGCGGGTCCCGCGGGGAAAACGCGGGGAAATAGCGGGGGGACCGGGGGGCACGGGGAGGACTACGGCCTCATACCGTGTGTTCGTCCGCGACGGACAGGGCCGCGTCCAGGGCGGCGAGGCCCTCCTTGGCCTCGGCCTCCGTGATGGTGCACGGGGGGACGACGTGGGTCCGGTTCATGTTGATGAAGGGCCAGAGACCGTTCGCCTTGGCGGCGGCGCCGAAGGCGAGCATGGGCGCGTTGGCCTCGCCGGCCGCGTTGTAGGGGACGAGGGGCTCGCGGGTCTCCTTGTCCTTCACCAGCTCCAGCGCCCAGAACATGCCCGTGCCGCGCACCTCGCCCACGCAGGGGTGCCGCTCGGCCAGTTCGCGCAGGGCGGGCTCGATGACCGAGGCGCCGAGGGTGGCCGCGTTCTCGACGACCCCCTCCTCCGCCATGACGCCGATCGTCGCGACGGCGGCGGCGCAGGCCAGCGGGTGGCCGGAGTACGTGAGACCGCCGGGGTAGGGGCGCCGGGCGAAGGTCTCGGCGATGGCCGGGGAGATGGCCACGCCGCCGAGGGGGACGTAACCGGAGTTCACGCCCTTGGCGAAGGTCATCAGGTCGGGCACGACGTCGAAGAGGTCGGCGGCGAACCAGGTGCCCGTCCGTCCGAAGCCCGCCATCACCTCGTCCAGGACGAAGACGATCCCGTACTTGTCGCAGAGCTCCCGGACCCCGGCCAGATAGCCCGGCGGCGGAACCATGATCCCGGCCGTGCCCGGGACGCTCTCCAGGATGATCGCGGCGATCGTCAACGGCCCCTCGAAGGTGATCGTCGTCTCCAGGTGCTCCAGCGCGCGGGCGCACTCCTGCTCCTGCGTCTCCGCGTGGAAGCGGGACCGGTAGAGGAAGGGCGCCCAGAAGCGCACGACCCCGGCCGTGCCGGTGTCGGAGGCCCAGCGGCGCGGGTCGCCCGTGAGGTTGACGGCCTGCTGGGTGCCGCCGTGGTACGAGCGGTACGCGGCCAGCACCTTGGGACGGCCGGTGTGCAGCCGGGCCATGCGGACGGCGTGCTCGACCGCGTCGGCGCCGCCGTTGGTGAAGAAGATCTTGTCCAGGTCGCCGGGGGTGCGCTCCGCGATCAGCCGGGCCGCCTCCGAGCGGGCCTCGATCGCGAACGCCGGGGCGAACGTCGTCATCGTCGCCGCCTGCGCCTGGATCGCCGCGACGACCTTCGGGTGCTGGTAGCCGATGTTCGTGTAGACGAGGCCGCTGGAGAAGTCGAGGTAGCGGTTGCCGTCGTAGTCCCAGAAGTACGAGCCCTCCGCACCGGCGACGGCGAGCGGGTCGATGAGTTCCTGCGCGGACCAGGAGTGGAACACGTGCGCACGGTCCGCGGCCTTCACCGCGGCGCCGGCCTGGGGGTTTGGCTGAGGGGTCATGGAGTGAGGCTAGGGGGTGGCTGTGGGGGGAGGGCACGGGCGACCTGTATGCGCGGGACCGCTCGGGCACGACAGTGTGTCGCCCCCGCGAGGGGCTGCGCCGCTGCGTGGGGCGCCTGCGAGCTCGGGGATGCGTGTGGTCTGGCGGGTGCGGGTCCGGTGGGGGCCGGTCGCGCGGTTCCCCGCGCCCCTGAAAAGCAGGGGCTGCGCCCCGGGCTTTTCGGCCCGCAGGGGCCGTGTCTTTCAGGGGCGCGGGGAACCGCGCGAGCAGGCGCTGTCGGGCGCTCTGGACCACCTCGCGGCGGATCCGGAGGCCGGCACGGCACCGGCCGCTGTTACGGAACCGTAGACACCGCTCCATCCGCCTCCCCGTACGGCCGCACTACGATCGGTCCGTTGCGCACGTACGCGACGTACCCGTACGTACGCGTACACATATGCAGGGGGAGACGGGGGACGGTGGCCATGGAGAAGCTCGGGCCGGGGGATCCGCAACGCATCGGGGCGTACCGACTGCTCGCGCGGCTGGGGTCGGGCGGCATGGGGAACGTGTACCTGGCCCGGTCCGAGCGGGGCCGTACCGTCGCCGTGAAACTGGTCCGGCAGGAACTGGCGGAGCAGGAGGAGTTCCGGGCGCGGTTCCGGCAGGAGGTGCAGGCCGCGCGGCAGGTGGGCGGGTACTGGACCGCGCCGGTGCTGGACGCGGACACCGAGGCGGCCATCCCGTGGGTCGCCACCGGGTACGTCGCCGGGCCGTCGCTGCAGGCCGTGGTCGGGCGGGATCACGGGGCGCTGCCCGAGCGGTCCGTACGGATCCTCGCGGCGGGGCTCGCACACGCGCTGGAGGACATCCACGCGGCCGGGCTCATCCACCGGGACCTCAAGCCCTCCAACGTGCTGGTGACCATCGACGGGCCGCGCGTCATCGACTTCGGTATCGCGCGGGCGCTGGAGACCGTCACGGACGGCGGGCTCACGCGCACCGGCGCGCTCGTCGGTTCGCCCGGGTTCATGGCCCCCGAGCAGGTGCGCGGCGACCGCATCACCCCCGCCTGCGACGTCTTCTGCCTCGGCTCCGTCCTCTCCTACGCCGCCACCGGCAACCTCCCCTTCGGCGCCGCCCACTCCGGCGTCCACGCCCTGATGTTCCGCATCGCCCAGGAGGAACCGGATCTGGAGGGGCTGCCCGAAGGCCTCTACGACATCGTCCGCGACTGCCTGAAGAAGGACCCGGCCGCCCGCCCCACCCTGGCCCAGATCCTCCAGCGCACGGGCGCCGAGGACACGGTCTTCGCGGGGCGGTCGCGCGATCCGTGGCTGCCGAGTGCCCTCGTGGCCCAACTGGGGCGGCACGCGGTGCAGTTGCTGGACGCCGAGGATCCGGAGGAGTCGGCGGGCGCGGGAGCGCCGGGGGCGGGTGCCCCGGGGGCCGCAGGGGGTTCGGCGGCTGCCGGAGGTCGGGGCGGGTCGGCGGTTCCGGGGGGTGCGGCGGCCGGGGCGGGTGCGGCGGCCGCGGGTGGCCCGGGTGGGTCGGGCGGTCCCGGTGGGTCGGGAGGTCCGGCGGATCCAGGTCGCTCAGAGGTGTCCGGTCCCGCCGGGCAGCCGGCCGCGGCGGCCTCCTCGGCACCGGCCCGGCCCACTGTCGCGCCGCGGTCCGGTCCCGCGGACCAGCCCTCGGCTCCGGCGGCGCCCGCTTCCGCGACCCCGCCCGCTCCCGCGGGGTCCGCTCCCGCAGGTCCGCCGTCGGCTCCGCCCGTGTACCCGCTCGGCGCCCCCCATTCTCCGTACGGTGGCTCGGGCGCCCCGTCCGGCGTCCCCGCGTCCCCGCCCGAGCATCCGGCCGCCGCGTCCGGGGGCGCCGTACCGCCTCCGCCGGGGGCGCCGGGTGCCGCGCCCCTGGACCGGATGCCGACGCGGATCGCGGGGACGGGCTCGCAGCCGCCTCCGCCGACCGCCCCGCCCGGGCCGGCGCCCGCCGGGTACGGCTTCCCGCAGCAGTACACCCAGCAACCCGCCCACGGCTACGGGCAGCAGCCCGGCGCCGCCCCCGGTTACGGCTATCCACAGGGTGCGCCGCAGGCTCCGTACGGGGCGTACAGGCAGGGGCCCTACGAGGGGCCCTACGGGGGAGGGCAGGGACCCGGCGCCGCCGCCGGGCCGGGCCTGGGCTCGACGCCGCCGTACGGGCCGAATCCCCTCTACGGGGCCGGGGCGGGCCCGGGCGGGCAGCCCGAGGACCAGCGCGGGAGCCGGCGCTCCTCCGTGCTCCTCGTCGTGGTCGCGCTGGTGGTCGCGCTCGGGGCGGGCGGCTCGGTGTACGCGCTGATGAAGAAGGGGGACGACGGCGGTAAGGAGGACGACGCGAAGGGCGGGCCGGCGACGAGCGCGCCTCCGACGCCGGGGCCCGAGACCGACCGGCCGACGGACCCGGGGGTCTCCCCGGAGGAGACCACCGAGTCGCCCGACGCCGGCACGATCCCGGAGGCGTTCCTCGGCACCTGGAACGCCACCCTCGCCGGCTCCGACGGCGCGGACACCCGGCAACTCGTCATCCAGCAGGGCGAGGTCGGCGACACCGTGCTCTCCCTCACGGCGGACGGCCCGCTCGAAGGCGGCGGCACGTACCACTGCGTGTTCGAGGCCGCGCTGACGGACGAGCCCGCCGACGACGGCCCCCTGCGGATCGGCCCCTCCACCGTCACCACCGGCGAACCGGCCGCCTCCTGCTCCCCGGGCGCCGCCACCACCGTCACCCTCCTGCCCGACGGACAGCTGCGACGGGTCGACTCGGCGGGGAAGTCGGTGACGTACGCGAAGGCCGACTGAGTGTTGTCTTATCAGGGGCGCGGGGAACTGCGCGACCAGCCCCCGTGACGCTCGGAGAGAGCGTGCACGACCGTGTTGACGGCCCGCTGTCGCCGGGCGAGGGGGCGGGCGAGCGCCCCGGGCAGGCCGAGCATCGCCCCGGGGTCGGGCGGACACGCGGTGAGCAGCACCGCGCCCCGCTCCCGGAAGGCCGCGTAGATCTTGTCGAGGCGGGCGAGCCCCCACCCACCGGCAGCCGAACAACGCACCCGATGACACCCCCGGGCGTCGAAGGGCCAGCGCCCCTGGGGGATGGGAACGCCGGATGGGAACGGGTAGGGGCGGCGGGGGCGAGAAAAGGCCCCCCGCACCCCCCGGCGGCTACCGAGCCTCCGGCGGCCGCTGACGAGGCATGTTCGGTCGAGACCCCGGCGGCATCGGCACCCGCCCGTTGGCGCTCCCCTCGGGCCGGGAGACGGAACCCCCCGTCTGCGCACCCAGCGGTGCGGCGCCCGTCCGGAACTCCACCATCCAGTCCGCCGTCTCCGCCCGCACCAGCTCCGTGATGTCCTCGGAGAACCGCCGCAGCACCCCGAGGCACCGCTCGGCGGCCTCCCCGGCCGTCCCCTCCGCCGGTCCCAGCACCTCCCGCGCACTCTCGGACGCCCAGTCGAACCGCAGCACCTGGAGCCGCCGCTGCACCGCCTGGGCCGTGGCGACGTCCCGCATCCACCCGGAGGTGACGCCGAAGAACCGGTCCACCGCGACGCACGCGACGCAGGACAGCAGCGCGAGATACCCCCAGGGAGCCACCCCGCCCACCGCCCCGGTGAGATCGAGCAACGGCAGCGCGGCCCCGGCGAGCGCCCCCGTCGCCGCCCCGACCCGCAGCACGCGGGCCGCCAGCCGTTTCCACACCCGGTCCGCGAGATACCACGCGGCGGTCTCCAGAGCCGCCCGCTCCACCCAGTGGTACAGCTCCTCCAGCCGCTCCGCCGGCGCCCCCCAGTCCCCCCGGGGAAACGGCCGCCCGGCCAGATCCCCCACCCACGGCCCGGTCACCGCCGCCCACGGCTCCGCCCACAGCCCGGACCCCTCACCCCGCCCGTCCTGGGGTCCCCCCTCGGGCTGCATCTCCGGCTGGCTCACCCGGCACTCCCTACTGACGACGCTGCTGACGACAGTGCGAGACACACGTACAGGCACTCACAGGCACGTACAGGCACCCCGACGCGGCCGGACCCTTCCTACCTCCCAATGGGTGGCGAAGACCCCGTTTTCACCGCTTTTCCCCCTGGAAGAGGACCTTGATCAGGTATACGAATTCCCGCCGGCTCACTCGAAAGAGTGGCGCGGCACAGGCCGTGCCGACCACGTAGGCTCGTGGCGACCGAAAGAACGTCCACGGCGACGTCCGTGAGAGAACTCGTGCGAGGAGCTGAACGTGATCCCCGGTGGTGGCCAGCCCAACATGCAGCAGCTGCTCCAGCAGGCTCAGAAGATGCAGCAGGACCTGGCGAGGGCGCAGGAGGAGCTCGCGCAGACGGAGGTGGACGGTCAGTCGGGCGGCGGCCTGGTGCGGGCCACCGTCACCGGCTCCGGAGAACTGCGCGCCCTGAAGATCGACCCCAAGGCGGTGGACCCGGAGGACACCGAGACGCTCGCCGACCTGGTCGTCGCGGCCGTCCAGGCGGCCAACGAGAACGCCCAGACCCTCCAGCAGCAGAAACTGGGCCCCCTCGCCCAGGGCCTCGGCGGCGGTGGCGCGGGCATCCCCGGCCTGCCCTTCTGAAGCCGCTCGGCAAGCCGTCCGTAACCCCCTCCGGACTCCCGCGCGACCCCCCTCCGAGCCCATCCGTGCCCCGTACCGCCTTCCTCGGAACGGCGGCGGCCGACTACGGTACGTACTGAAAGACACCAGGAAGGACGGCAGTCCGTGTACGAAGGCGTGGTCCAGGACCTCATCGACGAACTGGGGCGGTTGCCCGGCGTCGGTCCCAAGAGCGCGCAGCGGATCGCCTTCCACATCCTGCAGGCGGAGCCGACGGACGTACGGCGGCTCGCGCAGACCCTCCTCGAAGTGAAGGCGAGGGTCCGTTTCTGCGCGACCTGCGGCAATGTCGCGCAGGAGGAGCTGTGCAACATCTGCCGCGACCCGCGCCGCGACCCGACGGTCATCTGTGTCGTCGAGGAGCCGAAGGACGTCGTGGCGATCGAACGCACTCGCGAATTCCGGGGCCGGTACCACGTCCTCGGCGGCGCGATCAGCCCGATCGAGGGCGTCGGCCCGGACGACCTGCGGATACGGGAGCTGCTGACCCGTCTGGCCGACGGGACGGTCACCGAGCTGATCCTGGCCACGGACCCGAATCTCGAAGGCGAGGCCACGGCCACGTACCTCGCCCGCATGATCAAACCCATGGGCCTCAAGGTCACCCGCCTGGCCAGCGGCCTCCCGGTGGGCGGCGACCTGGAATACGCGGACGAGGTGACCCTCGGCCGCGCCTTCGAGGGGAGACGATTGCTCGATGTCTGACGCCACGCTGCACGCGACGGACCTGAACCCGGACGACTTCGCGGTCCAGATCGCGGACCAGATCGAGAGCTTCCTGGTCGCCGTCACCGAGGTGGCCAAGGGCGACGAGCCTGACTCGGCCGTCCCTTTCCTCCTCCTGGAGGTCTCCCAGCTGCTCCTGGCCGGCGGCCGGCTCGGCGCGCACGAGGACATCGTGCCGGACGAGCGCTACGAGCCCGACCCGGGCCCCGAGCCGGACGTCGACGAGCTGCGCGAGCGCCTCGCCGTCATGCTCGACCCGGTCGACGTCTACTCCGAGGTCTTCGACCCCTACGAGCCCCGCAAGGCGCCGGTCCCGGCCCGTATCTCCGACGACCTCGCCGACGTCATCGCCGACCTCCGTCACGGTATGGCCCACTACCGCGCGGGCCGCACCAGCGAGGCCCTCTGGTGGTGGCAGTTCTCCTACTTCTCCAACTGGGGCTCCACGGCCTCGGCGACGCTCAGGGCCCTTCAGTCCCTGGTCGCCCACGTCCGTCTCAACCAGCCCCTCGCCGAGCTGGACGGTCTCGACACCGACCAGGAAATGATGGGCGACGAGACCCTGGAGTTCGAGGCGGGCGCGGTCATGGAGGAGGAGATCGCGGGCCCGCTGGGCCTGCGGAAGGTGAAGTAGCCGCTCACCGTCCGTGCGACGGGGCACGGGCACGCTTCACGCTTCACGCTTCACGGCGAGGTGCGGCTCTCACGGCGGGACACGTCGCGCGGCGGGGGCGGGCACGAGAGCGCGGCGCGTCCAACTCCCGCCGTACGCATGACGGTTTACGCCACGGGCGGTCATCATGTGACGTATGAGTGCCTTGTTCGAGGGTCGCCCCGGCGTGGAAGCCTCCGGCGCGGATGCCATCGCCGCCGGTGGAAACATCGCGCAGGCGTTCACCGGTGCCGGTTCGGTGGGCCTGCACATCAACAGCGTCGGCGTGCTGGCGCCGCACGCGTGCCCTCCGGCCGAGTCGGTCGACTGCCACTCTGGACGACGACCACCCCGTGGTGACCATGCTGACCGCCGGGCTGGATGCCCCGGCCGTCCTGGAGGCGGGCGTGGACGAACGTCCCGAGCCTCTTGACCCGCCTGGGCCTTCCGGGCCTCACGAATCCGCCGGGCCCCCGCCCCCGGGCCGGTAGCGACCGGCCCTGCCGGGTACCGACTTGGACCTTTCCCGCCCATACGTCCCAGGTGCACGCCATAATTCCCCCATGACACTGAAGCCATGGGCATGGGCCGGTCTTGCGATCGCCGGGCTGGGTGTGGTCTCGCTGGTCGGGTTCGCCTTCGTCGACCTGGGATCGGCCGATCAGATCGCGAGCGTGGCGGGAGGGTCCGTCGGTGTCATCGGGTTCATGCTCGCCGCCATCGCGCAGTTCGGCGGCTCGTCGCCGTCGACGCCCCCCGCCCCCACGCCGCCCACGCCGCCCGCGCGGAACGTCGACGCATCCGGCGCCGGGGCGATCGCCGCGGGCGGCAACATCGACAGCGCGTCGACCGGCGGTGCCTCCACCGTGCCCCCGGCCCCAGCCCCGGCCCCGGTTCCCGCTCCGGCCCCCGACCCGGGCGCCCCCGGCAACCGTGTGGCCGCCTCCGGTCAGGGCGCCATCGCGGCCGGTGGCAACATCGCCTCGGCCTCCACCGGGGGCACGGCCCCGCCCGCCGCGCCACCGCAGACCTCGCAGACCGCCCCGTCCGCCGCTCCCGGCCCCGGCCCCGGCACGAACGTGACCGCCTCCGGCCACGGCTCCATCGCGGCGGGCGGTGACATCGGTTCGGCGTCCACGGGCACCTGACGGGCGCGGACACGGGGGCGACGGCGGAGTCGTCGGGCGAGAGACCGATCGCGGCGAGCGGGTCGATCGGCACGGTTCACCGGGGACCACGCGGCTCCGATGTTCGTCGGCCGACATCGGCAAGTCGACCCTGGCCGCTCATGGGGCCTCGGAGCGGGCGCACGCGTACAACCCCGTTCGGTGGATCAGGGCGGAGACCGAGGGGTCTGCTGGAGAGCGGACAGGCCGCCCAGGCTCGGGTACTTCTGGATCGGCGCCGTGAGGAGTGGGAGCGCCTGGTCGAAGACCCCCGCCTACCCCAGCCGGTGCGCAGGTCGCTGAGCGATCCGCTCCGAACACCGGGTCCGTCACCGGGTCCGTCACCGGGTCCGTGACGCTTCGCTCACGGCTTGCTTCCGCCGATGGCATCCGCCGTGTTCCCGGGTAGCGTGTCCTCTCGGCTGCGGAGGCCGTAGCCGCATACGCATACGTACGTCAGCGACCCGCACGCCCTCGCCCCCCCGACAGGAACCGGACCCATTGACGTGACCGTTCTCCTGCTCCTTCTCGCCGCCGTGGCCCTGACCGCCGCAGTGCTGGGCCCCCGCGCCCTGCTGAAGGCGGTGTGGCCCGAGCGGGAACCCGTGGTCGCGCTGTGGGCGTGGCAGTGCCTGGTGGCGGCGGCGCTGCTGAGCTGCCTCGCGGCGCTGCTGCTGGGCGCGGCGGCGGTCTTCGAGACGGTGCGTACGCACGCCTTCGCCCCGGCGCCCCCGGCCGTGACCGCCGCGTACGACCTCACGGCCGCGCCGCCCTGGACGGCCGTACTGACGCTGGCGCTGGCCTGTGGGGCGGCGTGGAGCGGCGCGATGCTCGCCCGGGAGCTGGTCGAGGCCCGGCGTCGCCGTCACGTCCGCCGCGCGCATCTGCGGGAGCGCGCCCCCGACCTCCCGGCGGGCCTGCCGCAGGCGAAGGGCCCGTTGCTGGTCCTGGAGGACGAGTACCCGGACGCGTGGCTGATGCCGGGCTCGCCGCCCCAACTGGTCGTCACCACAGGCGCGTTGGGCAAGCTGAGTGATCGCCAGCTGGACGCCGTGCTCGCCCACGAACTCGGTCACGCCCGCGCCCGTCACGACTGGCTGCTCCACCTCTCCACCGCCCTCGCCACGGGCTTCCCGCGCGTCCCCCTCTTCGCGCACTTCGCCGACCAGACCCACCGGCTGGTCGAACTGGCCGCCGACGACACGGCGTCCCGCCGCTGCGGCCACCTCACCACGGCCCTCGCCCTCATCGAACTCAACCAGCACCGGGGCGTGTTGAGCTGCTCCAACACCCGCCGTCTGCTGGGCGACCGGGTGGAGCGGCTGCTGGAACCGCCGCCGCGCCTGGACCGCGCCCGCCGCGCCGCCACCACGACGGCCGCCGCGCTCCTGGCCCTCCTCCCCCTCCTCATCGCCTTCGCACCGGCTCTGGGGACCCTCTAGTCAGTCTTCGCCCGCAGGAAGTCCAGGAGCAGGGCCGTGAGTTCGGCGGGCGCGTCCTCCTGGACGAGGTGCCCCGCACCGGCGATCGGCTCGAATCGGGCGTCCGGGATGCGTTCGGCGAGCTCCCGCCCCTTGGCCAGCGGAATCCAGCCGTCGTCCTCGCCCCAGCACACCAGCGCCGGGATGCCGATCTCCCCGTACCGGTCCTGGATCTCGTCGGTGTGGGCCTGGTCCGCCTGGGCGATCTGCCGGTAGAAGGCGGGCTGCCCGTGTTCGCCGAGCCACGGCTGTACGAGCCGGTCGAGGACCGCCGGCTGCAGCCCGGGGCTGCTCGCGGAACCCACGTACTCACGCACCAGGGCCCGGTGCAGCGCGGGCGGCAGCTGTTCGAAGACCTCGGCGTGCCGACCGAGCAACCGGAAGGACGGGGACCCCCACGGAGCCAGCGCCACCGGGTCGACGAGGGCGAGCGCGCGGTACCGGGCCCCGTGCAGCAGATGCGCCCGCAGCGACACGGCCCCGCCGAAGTCATGGGCCACCACCAGGGGTTCCTCCAGAGCCCAGTGCTTCAGCAGCTCGGCGAAGACCCGGCCCTGGGCGGCCAGGGAGACGTCCTGACCGGTGTGCATGTCCGACTCGCCGTAGCCGGGCATGTCCCACACGAAGACCTGGTACCGGCCGGTGCCGACCAGTGCGCTGGCGACGCCCCGCCAGACGTACGACGAGAAGGGCGTGCCGTGGAGGAGGACGACCGGATCCAGTCCGGGATCCCCGAGGCTGCCCCACCGCACGTCCCCCGACGCACTGGGGAAGGTCTCGGTCAGTCGCACTTCACTCACGGTGGGGTTCCTCTCGGTCGGCTTGAGCCGTGCGCACGGCGGTCAGCAGCAACTCAGGGGCCAGGTACGGAGTTTGCGGGGTCGGTTCGGAGTTCCGGTGCGGTGGAATGGTGTCGCCGTCGAGGGTCGGGGTGCCGACGTGGGTCACCGTCCACATGCCCCTCGCGGCCGACCCGAACCGCCGCACACCCGGCGAGGGGCGGGCCAGGCTCGATGGTGACCGAGGTGATGCACGCCGGGGTGTATCGGCTCCGGCGCGCCGTGGATGTCGCGCGGAATGTGAAGCGGACGGGCCGATGCCGGGGTACGTGCCGGAGTACGTGGACCGAGCCGCCTCGTCCCGTCCGGGCGTCCCGGCACCTCCACTCGCCGCGCCACAGCCGTCATGATGTGACCCACGGGTCGCGCGCGCGGACGGGGGCGAACGGTGAGTGGTGGATCGGCGGGGGAGGCGTCCGGCGGGCGTTCGGTCGAGGCCTCGGGGGAGCGGGCCGTCGCGGCCGGGCGGGACATCCGGCAGGTGGCCACCGGGGACTTCGTCACGCAGGTCGAGCGGGCGAACGTACTGCCCGCCGAGGCGCTCGCACCCGGAGCGGTGACCGGGCCGGTGCGGTATCTGCCCCGGCGGACCGTGCAGTTCGTCGGGCGGGAACGTGAACTCGCCCTGCTGGAAGAGGCGTTCGAGGCGCCCGGCGGGGTCGTGGTGCACGCCGTGCACGGGCTCGGTGGCGTCGGAAAGTCCACCCTGGCGGTGGAGTGGGCCGCAGGTCGGGGCGTCGACGTCAACCCCGTCTGGTGGATCGCCGCCGAGTCCCCGGCCCAGCTGGACGCGGGCCTCGCCGACCTCGGCCGGGCCCTGACGCCCGCGCTGGCCGGCACGCTCCCGGAGGCCGCCCTCCGGGAACGTACGCTCCAGTGGCTGTCCGCCCATGGCGGCTGGCTCCTCGTCCTCGACAACGTCGACGACCCCGCCGACATCGAGCCGCTGCTCGCGCGGGCGGCGAACGGCCGGTTCCTCGTCACCACCCGCCGGGGAGCGACAAGTTGGCGCGGGATCGGGCGGACGCTGGACCTGGATGTTCTGCGACTCGACGAGGCCGTGGAGCTGTTCACCCGCATCCACGCCGGACCGGCCGACGGGGTCGAGGAGTTGTGCGCCGAACTGGGCTGTCTGCCGCTGGCGATCGACCAGGCCGCCGCGTACTGCCGCGAGGCGGGGATCACGCCCCGGACGTACCTGGGTCTCCTCGCCCGGCGCCCGGCGACCCTGTACGCCACCGGCCCGGAGGGCGGTGACGCGCAGCGGACCCTCGCACGGGTCTGGCGGGTGACCCTCGACCGGCTCGCGGACACGCCGAGGGTGGCGATGCTGCTGCAGATCCTCTCCTGGTGGGGTTCGGAAGGGATCCCCCGCGAGTACGTCGAGCTGCCCGGCGACCCGCTGGACGCCACCGAGGCGATCCGGCGGCTGGCCGCACACAGCATGATCACCCTGGGGGACGGGACGATCTCGGTGCACCGACTGGTGCAGGCGGTGACCCGCACGACGGATCCCGGGGATCCGCACCGGGTGGAGGCCCAGACCGCCGGGGGGCGCCGGGTCGCCGTCCAACTGCTGAACCTGGCCGCGTCCCGGTGGGATCAGGCAGTCGACGAGCGCGACATGAGGGGCCTGCTCGGACCCGGGAGACGGGTCTGGGCGACGCATGTGGAGGCTTTGGCCGCGCGGTATCCGGCGGAGCGGGACACGGCGGACACCGCGATGCTCTTCGCCAGAGCCGGCATGCTGCTCGCGCTGAGCGAACCCGGTCCGCGCGCCGTGGCGCTGTGCGAGCGGGCGCTCGGCGCCGCGCTGCACGCCAACGGACCGGACGACGAAGAGACCAGGATCGCGCGGGAGGCCCTGGCCGAGGTCTGCTTGATGACCGGGAACGTCGACCGGGCCCTGGAACTGAGGATCCGGACGTTGGCCGACTGCGAGCGTCTCTTCGGCCCCGACCACCAGGACACGGTCGGAGCGCGGAGCAATCTGGCCGGCACGCTGGCGGAGGCGGACGAACAGACGCGCGCTCTCGGGGCGACCTTCGCGCACGCCCGGGAGGCGGAGCGTGCCCTGGGCGAGGACCGATCGCGTGCGGATGACGCGCGCGGGGTGCCCCGCGCGACGCCGACGACCAACTCCTCCGCCGACGGGGCAGGACACGCGGTCTGGTCCCTCAGCGGGTCCCCGGACCACGATCCGGAAGACCCCGTGCAGGTGCTGGCTCTGGCCCGCACCGCAGCCGAGGAAGGTGACTCCCAGCGGGCCGTCGCCCTGGCCGAAGCCGCCGTCGCGCTGTCCCGCCGTCAGCTGGGCGTCACCTCGCCCGTGACCCTCCTCGTCCGCGCCTACCAGGTCGTGCTGCTGCGCGGGGCCGGGGAGGACGAACGCGCCGAGGAACTGGCGGCCGGCGTGAGCGACGACGCCCTGCGTTCGCTCGGCAACTCGAAACTCGGCAGGAACGTGCGTCGGCTCGTTGCCGGGCCCCCTCCGGACGAAGCGCCCTGACCCCGCCCCGCCCACCCTCCGGGACACCTTGTACGAACCTTGCCCCGGGCCTGTACGTCCACTGCACGGCCCCTAACCGGCGTCACGCGAATCTTGAGTCACTTCCACCGCACAGGAAGCGGAGGCAGTAACACCCCAACCTCGCACGGGAGATCGCGATGACCCGCAAGAACCGCATACGCGCCGCCATCGTCACAGCCGCCGCCGTCGTCACCGCGGCCACCATCACCGCCGGAGTCGGCACGGCCGGTGCCGAGGCCACGCCGAAGAAGCCCTCCAAGAAGGAGATCGCGGCGCTCTTCGACGGCTGGAACAAGTCGCTGCGGACCGGCGACGCGAAGAAGGTGGCGGACCGGTACGCGAAGGACGCGGTGCTCCTGCCGACCGTCTCCAACAAGGTCCGCACCAACCGTGCCGGCATCGTCGACTACTTCAACCACTTCCTGGAGAACAAGCCCCAGGGCAAGAAGATCCAGACGATCATCAACGTGCTCGACAGCAACTCCGCGATCGACACCGGTACGTACGCTTTCACGCTCACCGACCCGAAGACCGGCAAGAAGCGTGTCGTCGAGGCCCGCTACACGTACGAGTACGAGAAGCGGAACGGCGTGTGGAAGATCGTGAACCACCACTCGTCGGCGATGCCCGAGGGCTGAGCGGCAGCCCCCGCCGGCCACAGCCGGGGCTGAGCCGACCACCCCCCGGCTCAGCCCTCCCGCTCAGCCACCCCCGGGCCGCGCCGCACGCAGCGTGAGCGCGACGCGCAGCCCGCCCCCGGGCGCGTCCTTGAGGGCCACGGTTCCGCCGTCGTCGGTGACGAGTTGCTTGACGACGGCGAGGCCGAGGCCCGAACCGGACCTCCCGGTGAGGCCCTGACCGCGCCAGAAGCGGTCGAAGGCGCGGGACTTCTCGGCGTCCGACATACCGGGCCCCTCGTCCAGCACCGACAGCACCACCTCATCGCCCCGCGGCTCCACCAGGACCGTGATGGCCGCACCGTCCGGTGAGACCTCCAGGGCGTTGGACAGCACGTTGTCCAGGACCTGGTCCAGATGACCGGGACTGGCCAGCACAAGCGGCCGGCCGTCGGCACTCCCCCTGAGCGTGATGGTGACTCCACGCTCGTCGGCGGCCGGTCTCCACACGTCGAGGCGTTCCTGGATGACGTCGCGCAGGGACAGCGGTTCCGCCGCCGTCACCTTCGCCTCGGCCCGCGCCAGCACCAGCAGGCCGTTGACCAAGCGGCTCATCCGGACCACCTCGGCGGTGGCCTGCTCCACGTCCTCCCGTACGAACTCGTCGTCCGTGCCGTCCGCGATGTTGTCCAGGGACAGCCGCAACGCCGTCAGGGGGGTACGCAGTTGGTGCGAGGCGTCCGCGACGAAGATGCGCTGCGACGCGATCAGCGTGTCCAGGCGTTCGCCCGCCTGGTTCAGCGTGCGCGCCAGGGTCTGCGTCTCCTGGGGGCCCGTCACGGGGGAGCGTGCCGTCAGGTCGCCGTCGCTGAGCTTGCTCGCCATCTCGTTGAGCTGCAGGAGGGGGCGGGTCAGCCGGCGGGCCACGAAGACACCGATGACCGCCGCCGCCACGAGGACCAGCACGGCCAGCCCCGCCCGGAAGCCCCAGATCTGCCACAGACGGGACGTGAGGTGGTCGGTGGAGAAGACGACGCGTACGGCGCCGACCACATCGCCCGTCGTCGCGTCGCGGGCGGGAACGGTGACCACCAGGTGCTTGCCCCAGATGAAGTCCGAACCCCAGTCCTCCGTCCTCTCGCCGTCCCGCAGCGCCTCGGTCAGCGCCCTGTCGCGGGCGGGTGCGGTCAGGTCCTTCGGCGTACACCCGTTGGTAGTGGCCACCTGGACCCTGACCTCGGCGGGTTCGTACGCCTTGGCCAGCCGTTTCAACGCCTCGCAGGAGGCGTCGTCGCCGTTGCCCAGCAGACGGGCCATGGTCTCGGCCTCGCGCCCGACGGAACTGACGGTGTCGCCCCGCAACTGCGAGGTGAGCGTGAACGCCACCGGGACGGTGAACAGCGCGATCGCGACGGCGACGAGAACGACGTAACTGCGAAGCAGCTGACGGATCATGAGGCGCCTGAGCCCTCAGCGCCCTTGACGGCAGCGTCCTCGACGGCAGCGCCCTTGACGTCAGCGTCCTTGACGTCCTTGACGGTCTCGCCCTCGTTCACGATCAGCCGGAACCCCACACCCCGCACCGCCTCGATCGTGATCGCCCCCGCCAGCTTCCGCCGCAGCGCCGCCACGTGGACGTCCAGCGTCTTCGTCGGCCCGAACCAGTTCGCGTCCCAGACCGCCTCCATGATCTGCTCGCGCGACATCAGCGCCCCCGGCTCCTCGGTGAGGAAGGCGAGGAGGTCGTACTCCTTGGGGGCGAGCCCCACCTCCGTACCGTCGAGGTGGACGCGCGCGGCCTTGCGGTCGACGGTGAGACGAGTGCCGTAGCGGTCGGGCCCGGAGGGCGCGTCCGCGGCGCGCGGCTGCACGCGGCGCATCACCGCCCTTATGCGGGCGATCACCTCGCGTACGCCGAACGGCTTGGAGACGTAGTCGTCGGCGCCGAGCTCCAGGCCGACCACGCGGTCCGTCTCGTCGCTGCGGGCGCTGATCACGATGATCGGCACCTGGCTGCGGTCCCGCAGGGCCTTGCAGACGTCGAGGCCGTCGGTGTCGGGCAGGCCGAGGTCGAGGAGGACGACGTCGTACGGGCCGTCGTACGACAGCGCCGCCCCGCCCGTGTTGACCCACTCCACCGCGAAGCCGTACCGCAGGAGCCCACGCCGCAGCGACTCGGCGACCGGCTCGTCGTCTTCCACCAGAAGTACGCGCACGGCCATGACCTTAGTGCTTGAAAGTTGGGGTTCCGCCGTCGCAGGGGGCTCTCGGTGTGACTCCAGGCACTTTTCCCCGTCCGCGCCGACTGTTCGGCGACGACCTGGGCAGAGACGTTCCCGGAGCGGTCGGAGGTCCGGACGAGAAGCCGGGTGAAACCGGTGGAAGGTCCGGAGAAAACCCAGGTGATCAAAGGGTGAGCGGGACATCTCACCATGCGATACCAGGGAAGGGATATTCGGCCGCTCGATAGACTGAGCCGACCGCCGCAGCACGTGTCCATACGAATGAGTACGTGTGTATGTGCGGATATAGGGACCGAAACGGAGCGAGGAGCGCACGTGGGCCTTGTCGTGCAGAAGTACGGAGGCTCCTCCGTAGCCGATGCCGAGGGCATCAAGCGCGTCGCCAAGCGGATCGTGGAAGCGAAGAAGAACGGCCACCAGGTGGTCGTCGTCGTTTCCGCGATGGGCGACACGACGGACGAGCTGATCGATCTCGCCGAGCAGGTGTCACCGATGCCTGCCGGGCGTGAGTTCGACATGCTGCTGACCGCCGGAGAGCGTATCTCCATGGCACTGCTGGCCATGGCGATCAAAAACCTGGGTCACGAGGCCCAGTCGTTCACCGGCAGCCAGGCAGGCGTCATCACCGACTCGGTCCACAACAAAGCCCGGATCATCGACGTCACGCCCGGCCGGATCCGTACGGCGCTGGACGAGGGCAACATCGCCATCGTCGCCGGATTCCAGGGCGTCAGCGCGGACAAGAAGGACATCACCACCCTCGGCCGCGGCGGGTCGGACACGACCGCCGTCGCGCTGGCCGCCGCGCTGGACGCGGAGGTCTGTGAGATCTACACCGACGTCGACGGCGTCTTCACCGCCGACCCGCGGGTCGTGAAGAAGGCGAAGAAGATCGACTGGATCTCCTCCGAGGACATGCTCGAACTGGCCGCGTCCGGTTCGAAGGTGCTGCTCCACCGCTGCGTCGAGTACGCCCGCCGCTACAACATCCCGATCCACGTCCGCTCGTCCTTCTCCGGACTGCCGGGCACCTGGGTCAGCAACGAGAAGCCAGAGTCGCAAGGGGACCACAAGGTGGAGCACGCCATCATCTCCGGAGTCGCCCACGACGTCTCCGAGGCCAAGGTCACGGTCGTCGGCGTCCCGGACAAGCCGGGCGAGGCCGCCGCGATCTTCCGCGCCATCGCGGACGCCGAGGTCAACATCGACATGGTGGTCCAGAACGTCTCCGCCGTGACGACCGGTCTGACGGACATCTCCTTCACCCTCCCCAAGACCGAGGGCCGCAAGGCCATCGACGCCCTGGAGAAGAACAAGGCGGGCATCGGCTTCGACTCGCTGCGCTACGACGACCAGATCGGCAAGATCTCCCTGGTCGGCGCGGGGATGAAGACCAACCCGGGCGTCACCGCCTCCTTCTTCGAGGCGCTCAGCGACGCGGGCGTGAACATCGAGCTCATCTCGACCTCCGAGATCCGCATCTCGGTCGTCACCCGCGCCGACGACGTCCCCGAGGCCGTGCGCGCCGTGCACACCGCCTTCGGACTCGACTCCGACAGCGACGAGGCCGTCGTCTACGGGGGTACCGGACGATGACGGTCCGCTCGTATGCCTCGTATGCCTCGTATGCCTCGTATGCCTCGTATGCCTCGTACGCCTCGTACGCCTCGTACGCCTCGTACGGTGCACGCTGCTGGTGCGACGGCGGCTTCGGTCGTTGAGGGCCGTCGATGCCGGGCGCACCGGCAGGCCGACGCTCGCGGTCGTGGGCGCGACCGGTGCCGTCGGCACGGTCATGCTCCAGATCCTGTCCCACCGGGCCGACATCTGGGGCGAGATCCGTCTGATCGCCTCCCCGCGCTCGGCCGGCCGCAAGCTGGCCGTGCGCGGGGAGCAGGTCGAGGTGACGGGTCTGACCGAGGGCGCCGAGGACGTCTTCGACGGGGTCGACGTCGCCCTGTTCGACGTACCGGACGAGGTGGCGGCGCACTGGGCGCCGATCGCCGCCTCCAAGGGCGCGGTCGTGGTGGACAACTCGGGCGCCTTCCGAATGGACCCGGAGGTGCCCCTCGTCGTCCCCGAGGTCAATGCGCACGCCGCCCGGGTCCGGCCGCGCGGGATCATCGCCAACCCCAACTGCACGACCCTCTCCATGATCGTGGCGCTCGGCGCGCTGCACGCCGAGTTCGGGCTGCGCGAGCTGGTGGCCTCCTCGTACCAGGCGGTCAGCGGCGCGGGCCGGGCCGGCGTGGAGACCCTGCGGCAGCAGATCGCCCTGGTCGCCGGTACGGAACTGGGGACCAGGCCCGGTGACGTACGGCGGGCCGTGGGCGACAACACCGGGCCGTTCCCCGAGCCGGTGGCGCTGAACGTGGTGCCGTGGGCCGGGTCGCTCCGCGCGGACGGCTGGTCGTCGGAGGAGATGAAGGTGCGGGACGAGACCCGCAAGATCCTCGGACTGCCGAAGCTGCCCGTCGCCGTGACCTGCGTACGGGTGCCGGTCGTCACCGCGCACTCCCTCACCCTGCACGCCCGCTTCGAGAGCGAGGTCACGGTCGCCAAGGCGCGTGAGATCCTCGCCACCGCCCCCGGGGTCGTCCTCTTCGACGAACCGGGCGCGGGGGAGTTCCCCACCCCCGCGGATGTGGTCGGCACCGACCCGACCTGGGTCGGACGCGTACGCCGGGCCCTCGACGACCCGACCGCCCTCGAACTCTTCGTCTGCGGCGACAACCTGCGCAAGGGCTCCGCCCTGAACACGGCCCAGATCGCGGAACTGGTGGCGGCGGAGCGGGCGTAGTGCCTGCCGCCGCTGCCCGGGGCGTCCTGTTCGTTGCCTGAGGGTGCACTGTCCGTTGCCTCTGAGTGCACTGTCCGTCGTTTCGGCTGCGGGCCGCCCGGAGCCGTGCGTAGATCGACTGTCGCCGCGCGTAGACGCGGCGACAGTGGCGTGGGCCGTTGTCGGTAGTGGCGTGTAAGTTCTTCGAGTCGACGGTTCGGCGGGCGGAGAATTTCCGGCCGTGCCGTCGCGGAGTTTTCCCGGGTTGATTCAGGCCTCCCGGGGATCGAGGATTTTTCTCCCCGTCCGCCGCAACCGCGCGGCGGACGGGGAGCGTCTTTAACGGGCGCCCTTCGGCGGGGCTGGGCGCCAACACTTGGGGCATAGGGGAAGAGCTGGTACGCATGAGGGCGTTCGACGCGCTGTCCGGTGTTCGGTGGGTCGTACCGACGGTCGCGCGCAGCGTGCCGACCGTCGCGGCTGCCGTACCGATCAGCGCACATGCCGTACGGACACGTGTGCGGTCTGACGCAAAAGAGATGCCTGTCGCGTACAACCCCGACGGGGGGTCGCGGGTCCAACAGGCGTGGCAGAGGTACTCGATTTCACCGCGGTACAGACGAGGGGCACCGCCCTTCGTCCACCCCGCCGTCCCCGCTTGCCCGGTTCGGCCGGCGGCATGCCGGTGATCGCGCCGATGCCCGCGGCGCGGCCGACCCGCATACCCAATCAGCGCGACGGCGCGGACGACACGTCGACGGTGCCGGCCTCCGGTACGACGGTCGACCATCTCACCGAGACCTATCGCGCTCACTACCGCTCGCTTCTCGGCCTCGCGGCGCTCCTCCTCGACGACACCGCCTCCTGCGAGGACGTCGTCCAGGAGGCGTTCATCCGCGTGCACTCGGCGCGCAAGCGCGTCCGTGACCCGGAGAAGACGCTCGCCTATCTCCGCCAGACGGTCGTGAACCTCTCGCGCTCCGCACTGCGCCGCCGCATTCTCGGTCTGAAGCTGCTGTCGAAGCCGATGCCCGACATGGCGAGCGCGGAGGAGGGCGCGTACGACCTGCTGGAGCGCGACTCCCTCATCAAGGCGATGAAGGGGCTCCAGCGTCGGCAGCGCGAGGTCCTCGTGCTGCGCTACTTCGCCGACATGACCGAGGCCCAGGTCGCCGAGACCCTCGGCATATCGCTGGGTTCGGTCAAGGCGTACGGCTCCCGGGGCATCGCGGCACTGCGCGTCGCCATGGAGGCGCCGGCATGAGCACGCACGGCAAGGACGACGGGCGCGACGGACCCGAGGGACGGGACGGTCGCGACGGGCTCGGTGCCCGCAGGCGCGCCTCCTGGGGCCGCCGGGACGACGAGGAACGCGCCGAGGGGCGCGAGGACGAACGCGCGGAACAGCGCGGGCGGGACGGGCGCGCCGGGGGGCGCGTGCTCGAAGAGCACGAAGAAACGCAATCGCACGCTGGGAACGGAACTGTGAATCACGGCCGTGAAGAACAAGGCCCCCACCCCAAGGGCCAGGATCTCGAAGGCCGCGCTCCGGACGAATCGGGTTCGGACGAATCGGGTTCGGACGACTTGGGCTCGGACGACTTGGGCTCGGACCACTTGGGTTCGGATGATCCGGGGTCGGACGGCTCAGGGTCGGGCGACTCAGGGCCAGACGGCTCAGGGTCGGGCGGCTCGGGTGCGGACGACTCGGGTGTGGACGACTCGCGGTCTGCCGACCTGAATTCGGCTGACCCGGGTACGGACAACCCGAGTTCGAACGGCTCGAGTTCGAACGGCCCGAGTTTGAACGGCCCGAGTTTGAACGGCCCGAGTTCGAACGGCTCGAGTTCGAACGGCTCGGGTCTGAACGGCTCCGAGGCGAAGGGGATCGGCGGGTTCGAGTCGGACGAGCTGCTGCTGCGCAATCTGCTGCACCACGCGGTGTCGGAGATCGAGCCCAAGGACGGCACGCTGGAGCATCTGCGGCGGGCGGTACCGGCGAGGCGGGCGCGCAAGCGGCAGGCCGTCGTCGGCATGGCCGCCGCCGCGCTCTTCATCGGCACGGCGATCCCGGCCCTCGTCCACGTCTCCAACTCCACCGGCTCCGACGTCAACCCCTCCATCATGGGCAACGGCTCGCAGACGCAGGGGACCGCCGGCCAGTCCAAGGGGCAGACCGGCGGTGGCGGCTCGTCGGGCGGCTCCTCCGGCGGCTCCAAGGAGTCCGGCAAGAACAAGG
The DNA here is from genome assembly GCF_036208085.1 of Streptomyces sp. NBC_00310. GTDB lineage: Bacteria > Actinomycetota > Actinomycetes > Streptomycetales > Streptomycetaceae > Streptomyces. The sequence continues at coordinate 6,244,274 of NZ_CP130714.1, forward strand.
ACGAGGACAAGGGCGACAAGGGCAAGGGCGAGAACAGCGGTTCCACGGGCGGCGCCCAGGCGACGCCCACGACCGCTGCCTCCGCCCTGTGCACGGCGGCCCAGCTCGGCGGCGGCGCCAGCGTGGGCGCACCGGACTCCAGCGGCGCCGTCTACGGCACGTTCCGCGTCTCCAACGTCTCCGGCACGAGCTGTACGGTCACCGGCGCGGGCGGGGTGAGCACCACCGCGCAGGGTGCCGCGGACGGGGCGAAGATCACCGTGGCGAACCACGTCGCCGGGGACGTGGCGGCCGGACTGCCCGATCCTTCGCTGTCCCCGACCCAGCTGGTGCTGGCGCCGGGAGCGGCGTACGAGGTGCGGTTCGCCTGGGTGCCTTCCGAGCCCTGCCCCACCACCAGCGGTGGTACGACCGATGGCGGCACCGGCGGCACGGACCCCTCGACGGAACCGACGCCCACGGGGGAGGCGACCCCCGGCACCACCACCGACGGCTCCAACTCCGTCTCCACCCAGCTCTTCACCGAGGACGGGCCCGTCGACGGCAGCGTCCTCGTCTCCCACACCGCCGAGGGCGGCATCGCCACCTTCACGACAGCCGTCACCAACGCCTGCGCGGGTGTGGTCTACCGAACGGGCCTCCTGGCGGGCGCCTGAACGAGGAGCCCGCCGGGCCTGGACGGGGGATCCGCCGGGCCTGGACGGGAGACCCACTGGGCCTGGACGGGGACGGCCCGACGGTGACCGAGGTTCTTTGCCGGACCACGGGGCCGAGCCCTCGGTCCTACTGGGCCGGCTCGGCTTCCCGGGAGCGGTTCTCGTCCGGGTGGCCTTCGCTCGCGGCTTCCTCGTCCGGAAGGTTCTCGTCCGTGCGGTTCTCTTCCGTTCGGCTCTCTTCCGCGCGGCTCTCGTCCGTGCGGTTGTCGTCCGACTGGTCGGTGGCCGGGAGCAGGCCCAGTTCCGCGTCGCGGAGGAACTCGACCTCGCGGCGGACCAGGCGGAACCACATGAAGACGACGAAGCCGGCGAAGACGAACCACTCGCCGGTGTAGCCGAGGTTCTGGAAGGCCTTGAGGTCGAGCCCGGAGCCCTGCGGGGTGGTCGCCGGGACGGCCTTCATGCCCGAGTCGGCCTTGTCGAGGGTGATCCAGGCGTCGTACAGATCGTCCGGCACCAGGTTCACCAGCGTCGCCGCGCTGATCGCCGAGGTCTGCCCGGCCGGGAGCCCGCCCTGGACGGGCACGCCGTTCGACCCCGGGGTCTCGGACGCCTGCAGCGAACCGGTGACGGTGACCTCGCCGGACGGCGCCGCCGGGGCCCGGTCGGGGTCGGCGGTGCCGGGCAGCCAGCCCCGTACGACGGGCAGGGCCTTGCCCTCGTCGGTGCGCAGCAGCGTCAGCACGTAGTAGCCGGTCCTGCCGTCCACTTCACGGTTGGGCACCAGGAGCTGCTCGCCGTACCGCCCGGTCACGGTGGCCGGCTCGCCCGAGGTCTCCTTGTCCACCGGCAGCAGCTCGTCCAGCGGCCGCGCCGGGGCCCGGTCCGCCGGGTCGATCCGCTCGGTCGCCGCGCGATGGTCCTGCATCCGGTCCTCGAACCGGCTCAGCTGCCACGACCCCATGAACACGCAGAAGGGGATGGCGAGCAGCACGAAGACGTGGATCCCCCACCATCGGGGCGTCAGCAGAAACCGGTACACGCCTTCCACCGTACGGTGCCCGCGCCGGGTGCCCGGTCGCGGGGTCGGCCCCCACGGCCCCGGTGGGCCCGCCCCTCAGTACCGCTCGACGAGGTGCTCACGCCCGGCCGGCGGCTCGTACGACTCGGGCCAGAAGTCGGTGACGGTCGCTATCCGGCCGTCCTCGTCCCCCGTGAAGAAGGAGATCGCGTACATCTCCTCCAGCCCCACGGTGACGTGCACCCGGCTGACGACCTGCCCCGGCTCCGCGACGATCCGTTCGATCCGGGCGTGCCAGTCGCCCGGATACTCCCGGTTGAACTCCACGTACCGCTCCCTGCCGCGTATCCGTTCCCGTGTCTGCGGCAGCTCGTACACGACGTCCTCCGCCAGTGTCTCGGCGAACGCGGCCCAGTCCCGCCCCTCGGCGGCGGCCCAGAAACTCTCGACGGTCCTGCGCAGATCGGCCCTTGGGGTCGTTGAGGTCATGGAGCGAGTCTGCACCCGACCACTGACAGTCCGGCTGACCACTGACCACTGACCACTCACGGTCCGGCTGACCACTGACGGTCGGCCCGGGTGAACCCGTCGGGAGCCGAAGTTATCCACAGGCTGGGGACCTCGGCGGCACATTGCCGCGCGGGCGGGGCAGTATGGGGCCATGACTGAGAGCAACGGGGCCACCCCGCAGGAGCAGAGCGGGTCCATGCCCGACTGGGAGAAGAGGTTCCGGGCACCGAGGGTGTCCCTGCCGGACTGGGCGGAGGACGCGCCGCACCGCTCGCTGTTCGTCTCCAACGCCACGGGCACGTACGAGTTGTACGCGTGGGACCGCGCCACCGGCGAGCAGCGCCAGGCCACGAACCGGGCCAACGGCACGACGGACGGTGTGCTCTCGCCCGACGGTGAGTGGATCTGGTGGTTCGACGACAAGGACGGGGACGAGTTCGGTGTCTGGCGGTGCCAGCCGTTCCACGGCGGCCCGGACGAGGAGGCCGCCCCGGGCCTGGACCCGTCGTATCCGGCGGGCCTGGCCCTCGGCCGTGACGGCCGTACGGCGATCGTCGGCCGCTCCACGGACGAGGACGGCTCCACGATCCATCTGTCCCGGCGGGGCGAGGCACCCGTCGAGATCTACCGCCACCGTGAGTCGGCCGGCGTCGGCGACCTCTCGCACGACGGCTCGCTGATCGCGATCGAGCACACCGAGCACGGCGACGCGATGCACTCGGCGCTGCGTGTGGTCCGGCCGGACGGCACGACGGTCGCCGAGCTCGACGACACCAAGGGCGGCACGATCGAGCTGGGCCTGGAGGTGCTGGGCTTCGCCCCCGTCGACGGCGACACCCGGCTGCTCATCGGCCACCAGCGGGGCGGTCGTTGGGAGCCGCTCGTCTGGGACGTGGCGTCCGGCGAGGAGACCGACCTGGGACTCTCCGACCGGCTGGAGGGCGACCTGAGCGCCGAGTGGTATCCGGACGGCTCCGCGCTGCTCGTCGCCCACAGCTTCGAGGCCCGCAGCGAGCTGTTCCGCTACGACCTGGTGTCCCGCGGCCTGGAGCGGGTGGACACCCCGCGAGGCACGGTCTCCGGGGCCACGGTCCGCCCCGACGGCAGCGTCGAGTACCTGTGGTCCTCGGCCGCCGAACCGCCGGTCGTCCGTTCCACGACCGGCGAGGTGGTGCTGGATCCGCCGGGTCTGAAGTCCCCCGGCTCGGTGCCGGTGGAGGACGTCTGGGTGGACACACCCGGCGGCCGGGTGCACGCCCTCGTCCAGCGCCCGGCCGGGGTGTCCGGCCCGTACCCCACCGTCTTCGACATCCACGGCGGCCCGACCTGGCACGACAGCGACTCCTTCGCGGCAGGACCGGCCGCCTGGCTGGACCACGGGTACGCGGTGATCCGCATCAACTACCGGGGCTCCACCGGTTACGGCCGCGCCTGGACCGACGCCCTCAAGCACCGGGTCGGCCTGATCGAGCTGGAGGACATCGCGGCGGTTCGGGAGTGGGCGGTGGGCTCCGGCTTCGCCGACCCCGACCGGCTCGTCCTGACCGGCGGTTCCTGGGGCGGTTACCTCACGCTCCTCGGCGTCGGCACCGAGCCGGACGCGTGGACGCTCGGCATCGCCGCCGTTCCCGTCGCGGACTACGTCACCGCGTACCACGACGAGATGGAGGCGCTCAAGGCCATGGACCGCACGCTCCTCGGCGGCACGCCCGAGGAGGTCCCCGAGCGCTTCGAGGCCTCGTCCCCGCTGACCTACGTCGACTCCGTCAAGGCCCCGGTCTACATCTCCGCCGGTGTCAACGACCCCCGCTGTCCCATCCGCCAGATCGACAACTACGTCGACCGGCTCGCCGCCCGCTCCGCCGTCCACGAGGTCTACCGCTACGACGCCGGCCACGGCTCCCTGGTCGTCGACGAGCGCATCAAACAGCTCCGCCTGGAACTGGACTTCGCCGAACGCCACCTGGGGGTACGTGCCTGACGCCCCCGACACCCCGCGCCCCGAAGGGGCGCGGGGAACCGCGCGATCAACCACACACAACCCGCACCCGCCCACCCACAGTCCTGCCCGAGTCATCAGGCGCTCAAGGGGGCCGAAGGGGCACAGCCCCTGGGGACGGGACGGGTAGGGGCGGCGGGGGCGAGGATCACCCGGGGCACCCTCAGGCAGCCACCACAACCTCCTCTTCCCGAGGCCCCTCCGCCGCCGCCAGCAGCCGTACGAGCGTGGTCCGCGCCCGGGCCACGCGGGACCGCACCGTCCCGATGGGGCAACCGGTCAGCTCCGCCGCGTCCTCGTAGGACAGCCCCAGCATCCGGGTGAGGACGAACGCCTCACGCCGTTCCTCGGGCAGCGCGCCCAGCAGATCGGCGAGCGCGACGCCGTCGTCGAAGCCGGGCAGCCCACGCGGCTGGGCGTGCTCGACGGCCAGCCGCCAGTCCGGTACGTCGGACAGCCGGGGCCGGGCCGCCGCGTACCGGAAGCTGTCGGTCACCGCCCGCCGGGCGATCGACAGCAGCCACGTACGGGCGGAGCAGCGCCCCTCGAACCGGTGCAGGCTGCCGAGCGCCCGCAGAAAGGTGTCCTGGGCGAGGTCGTCCACCGCCTGGGGGTCCGCGCAGAGGTGGGCGACGAACCGCTGGACGTCACGGTGGAGGGCTCCGACGAACCGTTCGACGGCCTCCGGGTCCCCGCCGCGGGCGGCGAGCGCCCACGCGGTGATGGACTCGTCGGTCGTGGACCTGGCCTGCGGGATCGACGCGGGCGGGGGAGTAAGGGTGATCACCTTGGTGTCCTTCTCGGGTCATCCGGGATCCGGACCACCGACACGAGCACGGGAGCGCACACAGCCGCGCAGACCGACAGACCGAAACCCCGACAGACAGGCAGACAGGCAGACGGACAGGCAGTCGGGCAGGCAGACGGGCGGGCGGCGCGTACGTGGGAACGCGTCGGCGGTCCGGTGAGGAGGGAAGCCGGCCGTACGGCACGCGCGTGGGCGGCGTACGGCCGAAGCCCGAGGCGCGAGCCGCGACGGCTGCCTCGGGTCACCGGCTGTCGTCAGATGACAGCGGTCCCGGCGGGTGGACCCCGAGAGGTGATCGCATGGACGAGAAGGAGCCCGCGCGGCGAACGGTCCGAACGGCCGCGACGCACCCGGGGGCGCGGCCGCTCCGCCGCGACGGGCAGCGCGAGCGGCAGCCGCAGCGGTGCGGCGAGCCGGCCGGCCACGGCCCGCAGCAGGGCGAAGGCGGCGCGTTCGCCGTACGCCAGCCACAGACCGCACAGCAGCGCGGCCAGCAGATGCGCGGCGAGCATGCCGGACGAGGACGCGTACAGGGACGCGAGCGAGGACAGGAGCGACGAGGAGGACGCGGACGAGCCGTCCAGGAGGTACCCGGTGTGGTCCACATGGTCCATGTGACCGGCCGCACCCGTGCGGACCGTGTGAATCATGTGGGCGGAACCCATGTCCACGAGGTTCGCCGAGTCCGACGAACTCGTCGCCCCCGTATGGCCGTTGGCGGCCGTCGCGGCCGACGACTGCGCCAACTCGAAGCCCGAGTGGAGGGCCGTCTGGGCGGCGACCACGACGGACGTGATCAGCGGCAGCCCGCGCTCACGTCCGGCCAGGCACCAGCCGACGGCACCGGTCGCGGCGGCCCCGGCGGCCATCGCCCACCAGGGGACATGGCTGCCGGACATCATCACGTGCCCCAGGGCGGCGAGCAGCACACAGACGGCCGCGAACATCGCGGCGCGTGTCGTGCGCGAACCCCACCCTGCGGTCATGGCGCCCCATCCTCGCATCCGGACACCGTCGTCATTCCGTCCCTCCTGAGTACGGATGTCCACCCGCCGTCGCACTCACACCGTCGACTGTGATCCGGATCACCGAGGAACCGGCCGCGTCGATGAGGCAGTCTTCTGCCTCGTGGGGAGCCCTTCGCAGCAGAACAGCCGTACCGGTCCGGGCAGACAGGCGGGTCCGGCCGACCCGCCCGGGACGACCGGACCGGGCACGCCGTCCGGTCCGCTCGGAGCGGGCCGGCAGCCCGTGCCGAGCGGGCGGAGCGGGCCGGCCGCCGACTCCGGCGCGCACATGGTCGTCTGCGGGGACGACGGGCTGGCGCACCGGCTCGCCGCCGAACTGCGGACCGTGTACGGGGAACAGGTGACACTCGTCGTGCCGCCCACCGCGCGGATCGCGCGGCGGCCGGTCGTCGGGCGAGCCCGGACCGCCGCCGCGCTCCTCGACCGGGTCACGGCGGCCGTCAACCGGGCAGCGGGCACCGGAGATCCGGCCACCGCCGACCGAGGCGAGAGAAACAGCCGGGCCGGCGAGGCGAACACCCGGGACGGCGGCGAGCGGGTCCTGGAGGCCACCGAAGCCGGCGAGGCGGTGCTCGCCGAGGCCGGGGTGGAGCGGGCCGCCGCGCTGGCGCTCGTGTACGACGACGACGAGACCAACATCCGCGCGGCCCTCACCGCCCGGCGCCTCAACCCGCGTCTGCGGCTCGTCCTGCGGCTCTACAACCGCCGGTTGGGTCAGCACATCGAGGAACTCCTCGACCAGGCGTCGGCGTTGGCGGCGGGCGGTGCCGCCGACGACGGGGTCGACGGCTTCGGTGCCTCGACGACGGTCCTGTCCGACGCCGACACCGCCGCGCCCGCGCTGGCCGCGACCGCCGTCGCCGGGACCAGCAAGGTCGTCCAGACGGACGGACTGATGCTGCGGGCCGTGGAACGCCCGCCGGGCCGGGGCGGCCAGAGCCCGGGAGGCCTGTGCACGCTCGCGCTCCTGTCGGCCACCACCAACGACCCGGCCGGAACCGAGGGTTCCGAGGGCAGCGGGGAACGCGGCCCCCAACTCCTGCCCGACGAGCGGGCGGTGGCCGAGGCCACCGGACGCGGAACCGTCGTCCTCGACACCGTGCGCTACGCGGGACCCGCGCTGCCGCCCGGCCGGGCGAGCGGCGGATCGCTGGGCGCCTTCGGGGCGTTCGGATCGCTGCTCTCGCGCCGGCTGCGGTGGTCCCTCGCGGGGATGATCGGGTGTGTGTTCGCCCTGGCCGTGGCCCAGATGGTGATCACCGGGGAGCACCCGCTCCAGGCGACCTACGCGACCCTCCTCGACCTCTTCGGGATCGCCGACCCGGCGACCGACCAGAGCGACTCCCGCCAGATCCTCCAACTCCTCTCCGGCCTGATGGGCTTACTCCTCCTGCCCGTGCTCCTGGCCGCCGTGCTGGAGGCCCTCGGCACGTTCCGCAGCGGCACCGCCCTGCGCAGGCCGCCGCGCGGCCTCTCCGGACACGTCGTCCTGCTCGGCCTCGGCAAGATCGGCACCCGGGTGCTCGCCCGTCTGCGCGAACTCCACATCCCGGTCGTCTGCGTCGAGGAGGATCCCGAGGCGCGCGGCCTCGCGGAGGCCCGTCGCCTGCGGGTGCCGGTCATCCTCGGCGACGTCACCCAGGAGGGCGTCCTGGAGGCCGCCAAGATCCACCGCGCCCACGCCCTCCTCGCCGTCACCAGCTCCGACACGACGAACCTCGAAGCCGGCCTGTACGCCCGTTCCGTCCGCCCCGACCTGCGCGTCGTCCTGCGCCTCTACGACGACGACTTCGCCACCGCCGTCTACCGCACCCTCCGCGCCGCCCACCCGGGCGCCCTCACCCGCAGCCGCAGCGTCACCCACCTCGCGGCCCCCGCCTTCGCCGGCGCGATGATGGGCCGCCAGATCCTGGGCGCGATCCCCGTCGAACGCCGCGTCCTGCTCTTCGCCGCCGTCGAGGTCCGCGGCCACCCCCGCCTGGAGGGCCGCACCGTCGCCGAGGCCTTCCGGGCGGGGGCCTGGCGTGTGCTGGCGCTCGACACGGCCGCGCCCGGAGAGTCGCGGACCGAGCGGGCACCGGGGGCGGCGGCGGGGTCGGGCCTCGTCTGGGACCTGCCGCCCACCTACGTCCTGCGCGCCGAGGACCGCGTGGTCCTGGCGGCCACGCGACGGGGGTTGGCGGAGCTGTTGGGAAGACGGACGAGGACGGGGGCGTAACCCCCTGCCTTTCAGGGGCGCGGGGAAGGAACCGCGCGACCAGTCCCCCTCACTCGCAGACGACCCCGTACGTGTCCCACGCCGGGAACGGGTCATCGAGGGCCGACGTGGCAGCAGCCTCGTCCTCCCTCACCAGGCAACCCGCCAAGGCCGAGCGCAGCGCATCCGCCCGCAGCCCCGTCCCGATGAAGACCAGCTCCTGCGCGTACGGGGCGTCCTCGTCGTGGACGGCGGACGGCTCGAAGCGGGCGACGGACCCGGCCTGGGATCACAGCCCGAGGACACGCGGCCGGCTGCCGAGCGTGAAGAACCCCTTCGAGCGCAGCACATGCCCGAAGGAACCGCTGTCGAGCGCCTCGGTCACGAAGGTCCACAACCGCCCGGGATGGAAGGGCAGTTCGGACCGGAAGACGGTCGAGGAGATGCCGTACTCCTCGGTCTCCGGCACATGCTCCCCGTTCAGCTCCCGCACCCACCCCGGCGCCCGTTGGGCCCGTTCGAGGTCGAACGCCCCCGTGCCGAGCACCTCCGCGACCCGCACCCGGCCCTGGCTGACCGGCACGATCCGCGCCGCCGGGTTGAGCCGCGCCAGCGTCGCCGCGAGCCGCTCGGCGGTCGCCGTGTCGACGAGGTCGAGCTTGTTCAGCACGATCACATCGGCGAACTCGACCTGGTCCATCAGCAGATCGCTGACGGTGCGCTCGTCGTCCTCGTACTGGTCGAGCCCCCGCGCCACGAGCTCGTCACCGCCCGCCAGCTCCGGCAGGAAGTTCACCGCGTCGACGACCGTGACCATGGTGTCGAGCCGGGCGAGATCCCCGAGCGTGGCCCCGTCGTCGCGCGCGAAGGCGAAGGTCGCGGCGACGGGCATCGGCTCGGAGATCCCCGAACTCTCGATGAGGAGATAGTCGAAACGCCCCTCCCGCGCCAGCCGGTCCACCTCCTCCAGCAGGTCGTCGCGCAGGGTGCAGCAGATGCACCCGTTGGTCATCTCGACCAGTCGCTCCTCCGTGCGCGACAACGCCGCCTCGCCGCCGCGCACGAGGGCGGCGTCGATGTTGATCTCGCTCATGTCGTTGACGATGACCGCCACGCGAAGCCCCTCGCGGTTGGCGAGGACATGGTTGAGCAAGGTGGTCTTGCCCGCGCCGAGAAACCCGGAGAGGACCGTGACGGGCAGCCGTTCGTACGCCATGGCCGCGCTCTCAGCCTTCGGGGTGGATCAGCCCGCGCTCGTACGCCTTCAGCAGCCGCTGCGGTACGAGGTGGGTGGCGCCGTCGACCGTGAACGGCACCAGGTGCGGTGTGCTCGCCTTCCACTGGGCGCGACGGTGACGGGTGTTGCTGCGGGACATCTTCCGCTTGGGTACGGCCATGGGGTCCTCCTCCACAGGTGGTGGACCGGAACGCTACATGAAAATGGATCCCATTACTAAAAGAGCTTTTCGGTGGCCGTGAGCAACCCCGCTTCGAGCGACGTATGGGGAGGGAGGGGGCCGAACCGGCCCACTCGGCACAGCCGTTCCCTACGGAGGTAGAGGTACCGTCCCCCGTGGCCACAACCAAGGAAGAAGCCCCCCACCGCGGTCGGCACCTCGACCCACCCCTCCTCCTCACCATGCTGCTGGTCCTGGCCGTCGTGGCACAGGGCCCCCTGCGCGGTCTGCTGTCCGCGCCCGTGACGCAGAGCTGGATGACGGTGTTCGTCGCGGTGGTCGTGCAGGCCCTGCCGTTCCTGGTCATCGGCGTGCTCTTGTCGGCGGCCATCGCGGTGTTCGTGCCGGCGTCGTTCTTCGCCCGCGCGCTGCCGAAGCGGCCCGCGCTGGCGGTACCGGCGGCAGGCATGGCCGGGGTGGTGCTGCCGGGGTGCGAGTGCGCCTCGGTGCCGGTGGCGGGCGCCCTCGTGCGCCGGGGCGTGACGCCCGCGGCGGCGCTCGCCTTCCTCCTCTCCGCCCCCGCGATCAACCCGATCGTGCTCACGGCGACCGCCGTGGCCTTCCCGGGGAACCCCGAGATGGTGCTGGCCAGGTTCGTGGCGAGCCTGCTGGTCGCCTGTCTGATGGGCTGGCTGTGGCAGCGGCTGGGGCGCGGCGAGTGGATGAACCCGCCGGAGCGGCCGTCCTACGAGGGCCAGAGCAAGGGCGCGGCCTTCTGGGGCTCGGTGCGGCACGACGTGATGCACGCGGGCGGGTTCCTGGTCGTCGGCGCGATGGCGGCGGCCACGCTCAAGGCGGTCGTCCCGGCGAGCTGGCTGAACGCCGCCGCCGACCACCCCGTCATCGCGATCCTCGCCCTGGCGGTGCTGGCCGTCCTCCTCTCGATCTGCTCCGAGGCGGACGCGTTCGTGGCAGCCTCCCTGACCCAGTTCTCCCTGACCTCCCGGCTGGCCTTCCTGGTCGTCGGCCCGATGATCGACCTGAAACTCTTCGCCATGCAGACCGCCACCTTCGGCCGCGCCTTCGCGCTCCGCTTCGCCCCCGCCACCTTCGCCCTCGCGATCCTGGTGTCGGCCCTCGTCGGGGCGGTGCTCCTGTGAACCGTCAGGCCCAGACCGTCATCCTCTTCCTCACCGGCGGCGCCCTCCTCCACGCCGGTTTCACCGACCTCTACCTCCGCTACGTCAAGGCCGGCCTCCGCCCCCTCCTCATCGGCGCGGGCATCGTCCTCATAGCCGCCGCCGTCGCCACGGTCTGGTACGAACGCCGGGCGCGGCGACACGAGCAACAGGCCCACGAGCCGCACACCCCTCACGAACCCCGGGTCTCCTGGCTCCTCGTCCTCCCGCTGCTCGCCCTCGTCCTGGTCGCCCCGCCCGCCGCCGGGTCCTACACCGCCATGCGCACCGGCACGGCACTCCAGCAGCAGCCCTGGGGCTACCCCACCCTCCCCGCCGACGGCCCCCTCCGGCTGAGCGTCGCCGACTACGCGGGCCGCGCGGTCTACGACAAGGGCCGCGCCCTCGCCGGCCGCCCGCTCAAGGTCACCGGCTTCCTCGCGTTCGACGAGTCCGGCAGGCCGTACCTCGTCCGCATGGCCCTCAACTGCTGTGCCGCCGACGCCCAGCCCGTCAAGGTCGCCCTCACCGGCGAACTCCCCGCCGTCCTCCAGCCCGACACCTGGATCGAGGTCACCGGCACCTACACCCCGCAGCGGACCAAGGACCCCCTCAACGGCACCGCCGTCCCCTACCTCCACGTCACCACCACCAAGCCGGTCAAGGCCCCCCAGGACCCTTACGACGAGGCCTGGAACGGCTGAGGGCGGCGGCGCCCCTTCGCCGGGCTGCGTCGGGAGGCGGGCGGACCCGCGCCCTGATTGGCTGAGGGGCCGTCAGTTGGGGTCGCCCGCAACGCCGCATTCGACGGGGTGGGCATGAGCGCCGTGCAGACGCGTCCCGAGAGCCCGTGGCCGGCCGGTACGCCGTGGGGCGAGACGACCCAGACGACCCTGCCGTCGGAGGTGTGAAAGACGACCGTGCCGTCGGAGGTATGAAAGACGACCCTGCCGTCGGAGGTGTGAAAGGCCCGTCCGAGGTATGAAACGTCCCGTCGGAGGCATGAAAGGGCCCGGTCGCTGGCGACGGGGGATGCACCAGCGACCGGGCTATGGCCAAGGCTAACAAGGCTGGTCCCTGGACGGGAGCCGACTGCTCGACTGCGTTGACAAGTTGTGATCGGGATCACGTGCGAGATGCTGATCCGCCAAACGTTTGTTAGGCGGCCGTTGAGAGCCGCCCAAACGTTGGTCAGACACCCTCACACGGCGGCTCGTACGACAGCCGAGGCAGGTACTCGTCCCACTTCTCCCGCGTGAGCACCCCGCGTGTCGACGAGCAGATGTGCCGTACGGCGTCGTCGACGGCCAGATTCCACAGCCGTACGGTGTCGGCGCCGCTGGACACCCCGAGCATGTGGCTGTCGGGGCTGAACGACAGGAACTGGCCGGTCTTGGCGTTGGGGCTCATCGCCTGGCCGATGGGGGAGGCGTCGGCGGGGTGCGCGACGTCCCGGAGATGGACGGTGCTGTCGTCGCCGCCGCTGGCCAGGGTCCGGCCGTCCGGGCTGAAGGTCAGGGAGACGACCGCCTCGGTGTGGCCGATGAGCGGGGACCCCAGCCGGGTCGCCTCGCGCGGGTCGGAGACGTCCCAGAGCCGGACCGTGTCGTCGCCGCCACCGCTGGCCAGCGTCCTGCCGTCCGGACTGTAGACGAGGTCGCTGACCACGCCGCGGTGGGCGGTGAGCGGCCCGCCGAGCCGGGTGGACCGGGCCGGGTCGGCCACGTTCCACAGGCGGATGGTGCCGTCCGCGCTGCCGCTGGCGAGCGTGCGGCCGTCCGGACTGAGGACGAGGGCGAGGATGTAGCCCTTGTGTCCGGTGAGGGGCTTGCCGAGCGGAACGACGTGGGACGCGACCCCCGCGCCGTCCGGCACCGGTCCCCACGAGGGGAGGGACCGGTGCCGGACGAAGCGCTTCCCGCCGCGTCCGGCAACGGCCTTTCCGCACCGCTGCCGACTGTCGGCGTGCCGGAACCGGAACCCACGGCCTCTCGGTCCGGCCGAGACGGCACGGGGTCGTCTCCGCGTCCCAGGAAGGCGTCTCAGCCAGTGCTTGTTTGCGCAGCTCAGAGTGGGTGGGACGGTTGCGTCGTCGCGGGTTGGGCGACGGTGATTGCGGTGGGTCCCCGGTGTCTTCGAAGCTATGGGTGTCGCACCGGCCGGGGTGGATCGAAACTCCGGTGGCGCCTGGTGACGACTCCCGCCCTGTGCCTGCGTACCGGGCATCCGTGTGCCCTGGTGCCCGACGCGTGGCGTTCGGCATCCTTCGGCGCCCGCCCCCCACGAATTCTCGGGGGCGGGGACATTCGGCCGGCTCCTGCCCGCTCGGGCGGTCGGGCCGTCATGTCCTCGGAGCGGACGCGGACGGGTGGCGAGACGTCGGCGGGCGCATTCGGCGGGAGAGCCGACGCGGACCGGGAGCGACCCATACGGACCACGATGAGAAGGAAGACACGACATGAGCAGGAACAGCAGGAACACCTACGCACTCCGTCGTCCGGGACGCCGTACGGCCGTCGCCGCCGGGCTCGTCCTCGCCCTCGGGCTCGCTGTCTCGGCGCAGGCGGTGGCACACGCCGCCGTCCCCGCCGCCCCCGCCAAGGCATCCGCGAAGGCGTCCGCCGCGGTGCGGTCGATCAGTGGCTTCAACGGTGACGTGGTGACCCAGGTCGCCGACTTCTACGGCGCGTACATCGACGCGAAGGACGCGCCCCGGGGCCCGGACAAGGCACTTGCCAAGGCGCTGCGCGCCCACTACCTGACGCCCACCCTCGCCAAGAAGCTGACGGCCTGGGAGAAGAAGAACAAGGCGGACGGGCTCCTGCGTGCCCAGAACGTCCCGACGCGGTGGACGGTGAGCGAGGGCAGCAAGGGCCTGGAGGTCGTCGTCACCCTGACCTTCGGCGGCGCCGGGGAATCACCGACGACGAAGACCCGGTTCGTCGTGGAGCTGGAGCCGGTCGACGGCATCAAGGCCATCCGCACCACGAGCACCGCCCCCGCCAAGGCGTCCGCCGCGGTGCGGTCGGTCAGTGGCAGGACCGGTGACTCGGTGACCCAGGTCGCCGACTTCTACGGCGCGTACGTCGACGCGAAGGACGCGCCCCGGGGCCCGGACAAGGCACTTGCCAAGGCGCTGCGCGCCCACTACCTGACGCCCACCCTCGCCAAGAAGCTGACGGCCTGGGAGAAGAAGAACAAGATGGACGGTGTGCTCCGCGCCCGCAACGTTCCGGTGGACTGGACGGTGACCGGCGACGGCGAAAGCCGTGAGATCGCCGTCACCCACAGCTTCGGCGGCGGGGAGTCGCCGACGACGACCACCCACCTCGTCGTGAAGGCGGACGCGTTCAAGGGCGTCACCGACATCCGCACCACGAGCGCCCGCTGACGACGCATCCGCTCAGCGAGGGCCCGTTGATGCGTCAGCCGCCGCTCCCCGCTGTCATGTTGGCGGCGGGGAGCGGGACCCAGCGACCGGGTTGGTGATAGATGCGGTCGTACCGGTAGCCCGGCAGCCCCTTGGTGCCGATGGTGCGGAAGGGCCGGCCGTTGTCGTCGATGCGGACCGTGCCGGTGCGGCCTTGTGAGGACCAGGCGAGGTTGAGGTACCAGTCGCAGTCGCAGGACTCGTTCAGCGCGGAGACCACCAGGACTTCGGGTTCCTGCAAGGACACCTGGTAGGGGAAGTCGATCGCGGGGATCGACTTGCCCGCCCCGTCGTCGCCGGGCATCGAACGGACCCGGGGCTGCTGCGCGTCGAGGTTCACGGAGAAGAAGCGGGGGATGAGGGCGGCGCCGCAGCCGTCGCTCAAGGAGTAGACGGAGCCCCGGCCGGCGGCAGGGGTGGCGTGGCTGACCACGCGCACGTACAGGGCTTCCAGCACGACAGCGGCGGAGCCGCGTCCCTGCACCGTGATCCGCACGGTCGTGGAGCCCCCGTGCACCGCCCGCTGGGAGGTGGCCCACGCCGCGATGTCCTCGGGGTGCGGGGGCGGCGGGACCTGTTGTGGAGGCTTGGCGAGGACATAGTCCTCGCCGCACCCGTTGAGTCCGCGCGTGTGCGAGTCGGCCGTCCAGGTGAGAGGGGCCGCCTGCGGGGCCGTGCCGACGCTTGCCCGGTTCGGCTCGCCGTCGCCCTTGGCCGTGGCCGAGGCGGAGGGGGGACCGTCGGCGGACGTGGTGAGACCGAGGAGCGCGGCGACGAGCGAGGCTGCCAGCGTCATCGATCGCCAGGCTCGCCGTCGAGGGCGCCCGCCGTGGAGCCGAGGCGAGGGCGGTGAGGCCGACCCGGGGCGCTGGCCGGCTGGCGAGATCGGCTCGGGAGCCTCCACGGCCGACCTGCTGCCGCCCGCAGAGACGGCCGATGCGGCCTCGCTCACGGGCGTGACCGAGGCCACCGCACTTGTGGTGGTGTGGGGCGCTGGTGCCTGCCGGGCAGGGGACGGGCGTGGCCGTTGCCGCGGGGCGGCGGCCAGGATCCACCGGCGGTACAGCTCCATGCGTTCCGCGGGGGAGGCACCGCAGAGCGCGGCGAACCGCTCGATTCCAGCGAAGTCGTGCGGGACTGCCTCTCCGGCGCAGTAGCGGTGCAAGGTGGAGGCGTGAATGCCCAGGGGGCGGGCCAGCGCCGCGTAGCTGCGGTCGGTGCGCTCCTTCAGACGCGTCAGGAGCAACGCGAACTCCGCTACGTCGTCGTGGATCGAATCCATGTAATCCGTACTCGTATCCGCTCGTCGGCCCATGCAGGCCTGTCCCGATGGGGCACGGCACCCACGCGCTTCCCCCTGTCTGCACGTCCATACGCCCGGGACGGTTCCAGCGTTGCAAGGCGTGACCTTGATCACGACCAGCCGCAGAACCCTGAGCCGTCCCCGGGACCGGGACGACCGCCTTCCGCACCGTGCCGAGCGGACCCCGCACCGCGCAGAGGGGCACGCCGACGCGTGACACAACCTGCCGTACCCGCCACGCGACACAACCTGAGGTGACTGCTGACCCCGGGTCTCAACGAGGGCTTCGGGCGGCACCGGCGACTCGTCTCTCCACGCCTCTCGGCAACGCCAGAGGGCCCTTACCGATTCGGTAAGGGCCCTCTGACCTGCTGCTTAGCTGTCGGGGTGGCGGGATTTGAACCCACGACCTCTTCGTCCCGAACGAAGCGCGCTGCCAAGCTGCGCTACACCCCGATTGTCGCTGCTTGTCGCGGCGACGTCGTTTACTTTAGCCCACCGGTGGCTTGAGACGAAATCCGGTTTTCGGGGCGGCGGTCGTGGCGGTCGGGGCGGCCACGGCGGGGGTGTACGAGGTCGGGGCGGACGTGGTCGACGACGATGAGGAGGAGGGCGAGGGCGTAGAAGGCGAGGCCCAGGAGGAGGGCGTTGCCGAGGGTGCTCCTGTAGCCGTGGCGGTCGACATCCAGGAACGGGTAGAGGTACGGGGCCGGCCAGTCGGGGGTCACCAGAGCGGCTCGGCCGAGCGTGTACGCCAGGTACGCCAGGGGGTAGAGCAGCCAGGCCGCCGCGTGGGTCAGGCGTGGCGGGGCCGGGCGGGTCAACAGCAGCCAGTCCGCCACCACCACGAGGGGGATCACCGTGTGGAAGGCGAGGTTCGTCAAGGCGAGCCAGCCGGTGGGGGTGGCCGGGGCGCCCGTCGGCGTCATCGTCAGGGAGAAGGTCGTCGGGTCCTTCATCAGGATCAGGTGGTACACCAGGGCCGCGATCACGGCGTAGAGAACCGTGCCGCCTGTCACCGGGGACGGCAGGGGGCGGCGGGCCGACCAGGCGCGGCGGGCCGAGGCGGCGAAGACCAGTGCCACCAGGACCGTGCTCTGGACCGAGAAATGGTTGAGGGCGCGCAGGGGGCTGCCCAGCGTCATCTCGGTCACCACGGCCGCTGCCGCCGCCAGCGCTACCAGGGCGCGGCACGTCGCTGCCAGTGGGCGTCGGGTCGGTTCCACCACCGCCGTCGCGGGCACGACGGACGTCACCGGCGCGGGAATGCCCGAGATCGCGGGCAGGTCGGGGATGTCCCTGGGTATCGGTGCGGTCATGCGCTCACGCTAAGACGCCCGGATGAAACGGGCTATTCGGGGCGATCCGTACGGGTCACGCCCCGGCGCCAACCCGAACCGAACCACCAGGACCTCAGCGGAAGCCTGAACCATCAGGCCTTACCGGCAGGCCTTACCGCCAGGCCCTACCGGCGATCCTCGCCAAGACGCATGCACCCACACCCCTCGGCACCCGCACCCCCTCAGCCCCCACAATCCCGCCGCAGCCCTATTCCTCCCGCCCCACCAGCGTCAGCAGTGAAGCTTCCGGCGGGCAGGCGAACCTCACCGGGGTGTAGCGGTTCGTGCCGCAGCCGGCGGAGACGTGCATGTAGGCGGTCCGGCCCTCGGCCGTGTGCGTGGAGAGGCCCTTCACGCGGTCCGTGTCGAGGTCGCAGTTGGTGACGAGGGCGCCGTAGAAGGGGACGCAGAGCTGGCCGCCGTGGGTGTGGCCGGCGAGCACGAGGGGGTAGCCGTCGGCCGTGAAGGCGTCGAGGGTGCGGAGGTAGGGGGCGTGGACGACGCCCAGCGAGAGGTCGGCGGAGTCGGACGGGCCGCCGGCCACGCGGGCGTAGCGGTCCCGCTTGATGTGCGGGTCGTCGAGGCCGGTGAGCTCGACCGACATGCCCTCGATCTTGAGCGTGCCGCGGGTGTTGGTGAGGTTGAGCCAGCCCGCCCCGTCGAAGCCGTCCCGGAGGTCCTCCCACGGGTTGTGGATGGCGCCCACCACCGGCTTGTTGCCGTTCAGACCGTGGCGGCCCTGGACCTTCTCCAGGAGATAGCGGGCGGGGTTGCGCAGCTTCGGGCCGTAGTAGTCGTTCGAGCCGAAGACGTACGCGCCCGGGAACTCCATCAGCGGACCCAGCGCGTCCAGCACCTCGGGGACGCCCTCCGGGTCGGAGAGGTTGTCCCCGGTGTTGATCACGAAGTCGGGGCGCAGCCCGGCCAGGGACCGCAGCCAGCGCTGCTTCTTGCGCTGCCCGCTCACCATGTGAATGTCGGAGACCTGGAGTATGCGCAGTGGCCGCATGCCCGGTGGCAGCACCGGCACCGTCACCCGCCGCAGCCGGAAGGAGCGGGCCTCGAAACCCGCCGCGTACACCACACCGGCGGCACCGACCGCCGCGATCCCCAGAGGTACTCCGTATCGCGCTCGCATGCGTCCATCGTGTCAGACCCCGCCGAACCCGAGCGCCGCCTGTGGACAACCACCGGCCATCACGGCCGATCGCCAACTCCCGCTGTGGACAACTCACTCCGGCCCACGCATCCGATCAGCAACGACCACGCATCCGATGAGCAACCGACCACGGATCCCATGACCAGCCGATCAGCCCGAGCGGCGACCAGCCGATCAGCCCGAGCGGCGACCGATCCGCACGTACCAGCGAAATCAAGGCGCGCTTCCCGCACCACACCTGCGACAATCGGCGCCATGACCACGCTCAAGTCGAAGCTGCAGGAAGACCTCAACGCGGCGATCAAGGGGCGCGACGAGCTCCGCTCCTCGACGCTCCGGCTGACGCTCACCGCGATCACCAAGGAAGAGGTCGCGGGCAAGGAGAAGCGCGAGCTCTCCGACGACGAGGTGCTCAAAGTGATCACCAAGGAGGCGAAGAAGCGCCGCGAGGCCGCGGACGCCTTCGCCCAGGGTGGTCGTACCGAGTCGGCCGAGCGGGAGAAGGCGGAGGGCGAGATCCTCGCCGACTACCTGCCCAAGCAGCTGTCCGAGGAGGAGCTGAAGCAGATCGTGGTCCAGGCCGTTGAGGAGGCACGGGCCGCCGGCGCCGAGGGCCCGCGCGCGATGGGCCAGGTCATGAAGATCGTCAACCCGAAGGTGGCCGGGCTCGCCGAGGGCGGCCGGGTCGCCGCCCTCGTCAAGCAGCAGCTCGCGGGCGGCTGAGCAGCCTTCCGGCTGACGCCGCTCTCCAGCACAACGGCGGTGGGGGCGCCCCTTCTCCAGGGGCGCCCCCACCGCCGTATCCATTCAACCGCTCAGTGACCGTCGGCCGAGCCTGTCACCGTAGCTGTCGGGCCACCCGTCACCGTGACCGTCGGCCGACCCGTCACCGCGGCTGTCAGCCGACCCGTCACCGCGGCTGTCAGCCGAACCCACCGTTGCCGTTCCCGTTGTTCCCGCCGTTGGTCTGGCCCTGGATCCAGTTCTCCGGGATGGAGAACTCCGGGGTCGGGAAGGTGGTGCCGCCGTCGGTGCCGCCGATGAACCCGTCGTCGTCACCATTGCCGTTGTCGTCGTTGTTCCCGTTGCCGTTCCCATTGTCGTTGTCGTCGTCCCCGCGGCCGCGGTCCGGCCGCTCGTCGGGGATGTAGACGCGGTTGAAGTCGGGATTGGGCTTGCCCTCCAGCGCGCCGGTCATCATGTCGCGCCAGATCGGGCCGGGGACCTTTCCACCGAAGACCTTGGCGTACCACTGGCCGCCGATGGGGATGTTCACCATGCGGCGCTTGTGCGCGGGGTCGCCCACCCAGACGGCACCGGCCATGTTCGGGGTGTAGCCCACGAACCAGGCCGCGTAACGCTCGTCCGTCGTACCGGTCTTACCGGCGCTGGGACGGCCGCTGCCGAGGCCCGCCTCCGTACCCGTACCGTCCTCGACCACGCCCTTGAGCAGGGCGCTGATGGTGTCGGCGGTGTTCTCGGACATGGCGCGCGAGCACGTCGACTTCGGGACCTCCAGCGACTTCGACTTCTCGCCGACCCGCTGGGTGATGGACTCGATGGCGACCGGCGTGCAGTACATGCCGCGCGAGGCGAAGGTCGCGTACGCGTTCGCCATGGTCAGCGGTGACATCTCCTGGGTGCCCAGGGCGATCGACGGGTTCTGGCCGATCTTGTCGCCGTCGGCCCGCTCGACGCCCATCTTCTTGGCCATCTTCGTCACCGGACAGATGCCGATGTCCGCGATCATCTGCACGAAGTAGGTGTTGACCGACAGCGCGGTCGCCTTCTTCATCGAGTACGGGCCGACCTCGGACTCGCTCTCGTTGCTGAGGTCCGCGCCGTCGGTGTTCACCCAGTTCTTGCCACCGCAGACCGAGATCGGGCTCGGGTACTCCATCTTGTACGGCGCGGAGTACGACTTCGTCGGGGCCATGCCGTCCTCGAGGGCGGCCGCGGCGACGATCGGCTTGAACGTCGAACCGGGCTGGTAACCCGCTCCGCCGCCCATGGACTCGTCGACCGAGAGGTTGATCGACGTCTCGTTCTTCTTGGTGTCGAGGCCGTACGGCCTCGACTGCCCCATGGCGAGGATCTTGCCGGTGCCGGGCTCCACGATGGTGGCGGCGGTGGCCACCTCGTCCTTCTGCCTGACGTGCTTCTTGACGGAGGCCTGGACCGACTTCTGGGCCTTCGGGTCCATGGTCGTCCGGATCGTCAGACCGCCCTGGTTCCAGATCTTGGCCCGGTCCTCCTTGGACTTGCCGAAGATCGGGTCGTTCAGGAACACCTCGCGCACGTAGTCGCAGAAGAAGCCCGCGCCCTTGACGGCCGTGATGCAGCCGTTCTTCGGCTTTCTGATGTGCAGGCCGAGCGGCTTCTCCTTGGCCTTGTCGGCCTCCGTCTGCGAGATGTCACCGAGATCGGCCATGCGCTGCAGCACGGTGTTGCGCCGCTTGGTGGCTTCCTGCGGGTCGTTCACCGGGTCGTACCGGCTGGGCGACTGCACGATGCCGGCCAGGAGCGCGGCCTCCTCGACCTTCAGGTTCTTGGCGGACTTGGAGAAGTAGCGCTGGGAGCCGGCCTCGACACCGTAGGCCTGCTGGCCGAAGAACGTGATGTTCAGGTAGTTCTCGAGGATCTTCTTCTTGCCGAGTTCCTCCTCGATCTGGATCGCTTTCTTCAGTTCGTTGATCTTCCGGCCGAGGGTCTGCTGGGTGGCCTGGGCGACCAGCGTCGGGTCGTCACCGGCCTCCTCCACCGCCACGTTCTTCACCAGCTGCTGCGTCAGCGTGGACGCGCCCTGGGCGACACCGCCCTCCCGCGCGTTCCGGTTCAGCGCGCGCAGGATGCCCTTCAGGTCGATCGCGCCGTGCTGGTAGAACCGGGCGTCCTCGATGGCGATGATCGCCTGCTGCATGTACGGCGAGATCTCCTTGAGATCGACCACCGTACGGTCGCGGCTGTACACCGTGGCGATCGAGTCGCCCTTGCTGTCGAGGATCGTGGTGCGCTGGCTCAGCGGCGGCTGCTTGAGATTGGCGGGGAGCTCGTCGAACCCCTCGACGGAACCCTTGGCCGCCAGCCCGAGTGCGCCGACCGCGGGCAGGGCGATGCCCGCCATCACGGCACCGGCGAGCACGCTGACACCTAGGAACTTGGCGGCCTGCTGTGTGGGGGACAGACCACCACCCGAGCGCTTGTTTGGCATGAGGGCAGCCTAATCCGTAGCGACGACCGTTCCGAAGGAGCAGGTGGGTCCAGAGGGGTACGGGTGCCGGATCGTGACATCCGTTGCCGCTCACGGGGGCGGCCGTCGATGATCCGGCGCATGAGACCTGAAGTCCGTACGTTCGTCGCCGACGGCCCCCTGCCCGACTGGGACGCGAGCGAGGACGAGATCGACAGACGGGTGGCGCAACTGAACGCCGTACACGGGCCGGTGTCGCACGAAGAGGCGGCGGCGCTGGCCGGCTGTTTCGGGCCGGACGACTGCTACGGCGTCGCCTGGAGCCTGCTGCACCTCATCGAGACCGGCCCGAACCCCGTGCTGACGACGCGGCCCGCGGCGGACGCGGGGGAGTGGTCCCACCGGCTCTACGACCGGGCCGTGCGCGCCGGGCTGGTCGAGGGGGTGGGCGGCGCGGAGGCGTGAACGAACATGAACGGTTGTCTACGTTCTCATTCGCCGGACACGCGCACAGGCGTTGGCCTAAGCTGCTCTCAACTGTCACAGCCGTAGGCCCTTGTATCAAGTACGTCCAGCGAGCCCGAATCGTTCTGACGTTCTTACGGTTTTTTTCCGGAGCCGTGTCCGAATCCACCTCGTGTGTCATTCGGTGTCCGTTGTGACGCATGTCAACTGTCCCGTTCTGTCGGGATAGTCATGTATGTCCTCAGGTCACTCCCGCGGGTGATCTGCCGCTTACGCATAGTCCGTTCGGGCCATTCAAGATTGGGCCCGAAGGGGGTGTTGCGCTGTGCCCACCTTCCGTAACGTCCTCAACTGGCGGCGGTGAATATGCCGCTGCCGCCGTGGGGGAGCCTCGATTCGGGAGAGGACGGCGCCGGTATGGGCTGGGTAACCGACTGGAGTGCGCAGGCCGCCTGCCGCACTACCGATCCGGATGAACTGTTCGTTCAAGGAGCAGCGCAGAACAGGGCCAAGGCAGTGTGCACCGGATGCCCGGTACGCACGGAGTGCCTGGCGGACGCGTTGGACAACCGCGTCGAGTTCGGCGTGTGGGGAGGCATGACGGAGCGCGAGCGCCGCGCATTGCTGCGCAGGCGTCCGACCGTCACGTCGTGGCGCAGGCTGCTGGAGACCGCGCGCACGGAGTACGAGCGTGGCGCGGGCATTCTGCCGCTCGACGATGACGAGATGTACGAGAACTACGCGGCGGTGGGCTGAGGACGAGGCCCTTCCGGGTCACGTCGGTCGAGGGCGCCCTTGAGGTGTCGGCGCGTCGGGCAGGTGTGCCGGCTCTCGGGTGCCCCGAGACGTGGATCGGCGGTCGGGCATGGTTCGGTGCTCGGACGGGCGTACGGTTCTCGGACGGTCGAAGGTCTTCGGGTCGTTGTCGAAAGTCTCGGTCGTCCGGCAGGAGTTCGCCGGCAGGAGTTCGCCGGTGGGGTTCGGTCGGCAGAGGTTCAGTTGTCGGAGGTAGGCAGCTCCGGCCCGATGGCCGCGAGCCGGTCCCCGATGTCCCGCAGACCCGCCAGGTCGTGGACATCACCGGGCAGTGCGGCCACTTCGACCACGGGCACCTCGGGGTGCAGCGCGGTGAAGCGGTCGCGCGTGCGCTGCTCCCGGGAGAGCAGTCGCATCCGCTCGGCGTGCAGCCTGAGCAGGCCTGCCGTGAGCTGTTCCACGGTCAGGTCCGGAGTGACGTCCTGGTCGGTGACGTTCTGGTCGGCAACGGCCTGGTTCTGCTCGTCCGGGGCGGGGGAGCCGTCCTCGGTGCCGGTCGTCGCGGGAGAGTCGGGACTGGCTGAACTGTCTGAACTGCCGTACGTGTCGGGAGAGTTACGAACTGCTTTCCCGTCCATATGATCCACAATGCGGGGCTCGTCAAGATTTTCCGCAGCGGCGAGCGCGCGCTCGGCGGACAGCTGAGCCGCGCCGCTGCCATGCACGCGGTTCAGCACCAGCCCGGCCAGCGGCATGTCCTCGGCGGCCAGCCGCTCCACGAAGTACGCCGCCTCGCGCAGCGCGTCCCGCTCGGGCGCCGCCACCACCAGGAAGGCGGTGCCGGGCGCCTGGAGCAGCTTGTACGTGGCGTCCGCGCGCGTACGGAAGCCGCCGAACATCGAGTCCATGGCGGCCACGAACGTCTGGACGTCCTTCAGCAGTTGACCGCCGAGCAGCTTGCCCAGGGCGCCCGTCATCATCGACATGCCGACGTTCAGGAACTTCATGCCGGCCCGCCCGCCGACCTTCGCCGGCGCCAGCAGTACCCGGATCAGCTTGCCGTCGAGGAACGAGCCGAGCCGCTTGGGGGCATCCAGGAAGTCCAGCGCCGAACGGGACGGCGGAGTGTCGACGATGATGAGATCCCAGTCGTCCCGGGCCCGCAGCTGGCCCAGCTTCTCCATCGCCATGTACTCCTGCGTGCCCGCGAAGCCCGCCGAGAGGGACTGGTAGAACGGGTTGCTCAGGATCGCGGAGGCCCGGCCGGGGTCCGAGTGCGCCTCGACGATCTCGTCGAAGGTGCGCTTCATGTCGAGCATCATGGCGTGCAGTTCGCCGTCCCCGTCGATGCCCTTCACCCGCCGCGGGGTGTTGTCCAGCGAGTCGATGCCCATGGACTGGGCGAGCCGCCGGGCCGGGTCGATGGTGAGCACGACCACCTTGCGGCCACGCTCCGCGGCCCGCAGCCCGAGGGCCGCCGCCGTGGTCGTCTTGCCCACACCGCCGGCGCCGCAGCACACCACGATGCGGGTCTCCGGGGCGTCGAGCAGCGGATCGACCGCGAGGGGGCGGGTCGAGCTGACCACGCGGTGTCCGTCGGGGGAGTGCGCCGAATCGTGCGCGGCGGCCGGGTCCGGAGTCATGAGATCCCTTGCTGACGCAGTTCCGTGGCCAGTTCGTACAGGCCCGCCAGGTCCATTCCCTCGGCGAGCAACGGCAGTTCGTGCAGCGGCAGGTCCAGCTCGCCCAGTACGCCCCGCTGTTCGTGCTCCAGGGTGTACCGCTCGGCGTACTCCTCGGCCTGGGTGAGCAGCGGCTCCACCAGCCGCTCGGCGTTGCCGCCGCGCCGCGCGCCGCCCAGGCCCGCTGTGGACAGGGACTTGGCGACGGCCGTCCGCGGTACCGCGCGCGCGAACTCGAGCTCGTCGGCGTCCAGCACCTCCGGCCGCACCATGTTGACGATGATCCGTCCCACCGGCAGCTTCGCGCCCCGCAGCTCGGCGATGCCGTCCGCCGTCTCCTGGACGGGCATCTCCTCCAGCAGCGTCACCAGATGCACGGCCGTCTCGGGTGACTTCAGGACCCGCATGACGGCCTGGGCCTGATTGTGTATCGGGCCGATCTTCGCGAGGCCCGCCACCTCGTCGTTGACGTTCAGGAAGCGGGTGATGCGCCCGGTGGGTGGCGCGTCCATCACCACGTAGTCGTACGCGAACCGCCCGCTCTTCTCCTTGCGGCGCACCGCCTCGCAGGCCTTGCCGGTCAGCAGCACGTCCCTCAGGCCGGGCGCGACGGTGGTCGCGAAGTCGATGGCGCCGAGCTTCTTCAGGGCCCGGCCCGCCCCGCCCAGCTTGTAGAACATCTGGAGGTAGTCCAACAGGGCCAGTTCGGGGTCGATGGCCAGCGCGTACACCTCCCCGCCCCCGGGTGCCACCGCGATCTTCCGCTCCTCGTACGGCAGTGCCTCTGCCTCGAAGAGCTGCGCGATGCCCTGTCTGCCCTCGACCTCGACCAGGAGGGTGCGCTTCCCCTCGGTCGCGAGGGCGAGCGCGAGTGCGGCGGCGACCGTGGTCTTTCCGGTCCCGCCCTTGCCGCTGACGACCTGGAGCCTGCTCACGTATTCGAGCCTAACCAGTCCGCGCGCGGCGTACGCGGGAGGCTGTGGACAACTTGTGCCCTCCCCGTCTGTCGGCCCCCACCTGTCCGGGCCGCCGAGCCGACCGGGGACAGCGGCGGAACCCGTGCCGGACAGCGGCCGGGCAGCGGATAAAGTCGGCCACATGACCAAGTGGGAATACGCAACCGTGCCGCTGCTCGTCCATGCCACGAAGCAGATTCTGGACACCTGGGGCGAGGACGGCTGGGAGCTCGTCCAGGTCGTGCCCGGGCCGAACAACCCCGAGCAGTTGGTGGCCTACCTGAAGCGGCCCAAGCCGTGAGCGCCGTCGAGGCCAAGCTCGTGGAACTCGGGCTGAGGCTGCCCGAGGTCGTCCCGCCGCTCGCCGCGTACCAGCCGGCCGTCCAGTCCGGCGTGTACGTGTACACCGCCGGCCAGCTCCCCATGGTGGACGGCAAGCTGCCCGTGACCGGCAAGGTCGGCGCGGAGGTCACCCCCGAGGAGGCCAAGGAACTCGCCCGCACCTGCGCGCTGAACGCACTCGCCGCCGTCAAGTCCGTGGCCGGAGACCTGGACCGTGTCGCGCGCGTGGTGAAGGTCGTCGGTTTCGTGGCCTCGGCCTCCGACTTCACGGGCCAGCCCGCCGTGCTGAACGGTGCGAGCGAACTCCTGGGCGCCGTCTTCGGCGACAAGGGCGTCCACGCGCGCAGCGCGGTCGGCGTGGCGGTACTGCCGCTGGACGCGCCGGTCGAGGTGGAGCTCCAGGTGGAACTCACCGTCGCGTAGCCGACACCAAGATCGCGGAGGCTCACTCGAACATCAGCCCGTGACGAGTTAGCCTCCGCACCATGGCAAACGGGCAGTGGTACCCAGCCGAGTGGCCCGACCGCATCCGCGCACTCGCGGCCGGCACGCTGACACCGGTGACCCCCAGGCGGGCCGCCACCGTCATGCTGCTCAAGGACACGGCCGACACTCCGGTCGTGCACATGCTGCGCAGACGCGCCTCCATGGCTTTCGCCGGGGGCGCGTACGCGTATCCGGGCGGCGGAGTGGACCCGCGCGACGACGACCACCAGATCCGCTGGGCGGGCCCCACGCGCGCGTGGTGGGCGTCCAGGCTCGGCGTCGACGAGACCGACGCCCAGGCGATCGTCTGCGCGGCCGTCCGGGAGACGTACGAGGAGGCGGGCGTCCTGCTCGCCGGCCCCAGCTCCGACACGGTGGTCGGCGACACCACGGGCGACGACTGGGAGACGGACCGCGCGGCGGTGGCCGCCCGGGAGCTGTCCTTCGCGGAGTTCCTGGAGCGCAGGGGGCTGGTCCTGCGGTCCGACCTGCTGGGCGCCTGGGCCCGCTGGATCACCCCCGAGTTCGAGTCCCGTCGCTACGACACCTGGTTCTTCGTGGCCGCCCTCCCACAGGGCCAGCGCACCCGCAACGCCTCCACGGAGGCCGACCGCGCGGTGTGGATCCGCCCCCGGGACGCGGCGGCCGGCTACGACAAGGGCGAGCTGCTGATGATGCCGCCCACCATCGCGACCCTGCGCCGGCTCGCGGAGTACGACACGGCCGCCGCCGCGCTCGCCGCCGCACCCGCCCGCGACCTGACCCCCGTCCTCGCCCGAGCCCGCCTGGAGAACGACGACGTGGTCCTCTCCTGGCCCGGCCACGACGAGTTCACCAAGCGCATCGCGGCCGCCGGAGACTCCCCATGACGGACGCGACAGCCCTCCCGGGCAGGCCGGGAGCCGCGGCCCCGCTCCCTCACCGGCCCCTCGCGCCACCACACGGGCGTCGAGACGGGTCGCGGGCCCGCGACCGGCACCGTGACACTCCGCCCATCCCGCTGGAAGGCACCCCCGTATGACCGACGCAGCAGCCCTCCCCGGCCAGCCCAGGGGCGGCGTCCTGTCGGGGCCCGCCACCGCGCGCGCGGTCAACGTGCTCGCGCCGAACGCGTCCGTGATGACGCTGGACGGAACCAACACCTGGATCGTGTCCGAGCCGGACTCCGACTCGGCGGTCGTGATCGACCCGGGTCCGCTCGACGACGCCCATCTGCGCAACGTCGTCGACACGGCGGAGAAGGCCGGCAAGCGGATCGCGCTGACCCTGCTCACGCACGGGCACCCGGACCACGCGGAGGGCGCCGCCCGCTTCGCCGGGCTGACCAGGACGAACGTACGGGCCCTGGACCCGGCGCTGCGGCTCGGCGACGAAGGGCTGGGCGCCGGCGACGTCGTCGCGGTCGGCGGCCTGGAACTCCGCGTCGTGCCCACCCCAGGCCACACCGCCGACTCGCTCTGCTTCCACCTCCCGGCGGACGGGGCCGTCCTGACCGGCGACACCGTCCTCGGGCGCGGTACGACGGTCGTGGCCCACCCCGACGGGCGTCTCGGCGACTATCTCGACTCCCTCCGCCGCCTCAGGTCCCTCACGGTCGACGACGGCGTCCACACCGTCCTCCCCGGCCACGGTCCCGTCCTGGAGGACGCCCAGGGCGTCGTCGAGTTCTACCTCGCCCACCGCGCCCATCGGCTCGCCCAGGTCGAAACGGCCGTCGAGAACGGCTACCGCACCCCCGGCGAGGTCGTCGCCCACGTCTACGCGGACGTCGACCGCTCCCTGTGGCCGGCCGCGGAACTCTCGGTACGGGCCCAGATCGAGTACCTGACCGAGCACGGCCTGATCTGACCCGATCCGAGGCGGGCCTGAGCGGCCGTCTCCGGGCCCGGACCGCCCGGGGGGCGCCACGGCCGCCCGCGGGGCGCCACAGGGCCTCAGAGCCCTCTCAGGCCCCAGCAGCCCCTCTCAGAGGCGCCAGGCAGGCCTCCGGTGTGCCCCCAGCGCCTCACCAGGCGCCCCGGGGCCCTCACCGGTCCCCGGGGCGCGGCGCTTTGACCCCGTGCACGCGCGCGTACTCCCCGGCCAGCCAGGGCCCGAGATCCTCCACGTACGACCGCAGTACGACGTCATGAGCACCCGGGCCACCCGGGAGGCTCGGGCCACCTGGGCCACCCGGGTGGCCCCGTCCGCCCGGCCCGGCATCCGGCTCGTATCCCGCTCCCGCCACCGCCGCCGCGCGCATCTGGGCAGCACGTTCGGGGTAGTACTCGCCGAACGCCTCCGCCATCTCGTGCAGATCACTGGTCCAGCCGTTCCAGCGGGGCATGACAAGCGTGAACCCGGTCCGGACGAGCCGACGTGAGCAACCGCGGACGAGCGACCGCCGGGCGTCGTCCGTGTCGGCTTCCGCGATCCGTTCACGCCAGCGCGGCAGAAGCAGCGCGAGGTCGCCGTTGGTCTCGCGCGCGAGGAGCGAGTCCGGCCGATAGCGGGGCAGGTCCTCCGCCAGGTCCTCACCCAGCAGTGGGGTGCACAGACAGGCCACGAACCAGCCCAGGTCGTACCGCTCCAGGTCGCTGAGCACCTGCGCCCTGCTGACCAGCAGCGTCCCGGCCCCGTCGATCTGCGGGAACTCCTCGTCCAACGTCTCGTCCAGCACCCGCGCCCTCGCCCGGTCGGCCTCCGTGGGCTCCTCCCGCAACACCAGCAGCAGATCGAGGTCACTGCGCCCCGGGCGAGCCGTTCCCCGGGGAATCGACCCATAGAGGTACGCACTGTGCAGCCGCGCCCCGAACCCGTTCAGAACCCGATCCCGAGCAACTGCCACCACGGGCCGAAACACCCCACCCACCCGCCCCAACGCCCCCTCCCGCTCGATATACCCCCGACTGTCCAGCCCTCTACGACGCCCGATTTCGGCCATGGGACCACTGTGACCGGAGGGGTCCGCGGGGGCAGGTTATTTATGCGGGAGGGGGCGACTGGCAGATGGAGAGGGCGCCCCGAATCGGTTGGGGACCTCGAGAAGGGATCCGTGGAACCCCATGAATCACTCGGGGGTTCAGGGGGCGCAGCGCGCCCCTGGCGGGGTCGGGGGCGGAGCCCCGTGAGGGCGGGGTCGAAGGGGCGGCAGCCCCTGGGGAGGGGATCGGGTAAGGGCGGCGGGGCGAAGACAATGGGGCCCGCCCCGCGAACGAGACGAACCCCATCGACGTACGAACCGACCCTACGGACCGGACCGGAGCCGGACCGGCACCCGAGCAGAAGGGAGCCCCAGCCGAACGGAGCCCCAGCCGAACCGGCACCCGAGCCGAGCCGACGTGCAACCGCTCCCCGCGTCAGCGCGACCGCTTGGCCAGCCGCTCCACATCCAGCAGGATCACCGCGCGAGCCTCCAACCGCAGCCACCCCCGCTGCGCGAAGTCCGCCAGCGCCTTGTTCACGGTCTCCCGCGACGCACCCACCAGCTGCGCCAGCTCCTCCTGCGTGAGGTCGTGCACCACGTGGATGCCCTCCTCCGACTGCACACCGAACCGCCGGGAAAGGTCCAGCAGCGCCCGAGCGACCCGCCCGGGAACGTCCGAGAACACGAGGTCGGACATCTGGTCGTTGGTCTTGCGCAGCCGCCGCGCGACGGCACGCAGCAGCGCCGCGGCCACCTCGGGCCGCGCGTTCAGCCACGGCTGCAGGTCGCCGTGGCCGAGGCCGAGCAGCTTGACCTCGGTCAGCGCGGTGGCCGTCGCCGTCCGCGGGCCCGGGTCGAACAGCGACAGCTCGCCGATCAGCTCACCGGGACCGAGCACGGCCAGCATGTTCTCGCGGCCGTCGGGCGACGCGCGGTGCAGCTTCACCTTGCCTTCGGTGACCACATAAAGGCGGTCACCCGGATCGCCCTCGTGGAAGAGAGCGTCACCGCGCGCGAGGGTCACCTCACTCATGGAGGCGCGGAGCTCCGCGGCCTGCTCGTCATCGAGCGCCGCGAAGAGCGGGGCGCGCCGCAGAACGTCGTCCACGAGTTCTCTCCTTGTCGACCTGCTCAGGGGATCTTGCTCCCCGTACTACCAGGGGACCGTGTTCCCCATCTTGCCGGACGGACCAAACAGTGTGATCTGTCACAAGGATGCCGCACACATGTCCCGGGGTAAGCGTCAGGGGTCCAATTGGGGGCCGATCTTCTGGGCCCGGGGCGGATGTCGGTGCCGGGCTTTAGGCTGGCCGGGTGTCCAAATCGCCGGTGAGAGCACAGGCCAAGGGGGCTGGGCGGGTGGTTGTACGGCGCGATTCCGCTGTGGGCGAACAGGGCCCCACGGGAGCGAACAAAACGGCAAAGGCGACGAAGGTGTCCGATCCATCAGCGGCGGAGAACCCCGCCCAGAAGACCACGGCTCCGGCGAAGAGGACCACGGCTCCGGCGAAGAGGACCACGGCTCCGGCGAGGAGGCCCGCCAAGCCCGAGTCCCGGACGGCTCTCGTCCGCCGTGCCCGTCGCATCAACCGCGAACTCGCCGAGGTGTACCCGTACGCGCACCCGGAGTTGGACTTCGAGAACTCCTTCCAGCTGGTCGTCGCGACGGTCCTGTCCGCGCAGACGACCGATCTGCGGGTCAACCAGACGACACCGGCGCTCTTCGCGAAGTACCCCACCCCCGAGGACCTGGCCGCCGCCGACCCGCAGGAGGTCGAGGAGATCCTGCGGCCGTGCGGGTTCTTCCGGGCCAAGACGAAGTCGGTGATGGGTCTGTCGAAGGCCCTGGTGGAGAACCACGGGGGAGAGGTCCCCGGCCGTCTCGAGGACCTCGTCAAGCTGCCCGGCGTCGGCCGCAAGACCGCCTTCGTCGTGCTGGGCAACGCCTTCGGCCGGCCCGGAATCACCGTGGACACGCACTTCCAGCGGCTCGTCCGGCGCTGGAAGTGGACCGAGGCGACCGACCCGGACAAGATCGAGGCGGCCATCGGCGCGCTCTTCCCGAAGAGCGAGTGGACGATGCTGTCGCACCACGTGATCTTCCACGGCCGCCGTATCTGCCACGCCCGCAAACCGGCCTGCGGCGCCTGCCCCATCGCCCCGCTCTGCCCGGCGTTCGGCGAGGGCGAGACGGACCCGGAGAAGGCCAGGAAGCTCCTGAAGTACGAGAAGGGCGGCTTCCCCGGCCAGCGCCTCAAGCCCCCACAGTCCTACCTGGACGCGGGCGGCATCCCGGCCCCGCCCCTGGGAGCCGCCGGATGACGGCCCGCACGAAGCGACCGGGCGCGCACGCCACCGCGCGCCTCCACTCCGGCACGCGCCCTGCCCGCTCCGGCTCCCACCACCCTCAAGAGGGACGCGAAGCCCACGAGGAACGATCAGCGGTCCTCCGGGCGTTGGGACCGGAAGAACGACGGGGGTGGCTATGACACGCGCGAGCCGGACAGACGGCGGCACGGACACCGACAGCGGGCACCACACGCGCGACGGACGCGTGGCCCTGGACAAGACGGGCCTGCCCACCTGGCTGGACCCGGTGGTGCGCGCCGGTGAGACGGTCGAGCCACTGCAGCTGAGCCGCTTCCTGCCACCGGAGAACGGCTCGGGGCGGCAGTCGGCGGTCCTGATCCTGTTCGGCGAGGGGCCGAGCGGGCCCGAGCTGCTGCTCATGGAGCGCGCCGGCTCACTCCGGTCGCACGCCGGCCAGCCGTCGTTCCCCGGCGGCGCCCTCGACCCCGAGGACGGCGACCCGCGGACCGACGGCCCGCTGCGCGCCGCCCTGCGCGAGGCCGAGGAGGAGACCGGCCTCGACCCCGCCGGCGTCCAGCTCTTCGGCGTGCTGCCCAAGCTGTACATCCCGGTGAGCGGCTTCGTCGTGACCCCCGTCCTGGGCTGGTGGCGACAGCCGACCCCGGTCAGGGCCGTCGACCCGAACGAGACGGCGCGCGTCTTCACCGTCCCCGTGGCGGATCTCACGGATCCGGCCAACAGAGCCACCGCCATTCACCCCCGCGGCTACGCAGGCCCGGCATTTCTGGTCGAATCGGCCCTGGTGTGGGGTTTCACGGCCGGAGTGATCGACCGTCTGCTGCACTACTCGGGCTGGGAGCGGCCTTGGGACCGCGAGAAGCAGGTCCCGCTCGACTGGCGCTCATGACAGGGTGTCTGCCGTGCTGCGTCTCCCGGGGCCTGTCGGGTCCCCCTGTCGCCGCGCGGCGGACCGGTCCCCCGGTCGGCATGTAGTGATCGCGAAGCGACGAGGCGAGGCTTGAAGCGGTGAACGTGCTGGACATCCTGTTGCTGGTCGCCGCTGTCTGGTTCGCGATCGTGGGCTACCGACAGGGCTTCGTCGTCGGCATCCTCTCGGTGATCGGCTTCCTCGGCGGCGGCCTCGTCGCGGTCTACGCCCTGCCCGTCATCTGGGACTGGATGACCGACAACTCCGAGGTGAGCACGGCCGCCGCCGTCGTCGCGGTGGTCGTCGTGATCGTCTGCGCCTCGGTCGGCCAGGCCCTGACCACCCACCTCGGCAACAAACTGCGCCGGTACATCACCTGGTCGCCGGCCCGCGCCCTGGACGCCACCGGCGGCGCCTTCGTCAACGTCGTGGCGATGCTCCTGGTCGCCTGGCTGATCGGTTCCGCACTCGCCGGGACGACACTGCCGACGCTCGGCAAGGAGGTCCGCAACTCCAAGGTGCTCCAGGGCGTGGCCGGGGCCCTGCCCCACCAGGCGGACACCTGGTTCGCGGACTTTTCCTCGGTCCTCACGCAGAACGGCTTCCCGCAGGTCTTCAGCCCCTTCTCGAACGAGCCGATCACCGAGGTCCAGCCCCCCGACCCGGCGCTCGCGAACAGCCTGGTCGCCCAGCGTGCCAAGCGATCCATCGTCAAGGTCATGGGCACGGCCCAGAGTTGCGGCAAGGTCCTCGAAGGCACCGGCTTCGTCTTCGGCGAGCGCCGGGTGATGACCAACGCGCACGTGGTCGGCGGGGTCGACGAACCCACCGTCCAGATCGGCGGCGAGGGCCGCAAGTACGACGCCAAGGTCGTCCTCTACGACTGGGAGCGCGACATCGCCGTACTGGACGTGCCGAGCCTGAAGGCGCCCGTGCTGAAGTTCACCACCAAGGACGCCGCGAGCAGCGACGACGCGATCGTGGCGGGCTTCCCGGAGAACGGCTCGTACGACATCCGCCCCGCGCGCGTGCGCGGCCGCATCACGGCCAACGGCGCCGACATCTACAAGCGCGGCACCGTCCACCGCGACGTGTACTCGCTCTACGCGACGGTCCGTCAGGGCAACTCCGGCGGCCCGCTGCTCACGCCCGACGGCAAGGTCTACGGCGTGGTCTTCGCGAAGTCCCTCGACGACCCGGACACGGGTTACGCCCTCACCGCGGACGAGGTCGAGGAGGACATCACCAAGGGCCGTACGGCCAACCAGCAGGTGGACAGCGACAGCTGCGCGCTCTGAGGCCGGGTGGGGCCGGTGTCCTTGAGGTCCTGTGCGGGTCGCCCCGAACGGGTCAGGGACGAGGATGGCGCAGCCGGGCCGAGACCCAGCGGGCCCGGCGGCGCAGGATGCGCGGAATGCCCAGCCGGGGATCCGTGCCCGGCATTTGCGGGGCGCCCCTCTGGTGGGAGCTCAGGCCCGCGGCCGAGCGGCGGTTGCGTGCTGCGTCACTGTAGTCGTGCGTCCAGCCCATACCCCGACGTGTGCCCCCGCCCCAAGGTCGATAACCACCCCCACGCCCCTCAATTGGCCTATGCGCCGGGCAAGTAGCTGTTCGTGGAACAGGTGTTCACGTCCGGATAGCGGGCGACCTGGCCGGACTCACCGGTCGGGCTCGGGGTCCTTCAGCCAGTTGATGAGTTCGGCCGAGAACGCCACCGGGTCCTCCTCGTGCGGGAAGTGTCCCAGACCGTCGAACAGCCGCCAACGGTACGGCGCTTCGACGTACTCCCCGGACCCGGCCGCGCTGCGGGTGCGCATCACCGGGTCGAGTGAACCGTGCAGGTGAAGGGTGGGGACACGCACCGGGCGCTTCATCCGGCGGTTGAACTGGATGCCGTCCGGGCGGGCCATGGACCGCACCATCCACCGGTACGGCTCGATCGAGCAGTGCGCCGTCGACGGGATGCACATCGCCCGCTGATACGCCTCCACGGCCTCGTCGTCCGGCAGCCGCGGCCCCGACCACTCCCGGATCAGCCGGCCGACCAGGGCGCCGTCGTCGGCGGTGAGCTGCCGCTCGGGGATCCAGGGGCGCTGGAAGCCCCAGATGTAGGAGCCCGCGGACGTCTGCTTGACGTCGGAGAGCATGGCCGAGCGCCAGCGCCGCGGGTGCGGCATCGAGGAGACCGCGAGCCGCCGTACGAGCTTGGGGCGCATCACGGCCGCCGTCCACGCCAGATAGCCGCCGAGGTCGTGGCCGACCAGCGCGGCGTCGGGCTCGCCGAGAGACCGTACGACCCCGGTGATGTCGAGGGCGAGGTTCGCGGGGTCGTAACCCCGGGGTGTGCGGTCGCTGCCACCGACCCCGCGCAGGTCCATGGCCACGGCCCGGAAGCCCGCGTCGGCGAGGGCGACCAGCTGGTGCCGCCAGGTCCACCAGAACTGCGGGAAGCCGTGCAGCAGCAGCACCAGCGGCCCGTCGCCCACCTCGGCGATGTGGAAGCGCGCGCCGTTGGCGGCCACGTCCCGGTGGATCAGCTCCTTGGCTCCGGGCACGTCGAGCCGTACGGGAGACGCGGGCTGATTCGAGGGGGCGGCCGGGGTGGTCGCGGGGTCGGTCATGACGTCGAGCGTGCCACAGCCTCGACGGCGTCGTCGGCCGGGGCGGGCCGGCGGGGGTGGGGCTTGGCGTTCTGCAGCACGCCCGCCGTCTGCTTCATGGAGGCCGCGACCTTCTGCGGGCCCTTCCCCTTCTTGGCCTTCTTCGAGAAGGCGACGCCGATGACCGTCAGTACGAGGGCGACCACCACGTTCGCCGCGAACGACAGCAGGAAGCAGATCGCCAGGTTCCAGTCGCTCCAGGTGCGAATGCCGTAGGCCAGGGCGAAGCTGAGCATCGGCAGGGAGAAGAGCAGCACCGCGCCGGCCGCGGTGAACGCCCCGCCGCCGACCACGCCTCGCTTGACGTCCTGCCTGAGTTGGGCCTTGGCCAGCGCGATCTCGTCGTGCACCAGCGCGGACATCTCGGCCGTCGCCGAGGCGAACAACTGGCCGACACTGCGTTCGGCTCCGACCGGGCTGCCGTCGGGTGCGCTCATCGGGGTCTCCCTCATATGCGTTTGTACGGTCCTGTGTACGGTCCTGTCAGATCATGCCGGACCGTCGTCGCCGACGCCTGCCCCGCCCGCGACTTCGGCAAGCCTGCGATGTTCCGCGGCCTTGCGTTCGTAGATCTCGGCCATGCGCAGGTGGTACGCCGGGTCGTCCTGTTCGTAGATGTCGGGGATGCCGTCGAGGTCGTCGTCACGCTCCTCGGCGGCCCACAGAGCCTGGTACTTGGCGTTCCTCAGCTTCAACAGGACGGTCGCCAGGACCGCCGCGACGAGCGAACCGGTGAGGACGGCCGCCTTGACGCCGTCGGTGAGCACCCGGTCGCCCTCGAAGGCCAGTTCGCCGATGAGCAGCGACACGGTGAAGCCGATCCCGGCGAGGGAGGAGACCGCGAAGACGTCCGGCCAGGACAGGTCCTCGGAGAGCGAGGCCCGGGTGAAGCGGGCGGTCAGCCACGTCCCGCCGAAGATCCCGATCGCCTTGCCGACGACCAGTCCGAGCACCACTCCGAGCGTCTCCGGCTGTGTGAACACCCTTTCCAGCGAGCCGGCCGACACCGCGACACCCGCGCTGAAGAGGGCGAACAGTGGCACCGCGAGACCGGCCGACAGGGGCCGCACAAGGTGCTCGACGCGCTCGCCGGGGGAGTGCTCCTCGCCTGCGCGCCGGGTGCAGCGCAGCATCAGCCCCATCGCGACACCGGCGATGGTGGCGTGCACGCCGCTGTTGTACATGAGCCCCCAGACGACGAGCGCCAGCGGCACGTACACGTACCAGCCGCGCACGCCCTTCCTCAGCAGCAGCCAGAAGACGGCGAGACCGGCGAACGCGCCGCCGAGCGCGGCGAAGTCGAGGTCGTCGGTGAAGAACACCGCGATGATCAGGATCGCGCACAGGTCGTCGACGACGGCGAGGGTGAGCAGGAAGGCCCGCAGCGCGTTCGGCAGGGAGGTGCCGATGACGGCGAGCACCGCCAGCGCGAAGGCGATGTCGGTCGCGGTGGGCACCGCCCAGCCGGACAGGGAGCCGCCGCCGGTGAGGTTGGTGAGCACGTAGACGAGCGCCGGTACGGCCATGCCGCACAGCGCGGCCACCACGGGCAGCGCGGCCGTCCTGGGGTCCCGGAGGTCACCGGCGACCAGCTCGCGCTTGAGTTCGATGCCGGCGACGAAGAAGAACACCGCGAGGAGGCCGTCCGCCGCCCAGTGCGCCACGGACAGGTCGAGGCCGAGCGCTTCGGGGCCGAAGCGGAAGTGGCTGACGCTCTCGTAGCTGTCGTGCAGTGCGGGGACGTTGACCCAGACCAGCGCGGTGACGGCGGCCAGGAGCAGCAGCACACCGCCGACGGTCTCCGTGCGCAGCGCGTCCGCCACGAAGGTCCGCTCGGGCAGGGAGAGCCGGTCGAGAACCTTGCGGGTGGGGGTGGTGCGGGACGCGGCCACGATGGGGACCTCCGGTCGGTGGGCAGCATGGATCGCTTGCCGACCAGACTTCCCGGCGCACCTTTTTCTCACTTTAGCCAAGGGGCGCCCGGCGTGCTTCCCGCCGGGTGCCCCTTCACGGACGTACGCCCTCCCCTGGGGGGACGTACCCGATCTCAGTCCTCGCTCGGCGCCGCCGGCAGTTTGGCCTGGATCAGGTCCATCACCGTGGAGTCGGTCAGGGTCGTGACGTCACCGAGCTGCCGGTTCTCCGCCACGTCCCGCAGCAGTCGCCGCATGATCTTTCCGGAGCGGGTCTTCGGCAGTTCCTGCACCGGCAGGATCCGCTTCGGCTTGGCGATCGGGCCGAGGGTGGCGCCGACGTGGTTGCGGAGGTCGGCGACGAGGTTCTCGTCCTCGGCGTTCGCCGTACCACGCAGGATCACGAACGCGACGATCGCCTGACCGGTGGTCTCGTCGGCCGCGCCGACCACGGCCGCCTCTGCCACGGACGGGTGCGAGACGAGCGCGGACTCCACCTCGGTCGTCGAGATGTTGTGGCCCGACACGAGCATCACGTCGTCGACGCGCCCGAGGAGCCAGATGTCCCCGTCGTCGTCCTTCTTCGCCCCGTCACCGGCGAAGTACTTGCCCGCGAACCGCGACCAGTAGGTGTCCAGGAACCGCTGGTCGTCGCCCCAGATGGTGCGCAGCATCGACGGCCACGGCTCGGTGAGGACGAGATAGCCACCGCCGCCGTTCGGCACCTCGTTCGCCTCGTCGTCGACGACGGTCGCGCAGATGCCCGGCAGCGGAGTCTGCGCGGACCCCGGCTTGGTCGCCGTCACACCCGGCAGCGGCGAGATCATCATCGCGCCGGTCTCGGTCTGCCACCAGGTGTCCACGATCGGCGTCGCGTCGGCCCCGATGTGCTTGCGGTACCAGATCCACGCCTCGGGGTTGATGGGCTCACCGACGGACCCGAGGACGCGCAGGGAGGACAGGTCGAACTTCGCGGGGATGTCGTCGCCCCACTTCATGAACGTACGGATCGCCGTGGGCGCCGTGTAGAGGATCGTCACCCCGTACTTCTGCACGATCTCCCAGAACCGCCCCTGGTGCGGGGTGTCCGGCGTGCCCTCGTACATGACCTGCGTCGCGCCGTTCGCCAGCGGCCCGTAGACGATGTACGAGTGGCCGGTGACCCAGCCGACGTCGGCCGTGCACCAGTAGACGTCCGACTCCGGCTTGAGGTCGAAGACGGCGTGGTGGGTGTACGACGTCTGGGTGAGGTAGCCGCCGGAGGTGTGCAGGATGCCCTTGGGCTTACCCGTCGTGCCGGACGTGTACAGGATGAACAGCGGGTGCTCGGCCCCGAACGCCTGTGGGGTGTGCTCGGCGCTCTGCCGGTCGACGATCTCGTGCCACCACACGTCACGCGAGTCGTTCCACGCGACGTCCTGGCCGGTACGGCGGACGACGAGGACGTGCTCGACATTGCCGGCGCGGTCGGCCGCGTCGTCCACGGCCGGCTTGAGCGCGGACGGCTTGCCACGCCGGTAGCCGCCGTCGGAGGTGATGACCACCTTGGCGTCGGCGTCCTGGATACGGGTCGCGAGCGCGTCCGCGGAGAAGCCGCCGAACACGACGGAGTGCGCGGCGCCGATCCGGGCGCAGGCCAGCATCGCCACGGCCGTCTCCGGGATCATCGGCATATAGACCGCGACCCGGTCACCGGCCCGGACCCCCAACTCCAGCAGCGCGTTCGCGGCCTTGCTCACCTCGTCCTTCAACTCGGCGTAGGTGATGGCCCGGCTGTCCCCGGGCTCGCCCTCGAAGTGGATGGCGACCCGGTCGCCGTTCCCGGCCTCGACATGTCGGTCGACGCAGTTGTACGCGACGTTGAGCTCGCCGTCCTCGAACCATTTGGCGAACGGCGGGTTCGACCAGTCCAGCGTCTCGGTCGGCTCCTTGGCCCAGGTCAGCCGTCGGGCCTGAGCCGCCCAGAAGCCGAGCCTGTCAGCCCTGGCCTGCTCGTACGCCTCGGCCGTGACGTTGGCGTTCTCGGCCAGGTCAGCGGGCGGCGCGAAGCGGCGCTCCTCCTTCAAGAGGTTGGCCAGGCTTTCGTTGCTCACGACATCTCCCTTGCGGTGCTTTGCCGGGGCGACCGTTGTGTCCCAGGCCACAGCTCATCAGACCCGGACCCTCGATGACAAGGGCCTTCCTCGGATTGGTGTAGACCTGTGGGCGGGTGGCCCTGCGGGCAGGACGCCACCCGTTTCCACGGACCGGGACGGAGATCGGTTCACGCGCGCGTGTCGTGCAGGACCGTCCCGGTCGGGTCGGCCGCCCCGGCCGTACCGGAGACCTGATCGAAGACTCCGCTCTCGGGGGATCCCCCCGTGAGCAGGTACGCCTGTGCCTCGCCCACGTGGAAGTACATCCCGTGCAGTTCGAGCGCGCCCTCGCGCAGGGCGCGGGAGACGGACTCGTGGGCTCTCAGGTGTTCCAGCTGCTGGATGACGTTGGTCAGGCACAGCTGTTCGACGGCGTCGGCGGGTTCGCGGCCGGCGAGACGGGCCCAGGGGCGGTTCTTGTCGGTCGCGCGGTCCAGGCTGGGCCGGCCGTGCCGCAACCAGCGCTTGAGGGGAGTCTGCGCGCCGTGCGGGTCGGCCTTGAGCAGGGCCTGCATCGCTCCGCATCCGGAGTGCCCGCAGACCGTGATGGACCGCACGTGCAGCACGTCCACCGCGTACTCGATCGCGGCCGCCACCGAGTCGTCGCCGCTCTCCTCACCGGGCGGCGGCACGAGGTTGCCGACGTTGCGTACGACGAAGAGGTCACCGGGACCGCTGGAGGTGATCATCGATGTGACGAGCCGGGAGTCGGCGCAGGTCAGGAAGAGCTGCGAGGGCTGCTGCCCCTCGCGCGCGAGCCGGGCCAGCTCACCGCGGACCAGCGGAGCGGTGTTGCGCTGGAACGCGCTGATGCCGCGCGCCAGTTGATGGCTGTTCGGACCTTCGGCCGCCTCTTCCTGCGGGGTGCCCGCGGTCGGGGTGGCCGGGGCCTCGCACTGGTGGTTGCGCCACGGTGTCCAGGGCCGGCAGCGACAGCCGGCCGCCGAGGTGCTGGCGGGCTCGGCGATACGGGTGCCGGATCGGCCGGTGATCTCCACGGAGCCGCCGTGCGCGTGGTGCGCGTGCTGCCAGTCCTGCAGCGACTCGTACGCCGCGTGATCCATGAACGAGCCGTCCAGCTCCACCACGGCGGCGGCGCCTTGGGGGATCTGGTGCAGGGCGCGACTGAGACGGGGCACGGCGAGGAACGTCAACTGTCCTCGTACGTGGACGTGGTGGACTCCTTCCCTCTCCTCGTGGGTGATGCGGGTGCGGGTGAGGCGGTGCAGGGCGACGCCGACCGCCACGGCGATGCCGAGCGCGACGCCTTCCAGGACGCCGAGGACGATGACACCCAGGGTGGTGACGGCGTAGACCAGCACCTCGCGGTGGCGGGTGACCGTACGGATGTGGTGCAGGGACACCATCTGGATCCCGACGGCCATCACCAGGGCGGCGAGTGAGGCGAGGGGGATCAGCTCCAGGACGGGGACCAGGAGCAGTGCGGCCGCTACCACCCAAACGCCGTGCAGCATCGTGGAGTTCCGGCTGGTGGCGCCGGCTCGGACATTGGCCGTACTGCGG
Organism: Streptomyces sp. NBC_00310; assembly: GCF_036208085.1. Classification (GTDB taxonomy): domain Bacteria; phylum Actinomycetota; class Actinomycetes; order Streptomycetales; family Streptomycetaceae; genus Streptomyces. The sequence continues at coordinate 6,284,552 of NZ_CP130714.1, forward strand.
ACGGCGACGCCGGCGATCGGCAGGCCGCCGAGGACGCCGGAGACGACATTGGCCGCGCCCTGGCCGCGCAGCTCGCGGTCGAGGTCGGAACGCCCCACGTCGGTCCGTCCCGCCGCCAGTTTGTCCATGGCGACGGCTCCGAGGAGCGACTGCACGCTGCACACCAGCGTGGTGGTGAGGACGGCCGCGACCAGGGCGAGCGCCGGCCCCTCGGGCACTCCGGCCAGGGCGTGGCTCCGCCACGACGGAAGGTCGACCCTGGGCAGGCTCAGCGCGGCGAGCACGGCCGCCGCGGTGGCGCCCGCGACGGCGACGAGGGCTGCCGGGATGATGCGCAGCTGTCGGCCGACGCGGCCGGGGAGCCGGGGCCAGGCGAGCAGTAGGACGAGGGTGAGCACGCTCACGGAGACGGCGGCGGGGTGCAGGTGCGCCAGCAGGGCGGGCAGGGCGCTGACGTTGGCGCTGACCGAGCTCTGCGGGGTGCCGCCGAGCACGATGTGGAGTTGGGCGACGGCGATGGTGACGCCGATGCCGGCGAGCATGCCGTGCACGATCGCCGGGCTGACGGCGAGCGCCGAGCGGGCCACGCGCAGGTGGGCCAGGCCCAGTTGGGCGAGGCCGGCGAGCACGGTGATGGCGCAGGTGGTGCGCCAGCCGTACTGGTGGATGAGGTCGGCGGTGACCACGGTGAGGCCGGCTGCCGGGCCGCTGACCTGGAGGGGGGAGCCGCCCAGGCGCCCGGCGACGAGGCCTCCGACGGCGGCGGCGACGAGGCCGGCCTGGAGCGGGGCGTCGGTGGCGAGGGCGATGCCCAGGGACAGGGGGAGAGCGATCAGGAAGACCGCGAGGGAGGCGGACAGATCGGCGGCCGAGACACGGAACCGGCGACGCGGTCCCTTCGGCGGACTGTGCGGCTGGTGATCACCCTCCGTCCGGTTCGAGTCCGGGTCGATGGCATGGGTGGGGACGCAGGCGGACATGTTCTCCCGTCTCCTCCGGGGCTGCGCGGTCGCGTCGGTTCGCGGCCGTGGGGCACGGCGTACAGCGGCGGGATTTCTCAACGCTCAGTAAACGAATCGTAATGCAGGGTAAAGGATGTGCAAGAACATAAGCGGCAAATAGGTCATTAGATCACTCGTGGGGGTGAATGAAGCTTTTCATCGGCTTGTCGTATTAATCATGATCGGAACTCTGTGTGACCTTGGCCGCTCTGCCCCTGAGCGAAGGAAGAAGGTGGGCGGAACATGGCCGTCACCCAGAGGATCGCCGCCGGTGCCGCACTCGCCGCGACCTGCGCCGCGGCGCTCGCCGGATGCGGGATCGGTGAGCCGACCGGAACCGTCGGCCCGCCCGGCGCGAACAAGACGGAGAAAGCGGGCGGGCGGGGCGTGGCCGCCACGAAAGGGGGCGCGCCGGCGCCGCCCAAGACCGCGGTCCGCGTGATCGGCGACGGCTCCACCGCGTACACCGGTGTGCAGCCGCACCTGCCCAGGCCCGAACGGTTGAAGCCCGGTCAGAAACCCCCGCAGTTCGTTGTCTTCTCCTGGGACGGCGCCGGGGAGGACGGTCAGCGGCTCTTCTCGCACTTCCGCAAGGTGGCACGGGCCAACGACGCGACCATGACGTACTTCCTGAGCGGCGTGTACCTGCTGCCGGAGGAGAAGCGGGACCTGTACCGCCCGCCCCAGCACTCACCGGGCCGCTCGGACATCGGCTTCAACGACATCCGTGGAATCGAGGACACCGTGGACCAGCTGCGCGGCGCGTGGCTGGAGGGCGACGAGATCGGCACGCACTTCAACGGTCACTTCTGCGGCCCCGGCGGCGGGGTCGGCGAGTGGTCGGTCGAGGAGTGGAAGAGCGAGATCGCCCAGGCCAAGTCGTTCGTGAAGGCGTGGAAGACCAACATCGGCACGGAGAAGGCCGAGCCGCTGCCCTTCGACTACGACAAGGAGCTGATCGGCGCCCGCACACCCTGCCTGGAAGGCCGGCCGAACTTCCTGCGGGCCGCCCGCGAACTGGGCTTCCGCTACGACACCAGCGGCGTCAGGAACCAGGTCTGGCCCGAGAAGCAGGACGGGTTGTGGGACCTGTCGATGCAGCTCGTCCCCGTCCCCGGGCGGGACTTCGAGACGCTGACCATGGACTACAACTTCTACGTGAACCAGTCCGGGGCCCGGGCGGGTGCTTCGGCCAAGCGGGAGCACTGGGGCGACCAGTTCCGTGACGGTCTGCTCGCGGGCTTCGAGCGCGCCTACGAGGGCAACCGTGCGCCCCTGATCATCGGCAACCACTTCGAGTCCTGGAACGGCGGCGTCTACATGCGTGCCGTCGAGGAGACCGTCGAGGCGGTCTGTGGCAAGGCCGAGGTGCGCTGCGTCTCCTTCCGGCAACTCGCCGACTGGCTCGACGCCCAGGACCCGAAGGTCCTGGACAGGCTGCGCACCCTGGGGGTCGGTGAGTCCCCGAAGACGGGATGGGGGTCCTTCCTCTCCGGCGGACCGGCACCGGCCCCGAAGGGAGTCCCCGGGGCTCCGGCGGCCAAGCCGTAGCCGCTCTCACACGGCGGCGGTGGTCCTTTCGCCGAGCACGAACTCGGGGTCGATCTGCGCGGCCAGATCGGCCCCGGTCCGTTCGTTGCCCCAACTGGTCGCGTTCTTCAGGTGGAAGTGCGCCATCTGGCGGGTGTAACGCTCCCAGTCGCGCAGCTCGTACGTGGCGTCGGCGGCGTCGTGAAGGGCGCGCAGGGACTGGCGGTTGGTCTCCTCCAGGTGCTCGAAGCGGGGCGGACGGCCCTTCTCCAGGGCGCGTACCCAGTCCGAGTGCCCGATGGTGACCAGTAGGTCGTCCCCGACCTCGGCGTGGAGGAAGTCGAGGTCGTCGTCGCCCCGCACCTTGTTGCCGACGACCTTCAGGGCGACGCCGTAGTCACTGGCGTACTCCTTGTACTGGCGGTAGACGGAGACCCCCCTCCGGGTGGGCTCGGCGACGAGGAACGTCATGTCGAAGCGGGTGAACATGCCGGACGCGAAGGAGTCGGAACCGGCCGTCATGTCGACCACCACGTACTCGTCGCGGCCGTCCACCAGATGGTTCAGGAACAGCTCCACCGCTCCCGTCTTGGAGTGGTAGCAGGCGACGCCCAGGTCGGCGTCGGTGAAGGGGCCGGTGACCATCAGACGGACGGCGCCGCCGTCGAGTTCCACCGGGCGGGCGCAGGCGTCGTAGATCGCGTTGGGCTCGCAGATCCGCACCAGGCGGGAGCCGTCGCCGGGCGGGGTGGTCTTGATCATCGTCTCGGCGGAGGTGATCCGCGGGTTGGAGCCGCGCAGATGGTTCTTGATCAGCGGCAACCGGTCGCCCATCGCTGGCAGCTCGGCGGCCTCCGACTCGTCGAGGCCGAGAGCGGCGCCCAGGTGCTGGTTGATGTCGGCGTCGACGGCGACGACCGGCCTTCCGGAGGCGGCGAGATGGCGGATGAACAGGGAGGACAGCGTGGTCTTGCCACTCCCGCCCTTCCCGACGAAAGCAATTTTCATGTTCACTAACGGTAGTGGGGTGAGCGCCAAGGGTGCTCACGCGACGGTGGAAGACCACTCCTTCGAGGGGTTGGCCGCTGGTGCGCGTAGGGTCGTACTCATGAGTACGACAGGTGCGGCCGCCGATCCGCTCGCGGCCCTGGGAGAGCTTCCCGGTGTGGCCGAGTCCGTGGAGTCCGTGCGCAAGGCCGTGGACCGGGTCTACGGCCACCGCGTCATGCGGCGCCGCAGCCACGCGGTCACCTCCGAGGCGGCCCTGCGCGGCGCACGCGGCTCGGCGGCGCTCTCCGGTGCGGACTGGGCCCTGGAAGAGGTGCGTCGTCGTACGGACTTCAGCGGCCAGGACGGCGACGACGAGGCCCGCGCCGTGGGTGCCGCGCTGAGACTCACCGCCGAGGCGGGCCAGTTGCTGTCCATCTGGCGGCAGTCGCCCCTGCGGGTGCTGGCCCGGCTGCATCTGGTGGCGGCCGGTCGTGACGACGCGCGCGTGGGACGGCCCCGACAGGACGGGGAGCCCGTCGACGAGCCCCTCGTAGAGCTGCCTCTGCCGGGCGCCACCGAGGTCGCCGGCCGTCTCGACGGCCTTTCCGAGCTGATCATCAAGGGCAGTTCGGCCCCCGCCCTGGTGACCGCGGCCGTCGTCCACGGCGAACTGCTCGCCCTGCGCCCCTTCGGTTTCCACAACGGCCTCGTCGCGCGCGCGGCCGAACGGATCGTCCTGATCGGCAGCGGTCTCGACCCCAAGTCGGTCTGCCCGGCGGAGGTCGGTCACGCGGAACTCGGCCGCGCCGGCTACCTTGCCGCCCTCGACGGCTATGTCTCCGGCACTCCGGAGGGCATGGCCGCCTGGATCGCCCACTGCGGCCGGGCGATCGAACTGGGCGCACGCGAGTCGACGGCGGTGTGCGAGGCGCTGCAGCGCGGGGCGGCGTAGAGGCCCTGGATTCGGGCGGCGGACAACCCCCGGAAAAGGGATGCGGCGGTACGAGAATTCGTACCGCCGCTGGCATGTTCACCCGGTTACCAAGCGTCCTCGATATGTGCCCATCAGGCCGGGAACTTGGCCCGTGACCTGGTGCGGCTGGCCCGTAATCGACGGGTCGACGTCGCGTGGGTGCCCGGTGTTCATGCTAGGTCCGTGGGGCCAAAATGAGTTATTAAAGGTGATCCTCTCGGATGTCCTTTGGTCTCGCGGGCCTTGAATCCTTTCTACTCCAGGACCGGGGCAAGCGGAACCCCTCGTTGTGCTTCTTTACTTTTAGGTTCAAAGAGGGTGAATCGGCTGCCGGTGTGCGGACCGCAGGTCAGGCGGTCGCCACCCGGCGTCGGCTCGTGTACCAGACGAGCCCCGCGGTGGCCGCCGCGGCGCCTATCGCCGCGGCCGCGAGGAGGGCGGGCCGCGGCCGCACGGCCAGGCGCTGCTTGAGGCGCACCGGTCGGTGGAAGTCGAGGATGGGCCACCCGCGCGCGAGGGCCTCCTTGCGCAGTGTCCGGTCCGGGTTCACCGCGTGCGGGTGGCCCACGGCCTCCAGCATCGGCAGGTCGGTCGCCGAGTCGCTGTACGCGTAGCAGTTCGCGAGGTCGTACTCCTCGGACTCGGCCAGCTCCCGGATCGCCTCGGCCTTCGTCGGTCCGTAGGCGTAGTACTCCACCTCGCCGGTGAAGCAGCCGTCGTCGCCGACGACCATCCGGGTCGCCACCACCCGGTCCGCGCCGAGGAGTTCACCGATGGGTTCGACCACCTCGGCTCCGGAGGTGGAGACGATGACGACGTCCCGCCCGGCGACGTGGTGCTCCTCGATGAGGGAGGCGGCCTCGTCGTAGATGATCGGGTCGATCAGGTCGTGCAGGGTCTCGGCGACGATGTCCTTCACCTGTTGGACGTTCCAGCCCCGGCACAGCGCGGACAGATACTTCCGCATCCGTTCCATCTGGTCGTGGTCGGCGCCGCCCGCGAGGAACACGAACTGGGTGTACGCCGTCCGCAAGGCGGCCCTGCGGTTGATCAGGCCGCCTTGGTAGAACGACTTGCTGAACGTGAGCGTGCTCGACTTCGCAATGACCGTCTTGTCCAGGTCAAAGAAGGCCGCTGTGCGGGGCAGGGAGTGGTTTTCCACGGGCCCGAGCATATGCGCCCGCCATTCGGGCTAGTGTGGGGCGCGTGGGTTTGCCTGAGAGGCCTCTCGGGTACACCATGGAAGTCACGGATCGTTCGCGACCGTGCTAACGCGGTCCGGCTCCTCCCCCCCCCCCGAGTCGGCCGTGAAGACGACCCCCACTCTCCCCCCCGGTGGGGGTCGTCGCATGTCCGGGTGCGTTTTCCCCTCTCCTCCCCAGCCCGCGAGGCGCTTTCGCGCCCTCGTGGGCTTTCCTCTGCCCCGGCACAGGATCCGTCACCGTCCGTAGCCGCCGGGCTGCGCTGCGGGAGTCGCACAGGAGTCGCCTGTTCGGGTGATGGCGATATTCACAAGCGCCGAGTTGTCCACAGTTATCGACCAAGATCCACACGATTTCCGAGATCGCCGCACCGTGATTCCAGCGCGTCCCGACGGCGGCCGGTTCATGGCCGGTTCCGTTTCCGGGACGCGTACGACCGGTTTCCGTCGGCGCCCCTATGGCGGCCGATCGCCGGTTCTACACACAGGACTTGAACAGGGGCGCCCGGAGCCGGGCGCCCCTGGGGAAGCAGCGAGGGGGCTGGAGATCGTGGCGGGAGCCATCACCAACGACCGGCCGTCCGCCGCCGAGGGGCGGCAGGGCAGGCCGTTGATCGTCACCGAGAACGTGGAACTGCTGGACGACCTGCTGCGCCTGTGCGCCGCCGCGGGCGCCCGGCCGGAGGTCCACCACGGCGTGCCGGAGGGCCGGGGCCGGTGGGAGACGGCGCCGCTCGTGCTCGTCGGGGACGACGCGGCGCGGCGGCTGCGCGGGGCCGCGCGCAGACGAGGAGTGGTGCTCGTCGGCAAGGACCAGGACGACTCCGGGGTGTGGCAGCGGGCCGTGGAGATCGGCGCCGACCACGTCCTGATGCTGCCGGACGGCGAGCAGTGGCTCGTCGACCGCATCGCCGACGTGGCGGAAGGCGTCGGCAGGCCCGCGCTCACCGTCGGCGTGATCGGCGGCCGAGGCGGCGCGGGGGCGTCCACACTGGCCTGCGCGCTCGCCGTCACCTCCGCGCGACAGGGCACGCGCACGCTCCTCGTGGACGCCGATCCCCTGGGTGGCGGCCTGGACGTGCTCCTCGGCGGCGAAAGCGCCGACGGGCTGCGCTGGCCTGCCTTCGCCGCCTCGCGTGGCCGGGTCGGCGGGGGCGCCCTGGAGGAGTCGCTCCCCGAGCTGCACTCCCTGCGCGTCCTCAGCTGGGACCGGGGCGATGCCGTGGCCGTCCCGCCCCAGGCCGTCCGCGCGGTCCTCGCGGCGGGCCGGCGGCGCGGCGGCGCGGTCGTCGTGGACCTGCCGCGCCGTATCGACGAAGGCGTCGCCGAGGCCCTCGCCCAGCTGGACCTGGGTCTCCTGGTCGTCCCCGCCGAGCTGCGCGCCGTCGCCGCCGCCTCCCGGGTCGCCTCCGCCTTCGGCATGGTCCTGCGCGACCTCCGCGTCGCGGTCCGCGGTCCGTACGCCCCCGGCCTCGACGACCACGAGGTGGCCCGTCTGCTGGGGCTGCCGCTCGCGGGCGAAGTACCCACCGAGGCCGGGCTGCCGGACGGCGGCAAACCACCGGGAGGCATCCCACGCGGACCACTCGCCCGGTTCTGCGAAGGCTTCTGGGAGCGGGTCGCGGTCAGGGGTGAGGCGGCGTGAACCGGGTGCCTCAGGACGGGCTGCCGGGCGGGCAGCCGTTGGGCCCCGGGAGCAGCGGGCGGTCCCTGAACGGGGGCGGGGCCGCATGAACGGGATGCCCCATGACGGTCTGTTGGACGGGGTGCGCCAGTGGCTCGTCGAGAGCGGGGCCGAGCCGACGCCCGCGCGGGTGGCGCAGGCGCTGCGGGAGCGGGGGCGGGTGCTCGGGGACGCCGAGGTGCTCGGGGCGGCCGAGCGGTTGCGGTCGGAGTTGGTGGGGAGCGGGCCGCTGGAGCCACTGCTCGCCGACCCGTCGGTCACCGATGTGCTGGTGTCGGCGCCCGACCGGGTGTGGGTGGACCGGGGCGGTGGCCTGGAACTGACCGGGATCTCCTTCCCCGACGCGGCCGCCGTACGACGGCTCGCGCAGCGCCTGGCGGCCGTCGCCGGACGCCGGCTGGACGACGCCCGGCCGTGGGTGGACGCCCGGCTCCCGGACGGCACCCGGCTCCACGCGGTGCTCCCACCGGTGGCCGTCGGCTCCACCTGCCTGTCCCTGCGGGTCGTACGGCCCCGTGCCTTCACCCTCGCCGAACTGGCGGCGGCGGGCACGGTGCCGCCCGGCGGCGACCGCGTCCTGCGAGCACTGATCCGCTCCCGGTCGTCGTACGTCATCAGCGGCGGGACCGGGACCGGCAAGACCACGCTTCTGAGCGCGCTGCTCGGCCTGGTCGACCCCGGCGAACGGATCGTGCTGGCCGAGGACTCGGCGGAGCTGCGGCCCGACCACCCACATGTGGTGCGGCTGGAGGGCAGACCGGCCAACCAGGAGGGCGTGGGTCTCGTGGAGCTCCAGGACCTGGTGCGCCAGGCGCTGCGGATGCGCCCGGACCGGCTGGTGGTCGGAGAGGTGCGGGGACCCGAGGTCGTGTCGTTGCTGGCCGCGCTGAACACCGGCCACGAGGGCGGCTGCGGGACGCTCCACGCCAACGCCGCGGGACAGGTGCCGGCCCGTCTGGAGGCCCTCGGTACGGCCGCGGGGCTCGACCGGGCCGCGCTGCACAGCCAGTTGGCGGCCGCGCTGTCGGTGGTCCTGCACCTCGTACGGGATCGGGACGGACGACGGCGGATCGCCGAGGTGCATGTGCTGGAACGGGACGGGTCGGGGCTGGTGGTGACCGTGCCGGCGCTCCGCTGGGGCGAGGCGGCGTTCGTGTACGAGCGGGGCTGGGAGCGGCTGCGGGGGCTGCTTCGGGACGGGCTGCAGAGCCGGGGCGACAGCCTTCTGGAAGGGAGTGAGCGGCGGTGACGGGGGTCGGAGAGGTGTCGGTCGGGGTGGTGGCCGTGACATGCGCCGGGGCGGCGGCCTGGATGGCGGGTGACGGGCGGGGCGCCGGGGTTCGGCGGGCGCGGTTGTTGCTGGCCGGTGGCGGGGCTGTGGGGCCGCCCCGCTGGGAACGGGTGGTCGGCAGGGTGCGGGGGCTGGGAGCCGAGTGGTGGGCGCCCGTGGCCGGGTCGGTGATCGCGGTGCTGGGGGCGTCGGTGCTGCCGGCCCTCGCGGGAGCGGCCGGGGTGCCGTTGCTGAGGCGGGTTCGGCGGGCGGCGGAGGAGCGCGGGGCCCGGGAGCGGCGGGGCGACGCCGTGGTCGCGCTGTGCGCGGCGCTCGCCGGGGAGGCACGGGCCGGGCGGCAGCCGGGTGAGGCGTTGTCGCGGGCCGCGAGGGACTCCGGCGGGCTCGGCGAGGCGCGAGCCGTGGTGCTGGCGGCGGCGCGGTTCGGCGGGGACGTACCGGGGGCCCTGGCGGCCGCGGCACGGCAGCCGGGCGCCGACGGGCTGCTGGGGCTCGCCGCGTGCTGGCGGGTGGCCGTGGACCGGGGTGCGGGCCTCGCCGCCGGGCTCGACCGGCTGGAGGGCGCCCTGCGCGCCGAGCGGGATCAGCGGGCCGACCTGCGCGCCCAGTTGGCCGGCGCCCGGTCGACGGCGGTGATGCTCGCCGGCCTGCCGGTCCTGGGGCTCCTGCTGGGCACCGCGCTCGGCGCGAACCCCCTGCACGTGGTGCTGCACAGCACGGCGGGGCTGGGCTGTCTGCTCGTCGGCGCGGTGCTGGAGGGTGCCGGGCTGTGGTGGGCGCTGCGGATCGTGCGGGGAGCTGAGGCGGCGTGAGCGGGGAGGTTGTCCACAGGCTGGGGGTGGCCCTCTGCGTGGTCGTGGGACTGTGGTGGCCGGCCCGGTCGCTCGACACCGCGCGACGCCGACGAAGGCTGCGCGCCCGGCTGGCCACCGTGCTCGTCCTGGCGGCCGAGCCGCCCCGGCGGAACCTCGTGTCACGGGGCGCCGTACGGCGATGGCTGCCGGTCGCCGGGGTGGTCGGCGCCGGGTGGGTGCTCGTCGGTGGCCTTCCGGGCCTGCTGCTGGGGCTGGCCGTCGGCGTCGGGGCCTGGCAGTGGCTCCGGAGGGCCCGGCGCCTGGGCGGCGACCCGGCAGAGGCGTACGACGTCGCGGCAGCCGCACGCCAGCTGCCTCTCGCCGCCGATCTGCTCGCCGCCTGCATCACGGCCGGGGCGAGCCCCGTGGCGGCCGCGCAGGCCGTGGGCGAGGCCCTGGGCGGCCCGGTGGGCGAGAGGCTGGCCAGGGGCGCGGCAGAGGCCCGGCTCGGAGGTGAACCGGCCGAGGCTTGGCGCTCGTTGGCGGCCCTCCCCGGAGCCGGAGCGCTGGCAAGGCTCCTGGAACGCGCCGACGAGTCCGGCGTACCGGCCGCCTCCCCTGTCGCCCGCCTCGCCGCCGAGGCCCGCGCCGAATGGGGCCGTTCGGCGACGGAGCGGGCACGCCGGGCCGCCGTGATGGTCACCGCACCGGTCGGCCTGTGCTTTCTGCCCGCCTTCATCGCCGTGGGCGTGCTGCCGGTGGTCATCGGGCTGGCGGACGGGTTGTTGGGAGGGGGTGGGGGATGACGGGGCGGACTTGAGCGGGCGGTGAGCGGGCCGACCGGCGGTGAAGAGCAAGTAGTGATCAGTGATCAGTGATCGACAGTCGATGCAACAGAGCCTCACGGGGGTTGAGATGTCCAAGGCAGTGCAGGCAGTAACGGCAGTGCAGGCAGCGCGGGAAGCGGTGCGGGTTCGGGTGGTGCGGGCCGTGGTGTGCCGGGCGCGGGCGGCGCGGAGGGACGCGGGGATGGTGACCTCCGAGTACGCGGTGGGGATCATCGCGGCGGTGGCCTTCGCCGCGGTGCTCTACAAGGTGGTGACCAGCGGGCAGGTCCAGGCGGAGCTGCAGCAGATCGTCGGGCGGGCCCTCAATGGCGGGGCGTGAGCCAGGCCGGCCACGGCGGCGGCGCAGGGTGCTGGGCGGCGACGGTGGGTTCGTGACGGCCGAGGCGGCCATGGTCCTGCCCGTGCTGCTCCTGTTCGCGACGGCGCTGGTGTGGGCCCTGTTCGCCGCCTGCGCGCAGATCCAGGTCGTGGACGCCGCCCGGGCCGGTGCCCGTGCGGCAGCCCGGCAGGACCCGCCTGCCGCGGTCGTGGCGGCGGCCCGGAAGACGGCGCCGGACGGGGCGGAGGTGAGCGTGGGCCGGGAGGGTGACTTCGTACGCGTCGTGGTCTCGGCCCCGGCGCCGGGCCCGGACGGACTGGGCCTCGATCTCGGTCATACGGCCGTGGCGCTGGCGGAGGAGACGGTCGGGGAGGGGGCCGGGTGACCGCGTTCTCGTGGTCCGGCGGGCGGCTGCGGGTCACCCGTTCGGCCAGCGCGGCCAACTCGGCCAGCGCGGCTGGTTCGGCTGGTTCGGACAGAGGGTCCGCGACCGTCTGGGCCGTCGGGGCGATCGCGGTGTTGTGCGCCGTGTTCGGGGCCGTACTCGCGCTGGGGCAGGTCGTCGTGATCCGGCATCAGGCGGAGGCGACGGCCGACCTCGCGGCTCTCGCCGCCGCCGATCACTGGATGAAGGGCGACGAGGGGGCCTGTGCGACGGCGGAACGGGTGGCAAGGGCACAGGGCGGCCGCCTCGTGCTCTGCGAGGTCGAGGGAGAGATCTCCGATGTCACGGCGGCCTCGGGCATGGGCCCACTGACCGCCGAGTCCAGGGCACGGGCGGGCCCGCCGGGGCCGGCGGCCGTCCCCGAACCCCGAGATGCCTTCGGGCCCTAGTGAGCTGGTCCGGAGATCCTGCCGCTACTGCGACAGGATCTCCGGACCAGCTCACTAGGCCGCCCGGTCCGCCGGCGGAGCGTCGGGTGCTGTCCGCAACAGCTCGGTCAGCAGCCGCACGGCCCCCCGTTTGTGCAGCGGGTCGTTGCCGTTGCCGCACTTGGGGGACTGGATGCAGGACGGGCAGCCGGCGTCGCACTCGCAGGAGGCGATGGCCTGGCGGGTGGCGGTGAGCCAGGCGCGGGCGGTGTGGAAGGCGCGCTCGGCGAAGCCCGCACCGCCGGGGTGGCCGTCGTAGACGAAGACCGTCGGGAGCAGTGTGTCCGGGTGGAGCGGGACCGAGACGCCGCCGATGTCCCAGCGGTCGCAGGTCGCGAAGAGGGGCAGCATGCCGATCGAGGCGTGTTCGGCGGCGTGCAGGGCGCCGCCGAGGATCTCGGGGTTGATCCGGGCCGTGTCCAGCTGGTCCTCGGTGACGGTCCACCACACGGCGCGGGTGCGCAGCGTACGAGGGGGGAGATCGAGTTTGGACTCGCCGAGCACCTCTCCGGTGATGAGGCGGCGGCGGAGGAAGGAGACGACCTGGTTGGTGACTTCGACGGAGCCGTAGCACAACCGGCCGTCGCCCCAGGGGACTTCGGTGTCGGTCTCCAGGACGGAGATGGAGGTGGTGTCGCGGGCGACCGTGGAATAGGGCGGGTCGGCCTGTTCGACGAGGGCGACGGAGTCCTCCAGGTCCAGTTCGCGCACCAGGTACGTACGGCCCTGGTGCAGATGGACCGCGCCCTCGTGGACGGAGGTGTGGGCGGCGCCCGCGTCGACCGTGCCGAGGAGCCGGCCCGTGCCGGTCTCGACGATCTGGACGGGGCGGCCGCCCTGGCCCCGGATGTCGGTCAGGTCGGCGGCCCGCTCGCGGCGCGTCCAATGCCAGGCTTTGGCCCGGCGGCGGAGCAGCTTCGCGGCCTCCAGTTGTGGCAGCAGTTCCTCGCAGGCCGGGCCGAACAGGCCGAGGTCCTCGTCCGTCAGGGGCAGTTCCGCGGCGGCGGCGCAGAGGTGCGGGGCGAGGACGTACGGGTTGTCGGGGTCGAGGACGGTCGATTCCACCGGCTGGTCGAACAGGGCCTCCGGATGGTGGACCAGGAAGGTGTCCAGCGGGTCGTCGCGGGCCACGAGGATGGCGAGGGCGCCCTGGCCGGAGCGTCCGGCGCGGCCGGCCTGCTGCCACAGGGAGGCGCGGGTGCCCGGGTAGCCGGCGATGAGGACGGCGTCCAGGCCGGAGATGTCGACGCCGAGTTCGAGGGCGGTGGTGGCGGCGAGGCCGAGGAGTTCGCCGGAGTGGAGGGCGCGTTCGAGGGCGCGGCGTTCCTCGGGGAGGTAGCCGCCGCGGTAGGCGGCGACACGCCGGGCGAGGGAGCGGTCGACCTCGGCCAGACGTTCCTGGGCGATCACGGAGATCAGCTCGGCGCCGCGCCGGGAGCGTACGAAGGCGACCGAGCGGACGCCCTGGACGGTCAGGTCGGTGAGGAGGTCGGCGGTCTCGGCGGTGGCCGTGCGGCGGACGGGGGCGCCCTTCTCGCCGTGCAGATCGGTGAGCGGGGGCTCCCAGAGGGCGAACACCAGTTCGCCGCGGGGTGAGGCGTCGTCCGCGACCTCGGTGACGGGGACGCCGGTGAGGCGGCGGGCGGCGACCGAGGGTTCGGCGGCGGTGGCGGAGGCGAGCAGGAAGACGGGTTCGGCGCCGTAGCGGGCGCACAGGCGGCGCAGGCGCCGGAGCACCTGGGCGACATGGGAGCCGAAGACGCCGCGGTAGGTGTGGCACTCATCGATGACGACGTACTTGAGGGCGCGCAGGAAGGAGGCCCAGCGGGGGTGGGAGGGGAGGATGCCGCGGTGCAGCATGTCGGGGTTGGTGAGGACGTAGTTGGCGTACTGGCGGACCCACTCGCGTTCCTCGACGGGGGTGTCGCCGTCGTACACGGCCGGGCGTACGGCGTTTCCGAGAGGTTGTGAAAGTTCCTTCACGGATCGGCGCTGATCCGCTGCGAGGGCCTTGGTGGGGGCCAGGTAGAGCGTGGTCGCCCCACGGCCGTTCGGGGCCTCGGAGCCGTCCAGGAGGCGCGACAGGACCGGGACGAGATACGCCAGGGACTTGCCGGAGGCGGTTCCGGTGGAGACGACGACCGATTCGCCGTCCAGCGCGTGCTCGGCGACGCGTGCCTGGTGGGCCCAGGGATGTTCGATTCCCGCGGCCTGCACGGCGGCGACGACCTCCGACCGGATCCGGTCGGGCCAGACGGCATGGCGGCCCGCGCGCGGGGGCACATGCTCCGTATGAGTGATGCGCGAAGCCCGGCTCGGCCCCGAGGCGAGCCGGTCCAGGACCGTGCTCGGCGAGGGGCTGGAAGCGGTGTCCGTCGGGGATCGATCGGATCGGTGATTCTTGGCCATCGGCATCGAGTGTGTCACCGGCGTGACGGACAATGGAGCCAAGGCGTCGTGCACGCCTGCCGGTAAGTGATTGAATGCCATCGCGGCTGGCGAACCGTCCCGGGGGCTTTCAAGCCGAGGTGTCCCGAGGGGCGAACGCTCGATAGCAAGGTGCTGGAGGATCCGTGGACCTGTCCCTGTCGACCCGTACCGTCGGCGATCGTACGGTCGTCGAGGTCGGTGGCGAAATCGACGTTTATACCGCGCCCAAGCTGCGTGAGCAGCTGGTCGAGCTGGTCAACGACGGGAGTTTTCACCTCGTCGTGGACATGGAGGGCGTCGACTTCCTCGACTCCACCGGGCTCGGCGTGCTGGTGGGCGGCCTGAAGCGCGTACGGGCCCATGAGGGCTCGCTGCGTCTGGTGTGCAACCAGGAGCGGATTTTGAAGATCTTCCGCATCACCGGTCTGACCAAGGTGTTCCCGATTCACACCTCGGTCGACGAAGCGGTGGCAGCCACCGACTGATCGCGCCCGCCCGGGCCCAGCGTCCGGAACGGCGAGAGACAAGTGAGGGGGGACCGGGCCCGTGGGCCCGGCCCTTCGACAGCACGCCCGTAGTTCCGAGGGGGATGCATGGCCACCGTTGAACTCCGCTTCAGCGCGCTGCCCGAGCACGTCCGGACCGCCCGACTGGTGGCGGCAGCGGTGGCGCGCAGGGCCGGAGTGGACGAGGCCGTCCTCGACGAGGTCAGGTTGGCCGTCGGCGAGGCGTGCACCCGTGCCGTCGGACTGCATCAGAGCAGTGGCATCTCGGCGCCGGTGCGGGTGTTGCTGATCGAGGAGGAGAAGCAGTTCTCCATCGAGGTCGGCGACGAGGCGCCGCACGCCGTCCCCGGTGGCGATCCATCGGGCGCCGGCGGTGAGGCGGACGCCGAGATCGAGGAGGACGACATGGGCCTCGCGGTCATCAGCGGCCTCGTCGACGACGTGGAGGTCACCGCCGGGGAGAACGGCGGACTGATCCGCATGACCTGGCCGACGACGCCGTCGATCGTGGTCGTGCCCTGATCCTCACAACTTCAAGTAGTACCGCGAGGGCCCTGCTGAGCAGGGCCCTTCGTGTTTGTTGGGCATTTATTCCGATCACCGTCCATCGGACCACCGGAATTCGTGAAGGAATTCACGATCAATCGCGCGATAATTTGATCAAGCGTCAATGCCTTTGAGGCGTTACTTCTTTCGAGTAATGTGTCCGTGCGTGGATCATTTGCTGAGAAGCATGTGAAGGCCAATTCCGTTTGCCGTGCACTGTTTTGATCAGGTTCCGCTCCCTACAATCCGTCCACATCTTGAGCTCAGCCCAAGCGTCAAGGAGGACGAATGGCGGGGCTTTCTACCCCTCAAAGGTTTGACCACACCGCGAACTTCGCAGCCGCGGTGCTGACCGACGACAACCGGATCATCATCATGGTGATCGGCGTCGTGGCACTGGCCGCGCTCGCCGTCGCCGGGGTCCTGGTGCGCCAGGTGCTCGCGGCGGGCGAGGGCACCGAGAGCATGAAGAAGATCGCGACGGCGATCCAGGAAGGTGCGAACGCCTACCTGGCACGGCAGTTGCGCACGCTCGGCGTATTCGCCGTCGTCGTGTTCTTCCTGCTCATGCTGCTGCCCGCGGACGACTGGAATCAGCGCGCCGGACGGTCGGTGTTCTTCTTGATCGGCGCGGCGTTCTCGGCGGCCACCGGTTATATCGGTATGTGGCTCGCCGTGCGCAGCAACGTGCGCGTCGCCGCGGCGGCCCGGGAAGCGACACCGGCGGAAGGAGAGCCCGAAAAAGATCTCACCGCCGTCTCGCACAAGGCGATGAAGATCGCATTTCGCACCGGCGGCGTCGTCGGCATGTTCACGGTGGGGCTCGGCCTCCTCGGCGCGTCCTGCGTGGTCCTCGTGTACGCGGCCGACGCGCCGAAGGTGCTGGAGGGCTTCGGCCTCGGGGCCGCGCTCATCGCCATGTTCATGCGGGTCGGCGGCGGCATCTTCACCAAGGCCGCCGACGTCGGCGCCGACCTGGTCGGCAAGGTCGAGCAGGGCATTCCGGAGGACGATCCGCGCAATGCCGCGACCATCGCCGACAACGTGGGCGACAACGTCGGCGACTGCGCGGGCATGGCGGCCGACCTCTTCGAGTCGTACGCCGTCACGCTCGTCGCCGCGTTGATCCTCGGCAAGGCGGCGTTCGGCGACGCCGGGCTCGCGTTCCCGCTGATCGTGCCCGCGATCGGCGTACTCACCGCGATGATCGGTATCTTCGCGGTGGCACCCCGTCGCACCGACCGCAGCGGCATGTCCGCCATCAACCGCGGTTTCTTCATCTCCGCGGTGGTCTCGCTGGTACTGGTCGCCATCGCCGTCTACGCCTACCTGCCGTCGTCGTACGCCGACCTCGAAGGCGTCACGGACACGGCGATCCAGGGCCATGCCGGCGATCCGCGGTTCCTCGCGGTCGTCGCGGTGGCCATCGGCATCGTGCTGGCCGCGCTGATCCAGCAACTGACCGGCTACTTCACCGAGACCACCCGGCGTCCCGTACGGGACATCGGCAAGAGCTCGCTGACCGGCGCGGCCACCGTCGTCCTCGCCGGTATCTCCATCGGTCTCGAATCGGCCGTCTACACCGCCCTGTTGATCGGCCTCGGCGTGTACGGGGCGTTCCTGCTCGGCGGTACGTCGATCATGCTCGCGCTGTTCGCGGTGGCGCTGGCCGGCACCGGTCTGCTCACCACGGTCGGCGTCATCGTCGCCATGGACACGTTCGGGCCGGTCTCCGACAACGCGCAGGGCATCGCCGAGATGTCCGGCGACGTCGAGGGCGCGGGCGCGCAGGTGCTCACCGACCTGGACGCCGTCGGCAACACCACCAAGGCCATCACCAAGGGCATCGCCATCGCCACGGCCGTCCTCGCGGCCGCCGCGCTCTTCGGCTCGTACCGCGACGCGATCCTCACGGCCGCGAACGACGTCGGCGAGAAGGTCTCCGGCGAAGACGCGCCGATGAACCTGATGATGGACATCTCGCAGCCCAACAACCTCGTCGGGCTCATCGCGGGCGCCGCGGTCGTCTTCCTCTTCTCGGGGCTGGCGATCAACGCGGTCTCGCGGTCGGCGGGCGCGGTGGTCTACGAGGTGCGGCGGCAGTTCCGCGAGCACCCCGGGATCATGGACTACAGCGAGAAGCCCGAGTACGGCCGGGTCGTCGACATCTGCACCAAGGACGCCCTGCGAGAGCTGGCCACGCCCGGTCTGCTCGCCGTCATGGCGCCCATCGCGATCGGGTTCACGCTCGGGGTCGGAGCGCTCGGCGCGTACCTCGCCGGGGCGATCGGCACCGGGACGCTGATGGCGGTGTTCCTCGCCAACTCCGGTGGCGCGTGGGACAACGCCAAGAAGCTCGTCGAGGACGGTCATCACGGTGGCAAGGGCAGCGAGGCCCATGCCGCGACCGTCATCGGTGACACGGTGGGCGACCCGTTCAAGGACACCGCGGGACCGGCCATCAACCCGCTGCTGAAGGTGATGAACCTCGTCGCGCTGCTCATCGCGCCCGCGGTCGTCCAGTTCAGCTACGGCGAGGACAAGAGCGTCGGGTTGCGCGTCGCGATCGCCGTGGCCTCGATCGCCGTGATCGTCGGGGCGGTGTACGTGTCCAAGCGGCGCGGGATCGCCGTGGGTGACGAAGACAACTCCGAGCGGGTGGCCAAGTCGGCGGATCCAGCGGTGGTTTCGTAGGCGGTCTTACGGCCGGGCCTGCGAGGGTCCAGCTCAAGGGGCGGGCGGGCGGCGCGTGTTGACGCGCCGCCCGCCCGCCCTCGTATGTGCCGACGGTCTCCGTGAGCCTTCTCTCTCTTGGTGCAAACGGTTACAAAAGGGTGCACTGGGGGTGCTCGGCACACAGGTGTCGCCCATGTGCCGTGTATGTTCCGGGGCCGAGAGCCATGGAAGGGACCAATCCGGTGAACAAGAAGCTCGCGGCCGCACTGTCCGGCGGTGCGGTACTGGTACTGGCGCTGTCCGGCTGCAGCGGCGACGACGAGACGAACGACAAGCTGAACTCCTGGGCCAAGGAGGTCTGCGACTCCGTGCAGCCGCAGATCAAGAAGATCGCGGCGGCCAACGCCTCGATCCAGCAGGAGACCTCGGACGACAGCGCACCGGCGGACGTGCAGAAGGCCGACTCCCAGGGCTTCCAGGACATCTCCGACGCGTACAAGGCGATGGCGACGGCCATTCAGAAGGCCGGGGCGCCGGATGTCGAGGACGGCGCGAAGAAGCAGAAGGCCGCGGTCGCCGAGCTGAACCAGCTGTCGACGGCGTACGGCGAGCTGAAGAAGAAGTCGGACGCGCTGAACACGAAGGACCAGGCGAAGTTCGCGGACGGGCTCGAAGGGGTTGCCACCGAGCTGGAGAAGCTGAGCAAGACCGGGAGTGACGCGCTGAAGGAGCTGGAGAAGGGGGAGGTCGGGCAGGCGATGGCCGAGCAGAAGAGCTGCACGTCCGCGACCACCCCCGGGTCGGCGTCCGCGCCGGCTTCTTCGACCAAGAGCTGAGCGGGGTTTCGCCGGGCGGCGGGTGACTGGGCCGTCGGTCCGGCGTCCGGCGTCCGGCGCTGGGCGGGGATGGTCGTTGCCCTGCGGCGCGGTTGTCCGCAGCCGAGTGGGGTCACCCCGCGCGGCTACGCTGAGCGGTGTGAGTGACTCCAGGTTGTCTTCGCTGCCCTCTGTTGACCGGTCCGATGTCGCTGTGCGGCTGCGGGAGGCGCTGATCGGTGCCGAATTCACCGCTGATGGGCTGCTCGAGCTGCTCGGCGCCTCCGCGTACGCGGCGCTGGCGCGGAGTGAGGTCGTGCCGGCGCTGAGGGCGACGCGCGGGGAGACGGCGCTGGAGGCGCTGGTGCGGCTGTTTCTGTTGCAGCAGCCGGTCGCAGGCGCGCGCGTGGACGGTGTGCTGCCCCTCGACGCGTGCGTGGAGAGCGGGTGGCTCCTTCGCGTCGGTGAGGACGGGGACGAGGTCGCCGCCGCCGTCGATGTGCGGCCGTACGGCGGGCCCGACGGTGAGGACTGGTTCATCGTGTCCGACCTGGGGTGCGCGGTCGGTGGGGCCGGGGGGATCGGGAGCCGGGACGAGGGTGTCGTGCTGGGGGTGGGCGGGGCGTCCACGACCCTCGCCGGGATCACCGTGCGGACGGCCGTCGGATCCGCCCTCGATCTGGGGACCGGCTCCGGCATCCAGGCGCTGCACGCCGCGCACCACGCCACGCGCGTGACGGCGACCGACCTCAACCCGCGCGCGCTGCACATCACGGCGCTCACGCTGGCGCTCTCCGGAGCACCGGCGGCCGATCTGCGCCAGGGCTCGCTCTTCGAGCCGGTCCGGTCGGACGAGACGTACGACCTCATCGTGTCCAATCCGCCGTTCGTGATCTCGCCCGGCGCCCGGCTGACGTATCGCGACGGCGGGATGGCGGGGGACGACCTCTGCCGCACGCTCGTTTCGCAGGCGGGGGAGCGGCTGAACGAGGGCGGGTTCGCGCAGTTCCTCGCCAACTGGCAGCACGTGGAGGGGGAGGACTGGCAGGAGCGGCTCAGGTCGTGGGTGCCGCGCGGGTGCGACGCGTGGATCGTCCAGCGGGAGGTCCAGGACGTCACGCAGTACGCGGAGTTGTGGCTGCGGGACGCGGGTGACCACCGCGGTGACGTGGCCGAGTACCGGGCGCGGTACGACGCCTGGCTCGACGAGTTCGAGGCGCGGAAGGTGAAGGGCGTCGGGTTCGGGTGGATCACGCTGCGGAAGTCGGCCGCCGCGGACTCCGAGCCCTCGATCACCGTCGAGGAGTGGCCGCATCCGGTCGAACAACCGCTCGGCGAGACCGTGCGGCAGCACTTCGCGCGCGTCGACTACCTGCGGGCGAACGACGACGCGGCGCTTCTCACCGCGCACTTCCGGCTCACCGCCGAGGTCGTCCAGGAGCAGGTCGGGCTGCCCGGCGCCGAGGACCCCGAGCATGTGGTGCTGCGTCAGAACCGGGGCATGCGCCGGGCCACGAAGGTGGACACGGTCGGCGCGGGATTCGCCGGTGTGTGCGACGGCAGGCTCAGCGCGGGGCGGATTCTGGACGCCATCGCCCAGCTCGTCGGCGAGGACCCCGTCGCTCTGCGGGACCGTACGCCGGTCCAGATCCGGCTCCTCGTCGAACAGGGGTTCCTCGAACCGGCTCCGTGAGCGGCTGATGCCGACCTGAGCGGCCGTGCCGACCTGAGCGGCCGTGCCGAACGAGCGGCCGTGCCGAACGAGCGGCCGTGCCGACGTGAGGGGCCGGCCCGGAGAGCGGTTCCCAGCACCCGGCACCCGGTGAGAAAGCCGCGCCAGGGCTTCGTGCCCGGTGACGATTTCCGTACCGTCCGGTGACGGTCCTGGTACCCCGTGCGGCGCCCGTCCCCGTGACGTGCGGGGCGTGTTCGTACTCCTGGGGCGCAAGTGTCCCCTCTGCCTGGATTGGTCCGTAAAAGGGCTCCTGTCAGTGGTGCGTGCGAAGCTATTTTCAAGAGACGGATGCGACGTGTCCTCGGGGGAGGCACGCGCTGTCTCTGGGGGATCGGGGGATCGCGATGGCGGGGGCTTCGCCGGAGCAGGGCCAGGGAAGGACCATCAACGGCCGGTACCGACTGCTGCGCACCCTGGGCGCCGGCGGCATGGGCCGGGTCTGGCTCGCGTACGACGAGGAGTTGGCCTGCGAGGTCTCCATGAAGGAGATCTCCCTGCCCGACGTTCCGACGGACGCGACCGAGCCCGCCCAGCGCATCGCCCGGGCCCGCAGCGAGGCCCGGCACGCCGCGCGGCTGCGCGGCCATCCGCATGTGGCCACGGTCCACGACGTGGTGATCCACGACGGCCTGCCGTGGATCGTCATGGAGTACGTGCCGGACGCGATCGACCTCCAGGCGGTCGTACGGCAGCGGGGGCCGCTCCCGCCCGAGCAGGTCGCCCGGATCGGGATCGCCGTCCTCGACGCGCTCACGGCGGGGCACCGGATCGGCATACTCCACCGGGATGTGAAACCGGCCAACATCCTGCTGGCCGCCGACGCCTCGGGCGACCCCTACGCCCGCGTGCTGCTCACCGACTACGGCATCGCGCTCCAGCCGGAGTCCCGCGAGCCCCGGCTCACCGCCACCGCCGGCATCCTCGGCACGCCCGGGTATCTGGCGCCCGAGCGGGCGCGGGGCGAGCCGCCGACACCGGCCGCCGACCTGTTCTCGCTCGGCGCCACGCTGTACGCCGCGGTCGAGGGGCGCGGGCCCTTCGACCGCCACGGCGAGTACGCGACGCTCACGGCGCTGCTCGGCGAGGAGCCGACGCCGCCCGTCCGCGCCGGGGAACTGGCCTCCGTTCTGCACGGCCTGCTCATCAAGGACCCGGTGCGCCGGCTGTCACCGGAGGCGGTGGCGCGCGGCCTGGAGCGGGTCGCCGACGCGGGCGGCGCAGCCACCCCGCCGGGCTGGGGAGCCACCCCCGCTTCGGCGCCCGGCGGCTTCGGACCGGCTCCAGGCACTCCTGCCACGCCCGGTACGCCCGGCGGTCACGCGAGCGCCGGTGCGCCACCGGGATACGTGGGGAGCGCGCCGCCCGGGTACGTGGCCGCCGGGCAGCACGGTCTGGGAGGCACGCCGAACACGCCGGGCGCACCCCACACGCCGTACGCACCGCACACTCCGGGGGCCCCGCACACACCCGGTGCACCCTCCGCGCCGAACACCCCGAACACCCCGGCGGGCGGCCCGCCCACGCCGGGCGGGCCGTCACCGTACGACCTGTGGCAGCAGGGGCAGCAGGGGCAGCAGCCTCGGAGTCCCTACGACAGCTACAACCCGTACGGGGGCGGCCCGTCCACGCCCTATGGAGGCACACCGGGCGGCCGGCCCACGCCGTACGGCGGCGGTCAGGCGTCGGCGTACAGCGGCACCGTGGGCAGTCAGTCGCTGCCGTACGCGGCCAACCCGTCGACGCCGTACGGGGGCGGCGGGGCTCAACCGCCGGGGTACGCCGGGCTCCCGACCCTCACGGCCGGGGGCCCGCCGCCCGGCGCGCCGAAGCGGAAGATGCCCGCGGCGGCGATCCTCGCGATCGTGGTCGCCGTGCTGCTGGTGGCGGGCGGCGGGACCTGGGCCGCGGTGAACCTGACGGGCGGTCCGGACCCCAAGCCCTCCGACACCCCGGAGGTGCTCGTGTCGCCGCCGGGGTCGGAGTATCCCTACGGCGAGCAGGCGGCCCTCAAGAAGGCGCTGGAGGTGGGGGACTGCGTCAAGGCGGTCTGGACGGGGACGGCCTTCAAGTCGGTGCCCGACCTCGGCGTGGTGGACTGCGACGAGGACTGGCCGGACGGCCAGGTGGTGGCGGTGGAGACGGCGTCGGACCACGCGGACGCCAGGGCCGACGGATCGCGGCGCTGCGCGGGCCAGGCCGGCCGGTTGGCCGAGGCCCTGCCCGACGCGGGGGTCTACGCGCTCGTCCCGACGAAGGAGGGCTTCACCGCGGCCAAGGGCGGTACGGCATGTCTCGTACTCGGCCGGCATGTCCCGATCGGCGGCGAGGTGGGCCGACTCCGTGACGTGGGCATGAATCTGTGGCCCACTCAGATGGCCGTCGGCGACTGCTGGGACTACACCACCAGGGACGAGGGGTACGACGCCCCGCTGACCGACTGTGCCGAAGCGCACACCGACCAGGTCGTCGGCTCGGTCCAGGCGCCCGCCAACATGACCTTCGACGGAGCCCTCGCCGAAGGGGGAAAGCTGTGCACCAACAGGTTCGAGACGAGTTGGGCCCCCGGCGCTGACCTGATCGTGTCGGGATGGGTGTCCGACGAAGAGGAATGGAAGAAAGGCTTCAGCAAGGTGGTGTGCACGGTGCGCAACGCCGATGTGTCGAAGACGACCGGGAAGATACCCACGCCCGGCTCGGTCTGAGGCCCCGGCCGCGCCCGGACGCCTCGCGTTCACCTCAGGTTCGCACGCCCGCTTCCCGTCCGTGCCAGCCTCCCGTCCCGGGGAACCGAGGGGTGGGAGGACGGGACATGGAGAGCGGACCGGCGATCTTCGTGGGAGTGGTGTTCGCCCTGTTCGGGGGCGGGCTGCTGCTGTGGACCGCGAGGCGGCTGCGCCAGGGCGAGCCGGTCGCCCAAGGGGTGCGTCCCGTGATGTCGGCGACGTTCGCGAGCGTCACGGCGGTCACCGCCCTCGCGCTCGGCGCGTGGTGCTTCACACGGATCTGAGCGGGCCGGGGGAGCCGGGGCCGGAGAGCCTGCGGGTAACCGGGATGTGACGCTCCGCATCGGCCCGAACGGATCGCTGAAGACGCCGGGCGGCAGGAATGGCGGTAGTCGGGTTACCGTTCGAGTGGCCGTTGCGGGCTTTTCCCGTTTGACACGGGGGCGGGATGTACCGTCACACTCCGCAGCGTCAGCATGACCCGACCCCGGGCCGACCGCCGAGCCCCGTGCGAGGCAACGGCTTCCGGGGGCGCCCGCCCCGGGAAGCAAGCCTGGGGAAACCCAGCGTCGACCGGAGAGAAGAGCGAAGTTGTCCCCGACCAGCGAGACCGCGAAGGGCGGCCGCCGACTCGTCATCGTCGAGTCGCCTGCCAAGGCGAAGACGATCAAGGGCTATCTCGGCCCCGGCTACATCGTCGAGGCGAGCGTGGGGCACATCCGCGACCTTCCCAACGGCGCCGCGGAGGTGCCCGAGCAGTACACCGGCGAGGTGCGCCGGCTCGGCGTGGACGTCGAGCACGACTTCGCGCCCATCTATGTGGTCAACGCGGACAAGAAGGCCCAGGTCAGGAAGCTCAAGGATCTGCTGAAGGAATCCGACGAGCTCTTCCTCGCCACCGATGAGGACCGCGAGGGCGAGGCCATCGCCTGGCACCTCCAGGAGGTGCTCAAGCCCAAGGTCCCGGTCAAGCGGATGGTCTTCCACGAGATCACCAAGGCCGCGATCCAGGCCGCCGTCGCCAACCCGCGCGAGCTGAACCAGAAGCTGGTCGACGCCCAGGAGACCCGCCGCATCCTCGACCGCCTCTACGGCTACGAGGTCTCGCCGGTCCTGTGGAAGAAGGTCATGCCGCGGCTGTCGGCGGGCCGCGTCCAGTCCGTCGCCACCCGGCTCGTCGTGGAGCGGGAGCGCGAGCGGATCGCCTTCCGCTCGGCCGAGTACTGGGACCTGACCGGCACCTTCGCGACCGGCCGCGCCGGCGACGCCTCCGACCCGTCGGCGCTGGTCGCCCGCCTGCAGTCCGTCGACGGCCGCCGCGTCGCCCAGGGCCGCGACTTCGACTCCGTCGGGCAGCTCAAGGGCGCGAACATCCTGCACCTGGACGAGGGAGACGCCCGCGCGCTGGCCGCCGCCCTGGAGAACACCCGCTTCTCGGTCCGCTCCGTCGAGTCCAAGCCGTACCGCCGCTCGCCGTACGCCCCCTTCCGTACGACCACGCTCCAGCAGGAGGCCTCGCGCAAGCTCGGCTTCGGGGCCAAGGCGACGATGCAGGTGGCGCAGAAGCTGTACGAGAACGGCTTCATCACCTATATGCGTACGGACTCCACGACGCTCAGCGAGACCGCCGTCGCCGCCGCCCGCGCCCAGGTCACCCAGCTGTACGGCGCCGACTACCTGCCGGCGCAGCCGCGCACGTACGCCGGGAAGGTCAAGAACGCGCAGGAGGCGCACGAGGCGATCCGTCCCTCGGGCGATCGTTTCCGCACGCCCGCCGAGACCGGCCTGACCGGCGACCAGTTCAAGCTCTACGAGCTGATCTGGAAGCGGACGGTCGCCTCCCAGATGAAGGACGCGACGGGCAACAGCGTCACGGTGAAGATCGGTGGCACCGCCTCCGACGGCCGGGACGCCGAGTTCAGCGCCTCCGGCAAGACGATCACGTTCCACGGCTTCCTCAAGGCCTACGTCGAGGGCGCCGACGACCCGAACGCCGAGCTGGACGACCGCGAGCGCAGGCTGCCGCAGGTCGCCGAGGGGGACGCGCTCTCCGCCCAGGAGATCACGGTCGACGGGCACGCCACCAAGCCCCCGGCCCGCTACACCGAGGCGTCGCTGGTCAAGGAGCTCGAAGAGCGCGAGATCGGTCGCCCGTCGACGTACGCGTCGATCATCGGCACGATCCTCGACCGGGGATACGTCTTCAAGAAGGGCACGGCCCTGGTGCCGTCCTTCCTGAGCTTCGCCGTGGTCAATCTGCTGGAGAAGCACTTCGGGCGGCTCGTCGACTACGACTTCACCGCCAAGATGGAGGACGACCTCGACCGCATCGCGCGCGGTGAGGCCCAGGCGGTGCCGTGGCTCAAGCGGTTCTACTTCGGCGAGAGCACGGGTGCGAACGGCACGGCGGCCGAGGCCGGCAACGGTGACGGGGACCACCTCGGCGGTCTGAAGGAACTGGTCACCGACCTGGGCGCGATCGACGCCCGCGAGGTCTCGTCGTTCCCCGTAGGCGACGGCATCATGCTGCGCGTCGGCCGCTACGGCCCGTACGTCGAGCGCGGCGAGAAGGACTCCGAGGGGCACCAGCGGGCGGACGTGCCCGAGGACCTGGCCCCGGACGAGCTGAGCATCGAGCTCGCGGAGGAGCTGCTCGCCAAGCCGAGCGGTGACTTCGAGCTCGGTGCCGACCCGGCGACGGGTCACCAGATCATCGCCCGGGACGGCCGCTACGGCCCGTACGTCACCGAGGTGCTCCCCGAGGGCACCCCGAAGACCGGCAAGAACGCGGTCAAGCCGCGCACGGCCTCGCTGTTCAAGTCGATGTCGTTGGACACGGTGACGCTGGCCGACGCGCTGAAGCTGATGTCGCTGCCGCGGATCGTCGGCGCCGACGCCGAGGGGCAGGAGATCACCGCGCAGAACGGCCGCTACGGGCCGTATCTGAAGAAGGGCACGGACTCGCGGTCGCTGCAGACCGAGGACCAGCTCTTCACGATCACCCTCGAAGAGGCGCTGGCGATCTATGCCCAGCCCAAGCAGCGCGGGCGGGCCGCCGCCAAGCCGCCGCTGAAGGAGCTGGGCGAGGACCCGGTCAGCGCGAAGCCGGTCGTGGTGAAGGACGGCCGCTTCGGGCCGTACGTCACCGACGGCGAGACCAACGCGACGCTGCGGTCCGGGGACAGCGTGGAGACGATCACGCCCGAGCGTGGGTTCGAGCTGCTCGCGGAGAAGCGGGCGAAGGCTCCCGCCAAGAAGACGGCCAAGAAGGCGCCCGCGAAGAAGACGGCGAAGACGGCGACGAAGGCCGCCGCGAAGAAGGCCGCGCCGGCCAAGAAGACCGCCGCGAAGAAGACGGCGACTTCGAAGACCGCCGCGGCCAAGAAGGCGGCTCCTGCGAAGAAGGTGGCCGCGAAGAAGGCGACGGCGGCTGGGGAAGGCTCCTAGTAGCTCGGGGGTGCGGGTGCTCTCGCGGCTGCTGGTTGGTTGTGGCTGGTCGCGCAGTGCCCCGTGCCCCTTGCTCGGCCGCACTTCGACGTGGCTGAAATCTTCGCCCTGGATTTGCTGAATGTGTGCGGGTTTTGTGTGACTTCGTGGTGCGGCGTGCGTGCGTTCGGGCGCTGCTTCGGAGTGTCGGTGGGTGCCGATAGGCTGAAAGCATGATGCGAGCCGAGCAGCCTACGGCCCACAACCCGGCCTCCGATGACGCCCTGGCGGCCGATTCCAGGGAGCGCGCCGTGCGGGCGCTCCTGCGCAGGCCGCAGCTGAAACGGTTGTGGAGCGCACAACTCGTGGGCGGTGTGGGCGATGTCCTCGCGCTGTTCGTGCTGGTGCTCCTCGCCTTCCAGGCGGCGATCGCCGAGGGCTCCTTCGGGGGCGGATACCGGGGCGTCGCCCTGACGGTCGCGGCCGTCTTCGGTACACGCGCCCTCGCGACACTGCTCTTCGGGGCCGTACTCCTCGGGCCGCTCACGTCGCTGACCGCGCAGGAGGGCCCGCTCGACCGCCGCTGGACCATGGTCGGCGCGGACGGGCTGCGGGTCCTGCTGCTGATCGTCGCGCCCCTGTGGATCGACTGGACGCCGGACAACGCGCTCGCGGTGCTGCTGGTCACCGCGTTCGTGGCCGGTGTCGCCGAGCGGTTCTGGACGGTCTGCCGGGAGAGCGCGGCGCCCGCGCTGCTGCCCGCGCCGCCGCCGGAGGGCGCGACCGTACGGCCGCTGCCGGACCACATGGACGCGCTGCGGCGCCTGGCGCTGCGTACCGGATTCGTGGCCGTGCCCCTCGCGGCCGCCGTTCTCGTCGTCGCCGCGCTGCTCAACAATCTGCTGGGCGCGGGCATCGACTGGTTCGGGCAGCACCAGGCCGCGCTCGCCTCGTACGTCGCCGCCGGGCTCTTCGCCGCCTCGCTGTCCCTGGTGACCTTCCTCGAACTGCCCAAGACACGCACCCCGCGCGCGCGGTCGCCGCTCGAGGGGCTGCGCCGGCCCAAGACCGGCACCGGTGTGGACAAGGGGCGTACGGGTGCGATCCCGCTCCTGGTGCCCGCGTGCGGGGCTGTCGCCGGAGCGGTCGCCGCCGCTGTCGCCGTGGCCGTGCTGCATGCCAAGGACCTGGGCGGCGGGCCGGTGATGTACGGGCTGTTCGTCGCCGCGCTGACGGGCGGTGTGGTCGTCGGGATCCGTCGGGCGCCGTCCGTGCTGCCCTCGCTGTCACGGCGCCGGCTGCTCGCTCTCGCGATCGCCTTCACCGGCGTCGCGCTGCTCGCCGCCGGGCTGACCCCGGACGTCACGAGCGTGCTGCTGATCCTGGGGCTGGCCGGCGTCGGTGCGGGAATCGCCGCGAACACCGGGCACACGCTGCTCGACCAGGAGGCCGAGGACTTCCGGCGGGCGCGGACCACCGAGCATCTGCACGCCGTCGTACGGGTGTTCGTGGCGCTGGCGGTGCTCGTCGCTCCGCTGGTCGCCGCGGTCATCGGGCCGCACCGGCTGGAGAGCGGCAAGTTCGTGTTCGCGCACGGCGGTGCGGCCTTCACGTTGATGCTGGTGGGAGCGTTGCTGCTGCCGGTGGCCGCGTGGGTGCTCGCCAAGGCCGACGACCGGTCCGGGGTCCCGCTTCGGCAGGATCTGCGGGATGCCTTGCTGGGGGGCGACGATCCCGTTCAGGCTCCCGCCGAGACCGGGTTCTTCATCGCCCTGGAGGGCGGCGACGGGGCCGGGAAGTCGACCCAGGTCGAGGCGCTCGCCGAGTGGATCCGGGCCAAGGGACACGAGGTCGTGGTGACGCGGGAGCCGGGGGCCACTCCGGTGGGCAAGCGGCTGCGGTCGATTTTGCTGGATGTGTCGAGCGCCGGGTTGTCGAATCGGGCCGAGGCGCTGTTGTACGCGGCGGATCGTGCCGAGCATGTGGACACCGTGGTGCGGCCCGCGCTGGAGCGGGGCGCGGTCGTCATCTCGGATCGGTACATCGATTCGTCCGTGGCCTATCAGGGGGCCGGGCGGGACCTTTCTCCCACGGAGATCGCTCGGATCTCGCGGTGGGCGACCGATGGGCTCGTGCCGCATCTGACGGTGCTGCTGGACGTCTCGCCCGAGGCGGCGCGCGAGCGGTTCACCGAGGCGCCGGACCGGCTGGAGTCGGAGCCGGCGGAGTTCCACGAGCGGGTGCGTGCGGGATTCCTGACCCTCGCCGCCGCGGATGCCGGGCGGTATCTCGTCGTTGACGCCGCGCAGGACCCCGAGGCGGTCACCACTGTTGTCCGGCACCGGCTCGATGTGATGCTGCCGCTGTCCGAGGCCGA
This sequence comes from Streptomyces sp. NBC_00310, assembly GCF_036208085.1. GTDB lineage: Bacteria > Actinomycetota > Actinomycetes > Streptomycetales > Streptomycetaceae > Streptomyces. The sequence continues at coordinate 6,313,290 of NZ_CP130714.1, forward strand.
GGTGAAGGCGCAGGAGGAGGCCCGGCGCAAGGCCGAGGAGGAAGCGCGGCGCAAGGCCGAGGAAGAGGCCGCGCGGAAGGCCGAGGAAGAGCGGCTGGAGCGGGAGCGTCAGGAGGAACTCGCGCGGCTGCGGGCCGAGGAGGAGGAGCGCAAGCGGCGCGAGCTGGAGGAGGCTCAGCGGCGCGAGGCGGAGCGGCAGGCGGAGGAGGCCCGGCAGCGGGCCGAGGAAGCGCGTCGCCGTGCCGAGGAGGAGCAGGCGCGGCTCCTCGCGGAGGAGAAGGCCCGGGCCGAGCAGGAGGAACGGCGGCGGGTCGAGGAGGAACGGCGTCGTCAGCAGGCCGCGGAGGAGCAGCGGTTGCGGGCGGAGGCGGAGGCCCTGCGCCTGGAGAAGCAGCGGAAGGCCGAGGAGGCGTTGCTCCGGGCCGAGGAGGCTCGGAGGGTGGCCGCCGCGGCGGAGGCCGAGCGGGCGGCCGCGATTGCGGCGGAGGCTGAGAGGGCGGCGGCTGAGCGGGCGGCCGCGGCGGCGGCTGAGGCGGAGCGCGCCGCCGAGGCTGAGCGGGGTGCGGAAGCCGAGCGGGGAGCTCGGGCCGAGGCTGCGCGGAGCGGTAGGGCTGCGCGGGGTGGGCCTTCGACGGCTGACGACGCGGCGACTGTGACGACGCCGTTCGTGACGCCGACGAACGCGTCGGGCGGGCCTGTGGATGAGACGGCTGTGCTTCCGCCGGTGCGGGCGGATGGGCCGGGTGGGGCTGGTTCGTCGGGTTCGCCCCGTGGGGCGGGTGCGGACTCGGAGACGACGGCGAAGTTGCCGAAGCCGCCGGTGCCGTCCTCGGGGGCGGCTCCGGAGGATGAGACCACGGTGTTGCCGCAGGTGCCTTCGGGGGCGGCCGATGAGACGGCCGTGCTGCCGCCGGTGCGTGAGGACCGGGTGCCGCCGGGGTACTTCCGCGACGAGCGCTCCGGGCCGGACGGGGCGGAGGGCCGGACACGGGAGCTTCCGCAGGTCGATGAGGAGGGGACGCCGCGGCGGCGGCCTCGGTCGGACTGGGCCGAGGAGACGCCGTTGGACGATCTTCCTACGCTCGCGGACGAGCTGTTGGGCCCGCACGGCGAGGACGACACCGATGGCAGGCGGGGCTGGGGGCGGCGCCGCCGCTGAGTTGGCGGGAGCCGGGCGGTGGGCGGCCGGGTTCGCGTGCGGTGGGTGGGTCGGCTGGGGGCGGGTGCCCCGGTGGTGAGGTGAGTCGGCGTCGCGTGCCGGTCGTGGGTCGGGTCGGGGCTGTACTCGTACGCGTCAGCCTGTTGCTTGGTGCGGTGCGCCCTCGGTGGTGGGCCGGGCCGGGCCGGGGTGGGGCCGTGCCGGTGGCACGGCCCCTTTTGCGTGTGGGCGGCGCGGCGCGGCGGGGCGAACGACGGCGGCGCGGGTCGCGGCCCCGCATGCTGGTGCCGTCCGAGTCTCGGGCGGCGGATCTGCCGCCGGATGACTACCGATGACTACCGATGCCACCGCTCTGTCCGACGGCCCGGACTGTGCGCGGCTCAGGCTCTGTCCGGCGGCCCGGATGGTGCGCGGCTCAGGCTCTGTCCGGCGGCCCGGATGGTGCGCGGCTCAGGCTCCGTCCGGCCGCTTCCTGTACTCAGCTGCGGGCAGTCGTAGTCGTGCCATCGGGGAGGCACGGGAGGGCGCAGCGGCACCCCTGGGCGCGCCGGTAAGCGGAACGGTCGTCCCCTCGACGTCGCCTTTCGTCCAAGCCTTCACCGCATTCCGAGTCCCCCAACCCCCTTGGCTCCCGTTCTCCCCGGTTCTCGGCGGGCCCGGTGTGGCGGGCAGGGACGCGGGCCGGGTGGGGCCAGGAGGCACGGGGCGGGGTTGGTTGTCGGTGGGGGCGCGCACAATGGGGGACCGAGAGGCTTTGTGGGACGGAGGCGGTGCGGCGTGGCCGTGTGGGACGACCTGGTGGGGCAGGAGCGGCTGATCGGGCAGCTTGACGCGGCCGCTCGGGACGCGGACGGGATCGTCACGGCGGCGGAGCAGGGGATCGCGCCTCCGGAGGCGTCGAAGATGACGCATGCGTGGCTGTTCACCGGGCCGCCGGGGGCGGGGCGGACGACGGCGGCGCGGGCGTTCGCGGCGGCGTTGCAGTGCGTGAGTCCCGACCGGGCGCTCGGGGGGAGCCCGGGATGCGGGTTCTGTGACGGGTGTCATACGGCGCTCGTGGGGACGCACGCGGATGTCAGCACGGTGGCGGCGGTGGGCGCGCAGATCCTCGCCGATGACATGCGGGACACGGTGCGGAAGTCGTTCACGTCGCCGGCGACCGGGCGCTGGCAGGTGATTCTCGTCGAGGACGCCGAGCGGTTGAACGAGAAGTCGGCGAACGCGGTGTTGAAGGCGGTGGAGGAACCCGCCCCGAGGACGGTATGGCTGCTGTGCGCGCCCTCGCTGGAGGACGTGCTGCCGACCATTCGGTCCCGGTGCCGGCATGTCGGGCTGCTCACGCCGTCGGTGGACGCGGTGGCGGACATGCTCGTACGGCGGGAGGGGATCGAGCCGGGGGCGGCCGCGCTGGCTGCCCGGGCCACTCAGGGACACATCGAGCGGGCGCGGCGGCTGGCCACCGATCCGCGGGCCCGGGAGCGGCGGGCCGCCGTGCTGAAGCTGCCGTTGCGGGTCGATGACATCGGGGGGTGTCTCAGGGCCGCGCAGGAGCTGGTGGACGCGGCGTCGGAGGAGTCGAAGCAGCTTGCCGAGGAGGTCGACACCAAGGAGACCGAGGAGCTGAAGACGGCGATGGGCGCGGTGCAGGGCGGGCGTATGCCGCGCGGTACGGCGGGGGTGATGAAGGACCTGGAGGACAAGCAGAAGCGGCGGCGCACGCGGGCGCAGCGGGACAGCCTGGACGTGGCTCTGACCGAGCTCACCGGGTTCTACCGGGACGTGCTGGCCCTGCAGTTGGGGGCACGGGTCGCGCTCGCCAACGTCGAGGTGCAGGACGCCCTGGAGCGGATGGCGCGGGGCGGCACGCCGGAGTCGACGTTGCGGCGGATCGACGCGGTCGCGGCCTGCCGGGAGGCGCTGGACCGGAATGTGTCGCCCTTGCTGGCCGTGGAGGCGATGACGATGGCCCTGCGGGCCGGGTGAGCCGCTCGGAGAGTGGGTGGGTGGGTGGGTGGGCCGCTCGGAGTGGGGGGCGGTGGGCGGCGGGGGCGGGTGGCGCGTTCGGTTGACTCCGTCACTCGTACGAGGAGCATTCGTCGCCGTTCGTGATCGATTGGGTGCTTCTGGTTACGCTCGCGAGATGCACACCAGGCGTACTTCTCGGCCGAACCGGTCCCTGCGGGTCGGCGGCGCGTTGCTCGCTGCCGCCGCGCTGCTCGTCGCGGGCTGCTCCTCCGGCGCTTCCAGTACGGCGGCCGGTACGGCGGCCAGAGCGGTGGACGGCACGGTGGACGGGGGGCCCGTCCTCGGCGCGCTGCCGCGTGCGACCCCGTCGGTGCTGGCCCCGTACTACGAGCAGAAGCTGAGCTGGCGCACCTGCGAGATCCCCGGTTTCCAGTGCGCCACGATGAAGGCCCCCCTCGACTACGCGAAGCCGAGCGAGGGCGACATCAAGCTGGCCGTCTCGCGGAGGAAGGCGACCGGCCCTGGTGAGCGGCTCGGCTCGCTGCTGGTCAACCCGGGCGGGCCGGGCGGGTCGGCGGTCGGCTATGTGCAGAGGTACGCCGGCATCGGCTACCCGGCCAAGGTGCGGGCGCGGTACGACATGGTGGCCGTCGACCCCCGGGGCGTGGCCGGCAGTGAGCCGGTGGAGTGTCTCACCGGGCGCCAGATGGACAGGTACACGCAGACGGATCTCACCCCGGACGACAGGGGGGAGACGGCTGAACTGGCCACCGCGTACAAGCGGTTCGCAGAGGGGTGCGGGGCGCGTGCGCCGAAGCTGCTGCGGCATGTCTCCACCGTCGAGGCGGCCCGGGACATGGACGTCCTGCGGGCCGTACTGGGCGACGAGAAGCTGACGTACGTCGGAGCCTCGTACGGGACGTTCCTCGGCGCGACGTACGCGGGGCTGTTCCCCGAGCGGGTCGGCCGGCTGGTGCTGGACGGCGCGCTGGACCCGTCGCTGCCCGCCCACCGGCTCAACCAGGAGCAGACGGCGGGCTTCGAGACCGCCTTCCAGTCCTTCGCGAAGGACTGTGTGAGGCGGAAGGACTGCGCGCTGGGGAGCACGCCCGCGCAGGTCGCCGAGAATCTGCGCGGGCTCTTCGAGCGGCTGGACGTGCGGCCGCTGCCGACCGGTGACGCCGACGGGCGACGGCTCGGCGAGTCCCTGGCCACGACGGGCGTGATCGCGGCGATGTACGACGAGGGTGCCTGGCCCCAACTGCGCCAGGCACTCACCGAGGCGGTCAGGAAGAACGACGGCGCCGGCCTGCTGGCCCTCTCGGACAGCTACTTCGAACGCGACCCCGACGGCACCTACTCCAACCTGATGTACGCCAACGCCGCCGTGAACTGCCTCGACCTCCCGGCCGCCTATGACACCCCCGAGGAGGTCGAACGGGCCCTGCCCGCGTTCGAGAAGACCTCCCCGGTCTTCGGCCGGGCCCTCGCGTGGGCCTCCCTGAACTGCGCGTACTGGCCGGTGAAGCCGACGGGCGCGCCACACCGTATCGAGGCCAGGGGAGCCGCCCCGATCGTGGTCGTCGGCACCACCCGCGACCCCGCCACCCCCTACCGCTGGGCCCAGGCCCTCGCCTCCCAGCTTTCCTCCGCCCGCCTCCTCACCTACGACGGCGACGGCCACACCGCCTACGGCCGCGGCAGCTCCTGCGTCGACTCCGCGATCAACGCCTACCTCCTGCGCGGCACACCCCCGACCGACGGAAAGCGCTGCTCAGCGTCCTGATCGCCGGCCTGGGCGATGACCGCCCGGGCCCGCCCCCGGGGTGCTCCGGCCCTTGGTTCGGAGCACCCCGGAAAATGTGTAGACTTACCGTCGTTGCCGATCGCACCATAGTGCGGACAGCACGCCGCCTTAGCTCAGATGGCCAGAGCAACGCACTCGTAATGCGTAGGTCTCGGGTTCGAATCCCGAAGGCGGCTCTATGGTGAACCCCAGGTCAGGCCTTTGACCTGGGGTTTTCTGTTTTCGTTGACCTTGGATATCCGACGAATCGGGCACTGCTGGTCTGCGCATCGAAATGCGTAGGTCTCCGGTTCACAGCTTGTATCCGTTTTTCGGTGCGCCGCTGTGACCTGCGAGTTCATGGTCTTGAGGGCTTCTGCATCGAATTTCGGAGTGATCGCCGGTGGCCATCCGGTGGCCATTTGTGCAGCGTGCGTGCAGGGAGCATCCGATCTCGGCACCGCAGGTGCTGTCCCAGGTGCCCCTTCTTTTGTGCGGTCTGCATAGTGCAGAGACTTGCCGTGGAGTCCTCAGCCCGGTGTGAAGTGGCCCGAACTGGAGCCGTGCCCCGGCGTACGCGATCCCGATCTCCTGCAGGTCAAGAACGGCACCGGCACCGGTTCCGGCCCGCGGAACACCCAGGGGCGCGATGGCCAGGTCGGCGCATGACGGGCCGTCATCGCGTAGCCGAGCACGCTACGGGAGGAGGACAGGTCGATGACCGTCGCCAAGCTCAGCTTGCCCTCGCTGGCTCGGCCACCGGCCAGTCCTACGACGGCGACCTGTTGCGCGCGTCTGCGACACCCAGCTGCGCAACGTCCTCGGGTGGAGGCCCAGATCCTCAGCCACTTCCGGGTTTGGCTTACCGGTCTCCGCCGCGATTCCACACCGCGCCCTGGCGGAACTCGGCGTCGTAGATGCGCTTCCTGGATGCCATGACCCCAACTATCCCGCCGGTCACGGTCTCCACGATAGGAGGGGGGCCCGGGGTGAGTGGTGGCTGCTTGCCAGGCGGCGCGCCGTAAGCGGAGTGTGAGATGACCGTCACCGAGCACTCTTGGTAAAGATCTCCTCACCAGCTACCCTCCCTTCGTTCAACAAATAATCAAAAAATAAAGAACGCAGGGGGGAAGGTGCGACCAACCAGTCGCAACAGAGCCGTGCGCGGGGCGATGACCGTCGCCTCGGCCGTGCTGGTACTAGCGGGCGGCTTACAGGCCGTCCCGGTCCAGGCGGCGGGCATGGACACGGGGGGTTCTAGCACTCCGGCTGACGAGGGGGCGCGGGGCAAGGAGTTCTGGGAGGACGACGCGCTTCCGGCCGCCACACCCGAGCAACGGGCCTCCAAGAAGGCCGTCGCCTCCGGCAAAAGCGTGGAGATCGGCGAGTTGACGTCGTCGACCAGCCGGGTGGTAGCCAATCCCGACGGGACATTCACCGCCGAAACGGCGGCCTCGCCCGAGCGGGTTCTCAAGGCCGGTGAGTGGACGGATGTCGACACCACGCTCGTCACCCGGCCGGACGGCGGCCTCGCGCCGCGCGCCGCCGAGGACATCCGTTTCTCCGGCGGCGGTACCGGCGAACCGCTGGCCCGGATGGTGACGGCCGGCAAGAAGTACGCGGTGTCGTCCCCGTGGGCGCTGCCGAAGCCGGAGGTCGACGGTTCGTCGGCCGTGTACCGGTCGGTGCTTCCCGACGTGGACCTCGCTGTGCAGGCCCACCCGGACGGATTTACGTACCACTTGGTGGTCCACAGCCGCGAGGCCGCCGCCAACCCGGCCCTGGAGAAGGTGAGTTTCCCGGTCGAGGCCAAGGGGCTGTCCGTGCGCACGGACGACTCCGGCGCGGCCACCTTTGTGGATGGTTCGGGACATGCCGTGATCTCCAGTGGATCGGCTCTTATGTGGGACGCAGGCACGACCACAGCGAAGGTCGGCAGTGCGGCGCAGAGCGCCTCCACGGTTTCCGGGTTCGCCGCGGAGAGCGCAGCCGACACCCTCGGCGCGAGTCCCCGGTCGCGTACGGCTGTCATGGACACAGACGTCACCAACGACGCCCTCTCCATCGTTCCGGATCAGGACTTCCTTGCCAGCAGCGCGACTGCGTACCCCGTCGTTCTCGATCCACCGGCGGTCAAAGCGACCCTGACAGGGTGGACGGCTCTGTGGTCCAACTCGCCGGGCACCAGCCTCTGGAAGACCAAGCACGCGCTGGGCGTGGGCTATGACGCGTTTGTGGACAACAAGAAGTCGCGTTCGCTCTTCCAGTTCGACACCCGGAGGGTGGCTGGCAAGAAGATCGTGAACGCGACCTTCACGCCGTATGCGATCTGGTCGGCGAACTGTGTGAAGCATGACGTCGACCTCTATCGCACGAGCCAGATCTTCTCCTCGACGACGTGGAACAAGCCGCCGAAGTGGCTTGCGAAGGTCGACACGGTCTCCGCTGCCAAGGGCCACTCCTCCGACTGTCCGGACGGGGACATCGAGTTCGACGCCACGGCGGCCGTCGCGCACACCGCGAAGGCGAAGGACACTCTCACCACGCTTGGACTGCGGGCCGACGAGGACGATCCGATCGCGTGGAAGCAGTTCCTGTCTCCGCTGGACCCCGACGCCACGTCCTCCCGGAAGCCCCGGCTGTCGATCACCTACGTGACTCCGCCGAACAGCAAGCCCTCTTCGGTGAAGATGTCCGATCCCAAGGTCTCCTGCTCGGCTTCTTCCGCCCCGGCACAGATTCGGGACACCACTCCGCGGTTGACCGCGACACCGACATCAAGCGATGCCTCCAACGCCTCGCTGCGCCCCAACTTCGAGTTGTACAAGGGCAGCAGCACCACGGAGACCTCGCTGAAGCCGTCCACATGGACGGACAGCGGCACGGCCGGAACAGTGGTCACGGCCGCCTTGGACCAAGCTGTCACCTACAAGTTCCGCGCCCGTACTGAGACGCCATCCGCTTATCGATCACGGAGTTGGCCTGCTCGAACAGGGTTCCTGATCGGGTGATCGCGCGAGAGTCGGCGCATGACAGCAGGGCCTCTTGGTAGCTCGGGGGTGCGAACCAAACCAAGCACCAGGAGGCCCTGTTGCCGCAGTCTTTCGCGCTCGCGTGCGTGGAGTCCAACTCGCCTTCCCTGTCGTGTGACTGCCTCGCGCACAGGTTCGGCAACGCGGCAGACCGGCCGGACCGCACTGCGTGCTACGCCTCCGACATGACGGAGGCGGAGTGGCAGGTCATCCGGGCAGTGCTGCCGGTTCCGGCCTGGCTGGAGGGCCGGGGCGGGCGGCCGGAGGGCTTCTGCCACCGGCAGATGATCGACGCGGTCCGCTATGTGGCCGACAACGGCGTCAAGTGGGTCAACCTGCCTGCGGACTTCCCGCCGTATCGGCGGGTGCATGCTTTCGCCCGCCGCTGGCAGATCACGGGTCTGCTCGCCGAGCTCCACGACCGGCTGCGCGACAAGGTCCGCCAGAAGGAAGGCCGCACGGTGGATCCGACTGCTGCCATCGTGGACTCACAGTCGGTGCGGGCAGCGGCGAACATCCCGCGCTCCACCTCCGGCTGGGACGGCGGGAAGAAGGTGGGCGGCCGCAAGCGGCACCTGGTGGTGGACTGCCTCGGCATGGTCCTGGCCGTGGCTGTGACCGCGGCGAGCGTGCAGGACCGCGACGCCGCCGTCCCCCTGCTCGAGCGGCTTCGGAAGATGTACTTCTCCATCCGCCTGGTGTGGGCGGACGGCGGCTATGCCGGGCGCCTGGTCGACTGGGCAGCCGAGAAACTCCAGCTCACCCTCGACATCGTCAAACGCACCGACGACACCACCGGGTTCGTGGTGCTGCCCCGCAGGTGGGTGGTGGAAAGAACGCTGAGCTGGCTGATGCGCTCACGTCGTCTGGCGCGTGACTACGAGACGCTGCCCGCCATGCACGAGGCCATGGTGCTGTGGTCGATGACCATGCTTATGAGCGGCCGCCTGGCCGGACGCCGCCCAGGTGCTTTCAGCCGGCCGGCCCTTCGAGCGCGGTGAACACCCCCGGCCGCACCTGGAGGGCCCACCCTCGCTCCACCAGGCGTTTCGCCTTCGACCGCAGTCCCTCGACCTTCGCCGGGACCGCCTGAAGGCCGAGGGCCACGGCCAGCTGCTGGCAGCGCATCCCCTCTCGGCCCGCCTCCGACTCCAGCACCGACACGATCTGCTGATAATCCGGCGCGAGTACCGACGCCGCCATGCCGTCGATCCGGTGCGGCACCGGTGAACCCGCCATGGCGCCCCGCACCGGCTCCGCGACTGCCGAAGACGGCTCGGCCAGCACCTCGGCCACCGTCGCCCGGGCATCCACCAGCCGCTGAAGGGCTCCTTCCGCCTCACCGAGCGCGGCCTGCACCTGCTCGGCCTCCTCCCGCAACCGCGCGATCTCTTCCCGAACTCTCTTCTCCCGGGCTTCCAGCAGACCGAGCACCGACGGCACCAGCCACCACCTCCACGAGCCAGACGAGCGGACGAACCACGCTCATCTCTCCCGCTACCAACCGGAGTTCATGCCCACCCATCCCGGACCAACGCAACACGTTCGGAAAGCGGATGGCGTCTGAGTACAAGTACACGTGGCAGGGTGACACCCACTCTCTGTTCGGGCCCTGGTCGAGCTACTGCTACTTCAGGGTGGACTCCAAGGGGCCGCCGGTCCCGAAGGTGTCCTCGACCGTGTACAAGGAGTGCGGCGGCACGGTCTGTGAGGCCGCCGACCCGGAACTGGGCAGCGTCGGCATGACTGCTGGATTCAAGATCGACGCGGGTGCCAGTGACGTGCGCCGTTACGACTGGTGGCTCAACGGGGCGAAGCTCGGCAGCAAGACGTTCACGGCCAACACCTCGACGTACGGGATCGAGGCGGCGCCCGACAAACGGCTGACCAACACCCTGCGGGTGCAGACCTACGACGGGGCGGGGAACCCGAGCGCCCACTACGACTACCTGTTCAAGGTGGCAAAGGGATCTGATCCCGTGGCGAGCTGGAAACTGGACGACGGCAGCGGCGCCACTGCTGCCGACAGTTCGGGCAAGAACCGGCCGCTGGCACTGACCTCAGCGTCCTGGACGGACAAGGCCCGGCTCGGTGGCGGCTTGCGAGCCAACGGCACAAGCAGTGCGGGCTCCAGTACATCAGTTCTGGACACCACCAACAGCTTCACCGTCTCCGCCTGGGCCCGGCTGACCGCGAAGGATCACATCTCCACCGTGGTCTCACAGAGCGGTTCCCGCGTTGGCACCTTCCAGATCTACTACTCGCAGACGTATGACCGTTGGATCTTCAACCGGTACTCGGCCGACAACGATGATCCGACGATCGTCCGCGCGGTGGCCAAGAAGCCGCCGGTTGTGGGTGCGTGGACCCATCTGATGGGTGTGTACGACCACAACAAGAAGCAGATCCGTCTGTATGTCAACGGACAGCTCCAGGCGGCCACGGAGTTCACCACACCGTGGGCGGCGAAGGGCTCCTTCGAGGTCGGCCGTATGAAGGGATCGGGTACGTACACGGACTACTTTGAGGGTGACCTGGACCAGGTCCAGGTCTGGGACCGTGTGGTCTTCGAGAACGAGATGTGGTCGATTGCCAACACCCTGAACCCGGCGACCGGCAGGACAGAGCCCGCGCTCCTCGCCAACTGGGGCTTCGACGAGGCATCCGGCGCCACGGCGGCGGACGCCACCGGCCGGGGCAACCCGCTCCAACTCCAGACGGGCGCAGCCTTCGCCGCAACTGAGGATCCGGCCCACGGCAACGTCCTGGAACTCGACGCCGAGAAACTGGGCAGGGCCACCTCCACCGTCTCACTGGACGAGTCCGGCAGCTTCAGTCTGGCCGGCTGGGTCAACCTGGCCGCTCAGTCGAAGCTCGACGACACCACCGTCGCGCATTCCCCGAGCGTCTTCTCGCACCCGGGCGCCGAGCGGAACTCGTTGCGCCTCTGGTACCGCCAAGAGGCGGGCCAGGTCATCGGTGACTGGAACTTCGGACGGTACGAGACGGACGTTCTGGGCGGCCCCGCCGTCGCGGCTGTCTCGGACGAGGTCAACTCGCCCGGTGGCTGGGTGCACGTCGTCGCCGTCTTCGACTCGGTGAACAAGTCCATCCATCTCTATGTGTCCGGGCAACGACAGGGCGACGAGGACGGCGTCCTGAGCGAGGAAGCCTTCCAGCCCACAGGCCCTCTGATGGTCGGCGGCGCACGCCGTCACGACAACGGAGAGTGGGGCAACGCCCTGCCCGGCCAGCTCGACGACCTACGTGTGTACGCCGGTGTCCTGTCCGACGACGAGATCACGCAGCTCGCGACGGTTGACGAGCCGCCCGTTCCGGTCGAGTAACCCCTCCCTTCCTCCTCTCCAGAGGCGTACCGGGCCACGGGCCCGGTACGCCCTCACAACTCAGAATCCAGGAGCACCCCCCAAGTGTTGTCCAGGAACAGCTCACTGCTGCCCAAAAGATGGGCATGGAGCAGAGCGAGCCGGCATCGTCTGGCCGCCGTTGTCCTGCCTTTGTCATCAGCGGTCGTCGCTGGTCTGCTGAGTGCCGCACCGGCGCAGGCAGCCGCGGCGGACCGCGATCACACAGCCCTGCAGAAGGCCAAGTACGGCAAGGCCGAGCCCTTCGACCCGAAGGTCACCAAGGTCAAGGACCCGACGGAGGCCGCCACCCGCAGAACGCTTGCCAAGGCTCGCGCGAAGGTGACGTGGCCGGGGGCATCGGCGGTGACGGTCGACCTGCCGCCGGAGAACAGCAAGAAGTCGGTCAAGGCCGCCGGGCTGCCCATCACGCTCGCCCAGCCCAACGACAAGACCGCTGGGGTCACAAAGACCGCCGAGGCCCCCGATGAGGCCAAGGTCCGCGTTCTCGACCGGAAGACCACCGACCGGCTCGGCATCGACGGCGTGGTCTTCACGGTCGCCCGCGCTGACGGAGACACCGGCGCCGCAAGTCTCGGCGCCACGATCGACTACAGCTCCTTCGCCGACGCCTACAGCGGCAACTGGTCCTCACGCCTGCGTCTCGTGCAGCTCCCCGCGTGCGCCCTGACCACGCCGGAGAAGGCGGAGTGCCGTAAAACCATCCCGGTGGCGTCGGAGAACGACGGCGAGGCCGAGACGGTCACCGCGCAGATCACCACTCCGAAGGCGACCACGGCCGGTACGAAGACCCGGACCGCGATGGCCGCCAAGCCCGCCGCCATGGTCATGGCCCTGTCCGCCGCGGCCGGCTCCGACCAGGGCACCTACGAGGCCACCCCGCTGGCGGCCTCCTCCACCTGGTCCGCCGGCGGTTCCAACGGCGACTTCACCTGGAACTACCCGCTGGAGACGCCGCCGGCCCCGGCGGGCCCGGCGCCGAACCTGTCCATCGGCTACTCCGCGCAGAGCGTGGACGGCCGCACCTCCTCCACCAGCGCGCAGCCGTCCTGGGTCGGCGAGGGCTTCGACCTGTCGACCTCGTACGTCGAGCGGGCGTACGGCAGTTGTGAGGACGACGGCCAGGACAAGAAGTACGACCAGTGCTGGAAGGAGGACAACGCCTCCCTCGTCCTCAACGGCAAGTCGACGCCCCTGGTGAAGGAGGGCGGCAAGTGGCGGCCCAAGAGCGACGACGGCGAGCGGGTCGTCCACGACACCGGCGCCGTCAACGGCGACGACGGTGACACCGGGGAGAACGGCGACAAGGGCGAGTTCTGGACGGTCACCTCGACCGACGGAACCCAGTACGTCTTCGGCAAGAACCGGCTGCCCGGCTGGAGTTCGGGCAAGGCCGAGACCAACTCCGTATGGACGCTCCCCGTCTTCGGCGACGACTCCGGCGAGCCCGGATACTCCTCCGGCGACTCCTTCTCCGGCCGCGCCAAGACACAGGCCTGGCGGTGGAACCTCGACTACGTCGTGGACCCCCACGGCAACGTCATGACGTACTGGTACGACAAGGAACTCAACCACTACGCCAAGAACGGCACCACCGGCAACGGCACCGAATACGTCCGCAACGGCTGGCTCAAGCGCATCGACTACGGCCAGCGCACCGACACGATCTTCTCCACCACCCAGCCCGCCGCAGCCCGTGTCAAGTTCACGGTCGCCGAGCGCTGTCTGCCGGTCTCCGGCGGCGAGACGTGCGGCTCGCTCACCTCGTCCAACCGCAACGCCTGGCCGGACGTCCCGTTCGACCAGATCTGCGCGGCCGACAAGCCCTGCACCGACCAGCCCAGCCCGTCGTTCTTCACCCGCAAGCGCCTCACCGACGTCACCACCCAGGTGCACGACGGCTCCGGCAGCGCCGACACCGACTACCGCGCCGTCAACGCCTGGCACCTGGGGCAGACCTTCCCCGACCCGGGCGACGGCTCGGACGCCGGTCTGTGGCTGGACTCGATCAAGCGCACCGGTAAGGCGGGCACCGACGCCTCCCTGCCCGCCGTGACCTTCAGCGGCATCCAGCTGCACAACCGCGTCGACCGCACCGGCGACGACGTCGCCCCCTTCATCAAGTGGCGAGTCCGTACGGTCACTTCGGAGACCGGCTCCAAGCTGACGGTGAATTACTCCAAAGAGGACTGCGTCGCCGGCAGCGACGTCCCCCCCAAGCTGGACGCGAACACCCGGCGCTGCTACCCGGTCAAGTGGATCCCACCGTCCAACCCGACCCCGGGCACCGACCCCAAGCCGCGCACCGACTTCTTCCACAAGTACGTCGTCACCCAGGTCACCGAGTCCGACCCGACCGGCGATGCCCCGCTGAAGCAGACGGACTACACCTACAGCGGCGGCGGTGCTTGGGCGTACGACGACGAGTCGCCCATCACCCAGGCCAAATACCGGACCTGGGGCATCTGGCGCGGCTACCAGAAGGTGACCACGACCACCGGTGAACCTTCCGGCACCCAGTCGAAGTCCATATCCCTCTACTACCGGGGCATGGACGGCGACAAGCAGTCCGACGACACCACCCGCAAGGAGACGGTCACCGACTCCAAGGGTGTGGTGAAGACGGACGCGGAACAGTTCGCGGGCCAGCTGCGCGAGCAGATCACCTACAACGGCGTGAACGGTCCCGAGGTCTCCGCGACCGTCAATACCCCCTGGTCCCGCACGACGGCCACGGACAAGCACTCCTACGGCACGGTCAACGCGTACATGGTCCGCACCGAGACCTCGGTCTCCCGTACCGCGCTGTCGGGCGGCGGAGAGGTGACGACGGCCAAGACGACGACGTACGACCCGACCAGCGGCCTGCCGCTGAAGGTGGAGACGGACGCGGCAGGGGAAAAGGACTGCACCGTCACGGAGTACGCCACCAACACCTCGGCGTGGATTCTCGCCCTGCCCAAGCGGGTGGAGAAGGTGTCCACCGGATGTGCCGCGACCCCGAAGCGGACCGCAGATCCGAAGACAACCGACGTGATCTCGGATGTGCGGACGTCGTACGACGACCAGGACTGGGGGAAGTCGCCCACGAAGGGTGATGTGACCCGGGTCGAGAGGGTGACTGGCTACGACGGTTCCACGGCCAAACTCCAGACCGTCAACACCACCAAGTACGACGCGCTCGGCCGTGTGACGGACTCGTACGACACCAGAGGCACCCGGGTCTCGCACATCGAGTACACCCCGGCCGCGGGAGGGCCGCTCACCGAGACCGTCGAGACCAACGCGCTCGACCACGCCACTACCACCGAGATCGCCCCTGACTGGGGAGTGCGTACCTCGACCACCGACCCCAACGGCAACCGCACAGAGTTGGCGTACGACAGCTTTGGTCAGCTCACCGATGTGTGGCTCGCCAACCGGGACCGCGCCGCCGGTCAGACGGCCAGCTACCAGTTCGAGTACAAGTTGCAGAACACGGCCGCGTCGTGGGTGGCGACCAAGTCCCTGAACAACGACGGCGCCACATACCAGACCACCTACGAGATCTACGACGCTCTGCTCAGGCTGCGGCAGACACAAGCACCCGCCGCGTCCGGTGCCGGACGGATGATCACGGAGGCCAAGTACGACACCCGTGGTCTGACTGTCGAGACCTCGACCGACTACGTCGACACCACCGCGCCCTCCGGCAAGCTCGCCACGCTGCTCACCGCGGCGCCAGCGGGTACGGAGACGGTGATCGACGGCGCCGGGAGGGTGACGATCGAAAAGGTCCTCGCCAACGGCAAGGAGTTCTCACGGACCAAGCACACCCATGACGGCGATTCCACGATTGTGGAGCCCCCGGCGGGTGCCTCGGCCATTCGGGAGAAGGTCGATGCCCGGGGTCGTACGGTCGAGAAGCTGGAGTACGACGGCAACGCGGTGAGCACGAAGTTTGCCCGGTTCACCTATGGATACGACCACGCCGACCGGTTGACCAGTGTCAGGGACGACGACGGCAATACCTGGGCGTACGGATACGACTTCCTGGGCCGCAAGGACAGCACCACGGACCCCGACGCTGGTGGAAGCTCGTCCGAGTTCAACGATCTCGACCAGGTCGTCTCCACGACCGACGCACGGGGCAAGTCGATCGGGCTCACGTATGACGTGCTCGGCCGCCCGACCGGCAGACTCGACGGCAAGATTCCCGTGGTCAACGGCCAGCCGGCGCCCGAGGACTCCAAGTACCTGGCGCGCTGGACCTACGACTCCATCGCCAAGGGCGAGTTGACGTCAGCGATCAGGTACGTCGGGGGCAAGGGCGGCAGCGTCTACGCCCAGACCAACGCCAAGTACAGCAAGATCTATCAGGTCCTCAGCGAGCAGTACACGATCAGCAAGACCGAGGGGGCTCTGGCCGGTTCCAACGGAACGTGGACCATCGCCAACGCCTACAACCTCGACGGCACGCTGCAGAAGCGGACCATCCCCGCGATGGGCGGCCTCGCGCAGGAGGTGCTGACGTACGGCTACACCGAGCAGCGCATGCCGGACACCCTCCAGGGCCTGACGGGCATCGTCCAGAACACGGACTACCTGCCTGCCGGTGAGCAGATCCGCACCACCCTCGGTGTCTCGCCCCTCGCGGACTGGACGGAGATCAACCGTAGCTACGAGACCGGCACCAAGCGCCTCGCGCGTCAGAGCGTGGTCTCCGAGACGCACACCGGCACGGATTCCGACGTCCACTACCGCTACGACACGGCCGGCAACCCGGTCGAGGTCGAGGACAAGGCCACCAGCCCCAGTGACCGGCAGTGCTTCACCTTTGACGGCCACCGTCGTCTGAAGACGGCCTGGACGACGACGGCCGACTGCGCCACCGCACCCGCCAAGACGAACGTCGGCGGCCCGGGACCGTACTGGCAGTCGTTCACCTACGACAGCGCGGGCAACCGCAAGACGGCCACCGACCACCTGGCTGACGCCACCACCTCGTACACCTACAAGACGGCCGACCAGCCCCGCCCGCACGCCCTGGCCTCCACCGAGACCAAGAAGACGGACGGCACGGTCACCGGTACGACGAGCTACACCTACGACTTGGCCGGAAACACCGACATACGGACGCTGGGCGGCAAGCCGCAGGACCTCGACTTCAACGCCGAGGGCAGCCTCGAAAAGGTCACCGAGGCGGACAAGACGGCGACGGAGTACCTGAACGACGCCGACGGTAATCGGCTGATCCGCCGGGACACCACCGGCACCACGCTCTACCTGGGCGAAACTGAACTGAGGCTGGACAAGGCGAGTGGCAAAGTCGAGGCCACCCGCTACTACAGCCACAGCGGGCAGACCGTCGCGGTGCGCACGACGGCGGGTCTGACCTGGACCGCCGCCGACCACAACGGCACGGCGAGCGTGCAGGTGGATGCCGCCACCCAGACCGTGACCCGGCGCCAGATGAAGCCGTTCGGCGAGGACCGGGGCGAGGCCGCCAAGGCGTGGGTGGGCGAGCGGGGATTCGTCGGTGGCACCAAGGAGCCGACCGGCCTCACCCACCTCGGAGCACGCGAGTACGACCCCTCCACCGGGCGCTTCGTCAGCGTGGACCCGGTCATCGACCTCACCGACCCCCAACAGGTCAACGGCTACTCCTACAGCAGCAACAATCCGGTCACCTTCGCCGACCCCGATGGTAAATTCCGCGCCTCCGCCATCCTGCTTTTCTTGGCCCGCCAGGTCGGGAGGGCCATCGTTGCAGCCCAAGCCGTCAGCATGAGGCAGTCGGGTTCATCCAGCTCGGGTGGTATGTCCACCGGAGGAAGCGCCAACTACGCCTCATCAGGCAGCAGCTCGTGCATGCCGCCCAGAATCTGCGGCAACGTCGAACCGGCGGATCCCAGATCTGTGGGTAGCTGGAAAGACCTTGCGGGGGGCATCGGAGACTTCTTCGCCGAAAGCGCGGATGTATACGAAATGGTTGAGCCCTGGTGCTGGAGCGGCACGAACCCGGACTGCGGCGGTACCCAGGACAAGTACCAGGAGCTGGTTGAGGGGTTTGGCGCCGATCCCGACTCTGACGTGTATCAGGGGACGAAGACCGTCATGGATGTCGGGTCGGTGTTCGCCGGTGGTTTCGGGATCGGAAAGTTCGCCCTGAAGCAGCTCTTCAAGAAGCAGCTGCGGAAGCAATCCAAGGACAGAGAAAGGAGAAGAGAGAAGGAGGCCAGCGGCTGCACCAAGTGCTTCCTCGCCGGTACAGGCGTCCAGATGGCCGACGGTTCGACCAAGGACATCGAGGACATCGAGGTCGGCGACGAGGTCCTCGCTACTGACCCTGAGACCGGTGAGACCGGCTCCCGGAAGGTCACGCACCTCATCATCACCGAGGATGACAAGCACTTCAACGAGCTGTCCATTGCGACTGAGGACGGCATCGAGAAGCTGACCGCGACGTACGAGCACCCGTTCTGGTCTCCGTCGGAGCAGGGCTGGATCGAGGCAGGCGGCCTTACGCCGGGCATGAGCCTGCTCACGGACGAGGGCGACACCGTCGTCGTCACGGCGAACCGTACGTACGAGGACAACGTCCGCACGTACAACCTCACCGTCGATGACCTGCACACGTACTATGTGCTCGCCGGTACAGTGCCCGTACTGGTGCACAATTCGGGATTGTGCCCCGAGAAGATCGACGACGTCTTCCATAACCCCAGCGGCAGATCTTCGCAGGATCAGTTTGAATACCACTGGGACAAGCATGCAAAGGGGCGCGGTGTCACGCGTGAGCAGTACCTCCAGGATGCGCAAGACTGGGCGACTGGAATTGCCCAGCCAGGAGGGAAGAAGGGGCTCAACGCCAGCTTGGAGACGCTGGCGGACGGTGCGCGCGGGATAAAATACGTGGATCCCCAGACGGGTAAGGGCGGGATCACCGGCCCCGGCGGCAAGGCCGTAACCTTCTGGTATGGTGCCGACCAATGAGAGGACGAGTCGTTGTCGGATTTCATGGAGAGCTACGCCCTCTGGCGATCCTTGCCATTTCCCAGTCTACGCCGCGGTGAGAATCTGTTGCGCGCAGGAGAGAACCTTGCACTCATTCATGGCGACCTAGCTCTCGCCGACGAACATGTGACCCAGGTGATCCTTTTTGTTGACGAGGGGATATTCAGCCCGAGCAGGGCGGACGTCATGGGGTTGCTTGAAGGGGTTATCTCTCGCCTGGAACGATTCGGCGAAAGCATGGCCGTCGAAGAGCGAGAAGTTGTCGACGCCCATTATCGATATGCAGTTCTGCTGCATCAAATCTATGCCGAATTTCTACGCATAGGGGCTCCGTAGCTCGTCACCTGACCTGGCAGGGAATAACGATGAGCTGCCCACACGTGTGGGCAGCTCATCGTTTCTGTTGGAGCCTTTGTGTGCGTGACGCGGTTGCAGGTCGTGTCGGCGAACTTCCCGTCTCTCCAAGTCGAAAACTGATCTCTGGCGCGAAGCTTGGTCGCCCGGCGAGGGGGATTCCCTGTCGATACTCAGGTTGAATCGGCGATGTCCGGGCGGTCGTGACGAGTGGTGATCCCTGCGGTACGACGTCCTTATGCGGTATGCGCAAGGGGCGGGCTGACGCCCGCGGAGCAGGAGAAGCGGGAGGCCGTGCGGGTGGAGGAGGCCGAGGGGCTCGAGGCCGGGGCGGGCACGGCGCGGATCGCGGCGGAGCTGCGGGTGACGGAACGGTCGGTGCGCAGGTGGCGGGGTGGAGCAGCAGCGCTGGCGTCGGCGGGGCCGATGGCGGTCGAAACGGTTGTCGCCGACGCAGTGGCAGAGGCTGGAGGGGGAGTTGAAGCGGGGCCCGCTGGCTCACGGCTTCGATGACGAGGACCAGGGCTGGACGCTCAAGCGCGTGAAGTGGTTGATCGGGCGGCTGTTCCACGTCGGCTACACGGTCCAGGGGGTGTGGCGGCTGCGGCGGCATGGCTGGAGCTGCCAGGCGCCGGTCCGTCGGGCGCTGGAACGGGACGAGGCGGCGATCGAGGTGTGGAAGGCCGAGGTGTGGCCGCGGGTAAAAGTACCGCGCACGACCTGGGCGCCCATATCTGCTTCGCGGACGAGAGCAGGCAGTCGCTGATCCCGCCGAAGGGCGCACGTGGGCGCTGCGCGGGGCCCGGCCGGTGGTGCGGGTGGCCGGTCGCCGCGGTGGGCAGGTGAACATCGCCGGCGCGGTGTGCTTCAAGCCCAGGCACCGCCTGCGGATGTTCTACAAGCTGCAGGTCTGCCACGGCCGCTGGGGCGAGCCGAAGTCGTTCGCCTAGACCCGGACTTCGCGGGTCGCCACCGAGGGGCCCACCGGCGGCCGGATGGTGGCCGATTCGTTCTACGGTTCCACCGGCGCGGTGAAGCGGGCCAACGAGACGTACTACGCGGCCGGTGCCGCCTCCGACGAGCTGCTCACCGTGACCAACGGAGACGTCGCCAACCAGACGCGCTACGAGTACGACGGCCTGGGACGCACCACCGCCGAGATCTTCACCATCGCCGGATACGAACAGTGGCGAAACACCACCTCGTACGACGGCAACATGACGCACAGCGACCCGCCTCCCGGCGGTGTGGCGACCACGACGGTCACCGACGCCGAGGGCAAGGTCAAGGAGCTGTGGCACTACAAGGGCCACACACCCGTCCCGACCGGCCCGGGCTCCGAGCGCACGGTCACCAAGTACACCCACACGGCGGCCGGTGAACTGGCCACCGTCACCGACTCCAAGGGCAACACCTGGCGCCACGACTACGACCAGCGCGGCCGCCTGGTCCGCAAGGTCGACCCGGACGCCGGCGAGACCATCCTCAACTACGACGAGTCCGACCGCCTGACGTCCACCAAGGACGCCCAGCAACGGATCCTGTCCACCGAGTACGACAGCCTGGGCCGGCCCAAGTCGACCTGGGAAGGGGCGGTGTCCGAAGGCACCAAGCTGACGGAGACCAGGTACGACCGCTCCGGTTCGCTCGGCTACTCCCACGCCAGCTACCGCTTCCTGCCGAACGGCGAGGCGTACTCCACAGTCGTCGCCACCTTCGACACCTTCTACCGGCCGCTGACGACCAACTACACGGTCCCGGCCTCGGAGGGGAAGCTCGCGGGCACCTACCCCTTCACCACCGCCTACAACCGGGACGGCACGGTCGCCTCCACCGGCGTGCCGGCGGCCGGCGGACTGCCCACCGAGAGCCTGAAGTACACATACGACGAACTCCAGCGCCCGCTCACCATGGCCAGCGCCACCTCGACCTACGTCACCGGCACGGTCTGGTCCAACACCAGCCAGCTGCTCCAGCTCTCCCTGAGCACCGGCGGCCCTCGCACGGAGAAGAACTTCTACTACGAGAAGGGCACCGACCGCCTCACCCGGGCCACGGTGAAGGTCGGCTCCACCGCCACGGTCGCCAAGGACCAGCACTACTCCTACGACCAGTCCGGCAACGTCCTGTCCATCACCGACACCGCAGCCCCGGCGAGCAGTTCGACACTCGACGTGCAGTGCTTCGCCTACGACGGCCAGGCCCGACTCGTCGACGCCTGGACACCGGCGGCCACCGCCACCACGGCCGAGGGCGAGGGCACGATCGGCGGGACCGCCGACTACGCCGGCAAGAAGCCCACCGCCTGCGACGCCGCCCCGAGCACCAACCCGCTCGGCGGGCCGTCCCCTTACTGGACGAGCTGGTCGGTCGACGACATAGGCAACCGCACTCAGGAGATCCGCCACGACCCGTCCCTGAACGCCGCCAAGAACACCACACGGACCTTCACCTACCAGGACGGTGACCAGGACGGCACCCCGGGCGAGACTGGCGACGGCGGCCCGCACCAGGTGACCAAGGTCGCCGAGACGACTCCGACCGGGGACCGGCAGCAGACGTACCAGTACGACGTCTCCGGCAACACCCTCAAGCGCACCATCGGGGGCGACACCCAGAGCCTCGACTGGGACGCGACCGGCAAGCTGACCAAGGCCACTGAGGCCGACGGCGCCGAGACCTCGTTCCTGTACGACGCGGGCGGCGCGCGGATCAAGCGCACCACGGCGGATGCGACCACGCTCTACCTGCCGGGTATGGAACTGGAGCTGAAGACGGGCTCCACCGCCGTCACAGCGACGCGCCACTACTCGTACGCCGGTCAGACGATCGCGATCCGCACCTCGGACAACAAGGTCTCGTTCCTCTCCTCCGACCACCACGGCACCGGCGACCTCGCCGTCGACGCGGTGAGCGGTGCCGTCACCCAACGGCGTACCGACCCCTACGGCGCGGCCCGAGGCAAGCTGTCACCGGAGACGGGCACCTGGCCGGGCGAGAAGGGCTTCGTCGGCGGCACGATCGACGCCTCGACCGGCCTGGTCCACGTCGGAGCCCGCGAATACGATCCGGACCTCGGCAAGTTCATCTCGGCGGACCCGGTCATCGACTACACGCGGCCGCAGCAGATGAACGGGTACGCCTACGCGAGCAACACCCCCGTGACGCTGTCCGACCCGACAGGCCTGTTCGAATGCCGAAACGGCCGGTCCATGAGCTGCGACATCCACGGCAACTACCGTAGTCAGGGGGCTTGGTGCCCGAACCCCGTCGACCCGGCCTGCTCTGGTGGCAGTGCCGAGGTCGGCCGGGCGACGCAGGACGTCGCTGCCGCGGAGCAGCAGCATTCCTCCGCCCAGCAGCGGTTTAGGTCGGCGGGCAAGGAGCTCGTCAAAATCGTCATGGACATCCTCGGCGTCAGCGCCGCGTTGGACTGTTTTTCCAGCGGTGATCTGGCCGCCTGTGGCGAGACGATGTTGACCATCGCGGGCAGTTTCGCGGGTGGTATCGCCGGCAAACTCCTGGCGAAATACGGCATGCCCTGGAACATGCGCAAGGGCATCCAGTTGGCCAAACGCGTCACCGGCCTGCTGGGGGACCTCTTCGGCGGCCTGAGGGACATGTCGAAGGCGTCCGAGCGGCTCAACAAGGCACGGGCCAACCTGGCCAAGGCGCGGGAGAAGGCCCTTGTCGCCGTCGACAGGATCAAGAGTGCAGTTGGTGGTGGGAAGCCCAAGTGCCACAGCTTCCTGCCCGACACCGACGTCCTTCTGGCCGACGGAAAACGCAAGAAGATCAAGGACATCAGACCGGGCGACAAGGTCACGGTCACGGACCCGAAGACCGGCCGCACGGTCGTCCGCGAGGTCGCGGGCACGATCGTCACGGAGGACGACAAGCACTTCGTCGACCTGACGATCAACTCGAAGTCACTGACGGCGACGATCACACACCCCTTCTGGGTGGTCTCGGAGAACCGCTGGCTACAGGCCGGCGAACTCACCCCGGGCATGACCCTGCGCACGGCCTCCGGCACCACAGCGACGGTTGAGGACGTCCGCTACTTCGAACGCCGACAGCGCACACACGACCTCACCGTCACCGCGATCCATACGTACTATGTGCTGGCGGGGGCTACACCGGTACTCGTTCACAACTGCAACCTAGGTGACTATGCCGACAGCGTTCGCAACGAACCTGGTGTGAAATTTGCCTCTGAGTACACATCTCCTTCAGGGGCGAAGTACTACGGCCGCAATAAGCATGGCCAGCAGGCAGAAGGGCCGTTGGCGGATGCACTCGATCGGGCAGGTCACCATGGAGGGTGCGCGGAGGTGCACTGTCTAATTCAGGCGCAGGCGGCGGAGGGGCCCGAGGCCATCAGGGGGGGACCATGCGAACGGTAAGGACGCGGAATAACTCCATGCCGACATCGAATACGGATGGGCATGGTGAACCGGCTCACCCCTGCGGCCGTTGTGGCCGACTGCTGGAAGACCTGGAGATCGACTGATGTCCCTGATTCGCTTCGACTTGCTCAGCGAGGATCTGCTTGGGGCGCTTATTGCGTCCGGATGGAGCGCTGGCAGGAAGGTTGAAGCTGGCCAATGGGTGAATCCGTTGGAGGGCGAAGGGTACCGATCCCACCCATTGGCAGAGGAAATCCTCGCGGCGGTGGGAGGACTCTCAATCGAGCCGGTCAATCGAGTTGGCCCGAACTTCAACAATGACGAGCCCTACAATTTCGATCCCTTCGCCGCTGGATCAGGGCAGCGTGATCTAGCAACAGAAGTGGAGGGTGTTCTCGGTGGGGAGTATTTCCCTATCGGTGAATGGCTTAGTTATTCAAGCGTATTCGTCGAAGCTGGAGGGAGGGTGGTTGCTGCTGGTATGGGTTGGATTTGGGAGCTTGGTTCCACCTTCGAAGACTCCCTGGAATTGGCAGTCTGCGCGAATCGTCCACTGATCTGTCTGCACTCCGATCCGGGACTCGATCCTTGGCCGAGATCTGATTCTTGTTAGCGAATCTCGGCCATGTGGGGCATCGTCCAACGGGACTTCTATTCGGGTTGACGGCAGTAGTTGACGGCAACGGCGGCGGACACCAGGTGTCCGCCGCCGTTGCCGTACGTATGTCAGGGGTGGTCGAGGGCGCGCTGGAGGCGGAGTCGGACGTGGGCGTAGACGGTGGCGGTGACGCCGATGTGAGCGTGGCCGAGGAGCTCCTTGATCACAACCAGCTCAACCCCCTGCTCTAGGAGCAAGGCGGCGGTCGAGTGCCGGAGGTCGTGGAAATGGATGCGGCGGAGGCCGGCCTTGCGGAGGAGAATGGTGAAGGTACGCGTGAGGTTGGTCGGGTCGATCGCACGGCCCGGCGGCGTGGTGAACAGGTACCCGTTGTGACGCCGCGCGGTGCCTGCTGCTGGAAACGATCTTTGAACGAAGGAGGTTGTGATGCCGGGAGACTGGGAGTGGCTGAGAGGCCCGCAGCCGTCCAGCGAGGTGCCTGAGCAGTTGTGCACCCCGACGGCATCGCCCGCACTCAACCTCGGTGTGCAGGTGATCGGCAGCAACATCGTCGGTAACGACGTGGTCGAACTGGCCGCGCACTACATGGCCGAACATGCCCGGCTCGAACTGTGGATGGGGAGTCATGAGCCGCCCCTGGGATTTCGGGAACAGTTTGAGCGAGGACGGGCCTCTTCTGAGGCGCTACTTGGGGCTATCGAGGCGTGGGGCGCGTTCGAAACGGCCTACCAGGCGTCCGGCAAGAAAGTTGACCAGGTGCGCGACGAGCGAGAGAGGCTGAAGACAGCCTTACGGAGGGCCGCCGACGCTCTCATGCGGGCCAGGACCGAATAGCTGAGAGGGGCTGGCGACATCTGCCGACAGTCCGCCCCTTGGCATCTCAGCGACTACAGAGGGCCTCACCAGAATGGATTCTGGTGAGGCTCCGGACATTTGATGCCAACGCCAGCGGACGACGGCTGCGGCGGGTGGGTCGTCGAATCCTCGTCAGTCTGCCGAGTACGACACAGGGTGTCCAGGGTTTGGCGTTGATGTGGAGTCGAACACCGTTCCGGCTCTCCACGCAAACCTGAGCGCCTTCGATGCCCAGTACGTCGCCCTGGCCCGAGGCTTTCGCCGCAACGCTGATCATCAGTAATGCGAGGATCGAATGGAGCGGTGCTGCGAAATGCGGCAGTGAGGTCTTCGGCTCGAACTGACGGCGGCGCGGCCGTGGGGCCGTTGACCCAGGACGGGGCGGGCGGGCTGGTGAAAGGTCGGCAGTGGCTTGTTGGAGGTCACCTACAACTCGACCCCGACACCTCGCTGCGCTGCTCAGCGACGCCCCCGGTGGCCAGCCGGTGGCCGGACGCCTTTGGACGGCGCGGCACGAGGCATCGCCGATCAGGACACCGCAACCGCTCTGATCAGGCAGGACAGCATCAGGTAGTACCAGCTGGTACGAGGCAGCATGATCCCCTACGGTCTCGTAATGCGTAGGTCTCGGGTTCGAATCCCGAAGGCGGCTCCATGGAGAACCCCAGGTCGTGCCTTTGACCTGGGGTTTCTTGGTTTTATTGACCTTGGAATTCGGATGGATCGGACACTCGAGGGCTATGCATCGTAATGCGTAGGTCCCAGGTTGGCGCTCGGTAGTGATTCTGCTTTGCAAGGCTGTGAACTGGCCTTTTGCCGCTTGCTATCGGTCCGCCTCGGCCTGTTCGGAATGACGTGGTGGCCATTTGGTGGCCATGCGTGCAGGCATCGTGCAGATTGGCTCCTGTTTGGCCGCGCAACTGGAGGTTGGGAAGGGAACAGTTGTTGTGCCCATGCGACAATCACGGGTGGCGTCCCTTGTCGTGCAACACCGTTGCGTTAGCCGTCAGGCCCGGCGTCAATGTCTCCGTCCTTGACCATCTTGAAGTCCAGCGTGTACGCCTGCACGGTGCGCGGATGTTGGTCCCGCTGGAACTGGTACTTGCTGGACGTCTTGCGGTAGCGGGCTTTCAGGCGCTGGCGGCGCTGTTCGGGGAGGAGGTTGGCCAGCGCGGCCCGGCCGATGGCCCCGATCAACGATGCCGTACTGCCCCGGGCAGGCCCCGGGGCGGCGATGATCTGGTCCGCGGCGGCCTGGAAGAGAACGGTGAAGCTCACCCGCTGAACAGACAGTCCCGGCGTGGCCGTCGTGACATCGCCGGCCATGCGGACCAGCGCCTGGTAGACCGTCAGCAGTGCGAAGATCTCCTGCTCAAGACCGGGGACACTGCGGGAACGCAGCACTCGCCCGTCCAGGATCGTGGACTTCAGAGAGAAGTAGCAGGTCTCCGCCTGCCAGCGCCGGTGGTAGAGCCGCAGCAGGTCGTCTGCGGGGTGGCGTTCGGCATCCAGAAGATTGGTCAGCAGCCGCCACAGCTCCGTGCGCCGCGTGCCGTCGGCGAGGACGACGGTGAGCCACGCCTCGACCACCCGCACTTCCACCCGCTGCCCGCTTGCCCTGGCACGGTGGCGGCGCGGCAGGACCGCGGTGAGGTAGGAACCGTCGGGCAGGGGGCGGCGCACGGTCGGGCGCCGCTTGCGGGTCGAGCGGAGCACGAAACGGGCCCCGGTGTCCTGCACGGCTTCAAGGAAGTCGAACGCGTCGTAGTAGGCGTCGGCCAGCAGGAGCATCGATGGGTCCAGATGTCCCAGCAGGCGGCGCGCGTAGGCGAGTTCGCCGACGTCGTCGGGTCCGAAGACCGCGTCCACCAAAGCCCGTGTGCCGCACTCCACGAGGGCCACCAGGCGCACCAGCGGGTAGCCGAACGAGCGGACCCTGCCGATGTGTTTGCGAAAATGCCAGGTCACTGCTTCCTCGTCGGGGGCGGACAGGGTGGTGCCGTCCACGGCGACCAGGCGCAGGCCCTGGTAGAAGGCGCAGGACTGGCGGTGGTCGGCCACAGGTCCAGCCAGGATCGAGAACAGGTGGCGCAGCGGTCCGCTTCCCAGCCGGCGCCGGGCACGTGCCAGCGACGAGGGGCACGGGCGGGGCACGGGCACGCTGCCCAGTCCCGCCGTGAGTTTGGCCCATACCGCCTGATAGGAGGATCGCTCGAAGAAGGCGAGGGCCAGCACGAAGTACACCACGACGCGCGCCGGGAGCAGCCGCAGCCGCTGCGTGCGGACACCGGTGTCCTCCAGAACCGCGTCGACTAACTCGGGGTCGATGATCTCGGTCAACTCGCCCAGATGGCCGGGCGCGTACACGTCCAGGGCTGTCGCGCCGGAGCTGACGCTGACAGAATTCTGAGGCAACGGGACCTCCGGGACACTCGCAATGGCTTCGACACCATGCGAACTACCAGAGGTCCCGCCCTCTTGACAGAGCGCACACATCCTTAACGCACTGGCGTTGCCTTGTCGTGGTGTAGCCGATCAAGCTGCGGAATCTGCAGGTCGCGCCCTGAGTCGCCTCGCCGGAGGCCCTGTTGGGAACCGCAGAGCCGGGATGACCGGTGATCGCGCGATGGCCCGCAGTGGCAGGTATCGGACGACTCCGAAGCGGCGGCGACGGCACGTGATCGGCTACGCCACCACGGGGGACGCGACCCCGGGCAAGTCGATCGGGCGGTGCCCCGACCGGTCAGTGCTGATGTTGTTCGGGAGTGGGAAACGGCCAACTTTGCGCGCAGGTGAGGGCTTCCTTCCCGGGTGCAGGTTTGCGATGCCTGTGAGTCGCTGGCGTGGACATGCTCGCCGTGTGGCCGTGCAAGGAGATCGCTGCGCTGTAGGGCGACCGTCCTCTCGGACGGGCGTGATCACGCCAACCTGCCCCTGAGTGGACTTTATAAATTCTTGACGCTTCAAGTCCGCTCACCGTTAACTCAGGCCACTTTTGTGATCTCTGTGCGTTGTCGGGGTGGGGGCAGTGAAAGTGCGATGGGGGAAGGGTGCTGCCGTAAGGGCGGTGCTCGTGGGCATGGTGTCCCTGGGGCTCGCGGTGGTGGGGCCGGCTGGAGCGGGATCCGCCGGGGCGCCGACCGCGGTTGCGGCGGTGTGTACCGGCGGGGTCAACCCGGACTACAACGGTGACGGCATCCGTGACATCGCGATAGCCGATCCCGATGCCACGGTGGCGGGCAAGGCCCGCGCAGGCCGCATCGATGTCGTGTACGGCGGCGGCAAGGGCACCCATCGGCTGGATCAGGATCTTGCCGCAGTGCCTGGAGTGGCGGAGGCGGGTGACCAGTTCGGATTCAGCCTGGCGACGTTCGACGTGAACGAGGACGGCTGTGACGACTTGGCGGTCGGCATTCCGCACGAGGCGATCGGCACCGCAGCCGACTCCGGAGGCGTCGCCGTGCTCTACGGTTCGCCGGACGGTCTCGGCCAGGGCACGGCGTCCGTGGGCTACGACCAGGGTCTGGAAGCCGTTCCGGGCGTTGCCGAGACAGGCGACTGGTTCGGGTACTCCGTTGCTGCCGGCACCAGTGGCGGTACGCCCTTCCTGCTCATCGGCGTTCCGGGCGAGGACATCGGCTCGCCCTCCCTGGTGGACGCGGGCGTCGCGGTCCACGTGAAGGGCAGCGCGATCACCGACTTCAGCCAGGACTCGACCGGCGTCCCCGGCGTGGTCGAGAAGGACGACCGGTTCGGAGCCCAGGTCGCCGCCACCGCAACCCACTTCGCGGTCTCGGCGCCGGGCGAGGCCATCGGGACCGACACTTTCGCTGGCGGGGTCTCGCTGTTCAACCACACCTTCACCGAGGGTGTGCCCGCCGCAGTACTCGGCCTGGACCAGGACGCCGCACTCAGCGATGGCACCAACGTCTTCGGCGAGGCCGAGTCCAGCGACAGTTTCGGCAAGGCTATGGCGATGGTGCCCTTCCGGCCCTCGGGCACGGGCACGCCCACCGAGTCGCTGTTGGCCGTCGGGGTGCCCGGCGAGGACCACCCCGCCGATGCCGACGGCGGCATGGTGCACATCTTCAAAGTGACCGCGGCGGGCGCTGTCAGCGAGCGCCAGCGCATTCATCAGGACGTCGCCGACATCGAGGGCAGCACGGAACCGGGTGACCTGTTTGGTGAGCGACTCGTTGCCGTCAACACCGCTCCGACTGCTACCTCCACCGCCTCCACCGTGCTCCTCGCGGTCGGTGCCCCTGGAGAGGATCTCGGCGACGACCGTGACGCCGGCGGTGTGCAGACCTTCCCGTTGGTCGGCGCGCCGGGCGACGGTGACCTGTTCATCGAGCAGGGAACTGCCGGGACAGGCGGGGACGTTGGTCCGCAGGAGTACTTCGGCACCGCCCTTGGCGCGACGAGCGCTTCGCTGTATCTCGGTGTCCCCTATGGCCCTGCCGCAGAACGGGCCGTGTACGCGCTGCCTTGGGCCAATGTCGCCCCCGGCGGCGGCACGGGCACGGTGCAGAGCTGGCGGCCGGGCGAGGGCGGCATCCCCGCGGCCGATGTGACGGCCTTTGGAGCGGTGATCCGATGAACGCGGAGAAGAACCGCAAGAAGAAGATGTGGTGTCGTGCCGGGACGCCGACCGTTGTGGCGCTCGCGGCGGCCGGGCTCGTGGCGACCGGAGTGACGGGCCTTCCCACGGAATACGGGGACGTCGGGCCCCAGGCCGCGCCGGTGGCCGTAACCTCCGCCGCGCTGAAGGCGGCCGTCGATGAGGGTGTGTCCACCGAGGCGGAGGCGCGGGCAGCCGCCCAGAAGTCGGGTCAGAGTGTCGAGGTGACGGGTCTTCGGCAGGAGCGTCGCACCGTCGTGGCGAACAGCGACGGCACTTTCAGTGCCAAGGAGTTCGTCGAGCCGGTGCGCACCTGGCAGGGCGGGCAGTGGGCGGACATCGACGAGTCCCTCGTCCGGCGCGCCGACGGCACCTGGGCACCGAGGGCCACCACGGCCGATGTCACCTTCTCCGCCGGCGGCGAAGGGCCGTTCGCCCGGATACGTGTCGCCGGGCGCGAACTCGCCCTGTCCTGGCCGGGCGGAGACCTGCCGAAGCCGGTGATCGACGGCGACTCGGCGACGTACGAGAACGTGTTGCCCGATGTGGACCTGGTCGTGCAGGCCGAGCCGGACGGTTTCGGTCACCTCGTCGTGGTCAACACACCTGAGGCCGCGCAGAACCCGGATCTCGCCCGCTTCGAAATCGGCGTGGATACCAAGGCTCTGACCCTCCACGAGACGTCCTCCGGGGCGCTGCGTGCGCTGGACAGCAGTTCCCAGGGTGTGGTCCTGGAGGCTGGTTCCCCTGTCATGTGGGACGCGGGCGACGGGGGCGACACTTCCACGACGACCGCCCGGACCGCGGCTTTCGGTACCGCGTCCGTGAGCGCCGCCGGTGGCCTCGAACCGCCTCCGGACGCCGCGACCGCGCCGGTCGAGATGGAGGTCGGGCAGGACAAGTTGACGCTGATCCCGTCCCAGGACCTGCTGACCGACCCCGAGACCAGCTTTCCGGTGGTGATCGATCCGATCGAGAAGACCACCAGCCGTACGTCCTGGACGTCGGTGATGAAGGGCATGCCGAACGAGCAGGACTGGAAGTTCAGCGGTTCGGCGGGCATGGGCAAGTGCCCCATCGACTACCAGCCGATCGCCTGCAACGGCGTCGACGTGCGTCGGCTCATGTACACGATGCCCACCTCCTTCTACAAGGGGAAGGACATTCTGGAGGCCACCTTCGCGGTGCGCGTCGCCCACATCTACAACGCGACCCCGGAGGACGAGCCCGTACGCCTGTATCGCGTCGGCGGTAAGAACTTCGGTATCTCCTCGTCCACGGACTGGGGGAACACGGACACCCTGTGGGACAGCCACATCATGACGGTGGACAAGGCGGTCTCGCCGGTGTCCTGTTCGAGTGCTCCCAACCTGCGTTTCGAGTCCGGCAAGGGCGGCGCGCTCACACAGGAGCTGCAGACCGCGGCCACCGGATCCTGGACGCAGATGACGTTCGGCCTGCGGGCCGCGGACGAGGGCGATCTGCACGAGTGGAAGCGGATGTGTGGCAACGCCGTCCTGGAGGTCACCTACAACCGGCCTCCCGCGAAGGTCTCCATGAAGGAGATGTGGACCAGCCCCGGCGGTGTGTGTGCCACCTCCACCGGGGCGGTCCGCAGTCAGCACGTCGACGAACTGCCCAAGTTGCTGGTCATCCCGCACGACCCGGACCACTCCAAGGACGAGGCCGAACCCGTCAAGGTGCGCTTCCGGGTGGAGTGGACCGATAAGGACGGCAAGGAGCAGCAGTACGAGAAGGACACTCCCTACTCGTCTCCGACCGGTGCCAAGTTCGAGCACAAGATCAAGGTGCCGAAGGGCAAGCCCGCGATCCCGGAGAACGGCAAGGTCTACTGGTCGGCCGCGGTCTACGACAAGGCCACCTGGGGGCCGTGGAGCTGGGAGGGTGAATCCGCCGTGCGCTGCGAGTTCGTCATGGACCGCAATGTGCCGGGGAAGCCGGACGTCGATTCCAAGGAGTTCCCCGAGGACAAGTCCGGTGAACTCGGCGTCGGCGAGACGGGCACCTTCACCTTCTCGCCCAACCTCGGTGACAAGTTCGACAACGATGTGAGCCGCTACTCCTACGACTTCACCAAGGACACCGCCGCCCCCAAGAACATCACGCCGTCCTCCCCGACGGCCCCGGTCTCGGTGCAGTTCACACCGCCCGCGATCGGTACGGTGGTACTGGAGGTCACGTCGTACGACGCGGCCAACAACCCCAGTGCCCCGGCTGTCTACTCCTTCGTGGTCAAGGAGGGAAAGAGCGTCGCCGGCCAGTGGAACCTCGGCGACGACCCCGTGCCCTCCGCGGAGGGCCGGCACGTCAAGGACGAGAGTGACAACAGCCGTGCCGCGACCGTGGGTGCCGGTGTCAGCTTCACGACCAAGGACGGCCCTGGCGGTGCGGCGGACCGCGCGGCCCGCCTGGACGGCACAGCCGACGCCTACCTGAGTACGGACTCTTCCGTCGTGGACACCGCGAAGGGCTTCTCGGTCAGCGCCTGGGTGCGGCCCACCGCACTCGACAAGGACGGCGTGGTGGTCAGCCAGGACGGCGCCGGCGAACCCGGCTTCACCCTTGGCTACGACGCCGTGGCCAAGAACTGGTCGTTCGGCGTCCCGGCCAACGACGTCGAGTCCCTCGGCGAATGGCGGGCCACCGTGACGACCAGCGCCACCTGCAAGGACAGCACCACCAAGCCGGTCTGCCCGAACGAGTGGGTCCACCTGACCGGGACCTACGACCCGGCGAACGGGCAGCTCCAGCTGTACGTCAACGGCGAGCTGAAGAAGACGGTCGCGCGACAGTCCACCTGGTCGGCCCGCGGTGCCCTGCAGATCGGCCGGTCGGTGGCCAAGTACGGCTACAGCCGCAACTTCACTGGCGACATCGCAGAGGTCCGCGCCTACGACCGGCTCACCCCGGCCGCCGAGATCAAGTCGATGCTCACCGTGAAACCGGCCCGAAAGGGCTACTGGCCCCTCGACACGGTTGCCTCCGGCACAAGCCCGGACCTCGTGGGAGGCCGCGCCCTGACACTGGGCGGCGGCGCCACCCTCTTCCAGCAGAAGCCGGAAGAGGTGGTCGAGGGACCGTATCCGCTGGTCACCTCCATGGGGGAGCAGGGCGCGGTGCCGGGCGGCGATCTGGTGCTCGCTGACAATGGGTACGCGGCCACGTCATCGGCACCTGTCAGCGCGGACGGCAGCTTCACCGTCGCCGCCCGGGTCCGGGTGGCTGCCGAGTCGGACACCACCGACCAGACCCTGTTCGCGCTCACGGGAACCAAGACCAACCGTTTCCTGGTCCGCTACACGAAGTACACCGCGGACAACCCATACGGGCACTGGGAGTTGGTGGTCCCGGCCAGTGACGCCACGGCGGCCACGGCTCTGACCATCCCCGACGACCAGGCGGGAGACCCGACGCTCGACGGCGGCCAGCACATCGCCGTCGTCTACGACGGCCTCACCAAGCGACTGCGCCTCTACGTCGACGGACAACTCGCCGACGCCGACAACTCTTCCAAGCACAAGATCGGTTACTGGGCGGCCGGCGGCGGGCTGCAGATCGGCCGTGCCAAGTCCGGTACCGGTTGGGCCGATCACCTCAGCGGCGAGGTCGACGACATCCGGATCTACACAGGGGCCGCCGACGCGGTCGCGATCGGTTGGATGGCCGAAAGGCTGGCACAGCCGGACCTGTGACAGAAGCTTCCGGCCGGGCGCACGCGTCCGGCCGGAACCACGGCTGTCAGTTCCGAAGCACCCCCACGTCTCCTCGACGTAGCCCCCACCTTCGCTCCTCACCCTGCGGAGTTCCTGTATGCCTGCTGCCAGATCCCTTCTCATCGGCCGCCGCCTGCGCGGCCGGACCGCGGTCGTGGCCGCCGTGACCTCTCTCGCTCTGACGATCGGCACGATCCAGGCTGTGGCGTTCCCCGAGCGGGAGGACACCTCTGGTCCCGCCGTCCAGGCACTCGGCGACCCGGTCGAGGGCAGGGACGCCAAGGCGCCGCGCAAGATCCCGGCAGACCCGACGCGCAAGGCGGCCATCCGCAGCCTGGACAGGCCGACCTGGCCCGGCGCGGTCCGTCGCAGTGTGCCGGTCTCGGCGTCAGAAGGCCGGGACACACCGGAGAACATCGGGGGACTGCCGGTCGGGGTGTCGGCGCTCGAGCAGACAGAACCGAAGCGGGCGGCGAAGGGGGCGAAGGCGGCTCCCGCAGTCCCTGAGAACGTCAGCGTCGAAGTCCTCCCGCGCGCCCGCGCCGCCGCCGCAGGTGCCGGTGTCCTGCTGCGGGTGAAGAATCCGGCCACTGAGCAGGCCAAGGTACGGCTCAGTGTCGACTACGGCACCTTCGCCGAGGCGTACGGCGGTAGTTACGGCTCTCGCCTAGCCCTCTACGAGGTGCCCGCCTGCGCTCTGGAGGAGAAGCTCGGCGGCAAGCAGTGCAAGGGCAGCCCGAAGCCGCTGGCCTCCGTCAATGACGCCAAGGCCGAGACCGTCTCCGCGCCCCTGTCGGCAACCTCTGCGGGCACGGTGGTCGCCCTCGCCGCCGCCGACGCCTCCGCACAGGGCGACTACAAAGCGACCCCGCTGTCTCCCTCGGCCGAGTGGAACGTGGCGCCCTCCTCGGGCGGCTTCTCCTGGTCGTATCCGATCTCGGTCGTGCCGACCCCCGGCGGACTGACCCCGTCGGTGGGCCTGTCGTACTCCTCCCAGTCGGCGGACGGCCGCACGGCGACCACCAACAACCAGGGCTCCTGGGTGGGCGAGGGCTTCTCCTACGAGCCCGGCTACGTCGAGCGCTCGTACAAGCCCTGCGCCGACGACGGACACTCCTCCTCCGGTGAACAGTGCTGGGCGTTCGACAACGCGACGCTGATGCTCAACGGCTCGGCGGCACAGCTGGTCAAGGACGACGAGTCCGGCGAGTGGCATGTCTCGGGCGAGGACGGCTCCAAGGTCGAGAAGCTGACCGACGCCGCCAACGGAGACGACGACGGCGAGCACTGGAAGGTCACCACTACCGACGGGACCGAGTACTGGTTCGGCCTCAACCGGCTTCCCGGCTGGAGCAGCGGCAAGACGGAGACCGACTCCGCGTGGACCACGCCCGTCTTCGGCGACGACGAGAAGGAGCCCTGCTACAAGGCGACGTTCGCCGACGCATGGTGCAAGCAGGCATGGCGCTGGAACCTCGACTACGTCAAGGACACCCAGGGCAACGTCATGACCTACTCCTACGGACAGGAGACCAACCACTACGCCCTGAACGGCAAGACCGACACCAACGGCACCTCCTACGTCCGTGGCGGCTACCTAAAGCGCATCGAGTATGGTCAGCGCGAGTCCACGCTGTACACGCAGTCCGCACCGGCCCGTGTGGTCTTCGACACCGCCGAACGCTGCCTTGCCACCGACACGTTCGACTGCGCAACCGACAAGTGGACCTCGGCCAACGCCGGCAAGTGGCCGGACACTCCGTGGGACCGCTACTGCAAGGCGGATACCAAGTGCACGGCCACCCAGGCCTCCCCGTCGTTCTGGACCCGCAAACGGCTGACGTCGATCACCACCCAGGCGTACACCGGCGACAGCGCGGCCCCGTACACCGATGTCGACTTCTGGTCGCTGAGGCACCGTTTCACCGACAACGGCGACGACTCCAACACCCTGTGGCTGTCGGAGATCGTCCACACCGGCAAGGCTGGTGACGGCGCGGACATCGAACTGCCGCCGGTGACGCTGATCGGCACCAAGCTGGAGAACCGCGTCGACAAGATCGGCGACAACATCGCGCCCCTGAACCGCTTCCGGCTGGCCACTGTGGTCAGTGAGAGCGGCGCCCAGCTCGACATCGCCTACAAGGCGACCGATTGCTCGGCGGACGCCCTGCCCAAGCCCGGTGAGTCGGTCAAGCGCTGCTACCCGGTGATGTGGGCGCCCTCGGGCCAACTGGAACCGATCACCGACTGGTTCCACAAGTACGTCGTCGACACCGTCAGCCAGCGCGACCGCACCGGCGGCGACGTCAACGACGTGATGGTCACCCGCTACGACTACCAGGGCGACGCGGCCTGGCGGCACGCCGAACCGGACGGCATCACCGACGAGAAGTTCCTGACCTGGAGCCAGTGGCAGGGCTACGGCAAGGTGTCCGTCACCAGCGGCGACAGTGAGCACAGCACCCGCGTCGACCACACCTATCTCCAGGGCATGGACGGGGACAAGGCGCCCGGCGGCGGAACCCGCACCGAGAAGATCACCGCGTCCGACGGCTCCGACTTCACCGGGCACAAGGAGTTCACCGGCTACGAGGTGGAGAAGGCCGCCTACGACAAGGGCAAGGTCGTCTCCAAGGTGATCAGCAAGCCCTGGAAGCACGACACGGCCACCCAGACCAGGAGCTGGGGCACCACCAAGGCCACCATCACCGAGACGACCGAGGTGCGCGGCTACTCCGCCAAATCCTCGGGCGGCTGGGTGGAGACGCTGTCGACGACTGAGTTCGACTCCGAGTACGGCCGCGTTCTGAAGATCGACAACCGCGGTGACACGTCGACGGCGTCCGACAACACCTGTACGCGCACGTCGTACGCCGACAGCGTTGCCCAGCACATCTACTCCCTGCCCAAGCAGATCGAGACCGTCTCGGTCGGCTGTGACGTCACGCCGAACCGTAAGACCGACGGCAAGACCCCCGGCGACATCGTCACCGACGAGCGCACCCTGTACGACAAGGGTGCCTACGGCGACGCCCCGACCAGGGGCCTGGCCACCGCCACCGAACGTCTCGTCTCGCACGACGGCACCAAGGGCACGTACCAGACCACCGGCACCACCGACTACGACGGCTTCGGCCGCCCCACGAGCCAGAAGGACCTGGCCGGGGCGTTGACGACGACCGCGTACACGGATGTCAACGGCCTGATCTCCTCGACCAAGGTCACCAACGACCTCGGCCACATCACCACCACCTCCTACGACCGGCTGCGCGGCCAGTCCACGGGCCAGACCGACCCCAACACCAGGCGCACCGATCTCGCCCGTGACGCGCTCGGTCGGCTCACCTCCGTCTGGCTCCCGGACCGGCGCAGCAATCAGACGCCGAGCATCAAGTACTCGTACCTCGTTCGCCAGAACAAGCCGGTCGCCGTCAAGACCGAGAAGATCGAGCAGGACGGCACCTACGGCACCGAGTGGCAGCTCTACGACGGTCTGCTGCGCCCGCGTCAGAAGCAGACCGAGGGCCCGAGCGGCGGCCGGATGGTGGCTGACTCGTTCTACGGCTCCACGGGCGCGGTGAAGCGGGCCAACGAGACCTACTACGCGGCCGGTGCCGCCTCCGACGAACTGCTCACCGTGACCAACGGAGACGTCGCCAACCAGACGCGCTACGTGTACGACGGCCTGGGCCGCACCACTGCCGAGATCTTCACCATCGCCGGATACGAGCAGTGGCGAAGCACCACCTCGTACGACGGCAACATGACGCACAGCGACCCGCCTCCCGGTGGTGTGGCGACCACGACGGTCACCGACGCCGAGGGCAAGGTCAAGGAGCTGTGGCACTACGACGGCCACACACCCGTCCCGACCGGCCCGGCCTCCCAGCGCACCGTCACCAAGTACACCCACACGGCGGCCGGTGAACTGGCCACCGTCACCGACTCCAAGGGCAACGTCTGGCGCCAGGAGTACGACCAGCGCGGCCGCATGGTGCGCAAGGTCGACCCGGACGCCGGCGAGACGATCCTCACCTACGACGAGTCCGACCGCCTGACGTCCACCAAGGACGCCCGGCAGCGGATCCTGTCCACCGAGTACGACAGCCTGGGTCGGCCCAAGTCGAC
This sequence comes from Streptomyces sp. NBC_00310, assembly GCF_036208085.1. Lineage (GTDB taxonomy): Bacteria > Actinomycetota > Actinomycetes > Streptomycetales > Streptomycetaceae > Streptomyces. The sequence continues at coordinate 6,350,337 of NZ_CP130714.1, forward strand.
TTGGGAAGGGGCGGTGAACGAAGGCACCAAGCTGACGGAGACCAGGTACGACCGCTCCGGCTCACTCGGCTACTCCCACGCCAGCTACCGCTACCTGCCGAACGGCGAGGCGTACTCCACCGTCGTAGCCACCTTCGACACCTTCTACCGGCCGCTGACGACCAACTACACGGTCCCGGCCTCGGAGGGGAAGCTCGCGGGCACCTACCCCTTCACCACCGCCTACAACCGGGACGGCACGGTCGCCTCCACCGGTGTGCCGGCGGCCGGCGGACTGCCCACCGAGAGCCTGAAGTACACGTACGACGAACTCCAGCGCCCGCTCACCATGGCCAGCGCGACCTCCACCTACGTCACCGGCACGGTCTGGTCCAACACCAGCCAGCTGCTCCAGCTCTCCCTGAGCACCGGCGGCCCTCGCACGGAGAAGAACTTCTACTACGAGAAGGGCACCGACCGCCTCACCCGGGCCACGGTGAAGGTCGGCTCCACCGCCACGGTCGCCAAGGACCAGCACTACTCCTACGACCAGGCCGGCAACGTCCTGTCCATCACCGACACCGCCGCCCCGTCGAGCAGTTCGACCCTCGATGTGCAGTGCTTCGCCTACGACGGCCAGGCCCGCCTCGTCGATGCCTGGACGCCGTCGGCCACCGCCACCACGGCTGAGGGTGAGGGCACGATCGGCGGGACCGCCGACTACGCCGGCAAGAAACCCACCGCCTGTGACGCTGCCCCGGGCACCAACCCGCTCGGCGGGCCGTCCCCTTACTGGACGAGCTGGTCGGTCGACGACATCGGCAACCGCACCCAGGAGATCCGCCACGACCCGTCCCTGAACGCCGCCAAGAACACCACCCGGACCTTCACCTACCAGGACGGCGACCAGGACGGCACGCCGGGCGAGACCGGCGACGGCGGCCCGCACCAGGTGACCAAGGTCGCCGAGACGACCCCGACCGGAGATCGGCAGCAGACGTACCAGTACGACGTCTCGGGCAACACCCACAAGCGCACCATCGACGGCGACACCCAGAGCCTCGACTGGGACGCGACCGGCAAGCTGACCAAGGCCACTGAGGCCGATGGCACCGAGACCTCGTTCCTGTACGACGCGGGCGGGGCGCGGATCAAACGCACCACCGCCGATGCGACCACGCTCTACCTGCCGGGCATGGAACTGGAGCTGAAGAAGGGCTCCACCGCCGTCACAGCGACGCGCCACTACTCGTACGCCGGTCAGACGATCGCGATCCGTACCTCGGACAACAAGGTCTCGTTCCTCGCCTCCGACCACCACGGCACCGGCGACCTCGCCGTCGACGCGGTCAGCGGCGCCGTCACCCAACGGCGTACCGACCCGTACGGTGCGGCCCGCGGCAAGCTGTCGCCAGAGACGGGCACCTGGCCAGGGGAGAAGGGCTTCGTCGGCGGCACGATCGACGCCTCGACCGGCCTGGTCCATATCGGCGCCCGCGAATACGACCCGGACCTCGGCAAGTTCATCTCGCCCGACCCGATCATCGATTTCACACGGCCGCAGCAGATGAACGGCTACGCCTACGCGAGCAACACCCCGGTGACGCTGTCGGACCCGACGGGCCTGTACGACTGCAACAACGGCGTGGCCCTCAACTGCGACAAGAAAGGCAACCAGCAGGTCAACCCCTGCCCCAGCCTCGTGGTCCCCGCCTGCAACGGCGGTGCGGTGGAGAAGGCGTCCAACGAGGTCGCCGCCGCGGAGGGCCAGCAGGCACGGGCCCAGCAGCGGTTCAAGTCGGCAGGCAAGCAACTCGTCAAGATCGTCATGGACATCCTCGGCATCAGCGCCGCGCTGGACTGCTTTTCCAGCGGGGATCTGGCCGCCTGCGGCGAGACGATGCTGACCATCGCGGGCAGCTTCGCAGGAGGCATCGCCGGCAAGCTCCTGGCGAAGTACGGCATGCCCTGGAACATGCACAAGGGCATCCAACTCGCCAAACAGGTCACCGGCCTGCTGAAGGATCTCTTCGGCGGTCTCAAGGCCATGTCGAAGGCGTCCGAGCGGCTCAACAAGGCACGGGCCAACCTGGCCAAGGCGCGGGAGAAGGCCCTTTTCGCCGTCGACACGATCAAGAGTGCAGTTGGTCGTGGGAAGCCCAAATGCCACAGCTTCCTGCCCGACACCGAAGTCCTTCTGGCCGACGGCAAACGCAAGAAGATCAAGGACATCAGACCGGGCGACAAGGTCACGGTCACGGACCCGAAGACCGGCCACACAGTCGTCCGCGAGGTCTCGGGCACGATCGTCACGGAGGACGACAAGCACTTCGTCGACCTGACGATCAACTCCAAGTCACTGACGGCGACGACCACGCACCCCTTCTGGGTGGTCTCGGAGAACCGCTGGCTACAGGCCGGCGAACTCACCCCGGGCATGACCCTGCGCACGGCCTCCGGCACCACGGCCACGGTCGAGGACGTCCGCTACTTCGGGCGCCGACAGCGCACACACGACCTCACGATCACCGAGATTCATACGTACTATGTGCTGGCGGGGGCAACACCGGTCCTGGCCCACAATTGCTCAACCAATCTTTTTTCGGCAGAAGACCAGTTGAATGGTTTTATATCGAAAGTCGAGGGTGCTGACGGTTATCACGACGTCTGGATCCATGGTTCCCCGGATGGGGTCGCCCCCAGTTTCAATGCTGCGGAAGGTGGGTCGACTCTGATGAACCACCGAGTGCTCGCAGGGCTGATAAAAAGCGATTCGAACTACACTGGTGGGCCTATTAGGCTCTGTTCTTGCCAGACCGGTGCGTCTAGAGGAACCTTCGCGCAGGACCTTGCCAACAAGCTCGGAGTGGAGGTTCTAGCTCCCAACGGTTACCTGTACGTACGCCCCAACGGTAGGATGAGCATTGGTCGTGAGGGTGCGGCGCTTGGTCGATCCCACTTCGGCGGAGAATGGGTGAGTTTCCTTCCTGGAGGGGGACGATGACAGGAGGAGGAATCATTAGGCGTGCAGGATTCTATGCATCTGCTGAGGAAGTTTCCGCTGTCGCGACCTCTGTCGAGCATCCTTGGGAGCGGTCTGCGGCGCGGTACCTTGAAGAAGGAGAGATTGTTGTCGCTGCAAGCCAGTGGGTTGATGATCTGCTGGATGCGCGTTCCAAGAGGATCTGCCAGTACTCAGTTCGGACGGATGGCGTCTGGGTGTGGCCGAGCAGTCTGGTGTACTACGTGAAGAAGTATCACGTTAAGCTCCCAGCCGAGTTCCTCAATCGTATGACATTGAAAGATTGGACGGTTGGGGAATTGGGGGAGGATGCAGTGGAGGAGATTTATGAACGGCTGGTCGATTTTGACGAATCCACTTGATGGAAATCGAGGATAGAGTCTGACCAGCCTCGGCGCGATGCTTCACGGATATGCGGGGTCAGGCAGCTGGCAGAGGTTCCACCAGGGCATCCTGTTGGGCCTCTGTGCTGCTTGACGGCAAAGGTGGCGACAACGTCAGGTGGCGACGGCATGGCTGGCCAGTTGTTAGTTAGACGTGTCGCTGTTTCGGGGATCGTGGAAACTTGCAATCGCCGTGCGGGAGTAACGAAGCGTGTTTCTGTCGAGTGCAGGCTGGGCGTAGCAGGTGCAGAGGTACGTCCTGGAAGATCTGGAGTCACGCACGGCCCTGGGATTTCGACGGGCTGCGTGTACCCCGACGCTCTGCTCAGCGCGGCGGCAAATGGCGCGGGTGACCCGCGAGGGTGCGGTCAGCCGCGGCCGCAGTTCGCTGTATCGACGAAGCGCCGCCTGTGTAGTAGCCCCCGGCGCTTCTCTGATGCGACTCTCTCCGATGTGTGAGCTGCGAGTTGCGCTGTCACCCCAGGACCCGCTGTCTGCATTTCGCATGCATTGAAGCTACACTGCAATCATGAGCGCTCTGGCGATTCGGGACGTCCCGGATGACCAGATCCAGACCTTGAAGGTTCGTGCCGCCCAGGCCGGCCAGTCCCTCCAGGCCTACTTCCTCGATCTCATCGCGCGCGAGACGTCCAAGCCCACCATGGCGGAGATGGTGGCGCGCCTGAACCGGGAGACCACGGCCAGTGTCAGCACGGAGGACGTGCTGGCCGCGATCGACGAGGCCAGGACCGGGAGGTGAGTGAGACGGTCGTCATGGACTGTTCCGCTCTCGTGCATTTCCTCACCAACCATGACCCCCTCGGCCTTGCCGTCCGCACCCGGGTGGGTGCCGCCGATGCCGTCGCCGTGCTCACGCTCATCGACTACGAGATCCAGTCCGCGCTCCTCGGTATGAGGAGAGGGGGCAAGCTCACGGCGCGTGAAGTGGACCAGGCTATTGATGCCTACCGGCAGCTCCCACTCGTCCGACACGAGACGCTCATCCTCTGGGATCGGGTTCAGGCTCTCCACGGGAACCTGAGCGCCTACGATGCCCAGTACGTTGCCTTGGCCGAGGCTCTCGCCGCAACGCTGATCACCAGTGATGTGAGGATCGAACGGAGCGGTGCTGCGAAATGTGGCATCGAGGTCTTCGCCTCGAACTGATGGCGGCGCGGTTGTGGGGCCGGCGATTCAGGACGGCACGGGCGGGGCTGGTGAAAGACCGGCAAGTCGCCTGTTGGAGGTCACCTACAACTCGACCCCAACACCTCGCTTCCCTGCTCAGTGACGCCCCCGGTGGCCAGCCGGTGGCCGGACGCCTTTGGACGGCGCGGCACGAGGCATCACCGATCAGGACGCCGCAGCCGCTCTGATCAGGCAGAACAGCACCAGGCAGCACCACCGGGCACCACCCAACACGATCACTCACGGTCTCGTAATGCGTAGGTCTCGGGTTCGAATCCCGAAGGCGGCTCCATGGTGAACCCCAGGTCAGGCTTTTGACCTGGGGTTTCTTATCTCTGGTGACCTTGGAATCTCGGCAAATCGGGCTCCGTCTGTCTGTGCATCGTAATGCGTAGGTCGGAGGTTTGGTTTCTGTGACGAGATTGACGATCTAATGCTCTGACCTGGCTCTTTACTCGCTCGCAGAGGGCAGGTCATACGAACGCAATGGGTCCCGGTGGACATCCGGTGGACAAGCGTGCATGACGCTCCATCAGGGGACTCTTGCTGCTCCTCGGCGACGGGAGCAATCCACCAGTGCCCGAAGCGGCAATTGGTGTCGTCGGGATTGTCCGGTCCGAACAGATCTCATGTCGGGCAAGGGGCCTGGTGATGACTGGTGTGAGTGCTGAGTGCGCGCAGTAGCCGATCCCGACAGGGGCATCGAAGGCGCAGTGTCCGTGCACTCGGTGCGCCCGGTCCACGCGGACGCACGCAAGATCCACGCGCTGACCCGGAGCCTGGGACACATGGTGATGACTGCTCCGCCGCGTCTGCGAGGCCAGGCCGACCGTGCGCGAGCCTGAACGAAGACGGCCGGTCGGCAGATGAGGCCATGGGCCTACCGAGGTCGGGGCCATCATCGCGGCTGATGGCCCGAGCACGGAGGAAGCCGAGATTTCCGTCGGGCTCCTCGACGAGTTGATTGGGCTCGTTGAACTGGTGGCCGGGAGCGTCGAAACGGACGGCTGGGGAATCTGACCCCGTGGTGAGCAGAACGAGTAGGGGGCACCGGCCGCGAGGTCGTGGTTGTTATGCGCGGCGACGCCGACCTTGTGGGGTTCTCGGGTCTCAAGCAGACGTGTACCGCGTGCTCGTTGGCGGCGTGGAACGTTCCATCGCGTAGAGAGCAGCTTCTTGAAGTGCGTTGCTATGCCGATACGCACCGCCGAGCGAGGAGTGCGCTGCATCGTGCATGACACAGCGCGCGGCGCGGCCCGATGCGCACCTGTATGGCTTCCGCCGTACCACCCGGTGCCGCTCAAGCCCGGTGAGCAGGGCCACACTTGTGGTTGAAATGAGCATGCGTATTTACTGTCTCAGTAAAAAGTGAAGATCACATAAGGAAAGCGGGGGGTTTGCGCATGCCATGGCGTGATGTGGCCGGAGGAGATCGGCGAAGAACGTGCTGGTGGTTGACCGGATTCACAACCGGAGTTATGTCGATGGCGCTGCTCGCGCCACTGCCGACGTTTGCACCAACCGCTGCGGCGGCAACGACGACAGACGCACCTTCCGCGCCCGCCTCCTCGGAGACCACGCACCGCACAGCCTCGGAGCGTGCGGCGGCCACCGGCGAGCAGGTCGAGGTCACTGGCGAGCGCACTGAGTACTCGACCAGCATGGCCAACCCGGACGGCACCTACACACTCGTGCAGTCCGCAGTGCCGCAGCGGGTGAAGAGCGACGACGGTTCCTGGAACAAAGTGGACGCCACCCTCGAGCGGCGGGGCGACGGCACCGTCGGCCCCAAGTCCGTTGTGGTGGACCTGTCCTTCTCCGAAGGCGGCGACTCCCCGCTGATCAGCCTGGGCAACGACAAGGGGGCTATGCGGCTGAGTTGGCCGGGCGCGTTGCCCGAGCCCCGGCTCGACGGAGCCAAGGCCATCTACCCTGAGGTCCTCAAGGGCGTCGACCTGGAACTCACCGCCACGGCCGAGGGCTACCGCGAGGTTCTCGTGGTCAAGTCTGCGGCGGCGGCCGCTGATCCGGCCCTTGAGCACATCAAACTGCAGGTTTCGGCCACCGACCTGGATGTGGTGCCGGGTGCGGGCGGCGGTCTGCGTGCGGTCGACGCGGATGGCAACACGGTGTTCAAGGGCCCGGCGGGCCAGATGTGGGACTCCGCTGGCCAGACGGAGGAACCGAGCGCCGAGGGCGTGCGCACGCAACTCGCTGTGTCCGACGAGACATCCGCCCCCGCCGAGGTCCCCGACCCGGTCGAGGAGGGGACCCAGCCTCGCGCCGGTGACACGAGTGCCGTGATGCCAGTACAGGTCGATGGCGACACGGTCTCGGTCAAGCCGGACCTGGACCTGCTGCGCGGCAAGGGCACCATCTATCCCGTCTACATCGACCCGTCGGTAGGGCTCGGTGTGTCTGAGCGGACCGTGCTCTCCTCGGACGGCGACAAGTTCTGGCAGTTCAACGGCGACTACGGCGTCGGCCGGTGCAGCGTCTCGGGCCCGTACTACTGCGGCAGCAACTACACCAACCGCATGTACTTCGAGTTCTCGCCGTCGAAGCTGGCGGGCAAGTACGTCCTCGACGCTACCTTCCGGGCTTACGAGACCTGGTCGTTCGCTTGTGACCCCAAGTGGGTCGACCTGGAGCGCACGGATAACATCTCTGAGGGCACCCGGTGGCCTGGCCCGACCCAGTTGGACCAGATGGGCGACCGGTATATATCGGCAGGCCGCGGCACCCAGTGCAGCTCTGAACAGCCAGACCAGTGGGTCGAGTTCAACGACAGCACGAAGGAGGGCGACGAAAACCTCACATCCACCGTGCGCAGCTTCGCAGACGGCAAGATCGCCCGGCTCACGTTGATGCTGCGGGCCAAGGACGAGTCCGACCCCGAGGCGTGGAAGCGCTTCGATGACAACGCCGAGCTGAAGGTCAATTACGCTTTCAAGCCGGGCGTGCCCACCGACGTCGGAGTGATCCCAGGCGACGGCACGACCGCGTACTGCAAGACCTCCTCGTCTGACCCGCTGATCGTCTCTCGGGTCGACCCGATGGTCCAGGCGCGGGTGCAGACCAAGGTCGAGCACAACAAAGGCGACGAAGAGGGCTCCCTGCAGGCTGAGTACGTCGTCGAGCGTGGTGACGACGCCGCATGGCACCAGGTCTGGTCCGGCCACCGCCCCGACACCGGCTGGGACCCGGACGGCACGCTGGAGAAGATGCGCACGTCAGATCGGGCCGATGGCGGCCTGTACCGGCTGCGCTCGCGCACCCAGTCGCACTGGTCGTACGACGGCAGAGCTGGCGACCTGTTCTCCTCGTACTCCAGATGGTGCTACTTCAAAATCGACTCCACGGCCCCGAAGGCCCCGAAGATCACCGCGGGCACCCCGTACAGCGGATGCACCACCAACCTGTGCAATGCAGCCGGCGGCCCAGGCGAGCCCGGCAGCTTCACCTTCAAGCCCAACACCGCCGACACCGACATCACCGGCTACCGCTGGAGGCTGCTGACCAGCTCGGCCCAGCAGACCAAGATCGTTAGCGGCTCCACGGTCACCGCCACCAACGTCTCCCCGTCACTCGCGGGCATCCAGGTGCTGTCGGTAGAGGCCAAGGACGTCCGCAACCGGTGGGGCGCGCCCGCCGAGTTCTCCTTCAAGGTCGCCCCGGCCCAAGGCGCCTCGGGAACCTGGCACTTCGACGACGCCGCGCCCGGCTCGGGCGTGACCGTCGCCAAAGACACCGCCACCGAAGGCACCCGCCACAATGCCACCCTCTACACGGACGGCGCCAGCTGGTCCTCGCTCGCTCGTCGCGGCGACACGGACTACTCGCTGTGGATGGACAGCACCGACCCGGCCAAGCAGCAGGCCTATGCAGCTACCGCAGCCCCGGCAGTGAACACCAAGGACTCCTTCACGGTCTCAAGCTGGGTGTACCTCACGGACGCCTCGCAGAGCCACGTGGTGATGTCCGCCCCCGGCGCCCATGGCTCGGCGTTCACGCTGTACTACTCGGCGTCGTACAAGAAGTGGGTGTTCAACCGCACCGCCGCCGACGTCGACACCGGCGCGGTGTACCTGCGCTCGCTCGCCGATGCGACCAACCCGCCGCTGAAGGTGTGGACGCACCTGTCCGCCGTCTTCGACACCAAGAGGGACACCGACAAGACGAACGACACCATTCAGTTGTTCGTCAACGGCCGCCCGCAGGGCCAGCCCGTGGTACTTAACTCCCTGGCGACCGCCTACCAGCCGTGGGTTTCCTCCAGCGGCCTCCAATTCGGACGCTCCCTGGTCGGCGGGGAATACGGCGAGTTCTTCCGCGGACGCCTGGACGAGATCAACGTGTGGCAGCGAGTGCTCCAACCCGACGAGATCGCCCAGGAGGCCATGGTCCTGGAGAACGGCGTCCCAGCCAACGAACTGGTCGCCCACTGGGACGCGGCCTCGTCCACCGGCACCGAGGTCAAGGAGGTCTCTTCCTACCCCGCGCCGAACATGCCGCTGTCATCCTCCGGCGCAACCCTGGACGCGGAGAACAACGCCCTCGTCCTCGACGGCAACACCGGCTACGCCGCCGCCACCGGCCCGGTCACTGACGAAAGCGGCTCATTCACCGCCACCGCCCGGATCGAGCTGGACTCCGAGAAGCTGGCCACCAAGCCGGTCGGCTATCAGGCGCAGGTCGCCGCACAGCAGGCGAGCAACGGTGAGTCCTCGTGGGCGCTGTGGGTGGTCAAACCCGCTGACGGCGTCTACCAGTGGAAGTTCACCCGCACCGCTGTCGGCAGCGACGGCAAGGTCACCCAGAGCGCTGAGGTGCCCGGCGGCGACATCGCCGAGACCGACACTTGGGTACAGGTCACCGGCGTCTTCGACGCCCAGGAGTCCTGGCTGTGGACCGACCCGAACGACGAGGCCAAGACGGAGACCCGCTACGGCCGACTCCACCTTTTCGTGGGTGAGTTCGACCAGCCCTCCGACACAGCCTCCGGGTTCACAGCCCTGCAGTACGGCAGCGGGGCTCTCTCCCTGGGCCGCGGCAGCAAGAGCGGTACCACCGGCAACTACCTGCCCGGTTCCTTGGAGGAGCTGCGGGTGTGGACCGGCGCGATGACCGCAGACCAGATCCGCTCGCAGGTCCTCGGCGGCTGACCCAGATCGCCCGCCAGGCAGACCCACCGGTCGGCTCGGAGTGCACCGCTCCGAGCCGACCGGCTCCCCCGTGCGTCGGCCGACACTCCGTCAGACGCGCAGACCGCGGGCTTAGGGAATCTGCGCTTTCTCACTGATCCGCATCCATTTGCGACCCGCGCATCCTTCTCAGAAAAGGCACTCCATGCGACACATACCCCCGGTCCGGCCTGCCCCGGACCGGAGCGGGCCCTCACGGACGCCGTGGCTGCGACGCGTCAGCGCCGTCGTCGGCCTCGGCATGCTGCCCGGCCTGCTCGCTCCCTCCGTGGCGTTCGCCGACGACCCGCTGGGCCGGCCCGAGCTGTCCAAGCCACGCGCCCAGAAGGTCGAGCCGTTCAAGGCGAAGACGGACACCAAGACCGCAGCCGCCATGCGTACGGCTGCCCGCGCCGACCAGACGGCGGCCAAGCGAGCAGCCAAGGACCGTGCCAGGGGCACCACCTGGCCGACCGATGGTTCGGCCCGCCTCACCCTGCCTGCCTCCGGCGCGGCGAAGGCGGAACCGGGCACCCTGCCGGTCACCCTGACCGCGCCGGCTGCCAAGAAGGCCAAGCGCGCCAAATCTGTCCGGGTCGACGTCCTGGATCAGAAGGCCGCCCAGGACCTGGGCGTCAAGGGCGTGGTCCTGAAGGTGACCGGCCCCACAGCCGGCGGTCAGGCCCGCCTCGGCATCGATTACTCGGCGTTCGCGTCGGCCTACGGCGGCGACTGGGCCGGCCGGCTGCAGGTGCTGCGGCTGCCCGACTGCGCCCAGAAGAAAGCGGCGACCGCGAAGTGCCGCACTGCGACCCCGGTCGGCTTCGTCAACACCCGGGGCGAGGAACGGATCACCGCCGACCTGTCGTTTGCGGCGAAGACGGCGAAGACCGCCCACTCGGCGAGCACAATGTCCGCGGCCTCCGGACAGACCATGATGCTCGCTCTTGCAGCCGGCACTGCCTCCGCCGACGGCGACTACAAGGCCACCCCGCTCTCCGCCTCCTCCACCTGGGAGGCCGGCGGCAGCTCCGGCAGCTTCACCTGGTCCTACCCGCTCAAGGCACCCCAGCCGGCTGCCGGCCCGGGCGTGGAGCTGGAGATCTCCTACGACTCCTCCAGCGTGGACGGCCGTACCTCCACCACCAACAACCAGGGCACCCAGGTCGGTGAAGGCTTCGAGATCACCTCGTCGTACATCGAGCGCAAGTACGGCTCCTGCACCGACGACGGCCACAGCGACAAGCACGACATGTGCTGGAAGTACGACAACGCGTCCCTGGTGCTCAACGGCAAAGCCACCGAACTGGTCAAGGACGACACCACCGGCCAGTGGCGGCTGAAGAACGACGATGCCTCCAAGGTCATCCACTCCACTGACGCCGAGAACGGCGACGACAACGGCGAGTACTGGACCGTCGTCACCGGTGACGGCACCAAATTCGTCTTCGGTCTGAACAAGCTCGACGGTGCCGCCGACGACGCCCGCACCAAATCGGTGTGGACCGTGCCAGTCTTCGGCGACGACGAGGGTGAGCCCGGTTACTCCTCCGGCGATGCCTTCGCCGACCGCGCCAAGCAGCAGGCCTGGCGATGGAACCTCGACTACGTCGAAGACACCCACAGCAACGCACAGAGCTACTGGTACGAAGACGAAACCAACAACTACGACAAGCTTGGCGACGACGACACCGGCACGCCCTACACCCGTGGCGGCTACCTCAAGGAGATCCGCTACGGACAGCGCGCTGGCGCCCTGTTCAGCGCTTCCCCAGCCGCCTCGCACAAAGTCGTCCTCTCCTACGCCGAGCGCTGCCTCGCCTCCGGCACGGGCTGCGACTCGCTCACCAAGGACACCCGGGACAACTGGCCCGACGTGCCCTTCGACCAGGTCTGCAAGGACGGCGAGAAGTGCCCCTACCTCGACAGCCCGTCCTTCTTCACCCGCAAGCGGCTGACCTCCGTCACCACCTACGCGTGGGAAGCTGCGGCAGCCACCCCCGCCTTCGCCCCGGTCGACACCTGGGAGCTGAAGCACCTCTACCTCGACCCGGGCGACACAGGTGACTCCACCGACCAGTCGCTGTGGCTCGACCAGATCAAGCACATCGGCAAGCGCGGCCCCGATCTCGACCTCGACCCGGTGAAGTTCTCTCACGTCTTCCTGCCCAACCGGGTGGACAGCCCAAGCGACGACATCCTGTCCTTCGAGCGTCCACGACTGAAGACGGTCGTATCCGAAACGGGCGCGCAGACGATCGTCGACTACCTCGCCGCAGACTGCGTGGCTGGACAGACCATGCCCAAGGCCGACGAAAACACCAAGCGCTGCTACCCGGTGTACTGGTCGCCCTACGGCCAGGACAACCCGATCCTCGACTGGTTCCATAAGTACCCGGTCAGCGGGGTGCGCACCACCGACCCGCTCGGCGGCTCCGAGGCGGTCCAGCACACCTACCAGTACTCCGGCGGCGGTGCCTGGCACTACAACGAGGACCCACTGACCCCAGCCAAGGAGCGCACCTGGTCCGAGTGGCGCGGCTACCAGAAGGTCACCCACCTCACCGGCCCGTCGGAAGGCACCCAGACCAGGACAGTCTCGGTATACCTCCGCGGCATGAACGGCGACCGCGTGCTTGCCGCCGACGGCAAGACGCTGGACCCCGACGCCCGCAAAACCGTCAAGGTCACCGGCATCAAGGCCGATGAGATCACCGACTCCGAGCAGTACGCCGGCTTCAACCGGGAGTCCGTCTCCTACGACGGCGCCACCGAAATCTCCGGCACTGTCAACGACCCCTGGTCTCAGCAGACAGCCACCCAGCACAAGTCCTACGCCAACACCGAGGCCTACTACGTCCGCATCGGCGCCTCCCACGCCCGCACCAACGTCACCAGCAAGCTCACACCGGCCGACCGGGTGCGCACCACGAAGACCACATACGACGACTTCGGAATGCCGAAGACCGTCGAAGACTCCGGTGACAACGCCGTCGCCGGCGACGAGAAATGCACCCGCACCTGGTACGCCCGCAACGAGACGGTCAACCTGATCTCCACGGTCTCCCGGACCCGGACCGTCGGCCAGGAGTGCTCCGTCGCCGACTCCTCCCTGGACCTGCCGGCCGACCACACCCGCCCCGGCGATGTCATCTCCGACACGGCGACCGCGTACGACACCACCACCTGGTCCACCACACAAAAGCCCACCAAGGGCGACGCCCGGTGGACGGGGCGTGCCCAGGGATACGGAGGTGACGACCAGCCGCTGTGGCAGCAGACGGCCGTCACTGAGTACGACACGCTCGGCCGCCCCACCCTGATGAAGAACACCAACAACGTCACCACGTCCACCACCGAATACGTTCCGGTCTCGGCCGGTCCGCTGACCCAGACGAAGGTCGGCAACGCCAAGGCCTACAAGACGGTCACCGTCAAGGACTTCGCCCTGGGCACGGACCTCAAGGTCACCGACCCCAACAACCGGGTGACGGAGACGGCATACGACAGCCTTGGCCGGGTCACCTCCGTCTGGCTGCCCAACCGCTCCCGCGCGCTCGGAAAGACCGCCAACTACGTGTACGCGTACAGCGTCAAGGCCGACGCGCTGCCCTGGGTCTCCAGCGCCACCCTCAAGGGCGACGGCTCCGGCTACAACACCACCTACGAGATCTACGATTCACTGCTGCGCACCCGCCAGGTGCAGGCGCCCTCGGCTGTGGGCGGGCGGGTCATCGCCCAGACCCTGTATGACGGCCGCGGTCTCGCCGTGACTGCTCAAGGCGACATCTGGGACAGTACGGCCGCACCGTCCTCCTCGATTGTGCAGATCGACGGCGGACAGGCGCCAAGGCAGAGCGACAGCGTCTTCGACGGCATGGCACGCGTCACCAAGGTGACCACCAAGAGCTACGGCGTCACCAAATGGTCGCTCGACACCACCTACAAGGGCGACACGGTCCTCGCGAGCGCCCCGGCTGGTGGCACGGCCAGCGCGGTCGTCACCAACGCGCTCGGCCAGACCGTCGAACGCCGTGACTACGCCGGCAGCAATCCGACCGGCACCGACTACATGACCACCCGCTACACCTTCGACGACGCCGACCGGCAGGAGACGATCACCGCACACGACAAGTCCAAGTGGTCGTACACCTACGACCTCTTCGGTCGGCAGCGGACCGTGATCGACCCCGACAAGGGGACGACCACCACGGACCACAACGAGCTCGACCAGGCAATCAAGTCGACCGACAGCCGCCCGGGCAACGCGCTGCTCTTCGAGTACGACGTCCTCGGCCGCAAGACCGGCATGTGGCAGACGTCCAAGACCGACGCCAACAAACTGGCGGCCTGGACCTTCGACACCCTCGCCAAGGGCCAGCAGGACACAGCCGTGCGCTACGACGGCGGCGTCAGTGGAAAGGCCTACACCCAGAAGGTCACCGCCTACGACCCGCTGTACAAGGTCACCAACAATCAGCTGATCCTGCCCTCCAACGACCCGCTGGTGACGGCAGGTGTGCCCAGCACCCTGTCCTTCTCCACCGGCTACAACCTCGACGGCACGGTGAAGCAGGCCGCCGCACCCGCAGTGGCCGGGCTGGCAGGGGAAACTGTTTCCTACACCCACGACGCACTCGGCCAGGTGCTGACCGCCAAGGGCACCACCGGCTACCTCCAGGGCGTCGCCTACTCCCCGCTCGGCGATTTGCGCCAACTGACGCTCGCCACTGACCCGAGCGCCGCGAAGAAGGTGTACGTCAACCACGACTACGAGGCTGGCACCCGTCGCCTCACCCGGTCGTACGTCACCGACGACGTACACGGCTACATGCTCCAGGAGCTGAAATACAGCCAGGACGACGCGGGCAACATCACCGCAGTCCACGACGGCACCACCCTCGGTGGGACCGGCAAGGAGGACTACCAGTGCTTCACCTACGACGGCTACCGCCGCCTGAGTGAGGCCTGGACCCCGAAGGCCGCTGACTGCGCCGCATCCGGCCGCACCACCGCCAACCTGGGCGGGGCCGCGCCGTACTGGACCAGCTACCAGTACAACGACTCCGGCCTGCGCTCCCAGCAGGTGGAGCACAGCGCCTCGGGCGACGTCACCACCGAGTACAAGTACGGCACGGACAGGGGCCAGCCGCACGCCCTGTCCTCGACGGTCAGCGGCTCGACGACCGTGAAGTACACCTACGACGAGAACGGCAACACCTGGACCCGGCCCGGCACCCAGGCCACCCAGACGCTGGCCTGGGACACCGAGGGCAGGGTCGCCACCGCGAGCGAACCCGCCGCGAACGGCAAGCCCGCCACCGGCACCGGATACCTCTACGACGCGAGCGGTGAGCTGCTCATCAAGCGGCCCACCACCACCGACGGCGAGACCGTGCTCTACCTCGGCACGACCGAGGTCCGGCTCAAGGTCAGCGGCAACGGCGCCACCAAGGCACTGTCGGGCACCCGCAGCTACACGGCGGGCAGCACGACCCTCGCGGTGCGCACCTCAGCCGCCGGGGTGTCCGGCACCAAGCTGACCTTCCTGGCCGGCAACCACCAGGGCACCTCAAGTCTGGCGATCGCCTCGGACACTCTGGCCTTCGTCAAGCGCTACACCAAGCCGTTCGGTGCCCCGCGTGGCACGGCGAGCGGCAGCTGGCCCGACGACAAGGGCTTCCTGGGCAGGCCATCCGACCAGACGACGGGCCTCACCCAGCTCGGCGCCCGCCAGTACGACCCGGCGACGGGCCGCTTCCTGAGCGTCGACCCGCTGCTCGAACCGGACAAGCCGCAGACACTCAACGGCTACGCCTACTCGAGCAACAGCCCCATCACCAACTCCGACCCGACCGGCATGTCCGACGGCGTCGGTGGCATTCTCGGGGGCATCAGCGCGATCGTTGGTGGCGCCGTGCGCGGCCTCCGCAACATCATCGGGTCCGCCATCGACGCGATCGGCTCGTCCGGCGGCACCGCCCCGACGAACTCCTACGGCAACCCCTCCGGGATGCCGCTCCTCAACTACAAGCCCGGCGCGACCTACAACCTCATCACCAAATCCTGGGACACGCCATGGGAAGTGAATGGCAGGCCCCTTAGTGAATATCTGGCCACCCTGCCCAACTGGGGCATCGTCAGCGATCCGAAGGCGAACAATGACTGGGAGACCTCACGCGGCCTGTTCTTCGGCTGGTTGTGGGGCGGCGGTTTCCCGTTGGGGGAGCAGCAGAACTTCCGGGGCGGTGACGCGTTCACCTCGATCCTGGCGCAGGACGAGACCTTCGGCGAATGGCGGACGAAGCTGGTGGGCCAGGCCCGGGACAAGGGCATGAGGGCCCCGGCCGCAAAGGAAGCCATCCCCTTCCTCTACAAGGACAAGGGCCCCGAGCCGGGCAGCCCCTGGTACAAGTTCAACTCCCTACGCGGGGCAGCCAACGACATCGGCGGTGTGCTCACCAACGGCGGTCTCGGGACGGAGAACCAGGCGGACGCGTTCCTCGGCAGCTACTCGGCCACAGGCAGGATCAAGTCGATCAACAAGAAGGAGCAGTCGGTCACGCTGAAGTTCACCGCCACCAACCTTTCCGACTGGCGATCCGCGACCCACGTCATCCCGCGGTCGTGGAACCCGGCCTTCGAGGACACGTTCGGCGCGGCCGTGACGGAGGACTTCTCATGGGAGGAGAAGTGGCCCGTCAACGAGAGCGTGAACTATTCGGAATGGCTCGACTAGCAGCCACGCACAGATAGGCCGTGGGGCCGGGGCCACACACCGGCCCCGGCCCCACGGTCCTCCCACCCCCAACCCTAGGATCACAGCGTGTTCAAGAATCACCTGAGGGCTGGCCGCCTTGCCGCCACCGCCCTGCTTCCCCTTCTGTTGGTGGCCGCGTGCTCCACCACCGACGACACGGCGAAGGTCTCGGCAGCGCGCATCGTGGGGAACTGGAAGGGACCCGATGGCGAAAGGATCTCCTTTTCTGACGACCGGAAATTCACCGCCACGGGCCTCGATTCCAAGGAGCTCGCCACGGCCGACTGCCCCAGCGGGAAATCCGGCGGCGGCTGGGGTTTCTTCGTCGACGACGCCAACGGAAGCCACATGTCGAAGACGGCAAAGTCGGGCTCCTGGATCGGTCTCGGGCTGGCCCGCGAGTACTGGGACTGGGACTGCAATCTCCAGCTCGCGGTCGTGGACGACGGCAAGACCCTCTGTGCGTCTAACGATCCCGACGTCCCCTGCGGCCTCGACGTCCGCTTCACCCGGGAGAAGTGACCCAGGGCCGGGCTACGTGTCGTCAGCCCGTCGGTAAGCAGCTCCCCCGCGATCAGTATCCGCTGCACCTTGCTCCGCCCTCGTTGATCTCCAGGATCTTGGATTCGCGCCACATGAACCGCTCTTTCAAACCTGAAGCTGATGAACAAAGCCACGTGGTCGAGTTCGAAGCGGTGGAGGCTGATTAAGGCGCTTTGTGGAGATCAGACAGGCGCCCTCACGTGCCCGTCTAACCTTTTCAAGGGTTACGCTTGCAGGTCTACAGTTGCCTTACGAACCTCCCCTGGCGGCTTCGCCGGTGGACAGTCGGTGGACAGACGCCTTTGGACGGTGCATCACGGGGCAGCACAGTTCAACGTGCCGCATGCCATCTGATCAGGAAAAACGTCACTCGGCGGCATCATGCGGCACCCGGCAACACGAACGCTCATGGTCTCGTAATGCGTAGGTCTCGGGTTCGAATCCCGAAGGCGGCTCCACTTATGACCAGGTCAGATGCCATCTGACCTGGTCTTTTGCGATGAGCTCCTGATGGTTGGTCAGCTTGCGGAGTGGTCGCGGGGTGAGGGGAGCGCAAGGGGGTGCGCATTGGAACTCGGTGATCCAGGCATGTGACCTGGGCTTTTTGCGGTGAGTCATGATTTCGCCACTGAGGTCTTGTGGCATTCGGCGTGTCGGTGGCTGGCGCCCAGATCCTCCACCACGACCACCTTGAGGGGCCCGGATTCGAACGATACGGCGTGGCGGCATCGTCCCGGAGCTCCGCCATGCACTTGCAGGCCCTCGCTTGTAGACCCTCTACAGAGACTCACCCACTCCGGATCTTCACAGATTCAGGGTCCGAGTGCCCACAGCCAGGAAGAGGGCTCTGCACCGGTTGCTGCTCACACCCAGGATCCGGCGCGCGATTCCGGCGGCGCCAGGACGGGCGCCGTGCTGTGGCTGCGCAGGAGGCGGGGCCCGGATGCGGTAGGCCGCAATGACTGTCGGCTCGGACACCGTCGTGGTTTGCCCCGGCAGGCGCTGCGGGGCCGGCCGCCGACGGGATCGGGCGCGGTGCGAGGGTGGCACTGCCAGTGACAGTCTCCGCAGGAGTGCCGTCAAGAGGGATCTGGCTGGGTGGCGGCGGGCGGCAGAGGCTGGGACGCATGACTACCGCTGATACCGCCACGACCTCCGAGGCCGCGCCGCCGACCAGTGTCCGTATGACAGGCCGTCAGGTCGCCGCCCTGGTGGTGCTGCTGGCGTCGCAGTTCATGATGGCCGCCGACTTCTCCGTGCTGAACGTCGCGCTGCCCGAGGTCGGCACGTCCCTGGGGTTCTCGACGGGGAGCCTGCAGTGGATCACCACGACGTTCGCGCTGTGCGCCGCCGGGTGCACCCTGGTCTTCGGACGGGTCGGTGACTACGTGGGGCGTCGGCGGATCTTCACCGCCGGGATGGTCCTTCTGAGCGTCTCCTCGCTCGTCGGCGGCCTCGCCGACTCCCCCACGATGCTGCTGGTCGCCCGTACTCTGCAGGGCCTGGCCACCGCCGCCGTCACGCCCGCCGCGCTCGCCCTGCTGACCACCGCTTTCACCGAACCCGGCCTGCGCACCCGGGCGCTGGGCCTGAACAGCGTGATGATGAGCTCCGGCTTCAGCGTCGGCGCGATCCTCGGCGGTGTCCTCACGGACGTGTTCTCCTGGCGCTGGGCCTTCTTCATCAACATCCCCGTGGCCATCGCCGCGATCGTCGTGGTGCCGATCGTCGTCGACGAGAGCCGGGCGGAGCAGCGCAGCCGCATCGACCTGCCCGGTGCGCTGCTGATCACCCTGGGCCTGTTCGCCGGGATCTACGGTGTCACCCGCGTCGGCGAGGAGGGCCTCGATCTGGTCGCGGGCGCCTCGCTGATCGCAGCCGCCGTTCTGCTCGGCGTCTTCTGGGCCGTGGAGAGCCGTACCGTCGACGCCCTGGTCCCGGTGAAGATCCTCAAGAAGCCCGACATCGCCTTCGGCAACCTGGCAGCACTGTTCATCTTCGGCGGCGAGACCGCGCTGATCTTCTTCACCGGCCTCTACGTCCAGAACGTGCTCGGCCTGTCGTCCATGGTCGCCGGCCTGGTGCTGCTCGGCATCGGTGTGGGCCAGATCGTCGCCGGCACCGTCGGTCCGCGCATCCTCCAGCGGGTCTCGCCGCGCACGATGCTCGGCGTCTCCCTGCTCCTGCAGGGCGCGTTCATGCTGCCGGCGCTGTGGGCCACCTCGGACTCGTACTGGTTGATCCCGCTGATCGCCACCCAGTTCGTGAACGCCTTCTTCTCCATGCTGGCCGCCCTGTGCTTCATGGTCATCGCCACCTCGTCCGTCGACTCCGACGCGCAGGGCATGGCCACCGGCATGGCCACCCAGAGCCAGCAGGTCGGCATCGCGATCGGCATCCCGCTGGTGAGCGCGGTCTTCGCCGCTTTCATCGGACAGGGCACCGTCACCGCCGCCGAGGAGCTCACCGGAATCCACGTGGCGATCGGCGTGGCCGGATTCTCCCAGGTCGCCGTCGGTCTTCTCCTGTGGCTGGTGCTGCGCGGGAGGGCCCGGCAGGCGGCATCCGTCACCGCGTAAATCCCCCGGCGCGGTGGCCCGCACGGCCGGGTGGGCGGAGCAGTGACCGCCCGCCCGGCCGTCGTGGCGTCGGTCACCGCGGGACGGGGCGATATTGCCGATGCGGTACGGCACTTCATAATGAGAAGGGTGGAACAGATCGTGAACACCGACCTCGGCAGCTACCTGCGGCAGATGCGTGAGCGCGTCCGGCCGGAGCAGCGGGGACTGCGCGCCGGCGGCTCCCGGCGGGTTCCCGGACTGCGCCGGGAGGAGGTGGCAGCACTCGCGGGAGTGAGTCAGACCTACTACACCCGGCTCGAGCAGTCGCAGACCGCGCACGCCTCCCCGCAGGTCCTGCTCTCCATCGCCCGCGCTCTGGATCTGAGCCTCGACGAGCAGGACTACTTGCTCAAGATCGGGACTGCGGTGCAGAACCCGCAGCAGCAGGCGCCCCATGACGACCAGTTGAGCCCCAGCACCAAAATGCTGATGGCGTCACTCGGCAACGTGGCCGCGGCCGTGCTGAACTACCGGTGCGACATCCTCGCCTGGAACTCGCTGTACCACCGGCTGTTCGCGCCGCATCTCGATTTCGATGTCACCGAGGACGCCGAACTGCGCCCCAACGTCATCAAGATGAACTTCCTCGACGAGGACGTCCGGACCCTGTACGCGGACTGGGCCACGGAGTCCGAGTCGAACGTGACCTATCTGCGGTTCATTTCCGGAAACCACCGGCACGACCCACGACTGGCCGAGCTCATCGGTGAACTGACCATTCAGAGCGAGGAGTTCGCGGCACTCTGGTGCCGACAGCGGGTGGCCAACTGCATCGAGGGCACCAAGCTCTTCAGCCATCCGGTCGTCGGTGAGCTGGAGTTGATGTACCAGTCCGCCGACCTCCAGGACGGCAACATCCTGAAGTTCTACCATGCGGAACCCGACTCACCGCACGAGGCGGCGCTGCAGCTCCTGACGGTGGATCTGAACTCCGTTCACCGTCGCTGAACACGTGGCAAGGGGAAGGGCTCCCGGTTCTCAAGAAGAACCGGGAGCCCTTCCCCTTGCCATACGCGGGTCACGTCCGGCGGATCGCCGTCACACCCCAGGTGAAACCCGATCCCGCGGTCGCTACGACCACCAGGTCGCCGGAGGCGATCCGGCCCTCCCGCTCCAGCTCCTCCAAGGCGAGGAACGGGTCCGCACCGCCGAGGTGGCCGTCGCGGTCGTACTGGAAGACGCTGCGGGAGGTGTGCACGCCCAGTGCGGCGAGGTACTTGCGGTGGGTGTCCTGGTTGCCGTGCGTGACCAGGAAGTACGACACGTCGGCCACCTTCTGCCCGAGGCCGGCGAGGACCTTGTGGGTCAGGGCCGTGAAGTTGTCGAGGAACGCCTCGCCGAGCCCGTCGAGCTTCTCGCCCCGCTCGACCTTGACCCTGCCTTCCTTGATCTCGCCGTAGTACGAGTCCACCCATTGCGGGTCGGTGTGGTGAGCGGCGCCCAGCACCTCGTACTTGGCGTCGGCCGAGATCAGTACGGCGGCGGCGCCGTCCGCGAAGTTGAACAGCTCGATGTAGCGGGTGCCGTACTCGACGAGCTGGCTGAGCCTGTCCGAGATGATCACCAGCGCGTGCTTGTGGGTGCCCGCCCGCACCTGGTCGTCCGCCAGTTTCACGGCGACCATGCCCGCGTTGCAGAAGTTGGAGACCTCGAAGCAGTGCGCGTCCGCGATCCCCAGCTCCTGGGCGATCTTGGCGGCGGGCGACCAGAAGGGTGTGCCCCATTCGCTGGAGCCCGCGTACAGGACGAGTCCGATCTCCTCGAGCGGTACCGGGTTGCGGGCCAGGAGCCTGGCCGCGGCGTCCCGGCCGAGCCCCCAGGAGGTCTCGCCCTCGGCCAGCACCGAGAACTTCCCGGACGGAAGGATCTGGCCGAGCTTCTCGACGGTGTACCCCGACTCCCGGCTGACGTCGTCGACGCATCGCTTCCCGCTCGGCATCGCCAGGGCGTAGTCGGCTATTCCCATGGTTCCTCCACCTGCCTGTCGGTCAGACGTATTCCACGACGGCGTGCGGCACATAGGGCGCCTCAAGCCGGGCGAGTTCGGTGTCGTCGAGCCTCACGTCGAGGGACGCCACGGCGTCCTCGAGGTGGTGCGGCCGGGTCGCGCCGACGACGGGCGCGGTGACCACCGGCTGACGCAGCAGCCAGGCGAGGGCCACCTGGGCCATGGGGATGCCGCGTTCGGCGGCGATCTCGGCGACCACGCGGGCGACCGCGCGGTCCGCCCGCTCGGTGGGGCCGTAGAAGCGGTCCTGGATCGGGTCGCCCCCGGTGCGGGGCGACTCGGCGTCCCAGTCGCGCGTGAGCCTTCCGCGGGCCAGCGGGCTCCACGGGGTGACGCCGACGCCCTCCGCGAGGCAGTACGGCAGCATCTCGCGCTCTTCCTCGCGGTTGACGAGGTTGTAGTGGTTCTGCATGCTCACGAACCGCGTCCAGCCGTGGAGATCGGCGACGTACTGCGCCTTCACGAACTGCCAGGCGTGCATGGAGGAGGCACCGATGTAGCGGACCTTGCCCGCGCGCACCACGTCGTGCAGCGCCTCCATGGTCTCCTCGACCGGGGTCTCGTGGTCCCAGCGGTGGACGATGTAGAGGTCGATGTAGTCGGTGTCCAACCGCCGCAGGCTGGCGTCGAGTTCGCGCATGATCGCCGAGCGGGACAGCCCGCCCGAGAGCGGGTTGTCCTTGAGCTTCTCGTAGACCTTGGTGGCGATGACGACGTCTTCGCGCCGGGTCAGCTTGCGCACCGCGCGGCCCAGGAACTCCTCGCTGGTGCCCAGCGAGTAGATGTTCGCGGTGTCGAAGAAGTTGATGCCCAGTTCGAGCGCCTGGGCGAGGAACGGGAGGCTCTCCTCCTCGGGCAGCGACCAGGGATGGGTGCCGAGTCGGGGCTCGCCGTAACTCATGCATCCCAGCGCCAGTCGCGACACCTTCAGGCCGGACGAGCCCAGCCGGACGTACTGCAACGTTCTTCCTCTCGGATCGGGCGAGCGGCCGGGATCAGTTCCTGACCTCGTCCTGTACCTCGGTGAGCCGGCCCCAGGACGCGATGCCCTCGTCGAGCGGGATGTCCAGGCTGGCCAGGTACATGGCGGTCATGGCGCTGTGCCCCGCGAGATGCGTGATCTCGGCGATCTCGTTCTGCGAGTAGTGCTCGCGCAGCGCGAGGAAGGCCTCCTTGCTCGCCCTGTGGTCGACCATGCAGTCGGTGACGTAGCGGACCAGGGCGGCGCGGGCGGGCGGGAGCTGGTCGTAGAGGCCTTCCTCGATCGCCTTGATCTCGGTGTCCTCCAGACCGGCCTTCTTCGCGAGCGGGTAGTGCAGCAGGCGCTCGAACTCGCTGTCGCGCAGCCTGGCCACACGCAGCACGACCACCTCGCGGTCCAGCAGGCTCAGCAGGCCGACCGTGAAGGTGCCGCCGAGCGCGAGGTGGGCGGCCGCGGAGTTCTTGGTGAGCAGCAGCGCGCGGGTCAGGTTGGACTGGAACTTCTCGTACACCGCGAGCTGGTCGGGCGTCATGTCGGCGACTTCGGTGAGGGTGACGCGGGGGGTGGTGCTCATGACGGGCTCCTTCGGGTTGTGCCGGGAACAAGGCGTCAGGCCGGCTGACCGGCCAGTTGCGGGGCGGTGGTGTGGGGCTGTGCATGCCGGGCGAGTGCCTGGCCGACCACGCGGACGGCGGCGGCGGGAGCGCGGTCGTCCAGCGGGACGAGCACGTCGAGGTGGCCGTCGGGGCGGACCAGCAGGGCGTGTGCCTCGCGCGGAAGCTTGCCCAGCAGCGGGCCGGGCGGGCGACCGCCCAGGTCGGAGACGGTCACCGCGGTCAGCTGCTCGCGCAGTTTGTCGACGAGCCCGGTCCAGCGCTCGTACCGGTACTGGAGGCCGGGCCACAGCAGCACGGTGTAGCGGTCCACGGCGAGGACGGGGGCTGCCGGCGACTCACGCCAGCCGAGGGGCAGGCGTTCCCCCGGCACCAGGGAGCGCCGTTTCGGCCGGGGGCCGTAGTGGGTGTCGAGCTGGGCCAGCTTGGGCGCGAGCACTTTTTCGAGCGTCTGAGTGGTGGTGCCCAGCCGGTAGACGGCATCCCGGGCGAGGGTCTGCCGCCGGGTCGAGTACAGGCCGATCCGGGCCAGGCGGGTGGAGAGTCCGGCGACCGCGTCGACCGCCGGCCTGCGCTCGGTGTCGTAACTGTCCAGCAGGTCCGTGCGGTAGTCGCCACGCACCACACCGGCCAGCTTCCAGCCGAGGTTGACTGCGTCCTGGATGCCGGTGTTCAGCCCCTGCGCGCCCGACGGGCTCATCGCGTGCGCCGAGTCGCCGGCCAGGAAGACCCGGCCGCTGCCGTACGTGCCCGCCGAGCGGACGTGAGCCGTGAAGATGCCGCTGAACTTCATCTCGCCGAGCCTGCGCGCCCCGGGGACGCGCTCGGCGAGCAGCCTCTCGAAGAAGGCGCGGTCCGGCGTGTCGCCCGTGTAGTCGTCGGGCACGCTGGCGCCGACCCGGAAGACTCCGTCGCCGAGCGGCGCCAGCACCATGTTCCCGGTCCGGGTCAGGTAGTACGCCGCTTCGCTGCTGGTGGTCTCGCCCAGGATCTCGGCGTCGGTGATGGCAAGCCGGGTGCGCAGGGTCCGGCCGGCGAACCGGAAGCCGAACGCCTCGCGGACGGCGCTGTTGTAACCGTCGGCCCCGACCACGTAGTCGTATGTACGGGTCCGCGCCCGGCCGTCGGCGAGCTGGAGCCGGCACTGGACCCCGTCCGGGTCCTGGGTGCCGTCTACGAAGGTGGTGTCGTACTCGATGGTGCCGCCGAGCGCGGTGAGGTGCTCCTCGAGGATCGCCTCGGTGCGCCACTGCGGGATGGTGATGGCGAAGGGATAACCGACGCCTTGCAGCCGGTCGAACCGGATCAGGCCGATCAGCTTCTTCTGGGAGTAGTAGTTCATCTGGTCGAAGTAGTGGCCGCTGTCGACCAGTTTCCGTCCCACGCCCACCCGGTCCAGGAGTTCCAGGATGCGGGGCCACAGGATCGTGGCGCGTGAGTGCGGGCTCTGCCTGCGGAGCTTGGAGATGACGTCGGCCCGAACACCGTGCGCCAGCAGTTCGCAGGCGAGGACCATCCCGACGGGACCGGCGCCGACCACGAGGACGCGCGGCTGCCGCATGTCGCTCACCATGGGTCAGGCGGCGAGGGGGCGCAGGCGGTGGACGTAAGGAGGACGCACATAGGCGCCCTCGACCTTCGCGAGGAAGTCCGCGACGTACGGCTCCTTCATGTGCAGGTCGATGGCCGCCTGGTCGGCCCACTCCTCGACCAGCACGATCACGTTCTCGTGCTCCTCGGACCGCCAGGCGTCGAAGCGCAACGCGCCCTCCTCCTGACGGGTCGCGGCGCACAGTTCCACGAAGGCGTCCGCGGTGTCCGCCAGGCGGTCCGGTACGACGTCGAAGAGTACGGTGATCTCGATGCTCATGTACGGGTCACTTCCTTGGAGTTGAGCTCGTCGAAGACGAGGGAGCCGAGGTCGACGAAGGACGGGGGCGGGGTGGGCGCGGGCGCTTCCTCGCACTCGTGCGGGGCCACGTTCCACCGGCGCAGGGCGGCACGCGGACGGCCGGCGGGTGACCACTCGACGTCCACGCAGACGGCGGCACAGGTGCCGACCAGGACCTCGGGCGTTGCGACGGCGCCGGCCAGGGCCCGCGTCAGCAGGTTCAGCACACCGCCGTGGGTGACGGTCAGGACCGCGGGCGCGGGCGGGTTCCGGCCGGTCTTGTCGGCCTCTGCTTCCGCTTCCGCGATGGTGCGCAGGGCGGCGGCCGAGCGGGAGAGCGCGGCTCTGCCGGTCTCGCCGCCGGGTGGGGCATAGTCGGGGTCGGTGAGCAGCCGCCGCATGGTGCGCGGGTGCTGCCGGGCGAACTCGGCGCGGTCCTGGCCGTCGAGTGTGCCCAGGTCGCGTTCGCGCAGTCCGTCGAGGCGCCGATGGGGGACGCCGAGCCGACCTGCGGCGTACGCGGCGGTCTGGGCGGCGCGCGCCGAAGGCGAGGAGTAGACCGCCGACCAGCTGTCCGGACTCAACGACCGGGCGATCACCTGCGCCTGCCGTACTCCCGTGTCGTTCAGCGGGATGTCGGCCTGCCCCTGGAATCGGTCGGTGGCGTTGCGGTCGGTCTCTCCGTGGCGGAGCAGGACGATACGCATGGCGGGAGCCGTGCCGGCCGTTCAGGCGGCGGCCGGCCCGGTGGCTGCCGGGGCACCGAGGCCCTCGACGACCTGGGCGGCCTCGTCGATGGTCTGCTGGGAGTTCAGCACGCCCTCCTCGATGGAGACGCCAAGCCGCTTCTCCAGGATCAGCGACACCTCCAGCAGGGCCAGGGAGTCGACCGCGAGGTCATCGAAGACGGTGCCCCGGGACACCTCCTCCGCGGGTATCTCGAACTTGCCGGTGAGTATCTCGATGATCATCGTCGTGACGGAACCGGTCATGGGTCACCTCAACTGGTCTTACGGAAAAGGGGGTTTGTGATTTCGGGTGGGTCTCAGCCGACCGGCAGGTCGGGCCAGGTCAGGGTGGCCGAGCCCCAGGTGGCGCCGCCTCCGAAGGCTGTCAGCAGCACCCGGTCGCCCGCTCTCAGCAGTCCGTCGGCCATGGCGTCGGCGAGGGCGAGAGGGATGGAGGCCGCGGAGGTGTTGCCGACGCGGTCGATGTTCAGCACCGCGCGCTCCGGCGGCAGTCCGAGCTGTTCGGCGACGGCATGCAGGATGCGTGTGTTCGCCTGGTGGCCGACCAGCCGGTCGACGTCGGCGACCTCCCAGCCGGTACGGGTCAGTACCGTGCGCGAGGACTCGGCCATGCGGCGCACCGCGGCGAAGAAGACGGACTTGCCGTCCATGCGGAAGTACCGGTCCTCCTCGCGCGGCACCCCGCCCCGGGACCGCTCCTCGGCACCGCCGCCGCGGACCGTGATCAGGTCGGCCATCGCACCGTCGCTGCCCAGGTGCACCTCCTGTACGGCGCCGGGCTCGTCGTGGTCGCCGGCCCGCAGCAGCACCGCGCCCGCCCCGTCGCCGAAGATGACGGAGGTGGTGCGGTCGGAGGGGTCCAGGACGGTGCTGAAGGACTCGGCGCCGATCACCAGGACCCGCTCGGCGAATCCCGAGGTCACGGCGGCCGTGCCGGCCTGAAGGGCGTACACGAAACCGGAGCACACCGCCGCCACGTCGTACGCCGGTACATCGGTCAGCCCGATGCGGGTGGCGACGGTCGGCGCGGTGGCCGGGCAGGGGCGGTCAGGGGTGGTGGTGGCGACGATCACCAGGTCGGCGCCGTCCGCACCGGCGTTCTTCAGAGCCCGCCGACCGGCCTCGACGGCAAGGTCACTGGTGGTGGTGCCGGGCTCGACGACATGGCGCTGTGCGATGCCGGTCCGGCTGCGGATCCAGGTGTCGGAGGTGTCGAGGCGCTGGGCGAGTTCGTCGTTCGTCACCACGCGCGGGGGCACGAAGCCACCCACCCCGGCGATCACTGCCGTTGTGGTCATGCCGTCGGGTGTCCTTCCGGAAGCTGATGGGCCACCGCGGACCGCACCTGGATGCCGGCGAGTTCGGCCACGACGTCAAGCGTGCGCCAGGTGCCGTCTCTCATCCGCAGCAGACCGGGATCGGCCAGCCGGGTGCGCACCGGCACGCCCTCGGCGGGGCGGTCCGGGCGGGAGGCGGTCAGCGTGGTCTGCCGCATCCACAGGGTGTTGCTGTCCTGGCGGCGCATGTCGTCGAGGTCGTAGAGCATGATCTGGGCGAGCTGCAGGGCCGTCACGAAGGCGTCGATCACCGACACCGACGGCTGGTACGCGCCCTCGATGCCCGCGCCGGGCACCGCCGCCCCGTCCTCGTGGCTGAGGGTGAGCGTGGCGTCGGCGCACAGCTCCCGGTGGTCGACCTCCACATCACGGACGTACTGTCGGCGCGTGGTGAAGCCGACGCCGAAGTAGCGGTCCGCCGCGGGACCGAGGAGCGCGTCCAGTCCGGACGACGTGCGTTCCTCCTCCACGGGCCGGGCGGGGGAGTGTTCCACCTCGCACCGCACCCGCATGGTGCCGACCGCGCAGTCGACGACGGACACCACGCGCGCAGGGTGCCCGGCCACCGGGTCGGTACGGCGCAGCGTCGCCTCGGCCGGCAGACCGGTGAGCTCCTCCTGAGGGCTGGAACCGGCCGTCAGCCGCACCTTGCGCAACCATGCGTCGCGCAGGTCCGCGCCCGGGCCGCTCAGGCACGCCTCGGCCAGCTGGGCGGCGACGACGATCCCGTCGACGGTGCTGAAGTGCGGACGCAGATCCGTGCCGGCCGCCTTCTTCGACCAGTCGGCCGGGTAGCGGACGCCGACCGCGGAGCGTGCGAGGACAGCGCCGTCCTCGCTGCGGGCGAGGTGTACCTCGCCGATGTCGTAGGCGACCCGGCGGAAGCCACGGCCGAAGAAGCGCTGCTCGGCCGGCCCCAGCTGGTCGTCCACGGACGACAGCACAGTCCGTGCTGAAATCGGGGTCATCGGTGCTCCGTTCGTATGGATCGTTCCGTTGCCGTCGTCGGAGCGGGCGACATGCGCGGGCCCGGCCCGCGACGGCCGCCGGCGCGGCGAACGGCGCAGGTGAGCCGTGCGGTGCAGACGCGGTTCCCGGAGCCGTCGGTGACGACGATCTCGTAGGAGGCCATCGCCGTTCGCTCGTCGAGCGGCCTGCAGACTCCGGTGAGAGTCCCGGAGGACACCCAGCGGTGGTGTGTACAGGACAGGTCGACGCCCACCGCGTTCCCGCCGGGGCCCGCGTGGAGGAAAGCGGCGACCGAACCCAGCGTCTCGGCGAACGCGGCGTTCGCGCCGCCGTGCAAAATTCCCATCGGCTGACGATTCCCGGCGACGGGCATCGTGCCCACCACAAGTCCCGGTTCACAGATGGTGATTGCAATTCCCATACGCCGGGTGAGTTGTTCGTTTTCGCAGGCGCCGTCGACGTTCATTGGCCCGAGCATCATGTTCGGCATTTACGGTCTCCGTTTTTTCCGTGGCCCACACCGGCGGGCCAATTCGAGTCAAGCACGGTGCTGCGGCGGTCGACAGGTGCATGGCCGCTTGCTGCCATGGCGAACCCCCAATTCACCCAACCAGCGTTAGTTCTCGTAGAGTTGACGCCGGACCGGATACTTGATGCAGACGTAACAGCAAGGGAGCGGGTCGTAGTGCAGCGTGTTTCGCTCGGCGGGCTCGATGTGTCACGCATCGGCCTGGGCGCCATGACGATGTCCGACTACTACACGGGGGCGGGCAGCGACGAGGAGGAGGCCGTCCGCACCATTCGGCGGGCGCTGGACCTCGGCGTGAATTTCCTCGACACCGCCGAGATCTACGGCCCGTTCGTCAACGAGGAACTCGTCGGCCGTGCCGTTGCCGGGCGCCGCGACGACGTAGTGATCGCCACGAAATTCGGTCTCGTCTCGCACGCCGGCGCGGGGCCCAACGTGCTCGACAGCTCACCGGCCAACGTGCGCACGGCGATCGAGGGTTCGCTCCGGCGGTTGGGCACGGACCACATCGACCTCTGTTACCAGCACCGTGTCGACCCGGACACGCCGATCGAGGACACCGTCGGTGCGCTGGCCGAGCTCGTGCGGGAGGGCAAGATCCGGCACATCGGCCTCTCCGAGGCCGGCATGGACACTGTCCGGCGGGCCCACGCCGTCCATCCCGTGACCGCGGTGCAGACGGAGTACTCGCTGTGGTCGCGGCAGCCCGCAGAGTCGCTCCTGTCGCTCTTCCGTGAACTCGGCATCGGTCTCGTCGCCTACTCGCCGCTCGGCCGGGGATTCCTCACCGGGGCGATCCGTTCTCCGCGGGAACTCGACGCGGACGACTTCCGGCTGACCACACCCCGGTTCGCCGAAGCCAACTTCGAACGGAATCTGAGGATCGTCGACGAGGTGGCGTCCGTCGCGGCCGACGCCGGCGCCACGCCCGCCCAGGTCGCCCTCGCCTGGCTGCTCGCCCAGGGCCACGACGTCGTCCCCATCCCCGGTACCAAGCGTGTGACCCGCGTCGAAGAGAATGCCGCCGCCGACGCGGTCGTCCTCACCGTCGACCAGCTCGCCCGCCTCGACGCGCTCATGCCGCCGAGCGGTGAGCGGTACGCAGAAGGGGACTTGGCCCGGACGGGGCTGTAGGCGGCCGGCTCGCCTGCAACCCCCTCGGAACCCGGTCTCAGATCCACTGCCGCCGAGCCGCTTCCACGCCCGCCTGGAAGCGGCTCTGCGCTCCCATCCTGGTCATCACGCCCGCGATGGTCCGGCGGATCGTGCGGACCGACAGCCCGGTGCGCCGCGAGATGCCTTCGTCGGTCAGTCCTTCGGCGAGGAGCACCAGGGCCTCCCGCTCCCGCTCGTCGAGTCCGTCGCACCCGGGGCCCGCCGCACTGGCCGGCCCGGCGGAACGCGCCCACACCTGGTCGAAGAGCTCCTGGTAGGCGCCCACCAGGGTCCTGCCGCGCACGAGCGTCGCGCGGGCGTCCTCCAGACCTGGGTCCGACGGGACGATGGCGAAGTCCCGGTCGGCGACGGCCATCCACACCGGCAGGTGCGGCACCGCCCGCATCCAGGCCCCCGACGCGGCGATTCGCCGGGTGTCGTCGGCGTAGGCGGGATCACGGCTGACGTCCTCGAGGTGCAGGACGCGCACCTGCGCCCCACGGCGCACCAGTTCCGCGCTCAGTAGCGCCGCCTGCTCGCGCACCCGGCGCTCGTACGGTCTTCTGGGAAGCGCGAGCCGCAACTCCCGCACCGGACGGTGGCGCAGTGTGTCCAGCAGGCCCACGAGGGCTTCGGAGTCGGTCAGCGGTTGCATTGCCGACCGGGCGGTGTCCGGTCCGGGCATCAATCGACTTACCAAGTCAACTCTCCGTGCCGAAAAGAAATGCGGATTTAGCGCGGGCGCCTCTCGCACGTAACACAGGTAAATCTCCCCCGTCTGTCAGGGGTTGCCGATGAAGGCCGCTGCGGCCAACCGCTTGCCCTGACTCGCTGACTGAGATTGCAGGGGGCATTGAAGAGCTGTCAAGCGGTAAAAATTTGCCGGTTCGAAGCAACGTTTTTGTGTGTAGAGTGCAGTCGGGGGTGGCGCCACGCTATACCGGAATCAGCGCAACGAAGCGGGCACCCGGGTAATAAGCGGGGAGGAGGACCTGAGAGGTGACCACCAGCTCGGTCCGTGAAACATGCGGGAGTGACAGGCGGAATTTCCCGCCCTGCCGGAATGCGATGATGCGTGGCCCGGCGTCCCACAATTCCCGGCACGCGGGATCGAGCAGTGCACCGGTCAGTAAACCCTTGAGCGTCGGATCGTCCGGGCGCCGGACGAGAGTGAACCGCAACTGGGCCAGATACAGGGAGGCCTGTTGCCTCCAGTCAATGATCTGTTCGCGTGAGTCCGGGTTTTCCAGCACCCAGCGCATGAGATTGGCCCTCGGCTCGCGGACCCAGGGAAACCACCTGGCCATGAGCGCGTTGTAGGCCAGAATGTTCCACGCGTGGTCGATGAGGTAGACAGGAAAGGCCGTCTGTGCGTCCACGAACTCTTTGAGCCGGGCGATCCTGCCGTCCTCGCCCTTCGGCTGTTCTTCGTCCGACACCTCGGTCAACCGGTACCAGTACAGAGCCGTACGTTCATCCGGCCCGAGGTCCAGGGCGTCGGCAAGACCCGTGAGTGTATCCAGGGTGAGCGGGACCTGGGCCCCGCTCTCCAGCGCGCGGTACCAGCGTTCGCTGACGCCCATTCGATGCGCGACTTCCTTTTGCGGCAACGGCTTTTTGCGTCCGAGTTTGGCGCCCGCCTCGGTGCGCCATGCCCGCAAAAGGGCGGGTAGGTCAGCGAATTCGAGCTGGAAATCTGCAAAATCAACTATGTCCGGTTCATTGGAATCGGCCATGACTGCCCCCGTTCGTGCCATTTACCTCGTAGTTCAAATCTAGTTGGAGGCGTCGTCGGCTCCAAAGGGGTGAGTACGCCTGAAGTTTCACCCGTTGACCTGGCATCCAACCATCCGGAAGGGAAAGCGTTTGCCATGGGGTGTAAAGAAAGTACATACACGGAGATGCCGCAGAGCCGGCGGCGCGGCAGGGCGGCCGTGGGTGGACGAGCTCAACTCCGCTCCTCCGCCCGGCGCGTAGTGGTCACCGGACTCGGCGCGGTAACCCCGCTGGGGCTGGGTGGCGACGCTCTTTGGACGGGTTTACTCGTCGGCCGCAGCGGCATCAGGTCGTTGGACGTCCCGGAGTTCGCCGATCATCCGGTCCGCATCGCGGGGACGGTTCCCATCGATCCCACCGAGGTGCTGCCCAAAACGCAGGCCCGGCGCATGAACCGGGCCGCCCAGTTCGCGGTGCTCGCGGCTCGCGAAGCCTGGCAGGACGCCGGGTTCGCCGCGGGCGGCACCCGGGACAGCTGCCTCGACCCGGAGCGGGTCGGTATCAGTTTGGGCACCATCATCGGCGGTGCCTCCGTCCTCGTCGCCGGCGACCGGCGGCTGCGGGACCGGGGCGTGCGGGGGGTCGCGCCGCTCACCGCCCCCATGACGGTCCCCTCCCAGGCGGCTTCCCAGGTCTCGCTCGACCTGCACGTCACCGGAGAGGCCCGCACCGTCGTCAGCGCCTGCGCGTCCGGCACCGAGGCCATCGGGCAGGCCGTCGACCGCATTCGGTACGGCCATCTCGACATCGTGCTCGCCGGCGGAGCGGAGGCCGCCGTGACTCCGGAGGTCATGGCCGCGTTCAGCGCGATGCGCGCTCTGTCGGCACGCAACGACAACCCGCAGACCGCCTCCCGCCCGTTCGCCAAGGATCGGTCGGGCTTCGTGAACGGTGAGGGCGCGGGCGTCCTGCTGCTGGAGTCGGAAGAGCATGCGCTGGCCCGTGGCGCCCGGATCTACTGCGAGGCCGCGGGGTGGGGGCTGTCGGCCGACGCCCATCACCTGGCCGCCCCGGACCCGACCGGCAACGGTGTCGCGAGCGCCCTGCGGCGTGCCGTCGCCGACGCGGACGCGGACCTCGCCGACGTGGTGCACATCAACGCGCACGCCACCGCGACCGTGGACGGTGACCTGGCGGAGGCGGCCGCGCTGAGCACCGTCTTCGGCGGAACGGACGGCGCCGTCCCCGTTCCGGTCACGGCTCTCAAGGGGAGTCTGGGGCACCTCCAGGGAGCGGCGGGGGGTGTGGAGGCCGTGGCTACGGCCCTCACCCTCCATCACGGTGTCATCCCGCCGACCATCGGCTGCGACGACCTGGACGACGCCGTCCCGCTCGACGTGGTCAGGAACATCGCCCGGCCGCTGCCCGGGCATGGCGACCTCGCTCTGAGTAACTCGTTCGGTTTCGGTGGCCACAACGCGGTCCTGGCGCTGCGCCGGTGCTGACCGTGTCCGCGTCGGCCGCGGCCGTGTTCTCGGCGGTCGACGCGGAACTCCGTAAGCCCCCAGGCCCGGAGGATGCGCCTCACGGGTCTGCCGAATGGGTCTCCCAGGGAGTATGGCGGTCGGAGAGTAGTTGCGGTTCGGTGAAGCCGGACGCACCCGCGGCCTCGACGGACACCCGCTGCACGACATGACAGGCCCCTCGGCCGCAATGGCGAGCCCCGGAAGCAGCAGCAGGTCGTCCGTGTGCCGCGGATACTCGGCGAGACTGACCGGCCCGAGGTCCAGGCGGCCCGCGACCGGCCGGTCGCCGGCCTCTTCCGGGCTGAGCGCCACCGGGTTCAGGCCGGACAGCAGCTCCAAGCGTTCGAGCCCCCAGAGGATCGGCCGGCAGTTGAGGAACGAGATGAGCCCGACGCGTGGCGGCCGGCAGTTGAGAAACGAGATGAGCCCGACGCGTGGCGGCCGCCGGTCGGCGGCGATGTCCGGACGCGCGGTGATGAGCCCGTTGGACGGCATGTGCGCGGCGCTTTCTGCGGTGTCGGTGTGGACGGGTTCGTGCAGAAGGGAGGCGGGGTTACTTGCGGCCCCAGGACTGGACCAGTGCGGGCGCCAGGTCCCGGAAGGTGTCGTCCTGCAACAGGGCGTAGAACTCGTCGAGTTCGTACGGGGTCACGTATCCACCCGCGATCAACTGTCTCCACCTGCTCGGGGTCTCGGCCTTCAGCTGGGGGCGTATTCCGCTGCCGCCTCTGCGACCGTCTCCGCGAACGCGTCCACGTGCAGGCTGACGGCCTGCCGCGCCGATCAAGGCCATGAGCGGCGCTTGCTGGGGCTGTGCTCGCACAGGAAGTCGACGACGGGCGTGAGTTCGGGCTCAGTGGCCTTGCGGGAGACTCCGGGGCGCGTTGGGTGCGCAACCTTGCGGGAGCGCATGCGTGTATTGCCCTGTGGCGTCGCGACGCCCGGCACGCACGCTCGCCGTGCGGCGCGAAGGGACAGGTGGCTCCGCCACATGACCCTCCACGCCGCACGCCGATCGCACGCACCGAACGCCGCTCCTTCCTCCACGGAGATCCATCAGAAGGGCCCTAGTCGCGGGAGAGGGCGTCGAGGGGAGGGGGGCCGGGGGGAGTGGGGGTTTCGCGGCTTACCTCGTGGTGGTGGCCGCCCGGGCCGGGGAGGGGCTTGAGGTCCACCTGGATGCGGTGGGTGGAGTCGTGGCTCACCGTGCCGCCGAGGCGGGCCTCGACGACGCCGAGGCGTAGGCCCGCGCCGCCCTCGCCGGACCGGTGGAACTGGACCGAGAACTCCAGGCTGACCTGCTCCACGCTGAACCGCCAGTCGCTCGCCGCGCCTTCGGCCTGGGCCCGGGCCAGCTCCGCGCGGACCGTGCCGATGGCCTCCGCGAGACCGACCGGTTCGGTATCGCCCATGTCAACACCCCGTCGGATTGCAGTGATTGACCTGTCCAAGTTGGTTCACAAGTCTAGGGACGCACGATGCCCCGCGCGTAGTGTGAGGCAGCATGGGGGAATTGCGTGCGGACTGGAGACTCCGGCTGCGGCGCGACGACGCGCACGGCCCCATCTGCGGTGCCGGTGTGCTCGTCGACCAGTACACGGCGCTGACCTGCGCGCATGTGGTGCGCCGCCCGGACGCCGTGATGTGGCTGGAGTTCGCCGAGAACGGTGACCTCGAACCGGTGTCCGCGCGCGTCCCGCCCGGCGGATGGCTGCCGGCGGGCGAGGGGGGTGGGGGAGGCCGGGGCCCCGGGGGTGCCGGGGGCGGTGAGGATGTCGCCGTACTGCGGCTGGACAGTCCGCGGCCGCAGGCGCGGCCCGCCCGGCTGGAGCCCACGCTGTGGGGCGGGATGGAGGTGTCCGCCACCGGGTACGCGGAGGGCTTCGACGACGGCATGAGCCTGTGGGGGCGTATCGGCGGAGTCAGTGGTGAGCGGGTGCAGTTGGACGCCGTCACCAAGGCCGAGGTGGTGCGCAGGGGGTTCAGCGGCGCCGCCGTGTGCACCAGGCCGGGTGAGGGGCGGCCCGCCCGGGTGGTCGGGCTCGTCGTCAGCTGGCGGGGGGACATGGGCGAGTTGCTGCCCGAGAACAACCGGCTCGCCTTCTCGTATCTGATCCCCGTCGAACGCATCGCCGAACTCTCCCCGCTGGTCAAGGAGTTGAGCAGCCCGTACGCCTGGGATCACGGCTTCGAGGAGCGGTTGACGCGGTGGTTCGAGGACCCCGACGAGGAGCCGGTGAAGATCACCGTGGTGCCGCCGGGCAGTGGCAAGGACCGTTCCCTGCGTCATCTGTTGCACCGGGCTCGTCTCGTCTATCGCGGAGGGGGTACCTCCCGCTCGAACGAAGCCGACAGTGGGGGAGGCTCCAGCAGACCCGACCTCGCCGATCACGCCCTGGGCCACATCGCCTTTCCGCCCGGCCAGTATCTGGCGTACTGGGACTGGCTGCTCGGTACCAAGCCTCGGCCCGCGCGGGCGGCCGCCCTCCCGGCCGGACGGCAGGTCACGGTCGTGGTCGACGGTGTCGACGAGGAGTCCGAGCCGGGGCCGTTGATCGCGCTGCTCGCCCGATTACGGTCGCTCGGCTTCCGGGTGCTGCTCGTCTTCCGGCACGAGGGCGGCACCGGCTGGACCGCCGCCCGCGACGAACTCCTCGGGCCCGCGCTCCTCGCCCACGCGGACGCGCTGCTCGCCCGGCTGGAGCGCGCGGAGTTCAGCCGCGCGGTCCGGCACGGCGTCGTCGACAGCGCCTCCCTCGGCTCCCTGACCGAGACGGCCGACCGGCGCCGGGGCGAGCGCCGCCTGATCGACGAGACCACGGACCCGCAGTGGCGGCTCACCCAGGTGCGCGAGCTGATCAGGACCCTGCGCGCCGACCTGCGGCGGGCCGGAGACCGCGCATGATGCCCGCCACCCGCCCCGGGCGGGAAACGGACGGGGAGAGCGTGCCGGTCTGCCCGCACCGGCGCTTCACCGGCGCCCCCTGCGGCGGCACGGTGCTCCCCACCGGCTACTGCGCCGTGTGCGGCCGCGCGGAGAACGGCCCCCGGCTGCCCGACCTGCCCGAGGACCCCCGCCGGTTCGGTCCCGCCGAGCTGCTCGCGCTGCCCGAACGGGCGCCGCGCCCCGCGCAGGAACGCCTCATCCATCCCGAGGCACCGCTGCGCGTCCGTATGGTCTGCTCGTCCGCCGAGTGCGGCATCACCTTCGCGCCGCCCTACACCGTCGGCCCGGTGCCGGTCGAGGGGTACTGTCCGGCCTGCGGCGAGCCCTACTCGTACCGGCCCGAACTCGCCGAGGGCGACCTGCTGCGCGACGACCAGTACCGGATCATGGGGCCCATCGCGCACGGCGGCCAGGGCTGGGTGTATCTCGCCGAGGACACGCATCTCGGTGACGTGGTCGCCGTCAAGGGCATGCTCAACCGCTACGAGCAGGACGGGGCCCGGCTCGCCGACGTCGAACGCCGCAACCTCGTCGCCATCCGTCACCCCCGCATCGTCCAGATCCGCGACTTCGTCGCCCGGCGCGACGACACCGGGAAGGTCACCGGCGGCTACATCGTCATGGACGACGTCGGCGACGGCACCCTCGACAAGGTAGTCAAGGAGACCCGGCGCGGGGAGTGGATCCTCGACATCGAGGACGTCGCCGCGTACGGCTGCCAGATCCTCGAAGCCTTCGTCCATCTGCACGCCGGCGGCGAACGGGTCTTCGTGTACGGGGACATGAAGCCGTCGAACGTGGTGCACCACGGGGACGGCGTCAAGGTCATCGATCTCGGCGGGATGCGCGAACAGGGCCAGAGCCAGCCGCCCGCCCACGTCACCCCCGACTACATGGCGCCCGAGACGGCGTCCTCGCCCGTGCCCACCACCGCCCACGACCTGCACACGGTCGGCGTCACCCTGCGGGAGCTCGCCGGCTGGGCCGTCGACGAGGTGCCCGGCCTCGGCACCGCCTCCTTCTGGGGGGTCGTCGACCGTGCCACGCGCGGCGATCCCGGCCTGCGTTTCGCCGACGCCCGGGAGATGGCGGGCCAACTGCGGGGCGCCCTGCGGGAGATCCGCGCCCTGCGCGGCAAGAACGACCCGCCCGAACCCTCCGACTACTTCTGGCCGTCCCCGCAACTGCTCGGCGCCCGGCTCGGCACGGTGCCCGGCATCGATCACTGGCTGGGCCGCCCCCGCCGCGACCGGTACGACCCGCCCCTCGCCCCCGCCCTCGACCTCGGCGCCCCCACCCCCACCGAGATCGCCCGCCGCCTGCCGGTGCCCAGGCGCTACCCGGGCGACCCGCAGACCACCCGCTTCGAGGTCAGCAGCGGCTACGACCCGGGCCGGCTCCTCGACCAGGAGGACGGCAAACCGCCCTCGGTGGAGATCCGCCTGCACAACGTGCGCGTCCTGCTGGGCCGGGACACACGGGAGGACCTGGAGCGGGCCCAGGAGGAGCTCGACACCGCCGACTCCATTCCCGGGCCGTCCGCCGTGCGCCGGTGGCGGCTGGAGTGGCACCGCGCCCTGGTCGCGCTGCGCCGCGCCGACCTCGACGACGATCCGCGGCAGATCGCCCACGCCAAGGGCCACTTCACCAAGGTCCGCCTCGAACTGTCCGGCGAGTACGCGCCCAAACTGGCCCTCGCCTACTGCGGGGAGCGGCTCGGCGACGACACGGCCGGGCCCACCGCCAAGGAGCTGTACGAGGCCGTGTTCGCCCGCAACCCCGCGCACGGCGGCGCCGCCCTCGGCCTCGCCCGGCTCGCGCTCCGCGCGGGCGACCGCCGCGCCGCCCTCGACGTCCTCGGCCGGGTCCGCCCCGGCACCCTGGACCACACCGTCACCCGTATCGCCTCCTTGCGCATCCGCGCGGCCCGGCTGCCCCGGGACGCCGACCCGCTGCCCGCGCCCACCGAGGTCGACGTGGCGCTCGCCGAACTGAGCGACCTCGTACGCCGGGAACCGGGGGCCGGCGGGCCGAGCCTGTCCGAGGACGAGGCGCTGCGCCTCAGCGCCGAGCTGCACGAATGGAAACTCGACGCGCTCCACAGCCGCGGCGACCGGCCCGGCCCCCGGGGCGGCGGACGGCTCGACCCCGGCAGCCTGAGACGCCTGAGCGCCCAGGAGCGGGAGCTGCGCGAACGGATCGAGTCGCACTACCGGCAACTGGCCGCACGGCACGGGGCGTCGGCCGCCGCCCACGAACACCTCGTGGACCTTCTGCAGGCGGTACGGCCGCAGACCGTGATCTGACCGCACGCAACACGCAACACGCAACACGCACCACCCGGCGGACGGCGTCCACGCGGTCCGTTCGGCACTGCTCGGCGGACGGCGTCCACGCGGTCCGTACGGCAGCGACCTGGTGGACGGCGTCCCCGCCGTCCGCACGGCGACGACGGGGAGGGAACGGTGACGCACGACATGAGCGGGCACCCGCGCCGGGACTCGGGCGGCCACGCGGGCGGCCACGCGAGTGGGCGTATGAGCGGGCACGCCCGGCCGCCGCGGCCGGACATCCGGCTGCACGTCGACCTCGCCGGCGATCTGCGACCGCACCGCAGCGCGAAGATCGAGGCGCATCTGCGGGTCGACGTGACCGCCGGTGACGCCCCCGCCGAGCTGCCCGCGATCGAACTCGCCGTGATCATCGCGGTCGACGTCGCCGAGCCCCTCCGGGCGGTCGTCCGGCGCGCCCTCTCGGCCGCGCTGCGCGCCCTGCCCGACGGCATCTCCTTCACCGTGCTCGGCGCAGGCCCCGAACCCGTCCGGTTCCATCCGGTGGGTGACGCGGAGTGGGCCGTCGCCGACCAGCACGAGAAGCGCCGGGCCGCCTTCGCCGCGGGCGCGATCCCGCTGCACCGGGACGGTCCGCGCCCCGCCGGGTACGCCGTCTGGGCGGCCAGGTCACGCGCCCTGCTCGCCGCCCGCCCGCTGTCCGTACGCCACCTGCTGCTGATCACCGACGGCAGCAGCGCCCCCGGCGAGACCCGGCTGGAGGAGGAACTCGACTCCTGCGCCGGGCACTTCACCTGCGATGTCCTCGCAGTGGGCGCGGACTGGACCCCCGAACCCCTGCTGACGCTCGCCGAACGGCTGCACGGCACCGCCGAGTTCGTGGACGACGGCCTCGGCGGGGCGATCACCGCGGCCGTCCGGCGGCTGCGCCGGGTGCACACTCCCCAGCTGCCCATCGAGGTGACCGTACGGCCCTCGGTGCGGCAGGTCGCGCTGAACGAGAAGGCGCCCCGGCCGCACCGGCTCGGCGGGCTGCCCCAGCCGGGCCGGCCGAACCGCTGGAGCTTTCCGACCTACCAGTGGGAGCAGGGCGGACGCGACTACCTGCTCACGCTCGTCGCCGACGCCGACAACGACCCGTTGGACACCTACCTGCAGTTCGCCATGGTCTCCATCGGCGACGTCCACGCGTCCGTCACCGCCCGCTGGCACCGCCCCGAGCAGCCGCCGCCCGATGTTCCCGCGGGTGGTGACAGCGTGCGCCTGCAGAGGTCCACCACCGTGATGCGGGACGCCCTGCGCAAGGGGCTCATCGCGCTCCGGGAAGGGCAATGGGACTCCGCCGAGGAGTACTTGAGCCAGGCCGCACGTCTGGCGGCCCGGCTCGGCTCGGAGCTGGTGCTGCGCGAGATCGGCGCGGTCGCCGACATCGAGGACGCGGCCGGGGGACGGGTCCGGCTGCGCCGCCCCGCCGTCGACGCGGGCACGCTCGGCCCGATGATCCTGCGCGCCGGGTCCCGGCCCGTGCCCCTGATCGACGCGGTCGGGCCGCAGCCGGGTCCGCGGTGCGGGGGGTGCGAGCACCCGGCCGGGGGCGAGGCCC
Organism: Streptomyces sp. NBC_00310; assembly: GCF_036208085.1. GTDB lineage: Bacteria > Actinomycetota > Actinomycetes > Streptomycetales > Streptomycetaceae > Streptomyces. The sequence continues at coordinate 6,390,333 of NZ_CP130714.1, forward strand.
GTTACTGCATTGCCTGCGGGAAGAGGCTGCCGTGACGACCGGACGCGCCCCTTCGAGGAGCGGACACCGCCTCGCCGTCTCGCGGCGTCGGCGCTCACCCGGCGCTTCCCGGAGCGGACACTCCCCCTCCTCCCTCGCCGCGTTCTGGCGCGAGCGGCTGAGCGGCCGGCGGACCCGGCGGCTGCTGGAGGCGCATCTGCTGGTCCTGGCGGTGTGCGCGCTCGTGGCGGCCGGCGCCGTGTTCGTGTCCTGCCGTCAGATCCAGGGCGGTGCCGAGGCACTCGCCACCAAGGAGGCGCCGGCGGTGCAGGGGCTCGCCGCCACCCGGCTCGCGGTGCTGCGCGCCTACTTCGAGGCCCACGAGCTGAAGAAGATGAAACTCGTCGACGTCGCGGGCTCGGGCGAGGCCTACCGGGCCCAGCTCTCCGCCGCCGACCAGGGGCTGTCCAGGATCGCGGACCGGACGGACCAGGACCTCGGCACCGTCAACGGGCTGCTCGCCACCTACAGCAACTCCATCACCCTCGGTACGGCCACGTACCGGGACCAGCCGCTCATGCGCGACCAGAAGCTCGCCGAGGCGCGCTCGCTGCTCACCCGCCGGGGCGTGGGACTCGTCCCCCGCCTGGACGACATGCAGCAGGTCCAGATGAAGCACGCCGCAGCCACCGCCACCGAGGGGTGGCTGCAGCGGAGCGGCTGGTGGATCGCCGAACTCGCCCTGCTGGCGCTGGCGTCGACCCTGCTCTCCGCGCTGTTCGTGCTGCGCGACCGCTGCGGCCGTGACTGGAACCCGTACCTGCTCGCGGCCTTCGCGCTGACCGCGCTGCTCGCCGTCGTCCCGCTGCTGACGATGGCGTCCGCCCAGGACGACCTCGACAGCGTGGTCGGGGACCTGCGGCAGATCACCAAGGTCTCCCGGCACCCCTGCTGCGAGGAGTCGCCGGCCGGCGCCCAGCAGACCGTCACGGAGAGGTCCGAGAACGTCCGGCGCGTGCTGGCCGACGACGCCTGGACCGACCGGGTCTACCAGGGCACCCTGACCGGCGGCCTGCTGATCGTCGTCCTGCCCGTGGTGGGGCTCGGTCTCCGGCTCGACAGCGACTACTGGAGGCGACGGTGACCCGGCGGTTCAAGATGCTGGTGCTGCTCATGGCGCTGCTACTGGTCTCCGCCGGCAGCATGGTGGCGGTCTGGTCGCAGCAGGACGACGAGCCGGTGACCATCCTCGGGCCGTGGACCGGCGAACAGGGCAAGCAGTTCGAGAACGTGCTGCGGAGCTTCGGCATCCCCTTCGAGTACCAGGGCACCGCGGCCCAGCGCGAGGTACTGCTGTCCAAGGTGCAGTCGGGGGAGCCCCCGGACATCGCGATCATGCCGGGCGTCGGCGAACTCGCCGAGTACGCCGACCAGGAGCGCCTGGAGTCGCTGGACGGCCTCTACGCCGAGGAGGAGTACGGCTCCCCCTGGAAGCCGGTGAGCAAGCCCCCGCACCACGCGTACTGGGTCCCGGTCAAGGCGGACCTGAAGAGCATCGTCTGGTACCGCGAGGGCGACAGGCCCGCCGGACCGTCGGCCCCGCTGTCGAGTTGGTGCATCGGGATGGGGGACGACGGCGCCTCCGGCTGGCCCGGCAGCGACTGGATCGAGGACCTCGTGCTGCAACGGCAGGGCCCGGACACGTACGGGAAGTGGGCGCTGGGCCACAAGGACGTGAAGTGGACCGGCAAGCCGGTGCTCGGCGCCTGGGAGGCGTGGGCCGGTCTGCTCCGCCAGGACAGGGCGGCGGCCAGGCGCGCCCTGCTCACCGATCACCGGGGGGACCCCGCCGGGTACGGGCTGTTGTTCGACGGTTCGGGTGGTTCCGTCGGTTCCGTGGGTTCAGGCGGTTCAGGCGGTTCCGACGGGTGTGCCCTGGAGCACCAGGGCTCCTTCGCCCGCTCCTTCTACCGGGGGAAGCGACAGCAGGCCCGCCTGATGGACTCCGCCTCCCTGTTGCCCGGCGGCGGCTACCCGGTCCGGGCCCACGAGGTGACCGGCGACTTCGCCGCGCTGTTCCGTGACCGTCCGCAGGCCCGTGACCTGATCGAACGGCTGGCCTCCCGGGAGGGCCAGCAGAAGTGGGCCGACGACGCGGACGTCTTCTCGGCGAACCGCCGGGTGCGATCGGAAGGCGGCCCCGTCGAACAGGCGATCGCCCGTCGTCTCACCGGTCCGGGCACCCTCTGCCTCGACGCCTCCGACGTCATGCCACCCGCCGTCCGCGACGCCTTCTACGAGGCCGTCCTCCTGACCATCGCGCGCGCGGCCGCCGGGGAGGACCTCGACCTGCCGGGGCTGCTCAACGACGTGCAGAAGGTGGCGGATGCGCAGGGCGACCGGCCGGCGCCCCTGCGGACGGTGTGCGGTACGTAGTCAGGGGGTGTCGGAGCGGGTGGCGTGGAAGGTGCGGCGGTAGGTGTCCGGGGGGACGCCGAGGGTGCGGTTGAAGTGGCGGCGGAGGGTGGTGGCGGTGCCCATGCCGGTGCCGGCGGCGATCGTGTCGATGCTGTGGGAGGTGGTTTCCAGGAGTTCCTGGGCGCGGCGGATGCGCTGGGTCAGGAGCCACTGCAGGGGGGTGGTGCCGGTGGCCGCGTGGAAGTGGCGGGTCAGGGTGCGGGAGCTCATCCTCGCCCGGCGGGCCAGGTCCTCGACGGTCAGGGGCTGGTCGAGGCGTTCCAGCACCCAGGGGAACAGCTCGGTCAGGGGATGGTCGTTCCGGGTGGGGACCGGGGCGGGGACGAACTGGGCCTGGCCGCCGGAACGGTGTGGGGGCACGACCAGACGGCGGGCCACCGTGTTGGCGGCCGCCGAGCCGTGGTCGAGGCGGACCAGGTGCAGACAGAGGTCCATCGCGGCGGCCTTGCCCGCCGAGGTGAGCACGCTGCCGTTGTCGACGTAGAGGACGTCCGGGTCGACCTCCACCTGCGGGAAGCGGGCCGCCAGCACGTCGGTGTGCGCCCAGTGCGTGGTCGCTCGGCGGCCGTCGAGCAGCCCCGCCTCGGCCAGGACGAACGCGCCGGTGCACAGGGAGGCGATCCGCGCGCCCGCCTCGTGGGCCGCGCGGACCGCGTCGACCAGGTCGGCCGGCGGGGCCTCGTCCACGTCGGCCCAGCCGGGGACGATCACCGTGTCGGCGTGGGGGAGTCGGTCCAGACCGTGGTCCGGCTCCAGGCGGAAGCGGCCGACCCGCACGGCGTTCGGGCCGCAGAGCACGACCTCGTACCAGGGCGCGATCAGGTCCGTCAGGTCGGCGCCGAACACCTCGTAGGCCAGGGCCAGTTCGAAGTGCAGCATGCCGTCGGTGACGGCCAGGGCGATGGTGGTCCGGTTCGCTGACGGCATGTCGGAAACTGTACGGGGCATGTCGTTTCGGACACTCGTGGTGGGGGTCCGCCCTCGGAAGAATGGCCGTGGTGGGGCGGTGGGCGTCCCGAGGAGAGTGGGGGAGAGCTGATGGGTGCGGGGCGTACGGTCGCGGTGTTCGGGGCGTATGGGCACACCGGGCGTTTCGTGGTGGCGGAGTTGCGGGCGCGGGGGTTCGTGCCGCTGCTGGTCGGGCGGGATCCGGAGAAGCTGCGGCGGCTCGCCGCGGACCAGCCGGGGCCGGAGGACCGCGTGCGGGTCGCCTCCATCGACGAAACGGCCTCGCTGGACCGGGCGTTCGCCGGTGCGGATGCCGTGGTCAACTGCGCCGGGCCCTTCGCGGAGACGGCCGGGCCGGTGATCGAGGCGGCGTTGCGCGCCGGGATTCCGTATGTGGACGTGGCGGCCGAGATCGAGGCCAATCTCGATACCTTCGCGGAGTTCGGGGAGAGGGCGCGTGCGGCGGGGGTCGTCGTGGTGCCCGCCATGGCCTTCTTCGGCGGTCTCGGTGATCTGCTGGTCACCGCCGCGCTGGAGGCGGCCGGCTGGGCGACGGCCGACGAGGCGCATGTGGCGTACGGGCTGAGCGGGTGGCATCCCACGGCGGGGACGCGTGACGCGGGCGCGGTCTCGCGGCGGCGCAGGGGCGGACGGCGGGTCCGGTACGGCAACGGGCGGCTGGAGTACCGGGACGACGCGGCGCCGGCCACGAAGTGGGACTTTCCCGAGCCGATGGGGACCCGGGCCGTGATCGGGGAGTTCAGCATGGCCGATGTCGTGACCGTGCCCAGCCATCTGTCCATCCCCGAGGTGCACACGTACATGACGGTCGAGGCAGCGCGTGACCTGGCGGCCCCCGACACGCCCGCCCCGGCCGCCGTCGACGAGCACGGGCGGTCCGCACAGACCTTCCTCGTCGACGTCGTCGTCCGTTCCGGGGGTGTGGAACGACGTGCCACGGCGCGCGGGCAGGACATCTACGCCGTCAGCGCGCCCCTCGCGGTGGAGGCGGTGCGGCGGGTGGTCGAGGGGCGGACGAAGGCGGTCGGGGTCGTCTCGGCCGGGGCCGCGTTCGACGCGGCCGACTTCCTTCGCGCGCTGTCCGGGCACGTTTCGGTCGAGCTCGGTCAGTAGGGAGACGGGGACCCTGCCGTGCTGCGGACGGAGTCAGAGGGCCCGGCACACAGGGCGCCGCCGGCGCCGTGGGCCGGCCTCAGCCCTTGACCGTCCCCGCCGCGAGGCCGCCCACGACGAAGCGCTGCAGGGCGGCGAAGACGCAGACCACCGGGACGCTGATGAGGGTCGCGGTGGCCATGAGGGCACCCCAGGCGGTGCCGTGGGTGCCGACGAAGGCGTTGAGGAGGACGGTGACGGGCTGGACGTCGGGTTCGGAGGCGAGGGTGAGGCCGAAGACGAACTCGCCCCAGGCGATGAGGAAGGAGAGGGCGGCGACGGCGATCAGGCCCGGCGCCATGATCGGCAGTACCACCCGCAGCAGTACGCCCACCGGGCCGCAGCCGTCGACGAGGGCGGCCTCCTCCAGCTCCCTCGGCACGGCCCGCAGGACGGGCCGCAGCACGATCACCGCGAAGGGCAGCGTGAGCGTGGTGTCGGCGGCGATCAGACCCACGTAGGTGTCGTCGAGACCGGCCCGGCGTTCCAGGATGAACAGCGGGGCCGCCAGCACGATGCTGGGCGGCAGTTGGGCGATCAGCAGGGCGAGCACCATGGTGCCGGAGCCGCGCAGGGGGACGCGGGCGAGGGCGTAGGCGAAGGGGACGCCCAGGAGGAGGGTCAGGGCGACCACCCCGCAGGAGATGACGAGGCTGTTGAGCAGGGCGCGCAGGAGGGCGTCGTCGGAGAGGGCGGTCGCATAGTGCTGCGTGGTGGCGGGGGCGGGGAACCAGTCCGGGGTCTCGGCGAGGATGCGGTCCGGCCTGGTGAGGCTGGTGTTGACCATCCAGTACACCGGCAGGAGGAAGACGGCGGTGATCAGCGCGGCGACCACCGTGACCGGCCACGCCCCACGCCTCCCCCTGATCCCTGGGGGTCTCACGCCGTCTCCCCCTCCCCGCGCAGCCGCCGTACGTACACCACGCCCGCCACCAGGGGCACCAGCAGCAGCAACAGCCCCGCCGCCGCGCCCTCGCCGAAGCGGAAGAACTTGAAGAAGACCTCGTAGACGTGGACCGACAGGACGCTGGTGGCGTCGACCGGGCCACCGCCCGTCATCACGAAGACGAGGTCGAAGACCTTGAACGTGTAGACCAGGCCGAGGAGAAGGACGGTCACCGAGACGGGCCGCATCAGCGGGACGGTGATCCAGCGGAACCGCTGCCAGGCGTTCGCGCCGTCCAGGGCGGCGGCCTCGTGGAGTTCCGGGTCGATGGTGTGCAGGCCCACCAGGAGCAGCAGCATGTTGAAGGGCACGCCCACCCAGACGTTGGCGAGGATCACGCCGGCCAGGGCGGTGCCGGGGTCGGTGAGCCAGTCGTGGGCGAGGGTGTCCGGGCCGACCGCGCGGAGCAGCGCGTTGTAGGCGCCGGAGTCCTGGTCGAGCATCCAGCGGAAGAGGGTGCCGCTGACCACCGGGGGCAGCAGCCACGCCACCAGCAGCAGGGAGCGGAGCAGGCCGTTGAAGGGGAACGGCCGGGCGAAGAGCAGCGCCAGGGCGAAGCCGATCGTGAACTGGAACAGCAGCGAGCCCGCCGTGAAGACCAGCGACAGACGTACGGCGTGCCAGAAGTCCGGGTCGTCGACGGCGGTCCGGTAGTTGTCGAGGCCGACGAACGGCGAGGAGCCGCCGAGGAGTTCGGAGAGGCGTACGTCGTGCACGGACGTCCAGACGTTGTAGAGCAGCGGATACGCCAGGACGAGGGCCAGGAAGACCAGGCCGGGGAGGGAGAAGAGGTAACCGGCGCGACGGCGGCGGGCGTCGAGGGAGACCGGGGAGCGGGGCCGGGGGCGGGGCCCGGAGCGGTGCCCGGAGCGGAGGCCGGAGCGGGGGCGTCTCATCGCCGCTCCGGGAGGGGTGAGGCGGCCTCGTCCGGCCCTCGCTTCGAGCGGGGGCCCTCGGGACCGGTGGGTTCTTCTCCTCCGGCCTCTCCTCCGGTCTCTCCTCCGGTCTCTGCTCCCGGCCCTCCTCCTGCCCCCTCCTCCCGCCACCCTCCTCCGGTCACCGGTCCTCCAGGGCCTTGTCGATCTTCGTCGCGGTTGTTCTGGCGACGGCCGTGGGGGAGGCCGTGCCGGTGAGTACGGACTGTTCGGCCTCGGCGACGGCCTGGGAGGCGTCGGCGTAGCCGGGACCGTACTGGCGTGGACGGGCGAGGGGCAGCTGGCTGAGGAAGAGCCGCAGGGCCGGGTCGGAGGACCAGGTGCCGGTGTCCGCGAGGTCCTCGCGGGCGGGGAGGTTGCCGAGCGCCACCAGATACGGCACCAGGACCGAGGGCCGCTGGGTGTACTCCAGGACCTGCCAGGCCTTGTCCTGGTGGTCGCTGCTCGCCATCACCACCCAGTTCTCACCGCCCAGACAGGTCGCCGCTTCCTTGTCGCGGGGCAGCGCGACCACGCCGTACTCCAGGTCCGTCTTCTTGATGGTCGGCAGCTGCCACGGGCCGTTGATCTGCAGCGCGGCCCGCCCGTTGACGAACCGGGTGTTGACGTCCTGCTGGGTCCAGCCCACGCACTGCTCGGACAGCGAGCCCTTGGCGACGAGGTCGTCGAGGAAGGCGAGCGCGGTCGCTCCGTACGTCGCGAAGGTGTCCAGGTCGCCGCCGGCCTGCCACAGGAACGGCAGGAACTGGAACACGCCCTCCTCCGTCCTGATCGCGCTCATCGCGAGGCCGAACCGCTCCCCGCTGGTCAGCCGCTGTGCCGTGTCCGCGAGCTGGTCCCAGGTGGTCGGCGGCTCCACACCGGCGGAGTCGAGCATCCGGGTGTTGTAGTAGAGGGCGAGGCAGTTGCTGTTGTTGGGGATGCCGAGGCTCTTGCCGTCGACCTGGCAGCCGTCCCAGGGGCCCTTGTAGTACTGGTCGGCCTGCCCCCACGCCTCGACCCGCTCGGTGAGGTCCGCGAGGAGGCCGCTGCCGGCCAGCGAGTTCATGGAGACGTTGTCGACGATCGCGATGTCCGGGAGGTCGCCGGAGACCGCGCCCAGGGTGATCTGCCGTTCGAGGTCGGCGAAGGGGAAGGTACGGCGTTCGATGCGTACGCCGGGGACCTCGGCCTCGATGTCCTTGATCAGCCGGGTGAAAGCGGGCTGGAAGTTGTCCAGGGTGAAGTAGTCCCACCAGGTGAGGGTGACCGTGCCGCTCTCCTTGTCCGAGCCGCAGGAGGTCAGCGCGGAACCGAGCCCGAGGGCGGCGGCTCCCGCACCGGCGGCACGCAGGAGACCGCGGCGGTCGACGGGGTGGGACATGCGGTGCTCCCTGGGGGTGTCGGGGACGGCGTGGGGTTCGGAGGACGCGGGGTTTGGCAGACGTGCGGCTCGGCAGGCGTGCGGCTCGGAGGGTGCCGGGTTCGGCAGGCGTGCGGCTCGGAGGATGCGGGGCTCGGAGGGTGCGGGGCTCGGAGGATGCGGGGCTCGGAGGATGCCGGGTTCGGCAGGCGTGGGGCTCAGAAGTCGGGCCCCCGCGGATCCGGCGGTTCCGCCGGACCAGGTGGACCCGCTGAGCCAGGCGGGTCGGGCGGGCCAGGCGGGTCGGGCGGGTCGGGCGAATCCGGGAACTGGTCGAGATCCGGGAACTGGTCGAGGTCCGGGAACCGGTCGAGGTCCGGGAACTCCCGTTCGGGCTCCGAGCCGGGGACCGGGCGGCACGGGCCGGTACTGGCCCGGAGGGAGATCAGGGGCTTGAGGAGGACGTGCCGGGGTGGTGCGTCCGGCGCGGTGAGACGGCGGACGATCAGGTCGACGGCCACCCGGCTCATCTCCTTCGCGGGGATCTCGGCGGCGCTGAGCTGCGGGTTCACCTGTTCCGCCCAGTGGCCGGCGGCCACGCCGACGACCGAGAAGTCGCGCGGGACGTTGCGGCCGCGCCGCAGGAGACCCCGGTAGAGGCCTTCCAGCGCGGCTTCGTTCATGGTGACGAGGGAGGTGGTCGCCGGGTCGTCCAGCAGGATCCGCTCCAGGACCGCCTCGCCGGCGGTGACCTCGTCGTCGCAGAGGTACGCGTGCGGGGTGAGCACCTGCTCCGCCATGGCCTTGGTGTAGCCCTCCAGACCGAGGTGGGCGAAGCCGTAGCCGCTCTGGAAGAGCTGCTCGGACCTGTTCACGAAGGCGATCCTGCGATGGCCCAGGTCGGCCAGGTGATACACACAGCCCCGGGCCAGACCCGCGAAGTCCAGGTCGACCCAGCTCGTCTCCTCCGCCCGGCTGTTGCGGCCGATCGTCACGAACGGGAACCCGGTCCTCGCCAGGTGCTCCACCCGGTCGTCCTCCAGTTTGATCTCCATCACGATCACCCCGTCGACCCGGCCCCTGTCCACCATCCGCCGGAACGAGCTGTCGCTCGCGCGGTCGGCGGGCGACAGCAACACGTCGTAGTCGTGCGCCGTCGCCGCCTCCGCCACCCCGCCGATGAACGCCAGCTGCATGCCGGTGTAGTCACGGTTCCGTCCGGCGGGGGGATAGACGAGGCCGAGGGCGCGGCCGGAGGGCTCGGGGGCAGGGGTGGGCGCAGGGGAGGCGGAGGCGGCGGCGGAGGTGAGGTGGCCGGTCATCGTCAGGCGGTCGGGAGGGGCTGTTCGGCCCAGATGGTCTTGCCGGTGGAGGTCTGGCGCGTGCCCCAGCCCTGGGTGAGCTGGGCGACCATGTGCAGGCCCCGGCCGCCCTCGTCGTAGGCGCGGGCACGGCGCAGGTGGGGCGCGGTGCTGCTCGCGTCGGAGACCTCGCAGATGAGGGTGCGGTCGCGGATGAGGCGGAGGCCGATGGGGACGGCGCCGTAGCGGATGGCGTTGGTGACCAGTTCGCTCACCACCAGTTCCGTGACGAACGCCGCCTCCTGCAGGCCCCACACGGCCAGTTGGCGGGACGCCTGCGCCCGGGCGTCCGCGACGATCGCCGGGTCGGACGGCACGGCCCACGCGGCGACCTGGTCCGTGTGCAGCGCGCGCGTGCGGGCGAGGAGCAGCGCGACATCGTCGGCGCGGGTCTCGGCCAGCAGCGCCTCGAGCACGGTGTCGCAGGCGGCCTCCAGGGAGGGGACGGGGAAGGACAGGGCCTCGCAGAGACGGTCCTGGCCCAGCCCGATGTCGTGGTCGCGGGCCTCGACCAGCCCGTCGGTGTAGAACGCGAGGAGGCTGCCCTCGGGCAGTTCCACCTCGGTCGACTCGAACGGCAGACCGCCGACCCCCAGCAACGGGCCCGGCGAGAGCTTCACCACCTCGACCGTGCCGTCGGGGTACAGCACCGCCGGCGGTGGATGGCCCGCGCTGGCGAGGGTGCAGATCCGCGAGACCGGGTCGTAGACGGCGTACAGACAGGTCGCGCCGATCTCGGCGGCGGACGGCATCTCCAGGTCCTCGGGGATGCTCTCGTCGTCATAGGTGAGGTGGGTGACCAGGTCGTCGAGGTGGGTGAGGAGTTCGTCCGGCGGGAGGTCGACGTCCGCGAGCGTACGGACCGCCGTGCGCAGCCGGCCCATGGTCGCGGAGGCGTGCAGGCCGTGCCCGACGACGTCGCCGACGACCAGGGCGACCCGGGTGCCGGAGAGCGGCACCACGTCGAACCAGTCGCCGCCGACCCCCGCCCCCGAACCGGCCGGCAGATAGCGGTACGCCACCTCGACCGCCGCCTGCCTGGGCAGGTCGCGGGGGAGCAGGCTGCGCTGGAGGGTGAGCGCGTTGGTGCGTTCACGGGTGTACCGGCGGGCGTTGTCCACGCCCACGGCCGCCCGGCCCGCGAGTTCCTCGGCGAGCACCAGGTCGTCCTTCTCGAACGGCCTCGAATCGTCCCGTCGGGCGAAGAACGCCACCCCGAGCGTGATCCCCCGGGCCCGCAGCGGCGTGGCCATGACCGAGTGGAACCCGAACCGCCGGACGCGGTCCCTGCGCACCCCGTCCTTGTCGACCCACCGCAGATACTCGGGGTCGTCGACCCCGCTGATCAGCGGCTTCCCGCTGATGAGCGCTCGGGCGGGCGGGGAGAACGGGGGATAGGCGTCGAGCTCACCGAGCGGTACGGCGGCCTCCGGTACGCCCTCGTACGTGGACTGGTGCGCCGCCCGGCGCAGCGCGACGGCCGTGTCGAGCGGCCCCGGGGCCGGTTCCTGGCCGCGCAGCACGGAGTCGAGCAGGTCGACGCTGACGAAGTCGGCGAGCCGGGGGACCGCCAGGTCGGCCAGCTCCTGGGCCGTGCGGGTCACGTCCAGGGTGCTCCCGATCCGAGTGCCGGCCTCGTTCAGCAGCGCCAGCCGCTGCCGGGCCCAGTGCTCCTCACTGCTGTCGAAGGTCGCGGTGCCCACGGCGCACACCTCGCCCGTGGCGGGGTCCCTGACCGGCCACATCTCGGTGATCCAGGCCTGCTGACGCGAGGAGAACGGGCCGGGTGCGGTGCGCTCGTAACGCCTGGGCCGCCCCTCGTCCGCCACCTGCCGGACCAGCCGCAGGAACCCGTCCTCGGCCGCCTCGGCCGGGGATTCTCCGGACCTCGCGGTGTCCAGCCGCCACCCTGCCGCCCCGCGGGTGAACGTCGACATGCCGAGTGGGGACTGCGTGTGCGACCACTCGACCATCCGTCGGTCATCGGGCATCCGTCGGTTGTCGGTCGTCCTCCGGTCGTCGGCCGTCCGTAGGCCGCGCCCCGGCTCGGACGACCCGGCGGGCGCGGCCGGGGCCGCGAGGGCGGTGGAAGCGCTGGGAGCGGAAGCGCTGGGGCCGGAAGCGCTGGGGGCGGTGGCCGTGACGACGAAGGCCCGTGCCTCCCCGTCGGCGCCCAGCGAGGGTGAGCAGTGCAGGGTCAGCCGGACCAGATGACCGTCCCGGTGGCGGAGCGACGCCGTACCGCTGCCGCCTCGCCCCGGGGCGACACCCGGCCCGTCGAACGCGTCGACCAGCTCGGCCGCAGCCCGCCCCACCACCTCCGCGGCGCGGTGGCCCAGCAGCCGTCGAGCCCCCTCGCTCCAGCCCGTGACGAGACCCTGGGGGCTGACGGTGGCCGTGGCGGTTTCGGCCGCGTCCGCGGAGTGACCGGACGCGTGACCGGAAACCGGCCTGGCTGTATCCATTCCCGCTCACTCCGCGCCGGACGTGTCACTCATAGACCTCAGCCTGCGCGCTGCGCCGAAAACGGACAAGTCGGACCTGCCTCAGGAGTAATCGGACCTGTCTCCGGAGTGATGGAGCTGCCTCGGGAGTAATCGGGGCTGCCTCGGGAGCAAGCGGAGGCGCGGACCGGATGGTGTGCGCCGTTTGGGGGCTGTTCGTCGGGGGATCCCCCACCGCGCACTCGTGATCTGGACCTGGCGAAGACTGCACCCTGCACCCTGCACCCTGCACCCTGCACCCTGCACGGCTCGCGTCTCATCTCGGGCGTCCGGTGATCTGTGTGGTGAGCGTGGGCTATCCGTACACCCGGTCATGACAGCAACCTTGATCGGTTACACGAGGTGCAGCCTCGACAAGCAGGACCTCACTGCCCAGAGCGAGATCCTGCTCGGTCTCGGTGTGGCCGAGGATCGCATCCACCTCGACCATGAACTCACCGGCACCAACCGCGACCGGCCCGGCCTCGATCAGGCCCTGGCGGCGGTCCGGGCCGGCGACACCCTCGTCGTACCGAAGCTCGACCGGCTCGCCCGCTCGGTGCCTGACGCCCGTGGCATCGGCGACTCCCTCACCGTCCGCAACGTGAATCTCTCCCTCGGCGGCACGACGAGCAGCATGTCACCGGCGAGCGCGCCATCGTTGACCTCGCCGAACTGTTCTCCGTCTCTCGCGCGACGGTGTACCGGGTCCTGGAGCGCGCGGGAAGTCAGGAGCCCTCACGACCCGGCCGCAGTGTGCAGCTATTTGACCGATCGTTCTAGATACGCCTAGGGTCCTCGACGTGGCCAGGACCAAGGAATTCGATCCGGACGCCGCGCTGCAGTCGGCTCTTGAGCTGTTCTGGCGGCGCGGCTACGAAGCGACGTCGATGACGGACCTCGTCGAGCACCTCGGCATCGGCCGCGCCAGCATGTACGCGACCTTCGGTAGCAAGCACGAGCTGTATCTGAAGGCCATGGACCGGTACGCCGAGACGCGCGACCCGGCCCTCCTCGCCGAGTTGTCCCAGCCGGGCCCCGCACTGCCTGCGGTGCGGGCGGTGGTGCGCCGCTTCGCCGCAGAGGCCGCCTCCCCGGAAGGCCGGCTGAACGGCTGCTTCGTCACCAATACCGCGGCCGAGCTTGCCCCGCACGACCCTGAGGCGGCCCGCCGGGTCGAGATCAGCTGGGAGCGCGTCGAGACCCCGCTGTACTCCGCGCTCGTACGGGCCCAGGCTCAGGGCGAGCTGCCCGAGGGCCGCGATCCGCGCGCACTGGCCCGCATGCTGCTCGTCCTGCTGCAGGGCCTGCGGATTGTCGGCAAGGCGTCGAACGATTCCGCCCGGGTGCGGGACGCGGCTGAACAGGCCCTGGCCCTGCTGGACTGACTCACACCCACCGGAACAACCGGGCTCCCTTCCGCATGCCCAAATAATGAACCGATCGGTCAAATATCAGGAGGAAGGCATGACCGCCACAGGCGCTGCCCGCGTTGCCGCTATGCAGCAGCGATGCGCCTTCGTCCTCCTCGGTAGCGTCCAGACCACGCTGATCTTCACGCTCGCCGCGCTCGCCATACCGCTGCCCCTCATCGGGCGCGAATTCGACCTGCGGCGCGCCGACTTGATCCTGCTCAGCGCTGCCTACGGACTGACCTTCGCCGGACTGCTGCTCTTTGGCGGACGCCTCGCGGACCGCTGCGGCGGGCGGCGCGCCCTCACCGCAGGCCTGGTCCTCTTCGCCGCCGCCTCGGCCGCCGCCCCGCTCGCCCCCGGCATCGGGGCACTGCTCGCAGCGCGCTTCGCGCAGGGCGCGGGGGCGGCTCTGATCGCGCCCGCCGCCATGGCCGTGCTGCGCGCCGCCTTCCCCTCCCCCACCGCCTACGGCAGGGCGATGGCCACCTGGGGCGGGCTCTCGGTACTCGGCGCGACCGCAGGCAATCTGCTCTCGGGCGTCATCTCAGCGCTGCTGTCCTGGCGTTGGACCTTCGCCGTACCACTCGTGGTGGCCCTCGCAGCCCTCGCCCTCACGCCCCGGCTGCTGCCGAACACCACGCCGAGCCGGGGCAGGACCCTCGACCTGCCGGGTGCTCTGCTCGCCACCGCCGGGATCACCCTCGCCAGTTACGGGCTCGTCGTCACCGATACCCACCCCTGGTCGTCGGTCGGCGTCTTCGTGCCGCTGCTCTGCGGGGCCGCGCTGCTGGCCGCGTTCTGGTACGCCGAGCGCCGCGCCCGCGACCCGCTGCTGCCGCCCCGCTTCCTGCTCGACCGGCGGCGGGTCCTCGCTCTCGCGGCCATCGCACTGAGCGCTTGCGGAACCGCGATGGCCTTCGTGGTTCTCTCGCTCCACCTCCAGCAGGCGCGCGACTGGTCACAGCTGCAGACCTCGGCGGCGTTCGTACCGTTCGCTGTTGCGCTGATCGCCTCGGGCCGCGCGGCAGGACCGCTCATCGGCCGGTACGGGGCCCGAACCGTCACAGCCGCCGGGCTCGGCACCGGCGCGGCCGGGCTCGCCCTCCTCGCGCTCACCGGGATCGACGCACACATCTCCTACAGGTATGGACTGCTGCCGGGCCTCGTGCTGCTGCCGGCCGGCACGGCGGCCTCCTTCGCGGGAGCCGCCGTGCTCGCCATCGAAGGCGTGCCGCAGCAGCAGACCGGGCTCGCGGGCGGCGTGCTGAACACCGCGATGGAATTCGGCCCGACCGTCCTGTTCGCGATCCTGCTCACGCTCGGCAGCGATGCCTCGTCCCTGGCCGCAACAGGGGCCGCTCTCGCCGCCGTCGCCCTCCTGAACCACCGCACCAAGTAATCCATCACTCAAGGGAGCCGCCGAAATGAACCGCTTCACCGGCAAGACCGTCCTCGTCACCGGCGCAGGCTCCGGCCTCGGCCGCGCAATCGCGCTCGCGTTCGCAGCCGAGGGCGCATCCGTGGTCGCCGCCGGGCGCACCGCGGCCACACTGAACGAGACTGTCGGCCTCATCGAGGCCGAAGGCGGCACGGCCGCCGCCGTCACCGCCGATGTCACCGACTCCGGCCAGCTCCAGAACCTGGTACGCGAGAGCGTTACCCGCTTCGGTGGACTGGACATCGCGGTCAACAACGCCGGGATACTCCGCGGCACCGTGGCCGTCGGAGAGGTGAGCGAGGAGGACTGGGACGCGGTGCTGCGGACCAATGTCACCGGCGTCTGGCTGGCCATGAAGCACGAGATCGCCCACATGAAGGACAACGGTGGCGGCGCCATCGTCAATATCTCCTCCAACCTGGGCGCACACCTGCGGATCCCTCACGTTGCCGCGTACATCACCTCCAAGGCAGCGGTCTCTGCGCTGACCCGTGCCGCCGCTCTCGACCACATCCACCAGGGCATCCGCATCAACGCGGTCAGCCCCGGCGCCTCCGCCGCTCCCATGTCGCTGCGGCCAGGCGAGACCGAGGCCGACCGTGCCGAGCGAGTGAAGACAGAAAACCCGCTCGGCCGGGTCGCGGAGGCAGAAGAAGTGGCAGCCGCGGTGCTCTACCTCGCCTCGCCCGCGGCCGGCGCGGTGGTCGGCGCCGACCTGGTCATCGACAGTGGATCCTCGGCCTGACGGTTCGTAGGCTTCGGCGACACCCTTCCCCAGCACGGAACTTCGCCACGACGGGCTGGAACGCGAGCCACATCCCGCCCAGAGCGGCCGCACTGCCGTGCCGCCGGCGCCAACAGCGGCATCGACTCTGCGGAGCACGGAACTGGCCCGTCGTGGCCCTCGGATGGTCCTCGCCTGCCGCAGCGAGGCCCGTGGCAAGGCGGCCGAGGCACGATTGAAGGGTGGAATCCCGGTCTCCAAGGCACACTTCGTGCGTCTCGACCTCACAGCACGGACCTGACCTCAATACCGGACTTCGCGGCCTTGACGCTGCCGGACACTCGCCGACCGTCACCGTCCATGACCGACGCGGGGTCTCTCGTGCCGCGGTCGGCTCGGTTCCTCCGCGTCGAGTCGACGTCCAGGTGCGGGTCGAACGCTGGCGGTGCGGTGTTCGCCGCGGTCGACCCGACGCATTCGGCTCGCTGGTGGGCCGGGCACTGCGCCCAGACCGCAGCCCGTGCGGCTGAGCCCAGGACGACGCAGAGGACCCCGGCGATCAAGCTGCCGTGGGCCCTCTGTTGTCCAACCTTCGATCCGCAGGCTACTGGCGGGTTACTTGTCGGTTGGTCCGCCGCTCGTCAACGGCACCCCCTTCCGCCCGCATCCCGCTCCATCGGCACGTTCAATCGGCAGGGGCGGCACGGGCGTTGACCCGTCCCAGGAGCACCAGCAGAATGAGCCCGCACGCGCTTGAGAGCGCTCTCAGAACTCGACTCCGGGCATGCCCTCAGGCCCGCACTTCCAAGGGAGACCCATGACCGGCAGCATCGGCAGTCCCGGCAGTCCCGGCAGTCCCGGCAGTCCCGGCAGCCCCGGTAGTCCTGGCAGTCCCAGTATGACCGGCGGCCCCGGCAGACAGGGTGCCCCGGCGTTCGGCCGCCGGGCGCTCCTCGGCGCCGGTCTCGGAACGGCGGCGGCGCTCACCGTCGTCGGCTCGGGTCCGGCCCACGCGGCGCCCCGGGCGGCCGAGGCCTCGGCCCGGCGGCGCGGGCAGGCCTTCCTCGCCGCCGCCATGGACGCCTACCCCGACCACGGCGACCTCCGGCTGACCCAGAGCTACACCGACCAGGCGGGCCTGTTCAGCACGGCGTTCACCTACGACAACGCCCTCGCGATCCTCGCCCACCTCGCCGTGCGCACGGAGGACGGACGGGCCAGGGCGGTGGCGCTCGGGGACGCGCTGATCCACGCCCAGGAGCACGACCCGGCGTACGACGACGGCCGGCTGCGCCAGGCGTACAACGTCGGGCCGTACGTCTACTACGACGGCGTACCGCAGCCGGACGGGTTCGTCCGGGCGGACGGGACGGCCAACGTCGGCACGCAGTTCGGCTTCACGGGGACGGCCGTCGGGGACATGGCCTGGGCGGGGATCGCGCTGAGCGCGCTGGCCCGGCGGACCGGGGCGCGGCGCTTCCTCGCCGCGGCGGTGCGGATCGGGCAGTGGATCGAGCGGACCGGCCGTACGGACGAGCCCCTCGGCGGCTACAAGTTCGGTGTGAACGGGGCGAACGAGAAGCTGCCGTTCACCTCGACCGAACACAACACCGACCTGGTCTGCCTGTTCGGACGGCTCGCCCGGCTCACCGGCGACCGGGTGTGGTGGGAGCGCCGCGCGCGGGCCGAGGCCTTCGTGAAGCGGATGTGGGAGCCGTCGGGGGGCTCGTCGGGCGGCGGCTTCTTCTACACCGGCACCAACGACGGGGTGACCGTCAACAAGTCGCCGATCCCCGAGGACACCCAGACCTGGACCCACCTCGCCCTCGACGCGAACCGCTACTCGGACCGCTACTCCCGCTCCCTGGACTGGGCGGCCGCGGAACTCGCCGTCCTCGACCACGCCGAGCGGCGCAACAGCACGGTCCCCGCAGGACAGTCGTACGAGGGCGTCACCTTCAGCTCGGCCAGTCTCCTCGCGAACGAGGACGCGCCCATCGCCGAGTTCCAGCCCAAGCCGAACCGCAACGGCGTCTGGTTCGAGGGCACCGCCCACCTCGCGCTCGCCCTGCGCGACCGGGGCGCGCGCGGCGACGAGTCCCGCGCCCGGCGCCTCCTCGCCTCCCTCGAACGCGCCCAGGACCACCTCGGCACCGCCCAGACCGTCGGCGGCCGGCCCCTCCCCGCCCGCTCCGGCATCGTCTCGGCCAGCAGCCCCCTCGACACGGGCTTCGGCTTCGGCTACTACCCCTACCGGCACACCGGCGCCACGGCCTGGTACCTGATGGCGGCGGTGCGCGCGAACCCGCTGCGGGCCTGATACCTGCGTCCGCACCGGGACCTGGAGCGCTGACCAGTGCTCCAGGCACGGGAGTTGACACGTCCCGTCACGGTGGGAGAGGGCGTGTGACGCCGGCGGTCAGCCCTCTCCGCGCCTCGCCGTGCGCTCCCGGTGTCCCGCCCGGTCGGGCCGTCCCGCGTACGACGGCGGCTGCGGCACCACGCCGAACCACAGCTCGGGCGCCCACCGGCGCAGGGCCTGCTCGTAGGGCCTGTGGGCGTGGGGGAGGCGGATACGGTAGCGCAGGCGGGGCAGTCCGGGCCGGAGCGGTTCCGTGTCACGGACGAACTGCCACAGCAGCGGGTCGTCGCGGTCGATCTCGTCCCGGGGGCACAGTTCGACGGTGGAGATCTGGTGCGTCCAGTAGACACCCACTCCGGCGAGCGAGTCCCAGCGGATCAGCGCGATCTCCTTGCCCCGGATCCACCAGAATCCCGTCGCGTCGAAAGCTGCCACCCATCGGCGGGTCCGCCAGGCGGAGACGACCGGAACGGCGAACAGCAGCGCCATCAGGAGGAACAACACGGGGCCCCAGAAGGCGAACAGGCCGTCGCTGTCGCGGCCGTACACCGCCTCGACCACGCCGAGCCCACCCGAGACGAGCGTCACCGGCACGAACAACAGGCTCCAGAGAAACCGCCGCCGACCGTACCGCACGACCGTCGCGTCGACAGCCGGCTCTGCCCCAGAGATCATGGGGCGGGACCCTAGCCGAGGAACAACACCCCCACCAGAGCCGCGACTGCCCCGGTCCGCTCGCACCTGTCCACCGGAGTCGTCCTCGGCCTCCCGTCACTTCAGCCGGGCGACGCGGTGCCGCCGTCGAGGAAGTCGTCACCTCAGTCCGGCGTGGTCCAGCCGTCGGCGAAGTCGCAGAGGCGGGTCATGCCCGTGAGCTCCCGGTCGGAGGCGTACGCGGGGCGGTCCGACTCGTGGACGACGGTGTCCACCCAGCGTTGGTAGGGGCCGCCGGGCGCGGCGAAGGGCGCCGCGTGGGTCGTGCCCAGACGACTGTCGACGTACAGGAGGGCCCCCATGGCCACGGGCTGGTCGTAGCGGAGGTCGGTGCGGGGCAGATAACGGTTCAGGTAGGCGGCGAGGATCTCCGCGTCCTCGTCGGTGCCGAAACGGGCCAGGGCGAAGCAGTAGCCCAGGCCCGCGTACACCGTCTCGCTGGCCAGCAGCAGTTCACCGAGGCGGGGGCGGTAGGAGGTCCGCCGGGATATGCCGATCAGCCACGCGGCGGTGAGACGGGGCCGCCAGCCCTCGAAGAGCAGGGCGTCCAGGTCGGCGTCCGGGATGGACGCGGCGTCGGCGAGCAGTGGGTGCAGGAACCGCCTCCGGGTGGCCCCCTCGAACCGCAGGAACCGGCCGCTCAGCAGTTCCCCGTAACGGCCGATGCTCCGCCGGTCGGCGCGCGGCTGGACGTACCGCTTGACAGCGTTCCACCGGACCGCCTCCTCCGGCGTCATGACCGGCACGCGCCACACCCGCGACCCGCGCAGCTCTCTCCGCCATCTCCGCTCCACCATGCCGGAAGCGTAGATCCAGGCAGCCGGCTCCGGAGAAGGCCGTGAACGCGGTGAGGGCCGTGCGGACCGTCGCAGGGCGGAAACGGTCGCGCAGAGCGGAAACGGCCGAGAATGACCGGCGTCGGCGGGGGCCTGATCCGTAATCAAGTGCGCGGGGGACAAATGGAGTCGGTGGAGTGGCGCGGGCCGCGCGGCGGGACGGCGAAGGGCCTGAACAGCGAAGTCGAGGAGTCGATGCGAAGTCTCCGGCGTGAACGACTAGCATCCCGGCCGTAAACAGTCGGTGGAGGACGGGAACCGGGTCGACGGTCGTCGGCCGCGCCGGTCGTCGTCGGCGGTCCGTGGACGGAATGGGGTTGGTGTCGTGGTGGAGGCCGGGCCTCGGGTCGCTGTCGCCGTGGTGACGATGGGCAATCGGCCCGCGGAGGTGGACGCGTTGCTCGCCTCCGTGGCCAAGCAGGACGTCGCGCCCGAGCGGATCGTCGTCGTCGGGAACGGGTGCCCCCTCCCCGAGTTCGCCGAACGGCTCCAACTGCCCGGCGAGGTCACCCTCATCGAGGTGGACGAGAACCTCGGCTGCCCCGGCGGCCGGAACGTCGCCCTGGAGCGGCTGCGGGCCTTCGGTGACGTCGACGTCGTCGTCGAACTGGACGACGACGGGCTGCTCGTCGACGCCGATGTGCTGCGCCGCGTACGGGACTTGTACGCCGCCGACCCGCGCCTCGGCATCGTCGGGTTCCGGATCGCCGACGAGCACGGCGAGACCCAGCGGCGGCACGTACCGAGGGTCGGCGCGAAGGACCCGATGCGCGGCGGTCCGGTCACCGGGTTCCTCGGCGGCGGGCACGCCCTCTCCATGACCATGCTCGGTGAGACGGGCGACTGGGCCGCCGAGTTCTTCTTCGCGCACGAGGAGACCGACCTGGCCTGGCGGGCGCTCGACGCCGGCTGGACCGTGCTGTACGCCCCCGAACTGCTGCTCCAGCACCCGAAGACCTCACCCGCGCGGCACGCCATCTACTACCGCGTCAACGCCCGCAACCGCGTCTGGCTCGCCCGCCGCCGCCTCCCGCTCCCGCTCATCCCCGTGCACCTGGGGGTCTGGGTCCTCATCACCCTGCTGCGCACGCGCTCGGCGGGCGGCCTGAAGGCGTGGTTCGGCGGCTTCGTGGAGGGTTGGCGCGAGTCGGGCGGCGAGCGCCGGCCCATGAGCTGGCGGACCGTCTGGCGCCTGACGCGGCTCGGCCGCCCGCCGATTCTGTAGGGCGGAACCGCCCGTCGATCCCGTGGCGCACAGCCGCCCGTCGATCCCGTAGGGCCGCCCCACGCCACATCCCGCACACACGAGTGCCCCGGTCGTTCACCCCCGCCGACCGGGGCACAGCGCTTTGTGCGGTTCCCGGATCCGGCGACGGCGGCGGCACTCCCCCGAGCTACGCGTCTCACGCGTGCGCCGTCGTCGCCGGATCCGATGAAGTGATCACATCAGGTCCCGCCAACGGATCGCTAACATGAGCCCAACGGTTCCACGAGGAGCCGTACGGGAGGCGGCGGCAGGTCGCCGTGGGGTGGGCCCGGAACGACGGTGCGGAAAGGCAGCGGACGGGTTCTATGCGGGACGGGCTGCGGTTCGGACTGCTCGGTCCGCCGGTTCTGTACGGGGCCGGGGGCGCGGATGACACCGAAGTCGCCGGGGACGCCGCGGGTTCCGGTGGCGGCCGTGCGGCCGGTGGCTCCGGTGGCGGCGTACGGTCCGTCGGCAGCGGCAAGATGCGAGCCCTGTTCGTCGCACTGCTGCTCGAACCTGGGCGGGTCGTCTCCGTCGACACCCTGAAGGACGTGCTGTGGGACGCGGCGCCACCGCCCTCCGCGCAGGCCTCCCTGCAGAACCATGTGACCCGGCTGCGCAGGTTGTTGGACGACCCCGAGCGGTTGCGCGCGATCCCGCCCGGTTATCTGCTGCGGGTGGACGAGGGCGAGTTGGACGTCCGCGTCTTCGAGAGCCACGCCCGTGCCGCCCGCACCGCCCACGCCGAGCGCGACTGGGCCCGGACCGTACGCGAGTCCACCGCCGCGCTCGCCCTCTGGCGGGGGAAACCGCTCGGCGGTCTGCCGGTCGAGGAGTTCCGCGCCCAGGCCTTCGTCCAACGCCTGGAGGAGGCAAGGCTGTTGCTCCTGGAGCGACGGTACGACGCCGAACTCCACCTCGCGGCCGACAGGGCGGGACCCGGCGGGCCGGAACCCGGCAGGGCGGAGGCGGAACCCGCCGGGGCGCACGCGCTCGGCGCGCTCGCCCCCGAACTCGCCGCCCTCGTGGCCGAGCACCCCCTGCGCGAGGCCTTCCACCGGCTCCTCATGCTCGTCCTGCACCGCACGGGCCGCCAGGCCGAGGCCCTCGCCGTGCACCGCGACCTCCGAGCCCGCCTCCTCGACGAACTCGGCGTGGAGCCGGGCCACGCCGTACGTGACGCCCACGTGGAGATCCTGCGCGAACAGCCCGCCGAGCCCCGCCCGACCCCACCCGACCCCCCTGCCGAGGAGCCCCCGCCCCGCCCGGCCCAACTCCCGCCACCCCCGGCCTATTTCACAGGCAGGACAGAGGTACTGGCCGAGCTGCGCCAGGAGTTGGCCGGGGGCGCATGTGACGAGACCTGCGCCCCCACCCCGCCAGGGGCGCGGGGAACTGCGCGACCAGCCACAACGAGCCCGCATCCGCCGACGCGCAGTCTCCCCCGAGCCCAGAGGCGCCCCGCTTCGCCGACGGCAGTCATCAGCGGCATGGCCGGCGTGGGTAAAAGCGCCCTCGCCCTCCACCTCGCCCACGAACTCTCCGAACACTTCCCCGACGGCCAGCTGTACATCAACCTCCACGGCGCCACCCCGGGCATGACCCCCCTCACCCCCGCCCAGGCCCTCGCCGCCCTGCTCCGAGACCTCGGCACCGCCCCCCGCCGCATCCCCGAACACCCGGACGCGGCGGCCGCGTTACTCCGCTCGACCCTCGCCCCCACCCGGACCCTGATGGTCCTGGACGACGCCGCGAACGCCGCCCAGGTGCGCCCCCTGCTCCCGGCGGGCCCCGGCTGCGCGGTCATCGTGACGAGCCGTTCGCCGCTCACCGCGCTGGACGGCGCCCACCGCTTCCCGCTCGCCCCGCTGTCGGACGACGAGAGCGCGGCCCTGCTGCGGGCCGCCTCGGGCCGCGCGGCGGGTCTGGACGCCGCGCACCCCCTCGTCGAACTCACCGGCCGCCTCCCGCTCGCCCTCCGCGTCGTCGCGGCCCGCCTCGCGGCCCGGCGCGCTCTCACCCCGGACGCGCTGGCAGGCCAACTGGCCGCCACGGAAGGGAGGTTGCAGCACCTCGAATATGACGACCTGAGCGTCCGCCGCTCCCTCGCCGTCGCCCACGAGGCCCTGCACGCCTCCGACCGCGAGGCCGACCGCGACGCCGCCCACGCCCTCCGCCGCATCGGCGCCCTCGACCTGCCCGCCTACGGCGCACCCCTCCTCGCCCGCCTCACCGGCACCGACGAGTCCCGCGCCGAGGCCGCCCTCGACCGCCTCGTCGACGTGGCCCTCCTGGAGGAGACGACGTATGGCCGGTACGTCCCCCACGACCTCGTACGTCACTTCGCCCGTGAACTCGCCGACTCGGCCACCGCCACCGAGACCGCCGCGGCCGTGGAGCAGGCCCTGCGCTGGTACACCGGTCGCGCCCGGCAGAGCCTGCTGGTGATGCTGCCACCGGGGTACGAGCGCGACGAACGCCTCCGCACGAGGCCGGAGACGTCCGAGCCGGCGGGCGCGGCCCCGGCTGCGGAATCCCCCGAGGAACGCCCGCCCACGGAACCGCCCTTCACCTCCGCCGAGGAGGCCTTCGCCTGGGGCGACCGCGAACTCCCCACCATCGTCGCCCTGGTGGAACGCTGCGCCCGCGACCACGGCGACGGCCGCACCGCAGGCACGGCCGGGACGGGCGCGGCGGCACTCGTCCCCACCCTGGTCCGCCACCTCTTCCCCTATCTGCACCGGGGCGGCCGGCTCGCCGAGCTGGACGTGCTCGGACGGCACGCGCTGAACGTGGCGCGGTCCCTCGGCGAAGACGAGGCGGAGGCGTTCGCCCTCACCGACCGCGCGGGGCTGCACTTCATGTCCGGCCGGGCCTCGGAGGCGCTCGCCCTCAACGACGAGGGCCTGAAGCTGTGGCGCCGCCTCGGAGTGGTGTCGTGCGTACGGCGCTGCCTGAACAACCGGGGGCTCGTACTGGAGAGCCTCGGCCGGTACGAGGAGAGCGAGGAGACGCTCCGGCAGAGCCTGGAGCTCTCCCGGCAACTCGGTGACCCCTACGGCGAGGCGGTGACCTTCAGTCACCTCGGCAACCTGTACAAGCACACCGACGCGCGCGCCGCCATCGCCCACCACGAACGGAGCCTGGCGCTGGGCGAGATCGCCGACAGTCTCGTCGTACGGCACACCGCGCACTGCAACATCGGCTACGCCCACCTCCGCCTCGGCGAACCGGCCGCCGCCGTACGCAACTTCGAGCAGAGCCTGCGCATCCTCGGCGACGACGAGGACTGGCAGGGCGAGTCCAAGTCCCGGCTCGGCCTGGTACGGGCCCTGCGCGAACTCGGCCACCCGGACCGCGCGGCCCAGGAGTGCGCCGTCCTCCTCGACCTCGCCGAGCGCCGCGCCGACCAGTACGCCGTGGGCCTGGCCCGGCACCAGCGGGGGCTGCTGCTGCGGGCCGGGGGCCGTATGGAGGAGGCGTACCGCGAATGGGAGCGCGCACAGTCGATCCTGGAGGGCACGGACTCGACGGTGGCGGTGGAGCTGAGAGAACTGCTGAAGGACCGCGCTGTATAAGGGGCGCGGGGAGTGGTTGACCAGCCCGGGCGCGGCGGATCACCAGGGCACGGTCCTGCCCGGAGCGCGGCATGGTGATCGCACCGCATCCGGCAGGACCGTGCCTGACTGTGCACGGGTCGGCTTATTTACCGACTACGCCATGTGGTTCTGTTCTCTACCACTCGACTGTGGCGGTTCGCGTACTGCCGTTCTTCGCATCCGCCGGAAGGATGTAGCCACGGCCGGTCCACCTGTCCGTGTCGGGGTCCCAGCGGGTGGGGAAGGTGCTGATCTTCACGTTCTGGCCGGTCTTCCACCACCAACTGACGGTGTGGCAGCCGCCGTTCGCCTTGATGGTGTCACCCTCGTAGTAGCTCGTCCATGCGTTGTCCTGGTTCAGCCCCTCGATCTGGTACACGCGGTCCCGGTCCGTCGCGTTGCAGACCTTGACCTTGACCGACGGGTACGTCGCGGCCTGGGCCGTTCCGGACAGGGCCAGGCCGGTGATGCTGACAGTGGTAAGAGCGACTGCCGAAATCGTGCGCAATATCTTCGCCATTTGATTACACGCCTCTCTCCTGGATATATCCAGGATCGTTTTCTGTGGGGGTGGCGGCGTTATGTGGGCCAGATAAACAGGGGTAGGTGCTGCTGAATGGCCCACTCATGGGCTCCCTCGGTGTTATCGAGGAAGTGAGGAAAACAATTGCGCATTGATACTTGAAGTGTCAAATGATCACTTGGCCTTGGCTGACGAGCCGTCATGTACCCTTCAGGGCCTGGACTTTCGTCATTCTCGCGGTCGGTCCGGCGCAGCCGGTCGGGTCCTGTCGGCCATGATGGTGACTCGCACTGGACCAGCAGGTTCACGCGAAGGCACGGCTCCCGGTGGTCATGGAGTATCGAGTTCGCCGATCACCACAAACGTACGAGCGCGGGGAACGGCGCGACCGGTTCCCTGCAACCCGCGCCCATGAGCCGGTACCGCTGTTCCTCGGTCGATCGTGCTCACTTCGCCTCCGCATAACACTCCACCACCGCCGTGGTGAACGGAAACCGCACCGGCGTCTCCCCGAACGTCAGCCGTCCCGACAGTAGCGACGCCTCCCGGATCGCCGCCACGACCGCCTCCGCCTCCTGAGCCGGGCAGTGCACGATCACCTCGTCGTGCTGGAAGAAGACCAGCTCCGCGGCCATGCCGTCGAGGGCGCGGCGGAGGGCGGCGAGGAGGAGCAGGGTCCAGTCGGCGGCGCTGCCCTGGACGACGAAGTTGCGGGCGAAGCGGCCTCGGGCGCGGGAGTTGGTGGAGGCGTACCCCGGCACCCACTCACTCCCCTGTCCCTGTCCCTGTCCCTGTCCCTGTTCCGAGGGTCCGAGGTCGCTGTCGGCCTGGGGGAGGCCCGCCTCCTCGCCCGCCGCATCCGAAGCCCCGGCCGCCGGTGGACACGTACGCCCGAGCCAGGTCCGTACGAGCCGGCCCTCCTCGCCCGCGCGGGCCGCGTCGTCGACGTACCGCACGGCGCGGGGGAACCGTCGGCGCAGCGCGGCGAGGTTCTTGAGGCCGTCCCCGGAGGTCTGCCCGTACACGGCACCCAACACGGCGAGCTTGGCCTGCGCCCGGTCCCCGGAGAAGGCGCGGTCGGAGACGGCCTGGTAGAGGTCGGTCGCGCGGCCCGCGACCTCCATGAGCCCGGGATCGCGGGAGATGGCGGCCAGCACTCTCGGCTCCATCTGGTCGGCGTCGGCGACGACGAGCCGCCAGCCGGGGTCGGCGACGCAGGCGCGGCGGATCACCTTGGGGATCTGGAGCGCGCCCCCGCCGTTGGTGACCCACCGCCCGGTGACGGTGCCGTGCGCGAGGAACTCGGGCCGGAACCGCCCGTCCCGCACCCAGTCCTGCAGCCAGGACCAGCCGTGGGCGACCCAGATCCGGTACAGCCGCTTGTATGCGAGGAGGGGTTTCACGGCAGGGTGATCAAGGGTCTCGATCTCCCAGCGGCGGGTGGAGCCGATCCGGATCCCGGCCTGCCCGAAGGCCTTGACGACATCGGCGGGCAGATCGGGCCGCACCCGCCGCCCGAAGGCGTTCGACACCTCCTCGGCGAGCTCCGCGAGGCGACGTGGTTCGCCCCCGCCCGGGTACCGCTCGCCGAGCATCTCGTGCAGCACCTCCCGGTGCACATCGGCCCGCCACGGCAACCCCGCCCTGTTCATCTCGGCGGCGACGAGCATCCCGGCCGACTCGGCGGCGGTCAGCAGCCGCATCCGGTCCGGGTGGGCGGTGGCGTCGTGCCGTCGCTGCTGGTCCGCGTACACCTCGACGAGGTCGGTGAGGGGGACGTGGACGGGGCGGGGTTCGAAGAGGGAGGGCTGGGCACCGGGGTCGGCGGAGCGGAGGGGCGGATCCGGCGGGACGGGTGCGTTGCGCAGACGGGCGAGAGCGGCGGCGGCGGACCGGGGTTCCCCGAGACGCCCCTCGTGCCCCAGGAGCAGGCTCTCGGCGTCCTCGATGTCGTAGCACCGCTCCACGCGGATGCCCTCGGCGAGCAGACGGGGGTAGATCTCGGTGGTGGCCCGCCACACCCACCGACCGACGTCCGGCTGCCGCCGTCGCACAGCCTCCGCCGGATCCGCCTCCCAGGTCACCGGCCCCGCGAGCACGCCGTCGGCCCCGAGGGGGGCGACCTCCACGCCACCGTCCTCGGTCGTCGCGAGCGCCCACCGGTCGGTCATGGGTGCGAGTGTGGCAGGGGGGTCTGACAATGACCGGGAGCGGCGGGCGGGCCCGGCGGTGGGCCGGCCGTCGTGGACGAGCGAGCACCCCGACAGCACGGGCACACACGTCTGTCGGGGGTGCTGCTGGGCCCCGGACGGGGACCGGCTACGCCCGGCCCACGATGTGGGCGTTGCCGCGCGAGGTCTGAACAGGCTGGCGGCACTCCGGCGCGGCCGGGGGCGCCGGGTGCCCGTCGAGGGCGCGGCACAGGGCAGCGTGCAGATGCTCGGCGTCGACCAGGGACAGCATCAGCTCCACCTCCGTCGCATCGCATCCATTCCGCTCCTGGCCGCCCGGGCATCGACGAACGGCGGTTGACTTACTGGGGCTGACAGAGGCGGACGGCTCCCAGAATCACCTGCCCTGTGCATCATGGCGACCGATTCTTCTGCGACGCGTAGCGACCGGAGCTGCCTTCAAACGGTTTGAACCGACCGGACCCGGAGTTCGGTATTTCAGTGCAAGGGCCGCACCGCCGCAGGAACATGAGTAGTCGTCAACTGCGGCTAGAAGTCAGCGGATTGCGTCGGTCGGCGGCGTGTAGTGTCCCGTTGCGTGCTGGCTGAACGACGACACCAACTCATTTTGCGGGCCCTCCGTTCTGGCGGCACCGCCTCCGTGGCCGACCTCGCCGAGCAGCTTGATGCCAGCGGAGCGACAATCCGCCGTGACCTCCTCAAGCTGGAGGCGGACGGACTGCTCACTCGTGTCCATGGTGGAGCGGTCATCGACGAGGAGCGAGCTCCCTTCAACGAGGCCGCCGAGATGCTGGTGGCGGAGAAGGACGCCATTGCCGCCCGAGCGGCCGCAATGATCGAGGACGGTCAGTCGATCATTCTCGACAGCGGCACAACGGTTCACCGGCTGGCACTGCAACTGCACGGTCGCCGACTTACCGTGATCACCAACAACCTCGCCGTGTATGACGAACTCATCGATGACGAGAACATCGACCTGATGCTGCTCGGGGGCATGGTCATCCGTGAGTCACGCATGCTGGACGGTTTCATGACGGAGGACAACCTCCGCCAAGTTCACGTCGACTGGCTGTTCATGGGCGCTTGTGGCCTCCGCCCCGGGGGCCAGATCATGGACACCAC
This sequence comes from Streptomyces sp. NBC_00310, assembly GCF_036208085.1. GTDB lineage: Bacteria > Actinomycetota > Actinomycetes > Streptomycetales > Streptomycetaceae > Streptomyces. The sequence continues at coordinate 6,418,152 of NZ_CP130714.1, forward strand.
AGTGGCCGAGGTGCCAGCCCGACGCGCCATGATTGCCGCCGGCGACAGGGTGGTGCTCCTGGCCGACAAGAGCAAGTTCCCCGGAACCGGCATGGTGAAGATCTGCGGACCCGAGGACCTGGATGCGCTCATCACCAACGCATCTGAAGACGATGCGACCTGTATGGCCCTGCGTGAGGCCGGTGTGAGGGTGATCCTGACAGGTGAGACCACAGGCAGCGACTAACAAATCGACTTGTGCTGCCGGCAGACGATGAGGCAGCGGGCGAGCTCAAGGAACGTTTTGTGTATTTGGGCTCGCCGTTCCCATCGGATCCGCAGGCGCCCGGAAGCCGCCCCGCCATGCGAAACTCCGCTCTACGCCCCCTGCCAGCACGAGTCCTTCAGCCTCGACTCACACCATAGGCTTGACCAGGCAATTCAGAATGAAACGATCTCAGTAGGTGCCAAGGCGAGATTCCGCACAGCACCTTGCTGACAAGGGCTCAGTGACCCCGTCCCTCTTCCAGCGCCCGCAGCGCATCCGCCACGTCCGCCTCCGTGGCCTCCTTGGTCACGCCAAGGCCGCTCAGCACGCCCTCCCCGTTCTCGAACTCCAGCAGGGCGAGCAGGATGTGTTCCGTGCCGATGTAGTTGTGGCCGAGGCGGAGGGCCTCGCGGAAGGTGAGTTCGAGGACCTTCTTGGCTTCGGAGCCGTAGGGGATGAGCTCGGGCACCTCGGCGGAGGCCGGCGGCAGGACGGCGGTGGCGGCTTCCCGTACGGCCTCGGGGGAGACGCCCTGCGCGACGATCGCCTTGGCCCCGAGCCCCTCCGGTTCGGCGAGCAGGCCGAGGACGAGGTGGGCGGGCAGCCCCTCGACGGCGCCGGCGGCCTTGCCCTCGTTGTGCGCGGCCGTGACCACGTTCCGGGCGCGCGGGGTGAAGCGGCCGAACCCCTGGCTGGGGTCGAGATCGCCCTCGCCCTTCGGCACGAACCGCTTCTGCGCGGCCTGGCGCGTCACCCCCATGCTCTTGCCGATCTCCGTCCAGGACGCGCCCGAGCGCCGGGCCTGGTCCACGAAGTGGCCGATCAGGTGGTCGGCCACCTCGCCGAGGTGGTCCGCGGCGATCACCGCGTCCTGGAGCTGGTCGAGCGGTTCCGGGTGGACCTTCTTGATGGCGTCGATGAGTTCGTCGAGACGGATGGACGCGGTGATGCGCGGGTTCGTCGTCATGTGTCAACCGTAGGTTGACAGTGGAGGGGTGTCAACCCGAAGTTGACACTTGGCGGGCGTCCGGCTCCGCCCTCACTTCGGCGAGGTCGCCAGCCGCACCGCCAGCCCCGCGAACACCGTCCCGGTGAAGATGTTCAGCCCCCGTGCCACCCGGCGACTGCGGCGCAGCACCCGCGTGAGGCGACCGGCGACGAGCCCGACCGAGCCGTCCCACAGGAAGCCCATCACCACAATGGTGCAGCCGAGCAGCAGGAGTTGGCCGGGTACGTGGCCGAGGGAGGGGTCCACGAACTGCGGCAGGAACGCCACGTTGAAGAGGATCACCTTGGGGTTGAGGAGATTGGTGACGGCGCCCTGCCAGAAGGCCCGCCGCAGCCCGGCGCCCGCACGGCCGCCCGCACGGCCGTCCGCCGCCGTTCCGGAGCCGGCGCCGCCGTCGTCCCCCGGCACCGACCGGTCCCGGAACGCCTTCACCGCGAGGTACAGCAGATACGCGGCCCCCAGCCACCGCAGCACGTAGTAGAGCACCGGCAGCGCCTCGAACAGCACCGAGAGCCCCAGCGCCGCCGCCACGGTGTGCACCAGCATCGCGCTCGCCACGCCCGCCGCCGCCATCACCCCGACCGCCGGCCCGCCCCGCCCCCCGACGGCCACGATGAACATCATGTCGGGCCCCGGCGTCACACAGAGCGCGAACGCCGCCACCAGAAACGCCACGTAGAGAGATCCGTCAACCATGAGGCCATGCTTGACAGTTCGGGCAGGGGAGGGCGACCCCGTTCCACCCACTGGGACATGGCACGCAGGCTGAACAACGGGGCCCCGATAGGGGCGCGGGTGTTGCCCGGCGTTGAAGATGCCGACGAAGGCGACGTTCACGATGCCCATGGACTCTGACGGCGACGCCCCACCGTTGGGTGTTCAGGTGGGGCGGTCGTCGGCAAGGTGTCGTTTTCATCGGCGAAATGCCGGTGGTTCACCACCTGTATTCGGTACTCAAGATCAGGCCGTCATCCGCCGGATGTCGTCGGTGATGCCCTCCAACGGCGCCGTGTTGCGGATGGAGGCGAACCAGTCCCACAGCTCCAGAGCGTGGTAGAGGCGGTAGAGGCCGACCCGCTCGCTCCAGTCGGCGGGCAGCGTGCCGTAGCCGTCGCAGAGCGCTTCGCGCTTGTCCTGGTCGTCGTGGACGGAGTAGTAGTCGGTCTTGGCCACGTCCATCAGCGGGTCCGCGGCGATCGCGTTCTCCACGTCGATGAAGCCGCTGACCTGCCATCCGCCGCCTTCCTCGGCGACCAGGACGTTGCCCTCGTGGAAGTCGTTGTGGCACAACACGGCATGTCGGCACGCGCCGAGCAGGTCGGCCTGCCGAGCGACCTTCGCTTCGATGGCCGTCGCGAGTGCTGCATCGCCCCCGTGATCGGCGTACTCCCTGAGCTTCTTGTGGAACTGCCTTGTCATATAGGCGGTGTTCGTCGGCTCGGGATCCAAAACCCGCGTGGTGAGGTATCCGTAGGCGCCCTGCGGGATCTGGTGGACCGCAGCCATGCAGCCCCCGATCTGGCGGTAGATCTCCCGCAGCGATGCCCTGTCGAGGGCGTGGCTGACGGCGGACAACGGCTGGCCCCTGAGCATCGTCATCACCGTGTAGCAGCGCCCGAGCGCGTTGTCGGCGTCCCCATGGTGCAACACGGCCGGCACCGGCCCGACACCGTGCTGCTGAAGCAGCTGGTAGACGTAGATCTCCTTCTCCTGTTTCCAGCGCCATTGATCGTCATAGATCTTGATTACGACCGGCTCGGCCGCCCCGACGAACCGGATCTCGAAGATCGTGCTCAGCTCCCCACCAGTACGCAGAACGACCTCCCCGACGGGCGCAGCGGGAAGGACGGGATGCAGGAGTTCCTCGGCCATCGCCGGCGGCAGCGCTGTTGTAGCGGACATGCTGAAACCGTAGACGCCAGAGCGACAGGATCAGACGAAGGCCGCCCCTACGTCCGGCGAACGCGCAGGTGAGCGACCTAGTTCGAGAATCATTTCGACCTCAGACCATAAAAACCAAGGTGAGGTGCACGAGTGGGAGTTCGGCGGGCGGCGGTGACGGCGGGACCGACACCGAGAAGGACGGCTGAGGCCAGGCGCCCCCGCGTCAGTATTCGGCGGCGGTGATGTCACCGACGGGGATGCAACTGACATCCGAGATTCCCCGCTCGCACAGTGTGGCGCCCTCCAGGTTCGCCTTCTCCGACACGATCTGCCAGGCCCAGTGGTAGTACACGGTGTTCGGCTGGAGGGTGCCGAACACCGAGTCGATACCCTTGGCTCCCTCGCCGCCGTAAAGCATCTGGTCCTCGGTCATGTACGGCGTTGCGCCGTCGAGTACGCCCCCGATGTGCGAATCAAGCTCGTCCTTGAGGCTCGGATAGTCGATCGCCAGCGCCGCGTAGGGCGCGTGAATGCTGCGGTTGCGGGGCTCGGCCTCCACGCGCAGGAGCAGGGTGAGCGCCATCGTGCCGGCCGGCGGAGGAGTGCCTGGGACGTTCACCGCGGTCTCGGCTTTGAGGATCTGGACGGTGTACGTGTACTTGCCGTCCACGTGCAGCACGGGCTCGCGCGCCGAAGGCATCTTCTTCGGTTCGGGTTGGGCGGTCGCGTTCTTGCCCGGCGAGGGGGTCCCTGACGCTGCCGGCGACTCGTCTCCTCCGGCTTCGGCCGTGTCCGCCGTGTCGCCGTTGCCGCACGCCGACAGTGCGGTCATGACGACGACAGCGGCACACGCCCACCGCCTGGGCGCGCGGATCCGTCGGCCATCCCTCATTGAGCTACTCCCCCGGTTACCACACATGAGAAAATCCAGTAACTAGGCGATCACCTTAGGCGATGGCCATGACAACGCGGGCGTCCGGGCCTCAGCCCTTGCGGCCGGTCGCGGCGACGGTGATGCCCAGGCCGATCATGGTGAGGCTGCCGACGCCGCCGACCGGGGGAGAGCCGCCGGGGTGAGCGGGCGAACCAGTCCCGGGCGGTGGCCCCATCAGCCAGGCGTGGGCGGCCGCGATGGAGTTCTTCGAATGGGTGAACCGGGCGCCGCTCTGGAAAGCGGGGGAGACCAGAGGCGACGCGGGCCGGAGTCAGCTCGGGTCTCGGGCTCGGGACCTTGATCGCAGCCGGCAGCATCCAGGACAACTATGGCGGCGCCATCTTCGCCGTCGTGACCTGTGCGGTCGTCTCGCTTGTCCTGCACGTCAGGTCCAGCCGTACCCAGGGGCGTTGAGCGCGGTACTCGATACTCCAGAACCCCACCGCTCGTAGCTGACGAGACGCGGCGGGCGGGACGGGATCGGGTCCGGTGTCGACCAGCAGCATCGTGAAGTACACGCGAACGTGCTCAGCCTGCTGCTCGAACCGCCGCAGCCAGCCCCGCACCGTCTCCACCGGCCGTCCCAACACCGCGGCGATCGTCCTCGCACCTGAACCAGACGCCTTCGCCACCCGAACCCGCACTCGCCCCCCCCGACACGCACACCCACCCCGGTTGACGCCCCTCACCTCACCGCCGCCCCACCGCCCCGGCGACCGCGACCACGGCCACGACCCCGCACACCCCCACGCACGCCCCGGCCGCCTCCCACGGCACAGCCACCCCCACCGGCGCCGACACCATCCCCAACGCACCCACGACCCCCGCCAGGTTCACCGCGGTGACCGCCACTCCCAGCACCACTCCCACCAGGACCGCGACCAGCGCCTCACCCACCACGACCACCCGCACCTGCCCGCGAGTGGCCCCGGCCAGCCGTAGCGACCGCAGCTCCGCACCCCGCGCCGACGTGGCCATCAACAGCGTCCCGGCCAGCGCGATCCCCGCGTACACGAGGGCGATGCCCAGCACCACGAGGAACCCCAGCCGGGTGTGCGCCTTGGTGCCGGGCCGGTTCGCCGCGAGCCACTCCTCGGCCGACCGCACCGTCCCGCCGGCCCCCGCCGCCGCCCCCTCCAGCGCCGCCGCGACCCCCGCCCGGTCCGCCCCGCTCCCCACCCGCACCTCGACCCGGTCCACCACCGCCCCGCCGGCGTTCGCGGCCGTCACATACGCCCCGTTGTCCCCGGTGCCCCGCGCGAGCACCGCCACGATCCGCAGCCGTACCGGACGCCCGTCCCCGAGCCACACACGCACGCTCTGCCCGACCTCATGCCGTTCCCACTCCTCGTTCACGACGATCGACCGGTCGTCGAGATCCCGCACGTCACCGGCGACCACCGGCAGCCGCGCCACCGACGCGAAGGCCGCCACATCCGCCACGGCCCGCGCGTCCGACCGCACGAGCGCGCTCCCCTCCTCCACCACGTACACGGCGGTCGAAGCCGACCCGGCCACAGTCGCCGTCGCCCCGGTGCCCCTGGCCACGTCGGTCCGCAACCCCCCACCCGGTTCACCCGTGACCACGAAGTCCGCCCGGGTCCGCGCCTCCGCCTCCGCCCCCTTCGCCTGCGCCACGGTCCCCGCGGCCCCCAGCAGCGAGCCGGCCAGCGCGACGGTCACCAGCACCGGCGCGGCGACGGCGGCGGTGCGGCGTACGGACGTGGCCGCGTTCTCCCGGATCAGCAGCCCCGCGGCCCCGGGCAGCACCGCCCCCACCAGCCGTACGACCGGCCGGACGAGCAGCGGTGCGAGCGCGGCCGCCGCCGTGATCAGCAGCATGGGCTGGGTGGTGTACGTCTTCCGCTTCAGCAGTTCGGCGGGGTCGGTCCCCACCTTCCAGGCCAGCAACCCCAGTCCACCCGCCAGCAGGACAGCACCGATCACCCGGCGCGACAGCGGCAGCACCCCCGTGTCCACGGATGCCTCGCGCAACGCCTCCACGGGCCCGATCCGCCCGGCCCGCCGCGCGGCCACCCAGGCCCCCGCGAGCGCGACCGACACCCCCGTCCAGAAGGCCACGTGGTACGGCCACACCACCGCACCCGGCACCGCGAACCACGTCGGCGCGACCCCGCCGTCCACCAATGCCCGTACCAGCACGGGCGCCCCCCACGCCCCCAGCGCACACCCGGCGCCGGACGCCACGACCCCGACCGCCACGGCCTCCCCGAGCAGCAGCCGCCGTACCTGGCCCGGTGTCGCCCCCGCCATCCGCAACAGCCCGAACTCCCGCCTCCGCAGCGCCACCACGAACGCGAACGTCGACGCCGTCACGAACACCGACACGAACGTGGTGACCCCGCCCGCCGTCCCCAGCAGCGAGTTGACGGCGACCAGCGCCTCCGCGTCCCGCTCGTACGACGGATCCACCCGCCGCCGCGCGTCACTCGTCAGCACCCGCGCCCGATCCCCGACCACCGCCCGTACGTCGGCGACGGCCGCGTCCACCCCGGCCGCGTCCACCCCGGCCGCCCCGATCTCCTCCTGCGAACCCATCGTCACCGGCCCCAGCTTCCGCAGCTCGGCGAGCAGTCGTTCGTCCACAGGGTGTGGATACGCCAGCTTCTGTGACACCCGGGCCGTGCCCGGCCCTCGCCGCACCTCCACCGTGAGCCTGTCCAGGCCCGCCACCACGACGGGGGAGGAGCCGAAACGCTCCGGCGCACGCGCGGGCGGGTCGAGCGTCGCCGCGAGCCCGAGCCCCATGGCGGTCATCACCCCGACCCCCAACGCCACCGCGACGAACGATCCGATCAGCGCCGCCCACCGCGTACGCAACGACGCCAGGGTCAGCACGTCACACCCCCGACAGCCCCGTCCCCGACAGCCCCGTCCCCGACAGCCCCGTCCCCGACCGCCCCGGCGATTTCCCGAACCGCGCCCCGGGCCGCCCCCGCGACCCCGCCGCCCGGCGCCGCGGCCCTCCGCTCCAGCCCCGCCATGTACGCCGCCACCCTCTCCACGGACGGACGGGTGACCTCCCCGCTCACCCGCCCGTCGACCAGGAACACCACCCGGTCCGCGTACGACGCGGCCACCGGATCATGCGTGACCATGACCGTGGTCTGGCCCTCCCGGTCCACCAACTCTCGCAGCAGACACAGCACTTCACGGCTGGTCGTGGTGTCGAGCGCCCCGGTGGGCTCGTCGCCGAAGAGGACCGCCGGGCGGGTGATCAGCGCCCGGGCCAGGGCGACCCGCTGCTGTTGTCCGCCGGACAGCTGGGCCGGCCGGTGTCCGGCCCGCTCCGCCAGCCCCACCCGGGCCAGGGCCTCGCGCACCGCTCCACGCGCGGGCCGCCGCCGGGCGAGCCGCAGCGGCAGGGCGACGTTCTGCGCGGCGGTGAGGGAGGGGAGGAGGTTGAAGGCCTGGAACACGAAACCGATCCGCTCCCGGCGCAGCAGCGTCAGCCGCCGCTCGCTCAGCCCGGACAGCTCCACCCCGTCGACCCGCACCGTCCCGCCCGACGGCCGGTCCAGCCCCGCCGCACACTGCAGCAGCGTCGACTTCCCCGACCCCGACGGCCCCATCACCGCCGTGAAGGTCCCGGCGCCGAGGTCGAGGTCCACCCCGTCGAGGGCGACGACCTCCCCGTACGACCGCCGCAGGCCGCGTACGCGTACGGCCGCGAACCCCGTCTCTTCCGCCCCTGCCGAGGCCCTGTCCGTCCCTGTCGTGGTCATGCCCCAAGCGAACCGTCCGAGCCCCACCCGCACACGACCCCTGGGGGGCGTCCTCGGGGTAGGGCCGGCCCTACCCCCGCCCCCGTCCACCGCCTTGGGCGACCGCCCCCGTCCACCGCCTGGGCCGTCCCCGTCCACCGCCTTGGGCGACCGCCCCCCTCCACCACCCCCACGCCATGACACGATCGAACACGTGAGTACGACCAGCACGGTGGACCGCGCCTTCGAGGCGGCCCTCTACGCCGACACCGACGCCGCCCTCGACACCGGCGCCTCCCTGCTCGCCGCCGACCCGGCGGCGGACGTGGAACTCGCCCGGCGCGGACGGGAGTTCGTCGCCGGGGCCTGGCGGCGCGGCTGGCAGCCCGCCGACGTCGTACGGTTCGTGCGGCGCGAGCTGGAGGACGAGCACCTACGACTCCTCGCGCGGCTCGTCGTCGAGGAGCACGAGCAGGAGCACGAGCAGGGGCCCGAGGCGGGGAAACGGCAGTCACCGCCCGGCCCCCGCTGGGCCGCCCAGCTCGACGAGGTCAGGGAACTCGCCGCGCACCCCACCCGCGCGGACCGTTTCTCGCACGCCACCGCGGCCCTGGAGCTGTACCGCCTCCTCCTGCGCCTCCCCACCCTCGAACCCCTGGACCGCCCGCAGTCGACCGGCGGCGCACAGAACTCGCCCCACCCCGAATCCCGCATGCTCAGCCGGATCCGCGCGCTCCTCGCCAAGGCGGAGGCGACCGGTTTCCCGGAGGAGGCGGAGGCCCTCAGCGCGAAGGCGCAGGAGCTGATGGCGCGGCACAGCATCGACGAGGCGCTGATAGCGGCCCGCGCGCACAGCAAGAACGCGCCCGGCGCGTGCCGGATCGGTGTCGAACCGCCGTACGAGACGGCCAAGGCGGTGCTCCTGGACGCGGTCGCCCGGGCCAACCGCTGCGAGGCCGTCTGGAACGAGGACCTCGGCTTCTCCACGGTCGTCGGTTTCGAGGCCGACCTGGAGGCGGTCGAGCTGCTGCACACCTCGCTCCTCGTCCAGGCCACCACCGCCCTGACGAAGGCGGAGGCCGCCCAGCGCAAGGGCGGCCGCAAGCGGACCAAGACCTTCCGGCAGTCCTTCCTGGCCGCCTACGCCCACCGCATCGGCGACCGGCTGGCGGCGGTCGCCGAGGCCCAGGTCGCCGAGGCGGAGGCCGAGAGCGCGGGCACGGGCGGGGCGGGCGCCCCGGAACAGGACCTGCTGCCCGTGCTCGCCGCCCGCGATGTCGCCGTCCGCGAGCAGGTCACCCGTATGTTCCCGGACACGGTCACCACCCGCGTCCGGGGCGTCAGCGACCTGGCCGGCTGGCGGCAGGGGGCGGAGGCGGCCGACCGTGCCCAGGTCGGGGCGCGGCCCCGGCTGCCGTCATGACCCGTACGCGGCGGTTCAGTCGCCCGCCGGCAGGAACGGCCCCACCGTCGCGTCCAGCGTGCTCTCGGACTTCACCGCGACCTCGGGGTCCGGCCACTTGAAGCTGCTGACCTTGCTGTCTCCGGGCAGGGTGAGCCTCAGCTCGTCCACCGCGGCGCTCTTCTCCGAGTCCCCGGCGACCCCGTGCACGTAGGTGATGGTGAAGGTCATCGCCTGACCGGCCTCCAGCGTCACCTCGGTGTCCGGGGACGCGCCCTCCTGCGGCTGGAGCGCCCAGGACTTGCCGCCGGCGACCAGGTCGACCCCGGCGAGGCCCTTCAGCGTGCAGGCGGCGTCGCCCTTGTTGGTGACGGTGACCGGCACGCCGCCCTCGTCGCCGGCGGCCGGGGCGGCGCTGCTGGGCCCGACCTCGAACCCGGCCTGCGCGGCCGTACAGGCGCTCCCCTCCGCGCTCTCGGGGGTGGCGGCACTGGTCTTGCCGTCGTCACCTCCGTCACCTCCGTCACCCCCGCCGCAGGCGGTGAGTGCGAGGGCCGCGAGGAGGGCGGCGGCGATGGCGGTCGGAGTGGTGCGCATGGGGATCCCGGTGGAGTTCGTGGCTGTCACAGCACAGCCGGTGGTGGTGTGAACGTGCGGACGGGCCGCGAAACCCGGAGGTTCCGCGGCCCGTCCGACACATGATCTACGATCCGCGGCTCGCCGTACGCCCGATCTACGACCCGGCGCTCGCCGTGGGCAGATCCGTCGGCAGCCCCGACGGCATGGACCCCTCCGCCTTCTGGAACGTCTCCTCGCCGACGCCGCCCTCCCACGTGATCGTGAGGGACTTGGCGCTCACCTTGTCCACCATGCCCTCGGTGCGGTCGTCGCTGCCGTCCTGGCACGTGAGGCTGATCATCTGCATGTTCGCCGCGTCGGAGACCTTGCCGCCGCACACGGATTTGCCCACGAAGACGGCGACCTCGGCGCCGTTGACGAACAGGGCGACCGGCTTGCCGCCGGTCGTGGCCAGCCAGCTGCCCTGCAGTTCGGTCTCGGCGCCGGAGGAGTCCGAGGAGTCCCCGGAGCCGCCGCCGTCCGCGCTGTCCGTCGGCGTCGGGGCGGTCGACGACTCCTTGGCGTCGGAGTCGCCGCCGTCACCGCTGCACCCGGTCAGCACGAGCGCGGCCGCGAGCCCGGCCGCCGCCGCCGCGACGCGCACGCGCCGGCGGGCGGAGGAGGCCCTGGTCACGGGCTGTGCCGTAGTCGCCGTACTCGCCGTAGTCACTGGAGGTCTCCCAAAGCTGTGGCCGGATCCGGTCGCCGCGGCGACAGCGGCAAGCTACCAGGAGCGGCTCTGCGGCAGATGGCCGGGAACTGTGAGGACTCCGAGGACGACGAACGCGGCGACGGCCGGGCGCCAGTCGTACGCGGCGACGTCCCGCGACCCGTCGTACGCGGCGACGGCCGGGCGCCAGTCGTACGCGGCGACGTCCCGCGACCCGTCGTACGCGGCGACGTCCCGCGACCCGTCGTACGCGGCGACGTCCCGCGACCCGTCGTACGCGGCGACGTCCCGCGACCCGTCGTACGCGGCGACGTCCCGCGACCCGTCGTACGCGGCGACGTCCCGCGACCCGTCGTACGCGGCGACGTCCCGCGACCCGTCGCACGCCGCGACGCCCCGCCACCCGCCGCAAGCCACGACGCCCGCCACCACGGCACCCGACCGCTCCGCCCCTACCAGGACGACTTGCGCACCCCCGGCAGGAACCCCGCATGTGCCTGCTCCCGCAGGCTCACCCGGGACAGCCCGAACGTCCGGAAGTACCCCCGGGGCCGGCCGTCCACCTGGTCCCGGTTGCGGACGCGGGTCGCGCTGGCGTCGCGCGGCTGTGCGCGCAGCTCCCGCCGGGCGGCGTCGCGTTCGGCCTCCGTGGCGGACGGCCGCCGGATGATCTCCTTCAGCTCGGCCCGCCGCTCGGCGTACCGCGTGACGATCTCCCGCCGCTTCTCGTTCTTCGCGATCTTGCTCTTCTTCGCCATCAGACCCGGACCCCCCGGGCGCGGATCCGCGCGACCGCGGCCTCGACGCCGATGACGTCCACGGTCTTGATCCCCTTGGTGCTCAGCCGCAGCCGCACGTGGCGGTTCTCGCTGGGCAGCCAGTAGCGCTTGGACTGGATGTTCGGGTCGAAGCGGCGGGACGTTCGCCGGTGGGAGTGCGAGATGCGGTTGCCGAAGCCGGGCCGGGCGCCGGTCAGCATGCAGTGGGCGGACAAGGTGATGCACCTCTCTCGATCAGGTGATGCAAATGGAATTCATTTTCAGTAAGGTATCAGCATGGCACGCAACGAACTCCGCCCGGTCATCAAACTCCGGTCCACGGTCGGCACCGGCTACACCTACGTCACCCGCAAGAACCGCCGGAACGACCCGGACCGGCTGACGCTGCGCAAGTTCGACCCGAGGGCCGGCCGCCACGTCGACTTCCGAGAGGAGCGCTGACCGACGATGAAGAAGGACATCCACCCGTCGTACGGGCCCGTCGTCTTCCGAGACCGCGCCGCGAACCACACCTTCCTCACCCGCTCGACGATGACGAGCGAGAAGACGATCGAGTGGGAGGACGGCAACACCTACCCCGTGGTCGACGTCGAGATCTCGAACGTCAGCCACCCCTTCTACACGGGCACCGCGCGCGTGCTGGACACGGCGGGGCGCGTGGAGAAGTTCGAGAAGCGGTACGGCGCCGGGAAGAAGCGAGGCTGACCGACGTGACCCAGCTGTCTGTCGCGATCGTCGGCGGGCTGCACGCCGACGCCCGGCGGGCCGCCGTCGAGGCGCTGCTCGCCGGGGTCCCGGGCAGCGTCGCGCTGCACCACGACCTCTCCACCGCTGCCGACGGCCCCGACGCCATGGTCGTCCGGACCGTCCGGGACGCGGCGGGCCTCATCTCCACCGGTGAGACCCCGCTCGTCAACGACTGCGCCTGCTGCGCCCTCCGCGAGGACCTCGTCCCCGAACTGGAGCGCCTGGCCGACGCGGGCCTCACCCGCCTCGCCGTGGTCGAACTCTGGGACTCGGTGGAACCGAAGGCGATGGCGGAGGTGGTCGCGTCCGGCGGCCTCCGCCTCACCTCGGTGATCACGGCCGTCGACCCGGCCCTGCTGCTGCCCTACCTCGGCAACGGCGACGACCTCGCCGAGCGGGGCCTCGCCGCCGCCACCACCGACCAGCGCACCGTCGCAGACACCTTCGCCCGCCAACTCGAATACGCCCCGGTCCTGGCCGTCCTGGACTCGGAGGAGGCGGACGACGAGGACAGGGCCCTACTGGCCCAACTCCACCCGACGGCACAGAGGGTGCCCATCGGCGGCCGGTGGCGTGCCCCTGAAGTGGCCGGAGGCCCTGAAAGGGGCGCGGGGCAGCATCGATCTGCGGCTCCGCCGCGGGGCGCGACCAGCCACGACGAACCCGCACCCGGCAGCCCACGGCACTCCGCACGGCGCCCCCCGGCCCTGATCACCGCGGCGCTCGCCGGCTTCGACGTGGACGCGGCCGCCGCCGCCCAGCACCCCGCCTGCGCCCTCCTGCCCACCGACGCCGACGAATCCGGCGTCACCACCCTCGTCTGGCGCCGCCACCGCCCCTTCCACCCGGAGAGGCTGTACGCGGCGCTCGAAGACCTCTGCTGCGCGGCGGCCCGCAGCCGCGGCAGGTTCTGGCTGGCCGAGCGCCCCGACACCCTGCTGCACTGGGACGCGGCCGGCGGCGCCCTGTGCGTGGAGTCGGTCGGCCCCTGGCTCGCCTCGCTCCCGGACGCCGCCTGGGACATGGTGCCGCCGGTCCGCCGGGCCGCAGCCGCCCTCGACTGGCACCCGGAACACGGCGACCGCTGCCAGCACCTCGTCTTCACCTCCCCGGGCCTGGACCGCGACGGACTCGAACAGCTCCTGGAGTCCTGCCTGCTCACCGACGCCGAGTACGCCGCCGGCCGCACCGCCTGGGAACGGCTGCCGCGCCCCTTCGACACCTTCCTGGAGGTCTGAACCGCCATGCCCCGCAAGCCGGAGCGCAAGCCCGCCAAGTCCCGCCCCAACCCGCTGGACCAGGCCGGGATCACCTACATCGACTACAAGGACACCGACCTCCTGCGGCGTTTCCTCTCCGACCGGGGCAAGATCCGCAGCCGCCGTGTCACCCGCGTCACCGCCCAGCAGCAGCGCCGACTCGCCCGCGCCATCAAGAACGCCCGCGACATGGCGCTCCTCCCGTACTCCACCCGCTGACACCACACCCCGAACCTCCGAACCACCACCCCCACCCGGCCCCCGGGGAGGCTCCACGACCTCCCCGGGGGCACTCGTTTCCCGCCATCCTGCACACGGCCGCCCCACCCCCTGAACCGCGCGCACCCGCCCCCCGTAGGGAGGGACAGGGGGTCATGAATCAGGACGACATGAGCCGCCTGCGCCGCCGATGGAACAGGAATGCCCCGACATGCGTCTCTCCAGTGCTGTAACCGTGGGGCCACCCCTCGTGCACGTGCATCTGCCCGTGCACGCGCAGGTGCATCCGCTCATGCGTCAGCACATGAACAAAGCTATGATCCGGGGCAGTTGACCACCGCATCACTGGCATCACTGGCCACACCAGTGCCCATGCGCATCACGCGCATCACTGCACCACCCGGGGAGCGACCTGTGGACCACGACGTGTACGGCGTGGATGACGTGTACAACGGCATGGCCGCGACGGAGCTGACCGAGCTCCACGCGGTGGCCTGGCAGAAGAGCCGGCACAGCAACTCGCAGGGCAACTGCGTGGAGTTCGCCCGGCTGCCCGGCGGTGAGGTGGCGGTACGCAACTCCCGCTTCCCCGACGGTCCGGCGCTCGTCTACACCCGCGCCGAGATCGAGGCGATGCTCCTGGGCATCAAGGACGGTGAGTTCGACCACCTGGTCGGATGACGCCCGCCCGGCGGCGGGAGGCCGGCGGACCCGACGATGTGACACGCGTAGAACCGCGGCGCCGAAAAGCGCCGCGGTTCGTCAGTGGGCGGAGGGCAGGCCCGGCCCCGGCGGCACCTGGAACAGCGCCCAGACCACCTTGCCGCTGAGCGCGCCGCCCAGCGGATGCCAGCCCCAGCTGTCCGCGAACGAGTCGACCAGGAACAGCCCCCGCCCCGACTCCGCCGAGAAGTCCTCGGAGTCGCCCGTGACCGGGCTGTCGTGACTGGGGTCGCGCACCGCGCACACCAGCCGCTCGGTCCAGCGCATCAGGTGCAGCCGGACGGGCGGGTCCTGGGCCGGGCGGAGCCCGTTGCTCGTGGGCAGGCCGTGTCGCAGGGCGTTGGTGACGAGTTCCGAGACCACGAGACAGACGTCGTCGAAACGGTCGTCCAGCCGCCACTGGCCGAGCGTGCCCCGGGTGAACTGCCGTGCCTCGCGCACCGCTTCGTAGCGGGGCGGCAGCGCACAGGACGCGGCGTTGGACACGGTCGCGGGATCAAGTGGCGGAAGTCCCTGCCGTAAGGGTTCGAGCATGGTCGATCCATTCGTCCCCATGCGAGGCACTCCCGGGTGTTCGCGGTCGTTGCGATGCAGCGGTGGCGCGGGACCATGGTTTCTGATGCGTACAGCAGATGCAAGGGCAGATGCACGTGCACGCGCCCGAAATGGACCTGACCATACCGCTTGCTCAACATTTCTTCTGTCGCTCTGCTCCCCTCTCTCCCCTGCCTCGTCCGTCTCAGATGTTGAAGGCTTTCCATTTCTGTAACCGGGCGAGTGCGGATCGGAGTGGTTTAGTGGCAGACTGCGGCCCTTGAAGAGTTGGGGAGGCTGGACGAACGTGGGTGCCGGTGAATCGAGCGGGTCGGTGGTGAGGCGGATGCTGCTGGGCTCGCATCTCAGGCGGCTGCGCGAGTCGCAGGGGATCACCCGGGAGAAGGCCGGGTACTCGATCCGCTCCTCCGAGTCGAAGATCAGTCGGATGGAACTCGGCCGGGTCAGCTTCAAGACCCGTGACGTGGAGGACCTGTTGACCCTCTACGGCGTCACCGACGACGCGGAACGCACCTCGCTGCTCTCCCTGGCGAAGGAGGCCAATGTCGCCGGCTGGTGGCACAGCTACTCCGACGTCCTGCCCAGCTGGTTCCCCACCTACGTCGGCCTCGAAGCGGCGGCCCATCTCATCCGCAGCTACGAAGTCCAGTTCGTGCACGGCCTGTTGCAGACCGAGGCGTACGCCCACGCGGTCGTCGCCCGGGGCATGAAGGGCGCGAGCGAGGCGGAGATCGACAAGCGGGTGGCCCTGCGCATGGAGCGCCAGAAGTACCTGGTGGCCGAGAGCGCCCCCGAGTTCCACTGCGTCCTCGACGAGGCGGCGCTGCGCCGGCCGTACGGCGACCGGGAAGTGATGCGGGGTCAGCTCCAGCATCTGATCGACCTCTCGGAGCGCCCGAACGTGACGATCCAGGTCATGCCGTTCAGCTTCGGCGGCCACGCGGGCGAGAGCGGCGCCTTCACCGTGCTGAGCTTCCCCGAGTCCGACCTCACCGACGTCGTCTACCTCGAACAGCTCACCAGCGCGCTCTACCTGGACAAGGGCGAGGACATCGCCCAGTACGAGCGGGCGATCAAGCAGCTCCAGGACGACAGCCCGTCCCCGGCCGAGAGCCGGGACCTGCTGCGCGGGCTGCTGCAGCTCTCCTGAGGCCCGACGGAGGCCCACCGGCTTCCCTGAGACTCTTCACAGAGTCTCCCAAGTAGCTCTCCAACTCCCTTTACCCACCAGTACGATGACGAGTGATCAATCTTGATCGATGCCGACTGATTGAGGATCACATGTCGTCCTACTTCACCGACCTGGCCCAGCAGTACATCGGCGGCGAGTGGCGCCCGGGCTCAGGCTCCTGGGACATCATCGACTTCAACCCGTACGACGACGCGAAGCTCGCGTCGATCACGATCGCCACGGTCGATGAAGTGGACGAGGCCTACCAGGCCGCCCAGGCGGCCCAGAAGGAATGGGCCGAGGTCAACCCTTACGCGCGGCGCGCGGTCTTCGAGAAGGCCCTCCAGGTCATCGAGGAGCGCGAGCAGGAGATCACCGAGGTGATCATCGCCGAACTCGGCGGTACGCACCTGAAGGCCGGGTTCGAACTGCACCTCGCCAAGGAGTTCCTGCGCGAATCGATTCAGCTGGCGCTTCGCCCCGAGGGCAGAATCCTTCCGTCGCCGGTCGACGGCAAGGAGAACCGCCTCTACCGCGTGCCGGTCGGTGTCGTGGGCGTCATCAGCCCCTTCAACTTCCCCTTCCTGCTGTCCATCAAGTCGGTCGCCCCGGCCCTCGCCCTCGGCAACGGCGTCGTGCTGAAGCCGCACCAGAACACCCCCATCGCCGGCGGCACCCTGGTCGCGAAGGTCTTCGAGGAGGCCGGCCTGCCCGGCGGGCTGCTCAACGTCGTCGTCACCGACATCGCCGAGATAGGCGACGCCTTCATCGAGCACCCCGTCCCCAAGGTCATCTCCTTCACCGGCTCCGACAAGGTCGGCCGCCATGTCGCCACCGTCGCCGCCCAGAACTTCAAGCGCACGATCCTCGAACTGGGCGGCAACAGCGCGCTGGTGGTCCTGGACGACGCGGACATCGACTACGCCGTCGACGCGGCCGTCTTCTCGCGCTACGTCCACCAGGGCCAGGTCTGCATGGCCGCCAACCGCGTCCTGGTGGACCGCTCGATCCAGGCCGAGTTCACCGAGAAGTTCGTGACCAAGGTGAAGTCCCTGAAGGTCGGCGACCCGAGCGACCCGCAGACGGTCATCGGCCCCGTCATCAACTCCTCCCAGGCGGACTCCCTCAAGTCCGTCGTCGAGCAGGCCCTCGCCGAGGGCGCCACGGCCCTCGTGCACGGCGCCACGACCGCCAACCTGGTCGAGCCGTCCGTCCTCACCGACGTCCCCGCCGACTCCGCCCTCCTGAGGCAGGAGGTCTTCGGCCCGGTCGCCTTCCTCATCCCCTTCGACGGCGAGGAGGAGGCCGTCCGCATCGTCAACGACACCCCGTACGGCCTCAGCGGCGCCGTCCACACCGGTGACATCGAGCGGGGCGTGAACTTCGCCAAGCAGATCGACACCGGCATGTTCCACGTCAACGACGGCACCGTCCACGACGAGCCCCTCGTCCCCTTCGGCGGCGAGAAGCACTCCGGCATCGGCCGCCTCAACGGCGAGACCACGGTGGACGCCTTCACCACCCAGAAGTGGATCTCGGTCCAGCACAAGCGGAGCTTCTTCCCGTTCTAGTGAGGCGGCACTGGTCTCCCGCTCGCGCGGTTCCTCTCCGACGGGTCCTTGCGGACAGAACCTGACCGCAAGGGCCCGTAGCTTCGTCGGTGTCAGAGGGGCTCTTCCGAAGCCCTCGGTCCGACGAAAGGCAGACGGTCATGGTCACGCACGTGAGCGCGGAGGCGAAGGGCGACGAGCGAGGGGCGCTGCTCGCCTTCGTGGCCGAACAGCGCGGTGGCGTCCGCCGCGCGCTGCTCGGACTGACCGACGAGCAGGCCTCCAGCCGGCCGAGCGCCAGCGAACTCTCCCTGGCCGGGTTGCTCAAGCACGTCGCCGAGGTCGAGCAGGGGTGGATCGCCCGGGCCAAGGGCGAGCCCCCGACGACGCACCGGGACGAGTCGAACTGGCACGAGTGCTTCACCCTCGTGGGCGACGAGACCGTGGAGTCGCAGCTCGCCTACTACGAGAAGGTGGCCGCCGAAACGGAGGCGTTCATCCGCGCGGTGCCCAGCCTCGACGACACCTTCGAACTGCCGAAGACGTCCTGGAACCCGAAGGACGAGTGGCTCTCGATGCGCTGGCTGTGCCTGCACCTGATCCGCGAGACAGCCCGGCACGCCGGTCACGCCGACATCATCCGCGAATCGCTGGACGGCGCCACCGCCTTCGAGCTGGTGGCGAAGGAGCAGGGCGCGAGCTGGGGGTGACCCCGCGTGGTTCTACGCTGGGCCCATGTCAGCGATCCGTCTTCTCGTGCTGGGCGCGGTGCGCCAGCACGGGCGGGCCCACGGCTACCAGGTGCGCAACGACCTGGAGTACTGGGGCGCGCACGAGTGGTCCAACGCCAAGCCCGGCTCGATCTACCACGCCCTGAAGCAGATGGCGAAACAGGGACTGCTGGTCGCGCACGAGATCGCCCCCTCCACCGCGGGCGGACCGCCCCGCACCGAGTACGAGATCACGGAGAAGGGCACCGAGGAGTACCTCAGGCTCGTGCGCGAGTCCCTCACCGCCTACGACCAGAAGCCGGACATCCTCTCCGCGGCACTCGGCACCATGGTCGACCTCGGCCGGGAGGAGGTGCTCGGACTCCTGGAGGAGCGCGTGCGCTCCATCGAGCAGTGGCGCGGGGCCGTCACCGAGTACTACACCCCCGAGGACGGCCCCGGTCAGCTCGGCCACATCGGCGAGATCATGAATTTCTGGATCCACTCCGCCGACACGGGCGCCGAGTGGACCCGCGGCCTCATGGACCGCATCCGGGGCGGCGCCTACACCTTCGCGGGAGAGGGCGAGCCGTTCGTCGGAGTCCTGGTGGAGGGCCAGGAGAACCCGTACGCGACGGGGGAACGGCATCCGGAGGACGACCACTAATCAAGTTTGACCACTGGGCTTCGAAGGGTTACTTTGAGTATGTAGTCAACTTTGACTAATGATCTCGACCCCTGGGGAGGTCCCGCAATGACGGATTCGGCGATCACTGTCGAAGGGGCACGCAAGAAGTACGGCGGCAGGAGCGGAAAGGTCGCCCTCGACGGGCTCGACCTCCGGGTGGCCGGCTGAGCAAGTAGCGCCCCTGAAAGACACGGCCCCGCGCCGGCACCCGCCAACGGACCCGCACCCGCCCGATCCAGGCCGCTCCCTAGTGATGGAACCCCGTCGCCGTCCCCTTCTCCCGGATCAACGGTCCGGACTGCCGCCGAAGTTCGGGCAGCAACTGCCCGAGATCCTCCAGGAAGAGTGCCGCGAGATCGGACGTGAACCCGTTGCGGCACACCACCCGGAGCACGGACAGATCCTCCCGGTTCTCCGGAAACGTGTACGCCGGTACCAGCCACCCCTTCTCCCGCATCCGCCGGGCCACGTCGAAGACGTCGTACGCGCCGACGCCCTCCTCCGTCGTGAAGGCGAACACCGGCAACTCGTCCCCTCGTGTGAGCAGCCGGAAGTCCCCGAACTTCCCGACCTGTTCCGCGAGCCCCACCGCCACGTCCCGTGTCGACTGCTGCACCGCCCGGTATCCCTCACGCCCGAGCCGCAGGAAGGTGTAGTACTGCGCGACCACCTGGGCCCCGGGCCGCGAGAAGTTCAGCGCGAACGTGGGCATGTCGCCGCCCAGGTAGTTCACCCGGAAGACCAGTTCCTCCGGCAACTCCGCGGCGGACCGCCACAGCGCCCAGCCGACCCCCGGATACACCAGCCCGTACTTGTGCCCGGAGGTGTTGATGGACGCCACCCGAGGCAGCCGGAAGTCCCACACCAGCTCCTCGTCGAGGAAGGGCGCGACCATCGCGCCGGACGCGCCGTCGACATGGACGGGCACATCCACGCCCGTACGTTCCTGAAGGTCGTCGAGCACCGCGCACAACTCCGCGATCGGCTCGTAGGACCCGTCGAAGGTGGACCCGAGAACGCCCACGACCCCGATGGTGTTCTCGTCGCACAGCGCCGCGGCCGCCGCCGGATCGAGATGAAACCGGTCGCCCTCCATGGGCACCTGCCGGGCCTCGACCTCCCAGAAGTTGCAGAACTTGTCCCAGCAGACCTGGACGTTGACCCCCATGACGAGGTTGGGCCGGGCGTCCGCCGAGGGGTACCGGTCGGCGTTCCGCTTGGCCCACCGCCGTTTCAGGGCCATCCCGGCGAGCATGCAGGCCTCGCTCGAACCGGTGGTCGAGCAGCCGACGGCGGCGCTCGGATCGGGCGCGTTCCACAGATCGGCGAGCATCGCCACGCACCGCCGCTCCAGCTCGGCCGTACGCGGGTACTCGTCCTTGTCGATCATGTTCTTGTCCCGGCACTCGCCCATCAGGACCCCGGCCTCGGGCTCCATCCAGGTGGTGACGAAGGTGGCGAGGTTCAGCCGCGAGTTGCCGTCCAGCATGAGTTCGTCGTGGACGACCTGATACGCCGTGGAGGGGGCCAGTGGGGCGTCCGGGAGCCGGTGTTTGGGCGGGGCCTCGGTCATGCCGCCGACCGGGTTGGCCTGGCCGTAGAAGGGGTTCACGGCGAGGCGGTGCCCGTCGTTCCGGGGGTGCCCGTCGTCCTGCGAGGCGTCGCTGTCCCATCGGTGCAGTGGCATGTCTTCGACGGTAGGTCCGCCGCCGGGGACGCGCACCTCGCACGGACGCCGCGCCCCTGAAGGATCGGGCCCTGCTTCTGAGGGGCGCAGGGGAACCGCGCGACCAGCCCCCACGCACCCGAACCCGCCGCCCCACCGACCCCCCACCCCCTCAGGCGTTCAAAGACTTGCACCTCACGCGACGTGAGGCCCCAGCCTGGAACCCGTACCGAGAAAGGGAGCGGAAGCATGGGCTACACCGTGGGACAGGTCGCGGGCTTTGCCGGGATCACGGTGCGCACGCTGCACCACTACGACGAGATCGGCCTCCTCGTACCGAGCGAGCGCACCGGCGCGGGCCACCGCCGCTACGGCGACGGCGACCTCGACCGGCTCCAGCGGATCCTGTTCTACCGGGAGCTCGGCTTCCCCCTCGACGAGGTCGCGACCCTGCTCGACGACCCGGAAGCGGACCCGCGGACGCACCTGCGCCGCCAGCACGAGCTGCTGACCGCCCGGATCGAGAAGCTGCAGAAGATGGCCGCGGCCGTGGAGCACGCCATGGAGGCAAGCAAGATGGGCATCAACCTCACCCCCGAGGAACGGTTCGAGGTCTTCGGCGACAAGGACCCCGAGCAGTACGCCGAGGAGGCGGAACAGCGCTGGGGCGGCACGGAGGCGTACGCCGAGTCGCAGCGCCGCGCCGCCTCGTACACCAAGGTCGACTGGAAGCGCATGCAGGACGAGGTGGCCGACTGGGGCGCGCGCTACGACGCCCTGATGGCCGCCGGTGAGGAGCCGACGGGCGAGGCGGCCATGGACATGGCCGAGGAGCACCGGCAGCACATCGGCGCCTGGTTCTACGACTGCCCGTACGAGATGCACCAGGGCCTGGGCGAGATGTACGTCTCCGACGAGCGCTTCAAGGCGTTCTACGACTCCACGCGCCCGGGTCTCGCCGAGCATCTGCGGGACGCGATCGTCGCGAACGCGGCCCGGCGGCGCCCCTGACCGCACGGCTGACCACACAGCTTGGTCTCAGGGCGGGCACAGGGCACTCTGGAGGAGCCGGTGGAACCTAGTGGGGTGACCGTGCGTTGATAGCTTTGGTCACCCCTATGGGTCCCACCGTCGTGGGTCCTCACCCACAGGCACCCACGTTCTCTCACCCCCCAGGAGCCCGGAACCGTGACGACGATCGCCCTCGGACCGAGCTGGTTGGATCCGGACTATCTGCTCGACTCGTTCGGCATCTGGGGCCTGCTCCTGATCGTGTTCGCCGAGTCCGGCCTCCTCATCGGCTTCTTCCTGCCGGGTGACTCGCTGCTCTTCACGGCGGGCATGCTGATCACCGCCAAGACGCTGGACTTCCCGCTGTGGCTGGCCATCGTCCTGATCTGCGTCTCCGCGATCCTGGGCGACCAGGCGGGCTACATGTTCGGCAAGAAGGTCGGGCCCGCGCTCTTCAAACGGCCCGACTCCCGCCTGTTCAAGCAGGAGAACGTCACCAAGGCCCACGAGTTCTTCGAGAAGCACGGCCCGAAGTCCCTGATCCTGGCCCGCTTCGTGCCCATCGTGCGGACGTTCACGCCGATCATCGCCGGCGTCAGCGGCATGCGGTACCGCACGTTCCTCATCTTCAACGTCGTCGGCGGCATCCTCTGGGGCGCGGGCGTCACCCTCCTGGGTTCCTGGCTCGGCCAGATCGAGTTCGTCAAGACCAACATCGAGGCGATGCTGCTCCTCATCGTCTTCATCTCGGTGCTGCCGATCATCGTCGAACTCCTCAAGGCGAGGAAGGCGAAGAAGAACCAGCCCCAGCAGTCCCACCCCCAGCAGTCCCAGCAGCCCCCCGCCGCCCCGGTCATGGACGACGCCACGACCCAACTCCGCCGCGTCCCCCCGGCCGACCCCCAGCCGCAGCCGTACGACCCCCACCAGGGCTACGACAACCAGGGCTACGACCAGCAGGGCTACGGCGACCAGGGTTACGGCAACCAGCAGGGCTACCAGCAGCAGGGCCACCAGGACTACGGCTACCAGCAGCCCCCGCAGCAGCCGTACGCCCAGCAGTACCCCCAGGGCAACCAGTACCCCCCGAACCAGAACCAGCAGGGCTACCAGGGCCAGGACCACCCGCAGTACTGACCCAGCGGGCCACGCACCCGCGCTCCCGTCACTCGGGGGCGCGGGTGCTTTTGTTTTTGGGGGGCGCGGGGCTGTATCGGTGTGCGGCTCCGCCGCGTGGGCGCGGGCAACCACGACGTACCCTCACCCGCCAACGCACCCGCCAACGCACTCGTACCCCCGAGCTGTCAGGCGCTCAGAACCCCCTGGTCCGCTTCGCGGCCTTCCGCCCCGCCCGCGCGGCGCCGGGCAGGAACAGCCGGAACACCTCGGACCCGAGGTTCACCCCGATCGCGATGGCCATGGCCAACGCCGCCGCCTTCGTCAGTGACACCAGCCCCGCGTCCACATTGTTCTGCGCGAACCCCAACAGCCCGAAATACGTGGCCGATCCCGGCAGCAGGGGCCCGATCGCCGCGGTCGTATAGGGCAACGCGGAAGCGAACCGATACCGCGACAACAACTGCCCGAACAGCCCCACCACGCCCGCGGCCACGGCCGTGGACGCCACCGGCGAGATACCGCCCGCTTCGTGCATGGCCCCGTACACGGCCCAGGCGACACCCCCGTTCAGGGTCACCGCCAGCACGGTGGATCGTTCCTGCTGAAGCAGCAGCGCGAAGGTCAACGACAGCAGCATCGACGCCCCGAGCTGCAACAGCGGCCGGTCCGCGCTGCCGAGCGCCGCGTCCGGGTTCAGCTCGGCGCCCAGCTTCACGCCGAAGTACAGGACGAGCAGCACCCCCACCACGATGCCCACGAAGAGGTACATGACCTCCAGCAGCCGGGCGGAGGCGGTGATGTAGTAGCCGGTCAGCCCGTCCTGCACACCCGCGACCAGCGCCCGCCCGGGCAGCAGCGCGAAGAGCCCACCGGTGATGACGGCGGACGCCTCCACGTCCACCTGCACCAGGGTCAGCGCCAACCCGATCGCCGCCGGGGGCATCGCCGCCACCAGGAACTGGTAGAACTCCGGCAGCCCCCGCCCCGAGCACACCCAGGCCAGCCGGTCGCCGAGCATCGCGCCCAGCGCCGCGGCGACGAAGACGACGACCCCACCGCCGACCAGCACGGACGCGGCCCCCGCGAGCAGCCCGCTTGCCGTGGTCAGCGCCCAGCCGGGATACGGATGCCGATTACGCCGTATCTCCGCGAGCCGCCGGTAGGCCTCTTCCAGCGAGGTCGTGCTCTCCGAGTCGCTGAGGTCGTCCACCAGCTGGAAGACGGCGGCGAGCCGGGTGTAGTCGGTGGCCCGGCGCCGTACGATCCGGGACGCCGTCACCGGGTCGTCCACCAGCGACGGCTGGTAGGTGATCGACAGCTGGGTGAAGGTGACGGTCGGCTCACAGCGGTCGAGGCCGAAGGAGCGGCAGACGGCGAACATCGCCGCCTCCACGTCCTCCGCGCCCTCGCCGCCCGCGAGCAGCAATTCGCCGATACGCAGGGTGAGGTCGAGCACCCGGGGCACGGCGGGCCCCGTCTCGCCCTCCACGCGCGTCGGCGCCTCCGGGGCGGGACGCTCCGCCACCGGCATCCGCAGCATCGTCCGCATCCGGTCCTGCCAGGGCACGTCCTTGGTCAGGCTGACGACCGGGATCCCGCTGGCCGGTGTGAACGCGACCGGCGCGTGTCGCGCGCTGTAGGTCCGCGGCAGACTGAACGCGGACCCCTCCTGCTCCGTCGCCACCGGCTCGGGCGGCGCCAGCCCCTCCGGCAGGGCGAACTCGGAGGTCGCCTGCGCCTCGGACTCCGCCCCGGTGGCCGGTACGTCCAGTCCGGCCGGGATCGCGAACTCCGAGGTCACCGACGCATCGCCGTCGATCCCCAGAACGACGCCCACCGGCACGAACGCACTGCCTGCCTCATCCGACACCGGCTTGCGGTCCTCCTCCGGCCCGTGGGCCTCGGGTTCCGTCACTCCCACTCCGCCGCGCTCCCAGTACGACACCTCAGGTACGCCTCAGTATGCGCACCGACACTTACCTGTACGCGAACGGGCCACGCACCCCACCAAGGGGGTACGCGGCCCGTTCGCGAGACAACCGACAAGGCAGCCGGGGTCAGTGACCGCCCTGCTCCTTGAAGCGCAGGTACGACTTCTCGACCTCGGCCTCGGCCTCGGTGCGGCCGACCCAGTCGGCGCCCTCGACGGACTTGCCGGGCTCCAGGTCCTTGTAGACCTCGAAGAAGTGCTGGATCTCCAGGCGGTCGAACTCCGAGACGTGGTGGATGTCACGCAGGTGCTCCACACGCGGGTCGGTCGCCGGGACACACAGCAGCTTGTCGTCGCCGCCGGCCTCGTCCGTCATCCGGAACATGCCGATCGCACGGCACTTGATGAGACAGCCCGGGAAGGTCGGCTCGTCCAGGATGACCAGCGCGTCCAACGGGTCGCCGTCCTCGCCGAGGGTGTTCTCGACGAAGCCGTAGTCGGTCGGGTAGGCGGTCGAGGTGAAGAGTCGACGGTCCAGGCGGATCCGACCGGTCTCGTGGTCCACCTCGTACTTGTTCCGCGAACCCTTCGGAATCTCGATCGTGACGTCGAACTCCACCGGTGGCTCCTCCATGATCAACACATAGTTCTGGTGGTTAAGTGTCCCTCACGCAGGTGGGTGATCGCGAAAGGGGCTGGTGGTCGTGCGGGAGCCGAAGGTCTGGCGGGCCGCGAGACCGCATGTGGTGCGGGTGGTGCGAGGCGTGAAACCGGGGGTCGCGCGCGTCACGCGCGCCGTGAAGCCCGGTGCCGCGCGCGTCGCGCAGGTGGTGAAACCCGGCGCCGTACGCGTCACGAGCGCCGTCACGGCACGCTCTTCGCAGCTCACGGGGAGCACGAAGAAGCTCACGACCCTCCAGTTCACCGCCGGCGCGGCCACCCTGGGGCTGGTGCTCTCGGCCGGGGCGGTGGCCGCCGCCGGACCTTGGGACTCCTCCGGTCAGCGTACGGCCGAGCGCGACTGGGCGGCATCGCGGGACAGCCAGGGTGGCGCAGATCACGGACGTGATCCCGGCGCGGCGGCGGGGGCGCCCAAACCGGCGCCGAGCGCCCCCTCCGTGCTCGCCGGCCTCGGCGGCACCTCCGGCGCGGGCTCCGCCCCCGAGTCCGCCGCATTGTCGGCCGCCCTGGACCCGTTCCTGAACTCCCCGGTCCTGGGCCCCCGCCGCGCGGCCGCCGTCGTGGACGTCGAGACCGGCGAGCAGCTGTACTCCCAGAACGCGGACGACGCGCTGACCCCCGCCTCCACCACCAAGATCGCCACGGCCGTCGCGGCCCTCTCGGCGACCGGCGCCGACCACCGCATCGAGACCCGCACGGTCCTGGAGCCCGACTCCGCCGAGGTCGTCCTGGTCGGCGGCGGCGACCCCACCCTCACCGCCCGCGAGGACACGGGCGGCCACGCGAGCCTGCGCACCCTCGCCGACAGGACGGCCGCCGCCCTCCGGAAGCGTCACCTGAACGAGATCACCCTCACCTACGACACCTCCCTCTACGAAGGCCCCGAACAGCACACCATCGGCGTGAACGGCAACCTCGCCCTCGTCGTCCCCCTGATGGCCGACGAGGCCCGCCTCGACGACTCGTCCAGCGGCAGCGCGGACCGCGCCCCGGACCCGGCGGCGGACGCGACCGCGAAGTTCGCCCGCCTCCTGGAGGAGCGAGGCATCAAGGCGAAGACCGAGGGCTCCGCCCCGGCCCCGAAGAACGCCGAGGAACTCGCCGAGGTCGCCTCCCCACCCCTGTCGACCCTGGTCGAGCGCATGCTCACCCACAGCGACAACGACATCGCCGAGGCCCTGGCCCGCCAGGTCGCGCTCGCGACGGGCGAGCAGCCGAGCTTCGAGGGCGGCGCGGCGGCCATCAAGAAGGAACTGAAGAAGCTCGAACTGCCCCTCGAAGGCGTCGAGTTCGCGGACGGCAGCGGCCTCAGCCGAGGCAACCGGCTCACCCCCGCCCTCCTCACCACCCTCCTCGCCGAGTCCGCCGCCCCCTCCCACCCCGAGCTCCGCCCCGTCCTCACGGGCCTCCCGGTGGCCGGCTTCACCGGTACCCTCCGCACCCGCTACCCCTCCGACGCCACCGGCACCGGCGTCGTCCGCGCCAAGACCGGCACCCTGAGTAACGTGAACACCCTCGCCGGCACGGTCGTGGACGCCGACGGCCGCCTCCTCGCCTTCGCCTTCCTGGCCACGGAGACGGCACTGGAGAACACGGAGCCGGCCAAGAAGGCCCTGTCCGACGCGACCTCGGCCCTGGCGACGTGCGGCTGCCGCTGAAGGGGGAAGCGGGCCGGGGAAAGGCAAAAGGGGCGCGGCCCCTGCTTTTCAGGGGCGCGGGGCTGTGTCGACATGCGGCTCCGCCGCGTGGGCGCGAGCAACCACGACGCACCCGCAGGCGAAGCGCGACCGGTACCACCCCTCACCGTCGTGGCCTGCCCCAAGCGGCAGCGCTCACGTACGGTTGACAACATGACTCGTATCGGTGGTGCCGAGATGGTCGACTGGAATCTCGCGGTGGCGACCGCGACCCGGCTCGTGCGGCCGGGCCCCGAGGTGAGCCGCGACGAGGCCAGGGCCATCGTCGCCGAGCTCCGCCGACACGCGAAGGCGTCGGAGCAGCACGTCCGCGCCTTCACCCGGATGCTGCCCGACACGGGCGACGACACCCCTGTCCTCGTCGTCGACCGGCCCGGCTGGGTCCGGGCCAACGTGGCCGGCTTCCGCGAACTGCTGAAGCCCTTGCTGGACAAGATGCAGGAACGTCGCGGCAACACCCCGGGAGGGGCCGTGCTGGGCGCGGTCGGCGGCAAGGTCACCGGCGTGGAGCTGGGCATGCTCCTGTCGTTCCTCGCCTCCCGGGTCCTCGGCCAGTACGAGACGTTCGCCCCGGCGACCCGCGAACTCCCGGCCGGGGAGAACGGCGGCGGCCGACTGCTCCTCGTCGCACCGAACATCGTGCACGTGGAGCGCGAACTCGACGTACAGCCCCACGACTTCCGCCTCTGGGTCTGTCTGCACGAGGAGACGCACCGGACGCAGTTCACGGCGGTCCCCTGGCTGCGGGACCACCTGGAGGGTGAAATCCAGTCGTTCTTGGGGGAGACCGAGGTCGACCCCACGACCTTCCTGGAGCGCGTCCGGGAGGCCGCCCAGTCACTCGCGGGTGGCCGGCCCGAGGGAGAGGTCGGCGACGACGGTCACTCGATCGTGGAGTTGGTGCAGACCCCCGCACAGCGCGAGATCCTCGGCCGGCTGACCGCCGTCATGTCCCTCCTGGAGGGCCACGCCGACTTCGTGATGGACGGGGTCGGCCCGGCGGTCGTGCCCTCGGTCGCCGAGATCCGCGAGAAGTTCCAGCAGCGCCGCGCGAAGGGGGCCTCGCGCCTGGACCAGGCCCTGCGCAAGCTGCTGGGTCTGGACGCCAAACTCCGGCAGTACAGGGACGGGGAGCGGTTCGTACGGGCGGTCGTCGAACAGGTCGGCATGGACGGTTTCAACCGTGTGTGGACCTCCCCGAACACCCTGCCGACCAAGGCGGAGATCGCCAAACCGGCGGACTGGGTCGCGCGGGTGCATCGCAAGGCGGAGTCGTGAGCCGCGCGCGAGCGTGGTGAACGAATCCGGCCGACGGCAGGCAAACGCCCCTCCAATCACCCGTCCGAGGGACCGTGAGCGAGGGGTAGGCGTGCAATGCTCGGGGAACGGCCCGGTTCTGTCACCATCTACACACTCTGAGTGACCGAGCTCGGGCTCACCCCCCGACAATTTCATGAAGGGAACCGGACATGGGTCCCCACCCCGCGGTCGCGGCGATACGCCTGGCGGTCCGCCGCGTACTCCACGACCTCCTCACCGAACACCACACGAACACCACCCTTCACGCGCCCGCCCACGCGCCCGCCCGTGCGACCTCCGGCGCGCCCTCGGGCACGGGCGCACAACCGGTGCCCGCGCCCTCCGCGGCCGTATCCCCCGTGGCCATGTCCGTCGGGGTCGGGCCCGGCGTTTCCGCGCGCCCGGGTGCCGCGCGCCGGGGCCCCGCCGCACCCGAGCAGCCGCTCGTGCTCGTGGCGTGCTCCGGCGGCGCCGACTCCATGGCGCTCGCCTCCGCCCTCGCCTTCGAGGCACCCAAGCTCGGCGTCCGCGCCGGTGGCATCACCGTCGACCACGGTCTGCAGCCCGGCTCCGACCTGCGCGCCGAGGAAGTCGCGCTGCGCCTTCGGGAACTCGGCCTGGACCCGGTCGATTCCGTGGCCGTGACCGTCGGCCGCGACGGCGGCCCCGAGGCCGCCGCCCGCGACGCCCGCTACGCCGCCCTGGACGCCGCGCTGACACGCCACGGCGGCACCGCCGTCCTGCTCGGCCACACCCGTGACGACCAAGCCGAAACCGTCCTGCTCGGTCTCGCCCGCGGCTCAGGCATCCGCTCCCTGTCCGGGATGGCCGCGGTCTCGGGGGCCGACGGCCGCTACCGCCGCCCCTTCCTCCAGCTCGACCGGCAGACCGCCCGCAAGGCCTGCATGGTCCAGTCGCTGTCCGTCTGGGACGACCCGCACAACGCCGATCCCGCCTACACGCGGTCCCGGCTCCGGCACGAGGGCCTGCCCGCCCTGGAGAAGGCGCTCGGCAAGGGCGTCGTCGAGGCCCTCGCCCGTACGGCCCAGCTCTCCCGCGACGACGCCGACGCCCTCGACTCCTGGGCCCGCCAGGCCGAGGCTTCCGTCCGGGACGCGGCGGGCCTGCTGGAGTGCGCGAAGCTCTACGCCCTGCCGCCCGCCGTACGCCGCCGGATCCTGCGCCGGGCCGCCATCGAGGCCGGTGCCCCGGCCGGTTCCCTCTTCGCCCGGCACATCGAGGAGGTCGACCGTCTCATCACCGGCTGGCGCGGTCAGGGGGCCATCAATCTCCCCGGCCGGGTCGTCGCCCAGCGGCAGGGTGGCAGACTGGTGATTCGGCAAGGCTGAAACCGGACGCCGAAGGGGCCCCTCACACGGGCCCCCGACCCCCTCGTGCGGGACGGGCGTCCGGGAGCGGCCCTGGGACGACCGACCGAAAGTGATGCGGGTGGACGCGAAAGACATGGGTGCCGACCTCAAAGAGGTACTCATCACCAAGGAAGAGATCGACGCGAAGCTGGTCGAGCTGGCCGCGAAGATCGACGCGGAGTACGCGGGCAAGGACCTGCTCATCGTCGGAGTCCTCAAGGGCGCGGTGATGGTCATGGCGGACCTCGCCCGGGCGCTGTCCACCCCGGTCACCATGGACTGGATGGCCGTCTCCTCCTACGGAGCGGGCACCCAGTCCTCGGGTGTGGTGCGGATCCTCAAGGACCTCGACACCGACATCAAGGGCAAGCACGTCCTGATCGTCGAGGACATCATCGACTCGGGCCTGACCCTGTCCTGGCTGATCTCCAACCTCGGCTCCCGTGAGCCCGAGTCCCTGAAGATCTGCACCCTGCTGCGCAAGCCGGACGCCGCCAAGGTCGCCATCGACGTGGAGTGGGTCGGCTTCGACATCCCCAACGAGTTCGTCGTCGGCTACGGCCTCGACTACGCCGAGAAGTACCGCAACCTCCCGTTCGTCGGTACGCTCGCGCCCCACGTCTACGGCGGCTGAACCAACCCCCGTAAGACGCTCGGGAACCCCAGCGGGTTTCGCGCCGTTGGAGCATGCGTGGGCGGGATTGCCAACAGTCCCCTGCGGCTTCGGGTGACAAAGCTGGGGTACCGTCCGAAGAACAGTCTTTTATCAAACTCACTATGGCAGGAGGGACGGGGCGGCACCGCTCCGTATGGATGGACGTGAAGCGATACTTCCGTGGGCCAGTCATGTGGATCGTGCTGGCCGTCCTTGCCGTGGTCGTGTTGATGCAGGTCGTCGGCTCGTCCGGCGGCTACAAGACGGTGGACACCGGCCAGGTGGTCCAGGCGATCAATGACAACAAGGTCAAAGAAGCCAAGCTGACCACCGGCGAAGAGTCGACCATCAAGGTTCAGCTCAAGGA
Source organism: Streptomyces sp. NBC_00310 (assembly GCF_036208085.1). Classification (GTDB taxonomy): domain Bacteria; phylum Actinomycetota; class Actinomycetes; order Streptomycetales; family Streptomycetaceae; genus Streptomyces. The sequence continues at coordinate 6,448,837 of NZ_CP130714.1, forward strand.
CGGCCAGAAGATCGAGGGCAGCTCGAAGATCCAAGCGAGCTATATCGGCGACCAGGGCTACACCCTCGCCAACACCCTGCAGGACAAGTTCCAGAACAAGCAGATCCCCGACGGCTACACGGTCTCCCCGACCAAGCAGAACGCTTTCGTCGGCATCCTGCTGTCTCTGCTCCCCTTCGTCCTCATCGTCGTCGTGTTCCTGTTCCTGATGAACCAGATGCAGGGCGGCGGCTCCCGGGTCATGAACTTCGGGAAGTCCAAGGCCAAGCTCATCACCAAGGACACCCCGAAGACGACGTTCTCGGACGTCGCGGGCGCGGACGAGGCCGTCGAGGAGCTCCACGAGATCAAGGAGTTCCTGCAGGAGCCCGCCAAGTTCCAGGCCGTCGGCGCCAAGATCCCCAAGGGTGTGCTGCTCTACGGCCCGCCCGGCACGGGCAAGACGCTGCTGGCGCGCGCCGTCGCCGGCGAGGCGGGCGTCCCCTTCTATTCGATCTCCGGTTCCGACTTCGTCGAGATGTTCGTCGGTGTCGGTGCCTCCCGGGTCCGTGACCTCTTCGAGCAGGCCAAGGCGAACGCCCCGGCGATCGTCTTCGTCGACGAGATCGACGCGGTCGGCCGCCACCGCGGCGCCGGCCTCGGCGGTGGTCACGACGAGCGCGAGCAGACGCTGAACCAGCTGCTCGTCGAGATGGACGGCTTCGACGTCAAGGGCGGTGTGATCCTCATCGCCGCGACGAACCGCCCGGACATCCTCGACCCGGCGCTGCTGCGCCCGGGCCGCTTCGACCGTCAGATCGCCGTCGACCGCCCGGACATGCAGGGCCGTCTGGAGATCCTCAAGGTCCACCAGAAGGGCAAGCCGGTCGCGCCCGACGTCGACCTCGGGGCCGTCGCCCGCCGCACCCCCGGTATGACGGGTGCCGATCTCTCCAACGTCCTGAACGAGGCCGCGCTCCTCACGGCCCGCAGCGACAAGAAGCTGATCGACAACCACATGCTGGACGAGGCGATCGACCGCGTGATCGCGGGCCCGCAGAAGCGGACCCGGATCATGTCGGACAAGGAGAAGAAGATCACCGCGTACCACGAGGGCGGTCACGCCCTGGTCGCGGCGGCCTCGCCGAACTCCGACCCGGTCCACAAGATCACGATCCTGTCCCGGGGCCGCGCCCTCGGGTACACGATGGTCCTGCCGGACGAGGACAAGTACTCGACCACTCGTAACGAGATGCTCGACCAGCTCGGGTACATGATGGGTGGCCGCGCCGCCGAGGAACTGGTCTTCCACGACCCGACCACCGGCGCCGCGAACGACATCGAGAAGGCCACCGGTCTGGCCCGCGCGATGGTCACCCAGTACGGCATGACCGAGCGTCTCGGAGCCATCAAGTTCGGCGGCGACAACACGGAGCCGTTCCTCGGACGTGAGATGGCTCACCAGCGCGACTACTCGGAAGAGGTCGCCGCGCTGGTGGACGAGGAAGTCAAGAAGCTCATCGAGAACGCGCACAACGAGGCCTGGGAGATCCTGGTCGAGAACCGCGACGTCCTCGACAACCTGGTGCTTCAGCTGCTGGAGAAGGAGACGCTGGGCAAGGAGGAGATCGCCGAGATCTTCGCCACCATCGTCAAGCGTCCGCCCCGGCCCGCCTGGACCGGCTCCTCCCGCCGTACCCCCTCCACCCGTCCGCCGGTGCTCTCCCCCAGGGAGCTCGCACTGACGAACGGCGCCAACGGCGCGGCGCCGGCGATCACCGCCAAGGCGCCCGTCGAGGCGACTCCGGAGGAGAGTCCGGAGAGCTGACGCCCCACCGATGAGATCCGGCCACCGGGAGCCCCTGGCTCCCGGCCCGGCCGCCTCATCAGGCCCGAGATGGATGCCGCGCCCCCCTGGATCTAGCCTGGGGGCGCGGCATTTTCGTATGGCCGAAAGATGAGACGCGTAACCCGTACGCGTCGCAGGCTCAGGAGCGAGGCACGACATGACCGACCCCGTGACGCTGGACGGCGAGGGCCGCATCGGCGAGTTCGACGAGAAGCGTGCCGAGAACGCTGTGCGCGAGCTGCTGATCGCGGTCGGGGAAGATCCCGACCGGGAGGGGCTCAGGGAGACGCCGGCGCGGGTGGCGCGGGCGTACCGGGAGATCTTCGCGGGGCTGTGGCAGCGGCCGGAGGACGTGCTGACCACGACGTTCGACCTCGGTCACGACGAGATGGTGCTCGTGAAGGACATCGAGGTGTACAGCACCTGTGAACATCATCTGGTCCCGTTCCGGGGCGTCGCCCATGTCGGGTACATCCCGTCCACCACCGGCAAGATCACCGGACTGTCGAAGCTGGCGCGGCTCGTGGACGTGTACGCCCGGCGCCCGCAGGTGCAGGAGCGGATGACGACGCAGATCGCCGACTCGCTGATGGAGATCCTGGAGCCGCGCGGGGTGATCGTGGTCGTGGAGTGCGAGCACATGTGCATGTCGATGCGGGGCATCCGCAAGCCCGGCGCGAAGACCATAACGTCGGCGGTGCGCGGCCAGCTCCGGGACGCGGCGACCCGGAACGAGGCGATGAGCCTCATCATGGCCCACTGACCGGCCCGTCGCCCCGGGAGCGGCGGATCGCTCCCACCGCCGGGGGCCTAGGCTTGACGCATGAGCAAGCAGAACCGGCGCGGCCAGGTGGGCGGAATGCCCCGGTGGGACCGTTGTGCGGTCATGGGCGTCGTCAACGTCACCCCGGACTCCTTCTCCGACGGCGGCCGCTGGTTCGACACCACGGCGGCGGTCAAACACGGCCTGGACATGGTCGGGGAGGGCGCGGACCTGGTGGACGTCGGCGGTGAGTCGACCCGCCCCGGTGCCGCCCGCGTCGACGAGGCCGAGGAGCTCAAGCGCGTCATCCCCGTCGTGCGGGGGCTGGCTTCCGAGGGTGTCACCGTCTCCGTGGACACCATGCGCGCCTCCGTCGCCGAGCAGGCCCTCGCGGCCGGCGCCGCCCTCGTCAACGACGTCAGCGGCGGCCTCGCCGACCCCGCGATGATCCCGGTGGTCGCCGACGCGGGCGCCCCCTTCGTGGTGATGCACTGGCGCGGCTTCCTGGAGGGCGGCAACGTCAGGGGCGTCTACGAGGACGTCGTCGCCGAGGTGCTGGACGAACTGCACGCGCGCGTGGAGGCCGTTCTGGCGGGCGGCGTCGCGGCGGACCGCGTCGTCGTCGACCCGGGCCTCGGGTTCTCCAAGGACGCCGAGCACGACCTCACCCTCCTCGCCCACCTCGACCGGCTGCACGGCCTCGGCCACCCGCTGCTGGTCGCCGCCTCCCGCAAGCGGTTCCTCGGCCGGGTGCTGGCGGGCTCGGAGGGCTCACCGCCGCCCGCACGCGAACGGGACGCCGCCACGGCCGCCGTGTCGGCCCTGGCCGCTCAGCAGGGCGCCTGGGCGGTCCGGGTGCACGAGGTCCGTGCCACCGCCGACGCGGTTCGCGTGACCCGCGCGATCGAAGGGGCCCGGGAGCGGTGAGCGCTCCCCACACCGATGTCGAACAGGTCGAACTCGCCAACCGAGCCTTCTACGAGGCCATGGAGCAGGGCGACTTCGAGACGCTCTCCTCGCTCTGGCTGACCCCGGCCGACGTGGGCGTGGACGAGGAGTACCACGACCCCGCCGAGACCGGCGTGATCTCCTGCGTGCACCCCGGCTGGCCGGTCCTCACCGGGCGCGGCGAGGTGCTGCGGTCGTACGCGTTGATCATGGCGAACACGGAGTACATCCAGTTCTTCCTCACCGACGTGCATGTGTCGGTCACCGGGGACACCGCGCTCGTCACCTGCACCGAGAACATCCTCAGCGGGGGCCCGGCGCCGGACGGCAGTGACGAGCTGGGGCCGCTCGTGGGGCAGCTGGTGGTCGCCACGAATGTGTTCCGCCGCACATCCGACGGCTGGAAGCTGTGGTCGCACCACGGTTCCCCGGTACTGACCGAATCCGATGACGACGAGGGCGACGCGTCACCTTCCTGAGTGGGTGGGCGGTCCCCAAGGGCCAAGGCGTGATTGGGAACACGGGGTCGCGGGTATGGGCGGCTTCCGACCTGTGAGCCGCCGTGTTCCCTGCGGGAAACGCTCGGTGAACCCTGCCCGTACAAGGGTGGGGCCGAGCCTCCGTGGGGGAGCGCTGTCCGTGCCCGCAGGTAGATTCGAAGGTGGCCGGTGTGCCGACCGCATACGGACGACATCGGCCGTCACCGACGATTGCAGGAGTGATTCGCGTGGATCGTGTCGCGCTGCGCGGCCTCAGGGCCCGTGGGTATCACGGGGTGTTCCCGGGTGAGCGCGAGGAGGGCCAGACCTTCGTCGTGGACCTCGTCCTCGGGCTGGACACCCGGCCGGCCGCGGCCGACGACGACCTGGCGAAGACCGTGCACTACGGGATCGTGGCCGAGGAGGTCGTCGCCATCGTCGCGGGCGAGCCGGTGAACCTCATCGAGACGCTGGCCGAGCGCATCGCCCGGGCGTGTCTGCGGCATGACGTGGTCCAGGAGGTCGAGGTCACCGTCCACAAGCCGAACGCGCCGATCACGGTCCCCTTCGACGACACGACCGTCACCATCACCCGGAGCCGAGTATGACCGCGTTCTTCACCGAGGGTCAGAGCGACCCGACCGTACAGCCGGTGCCGGCCTCCGTCGTGCAGAAGGTGGACGAGGCCGACACGACCCTGCACAACCCCCGCCGGGCGGTGATCTCCCTCGGCTCGAACCTGGGCAACCGGCTGGAGAACCTCCAGGGCGCCATCGACGCGCTGGAGGACACGCCCGGCGTCCGCATCAAGGCCGTGTCGCCGGTGTACGAGACCGAGCCGTGGGGGGTGGCGCCGGGCAGCCAGCCGTCGTACTACAACGCGGTCGTCGTCCTGAAGACCACCCTGCCGCCGTCCTCGTTGCTGGAGCGGGCCCAGGCGGTCGAGGAGGCCTTCCACCGGGTGCGGGACGAGCGCTGGGGGCCGCGCACGCTGGACGTCGACATCGTGGCGTACGCGGACGTGGTCTCCGACGACCCGGCGCTGATCCTGCCGCACCCGCGCGCGCACGAGCGGGCGTTCGTCCTCGCCCCGTGGCACGACGTGGAGCCGGAGGCCCGGCTCGCCGGCCGGGGCCCGGTCGCCCTGCTCCTCGACGGCGTCACCCGTGAAGGTGTGTCGCCCCGCGCCGACCTGGAACTCCACCTGCCCGAGTAGTCGTTAAGGTCTACCGGGTCGGGATCATCCCGACGCCGTCGGGATCACCGGCCGGGCCGACCACCCGGCGCCCGTGGACCATCGGGCTCGTCGAAGGGGCATCGTGAAAGAGCTGCGCATCAGGACGCTGGCCGCGGTGTTCGTCGTGGCGGGAGTGCTGTCCTGGGCCGGGGCCCGGCTGTGGAACTCGGTGGGCACCCTGCCGAGCGTCCCGCTGGCCGCCCCCATCGTGCTCGCCCTGATCGCCGCCGTCCTGACGGCCACCGCGCTGTCCATCCGCAACCGCCTCAAGGCCCAGCGGGAGCGGCGGCCGGAGGCCAAGGGCGTCGACCCCCTGATGGCCGCCCGCGCGGTCGTCTTCGGCCAGGCCAGCGCCCTCGTCGCCGCCCTCGTCTCCGGCATGTACGGCGGCGTCGGTGTCTTCCTCCTGGAGTCCCTGGAGAACCCGGCCCGCCGCGACCAGGCCATCTACGCCGGCTTCTCCGTCCTCGCGGGCATCGCCGTCATAGTGGCCGCCTTCTTCCTGGAGCGCGTCTGCAAGCTCCCGGAGGACGACGACACCAACGGCGGGGCGGCACGGGCGATGTGACGCCCGCGCCCCGTAAAGGGGCGCGGGGAACTGCGCGACCAGCCACGTCCGGCCCGCACTGTTCGTACGGGCGTCCCCCGCGTCCTACGGTGTCCCCCGCGGAGCGTTACGCGGCGTTGCCCGCGGAGCGCACCGCGTGCGCGCACGGCGCCGGGGCCTTCGCACGGCGGCGCAGGACGCGGGGCAGCGCGAGGGTGACGAAGCCCTCGGCCTGCATCGCCGCGAGGCCGATGCGGGGCAGGTCGCGGGAGGTCGCGTAGACGACGAAGCGCGGCTCCCACCGCGGGCGGAACTTCGCGTTGAACTTGTACAGCGACTCGATCTGGAACCAGCGGGAGAGGAAGACCAGCAGCCCGCGCCAGGCGCGCAGCACCGGTCCCGCGCCGATCTTCTCGCCGCGCGCCAGGGCCGAGCGGAACATCGCGAAGTTCAGGGACACCTGCTTCACGCCCAGGCGGGGAGCGGCCTGGAGGGCCGCGACGATGAGGAGTTCGTTCATACCGGGGTCCGCGGCGCGGTCGCGGCGCATCAGGTCCAGGGAGGCGCCGTCGGGGCCCCAGGGCACGAAGTGGAGCACGGCCTTCAGGTCGCCGTACGGGCCCGGGACCTCGTCGGCCTTGTGGGCGGTGGCGATGAGGCAGTCGCCGTCGGCCGGGTCGCCGACGCGGCCGAGCGCCATGGAGAAGCCGCGCTCGGTGTCGGTGCCGCGCCAGTCCTCGGCGGCGCGCCGGATCCGGTCCAGCTCCGCCTCGCCGAGGTCACGGACGCGCCGTACCCGGGTCTCGTAACCGAGCCGCTCGATGCGCTTCACCATCTGGCGCACGTTGCGCATCGCGCGCCCGGCGAGGGAGAAATCCGAGACGTCCACCACCGCCTCGTCGCCCAGTTCCAGGGCGTCGAGGCCGGTCTCCCGGGTCCAGACCTCCGCGCCCGTCTCCGAGCAGCCCATGACGGCCGGGGTCCAGGAGTGGGCCTTCGCCTCGTCCATGAAGCGCTCGATCGCGCCGGGCCAGGCCTCGACGTCGCCGATCGGGTCGCCACTGGCGAGCATCACACCGGAGACGACGCGGTACGTCACCGCCGCCTTGCCGCTCGGGGAGAAGACGACGGCCTTGTCGCGGCGGAGCGCGAAGTGGCCGAGGGAGTCGCGGCCGCCGTGCTTGTCGAGCAGGGCGCGCAGCCGTACCTCGTCGTCGTCGGTGAGGCGGGCCGCCGGGTGTTCGGGGCGGAAGGCCAGGTAGACCGTGGTGATGGCGGTCAGCAGACCGAGGGCGCCGAGGGAGAAGGCCACCGTCCAGGACGTGTTGCCGGCGTAGTCGACCGGGCCCTCGAAGCCGAACAGGCCGTAGATGACGTGTTCGAGCCGGTCGGCGAGGCTCGGGTCGCCGACCATGCGCCCGGGGTGGGCGCTGACGACGAGCAGGCCCAGCATGATCGAACCGGCGCCCATCAGGACGAAGTTGGCGAGGGCGCGCCAGCGGCTGGTCGGGTCGGGCAGGGCGCGGAACTCGTCACGGTGGCGCAGCAGCAGGACGAGCAGCGCCAGCGAGACGAGGACGCCGACGACCGAGTGACGGTACGTGAACTGGGCGATCGCCCCGGCCGGGAGCAGGATCACGGCCGCGCGCCAGGCCCGCCGTTTTCGCCGGCGCAGGCCGTGGGCGAGGAGGAGCAGCAGGACGCCGGCGCTCAGGGAGAGGGCCGCCGCGAACGGTCCGAGCGCGCCGGGGAGCACCTCGGCCAGCGCGTGCATACGACTGTTCCGGAAGCGGGGGAACACGCCCGCGGCGATGTCCACGAGCCCGACGAGCGTGCAGGCCCTGGCGACCAGGGCGGGTACCGCCTCGGGGCGCGGCCCGCGCAGCGCGCCGCGCACGACGCCGTATCCGCGCCGACCGGCGTTCGAGTGGAGTCGGCCCGACCGGACCGGAACCCCACCCGACATTTCCCCATCTGTCCTGACAGACATCGCATCCCGTGGTTCTGCGAGAGAGCTTGGATCCGGTGCCTTTTCCGGCATCCGGCGACATTGCGCCCTCTAGGACGGTGACTTGAGGGCGGAGGTTCACTCTCCATCGGAAAGCTGAACCAAAGGACAAGGAAAGACAAGGAAAGAAAGGGCGGCGGGGGACAACCCGATGGGTCTTACGAGTAACAAGGTGCTGGCGTTGGTGGTGTTGTCCGCCGTGCTGCTGTTCATCGGCACGGTGTGGCTGTGGCCGAGGCTGGCACGTCGCGGCTGGCGGGCGGTCGGCGGCCGGATCGTGGTCCTGCTGGCCACGCAGGTCGCCGTCTTCGCGTCGGTCGGCCTCGCCGCGAACCAGGCCTTCGGGTTCTACGCCAGCTGGGCCGACCTCCTCGGCCGGGAGAACGGCCAGGGCGTGGTCGTCGACCACGACGGCGCCGACACCGGCGGGCCGTTGCGGGTCGTCGACACCCAGCAGGTGAACGTGGCCGGCGGCGCCCGCCCCACCATCGGCGGCCAGATCCAGAAGGTCGAGATCGTCGGCCGTACGACACGGATCGCGAGCCCGGCGTACGTGTATCTGCCGCCGGAGTACTTCCAGCCCGAGTACCGCACCCGCACCTTCCCCGCGGCCGTCGTCCTCACCGGCTACCCGGGCACGGCCGAGGCGCTCGTCAAGGGCCTCCACTTTCCGCAGACGGCACACAAGTTGGCCCGCGACGGCAAGGCGCAGCCGATGATCCTGGTCATGCTGCGGCCGACCGTGGCGCCGCCGCGCGACACCGAGTGCGTGGACGTCCCGGGCGGGCCGCGGACCGAGTCGTTCTTCGCCGAGGACCTGCCGGACGCCGTGGGTCACCACTACCGGGTCGGGAAGAAGCCCGGGAGCTGGGGGATCATCGGCGACTCGACCGGCGGCTACTGTGCGCTGAAACTCGCCATGCACCACCCCCGGGTGTACGCCGCCGGCGCGGGCCTCTCGCCGTACTACAAGGCGCCGCTCGACGCCACGACCGGCGATCTCTTCCAGGGGAACAGGACGCTGCGGAACGAGGCGGACCTCTTCTGGTATCTGAGGCACCGGCCGGCGCCGGACACCTCTCTGCTGGTCACCAGCAGCAAACAGGGGGAGACCAACTACAGGAACACGCTCGAGTTCATCGAGTTGGCGAAAGAGAAGCGGCCGACCCGGATCTCGTCGATCATCCTCGACAGCGGCGGGCACAACTTCAACACGTGGCGGCGCGAGATCCCGGCGACTCTGCAGTGGATCAGCGGGCGGTTGAGCGACCGGTGAGTGCGGGTGGCGAGGGCGACCGCCGAGTGAGAGCGGAGTGCGACCGCTGCGTGCCGACGGTGCGTGCCGTCCGTGCGTGCCGTCCGTGCTGCCCGTGCGTGCTGCCCGTGCGTGCGACTGCTGAGGGGTCTGTCGGCGGCGCGGCAATTCGTGGAATTCCCCCGTCTGGGGAAAGAGGCAGATGTGGCCAAGGCGTATCTGGATTCCCTCGGCTTGATCCAGTAAAGGAGTCGCCGGTGGGTGCCTTGGTGCCCTGGCCGTGAGGGAGCTTGTGAGGGCTTGTGAGAGGTGAGAGGGGCGGCTGAGTTTTTACGGCCCGGGGCACCATCATTCGCCTACGCGCGGTAAGTTTCTGGCCATGCCACGTGGACGTCACCGCCATTCACCACCTCTGCACAGGCTGCTGCCCCCCACGGCGATCGCAGGCGTCTCGCTCGTCTGCGCCCTCGGGCCCTGGGTGTTCACCGAGCCGTCGGTGCTCCGGGTCACCGCCGCCCTCGCCGCGGCGACCGCGGCCGTGGGCGCGGCGGTCATGCGCCGCTGGGACGTGGAGGCAGGCAAACGCGTCGCCGACCTCACGCGTGCGCGGGCGAGCGACGAGTGGCGTCACGAGGAGAAGGTCGCCGAGGTGGAGACCGACCTCGAGGAGTCGCGCGAGCTGCGCACCAAGCTGGAGCACAAGCTCCGGGCCAAGCGTGCGGAACTGGCCAACCTCCGCAACGAGCACGCCGCGCTGCTGCGCCGCTACGCCACCGCCGAGACCGAGCGGGCCAGCGCCCTGGAGGGCCGCCGCCTGCTGGAGATCGAGGCGACCGTTCCCGAGGGGGCGCGGGAGTTGGAGGCGGCCGGTTCGGACGCGGGTGCGGGTGACGGCGAGGGTGACGAGGCCACCGCGGTGGCCCAGGCTTCGCCGGTGCCGCCGCAGGGGGTTCCCTCACCGGGGGCGCCCTGGGCTTCGTGGGAGACGGCTTCCAAGGCTGCGGCCGAGGCGGCGAAGGCGGGGAAGACGGGGAAGGCGGGGAAGGGCGAAGCCGGGGGTGCCTCGGCCGATGCCGACGCCGATGCCGATGCCGATCCCGACGCCGACGGGGGTGCTTCTGCCGAGGGTGACGTCGACGGTGGTGCCTCGGCCGAGGCCGAGGGCTCCGGGGCGAAGGGGTCGGCCTCTTCGGTGTTCTCGCCGGCCGGTTCCTCGCTCTTCCTGCGCGCGAACTCGGCGTTGGACCGGATCATCACCCAGCGGGGCTCGGTGGAGGGTTCGAGGGAGACCGGGGCCGGGGCTGCGAGCGAGGGTGCGGCCGAGGCCGGTGGCGACGGGGTGGTCGCCCAGGCCGAGGCTGAGCCCGGGGCTGACGGTGAGTTCGCGGCTGGATCCGAGACGGAGACGGAGACGGAGACCGAGACGGAGACCGAGATCGGGATCGGGATCGGGATCGGGACCGCGTCGGGGTTTGTGCCCGAGCCCGAGCCCGAGTTCGGGGTTGCGGACGAGGCCGGTGCTGGTGCCGATGCCGTAGTCGAGTCCGAAGTGGCCGGTGCCGAGGAAGCGAGCGTGTCCTCGGACTCCGAGGTCGAGGGCGAGTTCGCCGACGACTTCGCAGACGGCTCCGGTGACGACCCTGTGGACGACGCCGTCGACGTACAGGTCGATCAGGTCGATGAGCCGGGCGAGACGTCCGTCGCCGAGCCGGACTCCGCCGAGTCCGCCGAGGCGACCGCCAAGGGCCAGGCATCGAAGGGTGGTTCCCCCAAGGGCCCTTCTCCCAAGGGTGACCCGGACGGGCCGACGGACGGGGGCACTCGGCAGGGACGTTCCGCCGAGGCGGCGGAGGAGCCGGTTCCGGTGCTCACCGCCGAGGAGGACGACGCGCTGGGGAAGTCCGTGGCGGCCCGTGGTCATGAGCGCGCGGCCGCCGGTCCCGTACCCGCGGTCTCCGCTCCGACACGGTCGACGGGGGTGGGCGAGCTGACGCGGGTGGAGCCGTCGGGGCGCGCGGGGCACGTGCGGCAGGCGGAGCAGGCCGCTCCGGCGCCGCTGCCCGCACTCCCGCCGGCGGGTCACTTCACGGTGCCCACGGCCGTGGCCGTGGTTCCTGCCGCGCCGCAGCGGCGGGCGGCCGTCGAGGGAGGGTTCGACTTCTTCGGTACGCAGAAGGGCGCGGACGCCCTGGAGGCCGTGCAGAACGAGGACCTCGCCGACGTGATCGGCCAGGAGGCCCTCGCGCTGCACAAGGCCGAGTCCGAGGCCCGGTTCAAGCGCCCCGACGAGGCATCCCGAGGCGTCGGCCAGGTCATCGACCTCACCGCCCACGACGAGACGGAACAGATCGACGTACAGGGCCTGCGCACGGCAGCGTCCTAGCCACGGGCGGCCGGTACAGCCGGCCGTCCCGGCCACCGCGGGCAGTCGTGCCGCTGGGGCGATGGGGGCACCTCCCGCTCGAACGAAGCCGAGAGTGGGGGAGGGTGGGCGCGGCGGCACCCCGCAAGCGCCGGTGAGCGAAACCGCCCTCCGCCCAGCCGAAGCCGCCGGGCGCCCACGCCACCCCGACCACCGGGCGCCCACGCCCCACCCCGGCCCCCGCACCGACGCAGCCCACCCCCCCGGCGCTACACCATCCACCGATCCGGCAGAGCCTCACGCCGCCCCGTCCGCGACCGTTCCGCCTGCGCACGCAGCAGCTCAGCCGCCTCCCCGGCGTCCCTCAGCCGCGCGGTCACGGTCTTGTTGGCGCCGGTGTCGACATGCACGTCGGCGAGACCCTTGGACCGCTGCCAGGGCCCCTGCGACAGCCGTACGCTCTGCACCTTCGCGTGCGGCACGAGATCGAGCCGGCGCCGCAGCAGCCCGTGCCGCGCCGCGAACACCGTGTCGCTGACGGCGAGCCCGTACCCCCGCCACCACAGCGGCACGCACCACCGCGCCCGCCCCGGCGGCCGTACGAGAGCCGCCGCGTCCGGCACGGCCACCCCCGGCAGCACACGCGCTATCACCGACTCGGCCACCTCGCGCGGCGCGACCGGTACGAGGACGGAGTTCGAGGAACCGGCCACGTCCAGCTCGACGCGGACCCACCCGCGGCGCCGCCACAGCAGCGGTTCGACGACGCGGACGGTCTGCACGCGGCCGGGCGGGACCGTTTCGTGGGCCCGGTCGAGGAGCCCGTGGTCGATGCGGAGCCCGTCGGGGGAGTCGCCGACCGTCCAGTCGTACTCCGCGACGAACCGCCCCACACTGCTCGCCCCGGCCGCGCCGAGCAGCGGCAGCGCGGTCGCGAGGACGGTCCACACGCTCTCCGTGACGAACCACAGCACGGACGGTACGACGACCGCGGCCACCAGGGTCGCCCAGGTCGCGCCGGTCAGGACGAGGGACATGGCCAGCACGCCGGCCGGGACCTTCAGAAGCCGCCGTACGGGCGCCTCGCCGACCTCGTGCGCGGTCTCCGGCGCGAAACCGGCCGCGCGGGCGAGGAGTTCGGCCCGCAGGGCGCCGGCGTGCGCCTCGCCGAGGTAGGCCAGCTCGTCCTTCTTGTCGGTGCCGACGACGTCGAGTCTGAGTTTCGCCACGCCCGCGATCCGGGCCAGCAGTGGGCGGGTGACGTCGATGGCCTGAATGCGCTCCAGGCGGATGTGGGCGGTACGGCGGAACAACAGGCCGGTACGGATGCGCAGTTCGCTGTCGGTCACCGCGAAGTGGGTGAACCACCAGGTCAGGAAGCCGTACAGGGCGGCGGCCGGGATGAACACACCGAGCCCGATCAGCAGGGTCGTCGTGTCGAGCCGCATCAGGTTCCGCTGCGCCCCGTCCGGATCGTGCACGGCCCACCCGATCAACACCGCCACCGGCGCCCAGGCCCGCCGCAGCGGCGTCACCGGATGCAGCCGATGCTCGACCACCGGCTTCTCACCCGTCCCGCCGTCGTCCTCGGCGCCCGCATCACCCGTCCCGCCGCGGCTCTCGGCGTCCGCCTCCGTTGTCCCGCCGTCGTTCTCGGCGTCCGCCTCACCCCGCCCGCTGCCGTTCTCGGCGTCCGCTTCCGCTGTCCCGCCGTCGTTCTCGGCGCTCGCCTCACCCCGCCCGCCGTGGTCCTCGGCGTCCGCCTTCGCTGTCCCGCCGTCGTTCTCGGCGTCCGCCTCCGCTGTCCCGCCGCGGCGCTCGGCGTCCGCCTCACCCGTCCCGCCGTCGTCCTCGGCGTCCGCCTTCGCAGTACCGCCGCCGTTCTCGGCCACGGAGGCCGATGCGGAGGCCCCCACCTCCGCCTTCCCGCCCGGCCCGGCCCCGGCCTCCGGCACCCCGCCCAGCCCGCTCACCGCCGCGGGCTCCGGCTCGCGCTCGGCCCCGTCCCCCGGCCTCTCCGCTTGTACCGCGTCGTCCGCTTCCTGCGCCGACACCGTCACAGCCCTGCCGATCGGGCCTCGCCCAGTTGCGTGAGGCGGTCGCGGAGGCGTTCGGCCTCGGCCGGGTCGAGACCGGGGATGCGGGCGTCCGTGGCGGCGGCGGCCGTGCGCAGCTGCACGCTCGCCAGGTTGAAGTGCCGCTCGACGGGCCCGGACTCCACCTCGACCAGCTGCATACGCCCGTACGGCACGACGGTCTCCTCCCGCCAGAGCACACCCCGGCTGATCAACAGGTCGTCCGCCCTTTCGGCGTACCGCCATGACCGCCAGTTCCGGCCCAGCATCGGCCAGCCCCACAGCAGCAGGCCGAGGGGCAGCAGCGCGAAGGCCGCCCACACCGGCTCCGCCAGCCAGCCCAGCAGTACCGCCGTACCGACGGTGATCGGCCCCAGCCACAACACCAGCAACAGCCGCCTCATCCGCAACAGCCCGGGCGGCAGTCCGGTCCAGACCGGCTCGCCCTCGGCGCGCTCGGCGCCGTCTTCCAAGGTCCCCGTCTCCATTACGCCAGCGTACGTACGACAGACTGTGTCCATGACTCCCCCGACGGAGACCCGAGAGACGACGGTCGGTATCGGCGGTGCCGCCGAGAGCACGGACATGGTGCTCAACATCGGCCCGCAGCATCCGTCCACGCACGGTGTGCTGCGGCTGCGGCTCGTCCTCGACGGCGAGCGCATCCGGCACGCCGAGCCGGTCATCGGCTATATGCACCGGGGCGCGGAGAAGCTCTTCGAGGCGCGTGACTACCGCCAGATCATCATGCTCGCCAACCGCCACGACTGGCTCTCCGCCTTCTCCAACGAACTCGGCGTCGTCCTCGGCGTCGAACGCATGCTGGGCATGGAGGTCCCCGAGCGCGCGGTCTGGATGCGTACGCTCCTCGCCGAGCTGAACCGGGTCCTCAACCACCTGATGTTCCTCGGCTCGTACCCGCTGGAGCTCGGCGGCATCACCCCGGTCTTCTACGCCTTCCGGGAGCGCGAGGAGCTCCAGAGCGTCATGGAGGAGATCTCCGGCGGGCGCATGCACTACATGTTCAACCGGGTCGGCGGCCTCAAGGAGGACCTCCCGGCGGGCTGGACCGCACGCGCGCGGGCGGCCGTCGCGGACGTCCGCTCCCGCATGGGTGTCTTCGACGACCTCGTCCTCGGCAACGAGATCTTCCGGGGCCGCACCCGGAACGTGGGCGTCCTCTCCCCGGAGGCCGTGCACGCGTACGGCGTCAGCGGCCCGATCGCCCGTGCCTCCGGCGTCGACTTCGACCTGCGGCGCGACGAGCCGTACCTGGCGTACGGCGACCTGCAGGACGTCCTGAAGGTCGTCACGCGCGACGAGGGCGACTGCCTCGCCCGCTTCGAGTGCCTCCTGGAACAGACCCACAACGCGCTCGCCCTCGCCGACGCCTGCCTCGACCGCCTCGCCGACCTCCCGCCGGGCCCCATCAACCAGCGCCTCCCGAAGGTCCTCAAGGCCCCCGAGGGCCACACCTACGCCTGGACCGAGAACCCCCTCGGCATCAACGGCTATTACCTCGTCAGCAAGGGCGAGAAGACCCCGTACCGCCTGAAGCTCCGCTCCGCCTCGTACAACAACATCCAGGCCCTCACCGAACTCCTGCCGGGCACCCTGGTGGCCGACATGGTGGCGATCCTGGGCTCGCTGTTCTTCGTGGTGGGGGACATCGACAAGTAGGACGGCCGTGAGGGCGTGAGGGCGTGAGGGCGTGACGGCCTGGATGGGCTGGACGGCCTGGGCCCCGTCGTTCGGCTCATGCCGGTGAGCGGGGCAGCGGGTCCGGAATCCCCACCGTCTGCAGCAGCCAGCCGAAGTCGCCCAGTCCGCCCGGCGCGGTCAGTTCGGCGGCCTCGCCCGCGCCCGCGAGGGCCCGTACGTACGCGACCGGGTCGGTGGTCGCGAGGGACAGCGGCGGACGGCCGGCGCCGACCCCCAGGGCGCGCAGGGCCTCCCGCTGGGTGAGCAGCCGTGCCCCCGGCAGCGCGCACGCGTCCAGTGCCACATGGGCGGTGATGTCGCACGACCCGTCCGGGACCGGCGAGGTCTCCCGCCCCTTCCGGAACCCCGTGAGCGTCCCGAAGGGCGGCCGGGAGCCGACGAGGTGCGCGTAGTCCACGGCGACGGCGAGTCCCCGCTCGACACCCGCCACGGCGGCGGCCCACGCCCGGTCCCTCGGCAGCCCGACCTCGGCCCGCAGCCCCTCCTCGGGGGCCAACGGCCACCACCGGCCCAGCCATCGCGCCTCCTCCCCGCCGACGGCCTCCCCGAGCCGCTCGCTCCCGTCCTGCCGTACGAGGACCAGCCGGGCCACACCCGCCGCGTCCACCTCGACGACCTCCACGGGCACGTTGTCCAGCCACTCGTTGGCGAACAGCAGCCCGGCGATCCCCTTCGGCGGTTCGGCGAGCCACTCGATGCGGTGATCGAGACCGGGTGGCCGCTCGGCCAGCTCGACGGCGTACGCGCGCGTGCGGGACGACACCTCGGCGGGGAGCGCGTCCAGCACCCCGCTCACCAGCTCCCCCCGCCCGGCCCCCATGTCGACGAACCCAAGCTCGCCCGGCCGTCCCAACGCCTCGTCCACCCGGCACAGCAACCGCGCCACGGCGGAGGCGAAGAGCGGGGAGGCGTGCACGGAGGTCCGGAAGTGCGAGGCGGGCCCCTCCGGCCTCCGGTAGAAGCCCTCGGGGCCGTACAGGGCTTCTTGCGTCGCGGCGCGCCAACACCGCCACGCCTTCGCCCCTTCACGGGCGCGGGGGTGTGACATGTGCGGCTCCGCCGTGTGGGCGTGACCGGCCGTGATGGACCCGCAGCCGCACGACGAGAGGTCCCCCCGAGCTCCCAGGCGATCCGTCATCACGCCAGGCTAAGCGGAACGGGGAGGGCGGCCTCCACCTTGGGGAGTACGTGGCCCGGTCACGGATCGGCCCTCCGGTTGACCCCGGCACACCGCCCGCTTCCCTACGCTGGGTTACGTGCAGCGCCTCTATGACTTCCTCCGCCGGCACCCGACATGGGTCGACAGCTTCTGGGCCGTCGTCCTGCTCGGGATGACCCTCGTCGGCGGAGCGATCGCCACGGACTACGCGAACGACATGAACGACACCGCGTTCGTGGTGATCTCGCTCGCGCTCAGTCTGTCGATCGCCCTGCGGCGCCGTATGCCCGAGAAGATGCTGATGCTGGCCGCCGCGGCGGGCTTCGCGCAGCTGATCCTCGACGTGCCGAGAATCCCGGCCGACTTCGCGATGCTCGTGGTCATCTACACGGTCGCGGCGAACGGCGCCCGCTGGGCCTCCTGGTTCGCCCTGGGCGGCGGCCTCTGCGCGGCGTCACTGGCGCAGCTGCGCTGGACCGAGGATCAGGTGAGCACGCTGGGGAACGCGGTGCTCGCGGTCGTCCTGACCGTGCCCTTCGCCCTGGCGTGGGTGCTCGGCGACTCCCTGCGCACCCGCCGCGCGTACTTCGCGCAGCTGGAGGAGCGTGCCGCCCGGCTGGAGAAGGAGCGCGAGGCGCAGGCCAAGGTCGCGGTCGCCGCCGAGCGCGCCCGGATCGCCCGTGAGCTGCACGACGTCGTCGCGCACAACGTCTCCGTGATGGTCGTCCAGGCCGACGGCGCCGCGTATGTCCTGGACGCCGCCCCCGACCAGGCGAAGAAGGCCCTGGAGACCATCTCCTCCACCGGCCGTCAGGCCCTCGCCGAGATGCGCCGTCTGCTCGGCGTGCTGCGCACCGGTGAGCACAAGGAGGTCGGCGAGTACGTCCCGCAGCCCGATGTCGAACAGATCGACGACCTCGTCGAGCAGTGCCGGGTGGCCGGCCTGCCCGTGGACTTCAAGATCGAGGGCACCCCGCGCCCGCTGCCCAGCGGTGTGGAGCTGACGGCGTACCGCATCGTCCAGGAGGCCCTGACCAACACCCGCAAACACGGCGGCCCGAACACCGGTGCGAGTGTCCGCCTGGTCTACTTCGACGACGGCCTCGGTCTGCTCGTCGAGGACGACGGCAAGGGCGCGCCCCACGAGCTGTACGAGGAGGGCGGCGCCGACGGTCAGGGGCACGGCCTCATCGGTATGCGTGAGCGCGTCGGTATGGTCGGCGGCACGCTGGACGCGGGTCCCCGCCCCGGCGGCGGCTTCCGGATCAGCGCCCTGCTGCCCCTGAAGCCCGCACACTGACACGGTCATGCCACTCGCTGGCATCTGTAGACCCGCTGTAGACCTGCTGTGGACACGGAAGAGGACCCGATGGCGATCCGCGTAATGCTCGTCGACGACCAGGTGCTGCTGCGCACCGGGTTCCGGATGGTGCTGGCAGCCCAGCCGGACATGGAGGTCGTGGCGGAGGCGGGCGACGGCGTCGAGGCCCTGCTGGTCGCACGGTCGACCGAGGTGGACGTGGTCCTCATGGACGTCCGTATGCCGAAGCTGGACGGCGTCGAGGCCACCCGCCGCATCTGCGCGGAGCCCGACCCGCCCAAGGTGCTCATCCTGACCACCTTCGACCTCGACGAGTACGCCTTCTCCGGGCTGAAGGCGGGCGCCTCCGGCTTCATGCTCAAGGACGTGCCGCCCGGCGAGCTGCTGGCCGCGATCCGTGCCGTGCACAGCGGCGACGCCGTCGTCGCGCCCTCCACCACCCGGCGCCTGCTCGACCGGTTCGCCCCGATGCTCCCGAGCACCGGCACGGAACCGAAGCACAAGGAGCTGGAGCGCCTCACCGAGCGCGAGCGCGAGGTCATGATCCTCGTCGCCCAGGGCCTGTCCAACGGCGAGATCGCCGCCCGTCTCGTCCTCTCCGAGGCCACGGTCAAGACCCACGTCGGCCGCATCCTCACCAAGCTGGGCCTGCGCGACCGCGTCCAGGTGGTGGTCCTGGCGTACGAGACGGGGTTGGTCCGGGCGGGAGGGCAGGGCTGAGGCCCCCCCCGGGGCCCACCGGTCCCGGCCGAGCCACAGGAGAGCGTGACTCCGGCGTCATCACGGCGCACTAGGGTGCCCGCATGCTCCTGTGGATCAACGGCCCCTTCGGGGGCGGCAAAACACAGACTGCGCACGAGATCCAACGGCGGCTGCCGGGCAGCGTCATCTGCGATCCCGAGCACCCGGGCTTCGGGCTGCACCGCATGCTGCCGCCCGAACTGCGAGGCGACTTCCAGGATCTGGCGGCCTGGCGGCAGGGCGTGGTCGAGGTCCTGGACCTCGCCCTCACCGAGCGGGACGGCGTGGTGATCGCCCCCATGACGGTCACCGATCCCGGCCACTTCGCGGAGACCGTCGAACGCCTGCGCGAACTCGGCCACGACGTACGCCACTTCACGCTCCTCGCCCGGCGCGAGACCGTGCTGAAGCGGCTCCGCGAACGCGGCTTCGGGCACCTCCTGCAGTACGTCGCCGGGAAGAACGCCCCGCTCCGCCGGGAGAGCTGGGCCGTCGAACAACTCGACCACTGCCTGGAACGGCTGCGGGAACCGGAGTTCGCCGAGCACCTGTGGACCGACCACTCGACCGTGCCCAGGACGGCCGACCGCATCGCCGTTCTGGCCGGCCTCCGGCTGCGGCCGAACAACGAGGGCGCGCTGCGGACCCGGCTGCGACAGGCGGCGGTCGGCGTACGGCACATCCGGTTCGACTGACGTCCCCGGTCCCGGTCCCGGCCCCGGTGGGCGGCCGGCCCCCTGCCCGAGCAGCCGTCCGGGACGTCGTTCTTCCCGCGCACGCCGCAAGCCGCCAACCCATCCGGCACCTATGCGCCCGCGACCTTCTCCACCAGCGCCACGAAGTCCGCCACGGCCCTCCGCACGTCCGCCGCCGTCCACTCCAGCGCGGCGGCCCGTACCTCGATCTCCGTGACGGCCAGCCCCGGCCCGCCCCGGTCCCAAGGGCGGGCGAAGAGCAGCGCGTTCGTCTGCTCGCCCTGGCGGACCGCGGCCTCGGCGACGACGTCGACCTCGTACGGCAGCCAGACCTGGAACTCGTTGGTGTGCGGCTCCTCGGGGTGCACCCGGGCCCACGGCACCCCCGCCGCGGCGAAGCCCTCGCGCAGCCCGGCGGCGACCACGCGCGCGTGGCGGACGTACTCCGGCAGCCGGGGCAGCTCGCGCTCCAGGCCGACGAGGGCGGACAGGGCGGTGGGGAACTGCTGGAAGAGCTGGCCGCCGTACCGGTGCCGCCAGGCCTTCGCCTCGTCGATCAGGGCCCTGGGGCCGGCGATCGCGGCACCACCGTAGGCGCCGAGGGACTTGTAGTACGAGACGTAGACGCTGTCGGCGAGGCCCGCGATCTCGTCCACGGGGCGACCGAAGTGGGTGGCGGACTCCCACAGGCGGGCCCCGTCGAAGTGGACCACCGCGTCCCGCTCGCGCGCCGCCTCGGTGACCTCCGTCAGCTCCTCCCAGGAGGGGAGTACGAAACCGGCCTCCCTGAGGGGCAGTTCGAGCATCAGCGCGCCGAAGGGCTCGTCGAAGCCGCGCACCTCGTCGGCGGTCGGCAGCCGTGGCTCGCTCGTCAGCCGGACCGGGCGCAACCCGCTGACCTGGCTGAACGCATGCCGCTCGTACATCTCGGGGTGGGCGAGCGCGTGCAGGGCGACGGTCGGGTTCCCGGTGCGGGCCGCCCAGCAGCGCAGGGCCACCTGCTGGGCCATCGTGCCGGCCGGGAAGAACGCGGCGGCCTCCATGCCGAGCAGCGCGGCGGTCCGCTCCTCCAGGGCCTCGACGACCCCGTTGCCGTACATGTCGGCCGTCTCGTCCAGGTCGTACACGTCCCCGGCCGAGTCCAGCAGCGCCAGCCGCTCCCGGAGCGTCGCCAGCGCGCTCGTCCGCGCCAGCACCCGCTCGGCCGCCCGATGGGCGGCCTGCCGCCGCTTGTACCGCAGAGCCGTCGGGGACTCCTCGGATGCTTCCTCTGCGGCGGTCGTCTCCGCCGTCTCCGCCGTTTCGCTCATCCCGGGATCATCCCCCGGCCCCGTCCCGCCCGGCACCCGCTTTTCGCGCCGGCGGCCCGCGTCCCCGGCCTCGCGAACGCGACCTGCGGAAACGGCCCACGGCAACCCACAGCCTGTGGACAACCGAACGCCCCTCGAACCAATCGCGTTAACATGACGAGAAATCGTCCGGTACCCAGAGCGGACTGGAACGGGAAGGCCTCCACCGAGTGAGTACATTCCAGCAACCAGAGCCGAAGGACCGCCCCGCGCGGCTCGCCGTCGGCGTGGTCGGCGCCGGCCGTGTCGGTCCCGCGCTGGCGGCGTCCCTACAACTGGCCGGGCACCGCCCGGTGGCCGTCTCCGGGGTCTCCGACGCCTCCCGGCGACGCGCCGCCGAGCTGCTGCCAGATGTGCCGCTGATGCCGCCCGCCGAGGTGCTGCGCCACGCGGACCTGGTCCTGCTGACCGTCCCGGACGACGCGCTGCCGGGGCTGGTCGAGGGCCTCGCGGAGACCGGTTCCGTTCGGCCGGGACAGCTCCTCGTGCACACCTCCGGGCGGTACGGCGCGAAGGTGCTGGACCCCGCGCTGCGGGCCGGCGCGCTGCCGCTGGCGCTGCACCCCGCGATGACGTTCACGGGAACCCAGGTGGACGTGCAACGGCTCGCCGGGTGCTCGTTCGGGGTCACCGCGCCGGACGAGCTGCGGATGGCCGCCGAGGCCCTGGTGATCGAGATGGGCGGCGAGCCCGAGTGGATCGCCGAGGAGAACCGCCCGCTCTACCACGCGGCCCTCGCCCTGGGCGCCAACCACCTGGTGACCCTGGTCGCCCAGTCCATGGAACTGCTGCGCACGGCCGGCGTCTCCGCCCCCGACCGCATGCTCGGCCCGCTGCTCGGCGCCGCCCTGGACAACGCCCTCAGGTCGGGCGACGCGGCCCTCACCGGCCCCGTCGCGCGCGGGGACGCGGGCACGGTCGCCGCGCATGTCGCCGAGTTGCGCGCGCACGCCCCCGCGACGGTCGCCGGGTATCTGGCGATGGCCCGCGCGACCGCCGACCGGGCCCTCGCCCACGGCCTGCTCAAGCCGGAGCTGGCCGAGGACCTCCTCGGGGTACTCGCGGGCGGGACGGACGGGACCACCGGAGCAGGCGGGACCGACGGGACCGAAGGGAACGCCCGATGACCACCACCGTGCTGCGCACCGCCGACGAACTGCACACCCGCGCGCGTGCGGGACGCCGCGCCGTCGTGATGACCATGGGCGCCCTGCACGAGGGCCACGCCACCCTGATCCGCGCCGCGCGCGAGACCGTCGGCGGCACGGGCGAGGTCGTCGTGACCGTCTTCGTGAACCCCCTCCAGTTCGGCGCGGGCGAGGACCTCGACCGCTACCCGCGCACCCTGGACGCCGACGTCAAGCTCGCCGAACAGTCGGGCGCCGACGTGGTGTTCGCCCCGACCGTGGACGAGGTCTACCCGGGTGGCGAACCCGAGGTCCGCATCACCGCGGGGCCCATGGGCGAGCGCCTGGAGGGTGCCGCCCGCCCCGGGCACTTCGACGGCATGCTCACCGTCGTCGCCAAGCTGCTCCACCTCACCCGCCCCGACGTGGCGCTCTACGGCCAGAAGGACGCCCAGCAGCTCGCCCTGATCCGCCGCATGGTCCGCGACCTGAACTTCGGCATGGACATCGTGGGCGTGCCGACCGTCCGCGAGGACGACGGCCTGGCCCTGTCCAGCCGCAACCGGTATCTGTCCACCGAGGAGCGCCGTACGGCCCTGGCGCTCTCGCAGGCGCTGTTCGCGGGCCGCGACCGGCACGCAGCGCAGGAGGCGCTGCGCGCGCGGGCCCGCGAGGTGCCCGCCACGCGCGCGCGTGCCGAGGCCCTGAGCGCCATCGGCGAGTCCCGCGCGGCGGCCGACGCGCACGCCATGGCGAAGTCCGCGCCCGGCGGCCCGGCCGCCGTCCGCGCCGCCGCCCGCCTGGTCCTCGACGAGGCCCTGCGCATGAAGCCGCCGATCGCCCTGGACTACCTGGCCCTGGTCGACCCGTCCGACTTCACCGACATCCCCGACGACTTCACCGGCGAAGCCGTCCTCGCCGTCGCGGCCCGGGTGGGGACGACCCGGCTGATCGACAACATCCCCCTGACCTTCGGAGCCGCCTCGTGACCAGCACAGGCATACGACTGCACGCGCCCGCACCGGGATGGTCCATCGCCGCCGACGTCGTGGTCGTCGGCTCGGGCGTCGCCGGCCTCACCGCCGCGCTGCGCTGCGAGGCCGCCGGCCTCCGTACGGTCGTCGTCACCAAGGCCCGTCTCGACGACGGCTCCACCCGCTGGGCCCAGGGCGGCATCGCCGCGGCCCTCGGCGAGGGCGACACCCCCGAACAGCACCTGGACGACACCCTGGTGGCCGGCGCGGGCCTGTGCGACGAGGAGGCCGTACGGCTCCTCGTCACCGAGGGACCCGACGCCGTGCACCGCCTGATCGCGACCGGCGCCCACTTCGACGAGTCGGAGGAGGGCGGCCTGGAGCTGACCCGCGAGGGCGGCCACCACCGCCGCCGCATCGCCCACGCGGGCGGCGACGCCACCGGCGCGGAGATCTCCCGGGCCCTCGTCGAGGCCGTACGCGCGCGCGGCCTGCGCACGGTCGAGAACGCGCTCGTCCTGGACCTGCTGACCGACGCCGACGGCGGCACCGCCGGTGTCACCCTGCACGTCATGGGCGAGGGCCAGCACGACGGCGTGGGAGCCGTCCACGCCCCCGCCGTGGTCCTCGCCACCGGCGGCATGGGCCAGGTCTTCTCCGCCACCACCAACCCGTCCGTCTCCACCGGCGACGGTGTGGCCCTCGCCCTGCGCGCGGGCGCGGAGGTCTCCGACCTCGAATTCGTCCAGTTCCACCCGACCGTGCTGTTCCTCGGCGCGGACGCGGAGGGCCAGCAGCCCCTGGTCTCCGAGGCGGTACGCGGCGAGGGCGCCCACCTCGTCGACGCCGACGGCACCCGCTTCATGGTCGGCCGGCACGAACTCGCCGAACTGGCGCCCCGGGACATCGTCGCCAAGGGCATCATGCGCCGCATGCAGGAGCAGGGCACCGAACACATGTACCTGGACGCCCGGCACTTCGGCGCCGACATGTGGGAGCACCGCTTCCCGACGATCCTCGCCGCCTGCCGCGCCCACGGCTTCGACCCGGTGACCGAGCCCATACCGGTCGCCCCGGCCGCCCACTACGCCTCCGGCGGCGTCCGCACCGACTCCCACGGCCGGACCACCGTCCCCGGCCTCTATGCCTGCGGCGAGGTCGCCTGCACCGGCGTCCACGGCGCCAACCGGCTCGCCTCGAACTCCCTCCTGGAGGGCCTGGTCTACGCCGAGCGCATCGTCGCCGACATCGCCGCGGCCCACGCCGGGAACGGCCTCCACGCGCGCGTGCCCCAGCCCGTCCCGTACGCCGAGCAGCCCGCGCACCCGCTGCTGGCCCCGGAGATACGGTTCGCGATCCAGCGGACCATGACGCAGGGCGCCGGCGTCCTGCGCTCCGAGACCTCCCTGGCGACGGCCGCCGCGACCCTGGACCGGCTGCACGCCGACGCCCGCGGCGCCCTCGCCGAGAACGGCAAGACGGCCGAGCCCGGCGTCGACACCTGGGAGACCACCAACCTCCTGTGCGTGGCCCGGGTCCTGGTCGCCGCCGCCCGGCTGCGCGAGGAGACCCGCGGCTGCCACTGGCGCGAGGACGAGCCCGACCGCGACGACGCCGCCTGGCGCCGCCATATCGTCGTACGGCTGAATCCGGACCGGACGCTCGCCGTACACACCACCGATACCGCAGACTTCCCCCCGACCCGGCAGCACCAGCAGGAGCAGTGACAGACGTGAGCACTCCCGACCTTCCCCTCGCCCAGAGCGGCGGCTGCGGCGACGGCTGCGCCTGCGGCGCCGACGACGGCCTCAGCGAGGAATATTTGGAGTGCGGGCTCGATCCCGCGCTCGCCCAGCTCCTGGCCGACGCCGGACTCGACCCCGTGGAGGTCGAGGACATCGCCAACGTCGCCATCCAGGAGGACCTCGACCACGGCGTGGACGTGACCACGGTCGCGACCATCCCCGAGGACGCCCGCGCCACCGCCGACTTCACCGCCCGGGAGGGTGGCGTCGTGGCGGGCCTCAGAATCGCCGAGGCGGTCCTCTCGGTGGCCTGCTCCGACGAGTTCGAGGTCGAGCGGCACGTCGACGACGGCGACCGTGTCGAGGACGGCCAGAAGCTCCTCAGCGTCACCGGCGCCACCCGGGACCTCCTCACCGCCGAACGCAGCGCACTGAACCTGCTGTGCCGCCTCTCCGGCATCGCGACCGCCACGCGCGCGTGGGCGGACACGTTGGAGGGCACCAAGGCGAAGGTGCGCGACACCAGGAAGACGACACCGGGACTCAGGTCCCTGGAGAAGTTCGCGGTCCGCTGCGGCGGGGGCATCAACCACCGCATGTCGCTGTCCGACGCGGCCCTCGTCAAGGACAACCACGTGGTCGCCGCGGGCGGCGTCGCCCAGGCCTTCGAGGCCGTGCGCGAGATGTTCCCCGAGGTGCCCATCGAGGTCGAGGTCGACACCCTCCACCAGCTCCGCGAGGTCGTCGACGCGGGCGCCGACCTGATCCTCCTGGACAACTTCACGCCCACCGAGTGCGAGGAGGCCGTGGCGATCGTCGACGGCCGCGCCCTCCTGGAGGCCTCGGGCCGCCTGAGCCTGACCAACGCGAAGGCGTACGCGGACACGGGCGTCGACTTCCTGGCCGTCGGGGCCCTGACCCACTCGTCCCCGATCCTGGACATCGGCCTCGACCTGCGCGCGGCCGAGTAGGGACGGGGACGGGCCATGCTGCTGACGATCGACGTGGGCAACACCCACACCGTCCTGGGTCTGTTCGACGGCGAGGACATCGTCGAACACTGGCGCATCTCCACGGACGCGCGCCGCACCGCCGACGAACTGGCGGTCCTCCTCCAGGGCCTCATGGGCATGCACCCGCTCCTCGGCGAGGAGCTGGGCGACGGCATCGACGGCATCGCGATCTGCGCCACCGTCCCGTCCGTCCTGCACGAGCTCCGCGAGGTGACCCGCCGCTACTACGGCGACGTCCCGGCCGTCCTCGTCGAGCCGGGTGTGAAGACCGGCGTCCCGATCCTGACGGACAACCCCAAGGAGGTCGGCGCCGACCGCATCATCAACGCCGTCGCCGCCGTCGAGCTGTACGGCGGCCCGGCCGTCGTCGTCGACTTCGGTACGGCCACGACGTTCGACGCGGTCAGTGCGCGCGGGGAGTACGTCGGCGGCGTCATCGCCCCCGGCATCGAGATCTCCGTCGAGGCGCTCGGCGTCAAGGGCGCCCAGCTCCGGAAGATCGAGGTCGCCCGGCCGCGGAGTGTGATCGGCAAGAACACGGTCGAGGCCATGCAGTCCGGCATCATCTACGGGTTCGCGGGTCAGGTCGACGGGGTCGTGGGCCGCATGGTCCGGGAGCTGGCCGACGATCCCGAGGACGTGACGGTGATCGCGACGGGTGGGCTGGCGCCGATGGTGTTGGGCGAGTCCTCGGTGATAGACGAGCACGAGCCGTGGCTGACGCTGATCGGGTTGCGGCTGGTGTACGAGCGGAACGTCTCGCGTCTCTGAGGAGTTTGCGCCCCCGCCGCCCCTACCCGTCCCGTCCCCGGGGCTCCGCCCCGGACCCCGTTCGCGCAGTTCCCCGCGCCCCTGAAAAGGGGCGCGGGGAACTGCGCGAGAAGCCCCACCCACCCGCACCCGACAACCCACCCCCCCTCGGGGTCGAAGGGGCAGCGCCCCCGGGGGACGGGACGGGTAGGGGCGGCGGGGGCGAGGCAGATCCGCCCACGCGGGTGGAACCCCGGCGCCACGCGCTGTCCGCGCATCTCTTTTGTCTGATTAGCGCGTATCGTCGCCGCATGCCCACGCCCCACGGAACCCGCGGCGGCATGGCGTTCGGCGCTGACGAGCTGCGTGTGCTCCGTCGTGCCCTCGCCCTCGCCCTCAACCCCAGTCCCGCCTCGGCCCAGGAGGTGCAGGACTGCCTCCGGCTCGCCGAGTCCGTCGACGAGGCGACCCGCGAGGACGCCCGTCGGAGGGCCTTCCTGCTGGCCGACCTCGCCCGCTACCGCGCCGCGCTCCCCGGCACGGTCACGGGGTACGCGGCGCTCCTGGCGGAGGCCCTGGACGCCGGGTACCGCCCCCACCCGGACGACCTCGCCGCCCTGCGCGCCCTGCGCGGCAATCCCACCGCCGCGGCCCTCCTGGAACGCTGCCGTCCGCTCGCCGAACAGGACGTGCGCGCCCGTTTCGCGGGGCGCGCGGCCACCTCGGCGGTGGTCGTCCCGGCCTCCCGCTCCGCCTCCGGCCGCTCCCTGCTCCGGCTCACCGCTCTCCCCGGCGGCCTGTCGGAACCGGGCACACACGCGCGTGCCGCCGCCGGAGAGCCCGCCGAGCCCAAGCCCGCCCGCCCGTCCCGTCCCGCCGAGCCCGCCGAGAAACCCGGCCCGGTCCCTCGTCCCGACGCCCCGCGCCCCGCCCGCCGTCCCATCCCCACCCCCGGCGAGGTCTTCCCGCCCAAGCGGAAACCGGCCGCCCCACCCGCGAACCCGCCCCGACAACTGGCCGCCGTCTAGCCCTGGCTACCCTGGACCCATGGACTACGTCTCCGCGCTGCTGCCCCCCTTCGTGATGGCCGTGCTGTTCATCGCCGTCATCAGGGTGATCGTGAAGACCCAGGGCGGCCCCAACAAGGCCAAGGAGGACGCGGTCGTCGACGCGGCGCTCGCCCGCGCGGAGAACGCCCGGCAGGCCACCGACACCGACCGCAGGGGCACCGGCGCCTGACGCGACCCGCCCCATCGGCGTACGACTCGTGTGTTTTTCGAGTCGTACGCCCTTTTTGTTCAACTTCTCCGGATATGGTGCGGAACTGTGCCTCGCCCATTGGGAGAACTCGAAGACGCGGTCATGACGCGGGTGTGGAAGTGGAACCGCCCGGTGACGGTTCGGGAAGTCCTGGAAGATCTTCAGCAGGAACGGTCCATCGCCTACACCACGGTGATGACCGTTCTGGACAATCTCCATCAGAAGGGCTGGGTGCGCCGGGAGGCGGAGGGCCGGGCCTATCGATATGAGGCGGTCTCCACTCGCGCCGCCTACTCGGCCGCACTGATGAACGAAGCCTGGTCGCAGAGCGACAACCCCGCGGCCGCTCTCGTCGCCTTCTTCGGGATGATGAGCGAGGAACAGCGACAGGCTCTCACCGACGCCGTACGCATGGTGCAAGGCCCCGAGCCCGTCAAACCCGAACCGGCCGCGCCCGCCGCCCCGGCCGGCGAAACCCCTGTTGAAACCGTCGCCGAATCCGTCGAAACGTCCGGCGAAACACAGGGGACCCCCGGCGAATCCCCCGATCTCCCCGGGCGATAGCGTCCGCTCATGCCAGCAACGAGTCCTGAAGTCACCGCAAAAGCCATCACCGTCAGGCGGGCTCGGACCAGCGATGTCCCGCATGTGCGCCGCCTCCTCGACTCGTTCGTCCAGCGCCGCATCCTGCTCGACAAAGCGACGGTCACGCTTTACGAGGACATCCAGGAGTTCTGGGTCGCGGAACGGGGCGCCGGCTCGGACGCGGAGGTCGTCGGCTGCGGTGCGCTGCACGTGATGTGGGAAGACCTCGCGGAAGTCCGCACTCTCGCGGTGGACCCGGACGCCAAGGGTCTCGGCGTCGGTCACCAGTTGCTGGAGAAGTTGCTGCACACCGCTCGTTGGCTGGGTGTTCGCCGGGTTTTCTGTCTGACCTTCGAAGTCGAGTTCTTCGCGAAGCACGGCTTCGTGGAGATCGGTGAGACTCCGGTCGACACCGATGTCTACGCGGAGCTGCTGCGTTCCTATGACGAGGGCGTCGCGGAGTTCCTCGGTCTCGAACGAGTGAAACCGAACACCTTGGGCAACAGCCGGATGCTTCTGCATCTGTGATCGCGGACGGATCCGCTAGGGATCCGCTACGGATCCGCTAGGAACCCAGGGTTCCCTCGAAGAACCTCGACTCCTATTCCGGTGCGGGTCGCCCTGCCCGGGTGCCCTATGTCCGAAACGCGCATGTTTCCGGTCTTTCCCGGCCCCTCCTCCTCTCCGCAGTCTCTCCTCGGTCTCTCCCAGGGGTTTGTGTTTTTCCAGGAAAAGCGGTTTGCTTTCCGACGTACTGCAGTACTGCATATAACAGGGGACGTGAAACAGCGGCGCTCGCCGCAGGCCCCCGGCCCTGAAGTTATCGATGAAAGGAAATCCGGTGGCACAGAAGGTTCAGGTCCTTCTTGTCGACGACCTCGACGGCGGCGAGGCGGACGAGACCGTGACGTTCGCGCTGGACGGCAAGACGTACGAGATCGACCTCACGACCGCCAACGCGGACAAGCTTCGCGGCCTTCTCGACGCCTACGTCAAGGGTGGCCGCCGTACCGGAGGTCGTGCTGCGGGCGGGCGTGGCAAGGCTCGTGCCGCTTCCGGCGGCAGCCAGGACACCGCGGCCATCCGCGCCTGGGCGAAGGAGAACGGCTACGAGGTCAACGACCGCGGCCGCGTCCCCGCCTCCATCCGCGAGGCCTACGAGAAGGCCAACGGCTGAGATTCCGACGGCCCGGTGCTCGCGCGCCGCAGCCGGACGCGGTGGCAGTGCGTCGCCACCGTGTCCACCACTCGCACGAGGTCGGGGGCGCCCCCACCGCCCCCCAACGCCGACATGCTCGGCAGCGAGGGTTCCACCTCGCACCCCGGCTCGGGGGGCCGCAGCCATGCGGCGGCCCCCTGTGAACCGGCCTCCCCGCACGCGCCCCCGAGCCTTACGGCGGCCCCGCCCGGAGGCGCCGGCGCCGCCATGTGACCGCCCGTTCCGACGGCCGTGAGGTCCAGGTCGAGGCCGCCCCAGTCCAGCCACGCCAGCAAACCCGGCAGCTCCTCCGCGCCGCCCGCCGCGACCAGCAGCAGCATCCGCCCGCCGCGCAGCGCCACCGGCGAGCCCGGACCGGGCACCGGCCCCAGATGCCTGAGCGCCGCGACCCCCGCTTCCACCGGCACGTCGAGCACATCGAAGCGCAGGCCCGTAAGGAGATGTACGGGCGTCCCGGGCACGGTCGCCCAGCCGAGCTCGTTCTCATACCACTGCCGCACCGCGTCGCACGCGTCGTCGCCCGGAACATCGCGCGTGACGGCACCCGAGGCGTCGCTCGGGTCGAACGGTCGGCGAGGAAGGGGGACGATGGCCATGTCAGGAGAAACCGTGCGAAGGAGCCCGAAGTTACGCTGGGTATCCGATCGAATGCGGAGAGTGCCGGAAAAGGGGGTGTTCGGCGATGGGTGGCGACGCAAGGATGTTCGCCCGTAGCGGAGCGAACCGGTGCATCCGGCATGGAGTGTCCGTGCCTACGGGTAAGACATCCCTAGTGGGAGGGGGCGACACGCAGGAAAGGCCGTCTCACGTTCGCCATCGGCGTACTGATGGTGGGGGTAACTGCCTGGCCTGCGGGAACATCGTCTCGCACCATCGGGTTGGAGCAGATGTCGGCGTTCGGGGTCAGGAGGCCAAGGACGGTGTCGGCAGTTGGAATGAGCGGTCCCCGCTTGCGGGACTAAGCTGCGGAAGGACAGCGAGGGGAGCGTCCCCTCACTGCCTGACCGCTCTGAGGAGCGATTAACGATGTTCGAGAGGTTCACCGACCGCGCGCGGCGGGTTGTCGTCCTGGCTCAGGAAGAAGCCCGGATGCTCAACCACAACTACATCGGCACCGAGCACATCCTCCTGGGCCTGATCCACGAGGGTGAGGGTGTCGCCGCTAAGGCCCTGGAGAGCCTCGGGATTTCGCTCGAGGCGGTCCGTCAGCAGGTGGAGGAGATCATCGGGCAGGGGCAGCAGGCCCCGTCCGGGCACATCCCCTTCACCCCCCGTGCCAAGAAGGTCCTGGAGCTGTCGCTCCGCGAGGCCCTTCAGCTGGGCCACAACTACATCGGCACGGAACACATCCTGCTCGGCCTGATCCGCGAGGGCGAGGGCGTCGCCGCCCAGGTCCTGGTCAAGCTGGGCGCAGATCTCAACCGGGTGCGGCAGCAGGTCATCCAGCTGCTCTCCGGTTACCAGGGCAAGGAGACCGCCACCGCCGGCGGCCCCGCCGAGGGCACCCCCTCGACGTCCCTGGTCCTCGACCAGTTCGGCCGGAACCTCACCCAGGCCGCTCGTGAGTCCAAGCTCGACCCGGTCATCGGGCGCGAGAAGGAGATCGAGCGGGTCATGCAGGTGCTGTCCCGTCGTACGAAGAACAACCCGGTCCTGATCGGTGAGCCCGGCGTCGGCAAGACCGCAGTCGTCGAGGGCCTCGCCCAGGCCATCGTCAAGGGCGAGGTGCCCGAGACCCTCAAGGACAAGCACCTCTACACCCTCGACCTCGGCGCGCTGGTCGCCGGCTCCCGCTACCGCGGTGACTTCGAGGAGCGCCTGAAGAAGGTGCTCAAGGAGATCCGCACCCGCGGCGACATCATCCTGTTCATCGACGAGCTCCACACGCTGGTCGGTGCGGGTGCCGCCGAGGGCGCCATCGACGCGGCTTCCATCCTGAAGCCGATGCTGGCCCGCGGTGAGCTGCAGACCATCGGCGCCACCACGCTGGACGAGTACCGCAAGCACCTGGAGAAGGACGCGGCCCTGGAGCGCCGCTTCCAGCCCATCCAGGTCGCCGAGCCCTCGCTCCCGCACACCATCGAGATCCTCAAGGGTCTCCGTGACCGGTACGAGGCGCACCACCGCGTCTCGATCACGGACGAGGCCCTGGTGCAGGCGGCGACGCTCGCCGACCGCTACATCTCGGACCGCTTCCTGCCGGACAAGGCGATCGACCTGATCGACGAGGCCGGTTCCCGGATGCGCATCCGCCGGATGACCGCGCCGCCGGACCTCCGCGAGTTCGACGAGAAGATCGCCGGCGTCCGCCGCGACAAGGAGTCCGCGATCGACTCGCAGGACTTCGAGAAGGCCGCCTCCCTCCGCGACAAGGAGAAGCAGCTCCTGGCCGCCAAGGCCAAGCGGGAGAAGGAGTGGAAGGCCGGCGACATGGACGTCGTCGCCGAGGTCGACGGCGAGCTGATCGCCGAGGTCCTCGCGACCGCCACCGGCATCCCGGTCTTCAAGCTGACCGAGGAGGAGTCCTCGCGTCTGCTGCGCATGGAGGACGAGCTCCACAAGCGGGTCATCGGCCAGGTCGACGCCGTCAAGGCGCTGTCGAAGGCGATCCGTCGTACGCGTGCCGGT
The DNA here is from genome assembly GCF_036208085.1 of Streptomyces sp. NBC_00310. Classification (GTDB taxonomy): domain Bacteria; phylum Actinomycetota; class Actinomycetes; order Streptomycetales; family Streptomycetaceae; genus Streptomyces. Next base: position 6,480,627 of record NZ_CP130714.1, read on the forward strand.
CTGAAGGACCCGAAGCGTCCCGGTGGTTCGTTCATCTTCGCCGGCCCGTCCGGTGTCGGTAAGACCGAGCTGTCCAAGGCGCTCGCCGAGTTCCTCTTCGGTGACGAGGACGCGCTGATCTCCCTCGACATGTCGGAGTTCAGCGAGAAGCACACGGTGTCGCGTCTCTTCGGTTCGCCCCCCGGTTACGTGGGCTACGAAGAGGGCGGCCAGCTGACCGAGAAGGTCCGCCGCAAGCCGTTCTCCGTCGTCCTCTTCGACGAGGTCGAGAAGGCCCACCCGGACATCTTCAACTCGCTGCTGCAGATCCTGGAGGACGGTCGCCTGACCGACTCCCAGGGCCGGGTCGTGGACTTCAAGAACACGGTCATCATCATGACGACCAACCTCGGCACCCGGGACATCTCCAAGGGCTTCAACCTGGGCTTCGCGGCCTCGGGCGACAAGAAGACCAACTACGAGCGCATGAAGAACAAGGTCTCGGACGAGCTCAAGCAGCACTTCCGGCCCGAGTTCCTCAACCGTGTCGACGACGTCGTCGTCTTCCCGCAGCTCACGCAGGAGGACATCCTGCGGATCGTCGACCTGATGATCGGCAAGGTTGACGAGCGCCTGAAGGACCGGGACATGGGCATCGAGCTCTCCCAGTCCGCCAAGGAGCTGCTGTCCAAGAAGGGTTACGACCCGGTGCTGGGTGCGCGTCCGCTGCGTCGCACCATCCAGCGCGAGGTCGAGGACACCCTCTCCGAGAAGATCCTCTTCGGCGAGCTGCGCCCCGGCCACATCGTGGTCGTGGACACCGAGGGCGAGGGCGACGCGGCCATCTTCACCTTCCGGGGTGAGGAGAAGTCGGCGCTGCCGGACGTCCCGCCGATCGAGCAGGCGGCCGGCGGTCCGGGGCCGAACCTGAGCAAGGACGCGTAACCGCGGCGCTCGGCCTGAGCGAGCGGAAGGGGCTGCCCCGGGACTTCGGTCCCGGGGCAGCCCCTTTTTTTGTATTTCCGGCCGGCGGTTCTTCCGGGCCGCGGTCCGGTGGCGTAGATCCGGAAGGAGGTCGGGGAGTTTCGGGACTCTTCGGCACCGGAGAAGTTGTTGAGCCGAAAACTGGTGATGCTCGGCGGCACCGGCGCGGCTTCCCCACCGGTCGCGATCAAGTCGACGCGCAATTCCGTGAGGGCGGGCATCCGGGAGATCTCCGCGAAGTCCTCCGGGGTGAGTGTTTCCCGGAGCTTGGCGATGGTGAGCTGCTTCACCGAGTGCATACGGCTCAGGCCGTGAAGTCCGGTGAACCGCAACAGCGTCCTTGGTGAATCGCGGATAGGCCGGCGGCAGGCCCCGGGAAGAGCTTCGTCGAGGGAATCGGCGTAGAGCGGGAAACCCGGGTCGAGCGCCTCCGAGGCGGTGGAAGCCGCCGGCGAATGCAGGGCAGCCGGTTTTTCCAGGCCGGGCAGGGAGTCCCGTGCCGGCCGGTGAGCGGGAGCTCAATGAGCGCGGACAGGTCCTTCAGATGCGGGGTGCCGTCGCTGACGTCCGGATGCGTCAGCCGGTCCTGCCCCGAGAGGAAGCCCAGACCGCCGAGAACCCGGTTGTCGCGGATGACGAGAATTCGCGGCCCGCTCGGGTGGAGGACCACACCGAGCTGGTCGGCACCGAGGTAGCCGACCGCCTGGAGTATTTCCACCGCGTTCCGAGTGACGCGGATCGCGTAGTCCGCGTCACATTCCGGGGTTCTCCGATCCACGAGCCGGTGACATGGGGCACAGGGGATTTGTCCGGTACTAGGAGGAATAGTGGGTGACGCGTGGTGGGCAAAACGGACTTTTAGGTCGGGTGGTGCGGGTTTCGGGCGGTGGAGTGCAGGTGGGGCTGTGTTTGGGGGTGGGTGTCAAGGAGTGGGGGGATTTCTGGGGGAGTACGAGGTTCGTTCGTAGGTCACACGTTTGGGGGGTTTCGGGGCGCAGGGGTACCAAGGGTTATCCCATTCGGCGGACGCAGAGGTGCGCCGGGTGGAATGCGTGTCCGTCGAGGCACAGTCCCTGTCTCCGTTCCCCGTGAGGTAATCCATGTCGCAGCGTGTTCGCACTCCCCGCACCCGTACGTCCCAGCTCCGTGTCCGGGCCGCCGTGATGGCCGTCGGGATGGGGGTCTCGGGCGTGCTGGGGGCCGGGGTCGCGGCCGCCGCCGGTGGGGCCCAGGCCGCGAGCGCCGGCACCGCCACCGTCCAGACCGCCGCCGCCAAGAAGGCGGTCTCCTGGGTCAGCCCGGTCAAGGGCTACAAGCTGAGCGCGCGGTTCGCGCAGGCCGGCAACATGTGGTCCGCGAAGCACAGCGGGCAGGACTTCGCCGTCAAGAGCGGTACGGCCGTCGCCGCCGCGCACGGCGGTACCGTCGTGAAGGCCGGCGGCAACGGTGCCGGCGACGGCCCCGCGTACGGCAACGCCGTCGTCATCAAGCACGGCAACGGCACGTTCTCGCAGTACGCCCACCTCTCGAAGGTCGGCGTGAAGGTCGGGCAGGTCGTCAAGACCGGGCAGCGCATAGCCTTCTCCGGCAACACCGGTAACTCCAGCGGGCCGCACCTGCACTTCGAGATCCGTACGAAGGCGAGCTACGGTTCCGCCGTCGACCCGGTCGCCTTCCTGCGCGCCAAGGGCGTCACCGTCTGATTCGCTCCCGCGAGGGCGAGCCGCGTCAGCACGGGCCGTAGTCCTGGCCCGTGCCGCACATCGGGGTGTCGGCGTAGTGGTCGATGAGGACGAGCGTGACCAGGAGCATCACCACCGTCACGGCTGCCGTGACGGCGACGGCGACGACGTGGCGTCTGCGCAGGAACTCGGCGCGCTCCTCGTCGGACATGCGGGTGTACTGGTCGGCGTCCACGGGTGCCTCCTCGTGCGAGTGCCCGGGAGGTCCCCGAAGGCTCTGAGGTTTTACCCGGATACGAGGCTTTTCAAGAGCCCTGGGCGCCCGCGTGTGCCTGGGTCACCAGATCGATCGCGACCTCCAGGACCGCCTTGCGCTTGTCCTCGGGGTCGCCTTCGGCGTCCTGGAGGACGAACATCCCGGCGTGCATGGTGAACAGGGCGCTCGTGCAGCGGACCTGGTCGGTCAGGGCGGCGTCCGGTTCCTTGATGGTGTCGATCAGGCGGATCATGCGCTCCTTGAACGTCTCGCCGACGCTCAGCTCGCGTACCGTCGCCTGGTTCTCCTGCATGAAGCGGAAGAGGGGGGCCACGTCGGCCAGGGCCAGACTGTAGCGGCGCAGGATCTCCCGCTTGGTGTCGAGGGTGCGCGGCTGGGTGCCGGCCCATTCGATCAGTTCGTCGATGGGGCGCTGAAGGTCCTGGAAGAGACCGATGAGGATGTCTTCCTTGGTCTTGAAGTGGTAGTAGAGCGCCGCCTTCGTCACATCGAGGCGTTCGGCGATCTCCCGCAGCGAGGTCTTCTCGTATCCCTGTTCGGCGAAGAGTTCGAGGGCGACGTCCTGGATGCGCTGACGGGTGTTGCCGCGACGCTGCCGCTTCGTCGTCGCGTCCTCTGTCGTGCCGCTCATCCTCGTACTCCTCGCCGTCACGGATGGCCTGGGTCGGTCAAGCCTCGGCCAAGCCCGAAGAACTTACTTGACGCCCGGCTAGTTAGGGACCTAGTTTCCCTCAGTGTAGACAACTAGCCGGTCGGCAAGTAAGTGCACGGAGCTCCGGGGGGAGTGGAGGACCGCGATGGGTGCGGAGACGAAGACAGAAGTGAACGGTGCGGCCGAGGCGGGTGGGCCGCAGCCGCGCAGTGTGCGGGTGGTGCTGCTCGCGCTCATGATCGCCATGCTGCTCGCGATGCTCGACAACATGATCATCGGTACCGCGATGCCGACGATCGTGGGCGAGCTGGGAGGCCTGGAACACCTGTCCTGGGTCGTGACCGCGTACACGCTCGCGACCGCCGCCTCCACTCCGATCTGGGGCAAGCTCGGTGACCTCTACGGTCGCAAGCGCATCTTCATGACCTCGATCGTGATCTTCCTGATCGGGTCGGCGCTGAGCGGGATGGCCCAGGACATGAGCCAGCTGATCGCGTTCCGCGCGGTGCAGGGACTCGGTGCCGGCGGCCTGATGGTCGGCGTCATGGCGATCATCGGCGACCTGATACCGCCGCGGGAGCGGGGCAAGTACCAGGGGATGATGGCCGGTGTCATGGCCCTCGCCATGATCGCCGGGCCGCTCGTGGGCGGGTCCATCACCGACCACTGGGGCTGGCGCTGGTCCTTCTACATCAACCTGCCGCTCGGCGTCGTGGCGCTGATCGCCGTCAGTGCCGTGCTGCATCTGCCGAAGCCGTCACGGGACGGGCGGTCGGCGCGGAACATCGACTATCTGGGCGCGGCGCTGCTGACCGTCGGCATCACGGCGATCGTGCTGGTCACGACGTGGGGCGGGACCGAGTACGCCTGGGGGTCGGCCGTCATCATGGAGCTGATCGCGCTCGGGGTGGCCTCGCTCGTCGGGTTCCTGTTCGTGCAGAAGCGGGTGGCGGAGCCGGTGATACCGCTGCACATCTTCCGCAGCCGGAACTTCACGCTGATGTCCGTGATCGGGTTCTTCACCGGGTTCGTGATGTTCGGCGCGGTGCTGTTCCTGCCGCTGTTCCAGCAGTCCGTGCAGGGTGCGTCCGCGACCAACTCCGGGCTGTTGCTGCTGCCGATGCTGGGGGCGATGCTCGCGGTGTCGATGGTGGCCGGGCGGGTGACCACGGGCAGCGGCCGTTACAAGGTCTTCCCGGTCGTCGGGAGCGTCCTGATGATCGTGGGGCTGTTCCTGCTGGCGCAGATGGACACCGGTACGAGCCGGGTGACGTCCGGGGTGTTCATGGCCGTGCTGGGTGCCGGTATGGGGTGTCTGATGCAGATCACCATGCTGGTCGCGCAGAACAGCGTCGAGATGAAGGACATGGGGGTCGCGTCGTCGACGACCACGCTGGCCCGGACACTCGGGTCCTCCTTCGGGGTCGCGATCATGGGGGCGCTGTTCAACAGCCGGGTGCAGGATGTGATGGCCGAGCGGGCCGGTGCCCTGGGGTCGCAGGTGACCGAGCGGTCGGCGCAGCTGGATGCGGCGAGTCTGGCGAAGCTGCCGGTGCCGGCGCGGGAGGCGTACCAGTACGCGGTCTCTTCCGGGACGCACTCGGCGTTTCTGCTGGGGGCGATCGTCTCCGTGGTGGCGTTGGTGGCCGCGGTGTTCGTGAAGGAGGTGCCGTTGCGGGGGGCCGGAGGGCCTTCCGCGGCGGAGACGCCGGGTAAGGCGGGGGCCGCGGATGAGGAGATGGCGCGCGCCTGAGGGGTGGCGCGGGCCTGAGGAGATGGCGCGCGCCTGCGGGGACGGGGGGTTCGGTTCGTTGGCGGGTGCGGGTCCGGTGGGGGCTGGTCGCGCAGTTCCCCGCGCCCCTGAAAAGCCGGGGCTGCGCCCCGAGCTTTTCGGCCCGCAGGGGCCTTGTCCCTCAGGCCCGCACGGCCTGGTCTTTCAGGCCCGCAGGGCCTGGTCCTTTCAGGGGCGCGGGGAACTGCGCGGCCAGCCCCCACCGGACCCGCGGATGACCCCCGACCCCCCGGCCCCCGTCACCCCGCTCCGTCGTTCGACATCGGCAGCATCGGATAGCTGCCCGTGTTCGTGGGGGCGTGTTCCGGGAGCCACAGCACCGCGACCGCGCCCTCGGACGGTACTTCGTCCGGCGCGCCGGGCGGGCGGACGTTGCGGAAGGTGAGGCGGGCGCCCAGGACGCGCGCCTGCCCCGCGGCGATGGTGAGGCCGAGACCGTGCCCCTGGCCGGCGCGGTCGGACGCGCCGGTGCGGAAGCGGCGGGGGCCGTCGGCGAGCAGGTCCTCGGGAAAACCGGGGCCATGGTCGCGCACGCGGATCACCCGGCCCTCGACGGACACCTCGATCGGCTGCTTGCCGTGCTTCGCCGCGTTGGCCAGCAGGTTCAGCAGGACACGTTCGAGGCGGCGGGGGTCCGTCGTCACCTCCGACTCGTGCACGATCCGTACCCGCACCCCCGCGTCCTTCGCCGCCACCCGCCGGGCCACGAACTCGCCCAGCAGGATGTCCTGCAGCTCGGCCCGCTCGGAGGCCCCGTCCAGGCGGGCCACCTCCAACACGTCCTCGACGAGCGTGCGCATCGCCTGGGCCCGGTCGCGGACCAGCTCGGAGGGGCGGCCCGGCGGGAGCAGTTCCGCCGCCGTGAGCAGACCGGTCACCGGGGTGCGCAGCTCGTGCGCGATGTCCGCCGTCACCCGGCGCTCCGCCTCGATGCGCTGCCGCAGGGTGTCGGCCATGGCGTCCACGGCCCGTGCCAGCTCCGCGGTCTCGTCGCGGACGACACCGCCGATCGCGTCCTGCACCCGGACGTCGGACTCGCCCTTGGCCACCTGGTGCGCGGCGGCCGCCGCCTTGCGCAGCCGGCGGGACATCTGGCCGCCGATGAGCACACCGAGGGCCGAGCCGCCGAAGACGACCGCGATGGAACCGATGAGCAGGGCCTGGTCGAGGTCCCGCATCACCGCCGAGCTGTGGTCGGTGAAGTCGGTGTGCAGGGACAGGACTCGCTTGTCCTTCAGCGGGACCGCAGCCCAGATGTCGGGCACACCGTTCTCGCCCTCGGACACGTACGTGGCCCGGCGGCCCTCCCCGACCTTGGCCAGCAGGTCCTTGGGGATGTCGGGGTCGTCGAGCGTCACCCCGAAGGCGCCGGACTTCAGCGGGCGGCCCGACTCGTACATGCGCTGGGCGACCTGGATGCGCTCGTCGGCGAGGTCGCGCGAGTTGTCGAGCATCGAGACACGCGCCGCGTTGTGCACGACCAGGCTCAGCGCGACCGCGACCAAGGCGCCGACCAGCGCGATCGCCGCGCTCAGCTGCCATCGCAGACCGGTCCGGATGCCCGAGGCGGGCCCCGCGCCCGACCGGCGGTCGGCGACGCCCGACGACTCCGGCCCCCGCCCCTCTCGTATCCCCCTGATGTTCATGTCGCCCCGCCCCGCTCAGGCCTTGAGCTTGTAGCCGAAGCCGCGGACCGTCTCGATCCGGTCCTGGCCGATCTTCGTGCGGAGCCGCTGGACGTGGACGTCGACGACCCGGGTGTCGCCGCCCCAGCCGTAGTCCCACACACGTTCGAGCAACTTGTCGCGGGAGAGGACCGTGCCGGGGGCCGACGAGAACTCCAGCAGCAGCCGCATCTCGGTCGGCGTCAGCGCCACCGGCACCCCCGACTTCAGTACTTCCATGCCCTCGGTGTCGATCACCAGCTCGCCGAAGGTGAGCACTCCGCCGGTGCTCGCGGCCGCGGACTCCTCGGCCCTGCCGTCGCCGCCGCTCGCGTGGCCGAAGCGGCGCAGGACCGCGCGGATCCGGGCGACCAGGACGGCACCGTCGAACGGCTTGGTCACGTAGTCGTCGGCGCCCGCCTCCAGGCCCAGCACCACGTCGATGGAGTCGGCGCGGGCGGAGAGCATGATCACCGGGACCGTCGACTCGTCACGGATGCGGCGGCACAGGGAGACCCCGTCCAGGCCCGGGACCATGACGTCGAGGAGCGCGATGTCGGGCCGGTCCGCGCGGAACGCCTCCAGCCCGGACAGCCCGTCGGGCATGGCCGTGACCGCGAAGCCGTCCCGCTCCAGTGCGAGCTGGGTGGCCTCGCGGATCACGTCGTCGTCCTCGACGAACAGGACATGGGTCTGCTCTGCCATCCGGTGATCTCGCTCGCTCTCGATCGGGGTCGGTCAAGACCAGTCAGGATCGGTCAGGTCCACTCAGGGTCGTTCGCTGCTGGTGCTGGTGCTGGTGCTGGTGCTGGTGCTGGTGCCGGTGTGCCGGTGCCGGTGTCAGTTCTGCTCGGGCGTCGCCGATTCCGCGCCGCCCACCGCGCTGCTGTACTCGGTACGCGTACTGGAGCGCTGGACGAAGTCGTCCTTGATCCAGCGGTAGGTGGTCACTTCCTCGCTGGACGGGTACGACGACGGGTCGCCATTCTCGTACAGCTGTCGGGTGACCAGGAGGTCGCCCCGGTCGATCTCCGCGTAGACGGGGGGCTGTTCGGAGAGGAAGACGCTCCGGTACCTCCCCTTGTCCTCGCGGTACACGTACGACGCCACGCCGACGGCATCCGTGCAGGTCATCACATTGACCACGAGATCTTCGGACGAACCCCCGGTCAGGTCCCCGTACGTCACGTCCACCGGGTACTCGTCCGCCACGCACGGCTCCAGGTCGCTCTTGACCGCCTTACTGACCTCCGGGTCCGCGCGGACCATCCGGACGACCTCCTCGACGCTCGGGTGATCGCCGTCACCGTCCCCGTCGCCGTCGACCGACGCGGAGACGGACGGTGAGGCCGCGCCGCCCGCGAGGGAGTCGCTGTCGGCCGGCCCCTCGTCGCGGGCACCGGTGCCGCCCGTGCCGCAGGCGGAGAGGGAAAGGCCGAGGGCGGCGAGCACGGCCACCGCCGTGATCACCGCCTTCGTGGCCCGTCTGCCCCCTGGGCCCGGGCCGGCCGCTGTGCTCAGGCCGCGCAACGCTCCTGCTCCTCGCTCGCTTCGAGCGCACGGGCGGCGCGCTCGTCGTGGTTCCGCGACTCCAGCTCCTCGCGGAGCCGGGCCAGTGCACGGTGCAGCGTGCTCTTGACCGTGCCGGCCGACATGCCGAGGGCGGCGGCCGTCTCCTCCGTGGACATCTGCTCCCAGTGTCGCAGGACCACGACACTGCGCTGCTTGGGTGCCAGAACCTTCATGATGTCCATGAGGAGGGCGCGGTCCGCGTGCTGCTCCGTGGAGTCCTCGATGCGGGCGTCCGGCAGCTGCTCGGTCGGGACCTCCTCCAGCTTCCGGGCCCGCCACCACTCCGTCCGCGTGTTGATCATGACCCGGCGCAGGTAGGCGTCCGCGAGCCGCTTGTCCGCGATGCCGTCCCAGCGGCCGTACGTCCGGGCCAGCGCCGTCTGCAGCAGATCCTGGGCGTCCACCGGGTCCGGGACGAGCCGGCGGGCGCTGCGCAGCAGCGCGTCCTGCCGGGTACGGACGTACTCCTCGAATTCGAGCACCTCGCCGTGCGCCATGATCAACCGCCTCCGCTCCCCGTTTCCGACGTCCGCGCTGTCGCACGGTGCCGGTTGTCCACGCTTCGTGTCGCTGGTGCGATCCGCTGTGCGGGTCGCTCGTTCCGCCGGATCCGCTGGTTCTTTCGCGGGTTCCTGCGGTACGCCAATGAAGCTACGGAGGGGTTGTCACGGGGACGTCCGAGGCAGCCTGCGGAGAACGCTCGGCTGTCCGTCGGTTGTGTAACAGAAGCAGGAACGGGGTAAAGCGGGCCGGGCTTTGGGGTGGAGATGGTCCGGTTTACCCCGTCGGGCGTGGGTGAGGGCTGTGTTGCGGGCCGTGTTGCGGTGGGGCCTCGGCGATGTGTGGCCTGTGGGGTGGGGCGTGGAGGTCAGGTCAGGTGAGGGTGGGGTGTGGTGGAGGTCAGGTGAGGGGGAGGCGGTAGAGGCCGCCCGGGAGGGGTTCCACCAGTCCGTCGGAGACCAGTCCGTCGAGGGCGCGGGCGCGCTGGACCGGCTCGTCCCACACCCGGTCGAGAACCGCCTGCGGCACGGGCGCGATCGCGTCCCGCAGTACGGCGAGAAGCTTGCCGCGGACCTGACGGTCGGTACCGGCGTACGTCTGACCGCGTCGTGCCGGTCCCTCGTGCGCGGGCTTCCCGGCCAGCCGCCACGCGCACTGCCCGGCGATCGGGCAGGGCTGGCACGTCTCGTTCTTGGCCGTGCACAGCAGCGCGCCCAGTTCCATCGACGCGGCCGCCCAACGGGACGCCGTACCTTCGTCCTCGGGCAGCAGGGCACGGGCCAGTTTCCGCTCGGCCGCCGTGGTCGCGTTCGGCGGGTACTGCGTGCCGCTGACCGCGCGGGCGAACACGCGCCGCACGTTCGTGTCGAGCACGGCGTGCCGCTGCCCGTACGCGAACGACGCCACCGCCGCGGCCGTGTACTCGCCGATCCCCGGCAGCGCGAGCAGCTGCGCATGATCGCGCGGTACGTCCCCACCGTGCCGTTCCGTTATGGCCACCGCCGCGCCGTGCAGCCGCAGGGCGCGCCGCGGATACCCGAGCCGGCCCCACGCGCGCACCGCCTCACCCGGCGGCTCCTTCGCGAGGTCGGCCGGACGGGGCCAGCGCGCCAACCACTGTTCATAGACGGGCAGTACGCGGTTGACCGGTGTCTGCTGGAGCATGAACTCGCTGACCATCACCCCCCACGGTCCGGCCTCCGCCCGCCGCCAGGGCAGATCACGGGCATGCGTCTCGAACCAGGCGATCACCGGGGTGTGCAGTGCGGTCGGGGTCACGTCGGCAGGGCTGCTCTGAGGCTTCGTGGGTGCAGTCATGGCACGTCGATCCTGCCATGCGGGGGTGGCCGGGGATGGGTTCTGGTGGGGGGTGTCTGAGGCGGGTGTGTGGCCACGGGTGGGTGGGGGCCGAAAAGCAGGGGTGCGGCCCCTGCATTTCAGGGGCGCGCGGAACTGCGCGACCAGCCCCGGCCCACCCGCACCCGCACCCGCACCGACCCCCCCCCGGCTCTCCGCGTACGGTCACGCGGCCGGGCGCCAGCCCAGCTCCGGGCCCAGCTTCGTCGCGATGTCCGTGAGGATCTGCACATAGTCCTCGTGGTCGAAGGTGAACGGCAGGGCGAAGGCCACCTCGTCGATCTCGCGGAAGGCGGCGTGGGCGTGCAGCCGTCCGGCGATCTCGGCGGAGGTGCCGACCAGGTCCGGCGCGAACAGGAGCCGTCCCGGCCCCTGCGGCTCGGTGGTCCGGGGCAGCCGCTTTGCCGCGTACTCCTCGTACTTGGCGCGCTGCTCCGCGGTCGCCGAGTCGGTGGGGATGACGACGAGCCCCTGCGAGACCCGGGCCCGCTCCCCGTCGGGGTGGTGCGCCCGGAACTCCCGGATGTGGGAGAGCTGGATGCCGGCGAAGTCCACCGCCCCGGCCGCGGTCGCCGTCTGCTGTCCCTCCGCCTTCACCACGCTGCTGGTCAGGAAGTTCATCCCGTTCTCGCCGGCCCACCGCGCCGACCGGAGGCTGCCGCCGCCGTACCACATACGGCCGCCCAGCCCCGGGGAGTGCGGCTGGACCCGTTCGGAGAAGACCTCGAACCCCTCGGTGCCGCTGAAGTCGGTGGCCGCCTCGCCCCGTACGAAGCCGAGGAGCCGCCGGACCCGTTCGAAGCCGAAGTCCTCCGCGTCGGCGGTGTCCGGGTAGAGCGCCGCCTTGACGGTGTCGTAGTGCATCGGCGGTCCGACGCTGACCCCCGGATTGAGCCGGCCGCCGGACAGGAGGTCGACCGTGGCCAGGTCCTCGGCGAGCCGCAGCGGGTTCTCCCAGCCCAACGGGATGACGGCGGTGCCCAGTTCGATACGGCGCGTGCGCTGCGAGGCCGCCGCCAGGACCGCGACGGGGGAGGAGATGCCGTACTGCAGATGACGGTGGCGCAGCCACGCGCTGTCGAAGCCGAGCCGTTCCCCCAGCTCGATGATCTCCAGCGTCGACTCGTGGCCCCGGCGTGGGTCGGCCTCGTCGAACAGCCCGATGGTCAGAAACCCCAGCTTCCGCAACGGCCTCGACGCCGGTGCGGCGTCGTCGGTTTCCACGGGTCCGCCCATCGTCTTCTCCAAGTCCTCCGACGCACTTCGGTGGTGGGGACGATTGTGGCAGGCGGGCAGGCGGGCAGGCGGGCAGGCGGGCACGGCGAGAGGATTTGGGCGGGGCGGGCGCGGGCTGATCCCGCGCGTCGTCGCGGCGCAGCGGTCCGTCCCGTGCGCGGATTTCGTGAACGGATGGCCGGGGCCGGGGAGTTCGGGCCGCTCGCGCGGCGCTGTTCCGGTCACGGACCGTGCCCGTCCGGCCTCTACGATCACGTACCGCGATCATGGGCCGCCCGGTCGGGTCTGTGGGGGGAACGACCGGAATGATGATCCGGAAAAGTTGAGGTTTCGGGCGGCGGGTGGGGCCAGCGAAGTGCCGGATCTCTCGTACAGTTTGCGCCGTGGGATCTCTGCGCAATCCGATCGGGCCGCTTCCCTCCACCATCTACTGGCGACGGAGGGCCATTCTGCTGACCGTCGTCGGTCTGCTGGCGATCCTGGTCGTATGGGTCGTCACCGGCGGCGGTGGGAACGGCGACAACGACGCGGGCGGGCCCGACGGAAAGAATCCCGCGACCTCGATCACCCCCGGGCCCTCCGGTTCCGGTCCCGCGATCAGTGAAGCCCCGGGCGGGCGGGACGAGTCGGGCGACGAGTCCGGCTCCGGAGGCGACAACTCCGGTTCGGGTTCCGGAACAGGTTCTGGTTCTGGTTCCGACTCGGGCTCGGGCTCCGGGGCCGGGGGCGCCGGTGGTGGGTCCGGTGCCGCGGGCGGTGGTACGTCCGAGGACGGCGGCAAGAACGGGAGCAGTTCCGGTGAGCAGGTTCCGGCGGGGTCGAGCCTGCCCAACTGCACCGCCGGGGCCGTGAAGTTGACCGTGCGCAGTGTCCGTAACACCTACGAGCCCGGGGTGAACCCCACGTTCGAGCTCATCGCCCGCAACTCCTCCGGCGGTGACTGCAAGCTCGATCTCGGCCCGGACAACACGGTCGTGACGATCACCGCGGCCGATGCCGACGACGCGTTCTGGGCGTCCGACGACTGCCATGAGACCGCGGGCAGCCTGCTGTTCAGGGTGCCGGCCGGTGACCGGGTCACCTACACCGTGGAGTGGAACCGCGACCCCAGTGCCCCCAACTGCGCGACCCCGTCGGCCGGTTCGGCCACCGCCGGGACGTACCTCGTCGAGGCGAAGGGCCCGGGGCTGGCCACGGCCCGGACGTCGTTCGTGCTGGAGAAGGACTGACGGGCGGGTTCGGCCGGGGGTTTCTCCGCCCCCGCCGCCCCTACCCGTTCGCCTCCCCAGGGGCGCTGCCCCTTCGACCCCGGCCGTCCCTGGGGAGCCGGCCCTGGGGGCTGCGCCCCCAGACCCCCCTTGTCGGCCTTCGGCCTCGTCCTCGAACGCCGGACGGGCTGAGGGTGCCTGAGGGCGGCTCAGGGGGGCTGAGGTCGGCGAACGGGCGGAGCCTAGACGTAGCGCTCCAGGATCGACGACTCCGCCAGTCGTGACAGGCCCTCGCGGACGCTGCGTGCGCGGGCCTCGCCCACTCCGTCGACCGTCTGGAGGTCGTCGACGCTGGCGGCGAGGAGTTTCTGGAGGCCGCCGAAGTGCTCGACGAGGCGGTCGATGATGGCGCCGGGGAGGCGGGGGACCTTGGCCAGGAGGCGGTAGCCGCGCGGGGAGACGGCGGAGTCCATGCCCTCGGGGGAGCCGGTGTAGCCGAGGGCGCGGGCCACCGTGGGGAGTTCGAGGAGCTCCGCGTGGGTGAGGGCGTCGAGTTCGCGGAGGGCCTCGTCGACCGTGCGGGAGCGTTTGGCCGTCGGCTCGGGGACGTAGTCCCGGACGACCAGTTCGCGCTCCGGTTCGACGCCCGCGATCAGTTCGTCGAGCTGGAGGGCCAGGAGACGGCCGTCCGTGCCCAGTTCGACCACGTATTCGGCGATTTCGGTGGCGATGCGCCGGACCATCTCCAGTCGCTGGGCGACCGCCGAGACGTCCCGGACCGTCACCAGGTCCTCGATCTCCAGCGCGGAGAGGGTGCCCGCCACCTCGTCCAGGCGGAGCTTGTACCGCTCCAGGGTCGCCAGGGCCTGGTTCGCGCGGGACAGGATCGCCGCCGAGTCCTCCAGGACCCGCCGGTGACCGTCGACGTACAGCGCGACCAGGCGCATCGACTGGGAGACCGAGACGACCGGGAAGCCGACCTGTTTGCTGACGCGGTCCGCCGTGCGGTGCCGGGTGCCCGTCTCCTCGGTGGGGATCGTGGGGTCCGGGACCAGTTGGACGCCCGCCCGGAGGATCTTGGAGAGATCCGAGGACAGGACGATGCCGCCGTCGAGCTTGCACAGCTCACGCAGGCGCGTGGCCGTGAACTCGACATCCAGGACGAATCCACCGGTGCACATCGGCTCGACGGTCTTGTCGAAGCCGAGCACGATGAGTCCGCCGGTGTTGCCGCGGAGAATCCGCTCAAGCCCGTCGCGCAGGGCCGTACCTGGTGCCACGGCGCTCAGTGAGGCGCGCATCAGGCCATCGGCACCGGAGCTCCCACCGGACTTTCCGGGAGCTGCTGCCCGGTCGTTGGCTGCCACTGCACTCCTCCGGTCGCAGGTTCTGGGACGCTTCCGTTTCGCACATGTGGTTCGTACGGACGGGCGAGACCTGGGCAAAGTCTACCGGCGGTCCTCCTCGTCCCGTGGGGCCTCTCGCCGACGGGATCGGGGCAGTACCCGCAGAGCATCTCCCATGTCGGCCACTTCCAGGACCTTCATACCGGGAGGAACCCTGCCGGGATCGGACGGAACGAGCGCGTGGGTGAAGCCGAGGCGGTGTGCTTCGGACAGTCGGCGCTGGACGCCGGTGACTCTTCTGACCTCGCCCGCGAGGCCGACTTCGCCGATCGCCACGAGGTTCTTGGGCAGGGGGGTGTCGGTCGCCGCGGAGGCCAGGGCCAGCGCGATCGCGAGGTCCGCCGCGGGCTCCGAGAGCTTCACGCCGCCGACCGTCGCCGAGTAGATGTCCCGCTTGCCGAGGGCGCTGATACGGCCGCGCTGCTCCAGCACCGCGAGCATCATCGAGACCCGGGAGGTCTCCAGGCCGGAGGTCGTACGGCGGGGGGAGGGGAGCTGCGAGTCGACTGTGAGCGACTGCACTTCCGCGACCAGGGGGCGGCGGCCCTCCAGGGTCACGGTCAGACAGGTGCCGGGGACGGGTTCGTCGCGGCGGGTGAGGAAGAGGCCGCTGGGGTCCGTGAGACCGGTGATGCCCTCGTCGTGCAGCTCGAAGCAGCCGACCTCGTCCGTGGCGCCGTAGCGGTTCTTGACGCCGCGCACCAGGCGGAGGCGGGCGTGGCGGTCGCCCTCGAAGTGCAGGACCACGTCGACGAGGTGCTCCAGGAGGCGGGGGCCCGCGATCGCGCCGTCCTTGGTGACGTGGCCCACGAGGAGCGTCGACATGCCGCGTTCCTTGGAGGCGCGGATCAGGGCGCCGGCGACCTCGCGGACCTGGGCCATGCCGCCGGGGGCGCCGTCGATCTCGGGAGAGGCGACGGTCTGGACCGAGTCGAGGATCAGCAGGGACGGCTTGACCGCGTCCAAGTGGCCCAGTACGGCGGCGAGGTCGGTCTCCGCGGCGAGGTAGAGATGGTCGTGGATGGCCTTGATGCGGTCGGCCCGCAGGCGGACCTGGCCGGCGGACTCCTCGCCGGTGACGTAGAGGGTCGGGTGTTCGGCGTCGGCGGCTTTGGCGGCGACGTCGAGGAGGAGGGTGGACTTGCCCACGCCCGGCTCGCCCGCGAGGAGGACCACGGCGCCGGGGACGAGGCCGCCGCCGAGGACCCGGTCGAGCTCCGGGACGCCCGTCGTGCGGGCGGTGGCCTGGCGGCCGTCCACCTGGCCGATGGGGACGGCGGAGGTGGTGACCCGGCCGGGGGCGGTCGTACGGACGGCGGGCGTGCCGTACTCCTCGACCGTGCCCCACGCCTGGCATTCGGGGCAGCGGCCGAGCCACTTGGCCGTCTGCCAGCCGCACTCTGTGCAGCGGTAGGACGGCCGGTCCTTCGCGGTCTTCGTACGGGCAGCCATGCACGAACCGTAACGGAGTGCACTGACAGCCTCCGGCGGTCGGGCCGGTTCGCGTGCTCGGCCGGGGCTTCGGGGCGGCCGCCCGCCCCGGTGCGCAGCTGTTCGCCGTGGGGTTTCGGGGGCGGCGGCCGCGGGTGGTGTGTGGTTGCTCGCGCGGTTCCCCGCGCCCCTTTCGGGGCGCGGGCCTCAGTGGCGCATCACGCGTATCCCCCTGCCCGGCCGGAACCGGGCCCCGGCCGGCCTCCCTACGGGCGGCGACCGATCGTCAGTTCCGCCGGGCGGTACGGGACGTACGCGGCGCCGTCGAGGTCGAGGGCGGTCGCGGCGCTCTGGAGGGCGCCCGGGGTCGCGGCGGCGCCCCAACGGCCGGAGTCGACACGGGACTCCAGGGCGTGGAGGGCGGCGACGGTCTCGGCGACGGTGAAGAAGCAGTGGCCTTGGCGTTCCACGTAGGCCTGGCGGAGCAGCGAGCCGTCGCCGGAGGCGCGGACGCGGTCGGCGAAGCGGTTCTCCTGTTCGACGGGGACGAGGTCGTCGGCGGTGGTGTGGATGTCGAGGAGGGGGACGGCGAGGCCCTGGCCGGCGGAGGAGGTACGTTCGCCGGCGGCGACGGCGGCCGGGTAGGCCTTGATCTTCGCGTGGGCGGTCAGGTTCGCGAGGTCGGCCCGGAGGTCGAGGCCGGCCTCTCGGTACAGGGCCTTGACCAGGGGCGCGTGCTGCGACGTGGACAGCAGGCGTGCGTAGTCGATGCCCTTGTTCCCGGAGTTGTTTCCGCCCAGGGCCTTCTCGATGTGGAAGCGGGCGGGCACGACCCGGTTGAGGATGCCTTGGGCGAGCCACGAGTACTGCTGGGCCTGCTGCTCCTCCCAGTCGCCCGCGGCCGGGCGGTCCTCGCCCGAGGCCCAGGTGGGCAGGTTGAGGTAGGCGGCGGCGAGGGCGATGCGGGCGCGGCCCTCGGGGGTCTTCTGCGCGGAGACGACGGCGTCGGTGAGCTGCCGGCCGGTGACGGCGCCCTCGGCCTCGGAGGCGAAGTCCACCAGCTTCACCGGCGTGTCCGGGAGCAGGAGCCGGGCGATCGTGTACTCGGCGTCGAGCTGGTAGCCGTGCAGGTCGTTGGCGCCGGCCACGAGGCCGCACAGGCCCAGGGCGCCGTCGATCCCGCCGTCCCCCGAGCGGGCGAGCCGGGCGTTGACCAGGCCGCCCATGGACTGGCCCATGGCGAGGGTGCGGGTGGGTTCGCCGATCTTCTCGGTGACCGCCGCGATGGTGGCGACCTGGTCGCGCTCCGCGCTCTCCAGGCCCCAGAGGGTCTCGCTCACGTCGTAGGAGGAGCCGGTGAGCGCGTACCCCTCTTCGAGGAGGCGCAGGCGTACGGCCTCGCGGGGCGCGTTCTGGGCCGCTCTGCCGCCGAAGCCGTGGCTGAAGACGATCAGGGTGCCGTTCCAGTTCTCGGGGACGTCGGCGATCCAGGTGGCGCCGTCGGGGAGCGTGCCGGTGAGACGTTCGGCGGCGGCGGTCGCGGCCGCCCGGGGGGTGGCGGTCGAGACGGAGGCGCCGGTCAGAGAGAGGACGACGGCAGCGGCGAGGGCGGCGAGGGCGCGGGTGCTGGAGCGACGGGTGCGTACGGCCATGGGAGTGGAGCTCCTGTCGACGCGGAGGAGGGGACGTTGCTCGCTCGTGCGTGGGGGTGACTCGAACCCCAGGGAATGTAGGGCTACTTTTTGGTGACGGTCAATAAAGTGCACAACATTCCGGCCGTGCGCCGCGAAACTCGGGGTTCCTGTCCCCTTATGAGGGATCGTTTCACCCGTACGGAGTAAATGTGCTGAAGGGGTGAGAAGGCGCAGGTTCCGGGCGCCTACCGTCCATGAATGATGAGCATCGGTCCGGAAACCTCGCCCCGCACCACCGGCGCACACAGGGCGCACCGCGAGGCGCGCGATCGAGCGGCGGCGCGCGCGGTGGCGCAGCGCGCGCCGGCGCGCTACGAGCCGTACCTGGACGGCCTGTTCACCTACTGCATGTCCGTGCTGTGCGACCACGACGCGGCGACCGCGGCTCTCGCCGAGGTGCTCGCGCTCGCCGAGCGTCGTCGGGGACCGGACGACGCGGACGACCGCCGGGCCTGGCTCTACGCGCTGGCCCGTTGGGCTTGTCTGCGCAAGCTCGCCGAGGCCCGGCAGAAGCAGCCCGGCGCGCGTGCCTCCGGCCGCCGGTCCGCACATGGCGGTGGGGCCGAGAAGCCGCGCGCAGCGAAGACCGCCGTCCGGACCCCGGCCCTCTCCGAGGACGAGGAGCGGCAGCGGCGGCGTCAACTCGCGCTGCTCGCCTGGCCGGAGGCCGCCGGCACCACACCCGAGCAGCGCGAGGCCCTGGAGTTGGCGGTGCGGCATCAGCTCGCCGCCCACGAGGTCGCCGACGTGCTGGGGATGGACCAGGCCGCCGCGCGGGAACTGCTCGCCGCCGCGGCCTGCGAGGTGGAGCGCACCCGGGCGGCCCTCGCCGTCGTCGAGTCCGGCGCCTGCCCGAGCGTCGCCCGCCTGACCGGTGATCACCTGCTCG
The DNA here is from genome assembly GCF_036208085.1 of Streptomyces sp. NBC_00310. Lineage (GTDB taxonomy): Bacteria > Actinomycetota > Actinomycetes > Streptomycetales > Streptomycetaceae > Streptomyces. The sequence goes on from NZ_CP130714.1 coordinate 6,498,950, forward strand.
TCCTGAGCGCCCCCCTGCGCCGCGAGCTCGTCCGGCACGTCGACGACTGCCCCGTCTGCCGCCGCGCCGCCGAGCGCGCCGTCCCCGGCCGCTGGCCCGGCACCAGCGTCACGCCATCCGAGCTGCCCGTCCTCGAAGCGCCGCGCGCGGCCCTGGGCCTGGTGACGGCCCACCTCACGCGCGCGCGGGGCGGCGCCCCCCGCTTCGACCGGCGCGGTTTCCCCATGGACCCGAGGGACCGCGCGGCCCGCCGGGACCGGCTGCGCGCGCGTGCCGTCACCACGACCGTCGTCGCCACCGTCGTCGCCGCGCCCGTCTTCGCCCTCTGGGCCGCCTACCGGGGCGCCCCCCTCATCGGCGAGGGCAGCGACGGCCGTTCGGTCTCCGCGGGCGAGGAGCAGAGCGACGGCGACGGGACCGTCGGCGACGGCAGCGGCGACGCGTACGAGAACGCCGGCAACGCCCGGACCGAGCCCGGCGCCCGCCTGGGCAGGGGGAAGCGCGCGGCGGACGACGTGTCCGTGGAGGTCACCCAGGGCAAGGGGCGGGGCACGCTCGCCGTCGCCGCCGCGAACGACGGCGACACCACCGTCATCACCCTGAGGGCGACCGGCGACTCACCCGTCCGCTGGTCCGCCCGCACCGGCGCCGACTGGCTCTACCTCAGCCAGTCCTCGGGCACCCTGAAACCCGGCGAGTCCTCGACGGTCAAGGTGTACGTCGACCAGCTGAGCGAACCCGCCGGGTACTGGACGGCGCAGGTGTCGCTGGCTCCCTCGGGGGCCGTGGTGACGATCGAGGGCTACGGTCCGATGCCGACGCCGCCGGTCGACTCCCCGCCGACCCAGCCGGTCCCGGACCCCGGCCCGCCGAGACCCACCGTCCCGCCTCCGACCCCCGACCCGGACCCCACCCCCACCGGCCCGGCCCAGCCCGACCCGACCCCGACACCCACCGACCCGGCCCCCACGGACCCGGGCGGCCCGACGACACCGCCGGGCGACGGAGGCGGAGACCCCCCACCGGCCTCGTAGACCGGCGGGGGGAAGGGAAGCGGGAGGGGAGGGGAGGGGAGGGAAGCCGATGGTCCGCTCACGGGCCCGGCGGATTCCGCTACGCCTCCGTCGGATCCGCCGGATGCGGAGCCACCAGCGGCAGCCGGGAGGCCAGCCGCTGCTCGCACAGCTCGACCAGGCGGTCGTACCCCGCCTTGCCCATCAGCTCGGTCAGCTCCGGGCGGTACGAGACGTACACCGGGTCACCCGCGCCGTGCGCCGAGGTCGCCGAGGTGCACCACCAGTGCAGGTCGTGGCCGCCCGGGCCCCAGCCGCGGCGGTCGTACTCGCCGATCGACACCTGGAGCACCCGCGTGTCGTCGGGCCGGTCGATCCAGTCGTACGTGCGCCGGACCGGCAGCTGCCAGCAGACGTCCGGCTTGGTCTCCAGCGGCTCGCGACCCTCCTGGAGGGCCAGGATGTGCAGCGAACAGCCCGCACCCCCGGCGAAACCGGGCCGGTTCTGGAAGATGCACGACCCCTTGTACGGGCGTGTCTGACGGTCGCCGTCCTCGTCCTTGGAGACCCAGCCGGTCTTCGTGCCCACATCGTGGAACTGCCAGATCTCCGGAGTGAGCCTCGCCACATGTCCGGCGACGCGCTTCTCGTCGTCCTCGTCCGAGAAGTGGGCACCCAGGGTGCAGCACCCGTCGGCCGCGCGGCCCGCCTGGATGCCCTGGCAACCGCTGCCGAAGACACAGTTCCAGCGAGAGGTCAGCCAGGTCAGATCGCAGCGGAAGACCTGCTCGTCGTCCGCCGGATCAGGGAACTCCACCCACGCGCGCGCGAAATCGAGACCCTTCTCGTCCGGGGCGGTGGACTCCGCCGAGTCCTTCATCGACTTCGGTGGCTTGGTCGCCGCCTTCGCCCGCGAGGAGCCGCCGGCCACAGCCGCTCCCGCTGCCGACTTGTCGGCCTTTGCCTTTTTCGTCTTTGGCACCTGACCAGGGTACGGCGCCCGACGCCGGATCGAGGACGGCGCACGGCTCCGCTGGCAGTAGCGTTCCGCCCATGAGACTCGGTGTCCTCGACGTGGGATCGAACACGGTGCATCTGCTGGTGGTGGACGCACACCCGGGCGCGCGCCCGCTGCCCGCGCACTCGCACAAGGTGGAACTGCGCCTTGCCCAACTCCTCGACGAGGCCGGGGCCATCGACCCCGAAGGGGTCGACAAACTCATCGCCGTCGTCCACGAGGCGCTCCAGGCCGCCGAGGACAAGGGCGTCGAGGAACTGCTCCCGTTCGCCACCTCCGCGGTGCGCGAGGCCAGCAACGCCGACGAGGTCCTCGCCCGCGTCAAGGACGAGACCGGCGTCGAACTGCAGGTCCTCGCCGGCGCCGAGGAGGCCCGGCTGACCTTCCTCGCCGTCCGCCGCTGGTTCGGCTGGTCGGCCGGCAAGCTCCTCGTCCTCGACATCGGCGGCGGCTCCCTGGAGATCGCCTACGGCATAGACGAGGAACCCGACGCCGCCGCCTCGCTGCCCCTCGGCGCCGGCCGCCTCACCGCCGGCTGGCTCCCCGGCGACCCGCCCGCCCCCGACGACATCCGCGCCCTGCGCCGCCACGTCCGGGCGCAGATAGCCCGTACGGTCGGTGAGTTCAGCCGCTTCGGCGCCCCCGACCACGTCGTCGCCACGTCCAAGACCTTCAAGCAGCTCGCCCGCATCGGCGGTGCCGCCCGCTCCACCGACGGCCTCTACGTCCAGCGCGACCTCAAGCGCGACGCCCTCGAGACCTGGGTTCCCAAACTCGCCGGCATGACCACCGCCCAACGAGCCGCACTCCCCGGCGTCTCCGAGGGCCGCGCCAACCAGCTCCTCGCGGGCGCGCTGGTGGCGGAGGCCGCGGTGGACCTGTTCCAGGTGGAGACGCTGGAGATCTGCCCGTGGGCGCTGAGAGAGGGTGTGATCCTGCAGCGGCTGGACCACATGGGTACGGCGTCGGGCCGGTCGGTCGCGTGATCGGCTGCGGCTGAGCGGGCTTCGCGCGGTTCCTCGCGCCCCTGAAAAGCAGGGGCGCGAGGAACCGCGCGACCATCCCCCACCCACCCGTACCCACCCGTGGCCGACCTCGTCGCGTACCCCCAACGGCGCACAGGCGAGGGCCCTCACACCCGGCCGAACCCCCCACCCCGGCCCACACGACGAAACGCACCCCTTAGGCTGTCCCGCGTGGCAGACGTCGTGCGGATCCCGGATGCGAAGGTCGCCCTGTCCACGGCCTCCGTGTACCCGGAGTCGACGGCCACGGCCTTCGAGATCGCCGCGCGCCTGGGCTACGACGGTGTGGAGGTCATGGTCTGGACCGACCCGGTGAGTCAGGACCTGGAGGCCCTGCGCCGCCTCTCCGACTACCACCAGATCCCGATCCTCGCCGTACACGCCCCCTGCCTGCTGATCACCCAGCGGGTGTGGTCCACCGACCCGTGGGTCAAGCTCCAGCGCGCCCAGGCCGCCGCCGAGAAGCTCGGCGCCAGCACGGTCGTCGTGCACCCGCCGTTCCGCTGGCAGCGCCAGTACGCGCGCGACTTCGTCACCGGGATCTGGCGGATGGCGAACGAGACGGACGTACGGTTCGCCGTCGAGAACATGTACCCCTGGCGCTACCGCGACCGCGAGATGCTCGCGTACGCCCCCGACTGGGACGTGACGAAGGACGACTACCGGCACTTCACGATCGACCTCAGCCACTCCGCGACCTCCCGCACCGACGCCCTGGAGATGGTCGACCGTATGGGCGACCGTCTCGGGCATGTGCACATGGCGGACGGCAAGGGGTCGGCCAAGGATGAGCACCTCGTCCCGGGCCGCGGCAGCCAGCCCTGCGCCCAGCTGCTGGAACGTCTCGCCCTGAGCGGCTTCGACGGCCACGTCGTGATCGAGGTCAACACCCGCCGCGCCATGTCCGCCGCCGAGCGCGAGGCCGACCTGGCGGAGGCCCTCGCCTTCACCCGGCTGCACCTGGCCTCCGCCGCGCAGGTCCCCCGGCCGTGACCTCGGCCACCCCCCGCCGCCGGGGCCGGCCCTCCCGTACGGAAGCGGCCGACACGCCCGCCACCCGTGACCGCATCCTCGCCGCGGCCCGCGAGGAGTTCTCCGAGCGCGGCTACGACAAGACGTCCGTACGCGGCATCGCCAAGGCCGCCGGGGTGGACTCGGCACTCGTGCACCACTACTTCGGTACGAAGGACCAGGTGTTCGAGGCGGCCGTCACGCTCTCCTTCGCCCCGGCCATGGAGGCCCCCAAGGCCGTCGAGGAGGGCCCGCTCGACGGCGTCGGCGAGCGGCTCACCCGGTTCGTCTTCGGCGTCTGGGAGAACCCGGCCACCCGCGCGCCCCTCCTCGCGATCGTCCGCTCCGCCGTGAACAACGAGGCCGCCGCCGCCGTCTTCCGCCGCATCATCGCCACCCAGGTGCTCCGCCGGATCGCCGGCCGCCTGGACGTCCCGGACGCGGAGCTGCGCGCCGAGCTGGCAGCCGCCCAATTGGTGGGCATCGCGATGCTGCGGTACGTGATCAAGGTCGAGCCGTTGGCGTCGGCGGACCCGGAGCGGATCATCGAGAGGGTGGCCCCTGTGGTGCAGGCCCACCTGACCGCGCCCCGTTAGGGCCACGGCCGCACGGCACGACCGGCCTGCGTCGGCCCCCGTCGGCCTCCGTAGGTCCCCACCGGCCCGCAGCCGAAAACCGAGACGCCCATCCCGCATTCCGGACAAGCTGTCCAACCCCTGGAGCAACGGGCGTACGCTCGTCTCAGTCAGAAGTCTCTGATCGCAGTCTCTGAAGGAGCGAGCGCGATGCCCGAGCTGAGGTCCCGCACAGTCACCCACGGCCGCAACATGGCGGGCGCCCGCGCCCTTATGCGCGCCTCCGGTGTACCGGGCGCGGACATCGGCCGCAAGCCGATCATCGCGGTCGCCAACAGCTTCACCGAGTTCGTGCCGGGCCACACGCACCTGCAGCCCGTGGGCCGCATCGTCAGCGAGGCGATCCGCGAAGCGGGCGGCATCCCGCGCGAGTTCAACACGATCGCCGTCGACGACGGCATCGCGATGGGCCACGGCGGCATGCTCTACAGCCTCCCCTCCCGCGACCTGATCGCGGACAGCGTGGAGTACATGGTCGAGGCGCACTGCGCCGACGCCCTGATCTGCATCTCCAACTGCGACAAGATCACCCCGGGCATGCTGAACGCGGCCCTGCGGCTCAACATCCCGACCGTCTTCGTCTCCGGCGGTCCCATGGAGTCCGGCCGCGCCACGCTCGTCGACGGCACGGTCCGTACGCTCGACCTGGTCGACGCGATCTCCGACGCCGTGAACGACAAGATCTCGGACGAGGACATCCTCCGTATCGAGGAGAACGCCTGTCCGACCTGCGGCTCCTGTTCCGGCATGTTCACCGCCAACTCGATGAACTGCCTGACCGAGGCCATCGGCCTCTCCCTGCCGGGCAACGGCTCGACCCTCGCCACCCACACCGCCCGCAAGGCGCTGTACGAGGACGCCGCCCGTACGGTCATGGACATCACCCGCCGCTACTACGAGCAGGACGACGAGACGGTCCTGCCCCGCTCCATCGCGAGCTTCGCGGCCTTCGAGAACGCCATGGCCCTCGACATCGCCATGGGCGGCTCCACCAACACGATCCTGCACCTGCTGGCCGCCGCCCAGGAGGCGGGTGTCCCCTTCGGCCTCGACGAGATCAACGCGGTCTCCCGTCGTGTGCCGTGCCTCGCGAAGGTCGCGCCGAACGTCGCCAAGGACCGCACGTACTACATGGAGGACGTGCACCGCGCCGGCGGCATCCCCGCCCTGCTGGGCGAGCTGCACCGCGCGGGCCTGCTCAACGAGGACGTGAACTCCGTCCACAGCGCCTCCCTCGCCGACTGGCTGAAGACCTGGGACGTGCGCGGCGGCTCCCCGTCCCCCAAGGCCGTCGAGCTGTGGCACGCGGCCCCCGGCTGCGTCCGCTCCGCCGAGGCCTTCTCCACGTCCGAGCGCTGGGACTCCCTGGACGACGACGCCGAGGGCGGCTGCATCCGCTCCGCCGAGCACGCCTACTCCAAGGACGGCGGCCTCGCGGTGCTCAAGGGCAACCTGGCGGTCGACGGCTGCGTGGTGAAGACGGCCGGCGTCGACGAGTCGATCTGGACGTTCGAGGGCCCGGCGGTCGTCTGCGAGTCGCAGGAGGAGGCCGTCCAGAAGATCCTCATGAAGGAGATCAAGGAGGGCGACGTCGTCGTCATCCGCTACGAGGGCCCCAAGGGCGGCCCCGGCATGCAGGAGATGCTCTACCCGACCTCGTACCTGAAGGGCCGAGGCCTGGGCAAGTCCTGCGCGCTGATCACCGACGGCCGCTTCTCCGGCGGCACCTCCGGACTCTCCATCGGCCACGCCTCGCCCGAGGCGGCCGGCGGCGGCACGATCGCCCTCGTCGAGGACGGCGACCGCATCCGCATCGACATCCCGAACCGTTCGATCGAGCTGCTGGTCGACGACGCCGAGCTGGCCCGCCGCGAGCAGGCCCTGAACGGCGTCTACGCCCCGAAGAACCGGGAACGCAAGGTGTCGGCCGCGCTGAGGGCGTACGCCGCGATGGCCACCAGCGCCGACAAGGGCGCGGTGCGGGACGTCAGCTTGCTGGGCTGAGGTTCCGCGCGGAGACGGACTGCGTGGCGAGGGCCGTTCCCCGGGCGGGGGCGGCCCTCAGCCGTGCGGTTGTGCAGGCGGCCGGCCGTGCGGAGTCGCCGTCGTGCAGGCGGCCGGCTGTGCGGCCGTGGGGTCAGCCGGCCGCAGGCGTGAAGTCGGCCGCGTGCCCGCCGCGTATGCCTTGCGGCGGTGGAGTCGGCGGGCGGTGCGGCCGTGGAGTCAGCCGGCCGCAGGCGTGAAGTCGGCCGCGTGCCCGCCGCGTATGCCTTGCGGCCGTGGAGTCGGCGGGCGGTGCGGCCGTGGAGTCGGCGGGCCGTCAGGCCGTCCGGCCGCCGTGCCCGGGTGGGTCACCAGCTCGCCGGATCGGTTCCGTCCAGCCCGAGCACGGTTCCGTCGAGCGCGCCCACGCAGACGCGACCGTCGATGATCACGGGCTCGGGCAGCGCGGCGGTGACCCGGTCCGACTTCCCCAGCCGCGACGGCGTGTCCCCGCTGATCCCGCCCTTCCACACGTCCACCGCGAGCAGCCGCCCGTCGGACGAGGTGAAGTACACATGCCGGTCGTCGGCGACCGGTGCCGAACTCCGCGAGACCCCTGTCTCGGTCCGCCACAGCTGCTTGCGGGCCTCCATGTCGAGAGCCGTCAGCGCCCCGCCGACGCCGCTCAGCAGGTACACGACGTCCCCCCGCACGACCGCGCGGGCCTGTTCGAGCCGTACGGGCAGCGTGACCCGGACCGTTGCCCCGGTGCCGGGGTCGTACCGGACCACGGCGACCGTGTCGGGATAGGCGCCCCCGATCGCGGCGAGGAAGAGGACGCCGTCCTGGGCCCCCACCGGTTCCAGCCGGCCCTCCAGCCGGGTGTCCCACCGCACGTCACCCGTGTCCGGGTCCACCGCGGTGATCCGCGTCCGTGCCCCCGGCCCCGTGCCGGTGACGCTCGCCAGGTAGGCCGGCCGGTCCCCGTCGAACGACGTGAAGTACGCCTCCGGCTGCCCCGGGATCCGTCCGCTCCACTTCGTGTCGCCGGTGGCGCCGTCCACCCCGGTGACCGTCCCGTCGGCGGCGGTCAGCAGCAGCGTGCCGCCCACATATCGCTTGCCGCCGTACGCGGAGATGTCCCGCTCCCACCGCACCTCGCCGGAGTCCGGGTCGAGCGCCTGCACCCGGCTGCTCTGCTCCGTGAGGACGTGCACCAGCCCGCCCGACTCGACGGGCGGATCACCCGTGCCCACCGCACCCGCCCCGTCGACGGGGTGCCGCCACAGCACACTGCCGTCTGCCGGATCCAGCGCGGAGACCAGCCCCGGCTGCACGCACAGCACCTTCCCCGCCCCGTACGAGCACTGCGGCACACTCTTCTTCTTCGCCGCCGGCTTGGTGGCCCAGGCCTGGAGGACGGGGGCGGTGGCCGCGGCCCCACTGGCCCGCGGCGTGGCCCTGTCACCGCCTGCCTGTCCACCGTCGTCCCCCAGCACCCGCACCGAGGCGAACCCTCCACCCGCGACGAGCGCCAGCGAGGCGGCGACCAGAACGGCCCGCTTGCGCAGCCACCCGACGGAACGGCCACGGCCGCCGCTGGTACCCGTACCCGTACCCGTACCCATGCTCGGAGATGTACCCGTGCTCGGGGCGGAGCCCGTGCTTGAGGCCGAGCCAGTGCTTGAAGCTGAGCCCGCGCCCGTGCCACTGTTCGCGCCGGTCTCCCTGCCCGCGCCGGTGTCCTCGCTCGTCTCCTTGCCCGTGCCCTGATCGGCGGCCCGGCCAGGGAAAGCCCCCCAACCCGCTCCTTCCCTCTCCCGCTGGGTCGGTACGAGGGTCTGGGTGTCGTACGAGGCGGCCACGAACCGGAGTTCGTGCATCAGCTCGTCCGCCGTGGGCCGGTCCTCGGGCTCCTTGGCGAGGCAGGCGCGGACGAGCGGCGCGAGGTTCTCGGGTACGCCGGTGAGGTCCGGCTCGTCGTGGACGACCTGGTAGGCGACGACGTAGGGACTGTCGGAGTCGAACGGCCCGCGCCCGGTGGCCGCGTGCACGGTCACCGAGCCCAGGGCGAAGATGTCGGCGGCGGGCCCGACCTCCCGGGGCCGCCGGAACTGCTCGGGGGCCATGAACGGCGGGGTGCCGATCAACTTCCCGGTCTCGGTGCGCAGTTCACTGTCCTTCGGCCGCGAGATACCGAAGTCGATGACCTTGGGTCCGTCCTCGGCGAGCAGGACGTTGCTGGGCTTGAGATCCCGGTGCACCACACCGGCACGGTGGATGTCGCGCAGGGCCTCCGCGAGTCCGGCCATGAGCCGCCGCAACTGCCCGGGCGGCATGGGGCCGTTCCGCTTGACGTACTCCGCGAGGGTCGGGCCGGGTATGAAGAGGGTGGCCATCCAGGGCCGGGGGCTGTCGGTGTCGGCATCGACGACGGGCGCGGTGAAGGCACCGCTGACCTGCCGGGCGGCGGCGACCTCCTGCCGGAAACGCCCCCTGAACTCGGGGTCCTTGGCGAACTCGGCGTGCACCACCTTCACCGCGAGCCGCAGGCCGGAGGCCGAGGCGGCCAGATGGACGACGCCCATGCCACCCGAACCCAGACACGACTCCAGACGGTACTGACCGGCGTACTCAGGAAGTTCCGCTTCCGCTCCCGACCCGGTGCCCCGTTGCGGTGCCATGGGTCCACCCCCGTGCTGTTTCGGCCGCTCTCGCGACGCACGGAGCCTAGTCGATGACACGTACGGGACAGAGGCGGCTTGCTAGCCTGCACGTGCGAAAAACGCACAGGTGTGTGTGTCCTGATTCAGGGGTATCAAAGGGTCCCCATGGCTTGCCTGGGGATCAAACGGGGTTTAACGGGGTTTCAAACGGGGGGAGTTCAGCCATGTCTGTCGAGCATGTCGAAGAGATCGCGGGGGACGGCGAGGGGGAGCGGACGGCCACGGTCTCGGCCACCGCCGCGACGGTGACGGCAGCCGTTCGCTACTACTCGGTCGCTCCGGGCGTCCGCGTCAACGTCCGCAGCGGTCCGAGCACCAGCTACGGCATCGTCCGCGTCCTCGCCGAGGGCGCCAGGGTGCCGATCTACTGCCAGACCCCGGGCCAGACCATCACCGGCCCCTACGGCACCACCAACGTCTGGGACAACATCGACGACGGCCAGTACATCTCCGACGCCTACGTCTACACCGGCAGCGACGGCTACGTGGCGGGACGCTGCGGCTGACGGACGAGGGTGCGGCCGGGCGGTGCCGACGGGAGCGGCGCGCGGCACGGAGAACGTCGCGGTACCGCACGGGTACCGCGACGAAGCCGCCGGGATCCCGGGACGGCGGTCGGCATCGCCGCCAGGTATGGGGACGAGGGCGCGGTACCCCGTGAGGCCGCCTCGCGCTGCCGCCGGGTGTCACCGTGAAGTCACCTGACGCTGCTGCGTGGCGTCACTGCGGGGCCGCCTTGCACCGCCGCCGTGCGACACTGCGGAGTCGTCTGACCCGACGCTTGCTTGCACCTCGAGATCGTGTGGTGCCGCCGTGAAGCCCGTCGCGTATCGCCCGAGGCCGTGTGGTGTCGCCGTGCAGTCGTCAAATACCACCCGCGGTCGTCTGTCCCGCCCCCGATGCCGCCAGGTATCACCGCCCGCCTCCGATGCCGCCGCGAGACCGCTCCCACCCCAGCGCCATAATCGACCCGTGAGCGACGAACCGAAGAACACCCGGGCGGAGCAGGAGCCGCAGCAGCCGCAAGAGCCGCAGAAGCCGTCCCAGCTCCAGGCGCCCTCGGCGACCCAGGCGACCCCCACGGGCCCTCGCCCCGAGCCCATCCGTTTCTTCGGGACGACCTGGCTGAACCACGACGGCACCTACACGGCCCGCCGCGTGACCGTCACCGCCGGCTCGCTCGCCGCCCTGGTCGTCTCCGGCCTGGTGCTGCGCCTGGCCTACGAGGGCCTGCAACTGGCCTCGGTCGGCGGATTCGTCAGCATCCTGGTCGTCATCATGTTCGCCACCTGCAGCGCCCTGGCCTTCGGTCACACCTGGGGTTCCTTCACCCAACGCCCCGACCCGGCCCGCCAGTCCTCCCTACGAGGCCTCCTCACCATCGGCTTTCTCGGCTCCCTGACCGCCTACTTCCTCCGCTCCCTGAAGGAGGCCCCGGGCGAGTCCCTCCACCGCGGGGAATACACGACGGCCCGCCAGCAGTACGACCGCCGCACAGCCAAGCGCACACGGAACCCAGCGAAGCGGAACCGCAGCTAAGCCGCCCGAGGACACAGCGCCCCTTCAGGGGCGCGGGGAACTGCGCGAGCAACCACGACGAACCCGCACCTGGGGGTCGAAGGGGCAGAGCCCCTGGATGGGGGCACCTCCCGCTCGAGCGAAGCCGAGAGTGGGGGAGGGACGGGCAGCGGCGGCGGGGGCGGGGGCGAAGAACCCTCCCCCAACACCACCCCGCCAAGCCACCATGGTCCCCATGACCTCCTCCCACCCCCGCCCCCACCCCTCCCACACCACCCGAGCCCACTCCACCCGAGCCCACTCCTTCAACACCGCCGCAGCCCAGTACGCGGCGAACCGCCCCTCCTACCCGCCCACCCTCTTCGACACCATCGAATCCCTGGCCCCCCGCCCCCTCCCCGGCTCCCGCACCATCGACGTAGGCGCCGGCACCGGCATATCCACCACCCTCCTCCACACCCGAGGCGCCCACGTCCTCGCCGTGGAACCCGGCGCGGGCATGGCCGCCCAGTTCCGCCGCACCCACCCCCACCTCCCCCTGGTCCGAGGCGACGGCAACGCCCTCCCCGTCGCCACCGCCTCCACCGACCTCCTGACCTACGCCCAGTCCTGGCACTGGACCGACCCGACCCGCTCGGTCCCGGAAGCCCTCCGCGTACTCCGCCCCGGCGGCGCACTCGCCCTGTGGTGGAACACCGACGCCGTCGACGTCCCCTGGATCGCCGACGCCACCACCCGCATCCACCACTTCCTCGGCGTGGACCCCGACATCCCGATCGAGAAGAGCGGCTCCGGCGCGGCCGCCGCCCTCACCGACACCGCCGGCCGCCTCGACTTCACCCGCCGTCAGATCCGCTGGAGCCGCGAGGTCCCGCTCGACACCCACCTGGCCAACATCGCCAGCCACTCGGCGTTCCTGGTCCTCGGCGAAGAAGCCACCGCCGAGTTTTTCACCGAGGAACGAGCCCACCTCCGCAAGCTCTTCCCGACCGAAACCATCGAAGAGATCTACGACGTAGACCTACTCCTGGCCATCCGCCCCTGAACCGGTTCCCGGTTCCTCCTCCAGCCGCCCCCTGGCCCCACCCCCCGACATCTCCCCTCAGCCATCCCTCCCCCTCTCCACAACCGCGCCCCCGCCCGCACGCGCCCCTCCCTTCCTCTCAGCCGCCGCACACCGCCGCGCCGCCCCGTACCGAACCCGCGCCACCTCCCTTGACGAGGCACCCACCCTACGCAATATTCATCGCATGATGAATTACTCTCCGAAGGAGCCCCCACCCCAACCTCCCGCCCCCGCCGACTCCCCTCCGCTCCCCGCCATCCCCGCCATCCACGCCCAGAACCTCACCGTCACCCGAGGCCCCCGCACGGTCCTCCGCGACCTCGACTTCGCCGTCCCCCAAGGCCAGATCACCGGTCTCCTCGGCCCCTCCGGCTGCGGCAAGTCCACCCTGATGCGAGCGATCGTCGGAACCCAGGCCAAGGTCACCGGAACCCTGAACGTCCTCGGCCACCCCGCGGGCGACGCCACCCTCCGCTCCCGCATCGGCTACGTCACCCAGGCCCCCTCGGTCTACGACGACCTGACCGTCCGCCAGAACCTCGCCTACTTCGCCGCGATCCTCGACCCCGGCCGCGCCGCCGCCGACCGCCGCCACGAGCACGTCACCCGGGCCATCGCCGACGTGGACCTCGCCACCCACGCCGACGCCCTCGCCGGCAACCTCTCCGGCGGCCAACGCAGCCGCGTCTCCCTGGCGGTGGCCCTCCTCGGCGCTCCCGAGCTCCTGGTCCTCGACGAGCCCACCGTCGGCCTGGACCCAGTCCTCCGCCGCGAACTCTGGACCCTCTTCCACACCATCGCCGCCGACCGCCGGGCCACCCTCCTGATCTCCTCCCACGTCATGGACGAGGCCGAGCGCTGCCACCGCCTCCTCCTCATGCGCGCGGGCGAGATCCTCGCCGACGACACCCCCGAGGCCCTCCGCACCCGCACCCACGCGGAGACAGTCGAAGCGGCCTTCCTCCGCCTGGTCGACGAGGCCACCGCGACCACGACCGACACCACGACCCCGGCCGCGACCGACGCACACCAGAAGGAGCCGGCGCGATGACCGCGACACCGAACGCAGACACGCCAACAGAGCAGAAGAACCAGACGAGGCCGAAGACAAAGGCGGGGAAGGCAAGGACAGGGAAGGCAAGGACAGGGAAGACAAGGACAGGGAAGACAAGGACAGGGGAGCCCGCCACCCTCGCGGCCGCCCACGCCCACGCCCACGCCCACCCCCGGCCCCTCAGCTACTCCCGCACGACCGCCACCGCAGCCCGAGTCCTACGCCAACTCGGCCACGACCCCCGCACGATCGCCCTGCTGATCCTCATCCCGTGCGTGATGCTGTTCCTGCTGCGCTACGTCTTCGACGGCAGCCCACGCGTCTTCGACTCCATCGGCGCCTCGCTCCTCGGCATCTTCCCGCTGATCACGATGTTCCTGGTCACCTCGATCGCGACCCTGCGCGAACGCACCTCCGGCACCCTGGAACGCCTCCTCTCCATGCCCCTCGGCAAGGGAGACCTCATCGCCGGCTACGCCCTGGCCTTCGGCACCCTGGCGATCATCCAGTCCGCCCTCGCCACGGGTCTCGCCGTCTGGTTCCTGGACCTGGACGTCACCGGCTCACCCTGGCTCCTCCTGATCGTCGCCCTCCTCGACGCCCTGCTGGGAACCGCCCTCGGCCTCTTCGTCTCGGCCTTCGCCGCCTCCGAATACCAGGCCGTCCAGTTCATGCCGGCCGTGATCTTCCCCCAGCTCCTCCTCTGCGGCCTGTTCACCCCCCGCCCCGACATGCACCCCGCTCTGGAAGCCGTCTCCGACGTCCTCCCCATGTCCTACGCCGTCGACGGTATGAACGAAGTCCTCCTCCACACCGACATGACCGCCGACTTCGTACGCGACATCGCGATCGTCGCCGGCTGCGCCCTTCTGGTCCTGACCCTGGGAGCGGCCACCCTGCGGCGCCGGACGACCTAGCCCCACCCTCGGGCACCCGTCCATCCCCGGCGTTCCGCCCACCGGACACCAAAGCCACACCCCCACCCCCAATGCGAGGATGACCCCAGGACGACGCACCCCGGAGGGCACCCGCACATGAGCCAGAAAGTCGCAGTCCTCGGCACCGGCAAGATCGGCGAGGCCCTGCTCAGCGGCATGATCCGAGCGGGCTGGGCGCCCGCGGACCTCCTGGTCACCGCCCGCCGCCCCGAACGCGCCGAAGAGCTCCGCACCCGCTACGGCGTCACCCCGGTCACCAACGCCGAGGCCGCGAAGACCGCCGACACGCTCATCCTCACCGTCAAGCCCCAGGACATGGCCACCCTCCTGGACGAACTCGCCCCGCACACCCCCGCCGACCGCCTGGTCGTCAGCGGCGCGGCGGGCATCCCCACCTCCTTCTTCGAGGAGCGCCTGGCCGCAGGCACCCCCGTCGTCCGCGTTATGACGAACACCCCTGCCCTCGTCGACGAGGCCATGTCCGTCATCTCCGCCGGCAGCCACGCGAGCGAGGCCGATCTCGCGCACGCCGAAGAGATCTTCGGCGCCGTCGGCAAGACACTCCGCGTCCCCGAATCCCAGCAGGACGCCTGCACCGCCCTCTCCGGCTCCGGCCCGGCGTACTTCTTCTACCTGGTCGAGGCCATGACCGACGCGGGCATCCTCCTCGGCCTGCCCAGGGACAAGGCCCACGACCTCATCGTCCAGTCCGCCATCGGCGCGGCCACGATGCTCCGCGACAGCGGCGAACACCCCGTCAAGCTCCGCGAGAACGTCACCTCTCCCGCCGGCACGACGATCAGTGCCATCCGCGAACTCGAGAACCACGGGGTACGCGCCGCACTGATCGCCGCCCTGGAGGCCGCCCGCGACCGCAGCCGCGAACTGGCCTCCGGCAACAACTGACGCCGCCCGCGGTCAACCGGCCAGAAGACCGATCGCCCGATACGCCTCATCCACCCTCGGTCGAGCCATCTCTCTGGCCTTCTCCGCACCCGACCGCAGCACCCCCTCCACATACGCAGGATCCGCGCACAACTCCTTGTGCCTCTCCTGTACGGGTCTGAGGAGCTCGACCACGGCCTCTGCGGTGTCCTTCTTCAGTGCTCCGTACGATTCATATACACCGCTCAGGTCCTCGGGGTTCCCACCCTCACAGGCCGCGAGGATCTCCAACAGGTTCGCAAGCCCCGGCCGCTCCTCCCGGTCGTAGACGACGTCCCGCCCGCTGTCGGTCACGGCCCGCATGACCTTCCTCCGCACCACATCCGGTTCGTCCAGCAGATAGACGATCCCCGGCCCGACGTCGTCGGTCTTCCCCATCTTCGACGTCGGGTCCTGCAGGTTCATCACCCGCGCCCCGACCTTCGGAGGAGTGGCCCGAGGCACCACGAACGTGTGCCCGTACCTCTGGTTGAACCGCACCGCCAGATCCCGAGTCAGCTCCACATGCTGTGTCTGGTCGTCCCCGACGGGCACCTCGTCGGTCCCGTACGCCAGGATGTCCGCCGCCATCAGCACGGGATACGTCAGCAGCGACAGCCGGACACTCCCACCCCGCTCCCGCTCCCGCGCGGCTTTCTCCCGGTACTGGATCATCCGCCGCATCTCGCCGTCCGTGGCCACGCACTCCAGCAGATACGACAACCGCGCGTGCTCATCCACATGGCTCTGTACGAAGACGGTGCACAGCTCCGGATCCAGCCCCGACGCCAACAACAGGGTCGCCGCCTGCCGACTGAGCCTGCGCACCCGCGCCGGATCGTGGTCCACGGTCAGCGCGTGCAGATCCACGACGCAGAACAACGCGTCCGTCCGGTGCTGGTCGACCTCGGCCCACCGCCGCACGGCCCCCAGGTAGTTCCCCAGCGTCAGATGCCCCGTCGGCTTGACCCCGCTGAAGACCCGTGTCATCTCTCCACCTCCTGCTCAGGACCGCCGCCACCGGCCGGCCGCCCCTCAGGAGGGAGAAACGAGAACGGCCGCCGGGGCGGCGGCCGTCGAGTGCATACGTGAGCACGGCCGCCGTCAGGCGGCCCACCACTGCTGGTGACACGTACGCGTAGTCATGGGGGCCAGGCTACGCCGCGGGCAGACCGGCCGACAGCGAGTTGACACACCCCGGGCCCATACGTAGTGTTCTCCGGGTTGTCCGACGTGAGCGCCGACCTCGGTCGGTCCCCGGACAGCCATTCGCAGGTAACCACCAACAACCGACGATCCGTCGTCGTGCCCTTGGCATGTGTATTTGCGAAATGAGGAATCCGTGTTCGAAAGGGCGCGGCCCCCGATTAGCTCGGGAGCCGGGAATCCGCTAAAGTCTCACTCGTCGGAACGGCCCAACAGCCGCGAAGACAACTCCCGCTGACTGGGAATCAGGCCCGAAAGGATCTGATAGAGTCGGAACCGCCGGAAAGGGAAACGCGGAAGCGGAAACCTGGAAAGCACCGAGGAAATCGGATCGGAAAACGATCTGATAGAGTCGGAAACGCAAGACCGAAGGGAAACTGCCCGGAGGAAAGCCCGAGAGTAGCTTGGGTGAGTACAAAGGAAGCGTCCGTTCCTTGAGAACTCAACAGCGTGCCAAAAATCAACGCCAGATATGTTGATACCCCGTTCCCGGCCGGTTATCGGTTGGGGCGAGGTTCCTTTGAAGTAAAACACAGCGAGGACGCTGTGAACGGTCGGGCTTATTCCGCCTGACTGTTCCGCTCTCGTGGTGTCGACCCGCGCTTTTCATTAAGCACAGTCGGGAAAACATTCACGGAGAGTTTGATCCTGGCTCAGGACGAACGCTGGCGGCGTGCTTAACACATGCAAGTCGAACGATGAACCACTTCGGTGGGGATTAGTGGCGAACGGGTGAGTAACACGTGGGCAATCTGCCCTTCACTCTGGGACAAGCCCTGGAAACGGGGTCTAATACCGGATACAACACTCTCGGGCATCCGATGAGTGTGGAAAGCTCCGGCGGTGAAGGATGAGCCCGCGGCCTATCAGCTTGTTGGTGAGGTAACGGCTCACCAAGGCGACGACGGGTAGCCGGCCTGAGAGGGCGACCGGCCACACTGGGACTGAGACACGGCCCAGACTCCTACGGGAGGCAGCAGTGGGGAATATTGCACAATGGGCGAAAGCCTGATGCAGCGACGCCGCGTGAGGGATGACGGCCTTCGGGTTGTAAACCTCTTTCAGCAGGGAAGAAGCGAAAGTGACGGTACCTGCAGAAGAAGCGCCGGCTAACTACGTGCCAGCAGCCGCGGTAATACGTAGGGCGCGAGCGTTGTCCGGAATTATTGGGCGTAAAGAGCTCGTAGGCGGTCTGTCGCGTCGGATGTGAAAGCCCGGGGCTTAACCCCGGGTCTGCATTCGATACGGGCAGACTAGAGTGTGGTAGGGGAGATCGGAATTCCTGGTGTAGCGGTGAAATGCGCAGATATCAGGAGGAACACCGGTGGCGAAGGCGGATCTCTGGGCCATTACTGACGCTGAGGAGCGAAAGCGTGGGGAGCGAACAGGATTAGATACCCTGGTAGTCCACGCCGTAAACGGTGGGAACTAGGTGTTGGCGACATTCCACGTCGTCGGTGCCGCAGCTAACGCATTAAGTTCCCCGCCTGGGGAGTACGGCCGCAAGGCTAAAACTCAAAGGAATTGACGGGGGCCCGCACAAGCAGCGGAGCATGTGGCTTAATTCGACGCAACGCGAAGAACCTTACCAAGGCTTGACATACACCGGAAACGGCCAGAGATGGTCGCCCCCTTGTGGTCGGTGTACAGGTGGTGCATGGCTGTCGTCAGCTCGTGTCGTGAGATGTTGGGTTAAGTCCCGCAACGAGCGCAACCCTTGTTCTGTGTTGCCAGCATGCCCTTCGGGGTGATGGGGACTCACAGGAGACTGCCGGGGTCAACTCGGAGGAAGGTGGGGACGACGTCAAGTCATCATGCCCCTTATGTCTTGGGCTGCACACGTGCTACAATGGCAGGTACAATGAGCTGCGAAGCCGTGAGGCGGAGCGAATCTCAAAAAGCCTGTCTCAGTTCGGATTGGGGTCTGCAACTCGACCCCATGAAGTCGGAGTTGCTAGTAATCGCAGATCAGCATTGCTGCGGTGAATACGTTCCCGGGCCTTGTACACACCGCCCGTCACGTCACGAAAGTCGGTAACACCCGAAGCCGGTGGCCCAACCCCTTGTGGGAGGGAGCTGTCGAAGGTGGGACTGGCGATTGGGACGAAGTCGTAACAAGGTAGCCGTACCGGAAGGTGCGGCTGGATCACCTCCTTTCTAAGGAGCATCTAGGTCTCGCAAGAGATCCAGAGCCACTACGCAGGCAAATGTTCTGCGGTGGTCAGCTCAAGGGTGGAACGTTGATTATTCGACCGGTTCACGGGTCGGAGGCTGTGAGTACTGTCCGCAAGGGCGTGGAAAGCATGATCTCCGGACGTCGATCCGGTCGGGCACGCTGTTGGGTGTCTGAGGGTATGGCCGTTCAGGTCGCCTTCAGTGCCGGCCCCAGTGAACTCCGGTGGTTACCGGGGGTGATGGGTGGTTGGTCGTTGTTTGAGAACTGCACAGTGGACGCGAGCATCTGTGGCCAAGTTTTTAAGGGCGCACGGTGGATGCCTTGGCACCAGGAACCGATGAAGGACGTGGGAGGCCACGATAGGCCCCGGGGAGTCGTCAACCAGGCTTTGATCCGGGGGTGTCCGAATGGGGAAACCCGGCAGTCGTCATGGGCTGTCACCCTTGCCTGAACACATAGGGCAAGTGGAGGGAACGCGGGGAAGTGAAACATCTCAGTACCCGCAGGAAGAGAAAACAACCGTGATTCCGGGAGTAGTGGCGAGCGAAACCGGATGAGGCCAAACCGTATGCGTGTGAGACCCGGCAGGGGTTGCGTATACGGGGTTGTGGGATCTCTCTTGATCAGTCTGCCGGCTGGTCGGCGAGTCAGAAACCGTATGGGTAGGCGAAGGACATGCGAAAGGTCCGGCGTAGAGGGTAAGACCCCCGTAGCTGAAATCTGTACGGCTCGTTTGAGAGACACCCAAGTAGCACGGGGCCCGAGAAATCCCGTGTGAATCTGGCGGGACCACCCGCTAAGCCTAAATATTCCCTGGTGACCGATAGCGGATAGTACCGTGAGGGAATGGTGAAAAGTACCGCGGGAGCGGAGTGAAATAGTACCTGAAACCGTGTGCCTACAAGCCGTGGGAGCGTCGGATATGTGCTTGCACATGTCTCGTGACTGCGTGCCTTTTGAAGAATGAGCCTGCGAGTTTGCGGTGTGTTGCGAGGTTAACCCGGGTGGGGTAGCCGTAGCGAAAGCGAGTCCGAACAGGGCGACTTTAGTAGCACGCTCAAGACCCGAAGCGGAGTGATCTAGCCATGGGCAGGTTGAAGCGGAGGTAAGACTTCGTGGAGGACCGAACCCACCAGGGTTGAAAACCTGGGGGATGACCTGTGGTTAGGGGTGAAAGGCCAATCAAACTCCGTGATAGCTGGTTCTCCCCGAAATGCATTTAGGTGCAGCGTCGTGTGTTTCTTGCCGGAGGTAGAGCACTGGATAGGCGATGGGCCCTACCGGGTTACTGACCTTAGCCAAACTCCGAATGCCGGTAAGTGAGAGCGCGGCAGTGAGACTGTGGGGGATAAGCTCCATGGTCGAGAGGGAAACAGCCCAGAGCATCGACTAAGGCCCCTAAGCGTACGCTAAGTGGGAAAGGATGTGGAGTCGCACAGACAACCAGGAGGTTGGCTTAGAAGCAGCCACCCTTGAAAGAGTGCGTAATAGCTCACTGGTCTAGTGATTCCGCGCCGACAATGTAGCGGGGCTCAAGCGTACCGCCGAAGTCGTGTCATTCCAGCACATACCCCCAACGGGGGCTGGGATGGGTAGGGGAGCGTCGTGTGCCGGGTGAAGCAGCCGCGGAAGCGAGTTGTGGACGGTTCACGAGTGAGAATGCAGGCATGAGTAGCGATACACACGTGAGAAACGTGTGCGCCGATTGACCAAGGGTTCCTGGGTCAAGCTGATCTGCCCAGGGTAAGTCGGGACCTAAGGCGAGGCCGACAGGCGTAGTCGATGGATAACCGGTTGATATTCCGGTACCCGCTGTGAAGCGTCAAACATTGAACCAGGCGATGCTAAGTCCGTGAAGCCGTCCCGGACCCTTCGGGGAAAGGGAAGTGGTGGAGCCGACGGACCAGACTTGCAGTAGGTGAGTGATGGGGTGACGCAGGAAGGTAGTCCATCCCGGGCGGTGGTTGTCCCGGGGTAAGGGTGTAGGACGTCAGGTAGGTAAATCCGCCTGGCAATAGTCTGAGACCTGATGCCGAGCCGATTGTGGTGAAGTGGATGATCCTATGCTGTCGAGAAAAGCCTCTAGCGAGTTTCATGGCGGCCCGTACCCTAAACCGACTCAGGTGGTCTGGTAGAGAATACCGAGGCGTTCGGGTGAACTATGGTTAAGGAACTCGGCAAAATGCCCCCGTAACTTCGGGAGAAGGGGGGCCATCACTGGTGAGAGGACGTGCTCCTCGAGCTGGGGGTGGCCGCAGAGACCAGCGAGAAGCGACTGTTTACTAAAAACACAGGTCCGTGCGAAGCCGTAAGGCGATGTATACGGACTGACGCCTGCCCGGTGCTGGAACGTTAAGGGGACCGGTTAGTCACTCTTCGGGGTGGCGAAGCTGAGAACTTAAGCGCCAGTAAACGGCGGTGGTAACTATAACCATCCTAAGGTAGCGAAATTCCTTGTCGGGTAAGTTCCGACCTGCACGAATGGCGTAACGACTTCTCGACTGTCTCAACCATAGGCCCGGTGAAATTGCACTACGAGTAAAGATGCTCGTTTCGCGCAGCAGGACGGAAAGACCCCGGGACCTTTACTACAGTTTGATATTGGTGTTCGGTTCGGCTTGTGTAGGATAGCTGGGAGACTGTGAACTCTGGACGCCAGTTCAGGGGGAGTCGTCGTTGAAATACCAGTCTGGTCGTGCTGGATGTCTAACCTGGGTCCGTGATCCGGATCAGGGACAGTGTCTGATGGGTAGTTTAACTGGGGCGGTTGCCTCCCAAAGGGTAACGGAGGCGCCCAAAGGTTCCCTCAGCCTGGTTGGCAATCAGGTGTTGAGTGTAAGTGCACAAGGGAGCTTGACTGTGAGACCGACGGGTCGAGCAGGGACGAAAGTCGGGACTAGTGATCCGGCGGTGGCTTGTGGAAGCGCCGTCGCTCAACGGATAAAAGGTACCCCGGGGATAACAGGCTGATCTTCCCCAAGAGTCCATATCGACGGGATGGTTTGGCACCTCGATGTCGGCTCGTCGCATCCTGGGGCTGGAGTCGGTCCCAAGGGTTGGGCTGTTCGCCCATTAAAGCGGTACGCGAGCTGGGTTTAGAACGTCGTGAGACAGTTCGGTCCCTATCCGCTGCGCGCGCAGGAATATTGAGAAGGGCTGTCCCTAGTACGAGAGGACCGGGACGGACGAACCTCTGGTGTGCCAGTTGTTCTGCCAAGGGCATGGCTGGTTGGCTACGTTCGGGAGGGATAACCGCTGAAAGCATCTAAGCGGGAAGCCTGCTTCGAGATGAGTATTCCCACCCACTTGATGGGGTAAGGCTCCCAGTAGACGACTGGGTTGATAGGCCAGATATGGAAGCCCGGTAACGGGTGGAGTTGACTGGTACTAATAGGCCGAGGGCTTGTCCTCAGTTGCTCGCGTCCACTGTGTTGGTTCTGAAACCACGAACAACCCCATTCCCTTGTTTGGTCACGGGGGATGGTGCGGTTGAGTGTTTCATAGTGTTTCGGTGGTCATAGCGTGAGGGAAACGCCCGGTTACATTCCGAACCCGGAAGCTAAGCCTTACAGCGCCGATGGTACTGCAGGGGGGACCCTGTGGGAGAGTAGGACGCCGCCGAACAAATATTGCGAAAACCCCCGTCGGGAAACCGGCGGGGGTTTTCTGCGTTTAGGGTCGAGTCATGCGCTATGACCTCGTGATCTTCGACAATGACGGTGTTCTCGTGGACAGCGAGCCGATCTCCAACCGGATTCTCGCCGACTACCTCACCGAACTCGGACACCCGACCTCGTACGAGGAGTCCATCCGGGACTACATGGGGTCGGCCATGCACCGGATTCACGAGCTTGTCTTGGAGCGGACCGGCGAGGCACTGCCGGGGGAGTTCGACGACGTCTTCCACCAGCGCGTGTTCGCCGCGTTCGAGCGGGAGTTGGAACCCGTACCGGGTGTGGTCGCGGTGCTGGAGAAGCTGGTCGCGGACGAGGTGCCGTACTGCGTGGCGTCGTCCGGGAGCCATGAGCGGATCCGGGTGGGGCATCGGACGACCGGGCTCGACCGGTGGTTCGGGGAGGGGCTCGTGTTCAGTTCCCAGGACGTGGGGCGGGGCAAGCCGGCGCCGGATCTCTTCCTGCACGCGGCCGAGCGGATGGGCGTTCCACCGCAGAGGTGTGCCGTCGTCGAGGACAGCCCCCTCGGGGTACGGGCCGGGCTCGCGGCCGGGATGGATGTGTACGGGTATGTGGCGATGACGCCCGCCGGGAAGCTGGCCGGAGCCAGGGGGTACTTCTCGGACATGGGAGAGCTGCCCGACCTGCTTAGTTGAGCAGTATTCAACTTCCTCTACCCATCGGTAGGTCGTGCCCCCTACTGTGCCGCCATGACAGATGTGCTGCGGCGCGGTAGGGCCGCGTTGGCGTTCAGCTTCTTCGCTCAGGGTGTCGCCTTCGCGCTGCTCGTGACGCGGATTCCGGCCATTCAGGACCGGTACGGGGTCTCCGACGCGCTGTTGCCGCTCTTCCTCGCCGCCGTGCCGATCCTCGCAGGGGTCGGCAGTGTCGGCACCGAGCACCTCGTGAAGAAGGTGCCGCCGAGCCGGGTGCTGCGGTGGTCCCAGCCCGTCGTGCTCCTGGCGCTGCTCGGCGTGGGGGCCGGTGAGCAGCTGGTCGTGCTCGGTGCCTCACTGGCGGCCTTCGGGCTGGCGGTCGGGGCGCTCGACGCGTCCATGAACATGCTCGGGGTGAGTCTGCAGCGGTCGTACGGGCGGAGCATCATGCTCGGCTTCCACGCCGTGTACAGCCTGGGTGGGATAGCCGGGGCCTCGCTGGCGTGGGTGGGGGCGCACTGGGATGTGCCGCTGCTCCCGTTGTATCTGCCGGTGGTGATCGCGCTGCTGCCGGCCGCCTTGGCGGGGAGCCGGTGGTATGTCGACGGGGGACGCCTCGATGACCCCGGAACCGCCGAGGGCAAGGCCCCGACCACCGGTGCGGAGGGCGGGAACGTCGCCTTCAAGATGCTGCTGCCGCTCTGTCTGGTGATGTGCTTCGCGTACATCGGGGACTCGACCGTCTCCAACTGGAGTGCGAAGTATCTGCAGGACGTGCTCGGGAGTTCCGACCAGCTGTCGACCGTTCCGTACAACGTCTATATGGTCACCACGCTGATCGGGCGGTCCCTCGGGGACTTCGGGGTGCGGAAGTTCGGGGCCGTGACCGTCGTGCGGGCCGGGGCGCTGGTGGCGGCCGTCGGGTTCGCCGTGGTGGCGGGGGCGCCGGGGGCCTGGGTGGGGATGCTCGGGTTCACGCTGCTGGGACTCGGGCTGTGTGTGCTGGTGCCGCAGACGTTCGCGGCGGCGGGGCGGCTGTTCCCCGGAGCTTCGGATGCGGCCGTCGCTCGGCTGAATATCTTCAACTATGTCGGCTTCTTGATCGGTTCTCCGTTGGTGGGGGCGGTGGGAGACCTCTGGAGCTACCGCGGGGCGATGCTCATACCGATGGTCCTGGTGCTGGTGACGTTGGTGTACGCCCGGTCGTTCGAGACTGAACCGGACCGATACGGTGGCGGGCATGAGCGGCCGCGCACAGCTGATGTGGGACGAGGCAGTAACGGGCTATGACTTCGGCCCGGACCATCCGATGGATCCGGTCCGGCTGGCGCTGACCCGGAGCCTGGTGAGTGCCTTCGGGCTCGACCGGGAGATGGACGTCGTCTCGGCGAAGCCGGCGGGGGAGTCGACCCTGCGGCTGGTGCATCGCGAGGACTATGTGGCCGCGGTCAAGGCCGCTTCCGCGGACCCCGGGGGTGCGGACGGCGCGTACGGGCTCGGCACCGTGGACGATCCGGCCTTCGCCGGGATGCACGAGGTGTCCGCACTCATCGCGGGGCAGTCGGTGGGGGCGGCGGAGGCCGTGTGGCGGGGGGACGCGCTGCACGCGGTGAACTTCGCGGGCGGGCTGCATCACGCGATGCCCGGAGGTGCCTCGGGGTTCTGTATCTACAACGACGCGTCGATCGCCATCGCCCGGCTGCTGGAGCTGGGCGCCGAGCGGGTCGCGTACGTGGATGTCGACGTTCATCACGGGGACGGGGTGCAGGCGGCGTTCTGGGAGGATCCGCGGGTTCTGACGATCTCGTTGCACGAGCATCCCCGGACCCTGTTCCCGCAGACCGGGTGGCCGGAGGAGACCGGGGCCTCGTCGAGCGCGGAGGGGTCGGCCGTGAACGTGGCGCTGCCGGCGGGGACCGGGGACGCGGGGTGGGTGCGGGCGTTCCACGCGGTGGTGCCCGAGCTGATCGCCGACTTCCGGCCGCAGGTGCTGGTGACCCAGCACGGGGCCGACACGCACTTCGAGGATCCGTTGGCGCATCTGGCCGTGTCGTTGGACGCGCAGCGGGCGGTGCAGGTGGCTCTGCACGAGCTGGCCCATGAGTACGCCGACGGGCGGTGGGTCGCGCTCGGTGGGGGCGGGTACGCGGTGGTGGATGTGGTGCCGCGGTCGTGGACGCATCTGGTGGCGATCGCGGCGGGGCGGGAGATCGCGCCGGAGAGGGTGATTCCCGAGGAGTGGCGGCAGCAGGTGTTCGCTCGTACGCGGCAGTTGGCGCCGGCGCGGATGACCGATGGGCGGTGGCCGGTGTCCTGGGCGGGCTGGGAGGCGGGGTACGACCCCGCGGATCGGTTGGACCAGGCGGTGCTCGCTGCGCGGAAGGCCGTGTTTCCGTTGCGGGGGTTGTTGCCGTAGCGGGTGTTCTCGCCCCCGCCGCCCCTACCCGTCCCATCCAGGGGCTGTGCCCCTTCGCCCCTCCCGTCAAAGACTCGGGGCTCCGCCCCGGACGCCGTTCGCGTAGTTCCCCGCGCCCCTGAAAGACGGGCGGTGCCACGGTGTTGTTAGGCCAACTGTGTGGTTCGGGCGGGGATTTGGCCGTGGTGGGCCGAGCGGTACGTCAGCATCGGGGCGTGGTGAGTGGTGGGGTGTTGCGGGAGCACCTGGTGGCTGCCGGGCTGGCCGGGCGGGTCGGCACTTCTCGGGAAGCGAGTCTGCGGAGTTACCGGTTGTTCGCGGCCCGGGACCCTCGGTTTTTGATCGGGCTTGATCCTGAACTGTCCTGGCGGCAGCGGGATGTGCTCGATCTGATGGCGGAGAAGTGCGGGGTTTCGGCCGATCCGGGGTGCACGACAGGGCAGGATGTGATTGATCCGGAGCGCACGATGGGGGCGCTGGACCGCTTCGCGGAACGTGTCGCGGCGGTCGCTCGGAGTGGTGGAGCGGTGCTCTTCGGGACCGGGCACCCGCACCGGCTGATCGGGTTCTACGGTGCGTTGGCGGACGCTTTGTCGGCGGCGGGGTGTGAGGTTCTCACCCCTGCGACGGGTAGACGTGTCGACATAACGACCCGGTTCGGTCTACGCACGTACAACCTCGACTACGCACGAGGAGTCGCTCACGTCCGGGAGGCGACCGCCTTGCGCTCCGGTTGTGCGACCGGCGTGCACACGCATTCACCGCTCCCGGTTCGGACCGTTCTGGCGGCCGCGGCGGAGGCCGGCGGGCCGCTCCCGCAACTCGTGGTGGGGGACCACGGATGGGTCTGCGGGGCAGGTCAGCTGGGGTTCGAGGCGATCGGTCTCGCCGATACGGACGATCCGGCGCCCTTCGTGGGGGAGGCGGAGGGGCGCGTGTCCGTCGCCGTTCCACTTGATGACGGTGTGCGGTCTGATTACTACCGACCACTGACCCGCTACGTACTCAATCGGGCGTGTCTGTCACAGTAGGCCGCCGATGGCATCCCCTCTTCCCCACTCGCATCACCCGCCCCTACATTGGGGAGTGAGCACGCAACGACGAAGAGTCACCGGAAGGGGAAGCCGGTGGCCGTCGAGTGCGGAAGGTTCAGGTGTGTCATGGCTGCAGCTGGCGAGAGGCCTCTGAACGAGGTTCAGTTCCTGACCGTGGCGGAAGTCGCCTCGGTGATGCGAGTGTCCAAGATGACCGTGTACCGCTTGGTGCACAGCGGTCATCTGCCGGCGATCCGGGTGGGCAGGTCCTTCCGGGTGCCGGAGCAAGCGGTACACGAGTACCTCCGCGAGAGCTATGTGGGGGTGGAGACGGCCTGACGGCCACCGGTGCCGAGGGGCTCCCGGAGGCCCTGCGAGACCTCCGGGATACCCGAGGCGCCCCCTCGATTACGACCTCAGCGCTCGGACGGGTAGGCTGGCCCCTTGTAGGTCGTATGGGCCCATGGCGCCCAAACACCGAGTGATGAGAAGTGAGCGAGGGTAGTCGTGGGCTCTGTTATCAAGAAGCGGCGCAAGCGGATGGCTAAGAAGAAGCACCGCAAGCTGCTCAAGCGCACCCGCGTTCAGCGTCGCAACAAGAAGTAAGGCGGTCCGGCCCCGGAAGGGGTCCTGGCCGGCCCCCCTCGCGTAAGGGGGTCGTACGCCTTGCTTTCTTGCGCGAGCGCTGTTGAGAGCGCGTTGCCGCGACCCCCCACCGAAAGCGGTGGGGGGTCGCGGTGTTTTCGCCGGTCATCGCCTTCGCCGGTCATTGTTTTTTTGCCGGTCGTTGACGGGGTCGCGGTCACCACAGTGCAACATCGACCCGCTAACGTGGCCGCACACGGGGAACACGGAGAACGCGGAGAACGCGGC
The DNA here is from genome assembly GCF_036208085.1 of Streptomyces sp. NBC_00310. GTDB lineage: Bacteria > Actinomycetota > Actinomycetes > Streptomycetales > Streptomycetaceae > Streptomyces. The sequence continues at coordinate 6,525,896 of NZ_CP130714.1, forward strand.
AGAGTACGAGCAGAGTTACGCCTATGTGAGCCGACGTCTGGAAGGAAGGCGCTGATCTTGGGGAAGGTCGTGCTCGTCACCGGTGTGGCCCGTCAGCTGGGGGGCCGCTTCGTGCGGCGGATCCAGCGTGACCCGCAGGTCGACCGGGTCATCGCGGTGGACGCGGTGCCGCCCGGACACCATCTGGGTGGCGCGGACTTCGTGCAGGCCGACATCCGTCAGCCGGCCATAGCCCGGCTGCTGGCCGAGCACAACGTGGACACCGTGGTGCACATGGACGTCACGGGCACCCCGCTGGGCAGCGGCGGCCGGGCCACGCTCAAGGAGACCAACGTCATCGGCACCATGCAGCTGCTCGGTGCCTGCCAGAAGTCCCCGTTGATCAAGCGGCTGGTCGTGAAGTCCAGTACGAACGTGTACGGGTCCGCACCGCGTGACCCGGCCGTGTTCACCGAGACCACGCCGGCCAAGTCGCTGCCCAGCGGCGGCTTCGCCAAGGACACCGTCGAGGTGGAGGGCTACGTCCGCGGATTCGCCCGGCGGCGGCCCGATGTGGCCGTGTGCGTGCTGCGGTTCGCGAACATCCTCGGACCGAGCGCCGACTCGCCGCTCGCCTCGTACTTCTCGCTGCCGGTGCTGCCGACCGTGCTGGGCTACGACCCGCGGCTGCAGTTCGTGCACGAGGACGACGTGATCGAGGTGCTGCGGATCGCCTCGCACGAGCCGGAGCGGGGCACGCTCAACAGCGGCACGTTCAACATCGCGGGCGACGGTGTCCTGCTGCTCTCGCAGTGCGCGCGGCGCCTCGGCCGGCCGACGGTGCCGCTGCTGATGCCGGCGGTCAGCTGGGTCGGCTCCATGGTCCGGACGCTGGGCTTCACCGACTTCTCGCCGGAGCAGCTGCGGCTGCTGACCCACGGGCGGGTCGTGTCGACGAACCAGATGCGCGAGACGCTGGGCTACCGGGCGAGGTACACGACCGCGGAGACGTTCGCGGACTTCGCGCGCAGCAGGGGGCCCGGCCTCCTGCCCCCCGAGGCCCTCGCCGGGGCCATCGACCGGATCGCCGCCCTGCCCGTGCCCGTACCGGGCGACGGCCACCCCCCGACGCAGAGCGCCAACTGAGGAGCGCATCAACGATGGCGGATGCCAAGGTCATTCCGTTCGACGACGACCGGACGCGCGGAGGCGCCGTGCAGCGCACGCCGCGCCGCCGTAGTACGGGGAGCCGGCGCAAGGGCGAGAGCGCGGTCGTCCGGGACGTCCGTGAATCCGGCGAGGTCCAGGCCCTCCCGGGACGGCCGACCAGCACCGATGATGTCCCTGTGACACGGGAGAAGCCGGAGCCGCCCCAGGAGGCCGCCGAGGCACAGGACGGCGGCGGGCTGGAGCGACAGATCGCGGGTGGTCTCGCGTTCCTGCGCAAGCGGCTCACCGGTGACTACGAGATCGACGACTTCGGCTACGACGCCGAGCTCACCGACCAGGTGCTGATGTCCCTGCTGCGGCCGGTGTACGAGAAGTACTTCCGGGTCGAGGTGAAGGGCATCGAGAACATCCCGACGGACGGCGGCGCCCTGATCGTCGCCAACCACTCGGGGACGCTGCCGCTGGACGGCCTGATGATGCAGGTCGCCGTCCACGACAACCATCCCGCCGGGCGGCATCTGCGGCTGCTCGCGGCGGACCTGGTCTTCATGCTGCCGGTGGTCAACCAACTGGCCCGCAAGCTCGGCCACACCCTCGCGTGCGCGGAGGACGCCTCACGGCTGCTGGAGCAGGGCGAGCTGGTCGGGGTCATGCCGGAGGGCTTCAAGGGCCTCGGCAAGCCCTTCGGCGACCGGTACAAGCTGCAGCGCTTCGGCCGTGGCGGCTTCGTCTCCACCGCTCTGCGCTCCGGTACGCCGATCATCCCGTGCTCGATCGTGGGCGCGGAGGAGATCTACCCGATGATCGGGAACTCGAAGACGATCGCCCGGCTCCTCGGCTTCCCGTACTTCCCGATCACGCCGACGTTCCCGTGGCTCGGCCCGCTGGGCGCGGTCCCGCTGCCGACGAAGTGGACCATCCAGTTCGGCGAGCCCATCCCGACGGACGGCTATCCGCCGGAGGCCGCCGAGGATCCGATGCTGATGTTCAACCTGACCGACCAGGTGCGCGAGCAGATCCAGCACACGCTGTACAAGCTGCTGGTGCAGCGCCGGTCGGTGTTCTTCTAGCGGTTCCGAGCAGACGTACGACGGTGGGGGCGCCCTTCTTCGAGAAGGGCGCCCCCACCGTCGTACAGGCCTAGTTCGTGTCGTCGCCGTCGATGCCCAGGCCGGGCAGGAGGCCCGGGAGGAGGGGTGGGAGGGTGACGTCGGGCTCTTCGGCCGGGGTGGACTTGCCGGTGGACGGGGAGGTGCTGCTGGTGTCGTCCTGGGGCGGGTCCAGGAGGCCGCCGGTGGTGCCGCCGACGAGGCTTTCGCCGCTGCTGTCCGAGGTGGACGGCTTGGGCTTGCTGGTGGTGTCCTCGCTGCCGTCGGCGGAGCCGCCGCTGGCGCTCGGGGCCGGGCGGTCGGGGTCCGTGGTGCCGGGGGAGCCGGTGCCCGTGGAGCGCTGCTTGCCGCCGCCCTGGGTGGGGGGCTGCGGCAGGAGCGACGAGTGCGGGGCGACCTCGTCGTCTATGGCGTCGAAGACCGACGAGACCTGCTGACTCACGTCCCCGAGCTGCACGGGCAGCCGGTCGCGGAGTGAGCCCCAGGCCTCGCGGTGGGACTGGGAGAAGGCCGAGAGTGCCTGGATGGGGCCCAGGGAGCCCGGATCCCGCTCGAAGGCCTCGTGGAGCAGGCGGTGGCCCTCGGAGGCGTCGTGCCGCATCCCGGTGAGGGCGCGGCGGATCTCGCCGAGGGACTCGTGGTCGAGCTGTCCGCTCCGGCCGCGCTCCATGAGGCGGCGGGCCTCGCCGAACCGGGTGGACGCCTGGTCCAGATAGAGCCGGCCCCGGTCGTCGCTGTCGTCGGCCAGGGTGAGCTTCACGTCCTCGATGCCGCGCTTGAGCCCGTAGAGCGAGTCACCGGGCAGGGCGTCCGAGCTGGCGGCGGCCACACCGCCGAAGGCGCTCGCGGCCACACCGACGCTGAGCCCGCCCGCGGCGAGGCCCTTCGTCAGGCGGGACCGTGGTCGCAACTTCCTCAGCGGACTTGCCCGGTGCGCGCCTCGCGCCCTGCCCGATCGCTGCTCGGGCACCGAAGGGTCCGCCTCACGCCCCGGCAGCGTGCCGTCCCGCAGCATGGCTTCCATCGCGGCCACCAACTGGGCGCGATGAACCACCTTGACCTCGGGGTCGAGCACTGGCTTGGGCAGCTCGTCGAGACCGGTGGTGAGGGCCAACAGGCGGCCCTGCTCGGTCTGTTCCGCTGCCGGGGCCGGTGCCGATCCCTCGGGCTGCTCGGCCGCCGTGGCCCGGTCGGACAGCTCCTCCAGGGCCTGGGCGAAGGCGTTCGCCCGCCGGTGCGCCGATACGTTCGCGATCACTGGCGGCACCTCCTCTCGTCATGACGGTCGACTCCCCAGGGGGTCCTGAGGGTTGCACATCCCTGACCGAGCCACACGATCGAGTGATCGGTGTCGGCCAGGCGCGACCACAGGGAGCCTGTATCCCGCACAACGAGCGGCGTGGCACTTGGGTTACGGACGGCGGATGATCGGACGAGGAAGCCAACGTACGTCGACGGAGGGTCAGTTGAGCGCCGCAGAGCGTATGGGGTCGATGCGCCCGGAGCGCCCGGCGCGCTGTGGCTCGGCGGCGGTGGTCCCGGTCGGCGCGGTTCAGCGGGCGTCGTCCGGGAGGAGGCGGGCGAGGGTACGGACCGCGCGGTACTGGAGGGTCTTGATCGCGCCCTCGTTCTTGCCCATGACCCGGGCGGTCTCGGCGACGGAGAGGCCCTGCAGGAAGCGGAGCGTGACGCACTCCTGTTGCTGGGGGTTGAGGCGGCGTACGGCCTCGAGGAGGGCGGCGTTGGAGAGGGACTCCAGGACGGAGTCCTCGGGGGAGCGCTCGACCTCGTTGGCGTCGAGCATCTCGCCGGTGGTGATCTCCAGACGGAACCGGCTGGACTTGAAGTGGTCGGCCACCAGGTTGCGGGCGATCGTCACCAGCCAGGCGCCGAAGTCGCGGCCCTGCCAGGTGAACGTGCCGATGCGGCGCAGGGCGCGCAGGAACGTCTCGCTGGTGAGGTCCTCGGCGGTCGCCTTGCCGCCGACGCGGTAGTAGATGTAGCGGTAGACGGTGTCGCTGTACTGGTCGTACAGACGGCCGAAGGCGTCGGCCTCGCCGGACTGGGCGCGTTCGACGAGGTCCATCATGCGGGCGCTGTCGCTGTCCGCGGCGGGACGGCGGGTGGTCGTGGCGGTGGATCCCGAGCGGCCTCGTCTGCCCGCCCGCCCGTCACCCGACCACCGCCCCTCGACGACAGCGCTTCGCCCTGGCCCCTGCTCGACGCCGTCGGCCAGTGCGTAGCACGGGCCGACGGGCGCGGCGGAGGTGGCGAGGGCGGGGACGGCGTACGCGGTGGGGACGAAGCCGCGCAACAGTTGGTTGACCGTCGCGCGCAGCGTAGCCAGGCCCGAGGCGTCAACCCCGACGTGTGGGTACACGGGACTCCCAGAGGCAGAGCTTCCATCACGTGCAGTGCGGAACCTTTCACCCGTCGTAGCGACGGAGGGGTACCGGTTTGCGTCTGAGGAGAATAACGCTTCGTGCAGGCACTGCTACACCCAGTTGCTCAAATCATCGATTACGTCGCTTCTGTTACTGATTGACGGCTGCTCAAGTGCTGTTTCGCGATCGGTTGTTGATCGATCGGGTTCGTGTTCCGTCTGGGTGCGGGGCGTGTTGTGGTCGGGTGCGGACGTCGTGACTGAGGGGGGTGGAGTGGGGGTAGGACGGCTGGAATGCGGGGTCGCGGGGCCGGACGCGCGAACGCCGGAGGGGCTGGTTTCCCAGCCCCTCCGGCGTTCGAAAAACGACAGACAGTTCAGTTCGAGAAAGTTCAGTTCGAGCAGACGCCCCGGTTCAGCGGCGGCGGCGGTGCAGGGCGATCGCGGCCGCCGTGCCGCCGGCCACCGCGCCCACGCCCGCCGCCGCGGGGAGGCCGACCTTGGCGGCCTTGCGGGCGGTGCGGTAGTCGCGCAGGCGCCAGTCCATGTCGCGGGCGTGCCTGCGGAGTTTGGAGTCGGGATTGATGGCGTACGGGTGGCCCACCAGCGACAGCATCGGGATGTCGTTGTGGGAGTCGCTGTACGCGGCGCAGCGGGAGAGGTCGAGGCCCTCCGCGGCGGCCAGGGCGCGGACGGCCTCGGCCTTCGCGGGGCCGTGCAGCGGCTCGCCGACCAGCTTGCCGGTGTACACGCCGTCGACGGACTCGGCGACCGTGCCCAGGGCGCCGGTCAGACCGAGGCGGCGGGCGATCACCTGGGCGATCTCCACGGGCGCGGCCGTGACGAGCCAGACCTTCTGGCCGGCGTCGAGGTGGGCCTGGGCCAGGGCGCGGGTGCCCGGCCAGATGCGCTCGGCCATGTACTCGTCGTAGATCTCCTCGCCGATGATCGTCAGTTCGGCGACGCGGTGGCCCTGGACGATGGAGAGCGCGGAGTTCTGGGCGTCCTGCATGTGCTCGGGGTCCTCGGACCCCGCCAGCCTGAACCACGCCTGCTGCCAGGCGAATCGGGCGAGGTCGCGGGTCTCGAAGAACTTCCGTTTGTACAGGCCCCGGCCGAAGTGGAAGAGCGAGGCGCCCTGCATGACGGTGTTGTCGAGGTCGAAGAACGCGGCGGCCTTGTCGTCACCGAGGACCGGGAACTCCGGTTCCTGGACGGCGTCGGGCGCGGGGGAGATGTCCTCCAACTCCTGGGAGGACTTGCGCGCTGCCTCCGCAGAGGCCTCGCCTGCCAAAACGCTCCGCGCCGTGGCGGAGCGCCTACGGGGAGTGAGCCATCCGAGAGCGGCCATGGCGTGAGCATAGCCAGTCTGTTCGGCACTTCCGGAGTCGAGAGGTTTGCTGGCTGTGAACTCTCCGCGACCGCGCCGTTAAAGGAGTGATCCCGGCGGCGTGTCCCCGTGCCGACGAAGGGGGAACCGGTGGGAAAAAGGGCAGGTCGTGCGCTTCATGGTGGGGAAGAGGTGTGGATATCCGGTGCGGAGCGACAATGGCCCGCATGAGTGCCATGTTCCGGCGGACGCCGAAGAATTCCGGTGAGCGGCTCGTCACACTGATCGGGAAACCCGGGTGCCATCTGTGCGACGACGCGCAGGCGGTGATCGAGAAGGTCTGCGGTGAGCTGGGCGTTCCCTGGGAGAAGAAGGACATCACCGAGGACGCGGAGCTCCACCGTCAGTACTGGGAGCAGATCCCGGTGGTCCTGGTGGACGGTGCCCAGCACACCTTCTGGCGTGTGAACGAGGAGCGCCTTCGCAAAGCCCTCTCCTAGATGTGACCTGACCGACCAGTCCAAGTGGTCCCAAAAGTCGCTTAGGATCGACGGGCTGGTTGGTCTCGGGGGCGGGATTCGTGAGGAGAGTGTGCGGTTTTGCCCCCGTCGCGCAAGGCGTCAGGTGAGGAACGAAGGTGCGGGTGTGCCGGTTCCGTACGCGTGCGTCGAGTGTGCGTGACCCCGGTCACGTTGGCCGGGCAAATCGGACACCATCTTTGTGCACGCGTTCACAAAGACATAGCCTGCTGTCGACGGGGCGGTCTGGGGACGCATGACCGCCCGCAGCCCCGCTCTACCCGCAGGAGCACCGTGGCAACTGGCCGAACTCACCGACCGGCGACCCGTAGCCGAGGGATTCCCGAGGCCACCGTCGCCAGGCTTCCGCTGTACCTCCGTGCCCTGACCGCGCTGTCGGAGCGCTCGGTACCCACCGTTTCATCCGAGGAACTGGCGGCCGCCGCGGGGGTCAACTCCGCGAAGCTGCGCAAGGACTTCTCGTACCTGGGCTCGTACGGGACGAGGGGTGTGGGGTACGACGTCGAGTATCTCGTCTACCAGATCTCGCGTGAGCTGGGGCTGACCCAGGACTGGCCGGTCGTGATCGTCGGTATCGGTAATCTCGGCGCCGCGCTCGCCAATTACGGCGGGTTCGCCTCCCGTGGATTCCGGGTGGCCGCGCTGATAGACGCCGATCCGACGATGGCGGGGAAGCCGGTCGCGGGTATTCCGGTCCAGCACACGGACGAGCTGGAAAAGATCATCGACACCAACGGCGTGTCCATCGGCGTGATCGCCACCCCCGCCGGTGCCGCCCAGCAGGTGTGCGACCGGCTGGTCGCCGCCGGGATCACCTCGATCCTGAACTTCGCGCCGACCGTCCTCTCCGTGCCGGACGGGGTCGACGTCCGCAAGGTGGACCTCTCGATCGAGCTGCAGATCCTCGCCTTCCACGAGCAGCGCAAGGCCGGCGAGGAGGCCGCGGCCGCGGCCGATGCCGTACCGCTGGCTCCCAAGGAGTCCGGGAAAGGGCCCGACGGGGATGTCCCCGCCGTGATGCCGGCATGAGTCTTCTGGTCGTCGGACTGAGCCACCGCAGCGCTCCGGTGAGCGTGCTGGAGCGGGCCGCGCTGTCCCTGGACGCGCAGATCAAGTTGCTTCAGGACACGGTCGCCGCCGAGCCGACCGCCGAGGCCGCCGTCCTCGCCACCTGCAACCGCATCGAGCTGTACGCGGACGTGGACAAGTTCCACGCGGGCGTCGCCGAGCTGTCCACGCTGCTCGCCCAGCACAGCGGGGTGGGCCTCGACGAGATCACTCCGTATCTGTACGTGCACTACGAGGACCGGGCCGTCCACCATCTCTTCTCGGTGGCCTGCGGGCTCGACTCCATGGTCGTCGGCGAGGGCCAGATCCTCGGGCAGATCAAGGACGCGCTGGCCCGCGCGCAGGAGATGCACACGGCCGGGCGGCTGCTGAACGACCTGTTCCAGCAGAGCCTCAGGGTCGGCAAGCGGGCGCACTCCGAGACCGGGATCGACCGGGCCGGGCAGTCGCTGGTGACGTTCGGGCTGGAGCAGTTCACCGCCGGCGCGGACGTCGAGGGCTGGGCCCGGGGCAAGCGGGCCGTCGTGATCGGCGCCGGGTCGATGTCCTCGCTGGCCGCCGCGACCCTCGCGCGCGCGGGCGTGGGCGAGATCGTGATCGCCAACCGGACGTACGACCGGGCCGAGCGACTCGCACAGATCCTGGCCGAACAGGGCGAAACGGACGTGCTGGCCCGCGCGGTACCGATGGAATCGGTGCCGGCCGAGCTGACACGTGCCGATGTCGCCGTCTCCTGTACGGGCGCCACGGGCCTGGTCCTGAGCGCCGGGATGATCGCGGCGGCCGTCGAGGGCCGGGTTCCCGAGGGCGCGTTCGCCACCGGGGCGGAGACGCGCACGGACGTACGGCCGGTCCTGCCGCCGACCTCTCTCGGCAGCGACGACGACTGCCCCCTGGACCTGCCCGCCGCGCAGGGCGGCGGCTTCTCCGTGCTCGGGGACGCCGCGGTGGCCGGGATGGACGCGGCCACGCTGGAGCAGCACGCGGCCTGGGTGGACAACGCGACCGTGGACCGGCGCGCGAGCCGTCGTACGCCGGAGCGTGAGGCCCCGCGTACGCCGGCCGACGACGCCGAGCTGATCGCCGCGCTCGTCGCGACCGTGGCCGTCACCGGGCGGATCCCCGAGCTGCGCCGGCCCGAGCCGGTCGTCGAGGTGCCCCGGCCCGCGCCCGTGCTGGCGCTGCTGGACCTGGCGATGCCCCGGGACATCGACGCCGCCGCGCACCGGCTGGCCGGGGTCCGGCTGGTCGACATCGAGTCGCTCGCCGAGGTCTCGGCCGACGCGCCGATGGCCGCCGACGTCGACATGGTGCGGAGGATCGTTTCGGACGAGGTGGCGGCCTTCGGTGCCGCCCAGCGTGCCGCGCACATCACGCCCACCGTCGTGGCGCTGCGCGCCATGGCCGCCGATGTCGTCGCGAACGAGATCGCGCGCCTGGAGGGCCGGCTGCCGGCCCTGGACGACAAGCACCGCGGCGAGATCACCCAGACCGTGCGGCGCGTCGTCGACAAGCTGCTGCACGCGCCGACCGTACGGGTCAAGCAGCTCGCGGCCGAGCCCGGCGGTGCCGGGTACGCGGACGCGCTGCGGACCCTGTTCGACCTGGACCAGGAGACGGTCGCCGCCGTGTCCCGGGCCGAGGACAGCGTCGAGCACGCAGACCGCGACAAGAACGTCGAAGCGAACGCCGAGAACCGAGGGCGATCATGAGTGAGCCGCAAGACAGGGCCCTGAGGCTCGGGACGAGGCGAAGCAAACTCGCCATGGCCCAGTCCGGGCAGGTGGCGGAGACGGTCCGCCGGCTGACCGGACGGCCCGTGGAACTGGTGGAGATCACGACGTACGGCGACGTCTCCCGCGAGCAGCTGGCGCAGATCGGCGGCACGGGAGTGTTCGTCACCGCGCTGCGCGAGGCGCTGTTGCGGGGCGAGGTCGACTTCGCCGTGCACTCCCTCAAGGACCTGCCGACCACGCACCCGGACGACCTCGCGCTGGCCGCCGTGCCGGTCCGTGAGGACGCGCGGGACGTGCTGGTCGCCCGGGACGGACTGACCTTCGAGCAGCTGCCCGCGGGCGCGCGAGTGGGCACCGGTTCGACGCGGCGGATGTCCCAGCTGAACGCGTACGCGCGCAGCCACGGGCTCACGATCGAGACGGTGCCGATCCGCGGGAACGTCGACACGCGGATCGGATACGTACGGAAGGGTGAGCTGGACGCCGTAGTCCTGGCCGCCGCCGGACTGAGCCGGATCGGACGTAGCGACGAAGTGACCGACTTCCTCTCGGTCGACACCGTTTTGCCCGCCCCCGGCCAGGGGGCACTGGCGATCGAATGTGCCGCGGACAACGCGGAACTGATCGCCGCGCTCGCCGAGCTCGACGACCCGTACACTCGGGCCGCCGTGACCGCCGAGCGGTCCCTGCTCGCCGCCCTGGAGGCCGGTTGCAGCGCACCTGTGGGTGCGTTCGCCGACCTTCTGGCCGACGGGCAGACTGTCAAGGAGATGCGCCTGCGCGGCGTCGTCGGCACGACCGACGGCTCGACGCTGGTGCAGCTGTCCACCACCGGTCCCGTGCCCGAGACGTACGACCAAGCAATGGCGCTCGGCCGTGAACTCGCCGCCGAGATGCTCGCTAAGGGCGCGGCCGGTCTGATGGGGGAGCGAGCACATTGAGCCCCACCACCCTTCCCGCCGGTCCGGACCACGGTCACGTCACCTTCCTCGGTGCCGGACCCGGGGATCCGGGACTGTTGACATTGCGCGCCGTCGAGGCGCTGGCGAACGCGGACGTTCTCATCGCCGAGCACGACGTGCTCGACGTGGTGCGTACGCACGCCCGCGCAGGCGTCGCCCTACTGGACACCGACTCGAGCCCGCCGTCGGCACTGACTGCGGCGTCCTCTGCCTCTTCCGCGGCTACTTCAGCGGATACGTTCTCGGGCACAGGCACGCCTCAGCTGACGGTCGTTGACGGCGCGTCAACAACCGTTGGTGCACCCGCTGTGCGGGATGCCGCACATCTTGTCATGGAGGCCGCGCGGGGCGGCAAGCGGGTCGTGCGTGCGGTCTCCGGGGACCCGGGGCTGGACACGTACGCCACCGAGGAGATGCTGGCGTGCGCCGCCGCGGGCGTGCCGTTCGAGGTGGTTCCCGGAGTGGCGGCCGCCGTGGGCGTGCCCGCGTACGCCGGTGTGCCGCTGCGGGACGCGCAGGGCGCGGACGTGCGGTTCGTCGACGCGCGCACGGCGTCCGACCGGTGCTGGGCCGAGGTCGGGGTGTCCGACGGGACCGTCGTCGTCTCGGCGACGCTGGAGACCGTGGCCGCGGCGGCGGGTGAGCTGGTCGCCGCCGGCCGTAAGCCCGACACGCCGATGACCGTCACCGTCGCCGGTACGACGACCCGGCAGCGGACCTGGAGCGCGACGCTCGGCACGATCGCGCAGACGCTGAAGCAGGCCAAGGTGCTGCCCTCGCCGGAGGGCGGCCGGCCGGTGATAGTCGTGGTCGGAGAGCGTTCCGCCGCGGCCCAGCGCGACCAGCTGTCGTGGTTCGAGAACAAGCCCCTGTTCGGGTGGCGGGTCCTCGTGCCGCGTACGAAGGAGCAGGCCGCCTCGCTCTCCGACCAACTGCGCTCGTACGGGGCCGTACCGCACGAGGTGCCGACGATCGCGGTCGAGCCGCCGCGGACGCCGCAGCAGATGGAGCGGGCCGTGAAGGGCCTCGTCACGGGGCGCTACGAGTGGATCGCCTTCACCTCGGTCAATGCCGTCAAGGCGGTGCGGGAGAAGTTCGAGGAGTACGGGCTCGACGCCCGTGCCTTCGCGGGGATCAAGGTCGCGGCGGTCGGGGAGCAGACCGCCAAGGCGCTCATCGCCTTCGGTGTGAAGCCGGATCTGGTGCCCAGCGGGGAGCAGTCCGCGGCCGGCTTGCTGGAGGACTGGCCGCCCTATGACCCCGTTTTCGATCCGATCGACCGGGTGTTCCTGCCGCGGGCCGATATCGCCACCGAGACGCTGGTCGCGGGGCTGATCGAGCTCGGGTGGGAGGTCGACGACGTCACCGCCTATCGGACCGTGCGGGCTTCGCCGCCGCCGGCCGAGACGCGGGAGGCGATCAAGGGGGGCGGGTTCGACGCCGTTCTCTTCACGTCGTCCTCCACCGTGCGGAACCTGGTGGGCATCGCCGGGAAGCCGCACAACGTGACGGTGATCGCCGTTATCGGGCCCGCTACGGCCAAGACGGCCGAGGAGCACGGGCTTCGGGTGGACGTGATGGCTCCCGAGCCGTCCGTGCACAAGCTGGCCGAGGCGTTGGCGGACTTCGGGGTACGGCGGCGGGCCGCTGCCGTGGAGGCGGGGGATCCCGTCACTCGGCCGAGCGAGCGGCGGCCGGGGGCGCGTAGGCGGCGGTCTACGACCTGACACGGGCCAGCAGGAGAACGGCGTGAGGTCCGCGGGGACCTCACGCCGTTTTTCCTTGCGCGGCCCAGCAGTGCCGAAGCATGCCGGGTCACTTTCGAAATGGAGTGGTGCCGGCTGGGGCCCTGTTGCTTGGATGCCCGGTATGACTTCTGCCGATCTTGACGATCGCCGCGAGCGGGCATTGCTGGACCGGCTTGAGGAGTACTACGACGCGGTCCCGCGTCACGGCGCCCGGGTCGAGCACCACGGGCCGCTCACTTTGTTTGTGCGGGAGGGCAAGGGCTGGCCGTTCTACGCACGTCCCGCGCGGGGATGGTCCGGCCCGGTGGGGGCCACCGATGTGGAGAACGTCCGTGCCCGTCAGCGGGAGCTGGGGATCCCGGAAAGCTTCGAATGGGTTGCCGAGACCACGCCCACGCTGCGGGCAGCGGTCGAGGAGTCGGGACTCGTGGTCCACGAACATCCGCTGATGGTGCTCGATCCGTGCGCTCCGGCAGTGCCGGTGGAGGCTCTGTCCGGCACCATGTCGGTGCGGATCGTGGGCGCGGACGATCCACTTCTGTCCAGCGCCCTGGCCGTTCCTCACCTCGCCTTCGCCGAGCCGGGAACCCACGTCGGTCTCGCGGGGACCCCGCAATTGGCGGAAGCGGTCCACGCCCGTGTCGCCGATGGATCGGTGGAACGCGCGATCGTGCGTATCCGGGCAGGTCTGACGGTGGTCGCCGCAGCTGTCGAGGACGGCTCGGCACTGTCCGCCGGCCAGCACCAACCGCTCGCGGGCGTCAGCGAGATCGTAGGGGTCGGAACGTTGCCCGCAGCTCGCCGTCGCGGTCTCGCGGCGGCGGTCACTGCGGCACTGGTGGCCGACGCCCGGTCGCGGGGAGCGGAGACCGTCTTCCTGTCGGCAGGCGACGAAGACGTCTCGCGGGTATACGCCCGACTGGGCTTCCGAGAGATCGGTACGGCGCTGATCGCCGAGCCGGCCGAGTAGAAACCGGTCATGAGGCAGCCCACCGCGCAACTCTCTGAATAGCGAGGCTCGTTGAAGCGAGAGGCGACGCGAGGGCCGAGGCGCGGCGACCGGAGGAAGCGCTGGTCGCTCACTGAAGGCGCGCGACATGGGGCCGCACCTGTCAACTCGGGTGCGGGCCCCATACGTTCGCTCTGTCAGTTCCCGGAGGCGTACGCCAGGAAGGTCGCCCAGGCGGGGGGAGCGAGGGCGAGGCGAGGGCCGTGGGGGTTCTTGGAGTCGCGGACGAGGATGTGGTCGGGGATGGCTGCTACCTCCACGCAGTCGGGGCCTTCGTCCGTGCTGTAGCTGCTCTTTATCCACTCCGAGTCGGGACTGGCTCCGTAGGGCTTGAGGGTCATGTCTCTCCAAGCGCTTTCTCGATGAGGGCCTTCGACTCCCGTGGGCTGAGAGCCTGCGCCCGGATGGTCCCATAACGCATGTCGAGGAGCTGAACCTCTTTCGGGTCGACAATCACACGGCTGATGTGCTGCACCTCGACGTGCCCGACCGTGGTGCCGTCCTTGAGCCTGAGCAATCTGAACGATCCAGCGAGACCGGAGTTCTCCTCGTGACCCAGCGGCAGTACCTGTAGGTCCACATTGCGGAACCCAGAGATCTCCAGCAGCCGTTCGAGCTGCCCGCGCATAACCATCCTGCCGCCGATGGGCCGTCGAAGTGTCGACTCGCACTGGACAAAACTGAAGACGGGCTGAGCGGTCGCATCGCTGACAATCTCCTGACGCGCCACACGGGCCGCTACCCGCTGCTCAAGATCATCTGGGGTGAACGGTGGTCGACGCGAACTGAAGACGGCCCTCGCGTACTCCTCGGTCTGCAACAGTCCATGAACGACCGAGTTGTTATAGGCGCACAGCTCGACCGCGTCCGCCTCCAGCTTCTTCAGGTCCCGTACCTTCTTCGGATACCGGACCTCCGCCAAGTCCCGCTTCATCGCGGCGATCTTGCCGTCCGCGCCCAGTACCTCGTCCGCCTGGTCCAGGTACTCGGGCCGGGGAATCCGCCGCCCCCGCTCCACCGAGGAGACCGACTCCTCCCCGTACCCGATCGCCGTTCCGAACTCCGCCTGGGTGAGACCGGCCGCCTCCCGCCACAGCTTCAGCTGTCGCGCGACCGTCTTCATCACCGCCCCGGCCTCGTCGTCTTCCAGTCCCGCGTCCCAGTCGCCCACGTAGTCCGCCGCCTTCCGTCACGCCACCAGTGCCCAACTCCGGGCGCCTGCGCCACGTCTCCCGGTGTCGCCCGGACAAGAGCCGGAACGCACCCGGACGGCCCCTCTCCGCACGGGCGTCAGACCTTCACAGGCTATGCACGCGCAACCACTCTGTGTGACGTGAACGACCAAATCACCCGATCCAGCAGTTCCATCACCGAGACGGCCGGGTCCGCCGCCGTTGCCGACCCGTCCCAGCGGTTCTCCGTCCCGCTCTCGGCCACCCGCCGCGGGGCCCGCCTGGCCCGGCTCCTGGCAGCGGAGCAACTGCGCTCGTGGGGGCTGCCGGTGGACCCCGCCCAGCTCGTCGTCGCCGAACTCGCTGCCAACGCCGCCCTGCACGGGCGCGTCGCCGGTCGGAGCTTCCGGCTCACCCTCGCCGTCACGTCGCCGACCACGCTCCGTATCGAAGTGATGGACACGCGCGGGGAGCGGCTGCCTGTGCGTACGCCGGTCAGTGGCCGAGCCCCGGCCGAAGGCGGCTACGGGCTACTGCTCGTCGAGGAGTTGGCGGACCGGTGGGGAGTGGTGGATGGGCCGGTGCCGACCAAGACCGTATGGGCCGAGCTGGAGTACAGGAGGTGAAGGGCATGCGCTGCCCCGGAGCCCGGAAACACGGGTCCCGGTCGGGCGTGTGTCGGGGGTGCGGGCCGTAAAGGAGTAAGAACTCTTGGGAGAGAAACCCTCCAAACCAATCCAAACCCCGTGTTCGTCACTCGCGGGAGTGAACTGTCCCAAGTCGGCTGGCGCGGGGGTGGGTTGGGCGGGCAGGCTCGGTGAAGACCAGACGCAGACATGCGACGGCCCCCGCCGGGACTGCAATCCCAGTGCGAGGGCCTGACCACCGAGGAGAAGTGAAGGCCTTCCCTCATGGCTGAGAGCAAGCCTAGCGGCGCTGTGCGCCCGCAGTCCCGTATCCGGCGAAGTGCCACCCGTTCCGGTGTCATCCACGTCAAGGAGTACCAGCCCGACCGGTACACGATCATCGGCAATCACCTCGCCCAGCATCGTGAGCTGTCGCTGACCGCCATCGGGCTCGGTACCCACATCCTCTCGCTGCCCCAGGGTGCCTCCGCGGATATCCGTACGCTCGCCGAGCGGTTTCCCGAAGGCCGGGACCGGATCGCCTTCGCCCTGCGGGAGTTGGAGGCGCACGGCTACGTCGAGCGGGTGCGGGAGCGCGTCGACGGTGGGCGCGTGGTCACGCGGACGTACGCGTACAACGCTCCGGCGCTCACGCGTGCCCGTGGGGTGATGGGGGAGAGGGAGGGGTCGGTCGCTGTCGCCGGTCCGGTGGACCTGGTGCCTGTTCGGCCGGTCGTCGAGGAGGTGCCCGTCGAGGACGTGGTGGCGGACGGGGAGCCGGTGGAGGGCGATCTCGGCGCCGTTGATTCCGTCGTGCCGCCTGCGGCGGAGGACGCCGACGCCGAGTCGTCGGAACGCGGTGATCACTATGACAAGGCTGTCGCACTGCTCGTGGGGCTGCGTCGGACCGATGATCGGTTCACGCTCTCGCAGAAGGATGTGCGCCGTCTCGCTCCGGCCGTCGTCGCCTGGTTCGACAACGGGGCCAGTGGGACGGCGGTGCACCACGCCATGACGGCCGATCTTCCCGTGCCTCTCAGGAATCCGGCACGGTTCCTCGCCTACCGGCTGAGTGAACTGCTGCCACCGCCGTTGCCGGTCCTGCCGGAAGTGTCCGAGGGGCAGGCCCCAGAGGGCGAACCGGAGCCGTGGTACCGGATGGTGGACTGCGCGGGCGGCTGCAACCGGGCCTTCCGCAGGCCCGAGGGGACCTGGTGCCGAGATTGCCGCGCCGAACGGGAGCGGCGTATCGCCGGGGGTGCGGAGGCTAGGGGGGTCGCGGGGACCGCGGAGGCCGCGGAGGCCGCGGGGTGGCAGGACCCGAATCCGTCCGAACTGCCCGAACTGTGCGACCCGTCCGACCTGTCTGACCCGCCCGTCCGGCCCGTCCCGCCCGTACCGCCCGTACCGCCCGTACCGCCTGAGCCGGACTCGGGGCGGGCCGATCCACCCGGCTTCCCGAGGAGTGCCGCATGACCGACCACACCATTCACGCCACCTATGCGCAGGTGTACAACACCCTGCGCGATGCGTCGGCCACCCTGGAGTACCTGAAGAAGGAGGGGGTGGAGGAAGGTGTGGAACCTCATGCCGGGGCCGCCATGTGGGGTGTCCGGTTCGCCATCACCGTCCTCTATCCGCTGCTGCCCTGCCAGCCGGCGCCGCCCGTCGACTACGACCCGCAGAAGTTGCTGGATCTGGCGGCACACTGGCGGGACGCCGCGTTCGATCTCGGTGAGTTCGCGCCTGAGCCCGTGTTGCGGGTTGTCAGGGGTGAGGAAGGGGCCACCCGTGCCCCGGGGGATGGCGTTCAGGGGGCGTAGGAAGGGCTCGCGCACCGACGGGCCGTCGGCAAAGGGGCTGTCGGCGCGGGCGTAGCGTAGGTGTATGTCGAAGTACGGATCGTTTCCCGGTACGCGGCCCCGCCGGCTTCGTACGACGCCTGTGATGCGGCGGATGGTGGCCGAGACGCGGCTGCATCCCGCGGACTTCATCCTGCCCGCGTTCGTGCGGGAGGGTGTGAGTGAGCCCGTGCCGATCTCGGCGATGCCGGGGGTCGTGCAGCACACGCGGGACAGTCTGAAGAAGGCCGCCGTGGAGGCCGTGGAGGCCGGGGTCTCCGGGATCATGCTGTTCGGGGTGCCGGAGGACGGGAAGAAGGACGCGCTCGGGACGCCGGGGACCGATCCGGACGGGATCCTCCAGGTCGCCATCCGTGATGTGCGGGCCGAGGTCGGGGACGAACTGCTGGTGATGTCCGATCTTTGTCTCGACGAGACCACGGATCACGGGCATTGCGGGGTTCTTGACGACCAGGGGCGGGTCGACAACGACGCGACCCTTGAGCGGTATGCCGAGATGGCTCAGGTGCAGGCGGACGCCGGGGCACATGTGGTCGGGCCCAGCGGGATGATGGACGGGCAGATCGGGGTCATTCGAGATGCGCTCGACCAGATCGGGCGCGAGGATGTCGCCGTTCTCGCCTACACCGCCAAGTACGCGTCCGCGTTCTACGGACCCTTCCGGGAGGCCGTCGCCTCGTCGCTGACGGGGGACCGGAAGACGTATCAGCAGGATTCGGCGAACGTACGGGAGTCGCTGCGGGAGCTCGCCCTCGACCTGGAGGAGGGCGCCGACATGGTGATGGTCAAGCCCGCCGGGCCCTACCTGGACATCCTCGCGCGGGTCGCGGACGCCGTGGACGTGCCGGTCGCCGCGTACCAGATCTCCGGGGAGTACTCGATGGTCGAGGCCGCCGCCGAGAAGGGCTGGATCGACCGGGACCGGGCGATCCTGGAGACGCTGACGGGGATCAAGCGGGCGGGGGCGCGGAACATCCTCACGTACTGGGCCGTCGAGGCCGCGCGGATGGTGCGCTGAGGCGCCTCTCCGGCCCAGTCCGTACGGTCCCGCTCCCTCCGGCTCAGTACATGAGGGCGTCGTCGATCGACGACTGCCAGTAGGTGACGGTCAGGGAGCTGTCGTAGTAGACGCCCCCGGAGGGCAGGGCGGGAGCAGCGACGCGGCCGCCGTTGCTGCCCGGCTCCTTGCCCTGGAAACCGATGGTGACCTTCCTGGCCGTGGTGCCGTTCTCACCGCTGCCGTCGGCCGAGGCGAGGAGGACGCCCGCGTAGCCGGACTCACCGGGGGCGAGGGTCACCACCGCCTGGGGCTGCGACTCCTCGAAGACGCCGGGGGCCCACTGGGCCTGGTCGAAGCGGACCGTCGGGTTGTAGTAGAGGTCGCAGTACTTCGAGCCGGTGTTCTTCACGGTGATCAGCATGTGGTTCAGCGGGCGGGCCACCGGCTTCATGGTGACGGTGGTGTTGGAGCCGTTGCAGGTGACGCGGTTGGCGGGGTCCCAGGGGTCGGACGCGGCGGCCTTGGACGTGCCGGTGCCCGTCCTCGCGGAGGCCTTGTCGGTCGTCGTGGTGCCGCCGGTGGTGGAGGCGGTGTCCGTGGAACCGGTGCCGCCTGTGGTGCCCGTGCCGCCTGTGGTGCCCGCGCCTGTGGTGCCCGTGCCGGTGGAACCGGTGGTCTGCGAGGTCGAGTTGGAGTCGCTCGCCCGGCCCTCGTCCCGGGGGCCCATCCCGTTGTCGCATGCGGTGAGGGCGAGGGCGGCGACCGCGACTCCGGTGGCGGCGAGCAGACGGACGGGGCGGGCCGTACGGAACGTGCGCATCATCAATTCCTTTTCGGACAAAGCCGGTTGCAGAGGCTGAGAACAAGTGGTCGAAGCCGTGCCGCTCGACCGGGTTGCCGGGAGCGGCGTGCTTGGATGACAAGAGCTTGCGGGGTGAACCGTCCCAGCCGCCACACTCTGCGGACGATCAGGGACGCTGGAACGCCCAGAACGGCTTTGACCTGGAAAAACATCGGTCCCCTGGAACGCCGGACGGGACGTGGGGGCGCATGGGGACGGAGGACGCTGTGTCGGGGAGCGGTGCCGGGGACGGCATGGGGGCTGATTTCGCCGAGGCGCTACGGGAGTTGAAGGAGCGCTCGGGGCTCAGCTACGGGGTGCTCGCCAAGCGGCTCCACATGAGTACGTCGACGCTTCACCGGTACTGCAACGGCGACGCCGTACCCGCCGATTACGCGCCCGTGGAGCGGTTGGCCCGCCTCTGCAAGGCGACCCCGGAGGAACTGGTCGAACTCCACCGGGCGTGGGTGCTCGCGGACGCGATGCGGCGGCGCAAGGGGAGCGACTCCGCCGGGGCGTCCGGGGGAGCGGCGGGGAGTGCGGCGGCCGAGCGGGGCGCGGCGTCCACCAAAGGTGAGGCGTTCACCAAGGGGGCGGCCTCCGAGGCTGGGGCGGGCGTCGCGTCCGAGCGGAGTTCGGCTTCGGCTTCGGGGGCGGGGGCGGGGGCCGTGGAGGCGGCGACGGCCGGTGCGGTGGTCGGGCACGACGGCGTTTCGGAGAGGCGTTCGGCGCAGAGCGCGGTTCGGCGGGCGGTGGTCGGGGGAGCGGCCTCCGACGGCTCGGGGGGCCGGTCGCGTGCCGGACGGCGTTCCCGGTCGGCACTGGTGGCCGGGCTGGCGGTCGCCGCCGTGCTCGGTGCGGTCACGCTCGCCGTGAGTCTGCCGTCCGGTGGGGAGGAGGACGGGGCCGGCACACGGTGGGCCGGGGACGTGTCCGTCGGGGAGGAGGCGGCCAAGGGGGAGGATGAGGGCGACCGGCGATCGCCCTCACCGTCCGGTGCCTCGCCCTCTGTCTCCGCGAGCACGTCGGGTGACAAGGGCGAGAAGGGGGCCGACAAGGGGAGCGCGCCCTCGGCACGCACCACCCCGAGCAGCCCCGGTGGGGCGGGCGGCGGCGGGGGTGGCGAGGACGCGTCCCTCCCGGTGCCGCTGTCCGTGAAGGTGGAGCCGTACACCTGGGAAAGCCCCTGCTCCCAGCGGTATCTGGCCGACCGGCCGCCGACGAAGGTGGGGCCACCGCCGCCGGAGCAGGACGCGGCGGGCTGGGTGCGGGCGGCCGGGGCCGTGTCGTCGGAGAAGCAGTTTCTGACGCTCACCTTGCAGGGCACGGGAGAGGAGACCGTGGTCGTACGGAGCCTCAAGGTCCGGTTGGTCGACAAGCGGTCGCCCCTCGCCTGGAACGACTACGCCATGGGGTACCCGGGTGTCGGCTGCGGGGCCGGCGTTCCGACCCGGTCCTTCACGATCGCCCTGGACGCCGCGCGCCCCGATGTGCGGCCCAAGGCGGGCAGCAAGAACTTCCCGTACTCGGTCAGCGAGTCCGACCCGGAGGTCTACTACGTCACGGCCGACGCCTCGGCGTACTACGTCAGTTGGTACCTGGAGCTGCAGTGGTCCAGCGGCTCCCGCAGCGGCACGCTGCGGGTGAACGACAACGGCCTGCCGTTCCGCACGAGCGGCAACAACGGGCGTCCGGCGTACGAGTATCCGCTGGGCGGGCCGAAGTGGGTTCCGGAGGGGACGACGCTGGGCGAGAGCGACCAGCAGTAGTCGGTGAGGCGGCCCACGTTGCGGTGGCCCACGAGCGACAGCCGACGTGAGGTGGTTATGGAATTGACGAGTTCTCGTCAATCGGCATAGCTTCTGCGCCTGTCCTGATGCGCAGGACCGGCCTGTGCCGAATGTCGGGGGGAAGTCATGAACTGGTTCGTCGAGGTGCTCAAGAAGTACGCGGTCTTCAGCGGGCGTGCGCGCCGCCAGGAGTACTGGATGTTCACGCTGATCGCGTCGCTCATCTATCTCGCGCTGATCGTCCTCGGTCTGGTCATGGACACGGAGGTGCCCGAACTCGTCTTCGCCGTGGCCATCTTCCTGCCGTCCCTGGCCGTCAGCGTCCGGCGGCTGCACGACATCGGCCGCAGCGGCTGGTGGGTCCTCATCGGGCTCATCCCCTGCCTCGGCACCATCTTTATGATCATCTTCATGGCCACCGAGGGGCAGCCGGACGCGAACCGGTACGGCCCCGACCCGAAGGCGTATCCGGCGCGCGCCTGACGTCGGCGGCGGGGCGGGGCGGGGCGGGGCCAGGGCGGGGCCTTGGCCCGGGCCGACCCGGGCCCGGGTGGGCCCGGGTCGGCCCGGGTGGGCCCGCGCGGCGTCGGGCGGGCCTTCGTATCCGGGCGGCGGCAACTCGCCCTGGAGGTTAGGTTGTTGTTCATTCAATGATGCGACTCTCCAGGGAGAGGCTTTATGGCCGGTGACGCGCTCAGTCAGGACCCCGCCGAGCTGCGGAAGAGGATCGACACCACCAGGGCGCACCCGGCTCGGGTCTACGACGTCTTCCTCGGCGGCAAGGACAACTACCCCGTGGACCGGGAGGCCGCAGGCGCGGCGCTGGCGGCCAATCCGCGCGGCTACCTCGACGTCCGGCACAACCGTGACTTCATGCGCCGCGCGGTGACCACGCTCGCCAAGGACGAGGGCATCCGGCAGTTCCTGGACATCGGCACCGGGCTGCCGACCGCCGAGAACGTGCACCAGATCGCCCAGGCGATCGTCCCGGACTCCCGGGTCGTGTACGTCGACAACGACCCGGTGGTGCTCGCCCACGCGCGCGCGTTGCTCACGAGCGGGCCCGAGGGTGCCACGGACTACATCGACGCCGACTTCAAGTCGCCGGCGCGGATCGTCGAAGCGGCCGCGAAGACGCTCGACTTCGACCGGCCGATCGCGCTGTGCCTGGTGGCGATCCTGCACTTCGTCGAGGACGACGAGGCCTACCCCGTCGTGCGGGAGCTGGTGGACGCGCTGCCCGCCGGGAGCCGGCTGGTCCTCAGCCATCTGACCGAGGACCTCAATCCGGCGAGCATCCGTGCGGTGCAGGAGACGTACACCAAGCGGGGGTTCACCTTCGTGCTGCGGTCCAAGGACGAGGTCGCGCGGTTCTTCGAGCAGAGCGGGCTCGTGGTGGACGAGCCCGGGGTGGTGCCGGCGCATCACTGGCGGTTCGAGGAGGGTGCGCCGGTGCCTCCGGCGGTGGAGCCGCATGTGTTGGCCGGGATGGACGACATCGAGAAGGTTCGGTATCGGGACATCAATGACGTGACCGACGCGGACATCAATGTGTATGCGGCGATGGGGCGTAAGGCCTGAGCAGTCGGTGGGCGGGTGTGGGTGTGGGTGTGAGTCCGGGTGTGGGTGGGCGGGGGCCGGTCGCGCGGTTCCCCGCGCCCCTCAGAGGTACTGAGCCCCCGCCCCCGCCCCCGTCACCAGGTGCTCAACCCCCCGTGCCGAACCACGTCTCCGCCAGCGAGTCCAAGGTCTGACTGGGCGGGGCCGGCAGGCTGCGCAGGTACCAGTTCAGGTCGCTGTAGACGTGGAGGAGGGTGTAGGCCATCAGCTCGCGGGGGGCGAACGGGGGCCGGCCGTAGGCCTCGTAGAAGAGTTTCAGGAGGGTGGGGTCGGCCCGGGTGAGGAAGAGGGCGACGCTGACGAAGTCGTAGGCGGGGTCGCCGACCATGGCCGGTTCGAAGTCGAAGAGGCCGGTCAGGCGCCAGCCGTCGTGGGGGTCGACGGTGAGGTGGTCGCGCATGAACTCGGTGTGCAGAAGGACCGGGCGGCGCGGGGCGGGCAGGGGGACCGAGCGGAGGAAGTCAGGGATCTGTTCGAGCCAGGGGGCCGAGAGGCCGCCGCTCTGCTGTTGCTCGACCGCCGCCGCGCGCTGTGCGGCGATGAACCTGCCCCAGTCCGGCGGCCCGGTGAGGGGGATGACCGGGGTCGCGTCCAGGGCGTGCAGGGCGGCGAGGCCCTCGGCGGCCTCGACGACGATACGTTCCTGGTCGGGCCGGGGGATCCGGGGCCAGGCCTCGTTGAGGTCCTCGCCGGGCAGGCGGGACATCAGCACATAGCGCCAGCCGTTCTTGTACTGGTCGGCCGAGTGCAACCTGGGTGTGGGGATGGGGAGTTTGCCCCACAGGAGGGACAGCAGGCGGGCCTCTCTGACGGCTTCCGCCGCTTCGAAACCCGGATAGAGCTTGAGGACGAGGGAGTCGCCGACGGCGTACACCGGCAGCGAGCCCTCGGGGAAGCGTACGATCCGCGCGCCTGCCAGACCGAGCTGACCACAGAGATCCTGGGCGGCCGGTCGCAGCAGCGCCTCGTCACGTACGACTTCTTCCAACTCGTCGTTCGTGTCCACGCTGGGCAGCATGGGCGCAGCCTAGGGGGTACGGAGCACGGTCCGCATAGCGAAACTGGTGGGTGTAAGGGGCATGCACCTGTCTAGGGTGCGGGCAGGGGCGGGGCCGTGCCGTCCGCGAGTGGTGAGGGAGCCGTGGGATGGGTGCCGTGGATGCCGTGCGGGCCGCGCATGACGTGGGGTTTGTCGTGGAGCCGGGAGTCGGGGGCGGTTCGGGGGACGCGGACGTGGTGGGCGCCGGGGCGGCCGTGCCCGGCTTCGCCGAGCGGGTCGCGGCGGTCGGGGGTTCCCCCGTTCGGGACATCCTCGCCGTCACCTCGCGTCCCGAAGTCGTCAACTTCGCGGGTGGATTGCCCGCGCCGGAGCTGTTCGACACGGAGGGGATAGCGGCCGCCTACCGCGATGTGCTCGCCGAGTCCGCGGGGCGCGCGCTGCAGTACGCGACGACCGAGGGCGAGCCGGTGCTCCGGGCGGCGCTCGCCGCGCGGTACGGGGCGCGCGGGCTGGCGACGGGCGCGGACGGGGTGCTCGTCACCACCGGGTCGCAGCAGGCGCTGTCGCTGCTCGCCACCGCGTTGCTGGAGCCGGGGGACACCGTTTTGGTCGAGGACCCCTGCTATCTGGCGGCGCTTCAGGCGTTCCGGTTCGCGGGGGCGCGGGTGGTGGCCGTGCCGGGCGACGCGCACGGGGTGGACCCGGAGGCGCTGGAGGAGCTGGTGGTGCGGCACCGGCCCAAGCTCTTCTACACCGTGCCCACCTTCCAGAACCCGACCGGCCGCACCCTCCCCGCCGAGCGGCGGGCGGCCGTCGCCTCGGTCGCCGCCCGGCGCGGGCTGTGGGTCGTCGAGGACGACCCGTACGGCGAACTCCGCTTCGAGGGCGACCGGGTGCCGTGGATCGCCTCGTACCCGGGCGCCGAGGACCGTACGGCGTTGCTGGGCTCCTTCTCCAAGGTGATGGCCCCCGGGATGCGGCTGGGCTGGCTGCGCGCGCCCGCGGGGCTGCGCCGGGCGTGCGCGGTCGCCAAGCAGGCGGCCGATCTGCACACCCCGACCGTCAACCAGCTCGCCGCGGCCCGGTATCTGGCCGACCGTGACCTGGACGCCCATGTCGTCCGGGTCGCCGCCGCGTACCGGGAGCGCCGGGACGCCATGCTCGACGGCCTCGCCGAGGCCCTCCCGGCGGGCTCCACCTGGAACCGCCCCGAGGGCGGCATGTTCCTCTGGGCCCGCCTTCCCTCGTCCTACGACACCGGCGCCCTCCTGCCGCGCGTCGTCGAGCGGGACGTCGCGTACGTGCCCGGGGCGCCCTTCTACGCCGGCGAGCCCGACCGGGCGACCCTGAGGCTGTGCTTCGTGACGCAGACGCCGGGGGAGATCCGGGAGGGGCTGCGGAGGTTGGGGGCGGGGCTGCGGGGGTGACGGCGGGGGTGACGGCGGGGAGGCTCGCCGGGGCGCGGTCGGCCCACGCCGCGCCGACGCCTCACCGACGTCCGTCTCACCGGCGTCTCAGTCCCACCAGAAGGACCAGGTGGGTGCGCCGAGGAGGGTGCGGGCGTAGGCGTGCCGGGTGCCGTCGGCCGTGCCCTGGTGGATGTTGTCCGGGCAGAAGGCGAAGTGTTCGGCGGCGACGGCTTCGGCTTCCGCCCGGGTGGTGGGCGGGGCGGCGACCGAGAGGACGAGTTGGTCGAAGGTGAGGGCGACGACGCGTATGCCGAAGCGGTCCTCCCAGGAACGCAGGACCGCGCAGAGCCTCGCCACGTCGTTCTCGTGGTTGACCGGGCCGGTCCAGCCGATCGCCGCCGGGATGTCCGCGCTGCGGCGGGCGGGGACCAGGGCGAGGCGGGGGTCCTTGAGCCGGGAGGGGTCCTTCACCAGGGCGTCGGCGGTCTCGGCGGCGAGGGCGTCGGGGTCGGCGACGGCACCGGGGGCGGAAGCGGTCGTCTCCGGGGTGGTGTCGAGGGCCGGGGCTTCGGCGAGACCGGGCCAGTCGGGGTCCTCGGCGGTGGCGTACTCGTCCCAGGACTCCGCCAGGACCTCGTCGGCCTCGTGGTCGCCCGGGTAGGACATCTCGCCGGGCATCAACTCCCACTCCTGCGGCCCGCCCCGGCCGTCGCCCACGTCCAGCAGCACCGGGAGCAGACCGGCCGTACGGCTCGCGGGTCGTACGGCGGCCCAGACGCCCGGCGTGGCCGGCTCGTCCGCGCACCACAGCAGCGGCTCGGGCCACGGGCCCTCGTCCGTCGCGTCGATCAGCCTCCCCTGCGGAAGCGGGAGTTCAAGCCCGAGCACACGCCCGCTCGGGTCGGCCGCCAGCTGGGGCAGCGGGTTGGGAAGTGTCGCCATGCCGGTGACTGTAGGGGCAGCCACTGACATTGATACTCGTAGCGGGTTCCGGTGGTCGTGGCTCTGCCACTGACAACCCGGTCCTCCGGGCCGGTTCGTGCGGCCCCGCCGTCCTGCCCGTCCTCACTCCCCCGTGACTGTCCCGAAGGGCAGTGACCCAAGAGACGATTTCCGCCAACTCCCCACGAAATTAGGCTGGTTGTGCCAGCTCGAAACCGTCTGGGAAGGCGCTCTCTCACCATGCGTACACTCGCCACGGCCACCCGCGCCGGCGTCCTCGCCGCCACCGCCGGCGCCCTGCTGTTCACCGGTGTCGCCGCTCAGGGCACCGCCGTGGCCGCCCCGCAGGGCAAGCCGGCCAAGCTCACCGTCGCGAAGTACCGCGACTGGCTGAAGAACAACGACGAGGCCACCGCCTCCCTCAAGCTGCTCAAGGCCTTCGACAAGCTGCCCAAGGCCAAGCAGCAGAAGTTCGTCGACTATCTCCAGAACCGGAAGGTGCAGGAGGCCTACAACGTCCGGGCCGGCGGCTACATCAACCGGGGCGGACACAACGAGGAGGCCTACAACAAGGACGTCCGCTTCGTCGCGGACATCAAGGGCGTCCGCAAGGCCACCCGGGCCGGGTCGCACATCACCCTGACGTTCACCGCCACCGAGCGGATCTACAACCTTCCGGTCATCACCCAGAAGACCGTCCTGTCCTACGACTACGGCAGCCCGGTCAAGTCGCCGAAGTACAAGCGGTCCGTCACCAACCTCAACGGCGCCGTCGCCATCACACCGGTGAAGAAGGACGCCATCAAGGTCAGCGGCCGCAACATCTCGGCCACCACCACGTGGAAGGCCGCGCCGCTGTACCGGTCCGTCGGCGCCACCCCCCTCACCAAGCGGCAGACCACCGCCACGGTCAACGTGAAGTTCAACGCCTGGGTCGGCAACCGCTGACCGGTCCGACCCGACCCGACCTGGTCCGATCCGGTCCGACCCGATCCGGTCCGATTCGGACCGACCCGGACCGGGCCGGTCGGCCGGTCGGCCGACTGACTGACGCGCGGGGGCGCCACGGGGGGCGCCCCCGCGCGTCGGCGCGCGCCCTCGCCGTCAGCGGGAGCGTCCCGCGAGGGGCAGCAGGAGATGGGCGGACTCCGGCCGCAGGAAGCCTGACGGGCAGGGGATTTGTCAGGAAGGCGTCGGGCGCCGGACACCCAGGGTGTCCGGCGCCCGACGCGAGGTCCCGCGGAGTCAGAGCTTGTCGGGTGTCCTGATGCCCAGCAGGGCCATGCCCCGGTGCAGGGTGCGGGCCGTCAGGTCGACCAGGAACAGGCGGTTCTCCACCTGGGCCGGGGTGTCCGCCTTCAGGACCGGGCACTGGTCGTAGAACGTGGTCAGCAGGGTCGCCAGCTTGAAGAGGTACGCGGCCAGCTTGTGCGGCTCGTACGACTCCGCGACCTCGGCCACGGCCTCCCCGAACTGGTCCAGGTGCAGCCCCAACGCCCGCTCCGCCGGAGCCAGTTCGAGCTCCGGGTGGGCGGCCGGGCTCGCCTCGCCCGCCTTGCGGAGGATCGACTGGATACGGGCGTAGGCGTACTGGAGGTAGACGGAGGTGTCGCCGTTCAGCGACACCATCTGGTCCAGGTCGAACTTGTAGTCCCGTACGGCGGAGGTCGACAGGTCGGCGTACTTCACCGCGCCGATGCCGACGTACCGGCCGTTCTCGACGATCTCCTCCTCGGTCAGGCCCACCTTCTCGGCCTTCTCCCGGACGACGGCCGTCGCGCGGTCGATCGCCTCGTCGAGCAGGTCGACCAGGCGGATCGTCGTGCCCTCACGGGTCTTGAACGGCTTGCCGTCCTTGCCGAGGACCGTGCCGAAGGCGAGCTGGAACGCCTTGACGTCCTCGTCGTTCAGCCAGCCCGCCCGGCGCGCGGTCTCGAAGACCATCTTGAAGTGCAGGGACTGACGGGCGTCGACGACGTACAGGAGCGAGTTCGCCTTGAGGTGGAAGACGCGGTCCCTGATCGCGGAGAGGTCGGTGGCCGCGTAGCCGTAGCCGCCGTCCGACTTCTTGACGATCAGGGGGACCGGGTTGCCGTCCGGGCCCTTGATGTCGTCGAAGAAGACGCACAGGGCGCCCTCCGAGCGGACCGCGACGCCCGACTCCTCCAGGAGGCGGCACGTCTCGTCCAGCATGTCGTTGTAGCCCGACTCGCCGACGATGTCCGCGTCCCGGATCTCCATGTCCAGCTTCTCGAACACGGAGAAGAAGTAGATCTTCGACTCGTCGACGAACTTCTGCCACGTGGCGAGGGTCTGCGGGTCACCGGCCTGGAGGTCGACCACCCGGCGGCGGGCCCGCGTCTTGAACTCCTCGTCGGAGTCGAACAGCTTCCGGGCGGCCTTGTAGAGGCGGTCGAGGTTCGACATCGCCTCCTCGCCGCTCACCCGGGCGTCCTTGTGGTCCAGCTCGTGCGGGTGCTCGTCCAGGTACTGGATGAGCATGCCGAACTGGGTGCCCCAGTCGCCGATGTGGTGCCTGCGGACCACGTTCTCGCCGGTGAACTCCAGGATCTGGACCACCGCGTCGCCGATCACGGCGGAACGGAGGTGGCCGACGTGCATCTCCTTCGCCACGTTCGGCTGGGCGTAGTCGATGACCGTCGTGCCCGGGTGCGCGGTGAGCGGCACGCCGAGACGGTTCTCCGCGTCCGCGTAGCGCTCCGCGAGGTTCTCGGTGATCGCACGGTCGGTGAGGGTGATGTTCAGGAAGCCGGGGCCGGAGACCTCGATCTCCTTGATCAGCTCGCCGGACTCCACCTGGGCGACGACCTGGGTGGCCAGCTCCCTCGGGTTCGCCTTCGCCTTCTTCGCGAGGGCGAGGATTCCGTTGGCCTGGTAGTCCGCCCGGTCGCTGCGTCGCAGCAGCGGGTCCGCGGCGGCCTCCGGCAGGGTGGCCGAGAGGGCGGTCGCGAGGCGCTGGTGGACGGAGGCGGTGAGGGACGTGACCGAAGCCATCAGGGGGAGCCGTTCTCCTTGGGGTACGGGTGGATGCCGTCAGTATCCCACGGGGGGTAAACGGGTTTTTCTGGTGCGGTTGGTCGGTTGGTCGGTTGGTCTGTTGGTCGGTTGGTTGGAGGGGCGCGGGAGGGGGCGGGGGTTCGGGTGCGTCGGCGGGTGCGGGTTCGGTGGGGGCTGGTCACGCAGTTCCCCGCGCCCCTGAAAAGCAGGGGCTGCGCCCCGTGCTTCTCAGGCCCGCAGGGCCGTCGTCGTCCAGGCCCGCAGGGCCTGGTCTTTTAGGGGCGCGGGGAACTGCGCGACCAGCCCCCACCGACCCGCACCCGACACACCACCCGCACCCCCGGTTTATTGGGTGCCCGGTTCGACCCACGGAGTGAAAGGCTGGGAGAATAGGGCCGCCGGCCGGGGACCGTACCGGGCGGCCATGGAACCCAAGGAAAAAAGAGGACGTGCCGATCGTGGCTCAGAGCACCGAGACCACCGACTGGGTCTCCCGTTTCGCGGATGAGGTCATCGAGGAGTCGGAGCGTCGGGCCCCGGGCAAACCCGTCGTCGTCGCGTCCGGACTCTCCCCCTCCGGCCCGATCCACCTGGGCAACCTCCGTGAGGTCATGACCCCGCACCTCGTCGCCGACGAGATCCGCCGTCGCGGGCACCAGGTCCGGCACCTCATCTCGTGGGACGACTACGACCGCTACCGCAAGGTCCCGAACGGCGTCGACGGCGTCGACGGCTCCTGGGCCGAGCACATCGGCAAGCCGCTCACCTCCGTACCCGCCCCCACGGGCTCCGCCCACCCCAACTGGGCCGAGCACTTCAAGGCGGCGATGGTCGACGCGCTCGCCGAGATGGGCGTCGAGTTCGACGGGATCAGCCAGACCGCGCAGTACACCTCCGGGGTCTACAGGGAACAGATCCTGCACGCGATGAAGCACCGCGGTGACATCGACGCGATCCTCGACCAGTACCGCACCAAGAAGGCACCGGCGAAGAAGCAGTCGCAGAAGCCGGTCGACGAGGCCGAGTTGGAGGCCGCGGAGGGCTCCGGGGCCGCCGCCGAGGACGACGGCAGCAGCGGTTCCGCCGGGTACTTCCCGTACAAGCCCTACTGCGGGCAGTGTGAGAGGGACCTCACCGTCGTCACCGCCTACGACGACGACACCACCGAGCTGACCTACACCTGCACCGCCTGCGGCTTCTCCGAGACCGTCGCGCTGAACGAGTTCAACCGCGGCAAGCTCGTCTGGAAGGTCGACTGGCCGATGCGGTGGGCGTACGAGGGCGTCGTCTTCGAGCCCTCCGGCGTCGACCACTCGTCGCCGGGCTCCTCCTTCCAGGTCGGCGGGCAGATCGTCGGGATCTTCGGCGGCAAGCAGCCCATCGGGCCGATGTACGCCTTCGTCGGCATCAGCGGCATGGCCAAGATGTCGTCGTCGAAGGGCGGCGTGCCGACCCCCGCCGACGCGCTGAAGATCATGGAGCCGCAGCTCCTGCGCTGGCTCTACGCCCGCCGCCGGCCCAACCAGTCGTTCAAGATCGCCTTCGACCAGGAGATCCAGCGGCTCTACGACGAGTGGGACAAGCTCGACGCGAAGGTGGCGGAAGGGGCCGCGCTGCCGGCCGATGTCGCGGCGCACTCCCGTGCGGTGCGTACGGCCGCCGGTGAACTGCCCCGCACGTCCCGCCCGATGCCGTACCGGACGCTCGCGTCCGTGGCCGACATCACCGCCGGCGCCGAGGCCCAGACCCTGCGCATCCTCAGCGAACTCGACCCCACCGACCCGCTGTCCGGCCTCGACGAGGTCCGGCCGCGGCTCGACAAGGCCGAGGCGTGGATCAACACACAGGTCCCCGCCGACCAGCGGACCATCGTGCGCGAGGAGGCCGACGCCGAGCTGCTGAAGTCCCTCGACGAGCCGTCCCGGCAGTCGCTGCGGCTGCTGCTCGACGGGCTCGCCGAGCACTGGTCGCTGGACGGGCTCACGCACCTCGTCTACGGGGTGCCCAAGGTGCAGGCCGGGTTCCCGGCGGACGCCACGCCCAAGGAGCTGCCGGCCGAGATCAAGACCGCCCAGCGGTCGTTCTTCGCACTGCTGTACCACCTGCTCGTGGGCCGGGACACGGGGCCGCGCCTGCCCACGCTGCTGCTCGCGGTGGGGCAGGAGCGGGTGCGGACCCTGCTCGGGGAGTAAGGGCCCCCAAGGCCGACGGCATACGAGGAGGGGGCGCCCGGTGAACACCGGGCGCCCCCTCCTCGTACGCGTCGCCTACGCGATGTGGTCCTCCTCCAGCTCCGCCGTGTGACGGTTGGTGAAGCGGTAGACCATGCGCTTCGACTCCTCCGCGGGGAGGGTGACACGGAACTCGGCCTCCACGTTGTCGATCAACTCGCGCGGCGTCGGGTAGCTGCCGTTTATCGACTTCTTGAAGACCTGGTAGTACGCCTCCTCGTCCGGGGCGGCGGGCTCAGGGGGGCCGCCGCCCTCGCCCAGCTCACGGGTGCGGCCGGGGCCGGCCGGGATGGGGAAGCTGCCCGTCTCCTCCGGGGAGGGTTCCGGGTCCTGGAGTTCCGGGTCCTGGAGTTCCGGGGCCTCGAACCGTTGCTGCCGGTAACGGGGGTCCCGGGGGTCCGGCTCGAACTGCTGGTACTCCTCCGGGGCCTGCTCCTCGTACCAGTTCTCGTACTGTTCCTCGGGTTCGTACGAGGGGTTGTAGCCGCCCTGGTAGGGGACCTCCTGGGGGTGGCGGGCGTGGAGCCAGGGGCTTTCGTCGACCGGGGGCTCGTATTCCCGTTGCTCCGGGAACTGGTTGCCGTCGGGGAGGGCGCGCTGCTCGCTGGGAGGTGCCGCTGCGCCCACCCGTGCCGCCCCAGCGGCACGATTGCCCGCAGCTGCGCCCGCGGCGGGTAGGGCGGTGTCCCCGGCGTCGGCCACCTGCGTCAGCTCCGGCATCGGCGCCGGCGGCAGCAGCGCCGGTTCGATGCCCGCCGCCGCCAGGCCCGCCGGGGCCGTTTCCGCCAGGGGCACGCCGTAACGCGCGAGCCTCAGCGGCATCAGGGATTCCACCGGGGCCTTGCGGCGCCAGGCCCGGCCGAAGCGGGAGCGGAGGCGGGCCTGGTAGACGAGACGTTCCTGCTCCAGCTTGATGACCTGCTCGTAGGAGCGGAGCTCCCAGAGCTTCATGCGGCGCCAGAGGAGGAACGTGGGGAGGGGGGAGAGGAGCCAGCGGGTGAGGCGGACGCCCTCCATGTGCTTGTCGGCGGTGATGTCCGCGATGCGGCCGACCGCGTGCCGGGCAGCCTCCACCGCCACCACGAACAGGATCGGGATCACCGAGTGCATGCCGACGCCCAGCGGGTCCGGCCAGGCCGCCGCGCCGTTGAACGCGATCGTCGCCGCCGTCAGCAGCCACGCCGTCTGACGCAGCAGCGGGAAGGGGATCCTGATCCAGGTCAGGAGCAGGTCGAGGGCGAGCAGCACGCAGATGCCCGCGTCGATACCGATCGGGAAGACGTAACTGAAGTTCCCGAAGCCCTTCTGGAGGGCCAGCTCCCGCACGGCCGCGTACGAACCCGCGAAGCCGATCCCGGCGATGATGACGGCGCCGAACACGACCACGCCGATGAGAACGCGGTGCATTCGAGTCAGCTGAACTGGCGCGGCCACCCGTACTCCCCTCCCCTTGCGTGTTGTTGCGCGCAACAGAGTGGCACATGTGTACGGCAAACGTGTTGCCGGATGGCGTCGAGCCCGGCCCCCGCGGGGACCGGGCTCCGACGAAACAGCAGGTGAGGTGAGGCTACGACGTGCGCTTCCTGGTGCCGGAGGTGGAGGAGCCCGAGTCCGAATCGGTATCCGAGTCGGAACTCACATCCGCGCCCGAACCACTCGACGACGACCCCTTCGTCGCCCCCTTCGAGGGAGTCGGCGAGGCGCCCTTCGAGGCGCTCTTCGACGGGGACGCCGACGCGTCCGTACCGTCGTTCGCGTCCTCGACCGCCTCCACGGCCTCCTGGGCGGCGGACTTCGCGGACTTCAGCAGCGCGGCCGGGTCCGGCGTCTTCTCACCGGCCAGACCGGCGCCGTTGTAGTCGAGCGTGATGACCACGTTCTCCGTGCGCACCACGATCGTCTGCTGCTTGAAGGTGTCCCCGTCCTTCTTCAGCTCGTACTGGACCAGCGTCGCCTGGTCGCCCGTGCCCGTCACCGGCTCCGTCTTGACGTTCTTCGCCCCGTCCACGGCCTTCGCCGCGGTCACCTTCGACGCGTACGCCTTGGCCGCGCGGTCCTCGCCGGGGCCGTTCGCCTCGTTCGAGGCCAGCAGGTGCAGCGACACGCTCAGCCAGCGGTACTGGGAGCCGTCCACGCCGTTGTTGTCGAGGCTGATCCAGCGGCAGTCGCCGGTCACGTTCTCCTCGGCGGCGTTGATCGCCTTCCCGGACTTCACGCCCTTGGGCACCACCGACTTCAGCGTCTTGTCGGAGAACACCTCGCACGCGTCCGGCAGCGACGCGTACTTCGCCGCGACCACCTCCGGCGTGGGACTCTCCTTCGCCGCCTCGTTCACGCCCGCCGGGGTCTCGTCACCGGAGGCACTGTCGGAGCCGGAGTCCGACGAACAGCCGACGGCCAACAGCATCACCGGCACGACCGCCGCGCCCACGACCACCCTGGCCCGGCCCGGACGTCCGCGACGTCCGGCGCGCGCCACCCGCGGCGAACGCGCGACGCGCGGCGACTGATGCTGATCTGACTCTGCGGCTCGTTGCATGGTTCCTTCACAATCGGATCGGGTCTCCGAGAGGCCACCGTACGCGGTGATGAAGAAGTGCGGTCCTGATTCAGGGGGTTCGCGCGGACGCCCGAACCACCCCCGAACGTCCCTCAGTCGTCGAACGCTTCGGCGAGCCGCTCCGCCAGATTCAGGGCCCTGTCCTGCATTTCCTCGCTGTCCGGCACCACCGTCGTGGTCGCCGGCTGCTCCTCGTACTCCACCGTCACGATCACGTTCGACGTGCGGAACACCACAGTCACCGTGCGCTGCTTGCTCGTTCCGAGCGCGTCGTCGAGGAAGGCCTCGTCCCCGAGACCGTCGAGCGTGCGGGGCTGGAGGGAGGCGGTCGCGGAGGGGGTGGAGGAGCCGGAGGGCGCCAAGGAGCCGGAGGGTGATGCCGAGCGGGACGTGGAGGACGAGGGGCTCGCCGACTGCTCGGCGGTGGCCTCGCCCGTCCCCTCCGGCTCGTCCGTCTCCTCGTCCGTCCCCTCGCTCTCCTCGGCCGAGGCGGCCGGCGTCGGCTCCGGGAGGTCGGCCGCCTCGACCTTGCCGCCGTACACCTCCTGCGCCTTGCTGTCGTCGCTGACCGCGTTGGTGTACGACACGACACGCTCGAAGTCGACGAACAGGTAGTGGGTGGCGCCCGTGGACTCCACCTTCCAGCGACAGCCGGCCGTGCGGTCCGTGTCGTACGTCTGCGTCGCCTCGCCCTCGTACGCCTGATCGCGCTGGGTCGCGTCGGTGAGCTGCTTGATGCCGGGGAGGAGGGAGTCGAGGGTGCCGTGGTCGACCGAGACGCAGGGGTCCGGGAGCGTGTCGTAGCGGCCGGGCTGGGCGACGGTGGCCGACGCGGTGGCCTCGCCCGGGCGGGGGTCGTCCTTCGAACCGCTGTCGTCCGACCCCGTGCACGCGGCCAGCAGTGCCGCGAGGAGCACGGCGACGCCGGGTACGTACGCCTTCCGCTGCACGGTGGGGCTCCTCTCGACGGGGTCCCTCGGGACGCCTGCGCTGTCCTGCCTGTGGTTATTCACTTGCCGCCCGGGGGTGACCCCCGGGCACCATGTGTATCGCACGCACTGCCGTGGACGCCGGTTCGGTATCCCTTTCCTGGGCCTTGGCGCCGGTTTTGCGTTCTGAGACTTTCATCTGTCTTTCGGGGGAATGAGGGCGTTATGTCGTACGTCGAGATACCGGGCGCGAAGGTACCCATCCGTATGTGGACCGATCCCGCGTCGGTCGAGGAGGGGGCCCTGCAGCAGCTCCGCAACGTGGCGACGTTGCCGTGGATCAAGGGTCTGGCCGTGATGCCGGACGTCCACTACGGCAAGGGCGCGACCGTCGGGTCCGTCATCGCGATGCGCGGCGCGGTCTGTCCCGCGGCGGTGGGCGTCGACATCGGCTGCGGAATGTCCGCGGTCAAGACGTCCCTGACGGCGGGCGACCTTCCCGGGGACCTGTCCCGGCTGCGGTCGAAGATCGAGCAGGCGATTCCGGTGGGACGGGGGATGCACGACGACCCCGTCGATCCGGGGCGGCTGCACGGGTTCGCCGCCGGGGGGTGGGACGGGTTCTGGGGGCGGTTCGACGGGGTCGCGGAAGCGGTCAAGTTCCGTCACGACCGGGCGGAGAAGCAGATGGGGACGCTCGGATCCGGCAACCACTTCGTCGAGGTGTGCACGGATTCGACCGGTTCTGTCTGGTTGATGCTGCACTCCGGCTCCCGGAACATCGGCAAGGAGTTGGCGGACCATCACATCGGCGTCGCCCGGGAGCTCCCGCACAACCAGGGGCTGGTCGACCGCGACCTCGCCGTCTTCGTCGCGGACACCCCGCAGATGGCGGCGTACCGCAACGACCTGTTCTGGGCGCAGGAGTACGCGAAGTACAACCGCTCGATCATGATGGCGCTCCTCAAGGACGTCGTCCGCAAGGAGTTCAAGAAGGCGAAGCCGACCTTCGAGCCCGAAATCAGCGCGCACCACAACTACGTGGCCGAGGAGCGCTATGACGGCATGGACCTCCTGGTGACCCGTAAGGGCGCGATCCGCGCGGGCTCCGGCGAGTACGGGATCATCCCGGGCTCGATGGGCACCGGCTCGTACATCGTGAAGGGCCTCGGGAACGAGAAGGCCTTCAACTCGGCGTCGCACGGCGCCGGTCGGCGCATGAGCCGGACGGCCGCGAAGCGCCGCTTCTCGACGAAGGACCTGGAGGAGCAGACGCGGGGCGTGGAGTGCCGCAAGGACTCCGGCGTCGTGGACGAGATCCCGGGCGCCTACAAGCCGATCGAGCAGGTCATCGACCAGCAACGGGACCTGGTGCAGGTGGTGGCGAAGCTGAAGCAGGTCGTGTGCGTGAAGGGCTGAGGCCCCGCCGCGCACGGCCGCTTCCCATAGCGTTTTCGTTTCCCGCGGCCGTTCGGAAGAAGCGCGTCCGTGGATCACCGCATGTATCCACGGGGGCGCCGACTCAGACGTCCCGCCCGGCGGGAAACCCCGCTCGGAGCACCGTGCGAAGCTGAGGGCCATGGTCCTCGCCCGCTCCGTCGCCCTGTTCGTGCTCGCCGCGCTGTTCGAGATCGGCGGGGCCTGGCTGGTGTGGCAGGGGGTGCGGGAGCACCGGGGGTGGGTGTGGATCGGGGCGGGGGTGGTGGCCCTGGGGGCGTACGGGTTCGTGGCGACGCTCCAGCCGGACGCGCACTTCGGGCGGATCCTCGCCGCGTACGGCGGGATCTTCGTGGCCGGGTCGATCGCCTGGGGGATGGTCGCGGACGGCTACCGGCCCGACCGCTGGGACGTGACGGGCGCGCTGGTCTGCCTCGCGGGCATGGCGGTGATCATGTACGCCCCGCGCGGCGGGTGACGGCCGATGCCGTCCGACTGTCCTCGCTACGAGGGCTGGGCCAGTTCCTCCGGCAGCAGGCCGAGCTGGTTCAGGAACTCCAGCTGGTCGAAGTAGAGCCGGTAGCTGGTGATCTGCCCGTCCCGGACGGTGGCGAAGTCGACGCCACGGATCCTGATGTCCTTCTGGGTCGCGGGGAGGGACGTTCCGTCGGGGAACTCCAGCGGGCCGGTGTTCCTGCCGCTGTAGATCCCTTCGTCGACAGCCGTGTCGCCGACCTCGTACGACGTGATCGATTCGAACGTGGCCTCGGGCACGGCGTCCGTCATCTGCCGCCAGTACTCGCCGATGGCGTCCCGGCCTTGGAGTTCGCCGCCGTCGGGGGTGTGGGCGACCGCGTCCTCCGCGAAGAGGTTCGCGATGGTCTTCGGGTCCTGGTGTGTGGTGAGCGCCTCGGTGAGCTGGTCCATCAGCTCGCGCGCCTGTCCCATGATCCACCTCCTGTACCGCGATGTACCGGGGATCACCCGTCTCATTGTCTCACCGCCCGCCTATCCTGGCCGGGCGGGAACCGTTCGACCGCCGGTCGGTTCCCTGCCCGGTCCCGGCCGGTCCCGTTCGATTCCGTACCGCCCCAGGAGCAGCTCATGGCCACCGCCGCACCGTCCGCCGCCTCCCGCATCGCCGTCGTCACCGGGGCGAGCAGCGGGATCGGCGCCGCCACGGCCCGGCAGCTGGCCGCGGCCGGGTATCGCGTCGTGCTGACCGCGCGCCGCAAGGACCGTATCGAGGCGCTGGCCGAGGAGATCAACGGCGGCGGCGGGCAGGCCACGGCGTACGCCCTGGACGTCACGGACCGCGTGGCGGTGGACGAGTTCGCGAGCGCGTTCAGGACCATCGGTGTGCTGGTCAACAACGCGGGCGGCGCGCTCGGCGCCGACCCGGTCGCGACCGGCGATCCGGCCGACTGGCGCACGATGTACGAGACGAACGTCATCGGCACGCTCCACATCACCCAGGCCCTGCTGCCCGCGCTGACCGCGAGCGGTGACGGCACGGTGGTCGTGGTGTCGTCGACGGCCGGGCACGGGACGTACGAGGGTGGTGGGGGCTATGTCGCCGCCAAGCACGGTGCGCACGTGCTCGCGGAGACGCTGCGGCTGGAGATCGTGGGCACGCCGGTCCGGGTCATCGAGGTCGCGCCCGGCATGGTGAAGACGGACGAGTTCGCGCTGACCCGCTTCGGCGGCGACGCGGCGAAGGCGGCGAGCGTCTACGAGGGCGTCGCCGAGCCCCTGACCGCCGACGACGTCGCCGACACGATCACCTGGGCGGTCACCCGGCCCAGCCACGTCAACGTCGACCTGCTCGTCCTGCGCCCCCGCGCCCAGGCCTCCAACACCAAGGTCCACCGGGAGCTGTGATGGCACCAGACGGCGGGGAGCCGACGGCCGAGAAGCGCCGGCTCGCCGAGGAGAAGAAGAACGAGCGGTACATGTGGTGGTACCTCGGGTACTTCCTCTTCGGCATCCACATCGTGGCGTTCGTGATGATCTACGCGGTCACGCACGCGAAGTAGTGGAGTAGCCGCGGGCGGCCGCCGGGTCAGGCCGGGGACACCGCTTCCGCGTACGCCGTCGGCGGCACCCCGACCGTCGCGGTGAAGTCGCGGACGAGATGGGCCTGGTCGGCGTAGCCGAGGTCGGCGGCGAGGGCGGCCCAGTCGATCGCCCGGTCGGTCTCGGCGCGTTCCAGGGCCTCGTGGATGCGGTAGCGGAGGATCACCCACTTGGGGCCGACGCCGACGTACGCGGAGAACAGGCGCTGCAGGAGTCGTACGGACAGGCCCTCGGCGCGGGCGAAGTCGGTGACGCGGCGGATCGTGCGGTCGGTGCGGATGCGCTCGACGAGGGCCATGGCGAGGTCGGCCTGGGGGTCGGGGTGTGGGGCGAGCCCCGTGAGGAACGCGTCGAGGGCGGCGACGCGGGCGTCCTCGTCGTCGGGGGCGAGGATCGCGGCCGGGTCGATGTCGGTGTCCCGGAACGCCTCGGGCTGTCGTACGCGGCGGCCGGTCCAGTCCGTCGCGGGGTGGGACGGGGTGAAGGGGCGGAAGCCGCCGGGGCGGAACTGGATACCGCAGACCCGGCCCCGGCCCTCCAGTTTCTGGGCGAAGAGGCCGAGGCCGATCCCGGAGATCTCGGCGAAGGGCGCCTGTCCCTCGTACCGCTGGAAGACGACGTTCACCGACGGGTGCGGGACGACCTGGGAGACGTACGGCTCGGGCAGGTCCCAGTCGATCAGCCAGTAGTGCTCCAGGTACGGGCGGAGCGGCTCGGCGGGTTCGCGGCGGCGGAAGCGGACCCGGGCGAAGAGCTCCGGGGCGTCGACGATGCCGCGGGTGTCACGGCGTGGGGCGGCCATGAGGCGATGGTAGGGACCGCCACTGACAGTGGCCCTCGGTACCGCCGCCTGCACTGCCCCTGAGAGCACCGCTCCCACCGGAGGAATAGTGGAGAGGGGGCCCTCGTTCACCGGTATAGTTGAATCGTGAACAACCTCGGAGGGTGGCAGCGATGATGCAGTTCGGGATCTTCAGCGTCGGTGATGTGACGCCGGACCCCACCACGGGCCGGACGCCGACCGAGCGCGAGCGCATCAAGGCGATGGTCGAGATCGCGCTGAAGGCGGAGGAGGTCGGGCTCGACGTCTTCGCCACCGGGGAGCACCACAACCCTCCGTTCGTGCCGTCGTCGCCGACCACGATGCTCGGTTACGTCGCCGCGCGCACGGAGAAGCTGATCCTCTCCACCTCCACCACCCTCATCACCACCAACGACCCGGTGAAGATCGCCGAGGACTTCGCGATGCTCCAGCACCTGGCCGACGGGCGGGTGGACCTGATGATGGGGCGCGGCAACACCGGGCCCGTCTACCCGTGGTTCGGGCAGGACATCCGGCAGGGCATCAACCTCGCCGTCGAGAACTACGCGCTGCTGCACCGCCTGTGGCGCGAGGACGTCGTCAACTGGGAGGGCAAGTTCCGCTCGCCGCTCCAGGGCTTCACCTCCACGCCCCGCCCGCTGGACGACGTACCGCCGTTCGTCTGGCACGGCTCCATCCGCTCGCCCGAGATCGCCGAGCAGGCCGCGTACTACGGCGACGGCTTCTTTCACAACAACATCTTCTGGCCGGCCGACCACACCAAGCGGATGGTCGAGCTGTACCGGCAGCGGTACGCGCACTACGGGCACGGCACGCCCGAGCAGGCGATCGTCGGCCTCGGCGGACACATCTTCATGCGCAGGAACTCGCAGGACGCGGTACGGGAGTTCCGGCCGTACTTCGACGTCGCGCCGGTGTACGGCAACGGGCCGTCCCTGGAGGACTTCACCGACCAGACCCCGCTGACCGTCGGGTCCCCGCAGCAGGTGATCGAGAAGACGCTGGCGTTCCGGGAGTACGCCGGTGACTACCAGCGGCAGCTGTTCCTCGTCGACCACGCGGGGCTGCCCCTGAAGACCGTCCTGGAGCAGCTCGACATGCTCGGCGAGGAGGTCGTGCCGGTGCTGCGGGAGGAGTTCGCGAAGGGGCG
This sequence comes from Streptomyces sp. NBC_00310, assembly GCF_036208085.1. Classification (GTDB taxonomy): domain Bacteria; phylum Actinomycetota; class Actinomycetes; order Streptomycetales; family Streptomycetaceae; genus Streptomyces. The sequence goes on from NZ_CP130714.1 coordinate 6,565,415, forward strand.
GCCGGCGGACGTGCCGGACGCGCCGACGCACGGATCGCTGCTGGCGGCGGCGGAGAAGGAGAGGGTCGCGTGAATGCCGCGGGAGGGCGTCGCAGGAAGCTGGTCGTCGTCTCGGCGGGGCTGAGTGTGCCGTCGTCCACGCGGTTGCTGGGGGACCGGCTGGCCGCGGCGGTGGCCGGGCACGACACCTCGGTGGAGGTCCAGGTCGTCGAAGTGCGCGAGCTGGCCGTGGAGATCGCGCACCACCTCACCAACGGGTTCCCGGGCCGGAAGCTCGCCGCCGCGTCGGACGCGGTGGCCGGGGCCGACGGGCTCGTCGTGGTGACGCCGGTGTTCTCCGCCTCGTACAGCGGGTTGTTCAAGTCGTTCTTCGATGTGCTCGACCGTGACGCGCTGGCGGGGAAGCCGGTGTTGATCGCCGCCACCGGAGGGTCGGCCCGGCATTCGCTGGTGCTGGAGCACGCGATGCGGCCGTTGTTCGCGTATCTGCGGGCCGTGGTGGTGCCCACGGGTGTGTATGCCGCGTCCGAGGACTGGGGTGCGCAGGGGCTGGCCGGGCGGATCGAGCGGGCGGCGTCCGAGTTGGGCGGGTTGATGGCCGGGCTTTCGGGGAGCGGCGTCGCGTCGTCCGCCGAGCCGGAGGAGTTCGTCGTCGTTCCCTTCGCGGAGCGGTTGGCGGCGCTGAAGGGCTGAGAGCTGAAGGGCTGAGAAGCGCCGCCCGGAGCGCGGGGGCGGTCAGGCCGCGGGCTGTTTGTGGTTGCTCGCGCCCGCGCGGCGGAGCCGCACGGGTGACAGCCCCGCGCCCCTGAGGAAAGCCGGGGCCGCCCTCTTCCCGGCACGCACCCGGCGTCGCAGCCAGGCCCTCGCCCTCGTCGACTCCCGTTCCCAGGCGCGTCGGCGCCTGGTCTCGCGCAGGTCCGCGAACAGGTGCTCGTACCTGGCGACGATCGGGGCCGCGTCGTAGCGGTGGGCGCTCGCCAGGGCGGCTCGGCCCATGGCGCGGCGCAGGGACGGGTCGGCGGTGAGGTCGAGGATGGCGTCGGCGAGGGCGTGGGGGTCGTCGACGGGCACGAGACGGCCGTCGGTGCCGTCGGTGATGATCTCGGCGGGGCCCAGCGGGCAGTCCGTGCTGACGACCGGGACGCCGCAGCGCATGGCCTCGACGAGGGTCATGCCGAAGGACTCGGCCTCGGAGGCGCTGACGACGATCGAGGCGCGCGCGAACTCCTCCTCGATGGGGGTGTGCGGGCCCATCAGGGAAGCGCGGTCGGTGAGGTGGAGGTCCTGGATGAGGGTTTCCAGACGGCCCTGCTGCTTGCCGCCGCCGTAGATGCGCAGCTGCCAGTCGGGTTCCTTCGCGGCGACCTTCGCGAACGCCTCCAGGAGGAGGTCGAAGCGTTTGCCCCGGGCGAGGCGGCCGGCGGCCGCGATGACGGGGGCCGCGCAGTCCGACGGGGCGACCCCGGACTCCGGGACGATGTTGGGCACCGACATCACCCGTACGCCCGGCAGGTTCATCCGTGCGCGGTACACCGCCGCGTCCGCCGCCGTGGTCGTGACGACCGCGTCCAGGGTGCGGTAGCGGTGGGCGAGGACCCTGCGGAGCTGCTTGGTGTGGGCGTCGTGCCGCAGGTGCTCCTGGCCGATGCGCAGGGCGCGGCGGGGTGCGAAGCGGGAGACGTAGACGTTGAGGCCGGGGCGGGTGCCGATGACGACGTCCGCGCCGCAGCGGGCCAGATAGGCGCGGGCCCGGAGGTCGGTGAGACGGCTGTACTGGCGGTGCCGCTTGTCCTCCGCCGGGAAGTCCGTGGCGGGTTGCGCCTGGGCCGGATCGCGCAGGTCGGGGCTGTACGCGCGGATGTCCACCAGGGGGACGAGCGTGACCCTGGGGTCGACCGTGAAGCGCGGTGCGTCCAGATGGCGGGCCATCGAGGCGATCTCCACGTCGTGGTGGTCCGCGAGCGCCGACGCCAGGTTCAGCGTCGTACGGACGGTGCCGCCGATGGCGTACGCGTTGTGCAGCAGAAACACGATCTTCTTGCGGCGGCTCAAGGCCCTACCTTCCCGATGGCGTGAGCGATGCGGTGATGCAGTTGTACGAGGGTGGCGTAGTTGTCCGTTGATGCGGTTGGTCATGACGGTTTGGATGGTTCAGACCCTTTGTACTCCATCTGCTCGCTCTGCCCGGGTTCCCGTGCGGGCGGGTGTCACACGGACACGCTGCTCCGGAGTGGTAAGTCCGCCGCGCGGTCGGGGTGAGAGGCCGGTAAGAAGGGCGGCCCGGTGCTCCCGGCGAGGTGGTGGGCGCCCGTGACCTTGGCAGACTGGTGGGGTGCCCCAGAACGTGCTGCTCGCCGAGGACGACCGCGCCATCCGCCATGCCCTGGAACGCGCGCTGACCCTGGAGGGGTACGAGGTCACGGCGGTCGCCGACGGCGTCGAGGCGCTCGCCCAGGCGCACCGCACCCAGCCCGACGTGCTCGTGCTCGACGTGATGATGCCCGGCATAGACGGCCTCCAGGTCTGCCGGGTGCTGCGCGCGGAGGGCGACCGGACGCCGATCCTGATGCTCACCGCGCTCGTGGAGACCGCCGACCGGATCGCCGGCCTCGACGCCGGCGCGGACGACTACGTCGTCAAACCGTTCGACGTGGAAGAGGTGTTCGCGCGGCTGCGCGCACTGCTGCGGCGGACGGGCAACGCGGACGGCTTCGCGAAGCCGCTCCCGTCGCCGGCCGGCGCGCCTCCCGCCGCCGGGGCCGCGGCCCCGGACGCCGGCGGGCTGCTCACGGCCGCCGGGCTGCGGATGGACGTACAGGCGCGGCGGGCGTGGCGCGGGGCGCGGGAACTGGAGCTGACCCGGACCGAGTTCGACCTGCTCGAACTGCTCGTCCGCAACGCGGGGATCGTCCTCGACCACGCGACGATCTACGACCGCATCTGGGGCTACGACTTCGGGCCCGGCTCCAAGAACCTCGCCGTCTACGTCGGTTATCTGCGCCGCAAGCTCGACGAGCCCGGGGCGCCGGCGCTGATCCACACCGTGCGGGGTGTCGGGTACGCGCTGCGGGAAGACTGAGGGCGGCGCCGGTGCCGCCGCGTCTCGTCCGGGCGTTGTCCCGGCTGCTCTCCCGGCTGCGTCCGGTCCCCTCGCTGCGGGCGACGTTCACCGTGTCGTTCGTGGCGGTGGCGTGTGTGGTCACCGTCCTCGTCGGGATCCTCAGCTACAGCGCGGCGGCGCGGCTGGTGCGGGTCGACGAGCAGACCGTGTTCGTCGAGGTCGTGCGTGATCTGCGGGAACTGGTCGAGCAGGACCCGCTGGCGCCGGAGGACTTCGCGCCCAGCGACAGCGGCGGCCCGCGCGACGACCTGATCCGCTCCGGCCGTACGGACGTCCAGGTGCTCGGCCCGAAGGGGGAGATCCTCGACGAGGGCGCCCCCGGCCTGCCCGTCCGCGACGCCGACCGCCGTACCGCCGACGCGGCCCTGGCCGGGGTGATGGTCGAGCACGGCGAGGTCGAGGTCGGCGACGACCGCTACCGGGTCGTGACCGTCGCGCTCGGTGGCGGCCGGGGTGCCGTGCAGGTCGCGCAGGAGTTCAGCGACACGGAGGACCTGCTGCGGGAGCTGCAGCAGCGGACCCTGCTGTTCGTGTCCGGCATCGTCATCTCGGCCGGGTTGTTCGGGTGGTGGCTGGCGCGGCGGCAGACGCGGCGCCTGGTGCAGTTGGCGGGGGCGGCGGAGGACGTGGCCCGGACCGGGCATCTGGGCATCCAGGTGCCGGTCGCGGGCCGGGACGAGGTGGGCCGCCTGGGGCGTTCCTTCGACCGCATGCTGGTCCGCCTCGCCCAGTCGGAGGAGGACCAGCGGCGCCTGGTCCAGGACGCCGGGCACGAACTGCGCACCCCCCTCACGTCCCTCCGTACGAACATCTCGCTGCTCCGGCGCATCGACGAACTGCCGCCCCGGATACGCGAGGAACTCGTCGACGACCTCTCCCAGGAGGCCCTCGAACTGACCGACCTGGTCAACGAGTTGGTCGACCTCGCGGCCGGGCAGTCCAGCACCGAGCCGGTGCAGCGGGTGCAGTTGGCCGACCTCGCGGAGGACGTCGCGGGGACCGCCCGCCGGCGCACCGGGCGCGAGGTCGTCGTCCGCGTGGCCGGTGACACGACCGTCGAGGGGCGGGCCGGGGCCCTGCAGCGGGCCATCTCGAACCTGGTGGAGAACGCGGCCAAGTTCGACCGCGCGGGCTCCGGCGCGATCGTGGTCGTCGTCGCGCGGGGGTCGGCGGGGGCCCTCGGAGAGCTGGGCGAACTCGGGGAACTGGGGGACCTGGGCGACCTGGGCGACTTCGGCGAACCAGCCGGACCGGGCCGGCCCGGCGACGACTCCGACGTCGTCCGCGTCGAGGTCCTCGACCGGGGTCCCGGCGTCCCCGACTGCGACCTCGAACGCATCTTCGACCGCTTCTACCGCGCCCCGGACGCCCGCAGCCTGCCCGGGTCCGGGCTCGGCCTGTCGATCGTCCGGGCGGTGGCGGCCGCGCACGGCGGGGCGCCGTTCGCGTTCCGGCGGGAGGGCGGGGGGTTGGTGACGGGGTTCACCGTGCGGGGGGTCGAGGGGTGAAGGGCGGACGGGCGTGACTGTCCGCCCAGGGGCGGCCAGCTCGGTCGAGAGCCCTGTACTCGTCCGGCGGTCCGGCCGGTTCCGGGTGTTCCGCCCAGTGGGAGGGGCCGCGGATCGTCGGCATCGCCCAGTGCCACGCCCCGTCGTGGAAGGTGAGACCGCGGTACGGCTGGTCGCGCGGCGTCAGCGTGCGGGGCCCCTGTTCCACAGGTGTGATGGTTCGGGGCCTCTCCCGCGCCTCTGGCTGTACCTGTGCGGCCAGGTCGCGCGAGGGGGACCGGCCTCCCGGGCCCGGACGACGCACAGGAGGCGTGTCGCCGCTCCGGGGTCAGTACGCCGGGGGCCAGCTCGCCCAAGACCGTTCGGGGCACGCGGCTGAACCGGCCTTCCGTCATCGCGGTGCTCTGCCGGGGTGAGCCCCCCGGAGTGCGTCCGTCACGCGGCGGGCCGGGCCGCCCCCGCGCTCCAGCGGCCGAGTACCGGTTCGGTGAGGGTGCGGGCCGTCCAGCAGAGCGTCTGGCCGTGGCGTTCGAAGAGGTCGTCGCGGTCGTCGAAGTGGCCGAGGTCGGCGACGACCTGGGCGGAGAGGTCGCAGGCGGAGCCGGACGCGGTGCCGCAGGTGTCCCACCGGACGCCCGTACGGGCGATCGCGTCGAAGAGGGTCTCACCGCCTCTGTTGGCGAAGCCGCCACCGCCGGCGTCGGGGCCGTCGAAGAGTTCGCCGACCGGCACCCACGCGCCGCTGATCCTGAACTCCGGCCAGGCCAGCAGGACCTGCTCCGGCACGAACGGCTTCAGCCGCGGGAACCGTGGATACCAGAACGTCCCGTCCACGAGCAGCCCGCGCACCCGCGTCCGTACCCGGACGGCCCGGGCGACCGCCTCCAGCGCCGCCATCCGCTGACTGCACGAGCCGCGCCCCAGCCGCAGCGTCCGCGACACCCGTCGGCGGTCCTCCACCGAGTACACCGGCCGTACGTCCCGCGCGATGATCCGGTGCGCGGTCCGCAACGCGTCACGCGGCGTCGCCTCGCCCAGCACCCGGCGCGCGACCGCCCCGACCAGCGGGTCGTCGTGGTCCAGGATCACCGTGGCCCGCGTGGACCCGACCACGTCCGCCGGTTCCCGGGCCAGCGTCCCGGCCCGCTGGGCCTGCGCGTTGTACGACATGAGCAACCGACTGGTCATGACAGTTCTGTCCCCGTACCCGTCTCGTTCCCGCTCCCCCGGGGAGCGCCGCCCGTCCCCTGCGGGCACCCTCGGCCCATCATCACACGTCGTGCCGCCGGTTCGCGGGCCACTCGGGGGGAGGGCCGGGCCGCGGCTGCCGGGCCCCCGGCGACGCGCTTTCGTAGTACTTCCACCGACCCCATTGCGGCGGCGCGAACACGCCGACTACGGTCATTCCTGCGCTCACGGAGAGTGCTCGACTGGCTACTCACAAGCATCCCACCTCGCACTCAGCCCCGCCGCTCACAAACAGTCCGTCCGCAGTCGTCCGCATTCATCCGCAATCCACCCCTGTGTACCGCCAGTTGAAAGCGCACCCCGGGCCGTCGACACCCGAGGGGGAGCCACCGACGCGGTAGGGACCCGAGCAATCCCTTCTCGTCGCAACGGAGTTGATCAGCCATGACCGAAACTGCCCGTAGCCTCCCCGCCCCAATCCTCAGTGCCCCCTGGCTCTCGCCCGCGGCGACGACGTACACCCTGTTCTGCCCGTCCCTGGACACCTCCCCGCACATCGCCCGCGACTTCGTCACCAGTGTGCTGCGTGCCCTCGGTCTCGACGCCCTCGTCGACGCGGCCGCCCTGTGCACATCCGAACTGGTCACGAACGCCTGTGTGCACGCCAAAGGTGGAGGATCGGTTCTGTGGCTGGCGGTGGAGTCCTGGCGGGTCAGAGTGATCGTCTACGACGGTGACGAGAATCCGCCGGTCTTACGGGAGTTGACCCCGGGCGGGTGGGAGGAGGGCGGTCGCGGCCTCTACCTCGTGGACGCCCTCACCGAGGGGCACTGGGGAACCGCAGCCGCCCTCCCCAACGGCGGCGGCCTCGTCCATCCCGACGGCAAGGCGGTGTGGTTCGACCTGGCGGCACCGAACTAGTGCCCCACCCCTTCGCGCCGAGTGGTGACGCCCTTCACGCCGGATCTTCACGCCGGATACGCGTGGGTCTGCGCCGCCTTCACCGTCGCCCATACCGGGGTCCCCGTGTGCAGCCCCAGCTCGGCGGCGGCCACGGTCGTGAGGTCGGCGGTGAGGGAGAGTTCGCCCGTGAGGTCGGCACGGATCTGGTCGCCGTGCACCTCCAGGCCGGCCACCTCGCACCGCCAGAGGTTGCGGGCGCTGGAGCCGGTGGGCCGGTCGCGGTGGAGGGTGACGGCGCTCGGGGGGAAGGCGACGAAGACCGGGCCGGTGAGGTGGTCGGTGGTCGTGATCACCGCCGGGTCCGTGCCGGGGGCGTCCGTGCCGTGGGCGTCCGAGCCCGTCCCGCCCGAGCCGTGTACGTCCGAGCCCGCCCCGCCCGTGTCGCGTCCGCCCGTGCCGCGTCCGCCCGTGTCAGCGCTGCTCACGGCGGGCCCCGGGGGCCGTGTGCCGCTCGGGTCCTGCGCGTCCAGTCGTACGACGTGGCCCTCGGACCGCCCCCGGTACAGGTTCAGGCCGACCAGGTGGGCGATGTAGTCCGTGCGGGGGTGGCGGGCGATGTCGCCCGGGGTGCCCTCCTGGACCACTCGGCCGTGTTCGACCACGACGAGGCGGTCGGCCAGGACCATGGCGTCGAGGGGATCGTGGGTGACGAGTACGGCGACGGCATCGAACTCGGCGAGGTGGCGGCGGAGTTGGGCCCGTACGTCGAGGCGGGTACGGGCGTCCAGGGCGGCGAGGGGCTCGTCCAGGAGCAGCAGGCGGGGGCGGGTGGCGAGGGCGCGGGCGAGGGCGACGCGCTGGGCCTGGCCGCCGGAGAGGCGGCGCGGCTTGGTGCCGGCGTACTCGGCGAGGCCCATCCGGTCCAGCCACTCGGCGGCCTGTGCCCGGGCCGCCGCCTTGCCCAGGCCCTGGCAGCGGGGGCCGAACGCGATGTTGTCGAGGGCGGTGAGGTGCGGGAAGAGGAGGTAGTCCTGGAAGACGACGCCGACCGGGCGGGACTCCGGCGCCGTACGCTCCAACGCGGCGCCGTCCAGCCGTAGATGGCCGCCGGTGAGCGGGGTCAGGCCCGCCAGCGCGCGCAACGCGGTGGTCTTTCCGGCGCCGTTGGGGCCGAGCAGGGCCACCACGTCACCGGGGGCGGCCGTCAGGGAGACGTCCAGGCGGAAGTCACCACGCCGGACGACGAGGTGGGCGTCCAGACCTTCGGAGCGCCGGAAGCCTTCGGCGCCTTGAGAGCCGGCTGTCCCTTCGGTGCCGTCGGTCCCTTCGGCGAGAGGTGGCTCGGCGGCGATCGGTGCTTCACTCATGGGTCGCTTCCCTCCTCGTCACCGGCGTATCGCTCATGCGCCGCAGCCACCGGCTCACCCTTCGCTCACGCGCCACCGCCACCGCCACCGCCACCGCCTCGGCCTCGCTCACGACGCCGTCATCCACCGGTCCCGCAGACCCGCCAGTACCGCCACCGACACCGCGAGCAGGACCAGGCTGAGGGAGATCGCGGCGGCCGGGTCGCTCTGGAGGGCGAGGTAGACGGCCAGGGGCATGGTCTGGGTACGGCCGGGGAAGTTGCCGGCGAAGGTGATCGTCGCGCCGAACTCCCCCAGCGCCCGCGCCCAGGCGAGCACCGCGCCGGCGGCGATCCCGGGGGCGATCAGCGGCAGGGTCACCCGGCGGAACGCGGTGAACCGGGAGGCTCCCAGGGTGGCCGCGGCCTCCTCGTAGCGCGGGTCGGCGGCCCGGAGCGTGCCCTCGACGCTGATGACGAGGAACGGCATGGCCACGAACGCCTCCGCGATCACCACCCCGGTGGTGGTGAAGGGCAGGGTGAGCCCGAACCAGTCGTCCAGTAGCCGCCCGACGACCCCGTTGCGGCCGAGTGCCATCAGCAGGGCCACACCGCCGACCACCGGGGGCAGGACGAGGGGGAGGGTGACGAGGGCCCGTACGAGACCACGGCCCGGGAAGTCGACCCGGGCCAGCAGCCACGCCAACGGCACCCCGAGCACCAGGCTCACGGCCGTCGCCAGCGTCGCGCACACCAGCGACAGTCGCAGCGCCTCCCACACCTCCGCGCTGGTCAGCTGCTCCGGGAGGCTCGCCCACGGTGTCCGTACGAGCAGCGCGACCAGCGGCAGCACCAGGAACGCGAGGCCGAGCAGGGCGGGCAGGAGGAGAGGGACGGGGACGGAGCCGCGCAGGCGCCGTACCCGTGGCGGCCGTGCGGCTCCGCCTGTCACGGTCTTGCCGGGCAGGTTCCCGCCCGGCAAGGTCCCCCTGGTCCTGCCCCCGCCCGTCACGATGTCGGCCGTGTCGCCCTGGCCGGAGGACTGCGGGCTGCCGGGCGGCGGGCTGTCGGGCGGCGGGCTGTCGGGGGGCGGGCTGCCGGTAGGTCTGATCACGGCTTCAGGAACCCCGCCCCGGTCAGCACCTTCTGGCCTTCGGCGGACCGCACCAGTGCGATGAACGCCTTGGCGGCCTCGGCGTTCTGCGTGTCCTTGAGCTGGACGATCGGGTAGTCGTTGACGGCGTCGGCGGACTCGGGGAAGTCCACGCCCCGCACCTTGTCACCGGCGGCCCGTACATCCGTCCGGTAGACCACGGCGGCGTCGGCCTCCTTCAGCTCGACCTTCGTCAGCGAGGCCTTGACGTCCTGCTCGTAGGAGACAGGCGTGAGTGTCAATCTGGCGGCGTCCAGGGCCTTCTGGGCGGCGGCGCCACAGGGCACCTCCTTGTCGCACAGCACGACCTTGAGCCCGGACCTGGTGAGGTCCTTCAGGGAGGCGATCCTGTCGGGGTTGCCCGGCAGGGTCGCGATCTCCAGCCGGTTGCGGACGAAGGTGGCGGGTGTGCCGGAGGCGTCGCCCGCGTCCGTCACGATCGCCATGGTCCTGGGGCTGGCGGAGGCGAACACGTCCGCCGGGGCGCCGCCGGTGATGCTCGCGGCGAGGGAGTCGCTGCCGCCGAAGCTGAAGGTCACCTTCGTACCGGGGTGCTCGTCCTCGAACCGCTCGCCCAGCGTCGTGAAGCTCTCCTTCAGCGACGCGGCGGCGAACACGGTCACCGTGCCGGAGAGCCGCGCCGAGGAGCCGGAGCCGGACGCGGCCGCCGAGGAACCGGCGGTGTCGTCGGAGGAGGAGCAGGCGGTCAGGGTCACCAGCAGTGCGGTGGCACCCACGCCGGCGGCCAGACGCACGGAACGGCTCATCACGATCTCCCCTGCCCACTCCCTCGGAGCCCGCCTACCCGGCAGGCCGGACACCACGCCGACCATCCTGCCGCATGTGCCAGGGAAAAGTCTCCTGTCACATCGCATGAGCCAGGTCACCGAGGGGCGGGGGCGGGCATGTGCGTTCCCGTGAGAGGGGGTCGATCACGTCCGGTCGATGTGCACGTTCGTGGACTTCACCCGGGCCGTGGCCTCCATGCCGACCTCCAGGCCCAGTTCCTCCACGGCCTCCCGGGTGAGCAGGGAGACCAGGCGGTGCGGCCCCGCCTGGATCTCGACCTGGGCCGCCACGTCACCGAGTTTCACGGCGGTGACGATGCCGGCGAAGGCGTTGCGGGCCGACGTGTACGGGACGTCGGCCTCGTCGGTGGCACCCGAGGCCAGCTCCACGGAGAAGGCCGCGAGATCCTTCCCGTCGATGAGCCGGCGCCCGCTCTCGTCGCGCCGCGTCGCCACCCGGCCCGCGTCCGCCCATCGCCGTGCGGTGTCGGCACTCACCCCGAGCAGCCGCGCGGCCTGACCGATTGTGTAGGACTGCATGGACGCCAAGATATGCGTGTCGGCGGGGATGGGTGTCGGCACGGACGCGCGTCAGCGCGCCACGGCGCCGCCCGCGCCCGGTGCCGTACGCCGCTGCCCGCGCCCGGTGCCGTACGCCGCCCCGCCGCCCGAGCCCGGCCGACGGGTCGCCGGCCGAACCGGGCTCACCGCAGGGTGGCCAGGAACTTCCCCAGCCGGGCGATCCCCTCGCGCAGTTCGTCCGCCGAGGCCGCGTAGGAGAGGCGGACGTGGGTGTCGGCGGTGTGCGTGCCGAAGTCCCGGCCGGGTGTGAGGGCGACGTGCGCCTCCCGCAGGGCCCGCTCGCAGAACTGCCAGGACGTGAGGCCGGTGCCGCTGACGTCGAAGTAGACGTAGAAGGCCCCGTCCGGCGGCACCGGGACCGGCAGCCCGATCCGCGCCAGCCCGTCCAGGACGAGCGCGCGCCGCTCGCCGAACTCCACCCGGCGCGCCTCGCAGACCGCGAGGGACTCGGGGGTGAAGCAGGCGAGGGCGGCGTGCTGGGCGGGGGCGGAGGCGCAGAGGAAGTAGTTCTGGGCGAGGCGTTCCAGGGCCGGTACGAGGGGCTCGGGGACGACGCACCAGCCGAGCCGCCAGCCGGTCATGCCGAAGTACTTCGAGAAGCTGTTGATCACGACGGCACCCGGATCGAACGAGAGCGCGCTGCGCGGCGGCCGGCCCCGCTCGTCGTGGTCGCCGAGGTCGAGGTAGATCTCGTCGACGAGGCGCCACGCGTCGCGCTCGCGGGCGAGGTCGCAGAGGGCGGCGAGTTCGTCGGCCGGGACGGAGGTACCGGTGGGGTTGGACGGGGTGGCGACCATGAGCCCGCGCGTACGGTCCGTCCAGTGCGTTCGTACCGATGCCGCGTCCAGCTGGAACCGGCTCGCGGCGGTGGTGGGCACGAGGGTGACGTCGGCGCCGAAGCTCTCGACGATCTGCCGGTTGCAGGGATAGGAGGGGTCGCCGATGAGCACCTGGTCGCCGGGGTCGACGAGGGCGGCGGTGGCCAGCACGAGCGCGGCCGAGGCGCCGGCCGTGACGACGACCCGGCCCGGATCGACGTCGACACCGTGCCGGTCCCCGTAGAACCCGGCGATGGCCTCCCGCAGGGCCGGCAGTCCGAGCGCCGCGGTGTACGTCATCGGCCGCCCGTCCATGACCTCCCGCATCGCGTCCACGACGGCCGGGGGTGCGCCGAAGTCCGGCTCCCCGAGGCTGAGTTTGACGACGTCGTGGCCCTGGGCGGCCAGCGAGGCGGCCTGCTTGGCGAACTCCATGGCGTAGAAGGGGGCGACGGCCCGGGCGCGCCGCGAGATGCGCACTCCGCTCGCCCCGCCGACGTCGCTCGGGTCGCTCGCACTGCTCACGTCGTTCGCCTCGCCCGCGTTGCTCACATTGCTCATGCCGCTCATGCTGCGGCCCGGAGGCGGGTCGGGGCCAGCGGCGGCCGGGGTTCGGACACAGGGGGACCGGGGTCCGGACACGGGGGTCGGACACGGGGGTCGGCCGGGGGTCGGACAGGACGGAGGAAGGGGCGAGGCCCAGGACCGGCGGTGGTCCTGGGCCTCGCGGGCGCGCCCGGTGGCACGGGCGCGCGGGGGAAGGTCAGCGGCAGTCGGCTGTTCCGTGGGTCAGCCGACGTTCTTGAGGACGGCCCGGTAGCCGGTCTTGGCGCCGAGGACGCTCTGCGCCTTGTAGGCGGGCTTGCCGAAGGACTTCACCTGCGGAACGGCGGCCCAGGAGGTGCTGGCGCCGAGGCCCTTCACGCTGACCCGGCCGGGCTTGATGGCGATGGCCGCGTTGACGTTGGTGACCTTGGCGGAGGCCTTGGTCCGCTTCGGGCCGTTGCCGGCCGTCGGGTAGCTGACGGTCAGGGTCTCGCTGGTGACCGGGATGCGGAAGATCTCCTGGGTCACCGTGAAGCTGACGGTGGTCGTGCGGTTCTTGTCCTTGGCGACGGAGGAGGACGCCTTGGTGACGAAGCGGACTTCCTTGTTGTACGGGTCGGTGATGCTGACCGGCCTGCCGACGGGCGCGGCCACCTTGCCGAGCAGCGCCTTGTAGATCTTGCGGTCCTGGAGGTCCTTCACGAAGATGGCCTGCTGGCCCTTGCTGAGACCCAGGAACCGCTTCAGCGTCTGCTGCGCCGCCGGCGTCTTCTGCGCCTTCAGGTACTTGGTGTAACCGGCGACGGTCAGCTTGACCGCGGGCTTCGCCGGCGCCTGCTCGGCGGCCTGGGCCGCGGGCGCGAGAACGGCGAGACCGGCGACCGTGGCGACGGCGGCGGTGGTCAGTCGGCCGGTGGTGGACGTAAGCATGTGTGGGCTCCCCGTGACGTGTGCGTTCAGCTGCGTCAACGACCCTACGAAGCCGGCCGGCTGTCGGAAATTGTCTCTCCAGCCACCACCCCGAAGGACAGTGCCCGAAAGGCCAACCTCTTGAAAGTGCACCGCCCGCCCGCCCCACCCACGCCTGCTGAGCGCCGCGTCAACGCGGCGCCCGCCCGGGATGGCGGCCCTCGCTCGGGATGGCGGCCTCGCTCGGGATGGCGGCCTCGCTCGGGACGGCGGCCCCGCCCGGGACGGCGGCCCCGCCCGGGACGGCGGCCCCGCCCGGCGGTCGCGGCCTCGTACGCGACCGCCGGGGCACACGCTCCCCTATGACGTGAGGGTCCTGGCCACCAGCCCCGCCGCCCTGGCCACCAGCGGGTTGTCCGTGGGGCCTGCGGGGTCGTGCTTCGTCGACAGGACCGACAGGACGAGGGGCGGACGGTCGGGGGGCCAGACGACGCCGACGTCGTTGGCGACTCCGTAGGGCGCCCCGCCGCCGGTCTTGTCCGCGAGCGTCCAGTCGGCGGGGAGACCCGCCCGGAAGCGCTGGACGTTGGTCGTGTTGGCGATCAGCCAGTCGGTCAGCAGTTCCCGGTCGTCGTCCGGCAGGGCCCGGCCGAGGAGGAGTCGCGCGTAGGTCTCGCCGATCGCCCGAGGAGTCGTGGTGTCGGTCCTCCGCCACGGCTCCGCCGAGTTCAGCTCGGGCTCCCAGCGGTCGAGGCGGGTCGTCCGGTCGCCGAGCGAGCGGCAGAAGCGGGTGATCGCGGTCGGTCCGCCCAGCTCGCGCAGCAGCAGGTTCGCCGCCCCGTTGTCGCTGTGCGAGACGGTGGCGGCGCACAGCTCCCCGACGGTCAGGCCGGCGGCGACGTTCTCGGCCGTGTTCGTGACGGGGCTGTAGCCCGCCGCCGTGACGTACTCCTTCGTGTAGTGGATCCGCCGGGCGAGGTACTCACCGTCGTGGTCGCGGTCCCGTAAAACCGCCCCCGCGGCGAGCGTCTTGAACACCGAGCAGATGGGGAACCGCTCGTCCGCGCGGTACGCCACCGTGCGCCCCGTGGCCGTGTCATGGGCGAAGATCCCCAGCCGCGCGGCGTACTCCCGCTCCAGCTCACCCAGTTGCCGGGAGAGCTCCGCGTCACCGGGAGCCGAGGCGTGCGCCGTACCGGTGCCGAGAGTGCCGAGAGCGCCGAGAGCACCCAGGCCGCTCAGGCCGCCGAGGCCGCCGAGGCCGAGCACCGTACGACGGCGGGGGCGTGATCCCGTGGTTTCCAAGGTTTTCTCCGTACGTGGTCGTGATCTCTGTCCGACTCCGGAGACGCAACCGTCGCAGGACCGGTTTCCCTTCACAGCAGTGTCGGCTCACAGCAGTGTCGGCGCGTGGAACTCCCCGAGGCCCGTGCCGAGGTCGCGGTCCAGCCAGTAGCGGCGGGGCTCCGCGAGCATGACGTCCACGCCGGTGGTGAGGAGCCCGGGGATCTCGGCCAGCTCGTGGTCGACGAAGGCCGCCAGGGCGGAGCGGTCGCCGACCAGGCCGGTGGCGAGGACGGACATGTCGCTGGCCACGTGGGCGACGAGACGGGTCTGGGGGAGCCGGTCGATGCGGCGCATGACGTCGGGGGTCTCGCCGGGGGCGACCCGCAGCCGGAGGATGAACGGCGTCCGGAAGCCCAGCCACTCCGACACGATCTCCAGGCGGGGCTGGACCCAGCGTTCGTCCAGGACCCGGCGGACGACGCGGTGCGCGGTGGAGGTGGCCAGCCCCGACGCCCGTCCGATGCTCGCGGAGGACGCCCGGCCGTCCTGGATCAGCTGGGCGACGACGGTGCGTTCGGCCTCGCTGAGCGGCTTGGCGGGGGGCGTCGCGGTCGCGGTGCCCTCCGCCCGGCCCCCCGTGAGCTTCAGCAGCTCGGCCCGTTCGGCGTCGGTCAGGAACTGCGGGTCCCAGGTGATGCCCCGGCGCAGGGTGCTGAGCGCGGGCAGCGCGTTGACGCGGCGCACGCCGGGGACGGAGAACATCCGGTCGATCGCCTCGCTGGTGGCCGCCTCCGAGGGGGCGTGCACGACGGCGTAGAGCGGGTAGTCGCCGGAGATCTGCGCCAGGAGCTGGAGGTGGGGCAGGTTCCGGAGGCGGTCCAGGACGGCCAGCGGGGTCTCGCCGGTGATGTCCAGGAAGACGTGCACGGGCATCGCCGTGGAGTGCATGCCCCAGTCGGCCTGCCCGATGACACGGACCATCCGGGCCTCGTGCAACCGGTCGTAACGGCGTTTGAGGGTGCCGGCGTCGGCGGACAGGATCCCGCCGATGTCGTCCCAGGTCGCCCTGGGCGCCAGGTGCAGGGCCCCGATGAGGCGCCGGTCGAGCTCGTCGAGGAGAGGGCGGGTCATGCTGCCCCACCTTAGATCCACCCCACCTCGAATCCACCCCGCCCCGGTGTGCCGATTAATCCCGCTGTTACGTCGAGAGGCTAGGAAATCTCCCACGATCCTGCCATCGTGTGCGGGAACATCCCTCTCCAGTGTGCGAAGAGGTACCGATGAGCACCACCTCCGCCCAGCCACAGCCGCCCGACCTGCCCGACCCGACCGACCCGGCCGCGCCGACCGGTTCGCCCGCTCCGGCCGACCCGCCTGATGCGCCAGGCCTGACCGATGCGCCCGCCCTGACCGACCCGCCCGACCCGCCCGGTTCGCCCGCCCCGGCCGACCCGCCTGTTGCGCCCGCCCCGGCCGATGCGCCCGCCCCGGCCGATGCGGCCGAGCCCCGGTCGAAGGCCCTGCGCGCCGCGTTCCGGGGTTTCGCGGCGATAGAGACCGTCGGCAACAAACTCCCCCACCCGTTCTGGCTGTTCTGGATCCTCGCGGGCGTCGTCGCCGTCCTCAGCGCCGTGCTGGCGGCGGCCGGGGTCAGTGCCGTGCACCCCGGGACGGGCGAGAAGATCGAGGTGCTGAACCTGCTCAGCAGGGACGGCGTCACGATGGCCGTCGAGGGGGCGGTCGAGAACTACGCGGCCTTCCCGCCCCTGGCCACCATCCTCACCGTGATGTTCGGCATCGCCGTCGCCGAGCGCAGCGGCCTCTTCTCGGCGCTCCTGCGCCGCATGGTGGCGCGCGTCCCCGGCAGGTATCTGACCTTCGCGCTGTCTATGACGGCCATGGTCAGCCATGTCGCCGGCGACGCCGCCTACGTCACCCTCATCCCGCTCGGCGCCCTCGTCTACCGCGCGGCGGGCCGCAGTCCCGTGCTCGGCTGCATCGTCGCGTACGTCTCCATCTCGGCCGGCTACGACGCCTCGCCGTCCCTCACCACCACCGACGTCCTGCTGTCGTCGATCTCGACCGCCGCCGCCCGCACCATCGACGCCGACCACGTCGTCAGCCCGGTCGCCAACTACTTCTTCGGGCTCGCCTCGTCGGTCCTCGTGGCCCTGGTGATCACCCTCGTCGTCGACAAGGTCCTCGCCCGTCGCCCCGACCTGGAGCCCGACGAGCCCGTCGCCGAGCTGAGCGCCGACGAGCTGAAGGCGATCGAGGTCACCCCGCGCCAGCGCCGCGCCCTGCGGGTGACCGGGCTGGTCGCGCTCGGCTATGCCGCCGTCCTGGCCGCCGCCATGATCCCCGCGTCCTCACCGCTGCGCGGCGCGCACGGCGGCATCGTCGACTCCCCGCTCATCAGCGGGATGGCCCTCGTCCTCGGCGTCTTCTTCGCCGTCCTCGGCACCGTCTACGGCCGGACGACCGGGACCTTCGCCGCCGCCCGTGACATCGTCGCCGCGATGGCCGACGGCACCCGGTCGATGGCGCCGATCCTCGTCCTGTTCTTCGCCATCTCCCAGTTCCTCGCCTACTTCAAGTGGACGAACATCGGCAACGTCCTCGCCGTCTCCGGCGCGGAGACGCTGCGCGACCTCAGGCTCGACGGCTGGACCGTGCTGGTCGGCATCGCCGTACTGATCACGCTGATGAACCTCCTCATCACCAGCGGTTCCGCGCTCTGGGCCCTGGCGGCACCCGTGTTCATCCCCATGCTGATGCTCATCGGCATCGAGCCCGAGGCCACCCAGGCCGTCTACCGCGTCGCCGACTCCGTCACCAACTGCGTCACCCCGATGAGCCCGTACTTCGTGATGGCGCTGGGCTTCGTCCAGCAGTACCGGAAGTCCGCCGGCATCGGCACGCTCGCCTCCTTCACGATCCCGATCGCCGCCGTCGTCTGGGTCGTCTGGATCGCGTTCTTCGTGGCCTGGTACCTGCTGGGCCTCCCCTTCGGCATCGGCTGACCCGCACCCCCCCCACGAACACGAGTGAGAAAGCAGACCATGACCGCATCGCACGCCGCCCGCGCCGCCGCCCTGACCGCCCGCGCCGAGGAGGTCGCGGACCGGATCGTCGCCGACATCCTGACCCTCGTCCGCCACGAGACCGGCAGCTACGACCTGTCCGCCCTCGCGTCCGGCCTCGACCTCCTGCGCGAGACGACGGTCGCCCGCCTCGGGCCGCCGGACCACGAACACCGCCACCCCGGCGGCGCGTACGGGGACACGCTCACCCTCACGTACACGGGCACCGGCGACGGCGCCGGGCACGTCGCCCTGGTGGGCCACTACGACACGGTGTGGCCGACGGGCACGCTGGCCGGCTGGGGGCAGCCGGAGACGACGGACGAGGACGGGCGGCCGCGGCTCGGCGGGCCGGGCATCTTCGACATGAAGACCGGTCTGGCGCAAGGGATCTGGGCCCTGAAGCTGGCCAGGGAGAGCGGCGCCCCGGTCCCCACGGTCACCTTCCTCTTCAACGGCGACGAGGAGATCGGCTCCCTCGCCTCCCGCCCGGTGATCGAGGAGACCGCCAAGAAGGTCGACGTCACCCTGGTTCTGGAGCCCACGGCGCACGGCGCGGTGAAGACCGCCCGCAAGGGCACCGGGATCTTCGAGGTCACGGCCACCGGCGTCGAGTCGCACGCCGGGCTCGCGCCGCAGGACGGGGCGAGCGCGATCCTGGCGCTGTCCGAGTTCGTGATCGCCGCCGCGGCCGTCGCCGCCCCCGAGCGGGGTACGACGATCAACACCGGCGTCGTCAGCGGTGGTTCGGCGGTCAACGTGGTCGCCGGCTCGGCCACCGCAGGTATCGACATCCGGGTCGGCAGCGAGGCCGAACAGGCCCGCGTGGACGCCGAGTTCGCGGCGATCCAGGTCAGCGACCCCCGCGTACGCATCGAGGTCGACCACGCCTGGAACCGCCCCCCGATGACCCTCAACGCCGCCTCCGCGCCCCTCCTCGACCTCGCCCGCGAGGTCGCCCGCGACCAGGGCCGCGGAGAGCTGCCCACCGCCGCCGTCGGCGGCGCCAGCGACGCCAACTTCGTCGCCGCCCTCGGCCTCCCCGTCCTCTGCGGCATGGGCGCCGTGGGAGACGGCGCGCACGCCCAGGGCGAGTACATCCACCCGGACACCGTCCCCGCCCAGACGGCCCTGGTCGCGGGCCTGCTGGTCCGCCTGACCCGGCCGCCGCGCGGCTGACGGGCGCCTGACGGGCGGCCGGACACGGGGCGGGACGGGCTCAGGACAGAACACGGCCTGTGCCTGTGCCTGTGCCTACGCCTTCGTCGTCGCCCGCGTCAGGTCTCCCAGACGCTCAGCCCGCCCTCGCTGTCCAGCAGGGCGGCCAGCTTTCCGTCCCGGGACAGGGCGAAGTCGTTGTAGTAGCCGGACTGTTGGAGCTGGGTCCCGGCCGGGCCGGTGGTCGGGCAGGCGAGCCGGCCGCGCCTGAGCCAGAGCAGGGTGCCCGTGTCCGTGCACACCAGACGCATCTGCGTCGCGCCCAGCCCTTCGAGGCTCTGCCGTTTACCCAAGGGGCTGCGGTGGACCTCCCGGTCGTCGGCCACGCTCCACACGACCACCTCCTCGAAGGTGATGCACCCGACGTGGCTGCCGGACGGCGAGACCGCGAGCCAGCACCCGGGATCGGGCAGCAGGGCCTGGAACAGGCGACTTCTGAGGTACGGCAGGCTGTTCTCGGTCTCCTTCAGGAGAATCGTGCCGCCTCGCCGGTGGATCTGGACACTTCTGGAGGTGGCCAGGGCGATCACCGAGCCGTCGGTGCTGATGGCACTGGCCGCGAGACCGGACGGGCAGGAGACCGACGCGATGGGCGCCCCGTCCTCGAAGCCGCGCACCGTCAGCTGTTTCCTGTCGTGCGTGGCCAGGACGTCCCCGCCGCTGGTGATCAGGAAGTGGTCGGCGGGGAGCCGGACTGGCTCCACCCGTTCCGCACCGCCCTCTTGGGGGAAGCGCAGGATGTCCAGTGCTCCCGGGCGTGCCACGACGACGCTGTGGGTCAGGGACGAGGCCAGAGCCTGGTGTCCGAGCCGGAGAGCGGGCGACGTCCCTCCGGCGCCGGGCAACTCGGTACCCGAGACGGTCCATCGCTTGACGGCGCCTTGGCCGTCCACGACGACGACGGTGTGGTCCGGCCCGAACCCGACGACTGCCCTGGTGTCCTGTACCCCGGTCGACGCCGTCCACAAGTGCGTACGCGGGGTCTGATTCGGGACGAATGTGATGGGGGGAGCCGCCCGCGGGGCCGCGAACACGGGATCGGCGAAGGAGTCCCTCCCCGGTTGCCGGGACGTGGCGTCCGGCCCGGTGCTCGCGGCGGTGCGCTTCAGCAACTCCCCGCCGGCATGGGCCGCCAGCCGAGCGAACCAGGCACGGCCCGACTCCGGGATGGAGCTGTACGACGTGAAAAGCAGGGCCCGTGCCTGGAGGCAGAGCAGGAACTGCGTCTCCCACTGGTCGCCCCAGCGACGCGCTCGCATGATCCGCAACGCCGTGTCCCGGACGGCGGTCACCCGTTGCACCGCCCTCGGAACGATGTCCGCGCGGTGTGTGGCGGACGGGTCCACGAGGAACCGGAGGAGTGCATGACGCTGCTCCGGTGGCAGCGAAGCCCGCACATAGGGCACGAGAGAGGCCAGCAGCAGGGTGGCGATGTCCATGCCGAGCGCTGACGAGTCCGAGAAGGTGCAGACGTCGATGAGGCGGTACTGGTCCGGCTGAGGTACGCCCTCCCAGTCCGGCACCAGGATGTTGTCCAGGTGCGGGTCGCCGTGGTTGCGCCCGGGAAGGATCCGCACGGTGGGATCCGGCAGCTCCGGGTGGCCGCCGGACACCATCAAGTAGGGGTTGGGCAGGGGCAGTCCGTCGCTGTAGATCCGCGGTGGCGAGTTGTCGAGGAGCCCAAGCTCTCCGCCCCAGGACTGGATCGTCCCGCCACTGGTCCAGGCGCCGTCGAGGTCCGCGCGCAGGAAGTCCGAGACGCGCACCGGTCGCGGGACCGTGCCGTGCGCCCGCTCCAGGGCCGGGCCGTTCCACTCCGTCAGCAGACCGCGGACGACCTCGGCGAGCACCTGGTTCAGCGCCTCGTCGCCCAGCGCGCTCGCCGGGCGGCTGCCGCGCAGACTGTGACCGGCGGGCTCCTGGAACATCACGGTCCGGCCGTCGGGCAGGGGGCGTGGATCGTCCGGCTGTCCGACCAGATGCCGTCGGGAGAAGTCGGGCACGGCGGCCCACGCCCTGCGCAGGGCGGCCGGCTCACGGGCGGACGGCCCCTTCGGCAGCACCTTGACGACGACCACCCGGGCCGGGGGCGCGACCTCCACCGCGAGCAGCACCGCGCCGGTGTACCCCTTGCCCGGCACGCTCCACAGCGGGCGCGGCAGCGACAGTTCCCCGGCCCCCGCTTCCCGCGCCCAGGCGGTGAGTTCGGCCAGTACGTCCGGCCCGCACTCCCGCTTGACGAAGGTCGCGTCTTCCTCCGGGACACGCACCACAGGGAACTCCTCAGGGAACTCCTCGACGGGACAAGGGGCATGCGGATACCGCACTGGAAACCACCGACAGAGCACACCGTGCGTCGGGCCAGTGGCACAGGGTGGCACGGCCACCGCGCATACATCCAGGAAATCTGCCTGGTTCACCCGCAAGTCCGTCGTCGGGCCCGTCACATGACGAGGGCGGGGTTCCCGGAACCCCGCCCGCAGCTCATGGAGTGTCAGCTCACGGCCAGACCAGACAGTACGGCTGGTGGCCCGCCTCGTGCAGACGGTGGCTGAAATCCTGCCATTCGTGGAGGAGTTGGTAGACGTTGAAGGCGTCGCGGGGGCCGCCGCGGTCCGGGACCGTCGACCAGATGAAGGCGGCCGCGCCGACCGCTTCCTCGCCGATGCCTCTGAGGGGGTCGACGACGGTCATCGGGAGCTTGACGACGGCGTAGTCGGGGTGGAGGACGACCAGTTCGAGCGGGGGCACCTTGTGGAGGGGGACGCCTTCGATGCCGGTCAGCACCATCGCGGCCATCGTCTCCGGCTTGATCTTGGTGAACATGCCGTTCATGCCGAGCTCGTCGCCGCCGAGTTCCTCGGGGCGCATCGAGATCGGGACACGGGCCGCGGTCGCGCCGTCGGGCGCGCCGAAGTATTTGTACGTCACCCCCACCCGACCACCATTCCCGCTCCCCGCCCGGAGCCGGTTGACCACGTGGTCCAGGCCGTCCACACGGTCCGCACTCTCGATGCGGTCCGTACGGTCCTTGCGCTCCGCGCGGCTCCTGCGCTCCGCGCGCGTCCTGCGATCCACCAGGTCGGGCCGGTCCATCCGGTCCGTCTGATCCATTCCGTCCACACGATTGACACGATCCACATGATCGGCACGATCCATACGGTCCATACCGTCCATACGGCTGCGCCGCCCGATCCGCTCAGGGCCGCCGCTCTGGATCCGGTCGGAACCATGGGACTGGACCCGGTCGGAACCGCTCTGGAGACGGTCGGCACCGGTCTCGGTCCGGCCGTCACCCGCTTCCGTACGGTCGGTGCGCTCAGCGCGGTCGGCATCGCCCCGCGCACCGTGTGAGTCGTGTGTGCCGTGTGCACCCTGCGGACCGTACACGCCCGGCTGACCCTGCGGGGTGTGCGGGGGCTGTGACCCCGGCGACCCCAGGGCCGGAGGTACGGGCGGAGCCGGTGGCACGGGTGGCGTCGGCGGTCCCGGCGGCGGCGCCGGCAGGGAACCCTGCGGCCCCGGCGACGCTCCCTGCGGGCCGGGCCCGGCCGATCCGCTCAGCTCGCCCGGTGTGCCGCGCTCCGAGGACCCGGTGCGGTCGGTCGACCCGCTCCGCTCCTGCCGGGTCTCCGCGGCCTCTTCCGCCTCGCGTCGGTGCCTGCCCCGCCGGGCACGACGAGGACCGAGGTCACCGGTCCCCTCGCCCAGTCCGCCACCGCGATGCATATCTCCACCCGAACGCATTTCTGGGCCACGTGACCCCCGCCGCGAAACCCGATCATCGTGTCAGTGACCTCCCCCGCGACCGCCCGCCGAAACGTGCGCGCAAACACCAGTCGGCAGGATCTTCGGAGCCTCTGACACCATGGCCTGTGTGAGCTATCCGTACGAAGCCCCAGTTTCGCAGACTCTTTTCGAGCGCGCGGCGGCCGTCACGCCCGGCGGCGTGAACTCTCCCGTGCGCGCCTTCCGCGCCGTGGGCGGTACGCCCCGGTTCATGGTGTCCGGTACCGGTCCTTATCTGACCGACGCCGATGGTCGCGAGTATGTCGATCTCGTGTGTTCGTGGGGTCCGATGATCCTCGGGCACTCCCGTCCCGAGGTCATCGCCGCCGTCCAGGACGCCGTCTCGCGGGGTACGTCCTTCGGTACGCCCGGTGAGGGCGAGGTCGCGCTCGCCGAGGAGATGGTGGACCGGGTCGGGCCGCTGGAGCAGGTGCGGCTCGTGTCCAGCGGGACCGAGGCCACCATGTCCGCGATCCGGCTCGCCCGCGGGTTCACCGGCCGCGCCAAGGTGGTGAAGTTCGCCGGGTGTTACCACGGTCACGTCGACTCGCTGCTCGCCGCGGCCGGGTCCGGGGTCGCCACCTTCGCCCTGCCCGACACCCCGGGCGTCACCGGCGCCCAGGCCGGCGACACCATCGTGCTGCCCTACAACGACCTCGACGCCGTGCGGGCCGCCTTCGCCGCGCACCCCGGCGAGATCGCCTGTGTCATCACCGAGGCCTCCCCGGGCAACATGGGCGTCGTGCCGCCGCTGCCGGGCTTCAACCAGGGCCTCAAGGACGTGTGCGCCGAGAACGGCGCCCTCTTCGTCTCCGACGAGGTCATGACCGGGTTCCGGACCAGCCGGGCCGGGTGGTTCGGGATCGACGGGGTCGTCCCGGACCTCATGACCTTCGGCAAGGTGATGGGCGGTGGCTTCCCCGCCGCCGCCTTCGGCGGGCGTGCCGACGTGATGGCGTACCTCGCGCCCGCCGGGCCCGTCTACCAGGCCGGCACGCTGTCCGGGAACCCGGTCGCGACCGCCGCCGGGCTCGCGCAGCTGCGGCTGCTGGACGACGCGGCGTACGACGTCGTCAATGCCGTGTCCCGCCAGGTCCAGGGCCTCGTCACCGACGCGCTCACCAAGGAAGGCGTCGCGCACACGCTGCAGAACGCCTCCAACATGTTCTCCGTGTTCTTCACGGACACGCCCGTGCGGAACTACGAGGAGGCCAAGGCGCAGGAGTCGTACCGCTTCAACGCCTTCTTCCACTCGATGCTGTCGCAGGGCGTCTATTTGCCGCCGTCGTCGTTCGAGTCGTGGTTCGTGTCGACCGCGCACGACGAGCGGGCGGTTCAGCGGATCGCCGACGCCCTTCCGGCGGCGGCGCGGGCAGCAGCGGAGGCTTCGGCAGCATGAGTGACATCACGGTCGTCCACCTGATGCGGCACGGCGAGGTCGCCAACCCGGACGGGATTCTGTACGGGCGTCTCGGCGGGTACCACCTCTCCGACCTCGGGCGCCGCATGGCCGACCGGGTCGCCGAACACCTGGCTCCCCGGGACGTCACGCACGTCGTCGCCTCCCCGCTGGAGCGGGCGCAGGAGACGGCGACGCCGATCGCCAAGGCGCACGGGCTCGACCTCGCCACCGACGCGCGGCTCATCGAGGCCGACAACGTCTTCCAGGGCAAGACCTTCGGTGTCGGCGACGGCGCGCTGAAGCGGCCGGAGAACTGGAAGCACCTGGTCAACCCCTTCAAGCCGTCGTGGGGTGAGCCGTACGTCGACCAGGTCGTCCGGATGATGGGGGCGCTCGACGCGGCGAAGGACGCGGCACGCGGGCACGAGGCCGTGCTCGTCTCCCATCAGCTGCCGATCTGGATCGTGCGGTCGTACGTCGAGAAGCGCCGCCTCTGGCACGATCCGCGCCGGCGGCAGTGCACGCTCGCGTCCCTGACCACGTTCACGTACCAGGGCGACAAGATCGTGTCCGTCGGCTACAGCGAGCCCGCGCGGGATCTCGTGCCGCCCCATCTCCTGGCCGGGGCCAAGCCGGTGAAGGGGAAGGACAAGGCTTTCGGGGCGTAGGGCGTAGGGCGTAGGGCGTAGGGCGGCGGGGGAGCCGCGGGGCCGTCGTGGCTGGTCGCGCGATTCCCCGCGCCTCTGAGGAAATCTGAATTTCCCCGGAGATCAAAAGGAACCACCGCCTCCTCTCATCCCTCTCAAACGGTGTGCTTCACGTGAACTGGTGCGTGAACTGGCCAAGGGGGATGTAATGCGCGAAATATCGCGAAGGGGGATGCTCGGGCTCGGTGCGGCCGTGGGGGCGGCCGCGGGGCTGGGGCTGACCGGGTGCGGTACGGGCCTCGGGGGCGAGCCGGGCGGCGCCGGTGGGTCCGGCGGTGGCGGCAAGGGCCCGGGGAAGAAGAAGCCGGGGAAGACGGCGAAGCCGCTGGGCGACGGGTCGACGACGTACACGGGGAAGCAGCCGAACCAGCCGGGGAAGCCGCAGCCGTTGGCGCCGGGCGAGACGCCGCCGCAGTTCGTGGTGTTCTCCTGGGACGGGGCCGGGGATGTCGGGAACGGCCTGTTCGAGCGGTTCCTGAAAGCCGGGCGGGACCACGACGCCCATATGACGTTCTTCCTCTCCGGGATCTATCTCCTCCCGGAGTCGAAGAAGCGCACGTACCTGCCGCCGAACAACGCGCCGGGCGCCTCCGACATCGGTTATCTGACGGACGAGCACATCAAGTCGACGCTGGGGCACCTGCGCACGGCCTGGCTCGACGGCCACGAGATAGGCACCCACTTCAACGGCCATTTCTGCGGCGGCACCGGCTCGGTCGGGAACTGGACGCCCAAGCAGTGGCGCAGTGAGATCGACCAGGCGAAGGCGTTTGTCAAGGAGTGGAAGACCAACAGCGGCTGGACCGACGTCGAACCGCTGCCCTTCGACTACGACAAGGAGCTGGTCGGCGGCCGGACGCCGTGTCTGATGGGGCAGGAGAACCTGCTGCCCACCGCGCGCGAGCTGGGCTGGCGCTACGACTCCTCCTCGCCCGGCGGCCTCCAGGTCTGGCCGGACAAGAAGCAGGGCCTGTGGGACCTGCCGTTGCAGTCCGTACCGTTCCCGGGCCGCGGCTTCGAGGTCCTGTCGATGGACTACAACATCATGTACAACCAGTCGCAGAACTCCACCCAGGCCCCGCCCGCCAACTACCCGGCCTACCGCACGCAGGCGACCGGCGCGTACGTCGCCGGGTTCCAGCGCGCGTACGAGACGAACCGGGCGCCGCTGTTCATAGGCAACCACTTCGAGGAGTGGAACGGCGGGGTCTACATGGACGCCGTCGAGGAGGCCCTCAAGCACATCGCGCGGGCCAAGGAGAAGGCGAAGGACGGGGAGATACGGATCGTCTCCTTCCGGCAGTTCGTGGACTGGATGGACGTCCAGACACCGGACGTGCTGGCCAAGCTCCGGACGCTCGGGGTCGGGCAGCGGCCGACGGGTGGGTGGAAGGAGTTCCTCGGGGCCGGATCGGCCGCCTGACCTCGCCCAACGACGGCGGCTGACCCCGCCGTAAGCCCTCGAAACGGGCATGCGAAACTTTTCACATGAGTGTCCGTACGAGCCGCAGTCGTGCCGCTTTGCTCTCGGCCAGGGCCGCCGCCCTGGCGCTGACGCTGTCCGCCTGCGCGGGCGGAGGTATCGAGGGCGGCGGCGGTGGGACCGGGTTCATCACCGGCTCCGACGGGATCGCCACGGTGAAGAAGGGGGACCGGGACACCGCGCCCGACCTCTCCGGCAAGACCATCGACGGCGACGAGCTCGACCTCTCGTCCTACAAGGGCAAGATCATCGTCCTGAACGTGTGGGGCTCCTGGTGCGCGCCGTGCCGTGCGGAGGCGCCCAACCTGGCGAAGGTCTCCGCGGACCTCGCCGACGAGGGCGTGCAGTTCGTCGGCATCAACACGCGGGACACCAGCACCCGGCCCGCGGTCGCCTTCGAGGAGCAGTACAAGGTCGACTACCCGAGCCTGTACGACCCCACCGGCAAGCTGCTGCTGCGCTTCGAGAAGGGCTCGCTCAACCCGCAGCTGATCCCCTCCACGCTGGTCATCGACCGGGACGGGAAACTCGCGGCGCGCACCCAGCAGGCGCTGAGCGAGGAGAAGCTGCGCAGGATGCTCAAGCCGATCCTCGCGGAGAAGTGACGTGCCGGGAACGCCCGTGCCGGCCACGGCCACCGCGCTGACCACGACCGCCGCCGACGTCACGTCGACGCTCACCGGCGGGGCCCTGCTGCTCGCCCTGCCGGTCGCCGTCCTCGGCGGGCTCGTCTCCTTCTTCTCGCCCTGCGTCCTGCCGCTCGTGCCCGGCTATCTGTCGTACGTCACCGGAGTCGGCGGCACCGACCTGGCCGACGCCCGCAAGGGGCGGATGGCGGCCGGGGCCGGGCTGTTCGTGCTCGGGTTCACGGCGGTGTTCGTCTCCAGCGGCGCGCTCTTCGGGTACTTCGGCCGGACCCTGCTGGAGCACCAGGACGTGCTCACCAAGGTGCTCGGCGTGCTCATGATCGTCATGGGTCTCTTCTTCATGGGGCTGATGCCCTGGCTGACCCAGCGGGAGTACCGCTTCCACACCAGGCCGACCACCGGTCTCGTGGGCGCCCCGCTGCTCGGCGCGCTGTTCGGCATCGGCTGGGTGCCCTGCATCGGCCCGACCCTCGCCACGGTCAACATCCTCGCCCTCGACCAGGCCAGCGCCGGCCGCGGGGCCCTGCTGATGGTGGCGTACTGTCTGGGGCTGGGCCTGCCCTTCGTGCTCGCCGCGGTGGCCTTCCGCAAGGCGCTCGGCGCCTTCGCCTGGGTCAAGCGGCACTACGTGTGGGTGCTGCGCGTCGGCGGCGGCATGATGATCACGATCGGACTGCTCATGCTGACCGGGGCCTGGGACCGCATCATTCAGGAGATGCAGGTCTGGACCGCCGGCTTCACCCCTGGGATCTGAGCCAATGACGACGACCGACTCCGGCAACCGCGAGAACACCGCCGCTCAGCGCGGGAGCGCCGCCGCCGACAACGACCTCGGTGCCGCCGGCTCGCAGCTCTCCACAGCCCCCCAGGAGGACGCCCCCAACCTGCCCTCGCTGGGCGTGATCGGCTGGGCCCGGTGGTTCTGGCGGCAGCTGACGTCCATGCGGGTCGCGCTGCTGCTGCTGTTCATGCTGTCGCTCGCGGCGATCCCCGGCTCGCTGATCCCGCAGTCGGGGCAGGACGAGAGCCAGGTCGCCGACTTCATGAAGCGGCACGACATCCTCGGGCCGGTCTACGAGAAGCTCGGGCTGTTCCACGTCTACAGCTCGGTGTGGTTCTCGGCGATCTACATCCTGCTCTTCGTCTCGCTCATCGGCTGCATCGTGCCCCGCACCTGGCAGTTCGTGGGCCAGCTGCGCGGCCGCCCGCCGGGCGCGCCCAAGCGGCTGACCCGGCTGCCCGCGTACGCGACCTGGCGCACGCAGGCCCCGCCGGAGCAGGTGCGCGAGGCCGCGCTGAAGGCGCTGAAGAAGCGCCGGTTCCGCGCGCACCTGGCCGGCGACGCGGTCGCCGCCGAGAAGGGCTATCTGCGGGAGGCGGGCAACCTCGCCTTCCACATCGCCCTGATCGTGATGCTCGTCGCCTTCGCCTGGGGCCAGCTCTACCGCTCCGAGGGCAACAAGCTGATCGTCGAGGGCGACGGTTTCGCCAACACCCTCACGCAGTACGACGACTTCAAGTCCGGCAACCTCTTCACCGCCGAGGACCTCAACCCGTTCAGCTTCGACCTCAAGAGCTTCCGGGGCACGTACGAGAACAGCGGGCCGAACAAGGGCACGCCGCGCGTCTACGAGGCCGCCATCGACTACGCGGTCGGCGCCGACGGCAAGGAGCGGTCGACCAAGATCGAGGTCAACAAGCCGCTGGAGATCGGCGACTCGAAGGTCTACCTCGTCAGCCACGGGTACGCCCCCGTCCTCACCATCAGGGACGGCAGGGGCAAGGTCGTCCTCGACGACGCCGTGCCGCTGCTGCCGCTGGACTCCAATGTCACCTCCACCGGTGCGATCAAGGTCATGGACGGTTACCGCGACGCCCAGGGCAAGTGGGACCAGCTCGGCATCCAGGCCTTCTTCCTCCCGACGTACGGCGGCAAGAACACCGCCGTGGTCTCGCAGTTCCCCGCGCTGCTGAGCCCCGTGCTCAACCTGGAGCCGTACCACGGTGATCTCCGGGTCAACGGGGGCATCCCGCAGAGCGTCTACCAGCTCGACAAGTCGAAGCTGAAGGGGTTCAAGGACTCCGAGGGCGCGCAGGTGCGGGAGAACCTGAGGATCGGCGAGTCCATGACGCTGCCGAACGGCGCGGGCACGATCACCTTCGACGGGGTCAAGGAGTGGGCCGGCTTCCAGGTCACCCAGCAGCCGGGCAGCGGATGGGCGCTCGGTGGAGCGATCACCGCGATCCTCGGTCTCGCCGGGTCGCTGTTCATCCAGCGCCGCCGGGTGTGGGTGCGGGCGGTGGCCGGGCCCGACGGGGTGACCGTCGTGGAGATGGCCGGGCTGGGGCGCAGTGAGTCGGCGAAGGTGCCGGAGGAGCTGGGTGACTTGGCCGCCGTCGTCCACGCCGAGGCGCCTACTGCTGCTGAGCCCGAGCCCGAGCCCGAGCCCGAGCCCGAGCCCGAGCCCGAGCCCGACGCCGACTTGAAGACCCCTACCCCCAACCCCCCAGCCGTGCCTTCCGAAGGGGCCGAGCAGTGATTCTCGCCGCCGCCACCAACGAAAACCTCGCGAATGTCAGCAATACGCTGATCTACTCCGCGATGGCCGTGTACACCCTGGCCTTCTTCGCGTACATCGCCGAATGGCTGTTCGGGAGCCGGAGCAAGGTGGGTCGTACGGCCGCCGCGCTGACGGCCGAGACGAAGGGCGCCAAGAAGGCGGACGCGCCCGCCGTGACCGTGAAGTCGGCCGGCGGGACCAGTGTGCTGGAGCGGCCGAAGGTGGTCGTGCGGGCCGCCGCCGGTGCGCGGGACGTGCCGGACGGGCCCGGGGCCCACGGCGGGGACGAGCAGGGCGACCTCTACGGCCGTATCGCCGTGTCCCTCACCGTGGTCGCCTTCCTCGTCGAATTCGGCGGGGTGCTCACGCGGGCTCTCTCGGTGCAGCGGGCGCCGTGGGGCAACATGTACGAGTTCAACATCACCTTCTCCACCGTGGCCGTCGGGGTGTACCTCGGGCTGCTCGCGCTGAAGAAGAACGTCCGCTGGCTCGGGCTTCCGCTCATCACGACGGTCCTCCTCGATCTCGGTCTCGCCGTCACTGTCTTGTACACCGCCAGCGACCAGTTGGTTCCCGCCCTCCACTCGTACTGGCTGTACATCCACGTCTCCACCGCGATCTTCTGCGGCGCCGTCTTCTACGTGGGCGCGGTCGGCACGATCCTGTACCTGTTCAAGGACTCCTACGAGAGCAAGCTCGCGAGCGGCGGCCGGCCCGGCCGGTTCGCGACCTCGGTCATGGAGCGGCTGCCCGCCTCGGCCTCGCTCGACAAGTTCTCGTACCGCGTCAACGCGGCCGTCTTCCCGCTGTGGACGTTCACGATCATCGCGGGCGCGATCTGGGCGGGCGACGCGTGGGGCCGCTACTGGGGCTGGGACCCCAAGGAGACCTGGTCGTTCATCACCTGGGTGTTCTACGCCTGCTACCTGCACGCCCGCGCCACGGCCGGCTGGAAGGGCCGCAAGGCCGCGTACATCGCGATCGCCGCCTTCGCCTGCTGGCTGTTCAACTACTACGGCGTCAACATCTTCGTCAGCGGCAAGCACTCCTACGCGGACGTCGGCTGACCACGGCGTAGCCCCGGGCGGCCCGCCGCCTCCCGTACAAACTCCGTATACCGAAGGCCGGTTCCCTTGTGACGTGGGTCACGGGAACCGGCCTTCGGCGTACGGACAGGGGGAGGACGTGGAGACGAATGACGGGGGCGGGGACATGGGGGACCGGCGTGAGGTGCGCGCGCGGATCAGGGACGGGGACGCGGGGGCCTTCGGGGAGGTCTTCGACGCGTACGCGCGGTCCGTCTACAACCACGCCTTCCGGCTGACGGGGGACTGGTCGACGGCCGAGGACGTGGTCTCGCTGACCTTTCTGGAGGCGTGGCGGCTGCGGGGGCGGCTGGACGCGGAGGGGGGTTCGCCGCGGCCCTGGCTGCTCGGCATCGCCACCAACGTGGCCCGCAACACCCGCCGCGCCCACCGGCGGCACTCCGCCGCCGTCGCGCGGCTGCCGAGACCCGAGGCCGTGTGGGACTTCGCCGACGAGGTCGCCGGGAACCTCGACGACCAGGCGTATCTGCGGGCCGTCCGCACGGCGGTGGACCGGCTGCGGCGGCCCGAGCGCGAGGTGCTCGCCCTGTGCGCCTGGGGCGGTCTCGACTACGCGGCCGCCGCCGAGGCCCTCGGCATCCCCGTCGGCACCGTACGCTCCCGGCTCTCCCGGGCCCGCGCGAAGCTCGCCGCGCAGCTCGGCGACCGGGAACCCGACGGCGGGCGCGGACAGACAAGAGGCGGCCACAGCCCCGTGGCCGGGCCCATCCAGGAGGGGAACCAGTGAACGACAAGCCGTCCCCCGAAGGCGTTCCGTCCTCCCCGGGCATCCCGCCCGCCGAGGACCGGGACCTCCCGCCGGGCCGTCACCGCGCCTTGAGGGAGCACCTGATGCGTGAGATCGAGAGCGGCGCCGAGAGCACGAAGAGCACCGGGAAGGTCAGGGGCGCCGAGGCCGCCGACGGCCCTGCTCCCGCCGACGGCCCCGCTCCCGCCGTACGGCGGTTCTGGCGGCGTCCCGCCTTCGTCGCGCCGGCCGTGGCGGCCGCGCTGACCGTCGCCGTGGTGGTCGGCGCCACCATGACCCAGAACGCCGCCGTGCCGCCGGAGCCGGGCGTGGACAGCGCGACCGGCCGGCGCGGTGGGACCCCGAGCGACGAGAGCGCTACCGCGCTGCTGGAGCGGGTCGCGGCGGCGGCCGACAAGCGGACGCTGCCCGAGGTGAGGGACGACCAGTTCGTCTACACCGAGCAGGAGGACTACCACTGGAAGGTGGACTTCGCCGGGCTGGGCGACGGCTGTGCCATGACCCTGGAAGGGCATCCGTCCGGCGTACGCGAGATCTGGGCGTCGGTCGACGGGCAGCGTGTCGGGCTGTCCCGGCAGTACGAGGACGACGACAAGGTGACGGACCAGCCCATCGCCAAGCAGTTGCCCAGCAGGAACGAGGTCAACTTCTTCCGGGAGGCGGAGGACGAACTGCCCACCGATCCCGAGGAGATGTACCGCTACCTGTACGGGCTGAAGTCCGGGGAGCGGCCCTCCGGCGAGGCGTCCGCCGACCGGGACGCCTTCGAGAAGGCCGCGGTGCTGCTGAGCCGGCAGCTTCTGCCGCCGAAGGTCGAGGCGGCGCTGTACCGGGCCGTCGCGCGGATCCCGGGGCTGACCGTGGAGAGCGGTTCCGAGGACGCGGCGGGCCGTACCGGGGTGTCGGTGGGTATCGAGGGCGCGTTCCCCGGGGACTTCGGCCAGGGCCGCTCCCGTCACGAACTGCTCTTCGACGTGCGGACGCTGGACTTCCTGGCCCTGAACTCGGTCAACCTCGACACCCGGGACGACCGTTGCGAGGTCCTCGACGTCGGCGACCTCGTGTCGTCGGTGGCCGTCCTGGAACGGGGTGTGGTGGACCGGACCGGTCAACGGCCGTGACGCCCCCGCCGCCGTCCGGCCCCGCGCCGGAGGGGGAGACCGCGCGGCGGCGGGCCGCGGCGGCGTGGGCGTCACGGCTCACGCCGTCCGCCTCCTGAAGAGAAGCCCCGAAGCCCCCGCCGAGACCGCCAGGATTCCCGCACACCAGGCCAGCGCCACCCACGGCGTGGTTCCCACCGGCTGCCCGAGCAGCAGCCCCCGGAGGGTCTCGATCACCTGGGTCACCGGCTGATGGGCCGCGAAGCCCTGGAGCCAGCCGGGCATCGTGTCGGTCGGGACGAAGGCGCTGCTGGGGTAGGGGAGGAAGCTGACGAAGAAGGTGAAGCCGCCCGCCGCTTCGGAGGACTTGACGAAGAGGCCGATCGCGGCCGACAGCCAGGACAGGGCGAGGATGTAGGCCAGGAGGACGGCCGCCGCCGCCAGCCAGCCCGAGAGGGTGGCCGAGGGGCGGAAGCCGATGGCGAAGGCCAGGCAGAGGACCAGGGTGGTGGCCAGTGAGTTGCGGGCCGCCGATGCCAGCACGTGGCCGGTGAGGATCGGGGTGCCGCCGATGTCCAGGGAGCGGAAGCGGTCGATGATGCCGCTCTTGAGGTCCTCCGTCACCGCCATCGCCGTGTTGGCCGAGCCGAAGCCCGCGCAGAGGAGGAGGACACCGGGGACGACGTAGGTGACGTACCGCGTGCCGGTGTCGATCGCGCCGCCGAAGAAGTAGACGAAGATCAGCAGCATCATCACCGGCAGGGCCATCGAGGTGATGAGGGCGTCGATGTTGCGGCGGCTCAGGCGCAGCGAGCGGCCGGTCATGATCAGGGCGTCAGACATGGGCGGGCTCCGCGGCGGGGGACCGGGTGAGTGCGAGGAAGACGTCGTCGAGGGTCGCCGTGTGGACGGAGAAGCGCGAGACGGTGGTGCGGGTGGGGTCCAACTCGTCCAGCAGGGCGCGGATGTGGGCGGCCGAGCCGTCGGTGGGGATGCCCAGGGTGCGGGTGTCGGGATCGGTGTGGGTGGCCCGGGACGCCAGGCGCAGGAAGCTCGCCGAGTCGGCGAGGACCAGGTCGAGGCGGTGGCCCGCGACGCGTCGCTTCAGCTCGGCCGAGGTGCCCTCGGCGGCCAGGACGCCCTTGTGGAGTACCGCGATGCGATCCGCCAACTGGTCGGCCTCTTCCAGGTACTGGGTGGTCAGGAAGACCGTGGTGCCTTGGGCGGACAGTTCGCGTACGACGTCCCAGAGGGCGGCGCGGCTGCGTGGGTCCAGGCCCGTGGTCGGCTCGTCGAGGAAGATCACCTCGGGGTCGCCGACCAGGGATGCGGCCAGGTCCAGGCGGCGGCGCATGCCTCCGGAGTACGTCTTCACGAGGCGGTCGGCCGCGCCGGTGAGGTCGAAGCGGTCGAGGAGTTCCGCCGCCCTGGCGCGCGCGGCCGGGCGGCCGCGGCCCGCCAGGCGGGTCATCATGCGCAGGTTCTCGGTGCCCGTCTGCATCTCGTCGACCGCCGCGAACTGACCGGTCAGGCTGATCGCCCGGCGGACCCTGGAGCGCGCGGTGCGGATGTCGTGCCCGGCCACCCGGGCCGTGCCCGCGTCGGCGGTCGAGAGCGTGGCCAGGATGCGTACGGCGGTGGTCTTGCCCGCCCCGTTGGGGCCGAGCAGGGCGTGGACGGCGCCACGCGGGACGGTGAGGTCCACGCCGCGCAGGACCTGGAGGTCACCGTAGGACTTGGTCAGGCCGGTGGCCTCGATGGCCGGGTGCGTATATGCGTCGGACGGGTGCGGGTCGGACGGGTGCTCTGGCATCGCCCCTCATCTCTGTGTCTCTGTGTCTCTGTCGCCAGTCAACTGCGTAACCCTTACGCATTACTGTGTAAGGGTTACGCAGAAATAGGATGTGCGTCAAGCCGGGGTCGAGGACCGGAGGGCGACCGGGGTGACGAGGGAGGCGTACGTGGCGGACACGGAGAGCGGGACGGGGCTGCCCGTGAGCCTCGAAGTGGCCTGGGGCTTGCGCGAACGCCCCGCGAAGGGGCCGCGGCCCGGGCTGAGTCTCGACCGGATCGTGGACACGGCCGTGTGGATCGCGGCCGCCGAGGGGCTCGGCGCGGTGTCCATGGGGCGGATCGCCAAGGAACTCGGCGTCTCGCCCATGTCGCTCTACCGCTATGTCGGCGCCAAGGACGAGCTCTATGTGCTGATGCTGGAGGCGGCCGTGGGCGTGCCGCCCGAGGGGCCGCCGTCCGGGTCGGGGTGGCGCGAGTGCCTCGCGTGGTGGGCGCGGGCGCAGCGGGCGGTCTTCCGCCGGAACCTGTGGGTGCTGCGCATCCCGACCTCGGGACCGCCCATCGGCCCCAACTCCCTGGCCTGGATGGAGGCGGCGCTCGCGGGGCTGGACGGCACCGGCCTGCGCGAGGAGGAGAAGCTCTCCGTGCTGATGCTGGTGGGCGGCTACGTACGGAACGAATCCGTACTGACGTCCGACCTGGAGGCCGGGATGCGGGCGAGCGGGGTCGGGCCCGACGAGTCTCTGCGGCGTTACACGGCGGCGCTCGGGGCGCTCACCGACGCCGAGCGGCACCCCGCCATCGCGCGGCTCCTCGGCTCGGGCGTGTTCGAGCACGGGGACGAGGGCGACACCGACTTCGACTTCGACTTCGGGCTCGACCGGGTGCTCGACGGCATCGAGGTCCTGGTCGAGTCGCGACGCTGAAGCCGGCCTCCCCGCGTCCCTGAGAACACGACCTCTTCCCCTACAACTCAGGTATCACCCAACACTGTTGTGTCATTCCCAGGGTGGAGGGAGGCGCGGCCCGGCGAGGGATCCGCATGCATGGCCGCTTCCTGAATGATCTTTCCTGTCCGAACATGTGACCGGAAGGATCGATTTCGTGCGCAGACGACGTCTCCTGCCCCTGTTAGCCGTGAGTGTCACGGCAACGCTGGCTCCCGCACTCGCCACCTCGACGGCCACCGCCGCTCCGTCGGCCTCCCCGTCGGCCGTCTCCCGCTCGACCGCCTCCTCGTCCGCCGCCGAGGGCGCGCTGGACCGGTATGTGAAGCAGAAGCCGAAGTGGAAGCGGTGCGACGCCGACGCTCCCGCGAAGTTCCAGTGCGCCACCATCAAGGTCCCGCTGGACTACCGGGCCCCCGGCGGCAAGCGGATCGACCTGGCCATATCCCGGCTCAAGAGCACCGCGCCCGACAAGCGCCACGGTGTCCTGTTCTCCAACCCCGGTGGCCCCGGGGGCTCGGGGCTCTACATGCCGCTGGGGATCCAGGAGATGCTCCCCAAAGCCACACAGCGGAAGTACGACCTCATCGGCTTCGACCCGCGCGGTGTGGGACGGAGCAGCCCGGTCTCCTGCGGTCTGAAGCCGAAGGAGGAGGACTGGCTGCGGCCCTACAAGAAGGCGACGTTCGCCAAGGACGTCGCCTGGGCACGCGGCGTCGCGAACAAGTGCGAGAAGAAAGCGGGCGCCACGCTCCGGCACATCACCACGCGCAACACCGCGCGTGACATGGATCTGATCCGGGCGATCCTCGGTGAGAAGAAGATCTCGTACCTGGGTTACTCGTACGGCACCTACCTCGGCGCCGTCTACACCCAGCTCTTCCCGGGCCGGGCCGACCGGTTCGTGCTGGACAGCGCGGTCGAACCGGCGCGGGCCTGGCGAGGGATGATCCAGTGGTGGGCGGAGGGTGCCGAGCCCGCGTTCGACCGGTGGACCGAGTGGGCCGCCGCGCGTTCGGCGACCTACGGCCTCGGTGACACCCCGAAGAAGGTCGACCGGACCTTCTGGGACCTGGTCGCGCGGGCCGAGAAGAAGCCCATCGAGGTGGAGGGGCAGCCGACCACCGGTGATGACATCCGGATCGGTATGCGCGGGGCGGTCTTCAGCCCGGAGTACGCCTCCGAGGCAATGGTGGAGCTGAAGAAGGCCGCGGCCGGCAAGCCCGCCTCCGCGAAGAAGCTCGCGGTGTTCGCCGGCTCCGCGGGGACCGGGACGGCAGGCGCCGCCGGCGGTGGCGCCGAG
The DNA here is from genome assembly GCF_036208085.1 of Streptomyces sp. NBC_00310. Taxonomy (GTDB): domain Bacteria; phylum Actinomycetota; class Actinomycetes; order Streptomycetales; family Streptomycetaceae; genus Streptomyces. The sequence goes on from NZ_CP130714.1 coordinate 6,601,451, forward strand.
GTGCCGTCCGACAACTCGATGGCGAGCTTCTGGGCCGTGGTGTGCGGCGACAACTCGGCCGCGTGGTCCCGCGATCCTGAGAGCTACCGACGGGATGCCATCGCGGACAAGCGCCGGTATCCCCTCTTCGGTGACTTCGCGTCCAGCATCAAACCCTGTGCGTTCTGGGACAAGTCCGTGGAACCGGCGACCAGGGTGAACAACAAGGTCGGCTCCCTGGTCGTCCAGAACGAGTGGGACTCGCAGACCCCGCTGCCCAGCGGTCAGGCCCTGCACGCCGACCTGAAGGGCTCGAAGATGGTCACCGTCCTCGGCGGCGAGGGCCACGGCGTCTACCCGAACGGCAACGCCTGCTCGGACGGCGCGGTCAACGGCTACCTGCTCGCCGGAAAGCTCCCGGCGAAGGACGTGACCTGCGAGGCGACGACCGGCTCGAACGCGGAGGCACGGGAGAACCAGAAGCGGGACATGCTCCCCGGTTCTCCGCTCCCGGAGCGTGCCCCGGGCCGTTTCTGAGCCCGGTGGCATGACCCCTTGCCCGGCATGACCCATAGAAGATGGGGCGGACCTCCTGGCGAGGTCCGCCCCATCGCGCGTTGCCGACGCCGACGCCGACGCCGACGCCGACGCCGACGCCGACGCCGACGCCGACGCCGGAGTCGGAGTCGGAGTCGGAGAGGTCGGTGCGGGGGCGGCGCGGGCGAGCCTCCGGTCATCCCCCGCGCAGCGGGCGGCCCGCGACCGCGTCGTCCGGCCAGTCCCTCGACGCCCGCCACAGGAGTACGTCGTCGGCCGGGCGGGTGGCGGAGAGCTGTTCCAGCTCCTGGCGCATGCGTTCGGCGACTTCCGGGTCCGGTAGGGCGAGGGGATCGGTCAGCTGCCATACCGCGTGCAGCAGACGGCGTACGCGCGCGTGAAGGGCCGGGTCCGGGCGGCCGAGTGCCACCGTGCCCCGGTCGTCCGGGCCGTCCGCAGAGGGGGCCGACGCGATGAAGACCAGCGACTTCAGCCAGGTGCGGGGGTCCGCCTCGCGGAACGTGGCGCTGAGGTGGGTGATGGCGAAGTCGGGCTTGCCGAGGGCGAGTTCGTGGTGGGCGCGGTGGAGGGGGCGGGTGCTGCCGTAGTGGGTGGCGAGCGCGCGGTGGGTGTCCCGCCAAGCAGTGCGGCCCGGGCGGTCGCCGTTCCCGTGGCGGAGTCGCAGCAACAGCAGGGTCCGGAGGAACGGGTCGCCCACGAAGTGGTCGGGGGCGGGGGCGTGACCTTCCGCCGCCAGGCGGTCTTCCAGCGCCCGTACGCCCGACGCGCCGAAGCCGACCGGGAGTTGGGACTCGGCGAGGGCGACGGCCGAGTCGTGGTCGTGGGCGATGGCGAGGACGGTCAGCTCGTCGAGGTGGTCCCCGTCCGGGAGGAGACGGTCCAGTATCACCTCGTAGGCGGGGCGTCCGGCGTGGTCGGCGAGCAGCAGGTCGGCCGGGCCGGTGAGCCCTCGGGGGAGGTTCCGGCGCGCCGATTCGGCCATGAGCGACGTGCCGAGGGGGTTGCCGCCGGTCAACCGGTGGGCGGAGGAGGGGAATTGGGGTGGGATCGGCTGTCCGGGGCCGCAGGCCGCCTCCATGACCTGCCGCGTCTCGTCGGGGGACAGCGGCGGCAACGACACCAGCAGGGCGTGCGACGACGGCGTACCGCCCGGCGCCCAGCCGCTGGTCCCTGTCACCTCCGGCAGGGTGTGGCGGGCCGCGTACCGCAGCGCCGGGTGACTCTGCCCCCGCAGCCCGGCGAAGAACGTCACCTGGTCGGCCCTGCCGTCGGCCCGGCCCCGCAGCACTGACTCCAGCAGCCGCCGCCCCGCCGCCTCCTGCACGTTGTCCAGCAGGATCACCGGCCGTCCGGTCCGCTGCGTACGCGGTACGACCCCCGCGTACGCGTCGTCCAGGTCCGTGAGCAGCGCCTGTACGAGCTGGTGCTCGGCGTGGGTCCGGGCGTCGCCGCCCGCCCTGAAGTGCCGGGAGAGGAGGACCAGGCCGCGCTTCGGGTTCCCGGCCGCGTTCGGGTGGTCGCGGTACCAGACGGCGCCCCGGCGCAGCCGCCGGTGCGAGGACGACATCCCCTCGCTGAACGCCTCCAGCGCGGCCTCGATGATCGCCTCGACCACGGGCCCCTGATCCGACATCGACGACACCAACCGGGCCACGGCCTTCCCCACCCACCGTCCCGCCAGCCAGCCGCCCGTGTCGCTCAGCAACAGGACCCGCTCGGCCTCCGCGCAGATCCGTGACAGGCCGCGATCCCCCCAGCCACCGGCCGCGACGGCGAGCAGCCCGCACGCCAGCCGGGGGAACGTGATCCGCCCGGCACCGTCCACAGGCTCCCCGAGCTGCTCCGCGATCACCGCCAGCGCCTCGTACGCGGGCGACCAGGACGCCGGGGGGCGGCCCGGGGGAGGCCGGTCGAACCGCGCCTCCTCGCCGTCGATCAGCGCGACGGGAGCACGACCCCGGTACGCCGCCCGCAGCTCCCGCAGCATCGTGCTCTTGCCGAGGCCTCGCGCTCCGGCCAGCACCACGAAGGGGGGTCCCTCCGGGGGTTGGTGGGCGGTGGGTATGTCGAAGAGGGCGTGGGTCTGCGCTGTTGCCGTTGTCATAGCTGTTGTGGGTATCAACAGCTGGGGAAGGAAGGGCAGTTGCTTCGGAGTAGGGGTGAAGCTGCCCGCTCGCTTACGACTCCGACCGAACGGCCCCTATGAAGGAGAGCCAGGCGGAGCGGTTGATGACCAGTACGGGGCCGTCAGGGTTCTTGCTGTCACGGACGGGGACGAGTCCGGGGAAACCGGGGGCTACTTCGATGCAGTCGCCGCCGTTGTCGCCGCTGTGGCTGCTCTTGATCCAGGTCGCCGTGCTCAGCTCGTACCTGTCCATGATGCTCGTACCCCTCCATCACGTCGCTGATCAGGGCGGCGGACTCGCGGGCTGACGGGATGTCGGCCCTGAGCACATCATAGGTTCGGCTATAACGGGCGTAAGCCGTCGGTTCGTTGTTGAAGTGGCTGTGGTCCATCGATTCGGAGTAGAGCCACCGCTCGTCGGGCAGCTCGATCAGGGACATGGACTGCCTGGGGCGGAAGATCCCGAAGAGGTCGGCCGGAGCCACCTGGATACGGATGTTGGGGCGCCGCCCGACACTCAACAGGTGCGCGCACTGGTCGCGCATGATGTCCGGGCTCCCTACCGCAGTGCGGAGACAACTCTCGTCCAGGACCACGACGTACAGCGGGCCATCGTCGGACAGGAAGCGGGGCTGGCGGCTCATCCGGGCCCGGACGCGCTCCTCCACCTCGTCGCCCGAGGTGGCCCGGGAGAAGAGCGCACGAGCGTAGTCCTCCGTCTGCAACAGGCCGGGGACGACACGCTCTTGGTACTGCCGCAAACCGACCGCCACTGCCTCCATCTCCACCCGGCGCTCGAACCAGTCCGGATGCTGAACGGCCGGATACCAATCCACCTTGGCCCAGATCCGGGCCAACACCCCACCCGTGTCCAACACTCCGTCGCACCGCTTCGCGAACTGCTCGCTCGGAACCCTCGTCCCCGCCTCGATCTTCGCCACCTGCGACCGGTCGCACGGGATCTCCCTCGCCAGCGCCTCCTGCGTCAACAGGGCCGCCTCGCGGTAGTGCCGCAGGACCTCGCCGAACAGCACCGAACTCCCGGTCCCGCCGGCCCCCTCCGCGTTCCGCCGCGTCATGACGTCCCCCTCGTGCTGTCCGTGGCAAAGGTCCAGTGCCACGCGTACCGCGTTGATTGCGACCGTTCCCCTCGGCGACGCTGTGTACACCCAGAGTGACGAAACAGGGCTGTGGAGTGCGTGTGGAACCAGAGGGGCAGCTTGTCTACGATCCGCGGACGCGGCGCGTGGGGGAGTACCGGGACAAGGTCGGGCCGTACGCGATGTTGCGCCCGGTGGGGGGCGGCCGGGAGTGGGAGGCGGACCCGGAGACGCTGCGGCCGGCGACTGCGGCGGAGCGGATCGGGGCACAGGTGAAAGCGGTCAACCGTCGGTCGAAGAGGAGGGTGTGAAGGTGCGTCAGAGATACGAGAGTGATCTCGGTCGCCCGCCTGTTCCCGTGCCCGGCTGTGCGACGTGCGCCGGGTTGGCCGTACGGCGCGACGAGGCGCGGGCCCGGTACGACGGGAGCGCGGAGACCGACGCGAACGTGCTGCTGCGTCACCATCAGCGACGGGAGCACGCCGGAGCCGCCCGCCCGCGCCGTGTGTTCCGGTATGTGCCGTACGTCATCGCGCAGGACGCGACGGCGGAGCCGGAGTACGAGGCGCGGTGTGTGTCGGGCGACGAGACGGAGTGCGGCGCGGAGTCGGGCGTGCGGAGTGATCCGGCGGCCGTGGAGGAGTGGCAGCGCAGGCACACACAGGAGACGCGGCATCCGCGCTATCGGCGGAGCTTCGGGGACTACTCGGTGCTGGAGCCGCTGGAGGAGGTCCCGCTGTGAGGCGGTCTTATGTGGAATCGAGCGGGAACCATTGAGGACCTGTCCAGGCGATCAGGTGACTGCCCTGCGGCCGGATCGTTGCAGGCGGTACCCAGCCCTCGTCCGACCGCCACAACCAGCGGAGGGCATCGGGGAGCAGGACCCCACCGTGGTTGGGGCTGTGGCCGCCATCGCCCAGGACGAGGCGGAAGTCGTAGCCGGCTTCTGCGAGAGCAGCCGCGACGCGCAAGTTGTGGGCGAGCCAATTCCACTCGGGCTCGTTCCGGCGCAGGTCACGATGGCCAGCCTGCATGAAAATGCGCAGCGGCTTGCGGGGAACGCTGGGAATGAGCCCGGGGTAAGGGTTGCCTCCTGGCATCTGCGTGAAGCTGGACAAATACCCGATGACTCGGCGGAACTTGTCAGTGCTCGCCGGTGGTGGCAGTTCACAGCCAACATCGGTCGAGCACCACATGCTGGACCGACCATCGCGTCGTCCGTCGAAGGCTCAGCCTCGGACCGAGACGGGTTTGGCTAACGCAGCCGTCCAACAGCGCCTGGTCGCGGTCAGGTCCTTCCACGAGTACCTGGTGCAGGACGGCCTGCGCGAACAGAACCCGGTCCGCCGAGGGCAGGCAGGCCGTAGCGGCCGCAGACCCCGCCAGGGTCTCGTACGGCATATCGAGCAAGCTCCCTGGATCCCCAACGAGGATGTCTGGCAGCGGATCCTGGCCGCATGCACAGCGGAATCGCTGCGCAATCGGCTGAGGGTCACGCTCGCCTACGACGGTGCTCTGCGACGCGAAGAGCTCGTCCAGCTCGACGTCGAGGACTTCGAGCCCGCGCACCGTCTGATCCATCTGTGGGCGGAGGCCACCAAGTCCCAGAGGGCCCGGGAGGTGGCCTTCGGCACCACCTCGTCGCAGCTGTTCGCGGCCTTTCTCCGCGAACGTCGCACGCTGTCCGGCCGCATCGACGGGCCGCTGTTCCGGTCGACGTCGAACCGTAACTGGGTTGCCCCGCTGGGCGCTTCCAGCTGGTCGAAGACCGTCGAAGGCATCGCTCGACGTGCCGGGGCGCCCAACAGCCCGGTTTGACCGTCACCACGCACTCACTGCAGTGCGCGTTCCAAAGCACCCTGATGATCGGAAACCCACTGATACGCCCTCTGAACTTCTCTCACCACCCCGGCATCACGAAGCCGGACCATGGCGCCGTCACCCGCATCGGCCTCGGCCTCGATGCCCCGCCAGCACCGGTCCTGCCACCACAAGACCGTGGACACAAGACGTTGCCGCTCCGACAACTCGTAGCTGTCAGCAATCAGCCTCATACGCCAGGCCGCCTCCCCAACGTCGACCACGGCAGGGCCGAGGCCGAGGTACTGCCAGCAGACATGAGCGACGTCATGGATCCGGGCGCCCGGCGCCGCCAGATCCCAGTCAATGAACGCCACCGGTCGAAGCGCGCCACTGACCAGCCGATAGACCGTGTTCTTGGGCGACAGGTCGTTGTGACAAACGACCTCGTGCTCTCCAGCCAGTGCAGTGCCGACCGTCAGGTCGTGAAACTCACGCACCAGCCGGGCGACCGCTACCAGACTCTCGTCCGACGACACAGCAGCAGGCTGTCGCTGCTCCCACGCCACATGCCCATCAAGGTAACTGAGCACTTCGCGACCCGTATCGTCCACACCGAGATACCGCGGAGCCCCGCCCCAGCCACCGGCTTCGAGCAACCTCAGCAGATCACCCACGAACCTCGTGCGAGCAGAGGCGGGACGGCGCACCGTGTCCCCGACACGAACAACCGCATTGACGAAACCTCCCGGCAAGGACGACTCAGGCACCCCTCCACCCTGCCCAGTCGTTACCTCGAATTCTCAATAACCTGTCGACGAGCGCGAGGCCCTCGAAGGAGACCGCGAAGCGGTCACCACCCTTGCCGAACGTCTCGTGGACACCCCCACCGCCGCCGGCCCCACTCTCAGGGACCTCACTCCCAGGGACCTCGGAACGACCGGGGCCTTCGTCCCACTGACCCAACTCATGAGCACCGTTCCCGCGCAGAAGCCGGGGCGGCACGACAAGCGAGATATCGATCGAAAACCGCCTGGCTATCAGGAGTGAAGGTCCACAGCTGCAGAGCCCGCCGCAGCTCGGGCTCAGTCAGCCACCCGTGCCAGGCCACCTCCTCCGGATCAGGGGCGACGATCTCCGGAAGCACGGCGTCACAGACCGCGAGCCAGTGAGGGCTGAGCCCACCCCGGTTGAGGAACTTGAACCGAAGGCACGCTGTCGCCCGCACTCCCAGCTCCTCGCTGAGCTCGCGGGCAGCTGCCTGCTCATAGGACTCGCCGACTCCCGCAGCACCCCCGACTCCGAGTTCGTAGTGCCCTGGGAAACGGGACAGGTGCTCGGCCCGCCGATGGACGAGAAAACGGCCTTGCCTGTCGCGGCACACCACCACGCCAACCCGGTGCAGCCAGCCCTCCCGAACGGCGTCCCCCCGACTGACTACCCCCAGCACACGGTCCTGAGCGTCAACACGTTCCACGAGTTCATCCACGCCGCACACGATCGCAGGCACTACTGACATCCGCCCGGAATGACCGGACCGTCACACAGTCAGCGACCCCTCAGACCAGCCTCGCCCCACCGAACGAAGGATCACGACCCTGTCTCAATTCTCAATAATTTACCCGGAGTCGGCGCTAGGGGCGGCTCGGGAGGTCCGGGCCCAGGGCGTCGCGGACGGCGGTCAGGATGGCCTCGGTGTCGGCGCCCAGGGCTCGGGCGGACGAGGTGAAGTCACGGGCGAGCGTGGCGAGTTGGACGGCGTGCGGGCGGGCCGGGCCGGTGGGGGGCGCCGCCACCCGGGTGCCCGCGCCCCGGCGGGTGCGGATCAGTTCGCCGGCCTCCAGCTCACGGTAGGCGCGGGCGACGGTGCCCGGTGCCAGCCCGAGGTCCGTGGCCAGCTGGCGCACGGTCGGCAGCCGGTCGCCCTCGGCCAGCCGCCCGGTGACGATCAGCGCGGCGAGCTGCGCGCGGATCTGCTCGTACGGCGGGACCTGGCTGGTGGTGTCGACGCGGACGGCGGCCTCACTCATCGTCGGAGGACCCCTCTGCCGCCGCCTCGTCGTCGACGGCCCGCGGTGCCACCACGGTGACCAGGGACCAGATGGCGGTGAACAGGTTCAGCAGGGCCAGCGGGTAGAACACCCAGAAGGTGAGCACGCCCAGCGCACCGGCGCAGCCCGTCTCCGTCAGCGCGAGGGAGACCATCAGCACGGCGTACAGCTGCTGGCTCGACACCAGCAGGCCCCAGGCGCCGGTGACCGCCCACGCGCGGTCGCGGCGCTGCTGCTCCTCGCCCGGACCGTGGGCGATGCGGCGCAGGGCCCAGACGCAGGTGGGGGTGGCTATGGCGAGCGCGCCGAACATCGGGAGGGTGTAGTACAGGCCGGGCCAGGGGCCGGTGGTCGCCCGCATCCCGTTGCAGGTGAGGGTGAGGACCTTCCCCGTGCTGAAGATCCGGTCGGGGTCGACGGAGGCCGTGGCGGCCGTGATCACCAGCAGGACGACGAGGGAGACCCCCTGAAGGGCGATCAGGGGGCCCATGTGCGGCGGCACATGATCTCTGACCAGGCGCGGGGCGAGACTCGCGGTGCGCACCGCCTCCTGGGGGCGCAGGGTCAGGGCGTCGGCGAGCAGGACACCGGCCACCGCGCACAGGCCGAAGGCCGTGAGGCAGAACACGACGCGCTGCTCGAACTCGACGTCCCCCAGCGTGGACAGGGCCTGCGCGACCACGAGGCCGATGGCCAGACCGGACCAGCGGGCGTAGTGGTCGGCGTGGTCGAGCAACCGGTGCTGGAGCGGGGCGGTGTCGAGCATGCGGAGATCCCCCCGGATCATCTTGTATCAAGCGGTGAGTACAAGATGCCGTGGCCCGGATCTTGTGTCAAATGTTCGATACAAGGTGACGCGAGGGGAAGACGGGTTCCGTGGCGAAGGGGTTCCCGTGGTGAGGCGGTTCCCTGGCGCGGCGGTTCCGTGGTGAGGCGGTTCTCGTGGCGAGGCGGAGGGGGGAGAGGTGTTCGGTCGGCGGCGATCGGCCGGTTGACGGTGATCGGTCAGTCGACGGTGATCGAGTCCAGCTGTGCCCGGAGGTAGACGTGCGAGTCCACCGGAGGGTGTGCCACCCGCCCGACCGGCGCGGGCACGGACTCGACGACCGTGCCCGGGGTGCATTCGCCGAAGTAGACCAGCGACATCAGCTCCTCGGCGGGTTCGTCGGCCGGGGGCGGCAGCACGCGGTGGCGGCCGGAACGCCAGCGGTCGCCGGTCCAACGGGCCATCAGGTCACCGATGTTGATGGTGAAGGCGGCGGGGTCGTACGGGGCGTCCTCCCAGCCGCCCTCGTCCGTGTACACCTGGAGCCCGCCCTTCCCGGCCTGCCGGTCGAGGATCGTGACCGTGCCGAAGTCGGTGTGCGGGCCGATCCGGAACTGGCCCGGCTCCGGGTCGCCGACGACCTCCGTCCCCGGGTACCAGTTGATGTTGAAGCCGTAGGTGGGGTGGCTCATGTGCCGGGAGAAGAAGTCCGGCTCCAGGCCGAGGGCCTCGCCGAGGAGGGTGAGCAGCAGGTTCTCCAGCTCGCCCATCCGCGCCAGGTACTCCTCGCAGAGCGCCCGCAGCTCCGGCACCTCCGTCGGCCACACGTTCGGCGCGTACCACTCCGCGTTCACCACCGGGTCGGCGAACGGCTCGTGCGTCGCGAACGTCAGCGACTCCTTGAGATCCGGCGGAGTCTGAGTCCCCTCCGCGTACCCGTTCGCCTCGGCCCCCGGCCCGAGCCACCCCCGTCCCCCGACCTTCACCTCGTACACCTGTTTGGCCTCGACGGGGAGCACGAAGAAGGCGCGGGCGGCCTCCCGGATACGTGTCCGCAGGGCCGGGTCGACACCGTGGCCGGTGACGAGGAGGAATCCGGCGCTCTGGAGCGCCTCGTCGACGGTACGGGCGATACGGGCCCGGGCCTCGGGGCCGCCGTCGAGCCAGGGGCGCAGGTCGATGGTGGGGATGCGGGGCCTACTCAGCGATGTCACCGATGTCACCGATGTCCTCGTTCCACAGGGCCGGGTTGTTCGTGATGAAGTCACGCATGAGGGACACACACTCCGGGTCGTCCAGCACCAGGATCTCCACACCGTGCTCGGCGAGCCAGTCGTGCCCGCCGTGGAAGGTCGTGGCCTCCCCGACCACCACCCGCGAGATCCCGAACTGCCGCACCAGCCCGGAGCAGTACCAGCACGGCGACAGCGTCGTCACCATCGTCGTACCCCGATACGTCCGCTGCCGCCCCGCCGCGCGGAACGCCGCCGTCTCGGCGTGCAGGGCGGGGTCGTCGTCCTGGACTCGGCGGTTGTGGCCGCGCCCCAGGAGGGTGCCGTCCGGGCCGTAGAGGGCGGCGCCGATCGGGATACCGCCCTCGGCGAGGCCGGCACGGGCCTCCTCGACGGCGGTGGCCAGCCAGGCGCGTGCCTGTGCGTCGGCCTGGGGCGGTGACTGTGACTGGTTCATGAGCTCACTCTGCCCCCGAACCGGCGGGCCTACAGTCGGCGGGCCTGCTGACTGTGGCCTGAGCCGTGGCCGGAGCAGTGCCCTCCAAACGTGGCCCGAGCCGGGCCGGTCTGGAACACTCCGGCACAGAGCCGGGCCAGGGTCGGCAGCCGGCCGGAGGGGCCGTTCGCCCTCGCCCGAGCATCGGTTGAACCACGCCTGCGGCCAGGGTGTTCTGCCGACGTATCACTAGGCAGGGGTGTGGCTGTGGTCGAAGACCGGGTGGAGCGGGCGCTGCGGACCCAGGCTCGGACGATGTTCGCGCGGCGGCCGTGGAGCACGGCGGTGCGCAGGGTCTTCCCCCAGGTGACGCCCGGTGGCTGAGGCTGCCTTCGCCGGTCAGGGCGGGAGGAGGGTGCCCAGGGGGCCGAGGTCCAGGTTGAGGTCTTCGAGGGTGAGGCCGTAGCGGTCGCAGAGTTCGTTCATGCGGTCGTGGAGGATCATCAGGGTCATGCCCAGGCGCTCTTCCTGGTCCTCGGTGAGGCCGCCGTGGTCGACGCGGTGGAGGGCCTGGCGTTCCATCAGTTGGCGGAGCAGTTCGACGATGGTGAGGACCAGGCGGACGAGGTCGCGTTCCACGGTGTCGGGGTCGGTGTGCAGGCGGCGGGCCACGGTTCCCGTTCCGGCTCGGCCCGTGGGCGGCGGGGTGATCTCCTCCGGCCGCGCGGGGAGCAGGGAGAACGCGCGGGTCGCGGCTTCGGTGACCTCGCGGAGGCGGTCGGCGTGGGGGCCGCCGTCAGACCGGGGGGTCGTCATCGGTGCCACCTCCTTCCCGGGGCGTCCGCTCGGGTTCGGGGTGTGTCTGCTCGGGTTCGGGGGGCGTCCGCTCGGGTTCGGGGGGTGTCTGCTCGGCTTCGAGGGACGTCCGTTCGGGTTCGAGGGACGTCCGCTCGGGCAGGGCCAGTGCCCACTGGTCGTCCATCTGTTCGCGGACGGCGACGATCACCGCGCGCAGTGACACCCGGACCAGGTCGATGTCCGCGACGCTCAGGATGAGGTCCCCGGTCAGGACGACGCCGCCGCTCAGCAGGCGGTCGAGCAGGTCGATCAGCGCCACCTGCCGCCCGCTGATCGGGCGGTCGTAGTCGTCGTACCTGCCGTCGTACCCGTCGTACCCGTCGTACCTGCCGTAACCGTCGTTGTCGCCGTGGGAGTGGGCGGTGTCGCGGTCGCCGTGCACGCTCATCGTCGGCGAAGCCCTCCTCAACCCCAGTCGTTCCGTTCTCGTCAGTCGGTTCCGGTCGTCCAGTTCCGGTCGTCGTCCTCAGCCCCGGTCGTCGTCTTCCTCGTCGTCCACCGCCGCCTTGCGCCGCTTGCGTCGCGGCTCCTCCGCACGGCGTTCCTCACGTGGCGCCGCCTCGCGGGTCCTCCGCTCGGCGGGGCGGGGACGGGGGCGGCGGCGCTCGGGCGAGCCGGTCGCGGCGGGCGCGGACAGTTCCGGCGGGGGCTCCTCGACGCGTTGCCGCAGCTCCTCCACCTCGGCGCGCAGACGCTCGTTCTCGTCGGCGAGGGAGCGCCGGTCGGTGGGGCGGGACGCGCGGGAGGAGAGGGCGGGGTCGTGCTCCCACCAGTCGATGCCGATCTCCTTCGCCTTGTCGACCGAGGCCACCAGAAGGCGCAGTTTGATCGTGAGCAGCTCGATGTCAAGCAGGTTGATCTTGATGTCGCCGACGATGACGATGCCCTTGTCGAGCACCCGTTCAAGGATGTCGGCGAGGTTCGCGCTGGAGCCCTGACCGCCGCCGTACGGATAGGGGTTCCGCGACGGTGAGGGAACGGGGGAGGCTGACTGGGTCACGGCTCACTCGACCTCCTCGACCTCGGCTTCCTCCGCCCCTCGTCCGCCTCCTCGACCTCGGGTTCTTCGTCCTCTTCGTCCTCGTACCCGCCCTCGGGTTCCTGGTCCTCGTCGTCCTCGTACTCGTCGGTGTCCTCTCCCTCCTCCCCTTCGCCCTCCTCGTCGTCGTTCTCGGCCTCGGCCTCGGGTTCCTCGTCCTCGTCGTACCGGTCCTCCGCGCCCTCCGCGCCGTCCTCCTCTTCCTCCTCTTCCTCCTCGTCCCGCGCCTCGTCGGCCTCCTCGGGCTCCTGGAGCTCTCCGTCGCGGATCTCGCCGCGCCAGCCCCCGGTGGCCTCGCCGCGCATCATGACGAACGTGCGGTAGAGCTTCAGGTCGAGGCGGACACGACGGCCCTGGGACCGGAACAGGCCTCCCACCTTCTCGAAGAGTCCCTTGGGGAAGTACTCGAGGACGAGCAGCACCTTGGTGAGGTTCTCCCCGAGCGGATGGAAGGTGACGACGCCCCTGGTCGTCCCCTTGTCGCCCTCGGACGTCCAGGCGATGCGCTCGTCGGGCACCTGTTCCGTGGTGGTGCCGCGCCAGCGACGGTTGGACTTGGCGACCTTGACGTGCCACTGGGTCGTGACCTCGTCCTTCTGCTCGACGCCGACCACACCCTTGGCGAACCGCTGGAATTCCTCGTACTGCGTCCACTGGTTGTACGCCTCGCGCACCGGGACACCCACGTCGACGTCCTCGATGATGGCGAACCCCTTGCCGCTGCCGCCCGAGGGATCCTTGCGTTGCCCCTTGCCGACGGCCTCCTTCGCCTTTTCGGTGACGTCCTTGGCCTTGTCGGTGACGGCGTCCTTCGCCTTGCCCGCGGCGCCCTTCGTCTTGTCCGCCAGCGCGTCCTTGGCATGGGTCGCGGTCGACGTCAGTGTCCCCGCGCTCATGTCGCTCAGCTTGCGCGCACCGTCGCCCAGCCCGTGCCCCACGTTCTGGAGCATCACCGACATCCGGGCCTCGATGTACTCCTCCAGCTCTTCCTTCAGCCGGCTCGTGCCCCCGTTCACACCGGCACCCTCCTCACCCGTCCTGCTGAGGGTGCCGGTACCGGCCGGGCCGCCTTTCTCCGTTCTGCCCTCAGCCATCGTCCTGCCTCCTCGACCGTGAGCCGGAGCCGCTCTTGGCGCGGCTCGCCGCAGCGGTCTTCTTCTTCGGGCGCGGGGCGCTCTTCCGGGCCGTGGACCCGCCGCGCTGAGCCGTCGAGCGTCCGCCGCCGCGGCGCGCCGTGGTCCCCGCGCCGGTCTTCCCGGCCGGGCTCTTCCGCCTCTGTGCGGGCTTCTCGTCCTCTTCCGGACCTTCCTCCTCGTCTCCCCCTTCGTCTTCCTCCTCGTCTCCCTCCTCGACTTCCTCTTCGGGGACTTCCTCCTCGTCCTCGTCGACCTCGTCCTCGACCTCGGCCTCAGCCTCAGCCTCGTCTTCGTCCTGGTCGCCCTTCCCCTCGGCCCGCTCCCGCAGCCCCGCGGTGCGTTCGTGCAGGGTTCCGGCCAGGCTGTCGGCCTTCGCCGTCAGTACGGAGGTCGCCGCGGCCTTGCCGGCGTCCGTCAGCTCGGTGCGCACCCGCTTGGTGATGTCGCCGAGGAACGGGACGTCGAGCGCGTTGCCCAACTGCCCGGGCTTGACCCGGGATCCGGCCAGCAGCGCGCCGAGGCCGAGGGCGAGCTTGGCCTTCTTCGTCCGCCCCAGCAGATAACCGCCGAGGACGGCCGCGCCCATCGTGGCGTTGTTCATGACTCTGCCTCCCTCTGCTGCTGGAGCCGGTAGGCGCTGATCTCCTCCAGCCGGTGCAGCAACTCCTCCTCGCGCCGCGCGAATTCCTCCTCGTCGACCTGCCCTTCGACCCGCGCCTGCTCCAGCTTCACGAGCTCCTCCTGGATGGGCCCCGGGTCGTAGTACTCGTCCTCGGCGACCTGTCGCACCTTGTCGACCACCCACCCGACACCCCGCACCGGAGCGAACGGCAACGTCAGAATCGTCCCGACCAGTCCCACCACAACGCCTCCTCGGGGTGAATCGAGCGGATGGGCCGTCCATCGAGCTGGAAGGGCCGTCCATCGAGCTGAAGGTCCGTCACTTTCGTACGCGGTCATACGAAGTCGTACGCGGTCATGCGAAGTCGTACGCGGTCATGCGAAGTCGTACGCGGTCATACGAAGCTGTACGGCGGCAGCGGCCCGCGCAGCCGCAGCTCCACCCCCTCTCCCAGGGCCTCGGCCAGCTCTCCTCCGGCCTCGGCGAACTCGTCGGACTTCTCGCCGTCCACCAGGAACGAGGCGTTCACGAAGTACTGCTGGGACGGTGGGGTGACCTGCTCGGCCAGGGCGTAGGGCCGCAGTGCGGCGAGGGCCTCCTCACCCAGCGCCTCCTGCCGGCTCTGCACCTCCTGGGCCACGAGTTCGCCAAGGGCGAGGCGGTCCTCGTACGTGCCGCCGCCCTCGCGGATCGCGTCGTTGAGCTCACGGGCCCGCGCGGACTCCGTCAGCACGGCGCGCAGGAGGGTGTCCTCGTCCAGTACGCCCTTGACGTTGAACTCCGCGCGTCCGGTGAGCTCGTCGAGCCGCTGGGAGAACGCCTCGGCCCGCTCCTGGAGCAGCTCTTCCACGGCGGACTCGTCCGGGGCGACGAAGCCGAAGCTCATCGGCAGAATGGCGCCGTCGGCCCACAGCTGTTCCTGGACATCGAGGTGGGCCTCCACGTCCCGGCGGCTGACCGAGAGCACCTCGGGGGCCTCGCTGACGACGGCACTCAGCTCGCCGCTGCTGACGGCGTGCAGTTCGGCGGGGTCCTCTCCGACGCCCTTGACGTGGTCCAGGCCCAGCGGATGTGCCGCCTTGGTGATCGCGTAGACGTACACGGACATCGGCTCGGTCACTCCTCACGGTCTCTGGAGGAACGGCGGCTCGCGCTCCGCTCGGAGCGCACGCGCTGCTTCTCGCGCCCGACGGACCCGCGCTCGTCCTCGTCCCCGCGCCCCTTCTGGAGCGAATCGGTGACGGCCTGGACCGCGCCCGTGAGTGCCCCTTTGCTCTTGCCCCGGGCGCCCGCCTCGGTGGTGTCCCCGACGATGTCCGTCAGCTGGGAGGGGGCCTTGCGCCCCGATTCCAGGTCCAGCCGGTTGCACGCCTCCGCGAAGCGCAGATACGTGTCGACACTGGCCACGACGACCCGGGCGTCGATCTTCAGGATCTCGATGCCCACCAGGGAGACCCGTACGAACGCGTCGATGACCAGCCCCCGGTCGAGGACGAGTTCCAGCACGTCGTACAGGTTTCCCGAGCCACCACCACGGGCGACGCCGGCGCCGCCCTCGCCCTGCGGCACCACAGTCACGATCTCTTCCCTTCCGATGCGGGAAGCCGTACGTCAGGGGCTGCGAGCCGTGGCTCAGACGGCGTTGCCGACTTCTCGGCGGCCGTGGCCGCGTCGGCTCAGCGGTTGCCCCGGTCGACCTGCGCGCGCGTGTACCGGCGTCCGCGCTCGTACGCCAGCAGCTTGCCCGCGGGATCCAGAACGACCCGGTAGCCGGCCATCACACTGGTCGTCTGCGGGACGCGCTCCAGCTCCAGGACCTCGACCTGGGCCTCCCAGCCCTCGTCGGTCGGCTTCAGCGCGGAAACTGACTCGGGAGCGCGGCCCAGCAACTCGGTGAGCTGCTCGATCGCGCTCCGCATGGCCTCGGGCGCGGAGAGGCGTTCCTCGGCGGGCTCCTGCCGCGGGGAACGGCGCTTCTCCGACTCGTGACCGTTCGTCATCATCACCTTCTTACCCTTTGTCCATCATCGACCTCCGGCGCCTCCTATGCCACTCCTGAGCGGGCCCTCGCGTTCACTCCGTCGTCAGGTAGGAGTGCAGGTGGCCCGCTCCCTCCAGCATCGCCGCCGTGCGGGTGGTCAGCGCGGTGCGGCGGGTGGTGATCGCGGAACTCAGGGCCTCGGTGCCGCCCTCCCGGCGGAGGTCTTCGAGGACGGGACGGATGTGGTCGAGGAGGTAGTGGTTGCGGCGGAGGGCGAGGATGAAGCGGGCGTCGCGTACCTCGTCGGGCGCGTAGTGGCGGTAGCCGGTGCCGCGTGCGCGGCGGGGGGAGAGGAGCCCGGCGGCCTCCCAGACGCGGAGCGTGGACGTCCGCACGCCGAGCAGCGCGGCGACCTCGCCGATCAGCAGATCGGGGCCGGGTACGTCGTCCTCGGGCGGCTCCCCGGCCAGCGTCTCCAACGCCTCGCGCGTCGCCCGCAACGACACCCGCTCCGCGTGCAGCGCCGCGTGCGCCGCGTCCACCAACGCCAGCGCACCGGGTACGTCCCCCTCGTGCACGGTCCGCATGATCCGCGTGGCCGCCACCGCCCCGTACCCCTGCGACACCGCCCGGTACGTCAGCAGCGCCCGCCGGTGCGCGTCCCCGAAGACCCGGTACCCCGAGTCCGTACGCGGCACGGGCGGCAGCACCCCGGCCTCCTCGTAGTTGCGGATCTGCTGCGTGGAGACACCCAGGAGGCGGGCCAGGTCGACGGGCCGGAGGCGGGCGGAGGTTCGTTCGAGTGCGGGCATCGGGTCGAAGGCTAGGGCGGTTCGAGGAGCGAGGGGAGGGAGTTTCCGGTCCGAGGAAGGACCGGCCGGCCGAGGACCGGCCGGCCGGGGGCGGCGGTGCCTACGCCTCCCCGCCCCCCACCCGCAGCAACAGCTTCCCCACGCTCTTGCGCGTGCCCATCAGCCGGTGGGCCTCCGCCGCCTCCGCCAGATCGAACTCGGCGGTCACCGGGAGGGACACCACCCCGTCGACGACCGCGGCGAAGGCCCGCTCGGCGAGGGTGCGCAGCTCGGCGGGCGCCGACGTGGCGAGGGCGAGGACGGAGAACCCGGACACGGTCAGACCGAGCGGGTACAGCTCCGGCTGGCCGACGGTCCACGGCCGCTCCCCGCTCGCGTTGCCGAAGGAGACCAGGCGGCCGAACGGGGCGAGGGAGGCGAGCCCGGCGCGGAGCGTGTCGCCGCCGACGGGGTCGAGGACCAGGTCGACGCCACGGCCACCGGTCGCGGCGCGCACCTCGTCCGCGAAGAACCCGGTGTCGGTGCCGGCGAAGACCTCGTCGTAGCCGTGGGCCAGCGCGTGCTTCGCCTTGGCCGCGTCCGACACCACCCCGTACACCGCCGCCGCGCCCGCCGCCTTCGCCAACTGCCCCGCCACGGTGCCGATCCCGCCCGCCGCGCCCTGCACGAGCACCCTCTCCCCGGCCCGCAGCCGCCCCACCGCGTGCACGAGCGCGTACGCCGTCGGCAGCACGGTGGGGAGCGTGGCGCCCGTACGGAGGCCCAGGCCCTCGGGCAGCGGGAACACGGTCACCGCGTCGGCCACCACCACCTCCGCGTACGCGCCCGCGTCCGTCAGCGCGGTCACCTGCTGCCCGACGCTCAGCCCCTCGACGCCCTCGCCGAGCGCGCGCACCCGTCCGGAGACCTCCAGGCCGGGGCGGTAGGGGAGCGCCGGGACCCGGTAGCCCTCGGCGCGGGCCTTCAGGTCGGCGAAGTTCACCCCGGCGTACGCCACATCGACGCTGACCTGCCCGGGGCCGGGCTCGGGAACCTCCGCCTCCACCACCGTCAGGACCTCGGGGTCGCCGTACTCCTGGAACTCGATCGCGCGCATGCCGGACTCCCGCTCGACTGTTCAATGAAAAGCGAACACTCGCGAGTGTATGGTTCTCATCGAACACTTCGCAAGGCGCGGCCACTCTGCAAGGCGCGGGCACTCTGCAAGGCGCGGGCACCCGCGAGGAGTGAAGCCTCCGCGAGGTGCGAGAGTCCTCCGCGAGAGGTGCGACAGGAAAGGGCGGACATGGCGGAACGTGCCGGCCATCGGGCGGCTCCCGAACACACCCACCCCGACGACGTCCCGGTCCTGACCGCCCTCGCGGCCCTCGCCGATCCCGTACGCATCACGCTCGTACGGGAGTTGGCGGGCTCCCCGGTCTGGACGCGCAGCTGCGGCAGCTTCGACGTGCCGGTCGGCAAGGCCGCCCTCAGTCACCACTTCTCGGTGCTCCGCGGTGCCGGACTGGTCGAACAGCGCGACGAGGGCGCCAGGCGCGTCAACCGCCTGCGCCGCGAGGAGTTCGACGCCCGCTTCCCCGGGCTGCTCGCCCTCGTCCTGCGCGAGGACTGAGGTCTCGGCCCCGGCCGGGCCCTACTCCTCGCCGTCCTTCTTGTCGCCCTTGCTCCCCTTGCCCCCCTGGTCCGGCTTCTCCTCCTCCTGCCGCTTCAGCTCCTCCTCGCGGCGGCGCAGGTCGGCCTCCCAGCTCTTGAGGAGGGACTCGTCCTTCTTGTTGTCCTCGGCGAGGGACTTCAGGAACTCGGGGTTGTCGTCGGGGGCGACGTACTGCGTGCGGTGCTCGCGGTGCCACTCGGAGGGGGTGCGGCCGCCCGCGGGGGCGTTGCGGAGCTTGCCGGCGGCGAGCCAGGCGATCGGGCCGACGATCCAGAAGAGCAGGATGATGAAGACCCAGGCGATCTTCGGCAGGTGCTTCGCCTCGTCCTCGGGGGTGTTGAGGCAGTCGATGAACGCGTAGATCGTCAGCGCCAACGGCACGAGGTACATCAACACCCTGAGCATGGAACAGCCCCCTGGAAACGGCGGTGGGCCCGCGTACCGGCCCCCGGAAATGACGGCGGGACCGTGCGCCGGGCCCCGTGACGGGGTCAGGGTAGCCCCTCGGGGATACTTGACCCCATGGCTTACGACGATCTTCGCTCCCTGCTCCGCGCACTGGAGCGCGAGGGCGATCTCAAGCGCATCAAGGCCGAAGTCGACCCCTACCTGGAGGTCGGGGAGATCGTCGACCGGGTCAACAAGGCCGGCGGCCCCGCCCTGCTCTTCGAGAACGTGAAGGGCACCTCGATGCCCCTCGCGATGAACGTCTTCGGCACGGACCGCCGCCTGCTGAAGGCCCTCGGCCTCAAGTCGTACGGCGAGATCAGCGAGAAGATCGGCGGCCTGCTCAAGCCGGAGCTGCCCCACGGCTTCGTCGGCGTGCGCGAGGCGTTCGGGAAGCTCGGCGCGATGACCCACGTCCCGCCGAAGAAGGTGAAGGCGGACAGCGCCCCCGTACAGGAGGTGGTCCTCCAGGGCGACGACGTGGATCTGGAACAGCTTCCGGCGCTGTTCACCTGGCCGAAGGACGGCGGCTCCTTCTTCAACCTCGGCCTCACCCACACCAAGCACCCCGAGACCGGCGTACGCAACCTCGGCCTCTACCGCCTCCAGCGCCACGACAAGCGCACCATCGGCATGCACTGGCAGATCCACAAGGACAGCCGCAACCACTACCAGGTGGCCGCCAAGCGCGGCGAACGCCTGCCGGTCGCCATCGCCTTCGGCTGCCCGCCCGCCGTGACCTACGCCTCCACGGCCCCGCTTCCCGGTGACATCGACGAGTACCTGTTCGCCGGGTTCGTCTCGGGGAAGCGGATCGAGATGGTCGACTGCAAGACGGTGCCGCTGCAGGTGCCGGCGCAGGCGGAGGTCGTCATCGAGGGCTGGCTGGAGCCCGGCGAGATGCTCCCCGAGGGTCCGTTCGGCGACCACACCGGCTTCTACACCCCGCAGGAACCGTTCCCCGCCCTGAAGATCGACTGCGTGACGATGCGGAAGCGGCCGTTGCTCCAGTCGATCGTCGTCGGCCGCCCGCCGACGGAGGACGGCCCGCTGGGCCGCGCGACGGAACGCTTCTTCCTGCCGCTCCTGAAGATCATCGTCCCGGACATCGTGGACTACCACCTGCCCGAGGCCGGCGGCTTCCACAACTGCGCGATCATCTCGATCGACAAGAAGTACCCCAAGCACGCGCAGAAGGTCATGCACGCGATCTGGGGCGCCCACATGATGTCCCTGACCAAGCTGATCGTGGTCGTCGACTCCGACTGCGACGTCCACGACCTGCACGAGGTCGCCTGGCGCGCGCTCGGCAACACGGACTACGCCCGGGACCTCTCGGTGGTCGAAGGCCCGGTGGACCATCTGGACCACGCCTCCTACCAGCAGTTCTGGGGCGGCAAGGCGGGCATCGACGCCACGAAGAAGTGGACCGAGGAGGGCTACACCCGGGACGGCGGCTGGCCCGACATGGTCGAGTCCGACCCCGCCACCTCGGCCCTGGTCGACCGCCGCTGGAAGGAGTACGGCCTGTGACCAGCGCCTCCGCCGCGATCCCCCAGCCGGGCCGGACGAAGGCCTTCCTCCGCCTGGTGATGATCGAGCACTCGATCTTCGCGCTGCCCTTCGCGTACATCGCCGCGCTCACGGCCATGTTCCAGCTGGACGGCAACGTCCACTGGGTCCGGCTGCTCCTGGTCACCGTCTGCATGGTGGGCCTGCGTACCTTCGCGATGGCGGTCAACCGGATCATCGACCGCGAGATCGACGCCCGGAACCCGCGTACGGCACACCGCGAGCTGGTGACGGGCGCCATGTCGGTCAAGCACGCCTGGACGGGCGCCCTGATCGCGGTCGTGATCTTCCTCGGCTCGGCGGCGCTGCTGAACCCGCTCTGCCTGGCCCTGGCCCCCGTCGCCGTCATCCCGATGGTCGTCTACCCCTACGGCAAACGCTTCACGAACTACCCCCAGGCCATCCTGGGCCTCGCCCAGGCCATGGGCCCGGTCGGCGGCTGGCTCGCGATCACGGGGGAGTGGTCCTGGGACGCGGTCGTCCTCGGCCTGGCCGTCGGCATCTGGATCGGCGGCTTCGACCTCATCTACGCCTGCCAGGACGTCGAGTCCGACCGCGAGTCCGGCGTCCTGTCGGTGCCGGCCCGCTTCGGCATCCCGGCGGCGATCTGGGCGGCGAGGGTCTGCCACGTCCTGACGACGGGCCTGTTCGTCTGGTACGCGGTGGCGACGGACGCGGGCGCGTTCCTGTGGCTGGGCCTGGCGGTCGTCGCGGGCGCGTTCGTGTACGAGCACTCGATCGTGCGGCCGCACGACCTGTCGCGCCTGAACCGGGCGTTCTTCTCCGTCAACGGGTTCATCGGCATTGCCCTGTTCGTGTGTGCGCTGCTGGATCTTCTGGTTCGGGGTCTGACCCTCTGAGTACGGTGCGGCCTACCATCGAGTGCAGAGAGACGGAGGCCGACGTGACCATCTCGGACAGTGACCGCCTGCACTCGCAGCTCGCCCGGTACGAGGACATGTTCCGCGGATACCGGATGGAGATTGTCGAGGGCAACATCGTGATGAGTCCGCTGAGGCCGTTCCACAACGAGACCATCATGCGGCTTTGGACACAGCTGGAAGCTCAGCTGGGCCCGGAGTGGGGTTTCATCAGCGATGTGGCCATCCCGTTCAGCGACGACTTCGAGTTCTGCCCCGATCTCGCGCTCATCCCAGCGGCCGAGAAGAACCGGAATCTGACGTCCTACGCACCCGACCTCATCGAGCTCGCCATCGAGGTCGTCTCCCCAAGCAGCGTCCGCAACGACTACGAGGTCAAGAACAAGCAGTACGCCTCTCGAGGCATCCCGAATTACCTGATCTTCGATCCGCAGAAGGCGCATCTCGTCACGCTCTGGAATCCCGGCCCCGACGGCTACCGTGGACGAGACACGCTTCCGTACGGCGGCAAGCTCACCGTGGAGACCAAGATCGGTCGCCTCACGGTCGATTCCAGCCGCCTTCCTGTGGACCCCGGGTCACCCAGCGCGCCCTGAGCGCGGCCCGTCCGCCCGGCGCCGGAACAGGAACGCCGCCACCACCCCCGTCACCAACCCGATCAGATGCCCCTGCCAGCTGATGCCGGTCTCGGTCGGCGCGACCCCGGCCAGGATCGACCCGCCCCAGACGGCCGCGACGAGAACCCCTACCGCCACCCCCATCAGCCGCCGCTCGACGAACCCGCTGACGACCAGGAAACCGAAGAGCCCGAAGACCACGCCGGACGCGCCCGCCGTGTTCGTGTTGTCCGGGGATATCAGCCAGACCCCCAGCCCGTCCGCGACGATGATCAGCGCGCACACGGCGGCGAACCGGCGCAGCCCGCCGAGCGCCGAGAGGAAGCCCAGCACCAGCAGCGGCACGCTGTTCGCGGCGACATGGGCGAAGCCGAAGTGGATGAACGACGCGGGCACGACATCGACCAGCTCGGGCACCGAACGCGGCACGATGCCGAAGTCGTCCAGCGCATGGCCGGTCGCCGCATCGACGACTTCCAGGATCCACAGCAGCGCCACCCAGCCCACCATCAGCTTGGCCGCGGCCTTCGCACGGTCCCCGCGCGACCACTCCCGCTCCGGGCTCAGCGCCCCACGCACTCCACCAGCCATGTCGAACCCCCGAGTCATCTCGTCCCCTCCAGGAAACGGCCGTGCCCCCTTGACCGGTTCCCGCCCCGCGGCGCCGGATAGGCTCGGGGTCGTGAACCCAGTCAAGCCAGGAGAGACGCCGCGTACGCCTTGGATCGTAGGGGTGTCCGGCGCATCCGGCACCCCATACGCCGCGGCCGTGCTGCGCGCGCTCCTCGCCGCCGGCGAGCGCGTCGACCTCGTGGTGTCCCGGGCCTCGCGGCTGACGCTGCTGGACGAGACGGGAATCTCCTTCCGGGACGCGCACTGGCGCGACGACCTGCGGGAATGGCTGGCCCGCGGGGCCGACGGCAAGCCCGACACGTTCGCCGTGAACGTCGAGGGCGACCGCGTACGGCACTGGAGCGCAGGTGACCTGGCAGCGGGGCCGTCCTCGGGCTCGTACCCCGTCAAGGGGATGCTGATCGTCCCCGCGTCGACGGCGTGCGTCGCGGGCGTGGCCCTGGGGCTCTCCAAGGACCTGCTGCAACGGGCGGCGAGCGTGACCCTCAAGGAGAGCCGGCGTCTCGTGGTCGCCGTACGCGAGACCCCGTTGAACGGGCAGACCCTGCGGCACCTGGTGACCCTGGACGAGGCGGGCGCGACCGTACTGCCCGCGTCCCCGGCGTTCTACGCGGGGGCCACGCACATCCAGGACCTGGTGGACTTCGTCGCCGGACGGGCGCTGGACGCGGCGGGCGTCCCACACACCCTGTACCGGCGCTGGGAGGGCGACGTGGGCGGCGGACGGGCTTCCCGTACGACCGACTGAGCCGTAAGCGCCCACCCCGGCCCCGTATCACCCTCATCCCGCTCGTCCCACTGAGCACGTATCACCCACAACCTGAGCACGTAGCACCCACAACGCAACTCTTCAGCGGAAGGCAACCGATCGCATGGACGCGGTGGACAGGCAGCTCATCCAGGCCCTGAGGGAGAACGGCCGGGCCTCCTACGCGGAGCTGGGACGCCTCGTCGGCCTGTCGGGACCCAGTGTCACCGACCGCATCAACCGGCTGGAGGCGGCCGGTGTCATCACCGGCTATCGCGCCACCGTCAACGCGGCCTCCCTCGGCCTCGGCGTGACCGCGCTCATCGGCATCTCCCTCTCCGACGCCGTCGACCACGAGGACGTGGCGCAGCGGCTGCGGGACCTGGCCGAGATCGAGGACTGCTGGTTCATCGCGGGTGACGACTCGTACATGCTCAAGGTGCGCGCCCCCGACGTCGACGGTCTGGAGAAGACCATCCGCCGGCTCTCCGGCACGAAGGGCGTGTCCAGGACCCGTACGACGATCGTGCTCTCCACGAAGTGGGAGAACCGGGTGGGTGAGCTGCCGGAGGAGGAGTAGGGCAGGAGACGTAGGGTTGACGAGGTCTTCGAGGCAGACAGGCAGGTCGGTCGGTGAAAGGTGTGGGCATGGACGTCGGGCTCAAGCGCGAGCTGGAGGAGAAGGTCCGCTCCGGCGAGCGGCTGACCCGCGAGGACGGCATCGCGCTGTACGAGTCGGACGACCTGGCCTGGCTGGGCGGTCTGGCGCACGAGGTGCGGACGCGGAAGAACGGTGACGTCGTCCACTTCAACGTCAACCGCCACCTCAACATGACCAACGTGTGCACGGCCTCCTGCGCGTACTGCTCCTTCCAGCGCAAGCCGGGGGAGAAGGACGCGTACACGATGCGCATCGAGGAGGCGGTGAAGCTCGCCAAGGCGATGGAGGGCGAGAACCTCACCGAGCTGCACATCGTCAACGGCCTGCACCCGAACCTCCCGTGGCGCTACTACCCGCGCTCCCTGAAGGAGCTGAAGGCCGCCCTCCCGAACGTGTCCCTGAAGGCCTTCACGGCCACGGAGATCCACCACTTCGAGACGATCAGCGGCCTGTCGGCGTCCGAGATCCTCGACGAGCTGATCGAAGCGGGCCTGGAGTCGCTCACCGGTGGCGGCGCGGAGATCTTCGACTGGGAGGTCCGGCAGCACATCGTCGACCACCGCACCCACTGGGAGGACTGGTCGCGGATCCACCGCCTGGCGCACGAGAAGGGTCTCAAGACCCCCTGCACCATGCTCTACGGCCACATCGAGGAGCCGCGCCACCGGGTGGACCACGTCCTGCGCCTGCGCGAACTGCAGGACGAGACCGGCGGCTTCCAGGTCTTCATCCCCCTCCGCTACCAGCACGACTTCGTCGACATGCAGGACGGCAAGGTACGCAACCGCCTCCAGGCCCGCACCCAGATGGCAACGGGCGCGGAGGCGTTGAAGACCTTCGCGGTGTCGAGGCTGCTGTTCGACAACGTCCCCCACGTCAAGGTCTTCTGGGTCATGCACGGCGTCCAGACGGCCCAGCTGGCGCTCCAGCACGGCGCCGACGACATGGACGGCTCGGTCGTCGAGTACAAGATCACCCACGACGCGGACAACTACGGCACGCCGAACAAGCTGACCCGCGAGGACCTGCTCGACCTCATCCGCGACGCCGGCTTCCGCCCCGTCGAACGGAACACGAGGTACGAGATCATCCGCGAGTACGACGCCCCGGACCCGTCCCGCAGGGACTCCCCCCAGCCGATGCGGCTCTGACGGACAGGCTCTCCGCCTACGGCCCGATGAACCCGATGAGCCCGATGAAAAAGCAGGGGGCGCAGCCCCCGCTTTTTCAGGGGCGCGGGGAACTGCGCGAGAAGCCCCACCGGACCCGCACCCGGGGGTCGAAGGGGCGCAGCCCCTTGAGGATGGGACGGGTAGGGGCGGCGGGGGCGGAACCCCCTTGAGACGCCCCGCAGGTAATGATTACGGTCGCCCCATGCCCCTTACGTTCCACCTGGACCCACCCCTCACCCCCACCCTCCACGACGGCATCCTCACCCTCTGGTCAGACGTCTCGAACGCCGGCGGAGCCGTGGGCTTCGTCCCCCCGGTCACCCCGGAAGTCATCCGCCCAGAACTCCTGAAACACCTGGTCGCCATGGCGGAAGGCAGGCACCGCCTCCTCCTCGGCCTCGACTCCACCGGCACCCCCGCCGCCACCGCGTTCTTCAGCTTCAACACCCACCGTCTGATGACCCACTGGGTCTGGCTGTACACGGTGATGGTCCACCCCGCCCACCAGGGCAAGGGCTACGGCCACGCCCTCATGCGGGCGGCCGAGACCACGGCCCGGGACTTCGACGGCATAGACGCCATCCGCCTGTCCTGCCGGGGCGGCCTCGGCCTGGAACGCTTCTACGCCTCCTGCGGCTACAAGGAGGTCGGCCGGGTCCCCGGCGCCATCCGCGTCGCCCCCGACGACCACCGCGACGACATCACGATGCTCCTGCCCCTGACCTGAGGCCCAGGGCCTCGGGGGCCCGGGGGCCCGACACCCCCCTGCAAGATCGCACGCCGACCGTGCTTCACTGGACGATGCCCTTCGGCAACGTTCGGAACGGAAACGGAAGAGTGGATTGAGATGCTCCGCTACACACTGATGCGCCTCGGTATCTTCGTGGGCTGCTTCGTGGTCGTCTGGGCCCTCGTCTACTCCGGCATCGCCCCGCGCGGCCTCGGCGCCTCCAACGGCATGTGGGTGGTCGTCCTCGCCCTTCTGGTCTCCGCGCCGATCAGCTTCGTCGCCCTGCGCAAGGAGCGCGACCGGGCCTCCGTCCGGATCGCCCCCCACCTCGACCGCTCCATCGACCGCGTCAAGTCCAACCTCGCCGCCAACCGCAGCCAGGAGGACGAGGCCGACGACGAAGCGAGGACGCGGACCCCGGAGACGGCCGAGGACGCGAAGTCCGACGAAGCGACGAAGTCCGACGGGGCGACGAAGGCCGGCGAAGCGACGAAGTCCGGCGAAGCGGTGAAGAGCGACGAAGCGGTGAAGAGCGACGAAGCCGTGAAGACCGCCCAGCCCGCGTCGGGCAAGGCTTCGTAGGTCCGTTCGCCGGCCCGCGGGGAAGATCACCCGCCCGACGCCCAGGTCCGTACCCGCCGTCGGAACCGTACGCTTGCCCGCATGGGTGCTGTGAAGAGCAAACGGATGCCCCGCGCGGTGCGGGAACAGCAGATGCTGGACGCGGCGGTGCGGACCTTCGGGCAGCATGGCTACCGGGCCGCGTCGATGGACGAGATCGCCGAACTGGCGGGCGTGTCCAAGCCGTTGGTGTACCTGTACCTGAACTCCAAGGAAGACCTCTTCACGGCCTGCATCCGCCGCGAGGCCAAGGCCCTCACCACCGCCGTACGCGCGGGAGTGAACCCCGAGCTGCCCGCCGACCGCCAACTCTGGGAAGGGCTGCTGGCGTTCTTCACGCACACCGCGCACAACCCGGACGCCTGGGCCGTACTGCACCTCCAGGCCCGTACGCACGGCGAACCGTTCGCCGCCGAAGTGGCGGCGATGCGGGAGGAGATGGTCGCGTTCGTGACCGGGCTGATCCTGGTCGGCGCCCGGGAGGCCCGCCGCGACCCGTCACTGCCCGAGCGTGAGGTCGCCGGTCTCGCCGAGGGCCTCGTCGGTGCCGCCGAGGCCCTCGCCGCCTGGGCCAACGCCACCCCCGGCATCACCGCCCGCCAGGCCGCGGCCACCCTCATGAACTTCGCCTGGGCCGGCCTGGGCGACCTGATGGAGGGGCGCCCCTGGACACCGCCGATCGCGAGCGAACCCGGGGGGTGACGTTCGCGGGGCGGCCGCGGGGCGTGGGTGGTTGCTCGCGCAGTTCACCGCGCCCCGGAAAGACGCTGGGTGCGCCCCATGCCGTCAAGGGGCGCGGCGACCGGCGCGACCGGCCCCCACCCCGTTACCGTCTTCGTAGCCCCGCGGGCGAACAGCCGACTCCCGCACTCCCGCCGGTGCGCTCAGGCGACGAGCGGGTACACGTGGCCCCTCACATGAACCCGTCCGCCGCCCGGGCCGGAGGCGTCGCCGCCGCGCAGTTCGAAGCCGCCCCAGGCCTGTCCGTCCGCCGCGTACGTCACCGCGCCCGGCAGCGGTACCGGCGCGCGGAACTCCGCGCGGACGAGGGTCGCCGGGGGTGCGCCGTGCTCGGCGAGGCAGCGGGCCACGGTCCACATGCCGTGCGCGATCGCCCGGGGGAAGCCGAACAGGCGGGCGCCGAGCGGATGCAGATGGATCGGATTCCGGTCCCCGGACACCGCCCCGTACCGCCGCCCCACATCCCCGGCCAACCGCCACTCGGCGACGGCGGGCAACGGCTTCCGACCCTCCCGCGACCGCTCGCCCCGCGATGGTTCGTCCCGCGGCCGCTCGCCCCGCGATGGTTCGTCCCGCGGCCGCTCGCCCCGCGATGGTTCCTCCCGCGACCGCTCACCCCCGCCGCCCGGCGCGTCCTCGTTCCGCCGGTGCCGGGCGAGATACGTGCTCCGCGATTCCCACGCGATCCCGACCCCGTCCCCGACCCCGTCCCCGTCCCGGACCCCGACCCCGTCCCTGTCCTCGCGCCCGTCCCGCACCTCGGTCACGACCGTCGCCTCGGTGCCCCGGCGATGGGGCGCCAACTCGTCGACGTACACGGTGATCTGGTACTCCCCGGTGGCGGGCAGCCGGCGCCGCCGGGTGATCTCGATCGACGTGTGCACGAGCCCGAGGAGGGGCAGCGGGAAGTCCCGGCCGGCCATGATCCGCATGGCGAGCGGAAACCCGAGGACGTGCGGATACGTCAGCGGAACCGCGTCCTCCCCGGTGGGGAACCCGCAGACCCGCTCGTACGCGGCGAGCCGGGCGAGGTCGATCCGGACGCCGGGCAGGACGAGCCGGGGGAACCTGGTGGGAGACGTGGGCCGGGAGGCCGCGCGGGGGAGCTTGAGGCTCTTGCACGGCGAGAGGAGGGCGCCCTGGGCGAGACGGGAGCCGAGGGAGGGCGGTTGCGTGAGGGTGAGGGTGTGCATCGGACGGATTCCCCCTTCGCCGGTGGTGCTCGCCGTGGTGTTCGCCGTGGAGCTCCCCGCCGTGGTGCTCCTGTGCCGCGACCGCGGACCACGACCTCCAGGACGGCCTTCTTACCCGGAAGTCATGTTACCCGAGGTAATGCCCTGGTAAGGCTTCGATGGACGCCAGAACTGAACGACCCTCAGGTAACTTGGCACGCCCTTGACCTGCGCTTGAGCCGCGCGCAGGTGGCCGGCGACACTGCACACCCCCGGCCCGGTTCCATCTCCGGACTATCGCCACACTCACACCAACCTCACACACCAACCCCGTACGATCCGGACACACCGAACGCCCAGGAGTCGCCCGTGTCCAGCCTCGAACACACCGAACCCGCGCTGGTGGAACCCGAGTTGAAGCGGCTGGACGGCACCGTGCGAGAGGCGTACGTCCCCGCGCTCGCCGCGCCCGTGACCTACGGCTCGCTCGCGGACATCCCCTTCGACAACGCGACCCACGAGCCCGACTCGGTCGTCCTCAGCCGCAAGCGCAGCGGTACAGCCACGGGCACGGGAACAGGTGCAGGGACAGACACAGGCACAGGCACAGGCACGGACAAGGGCAGGGACGCGGGCAAGGGGGAGGGCGGCTGGCGGGACGTGACGGCGGCCGAGTTCGCCGCCGAGGTGCTCGCGCTGGCGAAGGGCCTGATCGCCGACGGTCTGATGCCGGGTGACCGTATCGCCATCATGGCGCGGACGACGTACGAGTGGACGCTCCTGGACTTCGCGGCCTGGGCGGCGGGCCTGGTGACGGTCCCCGTCTATCCGACCTCCTCCGTCTTCCAGACCCGCTGGATCCTCCAGGACTCCGGAGCGGTGGCGCTGGCCGTGGAGACGTCGGGCCAGGCCGCCGCCCTCGGCCCCGAACTCGACCGCATCCCCGACCTGCGCCACATGTGGGTCTTCGAGAAGGGCCACCTGGACCGGCTCGCCGAGCTGGGCCGTGATGTGTCGGACCAGGAAGTGGCCGTACGACGTGGGGTGTTGGGACCCGACACCCTGGCGACCCTGATCTACACCTCGGGTACGACCGGCCGTCCCAAGGGCTGCGCCCTCACCCACGGCAACTTCTGCGCCGAGGTCGACAACGCGATCGACCTCCTCTACCCCATCTTCCGCGCGAGGACGGACGAGGAGGCCTCCACTCTCCTCTTCCTCCCTCTCGCCCATGTCTTCGGCCGCATGGTGGCGATCGCCTGCATGCGGGCGCGGATCCGCGTCGGCCACTCCCCGAGCTTCCGCACGGAGGACCTCCTCGCCGACCTCAAGACCTTCCGGCCGACGTTCCTGCTCCTGATCCCCTACGTCCTGGAGAAGGTCTTCAACACGGCCCGCGCCTCAGCCGAACGCATGGGCCGCGCGTCGTCGTACGACCGTGCCTCGGCCGTCGCCCGCCGCTACGGCGAGGCCCTGGAGGCGGAGCAGCACGGAACCGGCCCCGGCCCCTCCGCGTTCCTGAAGGCGGCCCGCACCTTCTACGACCCCCTGGTCTACCGCCGCATCCGCAAGGCACTGGGCGGCCGGGTCCGTTACGTCATCTGCGGCGGCAGCCCCCTCGGCCGCCGCCTGGCCGCCTTCTTCGCCGGCGCGGGCATCGACGTCTTCGAGGGCTATGGCATGACGGAGACGACGGCCGCCGTCACCGTCACCCCGCCCAACCGCCCCCGCCTGGGCACGGTCGGCCGGCCCCTGCCCGGCACCCGGGTCCGCATAGCCGCCGACGGCGAGATCCTGCTCCACGGCGGCCAGATCTTCCGGGGCTACTGGGACCCTCAGGCCGGGGGCGTCGTCCCGGCGGGCCCCGACGGCTGGTTCGCGACCGGTGACATCGGCCACCTGGACGACGAGGGCTACCTGACGATCACCGGCCGCAAGAAGGAGATCCTCGTCACCGACAGCGGCAAGAACGTGGCCCCGGCCCCGCTGGAGAACTGGCTCCGCTCCCACCCGCTGATCGCCCACGCCATGGTCATCGGCGACCGCCGCCCCTACGTGACCGCCCTGCTGACCCTGGACCCCGAGGGCATCACCCACTGGACCCAGATGAACGCCAAGCAGGACATCCCCCTCGAACGCCTCGCCGACGACCCGGACCTGCGGGCCATCCTGCAACGAGCCGTCGACGAGGCCAACCGCCTGGTCTCCCGCCCCGAATCCATCCGCAGGTTCACGGTCGTCCCCGCCGGCTTCTCGGAGGAGGCGGGCCATCTGACCCCGTCGATGAAGCTGCGGCGGGAGGTCGTGGAGCGGTCCTTCGCGACGGAGATCGAGGGGTTGTACGAGAAATGATGCGGAGGCCGCACGAGAAAGTGATCCGGGGGCCGCACGAGAGAGTGTGCGGGGGCCGCACGAGAGAGTGATGCGGGGGCCGCACGAGAACAGGGCGTGATTCCTCTCCCTGTTTCCCCATCGCTCTACTGACCTGCGGCCGGATCGCCGTCCCCCAGCCCGACCCACCAGTACCCGTCGTCCTTGACCAGCAGCAATTCCTGCTGCTGGTCGGTCCTCTCGTACGTCAGCCGGACGGGATTGAAGTAGTCCACGACCCCCTCCAGCACGGTGACCTCGACATGCCCGCGCGCCCCCTCGCCGAACTCCCGCACATGCTCGTACGCCGCGCCCCGGGTCCCGTCGTACGCGGGCCCCGCAAGCTCCATGAGCCCCTCCACGTCACCGGCCTTGAGCCGCTGCACATACGCCCGTACGACGGTGTCGACGTCCTCGGCGGTCTCCCGGACATCGGGATACTCGGACTTCCCGGCCCGCACGGTCACATCGATGCGGGGCGAGTCGGCGACCGCGTACGGCGCCCGGAACCAGTTCCACCACACGACCCCGACCGCCCCGAGAACGACGACGAGCCCACCACAGCACAGCAGAACGCCCCGCTTCTTCATCACCCTTGCTCCGCCCCGCAACGCCCCGCCCCGTCCCGTCCCGTTTTCGCCGACCGGACCACCCCTCGGCCGACTCCTCCATAGAGAGTCGTTTCAGCCGGACTCGGTTGTACCCGCCGACGAACTTCCCGGCTCAACAGTCCGTCGCACGGGTGGGCGTACGCATGGGTGTGCGTGCGTCGGCCGGGGCGGAACGCCGCTGAGCCGTCGTCCCCGACACCACGTTCCGCTCGCCTTCCCGAAACTCGGATGTTTTTGGCGTGACGCCGCTGCCCGGTCGGCGCGGAAAAGGCTGTCGGGGAAAAGGCCCCGGCGGGAATGCCGCCGTCGAGTTCTCAGGATTTCCACATTCCGTGCGCTGGTCCTCTGCCTCGGCTTTCGTCTCCTTTCCCTTCCGTCCCTGGTGGAACTCCGGTCGCCGTAAGGAAATGCAAGCAAGCCGAAATTACGTCAAGAAAAGCGATCGGTGTTTTCAGGACTTTGCCTGCCGGGAGGGGCAACGAAATCGTTTCTGCATATCTACGATTCCGAACCATGACCGACACTCCACGGGACGACTCCGCCACCCGTGCGCGCTGGCAGACATGTCTCAGGCTCGCCCGCGAACTCCTTCTCGTCGGGCCGGACGACAAGGACCTCAAACTCGGCTATCTCCACACCCTGATCGACACGGGCCGCCTCGGCCCCACCCACCACCCGCGCAAGAAGATCCTCGTCATCGGCGCCGGTATCACCGGTCTCGTCGCCGGCCGTCTGCTCAAGGACGCCGGCCACGACGTCACCATCATCGAGGCCAACGAGAGCCGGGTCGGCGGACGTATCAAGACGTTCCGTGCCACCAGGCACCACCAGCCCTTCGAGGACCCCGCCCAGTACGCGGAGGCCGGCGCCATGCGGCTGCCCGACTTCCATCCGCTCGTTCTCGCCCTCGTCGACAAGCTCGGGCTCGGCCGCCGCCAGTTCTACAACGTGGACGTGGATCCCTCCACCGGCAGTGGCCCCGAGGTCCCCGTCCCCCCGGTGACGTACACCTCCTTCACCGGCCGGACCTGGAGCTACGGCGACGACAGCCCCGACTTCCGCGAGCCCGACAAGCGGGGCAACTCCTGGATCCGGGCCAACCGCGTCCAGGTGCGGCGCGCCGACTACGCCACGACCCCCGAACGGATCAACGAGGGCTTCCACCTCACCGGCGACGAGGTCCGCGCCCCCGTCGTGAGGATGGTGGACGACGCGCTGGAGAGCGTGCGCGACTACTACTCCGATCTGGTCGACGGCAAGCGCGTCAACAAGCCGTTCGACGAGTGGGTCGAGGGCTGGGCCCGGGTGATCCGCGACTTCGACGGCTACTCGATGGGCGGCTTCCTGCGCGACCACGCCGGGCTCAGCGACGAGGCGATCGAGGCCGTCGGAACGCTGGAGAACATGTCCTCACGGCTGCATCTCTCCTTCTTCCACAGCTTCCTGAGCCGCAGCGACATCAACCCCGCCGTCCGCTACTGGGAGATACCCGGCGGCAGTTGGCGCCTGCCGCACGCCCTCCACGAGGGCCTGCGCGACGAGGTGCGGCTCGGCCACCGCATGATCCGCCTCGAATACCACGATCCCAGCCGCGACACCGCCCCCGAGGGCACCGCCGTCGGACCCGACGGACGGGGCGTGACCGTGCAGACCGTCGCCGAGAACGACCCGCAGGCCCCGCCGCGCCGCTGGACCGCGGACCTGGCGATCGTCACCATCCCGTTCTCCGCCCTGCGCTTCGTGGAGATCGTCCCCGCGATGTCGTACAAGAAGCGCCGCGCCATCATCGAGACCCACTACGACTCAGCCACCAAGGTGCTGCTGGAGTTCAGCCACCGGTGGTGGGAGTTCACCGAGGACGACTGGCGGAGCGAACTGGAGAGCATCTCGCCGGGCCTGTACGAGTACTACCGGCAGGGTGGCGAGGAAGGCACCGCTACGACCCTCTCGCTCATCCGGGAGGGGGTCTCGGGGTCCGCCTCCGGCCTGCTCGGCGCCGCCGTCAAGGACAGCGGTGTCACCGAGGAGATGCGGCGGATCGACAGCACCATGCCGCTGCGCGGCCCCGCGGTCCGCCCCGCCACCCACGCCTTCGGCGGGGGCTCGGCCACCGACAACCCCAACCGGTTCCTGTACTACCCGTCGCACCGGGTCGAGGGCAGCACCGGCGGCGTCGTGCTCGCCTCGTACTCCTGGTCCGACGACGCCGCGCGCTGGGACTCCATGCGCGACGCGGAGCGCTACGTCTACGCCCTGCGCAACCTCCAGGCCCTGCACGGCCGGCGCATCGAGGTGTTCTTCACCGGGCGCGGCGCCACCAAGAGCTGGGCCCGCGACCCGTACGCCTTCGGTGAGGCCGCCATCTACACCGCGCACCAGATGACCAGCTTCCACCTGGACGTCTCCCGGCCCGAGGGTCCCGTGCACTTCGCCGGGGAGCACACCTCCCTCAAGCACGCATGGATCGAGGGTGCCCTGGAGAGCGCCGTCCGCGCGGCCGTCGCCGTCCACCAGGCCCCGCCGGTCACCACCCCGGGCCCGGACCAGGAGGAGGACCGCTCGTGACCGCGATCACCCCCGGGTGCACGGTCGCCCGCTACCTCGCCCTGCGCCTCGCCGAGTTGGGCATCACCCACCTCTTCGGCGTCCCCGGCAACCACCTCGGCCCCTTCCTGACCACGCTGCGGGCCGAGGGCGACATCGAGTGGGTCGGCACCCCCACCGAGGGCGGCGCGGGCCAGGCCGCCGACGCCTACGCCCGCATCCACGGCGTCGGCGCGGCCGCGGTCACCTACAGCGTCGGCGCGTTCAACCTGCTGGGCGCCTGCGGCGGCGCCTACGTCGAACAGGTCCCGCTCATAGCCGTCAACGCCTCTCCTCCCTACGAGCAGTGGCAGAACTACCGCGCCCTCGGCCTGCTCACCTCCCACATGAGCCCGCGCCCGGAGAGCAACCTGGACGTCTACCGACAGGTCACCGTGGACGCGCGGCTCATCTCCAATCCTGGCCTCGCCCCCGCCCAGATCGACGCCGCGCTCACCGCGTGCCTCTCCGAGCGCAGGCCGGTCTACCTGGAGGTCATGGAGGACCTCTGGGACGAGCCCTGCGCCGAACCCGGGGAGCCGATCGTCCGCCGCGAGCGGCCGTTCGGCGCGCGCAACCAACTCATGCTGGACCACGCCGTGAACGCGATCCTCACCCTGGTCGAGGAGCACCCCGGCCCGGACGGCACGCCCCGCCCGATCGTGTGGGCCGGCGAGGAGATCGACCGGTTCCGCCTCGGCGGGGAGCTCACCGACCTGGTGGAGGCCACCGGAGTGCCGTTCTGCACCACCGTCGGCGCCAAGGCCGTGGTCGACGAGGACCTGCCGCAGTTCCACGGCGTCTACAACGGCCACGCCAGCCACCCGGACGTGCACCGGATCTTCAAGGACTGGGCCACCTGCCGGATCGGGCTCGGCGCCTGGTCCACGTCGAAGAACCTCGGCGGCGAACAGTGCGTCGGCGGCGACTGGGTGATGGCCGCGAACGGTGGCGTCAGCGTCGGCACCGCCTACTTCCCCGACGTCCAGCTCGAACAACTCCTGCCCGCCCTCCAGGACACACTGGTGAAGCGCTACGGCTCCGGGGGCCTGGCCGCCGACTACTACGCCGAGGCCCATGCCCACGCCCATGCCCACCACGGAGCGCCCGTCGACCGCCCCGCCGACCTGGAGCAGCACCGCGCCTCGCTCCGCACCAGCGGCTCACGGTCCCGGCACACGGAACGTCACACCGAACATCACGCCGAACATCACGCCGAACGGCTCACCTACGACGGTGTGTTCGACCGGATCAACCACTTCCTGGGCGAGGAGACCCGGCAGGACTGGACGGTCGTCTCCGACGCCGCGTTCTCCCTCATCGGCTCGATGAACCTCTCCCTGCCCGCGGGCGGGTTCCAGTCGCAGGTCAGCTGGCTGTCCATCGGCTGGTCGGTCGGCGCGGCGACCGGCGCCGCGCTCGCCCCCGAGCGCGCACACGCCCGCCCGATGGTGTTCGTCGGCGACGGCGCCTTCCAGGAGACCTGCCAGGAACTCTCCACCCACACCAGGCTCGGCCTGCGGTCGGTCGTCTTCGTCATGGACAACGGCCACTTCTACGGCATCGAACAGATGCTGGTGCACCCGTCCTACTACGCCGCCGCCGCCGACGCCGCCGCCGACGCCGCCGACGCCGCCGACGACGACGACCGGGGCTCCCGCGACCCCGACTTCTACAACGTCCTCCACCCGTGGCACTACGACCGCCTCGCGGCCGTCTTCGCCGGCAAGGAGACCCCGGCGACCGGGATCACCATCTCCCACACCTCCGACCTCGACGACCTGCTGACCCGCCTCACCGACCCGACCGACCCGGTCAACGCCGGCCCCCTGCTGGTCCGCGTCCGCCTGCACCGGCACGACTATCCGCGGGCGATGGCGTACAAGGTGACACCCCCACATCCGAAAGGGACAGAAAATGGCTGATCTCAACGTACTGATCGCGTTCGACGCGGCCACGATCGTCGAACAGAATCCCAACGCGTCGAGGAACCCGGACGCACCCACCTACGCCGACCACAACCTGATCTACATGACGACCCGCCACGACCACATCGTCGGCACGTCGGGCGCCGAACTGAACCTCCGTGCCGAACCCGGCGACAGCATCAGGTGGCGCGAGACGACGCTCTCACTCGGCAGCGAGTACAAGGCTTTACTGTACAAATACGTGAGCAGCGACACCGGCCACCAGCTCATCAGGACACCGGAGATCGAGGTGATCGACGGCATCTACCCGATGCCGAAGGAGGGTTCCGAGGGCAGGCCGGAATTCGTGACCCAGAACTACCAGGACCACTACTGGCGGACGACCGTCAAAAAGCCCGGCAAGGTCGTCTACCACTTCTACTTCCAGATCCTGGACCGCCACCGGCAGTTGAAGGGCTACTTCCAGTGGGACCCCTTCATCACCATCGAGAACCCCTGACGATCCTCGGGTGAGCGCCAGGCCAAGGTGATCCCCGAACAGTTCGGCGATCACCTCGGCCTGGTCTCAAGGTGCGGTCCTCTATCGGTTCAGATCGAGGAGGGGCACACCCCTGCCCTTGTATGCCTTGGGTTCGACCGTGGCGACGAGGGCGTCCGCTCCCCACTCGGGAAGGTGGCGTACGGAGTGGATGGCCGCGGCGATGCCGGGCGGTACCCCGTCCCTGCGTAGCCCGGCGACGGCGAGCACGGCCGTGTAGTCGAGGTCGAGGGTGTGGATGACGTCTAACTGACCGATGTGCTCGGCCAGCCCGAGATGCTCCTCGTCGGCCTCAAGGATGGACAGCGTCGGAACCCACAGGCGGGTCTCGGGCTCGAAGTGGGCCCGGTGGACGAGCGCGGACACCTGGCGGTTGCCCGCCAGCGCGAGCAGGGTAGGAGTGTCCAGAACGAGATGGTGCTGGATCACGCGGCGGACTCCTGACCGCGAGCGAAGGCGTCCCGGAGCCTGCGCCCCATGGCCGCGCTCTCCTCGTCCGTAACCTCCACACCGAAGTGTTCCGCGAGATACTCCCGGGTCCGCTCGGCCCGTTCCCGCCGCTCCTCTTCGGTGAGCGTGCTCTCCGCGAACTCCTGCACCAGTGAACGGATCGACGTATTACGGGACTCCGCGATGACCGCCAGGCGGTCTCGGACCTCGGACGGTACCCGGATCATGGCGTCAGACATGGCGCAAGTATACGTCGGCGTATACGCGAGATCGGTCGCTTGCGGGAATCCCCGCTTCGGAGGTCCTCGGTTGTGACTCGGCCGGGCCGTGGTTGCCCATGAGCTGCCTCAGTCTGCTGCCGCCATGCCGACCGCCTTCGCGGACAACTCGGCGACCACCTCGTCGTCCTCGTCCCCCTCGGTGGCGGACACCGGCCCGAATCCCAGCGACGTGTACAGGCGCTCGGCGGCGGTGTTGTCCGGGTGGTACGACAGGCGCAGGACCTCACAGTCCGTGCGGTCCGCCAGCCAGCGCATCAGAGTGCGTGCCGCCGCCCGCCCGATCCCCTTGCCCTGCTCGGCGGCGTCGATCAGCATGCCGCCGATCCAGTACGAGCCGTCCTCGTCGCGCCCCCACATGACATGCCCCACGACGGTGTCGCCGGCGCACACCGCGAGCGAGTTCCATACGCCCTCGCGGAGGGAGAGGAGGAGATAGCGAGCGGCCAGCGCGGGAACGTACCGGCGTTGGTCGTCCAGCGGAGCGACGTCCGCGACGGCCCGCCAGTTCTCGTCGTCCACGTCATGGAGCGCGACGTGCCGCCCAGTGCCGTCCAGCAGTCCGAGACTGATCATGCGGGCTGGCTACGAGCTGTCCCGGCCGCGAGGAACGTGGTCCAGGCCGTGGGGGAGAGGGCGAGGTGAGGGCCCGTGGGGTTCTTGGAGTCGCGGACGTGGATGGTCTGGGGGCAGGGGGATATCTCGACGCATTCGCCGCCCGCGCCACTGCTGTGCGATGACTTGCGCCAGGTATAGGCGGCTTCCAGGCAGTCGCCGCCCTCGCCGTCGCTGTAGCTGGACTTGAACCAGTTGAGTTGTTCAGTGCTCATAGCTCCCCCAGCTTTTTTTCGATCAGGGCCCGGGACTCCATGGGGTTGAGGGCCAGTGCGCGCATGATCCCATAGCGATCGGCGATCTTCCGGACCCCTTCAGGGTCGGTGATCAGGCGCGGATACCCCTGCGCCTCCGTGTACGCGACTTGGGCGTGCCCCTTGGGAGCCAGCAGGTTGAACGCCCCGCCCAGGTTGGGGTGTTCCTCGCGCTTGGTCGGCATCACCTGGATCTCGACGTTGCGCATGCCGCCGACGTGCAACAGGTGCCTCAGCTGACCCGCGTGCACCGTCCGCCCGCCGATCGGCCGGTCAAGCACGACTTCTTCGAGTACGTAACTCACGGCAGGCGGCGGCCAACGGTCGAAGACCTGCTGCCGGGAAAGCCTGTCGACCACACGCTTCTCGATGGTCTCCTCGCTCAGGAAGGGGCGTCGCTGGGAGAACACTGCTCGGGCGCAGTCCTCGGTCTGCAGTAGCCCATGCACCACTTGGTTGCAGTAGTGGTGCAGCTCAACTGCCTCCGCCTCCAGCCCGGCGTAACTCCGATACCACTCCGGATGCCTCGTCCGCGCCTTCTTCATCCCCTCCTTGATCTCAGGGACCATCGCCCTCAACAGCCCGCCGGCATCCAGAAGTTCATCCGCCTTCTCCAACACCTCCGGCCGAGCCACCCGCACCCCCCGCTCCATCGCTCCGATCGCATCCGGCCCGTACTCCACCGCCTCCCCCAACTCCTTCTGCGTGAGCCCCGCCCGCTCCCGCAGTAGCTTCAGCAGCTTGCCGACCGCCGCGAACAACCCGGTCGTACCGTCGGCCTCCGCCGGAGTCTCCGGCCTGCGCTCATCCGCCATCCCCCTGCACCGCCCTCACCTCGTCGTGGTCACGGCCGACGAGCCGACGCCTCGCACACCGCACCCATACGGCTACACAGCGTCCCGCCGTCGTACCTGGTCAGACTAGAACCGGACGACCACGCTGAGTGACATGAATTCAGAAACCCCCACCGTCCTTGGTGAATTCAGGCAGCTCTTCACCCCCAGCCGCCGAGGCGCCCGACTCGCGCGAAGGGTGGTCGCGCAGCGGCTGCACGCCTGGGGCATCCCCAGGAGGAGCGAGGTGTACGACAACGCCGTGCTGGTCGCCGCCGAGCTGGTGACCAACGCGGCCATGCACGGGTACGTCTCCGGGCACAGCTTTCTGCTGAAAGTGGTGTGGGTGACCGGCACCGTACGTATCGAGGTGGCCGACGCGTGCGAGAAGCGGCGGCCGAAAACGCGGCGGCCGGAGCCCGGGGCCGAGTCCGGGCGGGGGCTGTTGATCGTCGAGGCCCTCGCCGAAAAGTGGGGCGTCGAGGACCGCGCCCCGGGCAAGAGCGTGTGGGCCGAGCTGAGTACCGGTACCAACGCCGGCCCCCAGCGGCGTCAGGACGTGGGCTCGTCCACCTGCGGCTCCAGCAGCACCTCGGTCGCGCTCACGCCCTTGGAGGCGCCGAACGTCTCGACCATCACTCCGAGGTAGGTGCCGGTCACCTCCAGAGCAGCGCGGTCGTCCCCCAAGCGCAGGTCGAGCCTTGCCCGGGGCGCGCCCCCGTGGTCCGGCATGCGGTGGATCCGCGCCGCCGGGTAGCGCAGGCTCGTCAGCTTCTCCTGCACCGCCTCGTAGGTGGTGGTGTCCTTGCCCGAGAACGCCTTGCTGATGCGCAGTGCGTTCCGGTCGGCGACACACTGCTCGGTGACGTCCAGCGGCACCGGATCGTAGGGGTCCGTCGGCACCGGATCGACCGGATCGACCGGCGTGGTCTCGGTGGCGGAAGATGCCGCCAACTCGCCGCCGGCCTCGACGTCCGGGGCACAGACCTGCCAGAAGAGGTCCTGCAACTCAAAGAACCGCGCCTCCGCGTCGTCGCTCGCCGCGGCGACGCCGACCGTGGAGGTCTGAGCGGCCGTGGCGCTCGGCGCGGCGAGGCCGCCCAGGACGGCGGCGCTCCCGAGCGCGGCCGCCAGCAGGCACTTCGGAAGGAAGTGCTTCGCAAGGAAATTCGGTCTCATGTCTGAACCATGTCGGTCGCCGGAGACGCCCACATGAGTACCCGTACTCAATCCACCAGGTCCGCCGCCGTCAGCAACCGCGTCAGGTCCGTTCGCGACCGGACGTGCAACTTTCGGTAGACGCGGGTGAGATGGGCCTCCACCGTCTTCCGCGACACGAACAACGACGCGGCCGCCTCCGTGTTGTTGAGGCCGCGGGCGATGGCGCGCGACACCTGGAACTCCTGGGGTGTCAGCTGGTCGAGCACCCCGCCCATACCCCCCGCCGAGGACTGGGCGGTGCTCTTCAACATCCCCCCGGCCGCAGCCAGTTCGCTCGCCGCCCGCCGGGCCCACGGCACCGCGCCGAGTCGTTCGAAGCAGGCCAGGGCGGAGGCGAGGGGGGCGCGGGCGGCCCCCGGGCGCCGGTAGCGCCGTAGGACCTCCGCCTCGCACAGCAGGGTCCGCGCCCAGTCGAAGGGGCCCGTCGTCCGCTGGTGGGCCTGCAACGCCGCGCCGAAGTAGGCCTCCGCCTCCTCCGGCGTCCCCGCCATCAGCCCCCGGACCCGGGCCGCCGCGGCCTCGGCCGAGGCGAGGCCGGTCTCCCGCGCCCGTTCCTCCAGCCAGGACACCACCTCGACGGCCCGCGCCGCGTTCCCCGCCCGTACGTGCGCCTCGGCCAGGTCCGCCGCGAAGGGGACCACCTCGGGGTTCCCGATGCCCTGCTCGACCGCCAGTGACAACGTTTGCTCCAACTGGTCGGCGGCCGCGTCGTGGTCGCCGTGGGCGAGGGCCGACAGACCGAGGACCGCCGTCATGTGGAACTCCTGGCAGCCGATCCCGTACGCCCCGCACTCCCGCCGCGCCCGCGCCACATGCTCCTCGCACTCGACGCGGTCGCCGCGCAGGGCTTCGAGGCGGGCGAGGCAGTAGAGGGCGTAACTCACGCAGGTCAGCTGGCCGAGTTCCTCCGCCCAGCGCAGAGCCTCGGTCAAGTCACCGCGTGCGGAGGCCCATTGACCGATACGGGTCTCCAGCTCACCCCGTACGGCGAGGGTGAAGCCCAGCACGCCCACCGCGCTGTGCTGCCGCGCCGACTCCACGGCCGTGTTGAGCAGCCGGCGCCCGCGTACGAACTCCTCCACGCGGCTCCAGGCCTGCCCGGCGATCGCGTAGACCTGCTGGTCGCGGACGGGGTCGCCGCCGGTGCCGTGGCGGTCGGCGGCCTCCAGCATCGCGCGGCCCTCGGCGGTACGGCCGGACATGACGAGGGCGCCGCCGAGGAGGGTGAGGCTGTACCAGCGTTCGGGGCCGGACTCGGAGGCGAGGGCCAGGGACCGCTCGGCCACGTGTACCGCCGCCGGGACATGGCCGTCCAGGCGCGCGGCGGCCGTCGCCTCCGCGAGGAGCAGGCAGGCGCGGGTGCGGTCGGTGTCGCGTACGGCGTCGGCGGCGTTCACGAGGAGGCCGTACGCCTGGGCCGTCTCGCCCTTCCAGGTGTACATCCGGCCCAGCAGGCCCTGGATGGCGGCGCGTACGGCCGGGTCGGGGGTGATGCGGAGGGCCTCCTCGCACCACTGGGGCCCCGCCGGGGAGCCGCTGAGCAGGGCGTCGGAGGCGGCGTGGTGGAGGCGGTCGGCGCGGGGCGCGGGGTCGGGGGTGAGTTCGGCGGCGCGGCGCCAGGCGAGGGCCGA
The DNA here is from genome assembly GCF_036208085.1 of Streptomyces sp. NBC_00310. GTDB lineage: Bacteria > Actinomycetota > Actinomycetes > Streptomycetales > Streptomycetaceae > Streptomyces. The sequence continues at coordinate 6,642,907 of NZ_CP130714.1, forward strand.
CTCGCCGAAGGCGCTGCGGCGGCGGGCCTCCGCCGCGGCCGCCGCGAGCGCCGCCGCGGCCTCTTCGTCGGGGCCGGGGGTCGCGGACGCCCGGTACCAGGCGTGCAGCGGGCCCGTACTCACCTCGGCCAGCGCCTGGAACGCGGCGTAGCGGTGCGCGAGGGGGGCGCGGCCCAGCACCAGCGCGCGCAGCACCGGGTGGTGGAAGTCCAGCCCGTCCGCCGTGGCCGTGATCAGGCCGTCCTCCTCGGCGGGGGACAGCGCGTCGAGGGAGAGGCCGGCCGCCTCCAGGGCTTTGCGCAGCGGGCCCGCCGCCGCCGAGCGGCTCGCCGCCAGCACCACCAGGGCCCGGCGGGCGGGGTCCGGCAGAGCGTCGATACGGGCCGCCCAGGCGCGCTCCAGATGACTGCCGAGGGAGGGCGGGTCGAGCAAGGGCCTTTCGCCGCGCGCCTGTTCGTCCGTCAGCCCGCTCGCGATCTCGCGCAGGGCGAGCGGGTTGCCGCCGCTGATGCGTACGAGGTCGGCGAGGACGTTGGGTGTCACGCGGCCGTCCAGCAACGTGGCGCACTCCTCCGGCGCCAACCCGCCCACCTGCACGGCGGGGATGCTGCGCCGCGGCCCCGACTCGCCGTGGTCCTCGCGGGAACCGAGGGCCAGGGCGACCCGCTCACTCGACAGGCGGCGGGCGACGAAGAGCAGGACGCGCTGGGAGGAGGGGTCCACCCAGTGCAGGTCGTCGACGAGGACGACGACCGGGCGCTCGTCGCCGAGCGCCGCGAGGACGTTGAGGGCGCCCATACAGGCGGCGTACGGATTGCCCGGCGGGTCCGCCGGGTCGCCGCTCAGGGCCAGACAGGATTCCAGGGCCGAGCGCTGGGCTCCGGGGAGTTCCCTGAAAAGGGATGAATGGGGCATCAGTAGGTCGCCGAGGGTGGCGAAGGGCAATACAGTCTCGGTCTCGATGCCCCGGGCGCGCAGGACGGTGGCCGGTGCCGCGCCGGAGGTTCCGGCCGTCGCGCGCTCCGCCGCGTAGTCCAGCAGGGCGGTCTTTCCGATGCCGGGCGCGCCCCACAGCAACAGCGCCGCCCCACCCGCCCCACCCGCCACGAGCAGGTCGTCCATCAGCCGGCGTTCCCGCTCCCGACCGACGAGTCCCCGTAACAATGCGCCACCCCCTGGTGCCCGCCCGTGCCCGGCCCCGCCCGTCCATCATGCCCCCAAGGGGAGAGGTCAGGGGAGATGTAGGGACTTCCCGGAAGCGAGGGGTGTCGCCCCGGGCCTTCAATGGTGGTGCGCAACAGCACCACAGCACCACAGCACCACAGCACCACAGCACCACAGCACCACAGCACCACAGGGGGATCGCACCACAGGGGGATCGCACCACAAGAGGTTCGCAACTCAAAGGAAATCAGGAAGATCAGGGAAATCAGGGGAATGAACCAGGTCGCGGAACTAGGGGGACGGCGCATGCCGGCATCCGTGGGACGCGGGGATCTCACCTCGGCATCCGACCGGCTCGACTCGGTCGAGATCAAGGTGACGTTCTCGGGTGCGGGCGCTGCCGCCGCGACTTGGGCGCTGGCGCCGGACACCGGGGGAGCCCGGCGCCGCGTCTACTTCTGTGAGGCCCTCGCCCGCTCCACGGCGCCAGGTCACCTGCCGCTTCTGGATGCGGGGTTGATCCTGCGCCTACGGGCGGGGAGCGGGCGAGGCGGGGCCGCGACCGCGGAATTGCGGCCCTGTCGCCGGTCCCGGCTCTCGGAACGTTGGCTGCGCTTCCGAGAGCAGGGACCGGATTCCTTCCACCTGGCGGGCGCCTGGTCGGGCGACCGCCGGGTCCTCTCCGCCGCCCTCGTCTCCGACTGCGGGCGTACGGCCGTGGAGGCCGCCGCCACCGGCGACGAGCCGCTGGACCGCGTCTTCTCCGACCGCCAGCGCGCGTTTCTCACCGAGTGCGCCGACATCGACGTCGGCTTCGGCTCGCTCGACGTCCTCGGCCCCGTGCACACGGTCCGCTGGCGCGGCGTACGCCTCGACCATCACGAAGTGACCCTGGAGCGCCGCACGTTGGCCGACGGGGGCGGCGCCGACGGGGGCGGCGATGCCGACGGGGCCTGTCTGGAGTGGCTGGAGGTCTCCGAACGGGTCGCGCCCGAGGGCGCCGAGGTCGTCCAGGCCTCCCTCACCGCCCTGCTGAAGGCCAAGGGCCTCGAACCGGACCTGGGGCCGGGCATCCGGCTGCGACGGGTGCTGGAGGAACTGCGCTCGTAAGCGCTCCCTCCAGGGGCCGGTTCATCGCCGCGTGCTTCGTCGTGGCCGGCCGCGCGGTTTCCTCGCGCCCCATAGGGAACGGGCGCGGTTTCCTCGCGCCCCAACGGAACGCGCTGTCACCCCGCGTCGTCATAATGGTGCGCGGTGTCGCAGCGGGGGAGGCGGGCAGTGGTGGAGCCGGGGGCGGTCCTGCCGTCGCGTATCGGTGCCTACACCGTCGAACGGCGGCTCGGCGCGGGAGGCATGGGGACGGTCTATCTCGCCCGGTCGCGCGGTGGTCGCGCCGTCGCGGTGAAAGTGGCCCATCCCGAGCTGGCGGCCGACCGGAATTTCCGCGCACGGTTCCGGGCCGAGGTCGACGCCGCGCGCAGGGTCGGCGGTTTCCACACCGCCCCGGTCGTGGACGCGGACCCGGAGGCGGAGACGCCCTGGCTGGCCACGGCGTACATCCCGGGGCCCACGCTGTCCGACCTGCTCGCGGAGCGGGGCCCGATGGACGAGCACCGGCTGCGGCTGCTGGGCGCCGCCCTGGCGGAGGCCCTGCAGGCCGTCCACGCCTGCGGGCTCGTCCACCGCGATCTGAAACCCGGCAACATCATCATGGCCGAGGACGGTCCCAGGGTCCTCGACTTCGGTATCGCCCGAGCCGTGGAGTCCACCCGGCTGACCTCCACCGGAGCGGCTTTCGGCACCCCCGGCTATCTCGCCCCCGAGCAGGCGCAGGGCCTCGAAGTCACCGGCGCCGCCGATGTGTTCGCGCTCGGCGCGGTCCTCGTCGCGGCGGCCGGCGGCAGCGCGTTCGGCGGCGGTACGCCCATGGGGCTGATGTACCGGTCGGTGCACGAGTCCGCCGATGTGTCCGAGGTGCCGGAAGGGCTGCGCTCCCTGGTCGCCGCCTGCCTGTCCAAGGACCCGGCCGACCGGCCCACCCCCGACAGCCTCCTGAACCAGCTGACTCCCGGCCCGGCCTCGGACCCGACCACCCCGTCCACCTCGACCACCCCATCCGCCCCGGGCACCTCCGAGGAGGCGACGACCCTTCTCGTCGGCCACCGGCCGCCGACCCCGGCCGGGCCCACGCGGGCGTTCGGGCCGGCCAGGGCTGTCGTCGCCCTGGTCACCGTGGCCGTGCTCGTCGGCGGCGCGGTGTACGTGGCGAACAGGGACGGGGGAAGCGGTGCGCCCTCGGCCGGCGGGTCGACCTCCTCGCCGACGTCGTCGGCCGGCGCGACTCCCGGAGGCGGCGGTGGGAGCACCGGCTCACCCGACGCCGGGGGCGAGGCGGACGAGGGCGGTGAAGGCAAAGGGCCCAGGGACGAGGTCACGGTTCGGATCACGGCTCAGTACAGCAGGAGCTGGATCTCGGCCAAGGACGCCGTCGGCGAGATCCTCTTCGACGGTCTGCTCCAGCAGGGTGAGACCAAGACGTTCTCCGACAAGGACCGGATCACCCTGGTCCTCGGCGACGCGAGCGCCGTCCGACTCGTCGTGAACGGCAAGAAGATCGAGAACGACTTCACCGCCGGCACCGTGGAGCGGCTGACCTACACGAAGGGTGACTGACCGCCGCCGCTCCCGGGGACTCCATGGCGTTCCGGGGTGACGTGCCGCACTCGTACGAGGCGCTGGCGCCCGGGATGACGTGCCGCACTCGTACGAGGCGCTGGCGCCCGGGATGACGTTCGTCCTCGTGATGCGGCACAGCTGGGAGGGAAAAGGCGTAGGAGGGCAAAAGGCAGGAGCCCCTTCGCCGAAAGGCAAGGGGCTCCTTGGGTACTGCTCTCAGACGTCGTCAGAGGGGCATCCCTCGATCAGACGGGGGTGACGTTCTCCGCCTGCGGGCCCTTCGGGCCCTGCGTCACGTCGAAGGAGACCTGCTGGTTCTCCTCCAGCGAACGGAAGCCGTTCGCGTTGATGGCGGAGTAGTGGACGAACACGTCCGGTCCGCCACCTTCCTGGGCGATGAAGCCAAAGCCCTTTTCGGCGTTGAACCACTTCACGGTTCCGGTAGCCATAAGCCCTCCTTGGGCCCAAAGGGTTGCCCTGCTCCAGAACCCTGCAAGTGTGAAAACAAGATGCCGCACAACTGCATACGTCTGAAAACGACGAGAGCCCGCGGTTACATGCTCCGCAGGCTCTGTACTGCAAGGGAAACCAAACTGCAACTTGCGGCGAGCCTAGCACGCGGGCACGGGAATGCAATAGAGGGCAAGATCACGTCACCCGGATGTTTGACGGGCTCGGTTCGTGGGTTGACGTATCGCGTCTTCCGCATCACCAGTCGCATGGACGACACGCCGTCGAGAGTATTGACAGCGGGTGAACATTCGGTTCCGCGAACCCGTCGCGGGCCCCGGAGCCCGCACCGTACAACATGAGGGCTAGCCTCGCGATGTGGACAATTCTCGCAACCGGCCGCGCGTCGGCCACATCCAGTTCCTGAACTGCCTGCCCCTGTACTGGGGGCTCGCGAGAACGGGCACGCTCCTCGACTTCGAGCTGACCAAGGACACCCCTGAGAAGCTCAGCGAGCAGCTGGTGCGCGGGGACCTCGACATCGGGCCGATCACGCTCGTCGAGTTCCTGCGCAACGCGGACGACCTGGTCGCCTTCCCGGACATCGCGGTCGGCTGCGACGGTCCGGTGATGTCCTGCGTCATCGTCTCCCAGGTACCACTCGAACGCCTGGACGGCGCACGCGTCGCACTGGGCTCCACCTCGCGCACCTCCGTACGCCTCGCGCAACTCCTGCTGGCCGAGAGCGTCGGCGTACAGCCGTCGTACTACACCTGCCCGCCCGACCTCTCGCTGATGATGCAGGAGGCGGAGGCGGCGGTGCTCATCGGTGACGCGGCGCTGCGGGCCAACCTGCTCGACGGGCCGAACTTCGGGCTGGAGGTGCACGACCTGGGCGCCATGTGGAAGGCGTGGACGGGGCTGCCGTTCGTCTTCGCGGTGTGGGCGGCGCGCCGGGACTACCTGGAGCGGGAGCCGGAGGTCACCCGCAAGGTGCACCAGGCGTTCCTGGCCTCCCGCGACCTGTCCCTGACCGAGGTGGGCAAGGTCGCCGAGCAGGCGGCCCGCTGGGAGGCCTTCGACGAACAGGTCCTGGAGCGGTACTTCACCACCCTCGACTTCCGCTTCGGCGGACCCCAGCTGGCCGCGGTCGCCGAGTTCGCGCGCCGGGTCGGCCCGACCACCGGATTTCCGGCGGACGTGAAGGTCGACCTGCTTTCCTGAACATTTCCCCCGGAGGTCCCGGCGAACTTCCCGGAATTTCGTTTGACGAATTCCGCCTTCTGTGGGATCGGCCGAGGATCTGCCGCCGACGTTCGCATTCCCCTTCGGGCGTACGGCACTACGCTGCTGGGGAGTCGTGCGTCGTGGAGCGTTCGTACGGGGGAACGTACGGGGTGGCGTCCGGGAGACGTACGGGGGAGGTGTGGCCCATGCAACCGCTCGATGCCGGCGAACCCACGGTCGTGGGGCCCTACCGGCTGCTCGGCCGGCTCGGGTCCGGCGGGATGGGCCGCGTCTATCTGGGGCGCAGCGCGGGCGGCCGTACCGTCGCCGTGAAGGTCGTGCACCCGCACTTCGCCCTGGACGAGGAGTTCCGCGCCCGCTTCCGGCGTGAGGTCGACGCGGCCCGCCGGGTGGGCGGTTCCTGGACCGCTCCCGTCCTGGACGCGGACCCGGAGGCGTCGGTCCCGTGGGTGGCGACGGGGTACGCGGCCGGCCCGACCCTGACGGCGGCGATCGCGGACGGCGGCCACCTGCCCCCGCACTCGGTACGCGTGCTGGGCGCGGGCCTGGCGGAAGCCCTCTCGGCGGTGCACGCGCTGGGCCTGGTCCACCGGGACGTGAAGCCCTCGAACGTGCTGCTGACCGTGGACGGCCCCCTCCTCATCGACTTCGGCATCGCCCGCGCCACGGACGGCACGGCGTCCCTGACCTCGACCGGCGTCTCGATCGGCTCTCCCGGCTACATGTCGCCCGAGCAGATCCTCGGCAAGGGGATCACCGGCGCGGCGGACGTCTTCTCCCTCGGCGCCGTCCTCGCGTACGCCGCGACGGGCCTGTCCCCGTTCCCCGGCGACTCCTCCGCCGCCCTCCTCTACAAGGTCGTCCACGAGGAGCCCCGACTGGACGGGCTGGAGGGCGACCTGCGGGACCTGGTCGCGCACTGCCTGTCCAAGGACCCCACCGCCCGCCCGACCCCCGACGACATCGCCCGCGCCCTGGCCCCCCAGGGCGCGGCCCGCCTGGTGGCGGCGGGCTGGCTGCCGGGTCCGCTGGTGGAACAGGTCGGCCGGAGCGCGGTGCAGCTGCTGAACCTGGAGGCGGCGGAGGAAGTCCCGTCCGGGCCGGTGGGGTTCAGCAGTCCGTCGGTGGGGGTGGGGGTGGGGGCGTCGGCGGTGGGGACGGGCTCACCGGACACGGGCTCACCGGACACGGGCTCACCGGACACGGGGACCCCGCCCGGCGAGGCGAAGGTCGAAGTGCCCGCCGCGAGCGGGGTGTTCGGGCCGCCGCCGGTGATGTCGCCGCAGGCGCCGCCCCTGACGCACGTGCCGGGGCAGCGGTCCGACGCCGTGGTGGCGGACACGGCTCCGCCGACGCCGCCCTCCTCGTCCTCGGCGCCGGGCAGGCTGTCCCTGAGCGTGGCGGCGGCGTCCACGACCACGGCGAACGGGCGCGGCCGGAAGGTGAGTTGCTCGGTCGCCCTGGCGGTCGTGGGGGCGTTCGCGGTGGTGAGCGTGGGGGCGCTGTTCGGGCTCGGGATGCTCAAGGGCGAGGACGACAGCGGCAGCAAGGCGAGCGACCAGGCGCCGTCGGCGAGCGCCGGCCCGACCGACGGCGGCCAGGACTCGGAGCTGCCGGGCGACGCGGAGGGCGAGTTGCCCAAGAAGTACCTCGGCACCTGGGAGGGCGAGGGCTACGCCCTGGACGGCAACCTCCCCGCCGGAACCTTCACCGTCACCCTCGAACAGGCCTCGGTCGGCGACCCGTTGGGCACCTTCCGCTCCGTCGACCTCCTCGGCGGCGCCTGCGACGACAAGCTCGTCCTCAAGAAGGTCACCAAGGACGACATCGTCGCCACGAGCATCGCCGACACCAAGAACAACCCCGGCACCTGCACCAAGAACACCCACGAGATCACCCTCACCCCCGTCGGCGACGAACTCCAGTACACCTCGAACAACGCGGCCGCGGGCGACCCGACGGCCCGCCTGGCGAAGGTGAAGTGACGCGGGGACGGGGGCGGTTCGGCCGCGGGTGGGTGGTGGCTGGCTGCGCCCCTGGAAAGCACGGGGCGCAGCCCCTGCTTTCCAGGGGCGCGGGGAACTGCGCGAGCAACCACGACGCACCCGCATCTGGGGGTCGAAGGGGCACAGCCCCTGGATGGGGAAGGGATGGGTAGGGGCGGCGGGGGCGACAACATCCCGGTACACCACGGACCCCACCACTCATAGGCTGACCACGTGGCTCTCGACCCCTGGCTGATCGCACTCACCACGGCCGCCGCCCTGTGGGGCGGAGCCGTGGGCACACTGCTCCCCCGCCCCGCCTACCGCCTCACCGTCGACGAGGAACACCCCTGGCAGCACGCATGCCCTGCCGGCCACCCCATCACCGGCCCCGCATCCGGCTGGCTCGGCCCCGCCCGCTGCCCGGCGCCCGCCTCCCCGGGCATCACCCCTCCCACCTGCGCCTACGGGCCCCGCACCACCACGGTCGCCACCACGACCGCCCTCGTCTGCGCCACCCTCGCCCTGACCACAGGCTTCCGCCCCGAACTCGCCGTCTGGCTGCTCCTCGCCCCCCTGGGCGTACTGCTCACCCTCGTGGACCTCGGGGCACAACGCCTGCCCGACCCCCTGACCCTCCCTTTCGCGGGCCTGGCCCTCACGCTCCTCGGCGCGGTCGCGTTCGTACCCGAGCACGCGGGGCAGTGGCGTACCGCGGCATACGGCGCGCTCGCCCTCGGCGGCTTCTACTTCCTCTTCTTCCTCATCAGACCCGTGGCCCTCGGCTTCGGCGACGTGAAGCTGGCCCTGGGCCTCGGCGCCGTCCTCGGCTGGTACGGCTGGGGCGCGCTGTACCTCGGCACGTTCGCCGGCGCGCTCATCGGCAGCGCGTACACCCTGGTCATGGCGGCCCGGGGCCGCGCCGTACGCCGACAGCTGGTCGCCCTCGGCCCATTCATGATCGCGGGAGCGTACGCCGGGCTGCTGCTGGAGGCGTACGCGGCCTGAGACGGAGCATCAGACGGACCCCGGCCGTGGAGTTGTCCACAGGCAGCCGGGCTGACGTCGGCCGATCCGGACCCCTGGCGTAGGCTGGGCCGGTCCGTTCAACCCTTACGAAAGGGACACTCCCGGTGACCGAGAAGGCCGATCTCCAGTCCGTTCTCGACCGTGCCGCAGAGGGTGGGCGGATCACGCCAGAGGAAGCGCTCGACCTCTACCGCGACGCCCCGCTGCACGCGCTCGGCTCCGCCGCCGACGCCGTACGCAGGCGACGGTACGCGGGCACGGAGCACATCGCGACGTACATCATCGAGCGGAACATCAACTACACGAACGTGTGCGTGACGGCGTGCAAGTTCTGCGCGTTCTACGCCCCGCCGAAGGCCAAGGACAAGGGCTGGACGCGCGACCTCGACGACATCCTGCGCCGCTGCGCGGAGACCGTCGAGCTGGGCGGCACCCAGATCATGTTCCAGGGCGGTCACCACCCGGACTACGGGGTGGAGTACTACGAGACGCACTTCGCCGCCATCAAGAAGGCCTTCCCGCAGCTGGTCATCCACTCCCTCGGCGCGTCCGAGGTCGAGCACATGGCCCGGATCTCGAAGGTGAGCGTCGAGGAGGCCATCCAGCGCATCCACGCCGCCGGCCTCGACTCCTTCGCCGGCGCCGGCGCGGAGCTGCTCCCCGCGCGCCCCCGCAAGGCCATCGCGCCCCTGAAGGAGTCCGGCGAGCGCTGGCTGGAGATCATGGAGACCGCGCACAACCTGGGTGTCGAGTCCACGTCCACGATGCTCATGGGCACCGGCGAGACCAACGCCGAGCGCATCGAGCACCTGCGGATGATCCGTGACGTACAGGACCGGACGGGCGGCTTCCGGGCCTTCATCCCGTACACCTACCAGCCGGAGAACAACCACCTGAAGGGCCGTACGCAGGCCACGCTCTTCGAGTACCTGCGCATGATCGCCATCGCCCGGCTCTTCATGGACAACATCGCCCACATCCAGGGCTCCTGGCTCACCACCGGCAAGGAGGTCGGCCAGCTCTCCCTGCACTACGGCGCGGACGACCTCGGCTCGATCATGCTGGAGGAGAACGTCGTCTCCTCCGCCGGCGCCAAGCACCGCTCCAACCGCATGGAGATCATCGACCTGATCCGCAAGGCGGGCCGCGTCCCCGCCCAGCGGGCCACGACCTACGAGCACATCGTCGTCCACGACGACCCGGCGAACGACCCCGTCGACGAGCGCGTCATGTCCCACATCTCGTCCACGGCCATCGAAGGCGGCACGGCCCACCCCGAGTTGAAGCTGCTGAACGCCAACTAGGGCTCACATGCTGACGATTCACGCCGCCGACGAGGTGCGGCGCACGTGGGACGACCCGGAGCCCATCAAGGACGGCGCCGTCGCGGTGGAGGGCGTCCGAGTGCATGCCGTGGGGTCGCTGGAGGAGGTCCGGGCGCGGTTCCCGGGCGCCCGCGTGCGGCGGTGGCCCGGTGTCCTGGGTCCCGCCCACCTCCACGAGGGCCCGCTCCCGGACGCGCCCTCCCCACGTGAACGCGTTCACGCGGTGCTGAAGTCGGGGGCGGCGGCGGTGCTGGAAGAGCACGTCGACACCCCGGAACTCCGGTCGGCCGCCGAGCGCAATCACGTGGTGGTACTGCCGCGACCGCGCCCCACGGCGATCGCCGAGCACGGCCGAGCGGACCTGGCGGTCTTCGACGGGGCCGGCGTATGCATGGCCACGGTGTGCGCCGGGCGCCTGGTCCACCGTCGGCGATAAAGGCGACAGGCGATAGAGGCGACATGCGATAAAGGCGACAGGCCATAGAGGCGACATGCGATAAAGGCGACAGGCCATAGAGGCGACATGCGATCAAGGGGCGTGTCGGCTCACCCCGAGAACGCCTCCCCGAACGCCCCGTCCTCCTGATCCACCCCGCTGCAGTCGGTCAACTCGTCCTTCGCCCCGTCCCCGCACTCCTGATCCCGGAACGTCGCCCACATCGACACCCAGGCCACCCCCTTCTCCTCCGCGAACTCCCGTACCTGCGCCGCGTCCTCCAGGGTGAACGTCTCGTTGTCGACGTCGTTGACGCCCAGCATCGAGGTCAACGCCAGCGCCCCCCACGCCGTCGACTCACTCGTGCCGAAGGTGTCCATCAACTGCTCGTGCGTCGCCTCGGCCGCTTCCTCCGCGTAGTCGCCCATGTCACCGCCGTACGAACTGGCGTAGTTCATGGTCATGATGTTGACCGTGGTGACCTGGACGGCGTGGTCGTTGGCCGAGTCGAGGAGGGCCACGCCGTCGTCGTCGAGGCCGGACGGCATGACGGGGAGGGTGAAGGAGACGGAGAGGTCGGGTCGGTCCTTCTGAAGGAGCGCGATGGCCTCGGAACGCAGGTCGACGGAGTCGGAGTCCCGCAGCGCGTCGCCCTCGACGTCGAAGTCGGCCTCGGTCGAGCCGGCCGCGTCGAGCGCCGCGCCGTACGCCTCGGCGAGCTCGGACGCGCTGTCGCAGGCCTGAGCCAGCTCCGTGCCCGAGGCACCACCGAACGAGACCCGCACCGACGCCCCCGAGTCGGTGAGCGCCGAGATACGTGACTTCACCGCAGTGTCGTCGATCGCGTCCGTCCCGTTCCACGCGGGCGTGCACGCCTTGCCGTCGGCGATCACGAACGCCAGGTTGTACGCGGCGGCCGACCCGGCGTCGTCGAGGCCGGAGGCGTCGGTGGCGTTCACGTACGGCGCGTAGGTCGTGGACGTCCTGGACTCCGCCGACGACTCCTCCGCCGACGACTCCTCCGTCGCCGACTCCTCGGCGGCCGACGGCGCGCCGGCCGAGCCCGCCGGAGCGCTGGGCGCGGAGGCGGAATCATCCGTCTTCGTGGTGCAGCCCGCGCAGGTCAGGGCCACCAGACATATCAGTCCGACGGCCGGTTTCAGGGAATTCCTCACGGTACTCACGAGGGAAATCAATCACACCTGGCTGTGCTTCATGTGTGCTTCGTGAGGGATTGCAGTTCCGAAGGCCGGTCACGGAACGGTGAACGGCAAAAGGTTCGGCAGCCGGACAAACGCACCTATCTGGGTGGGGTGTATGCCCGCAAAAGCAAACCCCGACGGCTTCGCAGTCGTTCATGGATTCTCTAAGGAAACGGACAGGTTAAGGAGTTTCTCATGGGAGTCTCACAAGAGAAGCTGGGAATTGGCCAAATAAAGGCCGCCTAATATCCGGGGACATGCAATCCGAGTCCGCCAACGAAAACTCCACCCCCGAGGCCGTGTACGAGATCACCTCGGCACCGGCCCGCGGCAGCCGCCGCAGGCAGGGCAGGCAGGGCAGGCAGGGCACGGGGCCGGCAGAAGAGGGCCCCGTGTTCGTCGACAACTCCGGGCGCCGCGCCAGACTGCTGCGCCGCTGCGGCACGCTGCTGGGGGTGGTATGCCTCGGTTACGCCGTCGTGCTCGGCATGGCGTTCATGGGCTGGGGCATCTCCGCGTCCCCGTCCGACCTGTTCCCGTTCGGCGGAGGCGGCGGCCGGTCCGGCGTGCCGGGCGGCGGCGGCAACGGCCCGCAGCCCCAGGGCGGCATCGCCCCCGAGGGCATCCCCTCGGGCGCCCCCGGCGGCACCGCACCCTCCGGCGCCCCCACCGCCGTACCGTCCCCGTCCGCGTCCGCCCACTGACGGGAGCGCACCACCTCATGAGCACGACGACACCCGCGCGCCGTGGCCGCCGACGCGCCCCCTCCAAGCTCCAACGCGCCACCGGCAAGGCCGCCGCCCTGCAGAAACCCCGGGTCATCCTCGCCCTGCTGCTCCTGCTCGGGCTGACCAGTGTGATGCTGCTCGACGGCTATCTGCGCGCCGAGGTCGGCGGCGACCAGCGCGTCCGCACCGGGGCCGGCTCCAGCGACGTACCCGAGGACATCCTCGACGGCGGGCCGATCCTGACCTTCCGCGGCGGTGAGGCCCAGACGCAGTCCGTGCCGGACCAGACCATCGCGCTCACCTTCGACGACGGCCCGAACCCGACCTGGACCCCGGAGATCCTCGACGTCCTGAAGAAGTACGACATCCCCGCGACCTTCTTCGTGGTCGGCTCGATGGTGTCGCGCTACCCGGACATCGTCGAGGGCATGGTCGAGGACGGTCACGAGATCGGCATCCACACCTTCACCCACGTCGACCTGTCGTACCAGAGCGACGCCCGCGTCACCCGCGAGATGACCCAGACACAGCTGGCCCTCGCGGGCGCGGCCGGCATCACGACCACGCTCTTCCGCGCCCCGTACTCCTCCGAGACGGACGCCATCGACAACTACAGCTGGCCCGTCTACCAGAAGCTCGGCGAGGAGGGCTACACCAGCGTCTTCGTCGACACCGACAGCGACGACTGGAAGAAGCCCGGCGTCAAGAAGATCATCAAGTGGGCCACGCCGGACGACGGCAAGGGCGCCTCGGTCCTCATGCACGACGCGGGCGGCGACCGCTCCCAGACGGTCGACGCGCTCGGCACCTACATCGAGAAGATGAAGGCCAAGGGCTACACCTTCACCACCGTCAGCGGCGCCCTCCAGAAGGACGACGCCGAGAACGGCCGGAGCGACCAGGGCAACCAGGGCAACCAGCGGAACGGTCAGCAGGCGGGTGCCCCCGTCGCCGCCGCCGGGGCCGACGCGCAGGGCGGGACACAGGGCGGGACACAGGGCGGCGCCGCCGCGGGCGGGCAGGGCACCCCGGGCACGTCGAACGCGCAGGCCGCCCACCGCACCGCCACCGGCGCCACCCTCTACGAGGGCAAGGCGCTCGTCGCTGCCGTCTACGTCGCCGAGTACGCCGTACCGACCCTCTCGGTCGGCCTGATGGTCGTCGGCGTCGCGGTCATGGGCCGCTTCGGGATGATGCTGATCCTCGCCCGGCGCCACTTCCGCGAGCGAAACAAACGCCGCTTCAGCTGGGGGCCGCCGATCACCGGCCCGGTGACGGTCATCGTGCCCGCGTACAACGAGAAGGAGTGCATAGCCAACACGCTGCACTCCCTGGCCCGGAGCACGCACCCCATCGAGATCATCGTCGTCGACGACGGCTCCACGGACGGCACCAAGGAGATCGCCGAGGCCCTCGGTTATCCCAACGTCCGGGTCATCCGCCAGGAGAACGCGGGCAAGCCCGCCGCCCTCAACAACGGTGTACGGAACGCCAGTCACGACATCGTCGTGATGATGGACGGCGACACGGTCTTCGAGCCCGACACCGTCGCCAAGCTGGTGCAGCCCTTCGCCGACCCCGGCGTCGGCGCGATCGCCGGCAACGCCAAGGTCGGCAACCGCACCACCATGATCGGCGCCTGGCAGCACATCGAGTACGTGATGGGCTTCAACCTCGACCGCCGCATGTACGACCTGCTGCGCTGCATGCCCACCATCCCGGGCGCGATCGGCGCGTTCCGCCGTGACGCCGTGCTGGAGGTGGGCGGCATGAGCGAGGACACCCTCGCCGAGGACACCGACATCACCATCGCCATGCACCGCGCGGGCTGGCGCGTCGTCTACCAGGAGCACGCCCGCGCCTGGACCGAGGCCCCGGCCTCGCTGAAGCAGCTCTGGTCGCAGCGCTACCGCTGGTCGTACGGCACCATGCAGGCCCTCTGGAAGCACCGCAAGTCCCTGACGGACACGGGCCCGTCGGGCCGCTTCGGCCGCGTCGGCATGCCCCTGGTCGTCATCTTCCAGGTCGTCACACCGGTCTTCGCGCCCCTCATCGACGTCTTCACCGTCTACGCCATGATCTTCGTCGACTTCCAGGCCTCCCTGCTGGCCTGGCTGGCGGTCCTGGGCGTCCAACTGGTCTGCGCGGCCTACGCCTTCAAGCTCGACAAGGAGAAGTACCGCTATCTGCTGATGCTCCCGCTCCAGCAACTCGCCTACCGGCAGATGATGTACCTCGTCCTCATCCATTCCTGCGTCACGGCTCTGACGGGCGGCCGCCTGCGCTGGCAGAAACTCAAGCGCACGGGCGAGGTCGGCACACCGGCCGGGGCGAGCTGATGGGGTCGCACCGGAAGGGGACCGCGGCCGCGGCCGAGGCTCCTGCTGCTCCTGCTGCCCCTGCTGTGCCGGGGCCCGACGCGACCGAGGTCCCCGTGCAGGTCCCGATACAGGTCCCCGTGCGCGACAGGTACTTCGACACCCTCCGCGCCCTCGCCCTCATCCGCGTGGTCACGTACCACACCTTCGGCTGGCCCTGGGCCGGCATGGCCTTCCCCTCCATGGGCGTCATGTTCGCCCTCGCCGGCACCCTCATGGCGAAGTCCCTGGACCGCCCCGCACCCAAGGTCATCAGGAGCCGCTTCCGGCGGCTCCTGCCCCCCTTCTGGTTCTGGGGCCTCTTCGTGGTCGTCGCCATGCTGGTCCACGGCTGGATGCCCGGTTGGCAGATCGTCTTCTGGGTCGTCCCGCTGGGCGACCCCCCGGGCAACGCCTGGGGCGAACAGGCCTGGGAGATCCTCTGGTACCTGCGCACCTACCTCTGGTTCGTCCTGCTCTCCCCGCCCCTGCTGAAGCTGTTCCGGCTGGCCCCGGTCCCGGTCCTCCTGCTGTCGCTGTCGCCTGTCCTGGTCTTCCACTTCCTCTGGGAACCCCCGGACGACCGCCTCGGCGGCGCCCTGACCGACCTGGCGACCTTCCTGTTCTGCTGGATGCTGGGCTTCGCCCACCGTGAGGGCGTCCTGGCGAGGCTGAAGCCGTTCGCGGTCACCGCCCTCTCCCTCGCGGCCCTCGGCTTCGGCGCCTTGTACGCCTTCACCCACCAGGAGGAGACCGGCTCGTACGACCTCGACGACATCCCCCTCGCCCAGGCGTTCTTCTCCGCCGGGTTCGTGACGCTCCTGCTCTACGCGAAGGCGTACTTCAAGGTCGACTTCGCCGGACTGACCCGTTTCCGGCACCTGGACCGGACCGTCACGATCTTCAACTCCCGCGCGGTGACGATCTATCTCTGGCACGAGATCGCCCTGATCCTCGCCGTCCCGCTGATCGACCGGTTCTGGAACGTCCCGGCGTTCGAGACGTACCTGCCGCTGGAGAGCCAGTGGTTCATGTTCGGCATCGGCTGGCTCCTGATCGGCGTGTTCGTCCTGCTCGGCGGTTGGGTGGAGGACGTGGCGGCGAAGAAGAAGCCGAAGCTGTTGCCGTGGCCCTCTGTGGGCCGGGCGCCGCGTGGGCGCCCGGCCCGTACTGCCACAATGGGCCCGTGACCCGCGCATCCCTGGACAAGCAGCCGCACGAAGTCGCCTCGATGTTCGACCGAGTGGCGAAACGGTACGACCTGACCAACGACGTGCTGTCCCTCGGGCAGGACCGGCGCTGGCGCAAGGAGGTCGCGCGGGCGGTGGACGCCCGCCCCGCGCAGAAGATCCTGGACCTCGCGGCCGGCACGGGCACCTCGTCGCTGCCCTTCGCGCGGACCGGCGCCTACGTCGTGCCGTGCGACTTCTCCCTCGGCATGCTCCGGGTCGGCAAGGAGCGCACCTCCTGGCTGCCGTTCACCGCGGGCGACGCCACGAAGCTGCCGTTCAAGGACGACACCTTCGACGCGGTGACCATCTCCTTCGGGCTACGCAACGTGCAGGACACCGACACCGCGCTGCGCGAGCTGTACCGGGTGACCAAGCCCGGCGGCCGCGTCGTGATCTGCGAGTTCTCCCACCCGACGTGGACACCGTTCCGGACCGTCTACACCGAGTACCTGATGCGCGCGCTGCCGCCCGTCGCCCGCGCGGTGTCGTCCAACCCGGACGCGTACGTCTACCTCGCCGAGTCCATCCGTGCCTGGCCCGACCAGGCGGGCCTCGCCGAGCGCCTCCGGAAGGCCGGCTGGGACAAGGTCGCGTGGCGGAACCTCACGGGTGGGGTCGCCGCGCTGCACCGGGGGTTCAAGGGCCAGTCGTAGGGCTCAAGACCGCCCGTAAGGCTCTGAGTTCACCCGTACGAGGGGTGCCCGTCAGGGAATCCTGTTGACGGGAACCGGTCAACAGAAACTACCGTCCGTTGATACGTCGGCACGCGCCGGTGATGTCGCACGACCACCGGTGCGCCAGGCGACCACGTCGCATCACGGCACGAGTTCTCTGAATGACGGAGCGTTCCATGACGTCCTACTGCCCGCACTGCGGAACACCCGGTCCCGACGACGCACGCTTCTGCATGACGTGCGGGCGGGAACGGATGCCGGTTCCTGCGGCGGAGACCGGCACCGGGGCCGGGGCTCCGCCGGCCCCACCCGCGACGCCACCACCGGCTCCACCCCCGACGCCCCCGCCCTCACCGGCTCCGGGAACGGCGGCCATCCCGACACCGCCGCCGGGAGTCCCGGGAACGGATCCGTCGGGGGCCCCGGGAATGGCCCCCTCGGCGTCCCTCCCGGCGTTTCTCCCGGCGTTTCTCCCGGCAGCCCCACCGGGCGCGCCACCCCTCGGTCCACCGCCACCGCCACCCGGGTACGCCCCCGTCCCCGCCCGTCCCTCACCGGTCGGCGCCTTCCTCGGACGGGCCTTCCGGGGCGACTGGGGCGGCTCCGCACTGGCCGCGCTCTGGCCGGTCGGGCTCCTCTTCGCCGCCGCCGTCGCGCTGGCCATCCCGTCGTACGGCCAGGACGAGGAGGACCTCGTCGGCTTCGGCGACCGTCTGGGCCTCACCCTCGCCGCCCTCCTGCAGGGCCTCGGCGGCGGCTTCGAGGCCTCCGGGATCAGCGACGGCTACACAGGCGACTTCCGGTCCGCCGAGGGAGCCGTCACCCTGACCCTGGTCCCGCTCACGGTGACCGCCCTGTTCATCGGGGCGCTCGTCCTCGGCGTACGGCAACTCCGTACGCGCCTGGTGACACGCGGCGCGTACGGCGGCGGTGTGCACGGTGGCGCGTACGCCGGTGGATACGGCGGCGCGTACGCCGGTGCCGGAGGTCCCGGGGTGGTGCCCGGGGGCAGCCGTACCGCCGGGCTCGAAGCGGCCGTGCGGGTCACGCTGCTGGTGACCGCCGCCGTGCTGCTGCTGGGGCTGTTCGCGCAGCCCGAGATCGCCCTCGCCGAGGTCTCGACGTCACCCTGGCGTGCGGCACTGGGCGCGCTGCTGCTCACCGCCGCCGTCTCGGCCGGCCTGCTGCAACGCGACGACCTGGCGGCCTGGCTGGCCGTTCGCCCAGGGCCCCAGGCGCTGTTCCGGGCGACCGGAACCGCCGTACGCGCCATGGCGATCGTCCTCGCCCTCTGCTCGCTCGTCACCTTCGTCGTCCTCGCGGCGAGCGACGAGTGGCAGGGCGAATGGGAGGAGGACCTCAACCCGCTCCTCCTCGTGCTCCTCGTTCTGCCCAACCTCGCAGTCCACGTCCTCGGCCTCTCCTGGGGCGCGTCCATCGAGGGCGAGGCGGGCCGTACGCGGTACGG
Source organism: Streptomyces sp. NBC_00310 (assembly GCF_036208085.1). Taxonomy (GTDB): domain Bacteria; phylum Actinomycetota; class Actinomycetes; order Streptomycetales; family Streptomycetaceae; genus Streptomyces. The sequence continues at coordinate 6,660,881 of NZ_CP130714.1, forward strand.
GGACGACACCTCGTACGACTCGTCCGGCGACTACGGACTCGTCGAGCCCCGCCCGTACGGCGGTTACGAGCGCGAGGCGTTCGGGCTCTCCGAACTGGGCGACGCCGTCAACTCCTGGGCGGTCGTGGGCGCGTTGGCGCTCGGCGCGGTCTGCGCCCTGATCCTCGGTGTCCTCGCGGCCCGCCGTTCCGCGGGCCGTGGCGAGCAACTCCTCGCCGCGGGTGTCTTCTTCGGTCTCTTCCTCCTCCTCGCCGGCATCAGCGGCTTCGGCATGGAGGCCTCGGGCTCCGCCACGGCCGACTTCAGCAACGAGTTCTCGGCCGCGGGCCAGGTGGACGTCGGCCTCGACATCCCCGAGGTGCTCCTCTTCGGACTCCTCTGGATCTTCGCCGCGGCCTTCCTCGCGCCCTACCTGGTCCAGATGGCGGGAGCGCGCACGGCGGTGATCGCACCCCCGATCCCGGCCATGCCCAGCGACGGCCCGGCGCACTACGGGATCCCGCGGCAGCCTCCGGCTCCGGCTCCGGCTCCGGCCCCGACCCCGTACGAGCCTCCGCTCGTCGAGCTCGGCCACCACCACCTGCCACCCGCCGAACCCGCCAGGCCACGCAGCCGGACCCTCATCTGGGCCGTCACGATCGCGGCGGCCTTCGTGATCGGCGGGGGAGGTGCGGCGGCGATCCTGCTCTGGCAGAAATAGGGGGCACGTCCCACCACGCTCCTACCGAAGAACCGCGAACGGATCCCCCGGCTCGTCCAACGCCCTGCGCAACCCGGGCGGGGGCCCCGCGCGTCGCGGCTCCCGGACACCCCCGCCCTCGTCCCCCAACTCGAACCACACGGTCACGGCGGCCCCACGCGGCACCTCCACCCCCGGTGGCGGGTACTGCCGTACGACGTAGTCCACGACGGTGCGTTGGAAGTCGGGCCGGTCGGGTGCGGCGAGGGTCACCCCGCCCGCCTCGGCCGTCTCGCGCGCGTCCACGGCCATCAGCCCGACGAACCGTGGCACACGCACTTCGAATGACTTGGGTGTTGTGCGCACAGATGTTCACCCCCAGCGGTACCGGCAGGGTAACCGCCGAGCGGCCCCGGTCGGAAGCACTGAGTTGCAATCTGCGGCAAATTGCTACTCTGAGTGACGAGTTGCCGATATGACGAACGAGCCGCATCGCGAACAAGCCGCATCGCGAACGAGGCGCGTCACGAATGAGGCGCGTCACGAATGAGGCGCATCGCGAACGAGCCGTGTCACGAACGAGCCGCATCGCGAACGAGCCGCATCGCGAACGAGGCGCATCGCGAACGAGCCGCGTCACGAACGAGCCGCGTCACGAACGAGCGGCGGCCTCGCCGACCGGCGTCACAGCGCCAGCCGGTAGCAGTGCCCCACCTGCTGCGACGGCGTCATGTACTCCTCCGCCAGCTCCATGCCCAGGCGGCGGGTGACGGCGATGGACCGTTCGTTGCGGGCGTTGACCATCGCGACGACGTTGCCGACACCGGCCGCCCGCACCCGCTCCAGGGTCTGCGTCGCGGCGGCGGTCACATATCCCTTGCCCCAGTGGTCACGGGCGAGCCGCCAGCCGATCTCGATCTCGCCGGTCGGGCCCCACTCCCGGGGCCACGGCTGGGCCCCGGTGAAGCCGATCGCCCGGCCCTCCTCGTCGAGCATGGTCCACAGGCAGAACCCGTACTCGGCGTCGTGGCGGCGCTGGCGCGCGGTGAGCTCCTCGTAGACGGACAGCTCGGCGGACCGGCCGCCGTGGAACTCCATGACGTCGGGGTCGTCGAAGATCCGGTGCCAGGCGAAGGCGTCCTCGTCGGTGGGGACACGCAGCCGTACGTCGGGCAGAGCTCTGTTCACAGGGGCAGCCCTTCAGCCGATGATCGGTTCCGCTGAATAGACTGCCCATGTCCGACGCCAGTCGGCACATGTTTTCTGGTCTTCCGGATTTCTCGTCTTCCGGCCGACCGGCGCTGCGATCCTTCTACTTCTTGGGGAGAACCCGTCGTGACCGAGCCCCAGCCCCTTACCGAACACACCGCCGATGTGATCGTCGTCGGGGCCGGGCCAGCCGGTTCCACCACCGCGTACTACCTGGCGAAGGCCGGGCTCGACGTGCTGCTCCTGGAGAAGACCAGCTTCCCCAGGGAGAAGGTCTGCGGCGACGGCCTCACACCACGCGCCACCAAGCAGCTCGTGTCGATGGGCATCGACATCTCCGAGGAGGCCGGCTGGCTCCGCAACAAGGGGCTGCGGATCATCGGCGGCGGCGTCCGCCTCCAGCTCGACTGGCCGGATCTCGCCTCCTACCCGGACTACGGACTCGTCCGCAAGCGCGACGACTTCGACGAGCAGCTCGCCCGCCAGGCCCAGAAGGCGGGCGCCCGGCTGTACGAGCGCTGCAACGTGGGCGCGCCGATCGTCGACGACCGCACGGGCCGTATCACCGGGGTGCACGCCAAGCTCGGCGACGAGAAGCGGGAAGTCACCTTCCACGCCCCGCTGGTGGTGGCGGCCGACGGCAACTCCACCCGGCTCTCCCTCGCGATGGGCCTGCACCGCCGCGAGGACCGCCCGATGGGCGTCGCGGTCCGTACGTACTTCACCTCCCCGCGCCACGACGACGACTATCTGGAGTCCTGGCTGGAGCTGTGGGACAAGCGAGGCCCGGGCGAGGACCGTCTCCTGCCCGGCTACGGCTGGATCTTCGGCATGGGGGACGGCACGTCCAACGTCGGTCTGGGCGTCCTCAACACCTCCGCCGCCTTCAAGGAGCTGGACTGGCGCGACGTCCTCAAGGCCTGGTGCGCGTCCATGCCCGAGGAGTGGGGCTACACCCCCGAGAACATGACCGGGCCCATCCGCGGCGCCGCCCTCCCGATGGCCTTCAACCGGCAACCCCACTACACCAAGGGGCTGCTGCTCGTCGGCGACGCCGGCGGCATGGTGAACCCGTTCAACGGCGAGGGCATCGCCTACGCCATGGAATCCGGACAGATCGCCGCCGACGTCATCGTCCAGGCCCACGCCCGCGCCACCCCCGGCCAGCGCGAACTCGCCCTCCAGCGCTACCCGCAGGTCCTCAAGGACACCTTCGGCGGCTACTACACGATGGGCCGCGCCTTCGTGAAGCTCATCGGCAACCCGAAGATCATGAAGCTCGCCACGCAGCGGGGCCTCACCCACCCGCTGCTGATGAAGTTCACCCTGAAGATGCTGGCCAACCTCACCGACCCCACCGGCGGCGACGCGATGGACCGCATCATCAACGGCCTGAGCAAGGTGGCGCCGAAGGCGTGACCCCGGGGCCGACCGGCCCGAGGATGCCGTGCGTGAGCGGGACGTGACCTTCCGTCCCGCTACGACGCCGCGCGTCCGGCCGACCGCGACTTCGCGTGTCCGGCCGACCGCGACTTAGCGTGTCCGACCGACCGCGACTTCGCGTGTCCGGTCGGCCATGGTCGCGCGCGTCCGGCCGTCAACGCGCTGCTCCACACGGACGATTCGGACACCGGGCGCCGTGAGGCCGGGGCGCCGTACCGGCCCTCGGAGACGGAACCCCTGGAACGCCTCGACGGGGGCCGTTGTCGGCTCGGCCTGTCCTGCGCCCCCACGCCTGGGGTGAAAGGCGCCCTGTGGGGCCCCTGTGGCCCTTTACGAGGGCAGCCCGAAGGGCCGCTGTCCCCCATGGGAAGAGCGGCCCTCTCGAAAAGCGTCTGGGCGACCGCGTGCGCGTCGGCTCAGAGCACGCGCACCGCACCCGTCGCCGGGTAGCCGGAGAGATCCTGGATGACGACGCCCTTGGAGGGGTTCGCCGCGTCGAGGTACTGGCCGTCCCCGATGTACACACCCACGTGGTACGCGGAGCCCTTGGAGCCCCAGTACAGGATGTCGCCGACCTGCAGGTTGGACAGCGAGACCTCGGTGCCCTGCATCGACTGGTCCTGCGAGACCCGGGGGAGGTCCACGCCGACCTGCTTGAACGCGGCCTGCACGAGCGAGGAGCAGTCCCACGCGTTGGGGCCCGTGGCGCCGAGGACGTAGGCGTCGCCGACCTGTGCCTTGAGGAAGCCGATCACCGTGCTGACGCTGCCGGTGGCGGGCGTCGTCGTGGTGGTCGCCGAGTTGGACGTGAGAGTGGTCCGCTCACTGTCCCGCGCGGCACGCTCGGCCTCGGCCTTGCGCTCGGCCTCGGCGGCGGCCTTCTTGCGGGCCTCTTCCTTCTTCGCCTTGACCAGGTCCTTCTCGGCCTGCTTGGCGGCCTGCTCGGCGGCCAGGTCACGCTCGGCCTGGAGCTGGTAGTCGGCCGCCATCGCCTGCGTGGCGTCCGCGGACTGCGCGGCCTGCGTGGCCAGGTCGGCCGTGAGGGTGGGCAGTTCGAGCGTCTGCGTCACCGGCTCCGCGGCGAAAGCCGACGTGGACGCGCCGGCCACTGCCACGGTGCTGAGAACGCCACCGGCGACTCCGGCGCGCATCGCGATCGAGGACGCGTTGCGGCGGGGTTTTCGGTGGCTGCGTATGTGAGCGGTGTGGGACATGGGTACAAGCGGTACCAGCGACTCCTCCATACCTTCAAGAAACGTGTGCTGCGCCACAGTTGTTCAACGGAGGCCGTAAATTCCCTGTGCGTCACTCTTTATTGACGCCGTAACGGGCATAGCGGACAGGGTCGAACATGCCTGTGATCATGCACTTTCGTGATTACGCCCGAATTGCCCTGCGCTTACCATCGATTGCAGCGAGTGGCCAAGGCCCGTTGATTTGATCTCGCTCCGGTGTGGCGCAGGTCACGGAACGGTCACCCGTCCATGCCGCGTCCCGCGCGGGATCACCCGCTCCCGGCGCTCGTGAATGTGTGCACGCGTCCACATCGGCCGCCGGGCCTCCCCCCGGGGTGTGAACGCGGCGCTCTATCAAGCGACCTCGTCCAGCGCCAATTTGCATGCAGCGGAACCCTCTTGATATGGAGACGACCCGCGTGACCAGCGGTGACGAGCGAAAATGTCACTTCTGGTGATCAGTCTGGCGCTTCATGTATGAAGATCAACGCTCATCCGACTTCATGATCCTTCGTCGGGTGGTGGAGATCACAAACTCGGTGCTGTACCCCGTGTCGCAGATCACAGACCGGCAGGCATAGGATGCGGGGCAGTTGGGCTTGTGACCTGCTTCACATGTTCGCGATCTTCGTCGGAACGGGCGGAGTTCGTGGGACCGGTGCGGCGGGAGAGCAGGGCCCACGCCATCCGCCAGCAGTCAGTGCCGACTGAGAGGAGCGAGGAGCGGTGAACGCCTATGCGCCCATCCTCGTACTGGGAGCCCTCGGGGCAGGCTTTGCGATCTTCTCCGTGATCATGGCCTCGCTGATCGGCCCGAAGCGCTACAACCGGGCCAAGCTCGAGGCATACGAGTGCGGGATCGAGCCCACCCCCACGCCGGCCGGCGGAGGGCGTTTTCCCATCAAGTACTACCTGACGGCGATGCTCTTCATCGTCTTCGACATCGAGATCGTCTTCCTCTACCCCTGGGCCGTCACCTTCGACGCCCTGGGTGTTTTCGGGCTCGTGGAGATGCTGCTCTTCGTGCTCACCGTCTTCGTGGCCTACGCGTACGTCTGGCGCCGCGGCGGCCTGGAATGGGACTGAGGGGCCTTTAAGACCATGGGACTCGAAGAAAAACTGCCGAGCGGTTTCCTGCTGACCACCGTCGAGCAGGCCGCGGGCTGGGTACGCAAGGCGTCCGTCTTCCCCGCCACCTTCGGCCTCGCCTGCTGCGCCATCGAGATGATGACCACGGGCGCGGGGCGCTACGACCTGGCGCGCTTCGGTATGGAGGTCTTCCGCGGCTCGCCGCGCCAGGCCGACCTGATGATCGTGGCCGGCCGGGTCAGCCAGAAGATGGCGCCGGTGCTGCGGCAGGTCTACGACCAGATGCCGAATCCCAAGTGGGTGATCTCCATGGGGGTCTGCGCGTCGTCGGGCGGCATGTTCAACAACTACGCGATCGTCCAGGGCGTCGACCACATCGTCCCCGTCGACATCTATCTGCCGGGCTGCCCGCCACGGCCCGAGATGCTGATGGACGCGATCCTCAAGCTCCACCAGAAGATCCAGACGTCCAAGCTCGGCGTGAACGCCGAGGAAGCGGCCCGCGAGGCGGAGGAAGCGGCACTCAAGGCGCTCCCCACCATCGAGATGAAGGGGCTGCTGCGATGAGTGACGCGAACAACGGGGTCAACCCCGAGAAGGACCTCGCCGCCTCCAACCTCCCCGGCCAGCGCGGCGAGGGCGGTGAGGAGATCCGCGTCCAGCGCGGCATGTTCGGCGCGAACAACGGCGGCGACACCTCCGGATACGGCGGCCTGGTCCGCTCCATCCGGCTCCCCGGCGCGGCCGGCCGCCCCTACGGCGGCTGGTTCGACGAGGTCGCCGACGAACTGGAGGGCGCCCTGGAGGAACAGGGCCTCGTCCCCGAGAACGTGATCGACAAGACCGTCGTCGACCGGGGCGAGATCACCTTCCACATCGAACGCGAACACCTGCCGCGCGTCGCCCGCACCCTCCGCGACGACCCGGCCCTCCGCTTCGAACTGTGCACCGGCGTCTCGGGCATCCACTACCCCGGCGACAAGGGCCGCGAGCTGCACGCCGTCTACCACCTGCGCTCGATCACCCACAACCGGCTGATCCGCCTGGAGGTCTCCGCCCCCGACGCCGACCCGCACATCCCGTCGCTCGTCCCCGTCTATCCCACCAACGACTGGCACGAGCGCGAGACGTACGACTTCTTCGGCATCGTCTTCGACGGCCACCCCGCGCTGACGCGGATCATGATGCCGGACGACTGGCAGGGCTTCCCGCAGCGCAAGGACTACCCCCTCGGCGGGATCCCCGTCGAGTACAAGGGCGCCCAGATCCCGGCTCCGGACCAGCGGAGGTCGTACTCATGAGCACGCAACACGCATCCGCCGAGTCCGCCGCCTCGGCGCGCGAGACCACCGAAGGCACCGTCTACACGGTCACCGGCGGCGACTGGGACGAGGTCGCCGAGACCGCCGCCCGGTCGGACGACGAGCGCATCATCGTCAACATGGGCCCCCAGCACCCGTCCACGCACGGTGTGCTCCGGCTCATCCTGGAGATCGACGGCGAGACCGTCACCGAGGCCCGCTGCGGCATCGGCTACCTCCACACCGGCATCGAGAAGAACCTCGAGTACCGCACGTGGACACAGGGCACCACGTTCGTGACGCGCATGGACTACCTGACGCCGTTCTTCAACGAGACGGCGTACTGCCTCGCCGTGGAGAAGCTCCTCGGCATCGAGGACGAGATCCCGGACCGCGCCACGATCATCCGCGTGCTCCTCATGGAGCTGAACCGGCTCTCCTCCCACCTGGTGTGCATCGCCACCGGCGGCATGGAGCTGGGCGCCACCACGATCATGATCTACGGCTTCCGTGATCGTGAACTCATTCTCGACATCTACGAGCTGATCACCGGCCTGCGCATGAACCACGCGTACATCCGGCCCGGCGGACTCGCCCAGGACCTGCCGCCCGGCGCGGTGGACCAGATCCGCGAGTTCGTGAAGAAGATGCAGAAGAACCTTCCCGAGTACGACAAGCTCGCCACCGGGAACCCCATCTTCAAGGCCCGTATGCAGGACGTCGGCTACCTCGACCTGTCCGGCTGCATGGCCCTCGGCGCCACCGGGCCGATCCTGCGCTCCGCCGGCCTCCCGCACGACCTGCGCAAGGCACAGCCGTACTGCGGCTACGAGACGTACGACTTCGACGTCCCGACCGCCGACACCTGCGACTCCTACGGCCGCTTCCTCATCCGCCTGGAGGAGATGCGCCAGTCCCTGCGGATCGTCGAGCAGTGCCTGGACCGGCTGCAGCCCGGCCCGGTCATGGTCGGCGACAAGAAGATCGCCTGGCCCGCCCAGCTCGCCCTGGGACCGGACGGACTCGGCAACTCCCTGGACCACATCAAGAAGATCATGGGCACCTCCATGGAGGCCCTGATCCACCACTTCAAGCTGGTGACCGAGGGCTTCCGCGTCCCGCCGGGACAGACGTACGTGGCCGTCGAGTCGCCCAAGGGCGAACTCGGGGTGCACGCCGTGTCCGACGGAGGCACCCGCCCCTTCCGGGTCCACTTCCGCGACCCGTCCTTCACCAACCTGCAGGCCATGGCGGCGATGTGCGAGGGCGGCCAGGTCGCCGACGTCATCGTCGCCGTCGCGTCCATCGACCCCGTGATGGGAGGCGTCGACCGGTGACCACCACCCCCGAGGGCGTCAGCCTGGGCATGCCCCAACTGCCCGCGCCCGACTACCCGGACGACGTTCGAGCCCGGCTGGAGCGGGACGCGGCGGACGTGATCGCCCGCTACCCGGACTCCCGGTCCGCCCTCCTGCCGTTGCTGCATCTCATGCAGTCGGAGGAGGGCCATGTCACCCGCACCGGCATGCGGTTCTGTGCCGAGGTGCTCGGTCTGACCACCGCCGAGGTCACCGCGGTCGCCACCTTCTACTCCATGTACCGGCGCAAGCCCTCCGGCGACTACCAGGTGGGCGTCTGCACCAACACCCTGTGCGCGGTGATGGGCGGCGACGCGATCTTCGAGGCGCTGCAGGACCACCTCGGCGTCGGCAACGGCGAGACCACCGGCGACGGCAAGGTCACGCTGGAGCACATCGAGTGCAACGCGGCCTGCGACTTCGCGCCCGTCGTGATGGTCAACTGGGAGTTCTTCGACAACCAGACCGTCGACAGCGCCAAGCGCCTCGTCGACGACCTGCGCGCGGGGACCGAGGTCGAACCCACGCGCGGGGCGCCGCTGTGCACCTTCAAGGAGACCGCGCGGATCCTCGCCGGCTTCCCCGACGAGCGGCCCGGGGCCGTCGAGGCGAGCGGCGGCGCGGGACCCGCCTCGCTGGTCGGCCTCCGCCTGGCCAGGGGAGAGGCCGGACCCGCCCGCGTGGTCCACCCGCGGGACGGCGGCCCGCACGACGAGCCGCGCGACACGGTGCACGAGCCGTCACCCACCGAGCACCTCAGCTCGCACGACGCGCCGCAGGACACGTCGGCCTCGGACCCGGCCCACCCGGCGGGGCCTGCAGCCGAGGAGGGGGAGTGATGACGTTGGCACCCGAGATCAAGGGCACCAGCCCGGAGAAACTGCTCGCACCCGTGCTGTCGGCCTTCTGGGACGAGGACCGGGCATGGTCGCTCGACGTCTACCGAAGGCACGACGGGTACGAGGGGCTGCGCAAGGCGCTGGCCATGTCACCCGACGACGTCATCGCGTACGTCAAGGAGTCCGGGCTGCGCGGCCGAGGCGGCGCGGGATTCCCGACCGGAATGAAATGGCAGTTCATTCCCCAGGGCGACGGAAAACCACACTATCTAGTTGTCAACGCCGACGAATCGGAACCCGGAACGTGCAAGGACATTCCGCTCCTCTTCGCGAACCCGCACAGCCTCATCGAGGGCATCGTCATCGCCTGTCATGCCATCAGGTCTTCGCATGCCTTCATCTATCTGCGTGGTGAGGTCGTTCCCGTCCTGCGGCGGTTGCACGAGGCCGTACGTGAGGCCTACGAGGCCGGCTTCCTCGGCGAGAACATCCTGGGCAGCGGACTCGACCTCGAACTCACCGTGCACGCGGGCGCGGGCGCGTACATCTGCGGTGAGGAGACCGCACTGCTCGACTCGCTCGAAGGCCGCCGTGGTCAACCGCGGCTCCGTCCCCCCTTCCCTGCTGTCGAGGGCCTCTACGCGTGCCCGACTGTCGTGAACAACGTCGAGTCGATCGCGTCGGTTCCCGCGATCATGCACAGGGGCAAGGAATGGTTCAGGTCGATGGGCAGCGAGAAGTCTCCCGGCTTCACGCTCTACTCGCTCAGCGGCCATGTCACCAGCCCCGGCCAGTACGAGGCGCCGCTCGGTATCACGCTCCGCCAGCTCCTGGAGATGAGCGGCGGAATGCGACCCGGGCATCGCCTCAAGTTCTGGACGCCGGGCGGCTCCTCGACCCCGATGTTCACCGACGAGCACCTCGACGTCCCTCTTGACTACGAGGGAGTGGGCGCCGCGGGTTCCATGCTCGGCACGAAAGCACTCCAGTGCTTCGACGAGACCACCTGCGTCGTCCGTGCCGTCACCCGCTGGACCGAGTTCTACGCCCACGAGTCCTGCGGCAAGTGCACCCCCTGCCGTGAAGGCACCTACTGGCTGGTGCAGTTGCTGCGCGATATCGAGGCCGGCAAGGGCGTCATGAGCGACCTCGACAAGCTGAACGACATCGCCGACAACATCAACGGCAAGTCCTTCTGCGCCCTCGGCGACGGTGCCGCCTCGCCGATCTTCTCCTCCCTCAAGTACTTCCGCGCGGAGTACGAGGACCACATCACGGGCCGGGGCTGCCCCTTCGACCCGGCCAAGTCGACCGCCTGGGCCGACAAGGACAAGCACGCGGAGGTGAACGCATGACCGTGACCACCAGCGCTCCCTCCGGGGGCGGGGAGGCGGCGGTCCCGCCGGAAGATCTCGTCTCGCTGACCATCGACGGCGTCGACATCAGCGTGCCCAAGGGCACCCTGGTCATCCGGGCCGCCGAACAACTCGGCGTCGAGATCCCCCGCTTCTGCGACCACCCCCTCCTCGACCCGGTCGGCGCCTGCCGCCAGTGCATCGTCGAGGTCGAGGGCCAGCGCAAGCCCATGGCGTCCTGCACGATCACCTGCACGGACGGGATGGTCGTCAAGACCCACCTCACCTCCCCGGTCGCGGAGAAGGCCCAGAAGGGTGTGATGGAGCTCCTGCTCATCAACCACCCGCTGGACTGCCCCGTCTGCGACAAGGGCGGCGAGTGCCCCCTGCAGAACCAGGCCATGTCGCACGGCCACTCCGACTCCCGCTTCGAGGGCAGGAAGCGGACGTACGAGAAGCCCGTGGCGATCTCCACGCAGGTGCTCCTCGACCGTGAGCGGTGCGTGCTGTGCGCCCGCTGCACCCGGTTCTCCAACCAGGTCGCGGGCGACCCGATGATCGAGCTGCTCGAGCGGGGCGCGCTCCAGCAGGTCGGCACCGGTGAGGGCGACCCCTTCGAGTCGTACTTCTCCGGCAACACCATCCAGATCTGCCCGGTGGGCGCGCTGACCTCGGCGGCGTACCGATTCCGCTCCCGCCCCTTCGACCTCGTCTCCTCGCCGTCCGTCTGCGAGCACTGCTCCGGCGGCTGCGCGACCCGCACCGACCACCGGCGCGGCAAGGTCATGCGGCGCCTCGCGGCCAACGACCCCGAGGTCAACGAGGAGTGGATCTGCGACAAGGGGCGGTTCGGGTTCCGGTACGCGCAGCGCCCGGACCGGCTGACCACCCCCCTCGTCCGCAACGCGGAGGGCGTCCTGGAACCCGCGTCCTGGCCGGAGGCCCTGGAGGCCGCCGCCCGGGGGCTCCTCGCCGCCCGCGGCCGGGCCGGTGTCCTGACCGGCGGCCGGCTCACCGTCGAGGACGCCTACGCGTACAGCAAGTTCGCGCGCGTGGCCCTCGACAGCAACGACATCGACTTCCGCGCGCGCGTGCACAGCGGTGAGGAGGCCGACTTCCTGGCGGCCCGGGTCGCCGGACGCGGCCGCGACCTCGACGGTACGGGCGTCACGTACGCCTCCCTGGAGAAGGCGCCCGCGGTCCTGCTGGTCGGGTTCGAGGCCGAGGAGGAGGCGCCCGGCGTCTTCCTCCGGCTGCGCAAGGCCTGGCGTAAGCACAAGCAGCAGGTCTTCTCGCTGGCCACCCACGCCACCCGGGGCCTGGCGAAGGCCGGCGGCACGCTGCTGCCGGCCGCGCCCGGCACCGAGACCGAGTGGCTGGACGCCCTCGCGAGCGGCTTCGGCCTGGACGACGACGGCACCAAGGCCGCCGAGGCGCTGCGTACCGAGGGCGCCGTGATCGTCGTCGGGGAGCGGTTCGCGGCCGTGGCGGGCGGACTCACCGCCGCCGTCCGGGCCGCGTCCCTGACCGGCGCCAAGCTGGTGTGGATCCCGCGCCGGGCCGGGGAGCGCGCCGCCGTCGAGGCGGGCGCGCTGCCGTCGGTGCTGCCGGGCGGCCGTCCGGCGACCGACCCGCGCGCGCGGGAGGAGGTCGCCGCCGCCTGGGGCGTCGCCGAACTCCCCTCGCGATACGGCCGGGACACCGGGCAGATCGTCGAGGCCGCCGCCACCGGAGAGCTCGGGGCCCTGGTGGTGGCGGGTGTGGAACTCGCCGATCTGCCCGATCCGGCACGCGCGCGTGAGGCACTGTCCGCGGTGGGCTTCCTGGTGTCGCTGGAACTGCGGCCCAGCGAGGTCACCGAACGGGCGGACGTCGTCCTTCCGGTCGCCGCCGTCGCCGAGAAGGCGGGCACCTTCGTCAACTGGGAGGGCCGTGTGCGGATGTTCGAGGCCGCGCTGAAGCCCGACCAGATGACCCGCCCGGTGGCCCCCACCGACGGGCGGGTCCTCCAGATGCTGGCCGACGCCATGGACGTCCACCTGGGGCTGCCCGATCTGCGCACCACGCGCGCGGAGCTGGACCGCCTCGGGGCGTGGGACGGGGCGAGGGCCCATGAGCCGGTGGAGGTCGCGGCCGGACTGCCGCGCCCGGCCGCCGGGGAGGCCGTACTGGCCGGGCACCGACTCCTGCTCGACCAGGGCCGCCTCCAGGACGGCGACGACGCGCTCGCCGGGACGCGGCACGCCGCACGCGCGCGCGTGTCCGCCGCCACGGCCGCCGAGGCGGGCGTCAAGAACGGCGACCTCCTCGCGGTCAGCGGCCCCGCCGGTGTCGTCGAACTCCCGCTGCAGATCACCGAGATGCCCGACCGTGTCGTTTGGCTGCCGCTGAACTCCACCGGCTCGGGCGTCGCCTCCGACACGGGGGCGCTGCCCGGCGCACTCGTCCGTATCGGCCCCGCGACGCTCGCCGCCGAGGCCCCCGAGGAGGTGGAGGCATGAGCTTGTACCTCGCCGCTGAAGACCTCTCGATGTTCGGCCGCGACCCCTGGTGGCTGGTCGTCGTCAAGGCGGTGTTCTGCTTCGCCTTCCTGATGATCACCGTGCTGTTCTCCATCGTGTGGGAACGCAAGGTCGTCGCCTGGATGCAGCTGCGCATCGGCCCCAACCGGCACGGCCCCTGGGGCATGCTCCAGTCGCTCGCCGACGGCGTCAAACTGATGCTCAAGGAAGACGTCATCGTCAAACGCGCGGACACGGTCGTCTACGTCCTCGCACCGATCGTCGCGGCCATCCCGGCCTTCATGGCGATCGCGGTGATCCCCTTCGGCCCGGCCGGCAACGAGATCTCGATCTTCGGCCAGCGCACCACGATGCAGCTCACCGACCTGCCGATCGCGATGCTCTACATCCTCGCGGTCGCCTCGGTCGGCATCTACGGCATCGTGCTGGCGGGCTGGAGTTCCGGATCCACCTACCCGCTGCTCGGCGGCCTCCGCTCCGCGGCGCAGATGATCTCCTACGAGATCGCCATGGGCGCCGCGTTCGCCTCGGTCTTCCTCTACTCCGGGTCGATGTCGACGTCGGCGATCGTGGAGGCGCAGCAGGACCGCTGGTACATCGTGCTGCTGCCGGTCTCGTTCGTGATCTACATCGTGACCATGGTCGGCGAGACCAACCGCGCCCCGTTCGACATGCCGGAGTCGGAGGGCGACCTGGTCGGCGGCTTCAACACCGAGTACTCGTCGATCAAGTTCGCGCTGTTCATGCTCGCCGAGTACGTCAACATGGTGACCGTCTCCGCCGTGTCGGTGACGCTCTTCCTCGGCGGCTGGCGGGCCCCCTATCCCATCAGCACCTTCTGGGAGGGCGCCAACCACGGCTGGTGGCCGATGCTCTGGTTCGTGGTGAAGGTGCAGCTGCTGCTGTTCTTCTTCATCTGGCTGCGCGGCACCCTCCCGCGCGTCCGCTACGACCAGCTGATGAAGCTCGGCTGGAAGGTCCTCCTCCCGGTCTCCGTGGTCTGGCTGATGCTCGTCGCGACCGTACGGACCCTCAGGAACGAGAACTACGACTTCGCCGAGATCGCCCTGTACGTCGCCGGCGCCGTCATCGTCCTCTTCCTGCTCTCCGTCGTCGCGGACATGTTCCGCGACCGGCGCGAGGCACAGGACCAGCCCGCCGAACCGGCCGGCTTCGACCCGATGGCCGGCGGATTCCCCGTGCCGCCCCTGCCCGGACAGACCCTCCCACCGGTGCCGCGCAGGCGTCCGCGGCGGGAGCGGGAGCTGGTTGTCAGTGGTGGGTCCGATACTGACAGTGACGGATCTTCGAATGGGAAGGAGGCGTCCGATGGCTGAGGAGCCGAAGGAGACCAAGCCCGGTTTCCAGAACCCCGTCGCCGGCTTCGGCGTGACCTTCAAGGCCATGTTCAAGAAGCGGCTGACCGAGCAGTATCCCGAGCAGCCCAAGACCACGGCCCCACGGTTCCACGGCCGGCACCAGCTCAACCGCCATCCGGACGGCCTGGAGAAGTGCGTCGGCTGCGAGCTGTGCGCCTGGGCGTGTCCCGCCGACGCCATCTACGTGGAGGGCGCCGACAACACGGACGAGGAGCGCTACTCGCCGGGCGAGCGGTACGGCGCCGTCTACCAGATCAACTACGCCCGCTGCATCCTGTGCGGCCTGTGCATCGAGGCGTGCCCCACGCGCGCGCTCACGATGACCAACGAGTTCGAGCTGGCGGACAGCAGCCGCGCCAACCTCATCTACACCAAGGAGCAGCTGCTCGCCGGGCTGGAGGAGGGCATGGTCGACTCGCCCCACTCGATCTTCCCGGGCACCGACGAGCAGGACTACTACCGGGGGCTGGTAACCGAGGCCGCGCCCGGCACGGTGCGCCAGGTCGCCGTCTCCAAGGGCGAGAAGCCGCAGGACGAGGAGGTGGACGCGTGAGCGCGCAACTCGCCGCCGCAGCCACTCTTTCCGCCGGCACCTCCACCGGTGAGGCCTTCCAGTTCTGGGTGCTCGGCACGATCGCCGTGATCGGCGCCCTGTGCACCGTCTTCATGAAGAGAGCCGTGCACAGCGCGCTCTGCCTCGCCGCCACCATGATCATCCTGGCGGTGTTCTACCTCGCCAACGGCGCCTACTTCCTGGGCGTCGTGCAGATCGTCGTCTACACCGGCGCGATCATGATGCTGTTCCTGTTCGTGGTGATGCTCGTCGGCGTCACCGCGGCGGACTCCCTGAAGGAGACCATCAAGGGCCAGCGCTGGATGGCCCTCCTGTGCGGCCTGGGCTTCGGCATCCTGCTGACCGTGGGCATCGGCAACGCCTCACTGACGGAGTTCAACGGCCTCGGCACGGCGAACGCGGGCGGCAACGTGGAGGGCCTCGCGGCCCTGATCTTCACCGACTACGTGTTCGCCTTCGAGCTCACCGGCGCCCTCCTCATCACGGCCGCCGTCGGCGCCATGGTCCTCACCCACCGCGAGCGCACCGAGCGCGCCAAGACCCAGCGCGAGCTGGCCGAAGAGCGCGTACGCGAGGGCAAGCACCTCCCGCCGCTGCCGGCCCCCGGCGTCTACGCCCGGCACAACGCGGTCGACATCCCGGGCCTGCTGCCCGACGGCACCCCGTCCGATCTGACCGTCAGCAAGACCCTGCGGGACCGGGGCCAGGTCCGCGACGTGTCGAGCGAGGCGCTCAACGATCTGAAGGCCCTGGAGCAGCGCGCCGAGGACCGCCTGGAGCGCACCAACAGCGGGAACGGCGGCAACAGCGGGGAGGCATCGAAGTGAATCCCGTCAACTACCTGTATCTCGCCGCCCTGCTGTTCACGATCGGCGCCACCGGCGTCCTGATCAGGCGGAACGCGATCGTGGTGTTCATGTGCGTCGAGCTGATGCTCAACGCATGCAACCTCACCCTGGTCGCCTTCTCCCGGATGCACGGCAATCTCGACGGCCAGATCATCGCCTTCTTCACGATGGTCGTCGCCGCCGCGGAGGTCGTGGTCGGACTCGCGATCATCGTGTCGCTGTTCCGGTCCCGCCACTCGGCCTCGGTCGACGACGCCAGCCTGATGAAGCTGTAAGGGGTCGGAAGAATCGTGGAGAACCTGATTGCGCTGCTGGTCGCGGCGCCCCTGCTCGGAGCCGCCGTCCTGCTGTGCGGCGGCCGGCGCCTCGACGCCGTCGGCCACTGGATCGGCACGGCCCTCGCCGCCGCCTCCTTCGTCATCGGTGTCGTCCTCTTCGCCGACATGCTCGGCAAGGACGCCGAACACCGTGAGATCGGCCAGTACCTGTTCAGCTGGATCCCCGTCGAGGGCTTCCAGGCGGACGTCGCCTTCCAGCTCGACCAGCTGTCGATGACGTTCGTCCTGCTGATCACCGGAGTCGGCTCGCTCATCCACGTGTACTCCATCGGGTACATGGAGAACGACGAGCGCCGACGCCGCTTCTTCGGCTATCTGAACCTGTTCCTCGCGGCGATGCTGCTGCTCGTCCTCGCCGACAACTACCTGCTGCTGTACGTCGGCTGGGAGGGCGTCGGCCTCGCCTCGTACCTGCTGATCGGCTTCTGGCAGCACAAGCCCAGCGCCGCCACCGCCGCGAAGAAGGCCTTCCTGGTCAACCGCGTCGGCGACATGGGCCTGTCCATCGCCATCATGCTGATGTTCACCACCTTCGGGACCTTCGCCTTCGGGCCGGTCCTGGAGGCCACCGGTGAGACGAGCGAGGGCACGCTCACCGCCATCGCGCTGATGCTGCTGCTCGCGGCCTGCGGCAAGTCCGCCCAGGTGCCGCTGCAGTCCTGGCTCGGGGACGCGATGGAGGGCCCGACCCCGGTCTCGGCCCTCATCCACGCCGCGACCATGGTCACCGCCGGCGTCTACCTGATCGTCCGCTCCGCCGACATCTTCAACGCCTCGCCGGACGCCCAGCTCGTCACCACCGTGGTCGGCGCGGTCACGCTCCTCTTCGGTGCGATCGTCGGTTGCGCGAAGGACGACATCAAGAAGGCCCTCGCCGGCTCCACGATGTCGCAGATCGGCTACATGGTGCTCGCCGCGGGCCTCGGCCCCATCGGCTACGTCTTCGCGATCATGCACCTGGTCACGCACGGCTTCTTCAAGGCCGGCCTGTTCCTCGGCGCCGGCTCGGTCATGCACGGCATGAACGACGAGGTCGACATGCGCAAGTACGGCGGCCTGCGGACGTACATGCCGATCACCTTCGTCACCTTCGGCCTCGGCTACCTCGCGATCATCGGCTTCCCCGGTCTGTCCGGCTTCTTCTCCAAGGACAAGATCATCGAGGCGGCCTTCGCCAAGGGCGGCACCGAGGGCTGGATCCTCGGCGGCGTGGCCCTGCTGGGCGCGGCGATCACCGCGTTCTACATGACGCGCGTGATGCTGATGACGTTCTTCGGCGAGAAGCGCTGGCAGCCCGACGAGCACGGCCACGAGCCGCACCCGCACGAGTCGCCCAGGGTCATGACGATCCCCATGATCGTGCTGGCCGTCGGATCGGTCTTCGGCGGCGCGTACTTCAGCATCGGCGACCGGTTCCTCCACTGGCTGGAGCCCGTCACCGGCCACAAGCACGGCAACCCGCCGATCAGCGCCCTGACGGTGACGATCTCCACGGTCGCCGTGATGGTCATCGGCGTCGGCCTCGCCTGGCTCCAGTACGGGCGGGGGCCCGTCCCCGTCGTCGCCCCGCGCGGATCGCTGCTCACCCGGGCCGCCCGGCGCGACCTCCTCCAGGACGACTTCAACCACGTCGTCCTCGTACGCGGCGGAGAGCACCTCACACGCTCCCTCGTCTACGTCGACCACACCCTGGTCGACGGCGTCGTCAACGGCACGGCGGCCTCGATGGGCGGCCTCTCCGGGCGGCTGCGCCGGATCCAGAACGGCTATGCCCGGTCGTACGCGGTCTCGATGTTCGGCGGTGCTGCGATCCTCATCGCCGCGACCCTGCTGATGAGGGCGGTCTGATACCGATGTCCTTTCCTCTGCTGACAGCGACGGCGGCGCTCCCGGCCCTCGGGGCGATCGCCACGGCCGCCGTACCGGCCGCGCGGCGATCCGCCGCGAAATGGCTGGCGCTGATCGTCTCGCTGGCCACGCTCGTGCTCGCCGCGATCGTCCTGGTCCGCTTCGACCCGGGCGGCGACCGCTACCAGCTCACCGAGTCCCACGCCTGGATCGCGGACTTCGGGGTGCGGTACCAACTGGGCGTGGACGGCATCGCGGTGGCGCTCATCGCGCTCACCGCCCTGCTGATCCCGTTCATCATCCTCGCGGGCTGGCACGACGCCGACCCGCTGGAGACCGGAAGCAAGCGGTGGCGGCCCACTCAGGGCTTCTTCGCCCTGATCCTGGCCGTCGAGGCGATGGTGATCATCTCCTTCGAGGCCACCGACGTCTTCCTCTTCTACATCTTCTTCGAAGCCATGCTCATCCCGATGTACTTCCTCATCGGCGGCTTCGGGGACCGTGCCCACCAGCACGGCGAGGAGACGGCGGCGACGCAACGCTCGTACGCCGCCGTGAAGTTCCTCCTCTACAACCTGGTCGGCGGCCTGATCATGCTGGCCGCGGTGATCGGCCTGTACGTGGTCGCCGGGAACTTCTCGCTCCCGGAGATCGCCGAGGCCCGCGCCAACGGCTCGCTGGAGATGGCGACCAGCACCGAGCGATGGCTGTTCCTGGGCTTCTTCTTCGCCTTCGCGGTGAAGGCACCCCTGTGGCCGCTGCACACCTGGCTGCCCAACGCCATGCAGGAGTCCACCGCCCCGGTCGCCGTCCTCATCACGGCGGTCGTCGACAAGGTCGGCACCTTCGCGATGCTCCGCTTCTGCCTCGGGCTGTTCCCCGAGGCCAGTGAGTGGGCCACGCCCGTGATCCTCGTCCTGGCGCTCATCAGCATCATCTACGGGGCGCTGCTCGCGGTCGGCCAGCGGGACATCAAGCGGCTGGTGGCGTACGCGTCGATCTCGCACTTCGGGTTCATCATCCTGGGCATCTTCGCGATGACCAGCCAGGGCCAGTCCGGCGCGACGCTCTACATGGTCAACCACGGCATCTCGACCGCCGCCCTGATGCTGGTCGCCGGCTTCCTGATCTCCCGGCGCGGGTCGCGGCTCATCGCCGACTACGGCGGGGTGCAGAAGGTCGCGCCGGTGCTCGCCGGCACGTTCCTGATCGGCGGCCTGGCGACCCTGTCGCTGCCCGGACTCGCCCCGTTCGTCAGTGAGTTCCTGGTCCTGGTCGGCACGTTCGCGCGCTACCCGGTGATCGGGATCATCGCCACCGTCGGCATCGTCCTCGCCGCGCTCTACGTCCTCGTCCTCTACCAGCGGACGATGACGGGCCCGGTGAAGGCCGAGGTCGAGGGGATGCCCGACCTGAGGGTGCGGGAGCTCGTGGTGGTCGCCCCGCTGATCGTTCTGCTGATCTTCCTGGGCGTCTACCCGAAGCCGCTCACCGACATCGTCAACCCGGCGGTCGAGCACACCATGTCCGACGTCCAGAAGAAGGACCCCCAGCCCGAGGTGGAGGCGGCCAAGTGAGCGCATCAGCCGTCCACAGCCTGTGGACAACCGCGGCCGACCCGATCTCCAAGATCGACGCGCCGAAGATCGAATACGGGCAACTGTCGCCCACCCTGATCGTCATCGGGGCGGCGATCATCGGGGTGCTGGTCGAGGCCTTCGTCCCGCGCAAGTCCCGTTACTACGCCCAGGTGTTCGTCTCCGTCGTCGCCCTCACGGCATCCTTCGCCGCGGTGGTCGCCCTCGCGGCGGGCGGATACGGCACCACGAAGGCCGGTATCGCGGCCATGGGCGCCATCGCCGTGGACGGACCGGCCCTGTTCCTGCAGGGCACGATCCTCCTGGCCGGCATCCTCGGCGTCTTCACCTTCGCCGAACGGCGCCTCGACCCCGAGACACACGGCAACAAGGTCGACTCCTTCGCCGCCCAGGCCGCCTCCGTGCCCGGCAGCGACAGCGAGAAGGCCGCCGTGAAGGCCGGGTTCACCACCACCGAGGTGTTCCCGCTGCTGCTCTTCGCGATCGGCGGCATGCTGATCTTCCCGGCGGCCAACGACCTGCTGACCCTGTTCATCGCCCTGGAGGTCTTCTCCCTCCCGCTCTACCTGCTGTGCGCCGTGGCCCGCCGCAAGCGGCTCATGTCGCAGGAGGCCGCGGTCAAGTACTTCCTGCTCGGCGCCTTCGCCTCCGCCTTCACCCTCTTCGGCATCGCCCTGCTGTACGGCTACGCGGGCTCGGTGAAGTACGCGACGATCGCCCAGGTCGTCGACGGCACCATCAGCGACATCAACCCCGCCCTCGCCGACACCATGGGCAACGACGCGCTGCTGCTCATCGGCGCCGCCATGGTCGTCATGGGCCTGCTGTTCAAGGTCGGCGCGGTGCCGTTCCACATGTGGACGCCGGACGTGTACCAGGGCGCGCCCACACCGGTCACGGGCTTCATGGCGGCGGCGACCAAGGTGGCCGCCTTCGGCGCGCTGCTCAGGCTCCTGTACGTCGTCCTGCCCGGCCTGCGCTGGGACTGGCGGCCGGTCATGTGGGCCGTCGCCATCGTCACCATGCTGGGCGGCGCGATCGTCGCCATCACCCAGACCGACATCAAGCGACTGCTCGCCTACTCGTCGATCGCCCACGCCGGCTTCATCCTCGCCGGTGTCATCGCGGCCTCACCCGACGGCGTCTCGTCCGTCCTCTTCTATCTGGGCGCCTACTCGTTCGTGACGATCGGCGCGTTCGCCGTGGTGACGTTGGTGCGGGACGCGGGCGGCGAGGCCACCCATCTGTCGCAGTGGGCCGGGCTCGGGCGCAGGTCACCGCTGGTGGCGGCCGTCTTCGCGGTCTTCCTGCTGGCCTTCGCGGGCATTCCGCTGACCTCCGGGTTCGCCGGGAAGTTCGCCGTGTTCAAGGCGGCGGCGGAGGGCGGCGCGGGCGCGATCGTGGTGGTCGGTGTGATCTCCTCGGCCATCGCCGCGTTCTTCTACATCCGCGTCATCGTGCTCATGTTCTTCAGCGAGCCGCGCCCCGAGGGGCCGACCGTCGCCGTGCCGTCGCCGCTGACCATGACCGCGATCGGGGTCGGGGTCGCCGTCACGCTGGTGCTCGGCGTCGCGCCGCAGTACTTCCTGGACCTGGCGGGACAGGCGGGGGTGTTCGTGCGCTGACGCTCCGCTCGGGAGCGGTGCGTGCGCCTGTGATGCGACGACGGGACTCGGCCTCCTTCCTGGGGGCCGGGTCCCGTCGTATATACGGGTTGTCGTACGTGGGCGTGGTGGGCCTCATGCGGGTGGAGCCTGTGGATAACTCTGAGGCTGTCGGTGCGGGCGCCTATGGTGGCAAGGGCTGGAGGAACCACGGGCGGTACAGGACGCAAGGGCGCGGGGGACGGGCGATGATCGGGACGGGCGGGACGAGTGTGATGGCGGACGAGGACAGGACGACCGGGACGGACAGCGAGGCGCTGGCCGTGCTCCACCGGGTCTTCGGGTACGACGCCTTCCGGGGCGAGCAGGGCGCGGTCATCGAGCATGTGATCGCGGGCGGCGACGCCGTCGTCCTCATGCCGACCGGCGGCGGAAAGTCGCTCTGCTACCAGATTCCTTCCCTGGTCAGGCCCGGCACGGGCATCGTGGTCTCCCCACTGATCGCCCTGATGCAGGACCAGGTGGACGCGCTGCGGTCGCTGGGCGTGCGCGCCGGGTTCATGAACTCCACGCAGGACTTCGACGAGCGGCGCGTGGTCGAGGCGGAGTTCCTCGCGGGCGAGCTCGACCTGCTGTATCTCGCTCCCGAGCGGCTGCGGCTCGACGCCACGCTGGATCTGCTCGGGCGCGGCAAGATCTCGGTGTTCGCGATCGACGAGGCACACTGCGTGGCCCAGTGGGGACACGACTTCCGGCCCGACTACCTGTCCCTCTCCCTGCTGGGCGAGCGCTGGCCGGACGTGCCGCGCATCGCGCTCACCGCCACCGCCACCCACGCGACGCACCGGGAGATCACCGAGCGGCTGGCCATGCCCCGGGCCCGGCACTTCGAGGCCAGCTTCGACCGGCCCAACATCCAGTACCGGATCGTGCCCAAGGCCGACCCGAAGAAGCAGCTCCTGTCCTTCCTCCGCCAGGAGCACGCCGGCGACGCGGGCATCGTCTACTGCCTGTCCAGGAACTCCGTCGAGCGGACGGCGGAGTTCCTGAGCAAGAACGGCGTCGAGGCGGTGCCCTACCACGCCGGTCTCGACGCGGGCACGCGCGCGGCACACCAGTCGCGGTTCCTGCGCGAGGAAGGACTCGTGGTCGTCGCCACGATCGCCTTCGGCATGGGCATCGACAAGCCCGATGTCCGTTTCGTCGCCCACCTGGACCTCCCGAAGTCGGTGGAGGGCTACTACCAGGAGACCGGCCGCGCCGGCCGCGACGGACTGCCCTCCACGGCATGGCTGGCCTACGGCCTGAACGACGTCATACAACAGCGCAAGATGATCCAGGGCAGCGAGGGCGACGAGGCGTTCCGTCGCCGGGCCGCCAGCCACCTCGACGCCATGCTGGCGCTCTGCGAGACCGCCCAGTGCCGGCGCGGCCAGCTGCTCCAGTACTTCGGCCAGGAACCGCAGGCCGACGGCTGCGGCAACTGCGACACCTGCCTCGTACCGCCGGAGACCTGGGACGGCACCGTCGCCGCGCAGAAGGTGCTCTCCACCGTGGTGCGGCTGCAGCGGGAGCGCGGGCAGAAGTTCGGCGCCGTGCAGATCGTCGACATCCTGATGGGGCGGCGGACCGCGAAGGTCATCCAGTTCGACCACGACCAGCTCTCCGTCTTCGGCATCGGTGAGGAACTGGCCGAGGGCGAATGGCGGGGCGTCGTACGGCAGTTGCTCGCCCAGGGGCTCCTCGCGGTCGAGGGCGAGTACGGCACGCTCGTGCTGACCGAGGAGAGCGGGGCGGTGCTGCGGCGCGAGCGGGACGTGCCGCTGCGCAAGGAACCGAAGAAGCCGGTGACCTCGCGGTCGGCGTCGGGCGGCGGGTCGGGTTCCTCCGGCTCCGGCCGGGGCGACCGCAAGGCCAAGGCGCCGGTCGAGCTGCCCGACGACCTGCTCCCCGTCTTCGAGGCCCTGCGCGCCTGGCGCGGCGAACAGGCCCGCGAACAGGGCGTCCCCGCCTACGTCATCTTCCACGACGCCACCCTCCGCGACATCGCGGCGACGGCTCCCGCGTCCGTCGCCGAACTCGGCACGATCAGCGGAATCGGCGAGAAGAAGCTGGCGACGTACGGGGAGGGGGTGTTGGGGGTGCTGGCTTCACTGGGCGGGGCTTCCGGCGGGTCGTCGGCGTCGGCGTCGGCGGTGTCTGGATCTGGATCGGGATCGGGATCGGGATCCGCGCCGGCTCCGGTCGGCGGCGGCGAGTCCGGCCCGGCTTCGACGGGTGACGCGGGCGGGGACTTCGACTGGCCCGATGCGGAACCGGAGCCCGAGCACGATGACTGGGCCTAGGGGGCTTCTGAACGGCATGACGGGCAGGGCGGGCAGCGGGTTGGTGTACCGGGCGCGGATACGGCGGCAGCCATGACGCAGGGGGCACGGCCGCTGTCCGCAGCCGTGGACCGCGCCCCGAAGGGGTGCGGGGAACCGCGCAAGCAATCACGGCGGACGGAACCCGGCCCCCGACATGGCACCCCCACGGCGAAGAAGCGCCCCGCCACCGAAGCTCCCGTCCGCGCTCGAAGCCGCCGCCCGCCACCGAAGCTCCCGCCCGCGCACGAAACCGCCGCCCGCGCTCGAAGCTCCCGCCCGCGCTCGAAGCTCCCGGCCGTGTACGAAGCCGCCGCCCGAGCACGCAGCCCCGGCCACGTACGAAGCCGCCGCCCGCGCTCGAAGCTCCCCGGCCACGTACGAAGCCGCCGCCCGAGCGCGCAGCACCCGCCTCGCCGCCGGAGGCGTACCGCCTACTCCCGGGCCCTGACCCGGCCCGTGACCTCGCCGAGGCCCACCCGCGTCCCGCCCGGACCCGGGGCCCAGGCCGTGAGGGTCACCTCGTCGCCGTCCTCCAGGAACGTGCGCTTGCCGGTGGGGAGGTCGAGGGGGTCGCGGCCGTTCCAGGTGAGCTCCAGCAGCGAGCCCCGTTGCGCGGGGGAGGGCCCGCTGACCGTGCCGGAGCCGTAGAAGTCGCCCGTCCGGAGCGAGGCGCCGTTGACGGTCATGTGGGCCAGTTGCTGCGCGGCGGTCCAGTACATCGTGGAGAAGGGCGGCTCGGAGACGACGTGCCCGTTGACGGCGACGCTCAGGCGGAGGTCGTACCCCCCGGGGTCGATGTCCGGCGTGGAGTCGTCCAGGTAGGGCAGGAGCGGATGCGTGCGCTCCGGCGGCGCCACCCGCGCCTCGTCCAGCGCCTCCAACGGCGTGATCCAGGCCGAGACCGACGTCGCGAAGGACTTGCCCAGGAACGGCCCGAGGGGCACGTACTCCCAGGCCTGGAGATCGCGCGCCGACCAGTCGTTGAGGAGGCAGAGCCCGAAGACGTGGTCGCGGAAGTCGCCCAGCCCCACCGGCCGCCCCATCTCCGAGGGCACCCCCACCACGAACCCGACCTCCGCCTCGATGTCCAGCCGCACGGACGGACCGAACACCGGCGCCGCGTCGGTGGGCGCCTTGCGCTGACCGGACGGCCGTACCACCTCCGTGCCGGACACGACGACCGTGCCGGACCGCCCGTGGTAACCGATGGGCAGATGCTTCCAGTTGGGCGTCAGCGGATCCGGGGAGTCGGGCCGGAAGATCCTGCCCACGTTCCGCGCGTGGTTCTCGGAGGCGTAGAAGTCGACGTAGTCGGCCACCTCGAACGGCAGATGCAGGGTCACGGCGGACAGCGCGTGGAAGTGCGGCGCGATCGTCTCCCGGTGCGAGGGCACCGTCAGCCACGCCGTCAACGCCCGGCGGAGGTCCGACCAGGCCGTGCGTCCCGCCGCCAGCAGGGGGTTGAGCGTGGGGTGGCCCAGCAGCGCGGCGTACGGGGAACCGAGGGCGTGGGCGGCCGCCGCGGCGTCGAGGACGTGGTCGCCGAGACGGACACCGACCGTACGGGCGTCCGAACCAGCGGGGGAGAAGACGCCGTAGGGGAGGTTGTGCGGACCGAAGGGGTGGCCCTCGGGGACGTCGAAGGGATCTCCTTCGCGGACATCGAAGGGGGGCATCGGGTGCTGCCTCGCTCTCGTGCGTTCCGTCGTACCACTGGTCGCGCCACACGTTACGGGGCGGTGCGGAGATCGGGGAGTGTCTAAAGAGTTCGCAATGTCCTGATAGGGGAGGGTCGGAAGGAAAGGTTCCGGCTTAGCGTCCTGTGGGGGACGCGGACGGGGTGGGTCCGGGTCCGGTAGGGGGGACACGTGGGGGGACCCGTGGCCAGGGGCACTCGGGGTGCGCCGGTACAGGCGGACCGAGACGTTCCGGGGCTCGTCGTGAAGCTCGGCGACTATCCGCTGCACCATGGCGGCGTCGGTGCCATCCGCAGCCTGGGGCGGCTCGGCGTGCCGATGTACGCGATCACGGAGGACCGGTACACGCCGGCCGCCGTCTCGCGCTATCTGCGGCGGGCGTTCGTGTGGCCGACCACCGGGACGGAAAAGCCCGAGTGGCTGGTGGACGGCTTGCTGCGCATCGGACGGCGGATCGGGCGGCCCGCCGTGCTCATACCCACCGACGAGGAAGCCGCGGTGCTCATCGCCGAGCACCAGGAGGAACTGGCGACCCGGTTCCTCTTCCCTCGCGTCGACGGGAAGCTCCCTCGCCGGCTCGCCAGCAAACAGGGGCTCCACGAACTGTGCGTGGAGCATGGCATCTCCAGCCCCGTGAGCTCGTTCCCGCAGTCGTACGAGGAAGTCGAACGGTTCGCGGAGCGGGCCCGCTTCCCCGTGGTGGCCAAGAACCGCGAGGCGTTCGAGCGGCGCAGGCGGCCCGCGGTGAACGGGACGACGCGGATCGCCGACCGGGAGTGTCTGCTGCGGCTGGCCCGCGGCTGGGGCGAGCGGCCCGGGGTGATCCTCCAGGAGTACCTGCCCCGGGAGGACGCCGAGGACTGGATCGTCCACGCGTACGTCGACGCCGACTCGACGCCGCTCGCGATGTTCACCGGGGTGAAGGTGCGGTCGTGGCCGCCGCACGCGGGGATGACGGCGAACGCGTACGTCGTCGACAACCCCGAACTCGCGGACATCGCCGCGCGGTTCATCAAACAGATCGGGTTCGCCGGGGTCATCGACCTCGATCTGCGGTTCGACCGGCGGGACGGGCGGTACAAGCTGCTCGACTTCAATCCGCGCATGGGCGCGCAGTTCCGGCTCTTCGAGAACGAGGCCGGGATCGACGTCGTACGCGCCATGCACCTCGATCTGACCGGACGCCCGGTACCGGAGGGGGAACAGCTCGCCGGGCGTCGCTACATCGTGGAGAACATCGATCTGCCGGCCCTGCTCGCCTACCGGCGCAGCGGGTACACCACGCCGCACGCGCCGGCTCGCGCGAGCGGTACGGAGCTGGCGTGGCTCGCGGGTGACGACCCGCTGCCGTTCCTCACGATGCTCGCGCGGTTCGTGCGACCGGGCGCGAAGCACCTGTACCAGATGTGGCGGACCAACCGCCTCGGCAACGCCCATGTGCGCCCCTAGCCGGGCGCCCCTGCGGCGAGTGAGCATGTGATGAACACGCGAAAGCCGCACAGAACAACACGAAGTAGGCACAACGCGTCCTGGGGAGGGACTTCGTGATTCAACCGGTAGCAGTCATCGGTGCCGGCCCGTTCGGGCTGTCCACCGCCGCGCATCTGCGTGCGCACGGCATTCCGGTCCGTGTCTTCGGCGAACCCATGGTGAGCTGGCGGGACAACATGCCCGCCGGGATGCTCCTGAAGTCGACCCCGGTGGCGTCGAACATCGACGCCCCGCAGCACGGTCACACGCTGGCCGACTACTGCGACGCGGCGGGCATCCGGCGGCTGGTGACGGACGAGGACCTCATCCCCGTCGACACCTTCATCGCGTACGGGGAGTGGTTCCAGCAGCGGTTCGTGCCAGAGCTGGAGCGGGTGCGCGTGGTGTCCGTCGACCGCGGCAAGGGCGGCGGCTTCGAACTGAAGCTGGACTCGGGGGAGTTGTTCGCGGCACGGGCCGTCGTCGTGGCGAGCGGGCTGTTCGGGCTGGCGCATCTGCCGGCCGAGCTGGCGGGTGCGGCCGTGGACGGACCCACCCCCACGGGGCCCGTCTCGCACAGCTCCCAGCACCCCGACCTGAGCCGGTTCAAGGACAAGGACCTGATCGTCGTGGGCGCGGGGCAGTCCGCCCTGGAGGCGGCGGTACTGGCGGCCGAGGCCGGCGCACGGGTGCGGGTCGTCGCGCGCGGGCGGGGGGCCGTGGCTTTCGGCGCGCCCCCGTGGAAGCAGCCGAGGCTGCGCCCCGAGTCGCCGTTCGGGCGGGCCTGGTCGCTGTGGGCGCTCAGTTACTACCCGCACCCCTACCGGTACCTGCCCGCCACCACCCGGCACCTCCTGGTCCGCCGGGTGCTCGGGCCGCTCGGCGCCTGGTGGTTGCGCGAGCGGTTCGAGGGGCGGGTTGAGGTGCGGGAGGTGGCGCGGGTGGTGCGATCCGGTGTCGTCGACGGGCGTCCGCGGCTCTCCCTCCAGGGACACGACGGCCGTATCGAGGAAGTGTCCGCCGACCATGTCATCGCGGCGACCGGGTACCGCGTCGACCTCGGGGCGATGGGGTTCCTCGGGCATGAACTCCGTACGGAGCTGGTGGTGAGCCGGGGGACGCCGGTGCTCGGGGCGGGGTTCCGGTCGTCGATACCGGGGTTGTACTTCACGGGGTTGCCTGCGGCGGCGTCGTACGGGCCGGTGATGCGGTTCGTGTGCGGGACGGAGTTCGCGTCGCCTCGGCTGGCCCGGCATCTGGCCCTGGCTCATGGGTGAGACGCATCCGGGATGAGCTCGGGTGGGGGCGGTGCGTCGCGGGGGCGGGTCGTTCGTGGCTGATCGCGCGGTCCCCCGCGCCCCTTCGGGGCGCCGCCCCGAGCTGCGGCCGTGCGGTACCGCTGAACGGCGGTTCGGGAAAGGGATGTTGACGTACGGGGGCGGTGGGGCGGTCGGGATGCCGGACGTCGTCCGGTTCGCGTCGAACCGATGGGGCGCGGCATCCGTATTCTCTGATCATGGCCGCACCCACCGCATATTCACTCATCGCCACTGACCTGGACGGAACGCTCCTGCGCAGTGACGACACGCTCTCCGACCGGTCCCTCGCCGCGCTGGCGCGGGCCACGGGGGCCGGTGCTCAGCACCTCGTGGTGACGGGACGGCCCGCGCCGAGAGTGCGCCCACTGCTGGAGGACCTCGGCAGCAGGGGGCTCGCGGTGTGCGGGCAGGGCGCGCAGTTGTACGACACCGGCGCGGACCGGTTGCTCTGGTCCGTCACCCTGGACCGGGAACTCGCCGAGACCGCGCTCGGCAAGATCGAGGCCGAGGTCGGACAGGTGTACGCGGCCGTCGACCAGGACGGGGTCGACGGCCTCACCCTGATCGAGCCCGGCTACCTCATGCCACACCCCACGCTGCCCGCCGTACGGGTGCCGCGCCGGGACGACCTGTGGTGCGAGCCGATCAGCAAGGTGCTGCTGCGCCACCCCTATCTGTCCGACGACGAGTTGGCCTCGGCGGCGCGGATGGCGGTCGGTTCGCTGGCGACGGTCACCATGTCGGGGCCCGGCACCGTCGAACTCCAGCCATGCGGTATCACGAAGGCGACGGGCCTCGCCCTGGCCGCCGACCATCTCGGTCTGACGCCGGAGCGGACCATCGCCTTCGGTGACATGCCCAACGACATCCCGATGTTCGACTGGGCCGCGCACGGGGTCGCCATGGCCAACGCCCACCCCGAACTCAAGGCCGTCGCCGACGAGGTGACCCTCTCCAACGAGGACGACGGGATCGCGGTGGTGCTGGAGAGGCTCTTCCCGTGAGCGGCTCTTCCCGTGAGCAGCTCTTCCCACGGGTGTCTCTTCCGGTGAGCGGCTCTTCCCGCGAACGACTGTTCCCCTGGGTCCGCCGACCCAGGGGAACAGAGTGAAGAAGGGGGAACCGGAAGGGTCAGTACGCCCCGAACACGTTGTCGATCGAGCCGTACCGGTCGGCGGCGTAGTTGCACGCCGCCGTGATGTTCGCGACCGGGTCGTAGGGGTCGTACGGGGTGCCGGACACGTGGTACGCGGCGAACGTCGGGTCGATGACCTGGAGGAGGCCCTTCGACGGGGTGCCCGCGGCGGCGTTGGAGTCCCAGTTGTTGATGGCCAGCGGGTTGCCCGACGACTCGCGCATGATGTTGCGGTGGATCCCGTCGTACGACCCGGGAATTCCCTTTTGCGCCATGATGTCCAGCGACTCGCGGATCCAGCCGTCGAGGTTGTTCGTGTACGTCTTGACCGACGCCTGGGTGGCCGTGGTGGTCCGGGCGGCCGTGGACGCCTTCGTCGCGTTCAGCTTCAGTTTCAGGCCCGGGCGGATCAGTGCCGGGTTGTCACCGACGGCCGCGCGGTTGTCCCGGTAGAGCCGCTGCCAGCCGCCCTTCGTGTCGTGCTCGCGCGCGATGGAGGAGAGCGTGTCGCCGGAGACCACGGTGTACGTCGTGGGCTGGGGCTGCGCCACGGCGGGCGCGGACTGCGGGGCCGACTGTACGGAGGCGGCGGCCTGGGTCGGGGTGGCGGCGTTCGCGGTCGTGGCGAGCGTGAGCGGGAGGGCCAGTGCGGCCCCGCCCGTTCCGGCGGCGACGACGCCACGGGTCAACGCGTTGCTTCTTGGGCGGCGGTGCTTGCCTCGTGCGGGCATGGGGGGTTCCTCTCCGTCGCCTGCGGGGTGAGCTGTCGGGTTCGGGCTGGAGATGCCCGGCCGCGCGCTTCGTCCCGGCGGTCGCTGTGCGTGCCGCGTCCGCTGGGCGTACTGCGCGTGGCTTGACCCCTAGCCGGTCCGTGGGGGAAATCCGGACCGGCGGTTTACCTGGGTCCCCCGCTCCTGCCGTGCGTGGATGTGTTGAGGGGTGGGGAGTCCGGGGCGGCGGCAGGATTCGGCGGTCCGTCCGGACGGGGTGTGAACGTATGCGAGAGCACACGACGGGAACAAGTCCCGGTTTGGCGGGTTGGTCCAGTTGACCTTGAGTTTGCTGTGATTCGCCCCTCGGTTTCCGGTGCGGTTCACGGCTCAACTTGCCTACCGCAAAGGGAAACTCGAAGGGGTGGGGCGGGGGTGTCGCGTGAGGGGCGCGTGACTCAACTCACGGGAGGAGTCGGGTGAAGTGCGGGGTAAGCGGCAAATCGGTCAACTCGGGCTGGGTGAAAGGGGTGCATAGGGGCCTGAAGGGGCGGGTGTGCGGGTGTGGATGCGGGCGGCCGTGGAGCGCGTGGGCGTCTCCGGGGGAGGGGCGGGTACCCGGGGCGGGCCGTCGCGGGCGGGCGGGCGCGCATGCGCGTCGGTGGATATCGCCGCGGACCAGTTGATCAAGAATATGGAGAGTGCGGTCTCATACCACCCGGGGCGAAGCCGTGGGCGCTCGTGGTGATCGAAAGGTGACCGGATACGCTGACTCGGGTGATGGCAGCGACAGATCGACAAACCGTGTCATCGACCGTGAGAGCGACCTAGACCGACCGTGTGACCGTCATCAGACGTCAGCAGACAGGAGAACCCTCGTGACCGTCGTCGAGCCGTTTGGGCTGAGCGCGCGGGACCAGGCTCTCGAAGCCGATGTCCAGGCCGGAATGACGGCCGTCGAGGAGGGTCTGCTGGAGGCGACCAAGAGCGAGGTCCCCTTCATCCAGGAGGCCGCCCAGCACCTGCTGCGCGCGGGCGGCAAGCGGTTCCGGCCGCTGCTGGTGATGCTCGCCGCGCAGTTCGGTGACCCCTACGCGCCGGGTGTCGTGCCCTCGGCGGTGGTGGTCGAGCTGACCCATCTCGCCACGCTGTACCACGACGACGTCATGGACGAGGCCGAGGTGCGCCGGGGCGTGCCGAGCGCGAACGCCCGCTGGGACAACTCCCTGGCCGTCCTCACCGGCGACTTCCTCTTCGCCCGCGCCTCGCACGTCCTCGCCGACCTCGGTCCCGACGCCGTCCGTATCCAGGCCGAGGCCTTCGAGCGGCTGGTCACCGGACAGATCCTGGAGACAGCGGGGCCGCGCGACGGACGCGACCCGATCGAGCACTACCTCGACGTGCTGGGCGGCAAGACCGGGTCGCTGGTCGCGGTCGCCGGGCGGCTCGGCGCGCTGATGGCGGGCGCCGACGAGACCGTGGTCGACGTGCTGACCCAGTACGGGGAGCGGCTCGGCGTCGCCTTCCAGCTCGCCGACGACGTCCTCGACATCGCCTCCGACTCGCACGAGTCCGGCAAGACGCCGGGTACGGATCTGCGCGAGGGCGTGGCGACCATGCCGGTGCTGCGGCTGCGCGAGCGGGCGGGCCGACTGGGGCTGCCGGACGACATCGCCCTCTGCGAGCTCCTCGAATCCGACCTCACCGACGACGCCCGCCACGCCGAGGCCCTGGCCCGGCTGCGCGTCCACCCCGCGCTGGAGCAGGCCCGCCGCGACACGATCCGCTACGCGGAGGAGGCCCGCGCCGTCCTCGCACCGCTGCCGGAGTGCGACGCGAAGGCGGCGCTGGTGGAGCTGTGCGACGCGGTGGTGCACCGCGCCGGATAGGCACCCGCCCGGTCCGGCCGGCGGCGCCGTCCCTGACGACCCCTACGGGGTGCGGGGCGGCCCCGCCTCGCCATGTCATCCCTCACGGGTCGCCATGTCATCCCGTAGCAGTACGTCGAGTTGAGTCCCGAGTCTGACGATTCCCGTCGGCCGATTTGGTCAGATGGGTATCACCACTCCTCACCGATTCGGGTGAGAATGGCGGCTCCGAGTAGACGCCGCCGCCGACGACGGAGGTAAGGCACACATGGCACCGTACGAAACCGACGACAGCGACCGGTCCGGCGACGCCGCCGCGCTCGCGGCCGAGGCCGACGAGATGCGCTCGGCCCGGCGACGCAGGGCCGCGCGGTACGTCGTCCCGGTCACCGTGCTGGGCGTGGCCGCGGCGACCATCGGGCTCGTCCCGGCCTTCGCCGGCTCCGGTGACCCCGATCTGCCGAAGATCAGCGCGCAGGAACTCATCGAGAAGATCGCCGCCTCGGACGTACAGCAGGTGTCCGGCACGGTGAAGATCACCACGGATCTGGGCCTGCCCGACCTGGGCGGCCTCGCGGGCGGCCTGGCCTCGCAGGCGCCCTCCGGGGGCGACGGCGGTTCGGCCGCCGACCCCTCCGCCAAGCTCCTCGAACTCGCCACCGGTACCCACACGTTGAGGGTCGCCGCCGACGGCCCCGACAGGCAGAAGCTGTCGCTGCTGGACGACGCCGCCGAGTACAGCGTCATCCACAACGGCGACGACCTGTGGGCGTACGACAGCGCCTCGAACGAGGTGTACCACGCGAAGGATGCCGGCGAGGGCAAGGACCGGCGAGCCGGGAAGGACGCTCCCGACACCGCCGAGGACGTGCCCGCCACGCCGCAGAAGCTCGCCGAGGAGGCCCTGAAGGCCGTCGACGACACCACGTCCGTGACCGTCGACGGGACCGCGCAGGTCGCCGGGCGGGACGCGTACAAGCTGGTGATCGAGCCGAAGCAGTCCGGTTCGACGGTCGGGGCGATCTCGATCGCCGTCGACGCGAAGACGGGGCTGCCGCTGAAGTTCACGCTCACCCCGGCGAGCGGCGGCGCGGCCGTCGTGGACGCGGGCTTCACGAAGGTCGACTTCGGCAGGCCGAGCGCGTCGACGTTCGACTTCACGCCGCCGAAGGGCGCGAAGGTCACCGAGGCCGACGAGGTAGAGAAGTCGGGCCACCACGAGTCCGGGTCCGGCGACTCCGTGTTCGAGGGGCCCGGTAAGGACGGTGCGTTCAAGGACGGCAAGGGATCCGAGGGACCCAAGGGACTCAAGGGACTCAAGGGACCCAAGGGTTCCAAGGACTCCGAGGGCTCCGAGGAGGAGTTCGCGAGCGGGCTCGACGGGCTGAAGACCATCGGCAAGGGCTGGAGCACCATCGCCGAGTTCGACAGCGGCGCCGAGGGCGGCATGCCCGCCGGCGGCGACGACTCGTCCGGCGACGCCCGGGTCGACGGGTTCCTGAACTCCCTCGGCGACCAGGTCAAGGGCGAGTTCGGCTCGGGTACGGTCTTCAAGACCCGACTGATCAACGTCCTCTTCACCGACGACGGCAAGGTGTACGCGGGTGCCGTCACCAAGGACGCGCTGGTGAAGGCGGCCAACGCGGCGAAGTAGCGACGCCCGGCCGGTGGGCCGGGACGGCGACACCGCCGTCCCGGCCCACCGGCCGTACCCGAGGGGAGCCATGAGCGACGCAGCCATCCACACCCAGGGGCTGACCAAGACCTTCCGCGGCGGTCAGGTGGCCGTGGACCACCTGGAACTGACGGTTCCCGGCGGCAGCGTCTTCGGCTTCCTCGGCCCGAACGGCTCGGGCAAGACCACCACCATCCGCATGCTGATGGGCCTGATCGAGCCGACCTCGGGCACGGCCCGGGTCCTCGGCCGGCCCATGCCGCGCTCCGTGCGAACCGTGCTCCCGCAGGTGGGCGCGCTCATCGAGGGGCCCGCGCTGTACGGGTTCCTCTCCGGCCGCGACAACCTGATCCGCTACGACTCCGCCGACCCGACCGCCGACCCGCGCAACCGGCGTACGCGCGTCGCGGCCGCCCTCGACCGGGTGGGGCTCGCGGCCGCCGCCGGCAAGAAGGCGAAGGCGTACTCGCTGGGCATGAAGCAGCGGCTGGGCCTCGCCGCGGCACTGCTCCAGCCGCGCCGCCTCCTCGTCCTCGACGAGCCGACGAACGGTCTCGACCCGCAGGGCATGCGCGAAATCCGCGCGCTGGTACGGGAGTTGGCGTCCGACGGCACCACCGTCTTCCTTTCCTCGCACCTGCTCGACGAGATCGAGCAGGTGTGCACCCATGCCGCCGTCATGGCCAAGGGCCGGCTCATCGTCCAGGGCCCGGTGACCGAACTGGCCGCCGGGGCGCGCGGGCGCCTCGTCGTCACCACACCCGACACGGCGGACGCGGCCCGTGTGCTCAAGGAACAGGGCATCGGGGACGTGGTCGTGACCGAGGGAGACGGCCGCAGTGACGGTCGGAACCCGGGCGAGGGGGGCCGGGTGACGGCCGAACCGCCGCCACCGGACCGCGACCTCGCCGAACTGAACGCCGCACTGGTCACCGCGGGCGTCCGCGTCCGCGGCTTCGGCCTCGAACGGGCCTCCCTGGAGGACGCGTTCGTGGCGCTCACGGGGGAGGGCTTCGATGTCGCGGGTTGATGCGGATGCGTCGCAGGGTGATGCGGTGCGTGCTGTCACGCCGGGTGGCCGGACGCCCAGTCTCCTCTGGACCTTCGGGCTGTTCCGCAGCGAGCTGGTGACCACCTTCCGGCGCTGGCGGACCATCGCCCTGCTGGGTGTGCTCGCGGCGGTGCCGGTACTCGTCGGGATCGCGGTGAGGATCGAGACGGGTGACGGGTCGTCGACGGGCGGTGGACCGGGCGGCGGGGGCGGGGGCGGGCCCGCGTTCATCGCGCAGATCAGCAACAACGGGCTGTTCCTGGTGTTCACGGCGCTGGCCGCGACGCTCCCCTTCTTCCTGCCGATGGCCGTCGGCGTGATCGCGGGGGACGCGATCGCGGGCGAGGCGAACGCGGGCACCCTCCGCTATCTGCTGGTCTCGCCCGCGGGCCGGACCCGGCTGCTGCTCACCAAGTACGCGACCACCATGACCTTCTGCCTGGTCGCCACCCTCGTCGTGGCGGCGTCGGCGATGGCCGTGGGGGCCTTGTTGTTCCCTCTCGGCGATCTGACGACGATCTCCGGCACGCGGATCGGCTTCGCCGAGGGCCTGCTGCGGGCGCTGCTGATCGCGCTGGCGGTGGCCGCGTCACTGATCGGGATCGCGGCCCTCGGCCTGTTCATCTCCACCCTCACCAACAGCGGCATCGCCGCGATGGCCACCACGGTCGGGCTCCTCATCACCGTCCAGATCCTCGACCAGATCCCCCAGCTGGACGCCCTCCACCCGTACTTCTTCTCCCACTACTGGCTCTCCTTCGCCGACCTCATGCGCGAACCGGTCTACTGGGACGACCTCCAACGCAACTTCGGCCTCCAGGCCCTGTACGCGGCGGTGTTCGGATCGGCGGCCTGGGCGAGGTTCACGGCGAAGGACATCACCGCGTGACGCGACGACCCGCGTGACGCGGCTTTGGCCCGGCGTGACGGCCCGCCCGTCGGGGCTCAGACGGCGGCCGCGTCCGTGTCGTACGGGAAGCGCGCGAAAGGCGCTTCCCCGGCGAGAAACGTCTTCGCGCGGGTCAGGGCCGCCGTGTCGTGGAGGACGTCCCCCGGCTTGCTGCCGTTGCCCAGCAGCACTCCGCCGAAGCGCATGCCCAGGTACGCGGCGGAGTGGTTGAGCGTCCCGATCAGCGGCTCGGCGACCTCCTCCTCGTCGTGCGCGAGCGCGGTGACGCCCCAGAGGGTGCGGCCGGCCATCGTCTGCTTGAAGTCGAGCCCCGGGGTGCGCAGCCAGCCCGCCCAGTGGTCGAGGTAGCGCTTGACGGGGGCGGACACGGAGTACCAGTACAACGGCGACACGATCACGAGGTCCGTCGCCGCGAGCGTGGCCTCCAGGAGCAACGCCCTGCTGTCCCCCTCCGGCCGCACATGATCGCTGTCGTGCCGCAGGTCCTCGAAGTCCGGCAACGGGTGGCGCGCCAGATCGATCCACACCTGCTGGACGTCGTCCGGTAACTGCTCGGCGGCCGAGCGGGCCAGCATCTCGCTGTTGCCGTCCGGCCGGCTGCTACCGAGAACGAACAGGAAGCGGCGGGTCATGGGGTCCCCCTGGGTACCTGGCGTCCGGGTACCGGCGTACCGATGTGTGGCGTACGCCGATTGCATGCATCGACAATATATGCACATGCATGCGACGGCAAGGATGCGGTTCCGCAGCCTACGGACGACGCCCGGGCGCCCTCTCCGGCAGCAGGGCCATGACGCCGACGAGGGGGCGCCGTCACCAGGGGCCCGGCGCCGCCGACGCCCAGGGGAACCCGCAGTGGCCACTGGAGCAGTTCCCGCAGCGCACCCGGGCGAAGCGGTGGCGCCCGCGTCTCATGCCGGGGCCTCCGGCGCTCGGGCGGGGTGAATCCGGACGGCTTCGGCGGCACCTGCCATCCGCAGCAACAGTGCCTCCTCGCCGTGTCGCGCCACCAGGTGGAGCCCGACCGGGCAGCCGTCGGCGTCGAAGCCCGCCGGGATGCTGATGGCCGGGTGGCCACTGAGGTTGAACGCCCAGGTGAGCGCCGTGGAGTAGCGGTCACCCGGGCCGTCGTGGCCGTGTGGGGCGTTGGGCGTGGTGGGGGTGAGGAGCAGATCGGCCCCGGCGAAGAGCGCGGCGAGCCGCCTGTCGTTCTCGGCGCGGAGCTCCTGGGCGGCCTGGAGGATTGCCGGGTCGGCGTCGGGTGCGGCGCGGAGGGCGAGCCAGGCCGGCCCGGGGTCCTCCAGGCGAAGCGGCCGCGGATGCGGCTGCGGCTCGGGGTGCCGCGCGGGCGCGTTCGCCGTGTGTGAGGGAGCGGCGTCCCCCGGTACGGGCGCGTTCGCCCGCCGTACCGGCGGCCGTACGACCCCGGCGAGCCGTATGAGACCCGCGTCCGCGAGGCGGAGTGCGGCGCTGTGGGCGATCGCGGCGGGCTGGGGGTCGGTGTCGGCGAACCCGAGGTCGGCCGACCAGCGGGCGGTGAGGGGAGCCGCGACATCGCCGACCGCCTGTGCCGCCCCGACCGCCTGTGCCGCCCCGGCCGCGTACGGCGCTTCGGCCCTCGCGACTGCCCTCGCAGAACCGGCCGTCCCTGCCCTCCCTGGCGTCCCTGCCGTCCCGGCCGCGCGGGGTGCCTCGGACGTCCCGGCCGGGCGCGTCGCTTCGGCCTCCTGGGCTGTCCCGGCCGGGTCCGGCTCCTTCTGCCGGTCGCGCTCCGCCCCGCCCCCTCCCACGTCTCCGGAGCCCGGCGCGTCGACCGCCGCTGTCACGCAACGCCAGTACGCCGCCGCGTCCGAGGCGTAGCGGGTGAGGACGCCGGCCGCCGCGAGGCCCGTACGGTCGGCCGAGGGCAGGCGTCCGTTCGTGGTCTTCAGGCCGACGACGCCGCACCACGCGGCCGGGATCCGTACCGACCCGGCGCCGTCCGTGCCGGTCGCCATCGGCACCAGGCCCGCGGCGACCGCCGCCGCCGACCCGGCCGAGGAACCGCCCGGCGTCCGGTCGGCCCGCCAGGGGTTGACGGTCCGGCCGCCGGCCCCGAGTCCCCAGGTCTGCCAGGGGGTACCGGGGCCGGGCACGGAGGTCGCCCCCACGGGGACGCACCCGGCCGCGACGAGCGCCCGCGCCGCCGCGGCCCGCAGCCCGGCCCGCCCCTTCACCCCGATCGGCACCCCGGCCAGCGGCAACCACACCCGTGCGGCCACCTGCGCGTCCACCTCCGCCGCCCGCCGCGACGCCTCCTCGGCCCACACCTCGACGAACGCGCACAGCGCGGGCTCGGCCTGCTCGATCCGGGCGAGCGTGTCCGCGACGACGTCGACGGCCGACAGCTCACGCGCGCGCACGGCGGCGGCGATCCGTACGGCCGAGGGCGTCGGAAAGCCGTTGGGCGGGAGGGAGCCGGGTGGCAGGGAGGTGTGCGGTCGCATGGCCTTCTCGGGTCTCTCGGCCTTTTTCCTCGGCGGCTCGGCGGCTCGGCGGCTCGGCGGACAGCGGTCACCGGCTCGGTCAGCCCTGCGCGGGCGGCTCCGGCAGGGGGCAGATGGAGCAGGGGGCAGATGGGGCAGGGGGCAGATGGGGCACGGGGCGCGGGCCAGTGCGGAGGGCCCGGCGCTGGGATTGGCGGTGGGGTTGGCGGAAGGGGGGACCGTACCGGGGCCGATACCCCCGTTCCCGGCCCCGGTACGGAGTTCGGTCGACCTGCGGGATGTCGTAGGCGGCGGAGTTCTGCTCCTCGTCGGCACTCCCGCCGGACGCCGCCGCTCACGGAGGCGTCGGCGGAGGTGGTCGGTGACGGAGACGGTCGGGGCGGAGCCGCGGGCCGGGGGGCGGCGGATCAAGAGGGCGTCCCGTACGGCTCCGCGGTCGGCGGCTGCTTCGCGCGGTGGGCGCCCGTCTTGCAGCCCGCGAACGGGCCGTTGGGGGAGCGGAGTTCGGCCATGACGGGGCCGAGGTGGTCGCGGTGCCACACCGCCGGGCCCGACGCGCCCGCCGTCGGGTCGGTGAGCTCCTGCCAGGCCAGCCACAGGGCGTGCAGCCGAGCCACCGCCTCCAGGTGCTCCCACCAGCGCGGGCACCAGGGCTGCTGCGAGGTGACCTCGCGGCCGTAGACCGGGAGGAGCAGGTCCCCGACCCAGACGGCCAGGGCGTGCATCTCGTCGGCGTACTCGGCGCCGTCGAGGTAGAGGATGAACGGCGGGGCGGCGAGCGGCTGTTCCGGGCTGTGCTGTTCGACGGTGGTGGTCATCGGGGGATCCTTTCCGCGGCCCTGGCCGTGATGGCCTTGACCTCGGCCTGGGCGGCGAGGGCGACGCGGTCGGCGCCGGGTTCGGCGTACCAGGGGCGCAGGCGGACGAGGGCGGGTCTCACGCCGGTGGCGAGGAGGAGGGCGGTGCCCTTGGGGAGGGCGCGGATGCGGTCGGCGGGGAGGATGCGTTCGAGGCGGTACGAGGTGGAGCGGGAACGGCCGTCCTTGCCGCGGGAGTAGCTCACCGTCGACACGTCGTGCTCGCCCACCAGCCGCGAGACCTTCTCCACGAAGTCCGCGTCGTCGAGGCCCGCGCCGAGCAGTTTGATGGTGGCGGCGCTCCACAGTGCGTCCATCCCGGTCTCGCCCCACACCCGTGTGCCCTGGCGGTAACTCTGCAGCAGGGTCACGACGTTGATGCCGCGCGAACCGAAGTGGGAGTAGAGGTCGGGCAGGTCGGAGATGCGGCAGACGTTGGCGGCCTCGTCCAGCACCGCCGTCATCGGCGGGTCCAGGCGACCGCCCGTCCGCTCCGCCGCCACGACCCCCGCGCGCAGGACGGAGTCCGCGCACGCGGCGATGACACCGGCCGCCGAGCCGCCGCCGTCCTTGGAGAGCAGATAGAGCGTGTCGGGCGCGAGGACGTGCCGCTCGGGCAGGAACTGCGGCAGCTCCGGGTCCGGGCTCACCCAGGCCGCGATCGCCGGGTCGAGCAGGCACGCCACGCACTGGCGGGCCGTCTCGTAGATGCCGTCCCGGGTCTCCACCGCGCCCTGGACGGTGCCCTGGAGCTGGTCGGCGAGCGCCGCCATGCCCGCGTCGCGGAGCAGGTCGACCGGTGTACGGTCGGCCGGGTCCGCCAGCCAGGCCAGCACCTCGTCCACCTGTCGCCTGCCCCGGTTGGCCGCGTGGAACAGGGCCGTGAGGGTGTTCTGGGCGGCCGAGATCCAGAAGTCCCGCTTGGAGGCGTCGTCGTTGACCGCGCCGACGAAGTGGCCGGCGAGGCGGCGGGCGCCCTCGATGGTGGCGGCGTCGGCCAGCATGTCCCACCACAGGCCGCGCGCCGTGTGGGCGATGCCCTGCGGGTCGAACGTCCACACCGTGCCCACGCGTTCACGTTCCGCGCGGGTCACGCTGTACACGTCCGCCTTGTTCGACGTCAGCAGCACGCTGCCGCGGGCGCGCAGGACCCGCGGGACGGCGATGCCGGTGGACTTGCCGGCCCTCGGTGCCATCAGGTCCAGCTCCACGTCCTCGTAGCTGCTGCGGAGTTCGGGGCCGCCGGGTTCCAGGTTGCCGAGGAGGTTGCCCGTGTCGTCCGGGGGGAGCTTGCCCGACTTCGGCAGGGAGGGGCGGAGTTGGCGGGCCCTGGTGGTGGCGCCCTTCGGGAGGAGGCCGGAGAGTTCGCGGCGGCCGGCGAGACCGCTGGGCCTTCTGCCGCGGCGGCGGATGAGGACGACGGGGGCGACGAGCAGGGTGAGGGTGGCGCCGAGGACCGTGCCCATGCCGGTGGTGAGCGCGCCGGGTGACGTCGTCGGCCATACGGCTGTCGGGCCCTGCGTGATGAGGGTCTTCATCGTGGTCAGGGCGAAGGGTGGGGGGTTCCAGCCGGCGCCGGTGAGGGCGGCGGCCAGGGTGCCGCCGAGCCAGGCTCCGAGGAAGAGGGTGCCGATGAGCAGGGCGGCGCCGGGGATGATCCAGGGCAGTAGGTCGTCGCCGGTGGTGTGCTGTTGCTTGCGTGTGCTCATTTCTGTTCCCCCGTCAGCTGATCGGACTTTCTTCGCCCCCGCCGCCCCTACCCGTCCCTTCCCCAGGGGCTGCCGCCCCTTCGACCCCGCACGCCGGAGAGCTCGGGGGTGCTGGTGCGTCGGCGGGTGCGGGTCGCGTCGTGGTTGCTCGCGCAGTTCCCCGCGCCCCTGAAAAGCAGGGGCTGCGCCCCGTGCTTTTCGGCCCGCAGGGGCCGTGTCCTTCAGGGGCGCGGGGAACTGCGCGACCAGCCCCCACTCGCCCGCGGTCGCCCGACAACCGCACCCCCAGAGCTCATGGGCGCCCCGTCTTGGAAAGGACCGGCTTCGGGGTCCACCTCGTGTTCGTGTTGTGCAGGTCCCTCTCCGTGTCCGTGATCGACACCTTGATCGGGATGCCGGGCCGTCCACCCACCTTGATCAGGAAGCGCCCACGCCCCGGCGGCTCCTCGTTGCCCCCCGCGCTCGCCCAGCCCGGCGGCGACGACCACGACGACACCAGGTCGATCTCGCGTTCCGACAGTCCGACGATCTCGCCGAGTTCCCTCATCTCCGTACGGGGGAGGCCCGCGCACACCACCATCCCCGCCCGCTCGACGAAGCCGCGCGCCTTCGCCCGGTCGGCCTCGCTGCCCAGCGCCTCCGCGTCCTTCAACGTGTGCGTGATCTTCGCGTCGCCGAGACCGAGGGAGCGGTTGAGGCGGGTGAGGGCGTCGATGCGTTCGACGATGCCGGAGGCGGCGCGCAGGGGGCGCCAGAGTTCGTCGAGGACCGTGAAGAACCAGCGCTGCGGCGCCAGGCCCGCGTCCGCGAGGGCGTGGGCCGCCGCGACCGTGCCGAGGCCGTCCGACCATGCCGCCAGCATCGCCGCCGCCGTGAGCTGCGTGTCCGCCTCGCCGATGCGGGAGATGTCGACGCAGACGGCGGGCGAGGCCGGGTTGATACGGGTGGAGGTCTCGGAGGCGAAGGTGTCGCCGAGCGGGCCGTCCAGGACGCCGAGGAGCGAGCGGTGGAGCGGGTCCACCGCCTCCTGGTAGCGCGCCATGTCGCCCCGGTCAAGGGTGACCGCGCGGACCCGGTCCGGACCCTCGTCCAGCACCTTCAGCAGGTCGGGCAGCAGCGGCGGCCGCCCCGGCTTCGTCCGTTCCGTGAGGTGGTGCAGGCAGGCAGAGAGGACCGACTGCTCGTGGTCGTCCATCGGGCGGCCCCGGACGATCGTGATCAGCGCCGCGACCATGTTCAGGACACGGCCGTGCGCCTCCGCCGCCAGGATCCGGCCCCGTTCGCCGCCGATCCGGAGTGCCGCCTCGCCCATCGCCCCGGGGTCGAGGACGTTGATGCCGCCCACCCCGCGCCCGATGGAGATCACCTGGCCGCCGAGCGCCCGTACGGTGTCGGCGTAGTCCGGCTTCAGGTCGCCGAGGACCAGCGGGGTGATACCGGTCGCGCACATGCCGATCAGCATCCGGTTGACCAGCGTGGACTTGCCGAGGCCCGGCATGCCCAACATGAAGAGGGACGGGTTGGAGATGTAACGGGCGCGGGTGAACCAGGAGATGGGGTCACCGCAGACCGTGGCGCCCGTGTGCAGGTGCTGGCCCAGCGGCACCCCGGTCATGGGGGCGCCGGAGCCCGCCGCGAAGGGCCACAGGCCGCACGCCTGGACCGTCGTCGCCCGCCACAGCGCGGGCGGGTCGACATGACCGACCTGGCCGCCGCCGGGGCCGAACCACCCACGCGGGGGCGCCATCTGGGGACGAACGGGACGTACGGCAGCGCGCTTGCTCACAGCGCCTCCCTGATCTGGTACGGGACGAGGGTGTGCTCCCACGGCAGCAGGCCGACAGGGAGGGTGCAGGTGAACGCGGAGGCCTGCATGCGGTCGGCGGGGCGCATCAGGATGCGGGACGACGCCTGGAGGTTGCGTACGGTGATCGCCGCGTCCGGCAGCTGCTCCTCGCTGTCCACGGTGACCGTCACCATCAGCGAGAACTCCACGAGCCCGGCGCCCGCCGCCTCCTCGGCCGCCGTCTGCTCGGCCGCCTGCATCTCGGAACTGGCCCGCGCCTGGACCAGCCCCCGCTTGGAGCCCGCCATGAAGTGCGCGGTCCGCCGGTCGGCCTCCACGATCCGGGCGGAGGTCGCCGGGTCGATCGGGCGGTAGACCAGCGAGACCCGCTTGCGGCGGGTGCCCGTCGCGGGCTCCAGCAGGCCCCGCAGCACGCTCGACCGGACCGTGCCGCGCGGCGCCAGCGTCAGCATCCACGTCCGCGACACGCCCGAGTCGTGCTTGTACGCCTGGACCGACTCGACGGCGGCGGCCGGGCCCGCGTCCGACCAGTCGAGGCCGGTGGCGGAGTGCTCGGCCCGCGTGCTCAGGACATCGGGGCCGACGGCCGGGTCGTACGCCACGCGCACGATCTCCGCGAGCCGCTCGGCGGAGAGCGGGTACGCGGCGCCGCCGCCGGCCGCGACCAGGCCCGACAGCAGGCCGGGCAGCCGCATGGACAGGTCGGTGATGACGTCCTGGACGTCCCGCTTGGGGCCACCGGTGGGGCCGTAGGTGAGGGCGATGTAGGTGTGCATCTCGGAGGAGGCGGAGGGGTAGCGCGCGACGACCTCCTCCATGACCGCGCGGGCCGCCGCCGGGGCGTCCGGCGAGATGCGCGGCAGGACCTCGGCGGCCAGCCGCGTCCCGGTGTCCGGCGCGGTCTCCACGACGACCTGGGCGCCGCGCAGGCCCGGCTCGTGCGAGAGCCGGGCGAGCCAGTCGCCCCAGGACGCCACCCAGATGTCGACCTGCTCGGGGTCGACCAGCGAACCGCCGTCCGGCTCGCAGGCCAGCACCACCGTGCAGAGGTTGCGGCCGGGGTGGTGGATCACCCCGAAGGCGCGGTTGTAGGCGTCGCGGCCCTCGTACATCTTGGTGCGGGCCAGCAGGCCCGGCGGGTGGTAGCGGCCGCCGGGACGCCTGGAGAGCGGGCCGGAGACGTACGTGGTCGAGCCGTTCGCCTTGCGCCTGAGCCAACCGATACGCACCGCGACCACCTGGTAGATGTTGCGGCCGTCCACCGTGCGCAGCGCGAGCGGGGCGAGGAAGAGGCCGAGGGGGATGAGGACGAGGATCGCGGCCAGCAGTGAGACCAGCGAGGCGAGGAGTGCGACCAGGAGTCCGCCGAAGGCCACGACGGTGCCGAGGAGGCCCAGCGGGCCGAG
This sequence comes from Streptomyces sp. NBC_00310, assembly GCF_036208085.1. GTDB lineage: Bacteria > Actinomycetota > Actinomycetes > Streptomycetales > Streptomycetaceae > Streptomyces. The sequence goes on from NZ_CP130714.1 coordinate 6,704,566, forward strand.
GCCCGGGCGGCGGGGTCTGCGCCAGTTTCCGTAGGTGGGACGCGTGAGGGCGTCGGTGGACATGGGGTTCCTTCTTCCGGCTGAGGTCGCTGGGTCGAGTGCCGACGAGCTCGGGTGGTGCTGTGTCGGACGGCGGCCGCGGGTGGGTGGGGGCTGATCGCGCAGTTCCCCGCGCCCCTGGAAAAGAGGGCCCGCGGCGCCTTTTCCAGGGGCAGGGGCTACTGGTTGTGGCCCTTCATGCCGTCGTTGTCGTCCAGGGAGTTGGCGACTTCGGTCGCCGCCGCCACGCCCGTCTGTACGGCGACCGCGGCGGCCTGGACCGCGAGGGCCGCGCCCCCGGTGGCCGCGCCCGCGGCCGCTGTGCCGGCCGCCGCGCCTGCGCCTCCGGCGGCTCCACCTGCTCCGCCCGCGGCGCCCGCGGAGGAACCGGCGCCCGAGGAGGGCGAGCCCTGGGGGCCCGCGGAGCCGCCGCCTCCACCGCCTCCGCCGCCCCCCGCGGAGCCGCCGGCGATACTGACCGCGCCGGAGGCGATGTTGTTGGCGGCGCCCAGCGCGACCGTGCCGCCGGAGGTGCCGCCGAGGGCGGCCGTGGCCGGGACGATCAGCTTGAGGAGGGCGGGCAGGGCGAACACCGCCATGATCAGCATGCCCATGCCGGCGATGACCGAGTTCAGGTTCTTGGTGTCCTTGGTCATCGCGGTGGCCGCGTAGATGATCAGGGCCGCGGCCGGCTTGTACAGCAGCCAGGCCGCGAGCCAGCCGATGTGCTTCTTCCACCAGCCCTCGCCCCACCCGGTCATCGAGGAGGCGGCGGCCAGCGGCAGCGTGCCGACCAGCATGATCAGGACACCGATGCGGATGTACATCAGCACGATCTGCACGAAGCTCGACAGCATCACCAGCAGACCGAAGATGAGCACCAGGCCCGGCTGGTTGAGACTCAGCACACCCAGCATCGTGGCGGCGTTGTCACCGAGGTCGGATCGCTCGTACACGTCCTTGGCGTACGCGTCCGATGCCGCCATCAGGGCCGTGACCACGGGGACGGAGGCCGCGCCGACGAGGATGACCTTCCACATCCCCATGAACGCCTGCTTCATGGACTGGCCCTTGCGGTCCACCGCCATGCGGATCGCGGCGAGCAGCAACGAGGCCACCGCCACATAGGCGACGATCCAGTTGACCTCGGCGGTGATCTGGCCGATGGGACTGCCTGCGGCCGCCTGGCCGTGGCCGCCGCCGTTTCCCGCCGGGTCCCGCACGTCGACGCTCAGCCAGACGCCGTTGAGCGACTTCAGCACCTCCGCCGCGCCGTCGCCGATCGCCTTGGCGAAGACGACCACGGCACCCTCGGTGAACTGCTTGCCGCCCTCTTCGATGACGCAGTCGTAGAGCTTCCAGGAGCAGGCCATCTCACGCCTCCCAGGTGACGAAGCCGTTGGTGCCGCTGACCTGCGACACACCGCTGTAGACCGTGCCGTCCGGGTCGGGCGAGAGCTTCCAGTCGCCGCCCTGCCAGCGCATGGTCACCGAGGCGGAGCCGAAGCCGCCCTCGCCCATGCCGCGCACCAGGACCATCACGGTCGCCTGCGTCTCGTCGTACGACAGGACCGTGAAGCCGGCGTAGCCACCGGCGTCCGGCGAGCCCGTGGTGGACTGGTCGGCCTCCTGGGAGCGGCTCGCGATCAGCGCGTCGCGGCCCGCGCCCGGCACGACCTGCCGGTCGACGACCTCGCGCCAGCCGTCGTAGCTGAGATGGTCGGTGATGGAGTGGGCCGCCATGACGGCCCCCAGCGGGGTGTGGGCGAAGCAGGACCAGACCGGTCCGTCGTACTTGAGCGGGCCCGCCGCCTTGGAGACCGGGACCAGGCCGGTGCCGTTGGCCTTCCAGTGGAAGTCGTGCGGCGCCTCGGTGGGCTTGGCCTGGTCGCTGTCGTCGGTGCGGCAGCCGGCGGGCCGGGCGTCCGCACGGCCGTTGCCCTTGCCCTTGCCGTCGCCGCTGCCGCCGTCGCCGGAGTCCGACGTCGAGGTCGGCGCCGGGCCCGGGTCGCCGGACGAGCCGGCGGACCCCTCGCTGCCGTTGCCCGTCACCGCGAAGAGGACCGCGAGGACGAGCAGCACCACCAGGAACCCGGCCGACAGGATCCAGCCCCGCTGCTGCCAGAACGGCTGCTCCCACTCCCCGCTGCCCCCTTGGGCCCGGCCGGAGTTCAGCATCGTCGCTCCCCCTTTCGACGTGCTCGGACGGCTAGAAGACGAAGTTCACGAGCGGGCCGGCGGTGGCGACCAGCACACAGCCGCCGAGGACCATGCCGAGCCGGCCCATGTGCTCCGAGCCCTCGCCGCGGCGCATGGAGATCGCCATCATCGCGCCGGTGATCAGCACACCCGCGACGCCCGCCGCGGTGCCGGCCCAGGCGACGATGCCGAGCACGGTGTCGACCTTGCCGGTGAGTTCGGCGGGGGCGTCGCGGTTGGGGTTGGGGACCGTGCCGTCGGCCAGGTAGAGGGACTGATGTGCCTTGGCGGCCATCGCGTGCAGCATGTGGTTTCTCCCCGTTGTCTCGGCCGGCCCGCCGTGGGCGGGCGGGCTGACGTCAACTGATGTGAGCGGATGGGACATTGGGATGCTCGCGGAGCCGGCGTGACGTGCCCGGGTTCCCGGTCGCCCTGTGAGCTTGGCGACTCCTGTGAGCCGAAACCAAGGGATGTAGTGATCCAGCACCTGTCGGTGACGTGCTCGTGACAGACGGGAAGCTCTCGTCATGTCCGGGACAGTGACGTGCCGTCAGCATCGCCCGGACCTGCGGCGAAGCGGAGGGGCTCGTACCGGTGTTCGTCCCTGGGGTGGCCCACGTACGACGACGGCCCGCCGGTTGACGAGTAACCGGCGGGCCGTCGCCCCTGTCCTGCTCACGGGTTCTTTGCAGCACGACTCCCTGCAGCACGACTCCCTGCAGCACGAGCCCCTACAACACGAACCCCACGATCGGCCCCGCCGTCGCGCCGATGATGCAGGCGCCCATGACCATGGCGAACTGGCTGAGATGCTCGTCGCCCTCCCCGGACCGCAGGGAGACGGCCATCCGCGAGCCGACGATCAGCAGCCCGCACACACCGGCCGCGGTGACCAGCCAGGCGAGGATGTTCAGGACGTAGTTGAGCTCACGGGTGACCACGGCCGGAGGTCCGGCCAGTGTCGTGGCGGCGGCGTACAGGGTGCTGCTCATGGGGTCCTCCCGGTCAGACGGGCCAGCGCCGCGCTCTCCCGCGGCGGCGGTCCGGTGAGATCGCCGGTGCGCCAGGCGGGCACCCAGGGCACGCGGTAGACGTCTATGACGGAACCGATCACCTTCACGCGCTGCACGAGCTGCCGGGGCAGCCGGCCGGGCGCGTCCGCGACCAGCACGATCGCGTCGAGGTCGAGCCCCGGCGGCGCGTCGCCCCGCCGGAAGATGTCCAGGGTGTGCGAGACCGCGTCGAGCCCGGCGGCGTGCGTGCGCCCCACCAGGAGCACCGACGCCGGATCGCCGTGTTCGGGTTGCGGCCAGTTGCGGCCCGCGTCATGGCCGCCGAAGACCGTCGCGAGGGTGGTCGTCCCGGCGCCGCCGTGCGTGGCGACCCAGGAGAACCGCCGTGCGCTCGCGGCCGCCAGGGGTGGCGGGTCCTGCGGCCGTGCCTCCGGTTCCGCCACCGGCCCCCGCACCCAGATCTCCGGCCCGGCCGCCGCCTGTCCCGTGCCCGGCTGCATCACCGCATCACCGCTCTCCACCACTCCCCGTTTCCGCCGCTGATCACAGCAGTCTTCCTGAGTTCGTCGTGCCCGTCGCACCCGGCGCGGTGCTCGCCGCCGGTTCCGTGCCCGGCGAGGCGCCCACCCCCGATCTTCACGGCCCGCGGGCGGCTTGGGAATCGGGACGTGAGTTCCTGCGACGAGCCTGTGACGCGCTGGTGACGCACGCGGCGGGGGTGAGCGGGGAGACTCGACTGCCTGGCCACAAGTGGCAGGAACATGACTGGACTTCGACGCTGAGGGGAGCGCATGTCCAACGGGGGAGGGTCCGTCACGACCTGGGTCGTCGGCGGCTGCGTGGCGGCCGTGATGATGCCGGTGGTCATGATGGTCGCGGTGAGCGGGGGCGGCGAGGCCGACGCCGAGGAACAGGGCGTCGGCGGCGGCCTCAAGACCGGTCAGGTGCCGGCGGAGTACGTGCCCTGGGTGCTCAAGGCGGGCGCCATGTGCGACGTCATCAAGCCGGCCGTGATCGCCGCGCAGATCGAGGCCGAGTCGGGCTGGAACCCGAACGCCAAGTCCCCTGTCGGTGCCGAGGGGTTGAGCCAGTTCATGCCCGGCACCTGGCCGAGCTGGGGCAAGGACGACGACGGCAACGGACGCGTCTCCCCGTACGACCCCGGTGACGCGATCATGGCCCAGGGCCGCTACGACTGCGCCCTCGCCAAGCAGGTCCAGGGTTACAAGGACCGGGGCGAGGCGACGGGCGAGACGCTCGACCTGGCGCTCGCCGCGTACAACGCGGGCCCCGGCGCCGTGCACCAGTACGGCGGTATCCCGCCCTACACCGAGACCCGGAACTACGTCGCCCGCATCAAGTCGCTCATCGCCAAGTACGAGTCGGTGGACGACCCGCCGGGCAAGCTCCCGGACGGCAAGGAGATGGCGATGCCGCTCTCCGGCAACCCGCCCGTGACCTCCCCGTACGGCTGGCGCATGCACCCCATACTCGGGGTCCGCAAACTGCACACCGGCACCGACTTCGGCGTGGCCGAGGGCAAGCCGGTCCTCGCCGCCCGCGACGGCGAAGTCACCTTCGCGGGCTGGACCAACGGCTACGGCAACCGCGTCGTCATCTCCCACGGAACCATCAACGGCGACCGCGTCTCCACGACCTACAACCACATGCTGCGCGGCCTCAGCGTCCAGGCCGGCGACAAGGTGAAGGTCGGTCAACGCGTCGGCCTGGTCGGCTCGACGGGCTACTCGACGGGCGCGCACCTCCACTTCGAGGTGATGCAGAACGACAAGTACGTGAATCCGGCGCCCTGGTTGGGGCTGTAGTGATGACGTGGGCGATGCGGGCACGGCGTTCGACGTGGACGACGCCATCGGCGAGGCAGGACACTGAGGTGAGGAGGGGAATGCGGGTGAACACGATGCGCGATGCGCGCGGCGGGCGCGGGGAGCGTGACGAGCGCGGGGGGCGTGACGAGCGCGGCGGACCGCATGTGCCCGGCGGGCCGTACGGGGTCGGGGTCGGGGTCGGAGCCGTGGCCGGAGCCGGAGCCGTGGCCGGAGCTGTGGCCGGCGGACTCGGCAGGGCGGTCCGCAGGGCGGTCGCGGTCGCGCTCGCGACGGTGACCGGAGTGGCGGTCCTCGCCGCGTGCGGCCTGGAGGACCACCGCGAGACGGCGGGCGGCGGCACGGCCTCGTCCGAACCGCCCTTCACCCCCAAGGCCCCCCTGCCGTCCGGTAAACCGCTCGGCTCCGACGCGCGGGTCCCGAGCCCCAGCGGCGTCGACGACACGGACGCGACCGCGGTCGCCGAGGCCTGGACCGAGGTCGCGTACGGCTACGACACGAAGTACGACACCGGCCCGCACGACGCCGTCCTTCGCTCCGCGCGCTGGTTCACCGCCGCCAGGGCGAAGGCCGAGCACTCGTACCACCCCGCGAGCGGCGCGGGCGAACAGTGGAACTCCTGGGCCGCGCACGAGGCGTGGACCACCGTCGACGTGGAGCTGGACGACGACGGCGACGCACCCCCCGACTCGGCGCGGGACGCCTACCGCGCCCTCTTCGTCGACGGCACGGCGCACGGCCGCGACGGCTGGACGGGGACCGGACCTCAGGCCACGGTGTACGTGAAGCTGGTTCGCTCGGGCAAGGGCGAGCCGTGGCGGGTGGACGAGGTGCGTACGGTGGAGGCAGAGGTATCGGCACCGGAGCCGTCCGGGGCAGACTCCGCCGCCTCGTCCACGCCTTCTCTTTCTCCTTCCCCTTCTTCTCCTTCTGCCCGACCCGAGTGAGGGAACGATGACTCGACTCAGCCGCGAACAGAAGCGGGAACTCAAGCGCGCGGGGCGTGCGCCGGCCGGACTGACCCCGATCGACGTACGCGTCTCCGCCGAGGCCGGCGCGACGGTCGGCGGCATGTCCGTGCCCCCGGCGGCCGGGGAGTCCCTCCAGGCCGCCGCACTCGACTATCTCCACCGCCTCGCCCTCGCCACCGGCCACCCCGTCCTCGCCACCGTCCACGACGAACGCATCGGCTACGTCGTCCCTCTCCAGATCCACGTCGACGGCTCCAGCCACTACGCCGGGGAACCGGTACGGGTGGGAGAGCCGAGGGGGTTCGCGGGAGCGCCGCCGGTGAGTGAGCGGGAGGGGGCGGTGCCGGGTGCGGGGGTGCGTGGGCATGTGGCTGCGGATCCGGGCGTGCGTACTCCCGGGATCCCGCCCGCGCCCGCGGTCGGGCCCACGCCCGTGGCCGGCCGGTCGGGTACGGCCGCGGCGGCCCACCTCGGCGAGGAGGCGGCCCGATGGGCGGCGCCGGAGTCTCCCGAGCCGCCGGCTCCCGCACACGGCCCACGCCGTGACCGGTCGACACATGTCCTGCGCGCGGTGCCGGAGTCGGCAGCCGCGGGCCCTGAACTCCCGGACGACCAGGACCGATCGAACCAGCCGACCGGTACGGCACCCCATGCGCAGCCGCAGCCGCAGCCGCAGCCGCAGCCGCAGCCGCAGCCGCAGCCGCAGCAGTACGCGCAAGCCCAGCCGGAGCCGAGTTGGCAGGCGCAGGCGCAGGCGCAGGCGCAGGCTGAGCGTCGACCGCAACCGGATGTGCTGCCCGAGGCGCAGCCCGAGCGGCAGCCGCAGCTGGACGGACAGCCGCAGGCCCAGGCGCAGGCCCAGCCGCAGTGGTCGGCGCAGGCCGGGCCGGAGTCGTCGGCGCACCCCGAGCGCCAGCCGCACCCGCACCCGCAGCCGCAAGCCCAGCGGGACGTGCAGCCGGAGGCCCAGCGGGACGTGCGGCCGGAGGCTCAGGCGCGGCCGGAGTCGCGGACGCACTCTCAGGAGCAGCCGAGGCGGGAGCCCAGCACGATGCGGTTGGCCGCGGGGAAGCCGGTGCCCTCGGCGGAGTCGGCCGCGCCGGAGCCCGAGCGGCCGAAGCGGGAGCCGAGCACGCTGCCGCTGTCGGCGGCGAAGCCGGCGCCCGCGGTCGCACCCCCGCACGCGATGCCGGAGTCGTCCGTCGCCCCCGGGGCGCAGTCGGACCGGCCCTCGGCGGAACCCGTGGCCGCGGCGGCCCCCGAGGTGAAGCGGGAGCCCCGCACGATGCCGCTCACGGCGGCGAAGGAGAAGCAGGGGCAGCAGGGGCAGCCGTCGGACCCGGTGTCCGGCGGGGTCGCGCCCTCGACGTACGTGCTGCGCGCGGTGCCGGAACCGAAGGAGGGGCCCTTGGCACGGCCGCCCCGCACCCCGGGGCTCCCGCTGACCCTGCCGGGCATTCCGGCGGACCCGGACGGCAAGCCCTCGTCGGCCGAGCCCACCGGCGACGCCGCCGCGGCCTCCGGCACCGAGCCGACCGGCGACGCCGCCGCGGCCTCCGGCACCGAGCCGACCGGCGACGCCGCCGCGGCCTCCGGCACCGAGCCCACCGGCGACGCCGCCCCGACCCCCGGCACCGTCTCGCCCCCGACAGGCGAGTTCGGCCCGGTCATGGACCCGGAGCTGCTTCAGCCTCCGGCCCGGACGACTCCCCGGCCCTGGCACCCGGAGCAGGCCACCACCCCGCCCGACATCTCCTCCGACACCCCACGGTCGGCATCGGCCTCCCTGAACCCGCAGCCCTGGCCCCCGGCACCGGCCGAGGACCCCACCCCGCAGCCGACGCACGAGCCGTCCCCGTCCCCTGCCTCGGAGGCGGCGCCGGAGTCGGGGCCCGCCACGCTGGAGCCCCAGCCCTGGCCGCCGACACCGACACCGACACCGACACCGGCCCCGACGCCGATGCCGATGCCGACGCACACGACCGCCCCCGCTCCCACCCCTGAACCCGCATTCGCATCCGCATCCGCATCCGCATCCGCACCCCCCGTACTGGCCCCTCCGGAGGAGTCCGCCACCGATGCCTACTCCGCTCCCGAGTGGAAGGTGCTGGAGGAGGACAGCGCGCCGAAGCCCGCGCCGGTACGGGAGTTCGACGCGGTCGCCGAAGCGGTGCTGGACACGGCGGAGGAGGGCGGCGACACGGCGTCACCGTTCGCGGAGCCCGTGTCGCGCATCAACGAGGCGGTGAAACTGGGCCGGATCCAGGAGGCCGCGGAGATGGCCGAGCAGACGGTCGCGCAGGCGACGGCGACGCTGGGCCCACAGCACCCCGAGGTACTGAAACTTCGCGAACTGACCGCCTACATCGCCTACTTGGCCGGCGACGCCCTCCGCTCCTTCCACCTCTCCCTCGACCTGGCCGTCCTCCGCCACCGTCTGCGCGACCAGCGGGCCGCGTACGGCAACGTCCAGAGCGCGGCGGCTGCCTGGCGCGCGGTCCGCGACCCGCTCCAGGGTCTGCACCTGGGCCGCGACCTGATCGCCGTCTGGGCCGACCTCGCCGCCGACGCGGGTCCCGCCGCCGACGACCTGGAACAACTCGAAAAGGCCCGCACCCGCATGACCCGCCTCACCGAACGGGCCCGCGCCCTCGACCCCGCCCCTTACGCCCATGGCCAGTGACCACTCCGGACGACGAGAACCGGACGCCCGGCGGCTCCTCGGAGCCGCGCAGAGCGCCGGGTCCGGGTCCGCCGCCGAGGCCGCCCGCCACCGCTCCCCGGGCTCGCCCGCCACCACCCGCCGCCCCCGGGTCGAGGTCCACGTCAACGAGCTGACCGGCACGATGAGTTGGCGCACCGTCGACCACCCGACGAGCAGCGGGGGCCGGCGGCAGCACGAAGGAGCAGGCCGGCGTGTCCCGGACGCGGCACCCTGGAACGCCCGCGCCGCGGCCCTGCGTTCCGCCGGCCTGGACCCCTACCGGGCCCCCGCGCAGGGCGCCGCCCCGATTCCGACGCACCCCGCGGCCGTACGGGCCGCTCTGGGTGCCGACGTCGCCTCGCTCAGCCCGGAACAGCGGCAGAGCCACCTGGCCCGGGTCGGCGCCCTCCGTTCCGGAGCGGCCGCCGATCTCGCCCACGGCACCCGGATGCCCACCTCGGTCGCGTCCCGCCTCAGGTCGACGAGCGCGACCCCGGCCCACGCCCACGCCCTCGCGGCGGAACGCACCTCGGTGATCACCCGCACCCGCGCACCCGCCGTACCGCAGGGGCCGGGGCCGGCCGCGGGTCCACGCCGCTGACCGACCCCGGAACCACACCACCTGAAGCTCTGCCTACGAGAGGCGCCGCCCCTACTCCGACAGCTCCCACACCGCGTACGCCAGCGCGTCCCCGTTTCGGTCGAGCGCCGTGTCGTTGATGTTGGACGTGGTGTCGCAGGAGGAGTGGTAGCACCGGTCGAAGGCCTGGCCGGACGTGCCGCCCCACTTGGCGACCTGCGCGGCGGTCTTCGCACGGCTCGCCCCCGTGAAGAGGCCGCCGACGGGAACGCCGGCGCTCTTGAAGGGCGCGTGGTCGGAGCGGCCGTCGCCCTCGGTCTCGATCTCGGTCGCGACACCGATCCCGGTGAAGTAGTCCTTGAAGGTCTGCTCGATGACGGCGTCGTCGTCGTAGACGAAGTACCCGGGGTTCGGCGAGCCGATCATGTCGAAGTTGAGATAGCCGCTGATGCGGGCCCGGTTCGCGGTGGACAGGTTGTTGACGTAGTAGCGGGAGCCGACGAGGCCCAGCTCCTCCGCGCCCCACCAGGCGAACCGCAGGTGCTTCGTGGGCTGGTAGTTCGTGCGGGACACGGTCAGCGCGGCCTCCAGTACGGCGGCGGAACCCGAGCCGTTGTCGTTGATGCCGGCACCCGAGGTGACACTGTCCAGATGTGAACCGGCCATGACAACCTGATTCGTGTCGCCGCCTGGCCAGTCCGCGATCAGGTTGTAGCCGGTGCGGCCGCCGGAGGTGAAGGACTGCGTGGTGGTGACGAAGCCCGCCGCGTCGAGCTTGCCCTTCACGTAGTTCAGCGAAGCGAGGTAGCCGGCGCGGCCGTGCGCTCTGTTGCCGCCGTTGGCGGCGGCGATGGACTGGAACTGGGTCAGGTGGGCCTTGACGTTGGCCACGGGGAGGTCGGGCGCGGCGGCGACCGTCACGTCCGGGGCGGGTGCCGCCCCGGCTATGGACCCGGTGGTGAACAGCGTGGCCACCGCGACGGCGGCGACGGCGGTGCGTCCCGTGGCTGGAACGGAGAGCTTCATAGTGGGGGGCTCCGAATTCCATGGGGATCGCCATGGACGACACTGTTGATGTGTCCATGGCGATCCCGGCTGAATGAGGTGCCTGGATGGTGCGGGTGGGACTGACTCTCCGTCAAGAGTGCTATTTGGCCAGGGGGGTGGGCACACCGGAGGCCTCGGTGGCCGCCGACGGCCCCTCCCGCTCGTCCCGCTCGTCCCGCTCGTCCTGCTCGTCCCGTCCCTCCGAGTCCTCCAACTCCGCCAGCCGCCTCCGCGCCACCCGTGCCGTCCGCAGTGCGTCCCACGTCAGCAGCGACAGCGCCAGCCACACCAGCGCGAAGCCGGCCCAGCGCTCGGGCGGCATGGCCTCGCCGAAGTAGAAGACCCCCAGCAGGAACTGGAACACCGGCGCCAGGTACTGCAGCAGCCCCAGCGTGGACAGCGGCACCCGGATCGCGGCCGCCCCGAAGCAGACCAGCGGCAGGGCGGTCACCAGTCCGGTCGCGGCGAGAAGCAGGGCGTGTCCCGTCCCCTCCGGACCGAAGGTGGCGTCCCCTCGCGACCCCAGCCACAGCAGATATCCCAGCGCGGGCAGGAACTGGATCGCGGTCTCCGCGGCGAGCGACTCGACACCGCCCAGGTTGACCTTCTTCTTCACCAGCCCGTACGTGGCGAAGGAGAAGGCGAGGCAGAGGGAGATCCACGGCGGCCGCCCGTAGCCGATCGTGAGGACGAGGACGGCCGCGAAGCCGACGCCGACCGCCGTCCACTGGACGGGCCGCAGCCGTTCCTTCAGCAGCAGGACGCCGATGGCGATGGTGACCAGCGGGTTGATGAAGTACCCGAGGGAGGCCTCGACCACCTGGTGGGTGTTCACGGCCCAGATGTACACGCCCCAGTTGACGGTGATCGTCGCCGCCGCGACCGTGATCAGAGCGAGCCTGCGTGGCTGTCGCAGCAGCTCACCGGCCCAGGACCAGCGCCGCAGCACCAGCAGCGCGACACCGACGACCGCGAGGGACCAGACCATGCGGTGGGCGAGGATCTCCACCGCGCCGGACGGCTTCAGCAGGGGCCAGAAGAGCGGGACGAGCCCCCACATCCCGTACGCGGCGAAGCCGTTCAACAGGCCTATCCGGTGTTCGCCCCTCGGCTGCGCAGCCACGGCCCCTCCTCCTCGCCCGGCCGCGCCACCGCGACCCCCGAACCCTCGGCCTCCCGAAGGTAACGCCGAGCACCCCCGGCTGTCATGCCCGTATCGGGATACGGTCATGACAGCCGGGGGTGGGTGCCCCGAGGGGGAGTCCGGGGCGCCGACCGGAGTCTTACGGCTCCGGAGTCCTACGGCCCCGGAGCCGGGCCGGACGGCTGGGCCCCGGGCCGAGCTGCTCGATCCGGGCGGGTCACGCCTTCAGTGCCACCGCGATCGAGTCCGCGATCGGCGTGGTCGGGCGGCCGATGAGGCGGGAGAGGTCACCGGAGGAGACGACCAGCTCACCCTTCTCGATGGACGCGTCCACGCCCGCGAGGGTCGCGGCCAGCGGCTCGGGGAGCCCGGCGCCGGTCAGGATGCCGGTGAGGGCCTCGACCGGGACGGGGTTGTTCGCTATCTCCTTGCCGGTCTGCTTGCTCAGCTCGGCCGCGTACTCGGCGAAGCTCCAGGCGGTGTCGCCGCCGAGCTCGTACGTCTGGTTCTCGTGGCCCTCGCCGGTCAGCACGGCGACCGCGGCTGCCGCGTAGTCCGCGCGGGCCGCGGAGGAGACCCGGCCCTCGCCGGCGGCGTGGGTGACGGCGCTGTACTCCAGCACCGGCGCGAGCTGCTCGGTGTAGTTCTCGTTGTACCAGCCGTTGCGCAGCAGGGTGGACGGCAGACCGGAGGCGAGCAGCGCCTCCTCGGTGCCCCGGTGGTCGTTGGCGAGCGCGGCCGTCAGGCTGCCCGGCGCGCTGGTGTACGCGAGGAGCGCGACCCCGGCCGCCTTGGCGGCGTCGATCACGACCTGGTGCTGGGCGACGCGGTTCTTGTCGAGTTCGCTGCCGGAGACCAGCAGCACCTTGTCGCCGGCGGCGAAGAGGCCGTCGAAGGTCTCGGGGGTGTTGTAGTCGGCCACGGCGATCTTCACGCCGCGCGCCGCGAACCCGGCGGCCTTCTCCTCGCTGCGGACGACGGCCGTGATCTGCTCGGCCGGGACCTTCTCCAGCAGACCCTCGACGACGATCTTGCCGAGGTGTCCGGTCGCTCCGGTGACGACGATGCTCATGGTGAAACTCCTCCAGGGGGGCGGGTGCGCCACTAACCCTAGGGGGTGCGCTAACTCTGCGAAAGTACCCACTTTGAAGTAAGGTACTGGCATGGCCGTAAGTAAGGTGTCGACACAGCCCGCGACCAAGCACGACAAGGGACACAAGGATCACAAGGACGACAGGGACGGCGAGGGAGTCTGTCCCTACCGCCTCGTCCTGGAGCATGTCACCAGCCGTTGGGGTGTCCTCGTCCTGATCGAGCTGCTGGAGCGGCCGTACCGCTTCAGTGAGCTGCGCCGGGCCATCGGCCGCGTCAGCGAGAAGATGCTCACCCAGACCCTCCAGACCCTGGAGCGCGACGGCCTCGTCCACCGGGACGCCAAGCCCGTCATCCCGCCCCGCGTCGACTACTCCCTCACCGACCTCGGCCGCGAGGCCGCCGAACAGGTGCGTGCCCTGGCGGGCTGGACCAAGGACCGCATGGACGACGTGCAGCAGGCCCGGCAGGCGTACGACGAGGCCCGGGCCTGAACCGGCCCGGGCCCCTGGGGTGACCATGCTCAGCTGACGGTCGTGGTCACCCGACGACGGTCCACGTGTCCCCGCCCGCCAGCAGCGCCGACAGGTCTCCCTTGCCGAACTGCTCGATGGCGGAGTCGAGTTGGTCGGCCATCTGGGTGTCGTAGACGGGCCGTTCGACGGATCGCAGGACGCCGATCGGGGTGTGGTGGAGGGTGTCCGGGTCGGCGAGCCGGGAGAGCGCGAAAGCCGTGGTCGGGGACTGCGCGTGCGCGTCGTGGACCAGGATCCGCGACTCGTTCTCCTCGGTCACGGTGACCACCTTCAGATCACCGGTCACCTCGTCCCGTACGACCCCCCGCGTGCCGGCCGGCCCGAACCGGATCTGCCTGCCGTGCTCCAGCCGGATGACGGCCTCCTCCGCCTGCTGCCGGTCCTTGAGGACCTCGAAGGCGCCGTCGTTGAAGATGTTGCAGTTCTGGTAGATCTCGACGAGTGCCGTCCCCGGGTGGGCGGCGGCCTGCCGCAGTACCTCCGTCAGATGCCTGCGGTCGGAGTCGACGGTCCGCGCCACGAACGACGCCTCCGCCCCGATCGCCAGCGACACCGGATTGAAGGGCGCGTCCAGCGACCCCATCGGTGTCGACTTGGTGACCTTCCCGACCTCCGACGTCGGGCTGTACTGGCCCTTCGTCAGGCCGTAGATGCGGTTGTTGAAGAGCAGGATCTTCAGGTTCACATTGCGGCGCAGCGCGTGGATCAGATGGTTGCCGCCGATGGACAGCGCGTCGCCGTCACCGGTCACCACCCACACGGACAGGTCACGCCGCGAGGTGGCGAGCCCGGTCGCGATCGCCGGCGCCCGCCCGTGGATCGAGTGCATCCCGTACGTGTCCATGTAGTACGGGAAGCGGGACGAGCAGCCGATGCCCGAGACGAAGACGATGTTCTCCTTGGCCAGCCCCAGCTCGGGCATGAAGCCCTGGACGGCGGCGAGGATCGCGTAGTCACCGCAGCCGGGGCACCAGCGCACCTCCTGGTCGGACTTGAAGTCCTTCATGGACTGCCGGGCCGTGGCCTTGGGCACGAGGGAAAGCGCCTCGATCGTGCCTCCCGTACCCGCGCCTTCCGTGGACCTCTCAGCCATCGATGGCCTCCTTGAGAGCCGTGGCGAGCTGCTCCGCCTTGAACGGCATGCCGTTCACCTGGTTGTACGAATGGGCGTCGACCAGGTACTTCGCCCGGATGAGCAGGGCGAGCTGCCCGAGGTTCATCTCGGGGACCACCACCTTGTCGTAACGCCTCAGCACCGCACCCAGATTCCGCGGGAAGGGGTTGAGGTGCCGCAGATGGGCCTGTGCGATGGACTCCCCGGCCGTACGCAGCCGCCGTACCGCCGCCGTGATCGGCCCGTACGTCGACCCCCAGCCCAGCACCAGGGTCCGGGCCTCGTGCGGATCGTCGACCTCGACGTCGGGCACGTCGATCCCGTCGATCTTCGCCTGCCGGGTGCGCACCATGAAGTCGTGGTTGGCCGGGTCGTACGAGATGTTGCCCGTGCCGTCCTGCTTCTCGATGCCGCCGATCCGGTGTTCGAGGCCGGGCGTGCCCGGGATCGCCCAGGGGCGGGCGAGGGTCTCCGGGTCGCGCTTGTAGGGCCAGAAGACCTCGGTGCCGTCGTCGAGGGTGTGGTTGGGTCCCTGGGTGAACTGCACGGTCAGATCCGGCAGTTCGTCGATCTCGGGGATGCGCCAGGGCTCGCTGCCGTTGGCCAGGTAGCCGTCCGACAGCAGGAACACCGGCGTGCGGTACGTCAGCGCGATCCGGGCGGCCTCGATGGCCGCGTCGAAGCAGTCGGCCGGAGTGCGCGGCGCGACCACCGGCACCGGCGCCTCCCCGTTCCTGCCGTACATCGCCTGGAGCAGGTCCGCCTGCTCGGTCTTGGTCGGCAGCCCGGTGGACGGTCCGCCGCGCTGGATGTCGATGACGAGCAGCGGCAGTTCGAGCGAGACGGCGAGCCCGATGGTCTCCGACTTGAGCGCCACCCCGGGACCGGAGGTGGTCGTGACCGCCAGGGAACCCCCGAACGCGGCCCCCAGCGCGGCCCCGATGCCCGCGATCTCGTCCTCGGCCTGGAAGGTCCGCACACCGAAGTTCTTGTGCCGGCTCAGCTCGTGCAGGATGTCCGAGGCCGGCGTGATCGGGTACGAGCCCAGGTACAGCGGCAGATCCGCCTGCCGGGACGCCGCGATCAGCCCGTACGACAGCGCCAGGTTCCCGGAGATGTTCCGGTACGTGCCGACGGGGAAGGCGGTGGCGGCCGGCGCGACCTCGTAACTGACGGCGAAGTCCTCGGTCGTCTCGCCGAAGTTCCACCCGGCGCGGAAGGCGGCGAGGTTGGCGGCCGCGATCTCGGGCTTCTTGGCGAACTTGGCCGCCAGGAACTTCTCGGTGCCCTCGGTCGGCCGGTGGTACATCCACGACAGAAGGCCGAGCGCGAACATGTTCTTGCTGCGCTCGGCCTCCTTGCGGCTGAGGTCGAACTCCTTGAGGGCCTCGACGGTGAGGGTGGTCAGCGGCACCGGATGGACGCTGTATCCGTCCAGCGACCCGTCCTCCAGCGGGTTGGCCGCGTACCCGACCTTCTGCATCGCCCGTCTGGTGAATTCGTCCGTGTTGACGATGATCTCCGCGCCGCGCGGCACGTCACCGATGTTCGCCTTCAGGGCGGCCGGGTTCATGGCGACGAGCACGTTGGGCGCGTCACCCGGGGTGAGGATGTCGTGGTCGGCGAAGTGCAGTTGGAAGCTGGACACACCCGGGAGGGTGCCGGCGGGGGCGCGGATCTCGGCGGGGAAGTTCGGCAGGGTGGAGAGGTCGTTGCCGAAGGAGGCCGTTTCGGAGGTGAAGCGGTCGCCGGTGAGCTGCATACCGTCACCGGAGTCCCCGGCGAAGCGAATGATCACCCGATCGAGTCGGCGGACGTCCTTCGTCCCCGCCGGTTTGCGCTGTTCCCTCAGTTCTCCCAGAGCGGCCTCGTCGGCCGGCTCCGCTGGGCTGCTGACCTGGCTGGTCACTGAACTGGACCTCCCTTGAGGCGGCTGTCCGGGAACGGCCGTCCCGCCGGCCCTCCCCGGACCAACCCTACGTCGGCGAGGGTGGCCTTCCCTCGTCCTTTCGCCTGATGGACGCTGTTTTGAGACTGCCTGACGCCCTGACTTGTCATGATTTACCCGCCCCTGCCGCTTCCTTCGGAGACGCGCACCGCCGACCGATGGTTCTCGGTCCGGACGGAGGACGGGCAGGGGGTGGGCCGAGAGCGGGTGGGGGGTGGGCGGAGAGCGGGTGGGGTCCGGGTGGAGGGCGGGCGATCGACCGCCCCTTGCTGACACAGTGTCAGACGGTCATGAATTGAGGTAGGTGAGCACCGCCAGAACGCGCCGGTGGTCCCCGTCGCTGGGGGACAGCCCGAGCTTCAGAAAGATATTGCTGACGTGCTTCTCGACGGCACCGTCACTGACGACCAGCTGCCGGGCGACCGCCGAGTTGGTCCGCCCCTCCGCCATCAGCCCCAGCACCTCGCGCTCCCGGGGGGTCAGCCCCGCGAGCACGTCCTGCTTCCGGCTCCGCCCGAGCAGCTGCGCGACCACCTCCGGGTCCAGCGCCGTGCCGCCCCGGGCCACCCGCACCACCGCGTCCACGAACTCCCGCACCTCGGCGACCCGGTCCTTCAGCAGATACCCGACGCCGCGACTGGACCCCGCGAGCAGTTCGGTGGCGTACCGCTCCTCCACGTACTGCGACAGCACGAGCACCCCCAGCTCAGGGTGCTGCTTCCGCAGCTGTACGGCGGCCCGCACACCCTCGTCGGTGTGCGTCGGCGGCATCCGCACATCGGCGACGACCACGTCCGGCAGATCCCCCTGCGCGGCGAACTCGGTGATCGTCTTGATCAGGGCGTTCCCGTCCCCGACCCCCGCCACGACGTCGTGCCCCCGGTCGGTCAGCAGCCGCGTCAGCCCCTCTCGCAGCAGCACCGAATCCTCGGCGATGACCACCCGCACCCTGTCCTCCACGCCCTGTCCCCCCACGACACCCGCACCACCCCCGACCGGCCACCAGCTTCGGCCCGGCCCGAACAACAGCCCCCAGCATTCCAGCATCGGCACGCCCAGGCGCCGCCCAGCCAAGAAAAGAGAGACAGAAACAGCCTACGAACTGGCCGAACACCACCCGCGTCCCTCCCAGGCGGGGGTTCCGGGGCGCGGTGGCTCCGCTCGAAGGGGTGGAGTGGCGCGGGCGCGGGCGTGGGTGGGGCGGGGAACGGTGAGGTGGGCCGCCCGCGCCCACGGAGCCACTGCCGCCGCCAGAGGATCGTCGAGTGTGTCCGGCGGGAACCACGGCAGTGCGCAGGGGCAGAATCGGGCCGCGCGCAGGGGAGCCACGGCCCACGCGTATGGAGCCGCGGTCCCCGCCCGCCGAGCGCGTCCGGCAGGGAACCACGGCAGTGCGCAGGGGCAGAATCGGGTCGCGCGCAGGGGAGCCACGGCCCGCGCGCATGGAGCCGCGGTCCCCGCCCGCCGAGCGCGTCCGGCAGGGAAACACGGCAGCGCGCCCAGGGTGTGACCCCTGGACGCGCTCACCGCGACACCCTTCACACGCCCCCGGCGCGGCGCCGAGGCCGCCGCCAGGGCGCCTCAGGCGATCACCGGCGGACCCATCCGCCCTCGTTCCACGACACTCGGGCCGCAACCGTGAGGCACCGCCCTCGGACCACCACCATCAGGCACCCGCCCGAGCCCGAGCCCGAGCCCGAGCCCGAGCCCGAGCCCGAGCCCGCGCCCGCGCCCGGACCCGGATCCGCACCCTCCCCTTTCCCCCGTACCCCGCCATCGCCTGGCACCGTTCTCACGCCGCGTACCCCCACCCCCACCGCACCGCCTCACGCAGCCCGCCACGGCAACTCCGCCGTCACCCGGGTCGGCCCCCCGGCCGGTGAGTCGACGACCAGGATCCCGTCGACCGCCCCGATCCGCTCGGCGAGCCCCGCCAGCCCGGAACCGCCCCGCGTGTCGGCGCCGCCGACCCCGTCGTCGATGACCTGGAGCATCAGCCGGTTCTCGACCCTCCAGACATCCACGGTCGCCCGCGTGGCCCCCGCGTGCTTGCTGACGTTCTGCAGCAGCTCGGAGACGGTGAAGTAGGCGATGCCCTCGATCGCCGGCACCGGCCGCGCCGGCAGGTCCACGTCCACCACCACCGGCACCGCACACCGCGAGGCGACCGCCGACAGCGCCGCGTCGAGCCCCCGGTCGGTCAGCACGGCCGGATGGATGCCCCGCGCGAGATCCCGCAGCTCCTGCAGCGCCGTCTTGACCTCCCCGTGCGCCGAGTCCACCATCACCGCCGCCGCCCGGGGGTCCTCCGCCAGCTTCTCCTTCGCCAGCCCCAGATCCATGGCCAGCGCCACCAGCCGCGCCTGCGCCCCGTCGTGCAGATCCCGCTCGATCCGCCGCAGATCAGCGGCGGCCGTGTCGATCACGACCCCCCGGTCCGACTCCAGCTCGACGACCCGGGCCCCCAGCCGCGACGGTCCGAGCATCCCGCTCACCATCACCCGGTCGACCATCGTCAACCCCCGCACGATCCACGGCGTGGCCATCGTGAAGAGCAGCCCCACCAGCGCGGTCACGGTCACCTCGAACGGATTGTCGAGGTACACGGCACGCGTCTCGTCCCCGTACAGCTGCAACCCGTCCTGCCCGGCCCACAGGGGGAAGACCCAGAACCACAGCGGATACGTCAGCAGCGCCCACCCGTACGTCCAGAAGGTCACCGCCACCACGAACGAGAACACCGACCACGGGAACTGCACGACCGCGTACAACAGCTGACGCCACGACGACCCGCTGCGCAGCATGGCGCCCATCCACGCCATCGCCCCGCGCCCCTTGACCCGCAACGGCTCCGGCGCGGCCACCTCCACCCCGAGCAACGCCCGCGCCCGCGCCCGCTCCAGCGCACCGAACCCCCGGCACCCGGCCAGCCCCGCCGCCAGCACCGGCACCCCGAGGAACGTGACCAGCAGCCCCGCACCGACCGACACCATCGTCACGGCGTACGTGAACAGCAGGATCCCGACCGGCAGCCCCAGCAGCACATACCCGAACTCCCGCCAGCTGCGCGCCTCGAACGGCGCCCGCAACCCGGCCGGCACACGATGCCGCCGCTCCTCGCCCCAACTCCCGTACCCGTCCCCGTACTCCGTGGCCATCACCGTCGCCCGCCTTCACTCGTCCCGCACTCCCGATGTCGTACTCCCACCCTGCTCGCCCCCGACCCCCGGGACCATGGAGCGAGTCGGCGTCTCGATACGGGGGTTTTCCCCACCCCGAAAAGGCAGTTCCCCGCGCCCCGAAAGGGGCGCGGGGAACTGCGCGAGCAACCACGACGAACCAGCCCCCCGCCCACACCGCGACACCCCCACGGCGAAACGGCGAACAGACACCCACGACAGAAGAGCCCTCCGCCCCCAGGCCCCCGGCCGCGCACACCCCCGGTCAACCGCCGGCGGCATCCCGTCCACGCCAGGGCAACTCCGCGGTGACCGTCGTGGGCCCGCCCACCGGAGACTCGATGACGAACAACCCGTCGACCGCCCCGAGCCGCTCCGCGAGCCCGGCGATACCGGTCCCCCCGTCGAGACGAGCACCCCCACGCCCGTCGTCCCACACCTGTATCAGCAGCCGGTCGTCGGAACGCCAGACATCCACCGAGGCCGCCCTCGCCCCACTGTGCTTACTGATGTTCTGCAGCAACTCGGACACGGTGAAGTACGCGATCCCCTCGATGGCGGCGGCAGGCCGCGCGGCCAGATCGACGGTCACCTTCACCGGCGCCGTACACCGCGAGGCCACCGCCGACAACGCCGCGTCGAGCCCCCGGTCGGTCAGCACCGCCGGATGGATCCCCCGAGCCAGATCCCGCAGCTCCTGAAGCGCGAGCTTCACCTCACCATGGGCCTCCGCCACCATCGTGGCAGCCGCGTCCGGGTCCTCCAGCAGCTTCTCCTTCGCGAGCCCGAGCCCCATCGCCAGATTCACCAGCCGCGCCTGCGCCCCGTCGTGCAGATCCCGCTCGATCCGCCGCAGATCGGCCGCGGCCGTGTCGACGACGACCCCCCGGTCGGACTCCAACTCCGCGATCCGCCGCTCCAGTTCGTCGGAGGGCGACAACAGCGACCGCACCATGACCCGGTCCACGTTCGTCAGCCCCCGCACGATGTACGGCAGCACCGGCCACGCCACGAACAACCCCGTCAGAGTGATGACGAACGTGGCGATGCCCCACGGCATCCGGATCAGCTCGTACAGCATCGAACGCCAGCCGACCGGATCCTTCACGCTCATCCACACCTGCGCGAAGAACCCCTCGTCCGCCCGGCGCCCGCCCCCGCGGAACGGCAGCGGACTCGGCTCGTCCACCCGCACCCGCAGCAGCGCCCGCGCCCGCATCCGCTCCACCCGGCCCAGCTGCCGGGCCCCCATCAACGCGGCGGCGAGCAGCGGAAAACCGATCACCGTCAACGTCAGGAAGGCACTGGTGAACAGCACGGTCGTCACGTACACGAACCCGAACAGCGCGAGCGGCAGGTTCGCCAGCAGATGCGCGATCTCCCGCCACGTCTGCCCCCCGAACGCGAACCGCGCGGGCGGCAGCGGTTCGGAGGGCGTGCGGCTGGAGGGCAGCGGACGACCGTACGGCCGCCCGGAGCCGGTCGGGGAGGAGAGGGGATCGGTCATGCCCACCAGCCTGCCCGCCCGCCCCCGCCCCGCGCCATGAGGCGGACCGCCCCGGCCACCCTGGGGAAAACCCCACCCCGCCCCGTCCCGCCCCTTCACGATCCGGCTCCCTTCGCCCGGTCCCGCCCCGTCCCGACCCGGCCCGTCCCGGCCAGGACGGCACTCGGGCGTGCCGACCTGTGACGGGCTGCTTACGGTCTCTTTAGCAGGGCCTAGACTCGCGTGCGTACAGATCGTCGAACAGCGAAGTACGTACGGCGTCCGCATCACGTACGTACGAATCGCCAGGCCAGGGAGCGAGGGACGGACGTGCCGGAACCGACCGTCGCCGTAGCGGCGGAACCGACCGTCGCCGTAGCGGCGGACTACTTCCAGTCCTATTCGGTGGTCGGACTGCTTGCCGCCGTGGGCGTGCTCTTCGTCGCCGTCGCCTTCGGCGCGGGACGGCTGTTGCGGCCCGAGGTCCCCACCCGGGAGAAGCTCCTGACGTACGAGTGCGGCGTCGACCCCGTCGGCGAGGGCTGGGCCCACACCCAGGTCCGCTACTACGTCTACGCCTTCCTGTACGTCATCTTCGCCATCGACTCGATCTTCCTCTTCCCCTGGGCGACGGTCTTCGCGGACCCCGGCTACGGTGCGACGACCCTCGTCGAGATGTTCGTCTTCCTCGGTTTCCTCGCCGTGGGCCTGCTCTACGCATACAAGAAGGGCGTCCTGGCATGGACGTGACGCCAGAAACGAACGCGCCGGAGCCGGGCGCCCCGCAGCCCGTCCTCCTCCCGGAGCCCAAACGGCTGGGCGCCCTGGCCCGTCTCGCCCCCGAGCCGATGAAGGTGATCCTCAACTGGGGTCGCCGCTACTCCCTCTGGGTCTTCAACTTCGGCCTCGCCTGCTGCGCGATCGAGTTCATCGCCGCGTCCATGGCCCGCCACGACTTCATCCGCCTCGGCGTCATCCCGTTCGCTCCCGGACCGCGCCAGGCCGACCTGATGGTGGTGTCGGGGACGGTCACGGACAAGATGGCCCCGGCGGTGAAGCGCCTGTACGAGCAGATGCCGGAACCGAAGTACGTCATCTCCTTCGGTGCCTGCTCCAACTGCGGCGGCCCCTACTGGGACTCCTACTCGGTCACCAAGGGCGTCGACCAGATCATCCCGGTCGACGTCTACGTCCCCGGCTGCCCGCCCCGGCCGGAGGCGCTCCTCCAGGGCATCCTGAAACTCCAGGAGAAGATCGCCCGGGAGTCACTGAGCGAGCGCTACGGCAACGGCACAGGCTCCGGCTCCGGCACGGGGGCGGCGGCTGCGGCCGGCCCCCGCCCGTCCACGGCGGCCCTGCAGAGCGACCTGGTGAAGCCGCCGGCGGCCGATGCGGGTGCCGGTGCCGGTGCCGATGGCGATGCCGATGGCGGTGCCGAAACGGCGACCGGCGGTGGCGCTGAAGTGGGGGACAAGTGACCGGCTGGCTGCCCACCCCCGCCGAGGAACTCTTCGGCCCCGAGGCCACGGCGGAGGAGTCGTACGGCGTCCTCACCGTGGACGTCCCGCCCGCATCCTGGACGGAGGCGCTGCGCACGGCCCGCTCCACCCTGGGCTGCACGTATTTCGACTGGCTGAGCGCGGTCGACGAGCCGGGCACGGGTTTCCGGGTGTCGGCCCACGTGGTGGCCCTCGCCCCGGTCCGACGCCTCCTCGTCCGTACGACCGTCCCCCACGAGTCCCCGGTCCTGCCCACCGCCGTCGACATCTACGCCGGCGCGGCCTGGCACGAACGCGAGACCCACGAAATGTTCGGCGTCCGCTTCGAGGGCCACCCCGCCCTGGACCACCTCCTCCTCCCGGAGAACTTCGAGGGCCACCCCCTCCGCAAGGACTTCGTCCTCGCCGCCCGTGTGGCCAAGGCCTGGCCGGGCGCGAAGGAGCCCGGGGAGCCTGCGGCGGGTGCGGCGCACGGCGCACCCAAACGCCGCCAGATGCTTCCGCCCGGCGTCCCCGACCCCAACGAATGGGGCCCCCTCAAGGGACAGCTCCCCCCGGCCCCGGCCCGCCCCTCCCGAGGCGCAGCCACCCGCCCGGCCGGAGACCGCCCCGCCCGCCGCCCCCGCCCGACCGACGAGGGCTCAGCCCCCCAGCCACCGACCGACACCCCACCCTCCCCCCGCCGCACCCGCACGGCAGCGGAGGGCTCGGCCAGCCAGACGGCTGCCGGCTCGGCCCCGGACGCGAGTGGCAGTTCTACGCCTGCACGCCGCGCCCGCACGGCAGCGGAGGGCTCGGCCAGCCAGGCGCCTGCCGGCCCGGCCCCGGACGCGAGCGGCAGTTCTACGCCCGCGCGCCGCGCCCGCACGGCAGCGGAGGGCTCGGCCAGCCAGACGGTTGCCGGCTCGGCCCCGGATGCGAGCGGCAGTTCTACGCCTTCCCGCCGCGCCCGCAGTGCGAGCGAGGGCTCAACCACGCAGCGCACCCAGCCGCCGGCTCAGCCCCCGGCCGCCTCCACGGCCCCCGGGTCCCAGACCGCCGCCGGGGAACAGCCCGCCTCTCAAGAGCACGCCGCACCTGGAGACCCGGCCGCCCCCTCCGGGCAGCAGCCGCCTTCCGGCCACGAGGCGGCCCCCGCTGAGCGAGCCGCCCGGCCCGAGCGAACGTCTCCCGCCGGACCGCGCCGCGCCCGCAGCGCATCGGGGGGCTCGGCGAGTCAGCGCGCGACCCCTACGGAACCCTCCGGCACCGGCGAGCCCCCGGCGCAGCCGCGCCCCACCCGTCCCACCGCCCGCAGCACGGACGCGCCCTGGCACCACGCCCGCCCGGCTTACGACGAGCCCGGACCCGAACACGAGCCCCAGCCGAAGGCCGAGCCCGCACCGAAGGCCGAGCCCGAGCCCGAGCCGGAGCGCCCCACCAGCCCCGCAGCCCCCCAGCCGGATGCCACACCTGGTGCAACAGCGGAACCCGATCCGGCCGGTGCCGGTGCAGATACCGGTGCCGGTGCCGGTGCAGATACCGGTGCCGACGCTGATACCGGTGCCGACGCTGATGCCGGTGCCGACACCAATGCCGACACCGGTGCCGCCGTACAGGCCACCCCCGAATCAGCCACCGCTGACGAGCGCGCCCCCGCCCCGGACACCCCGCCGCAGCAACCCGAGTCGCCCGGCACGCCCCCGGCCAAGGCCCCGCCCGGCGAGGCCACCGACGAGGGGGCACCCGCCGACCCCGCCGACGCCGACCCTGACGACGGCGCGCCCCAGGACAACACCGACCCCGCCGACGACACCCCCGAAGACCCGCCCAACCCCAACCCCAACCCCAACCCCAACCCCCCTACGGGAGGCACGCAGTGAACGACGCTCTGGACGTCGCCCTGCGACTCCTCATCGTCTTCGTCGTCTTCCTGACCTTCCCCTTGATCATCGGCCAGACCGAACACAAGGTGATGGCCCACATGCAGGGCCGCCTCGGCCCCATGTACGCCGGCGGCTTCCACGGCTGGGCCCAACTCGTCGCGGACGGCGTCAAGTTCGCCCAGAAGGAAGACATCGTCCCGGCCGGAGCCGACCGCCGTGTCTTCCAGCTCGCCCCGGCCGTGGCCCTCCTCCCGTACCTCCTCGTCCTCCTCGCCATCCCCATCGGCCCGGGCGAGGGCGCCGTCGGCGTGGTCATCGACGCCGGCATCTTCTTCGTCCTCGCCGTGATGGGCGTAGGCGTCCTCGGCTCGCTGATGGCCGGCTGGGCCTCCGCCAACAAGTTCTCCCTCCTCGGCGGTCTCCGCACCGCCGCCCAGCTCCTCGCCTACGAACTCCCGATGCTCCTCACGGCCGCCTCCGTGGCGATGGCGGCCGGCACGGTCTCCCTCGTCGGCATCGTCGATGCCTTCGAGTGGTGGTGGCTGCCCTGGCAGATCGTCGGCGCGATCGTCTTCTTCGTCGCCGGCCTCGCCGAACTCCAGCGCCCGCCCTTCGACATGCCCGTCGCCGACTCGGAGATCATCTTCGGCGCCTACACCGAGTACACCGGCCTCCGCTTCGCCCTGTTCCTCCTCGCCGAGTACGCCGGCATCGTCGTCCTGTGCGGCCTGACCACCGTCCTCTTCCTCGGCGGCTGGCACGGCCCGTGGGGCGCCGACGGCCTCGGCTGGGTCTGGACCCTCCTGAAGACCGCCGTCCTCGCCTTCGTCGTCATCTGGCTCCGCGTGACCTACCCCCGCCTGCGCGAGGACCAGCTCCAGAAGCTCTCCTGGACCCTCCTCGTCCCTCTCTCCCTCGCCCAGATCGCCCTCACCGGCGTCGTCAAGGTGGTGATCCAGTAACCATGTCCCGCCCGTCGCCCGACCCCCACCCCTCAACGACGCCCTCCGGGCGGCCCCGGCTGTCGATTCCCGGTAGTGGTCTCGCCAAAGGCCTGGCCGTCACCCTCCGCACGATGACGAGGAAGACCGTCACCGCGCAGTACCCGGACGTCCAGCCCGAACTCCCGCCCCGCACCCGTGGCGTCATCGGTCTCTTCGAGGAGAACTGCACGGTCTGCATGCTGTGCGCCCGTGAGTGCCCGGACTGGTGCATCTACATCGACTCCCACAAGGAGACGGTCCCGCCCGCCGCCCCCGGCGGCCGCGAGCGCAGCCGCAACGTCCTCGACCGCTTCGCCATCGACTTCGCCCTCTGCATGTACTGCGGTATCTGCATCGAGGTCTGCCCCTTCGACGCCCTGTTCTGGTCCCCGGAGTTCGAGTACGCCGAGACCGACATCCACGAACTCACCCACGAGCGCGACAAACTCCGCGAGTGGATGTGGACCGTCCCCTCCCCACCGGCCCTCGACCCCTCCGCCGAAGAACCCAAGGAACTGGCCGCCGCCCGCAAGACCGCCGAGAAGCTCGCGGCGGCCCAGCAGGCCAAGCCGGACGAATCCGAGGAGGGAGCGGACTCGTGACCCTCACCCCGGCGCCCCACGACTTCCTCGCCCAGACCTCGCACAGCCTCCTGGCCCAGGCACAGCAAGGATTTCTCGCCCAGGCACAGCAAGGATTTCTCGCCCAGGCGCAGCAAGGCTTTCTCTCCCCGACCGGCGTCGAGATCGCCTTCCTCCTCGTCGGCCTCGTCACCTTCGGCGCCGCGATCGTCACCGTCACCACCCGGCAGCTCGTGCACGCCGCCCTGTGGCTGGTGGTGGCGCTCGGCGGGCTCGCCGTCGAGTACCTCCTGCTCACCGCCGAGTTCATCGCCTGGGTGCAGGTCCTCATCTACGTCGGTTCCGTCGTCGTCCTCCTCCTCTTCGGACTGATGCTCACCAAGGCCCCCATCGGCCGCTCCCCGGACGCCGACTCCGGCAACCGCTGGGCCGCCCTCACCGTGGCCGTCGCCTCGGCCGCCGCCCTCGTCTGGGTCGTCGTCGACGCCTTCCGCACCACCTGGATCGACCTCGACGGCCCCGCCGCCGGCTCCACCGAGGCCACCGGCGAGAGCCTCTTCCAGAACTGGGTCCTCCCCTTCGAGGCCCTCTCCGTCCTCCTCCTCGCCGCGCTGGTCGGCGCGATCGTCCTCTCCCGCAAGGAGAAGCCGGACACCCCGGCCCCCGCGACCACTCCCTGCCCCCGCAACGGCACCCCGCCCGAGCCGCCGACCGGAACCCGGACCGAGCCGCCGACCGGAACCCGGACCGCGGCGGCATCCGAGACCGGCACCGACAAGGGAGGCGTCCGCTGATGCACCTCGCCTATCCCGTCGTGCTCTCCGCCCTCCTCTTCTGCACGGGCCTGTACGGCGTCCTCGCCCGCCGCAACGCGATCCTCGTCCTGATGTCCGTCGAGCTGATGCTCAACGCCGTCAACCTCAACCTCGTCGCCTTCGACGTCTGGCTCAGCAAGACCGCCGAGGAGACCCTGCACTCCGGGCAGGCGCTGACCCTGTTCACGATCACCATCGCCGCCGCCGAGATCGGCATCGGCCTGGCGATCGTCCTCGCCGTCCACCGCAACCGTGGCACCGCGGACATCGACAAGCTCCGCGACACCGCCGAGGGTCACGGGACCGACGGCCCGGACGCCCCCGACGAGGCCACCGGCACGGCAGGCACGGCCGACCCGTCCGGCCGGACCGAGAAGGCCGAGGCCACCGCGTGACCACGACCACCCTCGCCGTCCTCGTCCCCCTCCTCCCGTTCCTCGGCGCCGCGGCCGGCCTGCTCCTGGGCCGCACCGCCCCCGGTTTCGTCCGCCCCCTCGCCGTACTGCCCACCCTGACGGCCCTCGCCCTGGCCGTCCTGGTCGCCGTACGCCAGGGCGGCGACCGGGCCGTCGAGGCGGCCACCCAGCTCACCCCCACCGGCTCGGTCCCGATCGACCTCGCCCTGTACATCGACGGCTTCGCCGCCCTCGTCGCCGTCCTGGTCGGCCTGGTCGCGACCTGCGTGCAGATCTACTCGACGGGCTATCTGCGCGAGGACCCGCGCTACCCCTCGTACGCCGCTCTCGTCTCCCTCTTCACCTCCGCGATGCTCCTCGTCGTCTACTCCGGCGACCTGATGGTGCTCCTGGTCGGCTGGGAGATCATGGGCATCTGCTCGTACTTCCTGGTCGGCCACTACTGGGAGACCCCTCAGGCCCGCGCCGCCTCCCTCAAGGCCTTCCTGGTCACCAAGCTCGGTGACGTCCCCTTCCTGATCGGTCTGTTCGCCCTCGCCACGGACGCCGGGTCCTTCCGCATCACCCGGATCCTGGCCACCGTCGCCGACGGCGGCCTCGACCACCCGACGCTGATCGCCCTGCTGCTCCTCGCCGGTGTCGCGGGCAAGTCCGCCCAGTTCCCCCTCCACACCTGGCTCCCCGACGCGATGGCGGGCCCCACGCCCGTCTCCGCGCTGATCCACGCCGCGACGATGGTCGCCGCCGGTGTCTACTTCGTCGCGCGCCTCCTCCCGGTCTTCGCCGCCTCCTCGGCGGCCCTGGTCGTCCTCGCCGTCATGGCCGCGATCACCATGACGGGCTCGGCCCTCGCCGCCCTGGCCCAGGACGACATCAAGCGCGTCCTCGCCTACTCGACGATCGGCCAGCTCGGCTACATGACCGGCGCCCTCGCCGTCGGCGACCGCGGCGCGGCCGTCTTCCACCTCATCTCCCATGGCGCCTTCAAGGCGCTGCTGTTCCTCGCGGCCGGCGTGATCATCCACGCCGCCGGCACCAACTCCCTGGCCGCCATGTCCCGCATGAGCCACCTGCGCGCCCGCGTCCCCGACGCCTTCTGGACGATGACCGTGGCCCTCCTCGCCCTCGCCGCGATCCCGCCGTTCAGCGGTTTCTTCTCCAAGGAGTCCGTCCTCGGAGCCGCCGAGCACGCCGCCACCGGCCACGCCGAGCACGTCCCCGGCGCCGCGGGCTGGACCGTCCTCGTCGCCGGCGTCCTCACGGCCCTGCTCACCGCCGCGTACGCCACCCGCCTGTGGCTGCTCACCTTCCACGGCAAGGGCGCCGAAGCCCCCGACCACGGCCGCCAGCCGCGCACCATGACCGTGGTGCTGTGGGTGCTCGCCGTCCCGTCCCTCGCCCTCGGCGGGCTCGCCTACGGCAGGCTCCCCGACTGGTTCGACGGCGACGACCTGGCCCCCACCCTCACCACGTCCGTCGTCGGCACGGGCGTCGCCCTGATCGGCGCCCTGGTGACGTACGCGGCCTGGCGGTCCGCCAGGGCCAAGGCGGCCCGCGCCCCCCTCGGCGCGGTCGCGGCGCACCCCGAGGCGGACGCCGCCACGGTCGAGGCGGAGGCCATCGCCAGCCACACCCCCGCCTACGGAGACGTGGCCT
This sequence comes from Streptomyces sp. NBC_00310, assembly GCF_036208085.1. Taxonomy (GTDB): domain Bacteria; phylum Actinomycetota; class Actinomycetes; order Streptomycetales; family Streptomycetaceae; genus Streptomyces. Next base: position 6,733,280 of record NZ_CP130714.1, read on the forward strand.
CGGCACCCGACCCGGCGGACCCGGGCCGCCTCCTGCTCGGCCCGCTGCACCGCCACGCCGCCGCCGGCTTCCACCTGGACGCCGTCTACTGGGCCCTCTTCGTCCGCCCGGTCCAGGCCGGCGCGAGTCTCGTCCGGTTCCTCGACCGCGAGGTCGTCGACACCTACGTACACGGCGCGGGCGCCCTGCCCCGTCTGCTGGGCGCGGCCGTACGGCGGGCCCAGACCGGCAACGTCCAGACCTATGTGAGCGCGCTGCTCGCCGGCACCGTCGTCCTGGTGGTCGCCGCCCTCGTCGTCGCCACGGGAGCGTGAGCAGGCGTGATCGATATCAACGAGTCCGTGATGCAGGTCCTTCTGGCGTTGATCGTCGTCGGCCCGCTCATCGGCGCCGCCGCCGCTCTCCTGCCGGCCCCGCCCGGACTGAAGGGGAAGTCACCCGAACAGGCCGTGCTCCGCCACGGGATGACCGTGACCGGCGCGGTCCTCATCGCCGCGATCGTCCTCGCGCTCGGCTTCGACCACGACCAGCCGTCGAAGATGCAGGCGAGCACGGACATCAGCTGGATCCCCGCACTCGACGTGCGCATCCACCTCGGCATCGACGGCATCTCCCTCCCCCTTCTGGTCCTGACCGCGCTGCTGACCTTCCTCTGCGCGCTCTACTCCTACTTCAAGCAGCAACATCAGCGGCTGACGCCGCGGGCCGCGGGCCCGTCCCCGAAGGCCTTCGTCGCCCTGCTGCTCGTCCTGGAGTCCGGCACCCTCGCGACCTTCGCCGTCCTCGATCTGCTGCTGTTCTTCCTCGCGTTCGAGATGGTCCTCATCCCGATGTACTTCCTCATCGCCCGCTGGGGCGGTGAGCAACGCACGCAGGCCGCTTGGAAGTTCATCCTCTACACCCTGCTCGGTTCCGTGGTCATGCTGCTCGGCCTGCTCCTGATCGGACTCAGGGCGGGCACGTTCGACATGGTGGCACTCGCCACTGACAATCACCCCGAGCTCACCACATCCGTGCAGGTCATCGCCGTTCTGTCGATCGGGATCGGGCTCGCGGTCAAGACCCCGATGTGGCCGCTGCACAGCTGGCTGCCGGACGCCCACACCGCCGCCCCGACCGTCGGCTCGGTCCTGCTGGCCGGCGTCCTGCTGAAGATGGGCACGTACGGGTTCGTCCGCATCCTGCTGCCCATCACGCCCGAGGGCATGAGCACCTTCGCCCCCTACCTGGCCGCCTTCGCGGTCGTCGGCATCATCTACGGATCCCTCGCCTGCCTCGCCCTCGCCCGGCAGGGCGCCAAGGGCGACCTCAAGCGCCTCATCGCGTACTCCTCCGTCGGCCACATGGGCTTCGTCCTGCTCGGCATCGCGACGATGACCCCGACCGGCGTCAACGGCGCGCTGTTCGCCAACATCGCCCACGGCCTCATCACCGGGCTGCTGTTCTTCCTGGTCGGCGCGCTGAAGGACCGCACCGGCAGTACCGACCTCGACACCCTCGCCCGGGAGACCGGCGCCGCCCTCTACGGCAGGGCCCCGCGCCTCGGCGGCCTGCTCGCCTTCGCCGCCGTCGCCTCCCTCGGACTGCCGGGACTCGCCGGGTTCTGGGGCGAGATGCTGGCCCTGTTCGGCGCGTTCCGGCCCGCCGAGGGCCTCAGCCGCCCCGCCTTCCTCACCTTCATGTCGATCGCCGCGTTCGGCACGCTCCTCACCGCCGCGTACCTGCTGATCGTGGTCCGCCGTGTCTGCATGGGCGCCGCCCCGCAGGAACCGGAGGAGGGGCCGCGGCTCGCCGACGTACAGACGTACGAGTTCGCGGCCTGGACCCCGCTCGTCGCCCTCACCGTCCTCGCCGGCCTCTGGCCCGCGGCCCTCCTCGGTCTGACCGATCCGGCCGTGCAGCAGCTCCTCGCAGGAGGCACCCGTTGAGCCCCTTGGCCCAGCCGCCGGTTCAGGACCAGGCCCGGACCCTGGCCGAGTCCGTCGTCCAGTCCGTCGACTGGCTCGCGATCGCGCCGCCCACGATCGCCGCGGTCGTCGGCCTCGCCGTGCTCGTCGCCGACCTCTTCGTGGGCGACGGCAGGAAGACCCTGATCGGCTGGGCCTCCGTCGCGGGCCTCGTCGTCTCCCTGCTGGCCCTGCTGCCCCTCCTGGACGGCGACCGCGCCACCTTCTGCCTGACCGGCGCCCCGGACGTCTGCAGCTACACCGCGGACCGCTTCACCCTCGTCGTCCAGTTCCTCGCCCTCGGCGGCGCCCTCCTCGCCGCCCTGCTGTCGATGACGGCCCTGACGGACGAGAAGAAGACCCTGCCCGCAGGGGAGTTCTGGTTCCTGCTGCTGTCGTCCGCCGCCGGCGCCGCCCTCCTGCCGGCCTCCCGCGACCTGGCGACGCTCATCGTGGCCCTGGAGGTCGCCTCCCTGCCCGCCTTCGCCCTCGTCGGCATCCGGCTCGGCGACAGGCGGTCCTCCGAGGCGGCCCTGAAGTTCTTCCTGTCGTCCGTCACCGCCACCGCCGTCAGCCTGCTGGGCATCAGCTTCGTCTACGCCACGACAGGCACCCTCTACCTCACCGAGATCGCCGACCGGATCCAGAACGTCGACGGCCAGCTGCACACCGTCACCCAGGCCGGCGTCGTCCTCACCCTCATCGGCTTCGCCTTCAAGACGGCCGCCGTACCGTTCCACTTCTGGGTCCCCGACACCTACGTCGGCGCACCCCTGCCGGTGGCCGCCTACCTGTCGGTCGTCGGCAAGGCGGTCGGCTTCTCCGGGCTGATCCTCATCACCGTCGTCGCCCTCCCGTCGTACGCCGACGTCTGGGGCCCCGCCCTGGCGGCCCTGGCCGCCCTCACCATGACCGTCGGCAACGTCGGCGCCCTGAAGCAGCAGTCCACGCGCGCGTACAGCGCCGTCCGGCTGCTCGCCTGGTCCTCCGTCGGCCAGGCCGGCTACCTCCTGGTGCCGATCGCGGCGGCCGCGTACGCCGAGAACACCGACGACGCCGAGAAGGCCATCGGCTCCACCGTCGCCTACGCCCTGATGTACGCCGCCGTGAACCTCGGCGCCTTCGCCGTGGCCGCCCTGGTCGGCCGGACGAAGCTCCTGAACCGCGTCAGCGACTACCGGGGCCTCTACGCGACGAACCCGCTCTCCGCCCTCCTCCTGGCCTTCTTCCTGCTCTGCCTCGCGGGTCTGCCGCCGGGCATCATCGGCCTGTTCGCCAAGGTCACCGTCTTCTCGGCGGCCGTCGACGCGGGCCTCGGCTGGCTCGCCGTCGTCATGGCCGTCAACGTGGTGATCGCCCTCTTCTACTACCTCCAGTGGACGGCCCTGCTGTTCCGCGCCCCCGAGAGCGAACCCGAGCCGCACCGCGTCCCGGCCCCCCTGACGGTGGCCATCGCCCTCACCGGGATCGTCGGCATCGCCCTCTCCGGCGCGCCCCAGGTCATCCTGCGCTTCGCCGACACCGGCCTCTTCTGACGGCCCCGCCGTCACCCGGACGGCCCCCGGCGGGGCCGCGCGCACAAGGGAACTAGTACTCCCCGCCTGGCGTTGACCAGTACGGGAAGGTCCACTGAGAGGTGGAGTCGACAGCTACAGCAAGCAAAGGGTTCCCCTGCCGCACGACCTGGAGGGCGTACCGTGCACCGCCGGCACAACGGGCTCAGGACCGCCGTACTCCTCGGGGGACTGTCCGCACTCATCATCGTCATAGGAAGCTTCTTCGGCCGTACGGGTCTGATCATCGCGGTCCTCATCGCCCTCGGCACGAACGCGTACGCGTACTGGAACAGCGGCAAGCTGGCTCTACGCGCGATGCGTGCCCGCCCGGTCAGCGAGTTCGAGGCCCCGGCGCTCTACCGCATGGTCCGCGAGCTCTCCATGCAGGCCCGCCAGCCCATGCCCCGCCTGTACATCTCCCCGACGGACGCCCCGAACGCCTTCGCGACCGGCCGCAACCCCCGCAACGCGGCCGTGTGCTGCACCGACGGCATCCTCCGCCTGCTCGACGAGCGCGAGTTGCGCGGCGTCATCGGCCACGAACTGAGCCATGTCTACAACCGCGACATCCTGATCTCGTCGGTCGCCGGCGCCCTCGCCTCCGTGATCATGTTCCTGGTGAACTTCGCCTGGCTGATCCCGATCGGCCGCTCGGACGACGACGACGGCCCCGGCCTCCTCGGCCTGCTGCTGATCATGATCCTGGGCCCGCTCGCCGCGTCCCTCATCCAGCTCGCCATCAGCCGCTCCCGGGAGTACGAGGCGGACGCCTCCGGCGCCCAGCTGACCGGCGACCCGCTGGCGCTGGCCAGTGCCCTTCGCAAACTGGAAACGGGTACCAAGCAACTCCCGCTGCCCCCCGAGCCCCGTATCGAGACCGCGAGCCACATGATGATCGCGAACCCCTTCCGGCCGGGCCGGGGATTCTCCAAAATGTTCTCGACACACCCGCCGATGGCGGAACGCATCGCCCGACTCGAGAAGATGGCAGGTCGCCCCCAGTGAAGACCATTCTGAACATCATCTGGCTGATCCTCAGCGGCTTCTGGCTCTTCCTCGGCTACCTGTTCGCAGGCTTGCTTCTGTGCATCACGATCATCGGCATCCCCTTCGGCATCGCGTCGTTCCGCATCGGCATCTACGCCCTGTGGCCCTTCGGGTACAGCGCGGTCGAGCGCCGGGACGCGGGCGCGCCCTCCTGCCTCGGCAACATCCTGTGGCTGGTCCTGGCGGGCTGGTGGCTGGCGCTGACCCACATCTTCACGGGCCTCGTGCTCTGCGTCACGATCATCGGCATCCCCTTCGGCATCGCCAACTTCAAGCTCGTCCCCGTCTCGCTGATGCCCCTGGGCCGCGAGATCGTCCGCTCCGACCAGCCATTCGCCCAGCAGCGCTGGTAGCGGCACGCCGGGGGTGGGCGACACGGAGCGACCGAAGTACGTCCTGCTGCCGTACGGCGCCGCAGCCGAGTTCGACGGCGCGGACGGCTACGAGGCGACCTGGGCCTCCTGCACGGACACCGAGAACCTCTTCGGCGACCCGCCCCCGCCCCCGCGCGGCACGTACGAACTCCTCGGCTGCGCCCCCGAGGGCGACCTGGAAACAGCCCTCACGCGCGCGCGTGCCGACGGCTCCGCACCCCTCGGCCGCCTCGTCCTGGAGATCCCGGGCGAGCGGGGTGAACCGGTCCATGAGTGGTGTCTGGACGACGTACGCGTCCTCGGCGACCGCCCGAGCCCGAGCGACCCGTCGCTGCGGGACATCACGATCGAGGGCGCGCCGCACCCCGCCGACCCGTCCGGCCTCCCGCGGCGCCGCCCGCTGTCCCGGGGCTTCCGGCTCCTCGGCCCGGAGTCCGAACCGCACGGCTCGTGCGAGGACTTGGCCCATCTCGGCGACGACGACCCGTCCGAGTCGGCCGATCCTCCGGTACGACTCCTCGGCTGCGTGCCACGCGGCGCCCTGCGGGCCGCGCTGGACGCGGGGGAGGAGGACCTGGGCCACGCCGAGCTGCTGCGCCTCGACACGCACGGCCGCCCGGTGCAGGCCGCCGTGGAGGGCGAACTCACCGCGTGGATCCCGTCGGCACGCGGCCCCGGCCTCGTCGACCTCACCCTCGAACCCTGGTCGGACCGGCCGCCGACCGCCGCCGAACAGGTCTGGTCCCTGTGGGACCGAGGCCGTCCCACCGAACCCAACCTCTGGGCCCACTGCGGTACCGCCGGCCGCGGGTTCTGGCTCGACACGGCCCTGGCGAACCGTGACACGAGCGGAGCCGACGCTCCCGCCGGCACCACGTACCACCTCGACGGCCGTCACATCACCGACGACGCGGCCTTCTTCTGCGCCCTCGGCGAGGCCGTCAACGGCCCCGGCGGCTACTTCGGCCACTGCCTCGACGGCGTCCGGGACGCCCTGCGCGGCCACTTCGGCGCCACCTCGCCCTTCACCCTGGTCTGGCACGACGCCCCCACAGCCCGCGCGTGCCTCGGCCTCGCGCCCCGCACCGACATCCGCCAGGCGACCTTCGAGCAACTCCTCGAGTTCTTCGCAGCGCACGGCATCGATGTACGCCCCGACTGAATGCCCCAACTGAACGGCCCGAGTGACCGCCCGAGTGACCGCCCGGCGTGACCGTGCCCGGGCTCAGCGGCCCCGCCCCGCCCACCACAGCCGTACGCCGTACGCCGCCGCCCCCACACCCAGGACAGCCGCCCCCGCGCCCACGGACGACGCGGGCAGCGCGAACGCCAGGACAGCGCACCCGACGAGCCCCACCACCGGCACCACCCGGGACACGGGCGCCGAACTCAGCGTCCAGGCGGACGCGTTGGCGACCGCGTAGTACGCGAGGACTCCGAAGGAGGAGAACCCGATCGCGCCCCGGACGTCGACGGTGGCGGCCAGGACGGCGACCACGGCGCCGACGGCCAGCTCCGCCCGGTGCGGTACCTGGAAACGGGGGTGCACGGCGGCGAGGGCGCCCGGCAGATGCCGGTCCCGGGCCATGGCGAGGGTCGTGCGGGAGACGCCCAGGATGAGCGCCAGCAGCGAGCCGAGCGCGGCCACGGCGGCCCCCACCCGCACCACGGGCACCAGCCCCGGCACCCCGGCCGCCCGCACCGCGTCGGCCAGCGGAGCCGCGGCCCGGCCCAGCCCACCGGAGCCCAGCACGGCGAGGACGGCGACCGCCACGGCCGCGTACACGACCAGCGCGATGCCCAGCGCGAGCGGGATCGCGCGCGGGATGGTGCGCGCCGGATCCCGTACCTCCTCACCGAGGGTCGCGATCCGCGCGTATCCCGCGAACGCGAAGAACAGCAGCCCGGCCGCCTGCAGCACCCCGCCCGCGCCCCCCGACGCCCCGCCGCCCAGCCGCCCGGCGTCGGCTTCGCCCGACCCCAGGCACACGACCACCACGGCCGCCAGGACCGCCAGCACCACGGCCACGATCGCCCGCGTCAGCCAGGCCGACTTCTGCACGCCGCCGTAGTTCACCGCGGTCAGCGCCACCACGGCCGCCACCGCCACGGCGTGTGCCTGTCCCGGCCACACGTACGCCCCCACGGTCAGCGCCATCGCCGCGCACGAGGCCGTCTTGCCGACGACGAACGACCAGCCGGCCAGATACCCCCAGAACGCGCCGAGCCGCTCACGCCCGTACACATACGTGCCGCCCGACGCCGGATGGACGGCCGCCAGCCGCGCCGACGACATCGCGTTGCAGTACGCGACCACCGCGGCGACCCCGAGCCCGAGGAGCAGCCCCGACCCGGCCGCGTGTGCCGCGGGGGCCAGCGCGGCGAAGATCCCCGCGCCGACCATCGACCCGAGCCCGACGACCACCGCGTCCCCGACCCCGAGCGTGCGGCGCAGCTCAGCGCCCGATCCGGCCTGTGTCATGTGCCGCACCCTACTGATCGCCGCAACCGCCGGACGTCACCGAGGCGTCCTCCCCGACAACAGGAGACGACGCCTACGCACGACGACTCCGGGCACGACGACAAGGCACGACGACAAGGCACGACGACAAGGCACGACGACAAGGCACGACGACAAGGCACGACAACAGAGCCGGACGGCAGGACACCTGGCACCTGGCACCCGGTCTCTGTGGGGGGAAACACAGCACAGTTACGGCACGAAAGGGCAGGTTCACGGCATGAGCATCATCGGCTGGATCGTTCTGGGGCTGTTGGCCGGCGCCATCGCCAAGTTCCTGCTGCCGGGCCGGGACCCGGGCGGCTTCATCGGCACGACCCTCATCGGCGTCGCGGGCGCCTTCATCGGCGGCTGGATCTCCTCCCGCTGGCTGGACCACCCGATCTCCGAGAGCTTCTACGACGGCGCCACCTGGGCGGCGGCGATCGGCGGCTCGCTGGTCCTGCTGATCGCCTACCGCCTCCTGTTCGGCCACTCCCGCCGCTGAGCGCGTACGCGCGCACCACACCCGGACCCGCGGCCGGCGGACGAGGAAGGGCGGGCACCACGGCCTCGGCCGTGGTGCCCGCCCTTCCTCGTCAGGCTCCGACTACCGATGATCACCGGTAGTTGACGAACTGCACCGCGAAGTCGAAGTCCTTGCCCTTGAGGAGGGCGATCACGGCCTGCAGGTCGTCGCGGCTCTTGGAGCTCACGCGGAGCTCGTCGCCCTGGACCTGGGCCTTGATGCCCTTGGGACCCTCGTCACGAATGATCTTCGCCACCTTCTTGGCGTTCTCCTGGGAGATGCCTTCCTCGATCGACGCGAAGATCTTGTACTCCTTGCCGGACAGCTGGGGCTCACCCGCGTCCAGCGACTTCAGGGAGATCCCGCGCTTGATCAGCTTGGACTGGAAGACGTCGAGGATGGCCTTCACACGGTCCTCGGAGTTCGCCTCCATGAGGATCTTCTCGCCGGACCACGAGATCGAGGCGCCGACGCCCTTGAAGTCGTAGCGCTGCGAGATCTCCTTGGCGGCCTGGTTGAGGGCGTTGTCGACCTCCTGCCGCTCGACCTTCGAGACGATGTCGAAACTGGAGTCGGCCATGTGCTGTGGCTCCTTGTATCGGTGTATCGGGAGGCGACAAGCCTAGCCACCCCGCCCCTCCGAGTACTGATCAATCAGGTGGCGAAGCACCCCCGAGCATCAGGTATCGTTTACGTCGTCGCCACGGAGCGCCGCCGAAAAGCGGTTCGAAGGACGACAAATCCCAGGCGGTGTGCCCGAGTGGCCAATGGGAGCGGACTGTAAATCCGTCGGCTTAGCCTACCCAGGTTCGAATCCTGGCGCCGCCACGTGGAAAAGACGGCCCCTGCGCTGCGAAAACGCAGCGCAGGGGCCGTCTTTGCGTGGAGTGCGAGTCGGCTGGACTGTCTCGCCGTGTCTCGCTCTTTCCCGCTCTCTACCAGTAGTTCTGGACGGGGCGTGGACGGGGATTTCAGCCCCGACCAGCGGATGCGAGGGTGGCGGGCTGTCAGCCGTCCAGACGGGCGGAGATCTTCGCGTTGGCGGCATCGTCCCCGCCCCGGAGGAACTTCGCGTACACCCGGAAGAGGACGGCCACGCTGTGCCCGGCGCGGGCCGCAACGATCTGCGGTTCCACTCCGGCGCTGAGCCAGGTGGACACGGCCGTGTGTCGAAGATCATATGGACGCTTGGCAAGCTTCGTCGCGCACTCCTGCGGGGTCAGCACCTCTTGCCGGGCGTTCGCCCACACCTCGCCGTAGCCGCTCTCCTGCACCATGCCGCCGCGAGCCGTACGGAACAGCCGACCGTCGGGGGCGATCCCATGGACGGTGATGTGCCACCGGAGGAGCGCCACCAGCCGGGGCGGAATGGGGACCGGCCGAACGGCCTTGCGGGAACGGTGCTTGAGCCCCTTCCTGTCGTGAGCCTCGCCCGAGTCGGTCCACGGTCGGCCGGCTCGCGGACGGCTCTCGCGGAGCATGATCCTGCCCCACCCCCGACGGGGCAGATGCAGGTCGGACTCCAGTAGTCCGACCGTCTCGCCGGGGCGCGCCGCCGCGTAGAGGATGCAGCCGAAGAACGCTTCGAGGTGGCGCCCGCGGGCACCCTGCGCGCGCACGCCGGCCAGGAGCCGTTCCGCCATCTCCGGATCAGGGACGCACTCGGGGTCGACTTCCTCGTCCACCTTCTCGGGAGCCTTCCACTGGAGTGCGTGCATGGGGTTCTCTGCCAGCATCTCCGCGTCGACCGCGTAGCCGAGAGCCTGATGGAAGATGGCTCGCTTCCTGGCGATCACCGACCCTGCGGAAGTCTTCCCGTCCATCCGCTTGGTGCAGGCATTCAGGGCCCGACGGACCAGCATTTTTTCCGAGAGGGCTGAGACGGGAAGCGACTTCCGCTCGAACCATGCCAGCACCTCCTTCACGTCCGGCGGGGGTTCCTCGTCCCACCGCTTGACGTTGAAGGCCCAGCTATAGAGTGCGCGCCGCACGAGACGGTGATCCGCCATGCCCCGCGTGTCCTTGACGATGATGGGGGTCACGGTCGCCATGGCCTCGGCGAGGTTCTTGCGGGTGGTCGCCGGGGAGTGGTCCCACTTCATCTCGATGTAGTCCCGAGCGTGCTGGTACCAGGGAAGGTCTCTCTCCTTCTGGACCATCGACTTCGGCAAACCGCTCTCCACGTCGAACGGTTCGCCCTCGCGCGTCGCCGTGACGAGCTGAGCTCGCCTGCTCTCGGCGAGCCCGGTGGTGAGGAAGGATTCCGAGTGCGGGCGCGTGCCTACCTGCCAGCGGAGCTGATACGGCTTGCGGTACGGCCGTTTGCGGATTGCCCAGATCCGCACGGTGTAGCTCCACTCGGTCACGCGACCTCCAGGTCGTTGAGAAAGGCGTCAAGGACGCTGCGGCGCATGCGAAGGTGACCGTTCGGCAGGCGCCGAACTTCCGGCGCGTAGCCACGGTTCCGCCAGCGGTAGTAGGTGGCTCGGGTTATGCCGATTTCGTCGAGAGCATCGGACAGCGGAACCCACTCGTCAGCAGGAGCGCGGCGCCGACGGGAAGCGGCAGTCATTGTGAGATCTCCTGAGGGTTGGAGCGTGCAGGAGTGCGGGGCTCTTGGCCCCCTTCTGAGGAGTCCGCTACTTCCGCTACCTCCGCTACCTCGCAGGTCAGGGGCCTGTCTGAGGTAGCGGATAGGGGTAGCGGTAGCGGATGGGTAGCGTTGCGGTAGCGGCTCGCGGGGGCGTTTGCCGCTACCTCATCGCTGCTGGTCAGATGGTGTTTTCGGTGCCGGGTAGCGGAGGTAGCGGATTCTCCGGGGACGGGGGGCAGTAGCGCTGCCAGGCGTCGTGGAGATCGGTGGCGTAGTAGCCCTTGAGGACGCTTCCGCCGGTCTTGATGTTGCGGGGCGCGATGGGGTCGCCGTCGGCGGTGACGTACTCGGAGAGCATGCGCGAGAGCCGGCGGGAGTCGAGCGGCTTGCCGTTGAAGTCGGCCCACGGGGCGTCGTCCATGGCGTTGAGCCGGTCGAGGATCGCGACGGTGGGAAGGCGGTCGATGCCGCTCATCACGTGGTCACGCAGATCGGTGAGCAGGCGGATACCGATGCTGCCCTTGTCGTTGATCCGTGATGCCTTGACCAGCGTCAGGCACGCTTCCCGCGCACGCTTGGGCCAGTCTCCGCCGGCCGCGTCCGCGACGGCGATCAGGGGCTCCCACACGTCCGCCGGCCGGTCGGCGACCCCGTCGGGCATCTCGGGGAAGGAGTCGGTGACCTGCTCCTGTACGGTCTCGGTCCACTTGGCGAGCCGGTCTCGGAGGTGGTTGCCCTCGCGGACGTGGATGCGGGTGCGGAACTGTTCCACGTTCTCGTTGGGGGCCCGGCGGCGCATGCGGATGATGACGGAGCGGGTCATGATTGTGTCGGGGAGGTTGCCGAGTCCGGCGACGGCGACGGCGCAGTACGAGGGGAAGCCCTGTACCTGCTGGTTCGCGCCGTCCCCCACGCACCGGTACATCACCCGGCCACGGGTGTGACCGGCGTTGATGAACCCCCGGAGCTGTTCGTTCTCCCCGGCCTTCGGACCGAACACGGTGTCGATCTCGTCGAAGAGGATCGTGGGCCGTCCGCCGTCGACGCCCGAGACTGAGCGGAACAGCGCGGAAGCGGACGCGTCCACGGCTGCCATGGAGCGCGGTACGAGGGTTTCGACGACTTCCAGTGCCCGCGACTTCCCCGACCCCGGTTCGGGGGACAGGAAGGCGAGCCGGGGGGTGGAGTCGAACGCGTCCAGCAGGTGAGCGTGGGCGTCCCACAGCGTGACCGCGACGTACGCGGCCTCGGTGGGAAAGACGTTGAACCGCCGGTGGAACGCCTCCACATCACTGAGCAGCGCGGCCCCGTCGATGGCGGGTGTGGTGGGGGTCGCCTCACTCATGCGGCGGCCCTCCCTTCCTGGTGGGGGCGGAGCGGGCAGGTGTCGCGGTGGGCTTCGTGGTCCTCGATCAGGGCGAGCACCTTGGCGCGGTCGACCGCACTACGGTCACGGCCGCACAGGCACTTCGAGGTGGCCGTGGGCACGGCGCCGCGCGGTGCGACGATGTGCAGCCACGCGACGGGGTACCGGCCGTCGCCAACCGGCGGGTCAGGGCGAACAGCAGAAGGGACGCCCTGACGGGCGGCGACTTCCGGCTCGCCCATGGCCGTCTGCGGCGCGGCCGGTGCGGCGGCGCGCGGGACGGTGGGGCTGGCTTGTTGGCCTTCCAAGGGGGAGCGGGCGGGGGAGCTCATGCCGCATTCCGGGCGCGGGCTTTGCGCAGGGAGCTGTTCAGGGCGCTGCGGATGGTGGCGCGGCACTCGGCAATGGTGAGTCCGCTCGCCTCCCCAGCCGCTTGGAAGGCCTCCTCCGCCACGTGCCGGGGGAGGTCGCCCCACGCGACGAAGCGCCCGACCTTGAAGGCGCAGCGGTTGAGCGTGATGTTGCGCTGATGGTCCGGCGCCCCCGCGACGATGGCGCACTCGGCTTCCAGCGCGGCCAGTGCCGCGCGGTTGCCACTGACCGCCGGGAGCCGGAGCGGCCCGACGGGGCGTGCGGGGGCCGGCTGCAGCAATCCCAGTAGCCACACGGGCAGTTCAGCGACCTTGGGGCCGCCTACGGGCTCGTAGGGGCCGGTGGGGGTGGTGCTGCCGGCGGCGACGACGTAGCCGCCCCACGCTCGGGTGTCGACCAGCGGGGCGAGGGTGCCGGCCGTGTTGCCCAGCCGCACCCCCGCTGGGGCCGCGAAGTACAGGTGCTGGCCGCCGCTCGCGGTCCGCGTCCCACAGGTGGCGGGGACGGGGTGCCCGGTGCGCTCGCAGAGCGCCGCAAAGGTCGCCGCGCCGTCAGGCGCGTCCGAACTGTCCTTGTCTTCCTTGGGCTTGTCGAGGTCGACGACGACCAGCCCGGACGGGCCGGTGGCGATGCCGACGTTGTACGGGGCCCGCGCCCACGTGGCCCGGATCAGGGCGGGGTCGGTGGTGGCGCGTTGCTCCCACTTGCGGTGGCCGGTGGCGCAGGGTCCGGTGCGGGGGCATGCGGTCTCGCCGTGGAGGGCGGGGCGCTTGGTGCAGGGGCGCAGTGGGAAGACGTGCCAGCCGCGCTCGGCGGCGGTGAGGGCGGCGTTCAGCAGGTGCGTGTTCATGCGGCGGTGCCCCCGTCCGTCCACAAGTTGAGGATGCGGGTGCTGTAGCCGTCCATGGCGGCGTTGATGGCCTCCCCGTCGCCGGTGCGCAACGCGTCCAGCAGGGCGGCGGTCTCGGGGGTGGGTCCGGGGTCCTCGATGCCGTCCAAGTCGCGGGCGAGGGTGTGCAGCAGGGCGCGGGTCAGGTACCGGTCGAGGAAGAAGCGGTGTTCGATCAGGACCAGCGGCGGGCCGACGGTGAGCAGGACCAGGACGGTGCTGCCGTCGGGGCGGGGCTCGGTGCGGACCATGGTCACCCGGTCGGGGGCGTCCGGCACTCGCGGAATACTGGCGTGGTCGGTCATGCTGGATGTCTCCAGTTCCTTGAAGGATGCTGGTCAGCAAGGGCGGCCCCGTTTCTTTGGCGAGAGGGGGGCCGCCCTTGGCGTAGCTAGACGCCCTTGCTGCGGGCGAGTCGGAGGGTGATGCCGCCGATGCCGATGGGTCCGGCGGTGGTGGCGATGACGGTGACGGCGTGGGCGGTGGCGTCGAGCAGGGTGCACACGGCGACGACCAGTCCCCAGCCGCCCATGGCGGCGGCGCCGGCGACGGTGAGCCCGATGAGCACGCGGCGCCACGGGATGCCGGGGTGGGTGGTGGGGTGGACGACGATGACGACCGGGGTTCCGGTGGCTGTCGCTCGGTTCCAGTCGTCGGCGGGGATGTGCGGGGCGATTCCGGGCGGGTCGTGGTGATGCACGGGCACTCCCTTCGGGACATGGAGCGGGCCCGCGTCGCCGGTGTGACGCGGGCCCATGGCTAGGTGTGACGGGTAGGTGTGATGCGGTGTGACGGGCCGCTGTGATGGCGCGTCACACCCGTGTTTGCCTAGGGGTTTGGGTGTGACGGTGCCGTCACATGTGATGGGTGTCAGGCGGCCGTGAGGGCGGGGACGATGCGCCACCGGCCGGTGGTGTTCGTCGCCTCCAACCGGCCCTCCTGCGCGGCTGCCTTCAGGCGCTTGGACACCCAGGAGCGTCCCAGGCTGTGCCGGTCGCACCAGTCGGTGAAGTCCTTCGGACCGACGACCATGCGGCCCTCGTTCTCGAACTCCTCCAGCGCCTGAGCGAACAGACGGCGGGCTTCCTCCGGGGTCGGCTTGCGGCCGCTCTCCTGGCCGAAGATCGGGGCGTCGTCGCCCTCCTCCGACTCGGGGAGTTCGGCCTCGGGGTCGATGTGGTCGTCCTCGGAGTCGACCAGCGGCCCGTACCCGATCTCGTCCACGTCGTCCTCCTCGATGGCGGCGGGGCCGGTGCCGGCGGCGCGGCCGGTGTAGGCGTTGCCGGCGACGCTGGAGGCGGCGCCGGCGGTGATGGGGTCGGCGACCGCGCCGTTGCGCAGGGCCCAGTCGGCGAGGACCTCCATGAGCGAGACCGCGTCGGGGCCGAACCCCCAGGTACGGCCCGGGGACGCGTAGCGGGTCTCGTCGATGCCGGGGGTGACCAGGTAGCAGTAGCCGGGGCGGCGGTTACCCCACGCGCCGGGGTGGGCGCCCGCGTCGAGCACGGTGTCGGGCAGGGAGAACGACTCGTCACGCGGGTCGCAGCCGAGCGCGATTACGGACGGCAGGGACGCGCGGGTGGAGGTGGACATCTGGTCGTACGACGGCCGCTGAAGCGACACGACCAGCGAGACGCCGGCGGAGCGGGCTTCCTGCGCGATGCCGGTGAACGCGTCGTCCCCGAGGTTCCGCAGGGTGCTGGCGGCCTCTTCCATCCACGCCACCAGGTACGGCATGCCCGCGCATCCGCACGCGCGGCCGTCCGACCGGCACGAGTGCGCGGCGTCGTTCTGGACTTCGGCAGCCGCGGGGACCCACTGGCGGTAGTTGTGCTGGCCCAGCCACCGCGTCCGGGCGGGGATGACGACCTGGATCGCCTCCACCATGACCTCAGTCGGCGTGCCGCCCTCCGCCGCCCAGTCGATACCGGGCAGCAGCGGGCGGAAGTCCTGGAACATCTTCGGGTCCGACAGCCACAGCAGCACATCCCGGCGGGACAGGATCTCTGTCTGGAGGTTGAGGGCGGTCTCGCCCTTGCCCGACCCGGTGCCGCCCGCGACCAGGACGTGAGTGCCGTTGCGGCCCTCCTTCGGGTCGCCGGGCAGCCACAGGTACATCGGGGAGCCGTCGTCGTAGCGGCCGATCACCAGCGGATCGGCGATCGAGCCGCCCAGGTTCGACGGGCCCTCCCAGTAGGCGGCCTGAGCGAGCATGTCCTCAGGCACGATGACGAGTTCGCCGCGCCGGGAGGAGCCGGGGTCGGGCTGGTAGCGCACGGCGGAGGTGGGTAGATCGAGGGCGGACGCGAGCCGTCCCAACGCCTTGGACACGTCGTCGTTGGTCTGCTCACCGGCCTCCACCGCGAGCGGGGCGGTGACCCGGTTCGGCTCCACCTTCGCGTTGCCGATCTGCGCCCGCGCCAGCCCCACCTTCTCCAGCAGACCCTTATCCGAACTCTGGCCGGCCGGGTCGTCGTTGCGGCGCAGGATCATGCGGATGTTCCACGACAGCGCCAGGACCGGCCCGCCGATCAGGTACATGTCGTCCAGCGGGCCGGCGGTGGGGCCGGCCAGGCACGCGGCCGTCAGCCACGCCGACCCGGCGGCCACGGTGACGGCGGAGTGGAGGCGCCGCTGCTGGGTGGTGGACTTGCCCATCCACCATGTCGCCCCGGTGAGCGCGACGGACGCAAGGGTCAGACCGACCCCGGCCGCCGCACTCTCCGCCCACTGGAGACTGCCCAGCCCACCCGCGATGCCGATACCGGCGGTGGCCACCCACGGGGGAAGGTGCGGCATGGCCCGGTGCAGCAGGTACGCCCCCACACCACCCCCGCCGCCGTGGGACTCACCGAGCAGGAGACCGGGGCCGGTGTAGTCGGCGACCATGCCGTTGTCGAGGAAGTCGGTGTGCCGCACGCGACGGCCGTTGCTGTTCCTGGTCATCGGTCGACCTCCTTACTGCTGGTCCCAGTTCATGACCGGCTGCTGCGGCTTGCGGGCACGGTGACGGACGCGGTTGATCTCTTCCTCGAACTCCTGCTGGAACGTGGCGTAGCAGGCGGCGGCGTTCTTCGCGGCGCTGCGCAGGTCATCGGCGGCCCGGTTCATCTTCCGGGCGACCTTCGCGGCGCGGATGCGGGAGCCGAACGCCCGGCCCTCGGGGTCGGGCACGGCCGCGAGGACGCCTTTGAGGATCTCGGTGCCCATGGCGACCTCGATCGACAGCGTCACGGCCGCTGCCCGCAGGGTGTTGCAGTAGTGCCGCACCAGCGCGGGCGAGCCGAAGTCCGGGGCGGGCAGCAGCGCTTCGGCGTGCGGCCGGCGGCCGTTCGGGCTGGCCGCGCGCTTGTTGTTGTTCACGGTGACGTTGATCGGCGGGACGATCGAGCCGCCGAGCGCGCCGACGAACCCGCCGGCGGCGGCGCCGGCGTTGGCGAACTTGCCGGTCTTGGGGTCGTTCACAGGCCCGCGCGGACGCCGGCCGTTGGTGTTCTGCGCCATCAGACGATGTCTCCTCAGGTCAGCGGGACGGGCGGACGATGAACCACGCGGTCTGCGCGGTGATCCAGATCAGCAGCCACAGCAGCACGAGCGGCCCGGCGAGCGGGCCGAACCCGGCGGCCAGCGCCAGCCACACGGCGGCGGCCGTGGCGAGCGCGGTCAGACCGATGCGCCAGCCGAACGTGGCGCCGCGCGCGGGGCGGCGGCGCTGCATGACCAGCAGCCACACCAGCGGCACGGCGGCCAGCGGGGCGAGGACGAGACCGGACCACCAGGCGACCGCGTGCAGCAGCGCGGCCACCACGAACGCGAGCACGGACAGGCCGGTCGGGGCGAGCGCGGAGCGGAAGCGCCACAGTGTGCGGCCGACGAAGCCGAGCGCTTCGCGGGTCAGGGAGGGGCGTTCGGGCACGACGATCACGAACGGGTCGGAGCGCCGCCCGCGCTGACGCGGGATACGGACGGTGTGGACACCCGCCGCCTTGGCGGTGCGGGTGCGGGTACGACTGGACACAGCGAAACTCCCAGGTCGAAGGGGTTTAGGCGGCGCGCTGTTCGTCTTCGGGGTACGCGCACGGCACGCACATCCCGAGCGAGACGGGGATGACGTAGCCGGCGTCGGTGCGGCACTCGGGGCAGGTGCGGCGGGCGGCGTTGGCCTTGCCGAGCGCCGTCCACTTCGCCGGCGTCATGGGACGCACGGGCTTGGCCCGTTCGATCTCGTAGAGGTAGGCGACCAGCGGGGGACGGCGACGCCGGGGGCGTTCGATCTGCGCCACCACGTCCTGACCACCCGGCCGCAGCCCCTTGGCGCGGAGCTGTCGGCGGGTGGCCAGCCCCTCCGGCGCCAGGCGCCAGACGTAGACCGGTACGGCGGCCATCAGTCACCGACCACGGCGACCAGATGGGGCCGGTCGGCGTCGTCGGCGTTGCGGACGGCGAGGATCTGCTTGCGTGCCCACGACTCGCTCATGGCGTAGGCCTCACCGAGTGCGCGGGCGGACAGGGGGCGTGCGGCCTGTACGGATTCGGCGTACGTACGGCGTGCGTCCTGCCGCACACGCTCCAGCTCCGCATCCTCGAACTGGGCCTGGCGTGCGGCTTCCTCCTCCTCGCTCAGCTCCGCCGTGCGGGAGGTGTGCGAGGGGTGCGGATCGTCGGCGCGCACGGTATCCGCACGCTCCTCCACCTGTACCGATACGGCCGGAGCAGCGTCCGGGCGGGTGTGGGCGGGGGCGGGGTCGGGGAGGTCGAGCGGGGTGTCGGCGGGGGTGTGCGGACGCCGTGCGGGTTCATCCGCACGCTTCCCGTCCGGGGCCCGCACGGCGGTGGTGGGCTGGTGGTGGAGCACCTTGGCCACCAGGTCGGAACCGAAGTAGATCGATCCGACGGGGAGGGAGGTGGCCAGCAGGACCAGGGCCCAGTTCGCGGGGTCCCAGTCGGCCAGCCGTCCCCAGTCCACGGCTTTGCCGTGGAGCTCGGGCACGAGTCCGTGGACGTAGTTGAGGACCAGTGAGGCGAGGGTGTAGGTGGCCAGCACCCGCAGCGCGAAGTCACGTGCCTTGCCGGTCAGGACCAGTGCGGCGACCAGGGCGAGCGCCATCAGGCCGTCGACCACGAACGGATACAGCGTCGCGGCCGTGTCATCCGCGCCGATCACGCGGGCCACGTCCCGCAGCGCGTTCCACGAGACCCGGAACGCCATGACGACCACCGCGACCAGGGCCAGCACCAGCAGTATCTTCCCGGTCCGGTTCATGCCGCACCCGCTTCCACCAGGACCGGGGCGTCAACGTCGCCGTAGCCGATCAGCTCCAGTTCGGCGCCCGCGTAGGCGGCGACCGTGCGCAGAACCCGCGTCCGGCCGTCGCCCTGTACGTGGCAGGTGACGCCCTCGGCAGCGACGCCCAGGGCTTCGCGCCACGCCTCGAAGTCGGACAGACCGGAGTGGAGCGACAGCTCCAACCGGTCGGGGTAGATGGGCGAGACGCGCACGGTCGGCGCCGCCAGGTGCCCGAAGTCGGTCACCAGCAGGCGCAGCGCTCGCAGCGGGACGACCAGGTCGTCCAGGGTCAGGGTCTCGCTCACGCGGCCACATCCGTCCCGGCCACGGCCTTGTTGGTCAGGTCCCGGCGGGCGGCGAGCACCTTGCGCCGGGCCCGCCGCAGACGGCGACCGTCCAACACTGTGACCGGCTGGTCGAGCAGGCTGATCTGTACGTCCAGCAACTCGACTTCCGCCTCGATCAGCGGCATCTCGCCCTCGATCGCGTCCAGCTCAGCGGCTGTCGGACCGCTGTCGAACTCGTGGCGGGTAACAGCCGCCTGAACAGCACCGATGTGCTTCATGGGTCGTGGTTCCTCTCAGGGTGGTACGGCCCGAACAGTGGCCCCGGTGCTCGAACACCGGGGCCACGCGCCGTTTGAAGTCGGACGTTCCGGCTCCCCGCGCCCCCGTCCGTACGACCAGCACGTGAAGTGCGGTCGGACGGGCGGGAGAGGCAGCCGGCCGCAGCGCTAGCCGCTGCGATGCCAGGAAGAGAGCGGACCGGGAATGCCGTACGGGCGTCGCTGGCCGGTCCATCGCGGCGGCGCCCACAGAGGTCGTCGGTACACCGGGGTTCCTCTCAGTCGAGATCAACAGGGATGAAGCACTGCAAGGGGGCTCAAGTCCCCACTCTCCGGCCGTTGCTCGCGGTCACCGGGCCACCTCGCCAGTACGGGCCGAAGCCCTGTTCCACCTGGCCTTTAGCGGGATTGCAGCGTCCCCGCCCCATGCTTTTGTGCACCGCGAATCGGAAGCGACTCCGCTATCTGGTGCGCACCAGAAGGTTGGCATCTGGTGCGCACCAGAGTCAAGATGACTTGCTGATTCGGGCGGCTGTTGTCCGCCGTGGTGCATCTCCAGGAGACAGTTCGGGACAGGGGGATCGGTAGCCAACAGGACTTAACTCCAGTCCTGTTAACCCCTGTTGACCTGCGGTGATGTGAGGCATGCTGAAGGAGTCAGTGCAGGGGGATCGATCGCCGGGCGGTGGCTTGTGAGTTCAGGACTGCGGAGCGCGCGAAGGGCGCGTGGCTGGTCGCAGGAGCGACTGGTTCGCGAGATCGAGCAGTACGCCCGACGGCATGTCACCGATGTCGCGTCGACCGCGAGTTTGCGGGTGTACGTCTCTGAGTGGGAGAACGGCAAGCGCTCCATATCGGACCGATACGCGGTGATCCTGCGACAGCTCATGGGAGTGACGGACCCGGAGTTGAGGGGTGCCCCGCCTGTGGCCGCTACGCCGACCGCCGACGGGTATGACGAACTCCTCAGCAGGATCGATTCGGCGAGCAGCGTCGACGAATCCATGGTCCAGGCGTTCAACGGCCAGACCGAGCTGCTTCGGACGATGGACCGACGGTTAGGCGCGGCCAGCCTTGTAGATCAGGTGACGGGACATCTCGCCGCACTCGAAGACGCACTGAGCTTCGCCGTACTGCCTCATACGCGCCGCCCCGTGGCCCTCGCGCTCGCAGGGGCGTCAACCATGGCCGCATGGCAGGCAATCGACGCGGGAGCGGTAGAACGGGCGTGGCGCCACTACGAGTTGGCGAAACGAGCCGCACGTGACGCTGAGGCGCCGATGTACCTCGCGCACGCCATGGCAGAGCAGGCGTACGTGCTGTGCGAGGCCGGTCGGCCGGCGCTCGGCGTCGACCTGGTCCGCGACGCTCAACGAACCCTTGGACAAGCCGGGTCGCCCCGTCTCCGGGCATGGCTGTACGCCGCTGAAGCCGAGATGTGCGCTCATGCTGGGATGCCGAACGACTGCCGACATGCCCTAGACAGGGCCGTTGCGAGCATTCCAGCAGGCCCCGAAGACCGCGACCCGGACATGCTGAGCATCTTCCTCAACAGCGCTCATCTGGCCCGGTGGCGGGGCAACGTCCTCGCCTTGCTGGGCGACGACGAAGCGGTAATCAGCCTGTACGACGCCTTGGGCATGGCAGACCCGACGTTCGTACGCGCGAACGCAGGGCTTCATGCTGATCTAGCCCAAGCGCATTTGGCGCGGGCTGAGTACGACGACGCGAATACCCACATCAGGCAGGCACGCTTGTTGGCGAGTCGTACCGGCTCCGTACGTCAGCGGCGACGCGTCGACTTGCTCAGCGCCCGTTTCTGAAATCCTGAGTCCGTCATACCTGGAAACGGCAAGTTCTCAATTATTCTGACACCGAGGATCTGTGCATCCAGGAATATTGTGCGCCGGGCACTTCGGCTCTTCATTCGGGCCGCCGCTCGGGGCCGAAAAATTCGGCCTCTTCGATGTTCGCTGCTGAGAGTGATCTATGTGCCGCTCTCCGGGATGATTCTCCCGGGCCTGCTCTCTCATGCCCCTCTGACGTTCACTCATGACTAGACCTGATTCTTCGCTTTGTGACTTTCTCGGAGGTTCATGCAAATCCATACAATCTCCGCTATCGCGGCGACGCCTACTATCCCTGTGGCAATCCACCTCAGGACAACTTCGGCGCTGGACGGCCCAGTGTCGCCATAACTACTAGGTGGCGCCACAGTCAGCGCTACAGCCGATGCCAAACAGACGATACCTAGGTCGTACATCAGCCGCGCTCGCGTATGCCACACCCTCCAACGGCCGAAGTGATCTCTCTGTATTTGCTGTAGGTGCGCCTTCCGCCACGGCGTCGCGTCAAAATCAGGGAACCAGTCACGCACGTCCTGAGCGGAATATATGTATGCGCGTGCCCAGAAGCCAAATTGGATGCAGGTTGTCAGTAGGGTTGCGGCAAGCGCAAATAGAAGGAGTGATAGACCAGGCCACCTGATGGATTGAGGAGCCTGCGCTATAACACCGATCAACCCAATTGAGAATCCTGCCAGCAGCGGGGCCGCCCCTCCGGTCATCGAGTCGCGTGATGCGCCGAGCCCAAGCGGCGACGGATACTCCCAATACTTTGGGTCCGAATCGCGTTGATTCTTAGGCGCTGATGTCGCCGATGCTGTAGGAGCTTTCATGTTGCTACCTCCCAGCACTCCCTCTATTTCTAGAGTGCGCACATTCCGGCTTGCGCGCAAACGCGCGGTGTGCACGCGACTGGTGGCCAGGTTGCGTAGGGTCTTAGCGCCCGCTCCCGGCGGCATACGACCAAGAGCGGCCCGGCACGGTAGGCGCTCAACTCCGGACTGCGATCCCCTGCTTGCCCCGGCTCGCCAGAATGTGGAGCAAGGCGACCAAGGTGCCAGAGCCCATCAGCTCACCACGTGCCATCAGCCCAGGAATGTCGGCAAGGGGCACCCACTCAATGTGTCCAGCCTCTTCAAGGTCTGTCGGCGAACCCACTTGTTCAGCCCCGTGGCCCACGAAGATCTCGTGAGGCGAGTCGACCATGCCGATCATGGGTTGGTACGTGACGACGTGTTCCAGTGACTTCGGTCGCCAACCGGTCTCTTCCACGAACTCCCTCAGCGCTGTGTCTGCGGGGTCCTCCCCTTCGTCCACGATGCCGCCGGGGAGTTCCCATCCCCATTGCTGCGGGACGAAGCGGTACCGCCACATCATCAGTACGCGTTCCTGATCGTCCAGCACGGCGGTAATGGCCACGTGGTGCAGCCTCACCACGTGGTGCTCGAAGCGCTCCACACCGGGCGGTTCAACGTCCCAGAGTTGGAGCTTGACCCACTGGTTGTCGTACAGATCCCGCTCGCCGTGGATGCGCCACGGCTCCAGTCCCTCAGGTGCCTTGACACTTACTGCGCCAGGAACCCGGTACGAACTCCGCCCTCGAACCTCCAGCGCGCCCTCCGACACGAGCCGGGCGAGCACCTGCCGCAAGGCCGTACGGCCGATGCTCAGTTCCTCGGAGAGTGTCCGCTCTGAGGGCATCTTGTCGCCGGGGGCATACTCGCCCGATGCGAGCCGTGCACGAATCGTCTCGTAGACCTTCGCCGTCTTCGGTCCCATCCGCCGGGCACTCTCCATTCTGAGGTGGTGCATACCAGCGTAGTGGGCCACAGTCACACTGCCTCCGGTCTCATCGAGGTGAGATTTTCCATGATCAGGACGAGACGTGGACGGCGATCGATCGCCATGCCCCAACGAGGCCTGAAATGCCTGGTCAGAAGGGGTTCGGGCCCGTGATCGCAGGAGGTCTGTAAATCCGTCGGCTTAGCCTACCCAGGTTCGAATCCTGGCGCCGCCACGTGGAGGGAAGCCCCTTCCGGACTGTGAGAGCAGTTCGGAAGGGGCTTCTTCGTGTGCGTGGACGGCTTCGACGGTGTGACGGGCAAGGGGAGTCGGAACGGTCGCGAGGCACACTGACTGCATGTCATCGCGTCGCAGACACTGCCCCGAATGCCGTCGTGAGATCGCCGTCGTGGCGGGGCGGTTCGCGCGGCACGATCCGCCGGGGGCGAGCGGGGAGCTGGTCTCGTGTCCCGGGTCGCGCAGGCAGGCCCGGATCGGGGAGGCCCAGCCCGCGCTCGACGGTTTCGTCGTTCCCGAGTTCCCCGGTCAGCTGCCGCTGTTCTGAAGCGCCGCTCCCCGGCTCGGAACGGTCAGTTGCCCGCCACCGACTTCACCGCCACCGACACCGGCGTCGAGCCGCTGACGAGCTCCAGGGTCAGACCGGCGGTGGCGGGGGTGTCGAGGAGTTCGACGAGCGTCGCGGCCACGTCGTCGCGAGGGATCGGACCGCGGCCGGTCGACGCCTCCAGACGTACGAGGCCGGTGCCGGCGTCGTCGGTCAGCATGCCGGGGCGCAGGATCGTCCAGTCCAGGGCGTCCAGGCCGCGCACATACGCGTCGGCCTCGCCCTTCGCCCGCTGGTAGGCGTCGAAGATCTCGTCGCCCCGGTGCTCGGGGTCGGCGCCCATGGACGAGACGACGACGTGGCGGCGTACGCCCGCGCGCACCGCGGCGTCCGCGAACAGGACCGCTGCCGCGCGGTCGACCGTGTCCTTGCGGGCCGCCCCACTGCCCGGCCCGGCACCCGCCGCGAACACGGCGGCGTCCGCGCCCAGCAGATGCGCGGCGACCTCCTCGGCCGACGCGGACTCCAGATCGCACAGCACCGGTTCGGCACCGGCCGCGCGCAGATCGTCTGTCTGTTCGGCGCGGCGGATGATCCCCGCGACCTCGTCACCGCGCGCGGCGAGCAACCGCTCCAGCCGCAGCGCGATCTGACCATGACCTCCAGCGATGACAATGCGCATGCTTCCGACCGTACGCCCGAGCGGACGCGTTTGCCGCGCAACCATCCCGCGGTCTCAGGTGTCTCAACAGTGTTCGCCGTGTCGGCGAGCGCCGGAATCACGGGGGGACCCCATCACCACCATGCGTAAAGCCATGCGCAAGACTGTTGTACGTACGTCCATGGAGCGCGCGTCCGCCGCCGGAACGCCCGTGGTCCGCCGCGCCGTCACCGGGGTCGGCTGCGCCGCGGCCGTGCTCGTCACGGTGGCCGCGTGCGGCACGGTCCAGAACCTCACGGCGGGTCAGAAGGTCGACAGCGCCGTCGAACGGCTGGGCGAGCAGAAGTCACTGGCCTTCGGGATGCGGCTCGACGCCGACCCGGACGACCTCGTCGCGCTCATGGGCGAGGACAGCGAGGAAGTGCCGCCGGACATGGCGGAGTTCTTCACCGGGCTGCGCGTCGACGTGTCGGTCAGGTCGAAGAAGCCGCTGGCCGACTCCGGTGAGAAGGACATCGCCGGCGTCGCCATGAAGGTCTCGGGTGACGAGGGCGTGTTCGCCGAGTACCGGATGGTCGGCGACTACCTGTACTACCGCGCCGACATGCAGGCCATGGGCGACGCGATGGGCATGCCCTTCCCGACGGCCGACGAACTCGACGAACTCCCCGAGAGCGAGCAGCACTTGCGGCCGGTCCTCGAGGGCGACTGGGTCAAGATCAACAAGACCGAGCTGCAGGAGGTCGCCGAGGACGCGGGGGGCTCCGGCTCGGGCGGCTCCGACGAGATCGACGCCAGGACCCAGAAGAAGATCCTCGACGCCGTCCGCGGTGTCGTCGCCCGTGAGGTCGACTTCAAGACCAAGAACGGCGAGAACGGCACCGAGGTCATCACCGCCAAGGCCAACTTCCGCGACCTGCTCACCGGCATCGTCGACAAGCTCCAGCCCATCGAGGGCGACCTGCCGCCGGGGGCCGAACTCCCCACGGGCAAGGACCTGAAGGACGCCCCGAACAAGAAGGTCGCGGTCGACTTCACCCTCAAGAACGGCGACCTGACCCGTATCGAGACCGACCTCGCTGTCCTCGCCGACGACCCGAAGGGCGCCAAGGCCCCCCTCGTGCTCACCTTCGGCAAGGCCGGCGACATCAGCGCCCCCAAGGGCGCCTCCGAGATCCCGGTCGACGACTTCGGCGGCCCGCTCGGCGGCGGGGTGTTCGGCGTCTGACCGGCGGTCCCAGCGGGACGCCCGGTATCCGAGCAGCAGCCGCCGAGCGCGACGGCTGCCGCTGCTCACTTCGGGCACGCGCGTGTGGAGACACGAGAACCCCCACGCGCGCGTGCCCGCACACTCATCTGCGGCTCGCCCACGCCCGCATGCCCACACGCGCCCCGCGCCCCTCACGTACGCCCTGCGAGCCACCCACCACCCCATCCCTCCTCACTCTCCTCACGACGGCTCCCCCCGCCCCTGCCGAGGCAGGTCCACCGCCGCGCTCGTCGCCGAGCCGCAGTACTCCCGTACCGCGCTGGTGCGCGCCACCACGCGCCCCCGGTGCACGACGATCCGGCTGTACGCGAGGGACAGCACGCCCGCGAGCCGGGCGCCGCGTACGGCGAGCAGTTCGGCGGGGAAGCCGGCCTCGACGCGCACCTCGGGCAGCCCGAGGGCGGCGCGTGCCGCCCCGCTGACGGTGTCGTACGCCTCCTCGGGCCGCAGCCCGTACCGCGAGGCCAGCAGGTAGGCCGCCTCCAGGGGGTCGCCGCGGCCGACGGGGTTGGACACGTCCCGCAACGCTCCGCTGCCCGCCGCGACGCGTACGCCGGCCGCGCGCAGGAGCCGTACGGGCGCGGTGCCCCGGCGGTCCACGGTGCCGCAGCCGCCCTGGGGGAGACAGGCGACGGTCACGCCGGCCGCGGCGAGCTGGTCGGCGGCGCGGGACGCGGCCTGGGAGGCGAGGCGGGCCAGGCCGCCGCAGGGGCCCAGGGTGACGCCGGGCCGCAGGCCGCCCGCCATGGCCGTGAGCCGGGCGAGGCGGGCCGGGTCGTCGCCGTCGGTGTGCAGATCGACGGGGCAGCCGTATTCGGAGGCGATCTCCAGGACCGCCTCCACATAGCCGGTGGGGTCGGGGTCCAGATCCGGGCAGCCGCCGACCACCGAGGCGCCCATCTTGACCGCGTCCCGCAGGATCGCGAGCCCGTCCGCCCCGGCCACCCCGGTCAGCACCCGGGGCATCGCCACCGTCGTCAGCTCGACGAGCCCGCGCAGCGCCCGCTGCGCCTGGAGCACCGCCGTCAGCGCCCCCAGACCCTGCACGTCCCCCACGTGCACGTGCGAGCGCACCGCCGTGGCGCCGTGCCCGAGCTGCAGCAACGCGGCCTCGGTGGCCCGCCGCTGGACGTCCCGACCGTCGTACGGGACCGGCCCCTCGAAGTCGGCCGACAGGGCCGTGTCGCCGTGCGCGTGCGGCTCGGCGGGGGCCGGCAGGAGCAGATGGCCGCCGAGATCCACCCGGGTGGCGGACGCCCCTGACGCCCCGAGCGCCCCGGGCGCGGCGGTCCCGGCGCCCAGGCTGCCCGCCGTGCCGACCGCCTCGATACGTCCGCCGCCCAGCCGTACGTCCACCACCCGGCCGTCGGTCAGCCGCGCACCGCACAGCAGCAGGGCGCCTGCCTCGTCCGGGCCCGAGGGCGGGCCGGAGGAGGAGTGGGACGGCTGCGGCTGGCTGTCGGGCATCGCACTCCCGGGGCTCGGCGACGGCTGTGCGGTGGCGCACATGGTGGGGACACAGCGGGGGACACAAGATCACGCAGAGTGAGTCGAGCCTAGGCGGGCCACCCGCCCTCGTCTCGGAGGAGCGCAATAGTCGTACCGGTGTGGTTCACCTGCCGGGGGATCGTCGGGAGGGCCGGGCACGGTGGTGCCCCTGAGACCCACGGGACCTCGGGAAACGGGACGGACGAAGCCCTCCGGGGCGCTCTCAGGGCGCGGTCCGGACGCCCTCCGAATGATCCCTGGTCGACCCTTGGACGACCCGTGGACGGCCCACGGAGGGAGGCGGGGAAACGGATTTGGGCGATCGGTGGTGGGGCGTGTAATGTCTTCATCGCTCGCCCCAATAGCTCAGTCGGCAGAGCGTCTCCATGGTAAGGAGAAGGTCTACGGTTCGATTCCGTATTGGGGCTCTGGTGTGAATGGTTCCCGTCGCAAGGCGGGATCCGATCGCATCACAGCGGTGTAGCTCAGTCGGTAGAGCAAGCGGCTCATAATCGCTGTGTCACCGGTTCAAGTCCGGTCACCGCTACTGACAGTAGCCGATTGCGGGGTCGGTCCTTCGATCGGCTACTCTTCTGTGCGTTGAACCCTGTCCCATCCGTTCGTCAAGGAGCACTCACGTGGCTGCCACCGACGTCCGCCCAAAGATCACGCTGGCCTGCGTGGAGTGCAAGGAGCGGAACTACATCACCAAGAAGAACCGGCGTAACAACCCGGACCGACTGGAGATGAAGAAGCACTGCCCGCGTTGCAAGGCGCACACCGCGCACCGCGAAACGCGATAGAAAATCAGGCTCGTACACGAGGCCGTCCCCGAGAGATCGGGGGCGGCCTCGCGTCGTTGAGTGACCCGTACCGGCCAGTACCGCCGTATCCGCCGAGCAACCAGGAGGTGCCGAGCCCATGGCGCTCGACCAGTCCTTCGTGGGGCGTTCCTACCCGCCCACCGACCCCTACGAGGTCGGCCGGGAGAAGATCCGCGAGTTCGCGGAGGCCGTGGGGGACACCAACCCCGCGTACACCGACCCGGAGGCCGCCAAGGCGCTCGGGTACGCCGATGTGATCGCGCCGCCGACCTTCGTGTTCTCGATCACCTTCAAGGCGGCGGGGCAGGTCGTCCAGGACCCCCAGCTGGGCCTCGACTACAGCCGGGTGGTGCACGGCGACCAGAAGTTCGCCTACCGGCGCCCGGTGCGCGCCGGTGACCGCCTCACGGTCACCTCCACCATCGAGGCGATCAAGTCCCTGGCGGGCAACGACATCCTGGACATCCGCGGCGAGGTCCACGACGAGGCCGGCGAGCACGTCGTGACCGCCTGGACCAAGCTCGTGGCCCGCGCGGCCGAGGAGGCGTGAGGACCCGATGACCGCGAAGATCTCCTACGACGACGTCGAGGTCGGCACCGAACTGCCCGCCCGCACCTTCGGCGTGACCCGCGCCGCCCTCGTCCAGTACGCGGGCGCCTCCGGCGACTTCAACCCGATCCACTGGAACGAGCGGTTCGCCAAGGAGGTGGGCCTCCCGGACGTCATCGCCCACGGCATGTTCACCATGGCCGAGGCGATCCGTGTCGTCACCGACTGGACGGGCGACCCGGGCGCGGTCGTCGAGTACGGCGTCCGCTTCACCAAGCCCGTCGTCGTCCCCGACGACGACCAGGGCGCCACCATCGAGGTCAGTGCCAAGGTCGGCGCCAAGCTCGACGACAACACCGTCCGCGTGGACCTCACAGCGATGAGCGCCGGCCAGAAGGTACTGGGCATGTCCCGCGCGGTCGTACGACTGGCCTGACGGCCCACGCGGCGCAGCCGCGCCTGGCACGGTCCCCCGCCCCCTCCCGGGCGCGGGGGTATCAGCTGGCTTGTTAAGGAGTGCGTACGAGGTCGAATTAGCTCGATCGTGTGATGGTCGGTTTCCGGGCTTGCGGTGTCCTGGGCCGTTTGGGTTAGCGTGATCGTGCGATCTGGGACGTGAGGTATGGCGTCAGCGTGCGGGGCCCCGCTCCACCGGAGTGATGGTTCAGGGCCTCCCCGTCGCCTCTGGCCGTACCTGAGGGCCAGGTCGCGTAGGGAACCGGCCTCCGGGGCCCGGACCACGCGCAGGATGCGTGTCGCCGCCCCCCCGGGTCGAGTACGCCGGGGACCAGCTCGCCCAAGACCGTTCGGGGCGCGCGGCCGAACGGACTCACCCCCGCTCAGTCCACAGGAACGGTCTCGTACTCTTGAGCCCGTGCAGGAACTCCACGACGCTCCCCTCGCCCCGCTGACCACCTTCCGGCTGGGCGGGCCCGCGCACCGGCTGATCACCGCGACCACCGACGACGAGGTGATCGCCGCCGTCCGCGAGGCCGACGACACCGGTACGCCGCTGCTGCTCATCGGCGGCGGCTCCAACCTGGTCATCGGTGACAAGGGGTTCGCCGGGACCGCGCTGGTCATCGCCACGAAGGGCTACGCGCTCGACGGGACGCGGCTGGAGCTGGCCGCCGGCGAGGTGTGGACCGACGCGGTCGCCCGGACCGTCGAGGCCGGGCTCGCCGGGATCGAGTGCCTGGCCGGCATCCCCGGCTCCGCGGGCGCCACGCCGATCCAGAACGTCGGGGCGTACGGCCAGGAGGTCGCCTCCACCGTCACCGAGGTCGTCGCCTACGACCGCCGCACCCGCGAGACGGTCACCGTCCCGAACGCCGAGTGCGCCTTCTCGTACCGCCACAGCCGCTTCAAGGGCGAGCCCGAGCGGTATGTCGTGCTCCGGGTCCGGTTCGAACTGGAGGACGCGGACGGCCTGTCGGGGCCGGTCAAGTACGCCGAGACGGCCCGCACGCTCGGCGTCGAGCCCGGCGACCGGGTCCCCCTCGCCGACGCCCGGGAGACCGTGCTGAAGCTGCGGGCCGGGAAGGGCATGGTGCTCGACCCCGAGGACCACGACACCTGGTCGGCCGGGTCGTTCTTCACCAACCCGATCCTCACGGACGCGCAGTTCGCCGCGTTCCACGCGCGCGTGCGGGAGCGGCTCGGGGACGGCGTCACCCCGCCCGCGTACGCCGCGGGCGACGGCCACACCAAGACCTCCGCCGCCTGGCTGATCGACAAGGCGGGCTTCACCAAGGGGTACGGCACCGGCCCCGCCCGGATCTCCACCAAGCACACCCTGGCCCTCACCAACCGGGGCGCGGCCACCACCGAGGACCTGCTCGCCCTGGCCCGCGAGGTCGTCACCGGAGTTCGCGAGGCCTTCGGCATCACCCTGGTCAACGAGCCGGTGACCGTCGGCGTCAGCCTCTGACCGGCCAGAACCTCTGACCGGCCAGAACCTCTAGCCGGCCAGCCAGTCGTCCACCCCGGACAGCAGCTTCGTCCGCTCCAGCTCCGGCGCCGCCGACGCCCGGATCGACTGACGGGCCAGCTCCGCCAACTCCGCGTCCGTGAAGCCGTGATGGTGGCGGGCGAGCTCGTACTGGGCCGCGAGGCGTGAGCCGAACAGC
This sequence comes from Streptomyces sp. NBC_00310, assembly GCF_036208085.1. Taxonomy (GTDB): domain Bacteria; phylum Actinomycetota; class Actinomycetes; order Streptomycetales; family Streptomycetaceae; genus Streptomyces. The sequence continues at coordinate 6,763,417 of NZ_CP130714.1, forward strand.
AGCGGGTCGTCCGCGCCGAGCGCCATCGGCACCCCGGCCTCGAACAGAGTCCGCAGGGGGACGTCCTCGGGCTTCTCGTAGACGCCGAGCGCCACGTTCGAGGCCGGGCACACCTCGCAGGTGATCTGCTGCTCGGCGAGCCGCTTCAGCAGGCGCGGATTCTCCGCCGCGCGGACCCCGTGCCCCAACCGGTCCGCGTGCAGGTCGTCCAGGCAGTCACGCACCGACGACGGGCCCGTCAGCTCGCCGCCGTGCGGCGCCGACAGCAGACCTCCCTCGCGGGCGATCGCGAAGGCCCGGTCGAAGTCCCTCGCCATGCCCCGGCGTTCGTCGTTGGAGAGCCCGAAGCCGACCACACCCCGGTTCGCGTACCGCACCGCCAGCCGGGCCAGGGTGCGCGCGTCCAGCGGGTGCTTCATCCGGTTCGCGGCCACCAGCACCCGCATCCCGAGCCCGGTCTCCCGCGCCGTCGTGTCGACCGCGTCGAGGATGACCTCCAGCGCCGGGATCAGCCCGCCCAGCCGGGGCGCGTACGACGTCGGGTCCACCTGGATCTCCAGCCAGCCCGAGCCGTCCCGCACATCCTCCTCCGCGGCCTCCCGCACCAGCCGCTGGATGTCCTCGGGCTCCCTGACGCACGAGCGCGCCGCGTCGTACAGCCGCTGGAACCGGAACCACCCTCGCTCGTCCGTCGCCCGCAGCTTCGGCGGCTCCCCGCTGGTCAGCGCCTCCGACAACGCGTCGGGCAGCCGCACCCCGTACTTGTCGGCCAGCTCCAGCACGGTCGTGGGCCGCATCGATCCCGTGAAGTGCAGATGCAGATGGGCCTTGGGCAGTTCAGAGAGATCACGTACACGCTCCATTGAAGGATCCTGCCGCACCTCCGAGCCGTACCGAAAGCGGAATCCCCGAACGTGGTCTTGCTCGCACACATGAAGGAGGCGCTGCACCTCCGAGAATTCGGAGGTGCAGCGCCCCGGTCGGCAGCTCAGGACGTCAGTCCGTCGCCTCCGCCAGCAGCTTCTGGATACGCGAGACACCCTCGACGAGATCCTCGTCACCCAGGGCGTACGACAGCCGCAGATAGCCGGGGGTGCCGAAGGCCTCGCCGGGTACGACGGCGACCTCGGCCTCCTCCAGGATCAGCGCGGCCAGCTCGACCGTGTCCTGCGGGCGCTTGCCCCGGATCTCCTTGCCGATCAGGTCCTTCACCGAGGGGTAGGCGTAGAACGCGCCCTCGGGCTCCGGGCAGAGGACGCCGTCGATCTCGTTGAGCATCCGCACGATCGTCTTGCGGCGGCGGTCGAAGGCCTCCTTCATCCTCTCGACGGCCGACAGGTCGCCGGAGACGGCGGCCAGCGCGGCCACCTGCGCCACGTTGGAGACGTTCGACGTGGCGTGCGACTGGAGGTTGGTCGCGGCCTTGACGACGTCCTTGGGGCCGATGACCCAGCCCACGCGCCAGCCGGTCATCGCGTACGTCTTCGCGACACCGTTGACCACGATCGTCTTGTCGGCCAGCTCCGGCACGACCACCGGCAGCGAGTGGAACTCCGCGTCGCCGTAGACCAGGTGCTCGTAGATCTCGTCGGTCAGGACCCACAGGCCCTTCTCGGCGGCCCAGCGGCCGATTTCCTCGATCTGCGCGCGCGTGTAGACCGCGCCGGTCGGGTTGGAGGGGGAGACGAAGAGCAGCACCTTGGTGTTCTCCGTGCGGGCCGCCTCCAGCTGCTCGACGGAGACGCGGTAGCCCGTGGTCTCGTCGGCGACGACGTCGACCGGGACACCGCCGGCGAGACGGATCGACTCCGGGTACGTCGTCCAGTACGGGGCCGGGACGATGACCTCGTCGCCCGGATCGAGGATCGCGGCGAACGCCTCGTAGATGGCCTGCTTGCCGCCGTTGGTGACGAGGACCTGCGACGGGTCGACCTCGTAGCCGGAGTCGCGCAGGGTCTTCGCGGCGATCGCGGCCTTCAGCTCCGGCAGACCTCCGGCCGGCGTGTAGCGGTGGTACTTCGGGTTCTTGCAGGCCTCGACGGCCGCCTCGACGATGTAGTCCGGGGTCGGGAAGTCGGGCTCACCGGCGCCGAAGCCGATCACCGGACGCCCAGCGGCCTTGAGGGCCTTGGCCTTGGCGTCCACGGCGAGGGTGGCGGACTCGGAGATCGCGCCGATACGCGCGGATACCCGGCGCTCGGTGGGAGGGGTTGCAGCGCTCATGGGGCCCATCGTTCCAGACCGGAAACGCGCCCGGCACGCGGGTTTCACACAGTGAGCAGCCCGGGAACAACCGTCCGTATCCGGACCGGCGAACGGTCGATCTTCGGCGGGCAACGCCCCTACGGACGCTTTCTGTTCGACGACAGGCCTCGGACCACGTATGCTCTCTCCTCGTTGGCCTTCACCGGCCGCGCCCGGCAGGTGCACACCGAGCACTCGGTCGGATGCGGTACGTTGGGGGAGAAACACAAAGGGTCGTAGCTCAATTGGTAGAGCACTGGTCTCCAAAACCAGCGGTTGGGGGTTCAAGTCCCTCCGGCCCTGCTACACACTCCTCACGCCAGGATGTGTGCGCATGTACGTACAGCAATGTTCCGCCGTGCGGCTCAGACCGGGCGCGGCACGGCCACGACCCGGACCGGAATCAGGTGAGGATGAATGACGGACGCCGTGGGCTCCATCGACACGCCTGATGCCCAGGACGAGGTGCCCGAGGACAAGAAGAAGACCCGCAAGGGCGGCAAGCGTGCCAAGAAGGGCCCGCTGAAGCGCCTCGGGATCTTCTATCGCCAGATCGTCGCGGAGCTGCGGAAGGTCGTCTGGCCGACCCGCTCCCAGCTGACGACGTACACCTCGGTGGTCATCGTCTTCGTCGTGATCATGATCGGTCTCGTTACCGTGATTGACTTCGGCCTCGACAAGGCCGCCAAGTACGTCTTCGGCTGAGCCGAAAGCGAAGGGCGCCGTAACCTGGCGCCCCTTTCGCGTGTTCCACCCCCATGTATCCAGGAAGAAGCAGCCACGTGTCTGACCCGAACCTGAACGACGCCATCGAGCCGGACGAGTCCGTGGATGATGAGCTCGACATCGTCGAGGGAGCGGACGAGGTCGACGAGTTCGAGGCTGCCGAAGCCGAGGCGGGGGAGCCGGCCGAGGAAGAGGCCGTGCACGTCGAGGATGACGCCGAGGCCGAGGACGCCGACGCCGAGAGCGACACCGAGGACGAGGACGCAGCCGAAGAGGCCGTCGAGGAGGAGACCGAGCCGGTCGACCCCGTCGAGGCCCTCCGTCAGGAACTGCGGGCCCTGCCCGGCGAGTGGTACGTCATCCACACGTACGCCGGTTACGAGAACCGCGTGAAGACCAACCTCGAGCAGCGCGCCGTCTCGCTGAACGTCGAGGACTTCATCTTCCAGGCCGAGGTGCCGCAGGAAGAGGTCGCGCAGATCAAGAACGGCGAGCGCAAGACCATCCGTCAGAACAAGCTCCCCGGCTACGTCCTGGTGCGCATGGACCTGACGAACGAGTCCTGGGGCGTCGTCCGCAACACCCCCGGCGTCACCGGCTTCGTGGGCAACGCCTACGACCCGTACCCGCTGACCCTGGACGAGATCGTCAAGATGCTCGCGCCGGAGGCCGAGGAGAAGGCGGCCCGCGAGGCCGCCGAGGCCGAGGGCAAGCCGGCCCCCGCCCGCAAGGTCGAGGTCCAGGTGCTGGACTTCGAGGTCGGCGACTCGGTCACCGTCACGGACGGCCCGTTCGCCACGCTGCAGGCGACCATCAACGAGATCAACGCGGACTCGAAGAAGGTCAAGGGTCTCGTCGAGATCTTCGGCCGCGAGACGCCGGTCGAGCTGTCGTTCGACCAGATCCAGAAGAACTAGCGCGCACCGGCCACTTCTGGAATCGCTGCTTCCGACCAGGTCAGACGGGCTGTCAAAAGCTTGTCTGACCTGCTCGGTTTTTGGCCGCGCATCTATACCCGTTATCGTTGTGCGGTATGCCTTCATCCGGGACGCGACCCGGGTGAGGGTGCACTCGAATCGAAAGGACCCGGAGAGCAATGCCTCCCAAGAAGAAGAAGGTCACGGGGCTCATCAAGCTCCAGATCAACGCCGGTGCGGCGAACCCCGCCCCGCCGGTCGGCCCCGCGCTCGGTCAGCACGGCGTCAACATCATGGAGTTCTGCAAGGCCTACAACGCCGCGACCGAGTCGCAGCGTGGCTGGGTGATCCCGGTGGAGATCACGGTCTACGAGGACCGCTCCTTCACCTTCATCACCAAGACGCCGCCGGCCGCGAAGATGATCCTGAAGGCCGCGGGTGTCGAGAAGGGCTCCGGCGAGCCGCACAAGACCAAGGTCGCCAAGATCACCGAGGCGCAGGTCCGCGAGATCGCCACGACCAAGCTTCCCGACCTGAACGCCAACGACCTGGACGCCGCGTCGAAGATCATCGCCGGCACCGCCCGTTCCATGGGCATCACGGTCGAGGGCTGATCACCGCAGTTGTAGAACCATGCGGCCGCCGTACGAGCGGTCGCACGTGGCAGGGCCTGCTCGGCCCGTACCACGACTCCTTTCAGAACACTCAGGAGCAGTTGTGAGCAAGCGCAGCAAGGCTCTCCGCGCTGCGGACGCCAAGGTCGACCGGGACAAGCTCTACGCCCCGCTCGAGGCCGTCCGTCTCGCCAAGGAGACCTCCACGTCCAAGTTCGACGGCACCGTCGAGGTCGCCTTCCGTCTGGGTGTCGACCCGCGCAAGGCCGACCAGATGGTCCGTGGCACCGTGAACCTCCCGCACGGCACCGGTAAGACCGCCCGGGTCCTGGTCTTCGCGACCGGTGACCGTGCCGAGGCCGCGACCGCCGCCGGCGCCGACATCGTCGGCTCCGACGAACTGATCGACGAGGTGGCGAAGGGCCGTCTGGACTTCGACGCCGTCGTCGCCACCCCGGACCTCATGGGCAAGGTCGGCCGCCTCGGCCGCGTGCTCGGTCCCCGTGGTCTCATGCCGAACCCCAAGACCGGCACCGTGACCCCGGACGTCGTGAAGGCCGTCAACGACATCAAGGGCGGCAAGATCGAGTTCCGCGTCGACAAGCACTCGAACCTGCACTTCATCATCGGCAAGACGTCGTTCGACGACACCAAGCTGGTGGAGAACTACGCCGCGGCGCTGGAGGAGATCCTCCGTCTGAAGCCGTCGGCCGCCAAGGGTCGCTACATCAAGAAGGCCGCGATCAGCACCACGATCGGCCCTGGCATTCCGATCGACTCGAACCGCACCCGCAACCTCCTCGTCGAGGAGGACCCGGCCGCCGTCTGAGCCTGACGCTCACCGGCCGCCGCGTCGCGGACGCACAGCCCGAGGACGAGCCCCGCAACCTTTCGAGGTGCGGGGCTCGTCCCTTTTCGGCGTACGGACCTTTTCGGCGTACGGGTGGGCATCCGCGCGCGGGTGTGCTGCCCTGGTGTGCGGAGCACGGCAATCTCCCTGGGGGTGGGGACGGATGACCAGCACGACCGGGTGTCGCCGTACGGTCCTGTCGTTCGCGGTGGTCGCCGCCCTGACGGGGGTGGCCGCCTGCGGGTCCTCGGACCCGGGCGAGGGCGGGGGCGACCTGATCGCGGCGCTGAAGCTCGCGGACAGGTCCACCGGCGACGCCGACTCGTCCAGGATCGAGTCCACCGGGGACATGGGTGACCTGATGTCCATCGAGGCCGACGGCGAGATCGACTGGGCCGACGGTCTCAACGGCACCATGACCATCACCTACACCGGCGGCCAGGCGGCCGACCAGATGAGCCGGCTGGGCGTCACCTCGATGCAGGCCCGCTATCTCCCCGACGCCTACTACGCGGACATGGGCGACCTCTTCGCCCGGCAGTACGGCGGCAAGCGGTGGATCAGGTACGCGTACGAGGACATGGACGAGATGATCGGCGGGGCCTCCGGCGCCTATGTGCAGGAGTACTTCAAGAGCGTCACGCCGAACCAGTCCGTACGCCTCCTGCTGGCCTCCGGCGACGTCGAGAAGGTCGGCGAGGAGGACGTACGGGGGGAGCGGACCACGCACTACGCGGGCACGGTGAAGGTCGCCGACGTCCAGGAGCGGAACGCCCGCCTCGGCGAGGAGGCGCGGGCCGAGCTGGAGGAACAGCTCAAGGCGTCCGGCATCACCACCGTGGACATCGACCTCTGGATCGACGACGACGACCTGTTGGTCAAGAAGGTCGAGAAGGGTGACACCGCGAACGGGGTGGTGAACTCCACGGTCCACTACAGCGACTACGGCGTCGACGTCTCCACCGAGGAGCCGCCGGCCGACCGGACCGTCGACTTCAAGGACCTGATGAACTCCCTGCCGACGAGCTGAAAACGGGCGACGGCCGCGACCGGGCGGCGCTAGTGTCCTTGCCGTTCCCACAGGGGTGGGGCGTGAGGTTCCAGGGGGACACATGAGGTTTGCCGCACACGGCTCCGTACGTCGTCGCAGAGCCGTCGGCATCGCCGTCGTGGCCGGGCTGCTCGGCGGTGCCACCGCCTGCGGCACGGAGTCGGGGGCAGGGGCGGTGTCGTTGACGCCCGCCGAGGCCGTGGTCCGGGCCGCGGAGTGGACGACGGAGGTGGAGTCGCTGAGCTACCGGGTGAGCGGGACCCTGCCGCAGCACGGGAAGGTGCGGGCCGAGGCGTCCATGACCGTGCGGCCGTCCGCCCTGGACATGGAGCTGACCGGGTTGGGCGAGAGCGAGGGCAAGCCCCTGACGGTGCGGTTCGCCGAGGGGGTGCTGTACGCCGGGGGCGACACCGCGGCCATCGGTGTCGCGGGGGACAAGGAATGGCTCAGTGCGGAGCCGGCCGTGTGGGGCCGTGGCGCGGCCGACAACAACACCTACCGTGTCCTGCCCCGCCCGCTGGAGGCGAGCCCGCTCCCGCAGTCCACGCTCCTGGCAGGCGCGAAGGACGTGCGGAAGGTCGGTGCCGGGACGGTCGACGGCACCGGGACCACGCACTACCGGGGAACGGTCACGACGAAGGGCCTGCGAGCCGCCCAGACGGCCGCCGAGGACAAGGCGACCCGGGAGCTGCTGACCACCAGCCTCGACCAGTTCGCGGTGCTGGGCGTGAAGGGCACCCTCACCGTGGACCTGTGGGTCGACGGCGACGGCCGCGCCAAGCGGTACCGCGTACAGGGCGAGACCTATGCCCTGAAGGAGGGCCGCATGGTCGACGGAGGCCCGCTCGACCTGACCGTCACCCTCCTGGAGGTCGACCGGCCGGTGACCGTCGAGACCCCGGCGGCCGAGGACACCATGGACGTCGCGGAGCTGGTGGACGGGGCCGAAGAGGGCTGAGTGGCGGCCCCCGGGACCGGATTTGCCCGACGGGGATGCGGTCCCGTACTCTTCCGGAGAAGCCAAAGACCGCTGGTCGTTGCCGTGTGCTCGTGAGAGGGCGCGGTGGCCGAAGGATCCGCTGAACTGCGGACGACCCGCGCAGGTGACTGTGGAAGTTGCTCCTGGTCCGGTTCCGTCGTCGTACGGGATTCGTCCGGTCGAGCTACGCCCCGAGCGCCTGCGCCGGGGCGTTTCGTTTGTCCCAGCCCCTTCTGAGCGGTCCTCATCACCCGGAAGGAGGCCGACGCTCTATGGCAAGGCCCGACAAGGCTGCCGCGGTGGCCGAGCTCACGGAGCAGTTCCGTAGCTCGAACGCTGCCGTGCTGACCGAGTACCGGGGTCTCACCGTGGCGCAGCTCAAGACGCTGCGTCGTTCGCTCGGTGAGAACGCCCAGTACGCCGTGGTGAAGAACACGCTGACCAAGATTGCGGCCAACGAGGCCGGGATCACGACGCTCGACGACCTGTTCAACGGTCCGACGGCGGTCGCCTTCGTCACCGGTGACCCGGTGGAGTCGGCGAAGGGTCTTCGTGACTTCGCCAAGGACAACCCGAACCTCGTCATCAAGGGCGGTGTCCTTGACGGCAAGGCGCTGTCCGCCGACGAGATCAAGAAGCTTGCGGACCTCGAGTCCCGCGAGGTTCTGCTCTCCAAGCTGGCGGGTGCCTTCAAGGGCAAGCAGTCCCAGACTGCGCAGCTCTTCCAGGCGCTTCCCTCGAAGCTCGTCCGCACCGTGGACGCCCTTCGCGCCAAGCAGGACGAGCAGGGCGGTGCCGAGTAACTCGGCTCGCGAAATGATCGCCGCCTGAGGCTGCCGCCTCCGGAAGCGGTCGTAGCGGGCCGAACGTACGCCCGCCAGACATGTACCTACCGGCACCAGCCGAATTAGTGGAAGGATCGCCCACCATGGCGAAGCTCAGCCAGGAAGACCTGCTCGCGCAGTTCGAGGAGATGACCCTCATCGAGCTCTCCGAGTTCGTGAAGGCGTTCGAGGAGAAGTTCGACGTCACCGCCGCCGCGGCCGTCGCCGTCGCCGGCCCGGCCGCCGCTGGCGCCCCGGCCGAGGCCGAGGCCGAGCAGGACGAGTTCGACGTCATCCTCACGGGTGCCGGCGACAAGAAGATCCAGGTCATCAAGGTCGTGCGTGAGCTGACCTCCCTGGGTCTGAAGGAGGCCAAGGACCTCGTGGACGGCGCCCCGAAGCCCGTCGTCGAGAAGGTCGCCAAGGAGGCCGCCGAGAAGGCTGCCGAATCCCTCAAGGCCGCCGGCGCCTCCGTCGAGGTCAAGTAAGGCCTCGCTGGTCCGCCAGCTCCCCTGGATCCGTGAGGATCCGTGCGAGACAGTTCCGGGACGAGTGTCAAAATCTCGTTCGAGGCTGTAACGCGAACGTACCGAAGGGCGATCACCCAACTGGGTGGTCGCCTTTCGGCGTTCGGGGACGTCGAGCGACGGCTGCCTTGCACTGTCGGTGGCGACGAGTATGGTGATCTTCGTCGTGCCTCCGAACACCCCGGGTGACGAACCGCGAGTGACGATCGCGGCACAGGGATCGGGCATGAGGGGCCTTGACGAACTGCACGCAGCGCGCAATTCTCAGGACGCGTCGTCACACCGATCCGAACTCCGAGGCATGGATCGACGGCGAAGAGGGCAGTATCAACGTGCATTGAGGGCGTGGGCTTGCGTAGGTGTCGAGAACAACGAGGGTCTCGAGAAACCCGAACTGGACATCAGTGTGCCAAGTGGCTACACTGACCCTTTGCGCTGCCTGTTAGCTGTCCCCTGCCCGTCACCAGGGGCATGCCCTCGCTTGAGCATCGACGAACAGACCATTCCCGACCTGGCCTTTTGATCAGTTCAGGAACAGCCTGCTCTCTTTGCGCATAAGAGGGGCCGGTACGCGCGTAGTGAGTCCGAGCCCTCGGAAGGACCCCCTCTTGGCCGCCTCGCGCAACGCCTCGACCTCGAATACGAACCCCGCCGCCAGCACTGCCCCGCTGCGCATCTCTTTTGCAAAGATCAAGGAGCCTCTCGAGGTTCCCAACCTGCTCGCGCTGCAGACCGAGAGCTTCGACTGGCTGCTCGGCAACACCGCCTGGCAGAGTCGGGTCGAGGAGGCTCTGGAGAACGGACAGGACGTCCCCACCAAGTCCGGTCTGGAGGAGATCTTCGAGGAGATCTCCCCGATCGAGGACTTCTCCGGGTCGATGTCGCTGACCTTCCGCGACCACCGCTTCGAGCCGCCGAAGAACAGCATCGACGAGTGCAAGGACCGCGACTTCACGTACGCGGCCCCGCTCTTCGTCACGGCCGAGTTCACCAACAACGAGACCGGTGAGATCAAGTCTCAGACGGTCTTCATGGGCGACTTCCCGCTCATGACCCACAAGGGCACGTTCGTCATCAACGGCACCGAGCGTGTCGTGGTGTCGCAGCTGGTCCGTTCGCCCGGTGTCTACTTCGACTCCTCCATCGACAAGACGTCCGACAAGGACATCTTCTCCGCCAAGATCATCCCGTCCCGGGGTGCCTGGCTGGAGATGGAGATCGACAAGCGCGACATGGTCGGTGTGCGTATCGACCGCAAGCGCAAGCAGTCCGTGACCGTCCTCCTCAAGGCCCTCGGCTGGACCACCGAGCAGATCCTGGAGGAGTTCGGCGAGTACGAGTCCATGCGCGCCACCCTGGAGAAGGACCACACCCAGGGGCAGGACGACGCGCTGCTCGACATCTACCGCAAGCTGCGTCCGGGCGAGCCCCCCACGCGTGAGGCCGCGCAGACGCTCCTCGAGAACCTGTACTTCAACCCCAAGCGCTACGACCTCGCAAAGGTCGGCCGCTACAAGGTCAACAAGAAGCTGGGTGCGGAGGCTCCGCTCGACGCGGGCGTCCTGACCGTCGAGGACGTCATCTCGACGATCAAGTACCTGGTGAAGCTGCACGCGGGCGAGACCGAGACGGCCGCCGACAACGGCCAGACGATCGTCGTCGAGACCGACGACATCGACCACTTCGGCAACCGTCGTCTGCGCAGCGTCGGCGAGCTCATCCAGAACCAGGTCCGTACGGGTCTGGCGCGTATGGAGCGAGTCGTCCGCGAGCGCATGACGACCCAGGACGTCGAGGCGATCACGCCCCAGACCCTGATCAACATCCGGCCGGTCGTCGCCTCCATCAAGGAGTTCTTCGGCACCAGCCAGCTGTCGCAGTTCATGGACCAGAACAACCCGCTGTCGGGTCTCACCCACAAGCGCCGTCTGTCGGCCCTTGGTCCGGGTGGTCTCTCCCGTGAGCGGGCCGGCTTCGAGGTCCGTGACGTGCACCCGTCCCACTACGGCCGTATGTGCCCGATCGAGACGCCCGAAGGCCCGAACATCGGTCTGATCGGTTCGCTCGCCTCCTACGGCCGCGTCAACGCGTTCGGTTTCGTGGAGACGCCGTACCGCCGGGTCACCGACGGTGTCGTCACCGACGAGGTCGACTACCTGACGGCCGACGAAGAGGACCGGTTCGTCATCGCGCAGGCCAACGCCACGCTCGACGACGACCTGCGCTTCACCGAGAACCGCGTCCTGGTCCGCCGTCGTGGCGGCGAGGTCGACTACGTCCCCGGTGACGACGTGGACTACATGGACGTCTCGCCGCGCCAGATGGTGTCGGTCGCGACGGCCATGATCCCGTTCCTCGAGCACGACGACGCCAACCGTGCCCTCATGGGCGCGAACATGATGCGTCAGGCCGTTCCGCTCATCAAGAGCGAGGCCCCGCTCGTCGGCACCGGCATGGAGTACCGCTCCGCCGTCGACGCCGGCGACGTGGTCAAGGCCGAGAAGGCGGGTGTGGTCCAGGAGGTCTCCGCGGACTACATCACCACCGCCAACGACGACGGCACGTACATCACGTACCGCCTGGCCAAGTTCGCCCGTTCCAACCAGGGCACCTCGGTCAACCAGAAGGTCATCGTCAACGAGGGCGACCGGATCATCGAGGGCCAGGTCCTGGCCGACGGTCCGGCCACCGAGAACGGCGAGATGGCGCTGGGCAAGAACCTGCTCGTGGCGTTCATGCCGTGGGAGGGTCACAACTACGAGGACGCGATCATCCTGTCGCAGCGCCTCGTGCAGGACGACGTCCTCTCCTCGATCCACATCGAGGAGCACGAGGTCGACGCCCGTGACACCAAGCTCGGCCCCGAGGAGATCACCCGGGACATCCCGAACGTCTCCGAGGAGGTCCTCGCCGACCTCGACGAGCGCGGCATCATCCGCATCGGTGCCGAGGTCGTCGCCGGTGACATCCTCGTCGGCAAGGTCACGCCCAAGGGTGAGACCGAGCTGACCCCCGAGGAGCGTCTGCTGCGCGCGATCTTCGGTGAGAAGGCCCGTGAGGTCCGTGACACCTCGCTGAAGGTGCCGCACGGCGAGATCGGCAAGGTCATCGGCGTCCGCGTCTTCGACCGTGAAGAGGGCGACGAGCTGCCGCCGGGCGTGAACCAGCTGGTTCGTGTCTACGTGGCGCAGAAGCGCAAGATCACGGACGGTGACAAGCTCGCCGGCCGGCACGGCAACAAGGGTGTCATCTCGAAGATCCTGCCGATCGAGGACATGCCGTTCCTGGAGGACGGCACCCCGGTCGACATCATCCTCAACCCGCTCGGTGTGCCGTCCCGAATGAACCCGGGACAGGTTCTGGAGATCCACCTCGGCTGGCTCGCCAGCCGCGGCTGGGACGTCTCCGGTCTCGGCGACGACTGGGCGAAGCGTCTGCAGGTCATCGGCGCCGACTCCGTCGCCCCCGGCACCAACGTCGCGACCCCGGTCTTCGACGGTGCCCGTGAGGACGAGCTCGCCGGTCTGCTCCAGCACACCATCCCGAACCGCGACGGCGAGCGCATGGTGCAGCCGACCGGCAAGGCGAGGATGTTCGACGGCCGCTCCGGTGAGCCGTTCCCGGACCCGATCTCGATCGGGTACATGTACATCCTCAAGCTCCACCACCTGGTCGACGACAAGCTGCACGCCCGGTCGACCGGCCCGTACTCGATGATCACCCAGCAGCCGCTGGGTGGTAAGGCCCAGTTCGGTGGCCAGCGCTTCGGTGAGATGGAGGTGTGGGCGCTGGAGGCTTATGGCGCCGCGTACGCCCTCCAGGAGCTGCTGACCATCAAGTCCGACGACGTCACCGGCCGCGTGAAGGTCTACGAGGCCATCGTCAAGGGCGAGAACATTCCCGAGCCCGGCATCCCCGAGTCCTTCAAGGTGCTCATCAAGGAGATGCAGTCCCTGTGCCTCAACGTGGAGGTGCTGTCCTCGGACGGCATGTCCATCGAGATGCGCGACACCGACGAGGACGTCTTCCGCGCTGCGGAGGAGCTTGGCATCGACCTGTCCCGGCGTGAGCCGAGCAGCGTCGAAGAGGTCTGACGGGAGTTCGGAGGCCTTCGCCATGAAGGCCTCCGGCCCCAGGACCCCCGTATCAGACCCCATGACTTACAACCCTGAGAGGGATTGACGCATAGTGCTCGACGTCAACTTCTTCGACGAGCTCCGGATCGGTCTGGCCACCGCTGACGACATCCGTCAGTGGAGCCACGGCGAGGTCAAGAAGCCCGAGACGATCAACTACCGCACGCTCAAGCCCGAAAAGGACGGACTCTTCTGCGAGAAGATCTTCGGTCCGACCCGGGACTGGGAGTGCTACTGCGGCAAGTACAAGCGTGTCCGCTTCAAGGGCATCATCTGTGAGCGCTGTGGCGTCGAGGTCACGCGCGCCAAGGTGCGCCGTGAGCGGATGGGCCACATCGAGCTTGCCGCTCCCGTCACCCACATCTGGTACTTCAAGGGCGTTCCGTCGCGGCTGGGCTACCTGCTCGACCTCGCCCCGAAGGACCTGGAGAAGGTCATCTACTTCGCGGCGTACATGATCACGTACGTCGACGAGGAGCGCCGCACCCGCGACCTGCCGTCGCTGGAGGCCCACGTCTCCGTCGAGCGTCAGCAGGTCGAGAACCGTCGCGACGCCGACCTCGAGGCCCGCGCCAAGAAGCTCGAGACCGACCTGGCCGAGCTCGAGGCCGAGGGTGCCAAGGCCGATGTGCGCCGCAAGGTGCGCGAGGGCGCCGAGCGTGAGATGAAGCAGCTGCGCGACCGTACGCAGCGCGAGATCGACCGTCTCGACGAGGTGTGGACCCGGTTCAAGAACCTCAAGGTCCAGGACCTGGAGGGCGACGAGCTCCTCTACCGCGAGCTGCGTGACCGCTTCGGCACGTACTTCGACGGTTCGATGGGTGCCGCGGCGCTGCAGAAGCGCCTGGAGTCCTTCGACCTGGACGAGGAGGCCGAGCGCCTCCGCGAGATCATCCGCACCGGCAAGGGCCAGAAGAAGACCCGTGCGCTCAAGCGCCTCAAGGTCGTCTCCGCGTTCCTGCAGACCAGCAACAGCCCCAAGGGCATGGTGCTCGACTGCGTGCCGGTCATCCCGCCGGACCTCCGCCCGATGGTGCAGCTGGACGGTGGCCGCTTCGCGACCTCCGACCTGAACGACCTGTACCGCCGTGTGATCAACCGGAACAACCGCCTGAAGCGGCTTCTCGACCTCGGCGCGCCCGAGATCATCGTGAACAACGAGAAGCGCATGCTCCAGGAGGCCGTCGACGCGCTGTTCGACAACGGCCGTCGTGGTCGCCCGGTCACCGGTCCCGGCAACCGCCCGCTGAAGTCCCTCAGCGACATGCTGAAGGGCAAGCAGGGTCGATTCCGTCAGAACCTGCTCGGCAAGCGTGTGGACTACTCCGCGCGTTCCGTGATCGTCGTCGGTCCGCAGCTGAAGCTGCACCAGTGCGGTCTGCCGAAGGCGATGGCGCTGGAGCTCTTCAAGCCGTTCGTGATGAAGCGGCTCGTGGACCTCAACCACGCGCAGAACATCAAGAGCGCCAAGCGCATGGTGGAGCGCGGCCGCACCGTCGTGTACGACGTCCTCGAAGAGGTCATCGCCGAGCACCCGGTGCTGCTGAACCGTGCTCCCACCCTGCACCGCCTCGGCATCCAGGCCTTCGAGCCGCAGCTGGTCGAGGGCAAGGCCATCCAGATCCACCCGCTCGTCTGCACCGCGTTCAACGCGGACTTCGACGGTGACCAGATGGCCGTCCACCTGCCGCTCTCCGCGGAGGCGCAGGCCGAGGCCCGCATCCTGATGCTGTCCTCGAACAACATCCTCAAGCCCGCCGACGGCCGTCCGGTGACGATGCCGACCCAGGACATGGTCCTCGGTCTGTTCTTCCTCACCACCGACGGCGAGCTCCGTGACACCAAGGGCGAGGGGCGTTCGTTCGCCTCCACGGCCGAGGCGATCATGGCGTTCGACGCCGGCGAGCTCGCGCTGCAGTCCCAGGTGGACATCCGCTTCCCGGTGGGCACCATCCCGCCGCGTGGCTGGATGCCGCCGGCGCGCGAGGAGGGCGAGCCCGAGTGGCAGCAGGGTGACAGCTTCCGTCTGAAGACCACGCTCGGCCGTGCGCTCTTCAACGAGCTGCTGCCCGAGGACTACCCGTTCGTCGACTACTCGGTGGGCAAGAAGCAGCTCTCCGAGATCGTCAACGACCTGGCCGAGCGCTACCCCAAGGTCATCGTGGCGGCGACGCTCGACAACCTGAAGGCGGCCGGCTTCTTCTGGGCGACCCGTTCCGGTGTCACCGTGGCCATCTCCGACGTCGTCGTTCCCGAGGCGAAGAAGGAGATCGTCAAGGGCTACGAGGCGCAGGACGAGAAGGTCCAGAAGCAGTACGAGCGCGGTCTGATCACCAAGGAAGAGCGCACGCAGGAGCTCATCGCGATCTGGACCAAGGCGACCAACGAGGTCGCCGAGGCGATGAACGCGAACTTCCCCAAGACCAACCCCATCTTCATGATGGTTGACTCGGGTGCCCGAGGAAACATGATGCAGATGCGGCAGATCGCCGGTATGCGTGGTCTGGTGTCGAACGCGAAGAACGAGACCATCCCGCGTCCGATCAAGGCCTCGTTCCGTGAGGGCCTGTCCGTGCTGGAGTACTTCATCTCCACGCACGGTGCCCGTAAGGGTCTGGCGGACACCGCCCTGCGTACCGCCGACTCGGGTTACCTGACCCGTCGTCTGGTGGACGTCTCGCAGGACGTCATCATCCGCGAGGAGGACTGCGGCACCGAGCGCGGTCTGAAGCTGCGGATCGCCTCGAAGGACGAGACCGGGGTCCTGCGCAAGGCCGAGGACGTCGAGACCAGCGTCTACGCCCGCATGCTCGCCGAGGACGTCGTCATCGACGGCAAGGTGATCGCGCCGGCCAACGTGGACCTGGGCGACGTGCTCATCGACCAGCTCGTGCACCACGGTGTCGAGGAGGTCAAGACCCGCTCGATCCTGACCTGTGAGTCCAAGGTCGGCACGTGCGCCATGTGCTACGGCCGCTCCCTGGCCACCGGCAAGCTGGTCGACATCGGTGAGGCGGTCGGTATCATCGCCGCCCAGTCCATCGGTGAGCCCGGTACCCAGCTGACGATGCGTACCTTCCACACCGGTGGTGTGGCCGGTGACGACATCACGCAGGGTCTGCCGCGTGTCGTCGAGCTCTTCGAGGCCCGTACGCCGAAGGGTGTCGCCCCGATCTCCGAGGCGGCCGGTCGCGTCCGCATCGAAGAGACCGAGAAGACCAAGAAGATCGTCATCACGCCGGACGACGGCAGCGACGAGACGGCGTTCCCGATCTCGAAGCGTGCCCGTCTGCTGGTGAGCGAGGGCGAGCACGTCGAGGTGGGCCAGAAGCTCACCGTGGGTGCCACCAACCCGCACGACGTGCTGCGCATCCTGGGTCAGCGTGCCGTCCAGGTCCACCTGGTCGGCGAGGTCCAGAAGGTCTACAACTCGCAGGGTGTGTCGATCCACGACAAGCACATCGAGATCATCATCCGGCAGATGCTCCGCCGCGTGACGATCATCGAGTCCGGCGACGCCGAGCTGCTGCCCGGTGAGCTGGTCGAGCGCTCGAAGTTCGAGACCGAGAACCGTCGTGTGGTCCAGGAGGGCGGTCACCCGGCCTCCGGTCGTCCGCAGCTGATGGGTATCACCAAGGCCTCGCTGGCGACGGAATCCTGGCTGTCGGCCGCCTCCTTCCAGGAGACGACCCGAGTCCTGACGGACGCGGCGATCAACGCCAAGTCCGACAGCCTCATCGGCCTCAAGGAGAACGTCATCATCGGTAAGCTCATCCCGGCCGGTACGGGTCTGTCCCGCTACCGCAACATCCGGGTCGAGCCGACCGAGGAGGCCAAGGCCGCGATGTACTCGGCCGTCGGCTACGACGACATCGACTACTCGCCGTTCGGCACGGGCTCCGGCCAGGCCGTCCCGCTGGAGGACTACGACTACGGTCCGTACAACCAGTAGGCGAGCGGCTGTGGTTGCTTGAGTTGAGGGGCGGTCACCTTCGGGTGGCCGCCCTTCGGCGTTGCCCGGGGCGTTCCGTCGGCCGGGCCCGTCAGCGCCCGCTCTCCAGGCGGACCCGCAGGTGGTGGAGCCGGGTGTGCGTGTCGGGGTGGGAGGCGAGGAGCCGTGCGATCACTCCCTCCTCGTCGAAGCGGACGCCGATGGCCGAGGCGCCGGCGCGTGCGGTCTCCTCGCGGCCGAGATCCTCGCTCAGTACGGCCATCAGCTGCTGGGCGTAGCCGAGCCCGGCCGCGTGCGCGTCGGCGCGGAGTTCCGCGCGCCGGGAGACCGCCGCCAGGAGGTAGGGCGTGGCCAGCGGCAGGAAGACCAGACCGTACGTGGCCGTCGCCAGGGCGAACAGGACGGCGCCCAGGACGCCGATCACGACGGCGGCGACGCCCACGGAGACGCGGTCGACGCGTGAGGCCAGCCACCGCAGCAGCCGCCAGGCGATCCGGGCCGGCAGCGCGTACCAGAACGTGAGCAGCGAAGCCCAGGCGTGCCCTCCCACGTGGTGGCCCAACTCGTGCGCGAGCACGCCGGCGAGCCGGCCGGGCGTCAGCGTCCTCAGCGAGTGGCTGGTGACTCCGACGATGTGGCCCGCGGCCGCCATGGCGTTGATGCCGGTGCTGTCCTCGACCCACAGCTGGTAGGCGTCCGCGTCCACACCGGCCCGGGCGGTCACCCGGCGCCACACCGCCCTCAGCTTTCGGTCCTCCTCGGGCGTCGGGTAGCGCAGCCGGTACAGCCGGCGGGCGAGGAGACGTTCGCAGGGGCGGTGGAAGGCCAGTGCGCCGCTGACCACCCAGCAGGCGAGCGGGATCCACCAGGAGGGCCCGAACAGGATGTCGACGGCGTACGACACGACGAAGACGACGGCCAGGCTCGTCAGCACCAGCGGCAGCTGGAGCGCGAGGCGCCCGAGCGTGGTGGCGTCCACGCCCCGGTGGCGGGCCGATATGTGGACGCGGCCCGCGCGGGAGGCGAGGTCGTCGTGGGCGTGGGCGGGGGCGGGGGCGGGAGGCTTGCGGTGGTGCTCGGACTCGTACGGGACGGACATGGCGCTCCTTGTCGCGAGCGGGACGGGGGCGAGGTTCAGGTCATGAGCGCGGATGCGGGGAGCAGCACCGCGGCGCAACCGAAGGCGATCAGGCCCGTCCTGATGCAGAGGTGTTTGCGGGCCACGATGCGGCTCGTCTCGGCCAGCGCCAGGAAGAGGCCGAGGGCGGGGTCGCGGCCGGTCTCCGCCACGGCCGCGGCGAGCCCGCCGGCCCGGGCCGCGCGGCGTATGTCACCGAAGTAGGTGAGGGGCCGACCGGGCTCCCAGGTGCTTCTGCGGTAGCGGGGCAGCACCGCCAGCAACAGGGCGAACAACGCCGTGACCAGCGATGTCGCGCCCGCCCACCACAGGATCGTGGCGGTGGGGGAGAGCGCGGCGGGGCTCCAGCGGTGCCCGCCCGGCAGACCGGCCATGATGCCGAGGGCCCCGGCCAGGACGGAGGCCTTGGTGTCGGCGCGGGCGATCTCGGCGCGCAGGTCGGCGAGCAACCGCGCGCCCGCCTGTACCTCCTGGACGACCACCTGTGCGGGTACGGCGCTCATGCCGAGGCACCTGGCGTCTCGTCCTCGGGTGTCGTGCCGGACCTCAGGACGGTCGTCATCCACTGGGCCGTGAGCTCTCGTGGCTCCTGGAGCTGGTAGCTCTCCAGCCCTTCCTTGTCGAGCACCCGGTCGATCAGGTGGCGCTGGGTCTCGATGAGTTTCCCGCGTTCCTCGCCGAGGTGCTGCAGAACGAGCCGGGTGTCCTCGGGGTGCTCGGTCAGATGGAGCGCCAGCGCCGCGGTGTCGCCCCTGGCCAGGCAGTCCTCGTAGAACGTGATCCGCTCCGCCCGGACGTGGGCCTCGTGCCGCTGCCGCTGGATCGAGACCGCGTGCTCGGGTGAGGCGGCCTCCGCCTCGTGCCGCGCGGTGCGCAGCCGCTCCTGGTGCGTGCGTTCGGCGGCGTCGCGCCGCAGGCGGACCGTGACGGTGGCCCGCAGGCCCTGGCGGCCGCCGACCGGTGCGGCTTCGTCGACCGCCCGCTGCACGGCCTGTTCGGCGTGGGAGCTCTCGGCGATGGCGTGGTCGCGGCTCGCGCTGCGCATCAGCGGGACGAGTTCGCCGATGAGGAGGCCGGGTACGTCCCGTTCCTGGCTGGTGACGAAGCGGGCCGGGTCCGTGACGCGCCAGGTGATGTCGGCGAGGGCCTCGAAGGCGAAGGTGTCGACCTGACTGGGCAGGTGTTCCCGCAGCCGGAAGGAGTGGGCCTCGGTGTTCACCTCGTACAGGGCGACGTAGCGGCGGACGGTGGTGGGGCGGGCGGGGGGCAGGAAGGTCTCGTACGAACCCTTGCGGGTCACGCAGACCAGGGCGTGGTCGATCCGTCCGACGAAGCGGCGGCCGCCGAGGCGGAGGCGGGGCAGCGCCCAGACCCTGAGGACGGGGTCGGGGAAGGGGGCGGACGGGGACGGGAGGGTCTCCTCCGCCAACCAGTCGGGTTCGTCGGGCCGGGGGCGTGTGTCAGGGGCTTCCATGGGCTGCTCCAGCGGGCAGGTCAGAGGGCAGGTCAGAGGGCAGGTCAGAGGGCAGGTCAGGCGGCGGGGACGTGGGCGAGCAGGCGCGTGGCCACCGGCGGCTCGTCGCCGTCGAAGTCGCGCACGGTGCGCAGGAGATGGGTGACGCGCTGGTGGTTGGCGGGGGTCGTCGCGAGCGCGGGGAGCAGGGAGGTGAGCGCGACCTCGGACTCCCGGTCCCGGTCGGCCGTGAGCACCCAGCCGCGCAGCACCCGCAGGGCCCGGGAGGTCAGCTCGTGGTCGCCGAGCACCGTGGTCCAGAAGGCGGTCAGGTGCCGGACGTCCGCCCTCTCACCGGCCGCCCTGGCCCGGGCGTACCAGTCGAGGACGATCGGGCGGTCGCCGTTCTCCTCGTACTGGGCGCAGGCCTGGACGAAGGCGCGCAGCGCGTGGGAGCGGACGGCGCGGTCGTGGGCCGGGCCGTGGGGATCGAGACGCTCGGCCAGGGCGTGGAGCACCGGGCTCTGCACCGTCAGGAGGAGGAGTTCCAGGGCGTCCGCGAACTGCTTGTCCTCCTCCTTCCTGGCCTTCTCCTTCTTCTTCTCCCGCTGCTTCTCGTCCTCGTCGTCGTCCGAGTCGTCGTTCTCCACGGGGCGGCGGACGGCGTCGAGCAGGGTGCGCAGGGTGATCTCGTGGTGGGCGGTGCCCAGCAGGCCGTAGGCGCGGATGGCGGTCCACCGGCGGCTGTGGTGATCGCCGGTGCACCAGCCGTGCAGGACGTCGAAGGCCGGCGGCACCTCCAGGAGCACGGCCAGAGTGAGGGCGTTCGCGGCGGTCAGCCAGGCGTTGAAGCTGTTCGAGTCGGCCCAGGGCTCGATGAGATGGGCCAGGGTGGACGGGAAGTCGGCCTGGGCGAGCAGCGCGGCGGCGCCGGCCGCCCGGGTGCGCACGAGCGGACGCTTGTCCTTGGCGAGCTGCCGTATCCAGCTCACGAGCGCCGGTCGGGCCGAGGGGTGGAGGTTCCACACCTCGTGCAGCAGGAGCCGGGCGATCCGCTCGTCCTGGAACCGGGCGACGAAGTGGCCGACGACACCCCACTCGGTGGCTTCGGTCTGGACATAGCCCTGCGCACGGGCGAGGTGGAGCCGGTCGGCACGGGAGGTTCCGAAGACCGGGACGCGCGGCCAGACCGAAGGGTCCTCGGTCTTCTGCAGGAGCTTGAAGAGACCGTCGCCGAGTTCGGCGGCCACCGCGTAGGGGGCGTCGTCGAAGACGGCGAGCGAGACGAGGAACGACTTGTCGAGGAGGGCCGGCGTCTCCCCGGTGAGCCATCGTTCGATCTGGGCCGACGCGGCAGCCTCCCCATGGGCGGCCAGCGCCTGCTCGTCGATCTCGCCCCGGTGCAGCGCGACCAGACGCTCCGCGAACCGGGCGGTCTCGTGCGGCGGATGCTCTCGTTCGAGGTACTCCTTGACGTACGGCAGTCCGCTCAGTTCGAGCCAGGGCTGCTCGCCCACGGCCCGGACGACGTGGGAGTGCAGCAGTTCCTCGGTCAAGGGCGGCTCCCACCGCACCGAGGGGATGTCCGTCGGCACCGCGGACGGCTCGACCGTGATCACCAGGTGCCCGTCGGCGCGCTCCAACTGCTCACGCAGGCCGGACAGGAAGGGGGCCCGCAGGGGCCGGTGACGGCTGGTGGCCCAGTTGCACAGGACGTATCCGTCGGGGTGCTCCAACTCCTCGCGCAGGGCGGCGGGGCTGGTGTGCGGATCGAGGTCGCGCAGCCGGTCGACACCGAGCCGGGCCAGCAGCATCATCGCGGCGGACCGGCGGCCCGTGGCGTGTCCGCCGGTCAGGATCACGACCCGCTCGGCGCGCAGCCGGGCGAGCGCCTCGTCGAAGTGGGGGCCGCTTCGGAAGACGGCCGTCAGCTCGGCGACGTCTTCCCGCGGGATCGGTCCCGAGTTCCGGTGGAGGGTCCTGTCGCGGCCTCCGAGGTGGAAGACGTTGTCGCCGTAGTGGGCGCCGCCGGTCTGCCCGAACTGGTCACCGTCGACCAGGGTGGACGAGAACGCGCGGGCCGCGTGCTTGACCAGGTCCTGTCGCGCCTCCCAGGCCTTCTGCCGCTGCTCCGGAGCCTGGGACGACTCCTCCTGTCTCTCGTCCTCGTCCTTCGGTTTCTCCGCGGTCCTCGCCGGGCCGGCCGCCGTGTCCTGGCTCATCGCCGCCCACCCCGGCCGGGCAGGCCGAAGTTGAGGTCGCCGTGGACGGTGCCTCCGGTCACGCCGTACTGGTCGCCGCCGATGTGGGTCTGGGGGTGGGTGTGGGGGTGGGTGTGGGGGTGGGTGTGCGCGGTGCCGGGGTCCGCCGACGCGGCGGTCGTGGCGCCCCCCGCGGCCGTAGCCGCGGCCTCCCCGTGCAGCCAGGCCACCGTCGGCCCCTCCTTCGTCTCCACGGTCACGCGGTGGAAGTCGTCCGGGCGCACCCCCAGCGGCCCGTGGCGTACGACCCCTTGGTAGACGGCGTCGGAGACGCACAGGACGCTGCCCGCGTCGGACCGCTTGAGGGCGTCGCGCAGCGGGTCGGCGTTCAGCAGACGCACGGCGTGGTTGAGGTCCGAGCCGACCCAGCCGTCGAGTTCGTCCACGGCCACGTAGCCGGAGGCGAGCACGATCCGCACCCGCATCCGCGCGCTGCTCGCGAGCAGGCGGTTCTTGTTGTGCAGGAGCGCGGGCGTCTCGGTCAGGAGGGTCTTCACCAGCGCCGGTACCGAGACCCGGGTGTCGATGAGCTCCATGACGGAGTCACCGCGGTCGGCGCGCAGCCGGGCGGTCTCGTCCACGTCGGCGGCGGCCACCGTGGCGTCCACGACGTCGTACAGGACCCGGCGCAGGTACGCCTGTTCGACGTCGTCGCGGCTGCCGAACTGCTCGATGTCGAAGAGGAGGATCGTGCGGAACACGGGGTCGGCCATGTCTGTCCCTTTCCGATGGACGCCTCTCGCGAGGCGGTCCGTTTCAACCGGTACGCAGCACGATGGCGGGTGGAGGGAGCGCGGCCGAGGAACGATGACACGGACGAACTGTGACCGTGTGCACAGACAGACAGACAGACAGAGCGTCAGGCGGAACGCTCGCCGGTGATGCGGCGCAGGACGTCCGGGCGGAGTACGACGATGCGGCGGCGTCTGGTGACCACGACCTGCTTGGTCCGCAGCTCCTTGAGCAGGCGGGCCACGGCCTCGCGGGAGGAGCCCACCGAACCCGCGAACTCCTGCTGGCTGAGTCCGATCGTCAGTTCGATGCCTTCGTCGGTGCGGCTGCCATGGGTGCGCATGAGTTCGAGCAACAGGACGGCCAGGCGTTCGCGCACGCTGAGGGCGGCCCATTCCAGCCGACGGCGGTCGGTCGACCGTTGACGGTCGGTGGCCAGGCCCAGCAACTGCAAGGAGACCTGGGGGCTGCCGGCGAGGAAGGCGGTGAAGCGGGCCTGGTCGATGGCCACCGCCTCGATCGCCTCCAGGGCCGTCACGGTGGCCGCCCTGTGCCGCCCGCTGAGCGCCGCGCCCTCGCCGATGATGTCGCCGGGGCCGCGCAGGGCGAGCAACGCCTCGTAGCCGTTGGCCGCGATGGCCGTGACCTTGGTCCAGCCGTGCAGAAGGAGCACCACGTGGGTGGACGGTTCGTCCTGGTGCATGATCACGCTGCGTGCCCGGTAGCGCAGCGGGCGGCCGGCGGCCAGCAGGGAGACGCGGTCGTCCTTCTCCAGCCGGGCGAGGAAGGGCACGCGGTCGTCGAAACCGTCGTCGTCCCACGCGTGTGTACGTCTGCCGGCCGTACCCCCGGTCATGCCGCCGCCCCCGCGTTCACCTGTGCCGATGCCCCTGACTCCGCAATCAGTCAACGTACTTGAGACGACCGTGTGGGCAACGGGGCGCAACCGGCCAGGTGTGGCCGGAGCCCGTTCTGTCGGAGTGGCCGTCCTCGACGCGCGACGGCCAGGTGTGGCAGAACCGGGACAGAAGTGGGGCGGGGGAACCCGTGCCGTGGGCCGGGCGTTGGAGCATCATGGAGGAACAACCAGTCCGGGGGAGTGTTTCTCGTGTCGAACCCGTCGTGGCAGCCGATCCCGTGGCAGCAGGCGCAGGGCAGTAGTCCTTCGATGCTGGCCGCGCATGCCGACCGTGAGCGTGCCGTCGATGTACTCAAGGCCGGCTTCAGTGAGGGCCGCCTCCCGCAGGACGAGTACGAGAGGCGCGTGGAGAGGGCCTACAAGGCGCGCACCGTGGGGGAGCTGTCCCTTCTGGTCGCCGACCTGCCCCAGGGCCCCTCGGGGATGCAGCCGACCGCCACGGCACACATGGCCCCCATGGTCCCGAGAACCTTCATGCCGGCGCCGGTGCTGCCGCCGCCCACCAACGGCAAGGCCGTCGGGTCGATGGTGTGCGGTGTCCTCACCACCATGACGCTGGGGCTCACCGGCATTCCGGCGGTCATCCTCGGCCACACCGCCCGCGCCGAGATCAAGCGCACGGGCGAGGGCGGTGAGGGCTTCGCCCTGGCCGGTCTCATCCTCGGCTGGCTCTCCGTGGCGGGCTGGGCCTTCTTCCTGATGCTCATCATGATCGCGGGGACGTCGTCGAGCAGCGGAATCTGAGCTCCGCCGGCAGTGCCGGTCGGTGCGGACACGTCCACCCTTAAACCCCCGCCCGCCCATTTGTTTTGACCGTAGCGAATGAGGTAGGTACGCTCAGACCTTGTGCCTGGGGTGTGCCCTGGCTCCCGTGCGTGCCTTCAACCGCACAGGGGGAGCCGTAAGCAGCCACCGCAATCTGCGCCCTTTCTGCCTCGCGGCGGGGGTCTGCAGTATTCGACACACCCGACCGCGTGGGTCGGGGAAGTTCCAGGTTAGCTTCACCATTCGGCACACAGAAACCGGAGAAGTAGTGCCTACGATCCAGCAGCTGGTCCGGAAGGGCCGGCAGGACAAGGTCGAGAAGAACAAGACGCCCGCACTCGAGGGTTCGCCCCAGCGTCGCGGCGTCTGCACGCGTGTGTTCACGACCACCCCGAAGAAGCCGAACTCGGCCCTGCGTAAGGTCGCGCGTGTGCGTCTGACCAGCGGGATCGAGGTCACCGCTTACATTCCGGGTGAGGGACACAACCTGCAGGAGCACTCCATCGTGCTCGTGCGCGGCGGCCGTGTGAAGGACCTGCCCGGTGTTCGCTACAAGATCATCCGCGGTTCGCTTGACACCCAGGGTGTCAAGAACCGCAAGCAGGCCCGCAGCCGCTACGGCGCCAAGAAGGAGAAGTAAGAATGCCTCGTAAGGGCCCCGCCCCGAAGCGCCCGGTCATCATCGACCCGGTCTACGGTTCTCCTCTTGTCACGTCGCTGATCAACAAGGTGCTGCTGAACGGCAAGCGCTCCACCGCCGAGCGCATCGTGTACGGCGCCATGGAGGGCCTGCGCGAGAAGACCAGCAACGACCCGGTCATCACGCTGAAGCGCGCGCTGGAGAACATCAAGCCGACCCTCGAGGTCAAGTCCCGCCGTGTCGGTGGTGCGACGTACCAGGTTCCGATCGAGGTCAAGCCCGGTCGTGCCAACACGCTCGCGCTGCGCTGGCTGGTCGGTTACTCCCGCGCCCGTCGCGAGAAGACCATGACCGAGCGTCTGCTCAACGAGCTTCTCGACGCGTCCAACGGCCTCGGTGCCGCTGTGAAGAAGCGCGAGGACACCCACAAGATGGCCGAGTCCAACAAGGCCTTCGCGCACTACCGCTGGTAGTCGCTACCCCCATCGAGACCGAGAGAAGACCGAAGCCTTATGGCTACCACTTCACTTGACCTGGCCAGGGTCCGCAACATCGGGATCATGGCCCACATCGACGCGGGCAAGACGACCACCACCGAGCGGATCCTCTTCTACACCGGCGTCAGCTACAAGATCGGTGAGGTCCACGACGGCGCTGCCACCATGGACTGGATGGAGCAGGAGCAGGAGCGTGGCATCACGATCACCTCTGCTGCCACCACCTGTCACTGGCCGCTCGAGGACAACGACTACACGATCAACATCATCGACACCCCGGGTCACGTCGACTTCACGGTCGAGGTGGAGCGTTCGCTCCGCGTGCTCGACGGTGCCGTCACGGTGTTCGACGGTGTCGCCGGTGTCGAGCCGCAGTCCGAGACGGTGTGGCGTCAGGCCGACCGCTACGGCGTGCCGCGCATCTGCTTCGTGAACAAGCTGGACCGTACCGGCGCGGAGTTCCACCGCTGTGTGGACATGATCTCCAGCCGCCTGGGCGCCGTCCCGCTCGTCATGCAGCTGCCGATCGGCGCCGAGATGGACTTCAAGGGCGTTGTGGACCTGGTCCGCATGAAGGCGCTCGTGTGGTCCGCCGAGGCCGCCAAGGGCGAGATGTACGACGTCGTCGACATCCCGGCCACGCACACCGAGGCTGCCGAGGAGTACCGCGGCAAGCTGGTCGAGGCCGTCGCGGAGAACGACGACGAGATCATGGAGCTGTTCCTGGAGGGCCAGGAGCCCACCGAGGAGCAGCTGTACGCCGCGATCCGTCGCATCACCATCGCGTCCGGCAAGTCCGACGGCGTCACCGTCACCCCGGTGTTCTGTGGCACCGCGTTCAAGAACAAGGGCGTCCAGCCCCTGCTCGACGCGGTCGTGCGCTACCTGCCGACCCCGCTCGACGTCGAGGCCATCGAGGGCCACGACGTGAAGGACCCGGAGCTGGTCGTCAAGCGCAAGCCGTCCGACGACGAGCCGCTGTCGGCGCTGGCGTTCAAGATCATGAGCGACCCGCACCTCGGTAAGCTCACCTTCGTCCGGATCTACTCCGGTCGCCTGGAGTCCGGCACCGCCGTGCTGAACTCCGTCAAGGGCAAGAAGGAGCGCATCGGCAAGATCTACCGTATGCACGCGAACAAGCGTGAGGAGATCGAGTCGGTGGGCGCCGGCGACATCGTCGCCGTCATGGGCCTCAAGCAGACCACCACCGGTGAGACGCTGAGCGACGACAAGCAGCCGGTGATCCTGGAGTCCATGGACTTCCCGGCGCCGGTCATCCAGGTCGCCATCGAGCCCAAGTCCAAGGGTGACCAGGAGAAGCTGGGTGTCGCCATCCAGCGTCTCGCGGAGGAGGACCCCTCCTTCCAGGTCCACTCGGACGAGGAGACGGGCCAGACCATCATCGGTGGTATGGGCGAGCTGCACCTCGAGGTGCTGGTCGACCGTATGCGCCGTGAGTTCAAGGTCGAGGCCAACGTCGGCAAGCCGCAGGTCGCCTACCGTGAGACGATCCGTAAGGCCGTCGAGCGCGTCGACTACACGCACAAGAAGCAGACTGGTGGAACCGGCCAGTTCGCCAAGGTGCAGATCGCGATCGAGCCGATCGAGGGCGGCGACGCCTCGTACGAGTTCGTGAACAAGGTCACCGGTGGCCGTATCCCGAAGGAGTACATCCCTTCGGTGGACGCCGGTGCGCAGGAGGCCATGCAGTTCGGCATCCTCGCGGGCTACGAGATGACGGGCGTCCGCGTCATTCTTCTCGACGGTGGCTACCACGAGGTCGACTCCTCCGAGCTCGCCTTCAAGATCGCCGGTTCGCAGGCCTTCAAGGAGGCCGCGCGCAAGGCGTCCCCCGTGCTCCTTGAGCCGATGATGGCCGTCGAGGTCACCACGCCCGAGGACTACATGGGTGAGGTCATCGGCGACATCAACTCCCGCCGTGGTCAGATCCAGGCCATGGAGGAGCGGGCTGGTGCCCGCGTCGTGAAGGGCCTCGTGCCCCTCTCGGAGATGTTCGGCTACGTCGGAGACCTCCGCAGCAAGACCTCGGGTCGCGCAAGCTACTCGATGCAGTTCGACTCCTACGCCGAGGTTCCGCGGAACGTCGCCGAGGAGATCATCGCGAAGGCCAAGGGCGAGTAACGCACCGCGTCCGCACGCTTTAGGCTTGACTCCGGAGCCTCAGGGGGCAAACACCCGCGAACACGGGTGTTTGCCCAAGGACCCGGACTTTCCAGCAAAGATCACCTGGCGCCGATGAAGTAAGGCGTACCAGAACCACTCCCAGGAGGACCCCAGTGGCGAAGGCGAAGTTCGAGCGGACTAAGCCGCACGTCAACATCGGCACCATCGGTCACATCGACCACGGTAAGACGACCCTCACGGCCGCCATTACCAAGGTGCTGCACGACGCGTTCCCGGACCTGAACGAGGCCTCGGCGTTCGACCAGATCGACAAGGCTCCCGAGGAGCGTCAGCGCGGTATCACGATCTCGATCGCGCACGTCGAGTACCAGACGGAGACCCGTCACTACGCCCACGTCGACTGCCCCGGTCACGCGGACTACATCAAGAACATGATCACGGGTGCGGCGCAGATGGACGGCGCCATCCTCGTTGTCGCCGCCACCGACGGCCCGATGCCGCAGACCAAGGAGCACGTGCTCCTGGCCCGCCAGGTCGGCGTTCCGTACATCGTCGTCGCCCTGAACAAGGCCGACATGGTGGACGACGAGGAGATCCTGGAGCTCGTCGAGCTCGAGGTTCGTGAGCTGCTCTCCGAGTACGAGTTCCCGGGCGACGACCTGCCGGTCGTCAAGGTCTCGGCGCTCAAGGCCCTTGAGGGCGACAAGGAGTGGGGCCAGTCCGTCCTCGACCTGATGAAGGCCGTCGACGAGAACATCCCGCAGCCCGAGCGTGACGTCGACAAGCCGTTCCTGATGCCGATCGAGGACGTCTTCACGATCACCGGTCGTGGCACCGTCGTCACCGGTCGTATCGAGCGTGGTGTCCTCAAGGTCAACGAGACCGTCGACATCGTCGGTATCAAGCAGGACAAGACCACCACCACGGTCACCGGCATCGAGATGTTCCGCAAGCTGCTCGACGAGGGCCAGGCCGGTGAGAACGTCGGTCTGCTCCTCCGTGGCATCAAGCGCGAGGACGTCGAGCGCGGCCAGGTCATCATCAAGCCCGGTTCGGTCACGCCGCACACCGAGTTCGAGGCCCAGGCCTACATCCTGTCCAAGGACGAGGGTGGCCGCCACACGCCGTTCTTCAACAACTACCGCCCGCAGTTCTACTTCCGTACGACGGACGTGACCGGCGTGGTGACCCTCCCCGAGGGCACCGAGATGGTCATGCCCGGCGACAACACGGAGATGAAGGTTGAGCTCATTCAGCCCATCGCCATGGAAGAGGGCCTGAAGTTCGCCATCCGTGAGGGTGGCCGGACCGTGGGCGCCGGCCAGGTCATCAAGATCACGAAGTGATCTTGAGCTGACCCGGTAGGACTCTGGGGAGGCCCGTACGACTTCGGTCGTACGGGCCTCTTCGCCGTCTACGAAACTATTCGACGCTCACGACCCGTTCCCCACGCCGGTCACTCCCTTCACTATTTGTCATGCCGCTGACCAAATACGGGGTGGAGGGGTGTGGCATGTCTGGAGGCGTCAGCCGCAGGGGTGTGCTGGGGGCGGGGATCGCCGCTGTGCCGGTGCTGTCGATGGGGGTCGGGGATGCGGGGGCCACAGATGGCGCC
This sequence comes from Streptomyces sp. NBC_00310, assembly GCF_036208085.1. Taxonomy (GTDB): domain Bacteria; phylum Actinomycetota; class Actinomycetes; order Streptomycetales; family Streptomycetaceae; genus Streptomyces. Next base: position 6,792,402 of record NZ_CP130714.1, read on the forward strand.
GGGGCTGTGCGGATCACGGACTCGGGGGCGTACCTCTCCTTCTCCCCCGTGGCGGGCGCGTTCTCGCTGGTCGGCGCCCCGGTCGTGGTCAGCCCCGAGGATCACCCCGGAGTCGTACGGGTCGCGGGGGATCTGCGGGACGACATCGAGCGGGTGACGGGTGTACGGCCGGGGAGCGCGATGGCGTCCGAGGTCGTGCTGGTGGGGACCATCGGCCGCAGCCCGTTGATCGACGGGCTGATCGCCGCCGGGAAGCTCGACGTCGGCGGGGTGCGGGGGAGGTGGGAGACGTCGCTGCAGACGGTCGTCGAGCGGCCGATGCCCGGGGTGGAGCGGGCCTTCGTCGTCGCGGGCAGCGATCCGCGCGGCACGATCTTCGGGGCGTACGACGTCTCGTACGGGCTCGGTGTCTCGCCCTGGTACTGGTGGGACGACGTGCCGCCGGTCCACCGGGACGCGGTGTACGTGCGGCCGGGCCGCTTCAGCCAGGGGACGCCGGCCGTGAAGTACCGGGGCATCTTCATCAACGACGAGAACCCGGCGCTCGGGACGTGGGCGCCGGCGTACTTCGGGCCGGGGAAGGCGCCGGGGCATCCCGGGGGCTTCAACGCGGACTTCTGGGCGAAGGTCTTCGAGGCGCTGCTGCGGCTGAAGGGGAACTACGTCTGGCCGGCGGTGTGGGGCCGGGCCTTCGCCGAGGACGATCCGGAGAACCACGCGCGGGCGAAGGAGTACGGGATTGTCATGGGCACGTCTCATGAGGCGCCCATGATGCGGGGGATCGAGGAGTGGAACCGGCACGCGGTACCCGCGGTGCGGGACGGCGCGGGGAACATCGTGACCCCCGGGCGGGACCCCTACGGGGGCACGGGGGAGTGGTCGTACCGGCGCAACGCCGAGGCCATCCGGGCGTACTGGCGGGACGGCATCCGGCGCATGGTCGACGAGGACTTCGAGGGCGTCGTCACGCTGGGGATGCGGGGGAACGGCGACACGAGCCTCCCCGACGGCGACGGCATCGAACTGATGCGGGAGATCATCACGACCCAGCGGGGCATCATCGCCGAGGTGACCGGCCGGCCGGCGCAGGAGACCCCGCAGGTGTGGACCCTGTACAAGGAGGTCCAGCGGTACTGGGACCGGGGGCTGCGGGCGCCGGACGACGTGACCGTCGTCCTCACGGACGACAACTGGGGGAACATCCGTAAGCATCCCGACCCGGGGGAGCCCGTACGACCTGGGGGCTACGGGTTGTACTACCACTTCGACTACGTCGGCGTCGGGCGCAACTACAAGTGGGTCGACACGGCGAACCTCGCGAACCTGTGGGAGCAGCTGCACGAGGCGGACGCGTACGGGAACCACGGGCTGTGGGTGGTGAACGTCGGCGACCTCAAGGGGAACGAGCTGCCCACCGAGTTCTTCCTGGACTACGCCTGGAATACCGGCCGTTGGGGGCTGGAGAACCTGGAGGAGTGGGAGCGGGGGTTCGCGCGGCAGAACTTCGGGGGCGGTGGGCCGGGGGCCTCGTCGGACATCGCCTCGGAGATCGCCGAGGTGCTGAGCGCGTACGGGCAGCTCCAGGCCCGCCGGAAGCCCGAGTTGCTGAACCGCCGGATCACCCTGGACACCTCGAAGGACCCGACGGATCCGGCGACGGGCGAGCGCGCGATCGTCTACGACGACCAGGAGACGCCCTTCTTCTTCGGCCACCGGGAGCTGGAGCGGGTCACGGAGGAGTGGCGGGCCCTGGCGAAGCGCGCCGAGCGGGTGGGGAAGCGGCTTCCCGCGGCCGTTCAGGACGCGTGGTTCGAGCTGGTGGGGTACGCGGTGCTGGCCACGGCGAACCTGTACGGGTTGCGGGAGGCCGAGTTCCAGAATCTGCTCTACGCCGGACAGGGAAGGGCGGCGACGAACGGCCGGGCGGAGGCCGCGGAGGCGGGGCTTGAGCGGGACTTCGCGTTGGCCGACCGCTTCAACTCCGAGGTGGCGGGCGGGAAATGGCGGGGCTTCCAGACCCAGCCGCACATCGGATACGGGGACGTCGAGCGCTACGGGCCGAACGCGGGCTGGCAGCAGCCGGAGCGGAACAACGTGGCGCTGCCGGACGAGATCTTCCCCAAGGTGCGGCGGATCGAGGTGCCGCGGGCCGCGGAGCTGGGGGTGACGGTCGACGGGGCGGACGACTCGGGGGAGTGGTGGCCCCGGTCCACCGCGGCGGCGGTGCTTCCGGTGTTCAGCCCTCACCAGACCAGGCCTCAGCAGTACGTGGAGATCTTCAACCGGGGGCGTACGCCCTTCTCGTACCGGATCGAGTCGTCGGCGCCGTGGCTGGTGGTGGAGCGGTCGCGGGGGCGGGTCGAGGAGCAGGTGCGGGTCGGGGTCCGGGTGGACTGGGGGCGGGTGCCGGCGGGGGGTGCGCAGGCTTCGTTGACGGTGAGCGGGGCCGGGGCCTCGGTCACCGTGAAGGCCGTCGCCCAGAAGCCGTCGGCGCGGGAGGCGCGGAAGCTGCGCGGGTTCGTCGAGGCGGGCGGGTACGTGGCGATCGACGCGGAGCACTACGCGCGGGCGGTGGGGTCGGCCGACGGGCGGGTGCGCTGGCGCCGGATCGAGCGGATCGGGCGTACGGGGGCGGGGGTGACGCCGTGGCCGGTGACGGCGGCGCGGCAGACGCCGGGTGGGGTGGGGCCGCGCCTGGAGTACGAGGTCAGTGTCCTGTCGGCCGTGGACGAGGTGACGGTCTGGGCGTACGTCTCGCCACGGAACCCGGCGCCGGCCACGGGCGGGCTGCGCTATGCCGTGTCCTTCGGCTCGGGGGCTCCGCAGGTCGTCGACATCAACGCCGCCACCGGCGCCGACGACGGGCTCATGAACAAGCAGTGGGCGCGCAACACCTCGGACAACGTGAACAGGACGGCCACCAGACACGCGATCGCCGGGCCCGGAGTGCACCGGCTGACGTTCTGGATGGTCGACCCGACGGTGGTGCTGCAGCGCCTGGTGATCGACACGGGTGGGCTGACGCCGACGTATCTGGGGCCGCTGGAGTCCCGCCGCGTCTGAGAACGGATCCGAGAAGGGACCCGCACATGAAGAGGCACACGAACCGCTTCCGCATGCCCGTGCTCGCGCTGGTCGCCGGGGCGCTGCTGTCCACGGCGGTGGCCGTGCAACCGGCCTCGGCGCACGACCGGTCCGGCTCGTCCGGCCCGTCCTTGAGGGCGCTCGCCGACCGGGTCGGCGTACGCATCGGCACGGCCGTGGACATGACCGCGCTGGCCGAGGACCGCACGTACCGCAGGACGACCGACCGCGAGTTCGATTCCGTGACCGCCGAGAACGTCATGAAGTGGGAGTCGGTGGAGCCGCAGAGGGGCGTCTACGACTGGAAGCCGGCCGACGACCTCGTCCGCCACGCCCGCGCCCACGGCCAGGTCGTCCGAGGTCACACCCTCGTCTGGCACAGCCAGCTGCCGGGCTGGCTGACCTCGGGGGTGGCGGACGGGTCGATCGGCCCGGCGGAGCTGCGGGGCATTCTGCGGAAACACATCACTACGGAGGTGAAGCGGTACAAGGGGAAGATCCAGCAGTGGGACGTGGTGAACGAGGTCTTCGAGGAGGACGGCAGCCTGCGGAACTCCCTCTGGTTGCAGCAGCTGGGCCCCTCGTACATCGCGGACGCCTTCCGCTGGGCCCATGCCGCGGACCCGAAGGCGAAGCTCTTCCTCAACGACTACAACGTGGAGGGCGTCAACGCGAAGTCCACGGCGTACTACGAACTGGCGAAGCGGTTGCGTGCGGAGGGCGTACCCGTCCAGGGCTTCGGCATCCAGGGGCACCTCGCGATCCAGTACGGATTCCCGGGGCAGGTGGCGGAGAATCTGGCCCGCTTCGAGGCGCTGGGCATGCAGACGGCGTTCACGGAGGTGGACGTGCGGATGATCCTGCCGGTGGACGAGACGAAGCAGGCCACCCAGGCGAGTTACTACCGCCGCCTGCTGGACGCCTGTCTGGGCGCCCGGAGCTGCAGGTCCTTCACCGTGTGGGGCTTCACGGACAAGTACTCCTGGGTGCCGGGCGTCTTCGAGGGCCAGGGCTCGGCGACGCCGATGGACGAGACGTACGTCCGGAAGCCGGCGTACGGGGCGCTGCGGGAGGGGCTGGCGGCCGGGAGGTGACCGGCGTCGCCCTCAGCCCTTGTCCGGGTAGCGGGGCAGGTTCTCCGTGGAGATGGTCCAGTCGGCGATGGTGACGTCCTCGCCGTAGACGAAGTCCTTGCGGGTGGCGTAGCGCGGGCCGTCCGGGGTGGCGTGGATGTCGGTGAGGACGGCGCCTGTGCCGGTGCGGGGGTCGAAGACGGCGTAGACGGGGATGCCGAGCAGCGGGTAGTCGCGCATCTTGGCGACCCAGTCGTTGTCGGGGTTGGAGCGGGAGACGACTTCGATAGCGGCGATGAGCGTCCGTGGGTCGAAGGAGCCCGGGACGTCCATGTCCGCCCAGGCGATCACCATGACGTCGGGGTGGCGCATGATGCCCTCGGGTTCTGCCTCTACGTCAGGCGTCCCTGTGTGAGCGACCAGCTCTTCCGGCATGACCTTTTCAAGGCGCTTCCGGAGATGCAGCGTGGTCAGCTCGTGCGGGCCGACGGGCGCCATCATGTCGTGGACGATCCCTTCCTTGGTGATCTCGAATTTCCCGGGGAGGGTGTCGTCCATCGACTGAACGAAGTCCCGCATGGCTCGGTAGATGTGGGGGGCGCCGTGTTGCGCGTCGTCCGGGGCGATGGTCATGGCGCTCGCTCCTCGTCTGGGCCCGTGGGCAAGGATCGTCACGTTCATGCTAGGTGGCCTCCATGAGGTCGGGCATCAGGTCGGGCATGGGGTCGGGCCCGCAGTCGCGGCAACGGCTGCCCTTCGGTCCCCGGAAGCCGCGGTCGCAGCCGTCGCAGTTCGTCATGGGGTACTGGACGGTAGGGGCAGGCGGGGACGCGGGCGCCCGGAACGGCGGCAGGGGCGGCAGCCGGTCCGTGAGCCGGTGGGCCAGGAGGGCGGCCGGGCGGTGGAGCGGTTCGTTCGGGAGGCCGCCGGTCAGGGCGTGGCGAACGGCGGTGGGGGTGAGGTCGCGCTCCAGCCAGGCGGCGACCCCCGGGGCGAGGTGGGCCGTGTCGCAGGCCGAGAGGAGCAGGCGGGGGTCCGTGCGGCGCAGGTCGGCGAGGAGGTCGGTGGCGGTCTGGAGGAGGGTGGGGGAGCGGTAGGCGGGTTGGGGGACGCTGGGGAGGGGCTTGCGGGGTGCCTTCTTCTGCCGGGGCGCGTGTGCCGGGCGTCCGGGCTCGTCCTCCGCGCGGCTGTGGCTGCGGCTGTGGCCGGGCTGGTTGCAGGAGGTCGTACGGGTGATGACGCGGCCGGTGGGGGTGCGTACGCGTTCGCGGCGCAGGTAGCCGTGGGTCTCCAGCTCGCGCAGCGCGGCGGCGATCCGGGTCGCGCCCTCCTTGAAGCGGGCGGCGAGGCTCTTGATGTCGACGCGGGCGCCCCTCGGCAGCGACTGGATGTGCGTCGCCAGTCCGATCGCGAGGAGGGACAGCTCCGGGTGCTGGGCGAGGTGGTTGCCGATCACCGTGAAGCGGGTGCTGTGGCGGGTGTGGTCGTGGATCAGACCACCGCCGGAGTGAGGGTCCGGGTGCCGGTTCGGGTGGTTGTTGTCGGCAAGCCGGGCGCGGGCGCGCGGGGGCGCGCTAGGGTGCTGCGTATCCATCGGGAAGGGTCCACTTCCTTGGTGGTCAGGCCCTCGCACTGGGATTGCCGTCCCGGCGAGGGCCGTCGCATGTCTGCGGTTGTGTGGTCCTGCTGCGCTGAGCGTAAGGGCATCAACCGGCTCCGAATCCAGCCGAGTCGGCGATGTTCACCCGCGAGGGTGAGACCGCCCGCCGGGCGGGAGGAGGGGTGGGGTTTGGTGGGGTTCTTTCTCTCCCGGGTCCTTTGGGGAAAGACCGCCCGTCGCACCGGAGCGCACATCTGCGGGTTCCGGTGCCTGTCGGACGGTGACCTCGGCCCAGACCGTCTTACGTGGCGGCAGTCCCGGCGCGGTGCCCCATCGGTCGGCCAGCGCCTCGACGAGGAGGAGGCCCCGGCCGGACTGGGAGTCCGGGGAGGGGGGTTGGGCTGTGGGCAGCCGTTCACACGTGTCCGTGACCTCGATGCGGAGGGTGCCGCCGACCACGTAGAGCGTGAGTCCGAAGTCGCGGCCCTGCGCCCGACCGTGCGTGGCCGAGTTGGCCGCCAGCTCGGCGACGATGTGCCGCGCCGGGTCCAACGGCAGCCCCCATGCGCGCAGTTGCTCCGTCGCCAGCAGGCGGGCGAGACGGGCTCCGCGTGGTGTGGGGGACAGTCGCACGCTGAAGTTGCGGATGGGGCTGTGCGGTTCGGCCTCAGGGGCGGCGGTTTCCGTATTCACGTTACTCAGCGTGGCGGTGCGTGCTTACCGTGAACAGTGACTGCGCCGGTACGTACGGTTACTGTCCAGGGCTTGTCCGGCGCTGTCCAGCCTGTCCGGAACCGGTGCACGGGTAGGGGGCGTTGAGTCACTGCGGTACGGCGGAGAGGTGCGCGATGCACGTGGACGGGCTCAAGGACGCGACGGACGAGCCGGGTTGGGAGGTGGACCCCGACGATGACTGGGGCGTCGCCGTCGTCGAGACCGTGGGGCGACAGCTGAAGCTGCGGCGGGAGGCCGTAGGCATGCGGGTGGCCGACTTCGCTGTGGCGATCGGGTACGGAGAGGACCTCGTCTACAAGATCGAGGCCGGGAAGCGGATTCCCCGGCCGGAGTACCTGGACAAGTCCGACGAGGTGTTGGAGGCGGGCGGGCTCATCTCGGCCACCTGGGAGGACGTGAAGAAGGTCCGGTACCCGAAGAAGGTGCGGGAGCTGGGGAAGCTGGAGGGGCAGGCGGTTGAGATCGGGGTGTACGTCTGCAACAGCCTCAGTGGGCTGCTGCAGACGCCGGAACACGCGCGGACCCTGATCGAGGCATGGAAGCCGGCGTACTCGCCGGACGACGTGGAGCGGATGGTGGCCGCTCGTGTGGCCCGCCAGGCGGTGTTCGACCGTGACCCGGCGCCCTCGATTGCCTTCGTGCTGGAAGAGGCCCCGCTGCGGCGCGAAATCGGGGGCACAATGGTGTGGCGGCAGCAACTCCACCGTCTGCTGGAGGTGGGCCAGATGCGTAATGTGACGCTCCAGGTGATGCCGACCAACAGTGGTGCTCACCCGGGGCTGGACGGCCGGGTCGAGGTGCTGAAGTTCGACGACGGTACGGCAGTGGGCCGCGCCGATGGTGTCTTCCAGGGTCGGCCTGTCTCCGATCCACGACAACTCCGCGTTATCGAGCTGCTGTATGGCACCATCCGGGCGCAAGCTCTCCCGACGCGGGAGTCGCTGGCCTTCATCGAGCAACTGCTGGGAGAGACATGATCCGCAAGGCCTCCGCTGAGGACGCCCCCGAACTGGCGTGGTTCAAGAGCAGCTACAGCGACGGCACCAACGGCGAGTCATGCGTCGAGATCGCCCACGCCCCCGGCACCGTCCACATCCGCGACTCCAAAGACATACGGCTCCCTCAGCTCGCGCTCACGCCGACCGCCTGGGCGGACTTCGTGTCGTACGCGGCCGGGGGCTGAGCCGTCAGGGTCGGTCGACGCACGGCGTGAGACGGACAGATGGCGACCCTGGGCGACGTAGCCGGGCCAGGGGGCCCGATCGGGCTCCGACGCATTCGCCGGACGGCGAATGCGTCGGCGAGATCGCTCACAGGCCGGACCGCTCCCGCTCTTCGAGGGCGCCGAAGTCGATGAACTGTTCCGCATTCGCCTGGAGCCAGAGCAGCGCTCGTGCGCGGTCGTGCTCTGGCACACGGCACCTCCGACCGATGGGCAACCCACGCAGCGACGTGTTCTGAGGTGTACCTCACTCGTTTGCCCTGCGCCAGCTTCGAGATCAGGTTCGACGCGTCGTCGCACAGGTGATCGACACGGACCGTATCGACAACGACGTCTCCCCTATAGCACCGCGGCGTCCTCCTCCTGACTGCGGGCCGGTCAGACCGTCACTGTGTGACGTCGGCGACACCGACACTTCGAGGGCTGGGAACCGTCCCGTCGGCGACCAGTTCCGCGACCGCCTCGCCGTGGTTGCGGACCAGGTAGTCCATCGCGTGTTCGGTGGAGGACTGGTACTCCAGCTGCGCGCTGTGGAACCGCAGGCGTTCCTGGCAGTCCTCGATGATCTCGCCCCAGGTCTTCACCATGATCCGGAAGCGCGGGTTGGAGACGGCGCACCCTGGGACACGGTCCATCTGGTGGGCCATCTGCCGAAGGGTTCTGTCCATGGCGTTGCCCACGAGCCAGAAGTCCCACGTCACCGCCGGTTCACAGAAGCGGTCGTCGGACATCACCGCCTCCGCGTAGCTGTTGATCTGGCCGAACTCCGTCACCCCCAGGACAACGCTGGGGCGCTTCAACTCGACGACCAGATGGTGCCGTTCGCCTTTCCGGTGCCGAGCGGCACGGGACAGCATCAGATCGACCCTGCCGCGTCGCCCGTCCTCACGCAGGACCGGTTCCGGTGCGGGGGCGTCACGGCCGAGGAGTCGGCAGTGCTCGGCGAGCACGACGTTGAGACTGCGGTCGCTGACATGGAGTGCGTACTCTTCGCCGAACACCCAGCATTGATCATCCAGAATCCGGTGGAGTTCGTCCCGCTCGGTCACGCGTCGCTTCGCTTCCGGCGTGAAGACAAGGTGCTCCAGCGCCGCCAGGAAGTCGATACGGTTGGCTGCCGCGGTGGACGCCTTGATCAGGGCTGACAGCGTGGTACGCCGCAGAAGCCGGTTGAGTTCATCTCGTTCCTGCTTGGAGAGCGAGAACAAGTCGTCCGCGATCCGCAGCACGTCCGAGGGCTCGTGCGCGAGGACGGACCGGAGCAGGGCGAAGGTGGTGCGCCGCGTCCCCTGGGACCTCGGCAGATGCCGGAAGACGGTGGTGGCGACGGCGTCGAAGGTCTCGCGTTCCGCTCGCTCCTTCTCGCTGGCGGCATTGTCCGCGTACGGGTAGATGCCTTCCCGACGCCATTCCGCGACCTGTTCCCGCCGTCGTTCGTCCACGCGTGCCCGGAAGTGGGCCTTGAGCTGGTCACGGGCCGCCGCGAGTACTTCGGCGAGCGGTCCGTGCGACGCCCACTCGGTGAAGGCGAGGTCCTCGGAGTCGACATCGTCGAAGCCGGACCAGCTGAGATGCGCCGTGAACTCGAAGCCGGGGGCCTGGATGCCAGGCTTGAGCTGCGCCCGCGACATGCCTTCCCCGTCGCACAGGAAGAGCGCGCGGGTGACGGACCTGCGCCATTCGACGACCTTCAGCCGTGCGGGGTCGCCGCCCCAGTCGGCGGGGGACGGCAGGACGTAGTCGCGCACGTGCGACTGCTCGGCGGCCGGGTCGAGGTCCTGGCCGTCGTACTCGATGCGTACGTCCGGGTACTTCTCCAGGTACGTGGCGAACGCCGTGGTCAGTGACGACCTGGCGCGCTCGTCGGCCAGGAGGTTCAGTTGCTCATCTCCGCCGAACGCCTCGAAGAGCGTGCCGGTGGGGTCGTCGGTGGGTTCCGGGTCGCCGATGTCGAACTCGTCCATGGAACGCCGGTCCGCCTCTATCACCAGCTGCTGCCGGCCTCCGAAGGCGTCGCTGACGCTGGTCCAGCGCACCTGGGTACCGAGTGCGAAGGCGCGTACCCGGCCGCGTCCGTTCTTCCCGTGCAGGGCACGCTTCTTCACCGGGCTCCCCTGCGAGCGTTTCTTCCAGGAGGCGCCGATCGGCCGGAAGTACTCCTCGCAGTGCTCAGCCGACATCCCGCTGCCGTCGTCCTGAACACGAACCCTGTCCACACCGCCCAGGTCGTTGCGCTCCAGCGTGACGACGACGTACCCGGCGTCTGCGTCGACGCTGTTCCAGATCAGCTCCTCGACCGCGCCGACGGGATCCCGCAGCCGCGCCAGCTCGGCAACGTGCTCCCGGCTGGTCTCCAACCGCACCTTCACCATGACGTCGGCTTCTCCACTCCCTGTCGTGCGTCCCTGATCGGGAGCACAGTTTGCCCTCTCCGGGGTGCTTGACGTGTGGAATCGCCGTGACGTCACTCTCGTACCACCTTGCAGGGCATGATCACGTCATTGGTACTCTGCCGCCTCCCATATCGGCATCCTCCGAAGAGGTGTGAATGAAGTCAGGCAGACGGGCCGTCGCGGTGGCCACGATCGCGGGAGCGCTGGCTCTCTCGGTGCTGAACGCGCCGGCGGCCCACGCGGCGGACACCGGCATCACCGTGTCGGACATCGTCATCAACAAGGGCAAGCCGATCGTGGTCGGCACGTCGAAGGAGGTGAGGCCGCCCGTCACCTTCAAGATCGCCCTGCCGGCCGGCTACACCACCGCGGACCCGTTCCGCTACACCGCGCACCCCTTCATCTACCGCGGCAGCCCGAAGACGGCCGCCGAGAGCGCGGACAACTACATAGGGCCGGGCATCTACACCTGCTTCGAGACCGACTCCAAGCACGCCCGGTGCGAGGGCACCTTCCACATCGACCCGCACCCGAGCCGGAAGCAGGTCGACTCCAACAACGACGCCACGACCTGGAAGACCGCCGTCGTGCTGCGCCTGTGGAAGGCCGACGGCGGCCTCAAGACCGAGGAGTACGAGACCCGGTCCCAGACCGTCCAGCTCAAGCGCGCGGCCAAGGCCACCGTCAACGCCACGCCCGAGCCGGTGGCCAAGGGCAAGGCGATCACCGTCACGGGCAAGCTGACCCGGGCGAACTGGAGCACCAAGACGTACGGCGCCTACGGCGACCGCACGGTCAGCCTCCAGTTCCGCGCCAAGGGCGCCGACACCTTCACGACGGTCAAGAAGGCCACCACCAGCAGCACGGGCGCGCTCAGGACGACGGTCACCGCCTCCACCGACGGCTCCTGGCGCTGGGTGTACTACGGCAACTCGACGACCGGCGTCGCCACCAGCGCGGCCGACTACGTCGACGTGCTCTGAACCGTCTCAGTACAGGGTCGGGATCTCGCCCCCCTCGGCCCGTGTGAGCGTGACCCCCGCCAGACCCCGGAGCCGACGCTCTGCCACGGCGGTCAGATCGGCGGCGGTCGGTGGGGTCGGGCCCAGGCCGATGGCGTAGCGGGCGGGGGCCGTGGTGAAGGGGCGGGGCCAGGCGTGGCACCCCGGGGCCGCCTCGGCGAGGTCGGTGATCAGGGCCCGCATCCTGCCCCGTACCCGGCCCGCGTCCGCACCCTCGTCCGCGCCTCCGCCTCCGCCTCCACCCACCGTCACGACCGCCCAGGCGGCGTGGCGGCGGTGGAGTGGGGGAGGGGCGAGGAGTTCGGCCCACGCGTTCCCCCCCTCCAGCAACTCCCAAGCCCGGAACAGCTCTTGGGTGATGAGGTCGCGCATGCCCTCCGTGACCTGGTCCGTGCAGGAGCGGACCGGGGCAGAGGGCGTCGCGATGGTGAGGGGGAGGGCCTGGGAGGACCCGGTGGTGGGTCCCACCGGGTCGCGCCAGTCCCATGCCGCCCACGTCGCGAAGAAGTGCCGTAGGAGGTCGGCCGACGGCAGGCCGCCCGCCTCGCTCGCGGTGCGGGCCGCCAGGACGGACCAGGCCAGGCCCGGCAGTCCGCCGAACGGTGCCGAGTCCAGGCCCCGGGCCTTCGCCCATGCCTTGACCTGCCTGGCCAGCCGGGCGAAGGCCGGCCCGTGGGTGCCCGCCGAGGCGAGTACCGCGTCGGCGTCGCTCACCGCGCTGAGCGCGATCGCCGCCGCCTCCCCCAGTTCGGCCCGGCGGTCCACCGCCTCCGCCGGGTCCAGCGATCCGGTGGCCACGACGGCCAGGTCCACCTCCAGCCCGTCGAGCCGCAGCCGCAGGCCGGGTACGCGTGCGCCGACCACCTCGCGCGCGTCGGTGGCCTCGCGTGTCATCGCGCCCAACTTCGCCTGTACGGTGGCTAGTTCGACCGCGTCGGGCAGCGCCGCCACCAGGTCCAGGTCGGCTCCGGGCAGCGCGCAGCCCATCCGTCGGGAGCCGACGACATGGACGACGCCGTCGGGGAACGCGTCCGCGACGAGGCGGGTGATCCGGTCGGCCACGGCGGCGTCGGCGAGCCCCTCCCCGCCGGCCCCGTCCGTGCCCAGCCCTTCCCCGCCGGCCTCGTCCGTGCCCAGCCCCTCCCCGCCGGCCCCGTACGGCGTCGGCTCCTCCGCCCCGTCCCTCCAGCGCACCTCACCCGTCCCCAGGTTCACCGTCCCCCGTACCCGCATCGGCTCGTCCCCGCGGCGCGACAGCAGCGCCAGCTCGCCGACCCTGACCGACATGGGGGAGAGCCGGGCCGCGCAGGCCGCGGCCAGGGCGTTCGGGTCGGTGGTGCGGCCCAGGCTCAGGTGCGGGGTGAAGCCCTCGTGGCGGCCCCGGCAGCGCGGGAAGCGGCGAACGAGAGCGCTGTGCAGCGCGGCCCAGGGCTCCCCGCCGTCCGCCGCCGGGTCGAGCCACACCGTCGCGTCGTCCCGGTGGCCGAACCAGTGCACGCCCTCCAGCCTGGCGTCGAACGGGCCCGTCGTTGCCGTCGTGGCCGTCGCGAGGACCGAGGCCGCGTCCTCGAAGGTGTGTTCCGGTACGAAGCCGAAGAGCAGGTTCACGTGGGGCGGCCAGCGATGGATTTGCGGGTCGTGCTCCCGGCGGATGTCCTGCACCGGAGGCCACAGTTCCTCGGGAGGCAGCCACGCCAGTGCCGTACGGGGCGTCGGGTGGGCGTCGAGGCGCGCGGAGGTGTCCGTGCCCGGGGCGAACGGCGCCACCTCGGCCCGCACTCCGTAGTGGTCCGAGATGAACAGCCCCTCCGGCGTCGGCGCGTCCCCGTACAGCTCGGCCCGCCGTACCCGCAGGTCCTCCCCGCGCAGCAGTACCCGGTCCAGCCGGGACGCCCGCCCCGACAGGGACGAGATCGCGGCCAGCGGGTTGGCGGCCGGGTCGAAGGTCGGGGTCGCGTCGGCGGAGCCGTGCGCCTCGCTCCACGCGTCCCGCATGCCGAGGGTCACCTGCGGGGTGTCGCCGCCGTCGTTGAAGTCGCCGAGGAGGACCAGGTCGGCGTCCAGGCCCGCCAACCCCTCGGCGACCCGGGCCAGTTCGGCGGCGCGGCGGCCGGCACCGTCGGCGGAGTGGTCGCTGCTCAGGTGCGTCGCCGCGACGACCAGGGGGCGCACGCCGACAGCCGCCTGCTCCACGACCACGGCCGTCACCGCCTTGTGCGGGCCCAGCGCGTGGAACGCGGCCTCGCGGACCGGCAACCGGCTCAGGAGCAGCAGACCGCAGTCATTCACATCCCGCCCGCGCGGGTCCGTCCCCAGCGTCCAGCCCGCCCGCAGCCAGGGTTCGCGCAGCAGCATGGCCAGCAGCTCCGCCTCGACCTCCTGCAGCGCGATCACGTCCACATCGGCCTCGCGCAGGGCCCGCAGCAGCAGCGGCCTGCGCCGGGTGCTGTCGACGAGGTCGGCGTCGTACCGGTCCCACAGGGTGTTCCAGGTCAGCACCCGCACACTGCCGGAGCCGGAGCCGGAGCCGGGCTCGGTCTCGTGGGGCGCGGGCGCCCAGCCCTCCCCGTCCCACTTGTGCGGCGTGCGCGCCGTGAAGAACGGCGCCCGGAGCAGGCGAGCCTCCCGTACACGCCCCGCCTCCGTCGCGTCGATCCGGTCCACACCCGTGGCCCGGTCCCAGACCACCTCGCCATCGGCCTCGAAGAAGAGCACCCGGTGCCACGGGATCTCGCCGCCGGGGACGAACGCGGGGAGCGGGACACGCTTGGGCGCGGCGCCCCGCTGGAGGACGCCCAGCACGAAGCGGGCCGGGTCGAAGCGCGCGTCCCAACGCACCCGGTGGTAGATCTCCTCGCTCGTACGCACGGTTCCTCAGACCTCTTCCTCTAGGGTCCCGCTCGCCCCGACGTACCAGGTGCGGTGCGCGTCGCCCGGATACGGCGGGGCGAAGCGGCGCAGCTGGGCGGTGAGCACCTCGGGCGGTACCGGGTGCTCGCGGCGGGTGTTGCGCCGGATCAGCTCGTCCTCGTCGACCAAGACCACGGCGTGGGTGACCAGGGCGTTGCGGCGGTGGGCGACCGCGTGCACCAGTGAGCGCTGCTGATGGTTGAGCGAGGTGGCGTCCCACACCGTCGTCCCGCCGGCGGCCAGTGCCCCGTCCAGCCGGTCGAGCCCGGCGCGCAGCACGTCCGCGTTGGCCCGCTGGTCGGCGCGCGCGCCGCGCGCCTCGCGCAGATCGTCCAGCGACACATACGCGTCCACGCCCGTGAGCCCTCGCGCGAACGTGCTCTTGCCGCTGCCCGCCGGACCGACCAGCTGGATCAGCCTCGGGAAGGCGCCCGACCGCCAGCGCCAGGTCGCGGCGACGGCCTCCTCGGCAGCGCCGGAGCCGCCGCCCCCGCCCACGCGCCCCCGCGCGTACGCCTCCCGTGCCTCGGCCCGGCAGCGGACGGCCGCGTCGGGCGACAGCTCGGCGAACGCCTCCCGCAAGGCGCCCTCGTCCAGGCCCCTCACCTCCTCGGCGTGCAGCGCCGACCACTCCACCTGCTCACGCGCCTCGTCCGTGGCCGCCGTGGCGCGGGCGACCGCGTGCAGCAGACCGAGGTCGGCGGCCAGGGACAGCCGGGCCAGACCGGTCCGGCGGTCCTCGTCCGGGTAGGGCCGGTGCAGCGCGGGGTGCAGTCCCACGAGGTCGGCGACCCGGCGCGCGAGCGGCATGCCCACGACCCCCGCCGTCCGAGCCGCGATCCGGGCCCGTCGGCCGCCCTGGTCGTGGTGGTGCAGCAGCGCGGCCAGTACGCCGATGAGCCGGTCGTCGCCGGTCCGCCCCGCCGGGTCGAAGCGGGCGACGGCCTCCCGGTCCCCCTCGCCGGGCAGCCCGACGGCCTCCGCCAGCGCGTCGGCGTCCGCGGACGCGCCGGAGCGCACGGCCCAGAGCGGGGCTCCCGTCCCGAGCCCGTTCTCCACGACGGCCGCGTGCATCCAGTGCGTGTCCGTCCGTACGTGCCCGGCCCGCACCCACTTCGCGACGCGCGCGCCGAACTCCTGTGCGCCGAAGCCGTCCACGACCCGGACGACGTACCCCTCCTGCCGCCCGAGATCCAGCCGCAGCGCGCGCAGCGCCCGCTCGTCGAACACTCCCCGCCACAGCACGCGCGGCACGGGGATGCCGAGTCCGCGCAGAAACACCACCGTCCGGTCCCAGTCCAGGCAGCGCCCGTCCCCGTCCCACACGGAGAAGCCGTAGAACCAGCTGTCCAGGTCGTCGTACCGGAGGGAGTGGCGGGCGAACATGTTTTCCCCGCACACCCGCCAGCCCGCCGGGACGGCGTGGCCGATCCGGGCCTGCAGAGCCTTGACCCAGGTGCGGGAGGGGTGGTGCGCGGAGTCGAGCGAGCGGGCGTGCAGGCCGTCGGCGTACAGCGTCGTGTTCTCGCCGTCGAGTTTCTCGGTCACGACGACCTCGTGGCCGCGCAGGCCGGACAGGCCGGTGACCCGGAGGTCGTCGGCGGTCGCGCCGGGGGACCAGGGCAGATGCCTGGTCCGCGGATAGTGCGTACGCATGGTGAACGTTCCCCCGTGACAGCCGATTTACCTGATCAGCGTAGGAGCGTGTGGCGGCGGCGGGCGAGCGGATTACCGTGGCCCGGGGTCCCGTCGTGAACCGGGCCCGGGCGAAGCCGGTCCCGTCGTGAAGCGGGTCCGCCGAAGCGGCGGGCCAGGGAGAGTTTCGGCCAATCGTCCTGCCCGGCACCGCGCTCTTCCGCATCATGCGAGTACCGGAATGCGAACTGCCCGGAGTCCCCAGCCTGGTGTGCGAGAACGGCCGGATCGTCTGCCTGGGCACCTACGCGACGGCGCTGTTCATGATCTACTTCCCACTCGGCGTCGTCGCTCCCGCACCGCGTCCCTGGGCCGCCGCGATGTCCATCGGCTTCCATGTCTCCCTCGCCGTGTTCATGGGTCTGACGGGCTTCGCGCCGACGAGGGTCGCCTGCGCTCTCGTCTTCCTTTCCTCCTTCCTCGACCGCGCCCTGTCCGCGGCTCACGCCCTGCGTGTCCGTGTCGCCGACCGTCCGCACACCCGACGCACCGGAACCGGCCCGTCCGACGGCCGCGTTCCGCAGGCGTCCGAGGCCGAAGGGGTATCCCGATGACGACCGCCACCTGCGTCCTGGCGAGCGAGGGCATCCGCTCCCACACGACTCCCGGTCACGACCCCGACGCGTTCGCCGAGATGGCCTCGCTGACGAAGGTCGTCACCGGCACCGTCCTCACGCAGTTGGCCAAGGCCGGAGCGCTCGGCCTGGACGACCCGCTCGGCACCTGGCTGCCGGCCGCGACCGGCACCGGGATCACTCTCGAACAGCTGGCCCGCCACACCTCCGGCCTGCCGCGTCTGCCGCCCCGGATCCGGTCCCGTGATCCCTATCGGTCCTTCACGCAGGACACCCTCGACGCCCTCCTCCCTCGGCTGGACACCCTGGCCACCCGCCCGCCGGGCGCGGAGGAGGAGTACTCGAACCTCGGCTACGCGATACTCGGCGCCGCCCTGACGGCCGCCACCGGCCGTACCTACGAGCAGCTCGTCACCGACCACGTGCTCACTCCGCTCGGGCTGCCGGCCGGCGCGATGACCCCGCGGCCTCCCCAGCGCCGATCCGTGCGCCGCGGCCTCCTGGGGCGGCAGGTCACCCCGTGGACCCTGGACGGCGCGATCCTCCCCGCCGGGGGACTGTGGGCGACGCCACGCACGATGGCCACGCTGCTGAGGCTGGTCACCGACCGCACCTTGGGGGAGCCCGCGCCTTCCTGGCGGCAGACCGGGCCGCTGACCTGGCACAACGGGGCCGTCCGCGCCTCCTCGGTCTTCGCCGGGGCCCTTCCGGACGGACGCTGGCTCCTCATGCACCGCCTGCACGGCTCGCCCGCCAGGACCGACGACGCGGCTGTCCAATGGTTCAAGACCCGAGGACAGCAGGAGGGACCACAGTGACCGTCCTGGTCGGTCGGATCGTGGAGGAGATCATGCGTCCATGCATCTTTCAGTAAGTCGTATCACCGGTGTGGCGGCGGTTCTGGCCGGCATCGCCCTCGGTGTCTGGGTGGCCTTCGGCGCCCCCCGTGACTGGCACGGGGGCATGAGGTTCCTGCGGTACGCGCTGGTGCTGGGGTGCCTCGGAGCGATCAGCGGCGGCGCCAAGCTCGTGTTTCCCGACACCTCGGGTGACCTTCCGGACGCCACCTCTCGCGAGGCCCCGGACGGCGGCAGCGGCTCCCGGGTTTGACCTGCGTCACTCTCGGGGTAATCTCTCCGGCTCGATTGGCGGAGGTGCTGCGCCGTATGGCAGACTAGCGGGGTTGCTCGGTCGAGTGTTGATGCTGCGCGCCTCCCGCCGGGAGGACCGGAAGCGAGTCCCACAGTACTCGTCGCCCCAACTGCCGTAAGGCAGCGCTGAGGCGGACGTACGGGAATCTTTCGGGAAGTGTCAGTGCGGCGCCGGCCAGGCACCCGGTGGGCTTCTGCCCCCGGCCCGCGGTTGCAGTAATGGGCCGTGTTTCCCGGACAGGGGATGTTCGAACAAGGGGCATCTGTGTCAGCGGAAGCGCGACACGCCCGACCGCGTGGGTCGGAGGAGCGGGTGACGGAACACCGGGTTCCAGAGCGTTAAACGAGACAAAGGACTACTGAGTAGCCATGGCGGGACAGAAGATCCGCATCCGGCTCAAGGCCTACGACCACGAGGTCATCGATTCCTCGGCGAAGAAGATCGTCGAGACGGTGACGCGCACTGGTGCGTCGGTCGCGGGCCCGGTGCCGCTGCCCACTGAGAAGAACGTGTACTGCGTCATCAAGTCGCCGCACAAGTACAAGGACTCGCGCGAGCACTTCGAGATGCGCACGCACAAGCGCCTGATCGACATCCTCGACCCGACGCCCAAGACCGTTGACTCTCTGATGCGACTCGACCTCCCGGCCGGTGTCGACATCGAGATCAAGCTCTGAGGGCCGGTGATCTGAGAATGGCTAAGCAGATCAAGGGAATCCTGGGCGAGAAGCTCGGCATGACGCAGGTGTGGGACGAGAACAACCGTGTTGTTCCGGTCACCGTCGTCAAGGCCGGCCCCAACGTCGTGACCCAGGTCCGTACGAACGATGTCGACGGCTACGAGTCGGTCCAGATCGCCTTCGGCGAGATCGACCCGCGCAAGGTGAACAAGCCCCTCAAGGGTCACTTCGCCAAGGCCGACGTCACCCCCCGCCGCCACCTCGTCGAGATCCGCACCGCGGACGCCTCCGAGTACACGCTGGGCCAGGAGATCTCCGCCGAGGTCTTCGAGGCCGGCGTCAAGGTGGACGTGACCGGCAAGAGCAAGGGCAAGGGCTTCGCCGGTGTCATGAAGCGTCACAACTTCAAGGGCCTCGGCGCCGGTCACGGCACCCAGCGCAAGCACCGCTCTCCCGGCTCCATCGGTGGCTGCGCCACCCCGGGCCGTGTGTTCAAGGGCCTCCGCATGGCGGGTCGCATGGGCAACGAGCGGGTCACCACCCAGAACCTGACCGTCCACGCCGTTGACGCGGAGAAGGGTCTGCTGCTCATCAAGGGCGCGGTTCCCGGTCCGAACGGCGGCCTCGTCCTGGTCCGCACCGCGGCCAAGGGGGCCTGAGGTACCGATGAGCACTGTTGACATCCTTTCGCCTGCCGGCGAGAAGACCGGAAGCGTCGAGCTCCCCGCGGAGATCTTCGGCGTGGAGAAGGTCAGCATCCCGCTGATCCACCAGGTCGTCGTCGCGCAGAACGCGGCTGCCCGCCAGGGCACGCACAAGACCAAGACCCGCGGTGAAGTCCGTGGTGGCGGTAAGAAGCCTTACCGGCAGAAGGGCACCGGCCGCGCCCGTCAGGGCTCGACCCGCGCGCCCCAGTTCGCTGGTGGTGGCGTCGTCCACGGCCCGCAGCCGCGTGACTACTCGCAGCGGACCCCGAAGAAGATGAAGGCCGCGGCCCTGCGCCACGCCCTCACCGACCGGGCCCGCCACAACCGCATCCACGTCGTCTCCGGCGTGATCGAGGGCGAGAACCCCTCCACCAAGGCCGCCAAGTCGCTGTTCGGCAAGATCTCGGAGCGCAAGAACCTGCTCCTGGTCGTCGAGCGCGCCGACGAGGCCGCGTGGCTCTCCGCCCGCAACCTGCCCCAGGTCCACATCCTGGAGCCGGGCCAGCTGAACACGTACGACGTGATCGTCTCGGACGATGTGGTCTTCACCCAGGCCGCCCTTGAGTCCTTCGTGTCCGGCCCGAACAAGGCCAACGACACCGAAGGGAGCGAGGCCTGATGGCTACGCGTCACCCGAGCATCGCCTCCAAGGCGGCCAAGGCCGCCAAGGCCGCGCGCGTCGCCAAGGCGCGTCGCCACGAGGCCGAGGGCAAGAACACCGTCATCACCGCGCCCAGCAAGGCGTTCACGGACCCCCGTGACGTGCTGCTGAAGCCGGTCGTGTCGGAGAAGAGCTACGCGCTCCTCGACGAGGGCAAGTACACCTTCATCGTCGCCCCCGGCGCCAACAAGACCCAGATCAAGCAGGCCGTCCAGGCGGTCTTCTCGGTCAAGGTCACCGGGGTCAACACGATCAACCGCATCGGCAAGCGCAAGCGCACCAAGACCGGTTTCGGTCAGCGTGCCGGCTCCAAGCGCGCCATCGTGACCCTTGCCGAGGGCGACCGTATCGACATCTTCGGCGGTCCGACCGCGTAAGCGGGTCGGATCGTCCGATATCGGACGAGGACTGAGAAATGGGAATCCGCAAGTACAAGCCGACTACGCCGGGCCGTCGCGGCTCCAGCGTCGCCGACTTCGTCGAGATCACGCGGTCCACGCCGGAGAAGTCGCTGGTCCGCCCGCTGCACAGCAAGGGCGGCCGTAACAACGCCGGTCGTGTGACCGTTCGCCACCAGGGTGGCGGACACAAGCGCGCCTACCGAGTCATCGACTTCCGTCGTCACGACAAGGACGGCGTGCCGGCGAAGGTCGCGCACATCGAGTACGACCCCAACCGCACCGCGCGCATCGCGCTGCTGCACTACGCGGACGGCGAGAAGCGCTACATCCTCGCCCCGCGCAACCTGCAGCAGGGCGACCGCGTGGAGAACGGTCCCGGGGCCGACATCAAGCCGGGCAACAACCTGGCGCTCCGCAACATCCCGGTCGGTACCACGATCCACGCGATCGAGCTCCGTCCCGGTGGCGGCGCCAAGTTCGCCCGCTCCGCCGGTACCTCCGTGCAGCTGCTCGCGAAGGAGGGCTCGATGGCCCACCTCCGCATGCCGTCCGGTGAGATCCGCCTGGTCGACGCGCGCTGCCGCGCCACCGTCGGCGAGGTCGGCAACGCCGAGCAGAGCAACATCAACTGGGGCAAGGCCGGCCGTAAGCGCTGGCTGGGCGTCCGCCCGACCGTTCGCGGTGTGGCGATGAACCCGGTTGACCACCCCCACGGTGGTGGTGAGGGCAAGACCTCCGGTGGTCGCCACCCGGTCAGCCCCTGGGGTCAGAAGGAGGGTCGTACTCGCTCGCCGAAGAAGGCTTCGAGCAAGTACATCGTCCGCCGCCGCAAGACGAACAAGAAGCGCTAGGAGCGGGTTTAGATGCCGCGCAGTCTCAAGAAGGGGCCCTTCGTCGACGACCACCTGATCAAGAAGGTGGACGTACAGAACGAAGCCGGCACCAAGAACGTCATCAAGACCTGGTCCCGTCGCTCGATGATCATCCCGGCCATGCTCGGCCACACGATCGCGGTGCACAACGGCAAGACCCACATTCCGGTGTTCGTCACCGAGTCGATGGTCGGCCACAAGCTCGGCGAGTTCTCGCCGACGCGCACCTTCCGGGGTCACGTCAAGGACGACCGGAAGTCGAAGCGCCGCTAACGCGGGGTGGAATGACCATGACAGACACTGGAAGGACAACCATGGAAGCCAGGGCCCAGGCGCGGTACATCCGCGTTACGCCCATGAAGGCCCGCCGCGTGGTGGACCTCATCCGTGGCATGGATGCCACGGAGGCTCAGGCGGTCCTGCGTTTCGCCCCGCAGGCCGCGAGCGTGCCGGTCGGCAAGGTGCTGGACAGCGCCATTGCCAACGCCGCGCACAACTACGACCACACGGACGCCTCTTCGCTGGTCATCAGCGAGGCGTACGTCGACGAGGGTCCGACCCTGAAGCGGTTCCGTCCGCGTGCCCAGGGCCGTGCCTACCGGATCCGTAAGCGGACCAGCCACATCACCGTGGTCGTCAGCAGCAAGGAAGGAACCCGGTAATGGGCCAGAAGGTTAACCCGCATGGGTTCCGGCTCGGCATCACCACGGACTTCAAGTCCCGGTGGTACGCCGACAAGCTGTACAAGGACTACGTCAAGGAAGACGTCGCCATCCGTCGGATGATGACGTCCGGCATGGAGCGCGCCGGCATCTCCAAGGTCGAGATCGAGCGCACCCGTGACCGTGTCCGCGTGGACATCCACACCGCGCGTCCGGGCATCGTCATCGGCCGCCGTGGCGCCGAGGCCGACCGCATCCGCGGTGACCTCGAGAAGCTCACGGGCAAGCAGGTCCAGCTGAACATCCTCGAGGTCAAGAGCCCCGAGACCGACGCTCAGCTGGTCGCTCAGGCCGTCGCCGAGCAGCTCTCCTCCCGCGTCTCCTTCCGTCGCGCCATGCGTAAGAGCATGCAGGGCACGATGAAGGCCGGCGCCAAGGGCATCAAGATCCAGTGCGGTGGCCGCCTCGGTGGCGCCGAGATGTCCCGCTCGGAGTTCTACCGCGAGGGCCGTGTGCCCCTGCACACGCTCCGCGCGAACGTGGACTACGGCTTCTTCGAGGCCAAGACGACCTTCGGCCGCATCGGCGTGAAGGTCTGGATCTACAAGGGCGATGTCAAGAACATCGCCGAGGTCCGCGCCGAGAACGCCGCGGCCCGTGCGGGTAACCGCCCGGCCCGTGGTGGCGCCGACCGCCCGGCCCGTGGTGGCCGCGGTGGCGAGCGTGGCGGGCGCGGTCGTAAGCCGCAGCAGGCTGCCGGCGCCGAGGCCCCCAAGGCCGAGGCTCCCGCCGCCGCCGCTCCGGCTGAGAGCACCGGAACGGAGGCCTGACCGTCATGCTGATCCCCCGTAGGGTCAAGCACCGCAAGCAGCACCACCCGAAGCGCCGTGGTCAGGCCAAGGGCGGTACGACGGTTGCGTTCGGCGAGTACGGCATCCAGGCCCTCACGCCGGCGTACGTGACCAACCGCCAGATCGAGGCGGCCCGTATCGCGATGACCCGCCACATCAAGCGTGGCGGCAAGGTCTGGATCAACATCTACCCGGACCGCCCGCTGACGAAGAAGCCCGCCGAGACCCGCATGGGTTCCGGTAAGGGTTCGCCGGAGTGGTGGATCGCGAACGTTCACCCGGGCCGGGTCATGTTCGAACTGTCCTACCCCAACGAGAAGATCGCCCGTGAGGCCCTCACTCGCGCAGCCCACAAGCTGCCGATGAAGTGCCGGATCGTCAAGCGCGAGGCAGGTGAAGCGTGATGTCGGCCGGTACCAAGGCGTCCGAGCTGCGCGAGCTGGGTGACGAGGAGCTTCTGGCGAAGCTCCGCGAAGCCAAGGAAGAGCTGTTCAACCTCCGCTTCCAGGCGGCGACCGGACAGCTTGAGAACCATGGCCGTCTGAAGGCGGTCCGCAAGGACATCGCGCGGATCTACACCCTGATGCGCGAGCGTGAGCTGGGCATCGAAACGGTGGAGAGCGCCTGATGAGCGAGAACAACGTGACTGAGACGAACACCGAGGCGCGCGGCTTCCGCAAGACTCGTGAGGGCATCGTCGTCAGCGACAAGATGGACAAGACCGTCGTCGTCGCTGTCGAGGACCGCAAGAAGCACGCCCTGTACGGCAAGGTCATCCGTAGCACGAGCAAGCTCAAGGCGCACGACGAGCAGAACGCCGCCGGCATCGGCGACCGTGTCCTCCTCATGGAGACCCGGCCGCTGTCCGCCACGAAGCACTGGCGCGTCGTAGAGATCCTCGAGAAGGCCAAGTAATTTCCTGCGGGCAAACCCGCAGGACAGTTCCGCCAGGCTCCGGGGGCCGTTCCTGAACGGCCCCCGGGGAACCGGCAGACAATCAGGAGATAGACGTGATCCAGCAGGAGTCGCGACTGCGTGTCGCCGACAACACTGGTGCGAAGGAAATCCTTTGCATCCGTGTGCTCGGTGGCTCCGGTCGCCGCTACGCGGGCATCGGTGACGTCATCGTCGCCACCGTCAAGGACGCGATCCCCGGCGGCAACGTGAAGAAGGGTGACGTCATCAAGGCGGTCATCGTTCGCACCGTCAAGGAGCGCCGCCGTCCGGACGGCTCGTACATCCGCTTCGACGAGAACGCCGCTGTCATTCTGAAGAACGACGGCGACCCTCGTGGCACCCGTATCTTCGGCCCGGTCGGCCGGGAGCTGCGCGAGAAGAAGTTCATGAAGATCATCTCGCTCGCGCCGGAGGTGCTGTAAGCATGAAGATCAAGAAGGGCGACCTGGTCCAGGTCATCACCGGTAAGGACAAGGGCAAGCAGGGCAAGGTCATCACGGCCTTCCCCCGCGAGGACCGCGTCCTGGTCGAGGGTGTCAACCGGGTCAAGAAGCACACCAAGGCCGGCCCGACCGCCAAGGGTTCGCAGGCCGGTGGCATCGTCACGGTCGAGGCGCCGATCCACGTCTCCAACGTCCAGCTGGTCGTGGAGAAGGACGGCAAGAAGGTCGTCACGCGTGTCGGCTACCGCTTCGACGACGAGGGCAACAAGGTTCGCGTTGCCAAGCGGACGGGTGAGGACATCTGATGGCTACCACCACGACTCCGCGTCTCAAGACGAAGTACCGCGAGGAGATCGCGGGCAAGCTGCAGGAAGAGTTCTCCTACGAGAACGTCATGCAGACCCCGGGCCTCGTCAAGATCGTGGTCAACATGGGTGTGGGCGACGCCGCCCGCGACTCCAAGCTGATCGAGGGCGCCATCCGCGACCTCACCACGATCACCGGTCAGAAGCCGGCCGTCACCAAGGCCCGTAAGTCCATCGCGCAGTTCAAGCTGCGTGAGGGTCAGCCGATCGGTGCCCACGTCACGCTTCGTGGCGACCGCATGTGGGAGTTCCTGGACCGCACCCTGTCGCTCGCGCTGCCGCGCATCCGCGACTTCCGTGGTCTGTCCCCCAAGCAGTTCGACGGCCGTGGCAACTACACCTTCGGTCTCACGGAGCAGGTCATGTTCCACGAGATCGACCAGGACAAGATCGACCGCACCCGGGGTATGGACATCACCGTGGTGACCACGGCGACCAACGACGCTGAGGGCCGCGCGCTCCTCCGTCACCTCGGCTTCCCCTTCAAGGAGGCGTGAGCGAGATGGCGAAGAAGGCTCTGATCGCGAAGGCTGCTCGCAAGCCCAAGTTCGGCGTGCGTGGCTACACGCGCTGCCAGCGCTGTGGCCGTCCCCACTCCGTGTACCGCAAGTTCGGCCTGTGCCGCGTGTGCCTCCGTGAGATGGCTCACCGTGGCGAGCTGCCGGGCGTGACCAAGAGCTCCTGGTAGTCCCTCCTTTCAGGGATTCCCGAAGCTCTCGGTAAGCACTGGGCGTGTCAGGCGCCCGCCCTTCCATGGCTTAGGCTTGGAGGGTTGGGCGCCTGACGGTCGCCCGTACGACTTACTACGCCGTAGGTCCCCGCACCGCACCCGTCCCGCCACCGAGTGGGGAGAGGGATGGCGCATACAGGAAACCCCGGCGAGAGAGGCCGAAGGCCAATTCATGACCATGACTGATCCGATCGCAGACATGCTTACGCGTCTGCGGAACGCGAACTCGGCATACCACGACTCCGTGACGATGCCGGCATCGAAGATCAAGTCTCACATCGCGGAGATCCTCCAGCAGGAGGGCTTCATCACGGGCTGGAAGGTCGAGGACGCCGAGGTCGGCAAGAACCTCGTCCTCGAGCTGAAGTTCGGCCCGAACCGTGAGCGCTCCATCGCGGGCATCAAGCGGATCTCCAAGCCCGGTCTCCGGGTTTACGCGAAGTCCACCTCCCTGCCCAAGGTGCTGGGTGGCCTCGGCGTGGCGATCATCTCCACGTCCCACGGGCTCCTCACCGACAAGCAGGCCGGCAAGAAGGGCGTAGGCGGAGAAGTCCTCGCCTACGTCTGGTAGCGGAAGGGAACGGAGGAAACAGCTATGTCGCGCATTGGCAAGCTCCCCATCACGGTTCCCGCCGGCGTGGACGTCACCATCGACGGCCGTACGGTCTCGGTCAAGGGCCCCAAGGGGTCCCTGAGCCACACCGTCGCTGCGCCGATCGACATCGCCAAGGGTGAGGACGGCGTTCTCAACGTCACCCGCCCCAACGACGAGCGTCAGAACAAGGCCCTGCACGGCCTGTCCCGCACGCTGGTGGCGAACATGATCACCGGCGTGACCCAGGGTTACGTGAAGAAGCTCGAGATCAGCGGTGTCGGTTACCGCGTGCAGGCCAAGGGTTCGAACCTCGAGTTCGCGCTCGGCTACAGCCACCCGATCACCGTCGAGGCGCCCGAGGGCATCACCTTCAAGGTCGAGAACCCCACGCGGTTCTCGGTCGAGGGCATCGACAAGCAGAAGGTCGGCGAGGTTGCGGCCAACATCCGCAAGCTGCGCAAGCCTGACCCGTACAAGGCCAAGGGCGTCAAGTACGAGGGCGAAGTCATCCGCCGCAAGGTCGGAAAGGCGGGTAAGTAAGCCATGGCATACGGTACGAAGATCGCTAAGGGCGATGCTTACAAGCGTGCTGCCATCAAGCGGCGCCAGATCCGGATCCGTAAGAAGGTCAACGGTACGGCTGAGCGTCCCCGCCTGGTCGTGACCCGCTCGAACCGCCACATCGTGGCCCAGGTGATCGACGACCTCAAGGGTCACACCCTTGCGTCGGCGTCCACCCTGGACTCCTCGATTCGTGGTGCGTCGGAGGACAAGTCGGCGCTGGCCGGCAAGGTCGGCGCCCTGGTCGCCGAGCGTGCCAAGGCCGCCGGTGTCGAGGCCGTCGTGTTCGACCGTGGTGGTAACCGGTACGCGGGTCGCATCGCGGCCCTGGCCGACGCCGCCCGCGAGGCCGGGCTCAAGTTCTGAGCTCGCTGCGTAGCTAGCGGAAAGAGAGAGGTAAATCCAATGGCTGGACCCCAGCGCCGCGGTGGCGGTGCCGGTGGCGGCGAGCGGCGGGACCGGAAGGGCCGTGACGGCGGCGCAGCTGCCGCCGAGAAGACCGCGTACGTTGAGCGCGTTGTCGCGATCAACCGCGTCGCCAAGGTTGTGAAGGGTGGTCGTCGCTTCAGCTTCACTGCGCTCGTCGTAGTGGGCGACGGTGACGGCACCGTGGGTGTCGGTTACGGCAAGGCCAAGGAGGTGCCGGCCGCCATCGCCAAGGGTGTTGAGGAGGCCAAGAAGCACTTCTTCAAGGTCCCCCGTATCCAGGGCACCATCCCGCACCCGATCACGGGCGAGAAGGCCGCGGGCGTCGTCCTGCTCAAGCCTGCTTCCCCCGGTACCGGCGTTATCGCCGGTGGCCCGGTGCGTGCCGTGCTCGAGTGCGCCGGTGTGCACGACATCCTGTCGAAGTCGCTCGGCTCGTCGAACGCGATCAACATCGTGCACGCGACCGTGGAGGCCCTGAAGGGTCTGCAGCGTCCCGAGGAGATCGCGGCCCGCCGTGGTCTGCCGCTCGAGGACGTCGCTCCCGCGGCTCTGCTGCGTGCGCGTGCCGGGGCTGGTGCTGCGTAATGGCTCAGCTCAAGATCACGCAGACGAAGTCGTACATCGGCAGCAAGCAGAACCACCGTGACACCCTGCGTTCCCTTGGTCTCAAGGGCATCAACACGCAGGTCGTCAAGGAGGACCGCCCCGAGTTCCGCGGCATGGTGCACACCGTCCGCCACCTCGTGACGGTCGAGGAGGTCGACTGATCATGGCGGAGAACAACCCGCTCAAGATCCACAACCTCCGTCCGGCCCCGGGCGCCAAGACCGCGAAGACCCGTGTCGGTCGTGGTGAGGCGTCGAAGGGTAAGACGGCCGGTCGTGGTACCAAGGGCACGAAGGCCCGCTACCAGGTTCCGGAGCGCTTCGAGGGTGGCCAGATGCCCCTCCACATGCGTCTCCCGAAGCTGAAGGGCTTCAAGAACCCCTTCAAGACGGAGTTCCAGGTCGTGAACCTGGACAAGCTCTCCGCCCTCTACCCCGAGGGTGGGGAGGTCACCGTTGCCGACCTGGTCGCCAAGGGTGCCGTCCGCAAGAACAGCCTCGTCAAGGTCCTCGGCCAGGGCGAGATCTCCGTGGCGCTGCAGGTGACGGTCGACGCCGTCTCCGGCTCCGCCAAGGAGAAGATCACCGCCGCCGGCGGTACCGTCACCGAGCTCGTCTGAACACATCAGGTGTCTCGATGACTTGAGCGATCCCGACCGGGGATACCCCACAAATGGGGTATCCCCGGTTGGTCGTTCCTAGGGAAGCAGTCTCGCCGGTAAGGTGACCTGCGCTGCCCGTTTTCACAGGGTGCTCCTACACGGGCACTCGGCGCGGCAGTTAAACGTTACGTAAGTCGTTACGTAAGTCGTCCTCATCAGAATCTCAAAACCGTCACCCTTGACGCAGTAGCGCGGGGGTCGCAGGAGGCACCGTGCTCACCGCGTTCGCCCGGGCGTTCAAGACGCCCGACCTGCGCAAGAAGCTGCTCTTCACGCTCGGCATCATCGTGATCTATCGGGTCGGCACGCATGTGCCGATCCCGGGTGTCGACTACACCGCCGTCCAGTTCTGCATCGACCAGGCCCAGACCAACAAGGGGCTCTTCGGTCTGGTCAACATGTTCAGTGGTGGCGCGCTGCTGCAGATCACGATCTTCGCGCTCGGCATCATGCCGTACATCACAGCGAGCATCATTCTGCAGCTGCTGACCGTGGTGATCCCGCGTCTGGAAGCCCTGAAGAAGGAGGGGCAGGCCGGCACGGCGAAGATCACGCAGTACACGCGCTACCTGACGGTGGCCCTGGCCATCCTGCAGGGCACCGGCCTCGTCGCCACCGCGCGCAGCGGCTCGCTGTTCAGCGGCTGCCAGCTGGCCGGCCAGATCGTCCCCGACCGCTCGATCTACACCACCATGGTCATGGTCATCACCATGACCGCCGGTACGGCCGTCGTCATGTGGCTCGGTGAGCTCATCACCGACCGCGGCATCGGCAACGGCATGTCGATCCTGATGTTCATCTCGATCGCCGCCACCTTCCCGTCCGCGCTGTGGGCCATCAAGGAGCAGGGTGACCTGGCGGGCGGCTGGATCGAGTTCGCCATCGTGATCGCCGTCGGCTTCGTCATGGTCGGGCTCGTGGTCTTCGTCGAGCAGGCCCAGCGTCGTATCCCGGTCCAGTACGCGAAGCGCATGATCGGCCGTCGGTCCTACGGCGGCACGTCGACGTACATTCCGCTGAAGGTCAACCAGGCGGGCATCATCCCTGTGATCTTTGCCTCGTCGCTTCTCTACATCCCGGCACTGGTCGCCCAGTTCGTCGGTGGAACTTCCGGCTGGAAGACCTGGATCGAGAAGAATCTCGCGGAAACGGATGCTCCGGCGCACCTCGCTCTCTACTTCCTCCTGATCGTTTTCTTCGCGTTCTTCTACGTGGCCATCTCGTTCAACCCCGAGGAAGTCGCGGACAACATGAAGAAGTATGGTGGCTTCATCCCGGGCATCCGGGCTGGCCGACCGACCGCTGAGTACCTGAGTTACGTACTCAACCGGATCACCTGGCCGGGTTCGCTGTATCTGGCTCTGATTGCTCTCGTCCCGACGATGGCGTTCGCCGGCTTCGGGGCAAATCAGAACTTCCCGTTCGGTGGTACCAGCATCCTGATCATCGTGGGTGTGGGTCTGGAGACGGTGAAGCAGATCGAGAGCCAGCTCCAGCAGCGCAATTACGAAGGGTTCCTCCGCTGATGCGTATCGTCCTCGTCGGGCCGCCGGGTGCGGGTAAGGGAACGCAGGCCGCGTTCCTGGCCAAGAACCTGTCGATCCCGCACATCTCCACGGGCGACCTGTTCCGGGCCAACATCAGCAAGCAGACGGAGCTCGGCAAACTCGCGAAGTCCTACATGGACAAGGGCGAGCTGGTCCCGGACGAGGTCACCATCGCGATGGCCAAGGACCGCATGGAGCAGGCGGACGCCGAGCAGGGCTTCCTGCTCGACGGCTTCCCGCGCAACGTCTCGCAGGCCGAGGCGCTGGACGTGACGCTCCGGGACGAGTCCATGAACCTGGACGCGGTGCTGGACCTGGAGGTCCCCGAGGAAGAGGTCGTCAAGCGGATCGCCGGCCGGCGCATCTGCCGGAACGACTCCGCCCACGTCTTCCACGTCACGTACAAGAAGCCGAAGCAGGACGGCGTCTGCGACGCCTGCGGCGGCGAGCTGTACCAGCGTGACGACGACTCCGAGGAGACCGTCCGCAAGCGCCTGGAGGTCTACCACACGCAGACCGAGCCGATCATCGACTACTACAAGGCCCAGGGCCTCGTGGTGACGATCTCGGCGCTCGGTCCGGTGGAGGAAGTCACCCAGCGCGCCATGGAGGCGCTCAAGCGCGAGGACGACGACAAGTAAGGTCGTCGGTTCAGTACGTCGGCCGCGGTGCCCTGGAGGGGCGCCGCGGCCGTACTGTTGTGTAGGCAACCCAAGACCCAGAGTTCGTATTCACGGAAGACGGAGAGCGCAGGCCCCCATGGTGCAGATCAAGAGCCCCGAGCAGATCGCCAAGATGCGCGAGGCGGGGCTGGTCGTCGCCGCCATCCACGCGGCCACCCGGGAGGCCGCCGTGCCGGGCGCCTCCACGAAGGACCTCGACGAGGTGGCCCGCAAGGTGCTCGCGGAGCACGGGGCCAAGTCGAACTTCCTCGGGTACGGCGGCTTCCCCGCGACCATCTGCACCTCGGTGAACGAGGTCGTGGTCCACGGCATCCCGAGCGACGAGGTCGTCCTGAAGGACGGCGACATCATCTCCATCGACTGCGGCGCGATCGTCGACGGCTGGCACGGTGACGCGGCCTACACCGCGTTCGTGGGGTCCGGTCACGCTCCGGAGCTCCTTGAGCTGTCGCGGGTGACCGAGGAGTCCATGTGGGCCGGGATCGCCGCCATGAAGGTGGGGAACCGGCTCGTGGACGTCTCCCGGGCCATCGAGACGTACATCCGCCGGCAGCCGAAGCCGGGTGGGGGGAAGTACGGCATCGTCGAGGACTACGGCGGCCATGGCATCGGGACCGAGATGCACATGGACCCGCATCTGCTGAACTACGTCGAGCGGCGGCGGGGCAAGGGGCCGAAGCTGGTTCCCGGGTTCTGTCTGGCGATCGAGCCGATGGTGTCGCTCGGCACGCCGAAGACCAAGGTTCTCGCGGACGACTGGACCGTGGTGAGCACGGACGGGACGTGGTCCTCGCACTGGGAGCACTCGGTGGCGTTGACCGAGGCGGGGCCGCTGGTGCTGACCGCGCCCGACGGGGGCAGGGCGAAGCTGGCCGAGTACGGGATCACCGCGGCGCCTGATCCGGTGGGTTGATCTTCGTTGCCGGGTGCGGGGGGTTCGTGGTCGCCCGCGCGGTTCCCCGCACCCCTTCAGACGCGTACGGCCGGGCGCATAAGGATCTTCCACCCTGGGCATCCTTACCCGAATTCGTGTTTCTGGAGGCCCTGACGTAGACTGACTCGTCGGCTCTCGTGTTTCCGTGTGTCCTCATTCGGTTACGCGGAGTCGATCAAGGTAGTCGATTCGAAGGGCGAAGCGTGGCCAAGAAGCAAGGTGCCATCGAGATCGAGGGCACTGTCGTCGAGTCTCTTCCGAACGCCATGTTCAAGGTCGAGCTCCAGAACGGCCACCAGGTCCTGGCACACATCAGCGGCAAGATGCGTATGCACTACATCCGTATCCTCCCTGACGACCGGGTCGTGGTGGAGTTGTCTCCGTACGACCTGACGCGTGGCCGGATCGTCTACCGCTACAAGTAGATCTTGCCCCTGCTCTCCGTGCCCGGTCTCCGGGTCGCGGGTGGTGGCACTGACCCGGAGAACCTCACCCCATGAAGGTCAAGCCGAGCGTCAAGAAGATCTGCGACAAGTGCAGGGTGATCCGCCGTCACGGTCGGGTCATGGTCATCTGCGAGAACCCGCGCCACAAGCAGCGCCAGGGCTGACGCACGACCGATCCCTCTGCTCGATTCGCAGAGATTCGCGCGACGCAAGCTGAATATGTTCATACGCAGGACCCAGGCGCCCGAGAGTGCCTGACACCCCCGGCTCGGAGGCCGGGGACCCGGGTCGTACCCACTCTTCGAAACAAGAAGAGGCCGGCGGCCGGGACCCGGTTCTGTGGAAGACCTCCGACAATCACCAGGAGCCATTGAATGGCACGCGTTTCCGGTGTTGACATCCCGCGCGACAAGCGCGTGGAGGTCGCCCTCACCTACGTGTTCGGCATCGGCCGGACCCTCTCCCAGGAGACGCTGGCTGCGACCGGCGTCAACCCGAACACCCGCGTTCGCGACCTCTCCGAGGAGCAGCTCGTCGCGATCCGCGAGTACGTGGACAGCAACATCAAGACCGAGGGTGACCTCCGTCGCGAGGTACAGGCCGACATCCGCCGCAAGGTGGAGATCGGCTGCTACCAGGGTCTCCGTCACCGTCGTGGTCTGCCCGTCCGCGGTCAGCGCACCAGCACGAACGCCCGTACCCGCAAGGGCCCGCGTCGCGCCATCGCCGGTAAGAAGAAGCCGGGCAAGAAGTAGTCCGCAGCGGATTCGCCGTCCAGCGGTCTTCGCTGTAGGACCGACCACCTCCCGTAGGAGTTATAGATGCCCCCCAAGGGTCGTCAGGGCGCTGCCAAGAAGGTGCGCCGCAAGGAAAAGAAGAACGTCGCTCACGGCCACGCGCACATCAAGAGCACGTTCAACAACACGATCGTCTCGATCACGGACCCCTCGGGCAACGTGATCTCCTGGGCCTCCGCCGGCCACGTCGGCTTCAAGGGCTCCCGGAAGTCCACGCCGTTCGCCGCGCAGATGGCCGCCGAGTCGGCTGCCCGTCGCGCGCAGGAGCACGGCATGCGCAAGGTCGACGTGTTCGTCAAGGGCCCGGGTTCGGGTCGTGAGACGGCCATCCGTTCGCTGCAGGCGACCGGTCTCGAGGTCGGCTCCATCCAGGACGTCACGCCCACCCCGCACAACGGCTGCCGTCCGCCCAAGCGTCGCCGCGTCTGACCCGACGTACGGCTGCTTGGTCTGAGGTTTTCGGGCGGTATGGCTCTTCGGGGCCATATCGCCCGTACCCTTGTAGTACTCAAGGGCATCAAATAGTGGGTGCCCATGACTGAAGGATTCACTTCATGCTGATCGCTCAGCGTCCCTCGTTGACCGAAGAGGTCGTCGACGAGTTCCGCTCCCGGTTCGTGATCGAGCCGCTGGAGCCGGGCTTCGGTTACACCCTCGGCAACAGCCTCCGCCGTACGCTCCTCTCCTCGATCCCGGGTGCGGCGGTCACGTCCATCCGTATCGACGGTGTCCTGCACGAGTTCACCACCGTGCCGGGCGTCAAGGAGGACGTCACCGACCTGATCCTCAACATCAAGCAGCTGGTCGTCTCCTCGGAGCACGACGAGCCGGTCGTGATGTACCTGCGCAAGCAGGGCCCGGGTCTGGTCACCGCCGCCGACATCGCGCCCCCGGCCGGTGTCGAGGTGCACAACCCCGACCTCGTCCTCGCCACGCTCAACGGCAAGGGCAAGCTGGAGATGGAGCTGACGGTCGAGCGCGGCCGCGGTTACGTCTCCGCCGTGCAGAACAAGCAGGTCGGTCAGGAGATCGGGCGCATCCCGGTCGACTCGATCTACTCGCCGGTTCTCAAGGTCACCTACAAGGTCGAGGCCACGCGTGTCGAGCAGCGCACCGACTTCGACAAGCTGATCGTCGACGTCGAGACCAAGCAGGCGATGCGTCCCCGTGACGCCATGGCCTCCGCCGGTAAGACCCTGGTCGAGCTGTTCGGTCTCGCCCGCGAGCTGAACATCGACGCCGAGGGCATCGACATGGGTCCGTCCCCGACGGACGCCGCGCTCGCCGCCGATCTGGCGCTGCCGATCGAGGAGCTGGAGCTCACCGTTCGGTCGTACAACTGCCTCAAGCGCGAGGGCATCCACTCCGTGGGTGAGCTCGTGGCGCGTTCCGAGGCCGACCTGCTCGACATCCGTAACTTCGGTGCGAAGTCGATCGACGAGGTCAAGGCGAAGCTGGCCGGCATGGGCCTGGCCCTGAAGGACAGCCCGCCCGGATTCGACCCCACCGCGGCGGCGGACGCGTTCGGCGCGGACGACGACGCGGACGCCGGGTTCGTCGAGACCGAGCAGTACTGAGAGCTCGGGACCGACTGCCGGATCCTGGCTGCGGGACCGTTGTGGCTGGTCGCGCAGTTCCCCGCGCCCCTTACGGGGCGCGGATCCTCCGGGGTGCTTCGAAAGAGGCGCCCCGGATCTCCGACAGGCGATCGCCTGCTCGGACACTGACCTCGGTACCTGATACGGCCGGGGCAGACACCTAGGAGAAACACCATGCCGAAGCCCACCAAGGGTGCCCGTCTGGGCGGCAGTGCCGCGCACGAGAAGCTGCTGCTCGCGAACCTCGCGAAGAGCCTTTTCGAGCACGGCCGCATCACCACCACCGAGGCGAAGGCCCGCCGTCTGCGGCCGTACGCCGAGCGTCTGGTCACCAAGGCGAAGAAGGGCGACCTTCACAACCGCCGCCAGGTGCTCCAGGTCATCACGGACAAGAGCGTCGTGCACACGCTCTTCACCGAGATCGGCCCGCGGTACGAGAACCGTCCGGGTGGCTACACCCGTATCACCAAGATCGGTAACCGCCGTGGCGACAACGCGCCCATGGCTGTCATCGAGCTGGTCGAGGCGCTGACGGTCGCGCAGCAGGCGACGGGTGAGGCCGAGGCCGCCACCAAGCGTGCGGTCAAGGAGTCCGAGGAGGCCAAGGTCGAGGAGACCAAGGCCGACGAGGCGACCGAGGCTCCGGCCGAGGAGTCGAAGGACGCGTAAGCGTTCTGTCGGGGGGCTGTGCGTCTGCGGCTGCGGGTTCGTGGTGGTTGTTCGCGCCCACGCGGCGGAGCCGCACATCGATACAGTCCCGCGCCCCTTCAGGGCGTTGGCGGGCCCGTCCCTTTCGAGGGGCGGGCCCGCTTTTGTGTTGTTGAGAGGATCTCTGAGTGAGTGACGAAGTACAGCCCGGGCAGGTCCGGGTGCGCCTCGACCTGTCGTACGACGGTGCCGAGTTCTCCGGGTGGGCCAAGCAGGCCGCAGGGCGGCGGACCGTGCAGGGGGAGATCGAGGACGCCCTGCGGACGGTCACCCGGTCCCGGGAGACGTATGAGCTGACGGTGGCCGGACGGACCGACGCCGGGGTGCACGCGCGGGGGCAGGTGGCGCACGTGGATCTGCCGGAGGCCGTTTGGCGTGAGCACCACGAGAAGCTGCTGAAGCGGCTCGCTGGGCGGCTGTCGAGGGATGTGCGGGTGTGGGCCCTCAGGGAGGCGCCCAGTGGCTTCAACGCGCGGTTCTCGGCGATCTGGCGGCGGTACGCCTATCGGGTCACCGACAATCCCGGCGGTGTCGATCCGTTGCTGCGCGGTCACGTCCTGTGGCACGACTGGCCGCTCGACGTGGACGCCATGAACGAGGCGGCGCGGCGGCTGCTCGGGGAGCACGACTTCGCGGCGTACTGCAAGCGGCGGGAGGGGGCGACCACCATCCGTACGCTGCAGGAGCTGAGCCTGGTGCGGGGGGACGACGGGATCATCACCGCCACCGTGCGGGCCGACGCCTTCTGCCACAACATGGTGCGCTCACTGATCGGGGCCCTGCTGTTCGTGGGGGACGGCCACCGGGGGCCGGAATGGCCCGGGAAGGTGCTGGCCGCCGGTGTCCGGGACTCCGCCGTGCATGTCGTACGGCCGCACGGGCTGACCCTGGAGGAGGTCGGGTACCCGGCCGACGAGCTGCTGGCCGCGCGGAGCAGGGAGGCGCGGAACCGGCGGAGTCTGCCGGGAGTGCCCGGGGGCGGCTGCTGCTGACCCCGGGCGGCGGGGGACTGGGGACCCGGGTTACTGGCCGTTGGCCGCGGCGGCCGCCTGGGTCTCGCCGCGGCGGCGGATCTGTCCGTACGTGGACGTGGTGAGGTCGTCGCCGGCGGCGAAGACGGCCTTGTCCTTCTCCGTCACGTCCGTGCCGTCGGTGAAGCCGGAGAGGGTGAAGTACGTGTAGCGGCCGTAGGAGTTGGCGGTCGTCCGGCACACCGTCGTACGGCAGAAGACGGGGACGCCCTCACCGGAGAGGGAGACGATGGTGCTCTGCTTGTCCCAGTCGTCCTTGACCTTGGTCGCCTTGGCCTCGGTGTCGAACAGGGCGACGCCGATGGTGGTCGCGACCTTGTCCCGGAAGTAGGTCACGCGCATGAAGCGGGTGCAGTCGTTGTCGGTGAGGAGCTTGTCGAGGGTGCCCTGGACGGCCGAGGCGCAGTCCTTCGTCGAGGCCGTGGCGCCCTTGCGGTAGACGACACCCTCGCGCTTGGTCAGCTGGGAGCCCGGGAAGAGGATGTCCGGGCTGATCGGCGCCTTGTCCTTGCCCGAGCTGGAGATGAAGTCCTTCGGGTTCAGCGGGGGCGGGGCCGACGTCGGTGCGAACGACGGGTCCGTCTTGGCGCTGGCGCTCGGGATGCCCTCCGTGGCCGGCAGGTCGTTCGGGCCGTTCGCCGAGGCGCTGCCGTTGTCGGTGTTGACGACGGCGACGGCCACGGCGACGCCTATGCCGACCGTGGCGAGGGCGCCGCCGACGATCAGCAGGAGTCTGCGGCGCCTGTTGCGTGTTTCGGACTGCTCGGCGAGTGACGCCCAGTCCGGGGTCTGGTTACTGGCGGAACCCCACTGATTGTCCCACGGATTGTGGGAACCCCCGGGGCTCCACTGAGACCCCCCCTGCCCAAAGCTCATGGGCCGCAGTTTAGACGGGCGAGGGGAGGCCTTCTTCAGTTATGGGTCACGCCGGGGACGGGTTACGCCTTGTCCTGCCTGCTGGCGACGAGCTCGCGCGTGTTGTGGTCGCTCAACTTCGTGTACGAGAAGACGTTGATGTCGAGCTTGTGCCCGTTCTTGAACTTCATGTCGCAGGTCTTGCCCTTGCCCTTGCCCTTGCCCTTGCCCTTGCCCTTGACGTGGCAGGTGTCGAACGTCGGGTTCTTCGCGGACTCGTCGTAGACGGAGACGTAGAGACCGGTCTTGCCCGCCTTCATGTCCCAGATCTTGAGGATCTCGCCCTTGGACGTGAACTTCACCTGGCCGCCGGGCACCGAGTAGTAGCTCGACGCGGACGCGGTGCCGGCGTTGCCCAGGGTCAGGGCGACCCGGCCTCACGTGCCTCGCGGCGCGTGAGGCCGGGTCGTATCGAACCCGTGGGCGAAGTGGATCAAGGGTGCGGTGGCCTCCCCGGCCCGGACCCGTTTTGACCTGTCCGGGGCGGCGCGGGTACCCTTTCAGTTTGTTATGCGTATGGGCTTGGTCGTTCTCACGCGAGAGGCCCTTGCGTAGGTTCCCTGGAGCAGTTACCAGTGGGCGGCATACGGGCAGCGTCCCCGGCATTGTCGTCCCCAGCTGCACGATCGCTTCAGTGATGCCATGTGTCAGCACCCATCCACTGAAGAAGAAGGCTGCGAAGTGCGTACGTACAGCCCCAAGCCCGGCGATGTGACTCGCCAGTGGCACGTCATTGACGCTCAGGACATCGTCCTGGGCCGTCTGGCTACCACTGCCGCGAACCTCCTCCGTGGCAAGCACAAGCCGACCTATGCCCCGCACATGGACATGGGCGACTTCGTCATCATCATCAACGCCGACAAGGTTCACCTGTCCGGCAACAAGAAGACCCAGAAGCTGGCGTACCGCCACTCCGGCTACCCGGGTGGTCTGCGCTCCGTCCGCTACGACGAGCTGCTGGCGAAGAACCCCGAGAAGGCCGTCGAGAAGGCCATCAAGGGCATGATCCCCAAGAACACCCTGGGCCGTCAGATGATCTCGAAGCTGAAGGTCTACTCGGGCGACCAGCACCCGCACGCTGCGCAGCAGCCGGTGCCGTTCGAGATCACCCAGGTCGCGCAGTAGTTCCGGCCACAACCCCCTAAGACAGAAAAGAATCTGAGGAGAATCGTGGCCGAGACCACCGTTGAGCAGCCGGTCGAAGAGACTGAGCTCGTAGACATCGACAGCTACACCACGGAGTCGGACGTCCCCGTCGAGGGCGAGTACACCTCCGAGTCCATGGCCTCCCGCTTCGGCGACCCGCAGCCGGCCGCCGGCCTGGGCCGTCGGAAGAACGCCATCGCCCGCGTCCGGATCGTCCCGGGCTCCGGCAAGTGGAAGATCAACGGGCGTACGCTCGAGGACTACTTCCCGAACAAGGTGCACCAGCAGGAGGTCAACGAGCCCTTCAAGGTTCTTGAGCTCGAGGGCCGCTACGACGTCATCGCCCGCATCTCCGGCGGCGGCGTCTCCGGTCAGGCCGGTGCGCTCCGTCTCGGTGTCGCCCGCGCGCTGAACGAGGCCGACGTCGACAACAACCGTGGCGCCCTCAAGAAGGCCGGTTTCCTCCGTCGCGACGACCGTGCGGTCGAGCGCAAGAAGGCCGGTCTCAAGAAGGCCCGTAAGGCTCCGCAGTACAGCAAGCGCTAAATCGCGCTTGCGCCGCATCGCGCGCATCGCCCCGGTGGCACGTACCCGTGCCGCCGGGGCGGTTTGCGTAGCAGGGCCGATCGTTTATCACAGGCTTATACACGGACTGTCGGTACAACCCCGAAAGGGGGAGGACAGTCTCAGGGGATGTACTTGGTCCGGGGAATGCCGGGACACTCGGGGACACCCGGTGCGGGACCGCCCGGTAGGGGACCATCAGGTACGAGCCGCACATTCTCAGCAATTCGGAGGACACCACAGTGGGACGACTCTTCGGCACGGACGGCGTGCGCGGTGTCGCCAACGCGGATCTGACGGCCGAGCTCGCGCTCGGACTCTCTGTCGCGGCGGCACACGTACTCGCCGAGGCGGGAACGTTCGAGGGCCACAAGCCGGTGGCGGTGGTCGGACGGGATCCGCGAGCGTCCGGGGAGTTCCTGGAGGCGGCCGTCGTGGCCGGCCTCGCCAGTGCGGGCGTCGACGTGCTGAGCGTCGGTGTGCTGCCCACCCCCGCGGTGGCGTTCCTCACCGGCGAGCTGGGCGCAGACCTCGGCGTGATGCTCTCCGCCAGCCACAACGCCATGCCCGACAACGGCATCAAGTTCTTCGCCCGCGGCGGCCACAAGCTCGCCGACGATCTGGAGGACCGGATCGAGGGCGTGTACGAGGAGCACCGCACCGGGGCGCCCTGGGACCGGCCGACGGGTGCGGGTGTCGGGCGCATCCGGTCGTACGACGAGGGCTTCGAGCGGTACGTCGCGCATCTGCTCTCCGTCCTCCCCAACCGGCTGGAGGGGCTGAAGGTCGTCCTCGACGAGGCGCACGGTGCCGCCGCCGGGGTCTCGCCGGAGGCGTTCACCCGCGCCGGCGCCGAGATCGTCACCATCGGGGCCGAGCCGGACGGGCTCAACATCAACGACGGGTGCGGGTCCACGCACCTCGGGAAACTGCGGGCCGCCGTCGTCGAGCACGGGGCGCACCTCGGCATCGCGCACGACGGGGACGCGGACCGCTGCCTCGCCGTGGACCACGAGGGCAACGAGGTCGACGGGGACCAGATCCTCGCGG
This sequence comes from Streptomyces sp. NBC_00310, assembly GCF_036208085.1. Lineage (GTDB taxonomy): Bacteria > Actinomycetota > Actinomycetes > Streptomycetales > Streptomycetaceae > Streptomyces. Next base: position 6,831,463 of record NZ_CP130714.1, read on the forward strand.
TGCTCGCGCTGGACATGCGGGAGCGGGGGGTGCTGCGGTCGGAGACCGTGGTCGCCACCGTGATGTCCAACCTCGGCTTCAAGCTGGCGCTGGAGCGGGAGGGGCTCACGCTGGTGCAGACCGGGGTCGGTGACCGGTATGTGCTGGAGGAGATGAAGGCGCACGGGTACGCCCTCGGGGGCGAGCAGTCCGGGCATGTGATCATCTCCGACCACGCGACGACGGGTGACGGCACGTTGACGGGGTTGCTGCTGGCCGCTCGGGTCGCGCGGACCGGGCGTACGCTCAAGGACCTCGCGGGGGTGATGGAGCGGCTGCCGCAGGTGCTCATCAACGTCCCGGACGTGGATCGGTCGCGGGTGGGGACGTCCGCGGAGCTGGCTGCGGCGGTGGCCGAGGCCGAGGGGGAACTGGGTTCTACGGGGCGGGTGTTGCTGCGGCCGTCCGGGACCGAGCCGCTGGTTCGGGTGATGGTCGAAGCGGCGGATATCGAGCAGGCTCGGTCTGTCGCGGGGCGGCTTGCTGATGTTGTGAAGTCGGCGCTCGGTTAGGTCTGGCGTTCCGTTCGTTCCGGGTAGGGGCGTGGGGTTCTGTGCGTTGCGGGCCGCGGGTGATTCGTGGCTTGTCGCGCAGTTCCCCGCGCCCCTGTTGAGTGCGCCCCCTGGTTAACAGGCGCCGCGTTGCCTGGACCACAGCCACTTCTGGAGCAGCAGGGTGAGGGTGCCTGCCAGGACGATGCCCAGGAGGTTCAGGAGGAGTTGCTCCGTCGAGCCCACGGTCTGGGGCGTGTCGCCGTAGCTCAGGGCCACTGCCGCGTTCGCGGCCGCCGGGACCGTGGTGACCGAGATGGCCACCCCCACCAGGGCACCCGACTTCGCCGAGGTGAGGGAGAGGGTGCCGGCGATGCCGGCGAGGACGGCCACGACGAAGGAGAAGGCGTCGGGGGCGTAGACGAAGGCCGTGTTGGGGCGTTCGGCGTCCAGTTGTTCGCGGCTGAACAGGTCGAGGGCGTCCATGAAGAGGCTGAAGCCGACGGTCACGGCCATGGCCATCGCGAAGCCCACGAGGAGCGCGATCAGGGAGCGCAGGGCCAGGCGCGGGTGGCGTTGGACGATGGATGTGCTGATGCCCGCCAGGGGGCCGAACTCGGGGCCCACCGCCATCGCGCCGACGATCAGGATCGCGTTGTCGAGGACCACACCGCAGGCCGCGATCATCGTGGCGAGGGTGAGGAAGGCGACGTAGGTGACGGAGAGCGTCGACTCCTCGTGGGTGGCGTCCGTCAGGTGCTCCCACAGGACCGCGTCCGCGCCCTCGCCGGGCGCGTCCTTCTCGGCCTCGTCGGCGCGTTCGGAGAGCGACAGGTCGATGTTCTCGACGGCGATGGAGCCGGTCCTGTCGAGGTCCAACGCCCTGAGCGCGCCGATCAGTTCGTCGCCCGCCTCGCGCGCCACGTCGCACATCACGACGTCTCCGGCGGGGTTGCGGGCGGCGCCCGGTACGACGACGAGGTGGGTGGTGCCGACCGCGTCCTCGAGCAGGCGCACCACCTCGTCGGTCCTGTCGGACGGGGTGATCAGGCGGAGATGCAGCATGCCGCCCTTTCTAACAGGCCGGGGTTACGGCCGGGGTGGTGCGGTGCCCCCGGTCTCAGAGTTTGCGCAGGCTGAGGCGGCGCACCTTGTGGTCGGGGCCCTTGCGGATGATGAGGGTGGCGCGGCCGCGGGTGGGGGCGATGTTCTCCACCAGGTTGGGCTTGTTGATGGTGCGCCAGAGGGTGCGGGCGTAGTCGAGGGCGTCGTCCTCGGAGACCTGGGTGTACTTGCGGAAGTACGAGTCGGGCTTCTGGAACGCGGTCTGGCGGAGTTTCTTGAAGCGGCTGAGGTACCAGCGCTCGATGTCGTCGGCGCCGGCGTCCACGTACACGCTGAAGTCGAAGTAGTCGGCGAGGCCGACGCGGGTGCGGCCGTCCTGGCCGGGGAGGGCGGGCTGGAGGACGTTCAGGCCCTCGACGATGAGGATGTCGGGGCGGCGGACCGTGAGCCGCTGGTCGGGGACGATGTCGTAGATGAGGTGGGAGTAGACGGGGGCCGTCACCTCGTCCTTGCCGGCCTTGATGTCGGCGACGAAACGGGTCAGGGCCCGGCGGTCGTACGACTCGGGGAAGCCCTTGCGGGAGACCAGGCCGCGTTCCTGGAGGTCCTTCATGGGGAGCAGGAAGCCGTCGGTGGTGACCAGTTCCACGCGCGGGTGTTCGGGCCAGCGGGCGAGGAGCGCCTGGAGGAGACGGGCGACGGTCGACTTGCCGACGGCCACGGAGCCGGCGACGCCTATGACGAACGGGGTGCCGGACTGGGAGCCCTGTTCGCCCAGGAAGGTGTTCAGGGCGCCGCGCAGGCCGTGGGTGGCGCCCACGTAGAGGTTGAGGAGACGGGACAGCGGCAGATAGATGTCCCGCACCTCGTCGAGGTCGATGACATCGCCCAGACCGCGCAGCTTCTCGACCTCCTCGGCGTTCAGGGGGAGCGGCGTCTTTTCACGCAGCGCGCTCCACTCGGCACGGGTGAGGTCGACGTAGGGAGTCGCCTCCGGCCTGGGCCGGTGGGCGCTCCGCGGCAACGAGGAGACCGGTGAGATCACAGTCCATTGTTAACGGAGTTCGAACGGGGTGGCGGGGTGGGGTCCGTCACGCCGGGGGACACGGTAGGGGGTTTGCCCTTAGCTGTGCGTGAACTGTGACGAAGGTATGGACCTCGGGTGGGGGGCGGGACTAGCGTCCGGGCGGTCGGGAGGGAGCCGCCTCCCGGTCGATCAGGGGGAATTGGGGGATGAGGATGACTTTCGGTGTGCGTCTGCGGTTACGGGACGCTGCTCGACGAGGATCTACGCGCGGTGACGCGGAGCTCGCCGGGCGGGTGTGCAGTGAGCTCTCGGCGGATCTGCCGGACGAGGATCTGGGCGAGCACCTCTACGACGCGATTGACATGTACCGCATGGGGAGTAAGCCGCGGTGCGAGGAGGTCGAGTATCTGGGGATGGTGCGCGAGGCGATCGACCGGATCGAGGAGGGGGAGTAGGGGGAGGAGGGGAGCAGAGGGAGTGAGGGTGCGGGACGGGAAGCGGAGTGGAGCGGACGGGGCGAGGGCGTACCGGGCGGGGTGAGGGTCAGGCGGTGATGTCCCGCCATGCCGCCGGGATCGCCTCCGCCACGTCGTGGGCGCCCGTCGGGGCGCCGTCGGCGGCGTAGCGGCCCGCCAGGCCGTGGAGGTACGCCGCCGCGCTCGCCGCGTCCAGCGGGGAGAGACCGGCGGCCAGGAGCGAGCCCGCCAGACCGGAGAGGACGTCGCCGCTGCCGGCGGTGGCGAGCCAGGGGGTGCCGGTCGGGTTGACGCGGACCGGGGCGTCGGGGTCGGGGGCGGCGATCAGGGTGGTGGAGCCCTTGAGGAGGACCGTCGCGTCGTAGGCGCGGGCCAGCTCGCGGACGGCGGTCAGGCGGGAGGCCTCCACCTCCTCGCGGGAGACGCCGAGGAGGGCCGCGGCTTCTCCGGCGTGCGGGGTCATCAGGGTCGGGGCCGGGCGGGTGCGTACCGTGTCGCGGTCGGCGAGGCGGAGGCCGTCGGCGTCGAGGAGGACGGGGACGTCGGTGGAGAGGGCCTCGGCGACGGGGGCCGGGTCGTCGCCGGCCCCGGGGCCCGCCACCCAGGCCTGGACCCGGCCCGCCTTCTTCGGGCCCGTGTTCGAGACCAGGGTCTCCGGGAAGCGGGCCAGGACCGCGTCGGTGGCCGCGCCCACGTAGCGGACCGCGCCCGCTCCGCCGCGCAGGGCGCCCGCGACCGCGAGGACCGCCGCGCCCGGGTAGCGGGCGGAGCCCGCCACGATCCCCACGACCCCTCGCCGGTACTTGTCGCTCTCCTGGGACGGGTGCGGGAGAAGGGCGGCCAGGTCGGCGTGCTGGAGGGATTCCAGGGCCGGGGCGGCCGGGAGGGTGTCCGCCAGGCCGATGTCGATCAGACGGACCGAGCCGGCGTACGCGCGGGCCGGGTCGATGAGGAGGCCCGGCTTGTGGGTGCCGAAGGTGACGGTGAGGTCGGCGCGGACGGCTGCGCCGCGCACCTCGCCGGTGTCCGGTTCGATGCCGCTCGGGAGGTCCACGGCGACGACCGTGGCCCGGGAGGCGGCCACGAGGTCGGCGAGGTGGGCGGCTTCGGGGCGCAGGCCGCCCTTGCCGCCGATGCCGACGATGCCGTCCAGGACGAGGTCGGCACGGGAGATGGGGGCGGCGGCGGAGTGGGGGGTGGTCGTGGTGCCGCCTGCTCGCAGGAGGGTCTTGAGGGCGTCCGGGTGGGTGCGGTCGGGGGTGAGGAGGACGGCCGTCACGCCCGCGCCGCGTTTGGCCAGGCGGGCGCCGGCGTAGAGGGTGTCGCCGCCGTTGTCCCCGCTGCCGGTGAGGAGGACGATGCGGCTGCCGTACACCCGGCGGGGGAGGACGTCCGCGCAGGCCGCGGCCAGGCCTGCGGCCGCGCGCTGCATCAGGGCGCCGTCGGGGAGCCGGGCCATCAGGGTGCGTTCGGCTGTGCGGACGGTTTCGACACGGTGGGCTGAGCGCATGGGGATGAGTCTGCCTTGTGGTGGGGGGTGGGTGCAGCTGGGCGGGGGTGCGGGGTGCGGTTGGCTGTCACTGGGCGGGGATGTTGGGTGCCCTCCGCTGTGGCCGGGCGGGGGTGGGTCCGCTGCTCGGCGGTGACGAGGTGCCGCTGCGCCCACCCTCCCCCACTCTCGGCTTCGCTCGAGCGGGGGGACCCCCATCGCCCCAGCGGCACGATTGCCCGCAGTTGGGGCGGGGCGGCAGGGTTGCCCGCGGCTGTGAGGGAGGGGGTGGGCAGTCGTGCCCCTTCAGGGGCGCGGGGAACTGCGCGATCGGCCACGTACGGCCCGCAGTCGCCCGATGACGCGCACCCCTGAGCTGTCAGGCGCCCCTGACACGTGCCCGAGCTGTGACGCGCCCCTCACCCCTCGGCGATCACCACCGCCGAGGCCACCCCCGCGTCGTGGCTCAACGAGATGTGCCAGGACTTGACGCCCAGTTCGGAGGCGCGGGACGCGACCGTGCCGGTCACGCGGAGGCGGGGCTGGCCGGAGGCCTCGACGTAGACCTCGGCGTCGGTCCAGCGCAGGCCGCTGGGGGCGCCCAGGGCCTTGGCGAGGGCCTCCTTCGCGGCGAAGCGCGCCGCGAGGGAGGCGATGCCCCGGCGTTCCCCGCTGGGGAGCAGGAGTTCGCTGGGGAGGAAGAGGCGATCGGCCATGCTGGGGGTGCGGTCCAGCGAGGCGCGGAAACGGTCGATCTCGGCGACGTCGATGCCGACTCCGATGATGGGCATGATCCGCACCCTACGGTGACGCCGACGAGCTGGGGACGAGCGGAGCCCCAGCCCCCACGACTCGCCGGGTCACTCCACGACTCGCCGGGTCACTCCACCGTCACCGACTTCGCCAGGTTCCGCGGCTGGTCCACCTCGTTGCCCCGCGCCGTCGCCAGTTCGCAGGCGAAGACCTGGAGGGGGACCGTGGCCACCAACGGCTGGAGCAGGGTGGGGGTCGCCGGGATGCGGATCAGGTGGTCGGCGTACGGGACCACCGCCTCGTCGCCCTCCTCCGCGATGACGATCGTGCGGGCACCGCGCGCGCGGATCTCCTGGATGTTGGAGACGATCTTGTCGTGGAGGAGGGAGCGGCCGGCGGGGGACGGGACCACGACGACCACCGGGAGGTCCTCCTCGATCAGGGCGATCGGGCCGTGCTTCAGCTCGCCCGCCGCGAAGCCCTCCGCGTGCATGTAGGCCAACTCCTTGAGCTTCAGGGCGCCTTCCAGAGCGACCGGGTAGCCCACGTGACGGCCCAGGAACAGCACCGTGTTCTTGTCGGCGAGGGTGCGCGCCAACTCCCTTACCGGCTCCATCGTTTCGAGGACCCGTTCCACCTCGCGGGAGATGCGGGAGAGGTCGCGGATCACCGCCCGGATCTCGTCGCCCCACTTGGTGCCGCGCACCTGGCCGAGATACAGCGCGACGAGGTAGCAGGCCACCAGCTGGGTCAGGAACGCCTTCGTCGAGGCGACCGCCACCTCCGGGCCCGCGTGGGTGTAGAGGACCGCGTCGGACTCGCGGGGGATCGTCGAGCCGTTGGTGTTGCAGATGGCGAGGACGCGGGCGCCCTGTTCGCGGGCGTGGCGCAGGGCCATCAGCGTGTCCATGGTCTCGCCGGACTGGGAGATGGCGATGACCAGGGTGCGCGGGCCGAGGATCGGGTCCCGGTAGCGGAACTCGCTCGCCAGCTCCACCTCGCACGGGATACGGGTCCAGTGCTCGATGGCGTACTTGGCGATCATGCCCGCGTGGAACGCCGTACCGCACGCGACGATGACCACCTTGTCCGTCTCGCGCAGCTCCGAGTGCGGGATCCGGAGCTCGTCCAGGGACAGCGAGCCCGCCGCGTCGATACGGCCGAGGAGCGTGTCCGCGACCGCCTTGGGCTGCTCGGCGATCTCCTTGAGCATGAAGTAGTCGTAGCCGCCCTTCTCCGCCGCCGACGCGTCCCAGTCGACGTGGAAGGAGCGGACCTCGGCGGGGCGGCCGTCGAAGGTCGTCACCGTGACGCCGTCGCGGCGCAGTTCGACCACCTGGTCCTGGCCCAGCTCGATCGCCGACCGAGTGTGGGCGATGAACGCGGCGACGTCCGAGGCGAGGAAGGCCTCGCCCTCGCCGACACCGGCCACCAGGGGGGAGTTGCGGCGGGCGCCCACGACCACGTCCGGCGCGTCCGCGTGCACCGCGACCAGCGTGAACGCGCCCTCCAGCCGACGGCACACATGCCGCATCGCCTCCGCGAGGTCGTCGCACGACGAGTACTCCTCGGCGAGCAGGTGGGCGACGACCTCGGTGTCCGTCTCGGAGGTCAGGTCGTGGCCCCGCTCGGCCAGTTCCGCGCGCAGCGCGGCGAAGTTCTCGATGATGCCGTTGTGGACGACGGCGACCCGGCCCGCGTTGTCGAGATGCGGGTGGGCGTTGGTGTCCGTGGGGCCGCCGTGCGTGGCCCAGCGGGTGTGGCCGATGCCGGTCGAACCGGTCGGCAGCGGGCGCCCGACCAGCTCCTTCTCCAGGTTGACCAGTTTTCCGGCCTTTTTGGCGGCGGCCAGACCGCCGTCGGCCAGTACCGCGACGCCCGCGGAGTCGTACCCCCGGTACTCCAGCCGCTTCAGCCCGGCCAGGACCACGTCGAGCGCGGACTGCGATCCGACGTAACCCACGATTCCGCACATATCAACCCCTGTGTCGTACCGTTCGCGACCTGTCGTGTGCCGTATGTGACTGTACGTGACGCCGGTGGCGCCCGGTGAGCCCTCATATCGGGTGACTTCCCACGGGGCTATCGGGTGACCGCACGCGCGGCGCCCCCACGCGGGTGGGTGCGGCACGTATCGCTGATCACATGACGAGCAGACAAATGACATTCCGTATCGCCGTGCCCCGAACGAACGGGCTGCGCCCGTTCGAAGGGGCTTCCGGGGCTCTGAGACACTGGGGCTGACATGAGTGAGACAGCACCTCTGCGGAGCGCGCCCCTGCGGGCCCGTGCCGAGATCGATCTGGATGCCCTGCGGGCCAATGTGCGGACGTTGCGTGCGTCGGCGCCGGGTGCCGAGCTGATGGCCGTGGTCAAGTCGGACGCGTACGGCCATGGCGCGGTGCGGTGTGCCCGGGCGGCGGTCGAGGCGGGGGCGACCTGGCTGGGGACGGCCACACCGGAGGAGGCGCTGGCGCTGCGGGCGGCGGGGCTGTCGGGGCGGCTGATGTGCTGGCTGTGGGCGCCGGGCGGCCCGTGGCGCGAGGCGGTCGAGGCCGGACTGGACGTCGGGGTCAGTGGGCTGTGGGCGCTGCGCGAGGTCACCGACGCCGCCCGTGCGGCGGGCGCACGCGCGCGCGTGCAGCTCAAGGCCGACACCGGGCTCGGGCGCAACGGCTGCCAGCCCGACAGCTGGCCGGAGCTCGTCGCCGAGGCGCTGCGGGCGGAGGCCGAGGGGCTCGTGACGGTCACCGGACTCTGGTCGCACTTCGCGTGCGCCGACGAGCCGGGGCACCCGTCCATCGAGGCCCAGCTCACCCGCTTCCGCGAGATGGTCGCGTACGCCGAGGACCGGGGCGTCCGCCCGGAGGTGCGGCACATCGCCAACTCACCCGCCACCCTCACCCGCCCGGACGCGCACTTCGATCTCGTCCGCACGGGAATCGCCCTCTACGGCATCTCGCCCAGCCCGGAGCTGGGCAGCCCGGCCGACCTCGGGCTGCGCCCGGTGATGCGGCTCAGCGCCTCGCTCGCGCTGGTCAAGCACGTCTCCGGGGGCCACGGCGTCAGCTACGGGCACCACTACGTCACGCCCGGCGCCACCACCCTCGGCCTGGTCCCCGTCGGCTACGCGGACGGCATCCCCCGGCACGCCTCCGGCACCGGGCCCGTGCTGGTCGGCGGCAAGTGGCGGACGGTCGCGGGCCGGGTCGCCATGGACCAGTTCGTCGTCGACCTCGGCGGGGACGAACCCGCCGCCGGCGACGAGGTCGTGCTGTTCGGGGCGGGAGACGGGGGCGAGCCGACCGCCGAGGACTGGGCGAAGGCGGCCGGAACCATCGCGTACGAGATCGTGACGCGCATCGGAACCCGCGTTCCGCGCGTCTACGTCGACACGGGTGAGTGAGCCGACACGGGTGAGTGAGCGGGCGCGTGCGACCGTGAGCACGGCCCCCGAGTATGTGATCACGGGCCTGTGATCCGGGGTACGTGAACGATCGGCACGGAACACGAGTAAGTGAAAGACGAACAAGAGTGGTAACTCCGTACTGATGTGCGGAGCGTAGCGACAGCGGGATCGGCAGCAGGACCGGACGTCGGCGAAGAGGAGCGGGACGTGAGCGAGAGCAGCGCGGAGGCCGTGGAGGCCGTCGCGAGCGCGGCCGCCGCCACGGCCGCGTCCGGCGACGGGATCTGGCGCAGAGCCGGTGTCGCGGGGGCGGCGATAGGCGTGGTCGCGGCGGGCGCGGCGGCCGGCGTCGCCATAGAGCGGCTCACCGTCGGACGCGGCATGCGCAGGAAGGCCCAACTCGCGCTCGACTCCACCGGCCCGTACGGGGCGCTGCGCGGCACCCCGGCCAAGGCGTACGCCGACGACGGCACCGAGCTGTACTACGAGGTCGACGACGTCGAGCCCGAGGCCGGTCTCTCGCCCCGCAGACGCCGGCTCTTCGGCCGCAAGGCCCCGGCCCCCGTCACCGTCGTCTTCAGCCACGGCTACTGCCTCAACCAGGACTCCTGGCACTTCCAGCGGGCCGCGCTGCGCGGTGTCGTACGGACGGTGCACTGGGACCAGCGCAGCCACGGCCGCTCCGGGCGCGGGGTGGCCCAGGTGCAGGACGAGCGGCCGGTCACCATCGACCAGCTCGGGCGCGACCTCAAGGCCGTCATCGACGCGGCGGTCCCCGAGGGGCCCATCGTGCTCGTCGGGCACTCCATGGGCGGCATGACCGTCATGGCGCTGGCCGCGCACTACCCGGAGCTGATCCGCGAGCGGGTCGTCGCCGTCGCGCTGGTCGGTACGTCGTCGGGGCGGCTCGGCGAGGTCAACTTCGGGCTGCCGGTCGCGGGCGTCAACGCGGTGCGGCGGGTGCTGCCGGGGGTGCTGAAGGCGCTGGGGCAGCAGGCCGCGCTGGTGGAGCGGGGGCGGCGGGCGACCGCCGATCTGTTCGCCGGGCTCATCAAGCGGTACTCGTTCGCGTCGCGGGACGTCGATCCGGCGGTCGCGCGGTTCGCCGAACGGATGATCGAGGGCACCCCGATCGACGTGGTCGCCGAGTTCTACCCGGCGTTCACCGAGCACGACAAGACCGAGGCACTGGTGACCTTCGCCGAGCTGCCGGTGCTGGTGCTGGCCGGGGTCAAGGACCTCGTCACGCCGAGCGAGCACAGCGAGGCGATCGCGGACGTGCTGCCGGACGCGGAGTTGGTGCTGGTGCCGGACGCCGGGCATCTGGTGATGCTGGAGCACCCCGAGGTCGTGACCGACCGGCTCGCCGACCTTCTCACCCGGGCGGGGGCCGTTCCGGCGGGGGCTACCGTAAGTGGTTATGGAAGCGCCAGCAGCACCGCACGTCCCGGGTGAGTCCGGCACGTCTCTGCGGATCACCGTACATTCGCCCGACCAGATGCTGGAGCTGGGCCGTCGCCTGGCGAAGCTGTTGCGGGCGGGCGATCTCGTGATGCTCAACGGGGAGTTGGGCGCCGGGAAGACGACCCTGACCCGGGGGCTCGGGGAGGGGCTGGGGGTGCGGGGTGCGGTCACCTCGCCGACCTTCGTCATCGCCCGGGTGCATCCCCCGCTGGGGGAGGGGCCGCCGCTCGTCCATGTCGACGCGTACCGCCTGGGGGGCGGGCTGGACGAGATGGAGGACCTCGATCTCGATGTCTCGCTGCCGGATTCGGTGATCGTGGTGGAGTGGGGCGAGGGGAAGGTCGAGGAGCTGACGGACGACCGGCTGAACGTGGTCATCCATCGGGCGGTCGGGGACACGACGGACGAGGTACGGCACGTGAGCGTCACCGGGCTGGGGGAGCGGTGGGGCTCCGTCGAGCTGGGTGTGCTGTCCGCGTAACTCCAGGTGGTCGAGCCGGTCGTCTGTTCCGACGAGGTGTCGGCAAAATGTTGCGTTGGTCGTTCTCGGCGTGGTCACATGGTAACCAGTCCTTGGTTAGGTCTACCTAACTTGGTTCGCCGGTGGCACCAGGAGGCGTCCATGTCGACAGCGGAACGAAAGCCGTCCGGGGTGGGCGGGGTGTCGATGCGGGACCTGTTGGCGGCGTGTGCGGCGGCGAAGGCCGTGTCCACACCGCCGCCCACACCGCCGCCCGCTCCGCCGGTGGCTCCGCCGGTGCGGGTGGAGGAGCGGCGGCCTGTGGATGAACGGTGCCGTAAGGCTGCGTAGCGCCCGCGGCGGGGTGGAGCCGTTTGATTCGCGGCCGCGGGTGGGTGGGGGCTGGTCGCGCGGTTCCCCGCGCCCCTGAGCGTCCTCCCCCGTGCCTACAAGGCGCCCTTTACTCGACCACGACCACCTTCGTGCCGATGCCCGCGAACTTCCACATCGCCTGGCCGTCCTTGCGGGCCTCGCGGATGCCGCCCGTCTTGGTGGCGGGGTCGGGCTCGGGGGTGGAGCCGTCGACGGCCGCGCTGAAGCCGATGGAGACGCCGTCGACCGAGGCGAAGCGGACGACGTTCTCGATCGGGGTGCCGTCGGAGCCGGTGACGGCGGCCGAGCGTGACGTGACCGTGTAGGTGGCGGGGGTGGGGTCGACCGTGCTGGGGGTGACCTCGAAGGTGCGGGTGACCTTCTCGTTGGCGCCGACCAGCCAGACCCGGTCCCCGTCGAGGGAGTAGACGACCCGCTCGCCGGAGCCCGAGTCGTCGGGGAGGACCTCGTCGGTGTCCTTCTCCTGCCCGGCGGGGGCCTTGGACTTCGGGAGTGCCGAGGACTTGGAGGGGGACGGCTTCCCCAGGTCGTCGGGCACGTGCGCCGACGCCTGATAGGTGAGGAACCCGACTGCGGCGATGGCCGCCGCGGTGAGCCCGGCCACGAATACCGAGCTGCTACTGGCCACCTTCTGAGCCCACCTCTCGTACCCACGTACGCCCTTGAAGTACGTCTGTGCTGTGACGGTAGCAGCAGAGGGGACGTGTCCCAGGTCGGCCGTGGCGCGGGCCGAAGCGCCGTAGGCTGTTTGCGTGCTCTTGCTCGCTCTGGATACCGCCACCCCCGCCGTCACCGTCGCGCTGCACGACGGGACGGACGTCGTCGCCGCGTCGAGCCAGGTGGACGCGCGGCGCCACGGGGAACTGCTGCTGCCCGCCGTCGACCGGGTCCTCGCCGAGGCGGGCACCCGCCTCGACGCTGTCACCGGCATCGTCGTGGGCATCGGCCCCGGCCCGTACACCGGGCTGCGCGTCGGCCTCATGACCGCCGACACCTTCGGCCTCGCCCTCGGGGTCCCTGTCCACGGACTGTGCACCCTCGACGGGCTGGCGTACGCGGCCGACGTCGAGGGCCCGTTCGTGGTGGCCACCGACGCCCGCCGCAAGGAGGTGTACTGGGCGCGCTACGAGGACGCGCGGACGAGAGCGACCGAGCCGGCCGTCGACCGGCCCGCCGAGATCGCCGAGCTGGTGGCCGGGCTGCCCGCGGTGGGAGCCGGGGCGACGCTCTACCCCGACACCTTCCCGGACGCCCGCGGGCCCGAGCACGTCTCCGCGGCCGCCCTCGCGGCGCTGGCCGCCGAACGGCTCGCGGCGGGCGAGGAGCTTGAGGCGCCCCGGCCGCTGTATCTGCGCCGGCCCGACGCCCAGGTGCCCAAGAACTACAAGGTGGTCACCCCCAAGTGACGACCGCCGTGCTGCGCGAGATGCGCTGGTGGGACATCGAGCCCGTCCTGGAGCTGGAGAAGGTCCTCTTCCCCGAGGACGCCTGGTCCCGGGGCATGTTCTGGTCGGACCTCGCCCACGCGCGGGGCCCGAACGCGACCCGGCGGTACGTCGTGGCGGAGTCCCCGGACGAGGACGGGCGGATCGTCGGCTACGGGGGCCTCGCCTCCGCCGGGGACGTCGCCGACGTGCAGACCATCGCCGTCGCCCAGGAACACTGGGGCACCGGCCTCGGCGCGCTGATCCTCACCGAACTGCTGCGGGCCGCCACCGCCTTCGAGTGCGCGCAGGTGCTGCTCGAATGCCGGGTCGACAACGTCCGCGCCCAGAAGCTGTACGAACGCTTCGGCTTCGAGGCGATCGGCTTCCGCCGCGGCTACTACCAGCCGGGGAACGTGGACGCGCTCGTCATGCGCCTCAACGACCCTTCCACATCCGTACAAGGAACCGAGATCAATGGCTAGGTCAATGGCTGACGAACCGCTGGTCCTGGGGATCGAGACCTCCTGCGACGAGACCGGTGTCGGCATCGTGCGCGGTACGACACTGCTGGCCGACGCGATCGCGTCCAGCGTCGACGAGCACGCCCGTTTCGGCGGGGTGGTCCCCGAGGTCGCGTCCCGCGCGCACCTGGAGGCGATGGTCCCGACGATCGACCGCGCGCTGAAGGAAGCCGGGGTGAGCGCGAAGGACCTCGACGGCATCGCCGTCACCGCCGGGCCGGGGCTGGCGGGTGCGCTGCTGGTGGGCGTCTCGGCGGCGAAGGCGTACGCGTACGCGCTGGGCAAGCCGCTCTACGGCGTCAACCACCTCGCCTCCCACATCTGCGTCGACCAGCTGGAGCACGGGGCCCTGCCCGAGCCGACGATGGCGCTGCTCGTCAGCGGGGGGCACTCGTCCCTGCTCCTGTCCACGGACATCACGTCGGACGTACGGCCGATGGGCGCGACGATCGACGACGCGGCGGGCGAGGCGTTCGACAAGATCGCGCGCGTGCTGAACCTGGGCTTCCCGGGCGGTCCCGTCATCGACCGCTACGCCCGCGAGGGCGACCCGACCGCGATCGCGTTCCCGCGCGGCCTCACCGGGCCACGCGACGCCGCGTACGACTTCTCCTTCTCCGGTCTGAAGACCGCCGTGGCCCGCTGGATCGAGGCCAAGCGGGCTGCGGGAGAGGACGTTCCGGTGCGGGACGTCGCCGCGTCCTTCCAGGAGGCCGTGGTGGATGTGCTGACGCGCAAGGCCGTACGGGCCTGCCGTGATCAGGGGGTGGACCATCTGATGATCGGTGGTGGCGTCGCCGCCAACTCCCGGCTGCGGGTGCTGGCCCAGGAGCGGTGCGAGGCGGCCGGGATCCGACTCCGGGTGCCCCGGCCGAAGTTGTGCACGGACAACGGGGCGATGGTGGCCGCGCTGGGCGCGGAGATGGTCGCGCGGGGGCGCGCCGCCTCGGACTGGGACCTGTCGGCGGACTCGTCGTTGCCGGTGACGGATCCACATGTGCCGGGGACGGGGAACGGGCATGCCCACGGTCATGCCCACGGGCATGATCACGATCATGTGCACGAGCTGGCGAAGGACAACCTCTACTCGTGACCGTCGCCCTGATGTGGGAGGCGCGGGCCGTGGCGGGCCGGGGCGAGGAACTGCTCGCCTGGGCCCGTGCGCAGGAGCTGCCGGGGGAAGCAGGACGGCTCCTGCGCCGGGAGACCCTCCGGGCGCCCCAGGACCGCGTACTGGTGATCACGTGGTGGGACGCGGACTACGACGCGGAGTTGCCCGAACTGCCGGAGCCGGATGGTGAGTTGGTCAGCCGGGCGGTGCACCGGTGGCGGTTCGAGTCGCTGGGCGGGTGAGGCGGCGGTGGCGACTCTCGCCGAAGCGGTCCAGGGCGAGGAACAGGACGGGTACGCAGGCCAGCGGGATGCCCACGAACAGCAGGTACATGTGCGTCGGCCGGTCGGTGACGATCAGCCAGATGGAGAAGACGAACAAGGCGGCCGCGACCCCCAGGATCGCGATGGCCGTCCGCTGCCACGCCTTGCGCCTTCGCGCCTCGCGCTCGACGCGTTCCTCCACGTCGGGCCGCGTCTCCAGGGAGGTGAGCCCGAGCTGTACGGCGGTGGCGCACAGGTCGGCGACCTCGGCGATCGGGTCGGTCAGCTGGTGGTCGTCGAGGTGGTGGAGGCGGGCCCGGCGCCCGTCGGTGGCGTAGAGATACGCCGACCAGCGGGGGGTGCCCCGCTTGTTGTCCTCGACCCGGATGCCGTAGATCTCGGACCAGGTCCACGTGCGGGTGCGCAGCGCCCCTCGTACGGTGACCCCGTCGGCCGTGACGAGCGTACGCGCCCGCCACTGCTCCAGCCCCACCCGGCCGATGGCGACCGTCCAGGCCACCACGACGAGCCAGTCCAGGCCCGACCGCCCGAACTCCGTCATCGACCACACCGTGTTGGCGCAGATCAGCCCGCCCGCGACGACCAGCATGATGTAAGAGGGCGGAACCCCTTGTGCCTTGCGGTACTCCCGCTCGATCCCGACACTCATCCGAACCCCCCGTTCACCAGGCCCTCATGGCGTACGCATGGGGCGGAGGGATGTTACAGCTTGTTGTCATGAACGGGAGGGGTGGTCGGTACGGCGCGTACTGAGGGGGGAGTACGTGGCTGTTCGGTGGACAGTACGGTGATCGAGCGGTCACTCTGGGTTGATGGTGCACGGTGTGGAGTGGGCGGCGCAGGGGTCGGGTGGTGAGCCCGAGTCGTCGGACAGCATGAAGGCGTTCGGGGCCGTTGTGCAGGCGCTGCGGGAGCATGCGGGGTTGAGCCGGGAGGAGTTCGGGGCGCTCGTCCATCTGTCCAAACACTCCGTCGCCTCCATCGAGTTGGGGCGTCGGCTCGCGGATCAGCGGTTCGTGGAGCTGGCGGAGGGGGCTACGGGCAGCACGGGGGCTGTGGGGGGCGCGTTCAGACATATGGCTCGGCAGCCGGGGTTGGCGGCGTGGTTCAGGACGTGGGCGAGGCTTGAGCGGGATGCCGTATACCTCGCTACGTACGAGTGCCGCCTGGTTCCGGGGTTGTTGCAGTCCGAGGGGTACGCGCGGGCGGTGTTCGGCAATCGCATCCCGCCGCTGTCGGACGAGCAGTTGGAAGCGCAGGTTGCCGCGCGGATGGAGCGGCAGGGCATGCTGCGCGAGCGGCCCAACACCTCGTTCAGCTTCGTCGTGGACGAGCACATCGTCCGGCGTCGTCTGGGCGGAAGCGAGGTGTCGCGGGGCCTGTTCGATCACATGCTCGCGCACGCCCAACTCCGCAACGTGGAGATCCAGATCATGCCGCTCGAATGCCAGGCGCACGCGGGGCTGGACGGCCCGCTGGCACTGCTGGAGAACCCAGACGGGAGGCATCTCGCCTACGCCGAGGGGCAGGAGACCGGACGCCTGATTGCCGACGGAAAAGAGGCGGCCGTCCTGCACCGTCGGTATGCGACACTCCGCGCACAGGCTCTCAGTCCCCTGGACTCCGTGAGCTTGCTGGAGCGGATCAGAGGAGCGTTATGAGCATCACCGAACCTGCGTGGTTCAGGTCCAGCCACAGTACGGATCAAGGTGACAGCTGCGTTGAAGTCGGCCTGGACTGGCGCAAGTCCACGTTCAGCGGCACTGCGGGCGACAACTGCATAGAAATCGCCGCCACCCCCGCCACCATCCACATCCGCGACTCCAAGGACACCACCCGCCCCCACCTCGGCCTCGGCCCCTCCGCCTGGGCCGCGTTCGTCGTGCACGCGGCGGCCCAGGCGGACTGACCGTCAGCTCTCGGCCACCCGGACCTCCGTCTCGCAGTGCAACCGGCGGTTCGGGCCCACCTCGCGGACCGGGCCCGTCAGCGTCAGCCGTGCCCGGTGGCGGATGTCCGCCGTGGACGCGCCCAACCGCAGTTCCAGGGCCCCCGGTTCGACCGTCCGCCGCCCCGAGCGTCCTGCGAACGACGACACGTCGGCGTGGAAGCGGAAGGTCACGCGGGAGGCGGCGCCCGGATCCAACTCCAGCCGCTGGTAGGCGATCAGGCGTACGTCGGGGCGGGTCACCGAGGCCACCGGGTCGTGCAGGTAGAGCTGGACGACCTCCGCACCCGCCCGCTCACCCGTGTTGCGGACGGTCAGCGAGACGTCGTACGTGTCATCCCCGTCCGTGGCGATCTCCGGAGCCGGGCCGTCGTCACTGCTCCCGCCCTCGAAGTCCGTCCACTCGAACGTCGTGTACGAGCGGCCGTGCCCGAAGGGGTACAGCGGGGTCGGGTCGATGTTGCTCGCGCCACCGCTGAGGCCCAGGGGCGGCTGGAGGTACGTCCACGGCTGGCCGCCGGGCCGGTTCGGGACGCTCACCGGCAGGCGGCCCGAAGGGGAGACGCGGCCCGACAGCACTCCCGCCACCGCCGGGCCGCCTTCCTCTCCCGGGAAGAACGCCTGCACGGTTCCGGCCAGTTGGCCGTTCCAGCGGCCCAGTGCGTAGGGGCGCCCGGTGAGCAGCACCAGCACCACAGGGGTGCCCGTCGCCACCAACGCGTCCAGCAGCTCCGCCTGGACCCCCGGGAGGCGGAGGTCTTCCGCGTCGCAGCCCTCGCCCGAGGTGCCGCGACCGAAGAGGCCCGCCCGGTCGCCCAGTACCGCCACGCAGACGTCCGCCTCCGCCGTGCGGGCGACCGCCTCCGGGAAGCCTCCGGTGTCCTCGCCGTCGACGTCGCTGCCGGCCGCGTACGTGATCTTCGCGTCGGGGAGTTCGGTGCGCAGGGAGTCCAGGACCGTGGGGATCTCGATGCCCAGCTGGGTGCCGGGGTGGGCCGGGAGGACGTGGGAGGGGAAGGAGTAGCAGCCGAGCATGGCCAGGGCGTCGTCCGCGCGGGGGCCCACCACCGCGATCCTGATGTCCGGGGCCAACGGCAGTACGGCGTCCGGGTTGTCCAGCAGGACCACCGACTCCTCGGCCAGACGGCGGGCCAGGGCGCGGTTCTCGCGGGGGTCGAGGTCGACCTCGCCGCCTTCGGTCTCCGGGGCCCAGTCCTCGTCCAGCATGCCCAGCCCGCACTTCTGGAGCAGGACCCGGCGGGCGGCCCGGTCCACCAGGGACTCGGGGATCCCGCCCGCGCGGACCGCCTCCACCAGGGCCTCGCCGTAGCAGCGCAGGGAGGGGAGTTCCACGTCGATGCCGGCCGTCAGGGCCGCCCCGGCGGCCTCCGCGCGGCTTCCCGCCACGCGGTGGTTCGTCTCCAGGAAGCCGACGCCGAAGTAGTCGGAGACGACCGTGCCGGTGAAGCCCCAGTCGTCGCGCAGGAGTTCGGTCAGGAGGTGGGGGTCCGCCGAGACCGGGACGCCGTCCGTCTCCGTGTACGCGGCCATCACCGAGCGCGCGCCGCCCTCGCGCAACGCCATCTCGAACGGGGGCAGGGTCACGTCCGCGAACTCCCGTACCCCGGCTCGTACGGGCGCGTGGTTGCGGGCGCCGACGGACGCGGCGTACCCGGCGAAGTGCTTCAGGGTGGCGACGATGCCGGCCGACTCCAGACCCCGGACGTACGCCGTGCCGACCGTGCCCACCAGGTACGGGTCCTCGCCGATCGTCTCCTCGACCCGGCCCCAGCGCGGGTCGCGGACCACGTCCAGGACGGGTGAGAGCCCTTGGTGGACGCCGACCCGCGCCATGTCCCGGCCGATGTGCCGGGCCATGTCCTCCACGAGCGGTGGGTCGAAGGTCGCGCCCCAGGCCAGGGGGACCGGGTAGGCGGTCGCACGCCAGGCGGTGAAGCCGGCCAGGCACTCCTCGTGGGCGACGGCGGGGATGCCGAAACGGTTCGCGGCCATGATGCGGCGCTGGGCGCGGGCCAGTGCCGCCGCGCCCAGCGCCGGGTCCACGGGGGCCGTGCCGAAGGTGCGGGTGAGCTGGCCGAGGCCCCGGGTGATCAGCTCGTCGAAGTCGAACGTCTCCGACATGCCCTGCTCGTCGGGGGCGATGTCCTCGCCGCTGGAGTCGCTCTTCACCCACACGCCGTACAGCTGGGCGCACTTCTCCTCCAGGGTCATCCGGGAGAGAAGGTCGTCGACCCGGGCCGCTGCGGGCAGGGCCGGGTCACGCCAAAGGGCCGTGGTCATGAAACTCCTGTCATGGGTTGGTGAGTTTCAGTGCATGGATGCGATGGATGCGCTGGGTGTGATGAGGTCTCATTTGCCGCCCACCCCCATCAACCCGCCCACCAGCGCCCGTCGCGCCACCAGGTACACGGCGAAGATCGGGATGCCGGAGAGGACGACTGAGGCGAGCACGGCGGGGATGTTGACGCCGAACTGGCTGACGTAGTTGAAGAGTCCGAGGGTGAGGACCCGTGGCTCGTCGGACTGGGTGAAGATCAGCGGGAAGAGGAAGCCGTTCCAGGCCTGGAGCGCGGAGAAGATGACGACCGTGCTGATGCCGCCCTTGGCCAGCGGGATCGTCAGCTGGAAGAGCATCCGCAGGGGCGAGGCGCCGTCGAGGGCCATCGCCTCGTACAGGTCCTCGGAGACGTCCCGGAGCGTGCCCACCAGGACCAGGACCGAGACCGGCATCGCGAAGGCCGCCGTCGGGAGGATGACGGCCAGGAGGGTGTCGTAGAGGTCGAGTTTCGCGATGAGCAGGTACAGCGGGACGACCACCGCCTGCGCCGGGATCGCCACCCCCAGCAGGAACAGGCGGAAGGCGGCGTTCGACCAGCGGTCGCGGGTGCGGACGGCCACGTACGCCAGGGGGATGGACAGGGCCAGGACGATGCCCACCACCGACACCGCGACGATCGCCGTGTTGCTCAGCAGATGGCCGAAGCCGGTGGTCAGGACGGTGTTGTAGTTGTCGAGGGTCGGGTCCGTGGGGGGCTTGAGGGGATTGCCCGTCAACGCCTTGTCCGCGCTCGTGAGAGAGGCCGACAGCATCGCGTAGATCGGGATCAGGACGATGACCAGCCAGACGAAGGCGCCGAGGCCCGCGACCGGGTTGGCGCGCCTGGTCCAGTGGCGGCGCCGGCGTGGGGCGCTCGCCCGCACGCGTCGGGGCTCGTCGGTCTTCGTGGGGCGCGCCAACGTATCGTGTGACACTCCGTCACATCCCTTCGCGGGTGCTGCGCATGCCGCCGAAGCCCGTCAGCCGGACCAGGACGAGCGACAGGCCGGTCGCGGCGAGGACCAGGAAGGACGCGATGGCGCTCGCGTAGCCGAAGTCGTACGTCTTGAAGCCCGCCTCGTACATCAGGTACGGCAGGATCGCGGTGTCCGTGCCGGGGCCGCCCTTGGTGAGGATCAGGACCGTCTCGAAGTACGTCAGTGAGCCGACCACCATCAGGACCGTGGACGTGGTGATGGTGTGGCGCAGCTGCGGGAGCGTGATCGAGAAGAACTGGCGGTAGCGGCCGGCGCCGTCGATGGCGGCCGCCTGGTAGAGGACGTCGGGGATCTGGCGGGCCCCGCCCTGGTAGATCAGGGTGTGGAAGGGGATGAACTGCCAGCCGCCGACGAAGACGATCGCGAGGAACGCGCCGCTCTGCGAGCCCAGGGTGTCCTTCTGGATGATGCCGAAGTTCGGGTCGAGGAGGGCGTAGAAGAGGATCGCGATGGCGGTGGAGGAGAGCAGGAACGGGACGAAGAAGACCGCGGAGAGGATCGCGCGGTTGCGCTGCCGGCCCGCCGCCCACACGCCGAGCAGCAGGGCGACGACCGTCTGGAAGGCCCAGCTGGCGACCGTCAGCACGACGGTCAGCCAGAGGGACTGGGTCATCCGTGGGTCGTCGAGGAGCTTCTTCCAGTTGTCGAGGCCGACCGGCCGCGGGTCGCCGAGGCCGTCCCAACTGGTGAAGGAGAGGTAGAGGGCCAGGGCCATCGGGACGACCGCGAAGAAGGTGAAGAAGAGGACGCCGGGGAGGGCCCAGGCGGCGTGCGGGCGGCCGGCGCGGCTCGCCCGGTGCGCCGGCCGCTTCCGTGCCGTCGGGGGCTTCTCGACCGTGACGGTCACTTGAGCCCCTTGCAGGCCGTCACGAACTCGCTCGGTGAGGACTTGCCCGCGAACAGCTTGCCTATCTCCGTGTGCATCTTGGTGCCGAGCCCGTCGCCGAGCGCCTGGTCCCAGGAGAGGGTGAAGGCGGGGGCCTGCTGGACCATGTCGTACTGGAACGTCGCGTACTCGGGATTGGGCGAGGAGGCGAGGAGGTCGGCCGCGTTCGAGGTGGTCGGGACGTCGCCGTTGTCGATCAGGGCCTGCGCGTACGCCTCCGAGGCGCAGTCCTTCAGGAAGCCGACCGCGAGGTCCTTGTTCTTCGTCCGGGCGTTGACGGACCAGTAGTTGGTGGGGTTGCCGACGACGTTGCGGACGTCGCCGGTGCCGCCCTCGACGGTCGGGAAGGCGGCCCAGCCCAGGTTCTTCCTGGCGAAGTCCGGGAACTTGCCGAGCTGCGTGGAGTACTCCCAGGAGCCCATCAGATGCATGGCGGCCTTGCCGCGCGCGAAGACCGCGGGGGCGCCGCCGTTGACGTACGACACCGAGGTGAACTTGGAGCCGAAGGCGCCGTCGTCGACCAGTTCCTTGACCAGTTCGGCGGCCCTGAGGACGGTGGGATCGCCCCAGCCCTCGGCGTCGCCGTCCTGGATGCGCTTGAAGACCTCGGGGCCGCCGAGGCGGTCGACCAGGTACTCCAGCCACATCAGCTCGGGCCAGACGTCGGAGCCGCCGAGGGCGAAGGGAGTGATCCCCGCCTTCTTCAGCTTGGCGTTGTTGTCGAGCAACTGGTCCCAGGTGGTCGGCGGCTGGAGCTTGTGCTCGGCGAAGACGGCCTTGTTGTAGAAGAGGATCACCGGCTGCATGCCGCGCATCGGGATGCCGTAGTGGTGGCCCCCCAGGTCGCCGGCGGCGAGGACCGAGGGCAGGAAGCCGTCCTTGAGGACCGGGTCGCCCTCGATGATGTCGGTGAGGTCGACGAGCTTGCCCGCCTCCTCGTACGGCTTGATCGAGCCGCCGCCCCAGTTGAAGAAGACGTCCGGGGCGCTGGGGGAGCCCATCGCCGTGCGGAGCTTGGGGGAGTAGTCGGAGCCGGGCACCTTCTGCAGCTTGATGGTGCCGCCGGCCTTCTTCGCCGCGGCCGACTTGTTGAACCGGTCGACGCCCGCCTGCTGGACCTTCACCGCGTCGTCGCCGTACACGAACGCGGTGAGCGTCCTGCCGTCCCCGCCGCCGCCTCCGCCGCCGGAGCCGCAGGCGGTGAGGCCGGCGCCGAGTCCCGCGGTGACCAACGAGGCGGAACCGGCGCCGAGGAACCAGCGCCTGCTGAACGAACGGCCGCCGTCGCCCGGGCCGCTCCCGGGGGACCGGCCCGCGTTCGTCCCGGTCGACTGGCCTCTGCTCGACTCCATGACAGCACCCTTCACGAATGTTCGGACGTGCGAATGTTTCGGATGGCACCTCGAATGTTCCGGGAACTTATGGCCGTCGAAAGGGTTCGTCAAGAGGTCGCGCAGGGATACGATCCGGTTCATGAAGCCCGCGAAGTCCGAGGAAACCCAGACAAGAGCGCGTGCGTCGCACTCCACGCAGACGGCGACGCTCGCCGAGATCGCCCGCCAGGCGGGTGTTTCGGCTCCGACTGTTTCGAAAGTGCTCAACGGCCGCGCGGACGTCGCGCCCGGGACCCGCACCCGCGTCGAGGACCTGCTGCGCGCGTACGGCTACCGCCGCCGGCGCGCCGAGGCGACCCGGTCGCCCCTCATCGACCTGGTCTTCCACGAACTGGAGAGCGCCTGGGCGATGGAGGTCATCCGGGGCGTCGAGAACATCGCGCGCGAGGAGGGCCTGAGCGTCGTCCTCTCCGAGAGCGCCGGCCGCCTCACCCCCGGCCGCACCTGGGCCGACCAGGTCGCCGCCCGCCGCCCGCACGGTGTCGTCCTCGTCCTGTCCGGGCTCGACGAGTCCCAGCGCGCGCTCCTGACCAGCAGGTCCATCCCGTTCGTGGTGATGGACCCGGCGGGCGACCCCGGCGACGACGTGCCCTCGATCGGCGCCACCAACTGGCAGGGCGGCCTCGCCGCCACCCGCCATCTGATCGAACTCGGCCACCGGCGCATCGGCGCCATCAGCGGACCCTCGCGGATGATGTGCAGCCGCGCCCGGGTCGACGGCTACCGGGCCGCGCTGGAGACCGCCGGGCTGCCGGTCGACCCGGGTCTGCTCAGGGCCGGCGACTTCCACCACGAGACCGGATACCGGCTGGGCCTGGAGCTGCTGCGCCGCCCCGACCGCCCGACGGCCGTCTTCGCCGGCAACGACCTCCAGGCGCTCGGCCTCTACGAAGCCGCCCGCGAACTGGGCCTGCGGATCCCGGAGGACCTGAGCGTGGTCGGCTTCGACGACCTGCCGGTGGCCCGCTGGGTGGGGCCGCCCCTGACGACCGTACGACAGCCGCTGATGGAGATGGCCGAGGCGGCGGCCCGGCTGGTGCTCGACCTCGGCCGGCAGGAGGGATCCTCCGCGGCGACCCGGGTGGAGCTGGCGACGAGCCTGGTGGTGCGGAGCAGCACGGGAGTGCCTCCGGCTGTCTAGCGGGTGTGCCGCGGATGTATTGACGAGTGTGGGGCGGCCCCCCACACTGCTCCGAGCCAATCGGTTGCACCACCGAAACTTTCGGAGGCACCCGCATGAGAACCATGAGCACTCTCAGAACCGGCTTCTCCCTCACCTCGCTGCTCACCGGCGCCGCCGCGCTCGCCGCCCTGCTCGTCGCGGCCCCCGCCGCCCACGCGGCCGACCCGCCCCTGCGCGACCTCGCCGCCGCCAAGGGCAAGGCGATCGGCACCGCGGTGACCGGCTCCAAGCTCACCGGCACCTACGGCGAGATCGCGGGCCGGGAGTTCAACTGGCTCACTCCCGGCAATGCCATGAAGTGGGGCTCCATCGAGCCCACCCGGGGCACCTTCAACTGGACCGAGGCCGACCAGATCGTCGACTTCGCCGAGGCCCACGACCAGGACGTACGCGGCCACACCCTGGTCTGGCACAGCCAGAACCCGAGCTGGCTCGACAACGGCACCTGGACGCCCGCGCAGCTCAGCCAGCTGATGAACGACCACATCGCGCTCGAAGTCGGCCGCTACAAGGGCCGGTTGGCCGCATGGGACGTGGTGAACGAGCCGTTCAATGAGGACGGCACCTACCGCCAGACCCTCTGGTACAACGGCCTCGGCACCGACTACATCGCCCAGGCCCTGACCGCCGCCCGCGCCGCCGACCCGGCCGCCAAGCTCTACATCAACGACTACAACGTCGAGGGCGTCAACGCCAAGAGCACGGCCCTCTACAACCTGGTCCGGGACCTGAAGGCACGCGGTGTCCCGATCGACGGGGTCGGCCTCCAGGCCCACCTGATCCTCGGCCAGGTCCCCTCCACCCTCCAGCAGAACATCCAGCGCTTCGCCGACCTGGGCGTGGACGTCGCCATCACCGAACTCGACATCCGCATGCAACTGCCGGCCACCGAGGCCAAGCTGGCACAGCAGCGCACCGAGTACGACGCCGTGGTGAAGGCCTGCGTGGCCGTGACCCGCTGCACCGCCGTCACGGTCTGGGGCTTCACCGACTCCGACTCCTGGATCCCGGACACCTTCCCGGGCCAGGGCGCGGCGACCCCGTACGACGAGAACTACGCGCCGAAGCCCGCCTACTACGGCATCGTGACCGCGCTCGGCGGCACGGCCGGCGAGCCGCCGGTCCCGGCCGGCTGCTCGGCGACGTACAGCGTCGCGAACCAGTGGAACACCGGCTTCACGGGCAACGTGACGATCCGTTGCGCCGCCGGGTCCTCACTCTCCTCCTGGCGGGTCACCTGGACGTTCGGGGCGGGGCAGCAGGTCGGTCAGGCCTGGAACGCGACGTGCACCCAGACCGGCGCGACCGTCAGCTGCGCCAACGACCCCTGGAACGGCGGCGTGTCGAGCGGCGGCTCGGTGAGCTTCGGGTTCAACGGCACCTGGAGCGGCAGCAATCCGGTGCCGACGGTGACGCTGGGATGAGAGCGGTTGAGAGAAGTCTGAGAATTTCCGAAGGAAAGGCGTCATGAGGTTCTGCCCGTAACAATTCGGACGTAAGTTCCTGTGCGTGAAGGGTGAAGAAAGCGCGTGCGGGGACGGCAACGGGGGCATGGGCAGACAGCGGCGCCGGCTGAGGATCGCCGGGTTCACACTCGTCGGAGCGCTCGTACTGGGCGCGGGCGGGGCGGGCTGGACGTTCTGGCGGCTCAACGACAACATCAGGAGCGTCGACATCGACGCCGCCCTCGGTGACAACCGCCCCGCGAAGACCGGGCCGACGACCTCGGCCGATCCGTCCGATCCGTCCGCCTCGCCCTCCGCCCTGCCGTCCGCCCTGCCGAGCGGCGCGCTGAACATCCTCGTCCTCGGCTCCGACTCCCGCAGCGGCACGGAGAACGCCGAACTCGGCGGCGGCGACGACGGCGCGGGCGCCCGCTCGGACACGGCGATGGTCGTCCACATCGACGAGGGCCGCGCCGGGGCGACGGTCGTCAGCATCCCCCGCGACACCCTGGTCACCCGCCCGTCCTGCCCGCTGGAGTCGGGCGGTTCGTCGTCGGTGGCGTACAACGCGATGTTCAACAGCGCGTACGCGGTCGGCGGCCCGGTCTGCGCGGTCAAGACCGTCGAGTCGATGACGCACGTCCGCATGGACCACTACATCGAGATCGACTTCTCCGGCTTCGCGCAGCTCGTCGACGCCCTCGGCGGCGTCACGGTCACGACGGACGAGGACATCGACGACGACGATTCGCACCTGGAGCTGACGGCCGGCACGCACCACCTGGACGGCGAGAAGGCCCTCGCCCTCGCCCGCACCCGCCACGGCATCGGCGACGGCAGCGACCTCGGCCGTATCGGACTCCAGCAGACGCTGGTGAAGGCCCTGCTGGACCAGATCTCCTCGACCGACCTCCTCACCGACCCCACCCGGCTCTACGAGGCCGCCGACGCGATCACCGGCAGCCTCACCACCGACACCGACGTGGACTCCCTGACCGAACTGATGAAGCTGGGCCAGAGCCTGAAGGGCCTGTCCTCGGACACCACGAAGACCGTGATGATGCCGGTGGTCACGGCCCCCTACGACGGCAACCGGGTGGTGGCGGACGAGCCGGAGGCGAGCGAGCTGTGGGAGTCGCTGAAGTAGCCGGAGCAGGGGCGGAAAAATATTTCGAGGGAATCCGGCGACCGTGTCGATCCGGGGTGCGGCCGTTCGACGCATGGGTGAGAGTCGGGGAGAAGCCCCGGCCACCGATGCACCTGGAGTCACCATGCCGCGCTATCTCTCGATGATCCAGATCGACGAGAAGACCGCCCCCGCCGAGGGCCCGAGCCCCGAGCTGATGCAGCGGATGGGGGACCTGCTGGAGGAGATCACCAAGGCGGGGGTCATGCTCGACACCGCCGGGCTGATGCCGAGCGCGCAGGGGAAGAGGGTGCGCTGGGAGAGCGGGCAACTGTCGGTCACCGACGGGCCGTTCACCGAGACCAAGGAGGTCGTCGGCGGCTATGCGCTGATGCAGTGCAAGGACATGGCCGAGGCGGTCGAGTGGGCCAAGCGGTTCCTGAAGGTGCACGAGGAGTACTGGACGGTCACCTGCGAGGTGCGGGAGATCCAGGAGGGCTGAGCCCGCTTGGCTCCGCTGCCCTCCGGGTGTCTGATGGTGGGCTGTGACCCCACAGCCCACCGCCGCCCCCTCCGGCCCCGCCCCCGATCCCGACGCGGCCATCGAGACCGTCTTCCGGATGGAGTCGCCCCGGCTCATCGCCGGGGTCGCGCGGATTGTGCGGGACGTCGGGATCGCCGAGGAACTGGCCCAGGACGCGCTGGTCGCGGCGCTGGAGCAGTGGCCGCGGGACGGGGTTCCGGACAACCCGGGGGCCTGGCTCATGGCCACGGCCAAGCACCGGGCGATCGACCTCGTGCGCCGCCGGGAGCGGTATGCGCGGAAGCTGGCGGAGGTGGGGCGGGACCTGGAGGCGGCGGGGCCGTATCTCGACCGGCCGTCCGACCCGGACGACATCGACGACGACCTGCTCCGCCTCGTCTTCACGGCCTGCCACCCCGTGCTCTCCGCCGAGGCCCGCATCGCCCTCACCCTGCGCCTCCTCGGCGGCCTGACCACGACCGAGATCGCCCGTGCCTTCCTGGCCCCCGAGGCGACGGTCGCCCAGCGCATCGTCCGCGCCAAGCGCACGCTGGCGACGAAGAACGTCGCCTTCGAAGTGCCGTACGGCCCCGACCGCGAGGCCCGCCTCGACTCCGTGCTCGAGGTCATCTACCTGATCTTCAACGAGGGGTACGCGGCCACCGCCGGCGACGACCTGTTGCGCCCCGCCCTCTGCGAGGACGCCCTCCGACTCGCCCGCGTGCTGGCCCAGTTGATGCCCAAGGAGGCCGAAGTGCACGGCCTGGTGGCCCTGCTGGAGCTCCAGGAGTCGCGCGCCGCCGCCCGTACGGGCCCGGCCGGCGAACCCGTCCTCCTCAAGGACCAGGACCGCCGCCGCTGGAACCGCCTGCTCGTCGCACGGGGCTTCACCGCCCTCGGCCGCGCCACCGCCGCCGCGAGCGGTGCCCCGGGCCCGTACGCCCTGCAGGCCGCCATCGCCGCGTGCCACGCCCAGGCGTACACCTACGAGGAGACGGACTGGCCGAGGATCGCCACGCTGTACGCCCTGCTCGCCGCGCGCTCCCCGTCCCCCGTGGTCGAGCTGAACCGCGCGGTCGCCGTCTCCATGGCCGAGGGCCCCGGCCCCGCCCTGGAGATCGTGGACCGCCTGGCCACCGAGCCCGCCCTCCACGAATACCACCTCCTGCCGAGCGTGCGAGGAGACCTGCTGCGCAGGCTGGGCCGTACGGAGGAGGCCAGGGAGGAGTTCGTCCGAGCGGCCGGACTGACCCGCAACGAGCGGGAACGGACGCTGCTGCTGGCGCGGGCGGAGGAGGGGGAGGGGGAGCGAGGGGGCGCCTCGTAGCTCGGGGGTGCGGTGGGCGCCTCATGGCTCGGGGGTGCGGGTGGTGTGGCGGGTGCGGGTGGGTGGGGGCTGGTCGCGCAGTTCCCCGCGCCCCTGAAAGCAGGGGCTGCGCCCCGTGATTTTCGGCCCGCGGGCCCGTCGTTTCCGGGGCGGGGGCTACGCCGGGTGGCCGATCAGCATTGTCGGGGCGCCTGCGACCCGGGTCAGGAAGACCGTCGCCGAGTTGCGCCCCTGCGGCTTGACCTTCTTGCGCAGTTCCTCCGGCTCGACGGCCGACCCCCGCTTCTTCACGGTCAGGATGCCGACCTCGCGCTCCCGGAGCAGGGCCTTCAACTTCTTGACGTTGAAGTGGAGCCGGTCGGTGATCTCGTACGCGGTGGCGTACGGCGTGACGTGGTGTTCGTCGGCGGTGATGTAGGCGATCGTGGGGTCGATCAGCCCGCCCGCCAGGTCCTCGGCGACCTCGGCGACGAGGTGGGCGCGGATGACGGCCCCGTCGGGCTCGTACAAGTACCGCCCCACGGAACGGACTTCGGGGTCGGGCAGGCCCCGGCCCAGCAGGCTCCGCGGCCCGGGCAGCAGGGTCGCCCGCACCGCACCCCCCGTCCCCGTGCCGAACCAGAGCACCGCCTCCTTCACATCGCCGCCGTCCGAGATCCACTCGGCCTCGGCCTCGGCGGGAACCGCCTCGTGGGGGACACCGGGGGCGATCTTCAGGGCGGCGCGCGGGGCCTTGAGGGCGGTGGCGACGGCCCAGGAGAGCGGTGGCGAGTAGGCCTCGGGGTCGAAGATCCGGCCACGTCCGCCGCGCCGCGCCGGGTCGACGAAGACCGCGTCGTACGGGGAGACGTCCACCTCCGTGACGTCCGCCTCCCGCACCTCGACGAGGTCGGTGAGGCCGAGCGCGTCGGCGTTGGCGCGGGCCACCGCCGCCGTCAGGGGGTCGCGGTCGACGGCCAGGACCCGGATGCCGGCCCGGGCGAGGGCGATCGCGTCGCCGCCGATACCGCAGCACAGGTCGGCGACGGACGTCACGCCCAGCGCGCGCATCCGCTCCGCCCGGTAGGTCGCCACGGTCGTCCTGGTCGACTGTTCGACCCCGTTCGGCGTGAAGAACATCCGCTCCGCGTCCGCCGCCCCGAACTTCGCCGCCGCCCGCTGCCGCAGCCGCGCCTGCGCCATGGCCGCCGAGACCAGCTCCGCCGGGTGGTCGCGGCGCAGCCGGGTCGCCACGGCCAACTCCCGCGCCGGTTCGGTGCCGCGCACCTCGTCGAGGAGGGCGCGGCCCTCGGGAGTGAGGAGAGGGGTGAGGAAGGAGGCGGGGTCGAGGTCGTTCACCGGGCCATTGTCGGTCAGGGGCCCGGTGGTGTGGGCCAGTCGGTGGACGCTCCGGGGCCGGCGGCGGTGTCGGGGCGGTGGGGAGGGGCCGTCCTGCGAGGATGCAGCGCCATGCGATTCGTACGACAAAATGATGGAAAGAGTGCGAAGCGGGCGGATTTCCGGAGGGGGTGCGGCGGGGTCCGGGGTGGGGTCCGGGGCGGCGTCGCCCTGCTCGCCGCCGCGGTCGTCGTCGCCGGGTGTGCCTGGGGTGGTGCCGAGGAGGCGTCGGAGAGGGGTTCCGCCGAGCGGCGGGAGACCGCCGGGCCCGCCCACGGTCAGCAGCGCGGCCAGCGGCCCTTCGACGCGCCCGGCGCCCGTGCCCTCGACGCGTACGCCGGAAAGGTGCGCCGGGCGCACGCCGCGCGGGTCGCCGCCGCGAAGCGCTGGGGGCTGGCCGAGGTGCCCCTGAGCGCGCCCGCGCCCCCGGCGGAGAAGCCGGCGCTCGGGACGCGGAAGGGGTTCGAGGTCGACGGTCATGTGGAGGACGGACTTCCGCCGGTCTTCACGACCGTCCCGACCCGCCACAAGGTCGTCTTCCTCACCATCGACGACGGCGCCGAGAAGGACCCCGCGTTCCTGCGGATGATGAGCGACCTGCGGGTCCCGTACACCGCCTTCCTCAGCGACTACCTGATCAAGGAGGACTACGGCTACTTCGAGCGGATGCGGGACCGTGGCGTCGCCCTCAACAACCACACCCTCAACCACCGCCACCTGCCCGCCCTCTCGTACGACTCCCAGCAGCGCGAGATCTGCGGCATGCAGGACGTGATCGAGCGGCGGTTCGGCACCCGGCCCACCCTCTTCCGGCCGCCGTACGGCAGCTACGACCAGGACACCCTCCGCGCGGCCAAGACCTGCGGCATCGAGGCCGTCCCCCTGTGGAACGAGGAGGTCTTCGCCGACCGCTGGGACTACCGCGAATGGGACCGCCGACTCCGCCCCGGCGACATCGTCCTCAGCCACTTCCGGGGCAAGGGCGACGGGAAGGGCACCATGCCCGACATGATCCGCCGCTTCCTGAACCTGGTCACCGCCGAGGGGTACGCGGTGGCGAGGCTGGAGGACTACCTGTGAGGGCCGGCGGGGGGCGCGGGACGCCGCAGGGCGTGCCCGGGGTGCGAGGCGCACAGGGGGCGCGTCACGGGGCGCGCGGTCCGGCGGTCCGTACGCCGGCGGCCCGCGCCCTGGCCGCCCTCTCCGCGCTCACCGCCCTCGCCGTCCTGCCCCTGGCCGGATGCGCCACCGGGCACCCCGATCCGGCCGACCGGGCGGCCCCCACGCCGTCATCGGCCTCGCGCTCGGCGCCGGCGTCACCCCCGACCTCGGCCGCCCCCCACTCCGGCGCACGCGCCCCCGACCGCCCGGCTTCACCCCCGTACCGCCGCTGGGGCCTCGCCGCACCCCTCGCCCCCGCGCCCGGGACCCCCGACCGGCCGCCCGCCCCCCGCGCGGCCGGCCCGGGGCTGCCGCCCGTCGTCGACCGCGTCCCGACCCGGGACAGGGTCGTCTTCCTCACGTACGACGACGGGGCGGAGAAGGACACCCGGTTCGTCGACCTGGTGCGTGAGCTGCGGCTGCCGGTGAGCATGTTCCTGACGGACAGTGTCGTGGGGCCGGGCTACGGCCACTTCGCGCGGCTGCGGACGGTCGGCGCGACCGTGCAGAACCACACGCTCGACCACACCGCCCTGCGCGGCCTGCCGTACGCCGGACAGCGCGCCGAGATCTGCGGCCAGCAGGACAAGCTGAAGCAGCGCTTCGGCGTCCGGCCGACCCTCTTCCGCCCGCCCTACGGCGTCTACGACACGACCACGCTCCGCGCCGCCGCCGACTGCGGCATCTCGGCGGTCGTCCTGTGGCGCGCGTCCATGCAGATCCACGACCTCCGCTACGCCGTCGGCGACCGCCTCCGTCCCGGCGACATCGTCCTGGCCTGCTTCCGGGGCCCGGACCAGCTGAAGGGCACCACGCTCACGCAGATGACGACCCGGCTGCTGCGCCGCGTCCAGGAGCAGGGCCTGACGGTCGGCCGCCTGGAGGACTACCTCTGAGGCCCGCCCCGGACGCGTCCGACACCCCGCCCGCACCCCACCCGACACCCCGCCCGCACCCCACCCGACGCCCCGCCACCCGCCGCGCGATGCCCCGCCACCCACCGCGGGATGCCCCGCCGCGACCCACTCGATTAGCAGTCCGCTTGACCGAGTGCTAATCGCGGTCATAGTCTCAGGTCTGGCACTCCCCACTGGAGAGTGCCAACTACGCGACGGGCAGGTCCGGCACCCGCGACGACGGATCCACCTGGTCGCCACCTCAGACAGTTAACCCCGTGAGATCTCCGAAGGGGGAGGTCGGATCGTGACGACCACCAGCTCCAAGGTTGCCATCAAGCCGCTCGAGGACCGCATCGTGGTCCAGCCGCTCGACGCCGAGCAGACCACCGCCTCTGGCCTGGTCATCCCGGACACGGCCAAGGAGAAGCCCCAGGAGGGCGTCGTCCTGGCCGTGGGCCCGGGCCGCTTCGAGAACGGCGAGCGCCTGCCGCTCGACGTCCAGACCGGCGACATCGTGCTGTACAGCAAGTACGGCGGCACCGAGGTGAAGTACAACGGCGAGGAGTACCTCGTCCTCTCGGCTCGCGACGTGCTCGCGATCATCGAGAAGTAATTCACCCGCTTCCTCACCGAAGCACCTTGCATGTGAGCTGCGCCCTTGGCCCCCCGCGACCACTAATCAGCCGGGCGTCGGGGGCGCAGTTCGTTTCACCCACGTTTTCCGAGAGGGCTGAACCGCTCCCATGGCGAAGATCCTGAAGTTCGACGAGGACGCCCGTCGCGCCCTCGAGCGCGGCGTCAACAAGCTTGCCGACACGGTCAAGGTGACGATCGGCCCCAAGGGCCGCAACGTCGTCATCGACAAGAAGTTCGGCGCCCCCACCATCACCAACGACGGTGTGACCATCGCCCGTGAGGTCGAGGTCGACGACCCGTACGAGAACCTCGGCGTCCAGCTGGTGAAGGAGGTGGCGACCAAGACCAACGACGTAGCGGGTGACGGTACGACCACCGCCACCGTGCTGGCCCAGGCGCTCGTCCGCGAGGGCCTGCGCAACGTCGCCGCGGGTGCCTCCCCGGCCGCCCTGAAGAAGGGCATCGACGCCGCGGTCAAGGCCGTGTCCGAGGAGCTCCTCGCGACCGCCCGCCCGATCGACGAGAAGTCCGACATCGCCGCCGTCGCCGGTCTGTCCGCCCAGGACACCCAGGTCGGCGAGCTCATCGCCGAGGCGATGGACAAGGTCGGCAAGGACGGTGTCATCACCGTCGAGGAGTCCAACACCTTCGGTCTGGAGCTGGACTTCACCGAGGGCATGGCCTTCGACAAGGGCTACCTGTCGCCGTACTTCGTGACGGACCAGGAGCGTATGGAGGCCGTCCTCGACGACCCGTACATCCTCATCCACCAGGGCAAGATCGCCTCCATCGCCGACCTGCTGCCGCTGCTGGAGAAGGTCATCCAGTCCAACGCCTCGCGGCCGCTGCTGATCATCGCCGAGGACGTCGAGGGCGAGGCGCTGTCGACCCTGGTCGTCAACAAGATCCGCGGCACCTTCAACGCGGTCGCCGTCAAGGCCCCCGGCTTCGGCGACCGTCGCAAGGCGATGCTGCAGGACATGGCGACGCTGACCGGCGCCGAGGTCATCTCCGAGGAGGTCGGCCTCAAGCTCGACCAGGTCGGCCTGGACGTGCTCGGCTCCGCCCGCCGCGTCACCGTGACCAAGGACGACACCACGCTCGTCGACGGCGCCGGTGACTCCGGTGCCGTCCAGGGCCGCGTCGCCCAGATCAAGGCCGAGATCGAGAACACGGACTCCGACTGGGACCGCGAGAAGCTCCAGGAGCGCCTCGCGAAGCTGGCCGGCGGCGTGTGCGTCATCAAGGTCGGCGCCGCCACCGAGGTGGAGCTGAAGGAGAAGAAGCACCGTCTGGAGGACGCCATCTCCGCGACCCGCGCCGCGGTCGAGGAGGGCATCGTCTCCGGTGGTGGCTCCGCGCTCGTCCACGCCGTGAAGGTCCTCGAGGGCAACCTCGGCAAGACCGGCGACGAGGCCACGGGTGTCGCGGTGGTCCGCAGGGCCGCCGTCGAGCCGCTGCGCTGGATCGCCGAGAACGCCGGCCTGGAGGGCTACGTCATCACCTCCAAGGTCGCCGAGCTCGACAAGGGCCAGGGCTTCAACGCCGCCACCGGCGAGTACGGCGACCTGGTCAAGCAGGGCGTCATCGACCCGGTCAAGGTCACCCGCTCCGCCCTGGAGAACGCCGCCTCCATCGCCTCCCTCCTCCTCACGACCGAGACCCTGGTCGTCGAGAAGAAGGAAGAGGAGCCGGCCGACGCGGGCCACGGCCACGGTCACGGCCACTCCCACTGACGTACGTACGCACGTCGGTCAGCCGTAGGCGAGGCCCGGCACCCCTGTACGAGGGGGCGCCGGGCCTTCCCGCGTCACCACCCGTCTCCCGGAGGCGGCCTACTTCTCCAGATCGTCGAGCGCGCCCAGCTGCCCCATCAGCCCGAGCCGGTCGTACTCCCACCACCCCTCGGTGATCTTCCCGTCGGGAGTACACCGGTGAATGAGCGTCCCCGTCATCCGGACCGTCCTGCCGCTGGCCGGAATCCCGAAGAAGTCCCCGTTGTGGGTCGCGTTCCAGGTCCACCGTGTGCACACCCGGTCACCCTGGGCGATCTGGTCCTCCACGGTGAACTCGAAGTCGAACCCGCCGCGCCACTCCTCGACGGTCCGCCTGAACGCGTCCATCCCGATGGCGTCCGGCTCGTCGGAGGGCACGTGGTCGTGGTAGCCCTCCACGAGCAGATCGTCGAGCGGCGGCAGTTCGCCCTTCGTGGCGATGGTCGTGAGGAACCGACGCGCCGTCGCGGCGTACAACTGCTCGTCCCGCACCACGTCCAGGTCCGTGAACGTGGGCGTCTCGTCGCACAGCGCCATCATCTCCCGGAAGATCCGGTCCGTCTCCGGCAGACCCGAGTTCCGCATCGCCTCCTCGTACGACGGGAACTCCACGATCTCCACGATGTGCGACCCGTCCGACCGGTCCTTCCCGATCACGCTGTGCGTCGCCGTCCGCTTCCCCTTGGTCTGTTCGACCCATGTGTCCATCAGCCGGTTCATCTCGTCGAACCGGCTGGTCCTGCAGTCGATGAGCTGCACGAATGTCATGAGACCGCCTCCGGCCCCCCTGGCTCCGGTTAACAGCTCCATTGTCTCCCGGTGCCCTCTCTCCCACCCGCCGGCACCGGGGCGACCACGGGCTACCGCGGCCCGTACTTCCGTCCCGTCTTCGAGCTGATCCCGCCCAGCAGACCGCGCGGCACCACCTTCACCACACCCATCAGGGCCTTGTAGCGCGGGTCGGGGATGGAGACGGTCCTGCCTCGGGAGAGGTCGGCGAGGGCGGCGGTGACCAGCTTGTCGGCGTCGAGCCACATCCAGGACGGGATGTTGTCGGTGCCCATGCCGGCCCGGTCGTGGAACTCGGTACGGACGAAGCCGGGGCACAGCGCCATGAGACGGACGCCGGTGCCGGCCAGGTCGCGCGCGACCCCCTGAGTGAACTGCACGACCCAGGCCTTCGACGCCCCGTACGTGCCGCGCGGCACGAACGCGGCGACCGACGCCACGTTCACCACGCCGCCCCGGCCGCGTTCGCGCATGGCCTCGGTGGCCGCCGAGGTGAGACGGAGGACCGCCTCGCAGTGGACCTTGAGCATCTTCAGCTCGTCGGCCATGGAGACGTCGAGGAAGCGGCCCTTGTTGCCGAAGCCGGCGTTGTTGATCAGCAGGTCGAC
The DNA here is from genome assembly GCF_036208085.1 of Streptomyces sp. NBC_00310. GTDB lineage: Bacteria > Actinomycetota > Actinomycetes > Streptomycetales > Streptomycetaceae > Streptomyces. The sequence goes on from NZ_CP130714.1 coordinate 6,866,285, forward strand.
CGCGTTCCTGCGGTCGGCCAGCCGCCGCACCACCGTTTCGATGCCGTCGTCCGTCGCGAGGTCCGCCGTCAGCACCTCCGCCTCGATGCCGTGGCGGTCGTGCAACTCGGTCGCCTGTTCCCGCAGCCGCTTGGTGTCACGCGCCACCAGCACCAGGTTGTGCCCGTCCGCCGCCAGCCGCCGTGCGAAGGCGGCACCGATACCCGCGGTCGAACCCGTAATGAGAGCCGTTGTCATGGCGCAAGCGTAGTGACCGGGACCGTGCGGGTCCGCTTGCTCCACCGCACGTTCACCAGCGGCCTCGTCACGACGGACCGGCCCCCTCAGCCCTGCTTCGCCGCGTACGTCCGCGCCGTCTCCAGAATCTCCGGATGCAGTGCCTCGCCCGCCGCCAACAGCCGTGGCAGCAAGTCGTGTTCGTTCATCGTGGCGCGGAAGGTGAGGGCCACGGTGATGTCGTGGTCGGGGCGGTGGACGATCTCGATCGGGTCGCCCGCGCGGATCTCGCCCGGCTGGATCACGCGGAGGTAGGCACCGGGCGCGCCCTGGCGCGTGAAGCGTCTGACCCAGCTCCGCTCGCCCAGGTGCCGCTGGAAGTTGAGACAGGGGACCCGGCCCGAGGTGATCTCCAGGATCAGGTCGGGGCCGATCCGCCAGCGTTCGCCGATGAGGGCGCCGGATACGTCGAGGCCCTCGGTGGTGAGGTTCTCGCCGAAGATCCCGCTGGGTAGCGTGCGGCCCAGTTCGCGCTCCCAGCCGTCCAGGTCCTCGCGGGCGAACGCGTAGACCGCCTGGTCGTCGCCGCCGTGGTGCTCCGTGTTGCACACCGCGTCCCCGGCCACCCCGCTGGCGCCGACCCCCTTGGGCCCGGGCGCCGCCACCCGCACCGGCCCCTCCACCGGCCGCTTGTCGATGCCAGAGAGGCTCTTCGACTCCTCCGGGACGTCGACGGCCCTGGCCCGCCCCACATTCAGCGACAGAAGCTTCATGCACGGCACGCTAGGCGAACGGACATCAAAGAGTCGACGCGATATTCGGCAGCGTTCCCAAGCCCCGCTTATGCTCGACCCCGTGATCGAGGCCCGCCATCTCCGCGTCCTGCGCGCCGTCGCCGCCACCGGCTCCTTCTCGGCGGCCGGACGTGAACTCGGCTGTACCCAGCCCGCCGTCAGCCAGCAGATGAAGGCGCTCGAATCCTCCGTCGGCACACCGCTGCTGGTCCGCACCGGCCGTGAGATGCGGCTGACGCAGGCGGGCGAGGCGCTGGTGCGGCACGCGGCCGGCATCCTCGCCGGGCTCACCGCGGCCGAGGAGGAGGTCGCCGCCATCGCCGGGCTGCGCGCCGGACGGGTGCGCCTGGTCTCCTTCCCCAGCGGCAGCTCCACCCTCGTCCCCACGGCCCTGGCCGCCCTGCGCGCCGCCCACCCCGGCACCCGCGTCTCCCTGGAGGAGGCCGAACCGCCGCGCTCGGTCGAGATGCTCCGCGAGGGTGACTGCGACATCGCGCTCGCCTTCCGCTACGAGGGCGCGGCGGGCGCGGAGGAATGGGACGACCTGGTCGTACGTCCCCTGCTCACGGACCGGCTCGTCGGACTCGTGCCCGAGGGGCACCGACTGGCCCGTTCGCGGTCCGTCGGCATCGGGGAACTCGCCGGGGAACCCTGGATCGCCGGCTGCCCGCGCTGCCGGGGGCAGCTGGTGCGGGTCTGCGAGAGTGCGGGCTTCACGCCCCGCATCGACTTCGCGACCGACGACTATCCGGCGGTGGTCGGCCTGGTGGGAGCGGGCCTCGGGGTCGCCGTCCTGCCGGAGCTGGCCATCGAGTCCGTGCGCGCCAAGGGGGTGCGGACGGTGTCGGTCGAGCCGGCGGTGCGCCGGGAGATCGTGGCGCTCACCCTGCCGGACCTGGCCCAGGTGCCGACGGTCGCGGCGACGTTGGAGCGGCTGGCCGGAGCGGCCGCGCGGTAGCGCCGGACGGCCGGGGGCCGGGGGCCGGGATGGTGAAGAAACGTTCCTTCAGGTGTTCGAACCGGTGTCGCTCCCGGACGCGGACGCCGTCACCAGCCGGTGACGTGCCCGGCCCATGAGCTCCTCGCGCTCGTCCTCGGTCAGCCCGCCCCACACGCCGTACGGCTCGCGCACCGCGAGGGCGTGGGCCGCGCACTGCGCGCGGACCGGGCATCTCATACAGACCTCCTTGGCCGAGTTCTCACGAGCGCTCCGTGCCGCACCGCGTTCTCCTTCGGGGTGGAAGAAGAGTGAGCTGTCGACCCCACGGCAGGCCGCGAGGAGCTGCCAGTCCCACAGATCAGCGTTCGGTCCGGGAAGGCGGGAGAAATCTGCCATTGCGTGTCCCCTTGTTGCTGTTCTGGGAGGAGATGTTGCCCATGACCGTACATCGACTATCTAAGGAGATGAAAATATGACTCATTGCGAATCTAGCCTCAGACACCAATAAATGGGAACAAAAACGTCTGAATGGGGCATAGGTTGTGATGAAACATTGAGGGTCCGTTGTGCATGTCTGCGCCGTGTCCGCGCCCTCACGTAGAGTGCCGAAGATGGCCGGCCATCCCGTAACTCTTTCGAGTGACCGTCGTTGAGACGGGCGGAGGCGGTTGAGAGAACAAGCGCTCGGGCAGGCGTTCCTGTCCGCTCGTGAGTATCGACCGCACAGGTGACGATTTCGTACCAGCCTGGAGGCTCAAGGTGACGCGCATCAGCTGCGGAGGGCGGCCATGACATCCGTCCTCGTCTGCGACGACTCCCCGCTTGCCCGAGAGGCGCTGCGCCGCGCGGTGGCTACCGTGCCCGGCGTCGAGCGCGTGACCACGGCGGCCAACGGCGAGGAAGTCCTCCGCCGCTGGGGGGCCGACCGCTCGGATCTGATTCTGATGGACGTACGCATGCCCGGCCTGGGCGGCGTCGAGACCGTACGGCGGCTGCTGTCCGCCGACCCCGGGGCGCGCATCATCATGCTCACAGTCGCCGAGGACCTGGACGGCGTGGCCCTCGCGGTCGCGGCCGGCGCGCGGGGCTATCTGCACAAGGACGCCTCCCGCGCGGAGCTGCGCGCCACGGTGACGCAGGCCCTCGCCGACCCGACCTGGCGGCTCGCCCCGCGCCGGCTGCGCTCCGCCGAGATGGGCGCCGCGCCGACGCTCACCGCGCGGGAGATCCAGGTGCTGGAAGGCATGAGTCACGGTCGCTCCAACGCCGAGATCGGTCGCGAGCTGTTCCTCTCCGAGGACACGGTCAAGACCCACGCCCGGCGCCTGTTCAAGAAGCTCGGCGCCTCGGACCGCGCGCACGCGGTGGCGCTCGGTTTCCGCTGGGGTCTGGTCCGTTGAGTGGGCCGTGACGGGGTGAGGAGGATCCCCGCCTGCCGCGCGGCGGGCGGGGGCGGTGAGACGGTCCGTCGGGTGCCCGCTGCTCGTTTCGCCGCGGATGCCGCATCCTTGAGGTGTGGAGTTCCTCGGGGAGCAGTCGAACGAGCGGGAGGGGAGGGCGCAGGAGATGAGTTCCGGCGCACCTGCTCATAACGCTTCGGTGCACAACCATGGACGTGGCGCCACGGACCGGACGGCCGCAAGGCACCATGGACCGATGCGTGACGACGAGACGACAGTGATCGGTGCGCTCGTGCATCGCGCGGTCGACGGGGACGAGCAGGCCACACACGATCTGCTCGCCCATGTCCACCCCTTGGCGTTGCGCTATTGCCGCACCCGTCTGTCCCGGCTTCCGGGGGACGCGCGGCATTTCGTGGAGGACCTGGCGCAGGAGGTCTGCGTCGCCGTCCTCCTGGCGCTGCCGCGCTACAAGGACACCGGAAGGCCGTTCGAGGCGTTCGTCTTCGCCATCGCCGGCCACAAGGTCGCGGACCTCCAGCGGGCCGCGATGCGTCACCCCGGGTCGACGGCCGTCCCCTCGGACGAGATGCCGGAGCGCCCCGACGACTCGCTGGGTCCCGAGGAGCGCGCCCTGCTCAGCAGTGATGCCGAGTGGGCGAAGAAGCTCCTGGCCAACCTCCCCGAGAACCAGCGGGAGCTGCTGCTCCTGCGGATCGCGGTGGGGCTCACGGCCGAGGAGACCGGACAGATGCTGGGCATGTCACCGGGTGCGGTCCGGGTGGCCCAGCACCGGGCGCTGAGCAGACTGCGGGCGTTGGCGGAGCAGTAGTACCGGCGTCTCGGGCGTTGGCGGAGCAGGGGTACCGGCGTCTCGGCGACGGTTCGGAGGGCGCCTCGGATGAACACGCGGGGTGCCTTTTCCGTACGAACATACGAAGCCCGGCGTTACTTCGTACCGTGGAATGTGTGACCCACACTTCCCGTTAGCATGGACATCCGCACCGATCAAGGCCATTTGGGGAAGGTGTCATGACTGCCAACGTCGACGGAGTGCCCGAGAAATTCGCGACGCTCGGGCTGACCTACGACGACGTGCTGCTGCTGCCGGGCTCGTCGGACATGGCGCCCGACGAGATCGACACCGCCTCGTACGTCTCCAGGAACGTGCGGGTGAACATCCCGCTCCTCTCGGCCGCGATGGACAAGGTCACCGAGTCCCGCATGGCCATCGCCATGGCCCGCCAGGGCGGCGTCGGCGTGCTGCACCGCAACCTCTCCATCGAGGACCAGGCCAACCAGGTCGACCTGGTGAAGCGCTCCGAGTCCGGCATGGTCGCCGACCCGATCACCGTGCACCCGGACGCCACGCTCGGCGAGGCCGACGCGCTGTGCGCCAAGTTCCGCATCAGCGGTGTGCCCGTCACCGACGGCAACAAGAAGCTGCTGGGCATCGTCACCAACCGTGACATGGCCTTCGAGTCGGACCGCTCGCGCCAGGTCCGCGAGGTCATGACGCCGATGCCGCTGGTCACCGGCAAGGTCGGCATCTCCGGCGTCGAGGCCATGGAGCTGCTGCGCAAGCACAAGATCGAGAAGCTTCCGCTGGTCGACGACTCGGGCATCCTCAAGGGCCTGATCACGGTCAAGGACTTCGTGAAGGCCGAGAAGTACCCGAACGCGGCGAAGGACGGCGAGGGCCGGCTCCTCGTCGGCGCGGCCGTCGGTGTCGCCGGTGACGCGTTCGAGCGCGCACAGGCCCTCATCGAGGTCGGCGTCGACTTCATCGTCGTCGACACCGCCCACGGCCACTCCCGCCTGGTCGGCGACATGGTCGCCAAGATCAAGTCGAACTCGGCGGGCGTCGACGTCATCGGCGGCAACATCGCCACCAAGGACGGCGCCCAGGCCCTCATCGACGCCGGTGTGGACGGCATCAAGGTCGGCGTCGGCCCCGGCTCCATCTGTACGACCCGCGTCGTCGCCGGCATCGGCGTCCCCCAGGTCACCGCCATCTACGAGGCCTCCCTCGCCGCCAAGGAGGCCGGGATCCCGGTCATCGGCGACGGCGGCCTGCAGTACTCCGGCGACATCGCCAAGGCCCTGGTCGCGGGCGCCGACACGGTGATGCTGGGCTCGCTGCTCGCGGGCTGCGCCGAGTCGCCGGGTGAGCTGATGTTCATCAACGGCAAGCAGTTCAAGTCGTATCGCGGCATGGGCTCGCTGGGGGCCATGCAGTCCCGCGGCGACCGCAAGTCGTTCTCCAAGGACCGCTACTTCCAGGAGGGCGTCGCCTCCGACGAGCAGCTCGTCCCCGAGGGCATCGAGGGCCAGGTGCCCTACCGGGGCCCGCTCTCCTCGGTCGTCCACCAGCTGGTCGGCGGTCTGCGCCAGTCGATGTTCTACGTCGGCGGCCGGACCGTCCCGGACCTCCAGGCCAACGGCCGTTTCGTCCGGATCACCTCGGCGGGCCTCAAGGAGAGCCACCCGCACGACATCCAGATGACGGTCGAGGCACCGAACTACAGCCGTAAGTAGTCACCAGGCTGCTCGATCGAAGGCGGTCCCGGAGACTCCGGGGCCGCCCTCGTCGTGCCCGTCGGCGATACTGGTAGACGCTGAACGCATCAGGGAAAGGCCACAGACGTGACTGAGATCGAGATCGGGCGCGGCAAGCGCGGCCGCCGGGCGTACGCCTTCGACGACATCGCCGTCGTCCCCAGCCGCCGTACGCGGGACCCGAAGGAGGTCTCGATCGCCTGGCAGATCGACGCCTACCGCTTCGAGCTGCCCTTCCTGGCCGCCCCCATGGACTCGGTCGTCTCCCCGGCCACCGCGATCCGTATCGGCGAGCTGGGCGGCGTCGGCGTCCTGAACCTCGAAGGCCTGTGGACGCGGTACGAGGACCCGCAGCCGCTGCTCGACGAGATCACCGGGATGCCCGACGAGGCCGCGACCCGCCGCCTCCAGGAGATCTACGCGGCTCCCATCAAGGAGGAGCTGATCGGGCAGCGCATCAAGGAGGTGCGCGACTCCGGTGTGGTCACCGCCGCCGCGCTCTCCCCGCAGCGCACGGCCCAGTTCTCCAAGGCCGTCGTGGACGCGGGCGTCGACCTCTTCGTCATCCGCGGGACGACCGTGTCGGCGGAGCACGTCTCCGGCTCGCACGAGCCGCTGAACCTGAAGCAGTTCATCTACGAGCTGGACGTCCCGGTGATCGTGGGCGGCTGCGCCACGTACACGGCCGCCCTGCACCTGATGCGCTCCGGCGCGGCGGGCGTCCTCGTCGGCTTCGGCGGCGGCGCGGCGCACACCACGCGCAACGTGCTCGGCATCCAGGTCCCGATGGCGACGGCGGTGGCCGACGTCGCCGCCGCCCGCCGCGACTACATGGACGAGTCCGGCGGCCGCTACGTGCACGTCATCGCCGACGGCGGTGTCGGCTGGTCCGGCGACATCCCCAAGGCGATCGCCTGCGGTGCCGACGCGGTCATGATGGGCTCCCCGCTGGCCCGCGCCACGGACGCGCCCGGCAAGGGCAACCACTGGGGCATGGAGGCGGTGAACGAGGAGCTGCCGCGAGGCAAGAAGGTCGACCTCGGCACCGTCGGCACCATCGAGGAGGTCCTCACCGGGCCCTCGCACACGCCCGACGGCTCCATGAACCTCTTCGGTGCGCTGCGGCGGGCGATGGCCACGACCGGCTACAGCGAGCTGAAGGAGTTCCAGCGCGTCGAGGTGACGGTGGCGGACTCGCAGCACAAGCGGTGAGATGACGCCGCGCTCGGCTTGAGCGGTGGGGGGCTCGGTTGCCTGAGGGCGACCGGGCCCCTTTCGTGTGCCCAAGTGGGCTGGTGGGGGCGTGAGTTGTGGATGGGGGCGCGTGGTTGCGTTCGGGATGAATGTGGGCCGAACGGGCGTAGCCGGGCGATAGCGTTCGTGTCCGGCGCCCCAGGTTCTTCTGGGAGCCCCCTTCCAAGGACATGGTCCGGACCCCGCCCTCGGGGCCCGGCCCGAATTCCAACGGACCGCCTACCGGGCTATCGGCGGCGTCGTGGAAGGGGGCGCCCATGGGACGTCACCGCAAGCCCACCCGCTGGGACCGACTCCGTCTTCGGACGGTGCAGTGCCGGAGGAGGTGGATCTTGCGGCTTTTCGGTTGGTGAGCGGCCGCCCCCATAGGAACTAGGGGCGGACACTCCGTGAACCAACCTGGAGCTCGTCGCAGTGCCCTCTGCGGCGGGCTCCACCTTTTTTTGTACGGTACCGGATTCGCTGTGGGGCGGCCCGGTGCCGGAGGAGGTGGATCTTGCGGCTTTTCAGTTGGTGAGCGGCCGCCCCCACGAGAACTAGGGGCGGACACTCCGTGAATCAACCTGGAGCTCATCGCAGTGCCTGCTGCGGCGGGCTCCACCTGTTTCCGTACGGTACTGACGCGGGACGCCGACTGCCACCAGTCCCGGAAGCCCGGGCTGCTTCGAGCGCCCCTTTCACAACCTGTGCGCCGCCCCCGTGGGTGTGGCCCCCCGGGTGTCCAGCAGCAGCTGGGCCTTCACCGACAGGCCCTGGAGGTCGTAGGTGCGGTGCTGCTGGAGGAGGATCGTCAGGTCGGCGTCGGCGGTGGCCTCGTAGAGGGAGTCGGCCCGGGGGATGGGGCGGTCGAGGACGCTCCAGGTGGGGACGTGGGGGTCGTGGTAGCTGACGTGGGCGCCGAGTTCGATGAGGCGGCGGGCGATCTCGTCGGCGGGGGTGCCCTGTTGGTCGGGGAGGTCGGGCTTGTAGGTGACGCCGAGGAGGAGGACGCGGGCGCCCCGGGCCGACTTGCCGTGCTCGTTGAGGAGGGTGGCGGCGCGCTGGACGACGTACTGGGGCATGCGGTTGTTGACCCGCTGGGCCAGTTCGACCATACGCAGCGAGCGGGGGGCGTGGCCCGACAGGTCCTGGGGGAGGGCGTGGCCACCCACGCCGGGGCCGGGGCGGAAGGCCTGGAAGCCGAAGGGCTTGGTCTCGGCACAGCGGATGACGTCCCACAGGTCGACGCCGAGGTCGTTGCAGAGGCCGGCCATCTCGTTGACCAGGGCGATGTTGACGTGGCGGTAGTTGGTCTCCAGGAGGTGGACCGTCTCCGCCTCGCGCAGGCCGCGCGCGCGGACCACCTTGTCGGTGAGGCGTCCGTAGAAGGCGGCCGCTGATTCCGTGCAGGCGGAGGTGAGGCCGCCGATCACCTTGGGGGTGTTGGCGGGGCGGAAGTCGCGGTTGCCCGGGTCGACGCGGGCGGGGGAGTAGGCGACGTGGAAGTCGCGGCCCGCGCGCAGGCCGGAGCCCTCTTCGAGGAGCGGGCGGAGAAGCTCCTCGGTCGTGCCCGGGGGGACCGGGGACTCAAGGATGACCGTGGTGTGCGGGCGCAGCCGCGCGGCCAGGGTGCGGGCGGCCTCCTCGACCTGGGTGAGGTCGAGCGAGCCGTCGGCGCCCAGGGACGTCGGGGCGCAGATGACCGCCGTACGGACGCGGCCGAGTTCGGCGGGGCTGGTGGTGGGCTTGAAGCCGCGGGCGAGCATGCGGCGCAGTTCGCCGGGGGTGAGGGAGCCGGAGTCGGGGCCGGTGCGGTAACCGAGCGTGGGGATGCCGGCTGCGACGGCGGCCTGGGCCAGCGGCAGCCCCAATTGGCCGAGTCCGATGACGGCGAGATCTGCGGGCATGGCGTGTGGCCGTCCTTCCCAATAACCGAAGCGGGACAGGCGCGCAAGCCCGGTGGACTGGATGAGCGAGCGCAATGTCACACTAGGAGTAAATATGACCGATATGCGGGATTGGGGGGTTGTTTTTCTGTGCGCGTCCTGCGGAGTTATCCACAGGCTCGGGGCTGGTGGTGGCCGAAGTCGGGCAACGCGGTCAGAATTTTGGGCAGGGGGATGTGAGCCGGGTCTTGCCTGACGGGCATGGACAGGTGAGGCCAGCGCGACCGACAGCGGGAGGCAGCGGTGAGGACAGCGGCACTGGGACCGGCGCAACGCGCCGAGTCACTGGCGGGTATGGCCGAGCGCGAGCTGGATGTACTGGTCGTGGGTGGTGGCGTGGTCGGTGCGGGCACGGCCCTGGACGCCGTGACACGCGGCCTCTCCACGGGTCTGGTCGAGGCGCGTGACTGGGCGTCGGGTACCTCCAGTCGGTCCAGCAAACTGGTCCACGGCGGTCTGCGCTATCTGGAGATGCTCGACTTCGCCCTCGTACGGGAGGCGTTGAAGGAGCGCGGGCTGCTGCTGGAGCGCCTGGCCCCCCATCTGGTGAAGCCCGTGCCGTTCCTCTATCCCCTGCAGCACAAGGGCTGGGAGCGGTGGTACGCGGGCTCGGGCGTCGCGTTGTACGACGGGATGTCGATGGCGCGCGGGCATGGCCGGGGCCTGCCGCTGCATCGTCATCTGACCCGCCGCCACGCCCTGCGCATCGCGCCCTGTCTGAAGAAGGACGCGCTGGTCGGGGCCTTGCAGTACTACGACGCCCAGATGGACGACGCCCGCTATGTGGCGACGATGGTGCGCACGGCCGCGTCGTACGGGGCGAAGGCCGCCAACCGGGCGCGGGTGACCGGGTTCCTGCGTGAGGGCGAGCGGGTGGTCGGGGCCAAGGTGCAGGACGTCGAGGGCGGCGGGGAGTACGAGATCCGCGCTCGGCAGGTGGTGAACGCCACCGGGGTGTGGACCGACGACACCCAGGCGATGGTGGGTGAGCGGGGACAGTTCCATGTGCGGGCGTCCAAAGGCATCCATCTGGTCGTACCCAAGGACCGGATCCACTCCACGACCGGGCTGATCCTGCGGACCGAGAAGTCCGTGCTGTTCGTGATCCCCTGGGGGCGGCACTGGATCGTGGGGACGACGGACACCGGCTGGGACCTCGACAAGGCGCATCCGGCGGCGTCCAGCGCGGACATCGACTATCTGCTGGAGCATGTGAACTCGGTGCTTGCGGTGCCGCTGACCAGGGATGACGTGCAGGGCGTCTATGCCGGGCTGCGGCCGTTGCTCGCCGGGGAGTCGGACGCCACGAGCAAGCTCTCGCGGGAGCACATCGTCGCGCATCCGGTGCCGGGACTGGTCGTCGTGGCCGGCGGCAAGTACACGACCTATCGGGTCATGGCCAAGGACGCCGTGGACGCGGCCGTGCACGGGCTGGATCAGCGGGTCGCGGAGTGTGTCACCGAGGATGTGCCGTTGCTCGGGGCGGAGGGGTACCGGGCCCTGTGGAACGCGCGGGCGCGGATCGCGGCCAGTACCGGTCTGCATGTGGTCCGGGTGGAGCACCTGCTGAACCGGTACGGGTCGGCGGCCGAGGAGGTGCTCGATCTGATCGCGTCCGAACCGTCGATGGGGGAGCCGTTGCAGGCGGCCGACGACTATCTGCGGGCCGAGGTGGTGTATGCCGCCTCGCACGAGGGGGCGCGGCATCTCGACGACGTCCTCACCCGGCGGACGCGGATCTCCATCGAGACGTTCGACCGGGGGACGCGGAGTGCGCGGGAGGCGGCGGAGTTGATGGCTCCGGTGCTCGGGTGGGACAAGGACCAGATCGAGCGGGAGGTTCAGCACTATGAGAAGAGGGTGGAGGCGGAGCGGGAGTCGCAGCGGCAGCCGGACGACCTGACGGCGGATGCGGCTCGGCTGGGGGCGCCGGACATAGTTCCGTTGTAGGCGGGGCGGGGGCGGGGGCGTGTGTGCGGCTGCCGGGTGCGGCGGGTGTTTGTTCTCGCCCCCGCCGCCCCTGTCCCTCCCGTCCCTGGGAGCTGCGCCCCGAGACCCCCGCTGTCGCCCTTCGGGCTCGTCCTCAACCGCCGGACGGGCTGGCTGGGGTGGGCCGGCGTCACGTGCGGGCCCCGCCCAAGTGGGCTGCTGTCGCGCCCTGGTTGTGAAGTGTGGGCGGATGCGGTGAGGGGCTTGGAGGCGGGGTGGCTGGTTGAGGGGGGCCCAGGGCGTGGGGCGCTGGGCGGGTGGGTGACAATGGAGGCTCTGTCAGGGCGGGTTGTATGAGGGGACGCATGTCGGAGGCGGAGCGGGCTGGGGAATCCCGTCAGGACAAGGACGCACGTCTCCTCGCCGGGCGGTACCGGCTGGGAGGGGTGCTCGGTCGCGGCGGCATGGGCACGGTGTGGCGTGCCGAGGACGAGACGTTGGGCCGTACGGTCGCCGTCAAGGAGCTGAGGTTCCCGTCGAGCATCGACGCGGACGAGAAGCGCCGGCTGATCACGCGCACCCTGCGTGAGGCCAAGGCGATCGCGCGGATCCGTAACAACGCCGCGGTGACGGTGTTCGACGTCGTCCACGAGGACGACCGGCCGTGGATCGTGATGGAACTCGTCGAGGGCAAGTCGCTCGCCGAGGTCATCCGGGAGGACGGCGTCCTCGAACCGAGGCGGGCCGCCGAGGTGGGGCTCGCCATCCTGGACGTGCTGCGGGCCGCGCACCGCGAGGGCATCCTGCACCGGGACGTGAAGCCGTCGAACGTGCTCATCGACAAGCACGACGGGCGGGTCGTCCTCACCGACTTCGGTATCGCACAGGTCGAGGGCGACCCCTCCATCACCTCGACCGGCATGCTCGTGGGCGCGCCCTCGTACATCTCGCCGGAGCGGGCCCGCGGGCACAAGCCCGGCCCCGCTGCCGACCTCTGGTCGCTCGGCGGCCTGCTCTACGCGGCGGTCGAGGGGGTGCCGCCCTACGACAAGGGGTCGGCCATAGCGACGCTGACCGCGGTGATGACCGAGCCGGTGCCGGAGCCCAAGCGCGCCGGGAACCTGAAGGACGTCATCTTCGGGCTGCTCACCAAGGACCCCGAGCGGCGGCTCGACGACGCCGGTGCGCGGGCGCTGCTCAACACGGTGATCCACGCGCCCGATCCGAAGGACGTCGACCCGGTGGACGCGACGCGGGTCGTGCCGCTGCCGCGGGTGCCGGAGGAGCGGCCGAAGAAGGGCGGTTCCGGCGGAGCCGGGGCCGGTGCCGAGGAAGGCGGTGGCCAGCGTCCGCGTGCGCCTCGGTGGTCCATGCGGAAGGGGGCGGCCGGGGCGGGTGCCGGAACCACGGCTGCCGGGGCGGGTGCCGGCACCGGCACCGGTGTCGCGCGGGGCGCGTCCGGTGGTACCTCGGGCGGTACCTCCGGTGGAGCGGGTGCGGCTTCCCGTGGTGCGGGGGCAGGCGCCGCGTCTCCGCCCGCGCCCCGGGCGGCCGTGACGACGCGGTCCGCATCCGTCGGGGTGTCGTCGGGTGCCGGTACCGCGAAGGCCGGGGGTGACTCGGCGCAGGCCGCGGGCAAGTCGGCGGCCGGGACGCGTGGCGCCGGTGGCGGTGCGGGCGCGGGCAACTCCGCGTCGGCGGGGCGGACTTCCGGGTGGCCCGAGATGCCGCCGCCGGATCTGCCGCCGCGGCCGGTGCCCAGGGCGCCGATCACGGACGTGGTGTCGCGGCGGACGCTGGCCGTCATCGCGGTGGCCGTGGTGCTGGCCGTCATCGGGACCGTCCTGGCGCTCACCCTCGGTGGCGACGACAACAGTTCGACCAACAGCAAGGGCGCCGACACCAAGGCGTCCACGTCCAGCGGGTCGGCGTCGGGGAGCGACGCCGAAAACAAGGACGCGGACACGGACGCGGACAAGGACAAGGCCGACGGGTCCGACCCCGGTCCGGACGGTGACAAGGCGCGGGAGACCGACGCTTCGAGCGGTTCCGGGGGCGGTTCGCCGAGCCCTTCGGGCGGGTCGAGCGGGTCGGTGAGCGGTGCCGGCTCCGGCTCGGGGGACATCGCGACCGAGACGTACAAGAGCGGGCAGGGGTTCTCGATCGGGCTGCCCGACGGGTGGAAGTACCAGTCCACCGACGCCGCGGGTGCCCGGTTCTCCGGCCCCGACGGGCAGCGGCTGCTCGTCGGCTGGACGACCACGCCGAAGAACGACCCGGTCGCGGACTGGAAGAACCAAGAGCGGTACATGACGCGCTCGCAGTACAAGCGGATTCGAATAGAGGCGGTGGACTACCGAGGCTGGAACGCGGCCGACTGGGAGTTCACCTATATGGAGAGCGGCACGAAGAACCGGTCCATCGACCGTGGATTCGTCGTCGACTCCCAGCAGGGATACGCGCTGATGTACACCGCGAAGGCGTCGCAGTGGAGCGGTGAGCTGCGCAAGGACACGTGGCGGACGTTCACGAAGACGTTCAAGCCCAAGTCGTGAGGCGACGGCGCCCCGCCCCCGAGCCCCGTCCGTGACGGGTGTGCGCAGGAGCGCGTGGGGGCGGGGTGTTGTGCGCCGGTGCGTTCGAGGCTGCTGCTGTGTGCGGTTTCGTGCCTCAGCTCGGGTGCACCGCGGGGGCGTGCGGGGGCTCATGTCGAGGTGAGGCCCCTCGACGTGAGCTCGGCTTCGGGAGTTCTGCCCGCCGGGTGAGTTCGGGGACGGGGCTTCAGGGGAAGATCGGATGCGTTCGAGCGCATTCGAGACGAACGAGATATCGCATCGAGTCAATGTGAGTTGCCTCCGGCACGTATCGTGAAGGGCTGCGGATCGTACGCATCCAGAACGGAACGGGCCGCGGGGCGAGCGGAATTGACAACCGGGCGGCCGGGGGAGGGCATCGTGGACGAATACGCGGGGCGAGTACTCGCCGACCGCTATCGCCTGCCGCTGCCGCCCTCCGACGAGTACGAACTCGCCGCCGAGATCCGGGCCTTCGACACCTACAGCGGGCAGGAAGTCCTGGTACGGCAGGTGCCGTTGCCCGAGGTCGTCGAGGCGGAGGTGCTCGACGCGGACGGGCTGCCCGAGGGGTATGTGGCGCGGGACGGCGCGGGGCGCCGGAGCGCGGCGCGGGCCACAGGCCGGTCCGCGGACCCGGCCGTACGGCGGGCCATCGAGGCGGCGCAGGCCGCCGCGCAGATCCCCGACCATCCGCGGCTCGACCAGGTCTTCGACGTGTTCGCCGAGGGCGGCTCGCTGTGGATAGTGAGCGAACTGGTGTCCGCACGGACGCTGGAGGCGCTGCTCACGGAGCAGCCGCTGACCCCGTACCGCGCGGCCGAGGTCGCCTCCGACGTGCTCACCGCGCTGCGAGCGCTGCACGCCCACGGCTGGGTCCACCGGAACATCACCGCCCGTACGGTGCTGGTCTGCGACGACGGCCGGGTGATGCTGACCGGGCTGGCGGCCGGGGCGGCGGAAGAGGCGTTGTGCGGGTACGACCCGGTGCCCGTGCGGGAGTTCGAGGACAGGCCGCCCGAGGCACCCGGTGGCGGCGCGGGAGCGCCTGCCGTGGGGCCCGGCGGCGGAGCGCGGGGCCGGCGCCATGACCCGGTGCCGCCCGGTGGTGTTCCCGGGGCGCGCGGGGCGTCGGCGTCCAGGGGCGCCCTGCCCGGGGGCACCGGCGGCGGCACGCTCGGCGGCTCCCGCGGCGCAGGGCCCGGTGGCGCGGTCGCGGACCCCGAAGCGGCTCGGCGGGCCGCGATAGAGGCTCGGGCGGGCAGCGCGGCGGCTCCGGGCACGGACCCCTCCGGGGGCCGGCGCGCGCTGGAGGCCGGCGGGGACGCCCGGGCGGCTCGGGCGGGCGCGATCGCGGCGTACCGGGCGGGAGCGCGGGCCGCGGCCCGGGTGCAGGACGACCACCAGGGCGGGCCGGGCGCGGGACTGCCCGCGCAGCGGCCGGCGCCGCAGGACGGTACGGCGAGGCCGGGGGCGGGGCGGGACGGCGACCCGACGTCCGGCGCGGGGACGCGTCCGGTGCCGCTCGGCCAGATCGCCGACCCCTACGGTGTCCTCGCCGACGGCGGCGCCACGAGTGCCTGGCACGGCGCGCTGCCGCGCGGCGGGACGGCCCCACCCGGCGGCTCGGGCCAGGGGACCTCGACGCCCGGCAACTCCTCGCCGTACGGCGGCGGTCCGCTCGGCGACGCGCCCGGCACCGGCGGTCGGGACGACGCCACCTTCGACGGCGGCGACACCGGCGCCCACCCGACACCGGGGCCCGCCTCGCGTCTCGCCCCCGGGTACGGCAACCCCGGGTACGACACCGGGACCCACGACAACCCGGCGTACGGCGGCGGCGCGCGTCCCGACTCCGTCCAGGACCGGGGCGCCTCCTACCCCACCGGGGTGGCGGACGCGGCTCCCTGGGACGGCGCCGGTGCAGGGCCCCGCCGGGGTCCCGCGACGGCGCTCGCGGCGGAGCGGGCGCGGCAGGCGCGGATGGCCGTGGTGGGGCCGGTCACCGAGCGGTGGGCGCCGGAGCAGGCCGGACCGGTGCACGAGAACTGGCAGTTGGCGGCCCCGATCGGGCCGGCGACGGATCTGTGGGCGCTCGGGGCGCTGCTGTTCCGGGCCGTGCAGGGACATGGGCCGTACCCGGAGGAGAACACCGCCGAGCTGGTGCAGATGGTGTGCGCGGAGCCGCCCGCGTTCGCCGAGGAGTGCGGGCCGTTGCGGCCGGTCGTGGAGTCGCTGCTGCGTCAGGACCCCACTGACCGGCTGGACTTCGAGGAACTGCGCGGCTGGCTGCGCTCCCTGGTGCGGTCGGCGCCCGAGCCCGAGGCCGGTACGCATGTCGTCCCGGCGCCGCCCGTGGACGCGAGCCGGCTGCCGATCATACGGCGGCGGGGCGAGCTCGTCCGCAGGCGCCGGGCCGGGCTGCCCGCGACCAGCGCGCACGCCCGCCACAAGCGCACCCGGCAGGAGCGGCCGCAACAGCCCCGCAAGCTGGGCCGGAACCTGCTTCTGCTGATCCTGCTCGCGTTGGCCGCGGCGGTCACGTACGCCATGGTGTTCATGCCGAAGGCCACGCCGAGCAGCGAGGGTGGCGACACGGGCAGCCGTACCGACAGTGCCGGGCAGTCCGGTTCGGCGCCGGACGCGAGCAGTGAGCCCCGGCCCGACCAGAACTCGAACTCGCCCGACGGCGGCGAGGAGGGCCAGAGCGGGGCGAGCCCGACGCCGTCGGAGTCGTCCGGGTCGACGCAGACGCAGACCGGCGACCCCGAGGTCGCCCAGGGGTTCACCCTGCGCAAGGACCCCGAGGGGTTCCAGGTCGCCGTCGCCGACGGGTGGGACCGCGGCGCCAAGAACGGGCGCGGTCAGATCGTGTACTCCCAGGGCGACTTCGAGCTGCTCCTCGTCCCCGGGCGGGACAGCACGGCGACCTACGGCAGCGATCCGCTGAAGTACCAGCGGGAGGACGAGCGCGAGTTGCAGCCCTTCCGCGACTCGTCCTGGGCCACCTCCACCGGGATGCGGCTGATCGAGGTGGGCGGGGTGACCTCGGCCGAGGGGCAGTTCACGTGGCAGGACTCCCAGGGGCGCGGCGTCTTCGTACGGAACCTCGTGATCCTTCTCGACGGGCGGTACCACGTGGTGCAGGTGCGTGGGCCGGAGGCGGAGCGGGATGAGATCACGCGGCTGTACGAGCAGGCGGCGGACACGTACAAGGCGACCGGTTAGCGGCTGTCCGGGTGACCGGGTAGCGGCTGTCCGGGCGAGCGGTCGGGGCGGCACCGGCCGAGCGGTCGGCGCGGTCGGAGGGGTGCTTCGGGCCGTCGGAGGGGTGCTTCGCCGGCCCGGCGGCGGAAGGCTGCGCTCCGTTCGCGGAAGCGAGAACCGTCACAGTGCTGTCTCTGTGCGGCCCGGCCGGTTCCCCGGGTTGCGGGCCGCTCCCTAATGTGACCCTGTCAAGAACATTGCGGGGCAACGTGAATCAGATGCAGGGGCTGCTCCTCGCGGAGCGCTACCGGCTCGTCGACACGATCGGCAGCGGTGGCATGGGACGGGTCTGGCGTGCGCACGACGAGGTGCTGCACCGGGCCGTCGCGGTCAAGGAGTTGACGGCCGCGCTCTATGTCTCGGAGAGCGAGCAGGCCATCCTGCTGCGGCGGACCCGGGCGGAGGCGCGCGCGGCGGCACGGATCAACCACTCGGCCGTCGTCACCGTGCACGACGTGCTGGAGCACGACAACCGGCCGTGGATCGTCATGGAGTTGGTCGAGGGCGTCTCGCTGGCCGACGCGGTCAGGGAGCGGGGGCGGGTCGAGGCCCGCGAGGCGGCACGGATCGGGATGTGGGTGCTGCGCGCGCTGCGGGCCGCCCACCAGGCGGGCGTACTGCACCGCGATGTGAAGCCGGGGAACGTCCTGCTCGCCGAGGACGGCAGGGTCATGCTGACCGACTTCGGCATCGCGCAGGTCGAGGGCGACACGACCATCACCCGGACCGGCGAGATCGTCGGTTCCGTCGACTACATAGCCCCCGAGCGGGTGCGCGGGAACGAGCCCGGGCCCTCCTCCGACCTGTGGTCGCTGGGCGCCACGCTGTACACGGCGGTGGAGGGCAAGTCGCCGTTCCGGCGCACCACACCGCTCACCACCATGCAGGCCGTGGTGAGCGAGGAGGCCGCCGAACCGGTGGCCGCCGGGCCGTTGGGGCCCGTCATCACCGCGCTGCTGTGCAAGGATCCCGCCGTACGGCCAGGTCCCGACGAGGCCGAGCAGATGCTCGCCGAGGCGGCGGAGGGGCGGCGGCCACGGGTCGCGCAGGCGTATGTGGCCACCCAGCAGCAGCCGGGGGGTCCGGGGCCCGGTGTCGATGGTGCTGAGGGGCCCGGTGGTGCGGATGGTCGGGGTGGTGGAGACGCCCGGGGAGCCCAGGGAGCCCGGGAAGCCCAGGGAGTGGCGGGCGCACCGGGGGCGCGGGACGGGCGTGGGGCCGGGGGCGTGCCAGGTGGAGAGGGCGCGTACGGCGTAGAGGGTTCGTACGGCGTAGAGGGCGCGCACGGTGCGCCGGGTGCGTACGGCGGAGGCGTGCAGGTGCCGGGGCATCCCGCCTCGGCCGCTGCCTCCGCCGGGGGACACGGGTACGCCGCCCTCGGTGGCTCCGGCACCCCGGTCGCGGCGATGGCCACCGGCTATGGGTCTGCCCCCGCCGCGCCCACCGCCCGGCGGCGCGGCCGGGGCCGTACGGTCGCGCTCGTCCTGTTGCTGGCCGCTCTGGTCGGCGGGGGCGGTGCCGTCGCGAAGCACTACGCGGACGAGTGGCGTGCGGGGAGCGGCTCCGCCACGGCCGGGACGGATGGGTCGGACGGGACGGGGGACGGGGATCAGCCGGCGGCCGACGGGGTGCCCGAAGGGTGGGAACGGGTCGAGGACCCGGCGGGTTTCAGCCTCGCCCTGCCCAAGGGGTGGAAGCGGGAGGTGGAGGGGACGCAGATCGACTACACGCCCGACGACGGTGAGCACTTCCTCCGGGTCGCCGTGGACGACTCGCCGGACTTCGACAGCCCGTACCACCACCAGATCGATCTGGAGGAGCAGGTGAAGGTGCGGCCCGAGTACCGGCGGGTGAGCCTGGAGGAGAACATCTACCGCGACCGGCCCGGCGCGCTGTGGGACTTCACCTGGACCGCGCCGGCGAAGGACACGGAGTTCCCCGGGCCGCGCCGGGCGATCGAGCAGATGTATCTCTCCCGGGACGGCGTCGAGTACACGATCTACATGTCCTCGCCGGCGGCGGACTGGGACACGGCGGAGGAGCAGTTCTACGCGGTGCTGCGCAGCTGGCGGCCGGCGCCGAGGTGAGTCGGCGACGAGTCACCCCGCGGGGGGCGAGGAACCTCTCCGCCCCGCATACCGGCTCCCTCGTGGCCGCCGCACGCAGGCCCCACCCGTGATCCTCCCGCACGGCGCTCGCGAGTCGCTCATGAGCTGCTCATGAGTTGCTCACGGGACGGGCGTACGTCGCTTGTCAGCCAGGCCCTCACACGGCACCGGAGGGTTCCGGTCCGGTGCGGCATGATGGGGCGTATGGGGACCGAGGGGGAGAACGTCCGTGTCATAGCGGGTCGTTACCTGCTGGAGGCCAGGATCGGCCGCGGCGGGATGGGGATCGTGTGGCGTGCCACCGACCAGCTCCTCGGTCGGCGGGTGGCGGTCAAGGAGCTGGCCCTCGACGACTCGCTCCCGGAGGAGCGGTCCCGGCAGCGGCGCGAGCGCACCCTGCGGGAGGCGCGGGCGGTCGCCGGGCTGAGTCATCCGCACATCATCGTCGTGCACGATGTCGTCGAGCAGGACGAACGTCCTTACATCGTCATGGAGTTGATCGACGGAGATTCGCTCGCCGAGCGGATCGCGGCCCAGGGGCCGCTCGACGCGCGAGAGGCCGCGCGGATCGGGATCGATCTGCTGGGCGCGCTGCGCCGGGCGCACGACGCCGGGGTGCTGCACCGCGATCTCAAGCCCGCCAACGTGCTGATGGAGACCGGCACCGACCGGGTCGTCCTCACCGACTTCGGCATCGCCCAGGTCGCCGGCGCGACCACGCTCACCGAGAGCGGGTCCTTCGTCGGCTCGCCCGAGTACACCGCGCCGGAGCGGATGTCCGGGACCCGCACCGGGCCGGAGTCCGACCTGTGGTCGCTGGGTGCGTTGCTGTGTGCCGTGCTGAGCGGTGAATCGCCGTTCCGGCGGGACTCGTTGGGCGGGATCCTGCACGCGGTCGTCGTCGACGAGATCCGGCCGCCCGCGCAGGCCGCGCCGCTGCTTCCCGTCGTACGGGGGCTGCTGGAGCGTGATCCGGACCGGCGGCTCGACGCGGCGGAGGCGGAGCGGCTGCTGCGGGCCTTCCGGGAGACCGGCCGGACACCGAGGACGACGAAGAGCGCGAGGACGTCGCCCGGGTACACGCCGACCCGACGCGATGTGCCGCGCATGGGCCGGGACGCGCAGCGTGCGGCCGCTGCCTCGGCCGCCGCCCAGGACGCGCCGGGCACCGGGCAGCCGGGGCCGCCCGCGTCCGGTCCGGAGGCTGCCTCGCGGGAGCAGCCCGCGCAGCAGCGGCAGCCGCACTCCCCCCGGAGCGTGCTGGTCGCGGCCGCGCTGGTGGCGGCGATGGCCGGGGCGGGCGTGTCGGCGGCGGCGCTGCTGATGCGGGAGGGGGGCGGCGGGGGCGGCACGCCGAGCACTTCGGCACCGCACACGCCGGGGTCGTCGAGTACGGCGGGCGAGTCGGGCACGGCGGGCACGTCGAGTACGGCGGGCACGCCGAGTGCTTCGGGTGTTTCGGGTGCTTCGGGGGTGTCCGGCGCGTCGGGTGGCGCCTCCGCCGGTACGTCGGCCGACGTCACGCCCACTGTCACGCGCTCACGGGCGGCCACCGCGCCGACCGTGCCCTCGGGGTACCGGCTGGCCGAGGACGAGCGGGGCTTCAGCCTCGCCGTGCCGGACGACTTCACGCGGGAGCCGCAGGGGGAGCGGGTCTTCTTCATGTCGCCGGGGCAGGTGATCCGGATCGGCGTCAAGCTCGACGACCCGGCGGAGGGCGGCCCGGCCGGGGTCATGCGGCGCGCCCACGAGAAGGGTGCCTCCACGAACCCGGGCTACCGCGACGGCCGGGTCACCGAGACCACGCACGACGGGCGGCCCGCCGCACTCTGGGAGTTCACCTGGGACGGCTTCAGCGCGGCGGAGGGGCCCCGGCACACGTACGACCTGTGCTGGGAGCAGGACGGGCGGCTGTACGACGTATGGGTGTCGGCGCCGGTCGGGAAGGTGAGCGAGGCGAAGGAGTACTTCGACGTGGCGGTGGACACGTTCGTACGTAACTAAAGCGGAGATAAGTGGTGTTCCGCGTCACGGGTCTGTGACCGGAAAGCGACGGGGGTGGATGCCGAAGCGCTCGCCGCGATACAGATGAACGTATGAGCAGCAACGGGGGCGCCCCTTACGGATCCGGCCATGGGCCCGGCTACGGACCCGACGAGCCGACGAGTTTCGGACTGCAACCGCCGCAGCCGAGTGTGCCGTACCCGGGGAACCCGTATGCGCAGCCGACCCAGGTGGTGGCGCAACCGGCACCGGCCTCGGCGCAGCCCCCGCAGGACCCCGGCACCGGGCGGTTGATCGAGGGCCGTTACCGGCTGCTCGCCAAGCTCGGCCATGGCGGCATGGGCACGGTGTGGCGGGCGAAGGACGAGACGGTCGATCGCGAGGTCGCCGTCAAGGAGCCCCGCGTACCGGACCATCTTCCCGAGCGCGAACGGGCCAACGCCTTCGAGCGGATGCGTCGTGAGGCGCGTGCGGCGGCCCGGCTGGACCATCCGTCGGTCGTGAACGTGCATGACGTGGCGGTCGTGGACGGTCAGCCGTGGATCGTGATGGAGCTGGTGCGGGGGCGTTCGCTGGGCGACGCGCTCCAGGAGGGCACCCTCGGGGTGCGTGACGCGGCGAGAATCGGCCTCGACGTGCTCGGCGCGCTGGAGGCCGCGCACGCGGCGGGCATCCTGCACCGCGACGTCAAGCCGGACAACGTCCTCCTCGGCCGCCACGACAGGGTCGTCCTCGCCGACTTCGGCATCGCCCAGATCGAGGGCGAGACGAACCTGACGGACACCGGCGGCTTCGTCGGCTCGCCCGAGTACATCGCCCCCGAGCGGGTGCTGGGCCAGCGGCCCGGCCCCGCGTCGGACCTCTGGTCGCTCGGCGTCGTCCTCTACGCCGCCACGGAGGGCGTGTCGCCCTTCCGGCGCAGCAACACGCCGGCGACGCTGCAGTCCGTGCTGAACGCCACGCCCGCGGCGCCCGCCTCGGCCACGGGTCCGCTCGCCGAGGCCATCAACGGCCTGCTGCAGAAGGACCCGGCACGCCGCCCGACCGCCGCCCGCGTCCGCGAGCTGCTGGAGACGGCCGCGAACCCGCCGGCGCCCGCGCCCACCCAGGTGGTCCAGCAGATCACCGCGCCCCCGGCCGGGAACGGCAAGGGCATCCGGGTCGGCGCCAAGACCCTCGCCGGGCTCGGCGCGGTGGTCGTCGCGGCCGCGGTGACGGCGTACCTGGTGATCGCCGACCCCTTCGCGGGGCCGCTGCCGGACGGGTGGAAGCAGCGGAACCTCGGGGCGAAGGTCGCCGCGAGCGTGGGGGTGCCCGGGGACTTCGTGAAGGACGAGTTCGAGCCGGACGACACCGACGGCACGTTCGCGCAGTACAGCGATCCCAGCGGGCTGATCCGGATCAACGTCGACCGGGACGTCAAGAAGGACGACAAGGAGAACGAGATACCGGGCGTCGCGCTGGACAAGGCGTACGCCGACTGGGAGCTGGTCAAGGACGGCGAGTACACGCTGGACATCGCCGACGACCCCGCGCCGAAGGGGCGCCCGCAGGAGGCGAAGTTCGAGGACCGCGAGGCCGCCGAGAACACCATCGTGTACACGACCACGGACAGCCAGGCCCCGCGCCTGCGGGAGGCACGGGTCCTGTACTACAAGGCGAGCAACGGCGACATGTACCGGCTCTGGATCGACTATCCGGGCAAGGGACACTTCACCGAGCAGGGCCGCGAGATCGCCCGTACGGCCATCGCGAACCTGAAGATCGACGCGATGTAGACGGACGCCTCTCGGGAAGCGCGTTCTGGCGAGGCGCTTTCGGGAGGAGCGTGTCCGGGCGAAGCACGTCCGGGAGGCGCGCGTTCGAAAGGCGCGCGTGTCAGGAGAGGGCGACGGCCAGGTCGTTGGTGACGGTGAAGAAGACGCGGGCCCGCGGGGATGCGCCGCTCGGTGTGGTCATGGCGACGGCCGGGTACTTGTCGGTGTCCTTGCGGTCCACGATGTCGTCGAACAGCCGTCCGAGGCGGATGGGGTCGGCGTCGGGCGCGGGGCGCAGGAACAGGTCCCAGATCACCTTGTCCGGGCCGACGGGGTCGGGCAGGGACGTGAGGTGTGCGTGGAATCCGCGTCCCCCCTCGGTGCTCGTCGCCGGTGCCTCGAAGTCCGCCACGTCCTCGCCCCGGGCGACGCCCACCAACGCCGCGCCCTCGCCGAGTGCGGCCCCGTGCAGGACGCCCTCCACGGCGATCGAGCCGTCGCCGACGGGTAGTGCGGTGACCTCGGCGTGCGCGGTGCGGTGGAAGGTACGCAGGGTGAGGTAGCCGTCCTTGGTCGCGTACGGGATCCACCAGGCGACCGGCGCCTCGTCCGGGACCGCGGCGGTCAACAGGCCCCGCTGCTCGACCAGTCCGGCCCGCAGCCGACGCCGCGCCCCGTCCCCGGCCCGCTCGACGTGCAGGTCCCAGCGGCCCTCCGCGAGGGCCGGGGCGGCATGGCTCAGCGTGGCCGCCCACGGGCTCTTCGCGTCGCCCGGACTCTCCCGCTCCAGCGGGACGCGGACCTCGTCGTCGCCGTGGCGTCGGCGCAGTACGAGCGCGAGGCCGTCGTCGGACGCGTCGGACGCGCCGGACGTGCCGGATGCGCCGGACGCGGCGACCGAGATCCGCACGCTGCCGTGCGCGTCGACCCGACAGCCGGCTTTCGGGCGCAGGGGGCGCGGCTTCACGTCGGATGTGGTCGCCCCGGCTGCGGTCGCCCCGGCCGGTTCCGTCGCCTGGGCGGCGGCAGCGGCGGCACCGGCCGCAGCGGCATCAGCTGCACCGGCGGCCTTCGGGCCCGCCGATTCGGTGGTGGTTTCCGCCGGTCCCGTACGGGCAGCCCCGGCAGTCCCCGGAGTCCGGGCAGTCCCCGGAGTCCCGGCGGCCCCCGGAGTCCCGGCGGCCCCCGGAGTCCCGGCGGCCCCCGGAGTCCCGGCAGCCCCCGGAGTCCCGGCAGCCCCCTGAGTCCCCACAGCCCCCGGAGTCCCCACAGCCCCCGGAGTCCCGGCAGTCCCCGGGGTCCCCACAGCCCCCGGGGTCCTGGCGGCCCCGGTGTTCTGCGCAGTGCGAGGGAGGAGCGCTCCCATCGTTCGCCGTAACCACCGCCGCAGCTTCACCGCCGCGGGGGTGCGCGCCTCCTGGAGTTCCGCGATCAGCCGCTCGTACTCCGCGGCGATCGCGCGGGGCGCGTACCGGCGGACGGTGGTGTGGGCAGCGGTGCCGATGCCGCGGCGCAGGTCGGGGTCGTCGATGAGGCGGAGCAGGCCCGTGGCGAGGGCGTTCGGGTCGGACGGGGGGACGAGGAGGCCGTCGGTACCGTCGGTGATGATCTCGCCGGGGCCGTGGGGGCAGTCGGTGGCGACGACGGGGACGCCGGCGTGCATGGCCTCCAGGATGGTCATGCCGAAGGACTCCCACTCGGAGCTGACCACGGCGACGGAGGCCTTCGCCCACTCGGTCTCCAGGGTGGCGTGCGGGCCCATGAGGAAGACATGGTCGTTGAGGCCGAGCGTGTCGATCGTGGCCCGCAGGGTCGCGCGCTCGGGGCCCTTGCCGTAGATCCGTAACCGCCACTCGGGGCGTTCGGCGACGACCTTGGCGAAGGCCTCGATGAGCAGGTCGTAGCGCTTGACCGGGAACAGGCGCCCGGCGGTGACCACCAACGGGGCGCGCAGATCGGAGCGTTCACCCTTCGGGCGGGGCGCGGCATTGGCGATGTTCGTGATCCGGGTGCGCAGGCCGGGCAGGTGGCGGCGGTGGTCGGCGGCGTCCCGCTCGGAGACGGTGACGAACGCGTCCAGGCGCCCGATCGCCGCGTTCTGCGCCTCGCGCACGCCGGGCACGTGGTTGTCGTACGACAGGTGTTCCTGTCCGATGCGCACGGCGTGGCGCGGGCCGTGCTGGGCGAGGAGGACGACGAGCGCCGGGCGGGTCGCGATGAGGACGTCCGCGTCGGTCGTGTCGAGGAACGCGCGCAGGCGTTCGTCGGTGAGCGCGGTGTAGCGGTGGGCCAGGACCTCGGTGGGCGGGGCGAGGGCGGAGGGCCGGGACATCAGCTCGTGGCCGCCGTCGTACGACTCCGCGTCGGGGCGTTCGTCGACGAGCGGGACCAGGCGGACCTTGCCGCTCACGCCGAGCGGAGGGTGGTCCGCGGTGCGTAACACCGAGACGACCTCGACCTCGTGACGGGCCGCCAGGGCCCCGGCCAGGTTCAGGGTCGAGCGGACGGTGCCACCGATGGCGTACGCGTTGTGGAGCAGGAAAGTGATCTTCATGACGCTCAGTACGTCCTCTCAGAGATCCAGGACAGGACCCGGTCGGCCACCCCCGGCACGTCCAACAGTGCTGCGCCGTGCGAGGAACCGGCCACCCGCTCCACCGTGACCCCATTGGGTGGCATGTTGTGGTCGGTCTCCTCGGCGGCTTCGAGGTCGAGCGAGTGCCGGACGGGTACGAAGTCGCCCTGGGAGTGGAGCAGGTACATGGGGGCGTCGTCGGCGCCGGAGGCACGGCTCGTGGCGGCCATGTCGTCCCAGGTGTCCCGGCAGCCGGGGTGCGTGGAGGTGTCGTTGTCCGCCGGGTCCGGGTAACAGCGGGCCAGGATGGCGGCGTTGTCGCGGAGCTTGCGCTGTCTGTCGCTTGCACCGGCGTCGTTGCCGTCCTGCCAGGCGCGGTACGGGGAGTTCACGGGCGACAGCGCCACCACGCCGTCGACGCGGGAGGCGCCGGAGCGGTAGGTCGCGACGGTGGTGGCTATCTGGCCGCCGGAGGAGGAGCCCAGCAGTACCAGCCGGTGGGGGGCGAGGTCGAAGTCGGCGGCGTGGTCGCGGATCCAGTCCAGCGCGGACAGGGCGTCGGTTCGCTGGGCCGGCCAGGGAGCGTCGAAATTCAGCCGGTGGTCGACGTCGAAGACGGCGTAACCGGCGTCGGCGAAGGCGCGCGACCAGGTGGCCCAGCCGGTGTCCTCGTACCAGTGGCCGCCGTGCAGGATCACGACCCCCGGCTGTTCCCCGTCCCGCTCTTCACCGGCGGTGTTCCAGTAGGCGTCGAGGGTCTGCCGGGAGTGCGAACCGTAGGAGTACGTGGCCTCGTTGCGGTCGGCCGCCGCGCTGTCGCGCGTGTCCGAAAGGACGAGGGTTGCGATGGCGGCAACGCAAAGAACCAGACAACCCCAGAGCCGACGCACGGCTACCTGCTTTCAAGTGACATGACGGCAGGCGACGTTGTCCCCGGGCACGGGATCCGACCGGAACGTCCACAGTGAGGGGGCGCTCACACGGCCTGCTTGCGTGAGCAATCCGGACTATAAGCGGCCCGCTCGAACAATCGTCAAGCCGGGCAAGGGAGTTGGCCTGAAGCGTCCGGCCTGAACAGCTTGGCGGGGGTTGTGGATGACTTGTGCAAACATCTCCGGTCCTGTGGATGAGCTATGAGGAAAGGGGGGTTGACATGCTGATGGCGTGCACATTTAGCTTCGCTTTATGTGGCCAGGGGTGTGGATGTGGTCACTCAACGGGGATCAAGGGGTGAGTTGTGCGAATACGCACAAGCACAGCGGGATGTGCCCTGCTGGCTTCTTTCGTCATGTCATCAGGGCTGTTGCCCTCCGGCGTCGCCGGGGTGGCAGCGGCGGCCACCTGCACGGCGGGTACTTCTACGGACTTCAACGGCGACAGCGTTGTCGACACGGTCGTCGCGGATCCGAACGCCACGGTGAACGGCGCCAAGGGCGCGGGTCTGGTGCGGGTGATTCTCGGCGCCGGCAAGGGGGTCTTCGAGATCTCGCAGGCCACCACCGGGATGAACGCCGCCCCCGAGGCCGGTGACGGTTTCGGCACCTCCCGCACGACGTACGACGCGGACGGCGACGGCTGCACCGACCTCGTCGTCGGGGTGCCCTATGAGGACGTCACCAAGGACGGGGTGAAGCTCGTCGACAGCGGGGCGATCTACGTCATCCACGGCACGCCGACCGGCATCGGCGAGGGCTCCACGATCGAGGGCTACAGCCAGTCGGGCCTGGATCCCAGCACCACCACCGAGGCGTACGACTGGTTCGGACAGTCCGTCAAGGGCGGGGAAACCGCGAGCGGTTCGCCCTATCTGGTCGTCGGCGTGCCCGGCGAGAACGTGGTCACCGGCGGTACGAACCACGCCGACGCGGGCTGCATCCACTACATCCAGGGCAGCACGAAGACGACGGTCAACCAGAACGACACGGGCGTCCCCGGGACCGTCGAGGCGTACGACCGCTTCGGCTACTCCGTGGCCGGCACGAACCGCTACTTCGGCGTCGGCATCCCGGGCGAGGCCATCGGGGACCAGACCTTCGCCGGCGGTGTCGCGGTCTTCAACCACACCCTCGCGAACGGACTCCCCACCGCGCTGGCCGGATTCGACCAGGACGCCACCGGAGTGACCGGCACGGCCGAGGCCGACGACGGCTTCGGCACCTCGATCGCCATGACCAACTACCGGCCCAGTGACCAGACGTACAACTCCGACATCCTGCTGGCCGTCGGCACACCCGGCGAGGACATCGGCACGGTCACCGAGGCGGGCGGCGCGGCGGTCTTCCGGATCCAGCCCTCCGGCACGTACACAGAGCTGGCGGCCATCGACGCCAATGTCACGGACGTCGAGGGCGACGCGGTCGCGGGCGACTTCCTGGGCCAGCGTGTGGCCATCTCCAACACCGACACGGCCGTCGTCACCACCGCCGACACCGTACGGCTGGCCGTCGGCATCCCGGGCAAGGACGTCGGCACCGCCACCGACGCGGGCGCCGTCCAGGTCTTCCGGCCGCTGGGCACGATCGGCGCGGCCGACCGGCTGCTCACCCGCGGTTCGGGCCTGCCGGGTACGGCCACCAAGCGAGACCACCTGGGCATGTCGATGACCGGTGGCGCGAACAACCTCTACCTCGGGGTGCCCTTCAGCAAGGCGTCCGGCACCACCAAGGGCGTGCTCCACGTCCTGACGTGGACCGACATCGACGGCACCACCGGCACGGGTGCCACCACGTACCAGCCGGGCTCGGGCGGACTGCCCGACAACGGCGTCTCGTTCGGCGTGGTCGGGTGACGGGCGGCATGGGGAGAAGAAAGCACACGGGGATGAAGCGCACCGCGATGAGACGCACCGCGACGAGACGCACGGGGATGAGACGCACCGCGATGACAGTCCGTTCGAGCGGGCAGCCGGGCGGCAGCCGGAGTCCCGTCCGCTTGCTCACCGTCGCCACCGCACTGACGGCCCTGCTGGTCACGGCACTCGGCGGCGCCCCCGCCCCCGAGCCCACGGCCCCGGCCGCCGCCACCGGGAAGGCCGGCAAGGCCTCCACCACAGCCCTCACCGAGGACGCCGCCCAGGACAGGGCCGCGAAGACCGGGGAGAAGGTCGAGATCACGAGCCTGCGCGACGAGCGCAGCACGACGGTCGCGAACCCGGACGGCACGTTCACCGTCACCGAGTACGTCCAGCCGGTCCGCACCCGCAAGAACGGCAAGTGGGCCGAGATCGACACCACGCTGGTGAAGCAGGCCAACGGCACGTACGCGCCGAAGGCCGCCGTCACCGCGATGGCGTTCTCCGGCGGCGGCGACAGCACCTTCGCCGAGATCGAGAAGGACGGCCGGGCGCTCTCCCTCGACTGGCTCGGCAAGCTGCCCGGACCGAAGGTCGAGGGCTCGACCGCGACCTATCCGGACGTCCTGCCGGACGTCGACCTCAAGGTCACCGCGAACGCCGAGGGCTTCTCGCACATCCTGGTGGTCAAGAACGCCGAGGCCGCGGCCAACCCCGACCTCGCCACCCTCGAACTCCCCGTCGACACCACCTCGGTGGAGCTGACGGAGACCTCCGGTGGCGGTCTGACCGCCACCGACAGCGGCTCCGGCGGCACGGTCTTCGAGGCACCGAAGCCGCTGATGTGGGACTCCAGCGAGGGCACGGGCGACGCGGCACCGGCCCCGGAGGCCCTCGGCGACGACATCACACCCCCCGACGGCGCCACCGTCGAGGACGTGGACGTGGCCGTCGACTCCGACAGCGTCACCCTCACCCCGGACGCCGGCCTGCTCACCGGCGACGACACGGTGTACCCGGTCTACATCGACCCCGTGGTCCGCACCGCCAACCGCACCGGCTGGACCATGGTGTCCTCCGACTCGCCGTCCGACTCCTTCTGGAAGTTCGACGACGACGAAGGTGTCGGCCTCTGCCCGTCCAACGTGTCGTACCGCTGCACCAGCAGCAGCGACAAGAAGCGGCAGTTCTTCGCGATCCCGACCGGGACGTTCGAGGGCAAGGACATCGTCGACGCGCAGTTCGCCGTGACCCTGGTGCACAGCTACAGCGACTCCGCGCGCGAGGTGCAGCTGGCCCGGGTCAACAGCACCGGCGCGAGCGCGATCAGCTCGAAGACGAACTGGTCCAACCAGCCGTCGTCGAAGGACACGATCACCTCCAAGTCGCCGACCGACACGGCGGGTTCGTGCACCTCGACCAACCAGAACGTGCGCTTCGGCGTGACGGGCACCATCCAGACGGCGGCCGACAAGGGCTGGGACACCACCACGTTCCGGCTCAAGGCCACCAGCGAGTCGGACGTCTCGTACTGGAAGCGCTTCTGCGGCAACGCCCACCTCGAAGTGACGTACAACCGACCGCCGTTGCAGCCGGACCAGGACGACCTGCAGATGAAGCCGGGCGGTTCCTGCGAGTACGGCAGCCCCACCGAGCACTACGTCACCGAGGCGCCGCGCGTCAGCGTCGTCCTCAAGGACTACGACCACAACGACACAGGCTCCAACTCCGAGAAGCTGCAGGCCCAGTTCAAGGTCTTCTGGGAGAAGGACGGCCAGACGGTCACGCACTACGCGCGGACCGGTCAGCGCGCCACCACCAACGTCAGCAAGAAGATCACCCAGACCGGCCAGGCGACCTTCTTCTACACCATCGGCACGGACGTCAAGGACGACGGTGAGGCGGGCTTCACCATCCCGAAGAACACCGTCATCGGCTGGGCGGTCCGCGGCTACGACCAGCAGGCCTACGGCGCCTGGTCCTCCGACGGCGAGCAGACCCGCTGCGAGTTCATCTACGACACCTCCCAGCCCAAGTCGGCGACCGTCACCTCCGCCGCATACCCGGACGACGAGGCCTGGCACGTCGGCACCGGCGACTACGGCAGCTTCACCATGGACTCGCCGTCCACCGACGTCGCCAAGTACACGTACCGCTTCACCGGCCCGAACGCGGTGAACACCCCGAAGACAGTGGCCCCCGAGTCCACCGGCGGCCCGGCGACCATCCGCTGGATGCCGCCGAGCGAGGGCACGTACGCGCTGCATGTCACCGCCGTCGACGGGGCGGGCAACGCGCAGAAGACCCCGACGGTGCACGTCTTCCTGGTCAGCGACGGCCGGGCGCCCGCCGCGGCCTGGACCCTCGGTGACGCCAAGGGCTCCTCGACGGCGGCCGGCAGCGGCGACGCGCCCGACGCCACCGCCGGCTCCGGGGTGACCTTCGGAGTCGGGGGTCCGCTCGGCTCCGCCGACACCGCGGCCTCCTTCGACGGCACCGAGAACGCCTACGTCGAAGCGGGCGAGCCCGCCGTCGACACCGGCAGGACCTTCTCCGTCGGCGCCTGGGTGATGCTGCCCTCGCTGCCCACCGAGAGCATGACCGTCGTCAGCCAGGACGGCACCGCCCAGCCCGGCTTCGAGCTCGGCTACGACGTCGACTCCGCGTCGTGGACCTTCCGCATCCCCTACAGCGACATCGAGTCGCTCGGCACCTGGAAGGTCTCGGGCGCGGCCGCCGTCCCCGGCAGCTGGACGCACCTGATCGGGGTCTACGACGCCGAGCTGCGCAAGATGATGCTCTACGTCAACGGAGTCCTGGTCGCCGACGACGTCCAGGCCCGCCACACCACCTGGAACGCGGGCGGCGGCGTCCAGATCGGCCGCAAGCTGGCCCTCGACGGCTACCTGGGCCACCTCAAGGGCACTGTCGCCGACGTCAAGATCCACGACCGGGTGATCCCGCCCGCCGAGGGCCAGGAGCTGGGCGGCATCCAGCCCCACCAGCTCGCCTACTGGCAGCTCGACGCGTCGGCCTCCGGCCTCTCCCCGGAGGTGGACGGCGGCACGGGCCTCACCCTGGGCGGCGGCGCCTCCGTCTATCTGCCCGACGACTCCTGCGACCCCGAGGCCGACCCGGAGTGCGTCCCCCCGGCCGAGCCGCTGTGGGGCGACGGACACCTGGCGCTGAACGGCACCAACGCCTACGCGACCCGGGCCGCCGGTGTGCTCTCCGCGCAGGACAGCTTCACTCTGACCGCCCGCGCCCGGCTCGCGTCGACGAGTTCCACCGCGGACCAGACGGTGCTCTCGCTGTCCGGGGCCAAGGGCAGCGCGATCACGGTCAAGTACCTGGCCGCGAGCAACCGCTGGCAGCTGAAGGTGACCGATGCGGACGCGGCGGCCCCGGTGGTCACCACGGTCCTCGACAACGGCGACCTGCCGAGCGCGGAGGGCGACGGCGACCATCTGGCGCTCGTCTACAACGCGGTCTTCGGAGACGTGCTGCTGTACGTCAACGGCGTGGCGGTGGCAGAGGCTCCGTGGGACAACACGTGGAACTTCACGACCACGGCTCTCCAGGTCGGCCGGACGCTGAGCGGCACGGCCGGGAGCGAGTACTTCTCCGGCGCCGTCGACGAGGTCCGCATGTACCAGGGTCCGTTGGACGCCTCACTGGTGACGCTGGTGGCGGTCATGCCGTCGGGCTCCAGCATCAGCGAGGGCTGACGCTCCGCTGCAAGTGCCGCGATGTGCCGTCGGCCGACCGCTGCTACGTCGTGGCTGATCGCGCAGTTCCCCGCGCCCCCCAAAGCGAAAAGCACGGGGCGAAGCCCCTGCTTTTCAGTGGCGCGGGGAACTGCGCGAACGGCCCCCACCGGCCGCAGCCGCGAAACCGGCCGTCATTCCCCGCCCGGAGCGTTCCAGACCCCTTTTCGAACGGAGATGTCTGTCATGTCCTCGCCTCCTTGGTACCGGTCGTCCAGACCGGCCTGGCGCACCGGCCGCCGCCGCGCCGCGCTTGTCCTGGGCCTGGCCCTGTCCATAGGCCTGTTGCCGCAGTACACGCCGGAGGCCCTCGCCGCGGACGACGGCCTGACCAAGCCCAGGACTCAGACGAACCTCGACGACCCGGTCCGCGGCAGGAACGCGAAGAGCGAGACCTTCAAGCAGACCGACGAGGCCGCGAAGGCCGCCGTCGAGCACGCCGAGAAGACCACCTGGCCGAAGGCGGGAGACGCCGAGGTCGAGCTCACTACCGACAAGGCCACCAAGGCCAAGGGCCTGCCCCTGACCGCCAGGTCGGCCGATGGCAAGAACGCCGCCGACTCCCTCCGCGTCGAGGTGCTGGGCCGCAAGGCCACCGAGGCAGCCGGTGTCGACGGCGTCCTCTTCACGGTCGCCCGCAGCGACGGCGAGGCCGGCCAGGGCACCGCCCAAGTCGCCCTGGACTACTCGCACTTCGCGGATGCGTACGGCGGCGGCTACGGCTCCAGGCTGCGCCTCGCGCAGTACCCGGAGTGCGTACTGACCACGCCGGAGAAGAAGAGCTGCTCCACCCCCGTCTACCTGAAGAGCACCAACGACGCGGAGAAGCAGACCCTCGCCGCGAAGGTCACGGCGGCCGGCGACACGGCGGGCACCGGGACCCAACTGCTGCGGGCCGCGTCCACGAGCGCCGCCTCGGTCACCGTCCTGGCCGCCACCGCGGGCGCGGAGGGCGACGGCGGCGACTACAAGGCAACGAGCCTGAAGGCGTCCTCCGAGTGGGGTGTCGACACCTCCTCGGGCGCGTTCACCTGGTCGTACCCGATGACCACCCCGCCCGTGCCCGGCGGCTCGCAGCCCACTGTCGGCCTCTCCTACAACTCCCAGTCGGTCGACGGCCAGACCGCGGCCACCAACAACCAGGGCTCCTGGGTCGGCCAGGGCTTCACCTACGAGCCCGGGTTCATCGAGCGCAACTACAAGGCCTGTGCCGACGACGGCCAGCAGGACACGTACGGCGACCAGTGCTGGGCGTACGACAACGCCACCCTCTCCCTCGCGGGCGGCACCTCCGGCGAGATCGTCAAGGACGACACCACCGGCGAGTGGCGGGTCAGCGGGGACGACAACTCCAAGGTCGAGAAGCTGACCGACGCCACCAACGGCGACAACAACGGCGAGTACTGGAAGGTCACCACGCCCGACGGCACCCAGTACTTCTTCGGTCGCAACCGCCTGCCGGGCTACACCAGCGGCGAGGAGGAGACCGACTCCACCTGGACCGTCCCGGTGTACGGCGACGACTCGGGCGAGCCCTGTTACAACGCGACCTTCGCCGACGCCCACTGCGCCCAGGCCTGGCGCTGGAACCTCGACCACGTCATCGACCCGCACGGCAACGTCATGTCGTACTTCTACGGCAAGGAGACGAACCACTACACGCAGGGCCTGAAGACCGGCGAGAACGGCAAGTCGTACGTCCGCGGCGGCTACCTCAAGCGGATCGACTACGGCCAGCGCGCCGGCAAGGCCTACTCGACCGAGCCGTCCGCCCGCGTCGTCTTCACCACCGCCGAGCGCTGCATCGGCGACCTGACCGACTGCGAGCCCGGCGACCTCACGGACGACACGGCCGCCGACTGGCCGGACGTGCCGTGGGACCAGAACTGCAAGGCCGACACCAAGTGCGCGGGCCAGAACTCGCCGACGTTCTGGACCCGCAAGAAGCTCACCAAGATCACCACTCAGGTCCGCACCGGTGACACCTCCTTCAGCGCGGTCGACGAGTGGGCCCTGTCCCACGACTTCACCGACAACGGCGACGGCTCCAAGTCCCTGTGGCTGAAGGCCATCGACCACACCGGCAAGGTCGGCACCGACGTCACCATGCCGTCCGTCGAGCTCCACGGCCAGCAACTCGCCAGCCGCGTCGACGAGTCCGGTGACAACCTCCAGCCCTTCTACCGCTTCCGTCTCTCCGCGGTGAAGAACGAGACCGGCGGTGTCCTCAGCGTCAACTACGCGGACCCGCAGTGCACTTCGAGCACCGTGCCCGCCGAGGACTCCTCCACCAAGCGCTGCTTCCCGGTCAAGTGGAACCCCCCGGGCGCCGAGGACCCGATCGTCGACTGGTTCCACAAGTACGTCGTCGACTCCGTCGTCGAGCAGGACCTCACCGGCGGCAACGCGGAGAAGGTCACCTCGTACACGTACCTCGGCGACGCCGGCTGGCGGAAGGCGAAGGCCGACGGCATCACCACGGCCGAATACCGCACCTGGGACGACTGGCGCGGCTACGGCCGGGTCCGGATCGAGACCTCCGACGGCACCAACTCGGCGTCCGACACCAGGACCGAGCACGTCTTCTTCCGCGGTCTCGACGGCGACGTGGACGCCGACGGCGACTCCCGCTCGGCGACGGTCAAGGACTCCGGCGGGACCTCCTACGAGGACTCCGACTGGAAGGCCGGCCAGGAGCTGGAGACGATCACCTACAACGGCTCCGACATCACCCAGCGCTCGGTCACCCTGCCCTGGACGCAGGTCACCGCCACCCGCGTCGAGGACTGGGGCACCCGCCGGGCGCGTTACCTCAGCCAGGGTTCCGTCGACTCCTACGTGTCGCTCGGCTCCGGGAACTGGAGGCACACCAAGTCCACCACCACGTACGACGACAAGACCGGCCGGGTGCTGCGTGTCGACGACGACGGCGAGGTCGGCGTCGGCGACAACGAGTGCACCCGCACCGAGTACGCGGACAACGCGTCCCGGCACATGTACGCGTACATCTCCCGTGTGGAGAAGGTCGGCGTCGACTGCTCCACCACCCCGAACCGCAAGACCCAGGTCATCTCCGACGAGCTGACCTACTACGACGGTTCGACCACCCTGGGCGCGGCCCCCACCGAGGGTGCCCCGACCATGACCAAGCGGCTGTCCGCGCACGACGGCACCACGGCGACGTACCAGACGGTCACGGCGACGACGTACGACGCATACGGGCGCCCGCTGACGGTGAAGGACGCCGCGTCCCAGACCACGACCACCGCGTACGTCGACAACCCCTACGGCCTGGCCACCAAGTCGACGGTCACCAACGTGCTCGGCTGGACGACCTCCACCGAGTACGCGACCCAGCGGGGCGTGCCGACCGTGAAGGTCGACGAGAACGGCAAACGCGCGGAGCTGGCCTACGACGGTCTGGGCCGCCTCACCTCGGTCTGGTTCCCCGACCGCATCGGCCTGTCCCCGTCCATCAAGTACACGTACCTGGTCCGCGGCGACGACGGTCCGACGGCCGTCCACACCCAGAAGATCGAGAACGACGGCACCTCGTACGGCAGCGAGTGGACCCTGTACGACGGTCTGCTCCGGCCCCGTCAGGAGCAGACGGAGGGCGAGGGCGGCCGGATGATCGCCGACACCCTCTACGACGGTTCCGGCCGTATCGCCAAGGTCAACGACACCTACTACACCACCGGTTCCCCGTCCTCGACGCTCTTCGAGCCGGTCAACGAGGACCTCAACGCGCAGCAGGTCACCCGGTACGACGGCGCCGGCCGCGAGACGGCCACGATCCTCCAGGTCGGGGGCCAGGAGCGCTACCGCACCACTTACACCCACGCCGGTGACCGGTTCACGACCACCCCGCCCTCCGGCGGAGTGAAGACGACGATCGTGACCGACGCCCGCGACCGTACGACCACCCGGATCCAGCACCCCACGGGCGGCGACACCGTCACCACCTCGTACGCGTACACCGACGCCGGACTACTGTCGCGGGTCACGGACGACGCCGGCAACGAGTGGACGTACAAGTACGACCAGATGGGCCGCCAGATCGAGGCCGTCGACCCTGACACGGGCAGGTCGACGTACACGTACGACGCGATGGACCGCCAGACGTCCATCACCGATGCCCGGCTGAACAAGACGTCGACGAAGTACGACGAGATGGGCCGCCCGGTCTCCACCTGGCAGGGCGAGGCGGACACGGGCACCCGGCTGTCGCTGACCCGCTACGACACGGCCTACAAGGGCGAGCTGTACGGCGTCTACACCTACAAGGACGGAGCCGTCCACTCGTCGGTGACCTACCCGACGCTGGACCCGGAGAACGACTACAAGCCGACCACGACCAGGTACTTCCTGTCGAAGACGGCCGAGCCCCAGCTGGGCGGCACCTACGAGTTCACCAACCAGTACAACGACGACGGCACCCTCCAGGGCGAGGGTCTGCCGGCCGTCGGCGACCTGTCGGCCGAGGCGCTGTCGTACGGGTACGACGAACTGCAGCGGCCGACCGCCCTCAACACCTCGCTGGGCGGCCTGAGATATGTCACGGACGCCGGCTATTCGCCGACCTCACAACTGGAGTCGCTGGAGCTGACCACAGGCCAGGCGAACGCGCCGAAGACCTGGCTGACCAACTTCTACGAAGAGGGCACCGGCCGCCTCACCAGGTCGCACATGCGGGTCGAGAACGGGGCGCCCTTCGCCTACGACGCCCGCTACACCTACGACGACACCGGCAACATCCTCTCCATCGCCGACACTCCGAGCGACGGCGCCAACGACGTCCAGTGCTTCACGTACGACGGACTGCGTCGCCTGACCGACGCCTGGACCTCGTCGGTGACGCCGAACGACGCCTCGGGCACCGGTGCCTCGGAGGCGGCCTGCGCGTCCGGCGCGTCGTCGGCCACGGTCGGCGGGGTGAACCCGTTCTGGACCGAGTACGGCTACGACTCGGTGGGCAACCGCACCGACGAGGTGCGGCACGGCCTCGGCGGAGCGGGGACCACCACCCGCGGCTATACCTACGGCGAGACCGGCGGCCCGCACACCGTGTCGGCGGTGACCCGGCAGACCGCCGCGACGAGCACCACGCCGGCCGTCACCGCCGAGGACACCTACACCTACGACGAGGAGGGCAACACCGAGACCAGGGTCCTCGACGGCGACACCCAGAGGCTGGAGTGGGACCCGCAGGGCGAGCTGACCAAGGTCACCAACGCCGACGGAAGCATCACGTCGTACACGTACGACGCCTCGGGCGAACGCCTTCTGCGGGATACGCCCGAGGAGAAGACCTACTACCTTCCGGGCACCGAACTCCATCTGGACAAGGCCACCTCCAAGGTGACGGCGACCCGCTACTACTCGTTCTCCCAGCAAACCGTCGCCATGCGGGACGCGAGCGGGGTGCACTTCCTGCTCGCCGACCACCAGGGAACCGCCGAGCTCGCGGTGGACGCGGCGACCGGCCAGACGACCCGCCGGCGCACCGACCCGTTCGGCACCGCGCGCGACGAGTCGAGCTCGACAGCCACGGGATGGGTCAACGACAAGGGCTTCGTCGGCGGCACCGTCCAGGAGTCCACGGGTCTGACGACCGTGGGGGCGCGGGAGTACGACTCGGACACGGGCCGCTTCCTCTCCGCCGACCCGATCATCGACTACAACGACCCGCAGCAGATCAACGGCTACGCCTATGCCAACAACAGCCCGGTCACCTACAGCGACGCCACGGGCCTCAGGCTCGCGGACTGCGAGGGCGGCTGGCAGCAGTGCGGGCCATGGCCACACAACTACAACAAGTCCTCCTCCGGCTCCGGCGGGGGCGGTAGCGGCGGCGGCACGGGCGACAACGCGATCTACACACCGGCCAAGGAGAAGGCGGACGCCGCGCGGGCCGAGAAGGAAGCGGCCGAGAGGCGCGCCATCGCCATCGCCAAGGAACTCGGCGGGATCATCGCCGACGAACTGGGCATCACCGACGCGCTGGACTGCTTCACCACCGGTGCCCTCGGCTCCTGCGGCAAGACCGTGCTGAACGTGGTCACCTCGCTGATCAGCGGCGGCCCCGCGGGCAGGCTGGTCGCGAAGTACGGATGGCGGCTCGACAAGGCCGCCGCCGTCGGCAAGAGAATCGGCGGGCTGGCCCTCAAGCTCTGGGACAAGTTCAAGGACTGGAACAAGAAGCGCAAGGAGGCCAACCGGCTCGCCGGCCAACTGGAGTCCTGTGAGGGCAACAGCTTCGCCCCGGACACCAGGGTCCTCATGGCCGACGGCAGTACCAAGGCCATAGCGGACATCGACATCGGCGACGAGGTGCTGGCCACCGATCCCGAGAGCGGTGAGACCAGGACCGAGAAGGTCACCGCAGAGATAGAGGGCGTCGGGCTGAAGCACCTCGTCCGGGTCACCGTCGACCTCGACGGTGAGAGGGGTACGAGGACCGCCTCTGTCACCGCGACCGACGGCCACCCGTTCTGGGTGCCCGGACTCGACGAGTGGCTCGACGCCACGGACCTCACGGCCGGCGACCGGCTGAGCACCGACGCGGGCACCGGGGTCCGGATCACCGAGGTCACCCGCTGGACGAGCCCGAAGGCGACGGTCCACAACCTCACCGTCAGCGACCTGCACACCTACTACGTCCTGGCGGCCGACACCCCCGTTCTCGTCCACAACGCCAAGACCAGCTGCCTGACTCCGCTCGGCGCGCAGATCTGGAAGGTCGTCAACTACTACGACAAGACGGGGCGCACTCCTCCCGGCGTGATGAAGGGCCAGGCACGTGGCCAGGCGAGGGGCGTCTTCACCAACAACAAGGGCCTCTTGCCCAAGAAGGGGAAGGGGTACTATCGCGAATCGGACGTGTGGCCGACCGGCGGAGCCAGTCGCGGCGTGCATCGTCTGATCTTCGGAAAGAAGGGTGAAGTGTATTTCACCGCTGACCACTACAAGACGTTTGTGCGGGTGCGATGACGACGGATGATCTGCAGGATTCCTGGGTCGACCCCCAGGAGATCCTTCCGTGGCTGCCGTCCGAGCCCTACTTCGCACAGCAGAGCCGTCATGACGAGGTGGTCGACGAACTGGGCCGGGCCGGATTCACCGTCCTCGAAGCCGACCTGTCGGAGGTACGGACGGAAGAGGATCTGCTGACCGCTCTCGGGCGGGCCCTCTCCGCACCGGACTACTACGGCGGCAACTGGGACGCCCTGACGGACGTACTCCGTGACCGGGGCGCCGACGAACCCTTCAGGGTGGCCCTGGTCCTGTCCTCCAGTTCCGCGTTCCTGGACGCCGACGTCCACGCCTTCGTCCGATCCGTGTCCCTCCTGCACACGACGGCGCAGGATCTCTCGGACGTCGACGACGAATACGGCCAGCTGGAACTCTTCTATCTGGCCGACTGGAAGAGCTGACGCACGACCCCCGGGGAGTTCCGTTCCCCGGGGGTCATCGCTTTGTCGCACGCCCTGCCTCTAACATGCCCTGTCAAGTGCATGATCGGCGCGGAGGGCGAGCGAGCGTGGGCATCGAACACCTGGACGTGCGGGCTCATGCGAGACAGCGCTGGGCGGCCAGGGCCGCACTCGGCTGCGCGGCACTCGCCGTACTGCTGCCCCTCGGTTACGCACGCGAGGCGAGCCTCCTGCTCGTCGCGGGCGTCCTGCTCGGCGCCGGTCTCACCGTGGCCTCCCTGTGGTGGGTGCTGATCCACCGCGGCGCCGCCCGGATCGCGGCGGGCGCGCTGGCCGTGGCCGCGCCGGTCGGCGTCATCTGGTGGTTCGCCGTCGTCAACCTGCTGTGGGTCGTGATCGTCTCCGCCGCACTGTGGGCCGTCGCCGTCTGGTCCGGCAAGTTCGCCCTCAGCAGCACCAAGTCCCACCAGGTGCACGTACCCGAGCACCGCACCCCCGCCCCCGCCCGCCCCTTCCTCATCATGAACCCCAGGTCCGGGGGCGGAAAGGTCGAGCGGTTCCGGCTGAAGGAGCGGGCCGAGCGGCTCGGCGCCACGGTCCATCTGCTCGATCCCGCACACCACGAGGACGTCGCCGTACTGGCCCGCGACGCCGTCAGGAACGGCGCCGACCTCCTCGGCGTCGCCGGCGGCGACGGCACCCAGGCCCAGGTCGCCGCCATCGCGGCGGCGTACGACGTCCCCCTCCTCGTCATCTCCGCCGGCACCCGCAACCACTTCGCCATGGACCTCGGCCTCGACCGCGACAATCCCGCCGCCTGCCTCGACGCCCTCACCGACAAGGGTGTCGAACTCCACGTCGACCTCGGCTACGCCAGCGGCCACCCCTTCGTCAACAACGCCTCCTTCGGCGCGTACGCCGCCGTCGTGCAGAGCCCCGCCTACCGCGACGACAAGGTCCGCACCACCCTGGAACTGCTGCCCGAACTGCTCACGCACCAGCGGGGACCGCGGCTCACCGCCCGCATCGGGGACGCCGTCATCGACGCGCCCCAGGCCGTCCTCGTCAGCAACAACGTCTACCGCAGCGACGACCTCGTCGGCCTCGGCCGCCGCGAACGGCTGGACGCCGGAGTGCTGGGCGTCGTCGGCGTCCGCGTCGACAGCGCCGCCGAGGCCGCCGGAATGGTCCTCGGCCCGAACGCCCCCGGCCTCAGCCTCCTCGTCGCCGACGAGATCGTCGTCGAGGCCGACCGGCCCGAGATCGAGGTCGGCGTCGACGGCGAGGCCCTCCTCCTGCCCACCCCCGTGCACTGCCGGGTCTCGCCGAAGGCCCTGCGCGTCCGCGTGCCCCGCGACCGCCCCGGCGTCCCCGAGCCCAAGCCGCCCCTGGACTGGCGCCGGCTGCGCAAGCTCGCCGCCGCCGTCGGCCGCACGGCGCTGCCCAAACACCGCGAACGGTACGGGTGGGCACAGGAGTTGTGGCACCGGCGGCGCTAGCCCTGCGGTCTACTGGGCGGTACATCGACAAGCTCCGCCCCCGCACGGTACTGATGTGGCATGAGCGACGACGGCGGACATCCGCACGACGAACCCCGGTACAGAGGCAGGACGTCCCAGGCCGCCGGTCGCCTGATCGGTGGCCGGTACCGCCTCACGGAACGCGTCGGATCCGGCGGCATGGGCACCGTGTGGAAGGCGGTCGACGAACTCGTCGACCGTGAAGTCGCCGTCAAACAGCCCAAGTTGCCCGGTGACACCGACGACCCGGACGGCCCGGAGAACGAGGCGCGCCAACGGGCCGCCAACCGGCTCCACCGCGAGGCCCGCGCCGCCGCCCGCGTCGACCACCCGTCCGCCGTCACCATCCACGACGTCGTGGTCGAGGACGGACTCCCGTGGATCGTCATGGAACTGGTCCGCGGGGAGTCCCTCCACGAGGTGCTCAAGCGCGGCGCCCTCACCCCCGCCGAGTCCGCCCGCATCGGCCTCGCCGTCGTCGGCGCGCTGCACACCGCGCACGGAGTCGGCATC
The DNA here is from genome assembly GCF_036208085.1 of Streptomyces sp. NBC_00310. GTDB lineage: Bacteria > Actinomycetota > Actinomycetes > Streptomycetales > Streptomycetaceae > Streptomyces. The sequence continues at coordinate 6,907,613 of NZ_CP130714.1, forward strand.
GTGCACCGGGACGTCAAGCCCGCCAACGTCCTCCTCGGGCCGCACGGCCAGGTCGTCCTCACCGACTTCGGGATCGCCCACGTCCAGGGCGAGGAATCGCTCACCATGACAGGGGAGTTCGTCGGATCGCTCGAATTCGTCGCCCCCGAGCGCATGTCCGGCCCCGGCGCCGCCGGCCCGCCCTCCGACCTGTGGTCGCTCGGCGTCCTCCTGTACGCCGCGGTCGAGGGCTGGTCCCCCTTCCGCCGTACGACCCTGGAGTCCACCCTCGCCGCGATCCTGTCCACCGAGCCCCCCGAGCCCGAGCGGGCGGGCCCCCTCGGCCCCCTGGTCGTACGGCTGTTGGCCAAGGACCCGGCGGAGCGCCCGGACGCCCAGGAGACCGCCAGGATCCTGGAGGACGTTGCGGAGGAGCGGGCACCGGACACTCAGACGCCGTCCGACCTGCGGCAGTTGGGCGAAGACGTGGGGACGGTACGGCTCGGCGGTAAGCCGGACGGTGCCGCCGTACGCGAGGGGGCGAGGGAGGACGTACGAGAGGAACGCACCCGGGAGGAAGACGTACGGGAAGAGGTACAGGAAGACGTCCAGGAAGAGGCACGCGCGGAGGGCACCCCGGAGGACGGGCCGGCAGGCGTGCGCGAAACCGTGGTCGTACGATCCGGGGCCGCGCGGCCGCCGGGCAGGCGGCGTGCCGGTCGGCTCGTCGCCGCCACCACCGGGATCCTGCTGGCCGGTGGGGGAGTCTGGGCCGGGGCCGCTCTCGACACGGGCGATGACATCACCGAGGTCCCCGAGCCCAGCGTCGGGTGGGTGGACGCCCGTGTCGCGTCCCCCGGTCCCGGCGTCACGGCCGGTACCGCCTGGGTCGCCCACCGCGAGAAAGGCATGAACGCCGTCCTGTCCCTCCCGAGCCCGTACGAAAGGCTCCGCGCGGAGGGCGGCGAGGACGATCAGCCCCGCACGGTCACCTATGACGGCGAGGAGGTCATCCGGGTGCGGCTGACGCAGTGGGACAAGGCGCCCGCCTCGCCCATGGAACAGGCCAAGGACTCCACGGACATCGTGGCGGGAGACGTGAAGTCGACCGCCAACTACACCACCACGAGCTTTCACGACCAGGAGGCCGTCCTCGCCGACACCACCCACTACCAGGACGGCACACCCACCCGGGTCATGGAACTGATCATGCGCACCGACGACGACCGGATGTACGAACTGCGCGTGGACATGCCGAAGGGAACGGCGGACGAGAAGAAGGGCACGGCGGTGTTCAAGGGCGCGCGGGACCGGCTCACGATCGGAGAGCAGCCGAGCGGCTGACGATCGGGGAACAGCCGAGCGGCTGACGATCGGAGAACAGGTGCGCGGCCGTGATTCCGGCAAAAGGTGCGTGGCCGTGATGCCGAGAGCAGAAGTGTGGCCGTGACGCGAAGGGTAGAGGTGTGGCCGTGATGTGAAGAGCGCAGGCGCGGCCGTGGATTCGAAGAGCAGTGGCGCGGCCGTGGATTCGAAACGGGGTGATCGACGCCGCATTCGCGGCCGCACCGCACCGGCCGCCTCGCTGATCAGCGAGTTCGTTGCCAGCGATCACTGGCGTGGTGTGTGCGCCCGGTGAATCCCTGTTACCGCCGGGTACCCAAAGTCGTCCGGTCCGGAATACCCTGCGCGTCATGACGGACTCGCAGGCCCCCGAAAAGACCGGCACGGCACGGACGACCGGCACCAACCCCCTCGCGGCAGCACCGCAGAGCGCCCGTACCGCAGCCGACGTGGTCACCCCCGAACTGGTCGCCCAGCTCACCAAGGGCGTGGTCGGCTCCGGCCGGACCGCCAACCACACGCCGTTCACCGGCGAGAAGCTGGCCGACCTGCCGGAGTCCACACCCGAGGATGTGGAGAAGGCCTACGAGCGGGCCCGTGCCGCCCAGGCCGTCTGGGCCCAGCGGCCCGTGCGCGAGCGCGCCGCCGTACTCCTCCGCTTCCACGATCTGGTGCTGGAGCGCCAGGCCGAGGTGCTCGACCTCATCCAGCTGGAGACCGGCAAAGCCCGTCTGCACGCCCACGAGGAGGTCCAGGCCGTCGCGGTCGCCGCCCGCCACTACGGCCGCAAGGCCCCGTTCTATCTGAAGCCGAAGCGGCACACCGGCGCCGTACCGACCCTCACCAAGGTCACCGAACTCCGCCACCCGCGCGGTGTGATCGGCCAGATCGCCCCCTGGAACTACCCGCTCGAACTCTCGGTCGGCGACGCGATCCCCGCCTTCGTCGCGGGCAACGCCGTCGTGATGAAGCCCGACACGGAGACCTGCCTGACCGCCCTGTGGGCCCGCGACCTGCTCATCGAGGCCGGTCTGCCCGCCGAGGTCTTCCAGGTCGTCCTCGGTGAGGGCCCCGTCATCGGCCCCGAGGTCGTCAGGCACGCCGACTACGTCTCCTTCACCGGCTCCACCCGTACCGGCCGCGAGGTCGCCCAGGGCGCCGCCGCCCGTCTCGTCGGCGTCTCCCTCGAACTCGGCGGCAAGAACGCGATGCTGGTCCTTCAGGACGCCGACATAGAGAAGGCGGCGGCGGGCGCCGTCCGCGCCTGCTTCTCCTCCGCCGGCCAGCTCTGCATATCCATCGAGCGGTTGTACGTCCACGAGTCCGTCGCCGACGCCTTCCTGGAGCGCTTCGCCGCCCGCACCAAGGCCATGCGCCTCGGCAAGTCCCTCGCGTACGGCGCCGAGATGGGCTCCCTCGTCGGCGAACGCCAGCTGGAGACCGTCACCCGCCATGTCGACGAGGCCGTGGCGAAGGGCGCGAAGGTCGTCGCGGGCGGCGTGGCCCGCCCCGACATCGGCCCCTACTTCTACGAGCCGACCATCCTCGACGGCGTCTCGGAGCCCATGTCCGTCTGCACGGAGGAGACCTTCGGCCCGGTCGTCTCCATCTACCGCTTCAAGGACGAGGACGCGGCCATCGCGGAGGCCAACTCCACCGCGTACGGCCTCAACGCCTCCGTCTGGACCAAGGACGGCCGCCGCGGCCGCGAGGTCGCCTCCCGTGTGCGCGCCGGCACGGTCAACGTCAACGAGGGCTACGCCTCCGCCTACGGCAGCGTCCAGTCCCCCATGGGTGGCATGAAGGACTCCGGCCTCGGCCGCCGCCACGGCTCCGAGGGCATCCTCAAGTACACCGAGGCCCAGACGGTCGCCCAGCAGCGCCTGCTGCCCATGGCCCCGTCCCTGGGGATGGACGACGAGAAGTACGCCCAGTTCATGAGCCGCAGCCTGAGGGCGATGAAGGCACTCCGGCTGCGTTAGGCCAGGTCTTTCAGGGGCGCGGGGCTGTATCGATATGCGGCTCCGCCGCCTGAGCGCGAGCAACCACATACGGCCCGCAGACAAGGACCGTTCTCAACGAGGAGAACAAGTGTCGTACGACTACGACGTCATCGTCGTCGGCTCCGGCTTCGGCGGTTCGGTGACCGCCCTCCGTCTCACGGAGAAGGGCTACCGGGTCGGCGTCCTCGAAGCGGGCCGCCGCTTCACCCGCGCCACCCTCCCCAAGAACTCCTGGGACCTCAAGAACTACCTGTGGGCGCCCGGACTCGGGCTCTACGGCATCCAGCGCATCCACCTGCTGGGCAACGTCATGGTGCTGGCCGGAGCCGGGGTGGGCGGCGGCTCCCTCAACTACGCCAACACCCTCTACGTACCGCCGCAACCGTTCTTCGAGGACCCGCAGTGGAAGGACATCACCGACTGGCAGGAGGAGCTGAAGCCGTACTACGACCAGGCCCGTCGCATGCTCGGCGTACGGCTCAACCCGACGATGACCCCGTCGGACGTGCATCTGAAGGCCGCCGCCGAGCGGATGGGCGTCGGCGACAGCTTCCACCTCGCCCCGGTCGGCGTCTTCTTCGGCGACGGCGAGGACGCCGACGGCAAGGCGAAGGCCGCCCCCGGCGAACAGGCGGCGGACCCCTACTTCGGCGGCGCGGGCCCCGCCCGCAACGCCTGCACCGAGTGCGGCGAGTGCATGACCGGCTGCCGCCACGGCGCGAAGAACACCCTCAACGAGAACTACCTCTACCTCGCCGAGAAGGCGGGCGCGGTCGTCCACCCGATGACCACGGTCGTCGCCCTCACCGAGGACTCGCAGGGCGGCTACGCCGTCACGACCCTCCCGACCGACGAGCGCCGCAAGGGTGAGTCCCGGGTGCTGAAGGCCCGCCGGGTCGTCCTCGCGGCCGGCACCTACGGCACCCAGACACTGCTGCACCGTATGAAGTCCAACGGGCAACTGCCGCACATCTCGGACCGGTTGGGCATGCTGACCCGGACCAACTCGGAGGCCCTGGTCGGCGCCCAGACCGACAACCGCCGCTACCGCAAGGCGCACGGTGTGCCCGAGGTCGACTTCACCCGGGGCGTGGCGATCACCTCCTCCATCCACCCGGACGAGAACACCCACATCGAGCCGGTCCGCTACGGCAGGGGCTCCAACGCGATGGGCGGCCTGTCGATCCTCCAGGTCCCGTACGCGGGCGGCACCGCGTCGGACGCCTCGCGCATCCTCGGCTGGCTGGCGTACGCCGCCAAGCACCCCCTGCAGATGGCCCGTTCCCTCTCCAACCGCCGCTGGTCGGAGCGGACCATCATCGGCCTGGTGATGCAGTCCCTGGACAACTCCCTGTCGACGCACCTGAAGACGAAGGGCCCGGGCAAGGGCCTGTTGACGGCACGTCAGGGCCACGGCGCGCCCAATCCCAAGCAGATCGAGGCCGCTTCGACGGCCGCCTCCACCATCGCCGCCGAGATCAACGGCTTCGCCGGCAGCAACGTGGGCGAGCTGATGGGCACCCCGCTCACCGCGCACTTCCTCGGCGGCTGCCCCATCGGCGCCACGGCGGCCGACGGCGTCATCGACCCGTACCACCGGCTGTACGGCCACCCCGGGATCTCCGTCGTCGACGGCGCCGCCGTCTCCGCGAACCTGGGCGTGAACCCGTCCCTGACCATCACGGCCCAGGCCGAGCGCGCGATGTCGTACTGGCCCAACAACGGCGAGCCCGACCACCGCCCGGCCCCCGGCGCGGCCTACGAACGCCTCCGCCCGGTGGAGCCCCTGCACCCGGCGGTCCCGGCGGACGCCTTCGGCGCGCTGCGGCTGCCGCTGGTACCGGTGCCGACGGTCCCGCCGCGACCGTCACAGCAACCCCAGTAGCGGTGGCCGTCACCACCATGACAGCGGAGAAGGACCCGCACCCCCCTCCGAGCGCGGGTCCTTCTCTCGTGTGCCAGGTGTGACCGGCGAGTGGGGTGAAGGGTTGCCCTTGCGATGACAGTTTTTTTGTGTGACGTGAGTCACATGTAAATGTGGCGGGGGTGGCACAACGAACGGGTGTGCCGCGCGGTCACATACGTGTTCGGTGGGGCCTATGGGGCTCCTGTGAGGCATGAAGTGAACGTCGTGAGGGTGGGGGACATGAAGTCGAAGATGTCGCGGGCGGCGGTGGCCGTCTCGGTCGTGGCCACGCTGGGATTCACCGCGGCGTGCGGTGGGGGCGGCGACGAGGGCAAGGACGCGGAGACGAAGCCGTCGGTCGCCGGCAGCGCCTCGGCCGACGGGGACGCGAAGAACGATCAGGACGCGGCCGGGAAGACCGCGCTGACCGAGGCCCAGCTGAAGGAAGCCGCCCTCGCGAAGGGTGACGTCAAGGGCTACAAGATCGCCGACCTGCCCGCGGAGGACATGCCCGCCGAGACCGTCCCCGCGCAGCCGGCCGCCTGCCAGCCCCTCGCGAACATGTTCTTCTTCACCTCCGACCCGCAGGCGAAGGCCCGCACCGGACGCACCGTCACCTCGGAGGACGAACTCTCCGCGAGCGTCATCTCCCTCGCCCTCGCCGCGCACGAGCAGAGCGATGCCGAGAAGGTGATGGCGGACCTGCGCAAGGCGACGGAGAGCTGCACCGGGTACGAGCACGTCGGCAACAAGTACACCGACATCGAGACCCTCGCCGCGCCCGAGCAGGGCGACGAGGCCGTCGCGTACAAGCTGAAGGGCGACATCGAGGGGGCGAAGATCCCGATGTCCTTCACGGTGGTGCGCAGCGGCTCGACGCTCATCGGGTTCTACTCGATGAACATGCTCGACGCGGACAAGGCCGAGGTGCCGGACGAGATCCTGGACGCGCAGGTCGCGAAGCTGGAGAAGGCCGCCGGCTGAGCGGACTCGACGTGACGAAGGGCCCCGCGAGACGGATGTCGCGGGGCCCCTCTGCGTCAGCACCGACGTCAGGGCAGCGCCGGTGCCTCGAAGCGGCGCCCGGGGGAGTGCGCCGCCGGCTCGGAGGAACGTGGATCTCTCGGAGGAACGTGGATCTGGGGTCGGCGCACGAGGGGGCGTGCACTGGGGTCGAGAGCTGCCGACCCTGGGCGGTTGGTGGCGGTCTGTTCCGCTTCGTGAGGGTGGGCAACGGCCTCCGCCACCGTTCCGGCCACCCTTGAACAGATTCCGCCGGCCGGCCCCGGGCGTCCCCGGAGCCGACCGTTCTCTTGAGTGACCGGGCTGCTGTCCCCTGCCGTCCGGTCACCAACCTGGAGCGAGGTCCCACGGCGCACGGCACGATCCGTACGCCTCATCGCTCCAGCGGAGCCACGCGTGGTTCTTTCGGGCCCGCACCTGGCTGGCGCGGACACCGACACCAACGAAGCGTGTCGCGCGACGGTCACGCGCCGTACGGGTGAGAGGGCAGGCGTACTTACGTGCACCGGTCAGATGCGCCCCCGGCACAGCTCCAGCAGGGTCATGGCGAGCGCGGTGCCGGGCTTGCCGAGGGCGTCCCTGTAGTGGGCGAGGATCTCCATCTCGCGCGACAGGTTCACGCGCCGGCCGCCGGACTCCATCCGCGCCTCCTGGACCACGGCGGAGACCGCCACCCGTTCCTGGATCAGGCCGATGATCCGGTCGTCCAGCGCGTCGATGCGCTCACGGGCACCGGTGATCACGTCGGCGGCCTCGGACGTACGGGCACCGGTCACGTCGATGGCGGTCATGTCGATGGCGGTCATAGAGGGCTCCTCGTCGGAAGTCGAAAGAGACCCCGGAGCGGCAAGACCCGGAAAACGCCAGACGCCCCGGACCTTGTCGGCCCGGGGCGCCTGGGGAAGTCGCTTGTCAGTGGCTCAAGCAGCACGACCATGGCAGCCGGTGGGCCGGTTGCCATAGGTAAAGACGAAGGTCGGGTGCGTGAGCATGGGGGTCAGTATGCCATGCCTGAGCGGGGGCGCCTTTTCGTGCCGTTCCCTCCAACCGACATCGGGGGTCTGGGGGCGGAGCCTCCAGTGGCCCACTCCGCGAGAGCGCACCCCGGTAGACTCGGCCACACAGACCCCCGCCCCACCGCCGGAAGGCACCCCGTGTCATCAGCGAACCCCGCTGCCGCCGCTCCCGACACCGTCCTGGTCGTCGACTTCGGCGCCCAGTACGCCCAGCTCATCGCCCGACGGGTCCGCGAGGCCCGGGTGTACAGCGAGATCGTGCCGAGCACCATGCCGGTCGCCGAGATGCTCGCCAAGAACCCGGCGGCGATCATCCTCTCCGGCGGCCCCTCCTCGGTCTACGCCGAGGGCGCCCCCCGTCTCGACCGCGCGCTCTTCGAGGCCGGCGTCCCCGTCTTCGGCATGTGCTACGGCTTCCAGCTGATGGCCACCACCCTCGGCGGCACCGTCGACAACACGGGTGCGCGCGAGTACGGCCGTACGCCCCTGCATGTCTCCAAGCCCGGCAGCACCCTCTTCGAGGGCACCCCCGACGAGCAGTCGGTCTGGATGTCCCACGGCGACGCCTGCTCCGCCGCCCCCGAGGGCTTCACCGTCACGGGCTCCACCGACGTCGTACCGGTCGCCGCCTTCGAGAACGACGAGAAGAAGCTGTACGGCGTCCAGTACCACCCGGAGGTCATGCACTCCACGCACGGCCAGCAGGTCCTGGAGCACTTCCTCTACCGGGGCGCGGGCATCACCCCGAGCTGGACCACGGGCAACGTCATCGAGGAGCAGGTCGAGGCCATCCGCGAGCTGGTCGGCGACAAGCGCGCGATCTGCGGCCTCTCCGGCGGCGTGGACTCCGCGGTCGCCGCGGCCCTCGTGCAGAAGGCCATCGGCTCCCAGCTGACCTGCGTGTACGTCGACCACGGCCTGATGCGCAAGAACGAGACCGAGCAGGTCGAGAAGGACTTCGTCGCCGCGACCGGCGTACAGCTGAAGGTCGTGGACGCGGAGGAGCGGTTCCTGAAGGCGCTGGCCGGGGTCTCCGACCCCGAGCAGAAGCGGAAGATCATCGGCCGCGAGTTCATCCGCGTGTTCGAGCAGGCCCAGGCGGAGATCATCGCCGACGAGGGCCCCGAGGTCGCGTTCCTCGTCCAGGGCACCCTCTACCCGGACGTCGTCGAGTCCGGCGGCGGCACCGGCACGGCCAACATCAAGTCCCACCACAACGTGGGCGGCCTGCCGGAAGACCTCGAATTCAAGCTGATCGAGCCGCTCCGCAAGCTCTTCAAGGACGAGGTCCGGATGGTCGGCCAGGAGCTCGGGCTCCCGGAGGAGATCGTCCAGCGCCAGCCCTTCCCGGGCCCCGGGCTCGGCATCCGGATCGTCGGTGAGGTCACCAAGGACCGCCTCGACCTGCTCCGCGACGCCGACGCCATCGCCCGTGAGGAGCTGACGGCCGCCGGTCTCGACCGGGACATCTGGCAGTGCCCGGTGGTCCTCCTCGCCGACGTCCGCAGCGTCGGCGTCCAGGGCGACGGCCGCACCTACGGCCACCCCATCGTCCTGCGCCCCGTCTCCTCCGAGGACGCCATGACCGCCGACTGGTCCCGGCTGCCGTACGAGGTCCTCGCGAAGATCTCGACCCGCATCACCAACGAGGTCGCGGACGTCAACCGCGTGGTCCTCGATGTGACGTCGAAGCCGCCGGGCACCATCGAGTGGGAGTAGACCCCGCTTGGTCTCAGGTCCGCTGGAGTCGCAGGCTTGAGTCTCAGGTCCGTTTGAGAGCCCGCACCGGCTCTCCGGGCTTCCAGACCTGGACGACCAGATACTTGTCGTCCTCGACGTAGGTCCGTACGACCTCCGTCAGCTCGGTGCGGAAGAGGTGGAACGGCTCCGGCGGTTCCACCTCTTCGCTCTTCCCGCCGCTCTCGTCTCCGCTCTCCTCGCCCTCGGCGCCGTACGCGGCCTTCACCGCCGGGTCGTCGACCTCGACCGCCCGGCCGCTCACGCGTACGTCACCACCGCCCATCCCCGTGCCGGGGCCGGGGTTGGCCTGCAGCGAGAAACGGGGATCGCGGCGCAGATCGAGCGCCTTGAACGAGTCGGGCATCATCCCCAGCCACAGCTCCCCCTTCGCGAACCGGACCTCCAGCCCGGTCGTCCGCGGGGACCCGTCCCTGCGGAGGGTGGCGAGCACGTGATGGGTGAAGGCGCCGAAGCGCGCCTCGACAGTCTGTGCGAGCTCGGGTTCGGCGGCGACGAACGCGCCCCAGTTCGAAAGATTCTCCGGCATACGTCGAGTCTCGCGCGGATACCCGACAAGCACGGTCCGGTTACCCCGAGCGACGTACGACGAACGACCCGACCCGCGTGAGTGGTGCGCGACCTGGCGTGCTTCTGTGACTTGCGTAACGGTTGCGCACTCTCTTCACCGAACGGACCTGTTCTGCGTGGGGGACCGACGGTAACTTCCGCTTCGTAAAGGAAGTCAGTCTGGAGGACACATGCACGGGCCCACACCGCCCCTGCCCCTACCCACCGACCAGCTCCGGTTCGCCATGCCGCCGATGCACGAGTCGGCGGAGGACGAGCGGCGGCACCGCAAGGAACGGCTGGCCGGGGCCCTGCGGATCTTCGGGCGAATGGGGTTCGAGGAGGGCGTCTCGGGGCACATCACCGCGCGCGACCCGGAGTTCAGCGACTGTTTCTGGGTCAACCCGTTCGGGATGCCGTTCCAGCACGTCACGGTGAGTGACCTGGTCCTCGCCAACCAGGACGGCCAGGTGATCGAGGGCCGCTACCACGTGAACCAGGCCGCCTTCACCGTCCACGCCCAGGTGCACGCCGCCCGCCCCGACGTCGTCGCGGTCGCCCACTGCCACTCCGTGCACGGCCGCGCGCTGGCCGCGCTCGGCGACCTGCTGGACCCGATCACCCAGGAGTCCTGCGCGTTCTACGAGGACCAGGCGCTCTACGACCACTACACGGGTGTCGCGGTGGACGCGGACGAGGGCCGCCGCATCGCCGGCGTGCTCGGCAGCCGCAAGGCGCTGGTGCTGCGCAACCACGGCCTCCTGACGGTCGGCGACTCGGTCGACGCTGCGGCGTGGTGGTTCCTGTCGATGGAACGCTCGGCTCAGGTGCAGCTCACCGCGAAGGCGGCGGGGCGGCCGCTGTTGATCGAACACCGGCTGGCCGTGGCGACGCGGGAGCAGGCGGGCGGCGATCTGGTGGCGTGGATCAACTATCAGCCGCTGTGGCAGGACATCAGCCGGAGTGAGCCGGATCTGCTGAGCTGAGCGCTTCTCCTCGGAGTCTCCTTCTCGGAGTCTCCTTCTTGGCGTCGCTCATTCGACGTGTGTTCGACGTGTGTTCGGTGTGTGTTCCGGCGTTGGCCGGCCGCGAGTTCGTCGTGGCTGGTCGCGCGGTTCCCGTGCCCCTTCGGGGGCGCTGATGTCACTCAGAAGTCGCGAAGCACCGCTGCCTTCGTCGCTGCGAACTCCTCGTCCGTGAGGACGCCGTCGCGGTGCAGGTCGCCCAGCTCGCGGAGACGGCGCAGGAGGATGTCATGGTGGTCGGCGGCCGACGGCGGGGCGGTGGAGGGCACGGTCCCGGCCGTCCGGGACCGGTCCGCATGGCCGGTCGCCCGAGTCGACGGATGGGGAAGCCGCGCCGTGACCGCCGTGGCGACGAGGGCGGTCAGGAGGTCGCGGCGGGTGCTGCCCCACAGGTCTCCTCCAGGGGCACCGCGATCTCCCCGTACGTCTGCCGGAACAGCGCCACGGAACGGTGCAGGCCCGGGGTGATCCGGACCGTGCTGCCGTCGAAGGCCCAGGACCCGTCCCGCTGGATGATCTCGGCCATGGGGAGATTCTCGCAGCCGGGTCAACACGGGCACCGGGACTTCACCCCACGCTTCCCTTGCACGGAGTGGACCTGCCGGACGCGGACCGTGTTCCGTACGGCACAATTCGCTGTCATCGCAGGGCAGTTGTACGGCCGCACGGCTGTGGTAGTGAGCGGACGTACATACGACCCCCGGCGACTTGCGAGGGCGTCCACGGCGGTGCCGATCACGGCGCTGCCGAAGGCGCTGAAGTAGCCGTCGACGACAGCACCTGACGACGGCTATGACAACAGCAATGACAACAGCAATGACGAAGCAATGACGACAGCAATGACTACGGCGGCGAATGCCGAGGCGGACGCGGCGCGGGAAGGCGGGCTCGGGCGTGGCGGTGCAGGAGGCGAGAGGCGGCATGGGTGCGGGAGCCCATGACGGTGGGTGCATGTGCGGGGGCTGCCCGCACGGGGCGCGCGCGGGACACCGGCGTGCGGTCGCCGAGTTCCTGCTGAAGCGGGAGGAGTTCGCGTCCGGGCAGGGGCTGCCGGCGGCTGTCGCGCACTCCGCGTCCGCCTCCCGGCAGTGGGTCTCCGACGAACTCACCCAGTCCGCGGCCCTCGTCGCCGAACGCGGCCGCGTCGAGGGCGAGGCCTGGATCGCCCGTCTGTGGCTGCGCACGGCGATCGTCGTCTGGGCCGCCGTCGTGACCTTCCTCCTCGTCCAGTCCCTCACCGCGATCGGCGCGGGCTGGACGGTCGCCCGTACCGCCGGTCTGCTCGCCGCCCTGCTGGTGGCCGCTGCGCTGACGGGCGCCGGATATCTGCACCGGGCACGCGGCGGCGCGCTCGCCCCGGTCATCGGCGAGGACAACCGCCTCTCCACCTCCCGTGCCGTCGCGGCCGGCTGGGTGCTCTTCGTCGTCTTCGCGGTCCTCGTCCTCGTCGGCCGCCTGGCCGCCGCCTCCGACCACCGCGAACGCGACGCCCTCATCGCCGGGCTCGACCTCGCCCGCGGCGCGGGCGTCGTGACCGTCCTGGCCGTCGTCTGCGGCATCGCGGTCCTGGTCCGCCGTGTGGTCGGCCTCCGCGTCCTCTCCCAACGTCTCCAGAAGGTCCCCGCCCACCGCCCGCGCGCCGCCGACCTCCTCACCGACGACTCGGGCCGAGGCAGCTTCACGGACATCCAGTACGTGATCATCTGCGGCGTCGCCCTGGCCTTCGCGGCGGTCCGCCTGGCCCGCCGCCCCGACCAACTCCCCGACCTCCCCTGGGGCCTGGCCCTCCTCGTCCTGGTCTCCGCGGCCACCTACGTCGCCGGCAAGTACGCCGAGGGCGGCCGCCCCGTCATCCTCTCCGTCGTCCGCGCCCGCGAGGCCGGCGACCTCGACGCCCCCATCCGCAACGGCGACGACATCGAGATCCGCGGCGCCGGCTTCGTCCCGCCCGGCGCCCAGACCGCCGACCGCCTCTCCCGCATGGTCGTCCGCATCGGTCCCGTCCACGTCCACGTCCCCCTCGTCCCCGTCGCCGGCGGCTTCAGCAACCCCACCGACTCCGTCCTCACCGCCCCCGTCCCCGCCGACGTCGAACCCGGCAAGGTCGAGGTCCAGGTCGTCACCGCGGCCGGCGTCGAAACCAACCGCTACACCATCGAGGTCTCAGCGGACTGAGCGACCACCGGCCGGCCGGAGCCCCGGCCGGAGCCCCGGCCGGAGCCCCGGCCGGAGCCCCGGCCGGAGCCCCGGCCGGAGCCCCGGCCGGAGCCCCTGCCGGAGCCCCTGCCGGGGCCTTTGGGACGGGCGGGATGCGACGGGGCGGGTAGGGGCTGCGGGGCGGGAAAGGGGCGGAGCGGGAGGGGCACCCGAGGCCACGGTCAGACCCCGACAAGGCACCCCGACCCGGAAAAACACGCCCGAACCATTGAGCGCCCCCACCCTTGCGAACGTATCGTCTGTTGAGGGGTCAACGGCACGGCGGACAAGAGGCGGCGCAGACCATGACTCACGACACTCGCACGGACTCCCCCACCCCCTACTTCAACGGCGGCCCCGAATGGCGGGACACCGCCACCCGCTACGCCCTGCTGCCCCTACGCGTCTTCCTCGCCGTCACCTTCATCTACGCCGGCCTGGACAAACTCACCGACAGCGCGTTCATGGCGTCCTCCGGCTCCGGCTCCATCGGCGACATGATGAGCGCCGCCCGCGACTCCTCCGCCATCCCGGCCCTGATCGACATGGCCCTGAACAACCCCGTCGGCTTCGGCTACGCCATCGCCATCGGTGAACTCGCCGTCGGCATCGGCACCCTCCTCGGCCTCCTCTCCCGCCTCGCTGCCCTCGGCGGCGCCCTGATCTCCCTCAGCCTCTGGCTGACAGTCAGCTGGTCGGCATCCCCGTACTACTACGGCAACGACCTCCCCTACCTCATGGCCTGGATCCCCCTGATCCTCGCCGGCGCCCCGGTCCTCTCGGTGGACGCGGCCATCCGCTCCCGCCGCCACGGCGTCAGCAGGCATCGCGCGGGCGCCTACCGCTGAGCCCCCAGAGCACCCCGACCGCGGCCTTTGGCCTCCGGCCCGGCCGGCTGGGGTGATCTGTCAGGACGCCGCGAGTACGGGTGTCGGTCGGAGCCCGCCGCCGAGCGGACGGTCCTGCCGCGCAGGCTGAGGCGAGTCTTGGTGACCGCCCCTTGGTGACCGCCCCTTGGTGTCCCTGGGCGACAGGCACGGCTGGAGGCGGTGGCGCAGCGCTGACCCCCATGTGCGCATGGCCCGGGCGGCCCCGGGGCGCAGCCCGGACGTACGCTCCGGGGCGCAGCCCAGACGCACGTCCCGAGGTCGGCTCAGCCGCGGGATACCTGGTCGGTACTGCCTGAGCCCAACGCACTGCCGGACCGAACCGGGCGCCGACCCGTCGCCCGACCTATGACCCGGCCCCTTCCTGAGACACCGCCCTGCTCGCCCTGCCCTGCCTGCCAACACCCGCCCGGTCCTCCGGCGTTGCGCGCCGCGCCTCTTCGGCAGCCGGCGCCCCGCGCCCCACCTTTCCGACCGCTCCCCGCCCACCCCTCTTGCCCGGCTGCTCCCGCTCATCCCGCTTCTCGACCGCTCCCGCTCATCCCCTTGCCCGGCCGCTCCCGCTCACCCCGCTGCCCCTCTCGGTCTCTCTGTTTCCTCTGCATGGGCCGACCCTGCCGACCCTGCCGACCCTGCCGACCCTGCCGTGCCTGTCGGCCCCGCGGCCCTGGTCGCCCCCGCCCCGGTCGCCCCCGGCGGTCCCATCGGCCCCGCTGTCCCCGTCCGCCCGGCCACCCGTCGCCCTCCTATCGCATGGTTCAGAGAAGCCACCGCTCCTGCCAGACACAGCCCCCCGACGACGAGCGGTATCACGACGAACCAAGGTGTCTGCCAGGCATTTCCCGCATCGCCGAGGTACACGACACCGGCGGCGGTGAGGAAGAGGCCGGCGACGAGCTTCCCGGGCCGGAAGTCATGACGCAGCACGGGCCACCTCCGCCTGTCCCAGACCGACTTCGAGGTCGATGGTGAGCGTGCCGCCGCTGGTCGATCCCTTTGCGGGGGCGAGCGTCAGCTGATCGCTCCTGTCCGGTGCCACGTCCAGGTCCTCCTTGCCGTCACCCGGCAACTGGAGGTCACCGAGGCCCACTTCTACGTCGAGCCGCACGGTGACGCCCGGTGGAACGACCACCCTCGCCTTGCCCGCGCCCACCTCCACGCTCGTGGTCAGCGTCTCTCCCTTCGGTATGTCCACCTTGGACAGGTCCAGCGTGGCGACGCCGGTCCCCAGCTCGTACCGGGCCGCCACGCTCTCCGCGTTCCGCGGTGTCCACTCCGTGCGGGCCCAGTCGGTGGTGATGTTCGCCGGGAGCGCCGCCGTGCACGCCAGGAGTCCCGCCGTGACCACGGCCAGGAAGATCGATCCCGCTCCCGTACGACCGAGGAAGGCGCTCAGGGCTATGCCCAGGCCGAACACGGTCAGCGCGCAGGCGAGTCCGGTCTGCAGGCTGGCTGCCAGAGGGCGGTCCTCCCAGGTCGCGCCGGTGCCGATGCCGCCGACGAGCAGCGCGAGCAGGAAGATCCAGCCGCCTGTCCAGCGCGGGCCGCGCGGCTTCGGTGGGCGCACGGAACGTATGTCCTGGCGGGAGGGCGGCACACCCCGGGCGATGTTGACGGCCGCCGCCATGTCCCGGTCGCGGCTCTCCCACGGCCCCCAGAGATAGCCCGTGCCGCCCACATGGGTGCCGTCCTTGACTATCGGGTCGCGCCACCAGGACGGGTAGGCGGAGGCCACGGGCGGCGCCTGGGCCTCCGGCGGGGCGTCGGCCACGGCCTGCGCGGCCAGGGGATCGGGGTCGGGCGCGCCGCGGTGCCGCGACCAGTACCCCGCGCCGGCCAGGAGCAGGGAGACGACCACGGAGAAGGTCAGGACGGTGGTGTTGCTCAGTAAGGTGAGGAAGACGCCGCAGCCGACCAGCGCGAAGAGCACCGCCGCGAGGGCCTGGCCGTCGACCCGGCCGGTCAGCAGCTTGCGTACCTCGTTCTCCTCCTCGTCGTCGTACGGCACGAACAGCCAGGCGAAGCCGTAGAAGATGAGGCCGAAGCCGCCGGTCGCGGAGAGGACCGCGAGCACCACCCGGAAGATCACCGGGTCCATGTCGCACTGCCGCCCGAGCCCGGCGCAGACACCGCCCAGCATTTTGAACCGTCGGTCACGGCGGAACCTGTGCGGGGCGGCGGGGCCCCGGCCGGCCGGATCGTCGGGGGTGGGTTGCCCCGTCGCGCCGGGGGTGGGCGGGGCTGCCGCGTCGGAGGCGGGGCGGCCCGCAGCTCCTGGCGGGTCGGTGCCCGCCGCTTGTTCCGCGGGCGCACCCGCGCGCGTGTGCGTCCGCGCCCCCGCCCGCTTCCCCGCGTCCCGGTGCGGGTGCGTGCCCGCGTCCCCGTGCGCGCGCGGCTCCTCCGTCCCCGTGCCCGGTGGGGGCACGGCGTCCTGCGGCCCGGTGGTGGGCCGCAGGACGTCCGGACCCGAGCCGGGGCCCGGCTCCGCTGCCGCGTGCTGGTGATCCGTCATGCGTCCATCGTGACCGCCGAGGCGGTCCGATGGCAGTCGGGATGACCCTGGTCGAACCCTGATATCCGTCCCGGGGATGTGTTCGATCACGGTGCGGCCCGAAGATCAGGGGCGTCTCGGGGGTCGACCCTGATGCCTCGATCGGCCGTGCGTGTGAACATCGATGGCATGCCGGAAGCCGCAGCACTGCCAGTCGACACTCCGCGGCCCCCGCGCAAGCTCTACCGCAGCAGCGACGGACGCTGGCTCGGAGGCGTGGCGCGCGGGCTCGCCGGACATCTCGGCCTGCCCGTGACGTGGGTGCGGCTCGTGTTCGCCGGCCTCTTCCTGGCGGACGGCCTCGGCGCGCTGGTCTACGCGGCGTTCTGGTTCTTCGTCCCGCTCGGCGTGGGCGGCGTCGACAACCAGCGGCCCCCGGCCATCGCCACCGAGACCTCCCCGGACGGCCGCCGCAGGCTCGTGGCCCGCAAGCCTGACCGCGGCCAGATGGTCGCCCTCCTCCTCATGGTCGTCGTGGCCATGGTCTTCGTCGGCAACGTGGACCTCGGTGAGGCGGCCAGGGCGTATCTCTGGCCGACCGTGCTCGTCGCGGCCGGCGTCGCCCTGGTCTGGCGCCAGGCGGACAACGCGCGACGGGCCCGTTGGGCCGAGGTCGGCCGTCGTCGGCGCACGATCACGCTGCTCCGCTCCGTGGCCGGCGTCCTGCTGGTCACCGCGGGCGTCTCCGGGATATTCGTCCTGCAGGGTTCGGCAGCCCACCTTGGCTCGGTGCTGCAGGCCGCACTCGCGGTCCTCGTGGGCATAACGCTGCTGGCGGGACCGTACCTCGTCCGTATGACCCAGGACCTTTCCGAGGAGCGCCTGATGCGCATCCGCGCGCAGGAGCGTGCGGAGGTCGCCGCCCATGTCCACGACTCGGTGCTGCACACGCTGACGCTGATACAGCGCAACGCGGACAAACCGAACGAGGTCCGCCGTCTCGCCCGCGCCCAGGAGCGTGACCTGCGGAACTGGCTGTACAAACCCGAGGGCACAGGAAAGGACGAGGGCGACGAGCCCGACACGCTCGCCGAGGCCGTGCGGCGGAACGCGGCGGAGGTCGAGGACAAGCACGGCGTCCCCATAGAGGTGGTCGTCGTCGGTGACTGCCCCCTCGACGAGGGACTGACCGCGCAGATGCAGGCCGCGCGCGAGGCGATGGTGAACGCCGCCAAGTACGGTGGCGAGGGCGGCGCCGTACAGGTCTTCGCCGAGGTCGAGGGAAGGACGGTCTTCGTGTCCGTCCGCGATCGCGGCCCCGGGTTCGACCTCGACGCGATACCCGCCGACCGCATGGGCGTCAGAGAATCGATCATCGGCCGCATGGAGCGCAACGGAGGCACGGCACGGCTCCGCGCCGTACCGGACGGCGGCACGGAGGTCGAGTTGGAGATGGAGAGGGCGGAGACGACGTCATGAGTGACGCGAACGGGGCGAACGACCATGCCGCACAAGGCGGTTCGGGCACTGGCCCGGGCGGGGACCAGGGAGGTCCGGCCGCGCGGGACACGGGCGCGGGCTCGGCCGAGGGCGTGACCGCCGCCTCCGGTGCCGGTGTCTCCGGGCCCGGGCGGCACGTCCGGGTCGTGCTGGTGGACGATCACCGCATGTTCCGTACGGGAGTGCGGGCCGAGATCGGGCAGACGGACCGTACGGGCGTGGAGGTCGTCGGGGAGGCGCCCGACGTCGACCAGGCGGTCTCGGTGATCACGAGTACGCGGCCCGAGGTGGTGCTCCTCGATGTGCATCTGCCGGGCGGCGGTGGCGTCGAAGTCCTGCGCCGCTGTTCGGCGCTGATGGGGGACGCCGAGCAGCCCGTCCGTTTTCTCGCCCTGTCCGTGTCGGACGCGGCGGAGGATGTGATCGGCGTGATCCGGGGCGGCGCGCGCGGCTATGTCACCAAGACGATCACCGGCTCCGACCTGGTCGACTCGATCTTCCGGGTCCAGGAAGGCGACGCGGTCTTCTCCCCGCGGCTGGCCGGATTCGTCCTCGACGCCTTCGCCTCTACCGACGCCCCACCCGTCGACGAGGACCTCGACCGGCTCACCCAGCGCGAGCGCGAGGTGCTGCGCCTCATCGCCCGCGGCTATGCGTACAAGGAGATTGCCAAGCAGCTCTACATCTCGGTGAAGACGGTGGAGTCCCATGTCTCCGCCGTGTTGCGGAAGTTGCAGCTCTCCAACCGGCATGAGCTGACGAGGTGGGCGACGGCACGACGCTTGGTGTGAGGGGCGGGCCACCGCTGCTTCCGGTGTGCCGGCGGTGCGGCCGTCCGGCAGCCGCTGACGCGTGCCGAGGGATGGCTGGAGCTCGACGGGCGGGCAGGCCGGCCAGACACGACAAGGGGACCAATCTCGACTGGCCCGAGCCACCCAGTGCCATGCGAGTCGGCCCGAGCCACCCTGTCCGAGGGAGCCGCCTCGCGCCGCCCGGCTCAAGGCGCCCGGCCCGCGCAGCCCGACCAGGTCCACGCTGCCCGGACCGCCCGGACCGCCCGGACCGCCCGGACCGCCCGGACCGTTAGGCCCAACCCACGGCAGCCGGGCCCGCGTCGGTGGCCCGTGCCCCCGGCTCAAGCCACCCGCGTCGCCCCCACGTACGGCATCTCGTCGAGAGGGGCCACACGTACCGGGGCCGACGGGTTCGGGGCGTGGATCATCTGGCCGTTGCCGATGTAGATGCCGACGTGGCTGATGCCGGAGTAGTAGAAGACGAGGTCGCCGGGGCGGAGTTCGGAGCGGTCGACGCGGCGGCCGGCGTTGATCTGTGAGTAGGTGGTGCGGGGGAGGGAGACGCCGGCGGCGCGGTAGGCCGCCAGGGTGAGGCCGGAGCAGTCGAAGGCGCTGGGGCCGGTGGCGCCCCAGACATAAGGGCTGCCGATCTTGGAGTAGGCGTAGGAGACGGCCGCGGCGGCGCGGGAGTTGGGTGCGTCGGCGGTGGCGGAGGCGGGGGAGACCGGGCCGGTGAGGCCGCGCTGGGACGCGGAGGAGCGGGAGGCGTGCCCCGCGGTGCCGCCCGGGGTGTCGAACCGCGCGCGGTCCTCGGTGGTGAGCCGGCCGAGCAGCTGTCGTGCGTCGGCCAGCTTCGAGGTCACGGTTTTCTTGTGCCGCTTCAGCTGTGTCTGGCGGGTCTTGAGTGTGCCGAGTTCGACGCGGGCGGCTCCGCGCAGCCGTTCGATCTCCAGCAGTTGCTTCCGTACGCTCGCCACGTCCGCCGAGTGCCGGCTGCCGACGCGTTCGGCGAGGGCGGCACCGTCCAGGTACTGATCCGGATCGGCGGAGAGCGCGAGCTGCCAGGAGGAGTCCATGCCGCCACCCCGGTACTGCGCCGCGGCCAGCGAACCGAGCTCGTCCTGGGCGGAGTTGAGTCGTTCGGTGCGGCGGGCGGCCTGGTCGCGCAGCTCTTCGAGGTTCTCCTGCGCCCTGTCGGCCTTCTCCTTCGCGCCGTTGTACTTCTCGGTGGCGACCTCAGCCTCTTGGTACAGCTTGTCCACTTTCGCCTTGACCTGGTCAGGCGTGAGCTGTGGATCGGCGTGCCCGGTGCCGTCGAAACCGGTCGCGGTCGCCGCGCCCGCGAGGGCGAACGTCGCGGCGGTGCGGACCGTATGGCCGCCGAGTGAGCGCTGTCTGGGCTTGCGGTGCGCTGCCACGTGGAGTCCATGTCCTCTCCGTACGACCGCCGTCCGCAGTACGAACATCGTCTGTCCGTACGGACCGCCTGGGGGGAGCGGTTACGCGTCCGGCGGCGGCCCGCACAGGGGGAGCGGGACGCCGCCGGACCTTCTCGGCGGTGGTGTCCGACTGCCGCCCCTGGCCCGGGCGGCGGTGGGGAGCCGGTCACCTGGGAGAGGACGCTAAACCTGACGGCGAGGGGCCGGTAACGCGTTGTGTGGAAGTGGCGTGCACCGACCGCGAGGTGACCGTATGTGACCGTGATCCCGCCCTGACGCCGTCGACTTCACGCTACGCGATGACCGATGCGGTCATTTCAGAACGAAAGGGGGTGCGGAGGTGCTATAGAGCGCATATATGCAAGATCATCACGGTGTCGCCGGACGTTCCGGAGCACCACCTTCGGCGCTCCGCGGCAGCCTGCCATCCCCTCCCCCGCCCCGGTGCCCGACGGAACACGGGCCTCTCATTAGGCTCCGCGCATGGACGTACTCATCCACATCCTCGTCGCTCTCCACATCATCGGCATCGCCTCCCTCCTGGGCGGTTTCCTCACCCAGATGAAGGCCATGGGCCAGGGCACCGCCCGCTTCGTCCCCGCCATGCTCCACGGCGCCCTCACCATGCTCGTCACCGGCGTCCTCCTCGTCGGCCTCAACCAGGCCGACGACCAGCCCGTCAACAACATCAAGATCGGCGTCAAGCTGGCCCTGCTGATCGTGATCCTGGGCCTGGTCTACGTGAAACGGGACGAGGAGGCGGTGGAGAAGCCGCTGTTCGGTCTGGTGGGCGCGCTGACGACCGTGAATATTTTCATTGCGGTGCTGTGGACATGAGGATGCCGCCCCCGAGGTGACTCGGGGATGATGCGGGAATGGCACGGTCGGGGGAGAGGCGCCTGGTGTTCCGGGTGCTGGGACGGTTTGGGGGGCGCTCGCAGCGGCGGGAGGCCTGTCGCTGTCGGGCTGGCTCTGGCAGTACACGAACCTCATGGGTTCGCGGGACGTGGCCGACGATTTCTTCGGTGCGATCCCCGTCGTTCTGCCGGGCGGTCTCGGACTCGCCGTCGCGATCGTCGCATGGGCGAACTGGGGCCCCCGGGCAGGCCGTCCGCAGCCCCCGGAGGAGCCCGCCGCCGTTCTCGCCGCCTCGGTCCGCAGGGTCGTACGCACCCGCACCTCCCGTACGAGCCGGCTCGGCCGAGTCGTGCGGCTGCTGCCGCTGGACGCGCGGACGAGCCTGGCCGGCGTCCACTGGCGCAGCCCCGAGGAGGGGGAGCGGTGGGCGCCCGTGGCGCGGGCCCTGTCCTCGCCGTTGATCCTGGTGCTGGCACTGAGCGCGTACGAACGCCGTGATCCGGCCGAACTCCTCGACCGTAGACGCTTCCCCGGGGTGGACGAGGTCACCTGGCGCGTCCTGGAGAACGCCGATCCGACCGCGAACTTCGAGCTCTGGCGCGACGACGACCGCCGGGGCCGGCGGTCCGAGGACCGGCGGCACTGGCCGGAGGTCGTGACCCGCGTCCTGGGCAGCGCGGACGACGCACTGCTGCTGTGGTGGCGCATGGCGGCGACGCATGCGCCCCGGTGGCTGGTGCCGGGGGTGCGATTGCCGCTGATCGTTCTGACGGTGCCGGCCGTCCGTGCCGCCGGTCCCGACGGGCCGGCCTTCGGAGTCCTGGTCGGTTGTGCGCTGGCACAGCTGTTCACCGTCCTGTCCGAGGACGGGGCGCCCCGGCAGGTCGGCGGCTGGGCCGCCGAGCGGCGGGGGCGTCGGCGAAGGGTGCGATGGGCCCTGGGGGGTGCGGCGGGGGTCGCCGCCGCGTCCAAGGCGATCGCTCTGTCGCGCACCGGCCGTTCCCCTGGGGCCCCGGTGGCGGTTCTGGGGGACGCCGGCCTCGTGCCCGTGGACCGGCTCACCACCGCCCGCGCCAAGCTCGCCGCGGAACCCGACGCGGCGTGGGCCGCCGTGAACCGGTACCGGCGGGAGACACCGCACATGGTGGAGCCGCCGGAACGGACCTGACCGTCCCGCCTGCTACGCCGGGCGCACCACGCTGTGGATCGACGACTCCCCGTCGTAGAAGACCGACTCCTCGCGGACGTACGTCCCCGGCTTCGGGGCGTGGATCATCATGCCGTTGCCGATGTAGAGGCCGACGTGGCCGATGTTGTCGTAGAAGAAGATCAGGTCGCCGGGCCTGGCGTTGGCGAGGGAGACGGTGGTGCCCGCGTTGACCTGGTCGTAGGTGGTGCGGGGGAGGTCGACGCCGGCGGCCTTCCAGGCGGCCTGGGTGAGGCCGGAGCAGTCGTAGGAGCCGGGGCCGGTGGCGCCCCAGACGTACGGCTTGCCGATCTGCGCGCGGGCGAAGGCGATGGCCTTGGTGGCCTTCGAGGCGTAGGTGGAGTCCTCGGCCGGGGCGGCGGTCTCGGTGGTGCCGGTGGGCGTCTCCGCGCCGGTGGAGGTCTCCTCCTGGGTCCCCTGGGTCCCCTGGGTCCCCTGGGCCTCCTGGACCGACGCCTGCGCCGCCTGTTGCCGCGCGAGTTCCTCCGCCTTGCGGTCGGCCTCCTCCTGCTCGCGCTGTTCGATCGCGGCGAGCCGGGCCTTCTCCTGGGCGGTGAGGGTGGAGAGCAGTTCGCGGGCCTCGGCGAGCTTCGCCTGGACCTTGGCCTTGCTGGTCTTGAGGGCGTTCTGCGACTCGGTGAGCTGCTCGAGGCTGTCGCTCGCCTCCCGGCGCTGCTCCGCCGCCTCGGCCTGCTGCGTGACATACGCGTCGACGGCGCCCTTCTGGCGGTCCGTCAAGCGGTCCATCAGCTGGTTCTGGTCGAAGTAGTCCTGCGGGTTGTCCGCCAGGAGCAGCGAGGCCTGGTCGGGGGTGGCCGCACCCGTGCGGTACTGGGCCGCGGCGAACGAACCCAGTTCCTCTCGCGCGCCGTTCAGCTTCTCCGTGCGTTTGGCGACGTCGTCAAGGAGGGTGTCGACCTTCTTCTTCTGCTTGGTCGTCTTCTCCTTGGCCGCGTTGTAGTTCTCGGTCGCCGACCCGGCCTGGCGGTAGAGGTCGTCGACCTTCTTCTCGACTTCCTCCAGGCTCGGCCTGTCGTCGGTCGCCGGCGCGGCGGTGGCCGTCTGGGAGAGCAGGGCCACGGAGGTGAGGGCGGCCGTGGCGAGAGCGGGGGTGCGTATGCCCACGCGTGTGCCGGCAGGACGCGGCTTGCGGTGCGGCGCCATGGTTCGGCGTCTCCTTCCGTAGTCCGCCTACCGAGTTAGCTGTCGGGTTCGGGCGCAAGCTTCGGAAGGTTTGCCCTACGACCCTCGCCGCGTGCGGCGGGCGGGTCGATTCACCCCAGAGGTCGGTGGGTCCCCGGCTCCGGCTGCCACGGGAGGCGTACCGGACTCGGCGGAGGCTGTGCGGCCCGGCGACGTTCGCCGGTTGGGTCGTACGGCCTAAAGAAAAAGTTAGCCAACTCGTGTGGCCCGTGTGAAGGTTGATGTTCGAAATGTCCGATACGTTTTCGTGACCTTAGCCTCTTCGACGCGACAGGCGGTACGCTCGATCGCTCACCGTCGTGGGGTGATCGCGGTGAGTGGTGCGGGTGGACTTCCCGGGGCGGCCTCCCGCTGTCGGTGGCGGCGCCTAGACTCGGAGAGCGATGAGCAGCCTCTTTGACGACAGCTTCCTGGCGGACCTCCAGGCCCCCCGCGGCCACGCGGAGGAGCCCCCGCCACCGCCCGAGGACGATCACGTACCGGAGCCGCTTCCGGACGATCTGTTCGGCGGGAAGTTCGACGTGCCGCCGGACCGGGACGCGTACTACCGCGGCGGCGCCCCCCGCCCGGCCCTGGACGCGGCGGCGCTCCTGGACGGGCTGAACGAGAACCAGCGCGCGGCCGTGGTCCACGCGGGCTCGCCCCTGCTCATCGTGGCCGGCGCCGGCTCCGGCAAGACCCGGGTGCTCACCCACCGCATCGCGCACCTGCTCGGCGAGCGGCATGTCCACCCGGGCCAGATCCTCGCGATCACCTTCACCAACAAGGCCGCCGGCGAGATGAAGGAGCGCGTCGAGCAGCTCGTCGGACCGCGCGCCCACGCGATGTGGGTCATGACCTTCCACAGCGCGTGCGTACGGATCCTCCGGCGCGAGTCGAAGAAGCTCGGCTTCACGTCCTCCTTCTCGATCTACGACGCCGCCGACAGCAAGCGGCTGATGGCGCTCGTCTGCCGTGATCTGGACCTCGATCCCAAGCGCTTCCCGCCCAAGTCCTTCAGCGCCAAGATCTCGAACCTGAAGAACGAGCTGATCGACGAGGAGGACTTCGCCGCCCAGGCCACCGACGGCTTCGAGAAGACCCTCGCCCAGGCCTACGCGCTCTACCAGTCCCGCCTCCGCGAGGCGAACGCGCTCGACTTCGACGACCTGATCATGACGACGGTCAATCTGCTGCGCGCCTTCCCGGATGTCGCCGAGCACTACCGCCGCCGCTTCCGGCACGTCCTCGTCGACGAGTACCAGGACACCAACCACGCCCAGTACGCCCTGGTCAGAGAGCTGGTCGGCACCTCCGAGCACCCCGTCGACGTACCGCCCGCCGAGTGGGACGTACCCCCCGCCGAGCTCTGCGTCGTGGGTGACGCCGACCAGTCGATCTACGCCTTCCGCGGTGCGACCATCCGCAACATCCTCCAGTTCGAGGAGGACTACCCGGACGCGACGACGATCCTGCTGGAGCAGAACTACCGCTCCACCCAGACCATCCTGAGCGCGGCCAACGCGGTCATCGAGCGCAACGAGTCCCGCCGCCCCAAGAATCTGTGGACCAACGCGGGCGCGGGCGCGCAGATCACCGGCTATGTCGCCGACACCGAGCACGACGAGGCACAGTTCGTCGCCGACGAGATAGACCGACTGACGGACGCGGGCGACGCGAAGGCCGGAGACGTCGCCGTCTTCTACCGCACGAACGCCCAGTCCCGAGTCTTCGAAGAGGTGTTCATCCGCGTCGGCCTGCCCTACAAGGTCGTCGGCGGCGTCCGCTTCTACGAGCGCAAGGAGGTCCGGGACGTCCTCGCGTATCTGCGCGTCCTGGCCAACCCGGAGGACTCCGTCCCGCTGCGCCGCATCCTCAACGTGCCCAAGCGCGGCATCGGCGACCGCGCCGAGGCCATGATCGACGCCCTGTCGCAGCGCGAGAAGATCAGCTTCCCGCAGGCCCTGAAGCGCGTCGACGAGGCGTACGGCATGGCGGCCCGGTCGACGAACGCCGTCAAGCGGTTCAACACGCTGATGGAGGACCTGCGGACCGTCGTCGAGTCCGGCGCCGGACCGGCCACGATCCTGGAGGCGGTCCTCGAACGCACCGGCTATCTGGCCGAGTTGCAGGCCTCCACCGACCCGCAGGACGAGACCCGCATCGAGAACCTCCAGGAACTCGCCGCCGTCGCCCTGGAATTCGAGCAGGAATCCGGAGCGGCCGCGGAAGGCGAGGGTGAGGGCGAGGCCGCGGCGGCCGCGACGCCCGCCGGGCTCTCCGCCTTCCTGGAGCGGGTCGCCCTGGTCGCCGACTCCGACCAGATCCCGGACGAGGAGGAGGACGGCTCGGGCGTCATCACGCTCATGACCCTCCACACCGCCAAGGGCCTGGAGTTCCCGGTCGTCTTCCTGACCGGCATGGAGGACGGCGTCTTCCCGCACATGCGCGCCCTCGGCCAGACCAAGGAACTGGAGGAGGAGCGCCGCCTCGCGTACGTCGGCATCACCCGCGCGCGTGAACGGCTCTATCTCACCCGGTCCTCGCTCCGCAGCGCCTGGGGCCAGCCCTCCTACAACCCGCCGTCCCGCTTCCTGGAGGAGATCCCGGCCACCCACCTGGAGTGGAAGCGCACGGGTGCCTCCGCGCCGGTGTCCTCGGGCCCGGCCGCGGGCATCGCGTCGTCGCTGTCGTCCTCGCGTTCCCGGTCCTCCGCCTCGGGCGCGTCCGGCTTCGCGACCCGCCGCACCAACGAGAAGCCGGTGGTCTCCCTCGCCGTGGGCGACCGGGTCACCCACGACCAGTTCGGCCTCGGCACGGTCGTGGGCGTCGGGGGCACGGGCGTGAACGCGGAGGCCACGATCGACTTCGGCGACACCAAGCCGAAGCGGCTGCTGCTGCGGTACGCGCCGGTGGAGAAGCTGTAGCGAGCCGGCCTGTCGCCGACATGACGCGGGCCCCTGCTGAGGCAGGGGCCCGGTCTTCGTCTCCGTGTCCGTAACGGGGGCCGTTACGGCGTCCGTTACGTCGGGTCCAGCCCGTGGCTGCGCAGCCACGGCAGGGGGTCTATGGCGGAGCCGCCCGCGGGGTGGACCTCGAAGTGCAGGTGCGGGCCGGTCGAGTTGCCCGAGTTGCCCGAGTAGGCGATGGTGTCGCCGGCCTTGACGGTCGTACCGGAGGCGACCTTGTACGTGGAGAGGTGGCAGTACCAGGTCTCGGTGCCGTCCTTGGCGGTCACGATGACCATGTTGCCGTAGGCGCTGTTCCACTGGGTGCGCACGGTGCCGTCGGTCGCGGCCATCACCGGGGTGCCGTACGAGACCGGGAAGTCGATACCGGTGTGCAGGGACATCCAGTTGACGCCGGACTGCCCGTAGTACGCGCTGAGTCCGCGCTTGGCGACCGGCAGCGCGAACTTCGGCCGCAGTCGCTCCTTGCGGGCGGCCTCGGCCGCCGCCTTCTTCTGCTCCAGCTCCTGCTGCGCCTTGAGGTCGATGCGCTCCTGCGTCCGGCTCGCCCGGTCGGCGAAGTCGTCGGCCTCGGCGGACAGGCTCTCCAGCTGGGTGTCGAGCTGGTTGTTGGCGGTGGACGGCTTCACGGCGGTGACGTCGTCCGACTTGACCGACGCCGTTGTCTCCGTGTCGTCCGACGTGGCCCCGACCGAGGCCGCCGCGATCCCCGCGACACCCATGACGCAGGCCGACGGAACGGCCACGGTCAGCAGGGCGGAACGTTTGGCCGGAGCCTTTCGACGCGATCGCGAGGCCGCGCGGGTGGCCGCCCGGCCGGGGCCCGCGCTCCTGGCTGCCGTCGCGGTGACCTCTTCCTCGCCGTCGAGGAGCGCGGCGCGGTCCGCGCCGTCGATCTCGAACTCGCCGTCCGTGTCGAGGGGTTGGTCCTGGTCATACGGGGCGATCTGTTCGAAGGTCGCGGTCGCCTGCTGGGCGAATTCCACGGCCTCGGCCGAGAGGTCCACCACCACGGTCTGCGGATGGTCGTGGGCGTCGTGCGATTCCGCGGCGGAGCCGGCGTGCTCGTCGCCGACGGGGGTGCCGTCACTGTTCCACTGCGTGGCGTCGAACGCGCCCGTGTCGAAGTGCTGGGTGCCGACCCACTGCTGGGTCTGGTCGGACTGTCCCGACTGGCCCGTCTCGTCGGACCGTTCGGCCTGCTGCCAGCCGCTCGCGTCCCACTGCCCGCTCGTCTCGGGGCCCGCCGACTGCGTCGGGACGTGGGAGAGGTGTTCGTAACCGGCCGACCAGGACGTCGTGTCGTAACTGCCCGTGTCGTACGCGGCCTGGTGCTGGGCGGCGTACGGGTCGTAGTTCAGCGTCTGGTGGCTGCCCGTCGACCACTGCGAGGCGTCGTAGGAGCCGGTGCCGGTGTCATGGCCCGGCAGATCGCCGAAGAGGGGGTCGGCCGCGAACGTGCCGGTCGCGTGGGTGCCGGTGCCGGAGTCGAAACCAGTGGCGGAGTAATCGCCGTACGTGGTGAAGTCGCCGTAGGTGGCTTCCTGATGGCCGTACGACGCGTAGTGCGCCGGGTCGGCTTCGGAAGCCGGAGTCGGGGGTGTTGCGGTCCCCGACGGGTGACGATCGTTCACCAACTTCTCTTTCGCCTCGACGACAGGGGCTGGCAGAGCAGTGCGGTGACTGTACCCGGCGGTATGCGGGCGCGACAATCTTCAACGGGTTTCGCGCGCGCAGGAAACGGGCATTCGAGCGTCTTTCGGCGGTCTGTGGGCATGACTTTGGCTTTGCGTTCGAAGTTTGTTCGATAGTGGACTGCTGTGTGGGGGGTGTGGGACGCCCGTGCCGACAGGGCGGAGACGTTTCTCCGGGTGGTGGCGGGCCGGGGGTGGGGCGCGTTGTCGCCGTCGGGAGGGGTGTCGTGAGTCGGGCGCGTGGCGGGGGCGCATGGGCGTGCGCCACGTTTATCGCCTTACGTCCCCATTTCGCTGTCCTGTGACGAGCGTCACTGTGCTGTCGGCGGCGGTCGCCGGCTCATGCCACGGTCAGGCCGCCGGGGCGGGCGGTGGAGCGGGCGCCCGTCCGTGAGGTGTCCAGGGCCTGTCGTATCCCGGTGGCGACGGCGGGGTGCACGGGCAGGGCGAGATGGCCGATCCCGGTGACCCGGATGTTCTGCGCCATCAGGTCCGGGTGGTCGACACCGGCCGTCTCCAGCGGAACCATCACGTGGTCGAGGTCGCTCCAGAACGCCACGAAGTGCGTACGGCAGCCCGGCGCCGGCTCCCGCAGCTCCTCCAGCACCTTCGAACCCGGCCGCATCTGGCGGACGATCGGGTGCGCGTCCGCCAACGGCACGGCCCGGGTGCCGCCGTGCGGGGTGCCGAGCGTGACGAGCGTACGGACGCGGTGGTCACCGTCGAGCCGCTGCACGTAGTACCGCGCGATCAGTCCGCCGAGGCTGTGCCCGACGACGTCCACCTGCTCCTGGCCCGTGCGCTCGCAGATGTCCTCGATGTGCCGGCCGAGCAGCTCGGCGGCGGCGCGGATGTCCCAGGTGAGAGGTGAGTAGTTGAGCGACTCGATGTGCCGGCCGCCGTGCTGCGCGAGGGAGCGGCGCAGCAGGACGAAGACCGAGCGGTTGTCGATGAAGCCGTGCAGCAGGACGACCGGGGGCCTCTCCTCGGTCGGCAGTCGGGGCGCGTCGGGTGGGGGGAGCGTGGGGGTGACCCGGCGCTCCTGCGTCATCCCGGACGGATAGAGCAGCAGATGCCCGGCGAGGATCGCCAACTCCAGGGCGGTCGCCTTGAGAAGGGTCATGGAAAGGCCTGCCGGCCTGGTGGGCAGGAACCGCTCACAGAGCGGAAGAAGGGGCGCGAGCGCCCTGGTGACCTTCATGCCCGACCTCCCGTCGGCAGACGGGTGGACGCCTCTGTCCCCCGTGTGCCCTAGTGGCGAGCCGGGGGCGGGCGGCGGACGGCGGGTGCGATGCGACGTGACGCGGTGCGTGTGGCGTGCGTGACGTGCGGTGCGTGTGCGACGTGTGAGGCGCCGATCACGCGACGAGGGTCCGGCTCTCCCGACTCCCCGCTGCCCTGCCCTCTGCCGTCTGCCGGTGCCGATCCGTCCCGTCCCCGTGGCCTCCCGCGGGCGGTGGATCGGTGCGGCACCCTTCCGACGACTCTCCTTGCGCACGCTTCCCCGTGGCGCGCACGCCGCGCGGGCCTCTGGCGGGCGGCCCGGAAACGGTCCGGATGCCGCGATCACCTCCGTGATCACCTAGGTCCCCGCGACGCGTGAGCCGCGGAAACGGGAGCAGTGCGCGGCGAACGTGTCCCACCGTGTGATTTCCCCCTCGCTCTCCGCCGCGAAACGGCCGGTTGCGGGATGCTGGAGATAACGTTCGTTCACTTCCTCGGGGCGCGGTGTGGGTAGGTGTTCTATGGACCGGAAACCGTGATGTGCGCGGTTTGCGTGGCTCGCTCGACATACGCGGCCGTGTTCCGTTATGGGTTGGTGTAGTCGTTTCATGGAGGCAGTGATGGGTGTGGCAGCCGGTCCGATCCGCGTGGTGGTGGCCAAGCCGGGACTCGACGGCCATGATCGCGGGGCCAAGGTGATCGCGCGGGCGCTGCGCGACGCCGGTATGGAGGTCATCTACACCGGCCTCCACCAGACTCCCGAGCAGATCGTCGACACCGCGATCCAGGAGGACGCCGACGCGATCGGCCTCTCCATCCTCTCCGGCGCCCACAACACGCTCTTCGCCGCCGTCATCGAACTCCTCAAGGAGCGCGACGCCGAGGACATCCTCGTCTTCGGCGGCGGCATCATCCCCGAGGCGGACATCGCGCCGCTGAAGGACAAGGGTGTCGCCGAGATCTTCACGCCGGGGGCGACGACGGCGTCGATCGTGGACTGGGTGCGGGCGAACGTACGCCAGCCCGCGGGGGCGTAGGCCGCCGGCTGTTCGGCCGCGGGTGCGTGGGGGCTGGTCGCGCGGTTCCTCGCCGCCCCTGCCTTTTCATGGGCGCGGCGAACTGCGCGAGAAGCCCCACCCGCCCGCAGTCGCTGATCCGCCCGCAGTCGCTGACGCGCCCGCCGCCGCCGACTCGCCCGCGCCCCCAACCCTCAGGCGGCTTCAGGTGGTTTTAGCTCACCTCGCATCGTCGCCCGCAATCGCAAGGTCGTCGCGAGCCGCTGAAACGCCTCGGCCCAGTAGCCACCGGCCCCCGGCGCCGAGTTCTCCGCGTCCTCCGGCGTCGCGGTGAGCGGTTCGAGCCGCACGGCCTCCGCGGGATCCAGGCAGCGCTCGGCCAGCCCCATCACCCCGCTGAAGCTCCAGGGGTAACTCCCCGCGTCCCGGGCGATGTTGAGCGCGTCCACCACGGCCCGCCCCAGCGGCGGAGCCCACGGCACCGCACAGACCCCGAGCAGCTGGAACGCCTCCGACAAGCCGTGCGTGGCGATGAACCCCGCCACCCACTCGGCCCGCTCGCCGTCCTCCAGCGTCGCCAGCAGCTTCGCCCGCTCGGCCAGCGACACGGCCCCCGGCCCGCCGGCCTCCGGTGTGGAGGGCGCCCCCAGCAACGCCCGCGACCACCCGGGATCCCGCTGGCGCACCGCCGCCCGGCACCACGCCCCGTGCAGCTCGCCCTGCCAGTCGTCCGCGACCGGCAACGCCACGATCTCCTCCGGCGTACGCCCCGCGAACCGCCGCGACCACGCCCCGAGCGGCGCCGCCTCCACCAACTGGCCCAGCCACCACGACCGTTCGCCCCGACCGGCCGGAGCCTTGGCCACCACGCCGTCACGCTCCATGCCGGGGTCGCACTCGTGCGGGGCCTCGACCACGATCGTGGCCGCACCGGCTGCCGTGGACGTGCTGCCCGTGCGGTCGACGGCCACACACGCGGTCGCCCGCTTCGCCATCCGCCGGGCGAGTGCCGAGTCGGGCAGCGCGGACAGCAACTCCGCGGCCGTGGCACGCACGTTCCGGCTGCGGTCGGTCAACGCGGCCTCCAGGAAGGGTTCGTCCGCCGCCTCCAGTCCCGTGCGAAGCGTGTCGAGGAACATCAGCCGGTCCTCGGCGCGCTCCGTCGACCAGGTGGACGCCAGCAACTCGCGTGCCGAGGCGGCGTCCCGGGCCCGTATCGCCGTCAGCAGGGCGACGCGCTCGGCGAACAGGCCCTCCTGCCACAGCTGTTGGACCCGCTCGGGCTCGTCCGGCCCGGGGGGTGCCGAGCCCCCGCCGGGCGCCGCACGCAGCGCGAAACGCCAGTCGGTGTTCAGCCGGGCCAGCCACAGCGCCCGCGCCCCCGCGAAGGCCAGCACGGCGGGACGCAGATCCGTCCGGCCGCGCGCCGCGTCCAGCAGCGCGGGCAGGACCTCCGCAGGCGCCGCGTAACCGTACGCGTTGGCCAGTGCCAGCCACTGGGGCAGCAGTTCCATCAGATCGGGCGCCGCGCCTCGGCGGCCGCCACCGGTGCCGGGCCGGTCGGCCAGCAACGTCGTCAGGCGCCGCAT
This sequence comes from Streptomyces sp. NBC_00310, assembly GCF_036208085.1. Taxonomy (GTDB): domain Bacteria; phylum Actinomycetota; class Actinomycetes; order Streptomycetales; family Streptomycetaceae; genus Streptomyces. The sequence goes on from NZ_CP130714.1 coordinate 6,939,262, forward strand.
CGCCGCGAGCGGCAGCGGTGGCCGCCGCTCCGGCGCCGCCGGCTCCGGCCGCGCCGCCGCCCGCACCGGCCGTATCCCCGCCCTGCGCCGCACGGTCTCCACGGCCGCCGCGTCCAGCAACGCCACGGGCGCCTCCCGGCCGGACACCGCCCAGGGCGGCGTACGACGATCCGTGCCGAGCAACGCGGTGGTGACCAGCTCTTCCCAGGAGGGCCCCGCCGAGGATTCCGAGATGCCGGTCATGAGGTTCCTTCCGTATGCCACGAACCGCTGCTCCCGCCGCTGCCTCCGCCTGCCCTCAGCACAGCGCCACCGCCTGCCCGATCGCCTCCCGCGCACCCTCCGGCTCCGCCGCCCATGCCGTCAGAGGGGTGAAGCCCTGGTGGCCGCACTCGCCGAAGACCGTGACGGGTGCACCGCCGGAGAGGGCGACGAGGCGCCACAGGCCGGGACGGGAGCGGGCGAAGGGGGTGAGGGGGAGGGCGAGGTCGCCGTCGGCGTCGGCCAGTTGCCAGGAGTCGCCGTCCGGGGCGGGTATGACGCGGGTGAGGGTGACCGGGTGGGAGTCGAGCCAGGGGTCGTCCCGCAGGGCCGCGCCGTAACGGGCCGCCGCTTCGGACGGAGTGGTCCCCGGCGGTCGTACCGCGGTGGGCTCGGGCGCGGTGAAGAGCTCGCCCAGGGCCGCTCGCAGCTGTCCCGTGCCCGGGTACGCCGAGACCTCCGCCTCGAAGGCCAGACCGACCGGGAGCGACAGCTCGGGGGCGCGGCCGGCGGCTCCGTAGGAGAGGAGCAGCGCGGTACGGCCCGACTCGACGCCGTGCAGCCAGACGCGGCGGGTGGTGAGGCGGGAGTCGGACGTGTCGTACTGGGCGAGGGTGAGCCAGCGGTCGCGGACCGGTGGGCCGTCCGGGGAGCCGGGCAGCCCGATCCGGGAGCGGACCGTCGCCGCGAGGCCCTCCGGGAGCCGGTCGCGGCGCAGCCAGCCCTGGTCGAGGAGATGGAGGAGAGCGCACTCCTCGAGGAGGCGGACGGGCCGACCGGGGCCCGAGCCCGGTATCGCGCCCAACTCCCGCACCCGGGCCGCCAGTCCGGGGGCCTGGGCGTCGACCATGCGGGCCGCCGTCTCCTCCCACAGCCCGTATCCCGCCTGTTCCGCGGCGGCCAGGCCGCCGCGGAACAGGTCGGTCAGGCGCTGTTCGAGCTCCGCCGCGCCCGCGGTGATCCGGTCGGCGCGCCGCTCCGCTCGGCGACGCGCCGCCTCGGGGTCAGCGGACGTGGCCCCAGATGCCGCGTCCGTCCTCGTCGTCCTCTCCGCTGCGCGCGTGCGGCGGCCTGCAAGCCACTGCTGCGCCCAGTCCGGCGCCTGCCCAGCCGGCACCGCGGCGTCGTCGCCCGCCCAGAGCAGGAGCAGCCCCAGCGCATGCTTGCATGGGAACTTCCTGCTCGGACAACTGCACTTGTAGGCGGGCCCGGTGGAGTCCGCCACGTCGATGATCGTCTGATACGGCTTGCTGCCACTTCCTTTGCACAGTCCCCACACCGTCCCCTCGTACGAACTGCCAGCACCCGACCACGGCCCGGCCGCGGCGAGTTTGCTTCCGGCTTTGCGCGACGCTGCGTCAGGTGCCAATGCCAGCACCTGCTCAGCCGTCCAGCGCACCCCCTGCTGAGTCATGTTCCGAAGGTAGATCCCACCACTGACAATTGGCTTGCGCGATCCAATTTCCGCAGGTCAGACTGGATTGTCAGTGGCGTGGTGCAGTGTGGTCACCAGATCAGAACCGGCCGAGCTGGAGGGGGACTCAGCCATGCCTGCGTCCATTGGAACGACCACCGTCGACCCGAGCCACAACCAGTCCGCGCCCGCGAACACGCACACGGGTGCGCGGGAGGACGCGCGTACGGGCGGCGAGGTCCTGCGGGCACACGCCGAGCACGCGTTCGCCGATGAACTGGCCCTGCTGGCCGCCCAGGACGACCGGCCCCGGCCGGCCCGCTGGAAGCTCTCTCCGTGGGCCGTCGCCACCTATCTGCTCGGCGGGACGCTGCCGGACGGCACGGTGATCACCCCGAAGTACGTCGGGCCGCGTCGCATCGTCGAGGTCGCCGTCACCACGCTCGCCACCGACCGCGCGCTGCTCCTGCTCGGCGTGCCCGGCACCGCCAAGACCTGGGTGTCCGAGCACCTGGCGGCGGCCGTCAGCGGCGACTCCACCCTGCTCGTGCAGGGCACCGCGGGCACACCGGAGGAGGCGATCCGCTACGGCTGGAACTACGCGCAGCTGCTCGCCCACGGTCCGAGCCGCGACGCCCTGGTGCCCAGCCCCGTCATGCGGGCCATGGCGGAGGGCATGACGGCCCGCGTCGAGGAGCTGACCCGCATCCCGGCCGACGTCCAGGACACGCTGATCACGATCCTGTCCGAGAAGACGCTGCCGATACCGGAGCTGGGGCAGGAGGTGCAGGCGGTCCGGGGCTTCAACCTCATCGCCACGGCCAACGACCGCGACCGCGGCGTCAACGACCTGTCGAGCGCCCTGCGCCGCCGCTTCAACACCGTGGTGCTGCCGCTGCCGGAGAGCGCCGACGCCGAGGTGGACATCGTCTCGCGCCGCGTCGACCAGATCGGCCGCTCCCTCGACCTGCCGGCCGTGCCCGACGGCGTCGACGAGATCCGCCGCGTCGTCACGGTCTTCCGCGAACTGCGCGACGGCGTCACGACGGACGGCCGTACGAAGCTGAAGTCGCCCAGCGGCACGCTCTCCACCGCCGAGGCGATCTCCGTCGTCACGGGCGGGCTCGCCCTCGCCGCCCACTTCGGCGACGGCGTCCTGCGCGCCTCCGACGTCGCCGCCGGCCTCCTCGGCGCCGTCGTCCGCGACCCCGCCGCCGACCGTGTCATCTGGCGGGAGTACCTCGAAGCCGTCGTCCGCGAGCGCCCCGGCTGGACGGACTTCTACCGCGCCTGCCGCGAGGTGAGCGCGTGACGGGGTGGCGGCAGGGAGCGCCGGAGACCGGCGGCGACGCCCTGGCCGACACGGTGGGCCGGGCGGCCGGAGAGGGGCCGTTGTTGTTGGGGGTGCGGCATCACGGGCCGGGGTCCGCGCGGGCGGTGCGGGCCGTGCTGGATGCGGCTCGGCCCCGGGTCGTGCTGATCGAGGGGCCACCGGAGGCGGACGCTCTCATCCCGCTCGCCGCCGACGAAACCATGCGGCCCCCGGTCGCGCTCCTCGCCCACGCGGTCGACGAGCCCGGCCGCTCCTCCTTCTGGCCCCTCGCCGAGTTCTCCCCGGAGTGGGTGGCCATCCGCTGGGCCCTGGCCCACGGGGTCCAGGCCCGCTTCATCGACCTGCCGGCCGCGCATTCGCTCGCCTGGGGGAGGGAGGAGGCTGCCGCCGCCGAGCCGGACGGGCCGACCTCGCAGCCGGAGGAGGCCACCGGGGAAGCGCCGCCGGACGAGGCCGCGGTCCCGGCCGAGCGCGCGGCGGAGGAGGCCGTCCGGGTCGATCCGCTCGCCGCGCTCGCCGAAGCCGCCGGGTATGACGACGCCGAGCGCTGGTGGGAGGACGTGGTCGAGCACAGGGGGACGGGCCGGGACGTCTTCGCTCCGTTCGCCGTGCTGGAGGAGGCCATGGGGGCGCTCCGGGAGGTGTACGGGACCGGCGGGCGTGACCGGGATCCGGTGCGCGAGGCGTACATGCGCTCGCAGATCCGGGCCGCGCAGAAGGAGTTCGGGGACGACGGCGTGGCCGTCGTGTGCGGGGCCTGGCATGTGCCCGCACTGCGGGAGAAGCGGACCGTGGTCGCCGACCGGGCGTTGCTGAAGGGGCTGCCCAAGGTCAAGGCCGACATGACCTGGGTGCCGTGGACCAACCGGAGACTGGCCCGGGCCGGCGGTTACGGCGCGGGCATCGACTCACCGGGCTGGTACGGGCATCTGTTCGGCGCGCCCGACCGCCCCGTGGAGCGGTGGCTGACCAAGGTGGCGGGGCTGCTGCGCGAGGAGGACCGGATCGTCTCCTCCGCGCATGTCATCGAGGCGGTACGGCTGGCCGAGACGCTCGCCGCGATGCGCGGGCGCCCGCTGCCGGGCCTGACCGAGACCACCGACGCCGTACGGGCGGTGATGTGCGACGGCTCGGACGTGCCGCTGTCGCTGGTGCGCGACCGACTGGTCGTCGGCGATGTGCTGGGAGAGGTACCCGAGTCGGCGCCGGCGGTGCCGCTGCAGCGGGACCTCACGAGGCTCCAGCGGCGGCTGCGGCTCAAGGCGGAGGCTCTGGAGCGGGAGTTGGAGCTCGACCTGCGGAAGGAGAACGACGCGGAGCGCAGCCGGCTGCTGCACCGGCTGCGGCTGCTCGGCGTCGAGTGGGGCGAGCCGACGACCTCGCGCGGCAGCACGGGCACCTTCCGGGAGGCCTGGCGGCTGCACTGGGAGCCGGAGCTGTCGGTGCGGGTCGCCGAGGCCGGGGTCTGGGGGACCACCGTGCTGTCGGCGACGACCGCCAAGGCCGAGGCCGACGCCGTCACGGCCCGTTCGCTCGCCGACATCACCGGCCTCGCCGAGCGCTGCCTCCTCGCCGGACTTCCCGACGCCCTGCCCGTGGTGATGAGGGTCCTCGCCGACCGAGCCGCCCTCGACACCGACGTCGGCCACCTCGCCCAGGCCCTCCCTGCCCTGGTCCGCTCCCTCCGCTACGGCGACGTCCGCGCCACCGACACCCGGGCGCTCGCGGAGGTCGCCGCGGGACTCGCGGAGCGCGTCTTCGTCGGGCTGCCGCCCGCGTGCGCCGCGCTCGACGCGGAGGCGGCACAGGAGATGCGCCGCCATGTGGACGCCGTGCACGGGGCGGTGGGGCTCCTCGGCGACACCGCCCCGGGGGAGCGGGCGCCACGGGACGGCGACATCCGGAGCCGGTGGCACTCGGTGCTCCACGTCCTCTCCGGGCGGGACACGGTGCCGGGTGTCATCCGGGGGCGGGCCGTACGACTCCTGCTGGACGACGGGGAGTTGGCGCAGGACGACGCGGCCCGGCTGATGGGGCTCGTGCTGTCGCCGGGGACGGCACCCGCCGACGCGGCGGCGTGGATCGAGGGGTTCGTCGGCGGCGGCTCGGGCGGCGGGATGCTGCTCGTCCACGACGAACGGCTCCTCGGCCTGGTGGACACCTGGCTGACCGGGGTGCCGGGGGACGCGTTCACGGACGTACTGCCGCTGCTGCGGCGGACGTTCTCGGCGTACGAAGCCGGAGTGCGCCGGACGCTCGGCGAGCTGGTGCGGCGCGGACCGGGGCAGCGGGGGAGCGCAACGGCCGGCGGGTCCGGCATACCGGGCTTCGCCGACGAGTTCGACAGCGACCGCGCGGACGCGGTGCTGCCGGTGGTGCGGCTGCTGCTCGGCCTGGACGGCGGCCGGGACAGCGCCGACGACAACGACCTTGTGGGGGTGGCGGGATGACGACCGACGGACAGAGCAGGCCGAGGCAGGCCGCCGAAGCGGTGGACGCCGGGGACGGGCACGGGCGCGGACAGCGGTTCCGGTCGGACACCGGTCGGACGACGACCGTGCCGGTGATGCCGCTCTGGGCCCGTCCTCGGACGGGGGCGCGCGGATGACGACCGGGGCGACGGGGACGACAGGGCCGGAGTCGGACGCGGCCGACGAGCGGTTGCGGCGCTGGCGGCTCGTGCTGGGCGGGGACTCGGCGGACGGGACCGGGTGCGCGCTCGGTGGGCGCGACGCGGCGATGGACCAGGCGTTGGCCGCGCTGTACGGGAAGGGGGACAAGTCGCGGGCGGCACAGGACCGTTCGGCGGGGCTCGGGGCGTCGGCGCCGTCCGTCGCCCGGTGGCTGGGGGACATCCGGACGTACTTCCCCTCCTCCGTCGTCCAGGTCATGCAGCGGGACGCCATCGACCGCCTCGGGCTGTCCGCACTGCTGCTGGAGCCGGAGATGTTGGAGGCGGTGGAGGCGGACGTCCACCTCGTCGGCACCCTCCTCTCCCTCAACAAGGCCATGCCGGAGACGACGAAGGAGACCGCGCGGGCCGTCGTACGGAAGGTCGTCGAGGACCTGGAGAAGCGGCTCGCGACCCGCACCCGGGCCACCCTCACCGGCGCCCTCGACCGCAGTGCCCGCGTCAACCGGCCGCGCCACCACGACATCGACTGGAACCGCACGATCGCGGCCAACCTCAAGAACTACCTGCCGGAGTACCGGACGGTGGTGCCCGAGCGGCTCATCGGGTACGGGCGGGCCTCGCAGTCGGTGAAGAAGGAGGTCGTCCTCTGCATCGACCAGTCGGGGTCGATGGCGGCGTCCGTCGTCTACGCGTCGGTGTTCGGGGCGGTCCTGGCGTCCATGCGGTCCATCAGCACCCGGCTCGTCGTCTTCGACACGGCGGTCGTCGACCTCACGGACCAGCTCGACGACCCGGTCGACGTCCTCTTCGGCACCCAGCTCGGCGGTGGCACGGACATCAACAGGGCACTCGCGTACTGCCAGTCGCAGATCACCCGGCCCGCGGACACGGTGGTCGTGCTGATCAGCGACCTCTACGAGGGCGGAATCCGCGACGAGATGCTGAAGCGGGTGGCGGCGATGAAGGCGTCGGGGGTGCAGTTCGTGACGCTGCTCGCGCTCTCCGACGAAGGAGCGCCGGCGTACGACCGCGACCACGCGGCGGCCCTCGCGGCCCTCGGCGCACCGGCGTTCGCCTGCACGCCCGACCTCTTCCCGGAGGTGATGGCGGCGGCGATCGAGAAGCGGCCGTTGCCGATACCTGACCGGGCGTGAAGGGGCTTACGGGAGCGGGGAGTTCGACCGCGCCGGGGTGCGCGGCTCGGGGCCGGTCGCGGGTGAACGGGGGCCGCGACCGCCGCGGCAGGAGGTGATCCGGACAAGGGAGGTTGAAAAGCGGACAGGAGAACGCATCGGTGACATGGGGCTTGCGCGACGGCAGGAGTCCCGTGCGAGGATCGGCAACACTTCACAGCCTTCACACGGGTGTTCGCATCTCGCGCATCTTCGCCCCGTACTCCGCCGTTCCGTCGCACGGGAGGGTCCTCCCCGTCTTGACTTCAGCAGCCGCACTTCCCGGTGCCGGTGCCGTCCTGCGCGTGGTGCGCGGGGCCGCCGGGCGCCGTCTGGTGCAGGTGGCGCTGTTGGTGGGTGGGCTGTTCGTGCTGGGCGTTCTCTGCGGGGAGCGGGCGAGCGCGGCCGAGGGGACGCCGACTTCGTCGCTTCTCCCGACCGCCGTCACCGCGATCACCGGGACGGCCGGCCACGCGCTGCCGCCGGTCGGCGCGCATGTCGTCGCACCGGTCGCGCGGGACGTGGCCGAGCCGGTCACCGGACGGGCGGTGCGGTCAACCACCGAGCGGGTCGCGCGGCCGGTCACCGAGCGGGCGGTACAGCCGGTCACCGAGCAGGTCGCGCGGCCGGTCACCGAGGACGTCGTGCAGCCGGTGGTCGACCCGGTGCTGCGGCCGGTCACCGAGCACGTGGCGCGGCCGGTCACCGAGCACGTCGTACAGCCGGCGGCCGAGCATGTTCTGCGGCCGGTTGTCGAGGACGTGGTGCGGCCGGTCACCGATTCGGTGGTGCTGCCGGTCGCCGAGGGTGTCGTGGTGCCGGTGGGTGATCTCGTGGAGTCGGTCACCGAGGGGCTGGCCGGGGCGACGTCGCTGCCCGGGATACCGGGGCTTCCGGAGGTGCCGGAGCTGCCCGGGTGGACCACGTTGCCGGTGGAGACGCCGCCCGTCGACGCGACGCCGCTGGAGCCGGGGCGGGCGGGGGCCGAGAGGCCGGGCTCGACCGTAGACGTTGACGGCGGCAGGAACGGCGAGCCTGCTTCCCGTTCGGCTTCCGTCGCGTACGGGCCGAATGCGGTGGCCGGTGGTGCGCCGGCCAGCGGTGCGGTGGCGGCCGTCACGGCTCCGCACCGGCACGTCGGTGTCGGGGGCTCCGCCGTCGTGCGGGTGCCCGCGCAGCAGAACCCCGGCGGTCTTCCGACGGGCAGCCTCGGCTGGCACTCCGCCGTCGACAACGGCGGGCCGCGGCACGCCGAGTCGTATGCCGTCGCGTCTCCCGACCCGGCGCCGGCGAGCCTCGTGCCCGGCGCCCCCGCCACCGACGCCGCGGACGGGACCCGGGACCGGCACCGGGACATCCCCGAGTTCCCCGGCTAGGGCCGGCCTCCTTCCGCCGCCAGGCCGGTCGCGCGGAGACGGACCACGTCCGCCCGCCGTCCGGGCGCCTCTCCCCCTTGTGGAGCCGGGCTTCCGGAGGCCCCGCACGTCGGCCCGTCGAAGCGGGAACCGCGACCTCGCCGGAATGACGGAGCTGTAGTGCCGGGCGCACAGCCGCCGGTCCCCGACTCCCGGATCCCGACGACTCCCGGATCCCGACGGAAGCGGCGTCACGCGTCGCGGCCCGGCACCCGATCCCGCCACCTGCTCCCGCCATCCGATCCCGGCACCGGTCCTCACGACGTGCCCCACGCGCCCCCCGACACACACCGGCTCCCTGGACCCGGCTCCCCGAAGGAACTGACGCACGCATGAACAAGAAGACCCGCCGCTTCATCGTGACGGCCCTCGACGACGCCGAGACGACGGTCGGGCACGCGGTCGGCGGAGCCGGGAATGTCGCCGCTCCGGCGGACGTCGTGTCCTCTCCCTCGGCGCACCCACCCCCACCCCCACCCTCGCCCCCGCCCCCGTAAGGCGGTCACGGACAACCGATCCTCCGGCTGAAACCCGGACAGCCGAAAGCCGTCGGCCTGGTCCGGGCGGACGCCGGGGGGTGGTGACGGGCGGTCTCCCATGGGGAGGAGATCACCCGTCGGGGGCCCTTCAAAGTCAGTGAAGGGCCTCGTGGGGACCTCACCGGACGTACCCCCGTCCGGTGAGGTCCCGCATACGCGGCACGCGGTGCCAGTGAGCGCGGCATCATGTGACAGGTATCACCGCTCAGGTGTGACCCGCGATTTAGGGGCCTCCCGGAAGCAGCGATAACCTGCGAGACGGACATGCCGCGCGCTCGGACACCGTGTGCGCCTCCCTTGTGACTCTCGGCGGACGTCACGTTGCCCTTCGCGGCACGCCCACGCATCAGACGAACCGCGATCACTGATAGGGACGGAAGCGCGTGGACCTGTTCGAGTACCAGGCGAGGGACCTCTTCGCCAAGCACGGTGTACCGGTGCTGGCCGGTGAAGTCATCGACACGCCTGAGGCGGCGCGCGAGATCACCGAGCGGCTGGGCGGCAAGTCCGTCGTCAAGGCGCAGGTGAAGGTCGGTGGTCGAGGCAAGGCCGGCGGCGTCAAGCTCGCCGCAACCCCGGACGAGGCCGTCGCCCGTTCGACGGACATTCTCGGGATGGACATCAAGGGCCACACGGTCCACAAGGTGATGATCGCCGAGACCGCTCCGGAAATCGTCGAGGAGTACTACGTCTCCTACCTCCTCGACCGCACCAACCGCACCTTCCTCTCCATCGCCTCCGTCGAGGGCGGCATGGAGATCGAGGAGGTCGCGGCCAACCGCCCCGAGGCGGTCGCCAAGACCCCCATCGACGCCAACGAGGGTGTGACCCCCGCCAAGGCGCGCGAGATCGTCGAGGCCGCGAACTTCCCGGCCGAGGTCGCCGACAAGATCGCCGACATCCTCGTCACCCTGTGGAAGACCTTCATCGAGGAGGACGCCCTCCTCGTCGAGGTCAACCCGCTGGCGAAGGTCGCCTCCGGTGACGTCATCGCCCTCGACGGCAAGGTCTCCCTGGACGAGAACGCGGACTTCCGCCACCCCGACCACGAGGAGCTCGTCGACCACGCGGCCGCGAACCCCCTTGAGGCCGCGGCCAAGGAGAAGAACCTCAACTACGTCAAGCTCGACGGTGAGGTCGGCATCATCGGCAACGGCGCGGGTCTCGTCATGAGCACCCTGGACGTCGTCGCGTACGCCGGTGAGAACCACGGTGGCGTCAAGCCGGCCAACTTCCTCGACATCGGCGGTGGCGCCTCCGCCGCCGTCATGGCGAACGGCCTGGAGATCATCCTCGGCGACCCGGACGTCAAGTCCGTGTTCGTCAACGTCTTCGGTGGCATCACCGCCTGTGACGAGGTCGCCAACGGCATCGTGCAGGCGCTGCAGCTGCTCGCGGACAGGGGCGAGGCAGTCACCAAGCCCCTCGTCGTCCGCCTCGACGGCAACAACGCCGAGCTGGGTCGCAAGATCCTCTCCGACGCCAACCACCCGCTGGTCCAGCGCGTGGACACCATGGACGGCGCGGCCGACAAGGCCGCCGAGCTCGCGGCTGCGAAGTAAGGACGAGGGAAAACAGCCATGGCTATCTTCCTCAACAAGGACTCCAAGGTCATCGTCCAGGGCATGACCGGTGCCACGGGCATGAAGCACACCAAGCTCATGCTGGCCGACGGCACGAACATCGTCGGTGGTGTCAACCCGCGCAAGGCGGGCACGTCCGTCGACATCGACGGCAACGACATCCCGGTCTTCGGCACGGTCGCCGAGGCGATCGAGAAGACGGGCGCCAACGTGTCCGTCCTCTTCGTACCGCCGGCCTTCGCCAAGGCCGCCGTCGTCGAGGCCATCGACGCCGAGATCCCGCTCGCGGTCGTCATCACCGAGGGCATCGCGGTCCACGACTCCGCCGCGTTCTACGCGTACGCCAGGACCAAGGGCAACAAGACGCGGATCATCGGCCCGAACTGCCCGGGTCTGATCACCCCCGGTCAGTCGAACGCCGGCATCATCCCCGGTGACATCACCAAGCCGGGCCGTATCGGTCTCGTCTCGAAGTCCGGCACGCTGACGTACCAGATGATGTACGAGCTCCGTGACATCGGCTTCTCGTCGGCCGTCGGCATCGGTGGCGACCCGGTCATCGGTACGACGCACATCGACGCGCTCGCCGCGTTCGAGGCCGACCCCGACACCGACCTCATCGTGATGATCGGTGAGATCGGTGGCGACGCGGAGGAGCGGGCCGCCGACTTCATCAAGGCGAACGTGAAGAAGCCGGTCGTCGGTTACGTCGCCGGCTTCACCGCGCCCGAGGGCAAGACGATGGGCCACGCCGGTGCCATCGTCTCCGGGTCCTCCGGTACGGCCGCCGCGAAGAAGGAGGCCCTCGAGGCCGCGGGCGTCAAGGTGGGCAAGACGCCTACCGAGACGGCGAAGCTCGCGCGCGAGATCCTCGGCGGCTGATCCTCTGCTCGGCTGAGCCCTCTGTGGGCCCGTATCCCGTTGTCCGGGGTGCGGGCCCACTGGCGTCTCCGGGTCTGCCCGCAGTGATGTCTCCGTGGGCGGACCGCTCAGCGGACTTCGGGGTGCAGGCGTTCCGGCCCGGCGGCCGTGTCTGATCTCAGTTTGGCGCGGAGTCTTTGCTGCGGTGCGGAGAGGGGGCCGGGGGCCGCTCTCGGGGGGATGCCCTGGACCGGGGCGCCTGGGGGGACCGGGGGTTCGTAGTGGTCGGGGGCGGTGTGGAGGGTGAGGGCGGTGGTGGTGAGGAGAAGCGTGGTGAAGGCGATGGCGGCGTGGATCCAGCGGCGGCCGCGTAGGTCGGCCCGGGCCCGGAGGGCCACGGGTTTGGTGGGGCCCGGGCGGACGTCGGAAGGGAGCGCGGCCAGCAGGCGGTTGAGGTCGTCGGGTGCGACCGGATCCGGGAGGCGTGCGGTGACGCTCGCGCGGGCGTAGAGGAGGCGGCCCGCCGCGGCGGGCGTGCTGGCCTCCGTCTCGGCGGCCGTGTCGGGCAGATCGAGGCCGACACCGTCGTAGAGGAGCAGGGTACGGCGGTACGGGGGCGGCAGTTCCAGGAGCGCGGTCAGCAGGGCACGGGCGGTGGGGTCGGCCGGCTGTGGTTCGTGTTCGTGGCGGTGCCGGCGGGGGCGGGGACGCAGTCGGTGCCAGGGGGAGAGGGCGTACTCGTGGGCCGCCGCCCGCACCCAGCCGGCCGGGTCCCGGTCGACGGCCACCTCCGGCCAGCGCTGCCAGGCGAGTTGGAAGGCGCGCTCCACCGCCTCGCGCGCGAGCCGGCGCTGCCCGGTGAGCAGATAGGTCTGCTGTACGAGGGTGGGGGAGCAGTACGCGTAGAGCGCGTCGAAGGCCTGGCCGGGCGTCAGGGGCGGTGGGGCCGGGACCGGATCGGCGGCGGCGTTGTCGGCGTCGCCGTCCGTGCCGAGGGGCTGCTGGTACCACTCGGTCCCGCTCTGGAGCGACGGCTCGCCGGAAGCCCCGTCCCCGGCCTCGGCTCCGGCTCCGGTCTCGGTTCCGGTCTTGGCTCCGGTCTCGGTCTCGGCTCCGGTGGCGGCCTCGTCCCCGGCCTGGGTCCCGGCCCCTGGCCCGGTCACCGGATCGCCTCCCGTCGTAGCGACCTCCGTCGGACCGACCCTCGCACGAAAAAGCACATAAGCACATATTGGGCGACACGTGCACGAATCCCTTGTTACGCCGGTAAAGCGCGTGTCGTTGGGAGCATGGCAGATGTGACGCACGCGACCGACTCGAACGACCCGACTGCGGGGCCGGGCCGCCCCACCGACCACGGCTGGTCGACCTCCTCCACGGCACCCGGGACACCCGGGGCGCCCCTGCGGCACGCGGCGCCGACGGCGTCCCTGTACTCGTCGTCGCCTTGGTCTCCACTGTCGCCGTTGCTGAGGCGGGCGCGCCGCCGGTCGTCCGAGCTCGTCTCCGGGGTGCTGGGCGGGGCCCTGGCGGCGGGGCTCGGGCTCGCGGTGTTCACGGCGCTCGTGACGGTGCTGTGGATCAGCTCGCCGTACCCGGACAGCGGGCCCGGCGGGGCACTGCACGTGGCGGCGGCGCTGTGGCTGCTCTCCCACGGCGTGGAACTCGTCCGCATCGACACGCTCTCCGGCGACCCCGCCCCGGTCGGCCTCGTCCCCCTCCTCCTGCTCGCCCTGCCGGTGGTCCTGCTGCACCGTTCGGCCCGCGACCACGCGGGCGACGGCTCCGGGGTGAGCGCCCGTGCGATGTGGGCCGGGCTCGTCCTCGGATACGCGGCCGTCGGCGCGGTGGTCACGCTGTACGCCTCGGGGGGCGCGCTACGGCCGTCGTGGCTGTGGGCCGCGCTGTGTGTACCGCTGCTCGCGGCGCTCGCGGCGGGCACGGGGGTGTGGGCAGCGCGCGAGCGCCGTCGGCTGCCCCTGCCCGCGCTCCTCGGCGGGGCGCCGGAGACGGAGGGCCGTCGGCAGCTGGCGGTCGCCGCCGGACGGGCCGCCGGGGCGGGCGTGCTCGTGCTCGTCGGCGGGGGTGCCCTGCTGGTGGCCGTGTCCCTGGTCGGGCACGGCGCCGCGGCTCGCGACTCCTTCCTCCAGCTCACCGAAGGGCTGTCCGGGCGTTTCGCCGTACTGCTGCTCTGCCTCGCCCTCGTCCCGAACGCGGCGCTGTGGGCGGCGGCCTACGCCCTCGGCCCCGGCTTCGTCCTGGGCGCCGGACACACCACCGCGCCGCTGTACGCAGCCGCTCCGGGCGCGTTCCTGCCTCCGTTTCCCCTGCTCGCGGCCGTCCCCGGGGGTGGGGGCACACCGGTGTACTGGGTGGTGTGCGCGGTGCCGTTCGCCGCGGGGGTGACGGTCGGCTGGTTCATCGCGGCGCGGGCCGCCGCCGACCGGACGGCGCCGTGGTCCGCGCGACGGACCGCCGCCGCGGCCCTCCTCGCGGCCCTCGCCTCCGCCACCGCCTTCGTCCTCCTCACCCTCCTCGCCGGCGGTCCCCTCGGCGTCGCCGCCCTGACCGACTTCGGCCCGGTGTGGTGGCAGGCGGGGGGCGCGGCCGGGGCCTGGGTGGGCGTGGTGGGGGCGCCGGTGGCGTTGGCGGCGCGGTGGTGGCGCCTGCGCGCGCGGACCCGGAAGGGAGCGACCGGCATCGGGCGGGCTGGGAGGACGACGACATCGGCGGTGCCGGTGGCCAGAGGGACCGGGCAGGGGAAGCGGCCCGGAGCGCTCGCGGCTGAGGGGACCGGACCGGCGCGGAGGTCGAACGGGCCTGCGGCCGAGTGGACCGCGTCGGCGAAACGGTTGAACGGGGCCGGCGTTGAGGGCGCTGGGTCGGCGAAGCAGGCGAACGGGCCTGCGACCGAGGGGAACGGACCGGCGAAGCGGTCGGCGGGGACCGTGGCCGAAGGGAATGGACAGAGGCAGAAGTCGGGGCAGAAGCCGGGGCAGAAGTCGGCGGGCGCCGGGGTGGTCCGGCGTGGGTCGCAGGCGACCGTGGGTGGGGAACTCCCGGGCGACCTGCGGGCGGCAGCCGCGGAGGACTTTCCGGGTGGGCCCGGCGGGCGGGGCGGGGCGGCGGACGGAACAGCGGACGGAACAGCGGACGGAACAGGGGGCGAGCCCCGAACCGGTTCCCGAGCCACCGAGCAGCCAACGGCGTCCGCCCTCGTCCCGCAGCCCGAGCCCCTTACGAGGCGCTCGCGCCGGTTGCCCGCGTGGCTCTCCGGTGCGAAGAGGCGTCCGGCCGCACCGCGGACCCGGACCGACCCCACAACCGCCCTCGACGCGAGCGCCGGCGCAGGCTCCGGCCGAGGTCTCGGCCCCGGCTCGGGCCCGAGCGTCACCACGGGCTCCAGTGCCGACGACGCCGAGGCCCTCGCACCGTACGACGCCCTGGATCCCTACGCCTACGGGTCCATCGTCCCCGCACCCCCGCCCGTCTGGGACCCGGCCTCCCGTGCGGCCCGCTGGGCGGCGGTGCGTGAGATCCCCACGACGGGCCGGGCCGAGAACGAGCGCACCCCTGTCTCCGATCCCGATGACTCGAAGCCTGATGACTCCGCGCCCGATGACTCCGTGCCCGCCCCCGAAGTCACGCCCGATCCCCACCCCGGGGAGGTCGTCTGACGAAGCGGAGCGAGCAGAGCGAGGTGAAGGGCGTCTACTGCGCGCCGAGCATCTCCCGCAGAGGCCCCTCCGGCAGGAGTTCCTTGCAGGACTTGGCGGAGGCGGTGGTGAGGGAGTCGTTGACGCAGGTGTAGTAGTCCCGGTAGACGAACTGGGCCGTGAAGGTGATGGCGACGATGGCGAGGGCGATCGTGGAGGTCACCAGGCCGCTGATGGCCGCGGTCTTCTGGGGGCGACCGCTCGGCTCGGGGGCCGCAGGCCGGGCCGGGTCCGGGGTGCCGGGCTTGGCGCGCAGGGCGCTGACGGCCCAGTACACGGCCAGCGAGCCGAGCAGCAGGGCGACGTACGGCCAGGCGAAGAGGGCGAAGAAGAAGGCCCACATGCCGCAGAGCAGCGAGTACCGCGCGCGGCGCTGGGCGGGGTCCGTCGGGTCCCAGCGCAGTCCGCTGCCCGGTCCGCCCTCGGGGCCCTGGCCCGGACCGCCCTGGCCACCCGGTCCGCCCTGGCCACCGGGACGCTCGCCGAAGGGTCCGCCGGACGAGCGGCCGGGCTGCCGGTCGCTCCACTGACTGCCCCACGGCGAGTGGCCACCGCCGTGGCCCGCTCCGTCGCCGGAATCCCGGCCGTCGGGCCGGCGCGGCTGCCACGGCCGGTCGGGCGCGCCTTCGGGTGGCGGCGCGAACGGATTGTCGTCCGAAGAACCTGAGCCCTGGCCCCGCCCGGGCTGCCCGGACTGCTCGGGGGCGTCCTCGCTCTCGCGCGGAGGCGTGGGCGAGGAACTCCGCTCGCGCAGCAGGAGCGAAGGAAGGCGGAGGCTGCGGTCCGGCATCAGGAGTGCGTCTTCCCCTTGGTGAATACGGCGGTGGATACGGCGGTGAACTCGGAGGCGTGCTCGGCGGTGGACTCCGAGGTGTGCTCGGCGGTGAAATCTACTGGTTGCGCATGAGCCGGCACTCCGTGAACGCCCCACACACCGACCGCGTTCCCGAGCCCACTCCTCGCAGACGCTACCTCGCGGCCACGCCCCCGTCCCACGGGGGCCGTCCGGTGTGCCGGTATCGTTGCTGGCGGTCGGCCGCTTCGTAGACTTCCCCGTATCAGGGGACGTAAAGCATTCGTATGAATGCACAAGTGCACCTTCGGCAGACCTGAACGTTCCCCGCAGAACCCGTAGAAAGGGCCCCATCGTGGCCGCCAAGCCCGTGGCCAAGCGCCTCGTCGTGCTGGTCTCCGGATCCGGCACCAACCTCCAGGCGCTGCTGGACGCCATCGCGACGACCGGCGTCGAGGCCTACGGCGCCGAGATCGTGGCCGTCGGAGCCGACCGCGGCGGCATCGAGGGGCTCGCCCGGGCCGAGCGCGCCGGGCTGCCGACCTTCGTGTGCCGGGTCAAGGACCACGGGACCCGTGACGAGTGGGACGCGGCGCTCGCCGAGGCCGTCGCCGCGTACGAGCCCGATCTCGTCGTCTCCGCCGGGTTCATGAAGATCGTGGGGAAGGAGTTCCTGGCGCGGTTCGGTGGGCGGTTCGTCAACACCCACCCGGCGCTCCTCCCCAGCTTCCCGGGGGCTCACGGGGTGCGGGACGCGCTCGCGTACGGCGCCAGGGTCACCGGCTGCACCGTCCACTTCGTCGACGACGGCGTCGACACCGGGCCGATCATCGCGCAGGGCGTGGTGGAGGTCCGGGACGAGGACGACGAGAGCGCTCTGCACGAGCGCATCAAGGAAGTCGAGCGAAGGCTGCTCGTCGATGTCGTGGGGCGGCTCGCCCGCAACGGCTATCGCATTGAGGGACGAAAGGTAGTTATCCAGTGACCGCCGACATCAACAAGCGGCCCCTTCGCCGGGCGCTCGTCAGCGTCTACGACAAGACCGGGCTGGAGGAGCTCGCGCGCGGGCTGCACGAGGCCGGTGTCGAGCTCGTCTCCACCGGCTCCACGGCCGCGAAGATCGCCGCCGCCGGCGTCCCCGTCACCAAGGTCGAGGAGCTGACCGGCTTCCCCGAGTGCCTGGACGGCCGGGTCAAGACCCTGCACCCCAAGGTGCACGCGGGCATCCTCGCCGACCTGCGGCTCGAGGACCACCGGCGGCAGCTCGCCGACCTGGGCGTCGAGCCGTTCGACCTCGTCGTCGTGAACCTCTACCCGTTCCGGGAGACCGTCGCCTCGGGCGCGACCCCCGACGAGTGCGTCGAGCAGATCGACATCGGCGGCCCGTCGATGGTCCGCGCCGCCGCCAAGAACCACCCCTCCGTCGCGGTCGTCACCAGCCCGGCCCGCTACGCCGACGTCCTCGCGGCCGTGCAGGACGGCGGCTTCGACCTCACCACCCGCAAGCGGCTCGCGGCCGAGGCCTTCCAGCACACGGCCGCGTACGACGTCGCCGTGGCTTCCTGGTTCGCGTCCTCGTACGCCCCCGCCGACGACTCGCAGTTCCCCGACTTCCTCGGGGCGACCTGGGAGCGCGCGCACACCCTGCGCTACGGCGAGAACCCGCACCAGCCCGCCGCGCTGTACGTCTCCGGGACCGGTGGCCTGGCCGAGGCCGAGCAGCTGCACGGCAAGGAGATGTCGTACAACAACTACACGGACACGGACGCCGCGCGCCGTGCCGCGTACGACCACGACGAGCCGGCCGTCGCGATCATCAAGCACGCGAACCCCTGCGGTATCGCGGTCGGCGCGGATGTCGCCGAGGCGCACCGCAAGGCGCACGCGTGTGACCCGCTGTCGGCGTTCGGTGGCGTGATCGCGGTCAACCGGCCGGTCAGCAAGGAGATGGCCGAGCAGGTCGCCGAGATCTTCACCGAGGTCATCGTCGCGCCCGACTACGAGGAGGGGGCCCTGGAGGCCCTCGCCAAGAAGAAGAACATCCGGGTGCTGAAGGCCCCGGGTGCGCCCGCCGCCCCGGTCGAGCTGAAGCCCGTCGACGGCGGTGCGCTGCTCCAGGTGACCGACCGGCTCCAGGCCGACGGCGACGACCCGGCCGACTGGACCCTCGCGACCGGGGACGCCCTCTCCGCCGACGAGCTGGCCGAGCTGGCGTTCGCCTGGAAGGCCTGTCGCGCGGTGAAGTCCAACGCGATCCTGCTCGCCAAGGGTGGCGCGTCGGTGGGTGTCGGGATGGGTCAGGTCAACCGCGTCGATTCCGCGAAGCTCGCCGTCGAGCGTGCCGGGGCCGAGCGGGCGCGGGGCGCGTACGCCGCCTCCGACGCTTTCTTCCCCTTCCCGGACGGGCTGGAGATCCTCACCGAGGCCGGCGTCAAGGCCGTGGTGCAGCCCGGCGGGTCGGTCCGTGACGAGCTGGTCGTCGAGGCCGCGCGGAAGGCGGGCGTGACGATGTACTTCACGGGCACGCGGCACTTCTTCCACTGATACCGCTGCCGCCCCGCTGAGGGCACAGGACGAAGGGCCCGTCGGACACACCGACGGGCCCTTCGCCGTACGCGACCGGAGCGGGGCCGACGCGGGCCGTTCGCTATGTCGTACCGCGCAGCGCCGGCAGTGCCCCGCCGAGTTCGCCCACCAGGCGCCAGGCCGCGCCGGGTGTCAGCGTGCCGCAGTCGCGGACCGCGTCCGTGAGATCGACGCCCGGCAGGTACTGCGTGGCCATCCACAGCAGTTCGTGACCGTTCTCGTCCTCGGGCTCGAATCCGGTGCCGAGCAACCGGGGCGCGTACGGCGTACGGACCCGGTCGTGCACTCCCGCCTCACGCTGGAACCGGCGCCGGAACTCCGTGTCCTCGGCGTACTCCGGCCGGATCACCTTCACCGCCGCCAGCCCGGGGCTGTCGTCGGCCGGCCGCGCCAGATACACCCTGCCCATCCCGCCGCTGCCGAGCAGCCCCAGCGGTACGTACGGTCCGAGGCGTCCGGGGTCCGACCGTCTCAGCGGGGTCGCGCCCGTCTGCTCCGGCGCGGCGTCACCCGACGCCGGGGAGTACGGCGGCGGTCCGGGCCGCTGGTCTGGCATGGGTCCCCAGGGTGGTGTTCTCTCCAGTCGCGAGCTGCCTCAACGGTCCCATGGGCAACGTGAGTTGACGAGAGACTACCGTGCGGTCGGAGCCGGGAACGGCCCGCCGGAGAAGGTCCGGCGGGCCGTGCCGGGTCAGCAGTTCTTGCTGACGACGTCCTTCCACTGCTTGTTCTTGCCCGTGTACGACTTGCCGTTGAAGTGCACCGGCTTGCGGTGCTTCTCGGTCGGGGTGCCCTTGGCCAGGTAGCGCTGCTCGTAGTGCAGGTGCGCCCAGTCGCCGCTGTTGCTGCCCGTGGCGCCGATCCGGCCGATCTGCTTCTTCGCGGCGACGCTCTGGCCCACCTTGACGTACTTGGTGGGCTTGTCCTTCAGGTGGTAGTACGCCGTGTACCAGCCGCCGCCGTGGCTGATGAGGATCACGTTCCCGGCGCCCTTGTTGGTGTAGGCCTGGACCACCTTGCCCTTGTAGCCCGGGTAGACGGGCTTGCCGGAGGAGCCGGTGTTCCCCTTCACCACCATGTCGATGGCGGGGTTGTGGCCCCAGGTGTTGATCTGCCAGTGCGTGTTGCACTTGAACGGCATCTGGAACTTCGGCTTCGCCGCCGCGGTCGCCGACGCCGGTGCCGCCATGGCCGTGCCGCCGGCCTCCAGGCCGAAGGAGAGCGCCAGGGCGGTCGCGGCGAGCGCGACGGCCGTCCTGCGGCGTGCGGGCATGGCTGTCGTCGTTGTGGTCGTCATCTTCGTTTCCCCGTTTCCCCGTCTTCCCCGTTGGTTTCGGTGCTTGCTGTGCTTGCTGGGAACGCCTCAAGCATCTGCGCGCGGCCCTGACTCCGGTACCTCGAAGGTCACAGGGTCACCGGCTCGACGGGGGTCCGCTCAACACGCCGCCACCCACTCGTGGGAGCGGAGCACCAGGCCGTCGGGATAGTTGACCTTGGTGTTCTCCTGGACGCAGCCGAACGGTTCCTTCCGGTTCGGCTCGCGGAAGAGTCTGACGTCGTCGTGCGGGTCGCCGGAGTAGCCGTTGTTGAAGGCCGACCTGGGCCTGGTGTCCTTCGCCCAGTCGCAGGTGATGATCCCGCCCAGCCAGTCGTCGTCGTACTCGTACCAGGCGCACATCTCGCCCTGTCCGTCCGCCTCCGTGAAGAAGCAGACGTCGCCCCGGTCGCAGCGCGCGTACCCCTGGGGAGCGGGTTCGCGCAGGGCCAGCAGGCCGGCCACGGCGAGGGAGACGAGCGTGAGCGCGGCCAGCCCGCCGAGGACGGCCGGATGGGGGCCGCGCCTCGGCCGGAGACGGGGGAGCCGTGGGGAGCGCGCCGCGCCGGCGGCCGTCTCGACCCGGCGGAGCAGGGACGACGCGGTGTGCGGGGCGCGGGCCGCGTGGGTCGGGGCGAGGCAGTCGGTGACGATCTGCCGCCAGGCGTCCGGCAGTTCGGGGGAGAGCCGCAGCTCCTCCCGGCCCCTCGCGTAGCGCAGGACCGCGTCGCGGCGGGCGGGCGGGGTGGCGCCCGGGAAGGGCGGGCCGCCGGTGAGGACGAGATGGGCGAGGACGCCGAAGGCCCAGACGTCGGCGGTCGGGCGGGTGAGGTGGCCGTGCTCGCCGACCTCGGCCCAGAGCAGCTCGGGCGGGGTGTAGTCGGGGGTGGCGAACGCGGGGGAGTAGGCGTGGGTGCCGTCCATCTCGGCGGCCAGGTTGAAGTCGGCGAGCCGTACCGAACCGTCCGCCATCAGCAGGACGTTGGCGGGCTTGAGGTCGCCGTGCACCCAGCCCGCGTGGTGGAGGTGGGCGACCCCCTCGCAGATCTGGGCGAGCAGCGAGGGCCCGCCGGGCAGGGCGACGGCCCGCTGCCCCCGCGACCGCCCGGCCAGCCGGTCGATCAGCTGGTCGAGCGAGCCCTCGGCGCGTTCCAGCACGAGGACGGAGGCGCCGTCGAGGAGAGGGTCCGACGGGTCGTCCACGGTGAGCGTCTCGTACATGCGGATGAGCCGTGGCCGCTGGAGGCGGCGCAGCAACTCGGTCTCCCGCTCGGCGAGTTCGCGCAGGTGGCGCAGCTGTCGCGGGGTGCGCGTGCCGGTGGGGTGGAACTTCAGGGCCGCCTCGGCGGGCAGTCCTTCGGCCGGCTCCGCGCACCGGGCGGCGTACACCGTCCCGAAGGCGCCGGAGGCCAGCGGCTCGCGGACCTCCCAGGCACCGACGCGATAGCCCTTCGGTACCGGCACGGCGTACGGCTCCTGCGTACTCATCGGCCCGCACCGCCCTTCAGCAGGGCCAGGTCGGCCTCGTGGACGAGGTCGAAGCGGAGGGCCAGGGAGACGAGGCGGTCCTTCTTGCCGTTGAGGCGGGGGCCGCCGGGCGGCGCGGACTCCGGGGCCGGCTTGAGGCGTAACTTGACGGCCAGATAGTCGATGTTCCACTGCACGGCGGTGCGGGACACCGACGGCCAGGCGGGGCGCAGCAGTTCGACCAGTTCGTCGGCGGTGGCGAGCGCGGCGTGCGGTTCGCCGCTCAGGCGCGGGGCGCACAGGGCGGCCAGCACCTGGAAGTACCGCTTGCCCCGGTCGAGCGGGAACGCGGACGCGGTGGGCGAGCCGTCGCAGGGGCCGACGTGGTCCAGGAAGTCATGGCGTGGGGCCCAGACGTCGAAGCTGAGCAACTCGTTCCCGGCGGGCAGCACCACCCGCGAGAACTCGAACGGCACCGGCGCGTCCAGCCGCCCCGGCGCGATCTTGATGTGCTCGCCGGCGCCCTCCGGGTTCTCGACGACGTAGGTCTGCGCGCGGCTCAGATTGCTGAGCGTCCAGTAGGCGCCCGTGGCCGTGATCTGTCCCGCCTCCCGGGACACGCCCTCGTGCGCGATGGTCAGATGTGGGGTGCCCGGCCGCGCCGTACGGCCGAAGGACAGGGACTCGCTCGGTGCGAGTCGGATCTGTGCGCCCGGACGCTCTCCGTCCACGGGCACGACGATGATGCTGTGCATGACTGGTTCCTCCCCCGAGGCAGGCATGGACGCGTCAGGCTACGCGGAGGGGCGGGAAGTGCCACAGGTCCGGCACGGACGGCGTTTCCTGGAGGAAGCGGCAGATGTCGTCACCTTCGTGACATCTGTGGCGTGGGTATGCGGAATGGCCGATACCCCGGTGCAGAGGCGTGCGTTCCGCTGCGAGGGTCGAGGGGCAACCCAAACGCTCGGGACTCAGGGGGTCAGTCATGCGGAACAGGTCGAGTCGGTCACGCCGGGTCGCCGTCGTCGGGGCGGTGCTCGCGGTGGCACTCGGTACGGGGGGCGGCGGCGCGGCGGCCGCCGAGGACGAGGCCGTGGTGATCTGCCAGACCGGGTACGTGTGTCTCCAGCCGCTGCTGGGCACCCAGCCGGTCCTGGTGAAGGAGGGCGAGCGGGCCACGTTCAACCCGGCTCTGCAAGTCACCGAGGTCACCAACATGACCCGCGTCACCTACTGCGTGACCGGTGGTCTCAGCTATGGGCTCCCGCCGGGCGGGACGCAGACCTGGGACAGCTCCGTGAACACCGTGGGGCCCAGGCCGGGGCCCGGCGCCTGTCTGGCGTGAACGCGCCGAAGGGCCGTGCCCCCTCCTGCGGGGGGTACGGCCCTTCGCTGCGCTCGGCGGCTCAGTGGCGCGGGCGGTTGAACCACTGGCCGGCGTCCTGCTTGCTGCAGAAGACGATGATCAGGACACCGAGGGCGAGGCTGATCAGAGCGAAGAGATTGGCGCCCAGGATGCTGATCACGCTGAAGAGCGTGACGAACGAGGCATAGACGATCGCGGAGATCCGGATGCCGCCGCGCCCGGTGGAGAACTTCGCAGCGGTGAGAATCCCCCAGACCGCGAAGCCCAGGGTGACCGCGCCGAAGAAGATGAAGGCGCCGGCGCCGAAGTTCGCGATGGTGTCCGCGTCCTCCGAGGAGAGTGCGGGGTCGCCCGAGACGCTGTCCGAGATGTAGTCGGCGAACCACGCGCTGGCCACCATCAGCGCCACGCCGCC
Source organism: Streptomyces sp. NBC_00310 (assembly GCF_036208085.1). GTDB lineage: Bacteria > Actinomycetota > Actinomycetes > Streptomycetales > Streptomycetaceae > Streptomyces. The sequence goes on from NZ_CP130714.1 coordinate 6,962,133, forward strand.
GATCGCCTGGAAACCGCCCAGGACGTACAGCATGATGCGCGCGGCCCTCACACCGCCCGGGACCACGGCGGGCGCCCCCGGGTAGCCGCCGTAGCCCTGCGAGACCGGCGGGGCAGTCGGATAGCCGTACCCGGGCTGCTGGGGCGGGGTCTGCTGCGGGTAGCCGTAACCCTGGGCGGGCGGCTGCTGCTGGGGCTGGCCATACGGGTTGTTCGGGTCGCCGAAGCTCATGGCGGGGTTTCCTCCGTTGCCTGGTGCGGGGACGCGCGGCACGGGTCGGAGGAATGCCCTGATCTTTTGAAATGGTCACGCCCCCCGGCAGTGCCCGCGGCACTGTGCCCCAATCGTTTTATATGCCCGGCCGGATGTCCAGGGAGATTCATCGGGTGTTGTGCAAGTGCAACACATCCGATCTTGTCGGACACCGGCCGGATCTTGTCGGACACCGGCCGCCGAGCGCTCGGACACCGGCCGCCGAGCGCTCGGACACCGGCCGCCGAGCGCTCGGACACCGGCCGCCGAGCGCTCGGACACCGGCCGCCACCCGCTCCGGGACGGGCCGCCGAGCCGGTCCGAAAGCGGTGGGAGGGCGTCCGCCAGGTGACCGGATTGGAACCCGGCGCCGGTCATCCGCGAAGATTGGGGCCATGAGCGCCCAGATTCTCGATGGCAAGGCCACCGCAGCCGCGATCAAGTCCGATCTGACCGCCCGCGTGGCGGTGCTGAAGGAGAAGGGCGTCACGCCCGGACTCGGCACGATCCTGGTCGGTGAAGACCCCGGCAGCCAGAAGTACGTGGCGGGCAAGCACCGCGACTGCGCGCAGGTCGGCATCGCCTCCATCCAGCGTGAACTGCCCGCGACCGCCACCCAGGAGGAGATCGAGGCGGCGGTGCGGGAGCTGAACGAAGACCCCGCGTGCACCGGTTACATCGTCCAGCTGCCGCTCCCCAAGGGCATCGACGAGAACCGCGTCCTCGAACTGATGGACCCCGACAAGGACGCCGACGGCCTCCACCCGATGAACCTCGGCCGCCTCGTCCTCAACGAGCCCGCGCCGCTGCCCTGCACCCCGAACGGCGTCCTCACCCTCCTCCGCCAGTACGGCGTCGAGATCAAGGGCGCCGAGGTCGTGGTCGTCGGCCGCGGTGTGACCATCGGCCGCTCGATGCCGCTGCTCCTCACCCGGCGCAGCGAGAACGCGACGGTGACCCAGTGCCACACCGGCACGCGTGACCTGGCCGCGCACCTCAAGCGCGCCGACATCATCGTCGCCGCCGCCGGCTCCGCCCACCTGATCCGCCCCGAGGACGTGAAGCCGGGGGCCGCCGTCCTCGACGTCGGTGTCTCCCGCTCCGCCGAGGGCAAGATCGTCGGGGACGTCCACCCCGGTGTCGCCGAGGTCGCCGGCTGGATCTCCCCCAACCCCGGCGGTGTCGGCCCCATGACCCGCGCCCAGCTGCTCGTGAACGTGGTCGAGGCGGCGGAGCGCAGTGTCGGCTGACGGCAGGGCGGAGGGGGTGCCGGAGGTGGCCGAGGCAGCTGAGGCGGCCAGGACGACCGAGCCGGCCAGGACGACTGAGTCGGCCAGGACGAGTGAGCCCGCCGAGGCCACAAAGCCGGCTGAGGCAGCTGAGTCGGCCGAGGCGCCTGATGAGGTCAAGGCGCCTGATGAGATTGAGGTGCGGGATCACATCAGCGTGCCCGGTGCCGACGGCAAGCCTGTTCGAGGTACCCGGCGGTTCCCGATGTTCACCAAGGACACCGCGCGGCCCGAGGGCGGTGGCCGGGCGGCGCCGCGTGAGGCGCTCGCGCCCGTGCGGCAGTGGCCGATCCTCGCCGTGCTGTGCACCGTGGGGCTCGGGCTGCTGCTCACCGCGCTGGACGCGTTCCGGGCCGGCACGATCCTGATCGGGGCCGCGCTGCTCGCCGGCGCGGTGCTGCGCTGGGCCGTCCGGGACGTCGGCATGCTCGCCGTCCGCTCCCGTTTCACCGACATGGCCACGTACATCGTCCTGGGCACCGCCATCGTGCTCCTCGCGCTGATGGCCCAGCCGAAGCCGCTGCTGGAGATCCCGTTCCTCAAGGACACGCTGCACTTCACGGTGGGCGACGAGGCGGGCTGAGGCCGTTTCGTCTCGCTCCCGGTCCCGCATGCACACGACGGCGGTCCGTCCCCTCCCCCGAGTAAGGACGGACCGCCGTCGCGCTCCACGTTCCTGCACGGCGAACGCCCCGTTCAACACCTGTCAGCCCGCTGTGGCACGGAAGTGACCATTCCGCCAAGGTGTCCGCACCGGGCCACGACGACGACACCCGGACGTCATCCCGGCATGCCGTCACCGGCGCTCGAAGCCGGCGCGGTCGCCTCGACACGGGGTGCGGGCCGCTTCGCACGCCCCTTCATCGCGCCCTTCGCTTCGCCTCACGAGGCCGCCCGAGTCACTCCATCGCGCTGTCCGAACTCCATGGCCCCGCCGTCCGTACGGGTGGGAACCGGTTCCCCCGCGACCGTCGTCACCTGCTCAGACCCAGACCCAGACCCAGACCCAGACCCAGACCCAGACCCACCCTTGAGCCCCGAGGAGGCAGCCGATGAGCGCCTGGCAGCCGCTGCCGGACGAACTCCCCCCGGAGGTACAGCATTTCGTCGAGCAGCTGCGCCTGCTGAAGGACCGCACGGGACTGAGTCTCGTCGCGCTCGGCGCGCGTACCGCGTACAGCAAGTCCTCCTGGCAGCGGTATCTCAACGGCACCCAGCCCCCGCCCCGGCAGGCGGTCGCCGCCCTGTGCCGGGTCGCCGGGGAGGACGCCGAACGCTTCGGGGTGCGCTGGGAACTGGCCGTACGGGCCTGGCCGCGCCCGGCACCCCAGACCGTGCCCCCGTCCCAGCCGCCGAACACCGCGGGGGCGGGGGAGCGGGCGGCGGCGGAGGCCGGCTCGGAGGCGTACGAGGACGATCCCACGCTCCCCTGGTGGGACACCCCCGCCGACGAACCGAACCCCCGCCCGCCCGGCCGCGTCGCCCTCTACGCGGCCCTCGCCGTCCTGATCGCCCTGGCCCTCGTCGCCGCCGCGCTGATAGGGGCCGTCACGTTGTCGTGACGGCCCTCGCCCGGTGTCGCGCGGAGCGCCCCGGAGGTCGACCATGCCGACCTCGGTCGGCGGACCGGCCGGCGCCGGCGGCATGGGCCGTCTTCGGTCGGCGCCGGCGGGATAGGCCGTCTTCGGTCGGCGCCGGCGGGATGGGCCGACTCCGGTCGGCGCCGGCGGGATGGGCCGTCACCGGCCCGTGCCGGCGGAATCCGCCGTCACCGGCCCGCGACGGCAGATCCCTCAGCCGCGCCAGTCGTACGCGGCGACCTTCCACTTCGAGCCGATCCTGACGTAGTAGTCCCCGTCGAGCCGCTTGAAGTCCACCTCGTGCGCCAGGCCCGCGTAGGTCACCTTGCCGTCGTTGTACGGCCCGTCCAGGAAGCTGTCGGCCTGTCCGAAGGTCTCCTTGCCGACGATCCCGTCTACGTCCTCCAGGTCTTCCTGGGCCTGCCAGTACTTGGTCGCCGAGCGGGTCTTCCAGCCGAAGAGCCCGTCGATGTCCCACTCGGTGAAGGTGTGCAGATTCCCGCCGGAGTCCTTCCACTTGGCGCCGTCGGCGTACAGGACGCTCTGCCACAGCCGCGTCGCGTTGCTCTTGGAGTGCGTGTTGACGGACAGCGTGCCCTCGTCGCCCCAGTCGTTGTACGCGGCGCCGGAGCCGTCGACGACGTGTGGCCCGGAAGCCGTGGCGAGCGGAGCGGCGACGCCGAGCGCGAGCCCGGCCGAGGCCGTCACGGCGACGGCCGCGAGCAGCAGCCTGGCCTTGTGTTGCATGTGATCCCCCTGGTCTCCGTTGACCTTCGACCTTCACGGACGCACATGGGTCGCACGAGCACCCGTTCGACTCGTGTGGCGGTGCATGTGTGGTCGTTGTGTCGATGTGTTGACAGGTTCGAGGATGTGCCGTCCGGCCGCCCAACACCAGGGCTAACGTGAACATTTGGGATGGTTCGGGATGTCCCACGCGGGGACCTGCAATTCCGCCCGGAAATCCGGGATGTCGGTGGGACACTGGACCGCAGACCGGTTGGGGGGCGTGCGGCGGCGCATGATTCGGCCCGAAATGCTCCCGCGCGCCCCTTTTCAGGGAACTGACATCCCGACCGGGCGCATCCCAGTGGGTAGGCCGGAACGGGGCTCCGGAGAGGGCCCCGGGCCAGGTCCCGGACCAGGATTCAGCGAGGGCATCATGCGCGGCACAGGGATAGCGGGCACGGGGGGAAAGTGCAGAGACGTACGGGGGAATGAGGGGGGAAGCAATGCCTCGTTGGAGGGCCTTGCCCGATGAACTCGATCCACAGGTAAGGGAGTTCGCGGGCCAGCTCCGTCGGCTCGTCGACCGCGGTGGACTGAGCATCGCAGCGGTGGCCGACCGCACGGGCTACAGCAAGACGTCCTGGGAGCGGTATCTCAACGGCAGACTGCTCGCGCCGAAAGGCGCGATCGTCGCGTTGGCCGAGGTGACCGGTACCGATCCCGTCCATCTGACCACCATGTGGGAGCTGGCCGAGCGTGCCTGGAGCCGTTCGGAGATGCGCCACGACATGACCATGGAAGCGATCCGTATCTCCCAGGCGCGCGCCGCCCTGGGCGAGACGGGCGGCCAGTCCACCGTCAAGGGCGGCGGGAGGAACGGCAGGGCGGGCCGCAGCGCGACCGCGACACCGGGCGTGGCGGGCCCGGCGGGCGTCTCGCCGACGGTCCCGCCACAGCCGCGCTCGTCGAGCGAGCGCACCTCGCGCGCGCCGTACGGGGGTTCGGTCACGCCGTCCCCCTCGTCACCGTCCTCCTCTTCCTCCGGCGCTTCCTCCGCCTCGCCGTACGGCGGAGTCGGCGGCTCGGGTGCGGTCGCCGGCGGCGCGTCGCGCGTCAGCTGGGGAGCCACGCCACCGTCGGGCCCCTCGGCGTCGTCGCCATCGACTTCGGTGCCGTCGTCTTCGCCGTCGCGGCCGGCCGGAGGGTCGCCGTCCTCGGCTTCCTCGGGGTCGGCGTCGTCCGCGTCCTCGTCCCGTGTCCCGGCCGGCGCGGCGGTTCCCGGTGGTGCCCAGGGGGCCGGTGGCGCCTCGGTCCCGTCCGGTGTCTTCGGTCCGCCGGAAAGCGGCGGCGGCCGCCTCGACGACGGCGATTCCTCGCCGAAGCGCCGCGTGACGATGTTCCTCGCCGGAGCCGTCGGCGCGCTCGTCGTGATCGCGGCGGCCTTCTTCCTCACCAACGGTGACGGGAAGGACCAAGCGGAGGGCAAGCCGCCCACCTCCCCGTCGACCTCGATCGGCACCAATCCCGACCTCCCGGCCGGGGTGAAGTGCAGCGGCAAGGACTGCGACGGCAAGGACCCGGAGACCATGGGGTGCATCGGCAGCCTCGTACGGACCACCGACGAGGCCACGGTGGGCACCACGAGGGTCGAGGTCCGCTACAGCAAGACCTGCCAGGCCGCCTGGGCCCGCATCACCGGTGCCGCCCAGGGCGACGAGGTCCAGGTCACGGTCGGCAGGACCAAGCAGACCGCCGCCATCGAGGCGGCCGGCGACAACATCGCCTACACCCAGATGATCACCGTGAGGGACGCGGGCGAGGCCACGGCCTGCGCGACGCTGGCTTCGGGGCAGAAGGGCTGCACGGGGTAGCGGGGCTGGAGGGGGCGGTGGGGCGGAGTGGGGCAGGGCGGAGGCGGGGCGCGCCGACGCCCCAAGGGGCGCGAGGACCGCGCGACCGGCCCCCACCCGCCCCCACCGGCCGGCAGCCGTACGCCCGCCCCCTCCTGATCACCCGTCACTCCCCGTAATCCGTGCTACCGAAAAAGTAATCACGGTGTAAGTGGAATGCCTGCCGAACTCCGGGGCAGGCGGACAGTACCCCCACGGGAGTCCGGCCCGCCCGGGAGATCGACACCCCCTCCCGGCCCGGCACCCCCACAAGGCGGCCGCCCTGGTCCTCCCCCTCTCCCGGACCGGCGGCCGCCTCTTCGTGGGGCCCGGCCCGCGAAAGCGACTTGTGGGGTGGGCCACACGAACCCCGGCCGTCCGGGATCCCGGATGCGCGGTAGCCTGACCACCGATCTCTCTTGACGCCAAGAGATCGATCATTTGTACGTCCCACGGGGCGGGGACGCCCCACCGCCAGCTGTCATACGGAGAACGCCATGACCCGCACTCCCGTGAACGTCACCGTCACCGGCGCGGCCGGCCAGATCGGTTACGCCCTGCTCTTCCGCATCGCCTCCGGCCAGCTGCTCGGCGCGGACGTGCCGGTCAAGCTCCGCCTGCTGGAGATCACGCCGGCGCTGAAGGCCGCCGAGGGCACCGCCATGGAGCTCGACGACTGCGCCTTCCCGCTCCTTCAGGGCATCGACATCACGGACGACCCGAACGTGGCCTTCGACGGCGCCAACGTAGGCCTGCTCGTCGGTGCCCGCCCCCGCACCAAGGGCATGGAGCGCGGTGACCTCCTCGAGGCCAACGGCGGCATCTTCAAGCCGCAGGGCAAGGCCATCAACGACAACGCCGCGGACGACATCAAGGTCCTCGTCGTCGGCAACCCGGCCAACACCAACGCCCTCATCGCCCAGGCCGCCGCGCCGGACGTCCCGGCCGAGCGCTTCACCGCGATGACCCGCCTGGACCACAACCGCGCGCTGACCCAGCTGTCGAAGAAGACGGGCGTCCCGGTCTCCGAGATCCAGAGGCTCACGATCTGGGGCAACCACTCCGCGACCCAGTACCCGGACATCTTCCACGCCACGGTCGCCGGCAAGAACGCCGCCGAGGTCGTCAACGACGAGAAGTGGCTCGCCGAGGACTTCATCCCGACCGTCGCCAAGCGCGGCGCCGCCATCATCGAGGCCCGTGGCGCCTCGTCGGCCGCCTCCGCCGCCAACGCCGCCATCGACCACATCTACACCTGGGTCAACGGCACAGCCGAGGGCGACTGGGCCTCCATGGGCATCCCGTCCGACGGTTCGTACGGCGTGGCCGAGGGCCTCATCTCCTCCTTCCCCGTCACCGTCAAGGACGGCAAGTACGAGATCGTCCAGGGCCTGGAGATCAACGAGTTCTCCCGCGCCCGTATCGACGCCTCGGTCCAGGAGCTGGCGGAGGAGCGCGACGCGGTCCGCGCGCTCGGCCTCATCTGAGACGTCCCGCAGCCGATGTCCGCACGGTCGCCGTCCGCACGGCCGACGTCCGCACCGCCGACGTCCGCACGGTCGACGTCCTGATGACGTCCCTTTAGCTTGCCCGCGCAGGCCCTGTCCCGGTTTCGACCAGGACGGGGCCTGTTCGGCGTATGCGCCGCTATCGTCGGTGCACGACGTCGTGTGCACGCCGACGGCGGCAAGGGGGACATGATGACGCGCTGGGACCCGCACCAGGGACGCTGGGTGGACGACCCTCCCGGACGGGGCAGCCCCTGGCCGCGCACGACCGCCGTCATCGTCCTCGCGGCCTTACTCGGCGGCGGCGCCGGCTTCGGGGTGTGGGCCCTGTCCCGGGACGGCGGAACGGCCCATGCGACCTCCACCAACGGCTCCCCGTCGACACCCCCGCCCTCCGTCTCGGCGGCGGGCCCGGGGGACGACGGGAACACCGCCCCGGCCACGCCGAAGCAGTCGGGCACGGACGCGGACGGCTCCGGCGGGGATGCGGACCCGGACGTGGACCCGGAGCCGGGCGGCGCGCCCGGCTACGTACGCTCCGACGACCCGGCCGGCTTCACCGTCGTCGTTCCCGCCGGCTGGGACCGCACCGCGAAGACGCCGAAGGACAAGCCGACGGTGGTGACGTACGACTCCCCGGACGGCAGCAGGACCCTCCAGCTCTTCCTGGTCAGCGAGGACACCCCCGCCGAGTCCATGGACCTGGCCGAGAACGAGGACTACGGCTTCGCCCGCCTCCCCGGCTACCGCGTCGTCGAACGCTCCGCCACCGACGACGACAGCTACTCCGAGATCGTCTACCGCTTCGACGGCGAGGGCGATGCGGGCCCCCGCCGGGTCATCGACCACCGCTTCCGCACGGCCGACGACAAGATCTACGGAGTCCGCCTCAGCGCCCCCGAGTCCACCCCCCTGGACGAGCTCCGCGAGCCGGTCACGATGGTGGCCACCTCCCTGTGCCCGACGGGGGCGACCTGCGTACGGGGGTGATCGCGGGGCGGGTTACGACGGGCGCGCGCTGGGATCAGGCCCTGAACCGGGGCGTGCGAAGGCCGTGTCACCGCCTCCGTGGCGCCGTGAGCCTCTTCTCGAAGAAGTGCGCCCCGTACACGTCGTCGTTGTACCGGGGAATCTCCGTGTACCCGCACGCCCGGTACATCGCCTGCGCCTCCGTCAACGAGGCATGCGTATCGAGCCGTACGACGCCGAATCCGCGCCCGGCGGCCACCCGCTCCAGCTCGCCGAGCAACCGCCGGGCGAGCCCGAGCCGTCGGGCCCCGGGATGCACCCACACGTGCTTGATCTCCCCGACCCGGGCCCCGGGATCGAGCGTCCGCAACGCCCCGCACCCGACGGCCCGTTCCTCCTCGTAGGCGACGAGGAAGGCGCCCGAGGCCCCCGAGACCTCATGGGGCGGCACGAGGGTGGCCGGGTCGTACCCCTCGGGAAACCGCTCGTGGAGGTCGGCGGCGTAGGCGTCGAGGCAGGCGCGGGCGTCGTCCGACCCGCCGTCCACGGCCTCGACCCGGATCGCGGCGAGCCGCAGCAGCCGCCGCGCGGCCCCCAGCGCCTCGGTCAACTCGCCCCGCTGCGCCGGACTCAGCCCCCGCAGCAGCCCCTCGGCCAGCGCGTCGGCCCGCCGGTTCTGCTCCGCGACCTCGGAGCGCCCCGCCGGCGTCAACGCCGCGACCCGCACGCGGCTGTCCCTGCCATGCACCCCGACCCGGACCAGCCCCTGCGCTTCCAGAGCCTTGACCATCCGGCTCAGATACCCGGCGTCCAGCCCGAGCCGCGCCCGCAGTTCGCGCAGCGAAGTCCCCTCCCCGCCTCGGCCTGACTCCTCGATCTCGAAGAGCAGCCGCGCCTCCCCGAGGGGCCGGTCCTGCCCGAGATAGTGATCGTCCAAGGCTCCGATACGGCGAGTGAAGTACCGGTTGAACCGCCGCAGGCTCCGCACATCTGGCACGGCCACCGGTTCGGACTGCTGTTTGGCCTCCATATTTCTTTGACCTTAGTCAAGGGAATGAGGGATGTCGATGAGCACAGGCGAGCGAGCGAGTGGGCGGGCTCGGGGTCGGTGGCTCACGTCTTCTCCGGCCCGGGGGTTCGCCACGCCCTTCGCAAGCCGCCCGCCAGGTTCGTCAGGTTCGTCAGCAGTCCCGCCATCCGGGTTCGGCACCCGATTGGCCCCTTCGAAGAGTCGATCACTAGTCTGAGCGCCGATAAAGCGCGCATAAGACGGCGGCCGCTTTCGCGAACCGCATCGCGAACCGGCCCCGGCACGGCAGGGCCTATGAGCCCGACGGGGGAGCACACATGGGAGAACAGCGCAGGCGGCTGCGGTCCAGCACGGTCGTACTCGGTGGGATGGGCGTCGTCGCGGCGGCCCTGACCTCCTGCGGTTCCGATCCGGACCGCCGCTGCGTGGACCGCGACAGCTACGACTACGCCAACGGCTACAAGATCATCGCCGACAAGAACTGCAACTCCAGCTCCAGTTCGTCGTCGTCCTACCGCAAGAACCGCAAGAACAACAGCAGCGGCAACCGGAGCCAGGCCGGCTCGGCCGACGCCGCCTGGTACTACGACGCGGACGTCAGCGGCGGCCGGGCCGACTACGGCACCTTCAGCCGCAGCGAGGCCGTGGACCGGGACGGCTTCGGCTGCTCGGGCGACGGCGACGGCTCCGGCTCCGGCGGCGGCTGATCCGGCGGACGAGGCAGAACCATGGAACGCCGCACCATCGAACCCCGGCCGGGCTGGCAGAAGACCGTCGAGGACCAGGGGCTCATCTACCCGCTGACCCGCCACCCGGACGGTTCCCTGCGCCCGTACTGGGACGAGAGCGCGTACTACGTCTTCTCGCTCCCCGAGGTCGAGGCGCTGGAGGAGGTCGTCGAGGAGCTGCACGGCATGTGCCTGGCGGCGGCCGAGCACATCGTGTCCGAGGACCGCTTCGCCGACCTCGGCATCACCGACCCGCGTCTCGTCGGCCTCGTCGCCGAGGCGTGGCACCGGCGGGCCGAACTGCCGTCCGTCTACGGCCGCTTCGACCTCCGTTACGACGGGACCGGCCCCGCCAAAATGCTGGAGTACAACGCCGACACGCCGACCTCGCTCGTCGAGGCGGCCAGCCCCCAGTGGTTCTGGATGGAGGAACGCTTCCCGGGCGCCGACCAGTGGAACTCCCTCCACGAACGCCTCGTCGACGCCTGGAAGAAGCAGTCCCACCTGCTCCCGCCGGGCAGCCCCCTCTACTTCGCGCACTCCGCCGGCGACGAGCTCGGCGAGGACCTGATGACGGTCGCCTATCTGAAGGAGACCGCCGAGCAGGCCGGCCTCGACACCGACTGGATCTCCATGGAGGACATCGGCTGGGACCGCCTCTCCGACCGCTTCGTCGACAAGAAGCTCCGCTTCATCCGCAGCATCTTCAAGCTCTACCCGTGGGAGTGGCTCACCACCGACCGCTTCGCCTCCCATGTCCTCGCCACCCTCGACAACGGCGGCGGCACCGGGAGCACGATGTGGATCGAGCCCGCCTGGAAGATGCTCCTCAGCAACAAGGCCCTCCTCGCGATCCTCTGGGAGCTGTACCCCGGTCACCCCAACCTCCTCCCCGCCTATCTCGACGGGCCCCGCGAACTGGCCACCACCGCCGGCTACGTCGCCAAACCCCTCCTCGGCCGCGAGGGCGCAGGCGTCACCCTCCACGAACCGGGCGGCACCCCCGCCCTCCGCGAAGACCCCTGCTGCTACCAGCAGTTGGCCCCCCTGCCGACCTTCGACGGCAATCACGTCGTCCTCGGCGCCTGGGTCGTCGAGAACGAATCGGCGGGCCTCGGCATCCGCGAGTCCTCGGGCCCGGTCACGGACGAGTACGCCCGCTTCCTCCCCCATGTGATCCTCTGACCCCCGCGGCCCCCGCCGCCGCCTCCCGTCGTTCGTATGGTGGACGCCAGGGCCCGGGCGTCCACGGCGCCCGATAGGGTGGCCGGTGGGCCGTGACTGGCGCGCTGGGATGGGATGGACCATCGGGGAGCGGCCCGGGGAAGATGAGTGCCGTGCGCCTGGGCCGTACCGTGAACGCTGAACGCAACGTCCGGAGGTCCCCATGTCAGCCGCGCCCCTCTCCAACGAGTCCACCGCCTTCCGAGCCGCTCTCGATGTGATCCGCGCCGTCGAGCCGCGCGTGGCCGACGCCATCGGCCAGGAGGTCGCCGACCAGCGCGAGATGCTCAAGCTGATCGCCTCCGAGAACTACGCCTCCCCGGCCACCCTGCTGGCGATGGGCAACTGGTTCAGCGACAAGTACGCCGAGGGCACCATCGGCCGCCGCTTCTACGCCGGCTGCCGCAACGTCGACACCGTCGAGTCCCTTGCCGCCGAGCACGCCAAGGAGCTCTTCGGAGCCCGCCACGCCTACGTCCAGCCGCACTCCGGTATCGACGCCAACCTCGTCGCCTTCTGGTCGGTCCTCGCCCAGCGCGTCGAGGTCCCCTTCCTGGAGAAGGCCGGCGCCCGCCAGGTCAACGACCTCTCCGAGGCCGACTGGGCCGAGCTCCGCCAGGCCTTCGGCAACCAGCGCATGCTCGGCATGTCCCTGGACGCCGGCGGCCACCTCACCCACGGCTTCCGTCCGAACATCTCCGGCAAGATGTTCGACCAGCGCTCCTACGGCACCGACCCCACCACCGGCCTCATCGACTACGAGGCCCTGCGCACCTCCGCCCGTGACTTCAAGCCGCTGATCATCGTCGCCGGCTACTCCGCCTACCCCCGTCTCGTGAACTTCCGGATCATGCGCGAGATCGCCGACGAGGTCGGGGCCACGCTCATGGTGGACATGGCGCACTTCGCGGGCCTCGTCGCCGGCAAGGTCCTCACCGGCGACTTCGACCCGGTACCGCACGCCCAGATCGTCACCACGACCACCCACAAGTCGCTGCGCGGCCCGCGCGGCGGCATGGTCCTGTGCGACGACTCCCTCAAGGACCAGGTCGACCGCGGCTGCCCGATGGTCCTCGGCGGCCCCCTCCCGCACGTCATGGCCGCCAAGGCCGTCGCCCTCGCCGAGGCCCGGCAGCCCGCCTTCCAGGACTACGCCCAGCGCATCGTCGACAACTCCCGCGCACTCGCCGAGGGCCTGATGCGCCGTGGTGCCACCCTGGTCACCGGCGGCACCGACAACCACCTCAACCTGATCGACGTCGCCACCTCCTACGGTCTCACCGGCCGCCAGGCCGAGGCCGCGCTGCTCGACTCCGGGATCGTCACCAACCGCAACGCCATCCCGGCCGATCCGAACGGCGCCTGGTACACCTCCGGCATCCGTATCGGTACGCCCGCGCTGACCACGCGCGGTCTGGGCACCGCCGAGATGGACGAGGTCGCCGGCCTCATCGACCGCGTCCTCACCACCACCGAGCCCGGCACCACCAAGTCGGGCGCCCCCTCCAAGGCGCAGCACGTCCTCGATGCGAAGGTCGCCGACGAGATCTCCCGCCGCGCCACCGACCTCGTCGCCGGGTTCCCGCTGTACCCGGAGATCGACCTCGGCTGACCCCCCTCACCGCCGCCGGTCAGGCGTCCAGCAACTCCTGACGGGGCTCCCTCGGCGGTCCGGACCCGTGCCGGGCCGCCGCGCGGCGCAGGACGAGCGTGGCGCCTGCGGAGCCGAGGAGCAGGCCCAGGGCCAGAGCGGGTATCGCCCAGCGCGCCCGGTCGTTCAGGCCGGGTGCGTCAGCCGCGGCCCGGGTGTCGGTGGCCGTCTCGCCGACGCCGGCCCCGGCCTCCGAGAGCGAGTCGGTCGAGGGCGCTTCGCCCCGCGCCGGGCTGTCGGAGGCCTTGCCCAGGACGCCGAGCCCGGTGAGCAGGTCGCGCAGCTCCGCAGACTGCTTCGCCTTGTGCCAGGCGCTGTTGCCCGCGTCGCCGGTGTCCTCTTCGACGTCCAGGCTCGTGTTGATCCAGACGTCCTTCGTGTCGGGCGAGACCGTGTACAGCCGGTCCACCCGCCAGGGGGTCACGTCATGGAGCATCCAGGTCACGGTGACCATGTCGGTGACCTGCTCACCCCATGTGTCCCCCGCGGCCCACTCCGGAGCCTCCTCCCGGCTCCCGTCGAGCTCGGATCCCGCACGGGCGAGGAGCCTCTCCAGGAGGTCGTACTCCTTCTGTGTGCCGTACAACGACGCCGTCCGCTGACTGGTGGGGGAGACCAGCAGCGCGCTGGTCGGGCCGCCCGCCGCCGAGGGCGGCGCCCCCAGCAGGAGCAGGGCCGAAGTGGTCACCAACGCGCCCATCGCCGCCGCCAGTTGTCGCAGTCCACGCATCCGACACCCCCGATCGATCCCGGTGCGGTCCGTCCGCACTCGCGGTGTCATTCCTGGTACACCGCTCGAACCGCCGGGGTTCCCACCTCGACGCGACCGATCTAGGGCGTGTTTCGGAAGTCCCTTCTGCTCTGCGACGTTCGGCACGCTCCCCCACTCTCGGCTCCGCTCGAGCGGGAGGGACCCCCACCGCCGCACCGGACGAAAGGCCAAGTACGTCCAGTACGAGGCCTTTCGTCCGGCGCGCCGAGAGCACGCACCGGACGCCGCAGAGCCGCCCTTCGGGCGACGAAGGGACTTCCGAAACACGCCCTAGCTTGACTCTGTCGGGGATCTTGGGGTTGGCGAGGTCAACTGCCCAGGGTTCGCCAGGATTTCAGCCGAGGTAACTCGCGCTGGTCGAGGTAGCTCTGGAAGGCAGTCGGTCGGCGGGGTATGGGGGCTTCCTCGGCCGGTGGCAATCCGCTGAGGCGCTCGATGTTGACGGCGATGGCCGTCAGGACGTGCTGGATGTGGGCCTTTCCCTGCCCTCGGTAGCGGCAGCGCCGCATGCCGTGGCCGTGGGCGAACTCGTTGACCGTGCCCTCCACTCCGGAGCGGACCGCGTAACGCGTCTTCCACTCGGGCGTCTGCTGCTCGGCGCGGACACGGAGTTGCAGGTCACGGAGCTCTCGTGGAGGAAATCCCACGGTGCGGGCGCTGTCGGCGGTGGTGGTGCACTGGATGCGGGCCGGGCAGGGGCGGCACTGGCTCTTGGTGAACCTGGCCACGATCAGCGGGGCCGCGGTGGGCGAGGAGGTCGGGTAGGGGCCGTGCCAGCCCGCACTGACCTGCCCCTGCGGGCATGTGACTTGCTGATGGTCGTAGTCGATGCGGAAGTCGTCCCGGGCGAAGCCCTCATTTCGGCGGTGTTGGCGGGTGGGGTTGCTCTTCAGCGGCCCGGAGACGGTGACCTGGTGTTCGCGGGTGGCCTGTTCCAGGTGGGGCAGGGAGGTGTAGCCGGCGTCGACCAGGTGCTCGGCGGGCAGCAGTCCGCGGCGGGAGAGGCGGGTGTGGATGCCGGGCAGGACCTGGCTGTCGTGGGTGGTGGCCGCGGTGGTGGCCACGTCGGTGATCACGTTGGGGCCGTCGGGAGCGCAGGTCTCGGTAAGGTGGGCGGTGAACCCCTTCCAGCTGATGATGTGTCCGTGCCGTGCGTAGCGGGCCGAGGTGTCGTAGGGAGAGACGACCGCCCGGGACGAGGGCGGCAGCCCGGGCCCGCCTTCCTTCTCGGCGGTGCGCCAGCGCAGATGTCCTGCGGCGTCACGGTGGTAGTTCTGCACCATGATCTGGCGCAGGGCCTGGATACGAGGACCGGATGTGCGGTCTGCTCCGTGCTGGTAGAGGTGTTCCAGGAGTCGGACGGCGTCGTTTCCGGTGGCAAGAATCCTGGTCTTGGGCTTGGTGGGGTTCCTGCCCAGGCGGACCGGCCGGCCGTAGCGGAGCCCCCAGTCCTCATCGACCAGCTCGTCCAGCAGGTGCGGGGATGTGCCGGCGACTTCTTCGAGTGCGGCGCGGACCGCCTCGGTGACCATCTCCAGGCGGGTCAGGTCGCGCACCGCGGCCAGGACGTGGGTGGAGTCGGTGCGCTGCGTGGTGCGCCCGCGCACCAGGCCGGCCTCCTTGAGGCGGGCCAGTGCGAGGTCGAGGAGGCGGTCGGCGCGGTCGTCTTCGGCGAGACGGTCTCGGAAGTCGGCCAGCACACTGTGGTGGAAGCCGGGATCGTCCAGCTCCATGGCCATGGCGTACTTGAAGTCAATGCGGCAGCGGACCGACTCGGCGGCCTGCCGGTCCGACAGGCCGAGCAGGAACTGCAGCACACAGACGGTGGCCAGTTGAGCAGGCGAGAGCCCCGGACGCCCATTCCGCGGGTACCAGTCGGCGAAGTCCTCGTCGCACCACAGCCCATCGAGGCGGTCACGTACCCATATCGCCGTCGTGCCGTCCGGGTTGCTCGCCCGCGCAACCTGCGCAGTCAGAGACGGGACCTGCTCACCGGAACGGGGACGAAGAGACAACGAGCACCTCGACAGCTGTATCGGTCGGCGGAACTACCCGAGCATGCCCGTCGATCTTGCTGCCGCACCGGGAAACTCCAAGATCCCCGACAGAGTCAAGCTAGTCCAACGACTCCGCGATCTCCCGCGCCCGCGTCTTCGACCCCACGCCCTCCAGCCGCAGCGTGAACTCGTCGTCGTGGACCCACAGCAGGGTGGGCCCCGCCGTGCGCTCGGAGCGGGTGAAGCGGGAGCCGTCCCCGGAGGTCATCCAGAAACGCAGGAGGTGTGGCTCGGGGAACCACAGCGCGTCGTACGCACCCCCGCTCAGCCGGACCCACTCGACGACCTGCTCGCCCGCCACGGTCTTGCCGTACTCGGGTGCCAGCCGGGCCGCGTACTCGTCGAGCCGGACGGTGTCTCCCCGCTCGTCCCAGCAGAGGGTGATCACGAAGCGGTCCTTCGGCGCACGGGTCACGGACACGGCGTCCGGGGTGCCCAGCGCGCCCGGCACGAGCGGGGCGAACCCCGCCCGCCGCTCGGCCTCGGCGAGCGGGACCGGGTCCGGGCAGCCCGGCACCCGCGCCCCGGGCGAAGGCGTCGCCGACGGGTCGTACCGCACCTCGACCCCGCCGAAGTGGAACCAGTCGGCGACCGCCGCCCGCACCGGAGGGGTGAGGACGAGGACCGTGAGCAGCCCGCACAGCGCGGCGGTCAGCGCGCGCCGACGGAGCCGGGCCCACCGGCGCACCGCCCGCAGCCGCTCACCTGCCCCCGGCGGCTCGGCCACCGGGGTCGGCACCCCCTCGGCGAGTATCTGCCGCAGAACCCGCTCGACCATGGTCTCGTCGGTCTCGTCGGTCTCGTCGGTCTCGTCCCCGTCGGCACCCGGCCGGTCCAGTGCCCGCCCGAGCGCCCGCAACTCCTCGGGCAACCGGACGCCACGGCCCTCACTCTCGGTGATCCCGCCGTCCTGGTCCCGTTCCCGGTCCTCGCCCCTGTCCGGCTCACTCAC
Source organism: Streptomyces sp. NBC_00310 (assembly GCF_036208085.1). Lineage (GTDB taxonomy): Bacteria > Actinomycetota > Actinomycetes > Streptomycetales > Streptomycetaceae > Streptomyces. The sequence goes on from NZ_CP130714.1 coordinate 6,978,763, forward strand.
CCCCCATCACCTCCGCTCCCCTTCGCCAGCGCCTCCCCGGGCTCGAACTCGGGCAGCAGGCGGCCCAGCTTGCGCAGTGCTCGGCTCAGGCGGGACTTCACCGTGCCCCGGGGCCAGCCCAAGGCGGCCGCCGTCTCGGGCTCGTCCATCTCCAGCAGGTAGCGGTAGGTGACGACCAGCCGGTGTTCCTCGCTCAGCTTCTCCAGGGCGCCCAGGAGCGCGACACGGCGCTCTATCTCCAGCGCGGCGACCGCCGGGTCGGCCGAGGGCGGTATCAGCGGCTCGGCCTCGGCCAGGGCCGCCTCGCGGTCGGCCAGAGAGCGCTGGCGCCCGGCTGTCCGCACTGTGTTCCTCGTCTCATTGGCCACGATCGACAGAAGCCACGGCCGGAACACGGCGCCGTCCCGGAAGCGGCCCAGTGAGCAGTACGCCTTGAAGAAGGCCTGCTGCACCACGTCCTCCGCGTCCGCACCGGCGCCGAGCGCCCGGGCCGCCCGCAGCGCGATGCCCGTGTGGGCGCGCACCAGCTCCGCATACGCCTCCGGCTCACCGGCGCGTACGCGTGCGATCACCGCGGCCTCATCGACGATGCGGCCCCCCTCCCGCGTTCTCACAAAATGGGTACACCGCCCGAGCCCGATCGGTTCCCACCCGTGTCACATCTGTTTCCGGTCGGTTCCGGAACGGGGCCGGACACCTGAGAGAATGGTGAGCATGGCCTCTGACCGACCCCGCGTGCTGTCCGGCATCCAGCCCACCGCCGGCTCGTTCCACCTCGGCAACTACCTCGGCGCCGTCCGCCAGTGGGTGGCCCTGCAGGAGTCCCACGACGCGTTCTACATGGTCGTCGACCTGCACGCGATCACCGTGGCGCAGGACCCCGCCGACCTGCGCGCCAACACCCGGCTCGCCGTCGCGCAGCTGCTCGCCGCCGGTCTCGACCCGGAGCGCTGCACGCTCTTCGTCCAGAGCCATGTCCCCGAGCACGCGCAGCTCGGCTGGGTCATGAACTGCCTCACCGGCTTCGGCGAGGCCTCCCGTATGACGCAGTTCAAGGACAAGTCCGCCAAGCAGGGCGCCGACCGTGCGAGCGTCGGCCTCTTCACGTACCCGATCCTCCAGGTCGCGGACATCCTGCTGTACCAGGCGAACGAGGTGCCGGTCGGCGAGGACCAGCGCCAGCACATCGAGCTCACCCGTGACCTCGCCGAGCGCTTCAACGGCCGTTTCGGCGAGACCTTCACGATCCCGAAGCCGTACATCCTGAAGGAGACGGCGAAGATCTACGACCTTCAGGACCCCGCGATCAAGATGAGCAAGTCGGCGTCGACCCCGAAGGGGCTGATCAACCTGCTCGACGATCCGAAGGTCACCGCCAAGAAGGTCAAGAGCGCGGTCACCGACACCGACACGGTGATCCGCTTCGACACCGCGGAGAAGCCGGGCGTCAGCAACCTGCTGAGCATCTACTCGACCCTGACGGGGACGGGCATCGCGGAACTGGAGCAGAGGTACGTCGGCAAGGGCTACGGTGCGCTCAAGACGGACCTCGCCGAGGCCATGGTCGAGTTCGTGACGCCGTTCCGGGAGCGCACCCAGCAGTACCTGGACGATCCGGAGACGCTCGACTCGCTCCTGGCCAAGGGAGCCGAGAAGGCGCGCGCGGTCGCGGCGGAGACGCTCGCCCAGGCGTACGACGCGGTGGGCTTCCTGCCCGCCAAGCACTGAGCCGCACCACCTCTGCCCCCGAGCGCCGATCGCACCACCGGTCGCGCCACCGACAGCGCCGCACATCACTCCCGCTGCGCCTGCCCGGAACACCGCGGTGGCCGTACAGTCGATAGCCGGTGCGATGGATCGCGACCGACGGCGACCGACCGCGATCAACCGCGGCCAACAAAGACATATGACAACTCGCATGACACGACGACAGGAGACGACGTGGGGACCGTAACGATCGGTGTGTCGATCGCGGTCCCGGAGCCCCTCGGCAGCCAGCTCCAGGAGCTGCGCGCGGGCTTCGGCGACGCCGCGGCTCACGGTATCCCCACGCATGTCACGCTGCTGCCGCCGACCGTGGTCGAGGACGCGGAGCTGCCGGCGATCGAGACGCACCTCACCGAGGTCGCGGCGGCCGGGCGCCCCTTCCCGATGCGGCTGTCCGGCACGGGGACCTTCCGCCCGCTGTCGCCCGTCGTGTTCGTGCGGGTCGTCGAGGGGGCCGAGGCCTGCACCTGGCTGCAGAAGCAGGTCCGGGACGCCTCGGGGCCGGTGGCGCGCGAGTTGAACTTCCCGTACCACCCGCATGTCACCGTGGCGCACGGCATCGCCGAGGAGGCGATGGACCGGGCGTTCGAGGAGCTCGCCACGTACGAGGCCCAGTGGCCCTGCACCGGGTTCGCGCTCTACGAGCAGGGTCCCGACGGGGTCTGGCGCAAGCTGCGCGAGTTCGCCTTCGGCGGGTCGGTCGTCCCGCCGCAGGCGGGGGCGCCGGTGGGGGACACGGCGACGCTGCCGCTGGGTGGGGCGGGCGCCTGACAGCTCGGGGGTTCGGGCTGGTCGGCGGGTGCGGGTGAGGGGGAGTCGCTCGCGCGGTTCCCCTCACCCCTTGCGGGGCGCGCCCCGTCCTCCTACAGCGGCAGGCGGCGGAAGACCGACCTCGGGACGTGCCTCAGGGCTGCCATCACCAGGCGCAGCGAACCCGGGACCCACACCGTCTCGGAGCGTCGCCGCAACCCCAGCTCGATGGCGGCGGCGACCGCCTCCGGGGTCGTCGCGAGGGGGGTCTCCGGACGGCCCGCCGTCATGCTGGTCCGCACGAAACCGGGGCGTACGAGCATGACGTGGGCGCCGGTGCCGTGGAGGGCGTCGCCGAGGCCCTGGGTGAAGGTGTCGAGGCCGGCCTTGCTGGAGCCGTAGATGAAGTTGGAGCGGCGGGCGCGCTCGGCGGCGACGGAGGACAGGACGACGAGGGAGCCGTGGCCCTGCGACTGGAGGGCCCGCGCGCAGACCAGGGCGGACGAGACGGCTCCGGTGTAGTTGGTCTGGGCGACGCGCGCGGCGGCCACCGGGTCGCGTTCGTCGTTCGCCTGGTCGCCGAGTACGCCGAAGGCGAGGAGGACCAGGTCGATGTCGCCCTCGGCGAAGACCTTGCCGAGGATCGCCTCGTGGGACCCCGAGTCGAGCGCGTCGAAGCTGATGGTGTGGGTCTCCGCGCCGAGTCCGCGCAGGTGGATGGCGGCGTTCTCCAGATCCGGTGAGGGGCGCCCCGCCAGCCACACCGTGCGGGTGCGGCGGGCGATCAGACGGCGTGCCGTGGCGAGCGCGATGTCCGACGTACCGCCGAGGATCAGCAGGGACTGGGGGGTGCCGAAGGCGTCCTTCATGACAGCTCCTGGGTGTGGTGGGGGACGGAGATTTCCCTGGCGCTCACAGGCTCAGGCGGCGGGCCAGGTCCGACACGAAGACGCCGCCCGGGTCCAGCTCCCCGCGCAGTGCGCGGAACTCGGGCAGGCGGGGGTACATCGCGGCCAGCAGTTCGGGGCGCAGACGGGCGTCCTTCGCCAGGTAGACGCGGCCGGCGGCGGCCGCGACCTCCTCGTCGAGCGTGTCGAGGAAGGCGCCGAGACCGGGCAGGCTCGCCGGGATGTCCAGGGCGAGCGTCCAGCCGGGCATCGGGAACGACAGCCAGCCGGGGTCGCCCTCGCCGAACCGCTTCAGGACGGCGAGGAAGGAGGGGCAGCGGCGTGCCGAGATCCGGTCCACGATCCGGCGCAGGGCCTCTTCCTGGCCGTACCCGACGACGAACTGGTACTGGACGAAGCCGGACCGGCCGTAGATCCGGTTCCAGTGCGGGACCCCGTCGAGCGGGTGGAAGAAGGTGGAGATCCGCTGGAGTTCGCCGGTGCGGGCCCGGGGTGCCCGGCGGTACCAGAGCTCGTTGAAGAGCCCCACGGCCGTACGGCCGAGGAGGCCCTCGGGGACGAACGCGGGGGCGGCCGGGAGACGCTGGGGCTGGAATTCCAGCGGACTGGTGAGTGCGTCTCTCCGCAGCGCGTCCCCGCGCCGAAATCGGCCTCCACGCACGCGCGTGGAGGCCGATTTCCGTGACTCCAGCGCTTCCAGGGGCGCGTGCTCGCCGCGGGTGAGCACGGCGCGGCCCGTCGACGCGCCCCTGGCGAGCAGGTCGATCCAGGCGACGGAGTAGCGGTAGTAGCGGTCCGTGGCCGTGAGACGGACGAGTAGGTCGTCGAGGTCGCGGGCGCGTTCGGTGTCGACGGACATCCAGGACGTCTCGACGGGGAGGAGCCGGACGGTCGCGGTGAGGACGACGCCGGTCAGGCCCATACCGCCGGCCGTGGCGTCGAAGAGCGGGGTGCCGGGGACGACCGTGCGGATCTCGCCGTTCGCCGTCAGCAGTTCGAAGGACAGGACGTGCCGGGCGAACGACCCGGAGACGTGGTGGTTCTTGCCGTGGATGTCGGCCGCGATGGCGCCGCCGACGGTCACCTGACGGGTCCCGGGGGTCACCGGCACGAACCAGCCCAGCGGGAGCAGGACCTCCATCAGCCGGTGGAGCGAGACGCCCGCGTCGCAGAGGACGGTGCCGCCGTCCGCGTCGATGGCGTGGACGCGGTCGAGGCCGGTCATGTCGAGGACGGCCCCGCCCGCGTTCTGCGCCGCGTCCCCGTACGCCCGCCCCAGCCCCCGGGCGATCCCGCCACGCGCCCCGCACGCCCGTACGGCGGCCACGGTCTCGTCGTACGTCCGCGGGCGGAGCAGCCGGGCGGCGGTCGGGGCGGTGCGGCCCCAGCCGGTGACGGGGACGGTGCGGCCGGGGCCGGGGCCGGGGCCGGGGCCGGGGGGTGCGGAGGCCGGGGAGACTGCGGCGGCGTCGGCTGGCATGCCCGCGACCGTATCGCCGCGTATGCGAAGGAATCGGGCGCATCGGCCCGGCCGCTCTGCCGCCTCACCGAAATGGGTGATTAATGGGATGTCGTTCAAGAGTGCCGCAATTCTGGGACGGTCACCTAGAAGAGTGGCCTCGCATGGATGAAGTTGACGTCGTCGGCGGTGTGCGCGGCCTGGACCGGCGACTTCTCTCGGCGCTTCACGTCCATGGCGCGGACCCGCGCGTCGCGGGCGCCGCGCGCGGACTGTCCCGGGTGGGCGAGCACGGACTGCTGTGGCTCGCGGCCGGGCTGGCGGGGGCCGCCGTCGACCGGCGGCGGCGTCGTGTGTGGCTGCGCGGCACGGCGCTGACCGCCGGGGCGCACCTGGCCAGCATGGGCGTCAAGAGAGTCGTACGACGGCCGCGCCCCGCGCATGTCCATCCCCTGGTCCGGACGGTCGGACGGCACTCCTTCCCCAGCTCGCACGCGAGTTCGGCGGCAGCGGCGGTGGCCGTCGTGGCGCACGGCGCCCTGGGCGCCCCTCTCCTGCTCCCCGCCGCCGCCCCGCTCGCCGTCGCGATGTGTCTCTCCCGGCTGGTCGTCGGCGTGCACTACCCGTCGGACGTCGCGGCGGGCGTGGCCCTCGGGGCGCTCACGGCGCGGCTGGGCGCACGCTGGGTGGTGAGCGGCGATGGCTGAGCGCACGGTGGTCCTGGAGCGCCGGACGATCCCCGGGCGGGCGCCCCTGAGGGCCGGCCTCGCCCGTGGCCTCCTCCGGACGGCCCGCCCCCGCCAATGGATCAAGAACACCCTCGTCCTCGCCGCGCCCGCGGCCGCCGGTGAGCTCTTCACTCGCCGCGCGCTCACCCAACTTCCCCTCGTCTTCGTCCTCTTCACGGCCTGCGCCGCCGCCGTGTACCTCGTCAACGACGCCCGGGACGCCGAGGCGGACCGGGCGCACCCGGTCAAGCGCCACCGCCCGGTCGCCGCCGGGCAGGTGCCCGTGCCGGTCGCGTACGGCGTCGGCGGCGCCCTGGCCGTGCTCGCGACCCTGGCCGCCGCGTGGCTCTGCCCGCCGTACACCTCCGCGCTGCTGACCGCGTACCTCGGACTCCAACTCGCCTACTGCGTCAGCTCAAGCACGTACTGGTCGTCGATCTCGCGGTCGTCACCACCGGGTTCCTGATGCGGGCGATGATCGGCGGGCTCGCGCTGGGCATCCCGCTCTCGCGCTGGTTCCTGATCACCACCGGGTTCGGCGCGCTGTTCATGGTCGCGGCCAAGCGGTACTCGGAGGCCGTGCAACTGGCCGACCGGGCCGGCGCGACCCGGGCGCTGCTCACCGAGTACACCGCCGGATACCTCCGCTTCGTCTGGCAGTTGGCCGCCGGTGTCGCCGTACTCGCCTACTGCCTCTGGGCCCTGGAGGAAGGCGGCGTACCGACCACGGGCATCCTGCCGTGGCGCCAACTCTCCATGGTGGCCTTCGTCCTGGCCGTCCTGCGCTACGCCGTCTTCGCCGACCGGGGCACGGCGGGCGAGCCCGAGGACGTCATCCTGCGCGACCGCGCCCTCACCCTCATCGGGGTCATGTGGCTGACGATGTACGGGCTGGCGGTGGCCGACTGGTGACGCGGTGGCCCCGGCGTCGAGCGAGGTGACGGCCGGGGGCGGATCCGCGGGCCGGTGTGGGGGTACCCGGTATCGGTCGGCGGCGAGTGGGGCAGAGTTCGGATCATGGACTGGCTGAAAAAGCTTCCCGGGGTGGGCCCTCTGGTGGAGCGTCTGATGACCACGCACGCGTGGCGGTCGTACGAGCGGCTGGAGCGGGTGAAGTGGACCCGCCTGGCCGCGGCGATGACGTTCATCAGTTTCCTGGCACTTTTCCCGCTGCTGACCGTGGCCGCCGCCGTCGCCGCGGCGACGCTCGGCGAGGACAGGCAGCAGGACCTGGAGGACCGGATCGCCGAGCAGGTGCCCGGCATCTCCGACCAGCTCGACATCGGCGGCCTCGTCGACAACGCCGGCACGGTCGGGATCATCGCCGGCGCGCTGCTGCTCCTCACCGGCATCGGCTGGGTCGGCGAGATGCGCGGCTGTCTGCGCGCCGTCTGGGAGAAACCGGACCCCGAGGAGAACCCCGTCCTCGCCAAGGTCAAGGACACGGGCGTCCTCTTCGGCTTCGGCGGCGCGGTGCTCATCTCCCTGGCCGCCTCCACCGTCGCCTCCTCGGCCGTCGGCTGGATCTCCGACCAACTGGGCATCGACCGCGACGGCTGGGGCGGCGTCCTCCTGCGCGTCGCCGCGTTCGCCGTCGCCGTCCTGGCCGACTTCCTGCTCCTCCTCTATGTGCTCACCCTGCTCCCCGGCGTCCAGCCGCCCCGCCGCCGCCTGGTCGTCGCCGCCCTCATAGGAGCCGTGGGCTTCGAACTCCTCAAGCTCCTCCTCAGCGGCTACATGCAGGGCATCGCCTCCAAGAGCATGTACGGGGCCTTCGGCGTCCCCATCGCCCTGCTCCTCTGGATCAACTTCACCACCAAGCTCCTGCTGTACTGCGCGGCATGGACGGCGGAGGGCAGCAAGGAGAGCGGGGATACGGAGGATGCTGACCCTCCGGCCGAGGACGGCGCCCCGTGAGGGGCGCGGGGAACCGCGCGATCAGCCACGACGAACCCGCGGTCCGCATCCGCCACGACCCACGCGGACGCTCCCCGCCGCCCTACTTCCGCAGCCGCAGCGGCCACTTCCGGTTGACCAGGAACACCCCACCGGCCAGCAACACCAGCACACCCCCCGTGATCCCCAGCGCGACCCCGATCCCGCTCGCCCCGCCGGAGGCACTCGCGGCGACGGACTTGCCACCCGCCCCACCCGGGGCGGACGCCGACGCCGTGGCCCCCGCCTGCGCACTCGGCTCGGCGGCATCGTCACCGGAGGTGTCCGCACCCTTGGGCGGCACCAGCTCGCCCACCGGGGTCACCTTGCCCGCCGCCTTGAACCCCCAGTCGAAGAGGCTCGCGGTCTCCTTGTAGACCTGGTTGTGCTCGTCCTTCTCCGGGTGCATGACGGTGACGAGGAGGACCCGGCCGTCCCGCTCGGCGACCCCGGTGAACGTGGCGCCCGCGTTCGTGGTGTTGCCGTTCTTCACACCCGCGATGCCCTGGTACGAGTCGAGGCCGCTGTCCCCGGTGAGCAGCCGGTTGGTGTTCTGGATCTCGAAGGACGAACGGCTCTTCTTGCCTTTCTTGCCCTTCTTGGTCTCGCCCGGGAACTTCGCCCGCACGGTGGAGCAGTACTCCCGGAAGTCCTTCTTCTGCAGCCCCGACCTGGCGATCAGCGTCAGGTCGTAGGCGGACGACACCTGCCCCTTGGCGTCGTAGCCGTCGGGGCTGACCGCGTGCGTGTCGAGCGCCTGGAGCTCCTCGGCGTGCTCGTTCATGTCCGCGACGGTCTGCTTCACACCGCCGTTCATGGCCGACAGGACGTGCACCGCGTCGTTGCCGGAGCGAAGGAAGACACCGAGCCACAGGTCGTGGACGGAGTACGTCTCGTCCTCCTTTATGCCGACCATGCTGGAGCCCGCGCCGACGCCCGCCAGGTCGGCGGGGGCGACCTTGTGCTCGTCGTCCTTGTTGAACTTCGGCAGCAGCGTGTCCGCGAACAGCATCTTCAGCGTGCTCGCCGGGGCCAGCCGCCAGTGCGCGTTGTGCGAGGCCAGCACCTCACCCGACTCGGCGTCGGCGACGATCCAGGAGCGGGCGCTGATGTCCTTGGGCAGGACGGGCGCGTCGCCGCCGAGACTGGCCTGGGTACCCGGCTTGCCCAGCAACTCGCCGCCGACGGTCGACATGGTCGCCGGGGGAGTCGCGGACGGCGAGGCGCTCGGACTGGCGGACGACGAGGCGCTCGGACTCGGTGACGGCTTCGCCGCGAAGGCCGGCGCGGCCGTCAGTGTCGACAGCGATGTCAGGGAGAGGGACAGCAGGGTGGCTGAGGTGACCAGCAGGGGGCGCCTGGCGGTCTTCTTGGAGGCGGGCACGATCGAGAAAGTACATGCCTCCAACCGGTAAATCCCACCGGAGCGCGCGGTGGCGTCTTCCCTTCTGCTCACGCCCCCGCTCGCACCCCGGCGTGAGGACCGTACGGCTGACGGCGATACTGAACGCATGAAGCTCAGCCGCCCCCTCTCCTGGTTCCTGCTCGCCTTCGGGGTGTGGAGCTGGGTCATCTGGATCACTTTCGTCAAAAACCTGTGGAAGGACGGCAGCGGGCTCGCGTTCGACGACGCGGGCGATCCGACGGCGTACTTCTGGGTGCATCTGACGCTCGCCGTCGTCTCCTTTGCCCTTGGGACGGCTGTCGGGGTCATCGGGTTGCGCGGGGTGCGCGCCCTTCGTCGGACCGTGTGACCGGGAGTACGACTTGATGATCTTCGTCTTCGTCCTTGTCGCCCTGCTGGTGCTGGGCCTCTTCGGGGTGCTGCACTGGTACGCGTGGCGCCGCCTGGTGCGTGACACGACACGCGGGCCGGGTCTCGCCAGACGCGTGGGCACGGTGGTGTTCATCGCCGGGCCGGTGCTGATGGTCGCCGGCTTCGCGTCCGAGCGCGCCCATGCCCCCTTCTGGCTGCAGCAGACGCTGACCTGGCCGGGCTTCATGTGGCTCGCCCTCTCGCTGTACCTGTTCCTGGCCCTCCTGGCGGGGGAGCTGGTACGGCCGCTGGTGAGCCGCCTGGTGGCGCGGCGTGCCCCGGCGCCCGCGCGGCAGCCGGAGCCGCTGGTGCGCGAGCCGGAACCGGTCCCGGCGGGCGCGCAGCCCGCGGAGGCCGCGGAGGCCGCCGAGCCCGGACAGCGGACACCGCCCTCCGCGACGGAACCCCCGGCCCCGACCGCCCCGGCCACTCCCGCGACCTCGACCGACCCCTCCCGCCGCCTGTTCGTCTCCCGTGTCGTCGGCGGGGCAGTCGCCGCCGCGGCCCTCGGCACCGTCGGCTACGGCACCTACGGCGTCGTGCGCGGCCCCCGGCTCAAGCGCGTCACCGTGCCGTTGGCGAAGCTGCCGCGCGCGGCCCACGGTTTCCGGATCGCGGTGGTCAGCGACATCCACCTCTCGCCGATGCTGGGCCGGGGCTTCGCGCAGAAGGTCGTGGACACGATCAACTCGACGCAGCCCGACCTGATCGCGGTGGTGGGCGACCTGGTCGACGGCGACGTGGCGGACCTCGGTCCGGCGGCGGCGCCGCTCGCCGGGCTGAAGGCGCGGCACGGCAGCTACTTCGTCACCGGCAACCACGAGTACATCTCCGGCGCCGAGCAGTGGGTCGAGGAGGTGCGGCGGCTGGGCCTGACCCCACTGGAGAACGCCCGCCGCGAGCTGCCGTACCTCGATCTCGCCGGGGTGAACGACATCGCGGGGGAGGACGAGGGCCAGGGTCCCGACTTCGCCAAGGCGCTCGGCGACCGGGACACCTCGCGGGCCGTGGTGCTCATGGCCCACCAGCCCGTTCAGATCCACGACGCCGTCGACCACGGCGTCGACCTCCAGCTCTCCGGGCACACCCACGGCGGCCAGATGTGGCCCATGACCTACGTCGCCGAGGCTGCCAACCCGACCCTCGCGGGCCTCGAACGGTACGGCGACACCCAGCTCTACGTCAGCCGCGGCGCGGGCGCGTGGGGACCGCCGGTGCGGGTCGGGGCGCCGTCGGACATCACGGTGGTGGAGCTGGCGTCGAAGCAGGCGTGACGGGGCGTCAAAAGCCTTTCGGTGACCGGCGCGGAAGGCTTTTGGAAACTTATGGACGAGATGCTTACTAATTTCTTTCGCAACTCAACAAAACCCGCCTTCCGTCACCACAGCCGACTGTGGTTAGGTGATCCGCGCCACCAAGGAACCACTGTGTGTAGTGGGCCGGGTGGGGTCCTTGGAAGGGGCGTCGATGCGGTCGGTTCGCCTGCGGATTCTCGCGTCGCTGCTCGTGCTGGCGGTCGCGGCGATCGGCGGCTGGCAGCTGCTGCCGGCCCAGCTGGACGGGAACAGGACGATCAGCGTCGGAACGACCGACACGGTCACCTCGCTCGACCCGGCCGGAGCCTACGACGCCGGGTCCTGGGCCCTGTTCAGCAATGTGTTCCAGTCTCTGCTGACCTTCGAACCGGGCGGCGCCACACCCGTGCCGGACGCCGCGCAGAGCTGTGAGTTCGCCGGCAACGCCCTCACCGTCTACCGCTGCACCCTGCGCCAGGGCCTGAAGTTCCCCAGTGGCCGCGAGGTCACCGGGAAGGACGTCAAGTACTCCTTCGACCGGGTCAAGCGCATCAACGCGGACGTGGGCCCCGCCGCCCTGCTCGACACGCTCCAGTCGGTCAGCGCGAGCGGGCCGACCGTCAGCTTCCGCCTCTCCTCGCCGGACGCCACCTTCCCGTCCAAGGTGGCCACCGGCGCCGGGGCGATCGTCGACCGCACGATGTACCCCACGAACCGGCTGCGCACGGACGGCGGCGCCGACGGCACCGGGCCCTACACCCTGACCTCGTACACGGACGAGCAGGTCCGCCTGACACCCAACGGCGACTACCGGGGTGTCGCCCAGGCCGTCGGCAGCCCCGTTCTCATGCGCTACTACAAGGACTCGGCGGCGCTGCAGAAGGCGTGGAAGGCACGGCAGGTCGACGTCGTCACGCGCACACTGCCGCCCGCGACGCTCGCCGCGCTGTCGCCCAGCGATCCGGACCAGCGGGTCACCGAGGCCGACAGCACCGAGACCCGCAACCTCGTCCTCAACGTGCGGGCGAAAGCGCCCTTCCACGACCGCCGGGTGCGGCAGGCGCTGGCCGCGCTGATCAACCGCGAGAAGCTGGTCGCCGAGGTCTACCAGGGCACCACCGACCCGCTCTACTCGCTCATCCCGGCCGGCATCACCGGCCACACGACCTCGTTCTTCGACGCGAACCCCAAGCCCGACCCGCAGCGGGCCCGCCGACTCCTCGACGAGGCCGGCGTCGACATGCCCGTGCGCTTCACCTACGGCTACGCCGAGGGCCGGGGCTCGGCCGCCGCCGAGGCCGCCGAGCTGAAGCAGCAGCTGGAGGCGAGCGGGCTGTTCTACGTGACGACCAAGGCGTACGAGTGGACCGCCTTCCAGAAGCGGTACGCCGAAGGCAAGCTGGACAGCTACGGGGTGGGCTGGGTCGCCGACTACCCCGACCCCGACAGCTTCAGCGGGCCCCTGGTCGGCACCGGCGGCTCCCTGGGCAACGGCTACAGCAGCGAGCAGGTCGACCGGCTCGTCAAGGACAGCCGGCGCTACGAGGACCGCAGCCGGGCCGCGGCGGACTTCAAGGAGCTCCAGGAGGTCGTGGCCCAGGACGTGCCGATCATCCCGCTGTGGCAGCGCAAGGAGTACGTACTCAGCGGTGAGGACGTCGGCGGGGCACAGTATCTGTCCGACGGGACCGGGGTGTTCCGGCTGTGGCGGCTGGACTGGATATGACAGACGCCGTGTGACAGCTGACGCGAACTCGTGGGCCGGATGTTCGCGGGAGTGACACGACGCGCTCGCTCATCGCATCGTCTTGTGTCGAGGGTGTGATCGGAGTGAGGGGCGAACGTGTCGAGACGCGACTCCTTCCGGCTGCCCCGCCATCCGGCGTCCGTGGGGCTCGCCCGGCGACGCGTACGGGAACACCTGGTCGACTGGGGACACGGGGCGGACTCCCCGGCCCTGGACGACGTCGTGCTCGTCGTCTCCGAACTCGCGACCAATGTCGTCCGCCATGGTCCTTTGCTGGAGCGGGAGTTCGAGGTCGCGGTGACCGCGCTGGCGAACGGGTCCTGCTTCGTCGAGGTGTCGGACGAGGGGCTGGACGCGCCCCGGATCAGGGAGGCGGGGGACTGGGAGGAGGCGGGGCGGGGGCTGCGGCTCGTGGAGCACATCGCGGCGGCGTGGGGGGTATGGAGTCGGGGGCGGCACGGGAAGACGGTCTGGGCCCGGGTGGATGTGCCGCACACCCCAGGGGGAGGGGCTACGTGAGGGAGGACGACCGCGGGTCTTCCGCGGTGGTCCGTGCCGTTCCCCGCGCCGCTGGGCTTCCCAGTGTCACCGTCACTTTCAAGCCAACGCCCGGTGCCGTGGTCACCGTGACGTCACCGCCGTGGGTCTCGACCACTCCTTGCACGATCGCCATGCCCAAGCCGCTGCCCACGCCGCCTCCTGCCCTGAAGAAGCGGTCGAAGATCCTGGCCGCGTCCTCCTCGGCCAGGCCCGGGCCCTCGTCCGCCACGGAGAGGCGTACGACTCCGGCCACGCGCTCCACCCCCAGCCGTACCGGCACGTCCGCCGGCGTATGGGCGCGTACGTTGCTCACCAGGTTGCCCAGAACCTGGCGCAGGCCCGACTCGTCGGCCCGGACGAGGACAGTGTCCTCCGCGCGGACGGTGACCGGGCGGTCGGGTTGCTGGGCGCGGAGATCGGCGGCGGCGTCACGGACCAGGCGGCTGAGGTCGACGTCCCTGAGCCGGAGTTCGGGGCGCTGGTCGAGGCGGGCGAGGGTGAGGAGTTCGTCGACGAGGTGGCCCATGCGGTCGACCTCGTTGTTCATGCGGTCCCAGGCGCGCCGTCGTTCGTCGGGGTCGGTGAGCATGCCCTTGTCGTGGAGCTGGAGATAGCCGCGGATCGCGGACAGGGGCGTGCGCAGCTCGTGGGAGGCGTCGCCGACGAACCGGCGCAGCTGGGCGGCGCTGCGTTCGCGGGTGCGGTAGGCCGTCTCGACCTGCTGGAGCATGGAGTTGAGGGCGAGGCGCAGCTGTTCGACCTCCAGGGTGGCCTCGCTGCTGGAGGGGACGCGGCGGGTGAGGTCGCCCTCGGCGATCGCCGACGAGGTCTCGACCATGTCCTCCAGCGGCCGCATCCGGCGGCGCACGCTGAACAGGGTCAGACAGGCGAGCGTCGCGAGGAGCAGGCCGCCGACGGCGAAGTCCAGCTTGAGGGCCTTGGCGATGACGTTGTGGAGCGACTCGGTGGAGGCGGCGAGGAGGACGGTCGTGCCGTCGTCCATCCGGGCCGCGGTGACGCGGTGGGGGGCGCCCGCCACCTCGACGTCGTACGGTTCGTCGTCCGCGACGAGGGCGGCCGGATCGTCCACCGCGGCGGCGACCGCCCGCTGGCTGTCGGTCGGCGGGAAGCCGGCTATGGTCAGCGGCTCGCCCCTGTCGCCCAGCGCGGTGAAGACGGAGCCCTGGACGAGAGAGTCGGCGTCCCCGGCGGCGGGCTTGCCGGAGGCCCGGTCGCTGAGGGCGACCAGCGCGCTCAGCGCGTCGATCTGCTCCATGCCGATCCGTGCGGCACCGATCGAGTCACGGGTCGCCATGAGCTCCCGGTCGACGCTGTCGAGCAGATACAGCCGCATGCCCATCGCGCTGAACGTCGTCGCCGCGACGACGCCCACGGCGAGCAGTACGACGTTCGCGAGCGTGAGCTTGGCGCGCAGGGAGTACAGGCCGTGCCGGCGGCAGCGGCTCGGAAACCTTCGGGGAAGGGTCATGCCAGCCCGTATCCGACGCCCCGCCGCGTGGTGATCACCGGCGCGCCGAGCGCGTCCAGCTTGCGCCGCAGATAGCTGATGTACGTCTCGACGACGGTCGACTCGGCCGGTGCGTGCTCGTACTGCCATACGTGGCGCAGGAGTTGCTCCTTCGGTACGATCCGCCCGCCGTTGCGCACCAGGAACCGCAGCAGCGCGTACTCGGTGGGCGTCAGCTCCACCGTGCGGCCCGCCCGGTGCACCGAGTACGTCGTCTCGTCCAGCTCCAGGTCGCCGTAGCGCAGCGGCGGGCGCTGGGGCAGGACGTCGGCACGCCGGGTGCGGCGCAGGACGGCGGTGACGCGGGCGACGACCACCTCGATGTCGAACGGCTTGGTGATGTAGTCGTCGCCGAAGCCGAGGGCGCCCACGATCTCGGCGGGCGCGTCCCGGGCGGTCAGGAAGACCAGCGCCAACTCCGGCTGCCGAGACCGCAGTTCGTGGCCCAGGGCGCGGCCGTCGCCGTCCGGGAGCATCACGTCCAGGAGGGCCGCGTCGGGCCGGGTGCGTTCGGCGAGCGCGAGCGCGTCGCGGACCGTACCGGCCGTCATCACCTCGAAGCGGTGGTAGCGCAGTGCGATGGAGAGGACGTCGGCGATGCTCGGCTCGTCCTCGACGACGAGCACGGTCGCTCCCGCGCAGCCGGTGGTCGTGCCCTGGGTTCCGGTCATGTCCTCAGTATCCGCACGCGAGTTCCCGCAGGGGCCCGGTCCCGCTTTGGAGTTCCTTGAGAGTCATGGCCCGGCCATGTCGCCGTGCGTGTGCCGCGGTCGAGGGTGATGCCAGGACCTGGGGGACCAATCGACCGTCGGACAAGGAGAGTTGATCGTGGCGACCTTGGCACGGTGGTGCTATCGGCACCGGCTGGTGGTCCTGTTGCTGTGGGTGGGGACCGTGTTCGGCGTCGGCTTCGCCGGCACGAGCGCGGGCACGGACTACGCGAATGTCTTCTCCCTCCCGGGCACGGACTCCAAGCACGCGTACGACCTGATGGACAAGGCCTTCCCGGAGCGCGCGGGCGACACCGACACGGTGGTGTGGAAGGTGGACGAGGGGTCGGTGGACGACGCCTCCGTACGGTCCCGGATCGAGCCCGCCCTCCAGGAGATCGGCCGGATGGCGGGCGTGGGGGACGTGACCAGCCCGTACGACGAGGGCGGCCGGGGCGGTGGCGGCGGCGCGGGCGTCAGCCGGGACGGGGCGATCGCCTACGCCCAGGTGACCTTCACCGAGCAGGCGAACTCCGTACCCAAGGAACTGATCGACGACGTCATCGAGACCGCCCAGGGCGCCGAACGAGACGGTCTGCGGGTCGAGTTGGGCGGTCAGGCCATCGCACGGGCGCAGGAGGCCACCCAGGGCACGTCCGAGGCGGTCGGCATCCTGGCGGCGGCGGTCGTCCTCTTCCTCGCGTTCGGCTCGCTCTTCGCGATGCTGCTGCCGATCGTCGTCGCGATCGCCGGTGTCGGCACCGGCATGATGGCCACCGCCCTGCTCAGCCACACCACGAACATCCCGGACGTGGCCCCGCTGCTCGGCTCGCTGATCGGCCTCGGCGTGGGCATCGACTACGCCCTGTTCATCGTCACCCGGCACCGGCGCGGCATCCTGCGCGGTATGAAGCCGGAGGAGGCGGCGGTCACGGCCCTCAACACCTCCGGCCGCGCGGTGCTGTTCGCGGGCGGCACGGTCTGTATCGCGCTGGCCGGCATGCTGGTGATGAACCTCCGCTTCCTGGACGGCGTCGTCATCGCGACCTCGCTGACCGTCGTGCTGAGCGTCCTCGCGGCGGTCACCCTGCTGCCGGCCCTGCTCGGCGTGCTCGGCCCGCGCGTCCTCAGCCGCCGCCAGCGTCGCCGCCTCGCGGCCGCCGGCCCCGAACCGGAGCTGACGAGCGGCCTGGCGGCCCGCTGGTCGGCGTACGTCGAGCGGCGTCCGCGTTCCACCGCCGTCCTTGCCCTCGTCGTCATGCTGGTCCTCGCGATCCCCGTCCTGTCGATCCGCCTCGGCACCTCCGACCAGGGCAACCACCGCGACACCACGACCACCCGCCAGGCCTACGACCTGCTGGCGGAGGGCTTCGGCCCCGGCTTCAACGGCCCCCTCCAGGTGGTCGTGGACGGCACCGGAGCCGACGGGCTGGTCGCGCGCATCGATTCCACGGAGGGTGTGGCCCAGGTGGCCGCCGTACCGCCGGCGAACGGCGTCACGGTGATCCAGGTGGTCCCGACGACGTCCCCCCAGGCCGAGGAGACGGACCGCCTCATCGACCGGCTGCGCGAGGACGTGATCCCCGCGTCCGGGGCGCAGGCCCACGTCGGCGGTGTCACGGCGGTGTCCAAGGACTTCGCCTCGGTGACCGGCGACCGTCTGCCCTACTTCATCGCGACGATCATCACGCTCGGCTTCCTGCTCCTGCTGGTCGCCTTCCGCTCGCTCCTCGTGCCGCTGACAGCCGCGCTGATGAACCTCGTCGCGGCCGCCGCGTCCTTCGGCGTCCTGGTGGCGATCTTCCAGTGGGGCTGGGGAACGGAGCTTCTCGGCATCGGCAGGGAGGGCCCGATCGCGGCCTTCCTCCCGGTCATCATGCTCTCGCTGCTCTTCGGGCTCTCCATGGACTACCAGGTCTTCCTGGTCAGCCGGATGCACGAGGAGTGGGTCCACACCAAGGACAACGCCCGCGCCGTCCGCGTCGGCCTCGCGGAGACCAGCCGGGTCATCAACTGCGCGGCCCTGATCATGATGTGCGTCTTCAGCGCGTTCGTGCTGAGCGGCGAACTGGAGGCCGCGATGGCCGGCATCGGCCTGGCCGCCGCCGTCGCCCTCGACGCCTTCATCCTGCGTACGGCGCTGGTGCCGGCCGCGATGCATCTGCTGGGGAAGGCGAACTGGTGGCTGCCGGCGGGGCTGGAGAAGCGCTTGCCGCACCTGGCGGTGGAGCCGAAGGAGGAGGAGCCGAAGGAGGAGGAGCCGAAGGAGGAGGAGCCCCCGGCCGCGGGGCCCCCGTATCCGGACGGCGGCCCCGCCTCCGTGATCCACGGCTTCGTCCGGGCGGCGGACGGCGAGCCGGTCGAGGGCGCCGAGGTGACGCTGCTGTCGCGGGGTGGGCGTCAGCTGGACCGGGTCACGTCTCTGGCGGACGGCTCGTACATCGTCGCGGTACCGGGCCCGGGGGCGTATCTGCTGGGGACGACTTCACCGTCGTCCGCCTCGCGTGCGCGTCAGGTGGTCGTGGGGGAGGGGCCGCTGGTGTACGACGTGGAGACGGCGGGGGTGGCCGAGGGGGAGGTGGACGCGGTCAACCAGCTCAGGCCAAACCGGCTTTGAGGAGGCGCTCGACGTCGAGCACGACCTTTCCGCCCACGGACTCGGGGAGCGTGACGAGCTCCCCGGGGAGGTGGATCCCGTGTGTGGCGTAATTGCCGCGCCCCGGTTCGGTCAGCACATGGAGGCGCTGGTGCTTGCGGTCGACGATGACGTAGACGGGGATGCGGGCCTTGGCGTAGTGGGTGACCTTGGTCTGCAGATCCGTTCTCCAGTTGCTGGAGGTGACCTCCATGACCAGACGGAAGCACATCGGGTCGTAGCAGCTGTTCTCCACCAGGTGATCACGGTAGTCGTCGTCGACCACCGACAGGTCGGGGATGGCGTAGTCCTCCGGGCCGCTGGGCAGCCAGAGGCCGATGCCCGGGAGCGCACGCACGAGGCCCAGATCCATGAAGGGGGCTGCGAACAGCATCAGCGCCTCGGAGTGAGGGCCGTCCGGTGCTGGGCTCACGAGGATCTGGTCTCCGATGATCTCGACGCGGAGGCCCGGAACGCTCTCCATGATGTGGTTCGCTTCGGCGATCAGCGCCCGCTCCTCGTGCGACCGCTCGACAGCTGCTGCGGACATCAGGTGCCTCCCATGGGCTGGTGTCGAGAGCATCATCGTAGGCAGGCAGGGTGCCTGATGTCCCCTTCAGACCGTTCACCCGAAAGTGATCACTCCGCTCCCCGCCCCTTGACCCCCGGCTCCGACACCACCTTCGTCATCCCCGGCAGGAAGTCCGTGAACAGCTCGTGCACCTCGCGGACCAGTGGTCGCATCACCCGGAACCGCGCCAGCGAGACACCCCGGGTCGTCAGCCGGGCCCCCCGCTCGGCGAGCCGGTAGCTGCGCTCGCGTCCCTCCGTCCGGTCGAAGACCCAGTACATGACGAGCCCCATCAGGGAGAGCCACATCAACTCGGGCAGAATTTCCCGTAGTTCGTCCGGGACCTTGGCCTTCGACCCGGCGAGCACCTCGCGGTGGATGGCGATGGACTCCTCGCGCGGCCCCTCCGACTCGGGGGAGAAGGGGCTGAGGGGGCTGTCCGGATCGGCCGCGTTCTTGAAGAACTGCGCCGCGAACTCGTGGTACGGCTCCGCCACGTCCAGCCAGGCCTTCAGCACCCCGGCGATCCGTGCCTCCAGATCCGTCTCCCGCTCCAGCACCGTCCGCACCGCCGCCCGGTGCTCCGCGCCGATCCGGTCGTAGAACCCCTGGATCAGGTGCTCCTTGCCGGCGAAGTAGTAGTACGCGTTGCCGACGGAGACCCCGGCCTCCTTGGCGATGGCCCGCATCGTCGTCTTGTCGTACCCGCGCTCCTGGAAGAGCCGCAGCGCGGTCTCCAGGATCAGCGCGCGGGTCTGTTCGGACTTGGCGGTGCCCTTGGGGCCGGGTTGCTCGGCGCCGTCCCTGGGGCCGCCGGGCTCCGTGTCGACCTGGTCGGCGGGGGGCTCTGCGCTGGGGCTGTCGTTCACTGCGGGCACGGGCAGAGCCTAACGAGTCGGGCAGGTACCGGTGTCGCAGCCACCGGGAGGGCGGTACAGCCACCCGTACCGCCGGTCGTACGCCCATCCCGTCAGCTCGGCTCCGCCGCTCCCACAGCCCGAGCCGGGCTGCCGGTGGGCGCCCCGCCACTTCGCGGTGGTGAGTACGGCGGTGCGCGCGAGCCGGGCCCCCGCCGGGGTGCTCAGCCGGTGCGCGAGCGGCCGGTGCTCGCGCAGCGCCCACAGACACACGATCCAGGCGCCGGACCCCCGGTACACCTGCCCGCCGTCCCCCACGATCGTGATCTCCTCCAGCGTCGCCCCGTGATCGAGCGACGGAAACAGCAGCCGTGCCTCCTGCGACCCCGCCGCCACGAACGCCAGCGGCACCAACTGCCGCTGCCTGCCGAGCCACTCCCGCAGGAAGGCGCACAGCCCGCACCCGGTGTCGTACAGCACGGTGAGCCCGCGAACCGGGACGCGCTCGGCGCCCCGGCCCGCGGTGGCCGCCTCGGCCGTGGTGCTCATGCCCGCCCTGCCGGAGCGACCCAGCCCTGCGGCGCGACCGGCGGCAGCTGCTCCCGCTCCATCACGCCCCGCCGCCGGAACTTGTTCAGCACGAACACGTTCCCCAGGTGCAGCGCCCCGAGCACGAGCAGCACCACACCGAGCTTCGCCGACACCGCCTCGAACACCTCACGCGGGCTGCTGATGGCGCCGTCCGCGTTCAGATACAGCGCCACGAACCCCAGGTTCACGAGATAGAACCCGACCACCAGCAGATGGTTCACCGCGTCCGCGAGGTTCTCGTTCCCCCGCAGCACGTCCGCGAGGAAGATCCGCCCGTTCCTGCTCAACGTCCGCGCCACCCAGACCGTCAGCCCCACGCTGACCAGCAGATAGACGACGTACGCGATGACCGTGAGGTCCATGTCCCCACCCCTTCCCGGCTTCTTGAACGTGTTCAAAACGTTCTGAGGGAGACTGTAGACCTATTTTTGAACACGTTCAAGCGGTCATCCGGTGCGGGCCAGCTCCGGCCGCTTGGTGTAGTCCGTGAACCCGACGACGTTGCCCCAGGGGTCCGCGAACTCGACGGTCCACCCGGTGGCGATGGAGAACGGCGCGTCGAGCGGCGGCACCCCCGCCGCCGTGAGCGCCCGCGCGGCCTCCCGGGCGTCCCGCACCTCCAGCCACGCCCGTGCCGTCCCCCACGCGGGCGACCGGTGCGGCAACTCGTCCTCCACGCGGAGCAGCAGCCCGGGCGTCTCCTTGCCCACCTTCAGCCCCGCGATCCCGGCCTCGTCCAGCCGGAACGCCACGGCGAAGCCGGCCCGCTCGTAGAAGGAGACGGCTTCGCCGAGGTCGCCGACGGGGAGGAGGAGGTTGTCGAAGCCGAGCAGTTCGTACGACTCGTACGACTCGTGTGACTCGTTGTCTGACATGTCGTCAGATTAGAGCGTCGGTCGATGTAGCCGCGGGAGCGACAGCACGCGTCGCATGGCACGGTCGGGCTGACGGGCCTGGGCGTGGAGAGGGGGCCGATGGCGATCCGGGTTTCCAGTAGCTCGAGGGGGCGAGGTCGGTGGCGCCGGAGGAGTCGGCGCCGGAGGACAGGGAGTCCAGGCCGGTGCCACCGCCGCTCGCCGCGATGCCCTTGCGGAGCATGAGCTGGGAGTGGACGTCCGTGCGGTACACCATGTCCGTCACTCCGTCGCCGGTGATGTCCAGGACGGTGACGATGTCGCCCTCGGTCCAGGCGGAGGCCGAGCCGGTCACGAACTCCCGTGCTCATACGAGGGATTCGGTCGCTGTACGGCCCCACGCGCCGACGGGCGGCTGCGGCTGAGCGTGTGGGACAGCAGCCCGTGTCTGCCGCGCGAGAGGCCGGAGCCGGGGCTCGATGCCGAAAGCGGACGGGGGCTGTGGCTGTCGAGGGCGTGCGCCGACGAGTGGGGGCATTACCTCGTCGTCAACGGGCGGCGTAGCGGCGGTGGTAAGGAGGTGTGGGCGGAGTGGCGCTTCCCGGGCGTATAGGCCGAGTGGGCCGCCCGTTCGCGGAGGATGGGCGGCCCACTCAGGAGCTATAGCTTTGAGATCAGGAGAGGCGAGGTGCGTGGCCCCCTGTCAGACCTCTGTGTCAGACCTCTGTGTCAGACCTCGCAGCCCCCCACCCGCCGGCTGCTCACCGCGATGTCGTCCATCCGCATCTCGAACGCGGCCGGTGCCGGGTTCGCCTGGTACAGCTGCCAGCCCAGCTTGAGCTTGTCGAAGGTGGGGAAGACGAAGTCGTCCGTCGTGCCGCCGTGGTTCTTCGTGGAGACGGTCAGGTCGGGCTGGGCCACGCCGTTCAGGTAGACGGTGACGCGGTTGTCCGTGGCGTCGAGGTGGAACTCGGCGCACTGCCACTTTCCGGCGACGGCCGGAGCCGAGGTCTTCCAGTTGGTCCAGTCGCCCGTCGGGCCCAGATCGGAGCCCACGCCCCAGAAGTTGCCGGGCTCGGTGGGCGCGTACTGGCCGCCCAACGGCCGCACCAGCGTGGGGGAGTCGGCGCCGGAGGCCTCCGCGAGGGTCCAGTGGGCCCAGTCGGGAGCAGTCGGGAACTCGGTCACGCGCAGCCGCATCCGGGCCCAGAGGCTGTTGCCGGGCGGGGCGAGGTCGGACAGGACGACGAAGGCCCGTCCGTTGCCCTCGGTCCGGATACGGAGTTCACGGCCACGACCGTCGGTACCAGGCTCGACGGACAGCGTGCCGTTGGAGGCGTCAGTGGTCCAGCCCCGGCCCTTGGTCACCGGGCCGAGGGGGAGGTGATTGAAGTTCTCCCGGACGAGTGTGCCGCCGTACGTGTGGTCGGACGTGTCGTGCGGGACGGGCGTCGCCGAGGCTGTGGGGGGTATCGCGACAAGGATCGCGGCCGCGGCCGACAGTGCGGCCGCGGCTTTCCTCAGGTTGGTCATGGGGTCAGTCTGTGATCAACCGCCCCATCAGTCACACAAGTTGGTCGCGATCCAGCCAAGCGGCAACGTCCCTGCGCGCCGCGGCTACTGCGGGAAGCCCGGCTTCAGGCTCAGCTCCGTCACGGTGCCCGTCGTGATTCCGGACGCGCTCGCCCGGAAGAACAGGCTCGTCTCGCGGTTCACGCTCCCGGCGAGGAGGTCCTTGTCACCGTCACCGTCGAGGTCGCGCAGGCGGATGGCGGAGCCGAACATCTCGTACTCCTTGGGGTTGCCCGGAACTCCCTCCGTCGCCCGGCTGAACCACTGGGAGCCGGTGCCGGCCAGGCCCTTCTTGCCGCCGCGCAGGATGTGGAAGCCGCCCGCGTCCTTCGCGGAGCCGACCTTCTCTCCGGGGACGCCGACCGCGAGGTCCGGGTAGCCGTCGCGGTTGGTGTCTCCGGCGGAGAGTTCGTACCCGAAGCCGTCACTCTTCGACGCGGCCGTGGCGACGCCGGAAGTGGCCTGGGTGAGGCGGTACTTGGCGGTCGGGCCGCTCTTGCCGCCGCGCACGACGACCACCGAGCCCGCGCCCTTGTTGTACGACGTGTCGCTGACCGCCAGGTCTCCGTAGCCGTCCTTGTCGAAGTCCGCGACGACGCCGGTCGGGTCGTAGTCCGGCTCCGAGTTGTTGATCGCGACCAGCTTGTCGCTCCACTTGACCGTCTTGCCGCCGCGCAGCAGCCAGGCGTCCTGCGTCATCTTGTCCTTGCGGTACCCCTGTCCGAGGACGTACAGGTCGGTGGCCTTGTCCTTGGTGACCTTTCCGGCGACGAGCCCGGTGGGTTCGAAGGTGTGAGTCGGGCCTGAACGGGTGTGCTTGGTGACCTTGCCCGTCTTGCCGGCCCGGGTGAAACCGCCCCGGTAGATGTGGACGGTGTCGAGGCCGTCGGCGACCGCCAGGTCCGCCTTGCCGTCGCCGTCGAAGTCGCCGGTTTCGAGCTCGTTGCCGAAGCTGAGGTGGGACTTCGCCTTGACGGGGAGCCGGGTCGCCTTGGTGCCGAGGCCGGACTTGGCACCCCACATGATGGTGACCGCGCCCGCACTGACCTTCCCGTTCACCTTCTCGCTGCGGTCGGCGACCGCCAGATCGGCGTAGCCGTCGCGGTTGAGGTCGGCGGCGGCGAGATCCTCACCGAACCCGTCGCCGTAGCCGCCCGCGTCACCGGCCGTCCCGGGGACGCCGGCGCTCTTCTGCGTGAAGGTCTTGGTTGTGCTGCCGGGACCCGTGGCGGTCCCGTACGTCACGGTGAACTCACCGTAGCCGGGGATCGCGTAGTCCCGGTACCCGTCGCCGTTGAAGTCGTCGGCGTACTTGGCGGGGGAGGCGCTCGCGGCGCCCGTCGTGAGGGTGAGCAGTCCGCCGGTCAGCGACACGGCCGCGGCCGTCGCGAGAACCAGGCGGGTATTCCTGCGCGTGAACATGCGTCTCCTGCGGTGTGCGCGGGGCTCACTGGGCGGCCCGGCGCTGGTATGGGTGCCTGTGAGGGCAGAGCGCGTACGACTGATGTCGGGCTCGTGGTTCGCCCGAGGCATCGGTGTATTGCGTGGCTTTGCCGAACAGGCGTACAGAGGAGACACGCGTCGAGACGCGAGGGTTGAACGGGACGCGTGGGATTCAGGAGCGCCGGACTACGCCACCACGACCCGGGTCCCATTGAAGTTCGCGACGATCTCCAGCTCCCCGCCCAGCGCCTCCACGTAGGCCGCGACCGTTCCCACCTCGGCGGAGTCGGTCCTGCCGCGCTCGATGGCGGACACCCGTTCCTGTCGTACGTGCATACGGTCGGCCACCTCACGCTGGGTGAGGCCGAGTTGCCTGCGCATCTCGGCCAACCGGTGCGCACGTGCCTCGGCGACCATGCGCCGGGCACCCGCCATGATCTCGTCCAGGTCCTCGGTGTCGAAGACCTCTTCCTTGACCTCGTCCCATGAGTGAAAGCTGGTCATCGCTCTGTCTCCTTGTGACGGCGCCGGGCCAGGTGGTCCAGCCACTCGGTATAGCGTTCCTCGGCCAAGGGGATCGCGCGGCGGTACCACGCCGTCCATCGCCCCGCCTTGTCACCCGCGACCAGGAGTACCGCGCTGCGCTCGGGATCGAAGGCGAAGAGAATCCTGATCTCGGTGTCTCCGGCCGAGCCCGGCCGTAGTTCCTTGAGGTGGTGCAGGGTGGACCCCTTGATCCGGTCCACAAGAGGGCGTCCCAGGTCCGGGCCCTCCTCGACAAGGGCCTGAATCGCCTGGCCCACCAGCCGTGCCGTGGTGCGGTCGTCCTTGCGCAGTCTGTGTAGCCAGTCGCGCACCTCTCCGGTCATTTCAAGATGCCAGGCCATCAACGATCACCGCGTAGTACGTGTGCATACTAGTACTCTGGTGTACTGGCCGTCATCCGGTCCGGCAGTCCGGCGCAGATCACCCGATGGAGTGGCCCCTCTCTCGTGGGCTGCTCCCACCCCCTGCTTTCAGTGCCACCTTCGGTTCAACTCCCCTGCTGACCCTCAGAAGTCGGCGCTCCCTGGACTCGTCCTCTCCGAAGTGCTGCGTGACGTCGTCCTGTTCGTCGGAGTGGTGGCCGGGGGTGACGGCCCGACCTGGGCAGGACGGCGGGCCCGGCGGGCGCTTCCCGAGTACTGGACGTCGTGCGCCTTCGGTGCGCTGAACCAGGGTGCCGCGGCCCGTCGGAACGGGAACGGGGACAGCAATGAGAGGGGGCAGTAACGGGAACGGAACTCCGCAGACCGGCTATCTCCCCTACGAGGGCGACCGTATGCTCGTTGTCATCCTCAGCAAGGCGATGCTGCTCGCCAAGGACACGGAGATCACCGACCCGACGATCCTCAGCCAACCGGCACCTGTGATCACGGGACTGTGACTCCGCCCACACGCGGGAGTCGGTTCGGCGCCCGGCCGAAGTAACAACTTCTCTCCGGGCCCTTCCCTCCTGCAATATGACGGACAGCCCATAGTGAGTTTTTCAGCCGCTCAAGCAAACAACACGCAGGAGTCAGTACCGTGACCGAGCAGCCTCAGCAGCCCGCTCAGCCCGCTCAGCCCGCTCAGCCCCCGCAGCCGCCGCAGCCCGGATACGGGTACCCGAGCGGCGCCCCGGGCCAGCCGGGCGCCAACCCGTACGGCGCCCCGCAGGCCGGCGACCCGTACGGGGCTCCGCAGGGCGGCTACCAGCAGCCGGGCGCGGGCCAGCCCGGCTACGGCTACCCGCAGCAGGGCGGCTACCCGCAGGGCGGTTACCAGGTGCCGCCCACGCCGGGCGGCGCGTACACGGGTGACCCCAACGCCCCGTACGGCTACGACCCCTATGGTCGCCCGTACTCCGACAAGTCCAAGATCGTCGCGGGCATCCTCTCGCTGTTCCTGGGCGCCTTCGGTGTCGGCCGGTTCTACATCGGCCACGTCGGCCTCGGCGTCGCGCAGCTCCTCACCTGCGGCGGCCTCGGCATCTGGTCGCTGGTCGACGGCATCATCCTGCTGACCGGCAGCAACACCACGGACTCCAACGGACGTGTCCTGCGTGGCTGAACGCGGCCTCACCACCTTCCGGCATCCGGCGGCGGCCCCCTTCGCGGTGGCCGCCGCTGGGCTGGCGGGCGCCGCATACCTGTACGGCACCAACCCGCACGAGCCCAGCCATCTGCTGCCCCAGTGCCCGTTCCGCTATGTCACCGGGCTGCTCTGCCCCGCCTGCGGCGGCACCCGCATGGTGTACGACCTGATGCACGGCCAGTTCGCCGCCGCCTGGCACGACAACCGGGTGCTGCTGCTCGCCGCGCCCTTCGCCCTGGCGTTGCTCGGCCGCTGGTTCGTCGAGGGAGTGCGCGGCCGCCGCTGGCGCCCCGAACTGAAGCCCCGCACCCAGGCGTTGATCCTGGGTATCGCGGTGACGTGGACGATCGTCCGCAATCTTCACTGAGCGATCACGGCCGAATCGGGCTTTCTTCCCGCCGCCGGCCCCCGTAAATCCCTTACGCCCGCTTTATGTCGCCCAGTTGTCGCAAGTTGGCTGGAATCGGATCACGGAATCGGAACGATCGCCTTATTCCTCTCCCATCCGTCCCACGAGTCTCACTACGCTGCAACGGCGACAGGGGGGATGACGGGGGATTACGTCGTGCTCGATCGTTGGCCGGTGTTCGCCGTGCCTGATTGCTGCCGGTATTGTGCCGCGCCTTCTCTCCTGTGATGCCCCCCGGAGCAATCCGCTTCGGTTTCAGTCAGTACATCCAGGAGTTATTTCCATGACCGTCCCCACCCCTGACGCTCCCTTCGGCCACGACCCGCAGGGTCGCCCGTACTCCGACAAGTCGAAGATCGTCGCGGGCGTCCTGCAGCTCTTCCTCGGCACGCTCGGCATCGGTCGTTTCTACGTCGGTTCCGTCGGCGTGGGCGTCGCCCAGCTCCTCACCTGCGGTGGTCTGGGCTTCTGGTCGCTGATCGACGGCATCCTGTTCCTCACGAGCAACGACCGCACCGACTCGCAGGGCCGTGTCCTGCGCGGCTGATCGCGCTGAGGATCGCCGCGAGGTGATCGACCGATGGGCCTCGTCCACCGCGGAGCTTCCCCGGAAGCTCCGCGTGGGGACGAGGCCCTCGTGCGTGGGCCGCACACCCGCCTCCGCCGGGAACGCGGAAGGCCCGCAGGTGAACCTGCGGGCCTTCCGTCACGGACATCGGCGGCGGATCAGAAGCGGCGCGTGATGAGCGCCCGCTTCACCTCCTGGATCGCCTTGGTGACCTCGATACCGCGCGGGCAGGCGTCCGTGCAGTTGAACGTCGTACGGCAACGCCACACGCCGTCACGGTCGTTGAGGATCTCCAGCCGCTGCTCTCCGGCCTCGTCACGCGAGTCGAAGATGAAGCGGTGGGCGTTCACGATCGCGGCCGGACCGAAGTACTGGCCGTCGTTCCAGAACACCGGGCACGAGGACGTGCACGCGGCGCAGAGGATGCACTTCGTGGTGTCGTCGAAGCGCTCGCGGTCCTCGGCGGTCTGGAAACGCTCACGCGTCGGCTCGTTGGTGTCCTTCGTGATCAGGAAGGGCATCACGTCCCGGTACGCCTGGAAGAACGGCTCCATGTCCACGACCAGGTCCTTGAGGACCGTGAGGCCCTTGATGGGCTCGATCGTGATCGGCTTCTCGGGGTTGATGTCCTTGATCAGCGTCTTGCAGGCCAGACGGTTCTTGCCGTTGATCCGCATGGCGTCCGAGCCGCAGATGCCGTGGGCGCAGGAGCGGCGGAAGGTCAGGGTGCCGTCCACGTCCCACTTGATCTTGTGCAGCCCGTCGAGGACACGCTCCTTGGGGTCGATCTCCAGGACGAAGTCCTGCCAGCTCGCCTCGGCCGCGACCTCGGGGTTGAAGCGGCGCACGCGGAACGTGACCGTGATGTACGGGGAATCGGCGAAGCCGGGCTCGGGGCTGCCTGCCGCGTCCGCCTTGTCCAGGGTCGGGGTTGCCATCAGTACTTACGCTCCATCGGCTGGTAGCGGGTCTGGACGACCGGCTTGTAGTCGAGGCGGACGGTCTCGGAGCCGTCGTCGCCGACCTCGCGGTACGCCATGGTGTGACGCATGAAGTTGACGTCGTCCCGGTTCGGGTAGTCCTCGCGGTAGTGACCACCGCGGGACTCCTTGCGGGCCAGCGCCGACACGGCCATGACCTCGGCCAGGTCGAGCAGGTTGCCCAGCTCGACGGCCTCCAGGAGGTCGGTGTTGAACCGCTTGCCCTTGTCCTGGATCGCCACGTTCTTGTAGCGCTCGCGCAGCTCGGCGATCTTCTCGACGGCCGTCTTGATCGTCTGCTCGGTGCGGAACACCATGACGTTGGCGTCCATGGTCTCTTGCAGCTCGCGCCGCAGCTCCGCCACGCGCTCGTTGCCCGTGGCCGAGCGCAGCCGCTCGATCTGCTCGACGACCAGCGACTCCGGGTTCTCCGGCAGCTCGACGAAGTCGGCCTTCTGGGAGTAGTCGGCGGCGGCGATGCCCGCCCGCTTGCCGAACACGTTGATGTCGAGCAGCGAGTTGGTACCGAGACGGTTGGCGCCGTGCACGGAGACACAGGCGACCTCACCGGCGGCGTACAGGCCCGGGACGACGGTGGTGTTGTCGAGCAGGACCTCACCCTCGACGTTCGTCGGGATGCCGCCCATGGCGTAGTGCGCGGTCGGCTGGATCGGGATCGGGTCCGTGTAGGGCTCGATGCCGAGGTACGTCCGCGCGAACTCGGTGATGTCCGGGAGCTTGGCGTCGAGCTGCTCCGGCGGGAGGTGCGTGAGGTCGAGGTAGACGTGGTCGCCCTCGGGACCGCAGCCGCGGCCCTCGCGGATCTCCGTGTAGATGGACCTCGACACCACGTCTCGCGACGCCAGGTCCTTCATCACCGGCGCGTACTTCTCCATGAAGCGCTCGCCGTCCTTGTTGCGGAGGATGCCGCCCTCACCGCGGGCGCCCTCCGTCAGCAGGATGCCCATGCGCCAGATGCCGGTCGGGTGGAACTGGAAGAACTCCATGTCCTCCAGCGGCAGACCCCGGCGGTACACGGCGGCCTGGCCGTCACCGGTCAGCGTGTGCGCGTTCGACGTCACCTTGAAGAACTTGCCGCAGCCGCCGGACGCGTAGATCACGGCCTTCGCCTGGAAGACGTGGATCTCGCCGGTGGCGAGTTCGTACGCGACGACACCCGCCGACTTCTTGACGCCGTCGACCTCGGTGATCAGCTGGTCGAGCACGTAGAACTCGTTGAAGAACTCCACGCCGTGCTTGACGCAGTTCTGGTAAAGCGTCTGGAGGATCATGTGGCCGGTGCGGTCGGCCGCGTAGCAGGAGCGGCGGACCGGGGCCTCGCCGTGGTTCCGGCTGTGACCGCCGAAGCGGCGCTGGTCGATCGTGCCGTCCGGCGTGCGGTTGAACGGCAGGCCCATCTTCTCCAGGTCGAGGACGGAGTCGATGGCCTCCTTCGCCAGGATCTCGGCGGCGTCCTGGTCGACCAGGTAGTCACCGCCCTTGATCGTGTCGAAGGTGTGCCACTCCCAGTTGTCCTCCTCCACGTTGGCGAGCGCGGCGGCCATGCCGCCCTGCGCGGCGCCCGTGTGGGAGCGGGTGGGGTACAGCTTGGTCAGCACGGCGGTGCGGCTGCGCTGCGTGGACTCGATGGCCGCGCGCATACCGGCGCCGCCGGCGCCGACGATGACGGTGTCGTACTTGTGGATCTTCATGATCGGTTGCCTCAGCCCCGTGCCTAGCGGATGTTCGGGTCGAAGGTGAAGATCACCAGCGTGCCCAGCAGGATGGTGAACACCGTGGCGGTGTAGAGCAGGCCCTTGAGCCACAGCCGGGTGTTCGCGCGCTCGGCGTAGTCGTTGATGACGGTACGCAGGCCGTTCGCGCCGTGCAGCATCGCGAGCCACAGCATCAGCAGGTCCCAGGTCTGCCAGAACGGCGAGGCCCAGCGACCCGCGACGAACGCGAAGCCGATCTTGGAGACACCGCCGTCGAGGACGAGCTGGATCAGCAGGTGGCCGATGACCAGGACGACCAGGACGATGCCGGACAGGCGCATGAAGAGCCACGCGACCATCTCGAAGTTGCCGCGGGTCGACCTGGGGGTCTTCTTGGTGCGCTTGCGGGGCGGCTCGATGAAGGGGGCCGGGTTGTCGGGGCTGTAGCCCGACAGCTCCTCGGCGCCCTCGACGGGGCCGATGCCGGATGCGGTGGTTTCAGTGGCGGACATCTGCCTCAGCTCCCGAAGACTTCACGGACGGCGTGGCCGAGGACGGGGTACAGGGCCCCGATCATCAGCACGAGCCAGATGCCGACGACGGACCAGAGCATCGTCTTCTGGTGACGGGGGCCGTTCGACCAGAAGTCGACGGCGATGACCCGAAGACCGTTGAGCGCGTGGAAGAGGATGGCGGCGACGAGGCCGTACTCCAGCAGCGCGACGATCGGCGTCTTGTACGTGGCCACGACCTTGTCGTAGGCGTCGGGGGAGACGCGGACGAGAGCGGTGTCCAGCACGTGTACGAACAGGAAGAAGAAGATGAGGACGCCGGTGACTCGATGAGCCACCCAGGACCACATTCCTTCCCGGCCGCGGTACAGCGTTCCAGCCGGCACGGAAGAACCCTCCGGGAGCGGGGATTGGGGCCGGCCGGCTTGCTTGTCGGTCTGACCCGGCCGGGTACGGTCCACCGGCCCCGGCCATGGTAGCGACGTCGTTGCACTTGGCTTAAGCCGGGAGGGTTGGTGTGATCAAACTGGCATACAAAGGTGCACGTAAGGGTGAGTAGCGGGCGGCATTCGGGGCGGGGGTGCTGGTGGGGTGCCGGGTGCGGGTTCGTTGTGGCTGGTCGCGCAGTTCCCCGCGCCCCTGGAAGGTCGCGGAGTTCCCCGCGCCCCTGGAAGGTCGCGGAGTTCCCCGCGCCCCTGAAGGATCGCGCAGGACCCCGCGCGCCTAGAAGGTCGCGCGGTTCCCCGAGCCCTTGAAGGATCCCGCAGTTCCCCGCGCGCCTAGAAGATCGTGCGGTTCCCCGCGCCCCCGAGGTGGCCGGTCAGCCGCTCTGCGGCCAGGTGGCGCAGTTCCTCCGCCACCACCACCCGTTCCTCCTCCGGGTCGTTCCCCAGGCGGGAGCGGATGCCCTCCAGGGTGCGGTCGAGGAGTTCGTCCGGGTGGGAGGTGTCCAGGGAGATGACGAACACGTGGCCGAAGCGGGCCTCGTAGGCGGCGTGGGCGGCGTTCAGGGCGGTGTGGGCCACGCCGTAGGTGTCGTCCGGGAGGGTGGGGAGGACTTCGCCGGCGAGGGCCTCCGCCAGGTCGGCCGCCGTGAGGTCGTACGCGGCCTCGTCCGACGCGGCGAGGAGGGCGTCGAGGTCGGGGTAGGGGCGGTGGTCGGTGAGGCGATGGGCCCAGCGGAGGCTGCGCAGGCAGGTGAGGAGGGTCTGCCGGGCCAGGTCGGCGGGGGCGTGGTTGAACTCCTCCAGGGCCGACGGGCCGGGGGTGCGGGCCTGCTCCGGGATGGCGACCTGGCCGGGGAGAGGGGGGAGGCGGTGCGGAGGCAGCGTGGATCCTCGGCGGTGCGTAGGGGTCGGCTGGGCAGGCCGTGCGAAAGGTGCCACCACGTTATCGAGGCGGGTCATGAGCTGTCCGTTCGGTGCCCGGAATTCACCCGGACGGAAGAGTTTCGGAACCTGTGGTGGACGGGTGGTGCGGTTGGACGTCGTAGGTTCGAGAAGGGGCTCGGAAGAGAGTCGGGAGAGGACCGGGGGAAGGACGCGGGCGAGAGGTGCGTGAGATGTCGTGGATGCTGACCGGGATCGGGACCGGGGGCGTGGCGTGAACCGGGGTCGGCGCAGGGCACCCCGCAGGAAGACGGCGATCACGTCGAAAGGGTTGCTCCTGGGCGCGGGCGTCGTCCTGGCGGGCGGCGCGGTCGCGGCGGCTGTGACCGTGTGGCCGGGCGACGAGAAGCGCACGCCCAGCGGGGCGCAGCCGTCGCCGGGCCGGTCGTCGCTGAGCGAGGCGGAGAGTTCGCCGTCCGCGTCCCCGTCGCCTTCGCGCACGTATCCGCTGTCCGGGAAGCCCCTGACCATCCCCGCCGTACGGCAGCACGAGGCCGCCCGTGGCCCCGGCTGGAAGCCCGCCGACGGGGGCCGGGTCGTCGTACGGAACGCGGCGCTGGCCGACGAGGCGCGCTTGACCGCCGGGGAGCTGGGGCTGGCCTACGCGGGGGAGACCGAGCCCCGGGACGGGGACGTGGAGCTGGCGCTCACCGGGGCGGACGCGCCGCGGTCGGAGGCGTACACGCTGACGGTGAAGGACCGGCGGGTACGGATCGCCGCGCCCGCCGAGGCGGGTGTCTTCTACGGGACGCGCACCCTGAAGCAGGAGGTGCGCGGCGGCGGTACGGCGCCGGAGGGCGTCGTCCGGGACGAGCCGGCCAAGCCGCAGCGCGGGTTCATGCTCGACATCGCGCGCAAGCACTTCACGGCCGGCTGGATCGAGGACCGCATCCGTGAGCTGGGCGACCTGAAGTACAACCAGCTCGGGCTGCACTTCTCCGACGACCAGGGCTTCCGGATCGAGTCCACGAGCCACCCCGAGGTGGTGTCGGACCAGCACCTCACCAAGGCCCAGGTGAAGAAGATCCTGGACCTCGCGGAGAGCCGGCACATCGAGGTCGTACCGGAGATCGACTCTCCCGGGCACCTGGGAGCCGTGATCGCGGGCAATCCGGGGCTCCAGCTGAAGAACGCGCAGGGCGTGGCCGCGAGCGGAGCCGTCGACATCGCCAACCCCGAGTCCGCCGAGGTCGTCGACGAGTTGCTCGACGAGTACGCCGACCTGTTCCCCGGCGCGTACTGGCATCTCGGCGGTGACGAGTACCGGGCGCTGATGGTGTCGAACCCCGAGGCCTCCTATCCGCAGCTGGCCGCCGCCGCGCGGCAGAAGTACGGCTCCGGCGCGACCGTCGCCGACCTCGCCACCGGCTGGCTGAACGACCGCGCCAAGGTGATGCGCGGGCACGACCGGACGGTACGGGCCTGGAACGACGGGTTCTTCCGGGGCGGGTCCGTCCAGGCGGACAAGGCGATCCAGGTCGCGTACTGGACGGGCAAGGAGATCGGGGCCCGGCCGCCGGTCGAGTATCTGAGCGCCGGGCGTCAGGTGATCAACTACAACGACGAGTACCTGTACTACGTCCTCGGCGAGCCCAACCAGTTCGTCTACCCGACCGGGCAGCGCATCTACGAGTCCTGGACGCCACGGGTGCTGCGCGGCATCACCGCCGTCCCCGCCCAGTACGACGACCAGATCCTCGGCGGTGTCTTCGCCGTCTGGTGCGACCTGGCGAACCGGCAGACCGAGGCGCAGGTCGCGGCGGGCGTCCGGATGCCGTTGCGGGCGCTGTCGCAGAAGCTGTGGGATCCGGCGAAGCCGGGGATGAGCTGGGCGCAGTTCCGGGAACTGGCGGGGAAGGTGAGCTGAGCCTCCGGGGGCGCCGGGGAACGGAATCGGGTGGACGGGCAGGGCGGGTGAACCGTATGTTCCGAGTGTTCTGAGCGCCGAGCGTCAGGGTCTGGGGAGAACCGCGTTCGGTGCGTTTCGACCACACGGGGGCTTCACGGTGAACTGTGCGCGCTGCGGAAACCATGCGGCGGCACCCGGCGGCGAGCTGTGCCGGTGGTGCGGGGCGGCAGCCCCGCCGCTGCCCACGCACCCGGCGCGGCCCGCTCCGCCGCCGCACGGGGCGCCCTGGCTGCGGTCACCGGTGGGGTACGGACGGGCTGTGGCGGTGCTGCTCGGGGTGGTCATCGCCGTCGACCTGCTCTCGATAGGGGCGGACATCGCGTTGCTCGACGTGAGTGGCCGGATGGCGGACGGGGAGTCGCGCGCGGCCGTCGCGCGGGATGCGGACTCGGCGGACCTGCTCGTCGATCTGGCCGGTGGCCTGCAGATGCTCAGCTTCTTCGCCACCATCGCCGTTTTCCTGGTGTGGTTCCACCGGGTACGGGTCAACGCCGAGGTGTTCGACCCGTCCGGACACGGGCTGAGGCGGGGCTGGGCGATCGGGGGCTGGTTCGTGCCGCCCGTGCTCCTGTGGTTTCCGCGACGGATCGCGATCGATTGCTGGGATGCGAGCAGTCCGCGGGAGAAGCCCCGGTCGCACGCGCTCGTCAACGCCTGGTGGGCGCTGTGGCTGATCAGCGTCGTGGTGAGAGAGGTGGCGGACAAGGCGTATTACGAGGCGGAGGCGGGCGCGGAACACCGGTCGGCCGCCCTGCGGATGCTGTTCGCGGACGCCGTCGAGATCGTGGCCGCCGTGCTCGCCATCCTCTTCGTCGTCACGCTCACCCGGATGCAGGACGACAAGGCGCGGAGCGGCCCGCGCGAACCGGAGCCCGTCTCCCTCTGAGCCCGTCTCCCTTCGGGGATGTCTCCGCGCAACCGTACGGATTGCCCGATTCCGGAGCGAACCGCCGTACGGGTGTGGTCTATTCCCGGTATGGGGTACTGGGGGTACTACGTCGTGGGCAGAAGCGAGCGGCCACTCGCGGAGCTGGACGCGCTGACCGGGGCCGAGGGCATGACGCTGTGTGCGACGGCGGCCGACGGCTGGCAGGTGTGGGCGTACCCGACGGGCGCGCCCGGTGGCGAGGCCACGGGGGACGCCGGGGACACCGGCGACGTCGGGAACATGAACACGCTCGCCCGGGAGACGGACGCGCCCGCGTTGTTCGGTTACGTCATGGGCAGCGACTGTGTGGTCGTCGAGGCCGCCGGGCCGGAGAGCGGGGCGTGGACGACGTGCCTCGCGCGGCGCGCCATGGCCGCGTATCTGGGTGACGGCGAGGGGCTCACGGTCGAGGACTTCTTCCTCGAACCACGCGACGCCGCCGAGCGGGCCGTCGCCTGGGCCGCGGAGGCGGGACGGGCGGTCGTCGAACAGTCGTTGGTCGAGGTGTTGAGCGCAGAACCTGGACCGCCGGACCTCCTGGCTGAAAACATTCTCTTCCGGTTGCTCGACCGGCTCGGGGTCGTCCCTCTGTGACACTCCCGTGTCGTCGCACGCAGTAAGGGGAAGTGCGGGCTCCGTATAACCGGGGCATGATCGAGCGGGATCTAGGGGAGGCGCGATGAGCCTGGTGGAGCTGATGGCCCAGGCCGACGAACGCGGTCTGGCGGCAAGCGGGTTGGCTTGTTTGGACCGCTGCGTACCGCTTCTCGGGGGTGACGACGAGGTCTTGCGTCCGCTGTGGGCGGGGCTGGTGGACGACGGGGAGGGATGGGGCGAGAGGGTGGCGAAGGTGCGCGGCGAACTGGCCCCGCACGCCTCCGAGTCCGCCTCCGACTCCGTACCCGGCTCCACACCCGGCTCCGGTGGGGGCGAGGAGGTCGTCCTGCTCGCCCGCCGGATGCTCGACGCGGTTCCCGCGGAACGGTCCGGTGACGGGCTGCGCGAGTGGGCCGAGGTGTGTTCCGTCTCCGCTCTGCGGATCCATCAGCTGCTCGACCCGCTGGACGCCGGGGGCGACGACTCCGTGGCGGCCTGCCGTGAGGGGCGCGAAGAAGGAGCCTCCCATCTCGTCGCCGCCGAACTACGGCGGCAGGTCGTGGTGTTGGACCTGCTCGCGCAGCACGGCGCGGCGGGGCTCCGGCAGGCGCTCGGTGTGGCCACGGAGGGGCGGCGGGTGCTGCGGGCGGTCGTGTCGCGGCGGGCGCGTGGAGCGCGGCGGTAAACCTCGTTTCCCTGGCGGGTCCTGTGGGTGTCCTGGGGCCGGGTGTGGCGGTCCTGCGCCGGTGTCGGGGACGGCCCGAAAACGCGAAACGTCTGGTGCGGGGCGGGCGCTATTCCGAGTGTGAGCGCACAGCAGACATTCAGTTCGGTCAGTACCTCCGGCCGGCCGGCGAGCCCCGGGAGCCGGTCCGGGAGCGCGGCGAAGCCCCTTCGGTGGGCGGCCGACGCGGTGGCGATGATGCGGGAAGGGGCGCGGGTGCGTCTCGACTACTCGGCGCAGAGTCTGTGGCGGGTGGACCGGATGATCGAGGACATACGGCGGGAGGGGGCGCCCTTCGCCGCCGTGGAGGGTGCGCTGCGGGGGTTCGGGGCGTACGGGGGTGAGGTCGTCGTGCGCTGGGCCGGGGGCGAGTGGGTCGAGTCGGACGGGGCGTACTGGGTACGCACCTGGGACGGCCGCTTCTGGGATCCCTTCGACGAGGCCCGCCGGTGCTTCGCGGGGGACGGGTCCCTGCGGTTGCTGTGCCATGACGCGATGCCCTCGGGCTGACGCCGGGGGATTTCGCGCCCCCGGTTGCGTCCTGGGAAGTGGTGTACGGGTTCGACCTGATCCGGGGGTTTGCTCCGGCTTCAGAGTGAGGCCCGCATAGACGAACGGCCACCGGCTGATCTTCGAAGTGTCGAAGCCTCGAAGGAGATCAGCACGATGACCGCACCAGACAGTCTGCCCCTGCACGCCCTCGCCGAGGACAACCTCGCCGCGGCGAGTCCCGATCTGCTGCGCGCGATGGTCAAGACGTTCGCCGACGCCCTCATGTCCGCAGAGGCGGATGCCGTCTGCAACGCCGAATACGGGCAGGTCAGCGACGAACGCGTCAACCACCGCAACGGCTACCGCCCACGCGAGTGGGACACTCGCGCCGGCACCGTCGAGCTCGCCGTCCCCAAGCTGCGCCAGGGCAGTTACTTCCCGCACTGGCTCCTCGAACGGCGCCGACGGGCCGAGCAGGCCCTCATCAGCGTGGTCGCCACCGCCTACCTGCTCGGCGTGTCCACCCGGCGGGTCGAGAAGCTCGCCGAGTCCCTCGGCGTCACCCAGCTGTCGAAGTCCCAGGTCAGCGCGATGGCCCGGCACCTGGACGAGCAGGTCGCAGCGTT
The DNA here is from genome assembly GCF_036208085.1 of Streptomyces sp. NBC_00310. Classification (GTDB taxonomy): domain Bacteria; phylum Actinomycetota; class Actinomycetes; order Streptomycetales; family Streptomycetaceae; genus Streptomyces. The sequence goes on from NZ_CP130714.1 coordinate 7,015,432, forward strand.
CCGCAACCGGCCGCTGGACGCCGGGCCGTATGCCTTCGTCTGGGTGGACGCGCTGACCCAGAAGGTCCGCGAGGGCGGCCGCATCATCAACGTCCACGCGCTGATCGCGGTCGGCGTCAACGCCGACGGGCACCGCGAGATCCTCGGCATCGACGTCGCCACGGCCGAGGACGGTGCAGGCTGGCTGGCCTTCCTGCGCTCGCTGATCGCCCGCGGCCTGTCCGGCGTCCAGCTCGTCGTCTCGGACGCGCACGCCGGCCTCGTCGACGCCATCGGCGCCGTTCTGCCTGGCGCGTCCTGGCAGCGCTGCCGCACCCACTACGCCCGCAACCTGCTGAGCCAGGTTCCAAAATCGGCCCAGCCGTGGGTGGCCACGCTGCTGCGGACGGTCTTCGAACAGCCCGACACCGACGCCGTCCGAGCACAGATGGCACACGTCCTGGACGCGCTGGATGCCAAGTTCCCCAAAGCCGCAGCCCACTTGGACACCGCCCAGCATGACCTGCTGGCCTTCACCGCGTTCCCGCGTGAGATCTGGCGGCAGATCTGGTCGAACAATCCGCAGGAGCGACTGAACAAGGAGATCCGCCGCCGCACCGACGTGGTCGGCATCTTCCCCGACCGCACCGCCGTGATCCGGCTCGTCGGCGCGGTCCTGGCCGAGCAGAACGACGAGTGGACCGAGGCCCGCCGCTACATGGGCCGCGAACTCCTCGCCAAGGCCCGCCTCCACCCGATCGAGTCAGAAAACGACGAGTCCGTCCTGCCCACCGAACTCACCGCATAGCCTCAAACGAGATCACCGAGTGGCCGTCGATACACCACTCCAGCGGACGTGACCTCGCCCCCGCCGCCCCTACCCGTCCCATCCTCAAGGGGCTGCGCCCCTTGGACCCCCAGCCGCGGATCTCCAGCCGCGGGTCCGGTGGGGCTTCTCGCGCAGTTCCCCGCGCCCCTGACCCGCGCCCCTGTCAGGGGCGCGGGCAGCTCTACGGGGTCAGGAGCTGACCCAGGCGGCCGGCTGGGGGCGTGTCCAGTTGGGTGAGGCCGTAGTACGACGAGTTCGTCGGAGCCGGTGTGCCGTTCACCGACGGGACGTACAGGATCGTGCCGTTGCCGGTGTCCTCGCCCTCCGTGCCGGTGAGGAGGTCGGCGTAGCCGTCGCCCGTGACGTCGGTCAGGGAGGTCGCGGAGCCGAACTTGTCGTCGGTCTCGGTGGAGCCGGCGATGTCGGGGGCGTCCTGGGAGAGGGCCAGGGAGCCCGTGCCCGTCAGGCCGGCCGAGGTGCCCTTGAGGAGCCACACCGAGCCCGCGTTGGCGCGGTTCGTCCCGGCGCGGGTGATGTCCTCGTTGGGGGCGCCGGTGAGGACGTCGGCGTAGCCGTCGGCGTCGACGTCACCGACGGAGACCGAGGAGCCGAAGCCGTCGGAGGTCTCGGAGGCGCCCTCGACGTTCGCCGTGGCCTGGTGGATCGTCTTCGGGGCGGTGGCTGTGGTGGTGAAGCCGGTGGAGGCGCCGGGGACCACGGTGACCTGGCCGCCCGCGTTGCCGCCGGACTCGGAGGCGTACGGCTGGCCGATGACGATGTCGTCGTAGCCGTTGCCGTCGACGTCCCCCGCGGCGACGGCCCGGCCGCCCCTGACGGTCAGGGTCGAGACCTTCGTCAGCCCCAGCGACCGGGAGCCCTTGAACCAGGTGACCTTGCTGATGCCGGACGCGTCGCGGTAGTTGAGGGCCACGTCGGCGTAGCCGTCCCGGTTGAAGTCGCCCGTCGCGGCGTCCGCGTGGGCGAGGGAGCCCGTCGCCGTGGTGAGGTCGCCGGCGACCTCGTGGCCGTCGCCGAAACGGGCCGCCCAGTTGCCGCCCGTACCGGTGGCCGCGGTGAACACGTCCGCCTTGCCGTCGGCGTTGAAGTCCCCGACCGCCACGGTCGCGCCGAACCGCGCGCCGGTCGGCTCGTAGTCGTCGCCGAGGGCCATGGTGTCGGCGCCTGCGGTGAAGGAGGGCCCGTAGAGGATCGTCACCGCACCCCGGTCCGCGTGCCCCGTGGTGTCGTCCTCGCCGGGCGCGCCGACCGCGAGGTCCGCGTACCCGTCGCCGTCGACGTCACCCCACGCGGTCGCCGCGCCCCACTGGTCACCGGACTCGGCGGCGCCCGGCACGCCCGTGCTCGCCTGGTCGAGGCGCAGCCTGGACGCGGAGACGGGGCCGTTCACGCCGCCCGGGACGAGGGTGATCGAGCCGCTGCCGGTCCGGTGCGTCGGCGCCACCAGGTCGCTGACGCCGTCGCCCGTGTAGTCGGCGGTCGGGATCGCGGAGCTGCGGCCGGGGGAGGCGGCGTACCGGCGTACCTCGGGGAGCTCGGCGTAGAGGTTCGCGCCCGGGGACGTGGTGGCCGCCGCGTCGCCGCCGCCGGAGATCACGTCCAGCTCGGCCGACTCGCCCTGCGCGTACACGCCGGTGTCCTCGGCCGCGGTCAGCGTCACCTTGCCGGTCGGGTCACCGGCGTACTGGCCCAGCTTCCACGCCGCCAGCCGCGCCACGGACTCCACGGCCGCCCGGCCCGGCCCGCCGCCGCTGTCGAAGTCGCCGAGCACCGCGACGCCCGTCGAGTCCCCGTCGAAGCCGGGGGTGTGCTCGCCGCGCACGGAGAGGTCCGCGCCGCCCGCCCGGCCTTCATAGATGCGGCCGCACTTGTCGACCACGAAGTTGTAGCCGAGGTCGCCCCGGCCCGCCGTCCGGACGTCGTGCGCCATGAGCGCGCGGATCAGCGCGGGGGACTCGGCACAGCTGTAGGAGTTGGTGCCGCCCGTGTCGTGGACGAACACCGCGCTGATCCTGTCGATGTACTCGGCCGTCCCCGTCACGGTCGACTCGTCCGCGCCCCAACGGGCCCGGCTGATGATCGGGGGGCGCGTGACGGTCGAGGCGAGGGCGGTGGGCACGTCGTCCGCGGCGGCCGTGTGGGCGCCCGGCCCGACCACGGCGTACGACACCAGGCCCGCGCCGCCGGCCACGACGGCTCCCAGCGCCCACCACGTCCTCCGCTTCGGGCTCGGCGGCTCGTACACGCGGCTCCTACGGCGACTCAAATGTCCCACCCCTGAATGACCTGACTGACTGACCTGAACGACCTGAACGACCTGAACGACCTGAACGACCTGAGACGAACAGTACGAAGACGCCACCCCGGCACAGGGGTGCCCCTCTATTCGCGCACAGGCCGTCGCGAACATCGGTATCGACCGGTACGGGTGTGGCCCATGTCACGACGGAGGCCGGTGTTCACGCTTCCGGGTCATCTTCCGGGGTTGGCGTGACGGCCTGTGACACTTCCGCGAGATGCGGCGCAGATCACGGTGGGGGCTTGGCGGCGGCCGGGACGGCCCCCGGGAACGCGATCCCGGCACTGACGTGGCACTGTCTCGGACAGCTTGGAGCCAGGGAGGGGAACCTCGGCGCGTGCAGGCGTACGACGGGGAACTGGGCGCGGCCGTGGCGCGGGCCCAGGACGGGGACGAGGCCGCGTTCGCGGTCGCGTACCGGCTCGTGCAGCCCGGGCTGCTGGGGTATCTGCGCGGCATCGTCGGGGACGACGCGGAGGACGTCGCCTCGGACGCCTGGCTGGAGATAGCGCGGGACCTCGGGCGGTTCAAGGGCGACGGGGCGGGCTTCCGGGGCTGGAGCGCGACCATCGCCCGGCACCGGGCCCTGGACCATCTGCGGCGCCAGAAGGTCAGACCCCGGGCGACCGCGCTGGAGAACGACCTGCTGGAACTGCCGGGCGAGCACAGCACCCACGATCAGGCGTTGGAGTCCCTCTCCACCGGGCAGGCCCTCGCGCTCGTCGCCCGGCTGCCCCGCGACCAGGCCGAGGCCGTTCTGCTGCGCGTGGTCGTCGGCCTCGACGGTCCCGCGGCCGCCCGTGTCCTCGGCAAACGCCCCGGCGCGGTCCGCACCGCCACCCACCGGGGACTGAAGCGACTCGGCCAACTCCTGCGCAGCGAGGGTGTGACGGATGACGGCCCCCGGACGCTGGGGGAGTCGAGATGACCGACAGCGACGGGACGTACGGCGAGGACGGGACATACGGCGGGAAGGACGGGAAGGAAGGGCACGAGATGCCGTCGGGCAGGGCGGAGTCGGACGAGGGTGAACGGCGTGGCCGCGGAGGGCGGGACGACGGCCGCCGGGCCATGAGCGACGCCGCTGCCGCCGCCGACCGCGTTTCCGGCGCCCCCGTATCCGATGGCGTCACCTCCCGTGGCCTCGATGCCCGGGCCGCCGCGTCCGGCGCGGCCGCCTCCCGGGACACCCCCTCCGTCGACTCCCTCCTCGCCGCCGCCGTACGCGCGGGAGTGTCGGCCGACAGCGCGGGGGAGGAGCGGGCGGTGGCCGCCTTCCGGGCGGCACGGGAGAAGGGGGCGCGTACGGCCCGTACCCGGCGCCGGGACGACTGGCGGCCCAACGCGCGGCGCCGCGTCCAGCTCTCCGTACGCACCACTCTGGCCGTCCTGCTGGCCAGCCTCACCCTCGGCGGTGTCGCCTTCGCGGCGATCGGCTCGGCCGCGCACGACGACAAGGACGCCGACGGGAACCACGGAGGCCGCGGAGGCCAGGACCGGCGTACCCGCACGACCGACGGCGCCCCCGCCCGGCCCGGCCCCTCGAACGCCCCGCGTACGCATCCCTCGACAACCGGCCGCCCCGCCCCGGCCGGGGAGCACGTCGCCTCCCGGCGGCCGGACAGGGCCGCGGGGCAGGCCGACGCCAACGGCAGCGGCGGCGGCAGCGGCAACAGCAAGGGCAGTGGCCCTCACACCAGCAGCGGTGACGGCAAGGGCACCGGCGACAAGCAGGGAGAGCCGCCCCGGCCCGGTGAGCCGAACGCGTCGAGTGAGCCGAACGCGTCGAGTGGGCCGAGGGTGTCGAAGAAGCCGAGTCCGCCGAGTTTGTCCGGCGGTGGGCCGGGACAGGAGGGCGAGGCCCCGGGCGCGCGGCAGGGGGCCCGGAAAACGAAGTGAGGCCGGCGTGCTCGCAAGACCCCCGTACTCGCAAGACACCCGGCCGACTCCGCCGATGGCAACGGTCGGGGCCGCCACCCCCCACAGGAGAGGCCCCGACCGTCGCGCGGCACGGGCCGCGCGGCGACCCGTACTACCTACAGCGCCGCGTCGACGTTTTCTGTCACACCTGGCCGCATCACGAGTTAGTTGCATGTTCTACGGACATGGACGGCCAGCGGTTTCAGGCCGTAACGTGCCATTCGCGCCGGATCGTGGATGGGCGGAAGACCACCACAACCGTCTACGGCCCGGCACCGACCATCCATTGAGGACCATGACGGCGAGAACCCGGTCCGCGAGAGCGGCGCCGGTCGAGGCGCAAAGAGGGGCGCGCGCGGGTGCTGGGGGACGACGCGGAGCTGACCGCCGCGGTGCTTGCGGCACAGGACGGGGACGAGACCGCGTTCCGGACTGTGTACCGCACGGTGCACCCACGGCTGCTCGGGTACGTGCGGACGCTGGTCGGCGATCCGGACGCGGAGGACGTCACCTCCGAGTCCTGGCTGCAGATAGCCCGTGACCTGGAGCGGTTCAGCGGTGACGCCGACCGGTTCCGCGGCTGGGCCGCGCGGATCGCCCGCAACCGGGCCCTGGACCACATACGTATGCGCGGGCGCAGGCCCGCGATAGGCGGCGACGAGACCGAGCTGACCGGCAAGGCCGCCGAGTCCGACACGGCCGGCGAGGCGATGGAAGCCCTGTCGACCGACCGCACGCTGTCGCTCATCGCCCAGTTGCCGCAGGACCAGGCGGAGGCGGTGGTCCTGCGTGTCGTGGTCGGTCTCGACGCGAAGACCGCCGCGGAGGCCCTGGGCAAGCGCGCCGGAGCGGTACGAACGGCCGCACACCGGGGGCTGAAGCGGCTCGCGGAACTGATCGGGGAGAATCCGGAGACGGCTTCGGAGGCCGACCCGGAATCCGGCGACCCGCTGGACGCCGTACCCCCACCGAGAGGCGCGCGTGTACGCGCGGCCTCGTCCGCCGGTGTGACGCATACGCGTTCGCGGACGCAGAAGGATGTGTGATGGCCGACGAGCAGTACAGGTGGCTGAACCGCGACGCTGCGGAGCGGCTGCTGCGTGGGGAGTCCCTCGAAGCCGTCGACGCCGACACCCGCGCCCGTGCCGACCGGCTCGCCGAGGCGCTCGGCGCCCTGTCCGCCGAGTTCGCGCCGGTCTCGCCGCAGAGCCCCGAACTTCCCGGCGAGGAAGCCGCGTTGGCCGCCTTCCGCATGGCGCGTACGGCTCGCTCGGCCCATCCGGCCCACCCCGGTGAGCACGGTCCGGCCGCGGAGCCCGGCCGGGGCAGCCGTACGCACGCCACCGCGGTGCCCGCCGACGACGGGGGGCTCGTCCACCTCGGACGTCCCGTGCGTCCGTCCGCCGCGTCCGACGGACGCCGGGCCCGCTGGGGCCGGCCGGTGCGGTTCGGGCTGGTCGCGGCGGTGGCCGCCGGGATGCTCGGCGGGGTCACGGTGGTGGCCGGTGTCGGCGCGCTGAGCGGGTTCCGCGACGACGAACCGGAACCCTCCGCCACCATCTCCGCCGCTCGGACGCCGGACCGGCCGCTGCTGTCGCCGTCGCCGAACGCGGAGGAGAGTGACGGCAGGCGCGGGGCGTGGGGCGACGTGACGCCCAAGGCGTCCCCGGACGGCTCCTCGACGGGCGATTCCCCCTCCGAAGAGGGCACCGGCGGTACGGACGAGGACCGGCAGCCCGGTGACACCGGGCAGGGCGAGGCCCCCACCCAGGAGTGGTGGAACAAGGTGCTCTCCGCCTGCCGTGACGTTCGGGACGGCAAGAACCTGGACGCCGACCGCCGGCGCGGTCTGGAGGACGCGGCGGGCGGCAAGGGCAAGGGACAGCTGAAGCGGTACTGCGAAGGCGTCCTGGCCGGCGGCGGCGACAACCCCGGCAAGGCGAAGCGCCCGGGCACCGGAGCCGGAGCCGGTGGCGGGACGGGCAGGGGCACCGGTACCGGGACGTCGGACTCCGGCGGCTCCGCCGGCGGTGGCGACAAGAAGACGCGGTCCGGCGACTCCGACGAGGATCCCGACCCGGACGGCGGCAAGGGCCGCCACGGGAACGGGAACGGGAACGGCAAGCACCGCCAGGGGAACGGCAAGGGCCACGGAAACGGAAACGGCCCTGGGAGCGGGAACGGCAAGAACCAGGGCGGTAAAGGCGGGAAGGGCGGGAAGGGTCACAAGGGCAACGGTGGCAACGGTGGCAACGGCCACCGGGGTCAGCTCGCCGCGGTGACCCCGATCGACTTCACAGTCCGCGTCACCCCCTCCTGACCTGCGCTTTCGCATCCGTCACGAATTCTTTCGCGGAACGGGTAACACTTTCGGCCGCCCCGGCGCAGTAATGAGTGAGCCGACTGGTCATCGGCCGTCGCACAGAGCCGGGGTTCCCCCCGTACCTACGGCTCGTGCACCTCGGCGCGGGCGGGACACGTTCCCCCGGTCCCGCCCGCGCCCCATCACCCCCGTGGTCCCCCGTGACCCCGTACCTCTCCAGACGCGCCGGACACCCTCCCGCTATGCGTCATGTGACGCACGCCACTCCGCTTGTTCGACAGGTGCCCCGACGGGCGCCCCGACAGGTGCTCCGACGGGCGCTCCGGCGAGTGCTCCGTCCACGGCCCCCGTCCAGGGCCCCCGTCACCAGTACACGACCACCTTGTCGCCGCTCCTGACCTGCTCGAACAGCTGTGCGATCGCCGCCTTGTCCCGGACGTTGACGCAGCCGTGGGAAGCCCCGTAGTAGCCACGGGCCGCGAAGTCGGAGGAGTAGTGGACGGCCTGGCCGCCGCTGAAGAACATCGCGTACGGCATGGGGGTGTCGTAGAGGGTCGACCAGTGGTCGCGGGACTTGAAGTAGACGCTGAAGACGCCCTCGCGGGTCGGTGTGTACTCCGAGCCGAACCGCACCTCGACCGTCGTCAGGGTCCTGCCGTCCACCATCCAGCGCAGCGTGCGGCTGGTCTTGCTGATGCACAGCACCCGCCCCGTCATGCAGCGCGGGTCGGGTGACGCGGCCGGCTGCCCGCCGTACGCGTACAGGTCCCACTTGCCGGGCTCCCGCGTCATGTTCAGCAGCCGCGCCCAGGTGACGCTGTCCGTCTTCCCGGTCCGCGGCAGCCCGCGCTTGCCCTGGAAGCCCTTGACCGCCCGGACCGTCAGATCGTCGTACGTCCCCGTGGGCCCGGCGAAGAGCCACGCGACCTGCCGCAGCCGGGCCTGCAACTCACGTACGTCCAGTCCTTCGTCCCCCTGGGACCACAGGACCCGAGGGGCGGGTGTGGGGGTGGGCGTGGGGGAGGGCGGCGACGCGGTGGTCGGAGCCTTCTCGCGCTGCCCCTTGTCGTCACCGTCCCCGTCGGCCTTGTCGCCGTCGCCGTCGGCCGCCTTGCCGCTCCCGTCCTGCTTCGGGGCGCCGCTCGGTGTGGCGGTCACGTCGATGCGTACCGGCTGGCGCTGGTCGCCGTGCACCTCGATCCCCTGGGCCGTGCAGGCGCCGGTCAGGGCGAGTGCCGCGAGCGCGGCCACTGATCTCCGCATGTCCTTGGTACGCATCCCGACCCCCGTCGTCTCATCGACGCGTCCGACGCGCCGGTGCCCGGTCGCTCCGCGGAGTGCTTGCGGAGAGCTTTCCAGAGAGGTTTCCCGGACGTGACCCGTCGCGAACAAAGGGGCATGGTTGTGAGCAAGGTCCCAGCCCGGGCCACTCCAACGGGCGCACGGCCGCCGCTACAGTCCGTCGCGAGGGTCGTCGTACTGGCGAGTAACCAGCGAGCAGCACGGAGGCACACACCATGGCGCGCGAGTCGGAGTCCGGACTGCCCATCGAGCCGGTGTACGGGCCGGAGGCGCTGCGGGACTGGGATCCGGCGGACAGACTCGGCGAACCGGGCGCGTACCCGTTCACCCGCGGCGTCTACCCGTCGATGTACACCGGCCGCCCCTGGACCATGCGCCAGTACGCCGGCTTCGGTACGGCGGTGGAGTCCAACGCCCGCTACCAACAGCTCATCGCCAACGGCACGATGGGGCTGTCCGTCGCCTTCGACCTGCCCACCCAGATGGGCCACGACTCCGACGCCCCGATCGCCCACGGCGAGGTCGGCAAGGTGGGCGTGGCGATCGACTCCGTCGACGACATGCGGGTGCTGTTCGGCGGCATCCCGCTGGACAAGGTCTCGACGTCGATGACGATCAACGCACCGGCGGCCCTGTTGCTCCTGATGTACCAGTTGGTCGGCGAGGAGCAGGGCGTGCCGGCCGAGCGGCTCACGGGCACGATCCAGAACGACGTGCTGAAGGAGTACATCGCGCGCGGGACGTACATCTTCCCGCCCAAGCCCTCGCTCCGCCTGATCGCCGACATCTTCAAGTACTGCAAGGCCGAGATCCCCAGGTGGAACACCATCTCGATCTCCGGCTACCACATGGCCGAGGCGGGTGCCTCCCCCGCGCAGGAGATCGCGTTCACCCTCGCCGACGGCATCGAGTACGTCCGTACGGCGGTCGCGGCGGGCATGGACGTCGACGACTTCGCCCCCCGCCTGTCCTTCTTCTTCGTCGCCCGTACGACGATCCTGGAGGAGGTCGCCAAGTTCCGCGCGGCGCGCAGGATCTGGGCCCGGGTGATGCGGGACGAGTTCGGCGCGCAGAACCCGAAGTCCCTGATGCTCCGCTTCCACACCCAGACGGCCGGGGTCCAGCTGACCGCGCAGCAGCCCGAGGTGAACCTCGTCCGCGTCGCCGTCCAGGGCCTGGCGGCCGTGCTGGGCGGCACGCAGTCCCTGCACACCAACTCCTTCGACGAGGCGATCGCCCTCCCGACCGACAAGAGCGCGCGGCTCGCCCTGCGTACCCAGCAGGTGCTGGCCTACGAGACGGACGTGACGGCCACGGTCGACCCGTTCGCCGGTTCGTACGTCATCGAGAAGATGACCGACGACGTGGAGGCGGCGGCCGTCGAACTGATGCGGAAGGTCGAGGATCTCGGCGGCGCGGTGGCGGCCATCGAACACGGCTTCCAGAAGAACGAGATCGAACACTCCGCCTACCGCATCGCCCAGGAGACCGACTCCGGCGAGCGCGTCGTGGTCGGCGTCAACCGCTTCCAGCTCGACGAGGAAGAGCCCTACGAGCCGCTGCGCGTGGACCCGGCGATCGAGGCCCAGCAGGCCGAACGGCTCGCGAAGCTGCGTGCGGAGCGGGACCAGGCGGCGGTGGATTCCGCCCTGGCCGCGCTGAAGAAGGCGGCCGGGGGCGAGGACAACGTGCTGTACCCGATGAAGGACGCGCTGCGGGCTCGGGCGACGGTGGGGGAGGTGTGCAACGCGCTGCGGGGGGTCTGGGGGACGTATGTCCCCAGCGACGCGTTCTGAGCTGGGGATTACCTCGTACGAGTGATCGAGGGCGGAAACAGCCCGGCCCCGGTTAGGCTCATGAAGAGTGCTTCCGAGAGGAGGGTGCCATGACTGTGATAGAGCGCGAGATGACGATCGCTGAGGCCGCGGACCGTGTCTCCAGCTGGCTGCCCGGACATCGTGTGGAGATCCTTCGAGGGAGCCTTATCGTGTCACCGCCGCCGGACGAGCCGCATCAGGGAACCGTGTTCGAAGTCGGTTATGAGATCCGGCGGGCAGGGGCCAAGGAGGCTGGTCTCAAAGTGCGCCCCGGTATCGGGCTATGGCTGCCGACTGGCCCGGCGGATTATGCGATTCCGGATCTGTCTGTCGTCGAGGCCGATATCGGTGACGCACTTGTCCAGAAGAACTGCTACGCCCCGCACGTTTTCCGAATGGTGTTGGAGGTGACTTCCTCGAACTGGGCCGACGACACAGCCTTCAAGGCCGAGATTTATGCCGAGGCAGGCATCCCCGTCTATCTCATCGCCGACCGCAGGCACGACGAGGTCCTCCTCTACACCGACCCGGTCGGCGGCAAATACCCCGCCCCCGTCCGTTACAAGCGAGGCCAGACCGTCCCCGTGCCCGAATCCGTCGGTGTCACCCTCGACCTCTCCGTGGACACCCTCCTCGACGGCGACGACTGACTGGCCTTCCCACCCGTCCGGGCGTGACCCGCTGCGGCCGCGTATGCGGTGAGGCCCTTCGGGGTCCGCCCAGCCCGACGTAGCCGTCAGGGCGGACGAGGAAGACACCGGTGCCGTAGGCCTCGTAGGGCGGGATGTGGCCGGGCGTACGTTCCTGAGCCGAGGCCCGGCCGCCGGGTGGCCCGGCCACGGTGTTCCCCGCCCCGGTGGACCCGGGTGGGCAGCCCGAGCGGCTGGGTGGCTGTCGGCTCTGCCGTGCCACCACCCGTCACTCACCGCCCCGAACTCACCGCCCCGGATTCACCTCCCCGGTTTTCCCGCCCTCGCCTTCCTGATCGCCCTCGTCACCACCGGCGGCAGCAGGTCCACGGCCAGCTTGCGGGCGCCGCTCCGCGGGGGGCGGGGGCGGGCCGGGGGCTGCGGCCGGCGGGCTGCCGGGGCGGGGGCCGGGGGCGTGGGCTCCGTCCAGTGGCGGGACTTCGGGAAGGCGGGGGCCTTCATGCCCTTGGACTTGAGGCGGATGATGCGGTGGCCGGCGGCCTGCTGGTTGCTGAGGTGGCAGTCGTCCCGCCCCGCGACCATCTCCAGGAGGGCGTCCTGGATCGGCTCCGGGTCGTCCCAGGTGCCGTAGAGCTTCTGCGTGCTGAGGCAGACGGGGTTGAGGCCCCGGTTGAGGACGGCCTCCCACGCGGCGACGGAGACCCCGGGCGTGTGCTCCGAGCGGAAGTCGTCGAGGACGACCACGCCGCCCGGGAGGAGTACGTCGCGTGCGGCGCTGATGTCGCCCTCGACGTGCTCGTACAGGTGCGAGGCGTCGATGTGCACGAAACGGCAGGAGCGCGGCTTGACCTCGCCGGGGACGATCGAGCTGGGGCCCTGCAGGACGCGGGGCAACTCGTCGTGGAAGGAGAGGTAGTTCGCCTCGAAGGCCCGGCGGGTGAGCGTGCTGCGGTACGACTTGGTGGCCTCCGCCGCGTTGGCGTCGTCCGGAGCGTCGCTCTCGAAGAGGTCGCAGACCGTGTAGGCCTCGCCCTCCTGGAGATGCCGGCCGAGGAAGATGGCGCTCTTGCCCATGTAGACGCCGACCTCCAGGAGGTCGCCCCTCCCGCCCGCGACCTCCTGTCGGCTCAGGAACCAGTCGAAGAGCAGTTGGTCGAGCACCGGGAACCAGCCGGGAACGTCATCGAGTTCACGGGGGAGTCGGATCGTGCCGTGTTCAGAGGTCATTTCAGAGGCCATGAGGACAGAAGACTCTCTTGCGTCGACGAGGCGAACAGGCGAACGGGCCAGGAACCTATGAGACGGCCATGGCCCGGTCAAGGATGATGCGGAGCCTCTCCGTGGAGGAGTTTTCGAACCCCCGGGGCGGGTGAACAGTGGGCCAATTTCACGTTCGCCCACGGCGTCCCCCGAGTGACGCGCGCAGCAGTGGTTGCAACGGACGTTCGACCCCCCGGTGCAGCAGCCAGGCGAGCGCCAGCATCAGCGCCACGGTGAGCGCGACGGTCAGGGAGGACGGAACGCCCAGGCCCTGGTGCAGTGCCTGCACCACCGGCCAGCCCAGATGCTCGTGCACGAGGTAGAAGGGGTACGTCAGGGCCCCCGCGGTGGTCAGCCACGGCCAGTCGACGCGGTTCAGGAGGCCCAGCGCGACCGCCCCCACGGCCACGAAGCCGACGGTGACGGCGAGGACGATGCCGAGTTGGGAGCGGTAGGAGAAGAAGTCCGCGTTCGGCGCGTGCCACATCGCCTCGACCGTCTGGTACTGGCTCAGCAGGAGGCTGAAGACCACGATCAGCCAGGCCGTGGCGTCCCGGCGGTCGCGGTGCACCAGATAGAGGCCGATGCCGCCGATGAACAGGGACGCGTACTCCGGCATCAGGACCAGGTCCAGCAGCGGTTCCTTCGAGGCCCGCGCCAGCACCGAGGCCAGCGTCCAGCCGCCGCAGAACCAGATCACGCGTCTGCGGGTCACGCCGGGCAGGACCACGCACAGCGCGAACAGGACGTAGAAGCGGACCTCCGCCCATAGGGTCCAGCACACACCCAGGACGCGGTCCGCGCCGAGCGGCATCTGCAGCATCGTCAGGTTGACCAGGAACTCACTGGCGGACACCCGCGCGAAGGTGATCCCCGGGAGGGCGAAGACCGCCGCGACCAGGATCACCGCCGCCCAGTACGCCGGCAGCAGCCGGGCCGCACGGGAGGCGACGAACGACTGGACCGAACGCCCCCAGCCACTGGCACAGATGACGAACCCGCTGATCACGAAGAAGGCCTGAACACCCGCCCAGCCGTACGCCAGCCAACTGTGGGCGGTGGGGAACTGCACGGCCGGCGAGGCCCCCCACGCCTTGCCGATCTCCCCGTCGCGACCCCCGTAGTGGTAGGCCGCGACGGCGAGTGCGGCGAGCAGCCGCAGCCCGTCCAGCGCATACAACCGAGGCCGAGCCTCACCCGGGCCCCGACAGGGGCGCGGGGCTGTATCGTTTCGCGGCTTCGCCGCGGGGCGCGACCAGCCCCCACCGACCCGCGGCCGGGACTCGACAAGATCACCGGTCTTCGTCGCAGAAGTCACCCCGGGGCTCACCCCAAGGTCGCCCGCTTGAGGGACCGGGCCCGCCGCGCGACTCTTCGTACGGTCGCGTTGCGCGGGATGAAGGCGAGCTGGACGGGGATGCCACCGGGCAGCCCCAGCGAGGTCAACCGGCGCCGCTTGAAGTACCGCAGGGTGTGCGCGCTCAGATGCCTCGTCAGATACGCCTCGGTCTCCGCGCGCAGCGACGGGTAGATCTTCGGCTGCATCGCGAAACCCACCGCCCGGACCAGGCCGTCGAGGTCCGCCACCACGGTGCCCGGCCGCTGGGAGGTGACCGCCGCCCGGTCGCCCAGCTCCGGCAGCAGCGCGTCCACGATCGTGACGGGCACCCGGTTGCTGTTCTCGTACGGGGCGAGCCGGTCCAGCAGCGTGCCGGTGCCGACGCGGGCGACCGGGAGGCCGTACAGCGCGGAGGCGGTCAGCAGGGCCGTGGAGAAGCAGCCGACGACGAGGGCCGGACGCATCCGCTGGTAGAGCACCTCGGCGAGGACCGGCGTGGACAGCACCGTCAGGTCGGCGCCGAGCCGCTCCGCCTCCTTCTCCAGGCCGCGCGACCAGCGGGCCGGCGCGCTGGGGTGCGGCTTGAAGACCACCGTGGTGTGCCCGAGCGCGACCGCGCCCTTCAGCATCCGGACGTGGAGGTCCTCCTCCTCCTCGGCGGTGAGGATGCCGAGCGCGGAGAGGTACTGGCCGAGCAGCAGCGCCGGCTCCTCGATCGCGGGCAACGCGTCACCGGTGTCGACGAGTTCCGCCAGCACCTTCACGAAGGCGTCCGTCGGCACGATCTCCGCCTCGACCCCGAACTCGGTGAGCAGCAGCGGCTTCAGGTCCGGGACCAGGTCGAGGTGGAGCAGGCGGTCGATGCGGGTGCCGACCAGCGGGTCGATCTTGTTGCGGGTGGGGCCGTAGCTCATCAGGCCGTCCGCGTACACCGTGACGGGGGCGCCGGTGAAGATCTGGGTGAAGCCGAGGGCCGGGTGGACCTGGATGGACTCCACGGCCAGCTCGACGTCGTCGTCGCCCAGGTTCCACAGCAGCCGCAGGTGCCGCTCCCACAGGGGGACGTCGTCGGTACGCGGGGACCAGCCGCCGGGGTGGAAGGGGGAGATGGTCTCGTTCCAGGAGATCACCTCGTCGAAGCGGTCGCGCAGCCGCTCGAAGCCGGGCATCTCGTCCAGGCCGGGGGCCGTCTCGGGCGTCGCCGCGTTGTTGGAGATCAGCAGGATGCGCCGGGCGGCGGGGCGGAAGCACTCGGTGTCCAGGGCCGCGGCCAGCGTGGCCGTGCCGTACAGCGTGGACGCCATGAAGATCTGCGTGGTCACGCGGCGACCCCCGTGGCGGCGGGACGGCGGCGCAGCCGGCGCAGCCGGGTGGCGCGCTGGACGTCCATGGAGTCGAGGGCCTCGTCGAGCACGTCCTGCGGCATTCGGCGCAGCGCGACCGCGCTCATCGACTTCAGTTTCCGTGCCACCGCCGGCTCGAACCTTTCGATGGATCCCAAATGATGGGAGATGATCGCGCAATATGTACGCACGGCCTTGGGGAGAAGTCTGTCCGCGTCCCGGTCCTTCGCCGTTTCCGCGATGACCTGGTCGAATGCGCGAAGGAAATCGAGCTGTCGCACGTCGCCGATCTGGGTCAGCGAGGAAGCCACCCCGCGCCGGTAGAAGACGCCGAGCAGCCCCACGGTGGCGAAGGAATCGGCCTCCCGGTGGAGCTTCCAGATCCACGGCCGGTCCTCGGCCGTGCGCAGCCCGTGGGTGAAGTGCAGCACCCCCTTGTCGACCAGCCGGCGGTGGTAGATGCCCGCCCAGGCGTACGCGTAGTCGACGGAGGTGGAGCGGTCGGCGGGCAGGATCGCGTCCCGCGGGTTCATCACCACGCCCCGGCGCCCGTTGGGCACGCGGTGGATCGAGCGGGCTCGCGCGGTGCACTGGACATGGTCCGTGCGCACGAAGTCGCAGCCCAAGTCCTCGATGGCGCCGAGCAGTTGGGGGTAGTAGCCGGGGGCGAGCCAGTCGTCCCCGTCGAGGAACGTGAGGTACTCGCCGCGGGCCTCGTCGATGCCCGTGTTGCGCGCGGTCGCCAGTCCTCCGTTCTTCTCGTGTCTGACATACACCGCCCCCGGCAGCTCGCGCTCCGCGCGCGCGAGAATGTCCGGTGTCTCGTCGCGCGAGCAGTCGTCGACGAGAATGAATTCGAAGTCCTCACGAGCGTTGGCTCCGAGGCTCTTCAGGGTGTCGGGCGCGTATTGCTGCACGTTGTAGAACGGCACGATGACGGAGAGCTTGACCACCCCCGTGACGTTAGGCGGCCCTCCGGCATTCGTCTTGACCACCTGCTTGATGTCAGGTGAACGACGCGTGGCGGTACCGTGAACCAGGCACTTTTCCCCTCTTCCCGCGCCCCGATTCCCCATTCGTCGATGCGCTGTTAACCCTTTGTTGTATTCGGGTTGGGCCGTTCAACGGAATCACTTCCTAGCGTCTTCGATGTGCCAGCAAGTGCTACGAACGGCCGGCGAGTCGCCGTACTCGCGGATTCCGACACCCGGTGGAAATGGGGCGCGCTCACCGCGCACCGTCTCGCACCGGAGGATTCGGACGTCCGCCTGGACGGCTTCCTCCTGCGCGGCCGAGCCACCCCCACCGCCCGCCAGCTCCAGGAGGTCGGCGTCCGCGCCGACTCCCTGCGCGAGGTGACCGGCCTCGAATTCCTGCGCGCCATGAAGGCCATGAACGCCATGAAGGAGGACGCGTACGACGTCATCGTGCTCTCCCTCGTCGGCGGGGGCGTCCAGGCGATGCTGCACGGCCTGCGCCGGGCCTGGGACGGGCGTACCAAGCGGCCCGTGGTCGTCACCGGATACGTCGGTGTCGTCTACGAGAAGCTCGCCGACGGTCTGCTGCTGCGGCACGGCGCGGACCTCGTCCTCGCCAACTCCCGCCAGGACGCGGATCGTTTCCGGGCCGTGTACGAGGGCGTGGGGGCCGACGCCTCCTCGGTCACCGAGGTCGCCCTGCCCTTCCTGGGCGGCACGCCGTACGCCGGCACCCAGGACCCCTACACGGTGGTCTTCGCCGTACAGCCGTCCGTCCCGGACAACCGCCGGGACCGTACGTACCTGCTGAACCGGCTCGTCCGGCACGCGAAGCTGCACCCGGACCGCCAGGTGCTGCTGAAGCTGCGCTCCAAGCCGGGCGAGCACACCACGCACATCGAGGAACTGCCGTACCAGAAGCTGGTGGAGCGGCTCCCCGGCGGCGCGCCCCCCAACTTCCGTCTGGTGTACGGGAACATGGGCGAGGTCCTCGACACCACCGACCTGCTGGTCACCGTCAGCTCCACGGCCGCCCTGGAGTCGCTGCACCGCCGGATCCCCACCGTCGTCCTCACCGACCTCGGGATCCGCGAGACCCTCGGCAACCACCACTTCGTGGGCTCCGGCTGCCTCGCCTCCTGGGACCAGCTGGACGCCGGGTACGAGCCGGCACCGGACCCCGAGTGGGTGGCACGGCAGGGCGTCGTCGCCGGGGGCACCTCCCGGACGAAGTCCGGGGGAGGCTCGTACGCCACCGCCTTCGACGCGGCCCGCGACCGCATCACCAAACTCGTCGCGGCCGACGGACTGCCGCCCCTCGCGCCGTACTACACGCCCGTCACCGCGCCCGGCTATCTGCCCGGCATCCTCGCCCGCCACCACCTCGGCCCCGACGGCGCACCGCTGCCCGGGGAGCCCGCCGCCGACAAGCAGGCCGGGCCCGTACGGCAGATCGTGCGCCGGGCGGCCCGCGGCGCCTACCGCCACGGAGTGCAGCGCGTGGCGCCCGTCATCCGCCGGATGGGGGAGCTGTGAGCCGCCGCCCCACCTCTTCGCACGCACCGCAAGGAGTTCCCTCCATGTCCCACCCGGAAGCGGGCCGAACGACTTCCGAACGCCGCGTCCTCGCCGTGATCCCCGCGCGCGGCGGCTCCAAGGGCGTCCCCGCGAAGAACCTGGCCCCCGTCGGCGGCGTTCCGCTGGTGGCCCGCGCGGTGCGCGAGTGCCTCGCCGCCCGGCTGGTGACCAACGTCGTCGTCTCCACCGACGACCACGCCATCGCCGCCGCGGGCCGGGAGGCCGGGGCCGAGGTCGTCCTGCGCCCCGCCGCCATCGCGGGCGACACCGCGACCTCCGAGGCCGCCGTCCTCCACGCGATGGACGCCCACGAGGCGCTCCACGGTGCCGCTGTCGACGTCGTGATGCTCGTCCAGTGCACCAGCCCGTTCATCCTCCGCGAGGACATCGACGGCGTCGCCCGCGCGATCGTGGAACACGGCGCCGACACCGCCCTGACCGTGGCCCCGTTCCACGGCTTCATCTGGCGGGACACGGCGGACGAGTTCACCGGCGACGGCGACGGCGATGGCGATGGCGACGCGAGCCGCGTCGGTGCTGCGCCCGGTGGAGCCGTGGCGGCGGTCGGCACCGGTGTGGCCAGGTCCACCGGCACCCCGGCGGGCGAGTTCGGCGCTGGGAGCGCGGTGACCCGCGCCGACGCGCCGAGGGCCGACCGCGCGTCGGCGGCGCAGGGCGCGCCCGCGTACGCCGCCGGCGGTGTGCTGAGCGGGGCCGACGCGGCACGGGCGGACGCCTGGCTCGGCGCCGCTCCGGCGGACGACCGCGCGTCCGGGCCGGGCGGCACCGGCGGACCGGGTGAAGCCACCGCCACCGACGCCACCGCGGCCGGCGGAGCCCCGGCCGTCGCCCTGGCGGGCGACAGCCACGCCACCCCCGGCCCCACCGCCGGAGGCCACGGCGTCAACCACGACAAGTCGTTCCGCCCCCGCCGCCAGGACCGCCCCCAGGACCTGCTGGAGACCGGCGCCGCCTACGCCATGGACGCGGCCGGCCTGCGCAAGCACCAGCACCGCTTCTTCGGCCGTACGGAACTCGTCCGCACCGACCCCGCCCGGGTCCTGGAGATCGACGACCCGCACGACCTCGCCCGCGCCCAGGCACTCGCGCCGCTCTTCGACGCGAACCGGCCGGGCGCCCTCCCCACCTACGACGACATCGACGCCGTAGTCCTCGACTTCGACGGCACCCAGACCGACGACAGGGTGCTGATCGACTCCGACGGACGGGAGTTCGTCTCCGTGCACCGCGGCGACGGACTCGGCATCGCGGCCCTCCGCAGGAGCGGCCTGACGATGCTGATCCTGTCCTCGGAGAAGAACCCGGTCGTCGCCGCCAGAGCCCGGAAGCTGCAGATCCCGGTGCTCCACGGCATCGACCGGAAGGACCTCGCACTGAAGCAGTGGTGCGAGGAGCAGGGCATCGCGCCGGAGCGCGTGCTCTACGTCGGCAACGACGTCAACGACCTCCCGTGCTTCGCCCTCGTGGGCTGGCCCGTGGCGGTCGGCAGCGCCCACGACGTCGTACGCGGCGCCGCACGCGCGGTCACCACCGTCCCCGGTGGTGAAGGCGCGATCCGGGAGATCGCCGGCTGGATCCTCGGTCCGTCTCTCGACTCTCTCGACCCCCTCGACAAGTAAGGAACCGTCCCACCATGAGCACCAACTCCCGTCTGCGCACGTTCGGTTCGAAGACCGCCGGCCCGGGTCACCCCGTCTACGTCGTCGGCGAGATCGGCATCAACCACAACGGTGAGCTGGAGAACGCCTTCAAGCTGATCGACGCCGCCGCCGAGGCCGGCTGCGACGCCGTCAAGTTCCAGAAGCGCACCCCCGAGATCTGCACCCCCCGCGACCAGTGGGACATCGAGCGCGACACCCCCTGGGGCCGCATGACCTACATCGACTACCGCCACCGTGTGGAGTTCGGCGAGGACGAGTACCGCCAGATCGACGACTACGCCAAGAGCAAGAACATCGACTGGTTCGCCTCCCCGTGGGACACCGAGGCCGTCGCCTTCCTGGAGAAGTTCGACGTCCCCGCCCACAAGGTGGCCTCCGCCTCCCTCACCGACGACGAGCTGCTGCGCTCCCTGCGCGCCACCAACCGCACGGTCATCCTCTCCACCGGCATGTCGACCCCGAAGCAGATCCGCCACGCGGTCGAGGTCCTCGGCAGCGACAACATCCTGCTCTGCCACGCCACGTCGACGTACCCGGCCAAGGCCGAGGAGCTCAACCTCCGCGTCATCAACACCCTCCAGGCCGAGTACCCGAACGTGCCGATCGGCTACTCCGGCCACGAGACGGGCCTGCAGACCACGCTCGCCGCCGTCGCCCTCGGCGCCACCTTCGTCGAGCGCCACATCACCCTCGACCGCGCCATGTGGGGCTCCGACCAGGCCGCCTCCGTCGAGCCCCAGGGCCTCACGCGCCTGGTCCGCGACATCCGCACCATCGAGGCATCCCTCGGCGACGGCGTCAAGAAGGTCTACGACTCCGAGCTCGGCCCCATGAAGAAGCTGCGCCGTGTCTCCGGCGTCGTCGCCGAGGCGGAGATCGCGGCGGCGGCGGGCGAGCCGGTCTCGGTCTGAACCTCCTCCCTCCCTCCCTGACCACGGGTCTCCCTCACTACGGGACGGTCATACGTCGATGAGCCCCCGCGCCGGAACCGCCGGCCGCCACACTCTCGCCTTCGTCGAGAGCCCGGTACAGCTGTTGAACGTGCTGGAGTGGGCGCACACCCACTCCCTCGGCACGCCCGAGGACCCCGACGCGGGGCCCTTCGGTTCAGGCGGCGCGGGGCTCACCGTCGTGGTCCTCTCGCCCAACGACCCCATGACCCGAGGCCAGTTGCGCCGGATGGCGGAGCTGGCCCGGGACGAGGGCCACGAGGTGCGCTGGGAGGAGGCGCGCGGCGGCACCGCCGCCCCCTTCCGCACCATCGGCGGCCTCGCCCCGCTGCTGCGCGCCGCGCGCCGCATCGTCCTGGGCGACCCCTTCTCCCGCTACGTCCAGCTCCTGCTGACCATCACCCGGGCAGTGGACGTGGTCGTCGTCGACGACGGCACCGCGACCATGGAGTTCGTCTCCCAGCTGGCCCGAGGCGAACGTCTCGTCCGCTGGCACCGCAAGGGCGGCCGCCCCGGCCCCCGCGACCTGATCTTCGCCCCGGTCTCCTCCAAGGCCCGCAAGCGACTGACCCCGGCCGCCGGCCGACGCGTCGAGGTCTTCTCCTCCATGCCGATCGACGAGACCCCCGACGGCGTTTTCGTCACCGCCAACGACTTCGCCTGGACCCGGGCCCGCTTCGGCCCGCCCCGCATCACCAAGGGCGCCGACCTCGTGGGCACCTCCCTCGTGGAGACCGGTGTGGTGGACGGCGACCGCTACCTCGAAGCCGTCCGCTCCCTGGCGAAGGCCCACGGCGCCACCCGCTACTTCGCCCACCGCCGCGAGAGCGCCGAGAAACTCCACACCCTCGCCGCGGAGACGGGCCTGGAGATCGTCCGCCCCGACCTCCCCCTCGAACTCATCGCCCGCCGGGGCCCCATCGGCCGTACGATCCTGAGCTTCCCGTCGACGGTGGTCCACACCCTGCCGCTCGCGCTCGCCGGAACGGACGTACGCGTGGCGGTCTGCGACATCGACCCGAGCTGGCTGACCGAGAACGCCTCCCCCCGCGCCCAGGGCTTCCTGTCCGGGGTCACGGGCACGGCACGGGACGTCCACCGGCTGTCGTCGGTCGCGCCGATCTGAACCGCTGATCAACTGACCGCTGAACCGCTGATCCACCGAACCGGGTGTTCGCTGTGGGAGCATCCGGAGCTGTCGCTTCCCCGGTCGGCCCGCGCCTATCGTGCCGCGTGGCTGGGGAGGGTGAAGTGCCCTCCCCGAAGGGGGAGTTGTGACGACGCACGGAGAACGCGCCCGGCTGACCCCCACGGCGGACGGACACAGGGTCACCCCCGCCGAACTCTTCTTCGACCTCGTCTTCGTCTACGCCATCACCCAGGTCACCGCCCTCATGGCCGCCGACCCCACCGCCCTGCGCCTGCTGGGCGGCATGGTCGTCCTCGCCCTCCTGTGGTGGTGCTGGTGCTGCTTCGCCTGGCTCGGCAACGTCGTCCGCGCCGACTCGGGCGGCATGTTCGCGGTGCTCGTCTCGGTGATGGCGGTCCTGCTGATCGTCTCGATCACGGTCCCCGACGTGTACGACGACGCCCCGGGCGGCCTCCACGCCCCCCTGCTGTTCGTGGCGTGCTACGGCGCGGTCCGCGTCCTGCACCTGGTGACGTACTGGCTCTCCGCCCCCGACGACGAGGCCCTGCACGCCACCATCCGCCGCACGGCCCTGCTCTCGGTGCTCCCGCCCTTCGCCCTGCTGCTCGTGGGCGCGGCCTTCGAGGGCGTGACCCAGATCCTGATCTGGCTGGCGGCGGTGACCATCGACTACGCGGGCATCTTCGTCACCGGCAAATCGGGCTGGCGAGTGGCGTCCCCCGCGCACTTCTCCGAACGCCACGGCCTGATCGTCATCATCGCGCTGGGCGAGTCCATCGTCGCGATGGGCGTCGGCGTGACCGGCTACCCGGTGTCCGCCCCGGTCGTGGCCGCCGCCGCCCTCGGCCTCCTGACCACCGCCGCCCTCTGGCGGCTGTACTTCCACGGCGTCAGCGAGCCGGCCGAACACCGCCTGGCCGAGCTGACCGGCGACGACCGCACGGTCCTGGCCCGCGACACGTACACCTTCCTCCACCTGCCCCTGGTGGCCGGCGTCGTCACCACCGCCCTCGGCATGAAGAAGACCCTCCAGCAGGTCGCCGACACGGACCACTACGGCCTGGCCGAGCCCCTCCACGGCATGCCCGCCTGGGCCCTGGCCGGCGGCGCGGGCGTCTTCCTGCTGGGTGCCGCCGCGATCGTGCTCCGCACCACGGGCCGCCGCGCCCCGGTGCTGATCACCGGCGGTGCGGTCTGCGTGGCGGCGGGCCCGCTGGTCGCCCTCGTCCCGGCCCTGGTGGCCCTCACGGCCCTGGCCGCCACGACCACCGCCGTGCTGATCCTGCACGGCCGGACGCCCTCCGCGGCCGCCGCCCCCTGAGGAGACGAGCCGGTCGGCGCCCTCTTGCGCGCCGGTCGCGCTCCGGTCGGCTCGCGCCCCCCCACCGCCTCCGTGATCCCTGTCACCATCGGCGCCCCGCGCCACTCGATCGCACCCCGCTGCCCCGATGCCCCGGTTCACCCCCGCGACCGCAGGCCACCGCCCCCTTGCCTCCCCGCCACGACCTCTCCCCGATCAGCCCCTCGCACACACGGCGTAGCCGGACACTCACGCGGCGGTGATGGCTCCGGGACGGTGAGACGACGCGAACGTGGTATCCGTGGAGTGTGGGAATCGTCCGGGCACCCCCGGACGTTTAGTCGATGGGATTCGCGGGCAACCCCGGCGCTCCCGTCTCCGAGGTCCACCTGCCCGCGAAGAGGCGGACGGGTATACCCATCCCTGTCGATACGTATGCGCTGTGCGACCGGAAAACTTCCCCTGACGGGCTGATTTTTTGTTGATCGAGGGTGAGAAGGTCGCCAGATCGCCCTACCCTTCAGAGGGTGAACCAACTGATGTCCCGAGAGTCCGAGGCCGATCTGCCAGGGGAAGCCGAAGCGTCGCTCCCCGGCACCTTGCCGGAAGCCCTGCGTGCCGAACTCGTCGCGTTCCGCCGCGACTTGCACATGCACCCGGAGCTCGGCAACCAGGAGTTCCGCACGACCGCCGCGATCAAGGCCCGCCTGGAGAAGGCAGGCCTGAGCCCGCGCGTGCTCGACAGCGGAACCGGACTCATCTGTGACATCGGTGACTGGAACGGCGCCGACAGCTCCGCGCTCGCCCTGCGCGCCGACATCGACGCCCTCCCCATCCCGGACACCAAGGTGGACTGCGACTACCGCTCCACCGTCCCGGACCGCGCCCACGCCTGCGGCCACGACGTGCACACCACCGTCGTCCTGGGCGCCGGCCTCGTCCTCGCCGACCTGCACCGCAAGGGCGAGCTGCTCCGCCCCGTCCGGCTGATCTTCCAGCCCGCCGAGGAGGTGCTGCCCGGCGGCGCCGCCGACGTGATCAGGAGCGGGTCGCTCGACGGTGTCGGCCGGATCATCGCCGTGCACTGCGATCCGAGGGTCGACGCGGGCTTCATCGGACTCCGTCACGGCCCCATCACCTCGGCCTGCGACCGGCTGGAACTCTCCCTGGACGGGCCGGGCGGCCACACCGCGCGCCCCCACCTCACCACCGACCTCGTCACCGCCGCCGCCCGGGTCGTCACCGACGTGCCCGCGCTGGTCGCCCGCCGCTTCGACGCCCGCGCCGGACTCGTCGTGACCTGGGGCCGCATCGAGTCGGGCCACGCCCCCAACGTCATCCCGCAGCACGCCGAGCTCTCCGGCACGGTCCGCTGCCTGGACATCAACGCCTGGCGGCAGGCCCCCGACCTGATCCACGAGGCGGTCCACGAGGTCGCGACCATGCACCGTGCCAAGCCGGAGATCAACTACATCCGGGGCGTCCCGCCGGTCGTCAACGACCCCGTCGTCACCGAGCTGCTCCACGACTCGATGGTCGCCCGCCGCGGCGTGGCGTCCGTCGAGGACACCGAGCAGAGCCTCGGCGGCGAGGACTTCTCCTGGTACCTGGAGCACGTCCCCGGCGCCATGGCCCGTCTGGGTGTCCGCCGCCCGGGCGACCTCACCGTCCGCGACCTCCACCAGGGTGACTTCGACGCCGACGAGCACGCCATCACCGTGGGCGTGGAACTCTTCACCGCCGCCGCCCTCCTCGACGCCCGCATGCGCGTCCTGGACAGCGCCGCCAGGTAGCCGTCCCCTCGCATCCGCGAGCGGGGACGGCCACGTCGCGACCGGCCCCGCTCTCGGGATCGCGCACGCGCGGCAGGGTGTGCCTCACGGCTCGTCCCTCTGTCGGCCCAGCCGCAGGCAGTCGGGGGCGCGACGAGGTGTGAACGCCGGACTGTGCATCTAGGGTGTTGGCGACCGAGAAGGTGACGAGGACGTAACCGGCGGCACGAATGGATAACGTCCGGCAGGACCCCGTTCCCAGAAGGGTCTACGCGCGTTAATGTGCGCCGAACTGAGCACCCACACTGCGGGGCTTTGGAGAAGATGGGGAACTTCAAGATGCGTCGGATTTCCAAACTGACCCGCGTCGCGGTGGGGGTCGCGTCGCTGGCGCTCGCCGCCACGGCCTGTGGTGGTACCAGCAGCGAGAGCGGCAACGACAGCGAGAGCACCCAGGGCGAAAAGGGCCTCGCGATCGCGTACGACATCGGCGGCAAGGGCGACCAGTCCTTCAACGACGCCGCGTTCGCGGGCCTGGAGAAGGCTCAGAAGGAGTTCGGGTACGACACCCGCGACATCGAGCCCACCGAGGGCGAGACGGACGCGGACAAGGAGCAGCGCCTGGCCTCTCTGGCCAAGCAGGGCTACAACCCCGTCATCGGCGTCGGCTTCGCCTACGGCCCGGCGATGGAAGCCGCGGCCAAGCAGTACCCGAAGACCAACTTCGGCATCGTCGACTCGGTCGTCGAGGGCGACAACGTCGCGTCCCTCGTCTTCGCCGAGCAGGAGGCCTCGTACCTCGCCGGTGTCGCGGCCGCCAAGGCCACCAAGACGAACACCGTGGGCTTCGTGGGCGGTGTGGACATCCCGCTCATCCACAAGTTCGAGGCCGGCTACAAGCAGGGCGTCGAGGACACCAGCGGCGGCAAGGTCAAGGTCGTCTCGCAGTACCTGACCCAGACGGCCGAGGAGGGTGGCTTCTCCAGCCCCGACAAGGGCAAGGCCGCCGCCGAGGGCCAGATCGAGAAGAAGGCCGACGTGCTCTACGCGGCCGCCGGCCTCTCCGGCCAGGGTGTCATCGAGGCCGCCGCCAAGGCCAAGGTCTGGGCGATCGGCGTCGACTCCGACCAGTACAACCAGGAGGCCCTGGCCCCCTACAAGGAGTACATCCTCACCTCCGCCCTGAAGGACGTCGGTGGCGCGGTCTACGCCCTCGCCAAGTCCGTCGAGGACGGCAAGCCCCTCACCGGGGTCCAGACCTTCGACCTGAAGGTGGACGGCGTCGGCCTCGCCGACTCCAACCCGAAGATGGCCGAGATCGCCGGTCTGACCGACGCGGTCGCCAAGGCCAAGAAAGAGATCATCGACGGCACGATCAAGGTGAAGACCGAGTAGTTCCGGAGTTCCGGATCTGCGATGTGCTGAAGCGGGCGGGTGCACCTGTGCACCCGCCCGCTTCGCTGTCGGAGGCCGGTCCAGGGGTCGCGCCGCCGCTTTCGGGCGCGGGGCCGTGTCGCTGTGCGGCTCCGCCGCGTGGGCGCGACCAGCCACGACGAACCCGAACGTGACACCCCACCCCGGCACCCCCGCGCAACCCCCGGGCAAACCTTGCAACACGGCCCCATAACAACGTGGTCCCGCAGGCTTCACCCGGAGGGTCTACGCGCGTTACTCTGCGGCGAAAGCCACATACGGCGCCGACGCTGTGCAGCACCTACTGAGCAGTACCCTCCGGCGCTAGTACGACAGGAGCACCACACATGCGCCGGGTTTCCCGCACAGCGGTCGCAGGCGCAGCGACCGCCTCCCTCGCTCTCGTCCTCTCCGCCTGCGGCGGTACCTCGACGGAGGCCTCGTCCTCCGCCGACTCCAAGGGCGACATGGGCCTCGCGATCGCGTACGACGTCGGCGGCAAGGGCGACCAGTCCTTCAACGACGCGGCCTACGCGGGCCTGGAGAAGGCGGAGAAGGAGTTCGGGTACAAGACGCAGGACATCGAGCCCACCGAGGGTGAGACGGACGCCGACAAGGAGCAGCGTCTGGTCTCCCTGGCGAAGCAGGGCTACAACCCGGTCGTGGGTGTGGGCTACGCGTACGCGACGGCCGTGAAGGCCGCCGCCGAGCAGTACCCGGACACCACCTTCGGCATCGTGGACGACTCCACGGTCCAGCTGGACAACGTCGCGGACCTGGTCTTCTCCGAGGAGCAGGCCTCGTACCTCGCCGGTGTGGCCGCGGCCAGGTCCACCAGGACGAACACCGTCGGTTTCGTCGGCGGCGTCGACATCCCGCTGATCCACAAGTTCCAGGCGGGCTTCGAGCAGGGCGTCAAGGACACCAACCCGAAGGCCAAGGTCCTCACCCAGTACCTCACCCAGACCGCCGAGGAGGGTGGCTTCTCCAGCCCCGACAAGGGCAAGACGGCCGCCGAGGGCCAGATCGAGAAGAAGGCCGACGTCGTCTACGCGGCGGCCGGTCTGTCCGGCCAGGGCGTGATCGAGGCCGCCGCCGCGAACAAGATCTGGGCGATCGGCGTCGACTCCGACCAGTACCGCCAGGAAGCCCTCGCGACGTACAAGGACTCCATCCTGACCTCGGCGACGAAGGACGTCGCCAAGGCGGTGTACAACCTGGCGAAGTCGGTCGAGGAGGGCCGACCCGGGACCGGTATCGTCAGGGGCGATCTGAAGACCGGCGAGGTCGGCCTCGCGGACTCCAACCCGAAGTTCAAGAGCGACACCGAGCTCCAGCAGGCCATCACCACGGCCAAGGAGAAGATCATCAGCGGCGAGATCAAGGTCAAGACCAGCTGATCCAGGTCGAGACCTGCTGACCCAGCTACACCACGAGCAGCCGGGTGGCCCCGGGGGAGTTCAGACAAACCCGAGGCCGCCAGTAACCGCGGGGTTACGTCCGCTCAACGGGGTACGGGGAGTATCGCTCCCTGTACCCCGTTGTCACGGCACGTCGCCGCCCGCTTTCGATGCCGTAGGGGCGCTACGCGCGTAGACGACCCCCTTTCCCAGGAGAGTGCGCCATCAACGCGTCCAGCAGCCCTCCGGCCGACGTGGCGGTCAACGGTCAGGTGACCGCCGTCGAACTCGCCGGGATCACCAAGCGATTCCCCGGTGTGGTGGCCAACCACGACATCCACCTCACCGTCCGCAAGGGCACGGTCCACGCCCTCGTCGGGGAGAACGGCGCCGGCAAGTCGACCCTGATGAAGATCCTCTACGGCATGCAGAAGCCGGACGAGGGAACCATCGCGGTCGACGGCGAGCAGGTCTCGTTCTCGTCCCCGGCCGACGCCATCGTGCGCGGCATCGGCATGGTGCACCAGCACTTCATGCTCGCCGACAACCTCACGGTCCTGGAGAACGTGGTCCTCGGCAGCGAGAAGCTGTACGGCATCGGCGCCAAGGCCCGCCGCAAGATCAAGGAGATCTCCGACCGGTACGGCTTCGGGGTCCGCCCCGACGTCCTGGTCGAGGAGCTGGGCGTCGCCGAGCGCCAGCGCGTGGAGATCCTCAAGGTCCTCTTCCGCGGCGCCCGCACCCTGATCCTGGACGAGCCGACCGCCGTGCTCGTGCCGCAGGAGGTCGAGGCGCTCTTCGCCAACCTGCGCGAGCTCAAGACGCAGGGCCTGGCGGTCATCTTCATCTCGCACAAGCTGGGCGAGGTGCTGTCGGTCGCCGACGAGATCACCGTCATCCGGCGCGGCACGACCGTCGGTACGGCCGTCCCCGCCGAGACCACCCCGCGCCAGCTCGCCGAGCTGATGGTCGGCAGCGAGCTGCCCACCCCCGAGACGGCGGAGTCCACGGTCACCGACCGCCCCGTCCTCACCGTCAAGGACCTGCGCCTGGAGGCCGTCGGCGGCAAGGCGCTGCTCGACGACATCACCTTCACCATCCACGCGGGCGAGGTCCTGGGCCTGGCGGGCGTCGAGGGCAACGGCCAGACCGAGCTGGTCGACGCGCTGATCGGCCTGAAGTCCGCCGACTCCGGCACGATCTCGCTCGCCGAGGAGGAGATCACCACCTGGGCCACGCGCAAGCGCCGCGAGCAGGGCGTCGGCTACATCCCCGAGGACCGCCACCGGCACGGTCTGCTCCTGGAGGCCCCCCTCTGGGAGAACCGTATCCTCGGCCATGTGACCGAGCGGCCCAACGCCAAGGGCGTCTGGCTCGACCCGAAGGCCGCGCAGGAGGACACGCGCCGGATCGTCGCCGAGTACGACGTCCGCACCCCCGGCATCGACGTCACCGCCGCCTCCCTCTCCGGCGGCAACCAGCAGAAGCTGATCGTCGGCCGCGAGATGAGCCACAAGCCGCGCTTCCTGATCGCCGCCCACCCCACCCGCGGTGTGGACGTCGGCGCGCAGGCCCAGATCTGGGACCAGATCCGCGAGGCCCGCCGCGAGGGCTTGGCGGTGCTGCTGATCTCCGCCGACCTGGACGAGCTGATCGGCCTGTCCGACACCCTCCGGGTGATCTACAACGGCAAGCTGGTCGCCGACGCCGACCCGGCCACCATCACCCCCGAGGAGCTGGGCTCGGCCATGACCGGCGCCGCCACCGGCCACCTCGAACACGAAGAGACCCCCGAGACCCCGAGCAAGGCTCCCGAGTCTCCGGAAGACGAGGCCCGCTGATGAAGAAGTTCGACAAGGAGCGCGTGCTCCTCGCGGTGGCCGGTCCGGTCCTCGCGCTCGCCGTGGCCTTCGCGCTGACCGCGATCGTGCTGCTGGCCTCCGGCAAGAACCCGGTCGAGCCGTTCGCGATCATGTTCGAGCAGGCCTCGTTCTCCGACATCCAGGTCCGGATCATCAACCAGGCCTCGCTGTACTACGTCGCGGCCCTCGCGGTGGCCATCGGCTTCCGGATGAACCTGTTCAACATCGGTGTCGACGGCCAGTACCTGCTCGGCGCCATGGCGGCGGCGATCGTCGGCGCCCACGTCGACCTGCCGGCGTTCCTCCAGATCCCGCTGCTGATGCTCACCGCGATCCTCACCGGTGCCTTCTGGGCCGGCATCGCCGGTGTCCTCAAGGTCACCCGGGGCGTCAGCGAGGTCGTCGCGACGATCATGCTGAACGCGATCGCCACCTCCGTCATCGGCTACCTCTGGCTGCCGAACGTCTTCGGCGTCAAGGTCGGCAACAACAACACCACCGGCGAGATGGCCGAGTCCGGCTGGGTGCCCGGCATCGACATCGGCGCGGCCGGCGAGATCTACGGCATGGTCGTCCTCGCCGTACTGCTCGGCATCGGCTACTGGATCGTCCTCAGCCGCACCCGCTTCGGCTTCGACCTGCGCGCCTCCGGTGCCTCGGAGACGGCCGCCGCGGCCAGCGGCGTCGACCCGGGGCGCATGGTGCTCACCGCCATGCTGATCTCCGGCGGCATCGCCGGCCTCGCGGGTCTGCCCATCCTGCTCGGCGACACCCACACCTACAGCCTCAACTTCCCCACCGGCATCGGCTTCCTCGGCATCGGCATCGCCCTGCTCGGCCGCAACAGCCCGGTCGGCATCGCCTTCGCGGCCCTGCTGTGGGCCTGGCTCGACAAGGCCTCGCCCGAGCTGGACTTCCACGACTACGACAAGGAGATCGCGGTCATCATGCAGGGCCTGATCGTGCTCTCGGTCGTCGTCAGTTACGAGACCGTGCGCGAGTGGGGCCTGCGCCGCCAGCAGCGCCGGGTCGGCGCCGAGCTCGCCGCGGGCAACGTCCTGGGCGCGGACGCCTCCGACAACAACAACGTCAAGAAGGAGGTGTCGGGCCGATGACCACGAGCACCACCGCGACCGACGTCAACCAGCCCTCGCTGCAGCCGGCCGCCCCGACCGGCCGCAAGCTGTCGCTGCCCGTGCTGCTGCTGGTCGTCGCCGGCGTCCTGGCACTCACCTCGATCGTCCGCATCATCACCGGTGCCGACGGCATCACCAACGTCAGCCAGATGTCCACCGCGCTGGAGCTGGCCGTCCCGATCGGCCTCGCCGGTCTCGGCGGTCTGTGGGCCGAGCGCGCGGGCGTGGTCAACATCGGCCTCGAAGGCATGATGATCCTCGGCACCTGGTTCGGTGCCTGGGCCGGCTTCCAGTACGGCCCGTGGACCGGTGTCCTGGTCGGCATCGCCGGCGGTGCGCTCGGCGGTCTGCTGCACGCCTTCGTCACCGTCACCTTCAACGTCAACCACATCGTCTCCGGTGTGGCCATCAACATCCTCGCCCTCGGCGCCACCCGCTACCTCGCGCCCCTCGCCTTCGAGGGCCACCAGGGCGGCTCGGCCAAGCAGTCCCCGCCGGTCGACTCCCTCGGCGACTTCACGGTGCCCGGACTGTCGGACGCGCTCCAGACCCTCAACGAGAAGGGCTGGTTCTTCGTCTCCGACCTCGCCGGCCTGCTCGGCGGTCTGGTCACCAACGTCTCCTGGCTGACCCTCGTCGCCGTCGCGCTGATCCCCGCCACCTGGTGGATCCTGTGGCGCACCGCCTTCGGTCTGCGCCTGCGCTCCTGCGGCGAGAACCCGATCGCCGCCGAGTCCCTCGGCGTCAACGTCTACAAGTACAAGTACCTCGCCGTGATCATCTCCGGCGGTCTGGCCGGCCTCGGCGGCGCCTTCCTCTCCATCGTCGCCAACCCCTTCTACCTGGAGGGCCAGACCAGCGGACGCGGTTACATCGGTCTCGCCGCGATGATCTTCGGCAACTGGATGCCGGGCGGCCTCGCCCTCGGCGCCGGCCTCTTCGGCTACACCGACAGCCTCAACCTGCGCGGCGGCTCCGAGAACGTCCACGCCCTGCTGCTCCTCGGCGCCCTGCTGCTGATCATCGGCGCCATCTGGCAGGCGGTCCGCAAGAAGTACGTCCCGGCCGCGATCACCTTCGTGATCGGCGCCCTGGTCTACACCTGGTACGCGACCACCAACGAGGTACCCAACCAGGTCGTCGCCGCCACGCCGTACGTCATCACCCTGATCGTCCTCGCGCTCTCCGCCCAGCGGCTGCGGATGCCGAAGGCGGACGGCATGCCGTACCGGAAGGGACAGGGCAAGTGACCGCCGTCGACTGGGCCGGGCTCCGTACGGTGGCCCGGGACGCCATGTCCCGGGCGTACGCCCCGTACTCCGGTTACCCGGTCGGCGTGGCCGCCCTCGTCGACGACGGGCGGATCGTCTCCGGCTGCAACGTGGAGAACGCCTCGTACGGCCTCGGCCTGTGCGCGGAGTGCGGCCTGGTCTCGGAGCTGCAGAACAGCGGCGGCGGCCGTCTCACCCACTTCACCTGCGTGGACGGCAAGGGCGAGATCCTCGTCCCGTGCGGCCGCTGCCGGCAACTGCTGTACGAGTTCGGCGGCCCGGATCTGCTGCTGGAGACCCCGGCGGGAATCCTGCCCCTCTCGGAGATGCTGCCCCAGGCCTTCGGCCCGGACCATCTCACCAAGTGACTCCCGTGCGGCCCCTCCTGACGAACGGTCGGAGGGGCCGCGCACTTTCCCGATCCGCAGCTCATCACCGGATCGCTTTCGAAAACCCTCGAAGGGAACGCCATGACGTCTCTGTCCATGGATGCCATCTCCGTCATCCGCACCAAGCGGGACCGCGGCGAACTCAGCGACGAACAGATCGACTGGGTCATCGACGCGTACACCCGCGGCGAGGTCGCCGACTACCAGATGGCCGCCCTCAACATGGCGATCCTCCTCAACGGCATGGACCGCCGCGAGATCGCCCGCTGGACGGCCGCGATGATCGCCTCCGGCGAGCGCATGGACTTCTCGTCCCTGTCCCGCCCCACCGCCGACAAG
Organism: Streptomyces sp. NBC_00310; assembly: GCF_036208085.1. Lineage (GTDB taxonomy): Bacteria > Actinomycetota > Actinomycetes > Streptomycetales > Streptomycetaceae > Streptomyces. Next base: position 7,047,730 of record NZ_CP130714.1, read on the forward strand.
CACTCCACGGGCGGTGTCGGCGACAAGATCACCCTGCCCCTCGCCCCCCTGGTGGCGGCCTGCGGCGCCGCCGTCCCCCAGCTCTCGGGCCGCGGCCTCGGCCACACCGGCGGCACCCTCGACAAGCTGGAGTCCATCCCGGGCTGGCGCGCCCTGCTCTCCAACGAGGAGATGCTGAGCGTCCTGGACGAGGTCGGCGCGGTCATCTGCGCGGCCGGCGACGGCCTGGCCCCGGCGGACAAGAAGCTCTACGCGCTGCGGGACGTGACGGGAACGGTGGAGGCGATACCCCTGATCGCCTCCTCCATCATGTCGAAGAAGATCGCGGAGGGCACGGGCTCCCTGGTGCTGGACGTGAAGGTGGGCACCGGAGCCTTCATGAAGACCATCGAGGACGCCCGCGAACTGGCCTCCACGATGGTCGGCCTGGGCACGGACCACGGTGTGAAGACGGTCGCCCTCCTGACGGACATGTCCACCCCCCTCGGCCTGACGGCGGGCAACGCGCTGGAGGTGCGTGAGTCGGTCGAGGTCCTGGCGGGCGGCGGCCCGGCGGACGTCGTGGAACTCACCATCGCCCTGGCCCGCGAGATGCTGGACGCCGCCGGAGTGACGGACGCCGACCCGGCGAAGGCGCTGGCCGACGGCTCGGCGATGGACGCCTGGCGCCACATGATCGCGGCTCAGGGCGGTGACCCGAATGCTCCGCTCCCGACGTCTCGCGAACAGCACGTGGTGAAGGCGCCCGCCTCCGGCGTCCTGACCCGTCTCGACGCCTACGACATCGGCATAGCGGCCTGGCGTCTCGGTGCCGGACGCGCCCGCAAGGAGGACCCGGTCCAGGCCGGCGCCGGCGTCGAGATGCACGCCAAGCCCGGGGACACGGTGACCGAGGGACAGCCCCTCCTCACCCTCCACACGGACACCCCGGAGCGCTTCGAGTACGCCCTGCGGGCCGTGGAGGGCTCGTACGACATCGGGGCCCCGGGCACGCCGTTCACGGCGTCGCCGGTGGTGCTGGAACGTATCGCCTGACCTGGTCATTTCCCATTCGGGTGAACGGGATCGGTGGACCGCCACCGGTCCCGTTGGGCATGCTGTAGTCGGTGACGCACCGATTGGAGAACCGCCATGAGCGCACTCACTGTCGACCACACGACGGCCAGTGGCCACGAGTGGGACGACCTCGTCCGGATCTGGCAGGAGACGGACGCCCCCGAGGGCTGCAAGGTGGAGATCATCGAGGGGATCGTCACCGTGGCACCACCGCCTTCCAACGCCCACAACGACATTGCCGACCGCGTGCAGCGTCGCCTCTATCGGGAGATCCCTGAAGACTGGGGGATCTATCAGACGCTGGGCGCGGCCGTACCGTCTCGTGCCGGGCTCTACATTCCTGACCTCGCTGTGGCGCCCAGGGATGCCCTGTACGCCGAAGGAGACGGCAACTACATCCCCGCAGCCGCCGCCGAACTGGTCGTCGAGATCACCTCGAAGTCCAACGCGAGCAACGACCGGATCAAGAAGGCGGCGGGCTACGCACAGGCGGGAGTCCCCCTGTACCTGCTCATCGACAGCTGGGCGCCGGGCGGTCCGACGGTGACGCTCTACGGCGAGCCGAAGGGCGATGTCCACCGCGTGCTGCGCGCGGGCAAATTCGGCGACCCGATCGAACTCCCCGAGCCCTTCGCGTTCACGCTGGACACGAGCGTGTTCCCCACCAAGTAGGTCCGCCGGGACGAGGGTGTCCTCACGCACCGATGAATTGTGCGACCTGGCCTGGTCTACAGATCGTGGACGCGACGACACCCGCCGTACTCGTACTGCCAGGCCCCGTCACCCGGGACGAGGTGCCTCGGCTCTGTGCCGACGTACGCGCGCGACTGAAGGGGACCGGAAGCGGGGTGCTGGTGTGCGACGTCGCAGGCATCGGGCCGCCGGGTCTGGGCGCCGTCGACGTACTGGCCCGGCTGCAGCTCGCGGCGCGGCGGGCCGGGGGCCGGATACGCCTGCGGGACCCCGACCCGGCGCTGTGCGCGCTACTGCGCCTGGTCGGGCTTGCCTTCGAGGTGGAGGGGCAGGTCGAAGAGGGGGAACCAGCGGGCGGTGTCGAGGAAGCAGTGGAATCCGGCGATCCGGCCCTCTGAGATCTCCAGCACCTGCACGGCCCAGGCGCTGAAGCCGCCCTTCTCCGGGTCCGGCTTGTACTGCGCGAAGCCCGGCAGGCCGTTCACCGCGACCGGCACGAGGTGTGATCCGGCGCAGGGCGCGCCGAGCGTGGTCATGAACCCGGTGATGTCGCTCGTGCCGGTCAGCCACAGGTCGAACGGCGGCATCGTCATGACCGCGTCCTCGTGCAGCAGGGCCGTCAGCGCCGCCATGTCGTACCCCTCGAAGGCGGCCACATAGCGCTCCAGCAGCTTCTGCTGCTCCTCGTCGAGCGGGTCGGAGACATCGGCCGCCGCGACCTGCCCGTCGCCCTCGGCGAGGGTCGCGCGGGCCCGCTGCAGGGCGCTGTTCACCGAGGCGACGGAGGTGTCGAGCAGCTCGGCGACCTCACTCGCCCGCCACGCCAGCACCTCACGCAGAATCAGCACCGCACGCTGCTTCGACGGCAGCTTCTGCAACGCCGCCACGAACGCCAGCCGCACGGACTCCTTCGCCACGGCGGCCTCCGCCGGATCACCGGTCGTCGGCAGCACCCGCGCATCCGGCACCGGCTCCAGCCAGGTGTTGTCGGGGCGGGGGGCGAGGGCGGCCTGGGCCAGAGGTGTGGACTCGGTGAGGTCCATGGGCCGGGCCCGCTTGTTCCCGGCGGTCAGCATGTCCAGACAGACATTCGTGGCGATCCGATAGAGCCACGACCGCAGCGAGGACCGCCCCTCGAACTTCTCGTAGCTCCGCCAGGCGCGGATCATCGTGTCCTGCACGGCGTCCTCCGCCTCGAAGGACGAGCCGAGCATCCGATAGCAGTACCCGGTCAGCTCGACCCGGTGCTTCTCCAACCGGACGTCGAGCTCCGCCGTCGCTGTCGCCGTACCGTCACTCATGGCCAACCCACCCCTGTGGCGTACCTGTGCGTACCAACACCTCGGAAGCTACCGCAGCCCACTGACAACGGCCTGCCGAGGGAAGGAAAGGGCAGGTCAGGTGGGTTGTGTGCGGTCTGAGGCCGGATGGGGGCGGGCCGCGCAGCCCCCTGGGGACGGGACGGGTAGGGGCGGCGGGGTGCGCAAGGAACTCAGTGCACCGGCACCGGCCCACGCCGAGCCGCATGCGACCCGACCACGGTGATCCCCACGACCCCGAGCACAGCCAACAGCCCCATCGAAACGGTCCCGCCCCAACCCCCCGCATGGAAGGCCACCGCCCCGAGCGTGCTCCCCGCACTGGACCCCACGTAATACGCCGACTGATACAGCGCGGAAGCCTGTGCCCGCCCCTCCTTCGCCGTATGACTCACCGACGACGAAGCGACCGCGTGCCCCGCGAAGAACCCGGCCGTGATGAGCACCAGCCCCACCAGCACCAGCCCCAGCGAGTCGGACAACGACACCACCAGCCCGGCGGTCGTCGTACCACCCGCGAGATAGAGCGCGCCCCGCCGCCCGAGCCGCCCCGCCAGCCTCCCGGCGGTGGACGCCGACACCGTACCCACCAGGTACACGAGGAAGATCGAGCCGATGACCCCCTGCGGAAGGGAGAAGGGGGCGTCGGCCAGCCGGTAACCGATGACCGTGTAGATGCCACCGAAGACCGCCATGAACAGCGCGCCGATCGCGTACAACCGGCACAGCAGCGGATTCCCGAGATGCGCCCGGACCGTACGGCCCAGCACCCGAGGCCGCAGCGACCCCGCCACGAAGTGCTTCGGCGCCGGCAGCAGCAGCCGGAAGGCCACCGCGCACCCCACGGCGATCACCCCGAGTACCCCCAGCGCGACCCGCCAGCCCCACTCCTGGGCGACCCACCCGGTGACGACCCGCCCGCTCATGCCCCCGACGCTGTTGCCGGCGACGAAGAGACCGATCGCGGTGATGAGCGCCTTGGGGCGGACCTCCTCGGCGAGGTAGGCGGTCGCCGAAGCCGGCACACCGGCCAGCGCCGCGCCCTGCACGGCCCGCAGCACCACCAGCGCCCCCAGCGAGGGCGCGAAGGGGATCAGCAGCCCGACCGTCACCGCGACCACCAGCGACGCCGTCATCACCGCACGCCGCCCGAACCGCTCCGACAGCGCGCTCATCGGCAGCACGAACAGCGCCAGCGCACCGGTCGCCGCCGACACCGTCCAGCTCGCCGCACTCGCCGTCGTCCCGAAGCCGTCAGAGATCAGCGGCAGCAGAGCCTGCGTGGAGTAGAGGAGGGCGAAGGTCGCGACACCCGCGAGGAACAGCGCCAGACTCATGCGGCGGTAGCCGGGCCCACCGGGGGCCACCCGGGAGTCGGCGGCGGGCGAACGGTCGGACGTGTCGGACGTGGCTGATACGGCGCCCACGGTGGTGGACGCCTCGGTACTGGCGGAAGGCATGCCTCGAAACTACGGACGGCACCACTCATCCGTCCAATGCATGGAACCCCCATAATCGTTCCCGTGACGCATCAACAGAGGTCAGGACGGCAGCTGTCACAGTCCAGTGACACAAAACAATTCGATGCCCATACCATCGATCGCGCCGGCGCCACCGAAGGCGCCGTCGACCTCGAGGACATGGTCCTGCGCCTGGCCCCCCGCCTCGCCTACTTCGCCGGAGTCGCCCGCACCGAGCACGTCACCCGGGCCGCACAGGAGATGCGGGTTCCGCAGTCGACGCTGTCACGGGCGATGGTCCGGCTGGAACAGGACCTGGGTGTCGACCTGTTCGCACGCCGGGGGCGCACGGTCTCCCTCACCCACGCCGGACGCACCTTCCACGCCTCCGTGGAACGCGCCCTCGCCGAGATCGAGCGAGCCGCCGACGAGGTCCGCGCCGACGCCGACCCCGCCACCGGCAAGGTCGCCTTCGGATTCCTGCACACCCTGGGCGCCGAGACCGTCCCCGGCCTCCTCCAGGCCTTCCGCGCCGAACACCCCCGCGTCCGCTTCAGCCTCGTCCAGAACTACGGCGAGGCCATGCTCGAACGCCTGCGCGCCGGCGAACTCGACCTCTGCCTCACGTCCCCCGTCCCGGACGCGCCCGACCTGGTGGCCCGCCGCCTCGACGAACAGAAGCTCCGCCTCGTCGTCCCCGCCGACCACCGCCTCGCCGCCCGCAAGCGCGTCCGCCTCGCCGAGGCCGCCGACGAAACCTTCGTCACCCTCGAACCCGGCTACGGCATGCGCCGCATCACCGACGACCTCTGCAAGGAGGCCGGCTTCAAGCCCCGCATCGCCTTCGAGGGCGAGGAGGCGGAAACGCTGAGGGGCCTGGTGGCGGCGGGCCTGGGCGTGGCCCTCCTTCCCCCACCGGCCGTCCCGAGACCAGGGGTGGTGGAGCTGACGGTCACGGCCCCCCGCGCGGCCCGGGAAATCGGCGTCGCATGGCTGGACGGCCACCCGGACACACCCCCGGTGGCGGCTTTCAAGAAGTTCCTCCTGTCAAGAAGAGGCCGCCTGCTCCACGACTGAGGCCACCGACCGTGCCCCGCGAGGGGGGCGGGGAACCGCGCGATCAGCCGACAACGGCCCGCAGCCGCGAGACGACCTCAGCCCCCCTGACGTGAGCGCTGTCGGCCGAAGCCGGAGGCGAGCGGCATACGCAGCCCCAACGGCGGCGGCGCGGCCAACGCATCCTCCACCGGCCGGGAGAAAGCCCTCCCGAACAGCACCCCCATCACGAAATCCGCAGCCAACGCATGCACCTCGTCCCGGTACTGCGTCAACGCGTGCCGGTCCGCGTGCACCTCGAAGCGGCAGATGTCGGGGTTCGTCTTCTTCGCCCGCGCCGCGTAGCGGAACGACAGCTCAGGATCCACCCGCTCGTCATTCGTCCCGTGCACGATCAGCACCCGCCGCCCCGCCAGCTGCTTCACCGGTTCGGGCGGCGCGGCCACATCCTCCTCGGGCAACCAAGGAGCGATGGCCAGCACGGAGTTGACGGCCTCGTGCCCACCCGCGCGCAGCGCCGCCCGCGCCCCCATGTGGAGCCCGGCGAGACACACCGGCACGTCTCCATAACGCCGGACCACCTCGTCGGCGGCCCACTCGGCGTCCCGCGCGAGCCGCGCCTCCGTACCGTTCCAGCCCCGGTAGCGGTAGTGGACGACATGGACCGCCAGCCCCTCCGTACGTCCCGCGCGGGCGAGCCGGCGGCCCAGTGCGCGCACGGAGGCCGTGGCCATCATGGGGGAGGGTCTGCGGGGGGATGCCTCGTCACCGGCCGGGAGCAGCAGGACGACTCCGCTGACCGTGCTCGGCTCGGGGCCGATCGTCCGCCCAAGTCGGGGCGTACGGACCGGCATTGCTTGCTGCGCCATGACAGAACAGTCTCAGAAGAGAGGGTGTACGCCACCCGTCCTGTGGGTCACCGTTGGGTATCGACAGGACCGCCCGACAGGCGCTCTACGCGCGTAGGCGTTATCGTGCGAAAATGACGAACCAGAACGACCCGACCGGTAACACCCCGGATCCGGACCAGATCCGCCGGGCGCCCAAGGTTCTGCTGCACGACCACCTCGACGGCGGGCTGCGCCCCGGAACCATCGTCGAACTCGCCCGCGACAGCGGGTACTCCCAGCTCCCGGAGACCGACCCCGACCGGCTCGGCGTCTGGTTCCGCGAGGCCGCCGACTCCGGCTCGCTGGAGCGGTACCTGGAGACCTTCTCCCACACCGTCGGCGTCATGCAGACCCGCGACGCGCTGTTCCGCGTCGCCGCCGAGTGCGCCGAGGACCTCGCCGTGGACGGCGTCGTCTACGCCGAGGTCCGCTACGCCCCCGAACAGCACCTCGAAGGCGGACTGAGCCTCGAAGAGGTCGTCGAGGCCGTCAACGAGGGGTTCCGGGAGGGCGAGCGCCGGGCCAGGGCCGACGGCCGGCGCATCCGCGTCGGCGCCCTGCTCACCGCCATGCGGCACGCGGCCCGCGCCCTGGAGATCGCCGAACTCGCCAACCGCTACCGCGACCTGGGTGTCGTCGGTTTCGACATCGCGGGCGCCGAGGCCGGCTACCCGCCCACCCGTCACCTCGACGCCTTCGAGTACCTCAAGCGCGAGAACAACCACTTCACCATCCACGCCGGTGAAGCCTTCGGACTCCCCTCCATCTGGCAGGCGTTGCAGTGGTGCGGCGCCGACCGGCTCGGCCACGGCGTCCGCATCATCGACGACATCCAGGTCCACGAGGACGGCTCCGTGAAGCTCGGCCGCCTCGCCTCCTACGTCCGTGACAAGCGCATCCCGTTGGAGCTGTGCCCCAGCTCCAACCTCCAGACCGGCGCCGCCCGTTCGTACGCCGAGCACCCCATCGGGCTGCTGCGGCGACTGCACTTCCGGGCCACCGTGAACACCGACAACCGGCTGATGTCCCACACCAGTATGAGCCGGGAATTCGAGCACCTTGTCGAAGCCTTCGGCTGCACGCTCGACGACATCCAGTGGTTCTCGGTCAATGCTATGAAGTCAGCATTCATTCCTTTCGATGAACGACTGGCCATGATCAATGACGTGATCAAGCCCGGATATGCCGAGTTGAAATCCGAATGGCTGTTCCGCCAAACGTTCTCCACCAGTGGTTCTGTCGACGAAAAGAGCTGAACGGCGATTTCGGGAAGCGGTCACGCGGGCGGTGACGCGGCCGCTTTTCGATGGTTGCCACCGGCGGGACTTTGGTGTTTACGTTTCGGCACCGCTCCCCACCCGTCACACGCATTCCAAGGACGCATTCAACATGAAGCAGTCTGCTGCCAAGACCCTCGGTGTCGCCGTTGTCGGTGCCGCCATCGCCGCTGCGGGCGCGGGCGCCGCGAACGCCGCCCCGAGCGCACCGGCCGCCCCCGACGCCTCCCAGGCTCTGGGTACCGTCACCCAGGCGCTGCCCGCGGAGAACGTCACGAAGGCGCTGCCGACCGCCACCGGCGCCCTCGCCCAGGGGCAGAGCGCGCTCGGCACCGGTCTCCAGGCCGCACAGCCCGCCGTCGCGGGCGTCCTCGCCGAGGGCCCCACCGCTCCCGTCGCCGGACTGCTCGGCGGCCTCCCCGTCGGCAAGACCCTCCCCGCCAAGGGCGTCGGCCTCAACGGCCTGCCCCTCGGTGGCCCCGCCGCCTGAGGCGCACCGTGACATCCGTACGGGGCGCACCCTCGAAGGGTGCGCCCCGTCGGTGTGCGCGCCGGTCGGTCGACAGGTGGCCGTTCCGCCGTGCGCGTCACCAAGCCGTGCGGGCCTTGCCTTCCGAGGGGAGGAGGATCCAGAGGGCTATGTAGAGCAGGAACTGCGGGCCCGGAAGCAGACACGACGCCAGGAAGATCACGCGCATCGTGGTCGCGGAGGTGCCGAAGCGCCGTGCCAGCGCGGCGCACACTCCGCCGATCATCCGGCCTTCGGTGGGGCGGGCGAGGCGGCTCATGAGGACTCCTTCGTCAGCGTAGGACGTCGACCGCGGGCCGACGGTGGGGCGGGGCCTCCCTACGGCCACCGCTCTCTTTTCCACGCTTTCGACGTTACGGCGACGAAGCGGACGAAGCGTCCCTCTACGGAGCCATCCCGACCCTGGGAATCGTCGGGGTCCGCCCCTGAGACAGCTCTTCCCGGCGCAGACGCGCCGCCCGCACCCGGGTCTCGGCCCGCCGCCGCAGCGCCGACCTGACCGTCGGCACGACCACGAGATGGGCGAGGCCCACACCGACCGCGTTCAGCAGGATCGAGTCGATGTCGACGACCTGCCCGGGCACCCCCGTCTGCAACAGCTCGATCGCCAGCGACAGCAGCGCCCCGGCCGCGACCGACCGGGCCAGCGACGCGAGCGGCGACACGGCCAGTCTTCCGTGGCTCATCGGCAGCAGTACGCCCAGTGGAGCCAGCAGCGCCAGCCCCTCACCGATCCGGTGGGCCGCCTCCGGCCACCCCAGGGCCAGATCCGCTCTGATCCCCGCGAACGGCCGCAGATTCGCGGGACTCATCCAGGTGACGTCCAGCGGACGCAGCGTGATCCAGGCAACGACCGCGAGATGTGCGGCGAGGAGGACACCCCCCGCCGCACGGACACGGATCCCGGCGCTACCGCCGTTCGTACCTTGAGGCTGCACGCCCCCCAAGACGCCGCCCCCGGCACGATCGGTTCCCCTTTGTTTTGTGGCTCGGTTCGCCGCCGGGGCGCAGAAGCCTGTGTCGAGAGCGCGACCGTGCTCGACCCCTCCTTCGTCGGGGCCTCCGCGCGCTCGCGCTCTCGACACAGGCGCGCCCCTTTGGCTCACTCGCCGACTCTTCTGCAGTGATCCGGGCAGTGGGCGTCAGTAGTGATCCGGGCAGTGGCGTCGCACGGGCAGATCATGGGGCTGGAGAACCCTCGATGCTCCCGCTCAGGAGCCGTTGACCTCCGTCGAGGGCGGGTTGCCCGCGCCCGGGGACGTCTGGGTCTCCGGCGCGCACTCGTAACGGCGTAGTGACTCGGCGCTCGTGCTGCCCAGGACCACCGAGCCGTTGTCGCCGGCGGCCGCGGAGTCGGAGAAGGTGCAGACGATCTGGGCCAGGGCGTACCGGGGGAGGGCGTCGGGAGCGGTGGACAGGCGCAGGGCGTCCTCGGGGTCGCCGGGGGCGGGGCCGGTCACCGTGAGGCCGACGGGGACGGCGGTGCTGTAGCCGGCCTCGTCCTCGATGTCGCTGGGGTCGCCGGCCAGGGCGTCCAGCAGACCCTGTGCGACGACGACGCGCCGCTGGGCCTCCTCCGTGCCCTCGGCGACCTGCACGGAGCGGTTGACCCGGACGAGCGCCCCGGAGCAGAGCAGGAACACCTCGACCGGCACACCGGAGGGGGTCGCCTGTGTCGCGATGTCCGTCACGGACAGCTCGCACGGCACCATCGACGGCGCCGGCCCGAAGTCCGTCGGCACCTGCGTGGCCCGGATCCCGCAGCCGGTGAGCAGCCCGGCCAGCGCGCCGGTCGCGGCCAGGACCCGTATGCCTCGCGCGCGTGAGCCCCGCACGCGTACGTCCGGCACTCGCACGCCCTGGGTTCCCCCGTCTTCCCGTTCTCGTGCGCCTCGTATCGTCACTGACCGGTCCCCTCGGTGCCCTGCGGGCCGTCGTCGCCCTGGTCGGCGTCCCGTTCCTCCGCGATGAGCGAGGCCGCGTCGCGGGGCAGGCGGAGGGTGAAGACCGCGCCGCCCTCGGGGGAGTTGGCGGCGGTGATCCCGCCGCCGTGGATGTGGGCGTTCTCCAGGGCGATGGACAGGCCGAGACCGCTGCCCTCGGAGCGGGGGCGGGAGGCGCTCGCCTTGTAGAAGCGGTCGAAGACGTGCGGGAGGACGTCCTCGGGGATGCCGGGGCCGTGGTCCCGCACCTCGATCAGCAGGTCCGCGTCGTTCTTGTCGCCTTCGCGCACCGAGACGCGCACCGGGGAGCCGCCGTGCTTGAGCGCGTTGCCGATCAGGTTCGCCAGGATCACGTCGAGGCGGCGCGGGTCGAGGTTGATGATGATGCCGCGCTCGGCGTTGAGGTCCACCGCGTCCAGCCAGGCGCGGGCGTCGATGCAGGCGGTGATCTGGTCGGCGATGTCCACGTCGTCGAGGACGAGACGGGCCGTGCCCGCGTCGAAGCGGGTGACCTCCATCAGGTTCTCGACCAGGGTGTTGAGACGCTGGGTCTCACTGACGACGAGCCGTACGGCCGGTTCGATCATGGGGTCGAGGCTGCCCGTGTCGGCGTCCAGTTCCTCCTCCAGCACCTCCGTGACGGCGGTGATCGCCGTCAGCGGTGTACGGAGTTCGTGGGACATGTCGGCGACGAAGCGTCTGGACGCCTCCTCGCGGGCGCTCATGTCGTCGACCTTCTTCTCCAGCGACTCCGCCGCGAGATTGAACGTCCGGGAGAGGTCGGCCAGTTCGTCCGTGCCGGAGACGCGCAGCCGGGTGTCGAGCTTGCCCTCGCCGAGGCGCCGGGCGGCGACACCGAGGCGCTGCACCGGCTTCAGTACGGTCGTCGCGGCGGCCTGCGCGAGCAGCGCCGAGCCGATCAGCGACAGACCCGTGGCGATCCCGAGCGACCAGGCCAGCGAGTTGAGGTCCTTCGCCTCCTCCGCGAGGGACTTGCGCATGTAGCCGGTCGGCCCGCCGCCGATCATCTTCGCGCCGCCCACCAGATACGGGGTGTCGCCGTCGATGACCCGCTGCCAGTACACGTGGTACGCGTGCCGGTTGCCGGACGTGAGCTTCTGCCGCTTGTTGACGGCTTTCTGGAGGGACGCCGGCACGTCCTCCAGCGAGAAACCGTCCAGCGCGTTGTCGGTCGAGGACCCGGAGACCGTCTGCCCGCCGGCGCCCCCGGCGACGAGCAGCACGCTGGAACGCTCGCCGCCGTCCGCCATCTTCCGTGCCGCGATGCGCAGTTGGTCCTGCGTCGGGTTCGGGCGCAGCGTGCTCACATGGCTCTGCATCTCCCGCTCGAAGTCGTTGAGCGCCGCGTCCTGCGCGCGCGTCTGCACGGCCTCGCGGTTGAGCCAGTACGCGATACCGGACGCCGACACGGCGGCCGTGAGCGCCACCAGACCGAAGACGACCACCAACCGCAGCCGCAGACTGGTGAAACGGATCCGGGACTGCACTTTCCTGCGAGCCGCGGCCCAGCCGCGGATCCCCCCTCGAGCCTTCGTCACTGAGGCGTGTCCAACCGGTAGCCCACGCCGCGCACGGTACGGATCAGGGTCGGCGACGACGGTACGTCCTCGACCTTGGCGCGCAGCCGCTGCACACACGCGTCCACCAGGCGGGAGTCGCCCAGGTAGTCGTGCTCCCACACCAGACGCAGCAACTGCTGCCGGGACAGGGCCTGTCCCGGGCGGCGGCTCAGCTCCAGGAGCAGCCGCAGCTCGGTGGGTGTCAGCTGGAGGTCCTCGCCGTTCTTCGTCACGGTCATCGCCGCTCGGTCGATCACGAGGGAGCCGAAGGTCGCCGCGTCGTTGGCCTCGCGCTCACCGCGCCGCAGCACCGCGCGGATCCGGGCGTCCAGCACCCGCCCCTGCACGGGCTTGACCACGTAGTCGTCCGCGCCGGACTCCAGGCCCACCACGACGTCGATGTCGTCGCTGCGTGCCGTCAGCAGGATGATCGGCAGCTGGTCGGTGCGCCGGATCCGTCGGCACACCTCGAAGCCGTCGATTCCTGGCAGCATCACGTCCAAAACGATCAGATCCGGCCGCTGTTCGCGCAGCAGCTTGAGACCATCCTCGCCGGTGGCGGCGGTGGCGACACGGTGCCCCTGGCGCGTCAGTGAGAGCTCCAGGGCCGTGCGGATGGCGTCGTCGTCCTCGATCAGCAACAGGGAAGGCACGGGCTCATTCTGGCCCATGGCATGGCGCCGAATCGACCGTTGGAGCGCTCCCACTCCACACCCGCACACGATCGTGCCGATCGCGTAGCCGTACGACTCTTCTCTGTGATCGGCCTGTGCTCCGACTGGGCCCCGCCCATGGGCCGACCCCTGTGACAGCTCTGTGACAGTCGGCGGACACGGCCATGAAGGTGAACGGGCAATCTTTTCGGCACAGGCAAGGAAACGCCGCCCGACAGCACCAAGGGGCGGAGCCGGGGGAAGCACCAATCAGCACCACAGCACAGCACCACAACCGGAACTCCACGACGGGGGGCGCGAGATGAACACGCTGCACAGCACCAGCACTAGCGCAGTTGTCACGCGGCTCCACGACGTCGTCCGGAACACGGAGAAGTCCGGTGCCGTGAGCGGGCGGGGGTGCGCTCGCGGCACCGGGCGTCAGCACACCACATTCATGTCGGTGGTTGACGCGCATGTGGGGGGAAGCACCACGGGGGTAACGGGGGTCACCCACGGGGGAACGGGGACCGCGTACGGGGAGGGCACGGGGGAACGCCGGTCTGTGTCGGAGGCGGAGTTCACCGCCTACGTCCAGGAGCGTCGTGCCTCCCTGTACGCAACCGCCTACCACCTGACCGGAGACCGCTTCGAGGCCGAGGACCTGCTGCAGAGCGCGCTGTTCTCGACCTACCGGGCGTGGGACCGGATCAGTGACAAGGCCGCGGTCGGGGGCTACCTCCGCCGCACCATGACCAATCTGCACATCAGCGCGTGGCGCCGCCGCAAGCTGAACGAGTACCCGACCGAGGAACTGCCGGAGACCGCCGGTGACACGGACGCGATGCGCGGCACCGAACTGCGCGCCGTCCTGTGGCAGGCGCTCGCCCGGCTCCCCGAACTCCAGCGGACGATGCTGGTCCTGCGTTACTACGAGGGCCGAACCGACCCGGAGATCGCGGAGATCCTCGACATCAGTGTCGGCACGGTGAAGTCCAGCATCTGGCGGTCGCTCCGTCGGCTGCGCGAGGACGAGGTCCTCAGCTTCGGCCGTGACGAGGAGGAGTCCTTCGGGGAGCTTGTCGCCTGAAGGTCTGTGGGTGGGGGAGCAGGTAACGGGGGAAAAGCGGGGGGAGCACGGGGGAACGAGGGTCGTCACGGTGGCGCGGGGGAGCGCCGGCGCGACGGCCGGGGGGCAAACCGACGGGGGTCCGGGGGGACCACGACGGTGAGCACCGGGGATCACGGGGGAAGCGGGACTGGAGGGCCGGGGGGTCCGTCCAGTCCCGCTTTCATGTGTGCCGTCGTCCGTGCCCTCGTCAGGCCGTGGCCTTCGCGCAGTGGCCCGCGGCGGCCGCCGCCAGCCGGTCCAGTGCCTCGTCCCTGTCGCAGGGGTGGGCGCCCAGCTCCGTCTGGCGCGCCACGATCGTGCGCTCCAGGCGCATCAGCCGCCAGCCGCGCCGCAACAGGAACGGCACCGACTTGCGGCCCTCCTTCAGATCGCGCAGGAAGCGGCGGCGGAAGGTCTTCACCGGACCACGGGTCAGACACAGCGCGTCCGCCAGCAGGCCGAGTTCACGGCAGCGCCCGACGATCTCGGCCGCGAAGATGCCCTCGGCGATGAACACCGGGGTCCGCTCGATGCGCAGGGCCTCCGCGCCGGTGCGCGCGCTGAGGGAGATGTCGTACGTCGGGACGGTCGTGGCGCCCGTGCGGCACAGCTCCTCGATCGCCGCGACGGCGACGTCCGCGTCCCACGACAGCGGGTGGTCCCAGTCGATGTCCGCACTGCCCTCCACCTGCGGCAGCGTCGGGTCGTCGCCCTCCTTGTAGAAGTCGTCGAGCCGCAGCACGGGCAGGCCGGAGCGGGCGGCGAGGAGGGATTTGCCTGAGCCGGACGGACCGGACAGCAGGACGACCCGGGTCGGTATCGGGGGATGCGAACTCACGAGAGTCCAGTGTGAGGCATCGGGCGGCTCTCGCCGAGACGGCGGGTCGCTCTTGGAGCGCACATCACACCTCAACTACCGTACGCATCTCCATGATTACTTTCCGAAGTGGAAACGCACAGGAGAAGGTGGCACCGCTGATGGCTCGACTCTCGGCTCCCCAGAACCCCATCGCACGGCGCGCGTTGCTGGCCGTCACGACCGCGGGGGTCGCGCTCGGCGCGGGCGCCGGTACGGCCGCGGCCGCGGACGGCGCCGCACCGGTCGTCGACGCGATGCGCACCCGGCCCACCTCGCTCGGCACGGTCGACCCGCAGGCGGCTCTGCAGGCCCTCACCGGCACCATCGGCCATGTCACGGGCCCGGTCGCCGGCCTCAAGCCCAACCCGCTGGCCGGAACCGGGGTCGACCCCCTCGCCAACGGGGTGGGGACGCAGCTGGCCGACTTCAAGCCGCTGACGTCGACGGCCCTGACCGGACCGGTGGCGCAGGCGCCGTCGATCGGGAGCATCCCGGTGCTGGGTCAGGTGGTGGGCAGCCTGCGCTGAGCTTCTTGTGAGAGGCGCGGGGAACCGCGCGACCGGTCACGGACGGCCTGCACCGTCCCGACGGCCCGCGGTTCCCCGACGCTTCCTCTCAGTACGCCGATCGGTATGCGATCAGTACGCCGGTCGGTACGCCGGTCAGTACGCCGAGCCGGACGCGCCCAGCGACCCCGTCGGGTGCCACACCGTCTTCGTCTCCAGGAACGCGGTCATGCGGTCGATCCCGGGCATGGCCGACCAGTCGTCCACAGGCTGTGGACGCAGGACGCGCTTGAGGTTGTCCGCCGCGGCGATCTCCAGTTCCTTCGCCAGGACGTCGTCCGCGCCGGCCAGGTCGATCGCGTTGACGTCCTGGTGGGCGGCGAGGGGGGCCGCGATCTCCGCCGTACGGCCGGAGAGGATGTTGACGACGCCGCCGGGGACGTCGGAGGTGGCGAGGACCTCGCCGAGGGAGAGAGCCGGGAGAGGGTCCTTCTCGCTCGTGATCACGACCGCCGTGTTGCCCGTGGCGATCACCGGGGCGAGGACCGAGACCAGGCCCAGGAAGGACGACTCCTGGGGGGCCAGGACCGCCACCACGCCCGTCGGTTCGGGGCTGGAGAGGTTGAAGTACGGGCCCGCGACCGGGTTTCCGCCGCCGACCAACTGGGCGATCTTGTCGGTCCAGCCCGCGTACCAGACCCAGCGGTCGATCGTCGCGTCCACCTGGGCGGCGGCCTTCGACTTCGACAGGCCCTCGGCGTCGGCCACCTCGTGGACGAACTGGCTCCTGCGGCCCTCCAACATCTCGGCGACGCGGTAGAGGACCTGGCCGCGGTTGTACGCCGTCGCGCCGGACCATGCGCCGAACGCCTTGCGGGCGGCGACGACCGCGTCACGGGCGTCCTTGCGGGAGGAGAGCGGGGCGTTGGCCAGCCACTTCTCCTTGGAGTCGGTCACCTCGTACACCCGGCCGCTCTCGGAACGCGGGAACTTCCCGCCGACGTACAGCTTGTAGGTCTTGAAGACGCTGAGACGGTTCTGCTCGGTCTTGTCGGTCTTGTCAGACATCGAGGTACGCCTCCAGGCCGTGACGGCCGCCCTCGCGGCCGAAGCCCGACTCCTTGTAGCCGCCGAACGGCGACGTCGGGTCGAACTTGTTGAACGTGTTGGACCAGACGACGCCCGCGCGGAGCTTGTTCGCGACGGCCAGGATCCGGGAGCCCTTCTCGGTCCAGATGCCCGCCGAGAGGCCGTACTGGGTGTTGTTGGCCTTGGCGACGGCCTCGTCCGGGGTGCGGAAGGTGAGGACGGAGAGAACCGGGCCGAAGATCTCGTCCCGCGCGATCGTGTGTGCCTGGGTGACGTTCGTGAACAGCGTCGGGGCGAACCAGTAGCCCGCGGAGGGCAGTTCGCAGGCCGGGGACCAGCGCTCGGCACCCTCCGACTCGCCGCGCTCGACGAGCGAGGTGATGCGGGTGAGCTGCTCCTCGGAGTTGATCGCTCCGATGTCCGTGTTCTTGTCCAGGGGGTCGCCGAGGCGGAGCGTCGACAGGCGGCGCTTGAGGGAGTCGAGGAGCTCGTCCTGGATCGACTCCTGGACCAGGAGGCGGGAGCCCGCGCAGCAGACCTGGCCCTGGTTGAAGAAGATGCCGTTCACGATGCCCTCGACGGCCTGGTCGATGGGCGCGTCGTCGAAGACGATGTTCGCGCCCTTGCCGCCCAGTTCGAGGGTCAGCTTCTTGCGGGTGCCCGCGACGGTCTTCGCGATCTGCTTGCCGACCGCCGTGGAGCCCGTGAAGGCGACCTTGTTGACGTCCGGGTGCGCGACCAGGGCCGCGCCCGTGTCGCCGTATCCGGGGAGGATGTTGACGACGCCCTTCGGCAGGCCCGCCTGGCGGCAGATGTCCGCGAAGAACAACGCCGACAGGGGAGTGGTCTCCGCCGGCTTCAGGACGACCGTGTTGCCGGTCGCCAGCGCCGGGGCGATCTTCCACGCCAGCATCAGCAGGGGGAAGTTCCAGGGGATGACCTGGCCCGCCACGCCGAGGGGGCGGGGGTTCGTGCCGAAGCCGGCGTGGCCGAGCTTGTCGGCCCAGCCCGCGTAGTAGAAGAAGTGCGCGGCGACCAAGGGGAGGTCGGCGTCCCTCGTCTCCTTGATGGGCTTGCCGTTGTCCAGGGTTTCCAGGACGGCCAGTTCGCGGCTGCGCTCCTGGATGATGCGGGCGATACGGAAGAGGTACTTCGCGCGCTCCGTGCCGGGGAGCGCGGACCACTTCTCGAAGGCCTTGCGCGCCGCCTTCACCGCGCGGTCCACGTCCGCCTCGCCCGCCTGGGCGATCTCGGAGAGGACCTCCTCGGAGGCGGGGCTGACCGTCTTGAAGACCTTGCCGTCGGCGGCCTCGGTGAACTCGCCGTCGATGAACAGGCCGTAGGAGGGGGCGATGTCGACGATCGCCCGGGACTCGGGGGCCGGTGCGTAGTCGAATGCGGAAGCCATGGGGATCAGTCCACCGTCACGTAGTCGGGGCCGGAGTAGCGGCCGGTGGCCAGCTTCTGGCGCTGCATCAGCAGGTCGTTGAGGAGCGAGGACGCGCCGAAGCGGAACCAGTGGTTGTCCAGCCAGTCCTCGCCCACGGTCTCGTTGACCAGAACGAGGAACTTGATCGCGTCCTTGGTGGTGCGGATGCCGCCGGCGGGCTTCACGCCGACCTGGACGCCGGTCTGGGCGCGGAAATCGCGGACGGCTTCCAGCATGAGGAGGGTGTTGGCGGGGGTGGCGTTCACCGCGACCTTGCCGGTCGAGGTCTTGATGAAGTCCGCGCCCGCGAGCATGCCGAGCCAGCTGGCGCGGCGGATGTTGTCGTACGTCGAGAGTTCACCGGTCTCGAAGATGACCTTCAGCCGGGCCGTGGAGCCGCAGGCTTCCTTCACGGCGGTGATCTCTTCGTGGACCTTGAGGTAGTGCCCCGAGAGGAACGCGCCGCGGTCGATGACCATGTCGATCTCGTCGGCGCCGGCGGAGACGGCCTCGTGGACGTCGGCCAGCTTCACCGAGAGAGCGGCGCGGCCGGCCGGGAAGGCGGTGGCGACGGAGGCGACCTTGACGGTGGAACCGGCGACGGCGGCCTTGGCGGTGGGCACCATGTCGGGGTAGACGCAGACCGCGGCCGTGGCGGGGGTCGTGCGGTCCGTGGGGTCGGGGAGGACCGCCTTGGCACCGAGGGACCGGACCTTGCCCGGGGTGTCCGCGCCTTCCAGGGTCGTCAGGTCGACCATGGAGATGGCCAGGTCGATGGCGTACGCCTTGGCGGTCGTCTTGATGGAACGGGTGCCGAGCGAGGCGGCACGCGCCTCCAGGCCGACCGGGTCGACGCCGGGCAGCCCGTGGAGGAAGCGGCGCAGCGTGCTGTCGGACGCGGTGACGTCGGCGAGAGCGTGGGGTGCAGCTGTGGACATGGTCACCAGACGAGCATATCTACGCGCGTAGCAGGTGTACAGCCCCCGGTTTGTTTGCGGGCGCCCGACAGCTCGGGGGTGCGTGCCGTGCGGCGGGTGCGGGTGGGTGTGGTGGCTCGCGCGGGTCCCCGCGCCCCTCGCGGGGCCGCGACCTCGGCGGCGAACAGGGTCGGGGCGTCGGGCAGAATCGGACGTATGAGCACCTCGGATCAATCGTCGCCCGAGCCGGAGCACGCCCCGGCGGGACGCAAGCATGCGGAGGCTGCGGCGGCTTCGGAGAACCCGAAGGCCGGGCAGGCTCCGAAGGCCGGGCAGGCTCCGGGGGCCTCGACGGCCTCGACGGCCTCGACGGCCTCGACGGCCACCGCGTCGAAGCCCGGCAAGCCCGTGTACAAGGACCGGGTGTACCGGTCCCCCGCCGGGCTGGTGGGTGGCGTGTTGCTGCTCGGGTTGTTCGCGTGGCTCGGTGGGGACGCGGTGGTGACGGGAGAGGGGCGTACGCCTTGGCTGGCGCTGGCGTCGATGCTGACGGCCGTGCCGCTGGTGGTTGCCTTCTCGGTGCGGCCGGCTGTCTTCGCCAACGACGACCGGCTGCGGGTGCGCAATCCGTTCCGGATGATCGAACTGCCTTGGGCGAGCGTCGTGTCGCTGCGGTCCGGTTACACCAACGAGGTGATCGACGACAGCGGTGCCAAGTACCAGATGTGGGCGATTCCCGTTTCACTGCGAGGCCGTAAGAAGGCGGCTCGGCATCAGGCCCGGGAGGCCCATCGGGCGGCCAAGGGGGACGGCGGCGGTCGTGCCGCCGCGGCCGCGCGGCCCGTGCGGGCGGAGACCGATCAGGTCATGGCCGATCTGCGGGAGCTGTGCGAGGCGCGGGCGAAGGCGGTCGGGTCGCAGGGGCGGCCGAGTGTGCGGTGGGCCTGGGAGATCATGGGGCCCGCGGCGGCGGGGGCCGTGTTGTTGCTGGTGCTGATCGCGCTGGGCTGATCGCGCTGGGCCTGACCCTGGGGGCCTGACCCTGCGGGCCTGACCCTGCGGGGCTGGGGCACCATCGGCGTCGACCGGCCCTGCCTCGCGCTCCCGGGAAAGCGCTTTGGGCATCTGTTCTATGGTGGCGGGAAACGTGCCGGACGAGATGTCCGGGAAGCATGCGACAACCCAACTCACCACGAACCAGGGTGCGTCGGGACAGAACGTGCCCGTGCGTCCCGCCTTCACAGCCAGGTCCGCTTGGATCGCGTCGGATCGCGTGCGGCGAACGGCGCGACCACGACGGCGGCCGGAGTGACCACACCACGATGAGTACCAAGCTTGAGCCCCAGCCCCAGGGGCCCGCACAGCCGCTACGGCTGCCCGTGTCCGCCGTGCCCGAGGACTGCGTCGCCTGGAGCGGCGAGAAGATGGACGCCTGGGCGCGGACCCGGCCGCCCGTCTGGGTGCCGGCCCGGACGCGCCCCCTGCACCTCCTCGCCGTGGTCCCGGGCGGTCTGATCGTCGGCTTCTGGCTGGCGAACTTCGCCGAAGTGCCCGCCGCCCTCGCCGTGCTGGTCCCGCTGCAACTGGTGTGGACCCTGGTCAGGCCCGAGGTCGTACGGTTCTCGGCGCCCGTTCTCCTGTTCGTGCTCGGCTGGTTCGGGGGATCGCACGACGTGCCGACCCTGCTGGGCCTGCTCGCCGTGACCTTCACCTGGGCCACGGCCGAGATCCGGCTCGGCAAGCGCAGGCTCCAGCGGCAGTGGGCCCTGGCGGCCGCCGAGGGCGCGACCGCCACGGTGCCGGACGAGGCGGGGCCGCTGCGGCGCGGCCGGTTCCTCATGGGCCTCGGCTGCGTGCTGACCGTACTCGGAGCGGGGCTGCTCTCTCTCACCTCCGGCTGGGACGTCGCCACCGACCGGCACGAGGCCACGCTCGTCGGATGGTTCGTGGTCGGCTGGGGGCTCACCTCGCTGCTCTCCGGGTGGCTGGGGCGCCGCCGGTCCGCCGCGCTGCGGGGCACCGCCGTGCCGGTGCTGCGGGTGCTCGTCCGCGACGGCGCCGACGGGGACGCCGAGGTCTTCGCCGCCGACGACGTGGACGCGCTGCGGCCGCTCTTCACCGTCGCGGCCGAGGAGTGGTACGACGAGAGCGACGAGGAGGTCGAGGAGCGCATCCGCCGGGAGGAGTCGGACGGAAGCCCGGAGGGGCCCGACGGAAGCCCGGAGGGGCCGGACGAAATCCTCGACACCGTCAGGAACGTCGAGGACGACGATGACGAACAGCCCGGCCCCCTGCGCGAGGCCGTGCTGTACGGGCCGCCCCACGAGGGCGCCGAGATCGTGATCGTCAGCGCGGCGGAGAAGCCGGACGGGCCCCAGGAGCCCCAGGAGCCCCAGGGGACGGGCGGTTCGCCCGTGGAACTGGTCGTCGAGTCGTCGAGCGGGCCGGTGCGACCGCTGTCCGACCGGGCCGTACGGCGTCGTATCGCCGCGCAGCGGGCCCGGGCGAAGCGGAGCGTCGTCCACGAGGAACTGCGTGCCACGGCCGTCGCGGAGAGCAGAGCGAGGCTGGGGGACGCGCCGGTGCCCGTACGGCGCTGGCGGTCGGGTTGGGCCGACTGGACCGCCGCCCTCGTCATGATCGTCGCGATCGCCGCCATCGGGCTGTACCCGAACGGGCTGAAGCAGTACGTCCTCGGTGGCCTCGTCGGCGTCTTCGGAGTCCTGGTGCTGCCCCAGATGCTCGCCTGGCGCATCACGGCCGACCGCTCGGGCCTGTGGCTGAACGGCTGGCGCCGGACCCGGCACATCGAGTGGGACCACCTCCTGACCGTCCAGTGCAGCGGACCCGTGCTGGTGGTGGACAGCCGCCGGGAGTCGTTCCCGACCTGGACGGTCCGGGCGGAGCGCTGGCGCTGGCTGGAGCGGAAGCTGCGTCTGGTCCACCCCTACGAGAGGACCGCCGCCGAGATCACCGCCATGTGGCGGGAGCCCGCGCTGCGGCCCGAGGGGGAGTACGGGGGCCGTGGTCGGCCGCTGTGGCCGCTGGGCGCGGTGCTGGCCGTGCTGTGGGTGGCGGCGCTGGTGCTGGTGCCGTAACCGCTCCCCCCGGCCGGGCCCTGGCCGTTTCCCGACCCGAATGCGCGAGGCCTCGGCCCGAATGCGCGAGGCCCCGGCCCGAACGCACGAGGCCTCCGCCCGAACGCACGAGGCCTCCGCCCGAACGCACGAGGCCTCCGCCCGAACGCACGAGGCCCCGGCCGGATCACCGGCCGGGCCTCGCCGTGGTCGGGAGGGGCGGGGAGCGGTCAGATACCCGCCGCCGCCGACAGGTCGCGCTTGATCCCGGCCAGCAGGCCGGCCGCCTTCTCACGGGCCGCCGGGAGACCGGCGTGGCCGGCGACCGGCACCACGACCTCCAGGTAGCACTTGAGCTTGGGTTCCGTGCCGCTGGGGCGGACGATCACGCGGGCGCCGTCGAGCGTGTAGCGCAGGCCGTCCGTGGGCGGGAGCCTGTCCGTGCCCCGCGTCAGGTCCTCCGCCCTGGTCACGGACAGGCCGGCGAGGGCGGTCGGGGGCCGCTCGCGGAGCCGCTCCATCGCGCGGGCGATGAGCGAGAGGTCCTGGACGCGGACCGAGAGCTGGTCGGTGGCGTGCAGGCCGTGCTCGACGGCGATGTCGTCCAGCAGGTCGAGGAGGGTGCGGCCCTCCTCCTTGAGCTGCGAGGCGAGTTCCGTGATCAGGAGGGCCGCCGTGATGCCGTCCTTGTCGCGGACGCCCTCGGGGTCGACGCAGTAGCCGAGGGCCTCCTCGTAGCCGTAGCGCAGGCCCTCGACGCGGGCGATCCACTTGAAGCCGGTGAGGGTCTCCTCGTACGGGAGGCCCGCCTTCTCGGCGATACGGCCGAGGAGGGACGAGGAGACGATCGACTCGGCGAAGGTGCCCCGGGCCCCGCGCGCGACCAGGTGGGCGGCCAGGAGCGCGCCGACCTCGTCGCCGCGCAGCATGCGCCAGCCGGAGCCGTCCTTGACCGCGACGGCACAGCGGTCGGCGTCGGGGTCGTTCGCGACGATCAGGTCGGGGTCCGTCTCGTCGGCCTTCGCGAAGGCGAGGTCCATCGCGCCGGGCTCTTCCGGGTTGGGGAAGGCGACCGTCGGGAAGTCGGGGTCCGGGTCCGCCTGCTCGGCGACGAGGACGGGCTCCGGGAAGCCGGCGCGGGCGAAGGCCGCGAGCAGGGTGTCCCTGCCGACGCCGTGCATGGCCGTGTAGACCGTGCGGGCGGTGCGCGGGGAGCCGGGCGCGAGGACCGCGTCCGTACGGGCCAGATAGGCGTCCAGGACGCTGTCGTCGAGGGTGTCCCAGCCGGCCTCGGGGCGGGGGACGTCGTCGAGGGTCCGTACGGCGTCGATCTCGGCCGCGATCCCGGCGTCGGCCGGGGGCACGATCTGGGAGCCGTCGCCCAGGTAGACCTTGTAGCCGTTGTCGCGCGGCGGGTTGTGGCTGGCCGTGACCTCCACGCCGGCGACCGCGCCCAGGTGCCTTATGGCGAAGGCCAGGACGGGCGTGGGCAGGGGGCGGGGGAGGACGGCCGCGCGCAGGCCCGCGCCGGTCATCACGGCGGCCGTGTCGCGGGCGAAGTCGGCCGACTTGTGGCGGGCGTCGTAGCCGATGACGACGAGGCCGCCGGTGGCGCCCTTGCCGTTCAGGTACGAGGCGAGGCCCGCGGCGGCGCGGATGACGACCGAGCGGTTCATGCGCATGGGGCCGGCGCCGAGCTCCCCGCGCAGGCCCGCGGTGCCGAACTGGAGGGTGCCGGAGAAGCGGGCGGTCAGCTCCGCCGTGTCCGCCCCGTCGATCAGCTTGCCGAGTTCGTCCCGGGTCTCCGGATCGGGATCCTCGGCCAGCCACGCCTTGGCGCGGGCGATCAGGTCGTCGTGCACGGGGGTCAACCTCTCGTTCGTGGGGCGTGGGGCCGATTGTCCCCGTGCCCCTCAAAGGGCAGGCCCCTGTGGGCCTGGAAGACGACGCTCCGCGGGCCGAGAAGCAAGGGGCGCAGCCCCTGCTTCCCAGGGGCGCGGGGAACTGCGCGACCAGCCCCCACCCGCCCGCACCCGCCGACGCACAGGCACCCTATGAGCTCTTGGGCGCTACAGCCGGTTCAGTACCTGCGTCAGCAGCGCGCCCATGCGCGTCGCCGAGTCGCGGCCCGCCTGCAGGACCTCTTCGTGGTTCAGGGGCTCGCCCGTCATACCGGCCGCCAGGTTGGTGACGAGGGAGATGCCCAGGATCTCGGCGCCGGCCTCGCGGGCGGCGATGGCCTCCAGGACCGTGGACATGCCGACCAGGTCCGCGCCGATGACGCGGGCCATGCGGACCTCCGCCGGGGTCTCGTAGTGCGGGCCCGTGAACTGCGCGTAGACGCCCTCCTCCAGCGAGGGGTCGATCTCCTTGCACAGGGCGCGCAGACGCGGGGAGTAGAGATCCGTGAGGTCGACGAAGTTCGCGCCGACGATCGGCGACGTCGCCGTCAGGTTCAGATGGTCGCTGATCAGCACCGGCTGGCCGGGACGCATGCCCTCGCGGAGACCGCCACAGCCGTTGGTCAGGACGATCGTCTTCACACCGGCGGCGACGGCGGTACGGACGCCGTGCGCGACGGCGGCGACGCCACGGCCCTCGTAGTAGTGCGTGCGGCCCAGGAAGACGAGCGCGCGCTTGTCACCGATCTTGTACGAACGGACCTTGCCGCCGTGGCCCTCGACCGCCGGCGGGGGGAACCCCGGCAGCTCGGTGACCTGGAACTCGGCCGAGGGGGCACCGAGGGCGTCCACGGCCGGAGCCCAGCCGGAGCCCATCACGAGGGCGACGTCGTGGGTCTCGGCGCCCGTCAGCTCGCGCAGGCGCGCGGCGGCGGCGTCGGCGGCGGCGTAGGGGTCGCCCTGGATGTCGTCCGGAAGAAGAGATGCGTTCACGCGATGAGGGTATCCGGTCGGAGCCTACGCGCGTAGATGACGGGGCTCACGGGATCGGGATCGTTGTCTTGTCGTTTCCAACAGGCAGTCCGGGCGCGAAACGTGCCTCGCGCCCTCCCGGCCGGCTCCTCAGCAGGGTCGTTTGCGGAGTTCCATCACGTAGTCGTGGGGCGCGCCCGCCGACTCCGCCGCGTCCGCGACCTCGCCCAGGTAGCGGGCCGAGGGCAGGCCGCCCTCGTAGCCGTTGAGGACGTAGACCCAGGCCGGTTCCTCGCCCTCCAGGGTGTGTACGCGGACCCGCATCCGGCGGTATATGTCCAGGCCGACGCCGACCCAGCGGTCCATCGCCTCCTCGTCCATGGGGGCGATGTCGTAGAGCGCCACGAAGACCTGGCAGCGGGGTGCCTCGACGACCGTGGCCAGCGCGCCCTCCCAGCCCATGTGTTCGCCGCCGAAGGTCAGCCGCCAGTCGTTGAGCCAGCCGGTTGCGCGCAGCGGGGAGTGGGGGGCACGGCGGGACATCAGCCGCGCGTCCATGTTGCCGGCGTAGGCGGCGTAGAGCGACATGGGGGAGAGCGTACGGGAGCGCTCCGCTCGGGGCCGGGCGCCCATGGGCTCGGGGGCGACCGCGGTGCGGCGGGTGCGGGTCCGTCGTGGCTGGTCGCGCAGTTCCCCGCGCCCTGAAACGGCCCTCCGGGCCGACGTCCCCGTCCCCGGAAGCGGGCATCCCGGGGGCGCGTCCGCGTCCCCGTGGAGCAGGCGTCCGATTGGATCCGCCCCCCGACTCAGTGGCATCGGGGTCCATACGGGACAATGGAGTACGTGACTCGGATCGTGATCATCGGTGGCGGACCCGGCGGCTATGAAGCGGCGCTGGTGGCCGCGCAGCTCGGCGCGGAGGTGACCGTCGTGGACTGCGACGGTCTGGGCGGGGCGTCGGTGCTGACCGACTGCGTACCGTCGAAGACCCTCATCGCGACGGCCGAGGTGATGACGACCTTCGACTCCTCGTACGAGGAGCTGGGGATCATCGTCGCCGACGACACCCCGCACATCGACATGCCCGCGCGTGTCGTCGGTGTGGACCTCGGCAAGGTCAACCGGCGTGTGAAGCGGCTCGCGCTGGCGCAGTCGCACGACATCACCGCGTCGGTGACGCGCGCCGGCGCGCGGGTCATGCGCGGGCGCGGGCGGCTGGAGGGGCAGCAGGACCTCGACGGGTCGCGCAAGGTGGTGGTGCGCGCCGCCGACGGGTCCGAGGAGACGCTCACCGCCGACGCCGTCCTCATCGCCACCGGCGGACACCCGCGTGAGCTGCCCGACGCGCAGCCGGACGGCGAGCGCATCCTCAACTGGACGCAGGTCTACGACCTGGACGAGCTGCCGGACGAGCTGATCGTCGTCGGGTCCGGTGTGACCGGTGCCGAGTTCGCCGGCGCCTATCAGGCCCTCGGGTCCCGGGTCACGCTCGTGTCCAGCCGTGACCGTGTGCTGCCGGGTGAGGACCCGGACGCCGCCGGAGTCCTGGAGGACGTGTTCCGGCGGCGCGGCATGAACGTCATGGCGCGGTCCCGGGCCGAGTCCGCCAAACGGGTGGGCAACCGGGTCGAGGTGACGCTCGCCGACGGGCGGGTCATCTCCGGCTCGCACTGTCTGATGGCCGTCGGCGCCATCCCCAACAGCGCGGGGATGGGCCTGGAGGAGGCCGGGGTCAAGGTCAAGGAGTCCGGGCACATCTGGACCGACAAGGTCTCCCGGACGAGTGCGCCCGGCGTGTACGCCGCCGGTGACGTGACCGGTGTCTTCGCGCTCGCCTCCGTGGCCGCCATGCAGGGCCGTATCGCCATGTACCACTTCCTCGGCGACGCCGTGGCCCCGCTGAACCTGAAGACCGTGTCGTCCAACGTCTTCACCGACCCCGAGATCGCCACCGTCGGCTACACCCAGGCCGACCTGGACGCCGGGGTCATCGACGCCGTCGGGGTGAAGCTGCCGCTGCTGCGCAACCCGCGCGCCAAGATGCAGGGCATCAGGGACGGCTTCGTCAAGATCTTCTGCCGGCCGGGCACCGGCATCGTGGTGGGCGGTGTCGTGGTCTCCCCGCGCGCTTCGGAGCTGATCCACCCGATCTCGATCGCGGTCGACAACAACCTGACCGTGGAACAGATCGCGAACGCCTTCACCGTGTACCCGTCCCTGTCGGGTTCGATCGCCGAGGTCGCGCGCCAGCTCCACACGCGCAAGGCCGGCGACGGCGTCTGACGGGTTTGTCGACGGTTCGTCGACGGGTTTGCCGACGGGTTGTCCGAGGGGGTGTCTGACGACTTCCGTCCCGGATGGTCCCTATATCACTTCTCGCCCCACCCTGCGAACAACTTCTGCTATTCGGCGCAAACTGCTGAAAGCAGATGGTCGTTGGCGTTACTGTCAGTTTCGTGTTCGCTGCAGAACGTCGTCAATTGATCCTCGAAATGGTGCGGGCCAACGGAGCCGTGTCGCTCCGTGAGCTCGCTCGCGTCGTCCAGACCTCCGAAGTAACCGTACGGAGGGACGTGCGCGCTCTGGAGGCAGAAGGACTCCTCGACCGCCGGCACGGCGGTGCGGTATTGCCGGGCGGGTTCACGCGGGAGTCCGGCTTTCCGCAGAAGTCTCATCTCGCGACCGCCGAGAAGACGGCCATCGCCGACCTCGCCGCGAGCCTCGTCGAAGAGGGCGAGGCCATCGTGGTCGGGGCGGGGACCACCACGCAGGAGCTGGCACGCCGGCTCGCGCGGGTCCCCGGGCTGACCGTCGTCACCAACTCCCTGCTGGTGGCGCAGGCGCTGGCCCACGCCAACCGTGTGGAGGTCGTGATGACCGGCGGTACCCTGCGCGGTTCCAACTACGCCCTGGTCGGCTCCGGCGCCGAGCAGTCCCTCCAGGGGCTGCGCGTCTCCAAGGCCTTCCTCTCCGGGAGCGGACTGACCGCCGAGCGCGGCCTGTCCACGTCCAACATGCTGTCGGCGTCCGTCGACCGCGCGCTGGTCCAGGCTGCCGCCGAGGTCGTCGTCCTCGCCGATCACACCAAGCTCGGCACCGACACGATGTTCCAGACGGTGCCGACCGATGTGGTCACCCGGCTGGTCACCGACGACCCGCCCGGTCACGACGACCGCGCGGTCACCGAGTTGCAGGCCCTGGCCGATCAGGGCGTGCAGATCTCCGTGGCCGGGGCGGCGGGCGGCGGTGGTACGGGAGGCGATCCCGTCCCGGCGCGCCCATCGCGCCGGGACGTCCCCCTTCCGGGGCCCCGCCGCAACCAGGTCCACGGCTCCGCGCCGCAGTTGCGCACCGCCACGGTCCTGGGGGACCAGCCGCCGGCCGGTGACCGGGAGCGGGAGCGCGCGGCCCGGGTCGCGGACCTGCGACGCCGGTAGCCCACGCGGCCCTACGCCGCCGGGTGCGTCTCGCCGGTCACGTCGTCCGGGGCGGGTCGTGAGTCAGGCTGTCGGTTGGTTGCCTCGCCGGTCAGGTCGCAGGGTGCGTCTTGCCGGTCACGTCATCCGGGGCACGCCGCCAGTCGGGCCGTCGGGTCGCTTCGCCGGTCAGGGTGCCGGGGGCATCTCGCGGTCACGTCGTCCGGGGCGGGTCGCGAGGCAGGTCGCAGGTCGTAGGTCGCTTCGCCGGGGGCGTCTCGTCGGTTACGGCTTCAGGCCGCGCAGCGTCAGCGTCAGCAGGCGGTCGGCCAACTCCGGGTCGTCCGGGGTTTCCTCGGCCGCCAGCGCGATCGCGTGCGTGAGCTGGAGCAGGTCGCCGATGGACACGTCGTCGCGTACGGCGTGGGCGTGTTGCGCCCGCCGGAGGAGGGCGGTGCCCGCCTCCCGGATGGGGGCGCAGCACCGGGCCAGGTCCGAGGGGTTCTCGTCCACGGCGCGGGAGTCCGTGTACGAGACCGTCATCAGGGCCTGGGCCAGACCTCGGTATTCGCCCGCGTGGGTGATGATGTCGCGCAGCCAGGCGAGCAGTGCCGAGCAGGGCTCGGGCGCGTCGAGCTGTGCCCGGGCGCGGGCCAGCAGGTCGCCGACGGCCTCCTCGAAGACCGCGCTCAGGAGGGCCTGACGGTTGGGGAAGTGGCGGTAGAGGGTGCCGATGCCCACGTCCGCCCGGCGGGCGATGTCCTCCAGCGAGGCGGTGGTCCCGTGGGCCGCGAAGGCCAGGCGGGCCTCGGTGAGCAGGCGGTCGCGGTTGCGGCGTGCGTCGGCTCGCATGGGCCGGGTGGTCGGCACGGGGTCACCTGCTCTCTTCGCCGGGTGGCGGGTTCAGCCCAAGAGCTCGGGTGAATGCGGACGTTGCGCGGGTGCCCGGTCGGTAGTGGCTGGTCGCGCGGCTCCCCGCGCCCCCTACGGGGCGCGGGTGTGCGGCGGAGTCGAGCCGTGCGGGTCAGTCCTTGATTTCGCAGATGGTGGCGCCGGAGGTGATGGAGGCGCCGACGTCCGCGCTGAGGCCCTTGATGGTGCCGGAGCGGTGGGCGTTGAGGGGCTGTTCCATCTTCATGGCTTCCAGGACGACGACGAGGTCGCCTTCCTTGACCTCCTGGCCTTCCTCGACGGCGACCTTGACGATGGTGCCCTGCATGGGTGAGGCGAGGGTGTCGCCGGAGGCTGCCGGGCCGGACTTCCTGGCTGCGCGGCGTTTGGGCTTGGCGCCGGCCGCGAGGCCGGTGCGGGCCAGGGTCATGCCGAGGGCGGCCGGGAGGGAGACCTCCAGGCGCTTGCCGCCGACCTCGACGACGATGGTCTCGCGGTCGGTGTCGTCGTCGGTCTCGGTGTCGGCCGGGGTCGCGAACGGCTTGATGTCGTTGACGAACTCGGTCTCGATCCAGCGGGTGTGGACCGTGAAGGGGTCGGTGGAGCCGGTGAGTTCGGGGCCGAACGCCGGGTCGGTGACGACCGCGCGGTGGAAGGGGATGGCGGTGGCCATGCCCTCGACGTGGAACTCCTCCAGGGCGCGGGCGGCACGCTGCAGGGCCTGCTGCCGGGTGGCGCCGGTGACGATCAGTTTGGCGAGCAGGGAGTCCCAGGCCGGGCCGATCACGCTGCCGGACTCCACGCCCGCGTCCAGGCGGACACCGGGGCCGGCGGGCGGGGCGAAGGTGGTGACGGTGCCGGGGGCGGGCAGGAAGCCCCGGCCGGGGTCCTCGCCGTTGATGCGGAACTCGAAGGAGTGGCCGCGCAGCGGCGGGTCGTCGTAGCCGAGTTCCTCGCCGTCGGCGATACGGAACATCTCGCGGACCAGGTCGATGCCGGTGACCTCCTCGGTGACCGGGTGCTCGACCTGCAGGCGGGTGTTGACCTCCAGGAAGGAGATCGTGCCGTCCAGGCCGACCAGGAACTCCACCGTGCCGGCGCCGACGTAGCCGGCCTCCTTGAGGATGGCCTTCGACGCGGCGTACAGCTCGGCGTTCTGCGCCGGGGAGAGGAAGGGGGCCGGGGCCTCCTCGACCAGCTTCTGGTGACGGCGCTGCAGGGAGCAGTCACGGGTGGAGACCACGACCACGTTGCCGTGGCTGTCGGCCAGGCACTGGGTCTCCACGTGACGGGGCTTGTCGAGGTAGCGCTCCACGAAGCACTCGCCCCGGCCGAACGCGGCGACGGCCTCGCGGACGGCGGAGTCGTACAGCTCGGGGACCTCTTCGAGGGTGCGGGCGACCTTCAGGCCGCGCCCGCCGCCGCCGAAGGCGGCCTTGATGGCGATCGGCAGACCGTGCTCCCGGGCGAACGCCACGACCTCGTCCGCGCCCGAGACCGGGTCGGGGGTGCCCGCGACGAGCGGGGCGCCGGCACGCTGGGCGATGTGACGGGCGGCCACCTTGTCGCCCAGGTCGCGGATCGCCTGCGGCGGCGGGCCGATCCAGATCAGACCCGCGTCCAGCACCGCCTGCGCGAACTCCGCGTTCTCCGAAAGGAAGCCGTAGCCGGGGTGGACCGCGTCCGCACCGGCGTCCTTCGCCGCCTGCAGCACCTTGCCCATGTCCAGGTAGCTCGTCGCCGGCGTGTCACCACCCAGCGCGAACGCCTCGTCCGCGGCCCGCACATGCAGTGCGTCCCGGTCCGGCTCGGCATACACGGCCACGCTCGCGATCCCGGCGTCCCGGCATGCCCGGGCGACGCGGACAGCGATTTCGCCTCGGTTGGCGATCAACACCTTGCGCACGATGGCTCCCTCTCCTTGAAACAAGCCGAGTTTAGGGACTGCCGACACGGCGTTTCGACCCGTCCATAATGGTGAGCTTGCCCACACGGAGCGTGAACGAGGCTCGCTCGACCGGCGAAATCCCTTGTCGCGCAGCATTGCGCAGGACCCCACGCGAAAACCCTAGCCCTCCGATGTGGTCAAGGTCTCTGTGTGGCCATGCTGCGGCAGGTTGGGTTTCTTTGTGGAGTCCCTACTAATGGCCCAACGATTCTTTGCTCGGGTGAGAACCCTTGTCCCGGGGTTTACCCGTTAGTAGCGTTCGCGTTGGCCCGAACACCTACCTGGGGTAACGACGGGGGTGTGCGAGGCGCTGAGAACAGCAGGACGAGAGCGGAAGTGGGTGGGGCCGGTGATCCGCAGACCGGTGGCGGTGATGACGGCGGTCGTGCTGTTCGTGGAAGGGCTCGGGATCGCCGCGGTGCAGTGGCTCCTCGGTACGGTCGTGGACCGGCAGGAGATGTCGCTCGCCGGGC
Organism: Streptomyces sp. NBC_00310; assembly: GCF_036208085.1. Classification (GTDB taxonomy): domain Bacteria; phylum Actinomycetota; class Actinomycetes; order Streptomycetales; family Streptomycetaceae; genus Streptomyces. Next base: position 7,078,775 of record NZ_CP130714.1, read on the forward strand.
TGGATTCGGACGCGATGTCCGTCTCCACGAAGGCCGGGGGTGTCCTCTTCGGCCTCTACTTCGTCTTCTGCGGTGTGGTCGCCCTGCTCGTCGCGCTGCGCAACCGGCCGGCTGCCGGGCTCGGGAGGATCCTGCTCATCAGCGCCGCCGTCGTGCACGGGTTGCTCGGGGCCCTCACCGTGGGGCTGGTCGGGTGGGGCGCGTTCGCGTTCATGATGGTGGTGCTGGGGCTGGTGCTGCTCACGCTGCTGACGTACGACCGGCAGGACGGGGTCGCTGACGCGGTCCCGGGCGGGTCCGGCGGGCCGGATGGGTCCGGTGGGCCGGATGGGCGAGGCGGGCCCGAGGGTGACACGGCGACGGCGGGTGGGCCGGAGCGGGCCGCCCCGGCCGTTCCGCCGGCACCCAGTGCTTCGTGAGCGGCCGGGTCAGTTCTCGCGGGGCGTCCACAGCTCCGTGATGCCCACGCCCAGTTGGGCCAGCAGGCGGCGGAGCAGGGGCAGGCTGATGCCGATGACGTTGCCGTTGTCGCCCTCGATGGCGTCGATGAACGGGGCCGAGCGGCCGTCGAGGGTGAACGCGCCCGCCACGTGGAGGGGCTCGCCCGAGGCCACGTACGCGGCGATCTCCTCGTCGGTGGGGTCGCCGAAGTGGACGACCGTGGAGGCCGTGGCGGAGGTGTAGCGGCCGGTGGCGGTGTCGTAGACGCAGTGGCCCGTCTGGAGCGTGCCGGCGCGGCCGCGCATGGACTTCCAGCGGGCGGTGGCCTCCTCGGCGTCGGCGGGCTTGCCGAGGGCTTCGCCGTCGAGGTCGAGGACCGAGTCGCAGCCGATGACCAGGGCGCCCTTGACCTCGGGCTTCGCCGCTACGACGGAGGCCTTGGCCTCGGCGAGGGCGAGGGCGAGGTCGGCGGGGGTGGGGGCGCTCACGGCGTCCTCGTCGACCCCGCTGACGATCACCTCCGGGGCGAGGCCGGCCTGGCGCAGCAGATTCAGCCGGGCGGGGGACTGGGAGGCGAGCACGAGGCGGCGGCGGGGGTGCGGGGCGGTCATGGGGTCAGGGTATTGCCTCCGGCGGTTGGCCGGTTCGGGTGTCTGGCAGCCCGGTTTTTTGGGGCGGCCGGGGCCGGTGTGTGTCTGTTGGCCGTGGGGGAGTTCGTCGGGTGCGGGTGGGTGGGGGTTGTTCGCGCCCGCGCGGCGGAGCCGCATATCGATACAGCCGCGCCCCTGATGGGGCGCGGCTGTCCCGTCGTGGGGGGTGCGGCGCCTGGGGTTCGGTGGGTGGGGTTCGGTGGGTGGGTCGGGGGCGCGCCGGGGGGTGTCCGTCCTCGGAACGGCGCGGAATCGTTTGGCTGGGAGGCTGGAGGGGTTGACGCGCCAACCGCTGCGGGCGGACACCCCCCGACACGCCCCCTTCTCGCCGTACCCGGCCCGCCCGCCGTACGGGCTGCGCCTCCGCCTCCGCCTTCGCGCGTGCCCGGCCCGCCTGCCGGGCGCGGCCGACCCGCCTTACGGCCACCCGCCGTACGGGGTGCGCGTCGTGCGGCGGTCAGAGGATGCCCAGGACGAGCATGGCCAGGAGCATGGCCACGGCTATGAGGATGCCGAGCCGCCGAAGCATGGCCTGCGTGTCACGCAGTTCCTTCGGCGGCTCGTTCTCAGGGTCGGACCAGAGCATGGTGCGATGGTGCGTCGCCCGGAGGGCCGGGCGCCTGAGTACGCGTACTCAAATTGGTAGGGGCGGTTCCGCTCAGCCGGGCCAGTAGGTGCGGCTCCAGGTGGTGGGACCCGGGGCCGGCAGGCGGTGGGCGGCGATGCGGGACGGGTCGGACCAGGAGTCGCGGGGCGCGGGCGCGCCGGGCGGCTCGGTGGCTGCCGCCGCGGCGCGTGCCCGGACCACCGCCAGTGCGGCGGCCAGCTCCTCCGGGGTCGGATTGCCCCGTACGACCTTGATGGTCATGTCGGCTCCCAGCAGGGCTAGAGGTGGCTAGAGGGGGATGTTTCCGTGCTTCTTCGGGGGGAGGGATTCCCGCTTGGTGCGGAGTTGACGCAGGCCGAGGATGAGGTGGCGGCGGGTTTCGGAGGGCATGATCACCGCGTCCACGTAACCGCGTTCGGCCGCGGTGTAGGGGTTGAGGAGGGTGTCCTCGTACTCCTGGATGAGGCGGGCGCGTACCGCCTCGCGCTCGTCGTCGGGGGTGGCGGCGATGGTGCGGCGATGGAGGATGTTGACCGCGCCCTGGGCGCCCATGACGGCGATCTGGGCGGTGGGCCAGGCGAGGTTGAGGTCGGCGCCGAGGTGCTTGGAGCCCATGACGTCGTAGGCGCCGCCGAAGGCCTTGCGGGTGATGACCGTGATGAGGGGGACGGTGGCTTCCGCGTAGGCGTAGATGAGCTTGGCGCCTCGGCGGATGATGCCCTCGTGTTCCTGGCCGACGCCGGGGAGGAAGCCGGGGACGTCGACGAAGGTCAGGACCGGGACGTTGAAGGCGTCGCAGGTGCGGACGAAGCGGGCCGCCTTCTCGGAGGCGTCGATGTCCAGGCAGCCCGCGAACTGCATCGGCTGGTTGGCGACGATGCCGACCGGGTGGCCCTCGACGCGGCCGAAGCCGGTGAGGATGTTCGGGGCGAAGAGGGGCTGGGTCTCGAAGAACTCCGCGTCGTCCAGGACGTGTTCGATGACGGTGTGCATGTCGTACGGCTGGTTCGCGCTGTCGGGGACGAGGGTGTCCAGTTCGCGGTCCTCGTCGGTGAGGGCGAGGTCGGCCTGTTCGGGGAACGCGGGGGGTTCGCTGAGGTTGTTCGACGGGAGGTAGGACAGGAGCTGCTTGACGTACTCGATCGCCTCCTTCTCGTCGCCCGCCATGTGATGGGCCACGCCGGAGGTGGCGTTGTGGGTGCGGGCGCCGCCCAGTTCCTCGAAGCCGACGTCCTCGCCGGTGACCGTCTTGATGACGTCCGGGCCGGTGATGAACATGTGCGAGGTCTGGTCGACCATGACCGTGAAGTCGGTGATCGCGGGGGAGTAGACCGCGCCGCCCGCGCACGGGCCGACCACGAGGGAGATCTGCGGGATCACACCGCTCGCGTGGGTGTTGCGGCGGAAGATCTCGCCGTACATGCCCAGGGCCATGACGCCTTCCTGGATGCGGGCGCCGCCGGAGTCGTTGATGCCGATGACGGGACAGCCCGTCTTGAGGGCGAAGTCCATGGCCTTCATGATCTTCTGGCCGAAGACCTCGCCGAGCGAACCGCCGAGGACGGTGAAGTCCTGGGAGAAGACGGCGACCGGGCGGCCGTCGACCGTGCCGTAGCCGGTCACGACTCCGTCGCCGTAGGGCCGGTTGTTCTCCATGCCGAAGTCGGTGGAGCGGTGCCGGGCGAACTCGTCGAACTCCACGAAGGAGTCCTCGTCGAGGAGCAGTTCGATCCGCTCACGGGCCGTCAGCTTGCCCTTGGCGTGCTGCTTCTCCACCGCGCGCTCGGAGCCGGCGTGCGTCGCCTCATCGATACGGCGCTGCAGATCCGCGAGCTTCCCCGCGGTCGTGTGAATGTCGATGCTTGCGGGCTCTTCCGGCTCGGACATCGGGCTGCGGCTCCCTGCCTGCTCATGGGGACGTGAGGGATCAGTACGTGCTGCTCGGTACGCGTTCGGGACGTGCTCAGAAGTGTGTGGGGTTACTCATCCGTAGCGTAGTGCTGCACCTACCGTTCGGCAGTGCGGCGTTTACCACACTCCTGACCCCTTCCGGCCGTACGATCGCTGTGTCGCGGCGGGACACGCCGGACGGGTGACGTCACGAAAGTGATCGAGCGCCCCTGAACCTCAGCTCGTCAGGGGTGGAATCCGTCCCCTTATCGCGGGGCGGAGGATGTCAAACCTAGGGTGGGTTGCATGACGACCTCACCAGGTGCACAAGGAGACCCGTCCAACGGACCGGGTGAGCCGAGGTCGGACCGTTGGTCCGACCTCGGCCGGCCGCCCCTCAACTCAGCCTCTCTGCGCCGGGCCCTGGTCCGGGAGGGCGGGCTGTGGAGTTCCCTGGACGTGGTGCCGGTCATCGACTCCACCAACACCGACCTCGCGGGCCGCGCCGATCGGCTGCCCGAGGGCGCCGTGCTGGTCGCCGAGGAGCAGAAGGCGGGCCGCGGCCGTCTCGATCGCACCTGGAGCGCGCCCGCGCGCTCCGGCCTCTTCTTCTCCGTCCTCCTCAAGCCGGGCGAGGTGCCCGTCCACCACTGGGGCTGGCTGCCGCTCCTCACCGGCGTCGCCGTGGCGACCGGGCTGTCCCGGGCCGCCGGGGTCGACACGGCCCTCAAGTGGCCCAACGACCTGCTGCTGACCGTCGGCGGTGAGGAGCGCAAGGCCGGCGGCATCCTCGCGGAGCGGGCGGGAGCGGAGGGTGTGGTCGTCGGAATCGGCATCAACGTCAGCCTGCGGGAGGACGAGCTGCCGGTGCCGACGGCCGGGTCGCTGGCGCTCGCCGGTGCCGTGACCACGGACCGTGATCCCCTGCTGCGGGCCGTGCTGCGGGCGCTGGAGGACTGGTACGGGCGGTGGCGTGCGGCCGGGGGCGATCCGGCGGCGAGCGGTCTGCAGGAGACCTACGCCGCCGGGTGCGCGACCTTGGGGCGGAAGGTGCGAGCCGAGCTGCCCGGGGACCGGTCGATCGTGGGGGAGGCGGTCGCGGTGGACGGGGACGGGCGGCTGGTTCTCGCCACGGAGGACGGGGTGCAGGAGCCGGTGGGGGCGGGGGACATCGTGCATCTGCGGGCTGTGTGACCTGTGGGAGCTGTGTGACGTGTGGGGCGGTGGTGCCTGGGCACCCGGGAGGCCTGCCGAGCGGGGGTGCCCTTATCACTCCCAGCGGCACGACTGCCCGCAGCTCGGTCCGGCTCTTGAGAGCGCCGCCCCCAGGGGGCCCGCTAGGGCGTCGGGCGCCGTTCACCGGAAAGGGGTACGCACCCTTCGGCCCACCTGACGGAGTGAGCTGGCGCACACCTGCCGTAGAGTTGAGGCCGGTCGAGTACGTGACCGCGGGAGATCGGAAGGGCAGCAGGAGTGAGCGTCGAGGACACGGGCTCCGGCACGGACGCGGATGACCGCGTGGAGCCGCCCCCGCTCTCGGCTTCGCTCGAGCGGGGCGGACCCCACGGCGTGGACGCCGATGAGGAGGACCCGCTGGCGCTGCGGCTCGAAGGGCTCATCCTCGGGGCCGAGCGCCGGTACACCCCCTTTCAGGCGGCGCGCAGCGCGGGCGTGTCCATGGAGCTGGCGTCCCGCTTCTGGCGGGCCATGGGCTTCGCGGACATCGGCCAGGCCAAGGCGCTGACCGAGGCGGACGTCCTCGCGCTGCGGCGGCTCGCCGGTCTCGTGGAGGCGGGGCTGCTGAGCGAGGCCATGGCGGTGCAGGTGGCCCGTTCGACCGGGCAGACCACCGCGCGGCTCGCCGAGTGGCAGATCGACTCCTTCCTGGAGGGCCTGACCGAGCCGCCGGAGCCGGGGATGACCCGGACCGAGGTGACGTATCCGCTGGTCGAGCTGTTGCTGCCGGAGCTGGAGGAGTTCCTCGTCTACGTCTGGCGGCGTCAGCTCGCCGCCGCGACCGGGCGGGTCGTGCAGGCCGCGGACGACGAGGAGATGGTCGACCGGCGGCTCGCGGTCTGCTTCGCCGACCTCGTCGGGTTCACGCGCCTCACCCGGCGCATGGAGGAGGAAGAGCTCGGCGAGCTGGTCGAGGCCTTCGAGACCACGGCGGCGGACCTGGTGGCCGCGAACGGCGGCCGACTCATCAAGACCCTGGGCGACGAGGTCCTGTACGCCACCGACGACGCCGGTGTCGCCGCCGAGATCGCGCTGCGGCTCATCGAGACCATGGCCAACGACGAGACCATGCCCGAACTGCGCGTCGGCATGGCCTTCGGCACGGTGACGACGCGGATGGGCGACGTCTTCGGCTCGACCGTGAACCTCGCGAGCCGGCTCACCTCGATAGCGCCCAAGGACGCGGTCCTCGTCGACGGCGCCTTCGCCGAGGAGCTGACCCGCACGGGCGAGGCCCCCGCCTCCGAGGCCGAGGCCGCCGAAGCCGCGGCCGCCGCGGAGAAGGAGGGCGAGGAACCCCCGACCTACCGCTTCGCCCTCCAGCCCATGTGGCAACGCCCGGTGCGCGGCCTGGGCGTGGTCCAGCCGTGGCTGCTGACGCGGAGGCCGGGGAAGGAATGAGGAGGGGCCGCGTGGGGGTGCGTGGTCTCGAGGGGCGGACCGGATCCGTGAGGGTGTGGGCTGCCGATGTGCTCTGCCGGTGTGGGCTGTCTGAGGGGTCCGGGCACGTAACGGTGTAGGCCGTCGGCATGGGTGGGGGCGGACCCGCGTGGTCCGGGACGTGCGATCCGAGCCATGGAACCCGGGCGGGCGTGTTGTGGCGATGACGAGGGTCCGAGTCGCGTGGCCGAGGGCGTGAGGGCGTGAGGGCCGAACTATGTGGCCTTGCGGCGACGCCGACGAAGGCCCGCCGAGCAGCCACGGCTCCGCGGCGTCGGCACGGCCCGGCGGCGTGACAACGCCCCTCCAGCACCCCGGGCTCAGGCTCAGCCCCCCCGGGCTCAGGCTCAGCCCTCACGCCGACGGCTCAGCCCTCACGCCGGCGGCTCAGACCCGCAACACCCAGGCAGACCACGCTGCCGTGGCCCTCTGCCGCCGTGGCCGTCTGCTGCCCGGGGCCGTCGTGGTCGGCCTTGTGTGGCCGGGGCGCGCCCCGGCGGCGGCAGCGAGGGTTCCGTCACCTGCCCAGGGCTTCGTCGACGCACAGGCCGACGATCGGGACGCAGAGGCCCGGCTTGGTGGGCTTCGTGGGGGCTGTCGTGTCGCCGGGGGAGTCCGGGGAGTCGGGGGTGGTCGGCTGTTCGGGGGCTGCCGCCGGGGGCTGGGCAGGGGTGGCCGGGGCCGGGCGGAGGGAATCCGGGGTGCGTGTCGCCGGGGGCCCGTCCGGAGCGGGTGGGGTCTGTGGGGTCCTGGGGACGTCGCGGGCGCCGGGGACGGAGGGGAAGCCGACGCCGATGGAGGGGGCGGGCGGGAAGGTGGACGGGGTCGGTGGGGGAGTGGTTGCTCCCGGTGACGGGGGCCGCGTCGGTGTGGAGTCGCCGCCCATGGGGGTGTCGGCGGTCGGGGTGCCCGCGTCGGCCGAGGGCTCGCTCCGCACGGTCGCTCCGGCGTGGGCCGCCTCGTCCGTGACGTCGTCCGCCGCCCTCGGCGCCGGGCCCGCCGCGTCGGAGCCGCCGACCGGGCCCGACGCCAGCCGTACGAGACTCAGTGCACCCGCCGCCAAGGCCATCCCGCCCACCGCGAACAGAAACTTCCGGGGCCGGGGCCGCCGGTGCCGCCCTCGCGGCCGGGGAGCGGCGTGGTCGGCGGCGGCGGTCCCGACCCGGTCCGCGGGATCCGCCGATGCCCCGGATGCGACGGGCGAGAGGGGCATCGCCGGCGGCCCCGGGGCCACCGACGGCCTCCAGGGCGCAGACGACCCCGCCGGCGCCGTGGACGCCGATGCCAGCGGAGATCTCGACGATGCCGTCGGCGTCCACGCCGGTGTGGAAGTCGGCCGTGCCGTAGGCGGTCCTGGTGGTGTCGGCGGTCGCTGCGGCGCCCGTGGTGTGGTCGGCGTCGGCCGGGTGGCCGTGTTCGTCGTCATGGTTCTTCCCTCCCCTGCGCGCCCGTGTCCCCCGGTGCGCCCTGGCGGAGCGCAGAGTATGTGCCGGGGTGGGCGGTGCGGCCGGAGAAGGTCCGGATGTCACTCGTACGGGGACGAGCTCGCCGGGACCTGTCAACGGGCGCGGTCCGCGGGGCTCTCGTCGGGGTGGGGGGCCGGGCCCGTGGATGACGGTGCCGTCAAGGCCGTCCCCTGCCTGGGCCGGTCCGATGGTGTCGCCACCAAGGCCCTCGCGAGCGCCCCTCCGCGCCGCTGACCCGCGAACCCGCCCACCGGGCGGCTGGGCTTCGCTCGGGCTTTCGTCCGGCGGGGTCGGCTGCGATGATCGGGGCGACGGTAGTTAACCCGCGTTAACCGGGAGGGATTCATGGGTGACGGCGCTGCAGGGGAGCGGGCGGTAGGGATGGAGGGAGAAGGGGAGCGGCGGTTCGGGGAGTTCGTCGGGGTGCGGCGGCATGGGTACGTCGCCGAGCTCGCGCTCGACCGGCCCAAGGCCATGAACGCCGTGTCGACCGACATGGCCCGTTCCGTCGCGGCGGCGTGCGCGGCGCTGGCCGCCGATCGGGACGTGCGCGTGGTCGTGGTGACGTCGACGCACGAGCGGGCGTTCTGTGTGGGCGCGGACCTGAAGGAGCGGAACTCCTTCAGCGACGCCGATCTGGTGCGGCAGCGGCCCGTCGCGCGGGCGGCGTACACCGGCGTCCTGGAGCTTCCGATGCCCACGATCGCCGCCGTGCACGGCTTCGCGCTGGGCGGCGGCTTCGAGCTCGCCCTCTCCTGCGACCTGATCGTGGCCGACCGTACGGCGGTGGTGGGGCTGCCCGAGGTGTCGGTGGGGGTGATCCCGGGCGGCGGGGGCACGCAGTTGCTGCCGCGTCGGGTGGGGGCCGCGCGGGCCGCCGAGCTGATCTTCACGGCGCGGCGGCTGGAGGCCGAGGAGGCGCGGGAGTCGGGGCTCGTGGACGCGTTGGTGGAGGAGGGGCGGGACCGCGAGGAGGCCCTGGCCCTGGCCGCGCGCATCGCCGCGAACTCGCCCGTCGGGCTGCGCGCCGCCAAGCGAGCGCTGCGGCTGGGGCAGGGGCTCGACCTGCGGGCCGGTCTGGAGGTCGAGGACGCGGCGTGGCGCTCGGTAGCGTTCTCGGGCGACCGGGCGGAGGGCGTGGCCGCCTTCAACGAGAAGCGGAAGCCCGACTGGCCGGGGGAGTGAGCCACGGGGCACGGGCCACGGGGTTCGCCGGGGACGCCGACCGGCGGGGCGCGGGGAGGGCGGGGCACCACTTCCCGTGGAGCCGGGGCGCGGGGAGGGCGGGGCACCCCTTCCCGTGGAGCCGACTGCCCGCCACCGGCGCCCCCGTACCCCTGTTCGCCCCACTAACGTCTCAAATCGGATCAAAGCTCCCTAGCCTGGGGAGATGGGAGAGGACAGGCGGCTGAGGGCCGTGGTGGCGTTGGCGCGGGGGATGGCTGGGGCGCGTACGTCGCGGGAGACGTGGTGGGCCGCTGCGGACGGGTCGTGCCGGGCCCTGTCGGGCAGCTTCGCCGCGCTGTCCGTGTGGGAGCGGGAGCGAGGGTTGCTGCGGGTGCTCGTGAACGTGGGGAACCGGGCGGTGGACGAGGAGGAGTTCCCCGAGGACGAGACGTATCCGGTGCACGAGTTCCCGGAGATCGCGGAGTTCCTGCACGAGCGGTGGCTCGAGGGCGGTGAGCCCAACGCCTGGGTGGAGACGGCGGCCGGGCCGGTCGCCGGGCGGCGGCCCGGCGGCTACTGCCATCAGCGCGTCGCCGCGCTGCGCCGGCGCGGGCGGGGCTGCTGCGTGGTGGCGCCCGTCGTGATGAACGGCCGGGCGTGGGGCGAGCTGTACGTGGCCCGGCCCGCAGGGGAGCCCGTCTTCCACCGCGACGACGCCGCGTTCGCGACCGTGCTCGCCTCGGTCGTGGCGGCCGGGCTCGCGCAGTCCGAGCGGCTGGAGGAGGCCCGGCGGCTCGCCTTCACCGACCCCCTCACCGGGCTCGGCAACCGGCGCGCGGTCGACCTCCGGCTCGACGAGGCGATGGAGGCGCACCGGCGTGACGGCACGGTGATCAGCCTCGTCGTCTGTGACCTCAACGGCCTGAAGAAGGTCAACGACTCCCACGGGCACGCGATGGGGGATCAGCTGCTGGAGAGATTCGGCTCCGTGCTGTCGCGCTGCGCGGCCGAGCTGCCCGGGGTGCTGGTCGCGCGGCTCGGCGGGGACGAGTTCTGTCTGCTCGCGGTGGGGCCGTCGGCGGACGACGTGGTGCGGGTCTCCGGGGACCTCTGCGTGCGGGCGCGGGAGCTGGAGCCGGGCGACGGGGTCGCGTGCGGGGTCGCGTCCACCGGGGATCCGATCGGGCCGCTGCGCTCGGCCCGGCGGCTCTTCCGGCTGGCCGACGCGGCGCAGTACCGGGCCAAGGCCGCCGGTTCCGTCGAGCCGGTCGTCGCGGGCCGGGAGGGCGAGGGCGCGGAGGACCCGGTGGTCAGTCTCGCCGACCGGCCGCCCGCGCCGGTCGATCCCGAGCACCCGGGGGACCGGCGCCGCATTCGAGGGCGCCGGTCCTAGGGCGGGCCGCGCGGCGGGTCGAGTCGGCGCGCGGTCCTGGGCTGCCCACGGCCAAGGGGGGAGTGGGCCGTGGGCCGGAAGGGGCAGGGGCGAAGGGCGGCCCGGAAAGGAGCGCGGCCCCGCGTCGTCCGGTACGTCGACCCTACTCGCGTGCGCGTGCCGGAAAGGCGCTGACCTGCGGATTCTGATCAATCTCTGATGAATTCCTGATCGTTCTCCGATCAGTTTCTGATCTACGCGGATAGCCGGGTCGGCGGATACGGTGGCCGGCCGCTGGCGGCGTGCGTGCGGCGTGCGGGCGGAGGGTGCACGGCGGGTGCACGGCGGGCGTGCGGCGAAGTAAGGAGCCCCTCCCTCCTTCGGTCGTGACATTCGGCGATTCAGTCCCTACGATCCTGAATATGGATATGCACTCTGTGGACAGGGTGGTGCTCGGGACGTCCGGGGTCACCGCGGCCGACGTCCTCGCCGTGGCGCGCGCCGGCGCCCGGATCGAGCTCTCCCACGAGGCGGTGGCCGCCCTCGCCGCGGCCCGCGAGATCGTGGACGCGCTGGCGGCCAAGCCGGAGCCCGTCTACGGGGTCTCCACCGGCTTCGGCGCCCTCGCGACCCGGCACATCAGCCAGGAGCTGCGGGCCCGGCTCCAGCGCAACATCGTCCGCTCGCACGCGGCCGGCATGGGGCCGAGGGTGGAGCGCGAGGTCGTCCGCGCGCTGATGTTCCTGCGGCTGAAGACGGTCTGCTCCGGCCGCACCGGCGTACGGCCCGAGGTCGCGCAGACCATGGCCGACGTCCTCAACGCCGGGATCACCCCCGTCGTCCACGAGTACGGCTCCCTCGGCTGCTCCGGCGACCTGGCGCCGCTGTCCCACTGTGCGCTCACGCTGATGGGCGAGGGTGACGCCGAGGGCCCGGACGGGGTCGTACGGCCCGCCGGTGAGCTGCTCGCCGAGCACGGCATCGCCCCGGTCGAGCTGCGCGAGAAGGAGGGGCTGGCCCTCCTCAACGGCACCGACGGCATGCTCGGCATGCTGGTGATGGCGCTGGCCGACCTGGAGCGGCTGTACACGTCGGCCGACATCACCGCCGCGATCTCCCTGGAGGCCCTGCTCGGCACCGACAAGGTCCTCGCGCCCGAGCTGCACGCCATCCGCCCGCATCCAGGGCAGGCGGCGTCCGCGGCCAACATGCTCGCCGTGCTGAAGGGGTCGGGGCTCACCGGGCACCACCAGGACGACGCGCCGCGCGTGCAGGACGCGTACTCGGTGCGGTGTGCTCCGCAGGTCGCCGGGGCCGGGCGCGACACCGTCGCGCACGCGCGGCTCGTCGCCGAGCGGGAGCTGGCGGCGGCGGTCGACAACCCGGTCGTCCTGGCGGACGGGCGGGTCGAGTCCAACGGCAACTTCCACGGGGCGCCGGTCGCCTACGTCCTCGACTTCCTGGCGATCGCGGTGGCGGACCTCGCGTCGATCGCGGAGCGGCGGACGGACCGGCTGCTCGACAAGAACCGGTCGCACGGACTGCCGCCGTTCCTCGCGGACGACCCCGGGGTCGACTCCGGGCTGATGATCGCGCAGTACACGCAGGCGGCACTCGTGAGTGAGCTGAAGCGGCTCGCCGTACCGGCCTCGGCCGACTCGATTCCGTCCTCCGCGATGCAGGAGGACCATGTGTCGATGGGGTGGGCGGCGGCGCGGAAGCTGCGGACCGCGGTGGACAACCTCACGCGGGTGCTGGCCGTCGAGTTGTACGCCGGTACGCGTGGCGTCGAGCTGCGGGAGGGGCTGGTGGCCGCGCCGGCCACGCGGGCGGTGGTGTCCGCTGTGCGTGAGGCCGGCGTCGAGGGGCCCGGGCCTGATCGGTTTCTCGCGCCGGATCTGGCGTTGGCCGACGCGTTCGTTCGGGACGGGCGGTTGGTGGCCGCGGCGGAGTCCGTCACCGGGCCGCTCGCCTGACTCTGCTCGCGCGGTTTCCCCCGCCCCTGAAAAGCAGGGGCGCGGGGAACGGGCGACTACGCGCCGCCCAACGGGCCGTACGCCTCGCGTTCTCGGCGGATCGAGTACGCGACGAAACCCGCGCCGAGACCGAGCATCGCGGTGCCGCCGACGAGGTAGGGCGTGGTGTTGGGGCTGCCGGTGTCGGCGAGTTCGCGGTTGTCGCCGGTGGTCGCGTCCGTGTCGGCCGTCGTGGTCGTCGTCTGCTGCCGTATGGCGGGCTCTTCCTGCGTCGCGTTGGCCGACGGCACGAACCAGAGGGCGCCCAGGAGGGTGCCCGCGGCGGTGGCGGTCAGCAGCGACCGGCGGGCGGTGGACGACGCGCGACGTGCGACGGACACGGAATATCGATCCCCTTGTGGTGCTGGCGAATTGGCCGTAGAGAGCGATGCTAATGAAAGGCGCGGGTCGTGGGAAAGTCGCGTGACCTGTGAGCCGTACGCTCCGGAGCATGAGTACAACTGAGACATCACAGTTTGTCCGGCTTCGCGTCGAATTGGTGGTGGAAGTCGAGGACGTGGAGGCCATCACCGGGGCCGCTTTGCGGCGGATCGCCGCCGACTCCGATATGCCTGCCGATGAGCGGGTACACGCCGAGAGCGCGGTGACGGAGGACACGGCGGAGGCCCTCGCCTACCTGATCGACCCGTTCGACCTGGTCGGGGAGGTCCCGGGAGTCGAACTCGCCCAGGCCTCCTGGAGCAGCGAGGGCGTGGACTACGACCCCGATTCGCCGGAATGGGGTCTCGGCGAGGATGATGATCGGGAGGACGAAGAAGACTGACTCGGCTGAGCGGCTCGGGAGATTGATGGCCCCGGGCGGCAACCGCCGCCCGGGGTTCTTACGTCTCATGAGTCGCACCAGTCACTTGTGCACCGCCGGGTCGCCGACGATCCGATGCGGGTGGAGTGGCGTATCCCACATATCCGCGCGAGCGGAACGGCCCAGCGCCGTAGTGGTGTTTAAGTGCTTACGGGGATCTTCGGGGTTTTGGGGATTCGGCAACGATGGAGAAGCGTGTGATGACGAACAGTAAGCGGCGCAGGGGCCTGTCGGTCGCGTCCGCACTGCTCGGCGGGGTGCTGGTGCTCTCTGCGTGCAGCGGAGGCGACGGCGACAACGCGTCCGGGAACGACGGCGGGGACTCCTCGCAGGCCAAGGCCGACGAGGCGGCGGCCAAGAAGACCTCCGAGGCCGAGATCAAGATCACGCCGAAGGACGGCTCGGACAACGCCTCCATCAACAACTCGGCCAAGGTCACGGTGAGCAAGGGCACGCTCACGGAGGTGACCATGACCACGGCCGAGGGCACCGCTGTCGACGGCGAGATATCCGCCGACAAGAAGAGCTGGTCGCCCACCGTGCAGCTGGAGCGGTCCACCGGCTACAAGATCGCCGCCGCCGCCAAGGACTCCGACGGCCGCGAGGCCCACGAGAACGCCTCGTTCACCACGGTCTCGCCCGCCAACAGCTTCATCGGCAACTTCACGCCCGAGGACGGCTCCACCGTCGGCGTCGGTATGCCGGTCTCGATCAACTTCGACAAGGCGATCACCAACAAGTCCGCCGTCCAGAAGGGGATCACCGTCTCCAGCAGCTCCGGCCAGGAGGTCGTCGGGCACTGGTTCAACGCCAACCGCCTCGACTTCCGCCCCGAGGACTACTGGCAGGGCGGCTCCACCGTCACCCTGAAGCTCGCGCTCGACGGGGTCGAGGGCGCCGAGGGTGTCTACGGTGTGCAGCAGAAGACGGTGACCTTCAAGATCGGCCGCAACCAGGTCTCGATCGTCGACGCCAAGACCAAGACGATGAAGGTCACGCAGGACGGCAAGGTCGTCAAGACCATCCCGATCTCCGCCGGTTCGCCCGAGAACAAGACGTACAAGGGCGTCATGGTGATGTCGGAGAAGTTCAAGGAGACGCGCATGAACGGCGCGACCGTGGGCTTCACCGACGACGACGGCAAGGGCGAGTACGACATCAAGGACGTGCCGCACGCCATCCGCCTCACCACCTCCGGGACGTTCATCCACGGCAACTACTGGGGCGCCGACTCGGTCTTCGGCAACGTCAACACCAGCCACGGCTGTGTCGGCCTGAACGACACCAAGGGTGCCAACGACCCCGACACCGAGGGCGCCTGGTTCTACAACAACTCGATCGTCGGTGACGTCGTGGACATCCGGAACACCGGTGACAAGACCGTCGCCCCGGACAACGGCCTCAACGGCTGGAACCTGAGCTGGGCCGACTGGAAGGCCGGCTCCGCGGTCTGATCCGCCGCCAGATGGGACAAACCGATGCCGCCCTCAGGGGCGGCATCGGTGTTTCCGGGGGTGCGCACAGGGTTCTCATCAGGCTCTTATCGAGGGCTTATCCCATCATCACGCGGCGTCCCTAGCTTGCCGCACATGTTCTTCACCTACCTGAGGCGCGAACTGCGCCGCCGCAGAAAAGCGGCACTCGTCGTCGCCTCCGGCCTCGCCCTGGGCATCGCGCTGGTGATCGTGGTCAGTTCCGTGTCGTCGGGCATGGAGAAGGCACAGGCCACCGTGCTCGAATCCCTGTACGGCCTGGGCACGGACATGACCGTCACCAAGGCCGCCGCCGCGCCCGGCGAGAACGGCGGCGAACGGCCCCGGTTCGAGTTCGACGCCCAGGACGACGACTCCGACGCGGAGCAGAGCAGCGACCTCGTCCGGGTCCAGGGCTTCCAGACCCTCGCGAGCTCGACCGTCACCGAGGTCGCCGAGCAGGAGGGCGTCTCCGGGGCCGTCGGCGGTCTCAGCCTCCAAGTCATCAAGGTGGACGGGCAGTTCCGGGCCGGTCGGTTCCAGCAGGACGAGGGCGCCGGGGGCGGGCAGCAGGGCGGTCCCGGCGGCCAGAACGGCGGCACCGGGCAGCCCGAGGGGCGGGTGGAGGGCGGCGGCGCCGAGTTCGACGTCGACAACTACTCGGTGTACGGCATGGACGTGACCGAGCCCGCCCTGGGCCCCCTGACCTCCTCGAAGATCACCAGCGGTCGCACGTTCACGACGTCCGAGACGAACGCGAAGGTCGTGGTCGCGGACACGTCGTACGCCAAGGAGAAGGAGCTGAAGGTCGGGGACAGCGTCACGATCAACAGCGTCAAGTACGAGGTCATCGGGATCGCGACGCCCGACAGCGGGGACGCGGCGGCCAACCTCTACATGCCGCTGAAGCAGGCGCAGACGCTGAGCGACTCCAAGGACAAGGTCACCACGATCTACGTCAAGGCGAGCGACTCGCAGCGGATCGACAGCGTCAAGGCGGCCATCCAGAAGAACATCGACGGGACGACCGTCACCACCTCCGCCGACCTCGCCAAGACGGTCTCCGGGTCCCTGTCCACCGCCTCCGGCCTCGCCTCCAACGTCGGCAAGTGGCTGTCCATCGCCGTGCTCATCGCCGCGTTCCTGGTGGCCGGGCTCCTCACCTCCTCGGCCGTGTCCCGGCGGGTACGGGAGTTCGGCACGCTCAAGGCGCTGGGGTGGAAGTCGGGGCGGGTGACCCGGCAGGTGGTCGGCGAGGCCGTCGTCAACGGGCTGGTGGGCGGTGCGCTCGGTATCGCGCTGGGGCTCGGTGGGGCGTACGTCGTGACGGCGATCAGTCCGACGCTGCAGGCGGAGGTCGGGGCGACGGGTGGTGGCTTCGGCGGGCCCGGCGGGGGTGGCTTCCCCGGTGGAGGCGGCCCCGGTGGTGGGCAGCAGGCCGCTTCGAACGCGCTGGAAGTGGCTCTCACGGCGCCTGTCAGCGTCAGCACGATCGCCCTCGCGGTGGGGCTGGCCGTGGCAGGTGGGCTGATCGCGGGGGCGTTCGGTGGGTGGCGTGCCTCGCGGCTGAGGCCGGCGGACGCGTTGCGGCGCGTGGAGTAGGCAGGCCGGTCCAGGCGGATCACCCCGTCAACCCCCTCACACCTCACAGGAGTTGCACATGTACGTACTCACCGGTGTCACCAAGCGCTACGCGCGCGGCAAGGACACCGTCACCGCACTCGACGGGGTCGATCTCACCGTCGCGGATGGGGATCGGCTGGTCATCCAGGGGCCCACCGGGGGTGGGAAGTCCACGTTGCTCCAGATGCTCGGGGGGTTGGACAAGCCGTCCGACGGGAGCATCGAGCTGGACGGCACCGATCTGGCGAGGCTGTCGGAGGGCAGGCTCACGAAGGTGCGGAGCGAGAACATCGGGTTCGTGTTCCAGAGCTTCAACCTGATTCCGACGCTGACCGCGCAGGAGAACGTCGAGACGGCTCTCGTGCCGCTCAAGGTGAAGACGAAGGAGCGGCGCGAGCGGGCCGCCGAGGCGCTGGAGTCGGTCGGGCTGGGGGATCGGCTGGGGCATCTGCCGGCCGAGCTGTCGGGTGGTCAGCAGCAGCGCGTCGCGATCGCCCGCGCGTTGGTGAAGCGGCCGAAGGTACTGCTCGCGGACGAGCCCACCGGCAACCTCGACGAGTCCACGCGTGACGAGATCATGGAGGTCCTGGAGACGCTGTGGAAGGAGCACGGGCTCACTTTCATCATGGTCACCCATGACTCGGCGCTGGCGAAGAAGGCCCCCCGGGTCGCGACGATCCGCAAGGGGCGCATCACGGTGAAGGAGAACGCCGGGGCGTGAGGTGCCCGCGGCGTCGAGCGCCCAGGGTTTGGGGCGCGTCGGCGTGGAGTCCGGGGCGCGTGCGGCTTGCGCGTGGCCCCGGGTTCGCCGCTTTGCGCCCAGCCGCGAGGCGTGTGGCGCGAGTTGACCCCCGGTCATACTGCGTAGACCGGGGGGAATTGACGCGTATGTGTGCGGAAGGTCCCCCTGTCGGACCAAGGGGGAGACTTGCGCAGACATGTGAAGCGCGCGTGCACGGCCACGATCGCCATGGCGTCGGCCGTGGCGCTGGCGGCGGGAACGACCGGCCCGGCGTCCGCGATATCCGAGCGTCCGACGGGCATGACCGACGCGACCGGGATGACCGACGTGACAGGCACGACCGTGGCGGACCTCACGGGCATCAAGGGCATCAAGGGCCTCACGGGCATCAAGGGCCTCAAGAACCTCGACGACCTCAGGGGAGGGGGCGGCGCCGGCCTCAGGGCGAGTCACCGCATCACCCTCGTCACGGGCGACCGGGTCCTCGTCGACGCCGAGGGCCGCGTGCTCGGCCTGGAGCGGGCGAAGGGCCGCGCGGGCGTCCCGGTCCAGCTGCGTGAGGTCGACGGCCACACCTATGTGCTGCCGGCCGACGCGGCCCGGCTCATCTCCACCGGGAGGGTCGACCAGCGGCTCTTCGACGTCACCGAGCTGAACCGTTCGGTGACCCGCACCTCCCAGAAGCAGGGCCTGAAGCTGATCGTCGGCTACTCGGGGACCGCCGCCGGAGCCCGGGCCGACGTACGGGACGCGGGCGACACCCGGGTCCGCCGCACCCTGCGGACCCTGAACGCCGACGCGGTGCTCACCCCCCGGGACGACGCCGCCGCGCTGTGGAAGGCGCTCACCGACGCCGACGGCACCACCGCCACCGGGGTCGCGAACCTCTGGCTGGACGGCGTCCGCGAGGTCAGCCTCGACACGTCCGTCCAGCAGATCGGCGCCCCGAAGGCCTGGAAGGCCGGCCTCGACGGCAAGGGCGTCACCATCGCGGTACTGGACACGGGCATCGACGCGACCCACCCGGACCTCAAGGGCCAGGTGGCTGCCGCCAAGAACTTCTCCACCTCGCCCGACACCACGGACAAGTACGGCCACGGCACGCACGTCGCCTCCATCGCGGCGGGCACGGGGGCCCGCTCCAAGGGCAGGTTCAAGGGGGTCGCGCCCGGCGCCGAACTGCTCAACGGCAAGGTGCTGAGCGACGAGGGATACGGCGACGACTCCGGCATCATCGCCGGCATGGAGTGGGCCGCCGAGCAGGGCGCCGACGTGGTCAACCTCAGCCTGGGCGGCGGCGACACCCCCGAGGTCGACCCGATGGAGGCGGAGATCAACAAGCTCTCCGCCGAGAAGGGCATCCTCTTCGCGGTCGCCGCCGGCAACGAGGGCGAGGGGGGCGGGCAGACGGTCGGCTCGCCGGGCAGCGCGGCCGCCGCGCTCACCGTCGGCGCGGTCGACGACAAGGACAGGCTCGCCTCGTTCTCCAGCCGCGGCCCCGGCCTGGACGGCCAGATCAAGCCCGACGTGACCGCGCCCGGCGTCGCCGTCACCGCCGCCGCGGCCCCGGGCAGCGTCATCGAGCGGGAGGTCGGCCAGAAGCCCAAGGGCTACCTGACCATCTCCGGTACGTCGATGGCGACCCCGCACGTCGCGGGCGCCGCCGCCCTCCTCAAGCAGCAGCACCCGAAGTGGACGTACCGCGAACTGAAGGCGGCCCTCGTCGCGTCGGCCAAGGGGGGCCGGTACACGCCCTTCGAGCAGGGCTCGGGGCGCATCCGGGTCGACAAGGCGGTCAAGCAGACCGTCGTCGCCGCCCCGGTCTCGGTCGACTTCGGCGTCCAGGAGTGGCCGCACACCGACGACAAGCCGGTGACCAGGAAACTCACCTACAAGAACCTCGGTTCCAAGGCCGTCACCCTCGGCCTCTCGGTGACCGGCACCAACCCGAAGGGCAAGCCCGCCCCGGCCGGGTTCTTCAAGCTCGGCGCCAAGAAGGTCACCGTTCCCGCGGGCGGCAAGGCCACGGTGAAGGTGATCGTCGACACCAGGCTCGGTGGCGGCCTCGACGGCGCCTACTCCGCGTACGTCACCGCCGTCGGCGGCGGCCGGAGCGTACGCACGGCGGCGGCGGTGCGGCGCGAGGCGGAGGCGTACGACGTCACGCTCAGGATGGTCGGCCGGGACGGCGAGCCGGCCGTCCACCACATGCTCGACCTGACCGGTGTCTCCGGGCTCGCCGAGGGCGCGTGGTTCACGCCGTACGACAAGGACGGCACGGTCGAGCTGCGGGTGCCGGAGGGGACCTACATCCTCAACGCCGGGATCGTCGTGGATCCGCGGGACCACAGCAAGGGAACGGCCTGGCTGTCCCGGCCGACGCTGACCGTCGACCGGAAGACCTCCCTCACCCTGGACGCCCGCAAGACGAAACCCGTGGACCTCACCGTGCCCGACCCGGCCGCCGAACCGGCCTTCGCCGCACCGGACTTCACCCTCCGGGTGGGCGGCAGCGGGTACACCTTCGGCTGGCTGCTCGACACCTACGAAGGGTTCCGTACCGCGCACCTCGGTCCGCGGCTCACCGGCGGCCGGCTCAGCCAGAACTGGGCGGGCCAGTGGACCAAGGGCGACAGCGCCCAGTACGCCGTCGCCACCGGTGGCAAGGTCGACAGGCTCGCCACCGGCTTCACCAAGCGCTGGAAGAAGGGCGACCTGGCCACGGTGAAGACCGGCCTCGGCTCCTCCGCCGCGGGCAAGAAGGGCGCCGTCATCCCCTGGGCCTGGCTTCCCGGCAGCCCCGGCTCACCCGCCGTGGCCGTACCGCAGCCGCTGCCCGGCAGGCGCACGCTGTATCTGTCCGCCACCGACGGGGTGAGGTGGAGCCTCGACTTCGAGCAGTACGGCGCGGAGGACGAACAGGGCTTCCCGATCCTGGACGCCTACTACACGGCCGGCGACAGCCGGACCTACAAGGCGGGCAAGACGTACGCCCAGACCTTCAACGTCGGTGTCTTCGGCCCGCGGCTCACCGGGTTCTACGGCATCCGGCGTGACGGGAACCACCTGTACGGCCTGCTGCCGATGTTCGCCGACGGGCAGGGGCACGACGGGGCGTCCTTCTACGAGAAGGTCACGACGACCCTGTACCGCGACGGGAAGAAGTTCGCCTCGGGCGAGGACGCGCTGGACGGGTCGGGCCGGTTCACGGTCCCGGCGGACCTCGCCCGCTACCGTCTGACGACGTCCCTCTCCCGGGCGGCCGAGCTGGCCACGGCCTCCTCCCGGATCGACGCGAGCTGGACCTTCACGTCGAAGAAGACCGCGAACGACACGGAACTCCCGGTCTCCACGGTCCGCTTCGGCGCCCCGTTCCTGGGCCTCGACAGCACGGCCCCGGCCGGCACGAAGGGCACCGTCCGCGTCACCGTGCAGGGGGCGGCCGCAGGCAAGAACCTCAAGTCGCTGGCCGTGTACGTGTCGGGCGACGGCAAGAAGTGGACCGAGGTCGCCGTGAGGAACGGCACGTTCACGTACGGGACTCCGGCGGCGGGCAAGAGCGTGTCGCTGCGCGCCGAGGTGAGCGACAAGAAGGGGAACACGTCGACGGTGACGATCCACGACGCCTACTTCGGCACGTGAGCGCGGGGCGCCCCGGCGGGCGTGCGTGACCGGCACGGCCCGCCAGGCGCCCGTGACCGCGACGGCCCGCCAGGGGTGCTGCCTCCGGCGGGCCGTCTCGCGTACGGCCCAAGGAGCCCCAGGGGCTTCCGATGGATCTCCGTGGACGCTGCGGAGATCCAACGGCGACCCCCTAAGGCGTCGCCGTCGGCCTGCGGGTCGCGTCCGTGCCCCAGCTGGCCAGGAGGCGGAGGGCGTCGGCGGAGGGGGAGCCCGGTTCGGCGTGGTAGGTGATCAGGTTCTGCTCGTGGTCGTCGGGCAGACTGAACGTCTCGAAGGAGAGGGTGAGGTCACCGACCAGCGGGTGGCACATCCGCTTCAGCCCGTGGCTCTTCTCCTTCACGTCGTGCGTCGCCCACAGCCGCCGGAACTCCTCACTCTTCACCGACAACTCGCCCACCAGCGCCGACAGCAGCGGATCGTCCGGATGGCAGCCCGCGTCCATCCGCAGATAGCTGACCATGTCGGCAGCCTTCTGGTCCCAGTCGACGTACAGATCACGGTAGTCGGGCCGCAGGAACACCATCCGCGCCCAGTTCCGCTCCTGTGCCGGCAGCGCCGACCAGTCCCCGAAGACCGCCGCCGCCATCCGGTTCCAGATAAGGATGTCCGAGCGCCGGCCCGTGACGTACGCGGGGATGCCGTCCAGGGTGTCGATCAGCTGCCGCAGGGCCCCCCGCACCTGCTGCGGACGGGCCGACCGCTTCTTCTTGTGCGCCTTCGGCTTCGCGAGATGTGTGAGATGGGCGTGCTCGGCGTCGTTCAGCCGGAGGGCGCGCGCGATGGCGTCGAGCACCTCCGCCGACACGTTGCGCCCGTTGCCCTGCTCCAGCCGCGTGTAGTACGCCACCGACACACCCGCGAGCTGCGCCAGCTCCTCCCGGCGCAGCCCGGGAACCCGCCGGTGCCGCCCGAAGGCTGGCAGCCCCACGTCCTCCGGCTTCAGCCGGGCCCGCCGGGTGCGCAGGAACTCGCTGAGCTCGGCACGCCGGTCCAGCGCACCGGCGGCTCCGGCCTCGCCGAAGGGCGGCTCCTGTACGGCTTCGGGCTGTTCGTTCATACGACAAGTATTCACGGTCGTACGCCCATGAGCCTGACCCCGCCAGTGGTAGGACCAGCGGACGTACGCAAAGCCGTGGCCTGGGTGGCCCCTGGGATTTCGGGCAGGCTGGTATCCGCAGCCGGCCCGAAGGCAGGCCGGATGCGGGACGACGATCAGGAGAATCCCGGCATGACCACCACTGTTGCCGCCTATGCGGCGCCCGCCGCCAAGGCTCCGCTGGAGCGCACCACCATCGAGCGCCGCGAAGTCGGTGAGTTCGACGTTCTGATCGACATCAAGTACGCCGGTATCTGTCACTCGGACATCCACCAGGCCCGTGAGGGCTGGGGCGAAGCCATCTTCCCGATGGTTCCGGGGCACGAGATCGCCGGTGTCGTCGAGGCCGTCGGTTCCGGCGTCACCAAGTTCGCCGTCGGCGACAAGGTGGGTGTCGGCTGCATGGTCGACTCCTGCCGTGAGTGCGAGAACTGCGAGGCGGGGCTGGAGCAGTACTGCCTCAAGGGCAACGTCGGCACGTACAACGCCATCGGCAAGGACGGCGAGCCCACCTACGGCGGCTACGCGGAGAAGATCGTCGTCGACGAGGCCTTCACCGTACGCATCCCCGACGGCATCGCCCTCGACGAGGCCGCGCCCCTGCTGTGCGCGGGCATCACCCTGTACTCCCCGCTCAGGCACTGGAACGCCGGCCCCGGCAAGAAGGTCGCCGTCGTCGGTCTCGGCGGCCTCGGCCACATGGGCGTCAAGATCGCGCACGCGCTGGGTGCCGAGGTGACCGTCCTGTCGCAGTCCCTCCGCAAGCAGGAGGACGGCTTCAAGCTGGGCGCCGACCACTACTACGCGACCAGCGACGAGGCGACCTTCAAGGAGCTCGCGGGCACCTTCGACCTCATCGTGTCGACGGTCTCGGCCCCGCTGAAGCTCGACGCCTACCTCTCGCTGCTGAAGACCGACGGCGCCTTCGTGAACGTCGGCGCCCCCGAGGAGCCCGTCGCCCTCAACCTCTTCTCGGTGATCGCCGGCCGCAAGACCCTCGCCGGGTCCGGCATCGGTGGCATCCGGGAGACCCAGGAGATGCTCGACTTCTGCGCCGAGCACGGCCTCGGCGCCGAGATCGAACTGATCCGCGCGGACCAGATCAACGAGGCGTACGAGCGGGTGCTGGCGAGCGACGTCCGCTACCGGTTCGTGATCGACACGTCGACGATCTGACGAGGCCGGGGTGGTTGTCCGCGGGTGAGTGGGGGCTTGTCGCGCGGTTCCCCCCGCGCCCCTAAAGGGCCGCAGGCCCTGCAAGGGGCGCGGGGAACTGCGCGAGCAACCCCCACCGGACCCGCAGACGGGGGGCGAAGGGGCGCAGCCCCTGGGGAAGGGACGGGTAGGGGCGGCGGGGGCGAGGAAATCAGCGCTCGCCACGGGCACACCCCAGCAACCACAACACATACGGCCCCCCGACCAACGATGTCGGTGCCCCCACCGGAATCTCCAGTGGGGGCACAAACAGACGTAAGGGGAAGTCGGAAGGGGAAGACGTAAGGGGAAGTCGGAAGGGGAGGTGTCCGCGATGCCCGTAGCGCTGAACCACACGATCGTCGCCGCACACGACAAGCAGGCGTCGGCCCGTTTCCTGGCCGACATCCTGGGGCTGGAGGTGGGTCCGCGGTACGGCCCGTTCGTCCCGGTCGAGATCCCCAACGGCGTGACCCTCGACTACCTGGACTCCCCCGGCCCCATCACGCCCCAGCACTACGCCTTCCTGGTCACGGAGGACGAGTTCGACGAGATCCTCGCCCGCGTCAGAGCGGCCGGCCTCACCTACTGGGCCGATCCGTACCACCGCCGGACCATGGAGATCAACACCAACGACGGCGGCCGCGGCACCTACTTCGACGACCCGAACGGCCACAACCTGGAGATCATCACCAGGCCGTACGGGAGCGGGGGCTGAGCACGGGCTACGGCTGGGGCCGGACCCTGGCCACGCGCTCCGGGTCGCCGCTCAGCAGGTCGGTGTGGCTGATCGCGAAGTCGCCGTTGGGGAGGGTGCCGTCGAAGTGCCACCCGATGACCGTGTCGGGGAGGTAGTCGCGCAGGCCGTGGCGCATGGCGGGGTCGTACGCGACCGGTGCGCCCCAGCCGGCCGGGGCCTCGTCGGTGCCGAGGATCACCCAATGGTCCACGGGGACGGGGGAGTCGAGGTCGGGCAGCCGCCGGTGTGGCAGTCGAGCGCGGGCAGCGTGAGCAGGTGAACAGGTGAGCAGGTCGGGTTCGGGCGGCGGGTACCTCATGAGCGGCGGCTTCGCCTGTGCCGCCCGCGCGTTGTCGAAGCGGTGCGTCGGCAGGTGCAGGAGCATGGCGTTCGGGCCGTCGGCGAGGTTCGTGGCGGTGTTCTGGTAGCCGAGGACGCGGATCGGACCTGGTCGGCGTGCCGCAGTCGTCCGCAGTACGGCGTGTGCCGGAGAACTCGGGGTCCCGCCGCCCCGGATGCGGGGGCGCCGGGACGGCCGGACGATGGAGGAGGGAGAGGCAGGCGGTCGCGGCGCGATCACCACCCGGGGGGTTGGTAGCTGCTCACCAAGGAGTGCGCACAGGGCCGAATTAGCTCGATCCTGTGATCGTCCACTTGTGAGCTTGCGGTGCTCTGGGCTGATCGGGCTAACGTGGTTGTGTGACCTGGGACACCGGGTACGGCGTCGGCGTGCGGGGCCCCTGCTCCACCGGAGTGATGGTTCAGGGCCTCCCCGTCGCCTCTGGCCGTACCCCAATGGGCCAGGTCGCGCAGGGAACCGGCCTCCGGGGCCCGGACCACGCACAGGATGCGTGTCGCCGCCCCCCGGGTCGAGTACGCCGGGGACCAGCTCGCCCAAGACCGTTCGGGGCGCGCGGCCGAACGGACTCACCCCCGCTCAGTCCCTAGGAACGGTTTCAGAGGTGTGAGCGATATGCCCCTTCAAAAGGTCCGACCGGGTACGGTCCACAGGGTCCGCCCGGACATCAGCGTTCTCGCCGACAGCCTGGAGGTCCCGGGGCTCGGGCACCTCCCGGTGAACGCCTTCGTCCTGCTGGCCGCCCAGCCGGTCGTGGTCGACACCGGCCTCGGCCTGCCCGACCGGAACTTCGTCGAGACACTCAGCGCGGTGCTGGACCCGGCGGACGTCCGCTGGATCTGGCTCACCCACCCCGACCGCGACCACACGGGCGGCATCTTCGACCTGCTGGCGGCGGCGCCCGAGGCACGCGTCGTGACGACCTTCATCGGCGCGGGGATCCTCTCCTGCGAACGCCCGCTGCCCCTGGACCGCTGCTATCTCCTGAACCCCGGCGAGACGATGGACGTGGGCGACCGCACCCTCACCGGCTTCCGCCCGCCCCTGTTCGACAACCCCGCCACGGTCGGCCTCTTCGACGACCAGTCCGGCGTCTGTTTCAGCTCCGACTGCTTCGGCGCGCCCCTGCCCACGGCCGACCTCGCCCAGGCCGACGACGTCCGCGGCATCGCCGTCGACGACCTGCGCACCGCCCAGCTCCTCTGGGCCACGGTGGACAGCCCTTGGGTGCGGACGGTCGACATGGACAAATACCTGGCGACCTTCCAGCCCCTCAAGGACCGCAAGCCCGACCTCGTCCTGTCCACCCACCTCCCCCCGGCCGCCGGCATCACCGGCTCCCTCCTCGACACCCTCACCACCGCCCCCGACGCCCCACCCTTCACGGGCCCGGACCAGGCGGCACTGGAACGGATGCTGGCGGGGTTCGAGCCGGAGGGGGGTGGCCACTGATCCCGCGCACACCGGGCTTCAGGGTGGCCCAGGTCGTCGTCCCGCCAGGCCAGCCGGACGCGGCGTATGTGTCTGTGTCTGTGTCTGTGTCTGTGTACGCGTCCGCGTATGCGTATGCGTATGCGAGGAGGCGGGCAAAGCGCAGCCACGGAAGCAGATGCACGTTCAAGGGTGCGTAGCCCGGCCGGGTGAGGCTGCTGATGCCGTGGACGGTGTCGGCCAGTTCCTCCGTCGCCGGGCGGTCGAGGCGGTCGAGGCGGCCGAGGTCTTCGAGGTAGGCGGAGGCGGCGGCGTCGAGCCGGGCGTGCAGGTCGGCGAGTCGTCGTACCCGGGGGTCGGAGGAGAGCGTCTCGTCCGGGAACGGGAATGCTCGGAAGGCCGCGTGACGGTTCGCGACGGCGGCGACCAGCCCCGGTCGGGAGGGTGCCGTCGAACTCGGCCAGCGAGGTCCGCGTAAGGCGGCAGCGTCCGAGGCCCGCGGAGTCCGTCTGCCGGCCGCCTTCTCCAGGTGCCGGCGCGCGGTGAAGGCGTCCACCTCGGCAAGGTGGGCCGCTCGGCTCTCCTCCAACGTGTCCAGCGCCCGCAGCAGGGCTGCCGGGTCCCTGCGCAGATCAGGAGCGGGGCAGGCGGTGGCGGCCAGGTAGGCCCACGTGGCGTTGAATCCGAGCGGGCAGTACTGTCCGACGGCACCTCGCAATGCCCTGTGCCGTCGGGCGAGCGGCAACCGCTCGTCGCGCACTCCGCGTGCGTCTGTTCCGAAGCCCACCCCGTGAGGTTAGCCTTCGGCCTTCGCCACGCCGATCGGACAGGCCACGCCCGTGCCGGCGAGCCTGTGCTGCCATGCGCCCCGTGGGCGGCAACACGGGCCTACTCAGACTGAGTTGAGTAGGCGCGCTCATGTCCGGCAGGCCCCTGCGCGGCGAGTATCGGTGAAGCGGCGCAGTCGAGAAGCGCCGACCCGATCCAGCTCAGACGCTTACGGAGATTCTCATGTCCCGACGTACTGCTCTGTCCGTGGCCGCCGGTGTCGTTGTCCTCGGTGGCGCCGGTGCCCTCACTCTTGCCTACGCCGGGGACCAGCCGTTGGCGCTGGCGCACAGCACCGCCCGCTACACCGCTCCCGACGGCGACCGCGACGGCTCGTTCACCTTCGACACCGACGTCACGGCTTCCTCCGGTGTCAAGAGCGTGAAGGTGCTGGCATGGCCGCAGCAGTCGTCCTTCGCCAAGAACGAGCTGACCGCCAAGGACATGGCCGACGCGGACTCGGCCGTCTGCAAGCCCTCCGGAAAGGACACCGTGCACTGCACGTACCGCGTCAAGGTCACAGGTTCCGACGCTGAGTCCTCCCCGCGCGGTGCCTGGCACGTCGCTGTCCTGGCCACCGCCCAGGACGGCACCACGACCCTGGACACCGAGGCGGCAGACTTCACCGTCAGGTAACCCGGCCGGGCCGAAGAGCCGGCCTACGGACGTTGGCACCCGCTGGACGAGCACGAACCGGGAACGACACGACCGACGTGGGACGCGGGCGGCCTGTACGTCTCCCTCTGCCGCCAGTGCCCCGATCTCATGCCGTCTCGGAGAGCTTTGCAGCAAGGGCGCCGGCGGGGTGGGCACAGTCGGCGTGCTCCTCGCGGTGGTTGGTTGTCGGCGACCGCAGCGCTGGCTGGGCGGGCCCGGAATCGCTTGGAGCCCTCGTGCGTTGAGGACGGTGGGCATCGGATGGCGGTGGTGTGCGAGCCGAGTACACCGAGTCACCGAGCTGACACGTATGGGAGGGCCGCAATGGCTGCGCAGACGCAGAGGGCCGTGCTGGCGGGCGGATGCTTCTGGGGAATGCAGGACCTGATCCGCCGGCTCCCGGGAGTGATGGCGACCCGGGTCGGATACACCGGGGGTGACGTGCCGAACGCGACGTATCGTCACCATGGCACGCACGCGGAGGCCATTGAGATCCTTTTCGACCCTGAGGGAACCGACTTCCGCGCGATCTTGGAGTTCTTCTTCCAGATCCACGACCCGAGCACCAAGAACCGCCAGGGCAATGACATCGGCCTCAGCTACCGCTCGGCGATCTACTACGTGGACGACGAGCAGAAGCGGATCGCTGAGGACACGATCGCGGATGTGGACGCCTCCGGCCTGTGGCCGGGCAAGGTCGTCACCGAGGTGGAGCCGGTCGGCCCCTTCTGGGAGGCCGAGCCCGAGCATCAGGACTACCTGCAGCGCTACCCGGACGGCTACACCTGCCACTTCCCGCGCCCGGGATGGCGGTTGCCCGCCCGCACGGAGGGCTGACCAGGCCTCGCGGGAGGCTTCGGCCGTGGCGGCCTGGGCCGGGGTGTGGGTGTGGACGGCGGAGCGGCGCCCCAGAAGCGGCCGAGGCCGAAGTCGGCGGTCTCCAGGTGCTCGGGGTAGGGGCCGAGCACCTGGGTGCCGAGCAGGGTGTGGCGGTCGGGCACGCCGAACGGCGGCTCGGCTCGATGTCAGCGGGCGGTACCTGTGCAACGTTCCAGGTACCGCCCGCAATGCGTAGCGCGTTCTCGCCGCTCAGCCCGTCCAGCTCAGCCCGTCCAGCTCAGTACGTCCCGCTCAGGCCGTCGCGGACGCCGCCGCCACCGCCTGGGCCGACGCGTTCCGGATACGGCAGTAGAACGCGGCCATCGCCTCGCCGTCCCCCTGGTAGCGCCACGGCAGGGCGTTGACGTACCCGTCGACCAGCTTGAACTGTTCGAGCGCGGCGTCGTCGCGGTCCTGGAGGGAGAGGTAGTAGGCGAGGAGGTGCCGCAGCTCGGGCAGGCGGGGATGCGTCGGGTCGGCCGCGGCGGCGTCCGCGAGACCGGCGTCCACGCGGCCGATCATCCTCGGCGTACGGTCGACGCTGTTGTCGTCCGACTTGTCGTGCTCGAAGTGCGCGATGAGCGGGAACGCGGTGAGCAGGCTGCCCAGCGGTGCCTGAGCCGCCGCGCGCTCGGCGAACTCCGTCGCCAGCTTCTCCGAGCCCCGCCACTTCGCACACCAGTACTGCAGTGCCGAGAAGTGGGCCTCGTAGTGGTGCGGGGCCCGGGCGGTGATCTCCGCCCACAGCTTGTCCATCTCGGAGTTCGGGTAGCCGAGCCCGAGGGCGACCCAGATCTCGGTGATGTACGGCGTCGGGTCGTCGGGGTTGAGCGCCGCCGCCCGGCCGATCTCCTCGCGGGAACGTTCCAGCATCCGGTGGAAGCCCCCGAACTGCTCACCGGTGGTGTGCTTGGCCAGCTTCCCGCCGCGCAGGTCCCAGGCCAGGATCACCGTGCTGCGGGCCCGGACGACGGCCGCGTCCGGATCGTCGGGACGGTCCGCCTCCCAGGCGAGCAGCCAGTCGTCCTCCTGCGCCGCGATCTCGGCCAGCACGTACGCGGCCGAGGACCGGCGCTCCCAGTCCCGGCCGGTGTCCTGCATCAGCTTGGCGGCCGCCTTCCAGTCGCCGCCGCGCACGGCGGCGAGCGCCGACTCCATACCGGCCGGGAGCGGACCCGAGAGCTTGGTGTTCTGCCGCTCCGCCGGCAGCAGCCCCATCGCCTCGGCGACGTCCGGGTCGACGTCGGCGCTGGGGGAGAAGAACTCCTTGAGGAAGACCCCGGCCATCCAGAGCCCGAAGAGCAGCGTCGGTACCGCCAGGACGGCCAGTATCCACAGCAGTACGGTCATCGCGGTGCGTCCGTTTCTCGGGCGGCGGGGCCTTGGGGAGTGGGCAGCAGCATGCGCAGCGGGCCGGTGTCCGGGTGGTCGGCGACCGCCGCGTCGATCGCGGCGCCGAGGTCGGTCTCCGTGCCGTCCGGCGCGGGCGGCAGACGCACCGCGGCCGGCTCCGACCAGGAGAACTCCCAGCGCAGCCGGGAGTGGGCGCTCAGCTCGGCCAGCACCATGCCCTGCAGCGCGTCCGCCAGCGCGGGTCGCACGAACTCGCGGAAGGCCCGGCCCTGCGCCTCGGCCGCCTGGTCGGACAGGGGGAGCCGCCGCGCCAGCTGCCACAGCTGACCGTCGTCGATCACCTTCAGCAGCGCGGGCAGGGACGGGTGGTCCTTGGTGTACATCGCGAGCGCCCGGTGCAGCGCGGTGTCGAGGGAGGAGAGGTTCGCGGCCATCGAACCGTCGAGCAGTTCCTGCCAGTCACCGGTGCGCCGGAACCGCAGCACGTCCTCGGTGAGGACCACGTCCTCCAGCGCCGCCAGGCTTCGGTCCGGGTCGGCGAGCAGACCCAGTGCCGCGCCCCTGGCCTCGTCGGCGCGACCGTCGGCGGGCAGCGCCTCGATCCGCGCGACGCGGTCGGCGATGGGCGGGTGCGAGTCGTACGGCGAGGTGGGGTCGGTGGGCAACTCGGTGCGCAGACCGACCAGTTCGAGCTGGCGGGCGGAGAGTATCCGTCCGTAGCCGCCGAAGAACTCGCCGCGCGGCGGCAGCAGCCGGGCCTCGGCGCCGAGCGTGGCGTAGCTGTTCATGTAGAAACCGAAGGCGGCGTCCAGCGCCGGGATCTCGCGCAGCGCCGACGCCGTGGCGTCGCGTCCGGCGATCCGGGCGGCCGCGGTGTCGGCGGCGTACTCCTGGCGGCGCGAACCGGAGAGCGTGGCGCGGATGTACAGCTTGGCGTAGCCGGTGTAGATCCGCGCCATCGCGCGGTACGTGAGGCCCGCGCCCGTCGTGTCGATCTCCTTGGCCTGCTTCCCCTTGGCCACGGCCTTGGCGTTCTTCTTCTCCAGCCGGGCCCGCTCGCGTCCCGCGGTCTTGTCGGCCCGCTCCTCGAAGTGCCGGATGGTGCGCAGTACCTGGGCCCGGCCGCGCACGGTGATCGCGGCGAGCCGGGTGTCGGCGTTCGAGTAGTGGCCCAGCTCATGGGCGAGGATCGCGCGCACCTGTGCCTCGGTCAGGCCCTGCAGCAGCGGTACGCCGAGGTAGAGGTGGCGCGGGCCGGGCAGCAGGCCGAGCAGCCGGGCGTCCTCGCTGACGGCGGCGTTGACGTCGGCCGTCAGGATGATCCGGGAGGGCGCCCGGGTGCCGACCGCGTCGGCCAGTTCCCTTACGGTGCGCCACAGTTCGGGCTCGTCGGCCTCCATCACCGGCAGGCCCGGCGGCTCCTCGCCCCGCGGCGTCCGCAGCATGAACAGACCGCGGACCAGCGGGATCGCCAGCAGTACGGAGACCACGTACAGCTTGGCGGCGAGGCTGGACGGAGCGTGCAGGTAGAGCAGGTAGTCGGCGCCGGCGAGCGCCGCGAGCAGGATCACGCCGAGCAGATAGAAGCCGGCGAGCAGCACGAGGGCGCGCAGTGCGCGCAGGGTCGCGCCCATTGGGCAGAGTTCCCCCCACGGAAAGATCGCGAACGATCATTTAAGCGGTGAAATAGGACGGCCGGGGACGTGTCCATGACCAAAAGATGTGAGAGGCGGAGTATTTCGCACGGGTGTGCGGGGTCGCAAGGGCTTACTGGGGGGCGCGCCCTCAGGCCCGCTTCAGTGCAGCAGCGTCGCCGGGCTCCCGCCGTTCGCCTCGTAGCCCGCCACCGCCAAGGCCCGGTATATCGCGTAGTCCGAGGCCGGGTCGGAGGTGAGGGTCCAGGGGAGGGCGCCTACGTGGCCGTCGACGTGGACGAGCTGGCTCATGGCCTCGGACCAGCGCTCGGAGCGGACCAGGAAGAAGATCAGCAGATGGCGGACATGGGCCAGCATGGGGTCGTCCGGCCGCGCCGCGTGCGCCGCGAACAGGGCACCGTGGATCGCCTTGGTGACGACCTCGCTCTCGTAGAAGCCCTGCACCAGGTTCACCTCGGGCAGGTGCTCGAAGACCGCGAAGAGCGGCATGGCCGCGAGGAGCGACCCCTGCGGGGCGCGGGCGGCCGCCGCCTCGGCGAAGGAGTACGCCAGCTCCCGCGAGCCGTGCCACTTCTCGCACCAGTAGTGCAGGGCCGCGAGGTGGGCGCCCATGTGCGCCGGGTCCCGGTCCAGGATCTTCAGCCAGAGCTGCTCGAACTCCTCACGGGAGTACGCCAGCCCGCGCGCCACCGACAGCTCGATGATGTACGGGATCGGGTCACCGGGGGCCAGCAGTGCCGCGTCGCCGCACGCCGATCTGGCCTCCTCCATGATGATCCGGAAGTCGTCCGTGCCCGGTGTCGACGTCCGCCACGCCTGCTGCACCAGGAACTCCGCGTGCACCGCCGCGCCACCCGCGTCCTTGGGCGCCTCGGCGCGCCACACCCGCAGCCACTGCCCGCCCGGCGTCTCGCCCACCCCGCCGGGCCGCTGCGCCAGCTCCAGTGCCGCCGCACCCGCGAAGGCCTGCACCCGCTGCCACCGGACCTCGCCGACCGCCTCCGTACCGGCCAGCAGCTGCTTCGCCGCCCGGTAGTCCTGGGAACGCTGCACCACGTCCAGCACGTCCAGCAGATCCTGGTCGGGCCCCGGCATCCGCACGTCGAGCAGCTCCTGCCGCACGAACCCGTAGTTCGCCGGGTCCGCCGCGTCCGGGTGCCCCGCCTCCACCTGCTGAATGCCGGCCCGCCGACGCGCCACGATCGGCCACACCACGAACCCGACCATGAGCATCGCCATCAGGACCCAGAGAATCTCCATGCGACAAGGGTTCCAGACGCGGCCGACAATTGCCCAACCCGCCCGTCGACCTGTGGATAACTCCGCGGACTGCCGCACCGTCGGACGGGACTGCCACCCCACCGGACGGGACTGCCGCACCGTCGGACGGCGTCCCAGCCCAGTGATCGGACGGCGTCCTCGCCCAGCAGAGGGGCGGGGAACCGCGCGACCGGCCACGACCGGCCCGCAGCCGCCGATCGACAGCCGCCCTCTTCCCATAAGGCGTCCCGAATCCCGCTGACCGCTTAGGCTCGACATCTATGAGCGACACCCACACCAGCCAGCACTTCGAGACCCTCGCGATCCACGCGGGCAACACCGCGGATCCCCTCACCGGCGCGGTCGTCCCGCCGATCTACCAGGTCTCGACCTTCAAGCAGGACGGCGTCGGAGGCCTGCGCGGCGGTTACGAGTACAGCCGCAGCGCCAACCCCACCCGCACCGCGCTGGAGGAGAACCTCGCCGCCCTGGAGGGCGGCCGCCGCGGGCTCGCGTTCGCGTCCGGACTGGCGGCCGAGGACTGCCTGCTCCGTACGCTGCTCAGCCCCGGCGACCACGTGGTCATCCCCAACGACGCCTACGGCGGCACGTTCCGTCTCTTCGCGAAGGTCGTCTCCCGGTGGGGCGTGGACTGGTCGGTGGCCGACACCAGCGACCCCTCGGCCGTACGCGCCGCCATCACGCCCAAGACGAAGGTCGTCTGGGTGGAGACCCCCTCCAACCCGCTGCTCGGCATCACCGACGTCCCGGCCGTCGCCCAGGTCACCCGCGAGGCGGGCGCGAAGCTGGTCGTCGACAACACCTTCGCCACCCCCTACCTCCAGCAGCCGCTCGCGCTCGGCGCGGACGTCGTCGTGCACTCGCTGACCAAGTACATGGGCGGCCACTCCGACGTCGTCGGCGGCGCCCTGATCGTCGGCGACCAGGAGCTGGGCGAGGAACTGGCGTACCACCAGAACGCGATGGGCGCGGTCGCCGGGCCCTTCGACTCCTGGCTGGTGCTGCGCGGCACCAAGACGCTCGCCGTCCGGATGGACCGGCACAGCGAGAACGCCACCAAGGTCGCCGACATGCTCACCCGGCACCCGCGCGTGTCCCAGGTGTACTACCCGGGCCTGCCCGAGCACCCCGGGCACGAGGTCGCCGCCAAGCAGATGAAGGCGTTCGGCGGCATGGTGTCGTTCCGGGTCGCCGGCGGCGAGGAGGCGGCCGTCGAGGTCTGCGACCGCGCCAAGGTGTTCACCCTCGGCGAGTCCCTGGGCGGTGTCGAGTCCCTGATCGAGCACCCGGGACGCATGACGCACGCCTCGGTCGCCGGCTCCGCCCTGGAGGTACCCGCCGACCTCGTACGCCTCTCCGTGGGCATCGAGAACGTCGACGACCTCCTGGAGGACCTCCAGCAGGCCCTGGGCTAGGTCCCGGACCGGACCCGGGCCCGGTCCGGGGCGCTCACCAGCCCGTCATCGGTGGGGTCGTCTCCGACGGCGGCTCCACCCAGGGGCGGGCTATCGACGCCCACACCAGGAACGCGACCACGGCGGCCAGCAGCACCAGCCACATCAGATGGCGGGCCGCCGTCCGGCGCCGCAGCATACGGCCGCCGCGCCGCGCGGCGGCCGCGCACAGGTCGGGCGGCACCTGGGGCGGCTTCCGGTCGAGAATCCGCCGCACGGCCGCCTCGCGCTCCCGCAGACTCATGACGGGGCCACCTCCACCACCTTCTTGGAGACGGCCTTGCGCGGGGGATGCAGGACCGTCGCCATCGCGCGCAGACAGATCGCCCGTACGCGTTCGACGGGCAGCCCGAGCAGCGCGGCCGTCTGTTCCTCGGCGACCCCCTCGTAGAGCCGCAGGACGAGGATCAGCCGCTCCTGGGGGCTGAGGATGCCCAGGACGCCGCCCGGCGCGGGGCGGAAGAAGGCGTGGCGGTGCCAGGCCCCGCGCGCGAAACGGACGGCCAGCTGCTGCCGGGTCCGGTCGTACGGGTCCTCGCCGCGTAGCCGGTCCCAGGTGGCGTAGGTGTGGGCGAGGGCATGGGTCAGCAGCCGCCGCGCGCGCGGGTTGGCGTCCGGCGGCTCCGCCGTGAGCAGGGTGGCGGTCTGCAGCAGCCGGCCCGCCGCACCCGCGACGAACGCCTCGAACTCCCGGGCCCGGCGGGCGCCTTGGGCCACATGCCGTTCTCGCACCGCGCCTCCCGCCTGAGGCCGACCCTGAGGAACGGGCCCCGGCCGCGTACCCGTCGGTGTACCCGTCGGTCCGCCGCGTACGGATTCCTCCGTCGCGTACGACAAGGGCCCGGTCTCATATGAGGCCAGGAGGGGTGGCGCGGTCAAGGGTCAGGAGGGTGACGGTGCCTCCGGCGCCGCCGCCATGCGGGTCGAGAGCGCCGTGTTGAAGCGGGTGAGGAGGGAGCAGAAGGCCTCGCGCTCCTCGGGGTCCCAGTCCTGGGTGAGCTCGGCCATCAACTGGCGCCTGGAGGAACGTACCTCCTCAAGGCGGGACAGCCCTCGCGGCGACAGCTGGAGGACCACCGCGCGGCCGTCCTCCGGATGCGAGGTGCGCTTGACGAGTCCGGTGTCCACGAGCGGCGCCACCTGACGGGTGACCGTCGAGGAGTCGATCCCCATGCTCGCCGCGAGCGCCTTGACGCCCATCGGGCCTTCCTTGTCGAGGCGGTTGAGCAGCAGGTACGCGGCACGGTCCATGGAGTTGCGCACCTGCCCGACGCCGCCGAGCCGGGTCTGTTCGGCACGGCGTGCGAACACCGCGACCTCGTGCTGCAGCGTGTCGAGAAGACCGTTGTCACCGACAGTCGTCATGTCCATCGACATTTCAGGTGTTGTGGGCATGGCCAAAGGCTCAATTCATGCGTGGGGCGCTGGGTTGGGGGACAGAGTACGCGGACCGGGCGCGGGGTGTACGGGCCCCGCTGAAACCCGGTCCCGCCCCTTGGTCACACCCGCGTCCAGCCCCTGTGAACTGCGAGACTGGTGGTCATGAGCTACAGCACGGCTGACTCCTTTCCACGGGTGACGCTCGACGACGTGCGAGGCGCGCAGAAGATGCTTACGGGCATTTCACGTGTCACCGCCATGGAGGGCAGCAGGCATTTGTCGCAGCTCGTCGGCGCGCCGGTGCACTTCAAGTGCGAGAACCTCCAGCGGACGGGTTCGTTCAAGCTGCGCGGCGCGTACGTCCGTATAGCGGGCCTGCTGCCCGAGGAGCGTGCCGCCGGTGTCGTCGCCGCGAGCGCCGGGAACCACGCCCAGGGCGTCGCCCTCGCCTCCTCGCTGCTCGGTGTGCGCTCCACGGTCTTCATGCCGAAGGGCGCCCCGCTGCCGAAGATCAGCGCCACCGAGGAGTACGGCGCCGAGGTGCGTCTGCACGGCACGGTGGTCGACGAGACGCTGGCCGCTGCCCAGGAGTACGCGACCGAGACCGGCGCGGTGTTCATCCACCCGTTCGACCACCATGACGTCATCGCAGGTCAGGGCACGGTCGGCCTGGAGATCCTGGAGCAGTGCCCCGAGGTGCGCACGATCGTGGTCGGGATCGGCGGGGGCGGGCTCGCGGCCGGCATCGCGGTCGCGGTGAAGTCGCTGCGGCCGGACGTGCGCGTCATCGGCGTCCAGGCGGAGGGCGCGGCCGCGTACCCGCCCTCGCTCGCGGCCGGGCTGCCCGTGGCCGTGGCGAACCCGGCGACGATGGCCGACGGCATCAAGGTCGGACGGCCCGGCGACGTGCCGTTCGGGATCATCGCCGAGCTGGTGGACGAGGTCCGTACGGTCTCGGAGTACAACCTCTCCAGCGCCCTGCTGCTCTGCCTGGAGCGGGCCAAGCTGGTCGTGGAACCGGCCGGAGCCAGCCCGGTCGCCGCCCTGCTGCGCGACCCGAAGTCCTTCGAGGGCCCGGTCGTCGCGGTGCTCTCCGGCGGCAACGTCGACCCGCTGCTGATGCAGCGCATCCTGCGCCACGGCATGGCCGCCAGTGGCCGCTACCTGCAGGTACGCCTCCGGCTGACCGACCGGCCGGGCGCCCTCGCGACGCTGCTGGCGGTGTTGTCGGAGGCGGACGCCAACGTCCTGGACGTGAGCCACGTACGGACCGACCCCCGGCTCGGGCTCACGGAGGTGGAGGTCGAACTGCATCTGGAGACGAGGGGGCCGACGCACTGCGCCGAGCTGAACCTCGCCCTCCGCGAGGCGGGCTACACCGTCATCGACTGAGGCCGGGCAGGCCCTCTGGCACGTGCTTGTCACTCGTTCGGGTAAGCCCATTGAGAGACGCGATACATCGCGTTACGGTGTGTTTCGTGCTCGCCCGCGGCGTGGCCCACGCCACCCGTGCGGCAGGGCAAAGCGTGCAAAACCAGGCTTTGCGAAGGAACCTCGAAGACGTGGAGAAATCACATGCCAGGCGCCATCCATGCCGAAGGCCTGGTGAAGACCTTCGGTGACGTAAGAGCCCTCGACGGCGTCGACCTCGATGTCCCCGAGGGCACCGTCCTGGGCCTGCTCGGGCCGAACGGCGCGGGCAAGACGACCACCGTCCGATGCCTCACCACCCTGCTGCGACCCGACAGCGGCAGGGCCGTCGTCGCCGGCATCGACGTGCTGAAGGACCCCGACGCCGTACGGCGCTCGGTCGGCCTCTCCGGCCAGTTCGCCGCGGTCGACGAGTATCTGACGGGCCGGGAGAACCTGCAGATGGTCGGCCAGCTGTACCAGATGCGCGCCAAGGCCGCGAAGGTGCGCGCGGGCGAGCTGCTGGAGCAGTTCCACCTCGCCGACGCCGCCGACCGCCCCGCCAGGACGTACTCCGGCGGTATGCGCCGCCGGCTCGACCTCGCGGCCGCGCTGGTGGTGTCACCGCCGGTGATGTTCATGGACGAGCCGACCACGGGACTCGATCCGCGCAACCGCCAGCAGCTGTGGGAGGTGATCAAGCGGCTGGTCTCCGGCGGCACGACCCTGCTGCTCACCACCCAGTACCTCGAGGAGGCCGACCACCTCGCGCACGACATCGCCGTGGTCGACCACGGCCGCGTCATCGCCCGCGGCACCTCCGACCAGCTCAAGGCCCGCACCGGTGGCGAGCGCGTCGAGGTCGTCGTGCACGAGCGCGAGCGCATCCCGGCCGCCGTCGAGGTGCTGACCGGCTTCGGCAAGGGCGAGACCACCGTCGAGGACCACACGCGCAGGCTCACCGTGCCCGTGGCCGGCGGTGCCAAGCTCCTCGCCGAGGTCATCCGCGAGCTGGACACCCGAGGCATCGAGATCGACGACATCGGGCTGCGCCGCCCCACCCTGGACGACGTGTTCCTCTCCCTGACGGGACACCTCGCCGAAAGGAAGGACGAGACCGAGGAGCACGGCGGGCCCGCCGACGCGAAGGGTCGCGGCCGCAGGACGGGGGCCGCGAGGTGAGTGCCACCACCGGAGCCGCGCGCGTCGCACCGTCCGGCAACCCGATCACCCGGTCCGTCCGGGACTCGCTGGTCGTCGCCAAGCGCAATTTGATTCGCATGTCCCGAATTCCGGAAATGGTAATTTTCGGGCTCATCCAACCCATCATGTTCGTGGTGCTGTTCACCTATGTCTTCGGCGGTTCCATGAACATCGGCGGCACCACGGACCCCGGTGTCTATCGCGAATTCCTGATGGCCGGCATCTTCGCGCAGACCGTCACCTTCGCCACCGCGGGCGCCGGTGCGGGCATCGCCGACGACATGCACAAGGGGCTCATCGACCGCTTCCGCTCGCTGCCGATGGCGCGCGGAGCCGTGCTGACCGGGCGGACGCTCGCGGACCTGGTCCAGACGACGTTCACCCTGGCGGTGCTGGCCGTGGTCGCCCTGCTCGTCGGCTGGCGCACCCACACCAGTTTCGGCGAGGTGCTCGGCGCCTTCGGCCTGCTGCTTCTCCTCGGGTACGCGTTCACCTGGGTCGGCGCACTGATCGGCCTCTCCGTGAGCACGCCCGAGGCGGCCACCTCCGGCGGACTGATCTGGCTCTTCCCGGTCACGTTCATCTCGAACGCGTTCGTGGACTCCAGCCGGATGACGCCCTGGCTGCAGCATGTGGCCGACTGGAACCCGTTCAGTGCCACCGTCCAGGCCTGCCGCGAACTGTTCGGCAACCCGGGGGTGTCGCCGTCGGACGCCTGGCCGATGCAACACCCGGTGTGGGCCTCCCTGATCTACTCGGTCCTCATCATCGTCATATTCCGGACCCTGTCCGTACGGAAGTACCGCTCGGCGGCGTCGTGAGCGGCGACCGGCCCCGGACATGACCGGGCCCCCGGCGCCGAAGGGGCGCCGGGGGCCGGATCGAGCGACGGTTGAGCGGTCAGCTCTGGTAGGGCACGGCCTTGAGGATCTTCACCGAGGCGAACTTGCCGTTCGGCAGCTCGTACTGCGCGTCCTGGCCGACCTTCTTGCCGATCACGCCCGAGCCGAGCGGGGACTGCGGCGAGTAGGTCTCGATGTCCGAGCTGGCGTACTCACGAGAGGCGAGCAGGAAGGTGACCGTGTCGTCCTCGTCGCCGTCGAAGGCGATCGTCACGACCATGCCGGGCGCCACCGCGCCGTCCGCCGACGCCGGCGCCTCGCCGACCTTGGCGTTCTCCAGGAGCTGGGTCAGCTGGCGCACACGGAGCTCCTGCTTGCCCTGCTCTTCCTTGGCCGCGTGGTACCCGCCGTTCTCGCGCAGGTCGCCCTCCTCGCGCGCGGCCGCGATCTTGGCGGCGATCTCCGTGCGCGCAGGACCAGACAGGTACTCCAGCTCGGCCCTGAGCTGGTTGTACGCCTCCTGGGTCAGCCAGGTGACGTTCTCGCTGGTCTGGGTCACAGGTGCTCCTCGTAGGTACTGGGAATACAAAGCATCGCCCTACCCAGAAGAATGTTCCTTCACGAGTGGGCGAAACCACGAGCCTAACAATTCAGTGGCGGAAGGGGGAGGACATAAACCACAAGCATTACGTCGACGCAGGTCAGGGCGTCGATTCGGCAGAGCTCGGGGCCGGTCGACGTCTACGTCACGGGTCGGTCGACGTCTACGTCCGGGGGCCGGGGGCCGGGGTTCAGCCGACGTGGCAGCCGAGCAGCTCGGCCGTGGTGCCGCGCGCGGTCGTCCTCAGGGTGACGACGTCGTCGATGTCCGTGGTGTCGGCGGCGAAGCGGAAGTCGGCGCGGCCGACCTCGGCACCGTCCTCGGACTGGGAGCGCACGGTGCAGTAGCCCTTGACCCCGGCGTCCTTGTCGCCCCTGAGGTGCACCTTCACCGAACGCGCCGACGTATCGAAGGTGTAGATCTCGACGCTGATCCTGTTGCCGGCGACGTAGTGGTAGGCGAACCAGCCGATGAGGACCAGGAGGGCCGCGCCGAGGACGCTGCCGATGACCTTGAGCTTGCGGTCGGCACGCTCGTCCGCGGAGCGGCCGTACCGGCCCTCGGGAAGCCGCGTGCTCGCCGTGCTCATGTCGTCTCCTCGGAAAGGGGCCGGGAGCGCGCTCCCGGCAGGGGCGTCCACGCATCGGACCGGGAATATCCCGCCCCCCGATGCCGTCACTATAGAAGCCCCGCGCCCAGCGCCTGACGGCCGCCCCATACGGGTGTCCGAGCGGGACGGCAGTATGGACTCACCGGATCGCGCCGGGCCGAGTCACCGAAGTTCAGGCCGGGCACCGAGTTACGAGGGAATGAGTCTTGACTGACCAGCTGCGACTGATGGCCGTGCACGCGCACCCCGACGACGAGTCGAGCAAGGGTGCGGCCACCATGGCGAAGTATGTGTCCGAGGGGGTGGACGTGCTGGTCGTGACCTGCACGGGCGGGGAGCGCGGCTCCATCCTCAATCCGAAACTGCAGGGCGACAAGTACATCGAGGAGCACATTCACGAGGTACGCAAGAAGGAGATGGACGAGGCCCGCGAGATCCTCGGCGTCGGGCAGGAGTGGCTCGGCTTCGTCGACTCCGGCCTCCCGGAGGGCGACCCCCTCCCGCCCCTTCCCGACGGCTGCTTCGCCCTGGAGGACGTCGACAAGGCGGCCGGCGAGCTGGTCAGGAAGATCCGCGCGTTCCGTCCCCAGGTGATCACCACCTACGACGAGAACGGCGGATACCCGCACCCCGACCACATCATGACCCACAAGATCTCGATGGTGGCGTTCGACGGCGCGACGGACACCGAGAAGTACCCCGAGGCCGAGTACGGCCCGGCGTACCAGCCGCAGAAGCTGTACTACAACCAGGGCTTCAACCGCCCCCGCACCGAGGCGCTGCACCACGCCCTGCTGGAGCGCGGCCTGGAGTCCCCGTACGGCGACTGGCTCAAGCGCTGGGACGAGTCCGAGCACAAGAACCGCACTCTCACCACGCACGTCCCCTGCGCGGACTTCTACGAGATCCGTGACAAGGCTCTCATCGCCCACGCCACGCAGATCGACCCCGACGGCGGCTGGTTCCGGGTTCCGATGGAGATCCAGAAGGAGGTCTGGCCCACCGAGGAGTACGAGCTCGCGAAGTCCCTCGTGGACACCTCGCTCCCCGAGGACGACCTCTTTGCGGGCATCCGCTAGCCCTGGGGGACAATGCCAGACATGAGCGTAAGCCTGGCAGTCACACACCTCGTCCCCCTCGCCAAGGAGCTGGACAAGGACAAGGTCACCCCCGGCGTCCTCGGTTTCATCGTCTTCGCGGTGATGGCCCTGGCCGTCTGGGGCCT
This sequence comes from Streptomyces sp. NBC_00310, assembly GCF_036208085.1. Lineage (GTDB taxonomy): Bacteria > Actinomycetota > Actinomycetes > Streptomycetales > Streptomycetaceae > Streptomyces. Next base: position 7,119,599 of record NZ_CP130714.1, read on the forward strand.
GATGAAGTCCATGAACAAGCACATGGGCAAGGTCGACTTCAAGGAGTCGCCGGACGCGGACGCCTCCGTCGAGGAGACGACGACGGATGCGCGCGGCAAGGCGACACCGGCCAAGGGCTGAGCGCCGAGGCCACGGCTCGACGGCGTGACTCCGTGACACCGCTCAGGTGTCACGGAGTCACGGTGCGTCTGTCACCGAGTCACGGCGCGTCGCCGTGGGGGCCTGCCGCCGAGCCCTCGGCTCACCCCTGCCCGCCCGACACCGGGACCCCCATCACCTCCCGGGCATGCCGGTTCGGGACCATGCCGAGGGTCCAGGCCCGCCAGCCGCTCTCCAGGTTCACGCCTCGCTCCAGCAGCAGCTCGTACGCCTCGATGTACTCGGTGAGTTTCTCGTCGCGCAGGGGGTGGTCGGTGCGGGAGAGGTGGGCCAGGTCCTCCTGGGCCACGGCGGTGCCGATCTCCACACCGCCGGGGGCCGCGTACGGCAGCAGCGTGCACTTCAGGAAGCGGGCCCAGTCCTCGCCGCGGCGGTCGCCGTAGGAGGTGAAGAGACGGGTCGCCTCCTCGCAGAGGGCCAGGGCCTGGGGAGTGCGGGTGTTGCCCGCGTCCACGACCGCCAGTTCCAGGCAGGTCCAGGCCTCGCCGTGGGCGACGCCGATCCGCTGGAAGTCGGCGCGGGCGTCGACGAGGAGTTGGCGGGCGAAGCCGGAGTTGCGCAACGAGCCGGTCTGGACGGCTCGTTGGTCGCGGGTCACGCGGGCCGAATGATGCCTCGCGCAGGCCAGGCCGTAGACGTCGCGCATGCGGGAGAACATCGTGCGGGAGCGTTCCAGTTCGCGGACCGCCTGGTCGAGGTTGCCGGTCTCCTCCAGGGCCTGGCCCAGGTAGTAGCCGGACCAGGCCTCGCCCCGGGCGTCCTCGTTGTCGCGGTGGCGGGAGAGGGCCTGGCGGAGGCCGTCGACGGCGGCGGAGGGGTCGCCGGCGACGAGGCGGGCGCGGGCCAGCTGGGTCATCGACCAGGCCTGGCCCCGGGCGTCACGGGTGCGGCCGAACAGGTCCAGGGCGGTGCGCAGTTCGCTCTCCGCCCGCGGCACCTCGCCCATGCGCAGCAGCAGTTGGCCCAGCTGGAAGTAGGCCCAGCCCTCGCCGTGCAGGGACTCCTGCTGGCGGTGGATGACCAGGGCCCGGGTGAGGAGGTCCATGGCGTCGGCGAGGTGGGCGCGGTCGCGTTCCACCGCAGCCAGGGCGTGCATCGTCCAGGCGCGGTCCGCCGCCAGCTGGGGGCCCGCCTGGAGCTGCAGGGCCTCCAGGAGCTTCGCCGCCGCCTCGGTCAGGTTGCCCTGGTGGTGGAGGGTGATGCCCAGGGAGCACAGGGCACGGGCGGCGCCCGCGTCGTGGTTCGTCTCCATGTAGAGGTCGACGACCGAGGCGAGCGTCGTACGGGCCTTGTCCAGCTCACCCAGCTGACGGGCCGCGATACCCGTACGCCACTGGACCGAGCGGGTCAGCAGGCCCTGGTCCACCGACTGGGCCAGCTCGCTCAGCTCACCGAGGCGGTAGAGATCGCCGCGCAGCAGGCAGTAGTCGCACAGGGCGCCGAGGAGGCTGAGGACCGCCGCCTGGTTCACGCCCTCCGCGTGCCGGAGCGTGGAGGTGATGAAGCTCGTCTCGTCGTCCAGCCAGCGCAGCGCCTCGTCCAGGGAGACGAAGCCGTGCTGGCCGAAGCGGTCCGAGCGGGTCGACATGTTGCCGTCGACCAGGCGCAGGACGGAGTCGGCGAGGTCCGCGTAGGTGACGATCAGGCGTTCCTGCGCGGATGTGCGCTCGCTCGGCTCCTCCTCGTCCAGGAGACGGGCGTGGGCGAAGGCGCGGACCAGGTCGTGCAGGCGGTAGCGGTTGCCGTGGACGTGGTCGACCAGGCCCGCGCGGGCGAGCGCGGTGAGGTGGCGGGTCGCCTCCGTCTCGTCGGTGGCCAGCAAGGAGGCGGCCGCCGCCGCGCCCAGGGACGCGCGGCCCGCCAGCGCCAGACGGCGCAGCAGCCGGCGCGAGGGTTCCGACTGGTCGGTGTAGCGGAGCCAGAGGGCCCGTTCGACCGGTTCGACCGGGCCGTACGCGCCCAGGTCCGTGGCCAGTTGGCCGGGCGTACGCGGGCCCAGGGACGAACCGGCGATGCGCAGGGCGAGGGGGAGGCCGCCGCACAGGTGCCGGATCCGGGCGACGGATGCGGTGTCGGGGGCGGCGGACGACGACGTCCCCGGGGAAGCGCCCGCCGGCCCCCCGGCGGATGCGCCCGCCGATGCCCCCGCCGGCGCTCGCGTGGACGACGCCCCCTCCGACAGCACCGAGCCGTCCTGTGCCGCCGTGCTCAGCAGTTCGTGCGTGCCGTCGCCGTCGAGGGCCTCGACGGGGAGCTCGTGGACCCAGGCGGGGAGGTCGGCGGGCAAAGCGAGCGGGGTGCGGGCGGTGACCAGGACGAGGCTGTCGGAGCGTTCCGGGACGAGGGCGCGGACCTGCTCGGGGTCGGAGGCGTCGTCCAGCACGATCGTCACCGGCAGGGCCGTCAGATGCTGGTGGTACAGCTCACTCAGCCGTTTGACCTGCTGGTCCTGGGAGGTGCGTTCACGGAAGAGAAGCTGGTCGCGGGGGGCGCCGAGACGATTCAGCAGATGCATCAGCGCGTCCCGGGTGGACAGCGGGGTCTCCTCCGGGCTGTCCGCGCGCAGGTCGACCACGCAGGCGCCCCGGAAGTAGTCCCGCAGCTCGTGGGTCGCGCGGACGGCGAGGGCGGTACGGCCGGAGCCGGGCGCGCCGTGCAGCACGACGACCGTGGGCCGGGTCTCGGTCTCGGCGCGGGCCGCCTGCACCCACTGGCGGAGCTTCCCCATCTCCGCCCGCCGGCCCGCGAACCGGTCGTCGGACTCCGGGAGTTGGGCGAACGACTGCTCCAGTACGTTGCGCCGCCGGGCCGCCGCGCTCTTGTCCGCGCCGCGCAGTTGGGGCGCCTTCTTCTTCGGCGTGGACGCGGCGAGGACGCGCTGCTGGTCCAGGAACGGCCTTATCCCACGCACCTCCAGCGCCGTCAGCCACTGCAGCCGCAGCTGTTCGGGGCCGCCGGGCTGGCCCAGGGCGCCCGCGCGGTGGTGATTCGCGGGAAGATGGGAAGCGGTCACCTTCAGGACCGTGGCCACGGCGCTCGCGATGCCGACGATCAGGCCGGTGCTCACGGCGGTGCCGGCGCCCACGCCGAAGGAGAGGTCGGCCACGACCGCCGTGCCGGCGGCTACGGCCGCGACCAGCAGGGGAGTTCCGGAGCCTTCCTTCGCGTAGCGCTGGCCGAAGGTGAGGCGGCCGACCTCCGATTCGTCCAGTGCGCGGGTGTACGCCTCGTACTCCTCCGCGGCGTTCTGCGCCATCGTGTCCAGTGCGGAGCGGGCCCGGCCCAGCAGGACTACCCCGTCGGTACGGCCGCCCGACCTGCGGACCTCCTCCTCGACCGCCCGGACCAACAGCCGTTCGGCCTCCCCCCGGTGGCTGTCCCGCATCACACGTCCCCCTATCGCCGAAACGGCTGCCTTTGGCCAGTGTGGAGCGATCGGGGCGCGTTAGCGAGAGGGCGTGGATCAGCCGGGGAGCGCATGCGCGGGCGCACGGGCGTTCTGTGGCCGCACGGAACACTTCCGGCGCGCGGCCCTCACGGGATCACCGCGTGACCGTGCATCGGAGGTACGGCGATCACCATGTGCCTGGCGGGTCGGCTGAACTTCCGCGATGGGTCCACGAGCTGATCCGGTTCGGTGACCTCTGGATCTCTCGCTCGTTTCTTTGGGTATCGAGCTGATTTCCGAAAAGGGGGCGCTGTGCACGGCTTTGCCGTACATGAGCCGACCGGACTGATCCGGGTCGTGTCCTACGCGCGTACGTCAGAGGACGTCCGGCAACGCGACGGACATGGAGTCCGTCATCAGCTGCGAGTCAACGAGCGAACAGCTCTTGATCACGGCTGCGAGATCATTGCGACGTACAGCGACAACGGTCGCAGCGCGTCCAGGACGGGAGTGGTGAGGCCTGGATTCGACGGATTGATCGCGGACCTGGCGCGCGGGCAAACCGAGACGGGGCAGTCGATCGAAGGGGTGGTGTGCGTCGCCGACGACCGGCTGTATCGCCGCGCGGAAGATCTTGCCCGCTTCTTTGCCGCGCTGACCAGCCGACCGGGACGCGTTTACGTCGATCCGCAGGGAGTCCGAGATCCGTACTCACAGGAAGGGTTGCTGCAAGCCGTGCGCTCCCTGGACGCGTCGGTCACGGAAACGCGAGTCAGAAGCCGACGCCTGTCGAACTGGCACTGGGCTCGCGCCGTCGAGGGCGTGCCACACAGCGGGCCGCGCCCCTTTGGCTGGCGAGACGACAGGATCACGCTGCACCCCGACGAGGCGCATCTCGTCCGACAGGCGATCAGTGACCGAATCGGAGGGAAGGCAGTTCGGGCCATTGCGCGAGACTGGTGTGACCTCGGGGTTACCGGAACGCGCGGCGGAAAGCCCAATGGCCAGGCGGTCACACAGATCATCACTACGCCCAGGGTGTGCGGTTACCGCGCCAACAACGGGCAGCTGCTGCTGGTCCCGGAGACACGGCGGCCGGTACTGGGGCAGTGGGAACCCATCGTGACGCCGGGCCAGTGGCAGGCGGTGTGCGCGACGTTTTCGCCGGGCAGTCTGTATTTGCACAGGGGCAGCGGTGCTCCGAGAGTCGCAGGAAGCAGGACTGCCCCACGTCATCTTGGCTCTGGCTTTCTGCGCTGCGGGGCGCAGCGTCCCGATGGCCCAGTGTGCCGTGGCCCGCTGTGCGCTCAGAAAGGGAAGAGCAAGAAGAGTCCCTACGTCTACTCCTGCCGCTGCTGCGGACGATGCAGCATCAGTGGGCCGCTGGCCGACAAGATCATCGAACGGTCGATCCTCACTGAGGCGTACGGGCGAGGAGTACCCGAAGCCGCGTGTCGACGCTGGGAGTCCGGCCAGATGGGGGTGGAGGAGAAGCGGGAGCTCATCGGATCGGCCATCACCCACTTCATGGTCCGGCCCGGTGTGAAAGGCGATCACTCCTGGGACTACTCGCGACTGGAGCCCGTGTGGCGTTGAGCAGATCGGGTGGCACGGCAGGAGGGAACGTTGGAGCGACAGGCCGTCATGCGGTCCGGCGACGACAGTCAGGCACGATGGAGTCATGCCGAACCGACTGGCCCATGAGACGTCCCCGTACCTCCTCCAGCACGCCGACAACCCCGTCGACTGGTGGCCCTGGTCGGAAGAGGCCTTCACGGAGGCACGCCGGCGACGTGTTCCCGTACACCTGAGCGTCGGTTATTCAAGCTGCCATTGGTGCCATGTCCTAGCTCGGGAGAGCTTCGAGGACGAAGCGGTCGCCGCCTTCATGAACGCCCACTTCGTCAACATCAAGGTCGACCGCGAGGAACGCCCCGACGTCGACGCCGTCTACATGGAGGCGGTGCAGGCGGCGACCGGGCAGGGCGGCTGGCCCATGACCGTGTTTCTGACGCCGGAGAAGGAGCCGTTCTACTTCGGGACGTATTTCCCGCCGGAGCCCCGGCACGGGATGCCGTCCTTCCGGCAGGTGCTGGAGGGCGTGCGGGCCGCCTGGGCCGACCGGCGGGACGAGGTCGCCGAGGTCGCCGGGAAGATCGTGCGGGACCTGGCCGGGCGGGAGTTGAAGTTCGCGGCGGTCGACGTGCCCGGGGAGGACGAGCTCGCGCAGGCGCTGCTGGGGCTCACCCGGGAGTACGACGCGGCGCGCGGCGGGTTCGGCAGGGCGCCCAAGTTCCCGCCGTCGATGGTCATCGAGTTCCTGCTGCGGCACGCGGCGCGCACCGGCTCCGAGGGTGCGCTGCAGATGGCGCGGGACACGTGCGAGCGTATGGCCCGCGGTGGCATCTACGACCAGCTCGGCGGCGGCTTCGCCCGGTACTCCGTCGACCGTGAGTGGGTGGTGCCCCACTTCGAGAAGATGCTGTACGACAACGCCCTGCTCTGCCGTGTCTACGCCCACCTCTGGCGGGCCACCGGCTCCGAGCTCGCCCGGCGCGTGGCCCTGGAGACCGCCGACTTCATGGTCCGTGAACTCCGGACGGACGAGGGCGGGTTCGCCTCCGCGCTGGACGCCGACAGCGACGACGGGACCGGGAGGCACGTCGAGGGGGCGTACTACGTCTGGACGCCCGAGCAGCTGACCGAGGTGCTCGGGGAGGAGGACGCCCGGCTCGCCGCGCACTACTTCGGGGTCACGGAGGAGGGGACCTTCGAGGAGGGGGCGTCCGTTCTTCAACTACCGCAGCACGAGGGCGTGTTCGACGCCGAAAGGATCGAGTCGGTCAGGAACCGGCTGCATGGGGCGCGTTCGCGCCGCCCGGCGCCCGGCCGGGACGACAAGGTGGTCGCCGCCTGGAACGGGCTCGCCGTCGCGGCGCTCGCCGAGACCGGCGCCTACTTCGACCGCCCCGACCTGGTCGACGCCGCGATCGCCGCCGCAGACCTCCTCGTACGACTGCACCTGGACGAGAAGGCGCGGCTCGCGCGGACCAGCAAGGGCGGGCGGGCCGGGGCCAATGCCGGCGTGCTGGAGGACTACGCGGATGTCGCGGAGGGGTTCCTGGCACTGGCGTCGGTCACGGGGGAGGGGGTGTGGCTGGAGTTCGCGGGGTTCCTGCTCGACCATGTGCTCGCGCGGTTCGTCGACGAGGAGTCGGGGGCGCTGTACGACACCGCCGTCGACGCGGAGAAGCTGATCCGGCGGCCGCAGGACCCGACCGACAACGCCGTGCCGTCCGGGTGGAGCGCGGCCGCGGGAGCGCTGCTGAGCTATGCCGCGCACACCGGGTCCGAGCCCCATCGGGCCGCCGCCGAGCGGGCGTTGGGTGTGGTGAAGGCCTTGGGCCCGCGTGCGCCCCGGTTCATCGGGTGGGGGCTGGCCACGGCGGAGGCGTTGCTCGACGGGCCGCGTGAGGTGGCGGTCGTCGGACCGGAGGGGCATCCGGGGACGAAGGAGCTGCACCGGGCGGCGTTGCTGGGCACCGCGCCGGGTGCGGTGGTGGCCGTAGGGACCACGGACAGTGGCGAGCTGCCGTTGCTGGCCGACCGTCCGCTCGTCGGCGGTGAACCGACCGCGTACGTCTGCCGTAACTTCACATGTGACGCTCCCACGACCGATGTCGACCGGTTGCGTACGGTCCTCGGAGCGGCGTCGACCGGCTGAAACTCGTCGGTTCGAGACCGGGACATGATCGAACAACTGCCTGGAAACGGGACTGTGTTCGGACACGTCCGATTACACGTTCTACCGAACGGAAACACGGTTTTTATCGGAAGGGTCCCCCAAGTTCACAGTTTCCCCTTAGTCTCTCCACAGTCACGCGACGGGCGTCATCGCCCGTCGCGACAGGGGGTATTGGGGATCCGGGGGGATCTATCTTGCTGACGTCTGTCTTCATAGCTGTCGTTTCGCTGGTTTTGTTCTGGATGGCGGCTTTCACCCTGTGGTGGCAGATGCACGCCTGGCGCACGCCCGAAGTGCTGGCCTCCACCCGGTTCAGCAGACCGGACGGCGACGAGCATGTGTCGTTCTCGCTGCTGCTGCCCGCACGCCATGAACAGGCCGTGCTGGACCACACCATCCAACGACTGCTCGAATCGAGCCACGACGACTACGAGATCATCGTGATCGTCGGGCACGACGACCCGGAGACCACCGCGGTGGCCCGGGCCGCCGAGGAGCGCGACCCGCGCGTCCGCGTGGTGGTCGACCACCACGAGAAGAAGAACAAGCCCAAGGCCATGAACACGGCGCTCCCGCACTGCCGCGGGGACGTCGTCGGGGTCTTCGACGCAGAGGACCAGGTCCATCCCGAGCTGCTGTCCCACGTCGACCACGCCTTCCGCACCACGGGCGCGGACGTGGTGCAGGGTGGTGTGCAGCTCATCAACTACAACTCCAGCTGGTACAGCCTGCGCAACTGCCTGGAGTACTTCTTCTGGTTCCGGTCCCGGCTGCATCTGCACGCGCAGAAAGGGTTCATCCCGCTCGGCGGCAACACCGTCTTCGTCCGCACCGACGTGCTGCGCGAGGCGGACGGCTGGGACCCCAACTGCCTCGCCGAGGACTGCGACCTGGGCGTCCGGCTGTCGAGCGTCGGCAAGAAGGTCGTCGTCGCCTACGACTCCGACATGGTGACCCGGGAGGAGACCCCCGGCAGCCTGATGTCGCTGATGAAGCAGCGCACCCGCTGGAACCAGGGCTTCCTCCAGGTCTACCGGAAGAAGGACTGGAAGCAACTGCCCGGCTTCCGGCAGCGGTTGCTGGCCCGCTACACGCTGATGACGCCGTATCTCCAGGCCGTCTCCGGCGTGATCATCCCGCTCAACGTGGCCGTCGCACTCTTCCTCGACGTCCCCGTGGGCGTCGCCTTCATCACCTTCCTGCCGGCCGTCACCGCCCTCGTCACCTTCGTGTTCGAGGTCGTCGGACTGCACGACTTCGGCAAGCAGTACGGCCTGCGCGTCCGGTTCGTCCACTACGTCAAACTCGTCGTGGGCGGCCCCTTCTACCAGGTGCTCCTCGCCTTCGCCGCCGTACGCGCGGTGTGGCGTGAGCAACGCGGCCGCAACGACTGGGAGTTGACCAGCCACGTCGGCGCACATCTCGCGAACGTGACCCGAGAGGACGTTCCTGCGTGACCTCCACACTTCCCGCGGCGACCAAGACGGAAGTCAAGGTCCCCGCGCAGCGGACAGCTGCGCCCGCAGCCGGTTCGACCAGTCGAACGATCGCCTCCGCTTCCCCGACGCCTTCACCGAAGCGCCTGCGCGACTCACGCTCCGACCTGGTCCTCTGCGGTCTCCTCCTCGTCGCGATCATGATCGTGCAGGGGTGGAACATCGCCGACTACCCGACCCTCAGCGACGACGAGGGCACCTACCTCGCGCAGGCCTGGGCCGTGCAGGAGGGCAGAGGGCTCGCCCACTACACCTACTGGTACGACCACCCGCCCCTCGGCTGGATCCAGATAGCCGTACTGACCTGGATCCCCGCCCAGCTCGCCCCCGAGTCGATGACCGTCGGCTCGATGCGCGCGGTGATGCTGCTGATCAGCGCCATCAGCGCCGTCCTGGTCTACGTCCTCGGCCGCCGCCTCTCGCTGCCCCGCTGGGCCGCCGGCCTCGGCATGGCCCTCTTCGGGCTCTCCCCACTGTCGGTGGTGCTCCAGCGGGAGATCTTCCTCGACAACATCGCGGTGATGTGGACGCTGCTCGCGTTCTGCCTCGCCGCCTCACCGAGCCGTCACCTCTGGCACCACTTCGCGGCGGGGCTGGCCGCCGCGGCGGCCGTGCTCACCAAGGAGACGATGCTCCTCGTCCTGCCCGCCGTGATGCTCACCATGTGGCGGCACAGCCACCGGGACACCCGGAAGTTCGCCCTCACCGGCGCCGTCACCGCCTGCACCCTGATCGGCGTCTCGTACCCGCTGTTCGCCCTGCTCAAGGGCGAGTTGCTGCCCGGCGCCGGCCATGTGTCGCTGTGGGACGGCATCGTCTACCAGATGAGCCGCCCCGGCTCCGGCTTCATCCTCACCGAGGGCACCGGTTCGTACGGCGTCCTGCAGTCCTGGCTCTACTACGACCGCGTCCTGCCCCTCGGCGGCCTCGCCGGAGCGCTGCTGCTCCTGGTCACCTGGCGCTGGTCGGTGACCGCGCGGGCACTCGCCGGACCCGCGCTCGCCGTCGCGATCCTCGCCGGAATGGCCCTGCGTCCCGGCTATCTGCCCGCGATGTACGTCCTCCAGGCCCTGCCCTTCCTCGCCCTCGTCCTCGCGGGCGGCACGGCGAGCGTCACGCACGGCGTCCTGCGCAGGTGGCGGAGCGCGACCGAGAGGCGGGCCCTGACCTGGGGGCGGCATGTGGTCGCCGTCGCCCTGGCCGCGGCCGCGGCGGTGTACGTCGTCCCCCGCTGGTACGACGGCAACCACACCGCGATGACGTTCGACGCCAACGCGCCCTACCGGCAGGCCGCCCAGTGGCTCGGCTCCGAGGTCGAGGACCCCGGCGACACCCGGGTCCTCGTCGACGACGCGCTCTGGCTCGACCTCGTCCACGAGGGCTACAAGCCCGGCCTCGGCGTCATCTGGTTCTACAAGGCCGACCTCGACCCCGCGGTGACGAAGACGATGCCGCGCGGCTGGCGCGACCTCGACTACGTGGTCGCCTCCCCGACGGTACGGCGCGACGCCGTCGACCTGCCCAACGTCAAGGGCGCGATGGAGAACTCGACGCCGGTCGCCACCTTCGGCACCGGCGAGGACCGGATCGAGATCCGCAAGATCGAGGCCGCCGGCGGCGACGCACGAGCGCGCGAGACCGACGCGGCCGGCGGCGACGACCGGATCCGCGATACCGAGGCCGCTGGAGGCGACCGATGAGCAGTGGAAGCTATGAGTCCACCGCCCCCGAGGAACTGGGCGACCCGGCCGTGCGCGGTGCCGAGGTTCCCGAGCCCGGGGCCGTCACCATCGTCGTGCCGACCTTCAACGAGGCGGCCAACGTACGGGAGTTGCTGCACCAGATCACCGAGACGGTGCCCGGGCGGCTGCCCTGCGAGGTCGTCTTCGTGGACGACTCCACCGACAACACCCCCGAGGTGATCGACGAGGCCGCGCAGGACTGCCCGTTCCCGGTGACCGTGCTGCACCGCGACGAACCGGTCGGCGGACTCGGCGGCGCGGTCGTCGAGGGCATCAAGGCGGCCACGTCCGACTGGATCGTCGTCATGGACGGCGACCTCCAGCATCCGCCGTCCCTGGTACCGGAGTTGGTGGCGACCGGGGAGCGTTCGTCAGCGGGTCTGGTGGTCGCTTCCCGCTACATCAAGGGCGGCAGCCGGGCCGGACTCGCGGGCAGCTACCGCGTCGCCGTCTCGCGCGGCGCGACCTGGCTCACCAAGTCCCTCTTCCCGCGCCGGCTGCACGGCATCAGTGACCCGATGAGCGGCTTCTTCGCGATCCGCCGCAGCGCGGTCACCGCCGACATCCTCCAGCCGCTCGGCTACAAGATCCTCCTCGAACTCGCCGTGCGCAGCCGCCCGCGCCAGGTCACGGAGGTGCCGTTCGTCTTCCAGGACCGGTACGCCGGCGAGTCCAAGTCGACCGCGCAGGAGGGCCTGCGCTTCCTGCGCCACCTCGTCGGCCTGCGCACCGCCTCCCCGCTGGCCCGCATGATGGTGTTCGGGCTGATCGGCGTCACCGGCTTCCTGCCGAACCTGGCGGGCCTGTACGCCCTGACCTCGGCCGGCATGCACTACGTCCCCGCCGAGATCCTCGCCAACCAGCTCGGGGTGCTCTGGAACTTCTTCCTCATCGAGCACCTGCTCTTCCGCGAGCGGCGCAGGCACCGCAAGGGCTGGGACCGCATCGGCCGGTTCGCGTTGCTCGCCAACGCCGACCTGGTCCTTCGTATCCCCCTGATCGCCCTGTTCGTCGGCCGGTTCGAGATGGGGGCGCTGCCCGCGACCGCGCTCGCCCTGGTGACGACGTTCGTGCTGCGCTTCGTGGGGACCGAGGCGCTGGTCTATCTGCCGCGAAAGACGTCTCGCCGTGGGGAGCACGGCGAGCAGATGATGCAGGCTGAGCCGGCAAGGAGAGCCGTGTGATGAACCACCTGAAGAGCCGTTTGCGGTTCCGTAGCAGACCCAGACGGTTCCGTATCAGACCCAGACGGAGAACAGCCCTGCTGGCGGTCGGAGGACTCGCCGCCGGCCTCCTGCTGATCTCGCCCCAGTCCGCGTCCGCCGCCAACCTCATCCAGAACCCCGGCTTCGAGACCGCCGGTACGGACGGGATGCCGTACTGCTGGGAGAAGTCCGGCTGGGGCGACAACGACTTCACCTTCACCACGGTGGCGGACGCCCACTCCGGCACCAAGGCCATGAAGGTCGAGCTGACCCGCCGGGTCTCCGGCGACCGCAAGGCCCTGATCACCGAGTCGGCGGCCTGCGCGCCCTCCGTCACGGTGGGCAAGCAGTACGACCTGGCCCTCTGGTACAAGTCGACGACACCGGACACGTCCGTCACCCTCTTCCGGCACGACACCACGGCGGGCTGGCAGTACTGGACCGACCTCAAGACGCTGGACATGGCGGCGAGTTGGACCGAGGCGACGGTCCGCACCCCCGAAATACCGGCCGGCACCGACCGGATCACCTGGGGTGTCTCCGTCTACGGCACCGGCTCGGTCACCACCGACGACTACACGATGGACCAGGTCGCCGACCCCGTCCCCGAGCCCGACTGCACGGGCACGGCTGAGGAGTGCGAGAACGGCCGCTGGGACGTGCTCCCCACCCAGAACCCCGTCCGCTCCATGCACTCCGTCGTCCTCAACAACGGCAAGGTGCTGCTGATCGCCGGCTCCGGCAACAGCGAGGAGATGTTCGAGGCGGGCACGTTCACCTCCGCGGTCTACGACCCGAAGAACGGCACGTACAAGCAGATCCCGACGCCGGACGACATGTTCTGCGCGGGCCACGTGCAACTGGACGACGGCCGTGTCCTCGTCATGAGCGGCAACAAGGCGTACCCGGCGGCGGACGGTTCGCACGGCTACGAGGGCTACAAGGACTCGTACATCTTCGACCCGGTCACCGAGACCTACAGCAAGACCAACGACATGAACGACGGCCACTGGTATCCGTCGGCGACGATCCTCGGCAACGGTGACGTCATCTCGTTCGGCGGTCTGCGCGAGGACTCCACCGGCTCGGTGGCGGCCGAACTGTGGTCGGACGCCGAGCAGAAGTGGCTGGAGCTCTGGAAGGTCAACCAGACCTGGTCGTACTGGGGCCTGTACCCGTCGATGATCCTCATGCAGGACGGCCGCCTCTTCTACTCCGGCAGCCATGTCTTCGGCAACAACATCCCCGGCACGGGCTCGGCGATCTACGACTACGGCGCCAACACGATCACCCAGGTCCCGGGTCTGCAGCGGAAGGACGAGCGTGACCAGTCCGCGAGCGTGCTGCTGCCCCCGGCCCAGGATCAGAAGGTGCTCACGCTCGGCGGCGGCAACATCGAGTCCAACCCCGAGGCGAACCGCCTGACGGACGTCATCGACCTGAAGGCCGCGAACCCGGCGTACGTCGCGGGCCCGCCGATACCGCAGGGCACGGTGGATCTGGGCAACGGGAAGGTCGCCCAGACGGGTAACCAGGGCAAGATGTACGTCTCGGCGGTGCTGTTGCCCGACGGCAAGGTGCTGGAGACGGGTGGCGCGCTGCACAACCGTGCCGACCCGGTGTTCGAGACATCGATCTACGACCCGGCGACCAACACGTTCGACCCGGTGGCGACGGACCCGGAGGAGCGCGGCTACCACTCCTCGGCCTTCCTCCTCCCCGACGGCCGCGTCATGACCACGGGCGACAACCCGGGCAACGGCACGTGGAACCACGACGTGTCGATCTACACCCCGCCGTACCTGTTGAAGGGCCCGCGACCGAAGATCACGTCGGTGATCGACAAGGAGTGGGTCTACGGCGACACGCAGCGCATCACCGTGGACCGGCCCATCGCCAAGGCGGAACTGATCCGTCCGGCGGCGGTGACCCACTCCTCCGACCCGAACCAGCGCTTCGTGGACCTGCCCCTTTCCGTCGACGGCAACAACATCGACCTGAACGTGACGAGCAATCCCAACCTGGCCCCGCCCGGCTGGTACATGCTCTTCGCGGTCGACGCCAACGGTGTCCCGTCGGTGGCGGAGTGGGTCCACCTCCAGGGCCCGACCGCCCTGGCCCAGGCCTCCGGCGACGCCCCCTCGGCCCACGTCCACGACTTCGCGGACGCCCCTGAGGGCAAGACCACGGGCCCCCTGAAGAAGACCAAGTCGAAAAAGGTCAGCCCCACGATCTCCGGCTGCGACCGCCACTACGGCACGGCGAACGTCTGCGTCCCGACCACCTTCCCGAAGGAGGTCAGCAAGACGACGGCGTCGCGGTGCGAGTGGCTGAGGGAGAACGACTACGGGCGCCTGAAGGTCAACGGCAGGGACGATCCGCTGAAGCTGGACCGGAACAGGGATGGTCTGGCGTGTGGGAAGGGTGATGTGAAGCGCCGCTGACGATCAATAGGGCGGCATGTTCGGCCCCGTGCCCGGTGGACAACCGCCGGGTACGGGGCCGTGTCGGTTACGCGCGACCGATGATGTGTGCGGCCCCGGGCGAGACTTGAACGGGTTGACGACAGTCCGGCGCGGCCGGGGGTACTGGTTGTCCGTCGAGGGCGCGGCAGAGGGCTGCGTGGAGGTGTTCGGCTTCGGCGAGGGTGAGGGTCAGGTCGGTGTCGGTCAGGTCTCCGCGGTCTCCGCCGGTACGGGTCAGCCGTAGCGGTACGGCGATCCGGTCGTCGTCGGTGCGGCGTACCGGCCGCCCGGGTGTGCGCACGATGGTCCAGCTCATGGTGTGGCCTCCCCGACTCTCCTGATGCGCGTGAGGCGGTACGTGCCCCACAGCCGCCGTCCGTCCTCGCACCCCTCCTGGGCCCTGGGGCTGCCCTTGCAGCCGTCGGCGCACGTGCGGGTGTGCTCGAACCACAGCCGGTAGGCGCGGAGCATGGGGGGCTCGACGCGCCGGGCGACGGCCCCGACCTGCCCTTCGGCCATCAGCTCACCTCCGCGAACTGTCGCGCCTGCCGGGCCCGTTGACGCGCCTCGGGGAGGATGAGGTAGGCGCCGACGAGAGTGCTGGCGATGTCGTCGTCGGCGATGGCGGGGAGTTCGGCAGGCGGCCACGGACATCGGCTTCTGCGGCGCCGGGCGCCGGCGAGGATGGCGGCCCAGATCTCGGGGGAGGGGTGGTGGGCGGGTAGGCCTGGCGCGGTAGCCGGTGCCGCGTCCGGTTCGTGGGCCGCGCGGTTGGGTTCAGGCGGCGGCCCGAAGAGCACTGTCCTCACCCGTACGAGTGCCCGTGATACAAGGTGCATTGTCGGTCTCCTAGTCAGATCGGCCATGCCCCGGGACCGTGACGGCGGTCGCCGGGGTCTGCCTTGCCCACTGTTGGGGCGTGGAGTGACTGCGTCGCGAAAGCGGTCCTGTGCGACACAAAAAAGACTGGACCGGTGGACCGGTCCAGTCAAGCGAAACGTCAGTTTCTCTACCTCATGGGGTAGTTGTCGACTTGCTCGAACACATGTGAGGCACTCACTCCCTCTTCGCAGACGAGCGGTCGATGATCCTGGTCGACGGCCACGTGCAGCACCACGGCCACCGCTGCCGGCTGCTCCACCTCCAGTAGACGGGCCTCTTCGTCATCGGCCAGCCGAACTGACGTCGTGTCCGTCCCCTCCGCCGGGATACGACCCGTCTCGCGTCGCACGTAGTGCGTGGTCCCCTCCGCGATGGGCCCCTTCATGGCCAGGCGCGGGGCCGCGTCAGCGATGACGGGCGGAAACCAGGCCGTTACCAGCGAGTGCGGGGAGCCGTCGTCGAGCAGTACGAGCCGGATTCTCCGCAGTGCCTTCTCGCCCGCCTTCAACTCCAACGCTTCCGCCACGTGCGGCGGCGGCACCGTACGGTCGGGCACACCGATGCGCCGGTATGGGGCGCCGCCCGTCACTCGTGTGGAACCGGCGCGACGGGCACCCGCAGGCCGGGCGACAGGTGTCTCGGCGACGACGAATCCGGCACCCTGCCGAGCGGTCACCAGGCCGTCGTTGCGCAGGACGTCGTACGCCTTGACGACGGTGGCTCTCGACACGTCCCACTGCTCGGCCAGATCGCGGCCGGAGGGAAGCAAATCGCCGGGACCGAACTCGCCGTTGGCGATCCGAGTGCGTAGATCCTCGGCGATCTGCTCGTACTTCAGCTGCGGCATGGCTGTCGTTTCCGATCATTGGACTGGTCCACCGGTTCGCATCCAGAATGCCCGTATGACGAGCCCTGAGGTAGCGCCGGAGATCGTGAGGTTCTACGCCGAGACGATCGACGAGGCCGACCGACTGTCCACGACGGCGGACGGCCACCTGGAACTGGTGCGCACCCAGGAGTTGCTGCGCCGCCACCTGCCACCCCCGCCCGCCCGGATCCTCGACGTGGGCGGCGGCCCCGGCGTCCACGCCCGATGGCTGGTGGCGGACGGCTACGACGTCCACGTCGTCGACCCGATCCCCCGCCACCTGCCCCAGGCCGAACGGGTCGGCGCAACAGCCGAGTTGGGCGACGCCCGTCACCTCACGGCCGAAGACGCCTCATACGACGTAGTCCTCCTCCTGGGCCCCCTCTACCACCTCCCCGACCGCACCGACCGCGACCGAGCCCTCGCCGAGGCCCACCGCGTCCTCAAGCCGGGCGGCCTCCTCGCGGCGGCCGGCATCAACCGCTATGCCTCCCTCTTCGAACACACCGCCTTCGCCCACCTCCACAAGGAACCCTTGCGCGAAAGCATCTCCGGCATCCTCGCCACCCAGATCCACGACGGAAAGAAGGCGTTCACGAAGGCGTACTTCCACAGCGGCGCCCAACTCCTCGACGAGGTAGCCACCGCCGACTTCACCGACACCCAGGTCTACGGCATCGAGGGCCCCGCATGGTCCCTCTTGGCCGCCACCGAACGCCACACCGGCGAGCCCCTCACAGACTCCCCACTCTTCGAGTCGGCCCTGACCGCAGCGCGCATGGCGGAGCCGTACCCCGAGTTGCTGGCGGCGAGCTCCCACTTGCTGGCCGTCGGCCACCGGCCGGCATGATCGGTCGCCTTCACCGCCGCCCCAATCCTGCCCTCCCCACACGCGCCGCAACGACGCGCACAGAGCCACCCTCAGGTGAGTGTCTAACTGCGTGACAACGCCAGCGGACAACGACGGACGGACGCGAACGCCAGTGGACCGTCAGCGCAGGTACGCGGCACACCAGCCCAAGACCGAACACTCGCCCAAGTTGCTTCGGGACGAAGAGGTCATCGAGCAAGGAGCCGCCCATGCGCTTTCGCCGTCGAGACTTGCTCTGGTCGACGGGTGACAGCGTGGCTCAGGCCGGCGGGGGTGCAGTCATCGTCGCCGCCAAAGTCTCTGGTGCGGTTCTTCGATGTGGGCAATCTGCGGGGCCCGGGGGCGAGATGCCCTCTTCCAACTGCCCCAAGCCCCGCGGGAAAACAGGGCGCTGACAACCAGTCCACGGATGACGCTTGGGGCATCATGACCATTCACGGCGCTGAGCAAGCCGCCGATGGCGCAGATGATGAGGAGCAGAGCAAGCAAGGACCAGATCACGATCTTCATGGCGGGAAACGCTATCCGGCCCGGCGTCGGCTCTGGGGGCCCAGGGGAGTACCACCCCCACCCCGAAGTGCACCCACCGTACGGTGCTTCAGGCCGTGTCTCGTCAACGGAACACACCGACAACGTGGCTGAGACAGGTGGGAGTGCGGCGAGACACACGCGCGCCTGATCGGTTGCCGCACCCGCCATCGTGGCGGACTGTCGTCGGCGGAGGCTCAGACCGGCTCACACGATGGCTACGCTCCCTGGACACTCCGCCTCAGAAGTTCGTCATCGACAGCACGAAGCCGCTGCCGCCACTCCCGCCAGCCTTGGGGTTGCGACCCGTGCCACCCACCACGGCACCCTCAGCCCGCTCAGCCGCGAAGGCCCGGCGCTCCCGCGGTTGTTCAACAGCCAGGCCGGCCAAATCGGCGTACCAGTTGTCGTAGAGCTTCCAACGACTCATAGCCCCAGCGTGCCGACCACCACGACCCGCCGCACACCAATTTCGGACACCCACGACCGCCCGACCGCACCACAAGCGCACCACATCGAGCGGGGAATCACGGGGAAGACGGCCCAGCCCGAAGACGCCATGGCTCGAACGTTCGCCCAGGTCAGCTACCGAATCAACCTCAAGTGATCACTGCTTCCCAAGCTGATGGCACGTCAGCGGTGAGGTTGTCCTCGCCCGTGGTCAGTGAGCGGTGTAGGAACCGTTGCGGGCGGTTCGGGCGTTTTGGCTTCATGGAAGGGGCGGTGTTTCTACGCTGGGTTCCTTCGGAGCCGCAGAACAGGGGGAGCAAGTGGGTGCTGAGGTTGTGCAGTTGGTGGAGCAGGCGGGCCCGTACCTGACGGCTGCTGTGGGGGCGTATGGGGTGGCGGTGTTGACGCGGGCGCAGGAAGTTGCCGCTGATGCCACGGTGGGTCTGGGGCAGCGGATTCTTCAGCTGGTGTGGCGGCGTGGGGACGAGGCGGGCCGGGCCGAGCTGGAACGCGTGGTGGACGAGGCCGCCGACGAACAAGACAATGCCTACTCCACAGCAGTGCTGAGCAGGCTCCTGCGGCGGGCTTTGCAGGACGATCCCGGTCTGCAGGAGGAGTTGTCCGCCCTGTTGCCTGCTCCGGCTGTGGGCATGGTTACCATCACGGCGTCCGGTGAGCGGTCGATCGCAGCTCAGCACATCGGCACCGCCATCACCGGCGACGGTCACACCCCGCCCCAGCCGTGACAACGGACGACATCGCAGCCGGGCAGCAGATCGAGGCTTCCGGTGAGCGAGCCATCGCAGCCGAGCGCATCAGAGACGCCTACACGGGAGATGTGCACGTCCTGCCGACCGAAGCATTGCAGGCGCCGGACAAGGTCACCGCGGCCCCGGGCACGTCGAACCTGCCCCCTGCCACCCTCTGCCTAGGCCGGGATGAAGAACTGAGCCAGGTGCGCCGCATCCTGGCAGGCGGGGGCGAGGGAGCGATCACGCAGAGCGGAGCGGTGCACGGGCTGGGCGGGATCGGCAAGAGCACCCTCGCCCTGCGCTACGCCCACCGCCACCGCAGCGACTACACCCTGATCTGGTGGATCAACGCCGCCTCCCCCGACGAGATCGAGACCTCCCTCACCGAGCTCACTACGGCACTGGTCCCCGACTGGGCAGCCTCCGCCCAGCGCGGGGCACAGCTGTCGTGGGCGAAGCAATGGCTGGCCTGGCACCGGGACTGGCTGCTCATCTACGACAACGTCGAGGACCCCGCCGACCTCGCCCCCTACACCGGCGCACTTCACCGGGGCCACCACTTGGCCACCAGCCGTCGTACCACCGGCTGGCCCGACAGCGCCGCCACACTCTGCCTGGGCAACCTCGACCCCGACGACGCCACCACGCTCCTGTGCGATCTGGTGTTCAGGGACATCCAGCCCACACCTCAGCAGAAAGTGCACGCCCGCGCGCTCGTCGCTGATCTGGGGTGTCTGCCGCTGGCGGTCAAACAGGCCGGCGCCTACCTCGCCCAGAATCGAGGGGTCAGCATGGACGCGTACCGGCGCCGTCTGGGCACCAAGCTCGCCAGGACCGCCCACGGCATCGACAACCAGCGCACCATCGCCCGCGTCTGGAACGTCACCCTCCAGACCCTGGAGGTTGAGCATCCGCTGGCTGTGGATCTACTGCACACCGCCGCCTGGCTCGCCCCCGACGACATCCCCCACTCCCTCCTCACCCCCGCCGACGCCGACCCGGACGACACCGCGGAAGCCATCGGCACCCTCGCCGCCTACAGCATGGTCACCGACACCGGCACCACCGTCACCATCCACCGCTTGGTCCAAACCGTCCTACGCGCCGCCCCGCCCGCCGACACCACCCAAGCACCCCGGCACCTGCAAGGACGCGACCGCGCCGAGCAAGCAGTCCTGCGCCATCTGACCCCGTTCCCCGGACAGGGAACCACCGACAGCCAGTGGGACACCCTCACCCCCCACCTGGTCACCCTCGCCGCCACCGCCGCACCCGGACACCACAACGTCCGCCTCACCAACGCGTACGCCACCGCCGCCAACCGTCTCCACCACCAGGGGCATACAGCCCGCACCATCCCCCTGCTGGAGGCCACCCTCGCCCAGTCCAAGGAGGCCTTGGGTGACACCCACCCCGACACCCTGATCAGCCGCAACAACCTCGCCTCCGCCTACTCCAAGGTGGGGGACCTGGGGCGGGCCATCCCCCTGCTGGAGGCCACCGTCGTCCAGTTCGAGCAGGTCCTGGGCGAGACCCACCCCGACACCCTGACCAGCCGCAGCAACCTCGCCGGCGCCTATGAGTCGGTGGGGGACCTGGGGCGGGCCATCCCCCTGCTGGAGGCCACCGTCGTCCAGTTCGAGCAGGTCCTGGGCGACAGCCACCCCGACACCCTGACCAGCCGCAACAACCTCGCCTCCGCCTTCTACACGGTGGGGGACCTGGGGCGGGCCATCCCCCTGCTGGAGACCACCCTGGCCCAGCGCGAGCAGGTCCTGGGCGACAGCCACCCCGACACCCTGACCAGCCGCAACAACCTCGCCTCCGCCTACTCCAAGGTGGGGGACCTGGGGCGGGCCATCCCCCTGCTGGAGACCACCCTCGCCCAGTCCGAGCAGGTCCTGGGCGAGACCCACCCCCACACCCTGGCCAGCCGCAACAACCTCGCCGGCGCCTATGAGTCGGCGGGGGACCTGGGGCGGGCCATCCCCCTGCTGGAGGCCACCCTGGCCCAGTACGAGCAGGTCCTGGGCGACAGCCACCCCGACACCCTGGCCAGCCGCAACAACCTCGCCTCCGCCTTCTACACGGTGGGGGACCTGGGGCGGGCCATCCCCCTGTACGAGGTCACCCTCGCCCAGTACGAGCAGGTCCTGGGCGAGACCCACCCCCACACCCTGGCCAGCCGCAACAACCTCGCCTCCGCCTACTCCAAGGTGGGGGACCTGGGGCGGGCCATCCCCCTGCTGGAGGCCACCGTCGTCCAGTTCGAGCAGGTTCTGGGCGCGACCCACCCCGACACCCTGACCAGCCGCAACAACCTCGCCCACGCCCGCAGAGTTTCCGCAGCTGTACAGCAACCAGATACAGCAACCCCAGCAACCGCCCCCGACCGCCAACCTTCCTCCGACACCCCCGAGCAACCGGTATGACCGTCCCCGACCGTTCTCTGTAGAGCTACGGATCAGAAGGTGCACGTGCCCCATCCGTGCCCGATTCAGCGGGAAGTGCACGCCCACCGTCCACCCGGCGAACCTTGCCGGTCACAGCAAACCAACTGACATCAACAACCGTGGACGTAGGCGGCCTTGAGCGATCACACACGTTATGCCGGTAGGACTGCGAGAGCCGTATCAGAGCCGCTCGATCGAACTTCTCAAGCGGATGTCGCAGGTTCGAGTCCTGTCGGGGGCACAGGAAGTAGGGCCAGCTCAGGAGGGTTTTTCTCTCGGGTTCTCTCGGGCTGACCCTTCGTCGTATCCGGGGGCGTGCCACACCCGTACCACCACTACAGCTGCGTGGAGGCCGGATCCGCTGGCCGAAGGTGTGCAAGGTGTGCTGTGGGCCGCGGTCATTTCTCGCGGCGGTCAGATTTTGTGCTGGAGCTCTGGAACTCGCGTTCGGCTCCGCGCACATTATTTAGGATGTCCTTACCCTGCCGGTCCACCAGCCGTGTGACGCTCTCTTGCAGAATGCCGAACAGGATCGCCCAGGCGATAATCTGCGGTGCGCTGTCCAGATTTGAAAGACCTGGAATGAATCCCCCATGGATCAGAACAAGGCCCATGAGGGCGGCAAGGGCCCCTACCGGGATACGGAGGAGTACCAGCATCAAGGGGACCGAATACGGGGTGGACGTTCCCTGTATTCCTTTCAGGGAGACTGCCGCCGCGAAAGCCGCCGCCGCAGAACCGAAAGCCATGACGATCAGCATGTCCTGACCGGTTTCCGTGCTGCCGATGGGGCAGACTTGAGGCTTGTCCAGATCTGGGATGAAGCAGATGTTTGACGCGATCGTCGTGGGAGACAAAAAGCCCCACAGGATGAAGAGTCCAGCAATTACCGTCGTCGCCACCACGGACGCCAGTAGTATGTTTCGAAAGCTCCGAGCCCTCGCCCGTTCCTTTTCTTCTGCCATCTGGGCGGCCAGCAGAGTCGTGACGGCGAGTTCGCGCATCTCTTCGGTGAGCCTGTGGCCGTTGTTCTGGAGCTGAACCTCCAGCTTGGCGCGTCGAGGATCTTCCTCGCCCAGATGCTGTCGAGCGTTCGCCAGTACGAGTGTCCCCAACTCGCCCAACTCTTCTTTGGGGGTGAGGCGAAGAATGTTTGTTTCAGCTCTGTGTATATTGGCGAATGCCCGGTCTATGTCCGCTCCAGTAATTACGGACCACGGGCTCTTTCTGCGGTCTGCCGCCAGTCGCGCAGCATTGAGATGCGTCTCAATTTTGGTCGCAATCTCTTCCTCGTGCGGTGCGAGCCCCTGAGATTTGAGCGACTTGATGCGGTTGAGTTGGCACTGGAGTTCTGCAATATGGGCAACAGTGCGTTGCCACCACGAGGATCTGGCATATCCGGCAATATCTTGATCTGCGTCCAGAGCGGTGTTCTTGGTGGATGACATCGCGTCACCCCTCCTGTTGTCCCTGGAGGTTATGCGACGTGCCCGGGGTTACCGTTCCCCTGTGCCCCCAGCCACTTTTCATGCTAAGGGCGTCGCAATCCAAGCGCATCTCGAAAGAGTTGGCATGCTGTCGATTGTTCAAGCATTGAAAGTGGAATCGGATTCGCGAGTTCGGGGTCACGGCGGGGAGTGTGTCGTCCATCCCTCACCCAACCGTGTCCACCGACCGTCGGAGATCGGCTCCCGTACTCAACCCGCCTGGGTACGCGTCCTCAACGCCTCCCGCACGATCGCCTCCAACTGCTCGTGGTGCGCGCCCTTCCAATAAGCCCGCCCACACGCGTCGCACTGCGCGAACACGTCGTACGACCGCTCCGTCCCGCCCTCCAACCGGTCCGCGACCTCCTCCTTCGTCGCCGCCCTCAGCAGACCGTTGCAGGCGGTGCAGCGAGTCCACGGCCGCAGTTCGGGGGCGAACCGGTCGATTACGTCACGGAGTTGCTCCTCCGGCTGCGTGCTGTAGATGTACGCCCCGGCCCACAGCTCCCGCCGCCGCAGCAGCCCCCGGTCGCGGCTGAGCATCACCCGCTGTTCGGCGGCGGACCGCGTGGCCAGGGCCGGGTCACCGATGTCCGTCGACTCGTACGCCACGTCGACGCCCAGCAGCCGCAGCCGTCGCGCGAGCGTGCCGAGGTGGACGTCGAGGAGGAAGCGGAGCGGGGCGCCCGGCACCCGCTGGGGGCGTTCCACCGGGCGTACGGTCACCGACTCGCCGTCCGCCGGGATGTGCGACACCGGCACCTCGCGGCCGTCGACGACCAGCGTGCCGACCTCGGTGAGGGGGACACCGAGGGACTCGATCACGTGGCCGAGCGTCGAGACGCCGTCAGTGGCCAGCGGGGTCGCGCTCCCGCGCCGGCCGTGGGGGACGAACAGGGCCAGCTCGGGGGCGACTTCGACGTGGATCTCGGCTGCTTTCACCTGCTCAGGATGGCATGGGGGAGGGGTGGGGCCTCAGGGATTTTCCTCGGGGATTCCGGCAGGGGTCTCCGGCAGGGGTCTCCGGCATGTCCTCTGCGCATGTCCTCAGGGAGTGGGCTCAGGGAGTGGGCTCAGGGAGTGGGCTCGGCGGTTTCCTTGGGGAGGCCGTGTTGGAGGACGTCCAGCGTGCGGTCGACGAGTTCGGCGAAGTCGTCGCGGTGGTCGTTCTCGGCCCAGTAGAGGGAGGTCTCCATCAGGCCGCCGACGAGGGACATCGCCCAGACGCGTACCTCCAGGCTGCCCGGGTCCCGGCCGGTGCGCTCGCCGATGGCGGTGCAGAGCATGCGGCCGGTGACCGACATGCTCTCCATCATGCGCGAGCGCACCGCGGGGATCTGGACCATCAGGTGGGTGCGCAGCCGTGCGACCTCCAGGTCCTCCTCGATGCCCGTGCGGACGGCCTTCCGCAGCACGTACCGGATGGTGTCCGGCCACGGTTCGTCGGCGGGGCGGGCCCGTAGTTCCTCCAGGAGGATCGGGTCGTACTCGTCCGTGAGGACGATGTCCTCCTTGGTCGGGAAGTACCGGAAGACGGTCGACGGCGAGACCTCCGCCCGGTCGGCGATCTGCTCGATCGTCGTGGCGTCGTAGCCCTGCTCCTCGACCAGTGCGTAGGTCGCGGCGCGGATCGCCTCGCGGGTCTTGATCTTCTTCCGCTCACGGAGTCCGAGCGGGGGGCGGTCGGTGGGGGCGGTGGGGCGTGCGGCCGTCATGCGGTCATTGTCGGGTATCGGCCTTCGAGGTGGCCAGGTCAGGGGCGGTGGCCCCCAACGGTCCGGGCCGTCGTCGGCGCGCTCGGCGGGAACGCGGCGACCAGGGCCTCGTCCTGGCCGTGTGCGGCAGCGCGGCGACCAGGGCCGCGCCGCCGCACACGGCCAGGACGAGGCCCATGCCGTGGACGACCACGACGAGGCTCATGCCGTGGACGTACACGACGAGGCTCATGCCGTGGACGTACACGGGCGCACGAAAACGGCCACGGCTCGGAAGCCGTGGCCAGGGAGGGGGAGGGGAGGGGAGGTGGTTTACGCGTGCTGGTACGCGACCATCGAGATCCCCACGTAGTGCACGACGAACGCCGCGAGGGTGAAGGAGTGGAAGACCTCGTGGAAGCCGAACCAGCGCGGTGACGGGTCCGGGCGCTTGAGGCCGTAGATGACACCGCCGGCGCTGTAGAGGAGGCCGCCGACGATCACCAGGACGAGGACGGCGATGCCGCCCGTGCGCATGAAGTCGGGCAGGAAGAAGACGGCCGCCCAGCCCATCGCGATGTAGCAGGGCGTGTAGAGCCAGCGCGGGGCGCCGACCCAGAACACCCGGAAGGCGATGCCGGCGACGGCCGCACCCCAGATGCCCCACAGCAGCCACTGCCCCTTGGCACCCGGCAGGAGCAGCATCGTCAGCGGGGTGTAGGAGCCCGCGATGATCAGGAAGATGTTGGCGTGATCCAGCCGGCGCAGGATGCCGTCCATGCGCGGGTTCCAGTTCCCCCGGTGGTACAGCGCGCTCACGCCGAACAGCAGGCAGGCAGTGAAGGCGAAGATCCCGCAGGCGATGCGTCCCCGCGTCGAGTCCGCGAGGGCGGTGAGCACCAGGCCGGCGACGAGCACGGCCGGGAACATGCCGAGATGCAGCCAGCCCCGGAGTTTGGGCTTGATCTCGTCGGTGATCTGGTTGATCTCATCGGTGATCTGGTGGGCGATCTGATGCGGCAGGGATCGCGTGTCGGAGGAGCGGCCGTCGGCCGGTGTCTCCGCGTGCGCATCGGGGACGGACGCTGTCATGCCCTCCATCGTACCTACGGTCCCGTAACTTACGGGACCGTGCGGGCCGTTCGCGTCCCCGGAAGTGGCCATGGTCTCACGCGGGGCCCTCGTGGGGGATACCCGAGCGCACATTCGGATACCCGCGGTGAAGTGATGGTGACGCACGGAAACCTTTTGGGCGGACGTTGTCGAGTGGTGATGGTCACCATGCTCACGTGGGCGGCCCTCTGGACATATGGGCACTCCCGTCGGATGATCAAATGAGTGCGGTCGACACCGGATGAGCGCCCAGAGATCCCCTCGTGAAGCATCCGGGTCGCAGCCCCCACGGGGCCTCCAACAAAAAATCCCTCATTTTTAGGAGCAATCGTGGCGCGCGACATCGCGGCTCCCCCTGTAACCGTCCCCACCACCCACCGAGAACTCGTGGCGTGGGTGAACGAGATCGCCGAACTGACCGAGCCGGACAACGTGGTCTGGTGCGACGGATCCGAGGCCGAGTACGAGCGCCTGTGCGGGGAGCTCGTCGAGAAGGGCACCTTCCGGAAGCTCGACCCGATCAAGCGCCCGAACTCCTACTACGCCGCGTCCGACCCGACCGATGTCGCCCGGGTCGAGGATCGCACCTTCATCTGTTCGGAGAAGGAGGAGGACGCGGGTCCGACGAACCACTGGAAGGCCCCCGCCGAGATGCGGGACATCTTCCAGGGCGAGAAGGGCCTGTTCCGCGGCTCGATGCGCGGTCGCACGATGTACGTCGTCCCGTTCTGCATGGGCCCCCTCGGCTCGCCGCTCTCCGCCATCGGCGTCGAGATCACCGACTCCGCGTACGTCGCCGTCTCCATGCGCACGATGACCCGTATGGGACAGCCGGTGCTGGACGAGCTCGGCTCCGAGGGCTTCTTCGTGAAGGCCGTGCACACCCTCGGTGCCCCGCTGGAGCCCGGCCAGGCCGATGTGCCGTGGCCCTGCAACAGCACCAAGTACATCTCCCACTTCCCCGAGAGCCGCGAGATCTGGTCGTACGGCTCCGGGTACGGCGGCAACGCGCTGCTCGGCAAGAAGTGCTACGCCCTGCGTATCGCGTCGGTGATGGCGCGCGACGAGGGCTGGCTCGCCGAGCACATGCTGATCCTCAAACTGACGCCCCCGCAGGGGGAGTCGAAGTACGTCGCCGCCGCGTTCCCGTCCGCCTGCGGCAAGACGAACCTGGCGATGCTGGAGCCGACCGTCCGGGGCTGGACCGTCGAGACGATCGGCGACGACATCGCGTGGATGCGTTTCGACGAGGACGGGCAGCTCTACGCCATCAACCCGGAGGCCGGGTTCTTCGGTGTCGCGCCCGGCACCGGTGAGCACACCAACGCCAACGCGATGAAGACGCTGTGGGGCAACTCCGTCTTCACGAACGTGGCGCTGACGGACGACGGCGACGTGTGGTGGGAGGGGATGACGGAGGAGACCCCGGCGCACCTGACCGACTGGAAGGGCAACGACTGGACGCCGGACGCCGAGACGCCGGCCGCCCACCCGAACGCCCGCTTCACGGTGCCCGCCTCCCAGTGCCCGATCATCGCGCCCGAGTGGGAGAACCCCAAGGGCGTGCCGATCTCGGCGATCCTCTTCGGCGGTCGCCGCGCCACGGCGGTGCCGCTGGTGACGGAGTCCTTCGACTGGAACCACGGGGTGTTCCTGGGCGCGAACGTGGCGTCGGAGAAGACCGCCGCGGCCGAGGGCAAGGTCGGCGAACTGCGCCGCGACCCCTTCGCGATGCTCCCCTTCTGCGGCTACAACATGGGCGACTACATGGGCCACTGGGTCGATGTCGCCAAGGGCAAGGACCAGGCGAAGCTGCCGAAGATCTACTACGTCAACTGGTTCCGCAAGAACGACGAGGGCAAGTTCGTCTGGCCCGGCTTCGGTGAGAACAGCCGCGTCCTGAAGTGGATCGTGGACCGGCTGGACGGCAAGGCGGAGGGTGTGGAGACGCCGATCGGCATCCTCCCGACGCCTCAGGCGCTGGACACGGAGGGGCTGGATCTCTCCTCGTCCGACCTGGACTTCCTGCTGACCGTCGACAAGGAGGTGTGGCGGGAGGAGGCGGCGCTCGTTCCCGAACACCTCAACACCTTCGGTGATCACACGCCGAAGGAGCTGTGGGACGAGTACCGGGCGCTGGTGAGCCGCCTGGGCTGACGCCCCTTCGCTCCGCGACCGGCCGGGTATGGGTTGCCCTGACCAGCGATGTCACCTTGGCCGGTCGCGGTTTTTTGTGCGCCTGAGAGCTGGGGGTTCTGGGGTTCGTCGGCGGGTGCGGGTCCGGTGGGGGCTTTGCGCGCAGTTCCCCGCGCCCCTGAAAAGCAGGGGCTGCGCCCCGTGCTTTTCGCCCCGAAAGGGCCGAAGGCCCTTCAGGGGCGCGGGGAACTGCGCGAGAAGCCCCACCGAACCCGCGGATGGGGGTCGAAGGGGCACCGCCCCTGGATGGGGGAGGGACGAGTAAGGGCGGAGGGGGCGAAAAGGGCTGCCGGGGAGGGGATTTCGCGGGACACTCGGGACATCCGCACCGAACCCCGAAATGAGGTGAGCGGGGTGCGTACACCCGTAAGTGACCCCATGAAGATCGGCCCGTACAAGATAGTCGGCCGCCTCGGCTCCGGCGGTATGGGCTGGGTCTACCTGGGCCGCTCACCCGCCGGCCGCGAGGTCGCCGTCAAGGTCGCCCGCCACGAACTCGCCGCCGAACCCGAGTTCCGCGAACGCTTCGCCCGTGAGGTCGCCGCCGCCCGCGTGGTCAGCGGCGCCTACACCGCCGCCGTGGTCGACGCCGACCCGACGGCCGAACTCCCCTGGCTGGCCACCCTGTACGTCCCCGGACCCTCCCTCGCGGAAGCGGTCCGCGCCGACGGCCCCTCCCCGAGGCCCAGGTCCGCCCCCTCGGCGCCGGCCTCGTCGAGGCGTTGCAGGCCATCCACGCCGCCCACGTGATCCACCGCGACCTCAAGCCGGCCAACGTCCTGCTCGCCCAGGACGGCCCCCGTGTCATCGACTTCGGCATCTCCCGCGTGGACGGCGCTCCCGGCCTCACCCGCGTCGGTGTCGTCGTCGGCACCCCGCCGTTCATGTCGCCCGAGCAGATCCGCGGCGACCGGGTCGGCCCGGCGAGCGACGTGTTCGCGCTGGGCGGGGTCCTGGTGTACGCGCTCACCGGCCGCCCGCCGCACGGCAGCGGGGAGGCCGTGCGTGTGGAGGTCGTCCGAGGAGAGCCCCGGCTCGACGGCGTACCGCCGGGACTGCGGCCCCTCATCGCACGCTGCCTGGCCAAGCGACCCGAGGACCGGCCCCCGCTCGCCGCGATCCTGGCCGAGTTGATGGAGGAGGACGCGCGTGCCGAGGCATGGCCGCCGCCGCAGGTGGCCCGGACCATCGAGGTGCGGTACGAGGAGCTGAAGGAGCGCCACCGGCGCCGTACGACGAGCGAGTCCGTCCCCTCCTGTCTGCTGCTGCACGCGCAGGCACTGCTCGACGCCGGGCTGACCGACGCGATGGTCGTCGGGGCGGTGGTCCGTGACGGCGCCTGACTCCTACCCGGGCCGGGATTCCCCTCCCGGCCGCGACTTCTTCTCCGGCCGTGACTCCTTGTCCGGCCCCAGCCGTGACTCCTTCTCCGGGCGGGGCTCGTACTCCGGGCGCGACTCGTATCCGGGGGGCAACGCCGAGATATACGACCTCGGCACGCACTGGCGGCAGTTGGTGCAGAGTTGGGTCGCCCGGCGGAATTACCACACGGTCCACGACACCGTCTCCGTTTCCCTGCAATTCGATCTCCATGAGGCGGGGCGGATGGTCACGGTGCGATTCATGACGACCAAGAAGCTTCTCGTGGCGTTCGCGACGGACGGGAATTTCCTGCGCCAGGACCAAATAGCCATCGCGGCGGCCGCGTCGAACGCCTGGAATACCGAACAGCTGAACCCCATGCTGTCCGTATGGGACGTGCGCGGGCCGCGGCCCTGTCTCGCCGGAGTCTGCGATCTGCCACTGACGTGCCGTATCACCCAGGCGGACTTCGACGCGTTGGCCAATGACTGGGTGGATCGGGCGCGGCAGATGTTCAGCCGTTGCCATCAAGTGTTCAAATTGTAGAAGTGAAAAGCGTACTGATCGTAAGTCAACCGGACGTCGCCGTAACTCCACCGGCGGAATACTCCAAACCCTTCCGGCTGCCCGGTTGCCTGCTCCACTATGGGATGGGCTTTTCAGGGCCGCGGGGGCGTGCCTTTCAGGACACGGGGGGAGTTGCTCGCCACGAAGTGTGCATGAGGTCGAGTTGGCTGTGATGGTCGGCTTCTGGGCTTGCGGTGTGCTGGGCCGTGCGGGCTACGGTGGTCGTGTGATCTGGGACGCCGGGTGTGGCGTCAGTGTGCGGGGCCCCCGCTCCACCGGAGTGATGGTTCGGGGCCTCCTCGTCGCCTTTGGCTACACCCACATGGTCAGGTCGCACAGGGAACTGGCCTCCCGGGATCGGACCACGGACAGGATCCGTGTCGCTGCCCCGGGGCTGAGTACGCCGGGGACCAGTACGCCCAAGACCGTTCGGGGCGTGCGGCCGAGCGGACTCACTTCTGCTCAGTCCACAGGAACGGTTGGTGCGATGGGTGCGACGGGTCGTTTGTCGTTTCTCGGTGTGCTGGTGGGGTTGTTGGCCGCGTTGGTTCCCGCGGGGCCGTCGGCCGCGGCCGACGCCCCGTGTCCCGACGACGGGTTCACGGAACGGCTGGAGTGCTGGGCCGGCCGCATATCCGAGGGGCCCGTGGTGATCACGCTCAAAGGGCCCCTGGAGTACGAGGACCTCGATGAGGGGCACCACGAGGCCATCAGACGGCTGCGCGAGGACACCCACCCGTTGGTGGTGCAGGTGTCGGAGGGCGTGAACACCGGGCAGGGCGGCACGGCGCTGCTCCTCATCGCCGAAGAACTGCTCATCCACCCCGGTGCCAGGATCGACCGGCTGAAGACGCGGACGCTGGCCGACCTGGAGGCGAGCGGCCTCTGCGACGACACGAACCAACTGTGTGCCAAGGTCCGCCCCGGCCCGGGGGCGGCCACCCTCAAAGGCTCGGAACTGGCAGCCTTCGCCGCCGACCCCGACGACAACAGCTTCACCATCACCGAAGTCGACGGCGACCGGAACTCCGGCTCCTCGACCTCGTCCGGCGGCCCCGACGGCGAGGGTGACAGGAACCGGGACGACAAGGGGCAGGACGACAAGGGCCGAGCCGTCGACAACCGGCCCGACACCCCCGAAAGCGAAGCCGCCGGCTACAGCGGCGCCACCTGGACCGCCCTCTGGATGGGGCTTCTCCTCGCCCTGTTGCTGCTCGCCTTCGTGATCGTGATCCGGCGGTCCAGGGGTCCGGTGGCCGTGGGGCACCGGGCGGTGTCTCCGGGCCGGCCGGCCGGCGGGCCCGCGCGGGCGGCGCCGGCGCACGCGGCGCGAGGCGGTGCCGGAGCCGGTGGGGGCGGTGCCGGAGCAGGCGGGGACGAGAGCACCACTCGGCTGCGGGTCGCGTCCGCGCCGCGGCACGGCCGTCAGGTGGGAGCCCGCCCGGGGCACGCCCGGACCGCCGTCGTACGGACCGAACTCCACCCGCAGGGCTATGTCGAGGTCGACCGGGTGCTGCGCCGGGCGGTGTGGGCCGAGCCGGAGCGGCCGCCCCCCGCGCCCGGCGGCCTCGTCGACGTCACCGACGCGGCAGAACGCGACTCCGACGTCCTGTACGCCTTCCCGCCGACGGCCGCACGGCACGCGAAGGGCACGCCCAGGTAGGCGTCGGCACGCCCAGGTGGGCGTCGGCACGCCCAGGTGGGCATCGGCGCGCCCAGGTCGGCGTCGGCACGCCGAGATAGGCATCGGCACCATCAGAGGTATCGGAAACACAGGGGGAAGAACGATGCACAGCGAATACCCGCCCACGCTGCCGGCGGAGTACGCCGACATCGAGTTCGAGAACAACGCCCAGCGCATGCCGCTCGTGCTCTGCCTCGACACATCCAGCTCCATGGCGGGTCAGCCGATCCAGACACTCAACAACGCGCTCGCCGAGTGGACCCGCGAACTCCACGACGACGTCAGCCTCAGCTACAGCGTGGAGGTTGCCGTCGTCACCTTCGGCGGCCAGGGTGTCGGCGCCTGGCGCGGGCCCCAACTCCTCGACCCGCGCACCCGGACGAGCCCCTTCATACCCGCGCACGCCTTCCAGGCACCGCAGCTCACGGCCGCCGGGGTCACCCTGATGACCGAGGCGCTGGAGCTGGCGATGCACATCGTCGCGGCCCGCAAGAGCGAGCTGCGGGCGTCCGGGCTGCAGTACTACCGGCCGCAGATCTGCCTCGTCACGGACGGTCTGCCCACCGACCCGACCGGCCATCTCACCGACTCCTGGCACCGGCTGGTCCCCGTCCTCGCCGAGGAGCAGCGCGCCCGCCGGTTCCGGCTGTACGCCATCGGCGTCGGCGGGATCACGGACATGGGGGAGCAGGTGCTGCGGGCGTTCGCTCCGAAGTTCAACGCACGGTTGCAGGGGTTCCCGTTCCGGGAGCTGCTCCAGATGATGTCCGCCAGCGCCAACGCCGAGCAGAAGGGGGCGGGGGACGAGGTGTTCGAGAAGATCTTCAGCCAGTTCAAGACACAGCGCCCGGCCTGGGAGGCGTGAGGTGACCGCCGCCCCGCCCTGGCGCATCCACGGACTGAGCGTCGAGGGCTACCGGCACCGACGCCAGGGCCTGCCCTGCCAGGACGCGTGCGCCGCCGTCGCCACGCCCTCCGTCGCCGTGCTCGCCGTCGCCGACGGGGCCGGCAGCCGGCCCCGGTCGGAGGAGGGCGCGCGGCTCGCGGTGCGGCTCGCGACGGAGTATTTCGCGCGGCGGGCCGAGGCGGCCGTGGAGGTGCGGCCGGGGGATGCCGTGCACGAGTTGCTGCGGGACGCCCTGCACGACGTCAGCAAGGACTTCCTCGACCAGACCGGCGCCGACGCGCAGGACTTCGCCACGACGCTCACCGTGGTGGTGCTCGCGCCCGGCTGGATCGGGCACCTCACCGTGGGGGACGGGTTCGTCGTCGTACGGGCCGGGACGGAGGACGGGGAGCGCCAGTTCCATCTGCTGCCGCAGGCCGCGGCGGTGAGCGAGTACAGCAACGAGACGGTGTTCCTGACCTCGCCGGACGTGGGGCGCTGGACGCACACCGAGTGCGTCCTGGACGACGGGGTCGACGGAGTGCTGCTCTCCACGGACGGGCTCGCCCAGGCCATGCTCAACCGGTCGGCCGACGGCGCGCCGTCCCCGAACACCTCCTTCGCCGACGCAGTCTTCCGCTCCCTCGACACCGCCGCCGAGGACGACCGCGACCCCAACCTGGCCGCCCTGCTCCGCTCCGACCGCCTCACCGCCCTCAACGCCGACGACAAGACCCTGCTACGAGCCGTCCGCGCGATCCGGCGATGACCGCTCTGCCAGGCGCCGACCGCTTCCGCGCGGCGACGAACGGCCCCATCACACTCGGAGGTACGGCCATGAGCGGCCGCACGGTCTTTCTCGACGGTAGGCGGGTCACTCTGGCCGAGTTGCCGTTGAAGGGGGGTGGGCAGGCGGCGGTGTTCCCGGTGGAGGGGGACACGGGGATCGTCGTCAAGATCTACCGGGACACACCCGGGCCGGACCAGGAGCGGCGGCTGGCCCGGATGCTGACCATGTCCCCGCTGGCCGCCCGCCCGACGGACGCCAGCCAGCCGCCCGAGCTGGCCTGGCCCACCGCGATCGCCCGGGGCACGAACGGCGAGTTCCTCGGCTACGCGATGCGCCGCTTCGGCGAACCGCAACACGTCCAGCTGGTCGGCCTGTTCACCCGCGTCCAACGCCTCAAGCTCTTCCCGGACCGGGCCGACTGGCGGTTCCTGCTCGGCGTCGCCTGGAACCTCGCCTTCATGACGGCCCGTATGCACTACGACAACCTCGTCATCGGCGACTTCTCCAGCAGCAACGTCGTCGTCGACGCCAACGGCTTCGTCACCTTCCTCGACTGCGACTCCATCGCCTTCACCGACCCGGTCACCGGCGAACTCTTCCCGTGCCTGATGCACACCACCGACTACTCGTCCCCCGAGCGTCAGGAGGGCGGCCCCGCGACCCGGCAGAGCGACGACTTCGCCCTCGCCGTCCTCGTCTACCAGCTGCTCACCGCCGGCAACCATCCCTTCGGCGGGGTCCCGCACCAGAGCGCCTCCGAGTCGACCGTCAAGGACAACATCGCCGCGAGCTGCAGTTATGTCGTACGCCCGGAGCACGTCACCATCCCGCGCGGCACGATCGACCCGTCCGTCCTGCCGACCGAACTCCTCACCCTCGCCAGGGCGGCCTTCGGCCCCGGCGTCCAGGATCCCGCCGCCCGGCCGCCGGCCGAGGCCTGGCTCCGCGCCCTCGACAAGGAACGCGGCCTGGTGCGCGCCTGCACGGAACGGCCCCTGCACACCTACGGCTCCCACCTGCCGACCTGCCCCTGGTGCACCCGCGCGGCGGTCACCGGCCACGACGTGTTCAACGGCCCCCGCCCCACGTCGGTCCCGGTCCCGCCGCCCCCGACCGACCAGCCCCCGTCCCCGTACGCGGCGTTGAAGGTGCTGGCCGTGGTGCTCGGCGTGGTGCTGCTGATCGTGATCCTGACGAACGTCGGCTGACCCGACGCACCTCGGCCGGCCCGACCTCCTCGGCCGGCCCGACCTCCTCGGCCGGCCCGACCTCCTCGGCCAACCCGACCTCCTCGGCCAACCCGACCTCCTCGGCTGACCCGACGCACCTCGGCCGGCCCGATCTCCTCGGCTGACCGACGCGCCTCGGCTGACGCCGCCTGTCAGCCCGACCGGTCCTCCAGGTACCGCGTGTGCGATTCCTGGCGGCGGGCCTCGGCGTCCCGCAGGGCGCCCGCCAGGCGTCCCAACTCCTCCTGCAACAGACCGAGTTGGCGTTCGAGATGGCGTTCCGGGGGATCCGTGCCCGGGGTGAGACGGGCCCACCATCGGGTGCGTACGAAGGTGTCGACGGCCTCGGGGACGTCCTGCCGCACGGCCCGGGAGAGGGCGTGGACGCCCTCGGGGTCGTGGGCGAGGATCTCGGCGACCCAGCCAGGGTCGAGGAGGGCCGTGAGGAGTTCGGTCAGCTCGGTGAGGCGGCCGGCCGCGGCGGGCGGCAGCTCGATGCCGTCGAGGTAGGCGCGGAGGGTGCCGAAGTCGGCGCGCACCTCGTCGAGCTGGGCGGACGGGTCCGGGAAGTCCGGCACCGGCGGGCGCTCCGGCGGGGCGATCAGCGCGCCGGCGCCGTACAGCCCGGCGACCACGACCGGCCAGTACGGTCCCGCGATCCCCGCGAAGGTCAGCCCGAGCCCGGCGACCCCGAGGGCGCTGCCGGTGAGGTTCTTGCGGGACTCCAGGTAGGCCAGGACGCCGCTGGTCTTCTGGGTGGTGGTCCTACTGGTAGCCACGGATCTCCTCGAAGGCGCCGTCCAGCGAGCCCTGTTGGGCGTCGAAGAGACGGCCGCCGGTCAGGTCGGCGATGTGTTCCAGTTCGCCCCGGTCGGAGTCGCCGAAGAGGATCGGGAAGACGGGGATCCGCTGTTGACCGGCGGGCAGCCGACCGTAGAACTCGTCGAAGTCGGCGGGGCTCGCGCCCTCGGTGTTCTCGCCGTCCGTCATCAGCACGATGGAGGTGAAGGTGTCCCGGTCGGCGGCCCCGAGATGCTCGTACGCCCTGCGCAGCGAGGTGTAGATGGCGGTGTCGCCGTCGGCGGTCAGCTTCCGGGTGTCGGCGCGGATGCCGTCGAGCCCGGCCTTCGGGTCCTCGGGCCGTACGACATGCGTGCGCACGCTCTTCACGTCCGACCCGAACGGCATCAGCGTGACCTCCTCCCGGTCCCGGAAGTCGCCGGTCAGCTCGGTGAGCGCGGTCTTCAGCCGGCCGAGGCGGTCGCCCTCCATCGAGCCCGAGGTGTCCAGGACGTACACGGTCCGGGAGGGGCGGCGCAGCTCGTTCTCGTACGCGTCGAGGAGGCCGTCGGCGACGGACCGGGTGCCGGGGAAGGGGAGTTCACGGCGGCGCGTGGTGTCGAGGCCGGCCGCGGGCGGCACGGAGGCGACGACCGGGCGGCGCAGGGTCTTCTCGGTGATCAGCCGCTGGATGTCCGGGGTGCGCAGGGCGTCGGTGAGCCGGCGTACGTCGTCCCGGACCTCCTTGCTCGTGGAGGTGAGCGAGGAGAGCGGATAGTCGGCGGTGACGACCCCGTCGCGCGGCCGGATCACCGTCAGGCCCTTCTTCCCCTTCAGCACCGACTCGTAGTTGAGCAGCGCGTCGACGTCCCCGCGCCGGTCGTACGCCTGGGCCAGCCAGCCCGACGACCCCGACGTCAGCTTCTGGCCCGCGAAGAACTCCTTCAGCCGGGGCGTCGCCCGCGCGACATCCGCGTCCGTGAGCGCGGACTGGGCGTCGGAGAGCCCCGACGCCACCGAGACGAGCGTGGAGAACCCGGAGTTGGAGCGGGACGGGTCGGTCATGCCGTACGTCAGCTGCCCGCCCGCGACCGCCTCCTCGATGTCCGACCAGGTGACGTTCTCCGGCTTCCACCCCAGCTTCCGTACGGTCTCGTCCCGCACACCGATCGCGACCGGGCTGGACATCACCGGCGTCTCCGACACGATCGCCTCGGCCGCGTCGGGGCGGAGCCGCAGGTAGTCGTTGGAGGAGAGCCAGACGGCGTCGTACGCCCCCTTCGCCCGCCACCGGGTGAGCAGCTCGACCGCGTCCAGGGTGCCCATGTAGGTGGGCCGGACCTTGATCCCGGTGTCCTTCTCGACCCGCTCCAGCACCGGCTGCATGTCGGCGAGTTCACTGGAGGCGAGGACGCGGAGGGTGCCGGGGACGTACGTGGTCGCCTCGGCCGGGTCGGGCAGCCCCGTCCCGTCCGCGGCGGTGCAGGCGGTGGCCAGGAGGGCGGCGGCGGTCACCGCGGCGACGGCCGTCGTCGTACGTACTCCCAGCCGTACTCTCAGCCGTGTTCTCATCCGTGTTCTCATCCGAGGCCGCCTTCCAGGGCGCCCTGGCTCCTGCTCCGCTCCAAGTACTGGGTCGCGTGCTGGAGTTCCGAGGTCAGGGACTCTACGGTCGCGGCCATGGTCTCCGTGGCCTGCACCTTGTACGTGTCGATGGCGTCGAGGGTGCGGTAGATCTGCTGGAAGGCCGAGCGGAGCGTCTCCGCGCCGACGGCCGGGTCGGCGGCGATGCGCTGGATCTCGCCGCTCTGGGTGGCGAGCATCTCGGCGTTGCCCCGGATGAGGTCCTCGGTGGTGCCGCGCAGCGCGTTGACCTGGTCGACGACCTTGCGCTGGTTGTCGAGGGCGGAGGCGAGCATCACGGAGATGCGCAGCGCCGAGACCGTGGTCGTGGCGGCCCGGTCGACGCCCTTGATCAGCTCCTCGTTGTTGCGCCGCACGACGTCCATGGCCAGATAGCCCTGGGCACAGACGGCCAGCTGGGTGAGCAGGTCCTGGTGCTTCTGCCGGACGGGGAAGAGCACGTCGGCGCGGAGGGTGTCGCCCTGCTGCGGGTCGACCCCGTCGACGTGCGTCTGGATGTGCGCCTCGACGGCCGTGTCCAGAGCCTCCGTCAGGACGACGTACTCCTGGAGCTTGCCCATGGTCTCCCACAGCCGGACGCGTTCGGTCTGCAACGCGGCGTTGTCGCGCCGCAGTTCGTCCTGCCCGCCGCGCAACGAACCCACGATTCGGTTCAGGGTCCCCTGTGCGGAGGCGTACTTGGCGACGTGGTCGCGCAGCTTGTTGCCGCCCGGCAGCCGGGAGAGGAACTTGCGTCCCCTGCTCGCCGGCAGATCGCGCGGGTCCAGGTCCTCGACCACCCGCCGGAGTTCGACGAGTGAGCCGGAGACCTGCGACTGCGCGTCCCCGCCCTTGTCGGGCAGGCTGCGGACCGTCCGCTCCAGCATCCGGTTGGACTGCGCGGCGGCGGTACGCATCTCGCCCGCGCCGAGCGAGGTGATCTCCCCGACCCGGCCCGCGAACTCCGGGGAGCGGGCGTCCAGGCCGGCGAGCCCGCGCACGTACTCCTCGGCCTTGCGGGCCATGTCCGTCCGCACGGACTCCTCGACCGGCACGAGCCCGCCGGCCTTCTCCCGGGGCACGGCCGCGACCGGCTCGGGAGGGGTGAGGGTGAAGCCGGCCTCGTTGCTGTTGAGGTTGCTGGTGCTGGTGCTGGTGCTGTTGAGGTTGCTGTAGCTGTTGCTGTCTTCGATGGTCATGTCCGTTGATCCCCCGTCGTCCTACTGGCCCCTGGCCCGGCGCGCCATCTCGTGCAGCACCTCGGAGGTGGGCACGGGCGCCTGCCGGACGGTCAGCTTCCGCATCAGGTAGGTGGTGTGGTCGGCGGTCGCCGACGTGAACTCGGTGGCCGCGCCCTGCGGCCGGAACCCGTGCCGGGCGGCCAGCTCACGCAACGTCGGGTCCGTGCCCAGGAGTTCGCCGAGCGCACGCCCCTCGTCCGTGACCGGTACGACGGTGTGGTCGCTGAAGACGGTGGTGTCCGGGTAGAGGACGACCAGGTCGTCGACGCTCTGGCCCTCCGCGAGCAGCGCGGCGACCTGCGACTCGTAGACGAGCACGAGCGGATTGCCGACCCCGCTGACGAAGTCACGGAACGCCGCGTCGGTGCTCGGCTGCTGGGCGCCCTGGACGCTGATCAGCTCGTGCATCAGGGACGCGGTCCTGTCCAGGTCCCCCTTGCTCGCGACCACCCGTCCGCCGTTGGCGACGTTGGAGGCGGCGGCGAGGTAGAGCGCGCCCGAGTTGGACGTCGTCGGATCGGTGGTGGAGATGTAGAGGAGTCCCATCAACTCCCCGTACTTCCCGGCCCCCTTGAGGTCCTGCCACGTCCGGCCGTTCTCCGCGGCCTTCAGATAGGCGCCCATGGCGAGGACGCCCCGGCCCTCGTCGAGCGTGGCGAGCCCGTTCTGCCGCAGCACGTCGGCGGCGCCCCGGTGGGAGACCACGACGAGGGGCGAGTAGAAGGGGCGGGGCAGCGGCTCGCGTACGCCGTACTTCTCGGCCAGCTCGTCGGCGGGTGCCTTGCTGGACGGGAACGCGAAGTCGTACCCCTGCAGATCCAGGCCGTCCATGGCCCAGGATCCGGACGTCTCCGTCTTCACGGTGTAGCCCTTGGCGGCCAGGGCCTTCACCACGTCAGGGTCGGCGAAGAACTCCGCCTTCTCCGACCCGATCACTCCTCGCACGGTCTTCGTTGCCGTGCTCGTGTCCCCGGTTTCCCGGCCCGCCACGACGGCTGCCACCACGCCGCCGATCAGCAGTACCGCGAGGACGATTCCTGCGATGCGTCTCACAGGGGGAGAGTGCTCCCGGAACCCAACGTTCCTCGGCGGCGCGGGTGAACCTCCGGTGAACTGGTGGTCCCGGAACACAACGGGTGGGCTCCGCCGGGCCGGGTGGGGGTTCGGGGGGTTCGGATGTCGGGTGGGTGCGGGTCCGGTGGGGGCTGGTCGCGCAGTTCCCCGCGCCCCTGAAAGACCAGGCCCTGCGGGCCTGGAAGGCGACGGGCCTGCGGGCCTGGAAGGCGATGGGCGTGTGGGCTGAGAAGCATGGGGCGTAGCCCCGGCTTTTCAGGGGCGCGGGGAACGGCGTGAGCAACCACGCACCACCCGCAGACGCCCGATGGCACTCGCCCCCGAGCTATTAGGCGCTCAACGGGACGCCGGCGTGCGCGTCCATCCGCTCGGCCGCCAGGATCGCGGACGCCGTGTCCGCGCGGGACGCCGCGACGACCAGGGCCCGCCCCGCGAGGGCGTGTGCGCGCCGGTGGAGCGCGGCGACATCCTCCTCGCCTCCGCCCGAAGCGGAGCGTACCGGCGGAAGGCCGCCCCGCAGCCGGGCGACCCGCGCGGCCAGCGCCTCCGCCGCCGCGTCGAGGTCGTCGGAGGGGGTCAGGGCGCGGAGCTCGTCGGTCGCCGCCAGCAGCGCCGCCAGATGACCCGCGAGCTGGATGTCCAGCTCTTCCTCGCGCGAACGGTGAGGGAAGTCGGAGGAGGTCGTGCCGGCCATCGTGTGGACCGACTTGGTGCGGATCGGCTCGTACATGGGATGGCCTCCAAGCTCTCGGACGACCACTCTACCTTGGATTCCGTCTAAAGTTGAGTGACGTCCGAAAGTCCTGGTTCGCCGTGATCGGCGCGCGCCGTCACGCCTGCCCGTAGCCGTCCAGGAAGTTCCCGATCCGGGTGATCGCGGACCGCAGGTCGCCCACCGTCGGCAGGGTGACCACCCGGAAGTGATCGGGCTCGGCCCAGTTGAACCCGGTGCCCTGGACGACCATGATCTTCTCCTGCCGGAGCAGGTCGAGGACCATCTGGCGGTCGTCCTTGATCTTGAAGACGTTCGGGTCGAGGCGCGGGAAGAGATACAGCGCCCCCTTCGGCTTCACGCACGAGACGCCCGGGATCTGTGTGAGCAGCTCGTACGCGACGTCCCGCTGCTCCTTGAGCCGGCCGCCCGGCAGGACCAGGTCGTTGATCGTCTGGCGTCCGCTGAGTGCGGCGACGACGCCGTGCTGCCCCGGCATGTTCGCGCACAGCCGCATGTTCGCGAGGATCGTCAGACCCTCGATGTAGGAGTCGGCGTGCGCGCGCGGCCCGGAGATGGCCATCCAGCCCACCCGGTAGCCGGCCACCCGGTACGCCTTCGACATGCCGTTGAAGGTGAGGGTCAGCAGGTCGGGAGCGATCGCGGCGGTCGGGGTGTGCGTGGCGCCGTCGTAGAGGATCTTGTCGTAGATCTCGTCCGAGCAGACGAGGAGGTTGTGGCGGCGCGCGATGTCCGTCAGGCCCCGCAGCATCGCCTCGTCGTACACCGCGCCCGTCGGGTTGTTCGGGTTGATGATGACGATCGCCTTGGTGCGGTCGGTGACCTTCCGCTCCACGTCCGCGAGGTCCGGCATCCAGTCGGACTGCTCGTCGCAGCGGTAGTGCACGGCCGTACCGCCGGACAGGGAGACCGCCGCCGTCCACAGCGGGTAGTCCGGGGACGGTACGAGGACCTCGTCGCCGTCGTCGAGCAGGCCCTGCATCGCCATGACGATCAGCTCGGAGGCGCCGTTGCCGATGAAGACGTGCTCGACGTCCGTCTCGATGCCGATCGTCTGGTTGTGCATGACGACCGCCCGGCGCGCGGCGAGCAGGCCCTTCGCGTCGCCGTACCCGTGGGACGACGACACGTTCCGGAGGATGTCCTCCAGAATCTCCGGCGGACACTCGAAGCCGAACGCGGCCGGATTCCCGGTGTTCAGCTTGAGGATCCGATGCCCCGCAGCCTCTAGCCGCATCGCCTCCTCGAGCACCGGGCCCCGGATCTCGTAACAGACGTTGGCGAGCTTGGTCGACTGGATCACCTGCATGTCCGTGAGCTTACGGCCCGGTAACGCGTTCCGGGTCGTGTTTTCCACCACGTGGACGGGCCGCTATACGCCGAAATGCCCCGCGGCTGTCCCCCCGGCCCTCCTCCTCTCTACAATCCGCCAGCAGGCCCGGCCGTCCCCACCGCCCGGTCCTCGACCGCGCGGCACGTGGTCATACGGCACACGACACGAAAGCAGCGGAACGACATGAATGGGGTGGGCGGCGTGGACAGGTCGCACGGACCGGACCGGAACGAGGCCGACCTCCGGAGACCGCCGAACGTGTACCACCCCCTCGACGACTCCCATGGCACCCCCGCCTACGAGGCGTTCACGGACCCCGCCGCCGCCCACGGCTGGCAGAACGCGTACGACGACACCGTTCAGCTGGACGAGATCGTGGTGGACGGCCCGGGTGCGGTCGGGGACGGCTCGGGCGGAAGAAACGGTTCTGCGGCGGGGCGGGTGCCGTACGGCGAGGCCGAGGCGTACGCGACGGATGCGCCGCCGTACGCCGAGGGTGCGCCGTACGCCGAGAGCGCGCCGTATGCCGAGGGTGCGCCGTACGGGGCAGGTGGCCCGGGCGCGAGGGGTGGGCAGGGCGACCCGGAGGCCCTGGACGCGGCCGGGCGTCGGGCGCGGCCGCTGGACGGTCGGCGGGTCACGCTCGGGCGGCGCCGGGCCCGGCGGCGCCGCGTGTTGATCGCGGGCGGTATCGGCGCCGCGGTGCTCGTGGGCGTCGCGGTGGCCGGACTGGCCGGGTCCGGCCCCTCGGGCCAGGAAGGTCCGGATGCCCCGGCGCCCCTCGGGTCCACCCCGGCCGCCGCTCCGTCCGGCGACGCGGAGACGGCCTCCCCGTCGGCCGGCGGATCCGCCGGTACGGGGGCCACGGCATCCCCCGACACCTCCACGCGGCCCTCCTCGGCCGCCACCACTCCCGAGCCCTCCGGCTCCACATCCCCCACCCCGACCTCGGCCACCTCGTCCGCCTCGCCCTCCGCCCCGGCGACGTCCTCACCCCGAGGCAACTCCAACGGCAACCAGGGCCGGGGCCAAGGAGCGACGAAGGGCCCCAGGTAGCCCAGGAGGCCCCAGGGGGTCGCTCGGCGGTGACCGGAGTGGGGGAAGCCCCTGGTCGTCGGGGGGGGGGCGTCGGTGGCGGGGATGCGGTCCGGCGGGTCAGTGGTGACCGCGCGTGCCGGTGGACGGGGGGCGCGTGCCCCTGTCGGACGCGCTCGGCGTCCTGCCCGTGCGCCGCGGCACCGCGCCGGCCGCCGCCGGGCGGTGCGCACAGGTGAGGCATGCGGAGCCGCCCGTCGGGCCAGCCATATGAAGACATGTGGTGAGCGGGCGAGTTGACGCCTCGCTCGCCTCTGCCGCCGTCGCGCCATCCGCACCGCCTCCCGTCGCCTGCCTCCTGTCGCTCGTCTCCCGTCACCCGTCCCTCATCACCCGTGCCTCATCACCCGCCTCCCGCCTCCCGCCTCCCGCCTCCCGTCTCCCGTCTCCCGTCTCCCGTCTCCAGTCACCCCTCGACCCCGACCCACCCCTCGACCCCGACCCACCCCCTGGCCGAAGATCGCGCGGCCGGAACCAACTCCTTGCTCGTCCTGCACTTCACCTTCACAATGCGCATGACAAACTGCGGTGGCCGGAAGATCTTCTGTCACCCACGTAGCAAGAGGGGACCCCCACATGAGAAAGCCTCTCGTTGCCTCGCTGTTCGCCCTGGTGATCACCGGGGCGGGCGCGGCACCGGCGGTCGCGGCGCCGGAGCCCGCGGCGGCGCCCGTGAAGACGGCGGTCGGGACGCTCGTCGGGACGGCGAACAAGGCCGTGGCCGACGTCGCGGCCCCGGCCCCGGCGGTCCAGGCCGTCAACTTCGCCGGCACCGTCTCGCTCAGCAACTGTTCCGGCTCGGTCGTCCGGATGCCCGCCTCCGAGGACAACGACCCGGCGCTGGTGATGACCAACGGCCACTGTCTGGAGAGCGGCTTCCCGGCCGCCGGCCAGGTCATCGTCGACAAGGCCTCCACCCGCACCTTCGGTCTGCTCAACTCCGCCGGCACCCGCGTCGGCACGCTGCGCGCCAGCAAGATCGCGTACGGCACGATGACCGACACCGACATGGCGCTGTACCAGCTCACCACCACCTACGCGCAGATCAAGAGCTCGTACGGCATCGACGCCCTGGTCTACGACACCGCCCGCCCGGCCGCCGGCACCGCCATCAAGGTCGTCTCCGGGTACTGGAAGCGGATCTACAGCTGCAGTGTCGACGGGAACGCGTACCGCCTCAAGGAGGGCGACTGGACCTGGAAGGACTCGATCCGTTACACCTCCGCCTGCAACACCATCGGCGGCACCTCGGGTTCCCCGGTCCTCAATGACGCCACCGGCAAGGTCGTCGGCGTCAACAACACGGGCAACGAGAGCGGCGAGCGCTGCACCGTCAACAACCCCTGCGAGGTCGACGCGAACGGCACCGTGACCGTCCGCCAGGGCATCAACTACGCCCAGCAGACCTGGCACGTCCCCGCCTGCTTCGGCGTGGACAACAAGCTCGACCTCACCCGCAGCGGCTGCATCCTTCCCAAGCCGTAGCGAAAGCCGTAGCGAACACCCTCAGTGCCCCCGCCGGATCGCCCGGCCCGCCAGTACGTCCGTCCGGCGGCCGTCCTCGATGACGAAACGGCCGTCGATCAGGACGTACGGGATCCCGGTGGGCAGGGTGCGCGGTGCCTCGTACGTCGACCCGGCGGCCACGGTCGCCGGGTCGAAGAGGACGAGGTCGGCGCGGTACCCCTCGCGGACGAGTCCCCGGTCCGCGAGGCGGAGCCGCGCGGCGGGGCGTGAGGTGAGGTGGGCGACGCACTCCTCCAGGGAGAGCACACCCAACTCCCTCACGTACCGGCCGAGATAGTGGGGGAACGTCCCGTACGCGCGCGGGTGCGGC
Source organism: Streptomyces sp. NBC_00310 (assembly GCF_036208085.1). Taxonomy (GTDB): domain Bacteria; phylum Actinomycetota; class Actinomycetes; order Streptomycetales; family Streptomycetaceae; genus Streptomyces. The sequence continues at coordinate 7,163,328 of NZ_CP130714.1, forward strand.
TTGTCGCCGCGCAGGATGCCGTCGGAGCCGCCGGTGTGGACGCGGTGGCGCATGATGGTCCGCACGTTCTCCTCGTGCCCGACGTGCTGGAGGATCGTCGAACCGAGCCGGTCCTCGACGAGCAGCCGGCGGGCGGTGACCCAGGGGTCCTCGCCGTGCTCCTCCGCCGACCGCGCGACCGTGCGACCCACGTACGACGACAGCGCCGGGTCGGTGACGCCCGAGAGCTCGATGGTGTCCCACTCGACGGGCACGCCGTGGCAGCCGTCGGCGCCGACGACCTCCGTGTGGTGCCGGACGCGCTCGGCCGTGTCGTCGTCCCTCAGCCGCGCGAGAATCGCCTCCGGACCGCCCTCGCTCGCCCAGCTCGGCAGCAGCGCCACGAGGGTCGTGCAGCCGGGGGTGTAGGGGTACGAGTCGAGCGTGATGTCCGCGCCGGCCGCGAGCGCGTCGTCGAGGAGGGTGAGGAGCTCGGGCGCCCGGCCCTTGTTCACGCCGAAGTTCATGGTGGCGTGGGCCAGATGGAGGGCGCAGCCGGCCTCGCGGGTCAGGGCGACCATCTCCTCGTACGCCTGGAGCGCGCCCGCCCCGTACGAGCGGTGGTGCGGGCAGTAGTAGCCGTCGTACGACGCCACCACCCGGCACAGCTCGGTGAGTTCGGCGTCCTCGGCGTACATGCCGGGGGTGTAGGTGAGGCCCGACGACATGCCGACCGCGCCCTCCCGCAGGCCCGCCGCCACCAACTCCCGCATACGGTCCAGCTCTTGAGGTGTCGCCTTCCGGTCCTCCCAGCCCACGGCGAGCATGCGGACCGTGCCCTGCGGGACGAGGTACGCGGCGTTCACGGCGATGCCCTCGCCGCCGAAGCCGTGGTCGAGGCGGTCCAGGTACTCGCCGACCGAGCGCCAGGTGAAGTCGATGTCGTCGCCGTGGCCGTTCCAGCCGGTGATCGCGCGGCGGACCTCGTCGAGGGTGCGGTCGTCGACCGGCGCGTACGACAGCCCGTCCTGGCCGACGACCTCCAGGGTCACCCCCTGCGCCGCCTTCGCGGTGTGCTCGGGGTCCCGCAGGAGCGCGAGGTCGCTGTGGGCGTGCATGTCGACGAAGCCGGGGGCCAGGACCAGGCCCTCGGCGTCCAGCTCCCGCGTGGCCCGGGGGCGCTGGCACCCCGCCGCGGCCGCTTCCTTGACGATCGACGTGATCCTGCCGTCCGCCACGACCACGTCGGCGCGGTAGGAGGGGGCGCCGGAACCGTCCACGACCTCGGCGTCACGGAAGACCAGGTCCATGTGTGCCACCTTTCGGGGACCGGAGGCGGGCGGGAGGGGTGGGCGCCGGGCGGAGGTTCGGTGGGCTCAGAAGAACGTGCGGACGTAGTCCACGACCGTCCCGTCCGCCTCCACCACCGGAATCAGCTTCCACTTGTCGAACGACGTGCACGGATGCGACAACCCGAGCCCCACCCAGTCGCCGACCTCCAGCGCGGCCCCGGCCTCCGTGCGCAGCCACGCGTGCTGGTCGGACAGGCCCGTCACCGTGAGCCCGGCGGCGTCGCGGACCGTGCCCGTGGCGGCGTCCCGTACGACCTCGGCGGCGGGCAGGTCGAGGTCGTACGCGGCGTCGCGCTTGCCCGCGTTGGCGAAGGCCTGGTCGGGGGAGGGGCGGGAGACGACCTGGGCCCAGAGCCGGAACGCGGGCTCCAGGGCGCCTTCCTCGGGGACGCGGTTGAAGGGGGTGATCCGGCGGTAGTGGCCGGCGTCGTGCGAGACGTACGCGCCCGACCGCAGCAACTTCAGTACGGGCACGGACAGTTCGGGGAGCTCGGCGAACACCTCGGCCACCGTGTCGAACCAGGCGCTGCCGCCCGCGCTGACCACGACCTCGTCCAGCCCCGCGAACCGCCCCGCCTTGTCGAAGTCGACGGCCAGCGCGGTGAGCCGGCGCAGCCACGCACCCACCCGCTCGGGGTCGGCCCGCGGCACCTCGCCCTCGTACCCGGCGACCCCCACCAGCCGCAGCGTCCCGGTCGCGGCCACCGCGTCCGCGACCGCCGCGCACTCCACCTCCGTACGGACGCCGGTACGCGCGCCCTCGCCCGCGCCCAGCTCCACGACGACGTCCACCGGGCGGGCGGAGCCCCGCAGCGCCGCGTCCATCAGCTCGACACCGCGCACGGAGTCGACGTAACAGACGAACCGGAAGGACGGGTCGGCCGCGAGCTCGGCGGCGACCCAGCGCAGGGCGGCGGGGTCGACGAGCTGGTTGCCGAGGAAGATCCGCTCGATCCCGAACGCCCGCGCCACGCGCATCTGATGGGGCACGGCGAGGGTGATGCCCCACGCGCCGCGCTCGATCTGCCGCCAGAACAGCTGCGGTGCCATGGAGGTCTTGCCGTGCGGGGCGAAGGCGAGGCCGTGGCGGGCGGCGTAGGTCTCCATCAGCGCCAGGTTGTGCTCAAGGCGCTCGGCGGACAGGGCGAGCACGGGAGTGGTGAAGCCACCGGTGAACAGGTTCCGGCCCTGCGCGGCCAGTTCGGCCACCGAGAGGCCGTCGGCGTCCGGGGGGAGGCCCTTGAACCGGTGGTCGACGCGTTCGGCGGCCAGCCGGGCCAGCGCTTCGACACTCTCGACACTCATGGGTTCCTCCCTGACGACGTGCGTTGCAAATGATGCAACGTTCATTGCGTATGTCGCTCGCAGCTGTCTAACATCCCAGCCAGCGCCGGGTCAACGGTGCCGAGCCCGCCCCAGCGACGTGACGAGGAGCCTCCATCATCGTGACCCCCGGCACGGATGTCGTCGCGCTCGGAGAGTCCATGGTCACGTTCCTTCCCACCCGCCCCGGGCGCCTCGCAGACGTCCCCTCCTTCGAGCGGGCCATCGGCGGTGCCGAGTCCAACGTCGCGTGCGCGCTGGCGGCGGCCGGGCACACGGTCCGGTGGGTGAGCCGGGTGGGGGCCGACGGGTTCGGGGACCACCTGGTCGAGACGATCGGCGGACACGGCGTGGACGTGACGTCCGTCGAGCGGGATCCGGCGCGTCCTACGGGCGTGTACTTCCGTACGGCGGGGGACCGGGCCACGGACGCGCACGAGGTCGCCTACTACCGGGCCGGTTCGGCCGCCTCGGCGATGTCGGCGCGGACCGTGGACCTCGCGGCGGTGCGCGCCGGACGCGTACTGCACCTCTCGGGGATCACGGCCGCCCTGTCCGGCGACTGCCTGCGGCTGCTCCGCGAGCTGACGGCCCCCCACCCGGGCCGCCCCCTGATCTCCTTCGACGTCAACCACCGGCCGGGCCTGTGGCACGACGCCGACGGCCCGCGCGTCCTCCTCGAACTGGCCCGCGCCGCCGACCTCGTGTTCGTCGGCGAGGACGAGGCGAAGGAGGTTTGGGGCATCACGGGCGGACCGACGGCGGTCCGGAGGCTGCTGCCGGAGCCGGATGTGTTGGTGGTGAAGCAGGGGGCGCGCGGAGCGACGCTGTTCCGCCGGGGCCCGGGCCGGGGCCGGGCTGAGGACGGTCGGGCCGAGAGCGGCTGGGCAGATAGCGGCCGGGCAGAGGGCAGTCAGCCCGGCCAGGACGGCTTCCGGCCTGTGGACGGCGGCGGGGGCGGCGGGGGCGGCGAGGCTGAGGATGGTCCGGCCGACCCGGGCGGTTCCCGGCCCATGGACGGCGGCATCTGGCCGACGGACGGCGGCTCCCGGCCGGTCGGGGCGAGCGGCACCCACCCCGGCTCGACCTCCGCCCTCGGGACCTCCGCTCGGGAAGCCTCCGCCCTCGGGACCCCCGGCCTCGGGACCCCCGCTCGGGAAGCCTCCGCCCTCGGAGCCTCCGCCCTCGGAGCCTCCGCCCTCGGGAGCTCCGCTCGGGAAGCCTCCGCCCTCGGGAGCTCCGCCCTCGGGGCCTCCGCTCGCGAAGCCTCCGCCCTCGGAACCCCCGCCCACGAAACCTTCGTCCCCGCCCTGGACGTCGAAGTCGTGGCGACCATCGGGGCCGGGGACGCCTTCGCCGCCGGGTTTCTGTCCGCGACACTCCGCGGCCTTCCCGACCGTGCCCGGCTCCGGCACGGTCATCTCATGGCCGCGGCCGCCCTGACCGTCCCCGGAGACCTCGCCGCCCCGCCGTCCCGTGACCTCGCCGATCGCCTGGCGGCCCTGTCCGACGAGGCGTGGGGGAGACTTCGACTCGGCCCCGGCTGGACGCAAGCCGATCAGGCCCCCGAGGAGGTACGCACCCCATGAGCCAGACCGTCGACCGCGCACTGAGCATCCTGCCGCTGCTGGCCGAGGGCCCCGCCGACCTCGGCCGGGTCGCCGACCGCCTGGGCGTCCACAAGTCCACGGCCCTGCGCCTCCTGCGGACCCTCCACGAACACGGCCTCGTCTACCGCCAGTCCGACCAGCGCTACCGCCTGGGCGCCCGCCTCTTCGCCCTCGCCCAGGAGGCCGTGGAGAACCTCGACATCCGCGAGATCGCCCACCCCCACCTCGTACGCCTCAACGAGCACTGCGGCCACACCGTCCACCTCGCCGTCTACGAGGAGAACGAGGTCCTCTACATCGACAAGGTCGAGAGCCGCTACCCGGTCCGTATGTACTCCCGGATCGGCAAGCCGGTCGCCATCACGGTCGCCGCCGTCGCCAAGCTGTGCCTCGCCGACCTCCCCGAAGCCGAGCGCCGCGCCCTCGCGGAGAAGCTCGACTACCCCATGTACACGCCCCGTTCGACCCCCAACGCCCCCGCCTTCCTCAAGGAGCTGGCGCGGGTCCGCGAACAGGGCTGGGCCACCGACCTCGGCGGCCACGAGGAGTCCATCAACTGCGTCGCCGCGCCCGTCCGCGGCGCCGACGGCCGGGTCGTCGCCGCGATGTCGGTCTCCGCGCCCAACGTCGTCGTCACCGCCGACGAACTCCTCACCCTGCTGCCGCTGGTCCGCCGCACCGCGGACGCGATCAGCGGCGAGTACTCCGGCAGAACCCCAGCGAAGGACACCGTATGACCGACAAGATCGCGCTCACCCCGAAGACCCACACCGCCCCGCCCGCGAAGTTCTCCCACGGCGTCAAAAAGGGCAACATCCTCCAGGTCGCCGGCCAGGTCGGCTTCCTCCCGGCCGTCGAGGGGCAGCCCCCGACCCCGGCCGGCCCCACCCTCCGCGACCAGACCCTCCAGACCCTCGCCAACGTCCAGGTGATCCTGGAGGAGGGCGGCGCCACCTGGGACGACGTGATGATGATCCGCGTCTACCTGACCGACGTGGACCACTTCGCCGAGATGAACGCGCTCTACAACGAGTACTTCGCACGACACCTCACCGCGGCCCCGGCAGCCCGCACGACGGTCTACGTCGGCCTCCCGGCAGGCCTCCTGATCGAGATCGACGCGCTGGCGGTACTGGACAGCTGAGTCCGGCATCCCCGCCCGGCCGCGATCCCGCACCACCCCCCCCCGCACCACCCCCTCACCATCCCCGCCGCGGTCCTGAGCGTGTTCGTATGGACGTGTTCGTACGGACGTGTGCGCGGCGCACAGAGCGCCAGGGCGAGATTGTGCAACTGAGATACGGACATATGCCTGGCCCGACTGTCCTTGGCACAGGGTCGTCGACCATACTGCCCGCTGTGGAGCAGCGCATCGGTTCGAACAACCAGCCCCTGGCCGCCGCCGCGGTCGACCCGTCGCACATCCCCGGACTCACGGCACCGGTGTCCGTGAAGAAGGAGAAGCAGGAGGAGCCGGAGGACATCAAACCGACGGAGCCCGAGGCGCCGGACGAGGCCGCCCCGGAGCAGGACGAGCCGGCTGCCGCCGAGAAGACGTCGAAGGCGTCCAAGACGTCCGTCGCGAAGACCCCCGCCGAGAAGACCTCGGCCGACGACGCGGAAGCGGGCGCGGGCCCGGACGCGGACGAAGACGCCGCCGAGGACGCGGCCGACGGCCCCGTCTTCGAGGCCTCCGACCGCCGCGCGAAGATCGTCGCCGACAGCCGTGGCGTACGGCTGCGCCTGGACGACCAGGAGTGCGAGTTCGGCTGGGACGAGATCGGCGCGATCGAGACGGAGTCCCCCCGCTTCGGCAAGCGGTTCACGGTCACCGTCCACACCCCCGACCGCCGCTGGTACCCCATCGAGATCGAGGCCAAGGCCAGGTCCGAGCACGCCGCGTGGGAGACGCAGATCGACGAGGTCCTGGACGCGTACTTCGACGACGGCGAGGAGAAGAAGGCCGAGGACTCGGCCGAGGAATCGGTCGAGTCCGAGTAAAGCGCCCCGTAAGGGGCGCGGGGAACTGCGCGACCAGCCACAACGGACGCGCAGTTCCCCACTCACGGAAGCGGCACCGGCACCGGCACCGGCACTACCGGCCTAGCAATACTGCGCTTCCTTGCCGATCGACCGGTACATGCAGTCCGAGTTCTCCAGCAGCTGCAACACCGCGTCCCGGTTCCGCGCGGTCTCCCGGGCGATGACCTCGTCGGGCGGGTAGAACCCGCCACCCCCGGCCGACCCCGGGTACATCTCGAACGTGTAGGCGAAGATCTTCTGGTTGCCCCACAGCCAGTCGTCGATCGACCCGTCCGTGATGTAGAGGTCACTGGCCTGCTCGGGCGTGTACCCGTTGCTGGTGGCCATCTTCCCGCCGACGGTCGCGAACGCGTTGCGGTCGTCCGCCGTCATCCCCGTCGTCGTGTCGGCGGTCGTGTACCCGAACGGCCACAGCACCAGCTCGCTGTACGTGTGGAAGTCGATGCCGGTCCTGATCTGCTGGACCCCGCCGACGACCCGGCTGCGCACGAAGTTCGCGACGACCTTCACCTCGGGCGCGGACTCGGCGGCCGTACCCCGGTAGGTGTCCGAGGAGGTGGAGCCGGACGAGCCGCCGCAGCAGCCCCAGCGGTAGTTCCAGTTGCGGTTGAGGTCGGTGCCGACGGCCGACGAACCGCTGTTGGGCTGCCGGTTCTTGCGCCACGAGCGGTACGAGCCGGTGGCGACGTCGTACTCTCCGCCGTCCGGGTTGAGGTCCGGGATGATCCAGATCTCGCGGTTGTTCACCATGTTGGTGACCCGGGAGTCGGTCCCGTAGTCGGAGGTCAGCTCGTTGAGCAGGTAGAGCGCCATCTCGACGGTGAGGTGCTCACGGGCGTGCTGGTGGTGGGTGAACAGCACCTCGGGCTCGGCCTCGTCCGTGCCGACGTTGTCGCTGATCTTGATGGCGACGATGTTCCGGCCCTGGTACGAGGTGCCGATGACCCGCTGGCTGGCGATGGAACTGTTCGCCGAGACCACGGAGTTGATCTCGTTCGTCATCTCCGCGTAGTTGTGGTAGCGGGAGTCGGCGGACGGGAAGTCGAAGAGCCGTACGTCGTCCTCGCCGTTCGACCGGTCGGGGACCGCGCCGAGCGGCGTGACCTCGTAGCCCTGTTGCTTCAGCTTCTTGATCTGGTCCGCGCGCCCGGAGATGAACACCGAGTGGTCGTCGGCGTCGTCCACGGTCACGCCGGCCTGTTGCAGCGCCGTGCGGGACTTGCTGTCCGAGTGCATGTGGACCTCGTACTGGCGGATGTCGTCCGCCGAGGCCTTGGGTCGCTCGGCGCTGGTCGCCGTCGCGTCCGTGGTCGTCGCGGCGACCGGGGCGGCGAGAGCCAGGGCCAGCAGGGTGGCGAGGGCGGCGGTGCGGCGGCCTGATCTCCTGCCCGTGCCGCCGGGCGCCGACCTGCCGCGCATGCGGAGTCGCATGAAGTCTCCTATTTTCTCCAGGAATTCCGGGGTCTCCGGAAGTGGGGAGTGGAGCGGGGGGTGGATCCTTGCGACGTGCCTCGGGCCTGACCGATGACCGTGGGGATCCCGGCAGGCCCTGGTGCGGGTGTGGCGCTCATGGTGCGGGTCTGGCATGACCAGGTCAAGAGTGGGGGTGTGGGTGCCCCGGGGCGGCGTGGCCGGAACGGACGGGAACCGGCCGGGGGTTCGCGGCGTGCGTAAGCCCTACACAACCGCGTACACGCCCATCAGGCGCGTACGCCCCCAATTGTGGACGTACCCGGGCGGGAAACAGGTATATGCACGGCCGGAAACGGGTATTCCTCCCCGTGTGCCGCGTACGTGCGGCGGCAACCCTGGAAGCATGCTGCAACTCTCCGGGGGACTCCTTCCGGATTCCGGCCCCCATTACGCCTCGTACCCCCAACCGCCGATGGGTGCGGGCCACTTGAGCGTCGAGTACGACCCTCGTCCCACCGCCGCCGCACAGGCCCGCGCGCAGGTGCGCAGGCAGCTGGAGGGATGGGGACTGCTCGACCAGACCGACACGGCGGAACTGCTGGTGAGCGAACTCGTCACCAACGCGCTGGTGCACGCGGAGAGCCGACTGAAGCTGACCCTGTCGGCCGCGCACGGTGTCCTGCGCTGCGAGGTGTCGGACACGGACGGCCGCCCGCCCCGGGTGCGTCAAACGACGGAGATATCGGAGAGCGGCCGAGGGATGTTCCTGGTGGACGCGCTCGCCGGGCGCTGGGGTTGCCATCAGGACGGGCCGGGCAAGACCGTGTGGTTCGAGCTCGGCACGTGCGGGTCCGACGGCTGCGGTTCCGCTCCGCTGGGTTGAGCGGGTTCGGCGGGGCCGGTGGCTTCGGTGGCATCCGGTACTGAAGCCACCGTTCACTGAGGCCGTCGGTCGTCCGCGGCGCCGTCGTGGCTGGTCGCGCCCCGCGGCGGAGCCGCACATCGATACAGCCCCGCGCCCCTAAAGGCATCCCGGGCACGCCCTCTTGCCTGGTCGGGGCCCATGCGGTTACTTGACCTGCATGGCGGACACCACGGGAAACCCCACTGACACCCCGGCAACATCCGACACCAACCCCCCACCCCGCACATCAAGTTGGAAGTACATCGGCCCCGGCATCGTCGTCGCCGCGACCGGTGTCGGGGCCGGCGACCTGGTCGCGACCCTGATCGCGGGCAGCAACTTCGGCTACACCCTGTTGTGGGCGGCCGTCATCGGCTGTCTCGTCAAGATCTCCCTCGCCGAGGCGGCCGGCCGCTGGCACCTGTCCACCGGCCGGACCCTCTTCGACGGCTGGGCGAGCCTCGGCCGCTGGACGACGTGGTTCTTCGTCGTGTACGTCGTGATCTGGGGCTTCGTATACGGCGCGGCCGCGATGTCCTCCAGCGCCCTGCCCCTCCAGGCGCTGTTCCCTGACGTCATGGACCTCAAGTGGTGGGCCGTCCTGTGCGGCCTGAGCGGTCTGGTCTTCGTCTGGTTCAACAAGTACGAGGTCTTCGAGAAGGTCATGACGGTCCTCGTGGGCGTCATGTTCGTGGTGACCGTCTACCTGGCGATCAGGGTCACCCCCAACCTCCCGGACGCGCTGGCGGGGCTGTTGCCGGTCCTCCCCGACGAGAAGGACTCGATCCTCAACACCCTCGGCCTGATCGGCGGCGTCGGCGGCACGATCACGCTGGCCGCGTACGGCTACTGGGTCAACGCCAAGGGCTGGACCAACACCGGCTGGATGAAGGTCATGCGTCTCGACAACCGGGTCGCGTACATCACCACCGGCATCTTCGTGATCGCCATGCTCTTCGTCGGCGCCGAACTGCTGCACTCCGCCAACGTCGCCATCGCCAGCGGCGACAAGGGCCTGATCCAGCTCAGCGACATCCTGGCCGACGAGTACGGCACGGCCACCGCCAAGTTCTTCCTGATCGGATTCTTCGCCACTTCGTACACCTCCCTCATCGGCGTCTGGCACGGCGTGAGCCTGATGTTCGCGGACTTCGTGGAACGCTTCCGCAGGAAGGGGGCGGTGACGGGCGAGGAGGTCGCCTCCGGCCGCCGGGAGAAGTCCTGGCCGTTCCGCGCGTACCTGCTCTGGCTGACCTTCCCGCCCATCGTCCTGCTCTTCCAGGGCCAGCCGTTCCGCCTGATCATCCTCTACGGCGTCCTCGGCGCCGCCTTCCTCCCCTTCCTCGCCGGCACCCTCATCTGGCTACTGAACTCCTCCCGCACGCCCCGGGAATGGCGCAACGGCTTCGTCAGCAACGGGATGCTGGCCCTCGCCGGCCTGCTGTTCCTGGTCCTGGCCCTGAAGCAGATCTGGGACCAGCCGTGGGCGGACTTCTTCTGACGCCCGATACACCGGTGGGGCGGCCGGCCCCGTGGTCCGGCCGCCCCCACCGGACCACGGGGCCGGCAGTGCCCCGGTCGCTAGCCGAGCGTCTTCCACTTCTCGCTGGTGGCGATCTCCTTCAGCTGCGCCAGGGTGAGCGCGGGGGTCTCGCGGGTCGCGGCCGTGTGCTGGGCACCGGAGTTGAAGGCGCTGATCACGACCCGCAGCCCGTCGGTGCGGAGCGTGTCCACGGTCCACATGACGACCCCCTCGCCGCCCTTCTCACCGGGCCCCTGCCTCGTGGCGACCTTCGTGCCGTCGGGCAGGGTCTCGGCATCGGCGCCGAACAACGAGTCCGCGACGTCCGCCATCCCCGGCTGCACATTGATCTGCACCAGGCTCCTCCCCTTGCCGTCGTCGAGGACGACGTAGGCGAAGTCCGACTCCTGGCTGCCCTCGTCGACACCGTGGACGCCGTCGGGGAGGAGCCCGGCGAGGGTCTTTTGGATGGTGGCGCCGTCCACCACCGGGGCGTCGACGGACCCGGCCTCGGGCCGCTCGGTCGAGGACTCCTGCTTCTCCCCCTGGTCCTCCTGCTCCGCCTTGTCCTCCGGAATGGCGTCGATGGCCCGGCGCCAGCCCGAGTCCATGGCGATGTCCTTCAACTGGGCGGTGGTCAGCGGAGGGTCCTCACGGGTGACGGGGGAGCCCTTCTGCGCCGGGGCGTTCCACTCCATGACGCTGACGTCGTAACCGTCGGCGGTGACCAACTGCGCGTACCAGTGCTTGGTCTCCTCACGGCGGTCCGGGTACTCGTACCCCTGGAAGAGCATCAGTCGCGAACCGTCCGGCAGGGTGCTCTCCTCGCAGGAGTCGTACTCGACGAACGTCTTGTCCGGGCAGTCGGTGAGCTGCTTGGCGTGCTCGCTGTCGGCGTCGATCTGCCCGAGCCCGATCTGCACGGCGGCCCCGCCCTCGCCGTCGTCGTACACGACCTGCGCGTACGGCCCCGGCTCCGCGCCCGTGCCACGCGCCGACTCCCCGCTGAACTTCCCCGCCGGCAGCAGATCCTTGAGCTGCCGGACGAGTCGGGCGCCGGACACCTTGCCGTCGTCGTCCCTGGGCCCCGGCTCGGTGGACCGCTCCGCCGCCACGGACTGCTTCCCGCCCCCGTCGCCGATCCCGGGCAGCAGGAGCGCCCCGCCCACTCCGACGAGCGCGATCCCGGCGACCCCGCCCAGCATCGCCGCCCGCCGGCGCAGCAGCAGCCGCCGGCCGCGTACGGCTCCGCCGCCGACCATCGCGTGTCCATCGGTCTCGAAGGCATCTCCGGCCCGGCGCAGGGCGTCGCCGAGCCTGCCCTCGAAGGGGTCTCCGTGCTCTTCAACGGGCATGACGAACCACCGTTTCTGCGAGTGGGTGTGGGAGTGAGTGTGGAAGTGCGGGTGGGTGTGGGAGCGAGTGTGGGTGTGGGTGTCGGCCGGTGTCTCTGAGGCACTCAGGGGGTGACGTACTCACCGATGCCGTCCCCGAGGAGCACGCGCAGCCGGGCGAGGGCGCGGACGCATCGTGTGCGGACCGCCGCCGAACTGGCGTTCATCGACGCGGCGGTCTCCTCGATGGACCGGTCCTCCCAGTAGCGCAGGACGACCACGGCCCGGTCCTTGGGCGGCAGTTGGGCCAGCGCCTCGACGAGGGTGAGCCGCAGGGAGGAGTCGGAGCCGGGCGCGGCGGGCACGTCCGGAATCACGTCCGTGGCCCGTTCCCTGCTGCTACGCCGCCGCTGATGGGCGAGGAAGGTCCTGGTCAGCACGGTCTGCGCGTACCCGGCCGGGTTCTCCGCCTGCCGCACCCGCCCCCACTTCACGTACAACCGCCCGAGCGTCTCCTGCACGAGGTCCTCGGCGAGATGGGTGTCTCCGCCGGTGAGCAGACACGCGGACCGGTAGAGATGCCCCGCACGCGCCGCCGCGAACTCCTGGTATCCGTCCGCGCGGACTGGTCTCATCTCTGGCTCCCCCTGGGTGAGCTCGCGTAGGCGCCGACTTCGCTACTCGGCCTCTTCGCTACTTCGCTTCTCACTTCATTGATGTGGTGGCCCCCGGGGAATGTTTCATGGGCGGGTGAGGGATACGGTGCGGTACGAGTCACACCAACGGGGCAGAGGGACGAACACCATGGACCAGCCTGATCAGGGCCAGCAGCCGCCGCCACCGCCGCAGCCATGGACACCGCCGGGCGGCCGGCAGGGCTTCGGCCCCCCGCCCCCGCCGTACGCGCCCCCGGCCGCGCCTCCGGGCCAGCCACCACAGCCCTACGCGCAGCCGCCGCAGGGCCAGCCACCACAGCCGTACGCGCAGCCGCCGCAGGGCCAGCCACCACAGCCCTACGCGCAGCCGCCGCAGGGCCAGCCACCACAGCCGTACGCGCAGCCGCCGCAGGGGCAGCCGTACGGGCAGCCGGCACCGCCTCCCGTGGGCCAGCCGCCTCACCCGTACGCCCAGCCACAAGCAGCCCCGGGAGCCCCAGGCGCCCCGGACCAGGGCCCGGAGTTCCTGGCCGTCGACCGCCACAACTCCGTCGTCATCGACATCAACGGCGTCGCCTTCGAGGACCACGGCATCGCCATCGACTTCACCTGGCCCGAGATCCGCAGCGTCCACTACAAGGCGAGCGGCAACGGCAAGTCCCTCATGGTGGCCGTCATCCACCTCGACGGCAGCTTCTACGAGTGCACGGTCGAGGCGAAGCCCCGGGAGCGCCTCCACCACTGGTTCGCGCACCTGGCCCAGGTGCTCGGCTACTACCGCCCGATGGGCTAGCCATGGTGCTTCCGCACGGACGACCGTGCGAAACCTCAGAGCAAGTGATCCGCCTTGCCCGCCTTGATGTCGAGAATGAGCGTGCGCAGCGCTTCCCGGGTGTCGGTGAGGTAGGTGTCCTCGGCACCGGCTATGGCGATGTAGGCGTTGCCGGTGGGGTCGGTGCCGAGGCGGAAGCAAGCCGATCCCTCGGCGCAGAAGGGGTCTTCCCACGTGATGTCGGCCATGGTCGTCTCCTCAGAGTTGGCTGGCGATGTCCTGGATGAAGGCGCGCGACTCCTCGGGAGACAGTGCGCGCTTCTCCATCCAATCCAGTTGGGTTCGGTACTTGGACAACTGGGCCTCCTGGTATAGGAATTCCGGTCCGTGGGTGCTGTCGACCTGCACGGTGTCGAGCTCCGGCACGGGGCCTTCCATATAGATCACGGTCTGCCCAGCGCCAGGGAACGAGCCCGCGTCGAACGGGAAGACCCGTAGCGCCATGTTGGCCCACTCCGACACGGCGAGAAGATGATCGAGCTGCCCCCGTGCGACCTTGCGTCCGCCGAACTGCATGCGCAGCGCCGCCTCGTGAAGTATCCCGACGTACTCGGTGGGGTCGTCGTTCTGCAGCACACGCTGACGCTCCAGGCGGTGCGCGAGCCGCAGGGCGATCTCATGGTCGGGCAGTGGCGGCAGCGCGGCCTTGAAGACGGCTTGGGCGTGGTCGCTGGACTGAAGGAGCCCAGGCATGTGGATCAGGTGAACGCTGCGGATCCGCACGGCGTGGTGTTCCAACTCGGCGATGTCGAGGAGCCCGGCGGGAAGGCTGCCCCGGTATCTCTCCCACCAGCCCCGCTCGGCGGGTTGCGCCATGGCGACCAGGGCGCTGACGTAAGCCTCGTCGTCGCAGTCGCAGTTGCAGGCCAACGTACGTAGCCGGTCGGCGCTGATGGCACGTGTGCCCGATTCGATGTTGGAGATCTTGCCTCGGTCCACACCGAGCAGTCCGGCGGCGTACTCCCCGGTCATACCGGCAGCGGTGCGCATCCTCCGTACCTCCGCCCCGAGCCGCTTCTGCCGCTCCGTCGGAGATGTCCTCCCGGCCATGCCGTTCCTTCCTCGAAGACAGCACCACCCTGGAGGTGCTTGTGTTCCCTCATTTATGGGGCAACATAACCCCGCATGCCCTACAGTCGGTAATGAACAAGCTACACACGGCAGTTGTTGCCTCGAAGGGAACCCCCATGCCCGAAGCGCCCTCGGCCTGCCCTGTCCCGCCCGCATCCTCCTCGAAGACTTCCCGCACCTGGGAATGCCGCCTGGACCTGCCCAACGACCCCCGGACCCCACGCGTCGCCCGCCACACGATCCGCGCCGCACTCCTCGGTCACGCCTGCTCCCAGGACCTCACCGACACAGCGGAACTACTGACTTCGGAGCTGCTCTCCAACGCGGTGAAGCACTCCGACGGCCTCATCACCGTCACCCTCCGCGCCAGCCCCGACCGCCTCCACGTCGCCGTCCTGGACAACCACCCCGATCTCCCCAGCCCCCTCCCCTCCACCACCGACCACGAGTTCGGCCGGGGCCTGTTCCTCGTCGACGCGTTGGCGGACGTCTGGGGCCGCTACCCCGTCACCGGAGACTTCCGAAAGCGCGGCTGGAAGGTGGTGTGGTTCGAGTTGTCTACCGCGGGCGGCTGACTATGCGTAGGCCTGGGCTGTCGGCTGCTCAGACGGTGATCCGGTAGTGCCCTGAAGATGAATTCTTGGTCCTGCATATTTGTGAAGTGGGCGATGTCGCGAATTTGTGACTGCCGGTCCAGATCTCCTGGATGGCTGCACGGAGTTCCGATCGGTCGATTTTCCTGGATCGGCGCTATCGCCACTTCGGCTTTCCCCATGACGCAGTGAGGAAATAGAGCCACCAGATCGGATTGATGAAGTTGAGCCAATTCTTCCTGTTTTTGAGGTGGCGCTCCCAGTATGCGTCCTGTTCCTCGATGGAGGCGATCAGGTTCGGTGGTGCATAATTGAAAGTTGGAACGAGGTCGCGTACTGTTGTGGGACGCCACATGTGGAGAACGTAGATCATCCAAGCGCCGTGCGATGAGGACAGCCCGGATGGTCTGACATTGGCTCGTGCCCCGTTGCAGCAGAGTGCGATACCTCTCGGGGCAAGCTCTGCTCGCATGGACCGCAGTGCTTGAAACACGTTGTCGCCGTTGGCTGATGCCTCAATGCCGTGCGGTGATTCCAGGCGCAGTTGCCACGGGCCGTCCCCTTCGACCAGTATTTTCCACTCGGTTTCCTGGTCATCAAATTGGACGCGGATGGGAATTTCTTCGTTCACTCTATATATCCCGGGTTCTCGATGATTTCTCCCGTCGGCCTTCCGTAGCGCCAATATTCCGCGCGTACGATGTTGCTCGGATCGATGCTCCTGAAAATCACCTCTCGCTCGGACGGGAAGCCGGTGCCGTTTATCCAAGAGCGAATAGCGCCTCCTAGTGAGCGGTTGACATCTACGCCATACCCGGCGCCGCGGATCTCGTAAACCCAGGTGCCGCGTCCTCTGGCCGACTGCGGAAAATTACCTGCCTCGCTGACGCTCTTGCTTGTGCCGACCCAGTTTGATGGGGTGTCGTAGAGTGAATATTTTCCGATGTCCTCGTTGGTTCCCTTCGGTGAAAAGCCATTTTCAAAAACTAGTTCAGGTGGGCGCGTATCTCCTCGATAGACTACTTTAGGTTCGATTACTGCCTTTCGTGCGACACCAAAGTCCTCTGCGACAGCTTGGCGGCAGGGGGACAATCCTTTCGGGTCTATTTCCTCCAGCGGGTTATGGACGTATGCGGCGGGATTGGGCGCAGGGGTGAGGCCGAGAGGGTCGGGGGTGAGATAGCGGGCGGTTTCGGGGTCGTAGTGGCGGAAGTAGTTGTAGTGGAGGCCGGTTTCGGGGTCGTAGTACTGGCCGGGAAAGCGGAGAGGTGTGTAGGTGCTACTGCTGACGGCCCAGGCTGTTGTGCCCCAGAGCGTGCTCCGTGTCCGCCAGACGATCTCGCCGTGTTCGTCGACGAGTTCGCTAGGGGTGCCGACCAGGTCGGTGACGATGGTGAAGAAGCGGGAATCGATCTCCTCTTGCGGAGTGGCGACTGCGGTGATGCGTTCCGTCTGGGAGATGGGCCGCAGGCCTTGGTGGTCCCAGGTCAGGGTGACCGGGTTCGGCAGAGCCGGGGACTTTGTGGTCTGTTCGCAGAGGGTTGTGCCGTCCCAGGTGAAGTCGATCTGCTCGATGACCGCTTTGCCGTCGGCTGACAGACGGAGTTTCGCCGTGCGGCGGCCCAGCGGGTCGTACGTGTATCGCCAGCGGGTGCCGTCCGGTGTGGTCACCGAGGTGAGGCGGTCCTCGGCGTCCCACTCGTACCGCCAGGTGTCCGCTTTGCGGGACAGGCGGGGCTTCTGGCGGAGAGTGATGCGGCCGAGGGCGTCGTGCTCGTAGCGGACCTTGCCCGCGCGGGTGATGCGGGTGCCCTCGTACGAGCGCAGTCCCGTCGCCTCTTGGCCCGGGTGGTCCGTCGGCCACGACGCAGACGTCTGGTTGCCCGCCTCGTCGTAGGCGTACGTCTCCGTCCAGTTCGCCGCGTGGACCGCGGTCACCCTGCCCGCCGTGTCCAGATCGAAGTGGCGGGAGCCGGAGAGTTGGTCGTCGATGCCGGTCAGGTTGCCGTCGGAGCGGTAGGAGTATGAGCGGTGTTGGATCGAGCGGTCGTCTGCCGCCATCACCGACTGGGTCGTCAGGCGGCCGATGGAGTCGAAGGTGTGGTGCAGGGTGACCGTTTCGCCGATGTGACGGGTCAGTTCGCGGCCGGCTTCGTCGTAGGTGAAGTCGATGGTGCGGCCCGAGGCTGTCATCCCCGTGCGGCGACCGGTCGCGTCGTACGTCCAGGTCGTTGTTGCCCCTGTCGGTGTTGTGCGGGATATCCGTCGACCGAACTCGTCGTATTTGTAAGTCAGTTCGCGGCCGTCGACCGTCTCCGAGCGCACCAGACCGAAGCGGTCGCGCAGGATCGTCAGCGTCGTACCGTCCGGGCCTGTCGCCTGGGCGAGCTGGTCCGTCATGTCGTACGCGTACGTCGTGACGTCGCCCGCCGCGTCCTTGCGGAGCACTTGGCCCAGTTCGTCGCGCTCGAAGGAAACCACCTGGCCGAGCGCGTTCGTGCGGGTCTTCAGGCGACCCGCCTCGTCGTGGGTGTACGTGAGGGTGCGGTCGTCGAAGTCCGTCTCCGTGACCAGGTTGCCTGCGGCGTCGTACTCGTATGCCCACGTCAGGCCCTGCGGGTTGGTCACCCGCGTCAGACGTAGCTCCTTGTCGTGGTCGAACTCGTAGCGCACCCCGTCCGGGCCCGTGCGGGCCGTCAGGAGGTCGAAGTGGGTGTACTCGAAGTGGGAGACGGCGCCCATCGGGTCCGTGTGGGTGGTGCGGTTGCCCTCGCCGTCGTACGTCCACGACTCCGTCGTGCCGTCGGCGGCGGTGCGGCAGGCGAGGTGGCCCTCGACCGTCCACTCCAGCCGGGTCACCGCACCCGTTGGGTCCGTGAGGGTGACGGGTCTGCCGAAGGGGTCACGTTCGTAGCGGGTGACCGCGCCGAGGGGGTCCGTGATCTCCAACGGGAGACCGGCGGGGTCGCAGCGGACCGTTGCCGTGTGGCCGAGGGGGTCCGTTACGGCGGTCAGGTGGCCCGATTCGTTGTACGTGAAGTGGGTGGTGTGGCCGGTCGGCCCGGTCACGGATGTGCGGTTGCCCCGTTCGTCGTACGTCTGGCGGACGACCGTGCCGTCCGGGTTCACCACCCGTATCGGCAGACCGAGTTCGTTGTGCTCGGCCCTCGCCTCGCGGCCGTCCGGGCGTGTGACGACGGTCGGGTTGCCGGTCTCGTCGTAGCGGTACGTGGTCGTGTGGCCGAGGGGGTCCGTGTGGGAGAGGAGGCGGTGGTAGCGGTCCCGTTCGAAGTGGGTGGCGGCGCCGAGGGGGTCGATCTCGGTGACGACCTGGCAGGCGTCGTTGATCACGAAGCGGCGGGTGTGGCCCTCGCCCGTTGTCGTGGTCGTCACGCGGTGACCGGTTGCCGAGTCCCGTTCGCCGTAGGTGAAGCGGAGGCTCATGTGGCCGTGCGTGCCGCCCTCGGCGACGCAGCGGTCCCGGTCGTCGTACTCGTACGTGTAGCCGCGGTTGTTCGTGTCCGTCCAGGACGTGACGCGGCCGGTTTCGTCGTACGTGAAGCGGAGGGGGAGGCCGGAGGAGTTGACGACCTCGGTCAGGTTGCCGTCCGTGTAGCCGTAGCGCTTCAGTTCCTGGTTGCCGGAGGCGAGGTGGAGTGCCGTGATCCGGCCTGCCTCCGTGGTGACGCGTACGTCGTATCCGGCGCTGGAGACGATGCCGAGCGGGGTGCCCTCGGTGTCGTACTCGAAGGTGAGCCAGTTGCCGTTGCGGTCGTCGATCTGTTCGATGACGGCCAGGTCGTCTCCGCGGTCGGTGAAGTGCCAGACGCGGTGCGCCTGAGGGTCGGTGACCGTGTAGCCGCCGTCCTCGCGGTCCAGGGGCCAGCGGGGGCCGTGGCTGGGGAGGGTCGGGACGCCCGGTGCCGGATGGGGGTAGGCGAGGAGCAGGCCGTCCTCGGTGACGAAGACGACGCCCTCGGAGTCGATCTGCAGGCGTTGGTCGACCGTCGAGGACCACGACGGGCCGAACCAGCGGCCGAAGTGGTAGCCGGACTCCACACGCCGTCTGAAGACGAGGGGGAGAGCACCTGGAAGCACCACGTCCGTCTGGGGCAGGTACATCTTGCCCGTGGTGAGGTCGACCGGGTCGGTCGGGTCCTTCTGGACCTTCTGGCCGGGGTTGTCGTGCTCTTGGGGCGCCTTGCCGACGGTATCCCTCAGCCCGCGTTGGGCTCCTCCCGCCTCGGCCGCGTCGTCCAGGGTGTGCTTGAGCGCGCCCTTGATCCCGCCCGTCACCGCCCCGCGCGCCGCCCCCGCCCCCTTGGTCCCGAGGAGATCGAGGACGACGCGGCCCCCGAACTCGGACGGGTCCTTCTTGGCGGACTGCCAGGCGTCCTTGAGGGCCCGGTCGGGGTGGGCGACCGTCGACGTGAGCCCCGCGAGCGTCATGTTGACGTTCTGGTAGTACTCGGCGGGGTGGGCGATGTTGTACGGGTCGAGGGCGTTCATGCTGCGGCCGAAGGTGATGATGCCCGCGCCGCCCTTGACGACGCCTCCGACGACATGGGTGAGTTCCACGGCCGATGACGCACCCTGGTCGGCGAAGTTGGCGGCGAGTTTGAGGGCGGGGGGTAGTTCGGCGGGGGCGTGTTCCAGGGCGGCCCTGATCGAGGTGGTGGCGGTGCGTGCGGCCTCGTTGCGCTGGCGGCGGGCCTCCCTGAGGAGTTCGTGGGCGAGGGCGATGTCCGCCTTGCCGGGGTCGCTGAACTCCGCCGGCTTCGGGCCGGGATCCTCACCGGCCTTCACCTTGGCGTTGTAGGTGTCGACCTTGGCGTTGTACGCCTCCACCGCCGCCTTGGACGCCTTCATGCCCGCCTTGTAGGCGTCGATGGCGTCCTGGGCCTGGCCCTGGGCCCACTTGACCGTGTCCGCGTACGCGTCGAGCGCCTTGGCGGCCTTGTCACAGGCGTCCGCCGCACGCATCCACTTCTTGGGGTGCATGGCGAACTTCTCGCGGAAGGTGTCGGCGGCCTGGCCCTTCCACTGGGAGGAGTCCAGCTTGCGCATGCCGTCGCCGACCTTGTCGAAGGCCGTGTGGAAGTCCTTGAGGTGCTTGGCGCTCTCCTGGATACGGCCGACGTTGCCGTGGACGAGTTCGTTCGCCTGCTCGGTCTCGCCGAGCTGCTGCTCGCCGGGCGTGGCGCCCAGGGCGGACGCGGCACCGTCGCCCCAGTCCTCCACCTTGTCCGCGACGCCCTTGAAGCCCATGTCCTCCAGGCGTTCGCCGGCGTAGTCGGTGCCCTTGTCGATGCCTTCGCCGACGAGCTTCTTGCCGTCGTCGTAGACCTCTTCGGCCTTGCCGACGACGGTGTTGGCGGCGCCCTTGAGCTTGTCTTCCACACCGTCCGGGATCCAGCCACCCATCAGCTGCCGCCCCCGCTCTGCTGCTGTCCCTCGGCCTGGGCCGCCTGCTCGCGTTCCTCGCGGGAGGGGCCGTACTGCTGGTCCAGCGACGCCTCGTACTCCTGGTCGGTCATGCCCATCGCCTTCTGCGGGTCGAGGGGCCCGTTCTCAAGGAGGGGCGACGTCATCACATCACGTTGGGCGTCGTTCCAAGCCTGGTCGGTGTTCTCCTGCGCCCGCTCCCAGGACTCCGCGCTCCAGTCGGAGGTGGCGAACATGTGGTTGTCGCCGATCTCGCCCCAGGACATCTGGGTGACCTGGTCCTCGTTGAGGTGCGGGTTGCCCATCACGGAGTTCGCCGCGATCTTGAAGGTGCCGTCGATGTACTGCTCGGTCTCGTGGAACGTCCCCGCCGCCAGGCCCACGGCGTCCGCGAAGTTGCTGCCCTCCAGGATCAGCGCGCGGACTCCCCACTCCCAGCGCTCGCAGAAGGTGTCGAGCGCCGACGTCAGTCCGCCGTGCCCCAACTCCAGGCCGGACAGGGCCAGATCGGCGAAGCCGCGGCCTACGCTCGCCTCGCCGATCATGCCGAGTTCACGAAGCTCCGACATGGCCAGGTTGATGCCCTCGGTGATCAGGGCCAGGCCTTCCACCTGAAGGTCCTTGCCCTCACCTCCGCCGCCCCCACCACCTCCGCCGTCGTTCATCGAGTCAACTCCCCGTCTCCGCCGGACCCGCTCGTCTCGTCGTCCACGTCCACCGCCGCCGCATCCGGCACGATCCCCCTCACCGGCGGGAACAGCGCGCCCTGACCCTCGCTGCCGACGTCCAGCGCCACCCCGTACGGCACCGGCATCGCCGGGATCGCCACGTCCAGCAGCCGGGCGCCCAGCACCCGGTCGTACGCCCACTCGCGCGCGCCTTCGCCCCTTGCGATAGCGAATCGGGCCAGGGACGGCTCGTCCGAGAAGGCGTAGATCCAGCGGATACCGCCGTGCTCCCCGGTGAGCGGGGCGCCGTCCGCCGACAGGGGTACGAGTACCGCCGTACGCCGGAACTCGCCGAGCAGGGCGGCGGCTTCGCGTCGGCGGTGGGCGAGGGCGGCGTCATCTGCCGCCGGGGGGAGGGTGTCGCCGCCTGTCGGGGACGGGGTCCGCTCTTCGGGCGGGGCCGGCGGGCGTTCGGAAGCGGGACCGTTCGGCATGGCCGGCTCGGCCGGTTCCACGTAGTGGAAGATCCTGGATCGGCGTATACCGCCCGCCGCTCCGACGCCTCCCCCGTGATCAGACATGCGTGCGATCATCGCATCGGCGTATGGCGTGCTGCAACGCCACGACCTTTGCCGCAAAGTGTGTCGCCGGACCGGGCGTCGGGTGACAGAACCGGGGCGGGCACGACCGTGAAGAAGAGGACGAAGGTACTCCCGCGCAGGCCCACCGTTCACTCGTCCGGGCCGCCCAACACCCCCTCCCGCCTGCCGAGTTGAGGCATATGCGTCTCACTCTGTGTGGATACGGCCGCACCTTCCGTGAGTTGATCAAGGAGATTCGGTGTTGATCGGGCCATGCCGTGGATATGGTGCTGATGCAAGACGATGCAGGAGGGGCGTCGAGGAAGACGTCGCTCCTCACAGGGGCCGTCTGAGGCGGTGGTCGACCACTCCGCCGAAGTGAACGGGGTGGTGTGCAGCGTGCCGACCGCGATAGCCGTCACCAGTTCCGACCTGGTGCTCCCACCGCACGACCGGCAGACCCCGCCCGCGGTCGTCCAGCCGCAGGAGACCCTCGAAGCCTCCCTGTTCGGCATGCACGCGCTCATCGAGCAGCACGGCTATGTCATCGCCCTCCACTCGGCCTCCGACGAGCCGGCCGTCACCCGGCGGCTGCACACCGTCCGTTCGGTGCTGGAGAGCGACCGCATCGCCCTGCTCGGCGTGGACCTGCCCCCGCTCGGACTCGCCCTGCTCGCCCAGCAGTTGCGGCAGCTGTCCGTGTGCGACTTCAGCCCGGGGGTGCTCGCCTCCTCCGTACGCCTCCTCGCGCACTACATCTACGCCGGCGCCCACCTCGGCTCCGTCGCCAAGCTCGACCGGGTGCCGGTCACGCTGAAGTCGCACGCCAAGTCGTGGATGCCGGGCGCCCAGTTCGCCGTACTGGCCAACCCGCGGCCCCAGCTCGTCCGGCTCCACACCGCCGACCAGGAACCCCTCGCCGGTCCCGAGTTCGGCACCCGGCTGCTCGTCGCGCAGGGGCCGCAGCCGCCGTCCGACTGGGTCACCGCGACCCTCGCGCCCGCCTGGCAGGTGCAGGGGTCCCTGCCGGTCCCGCTGCCCGAGGGGTCCGCGCGCTGGTGGGGGACCGGCAAGCTCGTCGAGTTCGCCGCCGGCCTCGCCGACGTCTCCGTGCTCTACCAGCTGGTGTCGTCCGTACGCCGCGAGACCTGCCACTGGTGCGGCCTCGAACTCATCGGCGACCGCTGCGGGTTCTGCGCGGCCCCCTTACGGGAACCGGAGCCCACGCCCCTCCCGGGCCGGGCGGCCCTTCCCCGAGGGGCCACATGACAGCCGTACGACAACTCCATACTCCGGGGGCAGACCCCATGACCCCCAGCAGGAGAAGCAGGCCCGCTTCTGTGCCCGGCACGTTCCCACGAGGTGAGATGTAGTGAACTCGCGCCAGCGCCGCGGCGTCATCCTGCTGGTCCTCTCGGCCCTGTGTGCCCTGGCCGCGTTCGCCGGGGTGCTCTCGGTGATCCGTGACGTGAACGCGAAGGTCGGACCCGAGGTGACGGCGTACCGGCTGAAGGACGACATCGCGCCCTACAAGGAGCTGTCGGCGGGCCAGTTCGAGAAGATCACGATGCCGGAGCGATGGCTGTCCGGCACGGCCGTCACCGATCTGTCGGAGATCCGGGGGAAGATCGCCGTCACCCAGCTGCGCAAGGGCTCCCTGCTCCAGTCCGACATGATCGTCGACCGGCCGGAACTCGAACCCGGGCAGCAGGAGATCGCGATCCTGATCGACGCGTCCACCGGTGTGGCGGGGAAGATCAACCCGGGGTCGCGGGTCAACCTCTACGCCACGTTCGAGGAGAAGGACAGCGACTCGGGCAAGGACACGTCCAAGCTGATGGTCGCCGACGCCCGCGTCATCGACGTCGGCAAGTTGACGCCCCTCGAATCCGGCCAGTCCAGCAGCGACCGCCGGCGCACGGCGACCGAGGCCGTCCCGATCACCTTCGCGCTCGACACGGCCGACGCGCAGCGCGTGGCGTTCGCCGAGTCGTTCGCCGAGCACGTCCGTCTCGCCCTCGTCGGGGGCGGGGAGGCCACCGTCGTCGTGCCGGACGACCGTTCGTACACCCTCGACGAGGACAAGTAGGAGGCCCCGCGATGAGGTCGGTCCGGAACGTCCGTACGAGGAAGACTCGAACGAGGGTGCGTCGAATGCCGCCGCGGGTGGGCGTGCCGAGGGTGGGCATGCTGAGGGGGGTACGGCGAACGAGGATGCCGTGGGCGGCGAGTGGGCCGCGGGTGCCGAGTGAACCCTGCTGGTGCGAGGCGGCCGAGCCCCGCACCTCCGCGACCGGAACGGGGATCCGCCGATGACCATCCGTATCCTCCCGGCCGCCGGGGACGTCGACTCGGCCCGCGCCCTCACCACCCTGCTCGGCCAGCTGGCCGACGCCGAACCGGCGCCCCCGGTCTCCGACTCCACGGCCCTGCTGGACACCCTGGCGCGGCTGGCCGCCGAGTCCCTGGACGAGCTGCCGGAGGTGGTGCTGGTCCACGAACGGATCGGTCCCGTAACGGCGTTGGACCTGGTCCGCGATCTCGTTCTGCGCTTCCCGGCGGTCGGCGTCGTCCTCGTCACCTCCGACACGAGCACCGGCGTCCTCACCGCCGCCATGGACTCCGGCGCCCGCGGCATCGTCAACCTCCCCCTCTCCTACGAGGCCCTCGCCGAACGCGTCCAGGCCGCCGCCGCCTGGTCGGCCGGTATGCGCCGCCACCTCGGCAGCCCCACGCCGGAGCTGTACGCGGGCCCCGGCGGCACCGTCGTCACGGTCAGCGGGGCCAAGGGCGGCGTCGGTGCCACGGTCACCGCCGTCCAACTCGCCCTCGCGGCCCGCGCGTCCGGCCGTACGGTGGCCCTTCTCGACCTCGACCTGCAGTCGGGGGACGTCGCCTCGTACCTGGACGTGCAGTTCCGCCGCTCGGTCGCCGACCTGGCCGGCATCACGGACATCAACCCCCGCGTCCTGCAGGAGGTGGTCTACGCCCACGACACCGGTATCGCCCTCCTCCTCGCCCCCGCCGAGGGCGAGCGCGGCGAGGAGGTGACGGACCGGGTGGCCCGCCAGGTGGTGGCCACGCTCCGTTCCCGGCACGACGTGGTCGTCGTCGACTGCGGTTCACAGATGACCGCGGCGACCGCGGCGGCCGTCGAAATGGCCGACCAGGCCCTGCTGTTGGTGACCCCGGACGTCATCGCGGTCCGCGCCGCCAAACGCATGGTCCGCCTCTGGGACCGCCTCCAGATCCGCAAGGCCGAGGAGACGCTGACGGTCGTCAACCGCCTGTCGCGCGCCACGGAGATCCAGCCGTCCCTGGTCGAGAAGGTCACCGGCACGAAGGTGGCCCGCGCCGCCGTCCCCGCCGCCTTCAAGGAACTCCAGTCCGTCGTCGACGCGGGCCGCCTCCAGGACCTCGACGCCCGCTCGGTGGTCAAGCAGGCGCTGTGGGCGCTGGCCGGGGAGCTGGAACTGGTGGCCGCGCCGGAGAACGGGCACGGCGGCCGACGCCGCAGGTCCTCGGCCGACCGAGGCGCCCTCGCCCTCCGCCGCAAGGGCGGCGACCGGGGCTCGGTGACCCTCGAATTCGCCGGGATGTTCCCCCTGATCCTGGTCACCATGACGATCCTCTGGCAGGCCGCCCTCTACGGCTACACCTACTCCCTCGCCGGCAACGCCGCCGACGAGGCCGCCCGCGCCGCCACCGCCGCCTACGCGGTCGACGGCGACGTCGCCGGCGCCTGCGAAGCCGCCGGCACCCAGAACCTGCCGGGCGCCTGGGCCGACACCTCCATCGACTGCGCCCCCGCGGGCACCCTCATGCGAGCCGAGGTCCAGGCCAACGTCCCCCTCTTCTTCCCGGGCTTCGACGCCGGCTGGACCGTCAACGGCGAGGCGGGGGCGGCACTGGAGGGAGACCCCCAATGACCCCGACCGACGACCCCGTACGAGGGGAAGACGACGTCTGCACGAAGGCGGAGGCGGTGGCGCGGCCCGTACGGCGGGCTGGCCGCGTACGTGCGGAGGCGGAGGCCGTGGCGCGGCCCGTACGGCGGGAAGACGGCGCACGCGCGAAAGCGGAGCCGGTACGGCGGGTGGGCCGCGTACGCGCGGAGGCGGTGGCACAGCCCGTACGGCGGGTGGGCCGCGTACGCGCGGAGGCGGAGGCGGAGGCCGTGGCGCCCCCCGTACGGCGGGTTGGCCGGGTACGGCGAGAAGGGGGCGTGTCGGGGGGTGTCCGCCCGCAGCGGTTGGCTCGTCAACTCGTCGGACTTCTCGGGCGACCGATTCCGCGCCGTTCCGAGGACGGACACCCCCCGGCGCGCCCCCGACCCACCCACCACCCCCGGGCGAACCCGGCACCGACGAAAAAGCCACCCCACCACCACTGGAACGACCGAGGCTCCTCCATCCTGGAGTTCGCCGGCTTCCTCCCGATCCTCCTCCTCGTAGGCATGGCGGCGATCCAACTCGGCCTGGTCGGCTACGGCATCAGCCAAGCGGGCTCGGCCGCACGGGCCGCCGCACGCGCCGAGTCCCTGGAGCCCGGCGCGGGGGAGGCCGCAGGCGCGGCCGCGGCGAGCGCCTGGCTGAACCCCGACCCCGCCGTGGACGGCGGCGGCACCGACACCACCACCGCCACGGTCACCGTCACGGTCCCCTCGGTGGTCCCCCTCTTCGACCCGGTCACCGTGGAACGCAGCGCCACCATGCCCAACGACACCGACAACTGACCGCACACCCCTCAACACTCACAACTGACCGCACCCCTTCAACACCCCGCCAACCGAGAGGAGTTGACCAGAAGATGAGCCTGCGATCCCGTATCGCCGCCCCCGACGAAGGGGGAACCGGACGCGAGGACGGACACCTCGTGGCCGTCTACCGCGCCAAGCTCCTCGAAGAGATCGACCTGGCCGAGATGTCGGCGCTGACCGCCGCCGACCGCAGGGCCCGCCTGGAACGCGTCCTCGGCCACATCATCAGCCGAGAGGGCCCGGTCCTCTCCTCCGCCGAACGCTCCCAACTCATCCGCAGGGTCGTGGACGAGGCCCTCGGCCTGGGCGTCCTCGAACCACTCCTCGCCGACGCGTCCGTCACCGAGATCATGGTCAACGGCCCGGACTCGATCTTCGTGGAGCGAGGCGGCCGCGTCGAACAGCTCCCGCTCCGCTTCGCCTCCACCGACCAGCTCATGCAGACGATCGAACGCATCGTCTCGACCGTCAACCGCCGCGTCGACGAGTCGAACCCCATGGTCGACGCCCGCCTCCCCACCGGCGAGCGCGTCAACGTGATCATCCCGCCGCTCGCCCTCACCGGCCCGACCCTGACGATCCGCCGCTTCCCCCGCGCGTACACCCTCCCGGAACTCATCGACCTCGGCTCCCTCGACGAGCAGATGCTGATGCTCCTCGCCGCCTTCGTCCGCGCCCGCTTCAACGTGATCGTCAGCGGTGGTACCGGCACCGGAAAGACGACCCTCCTCAACGCCCTCTCCGGCCTGATCCCGTCCCGCGAACGCATCATCACCATCGAGGACTCGGCGGAACTCCAGCTCCAGCAGGAGCACGTCATCCGCCTGGAATCGAGGCCCGCCAACATCGAGGGCAAGGGCCAGATCACCATCCGCGACCTGGTCCGCAACTCCCTCCGTATGCGCCCCGACCGGATCATCGTCGGCGAGGTCCGCGGCGGCGAGACCCTCGACATGCTCCAGGCCATGTCGACCGGCCACGACGGCTCCCTCGCCACGGTCCACGCCAACTCCGCCGAGGACGCGCTCATGCGCCTGCAGACCCTCGGCTCGATGTCCGAGGTCCTCATCCCCTTCGAGGCCCTGAAGGACCAGATCAACTCGGCCGTGGACGTCGTCGTCCAGCTCACCCGTTTCGCCGACGGCTCCCGCAAGGTCACCGAGATCGCCCTGCTCGTCTCGCACGGCCGTGAACAGTTCCGCATCGCCACGGTCTCCCGCTACGTCCCGGACCCGCTCGGCGCCGACCGCGTCGTCCACGGCCGCTTCGAACACTTGCCGGTACCCCGCCCCGTCGCGGAGAAGCTGTACGTGGCCAACGAGCCGCTGCCCCCCGCGTACGGCGTGGCCGAGGCCATCGACCCGCTCAACACCCGCCAGGCCATCGGATAGCCCGAGAGCCCCGAGGAGGTAGGACCGAACATGGCGACAGCCCTGGCAACCCTGGCCCAGGCAACTCTGGCTCAGGCGACCCAGGCCCAGGCACCCCTGGACCTGGACAACACCACCCTGCTGGCCCTCGGCGCCACCGTCCTCTGCGGCACCCTCGCCGTCGCGGGCGCGCACACGTACGTCTCCGGCCGCGCCCAGCGCCAGGCCCTGGTCGACCGTCTCGCGGGCAGCCAGGGGGGCCCGCTCCGCACGGCGGCGGGCCGCGTACGACGTTTCACGGCCGTCGACCGCCGACTGCGCCGCACCCGCCTCGGCCGCGCGATCCACCTGCGGCTCACGACGACGGGCCTCGACCTGACGGCGGGCGAGTTCGCCACGTACGTCGCCATGGTCGTCGTCGCCCTGTGGCTGATCGCCGCCGCCACCCTCGCCCCGTTCTTCGGCCCGATCGCGGGCGCCGTCGGCGTGTGGGCAGCCGCCATCTTCCTCAACTGGCAGCGCCAGAAACGCATCGAGGCCTTCATCAACCAACTCCCGGACGTGGCCCGCCTCCTGGCCAACGCCACCGCCGCAGGCCTGGCGCTCCGTACGGCCCTGGCGATGGCGGCGGAGGAGCTGGAGGCCCCGGCGGGCGAGGAACTGGCGCGGGTGGCCGACCAGTTGGCGCTCGGCCGCTCGGTCGACGACGCCCTGGGCGAACTCGCCGAACGCCTCCCCTCCCGCGAACTGATCGTCCTCGTCACCACCCTCGTCCTGTCCAACAAGGCGGGCGGCACGGTGGTGAGTTCGCTGCGCAACCTGACCCAGACCCTGGAGGACCGCAAGGAGACCCGCCGCGAGGTCCGCACGATGCTCTCCGAGGTCAACGCGACGGCCTTCACCGTCCCCCTCCTGGGCCTGGGCTCCCTCCTCCTGATCAACTCCTCGAACGACGGCGCCCTGGCCCGGGTGACCGGCTCCCCCCTCGGTCAGGCCCTGGTCCTGATCTCGATCGGCCTCTACACGGTCGGTTTCTTCGTCATCCGCCGCCTCGGCAAGATCGAAGTCTGAGAAGGGGGCCGTGACCTGACATGACGACGTCGATGCTCCCCCTGCTCCTGGCCCTTCTGATGGCCGTCGCGGTGGCGGGCGCCCTGCTGGGCATCCGTATGATCCGCGCCGACGCGAAACTCCCCAGCGACCTGGCCCTCGCCCTGGAGGTCGGCGCCACCCGCGTCTCGAAGACCGGCTCGGCCGTCGACCGTCTGGGCATGCGCTTCGCGCCCCTCGTCCTGCGCCTGATGGGCCCCCGCCGGGTCGAGGCCAAGCGCCGCCGCATCGACATGGCGGGCAACCCCGGCGGCCTCACCCTCAACCGCTACGCCGCCCGCCGAGCCGTCTACGGCTTCTTCGGCGCCTTCATGGGCCTGGTCTTCCTCACCAGCGACCGCCCTCTCTTCGCCGCCTTCACCCTCGCCTTCGGCCTCCTCGCCGCCGACGCGGCGATCTGGCAGGCCATCCGCGAACGCAAGGACGTCATCGACCGCACCCTGCCGGACTTCCTGGACGTCCTGGCCGTCGTCGTCTCGGCCGGCCTGGGCTTCCGCCAGGCCCTGGACCGGGTCGCCGAGAAGTACGAGGGCCCCTGGGCCGACGAACTCCGCATCACGCTCCGCCAGATGGACATGGGCGTCAGTCGCCGCCAGGCCTTCGACGAACTCCGCAGACGCAACTCGTCCGAGCAGGTCGCCCAGTTCGTCTCGGCGCTCCAACAGGGCGAGGAACTGGGCTCCCCGATCGCCGAGACCCTGATCCAACTGGCCGCCGACATGCGCCGCACGGACGCCCAGAACGCCCGCCGCCGAGCCGCCCGCACCATCCCCAAGGCAACTCTGGTGACCCTGGTCTTCATGCTCCCGGCCACGATGATCCTCATCGCGACGGGCATGTTCCTCGGCTCGGGCACCAACTTCGGCGACATCCTGGGCCGCTGATGGGACCCCGGCGGAGCTGGCGCGGACGGCCGATTCGGCTCACCCGGCTGCGGGCCATCGTGCCGCTGGGGCGATGGGGGTCCCCCCGGTCGAGCGAAGCCGAGAGTGGGGGCGGGCGGGCGCAGCGGCACCCTGTCAGCGCCGGCCAGCGCCTCCAACCCCCGCCCGACCCCGGCGAAGGCCGACGCACCCCACCCCCGCCCGGCCCCAGCACCGGCTACCTGGCGGACGACGCCGCACCCCCCGCCACCCTCCGCCTCCAGCTCAACGCCCTCCAGGCCCTGGCCCGCCAGACCTTCGCCGTCCGCCTCGTCACCCTCACCATCGGCACCCCCTTCGCCATGGCCAACACCACGGACGGCCCCCCGACCCACGCCGTACTCATCGCCGCCGTCCTCGGCATCACCGTCTCCTACGCCATGCTCAGGGACTGGGACCGCTTCGCCCCCCGCCTCCTCGCCCACCCCACCCTCATGGCCCTGGACCTCCTCTTCGGCGCGGTCCTCCTCCTCACCGCCTCCCCGGCCTCCCCCCTCGCCTACGCCACGGTCTGCACCCCCCTCCTCTCCGGCCTCCTCTACGGCTGGCGCGGCGCCGGCGTCCTCACCGGTCTGCAACTGGCCGTCCTCCTCACCGTCCACCGCGCCTGGGAACACCACCCCGGCGCGGGCGTGAGCACCCTCCTCGTCGCCGGCTTCTGCGTCGCCGCCGGCATCATCGGCGTAACCCTCCGCAACCTGATGTTCCGCTTCGGCACGGCCACCCAGGCGCTCTCCGAAGCCACGTCCCGCCTGGCCGTCGCGGAGGCCGTGGAGTCGGAACGCGCCCGCCTGGCCCGCGAACTCCACGACTCGGTGGCCAAGACCCTGCACGGCCTGGCCCTCGCCGCGGACGCCCTGGCCACCTCGGCGGACCACGCCACCCCCGACCCCACCCACCTGAGACGACAGGCCACCCTCGTGGCGTCGGCGGCCCGCCGAGCCGCCGCCGAATCCCGCGACCTCCTCACGGACCTACGCCGCCACACGGACCTGACGACGACCCCACCCGCGGACCTGACGACCGAACTGCGCACCCGGACAGCGAACTTCGAGTCCCGCACCTCCCTCCGCACCCACCTCACCCACACGGGCGCGGAACCCCCGCCCCTCCCGCCCGAAACGACCCACCACCTCCTGGCGATCACGTCGGAGGCCCTGGAGAACATCCACCGCCACGCACGGGCGACAACGGCGGAGGTGTCCCTGAAGATCACCCCGGACACCCTCCACCTCACGATCAAGGACGACGGCGTAGGCCTCCCACCCGCCCTCACCCTCGAAGAGGCGCAAAGATCCGGCCACTTCGGCCTCCTGGGCATGGCGGAACGCGCGGACCGGACAGGCGCGGCCCTGCACCTGGGATCGGACACCACCGGTACGGAAATATCCCTGGCCCTCCCGCTCCCCGCACCGCCCACCCCCGAAGCCCCCCGACAGGAGGCCGCACATGCCTGACCAGCCCCAGGCACGCCCCGGCCCACCCCTCCGCGTACTCGTCGCGGACGACAACCCGGTGGTCCGCGCCGGCCTCACGGCCCTCCTGGACACGCACCCCGACATAGCGGTGGTCGCCCAGGCCACGAACGGAGAGGAGGCGGTGGACGAAGCGCGCCGACACCGCCCGGACGTCGCCCTCCTCGACGTCCGCATGCCCGGCACGGACGGCCTCACCGCGCTCCCCGAACTGGCCGCTCTGTGCCCCGTGATGATGCTGACCTACAGCACGGAACCCGAGGTCGTGACCGAGGCCCGGCGCCGGGGCGCGGCCGGCTACCTGGTCCACGGCGAGTTCACGGCACCCGAACTGATCGCGGCGGTACGGAACATGCGGGAGGGCCACCCGACGATCCCCGCGAGGGTCTGTCCGAATGTCTCAACTTCGCTCGGCGTTTCCTACGAACCTTCACACGAAAGTCACGACCCTACTTCGCAGCTGCAACCAGTTATGGCACAGTCGTCAAGGGCTCGCTCCACCTATGCGTCGCGACTGCACCGCCGCATCCTCGACCGTTCCAACCGTCCGTCCTTCGGCCTGAGTTCAAGGGAGGTGGAGGTGATGGACCTCATCGCGTCCGGCATGAACAACCGCCAGATCGCAGCCACCTGCTTCATCAGCGAGAAGACCGTCAAGAACCACATCAACCGCATCTTCGCGAAACTGCACAGTTCAACCCGCAGCGAAGCCATAGCCCACTGGCTCGGCACCACCCCCGAGGGGTGGCCCCGATGACCCACCCCACCAACGGAAGTTGGGCCCCCGGACCCACCCCGGGTACGTGCCGTCTCACGTACGGTGATCCGGTTGGGGTCGGCATCGCGCGGGAAGGCAACCGCCATGAAGGTGAAGCACCGTTTCGAGACCTGGAGGACCACAGTCGTCTCCCGCATGCGCGGGAAAGGACGGGACTCGGGCGCCGGGTTCGTGGAGTACGCGGGCATCATGATCATCGTCGCGGGGATCTTCGTGATGATCGACGGCTTGGGATTGGACGGGGCGATCTCGGGGGCGATCATGGACGCGGTCGAAACTGTTATCGGCGGCGGTGGCTGATCGCAGGACGCCCCCGAGGCGATCGAGGTTCGACCCTCCCGATCTACATCTGGCTGACGACGATTCTGCTCTTCGTGGCCTTGGCCTTCTTTGCGTTCGCCCAGGCGGCGTCCGCCCGCAATGGTGCTCAATCCGCGGCGGACGCTGCGGCGTTGGCCGCAGCGCAGGAAGCGCGGGAAGTACTGCTGCTTGACCTCGGTGACGCCATCGACGCGGGCAACAAGGACTGGCTGGACTGGTTGGACCTGCCGGCCGGGGGGCTCCCCGCAGAAGAGGCCACCATAGCGGCCCAGGAACTTGCTGCTGCCAACAACTCGACGGTCCAGGGCGGTGCCGTAGCCACTGAGGCGGGAGGCTTTCCCGGCTTCGAGGTCGAGGTCCGGACGGACTACACCGTCGGCGACTCGATCATCCCCGGAACCGAGAGCATGACGGCCGTGGCTCAGGCCACAGCCGTCATTCAACCGCGCTGCGACTTCGATGTGAACGCAGATCCCGCGAAGCCCGTCGCCCTGGACTGCGACGGCCAGCCGGTTGACATCGACCCCGGAAATTTCGATCCGGACGACCTTCCCGACGCGTCCGTGATGTTCTCTGTGCGTCTGGCTCAGTGAGAGGAAGTTGTTCCCATGAAGTTCCGGTACACCATGAAGGGCCGCATGGCTCTGACCACGGTGACGATCGCCACCGGGCTGGTCCTCACGGTGGCCGGCTGCGGTGGGGGAGGGAGTGACGACAAGTCGTCGAACTCCGAGTCATCCTCGGCTCCCTCCAAGAAGCCCGATGGGGGCGACGACAAGCAGGAAGCGGAGGCTTCGGCCACGGATTCGGTGCTGGCCGAAGTCAAGGGCGAAGACGGACTGACACTGATGGTCTCGTCCGCCAACCGTGACGCCGGGGGCTTCGTGACCGTGGAAGGCACGGTCACGAACAACACGGGTGGTCGCTGGATGGCGGTGGAGTGGCGCGGCGACGAAAGGGAGTTGGCGAAGAACGGCGGTTCTGTCGCCGGTGCCAGCCTGATTGACCAGGCCGGGAAGAAGAAGTACCTCGTACTGCGGGACACATCGGGCCGATGCCTGTGCACCCAGTTCTCTGGTGGTGTGCGGGATGGCGAAAGCGCCCAATGGTTCGCCCAATTCCCCGCCCCACCCGAAGGCACAACTCAAGTCGACTTCCTGGTCGGCTCCATGCCCCCCGCCACGATCGAACTCTCCGACGGCGAGTGACGCGACGATGACCGTCCTCACCCCACGAGCCACCGTGACCGTGACTGTGGCGGCGGCCGTCCTGGCCGCACTCACCCTCACCACACCTACCGCACACGCGGCGGACGACCCGAGCGAACCCCCGGGCACCGTCACCACCTCCCCACCCCCGGAGGTGGACGCGAACAGCCCGGGCCTGAAGCTCGCCCAGGGGGCCACGCTCGCCCCCGCCAAGGTGCTGGACATCAAGTCGGTCGTGGAGGACCTCGGCGGCGAGGAGCGCCGGGAGGACACGAACGAGAACGTGACGTTCGCGCTCCAGGCGGAGGTCCTCTTTCCGAAGGACAGCGCGAAACTGAACCCCCAGGCCCAATCCCGTATCCAGGTGATCGCGGAGGAGATCAAGAAACAGAGCGCGGGCACGATCCGCGTCTTCGGCTTCACGGACAACCTCGGCTCGTACGCCCACGGCCTGACCCTCTCCAAGAAGCGCGCGGAGGCCGTCCACGACCTCCTCGCCGCCGACCTGGGCGGCAACGTCACCTTCGAGGTACGCGGCTACAGCGAGGACTACCCCATCGCCGACAACTCCTCCGAGGAGGGCCGCAAGAAGAACCGCCGGGTCGAGGTCTCCTTCCCCCGCACCACGACGGACACGGAATCCGACAGGGAACAGAACAGCGAACAGAGCTGATGACCACCTCGTCGCCTCACTCCGGCAACGAATCCCGTACGTCCCGGAAGTGCTCCCGAGGCCACCGCTCGATGAACCGCTCGATGACCCGGTACGCACGCGCGTAGTACCGGGTCTCGCATGAGTCGTCGAGATAGCGCCGGACGAGGATCCGCTCGGCGCGGAAGGGCAGCGGGCGCCCGGTATCGAGCACCCCCAGCGCGTAGGCCGCGCGTCATGGACGACGTACGTCCGGGTCAGGGTCGTACAGGGCGCGCCGGAGAGCGGTGTGAACGGCGGCGTGGACGGCTGGCGGCCGGCCGATGAGGCCGGACAGGTGGGCGACGGCGTGGCGGCGTACCTCGGCGTACCTCGGCGTACGGGTCGCGGGCCAGCGTGAGCACGTCTTGGAGGGCTTCGCGGTCCTTGTGGTCCTCGTGGTCCTCGTGGTCCGTGGAGCCCTCGAAGGCGAAGGCGACCGCCGCGCGGACCTCGGGATGCGGGTGGCCGACATGCCGCAGGATCTCCCGGGCGTTGTCGGCGAACCCGGACTGCGTCGCCAGGCCCCGGATGAGGAGGCCGAGTACGGCGGGATACTCCTCCGCGGTCACCCGCGCCGCCGCCCGCCGAGAACCGGTGCCGGCCGTTGCGCAGGGGGTCCTGTTCCTGCCGAGTGGAGGCAGGCCAAGGCGTGCCGAAAGATGCCAAGACGAGCCGAACGGGCAAAATCCGAGACAAGCCGACGCAGTGAGGACCGGGAGCCGCCGCCATGCGAAAGATCGTCCTGATGATGTCCGTGTCCCTCGACGGATACATGGAGGGCCCGAACCGTGAGCTCGGCTGGCACCTGGTCGACGACGAACTGCACACGCACTTCAACGACGTGCTCAGGAAGATGGGCGCCTTCCTCGACGGCCGCGTCAGCTACGAGATGATGGCCGCCTACTGGCCCACGGCCGACCGGGACCCCGCGGCCTCACGCCCCGTCGCCGACTTCGCCGCGATCTGGCGGAACATGCCGAAGCTGGTCTTCTCGCGGACCCTCCAGCACGCACAGTGGCACACGACGATCGTCCGGGACGTCGTCGTGCGGGACATCGAGGCGCTCAAGGCGCAGGACGGCGGCGACCTCGCCGTGGGCGGCGCCGAACTGGCGGCCGAGTTCATGCGGCACGACCTGGTCGACGAGTTCCGGCTCTACGTCCACCCCGTGCTCCTGGGGGCGGGCAAGCGCCTCTTCCCGGCGGCCGTCACCGAGGCCCCGACCGGCCTACGCCTGATCGGGACCCACACCTTCGGCAACGGAGTCGTACTCCTCCACCACGAACGCCCGGCCGCCTAGGGCCGCGCTCGCCCGACCTGCCCGGCCGCATAGGGCCGCGCCCGCCCGGCCGCCTACGGCCGCGCTCGCCCGTGCTCGTCCGCGTACGCCCGCAACGACCCCACCACCGTGTTCGTGACCGCGACCAACGGCACGGCCACCACCGCACCCCCGATCCCCGCGATCATGCCGCCGGCGGCGACGGCCAGGACGACGGCCAGGGGATGCACCCGTACGGCACGCCCGAGGATGAACGGCTGGAGGATGTGCCCCTCGATCTGCTGGACGGCGAGCACGACGGCCAGCGTCATGACGGCCGTGAAGACGCCCTGTGTCACCAGCGCCACGACGACCGCCAGCGCGCCCGAGACGACCGCACCCACCAGCGGGATGAAGGAGAACAGGAAGATGAACACGGCCAGCGGGACCGCCATCGGCACGTCCAGGAAGTAGATCCCCAGGCCGATGAAGATCGCGTCGATCAGCGCCACGACCACCGTGCCGCGTACATACGCCGTCAGCGTCTGCCAGGCCCGGGGTCCGGCCGCCGAGACCCCCGGCCGGGCCGCCGACGGCACCAGCTTCAGGGTCCACTGCCAGATGCGCTTGCCGTCGTAGAGGAGGAACAGCGTGGAGAACATCGTCAGGAGGATGCCGGTGAGCGCCTCGACGACGACGGTCACGCCCTCCAGCCCCGCCGAGGTGATCGTGTCCGTGTTGTCGCTGATCGCCTCGCGGAGGTTCTTGGCGATGTCGTTGATCTGGTTCTCGGTGACGTGGAACGGGCTGTCGAGCAGCCAGCGCTGCAACTCGTCGATGCCGTCCTGGATCTGGTCGGAGAGGTCGTCGATGTTCTCCATGACCTGCCAGGTGACGAACCAGCCGATCAGTCCCATGACGACGAAGCCGAGGGCGGCGGTCAGCGCGGTGGCGAGACCGCGCGGTACGCCGAGCCGGGTCAGCCGTGCCACGGTCGGCTGGAGCACGGCGGTGATGAGCAGGGCGGCGGTGAACGACAGCACCAGCAGCCGTACGGAGCTGATGACCCGCATCAACACCCAGACGGTGCCCGCGAGCACGAGCAGCCGCCATCCGGCCTCGGCCGCCACCCGCATGCCCCAGGGCACCGCTGAGGCGGGGTCCGGCCGGGTGGGGAGCACCGGGGCGGCCGTCCGGTCCCGAGCACCGGCGGGTGGGCCCGGAGAGCCGCCCGTACCGTCGTCGACGCCCCCGCCCCCGTTCCCGGTGGTCTCCTTGGGGGTGTCGGGGCCGTTGTCGGAGCCGCCCGTGCCGTCGTCGCGGCGGCGCCCCGCGGCGGCGTCCTCGCCGTCGTCCGGGCGCTCCGCCGCCGACTCGATCTCGGCCCGGCGTCGCTCCAACCGCTCGCTCCACCCGCTCAGCCCGGCGCCGAGCCGGCCGAGCCACCCAGGAACTCGCGACATCATCCGTCCTCTTCCCCCGTCGCCCCTGTTGGTCACCACTCCTCCCGGAGGCCGCGATCGCTCACGGCGGCTTCGACCGTACATGGCCGAAGCCCCCCACCGAAGGACGGTGGAGGGCTCGGGAAGGTTGAGCGGCGGGCGGATGTCACCCGCCGGCCGACCGTCCTAGTACCACTGGTTGGCCTGCCAGAAGGACCAGGCCTCGCACGGGCTGCCGTAGCGCGATTCCATGTAGTTCAGGCCCCACTTGATCTGCGTGGCCGGGTTGGTCCGCCAGTCGGAACCGGCGGAGGAGTACTTGCCGGCGGGCAGCGCCTGGAAGAGACCGTAGGCACCCGAGGAGGGGTTGACGGCCTTGTAGTTCCAGGTGGACTCGTGGTTCACGATGTTGCTGAAGCACGTCCACTGGTCGCTGGCCACGACCGCCTTCGCCATCGCCTGGATCTCGGCGATGGTGTACGAGCTCTGCGTGGGGATGTCACCGAGCGAACCGGCGGCCGCGGACTTCGACTCGGCTTCGGCCGCCGCCGCTTCCTTCGCCTTCCGCTCCTGCTCGGCCTTCTCCGCCGCCTCCTGCTTGTCGATCGCGTCCTGGGCCGCCTTCTTACGGGCGGTCTCCTCGGCGTCCTTGCGGGCGCTCGCGTCGGCGGCGATGGCCTGGGCATCGGCCTGGGCACTCAGGGACGCGGTCTGTACCTGAGCCTGCTGGCCCACAGGTATGTCAGCGAGCAACGTGGTGTCGTTCGCGACCGCCTCGGCGTCGTCAGTCGTCGTCTGGGCGGTGCTGCCCGAGGCAACTCCGACGACACTGCCGACTGCGGTGACCGCGGTGGCCGAGGCCACTGCGAATCCCCGGACCGAAATCCGGCTCACACGGTTTCCTTCCAGCATCGTCCGCCTCGGTGACCCTGGCGGACGCAATCGTGCCCTTGACGCTGGCCTCCCAACTGCGGGGTCACGGAGGCGCGGGCCCGGTGGGCAACTCCTTTGCGGGGAGCGCCGCGTGGTGCGCGGGCGGCATACGACGACGCTATGGAGTTGATCTGATGCTGCTGTGGTTCCGTACCGCTGGGGGTACAGGTGTGTCGTATGCGGGGCCTGACAGGAATGAGACTCTGCCGTAACCCGGCACCGCGAGGCAATTCAGTGGTGAGTGTGAAAGCTCACACCTCGTTTGACGCCGGAGATTCCAGGAAAGCCACACACGCCGAGGCGCCGCCCGGCTAGGCTGCTGAGCCTTTTGCCGGACGGCGCCCAGGGGTTGGGGCTAAATCTGCCCGTCCTCCAGCATTTCGGTCACAAGGGCCGCGATCTGGGACCGTTCGGACCTCGTCAACGTGACGTGGGCGAAGAGCGGATGGCCCTTCAGCTTCTCGACCACGGCGACGACACCGTCGTAGCGGCCGACGCGCAGGTTGTCGCGCTGGGCCACGTCATGGGTCAGAACGACGCGCGAATTCGCGCCGATCCGGGACAGAACGGTCAGCAGGACGTTCCGCTCCAGCGACTGTGCCTCGTCCACGATCACGAACGCGTCGTGCAGGGAACGGCCACGGATGTGCGTGAGCGGCAGGACCTCCAGCATCCCGCGTGCGGTGATCTCCTCGATGACCTCGCGGCTGGTGACCGCGGAGAGCGTGTCGAAGACCGCCTGCGCCCAGGGGCTCATCTTCTCGGACTCGGAGCCGGGCAGATAGCCGAGCTCCTGCCCGCCCACGGCGTACAGCGGCCGGAAGACCATCACCTTCTGGTGCTGACGGCGTTCGAGCACGGCCTCCAGACCCGCGCACAGGGCGAGCGCCGACTTGCCGGTGCCGGCCCGGCCGCCCATCGACAGGATGCCGACGTCCGGGTCGAGCAGCAGATCCAGCGCGATGCGCTGCTCCGCGCTGCGGCCCTTGATGCCGAACGCCTCCCGGTCGCCCCGCACGAGGCGGATGTTGCCCTCGGGCGTCACCCGGCCCAGTGCCTTGCCGCGCTCCGACTGGATCGTCAGGCCGGTGTGCACGGGCAGCGTGCTCGCCTCGGGGACATAGATCGACCCTTCCTCGAAGAGGATGTCGACCTGTTCGCCCGGCAGGGTCAGCTCGGACATCCCGGTCCACCCGGAGGCGTCCGTGATGGCCAGCTCCGCGCGGTACTCCTCGGCGAGGAGGCCCACGGAGGACGCCTTGATCCTGAGGGGCAGGTCCTTCGACACCACCGTGACGTCGAAGCCCTCGGCCTGCAGGTTGCGGGCCACCGCGAGGATCCGGGAGTCGTTGTCCCCCAGGCGGTAGCCGCTGGGCAGCACACTGGGATCCGAGTGATTGAGCTCGACCCTCACGGTCCCGCCGAGCTCCCCGATCGGGATGGGGGCGTCGAGGCGGCCGTGCCGGACCCGGAACTCGTCGAGCAGGCGAAGGGCCTGCCGGGCGAAGTAGCCGAGCTCGGGATGGTGCCTCTTCGCCTCCAGCTCCGTGACCACGACGATCGGCAGCACGACTTCGTGCTCGTCGAAGCGGCTCAAAGCATTCGGGTCGGCCAGCAGGACGCTGGTGTCGAGGACGTAGGTGCGCCGGTCTGGCATACGGCGCTTTGTGCTGGTCACCACGGAAGGACGTACCCCCTCGGATGAGGTCGGGGAGCGACGGGTTCGAACTGGGCCGGTCGTCGGCGCCGTTGCACGGGCCGGTGACCGGCCCTCCGCTGCTTCGTCCGTGCTGTGACCGCACGATCGGGCTGGTGCAAAGGGCCTCCCGGGCGGACGGCCCCGAGCCGCCCGCTGAGATCCGACACCCGTGGTTCGGGTGTCGACCTGACTGGCTTATGCCCTCGAACATGCGCCGCCATGCCAAGCGGTACGACGGCGCCCCGGTGAACTCCTCGTTACTTCTGTCCCGATGGTGGTGGTGCGCCCCTCACCCGTAATACGGAATTTCAGCTTCCGTAGCGGCGGCCGCGCGCCGCGTAGTCCCGCAGGGCCCGCAGGAAGTCGACCTTCCGGAAGGCCGGCCAGAAGACGTCGCAGAAGTAGTACTCGGAGTGCGCGGTCTGCCAGAGCATGAATCCGGACAGCCGCTGCTCGCCGCTCGTCCGGATCACCAGATCCGGGTCGGGCTGGTCGCCGGTGTACAGGTGGCTGCCGATCAGGTCGACGGAGACCTTCTCGGCGAGCTCCTCCATCGAGGTGCCCTTCTCGTGCGCGTCCTGGACCATGGACCGTACGGCGTCGGCGATCTCCTGGCGGCCGCCGTACCCGATGGCGACGTTGACCAGTATTCCGTCGACGTCCGCGGTGGACTCCTCGGACTCCTTCAGCGCGGTCTGCAGCTGCCCGGGCAGCTGGTCCAGCGTGCCCACGTGGTGCACCCGCCAGCGGCCGTCGGCGGCGAGGGTGCGGACGACGTCCTCGATGATCCCGAAGAGGGGGACCAGTTCTTCCTGGGGGCGGCCGAAGTTGTCCGTGGAGAACAGCCAGAGGGTGACGACCTTCACATCCGTCTCGGTGCACCAGCCGAGGAACTCCTCGATCTTGTGCGCGCCGGCGCGGTGTCCCTGCGCGGTCGTGGAGCCCGCTGCCTTCGCCCAGCGCCGGTTGCCGTCCATGATGACGCCGATGTGCTTGGGCACCTGGGCGTGGTCGAGGTGGCCCTCGACCCTGCGTGCGTAGACCCTGACCAGCAGGCCGCGCAGTTTGTCGCGCAGGTTCACGTCTTCCAGCCCCTCCGGTGCGGTGGCAGTCCCCTTGGTTGGCAGAGCCTACCGGGGCTGGAGGCCAACTCCGCCAAGGGGTGTACGGGGTTGGGGCGGGCCCCGGGCCCGACGGAGCGCCCTCCCCGGAGGGCCGGCTCACGGGCAAAAAAACGGGCCGGTCCGTGGGGGGGAGACGGACCGGCCCGAGGGGGGGTTTCCACCATAACCCTTCGTGAGTGATGCTGCGTACATCGGCGTGCCACAACTACTCTCCGCAGCCGGACGACAGCGTGACGGTGAGCGCGGAAGCGTTCATTCAGGGTGTGATCGAGGGGTGATCATGGCCGGATCCCGGCGGATTCCAAGGGAGAATGGATGAATCCCGGAAGGAATGTGGGGTTTGCGCATCGTTGTGCGACTTCCGAGAAGAAACGGCCCGGCGCCCTCGTACGGGTGAAGCGCGAGTGGAACGCGCGCTTGACGCCCGGTGACGCGGCGCACGGCCTCGCGCAGCCCCCTCCACTGCGCGATGCCGCACCGCGCAGCTTTGCTCACGCGAATTACCTTGGTCTGAACCTACGCGAGTAGACCCCGGGAAGCCAAGCCCGCGGTCGGTAACGATGTGGACACCGGCACAGAGGTCAGGATCCGTCCTCGATCGGCCCTGGCGTCGTCCCGTGACGGGGACGGCGAGCGTGACGGGGCCGGCGAGCGTGACGGGGCCGGCGAGCGTGAGGGAGCCGAGGCCATGAGGGTCAGGACGGTCACCTGGGAGCAGGCGAGTGCGCGACGGACGGAGCGGCAGTTCCTGGGGGCTCCCGCACCGGCCGGTACGCCGGTCGCCGAGGTGGCCGGCGCCATGCTGGGGGCCCACGCGCAGGTGCTGTCGGCGGCCGAGCTGTCGGTGGGGCTGCGCACCGAGGGGATCACCCGGGCCGACGTGCGGGCCGCGCTGTGGGAGGACCGGACGCTGGTGAAGACGTTCGGGCCGCGCGGTACCGTCCATCTGCTGCCGACCGCCGACCTGCCCTTCTGGACGGCCGCGCTGACCGCGATCCCGGGCGGAGCGAGCCCGTTCGCCCCGGACGTACGCCTCACCGACGAGCAGGCCGAGCAGGTCGTGGCCGCGATCGGCGCCGCCCTGGACGGGACCACGCTGACCCTCGACGAGCTGGGCGAGGAGGTCGTCGCGCGCACCGGGCCGTGGGCCGGGGACCGTGTCATGCCCGCCTTCCAGGACCTGTGGCCCCGTTGGCGCCAGGTCATGCACCGCGCGGGCCAGTCCGGCGCCCTGTGCTTCGGCCCCGACCGCGGCCGCAGGGCGACGTACACCCGCCCGCCCCACTTCGATCCCCTCCCCTCGGCGGACGAGGGACTGGCGACCCTCGTCCACCACTATCTGCGCGCCTACGGCCCGGCCTCCCCGCGCCACTTCGCCCAGTGGGCGGCGGCACCCGGCGCCTGGTCCGACCGCCTCTTCGCCTCACTGGCCTCCTCCGGCGGGATCGAGGAGGTCGACTTCGAGGGCGAGCCGGCCTGGGTGGCGGCGGGCGACACCGACTTCCCCGAGGACCCCGCCCGTGTCCTGCGGGGCGTACGGCTGCTGCCCTACTTCGACGCGTACGGCATCGCCGCGCAACCTCGCGAGCGGCTGTTCCCCGGGGCGGCGTACGAGCGGGCCCTCGCACGCGGCCAGGCGGGCAACCACCCCCTGCTCCTGGTCGACGGCGTGGTCGCGGGCGTCTGGCACCAGCGGCGTCAGGGCCGGCGTACGACGGTCACGGTGGAGCCGCTCGGGCGGCTGGGCGCGCGGCGGGAGCGGGAGTTGGGGGAGCGGGTGGAACGGGTGGGCGAAGTGCTTCAGGCGCGGGCCGAGTTGGCGATCGGGAAGGTCATGGTCGGGCCGCACGCGTGAGTGCCCTACTCGGCGGCCGGCTTACGGGCCTCGAAGAGGTGCCGGGCGCTGTGCGCGACGAAGGGGCCCTCGCTCTCGATCCGCTCGTGCAGGGAGCGGAGCCGGGGGAGATACGCCTCGACGGTGAAGCCGGGCACCATCCAGACGACCTTCTTCAGGAAGTGCACGACCGCCCCGATGTCGTAGAACTCGATCCGCAGCCGCTCGGCCCGCAGTTCCACGATCTCCAGCCCGGCCGCCTCGGCGTCGGCGCGCTCGCCGTCCGGGTGGCGGGCGCTGCGGTTCTCCTCCGGCAGCGGGCCGGTGAAGTGCTCGACGAGTTCGTAGACGCTGCTCGGCCCCACATGCTGGGCGAAGTACGTGCCACCGGGCTCGAGCACCCGGGCGATCTCCGACCAGTGGGCCCGGACCGGATGCCTGCTGGTGACCAGGTCGAACGCCCCGTCCGCGAACGGCAGCGGCGCGTCCTGCGGAACGGCCACCACCACCGCGCCCCGGGGCCGCAGCAGCGCGGTCGCCTTGGCGACGTTCGGCGGCCACCCCTCCGTGGCCACGGTCACCGGTGGAAGGCGCGGGGCGGAGTCGAGCACCTCCCCACCCCCGGTCTGGATGTCCAACGCCGCCGAGGCCCGCGCGAGCCGTTCCCCCATCGCCCGCGCGTACCCCCACGACGGCCGGGCCTCCGTGGCCCGCCCCTCGAACCAGGAGAAGTCCCACCCCTCGGTGGGTACGGCATCGCCCTCGGCGACGAGCTCTTCGAAGCTGCGTGAGGAGAGGGAGGAGAGGGAGGAGAAGGACGTCATGGAGACGGATTTTCCCCAGGGAGAGGAGGGGCCGCGAACGGATTTCCGCGAACGGGCGATTCCCGGCCACCTGCCCCACAGGACCTACTCGGAGAGAATCGCCTCCGCGTCCAGCGTGACCCCGACCGCCTGCACCACGGACGCGATCCTGAACGCCTCCTGCACGGTCTCCCGGTCGACCCCCGCCTTGCGGAGCGCCTGCTCATGCGCGTCCAGACACAATCCGCACCCGTTGATCGCGGACACGGCCAACGACCACAGCTCGACGTCGACCCTGTCGACCCCGGGATCACGGAGGACGTTCACGCGCAGCCCGGCCCGCAGACCGCCGTACGCGGGGTCGGACAGCAGATGCCGCGTGCGGTGGAAGACGTTGGTCATCGCCATCGTCGCCGCCGCGGACCGCGCCGCGGTGTACGCCTCCGGTGACAGGTTCGCCCTGGCCTCCGGCGCCAGCTCGCGCAGCACGACCGCCGAGCGGGAGGCGATCGCCGTGACGAGGACGGTGCCCCACAGCCGCTGCGTCGGCAGAGCGGAGTCGCCGATGACGGAACCCAGGTTCAGGCGGAGGTCCTTGGCGTAGTCCGGCACCGCGGACTGCAACGTTTCCAGCGACATGTCGTCCTCATCGTCCTCACTACCCGGCGAGCGGCCTGACGCGGTCCAGTGTCCCGTCGCGGTCCAGTGTCCCGTCGGGAACGGCGGCCCGTCGAACTCCGGCCGCGCACGGCACCCGCGCGAGGGCCGCGGCGCTCAGGAAAGCGCCGCGGCCCTCGCCGGTCCGGGGCCGGAGACGGCCCGCGAACGACACGCGGCCCTCCCTATTCCGTGCGGAGCCCCTCCGGGCGCATCAGGCGCAGCAGCGGCGGCATGCTCAGCGCCGTGACCAGGACGACGATGCCCGCGCCGATGCCGGTCATCGACAGCACGCTCGGCC
Organism: Streptomyces sp. NBC_00310; assembly: GCF_036208085.1. Taxonomy (GTDB): domain Bacteria; phylum Actinomycetota; class Actinomycetes; order Streptomycetales; family Streptomycetaceae; genus Streptomyces. Next base: position 7,207,343 of record NZ_CP130714.1, read on the forward strand.
AGTCCACGCCCACCGGGACGCCCGTCATCTTCAGCAGGACCGCGCCCAGGGTCAGACCGACCGTCGAGGCGAGGACGAGGCCCAGCGTGATCGGGATCGCCGTCTGCCACAGCACGGACAGACCGAGCGTGCGGCGCCGGGTACCGAAGGCGACCAGCGCCGAGAGCAGCTTCCTGCGTTCGCGGAGCTGCTCCAGCTGCGACACGAGGAGGCTCGCGCCGATGAGGACGAGCACGGCGGACGCGCCGACCAGCAGACCGGTGCGGATGTCCGCGAACTGGTCCACCCGCCTGGTCGACTCCCACTCCCAGGTCCTGATCAGCGGATCGATCGCCACGGCCGCGTTGCGCACCTCGTCGAGCGCGTTCGGAACCCTGGGGTCGGTCCGTACGTAGACGGTGCTGTAGAAGACGGTCTCGGCCTTCGCGGGCAGGGCGCCGGGGGTGGCCATCAGCCCCGCCGCCCCGGTCCGCAGCGCGTCGGCGCGCTCGGGCACCTTCCGCACCTCGGCCGGTACCTTCCAGGCGATCTCGGCGCCCGGCTCCTCCCCGCTGTAGGAGGCGTCGAAGTACAGCGTGTTCCCGGCGGTGACGAGCTTCGTCACGGTCGGGTCGCTCGGGGCGCCCAGCATGAAGACGTCGCCGTCGCGGCACGAGGAGATCTCGGCGAGTTCGCGCAGGGCGCCGCAGTCGCCGACGGTCATCTCCGTCGTCTCCTCGGGGTCCTTGGCGGTGGCGGAGACCGTCGTGGTGGACAGTGCCGCGGTGGACTCCGCGCCCCTGGCCCGCCTCAGCTCCTTGCCGGCGGCGCTCACGGAGAGGTCCTTCGGCAGGGTGAGCTCCATCTGGGCACGCGTGGTGTCCTGCCCGGTCGACTCGGTGAACCTGCCCTCGACTCCGGCGAACAGCATCTGCAGGGCGATCGCGCCGGCCACCGCCACCGCGATGCCGTTGACCATGCGGGCCGCCGAGCCGCTGCTCAACTGGAGCCTGCGGACGGCCAGCTGCCAGGAGACGGCGCCGGCGCCCAGCCGGGCGACGAACGCCTCGACGAACCACGGCAGCAGGGCGGTGATTCCGACCAGCAGCAGGACGACGCCGCCGGTCACCATGTACTCGTTGAACTCCCCGTTGTCCGACCCCTGGCCGAGCATCGGGTAGAGCATGGCGAGACCGCCGAGCGGCAGCAGCAGCCGCCACCAGAGCCTGCGGCGCGCGGGCTTGGCCGTGCGGACCACACCGAGCGGTTCGATGACGACGCCGCGCAGCGCGAACAGGGTGACGAGGACGGCGGCCGCCGGCACCGCGAGCGCCACCAGCAGGGCGAGGCCGGGGGAGGGGTTGAGGTAGCTCGGGAACACACTGATGTCGAGCACCTCGACCGAACCGGCGATCTCCCTGCCGAGCAGGAAGAACCCGGTGCCGAAGAGCAGTCCCAGCACGGCACCCGCGAGTGCCTCGCCCGCCGCGATCCGGCGCGTCATCCGCCCGTCGGAGCCGACCAGCCGCAGCGCCGCCAGCCTGCGGTCGCGCCGCTCGCCGCCGAACCGTACGGCCGTGGCGATGAAGACGGCGACCGGCATCAGCAGCACCACGAACACGACCAGCGTGAGCAGCAGCAGGATCGGGTCCACTTCCTCCTCGGGCTGCTCGACCATGGACAACCCGAACCGGTCGATCCGGGCCACCACCGAGTCGTCGAGCCGCGGGGCGAGTCCGTCGGCGCCGGCGTAGTAGGCGAGTTCCCCCGGGCCGATCAGCCCGGTCTCGCCGATGGTGCCCACCGTGTCGTACGGCAGCCGGCCGCGCAGCAGTTCCCCGGCGTCCGACCTCAGCAGCTCGGAGAGGGCGGGGGAGACGAGCATCTCGCCCGGCGCGGGGAACTTCCCGACCCCGGGCGGCAGCGGCGCGTCCACGCCTTCGGGTTCGAGGAGCCGTCCCCGGATCTCCTGGTGCTGGTACTCGGTGTCGGTGTCGGCGACGATCAGGCTCTTGTCGGTCGGCTTGGACCTGCTGTTGTCCGCGAGGTAGCCGATGCCCCGGTCCTCCCGGGCCTGCTCCCGGTCCTGCCGGGTCGCCAGCGCGTTCGGTATCGCCGCGGTGAGCAGCAGCAGCGCCACCCCGAGGCCGACACCGACCGCGGTGAGCACGGCGCGCACCCAGCCCTCACGGCCCCCGGTGAAGGTGAACCGGACCCCCATCGCCAGATCCCGGTACCACTGGCGCACGACAGCCGAGCTCATACGACGCGCTCCATGTCCCGCGACTTCCCGTCCCGTACGACGATCTCGCGGTCGGAGTACGCGGCCACCCGCGCCTCGTGCGTGACCAGGACGACGGCGGCGTTGGTGGACCGGGCGGCCTCGGTGAGCAGCTCCATCACGCGCTCGCCGTTGAGCGAGTCGAGGGCGCCGGTGGGCTCGTCCGCGAACAGCACCCGGGGGTTGGTGACGAGCGCCCGGGAGACGGCGACCCGCTGCCCCTGCCCGCCCGAGACCTCACCGGGACGCTTGCGGGCCAGGTCGTCGACCTCCAGGCGCTCCATCCAGCCGAGGGCGGTCTTCTCCGACTCCTTGCGGGAGGCGCCGTTCAGCCGCAGCGGCAGTGCCACGTTCTCCACACACGTCAGCTCCGGCACGAGCTGGCCGAACTGGAAGACGAACCCGAATTCGCTGCGCCTCAGCGCGCTGCGCTGGGTGTCGTTCATGGTGGCCATCTCGCGGCCGTTGTAGGTGATCGAGCCCGAGTCGGGCGGCACGATCCCGGCGAGGCAGTGCAGCAGGGTCGACTTGCCGGAGCCGGAGGGGCCCATCACCGCGACGACCTCGCCGGGGTGGATGGAGAACTCGGCACCGTCCAGCGCGGTGGTCGGACCGTACGCCTTGCGCAGATCGGTCGCGACGAGCAGGGAGCCGGCGGGGGTCATCACCGGGCCACCGCCTCGGCCAGCTTGCCCAGTCGGGCGGCGGTCAGCTCCAGCCATCGCAGATCGGCCTCCAGATGGAACAGGGCGTGGTCGCAGATCAGCTGATCGGCCAGGTCGCCCTTGCGCTTGCGGTCGGTGAGGATGCGCATCATGCGCAGGTGCTCGGAACGCTGGGTGTCGAGGATGTCGGCCGCGTTCCGGTCGGTGAGCAGGGCGAGGACGACCTTCGTGTAGAGGGTCGACTGCAGATACGGCTCGGGCTTCTCGGGCGTCGCGAGCCACCGCTGGACATCCGTGATGCCCGCCTCGGTGATCGCGTACCGCTTGCGCTCGGGACCGCCGCCGGGCTCGATGCCGTCGACCTCGACGAGGCCGTTCTTCAGCAGGCGCGACATCGTCGAGTAGACCTGGCCGTAGTGCAGGGGCCGGTCTTGACCGAACTTCTCGTCGAAGGCCCGCTTGAGGTCGTAACCGTGTCGGGGCCCGGACTCCAGGAGTCCCAGGAGGGTGTGACCGATGGACATGAGCACGACTGTACACAGGGGGTATACACGGCAGGTATACCTGCCGTTTATAGGTCGCCGCCGGGTGGAGAGGGGGCGCAGGTCAGGGCCGATTGTCACGGTTCTGTCACTGCGATCGGCGGCCACTGGGCGACAACTCATGGGTCCGGTGGGGCAACCATCGGCCCAGTTGGAACGTCCGTTCCGTTGGGATGAGGTCTAGGGGTATGCGCGTCGCGTGCGCATTGTCACGCCGTCACAGGGCGGACCGACTCCCTCTTGTCATAGTCCTCGGTGTTAGCTTGCTGAGCTGACAAGACGCGAGTGACGTATGAGACCGAGCAGAATGCGGAGCGGACCGGAGCCATGGGACGAGCGGAAGAAAGACGAGCGCGGCAACGCGGCGGTCGCCGCGCGGCGCCCCAGCGCTCGTCCGGGGGCGAAGCAGGCGCGACGACGACCGTCATAGGCGCGCCGGAGGGCGGCGGCCGGGCGGCGGCCAGGGCCGCGGCCAAGAACGCGTCCAAGGGCGGCGGCAAGAAGCAGCAGAAGAGCTTCCTGCGCCGCCTCTTCACCTGGAAGAAGATCCTCGGCACGTTCTTCGGTGTCTGTCTGCTCGGCATGGGTGCCTTCGTCGTGCTCTACCTGATGATCGACATACCCAAGGGGAACCCCGAGGCGACCCAGGAAAGCAACGTCTACAAGTACGCCGACGCCGACAAGGTCTTCGCCCGCACCGGCAACACGAACCGCGAGATCGTCGAGCTCGACAAGATACCCAGGGACGTCCAGCTGGCCTTCGTCGCCGCTGAGAACAAGACCTTCTTCGACGACCCCGGCGTCGACTTCAAGGGCATGGCCCGCGGTGTGATCAACACCCTGTCGGGCAAGGGCAAGCAGGGCGGCTCGACGATCACCCAGCAGTACGTCAAGAACTACTACCTGACGTCGGACCAGACGGTGACCCGCAAGCTCAACGAGCTGGTCATCTCCCTGAAGCTGGAGCGCAACGAGTCCAAGGACTACATCCTCGCGGGCTACATCAACACCAGCTACTACGGCCGTGGCGCCTGGGGCATCCAGGCCGCCGCCCAGGCGTACTACCAAAAGGACGCCAAGGACCTCAACGTCCGGGAGGGCGCGTACCTCGCCGCGCTGCTCCAGGCTCCCAGCCAGTACGACCTGTCCACCGCGACGCCGACCGGCAAGAAGCTGGTCACGGCGCGCTGGAACTACGTGCTGGACAACATGGTCGAGATGCAGGATCTGACCAAGCTGACCGCCTCGGAGCGGGAGGGCATGAAGCTCCCCAAGCCGAAGGAGCCCCAGGCCGCCCCCGACATGGAGGGCCAGAACGGCTACCTGGTCACGGCCGCCAACAACCAGCTGGCCAAGCAGCTCGTGGCCAGCGACAAGGCGGACAACCTCGAAGAGGCCAAGACGAAGATCGACGCGGGCGGTTGGACCGTCACGCTGAACATCAACTCGAAGAAGCAGGCCGCGCTGGAGAAGGCCGTCAAGGAACGCCTCACCAGCAAGCTCGACCCGAAGAAGCGCAAGGTCGACAAGTACATCCAGGCCGGTGCCGTCTCCGTCGACCCGAAGACGGGCAAGGTCCTCGCCATGTACGGCGGCGTCGACTACGTGAAGCACTACACGAACAACGCCATGCGCCGGGACTACCAGCCCGCCTCCACCTTCAAGCCGGTGATCCTCGCCGCGGCCGTCGACGAGGATGCCGAGACCCAGGACGGCGACCCGATCACCGCCAGCACGGTCTACGACGGTGACAGCCGGCACAAGGTCACGGACGACGGCACCGCGGTCGGCTTCGCCCCGCCCAACGAGGACAACGTCGACTACGGCGACGTCACCGTGCAGGCCGCCATGAACAAGTCCATCAACTCCGTCTTCGCCCAGATGGGCGTGGACGTGGGCATGGAGAAGGTCATGGAGGTCGCCGGGAAGCTCGGCATGGACACCGAGGGCATGGAGGCGGTCCCCGCCCAGACCCTGGGCTCCATGGGTGCCAGCCCGCTGGAGATGGCCGGCATCTACGCCACCCTCGACAACCACGGCAAGAAGGTCACCCCGACCATCATCGCCTCGGCCGAGCACCGGGAAGGCCCGGTCGAGTTCCCCGAGCCGATCGGCGAGCAGGTCATCAGCAAAGAGGCCGCCGACACGGTCACCTCGGTCCTCACCGGCGTGGTCGACGACGGTACGGCCAAGACGTCCGTCCGCGACAACCCGGCCCGCAACGGGCAGCAGGTCGCCGGCAAGACGGGTACCTCCGACGAGAACCGCTCCGCCTGGTTCACCGGCTACACCCCGAACCTCGTGACCTCCGTCGGGCTCTTCGGCGAGGACATGAGCAAGAACGGCAAGCACGTCTCGATGTACAACGCCGTCGGCGTCCCCCGGGTCAACGGCGGTGGCTTCCCCGCCCAGATCTGGGCCACCTACACCTTCGGCGTGATGGGCAAGACCACCAAGTTCGACCTGGACACCAAGCAGGGCGCCGCGGTCGCGCCGACGGAGTCCCCGACCCCGTCCGTGACGCCGTCCGAGACCCCGTCCGAGACGCCCACCACGGACGAGCCGACCACCCCGCCCGAGACGACCCCGGAGACCACTCCGGAGACGACCCCGGAGACGACCCCGGAGACGACCCCGGAGACGACCCCGGAGGAGACCCCGTCGGGCGACGACGGCGGCATCGAGTTCCCGACGAACCCGAACGATCCACAGGTGGACGACTAGCGCACCCGAAAAGCGAAGGGCGCCCGGTGAGATCACCGGGCGCCCTTCGCGCGTCCGAGGGCCGCAGGCCCTTCAGGGGCGCGGGGAACTGCGCGACACGCCACGACGAACCCGCAGCCGCCGAACTCGCGGAAGTCCTACGGCGCTCCCGCGAAATCCCTCACGCCTGGTTGAGCTCGAACCACACAACCTTCCCCGCACTCAACCGAGTGGCCCCCCACCGCTTGGCCAGCCGATTGACCAGGTAGAGCCCACGGCCCCCCTCGTCCGTCGCCCGGGCCTGCCGAAGCCGAGGCAGCTGCGGAACGTCGTCGGTCACCTCGCACCGCAGCACATCCGTCCGCAGCAACCTCAACGTGACCGGCCGAGTCGCGTACCGCACGGCGTTCGTCACGACCTCGCTGATGAGCAGCTCGACCGAGTCGGTCAACTCCTCAAGACCCCAGCGGGACAACGCGTGCCGGGCCAGCCGACGCGCCCGCCCCGGAGCCATCTCCTCGGGCTCCAGGAACCAGTACGCGACGTCGCTGGGAGCGATCCCATCGAACCGCGCGGCGAGCAGCGCGATGTCGTCGTCCCGGTCCCCCGGGCCGAGCATGTCGAGCACCTCGTCGCACAGCGCTTCCAGCGGCGGCGGATGATCCGGCCCGGTCAACTGCGCGGTCGCGGCCAGCTTCTCCCGCAGCTGCTCTATCCCGGTCCACACGTCCCGGAGCCGGGACTCCACGAGCCCGTCGGTGTACAGCAGCAACGTGCCACCGGCCGGCGCGTCCAGCTCCACCGCCTCGAAGTCCACCCCGCCCACACCGATCGGCGCACCCGGCGGCACCCGCAGCACCTCGGCACGCCCGCCCAGGTGCAGCAGCACCGGCGGCGGATGCCCGGCGTTGGCGATGGTGATCCGATGCGAGACCGGGTCGTACACGGCGTACAGGCACGTGGCCATCCGGTCCGTGCCCAACCGCTGGGCCTGCTCGTCGAGGTGGTGCAGCACTTCCTGCGGCGGCAGATCCAGGCCCGCCAGCGTCTGCGCGGTGGTCCGCAGCTGACCCATGATCGCGGCAGAGGTCATCGAATGACCCATCACGTCACCCACCACCAGCGCGACCCGGCTCCCCGGCAGGGGAATCGCGTCGTACCAGTCGCCGCCGACCCGCGCCGTCTCGGCGGCGGGCAGATACCGGTGCGCGAGCCGTACGCCGGTGCAGCGCGGCAGCGCCTCCGGCAGCATCGTGCGCTGCAACTCGTCCGCGATGTACGCCTCACGGCCGTACAGCACCGCCTTGTCGATGCCGAGCGCGCTGTGCGTGGCGAGCTGGGCGGCGACCAGCAGATCGTCCTGCTCGAACGCCATCCGTTCCGGGCGGCGCAGGAAGACCGCCGCGCCGATCACCCGGCGTCGGCCGCGCAGCGGCGCGAGAATCGCCCGCTGGCCGGTCGGCACGGTCAGTTCGGCGTCCGGACCGAGCAGTTCCGGCAGCGCGTCGTGCGCGGCGGGCGCGTCCGCGAAGACCGGCCGTACGCCCCGCAGCACCTCGGCGAGCGCTCCGCCGGGCCGCACCTCGCACTGCTCGGCGGTGACGACCGCCAGATCCACGGGCTGCTCGGGCTGGAGCACGGGCATGAAGCCGCCCTCGGTGTCCCGCTCCTCGGGAATCCGGTCGGTGCGGCGCAGGCGCAGCACCATGGGCCCGGTGGGCCGCTCGTCGCCGACCGGCAGCGGCTCGCGCAGATACACGAGGATCGCGTCCGAGAACGTCGGCACGGTGGCCCGGCACAGACCCATCACGATCTCGTCCAGGTCGATGCCGCGGGCGATCCGCCGGGTCGCGGCGCCCACGAAGCGCAACCGGTCGCCGTCCCGCCGCATGGGCATGGGGGCGCCCGGCGGCACTCCCTGCCCGCTGCGGCGCTCCAGGCCGCCACCGGCCCCGCCGGACCGGTCCGGCTCACCGCCGGGCTGCGCCGGGATGGTCTCCGGCGCGGGCCTCGGGCGGTGCGGGTCGGGCTCGGTGGCCGAGGGCTGGGAGTGCTCGGAGAGCGCCGGCTGGGCGTGCTCCGAGGGGGCCTGTCCGCTCTTGGCGCACGGGGCCGCGGTGCCCGGCTCGGCCGGTGCGTCACCCATGCGTGCCTGAGCGGGTAAGGCCGTGGCGGGCGCGGTGCGCATCGGCTCCTGGGTACGCAGGAGCGCCCCACGGGGATCCGTGGGGCCGGCGCCGCCCTGAGGGCGCTCGTGGGAGGTGGGGTGCTCCGTCACGCGTGTCGAATCCATCCGTCCGGGACTGCGCGTCGTGAGCGCAGTGCGTCCCGCAAACCCGATACTTCGTCCCGCAGAAAGGCCGATACCCGGATTACGTGTCCTGGGAACGGATTTCCCGCGTGGTCAGAGGCAGTTCCTGTGCCACACACGGTACCGGCGGGCTCGCCGAACGACAGTACTGCCCGTCCGTCGGGCCGTCTCCGGCTCGTCCCGGTGTAACCCTCGTACCCCTTGATCACGTCTTGCCGCCCCTCGGTGACGTACGGTCAAGCCTTGCCCGAACTGCGGGAGTTGCCCCTGTGAACTCTTGCGGAGGACGATCCTACGGTTGCGGACCGGGGGCGCATCAAGGGTCTCATGAGGACAAGTGCGCGGGCGTACGGTCCCAGTCGTCCGGGAGAGACGGTACTCCCCACGCCGGGTTCGGGCGCCAGTGCTGCCAGCCGTCCGAGAACGGAGGGCCCCACGCGTGGATGGCCTCCACCGCGGACCGACCCGCCTCCCGCACCCGCTCGGCCGCGTGAGCGTCCATCAGGCCGTCCTGCTGAGCTTGCGCGAACTCGTCCTCGTCGAGCCAGTTCCAGGACCGGTCCGGGAACACACAGATGTCCAGGAAGTGGTCCTCGGAGTCCACACCGCCGTCCCAACGGGCCCGCGGTGTCTCCAGGTTGACGTACCAGTTCTTGAAACGCCAACCCTGCTCCCAGAACAGCCACACCGACCACGGCTCGCCCGGCCGCGCCAGCTTCAGCACACCGGTGCCGGACCACCGGCCGAGCCGCACGCTCCGCGGCTTCTTGTACCGGGACGTGAGGGGCTCCGAGTTCAGCGAGGTGCCGTCCGCCAGTATGGGCCGTACGCATTCGGTACCGGGCGCCATCCACACGGCCAGCAGATCCGCGTCATCGCGTACGACCGTGACGGGCCGCGCGATATGGAAGCGTTCGCCGCCGTTCTCCCGATAGCGCCACAGGATCTGACTGCCCGGCTCCCAGAACGCCGTCGACCCGTCCGCTTCCCCTCGTCTCACCACTCCGTCGTCTCCCATGCGCAGATATTAGGTGTCATGCGCATATGACGCTGCGGTACCGGTCACGGTTCACGCCTCGGCGGGAATCGGTTACCCGAGTGACACCTGCGACGGCCGGAACTCGCCGCCCGGTCACGGCCGTGTCATCCGCAGGACATCCAGCGCCTCGTCGAGCTGCTCCAGTGTCAGATCGCCACGCTCCACGTAACCGCTGTCCAGGACGACCTCGCGGATGGTCCGCCGTTCCGCGAGCGCCTTCTTGGCGACCTTCGCGGCCTCCTCGTATCCGATGTACTTGTTGAGCGGGGTGACCACGGACGGGGACGACTCGGCGTACTCACGGGCCCGCTCCCGGTCGGCGACGATCCCGTCCACGGTCCGGTCGGCGAGCAGCCGTGACACGCCTGCGAGCAGCCGGATCGACTCCAGGACGTTCTTGGCGATGACGGGCAGCATGACGTTGAGCTCGAAGTTCCCGGCGGCGCCCGCCGTGGCGACCGTGGTGTCGTTGCCCGTGACCTGCGCGGCGACCATGAGCACGGCCTCCGGGATCACCGGGTTGACCTTGCCGGGCATGATCGAGGAACCGGGCTGGAGGTCGGGGAGGGAGATCTCCGCGAGACCGGTCCTCGGCCCCGACGCCATCCACCGCAGATCGTTGGCGATCTTGGTGAGGGAGACGGCGATCGTACGGAGCTGCCCGGACGTCTCGACGATGCCGTCCCGGGCCCCCTGCGCCTCGAAGTGGTCGCGGGCCTCGGTGAGCGGCAGTCCGGTGGCCCGCGCGACCTCCGCGATGACGGCGGCGGAGAACCCGGGCGGCGTGTTGATGCCGGTCCCCACGGCCGTACCGCCCAGGGGGAGTTCGGCGAGCCTGGGGAGCGAGGCCTCCAGCCGCTCGACGCCGTACCGCACCTGGGCCGCGTACCCGCCGAACTCCTGGCCGAGAGTGACCGGTGTGGCGTCCATGAGGTGCGTACGACCGGACTTCACGACGTCGGCGAATTCCACGGACTTGCGCTCCAGAGCCGTGGCCAGATGCTCCAGGGCGGGGATCAGGTCACGGGTGACGGCGGCGGTCGCGGCGATGTGGATGGAGGAAGGGAAGACGTCGTTGGACGACTGCGAGGCGTTGACGTGGTCGTTCGGGTGCACGTCCCGGCCGAGCCGCTCGGTCGCCAGCGTGGCGATGACCTCGTTGGTGTTCATGTTCGACGAGGTGCCGGACCCGGTCTGGAACACGTCCACCGGGAAGTGCTCGTCCCAGCGGCCCTCCGCGACCTCCTCGGCCGCCTCCCGGATCGCCTCGGCGATGTCCTTGTCGAGCACGCCCAGTTCGGCGTTCACCTGCGCGGCGGCGCCCTTGATCCGGGCCAGGGCCTCGATGTGGGCGCGCTCGATGCGCTGCCCCGAGATCGGGAAGTTCTCGACCGCCCGCTGTGTCTGGGCCCGCCACTTGGCGCCCGCCGGCACGCGGACCTCGCCCATGGAGTCGTGTTCGACGCGGTAGTCACTCATGTCCGGTACAGCGTTCCGGCCGACCGTGGTGTTCCCGGCCGTACCCCGCGCGGGTGAGCGCGGAATTCCGCGCACCGATGCCGGTGACGTGCAGTAGCGTCACCCCGACGAGTCGCTCGTCGAACGAAATGCCGAAGAAAGAACGTGAATTGAGTAGAGCTGTCATACGCCGGTCCTGCGTCGCCGGTGTCGCCGCCCTGTCCCTGACCCTGCTGGCCGCGTGCTCGGACTCCGGCGGGAGCGAGAGCGAGGGGGACTCGGGCGGCAAGACGCCCACCCTCTCCGCCGCGGACCTGGAGAAGGTCGCGCTGAAGGACGGGGACGTCGAGGGCCACAAGGTCACCGAGCCCACGGCGACGGTGGACCAGAAGGACGTCGAGCCGGGCAGCGACGAGTGCGCGCCCGTCGCGTACGCCATGGTCGGCAGCGTGGTGGACGAGCCGTCCGCGACCGTGCAGCGCGAGACGGCCGGCGAGATCGACCCCGCCGAGGCCGCCAAGAGCGGCGGCTCCTCGGGTCTCGACGTCACCCGGGTCCTGCTCCGCCTGTCCGCCTACGACAGCGCCGCCGCCCAGAGCGTGATGAAGTCCCTCAACACCTCGGCCAAGGCCTGCGCGGACGGCTTCAAGGTCACGGTCGACGGCACCACCCAGGACGTCACCAAGGTCGCCACGGCCACCGCGCCGGAGGGTGCCGACGAGGCGATCGCCATCGACTTCGTCAGCGAGGCCGAGGCCGCGAAGATCCCGATGAAGGTCGTCGTCTTCCGCAAGGGCAGCACGCTGGGCTACTTCACCGCCCTCAACCTGGCCTCGGCCGCCACGGGCAAGGACTTCGAGTTCCCGACGGAGGTCGTCGAGGCACAGGTGAAGAAGCTGTCGTAACGAGGATTCCCGGCCCGCCCGGCATCTTTCGGCATTTCCGCCCGTCTGCCCGTCTGCCCGTCTGCCTGTCCGGCGTCCGAGGACGAGGCCGTTCAGGCCGAGGGGGCTGGGGGTGCAGCCCCCAGAAGCGGTCCGGGGCCGAGTCGAAGGGGCAGCGCGGGGCAGCGCCCCTGGGGACGGGGACGGGGACGGGGACGCGGACTGGGACGGGAACGGGTAGGGGCGGCGGGGGCGAGAAATCCGCCCCACGGCCGCCCCGAGCCCGCTACCTGCCACCCCCTACGCCAGCCCGGGCCCCCGCACCGGAATCGACGTGAACGTGGGCGCCGGCGCCGGGTCCTTGAAGAAGTCGTTGCCCTTGTCGTCGACGACGACGAACGCCGGGAAGTCCTCGACCTCGATCTTCCAGACGGCCTCCATGCCGAGCTCCTCGTACTCGACGACCTCGACCTTCTTGATGCAGTCCTGCGCGAGCCGGGCCGCGGGCCCGCCGATCGACCCCAGGTAGAACCCGCCGTGCGCCCCGCACGCGTCCGTGACCTGCTGCGACCGGTTCCCCTTCGCCAGCATCACCTTGGAGCCGCCCGCTGCCTGGAACTGCTCCACGTAGGAGTCCATCCGCCCGGCGGTCGTCGGGCCGAACGACCCCGACGCGTACCCCTCGGGCGTCTTCGCCGGGCCCGCGTAGTACACCGGGTGGTCCTTGAGGTACTGCGGCATCTCCTCGCCCGCGTCGAGCCGCTCCTTGATCTTGGCGTGCGCGATGTCCCGGGCCACGACCAGCGGCCCCGAGAGCGAGAGCCGCGTCTTCACGGGGTACTTGGTCAGCTCGGCGAGGATGTCGTCCATCGGCTGGTTGAGGTCGATCTCGACGACGTCGCCCTCCTCGAGGTGCTCGTCCGTCGTCTCCGGAAGGAACCGCGCCGGGTCCGTCTCCAGCTGCTCCAGGAACACACCCTCCGCGGTGATCTTCGCGACGGCCTGCCGGTCGGCCGAGCAGGACACGGCGATCGCGACGGGGCACGAGGCGCCGTGCCGCGGCAGCCGGACGACCCGCACGTCGTGGCAGAAGTACTTGCCGCCGAACTGCGCGCCGATCCCGATCTTCTGCGTCAGCTCGAAGACCTTCTCCTCCAGCTCCTTGTCCCGGAACCCGTGCCCGAGCGGCGACCCCTCGGCCGGGATCTCGTCCAGGTAGTGCGCGGAGGCGTACTTCGCGGTCTTCAGCGCGTACTCGGCGCTCGTACCGCCCACCACGATCGCGAGGTGGTACGGCGGACAGGCGGCCGTACCCAGCGAACGGATCTTGGCCTCAAGGAACTTCATCATGGAGGCCTCGTTCAGGACGGCCTTCGTCTCCTGGTACAGGAACGACTTGTTGGCCGACCCACCGCCCTTGGCCATGAACAGGAACTTGTAGGCGCCGCCGTCGGTGGCGTACAGCTCGATCTGCGCCGGCAGGTTCGACCCGGTGTTCTTCTCCTCCCACATGGTGAGCGGAGCCATCTGCGAGTAGCGCAGGTTCAGGTTCAGATAGGCGTCGTAGATGCCCTTGGACAGGGCCTTCTCGTCCCCGCCCTCCGTGAGCACGTTCTGCCCGCGCTTGCCCATGACGATCGCCGTACCCGTGTCCTGGCACATGGGCAGCACACCGGCGGCCGCGATGTTCGCGTTCTTCAGCAGGTCCAGCGCGACGAACTTGTCGTTGCTCGACGCCTCGGGGTCGTCGATGATCCGGCGGAGCTGCGCGAGGTGCGCCGGACGCAGATAGTGCTGGATGTCGTGGATCGCCTCGGCGGCCAGCTTGCGCAGCGCCTCCGGCTCCACCTTGAGGAACGTCCGCCCGTCGGCCTCGAAGGTGGAGACACCCTCGGAGGTCACCAGCCGGTACGGGGTGGTGTCCTCTCCCATGGGGAGCAGATCGGTGTACTCGAACTCAGGCATGTCGCCCATTCCTCACTCGACAAGGCTGGTGTCGGGCTCGCGCGCCCCTGCGGCTCACTCGCCGACGGCTGACCTCCGTTGGCAGCGCCACCAGCGTAGGACCTGCTTCGGAGAGCGGGCTTGTGAGGTAAGGCTCAGTTCGGCGGCCCCGAGTTGTCCACACCCCCTGGTCGCGATCTATCGCGAGTGGGTAATCTGCTGTCGTGGACCTTCAAAAGCGCCCCACCCAGGATCCGCCGTTGTCGTCTGCCGAGCTGCGCGCGTCCGACGCCGACCGCGACCGGATAGCCGACCTCCTGCGCGACGCCCTCGCCGAGGGCCGCCTCACCGCGGAGGAGCACTCCGAGCGGGTCGAGGGCGTGCTCGCCGCCAAGACCGTGGGCGAGCTGGACGTCTTCGTACGGGACCTGCCCGCCGGCCAGGCCCGGAAGGCGGGGCGGGCCTATGTGGCGCCCGTCTCCTCCGTGCCCAACCGCCCGACGCCGGGCGCCATCCCGATCGACCCCGACGACCGTCTGGTGGCCGTCTTCAGCGCCTCGATCCGCAAGGGCCGTTGGCGCGCCGGCCGCCGCATCCACGCGTACGCGATATTCGGCAGTGTCGAAATAGACCTCAGCGAGGCGCTCTTCGAGCACCGCCAGGTGATGATCAAGGTGATCTCGGTCTTCGGCAGCGTCGAGATCCGCGTCCCGGAGAACGTCTCGCTGCGCGGCAGCGGCGCCGGCATCCTCGGCAACTTCGAGGTGGACGCGCTGGATTCGGTGGAGACCGACGCCCCCGTGGTCTATGTGGACGGGCTGGCCGTCCTCGGGAGCATCGAGGCGAGGCCCAAGCGGGGCAAGGTGATCGCCGACCTCCTCGGCCGGGTCACCGACCACGTCTCCCGCAAGGTGGACGATCATTTGCGCAAACACCTGGACCGTTGACGGTTGTGAATTCCACCACGCTCGGACACCACCCGAAGGGATCCGATCCGGTGGTGACCACGGGGTGGTGACGGCGAATTCCAGCGGATCGGGACTCAGTGCATAGGCCCGCGCACAGCGGGTAGGCCTTGCTGCATCGTCTCTCGCTCGCGAAGCCGTCGTCAGGAGTAGACCGTGCTGCATCCGCCGCATTCGTCCCTGCAGGTCGCTGCTGTTCCGCCCCAGCGGGTGCCAGTGCGAGACCGGGATCAGGACGCCCCGTGGCACACGGAGGCCGTGTGCCGGCGTGACGAGGCCGGGCTGTTCTTCGCCCCCTCCAAGGAACCCACCGCGTCCCGGCTCTCCCGAGAGGAAGCCGCCAAGCGCGTCTGTGCCCGCTGTCCCGTCATGGTCGAGTGCCGGGAACACGCACTCCTGCAACCCGAGCCCTACGGAGTCTGGGGCGGCCTCACCGCGGCGGAACGCCGAGTGGTCCTCGCCCGCCGGCGCCGCCGAGATGTCGAACTGCAGAAGGCGGCGAGGACGAACGGGACGATAGCGGCGGCCGGTTAGCCCCGCACGTACACGCCACGAGGGCGCCCTCTCCGCACAAGAGGGCGCCCTCGTGGCGTGCGCGGCCGGTGGAGCTACTTGGCCTTCTCGAAATCGATCGAGCTGTACGCCCGCAGCTTGCTCAGCCGATGCACCGAGTCGATCCGCCGCACCGTCCCCGACTTCGACCGCATCACGATCGAGTCGGTGGTCGCGGTCTCCGACCGGTACCGCACCCCACGAAGCAACTCCCCGTCCGTGATCCCGGTGGCCACGAAGAACACGTTCTCCCCGGAGACCAGGTCATCGGTCGTCAGCACCCGGTCGAGGTCGTGCCCCGCGTCGATCGCCCGCTGCCGCTCCGCGTCGTCCTTCGGCCACAACTTGCCCTGGATGGTGCCGCCGAGGCACTTCACCGCGCAGGCCGAGATGATGCCCTCGGGCGTACCGCCCACTCCGAGCAGCAGATCGACGCCCGTGCCCTCCCGCAGCGCCAGGATCGAGCCCGCGACATCCCCGTCGGAGATCAGCTTGATCCGCGCACCGGCCTCCCGGATCTCCTTGATGATCCCTTCGTGCCGGGGCCGGTCCAGGATGACCACGGTCACGTCGTCCGGCGCGGACCGCTTCGCCTTGGCGACCCGGCGGATGTTCACCGACACGGGCGCGTTGATGTCGACGAAGTCGGCCGCCTCGGGCCCGGTGACCAGCTTGTCCATGTAGAAGACGGCCGACGGGTCGAACATCGTGCCCCGGTCGGCCGCCGCGAGCACGGCGATCGCGTTCGTCATGCCCTTGGCGGTCAGCGTCGTGCCGTCGATCGGATCCACGGCGATGTCGCACTCAGGGCCGGTGCCGTCACCGACGCGCTCGCCGTTGAAGAGCATCGGAGCCTCGTCCTTCTCGCCCTCCCCGATCACGACGACGCCGTTCATCGACACGGTGGAGACGAGGGTCCGCATGGCACGCACGGCGGCTCCGTCCGCCCCGTTCTTGTCCCCGCGGCCGACCCAACGGCCCGCAGCCATCGCAGCCGCCTCGGTCACCCGCACGAGCTCCAGGGCGAGGTTGCGGTCGGGGGCCTCGGAGGGGACTTCGAGCTCGGACGGCAGATGGTGGTTCTCGGTCATCGGAGCGCACCTTTCTGATACGGCGACGGCCGGATGAGGGTTCTGCCCGACTCTATCGTCAGTCCGACAAAATGAGCAGGGGACCCCACGGATGAGCGGGCCAGTACACCTGCGACGATGAGGACGTGGCAGGTACGAAAGGCAAGCAGACCGTTCGCGACATGGTCCTCTCCCTGGGGCTCATCGTGCTGGCGGCATGGGTCATCTATCTCTTCATCCCGCATGACGAGACCGAGCAGGAGCTCAAGCGCGTCGACTACCGCGTCGAACTGCTGACGGCGCGTCGCGCGGCCTCCTACCCGGTGGCCGCTCCCGAGGGCCTGCCGGACAGCTGGAAGGCGACCTCCGTCCGCTTCCAGGGCGACGAGTCCGACCACTGGCACCTCGGGTTCCACGACCCGGACGGCCGGTACGTGGCGGTCGAGCAGTCCACCGAGAAGCCGTCCCGGTTCATCGCGGACGCCACCCAGGACGCGAGGAAGACCGGGACCACGCGGCAGATCGGCGACGAGACCTGGACCCGGTACGAGGGCGAGCGCTACGACGCCCTCGTCCTCGAGAACACGGGCTCCACGACCGTGGTCGCCGGCTCCGCCTCCTTCGACCGGCTGACGAAGATGGCCGAGGCGCTCAGGACGAAGTGACCGCGCGGAGCGCGAGCGGACGCGCGCATCACGTGAACGTACGCGCGCATCACGTGAATGTACGAAGGGCCCCCGGCTGCGAGGCGCAGCCGGGGGCCCTTCGTCATGACTGGCGCGAGGCTCAGACCGTGGTGACGACGTGGTCGAAGTCCAGGCGCGGGGAGCGCGGTCGGGACGCGTCCTCGCCGGGCCTGCCGATGTTGACGACCATCAGCGGGGTGTGGTCGTCGTCCAGGAACTCCTTCTGGACGCCGGCGAAGTCGAAGCCGGTCATCGGGCCGGCGGCCAGGCCGGCGGCGCGGACGCCGATGATGAAGTACGCGGCCTGGAGGGCGGCGTTCAGGCCGGCGGCGGACTCACGGGCCCCGCGCTCGGCGAAGAAGAGGTCCTTGACCTGCGGGAGCGCCGGGAAGAGGGTCGGCAGCTCCTCGTGGAACTCGTTGTCCGCGGCGAGGATCGCGACCAGCGGGGCGGTGGCCGTCTTGGCCCGGTTGCCCTCGGCCAGGTACGGCACCAGGCGCTCACGGGCCTCGGCGGAGCGGACCAGGACGATGCGCAGCGGGGTCTGGTTGAAGGCGGTCGGACCGTACTTGACGAGGTCGTAGATCGCCTGCACCTGCTCCTCGCTCACCGGCTCGTCGGTGAACGTGTTCGCGGTGTGGGCCTCGCGGAACAGGAGGTCCTGGGCGGCGGGGTCGAGAACGAGGGACATGGAGCAACCTTCGTGCGATGTCGGGTGTACGTCCTCGACCGTACAGTGAATGAAGTTCAACCTTCAACCAAAAGCGGGGTGTGGTGATCCGCTTCACAGTGCCCCGGCGGGCACCGGTCACCCGGCCTCGCCGTCTCCCTCTTCCCCCTCCGCCAGCGCCGCGTCCAGCCGCGCCCGCGCCCCGTCCAGCCAGCGGCGGCAGACCTTGGCCAGCTCCTCGCCGCGCTCCCAGAGGGCGAGGGACTCCTCCAGCGTCGTACCGCCCGCCTCCAGCCGGCGGACCACCTCGATCAGCTCGTCCCGTGCCTGCTCGTACCCGAGGGCGCGGTCGGCCTCCAAGGCCCCGGCCGTCCCGGCCGCTCCGGTCGTCCCGGCCGCTCCGGTCGTCCCGTCGGCCTCGCTCACGTTGCTGGTCATGCGGCCCACCTTATGCGTCCCCTCCGACAGTCCCGGCTGCGTCGACAGTCCTCGTTCCGTCGACCCGGACGGCGAACTCGCCCTCGGCCACCCGGGCACGCAACGCCTCGTCCGGCCCGACCTCGCCGGGCGCGCGGACCACATGCCCGTCCGCCTTCTGCAGCACCGCGTACCCCCGCTGGAGCGTCGCCGCGGGAGAGAGGGCCACCACGCGCGCGTGCGTGTGCGTCAACTCCGAGACGGCGCGGTCCAGGTGGTGTCCGAGGCAGCGGCGGCCCCGGTCGAGCAGCGAGGCCACCTGGTCGGCGCGCTCGTCGATCATGCGGTGCGGATCCTCTATCGAGGGGCGCGCGAGAGCGTGCGCGAGCCCCCGCTCCTCCCGCTCCACGAACGACTCCACGCACCGCCGCGCCCGGTCCCGCAGCCACCGCACCCGCTCGTACTCCTCGCCCACGTCCGGCACGACCTTCTTGGCCGCGTCGGTGGGGGTGGACGCGCGCAGGTCCGCCACATAGTCCAGCAGCGGGGTGTCCGGCTCGTGCCCGATCGCCGACACCACCGGCGTACGGCAGGACGCGACCGCCCGTACGAGCTGCTCGTCGGAGAACGGCAGCAGGTCCTCCACGCTGCCGCCGCCGCGCGCCACGACGATGACGTCCACGCCGTCCAGCGCGTCCAGCTCCTTCACCGCCTGCACGACCTGCGGCACCGCGTGCACGCCCTGCACGGCGACGTTGCGCACCTCGAAACGGACGGCCGGCCAGCGCCGCCGGGCGTTCTCCAGCACGTCCCGCTCGGCCGCGGAGGCCCGTCCGCACACCAGTCCGATCAGCTGCGGCAGGAAGGGCAGCGCCTTCTTCCGCTCCGGCGCGAACAGCCCCTCGGCGGTCAACGACTTCTTCAACTGCTCCAGCCGGGCCAGCAGTTCACCGACCCCGACCGGCTTTATCTCGGTGGCCCGCAGCGACAGCTGCCCGCGTGGCGCGTACCACTCCGGCTTCGCCAGGACGACGACCCGCGCGCCCTCGCTCACCACGTCGGCCACCGAGTCGAACACCTGGCGGTAACAGGTCACGCCCACGGAGATGTCGTGCGACGGGTCCCGCAGCGTGAGGAACACGACGCCCGCGCCCGGACGCCGCGACAACTGCGTGATCTGCCCCTCGACCCACACCGCCCCGAGCCGGTCGATCCAGCCGCCGATGAGCCGGGAGACCTCGCCGACGGGAAGGGGGGACTCGGCGGACGTGTTGAGAGCCATGAGGGGAGCGTAACGGGGGGCACGGACAAGGCCGCCCCATAGCTCGGGGGTTCGGGTGCGTCGGCGGGGGCGACGGGTTTCCGGGCCGAAAAGCACGGGGCGCAGCCCCTGCTTTCCAGGGGCGCGGGGAACTGCGCGACCAGCCCCCACCGGACCAGCCCCCACCGGACCCGCACCCGCCACACCACCCGCACCCCCGAGCTATGAGGCGCCCACCGGCGGAGCCCAACGTGGGGAACCCCCTACGATGGAGGACATGACCGATTCGCCTGGCCGCCGCCGTGTCCTCCTCGCCGCCCCGCGCGGCTACTGCGCGGGTGTCGACCGCGCGGTGATCGCCGTCGAGAAGGCCCTGGAGCAGTACGGGGCCCCGATCTACGTCCGCCACGAGATCGTCCACAACAAGTACGTCGTGCAGACGCTGGAGAAGAAGGGCGCCATCTTCGTCGAGCAGACGGAGGAGGTTCCCGAGGGGAACATCGTCATGTTCTCGGCGCACGGCGTGGCCCCGACCGTCCACGACGAGGCCGCGCGCGGCAAGCTCGCCACCATCGACGCGACCTGCCCGCTGGTCACCAAGGTCCACAAGGAAGCGATCCGGTACGCGCAGGACGACTTCGACATCCTCCTGATCGGGCACGAGGGCCACGAAGAGGTCATCGGCACCTCGGGCGAGGCGCCGGACCACATCCAGCTGGTCGACGGTCCCGAGGATGTCGCCAAGGTCGAGGTCCGCGACCCGTCCAAGATCGTCTGGCTCTCGCAGACCACGCTCTCGGTCGACGAGACGATGGAGACGGTCGGCGCGCTCAAGGACAAGTTCCCGCTGCTCGTCTCGCCGCCCAGCGACGACATCTGCTACGCCACGCAGAACCGTCAGCTCGCCGTGAAGCAGATGGGCGCCGAGGCGGAGCTGGTCATCGTGGTCGGCTCCCGCAACTCCTCCAACTCGGTCCGGCTCGTCGAGGTCGCCAAGCTCGCCGGCTCCCGCGAGGCCTACCTCGTGGACTTCGCCGACGAGATCGAGGAGGCGTGGCTGGAGGGCGTGGAGACCGTCGGCGTCACCTCGGGCGCCTCCGTGCCCGAGGTCCTTGTCGAAGAGGTCCTGGAGTGGCTCGCGCAGCGCGGCTACGGGGACGTCGAACTGGTCAAGGCCGCGGAGGAGTCGATCACGTTCTCCCTGCCCAAGGAGCTGCGTCGCGACCTGCGCGAGGAGGCCGCGTCCCTGGTCGCCGAGCGCACCGGACAGGGCGCCTGACCGCCTGAGCACCCGCGTACGGCCCCGGAACGTGAAGGTTCCGGGGCCGTACGCGTTCGAGGACGTGAGGGGTTCCGGCTCCCGTCGGCGACGGGGACCTCGCGAGCGTGACTGTAAGTCGTACGACGTAACGTAGGGCCATGCACATTTTCGGCGTGGACATCGGTGGTTCCGGGATCAAGGGCGCTCCCGTGGACCTGGACCTGGGCGATCTGGCGGACGAGCGGTACAAGGTGCTGACCCCGCAGCCGGCGACGCCCGACCTGGTGGCCGACGGGGTCAAGGAAGTCGTCGACCACTTCGGCTGGACCGGACCGGTCGGCATCACGTTCCCCGGCGTGGTCACCGGCGGTGCCACGATCCGTACGGCGGCCAACGTCGACAAGAGCTGGATCGACGTCGACGCGCGCGCCCTGCTGAGCGAGCGGATCGGCGACCTGCCGGTGACCGTGGTGAACGACGCGGACGCGGCGGGGGTCGCCGAGGTCCAGTTCGGCGCCGGGCGCGACCGCCGGGGCACGGTCATCCTGCTCACCTTCGGCACGGGCATCGGCAGCGCCGTCTTCTCCGACGGCGTCCTCGTCCCCAACACCGAGCTGGGCCACCTGGAGCTGCACGGCCACGACGCCGAGACCCGCGCCTCCACCAAGGCCAAGGACGACCACGAGCTGACCTGGGAGCACTGGGCCAAGCGCGTCACCAAGTACCTCGCCCATGTCGAGATGCTCTTCTCTCCCGAGCTCTTCATCATCGGCGGCGGCGTCAGCCGCAAGTCCTCGAAGTTCCTCCACCTCATCGAGGACATCAAGGCGGAGATCGTCCCGGCCCAACTGCAGAACAACGCGGGCATCGTGGGCGCGGCGATGCGGGCGGCGAAGGCCGACTAGGGCCTGTCGTTTGGATCATGCCGACTTCGGCCACGGGTGCCTGGTGATCGCCGGTGAGTGGGGCTTGGTGCGTGCAGCTGCAAGGCGGAGGAGGGCGTCAACGCGGAGCGTTGGCAACTGACGACAACGCCGCAGATGGGCGTGCCAAGCCCTGCGGCCCAGGCGTGATCCAAACGGCAGGCCCTAGGAGCCCCGGGGGACGGTGCGGCGGGGCTGGACCGGAGCCGTCGGGGCCCGGGGCCCGATCGGCCGGCGGTCGTACGGGGGCCGGGGCTGGGCACCCGGCGCCCGGACCTTCGGGCCCTGCCTCCCGACGCGCTCCCGGCCCTCCCGCTCGGCCGCCCGGCGGGCCATCAGCCGCAGCTTGCGTACGGTCACGATGACCCCGGCGACGAGCGTGCCGCCGTACAGCCAGCCCGCCTGCATGGCGAGGGCGGTGACCAGGGCCATCAGATGTCCGCCGAGCCCGCCCTCACCCTCGGCGAGCAGCGGCAGGCCGGCCGCGAAGGCGATCGGTACGACGACGGGCGCGCTCGCCAGGTCACCGCGCCGCACCCACACCGCGCTCAACGCGCTGACCAGCAGGAACAGCGTCCCGTACAGGGCGGGGGACGAGCCGAACAACAGCCGGTCGAGGCCGGCGAGCGCGAACATCGACGCCCCGCAGAACAATCCACAGCCCAGGGCGGTGAGGCGTGGGTTCGGCATCCGGCGCACGGCCCGCACGACGTTCCGCACGGCTCGGACCGGCGGCGGGACGGGCCCGCGCGCGACCGGAGCACGACGCGGTCCGCCCGCGCCGGGAAGCCGGCCCCCTCTGCCCGCCTGCGGGGGAAGGGGCGGGGCGCCGCGCTGCGGCCCGGTCCGAGGGGGATACGTCCTTTGCTGCTGCTCCACTCGACCAACTTAGGTCGGTTAATGTGCCGAATGGGTTCACAGACACGCCGTTGAGCGGACCTTGGCCAAGCGTTCGATACCTCGCCGGACCGGGTGTCCGCACGCCGTAAACTGGGGGATCGGCCGACCCTCCGGCCGCTGGGGCAGATCCGCCGGACAGGCCTCAGGTCCCAGGCCCTGCCGCTCCAGCACCCCGGCCGCCTGGCCCTCCTACGTACGGGAAGTCGCAAACGTGTCGCTCACGATCGGAATCGTCGGTCTGCCCAACGTCGGCAAGTCGACCCTGTTCAACGCCCTGACCAAGAACGACGTGCTGGCGGCCAACTACCCGTTCGCCACGATCGAGCCGAACGTCGGCGTCGTAGGCGTCCCGGACGAGCGCCTGGCCAAGCTGGCCGAGATCTTCGGCTCGCAGAAGATCCTCCCGGCGACCGTCGACTTCGTCGACATCGCGGGCATCGTCCGCGGCGCCAGCGAGGGCGAGGGCCTCGGCAACAAGTTCCTCGCGAACATCCGCGAGTCGGACGCCATCTGCCAGGTCATCCGCGCCTTCCAGGACGAGAACGTCGTACACGTCGACGGCAAGGTCTCGCCGAAGGACGACATCGAGACGATCAACACCGAGTTGATCCTCGCGGACCTCCAGACCATCGAGAAGGTCCTGCCGCGCCTCCAGCGGGAGTCGCGCATCAAGAAGGACATCGGGCCGAAGGTCGCTGCGGTCGAGGCGGCGCAGGAGATCCTGGAGAAGGGCGACACCCTGTTCTCCGCGGGCATCGTGCAGGGCTCCGGAAACGAGGAGCTTCTCCATGACCTGCACCTGCTCACCACCAAGCCGTTCCTGTACGTCTTCAACGTCGACGAGGACGAACTGACCGACGAGGACTTCAAGAACGAGCAGCGCGCCCTGGTCGCCCCCGCCGAGGCGATCTTCCTCAACGCGAAGCTGGAGGCGGACCTCGCCGAGCTCGACGAGGAAGAAGCGATGGAACTCCTGGAGTCCGTCGGCGTCGAGGAGCCCGGCATGGCGACCCTGGCCCGCGTCGGCTTCGACACCCTCGGCCTGCAGACCTACCTCACGGCCGGTCCCAAGGAATCCCGCGCCTGGACCATCAAGAAGGGCGCCACCGCCCCCGAGGCCGCCGGTGTCATCCACACCGACTTCCAGAAGGGCTTCATCAAGGCCGAGGTCATCTCCTTCGCCGACCTCGTCGAAACCGGCTCCGTCGCCGAGGCCCGCGCCAAGGGCAAGGCCCGCATGGAGGGCAAGGACTACGTGATGCAGGACGGGGACGTCGTCGAGTTCCGCTTCAATGTGTGATCGATGAATTGCCGTACGCTAATGCAGTTCATTTAGTGTGCGGACGTGGGGTCGAGCCCTCTCGTGAGCTCGGCCCCTTCGTCGTTCCCGTGCTGCCCCTGGCTGCGCCTCGTGGGCGGCGTCTGTGCGGCGCGCTATGCCTGCACAGTGGCTGCGCCAGACTGGCGGTGGATCGCCGCACTCCTGGAAGATGCGATGCACACCAGCCCACTTGCGGGCCCAGAACCTCCTGTGCGGCTTGCTCTCGGAGTTCGCCGCGATTGCCGACGCGCTGGCACGTGAGGCCCCTTCACCGGGATACCGAAGCTGTGCGCAGGAGCCTCACCAATCAGCAACAGCCGTAGGGTCGGTGTCAGTCCTACGGTTTAGCCTTCGGCCATGCGGCCACCTCTTGAACACGAGCTGCGTGATGCGCTCGTACACAACTTGGAGTTGATCGAGCCGGGCCTCCGGCCGGTTCAATTCAAGGAGTACCCCCTGCCCAATGCCCACGGCACCAAGGGCAGCATCGACATCTTGGCTCGTGACCGCCATCGGATGTGGGTGGTCGTCGAGCTGAAGCGGTCGCGGTCGAGCGCACGGCAAGCCCTGCACGAGGTGAACAAGTACACCGAGCTTCTCTGCCGGGAGAAGAACCTCGCGCCTGACCGTATCCGAGCTGTGATCGTGGCAATGCCGGATGACTGGGAGGAACTGCTGACCGCCGTCAGCAACGCGGCGCGCGACTGGAGCCATGACCTTCGCGGTTACCGGCTTCTCCTGGACAGGGGCGGTCATCCCGTCGGGGCCGAGCGGGTACAGCTTCTGCCGCAGGCCTTCGAGCCTCGCATCACTCCCATTCACAACCTGTTCTTCTTCACCACGGAGGAACAACGCCGGCACGGCTGGAGCATCGTCAGCAAGGTGGCCGCCGATCTTGGGGCGCTGGACCTGTTGGCGGCGGACTTCGATCGAGTAGCGGAGAAGCAACGCACCCCTGCACCCTTCGGCCTTTACCTGGCGGTAGGCCGGGTCAACGAGGGACGCGCATCGGCGGACCTCCTGAGTGGTTATGACGGTCCGGAACCGTTCGCCGCAGAGCACCCTGCCGAGTACCTGGCCCTCTGCGCGATCTGCAACCGTCTTGCCCGCAGTGAGATACGCGGTATGGACATGGAAGGTGCGCAACCGGGTCTGCTCAGTAATCTCGCCGACGATCCCAACTGGGCCGTCCGAGGCTTTCGGGGCACCGGAGCGTTCGGTGACACGGCGGCCTTTGAAGAGCGGGACCTGTTCCGATTCCTCACCGGGGACGATCGAGGTGACAGTCAGGTTCTCTACACGGGGTCCGCAAGCCCGCAGGTAGCGAGCCGCTGGGAAGGGTTCCGGAGAGAAATCCGACAGAGTTTGGCCGGCAACCAGGAGTGGGAGTCGCTGGTTGATGGTTGGCTCGATGAGGCGAGTCAGAAGGTCGGGGACGGAGATGTCGGGCTGCACATCTACAACCCCTGCAACCTTCTGCAGGCAATCATCCACGGGTGGCCGGATCGGGTGGAGGAGTTCTTGCCCATGGTCATGGGCGAAGCCGTACCCGACCAGGGGCGGCCGAGCTCAGTGCGTGGCGCCCTGTGCTGGAACGGGCGAGGTATGTCACTTCCCGAGGCAGTACGGCTCGTCTATCGAGATCCTCTGTTCCTGATGAGCAACATGTACGGCGGAACCGTGTGGGAGCGTGACCAAGAGCTGCTGGACCTCCTCGGGCTTCAGTACGTGCTCTTGGAGAAGGTCGGCTCCAGCCGGGCCAAGGCATCCGCGATCGACGAGCGCCGCATCTGGGTGCGACGCGAGCAGGGCGTTCGCGTCTACTCCTCACTCGCGCACCCCTACGCATACGCACAGGCGCATGCGGACATTGCGGCTGACGGTGAAATTGTCTCCGTCGCGCAATATCTCAACATGCGTCCCCGTGAAGTGGAGATAGTAGCCAGGGAGTACCGCGACTTCGTTCATGTCGTTTAGCCCCGACTGACCGGGTGGTAATGGTCTGGGCCTTCGAATGAGCAGGTCAGGGCGTGATGCGCGTACAAGGCTCGACCGCCGCGATGTTCCGCCTGCCCCCTTTGCGCCGTAATAGGCATTCCGCTTCGGCGTCTGGTTGGCGAGGTACTGCCACGCTGCTGAGCTGACACACAGACAGATCAGAAGGGGGCCGACTCTTCGGAGTCGGGCCCTTCGTCTTTGTCGCGCCGACGTGGGGCCAGGGTGGTCGCAAATCGAATCAACCAGTTCACCCGTCGGGCTGAAGCATCGCAAACCGGACCGGTTCTCCGAGGGCAAAGCAGGCGCCCTTCTCATCCACGGTGCGTGCGGCCAGTGTTGCCTCGGCCAGCCTGGGTGGAAGTGCCTCGGCGAACTTCAGGCCGTGTACGGCTCGCCAGTCGATCTCGGGCAGGGTCATGCCCTCTCGCGCCTGGGCCATGGCGTTCGCCCAGTCCTGGTGAGTGAGGTCGTCCCGCAGCCGGATCCAGTGGGCATGGGCGCGTCGCTGGGGTGACACGGCGGGCGCCAGAGTGGCGGCGAGTGTGGCGTTGGCGCGGTGGCCGGCCCAGGTCCACCAGCGGACGTCCCCGCCAGGGCGGCGGGCGATGACCGTACTTCCGGGATGCACTGTGTCCAGGTGCGCCTCACGGGCCTGAGCGAGGTGTGCTGCGGCCCGCCCGGTGAGGCGCACCGGCGGGTCTTCTCCGAGGAGGACGTCGCGTGCGGCCCGGGTGAGCTCGAAGGAGAGGATCCGTTCGGCGCCGAAGCCACTCCATCGGGCTCGCCCGCCTTCGTCGACCGGGATGACGAAGCAGCGACGCCGGCTGAAGTCGATGTGGGTGACCTGCCAACTGCGTCCGGCCAGCAGAACCCTGCGTGGACCTTGGACTTCCTCGGTGAGCAGGTCGGGGTCGGTCCGACCGACCTCGGTGCGGCCGTTGAGGACGGTGAACTCGGGTGGCGCGGTGAACACGGCCGTCAGGTTCATGAAATGGCAGTGGCCGTAACGGTGTTCGGCCTGCGGGCCGATGAACAGAAGGCCCGAGTCCTGGTCGAGGTAGCCCTGTTCGACCAGGTGGCGGACCACAGGCGCCGCTCCGGGCCCGAAGGGGCCGATGCCGCCCCACCACTCCTGCCACAAGTTCTCGCCGACCCGGTGCTCCTGAAGGCACAGCGCCAGCAGTTGCTGGGCGACGAGATGACGGGGCTCCGGGGGTGGGGTGACGGGCTCCACCCAGTTGCGTGACCACTGCAGCAGAAGGGCCGCCGAGGCGAGGAGCCCGTCGTCGTCCAGTGCGAGGAAGAGGCAGTTGCGGCTGCTGCCGGGGCGGCGTCCGGTCCTGCCGAGCCGCTGGAGGAACGCGGCGACGGTACGGGGTGCGTCGAGCTGGATGACCCGGTCAAGGTCGCCCACGTCAATGCCGAGTTCCAGCGTGCTGGTCGAGACGATCACGCAGTCCCGGGCCTCGGCGAAAGCCGATTCGGCCCGTCTGCGTTCGTCCACGGAGAGCGACGCGTGGGAGAGGAAGGTCGTCACGCCACGCAGGCGTAGCTGCTCGCCCAGTTCTTCGACGGTGCGCCGGCTCTCGCAGAAGACGAGGCGTTTCTCACCACGGTGGAGAGCGGCGATGACGATTGCGGCGTTGGCGACGGAGCCGACGTAGTCCAGTTCGATGTCCCCGGCCGGGTGTCTGGTCTCTGCCGTGGGCAACTGCTGCTGCCCGGAGCCGGGGGCGATGACGCGGCCGGGGCGCCTGCCGTGTCCTGAGCCCTGGAGCCAGTCCAGCAGCTCGGCGGGGTTGCCGACCGTCGCGGAGAGGCCGACGCGCTGGAGCGGACGGTTCGCGACGCGTCCCAGACGCTCGAGCACGGCGAGCAGGTGCCAGCCACGGTCGTCCCCGGCGAAGGCGTGCACTTCGTCGATGACGACCGAGTGGAGTCCGCTGAAGAAGGAGCGATGGTCGACATGGGTGCTGACCAGCATGGACTCCAGGGACTCCGGCGTGGTCAGCAGGATGTCCGGGCGTTGCACGAGCAGACGGCGGCGACGCGCGGTGGTGATGTCGCCGTGCCACAGCCCCGTGCTGCGGCCCAGCCAGCCCGCGTAGGTCTCCAGGCGGGGGTGCAGGTTGTTGAGGAGGGCCTTGAGCGGGCACACGTACAGCACGCTGGTGCCCTTCCAGCCCCGCTGGTTCATCCGGCTCAGCAGGGGGAAGACGGCTGCTTCGGTCTTGCCGCCCGCGGTGGGGGCCAGCAGCACGGCGTCCTCACCGGCGAGGAGCGGGGCGACCGCTTCCTCTTGCAGTGGTCGCAGGGTGTGCCAGCCGAGGGTGTTGACGACGTGGTGTCCGAGCACGGGGTCGAGGAGGTCGAAGGCGTCGGGCGCGGACCACTCGCCCGCCGGGTCGGGAGGCGCGTGCGTCACGGCAGGTCCAGCGGGACGTCGGCCGCGCTGGTTGCCGTGCCGACCGCAGCATTGCGCTCGGTGTCGCTCAGCTCGGCCGCGTGCAGGGTGAGGGAGTAGTGCCTGCGCGGGTCGAAGTCCTCGAACTCGTCGACGCGGTCCAGGACGTCGGCGATCAGCTTGCGCAGGTACAGACGGGGCGCGATGCCGACCTTGCCGCCGAGTGCGCCGGTGACCGCGCGGGCCAGCTCGTCTAGGTAGGCGTCGTCCGCGCGCGTCGCAAGCCGCTCGGGGTGGCGGGCGTCGGCCGCGTAGATGTCGCGGGCCTTGCGCCCCAGTTCACCGAGCGAGGCAAGGTCGAAGCCCGGCAGACGCAGCTGGACGGCCCGTGGGGAGTCGAAGCGCGCATCGGTGGTGAAGTCGGTGGCGAGGCGCTGGGCGAGGGGCGCGAGGCGCTGTACGCCCTGCTGGCCGTCGTAGAAGGCGGGGGTGCCGGTGATGACGAGGAACAGGCCTGGGAAGCGTCCGGTGTCGATCTCGTCGAGGAGCTGACGGAGAGCGTTCAGGGACTTCTCGCGGACGTCGCCGCGCACCCGCTGCAGGGTCTCCACTTCGTCGAGGACGAGCAGGAGCCCGGGGTGTCCGCAGTCCCGCAGCACCGTGAGCAGCCCCTGGAGGAAGCCGAGGGCGGCGAAGTGATCGAGGTCGCCGCGGATTCCGGCGGCTCGCTTCGCGGCGGCGGCCACCGACTTCTGCCCGCCCAGCCAGGCGATCAGGGCCTCGGCGAGGGCGCCGTCACCTGCCGCCACAGCCCGCCGGTAGCCGCGCAGCGCTGCGGAGAAGGCGGGGGTCGTACGGGCGACGGCGGTGAGCCGCTGTTCGAGGAGTACGTCGACGGCGTCCGCCAGCGCCGCCTCGTCGTCGTCCGCCAGGTCGCCTCCGGCCAGCGCCTCCTCCTCCAAGGCGTAGAACCAGGAGTCGACGACGGCGCGCAGCGCGGACGGCTGGTGGGTGGCGGTGGTGAGCCGTTCGGTGAGCCTGCGGTAGACGGTCTCCAGACGGTGCAGCGGGGTCTCGGTCTCGGAGATCTGGACCTCGCTGACGGCGAGTCCGCGACGTTTCGCCTGTTCGGCGAGCCAGCGGGCGAAGAACGTCTTGCCGGAGCCGTACTCGCCGCGCAGGGCGTGGAAGGCGGCGCCGCCGCGGGCGACGGTGGCCAGGTCGTCGTCGAGGGCGCCCTCGAAGCGCTCCAGACCGACGGCGAACAGGCCGAGCCCCGTCTGCGGGACGGTGCCGCGCCGCAGCGCGTCGACGACGTCGCGGCGGCGCGCGCCGCTGATGTCGAGGGCCGGGCGGGTCATGCGGGGCCTTCCGGGGATGGGAACTGCTGGGTGAGGAGGGCGCCGTCGAGTTGCACGGTGCGGCCCGACTCGATCAGCTGGAGCACGGGGTAGCCGTCGATGTTGAGCAGCCGCTCCAGCATCGTCGCGAAGCGGGCGGGGTTGCGCTGCGACTTGCCGGTGGCGGCCTGGGCGGCCGTGGCGACGGCCCCGGGCGACAGCTTCCCGCCCGCCGCGTCCAGGGCGTCGATCGCCGCGGCGACGGCCTTGTCGGCGGGTGCGAGGCGGACGAACTCGCGCTGTGTGCGGTACGGGGCGCTGCGTACGGTGCGATCCCCAAGGGTGAGCTCGCCCGTCGCCGCGGTGCTGACGGCAGGCGGCTTCCGCGGCGGCGCGGTGGGGGCCTGCTCGGCCGGCTCCGCCGCCGTTCCCGGCACCGCCTCGGCTTTGGCCCGGTCGGACTCCGTCGTGTTCCACCAGGGCGGCTCGGTCGACTCGGGCGGCAGCAGCGTCCAGCCCGACGGAACGCTCCCCCCCGCCGGCACCAGGGTGATCACGGGAACGGTGACCTCGGCGAGGGAGGCTCCGCCGTGATAGCCGGCCTGCCGGGAGGTGTAGCGCAGGTCGTCGCGCCAGGCGGCGACGATGCGCCTGCCGTCGGTCAGCACCCGCGGCCCTGCCAGGAGGACTTCGCCGTCGCCCGGCTCTCCCGTGCGCCAGCGGGCTCCGCGCACCCCCGGGACATCGGCGGGCTGGTGACCGCGCTCGGTGCGGTCGATGAGGTGCCCGTGGTCCGAGACGAGCACGACGGGACGTCCGTAGTCGCGGGCGGCGTTGAGCAGGTCGGGCAGTTTCCCGATGTCGGCCAGGCCCCAGCTGCCGGTGGTTCCCTCCCGGCCGTCGGCCAGGGCGTCGTCGATGGTGTTGACGACGACGCCCACGACGTCGTCGGAGGCGAGGGCCTGGACGACTTCCGGGGCCAACCGGTGACCGGGCGGGCCCTCGTATCCGCCCTTGTGGAAGAGGTGCGCGCCGCGATGGCGTTTGCGCCAGAAGGTGGCGAACCCGGTGCGCTCGGCGGCCTGGCCCCCCTCGGAGGGACGGCCGCACAGCAGCGACGCCCGGCTGACACGGGTCACGGACGGCAGCATGGACACCGCCGCCTGCCGGTGTGGCAGAGCGCCCTTCGCTGCGCCGGGCACGATCTCGGTCCACGCCCGCCGGTCGAGTTCCCCGGCGATCCGGACGGCGATGTCCGCGCTCATCCCGTCGAGGACGAGGACCAGGGGACGGCCGCCGCCCTGGGCGAGCGGAGCCGCCGCCTTGGCGAGGACGTCCTCGATGAGCAGGGCGCCGCCGTTGGCCTGCTGGCAGGCGGTCTCGGACCAGGAGGCCAGGACTTCCGCGAAGCGGGCGTCGAGAGCGGCCCGGCGCTCCCGCGCCGCTCCTATCAGCCGCCGGTAGGCCTCGCCGACGGACGCGTCACGGGAGGCGTCTCCCTCCGTGAGGACGCCGATGGCCAGGTCGGCCCGACCCGATGAGGACAGGTGGTCCTGGACGGCCTTACCGACGGTCGCGGGAGGGGCGGATTCGGTGGCGAGCCAGCGCATCAGACGCACGGCGGTGCGGGCGGTCTCGGTGGACTCGCCGTGCAGCGCGGCGAGCTGATGAGCGGTCAGGCGGTGCAGGGCGGACTCGGCGAGCGCGGGCGCGCCCGCGCCGTGGCTGCCGAGGCAGGCGGCCAGGGTCCGCAGCCGCCCGAGGTAGCCGGACGGGAGCAGCCGGTCGTCCCGGACCAGGTCGGTCAGGCGGGCGTCGGCGGCGAGCCGGTCGGCGCGTTCGAGGACGGCCAGTACCCGGGAGCGGGCCGGCGCGGACGGCGAGCCGGTGCCCTCGGCCTGCGCGATCCAGCGCGTGAGCACGCCCGTGGCGGCGTCGGCGAAGGGCCGCAGCGTGTCGAAGGACGCCAGGGCCTGACCGAACAGGGTGCCCAGCGCGAACCCCGCCGCCTCCGCCGACGGAGAGCGCAGGGCGGCCGACGCGAGGACCCCCAGCGGCAGGGCGTCGTTGCCCCGGCCCTCGGACGCGAGCGTCAGCAGGGTGGGGGCGGCGGGCCCGACGGCCCTGGACAGCCAGGTTTCCAGGCCGCGCTGTTCGTCCTTCGGCAGGGTGGCGTAGAGGGCCGGTCCGGCCGGGGTGCGGGTCCAGGCGAACAGGGTGTCGGCGTCCAGGTCCAGGGTGTCGGACGCGGGGTCGCCGAGCCCGAGGCGCGCTGCGATCAGGGCGCGTACCGCCCGGTCGCGGGTGAGGACGGCACCGACCCGGGGCCAGCCGTCGAGGGGCTCGGCCTGGAGCAGCGCGTCGAGCAGCCAGTGCTCGCCCAGCATCCGCGGGTCGAGGTCGGTGGCGCCGAAGAGCTGCGTGACGATCTCGGCGCGGTCGACGGGCAGCGGGTGCCGGTGCACGGCGTGGGCGCGCAGGTCCAGGCCGAGCTGGTCGGGGGGCACGGTGCCGGTGACGACGAGGACGCTGTCGTCCGGGGCCGCGCCGCCCGCCAGGTGGCGGTGCCAGGCGTCCGCGACGCCGAGCGGGGAGTGCTGGTCGCTGACGACGACGCGGCGGCGCCCGCTGCCGACGGCGACGGTGAACTCGCTGTCCTTCTCCTCGGGGTCCCAGACCGCGTCGACCAGCACGAGCCGACGGTCTGGTGCGTTCTCCAGCTCGGTCCGCAGGAGGACTTCGATGGCACGCCGGCCGGCGACGGGCCGGGTGGCCGTCACCGCCCCTCACCGCCCGGTTCGGCCCGCCAGGAGATCTCGACCGGGGTGTCCGGGTGCAGGACGCGGAACGCCTCGATCTCCTCGCGTACGGCGGTCAGGTCGGCGTGGAGCGCCGCCGGGCCGGGGGCGATGACCCGGCGGGCGGCCCGCCGCGGACCGGAGTCCCCGGGGGCGGGCTCGGGGTCCCAGGACAGCGGCTCCTGTGCCGGCGCGGCCGTGCCCGCCGGATCCGGGGAGCTCGGGTTCGAGGAGACCGGCGGGACACCGTGCCGGGACAGTGGGATGTGGCCTGCGGCCGTGGCGGGGCCCGGCTCGGCGGGTTCGCCTGTGGGGGCGGGCCGTTCCAGTCGCAGGGCTGCGTCCAGCAGGGCGAGCCCGGCTTCCCGAACCTCTCCGAGCACGGGGACCAGGGACCGCTCCCGTTCCGGGGCGCGCGCGGCCTCGCCGATGCGGTCCACGAGCCGCTGGGCGCGGTCGCCGATGCTGTCGTCGCGGCCGGCCAGACCGCGCACGCTGGACAGCAGCCGCCAGTCGGTGCCGTCCAGTGCGGCGAGCACGGCGGCGGCGCTGTCCATGGCGTGGGACAGGTCCCGCGCGGGCGTCTCGTAGGAGGCCGAGGCCAGCTCGGACACCAGCCCGGTGGCGTCGTCGGGGTGACGCACGAGGCGGGCCAGGAGGGCGGCGGCCTCGCGCAGCACGGCGACGCGCGGCGCCGCGGCTTCCCCGGTCGTCTCCCCGTCGAGCCCGAGGAGCGCGGCGTGCCGCCGCAGCGCGGAGCGCACCCCGTCCACGTCCCTCTCGTACGCGGTCGCCCTGGCCAGGACGTCGGCGGCGAGCCGGCCCACGTTGCGCGCGAACAGGCCCGGCTTGCCGACGACTCCGAACAGCGTTCCGGCACGGTCCCGGGCGGTGGAGTACTCCTCCGCGGTGGGCAGCTGCTGGGCGCGCAGCTTCCAGCCGAGGCCGATCTCCGAGAGCGGCGGCGGCGAGGTCTCGGTGCCGGAGTACAGCGCCCAGGAGCGGTCGTCGAAGAGGGCGTAGGCGGCGATGAGCAGGCTGGAGACGTGCTTGTCCAGGCCACGCAGGCCGAGATCGTCCCTGATCCAGTTGCGGATGTCCTCCACCGACAGCTCGCCGTGCTCCCCGTGGGCGGCGGCGGCCTGGTTGATCCGCGTGCGCCACTGGTCGCCCTTCACCACGAGCGGACCGTCGTGGACCGTGCCCAGCTCCAGAGGCTCCAGGACGCGCTTCACGGGGCGCAGGTCCTTCGGGTCGACCTCGGCCCGGCCGCCTTCGTCCATGGCCCGGGTGAGCCACTTCAGTGCCGTGGCCAGCTCGCCCTGTGTGACGGCCCTGGGCGTGCTGCCCTGTCCCGGGCCGAAGTCGGGGTGCTTGTCGTAGAGGGCGGAGAGCAGCCCGTCGGCGAGCTGGGCGACGGCCTGGTCGAACGGCTTGCTGCCCTCGGGCTGCGGACGCGGGAACTGGGGCTGCAGGGACAGTACGTGCCGTCCGTCGGGCACCTCGGCGCCCCGCGTGTCCTCCTTGGGCTCGGCCAGCCCGTACACCTCGCGCAGCGACTCGACCAGCGTGCGGGTGAGGTTGTCGCGCCCGTGCTCCAGCTGGCGGCGGGCCTTGAGGCGGTCGTCCGGCGGGAAGTTCCGGGTGTAGTCGGACAGCCGGTCGCGCTCCAGCAGGAAGTTGATCCGCATCAGCCGGCCCAGCTGGGCCTTGCGCTGCTCGGAGAAGTGGTCGCACAGCCACACCAGCACGGGAGCGCCGGGAGGAGGCTTGCGCAGGCCGACGACGCGACGGTAGGCGTCGTCGGGGGAACGGCCGGGCTCCTCGTCGAAGGGACAGTCGAGGATGATCCGCAGGTTGCCCGCGGTGGCCGGCTCGAAGGCCTCGTCCGCGACCCGGCGCGGGTTGCGGACCGTGTCGAAGACGAACTCCACGGTGCGCTCGGAGCCACGCCACACGATCTTCTTCTCGTCGATGAACTGGCCCTGCCGGTCGGTGAGGCCCAGTTCCTCCCACAGTCGTTCGCGCAGCCAGGTGCGCCGCGTACCGGCCTTGTCCTCGCCGACGACGGCGTCGAGGATCGGGTCGACGTCCAGTTCGGACAGGTGCAGCGAGAAGACGGGGTCGTCGTCGCCCTCGGAGCGCAGTTCGGTGGGGAACTCGCCCTGCAGTGCCCGCATCCGCTCGATGACCTTGTCCCTCACGGGCACGGCGCGGGAGCGCACCGAGCCGTGGTTCAGGGCGGCGAGCCGGGAGGCGGTCAGACGGCGCAGCGCGGGCACGTCGGGGGCGAGAGCGGCCAGCAGCAGCGTCTTGACGAAGCGCTCGTCGGCGATGAGGCCGGGGTGGTCGGCCCGCTGGTACTTGTCCAGGAGGAAGCGGCGGGCCTTGGCGTGGAACCGGCGCGCGGTGTCCGACTCCTGCTGCAGTTTGGCGGTGAAGGCGGTGCTGGTGTTGTCGACGAGGACGTCCCACAGGTCGCCGAGCGGTATCAGCCGGCCGACCTCGGCGTCGGCGTTCCTCTCCAGGAGCTGCTGGACGAGCTTGAGGCCGGTGCGCTCGCGCTGGAGCGCCCCGGACAGGGCGACGAGCACGTTCAGCAGGGCGGGCGAAAGGGGATAGACGGACCGGAAGTCCTCCCAGCTCGCGCCGGTCGCTCCCTCCCCGTCGAGCAGCACGTCCTTGACGATCTGGCTCGCCTTGTCGACCCCGGCGAACGCGGCGTCGAGTACCTGCTCCTGTCCGGGGAGCGGCTTGAGGACGCGCTCCTTGATGATCTCGGGGAGGTTGCGGTCCTCCAGGTCGATGACGGTGACGCGCTCCTTCAGGTACTCCAGGGCCTGCTGGAGGTTCTCCACGTCCGAGCCGAGGATGTCGGATCCCACGAGCTGGGACAGGTCCCGCTGGCGGGAGATGAAGGAGATGATCGGCACCGGCCGGTCGGGGTTGCTGGACTCGATCAGCTTGACGAGCTTCTGGATCTCGTCGTTGATGAACGTCCGGTTGGACATCCTGGCCTGCAGCCACAGCACCAGCTCGTCCAGGAACAGCACCACGCCGTCGTAGTTGAGCAGCCGGGCATGCTTGCTGATCTCGCTGAGCCCGTCGTCCAGCGACACGTACGCGGCCGCGTCACCGCTGACCGTGTCCGCGTAGTGCTTGTTGGGCCCCTTGAACAGGGCGGTCAGCAGCTGGTCGCGCCGCGGGTCGCCGGCCGGTGCGTCGAAGGCCTCGTCGAGGCCCGGGCCGGTCCAGCCGAGGGCGGGGACGGTACCGATGGGCTGGAGCTCTCCGTCGTCGTCCTCGTCGTCCCCACTGTCGGAGGCGGGCGCCGTGGCGGGCTCCGGCAGCAGCCCGATGAATGCCTCGTCACCGATCTTCGCGCGCAGCTCACGCGCGTCCGCGAGCAGGGAGTCGGCCCGGAACACCAGCGGTGTGGAGGCCTCGGGCCGCTCCCGGCGTACGGTCTTCACGTAGCCGCCGAACAGCGCGGACTCCAGGCTGGCGGCGCCCACCAGGTGGTAGGGCACCATCAGGAAATTCTTGCCGGGCAGCCAGTCGTCGTGCTCGGCGACCACCTCGCGCAGCCGGGGCTTGGCCCGGGCAGCCGCATCCCCGTTGAGCACGGCGTGCAGCACGGTCAGGAAGTGGCTCTTACCGGAACCGAAGGAACCGTGCAGGTACGCGGCGTGCGAGGCGTTCTTGCGCAGGGCGCTGCCGACCAGCTTGAGGGCCTTGCGGAACTCCCCCTGCAACTGTTCCGTGACCACGTACTCGTCGATCGACCCGGCATCCCTGCCGGTGAACCCCTCGGACAGGGCGACCTTGAAGTCACCGGAGAGCACGTCCTCCTTGATGTCGAGGACATCCCTCAGTACGGTCCCGCTGCCTCGCCCCATCAGCCGCTTCCGCTCCCCACAACCTCGTCGAGCCCGGCTGCCGCGGCCGGGCTTCCGGCGGGCACCGGCCTTCGCCCGTGTCCCGCACACACATGCCTGTCTATCCTGCCAGGGGCGAGGGCACGGGTGGGACGGCAGGGAAGATCGACGTATCCGTCAGGACGGCCCGCCGGTGCCTCCGACGCCTCCGGGGCGTGCGACGGACAGCACCGCCCACACCGTCTTGCCCGGACCGCCTGTGCGGGGCGTCACGCCCCACGTCTCGGCGAGCGCCTCGACGATCAGCAGGCCACGGCCCGTCTCCGCGTCGGCCGCGTCCGCGGCGCCCGGCTCGATGGCGGGGCGGCGCTCGCCCCGGGTGTCGGTGACCTCGATCCGCAGCCGCCCGTCGGCACGAAGCAGCTGGAGCTGGGCGTCCCGGCCGGGTACGCGCCCGTGGGTGACAGCGTTGGCGGCGAGCTCGGCGACGACGAGGGCGGCCGTCTCGTTGACCTCGGAGCCGTACGGGTGCCCCCAGGAATCCAGGCAGTACGAGGTGAGCCGACGGGCCAGGCGGGCGCCGCGCGGGGTGGAGGTGAACCGCAGCTCGAAGGTCGTGGAGGCGGAGGTGGGGGTGGCACTGTCCGTGAGGGGGGTCATGCGTCGACGGTGGCGCGGGCGGGGCGGCTGCGGCCAGGGGGTGAGGCGGTACGGCGGGGGACTGTGGGGGTGGGTGGGGTGGTTGTCGGGGGTGTCGGGGCGGAGGGGCGGTGGTGGGTCACTCGTATGGGAGAACGCCGGGTGAAGGGGCCGTGACGGTGCTGGAATTGACTGTCTGTGAGGGTGGCTGAGCGGTCGGTCGAGGGGACGGGTGAGCGTGGAGCTGGTGGACGACGGGGTTTCCGGGGCGGGCGTGGTGGACGGGGCCGACGGTACGGACGCGGGGAACGGGTTCCTGCGTTGCTTCGGGCGCCAGATGAAGCTGCTGCGCGAGGCGGCGGGCCTTACCCAGGCGGAGTTGGGGGCGCGGGTCGGGTACGGGGAGGCGCAGATCGCCGCGGTCGAGCAGGGGCGGCGGATTCCCAAGCCGGAGCTGGTGGACGCGGTGGACCAAGTGGTGGGCGGAGGTGGGGTGCTGTCGGCGATGAAGGGGGAGGTGGGGAGGGCTCGGTATCCGGGGTTCTTCCGCAAGTACGCCCAACTGGAGGCGCAGGCCACGAAGCTGAACTGCTACGACAACCACGTGGTCAAGGGGCTGCTCCAGACCGAGGACTACGCGCGAGCGGTCTTCGAGATGTGGCGCCCGATCCTCGACGCCGAGACTGTTGAACAGCGCATCGCCGCTCGTATGGACCGACAGAAGCTGTTCGCCCGGCGGCCCGCACCGCTGATGAGCTTCGTCATCGAGGAAGTGGTGCTGCGTCGGCCGCTGGGCGGGCGCCAAGTGATGCGAGGGCAGTTGGAACAACTCCTGCTGTTCGGGCATGAGCGGAACATCGAGATCCAGGTCATGCCGACCGGGCGAGACGAACACGCGGGCCTGGCCGGGGCATTCACATTGCTCCAGATCGGAGACCAGCGCAGGATGGCCTACATGGAGGTGCAGGACGAGAGCGCCCTGCACTCGGACCCCAAGAAAGTCGGGGTCCTTGAATCGACCTATGGCACCCTGCGGGCGCAGGCACTCACCCCGAGGGAGTCGCTGGCCTTCATCGAGCAGCTGTTGGGAGAGCAATGAAGACGCTGGATTCCGCGCCGGACGCACGGGAGCTGGTCTGGGTCAAGAGCAGTTACAGCGCAGGCAATGGCGGGGACTGCGTGGAGATGGCCCGGACGGATGCGCTGATCCACGTCCGGGACTCCAAGCGGGCTTCGGGACCGGTTCTCACGGTCGCCCCCACGGCGTGGACCGCGTTCCTGCGGCTGGACGCCGGGCGAGACTGACAGTAACGGTTCGCATGCGAGGGGGTGGGGACTGCACATCCCCGCTCCCTCAACTGCCTCGCAACTTGGCCTACTTGCTAGCCCTGCCTCGCTTCTTCTCGGGGCGCCAGGCAGCGAGGTCGTCCCGGGAGAGATTCCGTCCATACATGCCGGCGACGAGGGCACTGTTGAAGTCCTCGGCCGGGTTGCCCTCCCACTCGTCGTCGTACTCGTCGTGCCACTGCTTCACCCAGGGCATGACCTCCGCGAGCCCGGCGAGGAGCGGAACGAAACGGGGGTCCTCCTTGGGCCAGCCGTCGACGTTCAGACGGTCGTTGAGGAGGTTGACCAGGGCCTCGGCCTGATGGCGGTGGTTCCAGCCGGCCCAGCCGATGAGGAGGGACGGGTCGTTGTCCGGGCCGGAGTCAGGGTAGGAGATGAACCTCTCCTTGGGCACGTCGAGCTTGCCGCGGTTCGACCAGTAGCTGTGCTTGAGGAAGTCGGCGGACGTGTACTTGGGCGGGGGCTTGATGCCTTGCCGCTCGCCGGTCTCGTCCTCCTTGCGCTGCTCGTCCCAGACCCGCTCCCACTGAGCGCGCTTGCGCAGGCCGGACTCCTTGTAGCGGAGGGTGGCGAGGTGGGGGACGTGTTCGGGTTCGATGACGGTGGCCAGCACGGTGGACAGCGGGACGTCGCGCTTCTTGAGGTACTTGGCGGCGTAGAGCTCGGCGACGGCCCGGACGCCGTCATCGTGACGGAGGGCGTCGGCGAGTTGGTAGATGGTGAGCGCGCGGGGGGAGTCGATCCCGTCCCGCTCCTCGAACCACAGCTCCTCGCGTTCGGTGGCGTCGAGCAGCCAGGCCCGCAGGGCAGCGTCCTCGCGCTTCTCCCAGGAGGCGGTCAGCCAGCGCCTTTTGTACTCGGGTCGTTCGAGGAGGCGGATGTCCTTGTTGTCTTGGATGAGATCGAGCCGCGCCTGAACGATCCGGCGGTAGGACTCGGGCCAGCCGCGACTGGGGATCTCGGTGGTGCGGTTCTCGGTGGATTCGTGCCGCTCGAACCAGGTGGTGTCGGCGCCGCTGCGGGCGAGCGCGATCTCGAACGCGCGCTGCCCGAGCTTGAGTTCTTCGGGTACGTCGGCGCCAGCGATATTGGTCGGATCACTGGGCAGTGTGGTTCGGGCGACCTCGGCAGGCGTGAGCAGTCCGTACAGCCCGTACACAGTCCAGTCCAGCTCCTCCTGAAGCAGAATCATGCGGGCGCGGATGTGCCTCTGTGCGGCCTCGGCGGTGTCTAGGGCTTCGCGGGTGGGGGGCGTGGTCGCGGAAGTGGTGAGGGCGGTGGGCTCGTGGGCGGCCAGTTCTTGGGCGAGGGCATCGAGTTGGCGGGTGAGGGGGAGGGGGAGTTTCTTCGGGAGGGGGAATGCCTGAAGCTTCGTGCCGGTGAACTCGTAGAAGCGTTCCCATTCCTGCGACTTGAAGCCTTCGTTGACCCCCTGACTTCCCTTGTCGTGACTTACTTGCTTCAACCAGAAGCAAGCCACCGACGAGTTCAACACCCCCAGCAACTCCAGGTGCTGTTCCTCGGCGGCACCCTCCGGCAGCTTGATCACCGGGGCAGAACGGTTGAACACCTTCCCACCTCGGTCCAGAACGAAGTGGTTGTGCGTGGCGACGAACGCGAACGCGAGCGACAACGGCGTCCGGTACCGATCCCCCACCCACCGGTACCACGTCCACCAGGGCTCGTTTGACTCGGCACGCGTCTTGCCGCCGAAACCCGTGGTCGACCCGAGTTGCGTCCGCATGGTCCAGAGATGGCGTCCCCAACTGGTCTGTGGCTGATAGGCGACGGGTTCATTCTCGGAGTCGTAAGGCACCAGAGCGGGGGCTTCCGCGTCGATGTCCCAGTCCCGCACCACATCCCCCGTCACGAGGGGACGCCGTAGCACCCGTGCGTCCGGCCGCTGACGGAACCAAGACGCGGTCAGGAAGAAGACCTCGTCCTGCCCCGGGAAACTCGCGAAACCGATCTTCCCGTCAAGAAGATCGCCCAGAGATCGGGGTGCCTTCTCCACCCTGCTCATCAGCCCAGACGCGCCGCCCCCCGAAAGGCTCCACGGAAAGTCGGCCAGACTGGGCCGAGGCAGGTCCTCCACGGTCACCCAAGTCTCAGGCCCCACCCCGGGCTTCCGCCACTGCGAAGTGATCGCGCGCCAAACCTCCCCCTGAGCCGGATCATCCGGCTCCTTCGGCTCCCCCCGAACCCCCAACACCGCCCGAATCGGCTGAGCCTGCCGCGCCACCTGATGGCGCCCCACCAGAATCACCGTCGGCGTACCGTGCCCAGGAATGAACGCCCCGGACGTGTCCAGCACATGAGTCAGCTCAACACCGTGGTAGTTGCGCTTGCGGCGCGTCTGGGGGTCCTTGTACTCGCCCCCGTGGAAGAACGACTGGATCAGCGTCGCCCCGAACTCCCGCTTCATGAACGAGTTCGCCGTGATCTGACCGGTGAAGCCACCATCCCGATGGTCACCGCTCGCCCGCACCGCCAGTTCGAAGATCCGCTGCGCGAACGGCACCGACAGCGCGTACTTCCCGGAGCACGCCCAGTAGATCTTGCGGTAGTTCTCGTTCTCCGCCCTGTCCTTGACCGTGATGTACGGCGGGTTCGCCACGACCACGTGATAGGAGCCGCGGCCCAGCAGGTCGACCTCCTTCACATACCGCGCGACGTCCTCCGTGCGGTAGGTGAACGTCTCGCCCCGCTCGGCGTCATCGAGGGTCGGGTCGGTCTCGCGGCCGGCCTCACGCCCGTGGAGCAGTGAGTCGGCGACCGCGATGCGGATCGGCATGGACGGGGCCGCGGAGAGGCGGTCGACCTTGCACTCCTTGAGCGTGGCGACCAGCAGGCGGAAACGGGCGATGGAGACGGCGAAGGGGTTCTTGTCGGCGCCGTGGACGGACTCCAGGGCGCGGCGGACCAGCGTCCAGTTCTCGGTGCCCTTCTCGGCCTCCCGCCAGGCGGCGAGAACGCGCCGGAACAGACCGAGCAGGAAGTGACCGGAGCCGCAGGCCGGGTCGATGCAGCGCAGGCCGCGGACGACGGAGGCGACCTCACCGTCCTCGTCGATCTCCTCGTACGTCTCGCCCCGCCAGCCCTCGGGGCGGTACTTCCACGCCGGGTCCAGGCCGAACTCCTCCAGAGCGGGGTTCAGGGTGAGGTCGAGGATGAACTCCTCGACGAACTCCGGCGTCTGGAGCAGCGCGTACGTCTTGCGGGCGTACTCGGAGAGGTGCTGGTAGAGGTCGCCGAGGAAACGGGTGTTGAGGTCCGGGTCGGTGAAGTCATGGCGGATGAGGCCGTCGGGGCCGCGTTCGCGCCAGAACGCCAGCAGGCGGGACGCGATGTCGTAGGACGGGTCGAGTTCCCACAGCGGGTTGTGCGCGGGGTCGAAGAGGCCCTCGGCGACCTCGTGCTCGCGGCTGAGGGCGCGGAAGGACTCCTTGAGCCAGTCACGGTCGTTCAGCTCGGGGTGCTCGCGGAAGAACGCGTCGTGGTGGTCCTGCGCCTCGGCGAGACGCTCGCCGGGACCGGAGAGGCGGGCGACGGGAACGAGGCCGTTGTCCTCGCAGAAGCGGACGAAGACGCAGGCGAGGACCCAGGCGGCGGCGATCTGCGTCACCCGCTCCTCCAGCCAGGTCTCCTCGCCGACCTCGGTGCGGCCGGCGTGGACGGCCCGCCCGTACTCGGCCCTGAGCGCCGCGGCCTGCTCGCTGTCGCCGTGGGCGCGCTCGCGCAGGTCGGTCTCCAGGAGCGCGACCTGCTTCTGGAGGTCCTTGAGCAGCGCGTCGTGATCCAGCGACGCGGCGGCCGGCAGGTCCGTCGCGTCGGCGGTCGTCGGGGCTTCCTGGGAGGGCACCGGGGTGTTCCTTCGTTCGGGTCTGCGGCGCGTGCTCTCGCGCCGGTCGGTCCATCCTGCCAGCCCGGACGGCGCGGCGGACCCTCCAGGCAGGGCTTCCCGCCGGGCCCGGCCTACCGCCCGGCCAGCGGAATCCCGCCGAGGCGGCCGAGCCCGAAAGCGAGACGGTAGATGTCGGGCAGGTCCAGAAGCGAGAAGTCGTCGACGCTCTGGTCACGACGGCGCAGCACGCCGAGGTCGATCAGCTCCTGGACGAGCCGCGGCAGGTCGTCGGGGTGACGTGGACCGGTGTGCACCAGTTCGGGGCGGTCTGCCTGGGCGTAGCGGGCCGACTCCTCGCGCAGGAGCAGCGGCAGGGCGCGCTCCTTCCAGAGGTTGATGATCTTGCCCTGGGCGATCGGGACCTGGCAGCCCTTGAGCGGCTCTATCGCCAGTCTCACCCACGGGGTGTCCTCGACGACCTGGTCGACGCGGACCGTGGACGCCTCCCGCACCCCGCTCCGGATCGCGTCGTGATGCAGGGCACGCGTGTGTGAGGGGCGGGTGCGGCGGGTCGTCTCGGCGGCCTCGGCGACGGCCTTGAGGAAACTGCGCGGGCTGATCCGGTCGTTGCTGTCCATCAGGTGGTTGGGCAGCCAGGTGTAGGGGCGGCCCTGGCGGACGTTCGTGCCCATGAACGGGTCGGCGATCCGCTCGAACAGCCGCTGCTGCTCCTTCTCGTCGTTGCGCAGGGCGGACGGAGGCGCGTACCACGTGAGCGTGCGCGTCTCGGACGGCGTCCAGCCTCCGGTGAAGCGGCGGAACCGCAACGCGGCCTCGTCGTCCTCGTTGCCCAGATGGTGGAAGAGCAGGCCGTACAGGTCGGTGCGGGACCACAGCAGACGGGCCGCGTTCCCCGACAGCTTCGACGCGTCGGGGAAGAACTGCTTGGCCGCCTCGAACATGTCGGGGCGCAGGAACACCTTCAGGCGGATGTTGCGGGTGCCGAACCGCATCCGCATCGCCATGCGGAGCAGCTCGGCGATCATCCGGTTACGGGTGTCCCAGTCGGTGTGCAGGTGCTCCAGGCCGTCGAAGACCAGCAGGTGCACCATGCCCTCGTCGGCGGCCCGTGTGTCGGCCCGGGCGATGGCGGATTCCGCCGGGGCGGGGTTGGTCCGCAGCCAGGCGACTCGCTCGGCCCAGTCGGTGGTCTCCCGCGGCCAGGGCTGTTCCAGCGCGGTGAGGAGGACGGCGTACCAGATCTCCTCGGGGAGCGCGCCGCCCGTGAGGAGCGAGGGCAGTACCAGGGGGCCCGGGTAGTGCGGTGACCCCATGTCCATGCCGAAGCCGGGGGTGACGTGCAATCTGAGCAGCCGGGACATGCGGTATTCGAGCGCCGCCGCCTCGCGCAGCCCGGGGTCGAGCAGGGAGCGCGCCCAGAACGTCTTGCCGACGCCCCGGTCACCCTGCACCACGGTCTGGTCCACGTAGAGCGCGGTGCGGTGCGCGTCCAGCATGTACAGGGTGTGCGGGGTGGGGTGCCGGGTGTCCGCGTCCACGG
Organism: Streptomyces sp. NBC_00310; assembly: GCF_036208085.1. Lineage (GTDB taxonomy): Bacteria > Actinomycetota > Actinomycetes > Streptomycetales > Streptomycetaceae > Streptomyces. The sequence goes on from NZ_CP130714.1 coordinate 7,250,984, forward strand.
TGCCCTCCAGCGCGCGCGACAGCAGGTCGCGGTACTCGCCGGGGGTCAGCGGCTCGCTCATGGGCGCTCTTCCTCGGACTCGGTGCTCTCGGCGTACTGGTCGGACTCGTCGAACTCGGCGTCGGGCTCCCCGGGCGGCCCCGCCATGATCAGGGGGACGACCGTGTCCAGGAAGTCACGGTACGCGGCCTGGACGAAGGCGCGCTCCTGCCAGTCCGGGGAGTTGGGCACGTTCATGCCGACCAGACCCGGCTCGAACAGGATGGGGATCGCGTGGTGCGGCGCGGAGTCGTCCGTCAGGTCGGGAGCACCGTCCGATGCGCCGGCGAGTTCGCCCGGGGCGACGGAGTCGTAGAGGACGCTGAAGACCGAGTGGGCGTTCTTGCGGAGGGAGCTCAGGTGGGCGTCCATCGAGTAGTGCGCCGAGTCCGGGACCATCGACGCCACCATGCGCAGCTTCCTGCGGATGGCCGGGGCCTGGCCGGACGCGGCCCAGGCCTCGAACAGGTCCCGGTAGCCCGCCCACGTCTGGTCGTTGTCGGCGCCGAACAACAGCGCGTAGTCGCACAGATGGGAGATGGTGACGGCCGCCACGTCGTGGATGCCCGCCCGGCTGTCGAGCAGCACCACGTCGGGCAGGCGACCGCTGTCGCCGCGTTCCACCGCCTGCTCGCAGGCGTGGACGGTGGCGGCCAGCCGGTCGGCGAAGCGGCCCCCTTCCGCGTCGGCGTACACCCGGTTGAGCTTGTCCACATAGCCGTAGGGGACGCCTTCGGTGCCCGCCCCGCGCGCCGGGGCGATCCACAACTCACCCTGGTTGCGCGGCTCGTACCCGGAGCGGGCCACGATCTCCAGACCGTCGGCGTTGCCGAGCGCCGACTCCACCAGATGGTCCACGACGCCGTGTTGGCACAGGCTCCCGCCCGCGAGCAGGAGCGGGCCGACGCCGGGTGACTCCAGGTCGAGGTCGACGACGAGCACGATCTTGCCGTCGTCGGCCAGCCGGCGGGCGAGCACAGAGGCCGCCGTCGTCCGGCCCACGCCGCCCTTGAACCCGTAGAGGGCGGTGCGGCGGGTGCGGGACGCTCCGCCCTCGGCGGCGGAGGGGGTGGTGACGTGAGACCAGTCCTCGCCGACGACCGTGTTGTCGAGGAACCGGATCGAGCCCGTGGTGGGGGTGGCTGCCGCCACCTCCATGGCGCGGGGTGAGGCCGTCAGGGATTTCGGCAGGCGAGTTGCCGACGTCAGGGTGAGGGGGCGCTCTCCGCAGTACCGGCCCAGCCGGGCGGTGACCGACTCACGCCAGCGGTCGGCCTGTTCGCCGCTCGCGCCCTCGCTCCCGTCTTCGTCGCCGTCGTTCACCACGAGGGAGAAGCGGCCGAGGACGTCCCGCACGAGGAGGACGTCAAAGCCCTCCCCGGCGACCTCACGGGCGAAGGCAAAAGCGGCCGGGCGCGCCTGGTCGAAGCGGATCGGGGCGTCGTAGAAGGTCATGGCAGCTTTCCGGTGAACTGGACGTGCGTATGCAACTCGTGGGCGAGGACCGCCGCCTCCTGGCGGCGCGCCATGAGTGAGGTGTCCAAGTGTGTGCCGTCGGTGTAGCGGTCGTCGACGACCCACTGCTCGAAGTCTGCCGAGAGCCTCGTCACGGCCTCGGCGAGAGCTGGGCCGGAACGTCCGTCCAGGAGCAGGCAGAGGGCCGGGCGCACTTCGTGCCAATGCCCCAGTGGTTTACGGTCGCCCGTGTCGGGGTCGTCCCACCAGGGTTTCTTGTCCGGTCTATTCCTCTTGCCGATCATGGACACCCCGTTCGCTGTGCCGAACCGCAGCAGCAACCCCTTCATCAGGCACTCCACCGCAAGTCCGAAAAGATGGTCCGCGGTCAACAGTCGCCCGTCGCCGTGGAGGTAGGAGGCATCCTCGAAGTGCCTTTCCCCCGCGCAGGCGTAGTCCGTCGTGGGTTCTTTGGCGTCATCGTCCGGCACGACGCCGATCATAAGTCGCAGGACTGCTCCGAAGAGGTGAATTCGCGTCTGTCGAAGCCCGGTTGACGTGGCATCAACCGTCAGCTCGCTTCCCGTAGCGCCTGGAGCTCCCGCATGAACAACCCCTCCAGAACCTCCCACTCGCTCTCCCGGTCCACGACGTCCACCGGACGGCCGTCCAGTGCCGGAGTGGCCTGCGGGTCGTCCATGGGCACCAGCAGCCACAGACCGTGCGGCACCGCGGCGGAACGGCGGGCCGCCTCCTGCAAGGAGACCAGGAGTTCGCGGCCCCCGGCCTCCCAGTAGCGGGCCGCGAGGGAAGCCCGGTGCGCGAGGAGCACCGTACGGGGACCCGCCTGAGCGGCGAGGGCCGTGCAGCGGTCGGCGACCCGCTCGGCGGCCAGCCTGGTGTAGGACGCCAGGGCGGCCCCGATCCGGCCGGTGGAGGTGAACTTGGCGTCCGCCTTCAGCAGGGCTCCCCACCGCACCTGCTGTTCCTCCGACAGCTCCCGCAGGGCCGTCAGGAACAGCTCGTCGACGTCGACCGGCAGCACACCGAACCGGTCGGCCAGGCGGCGCGCCGTGCCGGGCAGGTGCGCGCCCCTGACGGTCAGGGCAAGGAAACCGCCCCGGCGCAGCGACTCCCGGAGCCGCAGCTCGGACAGACGACGAGGGTCGCGGCCCTCTGCCAGCTGGCCCTGCGCGGCGTCGTACAAGGCGCCGGTGCTGGTCAGAACGGAGCCGCTGAACGCCGGACGGCTCTGCTCGGCATCCCGTGAGGGCGGGAAGAAGCGTCGGGTCTCCCGTTCGTACACCAGGGGGAAGCCCGCCCCGGACAGCGCCTCCTCCAGCTCGACGTAGGTGATGTCGGCGAGTGCCGTGAGGCCCGGGAAACGGGCCTTCACCCGGGTCAGCAGTTCGTCGGCGCCGATTCCCGCACCGGCCCGTACCCCGGCGGCCGCCTGCGAGATCCGCAGTGCCCGCTCGAGTCCCAGGTCCAGCGGGAACAGCTCGAAGCGCGGAGTGACGCCGATACCGCCCGCCATGGCGGCGGCCAGGGTCAGCAGGCGGGTGTCGGCCAGCGGGGCCATGCCCTCCGGCGCGGGTACGGCGCGCAGTTCCCGCAGGACGGTGCCGCCGCCGGGCAGGGGATCGCGGGCCGCCAGGTCCTCGGCGGCCCGGCCGAGCAGGGTCGCGTACTCGGCGAGCTCCACCGGGGTCGGGTCGTCGCCGCCCGGGAGGTCGACCAGGGCCAGCAGCACCGCGCTGCCCCGGCGCATCACGGTGAACCGGGAGGCGCCGTCCTCGCCGCCCTCGCCGAGGGCCAGGTCGTCGCGGCGAGACTCGACCTCGGTGGCCGCCCGCACCAGGGCCAGGGCCTCCGCCTGGAGGTCGGCCCGGTCCTCGTCCGTATCGTCCTCGTCGCGCGGGGCGTGCCGTACACGCAGCTCGGTGGCCAGCTCCTGCGCCGTCATCACCCTGCCTTGCTCGGACAGTATGGTGACCAGTTCGGCGCGGACGTCCTCCAGCCAGGTGAACGCGGTCCACTGCTCGATCGCCGCGCCCAGGTTCCCCGAGACGGTCGGCTGGCTCACGTCGAGGGCCCGCGCGATCGCGGACTGGGCGGGCCACGGGGAAAGCGCACCGGCCGCCTCCACGCCCGGGAGCCCCAGCGTCGCCAGGACGATGTCCCGCCGCGGGCGCGTACGGACACCGCCCTCGGCCGGGACCAGCCGGGCCGCGAGGATCTCGACCGGCTCCAGGATGTCGCCCGGGGTGTCGGCCGGCACCTGCACGGGCCGCTTCGGGGTGACCCGCCTGCGGAGATCCTGGGTCCACTGGCGGTGGCGCCGGTTGAGCTCCTTGCGGATGACGTTGCCGGCGCCCCGGGCACGGGAGATCGAGTGCGGGGGGACGTCCAGGAGCTGGCCCACCGTCACGGCCCCCAGACCCGCCGCCACCGACACGGCGCGCGGCGACAGCCCCGCGGCGTCCAACGGGGTCGTCAAGTCTGCGGCGGCGGCAGCCTGTTCGCGCGCGTCCTCGACGTCCGCCGCCTGCGCGTCGACCGTCGCGGGCGTGGTGGGCGGACGCGTGGAGTCCGCCCTGCGGAAGACCCCGCGCCAGGCCTCCTGCATCTGGCGGAGACTGTCGTGGCGGCTCTCCACGTCGCGGTGCAGGGCCTGCTCGAAGAACTCGGTCAGACCGTCCGCCAGCGCCGGCTCGAACAGCTCGCGGGCCACATAGAGCTCGGCCTTCGGAACGGTCAGCGGATCGCCCTGGCCGTCGCCCCACACCGGCCGCTCGCCCGAGGCCATCTCGTGCAGGGTGACCGCAGCCGCGTACCACTCCGAGTGATCGTCGAAGCGGGCGCGGCGGCTGCCGCCCAGGAAAGGATCGAGGTAGCCGCGGGTGCCCGCGTGAAGGTCCTGGTCGGGAGCATCGGCCAGGGAGAAGTCGAACAGCATCAGCTGCCAGGAGCCGTCACTCCGCTTGAAAAGGCCCAGGTTGTCCGGCTTGATGTCGCGGTGGCGCACCCCGCGGGCGGCAAGGCTGTCCAGGGCCTCGAAGAGGTCGTTGCCGAACCGCTCCAGCTGGGCGTAGCCCAGCCGGCCCTCGCTGCGCAGCCGTGACCCGAGACTGACCGGATCCCGGTCGTCGGCCGGGCGGAAGCCGCCCGCGTACTCGATCTCCAGGACCGTGTGCCCGCCCACTTCCCGGGGAGCGGCGAGCAGCTTGACGATGCGGTTGCCGCCCACCTCGCGCAGGGCCTTCGCCTCCGCGTACAGCCGCGCGTCCTTCTCCCGGTCGAGCGCCACCTTGAAGACCCGCAGCGACGCCGGATCCGGCACTCCTTCCTCGACGCGGCGCACCAGCAGAGCCCGGGCGGTCGCGCCGGTGCCCAGGACCCGCACGACCTCCCACTCCGCATCGAGGCGACGGCCGGCCTTGGCGGTGAGAGGGTCCTCCACCTCGATGGCGCCCCGACCGCCGACGGCAGCGTCGGCCTCCGCGGCGTCGAGCAGCCGCAGGAACTCCTCGGCGGACGACAACCGGCTCTGCACATCGGAGGCGGTGGCCCGGAAGACGAGGTCGTCCAGTGCCGCGGAGACGCTGTCGGAGGCGGCGTACGGGTGAAGTCCGCCCTCCGCGGCGAGCCGGTCCACCAACGCGCCCCGCGCATCGGCGGGCGGCTTGCCGGTGAGCAGCAGGTAGGAGAGCGCACCGATGCCGAAGAGGTCGAGGTCGACCGGGTCCGCGAATTCCCGGGTGGTTTCCGGCGCGAGGTACACCTGGGCGATGTCGGCGACCAGCCCGGAATCCAGCGGAGTCTGGCCGAGCGTGAGATGTGAGGTGGTGTCGAAGTCCCTTGCGGCGGTCTGCCAGTCGGCGATCCGCAGCACCGGTTCCGTACCGTCCTCGTGCGCGGACACGTACACCGAACGCGCCGACAGAGCCCGGTGGTACAGCGAACGGTTGTGGGCGTACCGGACGGCCTCGGCGAGCTGGCGCACCAGGTCCAGCCGCACAGCGGGCGTGAGCCGGCCTCCGTACGCGTCCAGATATGCGTCGAGCCGCAGATCCGACTCCTGGTGCCGGAACAGGATCGCCGGGCCGCCCTGGTGCTCGCGGATCTGAACGGCCTGCACGATGCCGCGGTGGTTGATGCCCTGGAGCACCTGGTACTCACGCAGAGCAGCCCGGTCCACCCGGGCACGCTGCTCCGCTGACGAGGCCTGACCCGACAGATAGATCCGGACCCTGCCGTTCTCCTTGACCAGGCCGTCATCGCGTGCGGCGAGCCGGTCCTCCCAGCCGGGGCCGGCATCCAGCGCACGCGGCGCGAGCAGCCAGTCGTCCCCGAAGCGCAGGTGAGCGGTGGAGTGGCTGATCCCGATGCGCTTCATCAGCATTTCGAGCCGCTGGCTGTCCTGCGGGGTGACGCGCCAGCTCTCCCGCTCCGGGGGCAGTCCGAGCAGGCCGTCCCAGATGCCGGGCAGACCGCTAGTACCCTCGTTGCGTCCGTAGACCGACGTGCGCTGGAACTCGTCCAGCTCGCTCACCAGGTCGGGATCGTGCAGGAAGACCGCCGGCTTGATGAAGGGGATCTTCCCCTCGGGGATGCCCGCGGCACGCGCGGCACGCTCCAGCTGGGCCTTCAGTTCCTTGGCCTTGAGATCGGTGAGATGCAGCGGGTTGCGCAGCGTCCGCACCCGGTCGTCGTGGAACTGCCAGGTGTCCCCCCGGTTCACGACCCGCCCCGGATGCCCCTTCAGCTCCAGCAGATAGACGCCTCCGGGCACGGCGATCAACAGATCGCACTCGTTGACCCGGCCCGTGACACCGGTGAACCTGAATGTCGCCCATGCCCGGTACGGCTCGGCGTTCGGCATCAGCTGCCGCACATGCTCAAGGCCCTCCTGCTCCCAACGGAAACCGGACCGGCGCGGCTGGAACCAGTGCTCACGCCGCGATGGAGGACCGGGCTTCGCAGCGGTCGGCGTCACGGGGGTGTCCTCCGGTCATGGGCGTGGTCGTAACGGGGCAAGCCTAGCGACGTCACCCGAAGAGTCAGCGGCCGTTCACAGCGACCGGGCGGTGGTGGGCTCGTGCTCCACGGCTTCGGCCGCAGTGGCAGACGAGTAGTGCAGGGTGGCTGTTCCGCCGCTCGGGGCGACAACGCGTCAAGGGCTCCAGAGCTTGGCTGTGACGCGCCGACCGACCGGGTACCTATGCGCGCCCTGGTGAGTCAGCCACTCGATGGAGGCAAGGGCAGGTCCCTGGTCTGTCGACCGCTTCGACGGGTGGTGAGACAAGGGCCGGGCCCTCACGGGTCGGCCCTTGGCTTCTTCCGTGTCGGGAACGTGGGGGTTTGGGGGTGTCGATCTCCTGGTGTGGGAAGTCCTTGAGCAGGCAGGCACATCAGGTCGGGGGAGGGGGACCACATGTGGGTGGCATTGGCGATACTCGGGGTGCTCGTCGTGTTCAACGGTGAGTTCCGGGTGCTGGCGGTCGCCGCCGGAGTGCTCCTGCTGTGGGTCGGGCACAAGCGGAGCAGCATGCTGCTGACGGCGGTCGGTGCGGGGTTCCTCGCGCTGATGCTGTACGCGGCGTACTGACCCACGGCTCCGGCGACCGGCTGCCGCGACGGGGCGTGGAGGCCTCAGCTTCCGGCCAGCCCCGTCTTCAACCCCGCTCCGCACAACGGCACGACCGCCGTACGGGTCCCGAGCGCGCCCTCCCGTACGGCCGCCCAGCAGGCCACGCCCGTGGACTCGACGTACAGCCCGCGTGAGGCCAGGTCGCGTTGGGCGTGGCGGATCTGGTCCTCGGTCACGGTGAGGAAGGTGCCGCCGGAGTCGCGCACGGCGCGGAGGATCTGGCGGGCTCGGGGTGGGTGGGGGATGGCGATGCCCTCGGCGAAGGTGGGGGCCATGAGTGTGGTCCCGACAAGGTCGTCAGCGCCCTCGGTCCAGGCGTGGGCGAGCGGGGCCACGGCGGCGGACTGGACGGCGTAGAGGGCGGGGCGGCGGTCGATGAGGCCCGCCGCGTGCAGTTCGGCGATCGCGAGGGCCGCGCCCAGCAGCAGCGTGCCGTTGCCGACAGGGACGACGATCACCTCGGGGAGCCGGCCGCCGAGGTCCTCCCACAGTTCGTGGACGTACGTCTTGGTGCCGTGCAGGAAGTACGGGTTGTAGACGTGCGAGGCGTAGAAGACGCCGTCCGCGTCAGCCGCCTCGCGGGCCGTCCTGGCCGTGGCCTCGCGGTCGCCGTCGACGAGGTGGAGCTGCGCCCCGTGCGCCTCGATCTGCTCCAGTTTCTTGGCCGACGTGCCGAGCGGGACGTACACCGTGCAGGGCAGCGAGGCCCGGGCGCAGTACGCGGCGACCGCCGTGCCCGCGTTGCCGCTGCTGTCGGCGATCACCCGCCGGGGGCCGAGCCGCAGGGCCAGCTCGGCGAGCAGCACCGCGCCCCGGTCCTTGAAGGAGAGCGTGGGCATGAGGAAGTCGAGCTTGGCCCGGACGCCGTCCTTCAGCTCGACCAGCGGGGTCCGGCCCTCGCCCAGCGAGATCGTGGGCGCCGCCAGGGGAAGGCACTCCGCGTAGCGCCACAGGGAGTTCACCCGGCCGGCCAGGGACTTGAGCGATGCCGGTGTCGGTGCGAAGTCCAGGTCCAGGGGGCCGCGGCAGGCCGGGCAGCACCAGGCGAGGGAGGCGGCGGGGACGCGCGTGCCGTCCGTCGGGCAGAAGCGATCCGGCAGTGGGGTCATGGACGAAGGGTAGTTGGGGCGGTCGGGGTGGGCGGGTTGGTTGGTGACGGTGCGTCATGGTGGGTGGGGCGGGCGGGGCGGTAGGGGCGGCGATCCGAGCATCCGGGGCCGGGTGGGCTTCCCGGGGCACATCCCTTCCGCCTCAGTCCCCCGCCCGACGTATCGCCCACGCCCATCACCCGCTTACGATGCGCCCAGTCGTACGTCAGTTCCCACTCGGCCTGTTCCCTTCGGTCCGTTCACTCGGTCCGTTCCACTCCACTCGTCCCGCTTCACCGTCCCGCTTCACTCCTCCCACCCCGCTCGGCGCAAGGAGCACCCGTACCCGTGGCCACACCCCCGCCCCTCGGGCCCCAGCCACCTCACGGCGGTGGCTCGTTCGCGCCGCCAGGGCAGTCGCAGGCCGGGGGCGGGCAGCCGTATCCGTATCAGGCGGCTGCGCAGCCCTGGGGTCAGGCCTGGGGGCGGGCATATCCGGCGCCACCGCAGCCCCCGCCGGTCAACGGGCCCGCGATCGCCGCGCTCGTGCTCGGTGTGCTGTGCTTCCTGCCGGGCGTCGGGCTGTTGCTGGGGATCGTCGCGCTGGTGCAGATCAGGAAGAAGGGGGAGCGCGGCAAGGGCATGGCGGTGGCCGGAATCGTGCTGTCGACGATCGGCGCGCTGCTGATGACGCTCGCGTTCACCACGGGCGGCGCGCGCGACGCGTGGGACGGCTTCCGCGACGCCGCGAGCAGCGCGGGTGGCACTTTCTCGGTGGAGAAGGGCGAGTGCTTCGACTCGCCGAGCGGCTCCCTGGAGGAGTACGCGTACGACGTGGACATCGTGCCGTGCGACGGTGAGCACGACGCGGAGGTCTTCGCCGGCTTCTCGATGCCGGACGGCGGCTACCCGGGTGACGACGCGGTCACCGACGTCGCCGACGACCGGTGCTACGCGCGCTCGGAGGAGTACGCGATGGACGCCTGGGCGCTCCCGGTCGACGTCGACATCTACTACTTCACGCCCACGCGGCAGAGCTGGCGGTACGGCGACCGCGAGATCACCTGCATGTTCGGCAACGTGGACGCGGAGGGCAGCCTGACGGGCTCGCTGCGGCGGGACGCGACGACCCTCGACGACGATCAGCTCGCCTTCTTGGAGGCCGACGCGATCCTGAACGACGCCTTCGACCAGGTGCCCGACACGGAGTACGTGGAGGACGACCTGTCCGGGCACAAGGTGTGGGCGTCGCAGGTGGTGCGTGCCCTGGAACAGCAGACGTCCGCGTTGCGCGCGCACGACTGGGAGTCCTCCGCCGAGCAGGCGGTCACCGACTATGTCGAGGCTCTGGACGAGGCGCGCGAGGAGTGGGAGGCGGCGAGCGAGGCGAGCGACGCCGAGGACTTCACCGAGCACTGGGACAAGGCGTACCGGCTGACCGGCGGCCCGAAGGCCGTCACCGCGCGCGAGGCTCTGGGTCTGGCCACCGAGTCGCCGACGTACGACGACGAGGACGCCGGCGGGGGCGGTGGCGAGGACGGCTCCGGCGCGGAGGTGTGACGGCCTCCATAGTGGGGAGAAAGTGCCTGCGTAAAGCCCTCGCCGGGCACATGTCATCACATCGAGTGATTCTCTGGCCTTTGCTTGCATGGCCGAACCCACGGTTGCCACGCTGTTGCTGTCTGTACATCCTGATGGGAGCGGCCAGTGACTTTCGGTGAGCAGCCGGCGTACTTGCGCGTCGCGGGTGATCTCCGTAGGAAGATCGTGAGCGGTTCGCTGCCACCGCACACCCGTCTCCCTTCCCAGGCCCGTATCCGCGAGGAGTACGGAGTTTCGGACACGGTCGCGCTGGAGGCCCGCAAGGTGCTCATGGCCGAGGGGCTGGTGGAAGGCCGCTCCGGTTCGGGCACGTACGTGCGAGAGCGGCCGGTGCCGCGTCGGGTCGCCCGCTCCGGGTTCCGGCCCGCCGGCGGCGCCACACCCTTCCGGCAGGAGCAGGCCGACGCCGCGGCGCGCGGCACCTGGGAGTCGCGCAGTGAGCAGGTCGAAGCGGGCCGGACGATCGCCGAGCGCCTCGCGATCCAGCCCGGCGACCGCGTGATGTGCACCAGGTACACCTTCCGGGACGCGGGGGAGGCGATGATGCTCTCCACCTCCTGGGAGCCCCTCGCCCTCACCGGCCGCACACCCGTGATGCTTCCCGAGGAGGGGCCTCTAGGGGGCATGGGCGTCGTCGAGCGCATGGCGGCCATCGACGTCGTCGTCGACAACGTCACCGAGGAGGTCGGCGCCCGCCCCGGTCTCGCCGAGGAGCTGTTGTCCCTCGGCGGTGTCCCCGGGCATGTCGTCCTGGTCGTCCAGCGCACGTACTTCGCCTCCGGCCGCCCGGTGGAGACGGCGGACGTGGTGGTCCCGGCGGACCGCTACCAGGTGGCGTATCACCTGCCGGTGAAGTGAGCCCGGGACGCGGAAGTGGGTGCGGGGCGCCCCTCGTTCGGGAACCGGCTGATCTCACGTGTAAGGGGCTGTGGCATGGGCATGGGTCAAGTGGCCCTTGCCGGAGGGAAGTTGCCGCTGTCGGAGTCTCGGGACTCCGTCCGAACGTAGTTCGAATTCGGTCGTTCTTGGTCCCGGGGTACCAGGGTGCCCGGTAGTGGCCCGTTTCGTACGAACGGCACGGGACCGCTGCTCGTCGGAGCGCTGGGGGGCGCGCGGGTAGTGATCGACGGCGCGTTCGACGGGGTGCGCCCCCCTCGTCTTGGCTGGTTGCGTACCTCTTTGTGAAAAGGCAGATTCGCTGCGTGAAGGTTAGGCGTACGCTCGGGCATATGCGGATTGCGGTTTCCTTAGGTGGCGGGGCGCGACGTCCGGGGGTGGGACCTGGACGAGCCGGGGCGGGAAGGAGCGGTGGGGGTCGATGAACGACGGCACGATCACTCTTCCCTGGCTCGTCATAAGGCAGGACGACAACGGCAATCGCTACCGGGTGGGCAGGTATGCGACGCGCGCCGAGGCGCAGAAGATCGCGGACAGTCTCGACGGTCGCGGCCACAAGCAGCTCTACTGGGTCGAACGTATCGGCCAGAACGGCCAGAACGGGCAGACTGTGAGCAAGTGACGCACCCCGCCCGGTGCCCGTCTTCGCTCCCGTAGGCTCCCGCGCATGACCGAACCGATCGTGGTGGTGGGAGCCGCTCTGCTGAACGACGGGCGACTGCTCGCCGCGCGCCGCAGCGCACCGCCTGAGCTGGCCGGACGCTGGGAGCTGCCGGGGGGCAAGGTGGAGCCCGGTGAGCCTCCCGAGCAAGCGCTCGTGCGTGAGTTGCGCGAAGAGCTGGGTGTCGAGGCGAAGTCCGCGGAGCGGGTGCCCGGTGAGTGGGTGGTGCGGCCGGGGTATGTGCTGCGGGTGTGGATCGCCCATCTGCTGTCCGGTGAGCCCCGGGCGCTGGAGGACCATGACGAGCTGCGTTGGCTGACCGCGGACGAGGTGTGGGATGTCGACTGGCTGGACCAGGATGTGCCGGCCGTGATGGAGGCGGCGCGGATGGCTTGGGGCGACGGGGGGTGAGGGTCGCCCGGGGCCGGTGATGTGCCGCCGGGTGGGTGAGATTTCCCCGCCCCCGCCCGCCACCCCCCGCCGCGCCCCCGCCGCCCGTACCCGTCCTATCCCCAGGGGCGCCGCCCCTTCGACCTCATCCCCAGGGGCGGCCGCCCCTACGGTCCCGGCCTCAGGGGCACTGCCCCTCCGCCTCCGGCCTCCAGGGGTGCTGGTTCTCCGCCTCCGGCCTCCAGGGGTGCTGGTTCTCCGGCCCTCCACGGCTGCCGTCCCAAGCCGCCGTCTGGGGAGTGGTTTTTGGGCTGCGGGTCGAGTGTGGCCGGCCGCGCGGTTCCCCGTGCCCCTCGCGGGGCTGCTTCTCTGATGTGGTGCGCCCCCTACGCCGTTCGTGCCACGGTGCGCCCTCGTGCGCGGTACTACGGGATGGATATCGGGTATGTGCCCATTAACCCCATGAAACCGGACAGGGTCTGCTTCTGGACTGGGAAGTGATCGGCGTGATCGACAGCGGAGACGACTGCGCCGAGTGGACCTTTCCGGCGGAGCCGGGGGCGGTGCGGGACGCTCGCGCGGTGGTGCGAGGGCAACTGCGCGAGTGGGGACTCGATGTGCTCGGGGACATCACCGCCTTGTTGGTGAGCGAGCTCGTGACCAACGCGCTGCGGCACGCGACGGGACCCATCGGCGTACGGCTCGTGCGTCCCGCCGGCCCCTCCGGGGCACTCCTGGTCGAGGTCTCCGACCCGCTGCCCGATCCACCGCGTGAGCGCGCGGCCGATGTCGACGACGAGAGCGGCCGGGGTCTGCAGTTGGTGGCCTGTTCCTCGCGGGCCTGGGGTACCCGCCCCGGGGAATCGGGCAAGACGGTCTGGTTCGAGCTGGCGGTTCCCGGCTGAGCGGCCTTGTCGACGTACGGGGTGAAAATCCAGGTGCACGACGGGAGTCCACGGCGTACGGACCGGGGGCGGGGGGCGGCTCCCCGGGGCGCGCGTGCGACCGACTGGTTCAAGCCAGTAGAGCTGGCTGGAGTCTTTGATTCGAGGGGGCAACGCCTGGTTAGAAGACTTGGGAGTATGTCCCAGCCGGTCCAAAAACGATCGGGACCGTGCTGTGATCGTGAACACCGTGTTGCGCGGCGCCGTAGTGCTGGATACTGCGGGCAGCCGCCCCTGGTGACCGAAGCCGGACGCGGTGAGCTGGAGGGGACGGTTCGCGTGAGCGAGATACCAGCGAAGGCCACGGAGTCCACGGGGTCCAGGAACCCGTCGGACCGCGCGAGGCCCGAGGCCGCAGACGATTCCGGCCTGGGCGGAGCCACTCGCGACAGCGGGGCCGCACGCGACAAAACGGGCGACGACCCGACGGGTCGTGCGTCCGAGGGGCGTGCGTCCGGGAGTCGTGCGTCCGGCGTGCGGGTCGGTGATGCCGGCGCTTCCGCCGGTGGCGCGGGCGTCATGGGTGGTCACGGCACCGGTGACTCGATGTGGCAGACCAGCCCGCCCGGGTCCATGTACGACTACATCAAGGTGGCTTCGTTCTCGATCGGTCCTGACGGGCTCATCGACCAGTGGAGCCTGCGGGCCGAGCAGTTGTTCGGCATATCGGCGCGGCGGGCCGTGGGCATGGACCCCATCGAGGCGTTCATCGACCCCGACCGGCGTGAAGAGGGCCAGCGGAAGATGGCCGAGGTCCTCGACGGCCGGGAGTGGACCGGGGTGGTCCCCTTCCGTGTGCCGGGCCCCGACGGGGTGGAGGGACTCGCCGAGGTCTATGTGATGCCCACCACCGTGGAGGGTGGCGAACGGGCCGCCGTGTGCATCGTCGTGGACGTCCGGACCCTGCGCCGGATAGAGACCGACCTTGCCGCTTCGCAGGCAATTTTCGGCCAATCTCCGTTCGGGTTCCTTCTGATAGACACCGATCTTCGGGTAAGGCGTGCCAACCAGCGCTTCGCCTCCATCTACGGCGGCGAGGTCGACGACCACCGCGGCCGGGGCGTCCACGACTATCTGCAGTCCCCGGAGGCCGAGCGGGTCGAGGCGACCCTGCGGCGCGTCATGGAGACCGGCGACTCGATCACGGACATGCACATCACGGGCTTCGTGCCCGGCTCCGAAGAGCGCCGCCACTGGTCCATCAACCTCTTCCGCGTGCACAGCGGAACCGGCCGTCCCATCGGCATCGCCTGGCTCGCCACCGACATCACGGCCCGCCGCTCCGCCGCCCGTGAAGCGGCCGCCGCCCGGCGGAATCTCGCCCTCCTCAACGAGGCCGGGACGCGCATCGGCAACTCCCTCGACCTGGAGACCACCGCCCGCGAACTCCTCGACGTCGTCGTCCCCGGTTTCTGCGACCTCGCCACCGTCGACCTCTACCAGGGCCTCCTGATGGGCGACGAGACCCCGCCCGGACTCGCCGACGGCAGCGCCGAACTGCGCCGGGTCGCCTTCGCCAGCGCCGTCTCCGACGCGCCCTTCGTCGGCGGCCCCGCCCCCGTGCGGGTCGGCGCGGTGCACCACTACCCGTTCAACTCCCCCTGCGCCGACGCCCTGCGCACCGCACGCCCCCAGCAGGTGCCCGAGGAGGGCAACCTGATCCAGTCGACGCTCGCGGTGCCGATGGTCGCGCACGACACCGTCGTGGGGCTCGTGCAGTTCTCGCGCACGAAGGGCAGCGAGCCGTTCGGCGATCGCGACCGGGGCCTCGCCGTCGAGCTGGCCGCACGCGCCGCCGTCTGTATCGACAACGCGCGCCTCTACCGCCGCGAGCACGAGCGCGCCCTCATCCTGCAGCGCTCCCTGCTGCCGCCGGGCGACCCCGAGGCCTCCGGGCTCGACATCGCCTGCCGCTATCTGCCGGGCAACGCGGCCACCGAGGTCGGCGGCGACTGGTTCGACGTCATCGAACTCCCCGGCCACCGCACGGCACTCGTCGTCGGCGACGTCATGGGCCGCGGGCTGCGGGCAGCGGTGGCGATGGGCGAACTTCGTACGGCTGTTCGTACGTTGGCCCTGCTGGACCTCGAACCCGCCGAGGTCCTCTCGGCGCTCGACGAGATCGCCCGCGGCCTCGGCACCCCCGGCGGCGGCCAGTCGGCCTCCCGCACGTCCGCCGGCCGTCCCCGCGACAAGGACCTCTCCGAGGTCTACCTCGCCACCTGCGTCTACGCCGTCTACGACTCGGTGACCCGCCGCTGCACCTTCGCCAACGCGGGCCATCTGCCGCCGGTGCTGGTCGAGCCCGGTGAGAGCGCGCTGATGCTCGACGTGCCGCCCGGCATGCCGCTCGGCGTCGGCGGCGAGCCGTTCGAGGAGGTGGAGGTCGAACTACCCGAAGGCGCACTGCTGGCGCTCTACACGGATGGACTGGTCGAATCGCGCGACCATCCCCTCGACGAGGGCCTCCAGGCGTTCGTGGGCGCGCTCACCGACCCCGCCCAACCGCCGACCGCGCTGCGCGCCGACACACCCCGGTCGCTGGAGGATGTCTGCGACCACGTCCTCAACACCCTCGACACCCACCACGGCGAGGACGACATCGCGCTGCTGATGGCTCGTGTCCAGGGGCTGCCGGAGGACTCCGTCGGCGACTGGACCCTGCCGCGTGAGCCGCGCAGCGTGGGCCGCGCCCGTGAGTACGCGCGGGGGCGGCTGCAGGCCTGGAACCTCGAGCCGCTCATCGACACGGCGGAACTGCTGGTCAGCGAGCTGGTCACCAATGCGTTGCGCTATGGCGAGGGCGAGATACGGCTTCGGATGCTCCTCGACAGGACGCTTGTCTGCGAGGTGTGGGACGCGGGTCTCGTGCAGCCGCGTCGGCGCCGGGCCCGCGACACCGACGAGGGCGGACGCGGACTGCAGCTCGTCGGGCTGCTCTCCGCGGCGTGGGGCTCACGGCGTACGCCGCGCGGCAAGACCGTGTGGTTCGAACTGCCGTTGCCGGGTGGGGAGAACGGGCTGACGGATCCGGCGGAGGCGTTGCTGAGCCTGTTCTAGCGGTTCGGTTGCGGTTTTTGCGGTTCTCGCCTTCGTCGCCGGACCGCTTGTCAGAACTGGCCGCCTGATGTCCTGCGGGCGCGGGTCGCTGTTCCGCCGTAGCAGGCCGGGCCCCGTAGGTCGGCCCGGCCGGTGCCGTCGCGGGTCTCGCCGAGGATGATGCCGCCCAGGAGGGCGCCGGCCAGGCCGTCGCCGACCGGGCCGCCGTACGGGTTGCCGTACGCCCGTACGTCCTGCTCGGCCAGGTTCCGGGCCTCCTGGGCGAGAGCGTGGGCCTGGGCCAGTTGCGGGTGTCCGGTGTTCTCGGCGGCCCTGTCGATCTCGTCGGTTTGGTGGGCCCCGCCGGTCTTGTCGGTTTCGTGGGTCTCGTGGGTCTCGTCGGGGTCGGCGGAAAGCGTTGCCACCGCCTGCGCCAAGTGCCGTTCCGCCTCCGACAGTCGGGTCCTGGCCTTCGCGCCCACCGCCCCCCGGTGCGTGGTGATGAAGTCGGCCGCGGCGGCGACCGCGCTGCGGGACGGGAGGAGCGGGCGGCCCTGGCTGCGGAGGACGTCGAGGGGGTCGTCGTACGGGCCGGTGTGGGGGGCGCTCTGCTGCGCGAGCTGGCCGGCGCGTGCCAGCTCGGTGGCGAGCCGCTCCACCCCGGTCACGAACATGTCCGCCTGGTCGATCGCGCCCTCGGCGGCCCGCAGGTGGACGGCCGCGGTGTCCAGGTCGCCCGGGTAGGCGGCCTGGCGGGCCCGGTTCAGCTCGGTGGTGGCGAAGACCAGACGGTCCTTGGCCTGCTCGACGTGGCCGGTGACGGGGAGGGAGGCGGCGGGGGCGTAGCCGTCGCGGAGGGCGGTGAGGGTGGTGGCCGCGGTCGCCGTACGGCCGGTCAGCTCGCGGAAGCGGGCCTCCGCGCACTCCAGGGCCGGGGTGATGTCGCGCTCCAGGGACCGGAGTTGATCGAAGGCGGGGGTCGCCGTGTCGAGCCGCCGCTGTGCCGTCGTGCACCGCGTGAGGATCTCCTCCAGCAGCGCGCGTTCCTCGTCGGGCGCCAGGGCGTCGCTCTCCTCGTCCAGCCGTTGACCCGCCACGAAGGCCGCCACCAGCTCACCCCGCGCATCCGCCAGCGCCTCCACGAACGGTTGCACCGCGTCCAGCGCCGCGGGAGTCTCCGCGAAGGGCTTGGCCAGATCCAGCACAACCCGCCCCTCCGGGCGCCACAGGACCGGGCCGGCCACCGCCGACTCCTTCTCGTGCGGTTCGGTGTCGTCGGTACCGGGCTGCCCTTCGGCGTGCGGTTGGGTGGTGTTGGTACCGGCCGACCTCTCTGCGTGCGGCTGGGGGGCGTCGTGGCCGGTGGGGCTCGCCACGGACGTTCCGGCGTCGTCGGTACTGGCCTGCTCTTCCGCGTGTGGTTCGGTGTCGTCGGTACCGGGCTGCCCTTCGGCGTGCGGTTGGGTGGTGTTGGTACCGGCCGACCTCTCTGCGTGCGGCTGGGGGGCGTCGTGGCCGGTGGGGCTCGCCACGGACGTTCCGGCGTCGTCGCGACCCGCCGCCCCCTCGGCGTGTGGTTCGGTGTCGTCGGTAGCAGCCGACCCTGCCGCGGACGGCACGGGGTCGCCGTGGTCGGCGGGGCGCGCTGCGGATGGTTCGGCTTCGTCGTGGCTCGCCGGGCTCGCCGGGCTCGCCGGGCTCGCCGGGCTCGCCGGGCTCGCCGGGCTCGCCGGGCTCGCCGGGCTCGCCGGGCTCGCCGGGCTCGCCGGGCTCGCCGGGCTCGCCGGGCTCGCCGGGCTCGCCGGGCTCGCCGGGTCGGGTTCGGCTTCGTCGTGGTCCGTCGGTCCGTCCGGGAGCGGCTCGGCGGCCCCCTGGCCCGGTCGGGCCGCCGCGAAGCGGAGTTCCTCGGCGCTCGTGCGGACGCTGTCGTCGGTCTCGACGAGCAGCCGCTGGGCTCGGCGGTGGAGGTCGGGCAGCGGGGTGGTCAGCGGTTCGAAGACGCCGGTCGGGGTCGTACGCACCTGGGCGCGGCGCCTGCGTCGTACGAGTGAGTACGTGGCCACGGCGACCGCCGCCCCCGCGGCGGCCACCGGCAGGATCAGATCCACCCCGGAGGCCTCGTCGTCAGTGGGAGCCGCCCCGCCGTCGGCCGGAGTCACGGACCGCGCGCCGACAGCCGCGGGTGCCGGCGACACCGCGTCGGCCGGGGACAAGGGTCCACTGCCGCCAGGAGCCAGGAGCCGTTCGTCGCTGCCCGGAGGCGTGGGTTGCTCGCCGATGGCCG
This sequence comes from Streptomyces sp. NBC_00310, assembly GCF_036208085.1. Classification (GTDB taxonomy): domain Bacteria; phylum Actinomycetota; class Actinomycetes; order Streptomycetales; family Streptomycetaceae; genus Streptomyces. The sequence goes on from NZ_CP130714.1 coordinate 7,269,036, forward strand.
GAACGGTGGACTGTCCGGTGCCGCTCGGGCCCTTGGGTGGGTTGGCGCCGCCGGGGGCCACGAACCGCTCGCCGTCGCCCGGAGTCACGGGTCGTTCGCCGTCACCCGGTGCCACGGCACGCCCGCTGGCGGCCGGAGGCACGGGGGGTCTCCTGTCGGAGGCCGGAGCTGCCGGATGCCCGCTGATGGTCGGCTCCACGGCCCTGAGCACGGACCGCTCGTCGGCGCTCGGTGCCGTGGCAGGCCCCTCGGCGGCCGTCTGTGTCGTCGTGGGCAGCAGGAGCCAGGCCATGGCTGCCAGCCCGCCGAACGCGGTGTGGGCCAGGCGCACGGCTATGTGCGACGTGGCGCTCCGCGCTCGGCTCTTTCTCAGACGCGACGTCACATTTGGGAGCGTATGGCCGGTGTCGCGCGGCCGCGAGTGGGATGGGGCGGAGTGGGGGAGGCGGAGCCTGGTGTCGGTGACGAGGGCATGCCGTGATCGACGTTCGCACGGGGGAGGCGGGCAGCGTGACGCGCATCGTGATCGGGTGCCTCGCGGCGGCCCTGGCGGCCACCGCCGTGTCCGGCGCCGTGTCCGGCGTCCTCGCGATCCGTACGCGGTGGATGTTGCCGTTGCCGTTGCCGTTGCCGTTGCCGTTGCCGCGCCGCGCCGCGCCGCGCCGCGCCGCACCACGACGCGGCCGGTTCCGTGGGGCCACGCTTCGCTCGCCCGCCGCGCGGGAATGCGCCCGTGGTGCTTCGGCAGGATGACCGAGCGCGCGGAGGGGTTCGGGCTGGCGGGCCTGATCCTGCTCGCTCCTCACGAACGCGGTGCTGTCGTACCTCGCGACCCGCCCCGGTCGCGTCACCACCCCATGACGGCCGCGCGCGGACCGGCCCTCACCCGCAACGACCCGACGCCCGGGCCCGAGCCGCCGTGGCTGCGGGCCGCCACCTCGCCGCGCCGCCGCCGCTGTGCCGCGACCGCGCGGCGGGGAGCGGAAGGGCACCCACGTTCTCGGGCCCTCACCCCGCCGAGGAACGCCTCCTGATCTTCGAGCCCAGCCACACCAGCGGGTCGTACTTGCGGTCGGCGGCACGTTCCTTGAGGGGGATCAGCGCGTTGTCCGTGATCTTGATGCCTTCGGGGCAGACCTCGGTGCAGCACTTGGTGATGTTGCAGTAGCCGAGGCCGTGTTCGTCCTGGGCCGTCTTCTTGCGGTCCAGGCCGGTGTCCTCCGCCGCGTCCAGCGGGTGCATGTCGAGTTCCGCGACGCGCATCAGGAAGCGCGGGCCCGCGAAGGCCGGCTTGTTCTCCTCGTGGTCGCGGACGACATGGCAGGTGTCCTGGCAGAGGAAGCACTCGATGCACTTCCGGAACTCCTGCGAGCGGTCCACGTCCTCCTGCATCATGCGGTACTCGCCGGCGCCGAGCTTCTCCGGCGGTACGAAGGCCGGGACCTCACGCGCCTTGGCGTAGTTGAAACCCACGTCCGTGACCAGGTCGCGGATCACGGGGAAGGCCCGCAGCGGCGTCACGGTGATCGTCTCGTCCCGCTCGAACACCGACATCCGGGTCATGCACATCAGCCGGGGGCGACCGTTGACCTCCGCCGAGCACGAACCGCATTTGCCCGCCTTGCAGTTCCAGCGGACGGCGAGGTCGGGGGCCTGGGTCGCCTGCAGACGGTGGATGATGTCGAGCACCACCTCGCCCTCGTTGACCTCGACCTCGAAGTCCTCCAGGCCGCCGCCCCGCACATCGCCCCGCCACACCTTGAAGCGGGCCTGGTAGCCGCTCATGACCGCGACTCCTCGTAGCTGCTCACTCGTACAGCTCCTCTTCGGCGAGGTACTTGACCAGCTCCTCCTTGTCGAAGAGGGCGAGCAGGTCGGGACGGATGGCTTCGGTGGTCTCACGGGTGAGGTCGATCCGGCCGACGACCGCGTGCGTGGCCGCCGGCCCGCCCGTCGGGTCGGTGAGCCGGCAGAGCAGATTGATCCGGCGCCAGTCACGGTCCATCGCCGGGTGGTCCTCGCGGGTGTGGCCGCCACGGGACTCCGTGCGTTCCAGCGCGGACCTCGCCACACACTCGCTGACCAGCAGCATGTTCCGCAGATCCAGGGCGAGATGCCAGCCGGGGTTGAACTGCCGGTGCCCCTCCACCCCCGCCCGGCGCGCCCGCACCCGTAGATCGGCCAGCTTCTCCAGCGCCTGCTCCATCTCGCCCTCGCGGCGGATGATGCCGACCAGGTCGTTCATGGCCTGCTGGAGCTCCTGGTGGAGGGTGTACGGGTTCTCCGGCGGCCGTCCCTCCTCCTGCCCCGGCGCCGGGCCCTCGGCGGAGAACGGGCGCAGTGCCTCGGCGGCGGCCGTGTCGACCTCGATGTCGTCCACCGGGGGGCGCGAACCGGCGAGGCCCGCCGCGTACTCGGCCGCGTGCAGCCCGGCCCGGCGGCCGAACACCAGCAGGTCGGAGAGGGAGTTGCCGCCCAGCCGGTTGGAGCCGTGCATACCGCCGGCCACCTCACCAGCCGCGAACAGGCCCGGCACCCCGCGCGCCGCCGCCGTGTCCGACTCGACCGCGATCCCGCCCATCACGTAGTGACAGGTGGGTCCGACCTCCATCGCCTCCGCCGTGATGTCGACGTCCGCCAGCTCCTTGAACTGGTGGTACATGGAGGGGAGTCGGCGGCGGATGGTCTCGGCCGGCATCCGGGTGGACACGTCCAGGAAGACCCCGCCGTGCGGCGATCCCCGGCCCGCCTTCACCTCGGCGTTGATGGCCCGCGCCACCTCGTCACGCGGCAGCAGCTCGGGCGGGCGCCGGTTGTGGTCCGGATCCTCGTACCAGCGGTCGCCCTCCTCCTCGGACTGCGCGTACTTCTCCTTGAAGACGTCCGGGATGTAGTCGAACATGAACCGCTTGCCCTCGGAGTTCCTGAGCACCCCGCCGTCCCCGCGCACCGACTCCGTGACGAGGATGCCCTTCACCGACGGCGGCCAGACCATGCCCGTCGGATGGAACTGCACGAACTCCATGTTCAGCAGGGGCGCGCCCGCGAGCAGGGCGAGCGCGTGGCCGTCGCCCGTGTACTCCCACGAGTTCGACGTCACCTTGAAGGACTTGCCGATGCCACCGGTGGCGATGACGACGGAGGGTGCCTCGATGACGAAGAACCGGCCCGACTCGCGCTCGTAGCCGAAGACACCGGAGACCCGGCCCGCGGCGGAGCCGCCGTCGGATGCCGTGTCCTTCAACACCCGGGTGATCGTGCACTCCTGGAAGACTTTCAGCCGGGACTCGTAGTCACCGGTCTCCTTGTGGTCCTCCTGCTGCAACGCCACGATCTTCTGCTGGAGGGTGCGGATCAGCTCCAGGCCCGTACGGTCGCCCACGTGGGCGAGGCGCGGGTACTCGTGGCCGCCGAAGTTGCGCTGCGAGATGCGGCCGTCCTTCGTACGGTCGAAGAGGGCGCCCCAGGTCTCCAGCTCCCACACCCGGTCGGGGGCCTCGCGCGCGTGCAGCTCCGCCATCCGCCACTGGTTGAGGAACTTGCCGCCGCGCATGGTGTCGCGGAAGTGGACCTGCCAGTCGTCACCGGAGTTGACGTTGCCCATGGCGGCGGCGATGCCGCCCTCGGCCATCACCGTGTGGGCCTTGCCGAACAGGGACTTGCAGATCACGGCCGTACGGGCGCCCCGCTCACGGGCCTCGATCGCGGCGCGCAGTCCGGCACCGCCGGCCCCGATCACGACGACGTCCCACTCCTGTCGATCGACCACGGACATCAGAACAACCTCGGATCGTCGAAGGCGCCGGACGCGACCAGGTACACGTAGAAGTCGGCGAGCGCCACGCTCACCAACGAGGCCCAGGCGAGCTGCATGTGACGGGCATTCAGTTTCCCGACCCACTGCCACATCCGGTAGCGCACGGGATGTTTGGAGAAGTGCTTGAGCTTGCCGCCGACGATGTGCCGGCACGAGTGGCAGGAGAGGGTGTACGCCCAGATCAGCACGATGTTGACGAGGAACACGAGGGTGCCGAGGCCCATGTGGCCCCACTCGTAGTGCTCGTCGCGGAAGGCCAGCACGGTGTCGTAGGTGAGGATGCCGGCGACGAGCAGGGCGGCGTAGAAGAAGTACCGGTGGAGGTTCTGCAGGATCAGCGGGAACCGGGTCTCACCCGAGTACTTCTTGTGCGGCTCGGCCACCGCGCAGGCGGGCGGGGACGCCCAGAAGCCGCGGTAGTAGGCCTTGCGGTAGTAGTAGCAGGTCAGGCGGAAGCCGAGCGGGAAGATCAGGATGATGATCGCCGGTGAGATGCCCCACCAGCCGCCGAGGATCTCCCAGTTGGGGCCGCCGTGCATGGGCTCGCAGCGTTCCGCCAGACAGGGCGAGTAGAACGGCGAGACGTACGGGGCCGCGTAGTAGTGCTCGTCCGCGAAGGCCCGCCATGTCGAGTAGACGATGAAGGCCAGCAGTCCGGCGGCCGTGGCGGCGGGGGCCAGCCACCATCGGTCGGTGCGCAGATGCGGGGCGGAGATCGCGGCGCGCGTACGGGTCCGCACGCCGCCGCGCTGTGGAAGGGGTTCTGTTGCCGGTGGTTCCGTACCAGTGGCCAACGGGGGACTCCCGGTCGGGTTCTTGGCGTCTCGGGTTCTCGGGCTCGGGTTTCGGGGTGGTCGGTTACGGCGGTCGGGGTGGTCGGTTACGGCGGTCAGGGTGCGCGGCGGTCGCGGGCGCCGAGGCCCTCGTCGTCCGAGTCCGTCCACAGCGAGCTGTCGTACGGGGTGTCGGAGATGGGGACCAGGTCGGGGCGGCGCGGTTTCGCCAGGGCGGGAGCGGCCTCGCCCAGCAACGCGATGCTCTCGCGCAGGTGGTCGGCGTCGGTTCGGACGCGGCGTATCTCCAGGCCGCTGCCGCCCAGTTGCTGTTCCAGGCGACGTACGGACCGGGTCAGTTCGTCCAGGCAGCGCCGGACCGACGTCAAGTCGTCGTGCACGGACATGACTTGCCCTCGCTTTCACGGGGTGGTGGCCCCAAGGCGGCAACGTTCATGCGCCTGCGAGTGTCGCGCGTCACACCGGCCGGTGGGAAGCGGTGTGCGGGGTTCTTTTACGTCCGGGGAGCTCGGGGGCGTCCGTGCGTCGGCGCGTGCGGGTGGTGTGGTTGCTCGCGCAGTCCCCCGCGCACCCAAAAAGATCGGGCCCCCGCGGGCCTGAAAAGCACGGGGCGCAGCCCCTGCTTTTCAGGCCCGCGGGGAACTGCGCGGGCAACCACTACGCACCCGCGGCCGCCATACGACCGACCCCCCCCCGAGCTCCCCCGGCGCAAAGGAACGCCGCGTTGGGCCGCACGGGTGGGTTCCGGCGCGTCCCTCGTCGTGTCGCCGGTCCTACAAGAACCCCGTCCTCTTCAGTGGGCCGCATCCGTCTGATCAGCTCCATATACCGCCGAACGTGATCAGAGCCACCCCCGTCCCCGTTCTCCCACCGCGGAGCGAGGAGGTCGCAGTGATGCCGATTCCCCACGACCGCGTTCGACCGCGCGCCGCGCGCCGCTCGTTGGCGTTCCTGGCCGCCGGCGTGCTCACGATGCCCGTGCTGAGCGGATGCGGTGAGGAGGACCCGGCGGGCAGACCCGTCGCCGGACCGGACATCGCGCCGGCCGCGCGGAACCTCGTCGCCGACGGCGGCACCCTGCGCTGGGCCGTGGACGCCGTACCGGAGACGTTCAACACGTTCCAGGCGGACGCCGACCCGGCCACGGCGCGGATCGCCGGCGCCGTCCTGCCGTCGATGTACCGCCTCGACACCAGCGGACGCCCCCAGGCCCACCCGGACTACCTGGAGTCCGCGAAGGTGGTCGACCGCGAGCCCCGGCAGGTCGTCCTCTACAAACTGAACCAGCAGGCGGTGTGGAGCGACGGCCGCGAGATCGGCGCGGCCGACTTCGCCGCGCAGTGGCGGGCCCTGTCCGGCAAGGACTCCGCGTACTGGACGGCCAGGAACGCCGGCTACGAACGCATCGAGAAGATCGAACGGGGCGACAACGACCTCGAGGTCCGGGTCACCTTCGCCCGTCCGTACGCCGACTGGAAGTCGCTGTTCTCGCCGCTGTACCCGAAGCAGGTGATGGGCACCCCGGACTCCTTCAACGACGGCGCCCGCAAGAAGCTCAAGGTCACCGCCGGGCCGTACGCGCTGAAGGACATCGACCGCAAGGGCGGCGAGGTCACACTCACCCGCAATCCCCGCTGGTGGGGCCGCCCCGCCAAGCTCTCGGAGCTGGTCCTGCGTGCCGTACCGCGCACCGAGCGGGCCAAGGCGCTGGCCGAGGACAAGGTCGACATCGCCGAGATCGACGCGGCGCAGGCCGAGCAGATCATGCTCGCCTCCCGTGACGAGAAGGGATCGCGGGGCGCCGGGCCTCTCACGCGGAGCGGTTCTCCGGCCGAGCACGGTGCCACGGCCCGGAACGGCTCCCCCGCCCACGGGCCCGGCTCCGGCGTGACCCCCGCGACGTCGATGCGGTCCTGGGCCATCGCGCACGGCTCGGACAAGGCGGCCGCGGACGACGAGATCACCGCCCGGAAGAAGCGGCGCGAGGCGCTCGCCGCGTACACCGCCCAGCAGTCCGCCCTGCGCGGCTTCGTCGTCCGCCGGTCCCTGGAACCCGCCTTCACCCAGCTCGCCCTGAACGGTTCCGAGGGCCCCCTCGCCGACGAGCGGGTCCGCCGTGCCGTGGCCCGCGCGATCGACCGGAAGAAGCTCGCCGCCCTCGTCCTGAAACCCCTGGGCCTGCCCGCCGTCCCCGTCGGCAGCCACCTCGCCCTCGCCGGCCAGGCCCACTACGCCGACAGCAGCGGCGCTCTCGGCGGCCAGGACACCGACGAGGCGCGGGCCCTCCTCGCCGACGCCGGATGGGAACAGGGCGGCCCCCTCAAGCCCGTCGCGGAGAGCAGGAAGGCGGCCGGCGCGGAGGGAGAGGAGACCACGGAGAAGGGCGCCCCCGGCTCCAACGGCTCCCCATCCGCCTCCGCCTCGACCTCAGCCTCGGCCTCTAAGCCCGCCTCCGCCTCCGCTTCGGCCTCGGCCTCCCCTTCCGCCTCCGCCGCGGCCCCGGCCTCCAAGCCCGCCTCGGCCTCCGCCTCCGCTTCCGCGGACGAGAGCACGTACACCGTCGGCGAGGACAACAAGCCGTACGACGCCGACGAGAACCTCGCCCAGGACGGCAAGCAGTTCAAGCCGGGCGGTGCGCCCGGCGCGTACGCGCCGCAGGGGACACGGGCGCCCGCCGACACCGCGCGGGGACCGCTCGCCAAGAACGGCAAGCTGCTGACGCTGCGGTTCGTGCTGCCGTCGGGGCCGGGCACGGAGTCGCTGCGGGCCGTCGGTGAGCGGATCGCGGTCATGCTGGAGCGCGTCGGGATCAAGACGGAGATCTCCAAGGTCGCCGACGAGAGCTACTTCAAGGACCACATCGCGAACGGGCAGTACGACCTCGCGCTGTGGTCCTGGCCGACCTCCGCGTACCCCGCCACCGACGCCCGGCCGATCTACGCCAAGCCGGTACCGGCCGCCGACGGCTCGCTGAGCGTCGAGCAGAACTACACGCGCGTCGGCACGGACCGGGTCGACCAGCTCTTCGACCAGGCCGTGGCCACCCTCGACGAGTCGAAGACCCGCTCCCTGATCCGTAAGGCGGACGCCCGCATCTGGGCCGCGGCCGGGTCCATCCCCCTCTACCAGCGGCCCCAGCTCGTCGCCGCCCGCAGCGGCCTCGCGAACGCGGGCGCCTTCGGCTTCCAGACCCCGGTCTACGAGGACATGGGGTTCCTGAAGAAGGGCGCGAAGGGACCGGTGCGGCCCACAGGAAAGTAGGGGATCAACCCTGCGTACTCCGGCCGCTGCCCTGTACGACACGGGGCGGCGGCCAGGCGCACGATGGAGTGAACCCGGGGCCAATCGATCTCGGGCGGGCCCCCTGTGGCCATAGCGTCGATGCTATGACGTGGGGTACGGTCGAACTTGAGCCGGAGGTCGCCGAATGGCTTGGCGGACTCGACGACAAACGCTGGGCACAGGCGCTCATGCACCTTGACCTGTTGGAACAGCGAGGAGTCCACCTCGGCGAGCCGTACACCCGTCAGCTCGACGGCAAGCTCAGGGAACTGCGTTTCTACTGTGGCGCCGCGCGCGTACGGATCACGTACTGGATCGCCACCGGGCGACGCATTGTCATGCTCACCGTGTTCGCGAAAACGAGGATGCGTGAGTTCGTCGAGGTGGAGCGGGCTCGCCAGGCGATGAAGAAGTGCCAGGCTGAAGGCCACACAGTGGACGAGGAGGAGCTGTGACGGAAACCGGGCGAACCAGCCTCACGGATGCCCGCCGGGCCCGGCCCATGACTCACGAGATCGAGGAGGAGTACGCGGCCGCGCAACTGCGTTTCGCTCTCGGTGAGGCCGTGCGCGCCCGGCGACAGGAGCTCGGTCTTTCACAGCGGGAAGTCGGTCGACGAGCGGGTATGACTCAATCGGCAGTGGCCCGCTTCGAGGGCGGGGGAACCGTACCGACCTTCCCTGTCCTCGACCGTCTCGCACGGGCTCTGGGTCTCGAACTGAGGGTGGAGCTGTCGCCGCAGATCAGGAGTGCCTGAGCCGGCCCGGAACCCCTGTGGAGGCCTTCTCCCCGGCGGCCCCGTACCATGGGGTGAGGCCGTGGCGTGTCCAGCCCGGCAGGGTCCGCGCGACACAGATGTCAGCGCAGGCCGTCCTCACACTCCGGGAGAAGCGCCTCAATATGGCCACGCGCCACGACATCCGCAACGTCGCCATCGTCGCCCACGTCGACCATGGCAAGACCACTCTGGTCGACGCCATGCTCAAGCAGGCCGGTGCCTTCGCCGCGCACGCCGCCGAGTCGCTCGACGACCGCATGATGGACTCGAACGACCTGGAGCGTGAGAAGGGCATCACGATCCTCGCCAAGAACACGGCGGTGAAGTACCACCCGAAGGATGGCGGCGACGTCATCACCATCAACATCATCGACACCCCCGGCCACGCCGACTTCGGCGGTGAGGTCGAGCGCGGTCTGTCGATGGTGGACGCGGTCGTGCTGCTCGTCGACGCCTCCGAGGGGCCGCTGCCGCAGACCCGCTTCGTGCTGCGCAAGGCCCTCAAGGCCCGGCTGCCCGTCATCCTGTGCATCAACAAGACGGACCGGCCCGACTCGCGCATCGACGAGGTCGTGAACGAGGCGTACGACCTCTTCCTCGACCTCGACGCCGACGAGGACCAGATCGAGTTCCCCATCGTCTACGCGTGTGCGCGTGACGGTGTCGCCTCGCTGACCAAGCCGGAGGACGGCACGGTCCCCGCCGACAGCGACAGCCTGGAGCCGTTCTTCTCCACGATCCTGTCGCACGTCCCGGCCCCGGAGTACGACGTGGAGGCGCCGCTCCAGGCGCACGTCACCAACCTGGACGCCGACAACTTCCTCGGCCGTATCGCGCTGCTCCGCGTCGAGCAGGGCGAGCTGCGCAAGGGCCAGACCGTCACCTGGATCAAGCGTGACGGCACGATGTCCAACGTCCGCATCACCGAGCTGATGATGACCGAGGCGCTCACCCGCAAGCCCGCCGAGGTGGCCGGCCCCGGTGACATCTGCGCCGTCGCCGGTATCCCGGACATCATGATCGGTGAGACCCTCGCCGACCCCGAGAACCCGATCGCGCTGCCGCTGATCACGGTCGACGAGCCGGCGATCTCGATGACCATCGGTACGAACACCTCGCCGCTGGTCGGCCGCGGTGGCACCGGCAAGGGCGCGGAGAACAAGGCCGCGGTCAAGGACCGCAAGGTCACCGCCCGTCAGGTCAAGGACCGTCTGGACCGCGAGCTGGTCGGTAACGTCAGCCTCCGTGTCCTCGACACCGAGCGCCCTGACGCCTGGGAGGTCCAGGGGCGTGGCGAGCTGGCGCTGGCCATCCTGGTCGAGCAGATGCGCCGTGAGGGCTTCGAGCTGACCATCGGCAAGCCGCAGGTGGTCACCAAGGTCGTCGACGGCAAGGTCTACGAGCCGGTCGAGCGCATGACGATCGACGTGCCCGAGGAGCACATGGGCGCGGTCACGCAGCTCATGGGCGTCCGCAAGGGCCGGATGGACAACATGTCGAACCACGGCTCGGGCTGGGTCCGCATGGAGTTCGTCGTCCCCTCCCGCGGCCTCATCGGCTTCCGTACGGAGTTCCTGACCGGCACGCGCGGCACGGGCATCGCCCACTCCATCCACGAGGGCCACGAGCCGTGGTTCGGCACGCTGACGACCCGTAACAACGGCTCGCTCGTCGCCGACCGCTCCGGCGCCGTCACCGCGTTCGCGATGACGAACCTCCAGGAGCGCGGCGTGCTGTTCACCGACCCCGGCACCGAGGTCTACGAGGGCATGATCGTCGGTGAGAACTCGCGTTCCGACGACATGGACGTGAACATCACCAAGGAGAAGAAGCTCACGAACATGCGGTCCTCCTCGGCCGACTCGTTCGAGGCGATCGTCCCGCCGCGCAAGCTCTCCCTGGAGCAGTCCCTGGAGTTCTGCCGCGACGACGAGTGCGTCGAGGTGACCCCGGAGGCCGTACGCATCCGCAAGGTCAACCTGGACGCCCGCGAGCGCGCCCGGGCCGCGAGCCGCGCCAAGCACGGCTGACGGACCGAGAGCCGGCCCGGCCACCCGCCGTCCGCGGGGGACCGGGCCAGGCCGTGCTCGGGGGCGCTGTGGCCCGTCGTGGGCGCCATGTGCCGCCGTCGTGGCGACAGTTGAGCGTGTGCCCCTGCCCAAGGATTCGATCGGTCGGGGGCCTCCTCCGTTCGTTGCTACGCGTGTAGACTGGTAAGCCGCAGCACGTACCGGAGTGTCTGTCGACACTTCTGCACTTCTGTACTTCTGTACTTCTGTCGAAGCGTCAAGAAGTCCCGGTTCTCCGCCTCGTGGAGGGTCGGGCTTCAGGCGTACCCGCATGCAGGGGAGGTCCCGTGGGGATACTGGGGATTCCGAGAAGGGTGCGAAGGGTGTGCGGGGGAGGCTGGACTTCCGGCCGGGACCCTTCGGTTCACTGTCGGTGAGCTGTGAAGCGCTGTTCGGATATCGGTGATCCAGCGATCAAGTTTCGGACATGTAAACAAAAATCGTTCCCTGTATGTCCGATTCGTCTATTTCGGAACTTGCCTGTCAAGCGCGCGTAGGTGTCAATCTTTGCAATTTTTGCTCAAAATATGGACGGTAGGGAGATCCCTATGCCTTCCGCCCTTGACGCGCGTTGACCCACTTGGCGAAAGTTCCCCCAAACCACAGAACCTGCCGGTATCTGTGCTGCGCTCAACTCTCCAACCCCCCGGGGGAAGAACAGACATGACCAGTCCAACCAAGGCCGAGGGCTCCGGGTCCGCGGTCGCCTTGGACCCCGAGCTCGAGACGGCCACCGAGGCCGCCAAGGGTGAGAAGAAGCTTGAGGGTCGTTCCCCCGGCCAGTTGATGTGGCAACGGTTCAAGCGGGACCGTACGGGAGTCATCTCCGCGTGCGTAGTTATTTTCTTCTTCGTGATCGCCGCGCTCGCGCCGGTCATCGCGAAGCTGTACGGCAAGAATCCCTACACGCTCTACGCGCAGGAGCCCGACTTCCCGTTCCTGCTCGACGACTTCGCGATGCCCACCGGTTCGTTCGGTGGCATGTCGGGTGAGTTCTGGTTCGGTGTCGAGCCGAAGCTGGGCCGCGACGTGTTCACGATGTTGCTGTACGGCATGCGGACCTCGCTGTACATGGCGGTCATCGTCACCGTGGCCAGCGTGGTCACCGGTGTCCTCATCGGCATGATCGGCGGCTACTTCGGCGGTCGGGTCGACTACTGGGTCGGCCGGATCACCGACTTCTTCCTCGGCTTCCCGCAGCAGCTGTTCTTCATCGCCTTCATGCCCGTGGTCACCGCGCTGTTCGTCGACCCGCGCGACGAGACGCCGACCTACCTGCGGGCCGTGTCCATCATCCTGGTGATGTGGTTCCTCGGCTGGATGGGCCTGGCCCGTCTGGTGCGCAGCTCGGTTCTCTCGCTGCGGGAGCGCGAGTTCGTGGAGGCGGCCAAGGTGTCCGGGGCCTCGCCCTGGCGCATCGTGCGCAAGGAGATCCTGCCGAACATCGTCACCCCGATCCTGGTGCAGGGCACCTACATCCTGCCCAGCACGATCCTCTCCATCGCCTTCCTCTCGTTCGTAGGTGTCGGCTTTGTCGAGCCCACCCCCGACTGGGGCCGCATGTTCGCGGTCGGCGCCGACGTCTACGAGCAGGACCCGATGTTCATGGTCTTCCCGGGCGTGGCGATGGTGGTCTTCGTGCTCTGCTTCAACCTTCTCGGCGACTCCGTCCGGGACGCATTCGACCCCAAGACCGGACGGTAATCGTCCATTGGTGGGTGGGGGGACTGCCACCCCCGATCCGGGTTCACCCCCGGGCCGTCAGGCAGTACTCGTGGACAACTATCAACAGGTAGGTGCATAGGCATCATGAAGCCCATCAGAAACCGCACCACGCGCGCCGTGGCCGTCGCCCTCGTGGCCGGCTCGCTGGCGCTCGCCGGCTGCGCGGACAACGGCAAGAGCGAGACCAAGGACAACTCCAAGTCCCAGGACGACGCCGCCGAGCAGTCGAAGCCTGTCGCCTACGGTGACGCCGCCGCCTCCACCGGTCCGGCCGAGCCGGTCAAGGGCGCCAAGCCCGGCGGTGTCATCAACGTGTACGCGCAGTCGGACATGACCCACCTGGACCCGGGCCAGATCTACGTCTCCGACGCCGGCCAGATCGCCAACCTGCTGCACCGCGGGCTGACGAACTACCAGGAGGACGACAAGGGCAACCTGACGGTCGTCGGTGACATCGCCACCGACTCCGGCACGTCGTCCGACGGCGGCAAGACCTGGACGTACAAGCTCAAGGACGGCGTCAAGGACGAGGACGGCAACGCCATCACCTCGGCCGACGTCCGCCACACCATCGAGCGCCAGTACTCCAAGGTCATCTTCGACGGCCCGTCCTACGTCCAGAGCTGGCTGTCGGGCTCCGACTACCGCAAGGCGCTGCCGGACGGCCCGTACAAGGGCAAGCACCTGCCGGACTCCGTCCTGGAGACCCCGGACGACAAGACGGTCGTCTTCCACTTCGACCAGCCGCGCCCGGACCTGCCGCAGGCCCTGGCCATGGCCGGTTACGCCATCGTGCCCGAGAAGCAGGACACGAAGGAGAAGTACGACAAGGCTCCGGCCGCCCTTGGGCCGTACAAGATCTCCGAGTACAAGGCGGGCAAGTCGCTGACCCTGGTCAAGAACGACCAGTGGGACGAGAAGACGGACTCGGTGCGCCACCAGTACGTCGACGGCTACCAGTTCACCACCACCATCGACCAGGCCAGCCAGACCAAGCGTCTGATCGCCGACCAGGGCGAGGCCAAGAACGCCATCCAGTTCACGGACTCGGTGGACCCGGCCCAGCTGTCCACGGTCATCGGTAACGCCGCCGCCAAGAAGCGCACCATCCAGGGCTACCAGCCCTACGTGTGGCAGATGACCTTCAACCTCGACAGCGCCAACATGAAGGACAAGAAGGTCCGCGACGCGATCACCTACGCGCTCCCGTCCCAGGCCATGGTCCAGGCCGACGGTGGTCGCTACGGTGGTGAGGTCGCCGGCGGTCTGATGGCGCCGACCCTCCCGGGCTACGACAAGTCGTACGACCCGTTCGGCAAGCTGAAGAAGCCCAACGGTGACCTGGACAAGGCCAAGGAGCTGCTGAAGGAGGCGGGTGTCAAGGACGGCACCAAGCTCGCCTACGCCTACTCCAACACCCCGCGCGGCCAGGCCCAGATGGTGATCATCAAGGACACGCTGGCCAAGCTCGGCTTCGACGTCCAGGCCAAGGAGATCGACCGGGCCAGCTTCTACGAGCAGATCGGCAAGCTGGACAACCCGTTCGACCTCTACATGACCGGCTGGGGCCAGGACTGGTCCTCCCCGTCCACGGTCATCACCCCGGTCTACGACGGCACCCTCATCGCCGACGGTGCCTCGAACTACTCGCACATCAAGGACGCCAAGGTCGACGCCCTCATCGAGAAGGCGCTGTCCGAGGAGCCCGAGGCCGCGGCCAAGACGTGGGAAGAGGCTCACCACCGCATCGTGGAGGAGATCAACCCGGCCGCCCCGGTCTACTACTCGAAGCAGATCCAGCTCTTCGGATCGAACATCGGCGGTGCCCGGTACAGCACGGAGTCGAGCTACATCGACATCAACGACCTGTTCCTGAAGCAGCCGTAATCCGTCAGTCCGGCTGATCCGCGGGGGTGTGCGCCAGGCGGAGCGCACCCCCGCGGTCGGTACCACCCCCTCCGACCGCCGCGTTTTCGAAGAGAGCATCCACCCGCCATGCTTCAGTTCCTCATCCGCAGGCTGATCGGCGCCGTCGTCATCATGTTCTTGATCGGCGCCTTCACGTTCTTCCTGTTCTATACGATCCCCCAAGACTTCGCGCAGCTGTCCTGCGGCAAGAACTGCTCCCCCGAGAACATCGCGGTCATCAGAGAGAACCTCGGCCTCGACAAGTCCATCGCCACGCAGTTCTGGGACTTCATGTCCGGCATCGTGGTCGGCCGCGACTTCGCGGTGGGGCACTGCTCCGCGCCGTGCCTGGGCGTGTCCTTCCAGAGCGGTGACTTCGTCTGGGACTCCATCGTCGACAGCTTCCCGCTCACCCTGTCGCTGACCCTTGGCGGCCTGGTCATCTTCCTGGTGCTGGGTCTTGGCGCCGGTCTCATCGCCGCCTGGAAGCGCGGTACCGCCGTCGACAAGGCCGTCAGCGGCGCCTCGATGGTGCTCAGTTCGTTCCAGATCTACTTCCTCGGCCCGATCGTCCTCGGCATCTTCGTGTACAGCACCGGCTGGTTGGAGAGCCCCAAGTACGTGCCGTTCACCGAGGACCCTGCGGGCTGGTTCATGGGCTTGTTGATCCCCTGGGCCGTCATGGCCACGATCTTCACCGCCCAGTACACGCGTATGGCCCGCTCGACGATGATCGAGCAGCTGTCCGAGGAGCATGTCCGCACGGCCCGGGCCAAGGGCATGAGGCAGCGGTACGTATTCTTCCGTTATGCCTGGCGTGGTTCGCTCATCCCGATCGTCACCATCATCGGTATGGACCTGAGCGCGCTCCTGTCCGGCGCGGTGGTCACGGAGTACACCTTCGACCTGGCCGGCATCGGGCGTCTCGCGGTCGAGTCCTCGACCGGCAAGGACATCCCGCTGACGATGGGCGTGATGCTGTTCGGCGCGTTCTTCATCCTGATGCTGAACATCATCGTGGACATCGCCTACGCCTACATCGACCCGCGCGTGCGCCTCAGCTAGGAGAAATACCGTGACCACTCTGACCAAGACCGAAGGTGAGAAGGCCCCGACCGGGCCGGAGGCCTTCCTCTCGGTCCGCGACCTGCGGGTGCGGTTCTCCACCGAGGACGGCATTGTCAAGGCCGTCGACGGGCTCTCCTTCGACGTCGAGCGCGGCAAGACGCTGGGCATCGTGGGCGAGTCGGGCTCCGGCAAGTCCGTGACCAACCTGACCGTCCTCGGCCTGCACAACCCCAAGACCACCACCGTCGAGGGCGAGATCATCCTCGACGGGAAGGAACTCGTCACCGCCAAGGAGAAGGAGCTGGAGCAGCTCCGCGGCAACAAGGTGGCGATGATCTTCCAGGACCCGCTGACGGCGCTCTCGCCGTACTACACGGTGGGCCGGCAGATAGCCGAGCCGTTCATGAAGCACACCGGCGCCTCCAAGAAGGAGGCCCGGCAGCGGACGATCGAGATGCTGGCCAAGGTCGGCATCCCGCACCCGCAGACGCGGGTGGACGACTACCCGCACCAGTTCTCCGGCGGTATGCGCCAGCGCGCCATGATCGCCATGGCGCTGGTCTGCGACCCCGACCTGCTGATCGCGGACGAGCCGACCACCGCGCTCGACGTGACGGTGCAGGCCCAGATCCTCGACCTGCTCAAGGACCTCCAGCAGGAGTTCGGCTCCGCGATCATCTTCATCACCCACGACCTCGGCGTCATCTCCGACATGGCCGACGACCTGCTGGTGATGTACTCGGGCCGGGCCGTGGAGCGCGGCAGTGTCCGTGAGGTGCTGCGCGAGCCCAAGCATCCCTACACCTGGGGCCTGCTCAGCTCGATGCCCCGCCTCGGCGGCGACACCGCGCAGGCGCTCACGCCGATCCCCGGCTCCCCGCCCAGCCTGCTCAACCCGCCCACCGGCTGCCCGTTCCACCCGCGCTGCGCGTTCACCGGTGAGGTCACCGGCAACCGGTGCAGCACCGAGCGGCCCCCGCTCGGTCAGGGGCGCGACTCCGCCTGCCACCTGACGGCGGAGCAGAAGCAGACCATCTTCATCGACAAGATCCAGCCTCGGCTGCGCTAGGGAGAACCGAGACATGAGCGACAACCTCACCCTCCCCGCGCAGCAGGGCTCCAAGGACACCGCGGCCGAAACGCTCCTCAGGGTCGAGGGCCTGACGAAGCACTTCCCCATCCACGGCGGCTTCCCGATCAAACGCAAGGTCGGCGCCGTCCAGGCGGTGGACGGCATCGACCTGACCGTCGGCGTCGGCGAGAGCGTCGGCCTCGTCGGTGAGTCGGGCTGCGGCAAGTCGACCACCGGCCGGCTGATCACGAAGCTGATGGAGCCCACCGGCGGGAAGATCACCTACCGGGACCAGGACATCACGCACGCCTCGCGCAAGCAGCTGGCGCCGGTGCGGTCCGAGATCCAGATGATCTTCCAGGACCCGTACTCCTCGCTGAACCCGCGGCAGACGGTCGGCACGATCATCAAGTCGCCGATGGAGGTCAACGGGATCAATCCCGAGGGCGGCCGGGAGAACAAGGTCCGCGAGCTCCTCGAACTGGTCGGCCTCAACCCCGAGCACTACAACCGCTTCCCGCACGAGTTCTCCGGCGGTCAGCGCCAGCGCATCGGGGTCGCCCGCGCGCTCGCCCTGAACCCGAAGCTGATCGTCGCGGACGAGCCGGTCTCGGCGCTGGACGTGTCGATCCAGGCGCAGGTCGTCAACCTGCTCCAGAAGGTCCAGGACGAGCTGGGCATCGCGTTCCTCTTCATCGCCCACGACCTCGCCATCGTCCGGCACTTCTCGAAGCGCGTCGCGGTCATGTACCTCGGCAAGATCGTCGAGGTCGCCGACCGTGACTCGCTGTACAACCGGCCCCGGCACCCGTACACCCACGCCCTGCTCTCGGCGGTGCCCGAGGTCGCCATCGACGACGAGGCCGAGGTGAAGGAGCGGATCCGGCTCGCCGGTGACGTGCCCTCGCCGATCTCGCCGCCGTCCGGCTGCCGCTTCCGCACCCGCTGCTGGAAGGCGCAGGACAAGTGCGCCTCCGAGGAGCCGCCGCTGGTCCAGCTCTCCGGCAACCTGGACGGCCACCTGACGGCCTGCCACTTCCCGGAGGACCCGACGACCGAGGCCCGCGCCGAGGACGTCGTCCTGGACCCGGCGTTGAAGGCGCTGGAGGACAGCGGGGCGGAGGGGTCCGGCGCGAAGGTCACGAAGGACTGACGACTGACCTGATCGAGTCCTTGAGGGCTCGTCGTACGACGGTGATGATCCCGGTACCGGGGTCGGGACCGGTGCCGGGGCCGAACCGCCCCGCCTCCGACTCCCGCATCGCCGCTGTGCGACGAGCCCTGTTTTGTGTGGACGAACCGCTGGGATGGACTGCTTTCGACGGGGGCGTGCGAACGGATGGGTTCCGGACGGGTGATGGACGACGGTACGGCGGCCGCCGTCCTCTTCGACGTGGACGGGGTGCTGATCGACACCGCCGACGCGCACGGGCGGGTCTGGCGGGCCTGGGCGCGGGCGCGGGGACTGGACCCCGAGGCCGTGTGGCTGGCCACGCAGGGGCGGCGGCGGGCGGACATCCTGCGGCTGGTGGCGCCGGAGCGCGATCCGGCCGGGGAACACCGGGCTCTGGACCGGCTGATGGCGACCGAGGAACCCGGCTTCCGCGCCTTCGACGGGGCCGCCGGGCTGTTGCGCGCCCTGCCGCCGGGCCGCTGGGCCGTCGTCACCTCCAGCCGCGCTGGGCCCACCGCCGCGCGGCTCGCCCGTACGGGGCTGGTCGTGCCAGAGGTACGCGTCTGCGCCGAGGACGTCTCCGAGGGGAAGCCGTCGCCCGAGGGCTATCTGACCGCCGCCGCCCGCCTGGGCACCGACCCGGCACGCTGCCTGGTCGTCGAGGACGCGCCGGCGGGCATCGCGGCGGGGCTCGCGGCCGGCTGCACGGTGTACGCGGTGGCCTCCACCCACCGGCCCGAGGAACTCCGGGACGCGCACGTGTGTTTCGGGTCGCTGAGGGAGGCGGCGGGGGCGGTTCTGCGGGCCGTGGGCTGAGCAGGAACCCGGGCCGGAGACGGCACCGGCGGTGAATTCGGTGGCGGAGCCACCGTGGATGCCGGGACCCTGGCCGGTGGCGGAACCGTGGCCGGAGGCGCCGACGTGCTGGAAGAGGAGGCCGGGGCGCAAGAGACCGTCGGCCCGATACGCCGTACCCACGTCACCGAGGAGTGATCCCGTACATGCCCGAGCCCGATGACCTGCGCAGCCACGACCTCTCCGTCCTCTCCGAACAGTCCGCCCGAGACCTGGACTCCGCCGAGGGCATCCTCGGCCTGCTGACCGGCTGGGCGGCGGAGCGGTTGCGGCTGGCCCGGGAGGCGGCCGAGCCGGAACCGGAGGCGGTCGCGCGCTGGACGGCGGAGAACGAGCGGTACGCCGAACTGCTGCGGCAGGTAAGGAAGTTGACCCCCGATGAGCTGCGGCGCGTGGTCGAGGAGCTGGGCCCGGTGGCCCGGCGGGCCGTGGAGGAGGGGCGGTGACGGGGGAGGAGCCCGGGAGAGCCGAGGGAGCCGGAGCGGGGCCTCGGTCGCGGGCTTCGGGTCCCGGGGCGCAGCCCACGGCGCCCGAACCACCGTCCCCCGACCCGTTACGGCACGCCCTCCCGCCCGACCGGCACCGGCAGGTCTACCGGGAGGTGATCGCCCCGGCCGTGCTGGTCGGGGAAGGGTCCGAGCGGCCGAAAGTGATCGTGCTCGGCGGACAGCCGGGCTCCGGGAAGTCCAATGTCGCCCGGGCCCTCGTCGGCGACCGGGACGTCGTGAAGATCTCCAGCGACGGCATCCGTGAACTGCACCCCAAGTGGCCGGAGTTGCTGCGCGCCGATGACACCACGGCCGGCTTCTACACCCATCACGACGCCCGTGCCTGGGTGGAGACCGCGATCGGGGACGCCGTCGACCGGCGGCTCGACGTGCTGTTCGACACCGCCCAGGACGATCCCGAGCGCACCCGGCGGCTGCTGAACCGGTTCCGTGAGGCCGGGTACGAGATCGACGTGGTGTTCGTCGCCGGGGGCTCCGCGCTGAGCCGACTGGGTGTGCTGGAGCGTTACCACACCGACCGGCTGGCCCAGGGCGGCGCCCGCTTCGTCGAGAACCCCGACCGCTCGTTCCCCGGTGTTCTCGCCAGCGCCCGGGTCATCGACGAGGAGCGGCTCGCGGACTCGGTGACGGTCTACCGCCGCGACGGCACCGCCCTCCACCACAACACTCTCGGCCCCGACGGTGACTGGACCCGGCCCACCGGCACGGACACCGCCCTGCGTACGGAACGCGAACGTTCGTGGACCCGGGCCGAGTCGGAGTGGTTCGCCACCACGGCGGAGAAGCTCGCCAAGGTCAAGCCGGAGGAGCTGGGCGAGCCGATCCAGCCGCGCTGGCGGGGGCTCGTCTCGGACGCGGTCGCCGCCTCCCAGCCGTACGCCGACCCGTCGGTGGCCGACCGGCTGCACCGCCTGCGAACGGCCCTCCAACAGTCGGCACCGGGGGCGGCCGCCGGGCCCGGTGTCTCCTCGGCGGCGACGATGCGGTCGTCGGGCGGGGCCGCGAGCCGTACGCCGGGCACTCCTGGGACCCCGGGGCCGCACCGGCCCCCGGGCCTCCCGGCGGCTTCCAACCGCCCTCCCACGAACCAACCGCCGAACAACAACAATCCCGGCCCGACCCGGAACCGTTGAATCACCTGTCTCACCGAGTTACCCCACGCACCTGACGCACCCGCTCACCGACTCACACGGAGATACCAGTTGAGCCCGAAGCCCACCACCATCCACAGCCTCACCTTCGACTGCACCGGCGACCCGTACGACCTCGGCCTCTTCTGGAGCGAACTGCTCGGTCGGCCGCTGGCCGACGACGACAAGCCCGGTGACCCGGAGGCCCTGATCGCGGACCCGGCCGGTGGCCCGAGGCTGCTGTTCGTCCGGGTGCCCGAGGGCAAGTCGGCGAAGAACCGGCTCCACTTCGATCTGAAGCCGCACGGCCGCACCCGGGCCGAGGAGGTCGAGCGGGCGGTCTCCCTCGGGGCCCGGCTGATCGCGGACCACACTCGGCCCGACGGCGGCGGCTGGGTCACGCTGGCCGACCCCGAAGGGAACGAATTCTGCTTGGAGAGGGGAGAGTTGGGCTGAATGGCCGCAGCAGTGCCCCGGTCAGCGCGTCAGGTTGAGCTGTTTCCCGCCTTGCCGTAGCGGCGGAATGCGGCGGTCTCCACCGTCCATACGCCGAACGGCACCTTGTCGCCGAAGATGTACGGATCCTTGCGCGAGTAGCGTCCCTTGCACGGTTCGGAATGCACCTCGATCGTGCCCGTGCGAGGGTCGACGATCATGTAGTGGGCGATCCCCATGGCGGGGTACTCGGTGAGCTTCTCGCCGTAGTCGTTGTCCGGGTTGGACGGCGAGGCGATCTCGATCACGGCCAGGACCTGGGTGGCGTCCACGGTCAGGCCCTCCTCGTCGAGCACCTCTTCCGGGATGACGACGGCGTCAGGGCGTCGCATGCGGCCGATCGACGGGTGCTCGATCTCGGGCCCGTTCGCGCAGATGTAGCCGGGGTGTGTGCTGCGGAGCTGCTCGTCCAGCTGTTTGCAGATGCGGCGGACAGCGCCCTCGTGTCGCTTCGAAGGGCTCATCATCGCGAGGGAGGGGCCGGCGGGGCCGATCTCGACGATCCATGACCCTTCGAGGTGCTCGGCGTATGCCATGAGCTCCTCGGCGATCGCGCGCATCTTCGCGTACTCCATGTCCCGAGAGTAGCGAGCGGACATACGTGCCGCCTCTTGCCCGGTCGGTTCCGCGGACCGCCTCACCTTTCTTCCTTCGGCACCACGCTGAACCACACCGCCTTGCCGTACGGGTACTCCCGTACGCCCCACTCGTCGGCGCACGCCTCGACGATCCCGAGCCCGGCCTCGGCGTCGTCGCTCCGCTGCCGGGCCTCGCTGGGGGCGGGGCATCCGAGGCCGTGGTCCCAGACCGAGACGGTGAGGGTCTCGGGGGTGCGCTCCACGTTCACGTAGGCGTCGGTGGGGGAGTGCCGGTACGCGTTGGTGACCAGCTCGGAGGCGAGGAGTTCGACCGTGTCGGCCACGCACCCGAGGCGGGTCGCGCGCAGCAGTGCGCGGAGGGCGGCTCTGACCACGGAGGCGGCACGCGGGTCGTGGGGGATGAGGAAACCGTACGACCAGTGAGTTTCCGGGAGTTCAGGGGTGCCGGGAGAATCGGGCGTGCGCATGTGGCAGCCTCCAGAGTGAGGTCATGCTGTGACTGGCTCCTCACTCACCGTAGGTGAAGTGGTGTGAGTTATTCAACCTGACTGGGTGGAATGATGGTTGGTGGATGAGGGAGGTGGGGGAATGTGGGGCTAAGAGCTGATCCGACGTACCGGCAGAGGCGTTTCGGCCTGGAATTGCGCAGGTTGCGCGAACGGGCCGGGTTGTCGTCGACTGAGGCCGCTGCTCTGCTCGGCATGAGGCAGCCTCAGCTCAGCAGTGTCGAGGCGGGGAGGACTGGGCTCGCTTCAGAACGCGTCCAGCGACTTGCACAAGCTGAAGGTGCGAGTTCTCAAACCTTTGTTCAGGCGTTGATCGATCTTGGGCAAAGGTCAGGTAAGGGATGGTGG
This sequence comes from Streptomyces sp. NBC_00310, assembly GCF_036208085.1. Classification (GTDB taxonomy): domain Bacteria; phylum Actinomycetota; class Actinomycetes; order Streptomycetales; family Streptomycetaceae; genus Streptomyces. The sequence goes on from NZ_CP130714.1 coordinate 7,291,165, forward strand.
AGCGACTACCGGAAGGTGCTGAGCTCGGCGCACCTGGACCTGGCGGAGTTGGAGGACGGTGCCCGCTCCATGGTCACCTACGAGCCGATGTTCGTCCCCGGCATCCTGCAAACACGCGACTACGCCGAAGTCATCCACCGGGCCGGATATCGGCCGATGGGCGACGAGGGGCGGGCGGCTGCCGTCCGCTTCCGGGTGCGACGTGGTGGCTTGCTGACAGGCGAGCGTCCGCCAAGCCTTCACGCAGTGGTCCATGAGGCGGCGCTCAGCATGTCGCTGGGGGAGCCCCAGGTGATGCGTGATCAGTTGCTGTATCTGGTCGAGCTGGCCCGGTTGCCGCATGTGACCATTCAGATCCTGCCGTCCGACGGTCCCGTCCCGTTCGGTACGGGATTCGTGCTGCTCACGCCGCAGGTGCGGGAGTTGGGGACTGTCGTGGTCTCCCACATCGAGAAGTCGCTGTACCTCGACGATGGGGAGGCGCTGTCCAGGTACGGGGACTGGTTCGCTACGTTGGCCGGATCGGCGCTGCCCGCCGTCGACCCGGATGCGTCGCCGGACGTCTGTGTGGCCAAGGGGTCGCTCGGCCTCCTGCAGCGGATTCTCTACCCCCTCCTGTAGAAAGGGCTTGTATGTCTGACTTCAGTTGGCAGAAGTCCAGCTTCAGTGAAGGTGGCGCCGCGAACTGTGTCGAAATCGCCGCCGCCACCACCAGTCGCGTCCACCTCCGTGAGAGCGCAACCCCCGAGACCGTCATAGCCACCACGTCCGCGGCTCTGCATGCCTTCCTCGGCGGAATCAAGGGCGAGACTCTCGGCCGGGCCTCGCGTCGCACAGGCTGAAGCGGCCGGCCCGACCCCCGCCGAAAAGGCGGCTCGCGGGGCACTCGGCCCCAGTCGTCGGCCAGTGGGCGCCCAGTCCCACAGCGCAAGCATGAAGACCCCAGGTGGCGGCCGGTCCGGGTGGGACTCCGCGGACGCTTGTGGCCAGACCCGTCCTCGGGCAGGGCAAGGCCCGGCGGGTGGGCGTGCAGACGTGGGCGACCCCGACCCCGACCGCGGTGCCACGTCGGACGCAGTGAGTGCGTACATCCGGATGGACGTGTTCCCCCGGACGGGCCGAGTGATGTGCGCTATGTGTGCAACCGGTTGATATTGGCCGGTAACGGAACAGCGCCCCGGCGCTGGAGCACAGCGCAGTACCGCAGACCACTGCGCACTCACGAGGAGGCACCCCATGCGTGGAGCCACACACGCCCGATGGATCGCCGGCGCGGTGGCGGTGGCTCTCGCCGCGACCGCCTGCGGGGGCGGGGACGACGACAGTGACAGCGGCAGCGGCAGCGGGGACACCGGCGCGGTGCTCAGCTCCTCCTGGGGCGACCCGCAGAACCCGCTGGAGCCGGCCAACACCAACGAGGTGCAGGGCGGCAAGGTGCTCGACATGATCTTCCGCGGGCTGAAGCGGTACGACCCCAAGACCGGTGAGGCGAAGGACATGCTCGCCGAGGAGATCGAGACGACCGACTCGCAGAACTTCACCATCACCGTCAAGGACGGCTGGACCTTCAGCAACGGCGAGAAGGTCACCGCCAAGTCCTTCGTGGACGCCTGGAACTACGGGGCGAGCCTGAAGAACAACCAGAAGAACGCGTACTTCTTCGAGTACATCGAGGGGTACGACAAGACGCACCCCGACGACGGCAGCAAGCAGAGTGCCGACACCCTCTCCGGGCTGAAGGTCGTCGACGACAACACCTTCACGGTCAAGCTCACCCAGAAGTTCTCGACCTTCCCCGACACCCTCGGCTACAACGCCTTCGCCCCGCTGCCGCAGTCGTTCTTCACCGACCACGACGCCTGGCTGAGCAAGCCCGTCGGCAACGGCCCGTACGCCGTCGACTCGTACACCAAGGGCTCCCAGCTGTCGGTCAGGAAGTGGGACGACTACCCCGGCGATGACAAGGCGCAGAACGGCGGCGTGGACCTGAAGGTCTACACCGACAACAACACCGCCTACACCGACCTGATGGCGGGCAACCTCGACCTCGTCGACGACGTCCCCGCCGCCCAGCTGAAGAACGTCGAGGCCGACCTCGGCGACCGGTACATCAACACCCCGGCCGGCATCATCCAGACCCTGTCCTTCCCGTTCTACGACGAGGACTGGAACAAGGAGGGCTCGGACAAGGTCCGTGAAGGGCTCTCGCGGGCCATCGACCGCGACCAGATCACCGACACCATCTTCCAGAAGACCCGCACCCCCGCCACCGACTGGACCTCCCCCGTCCTCGGCGAGGACGGCGGCTACAAGAAGGGCCTGTGCGGTGACGCCTGCGAGTACGACGCGGACGCCGCCAAGAAGCTGATCGAGGAGGGCGGCGGCCTCCCCGGCGGCCAGGTCAAGATCACGTACAACGCGGACACCGGCTCCCACAAGCAGTGGGTCGACGCCGTCTGCAACTCCATCAACAACGCCCTCGACAACGACAAGGCGTGCGTCGGCAACCCCGTCGGCACCTTCGCCGACTACCGCAACCAGATCACCCAGCGGAAGATGAGCGGCCCGTTCCGCGCCGGCTGGCAGATGGACTACCCGCTCATCCAGAACTTCCTCCAGCCGCTGTACTACACCAACGCCTCCTCCAACGACGGCAAGTGGTCCAACGCCGAGTTCGACAAGCTCGTCGACGAGGCCAACGCCGAGTCCGACACGGCGAAGGCCGTGCAGACGTTCCAGCAGGCCGAGGAGGTCGTCCGGGACAACATGGCCGCCATCCCGCTCTGGTACCAGAACGGCAGTGCGGGCTACTCGGCGCGCCTGTCCGACGTCTCCCTGAACCCGTTCAGCGTGCCGGTGTACGACCAGATCAAGGTCGGCTGACCTCCCGTGGGACGGTACGTCGTCCGGCGCCTGCTGCAGATGATCCCGGTCTTCGTGGGCGCCACACTCCTGATCTTCCTGATGGTGAACGTGATGGGCGACCCCATCGCGGGCCTCTGCGGCGATCGGGAGTGCGATCCGGCGACGGCCGCCCAACTACGCCGTGAGTTCGGCCTCGACATGCCCGTCTGGCAGCAGTACCTGACCTACATGGGCAACGTCTTCACCGGCGACTTCGGCACCGCGTTCAACGGGCAGGAGGTCACCGAGCTGATGGCCTCCGCCTTCCCCGTCACCATCCGGCTGACCATCGTCGCCATCCTCTTCGAGGTCGTCGTCGGCATCACCCTCGGTGTCGTCACCGGCCTGCGGCGCGGGCGGCCCGTCGACACCGGGGCGCTGGTGGTCACCCTGGTCGTCATCTCCGTCCCCACCTTCGTCACCGGTCTGCTGCTCCAACTGCTGCTGGGCGTCGAGTGGGGCTGGATCAGCCCGTCGGTCTCCTCCGAGGCCCCCTTCGACGAGCTGATCGTCCCCGGGCTCGTCCTCGCCTCCGTCTCCCTGGCGTACGTCACCCGTCTGACCCGGACGTCCATCGCGGAGAACACCCGCGCCGACTACGTCCGCACCGCCGTCGCCAAGGGGCTGCCCCGGCACCGGGTGATCCGCAAACACCTGCTGCGGAACTCCCTGATCCCCGTGGTCACCTTCATCGGCACCGACATCGGCGCCCTCATGGGCGGCGCCATCGTCACCGAGCGGATCTTCAACATCCACGGCGTCGGCTACCAGCTCTACCAGGGCATCCTCCGCCAGAACACCCAGACCGTCGTCGGCTTCGTGACCGTCCTCGTCCTGGTGTTCCTGCTCGCCAACCTGCTCGTCGACCTCCTCTACGCCGTACTCGACCCGAGGATCCGCTATGCCTGAGCCGCAGCCCGAGGAGCCGCACGTATCGGGCGGCGGGCGCGCCGCGGAGGACGGGGCGATCGCCGCGACAGGGTTGGACGGCACCATGGACCTGGCCACCACCGAGGGGGAGACCCTGGAGAAGAGCCTCGGCGAAGCGGACCACGGGGACCCCTCCGACAAGGCCCGCAGCCTCTGGTCCGACGCCTGGCGCGATCTGCGCCGCAACCCCGTCTTCATCATCTCGGCGCTGGTGATCCTCTTCCTGGTCGTCATCTCCCTCTGGCCGTCGCTGATCGCCTCCGGCAACCCGCTCAAGTGCGACCTGTCCAAGGCCCAGGAGGGCTCGCAGCCCGGCCACCCCTTCGGCTACGACGGCCAGGGCTGCGACGTCTACACCCGTACCGTCTACGGGGCGCGGATCTCCATCGCCGTCGGCGTCTGCGCCACGCTCGGGGTCGCGCTCCTCGGATCGGTGCTCGGCGGGCTCGCCGGGTTCTTCGGCGGGTTGTCGGACTCGTTCCTGTCCCGGATCACCGACGTCTTCTTCGCGATCCCCGTGGTCCTCGGCGGCCTGGTGCTGCTGTCCGTGGTCACCAGCAACTCCGTCTGGCCGGTGATCGGCTTCATGGTGCTGCTGGGGTGGCCGCAGATCTCCCGCATCGCCCGAGGCTCCGTCATCACCGCCAAACAGAACGACTACGTCCAGGCGGCCCGCGCGCTCGGCGCCTCCAACTCCCGCATGCTGCTGCGCCACATCACCCCGAACGCCGTCGCCCCGGTCATCGTCGTGGCCACCATCGCCCTCGGCACGTACATCGCCCTGGAGGCGACCCTCTCCTACCTCGGCGTCGGCCTGAAACCGCCCAGCGTCTCCTGGGGCATCGACATCTCCGCCGCCTCCCCCTACATCCGCAACGCTCCCCACGCGCTGCTGTGGCCCTCCGGGGCCCTGGCGATCACTGTCCTGGCGTTCATCATGCTCGGCGACGCGGTGCGCGACGCCCTCGATCCGAAGCTGAGGTGAGTCGTCGTCATGCTGCTGGAAGTGCGGGATCTGCATGTGGAGTTCAGGACGCGGGACGGGATCGCCAAGGCCGTCAACGGGGTCGACTACGGGGTGGACGAGGGGCAGACCCTGGCCGTGCTCGGGGAGTCCGGCTCCGGGAAGTCGGTCACCGCGCAGGCGATCATGGGCATCCTCGACATGCCGCCCGGGAGGATCACCGGCGGCGAGATCCTCTTCAAGGGCCAGGACCTGCTGAAGCTCAAGGAGGAGGAGCGCCGCAAGGTCCGCGGCGCCGAGATGGCGATGATCTTCCAGGACGCGCTGTCGTCCCTGAACCCCGTGCTGAGCGTCGGCGACCAGCTCGGCGAGATGTTCGTCGTGCACCGGGGCATGACGAAGAAGGACGCCCGCGCCAAGGCCGTCGAGCTGATGGACCGGGTCCGCATCCCGGCCGCCGGGGAACGCGTAAGGGACTATCCGCACCAGTTCTCCGGCGGCATGCGCCAGCGCATCATGATCGCCATGGCGCTGGCCCTCGAACCCGCGCTGATCATCGCCGACGAACCGACGACCGCACTGGATGTCACCGTCCAGGCCCAGGTCATGGACCTCCTGGCCGAACTCCAGCGTGAACTGCGCATGGGGCTCGTCCTCATCACCCACGACCTCGGCGTCGTCGCGGACGTCGCCGACCGCATCGCCGTGATGTACGCGGGCCGGATCGTGGAGTCCGCCCCGGTCCACGACATCTACAAGGCCCCGGCCCACCCGTACACCCGCGGCCTCCTCGACTCGATCCCGCGCCTGGACCAGAAGGGCCAGGAGCTGTACGCGATCAAGGGCCTGCCGCCCAACCTCATGCACATCCCGCCCGGCTGCGCCTTCCACCCCCGCTGCCCCATGGCCCGCGACCTGTGCCGGACCGACGTACCCCCGCTGTACGACGTGGAGCCGTCGGACGGGATCCGGACGAGCGCCTGCCACTTCTGGAGGGAGTGCCTCGATGACCACGAAGGCCACACCGGCTGAGCCGATCCTGGAGGTCAACGGCCTGGTCAAGCACTACCCGCTCACCCGGGGCATCCTCTTCAAGAAGCAGGTCGGCGCGGTGAAGGCCGTCGACGGCGTCGACTTCGCCCTGGGTGCGGGGGAAACCCTCGGCATCGTCGGCGAGTCCGGCTGCGGCAAGTCCACGGTCGCCAAGATGCTGGTCAACCTGGAACGGCCGACGGCCGGTTCGATCCGCTACAAGGGCGAGGACATCACCAGGCTCTCCGGCAAGGCCCTCAAGACCGTCCGCCGCAACATCCAGATGGTCTTCCAGGACCCGTACACCTCCCTCAACCCCCGCATGACCGTGGGCGACATCGTCGGAGAGCCGTACGACATCCACCCCGAGGTCGCGCCCAAGGGAGACCGCCGGCGCCGGGTGCAGGAACTCCTCGACGTGGTCGGCCTCAACCCCGAGTACATCCACCGCTATCCGCACCAGTTCTCCGGCGGGCAGCGCCAACGCATCGGCATCGCCCGCGGGTTGGCGCTCCGCCCGGAGATCATCGTCGCCGACGAACCCGTCTCCGCCCTCGACGTCTCCGTCCAGGCCCAGGTCATCAACCTGCTGGACCAACTCCAGGGCGAGTTCGGACTGTCGTACGTCTTCATCGCGCACGACCTGTCCATCGTGCGGCACATCTCCGACCGGGTCGGCGTGATGTACCTCGGACGGATCGTGGAGATCGGCCGCGACGCCGAGATCTACGATCACCCGACGCATCCCTACACCCAGGCACTGCTGTCCGCCGTGCCCGTGCCGGACCCCGAGGCGCGCGAGCACCGGGAGCGGATCATCCTCTTCGGCGACGTGCCCTCCCCGACGAACATCCCGTCCGGGTGCCGCTTCCGCACCCGCTGCTGGAAGGCCCAGGAGCGCTGTGCGCTGGAGGTGCCGCTGCTCGCGGTCCCGGCGGAGTTCCGGCTCACGGCCGGCCCGGCGGCCCATGACTCGGCCTGCCATTTCGCGGAGGAGAAACAGGTGGTGCCGCCGGAGGAGCCGAGCGACGATCCCGAGGACGATCATAGGGATGGGTCGGAATAGACGTACAAATACGCACCAAATGCGTTAACACACAGGCAACTTGGCTGACGCCGTTCCGATATACGGACGCGGGAGTCTAAATCGCGTACGGCCGTGCGGGTGCCGTAAACGGGCCGGGGCTCGCCATGTAGCCCCGGCCCGTTGCCGTGCCCGACCGTCCCTACGCCGGCCCCAGCGAACGCTTCAGGAAGTCCACCTGGAGCAGCAGCAGGTTCTCCGCGACCTGTTCCTGGGGGGTGATGTGGGTGACCCCGGAGAGCGGCAGGACCTCGTGGGGGCGGCCGGCCGCGAGGAGGGCCGAGGACAGGCGCAGGGCGTGGGCGAAGACGACGTTGTCGTCGGCGGTGCCGTGCACGATCATCAGGGGGCGGTGCGGCTCGGCGGGCGCGGACAGCCCCTGGTCCGTGATCAGCGAGCTCTTCGCGTACGCCGCCGGTGCCTTCGCCGGATCGCCCAGGTACCGCTCGGTGTAGTGCGTGTCGTACAGCCGCCAGTCGGTGACCGGGGCGCCCGCGATGCCCGCGTGGAAGACGTCCGGGCGGCGCAGCACCGCGAGGGCCGCGAGCCAGCCGCCGTACGACCAGCCGCGGATCGCCACCCGGGACAGGTCCAGCGGATGCGACGTCGCGAGGTCGTGCAGCGCCTCCACCTGGTCGTCCAGGGAGAGCGTGAAGTCGCCGTCGATCTCCTTCTCCCAGGCGGGGGAGCGGCCGGGGGTGCCGCGCCCGTCGGCGACGACCACCGCGAAACCCTGGTCGGCGAACCACTGCGAGGTGAGGTGCGCGTTGTGGGCGGCGAGCACCCGGGGGCCGTGTGGACCGCCGTAGGGGTCCATGAGAACCGGTAGGGGTGTGACCCCGTCGTAGTCCCTCGGCATAAGCAGGGCGCACGGTACGCGGCGTGCGCCCCCCTGTGTAAACAGCACGCGCGGTGACACACCGGGATCTTCCGCATAAGACGCTACGGTCGCCACGCGCTTGCCGGCCCGCAGCACCTGCACCTGGGTGCCCGCCTTCTCCGGAACGGCCGAGACGAGCACGGTCACGTCCCCGGCGCGCACCGCCGAGTGCACGCCGGGCTCCTGCGAGACGCGCTCCATGCCCAGCTCGTTCACGCGGTAGACGTGGATCTCCCCGATCTCCGGATCGGCCGCCGCCGCCCCGGCCGACGCGGAGACCAGCACATCGGCGTCGGCCACGTCGAGAACCGCGCGGACGTGCAACTGCGGTCCCGTCAGCGGGCGTTCACCGACCGCCAACACCCGCGCGCCGCCCTCGTCCGCGACACGCACGAGCCGCCCCGACGGACTCCACGCGGGCACCCCGGGGAAAAGATCAAGCCAATGTGGATCTTCGTCGGCGTGCACCATCCGGGTCGCCCCCGTGTCCGGGTCCACGGCCAGGAACAGCTGGCTGAGCTGGTCCCGCGCCTGCACCAGGATCAGCGGCGCACCCGCCGCTGACCAGTGCACATGCGCCAGATACGGGTAGCGCGCCCGGTCCCACACGACCTCCGTGCGGGACCCGGACAGGTCGATCACGAAGAGCCGTACGTCCGCGTTGGCGGTCCCGGCCACCGGATACGCCACCCGCTGCGGGTCCCTTTCCGGCTGCGCGGGGTCCGAGATCCACCAGCGGCGCACCGGCGTGTCGTCCACGCGCGCCACCAGCAGGCGGTCCGAGTCGGGCGACCACCAGAAACCACGCGAACGGCCCATCTCCTCGGCCGCGATGAACTCCGCCAGGCCGTGGGTGACGTTCTCCGGGCCCTCCTCGGTGAGCGCCCGATCGTCACCGCCCTCCGCCTCGACGACCCGCAGCGCGCCCTGGGCCACATACCCGACGTACCGGCCGTCGGGGGAGGGGCGGGGGTCGATCACCGGTCCGGGGACGGGGAGTTCACGCGCCGTGCCGACCCGCAGCTCGGCCACGAAAAGCCGCCCTGACAAGGCGAAAGAGGCCACCTCCACGGCCGCGTCGGTCGCGTATCCGACGATCCCGGCGCCGCCCTCACGGCTGCGCTCACGGCGTGCGCGCTCCTCGGCCGACAGCTTCTCCGAGACGCCGGCGAGCAGCGAGACCGGGTCGGCCGCCACTCGCTCGTCGCCGTCCGGGAGGTCCAGAACCCACAGCTTGCCGGCCCGCTCGGAGCCGGACGAGGACCGCAGGAACACCACGCGGGAACCGTCCGGCGCGACGGAGAACGCCCTCGGCGCGCCGAGGGAGAAACGTTGTGTCCGGGCGTGTCGGCGGGGAAAGGACTCGGGCTGGGTCGTCATGCCCCGACCATATTGGCCATGCGCCCCCTTGTGCGGCCGTGCGCCGATCGATGCGCGCGTATGGATAGTTATGATCACTACCGCTGGGTGGGTATGAACCTGCTGGCTGCTGTATGGATTTACAACTGCGTCACCCACGTCACCGGTTGACGACGGTCCCGCCGTCAGCCCTCGACAACTGCTTCGCTCCCCAGGTCCCAGGGAACTTTTGGAGGTGAGCCGCCGTGGCACTCTCGATTTCGGCGGTGGTGCTGCTGGCGATCATCGTCTTCATCCTGATCAAGAAGTCAGGGTTGAAGGCACCACACGCGATCATCTGCATCCTGCTCGGCTTCTATCTCGCCTCCTCGACCATCGCGCCGACGATCAGCGAGCTGACGACCAACATCGCGGGCATGATCGGCAGTATCAAGTTCTGACTCCTCCGGCCGCCGGGGTCCGTCCCGGGACCTGTTCCACCAGGCCCTCGACCCCCGCGGCCGACCGTTCCTGTGAATGACCGCGCCCGGCACGGGCGCGGTCAGAGGGCCTCGTAGGGTGGGCCCCATGACGGATCTGCCCTCCCCCGGCCGTCGGCCGGGGGGACACCCCTCTCGCGTCGCCCGCCGACTGCTCCTGGTGCACGCGCACCCGGACGACGAGTCGATCAACAACGGCGCGACCATGGCCAAGTACGCGGCCGAGGGAGCGCGGGTGACGCTGGTGACCTGCACCCTCGGCGAAGAGGGCGAGGTCATCCCGCCCCGTCTCGCCCACCTCGCGCCCGACCGTGACGACACGCTGGGCCCGTACCGGGTGGACGAGCTGGCCGAGGCCATGAAGGAGCTCGGCGTCACCGACCACCGCTTCCTCGGCGGCCCCGGCCGCTACCGCGACTCCGGGATGATGGGTGTCGAGCAGAACGAGCGGCCCGGTGCCTTCTGGTCCGCCGACGTCGACGAGGCCGCCGCCCACCTGGTCCGGGTGATCCGCGAGGTACGCCCCCAGGTCCTCGTCACCTATGACCCCAACGGCGGATACGGCCACCCCGACCACATCCAGGCCCACCGCGTCGCCATGCGCGCCGCGGACCTGACCCCCGACCCGGACTTCCGCCCCGACCTGGGCGAGCCCTGGGAGATCGCCAAGGTCTACTGGAACCGGGTGCCGCGCGGGGTGCTCCTGGAGGGCTTCGGCCGGCTCCGCCGCGATCTCGCCGAGCCCGGACGGCTGCCCTTCAAACAGGCCGCGAGCGTCACCGATGTGCCCGGAGTGGTGGACGACCACATCGTCACGACCGAGATCGACGGCACCGGCTTCGCGGCAGCGAAGGCCGCCGCGATGCGCGCGCACGCCACCCAGATCGAGGTCGACGAGCCGTACTTCATCCTCTCCAACCAGCTGGCCCAGCCCCTCCTGACCACCGAGTACTACGAGTTGGTACGCGGCAGACGCGAAGGCGGGAGCCGGGAGAGCGACTTGTTCGAGGGGATTCCCGGCATTTCTTTCGAGGAACGGCAGAACGGAACGGCCCTGTGATGCGTACGCATGTGTATGACAAACGAGTGGCGCGCTCGCACGACTGCCGAGAGGCGGGCCGGCGATGAACGCGAAGGACCGTCCGACGGGCGGGCAAGGCAGTACGCTCGCGGAACCGTTGACGTTTCCCCCACTGGGGCGGGCCGCCGCCCACCTGGGGCTCTTCGTGCTGGGAGCCGTGGTCGGCGTGGCCGGCGGACTGCTCCAAGCGGCCTGGTTCCCCGGCGGGTTGCTGCTCGCGCTGCTCGGCGCGGCCGGGCTCTTCCTGGGCGGCGCCCGGGCGACGGGCGGCCGAGCGGGGGCCGTTGCGCCGGCCGTCGGCTGGATGATCTCCGTCGTCCTGCTGACGTCCACCCGACCGGAGGGAGACTTCCTGTTCGGCGCGGGAGCCGGGTCGTATCTTTTCCTGCTCGGCGGCATGGCTGTGGCTGTGATGTGCGCCACCCTTGGACGGGGGCGGCAACCGACCGGGCACGACGCCCGACTTGGGAAGTGACGTACTACTTCGCCGCGGTACCCAGGTGCGGGTCCCGTGATGGTTTCCCACGCGGTCGTGGGATACGCGCCGGAAGTGGCCAGTATGGTGGTGCGCGCCGCCGAGCTGCCCGCTGAGTTGAGGTCGTGACGGGCGGCGGAGCAAACCGGGAGAACCTGCCTTGAGTCGTGAAACTGACACTTCGTCCTCCGGGGCCAATGGGCGCGGCAGCACCGCGTACCCGTCGGGGACACCGCCGTACGGCACGCCCATGGCCACCGAGGCCGGCGCCGACGCGGCCCGGTCGGCCGCGGGCGAGCGACCGGACGGACCCAAGACCGAGACCACGCTGACGACGCGGGTCCGGATCAACATCCCCGGGTCGCGCCCGATCCCGCCGGTCGTCGTCCGCAAGCCGGTCGGCGACGGCGAGGGCGCCGCGGACGACACCGGGTCCGTGTCGGAGACCACCGGCACCACGGCCATGCCCGTGTTCACGGAGCCCCCGGCGCCCGCGCCGGTGCCCGACGCACCGGGCGACGACAAGCCCGCCAGCGACTGGTTCGCGCCCCGCAAGGGCTCCACCCCGCCGCCGAAGGGCGCGGGCGGCGGTGCCAGCAACGGCGCAGGGTTCTCCACCGGGCCCCTCGGCGGCACCGGACCCGGCACGCCGGGCGGCCCCGGCCCGGGCGCCCGCCCCGGCGGCGCGGGCGGCCCCGGCGGCGCACAGCCCGGCGGCCAGCGCCCCGGTGCGAGCGCCGGCCCCCGGCCCGGAGGTACGAACGGCGCCGGGCTGCCCGGTGCCACCGGCGGCCAGCCGGTCGCTCCCGGCCACGGCGGCGGCACCGGCTCCTTCGACGTCTCGGCCGCGCTGGCCGGCACCAAGCCCGAGCGCGACGACCTGCCGTACTTCTCGGACAACGGCGGCCGCCCCGGCGGCCCGAACGGCCGCTCCGGCCCGTCGGGCCCCACCGGCGGCCCCGTCACCGGCGACAGCCCGCTCGGCCCGCCGCCCGCCCAGGGCGGCTCCGGCAACCCCGGCTACCAGGGCAACCCCTTCGGCGGCCCCGACGCCGACTTCTCCGCGCCCGGTGCCTCCGGCACCTACGCCCGCCCCGGCGGCGGCCTCAGCGACGACACCGCCGTCCTCACCCCGCAGCGGCCCGCCCCCGAGCCGGGCACTCCGGGCTACGGCGGCCCCGGCCCCCTCGTCGACAACCCCTCCGGGCACACGCTGACCAGCGGTATCCCGGTCGTGCCCCCCGGCACCCAGGGCACGCCCTTCGGCGCGGGCGGCCCCGACGGCGCGGTGCAGCACACCCCGCCGAAGCTGCCCGACCCCGGCCCGCAGCAGAAGGCCGGCTCGGGGAAGAACGCCAAGGCGTCGAAGCCGGCCAAGAAGAAGGGCCGCAGCAAGCTCGGCCTGGTCGTCGGCGGTGTGATCTTCCTCGGCGGCGGTGTCTACGGCGCCGGTCTGCTGATGAACCACTCCGACGTCCCCAAGGGCACCACCGTCCTCGGCGTCGACATCGGCGGCGGCACCCGTGACGAGGCCGTCAACAAGCTCGACCAGGCCTTCGGCAAGAGCACGGACGAGGCGCTGAAGCTCTCCGTCGACGGCGAGACCGTCTCCCTCAAGCCCGACCAGGCCGGACTCCAGTTCGACAAGCAGGCCACGGTCGGCGCCGCCGCCGTCAGCGACTACAACCCCGTCTCCGTGATCGGCGCGCTCTTCGGTCAGAAGCGCGTCGTCGACCCCGTCATGCCCGTCGACGAGGAGAAGCTGGAGGCCGCCCTGCGGCGCGCCGCAGGCAGCTCCGGCTCGGCGAGCGACGGCACCGTCAAGTACGAGGCCGGCAAGGCCGTGGCCGTCTACGGCAAGGCGGGCAAGGGCATCGACGTCGACAAGTCCACCGACGCCGTCGAGGAGGCCTACCGCACCCAGGTCGAGACCGGCAAGGCGGCCGTCGTGCAGCTGCCGACCACCACCAAGGAGCCGTCGGTCGCCAAGGCCGAGGTCGACCGGTTCATGAAGGAGTTCGCGGAGCCGGCGATGTCCGCCAACATCGTCGTGCAGACGAACCCCGCGAGCAGCGTCCCGCTCCCGATGAGCCCGGAGAACTCCCTGTGGAAGTTCCTGACCGTCAAGAACATCGACGGCAAGCTCGTCGACTCCTATGACGAGAAGGCCCTCAAGGACCTCTACGGCAGCACCTTCGACGACGTCCGCATCACCCGCGCCAACGGTGAGAAGACCCCGGTCACCGTCGAGGACGTCTACGGCGCCATCCGTCTGGCCCTGAGGAGCAAGACGGACCGCACGGCGGTCATCGAGACGGACCCCAGCTAGCCGGTCCGATCGCATCGGGCAGGGGGCACCCGGCACACGCCGGGTGCCCCCTTGTCACTGTCCCGGGTATGGCCTCTGTCATGCCGGGGTCAGGACCGCCGACACCGCCGACCGCACCCCCGCCCGCCGACGATGGTGCCCATGACGACCACGACGACGGCCACCGACTCCGCGGTGACCGCCGGCGGGCCGCGGCGGCGTCAGGGACGCGGGGAACCGCGCGGCCGGCCACCACGCACCCGCACCCGCACCCGCACCCGCACCCGCACCCGCACCCGCACCCGCACCCGCACCCGCACACAACGACTCCCCAGGCGATCGGGCACCCTCAGTTCAGCAGGGCCCGAGCCGCGTCCGCCTGCCTCCGCATCTTCTCGGCCGCCCCGGAATCGACCTCCGCCACCACCTCCGCATAGGCCTCCAGCTCGGCGGCTCCCCGGACGAACTCCCCCCGCTGCACCAGCAGCCGCGCCCACTCGTACCGCAACCGCGCCGGATGCGAGGGCATCGCCAGCGACAACTCCAGCGCCCACAACGCGACATCCGACCGCTCGGGCCGCGCGGCCGCCCACGCCCGCACGTTGTTGAGGATCCGCACCACCACGTCCAACGGATCGGCGGGACTCAGCATCCCGGGGTCCAGCGGCGCCCCCGTAGCCCCCGCGACCAGCACCTCCGCGTCGGTCCCGCTCAGCACCCGCCCCCCGTCGAATGGATCGGCGAGCACCTGTTCCTCACGCGGCCCGAACCCCACCACGAAGTGCCCCGGCAGCGCGACCCCGTACACGGGCGCCCCCGCCCGCCGGGCCACCTCCATCCACACCACCGACAACAGGATCGGCAGCCCCCGCCGCCGTACGAGCACCTGGTGCAGCAGCGACGACTCCAGCCGCTGGTAGTCCGCGGCGGCACCACGGAACCCGCACCGCTCCCCGAGCAGTTCGGCCGCCGCGACCGCCCAGGCCCGGGGCCCGTCGGGCCGGTACGGCATCAGCCCGGCGAGGCGGTCGAGTTCGATCTCGGCGGCGTCGATGCCCGCCTCGTCCAGCGTCCCGTCGCCCGCCGCCCCCACCAGCAGACACAGCAGGGCCAGGTCGGGCCGCTCGGCCCGCGCCTCCTCCGCGAACCGCCGCCGCACCTCGGCGGCCCGCTCCGGCTCGGGGGGACGTGGCGCCGGCACAGCGGCGTGGTGCCCGCTCACGACGATCGATACGGCTCGGTGCCGGTGCCGGTGCCGGTGCCGGTGCCGGAGTCTGAGCCCGAGCCCGAGCCCGAGCCCGATGCGGAGCCGGGGTCGGAATTCGAGCCCGAGCCCGAGGCGGGGCCGCCACCGTGACCGGTGTTCTCCGGCTCCCGGTAGTGGTGATACGAGTGATGCGCCGCGAACCCCATCCCCGCGTACAACGCCCGCGCCCCCGAGTTGTCCGTCTCCACCTGCAGCCAGCCCGCCGAGGCCCCTTCGTCCAGCGCCCGCCGAGCCAGCGCGGCCATCACGGTCGTGGCGAGCCCTTGCCGCCGCTGGGCGGGATCGACCTCGACGGCCGAGAACCCGGCCCACCGTCCGTCCACGACACACCGCCCGATCGCGGCCGGCCCCGCACCCCCGGCCCCCGGCACGGTCGCGAACCACACCGAGGGGCCGCTCCCGAGCACCTTCAGCGCGATCTCGCCGAGCCCCTTGCGCTGGTAGCGGCCGAGCCACGCCTCGTCCGCCGTCCGGGAGAGTCCGACCCCGGCCGCCTCCCGGTCCGCCACCGGCGCGAGCGCCCCGATCCACAGCTCGGCGGTGACGTCCCGCACCCAGCCGCGGTCCGCCACCTCGGCGCACAGCAGCTCCTGCGTGCCCTCGGCGCCCGTGGCCAGCTGGAGGAACGCGGGCAGCCCCCGGGCCGCGTACCAGGTCCGTACGGCCGTCAGCGCGTCGTCCAGGGGCAGGCCGGGGTCTCCGAGCGGCAGCACCGAGTTGGCGCGCCGGGTGAACCCGGCTGCGGCCCGCAGCTCCCACTCACCGAGCGGCTCCCGCTCGACCGGTTGCCAGGCCCGCGCGGCGACCCGCGCCAGCTCCTCGTACGAGGCGGCGGGCCCGCGCCGGCGGGCGGGGGCGGCGGGCACGACCTTCCCCGCGACCAGCGAGGACTCCTCGATCCGCACGCGCTCCCCGTCCCGACGGGTGATCAACAGGACACCGTCGTCCCATGATGTGAGAACACCAACCGTGTCGGTGAATTTCCCACCCCCGGCGGCATCCTCGTCCACGCGCCGCACGGACACGCGTTTGCCCACGTCAGCAGCGGAGACACGGATCTCGAGCCGTCCACCGACAGAGATTTCCACAGGTCCGTCCACCCCTCCTGTTCGGATCATGCCCCGGAACGGAGATACTAGGTGTGGGCATCGACGACGCCGCGCTCCCGCGCGCCAGGCGGCGGAGCCTGAGGAGGCCCGCCGGCGCCCTATCGAGGAGGAACGACAGCGTGACCTACGTCATCGCGCAGCCTTGTGTCGACGTCAAGGACAAGGCATGTATCGAAGAGTGCCCGGTCGACTGCATCTACGAGGGTCAGCGGTCCCTCTACATCCACCCGGATGAATGCGTCGACTGCGGTGCCTGCGAGCCGGTGTGCCCGGTTGAGGCGATCTTCTACGAGGACGACACCCCGGAGGAGTGGAAGGACTACTACAAGGCGAACGTCGAGTTCTTCGACGAGCTCGGCTCGCCCGGTGGTGCCAGCAAGCTCGGCCTGATCGAGCGCGACCACCCCTTCGTCGCCGCACTGCCGCCGCAGGCCTGAGAGCGACGCCGCGGGCCCGGGGCACGGCCCCTGCGGCCCGCAGCCGCGCCGCCTCGGTCCCGTACGGCCCGATCACCATGATCGCCGTACGGGACCGAGGCGTTCGCCGTACGAGCGGTACGTACGCGCCCGTCCCGCCGCTCGGGAACGTACGTACGAGAAAGTGAGTCAGATCCCGTGTCCGCAGTCAGCGACCGACTCCCCACGTTCCCCTGGGACAAGCTGGAGCCGTACAAGGCGACGGCCGCCGCTCACCCCGGTGGGATCGTCGACCTCTCCGTCGGCACCCCCGTCGACCCGGTGCCCGACCTGATCCAGAAAGCTCTGGTCGCCGCGGCGGACTCGCCGGGCTACCCCACCGTGTGGGGCACGGTCGGACTGCGTGATGCGATCACGGGCTGGCTGGAGCGCCGCCTCGGCGCCCGGGACGTCACCCACCACCACGTCCTGCCGATCGTCGGCTCCAAGGAACTGGTCGCCTGGCTCCCCACCCAGCTGGGCCTCGGCCCCGGCGACCGGGTCGCCTACCCGCGCCTGGCCTACCCGACGTACGAGGTGGGCGCCCGCCTCGCCC
The DNA here is from genome assembly GCF_036208085.1 of Streptomyces sp. NBC_00310. Taxonomy (GTDB): domain Bacteria; phylum Actinomycetota; class Actinomycetes; order Streptomycetales; family Streptomycetaceae; genus Streptomyces. Next base: position 7,308,048 of record NZ_CP130714.1, read on the forward strand.
GCGCCGACCACGAGAGCTACGACGACCCGACGGCCCTGGACCCGGCCGGCCTCAAGCTCCTCTGGCTGAACTCGCCGTCCAACCCCACCGGCAAGGTCCTCTCCAAGTCCGAGCTGACCCGGATCGTCGCCTGGGCCCGCGAGCACGGCATCCTGCTCTTCTCCGACGAGTGCTACCTGGAGCTCGGCTGGGACGCCGACCCGGTCTCGGTCCTCCACCCGGACGTGAACGGCGGCTCGTACGAGGGCATCGTCGCCGTCCACTCCCTCTCCAAGCGCTCCAACCTGGCGGGCTACCGCGCGGCCTTCCTCGCCGGCGACCCGGCGGTCCTCGGCCCCCTGCTCCAGATCCGCAAGCACGGCGGCATGATGACCTCGGCCCCCACGCAGGCCGCCGTCGTCGCCGCCCTCGGCGACGACGAGCACGTCCACGAGCAGCGCGCCCGCTACGCGGCCCGGCGCACGGCCCTCCGCGAAGCCCTCGTCTCCCACGGCTTCCGCATCGAACACAGCGAGGCCAGCCTCTACCTGTGGGCCACCCGGGGCGAGTCCTGCTGGACCACCGTCGCCCACCTCGCCGACCTCGGCATCCTCGTCGCCCCCGGCGACTTCTACGGCCCCGCCGGCGACCACCACGTACGCGTGGCCTTCACGGCGACGGACGAGCGGGTGGCGGCAGCGGTGGAACGCCTGTCCCAGGCCTAGGGCCTGCCGCACACGGCCCGAAGGGGCCCGGGGAATCTCCCCGGGCCCCTTCGACGTACGGCAGGTCAGCCGAGCGGGCTCTGCGCCGGCAGCTTCCCCGTGGGCAGTCCACCCTTGGTGGCCGTCTTGGAGGTGTCACCCAGAACGGTGCCGGCGGAGCCGGCGGTCTCCCCGGCGGCTTTCTGCGCGACGGGCGTCGTCGTCTTGACGGCCTTCCCGCCGGTCTTGCTCACGGTCGGCAGGGTCTGCTTGGCCGCCTTGCTGCCGGCGTCGCTCGCGACCCCGGTGACGTTCTGCGTCGCGCCGTCCACGGTGTTGCCGGCGTTCGTCCTGTCCACGGCGGACAGGCCGCCCAGGTTCGGGGTGGCCGGCAGTTCGGGCGCCGCACTCGCGGAGCCGGCCGCACCGACCACGGAGGCCGCTCCCGCTGCGGTCAGCAGCGCGGCACGGGCGATCCGGCGGGTCAGGGGGAGGGACATGGTGCTCCTTTGACGGAAGAGAACGTGGAAGTGTCCGACCGTGCCCGGGAGTTGACCGTTCCGGGCTCGGACGCAGTGACTACCGCTCGAAGCCCCTGAAGGTTGCGGCGACCCGACGTAAAGAGTTTGCAATGCGTCGCATTATCGAATGCGAATCTATGCGGACAAACGCCACCCGGTCCGACAGTCTGCTGAATCCTTACGGCCCTGTGTTCTCAAGGATTTCCGCGAGACGAGGGTGAGCAGGCGAAAACCTGCGCACCCCGTCCACTCGCCGCGCCGCGCGTACCCCGCACGGGTGAGCCGCGCGGCCTACTGTCCAGTGACGATTCGGACCTCGGCGGTGGAGCCGGCCGCGTCGCCCGACGTGCCCTCGGCCTTGCGCCACGCACCGGCCCGGCCCTCGGCGACCCACTCCCGGCCCGCGTACGAGACGCGCCCGACGCCCAGGCGGGAGGAGTTCGCCACGGCCCAGTGCGCCAGCTCCCAGCCGCGCCGCCGGGCCTCCTGGGCGTCCCCGGCATCCCCGGCGTCCTTGAGGGGGATGGTGACGGTCCCGGCGACGGGGGAGACGCTCGGACGCGGCGACGGGCTCGCCTGGGCGGAGGCACCGTCCTCGGAGTCGACGACCGCCCCGGCCGACTCGAACGCGTCGTCCCCGAAGTCCCGCGCGAGCGCGCCGCGCACGGCGTCCGGACCGCCCGCGAGGGCGGTGCCGGTGCCGGTCGTGTCCCGGCGCCCCTCGCACGTCAGCGTGGCCGCCGACCGCCCGGTCAGCGCGGCGGCGAGCAGCGTGGCGTCCGGCTCGTGCTTGGCGTACGCCTCCGGGTAGCCGCTGCGCTGCACCCGCTGGGCGGCGACCGTCAGCGGCAGCTGCTCGTAGTCGTCGACCTTGACGAGGTGCTCGTAGAACTCGCCCGCCGCGTACACCGGGTCCTGGATCTGCTGCGCGGTGCCCCAGCCCTGCGACGGCCGCTGCTGGAAGAGGCCCAGGGAGTCCCGGTCGCCGTGCGCGATGTTGCGCAGGCCCGACTCCTGGAGCGCGGTCGCCAGCGCGATCGTCACGGCCCGCTCGGGCAGCTCGCGCGAGGTGCCGACCGCCGAGATCGTTGCCGCGTTCGCCGCCTGCTCGGGCGTGAACTCGTACGACGCCCCGTCGTCCGCCCCGGACACGACCACGCACCGCGGTGTGCCGTTCCCCCCGGTCAGGTACTGCACGGTGAGATACGCCCCGATCGCGACGAGCACGACGAAAGCCGCCATGAACTGCAGCACGCGACGGCCGCGACGGCGGGGGCGGGGACCTGGGGGGAAGGGGTACGGCTCTGACACGCGGTCCAAGGTACTGGAGAGTAATGGCCCTCGTGCAGGAGTTGTGAACAGTGATGTGAACAGGGAGGCGGGAGTGACGGGAGTGACCGGATCCCCTCCCCGGGCGGCCCCTCCTCGGCGGCGCGTTAGGGTCGGTGACATGGCCGAGACCCCGATTGACCTCACGCTGGACGCCGCGCGGCTCACCGCGCAGCTCGTCGACTTCCCCTCCGAGAGCGGCACCGAGAAGCCCCTCGCGGACGCGATCGAGACCGCCCTGCGTGCCCTGCCGCACCTCACGGTCGACCGGTTCGGCAACAACATCGTCGCCCGTACGCACCTGGGCCGCGCGGAGCGCGTGATCCTGGCCGGCCACATCGACACGGTCCCCATCGCGGACAACGTCCCCTCCCGCCTCGACGAGGACGGCGTCCTGTGGGGCTGCGGCACCTGCGACATGAAGTCCGGCGTCGCGGTCCAGCTGCGGATCGCGGCCACGGTCCCGGCCCCCAACCGCGACCTGACCTTCGTCTTCTACGACAACGAAGAGGTCGCCGCGGACCTGAACGGACTGAAGCACGTCTCCGAGGCCCACCCCGAGTGGCTGGAGGGCGACTTCGCGGTCCTCCTGGAACCCACGAACGGCGAGGTCGAGGGCGGCTGCCAGGGCACCCTGCGGGTCCTGCTGACGACCAAGGGCGAGCGCGCCCACTCCGCCCGCGGCTGGATGGGCTCCAACGCCATCCACGCGGCGGCCCCGATCCTGGCGAAGCTGGCGTCGTACGAACCGCGCTACCCGGTGATCGACGGCCTGGAGTACCGCGAGGGCCTGAACGCGGTCGGCATCTCGGGCGGCGTCGCCGGCAACGTCATCCCCGACGCGTGCGTGGTGACGGTCAACTTCCGCTACGCGCCCGACCGCACGGAGCAGGAGGCCATCGCCCACGTTCGGGAGGTCTTCGCCGACTGCGGGGTCGAGGAGTTCATCGTCGACGACCACAGCCCCGGCGCGCTGCCCGGCCTGTCCCACCCGGCGGCCGCGGCCTTCATCGAGGCCGTCGGAGGCACCGCCCAGCCCAAGTACGGCTGGACGGACGTCTCCCGCTTCAGCGCCCTCGGCGTCCCGGCCGTCAACTACGGCCCCGGCAACCCGCACTTGGCGCACCGCCGCGACGAACGCGTGGACCCGGCGAAGATCCTGACGGGCGAGGAGCGTCTGAGGTCCTGGCTGACGGCGTGATCCACGGGTACGACCACTGGTCCAACCACCTGTACGGGGTGGCGGATCGCGGCGGACACGCTCACGTCCCCCGTCCGTAACCCGTATGGATCTACGCTGAGGTGAACCACCAGCACGGCGGAGGGAGCGGACATGGCGACCGGCAACCCCGAGGGTAAGAAGCAGCCACCGGAGGAGCAGCGGCTGGGGCCGGTGCTGCGCAGACGCGGCCAGGTTCAGGCGAGCACGACGGACCAGCGGCTGCTGGACGCGGGCGGCCCCTCGGACTGGGTCCACACGGACCCCTGGCGTGTCCTGCGCATCCAGTCCGAGTTCATCGAGGGTTTCGGCACCCTCGCCGAACTCCCGCCCGCGATCAGCGTCTTCGGCTCCGCCCGTACGCCGGCCGACTCACCGGAGTACGAGGCGGGCGTCCGGCTCGGCCGCGGCCTGGTGGAGGCCGGCTTCGCCGTGATCACCGGCGGTGGCCCGGGCGCGATGGAGGCGGCCAACAAGGGTGCCCTCGAAGCGGGCGGCATGTCCGTCGGCCTCGGTATCGAGCTCCCCTTCGAGCAGGGCCTCAACCCCTACGTCGACATCGGCCTCAACTTCCGCTACTTCTTCGTGCGGAAGATGATGTTCGTCAAGTACGCGCAAGGCTTCGTGGTCCTCCCCGGCGGCCTCGGCACCCTCGACGAACTCTTCGAGGCCCTCACCCTCGTCCAGACCCAGAAGGTCACCCGCTTCCCCATCGTCCTCTTCGGCGAGTCCTACTGGAGCGGCCTCGTCGACTGGCTCTCCAACACCCTCATCGCCCAGGGCAAGGCGTCGGAAAAGGACCTGACCCTCTTCCACGTGACGGACGACGTGGACGAGGCGGTGGCCCTGGTCTCGAAGGAGGCGGGCCGCTAGGCGGTGTCTGCCCCGCGCCCCGAAAGGGGCGCGGGCAACTGCGCGATCAACCCCGACGCACCCGCACCCGCCCACGCACCCGACGACCCGGGTAGACGGGCGGGGCCAAAGGGGCGCAGCCCCTTGAGGACGGGACGGGACGGGACGGGACGGGTAGGGGTGGCGGGGGCGAGAAAAAGCCCTAGGCCAGCCCCCGCCGAGCCACGGCAGGCCCCCGATACCCCGCGATGGCCCCCACCATCTCCACCACCTCACGGGTCTCCGCGACCTCGTGCACCCGATACACCTGGGCCCCCAGCCACGCGGACACCGCGGTGGTGGCCAACGTCCCCACCACCCGCTCCTTCACCGGTTTGTCCAGCGTCTCGCCCACGAAGTCCTTGTTGGACAGCGACACCAGCACCGGCCACCCCGTCGCGACCATCTCCCCGAGCCGCCGAGTCGCCTCCAGACTGTGCCGCGTGTTCTTCCCGAAGTCGTGCCCCGGATCGATCATCACGGACTCCCGAGGCACCCCCAGCGCCACCGCCCGCTCCGCCAGCCCCACGGTCACCCGGAGAATGTCGGCCATGACGTCGTCGTACTCGACCCGATGCGGTCGCGTACGAGGCTCCGCCCCGCCCGCGTGCGTACACACCAGCCCCACCCGATACCGCGCCGCGACCTCCGCGAGCCGCGGATCGACCCCGCCCCACGCGTCGTTGAGCAGATCCGCCCCGGCCTCGCACACGGCCTCACCGACCTCGTGCCGCCAGGTGTCGACGCTGATGACCACCTCGGGAAACCGCCGCCGCACCTCCGCGACGAACCCCACGGTCCGCCGCGCCTCCTCCGCCGCGGTCACTTCCTCCCCGGGCCCGGCCTTCACCCCGCCGATGTCGATGATGGCCGCGCCGTCGGCGACCGCCTGCTCCACGCGTGCGAGCGCCGGCTCGTCCCGGAAGGTGGCACCCCGGTCGTAGAAGGAGTCCGGCGTCCGGTTCACGATCGCCATGATCACCGGCTCGTGCGGGCCGAATTCCCGCTTGCCCAGCCTGAGCATTCGCTGTGACCTTTCCCAGTACGTTCCGTGGATCGACGGGCTTGCCCGACCGCCTGCGACCTTAACTGTCAGACTCGCATGGCACGATCGGAGCCGAACACACTCGAGGGGACCCAGCGATGTTCATGTTCTTGTTCCTGGTCGTCGCGCTGGCGGTCGTGGTCGCCGCGGTGACGCTCGCCGTGGTGGGCGGCGGCGACAACGCGGTGCTGCCGGAGGCCTCGGGCGAGCGGCTCCAGGACCCGCTTCCGGCGGACCGCCCGGTCAACCGCGCGGACGTCGAGGCGCTCCGCTTCCCGGTCGCCGTCCGCGGCTACCGCATGGTGGACGTGGACGACGCCCTCGGCCGCCTCAGCGCCGAGATCGCCGAGCGGGACGCCCGTATCGCCGACCTGGAGTCCGCGCTCGCGGGCGCCCGCGCGGCGACCGTGACCTCGCTGCACAAGCCGGAGGAGGGCGACCACCAGTGAGCGACGGCACCGCCCTCGCCGGCCCCGACGGGGGACTCCGCTGCCCCTGGGCTCTGTCCACCGAGGACTACGTCGCGTACCACGACGAGGAGTGGGGCCGCCCGGTCCACGGCGACGACGCCCTGTACGAGCGGCTCTGCCTGGAGGCCTTCCAGTCCGGCCTCTCCTGGATCACCATCCTGCGCCGCCGCGAGGGCTTCCGCTCCGCCTTCGCCGACTTCAAGATCGCCTCGGTCGCCATGTTCACGGAGGCCGACCAGGAACGCCTCCTCGCCGACCCCGGCATCATCCGCAACCGGGCCAAGATCGAGGCGACCGTCGCCAACGCGCGCGAGCTGTCCACCTGGGCCCCCGGCGACCTGGACGAACTGATCTGGTCCCACGCCCCGGACCCGACGACCCGCCCGGTGCCGAGGAATCTCGCGGACGTCCCGGCGGTCACCCCCGAGTCCACGGCCCTGTCCAAGGCGCTCAAGAAGCGCGGCATCCGCTTCGTCGGCCCGACCACGGCGTACGCGCTGATGCAGGCCTGCGGCCTGGTGAACGACCACCTGGACACATGCGTGGCCAGGAGCGCCCTTTAGGCGGCGGGGGGAACCGCGCGCTCCACAACTGCCGCATCGCGATCACGCCCGCAGTTCCCCCCCGCACCCCTTACCGCCCCGAATACTTCGGCTTCTCCTTGTTCACGAACGCCTGTACGGCGATCCCGTGATCCTCGGAGGACCCCGCCCGCGTCTGCAGCTCGTCCTCCTTCTCCAGAGCCTCCTCCAGAGAATGCGTGAGCCCGAACGCCAGCGACTCCTTCAGCGCCGCGTAGGCCACGGTCGGCCCCTCGGCCAGCGCGCGAGCGACCTTCGCCGCCTCCGACGCCAGCGCCGCCGCCGGCACGACCCGGTTCGCGATCCCCAGCTCGAACGCGTCCTGGGCGCTGATGCTGCGCGGGAAGAGCAGCAGATCGGCGGCCCGGCCGGGGCCGACCACACGCGGCAGGGTCCACGAGATCCCCGAGTCGGCGGTCAGCGCGACCCCGGCGAACGACGTGTTGAAGGAGGCCGTGTCGGCGACGACACGGAAGTCCGCGGCGAGGGCGAAGCCGAAGCCGGCCCCGGCCGCCACCCCGTTCACGCCCGCCACCACGGGCTTGCCCATGCCGGTCAGGGCCTTCACGACGGGGTTGTAGTGCTCACGGACGGTGGACATGGTCTGCCGGGAGCCCGTCTCCTTGTCCTGGATCAGCAGCCCGATGTGCTCCTTGAGGTCCTGGCCCACGCAGAACGCCCGGTCACCGGCGGCGGTCAGCAGCACCGCCCGTACGGCGTCGTCCCCGGCGGCGGCCTCCACGGCCTCCCGCAGCGCCACCTTCGTCGCGATGTTCAGCGCGTTCATCGCCTCGGGGCGGTTCAGCGTGATCGTCGCGAGTCCGTCGTGCACCTCGTAGAGCACGGTGTCGGCCATGGGGTTCCCCTCCGGTCGCGGCTGACGACGTACTGGTCAGTACGCCCTCGTCACAGCACAGCATGGCGGAGATCACGGGTGACGACCGGGGCCTGACGTGTGACCTGCGTCAAAGAATCACCGATGGCCGAGCGCCGACCCGGGACCGTGCGGCGGCGCAGTATCGCAGCCACATCGCCGAATTGAGTGGTTTTGCTCGCGCGCGTTGCCCAAGCGATGCCGACTGATGTTGGTCATCGGGTCATGCGATGCGGGATAATGGCCTGGAAGCAATGTGTTCGATGCCGGTGTCGCGTGTCCCCAGGTGGGCCCGCGCCTGCCCTCCCGGGCCGTCGGCTTAGGCGATGAGCTGGTTTCAGGAAGGGGTACGAGCATGGCGGCCATGAAGCCGCGGACGGGCGATGGCCCGCTCGAGGTGACCAAGGAGGGGCGGGGCATCGTCATGCGCGTTCCGCTCGAAGGCGGCGGTCGGCTCGTCGTCGAGCTGACCCCTGACGAGGCCGACGCCCTCGGCGATGCCCTCAAGAAGGTCGTCGGCTGACACGCGAAGCGACCATACCCTTTCAGTCGCCCCGGCACCGCCGCACTCGGCGGTGCCGGGGCGCTGTTGTGCCGGGGGTGAAACGGGGCAGGTCAGCGCCCTGAAAGGGGCCTCAGCGCTTGACCGCGCAGAGCAGGCCGTCGCCCACCGGAAGGAGGGACGGCACGAGTTCGGGGCTCTCCCGGACCGTGCGCAGCAGTTCCCGCAGACGTATGACCTCGGTCGGCTGGGGGTTGGAGTCGACCGTGCGGCCGCTGGCGAAGACGCCCTCGAAGGCGACGAGGCCACCGGGCCTGAGCAGGCGCAACGATTCAGCGAGGTAGTCGAGGCTCTCCAGCCGGTCGCCGTCGCAGAAGACCAGGTCGTACCCGGAGTCCGCGAGCCGGGGCAGGACGTCCAGGGCGTGGCCCGGGATGAAGCGCGCGCGGTTGCTGGCGAAGCCGGCCGCGCGGAACGCCTGCCGGGCGAACTGCTGGTGTTCCGGCTCCGGATCCACGGTGGTCAGCACCCCGTCCGCCCGCATGCCGTGCAGCAGATGGATCCCGGAGACACCGGTGCCGGTCCCGATCTCCGCCACCGCCTTCGCGTCCACGGTGGCGGCGAGCACCCGCAGCGCGGCGCCCGTGCCGGGCGACACCGAGCGCAGCCCTGCGTCCCGGGCCCGTTCGCGGGCCCAGTGCAGCGCTTCGTCCTCGGCGACAAAGGCGTCGGCGAACGCCCAGCTCGTCAGCCGGTTGCCGGTAATGACCCTCTCCTTATGTCCCCGTGGTTGCCTGGGCGTGACTGTATCCGTTGCCGTCGGGAACCTGCTGATGGGACCGGTCGTTTAAAGGGATGAGTGAGTGACGGGGGCCGCGACGGGGGGCACGGGATGGATCGGTCGGACGACCAGGCGCGGGCATCGACGCAGGTGCTGGCCGAGCCATATGGGCCGCATCAGCCCTTTGAGGCCCATCGGTGCACATCGATTTCCTATAAAACCGCTTATCCGGAGCTAACGGGCGAGGTGGCTATGGTAGGGGCTCCACTGGACACCACCAGAGCCGATAGGGGAGGTGCGGCTGCGCCTGTGGATCGGGGAGGAGTGCTGCGGCGCTTTCTCGGTTCGGCAGGCAGGCCGAAATCCGTGAACGACACCGCTGACCACAGCCACGCCGCCGTCGCACAGACCGCGACCTTCACCACGGACGCGCACGCGCAGGCGTGGACTCCGCCCACCTGGGAGGAGATCGTCAGCACCCACAGCGGCCGCGTCTACCGGCTCGCCTACCGTCTGACCGGCAATCAGCACGACGCCGAGGACCTCACCCAAGAGGTCTTCGTCCGCGTCTTCCGCTCCCTGTCGACGTACACGCCCGGCACCTTCGAGGGCTGGCTGCACCGCATCACCACCAACCTCTTCCTGGACATGGTCCGGCGCAAGCAGCGCATCCGCTTCGACGCCCTCGGGGACGACGCGGCCGAGCGGCTGCCCAGCCGAGAGCCCACCCCGCAGCAGATCTTCAACGACGCGCACTTCGACGCCGACGTCCAGCAGGCCCTCGACACCCTGGCGCCGGAGTTCCGCGCCGCCGTCGTCCTCTGCGACATCGAAGGGCTGTCGTACGAGGAGATCGCCGCGACCCTGGGCGTCAAGCTCGGCACGGTCCGCTCCCGGATCCACCGCGGCCGCTCCCAGCTCCGCAAGGCCCTCGCGCACCGCTCCCCGGAGGCCCGGGCCGAGCAGCGCCGCGGGTTCACGGTGCCGCGGGTGCCCGTGCTGGGAGGAGGGGGCGCGACCGCGTGAGTGGATCCCGTCCTACGCCTGCCGAGCAGCACCTGGGAGACCGTCTCTCCGCCCTGATCGACGGAGAGCTCGGTCATGAGGCGCGTGACCGCGTCCTGGCACATCTCGCCACCTGCGCGAAGTGCAAGACGGAGGCGGACGAGCAGCGCCGCCTGAAGAACGTCTTCGCGGAGGCCGCCCCGCCGCCTCCCTCCGAGAGCTTCCTGGCCCGTCTCCAGATGCTCCCGGCGGGCGGCGACGGCGACGGCGGCTCCCCGCTGTCCGGTGGTTTCGGAGGAAGACTCGGGGGTGCGGCCGGTGGGCCGGGCCTGCCCGGTGACGCCTCCGACTCCCGGGACTTCGCCGACTTCGGCGTCTTCGGTCCCGGCGGCGACGCCTTCGGATATGTCCCGTCGGGACCACACGGCGGCGCGCTGACGCCGTCGGAGGGTCGCGGACTGCTCGGCGGCGGCCGAGGGCCGTCCGGTGGCCGCGGGTTCCTCGGTGACCGGGGCTTCCTGAGCGGGCGCGGCTTCCTCGGCGACCGAGGGGCGCTGGGCGACCGCGGCTTCCTGGGCGGCGCACGCGGCCTCTCCGGGGACGCGGACGGCCGTCCCGACCGGGAGGAAAGAGCCGCCGACGACACAGGAGTCACGGGTGACCGTGGCTTTCGGATCCATGACGTGAGCCGACAGGAGGCCGAGCGTTCGGCCTCGCGCGGCAGGCGGTTCGCCTTCGTGGCGGCCGGCGCGGTGTCGCTGGCCGCGATCGCCCTGGGCGGCGTGACCAACGGGATGCCCGTCGAGACGGCGGGCGCCCGGGGCGGCTCCGGCGCCGGCAGCAATGTCACACCGCTGCGGACGCAGGCCTCGGGCACGCTCCCGTCCCCCGAGTCGCAGCGTCGCCGGGGCGCGGTCGGGCCGCTGCTCGGGCAGGGCCAGCAGTCCCTGGGTGAGGTGCCGATCGCCCCGACGGAGATCTCCGCCCCCCTGCTGCCCGGAGTCCCCGATCCGGCCGGGCAGGACCGTCAGGCCGTACACCCGTTGACCGCACCGGTGTTGGCCGGCGCCGCGGTCATGTCCCCGCTCATACGTCCGCTCACCGCCGCACCGCCGCTCCAGCTGACCGACTGGTCCTCGGCACCCGAGCTCACGGGACCGGGCCTGCTGACGGCCCCCGACACCACCTCGTCCTCCACACCCACCTCGCCCGTCCTCCGCTGACCCGAGTTCTGCGCGCCGGCCCGCGAACCTGGTTGAATCCAGAGTGGGCCGTGTCCGCTCGGGCCGGTTCCGGCCTGCGGTACTCGGTGAACGGTGGGCGGCGGGCCGGTCCTTGGGGCGGGCCCCAGGTGTGGGGAGAACATGAACGAGGGGAAGCCCACGAAGGCGAAATGGTGGAGCCGCCCCCGAGCGCACGGCGCGGGGGACGGCACGACGGGGGATCACTCCGGACCTACAGGGTCCACTGAGTCTGCGGAAACCCCCGGCTCCACAGGGGCGGCCGGGGTGCCTGCGGGTGCGGCCCGGGAAGGGAACGCCGAGGGCGATTTCGAGTTGGAACGCCCGGCGACGGCGACGGCGCCTGCCCCCGGCGAGACCGACTCCGACTTCGAACTGGCCCGCCCGGCCTCCGAAGCCCCGCTCCGCCTGGGCTCCACGGCGAACCCGGGCGTGGACGGCGACCCGGACGGCGACTTCGAACTGGAGCGACCGGCCGAGGCGAATGCGGGGCGTGCGGCAGCGGCCGAGGCGAGTCCGTCGGGCGAGCCCGGCATGGCCGGTTCCACCGGTGGCGCAGCCACCGCCGTGGCCGCCACCGCTGTCGCCGATGCCCGGCCGTCGGGCGAGACGGGGGCCCTGAGCGCCCCTGGAGCGCCCTCTGAGCGCCCCAAACCCCTGCACGACCCCGATCCCTACAGCACCCCGCCGTACGGCGAGCCCGGCCCCTGGGCGCCCGCTCCGCCGGTCCAGCACCCGGCGACGACTCCCGCACACGGCACGCACGTCCAGACGGCGGCTCCGGCCCAGGGCGTGCCCGCGGTGGTGGGGGCGACGCCGACGCAGGGTGGGTCGGCGTCGCCGGTCGCCTCGACAGACCGTGGGGCCGCTCCGGCGGTCGCCTCGACGCACGCCGGAGCGAACCCGCCGGCTGCCCCTACGCCAGCCGGTGCACCCTCAGCCGCCGCACCCCCGCACACCGACGCGACCTCGGCGATACCTCCGCCCGCGCCGGTGACCCCGGCCCACGGCACCGCCGCCGCACCGCCGGCCACTCCGCAGCCCACGACGGCGGCCCCGTACCCGGACACACCTCGGCCCGCTGCGGCGCCGTATCCGGAGGGGGCCCCGCACACGGCGGCCTCGTACGCGGAGGCGCCCCAGGGCGCGACACCTCCGTTCTCGGACGCGTCCCCGCCTGCCGCGGCTCCGTACCCCGACGCCTCTCAGCCCCCAGGGGCCTCCTACGCGTATCCGTCCCAGCCGGGGCCGCCGCCCTTCGGGGACTCGGCGCAGGCCGTGCCGCCTCCGTACGCGGGTGGGGCTCAGCCAGCTCCGCCTCCGTACGGGGGAGGGGCTCAGTCCGCGCCGCCTCCGTACGCGGAAGCGGCTCAGCCGGTGCCTCCGCCTTACGCGGGCGGAGCCCAGTCCGCGCCGCCTCCGCAGGCGGGTGGGGTCCAGCCCGCGCCGACCGCCTACGCCGATCCCGCTCAGGCTCTCCGAGCCGCGCCGCAGGGGCCCTGGCAGAACTACGACCCGTGGGCCGGGTCGGGGTCGTTGCAGCAGAACGGGGCCGCGGTGGACGACGTGGCGCGGCGGCGCCGGCGCAGGGGGAAGGTCCTGTTGGCCGGGGCCCTGCTGATCGCCGTCGTGGCCGGCGGTATCGGCGGGGCCGTGGGTACGTATCTGGAGCGGAACGGCGGTGTCGGGGCGGTCGAGCTGCCGCAGACCAGTGACGGGGTGACGGGACGGGCGCCCGACAGCGTCGCCGGGATCGCCGCCAGCGCGCTGCCCAGCGTCGTGACCCTGCATGTGAGCGGGGACAGCGCCCAGGGCACCGGCACCGGATTCGTGCTCGACGAGCGCGGCCACATCCTCACCAACAACCACGTCGTCGACCCCGCCGGCACGAGCGGGGACATATCGGTGACGTTCAGCGGCGGCGAGACGGCCAAGGCCACCATCGTCGGCCGGGACACGGGGTACGACCTGGCCGTCGTCAAGGTGTCCGGCGTCAGCGGACTCAAGCCACTGCCCCTCGGCAACTCGGAGGAGGTCCAGGTCGGCGACCCGGTCGTCGCCATCGGCGCCCCCTTCGACCTGGCCAACACCGTCACCTCCGGCATCATCAGCGCCAAGGAGCGGCCCATCACGGCCGGCGGCGAGGGCGGTGACGTGAGCGACGTGTCGTACGTGGACGCGCTGCAGACCGACGCGCCGATAAACCCCGGCAACTCCGGCGGCCCACTCCTGGACGGCAAGGCCCGGGTGATCGGCATCAACAGCGCCATCCGGTCCGCCGGCAGCTCCGAGTCGGACGGCGGGCAGGCCGGTTCGATCGGGCTCGGCTTCGCGATACCCATCAACCAGGGCAAGCGGGTCGCCGAGGAGCTGATCAACACCGGCAAGGCCACCCACCCGGTGATCGGTGTCACCCTCGACATGGACTACTCGGGTGACGGCGCGCGCATCGGCGACGACGGCGGATCGGGGGTGACCTCGGGCGGCCCCGCCGACCGGGCGGGCATCCGCTCGGGTGATGTCATCACCGAGGTCGACGGCCAGCGCGTCCACTCCGGCGACGAACTGATCGTCAAGGTCCGCGCCCACCGGCCCGGCGACCGGCTGGAGCTCACCCTCCTGCGCAACGGCAGGGAGCGGACGGTCACTCTCACTCTCGGCTCGTCCGGCGGCGACTGACCGTGAGGCGGCGGCCACGACGGCGGGACGTACTGAAGGCAACTTCACAGGCGGGGGCCCCACACCCCCTCCTGCCAGGCAAACAGCTGGGAAAACCCGTCGTCCGGTCGTGGTCGGCAGCCGCCGGACAGTACCGGATCGGCAGGATCGCCGGGTACCGTGGATCCGGCCCGGACCACGGAAGACCTGCCGAGGCCCGCGGATCGGGACCGAGGACATGCCAAGGAGCTTCAGGTGTTCAATGACATAGGTGCGCTCGAGGTGGTGACGCTCGTCGTCCTCGCCGTGCTCGTCTTCGGTCCGGACAAGCTCCCGAAGGTGATCCAGGACGTCACGCGGACGATCCGCAAGATCCGCGAGTTCTCGGACAGCGCCAAGGCGGACATCCGCAGCGAACTCGGACCGGAGTTCAAGGACTTCGAGTTCGAGGACCTCAACCCCAAGACGTTCCTCCGCAAGCAGCTGGACAACGACGAACTGGGGCTGAAGGAGATCCGCAGCGGCTTCGACCTGAAGAAGGAGATGGCCGATCTGACGGACGCGGTCCACGGCCGCGAGTCCGACTCGGCGTCCACCCCCGCCCCCGCCGCCATCGGTTCCGGCTCCGACGGCTCCGCGTCGGGCTCGTCCGGCGGAACCATCGACATGACCAAGAAGCCCGAGCCGGCCGAGCGTCCGCCGTACGACATGGACGCCACCTGAGCGGTACGCCGCTCGCCGCCCGTACCGCCTCCGGCCTGCCCTTCCGCGCCGTACGCCCGTGTGCTGCCGCGCCCCGTACGTGATGCGATTCATACCGTCACGCGACCTCGTACGGCCCGAACCCGCCCGTACGCCGTCCTGCGCGCCGGGCGCTTTCCCTGCTGCTCGGAGAGCTGTGGCTATGCTGCCCAGTTGTTGTGCGGACTGTAAGAAGAGCGAGCGACGACGCCCGAGGGGGGCGGGCCGCTCCGGTCCGTCGAGAGCTAGGAGGCGTCCGGGCACATGGAGACGACGAGTCGGGTAGGCGCGCAGGCGTCGGCCGCGGAGGGCGGACAACAGGTCCCCTCCGCCCGCCGCACGGTCGACAGCTACCTGCTGGCGCCCTTCCCGTGGTACGGCCTCGACGAGGCCTTCACGGGGCCGCGCTGGCTGATGCAGGTCGGTATGTCGGCGGAAGGAGCCGTCGAGCACGGCTCGATCGGACACGGCGACGAGCCCTCGGTGCGCAACGAGTACACCGCCGGGTCGGACGACGAGGCCAAGGAGCGGTTCGCGGTCGTGGTGACCGTCGCGGCGAACGACGTGCGCCGCAGCGCGGACGGCACCGGTGTGCTGGAGGCCACGTCGGTCTCCTCGGCGGCGTGGCTGGCGGGTGTCGGACTGCTGACCTTCACCTGGCCCGGGCAGCTGGACCACTCCCTGCGGGACGACTGGCTGGATCAGCAGACCGAGACGGCGTGGGTCCTGGCGGACGATCTCGCCGGGGCGGACTGGTCGACGCTGTCGCTGCCGGTGGACGGGGTGCCCACGCCGTTCCACTACCGGGAGTCCGAGTTCGGGTGGGTGCTCGCCGGGTCCACGTCGGAGGGGGTGCACGTGGGGGCGTACGGGAGAGGGATGAGCGCGTACGGGATCGCTTTCGCCATGATCAAGGACATCGCCTCGTACGCCGCCGAGTAGCGGAGCGAGCCGAGCCGAAGGGGCACCGCGTCGTGCTGGTGCGGTGCCCCCTCTTCGCCGTAGGGCGCAGGGTGTGCCCGGCTGCGGGCGCGGGGAGCGCCCTCAGCCGCGTAGCGGGCCTAGAACTTGTTCCTCGGGGTGATTCCCAGGCTCATGCCCGACAGGCCCCTCTGACGGCCGCCCAGCTTGCCGGCGATGGCGCGGAGGGCGGCGCCGGCGGGGGAGTCGGGGTCGGACAGGACGACGGGGCGGCCATCGTCGCCGCCCTCGCGGAGGCGGACGTCGATGGGGATGCTGCCGAGGACCGGGACCGTGGCACCGGTGGTGCGGGTGAGGCCGTCGGCGACGGACTGGCCGCCGCCCGTGCCGAAGACGTCGACCATCTCGTCGCAGTGCGGGCAGGGGAGGCCCGCCATGTTCTCGACGACGCCGACGATCTTCTGGTGGGTCTGGACGGCGATGGAACCGGCGCGCTCGGCGACCTCGGCCGCCGCCTGCTGGGGGGTCGTGACGACGAGGATCTCGGCGTTCGGGACCAGCTGCGCCACCGAGATGGCGATGTCGCCCGTGCCCGGCGGGAGGTCGAGGAGCAGGACGTCCAGGTCGCCCCAGTAGACGTCCGAGAGGAACTGCTGGAGGGCGCGGTGGAGCATCGGGCCGCGCCAGACCACGGGGGTGTTGCCCGGGGTGAACATGCCGATCGAGATGACCTTCACACCGTTCGCGGACGGCGGCATGATCATGTTCTCGACCTGGGTGGGGAGGCCGTCGGCGCCCAGCATGCGGGGCACGGAGTGGCCGTAGATGTCGGCGTCGACGACACCGACCTTGAGGCCGTCGGCCGCCATGGCCGCCGCCAGGTTCACCGTCACCGAGGACTTGCCGACGCCGCCCTTGCCGGACGCGACGGCGTACACCCGGGTGAGGGAGCCCGGCTTGGCGAACGGGACCTCGCGCTCGGCCTGGCCGCCGCGCAGCGCGTTCGCCAGTTCCTTGCGCTGTTCGTCGCTCATGACGTCGAGTTCGACGTCGACACGGGTGACGCCCTCGACCCGCGACACCGCCTCGGTCACGCGCTGGGTGATCGTCTCGCGCATGGGGCAGCCGGAGACCGTCAGGTACACGGCGACCGCGACCGCTCCGTCCGCGCCGATCTCCACGGACTTCACCATCCCGAGTTCGGTGATGGGGCGGTTGATCTCGGGGTCGTTCACCGTCGACAGTGCTTCGCGCACCGCGTCTTCCGTAGCCATAAGGACGATGGTACGGCGACGCGAGGGGCCGCTGGGAGCCCCGTCAGCGGTCGCCCATGTCACGTCCGCGCGGATGTTCCGGCGGGAATACGGTTCGGGTCTCGCGCGGACCGTCACCGTCGCGCTCGTGCAGTTCCCTGACCAGGTCGTGGAGCTCCGAGCGCAGCCAGTCGCGGGTGGCGACCTCGCCGAGGCCGATGCGCAGCGCGGCGATCTCCCTGGTGAGGTACTCGGTGTCGGCGATCGAGCGCTCGTTCTGCTTGCGGTCCTGTTCGAGGTTGACCCGGTCGCGGTCGTCCTGCCGGTTCTGCGCGAGGAGGATCAGCGGGGCGGCGTACGAGGCCTGCAGGGAGAGCATCAGGGTCAGGAAGATGAAGGGGTAGTGGTCCCAGCGCAGGTCGCGTGGGGCGAAGACGTTCCACAGCACCCACAGGATGATGACGACCGTCATCCAGACGATGAACCGCCCGGTGCCCAGGAACCGCGCGATCCGCTCCGACAGCCGTCCGAAGGCCTCCGGGTCCCACTCGGGCAGCAACTTGGGCCGGCGCGGCAGCGGTTGGTCGAGCCGGGTACGCGGGCGGGCGGTGGCCCCGGAGAGCGTGCGCTCCCGCTGGGGCGCCCCGGAGGGCGACGTGCGCTCCCGCGCTCCCGCGCCGGAGTGTGCCCGCTCACGCCCCGCGTGCCGCCCGTCCCGCCCACCGTGCCGCCCGTCACGTCCCTCGCGGCCGTCCCGTTCAGGAGCCATGGGCGGCCCCCTCGTCGTCGACTGCGACGCCGTCGTCCTCGTGCAGATGGAACTCCGCCTCCCGCCAGTCCTCGGGCAGCATGTGGTCCAGTACGTCGTCCACGGTCACCGCGCCCAGCAGCGAGCCGCTCTCGTCGACCACGGGCGCCGCGACCATGTCGTACGTCGCGAAGAACCCGGCGACGGCCCGCAGCGCCGCCTCCGGGTCCAGTGGCTGGAGATCGTCGTCGAGGATCGAGCCGACCAGGGTGTACGGCGGATCGCGCAGCAGCCGCTGGAAGTGGACCGTGCCGAGGTACTTGCCGGTCGGGGTCTCGTCCGGCGGCCGGCACACGTACACCTGGGCGGCGAGCGCGGGGGACAGGTCGGCGTTGCGGACCCGGGCGAGCGCGTCGGCGACGGTCGCGTCCGGGCGCAGCACGATCGGTTCGGTGGTCATCAGACCGCCGGCGGTCTTCTCCTCGTACGCCATGAGCCGCCGAACGTCCGCCGCGTCGTCCGGCTGCATCAGCGTCAGCAGCCGCTCCTGCTCGTCCTCCGGGAGTTCGGCGAGGAGGTCGGCGGCGTCGTCCGGGTCCATGGCCTCCAGGACGTCGGCGGCCCGCTCCTCCTTGAGCTTGCCGAGGATCTCGATCTGGTCGTCCTCGGGCAGCTCCTCCAGGACGTCGGCGAGCCGGTCGTCGTCGAGGGCGGCGGCGACCTCGGCCCGGCGCTTGGGGGAGAGGTGGTGCAGCACGTTGGCCAGGTCGGCCGGGCGGAGCTGCTCGAAGGTCGCGAGGAGGTTCTCGGCGCCCTGCCCGTGCTCCTCCAGGGAGAACCCGGTGACCGCCGACCACTCCACGGTCAGCGTCTCGCCCTTGTGACGCCGGAAGGCGCCCCCCTTGCCCTTCCGTACGAACACCCGGTCGATCTCCCAGTCCCGGCGGGCCGGCAGCTGCTGCACCGAGATGTCGCGGACGGTCACCTCCTCGCCGGTCTCGACGAGGGTCACGCGCCGGTCCAGAAGCTCTCCGATGACCAGCCGTTCGGTGGGGCGCTGCTCGAACCGGCGCACGTTCACGACACCGGTGGTGATGACCTGGCCGGATTCGACGCCGGTGACCCGGGTCATGGGCAGGAAGATCCGGCGGCGGGTGGACAGTTCGACGACCAGACCGAGCAGGCGCGGCGGTTTGCGCCCCACCCGCAGGATGGCCACCAGATCCCGGACTCGGCCCACCTGGTCGCCGTTCGGGTCGAAGACGGCGACGCCGGAGAGGTGGGAGACGAAGATCCGGGGCGCCACTGCCGCCATGAGCCGCCCCTTTCCTTCCCGTCGCGAGGGGATTGTCCGCCGAGGAGGGCTTCAGGCTAGCCCGTCCCGATCGGATACGCCCTGGTGAGCGGTGCGGACGGACTGGCTCAGTGGTGTGCCGGGAGCCCCGGTACTCTGCGGTACGCCTGGACTCCCCACGAAGAGGTGCATCGCCCGTGACTGTGATTCCCCGTACCCGAAGGGCCGCACTGGTGAGCGCCGTCTGCACCCTGGTGGTCGGCGGGCTGGGGCTCACGGGGTGCAGCGAGGATCCGGACGAGGGCACCAACGGGGTCGGCAAGCTGGAGCCGGCGAAGATCCAGAGCACCACGAAGGCGGTGGCCACGGCGGCGGACACGGTCCGGCTGTCCGGAGCCGTGGTGAGCAACGGCAGGACCTACAAGCTGGACATGCGCCTGAAGGAGGACGGCGGCACGGGCTCCGTGACGTCGGAGGGCTCCACCTTCCGGCTGCTGAAGGTCGGCGAGCACCTCTTCCTGAAGGCCGACGCGGACTTCTGGGACCACCAGGACTCCGGGAAGGGCGGCGAGGGCCACGGCGATTCGGAGGCGGCCGCCGCGGACAAGCTGGACGGCATGTATGTGAAGGTGCCGACCGGGGACCCCGCCTACAGGCGGTTCAGCGGCTTCACCGACAAGGACGTCCTCCTCAACAGCCTGCTCACCCTGCACGGCACGCTGTCCACCGACGGCCGCCACGAACAGTCCGGCACCCGCACCATCCGCATCACCGGCGACAAGGGCTCCGGCGGCACCCTCGACGTCTCCCTCGAAGGCACCCCCTACCCCCTCCGCCTCGTCCGCGCCGGAGACGCCGGCACCATCCTCCTCTCCGACTGGGGCAAGGACTTCACCCTGGAGGAGCCGGACGAGAAGGCAGTGGTGGACTACGGCCGGCAACTGCCGACGTCGTAACACGACACCGCGCTGCCTGCGCGGGCGTACCGCGCCTCTATAGGGGCGTACCGCGGGTCTACTCGGGCGTACCGCGCGCGCCTGCGCGGGACCGCCGCCTCCGAGAGCCGGCCGCGCTGCTTCGCCGCTCGGCTCTGCTCCGCCGCACCGCCGGCTCACTGATCTCCGCCGCGGTGGTGATGAGCCACGCCTCCGGTTTCGGGTGGTGCCGAACCCGGCCGGGCCCACCACCCGGGCGCCTGGGCGCGATCCGGCGCCCGGCCCGATCCACGACACGAAGCAGGCCTCGATCAGGACCCGGCTCTCACTGCCTGCGCTTGCGGCGGCCGAAGAGCAGGCGCGGGACCGCCGCCGGAATGGGCCGGCGCGTCGTCGCGGGTGTCGGGGCCGGCCGCTCCGCCAGGTCGTCGTCGGGCAGCGGCAGGGTCGTACCCGTCGGCTGCAGGCGGAGCACACGGCATTCGCGGGCCCAGCGGGCCGGCATCGCCTCGCCGTCGGGGGCGTTGAGGCGTTTGCCCTTGAGCTCGGACACGGCGGCCTCCCACTCGGGGGAGTCCGGGGCCAGTTCGACGACGCTCGCGGCCCAGCTGACCAGCCGCCCGCCCTTGTCCTTGCTGCGAACGGTCACCACAGCCGAGCCCCCGTCGACCAGCCCCGGCAGCGGCTGCTCACCCGGCCCGTCGCCCACGACACACGCCGCACCCTCGTGCCAGACGTGCCACAGCGCCCGCGACGGCACACCCCGGCCCTCGTGCGTCGGCACCCCGTCACCCCGCGCCCAGATGAGCCCGGACTTCTTGGTGGCCTCTTCGACGAGGGCCCGATCGAGCAGCACATCGGCGGTCAGCGAGTCGGCGGTCATGGGGGCAGCCTAACCGTGCCCCACGCAAGCGGACCGTGCCCTCTCGAAGGCACCCGGCCCGCTGCCCCGCCCCCGGTGCCGCCGCCCCGGCCCGCGCCGGGCTACAGCCATCCGTTGCGCTTCAGCGTCCGGTGGATGCCGAGGCAGAGCGCGACCGTGACGCCGAGGACCACCGGGTAGCCGAACTTCCAGTGCGTCTCCGGCATGTAGTCGAAGTTCATGCCGTACACGCCGCACACCATCGTCGGTACGGCGATGATGGCCGCCCACGACGTGATCTTGCGCATGTCCTCGTTCTGCGCGACGGAGGCCTGCGCCAGGTTCGCCTGGAGGATCGAGTTGAGGAGCTCGTCGAAGCCGACGACCTGCTCCTGGACGCGGGCGAGGTGGTCCGCCACGTCACGGAAGTACTTCTGGATGTCCGGGTCGATCAGCCGCATCGGCCGCTCGCTCAGCAGCTGCATGGGCCGCACCAGCGGCAGCACCGCGCGCTTGAACTCCATGACCTCGCGCTTGAGTTGGTAGATCCGGCCGGCGTCGGTGCCCCGGGGCGTGCCCTTGCGCCCGGGAGAGAACACCTCCGTCTCCACCTCGTCGATGTCGTCCTGCACGGCGTCCGCGACCGCCACGTACCCGTCGACGACGTGGTCGGCGATGGCGTGCAGCACGGCCGACGGGCCCTTGGACAGCAACTCCGGGTCGTCCTGCAGCCGGTGACGCAGCGCCCGCAACGAGCCCTGCCCGCCGTGCCGGACGGTGATGAAGAAGTCCCGCCCGGTGAAGCACATGACCTCGCCGGACTCCACGACCTCGCTGGTGGCGGTGAGTTCGTCGTGCTCGACGTAGTGGATGGTCTTGAAGACGGTGAACAGGGTGTCGTCGTAGCGCTCCAGCTTCGGCCGCTGGTGCGCGTGCACCGCGTCCTCCACGGCCAGCGGGTGCAGCCCGAACTCGGCGGCGATACCGGCGAATTCGGCCTCCGACGGCTCGTGCAGGCCGATCCAGACGAAACCGCCGTCGCGGCGCACCTGACGGATCGCCTCGTGCGGGGTCAGGTTGCGCTCGAAGGTGACGCGCGCACCGTCGCGGTAGACGGCACAGTCCACGACGGCCGTCACCGCCTCCGCCGGACGCGTGGTGTCGTACACGCCCCCGTCCTTGCGGAGCGACAGTCGGGCGGGACGGGACGGGCGGACCGCGGCGCGCAGGTTGTGGATCATCGACATGAGCAGGCTCCTTCGCAACGAAAGGCCGCCGACGACGGTTGGAACTACCCGGAATGGGGACGTTTTGACTGCGGATGTTTGGCACGTCCACAAAGCGGGGAGCACCGCACCGTCGCGGTGACAGCTTCGCTTGATTCAGATCAGGCGACGGCCGACCGGTGAGAGCCGGAGACGTCTGATCGGCGATTCGGATCAAGACGGGAAAGAAGTGCTCTTCCGATGCGCGACGACCGGCGAGCGGCACGAAGCGAGTGAGGGTGGTAGCCAGCGGAGCGAGAACTACGGCTACGGCGACAGCTACGGAACTCGGCGAGCGGAAGAGCGGGTGGTACTGCCAGGTCGACTTCGGTCCATCGCAGCCCCACCTCCTCCGGCCGGTCCCTCGTAAGGGACGTTCCATACCCCGTTCGGGGTTCCCCGTAAGGGAGTCAGTCTTTTCGGTCCGGGGCGCGAAGGCATGAGAAGCCTTGAGTGCGAGGCTTCTGAGTGCTGCCCGCATGCTGTCCCGACCGGCGCCCCAGACTAACAGTCGGCTGAAGTGTCAAGGCGCCCGTTTGCCGGTTCCTGACGAGTTCTATGCTCGGCTCATGGCTGATGTTCTTCCGTTGGTGGAGGCCCGTTTGCGCACCGCGCTGGGCGAACCGGACGCGCGCGCCGCGGTCACCTTCCTCGGCACCGACCGCATCGAGGTCCTCCGTTTCACCGACGGCGACGTCGTCCGCTACGCCACGCTCGGCATGTCCGCCCAGCCGATGGCCGACCCCACCGCGGTCCTCGCCGACCCCGTCAAGGGCCCCCGCGCGGAGCTCGTCCTGTCCGTGCGGCACGGCGTCGCCGACACCGACAAGGTGCTCCGCCCGCTCGCCGTGCTCGCCGCGTCGCCGCAGGTCGAGGGTGTGATCGTGGCCCCCGGTGCCTCCCTCGACGTGGGTGGTCCGCTCTGGCCCGGCGCCCCCTTCACCTCGGTCCTCGTCGCCGAGTCCGGCGGCCTGGTCGAGGACCTCGAACTCGACGCCCCGGCCGACCCCGTACGGTTCCTGCCCCTTCTCCCGATGACCGCCAACGAGGCCGCCTGGAAGCGGGTGCACGGCGCCCAGGCACTCCAGGAGCGCTGGCTCACCCACGGGACGGACCTCCGCGACCCGGGCCGCACATCGGTCCGCCTGGACTGACCGGACCGCCCGACACGACTTCCCCGTGTGACGGACGGCACGCCATACGTGACCGGAGGCCGCTCGACAGGTGGCCGAAAACAACCGCTTCCCTTGACCGTGTGGGTAGTTGATTCCGTTGGTCGGTCCGAGGGGCCGTCCGCCGGCCGGAGTCCGGCGTCCGTGCGCGGAATGTGACGCGCACACGCCGGACGGGTGATCGTCCTTGACGCGAGGAAGCACGGGGAGGACCGTTGGGCCCTATGAGGGGCGAACCCAGTTGCCCGAAGTGTGGTGGCCGGGTCAGGGCTCCCGGCCTCTTTGCCGACTCCTGGCAGTGCGCCGCGCACGGGACGGTACACCCGCTGCAGCCCGTGATCCCGCCCAGCGTCGAGGCCCTCAGTGTCGTGGTGCACCGCGCCAAGGTGCCGGTCTGGATGCCGTGGCCGCTGCCCGTGGGCTGGCTGTTCACGGGTGCCGCCTTCGCCGGGGACGACCGCAGCGGCGGACGTGCCACCGCCGTGGCCTGTTCCGGTCCCGGTCCGCTCGGGGGCGTGGGAGAACTCGTCCTCATCGCGGAGGAACTCGGCGTCGGTCTCGGTGCCCGGTACGCGGGCATCGACGGGCCCGATCCCGGGCCGTATCTGAGCGTCGAGAAACCGCCCCAGGCGAAGGTGCTGGCCGCGGGGCGGCCGACACCGCTGTGGCATGTCACCGGCACACCGGACGACCGGGCGGTCTTCGCGGGCGAGGCGCTCGGGCTGTGGCTGTGGGCGGTCGTGTGGCCCGAGCAGACCGGGTTGCTGATGTACGACGAGCTGGTGCTGACGGATCTGCGGGATGCGGGGGCGGAGGTGGAGCTGCTGCCGTGCGGGGCGCTGTCGCCTCGGATCCTGGAGCCGTAGGGCGTGGATGCTGGAACCGTAGGGCGCCCATGGGGTGAGGGCTTCGGGTGCTCGGGCGGCTGCGAGTCGTTCTTGGCTGGTCGCGCGGTTCCCCGCGCCCCGGACTCCGCTGCCCCTGGCCGGGAATGGCAGTAGCCCCTTCCGCGCGCCTGTAGGGGGCACTCCGGGGTTTCAGGTGTGACAGGAGTGGTCCGGAAGGGCGTTATCCTTGAGCGTCCGCTTCCGTTTCGTCTGCGCCTGGAGTCCGAGTCGTGCGTATCGATCTGCACAGCCACTCCACGGCTTCCGACGGCACGGACACCCCGGCCGAGCTGGTGCGGAAGGCGTCCGCGGCAGGGCTGGACGTCGTCGCGCTGACCGACCACGACACCACGCGCGGGCACGCCGAGGCGATCGCCGCGCTGCCCGAGGGGCTCACGCTGGTCACCGGCGCCGAGCTGTCCTGCCGGCTGGACGGCGTCAGCATGCACATGCTGGCCTATCTGTTCGACCCCGAGGAACCCGGGCTGCTCGCCGAGCGTGAGCTGGTCCGGGACGACCGGGTCCCGCGGGCCCGCGGGATGATCGCCAAGCTGAACGAGCTGGGCGTGCCGGTGACCTGGGAGCAGGTCGCGCGGATCGCCGGCGGCGGTTCCGTGGGGCGGCCGCACGTGGCCACCGCCCTCGTCGAACTCGGCGTCGTACCGACCGTGAGCGACGCCTTCACGCAGCAGTGGCTCGCCGACGGCGGCCGCGCCTACGTCGAGAAGCACGAGACCGACCCCTTCGAGGCGATCCGGCTGATCAAGGGCGCCGGTGGCGTCGCCGTCTTCGCCCACCCCGCCGCCGTCAAACGCGGCCGGACCGTGGCGGAGTCCGCCATCGCCGAGCTGGCCGCCGCCGGGCTCGACGGCATCGAGGTCGACCACATGGAGCACGACCCGGCGACCAGGGCGCGGCTGCGCGGCCTGGCGAAGGAGCTGGGACTCCTCACCACCGGATCCTCGGACTACCACGGCAGCCGCAAGACCTGCGTGCTCGGCGAGTACACGACCGATCCCGAGGTGTACGGGGAGATCACCCGGCGGGCCACCGGAGCGTTTCCCGTCCCGGGGACCGGCGGAGCCCGCTAGCCCGTCCGTTCGTGGGACGGCACCCGGCGGCTGTCGGCTGTGCCCACCCTCCCCCAGCTCTCCACCCCGTTCGAGCCGGGCGGTGCCCTCATCGCCCTGCGGAAACGATTGCCCACAGTGGTTACCGGCCATCACACTGGGCTGCCCTCTTTCCTTCGTTCTTGACTCTCGCAAGGCACCTCTGTGTTCGATCTCGCCGTCTTCGGTTCCCTCTTCCTCACTCTCTTCGTGATCATGGATCCCCCCGGGATCACCCCGATCTTCCTCGGGCTCACCGCCGGTCGGCCCGCGCGCACCCAGAAGCGGATGGCATTCCAGGCCGTCTGTGTGGCCGGAGGCGTGATCACCGTCTTCGGGCTGCTCGGGCACCAGATCCTGGACTATCTGCATGTGTCCGTGCCGGCGCTGATGATCGCCGGCGGGCTGCTGCTTCTGCTGATCGCGCTGGATCTGCTGACCGGCAAGACGGACGAGCCGAAGCAGACGAAGGACGTGAACGTCGCGCTCGTGCCGCTGGGGATGCCGCTGCTGGCCGGTCCCGGGGCGATCGTGTCGGTGATCCTGGCGGTGCAGAAGGCGGACGGCGTGGCCGGTCAGATGTCCGTGTGGGCCGCGATCCTGGCGATCCACGTCGTGCTCTGGCTGACGATGCGGTACTCGCTGCTGATCATCCGGGTCATCAAGGACGGCGGCGTGGTGCTGGTGACCCGCCTCGCGGGCATGATGCTCTCCGCGATCGCCGTGCAGCAGATCATCAACGGTGTCACCCAGGTCGTGCGGGGCGGTTGAGCGGCTCGGCCCGGCCGGTCCGCCGGGACGGACCTGTGGCGGACATAGCAGAGCCCCGTACGGCGTCGTGCCGTACGGGGCTCTGAAGTGTGAACGGATCCGCGTACTACGGGGCGGTCACGTCTGCCGGGCGGATCCAGAGGCGCTGCCCGATGGCGGCGGCCTGCTGCACGATCCGGTTGACGGAGGCGGCGTCCACGACGGTGCTGTCCACGGGTGTACCGCTGACGTCGTCGAGTCGCAGAATTTCGAAGCGCAAGGGCTTCTCCCTTCGTCTGGTCATCCTCCTGAGGAGAACTACTGGTGGTGGTTCACGGGTCGTCGGTGCCCGTGTTCCATGAGGAGTCAACGGCATGCGTGTGACAAACATTCCCTACGCTAAGGAAAATTTTCGAGAAGCTAATTACTAGCCGGTAAGCGGTAGGCGTGGGGATGCCTGCCCGGAGGCGAGAAGACTGACTGGGACCGGTTGTGTTCGTAGCGTGACCGCCGGGACAATGGGGGTGATGAACGACGACCTCACGGCGCTCGGCGCCCGCATCGACCGTACGAACGAGCTGCTTCACCGCATGCTCGCCGAGGTGGCGAAGACGCCCTCGACCCACGCGATCTTCGTCGATGCCGGGTATCTGTACGCGGCCGCCGGACGGCTCGTCGCGGGGACGGAGGACCGGCGGTCCTTCGACCTCGACGCGGAGGGACTCATCGACGCGCTGATCGACAAGGCCCGCACGATCTTCGCGGACAGCCGACTGCTGCGGGTCTACTGGTACGACGGGGCGCGCCGCCGCATCCATACGGCGGAACAGCAGACGATCGCCGAACTGCCGGACGTGAAGGTGCGACTGGGCAATCTCAACGCCAACAACCAGCAGAAGGGCGTCGACTCCCTGATCCGCACCGATCTGGAGTCACTGGCCCGGCACCGCGCGATCAGCGACGCCGCCCTCCTCGGCGGCGACGAGGACCTGGTCTCGGCGGTCGAGGCCGCGCAGGGGTACGGGGCGCGGGTCCACCTGTGGGGAATCGAGGCCCCCGAGGGCCGCAACCAGGCCGAGCCGCTGCTCTGGGAGGTCGACAGCCAGCGGACCTTCGACCTCGACTTCTTCAAGCCGTACGTGTCACGGCGGGCCGCCGCCACCTACGAGACCCCCACCGGCGCCCGCCCCACCCGCGAGGACGTTCGCTTCGTCGGCGCCCAGATCGCCGCGAAGTGGCTCGCCTCCCGGGGCCGGGAGACCCTGCAGGAGCTTCTCCACGGCCACCCGTACCTCCCCGGCTCCGTCGACCAGGACCTGCTCGTCGAGGCGGAGGGACTGCTCCAGTACTCGCTGCGGGGGCAGGCGGACCTGAGACGGGCACTGCGGGACGGGTTCTGGGAGCACCTCCGAGCGCAGTACTAGTGTTCCGAGTCGGGAATTCTGTTCAGATAACTGGCGAGGCGTTCGAGGATCTCGTCTGCGGTCTTCGTCCAGACGTAGGGCTTCGGGTCGGTGTTCCAGGCGGCGATCCAGTTGCGGATGTCCTTCTCCAGGGCTTGGACGGACCTGTGAACGCCGCGCCGTATCTGCTTGTTGGTCAGTTCGGCGAACCATCGCTCGACGAGGTTCAGCCAGGACGAGCCGGTCGGTGTGAAGTGCAGGTGGAAGCGGGGGTGGGCTGAGCAGCCACTTCTTGATGGCGGGGGTCTTGTGGGTGGCGTAGTTGTCGCAGATGAGGTGGACATCCAGGTCGGCGGGCACCTCTTTGTCGAGCTTGGTGAGGAACTTCTTGAACTCCTCAGCCCGATGTCTGCGGTGCAGGGAGCCGATCACTTTGCCGGTGGCGACCTCGAGGGCG
Organism: Streptomyces sp. NBC_00310; assembly: GCF_036208085.1. Classification (GTDB taxonomy): domain Bacteria; phylum Actinomycetota; class Actinomycetes; order Streptomycetales; family Streptomycetaceae; genus Streptomyces. The sequence continues at coordinate 7,335,645 of NZ_CP130714.1, forward strand.
GCGAACAGGGTGGTGGTGCCGGCGCGGACGTGGTCGTGGGTCACCCGCTCGGGAACCCCGGGCATCATTGGCAGCACGGGCTGGGATCGGTCCAGGGCCTGGATCTGCGACTTCTCGTCGGCGCAGAACACCAGGGCCCGCTCGGGCGGGTCCAGGTAAAGGCCGACGACATCGTGGACCTTGTCGACGAAGTACGGATCGGTCGACAGTTTGAAGGTCTCCGACCGGTGCGGCTGCAGGCCGAAGGCCCGCCAGATCCGTGAAACCGACGACTGCGAGAGGCCCGTCTCCTTCGCCATCGACCGCGTCGACCAGTGCGTTGCGTTCTTCGGAGTGGATTCCAGCGTCTTGGTGACTACCGCGGCAACCTGCTCGTCCGTCACGGTCCTTGGGCCGCCCGGACGCGGCATGTCACCCAGACCGGCGATCCGGTACTGCACGAACCGGGCCCGCCAGCGGCCCACCGCATGGGGTGTGGAACCGAGCTGAGCAGCCACGTCCTTGTTCGAGGCGCCCTCGGCGCAGGCCAGGATGATCCGACACCGCAACGCCCATGCCTGCGGCGTGGAACGTCGCCGCACCCACTCCTCGAGTGCGGCCCGTTCTTCGTCCGACAGTGTCAACTCGGCCTTCGGCCGCCCCGTCCGTGCCATGGAGCAAGCCTATACATCTGAACAGAATTCCCGACTCAGAACACTAGCAGCGAGCGCGGTACCAGGAGTACGGGACGGTACGGGAGGCGGCTGCCGGGGCCCTGCCGCCGGGTCAGCCGGTGGTGATCCCGTCCCAGAAGGCGACGAGGGCGTCCGCCGTCGCCTTCGGCTGATCGGTGTTGGGGGAGTGCTCGGCGTCCCGGATGACGGTGCGGTGGGCGGCCAGTCGTACGGCCATGTCGTCGATGACCGGGATCGGCCAGGTGTCGTCGTGTTCGCCGGACAGCACGTGCTTGGGCAGGTCCACGGCGGCCAGTTCGGCGACACGGTCGGGTTCCGCGCAGAGCTGGCGGCCCGTGGCGATGAGCTGGGCGGGGCTGGTGGTGAGCCAGCGGCGGCGCAGGTCGGCGCGGTCGTCCAAACCCTCGTCGAGGGCGCCGGTCTCGCTCTCCTCCGGCTCCGGGGCCTCCATCGCCTGGATGGCCTCCCACACCTGCTCCATGTCCATCACGGCCAGGGCGTCCCGCAACAGCGTCACGCGCTGCTGCTGGCCGACCGAGATATGGGCGGGGCCCGAGGCCATGAGGGTGAGCGAGGCGAACAGGGAGGCGTCCTGCAGCACGGCGGCGCGGGAGATCTGACCGCCGAGGGAGTGACCGACGAGGTGCAGCGGGCCGCCGTCGCTCACGGCCTCCGCCTGGGCGAGCAGATCCTTCGCCAACTCGGCCTGCGCGTACGGCGCTTCGTCGTCCTCGGCACCCGGGCTCTCGTACTGCCCGCGTCCGTCCACCGCCACCGTCCGGTACCCCGCCTCCGCCAACGGTTCATGCAGCGCGATGAAGTCCTCTTTGCTTCCGGTGAACCCCGGCACGAGCAGCACGGTCCCCTTCACCGCCACCCCCGCCTCGATCACGGCGAACTCCCCACGAGGGGTACGCAGAAGATGGGCGCAGGCACCGGCGGGCGGAGTGAAGGACGGGGGACGGCTCATGGAGGGAGGGTAACCGTCGCCCGAACCGGCTGACCGCGCCACCCCTTCGCCCGCGAGGGGTTCGCCATGGGGCGCGTGGGCCGAGGCTGCTCGGGCATCACCCCTGTAAGGCGGGGCGCAGCCCCCTGCCTTCCAGGGGCGCGGGGAACCGCGCGAGAACCCCCACCGGACCCGCCGCTGGGGGTCCGAGGGGCGCAGCCCCTTGGGGATGGGACGGGTAGGGGCGGCGGGGGCGAGGAAACCCTGGAAACGCCGAAGGCCCGGCCCCCCGAGGGGAACCGGACCTTCACTCGGCCGAATCGGCTCAGCTCTCCGCAGCCTCCACGGCAGCCACAGCCTTCCGCGTCCGACGCCGCGGCGCCGGAGCCTCACCCGTCTCCTCGACGGCGGCAACCGAAGCCGCAGCCTTACGCGTACGACGCGGCTTCGTGGCCTGCTCCTCCGTCGGCTGGGCCGGAACCGCACCCTCGACCGAAGCCGCAGCCGCGGCCTTCCGGGTGCGGCGGCGTGGTGCGGGTGCCTCGACGGTGTCGGCGGCGGCCTCGGCGGCGGTGTCCGTGGCCTCGACGACGGCTTCGGCGGCTTTGCGGGTGCGGCGCCGGGGCTTGGCCGGGGCTTCCTCGGCGACGGTCTCCTGGACCACGGCCTCGGCGGGCGCGGCGGCCTTGCGGGTCCGGCGACGCGGCGTGGCCGGGGTCTCGGCGGCGGCCGCCCCCTCGGCCGTGTCGAGCGCGGCCTCGGCAGCGGGCGCCACGGCGGCCTCCGCGACCTTGCGGGTCCGACGACGAGGCGTGGACGTCGCCTCCTCGGCGACGGCCTCCACCCCGCTCTCGGCGGCCTCCGCGACAGTCTTGCGGGTGCGGCGGCGTGGTGCGGGTGCCTCGACGGTGTCGGCGGCGGCCTCGGCGGCGGTGTCCGTGGCCTCGACGACGGCTTCGGCGGCTTTGCGGGTGCGGCGCCGGGGCTTGGCCGGGGCTTCCTCGGCGACGGTCTCCTGGACCACGGCCTCGGCGGGCGCGGCGGCCTTCCGGGTGCGGCGACGCGGCGTGGCCGGGGCCTCGGCCGCCGGCTCGGCGACGGTCGCGCCCTCGGCCGTGTCGAGCGCGGCGTCCGCACCGGGCGCGGCCTCGGCGACGGGAGCCTCGACGGCCTCCACCGACTTGCGGGTGCGGCGGCGACGCGGCTTGGCGGCTTCCTCGACCGACTCGGCGGATGTGCCCGCGACGGTCTCGACCACGGCCTCGGCCCGCTCGGCCGGCGTGCTCTCGACCGTCTCGGCCACCGCCTCGGCGGCGGGGTTCGCCCCGGCACGGGTGCGGCGGCGACGGCGAGGCGTACGGGACTCGGACTCGGCGGAGTCGGCGCCCGGCGTCTGCGCGGACTCCGACGGCTCCGTGACCGCGGCGGCCTCCGGGGACACCCCGTCGACGGTGGCACCACCGCGCGTACGGCGGCGACGACGCGGCGTACGCGCCGGGCGCTCACGCTCACGCTCACGCTCGCGCTCGGCGGCGGGCGCGGGGCCGGAGGAACGGCCGCCACGACCGCGCGGACCGCGCCCGCCCGTCTCGCCGAGGTCTTCCAGTTCCTCCGCCCCGAGCCCGGCGCGCGTTCGCTCCGAGCGCGGCAGGACACCCTTGGTGCCTGCGGGGATGTTCAGTTCCTCGAAGAGGTGCGGGGAGGTGGAGTACGTCTCCGGCGGGTCGTTGAACCCGAGGTCCAGCGCCTTGTTGATGAGCTGCCAGCGCGGGATGTCGTCCCAGTCGACGAGGGTGATCGCGATGCCCTTGGCGCCCGCGCGGCCCGTACGGCCGATGCGGTGCAGGTACGTCTTCTCGTCCTCGGGGGACTGGTAGTTGATGACGTGGGTGACACCCTCGACGTCGATGCCGCGGGCGGCGACGTCGGTGCAGACGAGGACGTCCACCTTGCCGTTGCGGAAGGCACGCAGGGCCTGCTCGCGGGCGCCCTGGCCGAGGTCGCCGTGGACCGCGCCGGACGCGAAGCCGCGCTGCTGGAGCTGGTCGGCCAGGTCGGCCGCCGTCCGCTTCGTACGGCAGAAGACCATCACGAGACCGCGGCCCTCGGCCTGCAGTATGCGCGCGACCAGCTCGGGCTTGTCCATGTTGTGCGCGCGGTAGATGTGCTGCTTGGTGTTCGCGACCGTCTTGCCCGCGTCGTCCGGCGCCGTGGCGCTGATGTGCGTGGGCTGCGACATGTAGCGGCGCGCGAGGCCGATGACCGCGCCCGGCATGGTCGCCGAGAACAGCATCGTCTGGCGCCGGGCCGGAAGCATGTTGATGATCTTCTCGACGTCGGGCAGGAAGCCCAGGTCGAGCATCTCGTCGGCCTCGTCGAGAACCAGGCACTTGACGTGCTTCAGGTTCAGCTTCTTCTGGCCCGCGAGGTCGAGGAGCCGCCCGGGGGTGCCGATGACGACGTCCACGCCCTTCTTGAGGGCCTCGACCTGGGGCTCGTAGGCGCGGCCGCCGTAGATCGCGGTGACGCGCACGTTGCGCACCTTGCCGGCGGTCAGCAGGTCGTTGGTGACCTGGGTGCACAGCTCGCGCGTGGGGACGACGACGAGCGCCTGCGGCGAGTCGACGAGGTCCTCGGGCTTGGCGCGGCCGGCCTCGACGTCGGCGGGGACGACGACGCGCTCGAGGAGCGGGAGACCGAAGCCCAGTGTCTTGCCGGTGCCGGTCTTGGCCTGGCCGATGACGTCGGTGCCGGTGAGGGCGACCGGGAGCGTCATCTCCTGGATGGGGAAGGGGGTGATGATGCCGACGGCCTCAAGGGCTTCGGCCGTCTCGGGAAAGATTCCGAGATCTCGGAAAGTCGTAGTCAGGGTGCTGCCTCTTCTGTGTACGCGGTGTGAGGCGAGCGCGGGGGTCGTGTCGGACCGTGCCGGGGACGTCGGCCACCGCACGGGCGGGCCGTGTGGCACGGGACCACTGCCGACGCTCTAGCGCTCATACCGCTGAGGGGTTCCCTCCGGACGCCGTACGCAGAGTGCCGTACGGAAAAGGAGGGCTGTCGGGTCGGAGCCGATCGGGCCACCGACCGGGCATCCTCATGCGTGCGGCCTGTCGAGACACGTTCGAACTACGTCGACGTACCAGCAGGCGCATTACCACCATACCCCGGAATCGCGCATATGCGATGGCCGATTTGGTCACGTAGTCGTCGTCACACTGAATGACCACGCTCTTCCGCCTTGGGGGGAGCGGGCTATTGTGCGCTTCATGACCACGTCTGACAAGCCTGAGAACGCCGTCGGCAGCGAGTCCGCCGACACCGCCGAGGTCACCGGGATCGCCGCCCAGGACTGGGCCCGGGCCTCCGCCGACCCGCAGTACCGCGCCGCGGTGGTGGACCTGCTGGGTGCGCTGGCGTACGGGGAGCTGGCGGCGTTCGAGCGGCTCGCGGAGGACGCGAAGCTGGCGCCGACCCTCACCGACAAGTCGGAACTGGCGAAGATGGCGGCGGCCGAGTTCCACCACTTCGAGAGGCTCCGGGACCGGCTCACCGAGGTCGGCGAGGAGCCGACGCGGGCCATGGAACCGTTCGTCGACGCGCTCGACGGCTTCCACAGGCAGACCGCGCCGTCGGACTGGCTGGAGGGGCTCGTCAAGGCGTACGTCGGTGACTCGATCGCCAGCGACTTCTACCGGGAGGTCGCCGCCCACCTCGATTCGGACACGCGCGGGCTGGTGCTCGCCGTGCTCGACGACACCGGGCACGCCGGGTTCGCCGTGGAGAAGGTGCGCGCCGCGATCGACGAGGACCCGCGAGTGGGCGGGCGACTGGCGCTGTGGGCACGGCGGTTGATGGGGGAGGCGCTGTCGCAGTCGCAGCGGGTGGTGGCCGACCGGGACGCCCTGTCCACGATGCTCGTGGGTGGTGTCGCCGACGGGTTCGATCTGGCCGAGGTGGGGCGGATGTTCTCGCGGATCACTGAGGCGCACACGAAGCGGATGGCCGCGCTGGGCCTCGCGGCCTGAGCCGGGGGCGCCTAGGGCCCTTCTGATGGCTCTAGTCGCCGTGGGGTGAAGTGTCGTCCTGCGGGTGCGGGGTTCGTCGCGGCTGGTCGCGCAGTTCCCCGCGCCCCGTGACGTGGGGCTTCGTCCCTGCCGGACGGCCTTCCTCACGCCGTCGCGGAGCTGCTGCGTCGAAATCGTTCCGTCGGGCGCAGGAGCAGGGACAGGGAGGCCGCCGCGACGACCAGTGCGCCGGCGAGGATCAGCAGGTAGTTCGCGGAGCCGAGTGCCGTGTGGGTGAGGAAGGCGCCGAAGAGGGCGCCGGCGGTGCCGGTCGGGAGGACCAGGGTGCGGGACGGCAGGCGGTGCGGCAGCCGGTAGGCGGCGGCGCAGGCCAGGGCGAAGCCGAGGAGTGCGGATCCGAGTGCTTCCAAGAACATGATCGGGTTCCCTCCCGCACGGCCTGGCCTGGGCAAATCGGTCGTAGCCGGTACTACCCGCGAGTCAGGGAACGCAACCATCGTCGGTGCATGAGATGTGGTGGCCCTGTGCGGTTCGGCCCGTGCGAGCCATGAGGAGCGGGCGCAGGGAGGGGGCCCGGTGGTTTCACACCACCGGGCCCCCTCCCTACGCCTCTTGTGCCTCTTGGCTACAGCGCGCTGAAGCCCACCTTGCGGACGGCCGACTCGCCGATGTCGACGTAGGCGAGACGGTCGGCCGGGATCAGGACCTTGCGGCCGTGCTCGTCCGTGAGGCTCAGCAGCGCCGACTTGCCGGCCAGCGCCTCGGCAACGGCACGCTCGACCTCCTCGGCACTCTGACCGCTCTCCAGAACGATCTCGCGGGGCGCGTGCTGCACGCCGATCTTGACCTCCACGGCTATGTCCCTCCGACGGTCAGTGAAATGCGCGGGCTTCCGCGCCGTACGCAGCACACATTAGCCCGGTGAGGGGACGTACACGCTCCGCCTGAGAACGCCAGGAGCGAACAGAGCGCGGGAACAAAACCCCGGGACCAGGGCTGTGCCGAGGCGGCGGGCCCGGGGTCGCACCGTCGGTGCCGTCGATCAGCGCTGTCGGTCAGTGCTGGTCGATGCCGTGCAGGGGGAAGCCCGCGATGCCGCGCCAGGCCAGCGAGGCCAGCAGCTGGACCGCCTGCTCGCGCGGGACGCTGCGGTCGCTGTGCAGCCAGGACCGCGCCACCACCTGGGAGAGGCCGCCCAGTCCCGAGGCGAGGAGCATCGACTCCGCGCGGGAGAGGCCGGTGTCCTCCGCGATGACGTCGCGGATGGCCTCGGCGCACTCGTTGGTGACCTTGTCGACGCGCTCGCGCACGGCGGGCTCGTTCGTCAGGTCGGACTCGAAGACCAGCCGGAAGGCACCGCCCTCGTCCTCGACGTACGCGAAATAGGCGTCCATCGTCGCCAGGACCCGCTGCTTGTTGTCGGTCGTCGACGCCAGCGCACCGCGTACGGCCTGGATCAGGGACTCGCAGTGCTGGTCCAGCAGCGCCAGGTAGAGGTCGAGCTTGCCGGGGAAGTGCTGGTAGAGCACCGGCTTGCTGACTCCGGCGCGCTCGGCGATGTCGTCCATCGCAGCCGAGTGGTAGCCCTGGGCCACGAAGACTTCCTGGGCGGCGCCCAGCAACTGGTTCCGTCGGGCTCGGCGCGGCAGGCGTGTGCCCCGCGGGCGCGCCGCCTCTGTCTGCTCGATGGCTGTCACGCCGCCTCCCAAGATCGTCCACATGCGGGTGTGCGCCGCGCCGCCATCGTACTTTTCGGTAACCCGGGTGTGCGCGGTGCGAGCGCAGAATTTCACGGACCGGACAGCGGGGAAAGTGCTGCGGACCATATCGAACAGGGGCAGGACGGGCAGAAAGGAAGCCCTTTCTCGTCACCGGTCGTCGTCCCTGGTGAGGATCGGGTTACCGGTAGTCGTCCTCGTCCAGGGAGACTACTCGTGCCTGCTCCGCCAGGTCGGCCTCGTTGGCGGCGCCGGGGTCGGCGTCGGTGAGCGGGTCGTCCCGGTCCTGGGCGATGTCCGTGTGCTGCTCGGCGGCGTCGGCCTCGGGGGCCTCGACGTCGTCCAACTCCATGGAGTCCTCCTCGGGGAAGGTGTCGGGTTCGGTCGGGTCGACGGCCATCGTGGGTTCCCCTTCCTGTGCTGCCCCGGCGTCGCCGGTACGTCCCCGGAGGCGGTGGGGCCACGTACGGGTGCCCTCTTCGCGGGCCTGGATGCAGGGTCATGTGCCTGCTTATGAGCCTGTTTCATGAGTCTGGGAGACAGGTGGTCGTGGCGCTGTGTGGTTCGGCGTGATCAGGCGGTAAGCGCTCGGCCCTCGCGGCGAGTGCTGCACGCCCCGGTACCCCTTGAGAAGTGGCTGATTTGTGGCACGTTCTGTGACGGCGAACACATGAGCCACTGCGTGATCGTCTCGTAACATTGCCCGCATGTCCTCGACCGAGCTGCCGTCCCTGCTGACCGCCACCGCGTCGCCGAAGGCGAGTGCCGTGCGCGTGGCGCCCGGTGAGCGACTCAGGTCGGTTCGGCTACCGGGGATCACGCTGTCGGTGCGGTCGAGACCGCCGGCGCGCGAAGGACTGCCGCCCGCCGTGTACGTGCACGGCCTGGGCGGTTCCTCGCAGAACTGGTCCGCCCTGATGCCGCTGGTCGACGGCCTCGTGGACAGCGAGGCGCTCGATCTGCCCGGCTTCGGCGACTCGCCGCCGCCGGACGACGGCGACTACTCCGTCACGGGCCACGCGCGCGCGGTCATCCGGTACCTCGAATCCGCCGGGCGCGGCCCGGTGCACCTCTTCGGCAACTCCCTCGGCGGCGCGATCACGACCCGCGTCGCCGCCCTGCGCCCCGATCTCGTCCGCACCCTGACCCTCGTGTCGCCCGCCCTGCCGGAGTTGCGGGTGCAGCGGACGGCCGTGCCGACCGCGATGCTCGCCCTGCCGGGCATGTCGGCGCTCTTCACCCGCTTCACCAAGGGCTGGAGCGCCGAGCAGCGCGTACGGGGCGTCACGGCGCTCTGCTACGGCGACCCCGGCCGGGTCACGGAGGAGGGCTTCCGCAACGCCGTGGAGGAGATGGAACGGCGGCTCCAACTGCCGTACATGTGGGACGCGTTGACGCGTTCCGCCCGTGGGATCGTGGACGCGTACACCCTGGGCGGGCAGCACTCGCTGTGGCGCCAGGCCGAGCGCGTCCTCGCCCCGACCCTCCTCGTCTACGGCCGCCGCGACCAACTCGTCGGCTACCGCATGGCCCAGCGTGCCGCCCGCTCCTTCCGCGACTCCCGCCTCGTCTCCCTGCCGGACGCGGGACACGTGGCGATGATGGAGTACCCGGAGGCCGTTGCCGCCGCGTTCCGTGAACTGCTGGCGGATACGGGGAAGTCGAGCGGCGGGGCGGACCGGGTGTCGGTATCGGTGCCGGTGGGTTCGGGGCGGAGAGGCTGGGGTCTGGATGAGGATTCGGCTTCCGCTGCCGCTTCGGCTGCAACTTCGGCTTCGGCTTCGGCTTCGACTTCGGGTTCAACTTCGGCTTCGGCTACGGTGAGTTCTGCTCGTGCTGCGGCTTCGAGCGCGGGTTCGGATTCGGCTCCGGGCGACGGTTCGAGTGAGGGTGGTCCGGTGGGCGACGGTGGATCGGCCGGCGTCGACGGCGGCGAATCGGTCGCCGAAGAGCCTCCCAAGGGGTCACCCGGCGTGGGGAGCTGAGGCGCGGCGTGGGACGGCACAGCCGCAAGGGGCGGGCGCCGAAAGGCGAGACGGACGAGATGAGCACAGCCCGGACGGCGACGTCCGCCGGTACGGGTGACCGCGAACCGGCGCCACGCGCACCGGAAGCCCAGGGAGCCCCGCGTGCGGGCGGACCGGGTTCCCGGGGCGCCGGGAGCACCTCGGCTCCGGCGGCGCAGGCGGGAGCGCAGTCGCCAGGCGGCACCCCGTTGCCCCGCAGGTACGACGGGACTCCGGGCCAGGGGATTCCACGGTTCACCGGGGGTGCGCCCGGGATACAGGGGCCGCGTTCCCCTGACGGCACCCCCGCGCACGGCTTCCCGCGCCTGCCCGGTGGCACCCCGGCGCACGGCGCGCCCCGTTACGCCGACGGGACTCCGGCGCACGGCTTCCCGCGCCTGCCTGACGGCACTTTGGCGCACGGGATGCCCCGTCTCCCCGACGGTACGCCCGCGCACGGCTTCCCCCGTCTCCCCGACGGTACGCCCGCGCACGGCTTCCCCCGGCTCCCGGACGGCACCCCGGACCGCGGCTATCCGGTGAGTCGTGGCGGGCACCCCGAGCAGCGTGAAGCGGGCGGGGGTTGGGGGCACTCGGGTGGTGGTGGGCGCCGGACGGGTGCCGAACACGGCGTGGCGCACGGGGCTCCTGCGGGGGCCCCGTATGGTGTGCCGGGCGAGGCGGCACCCCCCGGCGCCCCGTACGGCGTGCCTCCCGAGCGTTCCGGCCGCCGCCTCCCCATTCCCCGGCAGCGGCAGGAGACCATGCCCCCCGGAGGCCCCCGCCAGACCTATCTGGACGCCTTCGACGAGGTCGACGACGTCTTCGCACCCGGTCGGACACACCGTGCGGCGCCCGGTGCCGATGCCGACGGCCGGGTCGAGGCGGCTTTCGCGGAGAAGCCGCTGCAGGAGAAGCCGTCGCGAGAGGAGCCGCTGCGGCAGAAGCCGTCGCGGGCGTCGGGTGAGCAGCCTCCGGGCGATGACTCCGAGGACGTGGAGACGGCGAAGGGCGGCAAGGGGCGGGCGTTCGCCGGGATCGCGGCCGCCGCGGTCACGACCGTGCTGGCGGTCGTCGTGGGCGGACAGATGGCCGGTGGACAGGATGACGGCACCGCCACGCAGTCGCAGGCCGCCGACGCCGGCGAACGTGCTGTGCGCGACGCCTCGCGCAGCGACAACCGGCCCACACCGTCCAGTTCGCCGAGCCCGAGTGCGACGCCGCTGTCGTACGACCAGAAGATGGGCAAGAAGTACGAGCTCGCCGCGGATCTCGAGGGTGGCGGGAAGTTCGAGGCGGTCAAGGGCTTCGACAAGGCGCCGGGGGTGGGACGGAAGTACCGCTACCGGGTCGACGTCGAGAAGGGGTTGGGGCTGGACGCGGGGCTGTTCGCCGACGCCGTGCAGAAGACCCTGAACGACGAACGGAGCTGGGCCCACGGTGGCGGCCGGACGTTCGAGCGGATCTCCTCGGGGACACCCGACTTCGTGATCACGCTGGCGAGCCCGGGCACCACCGCGACCTGGTGCGCCAAGTCGGGGCTCGACACGACCGTGGACAACGTCTCCTGCGATTCGGCCGCCACCGAGCGCGTGATGATCAACGCGTATCGCTGGGCCCAGGGTTCGGAGACGTACGGCGACCAGATCCACGCGTACCGGCAGATGCTGATCAACCACGAGATCGGCCACCGCCTCGACTACCCCCATGTGACCTGCGACAAGGACGGCGAGCTCGCCCCCGTCATGCAGCAGCAGAGCAAGTTCCTGACCTATGACGGGATCACGTGCAAGGCCAATCCCTGGCCGTACCCCGGGAGTTGACGAGAGCCCGCGCAAGCCGACGCGGCGTGATCGATTGATCCCTTAGCGCGACAAAACGCGTCCCGCTGGGGAAAGTTACGACCGTTCACCCCTTTTGGTGGTGTGATGGACAACCGTCCGTCGCACCACCGCCTTGTCCGCATACGTTCGTCCCGCTGCGGGCCGCCGGGTGAACGGCGGCTCCTCAAACGGGAGATCGGGGGTGCACGCGTGCGCATCGGACTGCTTACGGAGGGTGGCTATCCGTATGTGAGCGGTGACGCCAGGCTCTGGTGCGACCGACTCGTACGTGGGCTGGCGCGACACGAGTTCGACATCTACGCGCTCAGCCGGAGCGAGCGGCAGGAGGACGAGGGCTGGCTCCCGCTGCCGCCGCAGGTCAACCGGGTCCGCACGGCACCGCTGTGGACGGCCGAGGACGACGGGGTCGTCCACGGCCGCCGGGCGCGGAGGCGCTTCGCGGAGGCGTACGGCGAGCTGGTGGCAGCGCTGTGCTCGGGGGGAGTGGGCGGTCCCGACGGTGGGGCTGGTGTGGCCGGGTTGCTCGGCGGTGCCCGTGGAGCCGAGGGGGCCGAAGGCGTCGAGAAGGCTTCCGAAGGTGGGGCGGGGGCTGAGGCGGACCGTTTCGGCAACGCGCTGTACGGGCTCGCCGAGCTGGCCCGTGACGAGGGCGGACTGGTCGGCGCGCTGCGCTCCGAGGTCGCGGTGCGCACGCTGGAGCGCGCATGTCGTGCGCCGGGCGCACTGCGAGGGGCGCGCGAGGCTCGCGTACCGGATCTACTGGCGGTCGCCTCACATCTGGAACGCGCCCTGCGCCCCCTCTCACTCGACTGGTACGGGGACGACGGGCTCGGCTCGGTCGACCTGTGCCACGCGGCGGCGGGTGGCTCGGCCGCGCTGCCCGGGCTGTTGGCCCGCCACTTCCACGGGGTTCCGCTGCTGGTCACCGAGTACGGCGTGCCCCTCCGGGCGCACTACCTCGGGACCTCGGGAGAGGCGCCGGTGCGCGCGCTGCTCGCGGCCTTCCACCGCCGGCTGACCGCCGAGGTCTATCGGCAGGCCGCCTGTCTCACCCCCGGCAACACCCATGCCCGGCGCTGGCAGGAGCGCTGCGGCGCCGACCGCGCCGGCATCCGGACCGTCTACCCCGGCATGGACGCCGCCCGCTTCGCGGCGGTCGGCGAGTCACCGGAGTGCGCGGATCCGCACACGCTGGTGTGGGTCGGCCGCATCGAGCCCGCCAAGGACCTGATCTCGTTGCTGCACGCCTTCGCCGAGATCCGCCGGGCGGAGCCCAAGGCGCGGCTCAGGATCGTCGGAGCGGCAGCGGGGGCCGAGGCCGCCGCCTATCTGGGCCACTGCAGGGCCTTGGCCGCGCAGCTCTTCCCCGACGAGGCGGACGGCGTCCACGCGATCGGCGACAACCCCGTCTCCTTCGAGGAGATCGGCGACCCGGCCGTCCCCGACCTGGCCGAGGCCTACGCGGCGGGTGCGGTGGTCGTGCTGTCGAGCGTGGTCGAGGGCTTCCCGATCAGCCTGGTCGAGGCCATGTTCTGCGCCAGGCCGACGGTCTCCACCGACGTGGGCGCGGTCGTGGAGGTCATCGGCGGCACCGGGATCGTCGTCCCACCGCGCAATCCGCGGGCGCTCGCCGAAGCGTGCGTGGCGCTCCTGCGAGAACCCGCGCGCCGTGCGCGCCTGGGTGCGGCCGCGCGCGCCCGCGCCGTCGAACTCTTCACGGTGGAGCAGAACGTCGCGGCATTTCATGATATCTACCTCGAAATCGTCTCCCAGGCCCCGGTGCGCAAGGTCGTCCTCGACGACACCGGCGAGCCCCTGCCCTTCGGATCCCCCGCCGAGGCCCATGTGCCCGGCCACTGGACCGATTCCCGCCTGGTGGCGGGCGGCCTCGGGATCGCGGGGGTTGCCGGTGTGGCAGGGGTTGCGGGAGTCGCCGGTGCCGCGGGCCTGGGCGGGGTTGCCTCGGGGAGGCCGCGCTGGGCGATGGGGGCGTCCGAGCGGGCGACGGCGCCCGAGCGTGGGACGACACCTGTGCGGGACACGGCTTCGGTGCCGGGTGCGACGCCGGCGGTGGGGTCTGTGCCCGGCCCGGGTTCGGGGTCGGGGGCGGGGACGGGGGCGGGGGCGCAGTCGGCTTCCGTGCCTGGTCCGTCTCCGGCTTGGGGTTCCGTGTCTGGTCCGGCACCGGCTTCGGGTCCCGTACCCGGTCCGGCGTCGGCGCCTGTCGCCGCTGCGCCGTCGGGATCGGCTCCGGTCCGGGCTGCGGAGAGGCCTCCGGGGACGGCGGCCGGGGATCCGGTGCCCGGGGGGGAGGGGACGCGATGAGCGAGCTGCGGCTGGACGGGGTCGATGGCTTCGACGGGGTGGAGCGCTCGGACGTACTGGATCGCGCGGACCTACTGAGCCGCGTGGACGGACTGAGCCGCGTGGACGGACTGGGCCGCGCGGACGGACTGGGCCACGCGGACGGGAGGGGCGAGTCGGACGGGCTGGGTGGGCCGGTGGCGGCGCGCGCTTCGAGCCTGAGGGAGCGGTCGGGCGAACCGGCCCCGCGAGGGCCGTCGGGTGAGCCCGGGACCAAGGGCTCGCCCGGTCCGAAGGCCCCGCCGGATGCCATGACTTCGCCCCGTCTCCTGGCAGCACAGGACCTGGTCGCCTCACCCGACCCCACCCTGGGACCGGCCGACGACGACCCCGCCGCAGCCGCACTTGGGTCCACCCCCCGACGCGGTGCCGTCGACCCCGTGAAGGCCCTGATGCACCGGCACCGGGAACTCTGCGAGAGGGCGGTGGACTCCTTGGAGATCGCCGCCGGGCTGGAGGCGCACGGGGTGACCGACCGTACGGCTGCCCGCTTCCGGCACCGGGACGTGTTCTCGCTCGCCGAGGAGATGTATGCGCGGGTGTCGCGTGACGGGGAGGAATCCACGAAGCGCGAGCCGGCGCCGAGTGCGCCCGGCGCGCGCGGTGGATGGGCGGTCCTCGCCCTCCTGCCGGGCGCCCTGTGCGCGGCGGCCGTGGTCGGAATTCGGCTCACCGACGGCCAACCCCGTCTCGCGGTCGCCGCCCTCGGCGCCCTCGGCGCCCTCGCGGTGGCGCTCGGCCTCCGCGTGGCCCTCGACCGGGGACCACTGCGCGCCCCGTCCGGCCCGGCCGGTCGTACCCGCGCCTGGACCTGCTGGCTGATCGCGTACGCGATCCTCGGCGACGGCCTGCTCGCCGCCGGTCTCCACGGCGGCCCCCACGGCCTCTGGCCGCCGGCCGTCGCACCCGTGCTCGCACTCGCCCTGTCCTGCGCGCCCGCTGTCTGGTGCGCCCACCTCCTGGCCGTACGCGCCCGCCGCAAACTCGCCACCAGCCGAGGCCTCGCGGAGTTCGCCGACTCCGTGCAGCCCCTGATCCTCGGCGTGTTCGCGCTCCACCTCTGTGCCCTGTCCGCCCTGCTCGCGCTGTGCGGCGCGGTCCTGGACGAGCCCGCCGGGTACGCCGGCGCCGGTGCCCTCGGCGCCCTCCTACTGCTCGCCCGCCTCCTCACCGCGCACGGGTTCACCCAGGCCCCGGCCCTCGCCCTCCGGACAGCCGCCCTGGGCGAGGCGCTCGGGCTGGGCACGGTCTTCGCGAGCCGCCTGCCGGGCTGCTCCCTCCTGTCCGTCCCCGTCGAGACAGTCGCCGACGCCTGGGGTGTCGGGGCCGTCCCCGCTCTCGTGTGCGGCGCCGCCGCGCTCGTCCTCCTCGTCCACACCACCCGCACCCTGACCCGGGCCTCGGCCCACGCCCTGCCCTCCGGGGCCACCTGACCCATCCGGGGCTCCGCACGACGGCCGCATACCGCCGCGCGAAGCCCGGGCCCGACCGACGCGCCGGACTTCCGTCCGCGCGCCCCTCCCGCGGAGCCGACACCGCGGGCCCACCTCATCACTCACGGCACCACCCCATAAGGAGAACGCCAGATGATCACCTCCCGAACCGGAGAACCCGCCCCGGGAGCCGCCCGATGAGGGTCCTGCTGATCGGAGCCAACGGATACCTCGGCCGCTTCGTCGCCGAACGCCTGCTCGCCGACCCGGCCGTGCAGCTCACCGCCCTCGGCCGCGGCGACGACGCCGACGTACGGTTCGACCTCGCCACCGGCAGCCCCGGCGCGCTCACCCGCTTCCTGGACGCCGTCCACCCCGGAGTCGTCGTCAACTGCGCCGGAGCCACCCGCGGCGGCGCCCGCGAACTCACCCGGCACAACACCGTCGCCGTCGCCACCGTCTGCGAGGCCCTGCGCCGCAGCGGCTGCGGGGCACGCCTGGTGCAGCTCGGCTGTGGTGCCGAGTACGGGCCCAGCCAGCCCGGCTCCTCCACCGCAGAGGACGCCGTGCCCCGTCCCGGCGGTCCGTACGGCGTGAGCAAGCTCGCCGCCACCGAACTCGTCCTCGGCTCCGGCCTGGACGCCGTGGTCCTCCGCGTCTTCTCGCCCGCCGGCCCCGGCACACCCGCCGGCTCCCCGCTCGGCCGCCTCGCCGAAGCCATGCGCCGCGCCATGCAGTCCGGCGACGGCGAACTCAAACTCGGCGGCCTCGGCGTCCAGCGCGACTTCGTCGACGTACGCGACGTCGCCCGCGCCGTCCACGCCGCATCGCTCTCCGCGGCCCAGGGCGTGATCAACATCGGCTCGGGCCGCGCCGTGCGCCTCCGCGACGCCGCGGCCGTCCTCGCCCGCGTCGCCGGCTACGGCGGAGCCCTCCACGAACTCGACGCCCCGCCCGGCCCCATCAGGCCCACCATCGGCCACCCCCGCCCCGAACCCGACCACGCCGCCCCCGTCTCCTACCCCTACCCGGACGGCTGCGGCAGCTGGCAGCAGGCCGATGTGCGCACCGCCCGCGACCGGCTCGGCTGGCGGCCCCGCATCAACCTCGAGGAGTCCCTCGCCGACATCTGGATGGAGGCGGCATGCCGTATCTGACCCCCGCCTCCTCCGGCATCGCGAGCACCGGCTTACGGCTCGGCTTCGGCATCCCCGGCTACGCCCACCCCCTCCTCGCTCCCCTGGAATGGGGCAAACTCACCCGCCCCGGCACCCCCCTGCACTGGGTCGTCCTGAACGTCTCCGACGGCCCCGGCACCCGTCCCGACCCGCACTGTCTGGAAGCCGCCGGACGGCTGCGGAACACGGGCGTGCGGGTTCTCGGCCATCTGGACGTGACCTATGGGGCGCGCGCCTTCGCCGAGATCGCCTCCGACGCCCGCCGCTACCTCGACTGGTACCAGGTCGACGGCTTCCTCCTGGACCGCTGCCCCACCGAGCGCAGCGCCCTCCCCGAGACCAGCCGCACCGTCACCGCGCTCCGCGCACTCCTCGGCGGCGGCCATGTCGTCCTCGGCCACGGCACCCACCCGTATCCCGGCTATGCCGAGACCGCCGACCAACTGGTGACCTTCTCCGGCCCCTGGAGCGAATACCGCTGGTCGCAGGTGGCCGAGTGGACCGCCGACCATCCGCCCGAGCGCTTCTGCCACTTCGTCCACGGTGTCCCGCGCGGCCACCTCGACGAGGCGCTGCGCACAGCCCGCTGGCAGGGCGCCGCCACGATCTACTTCACCGACCGCACGGACCGCGGCGGCAGGATCGACCCCTGGGAGACGATGCCCGGCTACTGGGACGAAATCGTCTCGCTGGTTGGAACGGGTGTCTCGGAATGAAAAAGGGCGTGGCAGTGTTACGGGGAGAACAACTGTAGTGATTGACCGACCAACGGAGTCCCCGTGTCGCTGCCACCCCTGGTCGAGCCCGCTTCCGAGCTCACCGTAGACGAGGTCCGCAGGTACTCCCGCCACCTGATCATCCCCGATGTCGGGATGGACGGGCAGAAGCGGCTGAAGAACGCCAAGGTGCTCTGTGTGGGCGCCGGCGGCCTGGGCTCGCCGGCGTTGATGTACCTGGCCGCGGCGGGCGTCGGGACGCTCGGCATCGTGGAGTTCGACGAGGTCGACGAGTCGAACCTGCAGCGCCAGATCATTCACAGCCAGGCCGACATCGGCCGCTCGAAGGCCGCGTCCGCCCGTGACTCCGTCCTCGGCATCAACCCGTACGTGAACGTGATCCTCCACGAAGAGCGGCTCGAGGCCGAGAACGTGATGGAGATCTTCAGCCAGTACGACCTGATCGTCGACGGCACGGACAACTTCGCGACCCGCTACCTGGTCAACGACGCGGCCGTGCTGCTGAACAAGCCGTACGTCTGGGGCTCGATCTACCGTTTCGACGGCCAGGCCTCCGTCTTCTGGTCCGAGCACGGCCCCTGCTACCGCTGCCTCTACCCGGAGCCCCCGCCGCCGGGCATGGTCCCCTCCTGCGCCGAGGGCGGCGTCCTCGGTGTGCTGTGCGCGTCCATCGGCTCCATCCAGGTCAACGAGGCCATCAAGCTCCTCGCGGGCATCGGTGAGCCGCTGGTCGGCCGCCTGATGATCTACGACGCCCTGGAGATGCAGTACCGCCAGGTCAAGGTCCGCAAGGACCCCAACTGCGCGGTCTGCGGCGAGAACCCCACCGTCACCGAACTCATCGACTACGAGGCCTTCTGCGGCGTCGTCTCCGAGGAGGCCCAGGAGGCGGCCGCCGGCTCGACGATCACTCCCAAGCAGCTCAAGGAGTGGATCGACGACGGTGAGAACATCGAGATCATCGACGTCCGCGAGATCAACGAGTACGAGATCGTCTCCATCCCGGGCGCCAAGCTGATCCCGAAGAACGAGTTCCTCATGGGCACCGCCCTGGAGGCCCTCCCGCAGGACAAGAAGATCGTCCTGCACTGCAAGACGGGGGTCCGCAGTGCGGAAGTCCTCGCGGTCCTGAAGTCGGCCGGCTTCGCCGACGCGGTCCACGTCGGCGGCGGCGTGATCGGCTGGGTCAACCAGATCGAGCCGAACAAGCCGGTCTACTAGACACACGCCTTCCGGAGAGGGGCTCGGCACCACCGGTGCCGGGCCCCTTCCCGCTGCCGTCCGGACCAGCGCGAGCCGGCGACCGTCCCGAGACGGAACATCTAGGTGCAGACCTTGCCGTCCTTCGGCACCGCCCCGTCCAGCAGATACGCGTTCACCGTCGAATCGACACAGCTGCTGCCGCTGCCGTACGCGCCATGGCCCTCGCCCTTCCAGGTGAGCATCACACCCACGCCTTCGCCCAGTTCCTCGGCCATCTTCCGCGCGCCCTCGTAGGGCGTCGCCGGGTCCCCGGTGTTGCCCACCACGAGGACGGGCGCCGCTCCCGGTGCGCTCACCTCCGGCGAGTCCGTCAGGCCGGGCACCGGCCAGTCGTGGCACCAGCCCGCGGTGTCCCAGCCGAGGAACTCGCCGAAAACGGGCGAGATCTCCCGGAACTCGGGCAGCAGCTTCTTCGTCTCCTGCGAAGTCGGCCGCTGCTTCTGGTCCAAGCACGATATGACCCGTTGGGAGTGGGTCGTCGTGCCGTAGTGGCCCGAGGGGTCACGCTCGTTGTACCCGTCGGCCAGCGCGAGCAGCTCGGTGCCGTCGCCGTCCTCGGCCGCGTCCAGTGCGCTGGTCAGGGTGGGCCAGCTCTGCTCGCTGTAGAGCGGCAGGACGATGCCGGTGGTCGCCAGGGTCTGGGTGAGTTCGCGGCCGGACGTCGTCGCCAGCGGCTCGGCGTCGATCCGCTCCAGCAGGTCCTCGATCTTCCGGGTGCCCTCCTCGGGGTCCTGGCCCGTGGACTTCAGGTAGTTGTCGAGGGCGCGCTGGAAGCCCAGGGCCTGGTTCCTCGCGTGGCCCATCGTGTCGGCGGTCGGGTCGACCACCGCGTCCAGGACCAGGCGTCCCACGTTCTTGGGGAACAGGTGGGCGTAGACCCCGCCGAGTTCGGTGCCGTACGAGATGCCGAGGTAGTGCATCTTCTCGTCGCCCAGGGCCTGGCGCATGACGTCCATGTCGCGGGCGGTCTCGGCGGTCGAGACATGAGACAGCAGCTTGCCCGCGGCCTTCTCGCAGCCCGCGCCGAAGCCGGCCGCGTCCTCGAAGAAGGCCGTCTCCTCGGTCGCGTCGTCCGGTGTCGCGTCCACCGACTCGCCCGCCTGGATCTCCTTGTCGCCGCGGCAGCGCACCCCCTCGCTCTCGGCCACCCCGCGCGGATCCCAGCTCACCAGGTCGTACCGCTTGTGCAGTTCGCTCGTGAGCGCCGCGTACGACGGCAGCATGGACACGCCGGAGCCGCCGGGCCCGCCGAAGTTGAACAGGAGGGAGCCGAGACGTTCGTCGGTGTCGCCGGTCGCCTTGCTGCGGATCAGCGCGAGTCCGATCGTCCCTTCGTCCGGGTTCGCGTAGTCCAGCGGCACCTTCAGCGTCGCGCACTGCCAGTCGTCGCCCGGTGCCGGTCCCTCCGCAGTCTCCTTGCAGCGCTCCCAGTCGAGCTTCTGGGGCGCCGGTGACGATGCCGGGGCCTTCCCGTCGCTCGCCTCGTCGCCGGCTCCGTCGTCCGTGCCGCCGCTACAGCCGGCGATCAGCAGCACGGCAGCGGCCAGAGCCGCCCCCCGTGGAAAACGCGCCATGAGCACTTCCCCCCTCTCGCGATACCCGTCCACCGGATGTCCCGAATGGCAGTCATGCCATGGTATGCGGACTGCCGTGAAGGGTGAGAGCGCCTGTGGATAACGCTCTGACCTGCATTTACGAACAGATCGTGCCGGTCTTCGGTACCTTCCCCGTCAGCAGGTAGCCGTCCACGGCCGTCTGTACGCAGGCGTTTCCGCTGCCGTACGCGCCATGCCCCTGTCCTTTGTACGTCAGCTCGATCCCGACCCCCGCCCCGAGCGCCTCGACCATCTTCCGCGCGCCCCCGTACGGCGTGGCGGGGTCACCCGTGTTGCCGATCACGAGGATCGGCGCCGAGCCGGGAGCGCGCACGTCGGGATGGTCCGCCGCACCGGCGACGGCCCAGTCGGCGCAGCCGAGCATGGACCAGGCAAGCCATTCGCCGAAGACGGGGGAGGCCGCCCGGAACTCGGCCAGCCTCGCCTCCACGTCCTCGGTGGTGTAGCGCGGCTTGTCGTCCGCGCAGTTGATGGAGACGTTCGCCGCGGTGATGTTGCTGTACTCACCGTTCTCACTGCGCCCGTTCAGCGAGTCGGACAGCAGCATCAGCAGCTGGCCGTCCCCGTTGTACGCCTGCTCCAGGCCCTCCGTCAGGTACTGCCAGAGGTCCTGGGAGTACAGGGCCTGGGCGATACCGGCCGTCGCCTCCGACTCGGTCAGGTCGCGGGGGAAGACTCCGGTGATCGGTTTGCTGTCGAGGTCGCCGAGCAGCTTGACGATCCGGTCCTCGACGTCCTGCTCGGTGTCGCCGACCGGGCAGCCCTCCGCCTGTGACACGCAGTCCCGGGCGTAGTTGTCGAGCGCCAACTGAAAGCCCTTGGCCTGTCCGAGCGAGCCCTGCTCCGCCGTCTGCGTCGGGTCGACGACCGCGTCGAACACGGCCCGTCCGACGTTCTCGGGGAACAGGTGGGCGTAGACGCCGCCGAGTTCGGTGCCGTAGGAGAAGCCGAAGTAGTGGAGTTTGTCGTCGCCGAGGACCTGGCGCATCAGATCCATGTCGCGGGCCGCGTCGGTGGTGCGGACGTGCGGGAGGGTCTTGCCGGAGTTCTCCTCGCAGGCGGAGTTGAAGGCTTTGGTGTTGTCGACGAACTCCGTCCGCTCGGCCGCGTCGTCCGGTGTCCCGTCCTGCTGGAAGTACTCGTCGAGTGCCGCGTCGTCCTCGCACCGGACGCCGGCGCTGCGGCCGACGCCACGCGGGTCGAAGCTCACCAGGTCGTAGCGGGTGCGCAGTCTCCCGTAGTCCTCGCCGAAAGAGGGGAGCGTCTTGACGCCGGACAGGCCGGGGCCGCCGAAGTTGAAGACGAGCGAGCCGATGCGCCGGCTCTCGGTGCCGCTGGACCTGGCCCGGATCAGCGCGATGCGGATCGTGTTGCCCTTTGGGTCGTCCCAGTCGAGAGGGGCCTTCATGGTCGCGCACTGCCAGACGTCGCCGTCCGGCAGCGGGGAGGGAGCGGTGCCGCCGCCCTCGGACTCGGACGGCGCCTCGCAGGTCTTCCAGCTCAGTTTCTGGGCCGTCAGGTCATGGTCGTCGCCCTTGGCGTCGTCGCCGCAGCTCGCCGCCGACAGGGACAGCAGGAGGGCGGTGGCGGTCACGATGACGGCACGTGGCCGGGGCGAGAGGGGCATGCACCCATCCTGGAGGCGCCCGGGTCGTCGTGCTCGGGGCGCGGGCCGTGCGGGTGAGACACGAGGATGGGTCGCCACGCGCGCGTGGGCGCGTGAGTTCCGGAAACGGGGCCCACGCGCGCGTGGACCCGCCTAGAGCGCGCCCTTTCGTGACAGTTGGTTGAAGGCCAGCCATCCCGGCAGCACGGGAAGCCACAGGGTCAGCAGGCGGAACAGCAGCACCGCGGGCGCGGCGACCTCCTTGGGGAGGCCGACGGCGATCAGGCCGACCGTCAGCGTGGCCTCGACCGCACCCACACCGCCCGGGGTCGGCGCGGCGGAACCCAGCGCGTTGCCCGCGAGGAAGACGACCGCCACGCTCGCGATGCTGATCGACACGTCATCGTTGCCGAACGCGCGGATCGAGGCGTCCAGGCACATCACGAAGCAGCCGGTGAGCAGCAGCATGCCGCCGATACCGGTGACCAGCTTCTGCGGCCGCTGCAGCACGTCGAGCATGCGCGGCACGACACCGGCGAAGAGCGACCGCACGCGGGTGACGACGAACTTGCGCAGGAACGGGATCGACGTCATCACCAGGACGAGCACCGCGACCGTCAGCAGGCCGGCGATGACGGTGCGGGACGGCGACAGGGACGGTGTCTTCTCGGTGCCGGTCAGATAACCGAAGGCCAGCAGCATCAGGATGTGGCAGCCGAGCCCGAAGAGCTGCGACGCGCCGACGCTCGCCACCGCGAGCCCCGGCCGCACCCCCGCACGCTGCAGGAAGCGTGTGTTGAGCGCCACACCGCCCACCGCTGCCGGCGCCACGATCTTGACGAACGATCCGGCGACCTGCGCCGCGATCGTCCGCAGGAACGGCACCCGCTCCGGCACGAAACCCAGCAGGCTCATCGCCGCCGCGACATAGCTCAGCGCGGAGAAGAACACCGCCGCGGCCACCCAGCCCCACTCGGCGTTCTCGATGAGCGGTCCGAACTCGATGTGGGTGAGCTGGGTCAGCAGGAAGTACGCGCCGATCGCGCCGGCGATGAGACTGATCAGCGTGCGCGGCTTGACCCGCTCCAGCCGTACCGGTTCGACCGGTGCCTGGGGCCTGATGAGCAGCACCTGGTGGCGGATCTGGGTGAGCAGGTCCTCCTCCCGGGCCTCCTCCAGGGCCTCGTCGATCGCCCGCTTCTCGGCCCGCTGCTCGGCCCGTACGGCTTTCTTGTCCGCCTTGCCGGGCTCGGCGGCCCTGCTGTGCTCCTCCGCGCGGGCCTGCTTGGCCAGGTGGGACGCCTCCAGGACCGCCTCGCGCTCACGTTCGGCGCGCTCCCGGGCCAGTCTGCGCAGGGTCGCGCGCGTGGAGCGTGAAAGGGCGATGGGCTGGAGCAGTGGCAGGCAGTCGGCCACCGCGTCGGGGCCGAGCACACTCACGGCCGAGGCCACCGCGCGTTCGGCGCCCACCCGCAGGCCCAGTGACGTCAGCAGCTGGGAGACGTCCATGCGCAGCACCAGGTCGCCGGCCGCGATCTCGCCGACGCGCAGATCGGTCAGGATCACCGTGCCGGAACGATCCACCAGGATCGCGTCGCCCACGAGCCTGCGGTGCGCGATGCGCCGCGACTGCAGTGCCTTCACCTGGTGCCAGGTGTCCGACATCAGCTCGTCGGTGACCTCGTCGTCCGCCAGGGAGTCCAGGGTGCGTCCGCCGGTGTGCTCGTAGACGAGCATCACGGCGTCCGGTCCGAGCTCGGAGGTCGCGATCAGCTTGGGCGCGTTGGCTCCGGCCGCGATGGCCGCGTACGCGAGGAGGGCCTCCTGCTCCAGCGCCTGGCGCAGCGACTGGAGGCTGCGGCGGGTGGTGATGCCACGCAGCGTCAGCCGCCGCCACACGCGGTAGAAGAACCCCTGTGCCTGCTGTTCCCGGTCCACGACGGTGACGTCCAGGGGTGGGCCGTCCTCCAGCGTCACGAAGTACCGGCGGCCCCGGTCGCCGCCCTCCGCCGTCTCCGGGACCTCCTCACGGGCCGCGCTCACCGGCTTGAAGCCGACCCGCCTGAGGCCGGCCATCAGGGTCCGGCCGGTCGGGCGTACGTTCGGGGAGCCGACCGCGTACAGCGTCCCGTAGGCGACGGTCCAGCCGATCAGCACCGTCAGGATGATCGAGAACGGTGTCGTGTAGCCGGTGACCAGCATCGAGAAGGCGTCCAGCAGCAGCACGATCCACAGCACGGCCCGCCATCGCGGTCTGCGGGACATGCCCACGGCGGTCATGTACGCGATGACCGGGGCGAGGTAGCCGTGCACGGGGTCGGTGAGGGCGTGGATGTCGCCGGGGGAGGGCTGGGTGAGGGCCTCCTGGATCGAGTCCGGGGCGGCCCTGGCGACCCACAGGTCGGTCGCCAGCGTCACACCGTGCGCCAGGACCGCCGCGAGCACGCCGTCGGCGATGCGCAGCCCGTCCCGCTTGATCAGCCGCTCGATCGCGAAGGCGACCGGCACCAGCAGGATCGCGATGCTCGACCCGAGGCCCGCGAGTTTGATCAGAAGATCGGGCGCCTGCCCCGTGCCCTTGCTGATGTCCTGCTCGAGCCCGGAGGTGGTGCCGTGGGCGAAGGCGGCGATCGCCAGCAGGACGATGATCCCGAGGATGCCGACCGACAGCCGCATGAGGTCGGAGGGACGGTGCACGCGCGCGGGGAGCAACGGTTCGTCGCCCTCGACCTCCTCGGCGTGGGCCTCCCCCGTGTCTTTCTCGTCCTGCTCGTCCTGCTCGACCTGCTGCTTCTGGTCCTCGTGCGTCTTGGAGGAGCCGCTTTCGGCCAAGGGCGGGGTCGTGCCGGGCGCCTTCTCCGAGACGTTGTCGGCGCCCTCGTCGCCCCCCTCGGCGGCGTTCGGGCGCGACGAGGCGTCAGAGGTGCCCGCCGCGTCATCGGGGTGCACGCTCTGCTGCTTCATCGTCTCTTCTTGGTCTCGTATCACCAGTCACCGCCCGCACGATGGTGGCATGCCCGGTGGGCACACAGGGGCATCAGGGTGCAATGCGGGGGCGCACAGTCTGCCCGAAGACCGCCCCCGGGGCGAGGGACGCCCACGTCGGTCACCACGTCCCATTGTCGGTGGGGTGGGGCAGGATGGGGCGGATGAGCGAGGAGAGCCTTCCGGCGGACGCCCTGCCGGAGTACGCGGAGCGGGTCCTCGAGGTCACCGACCTGATCCCGCCAGGGCGGGTCATGACGTACGGGGACGTCGCCGAATGGCTGGGGGAGGGCGGCCCGCGCCAGGTGGGCCGCGTGATGGCCCTCTACGGCGGTGCGGTGCCATGGTGGCGGGTCGTCCGCGCCGACGGCGTCCTGCTGCCCGGCCACGAACTGAGAGCCCTGGACCGCTACCGCGCGGAGGGCACCCCCCTGCGCGAGGCGAGCCGCACCACTGAGGGCCATGTGCCGCGCGTCGACATGAGACGAGCGCGCTGGGACGGCGACGGTCGCGCGGAGGGTCACACCTGACAGCTTCCGGCATCCGGCGGACCCGGGTGCGACGCCTGGTCCGTACGGGGGAAGCGGGGCACGTCGGTGGGATGCCGTACGTTCGTGGGGCGAGGGACGCAGGTGCCGCGCGAGTCGGGAGGGAACAAGAGGAAGCTCTGCTTCCGTACCACCCGTCGGCGTAGCGTCGGCTGCGCGTGTCCCTCTCACCCCGCGGCCACCGCCCTCACCGCGCGAGGGGCCTCGCACCCGTTTCCCGACCACCACCCCGTGACGCCGGCGCACCGCGTCGGCAGTGACACCTCGCACACCCACCAGGACCGGCGAACCACGTGAGCTCCTCTTTCTCCACCAGGCGCCTGTCGCACACCCAGGTGCGACAGGGGAGCCGTGGCGCTTACCGACTGGTGCGTACCCCACCACCCCGAACGGACCCCCCTCGTCTGGACGCCGAGCAGCGCGGCGTGGTTGACCACGAGACCGGCCCTCTGCTCGTCCTCGCAGGTCCGGGCACCGGCAAGACGACCACGCTCGTCGAGTCCGTGGCGGCCCGCGTCGCCCGCGGAGCGGACCCCGCGCGCGTGCTGGTCCTGACCTTCAGCCGCAAGGCGGCCGTGGAGCTCCGCGACCGCATGGCGCTGCGCATGGGCGCCGCGCGCGCCCCGCAGGCCACCACGTTCCACTCGTTCTGCTACGCCCTCGTCCGCGCCCACCAGGACATCGACCTGTTCGTCGAGCCCCTGCGGCTGCTGTCCGGCCCCGAACAGGACGTGGCGGTCCGTGAACTGCTGGCGGGCCAGCCCGACCTGGAGCGCCTGGGGCTCGCGCATGTGCGCTGGCCGGACGAACTGCGCGCCTGTCTGACCACGCGCGGGTTCGCCGACGAGGTCCGCGCGGTCCTCGCCCGCAGCCGCGAACTGGGCCTGGCGCCCGAGGACCTGCGGGCCTTCGCTCGCCGCATCGGCCGCCCGGACTGGCTCGCGGCCTCCGCCTTCCTCGCCGAGTACCTCGACGTCCTCGACCTGCAGGGGGTGCTCGACTACGCGGAACTGGTCCACCGGGCCGTGCTCCTGGCCGGTCGCCCCGGCGTCGCAGAGCACCTGGCCGCCCAGTACGACGCGGTCTACGTCGACGAGTACCAGGACACCGACCCCGCGCAGGTACGGCTGCTCGGGGCCCTCGCGGGCGGCGGGCGCACCCTGGTCGCGTTCGGTGACCCCGACCAGTCGATCTACACCTTCCGGGGCGCCGACGTGAACGGCATCCTGGAGTTCCCGCAGGCCTTCCCGCGCGCGGACGGCCGCCAGGCCCCGGTCGCGGTCCTCCGGAACTCCCGCCGCTCCGGGGCGGGCCTGCTCGCCGCCACCCGTCTCCTCACCCAGCGCATGCCGCTCACCCGCCTCCCCGCCGAGAAGGTACGGGCCCACCGCGAGCTCAGGCCGGTGCGGGACGGGGGGAGCGTCGAGGTCTACACGTACCCGACGCAGGGCACCGAGCTGGACAACGTCGCGGACGTCCTGCGCCGGGCCCACCTGGAGGACGGTGTCCCCTGGAGCGAGATGGCGGTCCTGGTGCGCGCCGGTGCCCGCACGATCCCCTCGATCCGGCGCGCCCTCACCTCCGCGGGTGTCCCCCTGGAGATCGACGGCGACGACCTGCCCCTGCGCCACGAACCGGCCGTACAGCCCCTCCTGACGGCACTGCGGGCGGTGGCGCGGGCGGAGCTGGGGGAGGAGGCACGGGTGGAGTTGGGGGAGGAGGCCCCGACGACCTCGGCCGAGGAGACCGGCGATTCATCCGGTACACCCGATATGTCCCTCGCGTCAGACGTGCCCGACTCGCGGTCCTCCTGGCTCGACACCGAGACCGCGCTCAACCTTCTCGCCTCCCCTCTCGCGGGCATGGACACCGCCGATCTGCGACGTCTCGGCCGCGCGCTGCGCGAGGAGGAGCGGGCCGGCGGCAACCCCGTACCGCCGCCCTCGGACGAACTGCTGGCACGCGCGCTGGCGGAGCCGGAGCGGCTGGTGGCGCACGACCCGGTGTACGCGCGGGGCGCGCAGCGCCTGGGCGCGCTGCTGCGGAAGGCCCGTGAACGCCTCGCGGGCGGCGGTACGGCCGAGGAGGCGTTGTGGGAGCTGTGGGACGGCACGCCGTGGCCCAGGCGACTGGAGCGGGCCGCCAGGCGCGGTGGCGCGGCCGGGCGCAACGCGGACCGTGATCTCGACGCCGTGTGCGCGCTGTTCGCCACGGCGGCACGCGCGGAGGAGCGCACCGGCGGCCTCGGCGCCCTCAACTTCCTGGCGGAGATCGAGGCCGAGGACATCGCCGCCGACACACTCACCGGGCGGGCCGTCCGCCCTGACGCCGTACGCCTGATGACCGCGCACCGGTCCAAGGGCCTGCAATGGCGCCTGGTCGTCGTCGCGGGCGTGCAGGAGGGCCTGTGGCCGGACCTGCGCCGTCGCGGCTCCCTCCTGGAGGCCGACCGCATCGGCCGCGACGGGCTCGCCGAACCGCTCACCCCGGGCGCGCTGCTCGCGGAGGAACGCCGGCTGTTCTACGTGGCCGCCACGCGCGCGCGTGAGCGCCTCGTCGTCACCGCCGTGAAGGCCCCCGCCGACGACGGCGACCAGCCCTCCCGCTTCCTCGCCGAACTCGGCGTCGAACCCAAGGACGTCACCGGCCGCCCCCGCCGCCCGCTGTCCGTGGCCGCCCTCGTCGCCGAACTGCGCGCCACGACGGTGGACCCGCGCGTGTCGGACACCCTCCGTGAGGCCGCCGCCCTGCGCCTGGCGCGACTGGCCGCGCTGAGCGACGAGGACGGCCGCCCGCTCGTGCCGTCGGCGCACCCGTACCGCTGGTGGGGCATGTTCGAGCCCACCGAGAGCAAGGTGCCGCTCAGGAACCGCGACCAGCCCGTCGTACTGTCCGGCAGCGCCCTCGACCAGCTCGCCAACACGTGCGCCCTGCAGTGGTTCCTCGGCCGCGAGGTGAAGGCCGACGCGCCCGCGACCGCCGCCCAGGGCTTCGGCAACGTCGTGCACGTCCTCGCCGACGAGGTCGCCTCCGGACGCACCCCCGCCGACCTCGACGTCCTCATGGAGCGCCTCGACTCCGTGTGGAACGCGCTCGCCTTCGACGCGCCCTGGAAGTCGGAGCAGGAGAAGCAGCACGCGCGCGCGGCGCTCGAACGCTTCCTGAAATGGCATGTCATGGACCGCACGGGGCGGGCCCCGGTGGCCAGCGAGCACGACTTCGACGTCACCCTCGGGGCGGGCGACTACGAGGTGCGCATCCGGGGCTCCATGGACCGCGTCGAGGCCGACACCGAGGGTCGCGCGTACGTCGTCGACTTCAAGACGGGCAAGCAGCCCGTGAGTTCCGCCGAGGTGGCCCGTCACCCCCAGCTCGCCGTGTACCAGCTCGCGGTCCGCGAGGGAGCCGTCGACGAGCCCTTCGGTGGCGTACGCCCCGAACCGGGCGGTGCCGAACTCGTCCAGCTGCGGCAGGGCGCGGCCAAGAAGAACGGTGGCGAGACCGTTCCCAAGGTGCAGGCCCAGGAACCGTTGGAAGGGGAGTGGGTGGGAGACCTCCTGGCCACGGCCGCCGGCAAGGTCCTGGACGAACGTTTCTCCCCAACCACCGGACAACACTGTGCACACTGCGCGTTCCGGGCATCGTGCAGTGCTCGCCCGGAGGGCCGTCACGTGGTCGAGTGACACCCGCCCGCAGGGCGACCCGGCACCCGCTGTCAGTGGCCGGCGCTAGCCTCTCTGGAATGTCCGCCCGTATCAGCGACCCCGAGCAGCTCAAGGAGCTCCTCGGCATCCCGTTCACCCCGGAGCAGACGGCCTGCATCATCGCGCCGCCCGCCCCGCAGGTGATCGTGGCCGGAGCCGGGTCGGGCAAGACCACGGTGATGGCCGCGCGCGTGGTGTGGCTGGTCGGCACCGGACAGGTCGCCCCCGAGCAGGTGCTCGGCCTGACCTTCACCAACAAGGCGGCCGGCGAACTCGCCGAGCGCGTACGCAAGGCCCTGGTCAGAGCGGGCATCACCGACCCGGACGTGATCGACCCGGACAACCCGCCGGGCGAGCCGGTCATCTCCACGTACCACGCCTTCGCGGGCCGCCTCCTGACCGACCACGGCCTGCGCATCGGCCTGGAACCCAGCTCCCGGCTCCTCGCCGACGCCACCCGCTACCAGCTCGCCGCGCGCGTCCTCAGGGAGTCCCCCGGCCCGTACCCGGCACTGACCCGCTCCTTCCCGGACCTGGTCGGCGACCTGCTGACGCTCGACTCCGAACTCGCCGAGCACCTCGTACGACCCGAGGACCTGCGCGCGTACGACGCCGAACTGCTGCGCGAGCTGGAGGGCGCCAAGCTCACCAACGCGGACCTCCGCAAGGTCCCCGAGGCCGCTGCCGCCCGGCGTGAACTCACCGGACTGGTGGGCCGCTACCGCGCGGCAAAACGCGAGCGGGACCTCCTCGACTTCGGTGACCAGATCGCCCTGTCCGCCGACCTCGCCCGGCTCCCCGAGGTGGGGCGCATCCTGCGGGACGAGTTCCGGGTGGTCCTGCTCGACGAGTACCAGGACACCTCGGTGGCCCAGCGCGTCCTGCTGGCGGGCCTGTTCGGCGGCGGCACCGGCCACCCCGTGACCGCGGTCGGCGACCCCTGTCAGGCCATCTACGGCTGGCGTGGAGCTTCGGTGGCCAACCTCGACGACTTCCCCGAGCACTTCGCCCACCCCGACGGCCGCCCCGCGACCCGCCAGGCGCTCAGTGAGAACCGTCGCAGCGGCGGCCGTCTCCTCGACCTCGCCAACGGACTCGCGCAGCCCCTGCGGGCCATGCACGCGGGCGTGGAGGCCCTCCGGCCCGCCCCAGGAGCCGAAGGCGACGGCGTGGTCCGCTGCGCCCTGCTGAATACCCACGCCGAGGAACTCGACTGGATCGCCGACTCGATCGCCCACCTCGTGCGCACCGGCAAGGAACCCGGCGAGATCGCGGTCCTGTGCCGCACGGCCACCGACTTCGCCGAGATCCAGGGCGCGCTCGTCGCCCGTGACGTCCCGGTCGAGGTGGTCGGCCTCTCCGGGCTGCTCCACCTCCCCGAGGTCGCCGACCTCGTCGCCGTCTGCGAAGTCC
The DNA here is from genome assembly GCF_036208085.1 of Streptomyces sp. NBC_00310. GTDB lineage: Bacteria > Actinomycetota > Actinomycetes > Streptomycetales > Streptomycetaceae > Streptomyces. Next base: position 7,365,708 of record NZ_CP130714.1, read on the forward strand.
TCCAGGACCCCGGCGCCAACGCCTCCCTCGTCCGCCTCCTCACCGGCCCGCGCTGGCGGATCGGCCCACGCGACCTCGCCCTCCTGGGGCGCCGCGCCAGGCTGCTCGTCTCCCACGCGCGCGTGGACGGTGACGACGACCCGGACCGCCGGCTCGCCGCAGCCGTCGAGGGTGTCGACCCGTCCGAGGTGATCTCGCTGGCGGACGCGCTGGACACGTTTCTGGAGCTCCCGCTCGAAGCCGAAGGGGAGGACGACGGGCTGCCGTTCTCGCCGGACGCGCGCGTACGGTTCGCCCGGCTCGCCGCCGAACTGCGCGACCTGCGCCGCTCGCTCGCCGACCCGCTCATGGACGTCCTCCACCGGGTGCTCGCCGTCACCGGCCTGGAGGTGGAACTCTCCGCCTCCCCGCACGCGCTCGCCGCCCGCCGTCGCGAGACCCTGTCCAACTTCCTGGACATCGCCGCCTCCTTCGCCACCAACAGCGCCGGAGAGGCCACACTGCTCGCCTTCCTCGGCTTCCTGCGTACGGCCGCCCAGTATGAGAAGGGCCTCGACAACGCCCTGCCGGGCGGCGAGAACACCGTCAAGGTGCTCACCGCCCACAGGTCCAAGGGCCTGGAGTGGGACGTCGTCGCCGTCCCCGGCCTGGTCACCGGCACCTTCCCCAGTACCCAGGGCCGGGAGAAGTGGACCGCCCAGGGCAAGGTCCTGCCCCACGAGCTGCGCGGCGACGCCGACACCCTTCCCGACGTCGAGGCCTGGGACGCGCGCGGTCTGAAGGCCTTCCAGGAGGCCATGAAGGACCACCAGCACACCGAGGAACTCCGCCTCGGCTACGTCACGTTCACCCGCCCCCGCTCCCTGCTCCTCGGCTCCGGCCACTGGTGGGGCCCTTCCCAGAAGCGCCCGCGCGGGCCGTCCGGCTTCCTCAAGGCCCTGTACGACCACTGCGTCGCCGGACACGGCGAGATCGAGGCCTGGGCCGACGAACCCGAGGAGGACGCCGAGAACCCCGCCCTCCACGATGCGGCCGCCGACCACGCCTGGCCCCTGCCGCTCGACGACACGGCCCTGATGCGCCGCCGGGCGGCCGCCGAGACCGTACTGGCCCACCTGGAGCGGGCCGCCTCCCGCGAGGACACGTATCCGGACGCCGCCCAGCGCCCGGACCCTCACTCCTACGACGATCCGGACTGGCCACCTCCGCCGGACGAGGAGGCCCTCCACGAGGACGACGACTTCCCGGACGGCTTCCCGGATGACGTCTCCTACGAGGAGGAGGACGGCTTCCCGGCGGACATCCCCGAGAGCATCCACGACGAGGACACCGGCGACTGGCACTCCTGGTCGCCGAACCGCCCCGCACAGGCCCCCCACGCGCGCGGGGGGCACGCCGCACCGAACGCGCGCACGCCGGCCGTGCCGCACGCCCGCAGGCACCCCGCCGCGTCCGGACTCACCCCCGAGGAAGCCCGCACCGTCGCCTCCTGGGACCGCGACCTGGACGCCCTCGCCGGAGAGCTCATGCGGGCCCGCGCGAAGGTCACCGACGTACCCCTGCCGGCCTCGCTGACCGCCTCGCAGCTGATGCGTCTGGCCGCCGACCCGGACGGCTTCGCCCAGGAGCTCGCGCGCCCCATGCCACGCCCCCCGCAGCCCGCGGCCCGTCGCGGCACCCGTTTCCACGCCTGGGTCGAGGCTCGCTTCGAAGCGCTCCGGCTGCCCATGCTGGAGCCCGAGGACCTGCCCGGCAGCGAGGCCGAGATCGCCGACGAACGGGACCTGGAGGCCCTCAAGGAGGCCTTCGAACACACCCCGTACGCCCACCGCACGCCGTACCGCGTGGAGGCACCCTTCCAGCTCGGCATCGCCGGACGCGTCGTACGCGGCCGCATCGACGCCGTCTACCGGGAGAGCGACGGCGACGGGACGACGACCTACGAGATCGTCGACTGGAAGACCAGCCGCACCCGCACCGCCGACCCGCTCCAGCTCGCCGTCTACCGGCTCGCCTGGGCCGAGCAGCAGGGTGCGCCGCTGGAGTCCGTCGGCGCAGCCTTCCTGTACGTCCGTACAGGGGAGGTCGTACGGCCCGAGAACCTCCCCGACCGGGACGCACTGGAGCGGCTGCTCCTGGAGGAGCCCGACGCCGACGGGAGACCGGTTTCGGCCACAGAGGGGCCCGAGTCGTCGCCGGACGGGTCGGGGACGGTCACGGACGAACCGCCGGACGAGCATGTCGGTGCGGGCCGATAGGCTCGTGGGCATGAGCCAGCCCGTTGACAGCGACGTCAGCGTCGTCCGTACGTACGTCGAGAACCACCGTGCCGCCTTCCTCGACGACCTCGTGGAATGGCTGCGCATCCCGTCGGTGTCGGCCCAGCCCGAGCACGCGACGGACGTACGACGCAGCGCCGACTGGCTGGCCGCCAAGCTCCGGGAGACCGGGTTCCCCACCGCCGAGATCTGGGAGACGCCGGGCGCCCCCGCCGTCTTCGCGGAGTGGCCCTCCGAGGACGCCGACGCCCCCACGGTCCTGGTCTACGGGCACCACGACGTACAGCCCGCGGCGCGCGAGGACGGCTGGGACACCGAGCCGTTCGAGCCGGTGATCCGTGGAAACCGTCTCCACGCGCGCGGGGCGGCCGACGACAAGGGGCAGGTGTTCTTCCACACACTCGGCGTCCGCGCCCACCTCGCCACCACCGGCCGCACCGCCCCCGCCGTCCACCTGAAGATGCTGATCGAGGGCGAGGAGGAGTCCGGCTCACCGCACTTCCGCGCCCTCGTCGAGGAGCACGCCGAGCGGCTCGCCGCCGACGCGGTGCTCGTCTCCGACACCGGCATGTGGGCCGAGGACACCCCTACCGTGTGCACCGGCATGCGTGGCCTCGCCGAGTGCGAGATCCAGCTGTACGGCCCCGACCAGGACATCCACTCCGGCTCCTTCGGCGGCGCCGTACCGAACCCGGCCACCGAGGTCGCCCGTCTCGTCGCCGCCCTCCACGACGAGCACGCGCGCGTGGCGATCCCCGGCTTCTACGACGGCATCGTCGAACTCACCGACCGCGAGCGCGAACTCTTCGCCGAACTGCCCTTCGACGAGGAGCGGTGGCTGCGCACGGCCAGATCCACGGCGACGCACGGCGAAGCCGGACACACCACCCTGGAGCGCGTCTGGGCCCGCCCGACCGCCGAGGTCAACGGCATCGGAGGCGGCTACCAGGGCGCGGGCAGCAAGACGATCATCCCGTCCTCCGCCATGGTGAAGCTGTCCTTCCGCCTGGTCGCCGGCCAGGACCCGGACCACATCCAGAAGGCCGTCACCGCCTGGGCCGCCGAGCGGATCCCCGCCGGGATCCGCCACGAGATCACGTTCAGCGGCTCCACCCGCCCCTGCCTGACGCCCCTGGACCACCCGGCCCTGCGGTCGGTCGTGCGGGCCATGGGGCGTGCTTTCCAGCAGCCGGTCCGCCACACGCGCGAGGGGGGCTCCGGTCCCGCCGCCGACCTCCAGGAAGTCCTCGACGCACCCGTGCTCTTCCTGGGCATCTCCGTCCCCTCCGACGGCTGGCACGCCCCCAACGAGAAGGTCGAACTCGACCTGCTCCTCAAAGGCGTCGAGACCAGCGCATACCTCTGGGGCGAACTGGCCCGAGGCGGCCGCGAGGCACACTGAAGAAGGCCTCGCACACCCCAGCGCACCCGCCCACCGCACGCCCCGCCGCACCGCCCGCCCAATCAACCGTTTCACCGGGGGAGTTGGAAGCACCCGTGACCACCTGGACCGACCACACCGCCGACCGACCCATCGCGCTCACCGCCCCCAGCGGCATCGACCGGGCTGCCCACCACCGCCTCGACGAGGCCTGGCTCGCGGCGGCGTGGAGCCACCCCACGACCCGCTGCTTCGTGGTCTCCGGCGGTCAGGTCCTCATCGACGAGACCCCTGACGGCACCACCGAACTCGTCATGATCCCCTCCTTCGAGGCCCCGCTCACCGAGGCACACCGCTACTTCCTGGGCACCGACGCCGACGGTGTGAGCTATTTCGCACTTCAGAAGGACGCGCTGCCCGGCCGCATGGACCAGTCCGCGCGCCCGGCCGGACTGCGCGAGGCGGGCATGCTGCTGTCTCCGCGCGACACGGGCCTCATGGTGCACGCGGTCGGCCTGGAGAACTGGCAGCGCACCCACCGCTTCTGCTCCCGCTGCGGCGAGCGCACGGTCATCGCGGCGGCCGGCCACATCCGCCGCTGCCAGGCCTGCGGCGCCGAGCACTACCCGCGCACGGACCCGGCGGTGATCATGGCGGTCACGGACGACGAGGACCGCATCCTGCTCGGCCGCCAGGTGCACTGGCCCGAGGGCCGCTTCTCCACGCTCGCGGGCTTCGTGGAGCCCGGTGAGTCCATCGAGCAGTCCGTGCGGCGCGAGGTCCACGAGGAGGTCGGCATCACTGTCGGTCAGGTCGAGTACATCGCCAGCCAGCCCTGGCCCTTCCCCTCCAGCCTCATGCTGGGCTTCATGGCCCGCGCCACCTCGACCACCGTGGACGTCGACGGGGACGAGATCCACGAGGCCCGCTGGTTCTCCCGAGAAGAGCTGCGGGCCGCGTTCGAGTCCGGGGAGGTCCTGCCTCCCTACGGCATCTCGATCGCGGCCCGGCTGATCGAACTCTGGTACGGCAAGCCCCTCCCGACGCGAGGTCACATCGGCTAGGACTCGTCCGCGGTTATGCGCCGATCTTCTGCTTGACCTGCGCCAGCGAGGGGTTCGTGAGCGTCGAACCGTCCGGGAAGAGGACGGTGGGGACCGTCTGGTTCCCCCCGTTCGCCTTCTCTACGAACGCGGCAGACTCCGGGTCGTGCTCGATGTTGATCTCGTTGTACGTGATGCCCTCGCGGTCCATCTGGCTCTTCAGCCGACGGCAGTAGCCGCACCACGTGGTGCTGTACATCGTCACAGTGCCCGGCATATCGCTGGCGCTCCTTCACGGTCTGAGGGGTGCGTGGTCGCAGTGAGTGGAACGTACGCGCCAGGCCCGCCATTCCCTTACGCGGGTGGCGTCCACCACCGCAGCCGGCACACCCGGCCCCACCGGAACGCGGGGGCGCCTGCCGCATTAGTACGACCGCGAGGGCCTGCCTGTGGACAACCTGCTCAGCCGTCTCCGGCGACCTGGCAGCATGGCCGTGTGACAGCAGCAACGCACTCCACCCTCTTCCCGCGGGTCCCCGACTCGGCCGACGCGGTGCTCGAAGGGCTCGACCCCGAGCAGCGCGCGGTGGCGACCGCCCTGCGCGGTCCGGTGTGCGTGCTGGCGGGCGCCGGCACGGGCAAGACCCGGGCGATCACCCACCGCATCGCCTACGGCGTGCGTGCCGGGATGCTCCAGCCCGCCAGCGTGCTGGCCGTCACCTTCACCAACCGCGCCGCCGGAGAGATGCGCGGGCGCCTGCGCCAGCTCGGCGCCGCCGGAGTCCAGGCCCGGACGTTCCACTCGGCCGCGCTGCGCCAGCTCCAGTACTTCTGGCCGAAGGCCGTCGGCGGTGGCATGCCACGCATCATCGACCGCAAGATCCAACTCGTCGCGGACGCGGCCGCCGCGTGCCGCATCCGTCTCGATCGCAACGAGCTGCGGGACACCGCCGCCGAGATCGAGTGGTCCAAGGTCACCCGGACCATCCCCGCCGACTACGCCGCCGCGACCGCCAAGCACGGCCGCGAGGCCCCCCGCGACCCGGCCGAGATCGCCCAGATCTACACGATGTACGAGGACCTCAAACGCGAGCGCGCCGTCATCGACTTCGAGGACGTCCTCCTGCTCACGGTCGGCATCCTCCAGGACCGCCACGACATCGCCGAGCAGGTCCGCTCCCAGTACCAGCACTTCGTCGTCGACGAGTACCAGGACGTCAGTCCCCTCCAGCAGTGCCTCCTGGAGCTGTGGCTCGGCGACCGGGACGACCTGTGCGTCGTGGGCGACGCCAGCCAGACGATCTATTCGTTCACTGGCGCAACTCCCGACCATCTGCTCGACTTCCGCCACCGCCACCCCGGGGCCACCGTCGTCAAGCTCGTCCGCGACTACCGCTCCACCCCGCAGGTCGTCCACCTCGCCAACGGGTTGCTCTCCCAGGCCCGCGGCCGCGCCGCCGACCATCGCCTCGAACTGATCTCCCAGCGCCCACCGGGCCCCGAACCGCGCTATACCGAGTACACCGACGAGCCCGCCGAGGCCGAGGGCGCCGCCCGCCGCATCCGCGCTCTCATCGCCTCCGGTGTCCCCGCGAGCGAGATCGCCATCCTGTTCCGCACGAACTCCCAGTCCGAGACCTACGAGCAGGCCCTCGCGGACGCCGGAGTGCCCTATCAACTGCGCGGCGCGGAAAGGTTCTTCGACCGCCCCGAGGTGCGCAAGGCATGGGCCGCGCTGAGAGCCGCCGCCCGCTTCGGCGGCAACGACACCCTTCTCGAGGACGCTGTCGACCTTCCCTCACAGGTACGGGCCGTGCTGTCCGGCGAGGGGTGGACAAGTGAACCACCGGCGGGCTCCGGCGCGGTCAGGGAACGCTGGGAGTCCCTTGCGGCCCTGGTGAACCTGGCCCAGGACTTCGCCGCGGCCAGGTCCGACGCCACGCTCGGCGACCTGGTGGCGGAACTCGACGAACGGGCCAACGCCCAGCACGCCCCGACCGTCCAGGGCGTCACCCTCGCCTCACTGCACTCCGCGAAGGGCCTGGAGTGGGACGTCGTGTTCCTGGTGGGGGTCGCCGAGGGCATGATGCCGATCACCTACGCGAGAACGGACGAACAGATCGAGGAGGAGCGACGACTCCTCTACGTGGGCGTCACCCGAGCGCGCGAACACCTCTCCGTCTCCTGGGCCCTGTCCCGGGCGCCCGGCAGTCGCCCCAACCGCCGCCCCAGCCGCTTCCTCAACGGCCTGCGCCCCGGATCCACCGCGACGGCGGGCCGGACCGGCACGGGCGGCCCCGGGGGCGTCGAACTGGGCTCGGCGGGGGGCCGGACGAGTGACCGCGCGGGCGGCGACGCCGAGGTGGCTCCATGCCGCACCAGCCGGACCCCGGCACGCTGCCGTGTCTGTGGACGCACCCTGCGGGACGCCGGCGACATGAAGCTGATGCGCTGCGAGGACTGCCCCTCCGACATGGACGAGGGCCTCTACGAGCGGCTGCGCGAGTGGCGCGCGGTCCAGGCACAGCGCAGCGGCCAACCGGACTTCTGTGTCTTCACCGACCGGACGCTGATGGCGATCGCGGAAGCGGGGCCGAGTACTCCGGTTGAACTCGGTCGCATCCCCGGCGTTCGCGCTCGTAAGCTGCAGCGGTACGGCGCCGATGTTCTCGACATCTGCGCAGGTCGGGAGCCTGGGTACGAGGACGAGAACGACTGATACGAACTCGTCGAAAAAATAGTTTGCGCATGCCCCAGCAATCCCCATAGGTTCTTAGGCACGAGAGCAGCGGCCTTCTCGAAGGCCCTGGTTTCGTGATGTACTTCATACCCGTCGGATTGGTTCACGCCGGTCCCCAAAGACGCCGAGAGGAGGCGAGTCCAGTGATCAGCATCAACACCAGCTTCATCAGCCCGGTCAAAATGACCGATCGCTCGGCCGTCTCCCTGTGCATGCTCGGCGTCTCGAACCTGGGCACCGGTCTGTCCGCCATCAGTGGCGGCCGTCCGGCGTCCTCCGTGTCTCTGGCGGGTCTTCCCGTCCGTGAGCGCAATGAGCGACCGACCAAGGCACTGGAAGCAGCAGTAACGGCACAGGCGCATGCCTATGCCTTTGCGGCGGCCGGTGCCGGATTCCGGAAGCAGACGACGCAGCACCACCTGATGTGGGCCTTCCGTGGGCCTGAACCCTGGAGTGATCCAGCCTGATCGACGATCAGGCCGGCGCCTTCAGGGCCGCGGAACCCCACCCGGGATCCGCGGCCCTTCTGTTTGTCCCCGACCGGGGGCTGCAGAGCGAAGGGGCCTCGGGACAAGAAAAGAACCCGGTACCAGCCGCCACCGGCCAACAGGCCGGAACGACCAGACGAGGAAGACCAACCGTGCAACTCGAAGCGCACGCCCCGTCCGTACCGCCTTCCGAAACGATCCCCCCGCCCGGCCTCACGGAGGACTCCACCTTGACCCCGCTCACCGCGCTCACCGCGCTCGACGACGCCATCGAGAACCTCGGCGTACCCGTCCCCTGCCGTTCCTACGACCCGGAGGTCTTCTTCGCCGAGTCGCCGGCCGACGTCGAGTACGCCAAGTCCCTCTGCCGCACCTGCCCGCTGATGGAGGCTTGCCTCGCCGGCGCCAAGGAGCGGCGTGAGCCCTGGGGCGTCTGGGGTGGCGAGCTCTTCGTCCAGGGTGTCGTCGTGGCCCGCAAGCGGCCTCGTGGTCGCCCGCGCAAGAACCCGGTCACGGCATGAACATCACCGGAACGATCGACCGCCCTCTCACGCACGACCCCAAGAAGCAGGCCCCGATGAAGCCGTCCACGAGCGAGCCCGTCGGCTCCGCGACTCCGGATTTCACCACCACCGGTGCGAACGACTCGCGCCAGAACAGGACCCGAGAGATGCATCTCATGCCAGAAGCCCTGGCTCGTGCGCATATGCACGAGCGCCTGCACCAGGCCGAGCAGGAACGCCGGGCCATGCGCCTTGCGGTCGCTCAGCGGATGCAGCGCCGGGCCGAGCGCGCCTCGATGCGCGCCCGCCGTGCGCTCGCCATGGCGGTCATGCAGTAGCCGCAGCGCGGCAACCGGCATGAACCAGCCTGGTCAGGCACACCACAACCATGCATAGCAGTGGCTCCCCGCGGGGGCCGGTCCGAGCGGACCGGCCCCCGCGGTGCGTGGTGACGACGGATCCGTCGGCTGCGCCGATATCGTCGCCGCGTGACGAGTCTTTCCGGGGACAGCGACCACGGCAGCCCAGCCGGAGAACCCCAGACCCTCATGTGCGCCCGCTGCGGCACCACCGCCGAAACCCCTCAACCCCTGTGGATCTGTTCCGTAGAGAACGGCGCACGGCATTACTTCTGCGCGGCCTGCGCCCGTGAGAACCTACGGGCGATCGAAGGCCGGCTGGACTCGGCCTGGTGGTGAGCCCCGTCCTCGGACTGGCTCCGCGCTCCTGACCCGGATCGCGGAGACAGCCGACGAGCCGCCGCTGCTCGAACCGCTACGCCTCCGCGACCGACTCGTCCTCCTCCTCTTCGTACAGGAAGCCTGGCAGCCACTCCTCCAGTTCGTCGCGCATCCGGACCGTCGCGCCGAGTTGGCACAGGACGCCGATGGTGCTCAGGGTCACCCGGTGGATGAGGAGGTAGGACGGGGGCAGGTTCAGTTGCTTGCCCAGCTGATGGGCGGGGGAGCGGGGGTCGGCGATGCGGGCGGCCTGACTGCGCATCCAGCCGCGGGCGAAGGCGAACTCGTCGGCCCTGGCCGGCTCGATGATGGGAAGCAGATAGTCGAGGACCGCGTCCGGGTCCAGGTCTATCGACTCCTTCACGAAGCCTTCCGTGCGGAGCATCTCGTAGACCGCCTCGGCCTCGCCCTCGATGGTCAGCCGCAGGGACTCACCGATGTGGGTCGGCAGGCCGCCCGGCAGACGGTCCACCGTGCCGAAGTCGAGGACGCCGAGGCGCCAGCCGCTCTTCTCGTCCGGCAGGAGGCGGAAGTTGCCCGGATGCGGGTCCGCGTGCAGGAGGCCGGTGCGGGCCGGGCCCGAGAAGAGGAAGCGGGTCAGCAGCTGGCCCGCCCGGTCGCGCTGCTCCTGTGTGCCGTCGGTGATCACCTCGGAGAGGGGCGTGCCCTCCATCCATTCGGTCACCAGCACCTGCTCGCACTGGTGCACCACGGCCGGGACCACGACGTCCGGATCACCCGCGAACTCCTCCGCGTGTGCCTGCTGGGCCTGGGCCTCCAGACCGTAGTCGAGTTCTTCGGAGACACGGTCCCGCAGCTCCGCGATGAGCGGCTTGATGTCCATCCCGGGGATCAGTGGGCCCAACAGGCGCGCGAACCGGCTGAGTTGGCCGAGGTCCGAGAGGAGCGCCTCGCCCGCGCCCGGGTACTGCACCTTGACGGCGACCGCACGGCCGTCGTGCCACACCGCGCGGTGCACCTGACCGATCGAGGCCGCGGCGGCCGGCTTCTCCTCGAACTCCAGGAACAGCTCCCGCCAGTCCTTTCCGACACGCTCCTCCAATACGGAGTGCACCGTCCGGGTCGGCATCGGGGGTGCCGCGTCCTGGAGCTTCGTCAGGGCCGCGCGGTAGGGGCCCGCGACCTCCTCGGGGAGCGCCGACTCGAAGACGGACAGGGCCTGCCCGAACTTCATCGCGCCGCCCTTCAGCTCGCCCAGGACCTTGAACAACTGCTCCGCCGTGCGCTGCTGGAGTTCTCGGCCCACGAGCTCCGCCGACTCGCCGACGATTCGCTTGCCGAGTCCCCAGGTGGCCCGGCCTGCGATGCCGAGCGGAAGCGCGGCGAGCTTGGCGGTCCGGGTGACCGCCTTCCGGGGAAGATCAGACATGCGCCCTCCAAGTCCCAGCAGGCCGTGCCGCGTGTGCCTTGCGGGACAACCTCGTTGACCGCTGATGCCCCGCCATTGTCTCGTGCGCCTCCCCGTCCTTTGCGGTGTGTTCCCCGTTACCTTTCCCGGCGGCATCTTTTTCAGCTGCCGAGCAGGCACACGCCGGGTGCGGCCACACCGGGCGGGGGTGCCAGTCGAACCCCGGCACCGAGACCTCCCAGCGGGCGCCCGCACTGGACGGCGTCTGCCCGTCGAGGAACGCGAGCGCATGTCCCGCGGCCAGCCCGGCGACGGTCGTGGCCAGAGCCAGATCGCAGGCCTCGAGCTGGTGGGGGCGACCGGATCGCCACTGTGCGACCAGCCGCGGCCAGGTCTCGTCGCGGTCGGCACGGCTGTGGTCGAGGCAGCCCGCGCAGCCCGTCTCGCCGGGCAGGACCAGGGGGCCGACCACACCTGTGCCTTCCACCACACCGGCATAGAGGTGTGGTGTGCCCGACGCGATGAGCGGCTCGGCGGCATCGGGCTTGGGGGCGTGGACGTCGACACCGGTGCGTGGGGCGAGGATCACCAGCGAGAACCCGGACTCCTCGCGGAGGCGGTCCAGCGGCAGGTCCTCGGACGGGCCCGCAGGCGGCCGGGGGCCGCGGCGGCGCCGGGGCGGGCGGTCGGGCGCCGCGTGGCGAGCGGCTCGGCGTGCCGCCATGTCCCTGCGCTCGCCGATCGACTCGGCCGGCAGGCCGCCCGGCGAGACGTCCCCTGGCTCGACCCTGCCGACATCGCGGACCTCGACCTCACCGATGCCTGCCCCCGACAGCAGGGAGGCGAGCACCGCCCCCACGCGCCCAGCGCCCCGTACCTGCACTCTCAGTGACCGGCGGGCGGCCAGACGCTTCATGGCGTCGCCCGGCTCGGGCGCGATCAGAGAGAGCGTGGCGGCGTCCGGGCGCAGCCGGTCCAGGACCCCGGGTTTGGCGCGCAGGTCGTCCGCGGCCGGACCGCCGCCCGTCGCGTCGTCCAGCAGGCCGGACCGGGACAGGCGGTCCACCAGACCGTCCACATGACCGTCCGGCAGGCCCATGCGGCGCCCCTCGTCGCGCAGGAGCGGCAGTCCGCGGGTGCCGTCGAGCAAAGCGAGGAAACTGCCTGTCGCCGTGTCCATCGGGCCCAGCACCATGGCGTGCGCCGGTGCCAGACCGAACTGCACGGTGTTGAGATCCCGCCAGCCGCGCCGGAGCGCGGGCTTCACCATCGGATGCATGATCGGCCCCCGAAGCCAGAGATGAGTCTCCGTGTGTCGACGGTGCGAGTGCCTGGTCCGCCGACGAGTGCCAGCATGCACGGACCGAGACGAAGCCTGTCGAGAGTTGTCCACAGGCGACGGCATTCGTCGTACAAATCAGGCGCTCGGAGTGCGGATCGATATCGAACCGTCCCGGAGACGGGACTTCCCCCGTGTGCAGCGGGTAACGTCGGGGCGTGCCCGCCGACCCACTGCACCGCGCCGGAAAGCCACAGCGCAGCACGACGAGCCAGCCGCCGAGCGGCTCGCGGGCGAGCGCGATCGAGGTCCGCAGGAGCGCGCGACGGCGCAGAACGGTCTCCGCGTACCGCGAGGGCGACCGCACCGTCGTGCTCATTCCCGCTCGGATGTCCGAGGCGGAGGAGCAGCGCTGGGTGACCGTCATGCTCGACAAGCTGGCCGCGCAGGAAAGCAAACGGCGCCTCGGTGACGCCGAACTGGCGGAGCGCGCCGCCCGGCTCTCGGACCAGTACTTCGGGGGGCGCGCCCGGCCCACCGCGGTCCGCTGGGTCACCAACCAGAACACCCGCTGGGGCTCGTGCACCCCGGCCGAGGGCAGCATCCGTCTTTCGCACCGGCTGCAGGGCATGCCCGAGTACGTCGTCGACTACGTCCTCCTCCATGAACTCGCACACCTGCTCGTACCAGGTCACGGGCCTCGGTTCTGGCAGCTGCTGGAGGCGTATCCGCGTACCGAGCGTGCGCGTGGCTACCTCGAAGGGGTGGTTGCCGCCGACCGGCTGCCGCATCCGCCGGTCGCGCGGGACGAGTAACGCCCGCGTGGCCGTCCGGTGGAACCCGGGTCGCGGCCTGCGGCGTGAAGGCTGCCACGGCCTGCGGCGTGGGGCGAGTGCCGTGAAACGGGCACTTCACGCGCGCGTGTGTGCGTTTGTGGGACCGGTGACCGAAGTCGCGCTTTTGTACCGGCTCTGTACCGGCCTCGTACGCCTCAGGACTTTGCGGTTAGCCTGGCGCGACGCACTCGCAGGCGTACGCACTTTCGGGACGGGATGGGGGACGGTCGTTACGCATGGCCAGGGAATTCCAACGCGGCCACAAGGCCAAGATCAGTGACCTCACCGCGGGTACGGATCTGTATGTAGGTGTACAGATCTCCGGCCCCGGGCTGACCTTCGACATCAGCTGCTTCGGTCTGGACGCCGACGAACGGCTGTCGGACGACCGCTACTTCGTCTTCTTCAACCAGCCGAAGACCCCCGAGGAGTCGATCCAGCTCCTGGGTGCGCAGTCCGGCGACACGGAGTCCTTCCGCGTCACTCTCGACAAGATCCCGCCCCAGATCCAGAAGCTGTCCTTCACGGCGACGGTCGACGGCAACGGACAGATGTCGCAGATCGCCCCCGGCTACGTCCGCATCGTCGCGGGTGGCGAGGAGGTGGCCCGGTATCCGTTCGACGGCTCGGAGTTCTCCACCGAGCGCGCCGTGATGCTGGGCGACTTCTACCTGAAGGACGTGTGGCGGTTCGCGGCCGTCGGACAGGGCTTCGACGGCGGTCTCGACGCGCTGCTGAAGAACTTCGGCGGCGAGGTCGCCGAGGAGGAACCCGCCGCCGCACCACAGCAGCCGCAGGCCGACGCAGCACCCGGCTTCGCCCCGCCCGCGTTCGGTGCCCCTGCCCCTGCCCCTGCCGCTCCGGCTCCGGCCCCCGCGCCCGCGCAGGGGTTCGCGCCCCCGGCGCCCTCGCCCTCCGTGCACGCCGCGCCCACCATCGTCGCGCCCCTGAACACGCAGCCCGGCGGCACCGTTCCGCCCCCGGCCGCACCCGCACCGCAGGGCGGTCCCTTCACTCCGCCCGGCGCCCCGCCGCAGGGCGGTCCCTTCACTCCGCCCGGCGCCCCGCCCCAAGCCGGACCCTTCACGCCTCCTGGCGCGGCTCCGCAAGGCGGCCCGTTCACGCCCCCCGGCGCTCCCGGGGCCTTCCCGGGGCAGGCACAGCCCTTCGGTGGCGGTACGCAGCTCGCGCCCGTGCCTCCGGAGGCGGGACTGCGGGTCGTCCTCACGAAGTACTCCGAGGCTCCCGTCGGAGACCGCTGGACCGAGCAGAACCCGCAGCTCGTGCGGACGACGCTCACCAAGGGTGCCAACATCCTCGCCAAGCAGGGGAGCATGGTCGCCTACCAGGGCGACATCGACTTCGCCCACAAGGGTTCCGGCCTGCTCGGCAAGTTGACGGGCCAGCTCACCGGACAGGGCATGGCCCTGATGCGCTGTTCCGGAGACGGCGAGGTGTTCCTCGCGGACGAGGGCAGCCACCTCTTCGTCATCCGCCTGGAGAACGAGCAGCTCTACACCAGCGCGCGCGGCGTCCTCGCCTTCGACGAGGCGCTCGACACCGAGATCCGCCGTATCGAGGGCGCCGGCCTGCCCGGCGGCGGTCTCTTCAGCATGCTCTTCTCCGGCACGGGAGCGGTCGTCGTCAAGACCCGCGGCATTCCCGTAGTTCTGCCCGTCGGTCCGGCCACCTACGTCGACGGCAACGCCGTCATCGCCTGGTCCGCCGGCGCGCAGGCCGTCACCACCACCTCGCTCAGGCTGCGCCGTTCCGGGTACGCCCGGCAGACCCAGGAGGCCGTGAACCTCCAGTTCCGCGGTGCCCCCGGCAACTTCGTCGTCGTCCAGCCCTTCGAGGTGTGAGGCAGAGCATGGACCTCCAGACACTCAACGCGCACCGCTCCACGTCCACCGGCGCCCGCATGAGCGTGCACAGCTCCAAGACGCTCAAGGTCACCATGGTCAGCGGTCAGGACCTGCTGGCCAAGGCCGGCTCGATGATCGCGTACGACGGCTACGTCCAGTTCGACGGCCCGCCCGCCACGCTTCGCCGTAGCGCGGAGGAGATGGTCACCGGCGAGGGCGGCAAGCTGATGCTCTGCCGGGGCGACGGGGAGCTGTACCTCGCCGACTACGGCGGTGACGTCCTCATCCTCCACCTGAACAACGAGGCACTGTCCGTCAACGGCCCCACCCTGCTGGCCTGCGACGCCTCCCTCCAGCTCACCATCGAGCCGGTCAAGGGCCTCGCCAAGCTCTCCGGCTCGGGCCTCACCAACCTCGTGGTCCGCGGCACCGGATGGGTCGCCCTGGTCAGCCGGGGCGTGCCGATCTCCCTCGACTGCGCCGAGCGGGAGACGTACGTCGACCCGGACGCGCTGATCGCCTGGACCGACGGCCTCGACATGAAGGCCCGCCGGACCATCAAGGCCAGTGCGCTCATCGGCCGGGGCAGCGGGGAGGCCTTCCAGATCGGTTTCAAGGGGCGGGGCTTCGTGGTCGTCCAGCCCAGCGAGGACACCGGCGACCGTTTCAAGATCCGTGGCTGACCGGGGCTGAGAGGAGAACAGCACACCATGCACAGCACACTCTTCGCGCACATCCCGGTGAACCACACCGAGCGCTACACACTGCAGAACCCACAGCTGCTCAAGACCGACGTCACCATCGGCAGCAGTCCCGTCCTGGCCCGCCAGGGCGCGATGGTCGCCTTCGAGGGGCAGGTCGACTTCGACAGCCAGTACCGCAACCGCAGCTGGCGCAACGCCGAGCGGATGACGGGCGAGCGGCTCGAACTCATGCGCTGCAAGGGCAACGGGATCGTGTATCTCGCCAACTTCGCGCAGTACCTGCACATCATGGAGGTCGGCAGAGGCATCACCGTCGACTCCTCCGCGGTCCTCGCCTTCGACGGCTCCCTGAACGTCGGCATCGTCGCGGTGGACAGCGCCGTCGAGGTGGCCTCGGCCGGGGCGTACAACCTGGAGCTGTCCGGTGGCGGCAAGGTCGTCCTGATGACCTCGGGTGCGCCGCTCGCTCTGGAAGTGACGCCGGAGAAGAACATCTGCGTCGACTCGGACGCCGTCATCGCCTGGTCCACCTCGCTGCGTACCCAGCTCCAGGCGCCGACCTCCACCTCCGCCGTGTGGCGCCGCAGGGGCTCCACCGGAGAGGGCTGGGAGATGCACTTCGGGGGTACCGGGCACGTCCTGGTGCAGCCGAGCGAGCTGCTCCCGCCCCAGCACCTGCGGACGTCCGGAGTGCTTGGACAGTTCGGCATGGGCGGCGGCGGGCTGAGCGGGAACTCCCTCGGGGGCAGCCGCAACTGATCAGTCGGCGCGTCGGTTCGGCGCATGGGTAAGGGGCGTCCGCCATGGCGGACGCCCCTTACCGCGTCCGTCCCCCCGGCGGGGGCCTGCCCGCAGCCCGTCGGCGGCACACCGTCAGATCGCCGACCCCACACGAAAGAGCGAGGTCAGAGCCGTTCCCGCGTAGCCTCCACCAGGCGTACGACCGACTCGTCGGCCACGGTCGGCACCTCGTCGTACGCGAACCAGCGCAGGTCGAGGGACTCCTCGCTGATCGCTTCCACGGCGTCGGCCGGGGCGAGGGCCGCGTACTGGACGTCGAGGTGCCAGGCGCACGGGGTGTGGTGGCGGTCGAGGCGGACCGGGCCGCCCGGCAGGAGCGACAGGCCCGTGATGCCGGACTCCTCCGTGGCCTCCCGGAGGGCGGAGCCCGCGAGGGTGGTGTCCTCGGGCTCGCAGTGCCCGCCCATCTGCAGCCACATGCGCAGCTTCTTGTGGAGAGTGAGCAGCACCCGGCCGTGCTGGGGGTCGATCACCAGACCGCTCGCCGTGATGTGTCCGGCGCCGCACGCCTTCCACATGCCGTCCGGGTGGGCCGCGAGGTGGTCGAGATACGCCTGGCGCAGCTCGGCCTGGTCCTCGTAGCTCTTCAGTACGAGGACCGCGTCGTCGTGCAGGCTCACTCGGTGTCGTCGTCCTTCTTCTTGAGGTCCGGCTTCTCGGTGGAGCCGCCCGCGGCCTCGCCGAGCATCTTGTCCAGCTCGGAGAAGTCCAGCTGCTCGCGATGGACGAAGCCGTCCGGGTCGTCCAGGTCGGAGGCGGTGGGCAGCATGTCGGGGTGGGCCCACAGGGCGTCACGGCCGTCGACACCGCGCGCGTCCGTGAGGGACGCCCACAGGCGGGAGGCGTCGCGCAGGCGGCGGGGGCGCAGCTCCAGGCCGATCAGCGTCGCGAAGGTCTGCTCGGCCGGGCCACCCGTGGCGCGACGGCGGCGCAGGGTCTCGCGCAGGGCGTCGGCGGACGACAGGCGCGGTTTCGCGGCGGCGTGCACCACCGCGTCCACCCAGCCCTCCACCAGCGCCAGAGCGGTCTCCAGACGGGCCAGGGCGGCCTTCTGCGCGGGGGTGTCCTCCGGCTGGAACATGCCCTGCTGGAGTGCCTGCTGCAACTCCTCGGGGTTCTGCGGGTCGAACTGGCCGACCACGTCCTCCAGCTTGGCCGTGTCGACCTTGATCCCGCGCGCGTAGCCCTCGACCGCGCCGAACAGGTGCGAGCGCAGCCACGGCACATGGGCGAAGAGCCGCTGGTGGGCGGCCTCGCGCAGGGCCAGATAGAGCCGCACCTCGTCCTTGCCGACGCCCAGGTCCTTGCCGAACGCCTCCATGTTGATCGGCAGCAGCGCGGCCTTGCCGGCCGGGCCGAGCGGCAGGCCGACGTCGGTGGAGCCGACGACCTCGCCCGCGAGCACGCCCACGGCCTGCCCGATCTGCTGGCCGAACATGGCGCCGCCCATCGACTTCATCATGCCGATCAGCGGGCCGGCCATGGCCTGCATCTCCTCCGGCAGGATGTCGCCCATGGCGCCGCCGACCCGCTCGGCGACCGGGTCGACGAGTTCCTTCCAGGCGGGCAGGGTGGCCTCCACCCATTCCGCGCGGCTCCACGCCACGGCGGAGCCCGCGCCGGACGGCAGGGACGTCACGTCGTCGAGCCACAGATCGGCCAGGCGGACGGCCTCCTCCACGGCGGTGCGCTCGGCGGGGCCGACACTCACGTCCTTCGTGCCGTCGGCCGTCCCCTGGGAGACCGTCTGGCGGGCGATCTGCTTGGCCATGTCCCAGTTCACCGGGCCGCCCTCGTACGAGAGCATCTGGCCCAGCTGCTGGAAGGCGGCGCCCAGGTCGTTGGGGTTCATGGAACCGAACATCGCGGCGAACGGATTGTCGGCCCCGGGACCGCCGGCTCCGGGGAACCCGAAGCCGAACGGGTTGGCCGGTCCCTGACCACCACCGCTCTCCTGGTCCTTCTTCTTGCCCTCGTCGCCGTCGTCCGGCTCCTCCGGCGGAAGGCCGAATCCGAATGGGGTGTCACTCACGGGATTCCTCGGCTGATAGGGCCATCGGTTTTCTCCGACGGCACGGCTGCCCGAACACCACCCAGCGTAGACACCACGGCGGGTTAAGGCCTCAGTGCTCCGCCGACCGAAGGCCTGCGGCAGGATGGATGCCACCTGGTACGTACGCGTCACCCGCGTTCGTACTGAAGACAACCGCTGGAGACGCCCGGTGAGTTCCCCAGATCCACAGGTTCGCGCAGCGCGAAACCACTCAACCAGTCCCGCCGCGCGCGGGCCCGTCGTCGCGGTCACCGGTGCCGCGTCCGGCGTAGGAGCGCTGCTCACCGAGCGGCTCGCCGAGTCCGACGAGATCCGGCAGGTCATCGCCATCGACGAGCGGCGCGGCGAGTGCGCGGCCGCCACGTGGCACATCCTGGACGTGCGGGACCCGGCGATCGCCGAGAAACTGCGCGGGGCGGACGTCGTGGTGCACCTCGCCGTCGACCTCGACCTGGGCACCGACTCGGCGGCACGCAGCGCGTACAACGTGCGCGGCACGCAGACCGTGCTCACCGCGGCCGCCGCGGCCGGGGTGCACCGGGTCGTGCTGTGCACCTCGGCGATGGTCTACGGGGCGCTGCCCGACAACGAGCTCCCGCTCTCGGAGGACGCCGAGCTGCGGGCGACCGCCGAGGCCACCGGGGTCGGCGACCTGCTGGAGATCGAGCGGCTCGCGCGCCGGGCACCCCGCGCCCATCCGGGCCTCAATGTCACCGTCGTCCGCCCGGCGACCCTTGTCGGGGGCACGGACACGGCGCTGACCAGGTACTTCGAGTCGCCTCGGCTGCTGGTGGTGGCCGGGTCGCGGCCCGCCTGGCAGTTCTGTCACGTCGAGGATCTGTGCGGTGCGCTGGAGTACGCCGTGCTGGAGAAGGTCGACGGGGAGCTGGCCGTCGGATGCGAGGGGTGGCTGGAGCAGGAGGAGGTCGAGGAGCTCAGCGGGATCAGGCGCATGGAGCTGCCGTCCGCGGTCGCCCTCGGGGCCGCTGCCCGGCTCCACCGGATCGGGCTGACACCGTCCCCGGCCGGGGATCTGGCCTACACGATGTATCCGTGGGTCGTGAGCGGGAGCCGGTTGCACGACGCCGGCTGGCGGCCGGTGTGGACGAACGAGGAAGTGCTCGCGGAGCTGCTGGAGGAGGTCGCCGGGCGGCACACCGTGGCCGGGCGGCGGCTGGGGCGCAAGGACGCGACGGCCGCGGGTGCGGCGGGCGCGACGGTGGCGCTGCTGGGCACGGCGGCGTTGGTGCGGCGGGCGCGGAAGGCTCGGGGGCGGCGCTGAGGGACGCGCGCCCCTTGCTGTGGCTGCGGGGCGCGTTTGCGCTTGCCGACGCGCGCAGGGTGCCGCCGCGCGCCCCCGTGCCGCCCGCCCCGGCGCGATTGCCCGAACACCGCTGCGTACGTCTGTTGGTCACTCCAAGCCGCCACGCGCGCGTGACTGCGGTTGTGACCGTGTCGGGCCGGGCCGTGAGTGGGGCACGATGGGGGTATGGCAGTGAATGATGATCATCCTGGTGAGCAGGGGGCCGAGGAGCCCGTCAAGCTGATCGGGATTCGAGAGACGGCGCTCTCCCTCGACGAGGTGTTCCGGGCGGTCGGGGACGACGCGGCCGGGGGGACCGCGCTGTTCGTGGGAACCGTGCGGAACCACGACGGCGGAACCGATGTCGACGCGCTCGGCTATTCGTGTCACCCGACGGCCGAGGCCGAGATGCGGCGGATCGCGGAGAAGGTGGTCGCCGACTACCCGGTGCGGGCACTCGCGGCCGTGCACCGGGTGGGGAACCTGGCGGTCGGGGACCTCGCGGTGGTCGTCGCCGTGTCGTGTCCGCACCGGGGCGAGGCCTTCGAGGCGTGCCGCAAACTGATCGACGATCTGAAGCACGAAGTGCCCATCTGGAAGCACCAGAAGTTCTCCGACGGCACCGATGAATGGGTCGGCGCGTAGCGCTGTCGGTGAGGGGTGGTGGTCGGGCGACGGGAGGGCGGGTCGGCGCGTAGCGCCGTCGGTGGGGGGTGGTGGTCGGGCGACGGGAGGGTGGGCGCCTGCTGAAGCCGTGACCGGAATGCGCCTGCGCGCGTTCCGGTTGCGTAACCCGCCCCCCGGCGCGAGCGTTGACGGAGCGGACGGATAATCTGCTGATCAGTCAGTTGTGGTTGCTTGATAGGGGTTGGGAGGCCGGCATGGCGGCGCTCGCCTGGTTGCTGATTCCACTCGTGGCCGCGATCGGTGCCGGACTGTGGGGTGGCTGGGCCGGCCGGAACCGCAGGAGCATCGAGGACGGCACCGAGCTCGCGGGCTACTCGCGCTTCCGCGAGGCCATGGAGCGGTCCCACTCCGGCGGCTAGCGGCCTCCTGCCCGCACCCCCGGACGGACGGCCCCGACAGTGCGCGGACAGGCCTGTCCCGTACTGTCGTTCCATGCCACGCCGCACCGCGACGATGCTCGCTTCCACCCTGATGCTGATCGCGCTCCTGTGCGCGGGTGTGATCATTCCCGTGCCCTACGCGGAGATGTCACCGGGGCCGACGGTGAACACGCTGGGGGAGCACGACGGCGAGCCGGTGCTGCAGATCTCCGGACGCAAGACGTACGCGACGACCGGCAACCTCAACATGACCACGGTCCGCGTCACCAGCGCCGACTACAGGATGAACCTCGTCGAGGCCGTGTACGGCTGGCTGGCACACGACAACAAGGTCGTGCCGCACGACACGCTGTACCCGGACGGCAAGACCGAGGAGCAGTCGACCCAGGAGAACGCCGAGGAGTTCAGCCAGTCCCAGGAGAGCGCCAAGGTCGCGGCCCTGGAGGAGCTGGACATCCCGGTGAAGTCCTGGGTGATCGTCTCCACCGTCGTCAAGGACTCCCCGGCCGAGGGCAAACTGCACGCCGGTGACGTGATCAAGTCCGTCGACGGTACGGCGGTCAAGGCGCCCGAGGACGTGGCGAAGCTGGTCACGAAGCACAAGCCGGGCGAGGACGTCGACTTCCTCATCGTGCCCGCCAAGGCGCAGGCCGCCGCCGAGAAGGCGAACAGGACGGCGACCGAGACCGACAAAGTCACGATCACCACGGCCAAGTCGGACGACTCGGGCGAGGAGCGGGCGATCGTCGGGATCTCCGCCGGGACCGACCACACCTTCCCGTTCACCATCGACATCAAGCTCGCCGACGTCGGCGGCCCGAGCGCCGGACTGATGTTCGCCCTCGGCATCTACGACAAGCTCACGCCGGGCAACCTGACGGGCGGCAGGTTCGTGGCCGGCACCGGCACGATCGACGACGAGGGCAAGGTGGGTCCCATCGGCGGTATCGAGATGAAGACGGTCGGCGCGCGCGACAAGGGCGCCGAGTACTTCCTCACGCCCAAGGACAACTGCGACGCGGCGGCCAAGGACACCCCCGACGGACTGAC
Source organism: Streptomyces sp. NBC_00310 (assembly GCF_036208085.1). Lineage (GTDB taxonomy): Bacteria > Actinomycetota > Actinomycetes > Streptomycetales > Streptomycetaceae > Streptomyces. The sequence goes on from NZ_CP130714.1 coordinate 7,387,209, forward strand.
CCTCGTCAAGGTCGACACCATCGACGACGCGCTGGGAGCCCTGAAGGACATCCGCTCCGGCGACACCGCCGACCTGCCGAAGTGCACCACCAAGGGCTGACGGGGACGGACGTGCACGCGCGCGTGGGGGCGCGCTCCGGAAGACCGGGGGCGCCCCCACCGCCGTACCCGGGCCCTTGCCCGGGACCCCGTCGGCAGAGTTCCGGCGATCAGTCCACGAAGGTCGCGGACAGGGCCTCCGCCAGGCCCGGGACCAGCTCGGGGCCGGTGAGGACCTCGGTGGGGGTGTCCTTCTCGCGCAGGCGCAGGGCCGAGTCGCGGGAGCCGTCGCGGAGGACGGCGACCGTCATGCGGACCTCCTGGCGGTCCGGGTGGGCGGCGACCCACTGGGCGAGGCGGGCCCCGTCGAGGTTCTCGGGGACGGACGTCTCGGCGGACGGCGGCAGCATCAGCCGCTCCACGGTCAGCGCGCAGCCGACCACCGCGTCGGGCCAGGCGATGGTGCCGAGGAACTCGTCCAGCGCCTTGCCGGCGGGGATCTCGTCCTGCTCGATCGGGGTGAGACCGGCGGTCTCGGACTCGTTCTGAAGGCCGAGCTGGGTCGCGAGGGCGGGTTCCTGGGACCGCAGACGCGCGGTATCCACGAGGGCGAAGAGGCGAGCGGGCTGGTCCCAGCCGAGGCCCGAGGCGTACTCGTCGATCTCGAGCACGGCCCGGGTGAGGGGGTTCGCTGCCATGGGAGTGTTGGACATGGTCACAATCCTGCCTCGTTCGTTCCCGGAAGCGGGAACCGAGTAAAGCGTGAGTAAGTTGCATAGGTGAGGCCCCTGCGATCACGGGGCCCGCTGGAGGGTCCGTAGACGCGGGCCTGACGTATCGACAGCGAACTTCGAGGTGCGCACCTTGGCTTTCCAGATGCCGGACCGCGGCGGAGGCCCGACGGGGCCGCGGATCAGAGTGGGCCGACCGTCCCGACGTGTCCGGACGCTGCTCATGACGCTGGGCGTCCTTGCCGTCCTCGGCATGGCGTTCGTCATGTTCGCGGGGTTCTGGACGGACTGGCTCTGGTACCGGTCGGTGAAGTATTCGTCCGTCTTCACCACCACGCTCTGGACGAAGATCGGGCTCTTCTTCGTCTTCGGTCTGCTCATGTCGGCCTCGGTCGGCTTCAACATCTGGCTCGCGCACCGGCTACGGCCGCCGCTGAGCGCGATGTCGATGGAGCAGCAGAGCCTCGACAGGTACCGCATGGGCATCGCGCCCTACAAGAAGTGGCTGCTTCTCGGGATCACCTCCCTGGTGGGCCTCATCGCCGGCGCCTCCGCCTCCGGGCAGTGGCGCACCTGGCTGATGTGGGTCAACGGAGTCTCGTTCGGCCAGAAGGACCCCCAGTTCGACCTGGACGTCTCCTTCTACGCCTTCGACCTGCCCTGGTACCGCTTCCTGCTCGGCTTCGGCTTCGCCGCCGCCGTGCTCTCGGTGATCGCGGCCGCGCTCACGCACTACCTGTACGGCGGCCTCAGGGTCACCTCCCCGGGCGCGCGTGCCACGGCAGCGGCCACCGGGCACCTGTCGGTGCTCCTGGGCATCTTCGTCACCCTGAAGGCGGTCGCGTACTGGCTCGACCGGTACGGGCTCGCGGTGAAGTCCAGCGACTTCAAGGCGACGGGCAACTGGACGGGCCTCAGGTACGTCGACGCGAACGCGTACCTGCCGGCCAAGACCATCCTCTTCTGCATCGCCGCCATCTGCGCGCTGCTGTTCTTCGCCACCATCTGGCGGCGCACCTGGCAGCTGCCCGTCATCGGCTTCGGCCTGATGGTGCTCTCCGCGATCCTCATCGGCGGGCTGTACCCGGCGATCGTCCAGAAGTTCCAGGTTCAGCCGAACGAGCAGGCCAAGGAAGCGCCGTACGTCGAGAAGAACCTCTCGGCGACCCGGCAGGCCTACGGCATCGACGGGACCGAGGTCGAGGAGTACTCCGGTGTGAGCGACACCACGGACAAGGCCAAGCTCCGTGCCGACGCCGACACCACGGCGAGTATCCGCATGCTCGACCCGAACATCGTCTCGCCGACGTTCCAGCAGCTCCAGCAGATGAGGAACTACTACGCGTTCCCCACGAACCTGGACGTCGACCGGTACAGCAATGAGGACGGCGCGGAGCAGGACACGGTCATCGGTCTGCGCGAGCTGAACCTCGCCGGCATCCCGAAGAACAACTGGATCAACGACCACTTCCGCTACACCCACGGCTACGGCGTGGTCGCCGCCAAGGGCACCGAGGCCACTTCCGGCGGCCGTCCGGTGTTCACGGAGTCCGACCTGCCGTCCAAGGGCGACCTCGGCAAGTACCAGCAGCGGGTCTACTACGGCGAGAAGACCACCCAGTACTCGATCGTCGGCGGTCCCCAGGACGAGATCGACTACTCCGACGACAGTGGTGAGAAGACCACCAGCTACAAGGGCAACAGCGGGATCAACCTCTCCAGCCCGGTCAACCGGGCCGCGTACGCGGTGGCGTTCAACGAGCCGCAGATCCTCTACTCCGGTGCCATCGGCGAGGGTTCGCGGATCCTGTACAACCGCACGCCCAAGGAGCGCGTCGAGGCGGTCGCCCCCTGGCTGACCATCGACGGCGACGCCTACCCGGCCGTCGTCGACGGGAAGATCCAGTGGATCGTCGACGCGTACACCACCACCAACGGCTACCCGTACGCCTCCCGCACCACCCTGGGCGACACGACGGCCGACTCCCTGACCGCGGACAACAGTCAGAGGGCGGTGGTGGCCCAGCAGAACCAGGTCAACTACATCCGCAACTCGGTGAAGGCGACCGTCGACGCGTACACCGGCGAGGTCAAGCTCTTCCAGTGGGACACTCAGGACCCGGTCCTGAAGACCTGGATGAAGGCCTTCCCGGGCACGGTGGAGCCGAAGGAGGACATCTCCGACTCGCTCCTGGCCCATCTGCGGTACCCGCAGGACCTGTTCAAGGTTCAGCGTGAACTGCTGACCCGCTACCACGTGAAGGACGCCGAGACGTTCCTCAGCGGCAGCGAGGTGTGGCAGGTCCCGGACGACCCGACCAACACCTCGGGCAACGCGGTGCCGCCGTACTACCTGAGCATGAAGCTGCCGGGCCAGACGGCACAGGCGTTCTCGCTGACCACGACGCTCACGCCCAACGGCCGGGACAACCTCAGCGCCTTCGTGTCGGTCAACGCCGAGGCGGGCACCAAGGACTACGGCAAGATCAGAATTCTGAAACTGCCGACCAGCGAACCGATCGACGGACCGAAACAGGTCCAGAGCCAGTTCAACTCCGAACAGGACATCGCCGAGACCATCAGCCTCCTCAAGAGAGGTGACTCCCAGGTCGAGTACGGCAACCTCCTGACGGTCCCGCTCGACGGCGGACTGCTCTACGTGGAGCCCGTCTATGTCCGAGGCGGCGGACTCAAGTACCCGCTGCTGCGCAAGGTCCTGGTCACCTACGGCGGCAACACGGCCTTCGAGGACACCCTCGACGCGGCGCTCAACAAGGTGTTCGAAACCGAGGGTCCGACCACCGAGCCACCGGTCGACGACGGCGACGAGGGCACCGACGAGCCGCCCCCGTCCGGCGATCCGACGGTCCAACAGGCCCTGGAGGAAGCCCAGAAGGCGTTCGACGAGGGCCAGCAGGCCCTCAAGGACGGCGACTGGGAGGCGTACGGCCGGGCCCAACAGGCCCTGGAGGACGCGCTGAAGCGGGCCGAGGACGCGCAGTCCAAGGCCGACGGGACCGGCGGCAGTGGCAGTGAGGACAGCGACCAGAGCGGTGACGGAGGCTCCGGAAGCGGCTGATGCAAAGCTCCACCCCGCGCCGTGGTACGGTTGCAACACAACGGCGCGGGGTGGAGCAGCTCGGTAGCTCGCTGGGCTCATAACCCAGAGGTCGCAGGTTCAAATCCTGTCCCCGCTACTGAAGTTGAAGGCCCGGATCCTCTCAAGGATCCGGGCCTTCGACGTGTTGTCGGGGGTGTTGGCGAAATCTGTGTTTGACTTGTCGCTCTGTGGGCATGTCGACAAAACGCTGTAGTGACCTCAATGGCTGCGGTATACCAGGTGTACCCAGGTTGCAGGTGGTGCGACGATGGACGTTATGGGGGACAAGGCAACTCTGTTGGAGACAGGGCGGTTTGCGCAGCCTGCCGACTTTGCGCTGCCTGCCGCCGACTTCGTGGTGCCCGCCGAGTCCGTTTCGTCGGTCGAGTCCGTGCAGGCGGCGGACGAGGACGAGACGGCCGACGCCGTCGAGGAGGCGCGTCAGCGGCTCGCCGCCGAAGCCGGTGACGCCGAGGCGATGAGCGTCCTCGGAGCCATGCTGCTGCGCCGCGGCGACCTCGACGGAGCCGAGCCCTATCTTCGGGGCGCCACCGCGGCCGGGGACCGCGCGGCCGCCAACAACCTGGGTGTCCTGCTGCACCAGCGCGGATACGCCGACGAGGCCGCCAGCTGGTGGCGGATCGCGGCCGTCGCCGGGTCCGCCGCCGCGGCGCACGCGCTCGGCCGGCACCACCGTGAGCGCGGTGACGAGCCGGCCGCCGAGTACTGGCTGCGCCAGTCCGCCGAGCAGGGCCACGCACTGGGCGCGTACGCCCTCGCCGATCTGCTGGAGCACCGTAGCGACGCCGCCGCCGAGCGGTGGATGCGGGTCGCCGCCGAGCGCGGGCACCGCGAGGCCGCGTATCGCCTCGCGCGAGAGCTCGACCAGCGTGCCGAGCAGGAGGAGCGCGCGGCAGCGCGCGAGGGGCGCAGGATCGCGCGCGCGGCGTTCGAGATCGGGAGCGCGAGCCGGGAGGCCGCCCGCGAGGCCCGTCCGGTCGTCCGTGAAGGCCGTGCCGCCGCGCGCGCCGCAGAGCCCGGTGCCGACAACGGAGTCGGGGGCGCCGCCGAGGAGGCGGAGCAGTGGTACCGCCAGGCCGCCGCGCGCGGGCACCGGCGGGCCGCCCTGCATCTCGGGGCGATCCTGGAGCGGCGCGGGGAGCTCAAGGAGGCCGGGCGCTGGTATCTGACCTCCGCCAAGGACGGCGAGCCGCGCGCCGCCTGCGCGCTCGGGTTCCTGCTGCGGGACGCGGGCGACACCGAGAGCGCGGCCGTGTGGTGGCTGCGGGCTGCCCAGGAGGGCGACGGCAACGCGGCGAACGCGCTGGGCGCGCTGCACGCCGAGCGCGGTGAGACGCAGACCGCCGAGCGGTGGTACCGGGCCGCGATGGACGCCGGTGACGTCAACGGCGCGTTCAATCTCGGGCTGCTCTGCGCCGAGCAGGGGCGGACCGCGCAGGCCGAGCAGTGGTACCGGCGGGCCGCGTACGCCGGGCACCGGGAGGCGGCGAACGCGCTGGCCATCCTGCTGCTCCAGGTCGGGGACGCGTCCGGGGCCGAACCGTGGTTCTCCAAGGCCGCGGAGGCCGGCAGCGTGGACGCCGCCTTCAACCTGGGCATCCTGTTCGCCGGGCGGGGCGACGACGTGAAAGCGCTCGTCTGGTACGAGCGGGCGGCTGCCGCCGGGCACACCGAGGCGGCGCTCCAGGTCGCCATCGCGCGGCTGCGGGACGGCGACGAGCGGGCCGCCGAGCGGCATCTGCGGTGTGCCGCCGGTGGGGGCAGTGCGGAGGCCGCGTACCGGCTGGCCGCCGTGCTCGACGCGCGCCGGCCGCCCGCTCCCGCGCATGAGCTGGGGGAGCCGGTGCGGGAGAAGAACGAGTGCGAGGAGTGGTACGAGAGGGCCGCGTCGCAGGGACATCGGCGGGCGCAGGTGCGGGTCGGGATGCTGGCCGCGGCGCGGGGGGACGTCGTCGAGGCGGCTCGGTGGTATCGGGTCGCGGCGGAGTCCGGGTCGCGGAACGGGGCGTTCAATCTGGGGCTGCTGCTGGCTCGGGAGGGGAGCGAGCCTGAGGCCGCGGTGTGGTGGGCGCGGGCCGCCGACGCGGGGCATGGGCGGGCCGCTTTGCGGCTTGCTCTCGTCTACGCGCGTCGGGGTGAGCTGGTGGAGGGGAAGCGGTGGGCCGATCGGGCCGCTGCCCTCGGGCCGGCGGAGGTCGCGGAGCGGGCGGCGCGGTTGCGGGATGCGTTGCGGGACGAGTTGTCGGCGTAAGCGCTTCTGGTGCCGGGCCGCTGCGCGGGGCTCGGGGGTGCGGGGGCGCCCGGCGGCTGCGGCTGGGCGGGGGTCGGTCTCGCTCGCCGGCGCTTGCGGGGTGCCGCCCGCGCCCACCCGTGCCGCCGGGCCACCCCGGCGGCGCGACTGCTCGCGGCGACGACAGGCAGGCCTGTGCCGGGCCCTGCACCCCTGCAGGGTGGGTGTCGCCTCCCTCGGGCGACTGCCCGCGGCCGGGGCAGGTGGGACCCGCGCCCGCACTGCTGGGTGGGGCGGTCAGCGGTGCGTTGCCCGAGGGCGGGACGGGGTGGCCGGCCGCGGAGGTGCAGGTCAGGGCTGGTGCCCAATGGATTTGCGCTGGTCGGTGGCGGTGACGTAGTGTTCAGTTCATCGCCGCGGGGTGGAGCAGCTCGGTAGCTCGCTGGGCTCATAACCCAGAGGTCGCAGGTTCAAATCCTGTCCCCGCTACTGAAGGCCGAGGGCCCGGAACCGATCAGGTTCCGGGCCCTCGGTGTATCGCGGTATTGGCAACCTGATCAAGTTGACTGATCAGGTTGACTGATCAGTGTGCAGAGAGAAGCCCCCGGCCGTATCGGCGCCGGGGGTTTGGTGTGTCGTGCGGCGGTGGGCCTACGCGGTCGTGCAGGTCGGGCAGACGCCTCGGTAGGTGACCTCTACGTCCGAGACGGTGAAGCCGAAGCGCTCGGAGGAGGGCAGGTCGGCCAGCGGGTTGCCCGTGGGGTGGACGTCGCGGATCGTGCCGCACCGGGCGCAGACCAGGTGGTGGTGCGGGCGGTGCGCGTTGGGGTCGTACCGCTTGGCACGCTTGTCCGTGGCCACCTCGAGCACCTCACCGAGGGAGACCAGCTCACCCAGGGTGTTGTACACGGTCGCCCGGGAGATCTCGGGCAGTTTGGCGACAGCGCGCGCGTGCACCTCGTCGGCCGTCAGGTGGACGTGTTCGCCTTCGAGGACCTCGGCCACGACACGTCGCTGCGCGGTCATACGCCATCCGCGTCCGCGCAGCCGCTCCAGAAGGTCACTCATACCGGTCAGCCTAACAGCAAGGGGGAACAGTTCCCGAACAGGTGTGACTTTGGAGCTTGACTTGACTTGGATTTTGTCCAATATAGGATCGGGTTCTGTCAGGAAAGGCTTCGGCAAGCGCCTGGAGGTCGCAGTCCAGGCCCTGTGCGGCCGACCCGGGGTTGGACCGCTTGTCGTTGAGGACGGGCCGGGATCTCGTTCCGAGGTTCCCGGCCCGTTCGCGCGTCCGTGGGTCGCGCGCGTGGGTCCGTGGGTTCACGAGCCCGCGCGTTCGTGTGCCCGGAGGCTCTCTAGGCGGGTGTGGGCTGTCGGGCCGGTGACCAGCAGCGGATGATGTCGCGGACCGAGACGATGCCGACGGGTGCGCCCTGGTCGAGGACGATCAGGTGGCGGAAACCGCCATGGGTCATGGCGCGGGCCGCTTCCTCCAGGGTCCAGGACGGCGCGGCGAACACGACGTCGTTGGTGGTGTGGGCATGGGCGCGTTCGGCGTCGGGGCTCTGGCCCAGGCCGACGGAGTTGAGGACGTCGCGTTCGGTCAGAATGCCGAGTCCGCCGGCGTCCGGGTCGAGGACCACGGCCGCGCCGATCCGGCGAGCCGACATCAGTGCGGCGGCCTGGCGGAGGGTGTGATCGGGACCGATGGTGAGGACCAGTGTGCTCATGGCGTCGCGGACGAGCATGGAGTTCAGCCACCTCCTGGGGTACCCCGGCGACAGATAGTTCAGGCCCGGCGCCGGAGGCGCCTGTTGAGCGCTGCACAAGTTCACAAGCGGGGGAACTCTCAATGTGGCAGGTAAAGCGGAGGTCAACAAGGGGGCGTGCGTGGTCAGTTCGGGGCGCCCCGGGATCACTCCGGGGCGTCGTCCGCGTCAAAGGGCAGGTTCAGTGGCGCTCGTTCAGGTATCCCAGCAGCTCGTCGTGGAGCAGGCCGTTCGAGGCCGCCGCGTTGCCGCTGTGCGGGCCGGGGCGGCCGTCGAGTCCGGTGAAGCTGCCGCCCGACTCGGTGACGATGATCGCGTTGGCGGCCATGTCCCAGAGGGAGAGTTCGGGTTCGGCGCAGATGTCCACCGCGCCCTCGGCGACCAGCATGTACGGCCAGAAGTCGCCGTACGCGCGCGTGCGCCACACCTCGCGGGTCAGGTCCAGGAAGCCGTTGAGGTGGCCGCGCTCCTCCCAGCCGCTGAGGGAGGAGTACGCGAAGGAGGCGTCCGACAGCTCGGCGACGCGGGAGACGTGCAGGCGGGAGGCCGAGCTGAGGCTGCGGCCCGTGAAGGCGCCGTGGCCCTTGGCGGCCCACCAGCGGCGGCCCAGGGCGGGGGCGGAGACGACGCCGACGACGGGCTGGTAGCCGCCCTCGGCCGCCTCCATCAGGGAGATCAGGGTGGCCCAGACGGGGACGCCACGGACGTAGTTCTTGGTGCCGTCGATCGGGTCGATCACCCAGCGGCGGGGGCCGGTGCCCTCGAGGCCGTACTCCTCGCCGAGGATCGCGTCTCGGGGGCGGGCGCGCTGGAGTTGGCCGCGGATGAGTTCCTCGGTGGCCTTGTCGGCCTCGCTCACCGGGGTCATGTCCGGCTTCGTCTCGACCTTCAGGTCGAGGGCCTTGAACCGGGCCATGGTGGTCGCGTCGGCGGCGTCCGCGAGGACGTGGGCGAAGCGGAGGTCGTCGAGGTAGTCGGCCATGTGGCGAACGGTATCTGCCGAGGTCGGTACGGGGCTACAGGGGGCCGGAGGTCGGTTGGGGGGTGCGGGGGTTGGGGCGGCGACGGTCGGGCACCCGGGGGTCGTGCCGGGCGGGGGCGGGTGTCGTTCACCGGCGCCCGCCCGGTGCCCCCGCGCCCACCCTCACCCACCCTCACCCCCGCTCGGCTTCGATCGAGCGGGGGTGCCCCCGTCGCCCCCGGTGGCACGACTGCCCGCAGCCACGACAGCCGGCCACGCTCCGCGGCTGCCGTCGGCGGGGTGGGTGGGCGGGGTGGGTGGGCGTGGTGGGAAGGGGCCCGCGTGCGTTGGCTGATGTGCGCCCCTGGGGACCGCCGTGAACCCTTGACAGTGACTTGATGCGCGTCAAATCTGAGGGCCAGAGCCGCCCGCTCGCATTCAGGGAGGCGATGATGCCTGCAGCGCGGGAAACGTTGTTGGACGCCGCTTACACGGCGCTGGTGCGCCGGCCGTGGTCCACGGTGCGGATGGTGGACGTGGCGGCGGTGGCCGGAGTGTCACGTCAGACGCTGTACAACGAGTTCGGCAGCAAGGACGGGTTGGCCAGGGCCCTGGTCCGGAGGGAGGCGGACGGCTATCTGGCGGGCGTCGAGCGGGCGCTGGCCACCCCCGCGGACACCCGGGACCGGCTGGCCGCGACCGCCGAGTGGACCGTGGCGGCCTCCCGGAACAACGCGCTCGTTCGCGCCATGCTCACCGGCTGCTGGAGCGAGCGGCTGCCCTCGCCGACGCTGTCGGCGGTGCCCTCGTCCTCCGTAGTGCCCGCCCAGCGCCGCGCGGACGGGCCGCTGCCCGCGCCCGCCGACTTCGTGGCCCTGGTGCGCGAGCGGGCCGTCGCCGTGCTGTCCGCGCCCGGCACCCCCAGGTCGGACACGGGGGAGCTGGCCCGTTGCTGCGAACTGGCCGTGCGGCTCGCCCTGTCGTGCGTGGCGGCGCCCCCGGGTGACGGCGGGGTCACGGATCTCGTACGGACCGCGCTGCCCCGCCAGCTCAGCCGGCCTCTCCACCATCTGTAGGCCCGGTCGCGAACTACCGCGCCGAACCCGACAGTTGCAGGCCCACGACCCCCACGATCACCAGGCTGATCGAGACGATCTTCAGCGTCGACACGATGTCCCCGAGGAAGATCATCCCGTAGATCGCGGTGCCAGCCGCGCCGATGCCCGTCCAGACGGCGTAGGCGGGGCCGACGTCGAGCTTCTTCAGGGAGAGGGTCAGCAGGCCGAAGCTGCCGAGCGCGAAGACGCAGAAGGCGACCGTGGGCCAGAGTCTGGTGAAGCCGTGCGAGAGCTTGAGGCAGACGGCGAACCCGGTTTCCAGAAGTCCCGCCACGACCACCAGCAGCCACGCCATGTCTCGTCCTCCCGTGTCCCCACGCTCCGTGACCGCTTCGTGTGCTCTCGTCCGGTCGGGCTCCGACTTGGTGCGATTATGCACTTACCGGGTAGAGAGGGGCGCAAACAACGCGGAGGTCAGTCGCCTTCCCGTCGTTCGCGTGTCGAGAGCAGCCTGCGCAGGGAGTAGAGCCGGGCCGGGTCCGCGTGACCGTCCGCCACCCACTGGTCCAGCGCGCAGTCCGGCTCGTCGTGACCGCACGCACGCGGGCAGCCCTCGGTGCCCGGCACCAGATCCGGGAAGGCGTTGATGACCCGCGAGGGGTCGATGTGGGCGAGACCGAACGACCGTACGCCCGGGGTGTCCACCAGCCAGCCGCCGTGCGAGTCCGCCAGGGGGAGGGCCAGTGCCGAGGTCGTGGTGTGCCGGCCGCGGCCCGTCACCGCGTTCACATGGCCGGTCGTACGGCGCAGGTCCTCCGGGACCAGGGCGTTGACCAGGGTCGTCTTGCCCACGCCCGAGTGACCCACGAAGGCGGTGATCTTGCCGTCGAGGTGTTCGCGCACGTGGTCGGCGGTGTCGTCGGCCTCCAGTTCCTGGCGGCTCGTCACCACGTACGGGATGTCCAGGTGGCCGTAGAGCTCCAGGAGTTTGTCGGGCGAGGCCAGGTCCGACTTGGTCATGACCAGCAGGGGGGTGAGGCCGCCGTCGTACGCCGCCACCAGACAGCGGTCGATCAGCCGGGGCCTGGGCTCCGGGTCGGCGAGGGCGGTGACGATGGCGAGCTGGTCGGCGTTGGCGACGACGACGCGCTCGTACGGGTCGTCGTCGTCGGCCGTGCGGCGCAGCACCGACGTGCGGTCGGCGATGCGGACGATCCGGGCGAGTGTGTCCTTCTTGCCGGAGAGGTCGCCGACGAGGGCGACGATGTCGCCGACGACCGCGGCCTTGCGGCCCAGTTCGCGGGCCTTCATCGCGAGGATGACCTGGCCGTCGACGAGGCAGGTCAGCCGGCCCCGGTCGACGGTGAGGACCATGCCCTCGGCGGCGTCCTCGTGTTTGGGGCGGATGTGCGTACGGGGACGGTTGCCCTTGCGGTTCGGGCGGCTGCGGATGTCGTCCTCGTCGGTGTGCTTGCCGTAACGGCGCATGATCCCGGTCCGCCCGTCAGTTCTTCCCGAGCATCCCGGTCCACAGGTCGGGGAAGTCCGGCAGGGTCTTGGCCGTCGTCTCCACGTTCTCGATCCGCACCCCGTCCACGGCCAGGCCGATGATCGCACCGGCCGTGGCCATGCGGTGGTCGTCGTAGGTGTGGAAGACACCGCCGTGCAGGGGGCGCGGGCGGATGTGGAGGCCGTCGGCGGTCTCGGTGACGTCGCCGCCGAGTTCGTTGATCTCCTTGGTGAGCGCGGCCAGGCGGTCCGTCTCGTGGAGGCGGAGGTGGGCGACGCCGCGCAGGGTCGAGGGGGAGTCGGCGAGGGCGGCGACCGCCGCGATACCCGGGGTCAGCTCGCCGACCTCGCCCAGGTCCACGTCGATGCCGTGGATCGCACCCGAACCGGTGAACACCAGTCCGTACTCGGTCAGTTCGCAGGTGCCGCCCATCTCCGTGAAGATCGCGCGGAGCTGGTCACCGGGCTGGGTGGTGCGCGCGGGCCAGTCGGGGATGACGACCTTGCCGCCGGTCACCAGGGCCGCCGCCAGGAACGGCTGGGCGTTGGAGAGGTCCGGCTCGATCGTCAGGTCGCGGCCGAGCAGCGCGCCCGGCGTGACCCGCCAGACGTTCGCCTCGCCGCCCGACTCCGGGGTGTCCACCTGCGCGCCGACCGAGCGCAGCATGTCGACGGTCATCCGGATGTGGGGGAGGGACGGCAGGGTCGCGCCGATGTGACGGACCTCGACGCCCTGGTTGAAGCGGGGGGCCGACAGGAGAAGCGCCGACACGAACTGCGACGACGAGGACGCGTCGATCGCCACCGGACCGCCGTCCAGGGCACCGCCGCCGTGCACCGTCAGCGGGAGGGCGCCCCGGCCGTCGTCGTCGATCCGCGCGCCGAGGGCGCGCAGGGCGTCGATCACGCCGTTCAGAGGGCGCTCGTACGAGCGGGGGTCGCCGTCGAACCGGATGGGTCCGTCGGCGAGGGCGGCCACCGGGGGGAGGAAGCGCATGACCGTGCCGGCGTTGCCGACGTCCACCGTGGCCGGGCCGTGCAGGCCGGTGGGGAGGACGCGCCAGGCCTCGCCGGAGCCGCCCGCGCCGGACGAACTGGAGGAGACGGTCTCCTCGATGCCGACGCCCATCGCGCGCAGCGCGGCCGCCATCAGGAGGGTGTCGCGGGAGCGGAGGGGGCGGCGGAGCCAGCCGGGCTCGCTGGCGAGGGCGGCGAGTACCAGGGCGCGGTTGGTGACCGACTTGGACCCCGGGACGTGGACCGTCGCGTCGACGGCTCCGCTCGCGTAGGGGGCGGGCCAGAGGGCGGGCTGTGCGTTCAGGGCCATGGGGCCCACTTTAGTGGGGGTTCGCTCCGCCGGGTTGAGCCGGGAGCCCGGGTCGGCTCTTGTCCGCGGGTCCGTCGTGGCTGGTCGCGCCCACGCGGCGGAGCCAAAGCGTCGGGACAGCCCCGCGTCCTTTTCGGGGCGCGCCTCGACCCCGGCGTCAGAGGTTCAGCAGCCAGCGGCCGCCGCCCAGCAGCGCGCAGACCGAGACCACGTGGAACATCAGGAGCCAGACCGTCGCCGGCACATGGGTCAGGCGGGAGAGCTGGTCCGCGTCGGAGTCGCCGGCGCCTCCTCGGCGGCGCTTCGCCTGGAGCTCGAACGCCGGGCGGACGCCCCCCAGCAGCAGGAACCAGACCACCGCGTAGGCGAAGGCGGCCTGGACCTGGGGGCCCGCCAGCCAGGAGACGACGACGAAGGTGCCGCCGGTGACGACGACCGTCAGGGCGCCGTAGGCGTTGCGGATCATGACCAGCATGGCGACCAGCAGGATCGTGGAGAGCCAGAGCAGGAGGGTGATGCGGCCGGAGCCGAGGAGGGCGGCGCCGCCGAGGCCGAGGAGCGGGGGCGCGGTGTAGCCGGCGGCGGCGGTGAGGATCATGCCGAGGCCGGTGGGCTTGCCGCGGCTGACCGTGAGGCCGCTGGTGTCGGAGTGCAGCCGGATGCCGGTCAGGGTGCGGCCGGTGAGCAGCGCGATCAGTCCGTGGCCGCCCTCGTGCGCGATGGTGATGGCGTTGCGCGAGAGCCGCCAGACGCCGTGCGGGACGATCGCCGCCAGCGCGGCGACGGCGGTGGCTATGACGACCCAGAGGTCGGGGTCGGGCTGGGTGCCGAAGACCTCGTCCCACAGGGAGGCCAGCGAGGTGACTGCGGTGCTTTCCATGTTCTGCGGTGGCTCCTCGGGGTCGCGATCGATCGGGGCCGGCGCGGCGCGCCATCGTCGGGGGCGGTGGTCGGGTGACGGGTGGGCCTGGCAGTGTGGCACTTATGTGCGGACGCTATCTGAGACGCCGAGTTAGCAGCGATCGTTCCTGACAGCAAACATGCAGGTCACAGCTTTAGAGCCTCGGAGCGATCCGGGGCTCTTTCTCTACCCGTGCTGACTTTGTGCTGACCTGGAGGCACCTGTGATCACCCCAGGAAACCCGTTCTGTGCTGGGTCGGTGCTGATCTCTTTGCACGGTCCGGCTCGGGCAGACGTTGCCGCAGCGGTCGACCGCCTCGTCTGTGTGTAACGAAGAGTCGTCGCGGACCCACCACCGCAACACGTCGGCGTCGGCGTCGGGAGAATACGTCCTGGCCCGTGAGTGCGAGCCTCGTGCCGATCACGGCGCGCCTCGGTGGTCCGGATGTGGCTGCTCACCCAAGGACGCCTTTCAGAGCGCGGTTGGCGACCGGCCCCGGGCTTCGGCCGCGCCCCACTCCCTGTAGAGCGCGCCGGCTGATCTGCACGCCGGTGATTTCACCCGCTTCGATGCTGCGCGGTGTGAGCTCAGGCGCATCGTGGGCATTTGCGAGGGCGCCTACTCGTCAGTAGCTTCGCTCGCGGAATTTGTAGCTGGTGAAAGCGGCGGCCAGAGTGATGGTGAAGCCGATGGTCCGGAGCTCATGTCGGCGCCTACCCACTTGCCCGAAGTGCTCCGGTGCAGTCGTGTAGGGGAGGCCGTCGAGCCGGAGGTCGGTGAGAAAACGTAGGACGAGATCGGCGTATTCGGCTTCCCGTTCGAGGTGCACCATGTGGTCGGCGTTGCGGACGAGGAGGAAGGTCGAGCCGGCGATGGAGGCTGCACAACACGGTTTTCGTCCGGCGTGCTGACGTCGTCGTGTTCACCGGTGAACACCAGGGCACGCACCGCGTCGATGCCCCCGGCCGGGAGCGGGTCCGGGCCGAGCAGACACCGATCGCAGACGGCATGGCGGCTGGCCTCGGCCGGGGTAATGCGGGCGAACTGCCGATGCAGCAGCCTTGCCACAGCGGGTGCCTGGGAAATCTGGTCCCGGCGGACGGTGTTGAGCAGGGTGGCGACGGCTCGGGCCGACTCACGCTTGTGTCGGCTGTGTGCGTCGCGGCCACTGCCGCAGGCCCTGCTGACATTGGCGCCAGGAGGTCTCCTACTCCGCATCTCGACGCCGTTGAGAAGGAGTTGCGCGCCGTTGCTCAAGGCCCGCGACATGCACTGCACGAGCCTCGCGGAGACCGGTCGACCTCACAGCCTCGAGGTGAGCAGAGAACTGCGTACGTCCCTCGTCGCCGACTGCCTGCGCGTCCTGGGCCGCGGCCATCTGCTCACCGAGACGGTCCTTAACCTCTGACCAAGAGGCGAGAACTTCGCAACAGCCGTCCGGCGGCGGCGGCGGGTACTGCGAGACGGCGGGACCAAGGGGCGCCGTTCACCGCGTAGGCCAGAGCCTCTTCGTACGGCATGGCCAGACCCTCGACAATGACCGCCTCGTCCGCCTCATCTGCTCGTTTCCGATCTTCTGGCGGATCAGGTTTTCCCAGGAGGCGGGCCGCGCACAGGAAGTCCCGGCCGCTGGCACCGCTGACGCGAGAACGTCGATTGCTGGGGATGTCGGCGGGGCTGTGCACCGGTACGCGACTGGTGGCAGTGAAGACCCTGCGTGACGACTGGTCGCCTCACGACGTGCGCTACCGGTTCGCCCCGGCGGCGCTCGGCAACGGTGCTGACTGGTGCTGACCTTAGCCTCGCCGTTTCGGTTGGGTCGGTGAGGGGTCGCTGAGGGGCAACTGTCGGGTGACCGACGCGATTTCGGTTTTCGGGCATGACGGAGTCCCGGCGCGATGGTCGGGTTCTCCAGGTCCTTCGGGTCGTGGCGGACGGGGGTTTGCCGGTCAGCCGGCGGGACGGGGCAGGGCGGCGAGGCGGTGGAAGGCCGTGGCCAGTTCGTTTCGCCAGGGCCAGGTCGCCGATATCCGCAAGCGTAGGCGTCGGCCGCCGCGGGTGAGGCGGGCTGTGACGTGCAGGAGCCGGTAGCGGAGCTTCTTCGGCTCGGCGGTGGCCAGTTCCCCGTCCAAGAGGAGGACACGGGTCCAGGCCATCAGGTCGATCGCCGCGAGGCTGAGTTCGAGCCAGACGGTGTTGACGCCGAAGTCGCGGGAGGGGAAGCGGCCGAAGCCGGTGGTCTTGCCGCACCGGATGCGGTCCTCGACGGTGGCATGCCCGCGGTGACGGACCTCCAGGAACTGGGCGGAACCGCCGCCGCAGTACGGGGTGTCGGTGAGGAACACCTGATGCCGCAGGCCCTCGTCCTGGTCGAACAGGGACAGCTGGGCTCCGGGGTGCGGCCGCTCCCGGCGCACGATGATGCGGGTGCCGGGCGGGTAGCCGTCCAAATCGATCATCCCGGTCAGCTCGGCGACCTCGGCGCCATCACGCAGTGTCCCGTCCTGGTCCAGGGCGGGATGCCAGAGGCGGTCGGGCATGGCCCGGACAGCGCGGCGGACCGGCTCGGTGACCGCGTATCCGACCGAGAAGGAGGTACGAATTCCTCGTTTCCGCACGTCGCGGACGTGAGCGAGGAAGGCTTTCGCGGATCCGGCGCTGTCGGCGCGGACCAGGATGTCGGTGCCGTGCCGGTGAGCGTCGGGGATCTGCGCGAGCGCCTGGTCGAGCACCGCAATGTGATCGGCGGCAGTGTTGGCTCCGGAGTTCCCCGGCCGCAGCCGGCCGGACACGGCCTCGCCGGTGTTCGCGAGGAAACACAGCAGCGGATGGAAGCCGAAGCCGCCCTTATAAGTCGGGGCGGCCTGTTCCTTCTCCGAGTGGCAGGTAATCAGCGTGGCGTCGAGGTCCAGGACCAGGCCGGGAAGCTCGCGTCCGCCGGCCCGGACAGCGGGTATGCCCGCGCCGGTCTCGGCGGCCTGCATCCAGGCGACTTCCCGGGCTGCAGCGCGCGCCGCTCGCAGTGAAGCGAGTGCAGCCTTGTCGATGTCGGCGAGCAACCGCCAGGCCGTGGGCGTGGAGGCGACGGGGCCGAACACCTCGCCCTGGTCCCGCAGCACGGCCAGATCCGCGATCGCCTCACCGCCATCGGCGAGCATCACCGCGAGATCGGTGGCGACCCGGCCCGGATCATGCCCCGTCCCGCGCGGCCGAAGCGGCCTGAGAGCGGTGGAGTACGAGGCGGTCAGCCCGGTGGCATCAGCGAGATCCGCCAGCAACCGTGCCCCGGCATGCCCGACCACCCCCGAACCAACGGCACTGACATGGACCTTGGGACGCAACCCGATAGCCTGCACGTAGAAAGTGCCCTCCGTCTGGACCGACAGAACCCCTCAGCAAGGTTCATCGTCCCCGGTCAGGAAGGCACTTTCGCGTTTCCGCCGCAAAGCCAGGCGTACCCAAGTGAAACGGCGAGGTTAGCGACATGATTTGACGTTTCTGCAGGTCGGAGGGGTGTTATATATGTCGCGGACGGTATTTGAGACGCCGACGTAGCGGCGATCGTTCCTGACGGCATGCGCCCGCGCGGTGCCGACCGAGAATCAGCCGAGGCGGGGCGCCTGCCTCCGGACCGCGGCGGGAGCGGCGCAAGGCGGCCCAGGCCCGAGGCAGCCAGGCAGCAGAGAAGGAGCCGTACCCGTTCTGGGTTCGGCTCCTTCATGTCGGAGGTCTGCCGTCAGGCAGCGGTGAACGCTGTACGGTGTTCCAGCGCCCAGTCGGCGAAAGCCGTCGGCGGACGGCCGGTGACCCGGGCGACCGTGTCCGTCACCGGGGCGGTGGTGCCGACCGAGGCGGCGTACGTGCCGAGGACGGAGTCGACGAGGCCGGGCACTCCGAACGAGCCGTACTGCTCCTCCAGCTGGGTCCGAGCGGCATCGCCGACCAAGTCGACGACGGTCACCGGACGACCGATTGCCGCCGCGATCAGTTCGACCTGCCGGCGCTGCGTCATCGACTCCGGGCCGGTGAGCTCGTACGTCGCGCCCTCGTGTCCATCGGACAGCAGGGCCTTGACGGCGACGGCCGCTATGTCCCGCTCGTGGATCGGCGAGACCACGCTCTCGGCGTACGGGACACGGACCTCACCGCCCTCGCGGATCGCGGGGGCCCACTGCAGCACGTTGCTCGCGAAGGCGCCCGGCCGCAGCACCGTCCGGGCGAGACCGCTGTCCTCCACCGCCCGTTCGACCGACAGGTGCATGAGCCCGATCGGACTGGCGGTCTCACCGGGCTCGCTCACCGCGGCGGACGACAGCAGCACCACGTGCTTGACGCCGCAGTCCCCGGCGAGGCGCAGGAAGCCGACGACGCCGGACGGGTTGGGGAACAGGAAGAGCTTCTCCACGCCCGACAGCGCGTCCCCGAACGAACCGGGGTCGTCCAGGTCCCCGGCGCGCACGTCGACGCCCGCGGGCAGTCCGGCGGTCTTCGGGTTCCGGGAGGTGGCCCGCACCGGGGCACCGGCCGCGAGCAGCAGCTCGACGACGTTGCGGCCGACGTTACCGGTCGCGCCGGTCACCAGAATGGTCATGAGGTGGACTCCTACGTGGGGAAGTGGGACGCACACGGCCGGCGCCCAGGCCGGCCGCGGGTCAGGTCCGGGGCGCGC
Organism: Streptomyces sp. NBC_00310; assembly: GCF_036208085.1. Classification (GTDB taxonomy): domain Bacteria; phylum Actinomycetota; class Actinomycetes; order Streptomycetales; family Streptomycetaceae; genus Streptomyces. The sequence goes on from NZ_CP130714.1 coordinate 7,405,528, forward strand.
CGAACCAGCGGTGGAGTGCTTCCGTGAGCGGCGTGCCGGACACCCAGCAGACGTAGCCGTCGGGGCGCACCAGCACAGCCTCGGCACCCAGGCCGGGCAGCTCCGGTACTTCCACGGCGTCCACCCGGCCCGTCCAGGGGGCCGACTCGGCGACGAGTTCCGTCCGCGTGGTCAGCAGGACGCCCTGCCCCTGCTGGAACAGTTCGCTGACCCAGCGGCCGTCCGGCAGGGCGAAGTCGGTGAGCCGGGCGCCGACGGGCTCGTCGCCGCCGAGGTCGTAGCGGATGGAGAGCCCGGAGATCGCCCCGCCGAGCAGGCGGTTGGCCTCCGGCAGTTTGATCAGCTGGGTGAAGATCTCCCGCAGCGCCTCATGCTCGATGCCTTTCTGGCCGAGGGCGACCTGGGCCCGGGTGTTCGTGAGGACGGCGGCGCCCACCGGGTGGCGTTCACCGTGGTAGGTGTCGAGCAGCCCTTCGGGGGCCCAGCCGGCGATCTCGGCGGCCAGTTTCCAGCCCAGGTTCATCGCGTCCTGCACGCCGGTGTTGAGTCCCTGTCCGCCGAGCGGCAGGTGGACGTGCGCGGCATCGCCGGCGAGGAAGGCCCGTCCGACGCGGTAGTGCTCCGCGAGACGCGAGGCGTCGCTGAACCGGGAGGCCCAGCGCACCTCCTTGACCTCGGTGTCCGAGCCGTAGAACTCCTGGATCGCGGCGATGACCTCGTCCTCCGGCACCTTCGCGCGCTGGTCGTCGATCACTTGGTCGGCGACGCTGTAGAAGATGCGGTGGACGTTGTCCGACTCCTTGCCGATGGGGAAGATGTTCGCGAACGACCCGTCAGGGCGCATCCGGGGAGAGCCCTTGGTGTCCCAGGTCGTGGCGATCCCCTCACCGGTGAGGCCCAGCACCACGTCGGAGACGGTGCCGAACCACCGCGCGTCCAGCCCGGGGAACTCGACGCCGAGGTGCTTGCGGACGAAGCTGCGGCCACCGTCGCAGCCCGCCAGATAGCGTGCCTCGATCCACTTCCCGCCAGTCTGGACGCGGACCCGCTCCTCGTCTTGGTCGATGCCGGTGACCTCCGAGTTCCACTGAACCCGCACCCCCAGTGCGGCGAGGTGCTCCTCCAGCACGTTCTCGACCTCGGCCTGCGGAATGGCCACCTGGTACGGGTAGCGGGAGTTCCAGCCGTCCAGCGTCAGCGGCACGGGCAGGTGTGCGAAGTGGGTGGTCTCCAGGCGGGCCCTGGCCTGCTCCTCCGCGCCGTCGAGCATGCCGCGCAGGGCCAGCATCTCCGCAGTGCGGGGGTGGAGGTTCAGGGCCCGGCTCTCGCCGGTCCGGCCGGGGCCCTTGTCGAGCAGGGCCACGCGTGCGCCGGCGAGGGCCAGCTCGTGGGCCAGCGTCAGACCGGTGGGTCCGGCGCCCACCACGATCACGTCAGCGTCCATTACGGGTTCCTCTCTGCCTTCCAGTTCTGAACAACGTTCTATCAGTGAACGTTGTTCTTTTACAAGTACAGCGTTCTCCGCAGGCCGTCAGGAGCCGATCACGTTCTCCTGTGGGCCTGCGAGGACACTGGGGCGCGACCGCGACTACCGCGAGCCGCGCTGCTCCGCGGCTCGCGGCAGGTGGGTCACCAGCTGTGGGTCGGGGCGAGACCCCACGCGTCGAGTTCCGCCTCGACCAGCCCGTGTCCGACCGAGACGCCGGCGGACTGGAAGCCGATGGACACCGTCCCCCCGGCCCTGAGGACGAAACAGTTCATCCGGCCGGGCGGCCCCCCGGCGCCCGACACCGTGCGGAAGAGGACACCCAGGGCGGGGCCGAAGACGTCCCTGGCCTCCGGCAGCATCTCGCCGGCGTTGGACAGCGCGGCATCGGTCTGCGGATAGCCGGTGAGGTGCCGGCCGACTACCTCGGCGTACACCGCCTTGCTCAGCCGGCGGATGTGGGCCAGGTCGGTGTAACGCCCGCGCAGGCCGGCCAGCCGCAGCGTGGCGATCCCGACCATGTTGGAGGACTCCAGGTCGTCGGGCCGCCGGAAGCTCACGGGCAGCCCGACCGTGAACGGCCCGCCCGACTCGGTGGTGCCCCGCGCGGCGCGCAGGATGTTCGCGGTCATGGCGAGCATCAGCCCCGTCACGCTGCCCCCGCCGCTCTGCGCCACCCGCTCGGCGTCGGCGGCCGACACGGTGAAGGCGAGCCGGGAGCGGACCGGCGCCGCGCCCTCTGCCTGCCGTGAACGGCCGAGCAGCATCCGGGTGGCCGTGGCGGGTACCCCGGCGACCTTGCCGCGCAGCCGGGACAGGGTCAGCCGGGAGTACGTCCACATGCCTTCCGTCACCACGTCGGTGAGGTCGTCGATCAGCGACGGCTGCCCGGAGCGCCACTGTCGAGCGGTCTCCCGGGCGGCGAGTGTGGCCGCACCGATGAGGCCCTGGCCGTCGGTCAGCGCGTGCGAACCCACCAGGGACACCACGGAAGTGCCGTCGCCGACATGAGCCGCGCTCAGAACCCAGCCGCGGCCCGCATGGGCGTCGAGATCGACCCGGCAGGCAGCGTCGGCCCAGTCCATCACCTCCTCCGGGGCGATCGTCCGAGGTGAGACACGCAGGGCGGAGCAGTCGGTGTGCCGCTCCCAGACCGGACGGGCCAGCGGCAGCCGGGCCGTCCGCATCCGGCGGTTCAACGGGCCCTGGGCCAGGTTGGCGTGGAACTTCCGCAACGCTTCGGGAGCCGACCGGCCCTGCACCCGCCAGAGCAGCTGCACCGGGGGGTCGATCCTCAGCTGTTGCATCAGTACATCGCCTCCGGTGAAGCGCTGCGATCCGGCCATGTTCATGTCGTCGTCCCCGTCTCCGGCGCGAGCCCGACCAGCGGGGCCAGCGTGCGCCCGGCCAGTGCGATGGCGTCCGGATCGTGCCCGTTGACGAGCATGTTGGCCATGAGCCCGTCGATGCCGTGGCACAGCACCCGCTCCTGGAGCTGCTCGGTGACCTCGGCCGGGGTGCCGACGAAGAACCGGTCGCTCGCCGCAGCCCGTTCGGAGTCCGTCAGTTCCCCCACGTTCACGCCCGACCTGGCCAGCGCCTCCTCCAGCAGCTTGCGGGCCCGCTCGCCGTCCTCGTCGATGATCAGCGGCGTGGCGAAGCTGGTCTCCAGCGTCGCCGGATCCCGGCCGGCCTCGGCGCACCGCGTCCGCAGCGCCGCCATCTTCCGCGGCAGCTCGGAAGTCGTGCAGATGATGTTGAGGTGGTCGGCGTGCCGGGCGGCGAAGGCGAACGTCTTCTTCTCGCCACCGCCTCCGAGCAGCAGCGGTACGTCATCCCGGACCCGGGGCTCGTTGATGGCACCCTCGGCGCGGAACCAGCGCCCCTCGACTCGCGGCCGCGCCCCGCGCAGCATCGGGACGACGACGCCGAGCGCCTCCTCGAACCGGCCGAATCGCTCGGCGAGGGTACCGAACTCGTAGCCGTACTCGCGGTGTTCCTGCTCATGCCAGCCGGCGCCGACGCCGAGCACGGCGCGCCCCTGGCTGATCACGTCGAGCGTGGTGACCATCTTGGCCAGCAGGGCGGGATTGCGGTAGCCGATGCCGGTCACCATGGTCGACAGCTGCACACGGCTGGTGGCCGCAGCCAGCGCCCCGAGGAGGGTGTACGCCTCCAGCATCGGGCCGTCGGGCGGACCGATCAGCGGCGGCTGGTAGAAGTGGTCCATCGTCGTGACCAGGTCGAACCCGGCGTCCTCCGCGGCGCGCACCTGGGCGACCAGTGCGGGGAAGAGGCCGGTGACCGTCTCCGTGTGATGGAAGTACGGGATGTGATAACCGAGACGTATGCTCACGTGCTGGTCTCCTACCAGGTGACGGGAAGTTCGACGGGGCCGAAGAACTGGCCGAAGTACTTGTAGGGCAGGGCGTCGGGTTCGGCGGCGAGCCGCAGCTCCGGGACGCGGTGGAAGAGGCGGTCGAGGATCACCTGGAGCTCGGTGCGCACGATGTTCTGGCCGAGGCACTGGTGTGCTCCGTAGCCGAACGCGACATGGCGGGTGCCCGAGGCTCGCCCGATGTCGAAGCGGTCGGGGTCGGGGAAGGCGTCGGCGTCGCGGTTCGCGGGCAGGGTGGGAATCATGACACCGTCGCCCGCGCGGATGCGGACGCCGCCGATCTCCACGTCCTCCAGGGCCAGCCTGAGCGGCCCGGTGTCGGTGATCGACAGGAAGCGTAGGAGTTCCTCGACCACGGCTGGCGTGCGGGCCGGGTCGGTGGTGAGCTCGTTCAGCTGCTCCGGGTTGGCCAGCAGGGTGAGCACCGACAGCGAGATCATCGCGGCACTGGAGGCGTGTCCGGCGATCTGCAGGAGCTGCACCAGACTGGCGAGTTCGAAACGGTCGGCGACCCCTCCGTGCTCCCGGCGGGACCGGTCGATCTGACGGCTGAGGAAGTCGTCGGCCGGACTCTCCTCCTTGGCCGCGATGACACGGTCGAGGTGGGCGTGCAGGGCCTCGGCGGCGGCCCGCTGGTCGTCCTCCGTCCGAGCCTCGCGCAGCATCTTCCCGGTGTTGCGCTCGATGGCGTCGAGGTCGTCCGCCGGAACACCCAGGAACGCCTCGAGCACCAGTGTGGGTACGGGGCCCGCGAGGTGCGCGACGAGGTCGACCGGCCGGTCCGGCTGCTCCAGCATCCGGTCGATCGCCGTGTCGACGATGCGCTGGATCCGCGGCTTCATGGCGTTGATCTTGCGCACGGAGAACTCGCCGAGGACCGCGCGGCGGGCCTGGGAGTGCTCGGGTCCGTCCATGTTCACGAGAAACGGCGAGAAATAGGTCAGCGCCTTGAGTCCGCCCGGAGAAAGTTCGGGAAATCCGGGCCGAAGTTTCTCGGAACTGAAACGGGCATCGGAAAGCACCGCTCGGGCGTCTTCGTTCTTGGTGATGAGCCAGGCGCGGCGCCCATCGGACATGCGGACCTGGTGCACCCGGCCGCCCGCCTCGTCCAGTTTCCGATACGTCTCCGGAACGCTGAACGGGCAGGTGCGGAGTATGGGAAATTCCGGGGCAGCGTCCACTGCGATCTCATTCATGACAATTCCCTTGGGTATGCCGAGGGGGGATGACATGAACGGTAGCGCGGCGAATTTTCCCTCAGGGTCAGACCAGAGTCAGCTCTTTGTTAATTCTGAACCTGGGAAACTGCAGGGAATCGGTGACGGAAAAAGCCGGTCCCGGGATTGCGGCTGCGGAGGCTGCGGGGCGGTCAGTCCGTGACGAACGTCGCCAGCCCGGAGATCAGCATGTCCAGGCCCAGTTCGAACCTGCCGTCGCTGTCGGTGTCCAGCATGACGTCCACGTTGCCGACGATGGACGGGAACCGGTCCGCGGGCAGGGACGCGAAGTAGTCGCGGACGGGATCGATCCAGTCGTCCAGGTCCTTGTTCGCCAGGCGCCAGCCCTCGTAGACGTCGGCCGTCGTGTACAGGGTGAGCCGGTGCAGGGCCCAAGCCGCGATCTTCGGGGGGACGCCCACGTTCAGCAGGACCGACAGCAGCCGCTCGGTGATGGCCACGCCGATGGCGGTGGGCGGGAAGGCCGCGAAATTGTAGAGGGCGACGTCGCCGTGGGCGGACAGCACGCGCTGCATCTTCGTGTAGTGCGCCTTGAGGTCCGCGTCCCACTGCCCGGTGACCTCCGGGACGCCGACCTCCTTCATCACCCGCTCCAGCACCAGGAGCAGTAGCTCCTCGCGGTTGCGCACGTGCGCGTAAAGGCTGGACGCGACCACGCCCAGGTCGCTGGCGATCCGGCGCATGGTGACAGCGGCACTGCCCTCGGTGTCGACGACCGCGAGCGCGGCGTCGACGATCCGCTCCGCCGTGAGCGGAGCACGTTGGGGAACCTCGGTTTTCCGGCGCACCTCCCATGGCGGGAGGGGTACCTCGGCGGAGTTCGACTTCTGACGCATCACGGAGACCTTACCGGTGAGGGGGCGCCGAGGGCGCGGGGTCGGATCGGGGCGGTTCGGATTTGGGTTGACGGAGAACGCCATTCTACCGTAGAACAGTGTTCGTTTGCAGGCAGGCGTTCGGTCAAAGGGAACAATGTTTCTACGCTCGCACGACGTTCGCCGCGCAGCACTCGCCGCGCTGCCGGCGGCACTGCCCACTGTCCCGACCCCCCCCAGGAGGTCAGTATGTCCACCACTGAAACGCCGCAGGCCGTGGCCTTGCCGGAAGGCCCTGCGTTCTCTGCCAGGCGGGCATGGGCGGCCGTCGGCATCATCCTCGTCGGCGAGGTCATGGATCTGCTCGACTCCCTGGTCACGACCATTGCCGGGCCGACGATCACGCGTGACATGGGCGGCTCGCAGGAGTTCATCCAGTGGCTCGCGGCCGGGTACACCATCGCCATGGCCGCCGGACTGCTCGTCGGCGGGCGGCTCGGCGACAAGTACGGGCGCAAGAACCTCTTCCTGACCGGTCTGGCCGGCTTCACCGTGACCTCGCTGGTCTCGGCGCTGGCGACCAACCCGGAGACCCTGATCACCGCCCGGATCCTGCAGGGTCTGCTGGGTGCGCTGATGGTGCCGCAGGCGCTCGGCATCATCAGGAGCCTCTTCCCGCCGGACAAGGTCGGCATGGCCTTCGGGGTGACCGGGCCCGTGATGGCGCTGTCCGGTGTGGCCGGGCCGATCATGGCGGGCTGGCTGGTCGACGCAGACTACTTCGGCTGGAGCTGGCGGATGATCTTCGCGGTCAACCTACCGGTCGGTGTCCTCGCCCTGGTGGCCGGGTTCGTCCTGCTGCCAAGGTCGCAGCGGCAGCGGGACCTCGAGATCGACATGGTCGGGGCGCTGATCGCCGCGGCTGGGATGGCCGCCGTGATCTTCCCGCTCGTGCAGGGCCGTGAGCTCGGCTGGCCCTGGTGGGTGTTCGTGCTGCTGGCCGCCGGCATCGGTACTCTCGCCGGCTTCGTCCGCCACCAGTACCACCGGGCGGACAAGGGCCTGTCGACGCTCGTCCTTCCCGCACTCTTCGGGAAGAAGGCCTTCGTCTCCGGGCTGTTCATCGGCATCCTCTTCTTCAGCGTCATGATGGGCGGCGCGCTGCTGTTCGGCCTCTTCTTCCAGCTCGGTCTCGGGATGAGCCCGCTGAAGGCGGGCCTCGCCACGATCGCGCAGGCGGCGGGCATGCTGCTCGGGTTCGGGTTGTCCCAGGCGCTCGGGATGGCGCGACGGACCATGTTCATCGGGTTCGCCGCCACCGCCGTCGGTCTGCTGGCGGCGCTGGGAACGATCGCCGTGCAGGACGATCCGGTGAACGCTTGGTGGCTGTCGCCCGCCCTCGCGGTGATCGGTGTCGGTTCCGGACTCGCCATCGCGCCGTTCTTCGACATCGTGCTCTCGGGTGTCGATGAGGGGGAGACCGGCTCCGCCTCGGGCACCCTGACCTCCGCCCAGCAGGTGGGCAACGCGCTCGGCGCCTCCGTACTCGGCACGGTCTTCTTCTCCGTCCTGAACGGGCGGCGCGGAGAGGGGGCGTCGGCCTTCACGGCGGCGACCTCGGCGGCGCTTCTGGTGGCCCTCACGCTCGTCGCGGGCGCCGCCCTGTGCACCCGGTGGCTGCCCGAGCGGGCTGTACGGCCCGTGGAGGGGTGACGGTGCCTTCCTCCACAGCGAATGCACCGGCACCTTTTCGTTACGGCGCGGTATTGGACGCGTTGCATCGCGCTACTCCGAATGAATTCAGCCACATGGCAGGCTTCTCTGTGGCATTCGATGGGACATGATCGACGGTCTTCCGGCTCGGATGTCCGCGTGTTAGCGTGACGAGCGGCATTCCTGGCGGATCCGTTCCGAACCATACGGAAAAAAGCTCGTACCAGGACCTCGGAGTACCTGCCTGTTCGCCCGCGGTCGGCAATGAAGCCGCCGTGAGTTCCGACCGGCAAATCCTGATCGACTTCTACGAGAAGAAGATCAGGACGTCTCCTGTCTCACATCCATGATCATGGGGGTAGATGGATGGAACAGCGTACTGAGATATCGGAAAGTGGCATACTCACGGTTGCTGCCGGCGGGGCCGATCGGCAGCGGTACCGCGGAGGCGCCGGCCTGCTGCCGACGCGGCCCCTCCCGGTCTCGTTCCCGGCCTTCGACACCTGGCAAGTGCTCCTCGTCGAGAGTGAGCAGCGGCAGCAAGAGCTGCTCAGACAGGCGCTGGGCCGGCATGTGCACCAGGTGACCTGCGTCGATACGGGTGCCAAGGCGCTTGAGGTCTACGACCAGGCGGACGTGGTGCTGCTGGGTCCCGACCTTCCCGACATCGACGGGCTGGAGGTGTGCCGGGCGATCCGGGTCACCTGTGACACCCCGATCATCGTCATCACGGACCGCTCGTCCGAGTTGGATTGTGTGCTGGCCCTCCAGGCCGGGGCCGATGACTATGTGGTCCAGCCGTACGGATTCCGGGAACTCATGGCCCGGATGGACGCGGTGATGCGACGGGCGACACGACACCGGCAGGGCGAGCACGTCATCGAGCGCGGCCCGTTGCGGATCGACACGCTCACCCGTGAAGTGCGGCTGGACAGCCGGCTGATCCCGATGAGCCGCAAGGAATTCGACCTGCTCCACCTGCTCGTGGTCAATCCCGACAGTGTCGTCTCGCGCGAGCGCATCATGCGCCAGGTCTGGGAGAACTCCTGGTCCCGACGTACGATCGACACGCACGTCAGCAGTATCCGCCAAAAACTCGGTGCAAAGTCCTGGATTCTCACTGTGCGCGGTGTCGGCTTCCGTATTGGGCGGGGCGTGCCCATGATGCCGTAAAGAGAGGGAAAAGAGAAAGAAAAGATTTCACCGGCCGCCGCCGCAGCTCACCCAGCTGCGGCGGCGGCCTTTTCCATGCCCTGACCTGCCGGTCTGACCTTTCCCTGACATAAAGCTGAGTTAGGCGTGTGGAGACCTGACTGTTCCCGCCATTGGAAATGTAGAAGTCATGAAGTGGATTGGGTTGAGAGTGTGCTGAGCTCTGGTGAATAGTTGATTGCGTAATCCGATGCGTCGGAACAGAACGGGAGGTAGGACATGTTCACTGTGGTGAGCGTGGGCAGACTGGACGAGGATTGCAGCAAGGAGATAGCAGAGATCTTCTCCGACTTTGATGCGGTCACCGCGCCCCGGGTATCCGGGCTGAAGCGTCGGCAGCTGTACGCCTACTACGACGTCTTCGTCCATATTCAGGACTTCACCGGAGAGAGCGCCGGCGCGGCGGCCGACGAAGCGGCGAAGGAATTCCGGGGGACCGAACTCAGCGAGCGGCTGGCACCGCTGGTCACGGCCTACAACCCGACCGTGGCCGACGACCGTGCCGTCGCTTTCTACCACTGGGAGGGCGAGCCGTCGGTCGACAAGGAGACCGGCTTGCACAGCACGGTGATCGTGAACCGGGTCGCCGACGAGGTCATCCCCGAGGTGGCCCGGCTCTTCGGCGAACTGGACGCCACCGACTTCCCGTACCGGATGGGCACCCGGCGCCGGCAGCTGTTCGCGTACCAGGGCGTGTACTTCCACATCCAGGACTTCCCGAGCGAGAACGGCACCGCCGTGATCGATCAGGCGTGGAAGGAGGCCGACCCCCGCTTCGTGAAGATCTGCGCGGACCTGGACCCGCTGGTGAAGAAGTACGCCCCGGAGCGCTGGCGCTCCACGGCCGACCAGATCGCCGCCCGCTTCTACCACTGGGAGGCGGCGCAGTGACCGCGCGACGAGTCGTCATCACCGGCGTCGAGGTCCTCGCCCCCGGCGGGGTCGGAGCCCGGAAGTTCTGGGAGCTGCTGACCGAGGGACGCACCGCGACCCGGGGCATCACCTTCTTCGACCCCTCACCGTTCCGCTCCCGCGTGGCCGCCGAGGTCGACTTCGACCCGTACGCGCACGGCCTGACTCCGCAGGAGGTCCGGCGGATGGACCGGGCCGCCCAGTTCGCGGTGGTCGCCGCGCGTGGCGCCGTCGCCGACAGCGGCCTGGCCCTCGACGGGTACGACCCCTACCGGATCGGCGTCACGGTCGGTACCGCCGTCGGCTCCACCATGAGCCTCGACGAGGACTACCGGATCGTCAGCGACGACGGCCGCCTCGACCTGGTCGACCACACCTACGCCGACCCGCACTTCTACAACTACTTCGTACCGAGTTCCTTCGCGGCCGAGGTCGCCCGCACCGTCGGCGCGCAGGGACCGAGCAGCGTCGTGTCGGCGGGCTGCACTTCCGGGCTCGACTCGGTCGGCTACGCCGCCGAGCTGATCCGCGAGGGCACGGTCGACGTCGTGGTCGCCGGCGCCACCGATGCGCCGATCTCGCCGATCACTCTCGCCTGCTTCGACGCCATCAAGGCAACCACGCCACGCAACGACGAGCCGGAGCACGCCTCCCGGCCCTTCGACGGCACCCGCAACGGGTTCGTGCTCGGCGAGGGCGCCGCGGTATTCGTGCTCGAGGAACTCGGGAGCGCGCAGCGCCGGGGCGCCCGTGTCTACGCGGAGATCGCGGGATACGCCACCCGAAGCAACGCGTACCACATGACGGGCCTGCGCGCCGACGGCGGGGAGATGGCCGAGGCGATCACCGTCGCCCTCGACGAGGCCCGGATGAATCCCACGGACATCGACTACATCAACGCGCACGGCTCGGGGACCAAGCAGAACGACCGCCACGAGACCGCCGCGTTCAAGCGCAGCCTGGGCGACCACGCGTACCGGACACCCGTGAGCTCCATCAAGTCCATGGTGGGGCACTCGCTGGGCGCGATCGGATCCATCGAGATCGCCGCGTCGATCCTCGCGATCCGGAACAACGTCGTACCGCCCACGGCGAACCTGCACACTCCCGACCCCGAGTGCGACCTGGACTACGTGCCGCTCACCGCCCGCGATCAGCTCGTCGACACCGTCCTCACGGTCGGCAGCGGCTTCGGCGGGTTCCAGAGCGCCATGGTGCTGGCCCAGCCTGAAAGGAGTGTGGCGTGACGGCCTCAGTGGTGGTGACCGGCCTGGGTGTGGCGGCGCCCAACGGACTCGGTGGCCAGGATTTCTGGAACGCTACCCTCGCCGGCAAGAGCGGCCTCGGCCCGCTCACCCACTTCGACGCCTCCGGGTACCCGGCGCGGCTCGCCGGCGAGATCGGCGACTTCGTGGCCGAGGGGCAGCTGCCCAGCCGGCTGATGCCCCAGACCGACCGGGTCACCCGGCTCTCCCTCGTCGCGGCGGACTGGGCGCTCGCCGACGCCGGTGTGCGGCCGGCCGAACTGCCCGAGTTCCGCATGGGCGTGAGCACCGCGAGTTCGGCGGGCGGGTTCGCGTTCAGCCAGCACGAGCTGAAGAACCTGTGGAGCAAGGGCAGCCAGTACGTCAGCGCGTATCAGTCGTTCGCCTGGTTCTACGCGGTCAACACCGGCCAGATCTCCATCCGCAACGGCATGAAGGGCCCCAGCGGCGTGGTCGTCACCGACCAGGCCGGTGGGCTGGACGCGGTGGCCCAGGCCCGGCGCCAGATCCGCAAAGGCACCTCCCTCGTCGTCGCCGGCGCCGTCGACTCGCTGCTCTGCTCCTGGGGATGGGCCGGACTGCACACCAGCGGCCGCCTCAGCACCGCCGACGAGCCGACCCACGCCTACCTGCCCTTCGACGACCGGGCTGCCGGCCACGTGGCCGGTGAGGGCGGCGCCCTGCTCATCATGGAGTCGGGTGACTCCGCGAGGGCCCGCGGCGCCAGGGTGTACGGCGAGATCGCCGGGTACGCCGCCACCTTCGACGGACGCGAACCCGGTCTGCGCAAGGCCGTGGAGCTCGCCCTCGTGGACGCGGCCGTGACCGCCGCCGACGTGGACGTGGTGTTCGCCGACGCGGCGGCGGAGACGGAGCTCGACCGCGTCGAGGCCGAGGCGATCGTCGAGGTCTTCGGGCCGCACGGCGTACCGGTCACCGCGCCGAAGACGATGACGGGACGGCTGTACGCCGGAGGCGCGGCGCTCGATCTCGCCACGGCCTTCCTCGCCCTGGGCGAGGACACGATCCCGCCGACGGTCCACACCGAGCCGGCCGAACGCTACGGCCTCGACCTGGTCGTCTCCCAGCCCCGCGCCGCCCGCCTGCGCACCGCGCTCGTCCTCGCCCGGGGCCACGGCGGCTTCAACTCGGCGATGGTCGTGCGCCGCTGAGCGCACCGCCACAAGCCCGGCCGCACCCCCGATCCAGCCGTATCAGGAACAGGCAGAAACAAGAAAGAAGGCTCCCCATGTCCCGCATCTTCACGCTCAACGACCTCAAGCGGATCCTCCTCGAAGGCTCCGGCGCCCCCGACGGCACCGGCCTTGAAGGGGACATCCTCGACGCCGACTTCGCCGACATCGGCTACGACTCGCTCGCCCTGCTGGAGACCGCCAGCCGCGTCGAGCGCGAGTACGGCATCGAGCTGGACGAGACCGTCGTGGGGGAGGCGAGCACGCCCCGCGCCCTCCTCGAGGCCATCTCCGCCCACCTGCTCGCTCAGGCCGCCTGACCACGCCGCCGCGGAGCGACGCCTCAGCGCGCCACCGCAGCTCGAGACCACAGTGAAACTCGCAGGGAAATGAGGGGAAATGACAGAGCAGAAGAGCCGGGTCGTCCTGGTGACGGGTGCCACCAGCGGCATCGGTCTGGCCGTCACCCGGCTGCTGGCCGGGCAGGGGCACCGGGTGTTCATCGGGTCCCGCACCGAGGACAAGGTCGTCACGACCGTCAAGCAGCTCCAGGAGGAGCAGCTCGACGTGGACGGCGTCGTCCTGGACGTGCGGTCCCCGGACTCGATCCGCGGATTCGTCCAGGCGGCCGTCGAGCGGTTCGGCACGGTCGACGGGCTCGTCAACAACGCGGGGATCCCGGGCGGTGGAGTCACGGCCGACATCTCCGACGAACTGTGGGACGACATCGTCGACACGAACCTCAACAGCGTGTTCCGCCTGACCCGCGAGGTGCTGACCACGGGCGGGCTGCGGCACAAGGACTGGGGGCGCGTCATCAACATCGCCTCCACGGCCGGTAAGCAGGGCGTCGTCCTGGGTGCCCCGTACTCCGCGTCCAAGCACGGCGTCGTCGGTTTCACCAAGGCGCTGGGCAACGAACTGGCTCCCACCGGCATCACGGTCAACGCTGTCTGCCCGGGCTATGTCGAGACCCCGATGGCCGAGCACGTACGGCGGAACTACTCCCGCCTGTCCGGTGCCTCTGAGGCGGCGATCCTGGAGAAGTTCCAGGCCAAGATCCCGCTGGGCCGGTACTCCACCGCCGCGGAAGTGGCGGGTCTGGTCGGCTACCTGATGACCGACACGGCGGCGTCCATCACCGCCCAGGCCCTGAACGTCTGCGGCGGCCTCGGCAACTTCTGATCACCTACCGAGCACGAAGGAGTCCAACCATGCCGTCGGAGCTGCACGAGTCCCGTCACGAGATCAAGATCTCGGCCCCGGCCGAAACCGTCTACCGCATGCTCGCGCATGCCGAGGACTGGCCCCGTCTCTTCCCCCCGAACATCTACGTCGACCAGGTGGAGCGCGGCGAACGCGAGGAGCGCATCCGCATCTGGGCGACGGCCGGCGACACCGTCAAGAACTGGACGTCGCGCCGGACCCTCGACCCGGAGAACCTCCGCATCCGGTTCCGGCAGGAGGTCAGCACGCCCCCCGTGGCGGCGATGGGCGGCACCTGGCACATCGAGGCGCTCCCCTCCGGAGACGCGCTGGTGCGCCTCGACCACGACTACCAGGCGGTCGACGACGAGAGCCTCGCCTGGCTCGACGACGTCGTGGACCGCAACTCCCGCGCCGAGCTCGAGTCGCTGAAGGTGACAGCCGAGTCCGACGGTACTGCCGACGCGCTGACCTGCTCCTTCGAGGACACGGTCACGATCAGGGGCGCCGCCCGCGACGTGTACGACTTCATCGACCGGGCGGACCTGTGGACAGATCGCCTGCCGCACGTCCTCGCGGTGCGGCTGGAGGAGCCGGCACCGGGGCTGCAGACGCTCGAGATGGACACCTTGTCCAAGGACGGCACCTCGCACACCACGAAGTCGTACCGCGTGTGCCTGCCGCACCACCGGATCGCCTACAAGCAGGTCACGCTGCCCGCCCTGATCTCGCTGCACACCGGCAGCTGGACCGTTACGCCGACCGAGGACGGCGTGACGGCCTCCTCGCAGCACACGTTCACGGTCAAGACCGAGAACGTCGCGAAGATCCTGGGCGCGGACGCGACCGTACAGGACGCGATCGACTACGTCCGCACGGCGCTCAGCACCAACAGTATGGCGACCCTCGGTCTTGCCAAAGCGTTCGCCGAGGAGCGTGCCGGGGGCGACCGTCCATGACGGTGGCACAGCCGGCCGCCACGGCGGGAGTGCGTGGCATCACCCTCGACGCGGACGGCATCACCCTGTCCGGGTTGCTCGCCCTCCCGTCACAGGCTCCGTGCAGGGCGATGGTCGTCGCCCTGCACGGAGCCGGGATGAGCTCCTCGTATTTCCACGGACCGTCCCACCCTGACACGTCGTTCCTCGACCTCGCCACGAGCCTCGGGTTCGCGGCGGTGGCCGTGGACCGCCCGGGCTACGGCCTGTCGGCCCGGCAGCTGCCCCAGGGGCAGGGGATCGCGGAACAGGCGGCGACGCTCAGCGCGGCCCTGCGCTTCCTGGCGGCGCGGTTCGACACGGGCAGCGGCATCTTCCTCCTCGCCCACTCCTTCGGTGGCAAGCCGGCGCTGCGGATCGCCGCGGACGGCATGGTTCCGGAACTGCTCGGGCTCGACATCTCCGGGTGCGGCGGCGAGTACGCGGTGCCGTTCAGCGCCAGGGACACCCACGGGCGACGGAGCTGGCGGCTCAACTGGGGGCCGCTGCGGCTGTATCCGCCGGGGACGTTCCGGGCCAGTGGCAGCGTCGTCGCCTCGATTCCGCCGCGCGAGCTCGCGGACGCCGTCCGCTGGACGCAGGAGTTCTCCGAGTTCGCCGAGCGGATCCGCGTGCCCGTCCGGTTCACCTTCGCCGAGCACGAGGCCTGGTGGCAGCACGACCAGCAGGCGGTCGCCCGGCTGCGGTCACGGCTGAGCTCGGCGCCCCGCGTGGTGACGGACCATCAGCCCGACGCCGGCCACAACATCAGCCTCGGCTGGACGGCCCGCGCCTACCACCTCAGAGCCCTCGGCTTCGTGGAGGAGTGCGTGCAGGGGCGGGAGTCGGAACGGAGCCCCGCGCTGATGTCCTCCGACAGTGCCTGACACCGCCGGCGGGTTCCCCAGGCCGCCGGCCCCGACCGCACGGACGACCCGATCAGACTCACGTGAGGAAAGCAGGACCGGACATGACGCAGGACATCGTCGGTGTGTGGCATCTGGACGCCTTCCATGACGTGGACGAGGCCGGGCGGCCCGTGGGTGAGGGCCCACTGGGGCCGTCCCCGTCGGGCATGCTGATCTACACGCCCGACGGCCACGTCTCGGTGAGCATGATGCCCACCGCACCGGCTTCGCCACCCGGCCCGTCGTACATGGGGTACGCGGGCGAGTGGCGGGCACAGGATGGGAAGGTCGTGCACCATATCCGGATCTCGTCGCGCCCCGACTGGATCGGCATCGAGCAGTCGCGGGACGCCGAACTCGACGGGGACGTCCTCACCGTCCGCGCCACCCGGGAGGCGGACGCGCGTCCGCAGCGGCGGGTCCTCGTGTGGCGCAGGGCCGATCGGTCGGGGGGTACCCGATGAGCGCCTTGGCGGACACCATCGTCGGGACGGCCGAGGACGCCGACCACCCGCTGCTGATGGCCCTGAGCATCTTCGCTCCCGGAGCGGTGCACCATACGGCCACCGGTCCGCAGGACGCTGCGGCCGAGGGCAGGACCGCCGCCACGGTGGCCGCGCACCTGGGACGGCTGGGACTGGAGGGCACATGACCCCCGTCGCAGCCTCGCCCCGCGTGCTGCTCCTCGCGCACGATCTGCGCACCCCGGGCACCGAGGAGCTCGCGCGCACCGTGTCCGAGCTGCTGGCGCCGGCCGAACGCGAGCACGTCCTGCGAAAGCGGTTGGCCGCGGACCGGACCCGCTCGCTGATCGGGCAGTGGCTGGCCCGCCGGGCGGCCGCACGGATCGTCGGCGCGCCGTGGACGACCGTGTGCACCGGACGGCGCCTCGGCGGGCAGCCCTATGTGGTGGGCAGGCCGCAGGTGTCGCTGAGCATCGCGCACAGTGGCCGGTACGCGCTGGCGGCCGTGGCCCTGGGGGCGCGGGTCGGAGTTGACACGGAGCAGGTGGCGCGCGTCACCCGGCTGCCCGACGACGCCTTCCTCGGCCCAGGTGAGCGGGCGGCCCTGCACGCCGTGCCGCAGGACGAGGAACGCCGGGCTGCCCTGTGGGTGCTGAAGGAGGCGGCGGCCAAACTGACCGGCCAGGGCCTGCGTGCGGGCCTGCGGAGCATCGGCTTCGAGTGCTCGGGGGCCCGCTTCCCGCTCGTCGCGCGCACCCCCTATGCAGCGGCGCAGTTCAGAGCCTTCCGGCTCCCTGGCGGGTACGTCGCCGCGGTGGGCGTGTCTGCGGGCGAACCGCCGAGGGAACCGGTGTTCGTAACCCCCGTTCGTGAGACAGCCCCGGAGACCGGAAGGACGGACCGCTTTCATGAATGATCTCGTGCGGCAGATCAGCATCGGCAGGGACGACGACCACCTCGTTACACCCGAGCGGGTGCCCCGTGGCGACGGGGGCCAGGACGACCAGGACGAGGAGTGGGAGCAGCACATATGGCGCAGTGTCAACTGAGCGCGGGCAGGTTCCGGCCCGCCTGGCTGGAGAAGCGGTGCCTCCGGCTCACGGCGGGCCGCAGGCTCCCCTGGTGGCCACTCGGACTCCTCGTCCCCCTTCCGTAAAGTGGTGAAGGCCCTGGGGTACGAGTGGATGTGGCGCTGACCAGCACTTGTGCTGACTCGGTGCTGACTGAGGTAGCCGTTTTCGCAGGTCGGAGGGGTGGTTTCATATGTGCGGACGGTATGCGTCGAGTCGTAGGCCAGAGGATCTCGCAGGAGTCTTTGAGATCGAGAAGTGGGAGCCGGAGGAGACCCTGGAACCCGACTACAACGTGGCTCCCACCAAGGAGGTCTACGCGGTTCTCGACCGCCCTTTGAAGGACGCCGAGGACAAGAGGCCGGTTCGCCAGCTGCGGAAGCTGAAGTGGGGTCTGGTCCCCTCCTGGTCCAAGAACCCCGAGGGCGCCGCCCGGATGATCAACGCCCGTGCGGAGACCGTGCACGAGAAGCCGTCGTTCCGCCGTGCCTTCGCCACCCGGCGCTGCATCCTGCCCGCCGACGGCTACTTCGAGTGGGTCACCGGCACGGGCGAGCGGGAGCTGGAGGTCGAGGGGAAGAAGAAGCGGCCGCGCAAGCAGCCGTACTTCGTGCTGCCGGCCGACGGGTCCGTCTTCGCGATGGCCGGGCTGTACGAGTTCTGGCGGGACAAGACGCTGCCGGACGACCACCCGCGGGCCTGGTGGGCGACCTGCTCGGTGATCACGACGGAGGCCGAGGCGACCCCGCTGGCCGTGGCCCCGGAGGACGGCCCGCACGCGTTGGCCGAGATCCACCCCCGGATGCCGCTGATGCTCACGCCCGACCGCTGGGACGGCTGGCTCGATCCCGCCCGTACGGACCTCGACGACCTGCGCGGGCTGCTCGAACCGCCGCCCGCCGGGCTGATGCGCGCCTACCCCGTCTCCACGGCCGTCAGCAACGTCCGCAACAACGGTCCGGAGCTGCTGAAGGAGCTGGAGGGGCCCGAGGAGGGCACACTGTTCTGACGTGACCGAGATCAAGTCAGCGAGTTCAGCGAGTTCCGTGAGTTCCGTGAGTTCCGTGAGTTCCGTGAGTTCCGTGAGATCAGCGACCTCAGCGAGAGAAGAGATCGAGACCGAGGCCGGTACGGCCCGCGTCACCCGGTACGAGGCCAAGAGGCCGAAAGTCGTCCTCGCCGTCAGTCACGGCGCCGGTGGTGGGATCGAGGCGCGTGATCTCCAGGCCCTCGCCGCCGTCCTCCCGGCGTACGGGGTGACCGTCGCCCTGGTGGAGCAGCCGTGGCGGGTGGCCGGGAAGAAGCTGGCGCCCGCGCCGAAGACGCTGGACGTGGGCTGGCGGGGGCTGTGGCCCGCGCTGGCGAAGCCGGGACTGCCGGTGATCGCCGGCGGGCGGAGTGCCGGGGCCCGGGTGGCCTGCCGTACGGCGACGGAGCTGGGCGCGGCGGCCGTACTGGCGCTGAGCTTTCCGCTGCATCCGCCGGGCAGACCGGAGAAGTCCCGGGCCGGCGAGCTGCTCGGGGCCGGGGTGCCCACGCTCGTCGTCCAGGGCGGGAACGATCCGTTCGGGAGGCCGGAGGAGTTCCCGGAGGGCTCGTACGGGCTCGTGGAGGTGCCGTACGGCGATCACGGGTTCGCCGTGCCGAAGCGTGCGCCCCTCGGGCAGGAGGAGGCGCTGACGGTGATCACCGAGGGTGTCGTGGAGTGGATCGCGTCACTCGGATGACCGGTCCGGCGGTGGACGGGAATGCGGAGCGACGGGCCTCTGTTGTGCGGATCAGACAGCGCGAAAGACCGTGCTGACCGCCGTAGGAGAGGAAGTCCGCCGCATGGGTTCGACCTATTGCCCGAGCCGCAGCAGCCGCGCTGACCTGGACTGGACGGTGCTGCATGCGGCCAAGAGCGCGCCTGTTCGGGCGGCGGCGGGCATGGATCGTCGTCTATCCTCCGATTCTGGTGGTACCGGTTTCGGTATCGCACAGACGCTGGAGGAGGTGGGTCCGGTCACTGGGACCGACGCAGGGACCGAACGGGGCCAGGCGGAGCAGCCCGAGGGCACCGAGACCGCCGCGGAGCGCAGCGCCCGGTTCGAGCGGGACGCTCTCGAATTCCTCGATCAGATGTACTCGGCCGCGCTGCGCATGACGCGCAACCCGGCCGACGCCGAGGACCTGGTGCAGGAGACGTACGCGAAGGCGTACGCGTCCTTCCACCAGTTCCGTGAGGGCACCAACCTGAAGGCCTGGCTGTACCGCATCCTCACGAACACCTTCATCAACTCGTACCGCAAGAAGCAGCGCGAACCCCAGCGCAGCGCGGCCGAGGAGATCGAGGACTGGCAGCTGGCGCGCGCCGAGTCGCACATGTCGACCGGGCTGCGCTCCGCCGAGTCGCAGGCGCTCGACCACCTGCCCGACTCGGACGTGAAGTCGGCGCTGCAGGCGATCCCCGAGGAGTTCCGCATCGCGGTCTATCTCGCCGATGTCGAGGGCTTTGCGTACAAGGAGATCGCCGACATCATGGGGACACCCATCGGTACGGTGATGTCCCGGCTGCACCGTGGCCGCCGTCAACTGCGCGGCATGCTCGAGGACTACGCCCGTGACCGTGGGCTGGTCCCGGCCGGCGCCGGAGAGTCGAACGAAGCGAAAGGCTCGGGCTCATGAGCTGCGGAGAGCCGCACGAGACGGATTGCAGCGAAATCCTCGATCATCTCTATGAGTTCCTCGACCGAGAGATGCCCGACTCCGACTGCACCAAGTTCGAGCACCACTTCGAGGAATGCTCTCCCTGTCTGGAGAAGTACGGACTCGAACAGGCCGTCAAGAAGCTGGTCAAGCGGTGCTGTGGGCAGGACGACGTGCCCACCGATCTGCGCGCCAAGGTGATGGGCAGGATCGATCTGATCCGGTCGGGACAGACCGTGCCCGAGCACGATGTGACGGCCTCGCCGGTCACCCCGCAGGAGACCTGATCACTGAGCCCGTTCCGGGAACGGCCGTCCGGCCGCTCCCGGAACGGGCTCTGTCGTCGAATCGGGGTGGGGTGGGTGGGACGGGCTCAGACCTCGAGGCCGTTCTCGATGCGCTTGAGGCCGTGCCGGGCCAGCGCCAGGTTGCTGCGGGAGCGGTCCAGCGCGAGGTAGAGGAAGAGCGACCCCTTGCTGCTGCTCAGCGGGCGGATCAGGTGGTACTGCCGGCCCAGCGTGATCAGGATGTCCTCGATCACGTCGTTCATGTCCAGCGAGGTGAGCGTGCGCATCTTGGAGCGGACGACCTCGGTGTTCCCGGCCGCCGCGAGTTCCAGGTCGAGCTGCTGCCCGCCGCCGAGGGTGCCGAGGGACATTCCGCTGTCGTAGTCGACCAGCGCGACCCCGATCGCACCGTCGAGGGCCATGGCTTCCTTGAGCGCGGTCTCGATGTTCATCTTGCTGCCCCAATTCCTCAGTGCTGCTGACCGGTCACTGTCCGGCCAACTACGATCGAACACGAGTGACTCACCGGTCACAAACATCAACTTTGTTGAGTGTTGCGGAAGTTGGCGTTCAAAGTACTGTGCGGCGCGTGGACGTGGAGGGCGAATGGGGGGACTTGAGGAAAGGAAGCCGGCGCTCCAGGCCTCCCTGGACCGGCTTCTCGACTCTCCCGGCGTCACCGGCGTCGCCCTGATCGACGCGGTCACGGGACTCACCTACGCCACCGCGGGCGACGCCGCCCAGGCGGGGACGGGGGCGGAGTGCTCCGATCTCGCCACCCTCATCTCCGAACGGCTCGGCGCGGCGGGAGCCGAGGGGGAGTTGGAAAGCGTGGTCATGACCAGCAGGAGACGCCATCAGGTGCTGCTCTCCGTGAACCGGCCGGCCGGCGACCCGCTGTTGCTCGCGGCCGGTCTCGACCGCGACCGGGCGAACGTGGCCCTGGCGCTGCGCAGCCTCGGCGACCGGGCCCGAGAGGTGCTGGCGTGAAGTCTCCCTCGGCACGCAACGTACCCGCGCTTCTGCAGGCACTGCACCAAGAGGGTTACACCGGCACGGTACGGGTCTCCGGCTCCCCCGGTGGCACGATTCACCTGCGGGACGGCCTGATCGGCGCGATCGAGACACCGGGCGCGCCGACCGCGACGTCCGTGCTGCTCGCCTCGGGCCGGATCGACGACGACGCCTGGCTGGCCGCCTGCGCCGCCGAACCCGACGCCGACCGGCTCGGCCTCCACCTGTCGGCCGCCGGTCTGATCGGCGCCGCCGAGCTGGAGGTCGTCTGCACGGCGGCCGTGTTCGACGGGGCCTTCGCGATGGCGCTCAGCCCGCCCGGTGGCTGGGAGCTGACCGAACGGCAACCCACCCTCCTCGCCCGGCCCGGCATCGAGCCGCGGCCGCTGGCCGAGGAGACCACCCGCCGTATGGCACTGCTGACCCGGCTGTGGGGTCCCGCGGGCGAACTGGCCCGCGTCCGGCCCGGACCGGTCGACGGCCGCGGCACCGCGGACCACGAGGGCCGGCTGACTCGACGCCACCGGGACCTCGTCGAGAGCGTCAACGGCCGCCGCACCCCGCGTGACCTGGCCTTCTCTCGAGGGCGCGGACTCTACGCGGTGATGCTGGACCTCATCCGGCTGGAATCGCTCCAGGCGGTCCGATGGGAGACCACGCCCGCCCCCGACAGCCGGCCCAGCACCGCGCCCCGGATTCCGCAGGGGCAGCCGCCATCCGACGAAACGTCACCACGAGCCGGTCCCCTGCCCCGACGCAGGCCCGGTGGAGGCTCTCCCACCGGAGACCTCGGAGCGAAGGGCGGGTAGTGAGCCCCCACAAGGACCCGGCCCGCAAGCGCCGCATACGCAGCAAAGCCGCCCGCCTCCGACGGCGTTCGGTCCCGAGAGCAGCCGCCGACGACCGCCCGGTCCCACCCGCCGAAGCCCCACCCGGCCCCACGAACGCAGCCCGACCGCCGTCCGCCGAGTCCGGTGGAAGGCCGGTCGAACGGCCGCCGGCCGGTGATAGGGAGGTCGACCGACCTCTGTCCACCGCGCCCGGCGACAAGGCCGCAGAACGGCCGTCGCGCGCCGGACCCGGTGCCGCCGCGGAACTGCCCCCGTTACCCGTGCGGGGCGCGGCACCCGATCCCGCGAGCGCCGGGAACGGCACGTCGGACAACCCGGCCGTGCCGCCCCCTTTCCCGCCCCTGTCCCTGCTGTCGGCCGAGGAACTGCTCGCCGACCAGCCCTCCGTCGAAACGCTGCGGCGTGTCCGCCGCGGGCTGCGGGCTCTCCCCGAGTCCGAACGGCACCTGCCCGACTGAGCCGCTCGGACCGCACACCCACCGCAGACGTCTGGACCAAGGAGCACGTGCCCATGACCGCACACGCATCGACCGAATCGCTGACCGGCATCCTGGCCTCGCTGCGTGACCGGGTGATGGGCGTCTCCGAGAGCGTCCTGTCCACCGTGGACGGGCTTCTCGTCGTCGCCGACGTCGACAAGGTCCACGCCGAGTCCGTCGCCGCGCTGGCCGCCGCCACCCTCGGTGTCGGCCGCCGCATGGCCGACCAGTCCGGCGCCGGCGCGCTCCGCGAGGTCGTCGTCCGGTGCGGCGCCGGGCACGTCATCGTGGTCGCCGTCGGTGAGCGCACCCTGCTGACCGTCATGGGCGACGACGGCCTCGACATCGCCGCCTTCCAGCGCGAGTCCCCGGCGACCGTGGAGCAGCTCAACAAGGTGCTCGCGGCGGACGTGGCGCACTGAGGCGAAGGGCGTCCACGGTCTCGTCGACCGCCGGTGCGGTGCCAGCCGTCGGATCTCGTCACCCGGGCGGTCCGCCGACGGAGGCTGGGCCCCCGCAGTCGCTCCCGGGACGGTCGTCACGGGAGCGCCGCTTCACTCGAAGGGGCTAATCCGACCACCCCCGTCCCATGCGTTCACCCGAGCCGTCCCCTCCCGTTCCGGTCCGTCCCAGGCTCCGGAGCCTGCACTCGGGAGGTGTCATGGGGGCGGTGCCGGCATGGGCACGTGTGTACGTCCCGGTCCTCCTCGCCGGGGCCTTTCACAGGCGCCTTCCAGCCGCTGCCACCGCGCTGTGCGACGCGGTGCCGGCGGCGGCCATGGCGCACGCGCGGACGCGGTGGCCGTTCGGTCCGCTGCTGAGGAACGAGCTGCGGGCACTGCCGGGGATCGGGTCGGCGGCCCGCGCGACCGGGGTCGTCATGGCCCTGGCGGTCGGCGTCGTCGGGCTGTGGGCGCTGCCGGTGCTCGCGCTGCCACCGCTGCTCGCGCAGAGGTCGTTCCGGCACTACGCGGCCGTGCGGACCACCTACCGGCAGACCATCGCCTCGCTCGCCCGGGCCGCCGAGATCGCCGGATACGCCCCGGCCGGGCAGGTCCGGCGGGTGGCGGTGCTCAGCCGTGAGGCGGGGCGGGGCGGGAGCCGGGGGTCGGCGAGCCGGAGCCGACCGCCGGCGAGTACGCGGCGCTGATGCACGACATCGGGCAGCCGAGCCTCGTCGACCCCGTGCCGGCCGGGGCCACCGCCGGGCTCCCGGCGGCCGAGCAGCGGCGGATCACGCTGCCGGGCGGAGCGGTCGTACGGCAGACCGGCGTGGCCGCCGAGGTCGCCGAGGTCCCCGAGGTCGCGTGGTGGTGGAGCGGCAGGCAGATCCCTATCGTGAGCAGCCGGTCGGCGCGCGGATCGTGCGGGCCGCGAACGCATATGAGGAGAAAGCGCGGGCAGCAGGGCCCGAAGGGCCGCTCACGGCGCTGGAGGACCTGCGGCTGGGAACGGCTCGGGACTATCACCCGGAGGTGGTGGAATCGCTCGCGAGGGTACTGTCGAGAGACTGTCTGACCCTGCCCCCGGTGGGGTAACCCATGGGTAATGAGCGGCCCTCCATCCGGTCGTGGTTGGATGCGAGGGAGAGGGTGTACCGGGGGCGACGGCCAGCCCACTCCGATGGAACTGGCAGGCGGGAACCGTAACTGGCAGGCGGGAATCGTGAGGATCTTCGGCAAGGGACGGCATCGGCCCTCCGCCTCTTGGCGGCAGGCCACCGATCGTGCGTTCACGCTGATCGGCGACGGTCGGTACGAGGACGCGGGCGCGCTGCTGACACGTGCCGCGGACCTGGAGCCGTGGCTGTCCGAGTCCTGGTTCAACCTCGCCCTGCTGCACAAGTTCCGGCACGACTGGGAGCAGGCGCGGGCGGCCGGTCTCCGGGCCGTCGCGCTGCTCGACCGGGAGACAGGCGCGCCCGACTGGTGGAACGTGGGCATCGCCGCGACCGCCCTGCAGGACTGGCCGCTGGCCCGCCGCGCCTGGCAGGCCTACGGGTTGCGGGTGCCCGGAGGCGCCTCCCGGCCTAAGCCGGGGAGCGGTCCCGGCGACTCCGGGGAGCCGGTGGGCATGGACCTCGGCAGCGCCGCCGTACGGCTTTCGCCGGAGGGTGAGGCCGAGGTTGTGTGGGGGCGGCGGCTCGACCCCGCCCGGATCGAGGTGCTCTCCATTCCGCTGCCGTCGTCCGGGCGACGCTGGGGCGAGGTCGTTCTGCACGACGGGGTGCCGCACGGGGAGCGGACCACGGCCGCCGGGCACGCGTATCCGGTGTTCGACGAGATCGAGTTGTGGGCGCCATCTCCTGTGCCGACCTGGGTCGTGCTGCTGGAGGCGGCGACCGAGGCGGACCGGGACGCGCTGGAGCGGCTCGCGGCGGACGCCGGGTTCGCGGCGGAGGACTGGTCGTCTTCGGTGCGGTTGCTGTGCCGGCTGTGTTCGGAGTCGCGGATGCCTTCCGACGAGGGGAACGGGGAGCACCTCGATCCGCACGATCACAGTGAGCCGGGGCATCCCGGACCGCTCGGGCATGTGACGGACGGGCAGTTGTGGGCGCCGGAGCGGGAGTGCGGGATCGCCGCGCCGGCTTCGCTGGTTCGGGGGTTGCTGGACGGGTGGGTCGCGGACAGTCCGGATTCTCGTGACTGGCGGGATCTGGAAGAGGTTTGTTAGGGGGCGTGCGATCCGTTTTCGGCCGCGGGCTCGTTGTGGTTGCTCGCGCAGTTCCCCGCGCCCCTTACGGGGCGCGCTCCCCGTACCCTGTATCAGCAACTTCACCGCTTGTTGTTTTGAGGAAGGCGTACGTCTGTCATGGCCCAGCAGGACACCGATCAGCAGCACGTGGGCGTGCTCCCCGTCGATGACGAGGGTTTCGTCGTCGACACGGAGGACTGCGAGGAGCGCGAGCAGGCGTACCGGGAGCGTGGCACGTCGCTGCCGATCACCGTGGTCGGGAACCCGGTGCTGCACAAGGAGTGCAAGGACGTCACCGAGTTCGGCGACGAACTGGCGAAGCTGGTGGACGACATGTTCGCCAGCCAGCACACCGCCGAGGGCGTGGGTCTGGCCGCCAACCAGGTCGGCGTCGACCTGAAGGTCTTCGTCTACGACTGCCCGGACGACGAGGGCAAGCGGCACACCGGCGTGATCTGCAACCCCAAGCTGGTCGAACTGCCCGCCGAGGCGCGCCGGTTGGACGACAGCAACGAGGGCTGTCTGTCGGTGCCGACCGCGTACATGCCGCTCGCCCGCCCCGACTACGCGGAGGTCACCGGGCAGGACGAGAAGGGCAATCCGATCAAGGTGCGCGGCACCGGTTACTTCGCCCGCTGTCTGCAGCACGAGACCGACCACCTCTACGGCTACCTGTACATCGACCGGCTCTCCAAGCGCGAGCGCAAGGACGCGCTGCGGCAGATGGCCGAGAACGAGCCCCGGTACCCCGTGGTGGCGAACGACTGAGACGGCGAAGTGCCCGCCGAGGCGCGAGCCCGGCCGGCGCCGGGTGTCACCCTCAGGCGGCCTCCGGGCCCCGGAACGTGCGGCGGTAGGCCTGCGGGGTCGTACCCAGGGATCGTACGAACTGATGGCGCAGGGCGGCGGCGGTGCCGAAACCGGTGCGCCACGCGATCGCGTCCACCGTCTCGTCCGTCGCCTCCAGCAACCGCTGGGCCAGCAGTACCCGTTGGCGCAGGATCCAGCGGTACGGTGTGGTCCCGGTCTCCTGCTGGAAGCGGCGGGCGAACGTGCGCGGGGACATGTGCGCGCGGGCGGCGAGCTGTTCGACGGTGACCTCCTCGTCGAGGTGCTCCTCCATCCACACGAGCACCTCGCCGACCGTGTCGCACTGCGAGCGCGGCAGCGGCCGCTCGATGTACTGCGCCTGGCCGCCGTCGCGGTGCGGCGGCACGACCATCCGCCGGGCGATCTTGTTGGCCACCTCCGGCCCCTGCTCCTTGCGGACGAGGTGCAGACAGGCGTCGATGCCGGCCGCCGTGCCCGCCGAGGTGATCACCGGGTCCGCGTCCACGTACAGCACGTCCGGTTCGACCATCGCCCGCGGATACTGCCGGGACAGCTCCTCGGCGTGCAGCCAGTGCACCGCGCAGGGCCGCCCGTCCAGCAGCCCCGCCGCGCCGAGCATGAACGCCCCCGTGCACACGCTCAGCACCCGCGCACCTCGGTCGGCGGCCCGGCGCAGCGCGTCCAGCAGCTCGGCCGGGTAGGTCCGCCGCACATAGGCGTCACCCGCCGGTACGACGACGAGGTCGGCCTCGTCGAGCCGGTCCAGGCCGTACGAGGTGGAGATGGTGAACCCGGCGGGCGTACGCAGGGTCGGACCCTCCGCCGACGCGACCGCGAAGTCGTACACCGGCAGGCCCTCGTCGCTGCGGTCGACGCCGAAGACCTCGCAGACGACGCCGAGTTCGAAGGGATGCACCCCGTCCAGGAGGACGGCGGCCACGTTGTTCAGCATGCTGCCAGTGTGCCTCGGAAGTGGCAGTAATTCGAGGGGGTGCGGCAGTCCTGCCACTGTTTGTCAGGAGCGTTCGGCGCGACAGTGGTGTCCATGGAAACGACACAGCTGCAAGGACTCATCGGAACACTGGCCGTCCTCGGACTGTTCGCCCTGGTCGCACTGCCCGCGATCATCGGCGTCGTGCACGACCGGCGGGTCGACCGCCAGCTCAGGCGGGCGGCGGAACGGCGGGCCTCGCATCGCATCGCCCGCGCCGCCTGATCGCATTTCTGTTCGGATACCGGTCTCCCTCTGTGTAGCCTCTCCTCGACCCAAGGGGAGGATCATGAGACACAGAACACGCCCCGCACACGGCCGGACCCTGGCCGTGGCGGGCGGGGCGGCGGCCCTGGTGCTGTTGGCGGCGACCGGCGCCCACGCGGAGGGCCGGGGGGACGTCCGCGTGACCAAGACGGTCGTCAACGGCGGCAAGAACGTCATCGTCGGGACGTCGAAGACCATCAGGTTCCCGGTCGCCATCACCATCAAGGACAACTCCGGCGTCAAGGGGCTGACGCACGCCAGCACCTACTACGCCTACGGTGCCGAAGGCGGCGGCTTCGCCGGTTGGGACGCCACGGCCTGCAAGAAGAAGTCGTCGACCACATCGGTGTGCACGGCCACGATGTCGATCGTCCCGGCCTGGATTCCCGGCTACAGCGACGCAGACAGCAACAAGGCCGCCGGTGTCTGGCAGGTCAACGCCACCGTCAAGGCGAACGACGGCGACTACTGGATCTCCGACAACATCGCCCGGTACAAGGTCAAGCGTGCCTCGATCCTCACCACGGTCATCAAGCCCGAGAAGGTCGCCAAGGGCACGAAGATCACCGTCGCGGGCAGCCTGACCCGGGCCAACTGGGAGACCCTGAAGTACCACGGGTTCACCGGGCAGTCGGTCCAGCTCCAGTTCAAGAAGAAGGGCACCGCCCGCTACACCACCGTCAAGACGGTGAAGACGGGCAGCGCCGGGAAGATCGGCACCAAGGTCACCGCCACGGCGGCGGGCAGCTGGCGCTGGTACTTCCCCGGCACGACGACGACCGCTCGGGTCACGTCGGCCGGGGACGCGGTCACGCTCAAGTGACCTCGGCGGCCTAGAAGTCCTCGTCCAGGTCGACGGTGCCCTCCACCGCGACCTGGTACGCGGACGGACGCCGCTCGAAGAAGTTGGTCAGCTCCTGGACGCCCTGCAGCTCCATGAAGGAGAACGGGTTCTCCGAGCCGTAGACCGGGGCGAAGCCGAGGCGTGTCAGCCGCTGGTCGGCCACGCACTCCAGGTACTGCCGCATCGACTCGGTGTTCATGCCCGGCAGGCCGTCACCGCACAGGTCGCGCCCGAATTGCAGCTCGGCCTCGACGGCCTCCTTGAGCATGTCCGTGACCTGCTCCCGGAGCGCGTCGTCGAAGAGTTCCGGCTCCTCCTTGCGGACGGTGTCGACCACCTCGAAGGCGAAGGACATGTGCATCGTCTCGTCGCGGAACACCCAGTTGGTGCCGGTGGCCAGGCCGTGCAGCAGGCCGCGGCTGCGGAACCAGTAGACGTACGCGAAGGCGCCGTAGAAGAACAGGCCCTCGATGCACGCGGCGAAGCAGATCAGGTTGAGCAGGAAGCGGCGGCGGTCCGCCTTGGACTCCAGGCGGTCCAGCTTCTCCACCGAGTCCATCCACTTGAAGCAGAACTCCGCCTTCTCGCGGATGGAGGGGATGTTCTCCACCGCCGCGAAGGCCGCCGTCCGGTCCTCCGGGTCGGGGAGGTAGGTGTCCAGGAGCGTCAGGTAGAACTGGACGTGCACGGCCTCCTCGAAGAGCTGGCGGCTCAGGTAGAGCCGCGCCTCGGGGGAGTTGATGTGCTTGTAGAGCGTCAGCACGAGGTTGTTCGCCACGATCGAGTCGCCCGTCGCGAAGAACGCGACCAGCCGGCCGATCATGTGCTGCTCGCCCTCGGAGAGCTTCGCCAGGTCGGCGACGTCCGAGTGGAGGTCGACCTCCTCGACGGTCCAGGTGTTCTTGATCGCGTCCCGGTAGCGCTCGTAGAAGTCCGGGTAGCGCATGGGACGGAGAGTCAGCTCGAAGCCGGGGTCGAGGAGATTCTGGTTAGTCATTACAGTCGGCGCGAAGCGCCGTCCTCCGGGGGTGGTGGTCGGGTGGCGGGCGGGCATTACTGGCAGGCCTCGCAGGACTCGGGGTTTTCCAGGGAGCAGGCGACGGCATCCGGGTCGGTCGCCTGCTGGACGGGGATGGTCTTCTCGGGCTGGGCCGGGGTCTGCGCCTGGCCCTGTGCCTGGGCCGCGCGGGCGATACGGGTCGCGGGGCGGGAGCGCAGGTAGTACGTGGTCTTCAGGCCCGACTTCCAGGCGTACGCGTACATCGAGGAGAGCTTGCCGATGGTCGGCGTCTCCAGGAACAGGTTCAGCGACTGGGACTGGTCCAGATACGGGGTGCGGGCCGCGGCCATGTCGATCAGGCCGCGCTGCGGAATCTCCCAGGCCGTGCGGTACAGCGCCCGTACCTCGGCCGGGATCCACGCGAAGTCCTGCACCGAGCCGTTGGCATCGCGCAGCGCCTCCCGGGTGCGGGCGTCCCAGACGCCCAGCTCCTTCAGGTCCTTCACCAGATACGAGTTGACCTGGAGGAACTCACCGGACAGCGTCTCGCGCTTGAACAGGTTGGACACCTGCGGCTCGATGCACTCGTACACACCGGCGATCGAGGCGATGGTGGCCGTCGGCGCGATGGCGAGGAGCAGCGAGTTGCGCATGCCCGTCGTCGCTACGCGCTCGCGCAGGGCCGCCCAGCGCTCCGGCCAGGTGGGCTCGACGCCGTAGTGGTCGGGGTGCAGCACGCCACGGGCGGTGCGGGTCTTCTCCCAGGCCGGCAGCGGGCCATTGCGCTCGGCGAGGTCGGCGGAGGCCTCGTACGCGGCGAGCATGATGCGCTCGGCGATCCGCGTGGACAGCGCCTTCGCCTCGGGGGAGTCGAAGGGCAGACGCAGTTGGAAGAAGACGTCCTGCAGACCCATCGCGCCGAGGCCGACCGGGCGCCACTTGGCGTTGGAGCGGCCCGCCTGCTCGGTCGGGTAGAAGTTGATGTCGACGACGCGGTCGAGGAAGGTGACGGCGGTGCGGACGGTCTCGTCCAGCCGCTGCCAGTCCAGGTCGCCCGTGGCCCGGTCGACGAACGCGCCCAGGTTCACCGAACCCAGGTTGCAGACCGCCGTCTCCCCGTCGTCCGTGACCTCCAGGATCTCCGTGCACAGGTTGGACGAATGGACGACATGGCCCGGCTCGGCCGTCTGGTTGGCCGTGCGGTTGGCCGCGTCCTTGAAGGTCATCCAGCCGTTGCCGGTCTGCGCGAGGGTGCGCATCATGCGGCCGTACAGGTCACGGGCCGGAATGGTCTTCTTCGCCAGCCCGTTCGCCTCCGCCTCGCGGTACGCGGAGTCGAACTCCTCGCCCCACAGGTCGACCAGCTCGGGCACGTCGGCCGGGGAGAACAGCGACCACTGCGCGTCGGCGTTGACCCGGCGCATGAACTCGTCCGGGATCCAGTGCGCCAGGTTCAGGTTGTGCGTGCGCCGGGCGTCCTCACCGGTGTTGTCGCGCAGCTCCAGGAACTCCTCGATGTCGGAGTGCCAGGTCTCCAGGTAGACCGCGGCCGCGCCCTTGCGTCGGCCGCCCTGGTTCACGGCGGCGACCGAGGCGTCCAGTGTCTTCAGGAACGGCACGATGCCGTTGGAGTGCCCGTTGGTGCCCCGGATCAGCGAACCGCGCGAGCGGATGCGGGAGTACGACAGGCCGATGCCGCCGGCGTGCTTCGAGAGACGGGCCACCTGGTGGTAGCGGTCGTAGATGGAGTCCAGCTCGTCCAGCGGGGAGTCGAGGAGGTAGCAGGACGACATCTGCGGGTGTCGCGTACCGGAGTTGAAGAGGGTGGGGGAGGAGGGGAGGTAGTCGAGGCGGCTCATGAGCGTGTAGAGCGCGGCGACCTCGTCGACGGCGCGGACGGTGTCGTCCTCGGCGAGGCCGGAGGCGACTCGGAGCAGGAAGTGCTGGGGTGTCTCGATGACCTTGCGGGTCAGGGGGTGCCGGAGCAGATAGCGGCTGTGCAGGGTGCGCAGGCCGAAGTAGCCGAAGCGGTCGTCGCCGGCCGGGTCGACCAGGGCGTCGAGGCGCCCGGCGTGGACACGGGTGAACTCCGCCGTGCGGTCGGCGACGAGGCCCTCCCGGTGACCCACGGCGATGGACTCGGTGAACGTCGTGACACCCTGCGAGGCGGCCTCGGCGCGGATGCCGATGGCCAGCAGCCGGGCGGCCAGCCTGGAGTACGTGGGGTCCTCGGAGATGAGGCCGGCGGCCGCCTCCGTCGCCAGCTCGCGAAGCTCCGACTCGTCGGCCCGCGCCGACCGGCCGCGCAACGCGGCGGCGGCGACCCGGCCGGGGTCGGCGTCGGGGAGGTCGGCGGTCAGCTCGGTCAGGGTCCGCAGCAACGCGGTACCGGGACCGTCGGTCTCCGTCGCCGGGGCGGCTGAAGCCAGGTCGGCTGAAACCGGTTCGGCTGGCGCGATGGTCACGTGGGGCTCTCCCTCGCTCGGCAGGTGGCCTTGCGGAAGGCAGGCAGCAGCACACGAGCGCACGGGGGCGTCGCGTCCACCGGCCCATTCCACGAGGCCCGGACGTCAGGGCACCCGGACCGGACGGCCGGGCGCGCTGTCGGCAGGTGCTCGGACTCACCAGGCGTGCGCGGATGGAGAGGTGCGCACGCGTGTACACCGTTGCGGGACAGCTCCGGATTCGCACCGGATTCCCCTGCGGCGACAGCGAGCATGAGCATACATCTAGTGCCGGGGCGCGGTGTCACCCCCACATGTTGTGTCGCGTTCGGCTTCGAGGTGTGTCAGAGCGTCAACTCATAGGTGATCAGCGTGAGGTCGGGGAGGTCGGGGAGGGGGTTCCAGTCGCGCTCGGGTGTGCGGGTGAAACCGAGCCGTTCGTAGATGCGATGGGCGGTGTGCATGGCCCGCTGGGTCGACAGCACGAGGCGTACACAACCCTCCACGGCCTGAGCCCGCTCCAGGCAGGCTCGTACGAGTGCCTCGCCGGCACCTCGCCCGCGCGCTTCCGGGGCGACCGCCAGCATCCGTATCTCGGCCTCTCCCGCGCGCGCGATGTCGGCCATGAGGCCGCCCGCCGGGACGAAGGTCACTCCGCCGAGCACTCGGCCGTCCGTCACGGCCACGAGCACCTCGGCCGCGGCGGCCCGCTTCGCCACGTCATGCAGCTCATCGAGGTAGTCGTCGTTCTCCCCGAAGTCCAGCAGTCCGTCGCCGAGGTAGGCCTGTGCGGTGATCTCGCCGAGGGTGGCGTACTCGTGCGGGGTCGCCCGCCTGATCGTGATGTCCATGCGTCGCAGTGTGCACGAAGGGCGGCTTCTCGGGGCCGCGGTTTTCCACAAGCGCGGTTCGCTTGTCGGATGATCGGATTTCGTCAGGTCGTCGCAGGCCACCGCGGCAGTGTCGCCACGAAGTCCTTGCTGAAGTCACGGGTGCCCGGGCCCAGGGCGACCCGGCCGGTGGCGCGGAGGCGGGCGGTCAGGGCGGGGGACTCGGAGTAGTAGACGCGCCGGGCGGCGGCCGGCACGAACACGGTCTGGCCGCGCGTGAGTTCGCTCGCGCACTCCACGACGACGGCCCCCTCGGCGGCCTCGACGAACGCCTCGTCCCCGCAGACACCCACGGCCAGCGGATCGTGCAGCGGACAGGTGCCGTCCCCGCCGTGGCGGGTGTAGGCGTCCATGTACGTGCGCATCAGCCGGGCGGCGAGGGCCGTGCCCGGGCCCGCGGCCTCCAGCGCGGCGAGGTCGGCGGGGCGGAACAGCCAGCGGTGCGAGGCGTCCAGGTCGACCATGGTGAACGGGATGCCGGAGGAGAGCACGATCTCGGCGGCGTCCGGGTCGGCCCAGATGTTGAACTCGGCGACCGGGGTGAAGTTCCCCGGCACCTGCGCGGCGCCGCCCATGAACACGAACTTCCCGACGCGGCGGGCGAAGCCGGGGTCCTCCAGCAGCGCGACGGCCACGTTCGTCAGCGGACCGGTGGCGCACACCGTCAGCTCGCCCTCGTACTCCCGGGAGATCCGGAGCAGGGCCTGTGCGGACGACTCCGTCGGGTGCGGGGCGGTCGAGTCGGGCAGCGTCTCGTCACCGAGTCCCGCCGGGCCGTGGAAGGCGGACGCCTCCCGGTAGGGGAGCCGGGACAGGGGGCGGCCCGCGCCGCGGTGCACCGGGACGTCTCCGTCGATGCGCAGGGCGCGGGCCAGGGCGCGGGCGTTGGCGTAGGTCGCCTCGGCGGGGAGGTTGCCGCCGACCGATGTGTACGCCCTGAGGTCCCAGAGGCCGGTGCCGAGCAGGTACTGCAGGGCCACGGCGTCGTCGATGCCGGGGTCGCTGTCGAGGACGATCGGGGTGCGAGCGCTCACCCGGCCAGCGTAGCCGGGTGTTTTCGCCCCCGCCGCCCCTACCCGTTCCCGTCTCCAGGGGCTGTGCCCCTTCGGCCCCCTTTGTGCGTCTGAGAGCTCGGGGGCGGGGTTTGTACGGCGGGTGCGGGTTCTACGTGGTTGATCGCGCAGTTCCCCGCGCCCCTGAAAAGGGGCGCGGGGAACCTTGGTCTCTAGTGGCTCGTGCCCGCCGTCGCCGGCGGGAGTTCCACCTGGACGCCCGCGTCGCCCGCGTCCGCCGTGTAGTCCTCCGGCTTGGTCTCGTCGATGCCGTCGGGGGCCTTGGCGGCCCGCAGGACGAAGGTGAGGACCACGGTGACCACGACGTTCAGGACGAAGGCGGTCAGACCGATGTAGCCGATCTCGCCGATGCCGGGGATCTCCGCCGAGGAGCCGCCGAAGTGCTTCTGCGTGGGTGAGGCGACGCCCCACGCGGCGAGCGTCCCGTAGATCATGCCGACCGCCCAGCCGGCGAGGAGGGCCCAGCGGTGGCACCAGCGGGTGAAGAGGCCGCCGACGAGGGCCGGGAAGGTCTGGAGGATCCAGATGCCGCCCAGGAGCTGGAAGTTGATGGCGACCGTCTTGTCCATGGTCAGGACGAAGGCCAGCGCGCCCACCTTCACCAGCAGGGACACCAGCTTGGAGACCTTGGTCTCCTGGGCGGGCGTGGCGTCCGGCTTGATGAAGTCCTTGTAGATGTTGCGGGTGAAGAGGTTCGCCGCCGCGATGGACATGATCGCCGCGGGGACCAGGGCGCCGATACCGATGGCCGCGAAGGCGACGCCCGCGAACCAGTCGGGGAACATCGTCTCGAACAGCTGCGGGATCGCCAGCTGGCCGTTCTGCACCTGGACCCCGGCCGCGATCGCCATGAAGCCCAACAGGGCCAGCAGGCCCAGCATCAGCGAGTACAGCGGCAGGATCGTCGTGTTGCGGCGGATGACCTCGCGGCTCTTGGACGACAGCGTCGCCGTGATCGAGTGCGGGTACATGAAGAGCGCCAGCGCCGAGCCGAGGGCCAGCGTCGCGTACGTCCACTGGTTGGCGTCGCCGGGGACGAGCGCGCCGCGCGGCTTGTCCGTCGCCGGGTTGGTCTGGCTGTACGCCTCGCCCGCCTTGGCGAAGATGTCGTCGAAGCCGCCGAGCTTGATCGGGATGTAGATGATCGCCACCGCGATGACGATGTAGATCAGGGTGTCCTTCACGAACGCGATCAGCGCGGGGGCCCGGAGGCCGGAGGAGTAGGTGTAGGCCGCCAGGACGCCGAACGCGATCAGCAGCGGCAGGTCCTTGATGAACCAGTTGGTGTTCTCACCGCCGCCGACGCCCATCACGTCCAGGACCGCCTGGATGCCGACGAGTTGCAGCGCGATGTACGGCATGGTCGCGAGGATGCCGGTCAGGGCCACCGCCAGCGACAGGCCCTTCGAGCCGAAGCGCCCGCGGACGAAGTCCGAGGTCGTCACATAGCCGTGCTTGTGGGAGACCGACCACAGGCGGGGCAGGAACGTGAAGATCAGCGGGTAGACCAGGATCGTGTACGGCACCGCGAAGAAGCCGGCCGCGCCCGCCGCGTAGATCGCCGCGGGGACGGCGACGAAGGTGTACGCCGTGTAGAGGTCGCCGCCGAGCAGGAACCAGGTGATCCAGGTGCCGAACGACCGGCCGCCGAGACCCCATTCGTCGAGGCTGTCGTTCTCGGCCTTGCGCCAGCGCGCGGCCAGGAAGCCCATGACCGTGACGGCCAGGAAGAAGAAGATGAAGACGGCGAGTGCCACGCCGTTCACGCCGTCCTTCACTTCGCGACACCCCCGCCCTGCGTCCCGGACTTACGGGCACGCTGGTCACGCTCCCACAGGACGTACGCGGTGGCGGTCAGCGCGGTGGAGATGAGCACCCAGGCCATCTGGTACCAGTAGAAGAAGGGGATGCCGATGAACGCCGGGTCCGTCTTGGCGTACGAGCCGACCCAGAGCATCGCCACGAACGGGGCGAGCAGGCACAGGGCGATGACCACTCTGACAGGTGTCACCACAGGTGGTCTCACTTCAGGCGCTTCTGACATGTCTCGGCTCCGTCCCCTCACTGATCGCCACTGATCACCTGCTCGACGCGCAGGAAATGTAAGGGACGGGTTCCGTCGTATGGAACCCCCTGTCCGGATAACGGATGCGGAGGTTGTGTGTTGAGCGGCGGCGGAACTGCTGCCTGGGGTCCGCTTCCTGTCGGTCCGATACCGAAGATCGGGAACGGCTGGTTGACCGGCGTCGGGCGATCGCGTACCGAAGTGGCTCAGTCCTGCGGACGCTTGAGCCGCGCCACGAACTTGTACCGGTCGCCCCGGTACACCGATCGCACCCACTCCACCGGCTGCCCCTCCTTGTCCAGCGAGTGCCGGGAGAGCATCAGCATCGGCAGGCCCACGTCCGTGCCCAGCAGGCCGGCCTCGCGCGGGGTGGCCAGCGAGGTCTCGATGGTCTCCTCGGCCTCGGCGAGGCGGACGTCGTAGACCTCGGCGAGCGCGGTGTAGAGGGAGGTGTACTTGACCAGTGACCTGCGCAGGGCCGGGAATCGCTTGGCACTCAGATGGGTCGTCTCGATCGCCATCGGCTCGCCGTTGGCCATGCGGAGGCGCTCGATGCGCAGGACCCGGCCGCCGGCGGTGATGTCGAGCAGCCCGGCGAGGGTGTCGTCGGCGGTGATGTAGCCGATGTCCAGCAGCTGCGAGGTGGGTTCGAGGCCCTGGGCGCGCATGTCCTCGGTGTACGAGGTGAGTTGCAGCGCCTGGGAGACCTTCGGCTTGGCGACGAACGTGCCCTTGCCCTGGATGCGTTCGAGGCGCCCCTCGACGACCAGCTCCTGCAGCGCCTGCCGCACGGTCGTGCGCGAGGTGTCGAACTCGGCGGCGAGGGTGCGCTCGGGCGGTACCGGTGTGCCGGGCGGCAGGGTCTCGGTCATGTCGAGCAGATGCTTCTTCAGGCGGTAGTACTTGGGCACGCGTGCGGTACGGACGGTCGCCCCGTTCTCGTTCTCCGCACTGTTGACGTCGGTGCTCATGCTCCGCCTTCCCGGCTCCTCGTGGCGTGATCCCTCTGTATACCTTCGCAGGCTTCGCTGGTCTAGTCCACGGAGGGGGTCTCCGCTGGTCCACTCCGCGAAGGTGCAGTGGTCTACCCGAAGAGTGTGGCTCAAGCGCGCGGTTTTCGCTGCCTTATTACATAAAGGTTCCTGCATATGTAGGTCGCATAACAGCTGGTGAGAGGGGGTTCGAGCACCCTTGACACGGCGAATGGTCTGAGCCAAGCTCCGGCGTACTGGTCTACACCATTGGTCCAGGTCCTGGCCCCATGGGCGGTACATCTGTCACCGCGGGGAGCAGGGGGGTTTGTGGCATCCCTGAGCAAGGGCATCCCTGAGGAGGGTGGCGTGAAGAGGAAGCTGACGACCGCGATCTGTGTCGCGGGCATGATGGTCTCCGTCGCGGCGTGCGGGGGCGGCGAGAGCAAGAGCTCCGACACGGGTGCGGACACCAAGGAGCTGACCGTCTGGCTCACGGTGGACGCGCAGAACAACTGGCCGGAGCTGGTCAAGGCCGCCGACGCGGCGATCGAGAAGAAGCACCCCGGGATCACCATCACGCACGAGTACTACGGCTGGCCCGACAAGAACGCCAAGCTCGACGCCGTCCTCGCCACCGACAAGGCCCCCGACGTGGTCGAGATGGGCAACACCGAGATGCTCGCCTACATGGTCAAGGGTGCCTTCGCCCCCGTCGACGCGGCGAAGTTCGACAACTCCGGTGCCTGGCTGGACGGCCTGAAGGCCTCCGTCACCTACGAGGGCAAGACCTACGGCGTCCCGTACTACGCCGGTGGCCGTGTCGCCAACTGGCGCAAGGACGTCTTCGCCGCCGCGGGCGTCAAGTCCACGCCGAAGACGTACGAGGAGCTCACCGCCGCTCTGGACAAGGTCCAGAAGAAGCGGGGCGCCAAGTTCAACGCCTGGTACCAGCCCACCCGTGACTGGTACGCGGCCATGTCCTTCGTCTACGACGCCGGCGGCTCCATAGCCGTCGAGTCCGGTGGCGAGTGGAAGGCCAACCTCTCCTCGCCCGAGTCCGTCAAGGGGCTCAACGAGTTCAAGGACGTCGTCGACACCTACATGCACGGCGACAAGACCAAGGACGAGTCCGACCGGTACATCGTCTACGGCCAGGGCAAGTCCGGCATGATCTTCGCCCCCGCCTGGGAGGGCGCGACCGCCGCGGCCAAGGAGAACGACAAGACCGGCAAGCTCGCCGGCAACGTCGAGAACTTCGTGATGCCCGGCCCGTCCGGCAAGAACCTGCCCGTCTTCCTCGGCGGCTCCGACCTCGCCGTCCCGGTGAAGTCCGACGCGCAGACCGTCGCCGCCGAGTGGATCAACGCCTTCACCGGCCCCGCCGGCCAGAAGGGTCTGATCGAGAAGGGCAACCTGCCCAACAACAAGACCGACCTCGCCACCCTGAAGGACGACCCGGCGACGGCGGTCCCGGCGACGGCGGCCGAGTCCAACTGGTTCGTCCCGATGGCACCCGGCTGGGGCCAGGTCGAGAAGGCGCAGATCCTCCAGACCATGCTGCAGTCCATCGGCACGGGCAAGCAGTCGGTCGAGGAGGCCGCGAAGGAAGCGGACGCCGCGATCGACAAGGTCATCAACAACGAGTGACGGCGACCCGCGGTCGGCCCGGCGGACGGTGCCGGGCCCGACCGGGGGCGTCACAAGCCGGTGCATGACACAGACCGGTGCGTGACACAAGCCGGTGCGTGACACCAGAAAGTGCCGCGATGGGTGGTTGGCTCGCTGCCCGTGCGTCGTGGCCGGTCGCGCAGTTCCCCGCGCCCCTTCGGGGCGCTCGCTGCCGGCCCCTCCTTCATCTGCTTAGGAGCGCGCGATGAGTGCCGCAGACACGACCGCCCCTGCGAAGGTGCCGCCCGCGCGGCCGGCGCCGCCGCCAACTCCTCCGGTGGAGACCAGGAGTTCGACCAGACGTTTGACAGGTGGAGCCGCTGTCCCCTGGGCCCTCCTGGCCCCCTGCCTGCTGATTCTCGCCGTCGTCCTCGGCTATCCGCTGGTCCGCCTCGTCACCCTGTCCTTCCAGGAGTTCGGCCAGTCCCAGCTGTGGGGATTCAAGCCCGCCGAGTCGGTCGGCCTCGACAACTTCTCCAAGGTGCTGGGCGACAGCGAGTTCTGGACGGTCGTCGTCCGGACCGTCGTCTTCGCCGCCGCCTGCGTCGTCTTCACGATGGTCATCGGCATGGCGATCGCCCTGCTGCTCCAGCGGGTCTCCGGCTGGGTGAAGATGCTCGTCAACATCGCGCTCGTGGCGAGTTGGGGCATGCCGATCATCGTGGCCACCACCGTCTTCAAGTGGCTCTTCGACTCCGACTACGGCATCTTCAACGCGCTCCTCAGCAAGCTCCCCGGCGTCGACATGATCGGTCACAACTGGTTCGCCAGCGGACCCGAGGGCCTGGCCGTCATCACGCTCCTCGTGGTGTGGGGCGCGGTGCCGTTCGTCGTCATCACCCTCAGTGCCGGACTCACCCAGGTCCCCAAGGAGTTGGAGGAGGCCGCACGCCTCGACGGCGCCGGCGCGTGGGGCGTGTTCCGCTACGTCACGCTGCCCATCCTCAAGCCGATCATCGTGATGCTCACGACCCTCTCCGTCATCTGGGACATGGGCGTCTTCCCCCAGGTCTTCGTGATGCGCAACGGCCACCCGGAGGCCGAGTTCCAGTTGCTCACCACCTACTCGTACGACAGGGCTTTCGTGGTCAACGACTACGCGCAGGGCTCGGCGATCGCCCTGCTGACCGTGCTGTTGCTGCTCGGCGTGATCGGCGTCTACATGCGCCAGATGCTGAAGATCGGAGAGGTCGAATGAGTACCGCCACCGTCTCCGGTCCCCGGAGGTCCAAGCTCGGCTGGAACCTCCTCGGCCTGTTCGTCTTCGTCACCGCGGGCTTCCCCGTCTACTGGATGCTCAACACGGCGTTCAAGCCCGCCAAGGACGCGATCGACCCCGACCCCAGCCTGCTGCCGACGTCGGTCACCTTCGCCAACTTCGGCCGGGCGCTGGACATCGCCGACTTCTGGGGCCCGGTCGGTCGCAGCCTCGTCGTCTCCCTCACGGTCGTCGTGATCGGCATCGTCGTCGGCATGCTGGCCGCCCTCGCCATCTCCCGCTTCGCCTTTCGCGGCAGGAAAGTGGTCATCGTCGGCATCCTGGCGGTGCAGATGGTCCCGCTGGTCGCGATGATCATCCCGGTCTTCCTGCTCCTGAACGACCTCGGCCAGTACGACCGCCTGACCGGCCTGATCATCACCTATCTGACCTTCATCCTCCCGTTCACCGTGTGGACCCTGCGCGGCTTCATCGTCAACATCCCGCGCGAGCTGGAGGAGGCGGCCATGGTCGACGGCTGCTCCCGCACCACCGCCTTCATCCGCGTGGTGTTCCCGCTGCTCGCACCGGGCATGGTGGCGACCTCGGTCTACGGCTTCATCCAGGCGTGGAACGAGTACCTGTACGCCCTGATGCTGATGAGCCAGCAGAACCAGACCGCGACCGTCTGGCTCGGCAACTTCACCACCAAACACGGCACCGAATACGCCCCGATGATGGCCGGCTCCACCCTGATGGCCGTGCCGATCGTCGTCCTCTTCCTCCTCGTCCAGCGCAAGATGGCCGCGGGCCTCACCGCGGGCGCCGTGAAGGGATGACCACCCCGATGACGACATTCGCCACTGGCTCGCCCGGTTCTCCCTCCGGACGGGACGGGCTCACGCGGGACGCGCTGACGGTCCTGCAGCCCGGCTTCACGGGCACCACCGCCCCCGACTGGCTGCTGCGCCGCCTCGGCGAGGGCCTCGCCTCCGTCGGCCTCTTCGGCCGCAACATCACCTCGCCCGGACAACTGGCCGCCCTCACCGCCCGGTTGCGCGCCGAGCACGAGGACGTCCTGGTCGCGATCGACGAGGAGGGCGGCGACGTCACCCGCCTGGAGGTCCGCACCGGCTCCTCCTTCCCGGGCAACCACGCCCTGGGCGCGGTCGACGACGTGGACCTCACCCGAGCGGTCGCCTTCGCCCTGGGCCGCCGCCTGGCGGAGTGCGGCGTCAACCTCAACTGGGCCCCGTCGGCCGACGTGAACGCCAACCCGTCCAACCCCGTCATCGGGGTCCGCTCCTTCGGCGCCGACCCCGGCCTGGTCGCCCGCCACACGGCCGCCTATGTCACCGGCCTCCAGGCCGCGGGCGTCGCCGCCTGCACCAAGCACTTCCCGGGCCACGGCGACACCGCCGTCGACTCCCACCTCTCCCTGCCCCGCATCGACGCGGACCGCTCGCTCGTGGACTCCCGGGACCTGGCACCCTTCCGGGCCGCCATCGCCGCCGGTTCGCGCGCGATCATGAGCGCCCACATCCTGGTCCCCGCCCTGGACCCCGACCTTCCGGCAACGTTGTCCCACGGCATCCTCACGGACCTCCTCCGCGGCGAACTCGGCTACGACGGCCTCATCGTCACCGACGGCATGGAGATGCGGGCCATCGCCGGCACCTATGGCATCGAACACGGCAGCGTCCTCGCCCTGGCCGCCGGCGCCGACGCCATCTGTGTCGGCGGTGGCCTCGCCGACGAGGAGACCGTCCGCCGCCTCCGCGACGCCCTCGTCACCGCCGTCCGCGACGGTGACCTCCCGGAGGAACGCCTGGCGGACGCGGCCAACCGGGTGCGGGCACTGGCGAAGTGGACGCGCTCGGCCGCCGGGGGAGCGGGCGACGGCGACGGGAGGGGGCCCGAAGCCATCGGGGAGACCGACGGCACCGGCGGGGGCGTCGGCCTCGTGGCCGCCCGCCGCGCCCTCACGACGACCTTCGCGGAGCCCCACGAGCCGCCCACCGAGCCTCTCTACGTCGCGGCCTTCACCCCGGTGGCGAACATCGCCGTGGGCGACGAGACCCCCTGGGGCGTCGGTGCGGAGCTGGCCCGCCTCCTCCCCGGCACGGACACCGGCACCTTCACGGGCGACAGCGCCGGAGCCTCCGCCCTGGCGGTCGCCGGCACCCGCCGCATCGTCGCCGTCGTCCGCGACGAACACCGCCACCCCTGGATGACCACCGCCCTCGACACCCTCCTCACCGCGCGCCCCGACACGATCGTCGTGGAGATGGGCATCCCCCAGTCCCCACCCCGGGGCGCCCTCCACATCGCCACCCACGGCGCGGCGAGGGTCTGCGGAAGGGCGGCGGCGGAGGTCATCGCGGGGGCGCGGTAGCGAATCGGCGGGGTCGGCTCGGGACCGGCAAGGGCTCCTCGCGACCACCCACCTACGAGCACCCCTCGCCCGACAGCCCATAGCTCCACGCAAGCAGGCGCCACAGCCCTTCTCACCGGGCGGTGGCGCCTGCTCGTACCCCCGGCAGCCCTAGATCCCCTGCCAGTCAGGCTTGTTGCCGTACGTGTGCCGGAAGTAGTCCGCCAGCTTCAGCTTCGACGCGGCGCCCTCGTCCACCACGACGGTCGCGTGGCGGTGGAGCTGCAACGCCGAGGCGGGGCACACCGCCGCCACCGGCCCCTCCACGGTCGCCGCGACGGCGTCCGCCTTGCCCTCGCCCGTGGCGAGCAGCACCAGGTGCCGGGCCTCCAGGATCGTGCCGATGCCCTGGGTGATGACGTGGTGCGGCACCTGTTCGATGTCGCCGTCGAAGAACCGCGCGTTGTCGATCCGGGTCTGCTCGGTCAGTGTCTTGATCCGCGTCCGGGAGGCGAGCGACGAGCACGGCTCGTTGAACCCGATGTGCCCGTCGGTCCCGATGCCGAGCAACTGCAGATCCACACCCCCCGCCTCGGTCAGCGCCTTGTCATACGCCTCGCACGCCCCCGCCACGTCCTCGGCGGTCCCGTCGGGCCCCATGAACGCGTCCATGCCGAGCCCCAACGGCTCCAGCACCTCCCGTCGCAGCACCGAGCGGTAGGACTCGGGATGCTCGGCCGGCAGCCCCACGTACTCGTCGAGCTGCGCGACCCGCGCCCGCGAGGCGTCCACGGCACCGGACCGCACCCTCTCCGCCAGCGCCTCGTAGATGGGCAGCGGGGTCGACCCCGTGGCCACCCCGAGCAGCGCATCGGGCTTCCGCCGGAGCAACTCCGCCATCGCCTCGGCTATGAGCTCGCCACCCGCCTTGGCATCCGGAACGATGACAACTTCCACGCTGGGCCTGCCGATCTGGAAAGAAGGACTCAAGAGGGCTCGACCGGAACCCGCGGGGTCAAGCGTCTCTCATGTGGTGTAGACCAATCTAGCAGGGGTGGCTCCTGCGCCACAGGGGTCGACCGGCTCGGAGCCGTCCAGTGCGGGCCGAGCAGCGAGCCCCCTGTCGCGTCGAGGCGCCGGCCCGTGATCCAGCGGGTGCCGGGTGAGGCCAGGGACGCCACCACGTCCGCGACGTCGGAGACCGTGCCGACGCGCTTGCGGGCCGAGACCGCCTCGGCGTGGGCGCGCACCGCCGGATGGGCGAGCGCCGCGCGCGTCAGGTCGGTGTCGATGAAGCCGGGTCCGACGGAGTTGGCGAAGAGGCCGCGGGGTGCCGTCTCGGCCGCGAGCGAACGGGGCAAGGTCGTGACCGCGCACTTCGCGGACACCGGCGCCACCGCCCTGGCCCGGCAGGCCGGAGCGGTCATCCAGGGCATGTCCCAGCATGTCCCGGCAGGCCCGGGACGGGGCCACCCGACAGGAGCTGGAGGCGGTCGCCGAACTCGCCCCGGCGATCCGGCCCCGTCCCTGACGTGTCACTGGACCGGTCGCGGAACCGGCCGGGGGGCAGGCCACGGCATTCCGGCCCACCCCCGGGCCGAAGCGGCTACTCTGCGTGTGAGCCGTCGGTGGATGTCGGACAAGGGAACAACAACAAACATCCGCCAACGCATGGACACACGCAGTGGTCTAGTCAACAATGCGTGGTGGAGCATGTGATCGATCAGCGGCCCCGGCCGCGGACGATCGCACGCGACGACGACAAGCCTCCGTCTTCCCCGCACAGGAAGGCGGACCGAGGACCCGGCGCTCTCTGCCCTGACTGCTCCGGATCCTCATCCTTCGGCCGACTGGGACCGCACACCCCACGGCCGATGTTGCTCCGGGCTGCGGTGCCGGGAGGGCTGAGGG
The DNA here is from genome assembly GCF_036208085.1 of Streptomyces sp. NBC_00310. Lineage (GTDB taxonomy): Bacteria > Actinomycetota > Actinomycetes > Streptomycetales > Streptomycetaceae > Streptomyces. Next base: position 7,448,928 of record NZ_CP130714.1, read on the forward strand.
TCCCTCTCAGGCGCCGCGGCCCGCGGGTGTTTCCGGGGCCCGCGGCAGCCGGTTACCGAGCCCTGACCGGCCATACCGACCACTGTTTCCGGTCATGTCCGTACTGCCAGGTACGCTCGCACACGTGCCCTCCATGAACGAACTCGTCCGCCAGCACACCGGTCTCAGCGATTCCGACCTGGAATGGCTGCATCTGCTGGTGTCGGAGTGGCAGCTGCTGTCCGACCTCTCCTTCGCCGACCTGGTCCTCTGGGTCCCCACACGTGACGGCACCCGCTATGTCTCCGTGGCCCAGATGCGCCCCAACACCGGCCCCACCTCGTACCAGGACGACATGGTCGGCCACCTGGTCCCGCGCGGCCGCCGCCCCCTCCTGGACGTCGCCCTCGACGAGGGCCGGATCGTCCGCGAGGGCGACCCGGAGTGGCGAGAGGAGGTGCCCGTACGGGTCGAGTCCATCCCGGTGCGCAGGGAGGGGCGCGTGCTCGGCGTCATCGCGCGCAACACCAATCTGCTGACCGTGCGGACCCCGAGCCGACTGGAACTGACGTACCTCCAGAGCGCCTCCGACCTGGCCCAGATGATCGCCGCGGGCGCGTTCCCGTTCCCTGACCAGCAGGTCGACATGGATGCCTCGCCGCGCGTCGGCGACGGACTGATCAGGCTCGACGCCGACGGCATCGTCCAGTACGCCTCCCCCAACGCCCTCTCCGCGTACCACCGCCTCGGCCTCGCCGCCGACCTCGTGGGCTGCCACCTCGGCCGGACGACCGCCGAACTCGCCCCGTCCCGGGGGCCGGTGGACGAGGCGCTGGCCAAGGTGGCGAGCGGGTGGGCGCCGCGCGAGTTCGAGATCGAGTCCATCGACGGGGTGATCCAGTTCCGCGCGATCCCCCTCAAGCCCAAGGGGCCGCGCATCGGTTCGCTGGTGCTGCTGCGGGACGTGACGGAACTGCGGCGCCGCGAGCGCGAGTTGATCACCAAGGACGCGACCATCCGGGAGATCCACCACCGGGTCAAGAACAACCTCCAGACGGTCGCCGCGCTGCTGCGCCTCCAGGCCCGCCGCATCGAGTCCGAGCGTGGCCGCGAGGCCCTCGAAGAGGCGGTACGACGGGTCGGGTCGATCGCGATCGTGCATGAGACGCTGTCCCAGAATCTGGACGAGCGTGTGGAGTTCGACGAGATCGCCGACCGGGTGCTCGCGATGGTCGCCGAGATCTCACCGGGCAAGGTCGCCGGCCGGCGCACCGGACGGTTCGGCATCCTGGACGCGGAGGTCGCGACCCCGCTCTCCATGGTCCTCACCGAGATCCTGCAGAACGCGCTCGAACACGGCTTCCGCGAGGGAGACACCGGAAACGTCGAGGTGTCGGCCGTGCGCGGCGGCACGACCAAGGAGACCCGTCTCCTCGTCACCGTCCAGGACGACGGCGTCGGCCTCCCCGAGGGCTTCGACCCGCACCGTTCCGGCAACCTCGGCCTGCAGATCGTACGGACGTTGGTGGAGGGGGAGTTGGGCGGCACCTTCGACATGGTCCCGGCTCCGGAGCGGGGCACCCAGGTGATCCTGGACATCCCGGTGCGCGCCCAGAAGTAGCGGCGAATACGGCGGTCGTACCCCCAGCGGGCACCACGGCTGTCGTACCGGAAACAGCACCGAGCCCCGGACCATCATGTGGTCCGGGGCTCGGGCTCGTGGCTGATTAAGCGCATCGGGGGCACTGCGCGCTGCGGCTCGGGGGCGGGAGAAGCGCACTCGCTGTGCGCGCCGCCAAGCTCAGGCTATTGCTGGGTGGGATGTCAGGCGGATGCCTGACGGGCCCGGTTGCGGGCGGCGCGGCGCTTCATGGCGCGGCGCTCGTCCTCGCTGAGACCACCCCAGACGCCGGAGTCCTGGCCGGACTCAAGCGCCCACTGCAGACACTGCTCGATAACCGGGCAGCGACGGCAGACAGCCTTGGCTTCCTCGATCTGCAGCAGCGCAGGACCGGTGTTGCCGATGGGGAAGAAGAGCTCGGGGTCTTCCTCGCGGCAAACGGCGTTGTGACGCCAGTCCATGGCTGCTACCTCTCCTTGGTATTACATGCACGTTGCTTGTGAATGTGAACGCTTTCACGAATCCCTCAACAAGTGAAGGGCCGATCACCAGACAGACTGGTGTGGTCCTGTGGATTGAGGAGGGATTCTGGCGCTTGCTTGAGCCGGTGTTGCGGGCTGTCCCGAGCGCCACGTAGAGACTCGCAAACCTCAGCGGCGGATACAACCCCTTCCGGAAAGTTTTTTTTGATTCCTCGGTGTCGACTGTGTCACAGCCGTACTTCCATGGGGTGGATCCTGGCCTAAACGTTCGAGTGGAAGGACTTTTGCCCGTTCCGCTCACACAATCACACGCAGTGCACGGCGTACGCCTGTGAACGTCACGCTCGTTCGCAGTCCGAGGTGGTCGCCGTCCATCTGGAGGGGGAGCGGGGCCTTCGAATGCAAGGTGAAGTCGGTCAGGTCATGCAGAGTAGTGGCGTGCTTGCCCTGGGGTCCGCGCTCGGGGGACGAAGTGAGCAACTGTGTGCCATATCGGGCGAGCGCGGGCGTCGACATGCGGCTGAGACCGAGCACGTCGAGACCTTTATCGAACGAGGCCTTAGGTGACGCGTACACCGGGCGATTGCCCAGAAACGTCCACGGGGACGTGTTGCAGACTATGGACAGCACAAGATCGGAAATGGGTTCCTCGTCGGCCCGCTCCAAAGTGATCGTGCCGAGTCTGCGGTGGGGCTCTTCCAGGAACTGCCGAAATGCCTGACGCAGGTAAAGAGCGTGTGTGGATTTCCGTCCACGTTCCCGCTGTTGCTCGACCCGGCCGATCACACCGGCGTCGAATCCGAAGCCGGCGCAGAAGGTGAACCAGCGGGACGGCACCGCCTCGTCCTCCGTGCCCGGCGTGCCGGCGGCCATCCCCAGGCCGACCGTGCGCTCCCGGCTCTCGCGCAGCGCGTCGAGCAGGACGCCGGTCGCCTCCACGGCGTCGTTGGGCAGGCCCAGGGCGCGGGCGAAGACATTGGTGGAGCCGCCGGGGACCACGGCGAGGCGGGGGAGGCGGTCGGGGTCGGGGCCGTGGTGCAGCAGGCCGTTGACGACCTCGTTGACCGTGCCGTCGCCGCCGAGTGCGACGACCAGCTCGATGTCGTCCTTGCCCTCCGCGGCCTGGCGGGCCAGGTCCCGGGCGTGGCCCCGGTACTCGGTCGTGACCGCCTCGAGCTTCATCTCGCTCGCGAGGGCGTGGATGAGCACATCGCGCGTACGTGCGCTTGTGGTGGTAGCCGCCGGATTGACCACGAGAAGTGCACGCATGAGTTGCAGGGTACCTACTGGGTGGTACTCGGCCCATACCGAGGTGCGGATCAAGGGGGAGATCGGGTAGTGACGATGAGCACGTGGGGGCGCGTGGAGGGGCGAGGGCTACCCTTCACGGGTGAGCCCTGAGCAGACCCCCACGCCGGACGACTCCGACGCCGAGCCCCGCCCCGGGCGGCTGACCGCCGCGGCCGCGCTGGCCACTCTGGAGGGGGTGGCCCTGCTGGTGGGCGGCGGAGCCATGCTCCTCCTCGGCTTCAACGGCGACGCGGACGACCTGACCACCGGCGTCACCGGAGGCGTCACCCTCATCGCGCTGGCCCTGCTGCCGCTGATCGCCGCGCGCGGGCTGCTGCTGCGGCGGAGCTGGAGCCGGGGGCCCGCCGTCATCACCCAGATCATGGCGCTGCCGGTGGCCTACAACCTGCTGCGCGCCGACAGCGTGGCGATCCCGGCGGGCATCGTGCTGGCCGTGGTCGCGGTGGCCGCGCTGGTCCTGCTGATCAATCCCGCGACGACCCAGGCCCTCGGAATCCAGGGGCCGGGGCGTGCGGAGGAGACGAAGCGGTAGCCGGTCGTGCGCACCGGCGTATCCGCTCCCCGTCTGCGCTACTCCTCGACCAGCAGCTTCTCCCGGAGCTGCGCCAGGGTCCTCGCCAGCAGGCGGGAGACGTGCATCTGGGAGATGCCGACCTCCTGGGCGATCTGCGACTGGGTCATGTTGCCGAAGAAGCGCAGGAGCAGGATGCGCTTCTCACGGGGCGGGAGGTCTTCGAGCAGCGGCTTCAGGGATTCCCGGTACTCGACGCCCTCCAGCGCCTCGTCCTCGGCGCCGAGGGTGTCCGCGACGGCCGGGGACTCGTCGTCGGTGTCGGGGACGTCCAGGGACAGCGTGGAGTAGGCGTTGGCCGACTCCAGGCCCTCCAGGACCTCCTCCTCCGAGATGGCCAGTTTCTCGGCCAGCTCGTGCACCGTCGGGGAGCGGCCGTGCTGCTGGGACAGCTCGGCCGTGGCCGTGGTCAGCGCGAGGCGCAGCTCCTGCAGCCGGCGCGGCACCCGCACCGCCCAGCCCTTGTCGCGGAAGTGACGCTTGATCTCGCCGACGACCGTCGGGGTCGCGTACGTGGAGAACTCCACGCCGCGGTCCGGGTCGAAGCGGTCGACCGACTTGATCAGGCCGATGGTGGCGACCTGCGTCAGGTCGTCCAGCGGCTCACCGCGGTTGCGGAACCGGCGTGCGAGGTGCTCCACGAGCGGCAGATGCATCCGGACCAGCCGGTTCCGCATCTCCGCGTACTCGGCACTGCCCTCCGGCAGGGCGCGCAGCTCTACGAACAGGGCTCGCGCCCCACTGCGGTCCTGAGGGTCGTGCCGCGTGCTCCGCACGCTCTGCGCGCCCGCCTCGTCGTGTCGCTCGTGCTCGCTCATAGTCCCGCCCGCCGTCACCGTTCCCCCAGCTCTCGACTGTGCTCGAGCGGGGGAGGCCCCAGTCCGCCCTCGTGAGGACGTGGTGCTCCGGAGGACACCCTCCGGAGCCCGTTGCCCGTCGGAGGGTGCCTCGCGCTCCTCGCCGTCGGCCGGATCCGCCCACCGAGAGGCTCCGGCCGCCGAGGACTCGTCCTCCGGGTGCGGCCGGGCCTGCTCGGGGATGCCGTCGACGCCGTCCGCCAGATGCGCCGGCGCGCTCGGACCGCCGTCATCCTCCGCGGGAAGTTCCCGTGTGCCGCGTTCTTCGTCCCGCACCGGCCCGTCCCCGTTCCTCACGCCGGCCCGGGTCCCGCGCCGCGCTGTTTGTAGAGGCTGATCGAAACGGTTTTGTCGTCGGCGACCGCGGAGGACACCTTGCCCGCCAGGGCCGACAGCACGGTCCAGGCGAAGGTGTCACGTGCGGGGGCGTGGCCGTCCGTGGTGGGGGCCGACACCGTGACCTCCAGTGAATCGTCGATGAGGCGGAAGACACAGCTGAGCACCGAGCCGGGCACGGCCTGCTGAAGCAGGATCGCGCAGGCCTCGTCGACCGCGATGCGCAGGTCCTCGATTTCGTCGAGGGTGAAGTCCAAACGTGCCGCGAGGCCGGCCGTCGCCGTACGCAGCACCGACAGGTAGGCACCCGCGGCCGGCAGCCGGACTTCCACGAAGTCCTGGGTCCCGGGCTCGCCTGCGATCTGGGACACCCTCACCTCCAAGGTGGTACAAGCTGTTTCGGGGGCCGAGGGTCGCCCCCCGGGGTAACGCGCTACGTGGTTCAGCGGTGACGCTATCGCGCTACCGAGCGTCGTGTCCTCGGGGTCCTGAGGACCCCACCCCATGCTGTCACTCATAGTAAGCCTATGAATACGCTCGGTGGCTAGAGGTCTGCGGGCCTCAAATAGGAAGAGCGCGCGCCGGATTGACGTACCCAGGCGCCGGACTGCCGAACCGTGTCACACGAGTACGTCGACGTGTCACGGGGTGACATGGTTCCGTCGTGCGACGTCTCGGCTTCGGGCGTCATACGAGTACATGGTCCACGAAGCACCAGCGCCAGCTCTCGCCCGCCTCGAACGTACGCATGATGGGATGGCCGCTCTCCTTGTGGTGTTCGGTCGCGTGCCGCATCGGCGAGGAGTCGCAGCAGCCCACGTGTCCGCACTCCAGGCAGATCCGCAACTGCACCGGGTGGCTCCCGGCGGCCAGGCACTCCGGGCAGGTCTCGCTCAGGGGATCGGGCTCGGGGTGCGGCAGCGCGTCCGCGTGCGTGCACTGTTTCATGATTGCCAGGTTACGACGGGTGCGCGGAACCTCGCGCGGAAATGAAGGCGGCGGAAGCGATGCACTTTTTGCCCTTGCTGTTGCTGGTCGCCGGGAGCGCGACGGTCGCCGGTGCCGCCCGGCGTACGCCGGTGCCCGCCCCGCTGCTGCTGGTGGCGGCGGGGCTCGCGGTGGCCTATCTGCCCGGAGTGCCGCACTACGAGCTCGATCCCGAGATCGTCCTGCCGCTGATCCTGCCCCCGCTGCTGTACACGGCCGCCAGCGACAGTTCCTACCTCGACCTGCGGGCCCAACTGCGGCCCGTGGCGCTGCTGTCGGTCGGCTACGTCCTCTTCGCGACGCTCGCCGTCGGCTGGGCCGCCTACCAGATCGTGCCGGGGATGCCGCTGACCGCCGCGCTGGTGCTCGGCGCGGTGGTGGCGCCGCCGGACGCGGTCGCGGCGACGGCGGTCGCCCGGCGCGTGGGGCTGCCGTCAAGGATCACCACGATCCTGCAGGGCGAGTCCCTGGTGAACGACGCGACCGCGATCACCGCCTACCGGGTCGCCCTCGCGGCCACCATCGGCGAGGGCGCGAGCTGGACCGGCGGCATCATCGAGTTCCTGGTGGCGGCGGTCGGCGGCATAGCGGTGGGCCTGCTGCTGATGATGCCGATCCACTGGCTGCGCACGCACCTCAGCGAAGCGCTGCTGCAGAACACCCTCTCCCTGCTGATCCCCTTCGTCGCCTACGGGCTCGCCGAGTGGGTGCACGCCTCCGGGGTGCTCGCCGTGGTCGTCGTCGGCCTGTACCTCGGCTACCGCAACTGGCAGGTCGACTTCGCCACCCGCCTCCAGGAGGAGGCCGTCTGGAAGATGGTCGCCTTCCTGCTGGAATCCGCCGTGTTCGCCCTCATCGGTCTCCAACTCCCGGTCGTCCTCGAAGGTCTGGGCGAGTACGAGGGGGTCCGTGCCAGCTGGTACGCCGTGGCCCTCTTCCTCGTCGTGGTCGCGACCCGCTTCCTGTGGGTGTATCCGGCGACCTTCCTGCCGCGGATGCTGTCGCGACGCATCAGGGAGCGGGAGGACAACCCCACCTGGAAGGCGCCTTTCGTGATCGCCTGGGCCGGCATGCGGGGGGTCGTCTCGCTGGCCATCGCCTTCTCGATCCCGCTCACCGTGCACGGCGGGGAGGACTTCCCCGAGCGGAACCTGATCCTCTTCCTGACCTTCACGACGGTCATCGGGACGCTCGTCATCCAGGGACTGACCCTGCCGCCGCTGATCCGGGTCCTGAAGCTGCCGGGGCGCGACCAGCAGGCCGAGACCCTGGCCGAGGCCAACGCCCAGGCCCAGGCGTCCCGGGCCGCCGAGGCCCGTCTGGACGACCTCCTCGCCAACGAGCGCAACGAACTGCCGCCCCCGCTGGTCGACCGCCTCCGCACGGTCCTGGAACGGCGCCGCAACGCCGTCTGGGAGCGGCTCGGCGCGGTGAACCCCAGGACCGGGGAGAGCGTCGACCACACCTACAGCCGCCTCTCCCGGGAGATGATCGGCGCCGAACGCGCGGTCTTCGTGAAGCTGCGGGACGGCCGGTACATCGACGACGAGATGCTGCGCACGCTCCTGCGGCGACTGGACCTGGAGGAGGCGGCGGTCTATCGGGAGGCGTCCTAGACCGGTCCGACCGGTCCGACCGGTCCGACCGGTCCGACCGGTCCTGGGCCGGTCCTAGGCCGTGTGTTCCGCGAACGGGCGGCCCGTGATCACCGCGGTGACCGTCGTCCCGCGCGGGAAGGCGCCTTCCGTCGCCAGGGCGACAAGTCCGTGGAGCAACTTGGCGACATAGAGACGTTCCACGGGGAGGGAGTGGCGCGTCTCGAAGTCGTCGGCGAAGGCGTCCAGTTCGGGGGTGGTGCGGGCATAGCCGCCGAAGTGGAAGCGGTCGTCGAGACGCCAGTCGCCGCGCGGACCACCGAAAGCCTGGTCCTGGAGTCGTCGTATCTCCCCTTCGAGGAAACCTCCCTTGAGGACCGGGATCCCGAGGGCGCGCTGGTCGGGGGCCAGGCCGGCGGCCAGACCGGCGAGGGTTCCGCCGGTGCCGCAGGCGAGGGCCACGACGTCGGCCCGGCCGCGCAGTTCCGCGCCGAGGTCCTGGCAGCCGCGTACGGCGAGGGCGTTGCTGCCCCCCTCGGGGACGACGTAGGCGCCCTCGGCGTCGGCGGCGCGGAGGAGGGCGGCCAGGGTGGCCGGGTCGGACTTGTGGCGATACGTCGATCTGTCGACGAAGTGCAGGCGCATGCCGTCCGCCGTGCAGCGGGCCAGGGACGGGTTGAGGGGGCGATCGGCCAGTTCCTGACCCCGGACCACGCCGATGGTGGGCAGGCCCAGGAGGCGGCCCGCGGCGGCGGTGGCGCGCAGATGGTTCGAGTAGGCGCCGCCGAACGTGAGCAGCGGCCGGCCGGCCGCCGCGCGCAGGTTGGGGGCCAGCTTGCGCCACTTGTTGCCGACGAGCCGCGGATGGATCAGGTCGTCGCGCTTGAGGAGCAGCCGGACGCCGTGGCGGGCGAAACGCTCGTCCGCGACCTCCTGGAGGGGCGACGGCAGCCGGGGGTGCAGGACGGCGGGGTCGGGGGCGGCGGGCTGTCCGGTCACGTGCCCATTGTCGGACACATGACCGGTCGGCGTCGGCTTCGCCCGCGATCGGGCCCCTACTGCAGGCGGGCCCGGATCCGGTCTCTCATGTGGGCCATGGTGAAGCCCCGGGGGTCGACCTTGCCGGGCTGCCATTCGAGGTGGCCGATGACGGACCGCTGGTTCCAGCCGTGGTGGCGGCAGACGGCCGCGGAGACCCTTTCGATGGCGTCGAGCTGGGCCTCCGGCCAGGGGTCCTGGCCGTCTCCGAGGTTCTCGCACTCGAAACCGTAGAAGTGCCGGTTGCCGTCGGTGTTGGCCTCGTTGTCCTTCGGGAGGGCCTCCTCGGCGATCACGGCCCGCAGCACGTCGTCGTCGCCGAGGCCTGCGTGGTTGGCGCGGCCGTAGCCGACGAGGTGGACCCGGCCGTCCTTGGTGATGACGCCGTGGCACAAGGGGCCGGGCAGGCCCGAGTACCCGTCGCGGCAGATGCGGACGGTGCGCTCGCTGCCGGAGGTGACGGTGTGGTGGATCATCACGCCGTGGACGGGGCCCCAGGGGCCCACGTGGTTGCGGTTGTGATGCTCCCAGTCGCCGACCTCGACGACCCGGACGCCCTCGTTCTTGAGGACGGTGAGAAACCTGCCCGCGGACATGGGTGGGGCCATGGCCGACTCCTTCGTACTGTGCGACGGCCACGGGTCGTGGCCGCCTCGTACGCAGGCTTGTACCCCCGACGCCCTGGCGCGAGCGAGTCGCCGGCGGGGCGTGCGGGTGGATCCGGTCAGATTCGTGCGGGGCTCGGACAGGAGCGCGAGTGGTCGACAAAAACGCTGGATATGCCCACTCTTCTAAGATCCATTCCCGCTCTTTCGGGTAATAGCACCGACACGCTCCGTGATGGGAGGCTTGATCGCGAGATCGGTGACCGCGATATCAGTGCACACCCGGAGGGGAATCCGTATGTCGGTAGGCGAAGAGGTTCGCTCGCAACAGGACCAGCCGCAGCAGAGTCTCGGCACGGCCGCTGCCCGGAACCTGGCCACCACCACGAAGTCCACACCCCAGATGCAGGAGATCAGCTCGCGCTGGCTGCTGCGCACCCTGCCGTGGGTGAACGTGCAGGGTGGCACGTACCGGGTGAACAGGCGGCTCACCTACGCGGTCGGCGACGGCCGCGTCACCTTCGTGAAGACCGGCGACCAGGTCGCCGTCATCCCCGCGGAGCTCGGCGAACTGCCGGCCCTGCGGACCTACGAGGACATCGACGTGCTGGGCGAGCTGGCCCAGCGGTGCGAGCAGCGGGAGTTCGCGCCCGGTGATGTGCTGGCCGAATTCGGCAGCCAGGCGGAGGAGGTGTTCCTCCTCGCCCACGGCAAGGTCGAGAAGATCGGCACCGGGCCCTACGGCGACGACGCGGTCCTCGGCGTGCTGGCCGACGGGTCCTACTTCGGCGACCAGGCGCTGCTCGACCCCGAGGCGATCTGGGAGTACACGGCCCGCGCGGTCACCGCGTGCACGGTGCTCGTCCTGCCGCGTCGGGCCGTCGAGCAGCTCGCGGAGCGCGCCGAGAGCCTGAGCGAGCACCTTCAGGAGCAGCGCGCGATCCCGTCGCAGCGCACCAACAAGTACGGCGAGAAGGAGATCGACCTCGCCGCCGGCCACAGCGGTGAGCCGGACATCCCGCACACCTTCGTCGACTACGAGGCCGTGCCGCGCGAGTACGAACTCAGCGTCGCCCAGACCGTCCTGCGCATCCACACGCGCGTGGCCGACCTGTACAACCAGCCGATGAACCAGACCGAGCAGCAGATCAGGCTCACGGTCGAGGCGTTGAAGGAGCGGCAGGAGCACGAGCTCGTCAACAACCGGGAGTTCGGCCTCCTCCACAACTGCGAGTACGACCAGCGGCTCCAGCCGCACGACGGTGTGCCCGGCCCGGACGACCTGGACGAGTTGCTCAGCCGCCGCCGGGGAACCAAGCTGCTGCTCGCCCACCCGCGCGCGATCTCGGCGTTCGGCCGCGAACTGAACAAGCGCGGACTGGTCCCGGAGACCATCGACATCGCGGGGAACCGCATCCCCACCTGGCGCGGCGTACCGATCTACCCGTGCAACAAGATCCCGGTGACCGAGGCCAGGACCACCTCGATCATCGCCATGCGTACCGGCGAGGACGACCAGGGCGTCATCGGCCTGCGGGCCGCGAGCATCCCGGACGAGATCGAGCCCAGCCTGTCCGTGCGCTTCATGGGCATCAACGAACAGGCGATCATCAAGTACCTCGTGACGGCCTACTACTCGGCCGCGGTCCTGGTTCCCGACGCGCTCGGCGTTCTGGAGAACGTCGAGATCGGCCGCTGGCGGTGACCTTGTCCGACCGGACGCCGTGTCCCCGCCCGTCAGGGCGGGGACACCCCGGCACCACGCGCCCGGCGACAGCGGAACCGCCACCGTCCGCGGACTCTCCGAGGCGATCCCATGGGTGAGTTCATGACGGAGACGAAGCAGGGACCCGCCGAGACCCTGGACAGCGGTGGCGCACCGAGCGGCGAGATCCCGAAGCGGCGGAGGCCCGTGGCGGCTGCCCCGGCTCCGATCGAGGCGGGGGAGCCGCCGGGGGAGGGGGAAGCCGCGAGGCCCGTGGAGTCTTCGGACGTCGTGTACGGGGTGGGGGCTCCGGAGCCGGATGAGTTCCTGGATCCGGCGGGAGCCCTGGACCGGAGGGCGGCTCTGGACCCGAAGGGGGGCGGGGATCGGGATCGGAAGGGAGGTCTGGATCCCGAGGGAGCAGGAGAGCCGGCGCGGGCCGTGCCCTCCGCCGCCGACCGGGGGCCGGTCGGCCGGCCGGGCGGGGCGAGTGCGTTCGACGGGCAGGAGGCGGCGGGGATCCTGGAGCAGGGTCGGGTGTCCGTCGATCCCGAACTACGCCGGGCCGTCGGGTCGTTGCCCGGTTCGATGCGCCGGGTCGCGCGCTACCACTTCGGCTGGGAGGACGCGGACGGTACCCCGGTCGCGGGGAAGGCGGGCAAGGCGATACGTCCCGCGCTGGTCCTCGCCGCCGTCGCCGCGCTCGGCGGGCGCGAGTCCGTCGCCGTACGGGCCGCCGCCGCGGTGGAGCTGGTGCACAACTTCACGTTGCTGCACGACGACGTGATGGACCGGGACGCCACCCGCAGGCACCGGGCCACCGCGTGGACCGTGTTCGGGATCCCCGACGCGATCCTCGCCGGGGACGCGCTGCAGGCCCTGGCCCAGCGACTGCTCGCCGAGGACCCGCATCCGGCGTCGGCCGCGGCCTCCGCGCGGCTCGCGTCCTGCGTCGTCGAACTGTGCGCGGGCCAGCACACGGACACCGAGATGGAGGGACGCCGGCCCGAGGACGTGACCCTCGACGAGGTGCTCGCCATGGCCGAGGCCAAGACGGGCGCGCTGCTCGGCTGCGCCTGTGCGCTGGGCGCGTTGTACGCGGGCGCCGATGACAAGGACGTCGAGGCCCTCGACGCCTTCGGGCGGGAGGCCGGACTCGCCTTCCAGCTCATCGACGACGTGATCGGCATCTGGGGCGACCCGAGTCGCACCGGCAAGCCGGCCGGGGCGGATCTCATGGTCCGCAAGAAGTCCCTCCCGGTGGTCGCCGCTCTCGCGTCCGGCACTCCGGAGGCCGTCGAACTCGCCGAGCTGTACGGACTGCCGTACGAGGAGGGCGACCTGGAGCGCACGGCGCTCGTCGTGGAGCGGGCCGGCGGTCGCGACTGGGCGCAGAGCCAGGCGGCCGACCGTATGGCGCGGGCCACGCACGAACTGTCCCGTGCGGTCCCGGAACCGGCGTCGGCCGGTGGGCTTCTCGCGCTCGCCGAGTTCGTGACGCGCCGCAGCAGCTGACGCGGTGGCGGAGGCCGCGTGATTCCGGTGAAGCCCCGGACGCGCCGGCACCGTGGGGACCTGACCCCGCACGGTGCCGACGCCTCCGGTCAGGGCGGGTCCCGCACATCCCCACGGTGTGCGGGGCCCGTCGCGTCGTGGAGCCCGAGCGGTGGCCGGTGCCGCGGTACTAGTGCTCGGGGACGATCGTCCGCACGACGCGTTCCATCAGGCCCTCGGGGGCGGTGACACCGGGGAGGGCGTCGTCGAGGACGTCCGGCAGGGTGAGGTGTTCGAGCAGGAGGCCCTGCATGGCCAGGTAGAGGACCATGACGGTCTCGTCGCCGCCGGGGAGTCCCGCCTCGCGGTGGAACCGCATGCCGAACTCCAGCTCCCCGCGCACCGACTCGGTGTACGAGGCGTGCAGGGCCGGGCGGCGGGTGGCTTCGAGGCGCAGCTCGAGGTGGGCGAGATAGCCGGTGCGGTCCCCCGTCACGCGGGCCAGCAGGTCGCGCATGAAGGCCATGACCAGGGTCCGGTCCTTGGGCGATGCGAGCAGCTCTTCGATCACGGCCGGGTCGGGGGTCAGACGTTCCTTCAGCCGGGCGTCGATCTGGTGGAGAAGGGCGTCGCGGTCGGCGAAGTAGTTCGACGCGGTCCCCACCGGCACTCCGGCCTCGGCGTCCACCGCCCGGAACGTCAGCCCGCGCGCGCCCTCCCGCGCCAGCACCCCCACCGCCGCGTCCAGCAGAGCGGCCCTGCGCTCCGGGTTCCTGACCATCCGGGCTCCTCCCTACGTGAAGCAGTATCCAAACACCTTGCAACCACTACAGGTGAAGTACTATAACTGACGTGGTTGAGTGAGTGGCAGGGACGCGACTCACTGTCGGACGAGGGAAAGAGACCGGTTTGCGCAAGCTGACGTACTTCGTCGCCTGTTCGATCGACGGCTTCATCGGGGACCAGGACGGCGACGCGTCGTACATGTATCCCTACGTGGTGGGGGACTTCGCCGCCTACCTCAATACGGAGCACCCGGACATCAACCCGAGCCATGTGCGTCGGCTCATCGGCACCGACGGCCTGGCGAACAAGAACTACGACACGGTCGTCCAGGGCCGCGCCAGTTACGACGTGGCGTTGAAGGAGGGCATCACCAGCCCGTTCGCCCATCTGCGCGAGTACGTCGCCTCGCGCACGCTGAAGGAGTCACCCGACCCGAACGTCGAGATCATCTCGGACGACCTGGTCGGCAGGATACGAGAGCTCAAGGCGGAGGACGGCGAACTCGGCATCTACCTGTGCGGCGGCTCGGCGGTCGCGGGCGCGCTGATCGACGAGATCGACGAGCTGATCATCAAGACCTACCCGGTCGTGCAGGGCACCGGCATGCCGATGTTCGGCTCCGGGTTCGCCCTCACCGAGTTCACGCTCGACGAGGTGCGCGGCTTCGACAACGGAGTGGTCGTGCGGACGTACAGCAGGAGGCGCTGACGGGCGTCGCCGAGCGGCCGGTCCGCAGCGCACCCGAGGCCGGTCGCCGATCGTCCGCGTACGACGGGGAGCGCCCCGGCCCCGTCGGTCATACCCTGAGGACATGGGCATCGACGAGCAAGTCTGCCCGGTCTGCGGACAGCCTGTGGCCACGGTCGTACGGCGGCACAAGACGCTGGGAGCGTGGGTACCCGTGTGGCGTCCGGGTCCGTGCAGGAATCACGAGTGTGCGGCGTACGTCGACGCGGCCGTCGAGGCCGAGGAGGCAGCCGCGGAGAAGCCCCGGGCCGTGGCCCGGCGGACGAGCGCCAGCCATGGCGCGCCGGGAGATCATGGGACGCACGGTGGTCATGACGCGCACGTGGGGGACGCCGGCGCACAGGTCGAGGTGAGGCCCGAGACCGCTGAGACCGCTGAGGCGGCTGAGGCGAGGACCGAAGAGAAGACCTGACGAGGGGCTCGGCCGGGGGCCTCGGTCCGCGGCCCGAGAAGTGGGGTTCGTCGGCTCCGGAAAACCCGGGGGAACGGGAAAACGTCGCGCGAGTGTGTCGAGAAGTGTGGGACGGCTCCGACGTCTCCTGTGAGAGCCGCCCGCCGTGGGTGGTTCGAACCGAGGACGACGAAGGAGCGGACTCATGAAGTACCTGATGATGGTGCTGGGCACCCAGGCGGACTACGAGGGCATGCGCGGCAAGGCCTCCGAGCACGCCCCGGCCTGGACGCCGGAGCAGCTGCAGGCCATGTACGCCCACATGGGAGCGATCAACGACGACCTCGCCGAAACCGGGGAGATGATCGACGGGCAGGGGCTGGCCGAACCGGCCCGGACCCGGTTCGTCACGGCCGGCGCCGACGGCAAGCCGGTGGTCACGGACGGGCCGTACCCGGAGACCAAGGAACTGCTCGCCGGCTACTGGCTCCTGGACTGCGCGAGCCTGGACCGGGTCACGGAGATCGCGGCCCGCGTCGCCCGGTGCCCCGGCCCCGAGGGGCTCACGGAGTACCCGGTGGTCATCCGGCCGGTGCTGGAGGGAGCGGGGGACATCTGAGCCGACGGAAGACGGTCGGACAGCGAGAGGTTCGGCAGGTCGGGATGAACGAGGTCGAGGGCCTGCTGCGCCGGTGCGCGCCGCAGGTCCTCGGCGCGCTGGTGCGGCGGTACGGGCATTTCTACGCCGCCGAGGACGCCGTACAGGAGGCGTTGCTCGCGGCGGCCGGGCAGTGGCCGGCGAACGGGGTGCCGGACAATCCGCGAGGGTGGCTGATCAAGGTGGCCTCGCGGCGGCTGACGGACGCGTTGCGCAGTGAGGAGGCACGGCGGCTGCGGGAGGAGAAGGCGGCCGCGTTGACGCCGCGCGACGCGTTCGTGGCGCCGGAGCCGGGGGCGGACCGGGCGCCGAACGAGGACGACACACTGACCCTGCTCTTCCTGTGCTGTCACCCCGAACTGTCGGTGCCCGCGCAGATCGCGCTGACGTTGCGGGCGGTCGGCGGGCTGACCACGGCCGAGATCGCGCGGGCCTGTCTGGTGCCCGAGGCGACGATGGCACAGCGGATCAGCAGGGCCAAGCAGAAGGTGCGGGGGGTGCGGTTCGGGCGGCCCGACGACTGGGAGTCGCGGCTGCCCGCTGTGCTGCAGATCCTCTATCTCGTGTTCAACGAGGGATACACGGCCACGTCCGGGGCGACTCTGCAGCGGGCCGACCTGGCGGTCGAGGCGATCCGGTTGACGAGGACGGTGCATCGGCTGCTGCCCGGGGATCCCGAGGTGGCCGGACTGCTGGCGCTGATGCTGCTCACCGATGCGCGGCGGGCTGCTCGGCAGGATGCGCGGGGTGAGTTGGTGCCGCTCGACGAACAGGATCGCGGTCGATGGGACAGGGCGGCCGTCGCGGAGGGGGTCGAGCTGGTGACCCGGGCGTTGGTGGGGTCGAGGGGGACGGGGCGGGCGGGGCCGTACCAGGTGCGGGCGGCCGTCGCCGCGGTTCATGACGAGGCGGACTCGTACGACGCCACGGACTGGCGGGAGATCCTCGGGCTGTACGACGTGCTCGTGGAGCTGGTTCCCGGGCCGGTCGAGCGGCTGAACCGGGTGGTCGCGGTGGCCATGGTGCGGGGGGCGCGGGCCGGGCTCGCCGAGTTGGAGACGCTGGGGGAGGAGCCGGCGGGGATCGGGCATCGGGTGGAGGCGGTGCGGGGGCATCTGTTGGAGCGGGCGGGGGAGTGGGCGGATGCGCGGGCCGCGTACGAGTCGGCTGCGCGTCGGACGCTGAGTCTGCCTGAGCAGAGGTATTTGCTGGCGCGGGCGGGCCGGTTGCCGGGGTAGGGGGCCTGGCCCGCCGCTCTCGCCCACGCCGCCCTTGCCCGTTCCCGTCCCCAGGGGCTGCGCCCCTTCGCCCCCGCCCCCTCCCTTGCCCTGCCCGCGTCCGTCCCGTTTTCGCCGGACCCCGCCCGCCGGGGGCGCTGCGTCACCCCGCCTTCGGTGGCAGCCCGCCCGTCTCCGGGGACCGGCCCGTGAGGCAGTACGTGCCGCCTGCCGGGTCGCGCATCACGGTCCAGTGGGGGTGGCGGGCGACGAAGGTGGCGCCGAGGGCTTCGTGGTGGGCGCGGGTGGTGTCGATGTCGGCGCAGGCGAGGTCGAGGTGAGCGGAGGCGGGGCGGGCGGTGTCGAGGCGGTGGAGGAGGATGCGGAGGGGGAGGCCGGCCGGTGGGCGCAGTACGTGGAACTCCGGGAGCGAGCCCGGGTGGGATTCCCAGCCCGACAGGGCCGCCCAGAACGCGACCTCGCCTTCGAACCGGTCCGGCGCCACGTCCAGGCACACCTGGTCCAGCCGGCTTCCCTCGACCACCGGCGGCCGCACGGACTCCCCGTGCCACGGCACCGCGCAGAAGAGCTGCCCGGCGGGCGAGCGCAGCACCGCCCAGCCGTCGTGCGGTGCGACCACCCCGGCGCCGAGCCGGACCGCCCGGTCGACGAACGCGGGGACGTCCTCGACGGCGAGGTCCGGATGCGCGCCGCCGTCGCCGGACACGACACCCTGCGCCTTCACGCACGCGTCGCCCGTCTCGGGCAGCAGGGTCACGAACTCACCCTGCTCGCCCCGCGGTTCGGACAGCTCGGTCGCCGTGACCGCCGTCCAGAAGGCACACGCCCGCTCGAACCCGGCCACCGGTCGGTCGACGAAGACATACGTCCACCGAACCGCCCCGCCCGCCGCGATCCCGCCCCACCCGCCGTCCCCGCTGCCGTTCCCGCCCACTCCACCCACAGCGCCGCTCCCTCTCGTACGGTCCGGCCCTCACGGCTGAACGACTCGTACGGTCTCCCGCCGCCCCGCCCCGCGCAACGAGGTTTCCGCCGGTCCGCCGGTCCGCCGGTCCGCCGGTCCGCCGGTCCGCCGGTCCGCCGGTCCGCCGGCCCGTCGGCCCGCGTCGGCCTACGTCCGGCGCTGCATGAAGCGCAGCATGTTGCCCGCCGGGTCGCGGAAGGCGCAGTCGCGGACGCCGTAGGGCTGGTCCATGGGCTCCTGGAGGACGTCGGCGCCGGAGGCCTCGACGCGGGCGTAGAGGGCGTCGCAGTCGGTGGTGGTGAAGTTGACGCCGCGGAGGACGCCCTTGGCGAGGAGCGTGGCGATGGTCTCGCGGTCGGCGGGGGAGATGTCGGGGTCGGCGGCGGGCGGCTCCAGGACGATCTCGACGTCCGGTTGGAGACGGGAGCCCACGGTGACCCAGCGCATGCCCTCCCAGCCCACGTCACCGCGGACCTCCATGCCCAGCACGTCGCGGTAGAAGGCGAGCGCCTTGTCGTGGTCGTCGACGGCGAGGAAGCACTGGGCGAGCCTCACATCCGGAGCCGGGAGCCTGTTCGCCGCGTTCGGATCGTTCGGATCGTTCGTAGCCATGACCTCACGCTAGGACGCTTCGCCCGGTTCCGCCGTGCGTATGCGATGCCGGGTCGGCCGGGTCAGGCGCTTGGCCACGCACGCGGGGATCGCCGCGCTCTCCTCGTGCGAGCGGGCGCGGTACGCGCTCGGCGTCTCGCCCACCAACTCCGTGAAGCGGGAGCTGAAGGAGCCCAGCGACGTACACCCCACGGCCATGCACACCTCGGTGACCGTGAGGTCGCCGCGGCGCAGCAGCGCCTTGGCGCGCTCTGTCCGGCGGGTCATGAGATAGCCGTACGGGGTCTCGCCGAAGGCCGCGCGGAAGCTGCGCTGGAAGTGCCCGGGGGACATCAGCGCGGTGCGGGCGAGGGCCGTCACATCCAGCGGCTCGGCGTACTCGCGGTCCATGCGGTCCCGCGCCCGCCGCAGCCGCACCAGATCGTCCCGGTTCATGCCGACAGCATCGCACCGACCACTGACACAACGGGGAGGAAAGGGGGGCGATCGCCGGGGAGCGAGCGTCCGGCAGGTCCGGAGAACAGGACCGCACCCGGACCGTCATGGACGCCGTGTTCGGCAGCCTGCGGACCGGGTGCGGACAGGATGACCAGACGACCAAGGAAATCGCAGGTCAAACGGCATGATCGAAGATCAGGCCTTCTTGGTCTCCCAGAAGATCTTGTCGATCTGGGCGATGTAGTCGAGCGCCTTCTGGCCCGTCGCCGGGTCGGTCGACGCCTTGGCGGCCGAGAGGGCCTTGAGGGCGTCGTTGACCAGCTGGTGCAGCTCCGGGTACTTCTCGAAGTGCGGAGGCTTGAAGTAGTCGCTCCACAGCACCGAAACGTGGTGCTTGGCGAGCTCGGCGCGCTGCTCCTTGATGACGGTCGCGCGAGCCTGGAAGTGAGGGTCGTCGTTGGCGGCCATCTTGTCCTGCACGGCCTTCACCGACTCCGCCTCGATGCGGGCCTGGGCCGGGTCGTACACACCACAGGGCAGGTCGCAGTGGGCGCTGACCTTGACCTTGGGGGCAAACAGGCGGGAAAGCATGGAGCATTCCTTCCTCGTGATCGTCTTCTCAGGTGGGACATTACTCCCTGCGAGAGAGGTTTTCGCGAGTGCCCCCATGGGCTTAGGACAAAAGTCCGGGGTCAGACTGGGACTGTGGAGGAACGAACCGGGGAGGTGCCGGGGATGCCGGAGCTGTCGCAGGAGAGCGAGCGGGGGAGGGCCCTCCTGCCCTTCGGGGTGGCCGAGGTCACGGGACCGTCCATGGTTCCGACGCTGCGTCACGGGGACCGGCTGCTCGTCCACTACGGGGCCCGCCTGGGGGTCGGTGACGTGCTGGTGCTGCGGCATCCCTTCCAGCAGGACCTGCTCGTGGTCAAGCGGGCCGCCGAGCGGCGCGACGGCGGCTGGTGGGTGCTCGGGGACAACGCGTACGCGGGCGGGGACAGCACCGACTACGGGGTCGTGCCCGACGAACTCGTGCTCGGCAAGGTCCGGTTCCGGTACCGGCCACGGCCGGACGGTCAGCGCTCGCCGTTCGCGCTCGCCGGCTGGGCGCTGTCGGCGGCCCGCCCCGTGTTCTGCGACCGGTCGGCCTCCAGGCGTTTGCGGGCCCGGTAGGCCGCCACGTTGGCCCGGGTCGCACAGCGGTCGGAGCAGTAGCGCCGGGAGCGGTTGGTGGAGGTGTCGAGGTAGGCGTTGCGGCACGGCGCCGCCTCGCACAGGCCGAGCCGGTCCACGCCGTACTCGGTGAGGTGGAAGGCGAGGCCCATCGCGGCGATGGCGGCATAGCCCGCGGTCGCGTTCGAGGGATGGTCCGCCAGGTGCATGTGCCAGAGCGGGCGGCCGTCGTCGTCCCGGTGGTTGTGGCCGGAGATCTGCGGGCTCACCGGGAACTCGAGCAGGAGGGAGTTCAGGAGGTTCACCGCGAGCGTCTCGTCGCCGCCGTCGGCCGCCTCGAACACCGAGCGCAGCCGGGCTCGTACGCCCCTGAACCGGGTCAGATCGGCGTCCGCCGCACGGCGGGCGGCCTCCTGATTGGCACCGAAGAGCTCACGCACCGCGTCGACCGTGGTCAGGGAGTCCTTGCCGCGACCCGGCTCCTCGCTGTTCACGAGCCGTACGGCATAGTCCGAGTAATAGGCCAGTTCCACTTGTAGTCCTTACGGGGGAGCTCTATTGTCGTGGGGCGGGTCAGGTAATAGCTGCTCGTGCTTACAGGGTATTACGCGGTAGGTGGATGAAGCGGTAGCGCGAGGAAGGGGACCTCACATGACCACCACGACCGGGACCGACTGGCATGCCTGGCAGGAGAGCTGGGACCGACAGCAGGAGATGTATCTGCCGGACCGTGAGGAGCGGTTCCGGGTGATGCTGGACATGGTCGAGGCCTTCGCCGGCCCCGAGCCCCGCGTCCTCGACCTCGCCTGCGGTACGGGTTCCATCACGTCCCGGCTGTTCGCGCGGTTCCCGAAGTCCGTCAGCACCGGCGTGGACCTCGACCCCGCGCTCCTCGCCATCGCCGAAGGCACCTTCGAGGGCGACCGGCGGGTCACCTTCGTCACCGCCGACCTCACCGACCCCGACTGGACGACCCGGCTGCCGTACGACTCGTACGACGCCGTCCTGACGGCCACGGCCCTGCACTGGCTGCACAGCGAACCCCTCGCCGCCCTCTACGGTCAGGTCGCGGAACTCGTCCGCGACGGCGGTGTCTTCATGAACGCGGACCACATGATCGACGAGTCCACGCCCCGGATCAACGCGGCGGAGCGCGCGCACCGGCACGCGGGTATGGAACAAGCCAAGGCGGACGGCGTCGTCGACTGGGCCGCATGGTGGCAGCTCGCCGCCCAGGACCCCGTCCTCGCCGCGCCGACGGCCCGCCGTTTCGAGATCTACGGAGAGCATGCCGACGGCGACTTCCACAGCGTCGACTGGCATGCCCGCGTCCTGCGCGAGAAGGGCTTCGCCGAGGCCCGCGCGGTGTGGTGCTCGCCCTCCGACTCGCTGGTGCTGGCGGTGAAGTAGGCCGCCCCGCCCGTGTACACGAGTGAGGGGCGGTACGGGATTCCGTACCGCCCCTCACCTGTGCGTACCGGTCAGAGGACCTTGGACAGGAACGACTGGGTCCGCTCCTCCTGAGGGTTCGTCAGCACGTCACGGGGGTTGCCGGACTCGACCACCACACCCCCGTCCATGAAGACCAGGCTGTCGCCGACCTCGCGGGCGAAGCCCATCTCGTGGGTGACGACGACCATCGTCATGCCGGACTCGGCCAGGTCGCGCATGACGTCGAGGACGTCACCGACCAGCTCCGGGTCGAGCGCCGACGTCGGCTCGTCGAAGAGCATCAGCTTCGGCTCCATGGCCAGCGCCCGGGCGATGGCCACGCGCTGCTGCTGGCCGCCGGAGAGCTGGGACGGGTAGTTGCCCGCCTTGTCGCCGAGACCGACGCGCTCCAGCAGCTCGCGGGCGCGCTCGCGGGCTTGGGCCCTGCTGACGCCCTTGACCTGGACCGGCGCCTCCATGACGTTCTCGGTGGCGGTCATGTGCGGGAACAGGTTGAAGCGCTGGAAGACCATGCCGATGTCACGGCGCTTGACCGCGACCTCGCTGTCCTTGAGCTCGTAGAGCTTGTCGCCCTTCTGGCGGTAGCCGACCAGCTCACCGTCGACGTACAGCCGGCCGGCGTTGATCTTCTCAAGATGGTTGATGCACCTGAGGAACGTGCTCTTGCCGGAGCCGGACGGGCCGATGAGGCAGAACACCTCGCCGGTCTGCACCTCCAGGTCGATGCCCTTGAGGACCTCGACGGGGCCGAACGACTTGTGGATGCCCTCGGCCTTCACCATGGCGGTCATGCCGAGACTCCCTTCGGGCGGCGCACGGGCAGCACGGCCGTCTTGAAACGCTGCATCGGTGTCGGCGGGAGGGTCCGGGAGGAGCCCTTCGCGTAGTACCTCTCCAGGTAGTACTGCCCGACGCTGAAGATGCTGGTCAGGACCAGGTACCAGGCGGCGGCGAGGAACAGCATCTCCACGATGGCGCCCGAGCCCTGGCCGATGTCCTGGGCCGCCTTGAGCAGATCCACGAACTGCACCGTCGAGACGAGCGACGTGGTCTTCAGCATGTTGATGACCTCGTTGCCCGTGGGCGGCACGATCACGCGCATCGCCTGCGGGATGACGATCCTGCGCAGCGTCTTGGAGTGGCTCATGCCGAGCGCGTGCGACGCCTCGGTCTGGCCCTCGTCGACCGACAGCAGACCGGCGCGGCAGATCTCCGCCATGTACGCGGCCTCGTTGAGACCGAGGCCGAGCAGCGCCGTCAGCAGCGGCGTCATGAAGGACGACCAGTAGTCCTTGTAGATCGGGCCGAGGTTGATGTACTCGAAGACCAGGCCCAGGTTGAACCAGACGAAGAGCTGGACCAGGACCGGCGTGCCACGGAAGAACCAGATGTAGAACCACGCGATCGACGAGGTCACCGGGTTCCTGGACAGCCGCATCACGGCGAGCAGGATGCCGCCGACGATGCCGATCACCATGGACAGCACGGTGAGCAGGAGGGTGTTCAGGACACCCTCGATGATGCGGTCGTCGAAGAAGTACTCGGGGATCACGCCCCAGTTGATCTTCTTCGCCTGCGCGAACGCGTAGATGATCGAGCCGAGCAGAGCGAGCGCGATGGCCGCGGACACATAGCGCCCCGGGTGCCGGACCGGAACGGCCTTGACGGCCTCCGGGCCGGCGGGGGGAGTGTCCGAGGGACCGTCCGTCTTGCTGACGTCAACAGTCACGGGTGGAGCCTTTGCCTTTCAGAACCGAGCCGAGAATCAGGAGCCGCCGTTGACCTTGGCCTCGGTGATCGCGCCGTCCTCGACGCCCCACTTCTTGATGATCTTCTCGTACTCGCCGTTGTCGATGATCGCCTGGACGGCGGCCTGCAGCGCGTCACGCAGCTCGTTGTTGTCCTTGGCGACGGCGATGCCGTAGGGGCCGGCCTCGACCTGGTCGCCGACGATCTCGAAGTAGTCGCCGCCGCCCGAGGTCTTCACCGAGTACGCGGCCACCGGGTAGTCGGCGGAGACGACGTCCGCGCCCTTGGAGCGCATCCGGGTCTCGGCCTCGGGGTTGGTGGCGAAGTCCTCGATCTTGAGGGCCTTCTTCTTGTCGTCCTTGCACTTCTTCGCCTGGTCCTTGGCGAGATCGTGCGAGAACGTGTTGCGCTGCACGGCGATCGTCTTGCCGCAGAGGTCGTCCCAGGTCTTTATGCCCTGGTCGTCGCCCTTGTTGGTGTACAGCGAGACACCCGCGGTGAAGTAGTCGACGAAGTCGACGCCGGCGCCGACCTTCTTGCCGGTGTCGCCGTCGATGCCCTCCTGGCGGTCCTTGGTGTCGGTCATGGCCGACATCGCGATGTCGTACCGGTTGGCCGCCAGGCCACCGATGAGGGTGTCGAAGGTGGCGTTCTGGAACTTGAAGTCCACACCGAGCTGCTTGCCCATCGCGGCGGCGATGTCGATGTCGATGCCGACGACCTTGCCGGATGCGTCCTTGTACTCCACCGGCGCGTACGCGATGTCCGAACCGACGTTGATCACGCCCTTGTCCCGGAGGGCCGCGGGGAGCTTGGCGGCCAGCGGGGCCGCGCTGGTGGACGTGGAGTCGGAACCGTTGTCCTTGCTCTTGGTCTGGTCACCGCAGCCGGTGAGCAGCAGGGCGCCCGCGACCGCGATCGCTCCGACCGCGGCTGTCCGGGAGCGCAGGCCGGTCGTACGACAGGTGGTGCTTGCGGTCATGGTGGGTTCCTCCGGCGGGGTGGTGTGGAGTTGCCGACAGGTCGACGATTAACACGCGTCTTCGAGTGTGGCGACCTCGTGTGATTACGGCATCTTGCCATTCGGTCATGCGCATTCAGGTGACCAGCCATGTCAAAATCGGATAACGGGCGACCCCCGAATGACCCACGAACCGCTGCGGACCAGGTGATCACGCCGGATCCTGTGCGGAGATTCTCCCTTCCGGCCGGAAGATCTTCGGTGCATCTCAGGATGCGGTCGGCTGTGAACTCCGCACACGTGGCTGTACTGGACTTGTCGTGATGTAACCGACTTGTCCCGTCATCCGTCGATGAGTCGAACCAACCATGATCGTCTTCAAATAACCTTCGAGTTGTGACCTTCGAGGTATGAAGACGTATGGACTCGTCGCCGGTGCCGTCCGTCCGGTAAGAAGGTTCCTTACACCCCTCATCCGGGGCCCAGGGCGCGTGTGCGGCGCGCCCGTCGCGTCTGAGCCCGCAGGCGTCGCCGTACGTACCGGTGACCTGGGCCTTACGCGGTGCCCGCCCGCCCCGAACCGGGAGCGGTTCACCCTCAAACCATGAAGACCTAAGGGGTACAAAAAGTGGCAGCGGAGATTGTCAATCCTCGCACCGACAGCGGCGACGGCAGTACGGGTCAGGAGGGCGGCGGGGAGCCCCTCAATTCCCTCGACTCCTTCGACCCCGCCTTCGCGCTGCACCGCGGCGGCAAGATGGCCGTGCAGGCCACCGTGCCGATCCGGGACAAGGACGACCTGTCCCTCGCCTACACGCCCGGCGTCGCGCGGGTGTGCACCGCCATCGCCGAGCGGCCGGAACTGGTCAACGACTACACCTGGAAGTCCTCGGTCGTCGCCGTCGTGACGGACGGTACGGCGGTCCTCGGTCTCGGCGACATCGGCCCCGAGGCCTCCCTCCCCGTGATGGAGGGCAAGGCGATCCTGTTCAAGCAGTTCGGCGGCGTCGACGCGGTGCCGATCGCGCTCGCCTGCACGGACGTCGACGAGATCATCGAGACCGTGGTCCGCCTCGCACCCTCCTTCGGCGGCGTGAACCTCGAGGACATCTCCGCGCCCCGCTGCTTCGAGATCGAGAAGCGGCTCCAGGAGCGCCTCGACATCCCCGTCTTCCACGACGACCAGCACGGTACGGCCGTCGTGACGCTGGCGGCCCTGCGGAACGCCGCCCGGCTGACCGGCCGTGGCCTGGGCGATCTGCGGGCCGTGATCTCGGGTGCGGGCGCGGCCGGTGTGGCCATCGCCAAGATGCTGCTGGAGGCCGGTCTCGGCGACGTCGCGGTCGCCGACCGCAAGGGCATCGTCTCCGCGGACCGTGCGGACCTCACCCCGGTCAAGCGCGAGCTCGCCGAGCTCACCAACCGCGCCGGCCTCTCGGGCTCCCTGGAGGACGCCCTCGCGGGCGCGGACGTCTTCATCGGCGTCTCCGGCGGGACGGTCCCGGAGGAGGCGGTGGCCTCGATGGCGGAGAACGCGTTCGTCTTCGCCATGGCCAACCCCAACCCCGAGGTGCACCCGGACGTGGCCCACAAGTACGCGGCCGTCGTCGCGACCGGGCGCTCCGACTACCCGAACCAGATCAACAACGTCCTCGCCTTCCCGGGGATCTTCGCGGGCGCCCTGCAGGTGCGGGCCTCCCGGATCACCGAGGGCATGAAGATCGCGGCGGCCGAGGCGCTGGCGTCGGTCGTCGGGGACGACCTCGCGGCCGACTACGTCATCCCCTCGCCGTTCGACGATCGGGTCGCCCCGGCGGTCACCGCGGCGGTCGCGGCGGCGGCTCGGGCGGAGGGTGTGGCCCGGCGCTGATCTCAGGGGCGGTGCGGGGTTCTTCGCCCCCGCCGCCCCTACCCTCCCCCACTCTCGGCTTCGCTCGAGCGGGAGGTGCCCCCACCGTCCCCAGGGGGCTGCGCCCCTTCGACCCCAGGTGCGGGTTCGGTGGGGCTTCTCGCGCAGTTCCCCGCGCCCCTGAAAAGCAGGTGCTGCGCCCCGTGCTTTTCGGCCCCTGTGGCCGGCCCTCACCTGCCCCGAGGCGACGGGACGCGTGTCACAGCGCTCTTCGGTTCCTTCGCTCCCGGCATGGCCCTATGGTCAGGCGCATGTTCGCTGCCTATGCCGCCCGCATCGACCGTGACCGACCGCTCGACGGACTGGAGTTGGGCGACCGCCCGGCCCCGGAGCCCAGGCCCGGCTGGACGACCGTCAAGGTGAAGGCCGCCTCGCTGAACCACCACGATCTCTGGTCCCTGCGCGGCGTCGGCCTCGCGGAGGACAAGCTGCCCATGATCCTCGGCTGTGACGCCGCCGGTGTCGACGAGGACGGCAACGAGGTCGTCCTGCACTCGGTGATCGGCCAGACCGGCCACGGGGTCGGCCCCGAGGAACCCCGCTCGATCCTCACCGAGCGCTACCAGGGCACCTTCGCCGAACTCGTCTCCGTCCCCACCTGGAACGTGCTCCCCAAGCCCGCGGAACTCTCCTTCGAAGAGGCCGCCTGCCTGCCCACCGCCTGGCTGACGGCCTACCGCATGCTCTTCACCAACGCGGGCGTACGCCCCGGTGACTCCGTCCTCGTCCAGGGCGCCGGCGGCGGTGTCGCGACCGCCGCGATCGTGCTGGGCAAGGCGGCGGGGCTGCGGGTGTTCGCCACCAGCCGCGACGAGGCCAAGCGCAAGCGGGCCCTGGAGCTGGGCGCGGTGGAGGCGCTGGAGTCGGGGGCGCGGCTGCCGCAGCGCGTCGACGCGGTCATCGAGACCGTCGGCGCCGCCACGTGGTCCCACTCGGTGAAGTCGCTGCGTCCTGGCGGCAGCCTTGTCATCTCGGGCGCCACCAGCGGCGATCGCCCCTCCCACGCCGAACTGACCCGTATCTTCTTCCTCGAACTCAAGGTCGTCGGCTCCACCATGGGCACCAAGGACGAGTTGGAGGATCTCCTCTCCTTCTGCGCCGCGACCGGCGTCCGCCCCGTCATCGACGAGGTCCTGCCCCTGGACCGCGCCCGCGAGGGCTTCGAACGCCTGGCGGCGGGCGACCAGTTCGGCAAGATCGTGCTCACCAGCCCCTGACGGACTCTGTCGAGACGACGGCCGGCCCGGCCCTGCGGGCCGGCCGTCGTCATGTCGACCGGGGTCGACAGGGCCGTGGTGTCTGGCGATGGTGCGTCGCGGGCCGACCCGTTCGGCGTGGCTTGTCGCGCGGTTCCCCGCGCCCCTGAAGGGGGTCGCGCCCCTTCGCGGATCAGGCCTTGGGGGTCCGTAGAACCACTCCGATGTGGGCCGCTGCCGTCGACAGGTGGCGGCGAGTGTCGCGGAGTTGGTCCTCTGTCACGCCGTGGTCGCGGGCCGCGTCGCGGATGTCGTCGCGGAAGCGGTCCAGGAGGCGGTCGAGGTCGCGGGCCGGGTCGCCCGTGGGGGTCTCGTGCACCCAGGCGGGTTCGTAGTCGGCCGGGAACTCCTCGGGGGTGGTCGAGTATGCGGGCTCCCCGACGCCGGTCCGTGCTCCGGGCCTGCTGTCGGCGCCGGAACCCGCTGAGGCTCCAGCCCCGGTGGCTGTGCTCGCGCCGGTCGCCGGGCCCGAACCCGCACCCGTCCGCCCGAAGCCGAAGTCCTTGCCGAACTCCTTTCCGAAGTCCTTCCCGAACTCGCCGAACTCCTTGGCCAGTTCGGTCAGGCCCTCGCGCACCCCCGTCGGCCAGTCGCCCCGGGTGAAGTGGTCCTGGACGTGGTCCTGGACCCGCTTGGCGATGCGCTGGAGCTCCTCCTGGGCCTGGGTGCGGGCGTGCTCCTGAGCCTCCTTGGCCTGCCGGCGGGCGCGCTGGGCCTCCTCGCGGGCGCGTCGGCTCTCGTCCTTCGCGCGCCGGGCCTGTTCCTTCCACTCCTGCTTCACGCGGCGCATCTCCTCCTTCGCGGCCCGCCACGACTCGCTGTCGGCGTACTCCCCGAACTCCCCGAGCGGGCCCTGCTCCCCACCGCTCGCCCCGGTGCCCTTGCGGGCCTCGGAGGCCGCCGCCCGCATCTCGCGGCGCAGGTCGCCCGCCGCACCCCGGACGTCGGCCCGGATCTCGGCGGCCAGCTCCGCCACCGACTCGCGGATCTCCAGCTCCAGGTCGGCCAGCTCACCGCTGCGGTCGGCCAGTTCGGCGCGGCCCGCGTCCGTGATCGCGTACACCTTGCGGCCGCCCTCGGTGGTGTGGGTGACCAGGCCTTCGGCCTCCAGTTTGGCCAGGCGGGGGTAGACGGTGCCGGCCGAGGGCGCGTACAGGCCCTGGAAGCGTTCCTCCAGCAGCCGGATCACCTCGTAGCCGTGGCGCGGCGCCTCGTCCAGCAGCTTCAGCAGATACAGCCGCAGGCGTCCGTGGGCGAAGACGGGAGGCATGTCAGAGCACCTTCTTGTCGGTCGTACGAGTGGTCGTGCCGCCGGCCGCCCCCTCGGTCGTGCCGTCCGGGGCGGGGGAGTCGGCAGACGGATTGTCGGTCACGGGGGTGGTGTGGGTGGGGGCGGGCTGGTTCTCGGTGGGGGTGCCGGACTCGGTGCCGCCTTCCGCGGTGACCCGGCCCGCTCCCAGGTCGCCGCTCCCCGGCTCCTCGTCCCACGGCTCGTGCTCCCCCGGTGGCCTGCGCAGGAGGGCGATGGAACCGGAGACGGTGGTGGCCTTGAGGCGGCCGTTGCCCGGGCCGAGGCGGCCGGTGACCTTGTGGGCGCCCCAGGGACCGCTGACGCGGAGGTCGTCGAAGGCGTTGGAGATGGTGCCGCTGGCGGTGTTGGCCTCGACCTCGGCGTCGGCGGGGTGGGGGAGGCGGATGGCGATCTCGCCGGAGACGCTGGTGAGGCCGACGTCGGTGGGGCCGCCGGTGGCGTCGAGGTCGAGGATGATGGAGCCGCTCACCGAGTCGGCCTTCACGGTGGGGCAGGAGCCCTCTATGACGGTCAGATCACCGGAGACGGAACTGAGCCGGAGGTCGCCCGTGAGGGCCTGCGCCTCCACGTTCCCCGAGACCGTCGTGGCGCGGACCGGGCCCGACAGGCCGACCAGGGTGGTGTCGCCCGAGATGCCCTTCACCTCCGTACGCCCGCCCAGCCCGGACACGACGGCGGTGGCGCCGACCACGCCCACCTCGACAGGGGTGCCCGTCGGGACGGCGAGCGACACCAGTACGTCGCGCCGCCGGCCCTTGCGGTCGAGCCACTTCAGGAAACCCTTCCAGGGCAGGTCGTCGTAGGCCACGGTCAGTGTGCCGTCCTGCTGTGTCACCGTCAGAGGCGGGCCCTCGATGTCGGACACCTCCAGACGGGCGGAACCTTCGTCGGTGCCCACCACGTTCACCGTTCCGTTGACGACTCGCACATGCAGTGCCGTCACCGGTTCGTCGAACGTGAGCTTCCGCGGCTCGGCGACGGACCACTCGGACATGGTGCTGACCTCCTCGACAGACCCGACACGACAGAACACGCCATACGCGCAATGCGCGCCATACGCGCCATACGCGCCATACGTGCCATACGCGCCGTACGCGCAACGCGCGCCGAACACACGACACACGCAATATCGCGTCTTCCGTAATTCACGATATATCGTGGTCACGGAAAGTCAAGACACCCGTTCTGGTGATCCCGTTGGGATATATACGGGCAAATCGAACTAGCGTGGGTGCATGTCGACGGAACGCTCCCCGGGATCGCGTGACCCCTGGCCCGCCCCCGCCCCCGGCGCGCTGCTGCTCTGCCGGGCGGATCCAGATTCCGTCGCCCCCGTCGCCCAGCTGCTCCGCGAACGGATGCTGCTCACCCCGGCCGGCCCGGAGTGGGCCGCGCTCGTGCCCGAGGGGAAGCCCTGGCTGCAGGGCGACGAACCCGTCGACCGTGTCGTCACCGGCTGGGCGACCGCACTCGCCGTCGGCGCCCCCTGGCCCGTGCTCGCCCTCTGGTGGGATGCCGACCGTTGCGGCTACACCCTCGCCGCAGGCTTCCGCCGCACCGTCGGCTATGTATGGCTCGCGAACGGCACCCCGGTCGGTGAGGGCGAGGCGATGCGCACCTTCGCCGCCCGCCTGGGCCTGGATCCGGTGCTCGACGCACAGTCCCTCGACGCCCTCACCAGGCCCGACCCGGGAGCGGACGCCCGCGCCCGTCTGCTGGGCCTCCTGGCCGTCCTCGCCCACGCGGGAGTGGGCCTCCCCGCGG
Organism: Streptomyces sp. NBC_00310; assembly: GCF_036208085.1. GTDB lineage: Bacteria > Actinomycetota > Actinomycetes > Streptomycetales > Streptomycetaceae > Streptomyces. The sequence continues at coordinate 7,478,916 of NZ_CP130714.1, forward strand.
GCCTCACCCCGGGCGAACCCGCCGACCGGCTCCGCGAGGTCGCCCGGGTCCAGCCCGGCGTCCAGCGCATCGAGTGGACCGGCTGGCGCGGGGCCGTCCGCTCGGAGCTCGACGCCCTCGAACGCGGCCGCCTCGGCCCCTGGCTCCCCTGGGCCGGCACCTCCAGAGCCCGCGCCCTGGCCACCGGCCAACTCCTCGCGGGCCTACCGCTCACCGCCTGGGGCCTGTACCGCCGAAGCCCCGGCTGGCTCCTCTCGGGCGGCCTCCTGGTCGCCCACGGCGCCCTCGGCCTGCTGTACGACCTGGCCCACCCGCGCGACTGACCGTCCCCGGGGGCCTTCTTCGGGGGCCTTCTTCGGGTGGCTACTCGTCCTCGTCCTCGTCGTCCAGCCGCGCCAGCCACGTCGCCAGCCGCTCCACGGGCACCTCGAAGTCCGGGTTCAGGTCGACGAACGTCCGCAGCTGCTCGGCGAGCCACTCGAAGGTGACCTCTTCCTTGCCGCGCCGCTTCTCCAGTTCCTCGATGCCGCGGTCGGTGAAGTACATGGCTCGCTCTCCTGGGTGCGTACGTGGTCGTTGTGCCGCTCACAGCGTACGAAATCGATCGACGCCTCTCGGACGTGCGCGTCCGCGGCTATGGTGTGCGCCAGGCGATTCATGGGCAACTGCCCTATTTCGTACGCCTGTTCATGGAGCGATGAGATGTCCGAACTGATAACGGCCGTCGGCCAGCTGTCCCCCTACCTGAGCGCGGCCGCGGCCTCGATGGGGACGGCCGTACTCGTCACGGCCAGGGATCAGCTCGCGGTCAGCGCCGTACGCGGCGGCCGGACGTTCCTGACGGCGGCCCTGCGCCGCCGGGACGGCGCGGCCGGTCCGGGGGACGAGGAGGCCTCCGGCGTCGCGGGCGTACTCGAAGGGCTCACCGACGACGAGCGTGCCCTTCTGGAGGAGGCCGTGGGGCGCTGGCTGGCCGGGAGCGACCTGAGCGCCGCCGCCCTGGAGGCACAGGTCGTGCGGGCCGCGAGGTTCGGGCGGGGCGGTGACGTCCACGTCACGGCCCACGGGAAGCATGCGATGGCGGTGGGACGGGTCGAGCGCGATCTCACCATCTCGTTCGGGGCGGACCCACGAGCGGCAGATGACCCAGCCGACTGACAGCGTCCCGAAGAGCCGCCACGAGGAACCCCCCGAGGACCGACGGCCCGGGGTCTGGGGGCAGGGCCGCTGGGTGACGGCCGTCGGACAGGTGCTGGGCAACTTCGTGGTCAGCCTGGTCGTGGGCGACGCGCTGAAGGACGCCGCCGAGGGTGTGCGGAGCTGGCGGGGGTGGAACTGGCTGCCCTTCCTCGTGGTCCTCGCCCTGGGCGGCACCGCCCTGCTCCGCGCGCAGGGCTCCTCGGGGCAGTTGCCGGGGGTGTGCGTGATGCTCGCTGTCGCGACCGCGGCAGCCCTGGTGCGGGTGGCGGGCTTCCGGCGCCCGGCGGCCGTCGCCGCCCTCGTCTCGGCGCTGTCCCTGGCTCTCGCGGCCGGTGCGCTGGTGCGGGCGGAGTATCTGCGCGGGCACGGCGAGGTCGACGTCGAGGGACGGACGACGGTCACGCCCGACCGGCCGCTGACGGACGGGGAGACGCTCGACGTGGTGGTGCGGGGCGGGGTGGCCCGTACCCATCTGCGCCTCGTCCTCTCGGTCGCGGAGGCCTTCCCGGACACGCAGTTCTGCACCCCGGACACCTCTCTCGACGTCGCCCTGGACGGGGGCCGTGCCGCCGTCACCGACGTCACCTCGGGCGAGGCGGTCGACCTTCCGCTGGGTGGGGTCCGGCCCGACGCCCGGGTACGAGTGGTGGTCCGCGCGCCCCACGGCTGCCAGATGCGAGTGACCGTCCACGACGCCGTCCTGCACGGCTGAAGGAGACCGAATGACCTGGAACACCCGTTGGATCTTCGCGGCCTCGGTGGCCCTCTTCGTCTGCAGCGCGACCGGCCTCGTGTGGGGCGGGATATCGGACGAGCGGAGTCCCACGTTCCTCGGCACGGAGCAACCCAGGGTGGGCATGCACAACGACCTGCCGGGCATCTCCTTCGAGGAGAACTACAAGCGCTTCGGCTTCGATTCCGAGGTGTTCCGGGCGGCCATGAAGGGGCTGGAGATGAAGGAGGACGACGCGACGCTGACCAACGTGTCCTCCGAAGGCCGTATGTCGAAGCTGGAGGAGGGCCGGCTCGACATGGTGGTCGCCAGTTTCTCCATCACCCCGGAGCGTATGAAGGTGATCGACTTCGCCGGGCCGTACGCCACCACGTACCAGGGGTTCCTGGTGGGGCCCGAGGGCGCGGGCATCAAGGAACTGAGCGACCTGAGCGGCAAGATCGTGTGCTCCTGGGAGGGCAGCACGTCCGAGGAGGTGCTGCGGCGCTTCGAGCTCGCCGACATCGAGGCGAGGACGCTCCTCGACGCCTCCGACTGTGTCCAACAGCTCAGGGAGGGGAAGGCCGACGCGGTCTTCACCGATCAGATGATCCTCCATGGTTTCGCGGACCTTCACACCGCCGACGGACTCAGGGTGGTGCCGGGCCTGACGATCGGCGGGCCGCAGCACTGGGGTATCGGTCTGCCCAAGGGACACCGGACGGACTGCCTGAGACTGCGCGAGATCGTGAAGGACTACGTCACCGGCAGCCAATGGAAGGACGACTTCAAGGCGTGGCTGCCGGGCATCCCCGCCCAGGACCCGGCCTGGATCGGTGACTACCGGCCGAGCCCCGCGGCGATCGATGCCCGATCGTGCAGGGACAGCATCCCCTGACACCGCCTGGCATCCCCTGACGCCGGACGGCGGAAAAAGCCGCGGGCCCGGGCCGAGTGAAGATCACTCGGCCCGGGCCCGCGGCATGACCGGAGGTCAGAGGCTCACGCCTCGAACACCTCACGCACCAACTGCTCCTGCTCCGCCTGGTGCCGCTTCGCGGAACCCACCGCCGGCGAGGAGCCGTGCGGGCGGGAGATACGGCGCAGGCGCTCGCCGTGCGGGACGTCCGCGCCGACCGCGAGGTCGAGGTGGTCGATCAGGTTGAGCGCGATGAACGGCCAGGCACCCTGGTTTGCCGGCTCCTCCTGGGTCCAGAGGTACTTCTCGGCGTTGGGGTACTTGTTGACCTCCGCCTGGACCTCGGCCCCCGGGAGGGGGTACAGGCGCTCGATGCGGATGATCGCCGTGTCCGTGACGCCGCGCTTCTGACGCTCGGCCTCCAGGTCGTAGTAGACCTTGCCGGCGCAGAAGACGACCTTCTTGACCGCGTTCGGGTCGACCGAGTCGTCGCCGATGACCGGGCGGAACTCGCCGCTCGTGAACTCCTCCGCCTTCGACGCGGCGGCCTTGAGGCGCAGCATCGACTTCGGGGTGAAGACGACCAGCGGCTTGTGGTGCGGGTTGTGCACCTGCCACCGCAGGAGGTGGAAGTAGTTCGACGGGGAGGTCGGCATGGCGACCGTCATGTTGTTCTGCGCGCACATCTGGAGGAAGCGCTCCGGGCGGGCGGACGAGTGGTCCGGGCCCTGGCCCTCGTAGCCGTGCGGGAGCAGCAGGGTGACGCCGGACGTCTGGCCCCACTTCTGCTCCGCCGACGAGATGAACTCGTCCACGACCGTCTGGGCGCCGTTGACGAAGTCGCCGAACTGGGCCTCCCACATCACCAGGGACTCGGGACGGGCGAGCGAGTAGCCGTACTCGAAGCCCATCGCCGCGTACTCGGAGAGCAGGGAGTTGTAGACGTTCAGCCGCGCCTGGTCCTCGGAGAGGTACATCAGCGGCGTGAACTCCTCGCCCGTCTCACGGTCGATGATCACCGCGTGACGCTGGCCGAAGGTGCCGCGCTGCGAGTCCTGGCCGGCCAGGCGGACCGGGGTGCCCTCCAGGAGGAGGGAGCCCACCGCGAGGGTCTCGCCCATGCCCCAGTCGATCGTGCCGTCCTCGACCATGGCCGCCCGGCGCTGCAGCTGCGGCAGCAGACGCGGGTGGGCGGTGATGTGGTCCGGGACGTTGACCTGGGACTCGGCGATGCGCTTGACGGTCTCCGCCGTGATCGCGGTGTTCACCGCGACCGGGAAGCCGTCCTGCGGGTCGTGGACCTCGCCGGACGTCGGCTGCGCGGTGGCCTCGCGGACCTCCGTGAAGACCTTCTCCAGCTGGCCCTGGTAGTCCTGGAGGGCCTGCTCGGCCTCTTCCAGGGTGATGTCGCCGCGACCGATGAGGGACTCGGTGTAGAGCTTGCGCACCGAGCGCTTCTTGTCGATCAGGTCGTACATCAGCGGCTGGGTGAAGGCCGGGTTGTCCGACTCGTTGTGACCGCGGCGGCGGTAGCAGATGAGGTCGATCACCACGTCCTTGTTGAACGCCTGGCGGAACTCGAAGGCCAGACGGGCCACACGGACCACGGCCTCCGGGTCGTCGCCGTTCACGTGGAAGATCGGGGCCTCGATCATCCTCGCCACGTCCGTCGCGTACATCGACGAGCGGGACGACTCCGGGGCGGCCGTGAAGCCGACCTGGTTGTTGATGACGATGTGGACCGTGCCGCCGGTGCGGTAGCCGCGCAGCTGCGACATGTTCAGGGTCTCGGCCACCACGCCCTGGCCCGCGAAGGCCGCGTCGCCGTGCAGGGCCACCGGCAGGACCGTGAAGTCCGTGCCGCCCTTGTTGATGATGTCCTGCTTGGCGCGCGCGACGCCCTCCAGGACCGGGTCCACGGCCTCCAGGTGCGAGGGGTTCGCGACCAGGCTGACCTTGATCTGCTCGCCGTCCAGGCCCGTGAAGGTGCCCTCGGCGCCCAGGTGGTACTTCACGTCGCCGGAGCCGTGCATCGACTTCGGGTCGAGGTTGCCCTCGAACTCGCGGAAGATCTGGGCGTACGACTTGCCGACGATGTTCGCCAGGACGTTCAGGCGGCCGCGGTGGGCCATGCCGATGACGACCTCGTCGAGACGGGACTCCGCCGCCGAGTCGATGACCGCGTCCAGCAGCGGGATGACGGACTCGCCGCCCTCCAGGGAGAAGCGCTTCTGGCCGACGTACTTCGTCTGCAGGAAGGTCTCGAAGGCCTCCGCCGCGTTCAGCCGGCGCAGGATGCGCAGCTGCTCCTCGCGCTCCGGCTTGGTGTGCGGGCGCTCGATGCGGTCCTGGATCCAGCGGCGCTGCTTCGGGTCCTGGATGTGCATGAACTCGACGCCGGTCGTACGGCAGTACGAGTCGCGCAGGACGCCGAGGATGTCGCGGAGCTTCATCAGGGACTTGCCCGAGAAGCCGCCGACCGCGAACTCGCGCTCCAGGTCCCACAGGGTGAGCCCGTGCTCGGTGATGTCCAGGTCGGGGTGCTTGCGCTGGCGGTACTCCAGCGGGTCGGTGTCGGCCATGACGTGGCCGCGGACCCGGTAGGAGTGGATCAGCTCGAAGACGCGGGCGGCCTTCGTGACGTCGTCGTCGTGCGACGCGTCGATGTCCTTGAGCCAGCGGACCGGCTCGTAGGGGATGCGCAGGGCCTCGAAGATCTCGTCGTAGAAGCCGTTCTCCCCGAGGAGGGAGTTGGCGACGACGCGGAGGAACTCGCCGGAGGCGGCGCCCTGGATGACCCGGTGGTCGTAGGTCGACGTGAGCGTCATGACCTTCGCGATGCCGAGCTTGTTCAGCGTGTCCTGGGACGTGCCCTGGAACTCGGCCGGGTAGTCCATGGAGCCGACGCCCATGATGACCGACTGGCCGGGCATCAGGCGGGGCACGGAGTGGACGGTGCCGAGGCCGCCGGGGTTGGTCAGGGAGACCGTGACACCGGTGAAGTCGTCCATCGTCAGCTTGCCGTCACGGGCGCGGCGGACGATGTCCTCGTAGGCCTGCCAGAACTCGAAGAAGTTCAGCGTCTCGGCCTTCTTGATGCCCGCGACGACCAGCTGGCGGTCGCCGTTGGGCTTCACCAGGTCGATGGCGAGGCCGAAGTTGACGTGCGGCGGCTTGACGAGGGTGGGCTTCCCGTCCTTCTCCGCGTAGTGCCAGTTCATCGACGGCATGGCCTTGATGGCCTGCACCATCGCGTAGCCGATCAGGTGCGTGAAGGAGATCTTCCCGCCCCGGGCGCGCTTGAGGTGGTTGTTGATGACGATGCGGTTGTCGAACAGCAGCTTCACCGGGACGGCGCGCACGGACGTGGCCGTGGGCAGTTCCAGGGAGGCGTTCATGTTCTTCGCGACAGCGGCGGCGGGGCCGCGCAGCGTGATCAGCTCCGGGCCGTCGGCGGACGCGGCGGGCGCGGCCTGCTTCGCCGGGGCGGCAGCCGCCGGCTTGGCGGGCGCGGCGGCCGCGGGCTTCGCCGGGGCCGGGGCCGGAGCGGCGGCGGCGGGCTTCGGGGCAGCCGGGGCGGGTGCGGCCTGGGCCGGGGCGGCGGGTGCCGCGGGTGTGGTCGCTGCGGCACCCGTGGCCGCAGTGCTCGCCGGAGCCGGGGCGGCAGCGGCGCCTGGCTTGTAGTCGGCGAAGAAGTCCCACCAGGCTCGGTCTACCGAGTTCGGATCCTGGAGGTACTGCTGATAGATCTCGTCGACGAGCCACTCATTCGGTCCGAAGGCCGCGGCGGGGTTCTTACCCGCTTGGTCTGCGTCGGTCGAGATGCTCGAGTTACTGGGGGACTGTGGCGACACGGCGGCAACCGCCCTCTTCCGCTTCACAAGGTGATGGACAGCGGGAATTAAGGCTACGCCCCCGTGGCCGGGAAGGTCAGGCCGAGTCCGCTCTTCGTCGCGTAAGTCACATCGGAAAGCGTGTTTCGGGGGTGGAAATGGCGGGAAACAAGCGTGGTTCCGGTCTGGAACGGGTGTGGGGGACGGGTGCCGGGCATGCGTCGGGTGGGGCCTGCGGGTATGTGGACGCGGCCCTCTGCCTGAACGCACCTGATCACACGTGTCCCGCTGGGCGGATCGGCCGTGGATCTTGTGGCTCCGCTTCGAACTTTACGTCAACTTGGCAGAGAAGTAAGCCCCGGGAGGATGAGCGATATCCGGCAAGGGTGGGGGGATTCAGCCAGGTGCGATGTGGGTATCGCGGGATATTTCGCCCCCGCCGTGGGTGAGTGGTCGGCCGCGGGTCGTGTGGGGTTGCTCGCGCAGTTCCCCGCGCCCCTGAAAAGCCTGCGGCTGCCCGGGGCCTCAAAGGCTGCGGCTGCCCGGGGCCCGGAACGCCTTGCTCTGTCCCGGACGGGGGCTCAGACCTGTACCGGGCGCTGGCCGGGCTGTGCGGACACCCCCGGCAGGACAACCCGGATGCGGCAGCCCTTGGGGGACTCGGCGACTCCGATGCGGCCGCCGTGGAGGTCGACGGCCCAGCGGGCGATGGCCAGGCCGAGGCCGGTGCCGCCGTCGCTGCCGGGGCCGTGGGGGGAGCTGACGGCGCCGCGGTTGAAGCGTTCGAAGACGCGGTGCCATTCGGATTCGGGGATGCCGGGGCCCTCGTCCAGGACTTCGAGGTCCAGGGACTCGGGGGTGGGGCCGCGACGGGCCTTCACCGTGACGCGGCCGTGCGCCGGGCTGTGCTTGACCGCGTTGTCGATGAGGTTGGCGACGACCTGGTGGATGCGTTCGGGGTCGGCGTTGGCCGTGAGCTCCGGCGGGTGGACGTCCAGGTGCAGGTGGACGTCGGTACGGGTGTGGTTGCCGGAGCCGGAAGTGATACCGCCGCGGGCCGAGGAGACCATCTGGGCCTCCTTGAGGACGCCCGAGAGATACGGCCAGACCTCGAAGCGGCGGCGGCGCAGGGGGACCACCCCGTTGTCCAGCCTCGACAGGTCGAGCAGCGTCTCCACCAGGCGGCCCAGGCGATCCGTCTGCTTCAGGGCCGTGCGCATCGTCTCGGGGTCGGCCTGGGTGACGCCGTCGACGATGTTCTCCAGGACCGCGCGCAGGCCGGCGATCGGCGTGCGGAGCTCGTGGGAGACGTTCGCCACGAGCTCCTTGCGCTGGCGGTCCTGGGCCTCCAGCTCGTCGGCCATGAGATTGATCGTGTGAGCGAGGTCACCCAGTTCGTCCCGGCGGTTCTCGCTGACCCGGCGGGTGTAGTCACCGCGCGAGATGGACCGGGCGACCGCGTTCATCTCGTCCAGGGGGGCGGTGAGCGAATGCGCCACGAACTGCGTAATCAAGAGCGTGGCGATCATCGAGAAGACCATGATGAAGCGCAGCTCGGTCTTGGTCTGCACCGCGATCATCGACAGACCGGTCGTGATCAGGACCGAGATGACGACGAGCGCGCCTAGCTTCGTCTTGATCGAGAAGGGGCGCAGACCGCCGAGCGGTCCCGCGCCCTTCCGCGACTGCGCGCCACCGAGGTTCCGCGACCTCGGGTCACCGACTCCGCTCATCACGCCACCAGCCCCCTGTGCCTACGTGCCTGCGTATGTCCTGCGCACGCGGTGCGAGCACGGGTCTCAGGGATTCGGGGTCTCCAGGGCGTACCCCACACCGTGCACCGTGCGGATCCGCTCCGCGCCGATCTTCCGCCGCAGTGCCTTGATGTGGCTGTCCACGGTCCGCGTCCCGGACGCGTCCGCCCAGTCCCACACCTCGGCGAGCAGCTGCTCGCGCGAGAGTACGGCACGCGGGGTGTTCGCGAGACATACGAGCAGGTCGAACTCGGTGGGCGTGAGGTGTACGTCCTCGCTGCGCACCCGGACGCGGCGCTGCGCGTGGTCGATCTCCAGCTCGCCGAGACGCAGGATGCCCGAGCGCGGCGTGGTGGCGGCCAGCGCGGCCCGCTCCACCCGGCGCAGCAGGACGTGCACGCGCGCGGCCAGTTCACGCATGGAGAACGGCTTGGTCATGTAGTCGTCGGCGCCGACGCCGAGCCCGACCAGCATGTCCGTCTCGTCGTCCCGGGCGGTGAGCATCAGCACGGGGACGGGCCGCTGGGCCTGGACGCGCCTGCACACCTCCAGGCCGTCGAAGCCGGGCAGCATGATGTCGAGGATCAGCAGGTCGGGCTGCCAGGCCTCCGCGGTGTCCACCGCGGCCGGTCCGTCGGACGCGGTCTGCACGACGAAACCCTCGGCGCGCAGGCGGGCCGCGATGGCGTCGACGATCGTCGGGTCGTCCTCGACCACGAGCACCCGGCGCTGCGCGCCCGGGGTCGCTGTGGTGCTGCTGTGGGTGGTGTGTGTCTGCTCCATCGCCCGCCCCTGTGTTGCTTTCCGGAATCCGTGGGGTGATCCCTTGACTGCGCGTGGGTGCGCATGACTGCGATTGACGCTTGAATGATCGGCGTCAGGCAAGCAGGGTACGGGCAGTCACCGCACCAGGGCTATCCAGGTCGGACAGCGAGGTGCACCACGTCCGGAACTCCTCGGGCAACCGGGATCTCTTCGGTACGCACCTGTTGGAACCCGGCATTCCGCAAGGTTTCCTCGAATTCCGCGGAAGGCTGCGCCGACCACACGGCAAGCACCCCACCAGGCCTCAACACCCTTGCACAGCTTGCCAATCCGGCAGGTGAGTACAGGTTTTCGTTGGCCTCGGAGACAGTCCAGTCGGGCCCGTTGTCGATGTCCAGGCAGAGCGCGTCGAACGTGGCGGACGTCTCATTGACGTAGGCGACGAGATCGGCTTCCACGATGTCCGTACGGGGGTCCGCGAGCGCTCCGGCGGACACCTCGCCCAGCGGTCCCGCGCGGTGCCACTCGATGACGGAGGGTTCGCGTTCGACAACCGTGATCGTTCCCCAGCGCGGATCCGCGGCGGCGTGGGCGAGCGAGAAACCGACGCCCAGGCCCCCGATCAGCACACGTGGCCGAGAACGGCCGGTCAGCGCGTCGAGGGCGGCGTCGACCAGCAGCCGCTCCGAGCGGCCGTCCGAGGTGTCCATCAGGAAGCACCCGTTGGCGATGATCTGCAACAGCTCCCCGTGCCGCCGCAGCACGACCTCGCCGTAGGGGCCCTCGCGCCGGTCGATGACTTCGGGTTCGTCGGTGATGGGCATCCCCCCATCCTTACGTGTCCGTGGCGCGGGGGCGGCCGAATTGCGGCGCCCCGGTGACGACCCGCCACGACTTGGCGTGATCAGAGCGCCAGGCCGTGGCCGTACGGGAAGACCGGATCCTCGGTGTCGTTGGGTACGTCCGCGCGGGACGCCTCCACCGCCGCCATGGAACGCGGCAGTTCGAAGGGCAGCCGGCCCTCGGCCCGGGCCCGTCCGAAGGCCACGTCGAGCAGGGCCGCGTCGCTGGCCCCGTAGTCGGCGACGAGCGCGGCGGCCTTCGCGGCGATCTCCGGGAGTACGGCGGGCCGCTCCAGGTTGACGCAGACCAGCGTGGGCACGGCCTCCAGCAGCGCCAGGATCTCCTTCAGCCGCTCTTCACCGAACGCCAGCGACCCGGAGTGGAAGAAGGACTCGAAGACCCCCGGCCGCTCCTCGTACGGCGTGCGCAGCCGCAGCACGGCCACGTCCGCGTGGGCCGGATCGGTCACGACATTGCCGTACAGGGACGCCGTCTGGGCGCCCACGCCCTCGACGTAGAGGTTCGGGCGGTCGGTGAGCGGGAGGAGGGAGTGGTTGGTCAGGACGGTGAGCGAGCGGCGCTGGGCCGTCTCGCCGAGGGCGGTGAACTCGCTCGCGCCGACGGTCTCCTCGGCGCGGTCCGGGTCGACGTACCGCCTCTCGAAGAGGCCGAGGACGAACTTCTCGCGCAGGAGCCGGCGTACGGAGGCGTCGATCCGCTCCTCGGGGATCCGGCCGGAGCGGACCAGCTCGACGATCACCTCGGGGCACTGTTCGCCACCGAACTGGTCGGCGCCCGCGTCCAGGGCCTTGGCGGCGCGTTCGGCGACGGTCAGGTGCTCGACGCCCCAGGCGTGGGCCTCGTGCGGCTCGCCGGCGATGGACGTATCGGTCAGCAGGCCCCAGTCGGTGCAGATGACGCCGCCGAAGCCCAGGCGTTCGCGCAGCAGCCCGGTCAGCACGTCCCGGTTGAAGCCGAAGCCGACCTCCTCCCAGTCCGCCACGCCGACCGGCCGGCCGTAGGAGGGCATCACCTGGGAGCAGCCGGCCTCGACGGCCGCCCTGAAGGGCGCGAGGTGGTCGTCGCGCAGGCCGCCGGGATAGATCTGGTCCTTGCCGTGCGGGAAGTGCGGGTCCTCGCCGTCCTGCTGGGGGCCGCCGCCGGGGAAGTGCTTGACCATGGCGGCGACCGAGCGCGGGCCGAGCCGGGGCCCCTGCAGGCCGCGTACGTACGCCCGGACCAGCGCGCTCGTGACCTCGGCGGACGAGCCGAAGGTGCCGGACTGGCGGGACCAGCGGGGCTCGGTGGCGAGGTCGATCTGCGGGTGCAGGGCGACGCGGAAGCCGACGGAGAGGTATTCGCGGCGGACCGTGTCGCCGAACCTCTCCACCAGCTCCGGTTCGCCGATCGCGGCCAGGCCGAGGGGTTCGGGCCAGGCCGAGAAGGCACCGGAGCCGGAGGAGGCGCCCGGGTTGTCGGTGAACGAGTGGCGCGGGTCGGTGGAGAGGGTGACCGGGATGCCCAGCCGGGTGTCCGCCGCGAGGGCCTGGAGCCGGTTGACCCACTCGGCCGTCTCCCGGACCCCGTACTGGCCCAAGAGATTGAAGTGGGTCAGATGGCCCTGCGTGACCAGCTCGTACGTACCGTGCCGGAGGAACGACCCCTCGCCGGCCTCGGCCAGTGTCCCGTCCCGGTTCATCGTCAGCATCGCGTGGAAGAGCTGACCCGCCTTCTCCGCCAGGGTCATCCGGCCCAGCAGGTCGTCCACCCGCTCGTCGACGGGACGGTTCGGGTCGCGGTACGGGGCTGTGGACATCCGGGATTCCTTGCGCGAGACGGTGGCCGAGCGGGGTGCGCGGTGCGGGCGGGCCGGTGCGGGGGCTACTCGACCGAACGGACGAACCGGACGGCGAGGGCGCCCAGGATCGAGGCGACCGCGCCGAAGAGGAAGAGGGCGCTGTAGTTGGAGCCGTTGCCTCCGACGGCCGGCAGGCCCGGGGCGATGATCGGGACGGGGGACGGGGGACGGGGGACGGGGGACGGGGGACGAGGGACGAGGGCGGCATCGGCGCCGCGCAGGCGAGTTCAGGGAAACAGCAAAACCGAGTGGGCACTAGGTTTTGGACAAGTGGCCACCATCACGCGGCACATGGCTTGAAAGGGAGGGGGTGATGACTCGTGTAACCGCCGGTTAGCGAGGGGCTTCGGGGCCGTGCGGCGAGGACTATGGTGACGGTCATGGTGCGGAACCGGAGGTCAGAGGGGCCCGGTGCGGGCGGGCCGGAAGGGGACGGGGGCCGGAGGCCGGAAAGCTCCGGTGCGCGCGGCTCGTACGCCGTCGGGGACGAGCGGCGGTCGCGCATCCTCGACGCGGCCGTCCAGCACTTCGCCCAGTGGGGCTTCCACGCCTCCTCGCTCGCCCGGATCGCCAAGGACGTCGGCATCACCCAGGGCGGGCTGCTGCACCACTTCCGCAGCAAGGAGGACCTCCTCGTCCAGGTGCTGGAACGCGTGGACGAGACCGATCGGCACCGGTTCTTCTCGCGCGAGTTCGAGTCGGTGGCCCAGATGTTCGAGGCGCTCGTGAAACTCGCCGAGTACAACTGCGCGCGGCTGGGCCGCACCCGGATGTTCAACATCCTGGCCGCCGAGGCCGGCGACCCCGGGCATCCCGCCCACGCGTACTTCGTCAAGCGGTACGCCGAGGTGGTGGGCACCATGTCCCGGGTGCTGCGGCGGGGCGTGGACACCGGTGAACTACGGGCCGACACGGATGTCGTGGCCGTCGCGCAGGAGTTGGCCGCCGTGATGGACGGGCTGCAGATCCAGTGGGTGCTGGATCCGAAGGGGTTCGACATGGCGGGCCGGTTCCGGGCGTATGCGGAGCGCGTCCTGCGGGGGATCGGCGCGGAGGTCCCGTAGAAGCCGTCGTGCTGGCGGGCTGGCGGGCTGGCGGGCTGGCAGGCTGCCGGGTCGCCGGGTCGCCGGGCTGCAGGACCGACGGGTCGTCGTGCTGTCGGGTTGCTGTGAATCGCGTCGGGGGTGGCGGGGGTCACAGACAAGGGCGTACCGGGGCGTCGAGGGTGAGGCGAAACGGAAGGAGCGCCTCGCCTTGGATGCCGCCAGGACCGTGGAGACCGCGGGGCCCGTCCTCGACGGCATCCCGCGGCAGCCGGGTGCGGCACCCGCGCCGGTGGCGGCACCCGCCCCGGTCGCGGAACAGGAGTCCGCGGGACCCGGACCAAGCGCGCCCGCCCGGTCCACCCGCTCCCCGTTCCCGCGCCCCTGGCGGCTGCTCCCCACCCCCGTCGGCACGCCCTTCACCTTCTGCTACGCCACCGTCCTGGTGATGACCTCGCTCGTCGCCGAGCACGCCGGCCCGGCCCTGGTCCACGCCCTGCACCAGGGCTCCAGTACGGATGTGGCGCACCTGGTCCGGTCCCCGGTGCTCGTGCTGCTCGCGAGCGCGCTGTGGCTGGCGGGCGGGGTCGGCTCCCCGTACGCGACCGGCTTTCTGCTGGTGCTGACCGCGTTGGAACGCCGTATCGGCGGTTGGCGCACGGCCGGTGTCTTCCTGCTGGGCCACATCCTCGCCACCCTCGCGACGGAGGTCCCGGTGGGCCTCGCCGTCCTGGCCGGCCACCTCCCCGCAAGCTCCCTCCACCGCCTCGACTACGGCGTCAGCTTCGGGGTGGCGGCGAGTGTGGGCGCGTTGGCGGGGCTGGTGTCGCCGTGGCTGCGGTGGCCGGTTCTGCTGGGGTTCGGCGGGATGCTGGTGGACGACCTGATCGCGTTCACGGACCCGATGACGAACTGGGGGCATCTGCTGGCCTTGGCGATCGGGGTGGCGACGTGGCCGGTCGTGCGGCGGTGGCGGCGCGCCGGCCCGGGCGGGCGGGGACTCCCGCGGGGCGGCGCGGGTCGGGCTCAGGCCGCCACGACCGCCGCGTAGCCGCCGGCCGCGTCGAGGGCGTCGAGCGGGCCGTGGAAGGCGACGCGGCCGCGGGAGAGGACGGTCACGTCGTCGCAGGCGCCCTCCACGTCCTCCATGAGGTGCGTCGACACGACCACGCAGGCGGTCCGTCCCCGTCGCCGTACCAGGCTGTGGAAGTCCGACCGCTGCTGTGGATCGAGTCCGGCCGTCGGCTCGTCGAGCAGGAGCAGGGTGGGCGAGTTGACGATGGACTGCGCGATGCCGACGCGCTGCTTCATCCCGCCGGAGAGCGTGCGGAGCCGGTGGCCCAGACGGTCCTGCAGGCCGACGGCCTCCGCCGCCCCGGCCACCGCCTCCGGGATACGGCCGCCCGGCATCTCACGCAGCCAGGCCGCGTACGACAGGAACTCCCGGACCGTGTAGCTGCGGAACACGCCGAACTCCTGGGGGAGGTAGCCGAGACGACGCCGGATCAAGTACTTCGCGCTCGTCAGCGGCGCATCCACCCTCCACCCCGGCGACCCGTACGGTGCCCGCCCGTCCGGTGTTCCACCCGGCACCCCTGCCTCCGCGCCCCGTGCGAGCGCCGCCCGTGTGAGGTTCCGCATGACGAGGGTGCCGAGGCCGCGGCGGCGGTGGGCCGGGGACGTCTCTGCCCGGTCGACGACCGCCGTAGCTCCCGGCGGGCCGATCTGGCCCCGCGCGGCCGGGGAGCCGTCCGGCGCGGCCACTATCACCCGGGTCACGCCCCCGCGCGACCAGGTGCGCAGCCGATAGCCATCGGGGACGGGGGCGACCCTCGACGACTCCGCGATGGCCCTTGAGCCATACGCCGGTGCGGTGCCTGTGACGGCCTCCGCGACCTTCCGGACCGTCGCCTCCTCCGCCCCCTCGTCGACCACCGAGAACCCCTTCTCCGTCCCCTGGTGTCCGGTGCCGTTTGTCGTTGCATCGCGACCGGTTGCTTAGGTGCGGGACGAAGAGATGGGCTGCGGTGTGGGCCCGGATTCTCTGCAGCTTGAGTCTGCGTTTTCCGTGCGTTGCTGCGTGGTTTCGTAGGCGAGAGTGGGCAAGGCTTGTCAGCGTGTAGCCACTCGTCGATCACTGCCTTGTGGCAGTGGCTGCATTTCAATGGTTGATGCCGCAACTCTCTTGCGTAGAAGATCCGTTCACGGCGCTGCCGCTGGCTGGCGTGCTTGACTTGCAGTATGTCGATGACTCTTGGCGTCTCTCGGCCTGATCGGGCTGCCCACATGCTGCGAGCTGCTGCGGGCGGATCTAGGCGCGCGTATAATCACCAACTGATCGATCTGCTCGACATCGGACACAACACGGAACGCGCTCAGCTCGCTTCGAGCGGCAAGTCGGTCCTCTCCGCCGTCGGCATCGGCGTGACATTTGGCCTCGTCTGTGGCTCCTACTCCATGACGACGGGGGCGTGATGGCGGACTTCGGCCGTACAGCGCGGCTGAGGCTCCTCGGTATCGGGGTCGCAGCCGGGGCCGTCCTTACCGCCGGCGGCGTCTTCGCCGTCACGTCGCTCGGCGACGGGAGCACTGAGCGTGGGACCGAAGCGAAGCCGTCCCCGAGCGTGTCCAGCACCACCGAGTCGCCGCGCAAGGTCAAGGAGTACACCCCAGCCACCGCTCCCCGCCTGTCGCTGCTCAAGCCCAAGTCGAACGCGGACGGTATCGGTACCGGTTTCGAATACTCCTCATTCGGCGCCACATCCGCCGCAGTCTCCTACTGGGAGGGCCTTGATCTGCTGGACGACGTGATCGCCCACAAGCAGTGGACAGCCATCGCCGCCAAAGACTCCCCGGAAACGATCGACCAGGGCGTCAGCGAGGTGAGGAAGCTCCGCGAAGGCGTGGGACTGCCGCCGTCAGGCGGAACCCCCGACGGCATCACCTTCAGCACCAACGTGAAGGCCGTCCTCACCCGCTCACTCGACAAGAGCGGAGACATTGTCGTCGTGTGGATGTCCTACGACCGGTTCGCGACTATCCGCGGCAAAGGCGCTGACGACGACCCACTGAGGGACGAGACCACCAACCTGATTCTCAAGTGGGATGGCAGTGACTGGAAGGTCACCACAGAGGCCAAGTACACGGCCAAGGTGACAGGACCACGCTCCTACGCCCCAGACAGCAAGTGGGCGTTCGCGGCCGGATGGCGGCAAGTCTCCGGTGGCTAGCCAGACAGCTGCAGACGGCGTTGACGACGTGGGTGATGTTGAAGCGGGTGAGGAAGTCCAGGCCGAAGAAGCCGAGGAAGTCCATGGCGAGCATCTTCGGTGTGGCGGCTGGCGGGACGGTGACGTAGAGGACCGGGAGCCGGGCGCGGGCGCGTGGGTGGCGTTTGCGGACGGCGATCTCGTGGGCCCGCCCGAGCTGGGAGAGGGCGGTGGTCTTGCCGGTGCCGGAGGCGCAGCTGATGATGCCCCGGCGTGCGGAGATCTGCTGGTGGCGGCTGGTGTGTGGGGCGGGGCGGTGTGCCGGTGGTGCGAGCGGCGCCCGCGCGCCGGTCAGGGGCGCGTGGAGGGTGCGTGCGCCTTTATGTGGTGCAGGAGGGCTGTTAGTTGGGGGTGGTGGGTGTGGAGTACGACGGTTGGGGCCTCGCTTTCGCGGAGGGCGAGGGTTACTTCCGCCGCCGCAAGTTCGACGCAGTTGTTGTCCCCCGACCCAGAGTAGGACGACTTCTGCCAGACGAACTTGGACATGTCCCCGCCTTCAGATGCTCTGTGCGATGAAGCGGATGAACTCACGTGACTCCTTCGCGGGAAGCGCCGCCTTGGTGATGCGCTCCATGAGCACACGGTAGTTCGACAACTGGGTCTGCGCATCGAGGAATTCCGTTGCGCTCGCGGTGTCGAGCTGCACTGTGTCGAGCTGGGGTACCGGTCCGGACGCGTATGACACGGTGAGCCCGGGTACTGGAAAGCCGCCTGCGCTGAAGGGGATGACGCGCACGGTGAGGTTCCGGCGGCGTGACGACTCGATCAGCTCCTTGAGCTGGGAGCGCATGACGTCCGGTCCACCGAAGTGCAGTCGCAACGCTGCCTCGTGGATGATGAACATGCACGTCGGTGGGTTGTCCCGATCCAGGATGTCGCGGCGTTTCATGCGGTGAGAGAGTCGTCGGCGCAGCTCGGCTCCGGGCCAGGCGGGCACCTTCTCCGCGAGTACGGCACGGGCGTACTCCTCCGTCTGGAGAAGTCCAGGCACGTGCATGGCGACGAATACGCGCAGGCTCGTCGCGTAGAACTCCAGCTCGGCGAGATCGAGTGCGCCGGTGGCGATGAGTCCCTGGTACTCCTCCCACCACCCGGGCTTGCGGTCTTGGGTCATGCCCACGAGCGCATCGACGTAAGCCTGGTCCGGGGTGTCGTAGATCGAGGCCAGGGTGCGCACGCGCTGCTCGCTCACCCCGAAGCGAGCCAGCTCCACATTGGTGATGTGCGTGCGGCTCACGCCGAGAGCGGCCGCCGCGTCGCTGATGCTGAACCCCGACTGCTCGCGCATGCGCCGCAGTTCGGTTCCCAGTCGCAGCTGTCGCACGGTCGGAGATGTCCTGGGTGGCATGGGTGACAGTCTTGCCCGTGACACACGATCGGGTCCACTTGTAAGAGAAATAATGTGAACTGGTAGCAGATGTTTCCCTGTTGTCCTACGGTGAGTGTCGGGCCGGTTACTGAGTCCTCAGCATCCATACGTCGTAAGGAGTTGCCGTGAACGAACGCCTGCTCGAACCCCCCTCCGAGTGGGAGTACACCCTGAACGTCCCCCACGACCCGCTCGCCCCCGCCATCGCCCGGGCCACCGGCCGGCTCGTACTCGACCGCCACGGACTCCACGAACTCACCGACACGACAGTCCTGTTGACCTCAGAGCTGCTCTCCAACTCCTGCCGCTACGCGCCGGGACCAGCTTCCGTGCGGCTGAGGTGGGCGGACAAGCGGCTCCGGGGCAGCGTCTGGGACACGGGCCCGCTCCTCCCGCGCCCCACGCGGTGCCCCGCGCCGGAAGCGGACGGCGGGCGAGGACTCGTCCTCGTCGACCTGTGTGCGGACGCATGGGGCAGCTTCGCGCTGGGGCGGGAGGCAGGCAGAGATCATGGGAAGGTCGTCTGGTTCGAGTTGGAGGCCGGAGGTGCGGAGCCAGGCGTACACGGCGACGTGGTCGGCGTAGTTCCCCCAAACTGCCGAGGGAGAGATCGTCACTCGCTCCGGGCCTGAAAAGCCGGGGCCTGCCCCAAATGGGGCAGGCCCAGAGTGTCCAGCTCAAGTCATCAGTGAATCGAGGTGAGTTCGATGACTACGTTTCATGCAGGTGAGCAGACCCACCCTGCCGTGCTTCCTCAGCGGCAGGCTCTGGAACCTGCGGTCGCAGACAACCCTGGGAGCAGGGACGAAACGGGCCGCAGGCGCACGACCCGCCAGGGTGGTGCAGCCGGTGTGGAACATGGGCGAGGGGAGACCGCAGGCACATCACCGTCCAGCCTGCGGCGACACGACCCCACCGCTTCGGCGTCCGGGGCAGTAACCGCTGCCGGTGACGGCAGCATCTACCCAGGCAAGAACGACACGACCGGGCAGCGCGCCGGGGCGCAGCTGGTGCCGGTTCTGGACAAGCGGGGCCGCCCGCTGATGCCGTGTCATCCGGCTCGGGCACGTGAAATGCTGCGCAAGGGCCGCGCGGTGGTCGCTCGCTACACGCCGTTCACGATCCGGATCAAAGATCGACTCCTCGATGACTCCGAGGTGGAGGGGGTCGCGATCCGGATCGATCCCGGTTCGAAGGGGACAGGGCTCGCCATCACTGCCGACAGCCCCGCGCTGGACCGGGCTACGGGTGGATTCTCGACGGTGCGGCGAGGCCTGTACGCGGTCGAGCTTCAGCACCGGGGCGCCACCATCCGTAAGGCCATGGAGCAGCGGGCAAACTACAGGCGCAGACGACGCACGGCGAACCTGCGCCATCGCGCCCCGCGTTTCGACAACCGCATCCGACCCGTGGGCTGGCTGGCACCGTCCCTACGCCATCGCGTGGACTCCACCGTCGGTCAGGTCACCCGTCTGATGCGCCTGTTCCCTATCAAGGAGGTGCATGTCGAGTCGGTTGCGTTCGACACTCATGCGCTGAGTCTGGGGGTGAAGGCGTTGGAAGGAGCCGAATACCAGCAGGGGACCCTGGCCGGCTACGAGGTCCGGCAGTACCTGCTGGAGAAATGGGGGCGGACCTGTGCGTACTGCGGGGCGGCGAACACCCCGTTGCAGATCGAGCACATCCAGCCCAGGGCACGTGGTGGCTCCGATCGCATCTCGAATCTGACCCTGGCCTGCGGTCCGTGCAACCGGGCCAAGGCAGCCCAACCACTCAAGGAGTTCCTGGCGAAGAAGCCTGCCCGGCTCGCGAAGTTGCTCGAGCAGGCGAAGGCTCCCCTGCGGGACGCGGCCGTCATGAACGCGACACGCTGGCAACTGGTATGCGAACTCAGGAGTTTGGGCATGCCCCTCTGTACTTGGTCCGGTGGCCGGACCAAGTACAACCGCGTCACCCAGCACCTGGCAAAGACCCACACTCTGGATGCCCTCGCGGTCGGCGAGATCGACGGCACCACGCGCATCGTCCGGCATCCCGATACTGTGCTCGTCGTGAAGGTGACCGGGCGCGGTAGCTACTCCCGCACCCGCACGGACAAGCACGGCTTCCCTCGGCTCCGGCTTCCCCGAAAGAAGCATCACTACGGTTTCGCCACCGGCGACCTCGTCGGCGCGTACATCCTCACGGGAAAGTATGCGGGCGTCCACATCGGCCGTGTCGCCGTACGTGCCACCGGACGCCACCGCGTTTCCGTTCCTGGCGGCTACGCCGACACGAGCCATGCAAACCTCCGCCTGCTCCAACGGGCCGACGGATACGGCTACACCACAAGGAGAGAGGAGATGCGGCCAGGATCTGAGCAGTTTTGAGGGGCGTGCGGCCACGGGGCAATACAGCCACCGGCTGTCCACCCTTATCGCTGGTGCAGGAGCCGGATCCTGGGTTGCTTCATCGCATGGTGGACCCTGGCCGTGTGCAGGATGGCTCTACGCGCCCAACGTCGTGCCGCCACGAGAAGTGTCAGTCCGTAGCTCTGCGTACATGGAGCGTCGGTCGCGTGGGCGCATGTCAACGGAAGTAGGGCATTGGGTGAACGGGCATTTCAGGTCCTTGCCGGCGGACGGTTGATCTCCCTGTCCGGTATGACTTCCAATCGTGCGATTGGATGTGTCTCAAGTGCCTGAGCGTGGCTCACGCTGATCCGCGTTGTGCGTGGATCTCCGCTGCCTTCTCCCAGTCGCAAGCGGTGCATCGCTTGAGGTAGTAGTCGCCCACTTCTTCGAGTGCCTCGTACTCTGAGTGCTCGCCGAAGTTGCTGCGATCACGGACGCGGTCGCAGGTGGCGTCGGCCGAGTGGTAGACGGTCTGCCTCGGGCCTGGCGTGTTCCGGACCAGGCAAGACAGGGCGAGGCTGGTGTCCGCCAACAGAGCCATCTCTCGGTCGACTCCCGCCAGATCGGCTGTCAGCTTCTCGCGCCTCTTCATGTCCTCCTCGTAGTACTCGCTGAGGATCTTGAGCTTTCGCACTCTGAGCTCGTTGAACTTGCTGTCATCCATGACGACTCCTAAGAAGTGTTATACCTTATTAATACTTCTTATCGGCTCATGGCCTCCCGCGTCATGCGTTCACGGAATCTGGGGCTGAGTTCAGCCGCGCTCGGTCAGCGGGATGACACCCTGGCTGTTTTGGTCTGATCAGCCGGAGGCTGGAGCCTTTGGTGAGGACGAGGTGCGCGAGTTGCAGAAGCCGGTCGACGGCTGCGGCCAACGTCTTAGGTATGAGCGAATCGAAGTCATCTGGGTGCAGGTTCGAGGCGACGATCACCGAGCGGTGTTCGTAGGCGGCGTCGATGGGGCGGTAGAACACCTCGGCGGCGGCTCGTACGGACGGCGGTATCCCGATGGCGTCGACGATGAGATCGCTTCGGGTGATCTTCGCGACGGCCATCTTCGCCCGCATTCTGGGGCGCCGGTGGCCGCCTTGATCAGCCAGGGCTGCGCCCTGAGTCCGGCGCGAGGAAGGCTTCCTCGGCGTCGTTGGCAAGCCTGGGTCTGGGGCGGCGTAGGGAGCCGTCCGTCTTCAGATCCTCGCGACGTTGAATCGGCCTCGCAAGGTTCGCTGTCAAAGGTAGCCGAGGCGTGATCGCTGATAGCGAACATTGCAAGGGAACATCGGGAGGCTCACATGCATTGAGTCCATGTAGCTCAAGTTGATTGTCGAGAGGGAGATCATGGCCACTGAGTACGCTCCGTCCGCACCGCTCACCCTGCCCGTGTTGCCGCTCGACGAGGAGGTCGTGCTGCCGGGAATGGTGGTGCCGCTGGACCTCAACGACACGGATGTACGGGCCGCGGTGGAGGCCGCGCAGGCCGCGGCGCGGGCGGAGCCCGGGAAGCCGAAGGTGTTGCTGGTGCCGCGGATCGACGGCGCGTACGCGAGCACGGGTGTGCTCGGGACCGTCGAGCAGGTCGGACGGCTGGCCGACGGGGACCCCGGGGCGCTCATCCGCGCGCTCGGCCGCGTGCGGATCGGGGCCGGGACCACCGGGCCCGGTGCCGCCCTGTGGGTCGAGGGGACCAGGATCGACGAGAGCGTGCCGGAGCCGCTGCCCGGGCAGGTCGCCGAACTCGCCAAGGAGTACAAGGCACTTGCCACCAGCTGGCTGCGCAAGCGCGGCGCCTGGCAGGTCGTGGACCGGGTGCAGGCGATCGACGACGTCTCCGCGCTCGCCGACAACTCCGGTTACTCGCCCTTCCTCACCACCGATCAGAAGATCCAGCTCCTGGAGACCGGCGACCCGGTCGCCCGGCTGAAGCTCGCCACCCAGCAGCTGCGCGACCACCTCGCCGAGCAGGACGTCGCCGAGACCATCGCCAAGGACGTCCAGGAGGGCGTCGAGAAGCAGCAGCGCGAGTTCCTGCTGCGGCGGCAGCTCGAAGCCGTCCGCAAGGAGCTGCGCGAGCTGAACGGCGAGCAGGACGGCGAGGAGTCCGACGACTACCGGGCGCGCGTCGAGGCCGCCGATCTGCCGGAGGCGGTCCGGGAGGCCGCGCTCAAGGAGGTCGACAAGCTGGAGCGGTCGAGCGACCAGTCGCCCGAGGGCGGATGGATCCGGACCTGGCTCGACACCGTCCTCGAACTGCCGTGGAACGAGCGGACGGAGGACTCCTACGACATCCGGGGCGCCCAGCGGGTGCTCGACGCCGAGCACGCCGGGCTGGAGGACGTGAAGGAGCGCATCACCGAGTACCTCGCCGTGCGCAAGCGACGCGCGGACCGGGGGCTGGGCGTCGTCGGCGGGCGGCGCGGCGGTGCCGTGCTCGCGCTCGTCGGGCCGCCCGGTGTCGGCAAGACCAGCCTCGGTGAGTCCGTGGCGCACGCCATGGGGCGCAAGTTCGTCCGGGTCGCGCTCGGCGGCGTACGGGACGAGGCGGAGATCCGAGGGCACCGGCGTACGTATGTGGGCGCCCTGCCCGGTCGTATCGTCCGGGCCATCAAGGAGGCGGGTTCCATGAACCCCGTCGTCCTGCTCGACGAGATCGACAAGGTGGGCTCCGACTTCCGGGGCGACCCGGCCGCCGCGCTGCTCGAAGTCCTCGACCCCGCCCAGAACCACACCTTCCGGGACCACTACCTGGAGGTCGAGCTGGACCTGAGCGACGTCGTCTTCCTCGCCACGGCCAACGTGCTGGAGGCGATCCCCGAGGCCCTGCTCGACCGGATGGAGCTCGTCCGGCTGGACGGGTACACGGAGGACGAGAAGGTCGTCATCGCCCGGGACCACCTGCTGCCCCGGCAGCTGGACCGGGCCGGGCTCGGCGCCGACGAGGTCGTCCTCGACGAGAGCGCGCTGCGCAAGCTCGCCGGTGAGTACACGCGCGAGGCGGGTGTACGGAACCTGGAGCGGTCCGTCGCGCGGCTGCTGCGCAAGGTCGCGGCCCAGCACGAACTGGGGCAGCGGGAGCTGCCGTTCACCGTCACCGACGGGGACCTGCGCGGGCTCATCGGGCGACCGCACCACGTGCCCGAGGCGGCCCAGGACCCGGCGGAGCGGCGGACGGCCGTGCCGGGGGTCGCGACCGGGCTCGCGGTCACCGGCGCGGGCGGCGACGTGCTGTACGTCGAGGCGTCGCTCGCCGACCCGGAGACGGGCGCGGCGGGGCTGACCCTCACCGGCCAGCTGGGCGACGTGATGAAGGAGTCCGCGCAGATCGCCCTCTCCTTCCTCCGCTCGCACGGCGCGGAGCTGGAGCTGCCCGTCGCCGACCTGAAGGACCGGGGCGTGCACATCCACTTCCCCGCGGGCGCGGTGCCGAAGGACGGGCCGAGCGCAGGCGTCACCATGACGACGGCCCTCGCCTCGCTCCTGTCCGGCCGGCTCGTCCGCACGGACGTGGCCATGACGGGTGAGGTCTCGCTGACCGGGCGTGTGCTGCCCATCGGTGGCGTCAAGCAGAAGCTGCTCGCCGCGCACCGGGCCGGTGTCACGACCGTCATCATCCCCAAGCGCAACGAGGCCGACCTCGACGACGTCCCCGCCGAGGTCCTCGACAAGCTCGACGTCCACGCCGTCACCGACGTCCGCCAGGTCCTGGAGCTGGCGCTCGCCCCGGCGGGAGTGGAGGTGCCGGTGGCCGCGTGATCCCCGGACGGCGGTTCCCCAAGGCTCCGGCGGTGGTGTGACGGACGCCCGCCGGACGGGTGAAGGCCCGGGTCCCCGAGAGGGAGGCCCGGGCCTTTCCCATGGGCGGGCGGGGAGGGGAGGCACGGGCGGTCGTGCGCGCCGTGCCGAAGCGCGCGGGGGCGAGGCGGTCGGTGTCGGCCCCCGCCTGCGAAATACTGAACGGCGTCACCCGCGACGGCGGCCCTGGCGGAAACTTTCAGCAACCCGGAATCGGAATCAGGAGCGCTGACGTGCACGACGAGGGCGGAAACGGTGACGGCGGCGAGGGCGGGACCGACGTGCCGGTGGGTGGTATGGACCAGGCGTTCCTGGCGCTGGAACGGGAGTTGACGGTCCTGCTGCGGCGGGCCCGCGCCAAGTCCGGGGAGATGGCCCGGGCCGTCCATCCCGACCTGGAGTCCGCCGCCTACGGCCTGCTCGCCCGCCTCGACGAGGCCGGCCGCCTCCGCGCCACCGAACTCGCCGCCTACATCGGCGTCGGCAAGGCCACCATGTCCCGTCAGCTCCGCGCCCTGGAACACCTCGGCCTCATCGCCCGCGAACCCGACCCCGCCGACGGCCGCGCCTGGCTCGTCCACCTCACCGAGGAGGGCCGGGCCCGCTTCCGGGCGGTCCGGGACGCCCGCCGGGTCGCGTACGTACGGCAGCTCGCGGGATGGGACCGGGACGAGGTGGCCCAACTGGCGCAGCTGTTGCACCAGTTGAACCGCGGGGTGGAGAGCTGAGCGGCGGCGGAGCCCTCACGGCTCCACGAACACCACACTCGCGTCGTCGTGCGTCTTGCTCCGGCCCAGGAACTCGCGTTCCACATCGGTGACTTCGAGTTCCCGCACCCGCCGCACCAGCCCCTGCGCCCCCGTCTTCCGTACGAAGGTGAAGCAGTCCGTCCAGTCGCCCTCGCGGAACGTCTCCACCCACCGGGTCGCCCCGTCCGTCAGCGCGACCAGCGACCGGACCTCCTCGCGGGGGAGGGTCCCCGTCACGGCGCGGGCGGCCACGGCGGGATCGGCGGCCGCCGTCCAGAAACCGCCCTCCTTGTTCCGGACGGTCGAGTCGGCGATGGCGGCCGTGGCCAACGAGGCCCGGGGCAGCAGGGAGAGGCGGTCGTCCAGTACGGCCGTCACCGCGCCGTCCGGTCGTTCGAACAACAGGGCCGAGTCCGACAACACCAGGTACTCCACGGCCGTTGACGACCAACGGGCGAGGGCCACTGTGGCCTGCGGGGTTCGCGGGTGAGAAAGGTCACAGGTTTGCACGTGCGCTCGGGCGGTACGAGAAATGGCCTGTGAGAGCACGTCGGGCAACGGCGAATCCCGTTCCGAAACGGACAGTTCGGTCAGGGTGCCGCCGAGGCGGGAAGTGAACCATGCGACTGAATGTCGACAGCCGTAGCCGTCGGGCGGCGGGGTCACGCCGTCGAGGAGGACGAGGGCGCCGCCCTGTCCTCCCGCGGGCAGGGCCACCGACGCGAAGTCCTCGTTGGGGCGAAGGGGGTCACCGGGCTCCGAGACGAGTTCCGTGCGCATTCGGCCAGTCTGCACGAGCCCTCCGCAAGATCCGCGAAAGGCCGACAACGGTCGCCGGACGACCCGGACCCTCCAGACGGGCCGCCGGGTTTGGCATGGAATGATCGTGAGCGGTGAAGCGCGGCGGCGAATACTGTCAAAGCGCGTCGCCGACGTCCAACCGGCCCCCCGCACGGGGCATCCGCGTGAGCCGGAGGAACTTGCCCGCCAACTCCCCGGGCATGTTCACTCCTTCGGGTGGCGGGACTGATGATGCGGGACCACTGCCCACCGGCACTGGGAGGGTCGGGAGCCGTACCGGGGGGACGGCTGAACGCGACACACGACATACGTCGTACGTCCTTCGCCTAGTCGACGGATCGTCACCCCGGCCCATGGGTACACGAGTCAGGAATGCGAGCACCGGTGCAGAAGACGCGGCCTCGGCGCGCAGGCAAGCAGGCAGCTTCGAAGGCCTCCGCGGCCTCCCCGAACCAGCAGGGGACGGCACAGGCGCAGGCCCCCGCTGTCGGCACCGGCCGGAAGACGCACGTACGCAACCGGCTCATCGTGGCCGTGGCCGTCGTGGCCGCCGCCATAGCGGGCGCCGGGTCACCCTCGATCCTCGCCGCCTCGGAGCAACTGCACGACACCCAGAGCCTGGTCACGCTCGCCGGGCAGACCCAGGAGACGCTCACCCTCGCGCACGCGCTGGCGGACGAGCGGGACGAGGTCACCGCGTACATCGCTGCCGGGCGGCCCAAGTCGGCCGCGCCCGGCAAGCAGCGCGGTGACCGCGTCGACACCCAGGTCGAGGAGCTGAGGGCGGACACCGGCACCTCCGCCGCGCTGCGGGAGGCCATCGAGAGCGCCGAGTCCATCGCCGGAGTACGGGAAGCGGCGCTCTCCGGAAAGAGCACCGCTCTCGAGGCGCACACGGCGTACACCGCGGTCGTCACCGAACTCCACGCCCTCGCCGAGGAACTGGCCGAGCGGCTGCCGCCCCGCGCGGGCGGCGGCGCGTACGCCCTCGCCGAACTCGACACCGCCGTCCAGCAGGCCGCCGCCGCCCGAGGGCTGCTCGTCGCCGCGCTCAGCGTCCCGACGACCACCGAGACGGTCATCGACCCCACCACCGGGCTGCCCACCACCACGACCGGCGCCTCGGCCGCCGACGCGAAACAGCGCGACGCGCTCACCGCCGCCGCCCAGCAGGCCCGCGTCCGCTCCGACGCCGCCCTCGCCCACTTCCGCGAGACCGCGCCCGCCGCCGGCCGTTCGTCCTACGACGCCACGGTCAGCGGCCCCGAGGCCGACACCGCCGAGAAGTACCTGACGGACCTCACCGACCAGCCCACGCTCTCCGACAGCGAGGCCGGCACCAGCGCGAAGACGGTCGGCGCGGCGCTCTCCGCCCGCGTGGACCTGATGCGCGGCGCCGAGTCCTCCCTCTACGACCGGCGCACCAAGGACCTCGCCGGGCTGCGCGACGAGGACGTCACCGCGCTGGAGATCCGGATCGCCGTCCTCGGCGCCCTGATGCTCCTCGCCGTCGGCGTCGCCACCGGCATGGCCCGCTCCCTCACCCGCCCGCTCGCGGTGCTGCGCATCGGCTCCGCCCGTGTCGCCGGCGACCCGGCCACCGAGGAACCGGTCAAGTTCACCGGCCGCAACGACGAGTTCGCCCAGGTCGTACGCTCCGTCAACGCGCTCCACGCGCACGCCCTGGCGCTGCACGAGCGGCTCGCGCCGTTGGAGGGCGACCGCAAGCACCTCATCGGCCAGCGCCGGACCATGGCCGACGACCGCGACCGGCTGCGTGCCGAACTGGCCGAGGCCACCGCCCACCTGACGAAGGTCCAGCACAGCGTCCACGCCACCTTCGTCAACCTGGCGCTGCGCACCCTCGGCCTCGTCGAGCGGCAACTCGCCGTCATCGAGTCCCTGGAGGAGCGCGAGCAGGACCCCGACCGGCTCTCCACCCTCTTCAAGCTCGACCACTTCGCGACCGTCATGCGCCGCCACAGCGAGAACCTCCTCGTGCTGGCCGGCCACGAGCACATCCAGCACCACGCCGGACCCGTCCCGCTCGTCGACGTCGTCCGCGCCGCGGTCAGCGAGATCGAGCGCTACGAACGGGTCCGTATCGCCGCGCTGCCGCCGGGCGCGCACGTCGCCGGGTTCGCCGCCGACGACCTCAGCCACCTCCTCGCCGAACTCCTGGAGAACGGCACGTCGTTCTCGCCGCCGGAGATGACCGTCGAGGTCTCCGGCTGGCTGATGGAGAACGGCGAGATCACCCTCTCCGTCCAGGACGGCGGCATCGGCGTCGTCTCCGACCGGCTCGCCAGGCTCAACTCCCGCCTCACCGACTTCGACCCCGAGGCGCCCTACGAGCAGGAGGACGGCGAGGGCCTCGGCCTCGGCCTGTACGTCGTGGCCCGCCTCGCCCACCGGCTCGGCACCCCGGTCCGGCTCCAGCAGCACGGTTCGGGCGGCACCGCGGCGGTCGTCGTCCTGCCCATGGGGCTGCTGGCCCCCACGCCCGCCGTACCCGTGGGCACCCCGGTCTCGATCACGCCCTCGCTCTCGCTGCCGGGCGTGGACGCCGAGGCCAACTCGAACGTCCTGCCCGGCCGTTCCGTCGCCGTACGCGAGCCCGAGGGCGACGGCGACCCTCTCATCGAGGCGGCCGAGCGGGCACTGCTGGCGAAGGAGGCCGTGGGGACGGCCACCGACGCCGCAGAGGCCGCAGAGGCCTCCGGGACCGTCGTACCGGAAGACGACGACCCCGGGACAGAGTCCGTGTCCGAGACGACGATGGAGCTCTTCGCTCCGGTGGCCCCGGGGAAGGGCGCCGACGAGGAGAGCGACGGGGACATCGCCGCCGACGTCACCGACGACCCGTACCCGAGCGAACCCGACACCCATGAGCGTGCCGCCGACGAGGGGAACGCGGCGCACACGTCGGAGGTGTCACGGGCCGGGACGGAGGGGGCACGGGCCGAGGAGACCCCGCGCCTCACCGACAAGGGCCTGCCCAAGCGCACGCCCAGGATCACCGCGCCCACGCCCACGACGCCCCGGCCACGGGTCGGGGGCGTGAACGCCGAGGAACTGCGCCGTCGGCTCGGCGGGTTCCACCAGGGGGCCAAGGAAGGGCGCCGCGACGTCGAGGCGGAGATCGCCGAGCAGTCGGGCGAGACGCGGATGCCCGTGACGCATGAGTACCGGACAGAGGCAGTTGACACCACGGGGGGCACTTCCGAGGAGGAAAGCAGTTGACCGCGCCCATTACCTTCGGACTGAGCAGTGAAGCCCGCAACCTGCACTGGCTTTTGACCAACCTCGTCGAGGAGGTGCCGGGACTGCTGTCGGTCGCGGTGGTCTCCTCCGACGGCCTGCTGCTGCTCTCCTCCGACCCCGGCAGAAACGCCGAGGCCCGCCAGGCCCGGGAAGAGCGGCCCCAGGGCCCCCGGGGCTCCGCCGCCGACCTGGCCACCATCGTCTCCGGCATCGGCAGCCTCACCATCGGCGCCGCCAAGCTGATGCAGTTCGGCGGAGTCAAGCAGACGATGGTCGCGATGGCCGAGGGCAGCCTCTTCGTGATGTCGATCAGCGACGGCTCGCTGCTCGGTGTGCACGGCGCCCCCGACTGCGACATGAGCGTGGTGGCGTACCACATGGCGCTCTTCGTCGGCCGCGCCGGCCACGTCCTCACCCCGGAACTCCGCAGCGAACTGCGCAAGTCCCTGGAGGCCGAGTCCCAGAAGGAGACCGAGGCGGCCGGGAGCCACCGATGAGCGGCCCGACGAAGAGCGGGGCACGTGTCCCCGAGCCCGGTCCGGCGAAGCGGCCGGCCACGCCGAAGGGCGCGAAGAAGCTCCCCGTGCGCGGCGGCGACCGCAAACCCGCCCGCGTACGCCCCTACTCGCTCACCGGTGGCCGTACCCGCTTCGGCCATGTCCTCCTCGTGGAGACGTTCGTCGCCGTACTCGAAGCCCCGGCCGAGCGGCCCCAGTTGGCGAATGGTTCACTCAACACCAAGGTGATGCCCGAGATGCGGGCCATCGTCGAACTCTGCCGCCGTATGCGGACGGTGGCGGAGATCGCCGCGCTGCTGAAGATGCCGCTCGGCGTGGTCCGCGTCCTCCTCAGTGATCTCGCGGACCAGGGAAAGATCCGTGTGTACGGAACAGGTCACGGACCGGGACAGCCGGACCGCGCTCTGCTGGAAAGGGTGCTGAGTGGACTCCGCCGTCTCTGACGCCGCCTCGGCCGGCGTCAACCCCGACGCCTCGGCCGGCGTCACCCCGGGCGTCGACGACGACGCCCCCCGCGTCGAGGTCGACGCGGACGCTCCCCGTCTCGACGCGGACGCCGTGCGTGTCGGGCTCGGCGCGCCCGGCGTCGACGTGGACGCGGCCCCGCCCGGGGGCTACGCCAGGGCCGCCTCCCGCGGTCTCGACCGGCTCGCCGACACCGCCGCGGCCGGGCCCGGGGCGGAGCCCGAGGAAGAACTGAAACCCTGGCAGTCCGACCTCAGCCGGGCCCCCATCGCCACGAAGATCGTCGTGGCGGGCGGCTTCGGTGTCGGCAAGACGACGTTCGTCGGCGCGGTCTCCGAGATCACCCCGCTGCGGACCGAGGCGCTGATGACCGAGGCCAGCGTCGGCACGGACGACCTCTCCGCGACGCCGGACAAGCTCACCACCACCGTGGCCATGGACTACGGCCGCATCACCCTCGACGACGACCTCGTCCTCTACCTGTTCGGCACGCCCGGCCAGGAGCGGTTCTGGTTCATGTGGGACGACATGGTGCGCGGTGCGATCGGCGCGGTCGTCCTCGCCGACACCCGCCGCCTCGGCGACTGCTTCCCCGCGCTCGACTACTTCGAGAGCTGCGGACTGCCGTACATCGTCGCGGTCAACGCCTTCGACGGCAGCGTGCGGTACGAACCCGAGGACGTACGGGACGCGCTGACCGTGCCCGACCATGTGCCTGTCATGATCATGGACGCACGCAAGCGGGCCTCCGCGATGGAGACCCTGCTGGCCCTGTGCTCGCACGCGATATCCCTCAGCCCCGAATAGTCCCCCCTCAGCGGGACGACACGGACGAACCAGGAGACCTGTCCGGATGCGGAAGATTCTCGTCGTCGGAGCCGGCCAGTCCGGGCTGCAACTGGCCCTCGGACTCCAGTCGCACGGGTACGAGGTCACACTGATGTCCAATCGGACCCCGGACGAGATACGCGCCGGCCGGATCATGTCCACCCAGTGCATGTTCGACTCGGCACTGCGCCACGAGCGCGATCTCGAACTGAACTTCTGGGAGTCCCAGGCCCCGAGGATCGAGGGCGTCGGCGTGTCCGTCGCCGGCCCCGACGGGGAGCGCGCCGTGGACTGGGTCGGCCGCCTGCGCGGGTACGCCCAGGCCGTGGACCAGCG
This sequence comes from Streptomyces sp. NBC_00310, assembly GCF_036208085.1. Taxonomy (GTDB): domain Bacteria; phylum Actinomycetota; class Actinomycetes; order Streptomycetales; family Streptomycetaceae; genus Streptomyces. The sequence continues at coordinate 7,509,624 of NZ_CP130714.1, forward strand.
GGTGAAGATGGCCGGCTGGATGGAGACGTTCGCCCGGCGGGGCGGACAGCTGGTCATCCACGGCGCCGCGGTCTCCGACCTCGACTACTTCTCCCGTGTGTACGACCTCGTGCTCGTCACCGCGGGCAAGGGCGAGCTGGTGCGGATGTTCCGCCGCGATGCCTCCCGCTCGCCCTACACAGAGCCGCAGCGCGCGCTCGCCGCCGTGTACGTGCACGGACTGGGCCCGCGTCCCGAGCACCCCGGGTTCCACGCGGCCCGCTGCAACCTGGTGCCCGGTCTCGGCGAACTCATCGTCCAGCCGGTCCTCACCACCTCCGGGCACGCCGACGCCCTGTTCTGGCTGGGCCTGCCCGGCGGCCCGCTCGACGTCTTCGACGGCGTCCGGGACGCCGAGGAGCAACTCGCCCTGACCCTGGAACTCATGGAGCGCCACACCCCCTGGGAGTACGCGCGCGCCACCGAGGCCGAGGTGACGGACCCGGGTGCCGCGCTGACCGGCCGCTACGCCCCGGTGGTCCGGCACCCCGTCGGACAACTTCCCGGCGGTGGGCTGGTGCTGGGCGCAGGGGACGTGGTCGTGGCCAACGATCCGCTCACCGGGCAGGGGGCGAACTCGGCGACCAAGTGCGCGGCCGTGTACCTCGCCGCGATCCTCGACCACGGGGACGCGGAGTTCGACGAGGCGTGGATGCGGCGGACGTTCGAGCGGTTCTGGCGGATCGTGGGGCCCGTCACCAAGTGGACCAACACGATGCTGGCCCCGCCGGCCGAGCACGTGCTGGAGTTGGTCGGGGCGGCCGAGGGGCTGCCGGTGGTGGCGGATCGTTTTGCCAATGGGTTCGACGATCCGGCGGACTTCGAGAGCTACTTCTACGACGCGGAGAAGACCCGGGCGTATCTGTCGGAGGTCGCCGGGGGGTAGGCGGGCCCTAAGATCCCGGCGTGCTCGGGAGCTTCGGGGGCGTCGGGAGCGTCGGGAGGTCGGACGTCCCGGGTTCCACCTCGGCCGTCGCCCTCTTCTCCGACTTCTTGAGGTCGGTGAGCTGCTCGGGCGTGAGGGAGGCCAGGAGTTTTTCCACCTCGTCGAGGCGGTCGCGTACGGTGTCGTGTTCTCTCCTGCGGCGCTCGGTGAGGGTGAGCTGACGGTCGAGGGCCGCGCGGGCCTTGTGGGCGAGGGTGTCGGTGTCCTGTTCGCTGCCGACCAGCCGCTCGACCGTGTCGGCCCGTTCCCGTGCGACCTGTCCGATCACATGGCCCTGCTCCAGCGCCCGGTGCGGGTCGTGGGTCATCAGCAGCCGTACGTACGGGGAGAGCGCGGTGCTGCTGTTCTGGTACTGCTGCCGGGCCAGTCGGCCGGCCGCGCTCCGGCTGTCGTGCAGGGAGAGGCGGGCCGCCGCGAGCCGCCGGTCGAGCCTCGCCACCTCGGTCCGCTGCTTCGTCAGCTCCTCGCCGGTCGAGTCGTACGCCTCGGTGGCCTCCTCGGCCTCGCGGTGGAGCCGCTGAAGGTCGGTGAGCAGGTCGGCGACCGAGCGCTCGTCGGGGGAGGGGGGCTCGGTGCCGGTGCTGGTGCTGGTTTCAGTGTCCGTGCCGGTTTCGGTGTTCGTGTCGGTGGCGTTCTCCGTCTCCGTCTCCGCTGGCGTCTTCGTCGCCGTGTCCGTGCCGTCGTCCGTCGCCTCCACCTTTCTGCCCGCTCCCGTGCCGTCGGCGACGGGGGGTTCCGGTGCGGCCATGACCGGTGCGGGCGCCGTGGACAGGAGGGCGCCGGCCGTGAGGGCCGTGACCGTCGCCGTACCGACCAGGCGCAGAAGCCTTGCTGACACGTCATCACCTCCGGTGCGGGGGTGGGCCGTCCACCTCGCACCGGCAGGATCGGGGGACCGTGGGGCGGCCGCGCGCCGGGTGGACCGTCCGGCGCCCGGGTGTCACTCGTCGGTGCGGCGCGGCGTCGCGGGCGGCGTGGCGGATTGCCCGTCCGGCGTGTCCGGGGTCTCGGGGCCGGCCGGGGTGTCCGGCCTGGACCAGGGCCACTTCAGGCGGCGTGCGGGGTCCGCGTCCGGGGCGTACTCGTACTTCCACAGCTGGTGCAGGAAGCCGCCCCGGCCGGCGTCGACCCGGCGGTAGACGAGGACGGTCGGCGGGCCCCCGGCCGCGTCGGGCACCGGGACCCGGTACGTCTTCGGGGGGTGCCCGGTGATGCCGAGCAGCACGGGCAGGACGCGCCCGTCGAGGGGGCCGCCCACGAAGGGGGTGTCTTGGCTCTTCACCGGACCAGTGTCACAGCAGGTGGGCGGCGTCGCCGACCACGGGCAGGATGCGGCGGACCAGGGTGCCGACGGCCCCGGCGGAGGTCTCGACGGCCAGGGCGTGCCGTACGGCGGCGGCGGTCTGCGGGTCGCGGCCGGCGGTGGCGGTGAGACAGGCGACGAACTGCTCGACGAGCCAGTCGCGGAGCTCGTCGACGTCCGGCCGCTTGCCCTCGTCGAGCCAGATCAGGGAGGCCGCCTCCACGGAGGTGATCCACATCCGGACGGTCATCCGCAGCCGCAGGCTCGGCTCGGCCACCTCCAGATGCCGCAGGATGTGGTCGGCGGCGGCCCGCCGGACCCCGTCCACGATGGCCGTCGCCCGCGAGGTCTCCACGACGCTGCCGCCCTGGAGGAGGGCGCTGAAGCCGGTGTCGTGCTCGTCGACGAAGGCCAGATAGCGGTCGAGGGCGCGGGCCAGGCGGCTGGTGAGGGGGCCCTCGGCCGGCTCGTCGAAGCAGTGCTCCAGCTCCTCGGCGGCCGTGCGCAGGGCCGCCTCGTAGAGCTGCTGCTTGCCGCCGGGGAAGTAGCGGTAGACGAGGGGGCGGGAGACCCCGGCCGCCTCCGCCACGTCGTCGAGGGAGACGTCCTCCGGCGCGTGGTGCGCGAACAGCTCCAGGGCCGCGTCGAGCAGCTGGCTGCGCCGCTCTTCCACACTCAGTCGGCGGTACGCGCGGGTGGGAGCCTCGGACGTCATACCTCGCAGCGTAGTCGGGGGCGACGGTTGTTCCGCCGAGATCGCGTCAGGGGGTGGGGGTGTCCGTGCGTCGGCGGGTGCGGGTCCGGTGGGGGCTGGTCGCGCAGTTCCCCGCGCCCCTGAAAAGCAGGGGCTGCGCCCGTGCTTTCCGGCCCGCAGGGGCCGTGTCTTTCAGGGGCGCGGGGAACTGCGCGAGCAACCACGAACCACCCGCACCCGCCGACGCACAGGAGTCCCCACCCCCTGACGCGCCCCGGCCAAAAAACTACGCCAGCAACCCCGACGACCTCCACATACGGCGCCCCACACCCTGGAGCACCCCGATGTCGTCCAGGAAGTCGGTCAACCGCTTCGCACCGGTCTGCATGACGTCGCGACGGTGCGCACTGGCCCGTACCTGGGCGACAGCCGCTCGCTGGTCGAGACCGACGTTCGAGTACACCTCGGGATTGACGAAGGCGACGGAGAAGACGCGGGCGAACTCGCCGGAGGTGATCCGGGTGAAGCCGCGGGACATCCGGGGGGCCGTCACCATCTGGCGGCGCAGCTCCTCACGGGCGTACCGGACGTGCCGGGCCTCCTCGACGACATGGATGCGGGTGACGCCCCGGACGAGCGGCTGGACCCGCTCGTCGGGGAAGGTCAGACGCTGCATCCAGTCGAGGATCTCCTCGCCGAGGAGGGTCGCGGTGAAGGAGCCCGGGGTCGTCGAGATCGTCTTGAAGACGCGCCCCAGGTTCTGGTGCAGCCGGCTCACCGGGTAGTACGGAGTGTCGCCCTTGCTGATCAGCCGGGCGAACATCTTCGAGTGCCGGCACTCGTCCTCGATCTCCGTCAGCGCGTAGCGGACGTGCGCGCTGGTCGCGGCCCTGTCGTAGATGTGCCGTACGAGCAGTTGCATGAGGATGATCTCGAACCAGATGCCGAGGGAGGCCAGCGCCGCCGCCTCGTGCTGGGAGAGCGCGATCCGCTGCTCCTCCGACATCTTGCGCCACATCGGCGTCCCGTACAGGGACACCAGCTCCGGCGGCCAGAACCACTTCCCCTCCTCGAAGGGGGCGTCCCAGTCCAGCTCCTTGTCCGGGTCGAAGGAGTGCTTCGCGGAGGACACGAGCAGCCGCTCGGCCACCTGCTCGCGGTCCTTGAGGAGCCCGAGCGCGTCGCGCAGCACCTCCGCCTCCGACACGGGGTTCGTCGCGTTCACCGAGGTCACCGTTGTCATGGTTGTCGCAGCTCCTCGTACGGGAGTTCAGGGAGTCACCAGCGGGGAGTTACCAGCGGTCACCGCTTATGAGACTACTTGTCAGCAAGGCCGTCAATCCTTTGTGCGCCACTTGTTGTCGCCCCGTGCGCCGGAGCGAGGTCGCGCTGGGCGGTGGCCGGTTCCCGACGGTTCCGTCACGTGCAGTAGCGTTCTGGCGTGTCCATGCCTCCACCGCCTCAGCAGCCTCAGCAGCCTCAGCCGTACGGTCAACAGCCGCCGCACCAGGGGCCGTACGGTCAGCCGTACCCCGCCGGGCCGCAGCCGCAGCCTCAGCAGTACGGTCAGCAGCCGTACCCGCCGCAGCAGTACGGTCAGCCGTACCCCGCCGGGTGGCAGCCCGCGCCGCCCCCGAAGAGCCGGGTGGGGCTCGTCCTCGGGATCGTCGGCGGGGTCGTCGCTCTGCTCGTGGTCGGCACGGTGGGGCTGTGGGTCGTCGGGACGCGGGGCACGAGCGGTTTCCCGGAGGCCGAGTACCGGCTGGCGCTGCCCGAGACGGTGCTGGACGGCGAGTACAAGCTGGCCCAGGACCTCTCCGACACGGCGGGGCAGCAGGTGGAGGACGAGGCGGAGGGCGCCTGGGACGCCCGCGACGTCACGGCCGCCGTCGCGCAGTACACCCCGTCGGCGGACGGGGCCGAGGGCGCCCTGATCGTCTCGGGCATGTACGGCCGGTTCAAGAACACCGACGCCGCCCGCGACAACATGCTGAAGGGCGCGGCCGAGGCCGGCACGATCACGGTGGTCGTGCCGCCCGAGGACTACACCCCGGATGGCTCCGGCCTCACCATCAGCTGCCAGGTCGTCACCCAGGAGCAGGCCGGCAGCGAGATCACGTACCCGATGTGCGCCTGGGCCGACGGCAACACCGGGGCGTCCGTCGCGGAGCTCAGCACGGCGAGCGTCGGGCAGGACCCCTCGGAGGTGGACGTGGAGGCCTTCGCGGAGCGAACCCTGCAGGTCCGCTCCGAGATCCGGCAGCGGATCAGCTGAGGACGCCGTCCGGCGCGGCGGGCTCCGCCGTCGGCTCCGCCGGTCCGGCCGGGAACGACGTGCGCAGGGTGAACGCGTACGGCGTCGGGCCGTGTGCGCGGAGGTGGAGGATCCGTTCCTCCGCCTCGGCCACCGTGGGGTGGTGACCGGCGGGGACCCACCACAGGGCGGTCGCGGCCTCGGCCAGCCGCTCGAACCACTCCCGCCTGCGGGACAGCAGTTCCCTGTGCTGTCCCTGGTACATGAAGGCCGTCAGGGCGTCGGTGTCGCGCCACACCGACATGTTGATGATCAGCCACTCGTCGCCGAGGACGGGGATGTCCGTCGCGTTGCCGGAGTCGCTCTGCAGGCGCCAGACGAAGCCGGCGGAGGTGTCCGCGACCGCGTTCACGGGGTCGAGTGCGTCCACGAAGTCCTTCAACTGCGGGGAGTCCAGCGGGGCTTTGAGGCGGGCGATGTTGACCTGGGCGAGTTCGTACGCGGCGGAAGTCATGGACCGGACGATAGGACGTGTGGGTTCGGGGGGTGTACCGCTTATCTCAGCTGATGGTCATGGTTCGTCCGGCTCGCGCCGACTCGCGCCTGTGGGCGCCCGGGCGCGCGGTACCCCGCGCCCCCTAGCGGGCGGCGGCCTTCAGTACCGCCCGCATCACCTCCCGCGCGATCGGTGCCGCGTCGCCGCCCCCGCTGATGTCGCCCCGGACCGCCTCCGCGTCCTCGACCACCACCGCCACCGCCACCTGGGGTTCCCTCGCGTCGTCGGACTGGGCCCAGCCGATGAACCAGGCGAACGGGGTACCGGAGTTGCCGATGCCGTGCTGGGCGGTGCCGGTCTTGCCGCCGACGGTGGCGTGGCGGAGGGCGGCGTTGGCGCCGGTGCCGTGCTCGACGACGCCCCGCATGAGGTCGCGCAGGTGCCTCGCGGTGGTGGGGCTCATGGCCTGGCGGAGGGGGTGTGCGCCCGGGGTGGCGACCGTGCGGCCGCTCGCCGTCGTGGTGCGTTCGACGAGGTACGGCGAGCGGACCGAGCCCCCGTTGGCGACGGCCGCCGTGACGAGCGCCATCTGGAGGGGGGTGGCCCGGGTGTCGTACTGGCCGATGGAGGAGAGGGCGAGCTGCGCCCGGTCCATCTCGGTGTCGAAGCTGCTGGGGGCGACCGAGAACGGGATCCGCAGGCCCGGGTCGTTGAAGCCGAAGGCGCGGGCCGTGTCCGTCATGGCGCCGAGGCCGACGTCCACGCCCAGCTTCGCGAACACCGTGTTGCAGGACCACTCGAAGGCATAGCGCAGGGAGGCGTTCTCGCAGCCCTCGACCTCGTTGGACAGAGAGGTCGTGGTGCCCGGCAGGGTGTACGGGTCGGGGGAGCGGGTGGGGGTGTCGAGGTCCGTGACCACCCCGGCGTCCAGCGCCGCCGCGGCGGTCACCACCTTGAAGGTCGAGCCCGGCGGATAGGTCTGCCGCACCGCCCGGTTGAGCATCGGCCTGCTCGTGTCCCCGTTCAGACGCGCCCACGCCTCGGCCACCTCGCGGCCGTTGCCGGAGAGCACACCGGGGTCGTACGACGGCCGGGAGACCAGCGCCAGGACGCGCCCGGTGGCCGGTTCGAGCGCGGCGACCGCGCCCCGGCGGGCGCCGAGCCCCAGATAGGCAGCCCGCTGGGCCGCCTCCTGGAGGGTGGTGACGACCTCGCCGCCGGCGTTCCGGTCACGGGTGATGTCGTTCCACAGAGGGAGGAAGGACAGCATCGGGTCGCTGCCTTCGAGGACGGAGTCCTTCGCGTGCTCCAGGAACGTCGTCCCGTACACCTGTGAGGCGAAGCCCGTGACCGGTGCGTACAACGGGCCGTCCCGGTACGTCCGTTCGTAGCGGAGCTGCTCCCCCGTGTCCTTCGAGCCGGTGACCGGGCGCCCCTCGACCACGATGTTCCCGCGCGGCTGGCCCCAACGGGCGATCGTGGGGCGGCGGTTGGCGGGATTGTCGTCGTAGTCCCGGGACTGGAGGACCTGGACGCGGGTGGCGTTCACAAGGAGGGCGAGCAGCAGCAGGGCACAGAGGGCGGCGGCGCGGCGGATGTACTTGGTCATGCGCCCCGGACCTCCGGGCCGCCGAGCGGGCCCCGGGGGAGGGGCCCGCGGTCGTACTGCCTCCTGGCGGAGTCGCTCATGCGCATCAGCAGGGCCACGATGATCCAGTTGGTGACGACGGAGGAGCCGCCCTGGGCGAGGAAGGGCATCGCCATGCCGGTGAGGGGGATGAGGCCGGTGACGCCGCCGGCGATGACGAAGACCTGCAGGGCGACGATCGAGGCGAGGCCCGTGGCCAGCAGGCGGCCGAAGGGGTCGCGCAGGGCGAGGCCGGTGCGGTAGCCGCGCTCCACCAGCAGGGCGTAGAGCAGGAAGATCGCGGCGAGGCCGGCGAGGCCCAGTTCCTCGCCCGCCGTGGCCAGGATGAAGTCCGACTTGACGGCGAAGCCGATCAGGACGGAGTGACCGAGGCCGAGGCCGGTGCCGAGCAGCCCGCCGGCGGCGAACGCGAAGAGGGACTGGGCGAGTTGGCCCGGGCCCTGCCCCGCCTCGATCGACGCGAACGGGTGCAGCCAGTCCTCGACGCGGCTGTGGACATGCGGTTCGAGCCAGCCGACGGCCACCGCGCCCACACACGCCAGCAACAGCCCCACCGCGATCCAGCCGGTGCGGCCCGTGGCGACGTACAGCATGATCACGAACAGGCCGAAGAACAGCAGCGAGGTGCCGAGGTCCCGTTCCAGGACCAGGAGGCCGACGCTCAGCAGCCAGATGGTGACGATCGGGCCGAGGACGCGCCCGGTGGGCAGTTGGAGGCGCTTGAACCGCCAGATCTGGCGCCCGGCGTACGCCAGCGCGTTGCGGTTCGCCGCGAGATAGCTGGCGAAGAACAGCGCGAGCAGTACCTTCGCGAACTCGCCCGGCTGGATGGAGAATCCGGCGATCCGCACCCAGATCCGGGCGCCGTTGACCGGCGGGAAGAGGATCGGCAGCGCGAGCAGCGCCAGCGCGGCCACCACCGAGACGTACGCGTACCGCTGGAGCACCCGGTGGTCGCGCAGCAGGGCCACGACCGTGATGAACAGCGCCACCCCGAGCGTCGACCAGTTCAGCTGCGCGGGCGCCGCCAGGTCGGCCGGCGTCTCCAGGTCGAGCCGGTGGATCAGCACCAGGCCCAGGCCGTTGAGCAGTACCGCGATCGGCAGCAGCAGCGGATCGGCGTACGGCGCCCGCAGCCGCACCACCAGATGGGCCAGCAGGGCGAGCGCGCCGAGCCCGGCGCCGTAATCGGCGGCGCCGGGTGGGACGGTGCCGTTCTTCGCCAGACCGACGGCGCAGTAGCCGTACACGGACAGCAGGACGGCCACGACGGTGAGGGTGAACTCGACGCCTCGGCGCCGGAGCAGGCGTACGGCGGGCGGGGACGGGTCCGAGGGATCCGCCGCCAGGGTCGTTCCGGCCTTGGTGTTCATGCCCGGAACTTACCTAAATGCAATGCTTGGTGCGTCTTGTCGCTCAGGCGCACAGGCGTGGTGTTCCGTAGGCCTCGATGTACTGGGCCGAGCCCCGGGCCCAGGTGCCGTCGACGAGCAGGTACCACTGCCGGTCGCCGCTGACGCTCTGACCCTCGGCCCGGCAGTAGATCTTGACGATCTCGCCGTAGGGCGCGATCCGGACGACCGTACCGCCGCGGGTCGGCGCGCTGCGCAGGACCAGACCGGTACGGGCGATGACCTCACCCTTGGCGATCTGCTTGCTCTCTCTGGGGTCCTCCTGGTCGGCGCCGGCGGCGGGAGTCGTCGCCGCGAACGCCAACAGGGCGCCACCGGCGGCGGCTATACCGAACCGCATGAGCAGAATCCGCAGGGACATCGGTGCTCCTCCACAAAAGGGGTCGAGGCTGACTATTCGCCACGTTAGGAGGAGGGAGGGCGGGGCGCCTTCTGCGATGGGCCATCAGGGAGGCGCGCCTTCGCGGAGGCGCGGGGGTGGATCCGATGTGCGGGTCTGGCCGGGGGGTGTGAGTCCGATGTGCGGGTCCGGGCCGGGGGGTGTGAGTCCGATGTGCGGGTCCGGGCCGGGGGGTGTGAGTCCGATGCGCGGGTCCGGGCCGGGGGGTGAGTCCGTTGTGTGGCTCCGGTACGTGGGTGCGATCCGTTGTGTGGCTCCGGCGCGTGGGTGCGATCGGTTGTGCGGCTCCGGCATATGGGTGCGATCAGCCGCCACCGGCCGGCAGCCGCACCACAGCCGACGCACCCCCGTCCGGAGCGTTGTCGAATCTCAACCGCGCTCCCAGAACCTCCGCCTGCCCCACCGCGATCGTCAGCCCCAGCCCGTGCCCCTTGGCGGAGCCCTCCGTACGAAACCTCTGCGGCCCATCGGTCACCAGATAGCCCGGGAACCCGCCCCCGTGGTCCCGCACGGTCACCACGGCCCCCTCCACGGTCAACACCACCGGGGGTGCGCCGTGCTTGTGCGCGTTGGCCACCAGATTCCCCAACACCCGCTCCAGCCGCCGCCGGTCCGTCTCCACACAGGCGTCCTCCACCACCCGCACCTCCGTCTCGGCGCTCGCGTTCGCGGCCACCCGCTCCACCAGCGTCCCGAGCCGGATCGCGTCCAGGTCCAGCCGTTCGCTCCCCGCGTCCAGCCGCGAGATCTCCAGCAGATCCTCGGTCAGCGTCCGCAACGCGGCGACCCGGTCCCGCACCATCTCCGTCGGCCGGCCCGACGGGAGCAGTTCCGCCGCCGCGTGCAGCCCGGTCAGCGGGGTACGCAGCTCGTGCGCGACGTCCGCGGTGAACCGCTGCTCGCCGATCAGCTTCCGCCTCGACCGCGAGCACCGCGTCGTCACTGGCCAGCACCTGCACCAGCCGGTCCGCCCGGAACGTGTACATCCGCACCGCCGTCTGGTTGCCGGGCAGCAGCCGGAAGCCGAGCACCAGGTCGTCGCGCCCGTCACCGGTGAGGTCCCGGTAGTAGGCCTTGAGGACGGGACACTCGGCGCGGTCCCCACCCTCGCCGCAGTCGGCCATACGCGCGGCCGTCCCGCCGTAGAGGGCCTGCGACCCGGAGTACACGTCGGGGTGCGCGGCGATCTCCGCGCGCACGACGGCCACCGGGTCCACCTTGTGGATGTCCTCGCCGGGGGCCTCGACGCCCTCGACGACCTCCGTCTCGGCCTCGCCGTAGTCGTAGGCGGGGGAGGAGGCGGGCGGCTCCCCGGGCCACAGCCGGGTCGGGCCGCTCGCGGTGGGCGTGGCGCCCGCGCTCACCAGGCCCCCGGAGTCGCCGCAGGCACCCAGCAGCAGGACGGCGGCCACGACGGCCGAGGCGCCTCGGGCCGCACGCGCGGGGCGGCTGGGGAACACGGGACTCCTGGGTGTACGGGTACGGGGAGGGGCGGCTGTGGTCCCGTACACCCTATTCGTGCCCGAGTTCTTCGTCGTGACGGCTCGGTCCCGCACGCCGCGCTACTCGGCCAGCTCCTCCAGCTCCTCCAGGAACCGGACCGTCGCCAGCCCCGTGTGCAGGTACTCCACGAACAGCTCGTTGTGCAGCGCCCACGGCGAACGGCGGGTGCGGATCAGACGGATCGCCTCCTCGGCGGAGTGCCCGTCGCGGATCAGCGCGTGCGCCACGACCAGACCGGACCGGTTGTACCCGCTGTAACAGCGGACGAGGACCCGTTTGCCGTCCTCCAGCGCGTCGCACGCCGCCTGCCCGAGCCGCATCACGCCCGCCAGCTGCGTACCGTCCAACGGTCCGTCCGGGATCGGCCACACGTGGTGCTCGACGCCGTCGTCCGGCCCGTACCCCGGCAGCCGCAGCAGGGTCAGCACCAGGTCGAACTCATCGCGTACGACCGCGAGTTCGACGTCCCCGGTACCGGTCCGGCCCGCGAACTCGTGCCCGCCCATCCAGAGCCCGGGCACGATCTCGCTCCAGGGTTCGCCCGGAGCCGGGACATCGGCTTGTTTCCTGCGCGTCCGCAAGGGCGCCTCCCCTAGGCCGTAGCCCCCTGACGACGGGTCGTCACCCCAAAGGTAACCGGGTTCTTGCCGATGGAGCACCCCGCCTGTTCCCATGGTCGTGGGGTGATGGTGCATGAGCGGACTGCGCGTCATACCGACCCGGCGGCACGGACGGGACCGCCTGTACGTGTGCCGGACCGACGGGAGGAACATCGCCTGGTACGACCGTGAGGCCGGCCGGGTGAACCTTCTCAGCGAGGAGCTGAGAGAGGACGTGCTGGCCGTCCTCGGCCCCTTCCTCACCGGCCCGGTCGCCGTGGGCCCGCCGCCCGTGCCGACCCCCGCCGAGCTGGCCCGGCTGAGCCTCCCCCCGGACGACGACCTGGCCCCCAACCGCCCCGGCGAGGCCCTGCTGATCGCCCTCGACCGGGCCCCCGGCCCACCGCGCCGACTGCGCCCCGACCCGCGCCGCCGCGCCCTGGCCGCCGAGCAGAGGGTCGGCGACGCGCTGGACCGGCTGGAGGGCGCCGGCTGGCACACCCTGCACTCCGTGCCGCTGCCCGGCGGCGACCGCATCCACCACCTGGTCATCGGCCCCGGAGGACTGTTCTGCGTCCGCTCCCTCCAGGCCCGCAGACAGCGCGTCGTCGTCACCGATCCCGTGGTCGCCGTCGGCCGCCATGAGCCCCGCGCGCTGCTGCGCTGGCTCCGCGCCACCGCCGACCGCGCCTCCTACGCCCTCACCGCCGAGGTCCACCCCGTCCTCGCCCTCGCCGAACCCTCCGCCCTCGACGTCACCACGCCCCTGCGCGAGGTCCGCGTCCTGCGCGACACGGACCTGTCGGAACTCGCCCGCGCGGGTGGAGTGCTGAAGCCGGCGGACGTGGAGGGGCTGCACGCGATGGCGCGGGATCGGCGGACGTGGACGCGGGTGTAGGCCATCTGCTGGGCGCGGGGCGGTCGTGGTGAACGGTCTTGGGGCTGCGCCCTCGGGCCCTGTCGGCCTGCGCGTGCCGTCTGCGGCCTGTGGCCCGTCGGCCTGCGGCCCGTCGGCCTGCGGCCCGTCGGCCTGCGGCCTGCGTCTGTCGGTCTGGGGCCTGCGCCCATTGGCCTGCGGCCTGCCGCTTGTGGCCTCCTCCTCGGACGCCGGACGCCGGACGCCGGACGCCGGACGCCGGACGCCGGACGCCGGACGCCGGACGCCGGACGCCGGACGCCGGACGGGCTGCGGGGCGGGCCGAATCATGGCAGTGGGTGTGTGGCCGCCGGGTCCAGGAGCGGTGCCAGCAGATCTCCGTGGTCCTGGAGGCGGGGGGCGATGTCCGGGGCGCGGAAGACCAGTCGGTCGGGGGAGGCGCACTCCTCGACCTCGGTCCAGGTCACCGGGGCGGAGACGGTCGGCTCGGGGCGGGCGCGCAGGGTGTAGGGCGTGGCGGTGGTCTTGCGGGCGGCGTTCTGGCTCCAGTCGACGAATACCTTGCCGGGGCGCAGGCTGCGGGTCATCCGGTGGACGACCCGGCGGGGCAGTGCCTTCTCCGCCTCGACGGCGAGTTCCTTGGCGTACTCCGTCACCCGCTCCGACGACGCCCCGCGCACCGCCGCCAGCAGATGCAGCCCCTTGGACCCGGACGTCTTCGCGTACGCCTCGATCCCGTCCGCCGCGAGCCTCTCCCGCAGCCAGCAGGCGACCTCGCAGCACTCGACGACGGTCGCGGGCGCCCCGGGGTCCAGGTCGAGGACCAGCCGGTCGGCCTCGTCGGAGGAGTTGACGGTCCACTGGGGGGTGTGGAACTCGACGACCAGGTTCGACGCCCACATCAGGCTCGGCAGGTCCTGGACCAGCACCATCCGGGCCGGGCCCTCCATCCGCCGCACCTCGGCGGTCGTGACCCAGTCGGGAGTGCCCGGTGGCACGTTCTTGGTGAAGAAGACCTGGCCGCCGGGTCCGTCCGGGTAGCGGAGGAAGGACACCGGGCGGTCGCGCAGATGCGGCAGCAGGGCGTCGGAGGTCGTGGCGTAGTAGTGCAGCAACTCGCCCTTGGTGAACCCCGTCGCCGGGTGGAGGACCTTCTCCAGGTTGGAGAGGGCGACCCTGCGGCCCTCCACCTCGGTGATCGGTGTCATGGGAGCCAGAATCCCACGATCAGGCGTGAAAGAAGATAAAGCACTCAAAGCGGGCGTAGCAGGTAAAGCAGGTAAAGCAGGTGGAGCAGGTAAAGCGGGTGGAGCGGGTGGAGCGCCTGACGGTCAGGCGCCCACGTACGCGGCCAGGTGTTCGCCGGTGACGGTGGAGTGGGCCGCGACCAGATCGGCCGGGGTGCCCTCGAAGACGACACGGCCGCCGTCGTGACCGGCGCCGGGGCCGAGGTCGATGATCCAGTCGGCGTGCGCCATGACGGCCTGGTGGTGCTCGATGACGATCACCGACTCGCCGGCGTCGACGAGCCGGTCGAGCAGCCCGAGCAGCTGCTCCACGTCGGCGAGGTGGAGACCGGTGGTCGGCTCGTCGAGTACGAGGACGGAACGGCCCCTGCCCCTGTCGCCCATGCGGGTGGCCAGCTTCAGCCGCTGCCGCTCGCCGCCGGAGAGCGTGGTGAGCGGCTGGCCGAGGGTGAGGTAACCGAGTCCGACGTCCGCCATCCGCTCGATGATCCGGTGGGCCGCGGGGGTGCGCGCCTCGCCGTCGCCGAAGAACGCCTCGGCCTCGGCCACCGACATCGCGAGCACCTCGCTGATGTCGCGCCCGCCGAAGCGGTACTCCAGCACCGACGCCTCGAACCGCTTCCCCTCGCACTCCTCGCACGTGGTGGCGACGCTCTGCATGATGGCCAGGTCGGTGTAGATGACGCCGGCGCCGTTGCAGGTGGGGCAGGCGCCCTCGGAGTTGGCGCTGAAGAGCGCCGGCTTCACCCCGTTGGCCTTGGCGAAGGCCTTGCGGATCGGGTCGGCCAACCCGGTGTACGTCGCCGGGTTGCTGCGCCGGGAGCCGCGGATCGCGGTCTGGTCGATCGACACCACGCCCTCGGCCCCTGCTTGCCGGGGCATCGAGCCGTGCACGAGCGAGCTCTTGCCGGAACCGGCGACGCCGGTGATGACGGTGAGCACGCCGAGCGGGATGTCGACGTCCACGTCCTGGAGGTTGTTCGCCTTCGCGCCGCGGATCGCCAGCGTGCCGGTGGGCTTGCGGACCGTCTCCTTCAGGGCGGCCCGGTCGCCGAGATGACGGCCGGTGACGGTGTCGCTCGCCCGCAGCCCCTCCAGGGTGCCCTCGAAACAGACCGTGCCGCCCGCCGTGCCGGCGCCGGGACCGAGGTCCACGACGTGGTCGGCGATGGCGATCGTCTCCGGCTTGTGCTCCACGACGAGCACGGTGTTGCCCTTGTCGCGCAGCCGCAGCAGCAGGTTGTTCATCCGCTGGATGTCATGGGGGTGCAGACCGATGGTCGGCTCGTCGAAGACGTACGTGACGTCGGTGAGCGAGGAGCCGAGGTGGCGGATCATCTTGGTGCGCTGCGCCTCACCGCCGGAGAGCGTGCCTGATGCCCGGTCGAGCGAGAGATAGCCGAGGCCGATCTCCACGAACGAGTCGAGGGTGTAGTGGAGCTTGGCGAGCAGCGGCGCCACCGACGGATCCTCGATCCCCCGGGCCCATTCGGCCAGGTCGCGGATCTCCATCGCGCAGGCGTCGGCGATGTTGACCTTGCCGATCCGCGAGGAGCGCGCCAGATCGCTGAGCCGGGTGCCGTCGCAGTCGGGACATTGGGCGAAGGTGACCGCCCGGTCCACGAAGGCCCGGATGTGCGGCTGCATCGACTCGCGGTCCTTGGCGAGGAAGGTCTTCTGAAGCTTCGGGATCAGCCCCTCGTAGGTGAGGTTGACGCCGTTGATCTTCACCTTGGTCGGCTCGCGGTAGAGGAAGTCGTGCCGTTCCTTCTTGGTGTAGCTGCGGATCGGCTTCTCCTTGTCGAAGAAGCCCGACTCGGCGATGACCCGCACCACCCAGCCGTCCCCGGTGTAGGTGGGGATGGTGAACGGGTCCTCGGAGAGCGACTTGGAGTCGTCGAACAGCTGGGTGAGGTCGATGTCGGAGACCGTGCCCCGGCCCTCGCAGTGGGTGCACATGCCGCCGGTGCGGCTGAAACTCACCTTCTCGGTCTTGGTCTTGTCGGCGCCGCGGTCGACCGTGAACCCGCCGCTCGCCGAGACCGAGGCGACATTGAAGGAGAACGCGCCGGGCGGCCCGATGTGCGGCCTGCCGAGCCGGCTGAAGAGGATGCGCAGCATCGCGTTGGCGTCGGTGGCGGTGCCGACGGTGGAGCGCGGGTCGGAGCCCATCCGCTGCTGGTCGACGGTGATCGCGGTGGTCAGCCCGTCGAGCACGTCCACCTCGGGTCGCGCCAGGTTCGGCATGAAACCCTGCAGGAAGGCGCTGTACGTCTCGTTGATCAGCCGCTGCGACTCCGCGGCGATCGTGTCGAACACCAGCGAGCTCTTCCCCGAGCCGGAGACCCCCGTGAACACCGTCAGCCGACGCTTCGGGATCTCGATGCTGACGTCCTTGAGATTGTTCTCCCGCGCCCCGTGCACACGGATCAGATCATGGCTGTCGGCGGCGTGCGGCTCGTAAGACCGCGTCTGCGCCTGCGTCGGCGTCGGCGTCCGCGCCTGCGCCTGTGTCTGCGCCTGCGTCGGCGTCCTCGTGGCCTTCGTCATCGTTCCTCCATCTGTCGGGCGGAGCCGCGTCCCACGGTCCCCGCAGGCGTCGCCTGACCTGATCCGATCCGCTGGGAACAGTGGGAACAGTACGTGCGGTGGTGCGTCTTCCGTGTGGCTACGGCGAAGGCCGGTGGTGCCGGGCGCGGGTCGTGCGCCCGCCCGATCGGCGTACGGTCGCCGGCCCCGGCCCCGCGGACCCCCTCCCCGGATCTCAGACCTCGTGGACGCGGATCAGGTTGCCCGCCGGATCACGGAAGGCCGGGGGAAGCGCGCGTTGATGGTGAGGCGTGAGGCGTGAGGCCACGGCCTTCAGGCTAGGTGCGCCTCGCCCCTCCGCGCTTCTCGAATCCTGACCGGTCCGGTGACGGGGGCCTGTCGAGGGGCTCCACGGGGTGCCCCGCGGCCGACGGGCAGGGGCCACCGGTCGGAGTTACGGTGTGGACAAACCGGAAGCAGGGACCCGAAAGGTGTGTGCTGCCCCGTGCGATCGATCTGGAACGGCGCCATCTCCTTCGGCCTGGTCAGCATCCCGATCAAGCTGGTGAACGCGACCGAGAGCCACTCCGTCTCCTTCCGCCAGGTCCACCTGGAGGACGGCGGCCGCATCCGTTACCGCAAGGTCTGCGAGCTGGAGGACCGCGAGGTGACGCAGGGGGAGATCGGCAAGGCGTACGAGGACGCGGACGGCACGATGATCCCGATCACGGACGAGGATCTCGCGGCGCTGCCGATCCCCACCGCCAAGACCATCGAGATCGAGGGCTTCGTACCGGCCGAGAGTGTCGACCCGCTCCAGGTGGACGCCGCGTACTACCTCGCGGCGAACGGCGTCCCCGCCGCCAAGCCCTACACCCTCCTCCGCGAGGCGCTCAAGCGCAGCGGGAAGGTCGCCATCTGCAAGTTCGCGCTGCGCGGGCGCGAGCGGCTGGGGATGCTGCGGGTCGTGGACGACGTCCTCGCCATGCACGGGCTGCTCTGGCCGGACGAGATCCGTACGACGGACGGGGTCGCCCCCGACGCGAGCGTCACCGTCCGCGACAAGGAACTCGATCTCGCCGACGCCCTCATGGACACCCTCGGCGAGGTGGACCTCGACTCCCTCCACGACGACTACCGCGAGGCGGTCGAGGAGCTCATCGCCGCGAAGGCCTCCGGCGAGGAGCCGCCCGCCGCCCCCGCCCCCGCTCCGGGCGGCAAGGTCCTGGACCTCATGGCCGCCCTCGAGAAGAGCGTCCGCGAAGCCAAGGAGTCCCGAGGCGAGGACGTCGCCGACATCACTCCCCTCCCGTCCCGCCCCACCCCCAAACAACCCGCGGGCAAGAAATCCACCACGACCGCCAAGAAGACGGCCGCCTCCCCGAAGAAGTCGACGGCCGGATCGACCCAGCCCACGAAAACGACCCAGCCCACGAAGAAGACGGCCGCGAAGAAATCGCCGGCCAGGAAGACGACGGCGACAAAGGCCACGGCGACAAAGTCCACGGCCACGAAGTCCACGTCGGCACAGTCCACGTCGGCAAAGTCCGCAGCAGCGAAGAACACGGCGACGAAGGCCACCGCGAAAAAGCCACCGGCGAAGAAGACAACCGCGCGCAAGCGCTCCGCCTGACACCCCCCGCAGGCGCTCCCCTGACCACCGGGCGGACCACCGGGGACTGGGCCATGGCGGCTGCCCGCCGTCGCGACGGACATACGGACATAAGGTCCTGACGGAACCCGCGGCCACCGCCGACTCCTCACCCGCCGCCCAGCCCTTTCCGCTGTCCACCTCCGTCCCCGCGTTCCTGCCGCCGCGGTGACCCGCCACGACCGCGGAGGTCGGCGGTGCCGACGGCCGGAATGGGGGGGCGCCACTGTCACCGTTCCCCCTCGCTCCCGCTCCCGCTCCCGCTCCCGCTGCCGTCTGCAGCCGATGCCGTACGCCACCCCTCGCTCTCTGCGGCTCCCGCTCCCATGCATCTGTCCTGCTCCGCGCGTGCTGTGCCCTTGACCCCTCACCCGTCGACCCCTTCCCGCCGCAGCGGCGCCCAGCACGGTGGTGGGCGGCGGTGGGAGGCGGTGGGTGGCGGTGCTCAACCGGCCGGAGCGGCGTGGGCTATGGGGCGCGCCGTAGCGCGAGGACCGCGTTGTGGCCGCCGAAGCCGAAGGAGTTGGTGAGGGCGAGGTCGCCGTCGGGCGGGAGGGGACGGGGGCCGGTGGTGACGAGGTCGAGGGTGATGGCGTGGTCCTGGTCGGCGCAGCCGATGGTCGGCGGGATGAGGCCGTGGTGGAGAGTGAGCGCGGTGACGAGGGCCTCCACCGCCCCGGCGGCGCCCTGGAGATGTCCGAGACTCCCCTTGAGCGCCGTCACAGGCACCCGGCGCCCCGACAGCACCGCGGTCAGCGCGTTCGCCTCCGCGAGGTCGCCGTCGACCGTGGCGGTGGCGTGCGCGTTGACGTGGACCACGTCGGAGGGCGACGCCCCCGCGTCCCACAGCGCCCGGCGCAGCGCGAGCGCCACCCCCGAGCCCGACGGATCAGGCGCCGCCATGTGATGCGCGTCGGCGGAGAGTCCCCAGCCCGCCGCCTCGCAGTAGATCCGGGCCCCGCGAGCCCTCGCCCGGTCCTCCGCCTCCAGCAGCAGAAAACCCGCCCCCTCGCCGTTCACGAACCCGTCCCGGTCCTTCGCGAACGGCCGGGACGGGCTCTCCCCGCCGCCGGTCAGCCCATGCCGCGACAGCGCCCTCATCGCCGCGAACGACGCCATGATCGCCGGGGTCACCACGGCCTCGGCCCCGCCCGCGAGTGCCACGTCCACGCGGCCGTACCGGATACGGTCGACCGCCTGCCCGATCGCCTCGGTGCCGGAGGCGCACGCACTGGTGACGGTCCGTGCCTCCCCGGTGATCCCGAGGTCGAGGGAGATCTGCGAGGCTGCCTGCGAGGGCACACACATCGGCGTGGTGAGCGGAGAGACACTCCGGGGCCCCCGGTCCCGTAACTGCCGGTCGCCGGCCACGAGTACCGACGCGTCACCTAGGATCGCCCCGGCGGACACCCCCACCCGCTCCGGATCGAGACCGCTCTCGGCCGCACCGGCGGCATCGAACCCCCCGTCCCGCCACGCCTCGCGCGCCGCCAGTACGGCGAACCGCGCGGCCCGGTTCATCCGCCGGGCCCGGGGCCGGGGGAGCAGGCCGGCGGGATCCACCGGCACCGTCCCCGCGACCCGTACGGGTAACTCCGCGAACTCCTCGCCCTCCAGCTCCCGTATTCCGCAACGCCCTTCCAACAACCCCTGCCACAGTTCGCCCACGCCCACCCCGAGCGGCGTGACAGCCCCCAGCCCCGTGACAACCACCCGCCGCGTCACCGCGTACGCCATGACCCATCCCCCAGCCCGTCCAGCCCCCGCCGATTCCTCCTGCCCCAGAGATTGTTCCCGCTTCAACTGCTTGCTGCACCCCGCGACGGCATGCCGACACCGGGCCCGCCGCCCGAGGGCCACCCGGTGCCCGCACCCGAACGTCGGCCCCGCTCAGAGCACCTTCGCGCGCACCAACGCCGAGAGGACGAGCGTGCCCGGGAGGAGGGGGAGCCAGACGGTGAGGACGCGGTAGCCGATGACGGTGGTGGTGGCCAGGGTCGCCGGCGCGCCGAAGGCGACGAGGGTGAAGACGAGCGCCGCGTCCATCGGGCCCAGTCCGCCCGGCGCGGGGACGGCACCGGCGGCCGTGCTGGCGACGAGGTAGGCGAACAGCATCTGCGTCCAGGACACCTGCAGCCCGAGCGAGGACCCGACCGAGGCGAGCACCGCCCCCTGGCACAGGGGGAAGGCGGCGGCCCCGCCCCACAGGGCGAGCGCGCGGACGGGACGGCTGTGCACGACCCGGGTGTCGGTGAGGGCGGTGCGCAGCCCTCCGATGAGGGGGCGCCGCAACGGTCGTACGGTCGTGATCAGGGTGACCACGGCGGCGAGGCTGACGCCGGTGATCGCGCCGACCAGCGCGAGGGTCTCGCCCTTCGGGAGGAGCGCGGTCAGGCGCAGTGTGCCGGGGAAGGCGACGACGAAGGCGAGGATCACCAGGGTCTTGGCCACCGGTTTGACCGCCGAGTACAGGGCGAGCGACGAGGTGGCCCGGGAGAGGGGTATGCCGCGGCGCCGCAGGAAGCGCAGGACGACCGCGTGGGCGCCGATGTTGCCCGGCAACGCGTGTCCGGCCGCCCCGGCGGCGAACTGCGTCGCCAGCAGCTGCCCCGGCGGCAGCCGCTCCGGCACCGCGCCCTGCCGTACGCACGCTGAGGCCACCGAGCACAGGGCCGTGAAGAAGACCCCGGCCAGCAGCCACCGGAGGTCGGCCGACGCCAGCCGCACCGCCCCCTCGTGCACCGTCCGCCAGTCCACCGCGGCCCACACCGCGAGCAACACCAACGGCAACAACGTGAGAGCGAACCGCAGTCGTCGGCCGTTGACGGGCGAACGGGACGGGAGCAGTGCCCGCAGCCTCGCGGGAAGAAACGCCGCGAGCCGAGCCGGGTGGGCGCCCGCGGCCTGGCCACAGGGAGGGTCGCAGAGGGCGGTGGGGGAGGCGACGACGGGGTCGGACGCCGCTGCGGTGGGGGAGGGGACGGGGGCGATCGCCGCTGCGGCGGAGCCGGGCATCGGGTCGGTGGCCGTGGTGCGGCCGGGGAGTGGGGCGGTGGCCGTGGTGCGGCCAGGGAGTGGGTCGGTGGCCGTGGTGCGGCCGGGGAGTGGGTCGGTGGCCGTGGGGAGGTGGGGGAGCGGGTCGGCGGCGGTGGTGGTGCCGGGGGTGGGAACGGGGGGCGGGCCCGAACCGGCGGCGATGGCGGGACCGCTGGCCGGATCGGGGGCTGGGGTGGGATCTAGGGCTGGGGTGGGATCTAGGGCTGGGTCGCAGGCGCAGGCGCAGGCGCAGGCGCAGGCGCAGGCGCAGGCGCTGGCACAGGCCGCGGTGGGGCACGGGGGCTTCACCGCGCCAGGAACCGGAGCGTGGCCGTAAGCGGGCTCGATGGTCGCGGTGAGGTCAGGGGCCGGGGCAGGCGCGCAGACCGTGGCGATGGAGGGGACCGGCGTCGATCCCGGGACAGGAGCGAGGGCGCACGGCGAGTCGGAGTGCGCCCTGCGTTCGGTGCTGGTGGTGCCGGTGGTGCCAGAGGTGCCGGTGGTGCTGGCGGTGGTGGTGGCCTGGCTCGGGACTTGGGTGAGGTCCCTGGGCTGGGCCGGGCTGGGTATCAGGGTGATGGGGTCGGGGACCGGGGGCGGGGTGGGCCGCGAGGGGGGCGGCGCGTCGAGCGGGAGCGGGAACAATGGGCACGTCGTCCTTCCGCGTCGCGTCGGTACGGCGGGGGACCGCACCGACGGAGGCAGGGCAAGTCAAGAACGAAGGGAACCTCAGGACCGTTCCCACCCCAAATGACTCCCCGGTATGCACCATCCGAACTCCTGCCACCGTGGGAACGACGACACCGCTTCCGAACAGCGACTCCGCCGCCGAAGCCCACCCGAACCCCACCGCCCCACATGAGACACAAGTCACCTCCCGGCCGCCCCGCACCCGGGCCCACGGACGGCCCACCCTCGCCACCCGCCGACGGGTTCGACGCACGCGCGCAACGATGACCGCCGGACCCCACGAACGCCGAGACGACCACGACGGAACCGAAACCGCCGATGCCCACGCAGCCGCTGGGCCGCTGGGCCGCTGGGCCGCTGGGTCGCTGGGCCGATGGGTCGGCGGGGGCCGCTGGGGCGTCGGGTTGCCGGGCCGCTGGGCCGGCAGGCGGCCGGGTCGTCGGGCCGCCGAACCGGCCTGGCTCCGAGCCGCCGGATGCACCTGCTTCCCGGCCTCGCCCCCGCACGCTGGGTCGCCGAGCCCCACCGCTTCCCGTCTGTTGTGATGTGTGTCACCCGAGGTCTAGGGTTGTAGCGCCTGGCAGGCGGCCCCCGGGGGCACGTCGGGTGGCGGTGTGCGGCGGGGCCGTCCGCAGGTCAGGGAAGTGATCCCGTTGTCCGTCTCCTGGGACGACATCGGCGGTCTCGTCGATGCGCATGAGCGCTTCCTCGCGGGCGCGCGGGTCGACTCGGATGTCCGGGATCCGGTGCTCGACTCGTGGAAGCGTTGCCGTTCCGCCGGCCTCGAACCCCACCGGCTGCTGATCCCCTACGCACCCGACCTCGCCATGGAGGACCCCTTCCTGCGCGCCGCCGACCCGGTGCTCGCGCAGCTCACCACCTCCCTCGCGAACGTCAGCATGAGCATCGTGCTCTGCGACGGACAGGCCCGCATGGTCCAGCGGCACGGCGGCGACCGACAGCTCCTCACCCGCCTCGACGAGGTGAACTTCGCCCCCGGCTTCTGCGCCTCCGAGGCCGCCGCCGGTACCAACGGCGTCGGCACGGCCCTCGCCGAACGCCAGCCCGTCTTCGTCCTGGGCCGGGAACACTTCGCCGACTGCCTCTCCCCTTTCGCCTGCGCCGGCGCCCCCGTCCGCAACCCGCTCAGCGGCCGGGTCGAGGCCGTCCTCGACCTGACCTGTCTGCGCGACGACGGCGACCCCACGATGCTGCGGCTCGTCCGCGAGGCGGCCCACGACATCGAGGCTGGCCTCCTGGAACAGGCCACGGAACGGGAACGGGCCCTGCTCGCCGCGTACCGCCGGGCCGCCCGTACCGCCGCCCGCCACGACACCTGGCCCCGCCAGCCCGAGCACCCGCCCTGGGCGCGGGGCGACGACGGCCGGTACGGCGAGCCCCTCGGCCGCGTGGACCTGGCCGTTCTCCGTGAGAAGGCGGAGGAGCTCATCGCTTCCCCGCACCGCACCCTCGACGAGATCACCCTCTCCGGCGGCCGCGTCGCCACGCTCCTCCGCCGCCCGATCATGAGCGAGTCGGGCGAAACCGGGGTGGTCATCGAGGCCCGCGTCCTGGGCGGCCCTCACCTGCGCCACACGGAACTGACACCCCCGCCCGCGTTCCCGGCAGGGCAGCCGACGACCACCCCGACCCTGCCGCCATCCCGGACACCGCCCGCGCAGCCGACGACGACACCACCCGCCACCTCCGCCACCACCCCAGACCTCACCACCACCCCAGACCTCACCACCACCCCGCCCGGCACATCCCCGGCCGCGCCCGCCCCACTCCCCACTGCCCCACCCCCGACCGTCGCCCTCCGCACGGTCGTCCCCGCCTCCCCCCACGCCCGCCCGACGCCGGCGCAACCCCCACCACCCGACCCCACCCCGTACGAAACCGACGCGACCACCGGCACCCCCACTACCCCCACTACCCCCACCACGACCGGCACCCCCACCACGACCGGCACCCACCGCCCCGCCGACGCCACCCACCGCCCCGCCCCGTCGACCCCTCCCACCCCACACCCCGACTCCGCCACCGACGCCTGGCTCCTCCTGGTCGGTGAACCCGGTGTCGGTCGGCTCGCCGTGCTCGCGCGCCGGCGTCTGGAGTTGCTGCACGACGCCGGAGTCCGGATCGGAACGACCCTGGACGTCACCCGCACCGCGGAGGAACTCGCGGAGGTGGCCGTCCCCCGGTTCGCCGACTTCGCGGCCGTGGATCTGCCGGTCTCCGTACTGCTCGGGGACGAGCCGGAACCCCTCGGCCCCGGCATGCGGCTGCGCCGGGTCGCGCTGGGCGCCGTACACGAGGAGTCGCATCTGTACGAGGTCGGGGACCCCGTGCGCTTCGTGCCCTCCACCCCGCAGGCCCGCAGCTGGGAGACCGGGCGGTCGGTGCTGGAGCCCGTGCTGGCGGAGGCCGGCGGCTGGCTCGCCCAGGACCCGGCCCGGCTGGAGCGCGCCCTCGCGGCCGGCATCCACTCCCTGATCACCGTCCCGCTGCGGGCGCGCGGCGTGACCCTCGGCGTGGTCAGCTTCTACCGGTCCGAGCAGCCCGCCCCGTTCGAGGACGACGACCTGTCACTGGCCCAGGAACTGGTCGTACGGGCGGCGATCTGTATCGACAACGCCCGCCGCTACACCCGCGAGCACAACACCGCCCTCGCCCTGCAACGCAGCCTGCTGCCCCGAGGCCGGTCCGAGCAGAGCGCGGTCGAGGTCGCCTACCGCTACCTCCCCGCCCAGGCGGGCGTCGGCGGCGACTGGTTCGACGTCATCCCGCTCTCCGGCGCCCGGGTGGCACTCGTCGTCGGTGACGTGGTCGGTCACGGGCTGCACGCCGCCGCGACCATGGGGCGGCTGCGCACCGCCGTGCACAACTTCTGCGCCCTCGACCTGCCCCCGGACGACCTGCTCACCCACCTCGACGACCTGGTCGGCCGCCTCGACCGGGGCGAGGGCTGGGCGGTGGAGAACACCCACCAGGACTCCGGCATCATCGGCGCGACCTGCCTGTACGCCGTCTACGACCCGGTGTCCCGGCGCTGCGCCCTCACCCGCGCCGGGCACCCGCTGCCCGCGGTCGTCGCCCCGGACGGGACGGTGGAGTTCCTCGATCTGCCCTCCGGACCGCCGCTGGGCCTCGGCGGCATGCCCTTCGAGACCGTCGAACTCGAACTGGCCGAGGGCAGCCAGCTGGTCCTCTACACCGACGGCCTGGTCGAGGACCGGCACCGCGACATCGACACCGGCCTCGACAAGCTCCGTACCGTCCTGGCCTGCCCCGACCGTGCCCCCGAGGACACCTGCGAGGCGGTCCTCGACGCCCTGCTGCCGGCCCGGCCGGGCGACGACGTGGCCCTGCTCGTCGCCCGTACGCACACCCTGGGCCCGGAACGGGTCGCCCGATGGGACCTGCCCGGCGACCCGGCCGTCGTCTCCCGCGCCCGCACGGCCGTCACCGAGCGACTCGCCGCCTGGGGCCTGGACGAACTGGCCTTCACCACCGAGCTGGTGGCCAGCGAACTCGTCACCAACGCCATCCGCCACGCCACCGGCCCGGTCCAGCTCCGCCTCCTCCGCGACCGCGCCCTGATCTGCGAGGTCTACGACGGCAGCGGCACCTCGCCCCGCCTGCGCCGCGCCCGCACCGAGGACGAGGGCGGCCGCGGCCTCTTCCTCGTGGCGCAGCTCACCGAACGCTGGGGCACCCGCTACACCCCCGAAGGCAAGACCATCTGGACCGAACAGCCCCTGCCCCGGCGGTGATCCGGCCAGGGCCCCGGGGCGCCCTCAGTCGTCGTCCGGGACACGCGTCCCGCCCAGCGCCGGGAAAATGCCGATCGCGTCGGTGCCGGACCGTCGCCCGTCGGCGAACCGGTCGGTCTCGATGACCGGGTACCCGAGGAGGACGGCGCCGAAGACCGAAGCGGCGTACGGCGACGTGGTGTCGACCGGCACAGCGTTCGTCGATGCCGTGCTCATCGGCGGCCCGCCAGGAAGTCCGCGCACAGCGCGTTTGGAACAGGGGCCGCACGGTCTTCCCCCGGGGCCGCACGGTCCTCCTCCAGGTCCGCGACATCGCGAGCCGCAGAATCGCGGACATCGTCACCGAACTCTTCCCGGACCTGGACGACGACTCCGTGCGCGTCCTCACCACGTACGCGGTGGCCGGCGCCGACGGCCTGTTCGTCCAGCGCGAGATCCACGGCGACGCAGCGGCCTCGGGGGCGCGCTCGCCGGGGACGGTGATCACTGGGGATTGTCTCCTTCGTGCGCTCCGCCAGGTGCCGGTGCGTGGAAGCGGCCCGGATCGGCGTCGTAGGCCGCGGCGCAGCGGGCGGAGCAGAAGTAGAGGCTGCCGGCGTCGGTGTCGCGCCGTTCGGCAGCGGTTGCCCGGTTCAGGCGCATGCCGCACACCGGGTCGACCACGGTCGTGTCGTCGCCGTGCCCGTGCCCGTGCCCGTCATGGTGCGCGGGTTCCGGCTGGGGCTCGGTCCGGTCGGCTGCGGATTCGACCCGGAGTTCGACCGCGGCCGGTGCGGCGGGCGGCGGTGGTGCGGGGTGCCAGCGGCGCAGGCGGGAGGAGTTGGTGACCACGGACAGGGAGGACAGGGCCATCGCGGCGGCGGCGATGATCGGGCTGAGGCGGATGCCCCAGAAGGGGTAGAGGGCGCCTGCCGCGAGCGGGACGCCGATGGCGTTGTAGATCAGGGCGAAGAACAGGTTCTGCCTGATGTTGCGCATGGTGGCGCGGGAGAGCCGGATGGCGGTGACGACGCCGGTCAGGGAGCCGGAGATGAGGGTGATGTCCGCGGCTTCGATGGCGACGTCGGTGCCGGTACCGATGGCGAGCCCGACGTCGGCGGCGGCCAGGGCGGGGGCGTCGTTGATGCCGTCGCCGACCATGCCGACGGTGCGGCCCTCGGCCTGGAGGCGGCGGATCTCGTCGGCCTTGTGCTCGGGCAGCACCTCGGCCAGCACCCGCTCCACCCCGACCTGGGCGGCAATGGCCGCGGCGGTTCGGGGATTGTCTCCGGTGATGATGACTGTCTCGATGCCGAGCCGGTGCAGGGCTGCGATGGCCTGGGTCGAGTCGGCCTTGACCGTGTCGGCGACGGCGAGCACGCCGGCCGCCCGGCCGTCGACGGCGGCGAGTACGGGAGTCTTGCCCTGCGCGGACAACTCCGCCGCGACCGGGGTCACGGAGCTGGTGTCGATACCCACGTCCGCGAGCAGGCGCGCGGTGCCGACCAGCACGGCTCGTCCGTCGACGGTGGCCTGGACGCCCTTGCCGGTGACCGAGTCGAAGCTGCTCGCGAGGGGGACGGCGAGTTTCCGCTCCCGGGCGCCGGTGACGATCGCGCCTGCCAGCGGATGTTCGCTGTCGGCCTCGGCCGCCGCCACCAGGGCGAGCAGCGCTGCCTCGGTGAAGCCTCCGGTCGCCTCGACGTCGGTCAGTACGGGCCTGCCCGCGGTGACCGTGCCGGTCTTGTCCAGCACGACGGTGTCGAGTTTGTGGGCGGTCTCCAGGGCCTCGGCGGAGCGGATGAGGATGCCCGCCTGGGCACCCTTGCCGGTTCCGACCATGACGGACAGCGGGGTCGCCAGGCCCAGCGCACACGGGCAGGCGATGATCAGCACCGCGACCGCGGAGACCAGTGCCAGGGTGAGCGCCGGGGCGGGGCCGACCGTGTACCAGAGCGCGAAGGCGGCGATCGCGATGGCGATGACGGCGGGCACGAAGTAGGCGGATACCGCGTCGGCGAGCCGCTGGATCGGCGCCTTGGACGCCTGGGCCTGCTGCACCAGGCGGATGATCTGGGCCAGCATCGTGTCGGCGCCGACCTTGCTCGCCCGTACCCGCAGGGAACCGGTGGTGTTCACCGTGGCGCCGATGACCGTGTCGCCCGCCCGCTTGGTGACCGGCATGGGTTCGCCGGTGACCATTGATTCGTCCACCGCCGAGGAGCCCGACAGGACCTCGGAGTCGACGGGGACCTTCTCTCCGGGCCGGATCACGATCTCGTCATCCACGACGACGTCCTCGACGAGGACATCGGCCTCAGCCCCGTCCCGTATCACCCGGGCGGTACGGGCCCGCAGCCCGAGCAGAGCCCGGATCGCCTCCCCGGTGCCGGCCTTGGCACGAGCCTCCAGCAACCGCCCGAGGAGGATCAGGGTGAGGATCACCCCGACGGCCTCGTAGTACACCTCGCGCACGTCCTCGGGCAGCAGCGAGGGTGCCAGCGTGACCAGCAGGCTGTAGCCGTACGCGGCCGACGTGCCGAGCGTGATCAGGGAGTTCATGTCCGCGCCGCGATGGCGCAGGGTCAGCCAGCCCGTCGAGTGGATCGGCCACCCGGTGTAGAACATGACCGGTGTGACCAGGGCCAGTTGGAACCAGTGGTTGAGCATCCAGCCCGGCACCCAGTCGGCGCCGAAGAGCTCGTGCGCCATCACGGCGAACAGCACCGGCGCGGTGAGAACGGCGCCGAGCGTCACCCGGCGGGTCAGGTCCTCGATCTCCGCCTGCCGCTCGGCGGCTTCCGCAGCCTCCGCCTCGGCCGCCCCCCGCTCCTCCCCGCCCGGGGGCGCGCCGACGGCCGGTGCCGGAGGCATGATCGCGCCGACGTGCCCGTCGGGCGAGGACGGCGCAGTTGCGGAGTCCTCGGCGGGTTCGACGAGCAGGGTTCCGTGGATCATGTTCATTCCGCAGGCGAACCCGAAGGTCCCGGCCCTGGGCGGATCGACCCGCACGGTGGTGCGGGCATACGCCGGAAGGCCGGCGCTGACGCGCAGGTCGGGGAAGACGACCCGGTTGGTGCACTCCCCGCTCTCCTGCCGGTCGAAGACCAACTCCAGCGGAATGCCCTGGCGGATCCGGATGACGTCGGGGCTGTAGCCGCCGCGCACCGTCACCTCGACTCGTTGGACCCCGCCCTCCAGCCGCGCGCTGCGGGCCCGGTGCGGGCCGAAGAAGAACCAGCCGAGACCGGCGATCAACACGACGGCCAGCGTGACAACAGCAACATCGACGGCATCCATGGCAGACCGTCCCTCCTGCGGGATCACCCAGGCTCAGCGTCAGCCCGCCTACCCCTACGGGGCAAGGGCTGAACGGCTCCGGAGGGGACCGAACAGCCCCGGAGGGGACCGAACGGCCCTGTGCCGAGCGACCCGGCCGGCGCGTACCGTGGCAGGAGAACGCGACAGTGGACCTGTGAGCCTTCTGTCCGCGGCCCCGCAAGCCGGGAAGGTGTGACTCGCGATGATGTTCTGGTACGACCACGATGTCAGCGGGTGGGGCTGGTTCGCCATGTCGGCCAGCATGATTCTGTTCTGGGCGCTGATCATCACCGCCGCCGTCCTGCTCTTCCGGGCCCTGAACCGTGCCCCCGAGCACCCGCACACCCACGTCTCCACCGGGCCCTCGCCCGAGCAGCTGCTCGCTGAGCGGTTCGCCCGCGGTGACATAGATGAAGAGGAGTACCGGCAGCGCCTCGCCGCCTTGCGCTCCTCCGGCCCTCTGACCAAACACCGACCTGACCGAACACCGACCTGACCGAACACCGACCTGACCGAACACCGACCTGACCGAACACCGACCTGACCGAACACCGACCTGACCGAACGCTGAACTGACCTAACCCTGACGCGCCTCCCAAAGAGGAGGACCGGTCATGAAGAACAACAGGAATTACGGCCTGTACGCGGTCGCCGTCGCCATGGTCGGCGCACTCGCGCTCGGCGTGCCGCTGGGCGACCTCGCCCTCCTCCTCATCGTGCTCGCCTGCCCGCTGATGATGTTCTTCATGATGCGCGGCATGCACGGCGGCGATGACACGCACGGCCCGGGTCGGGACCACCACGACACGGCCAAGAAGCTCGACCCGCACGACCACATGCCGTTCCGCTGAGCCCCCCGCACCGGTACAGGCAGAGAATGGTGCCCGCGATGTACACGCTGACGGCGATCCTGATCGGCACCCGGCTCCTGGCCGCCCCGGCCCAGGACATCCTGCGCCGGATCACGCCGCACGAGAGCCGCTGCCCGCCCCCGGCACAACTTCGGGGGCGGCGAGTCGTCCTGAGCAACCGCCCGCGCGGACCCGGCCGGAGGTGACCGGGCATGGAAGCTGTTGCCTGGACCCTTGTCGCGCTCGGTGCCGCGACCACCGCTGCCTGCGCCGCCCATCTCACCCGGCGCCACCGGCGCGACGCCCCCGGCCCGGTTCGCTCCATCCATCGCACGGCTCCCGCCCTCCTCGCGGCCAGCCTGCTTCCCCTCCCCGCCCTCCTGGCCACCGCCATGCCCGCAGCGGCCTGGGGCCTGTGGGGCGCCGTCACCATCGCCGCCGCCCTGGTCCATGCCATCGCCGACGCGATGCGCGACATCCCCGGCCCGCACGGGTCGGCCCGAGCCGGGAGCGGGCCGTGAGCCGCCGCCGGACACTATCCGAGTGCCGGGCCAGGAACGGAGCCGGACAATGGAAGAGGCACAGTCCGAGCAGCGGCGGCCGGAGGTGTCCGTGAACTCGACGGAGCCGTGACCTCAGGCGCGAGGGATGTCACCGACAGGCCCGGCGCGACGGGGCCGGTCACTTTCGGACGGCGGACCGTGCCGGCATCGAGAGGAAGGCGGTCGCCATGACCAGCATCACTCACCGCATCGCCACCCTGTTCCGCGTCAAGGCGAACAAGGCACTGGACAAGGCCGAGGATCCACGCGAGGTCCTGGACTACTCCTACGAGCAGCAGCGGGAGATGCTGCAGCGGGTCCGGCGCGGCGTGGCCGATGTGGCGACCAGCCGCAAGCGGGTCGAGCTACAGGTGAGCCAGCTGAGCCGGTCCACGGACAAACTGCGGGACCAGGCGCAGCAGGCGCTCGCCGCGGGGCGTGAGGACCTGGCCCGCGAGGCGCTCTCCCGGCGTACGGCCGTGGCCGAGCAGATCACCGATCTGGAGGGCCAGCAGGCGTCGCTGAAGGACCAGGAGGAGAAGCTGACCGTGGCCGCCCAGCGGCTGGAGGCGAAGGTGGACGCGTTCCGTACCCGCAAGGAGACGATCAAGGCCACCTACACCGCCGCCGAGGCGCAGACCGGCATCACCGAGGCCGTCACCGGCATCGGTGAGGAGATGGGCGATGTGGGCCTTGCCATGCAGCGGGCCCAGGACAAGACCGAACAACTCCAGGCGCGTGCGGGTGCGCTCGACGAGCTCATCGCCTCCGGCGCGCTGGAGGACGCCACCTTGCCGACCGGGCGTGACGACATCCAGGCCGAGCTCGAACGGGTGACCGCGGGAAGCGACGTGGAAAACGAGCTGGCCCGGATGAAAGCCCAGCTACCGGCCTCTTCCGCCCCGCCAGCGGTGGAGGGCCCCGGGCGGAGGGAGACGTCATGATCATGCGGATTCTCGGCGAAGGCCAGTACGAGATCGCCGAAGGCCACCTGGCCCGGCTCAACGCACTGGACTCCACCCTGCAGGCGGCCGCCGACACGGACGACGACGCGGCCTTCGCCGCCGCCCTGTCCGCCTTGCTGGACGCGGTGCGCAGCCTCGGCACTCCGCTGCCCGACGAGACGATCACACCGTCCGAACTTGTACTGCCCGACGAGGGCACCAGCCTCGCGCAGGTGCGGGAGCTGCTGTCCGACGAGGGCCTGATCCCGGGGTGATGGCGGTGCGCAGTCGTTTCGAGCCCGACCGGCAGCTGACGGCCCGCATGGTGGTGACGATGTTCCTGCTCGGGCTGGTGTACGTGGCGTTCATCGCCGCGCTGATCGCGCTGCTCAAGTCCGTCGTCCTGGTCGTCGTCATCGCCGCCGCCCTGCTGGGCGCGCAGTACTGGTACTCCGACCGGATCGCCCTGTACGCCATGCACGGCCACCTCGTATCGCCCGAGGAACAGCCCCGGCTGCACGGTGTCATCGACCGGCTGTGCGCCACCGCGGACATGCCCAAACCCCGGGTCGCCGTCTCGGACATGGACCTGCCCAACGCCTTCGCGACCGGCCGCAACGCCGACAACGCCGTGGTCTGCGTGACCACCGGTCTGCTGCGCCGCCTGGAAACCGAAGAACTCGAAGGCGTCCTGGCCCACGAGCTCTCCCACGTCGCGCACCGCGACGTCGCGGTGATCACCATCGCCTCGTTCCTGGGCGTGATCGCCGGGCTCGTCGTCCGCTTCGCGTTCTACTCCCAGCTGTTCGGGGGACGCGACCAGCGTGACCAGAACACCGCCGTCGTCTTCATGGCCGTGATGGCGGTCTCCGCCCTCGTCTACGCGGTCAGCTTCCTGCTCATCCGTGCCCTGTCCCGCTACCGCGAACTGGCCGCCGACCGCGCCGCCGCCATGCTCACCGCGAAACCCTCCGCCCTGGCCTCGGCACTGACCAAGGTCAGCGGAGACATCGCCCGGATCCCGACCCAGGACCTGCGCACCGCCCAGGCGTTCAACGCGTTCTTCTTCACCCCCGCACTCGGACCCGGCACGGCAGTGGCGAACCTGTTCTCCACCCACCCCAGCCTGGAACGCCGCCTGGAGGCGCTCGAAGACATCGCCGACGAGCTGAGCGGGCCGGGCGGTCGGCGGGAATGACGAGGAGCTGATGCCCCGTGGGCTTCCTGGATGTCCTGTTCGGCCGGAGCAGACCGGTCAAGCCCGACCTGGACCAGCTCTTCGGCCTGCCCTCTGCCGCGATCACGCTCCAGGCGGCCATCGGCTTCACCCCGACCGGAGCGGGCTCCGTGTGCTTCGCCGCCATCGAAGGCGGGGCCTTCGCCCAAGTCCAGCAGGAAGTACGAGACCTCCTCGACACGGACACCGAACGAGCCGGCTCGCCCGTAGAGTTCAGCCGGGATGAGTACGGGTACTCGTGGCTGCTGTCCCGCCGAGACCCCGACGAGCTGCCCGCCCTGGTCAACGACTTGCACGCGGTGAACGCCGCTCTGCAGGACAGCGGCTTCGGCCCACAGCTCCTGTGTTCCCTGGTCACCTTCCACGACGCCGAACTGCGCTCGCTCGCCCTCGTCTACCTCTACAAGCGCGGCACCTTCTACCCCTTCGCCCCACTGCCCGGCCACAAACGCGACAACCCGCTGGAACTCCAGGTCAAGGGCACCGTCAAGGACGACCTGCGCATCGAGGAGGACCTGGGCCGCTGGTTCCCGCTGTGGGGCGCCCCCGGCCTGTGACGAGGTGACGCCGTGACAGCCCGGCGCGGACGGCGTCCAATGCCGCACGGTAGGAAGACTCGGCTTGAGCGAAACCCGCCTCACTGGTGGCCCCTGCCGTGCGCAATGCGGCTTTCATCTGCCATCGGCCCATGAGCACTGTGGCGGGCATCCCGATCAGCGCCACTCCGGCCGCGGAGAGCGCGCCCATCACCTCAAGATCCATGCCCGTCATGGCCCCGCAACCCAGGGAGCCGGCCGACCACGAGACCTGGCCACGCAAGCCGCAGTCGTGTCCCCACACGCCCCTCACACGAGATCAGTGCGCAACAACGACAAAGAGCGGGAGCCAGCAAAACGGGCCTTGGGTCAAGGCCCGTTCCGTCCTCCACCTACTACCGCGTCTGGCAGGAGGCTCGGCTCCTCGCTCTGCCGCCTGCCGCCTGCCGCCTGCCGCCTGCCGCCTGCCGCCTGCCGCCGCGGCCTCGCCGCTCGCAAGCCGGCCGTACGACCTTCGGCACTCGGCGCTGTCTACGTGGCTCAACGCCGGGGTCGACCCCACCGAGGTCGCCGAGCGCGCCGGCAACAGCGTTGAGGTCCTGCTGACCCGCTACGCGAAGTGCCTCGACGGACGGCAGGACGTCGCCAACCCGGCGTATCGAGGACCTGCTTCGCGAGTACGAGTGACTGAGGGCACGATCCTGTGTCTACCGCCTCCGTACCCACCGGCTTCCCAGCCGTCTTCGGCCTGTGCCGCCACCGCTGCGCGCCCGCCGACGTGCCGACCGCGCATGCCGGCTGGCGCGCGTCGATACCTGACCGCCGGTCCTGCCTGTGCCGCGAATGACAGGTTGCGAGCTCGCAGAAAACTGGTCATGGTCGCTGAAGGTGATCAATTGATCACGTACTGCGATATGGAGAAGAAATGCTCAGACGTCAACTAAGCGCCGTGGTCTTGGCTGTGCCGATTGTTGCTGTGCTCGGCATGGGAAGCGTGGCAAGCGCGGAACCCCAGGTGTCCATCCCGTGTGATGTGACTGCGCTCAACAATGCGATCGTCGCCGCGAACAACAACACCGGGCCGCACACCATCCGGCTCGCGCCCAAATGCGTCTACAACGTCACGACTCCAGCGTCGACCGGCGGGCTTGGGGCCAACGCTCTGCCGCAAATCACGGGCACTGTCACCCTGCTGGGTCACAACACCACCATCCGACGGGACCCCGACGCTGCCGTTGGCTTCCGCATCGCGGAGATCGACGGTCCCAATGGGCGCCTGACCGTGGACGGTGTCACGGCGACCGGTGGCGGCTACCTCGATTACGCCGGCACCTACCTGCCCACCGACGGAGGGACGCTCATCCTCCGGCACAGCACGGTGACCAACAGCACGGCGAACCAAGGGGGTGCCATTTTCGTCAACCAGGGCAGCACCCTCGAAGTCCATGACAGCGTTCTGCGGGACAGCGCGGCACAGCAGGGAGGCGCCATCTACAACGGGCCGCGCAGCACCACCCTGCTCGACAACACCAAAGTGGAGCGGAACCAGGCTACGCAATTCGGGGGTGGCATCTTCACCGCCGGGGTCTCTCTGACCATCAAGAAGTCGTACATCGGCGGCAATCGCGCCTTCGAGCAGGGCGGCGGAATCTACAACGACCGCGCCCCGATGACCATCTCCTCGACGGCCATCGCCGACAATCGCGCAGGCCAGATTGGCGGCGGTATCGCCAACTACGGCACCAGCACGCTGACGAAAACAGTGGTGCGGCACAACAGTGCGCTCAACGGCGGCGGCATCTGGCAAGCGCCGTCCCCCAGCGTCCTGAACCTCGTCAACAGCCGGATCGTCGACAACACCCCCAACAACTGCCGGCCTGTCGGCTCGGTCCCCGGCTGTACGTCCTGACCGCGGAGCGGGCCCATCGACGGTGCGGCCCTCGGTGATCGGTGACCCGGGGGAGGGGATGGAGGGGTCGGAGCTGTGGGCCCCGCCCTTTGCGCCCGATGAACTGGGCCGATGCCTCAAGATCCCATCCACGCCTCGTCCACAGCCCTCGACATAGAGCCGCTTCGGGCTGCATCCGCCTGCACATACGCGAAGACCCCGTTCTCAGCGAAAGCGCTGATGGCGGGGTCTTTGGGCACCTCATGCAAGGTGCCCCCGGCAGGATTCGAACCTGCGCACACGGCTCCGGAGGCCCCGTGGGTCCTGGGCAACATAGCCGGTCACGGGCCTGTACGTCACAGATCAGAGGGGGCAAGTCCACGGATAGTCCACGGCCGACTTAAGTAAAGAATGATCGAGTATGACCCATTTGTCACACTGCGATCAGATATCGTCCATGGATTTCCTGGACTGTACCGCTAAACCGTGAAGATGATGCCAAAGTCCTCTTAACATCGCAGGCTCAGATGAGCCGGGTCCAATGGGGAGCACCACATGTGGCCGCATCGTGTGCGCTGGGCTGCTTGGAGAGCACTGTCGTTATTGGCGCTCGTTTTCATGATCATGGCCGTCTTCTGGCACCGCGAGGTGGTGGCACCGCCCGTCAAGTTGGTCGTCCCGCCGTACACCACACCAGCCGTCGAGCAGAAGCTCCTTGCCACCTCGGATCTGTCTTCGATTGGGCGCAGCTTCTGGCTCCCCATGCAGGACGGCCCTCCAGACGGAGGGCTGTTTGTCGGGTCCGGCCGACTGAGAGCCGACTTCCGGCGCCTGACGGTCGTCGGGGCGTGGCAGCGCACCTGGGAAAGTGCTGACGCCAAAGACGTGGTGCAGATCCGGGCTCTTGAGATGCGGCAAGCCACCTACGCCCAGATGCAGGCGACACAGTCCTGTTCTCCAACCAGTGAAGTACAGGTGCCAAAAGCCGATCGGGCGGGCTTCATTAAACGTGGTGCTGGCTACGCCTCTGCATGCGCGGCGCTGGTGCGGGGGCGGACGGCAGTGGTATTTCTCGTTCAAACCAGCCGAGCTGAAGCGCCGCAGGCCACCGAGGAAATGCTTAGCGATCTCGTCCGACTACAGCAGCCCCGTATGACGGTGCTGCCTGACCTGTCTACCGTAAGTTGGCGCGACAGTGACACCCGCACGGCGCTCAACGCAGAGGCAATGAGCGCAGCCATCGGTCTACCCTTGTTACTCGGGCTGTTGGCTCTCCTGCGTGATCCCGCCAGCTGGCGTCGGCTTCGATCGTTCTTCAGTCGCCCCGTTAGAGACGGCGTCTTTCGTGTGGACCGTCTCGTGAACATGCGGCTGGCCAGCAGTACAGCAGCGGTCCTTGTACGGTTTTGCGTGTACGCCTGGGCTATACGCCTGACCGAGACGCTCTACATGGGCGTCTGGGCCACAATGGCTTTCGCCGTCGCCGCGGTGGTGGGTGTCCTGGTCGTCGAGAGGCTGCTACACAGACGGCATGCCGACCGGTGGAGACCGGCTGTCTTCAAGGGGTATGGGCGTATCCTGGCTGCACTTGGCTCATTCTTCACCGCAGTGATCGCTGGCGGTGGAGTGCTCTTGATCGTGCTGGGTTCAGACCTACAAGCAATGGGAGTCAGCCCCGGTTCGTCGGACTACGTAGCCACTGGCTTCGGGTCTCTCATCAGAGTAATTGGCGTAGTGGTCGTGTTGCTCGCCTTGGTGCCCTTCATTCTGATGAGGCGTCTGGGAATGCGATACCTGCGTCAACAGGTCGAGCAGGATCAGCGCCGCCCAACCCTCATGTTGCGGTCCTTCGCCGATGACCGCCGCACCCTCCGGGCCCGCCGATTGGACCGTGCATCAGTAGTCGAGCGGCTCTTCATGCGCCGCTTCGAGCGCTTCGAGGAAGTCGCAGCTTCCGCGCTAGCAGTGCACGGACCGGTTGAAACACTCAGCCAGGTGGGCGAGAAGTTGCCACCACCCCTGGGAGCGGCACGCCGCAGTTTCTCGATGGCTGACTGGAAAGACGGGGTTCGCGAACTGATCGGTCGATCACAGCTCATCTGTGTAACTGTCGGCCGCTCAGAGTCCCTGCTGTGGGAGATCCGCCAGATCAGAGCAGCTGGCGCCTTGGGACGGACCATCTTCCTACTGCCACCGACTCGCCGTCGTGAACAGCGTCTACGGCTAGCGGTACTCGGTCACGCGCTGGGAATTGAGTGGAGCGAACTCGACCGGGCGCGCGCCGGCACGGAAGTTCTGGCAGTCACCCTTCCCTTCGACTCTCCGGTGATCGTCGTCGGACGTGCGCCAAACGACGTGAGCTACGAAGCAGCTGTTGAGATCGCCGCGCTGGCCGTGACCGGCACGAAGCCAGCATCGGCAGCTGACGTCCGCGAAACCGTTGGCGAATATCTCGTATATGCACGGCGAGTCAGAGGTAAAGGCGGGCAGCATTCCACCCACGCTACGCAGCCAGCCCCCCCGGTATTGATCCACGCACCTGGTGAGGCTCCCGTCTTCCGCCCGTGGTGGCGCCGGTGGTGGCACGTATGGCCCTGGGTGGCCGCAAGCGTCATTCCCGCGGTCTTCGCGCTGGCCTTCGGCACTTCTCGTGACAACGACTCGGATACGGTGAGTTACAACTCCCCAGTCACGGGCATCACGCAGGATGAAGCGTCAAACACCACCTATGCCGTGGTCAGCGGCCACTTCCTATCCAGGTTGGACTTTGGTCAGCACACTGGCCACACGGTCGCGCGCGTCAACGACTACATGGACCAGGTCATCGTCCGAGGCACTGCCGCCTACTACCTGTCTGTGGAGGCGGGCCGCATAGGTCGAGTCGATCTGCATACCGGACACACCCTGTGGACGCAGTCCGCTGGTGGCGGTGCTCGCTCCTTCGTCTTGGCCAACGACCGTGTAGTAGTCGCGTCACCCGCCGTCGGCCGAGTCGACGCGCTCGCTGTGAAGGACGGTCAAAGGTTGGCAAGGCTATCCGTCACAGGTGCTCCGTACGGCATCGCCAAAGCTAGGGGGCGCATTTTCGTCAGCCTCGCTCAACGCAACCAGGTGGTCGAACTAGCTGCGGATGACCTGCGACCAGTGGCCCGCCTGAAAGTCCCCCGAGGCCCGCTTCAGCTGACCACGCGAGGCGAGCAAGTTTGGGTACGCTCGGCATTGGGCCATGTCCTCCAGGTCGCTTGGCCGCAACCCAGCGGCACAGATGCCGGAAATAGGCTGCTGTTGAGCGACCAGAATGCTCGCGTTTCAAGCAGCGGTACATGGTTGGCTGTACAGGGGATGGAGAGGGTGACAGTAATACAGCCAGACGGGAATCGGCGGCGGATTCCCATGCCGGACCCTTCATTCCTCGCCTTGCTTGTCCAACACGATGGGGCGGTAGTTGTAGCGTACGATTCGGGCCGGGTGACTCGAATTCGTTACGCAGATTGAATCCGCGAGATCCGGTGCGTTGATCAGTCCGTCGAGGTCACTGAGAGACCCGGCAGCTTTCGCACGAGCACCTTTCAGAGGGCGGTAGCCTCGATCGGTCATGCGGGCCCGTCAGTAAGCTGGCGAGCTCGCATGACCGATCGAGGCTAGTTCTATAAGATGACCGTGGAAGGTGATGAGAATCTTTGGTTCCACATCACGTTGGATGACCGTTAGGGAGTCTGCTCATGGTCGAGAAGCCCAAGGCGCCCCAGGAGGGGGGCCGTAACCAGCCGCAAAGCAAGCCCTCTTCAGGGGGTAGCCGTGGCCATAAGCCTACGAAACAGCCGGGGCGGACGCCTGCGTCGCCCCCTCCTCCCCCTCCTCCTGCTCAGGGGCAAGGGAGTAGCTGACAAACATCGTGACGATCCGGCGCGCTGAGATACATGCCGCTCCCCACGGAAAGTCATGCGTCTCGGTTGCGCCGGGGGCCCGGTACTTCAGCGGCTGGATCAGCACCAAGTCTCTGTCTGGCAAATCGTCAGAACTTATGTTGAACGATGCCTGTCGCCCCTCGATGTACGAACCGTCATCCAGGATGCACCCCACGAGCGGGTTTTCTCCCGGAAACCATTTCTCAAACATGACCCACCACGCTGACATCGCAGATGAATGTGGTTTGCGCCCTGCGATGGCTGCCATTACCGCAGCCAGAACGCATGCAAGCGCTAGCATGCCTCCCGCCCACCACACCAGCTCGGCATAGTGGGCCCGTGCGTAGGTGGCGCCCTCCCGGATCAGCCGTCCGATATCCGGCGTCAGATCGGGCCTAAGCCCGCGCAGTGCCGCGAAGAGCACCAGTGCAGCAAGCTCGGTCAGAATGCTGCAGAACACCACTGCGCCAGTCTCCCGAAAGGGCGTTGGACGACGTTCACTCCCCTTACGTTCCCGGACGATGACAAACGTGAGGCCCGGCAGCAGCAGGACAACGAGCAGAACCAAACCTGTGATGGTGGTGGGCACAACGGGTCCCTTTGTGCGTAGAGAGGTGGGCAGGCTGTACACCGTACAGTGCCCGCACGGCCGCGCACGGTGCTCATTGACTTGCATGATCGCAATCCGCGCGTCACCCGCCTGCGGGCGCCATGCGCTCAGCCGCCGGCCGGTGGCGTCGTCAATCTGATCAAACCCCACCCCAACGTCGGGGGGCCCTAGTAACCTGAACGATCAAGCCGGATACATCGGCGGCTCACTTGCAAGGAGGTCCTCCTTCGCAGTGCAGCCCGCCAAGCTTAGGGAGACGCAGTGGCAGACAAAAAGGTGGTCTTCGTGGCGTTCGCCATCGAGGATGAGCGCCAGAGAGACTTCCTGAAGGGACAGTCCCTGCACCCGCGAGCTCCTTTCGAGTTCATCGACATGTCGGTGAAGGAGCCCTATGACAGCAACTGGAAAGATCGAGTGCGCACTCGAATTCGGCGCTCTCATGGAGTCATTGTTTTGGTCAGCAAGAACTCCCTGACGTCGAGCGGGCAAAGGTGGGAAATTCAATGCGCCAAAGAAGAGGGAAAGTCAATTCGAGGCATCTGGGCTTACGCTAATGACCGTACGGCAATTCCTGGTGTGAGTACAGTAACGTGGACTGA
Organism: Streptomyces sp. NBC_00310; assembly: GCF_036208085.1. GTDB lineage: Bacteria > Actinomycetota > Actinomycetes > Streptomycetales > Streptomycetaceae > Streptomyces. The sequence continues at coordinate 7,549,139 of NZ_CP130714.1, forward strand.
CGTGAACATTGCTAACTTCATCGACTCCCTGTAGGTGTTATGCGTAAGGCCCTTATCGTCGGAATCGACCACTATGAAAACCTCGAAAATCTAACTGGATGCGTAAACGATGCCTTCGCAGTCAAGGCCGCGATCGAGCGTAATTCAGACGGAACACTTAACTTTCCCTCCCCTCATGTCATGACGGGAACAAGCGTTACGCAGTGCGTCACCAAAAGGAGCCTCAAGGAGGAGGTTAGGCGGCTTTTCGCAGATGACTCGGAGATTGCCCTATTCTACTTCGCGGGGCACGGATACATCGAAGACACCGGCGGTTTCCTGTGCGCGAGTGATTCCGAGACCGGGGACGATGGGCTCGCTTTGTCTGAGGTTATGAAACTAGCGAATAGTTCGCAGGCGAGAAACAAGGTGATCATTCTCGATAGCTGTCACAGCGGCGTGGTGGGAAATAATTCGATGACCACAGGCCTTGCTGAAATTTCAGACGGCGTCACCATCTTGACTGCCTCGACGGCCGAGCAGTACTCCTACGAGACGTCCGGTGGCGGCGCGGGTGTATTCACAAGCTTATTCGTTGATGCACTCAATGGGGCAGCGGCGAATCTAGTGGGGGACATTACACCCGGAAGTGTTTACGCTCATATTGATCAATCGCTTGGCCCATGGGCGCAGCGGCCAGTCTTCAAGACAAACGTCAAGACCTTTGTCTCTCTGCGGAAGGCTGAGCCGCCGATCTCCCTTGCTGACCTCCAAGCGCTGACGAAGCACTTCCCGGCACCGGACCACAACCTCCAATTGGACCCGTCGTTTGAACCGGAGCGATCTGCGGAACAGCGGACGGATGCGTCGATTCCGTCACCTGACCCCGTAAACACGGCAAACTTTGCCGTACTACAGAAGTACGTCAAGGTCAACCTTGTTCGGCCTGTAGATGCGCCCCACATGTGGCACGCTGCTATGCAAAGTAAGTCATGTGAACTAACGGTGCTAGGGCAGCATTATTGGGCGCTTGTAAGCAAAGGGTTGATCTAGAGTGACTGACCTCCCAGAAGGCTCACTAAATTCCCGCAAGATGGAAAGAATGGTGGAGGAGCTTGCAAATGTCGAACATGAACGATGGGCGCACTGGCAACGTTATCTCCACTCGAAATGCGTACGCGATGATGATGGTTCGCTGACTATTCCCGCTGAGCTCGTGCGGCGGTGGGAATTGCAGATGAATACGCCGTACTCCGAGCTGTCGGAGGAAGAAAAAGAGAGCGATCGAGAGCAGGTTCGGCGCTATTTGCCGATCGTCTCCAGAATGCTTGAACCTCCTGCCTCCTAGGGGCCAATGATGCATCGGCAGTTCCAGACCGGGCCCTATGCGGTACTCCACCTCGGGAGTTCATGAAAGAGAAGGTCGGTGGAGCGGGTTTGGCCGGTGTCCTGCCCGGTTTGGGGTCGAGCATGACCAGGGGGCCGTACGCTGGTCGGCAACTCGGGCAGGCTTTGCACCTGCCCGGAATTTGAACGAGTGGCCCCCTGGTCTTGCTCGACGCGGGACCCGAACTGGGGAGGTGGCTAAAGCCGTGGAGCCGACCGCCCCAGCCACAGAGGGTGTCTCCCACTTCATGCCCGCAGCCGCCGAGCGCGCCGCCGTGCGCGGCCAGCCGGGGCGCAGACAGGAGGCAGGCCGCGCCGCAGAGGCGGCGCGCGCCCGCGCCGTGCGCGGGCCTTGAACCAGTAGAGAAAGTTTGAATCACGCGCTCCTGGCACGCTGTTGATCTTGGTCGTTGCTCCTGCGCTGGAGGCCTGGCCCTCGTGGTGTAGAACCCTGGGTATGGGGAGTGTGCGGCGGGAGCGAATGAGTGCGCTTGGGGCGCGTCTTCGTGCTCTGCGGGCGGATGCCGGTCTGACGGGTGCTGTTCTGGCGCAGCGAGCCGGTGTTGGGCAACCGACTGTGTCCAAGGTCGAGACCGGGCGGATGGTACCCAGCACTGATGTACTCGACCGGCTCTCTCGGGCCCTCGGTCTAGATGAAGCGACCTCGGGTGAGGTGCGGGAGCTCCTGGCCGCTGTGGAGACGGCAGTTGACGAGGTCCTGCCGCCCGAAGCGAGTGTGCTCCCTGGCGTGGCATTGGATGATGCGATCCGCGGGGCCCGGCTCGTGCGGTCGTTTCAGTGCGTGGTTCTGCCGGCCATGCTTCAGAGTGCCGAGTACGCCCGTCACGTCTTCGCGAGTGCTCCCGATGCTGACCGCGAGTCTGTCGGCCGCGCCGTCGCCGCCCGGGTGGAGCGGCAGAGCGTTCTCTACGAGCCGGGACGTGAGTCCGTATTCGTCGTCACCGAGGGCGTGTTGCGGACCTGGCCCGGAACCCCGTCGCTCATGCTCGCCCAACTTGACCGTCTGCTCGCTGTCGAGAGCCTGACCACCGTGCGGCTCGGAGTGATCCCATGGGATCGGCCGGTACCGGTCATGCCCCGGCATGGCTTCACCCTGTGTGACCGGGGGGCCGTCGTGGTGGAGGCGTTTCGGGATGAGCGGGTCTCGCACGACCCGGATGAAGTCGCCTCGTACGAGGAAGTGTTCGGTTCCTTCGACCGCGCGGCCGTCTTCGGTGGTGAGGTGCGGGAACTGCTGTTGCGGGTGATGAAGGAGTTTCGCGGTCTGGCGGACGTCGTCACTCCATAGAGGAATAATTCCTATGGATGCCTTGGTTGTTGGTTCGCTCGGGGAATACTCTGCCTCTGTGCTGTCTAGCCCTCTAGACAAGGAGTCTTCCCATGTTCACCAAGTGGTGCCGCGCCTTCCCTGGGCTGCCGGATCAGGTAGCCGAAGCCCGTCACTTCGTCGCCGCCCTCCTCCAGGAACGGGGCGTTGCCGATGACGCGGTCCTGGTCGTGAGCGAACTGGCGACCAATGCCGTCCGGCACACCCTCAGCGGTTCGGCCGGCGGCTGGTTCCTGGTGGTCGTCGCCTTCAGGGCGGACGGCGTGCGACTCGAAGTGGTCGACCAGGGCGGCGACAACGTCCCCGAAATGTGCGACGTGGTCAGCCAAGACAACGGCGGTCGCGGCTTGTGGCTCGTCTCGGCCTGCGCAAAGGACTGGGGCGTGAAGGATGTCCCGAGCGGGCGCACCGTGTGGGCCGACCTGATTGGGGACGGCGCCTGATGGGAGTCGGCCTGGCTACCGCCATCCGCTGCCGCGTCGGTGGTAGCGGGTGAGCCCTCGGGGTGTACCTCGACGCAGATCCGGCTTCTACGTGATCGGCGCTCACTCGGGCCGCCTGCTTCCGCCTTTTCTGTCTAGGGGCCTAGACTTCGGAGGAATCCTAGGAGGTGAAGGCATGTCGGACGAGTTGCGACGGATCATGTCGATTGATGATCCGTACCTGCTCCTGCGTGAGGTCACGACCCGGTTGGCAGACGCTCAGCAGGAGGTGACAGAGCTGGCGCGGCTTCGTCGGCGGGTGGTTCAGGACCTTCATGCGCAAGGGCTCTCGTACGCGCAGATCGCTGAGAAGGCTGGTCTGAGCCGTGGCCGGATTCACCAGATCCGCCACACTGGCCCGGCGCCCGAAGGTGCCTTCTTCGGTGCGGGCGTCGTCACCGTGGTCACTCCGCTTCGGGCGGACGACGTGAAGAAGCGCACGGTCGTCGCCATGGACGACATGAACTCGGGCAAGCGTCTTGAGGACCTGGCGAAGTCGTACAGCCTCGATGTCGCCACCGGCAACGTGCTCGTGAGCGGCGAAGTCAACCTCAACCGAGACGGCCTGATCGTCGTCTGTGGGCCGGGCATGTCCGAGGACATGCGCGACCTGTACGCCCAGGACCCGGTACTCAGCTGGCAGCATGAGGACGGCGAGCCCTGGACGCTGCTGGACCGGCGCACTGGCATCATTCACCGCTCTGGGCAGGACGGTGATCCGGCTCGCCCGCACGACGTGGGATACCTCGGCCGGCTGCCCCGCCCGGACGGCAAGGGGTCGGTGCTCGCCATTGCCGGTATCCACACCCAAGGCTCCCTCGGCGCGGTCCAGTTGCTGGCATCGGATCTCAATGCCCTGTGGGGGCAGGTGGGGGAGCGCCGGTTCTCCACGCTGGTCGGAGTCGAGTACGACCCTGAGACCAGCGAGCCGCAGTCCGTAGAGCTGGTCTGCCCGCTGTACCTGCACGACGAGGAGACCGGGGCGTGAGAGTCGCCCTCGGCTCCCTCCCCTCCGAACCCGGCAAGGAGAGCGAGGATTTCGCCGCTCTCGCTCCCGGTGCTGCCGTCCTCCTCGACGGCGCCGGGGTGGCGGGGGCTGAGACCGGATGCGTGCACAGCATCGCGTGGTTCTCTGGGACCCTGGGCGCGCTGTTGCTGCGAGCCGTCACCGCGGATCCGCGCCGCCCCCTCGCCGACTGCTTGGCCGACTCCATCGCCGCGGTTCGAGCCCTGCATGGCGACAGCTGTGACCTGACCTATCGGGCCAGTCCGACCAGCACGGTCGTGGCGGTCCGGGCCGGTGGCAAGGAACTGGAGTACCTCGTCCTAGGCGACTCCTCCCTACTGCTCGACGGGAAGAGCGGGGGCTGCGCGGTCGTCACTGACCGCCGCCTGGACGAGGTCGGCAAGTCGCTTCGGGGCCCGGTCGACGCACATCCCACCGGCTCACCCGAGCACGCTGCCGCACTTGCCGAGTACCGCGACGCGCTGACCGGTCTACGTAACAGGCCGGGCGGCTTCTGGATCGCCGGCCCCGACCCCCGGGCGGCTGAGCACGCACTGACCGGGTCCGTGCCGCTCGACTCCCTCAACTCCGTGAGTCTCCTGAGCGACGGGGCCACGCGACTCGTGGACCGCTTCGAACTCGCCGACTGGGTAACGGTGTTGGACACCCTCAACACGTCAGGGCCGAACGAGTTGATCCGCATGGTCCGGGACGCTGAGGCCGGGGACCCGCATGGTCGGCGCTGGCCGCGTGGCAAGGCTCAGGATGATGCGACGGCCCTTCACTGGGTGCTGACGTAGGGCCGTTCGGGTCTGGCCGCAGCTCTCCTCGTATACCCCCCTAGACAGCTGATGGATCGTCGGGTTACTGTTGGCGTCAACCCCCCTAGACAGTTCGGGTGGGGCCTCCTCCTGCTGTCTAGGGGGGTATCCAGACCGGATGGGCGTCGAGAAAGGCGCCACCAACCAAGTGAGGTTCGAAGAATGCGTGTCATCCCCGTAGACACTTCCGCCGCGACGCTGCTGGTCACCAAGCTGCCCGAGACCAAGGTCAAGGACCGTCAGACTGGCGAGATCGCTATGGACCCGGTGACCAACGCCCGGCTCATGGTGCTGGAGCTGGTGTTCATCGCATCGGGTGGCTCCGACATGATCAAGGTGACGGTGCCGGAGCCGGGCATCGGTGAGGGTCTGGTCATGGGCGCCCCGGTCGTCCTGTCCGGCCTGGTGGCCCGGCCCTGGGAGAGCGAGTTCGGCGGCCGGGCCCGCCACGGCATCGCCTACCGGGCCGACGCCGTCATGGTCAACGTTCCGACCTCGGTGCAGGGCTGAGCACCATGACCGATTCCGTCTGGACTCTGATCCTGGCTCTGCTGGCGCTGGCCGCGCTGCTCGTCATGCGTCGACGGACGCCGGTCCTGTTCTGGTGGCTCGTCGGGTACCCGGTCATCGCCCTGCGCGTGCTCACCACCTACAGGGCGACCATGGACGCCTGTGGCCTGACGGTTCCGGCTTCGGCCGTCCGTCGGGCCACGGCCCGGATCATCGGGCGGGAAGCGGCCCCGGTGCCGCCCTGGCGGTCGCTGCCACGCCCGACCGGGTCCGGTCTCGTGATGCGACTGCGCATGGCGGCCGGGCAGGCACCCGAGGACTTCACCGCCTCGGCCGACCGGCTACGGCACGCCTGGGGCGCCCACGCCGTGCACATCCGCCCCACCAAGCCGGGACGGCTCGAACTGCGCCTGATCGGCTGGGACGTGCTCGCCGACGTACGCCCCGCGCGCCGCTGGCGGGGGAGTGGAGCGCTCACTCTCCCGCTGGCTCTGCGGGAAGACGGTCACTGGCACGTACGGGACTTCCGCACCGTGCCGCACGAACTGATTCTCGGCGCCACGCAGTCGGGCAAGTCCGTGTACCTGCGCAACCTGGTGTGCGGACTGGCCCGGCAACCCGTCGCCCTCGTCGGCATCGACTGCAAGTGGGGCGTCGAACTGGCGCCGTTCGCGCCCCGCCTGTCCGCCCTCGCCGACACCTCGGACCGTGCCAACGACATCCTTGACGCCCTCCTGGAGGAGATGGAGGCCCGATTCCGCCTCATCGGCCTGTCGAGCGTGGCCGGTCCGGACGCCGTGCTCACCTCCGACGTGTGGGGGCTGCCGGACGAGGTACGGCCGGTGCCGGTCGTGGTCGTCGTCGACGAGGTCGCGGAACTCTTCCTCGCCGCCAGTCGCGACGACGAGAAACGACGCGACGCCATGGTCACCAAGCTCATCCGCCTTGCCCAGCTCGGCCGCGCGGCCGGCATCTACCTGGAAGTCTGCGGGCAGCGCTTCGGCTCCGAACTCGGCAAGGGCGCCACGATGCTCCGCGCCCAGCTCACCGGCCGTGTCTGCCACCGCGTCAACGACGAGACCTCCGCCAATATGGCGCTCGCCGACATTGCCCCCGAAGCGGCCCTCGCCGCCACGTCCATTCCGGCCGTACGGCCCGGGGTCGCGGTCGTCGGCGACTCCTCCGGCGGCTGGTGCCGCGTCCGCTCACCCCACCTCACCCTCGACGAAGCGGCGGCCATCTGCCGCGACACCTCGGCCCTGGTCCCGGACCTGCCCCGGCTCGCCGCCTTCCGCCCCGCCCTCGCCTCGACGCCGGTCGAGTCGGCCCCGGCCGCAGCACCTGCCCCGCACACCACGCGCCCGGTCACCGAGTAGCGCACCTCCTCCTCCCACGGTCGGCGTGACCGCCTCACGCCAAGGTCCCTACCCCTCCCATGCCGAAAACAGGAAGGAAGACGAGCCGATGCGCGCCCAACTTGCCCGCCTGGACGCCGTGATCATCCAAGCCGTCATCGCGGGCGCCCTGTCCTTCTCCCACCTCCACGACCTCGCTGAAGCGGCCGGACAGGGCGGCTGGAAGGCATGGGCCTACCCGATCAGCGTTGACCTCCTGCTGGTCGCCGCCTGGCGTCGGATGCGCGAACAACAGCGGGCCGGACAGCCCTCCGGGGGCCCGCGGCTGTGGTTCCTTGTCGCCCTGGCAGCATCCCTTGGCGCCAACGTCGCCACCGCCGGGCTCCTCGACCTGGACCACGTACCCGCCTGGCTCCGCGTCGTGGTCGCGGGCTGGCCGGCCGTCGCCTTCTTCGGCGGAACCCTCCTCGCCCACGCACCACACCACCCCCAGGAAGCACCAGAGGTCCCGACCCCGTCGACGACCGGCCTGCACAACCAATCGACCACCGCCCCCGTCGCCGTCGACATGGCCGACCGGGACGCGCTCCCGGCATTGCCCACTGAGCCCGACCCCACCCCTCAGCCCACCACCGCCGAACCGGTGACCGATCTCGTCCCTGCTCCGGCCCCGGCGCCCGTGCCCGCCGTCGCGCTCCCTCCCGCTCTCGTCGACCGTGTCCGCGCCCTGGCCGATGAACACCACTCGGCCACCGGCCACCCGGCCGACCCCGACGCCGTACGCGCCCGACTCGGCCTGCCCCCGTCCATGACGGCATCCGTCGCCGCCCACCTCTGAGAAAGGGGAGACCGCCATGAACCGGCGCTTCCGCAACGTCCGCCGTATCGGCCCCGTGAACGTCGCCTCGTTCGTCGAGCGCGGCAAGAACCGCCACTTGGCCGCCTGCACCGCGCCCCGCTGCGACTTCTCCGCCGAGTACGACTCCCGCGCTGCCGCTGAACTCGCCGCCCGCACCCACCGCTGCTCGCCCTGACCTGACAGGAGATCAACCCCCATGGACGTACCGCTCTGGCTCGCCCTGCTCTGCGTCGGGGTCCTGGGCGTCAAGCTCATCCGCCCGCCCTGGTGGCTCATCGCCGTGCTGCTCCTCGGCGGCTACCTCATCGCAGACAGCCTGCTCGCCCCCGTCATCAACTCCCTCGTCAAGTAGCCACCGAAGGAGACCCGCCCATGTTCCAGCCGAAGATCCCGACCATGCCCCAGCCGACCGGCCTGGTCACCCCGCCCGCAGTCGTCGAGCCGGCCACCGTCACCCCCGCCGCCCATACCCCGCAGCTGGCTCCCGCCTCCGCTCCGGTCCTCTCCCGGCCCGCTGTCCAGCTCACTCCCGGGACCGCACTCGCCCTCGTCGGCGGCGGAACTGCCGTGGTCCTGGTCGTCGGCGCCGTCCTCGTCTCCATGCTCCTCGCCGTCGCCGTCACGGCCACCTCGACCGCGGTCTGCGCCGTCGTCATCCGCTCGCTCCTCACCCGTCACTGACTCAACGGCTCCACCTGCGCTCAGCCTGCCCACACTGTCTAGCCCCCTGGACGGTGTGGGTGGCGGGCGCGAAGTCCCTGATCCCTGGCAGGAGGAACCCGCACATGCACCCCCCGGCTCCCCTCGGAGCCATCCGCCACCTGACCACCCTCGCCCGACACGGCGACCTCGGCGCCTACGCCCGCCAGGTCCAGCGCCTCGGCGGCTGCGAGAGGCCCGTACGGATGGAGGGCCACCGGCTCGACGTCCACGCCGCAACGGGTGAGATCGTCCGCGAGATCGTTGATACCGACCTCCCGGCCGGTCAGCTCCTCATCCGCTGCAACAACCGCCGGGCCACCCGGTGCGCCACCTGCGCCGAGGTGTACCGCAAGGACACATTCCACCTCGTCACTGCCGGACTCAGCGGCGGCAAAGGCATCGGCCCAGCCGTCGCAGAACACCCGCGCGTCTTCGCCACCTTCACCGCCCCCTCCTTCGGCCCCGTCCACAACCGCCCCGGCGGCGGCCGGTGCCGCTGCGGACGACTCCACCCCGACGACGACCCCGCACTCGGCACACCCCTGGACCCCGACCGCTACGACTACCGTGCCGCCGTCCTCTGGAACGCCCACGCTGGCGCCCTCTGGGCCCGCTTCACCACCTACCTGCGCCAACAGCTCGCCGCCCGAGCCGGCCTCACCCGCTCGGAGCTCCGCGACAACCTCAAGGTCTCGTACGCCAAGGTCGCCGAGTACCAGCAACGCGGCGCTGTCCACTTCCACGCCGTCATCCGCCTCGACGGCCCCGAGGGCGCCGAAGACACCCCACCGTCCTGGGCAACGACCGAACTCCTCACCGACACAATCCGCACGTCGGCGCGCCTTGCCGAAGCTCCCGGCCCTGTCCTGGACGCACGCCCCTACACCTTCCGCTTCGGCAAACAGCTCGACGTCCGTCCTATCCGCTCGGCCGACTTCGCGGGCACTTCGGAACTCTCCAGCCGCGCCGTCGCCTCGTACATCGCGAAGTACGCCACCAAGGGCGCCGAGACGGCCGGCACCCTCGACCGCCCCATTCGCAACCCGATCACCGACCTGATCGGCTCCGGCGTCACCGACCACGCCCGACAGCTGATCCTCACCTGTTGGCACCTCGGCGCACGCCCGGAACTCGAAGAGCTGCGCCTGCGTAAGTGGGCTCACATGCTCGGCTTCCGCGGCCACTTCTCCACCAAGTCCCGCGCCTACTCCGTCACCCTCGGCGCCCTCCGCCAGGAACGCGCTGACCACAACGAAGCCCTCACCCGCGCACGCGCTGCCGAAGCAGGCCACCCTCTGCCCGACCCGGACACCGTGCTCGTCCTCTCGCACTGGCGCTTCGCCGGCACTGGCCTGACCGCTGCTGAGACCTGGTTCGCGACATCGCGTCGGCCCGACGCCACCCCCGACACGGAAGGAGACTCGGCATGGATCGCCGACGAGACGAACTGATGACTGTTCCGCAGATCCTCGCCGAACTGGGCGGAGTTTCCCGGCGCACCTTCTACCGCTGGCGTGAACTGGGACAGGCTCCGGAAGCGATCAAGCTCCCGAACGGTGAACTCCGCTTCTGGCGCAGTGACTTCACCGCGTGGCTTCACGGACTCGGGGAGGCGGCGTGAAGTCGCATGACGTGAAGGTGTGGGGCATCCGCAAGCGGCCGTACAAGACGCCGTCGTACGACGTGCGTTGGAAGGTCGGGGACGTCCCACCGTTCTCCGAGACCTTTCGGACCAAGGCGCTCGCCGACAACTTCCGCGCGAAGCTGCTCCGGGCTGCGCAAAAGGGCGAGGCCTTCGACACGGAAACCGGGCTGCCGGACTCCATGGCACCGGTCAAAGAGTCCCTCTCCTGGTACGACTTCGCGCGGGCGTACGTCGCCATGAAGTGGCCGCATGCTGCCCCGAACTCGCGTGACAGCCTGAACGAGACGATGACACTCGTCACGACTCAGCTCCTGGGAGATCGGCCCGGTCGTCCGGCCGACGATGTGTTGCGGCGTGCCCTGCGCGGCTGGGCCTTCGTCGTCCAGGCCCCGGACGAGGAAGCGCCGCCGGTGGACATCGCCAATGCCCTCCGCTGGGTCGCCAAGGCCTCGTTGCCACTGGCCACGCTCAAGAATGCGGCAGACATCCGCACCGTCCTCGACTCGCTCAAGCTCACGTTGTCCGGGGCCCCGGCCGCCGCTGAGACGGTGCGGCGCAAGCGAGCCGTCCTGTTCAACGCTCTGGCCTATGCGGTCGAGCTGGGGGAGCTCCCGGAGAACCCGGTCACGCTCGTGAAGTGGAAGCTGCCGAAGGTGACCAAGGAAGTAGACCGCCGAGTCGTGGTGAACCCGCGGCAGGCTGCTGAACTCCTTGGCGCTGTCTCGTACGTCGGTGGCTACCGTCGGGCTCGTGGGCGCCGCCTGGTCGCGCTTTTCGCCTGCATGTACTTCGGTGGGCTTCGGCCGGCGGAAGCGGTGGCGCTGCGTCGTCCGGACTGCACGCTGCCGGAAACCGGGTGGGGCTCATTGATCCTGGAGAAGAGCCGTCCCACCGTCGGCAAGCGTTGGACTGGCACGGGGGAGGTGCACGACAACCGAGGGCTCAAGAACCGGCCCGCGAACGAGACCCGCATTGTTCCGATTCCGCCCCGCCTCGTCCGCATCCTGCTCGCGCACATCGAGGAGTTCGGTACGGCCAAGGACGGCCGGCTGTTCGCCAATGAGCGCGGGGGAGTGGTCGCATCCACCACGTATTGGCGCGTCTGGGACGAGGCGCGGCACCTGGCGCTCACGCCGGAACAGGTGGCCTCGCCGCTGGCTGCCCGCCCGTACGACCTGCGGCACGCCGCTCTGTCGTCCTGGCTCAACGCTGGCGTAGACCCCACCGAGGTTGCGGAGCGTGCGGGCAACAGCGTCGAGGTGCTCTTGAGCCGTTACGCGAAGTGCCTCGACGGTCGGCAGGACGTCGCCAACCGTCGGATCGCCGAACTCCTTGGGGAGGACGACGGCCAGGAGGACGGGCCCGGCAACGGGACCTGATCCCGACACACCTCCGACACGTGCACCTGCGGCATGATGGCCCCTGGACTACGGTCCGGGGGCCTCGTCCTTTCCCGGGCCCCACCTGCGGGTTCCTGCCCTGCGGCCAGTCCACACATAGTCCACGGCGCCCGACATACGCCCGCTCCGAGCGGCACACGCCTGCACATACGCGAAGACCCCGGCCTCAGCGTTTCCGCTGGTGACGGGGTCTTTGGGCACCTCATGCAAGGTGCCCCCGGCAGGATTCGAACCTGCGCACACGGCTCCGGAGGCCGTTGCTCTATCCCCTGAGCTACGGGGGCGTGTCGGGCGCCTTGTTCGGCGGCGACGGGTAGAACCCTACCAGCTCTCCGAGGGAGATCATGAACGGGTTTTGCGGGGTGTCAGGGCGGGGTTGAGCTTGGGGGAGACCGCCCGCAGAGGGTGGAAGTGGGGAAAACCCGGACGCGGTGGTGGGAGCGGACCTACTCTCGAGTTGTGCCAGGCGCGTCCGGCCGGGTGCTTGTTGTGGACGACAACAAGGTCATCCGGCAGCTGATCAGGGTCAACCTCGAGCTGGAGGGCTTCGAGGTGGTGACCGCGGCCGATGGTGCCGAGTGCCTGGACGTCGTTCACCAGGTGCGGCCCGACCTAATCACCCTCGACGTCGTGATGCCACGGCTCGACGGTCTCCGTACCGCCGCCCGGCTCCGCGGCGACCCCCTGACGCGGCGTCTCCCGCTCGCCATCGTCAGTGCCTGTAACCAGTACGAGGTCGAGGCCGGGCTCGACGTCGGCGTCGACGCGTTCCTCGCCAAGCCCTTCGAGCCGAGCGAACTCGTCGCTCTCGTACGGCGGTTGGTGGAGCGAGCGCATGCCGGGGGCGACGGTGCCGCGGCGTACGGGAGCGGAGTCGACGGCCCCGCTCCCGCCGGCGCCCCGGCCGGAGGGACCGGCAGCGGGAGTGATCACACCGAGTGTGCGGAGCGGGCGGGCCGTACCGGAAGCTGATCTCGGGCCCGGAAGCGGCGCCGCGAGGGCCCGGCCGGGCGCACCGGGGATGATCATGGCCGCCGTCCTGCCGTGTGCGGCCCTTGCCCAGAGGTTTCAGCACCCGGAGTCCGGCCCGGGGGAGTCCGGCCCCGAAGCTCGCCGGAACACGCGGCTCCGGCCTGGCCCCACGATGCAGACCGGCTCGCCCTGCACACACGGCCCGAAGGGCCCTCGGTCGCCCGTGCGGATGCCTCGCCCATACGGACGCCGGTCCACCCCGGCGCCCCGCCGACCCCCGCCCCGCAGACCCTCGCCCCTCCACATACCCCGGCCCCCTGCCGACTCCCGCCCCTCCACATACCCCGGCCCCCTGTCGGCCCCCACCACCCCCCACATCTCGTCCACATCCCGGACCCCGGGGTAAACCGGCTCGCATACCCACCCCCCTCCTCCCCTACGCTTGTCCCCGTGACCCCCGTCGAGCTCTCCCGCACCGTGCTGCGCGCGGTGCGTCGTGCTGTGGACGAGGGGGAGCTGAGCGTGCCGGTGCCCGCACGGGCCGTGGTCACGCCGCCGGGGCCCGGGGGCAGCGGGGACTACGCGACGAACATCGCCCTGCAATTGGCCCGGCCCGCCGGACGACCGCCCCTGCAGGTCGCCGAGATACTGCGGCCCCATCTCAGCCGCACCGAGGGCGTCGTCGCCGTCGAGATCACCGGCCCCGGCTTCCTCAACATCCACCTCGACCGGGCGGCCGTCACCGCCCTGGTACGCCGGATCCAGGGAGCCCAGGGAGCCCAGGGAGCCCAGGGAGCCCAGGGAGCCCAGGGAGCCCAGGGAGCCGCGGACGGCCAGGGCCCCGATCCCCTCCCGTACGGCCACAGCGACACCCTCGCCGGGCAGGTCGTCCGGCTGCGGATCCCGTACGACATCCGAGCCGAGGTCGTCGCGGACGCGCTCGTCCGGATCGTCGCCAGCCAGGGAGGCCGCGTCGAGGTCGAGCACGCCCGGCCCCGGCCCCGACCCCGGCCCTCCGACGAGCCCGGCGCCCCCGGTCGGCCCGGCAAGGTCGCCGAACCCGATCGGCCCGGTGCCCCGGACGAGGCCACCACCGACGTACCCGTCGACCTGCGCCCCGTCCCCGCCCCGGAAGACCCCACCCCCCTCGGTCCGGACGCCCTCCGCTGGGCCCTCCTGCACCCGGCCGCGCACGACCGTCCCCGGATCACCGCGGACCTCCTGGTGCAGCGGGCCGGCAACCCCCTCTTCCGGGTCCGTTACGCCCATGCCCGAGCCCGCGCGCTCACCCGCAACGCCGCGGCCCTCGGCTTCACCGGCACCCCGGTGACCCCGAACCCACTTCCCGCGCCCCTCACCACCCCCGACGTGACAACCCCTCTCGTCACCGCCCTCACCGAATACCCCTCCGCCCTCGCCCGAGCGGCCACGCACCGCGCTCCCGACCGTCTCGCCCGGCACCTGGTCGTCCTCGCCGACGCCCTGCTCGCTTTCCAGCACACGGTGCTGCCGCGCGGCGACGAGAAACCCTCGGCCGCCCACCGGGCCCGGCTGGCACTTGCCGAAGCCGCCGGGACGGTGCTGGCCGGCGGCCTGTCCCTGCTCGGCATCGACGCACCCGCATACCTCTGAGCGAGCCCGCGGAGCCCAAGGAGCAGACAGCGAAGAGCGGAAGCCGACCCCCGTCGGCCGGAGCCGACACCCGACACCCGACACAACGTCAGCCGTCACCCGTCAGCCGGAGCCCCAAGCCTCCAAGCTCGAAGCCCCGAAGCACCGAAGCCCCCTCCAAGCCCCCGCGCGCAAAGCCCGGAGTCCACAGAAAGCCGTACAGACATGAGCCGTTCCGCACACCCCGCCGGGCCCCGTCACGCCGACGTGTTTCCCGAGGGGCACTACGCCGCCCCGCCCGCCGACCTGAACACGCTGGACCCGAAGGTGTGGGCGCAGACCGTCACCCGCACGGACGACGGAGTCGTCAGTGTCGGCGGGATCGATGTGAAGGCGCTCGCGGAGGAGTTCGGCACGCCGGCGTACTTCGTCGACGAGGCCGACTTCCGGGCCCGGGCGCGTGCCTGGCGCACGGCGTTCGGGCAGGACGCCGACGTGTTCTACGCGGGCAAGGCGTTCCTGTCTCGGGCCATCGTGCGCTGGCTGCACGAGGAGGGGCTCAACCTCGACGTCTGCTCCGGCGGCGAGCTCGCGACCGCCCTCTCCGCCGGTATGCCCGCCGACCGCATCGCCTTCCACGGCAACAACAAGTCCACCGACGAGATCCACCGAGCCATCGAGGCCGGTGTCGGCCGTATCGTGCTCGACTCCTTCCAGGAGATCGTGCGGGTCGCGCACATCGCGCAGTCGCTCGGCAGGCGGCAGAAGGTGCAGATCCGCGTCACCGTCGGCGTCGAGGCCCACACGCACGAGTTCATCGCCACCGCCCACGAGGACCAGAAGTTCGGGATCCCGCTCGCCGGCGGGCAGGCCGCGGAGGCCGTGCGGCGGGCCCTCAAGCTCGACGGGCTCGAACTCATCGGAATCCACTCCCACATCGGGTCGCAGATCTTCGACACCTCCGGCTTCGAGGTCGCCGCCCACCGTGTCGTCGGACTGCTCAAGGACATCCGTGACGAGCACGGTGTCGAACTGCCCGAGATCGACCTCGGCGGCGGTCTCGGTATCGCCTACACCAGCGACGACGACCCCCGTGAGCCGCACGAGATCGCCAAGGCGCTGACCGAGATCGTCAACCGTGAGTGTGACGCCGCCAGGCTCCGCGCTCCTCGTATCTCCGTCGAGCCGGGCCGCGCCATCGTCGGCCCCACCGCCTTCACGCTCTACGAGGTCGGCACCGTCAAGCCGTTGGACGGGCTGCGCACTTACGTGTCCGTGGACGGGGGGATGTCCGACAACATCCGGACCGCGTTGTACGACGCCGAGTACAGCGTCGCGCTGGTGTCCCGGACCTCCGACGCCGAGCCGATGCTCGCGCGGGTGGTCGGCAAGCACTGCGAGAGTGGTGACATCGTGGTGAAGGACGCGTTTCTGCCGGCGGACCTGGCACCGGGTGACCTGATCGCCGTACCGGCGACCGGCGCGTACTGCCGTTCCATGGCGAGCAACTACAACCACGTACTGCGGCCGCCGGTCGTCGCCGTCAAGGAGGGAGAGGCCCGTGTCATCGTCCGCCGGGAGACGGAGGAGGATCTTCTCCGTCTCGACGTCGGATGACCCGACCGGTGATCCGTCGATGACCTGACCCGCGGTCCATGGACTGCGTGACGGGTGGTCCATGGATGACGTGACGGGTGATCCGCGCGCAAAAGAAATTCCGGGCCGAAAGATCTCCGTCTTCCGGCCCGGTGGAAATGAAATAGATGTCTCACGATCCGGACGAGGGATAGAAACCCCCGTCCGGTGAGTGAGACTGGTCCCACCGTATTCGGTATGTGAGGAAACGAGGTCGGATGATGCGTACGCGTCCGCTGAAGGTGGCGCTGCTGGGCTGTGGGGTCGTCGGCTCAGAGGTGGCGCGCATCATGACGACGCACGCCGACGATCTCGCCGCGCGCATCGGCGCCCCGGTCGAGCTCGCGGGTGTGGCGGTCCGGCGGCCCTCCCGGGTGCGTGAGGGCATCGACCCGGCGCTCGTCACCACCGACGCGACCGCCCTGGTCAAACGGGGGGACATCGACGTCGTCGTCGAGGTCATCGGCGGTATCGAGCCCGCCCGCTCCCTCATCACCACCGCGTTCGAGTACGGCGCCTCCGTCGTCTCCGCCAACAAGGCCCTCCTCGCCCAGGAGGGCGCCGCGCTGCACGCCGCCGCCGGGGACCACGACGCGGACCTCTACTACGAGGCCGCCGTCGCCGGCGCCATCCCCCTGATCCGGCCGCTGCGCGAGTCCCTCGCCGGCGACAAGATCAACCGGGTGATGGGCATCGTCAACGGCACCACCAATTTCATCCTCGACAAGATGGATTCCACGGGCGCCGGATATCAGGAGGCCCTCGACGAGGCCACCGCCCTGGGATACGCCGAGGCCGATCCGACCGCCGATGTCGAGGGCTTCGACGCCGCCGCCAAGGCCGCGATCCTCGCCGGTATCGCCTTCCACTCGCGGGTACGTCTCGACGACGTGTACCGCGAGGGCATGACCGAGGTGACGGCGGCCGACTTCGCCTCCGCCAGGAACATGGGCTGCACCATCAAGCTGCTCGCCATCTGCGAGCGGGCCGCGGACGGCGGCTCCGTCACCGCGCGCGTGCACCCCGCGATGATCCCGCTGACCCACCCGCTCGCCTCCGTACGCGGCGCCTACAACGCCGTGTTCGTGGAGTCGGACGCCGCCGGGCAGCTGATGTTCTACGGTCCGGGCGCGGGCGGTGCCCCCACCGCCTCCGCGGTGCTCGGCGACCTCGTCGCCGTGTGCCGCAACCGGCTCGCGGGCGCCACCGGGCCCGGCGAGTCCGCGTACGCCGCCCTGCCGGTCTCGCCGATGGGCGAGGTCGTCACGCGCTACCACATCAGCCTTGACGTCGCCGACAAACCGGGAGTTCTCGCCCAGGTGGCGACCGTGTTCGCGGAGCACGGTGTGTCGATCGATACGGTTCGGCAGACGGGCAAGGACGGCGAGGCCTCTCTCGTCGTCGTCACCCACCGCGCCTCCGACGCCTCCCTCACCGGGACCGTCGAGGCGCTGCGCAACCTCGACACCGTGCGGGGTGTCGCCAGCATCATGCGGGTTGAAGGAGAGTAACCAGCAATGACCCACCAATGGCGCGGAATCATCGAGGAGTACCGGGACCGGCTGCCCGTCTCCGACACCACGCCGGTCGTGACGCTCCGCGAGGGCGGCACGCCCCTCGTACCCGCGCAGGTGCTCTCCGAGCGCACGGGCTGCGAGGTCCACCTCAAGGTGGAGGGCGCCAACCCGACCGGATCCTTCAAGGACCGCGGTATGACCATGGCCATCTCGCGCGCGAAGGAAGAGGGCGCGAAGGCAGTCATCTGTGCCTCCACGGGCAACACCTCTGCCTCCGCGGCCGCCTACGCCGTCCGTGCGGGCATGGTCTCGGCCGTGCTCGTCCCGCGCGGCAAGATCGCGCTGGGCAAGATGGGCCAGGCCCTGGTGCACGGCGCGAAGATCCTCCAGGTCGACGGCAACTTCGACGACTGCCTCACCCTCGCGCGTGAACTGAGCGACAACTACCCGGTGGCGCTGGTGAATTCAGTGAACCCGGTACGCATCGAGGGCCAGAAGACCGCCGCCTTCGAGATCGTGGACATGCTCGGCGACGCCCCCGACATCCACGTCCTGCCGGTGGGCAACGCGGGCAACATCACGGCGTACTGGAAGGGCTACAAGGAGTACGCCGCCGACGGCATCGCCGCGAAGACCCCCCGGATGTGGGGCTTCCAGGCCTCCGGCTCCGCCCCGATCGTGCGCGGCGAGGTCGTCAAGGACCCGTCGACGATCGCCACCGCGATCCGTATCGGCAACCCCGCGTCCTGGCAGTACGCCCTGGCCGCGCGGGACGAGTCGGGCGGCTTCATCGACGAGGTGACGGACCGTGAGATCCTGCGCGCCTACCGGCTGTTGGCCGCTCAGGAGGGTGTCTTCGTGGAGCCCGCCTCCGCCGCCTCCGTGGCCGGTCTGCTGAAGGCCGCAGAGGCCGGCAAGGTCGACCCGGGCCAGACCATCGTCTGCACGGTCACCGGCAACGGCCTCAAGGACCCCGACTGGGCCGTCGCGGGCGCCCCGCAGCCCGTCACGGTCCCGGTGGACGCGGCGACGGCGGCCGAGCGCCTCGGCCTCGCGTAAGCTCTCGCCCAGCCGTTCGAAAAGACCTGGGAGTCGCGCGTAGACGCCGGTTCTCGGGGGATAACCCTGACAGCACCCGACAGGGGGTGCACAGGGGGCTTACGACACGCATCGTGCGCCTCCTGTGCGCCCTATGTCGCCACAGAACCTTCCTTCGATAGGCTGTAGTGAACCCGCCCGCCGCATATGCCCCGCAAGGGTGCGGCGCCGCGCCGTCCTGAGCGGCCGCTGGGTCCTCACATACGCATCACTTACGTATCGAATGTCATTCGACACTCGTCAGTCCCGCAGCTCAAGGAGAGTCATCGAGCGATGGCCGGTCCAGCGTTCCGCGCCGCCGCCGTACGGGTGCGCGTCCCCGCCACCAGCGCCAACCTCGGTCCGGGCTTCGACGCCCTGGGCCTGTCGCTGGGGCTCTACGACGACGTGGTCGTCCGGGTGGCCGACTCCGGACTGCACGTCGACATCGCGGGGGAGGGCAGCGAGACCCTCCCGCGCGACGAGCGGCACCTGCTCGTCCGCTCTCTGCGCACCGCCTTCGACCTGCTGGGCGGACAGCCCCGCGGCCTCGAGATCGTGTGCGCCAACCGCATTCCGCACGGCCGCGGCCTCGGCTCCTCCTCCGCCGCCATCTGCGCCGGCATCGTCGCCGCCCGCGCCGTGACCATAGGCGGCGACAACCGGCTCGACGACGCCGCGCTGCTCGAACTGGCCACGGAGATCGAGGGCCACCCCGACAACGTCGCGGCCTGCCTTCTCGGCGGTTTCACGCTCTCCTGGATGGAGGGCGGCGCCGCGCGCGCGATCAGGATGGATCCCGCGGATTCCATCGTTCCGGTGGTTTTCGTCCCCGGAAAGCCGGTTCTCACGGAGACGGCGCGCGGACTGCTTCCGCGCAACGTCCCGCACGTCGACGCAGCCACCAACGCGGGCCGGGCGGCCCTCCTCGTGGAAGCCCTGACCAGGCGCCCCGAGCTGCTGCTGCCCGCCACCGAGGACCGGCTGCACCAGGAGTACCGGGCGCCCGCCATGCCGGAGAGCACGGCCCTGGTCGAGCGGCTGCGGGCCGACGGCGTCCCGGCAGTCATCTCCGGCGCCGGACCCACGGTCCTGGCCCTGGTCGACGAGGCCAGTGCCGACAAGGTGGCCGATCTCGCGGGTGCGGGCTGGGCCGCCAACCGGCTGGACCTCGACGCCCGAGGGGCGTGCGTCCTGCCGCTCACCACCGCCGTCACCGAAGTCGGCGCCGTCAGCGGCGACGAGTAGGGGCGTTCGGTTGCCGGATTTCGAGAGGGGGAATGTTTGTTGGATCCGGTAGTGTTAACCTCAAGTCTGCACCTGCCCCAGCCATGGCGAGGTGCTTATCGTCCCCGTCAGGGACAACCATTCTTCCGGGAGTCTCCCCAGCCGCACTGTGCTTCGTACGTCAAGCTGTACGCCGTACGCAGGCACTGAGCGGTCTGCCGAGCAGGCCCCGGAACAGGCGTGGCCGAGCCGCGTGACACAGACACTCAGTGCCACGGCCCGGATAGCGCCGAATCACCAGAAATTTCCTCCGCCGCCTCTTTGGCGGACCACCGCCCCGGCACGGTCCACCCGAACAGGGCCGAAGCCGGACAGCACAAACGGTCGCCGAGCCAGAAGGCCGACGTCCGCTCCAGGGAAGGACCCTTCGTGAGCGACACCACCGATCTGATGGGCGCACGTGTCGAGGACACCGCTGCCGCGCCCGCCACGGACGCCGCGCCTGCCAGCGGTGCCGGCTCCCGGCGGCGCCGTGGCACCGGCCTTGAGGGCATGGTGCTGGCCGAGCTGCAGCAGGTCGCATCCGGCCTCGGCATCAGGGGCACCGCGCGTATGCGCAAGAGCCAGCTGATCGAGGTCATCAAGGAGGCGCAGGCGGGCGGGGGTGCCCCGGCGAAGGCCGAGGCAGCCACCGAGACCAAGCCGAAGCGCCGTGCCACCTCGAAGGCGCGCACGGGCGACGACGCCGCCCCGGCCGAGAAGGCCACCGCCAAGAAGGCCGAGGCGCCCGCCGAGAAGGCCGAGAAGGCCGTGGCCCAGCAGCAGATCGAGATCCCCGGCCAGCCGGCCGGTGGCGACGAGGCGCCCACCGAGCGCCGTCGGCGCCGTGCCACCGCCGACGCGGGCAGCCCCGATGCGCAGGCCGCCACGGTCACCGAGCCGAAGAGCGAGCCCAGGGCCGAGACCCCGGCCGCTTCGGCCGAGCCCAAGGGCGACGCCGGTGACCAGGGCGGCGAGGGCCGCCAGGGCCGCCGTGAGCGTGGCCGTGACCGCGGTGAGCGCACCGACCGTGGCGACCGCACCGACCGCGGTGAGCGGGGCGACCGCAGCCGTCGGGGCAAGGGCGACGAGCAGCAGGGCGGCGGCCAGCAGCAGCGTGACCGCGGCCAGCAGGGCCAGCAGCAGGGCGGCGGCCGTCAGGACCGTCAGCGTGACAACGGCCCGCAGGACGACGACGACTTCGACGGCGGACGCCGTGGCCGTCGCGGCCGCTACCGGGACCGTCGTGGCCGTCGCGGCCGTGACGAGATCGGCACCCCCGAGCCGCAGCTCGCCGACGACGACGTCCTGATCCCCGTCGCGGGCATCCTCGACATCCTCGACAACTACGCCTTCATCCGTACGTCGGGCTACCTGCCGGGCCCGAACGACGTGTACGTGTCGCTCGCCCAGGTCCGCAAGAACGGCCTGCGCAAGGGTGACCACGTCACCGGCGCGGTCCGTCAGCCCAAGGACGGCGAGCGCCGCGAGAAGTTCAACGCGCTGGTCCGCCTGGACTCCGCGAACGGCATGGCCGCCGAATCAGGCCGTGGCCGCCCGGAGTTCAACAAGCTGACGCCGCTCTACCCGCAGGACCGGCTCCGTCTGGAGACCGACCCGGGCGTCCTCACCACCCGCATCATCGACCTCGTCGCGCCGATCGGTAAGGGCCAGCGCGGTCTGATCGTGGCCCCGCCGAAGACCGGCAAGACCATGATCATGCAGGCGATCGCCAACGCGATCACGCACAACAACCCCGAGTGCCACCTGATGGTCGTCCTCGTCGACGAGCGTCCGGAAGAGGTCACCGACATGCAGCGGTCGGTGAAGGGCGAGGTCATCTCCTCGACCTTCGACCGCCCGGCCGAGGACCACACGACGGTCGCCGAGCTCGCCATCGAGCGTGCCAAGCGGCTCGTCGAGCTGGGCCACGACGTGGTCGTGCTGCTCGACTCGATCACGCGTCTGGGCCGTGCGTACAACCTGGCGGCGCCGGCCTCCGGCCGCATCCTGTCCGGTGGTGTCGACTCGACCGCGCTGTACCCGCCGAAGCGCTTCTTCGGTGCGGCCCGGAACATCGAGGACGGCGGCTCGCTGACCATCCTCGCCACCGCGCTGGTGGACACCGGGTCCCGCATGGACGAGGTGATCTTCGAGGAGTTCAAGGGCACGGGCAACGCCGAGCTGAAGCTCGACCGGAAGCTCGCGGACAAGCGGATCTTCCCCGCGGTGGACGTGGACGCGTCCGGTACCCGTAAGGAAGAGATCCTGCTCGCCCCCGACGAACTCGCCGTCGTCTGGAAGCTGCGCCGGGTGCTGCACGCCCTCGACCAGCAGCAGGCGGTCGAGCTGCTTCTCGACAAGATGAAGCAGACGAAGTCGAACGCCGAGTTCCTGATGCAGATCCAGAAGACGACGCCGGGCAACGGCGGCGACTAGTCCGCTAGTCCGCACAGCAGAGCGCTGGGGCCACCCTCTTTGTGAGGGTGGCCCCAGTTTTCTGTAGGGCACACGTGTACGATCACGGTCTTCATGCTCTGATCAACCATTGCACTCCCAGGGGGGAATTGAGTGGCTAGACCCTTGTCCGGAGCCATAGCCGCCGCGATAGCCGGGACGCTTCTGATGTCGTCCGCGAGCGGGGCAACCGCCGACACCGGCCCGACGCCCAGCGAAGCGGACGTACGGATCGCCAAGGCGATGGCGGCGGACGACACAGCGGATGTGGCCGAGCGGGAACCGTCGTCGAGCGCGAGTTCGGACGGTGGCCTGGAGCCGTCCGCCCAGATCATCGGCGGCTCGACGACCACGATCGCCTCGGCGCCGTGGATGGCCCAGCTCTGGTACTACGACCCGACCCAGGACCTTGGCTTCTTCTGCGGCGGCACGGTCGTCTCACCGACGAAGATCCTCACGGCCGCGCACTGCGTCGACAAGGCCTACTACGACTGGGTCAAGTACGGCGAGATCGTCACCGGCACCGACCAGCTGCCCACGGCCGTCTACAACGACGACGGCACCCTGAACCACGTGGACTACCACGGCGGTACCGCCACCCCGCTCTCACGTCAGTGGAACCACTCCTCGTGGAACGCGGACACGATCGACAACGACGTCGCCGTCCTGACACTGGCGAAGCCGGTCAAGGCGACGCCGATCAAGATGACGACGTCGGGCGACACCGCCTCGTACGCGGCCGGCACCCAGGCCAAGGTCTACGGGTGGGGCCGTACCAGTTCCAAGACCCAGGACATCTCGCAGACACTGAAGACGGCCACGCTGCCGATCGTCAGCGACACGACCTGCGCGAACACCTGGAGCCCCCACTTCATCAAGGGGCACATGGTCTGCGCGGGCAAGCCCGCCGGCGGCACCGACGCCACGACCACCGCCACCTGCAACGGTGACTCCGGCGGCCCGCTCGTCGTCGGCAACAAGGTCATCGGTGTCGTCTCGTGGGGCGTCGAGAACTGTGTGTACAAGGGTGCCTACCCGGTCTTCGCCAAGGTCAGCAAGTACGTCGGTGCGACCTACCCGCGCGTCGACGACACCGCCATCACCCGTGACGGCAAGGCCGACGTCTTCCTGCGCAACAAGGAGACCGGCACGGGCTACGTCCGCGCCTCCACGGGGTCCAAGCTCGGCGACCGCCAGGCCCTGCCCTCCGAGGCGGGCACCTGGACGGGGTACAACCTCGTCCAGCAGACCGACCTGAACCGGGACGGCCACCAGGACTTCGTCCTGCGCCGCTCCTCCGACGGTGACGTCTTCTGGCGGCGGTACGCGCCCTCGTCCAACACCTGGACGACCACGCAGATCTTCGACAACTGGGCGACCCGCACCCGGATCCTCACCCCCGGCGACGTCACCGGCGACGCCCTGCCCGACCTGCTCTCGGTCGACTCGGCGGGCGCCCTGTGGATCTACCCGGGCAAGGGGACCGGTTCCTTCGGTGCCCGCGTCAAGGTCGGCACGGGCTGGAACACGTACAACGCGGTGCTCGGTCACGGCGACTTCACCGGCGACGGCAAGGCCGACCTGATCGCGCGCACCAAGACCGGCTCGAACGTCTACCTCTACAAGGGCACCGGCAAGTCTGGCACGGGCGCCTTCGCCACCCGGATCAAGGTCCGCTCGGACTGGAGCGCCTACAACACGCTCATCACTCCCGGTGACGTGAGCGGCGACGGCAGGGCGGACCTCCTGGCCCGTACGCCGGCCGGCACGCTGTACCTCTACAAGGGCACCGGCAAGGCCACGAGCGAGATCTTCAGCACACGGGTCTCGGTCGGCACCAGCTACGCCCAGTACGACCTGCTCGGCTGAAACACCAGGTGAGCCCGGTCCCGCCGGGCTCATCCAGCACACACGGTGCCCATCGCGCTTTACGCGATGGGCACCGTTCGTCGTGCAACCCTTTCCCGGATTATCCCGTCTGACCGGACGGAGCGGCCACGGAGCGCCATGGCCGCATCCGACCCGACAGGCCTGGGCCTGAGCGCAGGGGGTAACCGACCGGAAAGAGAACGAGGAGCAGATGTCCGCGGAGAGCACGCCGGACCCCGGCATAGCAGGGAAGACCGGTACCACCGGCCCGCGCCACCGCGCGGCCAAGGGCCGCCGCCGCACGTCACGCGACGGGCACAGCAGAGCGGCGCTCGCCGTCGTCTGGACCGCCGCGGGCGTCCTGGTGCTCGGCGGCACCGGAATCGGCTACCTGTACTTCAAGCTCAACGGCAACATCAAGAGCGTCGACATCAACCAGGTCCTCGGCACCGACCGGCCCATGGACGTCGACAACGGCTCGCAGGACATCCTCGTCCTCGGCTCCGACACGCGCTCGGGCAGCAACAAGAAGCTGGGCGGCGGCACGGACGACGGCAGCGCCCGCTCCGACACGGCGATGGTCGTGCACGTCTACGAGGGCCACAAGCGGGCCAGCGTGGTCTCCATCCCCCGGGACACCCTGGTCGAGCGGCCCGAGTGCACCGACGCGAACGGCAAGACGTATCCGGCCGCCTCGTACGCGATGTTCAACTCCGCGTACTCCACGGGGGGCGCCGCGTGTGCGGTGAAGACCGTCGAGTCCATGAGCGGGATCCGCATGGACCACTACGTCGAGGTCGACTTCGAGGGCTTCGAGAAGCTGATCAACGTCCTCGGCGGGGTCGACATCACCACGACGAAGGACATCAAGGACCCCGACAGCCATCTGAACCTGAAGGCCGGGGAGCACACACTCTCGGGCAAGCAGGCGCTCGGGCTCGTCCGCACCCGGCACGGGGTCGGCGACGGGTCCGACCTCGGGCGCATCCAGCTCCAGCAGGCGTTCATCAAGGCCCTCATCGAGCAGGTCAAGTCCGTCGGGATCCTCAGCAGTCCCACCAAGCTCTACGACCTCGCCGAAACCGCCACCGACGCCGTCACCACCGACTCCGAGCTCGACTCCGTCAAGAACCTCGCGTCCTTCGCAGGCGGCCTCAAGGGCATCAGCCCCAAGAACATGACGATGGTCACGATGCCGGTCCAGTACGACCCCGACGACCTCAACCGTGTCCTGGTGGACGAGGACAAGTCCCAGCAGGTCTGGGCCGCCCTGAAGGCCGACAGGACGATCCCGAAGTCCGCGACGAAGGGCACGGCGTCGGGCGCGGCCGACGGGGTCGTGGCTGCTTCCTGAGGGTGCCTGCGGGCTTTGTGGCTTTCAGGGGCGCGGGGTACCACGCGACCAGCCACACACGGCCCGCAGCCGCGAACGGCGATCACGAGCACCACGTACCGTGGGCCGGCCGGTGGCGGTCACCCGGCCCGGCGCCCGGGGCGCTCGTCGGGCCCCGGGAATACCTGAGCGCACCCCCTGGTTTGGGGAGATGGCACCAGTGCTGGCAGACTGGTACGTCGGCTCCGGTTCACGCTCCCGCATCCCGCGGATGCGACCCGGCGCCCTCCCGAAACTAGGAGACACCTTGAAGCGCGACATCCACCCCGAGTACGTCGAGACGCAGGTCAGCTGCACCTGTGGCGCGTCGTTCACCACCCGTAGCACGATCGAGAGCGGCAGCATCCGTGCCGAGGTCTGCTCCGAGTGCCACCCGTTCTACACGGGCAAGCAGAAGATCCTCGACACCGGTGGCCGCGTGGCCCGCTTCGAGGCCCGCTTCGGCAAGGCTGCCGCTGCCAAGAAGTAGCGAGCCCCCAGCGCCGGTCCGCGGCGCCCCCATCGGGGGCGCCGGGACCGGCGCTTTGCGGTGCAGCCCATGGGCGCGGCCCACGGGGCGCGGCCCACTCACAACGTCGTACAGGGAGCCGGAGAGATGTTCGAGGCGGTCGAGGAACTGGTCGGGGAACACGCCGACCTGGAGAAGAAGCTCGCCGACCCGTCGGTCCACGCGGACCAGGCCAACGCGCGCAAGCTGAACAAGCGCTACGCGGAGCTGACCCCGATCGTCGGCACGTTCCGCTCCTGGAAGCAGACCGGCGAGGACATCGACACGGCCCGCGAGTTCGCCGCGGACGACCCGGACTTCATCGCCGAGGTCAAGGAGCTGGAGAAGCAGCGCGAGGAGCTGACGGAGAAGCTGCGGCTGCTCCTCGTCCCGCGCGACCCCAGCGACGACAAGGACGTGATCCTGGAGATCAAGGCGGGCGCCGGCGGCGACGAGTCCGCGCTCTTCGCCGGTGACCTCCTGCGCATGTACCTCCGGTACGCCGAGCGCGTCGGCTGGAAGACCGAGATCATCGACTCCACCGAGTCCGAGCTGGGCGGCTACAAGGACGTCCAGGTCGCCGTGAAGACCAAGGGCGGCCAGGGCGCCACCGAGCCCGGCCAGGGCGTCTGGGCCCGGCTGAAGTACGAGGGCGGGGTGCACCGCGTGCAGCGCGTGCCCGCGACCGAGTCCCAGGGCCGTATCCACACCTCCGCGGCCGGCGTGCTCGTCACCCCCGAGGCCGAGGAGGTCGACGTCGAGATCAACGCGAACGACCTGCGGATCGACGTCTACCGCTCCTCCGGGCCCGGCGGCCAGTCCGTCAACACGACCGACTCCGCCGTGCGGATCACGCACATTCCCACCGGAGTCGTCGCCTCCTGCCAGAACGAGAAGAGCCAGCTGCAGAACAAGGAGCAGGCGATGCGTATCCTGCGCTCCAGGCTGCTCGCCGCGGCGCAGGAGGAGGCGGAGAAGGAAGCCGCCGACGCCCGCCGCAGCCAGGTCCGTACCGTCGACCGCTCCGAGAAGATCCGCACGTACAACTTCCCGGAGAACCGCATCTCGGACCACCGCGTCGGCTTCAAGTCCTACAACCTGGACCAGGTCCTGGACGGTGAACTCGACGCGGTGATCCAGGCCTGCGTCGACGCCGACTCGGCCGCGAAGCTGGCAGCCGCGTAAGGCACGTACGAAACGCGAATGACGACGGAGGACTTGCGTGAACCTGCTGCTCGCGGAAGTGGCCCAGGCCACCCAGCGCCTGGCCGACGCCGGCGTGCCCTCGCCGCGCAACGACGCGGAGGAGCTCGCCGCGTTCGTGCACGGCGTCAAGCGGGGCGAGCTGCACACCGTCAAGGACTCCGACTTCGACGCCCGGTACTGGGAGGTCATCGCCCGGCGCGAGCAGCGTGAGCCGCTCCAGCACATCACCGGGCGCGCGTACTTCCGCTACCTCGAACTTCAGGTCGGGCCAGGGGTGTTCGTGCCCCGGCCGGAGACCGAGTCGGTGGTCGGCTGGGCCATAGACGCCGTCCGCGCGATGGACGTCGTCGAGCCGCTCATCGTCGATCTGTGCACCGGCTCCGGCGCCATCGCCCTCGCCCTCGCCCAGGAGGTGCCGCGCTCGCGCGTGCACGCCGTGGAGCTGTCCGAGGACGCCCTGAAGTGGACCCGCAAGAACATGGCGGGCTCCAGGGTCGACCTGCGCCAGGGCAACGCCCTCGACGCCTTCCGCGACCTCGACGGCCAGGTCGACCTGGTCGTCTGCAATCCGCCGTACATCCCGCTCACGGAGTGGGAGTACGTGGCGCCGGAGGCCCGCGACTACGATCCCGAACTCGCCCTGTTCTCAGGGGAGGACGGCCTGGATCTCATCCGGGGCATCGAACGCACAGCGCATCGGCTCCTCCGCCCCGGCGGTGTCGTCGTCATCGAGCACGCCGACACCCAGGGCGGCCAGGTGCCGTGGATCTTCACCGAGGAGCGGGGCTGGGCCGACGCGGCCGACCACCCGGACCTCAACAACCGGCCGCGGTTCGCGACCGCCCGCAAGGCGCTGCCCTGATGAGCGCGCGCCCGACGAGAACCCCCCAGCAGCAGTACGTGTACGAGGAGGCCCGCTAGATGGCACGGCGATACGACACCAACGACGCGACCGACCGCGCCACCGGTCTGCGCGAGGCCGCGTCCGCCATTCGCCGGGGCGAGCTCGTGGTGCTGCCGACGGACACCGTGTACGGCATCGGCGCGGACGCCTTCACCTCCGAGGCCGTGGCCGACCTCCTGGAGGCCAAGGGCCGGGGCCGCACCATGCCCACACCCGTGCTCATCGGCTCCCCGAACACCCTGCACGGCCTCGTCACGGACTTCTCCGAGATGGCCTGGGAGCTGGTCGACGCCTTCTGGCCGGGCGCGCTCACCCTCGTTGCCAAGCACCAGCCGTCGCTGCAGTGGGACCTCGGCGACACCCGGGGCACGGTCGCCGTGCGCATGCCGCTGCACCCGGTCGCCATCGAGCTGCTGACCGAGGTCGGCCCCATGGCGGTCTCCTCGGCCAACCTGACCGGTCACCCGGCGCCGGAGAACTGTGACGCCGCCGAGGCGATGCTCGGCGACTCCGTCTCCGTCTACCTGGACGGCGGTCCGACGCCCGGCAACGAGCCGTCCTCGATCGTCGACGTCACGGGCAAGATCCCGGTGCTGCTGCGCGCGGGCGCCCTGTCGGCGGAGGAGCTCCGCAAGGTCGTACCCGACCTTGAGGTGGCGAATTGACGGCCCCTGACGCGGGGCGTGGCATATGGGACGGGGAAGAGACACGGACCTTCACGGGTCTGCCGCGTGACACCTTCCGCATCCTCCACGTCAGCACCGGCAACGTGTGCCGCTCGCCGATCACCGAGCGGCTGACCCGGCATGCCCTGGCGGACCGTCTCGGGGACCCGCTGTGGGGCGGTCTGGTCGTCGAGAGCGCGGGGACCTGGGGGCACGAGGGGGCGCCCATGGAGGCGAACGCGGAGGCGGTCCTCGCGGACTTCGGCGCGGACGCCTCCGGCTTCACGGGGCGTGAGCTGCTGGACGAGCACGTCATCCGCGCCGACCTCGTGCTGACGGCCACCCGCGATCACCGGGCCCAGGTCATCTCCATGGGGCACTCCGCCGGGCTGCGCACCTTCACCCTGAAGGAGTTCACCCGCCTCGTCCGCGCCATCGACCCCACCACCCTCCCTCCCCTGGAGGAGGGCATGGTCGTCCGCGCACGGGCCCTGGTCCGCGCCGCCGCGGCTCTACGCGGGTGGCTCCTGGCCCCCACCGCCGAGGCCGACGAGGTCTACGACCCCTACGGGGCGCCGCTGCCGTTCTTCCAGTCGGTGGGTGACGAGATACATCAGGCGTTGGATCCGGTGGTGACGGCGTTGACCGGGGTGCCCGCGCGGGCTTGATCCCGGGCGTGGGGTGGGTCGGCGGGCGGAGTCCGGCGCAGCGTCCCGATGCCGGGAGGCCCGCCGGGGCCGAGCGTCGCGAGGGGCGCGTGGGGGATCGGGTCCGGTGGTGACGGCGTTGACCGGGGTGCCTGCGCGGGCGTAGCGCAGGGCGCGCGTCCGGGCCTGCGGGCCTACATTGGTCCTACGTCACCGTCGACGCCCCGGAGTCCATCATGTCGGTCACCCCTGTCCTAGAGGCCGATGTCCTGCGGCGGCAGGACCCTGAGCTGGCCGACGTGCTGCTCGGTGAGTTCGATCGGCAGGCGACGACGCTGCAGCTCGTCGCCGCCGAGAACTTCACCTCGCCGGCGGTCCTCGCCGCGCTGGGGTCGCCGCTGGCGAACAAGTACGCGGAGGGCTATCCGGGGGCCCGGTACCACGGCGGCTGCGAGATGGTGGACGTCGCCGAGCGGCTGGCCGTGGAACGGGCCAAGGCGCTGTTCGGGGCCGAGCACGCCAACGTGCAGTCCCATTCCGGGTCTTCGGCCGTACTCGCCGCGTACGCCGCCCTGCTGCGCCCCGGCGACACCGTGCTGGCGATGGGCCTGCACTTCGGCGGGCATCTCACGCACGGGTCGCCCGCCAACTTCTCCGGGCGCTGGTTCGACTTCGTCGGGTACGGAGTGGAGGCCGAGTCGGGGCTGATCGACCACGAGCAGGTGCGCACCCTGGCCCGTACGCGCCGCCCCAAGGCGATCGTGTGCGGGTCGATCTCGTACCCCCGGCACATCGACTACGCGTTCTTCCGCGAGGTCGCCGACGAGGTGGGCGCCTATCTCATCGCCGACGCGGCCCATCCGATCGGGCTGGTCGCCGGGGGAGCGGCGCCCAATCCGGTGCCGTACGCCGACATCGTGTGCGCCACCACACACAAGGTGCTGCGGGGGCCGCGCGGCGGGATGCTGCTGTGTGGGAGCGAGCTGGCCGAGCGGGTGGACCGGGCGGTGTTCCCGTTCACCCAGGGCGGCGCGCAGATGCACACCATCGCCGCGAAGGCCGTCGCGTTCGGGGAGGCGGCAACACCGGCGTTCACCGCGTACGCCCATCAGGTGGTCGCCAACGCCCGCGTACTGGCCCAGGGGCTGGCCGAGGAGGGTCTTGTGATCATCACCGGCGGCACCGACACCCATCTGCTCACCGTCGATCCCGCGCCATTGGGCGTCGACGGCCGCACCGCGCGCGGACGGCTCGCGGCCGCCGGGATCGTCCTCGACTGCTGTGCGCTGCCCCACGGCGACGCCCGTGGCCTGCGGCTGGGCACGGCGGCGCTGACCACGCAGGGCATGGGCGAGGTGGAGATGGCACGGCTCGCCAGGCTGTTCGCGGGGGCCCTGCGGGACGGCGTGGACGCCAGGCGGACGCGTGAAGAAGTGCGGGACCTGGCCGGAAGATTTCCGCCGTATCCGCGCTGAGGTGGGGTAGACGCACCACCAGGCACAGCATCACGTGCAACCATCGTCGCTACCCGGAAGTCCCCAACCATATGCGCGCATCGCTAGGGTGTGGGGCTGTGATGGCCAGCGAGACCTGTGGGGAAGCCCGTGCGTGAATACCTCCTGACGCTCTGCGTCACGGCCGCGGTGACGTACCTGCTGACAGGGCCGGTGCGGAAGTTCGCGATCGTGGCCGGAGCCATGCCGGAGATCCGTGCGCGCGACGTCCACCGTGAGCCGACGCCCCGCCTCGGCGGCATCGCGATGTTCTTCGGACTGTGCGCCGGTCTGCTGGTCGCCGACCATCTGACCAACCTCAGCCAGGTCTTCGCCGAATCGAACGAGCCACGCGCGCTGCTCTCCGGGGCCGCGCTGATCTGGCTGATCGGCGTCCTGGACGACAAGTTCGAGATCGACGCCCTGATCAAGCTCGGCGGCCAGATGATCGCCGCGGGCGTGATGGTCATGCAGGGTCTGACGATCCTGTGGCTGCCCATCCCGAGTGTCGGCATCGTCGCGCTGACCCAGTGGCAGGGCACCCTGCTCACGGTCGCCCTGGTCGTGATCACCATCAACGCGGTCAACTTCGTCGACGGCCTCGACGGTCTCGCGGCCGGCATGGTCTGCATCGCCTCCGCCGCGTTCTTCATGTACGCCTACCGCCTCTGGTACAGCTACGGCATCGAGGCCGCGGCCCCCGCCACCCTGTTCGCGGCCGTGCTGATGGGCATGTGCCTGGGCTTCCTGCCGCACAACATGCATCCGGCGCGGGTCTTCATGGGCGACTCCGGCTCGATGATGATCGGCCTGGTGCTGGCGGCCGGCGCGATCTCCATCACGGGGCAGGTCGACCCGGACGTGATGAACCTGTACGGCTCGGAGCGCAGCACGGTCTACTCTATGGTCCCGGTCTACATCCCGCTGCTGATGCCGCTGTCGATCCTCGCGATCCCGGCGGCCGACCTGATCCTCGCGATCGTGCGCCGTACCTGGCGCGGCCAGTCGCCGTTCGCCGCCGACCGGGGGCACCTGCACCACCGGCTCCTGGAGGTCGGGCACTCGCACAGCCGGGCCGTGCTGATCATGTACTTCTGGTCCGCGGTCATCGCCTTCGGCACCCTGGCGTACACCGTGAACTCGGCGTCCATGTGGATCGTCCTGGCCATCGCCATGCTCAGCGGCGTCGGCCTCTTCCTGCTCCTGCTGCCCCGCTTCACCCCGCGCGCCCCGCGCTGGGCGGAACGCTTCGTACCGCCCCGCTACCGCCGCCGCGCGGTCCCGGCCGTCGCCGCCGAGCCCGTCGCCGACTGGACCCCGTCCCTCAACGGCGCGACGGCGATCGGTGGCCGTACACACGAAGCGGAACGCAGCCCGGCGGGTGCGCGCCGCTGAGGCGCGACCGTCTCGCGCGCGCCCTCGTCACTGCCTCGAGAACCGGCCGGGGGCCGTGTGCGGAACACCGCACACGGCCCCCGGCCGTCCGTCGTGAGGGCGCCAGGGCGGGGCCTCGCGCTGACGGGAAGGTAAGAATCTGACTAACGCTTTGCCGATGCCATGCACGACCCTGGCGGTGCAAACGGCCTTATACCAGACAAGTCGGCATGGATTTTGCACAGACGGGCAGCTTCACTCTCATGTGTGACACCTGGCACACCATTCAGGTAAAGACCTCATCAAATAGTTTGTGATACGGTTCACGAGAACCCGGGACAGAGTCGAAGGACCGCATTGCGACGGTCCAGCGGCCGGAGATTTCCGCTCGACCCCGGGGTCTACGCTCGTCCATGACGACACCCTGCCCCCTCAGCAAGCGGAGTTGCCGCCATGCCGTCCAATGACGTCCGGACCCTCCTTCAGGCTGCCGTACCCACGGCAGCCGCCGGCGC
Organism: Streptomyces sp. NBC_00310; assembly: GCF_036208085.1. Classification (GTDB taxonomy): domain Bacteria; phylum Actinomycetota; class Actinomycetes; order Streptomycetales; family Streptomycetaceae; genus Streptomyces. Next base: position 7,581,720 of record NZ_CP130714.1, read on the forward strand.
GATCGCCGCTGTCATCAGCGGTGTGGTCGTCGGAGGCAAGGGGGCTCTCGGTGCCGTCGTCGCGGCGGTGATCACGATTCTCTTCATGGGAATCGGGCTCTACGTTCTGCAGCGCACTGCCAAATCGCTTCCTCATCTGTTCCAGATGATGGGGCTGATGCTCTACGCGGCACAGATTCTGCTGTTGTTCATCTTTCTGTCCGCGTTCAAGAACACCACTCTGTTCCACCCCAGGGCCTTCGCGTTCACGCTCGTCGCCACCACGCTCGTGTGGATCGCCGCACAGACGCGCGCGCATATGAAGGCCAAGATCCTCTACGTCGAACCCGATGCGTCGACGGGCAACAAGCCCGAAAAATCGGGGCACTCGTCGTGAGGAGTAGGGCCGGGATAAGGGCGTGTGCGAACTACTGCTATCGTCCGGTGCCAACTGCGGCATCGCGGGCGCGGGCATCTGAGCTGACGCCTGCTCAATCGCGAGGCTTGATGCCCCCCAGCCGCCCCCACATCCGTAACACCAGTCCAGTGCCGACCCGCGGCTGCGCGCCGCGCCGACACAACGAGGTTGCCGTACCCATGCGTCACGCCGAAGGAGCCCGTGGTGAGTGCTGACCGGACCCAGCTCGCCTTTGACTGGAGCTGTCGGATCATGTCCGACAACGGCTGTGGCTTCCCGGCTCCGGGCCTGCACTCGTTCCTCTTCAAGCCGATCGCCACGGTCGGCGGGTTCGAGTTCAACAAGGTGATGCTGCTCGCGCTCATCACCACCCTCCTGGTGATCACCTTCTTCACGCTCGCCTTCGGCAAGGCGAAGGTGGTCCCGGGCAAGCTGCAGATGATCGGCGAGGCGGGATACGACTTCGTACGCCGCGGAATCGTCTACGAGACCATTGGCAAGAAGGACGGGGAGAAGTTCGTCCCCTTCATGGTCTCGCTGTTCTTCTTCATCTGGATCATGAACATCTGGTCCGTGATCCCGCTGGCACAGTTCCCGGTGTCCTCGGTCATCGCCTACCCGATGGTGCTGGCCGCCATCGTCTACGTGGTGTGGGTGTCGCTGACCTTCAAGAAGCACGGTTTCGTGGGCTTCTTCAAGAACGTCACCGGCTACGACAAGTCGCTCGGCCCGGTCCTGCCGCTGGTCATGGTCATCGAGTTCTTCTCGAACCTGCTGGTCCGTCCCTTCACGCACGCGGTGCGACTGTTCGCCAACATGTTCGCCGGTCACCTGATGCTGGTCATGTTCACGGTCGCCTCTTGGTACCTGCTCAACAGCTGGATGATTCCGGCCGCCGGTGTCTCCTTCGTGATGGCCGTGGCCATGGTCGGTTTCGAGCTCTTCGTCCAGGCCGTTCAGGCATACGTGTTCGTGCTGCTGGCCTGCACCTACGTTCAGGGCGCTCTCGCAAAGCACCACTGAGCCGCAACCACCCCCAGCCCCAGAACGTCCGGTGGCCAACCCCCACCGGTCCTGAAAGAGAAGGAAGAATCAGCATGGCTGCCCTTGAGACCCTCGCCGCTGTCGACGGCAACATCGGCTCCATCGGCTATGGCCTCGCCGCCATCGGCCCCGGCGTCGGCGTCGGCATCATCTTCGGCAACGGCACCCAGGCCCTGGCCCGCCAGCCCGAAGCGGCCGGTCTGATCCGTGCCAACCAGATCCTCGGCTTCGCGTTCTGTGAGGCGCTCGCCCTCATCGGCATCGTCATGCCGTTCGTCTACTAGACCGACGCATCGACGATCGAAACCTTTCAAGGAAAGGCACTGATGTGATCGCCAACCTGGTACAGCTGGCGGCCGAGGAGGAGCAGAACCCGCTCATCCCGCCGGGCCCCGAGCTGCTCGTGGGCGCCATCGCCTTCGCCATCGTGTTCTTCTTCTTCTGGAAGAAGCTTCTCCCGAACATCAACAAGGTTCTGGAAGAGCGCCGTGACGCGATCGAGGGCGGTATCGAAGAGGCCGAGGCCATGAAGGTCGAGGCCCAGAGCGTTCTTGAGCAGTACAAGGCTCAGCTCGCCGAGGCCCGGCACGAGGCCGCGCGTCTGCGCCAGGAGGCGCAGGAGCAGGGCGCCACTCTCATCGCCGAGATGCGTGCAGAGGGCCAGCGGCAGCGCGAGGAGATCATCGCCGCCGGTCACTCGCAGCTCGTGGCCGACCGCAAGGCCGCCTCTTCGGCCCTGCGTCAGGACGTGGGCAAGCTCGCCACCGACCTGGCCGGCAAGCTCGTCGGTGAGTCCCTTGAGGACCACGCCCGGCAGAGCCGTGTGATCGACCGGTTCCTCGACGACCTCGAGGAGAAGGCCGAGGCCACGCGATGAACGGAGCGAGCCGCGAGGCCCTGGCAGCCGCACGGACGCGTCTCGACGCGCTGACGGACTCCACGTCCGTGGACGCGGCGGTCCTCGCCGACGAGCTGGCCGCCGTCACCGCGCTGCTCGACCGCGAGGTGTCGCTGCGTCGGGTCCTCACCGACCCGGCGCAGTCCGGCGAGGCCAAGGCCGAGCTGGCCGGCCGCATCCTCGGCGGCCAGGTCGGCGCGACCACCGTCGACCTGGTGTCCGGTCTGGTGCGTTCCCGCTGGTCGCAGTCCCGCGACCTGGTGGACGCGCTGGAGCAGCTGGCCGCCGTCGCCGACCTCACCGCCGCGCAGCGGTCGGGCACGCTCGACGACGTCGAGGACGAGCTGTTCCGGTTCGGCCGGATCGTCGCCTCGAACACCGAGCTGCGGGCCGCGCTGACCGACCGTGCCGCAGGCGCCTCGGCCAAGAGCGAGCTGCTGCGCAGCCTGCTCGGCGGCCGCGCCAAGGCCACCACCGAGCGTCTGGTGACGCGCCTCGTGACCGCGCCGCGTGGACGTAGCCTGGAAGCGGGACTCGAGTCCCTGTCCAAGCTCGCCGCCGAGCGCCGGGACCGCATGGTCGCCGTCGTCACCTCGGCGGTCCCGCTGAGCGACCCGCAGAAGCGACGCCTCGGCGCCGCCCTCGCGAAGCTCTACGGCCGCGCCATGCACCTCAACCTCGACGTGGACCCACGCGTCCTCGGCGGGATCCGGGTCCAGGTCGGCGACGAGGTCATCAACGGCTCGATCGCGGACCGACTCGAGGACGCCGGCCGCCGCCTGGCGAGCTAGCACAAACTTCATAGCAGTACGTACGTATGTCTGCGGCCCGGTTGGGCCGTGCAGAGGATTCACCTCGTTCAGGGGGGAGTCCCCATCCCCCCAAGTGAAACTTCGGGCCCAACAAGGAGAGCAGGGAACCCAGATGGCGGAGCTCACGATCCGGCCGGAGGAGATCCGGGACGCGCTGGAGAACTTCGTCCAGTCGTACAAGCCGGACGCGGCCTCGCGCGAGGAGGTCGGTACGGTCACCCTTGCCGGCGACGGCATCGCGAAGGTCGAGGGACTTCCCTCGGCCATGGCCAACGAACTGCTGAAGTTCGAGGACGGCACCCTCGGCCTCGCGCTGAACCTGGAAGAGCGCGAGATCGGCGCCATCGTCCTCGGTGAGTTCAGCGGCATCGAGGAGGGCCAGCCGGTCACCCGTACCGGCGAGGTCCTGTCGGTCGCCGTGGGCGAGGGCTACCTCGGCCGCGTCGTCGACCCGCTCGGCAACCCGATCGACGGCCTCGGCGAGATCGAGACGTCCGGCCGCCGTGCCCTGGAGCTGCAGGCTCCCGGCGTCATGGCCCGTAAGTCGGTGCACGAGCCGATGGAGACCGGCTACAAGGCCGTCGACGCGATGACCCCGGTCGGCCGCGGCCAGCGTCAGCTGATCATCGGTGACCGCCAGACCGGCAAGACCGCCCTGGCCGTCGACACGATCATCAACCAGCGCGACAACTGGCGCTCCGGCGACCCGAAGAAGCAGGTCCGCTGCGTCTACGTCGCCATCGGCCAGAAGGGCTCGACCATCGCCTCCGTGCGTGGCGCCCTCGAAGAGGCCGGCGCGCTGGAGTACACGACCATCGTCGCCGCCCCGGCGTCCGACCCGGCCGGCTTCAAGTACCTGGCGCCGTACACCGGTTCGGCCATCGGTCAGCAGTGGATGTACGAGGGCAAGCACGTCCTCATCATCTTCGACGACCTCTCGAAGCAGGCCGACGCCTACCGCGCCGTGTCGCTGCTGCTGCGCCGCCCGCCGGGCCGCGAGGCCTACCCGGGTGACGTCTTCTACCTGCACTCCCGTCTGCTGGAGCGCTGCGCGAAGCTCTCCGACGAGCTGGGCGCGGGCTCGATGACCGGTCTGCCGATCGTCGAGACGAAGGCCAACGACGTCTCGGCGTTCATCCCGACCAACGTCATCTCCATCACCGACGGCCAGTGCTTCCTGGAGTCGGACCTCTTCAACGCCGGTCAGCGCCCCGCGCTGAACGTCGGTATCTCCGTCTCCCGAGTCGGTGGTTCCGCGCAGCACAAGGCGATGAAGCAGGTCTCCGGCCGTCTGCGCCTCGACCTCGCCCAGTACCGTGAGCTGGAGGCGTTCGCCGCCTTCGGTTCCGACCTGGACGCCGCGTCGAAGTCGCAGCTGGAGCGCGGTCAGCGCCTGGTCGAGCTGCTCAAGCAGCCGCAGTACCAGCCGATGCCGACCGAGGACCAGGTCGTCTCCGTGTGGGCCGGTACCACCGGCAAGATGGACGATGTCCCGGTCTCCGACGTCCGCCGCTTCGAGAAGGAGCTGCTGGAGTACCTGCACCGCAAGGAGCAGGGCCTCATGACCTCCATCAAGGAGGGCGGCAAGATGTCGGACGACACCCTCACCGCTGTTGCCGACGCGATCGCCGAGTTCAAGAAGCAGTTCGAGACCTCGGACGGCAAGCTTCTCGGCGAGGACGCCCCGGCCACGGCCAAGTGACGTAAGGAAGGGACCTGACTCATGGGAGCCCAGCTCCGGGTCTACAAGCGTCGCATCCGATCCGTCACCGCGACCAAGAAGATCACCAAGGCGATGGAGATGATCGCCGCCTCGCGCGTCGTCAAGGCGCAGCGCAAGGTGGCGGCCTCCGCGCCGTACGCGACCGAGCTCACCCGCGCGGTCACGGCGGTCGGTACCGGTTCGAACACCAAGCATCCGCTGACCACGGAGGCGGAGACGGCGACCCGCTCCGCGGTGCTGCTCCTCACGAGCGACCGCGGACTGGCCGGCGCCTTCAACTCCAACGCCATCAAGGTCGCCGAGCAGCTGACGGCGCGCCTCGAGGCGGAGGGCAAGGAGGTCGACACGTACATCGTCGGCCGCCGCGGTCTGGCCCACTACAACTTCCGCGAGCGCAAGGTCGTGGAGTCGTGGTCGGGCTTCACCGACGAGCCCACCTACGCGGACGCGAAGAAGGTCGCGGGTCCGCTGATCGAGGCGATCGAGAAGGAGACGGCGGACGGCGGCGTGGACGAACTCCACATCGTCTTCACCGAGTTCGTCTCGATGATGACGCAGACGGCGCTCAACGCCCGTTTGCTGCCGCTCAGCCTCGACAAGGTGGCCGAGGAGTCCGCGCCGAAGGGCGAGATCCTTCCGCTGTACGACTTCGAGCCGTCGGCGGAGGACGTCCTCGACGCCCTGCTGCCGCGCTACGTCGAGAGCCGTATCTACAACGCGCTGCTCCAGTCGGCTGCCTCCAAGCACGCCGCCACGCGCCGTGCGATGAAGTCGGCGACCGACAACGCGGGAGACTTGATCAACACGCTCTCCCGCCTTGCCAACGCGGCCCGCCAGGCCGAAATCACCCAGGAAATCAGCGAGATCGTCGGTGGCTCCGCAGCCCTGGCCGACGCGACCGCGGGGAGTGACAGGTAATGACGACGACAGTTGAGACGGCCGTTGCCACGGGCCGCGTCGCCCGGGTCATCGGCCCGGTCGTCGACGTGGAATTCCCCGTCGACGCCATGCCGGAGATCTACAACGCCCTTCACGTCGAGGTGGCCGACCCGGCCCAGGACGGCGCGAAGAAGACGCTGACCCTGGAGGTCGCCCAGCACCTGGGTGACGGCCTGGTCCGCACGATCTCGATGCAGCCCACCGACGGTCTGGTCCGCCAGGCCGCGGTCACCGACACCGGCACGGGCATCTCCGTCCCGGTCGGTGACTTCACCAAGGGCAAGGTGTTCAACACCCTCGGTGAGGTACTGAACACCGACGAGCAGTACGACGGCGAGCGCTGGACCATCCACCGCAAGGCCCCCAACTTCGACGAGCTCGAGTCGAAGACCGAGATGTTCGAGACCGGCGTCAAGGTCATCGACCTTCTCACCCCGTACGTCAAGGGTGGAAAGATCGGCCTGTTCGGCGGTGCCGGCGTCGGCAAGACGGTGCTCATCCAGGAGATGATCTACCGCGTCGCCAACAACCACGACGGTGTCTCCGTGTTCGCCGGTGTCGGTGAGCGCACCCGTGAGGGCAACGACCTCATCGAGGAGATGGCGGAGTCGGGCGTCATCGACAAGACCGCCCTGGTCTTCGGCCAGATGGACGAGCCCCCGGGCACCCGTCTGCGCGTGGCCCTGGCCGGTCTGACCATGGCGGAGTACTTCCGCGATGTGCAGAAGCAGGACGTGCTGTTCTTCATCGACAACATCTTCCGCTTCACCCAGGCCGGTTCCGAGGTGTCGACCCTGCTCGGCCGGATGCCCTCCGCGGTGGGTTACCAGCCGAACCTGGCCGACGAGATGGGTCTCCTCCAGGAGCGCATCACCTCGACCCGTGGTCACTCGATCACCTCGATGCAGGCGATCTACGTCCCCGCGGACGACCTGACCGACCCGGCCCCGGCCACCACCTTCGCCCACCTCGACGCGACGACGGTTCTCTCCCGTCCGATCTCCGAGAAGGGCATCTACCCGGCCGTGGACCCGCTGGACTCCACGTCCCGCATCCTGGACCCCCGCTACATCGCGGCGGACCACTACAACACCGCCATGCGCGTCAAGACGGTGCTGCAGAAGTACAAGGACCTCCAGGACATCATCGCGATCCTCGGTATCGACGAGCTCGGCGAGGAGGACAAGCTCACCGTCCACCGCGCCCGTCGCGTGGAGCGCTTCCTGTCCCAGAACACCCACGTCGCCAAGCAGTTCACCGGCGTCGACGGGTCGGACGTCCCGCTGGAGGAGTCGATCACCGCGTTCAACGCGATCATCGACGGTGAGTACGACCACTTCCCGGAGCAGGCGTTCTTCCTCTGCGGTGGTATCGAGGACCTGAAGAAGAACGCGAAGGAGCTCGGCGTCTCCTGACGCCCGGCGACTCGTGAACAGTGGGGGGCGAGGCCACACCTCATGGGGTGCGTCCCGCCCCTCTCTGCACTCCCTCTAGAATTGAACCCAACACCCGGCCGAGGCGCCGGGTGGTGACCCGAGGAGCCACCTTGGCTGCTGAGCTGCACGTCGCGCTGGTCGCGGCCGACCGAGAGGTCTGGTCGGGCCAGGCCACCCTGGTCGTCGCCCGTACCACGTCCGGCGACATCGGCGTCATGCCCGGTCACCAGCCGCTGCTCGGTGTGCTGGAGTCGGGCCCGGTGACCATCCGTACGAGTGAGGGCGGCACCGTCGTCGTCGCCGTGCACGGCGGTTTCATCTCGTTCGCGGACAACAAGCTGTCCCTGCTGGCCGAGGTCGCCGAGCTGGCCGACGAGATCGACGTCCAGGGCGCGGAGCGAGAGCTGGAGCGCGCGAAGGCGGCGGGCGACGCCGCCGCCGAGCGCCGCGCGGATGTACGACTGCGTACGGCGGCGGCGCGCTGAGCCCGCACGTCGTGTGATGCTGTACCTCAGCCGCGGCTGGGTCTGGATGTCTTCATCCTGATCCGGCCGCGGCTGAGGCAAATGTGGGTGTTTTTTACGTTCCATTACCTGGCAGTCGCATTACCTAGGAGACGAGGAGGTCGGTGTCGATGGTCCTCGCTCTGACTGTGTGCGGGTCGGTGATCGCGCTCGTGGTGGTGGGGCTTTTCGTCTTCGGACTGCGCCGGCGCCTCATCCAGCGCTCCGGCGGCACCTTCGACTGCAGCCTCCGCTGGGAGGCCCCGGAGAAACCCGGTAGCGACGAGAACGGCAAGGGCTGGGGCTATGGAGTCGCCCGCTACAACGGTGACCGCATCGAGTGGTACCGCGTCTTCTCGTACTCGCCCCGCCCCCGCCGCGTCCTGGAGCGCTCGGCGATCGAGGTGGCCGGGCGTCGCACCCCCGAGGGTGAGGAGGAGCTGGCGCTTCTCTCCGACGCCGTGATCCTCGCGTGCCTGCACCGCGGGACCCGTCTCGAACTGGCGATGAGCGAGGACGCGCTGACCGGTTTCCTCGCGTGGCTGGAGGCAGCCCCGCCCGGTCAGCGCGTCAATGTCGCCTAGACGCTCATCGCAGTCGCTACTTGAGTCCGTTACTGATCGCGTTCACCAGCTCACCGCTCGTGGTGTCGCCGCTGAACTCCCAGAAGAAGGCGCCGCCCAGGCCCTGGTTCTTGGCCCAGGTCATCTTGGTGCCGATGGTGGCGGGGGTGTCGTAGCTCCACCAGTTGGTGCCGCAGTGCGCGTACGCCGTGCCCGCGATGGTGCCGGTGGCCGGGCAGGAGTTCTTGAGCACCTTGTAGTCCTCGATGCCCGCCTCGTAGGTGCCGGTGGCCGCGCCGGTCGCCGTGCCGCCGGGGGCGGACTGGGTGACGCCGGTCCAGCCGCGGCCGTAGAAGCCGATGCCGAGCAGGAGCTTGGCGGACGGGACGCCCTTCGCCTTCAGCTTGGCGATCGCGTCGGCCGAGTTGAAGCCGGCGGTCGGGATGCCGGAGTACGAGGTCAGCGGGGAGTGCGGGGCGGTCGGGCCGGTGTTCGCCCAGGCGCCGAAGTAGTCGTACGTCATCACGTTGTACCAGTTCAGCGAGGTGGCGGCGCCGCCGTAGTCGGCCGCGTCGATCTTGCCGCCGGAGGAGCCGTCGGCGGTGATGGCCGCGGTGACCAGGTAGTTCGGGCCGAACTCGGTACGGAGTGCGGACATCAGGTTCTTGAACGCTGCGGGGCCCGAGGTGTCGCAGGTCAGACCGCAGGCGTTCGGGTACTCCCAGTCGATGTCGATGCCGTCGAAGACGTCGGCCCAGCGCGGGTCCTCCACGACGGCTTTGCAGGACTTGGCGAACGCGGCCGGGTTCTGCGCGGCCTGGCCGAAGCCGCCGGAGTAGGTCCAGCCGCCGAAGGAGTACAGCACCTTGATGTGCGGGTACTTGGCCTTGAGCTGGCGGAGCTGGTTGAAGTTGCCGCGCAGCGGCTGGTCCCAGGTGTCGGCGGTGCCGCTGACGGACTGGTCGGCGGTGTACGCCTTGTCGGTGGCCGCGTAGGCGTCGTCCAGCACGCACTGGCCGTTCTTGACGTTGCCGAAGGCGTAGTTGATGTGGGTGATCTTCGCGGCGGAGCCCGAGGTCACCAGGTTCTTCACGTGGTAGTTGCGGCCGTAGACGCCCCACTCGGTGAAGTAGCCGAGGTTGACCTTCGCGCCGGGGTTCGGGTTCGTGCCGCCCGTGGTCCGTACGGCGGCGGCGCCGCTCACCGGGCCGGTCTGGTCGGCGGTGTCGCGGGCCTGGACGGTGTACGAGTAGTCGGTTCCGGCGGTCAGGCCGGTGTCCGTGTAGGTCGTGCCGGTGACGGTGGCGATCTTGGTGCCGTCGCGCAGGACGTCGTAGTTCTTGATCCCCTTGTCGTCGGTGGCCGCGCTCCAGCCGAGCTTCACCGAGGTGGTGGTGACGTCCGAGGTGGTCGGGGTGCCGGGGGCGGAGGGTGCCGCGTCACCGGGGACGGACGGGCCGCCGTCACAACTTCCGCCGTTCAGCTTGCAGTTGGCCGGGGAGCCTGAGCCGCTCCCGTTGAAACCGAAGGAGACGGAGGCGCCCGGTGCGAGGGTGCCGTTCCAGGACTTGTTCCTGGCGGTCCAGTGGGTGCCGGACGAGGTGACATCCGCGTCCCAGGCGGAGGTGACGGACGTGCCGGAGGGGAAGTCCCACTCGACGGTCCAGGAGCTGATCGTGGTCGTCCCGGTGTTCTTGACGGTCCACTTGCCTTCGAAGCCGGAGCCCCAGTCCTGGGGCTTGGCGTAGGTGGCGGTGGCCGATGAAGCCGCGGCGGCCGCCTGTGCGGGGGTCGCGAGGCCGGCCAGGCCGGCGAGGGGGAGGAGAAGGGCGGCGAGACCCGCTATGGCTCTGTGCCTGAAGCGCATGTGCGCCTCCTTGTGGGGTGTCGTGAGCATGAGCATGACGTGGCGCAGTGCGGCCGAGAATAGAAAGGTCTGGACCATAGGTCAATGGGTCTGGACCAGTACGCTCACGCCGGACACCCCGACGGATCAGAACGGGGCCGGAAACCGGCTCAGACCCCCAACTCCTGCGCCAGTACGGCCGCTTGCACCCGGCTGCGCAGATCCAGCTTCCCCAGCAGGCGGCTGACGTGTGTCTTCGCCGTCGCCTCGGCCATGTCCAGCCGCCGGGCGATCTCCGCGTTCGACAGCCCTTCGCCCAGACAGGAGAGGACTTCCCGTTCGCGCCGGGTGAGGGAGCCGAGGACCGTCGGATCGGCCGTGGGCTCGCGTACGGGCTTGGCGGCGAACTCGGCGATCAGCCGCCGGGTGACGGCCGGGGCGATCAGACCCTCGCCGCGCCCCACCGCCCGTACGGCCTCGATGAGGTCCTTGGCCTCCGTGTTCTTCAGCAGGAACCCGGCGGCACCGGCCCGCAGCGCCCCGAAGACGTATTCGTCGAGGTCGAAGGTGGTGAGCACGAGCACGTCGGCCAGCCCCTCGGAGACGACCTGGCGGGTCGCGGAGACCCCGTCCAGCCGCGGCATCTGCACGTCCATGAGCACCAGGTCCGGCCGAAGCTCCCGCGCGAGCGCCACCGCCCGCTCGCCGTCCGCCGCCTCACCGATCACCTCGATGTCCGGCGCGCTGCCCAGGATGAGCACCAGTCCGGCCCGTACGGCGGACTGGTCCTCGGCGACGAGCACACGGATCATGCGGGGTCTCCTTCGACTGCGGCGACGGGTGCGGGTGCGGGGGCGGCGGTCAAGCGGGCTCCCCCTCGGTGACGGGGAGGGAGGCGCGGACGCTCCAGATCTTGCCGTGTCCCGAGCTCTCGGGGCCCGCCTCGAAGGTGCCGCCCAGCAGGGCGACCCGCTCCCGCATCCCCACCAGGCCCGCGCCGGAACCGGGCGCGCTCGGGCCGTCGCGGTCACCGAACGGACTGGTCACGGCGATGGCGAGGGAGCTGTCCGTCTGGCGCAGCGCGACGGTGACCCGGCCGGGGGAGGCGTGCTTGAGGACGTTCGTCAACGACTCCTGGACGATGCGGTACGCCGCCAGTTCGACGGGGGCGGGGAGGGAGTCGCCGTGATCGGCGTCGAGGGTCACGTCGAGCCCGTTGGTGCGGGCTCCCTCGACGAGCGAGCCGACCCCGTCGAGCGTGGGCGCGGCGGACGGCTCGGTGTCGTCGCTCGTGTCCCGCAGGATGCCGATCAGCCGGCGCATCTCGGTCAGCCCCTCGACGCTGTTCTCGCGGATGACCCCGAGGGCCTGTCGGGAGGTGTCCGGGTCGTCGATCGAGAGCGCGGCCGTGGAGTGGATCGCGATCGCCGAGAGGTGGTTGGCGACCATGTCGTGCAACTCCCGTGCCATGCGCGCCCGTTCGGACACGACGGCCTGGGCGCGGTCCATCTCCGCCAGCAGGGCCGTCTGCTCGGCACGCAGGTCGGCGGCCTCGGCGGCGTCGCGGTGGTTGCGGACGATCCAGCCGGTGGCGGCGGGCATGAGGGAGACCAGTCCGACGACCAGGCCGATCAGCAGGGCCTCCGGCTTCCGGAAGGCCGCGAGGGGCACCACCGTGAAGGCCACGGTGACCAGGCCGGCGATCCAGGGCACCCGGCGAGCCGTGGCGGGCCGGCCGTAGAGCACGGCCGCGTACACCAGGTCGGTGAACATCAGCACCGTGAGCAGGTTGCCCTGGGTGATGGTGTCCAGCGTCAGGGCGGCCCAGCCGATCAGCAGGGCGGTGCGCGGCATGGTGCGGCGCAGCGCTTCGCAGCCGGCGGTCACGACCAGGGGCAGCAGGATCCACCAGCGGCCGTCGAGCACCACGAGCCCGTCGCGGGCCGTGCGCGTGCCGAGGTCCAGGACCCACAGCAGCAGACCGCCGAGGAGTCCGGCGACGGCGATGTAGACGTCCATGCGGTGCGGGCGGGGCAGTCGTACGGCCATGACTCCATCCAACACGGGACGGGATCCCGGCGCCTGATCCCCGCGAACGGTCCTGGACTGCATCTTTCGGTGTACCGCGACTTCGTCACCGGTGACGACGAATCGGGGGCCGGCCGCCGGGAGCCTGGAAGGGTGACCGAAAGGAGCGCATCGTGATCGTCGCGTTGATCATCGCCTGCGAGGTCGGCTTCTGGGTGCTGCTGGCACTGGCCCTGGCCGTCCGCTATCTGCTGAAGTGGCGCCGGACGAGCGTGGTGCTGCTGTTGTGCGAGCCCGTGCTGGAACTGGTGCTCTTCGTCGTGAGCGCGATCGATCTGAAGAACGGCGCCGAGCCGAGCTGGGAGCACGGCGTGGCGGCGCTCTACATCGGCTTCACCGTGGGGTACGGCCACTACACGATCCGCTGGCTGGACGGCCATGCCGCGCATCGCCTGGGCGGCGGGTCCAAGCCGGTGGGGCCGCCGAAGTACGGCCTGGCGAGGGCCCGGTACGAGGGCGGCCTCTGGCTCCGCACGGTGGTGGCGGCAGCCGTCGCGCTGGCGCTGCTCCAGGGTGCCGTCTGGTACGTCGGCGACGAGGGGAACGTCGATTCGCTGCGGTCGTTCCAGTGGGCGGCGCTCCGGGCCGCGGGTATCCACGGACTGGTGGCTCTCGCCTACCTGATCTGGCCGAAGAAGGAGCCGGACGCCCCGGAGGGCGAGCACCGGGGCACGTACTCGAAAGAGGGTGTCGGGCGATGAGCGGCAGGACGGGCAAGCCGATGAAGAACCTGGTGGAAGGGGTCGGCACCTTTGTGGTCGGCCTGGTCCTGTGGCTCTTCACCGACGGAGTGGAGGTCCCGGTCGTCACCCTGACCAAGGTCGGCGTGGTGATGATGTGCGTCGGCGGCGTACTCGTCGCGACGGGCCTGTACCAGGCCGCACGCGGAACGACGGGGGACCGCTAGCGTTCCCCGCCCGGCACCCACAGCACGTCTCCGATCTCCTTGTTCGCCGTCCTCGCGAGGATGAACAGGAGGTCGGAGAGGCGGTTGAGGTAGGTAGCGGTGAGGGGGTTCATCTCCTCGCCGTGGGCCTCCAGGGCCGCCCACGTCGAGCGCTCGGCCCGGCGGGCGACCGTGCAGGCCTGGTGGAGCAGGGCCGCGCCCGGGGTACCGCCCGGCAGGATGAAGGAGCGGAGCTTCTCCAACCGCTCGTTGAAGCGGTCGCAGTCCGCCTCCAGCTTGTCGATGTAGAACTGCTCGACCCGCAGGGGCGGGAACTGGGGGTTCTCGACGACGGGGGTGGAGAGGTCGGCGCCGACGTCGAAGAGGTCGTTCTGCACACGGGTGAGGACCTTGACGACCTCCTCGTCCAGCCCGCCCAGCGCGATCGCCGTCCCGATCACCGCGTTGGCCTCGTTGGCGTCCGCGTACGCCGAGATCCGCAGGTCGGTCTTGGGCACCCGGCTCATGTCGCCGAGGTTGGTGGTGCCCTTGTCGCCGGTCCTGGTGTAGATGCGCGTCAGATTGACCATGTGACCAGCGTAGTTACGCTCCGGCCGTCCGGAAGACCCGTGTGCCCACCGTCACGGCGAGCGCCGTGAGGCCGAGGGCCACCAGGACCCCGTACAGCATGGCCGAAGTGGCGTACGCGCCGACGTACGCGTCCCGCATCGCGTCCACCAGATAGCGGAACGGGATGAAGTGGGACAGGACGTCGAGCCAGCCCGGGGCCAGTGACATCGGCAGCATCAGGCCCGACAGGAGCATCGACGGCATCGTCAGCGCGTTGACCGCCGGGCCGAACTCGTGCTGGGAGCGGGCCTTCATGGCGAGCGCGTACGACAGCGAGGCGAGCGAGACCGTCAGCAGGGCCACGAAGACGAAGCCGATCAGGATGCCGGCGAGGGGCGCGCGCAGGCCCATGAGCAGGGCCGCGAGGACGAGCAGTACCGCCTGGAAGACGAAGACCGCCGCGTCACGCAGCACCCGGCCCAGCAGCAGGGCGAGCCGGCTCACCGGGGTGACCCGCATGCGCTCGATCACCCCCGTCTGCTTCTCGAGGATCACCATGAAGCCCGCGAACGAGGCGCCGAACAACCCCAGTTGGAGAAGCAGCCCCGGGACGAGCACCTGCCAGGAGCTGCCCCGCGAGCCGAGCGGGACGTCGGTGAGCAGCGGGCCGAAGAAGAGCAGATACAGCAGCGGCATCAGTACGCCGAACAGCATCGCGAAGCGGGAGCGCAGGGTCTGGCGGGCATACCGCCCGAAGATCAGCGCGGTGTCGTGAAGAAGCATCGGAGTCCTCGGACCGGGTCTAGACGGCTATGGGGGCGGTGTCGGCGGGGGAGGGCCCTCGCCCGGTGATGGCCAGGAAGGCGTCCTGGAGCGTGGCGTCGATCGAGCCGCCGTGCCGCAGCTTGAGCGCGCTCGGGGTGTCGTCCGCCACGACCAGGCCCTGGTCGACGACGACGATCCGGTCGGCGAGGGCGTCCGCCTCGTCGAGGTAGTGCGTCGTCAGGAAGACCGTGGTGCCGTGCTCGTCGCGCAGTCGGCGCACCAGCTTCCACAGATCGGCTCGGCTGGCGGGGTCGAGACCCGTCGTCGGCTCGTCGAGGAAGAGGACACGGGGACGGTGGGTGAGCGCCATCGCGATGTCGAGGCGGCGCCGTTGGCCGCCGGAGAGCGCGGCGCACCTGCGGTCCAGTAGATCGGTGAGGTCCAGGTCGTGGGCCAACTCGGCCGCGCGCTCGACGGCCTGGCTCTTCGTCAGGCGGTAGAGCCGCCCTTGGGTGACCAGCTCCTCCCGCACCGTGATCTGCGGGTCCACCCCGCCCGACTGCGCCACGTAGCCGCAGGCCCGGCGTACTCCGGCGGGGTCGGTCGCCAGGTCGTGCCCCGCGACCGTGGCCGCGCCGCCGGTCGGGGGCAGCAGGGTCGTGAGCATGCGCAGTGTCGTCGTCTTCCCGGCGCCGTTCGGGCCGAGGAACCCGAGGATCTCGCCGGAGCGGACGGTGAGGTCGATTCCGCGCACGGCCTCCACGGGGCCGCGCTTCGTCTGGAAGGTACGGGCCAGACCGGCCGTACTGATGATGGGCATGACCTCAGAAAAACAGACTCACTGAAATTTTGCAATGGCTCCAAAGTTTAAGAGGCTCCAGTGAAACCCCCGACAGTCGGCGGGGCGACCTACGATGTGCCCATGGCAGAAGGGCTCAGGGAGCGCAAGAAACGCGAGACGAGGCAGCGGATCTCGGACATCGCCACCGGGCTGTTCCTGGAGCACGGCTTCGTGACCGTCACCATCGCGGAGGTGGCCGACGCGGCCGACGTCTCCGTGAACACCGTCTACAACTACTTCCCCGCCAAGGAGGACCTCTTCTTCGACCGCAGCGCGGGCATCGTCGAACGGCTCGCCCGCTGGGTGCGCGCCCGCGACCGGGGCGAGTCGGCCGTCGCCGCCGTCCTCCGTGAACTGCGCTCCGAGGTCGAGGCGGTCTCGCCGCACGTCGGCCTGATGGAGGGCTACGACCGCTTCATGAAGGCCATCCACGAGGCGCCCGCCCTGCGCTCCAGGCTGTGGAGCATCCAGCAGGAGGTCCAGGACAACCTGGAGGCGGCCCTCCGTGAGGAGACCGGCGCCGTCGCTGGTGACTCCCTGCCCACCCTGATCGCCGGTCAGATCAACTGGGTCCACCAGACGGTGATGGCCGTCATCGGACGCGAGATGCTCGCCGGGCGCGATCCGGACGAAGTGTCACGAGAGGTACTTCTTCTCCTGGACGACATGGAGGGCCTGTTGAGCGAGAAGGTGCTCAACTACGCCGTCCGACCCTCCGAGTGAGCGCTGCCGGTGTGACGTCCGCCCATTGAGACGTGACTCGCGTTACTAAGCGGTCACACGGCCCCTCACGAGCGCTAGTGTCCGCCCGAGAGGTAACCCATCGACAGCGCGTACCAGGGGAGTCGCACAGTGGCACGGAAGCTCGCCGTCATCGGAGCCGGACTCATGGGGTCCGGCATCGCCCAGGTGTCCGCGCAGGCGGGCTGGGACGTCGTCCTGCGCGACGTCACCGACGAGGCGCTGAACCGTGGCATCGGCGGCATCACGGCGTCGTACGACAAGTTCGTGAGCAAGGGGAAGTTGGCGGCCGAGGACGCCGAGGCGGCGCTGGGGCGGATCACCGCCACCACGGACCTCGACGCGGCGGCCGACGCGGACATCGTCGTCGAGGCCGTGTTCGAGAAGCTCGAAGTGAAGCACGAGATCTTCCGGGCGCTCGACAAGGTCGTCCGCGAGGACACCGTGCTCGCCTCGAACACCTCCGCCATCCCGATCACCAAGATCGCGGCGGCCACCGAGCGGCCCGAGCGGGTCGTCGGGGTGCACTTCTTCTCGCCGGTGCCGATGATGCAGCTGTGCGAACTGGTGCGGGGCTACAAGACGAGTGACGAGACGCTCGCCACCGCACGGCAGTTCGCCGAGTCGGTCGGCAAGACCTGCATCGTCGTCAACCGCGACGTCGCCGGTTTCGTGACCACCCGGCTCATCTCCGCCCTCGTCGTCGAGGCCGCGAAGCTGTACGAGTCGGGCGTCGCGACGGCCGAGGACATCGACCTCGCCTGCAAGCTGGGCTTCGGTCACGCGATGGGACCGCTGGCCACGGCCGACCTGACGGGCGTCGACATCCTGCTGCACGCCACGAGCAACATCTACACCGAGTCCCAGGACGAGAAGTTCGCTCCTCCGGAGCTGATGCGCCGGATGGTTGACGCCGGTGACATCGGACGCAAGAGCGGGCAGGGCTTCTACGCCTACTGACGTCGGCATGCGCGTCACGGGCGGCACTTCCCACGCATGTGAACGCATGAGCCTCTCCGGCCTCACCCCTTGAGGTGAATTCGGTATCGGTTCGCTCACAGACGGCAACCTGGCGGTGTCAAACACCGTCAGACGTTGCATCACCCACATCACGGAGTACGAGACGCACTCACGGGGAGCGCTTATGTACATCAGGGGCGACCACGCCGAGCTGGTCGTCGGGGGCCGCCTCGACGTACGCAGCGCGGCGGACGCCCGTACGGTCCTGCACTCGGCCGTCGACGACGGAGCCGGCGACCTGGTGCTCGACCTGTCAGAGCTGGACTCCTGGGACGCCACCGGACTCGGGGTGATCATGGGAGCCCACCGGCGGGCGGGACGGTGCGGACGGCGGCTGGTGCTGCGCGATGTGCCACCGCAGATGCAGCGACTGCTCGTGGCGACACGGCTGCACCGCATCCTGGCGATCGAGGGCGGCATCGGTCTGGAGTCACTGCCCCGCGTGTGAACGCGTGTACGGGCCCGTACGTATGGGTCGGTGTGCGCGGGACACCCGGTCGGCATGACCTCTCCGGTCGGCATGGGACCTTGAGGGCTTCGGCATGGGGACCATGAGGACTATGGGGGCGAAACGCACCACGCTCGCAATCCTCACGAGACTGTGATGTCTCGGACGGCGCGGGACCCCGGACTGTCGGAGATACTGTGCGAAGGTTTAGGGTTCGGCTGCCCGCTGCCAGCTACCCTCGAGCGGGTTCCGGACCAGAAGCGACAGCGCGGTGTGCGGCAAGGCCGGGAGGGGCTCCAGCACACGAGACGCTTTTGGGGGGGGCTAGAACCGATGGACCCGAACAACCGGGGACCCGAAGAGTACGGCCACGACGACGGACAGGCGCAGAGCAAGCGTCCACCACGTGACGCGCTGACGCAGGACTTCGACCGGCACGCCCCGGCACTCGCCCGCACCGTCCAGCTCGTCTCGGGCGACTTCCTGCTCACCGTCAACCCCGTCGACGGCAGCGAGATAGAGAACTGCCCGCCCGGCGAACTGCCTGGTCCGCCCGTGAAGCACCCGCCCGCCGAGCGCGCCGCGATCGACCGCGCCGCCCGGCCGCCGGTGCCCCCGGGCCCCTCGCTGCCCAGGCTGCCCCTGCTCCAGCGCGACGAGGAGAGGGAGCGGCTCGTACGGCTCCTCGCGCGCGGCCGCTCCGTCCGGCTCACCGGCGCCCCCGGCTCCGGCCGCACCACGCTCCTCGACGCGGTCGCCGAGGACTGCGCGGAGCTGGCACCCGACGGCGTCGTCCGGCTGAGCGGCTTCCGGCGCACGGTCGACGACCTGCTGTACGAACTGTTCGCAGCCGTGTACAGCACACCGCTGTTCCGGCCCGCGCGTCAGCAGATCCTCGACATCGTGCGGGACATCGGCGCGGTCGTCGTCCTGGACGACCTGGAGTTCGGCGGAATCGCGCTCGACGAACTGCTCGACGCCACCCCCGAGTGCGCCTTCCTGATCGGTGCCACCCCCGACGTCCCGCTGCCGTCCGCCGACGCGCCCCTGGAGGAGATCGTGCTCGGCGGCCTCGACCGGGCCGGCAGCGAGCGGCTGCTGGAGCGTGCCGTCGGGCGGGTGCTCACCGAGGACGAGTCGAACTGGGCCGGTGACCTCTGGTTCGAGTCCGAGGGACTGCCGCTGCGCTTCACCCAGGCCGGGGCGCTGCTCAGGCAGCGGGACCGGCAGCGGGCCGGTGCGGACGCCGTGGACGAGTTCGGGGTCTTCCAGGACGCGCCGTCACTGGTCGACGCGTCGTTCGGGCCGGCCGCGGACGAGCACGACATCCCCCTGCCGTCGCTCGCCGAGGGAGCCGCGCCCGCCGCGCTGCTGGCGTCCCGGCTGAGCGCCTCGGCCCGCGAGACCCTCAGGTTCGCGGTCGCGCTCGGCGGCGAGGTCCCGCACCAGGCACACCTGCCCGCCCTCGTGGGCGACACCCACGCCGACGCGGCCCTCGGCGAGCTGGTCGGCTGCGCGCTGGTGACACCTGTCGGTGCCCGCCACCGGCTCGCCGCCGGAGTGCGGACCCAGCTGGAGGCCGCCGGGTACGCCGACGACGCCGAGACGCGTGCCCGCACAGCCGCCCAGCACTACGCCTGGTGGGCCGGGCACCCGTCGGTCACCCCCGAGCGGGTCTCGGCCGAGGCGGACGCCGTCCTGGCCGCCCTCACCGCGCTCGTGCCCACGACCGCCCCCGTCGGCGAGGACGAGGAGAGCGCCGCCGTGGTGCTGGCCCGGCAGGCGGCGCCGGCGTTCGCCGCGGGGCTGCGCTGGAGCGCCTGGGAGCGGGCGCTCCGGGCCGGCGCGGAGGCGGCCGGCCTCGTCGGCGAGACCGGCGAGCAGGCCTACTTCCACCATGAGCTGGGTGTCCTCGCGCTCTGCTCAGGGCACCTGGAGCGGGCCCGCGCCGACCTGGAGGCGTCGATCGGGCTGCGCAACGTCCTCGCCGACAAGCGCGGCACCGTCGCCGGCCGCAGGGCCCTCGCCCTGGTCGCCGACCGCTCCGGGGCGACACCGCCCGGTGGGCGCACGGCGGCGGGGGAGGAGGTGCCGGACGCCCGGCACGAGGAGTCGGCCCCACCGCCCGGGGGCGTGCCGTCCGCGTACACGCCGACGGGCTTCGGCGCGGTCGGCTTCGGGGCGACGGGCTCGGGATCGGCGGCCGCGAACGCGGGTCAGGCCGTGCCGACCTCGACCAGCGAATCGACGCTCGTCACACAGCGGCCCGGCGGGTCGCCCGCGCACAAGCTCAGCGGCCTCAAGAGCCTCGTCGGCGGCGCCCGGCGCAACGTGGTCGCCGCGGGTGCGGGTGCGCTGCTCGCCGCCGTCCTGGGCACCGTCGTGACGCTCGGCGCGACCTCCGACGGCAACGGCGACACTCCGGCCGAGCGGGTCGGCGTCAATCCCTCCGCCAGCGAGGGCGTCGACGACGGCGGACTCGTCGCGGACCGCCCCAAGACCGGCGACGACGACAACGCCCCGGGCACCCTGCCCGAACCCACCGACCCCGGCGCCGACGGCACGTACGGCACGTCGGACGACCCGACACCCACGGACAGCGCGGGGCCGACGGACGACCCGAGCGGTACGGAGGGGCCGACGGGCAAGCCGACGACGTCCCCGACGAAGAACTCCCCGAAGCCGACGCCGTCCGACAGCGAGGACGAGTCGGGGTCGCCCACCCCGACGCCGACACCCACGCCGACGCCGACTCCGACACCCACCCCGACACCGACCGGGGGAGGGACGGAGGACCCGCCGCCACCGGACGGCACGAACAGCGCCAGTGCGTCGACCTCCGGTGGGCCCGTCGAGTCCAGCAGCGCGGCAGGGGCCCCGGCGACCACCGCCGACTCCCCGAGCGGGACGGTGGCCTGAGGTTCCGTCCAGCCCGTTCGACGCCCTCCGTCCGACACGAGAGGGCCGGGTCCGTTCCTCGGACCCGGCCCTCTTTCGTGGAAAGGCTCAGAACAGCCGGAGCTTGTCGTCCTCGATGCCGCGCAGGGCGTTGTAGTCGAGGACCGCGCAGCCGATGCCGCGGTCGGTGGCGAGGACGCGGGCCTGGGGCTTGATCTCCTGGGCGGCGAAGATGCCGCGGACCGGCGCGAGGTGGGGGTCGCGGTTCAACAGCTCCAGGTAGCGCGTGAGTTGCTCGACGCCGTCGATCTCACCGCGCCGCTTGATCTCGACCGCGACGGTCTTGCCCTCGGCGTCCCGGCACAGGATGTCGACGGGGCCGATGGCGGTCATGTACTCACGGCGGATGAGGGTGTACCCCTCGCCGAGGGTCTCGATGCGGTCGGCGAGCAGCTCCTGCAGGTGTGCCTCGACGCCGTCCTTGATCAGGCCGGGGTCGACGCCCAGTTCGTGCGAGGAGTCGTGGAGGACCTCCTCCATCGTGATGATGAGCTTCTCGCCCGCCTTGTTGATGACGGTCCAGACGCCCTCCTCGTCCCCGGAACCCTCCTTCAGGGTGCAGGGCGGCGACATCCAGTTGAGGGGCTTGTAGGCCCGGTCGTCCGCGTGGATCGAGACGCTGCCGTCCGCCTTCACCAGGATCAGGCGGGGAGCCGAGGGGAGATGGGCGGTGAGCCGGCCCGCGTAGTCGACGGAGCAGCGGGCAATGACGAGACGCATGGTCGGCAACGCTACTCGACGCCGACGGGTGCGCGCGATTCGACCGCCGGAAGTGCCCCGGCCGGGAGCCCGTCCGCGGTCGGCGCGTCCCGCCGGGAACCGTTCGACTGCTCGCGAGCACCGCGCGGTGACTGTCGCCCTCCGTCACGTTCCCCGAGCCCCTCAGGGACGCCTCCGTCGTCCCCCGGCATGTGCCGCTGTCAACTCCCGTTCGGCATTGGCTGATTGTGTGCGTCGGACACCGAGTCGGTGCGCGCAATCTCCTGGTGCGGTCACGTTCGGTTGCTTACCGTAGAAACTGGAGGTCGCGAAGCGTGCACTCTGCGTGTTCGCGGACCGATCTCCGGCCTTGTCCGTCAACCCCTGTTGTTGTGGGGGTGCGAGAGGAGAACCCATGTCGCTCGACGTCTCACCGGCCCTACTCGAACAGGCCGAGCGAGGCGAGGTCGACGAAGCCGCCTTCGTCGACTGCGTCCGGACCTCCCTGCCCTACGCGTGGGAGATGATCAGCTCCCTGGTGGCCCAGCTGAAGGTCGACGGCGGAGAGTTCGCCGACAACCAGACGCCCCCGCCGGACGAGCAGGCACGCGGACAACTGCTGCGCGCGCTCGCCAGCGACGCGATTCGCGGCGCGCTGCAGCGGCACTTCGGTGTCCGGCTGGCCTTCCAGAACTGCCACCGTGTGGCGGTGTTCCCTCTGGACCCGTCCGTGGACGACAGGCTGGCCCGCTTCACCTCGATCCGCGGCCAACTCCTCAACCAGTCCCCGGAACTCCGGGACTGCTGAGAACGTGACGCAGTACAGCTTGCCGCTCCCACCGCGGGAGGTGCATCGGTAACCGGGGCGGCAAGCTCCCCGCAGTGGCTCAGCCGAGGTGAGGCAGCACCTCGGCACCGAGTCGCCGTACGTTCTCCTCCGTCGCCGACAGGTCGCCGGAGCCCTCGACGAGCAGGGCGAAGCGGGAGATGCCCGTCCGTTCACTGGTCGCCGCGAGCCGGTCGGCGCACAGCCGCGGGGGCCCCACCGGGTGGAGCCCGCAGAGCAGTTCGGTGTACGCGAGCGGGTCCCGCATGGCGCGGGCGCGGCCGTCGACGGTCACGTGCGCGTCGAGGCCCTGCTTCAGCCAGCCCGGCATCGCCTTGGTGAGCGCCTCCACGGCGTCGGTGCGCCGGTCCGCGATCTGGCAGACACCGGCCGAGACATGGGCCGCGCCGGAGATCTCCTCCGGCGAACGGCCCGCCGCCCGGGCGTACGTGCGCCACAGCGCGACCATGTCGGCCTTCTCCTCGTCCCCGACGTGCATCCCGAGAAGCATCGACAGCCCCCGCTCGGCGGCCAGCCGTACGCTCGCCGGCGAGGTGCAGGCGACGACGACCTCCGGCCCCGGCGTCTCGTCCAGGTCCTCGGCGGGCCTGGGGACGACGGGGACCTCACGGAAGCTGAATCGTTCCCCCGAGGCGGACACCGAGGGTTCGCGCAGCCAGCGCACCAGCAGATCGAGTGATTCCGGGAACCCCTTCTCGTACGCCTCGAGGCCGGCGCCGAACACCTCCAGGTCGACCCACGGTCCGCCGCGCCCGACGCCCAGCGAGAAGCGTCCGCCGGACGTCACATGCAGCAGTGCGGCCTGTTCGCCCAGGGCCACGGGGTGGACGGTGGGCAGCACGCTGACCGCCGTGCCGACGCGGATGCGCCGGGTTCGCCCCAGCAGTAACGCGGCGAGGGTGATCGCCGACGGGCATGTGCCGTACGGCACGAAATGGTGCTCGGCCAGCCAGACCGCGTCCAGCCCGGCCTCGTCGGCCACTTCGGCGGTCCGGACCGCCCGGTGGAGCGCCTCCCCCTGGCCCTGGCCGGGGAATTGGGCTCCCAGTACAAATGTTCCTACGTGCATCGCTCTTCCTGCTTCCTCGGCTCCGACTCGGGAGCTCCCCCACCGGCATAACCGTGTGACACGTGCCGAAGACACGGCCTCGCGGCGAGATTTGCGGATTGTCTGCAGAATGCGGCGGACGGAGGGCGATCTGAGGGGATTGGTGAGGTACGCATACCCCCACCGGGCGCGCGTAGGCTGGACGCCAACCCTGCTCCCTGTATAGCCCCGTGAGGTGTCCCGTGTCCCCGCGTCGCAACCGCCCCAAGGACCATGCCTCGTCGGGTCTGTCCGGTCCGTCGGGCCGCAGCGCGGAGGAGGACCGGTCGGACCGGTACGGCGGCTGGCAGACCAGCGAGCCCTGGCGGGGCGAGGAGTGGAGCGTGCGCCATGTGGCGGGCGCGAGCGCCGCGGGCAAGACCTATCGCTGCCCCGGCTGCGACCAGATGATCCCCTCCGGGGTGCCGCACCTCGTCGCCTGGCCCGAGCACTCGGGCGTCGACGAGCGCCGGCACTGGCACAAGGCCTGCTGGAACGCGAAGGACCGCCGCACCTCGCGGGTGCAGCGGTCCCGTAACGCACCGAGGTTCTGAACCTCATCGGCCCCCGGTCACACGTCCCGCTGCTCCAGCAGGGCGTACGCGCCGACGAACGCGGCGGCCACCAGCCCGAGCATGATCCACAGCGGGTCCCAGCCGGACGGGCCCGACTGGCTGAGCTCCGAGCCGTAGAACACGCTGAGCTGGCTCGGGATCGAGTACTCCAGCAGGAACTCCTGCACGTCCTTCAGCGACTCCGAGAACATGAAGATCGCGATGACCAGCGGCGCGAGGAACACCCCGAGCATGAGGGTGATCGCGCCCGCCGAGTGCCGGATGAGCGAGCCCATCAGCAGCGCCAGCAGTCCGAACAGCGCGAGGAAGAGGCTCACGCCGACGGTCGCCTTGAACCACTCGTCGGCGTCGGGGCTGGTGGCGCCGTTGCCCTCCAGGATCGCCACCGTGGCGAAGCTGACGAACGCGGTGGACACCAGGGTGACCGTGAACGCGAGCCCGAAGAACACGATCGCCTTCGCGGCCAGGACCCGGCCGCGGCTCGGGCACGCGGTCATCGTGGTCCGGATCATCCCCGTGCCGTACTCGGAGGCCGTGGTCAGCACCCCGAGCGTGAGGATGCAGACGCTGCCGATCATCAGCCCGAACATGCCCAGGCCCAGCGGGGACTCGCCGTTCAGTTCCATGTCCGTGGAGGCGGCGATCATGGCGAAGAGCAGACCGAGGCCGATCACCAGGACGACGAAGACGCCCAGCGTCCACATCGTCGAGCGGACCGACTTGATCTTCGTCCACTCGGAGGAGATCGCGTGCCCGAGGTGGGTGCGCACCACCGGGATCGGCGAGGTGTACGAAGTGCCCGGAGCCCCCTGCCAGTTGGGGGCGGGCGGCTGCTGGGCGAGGGGTGGCTGGGGCGTGCTCATCGGGCGTCCTCGGACTTCGTCAGGTCGGCGGCGGGCGCGGCCGCGGGGGCGGGCTGTGCGGGGGCCGGCGCGGCGGAGGGCTGCGCGGGGGCCTGGGGCGCGGCCTGGGCGTACGGGTTCGGCTGCGGCTGACCCGGAGCCGGAGCGGGCGCGGCGGCGGGCGCCGGAGCCCCGTACGGCCCGGCCGGCGGCGGACCCTGCGGCACGGGCTGGCCCTGCGGCGCGTACGGCTGGCCGCCCTGCTGCGGCGCCGGCGGGGCGTACCAGCCCGGCTGGCCCTGTCCGGGCACCGGCATGGGCGGCTGCGCGCCGGGCGGCAGGGGCTGCTGGAAACCGGCCTTCTGGTCGGTCGTCGAGCGGTAGTCGACGGCGCCCTGCGTCATCCGCATGTACGCCTCCTCCAGCGACGCCTGGTGCGGCGACAGCTCCCACAGGCGTACGTCGGCGCCGTGCGCGAGGTCGCTGATGCGGGGGAGCGGCAGACCCATGACGCGCAGCGCGCCGTCCTGCTCGGGCAGCACCTGGCCGCCCGCCTCGGTCAGCGCGGCCGTCAGCTTCTCGCGCTGCTGCGGCTCGGTGTCCGGTGTCCGGACCCGCGCGAAGTCGGCGGAGTTCGCCGAGATGAAGTCCTTGATGCTCATGTCGGAGAGCAGCTGCCCGCGCCCGATCACGATGAGGTGGTCGGCGGTCAGCGCCATCTCGCTCATCAGGTGCGAGGAGACGAAGACCGTACGGCCCTCGGCGGCGAGCGCCTTCATCAGGTTGCGGACCCAGAGGATGCCCTCGGGGTCGAGGCCGTTGACCGGCTCGTCGAAGAGCAGCACCTGGGGGTCGCCGAGCAGGGCGGCGGCGATGCCGAGCCGCTGGCCCATACCGAGCGAGAAGCCCTTGGAGCGCTTTTTGGCCACATCCTGGAGGCCGACGACGCCCAGCACCTCGTCCACCCGGCGGGCCGGGATGCCCGACAGCTGCGCCAGCGACAGCAGGTGGTTGCGGGCGTGCCGGCCACCGTGCACCGCCTTGGCGTCGAGGAGCGCACCGACCTGGCGGGCCGCGTTCGGCAGCTTGCGGTACGGATAGCCGCCGATCGTCACCTGCCCGGAGGTGGGATTGTCCAGGCCGAGGATCATGCGCATCGTCGTCGACTTGCCCGAGCCGTTGGGCCCCAGGAAGCCGGTGACGGCCCCCGGCCGCACCTGGAAGGAAAGGTTGTACACGGCCGTCTTGGCGCCATAGCGCTTCGTCAGGCCGACTGCCTCGATCATGCTCCGCACCCATCGAACGGTTGAGGACGTCTCAGGACGTCGGGGCACACGCCCCCGTAAGGGTTAGGAGCCTATCGGGGCGTTGACGGTTCCGCCCAAGAGGAAGTAAAACCACGCAGGTCACCGGGGCATCGGTTTGGCATGTACGTAACTGCTGGTCAGGCCTCTGGTCGTGGGCCACGACCATCTGCCACGTCCGCCCGGCACGGTCACGCGTCACGCTCCTTCAACATCAGACAGCCTCCGAGCAGGGCCGCCGCCACCCACAGCGCCATGATGGCGAGGCCGCCCCAGGGCCCGTACGGCGTGTCGTCGTCGACCGGGGTGACCACCTGCATGATCTTGCTGCCGGCCTGGTCGGGCAGATACCGGCCGATCTTCTCGGTGGCGTCGACATTGCCCAGGATGTTGGAGATCAGGAAGAAGAAGGGCATCAGGATGCCGAGCGACAGCATCGGGCTGCGCAGCATCGCGGCGACGCCCATCGAGAACATGGCGATGAGGGTCATGTAGAGCCCGCCCCCGAAGACCGCGCGCAGGACGCCCGGATCGCCGATCTCGGCCCGGTGCGAGCCGAGCATGGCCTGTCCCAGGAAGAAGGCCACGAAACTGGTCGCGAGGCCCACCACGAAGGCGAGGGCGGTGGCCACCGCGATCTTGCTGAAGAGGAAGGTGCCCCGCTGCGGCACGGCGGCCAGCGAGGTCCGGATCATGCCGGTGCTGTACTCGTTCGACACCACCAGCACCCCGAACACGATCATCGCCAGCTGTCCGAGGGTCATTCCCGCGAAGCTGATGAACGTCGGGTCGAACGAGAGCCGGTCCGCGCGGCTCAGACGGTCGAACTCGTGCTTCGACAACAGCGAGATCAGCACGCCCAGGGCGATCGTGACGACCCCGGCCAGTGACAGCGTCCACACCGTGGACGCCACCGAACGGATCTTGGTCCACTCCGAGCGGACGACCTGGGTGGCGGCCACGGTCAGCCCTCCCGCTTCGAGCCGCCGCCCCAGCCGGGGACGGGGGCCGGGTTCGCCACCGGCGTGCCGTCGTGCGCGTGGTACTCCACCGACTCGGCCGTCAGTCGCATGAACGCCTCCTCCAGCGAGGCCTGTTGGGGACTCAGCTCGTGCAGGACGATCTGATGCCGGGCCGCCAGCTCGCCGATCTGTTCCGGTTTCGCGCCGTCCGCCTCCAGCGCTCCGTCGCCCGTCTCCACGACCATGACGCCGATGGCGTGCAGTGAGTCGAGCAGCTGTTCCCGCTGCGGGGTGCGGATCCGTACGTACGACCGTGAGTTCTGCTGGATGAACTCCGCCATCGAGGTGTCGGCGAGCAGCCTGCCCTGCCCGATGACCACGAGATGGTCGGCGGTCAGCGCCATCTCGCTCATCAGATGCGACGACACGAAGACGGTCCGGCCCTGCGCCGCGAGGGACTTCATCAGATTCCGGATCCAGTGGATGCCTTCGGGATCGAGCCCGTTGACCGGCTCGTCGAACATGAGAATCCGTGGATCCCCGAGCAGCGCGCCGGCGATGCCGAGCCGCTGGCCCATGCCCAGGGAGAACCCCTTCGCCTTCTTCCCGGCGACCGACGTCAGTCCGACCGTGTCCAGCACCTCGTGCACCCGCGCCCTGGGGACGCCGTTGCTCTGCGCGAGACAGAGGAGGTGATGGAAGGCGCTCCGGCCGCCGTGCACGGCCTTGGCGTCCAACAGCGCGCCGATGTACGTGAGCGGGTCCCTGAGGCGGTCGTAATGCGTCCCGTCGATCCGTACGTCCCCCGCCGTCGGCCGGTCCAGCCCCAGAATCATCCGCATCGTCGTCGATTTCCCGGCCCCGTTCGGCCCGAGAAACCCGGTCACGATCCCGGGCCGCACAGCGAAGGTGAGGTTATTGACCGCGACCTTCTCGCCGTACCGCTTGGTCAGCCCGTCGAGCTCGATCATGCGGCCACGCTAGAACGGGCACCGGGTGCCTGCCACCGGAGTGCGCCGAGGCCACTCCGGCCCCGTCAGGGGCGCGGGAAACCGCGCCACCAGCCGCGTACTGGTGGCAGCCGCGATACGACGGGTACCCCCGAGCCCACCCCCGCCCCCGGAACACCGAAGGCCCGCGCCCCCCGAGGGGAGACGCGGGCCCTGCTTGCCTCTTCCGGCTGGTGCCGCCGTCCGGCAAAGGTGTTACCGGGACTGCTGCGCCGGAACCCCACGCGAGATCGGCTCGTCGTCCGTGACCGGCGTGCTGGCCGCGGCCACCGCGGCACCCGTGAGGGTCGCCAGCATTTCGCGCACGTTGGTGAGCTGGGCGTTGATCGAGTCGCGGCGGTTGGTGAGCGCGGCGAGCTCGCGCTCGGATTCCGAACGGATCCGGTCCGCCTTGGCGTTCGCGTCCGCGACGATGTCCTCGGCCTGACGCTGCGCGGTCTCCACCGTCTGGCGGGCGCGGCGCTCGGCGTCGGTGCGCAGCTTCTCGGCCTCCAGGCGGAGCTGCTCCGCGCGGTGCTCGATCTCCGCGAGACGCTTCTCGGCCTTCTGCTGACGCGACGCCAGGTCCCGCTCGGACTGCTCACGGCGCTTGGCGAGGTTCGTCTCGAAGTCGGCGGCGGCCTGCGCGGCCTTCGCGCGGGTCTCCTCGAAGAGGGCGTCCGCCTCCTCGCGCTTGGACTGCGCGTCCTTCTGCGCCTCCTGACGCAGCTGCGAGGCGTCGCTCTTGGCCTTCTCGACGATCCGGACGCCCTCGTCCTCCGCCTTGGCCTTGCGGTCCGCGGCGAACGACTCGGCGTCGTTGCGTACCTGCTGGGCCGCCGACTCGGCGAGCTCGCGGTGCTGCTCGGAAGCGCGACGGGCCTCCTCGCGCAGGTCCTTCGCCTCCTCCTCGGCGAGGCGGAGGATCTTCTCGACGCGTGCGCCGAGACCCGCGTACGACGGCTCCGCGTCGGTTACCTGGGCCTGGGCGTTCTGCGTTTCGAGGTGGAGCTCCTCGATGCGCTTTTCCAGAGCGGTGATGCGGGCGAGAGCGGAGTCACGGTCGGAGACGAGCTTGGAGATACGTTCGTCCACCTGAGCGCGGTCGTATCCACGCCGCACAAGCTCGAAGCCGTAGGGGGAAGTGTCGCTCATGGGGTTCCTGTCGAATGAGACCGGTGAGGTGATAGGTGGAATCCTAGGGGGCGAAGCGGCGTGTCATCGAGCAGATGCACGTTTGATCTGGAGAATGACACCCCTTTTGAGTGGCCGACCATCGGAATACTTGCCAGAAACTTTGCATAAAGGCCCTGGCAAGCACAGAACGAGCACAAATTGATCTCTTTAGCGCTGGGGCGGTGCGGGAAGATACCCGCAACGCTCCGGCACCGCTAGCCGTCTGACGGCTTACCACCCGAACGAGTCGCACCCGCCGCGGCACCCGTCTTGACTCCACCGTCCTTGCCACTCGACGGGGCCTCAAAAGACTCCAACGCCACCAGGACGTCCTGGACACGGGAAATCTCCGCATTGATGTCCTCGCGGCGCCGGACCAGCACCTCCAGCTCGCGCTTGCCCTCCTCGACCGTGCGGCGGGCCTCGCGGATCGCCTCGGCCTTCAGCTCCTCGGCCTCACGGACGAGCGTGGACTTCTTCTGCTCGGCCTCCTTCAGGAGACCCTCGGCCTTCTTCACCGCGGCGATACGGACCTTGCCCGCCTCGGAGTTCGCCTCGGAAACGATCTCCTTGGCCTTCGACGTCGCCTTCTCCAGCTGCTCCTCGGCGGCCTTGATGAGCGCGTCACAACGGTCGCCCGTCGATTTCATCGTCTCGGCGGCCTCGCGGCGGGCCCGCGTGTGCAGCGCCTCGATCTCGGCCGTGATGCGGTCGCGCAGCTCCTCCGCCCGCTCCCTGATGGCGGTCGCGTCCCGGCGCGCGCCGACCAGCAGCTCGTCGGCGTCCGTGCGGGCCTTCTCCACCGTGGAGTTCCCCTCGACGGTCGCCTCCGCGACCAGCCGGTCGGCCTCCTTGCGGGCCGCGCCGACCATGGAGTCGGCCTGCCCCTCGGCGTCCGCGGTGGTCTGCAGCGCCTGCGTCTGCGCCTCGGTGAGCAGCTTGTCGGCCTCGGCCGCCGTCTCCGAGATGAGCTTGTCGACCTGCTCGGCCGCCTCGGAGCGCCGCTTGTTGGCGTCCTTGCGGGCCTCGTCGAGGGTGTTGTCGGCCTCCTCGCGGGCGTGCGCCATGAGCCGGTCGGCCTCCGCCTCCGCCTCGGCCCGCGCGCGCTCGGCGTCGGCCCGTACCCGCTCGGCGTGCTGCCGCGCGGAGCCCACCGTCTCGGCGGCCTCGGCCCGCAGCCGCTCGGCCTCGTCGGTGGCCTCGCCGATCAACCGGTCGGCCTTGGCGACGGACTCGGCCCGTACCCGCTCGGCCTCCTCGTTGGTCTCCCGCGTCAGCCGCTCCGCCTCGGCCGTCACCTCGGTGATGAGGGTGTCCGCCTGGGTGGCCGCGTCCGAACGGATGCGGTTGGCGTCCTCGCGTGCCTCCGCCCGGGTGCGCGAGGCGTCCTGGTCGGCCCGCGCGACGGTGTCCGAGGCCTCCGTGCGGACCCGCTGGGCGTGCTCGGAGGCGTCCGAACGCACCCGCTCCGCGTCGGTGATGGCCTCCGCGACCGTGCGCTCGGCGAGCGCCTTGGCGGCGTCCGTCTCGTCCCGTGCCTCACGGCGGAGCCGGTTGGCGTCCTCGGTGGCTCGCTCCCGCTCCGCGTAGGCGTCGGCGCGGACCCGGTCGGACTCCTCCTCGGCCTCCCTGCGCATCCGGTCCGCCACGTGCTCGGCCGTGTTGCGCAGCCCGGCGATCTCCTCCTGGGCCTGCTCGTGCAGCCCGGCGACGGACTCCCGCACCTGCTGGGCGTGCTGCTCGGCCGCCGACACCATCTCGCCGGCGCGCCGCTCGGACTCCTCGACCAGTCGTACGGCCTCGGCCTGGGCCTCCTCCACGCGCTTGCGCGCCGAGGCCAGCAGCTCCTCGCTCTGCTCGCGGGCCCGCCGGCGCTCCTGGTCGGCCTCCTGCCGGGCCGCGCCGAGCAGTTCCTCGGCCTCGCGGCGGCGCCGGGTGGCCTCCTCCTGCGCGGCGGCCAGCGTCTCCGAGGCCTCCGTGGCGAGCCGCTCGGCGGCGGCCTGCGCCTCCGCCCGTACCCGGTCGGCGGTGTCCTGCGCCTCGGACTTCAGCCGCTCCGCCTCGGCCGCGGCCTCGGACCGCAGCCGTACGGCGATGGCCTCGCCCTCGGCGCGGGAGGCGGACGCGTCCGACGCGGCCTCGTCCCGCAGCCGCTCGGCCTCGGCCTCGGCCTGCGCCTGGAGCGTACGGATGCGCTCGGCGGCCTCGGAGCGCAGCCGGTCGCTCTCCTCGCCGGCCTCGCGGCGGATCCGCTCGGCCTCGGCGCGGGCGTCGGCGAGGGACTCCTCGGCGGAGGCCAGACGGGCCTCGGCCTCGGTGTGCAGCCGGGCCAGCTCCTCGGCGGCCTCGGCCTTGCGGGCCTCCACGCCGCGCTCGGTCTCCTCGCGCAGCTCACGGGCGGCGAGCTCGGCCTCGGCCTTCAGCTCCTCGGTCTGCTCGGCGGCCTCGGCGCGGTACCGCTCGGCCTCCTTGCGGGTGCGGTCCAGCGTCTCCTCGGCCTGGCGGCGCAGCGTCGAAGCGCGTTCGATGGCCTCGGTGCGGACCTTCTCGCTGTCCGCGGTGGCCGTCTGCCGCAGCTCGTCCGCGTCCGTGCGCGCCTTGGCGAGCAGCTCCTCGGCGGTCTTGGCCGCCTCCTCGATCTGCTGGACGGCCTCGCGGCGGGCCTCGGAGCGGATCCGCTCGCCCTCGGCGACCGCGTCGGAGCGCAGCTGCTCGGCCTCGCCGCGCAGCCGGCGCGCCTCCTCCTGCAGCTCGACCGTCTTGGCGCGGTACTCCTTGGTGTCGTCCTTCGCCGTGCCCTTGAGCTGTTCGGCGAGGTCGTGCGCCTCGGCGCGCAGCCGGTCCGCCTCGGCCTCGGCCTCGGCGCGGATGCGCTCGGCCTCCTCGGTGGCGGCCTTGGTGGTGTTCCTGGCCTCCTCGGACGCCTTGTTCAGCACGTCCTCGGCGGTCTTGGCCGTCTTGGCGAGCTGGGAGGCGGACTCCTCCGCGGTGATCGAGCGGGCCTTCTCGGAGGCCTCGGCGACGATCTTCTCGGCCTGGGCCTTGGCGTCGGCGACGGCTTCCTCGGCGGCCGCCTTGGTGGCCTCGGCCTCCTTCGTGGCCTCCGTGACCAGCCGGGCGACCTGCTCCTTGGCCGTACGCGTGCGCTGCTCGTTGGTCGACTCGGCGCCGGCGACGGCCTTGGCCGCGGTCTCCCTCGCCTCCGTGACCAGCTTCTCGGCCTCGGCGCGCGCCTCGCGGAGCGCCGCCTCGGCCTCGGTCATGCGCTGCTCCGCGGTCCGGCTCAGCTCGGAGGCCTGGCGGCGGGCGGAGTCCGACTCGGTCGCGGTGGAGGAGCGCAACTGCTCGGCGTGCTCGGTGGCCTCCTGGGCCTGTGTCGACGCCGCGTTCAGCAGCCGCTCGGCCTCGGCGCGGGCCCGGCGCAGGATCTGGTCGGCCTCGCCGCGGGCGGCCTCCGAGTCGCTCTGGAGCCGCTGGCGGGCCTCGGTGGCGAGCCGCTCGGCCTCGGCGCGGGCGGCGGCCAGCGCCTGCTCGGCCTCGGCGCGGGACTCGTCGACGAGCCGACGGGCCTGGGACTCGCTGCGGGCGCGGAGCTGCTCGGCCCACGCCACGTTCTCGTTGACGTGCGACTCGACCGTCTGGCGGCGCTCCGACAGCTCCTGGTCGAGCTGCTGGCGACGGGTGACCGCCTCCTGGTGCAGCTCCGCCTGGAGACGGGCCGCCTGCTCGGCGTGCTCCTGCAGGATCCGCTGGGTCTGCGCCCGGGCCTGGCTCAGCTCGCGCTCGGCGTCCGCGCGCAGTTGGTCGGCCTGCATCTGGGCCTGGCGGAGCATCTGCTCGGCCTGGTACCCGAGGTCGCCCCCGCTGTCGTAGGCGGGCCGGGACATGAGGGTGCGGCGCGCCTCGTGCAGCTTGGCGCGCAGCACCTCGACCTGGTAGCCGAGGTCCTCGGCGTGCTGGATCGCCTTTTCCCGCTCGGTCTTCAGCCGCTCCATCTCGGCCTCGAACCGAGAGAGGTGGTCGACGTCAGCCGCCGGCTCTCGCTCCTGGCGTTCGTAGCCCCGCACTGCGCGGTCCCATCCGTCCCCTGGTCGCAACCTCTGGCAAACGAGCTCCGTCCAACCGCCGAACGGGGCCCCCGGGGAATGGTGTCAGATCAACGGCGGAGCACGGGCTGCCGCCCTCACCCTCGTCCCCCGAAACCTGGACCCCGGCCCTGGGGCAGCCGCTGATGGATCTCCGCGGTGCCCCTGGATCCCGCTCCTCGGAAGGCGACGGGATCCGGGCCGTCCCCCTCGAAGGCGACGGCCGACCCCAACCCTACCGGCCCATATGTACGGGGGTCAGTGCTCAGGTGACTCAACTGGCGCCGAAGTGACCAGTTCTGTCAGTACGCCGTGGCAATCCTTGGGGTGCAGAAACGTGATGCGTGACCCCATGGAACCGACTCGCGGCTCCTCGTACAGGACGCGTACGCCCTTGTCCTTGATCGCGGCGGACTCGCCGTCCACATCCGCCGTACCGAAGGCGATGTGGTGGACCCCCTCGCCGTTCTTGGCCAGCCACTTCGCGACGGTGGAGTCCTCGCGGGTGGGCTCCAGAAGCTGCAGGTAGGAGGCACCGCCGTCGTCCGTGCTGTTGATCTTGAGCATGGCCTCGCGCACGCCCTGCTCCTCGTTGACCTCGGAGTGGTACACCTCGAAGCCGTAGGTGGCCCGGTAGAACTCGACGGTCTTGTCGAGGTCGAAACAGGCGATCCCGATGTGGTCGATTCGCGTCAGCATGGTGTCAGTGCAGCGCGCCGCGAGTGGTTACGCAACGTGCCAGCGATCACACCGACAGCCCGGTGACGGCACGGAGTGCCACTCAGTACATTCGAAGTAAACCCTCGTTCACTCCTCGGCTGTGCAAGCTGGAAGGGGATCGCACCTCATGACTGGATCCAACGGCAGGACCTCGGTGATCGTCGCCGGAGCCCGGACGCCCATGGGACGGCTGCTCGGTTCGCTGAAGTCCTTCTCCGGAGCCGACCTCGGTGGCTTCGCGATCAAGGCCGCCCTCGACCGTGCGGGGATCGGTGGCGACCAGGTGCAGTACGTGATCATGGGCCAGGTGCTCCAGGCCGGGGCGGGGCAGATCCCGGCGCGCCAGGCAGCGGTCAAGGCGGGCATCCCGATGAACGTGCCCGCGCTCACGATCAACAAGGTCTGTCTCTCGGGCCTCGACGCCATCGCGCTGGCCGACCAGCTGATCCGCGCCGGCGAGTTCGACGTGGTCGTGGCGGGCGGCCAGGAGTCCATGACCAACGCCCCCCACCTGCTCCCGAAGTCCCGTGAGGGCTACAAGTACGGGGCGATCCAGATGCTCGACGCCATGGCGCACGACGGGCTGACGGACGCCTTCGAGAACATCGCCATGGGCGAGTCCACCGAGAAGCACAACACGCGCCTCGGCATCCTGCGCCCCGAGCAGGACGAGATCGCCGCCCTGTCCCACCAGCGGGCGGCCGCCGCCCAGAAGAACGGCCTCTTCGACGCCGAGATCACGCCGGTGGAGATCCCGCAGCGCAAGGGTGAACCGGTCGTTTTCAGCCAGGACGAGGGCATCCGCGGCGAGACGACCGCCGAGTCGCTGGGCAAGCTGCGGCCGGCCTTCGCCAAGGACGGCACGATCACGGCCGGCTCCGCGTCGCAGATCTCCGACGGCGCCGCCGCCGTGGTCGTCATGAGCAAGGCCAAGGCGGAGGAGCTGGGCCTCACGTGGCTCGCCGAGATCGGCGCCCACGGGAACGTGGCCGGACCGGACAACTCCCTGCAGTCGCAGCCGTCGAACGCGATCGAGCACGCCCTGAAGAAGGACGGCCTGGCGGTCGCCGATCTCGACCTCATCGAGATCAACGAGGCCTTCGCCGCGGTCGCCGTGCAGTCAATGAAGGACCTCGGCGTGTCCCCGGAAAAGGTGAATGTCAACGGTGGTGCGATCGCTCTCGGGCACCCCATCGGCATGTCCGGCGCCCGTCTCGTCCTCCACCTCGCCCTGGAGCTGAAGCGGCGCGGCGGCGGGGTCGGCGCGGCCGCGCTGTGCGGTGGCGGCGGGCAGGGTGACGCGCTGATCGTGCGGGTACCCAAGGCCTGAGGCCCTCGGTACCCAGGTGTACGTGCTACTCGGAACGGAGCTGTGATGCAGGACGTCCCCACGCTGGTGGCACAGGCCAGGGAAGGGCGGCCCCGGGCCGTCGCCCGGCTGATCTCCCTGGTGGAGGGGGCGTCCCCGCAGCTCCGCGAGGTCATGGCGGCGCTGGCCCCGCTCACCGGCGGGGCCTACGTCGTCGGCCTCACCGGCTCGCCCGGCGTGGGCAAGTCCACGTCCACGTCGGCGCTGGTGACCGCGTACCGGAAGGCCGGGAAGCGGGTCGGGGTGCTGGCGGTGGATCCGTCGTCGCCCTTCAGCGGCGGTGCCCTGCTCGGCGACCGGGTCCGGATGTCGGAGCACGCCTCCGACCCCGGCGTGTACATCCGTTCGATGGCGACACGTGGACACCTGGGCGGCCTGGCGTGGGCGGCCCCGCAGGCGATCCGGGTGCTCGATGCCGCCGGGTGCGACGTCGTGCTGGTCGAGACGGTCGGTGTCGGCCAGTCGGAGGTGGAGATCGCCTCCCAGGCGGACACGTCCGTGGTGCTGCTGGCGCCCGGCATGGGGGACGGCATCCAGGCGGCCAAGGCCGGGATCCTGGAGATCGGCGACGTCTACGTCGTCAACAAGGCGGACCGGGACGGCGCCGACGCGACCGCGCGCGAGCTGAACCACATGCTGGGGCTGGGCGAGTCCCGTGGCCCCGGTGACTGGCGGCCGCCGATCGTCAAGACGGTCGCCGCGCGGGCGGAGGGCATCGGCGAGGTCGTGGAGGCGCTGGAGAAGCATCGGGCGTGGATGGAGGAGCGGGGGGTCCTCGCGGAGCGGCGCCGCTCCCGGGCCGCGCATGAGGTCGAGGCCATCGCGGTCACCGCGCTGCGGGAGCGGATCGGGGACCTGCACGGCGACCGCCGGCTGTCGGCTCTCGCCGAGCGGATCGTGGCGGGGGAGCTGGATCCGTATCGGGCGGCGGACGAACTGGTGGCGGGGTTGACGGAGGGCTGAGCCGGGCTTTTCCTCGCCCCCGCCGCCCCTACCCGTCCCCTCCCCGGGACTCCGCCCCGGACCCCGTTCGCGCAGTTCCCCGCGCCCCTTTTCAGGGGCGCGGGGAACTGCGGGCCAAGCCCCCACCCGCCCGCAGCCGAACAACTCACCTGAGCCGGGGTCGAAGGGGCGGCAGCCCCCGGGGATGGGACGGGTAGGGGCGGCGGGGGCGAAATCCCTTTGTGGGCTGCTAAGTTGGCCGTATGTTCCCTCACTGTGCGTAAAGGGCGGGCGGCCTCGCAGGCGACGTGTGGTCGGCGCGCGGGGCATCGGCGTCCCCCTTTCGCCTCCAGGTGAGGAACCTTTCGCATGTCCGCGACCTCTTCGCGGCCGTCGTACGCCGCGGTGCTCCGCATCCCGTACGCCCGCCGCACCTTCGCCGCCGTACTCGTCGGCCGGCTCTCCTACGGCATGGTGCCGGTCGCCGTGCTGCTCGCCGTGACCCGTGCGACGGGGTCGTACGCCGTCGCCGGCACGGTCATGGCCCTGTTCGGGGCCACCAGTGTCTTCCTGTCGCCCGTGCGGGCGGCGCTCGTCGACCGGTACGGCCCCCGCCGGGCGCTGCCGCCGATGGCCTCGCTGTACGCCGTGCTCCTCGGCGTGCTGGCGGTGGCGAGCTGGCGGCCGGGGGTGTCGGGGCCGGTGCTGGGCGCGGTCGCGGTCGTCGCGGGGGCCTGTACGCCGCCGCTCGGGCCGACGATGCGCACGGTGTGGAGCGAACTCGCCGCCGACCGGGGGCTGTTGCGGCGCGCGTACAGCCTCGACGGCGTCGCGGAGGAACTGCTGTTCGTGTCGGGGCCGTTGGTGGTGGGCGGGGTGGTGCAGTTCGCCGCTCCGGCGGCCGCCGTGGCCATGGGGGCCGTGCTGGTGGTGGCGGGCACCTTCGCGTTCGTGACCTCTCCGGCCGTGGTCCGGATGCGGGGGCAGGGCGCGGTGCCGAAGGAGCGCGGGGGTCCGCGGGCGCCCCGCGTGGTGGCCGGGCTCGTGCCGCCCGTCGTCGCGGCCGGCGGGGTCGGGCTGTCGCTCGGGGCGCTCGACCTGCTGGTGCTGGCCTTCGCCGAGCAGCGGGGGCACGGGGACGACGTCGTGGCCTGGATCTTCGCCGCACTGTCCGCCGGGAGCGCGGTGGGCGGTCTGGTGTACGGCGCGGTCGAGTGGCGCTCCGGTGCCCGCGTACGGCTGTCGCTGCTGACGGCGGGGCTGGGCCTCGCCCTCGCCGGTGCCGGGCTCGCCCCGGACCTCGTCACCCTCACCGCCGCCATCGCCTGTGCGGGCCTCTTCGTCGCGCCGGCCCTGACCACCGCGTATCTCGTCGCCGACGCCTCCGCCCCGCCCGCCGCCCGCACCCGGTCCGGCGCCTGGGTCAACACCGCCGTGAACGCGGGCGTTTCGGCGGGAGCGGCCGTCTCGGGTCTCCTGGTCGCCCACTTCTCGCCGGCCCTCGGCTTCGCCCTCGCGGGCGGCACGGCCCTGCTCGCGGCGACGGCCGTGGGGGCGGGGAAGCGGCGGGGCCGTCCGGCGGCGCGGGAGGAGAGTGGGGTGGAGCGGGAGGAGAGTGTGGTGGAGCGGGTCGGCGAACTGCGGTGAGCGGGTTCCGGACGACCCGTGCAGGGCCCTGAAACGCCGGTAGGGGCACCCGGTGTCGGGTGCCCCTACCTGTGGGGGAGGAAGGCTCTCACCTCCGGGGGAGTCGAGGTGTCGGCCTTCCGGTGTGGAAGGAGGAGTCGGTCTCCCGGGGGTGGGGGGAGGGAGACGTGGTCCTCCTGGAGGGCGACGGCCGGCCGAGGGGGATCGGCGGCGTCACTCCTGCCGGTGGCTCGTGTGGGCCCGCGCGGACGTCAGTCCTCCGAGCGGTCGGCGGTGACCTTGCCGGAGTCGGGGTTCACCCTCCAGTCGCTGCCGGTGCCGTCGGCGGCGGTGGTGTCGACCTCCCAGGCCTTGTCCCTGCTCTCCTCGTCGAGGTCGACGGAGGTGACCGTGCCCTTGTCGGCGGCGGCCTCGGCGGCCTCCGCGGCGGTCACGGAGCCGCCCTTCAGCGCGGCCCGGATCTGCTCGGTCTCGGCGGCGTCGTCACCGTCGTCGTCCCGGTCGGCGTGCGAGCCGAGGACCTTGCCGGTGCCGGGGTCGACCTGGACGCTGAACCACTTGCCGCCGTCGGTCAGGACGTCGACGTCCCAGACCAGGTTCGTGCCCTCGTCGTCGAGATCGGCGGAGACCGCCGTGCCGGTCTTCTGCTTCAGCGCCGTCCTGATCGCGTCGGCGGCCGTGACCTGACCGGCCTTCGCCTCGGCGGCGTTCTCGGCCTTGTCCTCGGCGTCCTCGCCCGTGTCGCGGGCGGCCTTGTCCTCGGCCCGGTCCTCGGCCTTGTCCTGTGCCGAGTCGTCGGTGTCGTTGACGTCGTCCCGGTCGTTGCCGTCGTTCGACACCGTCACGGACTTCTTCGTCGGCGCCTCCTCGTCACCCGAGACCGCGATGGCGGTCGCGGTGCCGCCGCCGATCAGGGCGACGGCCGTGATGGTGGCGATGACGATGTTGCGCTTCATGGTTTTCCTCCAGAATGCGACTGGTCGCAACCAGTAACGGATGAAGTCGCCGGTTGCAGCTGGCTTGTTCGGCCTCGTCTGCTTCGACGGGAACCAATCTGGCCGACCGACGCTGAAGCGGACCTGAAGCCCCCTGAAGACCGCTTCAGGTTCGGTTTGCCAAGCTGGGCGCATGCGCCTGTTGATCGTGGAAGATGAGAAGCGGCTCGCGGTGTCGCTGGCCAAGGGGCTGACGGCCGAGGGATACGCCGTGGACGTCGTCCACGACGGGATCGACGGCCTGCACCGGGCGAGCGAGGGGTCGTACGACCTCGTGATCCTCGACATCATGCTGCCCGGCATGAACGGCTACCGCGTGTGCGGCGCCCTGCGTGCCGCCGGGCACGACGTGCCGATCCTGATGCTCACCGCGAAGGACGGCGAGTACGACGAGGCCGAGGGCCTCGACACGGGCGCCGACGACTATCTGACCAAGCCCTTCTCGTACGTCGTCCTCGTGGCCCGGGTCAAGGCGCTGCTGCGGCGGCGCGGTCCGTCGGGCGGTGCCTCGCCCGTGCACGAGGTCGGCGATCTGTTGGTCGACACCGCCGCCCGGCGCGTGTTCGTCGCCGAGGACGAGATCACCCTCACCACCAAGGAGTTCTCCGTCCTGGAGCAGCTCGTGATGAGAGCCGGTGAGGTCGTGTCCAAGGCCGACATCCTGGAGCACGTCTGGGACTTCGCCTACGACGGCGACCCGAACATCGTCGAGGTCTACATAAGCGCCCTGCGCCGCAAGCTCGGCTCCCCGCTCATCAAGACCGTACGCGGGGCCGGATACAGACTGGAGGCCCGCCCGTGAAGCGCCGTCTCGGCTCGGTGAGGGCGCGCGCCACCCTGGCCGCGACCGTCGTCGTCGCCGTCGCCCTGGTCGCCGCGGGCGCCGCCGTGCTGCTCTCGCTGCGGTTCACCCTCACCGACAAGGCGGACGCGGAGGCCGACTCCGTGGCCCGCAACGCCGCCTCGGCGCTGGCGAACGGGTTCGCCTACGACGAGCTGAGGCTGCCGGACGGCGACGAGAACCCCGTCGAGGTCCTGGACCGGAACGAGAAGCCCGTCGTGGTCGGCGAGGACGTCGAGGGCATGGACGTGACCGCCGTCGACTCGGACCGGCTGAACTCCGAGACCAACGACGACGTCGACGACCGGGCGGAGGGCGACCGGGACGCGGAGGACGCGGACACGCTCGGTGCCGCCGACGTCGCCGACGAGACCTGGTACGGCGAGGGCACCGCCACCGTCGAGGGGGTGACGGCGGACTACCGGTTCGCCGGGGTCGAGGTGGTCACGCCGGCCGGCGTGCCGCTCACCGTCTACGCGGGCGCCCCGCT
Organism: Streptomyces sp. NBC_00310; assembly: GCF_036208085.1. Lineage (GTDB taxonomy): Bacteria > Actinomycetota > Actinomycetes > Streptomycetales > Streptomycetaceae > Streptomyces. The sequence continues at coordinate 7,621,768 of NZ_CP130714.1, forward strand.
CTCCACCGAAGAGGACGCCGTCGGCACCGCGTTGACGACCATGCTCATCGGCCTGCCGCTCCTGCTGCTGACGGTCGGCGGGGTGACGTACTTCGTCACCAAGCGGGCTCTGCGCCCCGTCGAGGGCATCCGTTCCGAGATGGCGGCCATCACCGCCTCCGAGGATCTCTCCCGACGCGTCCCCGAGCCGGACACGCACGACGAGATCGCCCGGCTGGCCCGGACGACGAACGAGACGCTGGCCGCGCTGGAGACGTCGGTGGAGCGGCAGCGCGCGTTCGTCGCGGACGCCTCGCACGAGCTGCGCAGCCCGATCGCGTCGCTGCGGACCCAGCTCGAAGTGGGCGCGGCGCATCCGGAGTTGCTGGATCTGGAGGGCGCCGTCGAGGACACCGTACGGCTGCAGAGCCTCGCCGCCGACCTGCTGCTGCTCGCCCGCCTGGACGCGGGGGAGCGGCCGCCGCCCGACGCGCGGTTCGACCTGGCGAAGGTCGTACGGCAAGAGGTGGCGTCCCGGGACGGCGTGACCCTGGACGGCGTCGAGTCCGTGGAACTGCGCGGCTCGCGCAACCAGGTCTGCCGGGTCCTCGGCAACCTCCTGGACAACGCCCGCCGCCATGCCCAGGACCGGGTCGCCGTCACCCTGCGCACCACCCCGGACTGGGCGATCCTCCAGGTCGTCGACGACGGTTCGGGCGTCCCCCGGGCCGACCGCGAACGCGTCTTCGAACGCTTCGTCCGCCTCGACGAGTCCCGGGCGAGGGACGACGGCGGCGCGGGCCTGGGCCTCGCCATCGCCCGGGACATCGCCGTACGCCATGGAGGCACGTTGACGGTCGACGACGCCCCCGGCGGAGGCGCCCTCTTCGAACTGAGGTTGCCACGCGTGTGAGGGCGCCGGGAAACCGCCGTTTCCACCAGGGGCGCGGGGCTGTATTGATGTGCGGATCCGCCGCGTGGGCGCGACCAGCCACGACGATCCCGCAGCCGCGAGCCGTCCCACAGTCCCCCGGCGCTGAATCGGCGAACCGCAGCGGAGCGCTACGGTTTGCCGCGGTGGCTCCGGAGGTGCTCCGCGATCGGCGTCAGCGACTTGTGCAGCTCCTCCAGCGCCTCCTCCGGCAGCAGATCGATGAAGTGCCGCCGGACGGAGGCGACATGATGGGGCGCCACCCGCTGCATCGTCTCCATGCCGTGCTCCGTGAGCACGGCGAACAGCCCGCGCCGGTCGGACTCGCAGTTCTCCCGGCGCACCAGGTCCCCGTTCTCCATGCGGGTGATCTGGTGCGAGAGGCGGCTCTTGGACTGGAGTGTGGCGGCGGCGAGGTCGCTCATCCGCATCCGGTGGCCCTCCGACTCGGAGAGGTTCACCAGGATCTCGTAGTCGTTCATTGTCAGGCCGAACGGCTGCAGATCCCTTTCGAGCTGGTGCGTCAGCAGCCTGTTGACGTCCAGATGGGTGCGCCAGGCGCACTGCTCCGCATCGGTCAGCCAGCGCGTGGCCGTTTCGGTCTCCATGAATGAAGTCTACCTAAAAGGTTGAAAGGCGAACTAGTGAGGGTTCGGTGCTGCTGGTCGTACGGACAGGGCGGGTCTTACGGGGGTGGAGCATGACAACGCGCACACGTTCGATGTCACACTCCGCAGACTACCGCTCACAGCCCGAAGCGACGCTGGAGATCCCCCAGCTGTCCGGGAAGGCGCGGTGCGCCCGCCGGCTGTCCGTGGTGGCCCGGCACCCCGCCGCCGCCGGGTACGCCCGGCTCGTGCGGGACCATGCCCGTGGCCTGCTCGGCCATGAGGGTCTCGGAGGACTGGAGCAGGACCGTGCCCGCCCCGACGAACTCGAACTGGTGCTCCTCGCCGGAGGCGCCGCCCAGGCCTGTCATCGCACGTAGGCCGCCCATGAGGCCCGCCATGTAACCGTGGTCGTAGTGATGGCAGGGCGAGGGGCAGTCGGCCCATCCGACCAGGGCCTGCGGGTCGACCCGGATGGGGGGTTCCATGAACACCACCGGGCCGTTGGAGGCCGCCACGAACTTGCCCGTGCCGATCAGGGTCAGGAAGCCCGGGACGATCGACTGCTTCAGCGCGAGACTTGGCTGAAAAGCGAGGAGGTTGCCCGAGCGAATGGTCAGGTTGCCGTCTTCGAGGTCGTACGAATTGACGTCGAAGGCCCGGTCGGCGAGGAGCATCTTGCCGGAGCCCTCGGCCACGACCCAGTCGCTGGCGTGCAGAGGCGAATGGAACGACGTACGGACGAGACCGCCGAAACGGCCGTGCCCGATGCCGTTGAACTCCATCGAGCCGTAGTAGGCGATCATCTTGCCCTTCTGCAGGAACCACTGGCTCCCCTTGAGCTCCACGCAGAAGGTGTAGTTGTTGACGTTGTCGTCGGACGGCAGCGTCATCGGGTCGTGGACGGTCGGGCCGGCCACCGGGGCCCCGTACATGCTCACAGCTTCTCCTCCGAGGCCTGGACGTACACCGCACCACTGCCGCTCAGCTCCAGCTGGAACGCCTCGCCGGAGCCCCGGCCCACCATGTCGCGCCAGCCGAGCGCGGTGGAGAGCTTGTTGCGTACGTCGCCGTGGTGCGCCACGTACGCCTGCGGGTCCACGTGGACCGGGCGCTGGGGGGTGATCGGGACCTCGATCACACCGCCGTGCGCCATGACGGCGACGGCGCCGTGGCCCTTGAGGGTCGTGGTGAACAGACCCTGGCCCGTCACCTGGCCCCGGACCATGCCCATGACGCCACCCTGCGAGCCCATGAACATCGTGCCCTGCTGGAGGGTGCCGTCGAAGGCCAGCAGGCGGTCGGCCTCGACGTAGAGCGTCTCGCCGGTCAGGTTGATCACCTGGATGTGGTGGCCGCCGTGCCCGAACAGCACCGTGCCGCTGCCCTCGACGGTCATCAGCGGCGTCGCCTCGCCCGCCACCCGACGGCCGATCATCGACGCGATACCGCCCTGGCCGCCCTGTGTGTTGGGGGTGAAGGACACCTCGCCCCGGTAGGCGAGCATCGCGCCGCGCTGGCTGAACAGCCGCTGGCCCGGCATCACGGTCGCCTCGATCATCTTCGAATTGATCTCACGGAAGGCCATGTCACACGTCTCCCGCCACCGTGTTGCGCTCGCTGGGCTGGACGTAGACGAGTCCCTCGCCCTCGAAGCGGATCTGGAAGGCCTCGCCGCCGCCCTCGCCCATGAACGTGCGGAACGTCACACCGGACTGGAAGGACTGCTGGAGGTCGCCCTGGTGCGCGATGTACGCCCCCGGGTCCACCGTCAGCGGGTACTGGCGGCTCACCCGCAGCACCACCGCCGGGCCGTCGGACATGATCGCCGCCTGGCCGTGGCCCTCGATGGTCGTGGTGAACAGGCCGTTGCCCTGCGAGGCGCCACGCAGCCCCGTGAAGCTCGTGCCCGTACGCAGCCCGGAGTCCGTCGCGAGCAGATTGCTCGACTCCACGTACAGCTTGTCCCCCTGAAGGTTCACGAGGTTGATCTCGGACGCCCGGTCCGCGAACCAGCAGGTCCCTTGCCCGGTCACCTCCATCAACGTCATCTGTTCGCCCGTGAGGCGCCGCGTCACCATCCCGCGCAGGCCCTCACCACCGCCGCTCAGTTTTTTGAACGACATCTGACCGTCGTACGCGACCATCGAGCCGTTCTTCGCCTTCACGGCGTCCCCGGTCATGTCGACGGCCAGCACTTTGCTGCCTTGAAGTCGGAACATTGCCACGCGGTGACGGTAACCGCCCGATGGCGGACAGGACAGGGCCCAGAGGTGGATCTCGACCCTGAAGGGACCCTAGGGGACGTCGTGAGATTGACGGATGCCAGAATGGACGGCGCTTGTGCTTCCGTTCACAAAGATCGACCCGCGACGCGACGACTCGCCCCGCCGACCCCACCGAAGGTGACCCGTGGACATAAAGACCGCCTCCGCCCTGCGCCGCCTGCGCCTCGTCTCCGCCCCCGAGGCCGTCTCCTTCCTGCTGCTGCTCGTCTGCTCGGTGCTGAAGCGCACCACGGAGTTCAACGCGGTGCCGGTGATGGGCTGGGTCCACGCCATCCTCTTCATCCTGTACCTGGTCTTCTGGGCCGACGCCTGGAACCGCACCAAGTGGCCCCTGAAGACCGCCGCGCTCTACTTCGCCCTCTCCGTCCTGCCCACCGGCGGCTTCTTCGCCGACCGCAGGCTCCGCCGCGAGGCCGAGAACGCGGTCCACGCGGCGATCGCCACCCGCGCCGACGAGGAAGGCGCGGTGAAAGCGTGATCGTCGCCTTCTCCGTGACCCCCCTCGGCGTCGGCGAGGACGTGGGGGAGTACGTCGCCGAGGCCGTACGGGTCGTCCGCGCGTCGGGCCTGCCGAACCGGACCGACGCGATGTTCACCTCGATCGAGGGTGAGTGGGACGAGGTGATGGACGTCGTGCGCCGCGCCGTCGCCGCCGTCGAGGAGCGCGCGCCCCGCGTCTCCCTCGTCCTCAAGGCCGACATCAGGCCCGGCGTCACGGACGGCCTGACGTCGAAGGTGGAGACGGTGGAGCGCCACCTGTCCGCGTAGCCCGGTAGCCCAGTAGCCCGTACCGCCGCTTGGTGAACCCCGGTCCTGCTTGGTGAACCCCGGTCCTGCTTGGTGAACCCCGGTCCTGCTTCGTGACCCCGGTCCTTCTGGGCCGGGGTTTTCTCGTGCCGCACTGTTTGAGCGATCGCTCAAATCGGTGTACGGTCTTGTCCAGTCGCTTGAGCAGTCGCTCAAAAAACGCGCTGAACTGGGGGAACAGGATGGGGCTCTACATAGAGGCACGTATACGGGCCGACCTCGACGAGCTGTGGGCGCGCACCCAGGACCCGGCCTCCCATCAGCGCTGGGACCTGCGCTTCACCGAGATCGACCACCTCCCGCGCGCGGAGGGCGAACCGCAGCGCTTCCGGTACGCCACCCGCGTGCTCCCCGGCCTGACGGTCGCCGGGACGGGAGTCTCGGCCGGGGAGAAGGAACGCCCGGACGGCACCCGGACCTCGGCGCTGCGCTTCGCCTCGCCGCACCCGCTCTCCCTGATCGCCGAGGGCGGCGGCTACTGGCGCTACGTACCGGACGGCGCGGAGGTCCGCTTCCTCACCGGCTACGACTACCACCCCCGCTGGGGCCGTCCCGGCGCGATCGCCGACCGGCTGCTGTTCCGCCCGCTCATGGGCTGGGCCACCGCCTGGTCCTTCGACCGCCTCCGTCTGTGGCTGGAGCGGGACATCACCCCCGAACGTGCCCTGCGCCGCTGGCTCGCCGAGGCGGCCGTACGCGCGCTGACGATCGCGGTCGCCTGCGCCGGACTGGCGTACGGGGCTCTGGCGGACCCGGCGGGCCCCTGGGCGCCGTCGGCGATGTTCGCCACGCCGGTGGCGGCCATGGCGGCGGCCCTGGCCGCCCTGATCGTGCCGCCCCTGCCCGGTACCCCGTCCGCCCGCCGCTGTCTGCGGACCCCGCCCGCACGCGCGCGTGCTCCCCGCCTGCTCGCGACCCTGAAGGGATAGCCGGCCATGGACGTGACGACCCCGACGGCCTCGTCTCCGACGACCGCTCCGGCCTCGATCTTCCGTACGGTCATGGGGGCGGACTTCGACCGGCTCCACCCCGAACTGCGCCGCCGCTTCTCGGTCGGCCTGGCGAGCGGCGAGGCCTGCACCGGCCGGGGGGTGATGGACCGTGTCTGGCACGGGCGGGGCTTGGTGAAGCCGTTCCTCGCGCTCGGCGGCACCCGCAACATCCTCGTCCCGCGCGAGGGGCGGAACGTCCCCTTCACCATCGAGAACGTGCCGTACGTCGACGGCCACGGCCGTGAGACGGTGACCTTCGTGCGTACCTTCGACCTGCCCGGCCGGGCCCGCCGGTTCGACGCCCAGATGGTGCTGAGCCCCAAGGGCGACCGCGTCCTCGACTACCTCGGCACCCACCAACACCTCGCCAGCGACCTGCACTTCAGCGCGGAGGCCGACGGGTCGCTGCTGATCCGCTCCGGCGAGCACCGCTTCCGGGAGGGGCCGGTCGACGTCCGCGTCCCCGAACTCATCGGCGGTGAGGCGGAGGTGCGGGAGCGGTTCGACGAGCGGACCGGACGCTTCCGCATCCGCGTGCGGGTGGTGAACCGGTACGTCGGGCCGCTCTTCGGCTACGAGGGCTCCTTCGCCGCGACCTACGACGACGTCCGGGTGTGCGGGGTCCGGCCCGGTCTGCGGCCGGTCCGCGAGGAGGCGCGGGCGTGAGCGAGGCGACCAGGGCGAAGCTGCTGGAGGGCGCGCTGCGGACCCTCGTCGAGCAGGGGATCGCCAAGACGTCCGCCCGCACGATCGCCGCGACCGCCGGGGTGAACCAGGCGCTCGTCTTCTACCACTTCGGATCCGTGGACGAACTCCTCGCGGCGGCGTGCCGGTACGGGGCGGAGCGGCGCGTCGCCCGCCACCGGGAGCGGCTGGCGACGATCGGCTCCCTCGCGGAGCTGCTGGCCTTCGGGCGGGAGATGCACGAGGAGGAGCGCGCGGAGGGGCATGTGGCCGTTCTGGGGCAGCTCCTCGCGGGGGCGCAGACCCATCCCAGGCTGGCGCCGGCTACCGCGGCGGGGCTGGATCTGTGGATCGCGGAGGTCGAGGGGGTGCTGCGGCGGGTCCTGGCGACATCGCCACTCGGGGAGTTCGCCGACGCGGGAGGGCTGGCCCGGGCCGTCGCCGCGTCCTTCGTGGGGCTGGAGCTGTACGAGGGGGTCGATCCGGAGGGGGCGGGCGCGGCGCTCGCCGCCCTCGAACAGCTGACGGCGCTCGCGGCGGCGCTCGACAGCCTCGGGCCGGTGGCCCAGCGGGCGGTCCGTCACCACCTCCGGAAGACGGCCGGCCGCTGAGTCCGCCGGGTGCCTTTCCCGCCCCCGCCCCCGCCGCCCCTGCCCGTTCCCGTCCCAGGGGCGCTGCCCCGTCGACCCCGTTCAGGTGTGTCGGTCGTCCGCGGGTGGGCGGGGGCTGGTCGCGCGGTTCCCCGCGCCCCTGAAAAGCAGGGGTTGCGCCCCGTGCTTCCGGCCCGCACCGCCGTGCCCCCACCCACCCGATCAGCCTAATTAGTTGGACTCGCCACTCAATTGGCCCTTTCGTGTGGGTATCGGCTCGTTCGATCAGTGGAGGGCGCCGTGCGGTCGGAGGTGTACGACTACGACAGCCACAGCAGACTCGCCGGGCCGCTCACGGAGCCCGCGGGATCGGCGTACCAGGTGGAATACCGCAGGCTTCTCTCGCGGGAGCCGCATCGAATACGGGCCGTGCTGCTGATGACGCTGGCGCCGCTGCTGACCGGCGGCCTGCTCGTCTATCTGGTCTGGCCCACGCACTGGGTGGAGCGTGAGGGCGGGGACCCCTGGCTCGTCGGGCTCGACGTCACGATGCTGACGGCCATCGGGCTGATCGAGCTGTTCATGGTGGTCAACGTGGCGTCGATCGCCCACGCGACGATGGTCGCGCGCGATCCCGTACCGGTCGTCCCCGAACCCGGCACCCGCGTCGCCTTCCTCACCACCTACGTCCCGGGCAAGGAACCCCTCGCCATGGTCCGGGCCACCCTGGAGGGCGCGACGCGGATCCGCCACGACGGCCACCTCGACATCTGGCTCCTCGACGAGGGTGACGACGACCGGGCGAAGGCGCTCTGCGCGGAACTCGGCGTCCGGCACTTCTCCCGCAGGGGCGTACCCGAGTGGAACCGGTCGAAGGGCGCCCACAAGGCCCGTACCAAGCACGGCAACTACAACGGCTGGATCGCCCGGCACGGCGAGGAGTACGAGTTCTTCGCCTCCGTCGACACCGACCACGTGCCGCTCCCCGAGTTCCTGGAGCGGATGCTGGGGTACTTCCGCGACCCGGACGTCGCCTTCGTCGTCGGACCGCAGGTGTACGGGAACTACGTCACCCCGGTCACCAAGGCGGCCGAATCCCAGCAGTTCCTCTTCCACGCCCTCATCCAGCGCGCCGGCAACCGCTACCGCGCCCCCATGTTCGTCGGCACCAACAACGTCGTACGCGTCGCGGCCCTGCGGCAGATCGGCGGGCTGTACGACTCCATCACCGAGGACATGGCCACCGGCTTCGAACTGCACCGGCACCGGAACCCCGGGACGCGCGGGCACTGGCGGTCCGTGTACACGCCCGACGTGCTCGCGGTGGGGGAGGGGCCGGCGTCCTGGACGGACTTCTTCGCCCAGCAGATGCGCTGGTCGCGCGGGACCTACGAGACGCTGTTCAAGCAGTACTGGAAGGCGCCCTTCACGATGCCCCCAGGGCGCCTCTTCTCGTACACGCTGATGCTCGTCTACTACCCGATGACGGCCGTCAACTGGCTTCTGGGAATCGTCAGTTGTGTGCTGTTCCTTTGGTTCGGGGCATCCGGCACGCAGGTCACCGCCTCCGTCTGGCTGATGCTCTACAGCGACGCGGCCGCCCTCCAGGTGGGGCTGTATCTGTGGAACCGCAGGCACAACGTCTCGCCGCACGAACCGGAAGGGTCGGGCGGGCTCGCCGGGATGGCGATGTCGGCGCTCTCCGCGCCCGTCTACCTGCAGTCCCTGGGCGCCGCCGTGCTCCGGCTGCCCTGCCGTTTCGTCGTCACGCCGAAGGGCGGCGACGTGAGCCCCGACCGGCTGCTGACCTTCCGGATCCATCTGTTCTGGGCGGCCGTGCTCGCCTCGTCGCTGACCGCGTCGTTCGTCCTCGGCCACACCCATGTGGCCATGCGCACCTGGGCCGTCCTCGCCATGGCGATCTCGCTCGCGCCCGTCGGGGTGTGGGCCCTCACCCGGCTCACCGAGGGGAGGAAGCCCGCCCTCGCGACCCCGCCCACCCCCAACCCCGCACCCGCACCCGCCGCCCCCTCCGTCTCCGGCACCACGACAGGAGGTAACTGACCCATGGCACACCGACCCTCGAAGAAGACCAGGAAGACCTTGCTCGGGGTCGGCGCCGTCGCGCTGCTCGCCGGTCTCAACGCCCCGGCCGCCATCGGTTTCGCGCAGGAGCGATACCACGAGTGGAAGATCGCCCAACCCGACTACCAGGCCAGATACGGCTCCTGGAGCCAGGTCGACATCCCCGAGCGGTTCCGCACCAACGCCATACACGCGGCCCTGCTGCACACCGGCAAGGTGCTGATCGTCGCCGGATCGGGCAACGAGCAGAAGAAGTTCGACAAGGGTTCCTTCGACACCGTCCTGTGGGACCCGGCGCGGAACACGTACAGGAAGATCCCCACCCCCGTCGACTTCTTCTGCGCCGGACACGCCCAGCTCCCCGACGGCCGCCTCCTGGTGGCCGGCGGCACCGCCCGTTACGAGCTGATGGAGAGCGAGGTCGAACGGGCCGGCGGCGGTATGCGGGTGAAGAACGAGAACCCCGACAAGGCGGTCGTCCTGAAGAAGGGGACCCGTTTCCGCTCGCCCTCCGGCGTCGAGTACGTCAGCCGCTTCGACGTCACCGTTCCCAAGGCCAGGCGCACCTTCGGCATCACCCACGACGCGGCCGGTGTCATGCGGCCCTGGAAGACCGAGGTCACCGCGAGCGAGGCCCGGGTCTTCGTCGAGGCCGTGGACAAGGGCGCCGGATCCGTCACGCCCGGGCGGGCCCAGTACGAGATCCTCGGCCTCAAGGGCGAGGACGCCGTCAACACGTACGGCCTCGCCGAGAAGATCACCCTGGACAAGCAGGACTTCCAGGGGATCAGGGCGGCGTACGAGTTCGATCCGAAGGCCGAGAAGTACGTGCCGGTCGCCCCGATGCGGAAGGCCCGCTGGTATCCGACGCTCGTCGGACTGGCGGACGGGCGGGTGCTGGCCGTCTCCGGCCTCGACGACGTCGGTGTGGTCGACCCCGGTGACAACGAGATCTACGACCCGACGACGAAGAAGTGGAAGCCGGGCCCGAAGCGGTACTTCCCGACGTACCCCGCTCTCTTCCTCACCCAGGGCGGCAAGCTCTTCTATCCGGCCTCGAACGCGGGCTACGGGCCCGACAACCTCGGCCGGGAACCCGGTATCTGGGACCTGAAGACCAACAAGTTCCAGAAGGTGAAGGGCCTCACCGACCTCGACCGGACCGAGACCTCGGCGTCCGTACTGCTGCCGCCCGCCCAGGACCAGAAGGTGATGATCCTCGGCGGCGGAGGCGTCGGTGAGTCGGGGAAGGCGACCTCGCGCACCGCCGTCATCGACCTCAAGAAGGAGAACCCGGCCTTCGAGGACGGCCCCGACCTCCCCCAGGGCACCCGCTACCTGAACAGCGTGCTCATGCCGGACGACACCGTCTTCACCTCCAACGGCTCCGGCGACTACCGGGGCCGCAGCGCCAGCAACATCCTCAAGGCGCAGTTCTACGACCCGAGGTCCAACTCCTTCCGTGGCGCCGCCGCCCCCAAGGTCGGCCGCAACTACCACTCCGAGGCCCTGCTCCTGCCCGACGGCCGGGTCGCCACCTTCGGCTCCGACCCGCTCTTCGACGACCAGCGGAACACCAAGCTGGGCCACTTCGAGCAGCGCATGGAGATCTACACGCCGCCCCTCCTCCACAAGTACGGCAGGAAGCGGCCCGTCCTCGGCGACGGCCCCCAGGAGATCGACGCCAAGGGCCGCGCCACCTTCGCCACCACCCACCCCGAACGCGTCGCCGACGCCCGCCTCATCCGTCCCAGCGCCGTGACCCACAGCACGGATGTCGAGCAGCGCTCCATCGCCCTGGAGGTGACCAGGACCCGCGACTCGGTCACCGTCGACGTACCGGACGACCGGACCCTCGTCCCGCCCGGCTGGTACATGCTCTTCGTGACGGACGGGGAGGGCACGCCGTCGAAGGCGAAGTGGATCCAGGTCAGGTGACGCGGCGGACCAATGTGACCGAAAAGCGAGACGGGGCTGACCAACATGTGACCGGCCGGTAAGGTCGATGCCGTGCCGAAGCCGCTCAGCCTCTCCTTCGATCCCATCTCGCGCGCCGACGAGCACTGGAAGCAGCGCTGGGGAAACGTCCCGTCCATGGGCGCGATCACGTCGATCATGCGCGCCCAGCAGATCCTGCTGGCGGAGGTCGACGCGGTGGTCAAGCCGTACGGCCTGACGTTCGCGCGCTACGAGGCTCTCGTGCTGCTCACCTTCTCCCAGAAGGGCGAGCTGCCGATGTCCAAGATCGGCGAGCGGCTCATGGTGCACCCGACGTCCGTGACGAACACGGTCGACCGCCTGGTGAAGTCCGGCCTCGTCGACAAACGCCCCAACCCCAACGACGGCCGCGGCACCCTCGCCTCCATCACCGACAAGGGCCGCGAGGTCTGCGACGCGGCCACCCGTGACCTGATGTCCATGGACTTCGGCCTCGGTGTCTACGACGCCGAGGAGTGCGCGGAGATCTTCGCGATGCTCCGGCCGCTGCGGGTGGCGGCGGGGGACTTCGAGGAGAGCTGACCGGCGGCCGCCGGCTCCCGGTACGGGGTTGTCAGGCGGCGGCGGGGTTCGGGGCCGCTTCCTTGATGATCAGCGGCTCGACCTCGCGGCTCACCTTGCGTTCGACGAAGAAGGCGGCGGTGGGGACGGTACCGGCGAGCAGCACCCAGGCGAGGCGGCCCAGCGGCATCTTCGCCTTGCTGCCGAGGTCGAAGGCGAAGACCAGGTACAGCACGTACAGCCAGCCGTGGGCGAAGCCGATCACCGTGACGAAGCTGTCGAAGCCGTCCAGGTCCAGCAGACGCTTACCGATCACGCCCGCCGTCAGCAGGATCAGCAGGACAGCGGTGACGTAGGCCATCACCCGGTAGCGGGTCAAGACGCTCTTCTTCATGGCGTCGAGCGTAACGGGTGCTTTTGGGTGCCTCGCGCGCGCGTCCTGGCCTGCGTCGCTGTCATTTACTAGGACGTCCAAGTAAATTGGTGTCATGGACGCTGACGCCATCGAAGAGGGCCGCCGCCGCTGGCAGGACCGTTACGACTCCGCGCGGAAGCGGGAGGCCGACTTCACGACGCTCTCCGGGGATCCGGTGGAGCCCGCGTACGGGCCCCGGCCGGGGGACGTGTACGAGGGGTTCGAGCGGATCGGGTGGCCGGGGGAGTATCCGTTCACGCGCGGGCTGTATCCGACCGGGTACCGGGGGCGGACCTGGACGATCCGCCAGTTCGCGGGGTTCGGGAACGCGGAGCAGACGAACGAGCGGTACAAGAAGATCCTCGCCAACGGTGGCGGAGGGCTGTCCGTCGCGTTCGACATGCCGACGCTCATGGGGCGGGACTCCGACGAACCCCGGTCCCTGGGGGAGGTCGGGCACTGCGGGGTGGCCATCGACTCCGCCGCCGACATGGAGGTGCTGTTCAAGGACATCCCGCTGGGGGACGTCACGACCTCCATGACGATCAGCGGGCCCGCCGTTCCCGTCTTCTGCATGTATCTCGTCGCCGCCGAGCGGCAGGGCGTCGATCCGCGGGTGCTCAACGGCACGCTCCAGACCGACATCTTCAAGGAGTACATCGCGCAGAAGGAGTGGCTCTTCCAGCCCGAGCCGCATCTCCGCCTCATCGGTGACCTCATGGAGCACTGCGCGGCCGAGATCCCCGCCTACAAGCCGCTGTCCGTCTCCGGCTACCACATCCGCGAGGCCGGGGCCACGGCCGCGCAGGAGCTGGCGTACACGCTCGCGGACGGGTTCGGGTATGTGGAGCTGGGGCTCAGCCGGGGGCTGGACGTCGATGTGTTCGCGCCCGGACTGTCGTTCTTCTTCGACGCGCACGTCGACTTCTTCGAGGAGATCGCCAAGTTCCGCGCGGCGCGCAGGATCTGGGCGCGGTGGATGCGGGACGTGTACGGGGCCCGCACCGACAAGGCGCAGTGGCTGCGGTTCCACACGCAGACCGCCGGGGTCTCCCTGACCGCGCAGCAGCCGTACAACAACGTGGTGCGTACGGCGGTGGAGGCGCTGTCCGCGGTGCTCGGCGGCACCAACTCCCTGCACACCAACGCGTTGGACGAGACCCTGGCGCTGCCGTCCGAGCAGGCCGCGGAGATCGCCCTGCGGACGCAGCAGGTGCTCATGGAGGAGACCGGGGTCGCCAACGTGGCCGATCCGCTGGGTGGTTCGTGGTACGTCGAGCAGCTGACCGACCGTATCGAGGCGGACGCGGAGAAGATCTTCGACCAGATCAGGGAGCGGGGGCTGCGGGCCCACCCCGACGGACGGCACCCCATCGGGCCGATCACGTCCGGGATCCTGCGGGGGATCGAGGACGGGTGGTTCACCGGGGAGATCGCGGAGTCGGCCTTCCGGTACCAGCAGGCCCTGGAGAAGGGCGAGAAGCGGGTCGTCGGTGTCAACGTCCACCACGGGTCCGTGACGGGCGATCTGGAGATCCTGCGGGTCAGTCACGAGGTGGAGCGGGAGCAGGTGCGGGTCCTCGCGGGGCGGAAGGGCGCGCGGGACGACGCGGCCGTGGGGCGGGCACTCGACGCCATGCTCGCGGCCGCGCGGGACGGGGCCAACATGATCGGGCCCATGCTCGACGCGGTGCGGGCCGAGGCGACGCTGGGGGAGATCTGTGGGGTGCTGCGGGAGGAGTGGGGGGTCTATACGGAGCCGCCGGGTTTCTAGGAGCGGTCGGGTCGGGTCGGGGCGGGCGTGGGGATTTCCGCCCCCGCCGGCCCTTACCCCTTACCCGTTCCCATCCCCGGGGGCGGTGCCCCTTCGACCCCCCTCTGGGGACGGCAGCCCCCAGGCCCCCGCTGGGAGGCGAGAGGGGGTGACGTGCGTTCGTACGTGTCGGAGCGTCGTGGCCTGTCGCGCGGTTCCCCGCGCCCCCTACGGGCCGCGAATCAGGGCGGCTCCGACGCCGCGCCTCGCAAGCCCAGCAACAACAGCCTGGTGAAGTCCCGTACCCATTCCTCGTCCGCGGGTTCCGCGCTGACGAGGGTGCGGTGGACGACCGCGCCGGCCACGACGTCGAAGACGAGGTCGGTGGTGTGGGAGGCGGTGGAGGGGTCGGTCTCCGGGGGGAGTTCGCCGCGGGCCTGGGCGCGGGAGCGGCCTTCCACGACGAGGCGTTTCTGTCGGTCGACGATGGACGCGCGGATGCGTTCGCGGAGGGCGTCGTCGCGGGTCGACTCGGCGATGACCGCCATGAGTCCGCTCCTGGCCTCCGGGCGGGCCAGGATCGCCGCGAACTGGAGCACCACGCCCTCGATGTCGGCCGCCAGGCTGCCCCGGTCGGGCAGGCGGAGTTCGTCGAAGAGCTCCGCCACCGCGTCCACGACGAGTTCGTTCTTGCCGGCCCAGCGGCGGTAGAGGGTCGTCTTCGCGACGCCGGCCCGCGTCGCCACGTCGCCCAGCGTCAGCTTCGACCAGCCCAGGTCGACCAGCGCCTCCCGGGTCGCCGCCAGGATCGCGGCGTCCGCGGCGGCGCTGCGCGGACGGCCGCCCGTGGCGCGGGAGGCGGGGGTGCGGCTCTGCATCCGCCGACCATATCCGGCCGTTCCCGAACTTCCCCGGGGTGTCGTGAGGCAGATCACTGGGGAGTGGGTAGTGAGGGGTACAGGAGAGTCGCCGGGGCGGTTACGCTACGAGTCGTAGCGAAAGCTTGGGGGGATGCCTGGCTTTCAGGACGCTTTTCACCTGCGTGCTCGGAAGGGGGAGGATGTACTCATGCAGCCACGGAACATGTCCATGAGCGGAGTCGTCGACCTCGCCGCGGTGAAGGCGGCCCAGGAGGCCAAGGCGAAGGCGGAGCAGGCGCGCGCCGAATCGGCCCGGCAGGGCGGCGGAGGAGCGGTCTCCCCGGTCGACCTGGTCATCGATGTCGATGAGGCCGGGTTCGAGAGCGAGGTCCTGCAGCGGTCCACCGAAGTACCCGTCGTCATCGACTTCTGGGCCGAGTGGTGCCAGCCCTGCAAGCAGCTCAGCCCGGTGCTGGAGCGGCTCGCCGTCGAGTACAACGGCAAGTTCGTCCTCGCCAAGATCGATGTCGACGCCAACCAGATGTTGATGCAGCAGTTCGGGATCCAGGGGATTCCGGCGGTGTTCGCCGTTGTCGCGGGGCAGGCGCTGCCCCTCTTCCAGGGGGCCGCCCCCGAGCAGCAGATCCGCTCGACCCTCGACCAGCTCGTGCAGGTCGCCGAGCAGCGCTTCGGGCTCACCGGCCTCGTGGTGGACCCGGACGCCGAGTCCGACGCCCCCGTTGAGGCGGCCCCGCAGATCCCGGCCGGCCCGTACGACCACCTGCTCGAAGCCGCCGTACAGGCCTTGGACGCGGGCGACTTCGGCGGTGCGGTGCAGGCGTACAAGAACGTGCTGAGCGACGACCCGGGCAACACCGAGGCCAAACTGGGCCTCGCGCAGGCCGAGTTGCTCCAGCGCGTGCAGGGCGCCGACCCGCAGGACGTGCGCAAGGCGGCCGCCGAGAACCCGGATGACGCGCAGGCGCAGATCGCGGCGGCGGACCTCGACCTCGTCGGCGGACATGTGGAGGACGCGTTCGGTCGACTCATCGACACGGTGCGGCGCACGGCCGGGGACGACCGGGACGCCGTACGGACGCGGCTGCTGGAGCTCTTCGAGGTGGTCGGCGGCGACGATCCGCGGGTGGCCGCGGCGCGGCGGGCGCTGGCGCGGGCGCTGTTCTGATCCACATGTGAACCTCACACGTGAACCCCACATGTGAACCCCGCGTGTGAACCAGTGCATCGGCTGAGCGTCGGCTGTGGTGGGCGGGGTTCGGGGGGCCGGGACCACCCGTTCCCGGAGTACCGGGACGTGTGTTGCGCGAGTGAGAGATTTGGCGACACAGCGACACCGCGGCCGCGTTTTACCAAATCTTGGTAAACGCGGCCGCTGTTACTGGCAGTAAGAGAAAGTCGTCGATCTGTCGGACTCTGTCCATCTGTCAACCGTTGTGTCGCCTCACTCGGCGCCACCCAGGGTTGCTCGCCGATGCCGATGGGTCGTTGTTCGGTTATCCGTCCGTTACTAGCCAGTAACGACCCCCCTTGCGGGGGCGGCGAGAATGCACCACGATCGGCGACGCTCGGTCCTGTCCCGTACCCCGCCAGCCAGTCGGGTCAACGGTTTTTCTGGGTCCCCACCGAGTAGAGCGGGCGACAGTGGCGCCTGTCTCTTGGGCAGGGGGGTCTCCGCTCAACGGCGGAGCCTGTCCAGCAGGTTGTGCGTGATGCGTGTCAGGCGCGACCAGTGGTTGTCGCTCGGGGGTGATCGCCGGTGATTCGGACGCTTTTCGCGCCACCGAGCTCAGGCGCTCTCCTTCCCGAGGACGTAGCACTTCTCCCATCCCTGTCCGGCTGAGCCGCCGCCAAGGGGCGAACCGGTGTACAGGAGATGTACGTCCGAGAAGGAGGAAATATGGAGTCCCAGGTGCGTGGCGGGACCAGATGGAAGCGGTTCGCTGTGGTCATGGTGCCCAGCGTCGCCGCTACAGCAGCGATAGGTGTGGCCCTGGCACAGGGTGCTCTCGCAGCGTCGTTCAGTGTGTCGGGCCAGTCGTTCAAGGTGACGGCTGACCAGCTCGACGGTACGGGCTTCTCGCAGTACGGAGCGCTCGACGAGGGTTACACCCTCAAGGGCGAGAAGACGGTTCACCCCGTCGCCGTTTCGGCGTTCAGGTCCGCGTCGATCACCAACATGTGCCAGTCGGTCGTCACCCCGGGTGTCCCGTTCCTGGGTAGCGTCAGCCTCAAGCTGACGGCCGGTACCGGTGGCAAGAAGGTCGAGGCCGAGAACCTCTACATCGACGTCGAGGACCTCTCGGCCGATGCCGTCTTCCGCGGCATCGACATCGGTGTGGCGGCGAAGGACGCCAAAAAGGGTCCTGGCATGAAGGGTGGCTCGGAGCAGGCCAACCCCTACGGGTTCGCCCAGCAGGCCGACTCGGCCACGCTGACCGACGTGAAGCAGACGGCGTGGGCGACCACTGCCGGAACCTTCAAGCTGAGCAACCTGAAGATGTCGCTCCACAAGGGCACCGTGGAGTGCTACTAGGCACTCCCTGGGCGGGTGAGGGGGCCTGTGCTTCTTCGCCCGCCCGTCCTTCCCGCCGTGCGCGCGACCGCCGCGCACGCGCACTCCGTACGTGAATTCCGTACGCGCGCCTCGTACGTGTCGTACGTGAACTTGTCACAGCAACACCGTTCCAGGGAGCTGTTGTCCATGAGCGCCGAGCCAACGGGGCAGAACGAAGACTATCTCCGCGTCCTCCGGCGGCGCTTCAGCGACTGGAGGGGCAGCCGTCCCTTCTGGGCAGGCCTGTTGGTCCTGCTCAGCGGCTTCCCGATCATGTACTTCCCGTACGCGAATCTGCAGCTCGGTCACCTCACGCTCGCCATGGCGACGACGGGCGGCTCGGGCTCCCTCATCATCGGCGTGCTGCTGGTGGTGCTCGGGGTCAGCCTGTGGTTCCAGCGGCATGTACGCACCTTCGCCGGTACGGCGGCGATCCTCCTGGCGCTCGTGTCCATCCCCGTCTCCAACCTCGGAGGCTTCGGCTTCGGCTTCCTGCTCGCGCTGATCGGCGGTGCGCTGGCCATCGCCTGGGCGCCCGGTGGCGACGAGGCGGCGGTGCCGTCCACGTACAGGACCCCGGCACGGTCCCGGGCTCCCGAGGACACGACAGCCCAGAACACGGCACAGCAAGGTGCGGTCCCCCTGCACAAGGGCGACGCCCCGGAGCCCGCGGCAGCGGGCTCGATGAGCGGGGCGGCGAACGGCGAGGGCGACGACCTGTCAGGTACCACCCCCACGAACGGGACGAACGGGAGGCACAGTGCCGGCTGACGAGGTGACCCACGGGACTTCGGTGGGAGAGTCCCGTGCGAGATCCGGACCGCGGCACGCGGCGCCCAAGAAGCCCCTTCTCACCCGGCTGAACATGCCGGCGGGCAAAGCGATAGCCCTGGCGGCCATGCCCACGGCGGTCCTCATGGGCATGGGCTTCACGCCCACCACCACCCTCGCCCGCGCCGAGGACCCGGCGAAGCTGAGTCTGACGGCCGACGAGTACAAGGACTGCGTGGAGGCGCTGGAGGGCGCCGAGGAGGGCACCGACACGTCCGCCTCGCCGACCCCGACGCCGTCCGCCTCCGCGTCGGAGAGCGCCGACTCCCCGGACGACGAGCCCAAGGACGAGGACACGTCCTCCGACGACGGCTCCTCGGACGACTCCGCCTCGGACGACTCCGGATCCGACGACTCCGCCTCCGGCGACTCGTCCTCGGACGGCTCCTCTTCGTCGGATTCAGGTTCCGACGACAAGGAGACGGCCGGCGACTCCACGTCGACCGACACCGCCGACACGTCCGCCGGCGACGCCACGGCCACACCGTCGGAGGCCGCCTCCGAGAGTGGGAGCGGCAACGTCCTGGAGGACATCGGCAACGCGATCGAGGACGTGTTCACGCCGGACGACGAGGAGACGGAGAGCACCACGCCGTCCGCGTCCACCAGCCCGTCCCCCTCGCCCTCGGCCTCGGAGGACGCCTCCGGCTCGGACGAGGACGAGGACACGGGCTCGGACTCCTCCAAGGACGCGCAGGACACGGCCGACGACGCCACCGACAAGGTCGAGGACACCGCGAAGGACGTCACCGACACCGCCGGGGACACCAAGGACACCGCCGAGGACACCGCGGACGACGCGACCTCGACGCCGAGCCCGTCGCCGAGCGAGAGCACGGACACGGAAGGCTGTCCGGTCGCCACGGACGACGAGAGCGGCGTGGAGAAGGGCATCCCGGCGCTGCCCGACGACCCCTGGTACCTCAACGCCAGTTCGCTGCTGCTGAAGGGCGCCGACTACCAGGGCATCGTCAAGGTGAAGACCGCCGACGGCACGGTCAAGGAGGTGCTGAAGTACGTCATCTCCGACGGCACCGACATCGGCGACCTCCACCAGACGGTCGACGACAAGCAGGCCGGCGTGACCTACCACGTGCAGGCCGGCAAGGGCACGACGTCCACGATCCGCGACGGCAAGACGGTCATGTACACCGAGAGCATCTCCGGCAACCTGCTCGGTCTGATCCCGGTGACCTTCGACCCGAAGCACCCGCCGCCGCTGAACATCCCGCTGATCTACTTCACCAAGGTGAAGGTCGTCCAGGCGGGACAGTTCGGCGGGACGCTCACCGTGCCGGGGCTGCACCAGTACACCACCGACTGAGCAGCCGCCACGGCCGGCCGAGCGCCGTACAGGACCCTTCCGGGAGCCGCAACACACCGAGGGCGCCCCCTGTTCCAGGGGGCGCCCTCGGCGTTGTCCTACGGCACCTGCCGCGACGGCGTCAGTCGCGGGCGCCGCCGCCCAGGTGGTGCACCCGGACCATGTTCGTGGTGCCCGGGACGCCGGGGGGCGAGCCGGCGGTGATGACCGCGATGTCGCCCTCACTGAAACGGTTGAGCTTGATCATCTCGTGGTCCACCAGGTCGACCATCTCGTCGGTGCTGTTCACGAACGGCACGACGTGCGACTCGACACCCCAGCTGAGCGCCAGCTGGTTACGGGTGGACTCGTCGGTGGTGTACGCGATGATCGGCTGGGAGGCGCGGTAGCGGGACAGCCGGCGGGCGGTGTCACCGGACTGCGTGAAGGCCACCAGGGCCCGGCCGCCGAGGAAGTCGGCGATCTCGCAGGCGGCACGGGCGATCGAACCACCCTGCGTACGCGGCTTCTTGCCCGGCACGAGCGGCTGCAGACCCTTGGAGAGGAGCTCCTGCTCGGCCGCCGAGACGATCTTCGACATCGTCCGGACCGTCTCCAGCGGGTACGCGCCCACGCTGGACTCCGCCGACAGCATGACCGCGTCCGCGCCGTCCAGGATCGCGTTGGCGACGTCGGACGCCTCGGCGCGCGTGGGGCGGGAGTTGGTGATCATCGACTCCATCATCTGGGTCGCCACGATCACCGGCTTGGCGTTGCGGCGGCACAGCTCGATGAGCCGCTTCTGCACCATGGGGACCTTCTCGAGCGGGTACTCGACGGCCAGGTCGCCACGGGCGACCATCACGCCGTCGAACGCCATCACGACGTCGTCCATGTTCTCGACGGCCTGCGGCTTCTCCACCTTGGCGATGACGGGGACCCGGCGGCCCACCTCGTCCATCACCTTGTGGACGTCCCGCACGTCGCTCGCGTCCCGCACGAAGGACAGCGCCACCAGGTCGCAGCCCATCCGCAGGGCGAACCGCAGGTCCTCGACGTCCTTCTCGGACAGCGCCGGCACGTTCACGGCCGCGCCGGGCAGGTTGATGCCCTTGTGGTCGGAGATGACACCGCCCTCGATGACCTCGGTCCGCACGCGCGGGCCGTCGACCTCGATGACCTTCAGCTCGACGTTGCCGTCGTTGATGAGGACCTGGTCGCCGGGGGAGACGTCACCGGGCAGCCCCTTGTACGTCGTACCGCAGATCTGCTTGTCGCCCGGCACGTCCTCGGCGGTGATGGTGAACTCGTCACCGCGCACCAGCTCCACCGGACCCTCGGCGAAGGTCTCCAGACGGATCTTCGGGCCCTGCAGGTCGGCGAGGACACCGATGGCCACGCCGGTCTCGGCGGCGGCGGCCCGGACCCGGTCGTAGCGGCCCTGGTGCTCGGCGTGGCTGCCGTGGCTGAAATTGAAACGGGCCACGTTCATGCCGGCCTCGATGAGGGCGACCAGTTGCTCGTGGGAGTCGACCGCGGGGCCGAGAGTACAGACGATTTTCGAACGGCGCATGGGGCGATCCTATCGGTTTGTTTCGCTACGGAATATTCCGTCTGGTGGAATGTACAAATGGGCGGCTATGCGCTCAGCCGTGTTACCCGTGTGTATTGCTCAGCTGTTCTGTTCTTTGCTCGGTTGTCTTTGCTCGGTTGTCTTCGCTCGACCGTCTTGCTCAGTTGTTCTTTTCGAAGCTCATATGTGGCTCAGTCGTTCTTTCCGACCAGCGCGTACGTCTGCGCCGCGATCTCCAGTTCCTCGTCCGTCGGCACCACCGCGACCGCGACCCGCGCGCCGGCCGGAGAGATCAGCCGCGGCTCACCGCTCCGTACGGCGTTCAGCTCGCCGTCGACCGCGAGGCCCAGCCCCTCCAGGCCCGCCACGGCCGCCGCCCGCACGGGCGCCGCGTTCTCGCCGACACCGGCCGTGAACGCGACCGCGTCCACCCGGCCGAGCACCGCGTAGTAGGCGCCGATGTACTTCTTCAGCCGGTGAATGTAGATGTCGAAGGCCAGCTGCGCCCGCTCGTCGCCCTCGTCGATCCGGCGGCGAATTTCCCGCATGTCGTTGTCGCCGCACAGCCCGATCAGACCGCTCTTCTTGTTGAGGAGAGTGTCGATCTCGTCCGTGGACATTCCGCCAACACGCATCAAATGAAAGATGACGGCCGGGTCCATGTCTCCGGACCGCGTACCCATCACGAGCCCCTCCAAAGGCGTCAGACCCATGGAGGTGTCCACGCACCGGCCGCCCTCGACCGCCGAGGCGGACGCCCCGTTGCCGAGGTGCAGCACGATGACGTTCACCTCGGACGGGTCCTTGCCCAGCAGTTCGGCCGTGGCCCGGGAGACGTACGCGTGCGAGGTGCCGTGGAAGCCGTAGCGCCGGATGCGGTGCGCGTCGGCCGTCTCGACGTCGATGGCGTAGCGGGCGGCGGACTCCGGCATCGTCGTGTGGAACGCGGTGTCGAAGACGGCGACCTGGGGGAGATCGGGCCGCAGCGCGCGGGCGGTCCGGATGCCGGTCAGGTTGGCCGGGTTGTGCAGCGGCGCGACCGGGATCAGGCGCTCGATCTCGGCGAGCACGGTCTCGTCGACGACGGTCGGGTGCGTGAAGCTCTGCCCGCCGTGCACGACACGGTGCCCGATCGCGGCCAGCTCGGGGGAGTCGAGGCCGAGCCCGTCCTTGGCCAGCTCCTCGGCGACGGCCTTCAGGGCGGCCTCGTGGTCGGCGATCGGCCCGGTGCGCTCGCGGGAGGCGCCCCCGTCGGTGAGCGGGGTGTGCTTCAGCCGGGAGTTCTCCTCGCCGATCCGTTCGACCAGCCCCACGGCCAGCCGGCCGCTGTCGCGCATGTCGAGCAACTGGTACTTCACCGAGGAGGAGCCGGAGTTGAGAACGAGGACGCGGGTGGCGGTCACGGTGGTCGGGTGCCTTCTGTCGTCGGTGGGGGTCACTGGGCGGCGGGTGCGGCGGGTGCGGCGGGTGCGGCGGGTGTGCCGGCGGGGGACGCGGGAGTCTGGGCCTGGATCGCCGTGATGGCGACCGTGGTGACGATGTCCTGGACGAGCGCGCCCCGGGACAGGTCGTTGACCGGCTTGCGCAGCCCCTGCAGGACCGGCCCGACCGCGAGCGCGCCGGCCGACCGCTGCACGGCCTTGTAGGTGTTGTTGCCGGTGTTGAGGTCCGGGAAGATCAACACCGTTGCCTGGCCCGCGACTTCGGAGTCCGGCAGCTTGGTCGCCGCGACACTCGGCTCGACGGCGGCGTCGTACTGGATCGGCCCCTCGATCAGCAGGTCGGGCCGCCGGGAGCGCACGATCTCGGTGGCCTCCCGCACCTTGTCGACGTCGGCGCCCGAGCCGGACGTCCCCGTGGAGTACGACAGCATCGCGATCCTCGGCTCGACCCCGAACCGCCGTGCGGTGGCGGCGGACTGGACGGCGATGTCGGCGAGCTGCCGGGCGTTCGGGTCCGGGTTGACCGCGCAGTCGCCGTAGACCAGCACCTTGTCGGCGAGGCACATGAAGAAGACGGACGAGACGATGTCGGCGTCCGGCTTGGTCTTGATGATCTCGAAGGCGGGCCGGATGGTGGCGGCGGTGGAGTGCACCGACCCCGACACCATGCCGTCGGCGAGCCCCTCCTGGACCATGAGCGTGCCGAAGTAGTTCACATCGGACACGACGTCGTACGCCAGCTCGACGCTGACGTTCTTGTGGGCGCGGAACTGGGCGTACTTCTCGGCGAAGGAGTCCCGCCACTCGGAGGTCGCCGGGTCCACCAGCATGCTGTCCCCGAGGTCGATGCCCAGGTCGGCGGCCTTCTTGCGGATCTGTTCGACGGGCCCGAGCAGGGTGAGGTCGCAGACCCCGCGCCGCAGCAGCACCTCGGCCGCGTGCAGGACGCGCTCCTCGGTGCCCTCGGGGAGGACGACACGGCGCTTGTCGGCACGGGCCTGTTCGAGCAGCGTGTGCTCGAACATCATCGGCGTGACGCGGTCGCTGCTCGGCGCGGAGACCCGGCCGCGCAGCTCGGCGGTGTCGACGTACCGCTCGAAGAGCCCGAGCGCCATCTCCGCCTTGCGCGGTGTCACCGCGCTCAACTTCCCCTCCATGGAGAAGAGTTCGGAGGCGGTGAGGAAGGAGCCGGTCTCGACGGCGACGACCGGCGTGCCGGGGGCGAGGCGGGCGGCCAGGGTGAGGACTTCGTCGCTGGGCCGCTCGTCGAGGGTGAGGAGGACACCGGCGATGGGCGGGGTCCCGGCGCTGTGGGCGGCGAGGGCGCCGACGACGAGGTCCGCGCGGTCGCCGGGGGTGACGACCAGACAGCCCGGGGTCAGGGCGTTGAGGAAGTTCGGCAGCATGGCCCCGCCGAAGACGAAGTTCAGCGCGTCGCGCGCGAGCCCCGAGTCGTCGCCGAGGAGGACCTTGCCGCCGAGGGCGTGGGTGATCTGGGCGACGGTGGGCGCGGAGAGCGCGGGCTCGTCGGGGACGACGTAACAGGGCACGGGGAGAGGCAGCCGGGAGTCGCCGAGCCGCTCGGCTATCTCGGTGCGGTCGGCGGGCGTGACGCGATTGACGACCATGGCGAGGACGTCACAGCCGAGGCCGTCGTACGCGCGATAGGCGTTGTGCGTCTCGGCGGCCACGGACTCGGCGGTCTGCTTCCGCCCGCCGACCACGGAGATGACGGAGGCGCCGAACTCGTTGGCGAGCCGGGCGTTGAGGGAGAGCTCGTCAGGGAACTGCGTGTCGGCGAAGTCCGTACCCAGGACGAGGACGACGTCGTAGTCGCGGGCGACGCCGTGGAACCGCTCGACGAGTGTGGAGACGAGTTCGTCCGTGCCGTGCTCGGCCTGGAGCGTGGACGCCTCGTGGTAGTCCATGCCGTACACGGTCGCAGGGTCCTGGGTGAGCCGATAGCGGGCGCGCAGCAGGTCGAAGAGCCGGTCCGGTCCGTGGTGCAGCAGCGGCCGGAACACCCCCACCCGGTCGACCTGGCGGGTCAGGAGCTCCATGACCCCCAGCTCGACGACCTGGCGGCCGTCGCCGCGGTCGATACCGGTCACGTACACGCTGCGCGTCACGTGTGCTCTCCGTTTCATGTGGGACGTGTAGGACGTGTGGTTCGGTAGGTGGGTTTCGGTAGGTGGGTTCAGTAGGTGGTTTCGGTAGGTGGGAACGAAAATCACCGTCGTGGTGGACGGAAACCCTCTTGACAATACCTCTGACCATGGATAAGGCGCCCATCAGCTTGGCGGTGGCGGCGGGCGGACGGTGGCCGTGCGGTGGGGGAGCCGTGGACGGGGGTGGACGGGCGCGGCGCCCCCCTGGCGGCCGTGAAACAATCGGACTGGCTCATAAGTAACAACACCGATCAGGACGATCAGGACGAGCAGGAGACACAGCACGATGCGTATCGGAGTTCTCACCGCAGGCGGCGACTGTCCGGGCCTGAACGCAGTGATCCGGTCGGTCGTGCACCGAGCGGTCGCCCAGTACGGCGACGAGGTCATCGGCTTCGAGGACGGCTACGCCGGCCTCCTCGACGGCCGCTACCGCACCCTCGACCTGGACTCCGTCAGCGGCATCCTGGCCCGCGGCGGCACCATCCTCGGCTCCTCGCGCCTCCAGCGTGACCGGCTCCGCGAGGCCTGCGAGAACGCGCAGGACATGGCGCACCAGTTCGGTATCGACGTGCTGATCCCGATCGGCGGCGAGGGCACGCTGACGGCGGCGCGGATGCTGTCGGACGCGGGCCTGCCCGTGGTCGGCGTCCCGAAGACCATCGACAACGACATCTCGTCCACGGACCGGACGTTCGGCTTCGACACGGCGGTCGGGGTCGCCACGGAGGCGATGGACCGCCTGAAGACGACCGCCGAGTCCCATCAGCGGGTGATGGTGGTCGAGGTCATGGGCCGGCACGCGGGCTGGATCGCGCTGGAGTCGGGCATGGCGGCGGGCGCGCACGGCATCTGCCTGCCCGAGCGCGCGTTCGACCCGGCCAGCCTGGTGAAGATGGTCGAGGAGCGGTTCGCCCGCGGCAAGAAGTTCGCGGTCATCTGTGTCGCCGAGGGCGCCCACCCGGCCGAGGGCTCGATGGACTACGGCCACGGCGAGATCGACCAGTTCGGCCACGAGCGCTTCCAGGGCATCGGCGCGGCCCTGGCGTACGAGCTGGAGCGGCGCCTCGGCAAGGAGGCCAAGCCGGTCATTCTCGGTCACATCCAGCGGGGCGGCACCCCGACCGCGTACGACAGGGTGCTCGCCACGCGCTTCGGCTGGCACGCGGTCGAGGCCGCGCACCGGGCCGACTTCGGCCGGATGACCGCGCTGCGCGGCACCGAGGTGGTGATGGTGCCGCTGGCGGAGGCGGTGACCGAGCTGAAGACGGTGCCGAAGGATCGGATGGACGAGGCGGAGTCGGTGTTCTAGGTCGTTCCGCCTGCGGTGCGGCGGGCGCGGGTCAGTAGGCGGCCGTGCGCTGGACCAGTGACCAGAAGTGGTCGACGATCCGGTCCAGGTAGTCGCGGCCGGTGTCGCCCGAGTCGGTCGCGGCGGTGCCGTTGGCCCAGGTGAGGGTGGCGGCCACCAGGCCCTGGTAGTCGGCGTGCATCTCCTGGAGGACGTCCTCCAGGAGATGCCGGTCGAGGGCCAGTAACTTGGCGGTCGGTCGCACGTAGGCCTTCCAGCGCGTGGTCACCGCGCTGCGGAGCAGATCAGTCAGCTTCGCCTCGCGTCCCGTGACGGTGATCAGGTCGGGCAGTGAGAGGTCGAGCACGTCGGCGAGGGCGGCTGACTGTCGATCGGTACCGCGCCACTCCTCGGTCTCCTCCATGCCGAGGTAGGCGGAGAGTTCGAGGCCGACCGCACGGGCGATGTCCTCGGCGGCGATCCCTTGGGCCATGCGGTGCTCGCGCAAGGTCCTGGGTGTGCCGGTGAGTTCATTCGTGGAGCACCACAACACGCCCGCTAGCGCGGTGAGTTCGGGGTTGGTGGGTGCGACGGCGCCGTGTTCCCAGGCGGCGACCATGTCCGGGGTGACGTACGGGAGCCCGTACGAGGAGCGCATCCCGTAGGCGACGTGCTCGGGGCCCATGCCGAGGGCGATACGGAGTTGCCGGGCGGCGGGGGCGTTGAAGGGCGGGGTGGGGGCGGGGGGTTGAGGGTCCGAGTACGGGCCCGGGTCCGCGTAGGGGGCCGGGTGCGGTTGCGGGTACGGGTGCTGGGGCTGCCGTTCGTGGGCTGAGCGTCGGTGCACGCGCACAACGTAGGGGTGCGCGGCTGCGGTGACTACGCGCTGTTCGGCCACAATCACGGATTGTGGGAATCTACGGTTTGTGGGGGTGGTGGGCTCCGAGTGATCGGAGTGGCTTGCTGGGTATGGGTGGCCGTATGACGAAGCTGGACGGACACATACGCGAGCGCCTACTGGCTCCGAACTTCTGGCACTTGGCGACGGTCGGGCCGGACGGGGCGCCTCAGGTGTCACCCATGTGGGTGGACATCGAGGCCGACGGAGACGGTGGCGGCGAGTACGTCATGGTCAATACGTCGGTCGGGCGGGTGAAGGAGGAGAACCTGCGCCGCAACCCGCTCGTCTCCTTGTCCCACCACGACCCCGAGAACCCCTACGACCGGGCCGAGATCCGGGGGCGGGTAGCGCGGTTCGTGGAGGGCGAGGAAGCGGACCGCGCCATGGACCGGCTCACCCGGAAGTACATCGGCGAGGACCGCTATCCGTGGCTGCTGCCCGGGGAACGCCGCCTGATGATCCTGATCGAGCCGGTGCGGGTGCGGCGGGTGGTGGGGGTGGAGCCGTTTCGGGCGGGGGTGCTGCCGGAAGGGTGAGGGTCGGGGGTGGCGTGTGGCGGGGGGCCGGCTTGGCCCTGGTCCGGGACCGCGATGGGGAAGTTCCGTCGGGCGACGGCGTCCGGTTGGCGCCCACATGTACAAAACACTTCCCCCACCACCCCATGCACCAGCACCAGCACCAGCACCAGCGGCTCAGGGCAAGGGGGGGAGGGTGTTCGTAGAGGGGGGAGGCTAGGGCTTTTCGAGGCTGCTGGCGTACGCGCGGGCTTGGGTGGCTCGGTCCGTGGCGTTGGCTCGGGTGAAGGCGTCGGCAGCGCGGAGGTAGTGGGCGCGGGCTTCCATGGGGCGATGGGCGTCGTCGTAGGCGAGGGCCAGGTTTTCCAGGGTTTGGCCTGCGCCGTACCAGTCTTCGAACTCCTGGCAGACCTCCAGATCCTTGTCGTACGCCTTGATGGCTTCCTCCACCCGGCCCGTCTCCTGCAAGGCGAGCCCGAGGTTGTTCCATGCCCTGGCCTCACCCTGGCGGTTGCCGGCCGCCTGGTACAGGTCTCGGGCGCGGATATGGGCGGTGATCGCTTCATCCATCCGGCCCGCCTCCTGCAAGGCGTTGCCGAGGTTGTTCCATGCCCTGGCCTCGCCGTGGTGGTTGCCGGCGGCCTGGCAAAGGTTCCGGGCGCGAATGAGGGCGTCGACTGCCTCGTCCGCCCTGCCCGCCTCCAACAAGGCGATGCCGAGACTGTTCCAAGCCATGGCCTCACCGTGGCGGTTGCCGGCGGCCTGGAGCAGGTCTCGGGCGCGGATATGGGCGGCCATGGCTTCATCCATCCGACCCGCCTCGCGCAAGGCGATCCCAAGATTGTTCCACGCGCCGGCCTCACCGAGGCGGCTCCCCGCACGCTGGGCGGCCTCCTGCGCGGCACGGGAGACGGTGATCCCGTCATCGAAGTACCGCCGCCAAGAGAGATACTCTCCCAGGCACTCCGCCAGCAGCACTGCTGTATCCGCGAACCGCTCCTCGCGCGCCCACAACACCGCTGCCACCAGTCCCTCCCGTTCCCGGTCAAACCACGCCAGCGCCTCCGCTCGATCCGAAAATTGCTCCGGTTCCTCCATGCCGGGCAGCCACCGCAAACGGTCATCAGCCGCTGCCGCCCATCGGTAATAGAACTCAAGCACGCGCTCCCGTGCAGCCTGCCCCTCTTCCCACAGCCCCTTGTCCGCCGCGACCATGCCCGTCCCGAACGCCCGTACCAGGTCGTGCAATCGCCACCGAGGCATGGACGTCGCCTCCTTGCCGTTCTGGACGGACGCGACCAGATGCGTGGCGGCCAGGTCTTCCAGAAGCGACAGGGTGGAATCCGTGTCCAGGACGATCAGAGCGGCCACCGCCTCCGTCGTGGTTTCCGAGCCGGGGGCGAGGCTCAGCAGGCAGAGCAACCGCGCCTGGTCGGGTGGCAGTCGGCGGTACGAGGTCTCCAGAACGGGGCTGAGGGCGAGTGAGCGACCGTACAGATCCGTGCCGGAACGACCCTTGTCGAACGCTACGGTCGGATTCTCGGCCTTCTTGATCTCGGCTACCAGCGAGGCGATGCCGCGGTATCGCCGCCGCCGGAGCATCGCGGCTGCAATCTGGAGTGCGAGAGGCAAGTGGCCGCAGAGTGCCGTCAGTTCGCCCAGAGCCTCCTCCTCCCGAGCTGGACGGTCGTCACGTTCGTCGGAGTCGTGCAGGGCCCCGCTGATGAGGGCGACGGACTCGTCCGGATCGAGCGCTTCGAGGTCGATGATGCGTACGGGGAGGTCGTACGGGCGGTTTCGGGACGTGATCAGCACTCGGTGCTGGTCCGTGCCGGGCAGCAGGGGGAGGTACTGCGACGGATCCGAGGCGTTGTCCAGGATCAGAAGTATCCGGTCCTGTCGCTCGGTGAGAAGCGCCCGGTATGCGTCATACTGCCGTTCGATCCTCTCCGGTAGTTCTCCATCGCGTACGCCCAACGCGTCGAGCAGTGCCAGGACCGCCTGGTCGGCGGTGACCGGGTTGTCGTCGTAGCCGCGCAGGTCGACGAAGAGGGTTCCACCGGGGAACCAGCCCTCGGCGCGGGCCCGGTGTGCCGCCTCCACCGCGAGGGCGGTCTTGCCGATGCCGCCCATGCCGGTGACGGCGGAGATGAGGAGGGGGAGTGGCGCGGTGTCCTCGTCCCGGGCGGGTGCCAGGCGAGGGAGGAGGCGGTCCATCTCCGCTGATCGTCCCGTGAAACCGGGAGGACGTGGCGGGAGCGTGGCTGTCGCGACCGGGACCGGGCCGTGGACGTGTCCCCGGACCTGGCACTGGTCTTGGCCCTGGTTCCGGCCCTCGTTCCGGTTCCGGTTCTGGCTCTGGGGTCTATCGTCCGTCCGACTTGCCGGTGACAGGCCCGTAGAAGGTGCCTCGCCGGAAGTCGATGTGGTCGCCGCCGTACGAGGCTCCGCCGTCGTGGCGGCGCAAGGGACCCTCCTGGGAGTCGGAGGAACCGCCGCCGCGTGGCCGGTGTTTGCGGAGGACACCGACGGCTACCGAGGCGGCTTGCTTGGCGGCCAGTTCCTGGGAGCCGGAGGCGTCGGCCTTGTGTTTGTGGCGGTTGGCGCGGTCGCTGATGCCCCGGATGACGAGGGCGTCCACCTGGCCGTTGAGGTGGGCCGCGTGGGCGGCGCCGGAGCCTTCCATCTCGATGGCGCAGGCGTCGTTGTAGTGCAGGCGGATGTGTTCGGCGAGTGCGGACCTGTCGTCGGCGAGGACGACGTCACCGCATGCGATCGGCTTGAGATGGCCTCGTACGTCCGTCATGTCCCGCAGCGCGGAACGGGCCGCCGGCACGAGTCGGCCCGAGCCGTGCCAGACCTCGGGCCGGGCCTGGAAGCCCTTGGTGGTCTGCTTGCCGCCGTGGATGCCGTACACCTTCGTACCGACCACCACGTCACCGATGTCGATGTCGTCCTTGAGTCCGCCCGCGACTCCCACGAAGAGCACCACCTGCGGGCGGAGCCACCCGACGATCCGCGTGGTCAGCGCGGCGGCGTGCACCGCGCCCTCGCCCAGTTCGGAGATCGCCACGGTCCAGGAGGTGCCCTCGATGCGGCCTACCTCGACGCGGGCACCGTCCTCGTGGACGAGTTCCTCGGGGTCCAGGTCTGTCAGCAGCGCGCGTACGGCGTCGTACTCCACCGAGAGCGCGGTGAGGATGACGGCCGTTACGGGGCGGGTGTCGGTTTTGGCCACCTGTCCAAGGTACTGCCAAGTCGACGGCGCGGCGGGGGTGTTGGTCTGGGACAGACGTGCACGGCCTCGGTGGCGCAGAGGTCGGCGAGGCCGGAGCGAACTCTCCTGTGACGCCTTACCGTTGATTCACGGTGCGGAGCGGGGGACGGAACGGCTCATGAAGGCAGCGTTGCTTGCGGCCCTGGCCGACGGTGCGGGCGGGGACGCCGGGCGCCGGGCGGTGGCGGAACTGGCAAGGGTGTTGGGACGGGATGCCGGTGCGTCCGCTCGAGTCCTCGCGGAAGCGGCCCACCATCCCGACCAGCGGGAGTCGGTGCGGGCCTGGGGCGACAGCGTGGCGAAGCTGCTCGCCGTCGATCCTGAAGTCGCGCGTACCGTGGCCGGGGCCATGGACGAACATACGGCGGGCAGTGGCTCGGCCTGGTACGACGGTGATCACACCGACTTCCGGGGCGGGCTCTTCCTGGGCGAGGTGATCGGCGTTCAGGTTGTGGTGCAGCAGCAGAGGGGGACCGCCGCGCCGGAGGCCATGGCCTCACTGCCGACGAGGCCCGGCGGGTTCACCGGGCGGGACGAGGAGACGTCCGCGTTGCTGCGTGCGCTCGACGGCTCGACGGCCGTCCTCGTCAGCGCCGTGTCCGGGCTCGGCGGCATCGGGAAGACCGCGCTCGCCGTCGAGACCGCGCACCTGGCGTGCGAGGAGGGGCGGTTCCCCGGCGGGGTGCTCTTCGTCGACCTGCATGGGTACGACGAGGAGCCGGTCACGGCTGATCAGGCGCTCCAGTCGCTCTTGCGGGCACTTGGGGTTCCGCCGGAACAGATCCCGGCCAAGGCGGACGACCGGGCGGTCCTCTATCGCTCGGTGCTCGCGGAGAGGGGGAGAGAGCGAGGGGCGGTGCTGGTACTGGCCGACAACGCGTCGTCGCCGGACCAGGTACGGCCGCTCCTGCCGGGCGACCACCGGCATCGGGTGCTGGTCACCTCCCGCGACCGCCTCACCCAACTCGGGGCCCGGCTCGTGCCGTTGGACCAACTCACACCGGAGCACGCCCGGGGACTCCTCGACCTCGCCCTACGGACCGCCGAACCCGAGGACAGCCGCGTCACGGACGACGGCGACGCGGCCGGGCGACTCGCCGCCCTCTGCGGACACCTGCCGCTCGCACTCCAGATCGCGGCCGCGCTGCTGGTCGAGGACCTGGGCATGCCGGTCGCGGAACTTGTCGACGAGCTCGCGGCATCGCGCGACCGGCTCGCCCAGCTCGACGACGGGGAGCGCAGCGTCCGGGCCGCCTTCGACCTGTCGTACCGGCGGCTGCCGCCCGAGCAAGCCCGGCTGCTGCGTCTGCTCGCCCTCGCGCCGGGGTCCGAGGTGAGCGACGAGGTCGCCGCCGCGCTGGTGGGGGCCGAGGCTCCTCCGCTGGGAGAGCTGCGGGCACTGGCTCGTGCGCACCTTGTCGAGCGGGGGAGCGGGCGCGGGTGGTGGCGGTTGCATGACTTGGTGCGGGTGTTCGGGGTGAGTGTCGTGGCGGGTGATGTGGGGTTGTTGGAGGAGGGGGAGGGGGCTCGGGGGCGGGTGCTGGAGGTCTACTGGCGGTGGGCGGCAGCGGCGGATACCCGGTTGCAGTGGTTGCCGGGTGCGCCGGTGCCAGAGCGGTTTGAGGACCGAGGGGAGGCATTGGGGTGGTTTGACGGGGAGCGGGCGGGGTTGGTGGCGGCGGTGTCGTGGGGGCAGGAGGAACGGTTCGCGGACACGGCGCTGAGACTGTCCGAGCGCCTGCCGGTGTATCTCGACTGGCGGCGGTATTTCGACGACTTGGTGACAGTGTGCCGAACTGCGCAGGAGGCGGCCCATCGTGTCGGCAATAGTCTCGGAGAGGCCATGGCGTGTAACAACCTTGGTGTTGCCCTGCGGGCGGCGGGCCGGGCGGAGGAAGCCATCGACGCCCTCTCATACGCCCTCGACCTGTACCAAGCTGCCGAGGACCACTATCGGGAGGCTGGTGTGTGGAACAACCTCGGCAGCGCCCTGCATGTAGCGGGCAGGGTGGAGGAGGCGGTTGAGGCCCATACCCGGGCCTGTGACCTGTATCAGGTGGCAGGGGACCGTCACCGAGAGGCTGGTGCATGGGTAAACCTCGGCCTCGCCCTCCAAGTAGCCAACAGGGTGGAGGAGGCGATTGAGGCCCATACCCGGGCCCGTGACCTGTACCAGGCGATCGGGGACCGCCACCATGAGGCCCACGCGTGGAATGGCCTCGGCATCGCCCTACGGGCAGTGGGTCGGATGGAGGATGCGGTCGAGGCGATCGGCCACGCTCTTGAGATCTACCGGGAGTTCGAGGACTGGTACTGGGCAGGCGTTGCCCTGCAAAACTTGGCCCGCGCCCACGGGGCCGCACACCGACTCGTCGAGGCCCGCGCCCGCTATCTCCAGGCCGCCGACGCCTACACCCGGGGCAACGCCCCCGCCGAAGCCGCCCAAGCCCGCGTCTCCGCCGCAGAACTGGAAGCCTTTACCTCCCACCCCCTCACCCCTTGACCGCCCCACCCAGCGCAAACCCCCCACCCAACCGCCGAGCCACCCCCACATACAACAAAATCACCGGCGTCGAATAAGTAACCGAGAACGCCGCCAACTGCCCATAAACCACCGTTCCTCGATTCCCGAAGAACTCATTGATGCTCACCGCCGCCGGCATCTGTTCCGGTGTGAGCAGCAGCATGAACGGGACGAAGAAGTTCCCCCACATCATCACGAACGAGAAGACGGTCACCACCGCGACGCCTGGTCCCATCAACGGCAGCACCACCCGCATCAGCGACTGAAGTGACGACGCGCCGTCCGTCCACGCCGCCTCCTCCAGTTCCTTCGGCACCCCGTCCATGAAGTTCTTCATCAGCCAGATCGCGAACGGCAGTTGGGACGCGGCGAAGAAGAAGATCGTGCCCTGCAAGGTGTCGATCAGGTTCACCTGGACGAACAACGCGTACACCGGCACCATGATCGCCGTGATCGGCAGGCTCGTCGCGAAGAGGATCGTGAGGAGGAAAGGCCGGTTCAGGCGGGACCGGAACCTCGACAGCGGATACGCCGCCAGCGCCGCGCACACCACCGTCAACGCCGTTCCCCCGCCGCACAGCAGCAGGCTGTTGAGCAGCGGCGTGAAGGTGATCTCCGGGGTCAGGACCGCGTCGAAGTTGTCCAGGGTCACGCCGTCCGGGAGTTTCACCGTCAGGTTCGCCTGCGGGTCCACGGACGAGAGGACCACCCAGGCCAGCGGGAGGACGAAGGTCGCGGCCACGACGAGGAGGCCGAAGTCCGCGGCCAGGCGGTGGCGGATCGTCCGGCGGGAGGCGGGCGTTCGGGTCTTCAGGTCTGTCACGACACTCACACCTCAGTTCGCAACAGCCGCAGGTAGACCGCAGAGAACAACGACCCCACCACCAGCAGCAACAGCGCCACCGCCGTGCCGTAGCCGATCATGCTTTTCTGGAACGCCTCCTCGTACATGAACAAGGGGAGGGTTTGGCTTTTTCCGCCCGGGCCGCCTCTCGTCATGACCCAGATCAGGCCGAAGACGGACAGAGTCTGGAGCGTGATGAGCATCAGATTCGTGCCGATCGAGCGGCGGATCATCGGCAGCGTGATGTGCCACATACGGCGCCAGCCGCCCGCGCCGTCCACCTCCGCCGCTTCCGTGATCTCCTTCGGGATCTCGTTCAGGGCCGCCGAATAGACCAGCATCGAGAACGCCGTTCCCCGCCAGACATTCGCGAACGACACCGCCAGAATCGGAAGCGTGTACAGCCAGTTCTGGGTGGGGAGATGGAGCCAGTCCAGGACGGCGTTCAACGTCCCTTCTCGGCGGAAGAAGGCGTACAGGAGGAATCCCGCCACCACCTCCGGAAGTACCCACGCCGTGACGACGATTCCCCCCACCAGCGTGCGAACCGGTTTGGACGCGCGTTGCATCAGAGCCGCCAGTGCCAGGCCCAGCGTGTTCTGGCCGAGCAGGGCCGATACGACCGTGAAGACCAGGGTCAGCCAGACCGCGTTGAGAAAGGCCTCGTCCCCGAATGCCGTGCGGAAGTTCTCGAAGCCGATGAAGGAGTCCTCGGCCTGGCCGGTGAGTTGGAGGTCGGTGAAGGCGATGTAGGCGCAGTAGGCGATCGGGCCTGCCAGGAAGAGGAGCAGGAGGACGGTGGCGGGGGTGAGGGGGAGGACTCGGGTGGCGGTGCGCAGTGCCGGGTGGGGCACCGGCCCGGACGTAGCCCTTGTCTGCCCCTTCATACGCGGGGGCTCACTCTTCGATCACCTGGTCGTCCGTCGCCGCCTTCAACTCCTCGTCGTAGTTCTTCGCCGCCTCCGCCACCGAGGCATCCCCGGTCGTCACGGATTCCATCGCTTCCTGGATGGCCGTGGAGACCTTCGGATACGCCGGGTACGCGGGGCGGTAGTGCGTGCTCGACACCAGGTCGGTGAAGAACCTGATGCCGGGCTGGGCCTCCGCGTAGGCGGGGTCGGCCGCCACGTCCTTGCGGACCGCGATTCCGGAGTTGGCGATGTACCACTTCTGGGCGTTCGCCTTCGTCTGCATCGTCTCGATGAACTTGAAGGCCAGGTCGGGATTGGCTGCCTTGTCGGGGATGGCCCAGGTCCAGCCGCCGGACATGCTCACCTTGCCGGGGGACTGGCCGTTCTGGGTGGGCATGGCGGCGAGGCCGAGTTTCTCCGACCACTCGGGCCATTCGTGGCCGCTGCCGGGCAGCCAGTCCTGGGGGAGCCAGGAGCCGTCCAGGTTGATGCCGAGCCTGCCTTCGGGGAGGAGTTCGCCGCGGACCCGGGTCGAGATGTTCGGGTCGAGGGCGTCGGAGACCTCCGGGCCGAGCTTTTCCTCGTAGACCGTCTCCACGAAGGTGAGGGCGTCCTTGAAGCCCTGCGTGCCCGCCTTCCATTTCTTCGACTTCTCGTCATACAGGGGATCGCTCGCCCCGGCGGCCGTGGCGCCTTCCGTGCCGTAGAGCAGCATTTCGAAGCCCTGCATGGTGGCGGCTTCGCCGGCCGGTTTGCCCGTGTAGACGTTCAGCGGGATGACGTCCGGGACTTTCCGCTTGATGGTGCGGGCGGCGTCGAGAACGTCCTCCCAGGTCTTGGGCTGCCAGTCAGCAGGCAGGCCCGCCTTCTCGAAGATCGCCTTGTCGAACCACAGGCCGCGGGTGTCTGTGCCGTCCGGAACGCCGTACGTCTTTCCGTCCTCGGCCTTCGCCGCGGTCTTGGCCGTGTCGATGAACTGGTCCCAGTCCTTCCAGTCGGCCAAGTAGTCGTCCAGGGGCTTCAGATAACCGCTCGTGATGTCGGAGTTGATGAGGAACGTGTCCTCGTAGACCAGGTCCGGGGCCGTCTTCGGCGAGCGCAGCATCTGCTGGACCTTGGTGTAGTACTCCGAGTCCGGGGCCTTGATCGGGACGAGTTTCACCTTCTTGCCCGGATTCGCCTTCTCGAACTGCTTCTTGACGTCGGCGAGGAAGGTGTCCATCACGCGGACCTGGTTGTCCGTGGACTGTTTGTAGGAGACCTCCACCGTGTCCGGATCACTGCCGGAGCCGTTGCCGCAGGCGGTGAGTGCGCCGGGGGCGGTGATCGCCAGGGCTGCGGTGAGGAGGAGGCGGAGGGGGGATCGGCGGGGGTGGGGTGCGGTGGGGCGCACGGGCACGACCTCCTGCTGGCTACGTCCTTGTGGCCTTGGGTGGTGCCCGGTGACGGTAAGGGGAGTGGTCTAGTCAGGTCAATGCGTCTGCACCGGTTCCCCGTAAGGTGCTGAGCAAGTTGTCTGAGCAGAGGCTTTGTTGGCGCTGGGTAGGGGGCACGGGTGTCGGACCGGGATGACGTCACCGTCGGGCAGTTGTTGCTCGTCGAGTATCAGACCGTCAAGGACGAGCAGAAGACGCGGATCGGGTTCCGGGACAATCTGCTCTACGTCACCCTCACCGTGCTCGCCGCCGTCATCGCCGCCTCGGCACAGGCGAAGCAGCCGGCGATGCTGCTCGCGCTGCCGCCCGTGTGTGTCGTGCTCGGGTGGACCTACCTCGTCAACGACGAGAAGATCTCGGCGATCGGGGCGTATGTGCGAGGGGAACTCGGGCCGCGGCTGGCCCAGCTCGCCGGTGCGGAGAAGGCTTTCGACTGGGAAGTCGCGCATCGGGCCGATGCGCGGAGACGCTCCCGCAAGGCCATCCAGTGCGGGATCGATCTGCTGGCCTTCTGTGGCGTGCCGTTCGCCGGGCTGCTGGTGTACTGGGTGAGCGGTGAGACGAGCGCGGGGCTCGTCGCCCTCTCCGGCGTCGAGGCGCTCACGGTCGTCGGGCTCGGGGTCCAGATCGTCCTCTACGCCAGGCCCTTCAGGCCTTCTACGCCCTCCACGACCTCCCCGCCCTCCGGCTGACGGCGGGCGCTAACCCTTCACCCACCGATACTGCAACTCCGGCCGCCCCACCTGCCCGTACTGCGGACTCCGCGCCGCCCGCCCGGCATCCACCAGGTGCTCCAGATACCGCCGGGCCGTGATCCGCGAGATGCCGACCGCCTCCGCCACCCCGGCCGCCGTCAGGCCCTCGCCCGCGTCCCGCAGGGCCACCGTCACCCGCTCCAGCGTCGGCGCGCTCAGCCCTTTCGGCAGTGCCGCCGGGCCCGGCGCCCGTAGCGTCGCCAGCGCCCGGTCCACCTCGTCCTGGCCGCTCGCCTCGCCCGCCGCCGCGTGGAACTCGGCGTACCGCACCAGCCGGTCGCGCAACGTCGCGAACGTGAACGGCTTCAGGACGTACTGCACCACCCCCAGGGACACACCCTCCCGCACCACCGTCAGGTCCCGCGCCGACGTCACCGCTATCACGTCCGCGTGGTGGCCGGCCGCCCGCAGGGAGCGGGCCAGCTGCAGGCCGTGTACGTCCGGCAGGTGGAGGTCCAGCAGCAGCAGGTCCACCGGCATGCGGTCCAGCGCGCGCCGCGCCTCCGCGCCCGTGTGGGCCTTGCCGACCGCCGTGAAGCCGGGGACGCGGCCGACGTACATCATGTGCGCGTCGGCGGCCACGGGGTCGTCCTCGACGACCAGGACTCTGATGGGATCGGCACCGGTCATACGTCGTCGCCTCCAGCCACAGTGGCCCGAGGGGCCTGGACAGCCTGCACCGTCTTGTCGCTACCGGTGGTGCGCAGTGGCAGCCGCACCTCGAACCGGGCCCCGCCGCCGGCCGCCTCCGACACGGTCAGTGTGCCCTCGTGGCGGCGCGCGGTCTGCCGTACGAGCGCCAGGCCCAGACCCCGGCCGCCCGGGCCCGCCGGTTTCGTCGAGAAGCCGCGTTCGAAGACGGCCTCCGCATGGGCCGGGTCCACGCCGCTACCCGTGTCCGACACGCTCAGCACCAGCACGGAGTCGTCCGCCGACCCGCCCGCGTCCCCGGGCTCGTCCGCGTCCTGAAGCGCGTCCGACTCGTGCGTGTACGCCGTCACCGTCACCCTCGCCCCCACCGACCCCTGCGCCGCGTCCACCGCGTTGTCGATCAGGTTGCCCAGGACCGTGACCAGGTCACGGGCGGGGAGGGACTCCGGGAGCAGGCCGTCGTCGATGCGGCTGTCCTCGGAGACCACCAGCTCGACGCCCCGCTCGTTCGCCTGGGCGGCCTTGCCCAGCAGCAGGGCCGCCAGCACCGGTTCGCTCACCGCCGCCACGACCTTGTCCGTCAGGGCCTGCGCCAGTTCCAGCTCCGCGGTGGCGAAGTCGACCGCCTCGTCCGAGCGGCCCAGCTCGATGAGCGAGACGACCGTGTGGAGGCGGTTCGCGGCCTCGTGCGCCTGGGAGCGCAGCGCCTCCGTGAAGCCGCGTTCGGAGTTCAGCTCGCCCGTGAGGGACTGGAGTTCCGTCACGTCCCGCAGGGTGACCACCGTGCCGCGGCGCTGGCCGCCCGACACCAGTGAGGTGTTCACGACGAGGACCCGTTCGGCGGTGAGGAGGACCTCGTCCACCCTCGGCTCGGAGGAGAGCAGGGCGCCCGTCAGCGCGGCCGGCAGGCCCAGGTCCGCCACCGAGCGGCCGACCACGTCCTGCGTCACCCCCAGCAGCTCCCGCGCCCCGTCGTTGATGAGTGCCACCCGGTACTGGCCGTCGAGCATCAGCAGGCCCTCGCGCACGGCGTGCAGGGCGGCCTGGTGGTAGTCGTGCATGTTGCTCAGCTCGGCCGCGTTCATGTTGTGGGTGTGGCGGCGCAGGCGGGCGTTGACGATATAGGTGCCGATGCCGCCGAGGGCGAGTGCGCCGGCGGCCACGCCGAGGAGGGCCGTGAGCTGCCCCTCGGCGCGCTCGCTGATCGCCTGGACCCTGATGCCGGCGCTGACGAGGCCGATGACCTCGCCGTTCTCCACGACCGGGGCGACCGCGCGGACGGACGGGCCGAGGGTGCCCGTGTAGGTCTCGGTGAAGGACTCGCCGTTCTGGGCCTTCTCTATGTGGCCGAGGAAGTGCTCGCCGATCCGGTCGGGGTCGGGGTGCGTCCAGCGGATGCCGTCACGGGTCATGATCGTGACGAAGTCGACGCCGGCGTGCTGCTGCACCTGCGTCGCGTACGGCTGGAGCCGCCTGGTCGGCTCGGGCGTGTGGATCGCCGCACGGACCGAGGGGGCGTCGGCGACCGTGGCCGCCACGGCGAGGGCCTGGCGGCGGGCCGAGTCCTCCGCCTGGGAGCGGTCGCTGACGTACGTGAACAGCGCGTATCCGGCCACGACGGCAGCGATCAGCACCGCCTGTACGGCGAAGAGCTGACCGGCCAGGCTGCGGGGACGGAGACGGGGCGTGACGCGCATGGCAACAGTCTGCATCCACGGGTTGGCGTGAACTAAATGAACGGAAGGGTGACCGCCCTCACAGGGCGAGACATAGTCACACCATCGACTCGTCCAGCACATGGACAACGACAGGGAGGACGACTCCCGCCCCGGGACCCCACAACCCGAGCCGCCGGGAGCCCGTCTCCCACCCCCGGGAGGCATCTCTCCCACCACTGGGAGCCTGTCTCCCACCACCGGGAGCCCCCGCTCCCACCGCCGGGAGCCCCCGCTCCCACCGCCGGAAGCCCCCAGGCCTCCGGCCCGGAAGCCCGCCGGCTTCCACCGCCGGGAGCCCCGGCTCCCACACCCCCCGGGAGCCCCGCTCCCACCGCCGGAAGTCCCCCAGCTACCGGCTCCGGGAGCCCGCCGGCTCCCGACACCGGGAGCCGGTCTCCCACCCGGGAACCCGCCGGTTCCCACCCTGGGAGACCGTCTCCCGAATTCCCCCGGTCGTGAGCCGCACGCCGGAGACGAACGAGCCGACGATGTCGTCGACGAGGAGGGCAGCCGTGGCCAGCACCGCCCATACGGCACCTACCGCACCCGCCAAGCGGGACCGCACCCACTACCTGTACATCGCCGTGATCGTGGCTGTGGCCATCGGCATCGCCGTGGGCCTCATCGCCCCCGACTTCGCCGTCGAGCTGAAGCCCATCGGCACCGGCTTCGTGAACCTGATCAAGATGATGATCTCGCCGATCATCTTCTGCACGATCGTGCTGGGCATCGGCTCCGTACGGAAGGCCGCGAAGGTCGGCGCCGTCGGCGGTATCGCCCTCGTCTACTTCACGAT
Organism: Streptomyces sp. NBC_00310; assembly: GCF_036208085.1. Taxonomy (GTDB): domain Bacteria; phylum Actinomycetota; class Actinomycetes; order Streptomycetales; family Streptomycetaceae; genus Streptomyces. The sequence continues at coordinate 7,661,770 of NZ_CP130714.1, forward strand.
CATGTCGCTGGTCGCGCTCAGCATCGGTCTGGTCGTCGGCAACATCCTGGAGCCGGGCACCGGCCTCGCGGTGACCGACGCGATCAAGGAGACCGGTCAGGCGCAGGTATCGGCCGAGGCCAAGGACACCACCGAGTTCCTGCTCGGCATCATCCCGACGACGATCGTCTCCGCCTTCACCGGCGGCGAGGTCCTCCAGACGCTGCTCGTCGCCGTGCTCGCCGGCTTCGCGCTCCAGGCGATGGGCGACGCCGGTCAGCCGATCCTGCGCGGTATCGAGCACATCCAGCGCCTCGTCTTCCGCATCCTCGCCATGGTGATGTGGGCCGCCCCGATCGGTGCCTTCGGCGCCATCGCGGCCGTGACCGGTTCCGCGGGCGTCGACGCCCTGAAGAGCCTCGCCGTGCTGATGCTCGGCTTCTACGTCACCTGCTTCCTCTTCGTCTTCATCGTGCTCGCCGCGCTGCTGCGGATCGTCTCCGGCCTCAACATCCTGACGTTCTTCAAGTACCTGGGCCGTGAGTTCCTGCTGATCCTGTCCACCTCCTCCTCCGAGTCGGCGCTGCCGCGCCTCATCGCGAAGATGGAGCACATGGGCGTCAGCAAGCCCGTCGTCGGTATCACCGTCCCGACCGGCTACTCCTTCAACCTCGACGGCACCATGATCTACATGACCATGGCGTCCCTGTTCATCGCCGACGCCATGGGTACGCCGATGTCGATCGGCGAGCAGATCCCGCTGCTGCTCTTCCTGCTGGTCGCCTCCAAGGGCGCGGCGGGTGTCACCGGCGCCGGTCTCGCGACCCTCGCGGGTGGTCTGCAGTCCCACAAGCCGGCCCTGGTGGACGGTATCGGCCTCATCGTCGGCATCGACCGCTTCATGAGCGAGGCCCGCGCCCTCACCAACTTCGCGGGCAACGCGGTCGCCACGGTCCTCATCGGTACCTGGACCAAGGAGATCGACAAGGAGCGGGTCAGCGAGGTGCTCGCCGGGCGGCTGCCGTTCGACGAGAAGACGCTGCTGGACGACGGGCACGGGCCCGCGCCGGCTGCCGAGGCCGAGCCCGACGGCGAGAAGGAACTCGCCAAGGCGTAGTGGGCCTGCGGCCCTCCAAGAACGCCGTACGGCCGGGTCCTCCCCCGTAGACCCGGCCGTACGGACCACCGGGCGAAACAACTGAACAAGCTCCCCGAACACCGAGCGGCCAGGTCCTCCCCCTATAGACCTGGCCGCTCGGCTTTTGCCGTCTCCTCCTCCGTTCCCCTCGGGCTTTCCTTGACGTCGGCGTCAAGGAATACCGTCTCCCCATGCGCATCGGCGAGCTGGCGGAACGGGCCGGGACGACGACACGGGCCCTGCGGTACTACGAGGCGCGGGGGCTGTTGCCCGCGCGGCGGACCGACAACGGCTATCGGACGTACGACGAGGCGGATCTGAAGCTGTTGCGGCAGATCCGGACGCTGCAGGACTTCGGGTTCGACCTGGAGGAGACGCGGCCGTTCGTGGAGTGTCTGCGGGCGGGGCATCCGGAGGGCGACTCGTGCCCGGCGTCGCTGGCGGTGTACCGGCGGAAGCTGGACGAACTCGACGCGCTGATCGGTGAGTTGGCGGCCGTGCGGGCGTCGGTCGGCGAGCAGTTGGCGCGGGCCGAGCGGGCGCGGGAGCGGCTGGCGGCCGAGGCGGAGGTTCCGGGGGGTCCGGGGCCGGGGTGTGAACTGGGAGGCGGGGAACTGTGATCAGGGCGGCGGGTGTGGCCGAGGTGACGGACGAGGACTTCGAGGCGGAGGTGATCGGGGCGGAGCTGCCGGTGCTCGTGGAGTTCACCGCCGACTGGTGTCCGCCGTGCCGGCAGATGGGGCCGGTGCTGAGCGCGCTCGCCGCTCAGGAGGGGGAGCGGCTGAAGGTGGTGCAGCTGGACGTGGACACCAATCCGGAGACCACCCACGCCTACAAGGTGCTGTCGATGCCGACCTTCATGGTGTTCCGGGGTGGTGAGCCGGTGAAGGCCATGGTGGGCGCGCGGCCCAAGCGGCGGCTGCTGGAGGAACTCGACGACGTCCTCTGACGCCCGGACGAGAAAAGCCCCCGAGCAATTGTGCTCGGGGGCTTTTCTTGCGTATATTTGATGGTTCACGACTTCAAGGATATTGAGTCGCAAAGAAGTTCAGTGAACACAGTATATCCGGGCGGGAGTGGAATTGTCAAACACCGGCTATTCGCACGATGAATTGCGGCGGGAGCAGGAATTCATCGACGGGCTGTACGCCCGCGTGGACGCCCTGCGCGGTGCGACCGAGGGGTCGGTCACGGACGCGCTCGCCCAGGGCAACACGCCCATGCAGGCCCGTCTGGAGCGGGACATCCTCGTCGCCGAGCGCTCGGGGCTGCTGGCCGCGCTGAACGCCGTCGACGGCTCGCTCTGCTTCGGCCGGCTCGACCTCGCCGACGGGGGCGTCCACCACATCGGCCGGATCGGGCTGCGGGAGGACGACACCGAGCGCACCCCGATCCTGATCGACTGGCGCGCCGACGTCGCCCGCCCCTTCTACCTCGCCACCGGCCACACCCCGATGGGCCTGCGCCGCCGCCGGCACCTCACCACCGAGGGCCGCCGGGTCACCGCCCTGCACGACGAGATCCTCGACCTCGGCGACGCGACCCGCACCGGCTACGAGGACCCCACCGGCGACGCCGTCCTGCTGGCCGCCCTCAACTCCGCCCGCACCGGCCGCATGGGCGACATCGTGCAGACCATCCAGGCCGAGCAGGACCGCATCATCCGCGCCCCGCACCAGGGGGTGATGGTCGTGGAGGGCGGCCCGGGAACGGGCAAGACCGCCGTCGCCCTGCACCGGGCCGCCTACCTCCTCTACGAGCAGCGCGAACTGCTCGCCAAGCGCGCCGTCCTCATCGTCGGCCCCAACCCCGCCTTCCTCGGCTACATCGGCGAGGTGCTGCCCTCGCTGGGGGAGACGGGCGTGCTGCTGTCCACCGTCGGCGAGCTGTTCCCCGGCGTACGTGCCACGGCGACCGACACCCCGCAGGCCGCCCGGGTGAAGGGCGGCGCCGCCATGGCCGACGTGCTCGCGGCCGTCGTCCGGGACCGGCAGACGCTGCCCGACCCGGTGATCGCCATCGAGCACGACCGGGAGATTTTCATGCTCGACGACGACCTCGTACGGGTCGCCCGCGAGCGCACCCGCGAGGCGAAACTCCCGCACAACATGTCCCGCGAGTACTTCGAGGGTCACATCCTCAACACCCTCACGGAGATGGTCGCCGAACGCATCGGCACCGACCCCTACGACGGCTCCAACCTCCTCGACCCCAGCGACATCACCCAGATCCGCGACGAACTGGCCGAGAACCCCGAGGTCTGGGCCGCCATCGGCCGGCTGTGGCCCCGGATCACCCCGCGCCGCCTGATCGCCGACTTCCTCGCCGAGCCGGACGCCTATCTGTCCCAGGAGGACGCCGACGCCGTACGCCGCCCCGTCACGCGCGCGTGGACCGTCGCCGACGTCCCCCTCCTCGACGAGGCCGCCGAGCTGCTGGGCGAGGACGACCGGGTGGCGCGGGCCCGGGCCGAGCGCGAGCGGGAGACCCAGATCGCCTACGCGCAGGGCGTGCTGGAGGTGTCGTACGCGTCCCGGACGTACGAGTTCGAGGACAAGGAGGACAGCGACCCCGACGGCTCGGAGGTGCTGTCCGCGCACGACATCATCGACGCCGAACGGTTCGCCGAGCGCCACGAGGAGGACGACCACCGCAGCGCCGCCGACCGGGCGGCGGCCGACCGGACCTGGGCGTTCGGGCACATCATCGTCGACGAGGCGCAGGAACTGTCGCCGATGGCCTGGCGGCTGCTGATGCGCCGCTCGCCGACCCGCTCGATGACCCTCGTCGGCGACCCGGCCCAGACGGCGGAGGCCGCGGGCGTCGGCTCCTGGGCCGACATCCTCGCCCCGTACGTCGAGGACCGCTGGGAGCACACCCGGCTCGGCGTCAACTACCGCACCCCCGCCGAGATCATGGCGGTCGCGGCCGGTGTCGTCCGCGCCGAGCGGCCGGACTTCGAGCCGCCGAGCTCCGTGCGGTCGACCGGAGTACGGCCCTGGGCGCGTCGCGCGGCGCCGAAGGAACTGCCCGCCGAGGTGGCCAAGGCGGTCGCCGAGCTGACCCCGGCCGAGGGGCGGCTCGCGGTGATCGCCCCGCGCGAGCTGCACCGGCCGCTCGCGGCCCGGCTCGACGGGGTGACGGCGGGCGCGGAGCCCGATCTGACCCGGACCGTCGTCCTCCTCGACCCCCGGCAGGCCAAGGGCCTGGAGTTCGACTCCGTCCTCGTCGTCGAACCGGGACGCTTCGGCACGAGTGACCTGTACGTGGCGCTGACGCGCGCCACGCAGGCGCTCGGTGTCGTACACACGGAGGAACTGCCGGAGGCGCTGGGGGAGTTGTCGACGGTTGGCCTGAACTAGCCGGACGGGTCCCGTCGGTCCCGCCGGTCCCGCCGGTCCCGCCGGGCCGACGCCCGGCGGGCCGCCGTCCCGGGGCACCGTCACCCCAGGTGCAACAGGGATCACCAAGCCGTAACAGTTCCCGTCATCGTCACTGCTCGTACATGGTTCATGCGGTATGCGTGTCGGTCATGGAAACACATCCGTTCGCGGCCGCTCCGGCCGGCACCCCCGGCCTGGAATCGCTGCGCGTGGAGCCGTTGCTGACCTCGGAGTTCGACGCGGATCCCAGCAGCGTCTACGAGCGACTGCGGAGTACGTACGGCCCCGTGGCACCGGTGGGGCTGATGGGGGTGCCGGCATGGCTGGTTCTCGACTACCGCGAGGTGCTGGAGGTCCTGCGCAACGAGAGCGTGTGGCGGCGCGACGTACGGCACTGGCGGGCGCGGGCGGAGGGGCGGCTGCCGAGGGACTGGCCGCTCCTGGCCGGGTACGAGGTCCGGCAGACCATGTTCTTCGACGACGAGGAACACCGGCACGCCCGGCTGAGCTACCACTCGGCGATGCGGCCCTTCCAGGACGGGCACTCACCCGAGGGCTGGGAGCTGCGGGCGGCCGTCGCCCGGTACGCCGACGAACTGATCGCCATGCTCGCGGCCGAGTCCGGGAACACCGGGTTCGCCGATCTCGCGGCGCAGTACACCAGGCCGCTGCTCCTCATGGTCACGACCAAGCTGTTCGGGTGCCCCGTCGAACTCGGCGACGAGATGGTCATGGACCTCTGGCGGATGCTGGACGGCGGGCCGGACGCGGGCCCGGCGACCGGGCGGGCGCTGGGCGCGATGACCCGGCTGGCAGCTCATCGGCGGTCCCGGCCCGGCGAGGACCTGACCTCCTACATGCTGCTGGCCGATCCCTCGCTGAGCGACGAGCAGCTGGGCCGTGAGCTGTTCATGAACGCGGTCTATCTCAACGACATCACCGGGAACATGGTCTGCAACACCCTGCTCGAGGTGCTGCGGGGCAACACGACCGTCCGGCGGAGCCTGTCCAACGGGCAGCTCGGGGAGACCGTGAACCGGGCGGCGCTGGTGAATCCGCCGACGGCCAACCTGTGCTTCCGGTTCGCGGCGCGGGACGTGCGGCTCGGGAACTTCTGGATCCGGGCCGGTGACATCGTGTCCCCGTCCGTCGCGGCCGCGCACCGGGATCTGCTGGAGATCGGCTCCTCCCACATCGTCGACTCCACCGTCAGTACGCGGGCGCATCTCGCGTGGGGGGCCGGGCCGCACCAGTGTCCCAGTGCCGCGCGTGAGCTCGCGGGGACGATCGTCACGACCGCGGTGGGGCGGGTCTTCGAGCACTTCGCCCGTGCGGAACTCACGTTGCCGCCGGACCAGTTGCCGTGGCGGTCGGGGCCGGTGGTGCGCGGGCTGCGGTTGTTGCCGGTCCGCTATGAACTCGCCGCTCACAGTACGGCTCGGGTGGCGGCGGCCGGGCGGGGGGAGGAGGCCGCGCCCGTGGCTCCGCCGGTGGCGCCGGCCGCCGGCCCGGCGGTCGGGGAGCGGTCGGGGAGCGGGTTGTTGGGGGCGTTGCGGCGGATGATGTTCGGGGGACGCAAGAGCGGCTGACGACCACCGGGCAGGTTTTCTCGCCCCCGCCGCCCCTATCCGTCCCATCCCTCGGGGCTCCGCCCCGGACCCCGTTCGCGCAGTTCCCCGCGCCCCGGAAAAGGGGCGCGGGGAACTGCGCGAGAAGCCCCACCGACCCGCACCCGACAACCCACCCCTCGGGGTCGAAGGGGCAGCGCCCCTGGGGACGGGACGGGTAGGGGCGGCGGGGGCGAGAGGACTAGGCCGGGCGGAGCCAGAGCGTGGACAGCGGGGGCAGGGTGACGCGGATGCTGGCGGGGCGGCCGTGCCAGGACTGGGGCTCGGGTTTCACGGGCTCGGGCATCGTGGCATCCGTGCCCCCGTACACGGCCGCGTCCGTGTTGAGGATTTCCCGCCAGGCCGGAATGTCCTCCGGGACACCCAGACGGTAGTCCTCGCGCACGACCGGGCTGAAGTTGGAGACGGCCAACAGGGGCGTGCCGTCCTCGGCGAACCGCAGGAACGCCAGGACGTTGTCCTCCGCCGAGTCACCCGTGATCCAGGAGAAGCCGGCCGGGCGCGTGTCCTGCTGCCAGAGGGCGGGGGTGTGCCGGTAGGCGGTGTTGAGGTCGCGGACGAGGTCGCGTACACCTCGGTGGTCGGCCTCGGCGCCGTACGCGGGATCCAGCAGCCACCAGTCCGGCCCGTGCGCCTCCGACCACTCCGCGCCCTGGGCGAACTCCTGGCCCATGAAGAGGAGTTGTTTGCCGGGGTGGGCCCACATGAAGCCCAGGTACGCGCGGTGGTCGGCGCGCTGCTGCCACCAGTCGCCCGGCATCTTCGACACCAGTGAGCCCTTGCCGTGCACGACCTCGTCGTGGGAGATGGGCAGGACGTAGTTCTCGCTGTACGCGTACACCATCGAGAACGTCATCTCGTTGTGGTGGTGCTGGCGATGGACGGGATCCTTGGACATGTAGCCCAGCGAGTCGTGCATCCACCCCATGTTCCACTTCAGCCCGAAGCCGAGGCCGCCGAAGCCGCCCGGACCGGTGTGGTGGGTGGCGCGGGTGACGCCGTCCCAGGCCGTGGACTCCTCCGCGATCGTCACGACGCCCGGCACCCGCCGGTACACCGTCGCGTTCATCTCCTGCAGGAAGGCGACCGCGTCCAGGTTCTCCCGGCCGCCGTGCTCGTTCGGCGTCCACTGGCCCTCCTCGCGCGAGTAGTCGAGGTAGAGCATCGAGGCGACGGCATCCACCCGCAGCCCGTCGATGTGGTACTCCTCGCACCAGTAAAGGGCGTTCGCCACCAGGAAGTTGCGCACCTCACGGCGCCCGTAGTCGAACTCCAGCGTCCCCCAGTCGGGGTGCGCCGCCCGCTGCGGGTCCGCGTGCTCGTACAGCGGACGCCCGTCGAACTCGGCCAACGCCCAGTCGTCACGCGGGAAGTGGGCCGGCACCCAGTCCATCAGGACACCGATCCCGGCCCGGTGCAGGGCGTCGACGAGGAACTTGAAGTCGTCGGGGGTGCCGAGGCGGGCGGTCGGGGCGTAGAAGCCGGTGACCTGGTAGCCCCAGGAGCCGCCGAACGGGTGCTCGGCGATGGGCAGCAGCTCGACATGCGTGAAGCCCAGGTCGGAGACGTACGCCGGCAGCTGCTCGGCGAGTTGGCGGTACGTCAGTCCCGGTCGCCAGGACGGCAGATGGACCTCGTAGACCGAGAACGGGGCCTCGTGCGCGGGGGTCTGGGCCCGCTTCGCCAGCCACTCCTCGTCGCCCCACTCGTAGTGCGAGGCGTGGATGACGGACGAGGTGTGGGGCGGGACCTCCGTGCGGCGGGCCAGCGGGTCGGCCCGGAGCGTCTTCGAGCCGTCCGGCCGGGTGATCTCGAACTTGTACAGCTCGCCCTCGCCGATCCCGGGCGCGAACAGCTCCCACACCCCCGAGGAGCCCAGGGAACGCATCGGGAAGCCGGTGCCGTCCCAGAAGTTGAAGGTCCCGGCCACGCGCACGCCGCGCGCGTTGGGCGCCCACACGGTGAAGCGGGTGCCGGTCACGCCCTGGTGGGTCATCGGCTCGGCGCCGAGCACGCGCCACAGCTCCTCGTGCCGGCCCTCGCCGATCAGATACAGGTCCAGCTCGCCGATCGCGGGCAGGAAACGGTACGCGTCCTCGGTCTCCTGCTCCGTCCCCTCGTAGGAGACCAGCAGCCGGTACGCCTCCGGCACCTCCCGCAACGGCAGCAGCGCCGAGAAGAACCCGTCCCCGTCGTCGTGCAACTCCGCCCGCAGCGACTCCGCCACCACGCTCACCCCGAGCGCGTACGGCCGGAACGCCCGGAACACCACGCCACCGGGGGCGGGGTGAGCCCCGAGCACCGCGTGCGGCGCGTGGTGGGTGCCGGCGAGCAGCCGCTCCCGGTCGACGCCGTCCATCGCGGGGGAGTAGGCGGGCCGGGCGGGGCCGGGTTCGACGTCGGTGACGCCGACCGGCTCGTGGGTGACCCGTTCGGCGGCGGACTCGGGGACGGCCTGCTTGGGGACCACCGGCTCGGGGGGCACCTGCTCGGCAGCGGCCTGCTTGGGGACCAGGGGTTCCCGGGTCGGCGGTTCAGCCGGCGCCGACCTGGGAGCGGACGGTCCGGCGCCCGGCGGGGCGGCTGGGACCAACGCCGCGCTCTCCGTCTGCCGCCGCGGCTTCACGGCCCTCTTCGCGGTCCTCTTCCCGGCGATCTCCGCGGTGGTCTTCCCGGCGGCGGCCTCGGCGGTGACGGGTTCCTCGGCCACGGTCTTCTTGGCCGTGGCCTTCTTGACCGCCGCGGTCTTCGTGACGGCCTTCTTGGCCGCCGTCTTCTTCGCGACGGCCTTGACCGCCGCGGTCTTGGCCACGGCCTTCTTCGCTACGGCTGTCTTCGACGCGGCCTTCTTCGCGACAGCTGTCTTCGACGCGGCCTTCCTGGCGACGGGTTTCTCCGCCACGGTCGTCTTCGCGGTGACCTTCTTGGCGGTGGACCTCTTGGCCGCGCCCATGCTCTCGCCCACGGCCACCTTTCTCGGCGCGGACTTCTTGGCGACCGCCTTGGCCTCGGCCGGCTTCTTGCCCTCGGCCGTCTTCCTGGCCGCGGTCGTCCTCTTGACCGCAGACGTCCCCCCGGCCGTCTTCTTGGCTGCTGTCGTCCTCTTGACCGCAGACGTCCCCCCGGCTGTCTTCCTGGCCGGCGGCGCCTCCTCGGTGACCTTCCCGGCCTCGGCCGTCCCCCCGGCAGCGTCGGTCGTGCTCTTGGCCGCTGCCTTCTTGGTCGCCGTCTTCTTCGCCGTCGCCTTCTTCGCCACGGCTTTCTCGGCCACGACGGTCTTCACGGCCGCCTTCTTCGTGACTGCCTTCTTCGTGGCCGTCTTCTTCGCGGCGGTCTTCTTCACCGGGGCGGTTACCTCGGCCGCGGCGTCGGGGTGTTGCGTGCTGTCGTCGGACGGCGGGCGGGGAGTCACAGGGACGATCTCCTCGGGAGGGGTGGTGTCAGTCGGGAGGGGTGGTGTCAGGGGGTGTCGGTGCAGGGGTCCGTGGCGAGGCGGTGTACTGCGGCCAGGGGCACGGGAAGCCAGTCGGGGCGGTGGCGGGCCTCGTAGAGGACCTCGTACACGGCCTTGTCGGTCTCGTACGCCCGCAGCAGCACGGGATCGGTGCGCGGATCGACGCCGGCGACGTCCGCGTAGCCGGAGCAGTACGCGGCCCGGCAGGCGGTCGCCCAGTCGGCGGCCGGGGGCTGGAGGGAGTGCGCGGCGTAGTCGAAGGAGCGGAGCATGCCGGCGATGTCACGGGCGACGGGCTGTGGCATCCGCCGCTCGGCCAGCGGCTTCGACGGCTCGCCCTCGAAATCTATGAGGGACCACTCCCCGGACGGAGAGCGGAGACACTGGCCGAGGTGGAGGTCGCCGTGGATGCGCTGGGCCGTCCAGGTGCGGCCCTCGCCGGCCAGGTCGGCGAGGGCCTCGAAGGCCGTGTGCAGGCCGGGCGCGTACGGCCGCAGCGCGGGGACGGCCTGCGCGGCGGCCTCCAGGCGTTCGGTCATCCCGTCGACCAGCGACTCCAGCTGCGGTCGCCCCAGGGTGACCGTGGGCAGGGAGCGCGTCAGCGCGGTGTGCACCTCGGCGGTCACTCGCCCCAGCGCGCGCGCCTCGGCGGTGAAGTCCTCGCTCTTGGCCAGCACGCTCAGCGCCAGCTCCCAGCCGTCCGCCGCGCCGTGCAGGAACGGCTGGAGGACGCCCAGGACGTGATGGCCGTCGGGGCCGGGCTCGGTGCCCCGGCCCAGGTCCGCCACCATCCAGGCCACCGGCGCCGGCACCCGGGGGCAGCCCTCGCGGGACAGCGTCAGCGGCAGTTCGAGGTCGGGGTTGTCCCCGGGCACGACCCGGCGGAACAGCTTCAGAATGAACGTATCGCCGTAGACGATGGAGGAGTTGGACTGCTCGGCGGTGGCCACCCGCGGCACCAGACCCTCGGGGATGTCGTAGCTCATGTCCCGGCCGCAGCGCAGCTCACCGACGCGTGCCTGGGACCGCAGCGCCTCCAGGAGGACGTCGGCGAGGCGGGGGTCGTGCAGCGCCTCGTACACCGTCCGCCCGGCCAGCGGCCCGTCGGCCACATGCCCGATCAGCGCGGGCGCCAGCCGTGGCGGCAGTGTCTCGCGTACGCCGAGCAGCAGCTGGTAGCAGTCGCCGGGGTGCGCCGGGGCGCCCTGGGACGGCACCAGCGGCTGATGGGCGCGTACGAGGAGATGCAGCAGCCCGGCCTTGGAGGCGCCCACCGGCAACAGTTCCGTCCCCGCCACCAGGCTGAACCCGGTGACCGGCCGCCCCTTTCCCGCGAACCAGCGCTGCCGTGGCAGCCACTCCCGCAGCAGCGGCTCCAGGGAGGTGAGCAGCTCGGGTGTCGGCTCCGTGGCGGGCGGTGGAGCAGGACTTGTCGCGGTGGAGTGCGTGGCGGCTTCCGACATGGCGTCGCGTCCTTTCCCCGGGGGCGGGGTGTTCCTGTCTGCGTGCCCCGGGCGGGCCGGGAGAAACCGGCCCGCCCGGGGTTCCGGTCGGGCTTACACGGTGTCCTTCCGCAGGCGGAACCAGTAGAAGCCGTGGCCCGCGAGGGTGAGGAGGTAGGGCAGTTCGCCGATGGCCGGGAAGCGCACTCCGCCGATGAGTTCGACGGGGTGGCGTCCTTCGTAGGCGCGCAGATCGAGTTCGGTGGGCTGCGCGAAACGGGAGAAGTTGTTCACGCACAGCACCAGGTCGTCCCCGTTCTCCTCGGACGAGGGCGCCTCCCTCAGGAAGGCGAGGACGGCCGGGTTCGACGACGGGAGTTCGGTGTACGAGCCGAGGCCGAACGCCGGGTTCTGCTTGCGGATCTCGATCATCCGGCGCGTCCAGTGCAGCAGCGACGAGGGCGACGACATCGACGCCTCGACGTTCGTGACCTGGTAGCCGTAGACCGGATCCATGATCGTCGGCAGCGACAGCCGCCCCGGGTCGCAGGAGGAGAAGCCCGCGTTGCGGTCCGGCGTCCACTGCATCGGTGTCCGCACCGCGTCGCGGTCGCCGAGCCAGATGTTGTCGCCCATGCCGATCTCGTCGCCGTAGTAGAGGATCGGCGAGCCGGGCAGGGACAGCAGCAGGGCGGTGAACAGTTCGATCTGGTTGCGGTCGTTGTCCAGGAGCGGGGCGAGCCGGCGGCGGATGCCGATGTTGGCGCGCATGCGCGGGTCTTTGGCGTATTCCGCGTACATGTAGTCGCGTTCTTCGTCCGTGACCATTTCGAGCGTGAGCTCGTCGTGGTTGCGCAGGAAGATGCCCCATTGGCAGCTGGAGGGAATGGCCGGGGTCTTGGCGAGGATTTCCGAGACCGGGTAGCGGGATTCCCTGCGCACGGCCATGAAGATGCGTGGCATGACGGGGAAATGGAACGCCATGTGGCATTCGTCGCCGCCGCTGGGGAAGTCGCCGAAGTAGTCGACGACGTCCTCCGGCCACTGGTTCGCCTCGGCCAGCAGCACGGTGTCGGGGTAGTGCGCGTCGATCTGCTTCCGCACCCGCTTGAGGAAGTCATGGGTTGCGGGAAGGTTTTCGCAGTTGGTGCCCTCCTGCTGGTACAGATACGGCACCGCGTCGAGCCGGAAGCCGTCGATGCCCAGGTCCAGCCAGAACCGCAGCGCCGAGATCATCTCCTCCTGCACGGCCGGGTTCTCGTAGTTGAGGTCCGGTTGGTGGGAGAAGAACCGGTGCCAGAAGTACTGCTTGCGCACCGGGTCGAAGGTCCAGTTGGAGGCTTCGGTGTCGACGAAGATGATGCGGGCGTCCTGGAACTGCTTGTCGTCGTCGGCCCAGACGTAGTAGTCGCCGTAGGGCCCGTCGGGGTCTTTCCTCGATTCCTGGAACCACGGGTGCTGGTCGCTGGTGTGGTTCATGACGAAGTCGATGATGACGCGCATGCCGCGCTGGTGGGCGGCGTCGACGAATTCCACGAAGTCGGCGAGGTCGCCGAACTCGGGGAGGACGGCGGTGTAGTCGGAGACGTCGTAGCCGCCGTCGCGCAGGGGCGATTTGAAGAAGGGCGGGAGCCAGATGCAGTCGATGCCCAGCCACTGCAGGTAGTCGAGTTTGGCGGTCAGACCCTTGAGGTCGCCGATGCCGTCGCCGTTGCTGTCCTGGAAGGAGCGGACGAGGACCTCGTAGAAGACGGCGCGTTTGAACCAGTCCGGGTCCCGGTCCTTCTGTGGAGTGTCCTCGAAGGTGTCCGGAACGGGCTCGTTGACGATCATTGTGTGGGTGACCCCCCGATCTGCGGGTTGGACGGTCGCAGGACGGTCAGTACGTGCGCGGGCGCGCGGCCCGGTTCGAGACGTACATAGTTGTTCCTGCCCCAGGTGTAGACCTCGCCGGTGAGCTCGTCGCGCACCAGCACGGACTCATGCCAGTCCAGGCCGAGTTGCGGCATGTCCAACGAGACCGTGACCTCCTGGGTGTGGTGGGGGTCGAGGTTGACCACCACCAGAACCGTGTTCGAGCCCGCGCGCTTCGAGTAGACGATCACCGCTTCCTGGTCGGCGTGGTGGAAGTGCAGATTCCGCAACTGCCGAAGCGCCGGGCTCCGACGCCTGATCTCGTTGAGTTTGCCGAGCAATGGGGCGATCGTACGTCCGTCTTGTTCGGCTGTGTCCCAGTCGCGGGGGCGGAGTTGGTACTTCTCGGAGTCGAGGTACTCCTCGCTGCCGGGTTTGAGGGGGGTGTTCTCGCACAGTTCGTAGCCGGAGTACACGCCCCAGGTGGGGGAGAGGGTCGCGGCGAGGACGGCGCGGAGTTCGAAGGCGGGGCGGCCGCCTTCCTGGAGGAAGGCGTGGAGGATGTCGGGGGTGTTGACGAAGAAGTTCGGCCGCATGTAGCTCGCGGCCTCGCCGGCGAGTTCAGTGGCGTACTCGGTGAGTTCCGCTTTGGTGGTGCGCCAGGTGAAGTAGGTGTAGGACTGCTGGAAGCCGGTGGCGGCCAGGGTGTGCATCATCGCCGGGCGGGTGAAGGCCTCGGCCAGGAAGATGACGTCGGGGTCGGTGGCGTTGACGTCGGCGATCACCTGTTCCCAGAAGACGACCGGTTTGGTGTGGGGATTGTCGACGCGGAAGATCCGTACCCCGTGGTCCATCCAGTGCCGCAGCACCCGTGTCGTTTCGGCGACGAGGCCGGGCATGTCGGCGTCGAAGGCGATGGGGTAGATGTCCTGGTACTTCTTCGGCGGGTTCTCCGCGTAGGCGATCGTGCCGTCCGGGCGGTGGTGGAACCACTCGGGGTGTTTGTGCACCCAGGGGTGGTCCGGGGAGCACTGCAGCGCGAAGTCCAGGGCGACTTCCAGGCCCAGTGCCCGGGCTTCGGTGACGAAGTGGTCGAAGTCGTCGATGGTGCCCAGATCCGGGTGGACGGCGTCGTGGCCGCCCTCCGGGGAGCCGATCGCCCACGGCACACCCACATCGTCCGGGGTGGGGGAGAGGGTGTTGTTGCGGCCTTTGCGGAAGGTGGTGCCGATGGGGTGGATCGGGGGGAGGTAGACGACGTCGAAGCCCATCCGGGCGATGGCGGGCAGGCGGCGGGCGGCGGTGCGGAACGTGCCGTGGGGCTGCTCGGGGGTGCCCTCGGAACGCGGGAAGAACTCGTACCAGGAGCCGAACAGGGCCCGTTCCCGTTCCACCAGCAGCGGCAACGGCTCCGACGACGTGACCAGTTCCCGCAGGGGGTGGCGGGTCAGGACCTCGTCCACCTCCGGCGCCAACGCCGCCGCCAGACGGGAGGACGCGGGCCGGGCGGTGTCCCGCAGCGCGTCCACGGCGGCGAGGAGGGTGCCGCGGCCGCTCTTGCCCTCGGGGATGTGGTCGGCGGCGCGTTCGTGGAGGCGGGCGCCCTCCTCCAGGACGAGTTCGGTGTCGATGCCGGCCGGGATCTTGATGTGGGCGTGATGGCGCCAGGTGGTGACCGGGTCGCCCCAGCCCTCCACGGCATAGGACCAGACGCCCTCGCTCGGTACGGAGACGGTGGCGCCCCAGCGGTCGGTGCCGGGGGCGAGTTCGCGCATCGGGGTCCAGTCGGCCGGGCGGCCCTCCGGGTCCCTGAGCACGACGTTGGCGGCGACCGCGTCGTGGCCCTCGCGGATGACGACGGCCGAGATCTCGAACGCCTCGCCCACGACGGCTTTCGCCGGTCGGCGGCCGTGGTGGACCGTCGGCCGTACGTCGAAGACCGGTATCCGCCCGATGGTGGGGGCGCCCGGGGTCTTCGGGAGCGCGGGGGGCGGCGTGTCCGGCGTGGGCGGGCCGGTGCGCGCCCGGCGTGCGGGGCGTGCGGCGGTGCTGTCGGGTGTGGCGGTGGTGGTACTGGTCGTCGGGGGTGCTGACGAGTGGTGCGTGGCGGGCATGACCGCTCCTGTCCGCGTCAACGTGGGTGGGCGGATGAGGGTGTGGGGAGGTGGGGCCAGCGGGACTACCGGTGGAGCCTTCCCACACAGTGCGGGTGGGCATTCCGGCACTTTGTTAACTACTCACGCGTATGTCTACACACAAGACCGGCCTCGTCCGAGAGGGGCGAGGCCGGTCACTGTAGTCGCTCTGGGTAAAGCGCCGTTCACCTGTGGTGTTACGAGCTCCTACGGGTTGTCGACTTGGAGAAGTCTGTTCGGGGAGCCCGGATATCTGTCCTTGACCTTGCCCGAAACCGAACGCTTCGCCAGCGCCTTGGCCACCTCGGCCGGTGTGGCCCGTGGATGCTCGGCCAGATACAGGGCCGCCGCGCCCGCGGCGTGCGGCGAGGCCATGGACGTACCGGAATGGGTCGCCTTCGCGGTGTCACTCCTGTGGGAAGCGGAGGTGATGGACGCGCCGGGGGCGAACAGATCCAGGCTCGGGCCCCAGTTCGAGAAGTCGGCGCGGACGTCCTTCTTGTCGGTGGCCCCGACCGTGATCGCCTGCTTGACGCGGGCGGGCGAGTAGAGGCCGGCGGCGAGCGCGTCGTTGCCCGCGGCGACCGTGTAGGTGACCCCGGACGCTATGGAGTTGCGTACGGCCGCGTCGAGTTGGGCGTTGCCGGGGCCACCGAGGCTCATGTTGGCCACGGCCGGCTTCCTCGCGTGCTCGGTGACCCAGTCGATACCCGCGATGACCTGGGCGGTCGTCCCCCCGCCCGCGTCGTCGAGCACCCGTACGGCGACGACCTCGGCCTTCTTGGCGACGCCGTAGGTGGTGCCGGCGACGGTGCCCGCGACATGGGTGCCGTGGCCGTTGCCGTCCTGCGCGGTCCTGTCGTTCTGCACGAAGTCCCAGCCGTGACGGGCCCGGCCGCCGAAGTCCTTGTGCGTGATCCGTATGCCGGTGTCGATCACGTAGACGGTGGCGCCCTTGCCCGCCGGCTCGGGCCAGGTGTAATTCCTGTCGAGCGGCAGGTTCGACTGGTCGACGCGGTCCAGGCCCCAAGAGGGCGGAGCGGGCTGCCGGTGGCCGGGCGCGATCCGCCGGTGGTCGTAGGTGACCTTCGTGTCCTGGACGACCGAGGCCACACGGGAGTCCGCCGCGAGTCGCCTGGCCTGTTTCTCGTCGGCCCTCACGGAATATCCGTTCAGGGCGTTGCTGTACATGTGGCGTATTTTCGCCCCGTACTTCGTCGCTATGCCCTTTCCGGCCTTCGACGGTGCCTTCGTTCCCCCCTTGAGGGTGACTATGTAACTGCCGCTGACGGAACCGGGACCACCGGCCCCGTGGACGAACCCCTCCGGAGCGGCCTGCGCGGGCAGGGTGATGGCCGAAAGCGTCGCGGCCGTCATCACCGCGGTGAGCCCTCCCGCCCAGCGCGTACGCCTGTTTCTCGCCTCTGCCAGGTGGTGCATGGGTGAGAACCCCCTCCTCGACACGGCGCACCCGCACCGGGGTTCGCCGGAAGCCGGTCGTGGCGGGCTGCCGGGGTCCACCGGATTCGGCCGAGGTCGGCCGGTGGTGCGCCACTGGGAAGCCTCTCGTGCGGTGTGAAGCGCCACAAGGCCGCGCAGAGGGGTGGAATCGGCCATATCGCCCGTGGGGTACATGTGAAGGTTGCGCCTGGGTTGCGGCGAATTCAGGACTGAACGGGCCGGGGCGGACTGCCCGGCCGGGCGGCCGGGGTACGGATGCGCCGTAATCGCATACCGGAGGACGCACCGTGGTTGCCGGGCCCTCGCGCCGCTACCGTCGGGGGGAGACGAACGGCGCACAGCGGAGTGCGTCCCCCGGCCCGTACGTCCTGGCGCGAAGGTGGAACCCTCTGTGAAGGCCATCCGCAGATTCACCGTCCGACCCGTCCTGCCCGAAGCCCTCCACCCGCTCAGCGAACTGGCGCGCAATCTGCGCTGGTCCTGGCACGCGGAGACCCGTGACCTCTTCCAGTCGGTCGATCCCGAGCGCTGGGCCGCCTCCGGCGGCGACCCCGTACGCCTCCTCGGCTCCGTCTCCGTCCGACGCCTGGCCGAACTCGCCGAGGACCGGCGCTTCCTGCGCCGGCTGACCGCGGTCGCCGACGACCTGCGCGACTACGTCACCGGGGACCGCTGGTACCAGGGGCAGGCGCAGACGTCCGAACTCCCGGCCGCCATCGCCTACTTCTCGCCCGAGTTCGGCATCACGGCCGCGCTGCCGCAGTACTCCGGCGGCCTCGGCATCCTCGCCGGCGACCATCTGAAGGCGGCCAGTGACCTCGGCGTCCCGCTGATCGGCGTCGGCCTGCTCTACCGCCACGGCTACTTCCGGCAGTCCCTGTCCCGGGACGGCTGGCAGCAGGAGCACTACCCGGTGCTCGACCCGAACGAGCTGCCCCTGGTACCGCTGCGGGAGCCCGACGGCTCACCTGCCCAGGTCGACCTGGCCCTCCCCGGCGGGCGCTGGCTGCACGCCCGGATCTGGCAGGCCCAGGTGGGCCGGGTACCGCTGCTGCTGCTCGACTCGGACGTCGAGGAGAACGACCTCGGCGAACGCGGGGTGACCGACCGGCTCTACGGCGGCGGCAGCGAACACCGGCTCCTCCAGGAGATGCTGCTCGGCATAGGAGGAGTGCGGGCCGTCCGTACGTACTGCCGGCTCACCGGCCACGCCGGACCCGAGGTGTTCCACACCAACGAGGGCCACGCCGGCTTCCTCGGCCTGGAACGCATCGCCGAACTCTGCGACGAGGGGCTCGACTTCGACGCCGGCCTGGAAGCGGTCCGCTCCGGCACGGTCTTCACCACCCACACCCCCGTTCCCGCCGGCATCGACCGCTTCGACCGTGAACTGGTCGCCCGCCACTTCGGCCCCGACGCCGAACTCCCGCGCATCGACGTGGGCCGCATCCTGGGCCTCGGCATGGAGACGTACGCGGACGGCGACCCGAACGTCTTCAACATGGCGGTGATGGGGCTCCGGCTCGCCCAGCGCGCCAACGGCGTCTCCCTGCTGCACGGGCACGTCAGCCGGGACATGTTCTCGGGACTGTGGCCGGGCTTCGACCCGGACGAGGTCCCGATCACCTCGGTCACCAACGGCGTCCACGCCCCGACCTGGGTGGCCCCGGAGGTCTTCCGCCTCGGCGCCCGGCAGATCGGCGCCCAGCGGACCGAGGACGCCATGACGGTCGGCGGCTCCGAACGCTGGGACTCCGTCGGTGACATCCCCGACCAGGACATCTGGGAGCTGCGCCGGGACCTGCGCGAGCAACTGGTCATGGAGGTACGGGAACGCCTGGCCGCCTCCTGGCGGCAGCGCGGCGCCGGCACCGCCGAACTCGGCTGGATCGACGGGGTGCTGGACCCGGACGTCCTGACCATCGGCTTCGCGCGCAGAGTCCCGTCCTACAAGCGTCTGACGCTGATGCTGCGCGATCAGGACCGTCTGATGGATCTGCTGCTCCACCCGGAGCGACCGGTGCAGATCGTGATCGCGGGCAAGGCGCACCCGGCGGACGACGGCGGAAAACGCCTGATCCAGGAGCTCGTGCGGTTCGCGGACGATCCACGCGTACGCCACCGGATCGTGTTCCTGCCGGACTACGGCATGGCGATGGCCCAGAAGCTGTACCCGGGCTGCGACGTGTGGCTCAACAACCCTCTCCGCCCCCTGGAGGCGTGCGGGACGAGCGGGATGAAGGCGGCGCTGAACGGCTGTCTGAACCTGTCGGTGCTGGACGGCTGGTGGGACGAATGGTTCCGGCCGGACTTCGGCTGGGCGATCCCCACCGCCGACGGCACGGCGACGGACGACGACCGCCGGGACGACCTGGAGGCGTCGGCCCTCTACGACCTGCTGGAACAGCGGGTCGCCCCGCGCTTCTACGAGCGCGGCCAGGGCGGCCTGCCCGACCGCTGGATCGAGATGGTCCGCCAGACCCTCACCCACCTCGGGCCGAAGGTGCTCGCCGGCCGCATGGTCCGGGAGTACGTGGAGCGCCTGTACGCCCCGGCCGCCCGGGCCCACCGGTCGCTGGCCCCGGACGTGGCCCGGGAACTTGCCGAGTGGAAGGCCCGCGTGCGGGGCGCCTGGCACCGGGTGACCGTGGACCATGTGGAGACCTCGGCGGCTCCTCTCAGTACGGCCGCCGAGCTCGGCGCGACGCTGGTGCTGCGCGTCCGGGTCGGTCTGGGCGACCTGGTCCCGGACGACGTCGAGGTCCAGGCCGTCTCCGGCCGCGTCGACACGGACGACCGCATCACCGACGCGACGTACGTCCCGCTGAAGCCGGTCGGCGGCCCCGACGGGGAGGGTCGCTGGTCCTACGAGGGCCCACTCTCCCTCGACCGCACGGGCTCCTTCGGCTACACGGTCCGCATCCTGCCCGCCCACCGCCTGCTCGCCTCGGCCGCCGAACTGGGGCTGGTGGCGGTGCCTTCGGAGGAGATGGGGGAGCAGGCGGGGGTGTTGATGCGCTAGCCCTGGCCGGGCGGGGGGCGTTGAGACCGCCACCCCGCCCGAGCGTCCGGGCCGGGACTTCGGCGCGACCAGCGGCTGTCTGATGCGGACGCGAACAAGCTCGCGGCTGGATCTTCGACTCGTTGGCCAAGGGGCGGCTCGACACGGCGATCCGCTACGGCGGTGGTTCGGTCGTGACCGGTGCGGCGCACACGAAGAAGATCACGCCGTACGACCCTCTGTACCAGGTCAAAAGAGCCAGCTCCTGCTCCCCGAGACCGACGAGTTGGCCGCGGCGGGTGTGCCGAAGACGTTGTCCTTCGCGACGGGTTACCGCTTGGACGCCACGATCAGCCTGACGTCCCATCCGGCGGCAGGTGGCCTCCCCGCGGAGTCGGCCGGATACGAGTACAACGCGACCGGCGAGCAGACCCAGTCGACCGGGACGACCATCGGGATACCTCATTCCTCCGGCGCAGCGCGGCACACGACAGCCGTCACGACCCCGCGTACCCCGGACCCTTAAAGATCTCTAGTGCTGTGACCGCATGGGTTCGCCGGGTGGGATCCGGCAGGATCTCGTGCATGTTCGAAGAGAAGCTCGACGCGCTCTCTCAGATGTTGGCCGAGCACATGGCCATGCCGTTCCCCCCAGGCTTCCGCGGCCTGGACATCGAGGACCAGGACATGGTGATGCTTGGTGCGGACGCCTACGGCTACGCCCTGGGCGTTTTCAAAGGCCCGCTCGACGAACAGCGCGGTGGAGTCTTGATCCGGCTGACGGCGGTGTTCCAGAACGTTCTCCCGGCGATCGACGACGAGTACGCAACCAGGTACTACACGCACGTACGCGACATGACTGTGCTGGCCGCCGAAGTCGAGGCACTGCGCGAGAGGTAGCCCTCCGACCGGGAAGGTTCGCCCGACTCGTGGTCGCGGCGGTTCTGCAACATGCTTTCGGCCCCAAGGCCACTCAGACCCGGGATCAGAAACTGGCACTCATGCACAGGATGCCGTGGCTGAGTCGACACAAGTGGTGGAGACGGGACTTGAGTGAGTGTCAGGTCCATCATGCCTGTTCGGAGGCGGTTTCGGTAGGACGCACGGCACGTCCGTTCGACCTTGTGGCCGCTGGTACCGCGCGCCAGACTCGTCGTCATCCACTCTCCGGCCAACCCGTCGGCAACCTTTCTCGGTTGTCGACGCGTTCGCTGTGCTGTCTCGCCGTGTGACGTGCGCCGGTCGGGGATGGGGGGACGAAGGGGATCTATGGATCAGGACATGGTCGTGCTGGCGAGGGTCAGGCTGCTCAGTGCCAACCGGCGGGTGGTGCGCGGTGCCGAGGGGCTGTGGATCTACCGCCTTCTGACACAGGTCGAGCCGGAGGCGTACGGGTCGAAGCTGGCGTACGTCCTGGTGGAGGCGAGCGCGTCGCCCCTGGTGCGGGAGTTGCCTGAGCGACGGTTGGCCCTGTTGGACGAGGCCGTGGAGGTGGCGAAGGCCCTGGGTGCGTCGAACCCCTACCGGGCGAAGATGCTGGCGAGGGCCCTGGCCGCCAGGCAGCGGGAATGGGAGGGCCGCCCGGCGGAGCCGCTCGCGTCCGAGGGGCGGGAGCATCGGGCGGCCCTTCAGGAAGAGCCGCAAGAACGCGCATGACCCGGTCCGTCACGTCGGCGTGGAAGCCGTACAGCGAGAAGAGCGCCAGAGTGACCCCGCTCGTGTCGTGGCCCTGCTCGGACAGCAAGTCCCGGATACGTTCGAGGCGTTGGAGGTCGCTCATGCCGCAGCGGGCCGCCGTCGCCTTGGCCTCGCCCAGTAGTGCGATGCGGGCGCGTGGCGACTGGGGACGTTCGCCCAGGGCCAGGGCGATGACGGCCACCTCGTGTTTCGTGCGGGCTGCCGGGTCAGAGACCTCCGTTGTGCCGACCGGGCCCGGGAGACCGCCCGGGAGGACCGTGTGGGCGTAGCGGCGGGTCCAGGTGCGGGCCAGTTCTTCGAAGTGGGGGCCCAGGATCTTGGAGTTGAAGGTGGGGAGAGAGGTCTGCCAGATTTCTGCGGCATTGCCCTCTTCCACGGCGGCCACCTGGGGGAGCGTGATGAGTTGGTTGAAGCGGATCAGCGGGTCCGTGAGGGTGATGACGGGGTGGCGGGCGCGGAGGAGGTCCTGCTCCCGGTGGATGTAGCCCGTTGACTCCAGGACGTCCAGCGGGTGCGTGACGGCGTTGCGCTGGCGGCCGAGGGCGGCGCCGATCTTGCTGGGAGTGCTCGCGCCCTGTGCGATGGCGGAGAGGATGTCGTAGTACAGCGTGTGCTGGGTGATGCGGGGGTCTTCGCGCAGCAGATGCTCGGTTTCCGTGGGGGAGTAGACCGCCCTGCCCGGATCGAGCAGGGTCCGTGTCACCCACGCGTCGAAGTCGGCGTTGGGATCCGGGCGGCCGGCGAGGGCACGGTAACCGGCGGCGCCGCCCAGGACCGCGTGGACCCGGAGCGCGGTGAGGGGATCGTCGATCTGCCAGAACCGCCTGCTCATACGGAAGTCGAAGGCGCCGAGGCGTAGATCGATGACTGCGCGGCCGCGCAGGGGCTTCGTACCCGACAGCAGCTCGTGCATGACGCTCATGGCGGATCCGCACATGATGATCCGCGCGCCGACACCCTCGTGCCACTGGTGCTCGTCGTAGAGGAGCTGGATCAGGCCCGGCAGTTCGGGGGAGTGCTGGAGCAGATACGGGAGTTCGTCGATGATCAGGAGGGGGGTCGCAGAGCTGCGGGCCGCGACGTCCAGGGCGTTGGTCAGAACCTCTCGCCAGTCGGGAAGATTCAGGGTGCCTGGGCGTAGGCCGGCGTGCGCGGCGATCGCCTCGCTGAAACGCCGTAGAGCCGGGAGACGGCCTTCCTCCCTGACCGCGGTGACGTACAGACCGCCGTATTCCTCGCACAGGGCTCGTAGGAGGAACGACTTGCCGTGGCGTCGCCGACCGGACACGATGCCCAGCCGCATCTCGGGCGACGGATCGCTCAGGAAATCGGTGAGCAGCGCCCATTCTCGATCACGGTCGACCAGCCTGCCGGGCTTGGCCGGAACTGGCGGGCGCTGAGCGTCGCGTTCTCCCACAAGGAGACTCCTGCCGGTCGGCTGCCGGATTCTGTCTAAGTCTAGTTAGACGGAATCCGTCGTAGCCCGCTACGGCGCGGGTTCACTCCTTTGGGTCCCCCGCCAGCCTCCGCAACACCACCCCGCACCGCCGCGCATAAGCATGCTGCAGCCCCCTGGTCGCGGCCCCGCCCGCCCGGGCGTACCACTTCGCCCCGCGGCTGAAGGCCGTGATCGTCAGCCAGACCGTGCCGTCTCCCGTGCGGTCGACTATGAAGGCCTCCTCGCCGCACTCCGGGTGGCCCGGGAGCGTGCCGTAGGCCCAGCCTTTGCGGCGGGGTTCGTCGACCGTCCAGACGACGCGGCAGGGGGCCTTGATGACGCCGCCCAGGGTGACGGTGACGTCGACGCCGGGGGACGCCTCGGGGGCGGAGGCCTGTATGCCGACGCCCATCGCTCGGTGCATCTCCCAGGTGCGGACGGCGTGCGCGGCCCGCTCGAACACGTCCGTGCCCTCGCCTATGCGGGAGCGGACGTGGAGGGGGCTGAAGTCGGGTGGGCAGTGGCCCTCACGGGTCGCGCCGACCGCGGCGTAGGTGAAGGGGCCCTCGGGGAGCGGGCCTTTGGTTTCGGGCATGGCGCAAAGACTAGGGCGGCACCCGGAGTCGCCTTCTCTCCGGGTACCGCCCCAGTCACCTACATCTACACCTGCGCCTGCACCACCACGTCAGGTCAGGCGTTGACGTTGACCGCCGCCCACGCCGCGTTCACGGCCGCGTACTCCGTGCTGCCGGCGCCGTAGAGGGAGGACGCCGCGTTCAGGGTCGCCGTGCGGGCGCCCTTGTAGTTGGTCGTCGAGGTCATGTACGTGCTCAGCGCCTTGTACCAGATCTGGACGGCCTTGGCGCGGCCGATGCCGGTGATCGTGGCGCCGTTGGAGGTGGGGGAGTTGTACGCCACCCCGTTGATCGTCTTCGAACCGCTGCCCTCGGAGAGGAGGTAGAAGAAGTGGTTCGCCGGGCCCGACGAGTAGTGGACGTCCAGGCCGGCCAGCGACGACGACCAGTAGTTGGCCGAGTTGCCGTCCTTGCTGGGCTGGTCCATGTAGCGCAGCGGGGTGCCGTTGCCGCGGATGTCGACCTTCTCGCCGATGAGGTAGTCGCCCGGGTCCTTGGAGTTGGCGGCGTAGAACTCGACCGCCGTGCCGAGGATGTCCGAGGTGGCCTCGTTCAGGCCGCCGGACTCGCCGGAGTAGTTGAGGCCGGCCGTGTTCGAGGTCAGGCCGTGGGTCATCTCGTGGCCGGCCACGTCCAGGGAGGTGAGCGGCTTGACGTTGCCGTCGCCGTCGCCGTACGTCATGCAGAAGCAGCTGTCGGACCAGAAGGCGTTGACGTACGCGTTGCCGTAGTGGACACGGGAGTACGCGGCGACGCCGTTGTTCTTGATGCCGTTGCGGCCGAGGACGTTCTTGTAGAAGTCCCAGGTGACCTGGGCGCCGTAGTGGGCGTCCACCGCGGCGTTCTGGTCGGTCGAGGAGCTCGTCGCGGTGCCGGTGCCCCAGACGTCGTTGGCGTCGGTGAAGAGCGTGCCGGCCGAGGACGACGTGGCGCGGGCCTTGTTGTACGTCTTGTGGCTGCCACGGGTGGCGTCCGTCAGGTTGTACGTCGAGCCCGACAGGGTCGTGCCGATGGTGACCGTGCCGTTGTACTGGCTGTTGCCGGTGCCGGTCTGGATGGCCTCGAACTCGTACAGCTTCTTGCCGGTCTCCGCGTCGGTGATGACGTGGAGCTCCTGCGGGGTGCCGTCGTGCTGGAAGCCGCCGACGACCGTCTCGTAGGCGAGCGCGGGCTTGCCGTTCGCCGCCCACACGACCTTGCGCGGCGCCTTGTCCGCCTCGGTCTTCGTCGAGCCCTCGGCCTTGGCGGCCTTCAGCGCCTGCTTCTCGGCGGTGGCCTTGGTGACGTCCGCGGTGAGGTCGGAGACCTTGACGGAGGCGTCGGTGGCCTTGGTGATGCTCTTGATGTCGCCGGCCTTGGACTCGTGGACGACCAGGTCGCCGCCGAGCACCGGGAGGCCGCCGAAGGTGCGCTCGTAGCGCGTGTGGACGGTGCCGTCCGCGTCCTTGAGGACGTCGCGGACGACCAGCTCCTCCTTGGCGCCCAGGCCTATCTCGTCGGCGGTCTCGGCCGTGGCCGCGTCCGCCTTCTTGATCAGGGCCGTGCGCGCGGCGGGGGTCAGCGGGGCCGGGGCGCCGGCCGGCTGGGCCTTGTCCGCGACGGGCGCGGGCTGGGCGGTGGCACCGGAGGTCAGTCCGGTGGTCAGCAGCGCGCCGGCGGCGACAGCGGTCGCGATGGCCAGCGTGGTTCGCTTGCGACGCGCGTAGAACGGAGTCACTCATGCTCCTTGGTGGGGGAGACCGGACGTCATGGGGGTGCCGTCCGGCGGATCTGAAGTTACGAGTGCGGCGGGTGGGTGAAGAGTGGCACCCCGGGCGCGTACATGTCAGGAGGGCAAAGTGATGTTGGCCGAAAGTCAACCGTCCGGAAATGTTGCCGCCATGTAAAACGGTTTCGAACGCGGCAAAGGGGCGGCAAAGCAGGTCCCGGTGAACGGCAAAGAAGGCGCCGCCCCGGGGAGTTGGATCCACCGGGGCGGCGCCCTGTCACGTCACGCTCGTGCCGGGCCCTGTATACGAAGGGCCGTGCCGCGCCCTACGGGAACGTCAGCTTCCAGCTGTTGATGTATCCGGTGTCCCGGGCCGCGTTGTCCTGGACCCTCAACTGCCATACGCCGTTGGCGACTTCGGAGGACGCGTTCACGGTGTACGTGGTGTTGAGGTTGTCCGAGCTGCCACCGGCGCCGTACGCCTTCATGGTGTACGCCGTGCCGTCGGGAGCGACCAGCTGGACCTGGAGGTCACCGACGTAGGTGTGGACGATGTCCACGGCGACCGCGAGGTTCGAGGGCGCGTTGCCGGTCCGGCCGGAGACGGTGATCGGCGAGGTGACCGCCGCGCCGTTGTCCGGAATCGATACGTCGGTCGTGCTCTCGAACGACGTACCGCCGCCCCCGCCGCCGCCGGGCCGCGTGCCCACGTTGATGCCCGCCCACGCGTTCTGCACCGCCGTGTACTCGGCGGACGTGGTGCCGTACAGCTCACCGGCGACCGCGAGCGTGCCGGTGCGGGCCGCCGCGTAGTTGGTCGTCGACGTGAACTTCGTGGTCAGCGCCTTGAACCAGATCTGCTCCGCCTTGGCGCGGCCGATGCCCGTCACCGGGAGGCCGTCCGAGGTGGGCGAGTCGTAGCTGACGCCGTTGATGGTCTTGGCGCCGCTGCCCTCGGAGAGGAGGTAGAAGAAGTGGTTCGCGGGGCCCGACGAGTAGTGCACGTCGATCGAGCCGATGCCCGAGTACCAGGCGTCCTTGGACGAGCCGTCCTTGCTGGGCTTGTCCATGTAACGCAGCGGCGTGCCGTCGCCGTTGATGTTGATCTCCTCGCCGATGAGGTAGTCACCGACGTCGGAGGAGTTCGCCGCGTAGAACTCGACCGTCGAGCCGAAGATGTCCGAGGTGGCCTCGTTCAGGCCGCCGGACTCACCGGAGTAGTTGAGACCCGCCGTGTTGGAGGTGAGGCCGTGGGTCATCTCGTGGGCGGCCACGTCGATCGACGTCAGCGGGTTGGCGTTGCCCGAGCCGTCGCCGTACGTCATGCAGAAGCAGGTGTCCTGCCAGAACGCGTTGACGTAGTTGTTGCCGTAGTGCACACGCGAGTAGGCGCCGACGCCGTCACCGCGGATGCCGCTGCGGCCGTGCACGTTCTTGTAGTAGTCCCAGGTCAGCGCGGCGCCGTAGTGGGCGTCGGCGGCGGCCGACTCCAGGTTCGACGGGGCGCCGTTGCCCCACACGTCGTCGGGGCCGGAGAACAGGGTCCCGGTACCGGAGGTGCCGCGGTTCAGGTTGTACGTCTTGTGGTTGCCGCGCGCGCCGTCGGTGAGGTTGTACGTCGAGCCGGACTGCGTGGTGCCGAGGGTCACCGAGCCGCTGTACACCGTGTTGCCGGTGCCGGTCTCGACCGCCTCCCACTCGTACAGCTTCGCGCCGCTGGTGGCGTCGGTGACGACGTGCAGCTCCTGCGGGGTGCCGTCGTGCTGGAAGCCGCCGACGACCGTCTCGTAGGCGAGGACGGGCTTGCCGCTCGCGGCCCAGACGACCTTGCGGGGCGCGCGGTTGACCTCGGGGCTCTTGGCGTCCTCGGCCTTCGCCGCGCCGAGCGCCTGCTTCTCGGCCTTGGCCTTGGTGACGGTGGGCGTCAGCGAGGGGACACCGATCTTCGCCTTGGTGGCCTTGACGATGCCCTCGGTCTCGCCCGCCTTCGAGGTCTCGACGACCAGGTCGCCGCCGAGGACCGGGAGGCCGTCGTACGTCCGCTCGTACCGGGTGTGCACGGTGCCGTCGCGGTCCTTGACCACGTCACGGACGACGAGCTTCTCCTTCGCGCCGAGGTTCAGCTCCTCGGCGGTCTCCGCCTTCGTGGCGTTGGCCTCGCGTATCAGCTCGGCCCGCTGGGCGGGGGTGAGCTTGACCGGGACCGCGCCCTGGCCGGCCTTGCCCGCGGCCGACGGTGCCTTCTCCGGGGCGGCGGTGGCGGCGCCCGACTGGACGGCCGTGGCCAACAGGGCGGTGACGGCGACGAGCGCGCCGGCGGCCGCGCGCCGGCGGGCGCTGTGGCCGAAAGTGTTACCGGTGTGGGAGGTGCGTCTGTGGGACTGGCGTCTCAACACTGACTCCTTCTGCGTGGCCGCGGTTCGCGCGGCCAGGGGAGACCGGACGGCTGGTGGCCGCCCGGGCAGAACAAGGTGAGAACTGGTGAACGCTTAAACCACATGCGTGGGGGGTGCTTCGCGGCACGGCGAGCCCTGCTTGTGAGGTTGCTGTGTCGCGGTTGTGGGCAGAGTGGCAGGAGACTGTGGGTCCTGTCAGGAGCGCGTCAACAAGTTGGCCGGAAATCGTCCGTTGCCCGGTTGGTCATGTTCGCTATACGGACCGTTCGCTCTACGGACCGTTTCGCTGTGCGCGGGCGACGCGTCTGATCAGCTCCGCGCCATCCGCTGCCTGATCTCCTCCAGCGCCTCGCCGGCCGGCAGGCCGGTCAGCCCCTCGGCGAGAGGCGCGTGGTCGGTGCAGAACCACACGGCGTTCGGCGGGTGTCCGACCCAGCCCACGGGATACGTGAAGTTCCCCTGGAAATACACCAGAGCGAACTCCGTGAGTTCCCTGCCGTCATGCAGGGAAGCCGGGCATACGGCACACGTCGGGGGCATCAAGGTGCGGCAACTCCTCGTTCTCGTCGGGCTGTCGGGCTGTCGGGCATTCTCGTACGGCGTCGTGCCCGCCCGTCAGCCGAGGCCCAGTTCGCGGCGCCACCGCCAGGCGAGTGCGAGGCAGGTGCGGCCCGCCGCGAGGGTGCCCGGGTGGGTCGCGTAGCCGAGGACGTTCTCCTCGGTGAAGGGGATGCCCTGGTAAGCCGTGCCGGTACGGCTGCCGACGACGAGGACGCCCTCCTCGTTGCGTTCGCCCATCGCCGCGAAGATCTCGTCGAAGGCGGCCGCGTCCCATACGCAGACCAGGCAGATCTCGGGCTTCCAGGGCAGCGGGTCCAGTCCGAGGCCGAGGAACCGCACGCGCGCCCGGCCCTCGTGCACGGCCCGCTGGAAGTCCGCGTACGGGAGGTCGCGCTCGTAGTCGATGGTCACGCCGCCGTCACCGGTGGCGTCGGCCGCGCCGAGGAATTCCTCCGCGTACTCGCGCATCGTGTTGCGCCACAGGTCGAGGTCGGACCGCCAGACGGGCAGGGCGTCCGTATGCGGCTGGAACTCCCCGGCCGGAACGACGTGCGTGATGCCCGTCGCCACGGCGACCTTGCCCGCCTCGCGCCGGTGCAGGAAGAAGTACGGCCGGCCGTCCTCGATCCGGATCGTCAGGGTGCTGATCCCCGGGAGCGCGGCCCGTGCGCCCAGCGCGAAGGGGCTGCCCAGCCTGCGCCGGTAGGGGCCTGCCGGCGGCCTGCCCCCGCCCTTGCCCCTGCCGCGCAGATCGCGCAGCGCCGCCTCGTACGCGAGGGCCTCGCCGGTGTCCAGGCCGTCGAAGTAGTGGCTGAGGGAGAAGGTGAGGTCGAGCCCGGCCTCCGGGGCGTCCGCCGGCGGGGCGGCGACCTCCAGCAGGCGGTACGAGGGGCCGTTGAACCAGACGGTGGGGCGGTCGTACGCCTCGATCGCGGCCGAGTAGGCGGTCAGCCGGCCGGTGCTCTCGCCGCGCGGCCAGTAGCGGTGCAACGTCGCGCGGGAGCCGTCCAGCCGCTCCTCGGGCCTGGTATCACGCAACGTCATCCGGATGGCGTCCAGGGGGAGCGGCCGGGGCGGGATCCAGCCGGGCCGGGTCAGCAGGGGCAGCTCCGGGTCCGCGCGGTGTGCCGCCTGGGCACCGTGGCACGCCGTGGTCAACTCCGTTCGTCGGAGCCGTAGATGCTGCCGGGTGCGGACGAACAGCGCGACACTCCGCTCCCGGCTCGCCAGCCGCTGCGGCGCGTAGGCGAGCATCGCGGCCACGACCGCGACCAACAGTCCGGCCGCCCCGAACACGGTCTCCCACTCCATGACGTCCCCCGTCGAATCGACCTTGATCATTCAATCAGGAGAGGGGGCGGAGCGGCAGACCGCCGGGGGCGGGCAGGGGCCGGGCGCCTGCGGCGGGGTTGACCACGGCGACGAGCTTGCGCGGCCTGCCGCCACCGCCTGGGCACCGGCCGGCCCAGGGAAGGGGCTCCGAACTCGGCGTGTTCCGGCCCACCGTGTTCCCGAAGGCCGCCGCGGCGAACCACGAACCGGCCCCAGCGCCCTGAGAGTTCCGCCACCCCATGTCGCCGCCCGACCGCGACCGCCCGTCCCACCGAACGCCCTCGCTGTCGTCGACGCCAACGCTGCCTTCAGGCCGATCCCTCCCCGTGCCACCTCTGCCACAGGGCCGCGTACGCGCCGTTCGCCGCCACCAGCTCCTCGTGCGTGCCGAGTTCCGTGAGGCGGCCGTCCTCCATGACGGCCACACGGTCCGCGTCGTGGGCGGTGTGGAGGCGGTGGGCGATGGCGATGACGGTGCGGCCGTGGAGGACGGCGGCGAGGGCGCGTTCGGTGTGGCGGGCGGTGGTGGGGTCGAGGAGGGCGGTGGCCTCGTCGAGGATGAGGGTGTGGGGGTCGGCCAGGACCACGCGGGCGAGGGCGAGTTGCTGGGCCTGGGGGCCGTCCGTGCGGCGACCGCCCTCGCCGAGGCGGGTGTCGAGGCCGTCGGGGAGGTCACGGACCCAGTGGTCCGCGCCCACGGCCGTCAGCGCCGCCCACAACTCCTCGTCGGTGGAGGCCGGTTCGGCGATGAGGAGGTTGTCGCGGACCGTGCCCAGGAAGACGTGGTGCTCCTGGGTGACGAGGACGACCTGGCGGCGCAGGCGTTCCGGGCCGAGGCCCACGACGGGGACGCCGCCGACCGTCACCGACCCGGCTGTCGGCGCGTCGATGCCGGCCAGGAGGCGGCTCAGCGTCGTCTTGCCGGCGCCGGACGGGCCCACCACCGCGAGTCGTTCGCCCGGCCGTACCGTCAGGTCGACGCCCCGCAGCACCTCGCCGCCCCGGTCGTACGCGTAGCGGACGCCCGTCACGTCGATGCGGTCGTCCGCCGGTTCCGGAGAGTCGCCGGAGTCCGCGCGTGGGGCCCCGGCCAGCCCCTCCACCCGGGCGAACGAGGCGCCGCTGCTCTGCAGCAGCTCGACCCGCATCAGGATCTCGTCGAGCGGCCCGCTGAGCTGTTGCAGATACAGGGCCGCCGACACCACCGCGCCCAGAGTGACCGAGCCGCGCGCGAGCAGCACCCCGCCGAGGAGGAGCACGAGCACCTGGGGCACGAAGTACGAGATATCCACCCCCGGGAAGAACACCGTGCGCAGGAACAGGGTGTGGAACCGCCGCCGCCGGGACACCTCCAGTGCGTCCCGGCTCGCCGTGATCCGCCGTCGCTCCAGCCGCAGCGCCTCGACCGTACGGGCCCCGGACGCGGTCGCCGCGACGATCTCCGCGACCTCGGAACCGGCCGCGCCCTCCGCGAGGTAACCGGTACGCGCCCGGCGCAGATACCAGCGCAGCACCACCCCGATGCCGCTCAGCCCGAACAGCACGCACACCCCGAGCAGCGGGTCCAGCGCGAACACCGCGCCGATCAGGAACAACGCCTGTACCGAGCTGATCAGCAACTCGGGACCCACGTCACGCAACGTCCTGCCGACCGCGTCCACATCGGCCGTGCCGCGCGCCGTCAGGTCACCGGTCCCCGCCCGCTCCACGACGGACGCCGGCAGCGCCAGCGTCCGGTCCACGAACTCCTCCCGCACCCGCGCCAGCGTCCGCTCCCCGAACCGGTGCCCCACATACCGGGCCCAGCGCGCCAGCAGCAACTGCGCCACCGCGCACAGCAGGATCACCGACGCCAGCCGGTCCACCGCCCCGACGCCGCCCCCGCCGCGCACCTCGTCGATGATCCGCCCCAGCAGCCACGGCCCGGCCAGCCCCATCGCGGCGGCCGCCCCGTTCAGCCCCAGCACGGCCAGGAACGCCCGCCCGTCCGCCCGCACCAGCCGTACGGTGGCCCGTCGTACGGCGGCCGCGTCGGCGATGGGCAGCCGGCCCGGGGAGTGGGGGGTGGGTCCGACCGTCGTCACCGTACGACCTCCTCGGCGCCAGAGCTCTGCGCGCTGCCCATGTCCGTGTTGTCTGTGTTGTCCGCATCGTTCTCGTCCTCCCCGGCGTCCCGCGCCACCAGCGCCCGGTAGCCCGGCTCGGCGGCCAGGAGCTCGCGGTGGCCGCCGGTGGCCGCGACCTTGCCGTCGACCAGGTGCAGGACCGTGTCGGCGTGGTCGAGGACGAGGGGCGAGGTGGTGGTGACGAGGGTCGTACGGCCCTCGCGGGCGGCCCGCAGCCGCTGGGCGACGCGGGCCTCGGTGTGGGCGTCGAGCGCCGAGGTCGGCTCGACGGCGAGCAGGATCTCGGGGTCGGCCACCAGTGCCCGGGCCAGCCGTACGCGTTGCCGCTGGCCGCCGGAGAGGTTGCGGCCCTGCGCGTCGATCGCCGAGTCGAGGCCGTCCGACAGGCCCTGCACGATGTCCTCGGCCACGGCCGCGCGCAGCGCCCGAGCGGCCGCCTCGTCGTCGACGTCGCCGTGTCCGCCGAGCAGTTCGCGCAGCCGTCCCGCGAACAGGTCGGCCTCGTGGTCGGCGACCAGGATCCGCGCGCGGACCTGCGCCAACGGGATCGCGTCGAGCGGGGTTCCGCCCCAGGTCACCGCCGTCGGCGCGTACCGGCCGAGCCGGTCGACCACGGCTGCCGCGTCGGCCGGCCGGTCGGCCGCCAGCGCGACCAGCCGCCCGGGCGGCACCCGTACGCCCGACTCGGGGTCGTGCAGCGCCGAGGGCTCGGCGGGCGCGTCCGTGGTGCCGTGGTCCGGCAGCGGCTCCAGGGTCAGGAAGCGGATGACGCGCCGTGCGGCCACCACCCCGCGGCTCACCTCGTACCCCCAGTCGACGAAGTACGACACCGGCCGCACCAGCACGGTGACATACCCGTACACCGACACCAACTCGCCCACCGTGATGGCCCCTTGGGCAGCCAGCCGGGCCGCGAGCCAGGTCACCACCGCGAGGAACAGCGTCGGCAGTCCCACCCCGAGCGCCTGCATCCAGCTGGTCACCGACCCCACCCGGTACCCCTGCGCCCGCAGCCGCTGCGAGTCCCGGTGGAACGCGTCCGCGACCAGCCCCTTGCCACCGAGCCCGTTGAGGACGCGCAGCCCGCCCGCGAGGTCCGCGATCCGCGCCGTCAGCACGCCCTGCCGCTCGCGGTACTCCGTCTCCGTGCCCTGCAGCCGCCGCATCAACGGCCCCACGAGTAAGGCCATCAGCGGCATCCCGAGCAGGACGACTGCGGCGATCGGGAGCGAGACCGACACGAGCAGCCCGGCGACCACCAGATACGCGGCGATCGCGCCGACGCCCGGCCCGATGACCGTCAGGGACGAGGAGATCGTGTGGACGTCGCCCACGCCGATCGTGACGACCTCCCCGGCGCCGACGCGGCGCGGCAGGGCCGCCCCCAGCCGGACCGCGTGCGCCATCACGACCTTCACCGTGCGGAAGTTGGCGTCCATCCGGACCCGGGTCATCGTGCGGTGACGCATGATGCTCAGCCAGGCGTTGAAGGCGCCGACGCCGAAGAGGGCGGCCGTCCAGCCGGCCAGGGCGCCGCGGTCACCGGGTTCCAGGCCCTCGTCGATCGCCCGGGAGAGCAGGTACGGGGTGGCCGCGAGCAGGATCATCCACACGCAGGAGATGAGGGAGCCGAGGGCGGAGCGGCCCGCCTGTTGTCTGACCAGCCACCACAGGTAGCGGGCGCCGCCTCGGCAGTCGGGTGTGCCGGGGTCCTCGTACGCGTTGATCATTGGCCCCCGGTTTCTGTGTGGACTCGGATGAGGATGAGTGGGTGCGTTCTCGGGTTCGGGCCCGGTGGGGGCTGGTCGCGCCAACCGGCGGAGCCGCATGGTGATACAGCCCGGCGCCCCTTGAGGGAAGGGCTTCGCCCTTCCCTCAAGGGCGCGCTACGCCAGGCTGTCCCGCCATGCCCGGTGCAGGTCCGCGAACCTGCCCGTGCCCGCGATCAGGTCCGCCGGGGTGCCGTCCTCGACGATCCGGCCGTGTTCCATCACCAGGACCCGGTCGGCGATCTCGACCGTGGAGAGACGGTGGGCGATCACCACGGCCGTACGGCCGCGCAGGACCGTGGACATGGCGCGCTGGACGGCCCGTTCGCCCGGGATGTCGAGGGAACTGGTCGCCTCGTCCAGGATGAGGACGGCCGGGTCGGCGAGCAACGCCCGTGCGAATGCCACGAGTTGACGCTGACCGGCGGAGATTCGGCCACCGCGCTTGCGGACGTCGGTGTCGTAGCCGTCTGGCAGGGCGCTGATGAAGTCGTGGGCGCCGATGGCCTTGGCGGCCCGCTCGATGTCCTCGCGGGTGGCGTCGGGCCGGCCGATGGCGATGTTCTCGGCGACCGTGCCGGAGAACAGGAACGACTCCTGGGTCACCATGACCACCCCGCGCCGCAGCTCGGGCACCGAGAGGTCACGCAGGTCGACGCCGTCCAGGAGGACCCGCCCGGACGAGGGGTCGTAGAAGCGGGCCACCAGCTTGGCGAGGGTCGACTTGCCGGCGCCGGTGGAGCCGACCACCGCCACCGTGCTGCCCGCCGCGAGGGTGAGGTCGAAGCGGGGCAGGACCTCGCCGCCGGTGCGGTACGCGAACCGCACCTCGTCGAACACGACCTCACGGCCCGGGAGTTCGGAGGCCGCGGCCGGCAGCTCCCGCGGCGCGGCGGGCTCCGGGACCGTCGGGGCCTGGGCCAGCAGGCCCGCGATCTTTTCCAGCGAGGCCGCAGCCGACTGGTACGAGTTGAGGAACATGCCGAGCCGGTCGATCGGGTCGTACAGCCGCCGCAGATACAGCACCGCCGCCGCCAGCACACCCAGCGCGAGCGTCCCGGACGCCACCCGGTACGCGCCCCACAGCACGATCGCCGCCACCGTGATGTTGGCGACGACACGGGAGCAGACCACGTAGCGGGCCATCTCCAGGATGGCGTCGCCGTTCCTGCGCTCGTGGTGCCGGTTCAGGGCGCCGAACTCCGTGTCGTTCGCGGCCTCCCGGCGGAACGCCCGCACCGGGCGGATGCCGTTCATCGTCTCCGCGAACTTCACGATCACCGCGGCGATCGCGGTGGACCGGGCCGTGTAGACGCTCGCCGCGCGCCGCTGGTACATCCGCACGAACCCGTACAGCGGCACGAACGACGCCAGCGCCGCCGCGCCCAGCCCCAGGTCCAGCCAGAGCAGCATCGCCGAGATGTAGACGAAGGCGAGGATCACGCCGATGAGTTCCTGCAGACCCTCGTTGAGCAGCTCCCGCAGGGACTCGACGTCCGTGGTGGACCGGGAGATGAGCCGGCCCGAGGTGTACCGCTCGTGGAAGTCGATGCTCAGCGCCTGCGCGTGCCGGAAGATCCGGCCGCGCAGATCCAGCAGCACGTCCTGGTTCACCCGCGCGGACGCCCCGATGAACGCGTACTGCAGTCCGCCGGCCGCCAGCGCGCACGCCAGATACCCGACCCCCACCACGACCAGCGGCCCGTGCCGGCCGTCCCGGAGCGCCGGTACGGCACGGTCGATCGCGTACGCCACCAGCAGCGGGCCCGCCTGCACCGCCGCCTGCTGGAGCAGGAGCAGCACACTCGCCATGACCACCCGGGCCCGCATCGGCGCGAGCAGGGAGCGCAGCAGTGCGAGGGTGGCGCCCGGGGGAGTGGGGAGGTTGTCGTGGTCGAACGGGTCGTCGGCGGACGCGTTCCGCGCGCCGGCGGGCCGGTCGCCGTCCGGCGACTTCCCCGGAGACGTGGCCTTGCCGGGCTCCCCGGTCGGCTGCTCGTTCGGCTCCTTGTTCGACTCCTCGTTCGGTTCCTTGTCCGGTGCGGTGGTCATGGACGCCGTCATCGCTCGTCCCCTTCGGTCCCGGACATCAGGTGGGCGTACTCCGTGTTCGTGCGCAGCAGTTCCTGGTGGGTGCCCACCGCTGTGACCCGGCCGCCGGAGAGCAGGGCCACGCGGTCGGCGAGCAGCACGGTCGACGGGCGGTGCGCCACGATCAGCGCGGTCGTCTCCGCGAGCACGCGGCGCAGCGCGGCCTCCACCGCGGCCTCCGTGTGCACGTCCAGTGCCGACAGCGGGTCGTCCAGCACGAGGAAGCGGGGGCGGCCGACCACCGCCCGCGCCAGCGCGAGGCGCTGCCGCTGGCCGCCGGAGAGGCTGAGGCCTTGTTCGCCGACCTGCGTGGCGCTGCCCTGGGGCAGCGCGTGCACGAACTCCGCCTGTGCGATGGCCAGGGCGCGGTCCAGCTCGGGCTCGCCCGCGTCCGGCCGGCCGCCCATGAGGACGTTCTCGCCGACGGTCGCGGAGAAGAGGGTGGGTTCCTCGAAGGCCACGGCCACCAGGGCGCGCAGCGATTCCCGGGGCATCTCGGTGATGTCGTGACCGTCCAGCGTGATGCGGCCCGAGGTGACCTCGTGCAGGCGGGGGACGAGGGCGGTGAGGGTGGTCTTGCCGGAACCGGTGGCGCCGACCAGGGCCATCGACTCGCCGTGGCGGATGTGCAGGTCGATACGGTCGAGCGTGGGGGCGGAGCCGGGGGCGGCGTCGGGATAGCGGAAGGTGACGTCGTGGAACCGGAGCCCGCTCGGCTGCCCCGCGCCGTCGACCCGTGCCGCCCCGGCGCCGTCGACCCGTGCCGCCCCGGAGGCGCGGCCGCTCGCCGCCGGGACAGCCGATGATTCCGGCTTTGATTCCGGCTTCTCGTCCATCACCTCGAAGTACCGCTCCGTCGCCGTCGCGGCCTCCTGGCTCATCGCCAGCAGGAAGCCGATCGAGTCGACGGGCCAGCGCAGCGCGAGGGCGGTGGAGAGGAAGGCGACCAGTGTGCCCGCCGACAGTTCACCGTCCGCGACCTGGACGACGCCCAGCACCAGCGCCGCGCCGATCGCGAGCTCGGGAAGCGTGATGATGACGCCCCAGATCGCCGACAGGAGGCGGGCCTTGCGCAGCTCCGTGCCCCGCAGGGTCCGCGACAGCTCACGGAACGCACGGGCCTGGCTGCGGTGCCGCCCGAACCCCTTGATGATGCGGATCCCGAGGACGCTCTCCTCGACGACCGTCGTCAGGTCACCGACCTGGTCCTGCGCGAGACGCGCGACCGCGGCGTACTTCCTCTCGAAGAGGACACAGGTGACGATCACGGGCACGACGGGCCCCAGGATGACCAGCCCGAGGGTCCAGTCCTGGGCCAGCATGATGATGACGCCGACCACGATGGTCACCGCGTTGACCAGCAGGAACGTCAGCGGGAAGGCGAGGAACATCCGCAGCAGCATCAGGTCGGTCGTACCGCGCGAGAGCAGCTGCCCGGAGGCCCAGCGGTCGTGGAAGGCGACCGGCAGGCGCTGCAGATGCCGGTAGAGGTCCGCGCGCATCGACGCCTCGACCCCGGCGAGGGGCCGCGCCACGAGCCAGCGCCGCAACCCGAACAGCAGCGCCTCGGTGAGGCCGAGCAGCAGCAGGTACAGCGCCCCGAGCCACACGCCCGCCGGGTCCCGGTCGGCGACCGGCCCGTCCACCATCCACTTCAGGACGAGGGGGATGAACAGGCCCACGCACGAGGCGACTATCGCGACGAACGCGGCGACGGACAGCCGCGCCCGCACGGGCCGCACATACGGCCACAGCCGCAGCAGCGTGCGCACGGCGGACCGCCCCTCGGCCTTCCGGGGCGCCTCGGCCCGCTCGGGCTCCTCGGGCTCCGAGGCCGTCTCGGGTTCCTCGGTCTGGTCGGGTTCCTCGGCGGTTGCACGTGTCGTGGACATCAGCAGCGAGCCTACGGATCGCCACTGACAACGCCCACCGAGTTTTGGCCGGACCGCGTTCGGTCTCACGTCCTACGACCTGCGCGGCCACGGGGGGCGTACGGGGAGCTCAGAGGGGTCGCACCGGCGCATGGGCCACCGGCTTCCGCAGGTCGCACAGCGGCCGGAACGTCGTCGACACCGCCCTCGGGACGGCCGGCTAGTGAGCCGGTCTTGAGGTCTGGTCTCGCCACGTGAGTCGTGTTCCGTTTCAGATCACGGTTCAGCCGGTGACAGTCACTGTGGTCTGCGGTCTGCTGTTGCCATGGGGGACAACAGGCTGGAGCCGCTGGTGTTGTCCGAAGCCGAGCGGCTGACGTTGCAGGGGTGGGCCAAGCGCCGAACTACAGCGCAGGGCCTGGCGAAGCGGGCACGGATCGTGCTCGCGTGTGCCGACGGGCTGAGCAATACCGCGGTGGCCGCCCGGCTGGAGACCGACCGCAAGACGGTGGCCCGGTGGCGGGCCCGGTTCCTGCGTGACCGGCTGGACGGTCTGAGCGACGAGCCGCGCCCGGGGGTGCCACGCACCATCACCGATGCCCAGGTGGAACAAGTGGTGGTGCGCACCTTGGAAGAGGTCCCGGCCGGGGCGACGCACTGGTCGAAGCGTGAGCTGGCCAGGCGGGTGGGGATCTCGCCGTCAAGTGTGCTGCGGATCTGGCGGGCATTCGGGCTACAGCCGTGGCGCACGGAGAACTTCAAGATCTCCCCGGATCCGCTGCTGATCGACAAGATCCGGGACGTGGTGGGCCTGTATCTGGCGCCGCCGGCGAACGCGGTGGTGTTCGCGGTGGACGAGAAGCCGCAGATCCAGGCCCTGGAACGGACAGCGCCTGTGCTGCCGATGGTGCCCGGCACGCCGGAGCGGCGCAGCTTCGACTACGTCCGGCACGGCACCATCGACCTGTTCGCGGCGCTGAACATCGCCACGGGGAAGGTGATCGGGAAGCTGTCCGCACAGCACCGGGCGGTCGACTTCCGCGGCTTCCTCGACGAGATCGACCGCCAGACCGAGCACGGCCTGACGGTCCACGTGATCTGCGACAACCTCTCTGCCCACAAGGCGCCGGCGGTGCACGAGTGGCTGCTCGCGCACCCACGGTTCCATCTGCACTTCACACCCACGTACTCGTCGTGGATCAATCAGGTCGAGCGATGGTTCGCCGAACTGGAGCGGCGCTGCCTCGAACGAGGTGTGTTCTGCTCCCTCGACGAACTCAAGACCGCGCTCGAAGACTGGATCAAGACCTGGAACGAAGACGCCAGGCCGTTCAAGTGGACCAAGACCGCCGACCAGATCATCGACCGGATCTGCCGCTACTGCGACAGGATCTCCGGACCAGCTCACTAGCTCGGATACGGCAGCAGACCGGCGGCGATCCTCTCCCAGGCCGCCTTCAGCTCGGCGAGCAGCTCCGGCTTGTCGGGGGCGAGGTCGGCCTGTTCCCGGGCGTCGGCGGCCAGGTTGTACAGATGGTCGGTGCCGGCGGCGTCCCGGTAGTACTTCCAGTCACCGCGCCGCAGCGCCCGGTTGGCCCGGACCCGCCAGAACAGGTCCCGCTCCGGTACCTGTTCGCCGCGCAGGAGATGGCCGACGAGGCTCTCGCCGTCGAGGGGGTGGGCCGGATCGGGCCGGGCGCCGCCCAGTTCCAGGAGGGTCGCCGTCCAGTCGGGGGAGAACAGCGGCTCGTCGCTGACCTGGTGGCCGTCGATCCGGGCGGGCCAGCGCAGAATCGTCGGCACCCGGATGCCGCCCTCCAGCAGCACGAACTTCTCCCCGCTGAGCGGCCAGTTGTAGGAGTAGCGCTCGCCGCCGTTGTCACTGGCGAACAGCACCACCGTGTTCTCCTCCTGCCCGGACCGGCGCAGCGCGGCCATGACCTCGCCGACGGCCGCGTCCAGGCTCTCCACCATCTGCGTGTACTTCTCGACCGAGCCGCCGTCGTAGTGGTTGAGCGCCCGGGACACCTCGGCCTGCGTCTTCGCGGCCCGGATCTTCGCCGCGATCTCGGCGCCGGTCTCCTGGTCGTCCTCCGCGAGCCAGGGCCAGTGCGGGGTGGTGAAGTTGAGGTTCAGCAGCCACGGCCTGTCGTGCCGGCGGCAGACGTACTCGACGGCCCGCTCGGTCAGGACCTCGGTGTAGTACCGCAGGTCCTTGTACTCGGCGTCCCCCTCGTAGAGGTCGTACGTGCCGAGCTGGCCCAGCTTGGAGAAGTACTCCAGCACGCCCCCGAAGTTGCCGAAGAACTCGTCCCAGCCGGACTTGGTGGGGCTGTGGTCGGGCAGCCAGCCGCAGTGCCACTTGCCGATCAGGGCGGTCGCGTAGCCCGCCTTCTTCAGCAGGGAGGCCAGCGTGGGGTGGTTCGGGTCCAGCCCCTGCGTCCTGTTGGCGACCGGCTCGGCGAGTCCACCCGGCGTACGGCCCGGGTATCGGCCGGTGTAGAGACTGAACCGGGTCGGCGAGCAGGTCGCCGACCCCGAGTACGCGTCGGTGAACCGCACCCCCTGCCGGGCCAGCCGGTC
This sequence comes from Streptomyces sp. NBC_00310, assembly GCF_036208085.1. Classification (GTDB taxonomy): domain Bacteria; phylum Actinomycetota; class Actinomycetes; order Streptomycetales; family Streptomycetaceae; genus Streptomyces. The sequence goes on from NZ_CP130714.1 coordinate 7,701,453, forward strand.
CAGGTTCGGTGTCCTGATGTGCGGAGCGCCGTACGAGGAGAGGTCGGCCCAGCCCAGGTCGTCACCGAGGATGACGAGGAGGTTGGGGCGCTTGCCGGAGGCCGTGGCGGGGCGGGCCTCGAAGGGGCGTTCGGCGGTGGCGGCCTCGGCGGGCGCGGCCTCGGCAGGGGCGGCCGCACCGGCGACGGCGGTCACCGCACCGCCGCCGACGAGACCACCGAAGGCACGACGGGATATCTCAGGCATGCGATCGAGTTGATCAGCGGTCCGCCGCCCTGGCCAGGCATCCGGCGAGGATTTCATGGACCTGCCACAGCCCCGAAACCCTGCCGCAGGCCTGCAACTCTGCCTCAGGCCTGCAACGTTGCCTCAGCCGAGCACCCGCAGCAGCAGCACACACCGCGCCGGTACCGTCACCGCCGCCCCCGCCCGGTGCACCACCCCCGGCCCCTCCTCCTGCTCCTCCCGTGACGTGTCGACGACCACCTCGTACCGCTGCGCCCACGGTGTCCCCGGCAGGACGAAGTCCACCGGGCGGTCGCCGGCGTGGAGGACGGTGAGGAAGCTGTCGTCGAGGATGGGCGCGCCGCGGGCGTCCCGGCCGGGGATGTCGCGGCCGGAGAGGTACATGCCGAGGGTCGCGGCCGGCGCGTACCAGTCCCGTTCGGTCATCTCCGTGCCGCGTGCCGTGAACCAGGCCAGGTCACGGAGCCCGTCCGCCGAGTGGGCCCGGCCGGAGAAGAAGGCCCGGCGGCGGAGTACCGGATGGGACTGGCGCAACGCGATCAGACGGGCCGTCAGGTCGAAGAGCGCCTTCCAGGCGGGGTCGTCCAAGAGCCGCCAGTCGAGCCAGCTGATCTCGTTGTCCTGGCAGTACGCGTTGTTGTTGCCCCCCTGGGTGCGGCCCAGTTCGTCACCGGCGACCAGCATCGGCACGCCCGTGGACAGCAGCAGCGTGGTCAGCAGGTTCCGCAGCTGCCGCCGCCGCAGCGCCCGCACGCGCTCGTCGTCCGTCTCGCCCTCGGTACCGCAGTTCCAGGACCGGTTGTCGTCCGAGCCGTCCCGGTTGCCCTCCCCGTTCGCCTCGTTGTGCTTGCGCTCGTACGACACCAGGTCCCGCAGGGTGAAACCGTCGTGCGCGGTGATGAAGTTGACCGACGCGTACGGCCGCCGTCCGCCCCACGCGTACAGGTCGCTCGACCCCGACAGCCGGTACCCCAGGTCCCGGACGTCCGGCAGCGCGCCCCGCCAGAAGTCCCGGACGGCGCCCCGGTAGCGGTCGTTCCACTCCGTCCACAGGGGTGGGAAGGCCCCGACCTGGTAGCCGCCCGAGCCCACGTCCCACGGCTCGGCGATCAGCTTCACCCGCCGCAGCACGGGGTCCTGGGCGATGACGGCGAGGAACGGGGAGAGCATGTCGACGTCGTGCATGGAACGGGCGAGGGCCGCCGCCAGATCGAAACGGAAGCCGTCCACCCCCATCTCCGTCACCCAGTACCGCAGCGAGTCGGTGATGAGCCGCAGGACATGCGGCTGGACCACGTGCAGCGTGTTCCCGCAGCCCGAGTAGTCCGCGTACCGGCGGGCGTCGCCCTGCAGGCGGTAGTAGCCCCGGTTGTCGATGCCGCGCAGCGACAGGCTCGGGCCGCGTTCGTCGGCCTCGGCCGTGTGGTTGTAGACGACGTCGAGGACGACCTCGATGCCGGCGGCGTGCAGGGCCCGCACCATCCGCCTGAACTCCCCGACCTGCTGCCCGGTCGTGCCCGACGACGCGTACCCCGCGTGCGGGGCGAAGTAGCCGATCGAGTTGTAGCCCCAGTAGTTGCGCATGCCCCGGCGCAGCAGATGGTCCTCGTGGGCGAACTGGTGCACGGGCAGCAGCTCCACCGCCGTCACACCGAGCTTCACCAGGTGCTCGATCGCCGCCGGATGCGCGAGACCGGCGTACGTGCCGCGCAGTTCCTCCGGGATGCCCGGGTGGGTCATGGTGAAGCCGCGGACGTGCAGCTCGTAGATGACCGAGTCGGCCCACGGGGTCTTCGGGCGGCGGTCGTCGATCCATTCGTCGTCGGGGGCGTCGTCGTGGACGACGACGCCCTTCGGGACGTGCGGCGCCGAGTCCCGCTCGTCGCGCACGGTGTCCGCGACATGCTGCTCGGGCCAGTCCCGGACGTGCGCGTACACCTCCGGCGGCAGACCGAACTCCCCGTCCACGGCCCGCGCGTACGGGTCGAGGAGGAGCTTCGCCGGGTTCCAGCGGGCGCCGGTCCACGGGTCCCAGCGGCCGTGCACGCGATAGCCGTACCGCTGCCCCGGCAGAACGCCCGGCACGAACCCGTGCCAGATCTCGTGGGTCAGCTCGGACAGCCTCAGCCGGGTCTCCTCGCCCGCCTCGGAGAACAGACACAGCTCGACGGCCTCCGCCCCGCCGGCCCACAACGCGAAGTTGGTGCCCGCGACCCCGTCGGGGCCCACCCGGAACCGCGCGCCGAGCGGCGTCGACGCCCCCGGCCACACGGGCCTCGTCTCCGGCGCGGTCTCCCCGCGCCGACCGCCGTTCAGCACGGTGGCCGGACGCGCGGCCGGTACCCCGCGCGTCCCTCGTACTTCCTCCTGCTCGGCTGCGCTCGACACCTCAGGCCTCCCGCGGCTCGGTGGGGCGACGGGAAAGGGGAAGCAAGGTGTCCCTGCCACTGCTCCCCGCCGAGTCGTCCTCCCAAGGGTTCTGCCCAGAGCACGCCTCGCACTCACGTTTCCCGGGGGCGTGCGCCGTCGTTGGGCCGCACGTGAACCACGCACAGACGCACGCGCGCCGCGCCGGGGCCGCCCTGGCCGCCGCACTCATCTGGGCCGGCCTGCTGGCCGGGGCCGCCGGCTGCACCGTCGGACCGCCACTGACCAGCGAAAAGGCACCGGACGATATGATCCGGGTCACGCCGGAGGACGGCAGCAAGGGCGTGCGCCCGGAGCAGCGCTTCGAAGTTCGGGTGCCCAGCGGGCGCCTGGAGTCCGTCAAGGTGGTGAAGTCCCAGGACGCGCAGGAGTCACCCGTACCGGGGCGGATGTCCGCCGACGGACTGACCTGGCGCCCCACCGGCTCACCGAAGCTCGCCCTGGCCGCCAGGTACACCGTCGACGCGGTCGCCCTCGACGGCCACGGCCGCCGCTCGGCTCGGCACGTCACCTTCACGACGGACGTCCCCGACGAGCGCTTCATCGCGTACGTCACGCCCGAGCACCGGGCCACCGTCGGCACCGGGATGATCGTCTCCCTGGAGTTCAACCGGGAGATCGAGGACCGCGCGGCGGTGGAACGCGCCGTCGACGTGACCGCAGAGCCGGCCGTCGAGGTCCGCCCGCACTGGTTCGGCAAGGGACGTCTCGACTTCCGCCCCGAGACGTACTGGAAGCCCGGCACCAGGGTCACCGTCGGTCTGCGGCTGCGGGACGTCGAAGGCGCCCCCGGCGTGTACGGCCAGCAGTACAAGACGTTCTCCTTCACCGTCGGCCGCCACCAGGTCAGCGTGGTCGACGCGGCGAAGCACACCATGCGCGTGGAACGCGGCGACGGCGTCCTCGCCACGCTCCCCGTCACGGCCGGGGCGCCGAAGACGACGACGTACAACGGGAAGATGGTCGTCACCGAGATGTTGGAGGTGACCCGGATGAACGGCGCCACCGTCGGTTTCAGGAAGGCGAACGGCAAGGGCGAGTACGACATCCCGGATGTTCCGCACGCCATGCGCCTCACCACCTCCGGCACCTTCCTGCACGGTAACTACTGGGCCCCGGACGCCTTCGGCAGGGCCAACGTCAGCCACGGCTGCGTCGGTCTGCGCGATGTGAAGGGCGGCAGCTCCGGCACCCCCGCCGGCTGGTTCTTCGACCGCAGCCTCGTCGGGGACGTCGTCGAGGTGATCAACAGCGACGACAAAAAGGTCGCTCCCGACAACGGGCTCGGAGGGTGGAACTTGGGGTGGAATGAATGGAAAGCGGGTGCCGCGGTGAAGTAGACCGACATAGGTGTACGCGCGCGGGGGAGCTCCCGAGGGCGGCGACTGTCCAAGTTGGGACTGAACGGTGACATACACCGAGGCCAAACCCTTCCGATCATCTGGTTAATGTACGTGCGTACGCGCGCGCTGCGCGTAGGGGTGCGGGCCTGATCAGGCCGTGCGAGGGGAGAACAGAACATTGAACGGGCGACCGATATCGGGGGCGTCGGTTGGCGCGCGGACACGGCGGCGCAAGGGGGCCCTGGCCATGCTGCCGGTCCTGATGCTGCTCGCCGTCACCGCGTGCGGCGGAGGCGGGGGTTCGGACTCGGGCTCCGGCGGCGACAAGGGGAAGGGCTCCGACAAGAGCGCCTCCGACAAGGCGGCCACCAAGGCCTCGGAAGCGGTGGTCTCCATCGCCCCGAAGAACGGCGCCGACGACGTGGCCACCAGCGGCGCCCTCAAGGTGAGCGCAGCCAAGGGCAAGCTGTCCGAGGTCACGGTCGAGAACGACAAGGGCGAGAAGATCGCCGGCGAGATATCCGGGGACGGCGCCACCTGGACGCCGTCCATCCACCTCAACTCGGCCACCGAGTACAAGGTGCACGCCGTCGCGAAGGACTCCGAGGGGCGTGAGGCGGCCGAGGACGCGTCCTTCACCACACTGACCCCGAAGAACACCTTCGTTGGCATCTTCACCCCCGAGGACGGCTCGAAGGTCGGCGTCGGCATGCCGTTCTCGATCCGCTTCACGCGGGGCATCACCGCCCCGGAGGACGTCGAGAAGGCCATCACCATCAAGACCGAGCCGGCCATCGACGTCGAGGGCCACTGGTTCGGCAACGACCGCATCGACTTCCGCCCGGAGAAGTACTGGAAGGCCGGCACGAAGGTCACCGTCGACCTCAACCTCGACGGCGTCGAGGGCCGCGACGGTGTCTACGGCGAGCAGAGCAAGAAGGTCTCCTTCACCATCGGCCGCAGCCAGGTCTCCGTCGTCGACGTCAAGAAGCTCACGATGAAGGTCCAGCGGGACGGCAAGGTCATCAAGACCATCCCCGTCACCACCGGCAAGCCCGGCATGGAGACCTGGAACGGCCAGATGGTCATCAGTGAGCGCCTGCGCGTGACCCGGATGAACGGCGAGACGGTCGGCTACGGCGGCGAGTACGACATCAAGGACGTGCCGGACGCCATGCGCCTGACCAACTCGGGCACCTTCATCCACGGCAACTACTGGGGCGGCGGCGCCTTCGGCAACTACAACGCCAGCCACGGCTGCATCGGCCTGCGCGACACCCGCGGCGGCTACGACCGCAAGGCGCCGGGCGCGTGGTTCTTCGACAACTCGATGGTCGGTGACGTCGTGGTCGTCAAGAACTCCAACGACCGCGTCGTCGACCCGGACAACGGCTACAACGGCTGGAACATGGCGTGGGACAAGTGGAAGGCGTGAGCGCCGCCGCCTGATACGTGGTGCACGGCCCCGGTGTGATGTACGGCACCGGGGCCTTTGCCGTTAGCCGCCGTTAACCTGCCCTCATGACTGTGCACCTCGAAGTCGCCGAAGGCGTCGGCACCATCCGCCTCGACCGGCCGCCCATGAACGCTCTGGACATCGCCACCCAGGACCGCCTCAAGGAACTCGCCGAGGAGGCGGCGGACCGGGACGACGTACGCGCCGTGATCCTCTACGGCGGGGAGAAGGTGTTCGCGGCCGGCGCGGACATCAAGGAGATGCAGGCCATGGACCACGCGGCGATGGTCGCCCGGTCCCGGGCCCTGCAGGACTCCTTCAGTGCCGTGGCCCGTATCCCCAAGCCCGTCGTCGCGGCCGTCACGGGGTACGCGCTGGGCGGCGGTTGCGAGCTGGCGCTGTGCGCGGACTACCGCATCGCCGGGGAGAACGCGAAGCTCGGCCAGCCGGAGATCCTGCTCGGCGTCATCCCGGGCGCGGGCGGCACCCAGCGGCTGTCCCGTCTCGTCGGCCCCTCCAAGGCCAAGGACCTCATCTTCACCGGCCGTATGGTCAAGGCGGACGAGGCGCTCACGCTCGGTCTGGTCGACCGGGTCGTCCCGGCCGACGAGGTGTACACCGCCGCGCACGAGTGGGCCGCGCGGCTGGCGCGGGGGCCGGCGATCGCGCTGCGGGCCGCCAAGGAGTCGATCGACGCGGGCCTGGAGACCGACCTGGAGACCGGGCTCGCGATCGAGCGGAACTGGTTCGCGGGGCTGTTCGCCACGGAGGACCGCGAGCGCGGGATGCGGAGCTTCGTGGAGGAGGGGCCGGGCAAGGCGAAGTTCGTCTGACGGCTGACGGCTGACGGCTGACGGCTGAGGGGCAGGGGTCAGGGCCGGGTTCCCGAGATCCGGCCCACAAGTTCCGCTGATCGGCTTGCAGTTGACGCGACGTATGACCCGCGTCCCCCGAAGGAGCGGTTTGTCCGAGCCTTAAGGCAGCCTTAAGAAAGCCTTGCCCAAAGGTCGTGGCGTTGACCGAAGTTCAGGGTGTTCGCGCAGGTCGAGCGGGCTGTCGTCGGTGAATTGCTGCCATTGGCATATGCCATCCGAAACCTCCGGAATGGTTGGTTCCGGGGGTTGTATTCCTGCGGAACGGCCCCGAAAGGGGCTCGGGACGGCCATGATGGGGGCATGGCGGGGCTGGAGGGTATCGAACAGCCGCGGCGGCACGGGAGTGCGACCGCGGCGCGTTGGTCGCCTGCGATCGAGGACGAACGGGCGCAGAAGGCACTGGAGTTGTTCGGCGATCCCACCGAGGGAGAGGTTCCGCTCCCGTCCCGTCCCGAGTCTGCCGCCACGGCCCGGCGGCTCGCCCAGGTCGTCGTCCTGCGCCAGTGGCGGCTGTCGCCGAAGATGACCGAGGACGCGGTCCTCCTCGTCTCCGAACTCGTGGGCAACGCCGTGCGGCACACCGGCGCCCGCGTCTTCGGGCTCCGCATGCGCCGCCGGCCCGGCTGGATCCGTGTCGAGGTCCGCGATCCCTCACGGGGGCTGCCCTGCCTGATTCCGGTGCAGGAGATGGACATCAGCGGGCGGGGGTTGTTCCTGGTGGACAAGCTCTCGGACCGGTGGGGGGTCGATCTGCTGCCGCGCGGGAAGACGACGTGGTTCGAGATGAGGGTCGCGGACCGGTAGGGCGCGCAACGCGCACCTCCGTCGATCGGGCCAATCGCCGACATTCGTGCTCGACCTCCCTATAAAGGTCGCGTGACCACGTCCCGCACCCCCCTCATGCAGCGCAACCTCGTGCAGCGCGCCCTTCTCGCGGCCGCCGTTCTCGCCGCCGTGGCCGCGTGCGGCTCCGAGGCCAGGACCGGTGAGCAGGAGCAGCGGATCCGGGCCGACCGGGCCACCGCCGAAGCCGAAGCCGCCGAGCGGAAGAAGAAGCAGCGGACGGCGGTCCGGGGACTGCGCGGCATGCCGCCCGTGCTGGACCCGAAGGACGTCTACGCCGCCGACCGCCCGAACCGGCTCTCCCCGGTGGTCAAGGACTTCCCGTCCCGGGTGTACGTCCCCAACAGCGAGTCCGACACCGTCTCCGTCATCGACCCGAAGACGTACGAGATCATCGAGACGATCCCGGTGGGCCGCCAGCCCCAGCACGTCGTGCCCTCCTGGGACCTGAAGACCCTCTGGGTCAACAACAACCGGGGCCACACCCTCACCCCCATCGACCCGAAGACGGGGAAGGCGGGCAAGCCGGTCGAGGTGCACGACCCGTACAACCTGTACTTCACCCCGAACGGCGAGTACGCCGTCGTCATGGCCTCCCTCGACCGCGAACTCGTCTTCCGCGACCCGCACACCATGAAGCGGGTCAGGACCGAGCCGGTCACCTGCTACGGCGTCAACCACGCCGACTTCTCGATCGACGGCACCTACTTCATCGTGTCGTGCGAGTTCAGCGGTGAGCTGCTGAAGGTCGACACCGAGAGGATGAAGGTGATCGGGCAGCTGAAGCTGCCGTTCGAGGGGGCCATGCCGCAGGACGTGAAGATCTCACCGGACGGCAAGCGGTTCTACATCGCCGACATGATGGCCGACGGCATGTGGGTCCTGGACGGCGACACGTTCGACGAGCCGAAGCTCCTGCCCACCGGCAAGGGCACCCACGGGCTGTACGTCGGCCGCGACTCCCGTGAGATGTACGTCTCCAACCGCGGCGAGGGCACCGTCTCCGTCTTCGACTTCACCAAGAACAAGCTCACCAAGAAGTGGCACCTCCCCGACGGCGGCAGCCCCGACATGGGCGGCGTCTCCGCCGACGGCAAGGTCCTGTGGCTCTCCGGCCGCTACGACTCCGAGGTGTACGCCCTCGACACCCGCAGCGGGAAGCAGCTCGCCCGCATCCCCGTCGGCAGCGGCCCGCACGGCCTCGCGGTGTACCCGCAGCCCGGCCGCTACTCGCTCGGGCACACGGGCGTCTTCCGGTGACACAGGACAACCGGGCGGGCTGACACGCCTCCGTACGAGTGAGGGTCCCCGGCCCGGCGCCGCGCAGCCGAGATCGTGATCGGCATGATCACCACCCGTCCGCGGCGCCGGGCCGCCGCCGTCGTCCTGTCCCTCTCCGCCGTCCTCGCCACCTCCGCCGCGACCGCTCCGGCGCAGACCCGGACCGCCACGCCGGCCGAGGCCGCCGCTGCCTTCGCGGGGGCCGCCGCCCCCACCTGTCCCCGGTTCGAGGACCCGGTCCACGCCGCCGCCGACCGCCGCGTGGCCGTCGACCGCATCAGCCCCGAGCCGGTCTGGCGCAAGACCTGCGGCACCCTCTACCGCAGCGACAGCCGGGGCCCGGCGACCATCTTCGAACAGGGGCTCCAGCCCAAGGACGTCATCGACGGGCAGTACGACATCGAGCAGTACGTCCTGGTCAACCAGCCCTCGCCGTACGTCTCCACGACCTACGACCACGACCTGTACAAGACCTGGTACAAGTCCGGCTACAACTACTACATCGACGCCCCCGGCGGCGTGGACGTCAACAGGACCATCGGCGACCAGCACAAGTGGGCCGACCAGGTCGAGGTCGCCTTCCCCGGCGGCATCAGGACGGAGTTCATCATCGGCGTCTGCCCGGTCGACAAGAAGACCAAGACGGAGAAGATGAGCGAGTGCGAGAGCAACCCGCACTACGAGCCCTGGCACTGATGCCCGCCGTGCCCGCCGCGCGGGTCGCGCTCATCGGGCCCCTCGAGCCGGTCCGGCCCCTCGTGCCGGTCGGGCGCTGAGCAGTATCTCGGAGCCCACCGGCAGATAGCCCGCCGACTGGAACGCCCGCATGCTGCGGGCGTTCCCCGGCGCGACCTGCGCCCACAGCGGCTCGGCGACGAGATGACGTGCGGCGGTCACCAGAGACCGGCCCAGCCCCCTGTGCCGTACGACAGGACCCCGCGCGGAGCGCTCGTCCACCTCGACCGAGACCTCCAGCCGTCCGGCGATTCCGCGGCCCGTCGTCAGGACCCCGCCGTCCGCCGTCCAGACCCGTACGTCGTCCCGGCGCAGCCGCGCGTACGCGACGCGGGGGTGGCCGGCGTCCTCGATCTCCTTCAGCGGGAGCGGCGGTTCGCCCGGCAGGGGGGAGGCGACCAGCATCGCGTCGATGGTCTCGGACGTGCGGCCCGTCCGTTCCATGAAGGCCGCCAGGAACCGTGGGTTCATGCTCGCGGACAGCGCGTCGCACTCCATGGCCGCCAGCGTCTCGTGCACCCAGTCCGGGTCCTCGTCCGTGAACACGACGGAGTGGGCCGTGAAGCACAGGACACCCGCGTCCCGGGGGGAGTGCTGGGCGATGACGGTCGTACCGCCGTCCGCCGGCGGGAAGACACCCCGCGCCGCCGCGTCCAGAATGTCCCGCAAGCTCTCCATCGCCGTGCTCCCCGGATCTCCCCTTGAGTCTCCACCCGCTGGAAGGCCCACACTCGCAGACATGATCGAGAACGGCACCGGCCTTTTCACCATCGGGCAGCTCGCCCGCGGCTCCGGTCTGTCCGTCCGCACGATCCGCTACTGGTCCGACGAGGGCGTCCTGCACCCGGTCACCCGCAGCGCGGGAGGCTACCGGCTGTACGACGCCGAGTCCGTGGCCCGGCTCGAACTCATCCGCACCCTGCGGGAGCTGGGCCTCGGCCTGGACCACGTACGGCGGGTGCTCGCGGGGGAGACGACCGTCGCGGAGGTGGCGGCCGCCCATGTGGCCGCGCTGGACACGCAGATCCGGGCCCTGAAGGTGACCCGGGCGGTGCTGTCGACCGTGGCGCGACGCGGCTCGACCGCGGAGGAGATGACGCTGATGAACAGACTGGCCCGGCTGTCCGCCGCCGAACGAGGGCGGATCATCGACGACTTCATGGAGGAGACCTTCGGGGGACTCGACACCGCCGACCCCGACATCCGTACGCGGCTGAGGTTCGGCCTCGCGGATCTGCCGGAGGACCCCACGCCCGAGCAGGTGGACGCCTGGGTGGAGCTGGCCGAGATGCTCCAGGACCCCGGGTTCCGGGCGCGGATGCGGCAGACGGTCGAGTTCAACGCGGCGGACCGGGGGCCGGATGTGCCGGCGGGCACCTCCCTGTGGTTCATGAGCCGCCTGGTGCAGCTCGCGGGGGAGGCGCTGCGGGAGGGTGTCGATCCGGCCTCGCCCGCGGCCGAGGAGGTGCTGGCCGGGCTGCTCGGCGACGCCGACCGGGCCGTCCTGCTCGAACGCGTCACATCGGCGGCCCACGCCGAAATGGCCCGGTTCCGGGAGCTGGCCGCGCTGGTGCGGGGCGTGGAGCCGCTGTCGGCGCACACCGAGGAGTTCGCGTGGGTGGTCGCCGCACTCCGTGCTCGCGTGGCCGGTTAATCTGACCTGCGTCAGTAGGACTGTCGGCAGGACTGCCTCGAAGAGGCAGGGCACCAAGAAGGGGCGGATCGGTGGCGGACATCGAGGCAGCGCGCAAGGAGTTCCAGCGGATCGACGCGGACGGGGACGGGTTCATCACCGCCGCGGAGTTCAAGACCGCCCTGGCCCAGGAGGGCGACTGGAACGTCACCGAGTCCGTGGCGGAGGTCATCATCCGCACCCGCGACCTCAACGGCGACAAGCTCCTGTCGTTCGACGAGTTCTGGGCCCACCTGGGCAAGTGAGGTCAGGGGCCGAGGGGCGCCTTCCGTCGCGTACGACGGGGGCGCCCCTTCGTCATGCCGGGGCCGGAATAGCGGAGGGTGCTCCTGGGTTGCAGCCCAGTAATGCATGCACGCGCATGAAAATATGACGCAAGGGGAGACTTGTCATGAAGATCGGCATCATCGGCGCCGGCAACATCGGCGGCAACCTCACCCGGCGGCTCACCGCCCTCGGCCACGACGTCTCCGTCGCCAACTCCCGAGGCCCGCACACGCTCACCGCACTGGCCGAGGAGACGGGCGCGACGCCGGTCCCGGTGCGGGAGGCGGCGCGCGGCGCCGAAGTCGTGGTGATCACGATCCCGCTGAAGGCGGTCCCGGACCTGCCGCCCGGCCTCCTCGACGAGGCCGCGGACGGTGTCGCCGTCATCGACACCGGCAACTACTACCCCCGGCAGCGTGACGGCAGGATCGCCGGGATCGAGGACGACGGCCTCACCGAGAGCCGCTGGACCGAACGCCACCTGGGCCACCCCGTCATCAAGGCCTTCAACGGCACCTACGCCCAGGACATCCTCGACCGCCCCCGCCCCGCCGACGCCCCCGACCGCCTCGCCCTCCCCGTCGCCGGCGACGACGACGCGGCCAAGTCCAGGGTCCGCGCCCTCATCGACGCACTCGGCTTCGACACCGTCGACGCGGGCGGCCTCGACGACTCGTGGCGCCAGCAGCCCGACACCCCTGTCTATGGTCTGCAGGCCGGCGTCGAGGCCGTGACCAAGGCCCTGTCCGAGGCGTCACCGGAACGCAAGCCGGAGTTCCGGGGTTAGCTCAGCCTCCTGCGGCCCACGACCTGAGCGCGGCCTTGCTCGCGAAGTCCGCGACGTTCTTGTCGACGGGGTCGTCCGTGTACTGGTGGAAGCGCCACTTCGCCTTGATACGGGGCTTGCCCGCGGTCACGTAGTCGGCGATCCAGAGGCCGTCGCCGGCGAATGAGGTGCTGTCGACATTGAGCCAAAAGTTCCTGTTGGCGTACAGGATCACCCGGTTGTTCGGCCGCAGTTCCTGCACCTTCCGGATGAACCGATCCTTGTCCGCATTGCTCGCGTGCGTCCCGTCGCTCGTCGTCTCCCAGTCGACGGCGAGGATGTCGCCCGCCTTTTCCGGGGCCTTGCTCACGAAGTACTCGGCCTGCGCGGTCAGGTTGCCGGGCCAGAGGAAGTGGTAGTAGCCGACGACGAGGCCGGCGTCGCGGGCGGTCTTCGTCTGGGCGGCGAGTTTCGGGTTGGTGTAGGTGCGGCCTTCGGTGGCCTTGATGAAGACGAAGGAGAGGCCGGTGGTGTCGTAGGAGGAGGACTGGTAGGAGCTGACGTCGATGCCGCGCAGCATGGGGGTCTCCGGGGGTGGGGGCGGTCAGGTGGGGGCGGTGATCCGCTCGGCCAGGGACGTGACGTCCGCGAGGAGGGTGGGGGGCGGGACGGCGAGGTCGAGGGTGTGGGCGATGACGGTGATGCCGGATCGGCGGATCACGTGGGGGGTCGGGCCGGGGGCCGGGGCGGAGGCGGCGGCCGCGTAGATCAGGTGGCCCCGGGGGAGGCCGAGGGCCGTGCAGTAGGCGAGCAGTTGGTAGAGGTGGGACGTGGGAGGGGCGGCGGGGGTGACGTACGTGTACTTCGCGTCCGCCACGGAGAGGGGGCGGCCGGCGCGGTAGAGGACGAGGTCGGGGCGGAAGGGGACGCGGGCGGCCTCGTCGAGGCGGTGCTGGGTCTCCTGGGCGGCGCAGCGGATGCCGCGGCGGGCGAGGGCGGCGGTGAGGGTGACGGTCAGGAAGCGTTCGAAGACCGCCGGCATGTCGAGGAGGAAGCCGTCGGTGGGGAGCGGGCTGTCGCCCTCCGGCTGGGCGGAGCGGTGGGCGAGGAGCAGTTCCGCGAGGCGCAGGGCCGGGGCGTAGCGGGAGTTGAGACGGGTCGGGGTCCAGTCGGGGAGCGGTGCGCCCGGGTGGAGGAGGTGGACTCCGTGGAGGTGGTCGGTGAGGTGGCGCAGGGTGAGACGGGTGGGGGCCGGGACGCCCGGCAGGTGCGTGGCCAGGTGGAGGGCGGCCAGGAGGATGCGGTTCTCCGCGATGTCCGGGGTGTGGTCGTCGTAGCGGACGGCCACCGGGAGGGGCAGACCGACGCGGCGGAGCTGGTCCGCCGTCCGGATGCGGCCCTTGACCAGGGGGAGGTCCTCCTCGACCGTGCGGTAGCCGTGCAGGACGCCGGACTCCAGGGTGCGGCGCGCGGTGCGGGCGAGGAGCTCCGCGAGCGCGGGGAGCAGGTCGTCGGCCGTGGCCGCGGTGACCGGATCGGGGTCCGGGTGCCAGGGATCGTCGGGGGAGTAGGAGAGCAGGAAGAGAAGGTCCCGGACCGGGAGTTTGGGCCGGAGGAGCAGCTCGATCGCGCCGCCCGCCGGGGTGCGCAGCCGGACCAGGCCCACCTTCTGGTTTCCGGCCACGCGCCAGCGGCCGCCGGGGGCCGGGGTCAGTCGTACGAGGCCGGGGGCGGAGAGCAGGCCCGCGACCTGGTCGGCCGTCAGTTCCCGTACGGTGCCGGCGCCGGTCTCGTCGACGGTGAGCCGCAGCGGGGGCGCCAGCGCGGGGCGGGCACCGGTGGTGGCGGGGGGACTGGTGGTGGGCGCCTCACTCGCGGTGGACTCCTGTTCACCAGCCATGCCGGGCCCGGTCGTCATGAGCCGAGGGCCGCGCGCAGGGAGGCCAGGCCGTACTCCTCCTCGACGTCCACGCCCGTGCCGTACACCTGGTCCTCCAGCAGCGGCAGGATCTGCGTACGCCAGATCAGGTCGAGGCCCTCGGGGCGGGCCGCGCCGGGCTTCATCAGGTACGACGGGCCGATGGCGCGGTCGGCGTCACCGAGGCGCCGGTTCAGCTCGTCCAGGAGGCGGGCGGGGCCCTCCGGCAGGCCGTGGCGGCGCAGCCAGCGGTCCAGGAGGCCGTGGACCGGCTGCTTCTCGGGGGAGAGCCGGCGGAAGGCGAAGCGGCGGCGCATCGCCGCGTCGACGAGCGCGATCGAACGGTCGGCCGTGTTCATCGTGCCGACGAGGAACAGGTTGCCCGGCAGATGGAACGGGTCGTGCGGGCTGTACTGGGTGGTGACCGGCTCCTCGCGGTACTCCAGCAGGAAGTACAGCTCGCCGAACACCTTCGCCAGATTGGCCCGGTTGATCTCGTCGACGATCAGGACGTACGGGTTCGCCGGGTCCTTCCTCGCCCGCTCGGCCAGCAGCTTGAAGGGGCCCGGGACGACGTCGAACACCACCGAGCCCGAGCCGCCCGCCCCGCCCTCGCCGCGTACCGGGCGGAAGCCCTCGAAGAAGTCCTCGTACGTGTACGACGGGTGGAACTGCACGAGCTCCACCCGGTCCGGTCCCGCCAGATGCCTGGCCAGGGCACGGGCGAGATACGTCTTCCCGGTGCCGGGCGGGCCGTGGAACACGAGCTGACGCTGCTCCTGGAGCTGTTGGGCCGTCTCGCTCAGCCAGTCCAGCGGCATGAGCAGCTGCTCGGCCAACTCCGCGGTGACGGAAGGTAGTTCGAGCGGTTTGGTGACATCGGCTTCGAGCAGCGGTTCGGCGACGACGTCCTCCAGGCCCGCGCGTTCCGCGAGTTCGGCGGCCACGCTGCTGATGTCGTACACCGTGGGTGGCTGAGTCAGTCGGTTCTGGACGGTCTGAGGAAGCTCCGAGCGCTTCAGAGGCCGCTCGGCGGTGGCCCAGCGCACCGGAAGGCGCCGGGCGTTGTCGAGGCCGTCCGAGGTGTCGTACACCGCCGGGCCCTGGACCGTACCGACGTGGACCTCGTCCGGAGTGACCGTGGCCACCAGGTCGCCGGGCTGTATGAGCGTGAGGAAGGCGTGCAACTGGTACACGGACTGTCCTCGTGACTGGGTGCTGTCCTCGGGAAGTCCTTCCAGCACCGTCCGTTGGATCTCCTGCTTGGCCGTGCCCGCCGGGATGTCCGGCAGCTCCTTCCAGGACACCGAGCAGTAGCCCTGCTCTAGCCACTGCGGCACGACATTGCGCCCGTCCACGTTGAATCCGCGCACCAGCCAGCCCCGCTGGTCGTGTTCGACGGCGCCGCGCCGCCACCGGCTGACCCAGGGGTCGGCGTAGAACCACACTGGCTCCCCGCTCTGCGCCTCCAGGATCTTCCGCAGCTCCAGCAGATCGCGGTCGTCGTCGCCGGTGACCTGCGGCAGCTCGTCAGCGAACGCCTTGGCGATCTCCTGCTTGTGGTAGGCGCTGGCGATCGGCTGGAACACGTCCGGGAAGAGCGCGTACAGCAGGACGTGGATCTGCGCGCGGCCCTTCTTGTGGCCCACGGAGCGTTGGACGTCCAGGCACTCCTCCCGGAACCGCCACGGGTCGTTCAGTACGGCGTCCCGCTCGGCGTAGGGCCTGCCCGCGAGCCGCTCCACCAGCAGGACCAGGATCTGGAACTGCGCCCAGCGGTAGTTGAGGAAGCCCTGGCCGCCGTTGAGGAAGCCCCTCAGGCGTGTCTCCATGAGCTCCGGGGTCGCCAAGTGGCCCAGGCCGGCCCAGGAGAGGACCTCGCCGAGGATCTGGAGTTTCTTCCTGATGCCGATCTGCTCGGGCCGCAGGGGCGCCATGTTCACGAAGAGCAGCTCGGCCGCCAGCACGATCGTGGCGGCCGGTGCGCCGTCCAACTGGCGGCGCAGCTTGACCAGGAACGTGTCCGACGACTCGTCCGGGCGGTCCACGAAACGGGCGCGCAGATCGGAGGCCGTGCCCTCGCTCCAGGCGTCCGTCTCCGGCGCGAACGCGGACCTGCCGCTCAGCAGTCCGTCACGGAAGACCCGCTGCACCTCCGCCACGACCTCGGCGCCCACCGGCCGATCCGATCCCATACCCACTCCGCCCGCCCTCGTGTGCTCGAAGGGCCCACCCTAGGAGGGTCGTTGGGCCGACGCCACGGGAAGGCGTCGGAACGACGGGCGGGGATCGGGGATCCCTGTCGGTGAACACCGGCCCGTTCCCCGGCCCGTTCCCCGGCCGTTTCCCGGCCCGGCACGGTCAACGGGGCGGTCGAGCGCGCCCCTGTTCGTGCCGGCAGTTCTCGGCCCGCGGCAGATCCTGCGGGCCCACCAGGCCGCGCTGGGAGAGGTACTCGGCGATGTGCTCACGCGAGGGCTTCCGGGGTTCGTCGGGCCACAGCGCGTTCCGCAGCCGCGACAGGATCCTGTCGACCGCCGAGACGCTGTACCCGGCGCATTCGGCCGCCACTCTGCGGCTCTTGTGCTCCTGCAGCGTCGGGTCGGCGGAGAGCCAGGGGGCGAGGACCGCCACCAGGAGGTCCCGGCCGGGACCCCGCAGGATCTTGTTCGCCTCGGCGTTCATCTCCGGCCCCCAGACGGTGCTGCGTCCGTGGGAGACGAGGTCCTCGCAGGATTCGTCCCCCTGCGCGGTGGCGGGCGGAACCGTCACCGTCACGGGGTCGACGTCCGCGACGAGAAACTGGACCTGCGTGGTCCCGGCCGAGAACACATGCGCCCGGCCGGGCGGGATCTCCGACCACGGGGCGGACGGCGGAGCCACTCGGACGCCCAGCTTCGTCGAGCGGTTCACCAGCATCCACCCGGTGTGGAGATGGACGATCTGGGGGCAGTGCGGTCGACGGGACAGCTGTGTGTTGCCGGGGTCCAGCACGGACCGGCTGAGGTGGAACACACCCGCGGGGTCCAGGGTGAACGACGCCAGGCCCTCCCGCGTCGTGATGCTCACGGTCGCCCGGGGGATGTCGTACGCGTCGGACAGTACGGCGGAGGTGGCGGAAGAGGTCATCGTCGTTCCTGACGGGCGGGGAGCAGGTCGGCGTCGGCCAGCGGGCGGGCCACGGGTGCCTGCGCGACCACATCGGCCACGACCACGGTGATGTTGTCCGACCCCCCGGCCTTGAGCGCCTGCCGCAGCAGTTCGTCGGCCGCCTCCTGGGGGAGCAGGCCGAGGGTGTCCACCAGCAGGGCGTGGGCCGCCTCCTCCCCCAGATCCGCGCAGAGCCCGTCGCTCGCCATGACGATCCGCATGTCCGGTTCGGCATCGACCTGCCACAGATCCGGCCGGGCGGCCGCCGCGGAGCCGACCACGCGAAGCAGCGGGCCACCCGCGGTGTGCGGGGTGGTCAGCCGGTGCGGAAGCTGGTCGTCCTGGCGTACGGCCCAGACCGTGCCGTCGCCCACATGGGCTCCGACCACCGTGCCGCCCACCAGGCCGCAGGCGTCCAGTGTGGTGGCCATGCCCAGCAGTTGGGGCCTGTCCTGGGTGTGTGCGCGAATCACGCCGGTCGCCTGCCGGAACCCGGCCTGCAGAGCACGTACGGAACCCGAACCGGCCGCGTGCCAGGCGTCGACCACGGCCTGTACCGCGAGTCGTGAGGCGAGGTCACCCGCCGGCGCTCCGCCGACTCCGTCGGCGATGACCGCGAGTTCGTCGTCGACGAAGTACGCGTCCTCGTTGGTCGTCCGGCGGCCGGAAGACGTGGCCGCCGCGACGTCCAGCCACCGGGAGTCCGGGCTCTCCGCCGCCGTCAGGGCCTTGCGGGGGCTGCTCCGCACCAGCCGGGTGCCGGACGAACCGGCGGCCGGAGCACCCTCGTAGGCCGTCGGCGACGAGGCCGCGGATCGCCGGGCCCGCCCCGGGACCGCGGAGCGCCGGGCCGGCGGCCCGGACCGGGCCGCCGGGGCTGCCGGGGCCGCCGGCGAACCGGCGGGGCCGTCGTGCGGGTTCGGCCGCTCCCGACGCCGCGGCGCGACCGGCGCGGCCGCCGCGGGCAGTGCCAGCGCGGGCAACTCCGGGACCGGAACGGACCGGTCGCCGCCGCGTTCCTTGCGCCGCGGGCGCGGCGCGGGGCCCCGCCGGCCGGTCGGTACCTCCTCCTCGCCCTCGGGGGGACGGGGAGCGTCCGCCGCTTCGGCGGTGGGGGCCCCGGGGTCGTGGACGGGCGGGCGGCTCTTCTCGGCCGTGGCCGAAGCCGAAGCCGTGGCCGTGGCTGTGCCGTGGCCGGGAGGCGCGCCGTGGCCGGGAGCAGCGCCGTGGCCGGGAGGCGCGCCGCGCCATGCGTCGTGCGGGGACGGCATGGCGCCCAGGTCGCCCCGGCGCCGGGCCGTAGCTCCCACGACGGCTCCGAGCACGAACGTGCCGACCAGGGCCAGGGTCGTCAGCAGAAGGTGTGTCGAGTTCACTTGTGTCCCCCGAAGTCGGTGGTGGGTCCGTCGCTTTCGCCGGTGTAGTCACCAGGGGCCAGGGGAAGGTCCTGCCGGGCGTGGATCGGGCCCACCGGCATCGTCAGGTCCCTCGGCCGGGTGGCTCGCAGATGTTCACGGATCTGGCTGAGGGCCCGCCGGGCGTCCCTGGCGGCGCTCTTGGCGGGGCCGCCGGTGCGCTGCGCGGGCTCGTAGGCGAGCCACTGGTCGACCAGCTCCACGACGCTCTTGGGCAGTCCGGGCAACAGCGCGTCCAGCCGGGCGGGACGGTGGTTCTCCTGCATGAGCTGGTAGAGCTGGAAGATCGCCTCGGCCTGCCCGGACCGTGCCCGCACCTCCCGGGCGAGCGCCGGCTGCCCGGACAGCAGCCAGTACATCAGGCTGCCCATCTGGTAGATGTCCGTCGCGAGCGACCGGCCGTCCTTCTCCTGCGACATGGTGAGCTGCTCGAACGCGGCGTAGTAGGGCGTGCCCTGGAAATGTCCGGTGAAGGAGACGCTGGAATCGGTGAACTGCTTGGCCAGTCCGAAGTCGGTGAACGCGGCGGACAGGGTGTTCAGGCGCATGTCGCGCCAGGACAGCAGCACGTTCTGCGGCTTGATGTCGAGGTGCGCCACGTCCCTGTCGTGGATGGCCTCCAGGCCGGCGAGCAGCTGCTCGCCCATGACGAGCACCCACTCCAGGGTGCGTGCCTGGGCGCTGTCGCGGCCGTAGGCGAACAGGGAACCGGGCACGTACCGGGGGGTGACCGTCCACTGCCAGTCGTCGTCGATACCGAAGTCGACGATCTTCACGGTGTGCGGGCTGTCGATCTTCGCGGCCGTCCGTACCTCCCGGCGCCACGCCCGTGACTTGCGGCCCATCGCACCGGGGCCCTCGCGGTCCCTGGCGACGAACTTGATGACGTACTCGTTCGTCGTCGCCGGCTCTCGCAGGTTCTGGCAGAGCATGATGCCGCCGACGGCCGCGAACCCCGGTTTGTCCGCCCCCGGGAGCTGCCCGACCAGTCGCCAGCGCCCGGCGACGACCGACCCGGGCCGGAGCGGGAAGTCCGCCGCGTCGTCGTCCCGTTGTTCGTCGGGCGGGGACAACGATGACCAGGTACCGCTCTCGGTGGACGGCCGGTACTCGGGGGTCTCCTGGCGGAACGCGACGGAACCGAGCCGGCCCAGCGCGTCCACGGCGGCGGGGGTGACGATCCTGGCGTTGCGCTGGGCCGCGTCGGCGGTGATCCGGGCGCCGAGCGCGGCGATGTGGAGGGCCAGCTCCGACACGGCCACGAACAGCAGCCACACGCCCATCAGCACGTAGTCCAGGGCCCAGCCGACGGCGAGTGAGCCCACGCTCGTGATGGCGGCCGTGCCACCGCCCGCGCTGTAGGCGGCCAGTTCGGCGACCGTCGTGATCTCCCTGCCTCCCACGCTCTGCTCCGCCCGGAACATCCCCAGGGCGACCGAGCACAGGACGGCGATGACGCAGAGCCCGAGCACGGCGACGGTGACCGTGTGCCGTACTCCGGGCGTCTGCCGGGCGAGGGGGCCGATGCGGTCGGTGTCGTCCCGGGCCAGCACGAAGGGCAGACCCCCCAGGACCACCGTGCCGCCCACGAAGACCCAGGCGATGGACTCGGCCATCTCACGGTTCTGCGGGCCGGCCTCGACGATGCTGCCGCCGGCGTCGAGGGTGTCGGGGGCGATGAGCGCGGCGGCCGAGGACTCCACGAGGGTGAACTCGCCGCGCACGAAGAAGAAGGCGCCGGCGAGGGCGATGGCCGCCGCGATCAGCGGCCAGACGGGCCAGCCGCCACGGGCGATGCCGTGACGGGCGGCCGCGGTGACATGCCCGCAGGTGTCGGCGGCGTTCTCCAGGGCGGAGGCGATCAGATCCAGGGAGTACGCTCCCCAGTCGGCCACCGCACCTGCCGCCAGCCTGAGTTGGGGCTGCAGGAACGCGCCGGCGGTCACGGCGACCGCGCAGCTCAGCACCGTCCAGAGCAGGACCATCACTTGTCCTCAGCCTCCGATCCGAAGAGTGCGGCCGAGACGCCTGGCCTGGTGATGTTCACGGAACGCGCCCCGAGGGCGTCGAAGCGCTTCGTCCACGTGCGGCGCAGCGCGTCGCAGGTCCTGGCCTGGGTGCAGGCGAACTCGATCACGTCGACCGTCACGCCGTTCAGCCGCGCGGCCGCCAGCTGCTGGACTCCGTGGACGCGCAGGTCGGAGGCGATCACCAGCCGCCGGTCGCCCTTGTGGTCCCTGAACTGCTCCGCCGCGTTCTCCAGGCAACCGCCGATGTCCGTGCCCTCCCGGGTGCCCAGCCGGAGGTCGCGTACCTTCTCCGCCTCGACCCGGGCCCCGCGCCGGGCGTCACGCCTCTCGTCCTCCCACTTGTCGACGATCTTCTCCAGCTGCTCGGTGAGCGCACCTCCCTGGAGCGGGGGCGCCGACTCCAGGGAGGCGGCCGGCTTCTCGCGGAGCGCGGGCACGGTCAGGGTGAGCAGGGGCGGCCGCCCGTAGGAGTTCTCGCTGATCTCGTACACGTACACGTCGTGGGTTCCACGACCCGGCCTCACCAGGTGGGGCAGCGCGTCCGCCACGGTCTGCTGGGCCGCCCGGCGGTGGCTGTCGTCGTAGGACGAGGAGATGTCGAGGCAGAAGACCACCTTGTCACCGGGCAGAGCGGGGGCCGGTATCGCGTCGGCCGGTTTGTCGTTCTGCGGTGCGGGCCGCAGACAGCCGCTCGTCAATAGAGCGGCGCCGCACACCAGTGCGGTAAGGCGTGTCGATTCTCGAAAAGTGAGCCGGGTGAAAGTTTTGGGCACGCCTTTTCCCTTCGAGCCTCAGTGCATGCCGCTGTGGTTCATCCCGCCGTTGGAGAACGTCCTGCCCGCGGGCGCGTACGGACGTCGAACGGCAGGAGAGAACGCGGCGTGCAGAGATTGTTGCTGATCTCGCCGTATTCCCGCTGAGAAATCAGTGATCGGGGTGGAACAGCCTTTTCGCCGCGTACACGTGGACCAGGAAGTAGTTCGTGTCTCCGACGCGCAGTACCTGCCCGGCGCGCATGGTCCCCCGGCGGGTGGCGACCCCGTCGACGCTGACCCCGTTGGTGGACCCCAGGTCATCCACCTGGACACCGCCCGGCACCGGCGTCAGCTCGACATGCCGGCGCGACACCCCGGTTCCCCTCAGGTGCCCGATGCCGTTCGCCCGGCCGAGGATCACCCCGTCGTCCGGAATGAGGATCTGCCGGCCGTTCGGCGAACAGAGGAACCAGCGCTGCATCACCATGGTTCCGTCCTCGTGCAGGGAGCCCGGAGCATCGGAATCCCGCCCTGTTCGAACACCATTTCCGGCGTCGAAAGTATTTCCGTCGTACGTGTTCTGGTGCATTCGCATGCTGTCTCCCCGGAAAGCAGTCGACACCGTTGAGCCGACGTCCACGAGGATGCGGCGTGATCCACCGTGGCACAGGTGACAGGGAGTGCATAGTGAGGAAGGGTCTTACTCTTTCGAGCGCTCCCGGGAAAGAAAAATGCCCTGACCGGCGCTCATCCATGAAAGCGCTGGTCAGGGCTTGCCCGTGCGGCCGCTTCTCGTCGGCGGTCCTGCGGTCCTGCGGTCCTGCGGGCCTGTCGTGGCTGCCGGGTCAGCTGCTGCTGTTCGAGCGGCCGAAGAACTCGATCTCGGCTATGGCCACCTGCTTCTTGTCGTCGGCGCCGTAGGCGGAGCGGAGGGTGAAGCGGACGGCCACGGCGTCGCCGACGCGGAACTTGCGGCGCTGGCTGCCGGCGCCCTGGTCGAGGGTGAGGATCTTGGTGGAGGTGGAGCCGTCGCCGGCGGTGATCTTCGCCTCGATGCGGTGCGGGCGGGCCGACTCCGCGATCTGGTCCACCCTCTTCGAGACGCCCGGCGTGATCATCACGTCCAGCAGCCGGGTCGGCTGCTGGAAGCGGGCCTCCAGCCACTCCCCCTCGCCGGACTGCGTGACACCCGGGCCCCACCACGTGTTGCTGTGGTTGTCGAAGGCCAGCCCCGGCTTGTGACCGGGGTACGAGCGGGACGCCTTGAAGGTGTCCGGAACGACCGGGGCGCGCTTGGCGAAGTGGTCGCGGGTCGCCTGGTAGGCGTCGTCGGCCTGGAAGGCGAGCGTGACGATCAGGGTGAGGACGAGGGCGGCGACCACCCAGTTGAGGATCTGGCCGAAGCCGCGACGCAGACGGGGGCGGTCGCCCGCCCACGGGGTCTGCGTGTTGCGGCCGTTCAGCATCCGGCGCCACCACGGCAGCCGTCCCGGTGTCTCCGGCCGCCCGGCCATCGGCATCGCGCAGCGCCCGCAGAAGTGCCGGTCCGGCCGGGTGGGGGTCCCGCACCACGGGCAGGGCACGCCGCCCTCCGTGCCGAACTCCGGCCCCGGGGTGCGGACCTGGGGCCGCTGCACATCGGGGAGACCCGGCAGTACGGGCGCGACGGCGGGCTCCGCCGGAGCACGGGGCTCGGGGTCGGCGACCGGGACCAGGAGGGACCTGGCCCGGTCGGCGGCGGAGGGAACGGGGGCCGGTGAGGCGGGGGGTGTGGGGGAGGTGTGCGTCGGGAGGGGAGTGGTGGGGTCCTCGTCGTCGTGGTGGTGGTGGGGGTGGGGGTGGGGGGCCGGGCGGGCCGGTTCGGGGGCGGGGGGAGTGGAGGGGGCGGGTGAGGCCGCGACCGTGGATGCGGACGCGGACGCGGACGCGGATGCGGATGCGGATGCGGGGGTGGCCGCCGGGGCCGGGGGCTGGGCCGTGGGGGGCGCCGCCGGCTCGGTTCCCGGGCGGGCGGTGGCGGCGGGGGCGTCCGTGCGGACCGCCGTGCCGGCCTCCGGGCCGCGGACGTCGGTGACCGCGGCCGCCCCCGCCTGGGCCGGGTCGTGGCCGGTGCGGGCCGTACCCGTTCCGGCACCCGGGAGGGAGAAGGCGTCCCAGCCGTGTTCGTCGTCGGCCGTCGTGCGGCCGGCGTTCGCCGGGGCCGGGGTTTGGGCGCGGGATTCGGCTTCGGCTTCGGCCCTCGGGTGTCCGGCGTCCGCGTGGGCGGGGGCCGTGTCGGGCGTACGCACGGTGTCCGCGTGGTCGGGGGCCTCGCCCGCCGTACGGCCGCCGTCGGCCGGGGCGTCGCTCCGCGCGCGTCCGGCGTCCGGTCGGTCGGCGGTCTCGCTCCTGGTGCCGCCCGTGGTGGACCGGGCCGGGGTGCCGGACCAGCCGAGTACCGCGCCGCAGGCGTCGCAGAAGGACTGGCCGGGCTCCCCGCGGGTTCCGCATTCGGCGCAGCTCCGGGCCTGGCCGGTGCCGGGGGTCTGGCTGGTCATCTCTCGGGGATCCTTTCGGCGGCGGTCACCTGGACCGTGTAGGGCATGTGGGCGGGGCGGGCGGCGGCCACGAGGCTGTCCAGCCGGTGTTCGTCCGCGGGGGTGGGGTCGGGCAGGCGCAGGGCCACGTGGAGGCGCGGGCGGGCTTCGCCGGGGACCGGGCCGAGGGGCCGGGCGTCCCAGGAGGCGGCGCCGCTCTCGGTGATCTCCGGGGTCACACCGAAGACCAGGCGCACGGCCTCGGACAGGCCGCGCCGGGTGCCGCGTACCCGGTGCAGATACGCGGCGGCGGCGACCGCGGCGCGCAGCCGGGCCTCCGGTTCCGTGCCGTCGGTCTCGGCGCCCACCCAGCCGGCGAGCCACTGGGTGAAGTCCACGGGGGCGAGGGACGGCGTGAAGTAGGAGTCCAGGCAGTCGAGGACGGAGAGGATCGGGGCGATCACGTCGTCCAGACCGCCGATGAAGCGCTGGGCGAGGTCGTCGTCGGCGAACACGGCCGGGAGCATGGTGCCGATGGGGTGGGAGGAGCCGAGGCCGTCTATGGAGCCCCTCATTCGGCGCCCCCTGTCCGGTGGCCTTGCGCGGTCGGTGCTCCAAAGGCGCCCGGCGCTGCAGGCTGTGCCCACCCGCCCCCACTCTCGGCTTCGTTCGAGCGGGGGGACCCCCATCGCCCTGCGGAACGATTGCCCACAGCGGGGACGGTGGGGACGATGGCCCTCACTGCTTGTCCCCGATCACGCGGACCCGGTGGTCGAAGGAGAAGACCAGGGACGGGGGAGAGAGGTCGATGCGGTTGGTGGGGTCGCCCCGTTTGCCGGTGAGGGGGTCGGCGGGGTGGAGCTGGACGTCGTCGACGAGTTCGACGCCGGGGACGCGTTGGAGGACGGCGAAGACCTCGCCGGACTGGACGGGGCGGCCGAAGGGCCAGCCCCGGCCGTCGGCGCCGCCGGTCAGCGGGTCGAGGTGGCGGTAGAGCGCGTCGTGGGCCTGGCGGCGGACCCGGTCGGTGTCGGTGCCGCGGAAGGCGTGCAGCGTGGCGACGACGGTGATGCCCTGGTAGAAGGGCGGGCCCACCGCCAACCGCGTGCCAATCAGGCGGCGTTCGTCCAGGTGCCGGGTGATGCGGCGCAACAGCGCGTCGCCGGGGACGAGTTGCTCGAAACGGAGACGGCCGCCCGGGTCCGGGACGGCTTGCGGGACCACCAACACCCTTACCGCGTACGCCCCGTGCTCGCCCTCCTCGCCCTCCAGGCAGGTGATGCGGGCGGTCTCGGGGGCCGCGCGGCGGGCGAGTTCCTCGTAGTCGCGCAGGGTCACCGCGCGTTCCTGGGCGCGCAGGGTGATCGGCGCCCGGACCTTCGCCTCCTCCACGGTCTCGGCGTCGACCCCGCCGCGCGCCGCCTCACGGTTGACGACCTCGGAGACGTACGGGACGGAGGTGCGCAGCACCCGGATGGCGCCCCGGGCGACGTTGCCGGCCCTGCCCCCGCCCGTGCGGTAGCGCACGGCGCGGATGACGGCCCCCTTGGGGGCGACGGCCCCGTACTGGCGCAGGGTGCCGTCGGGTTCCCGTACCGCCGGGCCGAAGGCGATCTCGCCGGTGGCGGAGTCCAGGGTGATGTGCCGGTCGTACGAGGTGGACGCGGCGAAGGACGCGACGACGTCCCAGTCGGTCCAGCCGTCGTGCTCGGCGGTCTGGAGGAGGACGGGCGGGGTGTCGCCCACCACCGGGAAGTGGGCGAGCCGCAGCCGCTGTCCCGGCAGGCCGGTGGACTCGCCGAGCGCCTCGTCGTACACCGTCTCGGCGTGCACGACGGTGGTGGTGCCGCCGATGGTGAAGGCCTCGGCGGCGCGGACCGTCGGCGAGGTGGTGTAGAAGGGCTGGCCGGGGAGGGGGTCGGTGACCCGGCAGCGCAGCCAGCCGGCCTCCTGCCCGCCCGTGCGGGACAGGGTGTGTCCGCCGGGCATGTGCAGGACGACCTCGCCCGGACGGTTCAGGCCGCCCGTGCCGTCACGGTCGACCTCGCACGTCGTCCAGCCGTCCTCGGTCCACGCCTCCCAGACCAGCGGCGGCTGCCGCGGGTCCACGCCGACGCCGTCGACCACGCTGTCCAGTTCCAGTACGACCGCGCAGTACGGTACGGCGGCGGTCAGCCCGAACAGCATGCAGTCGCCGGGCCGCGGGGACTCGGCGAAGCACATCAGGTCCTTGCCCTCGGCGAGGTCGGCCGTCCGGTCGGCGACCGGCTCACCGGGAAGCTGGGTGACCAGATACCGCAACTCACAAGGGACGACGGCCAGTTCGCCCTCGGTGGCGAAGACGACCGCCTCCTCGCTCTCGGTGCGCACGGTGGCGACCTCGGTGCCCACGGACAGCACGACCGGCTCCTCCTGCGGTGCCGACAGCCAGAACGTCACATCCGTGCGGGCGGCCGAGGGAGGGAACAGGGTGATGCCCACCAGGTCCAGGAACGCCAGATGGTTCTTCTCCGGCACCCGGTTGAGCCGGTAGACGATCTGGTCGGCCATGTGGGCGACCGTCTCCACCAGGGTGACGCCGGGGTCGGAGACGTTGTGGTCGGTCCACTCCGGGGCCCGCTGCTGGATGTAGCGCTTGGCGTCGTCGACGAACTGCTGGAAGCGGCGGTCGTCGAGGTTCGGGGAGGGCAGGGCCATCAGCGGTCGCTTTCGGGACGGTCGGAGCCTTCGGAAGCCAGGTCCGGCTCGTCGTGGGAGGGGATGACGTAGAACGGGAAGACCAGGCTGCGCGGGTTGTTGGTGCCGCGGATCGCGTAGCGGACGTCGATGAACAGGACGCCCTGGTCGGCGCCCGCCGTCACCTCGACGTCGGTCACCTCGATCCGCGGCTCCCAGCGGTCGAGGCTCGCGTACACCTCGTGCTGGATACGGCCGGCGGTGGCCTCGTTGACCGGCGCGAACACCAGGTCGTGGATGGCGCAGCCGAACTCGGGGCGCATCGGCCGCTCACCCGGCGAGGTGGCCAGGATCAGCCGGATGGCCTCCTCGACCTCGCGCTCCCCGCTGACCAGGGCGATGCCCCCGGTGGGCCCGATGCGCAACGGGAACGCCCAGCCGGATCCGACGAACTGCTCGGCCATCGTGGGCCGCCCTCCTTCTGAAGTACGTGGGTGCTCGAAGTACGTGGGTTCTCGAAGTACGTGGTGTGCGAGGTGAGTGGGGGTGCGCGTGGGCTCTCGGCCGTCACCCGAACGGATATTTGACCGTGTTGACGAAGAACCCCCCGAAGATGTCGACCTTGACGGCCTTGAGGCCCAACTGGCCCACGGCGTTGATCTGCACGGTCCCGGCGGCGTTGACCGTCGCCGCGCCGGCCGCGCTGAGGTTGAGGGCGCCCATCGCGTTCACGTTCACCACACCGCCCAGCGACCGGAGGCTGACCAGCCCCTGGCCCTGGAGGTTGAGGGGCCCGCCGCTCCTGATGGTCACGGACCGCCGCGCGCTCAGCGTCAGATCGGTCCCGGCCTTCACGGACACCGACGTACCGCCCGTGATGCTGACGGCACCCTTGCTGTCCACCGTGATCTCGGTCTTCGTCCGGTCGAGGTTGATGATCAGCCGGTCGTTGCCGGTGGCGAGGCGGACGCCCTGCTTGCGCAGGCCGGTCTGCTGGCTGAGCAGGTCGACCCGGTTGCCCTCCCGGTCGGACAGGGTGTGCCGGATCGCCTTCTTCTTGACCGGGTCGTGCAGCCACACGTCCTTCACGGGGGTCGGCTTGTCGACGCCGTTGTAGAGACCGCCGATGACGAACGGGTGGTCGAGCGAGCCCCGGTCGAAGGCGACCAGCACCTCGTCCCCGACGTCCAGCGGGAAGATCCCGCCGCCGCCCTTGCCGCCCATCTGCACGGTCCGCGTCCAGTCGCTGACGTACGTGTCGTCCAGCCACGGGAACTGGAGCTTCACCCGGCCCTGCTTCAGCGGATCCTGTACGTCGGTGACCAGCGCGTTGGCCACGCTCGGCAGCCGGGGCGCCGCCGTACCGCCACCCGACGTCAGGCCGAAGAGCGAGCGCCACTGCCGGCCGCTGACGGTCACCCAGGTCTCGTAGTGGCTGCCGTCGCCGAAGGAGTGCCGGACGGAGGTGCAGGTGTACTTGCCCTCGAACGGGGCGCCCACCTCGGTGAGCGTCACCGGCACACCGGGCCGCAGCTGTGGGTTGCCGCGCACCGTGACCTCCAGCTCGGCGAAGGAGGAGGTGATGTCGTCGGCGAGGGAGCCGGCGGCGTGCGTGACCTCGCTCTGGAGGTCGTACGGGACGTCCGTCTCGACCAGCTTGGCGGCCTTGAACGCGCCCGCCGCCTTCTGCGGGGTGCTGCCGATGGCGATACCGGGGTGGGAGTTCGCCGGGGTCGTCGCCGTGAGCTTCTTCTTCGTCGTGACGTTCCAGCCGCGCGCCTCGACCCTGCCGACCTGGTCGGCCGCGGTGACGGCGGCCCGGCAGCGCAGGATGTCGACCCCCGCCTGCAGCACGAAGGGGCTCTTCTCGCCGGGGGTGCTCGTCGGGGGCGCGCCGGACGCCGGCTTCGGCTTGACGAACTGGAACTTCCCCTTGGCGTCCAGCGACATCACCATCTCGTTCTCGTCGGCGAGCCGCGCCAGGAAGTCCCAGTCCGTCACATTGGACTGCGAGATGAAGTCGTAGACCGTCTTGGTGCCCTGCACCTGCCCGACCGGGATGCCGTTCATCCCGGCCAGCTTGCGGGCGATGTCGGCGGCCGTCTGATTGCGGTACGCCGCCACCCTGCGCACCCGCATCAGCCGGTGGCCCGGGTCGTAGCCGCGGACGACGGTGAAGGTGCCGGTGCCGTCGTAGTCGGTCTCCATGCCGGTGACCTCACCGGTGAGCAGCGGGGACGCCGCGCCCTGCCCGTCGGCGACGGGCGCGATGACGACCTTGGTGCCGAACCTGACGTTCAGTTTGCCCAGCAGCAGGCCGTGCGGGTCCCGGAAGGTGAGCCGGAACGCGCCGGGCACCCCGGCTCCGAGATCGACCCACCCGCCGACCAGCAGATCGGCGTACTCCGGCGGCAGCTTCGCGCCGTCGAGGGTGACATGGATGACGTTGGAGAAGGACGGCTTCACCATCAGAAACCCACCTCCTCGGCCGCCGGGAGGACGAGTTCGATGCCGGTGGGCAGACGCGTGGGATCGTCGATGCCATTGGCCTCCGCGATCGCCCGCCACGCGGACGCGTTGCCGTACTCCCGCCACGCCAGCGACTGGAGCGAGTCGCCCGCGACGACCCGGTGCACACTTCGCGCGGTGAGCGCGCCCGAGGTCGGGTTCTGCCCCTTGGTCGTACTGGGGATCTCGTGCAGCGACATCCGGCAGGTGGCCCGGATCGGCACACCGGTCGTCCCGAACAGCGAGTACGTGACGTCCACGGAGCTGACGTACGCCGTGAAGCGGGCCGTCGAGAACGACCCCCACTGGAACACCACCCATGGCGGCGACGGCTGTTTCGCGGCGAGGCTCTTGGTCGTCACCTCGCAGCACGACAGCAGCGACTCCACCTTCTTCAGCACCGTGGTGCCGCTCGGCTTGTCGGAGGAGTCGAGGAAGATCTCGACGTTCATCTCCCGCGCCTCGGGCCCCATGAACTCCGGCAGGGCGCCGTCGCGTACGGCCGCGCTGATCGTGGTCTTCCACTGGGCGCCCCGGCGCAGCGTCAGCTCCGCCGGATTGAACTCGAAGCTGAACGTCTTCATCAGCCCGCCCGGCGTCGTGCTCGTCCCCACCGGCGGCTCGTGAATGGCCAGTGTGGCCCGCACGAGGCTCTTGCCCGCGCCGCCCTTGCTGCCCTTCGCCATGTCCTGTGCCCGCCCCTCAGTCCGTGAATCCGTGGTGCGTGATCTCCAGGACCTCGGTCGCCACGCTCGGGTTCGCCGGGTCCAGGGACGGCCCCTGCCAGCTCACCGGCAGGACGTCGATCAGCCCCCAGTGCGCCACCTCCGAGCCGTCCGCGCGCAGTGCCGCGATCTGGGCCGTCGGACGCTTCACACCGGTCGCCACGGACGAGATCCACGCCGCGACCTTCGCCGTGTCCGGCGTCAGCGGCCTCGTCAGCCGGATGTTCGAGAACGTCACACGTGACGGGAACTGCCAGACGAACCCGTTGTTCCCGCCCTCCTGGCGGTGCTCGATCTCCACCGTCGAGGACAGCCCCTCACACCCGTTGAAGTAACCGAGGCTCTCGCCGTCGATCGTCAGGGTGAAGAAGATGGTGGAGCCCGGGTCGAGATCGCGGGGCATCGGGGAGGGCCTTTCTGCGGACAGGGGTCGGGTGGTGCGGGTGGAGCGGGTACGGGGCGGACGGGTCGGTTGGCCGGGGCCGATGTGGGTCAGTGGCGGGGGTCGCGGAGTTTCCCTACGCGCTCGCGGTCGAGACGTAGTTCGGTGCGGACGAGGCGGGTGATCCGGCCGATGAGCTTGTGCGTCAGCTCGTCGAGCTGGAAGTCGGTGAGGGAACGGGGGTCGAACTGGGCCTTGGAGGGCTCGGCGTTCTCGGGGGGTGTCGAGGCCGACGAGGTACGCGGGGGGCGTGCGGTCGCCGTGACGGGTGAGACGGCCGAGGTCGTGGTGGCCGGGGTGGGGCGAAGGGGGATGCCGGGGGCTCGCTGGATGGGTGCGGGTGCGGGTGCGGTGGGTGTGGGTGCCGGTGCCGGTGGGATGAGGGGTGCGGGTACGGGGGTGGTGAGGGCCTGGCGCTGGGCTACTGCTCGGGCGGGGAGCGGGCTCGGCTTCCGCGGGGCCTGCGAGGGCGTCACGGGGGCCACGGCCAGGGGGAGCGCGGTACGGGACAGAGGGGCGGGCTTGTCCGCCGCGAGGCGCTGCACGGCGGGGCCGGTGCCGGGGGACGACGGGCGGCGCAGGGGTACGGCGGCCGACGTCGCCTGACGCTGGAGGGCGGGGGGCGGTGTCGTGGTGGGCAGGGCCGAGGTGAGGGCGCGGGTGGGGGTGAGGGGGCGTACGGGGGTGGGGGTGGGCGCGGGCCGAGAGGGCTGGGCTTCCGTCGCCGCCGGTGCTGGGGCAGAGCTTGATCGTTCAGGGGTGTGCGGGGCCAGGCTGTGCCGGGCCGGGGTGTGGGGCGGTCGAGGGCCGGGTGTGGCCGGTCGCGCGGTTCCCCGCGCCCCTTGCGCCCCTTGCGCCCCTTCAGGGCGCCGGCCGTGGACCGTGGGGGTCAGCGGGGCGACGGCCGGGGCTGCCGGTGCGCGGTGCGCGGTTCCCAGGTGCGCCGTTGTCGCTCGCTGTACGGGAGATACGGGAGAGGGGCCGGTGGAGCGTGTACCGCCGGGAGCGCCGCGCCCGGAGAGGGGCTTCGCGTCCTGGGGCGGGGTGGAGAGGGGGGCGCCGAGCAGGGGGCGCTGACGGGGGGCGGTCGGGTTGGTGGTCGCGGCGTGGGCGCGGTCTGCCGAGATCGGGGCCGGGGCCGGGGCCGGGGGTGTGGGAGTGGTCGGTCCGGTCGGCTGCGGGGAGGGGAACGACGGCGGAGGAGTGGTCGCGGCGGCGGCCGGGACAGGGCCGGAGAGGGGGGCGCCTAGGCCTGTGCGCCGTGCGCTGCCGACAGTGCTCCGCTGGAGGAGGTGGGTGCCCGGGGTGGGGCCGATCGGGCCGGGCGCGGGCGAGTTCGGGGTGGCGGGTGCCGGGGGCGGGGCGACCGGGGGTGTGGGGCTGCTGGGGCCGGTTGCGGTCCGCTGGAGGACAGGGGTGCCGTGGGACGGGCCGACGGAGGGGGTGGCTTGGGTGCCGGTGCCGGTGCCGGTGCCGGGCGAGGGGTTGTCGGTGTTGGCCGTTGGCGTGGGGGCCGTGCCACCGGTGTCGGACTGCGCCCGTTGGACGGTGACGGCTGCGCTGCCGGTGGGCGTACCACTGGAGCCGGCCGCCGTACCGACGGGGCTGGAGGCCGAGCCGGGGGCGGCGGTCGGTGCGCCGCTGGGGCCGGAGGTGGCTCTCTGGACGCCGGTCACGGCATCACCGGTGCTGGAGGGTGCGCCGCTGGGGCGGGTCGGCGTCGCGGAGGGTTTGGCCGGGGCACCGGCGGACGCGGCTGACGTACGGCTGGGACCGTTCGTCGTCCGTTGGACGTCGACGGCTCCGCCGGAGGGGCCGGTTGCGGTACGCCTGGGGCTGGGGCTGCCCACGGTCGTGCCGGTGCCGGTGCCGGTGCCCGAGCCGGAGTTGAGGCCGGTGCCGGTGTGGGTGGTCGTACCGGAAGTGAGGTCGGAGCCGACGGCGTTGGTGCTGCCGGGGGTGGTGGCGGGGCTGTTCCGCGTGCCGCTGGGGTTGATCGCCGCGCGCTGGATGCCGGCCGCCGGGTTGCCGGGGGCGGTCGCCCGCGTGGCGGGGCCACTGGGTGTGGCTCCGCGACCTGTCGTCGTCCCGGCTGCGTCGCCCGCTGTGTTGCCGAGACCGGCCCCGGACCGTGGGGCGTTGGCCGCCGCGTCGCTCGGGCCGGCCGGTGCGCCGCCGGGGCCGCCCGGTGCTCCGGCGGAGCCGGTGGCCGTCGCGCCGGCGTTGGCTGTCGTGGGGCTGGCTCCGGTCGCCGCTCGCTGGATGCCGGCCTCGCCGGGCCCGGGGGTGGCGGGGGTACTCCCGGGGTGGGTGCCCGTCCCGGGAGGGCTGGTCGCGGTCCAGGTGGTGCCGGTGACGTTCGCGTCGGCGTTGGCTGTCGTGGGGTTGGTTTCGGCCGTCGTCCGCTGGATGCCGGCCTCGCCGGGTCCGTGGGTGGCGGGGGCGCTCCCGGAGGCGGTGCCCGTTCCGCTGCGCCCGCCCGGTGCTCCGGCGGAGCCGGTGGCCGTCGCGGCGGCGTTGGCGGCCGAAGAGCTGGACCCGGTCGCTGCCCGCTGGATGCCGACCTCGGCGTGTCCGGGGGCGGCGGGGCTGTTCCCGGTGTCGTTGCCCGTCCTGCCGGGGTCGGTTGCCGTCCCGGCGCGGCCGACTGCCGTACGGCCGGGACCTGTTGCCGTTCGGCCGGAGTTCTCTCCCGTTCGGCCGGAACCCGTTGCCGTGTCGCCGGAGCCCGTCGTCGCACGCTGGATGCCGAGCCCCGCGCGACCGGGGTCAGCCGCTGCGTGGCCGGAGGCCGGAGCAGCGTCGGGGAAGCCGCCGCCCGGCGAGTCGGCGCCAACAGCCGCTGCGGCAGGCGTCGTCGCCCCACGCGGGCCACCGGACGCGACGACCGGACTCGCACCCGAGTCGGCCGAGCCCGTCGCACCAGGCTTGGACGCCGTACGCACCGATGTGGTGCCGCCCGACGCCGAACGCTGCGGCGAGGCACTGCCGGAGGCCGGGTGCCCGGACGGGGCGCCACCGCCCGACGCCGTATGCCCGGCCGAAGCACCGCCTGCCGTGGTGTGCCCGGACGAGGAAGGGCCTGACGACATCTGCCCGGACGAGGAGGCGCCCGGCGCCGCGTGCCCGGATGAGGCACTCCCCGGAGCCGTACCCCCCGACATCCCACCGGTCCCGGAAGTCTGCGGTCGTGCCGTCGGCAGGGTCCGTCGCTGGACGACGGGCGCGGTCGGGGCCTGGGTCAACGGGGTCGGACGGGCGGCGCGGGGCGGTACGGGAGTCACCCGGGGGCCGGTCGGGCGAGACGGTGTGACCTGGTGCGGCGCGCGCTGCACAGGCCGTGCAGCACTGGGCATGTCGGCGGGGGCCACCGGCTCGTCGTTCGCCACCGGCAGCGTGCGCGAGGGCAGTTCGAGTCCGGCGACGGGTGCCGCCGACGTGGTGAGGACGTCCCTGACGAGCCCGCCTGGTGCTCCGGGCAGGACGGCATGGGACAAGGTCCCGGTGAAGGACGGGTTCTGCCAGGTGCTCAACCGCCCGCTGAACCCGGCGTCCGCGACGACGGCCCGCCCCCCGGTGGCCCGCTGAATCGGAGCGAGCCCCTCCCAGCCACCGACGGAGACGCCGCCGGCGGCCGGATTCGCCCCACCGGCCCGCGTCGCCCCGTGGGCTGAAGCCGCCCCGTGGGCTGAAGCCGCCCCGTGGGCTGAAGCCGCCCCGTGGGCCGAAGTCGCCCCGCCGGCCGAAGCCGTTCCACCCACAGAGCCATCCCCGCCAACCGAACCATCTCCGCCGACAGAGCCGACCCCACTACGGGAGCCCACCCCGCTACGGGAGTTGGCCCCATCAGGGGAGCCCACCCCGCTAGGGGAGCCCACCCCAGGGGAGTCCGCCCCAGCAAGGGAGCTCGCCCCGCCCCCCGGGCGGCTCTCCTCACCCGAGCCAACCCCGTCAACCCCACGCCGGCGCCCCGCCGGACCGGCGGCGGCCCGTAGGCGATCCAAGAAGCCCACGTGTCAGCCCTCCGACCCGCCCCGTGTCACGAGGGACGCGATCTGTTCGGTGTAGCGGCGGCGGTCGTGGTGTTCGAGGTCGAGGATCTCCTCGAAGCTCCAGTGGAAGTGGTAGGCGACGTACGCGATCTCCTCGTGCAGCCGGTCGGTCGCGTACGTCACGATTCCCCCAGGCGGCTCCCGCCGAGTTCGACCTCGAAGGGCTCGGAGCAGTGGGGGCACTCCACAGCCGCACGGGTGTGGCCCTCCGCGTTGACCTGCCGGTAGAAGTCCTGCAGGAACGCGAGGTCGGACGCGAACATGTTCTCCACGATCCCGTCGTGGACCATCGGCAGGTTGCCCAGCCGGGTGATGACCCGGCCGAGCAGCACGACCGACAGGTACGCCGGGTTCTCCTGCACGCGGACGTCGCGGAGCGGGATCAACTCGTCCCGGGCGGTGGCGAGACGCATCACGCCCTCCCGGTGGACGTTCCCCGCCTCGTCGACGTAACCGCGAGGCAGCTCGAACGGGAACTCCGTCCGCAGCCGCTGCGCCACCGGCGCGACGGCCGGAGCCGGAGCCGGCGCGGGAGCAGGAGCGGGAGCGGACGCGGAGACGGGGGCGAAGGCGGAAGCGGACGCGGCCGGAGCCGCCTCCGCGCCCATGCCCGCGCCCGGCTCCGTACCCGGGACGTCCACGATCGAGCCCGCGCCCGCGCCCGCGCCCGCCCTGCCAGCCGTACGCCGCATTACTCGATGACCAGTTCTTCGAAGACGATGGTCACGGTCTCGGTGAGCGCGGACGCCTCGCCGGCCTTGAGGGTGCTCGCGTCGATCTTGCTGCACCAGGCGTTGCGCATGTTGTACCGCTTCACCGGATTGTTCTGATAATCCATCATGATGATGGACGCGTTCTTGCGGGCCGAGCCCATCTGACCGTTGATGGAGTCGTTGATCCACGTGTTGAACGCGGCCGACTGGGTCATACCGCGGACCACGGTGCACTGCCCGTTCTTCTGCACACCGGGCAGAAGGTTGACCTCGGGCCGCCCCTGGGCGGAGTTCTGCTGGTACGTGATGACGTCCTGTTCGAGGGTGAGGCCGCTGACCTCCGCGAGGTACTCGACCATCACCCCGTCGATCTGCAGGCCGAAATTGTGTGAGGTAAGGGCGTCACCCGGCGCGAGACTCATCTGTTCTCTGTCCTTCTAGGGGGTCTTGAGGTGGGGCGTGCGAGGGCTGGGAGCGGGGAGGGCACCGCGTGCTACTCCTCCAGCTCCCCGTTGCCGCTGGAGAACTGGGCCAGCCGGAAGATCACGAACTCGGCGGGCTTGACCGGGGCGATGCCGATCTCGCAGATCACCCGGCCGAGGTCGACCGACTCCGGCGGGTTGGTCTCGTCGTCGCACTTGACGTAGTACGCGTCCTCGGGCCGCTGGCCGAACAGGGCGCCCTGGCGCCACTCGTTGACCAGGAACGCGGAGACGTTGCGCCGGATCCGGGCCCACAGCGCGTGGTCGTTCGGCTCGAACACCACCCACTGGGTGCCGATCAGGATCGACTCCTCAAGGTAGTTGAAGTACCGGCGGATGTTGAGGTAGCGCCAGGCCGGGTCGGAGGACATGGTGCGGGCGCCCCAGACGCGGATGCCGCGGCCCGGGAAGGCGCGGATGCAGTTGACGCCGATGGGGTTCAACAGGTCCTGCTCGCCGCGGGTGATCTGGAGCTCCAGGTCGACCGCGCCGCGTACGACCTCGTTGGCGGGCGCCTTGTGCACCCCGCGCTCGAAGTCGTTGCGGGCCCAGACGCCGGCGACGTGGCCGCTCGGCGGGATGACCCGGGACTGGCCGCTGGCCGGGTCGAAGACCTTGATCCAGGGGTAGTAGAGGGCCGCGTACTTGGAGTCGTACCCGGCGGTCTCCTGGCGCCATACCCGGATCTGACGGGCGTTGAGGCCGGGCGGCGGGTCGATGACGGCGACCCGGTCGCCCATCAGCTCGCAGTGCGCGATCAGACCGAGCTGGACCGCCTTGACGGCCTCCAGGTCGATCGCGCCGCGCTGGTAGGCGGCCATCAGGTCGGGCACGGCGACCATGGAGATCTCGTCCACGGCCTCCAGGCCGCCGAAGCCGGTGCGGTCGGCGGAGTCGCCGAGGTACTCGGCCGGGCCGGGGTGGCCGTCGTCCGTCGCGGCGGGCGTGACGGCGGCCGGGGCGGCGGGCGCCGCCAGGGCCACGGTCTGGTTGTCGGGGCGCGCGAGCTGCGCGGCCGGCGCCGTCTCCTGGACCGTGATGAGCTTGGAGCGCTCCTTGACCTGGGTGACGACGTAGTTGCGGCCGCCCTTCTTGGCGGTCACGTCGAACGTCTCCACGGCCTTGTCGCCGTCCTTGACGATCAGCCTGAACCGCTCGGCCGGGCCCTCGCCCTCGGGGTCGGCGACCTCGACGCTGAGCGAACCGCCCGCGATGGCGGTCACGCTGAACGTGC
Organism: Streptomyces sp. NBC_00310; assembly: GCF_036208085.1. Taxonomy (GTDB): domain Bacteria; phylum Actinomycetota; class Actinomycetes; order Streptomycetales; family Streptomycetaceae; genus Streptomyces. The sequence goes on from NZ_CP130714.1 coordinate 7,738,001, forward strand.
CCAGCTGCTTCGGCTCGCCCGGGGGCAGCGCGGCCGGCGCGGCGGACCCCGTCACGGCGGCCGGGCCGCCGGCGGACGCGCCGCCCTGGTCCGTGCCGCCGACCCGCACGACGTACGCGGCGCTGCCGCCGTTGTTGAAGAACCCGTACACCGAGTGCGCGAGGTAGTAGCCGTCGGTGAACTCGCCGAAGGCGGCGACGTACTGGGACCAGTTGGTCACCAGGGTCGGCTCGTTCAGCGGACCGGTCGGGGCCAGGCCGACGAAGGCGGCCACCGAGGTGCCCACACCCTCGATGGGACGCGAGCCGCTGGCCACCTCCTCGACGTAGACGCCCGGCGACAGGTAGGACGGCATGCTCTGCTCTCCTTGGGGTACGAGACAGGTCGCCTCTCACCCTCACGCGCGAAGCGCGTCACCCGAAACGTCCTCCGGTACCTGATCGGGGGCATCCTCGTTGCCCCCAGGGGCAGTCCGGCCGATCGGCGCGGACGCTCCCCGGCGGCCCGCGCACGCCCGCCCGGCGGCGGCGGCCCCCGTGCCCGCGCACGGTGCCCTTTCGGGCAGTGAGACCGTGCACCTTCTCCTCCTGACCGGGCTTCCGCTCTCCCGGTAGCGTCCTGACGTGAGCCTTTGGACTTCCCTCGAACCCGCCTCCACGACTGTGGACCCGGGGAGCAGTACGACGGTGCGACTGCGTCTGCGCAACACCGGTGACGTGGTGGACGAGTACCGCTTCGAGCCGGTGGGCGAGGTGGCTCCGTGGACGACCGTGGAGCCGCAGACGCTGCGGCTGTATCCGGGGACGACGGGGTCGGTGGAGCTGACGTTCGCGCCGCCGCGCACCCCGGACGCGACGGCGGGGCCGAACGCGTATGCGGTGCGGATCATGCCGACGGAGCATCCGGAGGCGGCGACCGTTCCCGAGGGAAACCTGACGATCACCCCGTTCACGGAGGTGCGGGCGGAGCTGGTGCCGCCGACGGTGAAGGGGCGGTTCCGGGGGCGGCCCAAGCTCGCCGTGGACAACCTGGGCAACACGAAGGTGACCGCGTCGGTCAGCGGCAGCGACAACGGTGACCAGCTGTCGTACGACATCCATCCGAGCAATGTGCAGATCGAGCCGGGGCGCGCGGCGTTCGTGAAGGCCACGCTGAAGCCGCGCCAGATCATCTGGTTCGGGTCCAAGGAGGAGCGGCCGTACGCCTTCGCGGTGAAGCGGTCGGGGGTGACACCGCTCGACGTCGAGGGCACCTACGTACAGCGCAGCTTCCTGCCGGGCTGGCTCGCCACCTGCATGGGGATCTTCCTGGCGCTGGCGATCACCTTCCTGACGCTGTGGCTCGCCTACCAGCCCAAGGTGATCAGCGCCGCCACAGAGCTCCAGGAGACCGCCGTCAGCACGGTGCCGCCGCCCAGCCCCTCGGCGCCGGTGTCGACCCCTCCGCCGCCCACGCCCTCCGCGCCTCCCGCGTCCTCGGCACCTCCGCAGGTGACGGAGACGGAGAGCGACAGCGGGAGCGCGAGCGGCGGCGACGGTGGTGGCGGCTCCGGCGGTGGCTCCGAGGAGAAGAAGAAGGCCGCGCCCACGGCCGCGACCGCCGTGCGGCAGCTGGCCGCCGCGGACCCGGGCGGCCGGCACATCTGCTACCGCGCCTTCGTGACGGGCAAGGGCTGGACGGCCCCCGAATGCGACGGCGACACGGCCGGCACGGTGGGCCAGGGCAGGTCGCTCAAGGCCCTCAACATCGCGGTGTCCGGCGTCAACGGCACGGCGAGTGCCGCGTTCGTCCACAACCCCGACTCCACCAACGGCCAGGGCCACTACAACGGGAAGCCCTGGTCGAACGCGAAGGACGGCTTCGACAACTACTTCGGCAGCTCCAAGGCGGGCGCCCCGGACATGCTGGGCTTCACCATCAACGTCGACAACGGCGGCCGGGGGGTCTGTCAGTCGGTCCACCAGAAGGACCGGGGCTGGCAGAACCTGGCCTGCGACAAGCCGGGCGAGGGAGAGCACTACATCTTCGGCGGCACCCTCGACAACGGCATCTGGCTCGAAGCCGTCAAGTTCACCGTGTGACAAGGCCGTTGGGGCAAGGCCGTTGGGACGGCTTCGGTGGCCGCCGGGGCAGCCGGGCCTGCCCCGGCGGCTCCTGACCTGAGGACGACCGCCGCGTAGCGTCCCTCTGTGAGCCTTTGGACTTCTCTCGAACCCGCCTCCGCGACCGTGGACCCGGGGAGCAGTACGACGGTGCGGCTGCGTCTGCGCAATACCGGTGACGTGGTGGACGAGTACCGCTTCGAGCCGGTGGGTGAGGTGGCTCCGTGGACGACCGTGGAGCCGCAGACGCTCCGGTTGTATCCGGGGACGACGGGGTCGGTGGAGCTGACGTTCGCGCCGCCGCGCACCCCGGACGCGACGGCGGGGCCGAACGCGTATGCGGTGCGGATCATGCCGACGGAGCATCCGGAGGCGACGACGGTTCCCGAGGGGAATCTGACGATCACTCCGTTCACGGAGGTGCGGGCGGAGCTGGTGCCGCCGACGGTGAAGGGGCGGTTCCGCGGGCGGCCCAAGCTCGCCGTGGACAACCTGGGCAACACGAAGGTGACCGCGTCGGTCAGTGGCAGCGACAACGGCGATCAGCTGTCGTACGACATCCACCCGAGCAATGTGCAGATCGAGCCCGGTCGGGCCGCGTTCGTGAAGGCCACATTGAAGCCGCGCCAGATCAGCTGGTTCGGGTCCAAGGAGGAGCGGCCCTACACCCTGGCGGTGAAGCGGTCGGGCGTGATGCCGGTCGACGTCGAGGGCACCTATGTCCAGCGCAGCTTCCTGCCGGGCTGGCTCGCCACCTGCATGGGGATCTTCCTGGCGCTGGCGATCACCTTCCTGACGCTGTGGCTCGCCTACCAGCCCAAGGTGATCAGTGCGGCCACGGAACTCCGGGAGGCCGCTGTCAGCACGCTGCCGCCCTCGGCCTCGCCGCAACCGCTGGAGTCCGCGCAGCCGGAGCCGACGCCGGAGCCGGAGGAAGCCCCCCCGTCCGAGAAGGCGGACGACGACGACGGCGGTGGCGGCAGCGGTGGCGGTGGCGCGCCCGCCGAGCCGACCGAGCCGGCCGAGGAGAAGGCCGAGAGCGTGCTGCCCGCCCGCAACATCCTCCTGCGCAACCTCGCCACCAAGCTGTGCGCCGACGTCCCCGGCGAGGGCAACGGGCGGAGAGACGGCCGGGTCCAGCAGTTCACCTGCGACGACAGCACGGCGGACAACCAGCTCTGGCACCTGGAGGTGAAGGCCGAGAAGAAGGCGCCCGACGGCAGTGATCTCTTCCAGATCCGCAACGCCAAGGACCAGCTCTGCATGGACCTGCCGAACTACGGAGAGAACCCGATCCACACGAAGATCACGGAGTTCACCTGTGACGGCACGACCAGCGACAACCAGTTGTGGTGGCTCGACCCGCAGCAGAGCGGCGGCTACTGGATCCGCAACTTCGCGAGCAAGAACAGGTGCCTCGAAATCGCGGGCAACGAAGACACACGGAACGAGGTGACCTTGATGCTCTTCCACTGCACCGTCACCGACGACCAGGAATGGCAGATCGTTCCTGGCGCGGGGGCCTGACCATGAGCCTTTGGACTTCCCTCGAACCCGCCTCCACGACCGTGGACCCGGGGGCCGGCACGACCGTACGGCTGCGGCTGCGCAACACCGGTGACGTCGTCGACGAGTACCGCTTCGAGCCCGTAGGCGATGTCGCGCCGTGGACCACCGTGGAGCCGCAGACCTTACGGCTCTACCCGGGGACCACGGGGACGGTGGAACTGACGTTCTCGCCGCCGCGCACCCCCGACGCGACGGCGGGCCCGCACCCGTACGCCGTACGGATCACGCCGACCCAGCACCCGGAGGCGACGACCGTCCCCGAGGGGAACCTGACGATCACCCCGTTCACCGAGGTGCGGGCGGAACTCGTCCCGCCGACGGTGAAGGGGCGGTTCCGGGGGCGGCCCAAGCTCGCCATCGACAACCTCGGCAACACGAAGGTCACCGCCGCCGTCAGCGGCAGCGACAACGGCGACCAGCTGTCGTACGACATCCATCCGGGCAACGTGCAGATCGAGCCCGGTCGGGCCGCGTTCGTGAAGGCCACGCTGAAGCCGAGACAGGTCATCTGGTTCGGCTCCAAGGAGGAGAGACCCTACGCGCTCGCCGTCCAGCGGGCGGGCGTCGCGCCGCAGTCCGTCGACGGCACCTATGTCCAGCGGGGGTTCCTGCCGGGCTGGCTCGCCACCTGCATGGGGATCTTCCTGGCGCTGGCCATCACCTTCGTCACTCTCTGGCTCGCCTACCAGCCCAAGGTCGTCAGCGCCGCGACCGAGCTCCAGGAGGCCGGGACGACGGCCCTGCCGAGCGCCAGCCCGTCCGCGATGGCTCCGGCGCCGAGCATCTCCGCGGCGCCGCTGCCCTCGGAGACGCCCGAGGCTCCTCAGCAGGAGGAGGAGCAGCCCGAGGACCCGGGCTCGACATCCGGTTCCGGTGCGGGCTCCGGCTCCGGCTCCGGCGGCTCGGGGTCCGGGGCCGACAAGGAACCGGAACCGAAGGCCACGACCAGGAAACCGGCCGCCGCCAAGGGATTCCTGATCATCGGCAAGGGTTCGAACCGCTGCGTCGACGTCACGGACGCGGAGAACGGCAAGGGCAAGGACGGCACCCCGCTCCAGATCTGGGACTGCGCCGGTACCGCCAACCAGAAGTGGGACTTCCGGGGCGACGGCACCGTCCGCTCCCTCGGGCTGTGCATGGACGTCGCGTGGGGCTCCCGGGACGACGGCGCCGTCATCCAGCTGGCCAGGTGCAGCGGCAACCCCGCCCAGCAGTTCGTGCTGAGCACCGCCGGTGACCTGGTCAACCCGCAGGCCGACAAGTGCGTCGACGTGAAGGACAACGCCACCGGCAACGGCGCCAAGCTCCAGCTGTGGACGTGCGCGGGCACGCCCAACCAGAAGTGGCGCGTGAAGTAGTCCCGTCCGGCGGGCGCGCCACCCTCGGGGGCGCTCCCGCCGTCCTCACCGGGGCGACTCCCGCCGGATGCCGCGCCCGCTACCAGTTGCCCTCGCCCGGCACCAGCCGCCCGGCCTTGCGGTACTCGCGCTCCGCGCCCTCCCGCAGGTCGGCCGTGGTGACCGGGCCGGCGCGCCCGGCGGCGGCGTAGGCGGCGGTGACGACCGCGCTGCGGATGGAACCGCCGGCCAGCTCGAAGTCGCGGGCGACCGCCGCCGGGTCGGTGTCGTCCGCGCCGGGCACCGCGGCGAGGCTGTGCCGCCACAGGGCCAGCCGCTGGGCGGTGTCCGGGAACGGGAAGTCGACCACCAGATCCAGCCGCCGGGTGAACGCCTCGTCGATGTTGGCCCGCAGATTGGTGGTCAGCACGGCGATGCCGTCGAAGGACTCGAGACGCTGGAGCAGATAGGCGCTCTCCATGTTGGCGTGCTTGTCGTGGGAGTCCTTGACCTCCGAGCGCTTGCCGAACACGGCGTCCGCCTCGTCGAAGAGCAGCACGGCGTCCGTGCGGTCGGCCTCGGTGAAGATCCGTTCGAGGTTCTTCTCGGTCTCGCCCACATACTTGTCGACGATCGAGGAGAGCTGCACCACATAGAGGTCCAGGCCGAGCTCGGCGGCCACGACCTCCGCCGACAGCGTCTTGCCGGTGCCCGACTCGCCCGCGAAGAGTCCGAGGACCCCACGGCCCCGGCCGCCTCCGGCGCTCAGCCGCCAGTCGCCGAGCACACGGTCGCGATGCCGCGCACGCAGGGCGAGTTCCCGCAGCTGGGCCAGGGGCTTGTCGGGCAGGACGAGGTCGCCCCAGCCGACGTCGGGGCGGATCCGGCGGGCGTGCCGCTCCAGCCCGGAGGCGGACTGCAGCCGCGCGGCCAGGCGCAGGTGGTCGGCGGTCACGGGGGTGCCGTCGAACGCCGCGAGGTCCACCGCCGCGCGGGCCGCCCGCTCGATCCGGTCCCCGCCGAGCCGGTACGGGGCGACCGTGGCCGCCAGGTCGAACCCCGGCCCGTCCGCTCCGGCGCCGAGCGCCGCCGCCCAGGCGTCCACCGCGCCCGAGGGCGGCCGGGGCACGTCGAGGACCAGCGGATCACGGTCGCACCACTGCGGGTCGTACGGCTGTTCCCCCGCGAACAGCACGGACACGTCGGCCGCCGTCAACGCCCGCACGAGCGGCCCCGGTCGCTCCGGCAGCGGCGACACCACGACCGCGCAGCCGCGCAGCCGGGCCTCGCGCAGCAGTGGGGGGAGGAGCGCGGACAGCTCGTTCTCGGCCGGCGGGGGCGTGAAGTGCAGGGCCTCCACCCCCGCCGTGCGCAGGGCGGCCCCGGCGCGCACCAGGCCGTCGCCCTCGCGGCGCTCCCGCAGATGGACGGTGACCGGGGCGGCGGCCAGGCGGGCGGCCAGCCTGGCGGTGAACCCGCCGTCCTCCACGGACGAGGAGGACACGACGGACGAGGAGGACACGACGGACGAGGGCGACGGCGACGTGAGCGGACGGACATGGCCGACCAGCGCCGCGTCCAGCGTGTCGTCGCCGAGCAGATGGGCGACCAGCCGGTCCGGCACCCGCAACGCCCGCCCGAGGAAGGGGCGTTCGGGGTCCTCGACGGTCAGCAGCCCGAGCGCGCTCAGCGGCGCCGAAGGCAGGAACCGGGCCCGCGCCCGCGCGAGATGCACGGGCAGCCCGCACAGATCCAGCGCGAGCCCGACGGTGGCCCGACGCCTGCTGACGTCGTCGTTCAGATAGCCGTACAACTGCTCGTAGGAGCGGTCCAGATCGGGCGCCACGGCGATCAGCAGGATCCGCGTGTCCAGTTCGGTGAGCCCGAGCCGCCCCGCGAGCCGCTCCAGCGGACCGTCCGGGGCCGGGCCCCCGTCCGCGTCCTCGCCGCTCTCGAACACGGGGGCGTACGCCTGCGCCGACGGCCCCAGCAGATGCCGTACGCCCTCCTCGGACAGGTACAGCCCGCGCAACGGGTCGTTCGCCGTCGGGTCACCGGCACCGCGCTCGGCCACCAACTCGGCGACCCGTTCGCGCAGTCGGGCCAGCCGGAGGAGGAGCGCGTCGGTGGTGGGCGCCGACGGCGAGCCGGGGGAGGCGTGCGTGGTCACCGCTGTTGTTCCCCGGTGTGCGGAGCGGACGCCAACTGCCCCGGCCGGTGGGCGCGTTCCTCCGAGCCGTCCAGGGAGCCGTCGATGCCGCGTACGCGGATCGCCGCGCCCTCGGTGACCGGGGGACCGGCGTCGTACTCGGGGAAGGCCGGGAAGGGGGCGGTGACCACGAGGTCGAGGGACGGCTTCAGCTCGCCGCCCAGCGCGGACCAGATCTCGGCGAGGGACCGGGACTCGGTGTGCAGTCCCGCCACCGAGACCGGCACGGACAGGCCCAGCGCGCCGAGCGCGCCCGGGAGTTCGCCCGGGGGCAGCAGCTCACGCGTCAGCAGGTTGGCCAGCACCGCCGAGAGCAGCCGGTGTTCGTCCTGGGGCTGTTTCGTCCAGGCGGTGACCAGGTACGACAGCCGGAACCAGCGGGGCGGCTGCCGACGGCGTACGACGATGTCCCGCGCGTCGCGGACGGGCATGTGGCCGCGCTGGCGGCGGGAGACGTCCTCCCGGATGTCGTACAGATAGGTGTTGACGGCGGTCGCGTTGCGCCGGGCCGCCCAGTCGCGGGTCGGGGCCTCGAAGGAGACGTCGATGCCGGAGCCGGCCAGGGCACCACCGCCGATCAGTCCCTTGAGGACCTCGTCCACCTCGTGGATCACGGTCGTGCTCCTGCTGTGTCGTGTGCCTGTCCGCCGATCCTGCCCGTCGGGGACGCCGTATGCGCAGATGTGCCGGGGACGTCGAGCGGGCAGAGTGTGGTGCCCAAGTGGCCCGTTGGGTCTGCCCGTTCGATCAGATGTAGCCTTCCCGGAGGGCATAGGCCACCGCGTGCGCCCGGTTGCGGAGATGCAGCCGGGTGGTGAGCCCGTGCATCACGTTCTTGACGGTGCGTTCGGAGTAGGAGAGCTTGCTCGCGATCTCGCCGGTGTCCATCCCCTCGGCGACGAGCCGGAGGACGTCGATCTCCCGCGGCACCAGGCCGGACAGCGGCGCCCCGGTGCGTCCGGCCACGGAACGCTGCAGTGTCCCCACCTGGTTGATCAGCCGGCCGAGCAGATCGGCGGGCAGGTCGCCGTCCCCGCGCGAGGCCGCGAGCACCGCCTGCGCCAGCCGGTGCGCGGTGGCCTCGTGCCGCCAGACGATGGCCCCGACCCCGCACTCGATGACATCGAGCAGCTCGGTCTCGCGGATCAGGCTCACCACCAGGACCGCGCGTGCCCCCTCGCTGCGCACCAGTCGGCGCAGCGCGGAGAGCAGCGGCTCGTCCGGTGTGTCACCGACCAGCACGGCCACGGTGCCCGGCCGTACCTCGGCGTCGTCCACCAGGTCGATCACCGGGTGCCCGCGCAGCTGGCTGAGCACTCCGGCGCGGGAGAGCGGGTCGAGGGTGTGGACCACGACGGGGATACGGCGCCGGGGCTCCTGGGGCTCGGCCGTGGCCGTGGCCGCCGCCGTGTCCGCGGTCCGGAATGTGCTGCGCAACCGTTTCTCCCGTATGCACGAAAACGCCGCTCCTGCGAGGGGAGTGGCCGATGGGCTCGATTCACCCTTCTGTGTGTCGTGTGCGCTGCGCAATCGTGGAGGACCACGAGACACACCACGAGATTCACCGCGGGACCGACCACCGGACCGACCACCGGACCGACCGCGGGACCGGCCACCGGACCGACCACGGGACCGGCCACGGCGCTTTCACGCCGACCGCCGGCGAACGGTGCACCCAGACGGGCCATGCCCCGTCTACGGAAGCGGAAAACGACAGTCCACGACAGTCCACGACAGGAGACAGCGATGTGCGCGCCGGAACCGCTTCTCGAACGCCGTGAGCCCCTGGAGTTGCTGACCGCCGAGGCCGCCCGCGCCCGGGGCGGCTCCGGCCGTCTGGTGCTGCTCCGGGGCGCCACCGGCACCGGCCGCACCGCACTCCTGGAGGCCGCCGCCGACCACGCGGCGGCGAACGGCATGCGTGTCCTGCGTGCCCGCTGCTCGCCCGAGCACTCCTCCGTGCCGTTCGACACCGTATTCCAACTCCTCGCCCACGGACCGGAGTTCGACCAGGCCGCCGGCGAGGAGCCGGACCCGCCGGGCACCCCGCCGCACCGGGGCAGGTCCGCGCGCCTGTGGCGCCTGCTGAGCTCCTACGCGGCCGAGTCCCCGCTGCTCGTCGCCGTCGACGACGCGCACTTCGCCGACGCCCCGTCCCGCCGCTGGCTCGTCGAGGCCGTCCGCCGCATCGACCGGCTGCCGGTGCTCCTGGTGGTCACCGAGCGCAGCCAGTACGACATCGACCGCCCGGCGGACGGCCTCGCGCACGCCCTCTCCCCTGCCCTCGTGCACACCCGCACCCTGGCCCCGCTGAGCCCGGACGCCGCCGCACGGCTGGTCCGTTCCGTCCACGGCGGTGCCCCGCCGGAGCGGGTCGACGCCTGCTTACGGGCGGGCGCGGGCAACCCGCTGTTGCTGCGCGCCCTGCTCGCAGACCTCCACAACGCCGGCCCCGAGGCCTTCCCCGCTGCCCTCCCGGACACCTGCGCCGCGCTCTACTCGGGCACCTACGCCGCCGCGGTGTCCTGGTGGCTGGACAGCGCGGGGCCCGCGACCACCGAGGTCGCCCGCGCGCTCGCCGCGCTGGACGACGAGGCCGCCCCCGTACCGGCCGACGCCGACCTGCTCGCCCGCACGGCCGACGCCGACCCCGCCCGCGTACCCGGCTGGCTCACCGCGATGACCTGCCTCGGCCTGCTGCGCCCCGACCCCGAGGGCCGGCCCCGCTACGCCCACCCGCTGCTGCGGGACGCCGTGCTGGGCGGCTGGGCCGGCGCCGACCGGCAGGCCGCCCACCGCCGGGCCGCCGAGGCGATGCTGCACCGCGGCGACCACGCCGAGGCCGTCGCGGGACAACTGCTGCGCTGCGGCCCCGTCGGCGAGGCCTGGGCGACCGGAGCCCTGCTCGACGCCGCCGACCTCGCCGTCCGCGAGGACCGCAGCGACGACGCCCTCGCCTACCTCCGCCGCGCCCTGGACGAGCCGATGCCGGCCGCCCGCCGCACCGTGGTCCTCACCGAACTGGGCTCCCTGGAGTACGCCACCGTACGGTCCACCGCCGGCATACCCCGGCTCGCCGAGGCGATGCGGCTGCCCGGCCCGCCCCGGGAACGCGTCCACGCGGCGGTCGCCCTGGGCACGGCCCTGGCCCGCCGCGGCGAGGCCCGCGCCGCCGTCGACGTGCTGCGCGGACTGCGCGACGAGCACCTGACGGGCCACCCGGACCTGATCCGCACCGTCCAGACCGCCTCCGCGCTGCTCTCCGACCACGACCAGGGCGTACGGCAGGAGGTCTACCGCTGGCTGCGCGAGACCGCCGAGCGCTCACCCCACCTGGTCGGCACCGCGGGACAGGCCCTCCTCGTGCGCTACGAGGCCACCGCGGGCCTGACCTCGGCGGCCTCGGCCATGCACCGCATCCGGGCCCTCCTCTCCCAGCCGTCCGACCCGTCGGCCGAGGTCTTCCTGCTGGGCACCGCCGCCGCCGTCGCCCAGTGGGCCGACCAGCTCGACGAGGCCGAACGACTCGTCCGCCGAGGCCTCAGCGGCCAGCGCACCTCCCTCCTGCACCCCATGCACCTGGCCCTCCTCAACGTCCGCATCGACATCACCGCCGCACGCGGCGCCCACGAGGAGGTCCTCGCCGACCCCGAGGTCGCGCGCGCGGTCGCCGGCCGCCCCGAGTCCGCCAACGCGCTGGCCCACGCGGTCATCGCCCTCGTGGAGACCGGCCGCACGGAGGAGGCCGCCCGCCTCGCAGACGCCTTCGAGGTCCAACACGCCCACGACTCCTGGGAGTTGAACCGCTTCCTCTACGCCCGAGGCCTCCTGCGCGCCGCCACCGGCGACCCCGCGGCCGCCCTGGACGACTTCCTGGAGTGCGGCCGCCGCCAGTGCGCCCGCGACGTCGCCAGCCCCGTCGTCACCCCCTGGCGCACCGCCGCCGCCGCATGCCACCTCGCCCTCGGCCGCCCTCACGAGGCCCTCGCCCTGGCCGAACAGGAACTCGGCCTCGCCGCCATCTGGAACACCCCCCGCGTCCTCGGCCGCGCTCTGTCCGCCCTGGGCACGGCGACGGGCGGACGCCGGGGCCTGGAGCTGGGCGACCGGGCGGTAAGGGTGCTGCGCCAGGGCGTCGACGGCACGCCGGAGGAGGCCACGGGGACCGCCGGGGCCGCCGTCGTGGCACTGGGCGGTATCGCCGGGCCCACGGCGACGGGAAGTCCCACGCCGGGCGGGTCCACCGTGGCGGGGGTGGGCGGCCCCGGGCCGGCCAAGGGCGGCTGGACACAAGGCGGATCACGTGCGACGGCGACGGCGGTGCACGGCTGGACGCTGGGCGAAGGTCCCGCGAGGGCCGTGGGCCGCTGGACGCCGGACACCGGCCCCGCGAGGGCCGTGAACGGCCGGCCCGCGGGCGGAGCGTCCACGACACCGTCGATCGACGGCTGGGCCTCGGCAGAAGCACCGGGCGGAGGCCGGACTCCGGCATCGGCCGGAGGCCGGACCCCGGCACCGGGCGGAAGCCGGACCCCGGCACCGGCCGGAGGCCGGACCGTGGCGCCGGGCGGTGCGCCGGTCGAGACGGAGCTGATACCGGCGCTCGTGGCGCAGGGGCGGGGGCTCGCCTCCGCCGGGGAGCGGGCGCGGGCCCGTGACGCCTTCCGCGAGGCGGCCGAACGCGCCGAACGCCTGGGCGCGCTCCGCCTCCGCGCGGTCGCGGAATCAGCCCTGCGCGAGGGCGGCGCCCGCCGCCCCGCGGCGGCCCTGACCGGCCCCTCCGCCCTCACCGCGGGCGAGCGCCGCATCGCCGAACTCGCCGCGCAGAACCGCACGAACACCGAGATAGCCCAACTCCTGCACCTCGCCCGCCGCACCGTCGAGACCCACCTGACCAGCACCTACCGCAAGCTCGGCATCCGCCGCAGGTCAGAACTGGGCGCGGCCCTCGCGCACACCGAGGAGAACGCCTGACCGCCACCCGCGTCACACGGTCCGGTGTACGACGTGACCGCGGACCTACGTCCCGTCGAGACCGGCTTCCTCCGGGTGGCCGCCACCCAGGACGACGCCAACCCGCCCCGAACGCACCCGACCTGCTCGCCCCCGCCTTGCACGCCCACCCCGTCGCGGACCCCCGCCGAGCACCCTTGCCGACGGCCTCCTGTCCCCACCGGGGACCAGTGAGGCGGACAGCCCCTGAAGGGGCGCTCAGCACTCGATGATGTTCACCGCGAGCCCGCCCCGGGCCGTCTCCTCGTACTGGCTCATGACCATGTGAGGGTCGCTGCATTCCATGTGCGGGTGGTGGCGTCACCGTTGAGGAGAGTGTCTGCGAAGGCGGTGACCTGCCGGACGACGTCGGTGAAGCGGTCGGGGTAGCCGGTTGCGGCGGGGCCTTGCCGGCGGCGCCAGGCGGTGTAGGAGGTCTGGCGACGCTCGCCGAGGTCGGTGATCGCGGTGCTGAGGGGTTTCAGGGCGATGCCGCGGTGTGTGGCGGTGGCGGTCAATGCCGTGGTGAGTTCTTGGCCGTCGAGGTCGTTGAGGGTGAGCAGGCGGTAGAGGTCGCCGTAGTCGCGGTCGCGGGTGTTGAGGTCGCCGAGTGAGACGGCGGTGGAGAGTTTCTCGGCGATGACGGTTGCGAGGGGGTAGCCGAGGATCTGGAAGCTCTCCGTCGTGAGCTGCTGCGGGTAGTCGATGATCCGGGGGCCGGGGGTGACAGGGTCGCCGAAGCTGACGTCCAACTGGAGCTTGAGCCGGGCCCGGGCGATGGATGCGGCCATGGACAGACGCAGTCCGTGGTACTCGTCCTCCTCGCGGATGGGGACGGTCTTGAGCGTCGCGGGGTCGAATGTCACTCCGTCGTCGATCCCGGTGGCGGCGATGCCGGCGATCCTGCGGATGATCTCGGCCTCGTTGCCTGGGAACGAGCGGCCGAGGATGTCGATGTCGCGGGTCATCCGACGCGCGCCGAACTGGGCCAGCAGCAAGCCGCCCTTGAGGACGAAGTGGTCGCACCCAAGGGGTGATGCGGCCATGCGGTAGAGGAACCGTTCGAGGACGTAATCGACCATGACCTCGTCCGTGGACCGGCTGTTGCGGCGGGCCAGGTTGCGAAGGTCGTTGTAGACGCGGCCGGCGGTGGTGTCGCGTGTGGGGTTGGCCATCAGGCGAGCACCGCCTCCACGGCGGGGCGGACGACAGAGAGAGCGCCCAACTCGCGTGCGATGTCCTGGAGTTCGCTGACCCCGCCACGGCCGCTCCGGCGCAGATAGCGGCCGAGTGCGGAGAGCGCGAGGGTCTCGCCGATGCGGCTGCGGTGGCGCATCGCGTCGACGACGCAGCGGGCTGCGTTGTACACGGGGACGGTCTCTCCTGGAGCTGCTTCGAACCGTTCGATGCCGAGGGCGAAGGTCTTCGAGGCGTACTGCGCCACCACGGTCGGCGGGTAGGAAATCGTGGGGCGGCGAGTACCGCGCGGCACGGCGATGTGCACTGCTGCGGGGATGTCGTCGATCAGTTCATGCAGGGCCAGGGCGGACTCGCCGCACACGGCGGCGCGTGGAGCCCGCGTGCACACGGCCAGCAGATCTGCGTGCGCGGTCTCTGGTGCGTCTGCCTGTCGGTACACCCCACGGGACAGTTCGTCTATGTCCCCCTTCGCGACCAAGGACGCCAGATCGCGGGGGGAGAGCAGGGCCTGACGTGCCTGCGCCGTCGTGAACGTGGGAGAGAGGCCGGTCAGCCGCTGCTCCAGGCGCGAACGCGAGTTCTCCGCAGCACTCATGTATCCAATAGTACCCCTCAAGTGGGCTTAGGGGATCGATTTGATACATTCTGGCGATGGTCGGCGGTCAGGGCGCATCGGAACAGTGGTCGAGGGTGCCACGAACCCCCAGGTCAGGCGCCCATTCCATGGGATTTCCCGGGGGCTTTTCGCCGACTTTCACACCTGTCCCAGGGGGCATTCCGGGGACTTTCCGCCGGGTGAGCAGAGAAGGCCCCGACAGCGCCGAAAGAAACGAACACGCCGGTCAGGGCCCATCCCCTCAGCACTCGATGATGTTCACCGCGAGACCGCCCCGCGCCGTCTCCTTGTACTTGACGCTCATGTCGGCGCCGGTCTCCTTCATGGTCTTGATGACCTTGTCGAGGGACACCTTGTGGGAGCCGTCGCCGCGCATGGCCATCCTGGCCGCCGTGACGGCCTTCACCGCGGCCATGCCGTTGCGTTCGATGCAGGGGATCTGCACGAGGCCGCCGACGGGGTCGCAGGTGAGGCCGAGGTTGTGTTCCATGCCGATCTCGGCGGCGTTCTCGACCTGTTCGGGGCTGCCGCCGAGGACTTCGGCGAGGGCGCCTGCGGCCATCGAGCAGGCGGAGCCGACCTCGCCCTGACAGCCGACCTCGGCGCCGGAGATGGAGGCGTTCTCCTTGAAGAGCATGCCGATGGCGCCGGCGGCCAGGAGGAAGCGGACCACGCCGTCCTCGTCCGCGCCCGGCACGAAGTTGATGTAGTAGTGCAGGACGGCGGGGATGATGCCGGCCGCGCCGTTGGTGGGGGCCGTGACGACGCGGCCGCCGGCGGCGTTCTCCTCGTTCACGGCCATCGCGTAGAGGGTGATCCACTCCATGGAGCGGGCCAGCGGGTCGCCCTCCGCCCGGAGTTGGCGGGCCGACATGGACGCGCGGCGGCGTACGCGCAGGCCACCGGGGAGGATGCCCTCGCGGGTCATGCCGCGTGAGACGCAGGCCTGCATCACGCGCCAGATGTCGAGGAGGCCGGAGCGGATCTCGTCCTCGGTGCGCCAGGCGCGCTCGTTCTCCAGCATCAGCGCGGAGATCGACAGGCCCGTCTCCTTGGCCACCCGGAGCAGCTCGTCGCCCGTGCGGAAGGGGTACTTGAGGGGCGTGTCGTCGAGTTTGATGCGGTCCGCGCCGACCGCGTCCTCGTCGACGACGAAGCCGCCGCCGACGGAGTAGTACGTCTTCGACAGGAGTTCGGCGCCGTCCGCGTCGTACGCCCAGATCGTCATGCCGTTGGCGTGGTAGGGCAGCGTCTCACGGCGGTGCAGGACCAGGTCCTCGTCGAAGGCGAAGGGGATCTCGTGGTCGCCGAGCAGGCGGATGCGGCCCGATTCCCTGATCGCCTCCACCCGGTCGTCGGCCGACTCGACGTCCACCGTGCGCGGTGAGGCGCCCTCCAGGCCCAGGAGGACGGCCTTGGGGGTGCCGTGGCCGTGACCGGTCGCGCCCAGGGAGCCGTACAGCTCGACGCGCACCGAGGCGACGCCCGCGAGCAGTTCCTCGTTGCGCAGTCGGCGGGCGAACATCCGGGCGGCCCGCATCGGGCCGACCGTGTGGGAGCTGGACGGGCCGATGCCGATCGAGAACAGGTCGAAGACCGAGATGGCCACGGTGACTCCTCAGAACGGGGGAGGGTGGTGCGGGGGGTGGGGCACCGCGCTCACTGCCCAGTGTGCGCGGTGCCCCGGAGAAGCGGGACTACGTACCGGTGAAGCCCGGGTTACTTCCCCAGCCCCGGGTACAGCGGGTGCTTGTCCGCGAGGGCCTTGACCCGGGTCCTGAGGACTTCGGCCTCGTAGGACGGCTTCAGCGCCTCGGCGATGACGTCGGCGACCTCGGTGAAGTCCTCGGCCGTGAAGCCGCGGGTGGCCAGGGCGGGGGTGCCGATGCGCAGGCCGGAGGTGACCATGGGCGGGCGGGGGTCGTTGGGGACCGCGTTGCGGTTGACGGTGATGCCGACCTCGTGGAGGCGGTCCTCGGCCTGCTGCCCGTCCAGCTCGGAGGCGCGCAGGTCGACCAGGATCAGGTGCACGTCGGTGCCGCCGGACAGGACGTCCACGCCGGCCTCACGCGCGTCCGGGGCCGTCAGCCGCTCGGCGAGGATCCGCGCGCCTTCGACGGTGCGGCGCTGGCGCTCCTTGAAGTCCTCCGAGGCAGCGACCTTGAAGGACACCGCCTTCGCGGCGATCACGTGCTCCAGGGGGCCGCCCTGGAAGCCGGGGAAGACGGAGGAGTTCAGCTTCTTCGCGAACTCCTTCTTGGCGAGGATGATCCCGCCGCGCGGACCGCCGAGCGTCTTGTGCGTGGTGGACGTGACCACGTCCGCGTGCTCGACGGGGTTGGGGTGCAGCCCGGCGGCGACCAGGCCCGCGAAGTGCGCCATGTCCACCCACAGATACGCCCCGACCTCGTCGGCGATCCGGCGGAACTCGGCGAAGTCCAGCTGACGCGGGTACGCCGACCAGCCCGCGATGATCACCTTCGGCCGGTGCTCCTTGGCGAGCTTCTCCAGTTCGGCCATGTCGACGAGGCCGGTGGCGGTGTCGACGTGGTAGGCGACGACGTTGAACTGCTTGCCGGAGAAGTTCAGGCGCATGCCGTGGGTGAGGTGGCCGCCGTGGGCGAGGTCCAGGCCGAGGATGGTGTCGCCGGGCTGGGCCAGGGCGAAGAGGGCGGCCTGGTTGGCGGAGGCGCCGGAGTGGGGCTGGACGTTGGCGTACTCGGCGCCGAAGAGGTCCTTGACGCGGTCGATGGCGATCTGTTCGGTGACGTCGACGTGTTCGCAGCCGCCGTAGTAGCGGCGGCCGGGGTAGCCCTCGGCGTACTTGTTGGTGAGGACCGTGCCCTGGGCCTCCATGACCGCGACGGGAGCGAAGTTCTCCGAGGCGATCATCTCCAGGGTGGACTGCTGGCGGTGCAGCTCGGCGTCGACGGCCGCGGCGACCTCCGGGTCCAGCTCGTGCAGGGGCGTGTTCAGCAGCGACATGCGTACGACCTCGTCTTCTCAGCCGGCGGTGTGGGCGACGTACTCGTCGGCGGAGAGCAGATCGTCCGGCTCCTGCGCGACACGTACCTTGAAGAGCCATCCGCCCTCGAACGGGGCGGTGTTCACCAGTGACGGGTCGCTGACGACGTCCTCGTTGATCTCGGTGATCTCACCGGAGACCGGCGAGTACAGGTCGCTGACCGACTTCGTGGACTCCAGTTCGCCGCAGGTCTCGCCCGCGGTCACCGTGGAGCCCACCTCGGGGAGCTGGGCGTAGACGACATCGCCGAGCGCGTTCGCCGCGAACTCCGTGATGCCGACCGTCGAGACGCCGTCCTCGGCGCCCGACAGCCACTCGTGCTCCTTGCTGTAGCGCAGCTGCTGGGGGTTGCTCATGGCCTGAATTCTCCTGTACGCGGGGGAGTGGTGATGAATGGGGGACAGCTGAAA
Organism: Streptomyces sp. NBC_00310; assembly: GCF_036208085.1. GTDB lineage: Bacteria > Actinomycetota > Actinomycetes > Streptomycetales > Streptomycetaceae > Streptomyces. The sequence continues at coordinate 7,755,461 of NZ_CP130714.1, forward strand.
CCGCTGTTGAGCAGCGCGGATGTGCCCAGTGTCACGCTCGGGCTCCGCACGGGTGCCGCTTCCGGACGACTTCGCATACGACTTCGCATACGGCTGCGCATGTGACGACGAACCAACGACTACGAAAGTGTCACTTCTGCCGTTTGTAGAACGGCAGCGCCACGACCTCGTACGGCTCGTGGCTGCCCCGGATGTCCACGCCCACACCGGCGGTGCCCGGCGCGGAGTGCGGGGCGTCGACGTACGCCATGGCGATCGGCCTGCCCAGGGTGGGGGAGGGCGCGCCGGAGGTGACCTCGCCGATCACCTTGCCGTCGGCGACGACCGGGTACCCGGCGCGCGGCACCCGGCGGCCCTCGGCGACCAGCCCGACGAGGACACGCGGAGGAGCGACGGCAGCGCGCTCGGCGGCCGCTGCCAGCGCCGTGCGCCCGACGAAGTCGCCCTCCTTCTCGAACTTCACGACCCGCCCGAGCCCGGCGTCGAAGGGCGTCAGCGCGGTGGACAGCTCGTGCCCGTACAGCGGCATCCCCGCCTCCAGGCGCAGCGTGTCCCGGCAGGACAGCCCGCAGGGCACCAGGCCGGTGCCCTCGCCCGCCTTGGTCAGCGCCTGCCACAGCTCGACGGCGTGCTCCGGCTTCACGAACAGCTCGAAGCCGTCCTCACCGGTGTACCCGGTGCGGGCGATCAGCGCGGGGACTCCGGCGACCGTGCCGGGCAGCCCCGCGTAGTACTTCAGACCGTCGAGATCGGCGTCGGTGAGGGAGGCCAGGATCCCGGGCGACTCGGGGCCCTGCACGGCGAGCAGCGCGTACGCGTCCCGGTCGTCCCGCACCTCGGCGTCGAACCCGGCGGAACGCTCGACGAGCGCGTCCAGCACCACCTGGGCGTTGGAGGCGTTCGCGACGACCAGGTAGGTCGAGGATCCGGCCTCCGTGTCCGCCAGCCGGTAGACGATCAGGTCGTCGAGGATGCCGCCGTCCTCGCGGCAGATCATGGTGTAGCGGGCGCGGCCTGGCTTCACCCCGCCGATGTTGCCGACCAGCGCGTGGTCCAGCAGCGCGGCGGCCCGCGGGCCGGAGACGGTGATCTCGCCCATGTGGGAGAGGTCGAAGAGGCCGGCCCTCGTGCGGACGGCGGTGTGCTCGTCGCGTTCGGAGCCGTAGCGCAGGGGCATGTCCCAGCCTGCGAAGTCGGTCATCGTGGCACCGAGCGAGCGATGCAGGGCATCGAGCGCGGTACGGCGCGATCCAGCGGTCGGGCTACTGCTCATCGGTTCTGCTCCCAGGGCATGACAGGCGAGGAAAGATCCTCCCCATCTGTCATCGGAACCTGAGAGGTTCACCACGACCGTACGTACCGGTGGTCGTGACTTGCACCGTGGGTGGAGCCGCCCTCCGTGGAAGAGGAATGCGGCCCGCTTTTCAGATGTGCCTCGCCCGCGCGGTATCTGGGCCTGAGAGATTCAAGGGAGGGACTTGCTCCTTCGGCGCCCCAGCGAACGGCTGCTGGGAGCTCTCCCGCGCGGATTCAAGCGGCCGGTATGCAGTTGGCGGGCACATCATTGCACGCATCGACGCGGTGCGGCAGGGGGACCTTTCACAGAGAGGGACGACGGAGCACAGGCGGACACAGCGGTCCGTAGCACTCTTGTGGCAGGACGAGGACTGAACCAGGAGGGATCGGGCATTACCTTCTCTTTACAATCTGTGGGGATGGGACCTCCAACCCCTGGGGAGGACGATCACGGTGAACAGGACCACGGCATACGCGACGACCTCGGGCATCGCGATGCCCGAGCAGCCCGTCGTACCGGCCGGTGAGGCGTGCGGCCCGTTCCCGAGGGCGGTCGTCCGCGACCTCAGGGAGCGGGCCGGGCGGAGTCCCCACGGGCTGTCCTTCGGACCGGGCGACCTGGTGGTCGTCACCGGGCTGCCCGGCAGCGGCAAGTCGACGCTGATGCGGCGGGCGGTGCCCGGCGTCCGGATCGACTCCCAGGACACCCGCGACCGCTTCGACGCGCGCTTCGCCCGCCATCTGCCGTACGCGCTCTACCGGCCCTTCGTACGCCTCGCCCACTACGCCGGGCTGCGGCGTGCCCTCCGCTCGGGGGAGGGCATCGTCGTGCACGACTGCGGAGCCCAGGCGTGGGTACGAAGTTGGCTCGCGCGCGAGGCCGTAAGGCGGGGCGGCACATTGCACCTGCTGTTGCTCGACGTGACTCCCGGTGAGGCGCGGGACGGGCAGCGGGAGCGGGGGCGGGGGGTGTCGCGCTACGCCTTCGCCCGGCACCGGGGCGCCATGACCCGGCTGCTGAGTGCGGTGGAGAAGGGGCGGCTGCCGCAGGGGTGTGGGGCGGCGGTGATCATTGACCGGGCCGCCGCGGATGCGCTGAAGCGGATCGACTTCGTGGGGTGAGATCGCGGGGAGGGCTCGGGGGGTGCGGGTGCGTGGTGGTTGATTCCGCGGTTCCCCGCGCCCCTTCAGGGGTGCCCGGGGCGGCCGGGGCGTTAAGGTGCAGCTACAACAGCATCACGGAGCAAAGCGGTAGGCAGCAGATGGACTTCCCGGCGGACTTTCCGGCACAGGCGTATCCCCATGGGCACGGCGGGTGGCCCGGCAATGAGCTGGAGGAGGTGCTGTCCGCGTCTCTCGGGGTGCCCCAGGCCGGGGCGCGCATCGTGGAGGTGCTTGCCCGCAGCTTCGTGTGGGTGCCGCTGCCGGAGGGCGGCGGTCCGCACAGCGGTCAGCTGGACCTGCCCACGATGGAGTTCGACGGGCAGGCGTACGTGCCGGTCTTCAGCTCCGAGGAGCAGTTCCGCCAGGTCGTCGGCAACCACATGTCGTACACCATCGCCCCGGCGGTCGAGTTCGCGCGCGGTCTGCCCCCGCAGATCGGCCTCGCCCTGAACCCGGACGGTGTCGTGGGCATCCCGCTGCCGCCGCCCGCCGTGGCCGAGCTGTGCCGGGCCGGGCGGACCACACTGGACGGATCGGCGAGCGGCGCCCGGGTACGGCTGTTCGAGCCGGACTGGCAGGACGACCCCGTGGACTTCCTCGCCGCCGCCTCGGCCGAGTTCGCCGGAATCGGAGTGGTCCTCTCCGCCCGCCGCTGCCTCGCCTCCATCGAGACCGCCGACCCCGTCATGTTCATCGGCGTCGACCTGGCCTCCTGGGAGGCCGACCGCGCCCTCCCCCTCGCCGCCCTCGGCCGAGCGCTCACCAAGACACCCGTCCCCTGGCCGGTCAACATGGTCTTCCTGGACGTGGCGCAGGACCCGGTGGGCGACTGGCTCCGTGAAAAAGTACGACCCTTCTACCAACAGGGTTACTGACCAGTTCTTTCAGGGGCGCGGGGAACGGCGCGACCAGCCACGACGGCGCCGCGACCCGCGACGCACAACAACCCCCGAGCCCTGACCGGCTCAACCCGCACACCACCTAAGCTGTTTCCTATAACCAGGGTCCAACACCGAAGGGCGGCCAACGTGAGCGCGAGCGGCAGCCGCATCGCCACCGGGCAGGTCGAGCACATGCTGCGCCAGGTGACGCCCGGGCGTTACGACGCCTACGAGGCGCTGCTGCGTGCCCTCGCGACCCCGTCCTCCGGCCAGGTCTGGATGCTGCTCTGGCACGGCCAGGGCGGCTCCCCGGACGCGCAGTACGGGAACATGGAGGTCGACGGGTTCAACTACGCCCCGTGCGTCACCTCCGCCCAGGAGCTCTCCGCCAGTGGCTGGAACCGCAGTTACGAGGTGGTCGACGGCCTCGACGTGGCCCGCACCCTCTACCCCGACCACTACGGCCTCTGGCTCAACCCGCACGCGCCGGGCGGCGGCGTCGGCATCCCCTGGCTCGACCTGCGCCGGATCGCCACGGGCCTGGAGCGGCAGCCCGCGGGCCCGCTCCGGCTGTCCGAACCGGCCATCGAGATCCCGCAGTTCTACGCCCTGCTGACGCAGAACGCCCACCGCACGTCCGCCGTGCGTTCGCTGCGCCGCGCCTGGGTGCAGCCCGCGCTCGGCGCGCCGTACCTGGCCATCGGCCTCGACGTGTACGACACCTCGCCGCCGGCCGTCGATTCCGTGCGCGCGATGATGCAGCAGTCCATCGGCGCGGTCCCGGACGGCCTGCCCGTCTCCACCGTCGCCATGTCCGACGAGTACGACCCGGTCGCCATGTGGCTCCGCGCCGCGGCCCGTCCGTTCTACGACCGCGAGGCCCACGCGGCGCCGGCCCAGGCCCCCGCGGCGGGCGGATACGGGTACCCGAGCGGCTACTGAGCCCGCGCAACGCGGACCGGAGCCCCGTGCGGACGATGAGGGGCGATCCGGACATGACGGTCCTGTCCGGTGACCTGGACCACAGGTGACCGCCGTGCCCACCGCTCAACAGAGCGTCACGTCCGGATAGCGGAACCCTGCTGGCCACATCACGGTTGCGCATACATTCGCCGTCAAGTCTGGTGCCTGATCGCGCGACCGTTGAAGACTCCCCCAGAGCGATGGGGGGATCCGGCGAACGCGCTGTTCATACGGCGAAGTTCCGTGCCGCGCCCCCTCTCGTACCCAGCAGTAGTCACAGAGCAAGAGAGCAGCAGTGGTGACGGACCGCACCGTAGACCCGGGCGGCCGTCAGGCACAGTCGGCAACCACCGGCACGGGCAAGCACGAGGGACGATGACCGCACCCATAGAGACGACCGGATCGCAGGCCGAGGCGCAGCCCGAAGCCGTGCTGGAAGGTGTCGAGGCCAAGAAGATCGAGGGCCGTTCGCTCGGCCAGATCGCCTGGACCCGCTTCAAGCGCGACAAGGTGGCGGTCGCCGGCGGTGTCGTCGTCGTCCTGCTGATCCTGATCGCGGCGCTCTCCCGGCCGCTGCAGTCGCTGCTGGGGCTCGACCCCAACGCCTTCAACCAGGATCTGATCGACCCCAACACATCGCTGCCCAAGGGTGACTTCGGCGGGATGAGCTGGGACCACCCGCTCGGTGTCGAGCCGAAGTTCGGCCGCGACATCCTCGCCCGCATCCTGGAGGGCTCCTGGGTCTCCCTGGTCGTGGCCTTCGGCGCGACGATCCTCTCCAACGCCATCGGTGTGGTGCTGGGTCTGGTCGCCGGGTACTACGGCGGCCGGGTGGACACGATCGTGAGCCGGCTGATGGACACCTTCCTGGCGTTCCCGCTGCTGCTCTTCGCCATCGCCATCTCCGCGACGCTCCAGGGCGGCGCCTTCGGTCTCGAGGGACTGCCGCTGCACATCTCGGTGCTGATCTTCGTCATCGGCTTCTTCAACTGGCCGTACATGGGGCGCATCGTGCGCGGTCAGACCCTGGCGCTGCGCGAGCGGGAGTTCATCGACGCCTCGCGGGGGATGGGGGCGGGCGGCCCGTACGTCCTGTTCAAGGAACTGCTGCCCAACCTCGTCGCGCCGATCATCGTCTACTCGACCCTGCTCATCCCGACCAACATCATCTTCGAGGCGTCGCTCAGCTTCCTCGGCGTCGGGATCCAGCCGCCGCAGGCCTCCTGGGGCGGCATGCTCAACCAGGCGGTCGACTTCTTCGAGGTCGACCCGCAGTACATGATCGTTCCCGGCCTCGCGATCTTCATCACGGTGCTGGCCTTCAACCTTCTCGGTGACGGCCTCCGGGACGCCCTCGACCCCCGCAGCCGCTGACGTCTGCGACCGCGGCCCGGTTGTGGCCCCAAGTCCCACTCAACTGTCCAACTACGAAGGGGAAACCGACCATCATGCGAAGGTCAGCAATGGCCGCTGTCGCGGTTGTGAGCAGCGCCGGCCTGCTTCTGTCCGCCTGCAGCAAGGCGGACGACGGTACGGACACCCCCAAGGGCGCCGGCGCCAACGCCGCGACCAAGGGTGTCGTCAACGAGTCCACGGCGAAGGGCGGCACGGTCACCTACGCCAGCTCCGACGCCCCCGAGTCCCTCGACCCGGGCAACATGTACTACGCGTACGGCTTCAACTTCAGCCGCCTCTACGCGCGTCCGCTGATGACGTTCAAGCCCGGCGCGGGCGAGGCGGGCAACGAGCTCGTCCCGGACCTGGCCGAGAGCGCGGGCACGCCCAGCGACGGCGGCAAGACCTGGACGTACAAGATCCGTCAGGGCGTCAAGTTCGAGGACGGCACCGTCGTCACCTCGAAGGACGTCAAGTACGCGGTCGAGCGCTCGAACTTCGCGCGTGACGTGCTCTCCTCGGGCCCCAACTACTTCCAGCAGCTGCTTGACGGCGGGGACAAGTACAAGGGCCCGTACAAGGACAAGAACGAGGCGGGCATCTCGTCCCTCGAGACGCCGGACGACAACACCATCGTCTTCAAGCTCAACAAGCCCTTCGCCGACTTCGACTACCTGGCGAGCATGCCGCAGACGGCCCCGGTGCCGAAGGCCAAGGACACCGGTGTCGACTACACCAAGAAGGTCGTCTCCACCGGCTCGTACAAGTTCCAGAAGTACGACGAGGGCAAGCAGATAGTCCTGGTGCGCAACCCGGAGTGGGACGCCAAGACGGACCCGCTGCGCAAGCAGTACCCGGAAAAGATCGTGGTGAACCTGAAGGTCAACAAGGCCACCATCGACAAGGACGTCATGTCCGGCGACACCATGATCGACATCCAGGGCACCGGTGTCGACGCCCAGACCCAGGCCCAGGTCCTCAAGGACAAGGACCAGCTGGCCAACACGGACAACGCGCTCGGCGGCCGTCTCGTCTACACGGCGATCAACACCAAGGTGGCGCCGTTCGACAACGTCGATTGCCGCAAGGCCGTGCAGTACGCGATCGACAAGACCGCCGTGCAGACCGCCATGGGCGGCCCGATCCGCGGTGACATCGCCTCCACCGTCCTGCCCACCGACGTCTCGGGCTACGAGAAGGCCGACACGTACGCCACCCCGGACAACAAGGGTGACGTCGCCAAGGCCAAGGAGAGCCTGAAGGCCTGCGGCAAGGAGGGCGGCTTCAAGACCTCCATCTCCGCCCGCACCGACCGTCAGGGCGAGGTCGACGCGGCCACCGCGATCGTCGAGGCGCTGAAGAAGGTCGGCATCGAGGCCGACATCAAGCAGTACCCGTCGGGCAAGTACTTCTCCGACTACGCGGGCGTGCCGAAGTTCAACAAGAAGAACAACATCGGCCTCATCATGATGCAGTGGGGTGCCGACTGGCCGACCGGCTACGGCTTCCTGCAGCAGATCGTGCACGGCAAGGCCATCGGCGAGTCCGGTAACACCAACCTCTCCGAGCTGGACGACCCGGCGATCAACAAGCTGCTGGACGACGCGATCGGCAACACGGACGAGGCCGCCCGCACCGCCGCGTACACCGAGGTCGACAAGAAGGTCATGGAGCAGGCCGCCATCGTGCCCCTGACCTACTTCAAGGTCCTGCTGTACCGCTCGCCGTACGCCACCAACCTGGTGTCGTCCTCGGCCTTCAGCGGTCAGTACGACTACCTCAACATCGGTGTCAAGGAAAAGAAGTAGCCCCGGAAGGCAGGTGAAGGCATTGGCGCCCGCGGGTGAGCACACCCGCGGGCGCCGGCGCCGGTCCTCGTGATCTCGTACATCATCCGCCGGACGATCGCGGCGGTGATCCTGCTGCTCGTCGTCACCGCGGTCACCTTCGGCATCTTCTTCATCCTGCCGAAACTCGCCGGGCAGACCGCCGACCAGCTGGCACAGCAGTACATCGGCAAGAACCCCTCGCCCGCGGACATCGCGGCGGTCAAGCGGAACCTCGGCCTGGACCAGCCGGTCTACGAGCAGTACTGGAACTTCATCAAGGGCATCGTCTCCGGTGCCACGTACGACCTGGGCCCCACCACGGTCCGCTGTGACGCCCCCTGCTTCGGCTACTCCTTCAAGGACCACCTGGAGGTCTGGCCGCAGCTCACCACCCGCCTGCCGGTGACCATCTCGCTCGCCGCCGGTGCCGCCGTGCTGTGGCTGGTGGGCGGTATCACGGCCGGTGTCATCTCGGCCCTGAAGCCCGGCTCGTTCTTCGACCGGGCCGCCATGGGCGTGGCACTCGCCGGTGTCTCCCTGCCCATGTTCTTCACCGGACAGCTCGCCCTGCTGCTGTTCAGCTACCAGCTGGAGATCTTCGGCCGGACGTACGTCCCCTTCACCGAGAACCCCTCGCAGTGGGCCAACACCCTCTTCCTGCCGTGGTGTTCGCTGGCGCTCCTCTACTCGGCCATCTACGCCCGGCTCACCCGCTCGGGCATGCTGGAGACGATGAACGAGGACTACATCCGCACCGCTCGGGCCAAGGGCCTCGGCGAGCGCAAGGTGGTCGTGAAGCACGGTCTGCGGGCCGCGCTGACCCCGCTGGTGACGGTCTTCGGCATGGACGTCGGCCTGCTCCTCGGCGGTGCCCTCATCACCGAGACCGTGTTCTCCCTGCACGGCATCGGCGAGTACGCGGTCCAGTCGATCAGCGCCAACGACCTGCCCCCGATCCTCGGGGTGACCCTGCTCGCGGCGTTCTTCGTCGTCTTCATGAACCTTGTGGTGGACCTGCTGTACGCCACGATCGACCCGCGGGTGAGGCTCTCGTGACCGAACTGTCCAAGACCGGGGCCGCCGTCGGCGAGCCCGCACGCGCCGGGGACGCCCCCGAGGCGTTCCTCGAAGTGCGCGACCTCAAGGTGCACTTCCCGACCGACGACGGCCTGGTCAAGTCCGTCGACGGCCTCTCCTTCCAGCTGGAGAAGGGCAAGACCCTCGGCATCGTGGGCGAGTCCGGCTCCGGCAAGTCGGTGACCTCGCTGGCGATCATGGGTCTGCACCGGCTCGGGGCACGGGGCAAGAACGTCCAGATGTCCGGCGAGATCTGGCTCGACGGCAAGGAACTCGTCGGGGCGAGCCCCGACGAGGTGCGCCGGCTGCGCGGCCGCGAGATGGCGATGATCTTCCAGGATCCGCTGTCCGCGATGCACCCGTACTACAAGGTCGGCAGCCAGATCGTCGAGGCGTACCGCGTCCACCACGACGTGAGCAAGAAGGTGGCCCGCAAGCGCGCCGTCGAACTCCTCGACCGCGTCGGCATACCGGAGCCCCACAAGCGGGTCGACGGCTACCCGCACGAGTTCTCCGGCGGTATGCGCCAGCGCGCCATGATCGCGATGGCCCTGGTGAACAACCCCGAGCTGCTGATCGCCGACGAGCCCACCACCGCCCTGGACGTCACCGTCCAGGCGCAGATCCTGGACCTCATCCGGGACCTGCAGAAGGAGTTCGGCTCCGCGGTCATCATCATCACGCACGACCTCGGCGTGGTCGCCGAGATCGCCGACGACATCCTCGTGATGTACGGCGGCCGCTGCGTGGAGCGCGGGCCGGTCGACGACATCTTCTACGAGCCGCAGCACCCCTACACCTGGGGCCTGCTCGGCTCGATGCCGCGCCTCGACCGCGCGCAGACCGACCGGCTCATCCCGGTCAAGGGCCAGCCGCCGAGCCTCATCAACGTGCCCTCGGGCTGCGCCTTCAACCCGCGCTGCCCCTACGCGGACGTGCCCAAGGACAACATCACCCGCACCGAGCGCCCCGAGCTGCGTGAGGTCGGCGGCCGGCACTTCACCGCCTGCCACCTGTCGCAGGAGGACCGTACGCGGATCTGGACCGAAGAGATTGCGCCGAAGCTGTGAGCGAGACTGAGACCCGGGCCCCCGTGCCGGCCCCGCGCGACGACGACGAGAAACCGCTGCTCAGGGTCGAGGGCCTGGTCAAGCACTTCCCCATCAAGAAGGGCCTGCTCCAGCGGCAGGTCGGGGCGGTCAAGGCGGTCGACGGCATCGACTTCGAGGTGCGCCGGGGCGAGACCCTCGGCGTCGTCGGCGAGTCCGGCTGCGGCAAGTCGACCATGGGCCGGCTCATCACCCGCCTCCTGGAACCGTCCGGCGGGAAGATCGAGTTCGACGGCACGGACATCACGCACCTGGGCACCGCCGGCATGCGCCCGCTCCGCCGCGACGTGCAGATGATCTTCCAGGACCCGTACGGCTCGCTGAACCCCCGGCACACCATCGGCACGATCGTCTCGGCGCCGTTCAAGCTCCAGGGCGTGGAGCCCGAGGGCGGGGTGAAGAAGGAGGTCCAGCGCCTCCTGGAGCTGGTGGGCCTGAGCCCCGAGCACTACAACCGCTATCCGCACGAGTTCTCCGGCGGACAGCGCCAGCGGATCGGCATCGCCCGCGCGCTCGCCCTGAAGCCCCGGATGGTCGTCGCCGACGAGCCGGTCTCCGCGCTCGACGTGTCCATCCAGGCCCAGGTCGTCAACCTGATGGACGACCTCCAGGACGAGCTCGGCCTGACGTACGTGATCATCGCGCACGACCTGTCGGTGGTCCGCCACGTCTCCGACCGCATCGCGGTGATGTACCTCGGCAAGATCGTGGAGCTGGCCGACCGGGACTCCCTGTACACGGCGCCGATGCACCCGTACACCAAGGCGCTGCTCTCGGCCGTGCCGATCCCGGACCCCAAGCGCCGCAGCGCCAAGAGCGAGCGCATCCTGCTCCAGGGCGACGTGCCCTCGCCGATAGCGCCGCCGAGCGGCTGCCGCTTCCACACCCGGTGCTGGAAGGCCACGCAGGTCTGCACGACCACCGAGCCGCCCCTCGCCGAGCTGAAGCCGGGGCAGCGGGTCGCCTGCCACCACCCCGAGAACTTCGAGGACCAGCAGCCCCAGGACGTCGTCCTGCTGACGGCCGCGAAGCAGGCGGCCCAGCTCGTACCGGAATCGGTCAAGAAGCCCGAGGCTCCGACAGGGACCAGTGCCGTCGGCAAGGAGGCCGGTGCCGTCAAGGAGACCGGTGCCGGCAAGGAGGCCGAGGTCGTGGACAAGACCGAGGTCGTCGAGAAGACCGAGGTCGCCAAAGAAACCGACGAGAAGTAAGCGATAACGAGCCCTCGCCTTGCAATGTAAGGCGGGGGTTCGCTATTGGGTCACAATGTGAGGGTGCTCCAGCAACTCTTCAGCCCCTCCGTCCAGCACACGCTCGACCTGGTCGGCATCTTCGTCTTCGCCATCTCGGGCGCGCTGCTGGCCGTCCGCAAGAACTTCGACGTCTTCGGCATCGCCGTCCTCGCCGAGGTCACCGCGCTCGGCGGCGGACTGTTCCGGGACCTGGTCATCGGCGCCGTACCGCCGGCCGCCTTCACCGACCTCGGCTACTTCCTCACGCCGCTGCTCGCCGCCCTCCTCGTCTTCTTCCTCCACCCGCACGTGGAGCGCATCCAGACCGGGGTGAACGTCTTCGACGCGGCCGGTCTCGGCCTGTTCTGCGTCGCGGGCACGACGAAGGCGTACGAGTACGGGCTCGGCCTGACCGCCTCCGCCGCCCTCGGCCTCGCCACGGGCGTCGGCGGTGGTGTGCTGCGGGACGTCCTCGCCAACGAGGTGCCCTCGCTGCTGCGCTGGGACCGCGACCTGTACGCCGTGCCCGCGATGGTCGGTGCCGGGATGGTCGTCCTGTGCATCCGCCTCGACGCCCTGAACCCGTTCACCTCGGCCCTCGCCGCGATCACGGGCTTCGCGCTGCGACTGCTGGCGATGCGCTACCACTGGCGGGCGCCGAGGGCATGGAACCGGCGGTCCTCGGCGGTCGAGGAGAGCTGAGACGAAACGTCTCCGCAATGCATAAAGCTACCGCTTAGTAATCGCCTGTTGTACGGTTCACCCATGCCCGAAGCAGCTTTCGTACAGGCCACCATCGGCGACAGCGAGTTCGACCGGGACACCGCGGTCACCCTGCGGGAACCCGGCGTCTACGACATCGACCTCTCCGCCGGCTGGACCATCACCGGCGCCGTCAACGGCGGCTACCTGCTGGCCGTCCTGGGCCGCGCCCTCGCCGACGCGCTCCCGCACGACGACCCGTTCACGATCTCCGCGTACTACCTGACCGCCTCCCGGCCGGGCCCCGCGGTCGTCCGCACGGACGTCGTCCGCACCGGACGGACCCTGTCGACCGGCCAGGCCTCCCTCTTCCAGTACGACGACGAGGGCCGCGAGGTCGAGCGGATACGCGTCCTCGCCTCCTACGGCGATCTGGGCTCCCTCCCGGACGACGTCCGTACGACGGCGAAGGCACCCGCGATCCCGCCGATCGAGCAGTGCTTCGGCCCGCAGGACGCCCCCGGCCCCGTCCCCGGCGGCTCCGCGATCGCCGACCGGCTGTTCCTCAAGCTCGACCCCGCGACGCTCGGCTGGGCGCTCGGCGCACCGTCCGGAAACGGCGAGATGCGGTCCTGGTTCGGGCTCGCCGACGGCCGCGACGCCGACCCGTTCTCCCTGCTCCTCGCCGTGGACGCGCTGCCGCCGACCGCCTTCGAGCTGGGCATCATGGGCTGGGCCCCGACGATCGAGTTGACCGTCCACGTCCGCTGCCGCCCCGCGCCGGGGCCGCTCCGGGTCTCCATCACCACCCGCAACCTCGCCGGCGGTTTCCTGGAGGAGGACGCCGAGGTCTGGGACAGCGCCGACCGGCTGGTCGCGCAGTCGCGGCAGCTGGCGCGCGTCCGGCTGTCGGACTGAGCGGCCCGCGGCCCGGCCGGGCCGCCATCCTGCCGTAGGCGTCGGCCCCTTCGGGGGCCGTCACCGCCTCCCCGAACGGCCCCTCGCGCGCCCCGTCCGGGAGGACGCCCCGCGCCCTCGCCGGGGCGTACTCGGCCGGCTCCGGTTCGAGCGCGAGCGGTCGGCCCGGGCCCGCGGGATCCCGGCCCTGATCTCCTCGTACGCTTCCGGTCGGCCGACCGTCGTCCGCTTCCGGCCGGCCGTCGTCCGCCACCCCGTCGGCGAACATCCGTACGGCCGGCCCGTCACCGCCCTCGCCGACGACCGCCCTCGCCGACGACCGCGATCCGTTGCGGGCCGCCGACGAGGTGACTGGGCAAGGCCGGCGTGCGGTCCGTCCTGGACGATCCCGTCAGGCGCCGTGCGGGCGTCGAACTCGGCGATACCTGGGAAGAGTTGCGGCGCCGGGTCGACGAACGGCCGGACGGCGTCGACGTCACCTGTGCGTGCGGCGCCCCTTCCTCGACATGTTCCTGCGCCTCTGTCACGAGCCCGTATCAGAGCCGAGGTGCGGGGGAGGAGTGAAAGGCCAGGTCAGGCGGGGGTTGTTGATGATCGCTTTGCTGTTCGCACAGGGTTGGCACAGCGCGAACCCAAGAGAGCCCCAAGCTGCGTTGATTCGATGCCGCCCACGAACTGCCTCATCGTTCTTGGAGTTGTCTCTCATGAAGCGTGCACGTCTCCTCCCCGCCGTCGCCCTGCTGGCGGCCGCGCCCCTCTTCCTTGTGGCGTGCGGCTCCGGCGACTCGTCGTCGTCCACCTCGAACAACGGCGACTCCGGAGGCCAGAGCTGCCAGGCCCCGTCGGGCGCTCCGTCCGGTGCCCCCTCGGGTGCCCCCTCCGGTCAGCCCTCCGCGAACGGCCAGGCACCCTCCGGCGCCCCCTCGGGCCAGCCGTCCGGTGCGCCGAGCGGCGCCCCCGGCGGTGGCGGCCAGAACGGCGGCCCCGGCGGCGGTGGCGGCTGCGGCGGCCCCGGCGGCGGCCAGCCTGGCCAGGGCGGCCAGGCCCCGAGCGGGGCGCCGAGCCAGGAGGCCTCCGCGTCGGCGTCCAAGGACAGCTGACCGGGACGTACGTGAGCAGGAGGGCGCGCCCGGCGAACGGGCGCGCCCTCCGCGTGTTCCGGCCGGTTCAGTCGAGCCAGTGACGACAGCCGATGCTGATCAGCCGCATGCGGCGGCTCGCCAGCCGGGTCACCCGGAGGCGCTCCTCCTCCGGCTTGTCCTGGGCCTCCAGGAACAGCGAGGCCGTCACCAGCATCTGATCGACGTACAGTCCCGCGAGCATCAGCCGGTCGTCGTCGGTCCACCCCCCGGTCTCCGGCCGCTTGGCCAACTCGCCGCGCACCTCCTCGGCGAACCGGGCCAGTTGACCCTGGATGGCGTCGCGCACCGGCTGGACCCCGCTGTGCCGTTCCCGTGCGATGAACCGGGCGTGTGCGGGGTACGCGTCCACGTGGCGGGCGATCAGATCGACGGCGCGCTCGATGAGTTCGTCGCTGTCGCCCACCGTCGACATCAGATCCCCGAGGACCGGGTGCAGGCTGCCGAGCACCTCCTCGACCAGCGCGACACCGAGGTCCGCGGTCGACCTGAAGTGCCGGTAGAACGCGGTCGGGGCGACGCCCACGGCCCGGGTGACCTCGCGAAGCCCCAGGCTGCTGAGGCTCTGCTCCTCCAGCAGGGCGAGCGCGGCGTCCATGAGCGCCTGCCGGGTCCTCTGCTTCTGGGCCTGCCGGCTGCCGAGAGTGTGACTCATGCCATGCAGTTAACAACTGTTCTCTGTAATTGCAAAGCCGGGCGCCGCGCTAGACTTGGCGGTCAGTGAACAGTTGTAACTACAACCGTTCACCCAGCCGTAACGAGCGAACCGACCCGACGAACCGTCACGACGAACCGAAACGAGAGGAGAGTCCGCCATGTTGTTCCTCGTCGCCGCACTGCTGCTGTTGGGTGTCGTCCTCGGCACCGTCGCCCATGTGCCGATGGCCGTCTCGTCCGCCCTGGCGGCCGGCATCGCCCTCTGGCTTGCGGTCTTCGCGTACCGCGAGCGCCACGCCCGCCGCAGCCGCACCACCGACTGACCGTCCCCGAGAGCCCGTTGGGAGCAGACCGACCATGCAGCTCACCGCCGCACGCCGGACCGGAGCCACCGCCCGCCCCCGAGGCCGCGACGCCGACGGTATGGCCGTCGCCTCCTTCGTCCTGGGCCTCCTGGGCCTCCTCGTCCTCAACCTCTTCCTCGGCCCCATCGCCGTCGTCCTGGCCGCGGTTGCCCTGAAGCGCGGTACGACCAGGCGAGGCCGCGCCTACCTGGGCCTGGGCCTGGGCATCGCCGACCTCGTGGTCCTCGCCACCCTGATGCAGACCACGAACACGGTGTCCTGGAGCTTCTGAGGGCAGAGGGCAGAGGGCAGAGGGCAGAGGGCAGAGGGCAGAGGGCTGAAAGCTTTCCGTCACCACTGCGGGCGTTCGTGCCGCACGGTGAACGCCGGGTACGGCCGGACCGCGCCGGGTGCCTTGTCGGCCAAGTCCGGGAGCACCGCCGAGGCCACCTGAACAGGGCCCCGTAGAATCGGCTCACCATGGCTTACCTCGACCACGCGGCGACCACCCCGATGCTCCCCGAGGCGGCAGAGGCCCTGACCGCCCAGCTGAGCGTCACCGGCAACGCCTCCTCGCTGCACGCCTCCGGCCGCCGAGCGCGGCGAACCGTCGAGGAGGCCCGCGAAACCCTCGCCGAAGCCCTCGGAGCCCGCCCGAGCGAGGTGGTCTTCACCTCCGGCGGCACCGAGGCCGACAACCTCGCCGTGAAGGGTCTGTACTGGTCCCGCCGCGACGCCGACCCGGCCCGCACCCGTGTCCTCGCCAGTCCCGTCGAACACCACGCGGTCCTCGACGCCGTGCACTGGCTCGGCGAACACGAGGGCGCCACCGTCGAGTACCTGCCGGTCGACGCGTACGGCCGAGTCCACCCGGACACCCTCCGCGAGGCCATCGCCCGCAACCCCGACGACGTCGCCCTGGCCACCGTGATGTGGGCCAACAACGAGATCGGCACGATCCTGCCGGTCCGTGAACTCGCCGACACCGCACAGGAGTTCGGCGTCCCGCTGCACGCCGACGCGGTCCAGGCCTTCGGTCAGGTTCCGGTCGACTTCGACGCCTCCGGCCTCGCCGCCATGACCGTCTCCGGCCACAAGATCGGCGGCCCGTACGGCATCGGCGCGCTGCTCCTCGGCCGCGAGTACAGCCCCGTACCCGTCCTGCACGGCGGCGGCCAGGAGCGCCACGTCCGCTCCGGCACCCTCGACGTCCCGGCCATCGCCTCCTTCGCGGTCGCCGGCCGGCTCGCCGCCGAGCAGCGCGAGTGGTTCGCCCGGGAGATCGGCGCCCTCCGCGACGCCCTGGTCGAGGCGGTCCGTGAGGCGGTGCCGGACGCGATCCTGGGCGGTGACCCGGCCCCGGGCGGACGCCTCCCCGCCAACGCGCACTTCACCTTCCCCGGCTGCGAGGGCGACTCCCTGCTCCTGCTGCTCGACGCCCAGGGCATCGAGTGCTCCACGGGGTCCGCCTGCACCGCCGGCGTCGCCCAGCCCAGCCACGTCCTCCTCGCCACCGGCACCGACCCCGACCTGGCCCGCGGCACCCTCCGCTTCTCCCTCGGCCACACCTCGACGGAGGCGGACGTGGAGGCGGTCGCGAAGGCGATCGGCCCGGTGGTGGAGCGCGCCCGCAACGCGGGCCTGAGCTGACCCCTTGGTACGGCACATGAGGTGACGGCGGGGCCGCGGTCACCGAGTCCGCGGATGCGCGGCCCCGCCGTCGTCCCGGTGCTCCCCCGGCGGCCTAGCTCTCCATCACCATGAGGCCGGCCATCATGCCCTCGTCCTCGTGCTGGAGGAGGTGGCAGTGGAGCATGTACATGTACGTGTCGTCCGCGAAGTCGGTGAACTCCATGGCGATCTTGATGGAGCCGCCGCCGACGACCTCGTAGGTGTCGAACCAGCCGAGGTCGACGCCGGTGGGCCCCTCGCCGTTGATCTCGATCAGCTGGAAGGGCACGTCGTGCAGGTGGAACGAGTGCTCCAGCATCGTGTTGTTGGTGATCGTCCAGATCTCCTTCGAGCCGAGCGTCGTCATGATCGTCGCCATGGAGTCCATGGTGGTGCCGACCGCCCCGTTGATCGCCATCTCCAGGCCGTCCTGGTCGAGCGTGATCTCGCGGGCGGTGAAGCCCGAGGTGTCGTACCGCTCGATCGTGTTGAGCGAGGACGGCAGGTCGTCGGGGGTGTCCGAGGCGTCCGGGGTGACGGTGAGGAAGTCGAACGTACCGCTGCCGCCACGGACCCACCCGGTCGTGATGACGGCCTGCAGCGTGACCGCATCGCCGAGGTCCATCACGAACTCGGCGCGCCCGCCCGCCACCAGCCGGATGCTCTCCACCTCGGTGGCCTCGGTGAGATAGCCCTGCTCGGTGGCGATCTGGGTGAGGGTGCCGCCGTCACCGCGCTGGACGGTGATGATGTCCGACGGCGAGGCGTTGAGGACCCGGAACCGGGTGCGGGTCCTGGTGGCGGTGAACGTGAGCGTGGTGTCGTCGACGTTCGTGCCGTTGCACAGCACCGGGAAGCTGAGCGTGTTGCGCAGGTAGCCGTTCAGGTCGTACTTGATGTCGCCCGCCGCGTCGGTGGCCAGGCACTGGAGGACGAGCGGGATGTCGTCGACGCCGTACTCGCTCGGCAGCGCGGCGGACGCGTCGGTCTCGTCCTCCACGATGATCAGACCGGCCAGCCCGTGCACGACCTGCTCGGCCGTGGTGCCCAGCGCGTGCGGGTGGTACCAGAGCGTCTTGGCCTCGTCGAGGATCTCGAAGGTGGGGGACCAGGTCTTCCCGGCGGCGAAGGCGTTCTGCGGGCCGCCGTCCATGTCGGGTGGGATGTGCGCGCCGTGGAAGTGGACGCTGGTGTCGGCGTCGAGGTCGTTGGTGATGTTCAGCAGGACCGTGGAGCCAGTGGTCCACTTCATGGTGGGGCCGAGGTACGACCCGTTGTAGCCGGCGGTGTCGCTGGAGACGCCGCTGAGCACCTCGTGGGTGCCGGTCCGGGCGGTCAGCGTGAACGTGGTGGTGCCGTCGGAGGTGGTGCCCTCCAGGAGGTCCGGGATGTTCAGCGTGGCGGTGTTGGTCGCGGCGCCCGCCTTGTTGCCCTTGGCGTCGGTCAGCAGCGAGAAGGCCGTACCGGCGACCGCGACCGCCGCCAGCCCGGCTCCCGCCATGCCGCCGAGGAACGTGCGGCGGTGCAGTCCCCTGCCCTTGCGGTGCTCGCCCTTGCGGTGACCGGCCGTGCCGGAGGTGGGCTCCATGTTGTTCGTCATGAGCCGGGATGCTTGACCTGAGGGCTGTGTGAGGTCTGGGGCGAAGTTAGGAGCGGGCCGAGCGGGCTGTGAGACCGCCGTGAGCAGCGGGCATCCTCAACTCATGTGCGATGAGGGCGAGTTGGGGCCGCCGCAGGTCGCGTCCGTGGCGTGGGACGTATCGGGCGGTCGTCGAGCGGGGCAGGCCCGTCGGGGACCCTTCATGTGATGTGCGTCACATGGGTGATGGTCCGTGGCGGGGCTGTCCCCACTTCCTCGCACCCCTGTGGCCCGGCTGTCCGCGCCCGGCGGACGCGATCGCCGTCGGGGGTCAGGCGGGGGTCGAGGTCTGGGCGGCGGCGGCCGCGCGGACCAGCTTCATGTAGCGGTCCCAGTCCCAGCCCTCGCCGGGGTCCGTGTGGTCCGTCCCCGGGACCTCGACGTGGCCGAGGATGTGCTCGCGGTCGAGGGGGATGTCGTACCGTGCGCAGATACGGGCCGTCAGTCGCGCGGAGGCCTCGTACATCTCGGCGGTGAAGTCCTCGGGTTTCTCGACGAAGCCCTCGTGCTCGATGCCGACACTGCGCTCGTTGTAGTCGCGGTTGCCCGCGTGGTACGCCACGTCCAGTTCGCGGATCATCTGCGTGACGTGGCCGTCCTTGCGGACGATGTAGTGCGCTGCCGCTCCGTGCGCCGGGTCCTGGAAGACCTTCACGGCGCTGTCGAAACTGCCCTGGGTGACATGGATGATCACCATGTCTATGCCGAAGTCGTCCGGCCGGTCCGCCAGCCGCCAGTTCGCGTCCGACGCCGCGACCCACTTCGCGCCCGTGTAGTCGACCTCGCCCTCCTTGCGCGGCTTCGTGACACCGGGCACCCGCCACCACGCGCGCGTCAGCTCGTCCCGGGCCACCACGGCCGTACCGACGGCGGCGACGGCCGTGCCGATGAGCAGCGCCCGGCGCCCGACGCGCCGGCTCGCGTCCTTGCCGCCGGAGGCGCTCGCGCCGCCGTCCCCGGAACCGTTCTTGGAAGCCCGTCTTGTTCCCACGAGATCGTCAACGGATACTCGCGGGCTCCGGTTCCCGGCGCCCCTTACCCTTGAAGGGTTATGACTGAGATCTCGCAGCGCTCCCGCCCCCTCCGTGTCCTCGCCGCCATGTCCGGCGGGGTCGACTCCGCCGTGGCCGCCGCCCGCGCGGCGGAAGCCGGGCACGACGTGACGGGCGTCCATCTGGCGCTGTCCGCGAACCCGCAGTCCTTCCGGACCGGGGCGCGCGGCTGCTGCACGATCGAGGACTCCCGGGACGCCCGCCGCGCCGCCGACGTCATCGGCATCCCCTTCTACGTGTGGGACCTCGCCGAGCGCTTCCGCGAGGACGTCGTCGAGGACTTCGTCGCCGAGTACGAGGCCGGACGCACCCCGAACCCCTGCCTGCGCTGCAACGAGAAGATCAAGTTCGCGGCCCTGCTCGACAAGGCCCTCGCGCTCGGCTTCGACGCCGTCTGCACGGGCCACTACGCCCAGGTGATCGTGCGCGAGGACGGCACCCGGGAGCTGCACCGCGCCTCCGACATGGCCAAGGACCAGTCGTACGTCCTCGGCGTGCTCGACGACAGGCAGCTCGCCCACGCCCTGTTCCCCCTCGGCGACACCGTCACCACCAAGGACGAGATCCGCGCCGAGGCCGAGCGCCGGGGCCTCGCGGTCGCCAAGAAGCCCGACTCCCACGACATCTGCTTCATCGCCGACGGCGACACCCAGGGCTTCCTGGCCGGCCGCCTCGGCAAGGCGGAGGGCGACATCGTCGACGAGTCCGGCACCGTGCTGGGCACCCACGAGGGCGCGTACGGGTACACCATCGGCCAGCGCAAGGGCCTGCGCATCGGCACCCCGGCCCCCGACGGCAAGCCGCGCTACGTCCTCGACATCTCCCCGGTGGACAACACGGTGACGGTCGGCCCGGCCGCCGCCCTCGACGTCGACGCCCTGACCGCGATCCGCCCCCGCTGGTGCGGCGCGGCCCCCACCGGCCCCGGCACCTACACGGCCCAGCTCCGCGCCCACGGCGGCGAGACCGAGGTCCGGGCGGAGCTGGTCGACGGCGAGCTCCAGGTCCGCTTCACCGAGCCGGTCCGCGGCGTCGCCCCCGGCCAGGCGATCGTCCTGTACGACGGCACCCGCGTCGTGGGGTCGGCGACGATCGCGTCGACGGTACGGGCGAAGGCCGGGGTGGCCTAGAAAAGATCTTCGGGGCTGGCCCCGGACCCGCAGCCGTCATAGGCTTCCCTAGCGGATCGTCCGCAAGGGTTAGTGAACGACGGGGCCGCCTCCCCGTCCGCCAGGAGGTCGAGGGTGCTCCTCCGTTTCCGGGTGGCGAACCACCGCTCGATCCGTGACGAGTGTGAGCTGTCGCTGATCGGCGCCGGGCTCAAGGAAGGCACCGCTCGGGACACCGGAATCGAGTATGACCACCGGCCGGTTCCGGGGCTCTCCGTCCTGGGTGTCTTCGGCGCCAACGCGTCGGGCAAGACCAATCTGCTCAGCGCCATGACGGCCATGCGGGACGCCGTACGCACCTCTTTCGCGGACTGGCCGAAGTCGCCGGGCGTCCCCCGTCAGCCCTTCAAACTCGACCGCAAGAGCGCCGACGAAACGACCCTCTTCGAGGTCGACCTCGTCCTGGGCCATCACCGCAAGATCCGCTACACCTACGGTTTCGAGCTGTCCGACGAGCGCGTCGAGGCCGAGTGGCTGCACGCCTACCCCGACGGCGAACGTCAGGTCTGGTTCGACCGGGAGGCGGGCCGGCCGGCGGCCGAGGGCCCCGAATTCGTCTTCGAGGGCGACGGCATCGCCGGGAATCGCCGCGACGACCTGGTTCGGTACACGCGATCCGACGCGCTGTTCCTCTCCACCGGAGCCACCCTCAACGACCCCGTGCTGTCGGCGCTGCACCGCTGGTTCCTCGACAACCTGTGGCTGGTCACGCCGGGCGAGGACATCACGGGGCGTACGACGTTCACCCAGCGGATGCTGACCGAGAAGAGCACGAAGAACACGGAGCGCGCCTACCGCGAACGGATCCTCCAACTCCTCGCCATCGCCGATCTGGGCATCACCGGCATCGACGTCGATCCCGAGTCCGGAGGCATCCGGCTCAGGCACCGCACCCCGGACGGCGGGGATGTCCCGCTGGAGTTCCTGCGCGAGGAGTCGTTCGGCACGCACGCCTGGTTCGCGTTCCTCGGCCCCATGCTCACGGTGCTGGACAACGGTACGACGCTGCTGGTCGACGAACTCGACTCCAGCCTCCATCCCACCCTCGCCGCCGAGGTCGTACGGATCTTCCAGGACCCGAAGGCCAATCCGAACAACGCCCAGCTCGTCTTCACGACGCATGACGCGACCCTGCTCGGCAGCGCCGTACTCGACCGTCCACTGGACCGGGAACAGGTGTGGATCGCGGCGAAGGAGCGCTCGGGCGCGACCAGTGTCTACCCGGTGACCGCAGCCCACCCGGCCGAGGACGAGGACCTGGAGAGCGGTTACCTACGAGGCCGCTACGGCGGTGTACCGCGCGTCGGCGCGGGAGCGATCGCTCGTGAACTGTCCTGGCAGGAGGCGAAGGAAACAGCGTGAGCAGGCGGGGCGGACGGCAGCAGGACAACGGTGTCGGCGGGGCGGGAGAGACGGAAGGCGCGGGAGGGGCCGGGACGTCACGGAGGCGCAGGGGGAGCAGGGACGACCGGTTCGCGCCGGTCCCGTACCGGCCGCCGGTCTCGAAGGAGCAGCGGGTGCTCTTCGTCGCCTGTGAGGGCGAGGTCACCGAGCCGCAGTACCTCGACCACCTCAACTCCCGCTACGGGGACGGCGGGGACGGGGAGAGGCAGCCGTTCCTGATCCATCCGATCAGCGCGAAGAACGGTCTCATCCCTTCCCGGACCGTCGCCGCCGTGCGCGACCTCAAGCAGGCCGAGGGCGAGGAGGCGTGGGTTTTGTTCGACCGGGACCGGCACCACGACATCCCGAAGGCGCTCACGGACGCCGCCGAGGCCAACGTCCAGGTGTGTTTCTCGCACCCGTCCTTCGACCTGTGGCTGCTGCTGCACTTCCAGGCGATGAGCGGGCGGCAGAGCGGCAACAACAAGGAGATCGTGAAGAAGCTGCGGGCGGCGCACCCGGCGTACAAGTCCTTCGACGTGAAGAACGACAAGAGCGTCAAGGGCGATCGCCGCGACGCGCTGGACGAACACGATGCCGCGAAGAAGGCGGTCGCCCACGCCAGAAGCCTGGTCAACCAGTGCGAGCACGGCGGCTGCAAGGCCGACAACCGCAAGCCCAAGCCCGTGCCGCGCGGCAGCGTCCCGGAGTCCGACAGAAAGTGGGCCGCACGCTCCGGACACGCGGAGGACTGCCCCGTCCTCAAGCGGGATCCGTCCACCGACGTGTGGCGGCTGCTGGTCAGCCTCGGCATCGTGGACGACCGGTCGAGGTAGCCATCCGCATGGCCGAAAGGCGCCGGTCCGACGGTTACCGCCCGCACCGGCCCGCCGTCTAGGCTGCCCTGGCACGATCGATCGACCTCCCGTCCCCCAACTCTCCACCGAAGGACCGGCGCGTGGCCCGCATCACCCTTCCCCAGTTGGAGCGGCACCTCTTCGCCGCCGCCGACATCCTCCGCGGCCGGATGGAGCCCTCCGACTACCGGGACTACATCTTCGGGTTGCTCTTCCTCAAACGGGCCTCGGACGAGTTCCAGCCCGCCTGGGAGCGTACGTATCAGCAGCGGCTGAAGGAGACGGGCAGCGAGACGAAGGCCCTGCAACGGGCCGACAACCCCGAGTTCTACACCAACGTCTTCTACGTCCCGCCGCGTGCCCGCTGGTGGAAGGGCCCGCACGTGCTCGACCCCGACGAGCCCGAGGTGACCGTCCCCGGGATCGAAGCGCTCACCGCCGAGACCAAGGGACCCGACGGCAAGGTCGTGCAGGCCGGCGAGTACCTTGACAAGGCGCTCGCGGCGCTCCAGGAGGGCAACTCGCGGCTGACCGGCGTAGCCTCCCACATCGAGTTCAACGCGGTGGTCGGCAACAAGCCGCGCTTCACCGCCAACGAACTGCTGTCCCTGATCCGGCACTTCAGCATCTACCGGCTCCGCAACGAGGACTTCGAGTTCCCGGACATGCTGGGCGCGGCCTACGAGTACCTGCTCGGCCGGTTCGCGGACAGCGCGGGCCAGAGCGGCGGCGAGTTCTACACCCCGCGCTCGGTCGTCCGGATGCTGGTGCGTCTGCTCGACCCGCAGCCCACCGAGAGCGTCTACGACCCCTGCATGGGCTCCGGCGGCATGCTCATCGCGGCCCGCGAGTACGTCGAGGAGCACGGCGGCAATCCCGACGAGCTGGGCATCAACGGCCAGGACCGCAACCCCGCGTCCTGGTCCATGGCGAGCATGAACATGGTGCTGCACGGCATCCGCAAGTTCGACCTGCACCACGGCGACACCCTCACCGAGCCGCTCCACCTCGACGCCGGCAAACGCCTGCTCACCTTCACCAAGGTCCTCTCCAACCCGCCCTTCTCCCAGCCCTACGACCAGCAGGCGGTGGCCGCCGCCGACGGCGTGCACGGCACGCGGATGAAGTGGGGCTGGGCGCCGGAGAAGGGCAAGAGGGCCGACCTGATGTTCGTCCAGCACATGATCTCGGTGCTGGCGCGCAACGGCGTGGTCGCCGTCGTCATGCCCCACGGGGTGCTGTTCCGTGGCGGCAAGGAGAAGGACATCCGCGAGGAGCTGCTGCGCGACGACTGTGTGGAGGCCGTGATCGGCCTGGGCCCCAACCTCTTCTACGGCGTCGGCATCCCGGCCTGTGTGCTCGTCCTCCGGCGCCCGCGCGAGAAGCCGGACGCCGAGCGGCGCAAGAAGGTCCTCTTCATCAACGCCGACCGCGAGTTCACGGTGGGCCGCAACCAGAACGAGCTGGCCCCCGAACACGTCGAGAAGATCGTCACGGTGTTCAAGTACGGGCGTGAACTGCCCGGCTACTCAAGGTGGGTGGGCGTGGACGACCTCCTCGCCGAGGGCGCCAACCTCAACATCCGCCGCTGGGTGGACAACTCGCCCCCGCCGGAGCCGCAGGACGTACGGGCGCACCTGTACGGAGGCGTGCCGGTCGCGGAGGTCGTGGCGAGGTCCGGGCTCTTCGGGGCGTACGGGGTGGACGCGTCGACGCTGTTCGCGGAGCGAGAGGGTGACCCCGCGTACTACGACTTCCTGCCCGAAGGCCCCGAGGCCACGGTGGGGCGCATCGCCGAACTGGCGGCGGCGAAGGAGTCGGAGCTGCGGACCGCGTACGCGGACTGGTGGGAGGAGGGCTCGAAGCTCTTCGCCCAGCTGGCCGAGGACCGCCGCCTGATGGACCTGCGCTCCGGCCTCCTGGACGGCTTCATCAGGGCGATCGGCGCGGTCGGCGTACTCGACGAGTACCGGACGGCGGGCATCGTCGCCGACTGGTGGACGCACTCCCGTTACGACATGAAGGCCCTGGCGGCGGGTGGTTTCGCCCGGGTCCTCGCAGGCTGGGTGGACTCGACGGAGGCCATCGTCCGACCGGCGGAGGGCGCGGTGATCACGGGCACCTCGCGCAGGCAGACGGTGTCGGCGACCGACCGCCGCCGGGCGATGGACCAGCCGGTCGTACGCCACCTCATCCCCGAGTTCCTCGATCAGTACGCGGTGGTGGAGGCGGAGGTCGCGACTGCGGACGCGGCCTACAAGGAGGCGCTGGACGCGCTGGCGGCGGCGAAGCCGGCGGAGGACGGCGAGGAGGAGGCCGACGCGGTGGACACCGCCGAGTCGGTCGAACCGGTGTCGGACGAGGAACTCGCCCGTCTGGAGCGCGAGTTGGCGGTCTGCCGGAAGGCACGCACGGCGGCGACGAAGAAGCGCAAGGCGCTGGACGACCTGTTCCTGAAGGAACTCAAGAAAGCGGCCACGGTTGTCCTGGCGGATGAGGGGCGGACCCAGGAGATCGTATTGGACGTCCTGAACGAGGACATCTCCGGGCGCGTGGACGCGGCGTTCGCGGTGGGACGGCGTGAGCTGGTGGCGGTGTTCCGGCGATGGGTGGAGAAGTACGGGGTTTCGCTGAGCGAGCTGGAGGGGGCTGGCGCGGAGGCTCAGGGGGAGCTGGGGGAGTGGCTGGAGGAGCTGGGCTATGGGCGATGAGCAAGCGACCGAGCGCTCGATGGTCCCCCTGAAGGACGTGCTCCGACGCGTCGAGACGGGGTGGAGCCCTGTTTGCGAACCGCGTCTTCCGGCAGCGGATGAGTGGGGCGTGCTGAAACTCAGCGCGGTGACCTCGGGGCGTTTTGTGGCGGCAGAGGCCAAGGCGTTGCCGAAGGGTGTCGCCCCCAGACCCGGGCTGGCAGTTAGGCCGAGAGACGTGCTGGTATCGCGTGCTAACGGGGTCAAAGCCCTTGTGGGCATTGTCTGTCAGGTCGGTGATGTTCGTCCGGGACTGATGGTTCCGGACCTGGTCTTCCGCCTGGTTCCAGATCCAGAGGTACTCGACCCGAGGTACTTGGCCATCGTCCTGGCGTCGGCTGGGGCTCGGCGCCAGATTGATGAAGTCATGCGTGGATCGAGCGGGCAGTACAAGATCTCGCAGGCGGATGTGCGTACCTTGCGTGTACCGAGGCTTGCCTTGGACGAACAACGCCGGATCGTCGCCGCGCACGCCGCCTTCGAGCGGCGGATCGGGGCGTTGGAAGGGCTGCTCGGCAAACTGCGGTCCGCTCGCACAGGTCTGGTGAACGAATTGGTCGCAGGCCCCGCAACTCCCGTTGGGACGGTGCTCGCTGGCAAACCGAAGAATGGCTACTCGCCCTCGGGTGTGCCCGAGTGGACGGGTCTCCAGGCTCTGGGTCTCGGGTGCCTTACCAACGAAGGATTCGTCCCCGCACAGCTGAAGCGAATCCCGAACACGCCCCTTGGGAGGCGGTATTTGCTTCAGGATGGGGACTTGCTGATGAGCCGGGCGAACACCCGTGAACTGGTTGGTCTTGCCGGGCGCTATCGAGATGTGGGATCCCCCTGCATCTACCCGGACCTCATGATGCGATTGCGTTTGGATGAGACGCGGTGTCTCACTTCTTACCTGGAACTGGCTCTCAGTACGGGAGCTGTCCGTAGCGCTGTGCGAGCTGCTGCACGTGGCACCAGCGAAAGCATGGTCAAGATCAGTGCCGCGACAGTCGAAGCGCTACGGGTGCCGCTCCCTGATGTGGCGAAGCAGAGTGAGATCGTTTCCGCTGTCGCTGCGATGGACCAGCGCATCGCGCGGCAGGCTGAGGTAGTTGCCAAGCTACGGGTGACTCAGCGGGCGGTGGTCGAGGATCTGCTGGTAGATCGGGCGCGGTCCGCCGCTATGTGAGTTGAGCAGCCTTTACGCTTCGCATCAGCGCCCCCAACGCAGCCCGGTCCGTAGTCAGAACGCGGGCCGGGCTTTCGCTCTCTCGGAGGGCGACGCCCTCGGGACTTGGCGCGGCTATCTCGACGCAGTTGTTGCCGCCCTCCCCGGAGAAGGACGACTTCAACCAGCACAACTCCGACAAGACCTGCTCCTTCTACATCTCTTTGGCGATCGCGCAGATGAAATCAGCCGAATTCTTCGGAGTCAACGCCGCTCGCTCGGCCAAGTCCAGGCGTTGGCGAAAGTTCTCCAACTGGGTTGGCGAGTCGAAGAACAACGGGCCGGCCGGTGAGTCCATGTGCACTGTGTCCAGGTGCGGGTTGTCGGCCGCCGCGTATAGGACGGCGTCCCCCACTGTGGGGAAGCCTCCGTTGGCGAACGGGATCACCAGCAAGGTCACGTTGTCACGCTCGTTCTCGTCCAACAAGTGATGAAGTTGGGCGCGTGCCACGTCCCGGCCGCCGAACTGCATCCGCAGGGCGGCCTCGTGGATGATCCCGAGGTAGGGCACCGGCTTGTCTCCCGTGAGCACGCACTGCCGGGCGAGACGGTGTGCGATGCGCAACTCGACTTCCAGGCGTGGAAGCTTCGGTACGACGAGGTCGAAGATCGCCCTGGCGTGGTCCTCGGTATGGAACAACCCTGGAAGGTGCGAGGTCTGCACGGTGCGCAGGTGTACGGCGTTGTGCTCGATCTCGGAGATGTCGAGATGCCCCAGAGGTACTTTGCCCCGGTACTCGTCCCACCAGCCCGGCTTGCGGCCGCCCGTCATCGCGGCCAACGTGCCGATCAGAGCTTCGTCGTTGCACTCGTAGATGCTGGCCAGCCTGCGTAGGCGTTCCTCGCTGATGCCGTAACGCCCTGCCTCGATGTTCGAGATGTTGGTGCGATCCGTACCCAGTGCGCCAGCTGCGGCGGGGGCGGACATGCCGACTGCTTCGCGGAGTCGCCGCAACTCCAGGCCCAACCGGCGCTGTCGGATTGTCGGGGTGTTCGGTGCCATCAGGGCCCTCCTTGCTCGCGCACAGTGTGCCGATGGTGGCGCTCCGAGTCCATCTCGCAGAAAAACTACACCCGTTCCAGTGAGATTGATGGCACGGGTTAAATTCGCCTCGCTATGGTGTGACTCAGGCCACCCCGCCCCACCCTCGCGGAAGCGCACCGGACCCCCACCGCCCATCCGGAAGGCGGCGAACGTCCCGGCAAAGACGCCGCGCCGGCCCGGAGCCGGAGGGCGCGGCCGCCCCGCGCGATTCTCATCCGCGCGCTCAGCGAAGCCACTCGCACCAACGGAGGTGCCGCGTGACCCGACCCCCCACCGTCCTCACCCCCCACGCCGACGACCCGGAACCCCCTTCCCACCCCGCCCCCAGCCCCCTCCCCTTCACCGCCCCCTGGAGTTACGAGCTCCACTTCCCCTGTGACCCCCGAGCCCCCGGCATCGCCCGCCTCACCCTCCGCGCCGTCCTCACCGCCCACGGCCTCGCCCAACTCACCGACCGCGCCGAGCTGCTGACCTCCGAGCTGGCGACCAACTCGGTACGGCACACCAATGGCCCCGCGTTCGTCCGCCTGCACTGGCTGGACCCCGTACTCCGCGTGAGCGTCTGGGACATGGGCCCCGACCTGCCACCGCTGCCGCCGCCCCCGGCCGTACCGGCGTACGCGGACAGCGGGCGAGGCCTGCTGATCCTCGACCTACTCGCCGACCGCTGGGGCGGCTGCGGCACGGGCGAGGGGCCGTACGGGCCCGCCGGCAAGACGATCTGGTTCGAGCTGGCCCTACCGCCGCAGCCGCCGCCCGCCCTCGCGGCTTGAACCGGCGATCCGGCGAGCCCTCAAGGAGCCCCCGTGGCTTGATCGCGAGGCCGAAACACCCCTGGTCGGCTCCCTGCCCGTGAGTAGAGTTTCCTGTACGTCCCATGGAGACGCTGGGGCGCACGGTGAGGGCAGGGAGTCCAGCGGTGAGTCGGCGGGAGCTACCGGAGTACGACAAGACCGAGCAGCCGCTGATACGGCACCTGGTCCACCTCGGATGGGAGCACCTGGAAGGGGCGCCGCCCGGCGAACCGGCCACCTCGCCGAGCCCGTCCGAGCGCGAGGCGTTCACCGAGGTCGTCTATGCGAAGCGCTTCCGGGACGCGATCTCGCGGATCAACTCGGGTCCGAACGGCGGGACCTGGCTCACCAGCGCTCAGCTCGACCACCTCCTCGCCCTCGTGCTCGGCACGGCCCCCGGTCAGGGCCCCGCCGATCGCGGCGTGCGCGGCAACCTCGCCGTGACCGGTCTGCTGCGCAAGGGCATCAATGCGCGCCAGCTGCCCGGTTGGAAGAAGGGCGACCCCGAACACGTACAACTCGTCGACTGGGACGGGGAGAACGGCGGCCGCAACGACCTGCTCGCGGTCAGTCAGTTCCGTGTGGAGCGCAAGGACGCGGCCCCCGTCACCCCCGACCTCGTCCTGTTCGTCAACGGGCTGCCCTGGGTCGTCATCGAGTGCAAGGCCCCGCTCACCTCCGGCGGCAGGGACGGGAGCAGGGCCGCCCTCGACGACGCGGTCGGGCAGGTCTGCCGTTACGCGAGCCTGGAATCGCCGTCCCCCGTCGCCGAGTTCACCCGCTTCGCGCAGGTGCTGGTCGGTACCGACCGTACGTACGCGGAACTGGGGACGGTCACCTCGACGCCCGAGTACTTCACCCCCTGGCGTACGACCGAGCCCACGCCCGCCGACGGGTGCGCCACCGACATGGCGGTCCTCGCCGCCGGAGTCCTGCGGCCCGACCATCTCCTCACCCTAGTACGGGACTTCACCACCGAGCGCGGGCAGGGCAGCCGCACGCTCAAGGTGATCGGCAGGTACCAGCAGTTCAAGGCGGTGCGTAGACTCGCCCGTCGCCTCCAGCAGCGTAGAAGAGCGATCGCGGCGAAGCAGGACGTCGACCAACGCGGCGGAGTCGTCTGGCACACACAGGGCTCCGGCAAGAGCCTCACCATGGCCTTCCTCGTCCGCCACCTCAGGAGCGACAGCGAGCTCAAGCACCACAAGGTCGTCGTCGTCACCGACCGCATCGACCTGGAGAAGCAGATCCAGGCCTCGCTGGCGGCCGCCGAGGAACCCGTCTACCGGGCCGACGGCGTCGCCAACGCGCGGGCGCAGCTGGCCGCACCCGTACCGGACGTCGTCCTGGTCATGCTCCAGAAGGCCCAGCGCGACGACACCGCCTACGACGGCAGCGAGGACAGTCTCCCGGCACAGGGGGCCGACAAGGACGCCTCAGCCCAGGTGCGGCCCGCGAACCCGAGCCCGGACATCGTCGTGCTCGTCGACGAGGCGCACCGGGGCCACGCCGGCTGGCTGCACGCCCGGCTGCGCGCCCTGCTGCCGAACGCCGTCCTGGTCGGCTTCACCGGCACGCCCATCATCCGGGGCGCCCGCAAGGAGACCGAAGCGATCTTCGGGCCGCTCGTCGACGCCTACACCCTGCGC
The DNA here is from genome assembly GCF_036208085.1 of Streptomyces sp. NBC_00310. Taxonomy (GTDB): domain Bacteria; phylum Actinomycetota; class Actinomycetes; order Streptomycetales; family Streptomycetaceae; genus Streptomyces. The sequence goes on from NZ_CP130714.1 coordinate 7,785,383, forward strand.
GAGGCAGAGCTCGACCGGTCCGTCGTCCCCGTACGGTACGAGGCGTACGACGCGCCGCTGGAGGTGATCGAGAAGGCCGCGCTCGACGCCAAGTTCGACGAGCAGGTGCCCGACGACCCGGAGCGGCGCGAGCGCGTGCTGCGGAAGTTCGCCCGGAAGAAGGAAGTCCTCGAAGCGTCCTCGGTGATCGCCTACAAAGCCGACTTCATGCTGCGGCACTGGGCGGTCAACGCGCTGCCCGACCGCCTCGGCGCCCAGTTGGCGGCGGTGTCACGGCTCGCCGCCGTCCACTACCGGGAGGCACTCCTCGCTGCCCGGGACCGGCTGCTCGCCCAGCTCGACGCGCTCGACCCGGCGATCGCCCACGACCCGATGGCGGCCCTCGGTGCCGACGACGAGCTGCGGGAACTGCTCACCGTACTGCCGCACAGGGACGTCCTCGCCTCGATCGACGCGGCGGTGGTGATCCACGGCGACCCGCGCAAGGACCCGGTCGGCTGGCGGCAGTGGACGCTGAAGTCCCGGCAGGACACGTACATCGAGCGCTTCAAGGAGGGACTCGGGGACCCACTGGCCGCCGCGGCCGATCCCTCGTGGCCCGTCGAGCCCCACGGCCCGTCGGGCCAGGCGCACGGCGCCACCGGCGCCCCCGTGACGGACGTATGGCAGGTGGAACGACCGCACGGCGAGGACGACGCGGCGGATGAAGCGGACAAGGGCGACCCGGAGACGGCGGAGCCCCTCGCCTTCCTCGTCGTCCAGTCGATGCTCCTCACCGGCTTCGACGCCCCCGTCGAACAGGTCCTCTACCTGGACTGCGCGCTCTCCGGCGCCGGACTGCTCCAGGCCGTCGCCCGCACCAACCGGCCGTACCCCGGTAAGCGGTGGGGAACGCTCGTCGACTTCGTCGGCATCGGCGACGAACTAGCCCGCTCCCTGCGCGCCTACGAAGAGCACCACCTACGGGAGGTCTACGGCTTCGAGCACGTCACAGCCGACCACCTGCGCCGCGACTTCGAGGGGCCGCAGCCCACCGACGACGGTCTGCTGCTCCAGGCGGACGCCGCCGCCGACCGGCTCCTCGACGACCTGCACAGCCGCGTCGCCCGCTTCCTGGACGGTCACGGACTCGCGTCCTACGACGAACACGGCATCCTCTCCCTGATCGACGAACAGGGTCGCGAGGCACTGCTCGACGTGCTCGAAGACCCGCTCACGCGCGGTCAGTTCGACGAACTGGCACGGGACTTCCTCACCGCCCTGGGCGCGGTCCTGCCCCGCCCGTACGCCCTGCGGTACGAGCGGTTCGCGGGCCGGCTGGGCGAGGTGCAGTACCTGGCACGGCAGCGCTACCTGGACGGACGCGACGAGTTCAGCCCGCGCCGGTACGGGGCCAAGGTACGCAGACTCATCGCCGACCACCTCCGGGTGACCGGTGTCGAGCTGCGGGTCCCGCCCATCGAACTGAGCGCGCCCGAGTTCATGGAACGCGTCGACGCCAACCCCGACGCCCGCGCCAGGACCAGGTACATGGTCAGCCGCCTGCGGACCCACATCACGGCGAGGATCGGCACGGACCGGGCCCGCTACGAGCTGTTCAGCGCCCGTCTGGAGGAGATCGTCCAGCAGATGCGCCAGGACTTCGAGCAGGCGGCGACCGACCTGGCACGGCTGTACGGCGACATCACGGCGGACGTCGAGGAGACGGGCCCGTCCCTCGACCCGCTGACGGAACGCCCGGTCTACCGGGCGCTGGTGCGGGCCCTGGAGCAGGAGGGCGCGCCTCTCCCGTCCGCCGAGGTCGACCTGTACGAGGCGGCCTGCCTCCTGACGTCGGATATCGCGGTCCTCGTGCGGACGCCGCACTTCGTGACACAGGCCGACGCCCAGAGCGAGGCGCGCAAGGTACTGCGCTTCAGAGTGAGTGAGCGTCTGCACATCGACTGGGACGACACCGCGTACACGGCCGCCGCGCTGCTGGAGCTCGCCGTGCAGCGGCGCGACGACTTCCTCCGCCATGAGGCGCGGCCGCACGCGTAGCGCCTGGCGCGCTGTTCCGGTTCGGGCCCACGGCCGGTCGCCGGCCGCGTCGGCTGTCGGTGCCGGGTGGTACCAATGCCGGGTGAGCCTCTCCGTGCAGTCCGCCCTCGCGTCGCTCCCCCTGCCGGGGGAGTGGACGTGGCAGGTCGTCGTACGGCCGCGCCGCCGGACCCTCGGGATCGAGATCCGCGAGGACGGCGGGGTGCTGTTCTCGGTGCCCCCCGACGCCGATCCCCAGGCGGTCGCGGCGGCCGTACGGTCCCGCCTCCCCCGCATCGCGCACGAGGTCGACCGGCGCAGGCGCGGGGGAGGGGAGCCCCGCAAGGAACTGGTCAGCGGGGCGAGCTTCGGGTATCTCGGCCGCCGCCACCGGCTGAGGGTCGTGGCCGCCGAGCCTGGCACACGGGTACGGCTGCACCAGGGATGGCTGGAACTTCCGCGCCCCGACTCCCCACGGGTGGGCGCGCGGCTGATCGCCGACTGGTACACCGCACGGGGCGTGGACTGGATGACCGCGCGCATGCGGCCTCTGGCCGCGCGGGCAGGTGTGGCCCCCGGAGGCATCGTCGTACGAGACCTCAACGAGCGCTGGGGTGCCTGTGACCCGGACGGGACCATCACCGTGCACTGGGCGTTGATGCAACTGCCTCCTGCCCTGGTGGACCTCGTTCTCGTCCATGAGCTGACGCACCTGGCCGTCCCGGCTCACGGGCCGGCGTTCCGGCGCAGGATGCGGCTCGCACTCGGAGACCTGGAAGGACTGGAACACCGTTTCGCGCAGGCCGAGCCCGATCTGTGGCGCGGGGCTGTGTGAGTCCTACTCGACGACCTCGGTGTCGTAGAAGCACAGATGCCCCTTGATCCCGGCGACCTCGGGCTTCGGGTCGGGGTACGCCCACACGAGGTCGGGGGCCTCGGGGAGCGACCAGTAGGACGCCGTGCCCTTGAACGGGCAGTAAGAGTGCGTCTCGGACGCGGTCAGCAGCTCCATACGGACATCTCCTTCGGGGATGTAATACCGCACGGGACAGCCTGTCTCGCGCAGCACCAGGGGGCGGCTGCTCTCCGCGAGCACCCGGTCTCCGTGGACCACACGGACGCGTTCGATTCCTTGTTCGATGGTGATGTGATGGCCTTGGGTCACGATCGCCCTTCCTCGGGTAGCCGTCTCACCGGGTACAGCACAGGCTGCTGGTGAGTTCTTCCACAAGGTCGCAGGAGGTCGCCATGGAAGCCGCAGACCCGGCCAAAGGGGCTGGAAAGCCGTCCCGGGACCCGTCCAGGAACCGCCGGAGCCTCACCCACCGGGCTCGGTACGCCCTGCGCCACCCCAGGCGCGTGCCCGCGCACGCCCGGCGGGTGGCGCGGGACACCTGGCTGCAGCTGAAGCACCGCGACCACATCGCGTACTACCGGGCCGTCATGGCCGCCGACACGGCACACAGCCCGGAGGCCGCCGTCGGGCACAACCCGTCCGTCGAGAAGTGGGAACGCATGGGCCGGATGCAGTTCGACTACCTCCTGCGGCACGGTCTGGAGCCGGGGCACCGGATGCTGGAGATCGGCTGCGGGAACCTGCGGGCCGGGCGGCTGTTCATCGACCACCTGGACACCGGGAACTACTACGGGATCGACATCTCGCCGGCCATCCTCATGGAGGCCCAGCGCACCCTCGCGCGCGAGGGCCTGCAGGCCAAACTCCCTCACCTGGCGCTCGTCGCCGACCTCACGTTCGACTTCCTGCCCGCGGGCCACTTCGACGTCGTCCACGCGCACAGCGTGTTCTCCCACTCGCCGCCACATGTCATCGAGCAGTGCCTCGCACACGTCGGCCGCGTCCTCGCCCCCGGCGGCTTCTTCGACTTCACCTTCGGCCGCACCGAGGGCAAGGAGCACCAGGTGCTGCACGAGGACTTCTACTACCGGACCGACACCCTCGTCGAACTCGCCCGCGAACACGGCCTGTCCGCCCGCCTCATGGACGACTGGGAGGACCTGCCGCACCGTCAGTCCAAGATCCGCGCGACGGTGGCGGAGGAAGCCGGTGGACACGACGGCCGCGATGTCGGTGCCGCCCCCTAACGTGGACCCATGAACATCTGCGTCTTCCTCTCCGCCGCCGACCTCGCCGACCGTTACACGGGCCACGCGAAGGAGTTCGCCAAGCTGATCGGCAAGGGCGGGCACACCCTGGTATGGGGTGGTTCGGACGTCGGGCTGATGAAGGTGGTCGCCGACGGCGTGCAGGAGGCGGGCGGCAGACTGCTGGGCGTGTCGGTCGAGTTCCTGGCGGCCAAGGCGCGGCCCGGCACCGACGAGATGGTGGTCGCGCGGGACCTCGCCGAGAGGAAGCGACTGCTGCTGGAGAAGGCCGACGCGGTCGTCGTCATGGTCGGCGGGACCGGCACGCTCGACGAGGCGACCGAGATCCTGGAGCTGAAGAAGCACGGCCACACCGAGATGCCGGTCGTGCTCCTCAACACCGCGGGCTTCTACGACGGCCTGAAGGAGCAGTTCCGGCGCATGGAGGACGAGGGTTTCCTGCCCCGCCCGCTCACCGACCTGGTCTTCTTCGCGGAGGAGCCGGTGGGGGCGATGGCGTATCTGGAGGAGAGCCGGGGCGTCGCGTGAGGCCGGGCGTTCGACGGGGGTCTCGGCGGGCTCCGGTGGGCTCCGGTGGACGTCCTCGGCTCCCGGGTGATGCGAGCATGACCGCATGGCTACTCATGTGATCACCGGCGCGGGTTCCGGCATCGGCGCGGCCGTCGCCCGACGGCTGCACGAGCGCGGGGACGACCTCGTGCTGCACGCGCGCGACGCGGGGCGGGCGAAGGAACTGGCGGCGGAGTTCCCCGGGGCGCGGACGCTGGTCGGCGATCTGGCCGACCCGGACAGGCTCTCCTGGGCCTTCGCCCACGAGGCCCTGCCCGACCGGGTGGACTCGCTACTGCACATCGCGGGCGTGGTCGACCTCGGGCCGGTCGGTGAGCTGACCCCCAAGGCCTGGCGCCACCAGTTGAACGTCAACCTCGTCGCACCCGCCGAGCTGACCCGCCACCTCCTGCCCCAACTCCGGGCCGCCCGTGGGCACGTGGTGTTCGTCAACTCCGGCGCGGGTCTCCACGCGCACGCGGACTGGTCCGCGTACGCCGCGTCCAAGCACGGGCTCAAGGCGTTGGCGGACTCCCTGCGGTGGGAGGAGCACGGCAACGGGGTGCGGGTGACCACGGTGTACCCCGGGCGCACCGCCAGTCCCATGCAGGCGAAGGTGCACCAGCAGGAGGGCAAGGAGTACGACCCGTCTCGGTGGATCGCCCCCGAGTCGGTCGCGACGACGATCCTCATGGCGCTGGACCTGCCCCGCGACGCGGAAGTGAACGACCTGACGGTCCGCCCGGGCCTCTGACGAGCGGCTTGAATCGCCCCCGCCGCCCCTACCCGTCCCATCCCCAGGGGCTCCGCCCCTTCGACCCCGGTCGGCTGGGAGTCGTCTGCGGGTGGGTGGGGGCTTGTCGCGCAGTTCCCCGCGCCCCTTTGAGGGGCGCGGGGAACTGCGCGAACGGGGTTCGGGGCGGAGCCCCGAGGACGGGACGGGTAGGGGCGGCGGGGGCGGAAAACGTAGGCTTCGGTGCGTGAACGCACACTTCAGTTTCGGCCCCGCCACCGGCATCGGCTCCATGCCCGGCGGCGACGCCCGGGAGGCCGCCAAGACCGTCTCCGGCACCTTCGAGTGGCCGGAGACGGGGATGGCGTACCTCCCCGAACTGCCCGCCAGAGGCCCCGGCGCCGACATGATCGGCAGAACCGCCGGGATGCTGGTCGAGCTGTACGCGCGCGTGGAGCCCAGCGGATGGCGGATCGGTGACCGGCCGGGCCGCGACACCAAGCGGGCCCGGTCGTGGCTGGGCGAGGACCTGGACGCGCTGGAGGAGTTCACACAGGGGTACGAGGGCCCGCTGAAGGTGCAGGCCGTCGGCCCGTGGACCCTCGCCGCCGCGCTGGAACTGAGGAACGGCGAGGTGGCCCTCTCCGATCCCGGCGCCTGTCGTGACCTCGCCGGCTCGCTCGCCGAGGGACTGCGCGAGCACCTCGCCGAGGTCCGACGCCGCGCACCGGGAGCCCAACTCGTCCTCCAGCTCGACGAACCCTCCCTCATCGCCGTCCTGCGCGGCCAGGTGAAGAGCGCGAGCGGCTACCGGACCCACCGCGCCGTCGACCGCCAACTCGTCGAGTCCACCCTCAGGGACGTCATCGGCGTCCACTCCACGGAGGGGAGCCCCCAGGGGGCGGTCGTCGTGCACTCCTGCGCCCCCGACGTACCCTTCGCGCTCCTGCGCCGAGCCGGTGCCACCGGGATCTCCTTCGACTTCTCCTTGCTCACCGAACGTGACGACGACACGATCGGGGAAGCGGTGGAGGGGGGCACGAAGCTGCTGGCCGGTGTCGTGCCCACCACGGAGGGCCCGTTGTCGGACCCTGCCGGTAGCGTCATGGGTGTCAGGACGCTGTGGCGCAGGCTGGGGCTGCGTCCGGGGCTTCTCGCGGAGGCGGTCACGCTCACTCCGACGTGCGGGCTCGCGGGGGTCTCCCCGGCGTACGCGCGCCGGGCGCTCGCCCACTGCGTCAAGGCGGCGAGATCTCTCGCGGACAACCCAGAGTAACGGGAGGACAACACGGTGGCCGGCGACAAGGACGCACAGCCCACATCGGTACCCGCCGAGGCAGCGGTGCCCGCCGAGGCCCGCGAGAAGCACGCGCGGCTCGCCGAACAGATCGAGGAGCACCGCTTCCGGTACTACGTGAAGGACGCTCCCGTCGTCAGCGACGCGGAGTTCGACGAACTCCTGCGCACCCTGGAGGCGTTGGAGGACGAGTACGCCGAGCTGCGTACCCCGGACTCGCCGACCCAGAAGGTCGCCGTCGAGTACGAGACCGATCTCGCCGAGGTGGAGCACCGCGAGCGCATGCTCTCCCTCGACAACGTCTTCGACGACGACGGGCTCGCCGCCTGGGCCGACCGCGTGGCCAAGGACGTCGGGACCACCGACTACCACCTGCTGTGCGAGCTGAAGATCGACGGTCTCGCGGTGAACCTGACGTACGAGGACGGCAGGCTCACCCGCGCCGCCACCCGGGGCACCGGGCGGACCGGCGAGGACATCACGCCCAACGTCATGACGATCGCGGAGATCCCGCACCGGCTGAAGGGCGACCGCGTCCCGCGGCTCGTCGAGATCCGGGGCGAGGTCTACTTCCCGATGGAGGCCTTCCAGGGTCTCAACGAACGCCGTGTGGCGGCCGGTGAGAAGCCGTACGCCAATCCCCGCAACTCCGCCTCGGGTTCACTGCGCCAGAAGGACCCCAAGGTCACGGCCACCCTGCCCCTCCACATGGTCGTCCACGGCATCGGCGCCCTGGAGGGCTTCGACGGCGGTTTCACCCGCCTCTCCCAGGCCTACGACCTCCTCAAGTCCTGGGGTCTGCCCACCGCCGAGCACAACAGGGTGGTCGACGACCTCGACGGCGTACGGGAGTTCATCGCCTACTACGGCGAACACCGTCACTCGGTGGCGCACGAGATCGACGGCGTGGTCGTCAAGCTCGACGAGATCCGTCTGCAGGGACGTCTCGGCTCGACGGCGCGCGCACCCCGCTGGGCCATCGCCTACAAGTACGCGCCAGAAGAGGTCAACACCAAGCTCATCGACATCAAGGTGGGCGTCGGCCGCACCGGCCGGGTCACGCCGTACGCCCAGGTCGAGCCGGTCACGGTGGCGGGCTCGGAGGTCGAGTTCGCCACGCTGCACAACCAGGAGGTCGTCAAGGCCAAGAACGTCCTCATCGGGGACACGGTCGTGATCCGCAAGGCCGGTGACGTCATCCCCGAGATCCTCGGGCCGGTCGTGGACCTGCGCGTCGAAGGCGAGACCCGCCCCTTCGTGATGCCGACCGAGTGCCCGGAGTGCGGGACACCGCTGCGGCCCATGAAAGAGGGCGACATCGACCTGCGGTGCCCCAACGCCCGCAGCTGCCCCGCCCAGTTGAGAGAGCGCGTCTCGTATCTGGCGGGCCGGGAATGCCTGGACATCGAGCACTTCGGCGGTGTCGCCGCCGCCGCCCTCACCCGGCCCCTGGAGCCGGCCGACCCGCCCCTCGTCGACGAGGGCGACCTCTTCGACCTCACGGTGGAGAAGCTGCTCCCCATCAAGGCGTACGTCCTGGACGCGGACAGCGGTCTGCCCAAGCACGATCCGAAGACGGGCGAGCCGAAGATCGTCACGGTCTTCGCCAACCAGCAGGGCGAGCCCAAGAAGAACACGCTCGCCCTGCTCCAGAAGATCGAGGAGGCCAAGAGCCGCCCGCTCGCCCGCTTCCTCAACGGGCTCTCCATCCGCCACGTCGGACCGGTCGCCGCCCAGGCCCTGGCCCGCGAGTTCCGTTCGATCGACCGTATCCGGCAGGCCACGGTGGAGGAGCTCACGGCAGTCGACGGCGTGGGCGCCATCGTCGCGAAGGCGCTCGAGGAGTGGTTCGCCGAGGAATGGCACCTAGAGATCATCCGTAAGTGGAAGGAGGCCGGTGTCCCCCTGGAGGACAAGGGCTCCGGCGAGGACGAGGGACCCAGGCCCCTCGAAGGGCTGACGGTCGTCGTCACCGGCACACTCGAACACCACACCCGCGACGGGGCCAAGGAGGCGCTGCAGAGCCGGGGCGCCAAGGTGACCGGCTCGGTGTCGAAGAAGACCTCATTCGTCGTAGTGGGTGAGAATCCGGGCTCCAAGTACGACAAGGCGATGCAGCTCAAGGTGCCCGTCCTGAACGAGGACGGCTTCGCCGTACTGCTCGAACAGGGACCGGACGCGGCGGCGGAAGTCGCGCTCCCGATCGAGGAGTAGGGGTTGAAGGCCACCCGTTCGGCGCATACCAGATGCATACGGGTGGCCGGTCGCATTCGGGCAACCGCCGTCGACCGCTGCCCGTAGAAGCCTTGTGCGGCCTACTGTTGAGGTGTGCGCCTGCCGTGCCCGGACGCGTGGCGGGTTTTCGGACGCGGTGCCGTTGAGGTTGTCGGGAGCAACGGGCCGCGTGGCGCGGGCACCGCCGGCTGTGAGAGGGACGGGAATGGAACCGACCGAGAGCGTCGCCCCGGACTCACGGCTGCGTCTGCGCCGGATGTCCGGGGCCTGGCGACGGGGGCGCTCCCTGCTCATGGGAGGACGCCCGTTCGAGGGAAGCCGAGAGCAGCGAGGTCGAGAGCGGGAGAGCCGAGAGCGGGAGAGCCGGGAGCGGGGTTCCCGGCAGGCGACGGCGGCGGAATCCAGGGCCGGGGTGGCATGGCCGCCGGGCCGTGCGGGCGCGAGCGCACGCGGCTCCCTCGTACCCGGCCCGGCACAGCTCACCTCCGGCACCGCGGTCGGCACGGGCGGGACCCCTGCCGTCACCGGCGCGCTCAGCCAGGGCCGCGGCCACGAACTGCCGGGCCACGAAGCCGATCGGCACATGTCCTGGCCCGCGCTGCCCGCCGTGATCGTGGGCCTCGCCGGCGCCATCCTGGGCGCCGGGTTCTACCGGGCGTTCGTCGGGCAGCACGCGCTCTTCCCGGCCGGCGCCGTCGGCTGGTCCCTCGCCCTGCTGACCGGCATCATCGTCGGCCACCTCGTCGCCATGGGCCGCGCCCGCTGGTGGGGCGGCACCGGCTCCGGCGCCGCCCTCACCCTCGCCGTCCTGCTGCTGTACGGCTGGGTGGCCGCAGGGATGGTCAGCCTCACCGTCGTCGTCCTCGTCGGCATCGCCCGCCGGGGCCGCTGGCGGCAGGGCGTGCTGCACGGCGCGGTCGACATCCTCGGCATCGGTGCCGCCGCGCTCGTCCTGAGGGTCTTCGGCCGGGTCCCCTCGGTGGAGCGGCCCTGGGACCCGGACAGCTGGAACCTCTACTCGGCGCCCCAGGTGGCGCTGGTCGCCATCGCCTACCTCGCGGTCAGCCGCGCCCTGCTCTGGTATCTGGCCGCGCCACGCGGCGGACTGCCCACCGTCGCGCGTACGGCCCTGGTCAGACAGGGGCTCGTCGCCGTCGCGCTGCTCGGCATCGCCCCGCTCGTCTGCGTCGTCGCCCTCGCCCAGCCCCTGCTGCTGCCGCTCTTCGCCATCCCCCTCATCGCGCTCGACTCCACGCTGTGGATAGCCCGCGCCCGCGCCGAGGAGCAACTGCGCGACCCGCTCACCGGACTGCCGAACCGCCAGTGGCTGCTGGAACGGACCTGGACCGCCCTGGACGACGCCGAACGCATCGGGGCGAGGTCCGCACTGATGCTGATCGACCTCGACCGCTTCAGGTCCGTCAACGACACACTCGGGCATCTCGCGGGCGACCGGTTGCTGTTGCAGATAGCCGATCGGCTGCGGGTCGCCCTGCCGCGCGGAGCGGAGGCCGCGCGGCTCGGCGGCGACGAGTTCGCCGTCCTGCTGCCCGTCGCCGACTCCACGACGTCCGCGTCGCGGGTCGCCCGCAACCTCGTCGCCGCGCTCGGCTCGCCGCTCGACCTCGACGGGCTCACCCTCGTCCTGGAGGCCAGCGCCGGGCTCGCCGTCTTCCCCGACCACGCGCTCGACGCGGAGGGGCTGCTGCGCCGGGCGGACGTGGCGATGTACCAGGCGAAGCGGGACCGTACGGGCGTCGAGGTGTACGAGCCCAAGCGGGACTCGAACACGCCGGACCGGCTCGGTCTGCTGGGCGACCTGCGGCGCGCGCTCGACGCGCAGGAGGTCGAGCTGCACTACCAGCCGAAGGTCCGCTTCGACGGGCAGGTCGCCGGGCTGGAGGCGCTGGTCAGGTGGGTGCATCCCGAGCGGGGGAAGGTACCGCCGGACGAGTTCATAGCGATCGCCGAGTCGTCCGGGCTGATGCCGCATCTGACGGAGTACGTCCTGGAGACCGCCCTCGCGCAGGTGGCGCGGTGGCGGGCCCAGGGGCTGCACGTACCGGTCGCCGTGAACGTGTCGCCGCGCGATGTCCACACCCCCGGCTTCGCGGGCGCGGTGGCCGCGCGGCTCGCCCGCCACGGGGTTCCCGCCGGGTCGTTGCAGCTGGAGATAACGGAACACGTGCTCCTGGAGGACCCTCAGCGGGCCGCGGACACCCTCGCCGGGCTGACCGGGCACGGGGTGAAGATGTCGCTCGACGACTTCGGGACGGGGTACTCGTCGCTGGTCCATCTGCGGCGACTGCCGGTGAGCGAGCTGAAGATCGACCGGTCGTTCGTGGCGCGGCTGGCGATCGACAACGAGGACGCGGAGATCGTGCGCTGCACGGTGGACCTCGCGCATTCGCTCGGCCTGCTCGTCGTCGCGGAGGGTGTGGAGGACGACGAGACGTGGGAGCGGTTGCGGGATCTGGGGTGTGACGCGGTGCAGGGCTGGCTCGTCGCCGCCGCGATGCCGCCGGAGGAGGCCACGGCCTGGCTGCGGGCGCGGGGGTCCCGTGGGTGGCAGCGGCCGAAAGCCGCCTTGCCCGCGGCTACGGCGGACGAGTAGCGCGGGCGCCTGATGGCTCGGGGGTGCGGGCCTGGTTGGCGGGTGCGGGTCCGGTGGGGCTTCTCGCGCAGTTCCCCGCGCCCCTGAACAGCAGGGGCCGCGCCCCGTGCTGTTCAGGCCCGCAGGGACTGGGCCTTCAGGGGCGCGGGGAACTGCGCGAGCAACCACGACGAACCCGCACTCGCCCGATTACAGTGCACCCCGAGCTACCAGGCGCCCGGCCCAGCGGCGCAGCCAACCCCGCGCGCCCCATAGGATTGGCGCCAAACCACACTCACTCACCCCAGAGGATCGCTGCATGCCTGGCATCACGCGCGAGGAGGTCGCCCACCTCGCACGGCTGGCGCGTCTGGAGCTGAAGCCCGAAGAGCTTGAACACTTCGCGGGCCAGCTGGACGACATCATCGGCGCGGTCGCCCGCGTCAGCGAGGTCGCCGACCAAGATGTACCGCCGACCTCGCACCCGCTGCCGCTGACGAACGTCATGCGCGCGGACGAGGTCCGTCCGTCGCTCACCCCCGAGCAGGCACTTTCCGCCGCCCCGGCCCAGGAGCAGCAGCGTTTCAAGGTGCCGCAGATCCTGGGGGAGGACTGATCACGTCATGACCGACAGCATCATCAAGCTCACCGCGGCGGAGATCGCCGCGAAGATCGCTTCCGGCGAGCTCACCGCCGTACAGGTCACCGAGGCCCACCTGGCCCGGATCGAGGCCGTCGACGAGAAGGTGCACGCCTTCCTGCACGTCGACCGCGAGGGCGCCCTCGCCCAGGCCCGTGCCGTCGACGAGAAGAAGGCCAGGGGCGAGAAGCTCGGCCCGCTCGCCGGTGTTCCGCTCGCGCTCAAGGACATCTTCACCACGGTCGGCATTCCGACCACCGTGGGCTCGAAGATCCTCGAAGGGTGGATCCCGCCTTACGACGCGACCCTCACCAAGCGCCTGAAGGACGCCGACGTCGTCATCCTCGGCAAGACCAACATGGACGAGTTCGCCATGGGGTCCTCCACCGAGAACAGCGCGTACGGGCCGACCGGCAACCCCTGGGACCTCACCCGGATCCCGGGCGGCTCCGGCGGCGGTTCCTCCGCCTCGCTCGCCTCCTACCAGGCGCCCCTCGCCATCGGCACCGACACCGGCGGTTCGATCCGTCAGCCGGCCGCCGTCACCGGCACGGTCGGCGTCAAGCCGACGTACGGCGCGGTCTCCCGCTACGGCATGGTGGCGTTCTCGTCCTCCCTCGACCAGGGCGGGCCCTGTGCCCGTACGGTCCTGGACGCGGCGCTGCTGCACGAGGTCATCGCGGGGCACGACCCGCTCGACTCGACCTCCATCGACGCCCCGGTCCCGGCGGTCGTCGAGGCCGCGCGCAACGGCAGTGTCGCCGGGATGCGGGTGGGCGTCGTCAAGCAGTTCCGGGGCGAGGGCTACCAGGCGGGCGTGCTCCAGCGGTTCGACGAGTCCGTCGCGCTGCTGAAGGAGCTGGGCGCCGAGATCGTCGAGCTGGACTGCCCGTCGTTCGACCTGGCGCTGGCCGCGTACTACCTGATCGCGCCGAGCGAGTGTTCGAGCAACCTCGCCCGCTTCGACGGGCTGCGCTACGGCCTGCGTACCGGCGACGACGGCACGAACTCCGCCGAGACGGTCACCTCCCTCACCCGTGAGGCGGGCTTCGGCCCCGAGGTGAAGCGCCGCATCATGCTCGGCACGTACGCGCTCAGCTCCGGCTACTACGACGCGTACTACGGCAGCGCCCAGAAGGTCCGTACGCTCATCACGCGGGACTTCGAGAAGTCGTTCGAGAAGGTCGACGTCATCGTCTCGCCGACCACGCCCACCACCGCCTTCCCGATCGGCGAGCGCGCCGACGACCCGATGGCGATGTACCTGGCGGATCTCTGCACCATCCCGACCAACCTCGCGGGCAACGCCGCGATGTCCCTGCCCTGCGGCCTCGCGCCGGAGGACGGGCTGCCGGTCGGACTGCAGATCATCGCTCCGGCACTGAAGGACGACCGGCTTTACAAGGTCGGCGCCGCCGTCGAGGCCGCCTTCGTGGAAAAGTGGGGGCACCCGCTCCTCGAGGAGGCTCCGTCGCTGTGACCAACGCACTGTCCAAGGCCAAGGACTTTCAGAAGTCGAAGTCCGGCACGTACGTGTCCATCGCCACCACCGCCTTCGGCGCGTGGGGTGTCGCCAAGCGGATCAAGAAGGCCCGCTCGGACGAGGACACCCTGCGCCTGATCGACGCGACGGTCGCCGCCGTCGGCATCGTCACCGGCCTCGCCATCCTGTACCGCGAACTGAAGCGGCTGGGCGACGACGACGTCCTGCTGGGCTGAGAGGGAAGTTAGACCGTGACCACCACGACCGACCTGGTGTCGTACGAGGACGCGCTGGCGTCGTACGACCCCGTCATGGGCCTCGAGGTCCATGTCGAACTCGGCACCAAGACCAAGATGTTCTGCGGCTGTTCGACCGAACTCGGTCAGGACGCCAACACGCAGACCTGTCCCGTCTGCCTCGGCCTGCCCGGCGCGCTCCCGGTCGTCAACGCGATCGGCGTCGAGTCGGCGATCAAGATCGGTCTCGCGCTGAACTGCGAGATCGCCGAGTGGTGCCGCTTCGCCCGGAAGAACTACTTCTATCCGGACATGCCGAAGAACTTCCAGACCTCCCAGTACGACGAGCCGATCGCCTTCAACGGCTACCTCGACGTACAGCTGGAGGACGGCGAGACCTTCCGTGTGGAGATCGAGCGCGCCCACATGGAGGAGGACACCGGCAAGTCGACGCACGTCGGCGGTGCCACCGGCCGCATCCACGGCGCCTCGCACTCGCTGCTCGACTACAACCGCGCGGGCATCCCGCTCATCGAGATCGTCACCAAGCCGATCGAGGGTGCGGGGATGCGGGCTCCCGAGGTCGCCAAGGCGTACGTCCGTGAGCTGCGCGAGGTCATCAAGGCGCTCGGCGTCTCGGAGGCCCGTATGGAGATGGGCCAGATGCGCTGCGACGTGAACCTGTCGCTGCGCCCGCACGGCCGCGAGAAGTTCGGCACGCGTTCCGAGACGAAGAACGTGAACTCGCTGCGGTCCGTCGAGCGTGCCGCCCGCTTCGAGATCCAGCGGCACGCCGCCGTGCTGAACGACGGCGGGACGATCATCCAGGAGACCCGGCACTTCCACGAGGACACGGGGTCCACGACCTCCGGCCGCGTGAAGGAGGAGGCCGAGGACTATCGGTACTTCCCCGAGCCGGACCTCGTGCCGGTGGCCCCCTCGCGCGAGTGGGTCGAGGAGATCCGGGCCGCGCTGCCCGAGCTGCCGCTGGTCCGTCGCAACCGGCTCCTCGGGGAGTGGGGCATCTCGGGCACCGAGATGCAGGCGATCCTCAACGCCGGCGCGCTGGACCTGATCGTCTCCACCATCGAGGCCGGGGCCGACGCCGCCTCCGCCCGCAAGTGGTGGATGGGCGAGCTGGCCCGCAGCGCCAACGAGTCGGGCGTCCCGCTCGACGAGCTGGCGATCACGCCGGAGCAGGTGGCCCGGGTCACCGAGCTGGTCTCGAAGGGCGACCTGAACGACAAGCTGGCCCGCCAGGTCATCGAAGGCGTTCTCGCGGGCGAAGGCACCCCGGACGAGGTCGTCGACAAGCGCGGTCTGAAGGTCGTCTCCGACGAGGGCGCCCTGACGACGGCCGTCGAGGAGGCCATCGCCGGCAACCCGGGCATCGCCGACAAGATCCGCGGCGGCAAGGTGGCCGCGGCCGGAGCCCTGGTCGGTGCGGTCATGAAGGCCACCCGTGGTCAGGCCGACGCGGCCCGCGTCAAGGAACTGATCCTGGAGAAGCTGGGCGTCGGCGAGGGCTGAACGACCGGCGGTTCCGCCGCGTATCCCTGGGGGCGGTGCATCACTGCGATGTGCCGCCCCCCGGGTGTGCCCGGGGGCGTGGCGCAGGGTGACAGAGTGCTGTCGTCTGTCCTGTGAGGTGGCTCCCATCTCCTGTGAGGAGACCCTCAAAGGGGCCTAACGATCACTTCTGGGTGCAACAGTGGCCAGACGTTGCTCATGCGTTCTTTGTGTGCTGTTCAGTTCGATTCACGGCTGTACACGGTCAAAGATCCACAAACCCCCCCAGGAGCACGATCCGTGGCAGCCCTTGCGCGCTGGTGCGTCCGGCACCGTCTCGTCGCCGTACTTCTGTGGCTTCTCGCGTTCGCCGGCACGGCCGCCGGCGCCGCCGTCGCGGGAGCCGCGTACTCGAACGACTACAAGACCCCCGGAACCGAGTCCAGCCGCGCCACCGAACTCCTGAACGAGGGCTTCCCGGGTGTCAGCGGCGACAGCGCCACCGTCGTCTGGCACAGCGATGCCGGCTCCGTGCGGGCCGCCGCCGTCGAGCAGACGATGACCCGCACCCTCGACGAGATCGCCGACCTGCCGGGCGTCGCCGCCGTCACCGACCCGTACGACGGCGCCGACGGCGGCCGGATCAGCGAGGACAGCCGTACGGCGTACGCCACCGTCACCTTCGACCAGCCGGCCGAGGACGTGGACAAGGCGCAGGCCGAGGCCGTCGTCGACACGGCGAAGGGCGCCGAGGGCGGCGGGCTCCAGGTGGAGCTGGGCGGCACCTCGATCGAACTCACCGAGACCTCCGGCGGGCACCTCGCCGAGATCGTCGGCGTGCTCGTCGCCGCCGTCGTCCTCTTCCTCGCGTTCGGTTCACTCGCCGCCAGCCTGTTGCCGATCGCTACCGCCCTGGTCAGCGTGGGCACCGCCTATGCGGGGATCACCCTGCTCGGGCACGCCATGACGGTCGCCGACTTCGCGCCCATGCTGGGCACCCTGATCGGCCTCGGCGTCGGCATCGACTACGCGCTGTTCATCGTGACCCGGCACCGGCGCGGGCTGAAGCGGGGGCTGTCCGTCGAGGAGGCCGCGCGGAACGCGGTCGCGACCACCGGACGGGCCGTCGTCTTCGCCGGCGCCACGGTCTGCATAGCCCTGCTCGGCATGCTGATCCTGCGCCTCGGCTTCCTCAACGGCGTCGCGATCGCCGCCTCCCTCACCGTGGTCCTCACCGTCGCCGCCTCCGTGACGCTGCTGCCGGCCCTGCTGTCGTTCATCGGCATGCGGGCGCTGAGCCGCCGCGAGCGGCGCCGCCTGGCCGAGCACGGCCCCGAGCCCGAACTGCCCACCGGCTTCGCCGCCCGCTGGTCCGCCTTCGTCGAGAAGCACCCCAAGAAGCTCGGCGCGATCGCCCTCGTCGTCATGACCCTGCTCGCCCTGCCCACCCTCGGGCTGCGCCTGGGCACCTCCGACCAGGGCAACGACCCGCAGGCGACGACCACCCGCCAGGCCTACGAACTGCTCGCCGACGGCTTCGGCCCCGGCGTGAACGGCCCGCTCACCCTCGTCACCGAGGTCGACGGCGCCGCCGACAAACTCGCCCTCGACAACCTCGACACCACGCTCCGGGCCACCGAGGGCGTCTCGGCGGTGACCCCGGTCACGTACAACACCGGCGGCGACACCGCGTACCTCACCGTCGTCCCCGACTCCTCCCCGCAGTCCGCGAAGACCAGTGACCTCGTCGAACAGCTGCGCGACGAGGTGCTGCCGAGGGCCGAGACCGGCACCTCGCTCGATCTGCGCGTCGGCGGGGTGACCGCCGGTTACGACGACTTCGCGGACGTCATCGTCGGCAAGCTGCCGCTGTTCGTGGGCGTGGTCATCGGCCTCGGCTGCCTGCTGCTCCTGCTCGCCTTCAGGTCCATCGGCATACCGCTCAAGGCCGCCGCGATGAACGTGGCCGCCGTCGCCGCCGCGTTCGGCGTGGTCGTCGCGATCTTCCAGTGGGGCTGGGGGAGTGAGCTGCTGGGCCTCGGCCGGGCCGGGCCGATCGAGCCCTTCCTCCCCGTGATCATGGTGTCGGTCCTCTTCGGGCTCTCCATGGACTACCAGGTCTTCCTGGTCAGCCGGATGTACGAGGAGTGGCTGGAGACCGGCGACAACCGGCGCGCGGTCCGGGTCGGCCTGGCCGAGACCAGCCGGGTGATCAACTCCGCGGCGGTCATCATGATCTCCGTCTTCCTCGCCTTCGTGCTCAGCGGCGACCGCGTGATCGCCATGTTCGGCATCGCCCTGGCCGCCGCCGTCGCCCTCGACGCCTTCGTCCTGCGCACGCTCCTCGTCCCCGCCCTCATGCACCTGCTCGGCGGCGCCAACTGGTGGCTGCCCCGCTGGCTGGACAAGCGCATGCCCCGCATCAGCATCGAGCCGCCCGAATCCCGCGCCGCCCATGAGAGGCTGGCCGCCGCGACGGACGCCGAGGCGGCGGACGTATTGGCGGGGGACGCCGAGGACGTACCGGCGGGGTACGCCGACGCGACGGACGTACGGGCGAAGGAGCGACAGCCGGATGTACGCGATATCCCTGGGTGACGACGGGGCCGAACTGCGGCCCCTGGAGCCCTGGCACGCCGAGGAGTTCCTCGCGCACCTGGAGCGGGGGCGCGACTTCATCAACGCGTACGTCCCCTTCGGCCAGACCGCCACGGACGTCGCGTCCGCGCGCGCCGTCCTCCAGCGGTACGCCGACATGCGCGCCGCCGACACCGGCTCCCTGCACGGCATCTGGCTCGACGGCAAGCTCGTCGGCGGGGTCCTCTTCCTCAACTTCGACGCGGAGAACGCCAACTGCGAGGTCGGATGCTGGCTGGAGCCCGCCGGCACCGGGCGGGGGCTGATCACCCGTGCCATGCGGATCCTCATCGACTGGGCCGTCGACGTCCGTGCCATCCACCGGGTCGAGTGGATCGCGGCCTCCGGCAACACGCCGAGCCTGAACGTGGCGCGGCGGCTGGGCATGGTCAGGGACGGTGTGCAGCGGGAGAGATATCCCCACCGAGGTGTCCGGCACGACTTGCAGATATGGTCCGTTCTGGCGCCCGAATGGCGTGCGGCACGTGATCGCAGCGCTCACAGCGATCATTAAGAAACCTCTCAGACAACATTCGTACGGTGCGAGGTATGGGAACCAAGACAGTTGACGAGACCGGTGCCGACACGGGTGCCGAGGCCAGGAACGACGACGAGTCGGTGAAGGGCACCGACGTCATCAAGGAGGACGCGGCGCAGACGGAGGCCGCGGCGGAAGCCGGCCACTCGGTCGAGGCCGACGACTCCGACGAGGCCGGAGAGTTCGACGAGGAGTTCCCCCCGGCCGCCGCGAAGGCGTCGCCAGGCGTCGGACAGGGTGCCGCCGGCATCGTGTCCGTGGTGCTGGGCCTCGTCTCGCTGACCGGCGGCTGGGTCGGCACGGTCGCCTCCGCGCGCGAGGAGATCACCGGCCAGCTGGAGATGCAGGCCGCGACGAACGCGACCGTCGCCACGCAGCTCCAGGCGGTCTACGGCGATGCCTGGCAGGCGTCCGCGCTGTGGGGCGGCGTCTTCGCGCTCGTCGGGCTGCTCGTCGGCGTCGCCGTGCTCGTGCGGCCCGCGTTCGGCGACCCCGACCAGGTGCAGACGCCGTGGATCAAGTCGGTGGCCTGGGCCGGTGTCTCGGTCGGCTTCATCGGGCTGGTGCTGGCCGCCCTGAAGTACTCCGACATCCTGCTGGCGCTGCCGAGCACCTGACGCCCTGCCCCGAGCAGGGCTGACGGGACGGTCAGGTAGGACGGACAGGACGGACAGGACGGTTTCTGAGGGGCCTTAGGCCCGGTGCGGGTATCCCTACACCGGCCTAAGGCCCCTCCCCGCGTTCAAGATGCGGAACTCTCCCGATGTGGCGGACCCGCCTCGGAGACGAAGGTTGAGGCATCGCAGCAAGCGAGCCGAGACCGACTCTTCACGAGGGGTACGAGATGTTCGAGTACGAGCTCCAGCAGATCCGTTCCGCAGAGCTGATCCGCGAGGCGGAGCAGTACCGCCGGGTACGCGAGGCCCGCCGCGCCCGCCGCGACGAGCGAAACGAGGAGGGCCGGGTGCCTCACGAACGCCCACGCAGGCTCCGGTTCCCACGCGCCGCGTGAATGCGGGGCGTGGGCGTTCCTGGGCGAGTGCGGGCGGTGAGGGGTTGCTCGCGCAGTTCCCCGCGCTAGTTGAGAACCGGGGGCGACCCCATGCTCCTAAGGGGCGCCGGGAACTGCGCGAGCACCCCCCACTCACCCGCACTCGCCCGA
Source organism: Streptomyces sp. NBC_00310 (assembly GCF_036208085.1). Classification (GTDB taxonomy): domain Bacteria; phylum Actinomycetota; class Actinomycetes; order Streptomycetales; family Streptomycetaceae; genus Streptomyces. Next base: position 7,805,138 of record NZ_CP130714.1, read on the forward strand.
CAACCGCCCCCCGGAGCTCTGACGCGAAAGCCGGACGTGGAGTGATGGAGGCCTGGTGAACGACGGTTCGGTGGCCGGGCGCCCGCGGATAATCGGTGCCGGAGTGTCCGAGGGTCGTGCGATGCTCGGCGATGTGGAGACCAGGTCCGTCAGTCCGGTGTTCGTCGGTCGAGCCGACGAACTGGAGGTGTTGCGCGAGGCGTTGGCCCGCGCAGCGGGTGGGGGTGCCGCGCGGGCGGCGGGAAGCGGGGGAGACGGGGGCGGCGGCCCGCAGGCGCTGCTGCTCGGCGGTGAGGCCGGGGTGGGCAAGACCCGCCTGGTCGAGGAGTTCGCCGCCGAGGCCGTGCGCGCGGGCGCGGTCGTCGCGCTCGGCGGCTGCGTCGAGATCGGCGCCGACGGACTGCCCTTCGCGCCCTTCTCCACCGCGCTGCGCGCCCTGCGCCGCCGACTGCCCGACGAACTGGCCACCGCGGCCGCCGGACAGGAACAGGAACTGGCCAGGCTGCTCCCCGAGTTGGGCGAGACTCCCCGCGTACGGCACGACGAGGAGGGCACGGCCCGCCTCTTCGAACTCACCGCCCGCCTCCTGGAACGCCTCGCCGCCGACCGCACGATCGTCCTCACCCTGGAGGACCTGCATTGGGCCGACGCCTCCACCCGCCACCTCCTCTCCTACCTGCTGCGCACCCTGCGCACCGGCCGTCTCGTCGTCCTCGCCACCTATCGCTCCGACGACATCCACCGCCGCCACCCGCTGCGCCCCCTCCTCGCCGAACTCGACCGCCTCCGCACGGTCCGTCGCATCGAACTGCCCCGCTTCAACCGCGCCGAGGTCGGCCACCAACTCGCCGGCATCCTCGCCGCCGAGCCCGAACCGGAGCGCGTGGACGAGATCTTCGACCGCTCCGACGGCAACGCCTTCTTCGTCGAGGAACTCGCCGTCGCCGCCCACGACGGCGGCTGCCCCGGCCTCACCGACTCCCTGCGCGACCTGCTCCTCGTCCGCGTCGAACGGCTCCCCGAGGACGCCCAGCGGATCGCCCGCATCGTCGCCGAGGGCGGGTCCACCGTGGAGTACGCCCTGCTCGCGGCCGCGGCCCGGCTTCCCGAGGACGACCTCATCGAGGCCCTGCGGGCCGCCGTCGGCGCCAACATCCTGCTCGCCGCCCCCGGCGGCGACGGCTACCGCTTCCGGCACTCCCTGGTCCGCGAGGCCGTCAGCGACGACCTGCTGCCCGGCGAACGCTCCCGCCTCAACCGCCGCTACGCCGAGGTCCTGGAGGCCGACCCGACCCTCGTCCCGGCCGACGGCCGCGCCACCCGCCTGGCCAGCTACTGGTACCACGCCCACGACGCGGCCAAGGCCCTGCCCGCCGTCCTCGACGCCTCCGCCGAGGCCCGCTCCCGACACGCCCACTCCGAGCAACTACGGCTCCTGGAACGGGCGATGGAGCTGTGGGACGCCGCCCCCGACGCCGTACGCACCGCACTGCGCCCCGTCGACTACACCGAGGTCTACCCTCCCTGCGGCTGCGACCCCGCCACCACCCCCCTGCGCTATCTGGACCTCATGGCCGAGGCCGCCGTCGCCGGACGGCTGTGCGGGGAGCGGGAGCGGGCCCTGAGGATCACTCGGCGGGCCCTCGACCTGCTCGCCGACGGGGGCGACCCGCTGCGCACCGCCTGGTTCTGGGTACAGCGCTCCATGCTCACCGAGGGCCTGGCCCGGGGCGACGGCTGGAAGGAGCTCGCCACCGCCCAGGATCTCGTCCGCGGCCTGCCGCCCTCGGAGGTGCACGCCGAGGTGCTCTCCCGCGTCGCCTGTTGGTCCATGCTCCACGCCCCCGGCCCCGACGCCCTCTCCGACGCCCAGCGCGCCGTCGAATACGCGCGCATGGTGGGCGCCGAGGACATCGAACTCAACGCCCGTCTCACCCTCGGCGGCCTGATGGTCGACGCCGGTGACGTCGAGACGGGCATCGCGGAGATGGAGGAGGCCCGCCGCCGCACGCTCGAACGCGGCCCCGCCGCCGTCGTGGGCCGCGCCTACGTGAACATCCCGTCCTGCCTGGAGGGCATCGGACGCTCCCAGGACGCGGTGCGCCTGCTGAAGGAAGGCGTCCAAGTCACCCGAAGCAGGGGCCTGTCGGAGTCCGAGGCCTGGGTCTGGGGCAACCTCGCCGAGTCCCTGTTCTCCCTGGGGTGCTGGGACGAGGCCCTGGAGGCCGTGGAGAAGGCCCAGAGCGTCGTCTCCAGCCAGAAGCCGCGAGGGCTCAGCACCCTCATCCACGCCGCCATCGCCCTGTCCCGCGGCGACCTCGCCGAGGCCCGCGGCCAACTCGCCGTCGCACGCGGCCATTACGGCAGCCACAACCCCATGCCGCAGAACGACCTGCCGCTGTCCTCTCTCACCCTCGGCATCGCCGTCGCCGAGGGCCGCCTCCCGGACGCCCGCGCGGAGCTCGCCCGCGTCCTCGACACCGGCTTCCCCGTCGGCACCCAGCGCTATGCCTGGCCCCTGCTGCTCACCGCCGTCATCGCCGAGGCCGAGGCCCGCACCCTGTCGACCGCCGGGCCCGGCCGCGCCGAGGTACTCGACCAGATCTTCACCGCGGTCAAGAAGCTCACCACCGGCGCACCGATCTGGCTCGCCCACGAGCAGTGGGTGCGCGCCGAACTCCAGCGCGCCGAAGGCGTATCGGCCCCGGACACCTGGTCCGATGTCGTCACCGCCTTCGAGCCTCTGGAACGGCCCTACGACCTCGCCCGCGTCCGGCACCGCCTCGCCGAGGCCCTGCTGACCGAGGGCACCGACGAGGAGGCCCGGGACCGCGCGACGGAACTGCTGCGGCTGGCCGCCGCCGTCGCCGACCACCTCGGTGCCCGCCCACTCGCCGACGAGGTCGCCCTCCTCGCCCGCCGCGCCCGCCTCACCCTCAGCCGCGCCCCCGAGCCCGCCCTCACGCCCGCCGACCCCGTGGCCGCGCTCGGCCTCACCGGCCGCGAACACGACGTCCTCCGCCTGGTGGCCGTCGGCCGCACCAACCGCCAGATAGCCGAGGAACTCTTCATCTCCCCGAAGACGGCCAGCGTCCACGTCTCCAACATCCTCGCCAAGCTCGGTGTCTCGGGCCGGGGCGAGGCGGCGGCGGTGGCGCATCGGGTGGGGTTGCCCCCGGCGGGGGCCGGGGAACGGCTGGCAGCGGGATGATGGCAGGGAGGACCGCCGAGGCTCCGCTGTTCGACAGGGACCGACCGCCCGCCGCCTCGCGGCCCCGGGGGAGGGAGCACCGTGTTCAACGCCTTCGAGGAACTCTTCGCACCTGGCCGCAAGCACACGCGTGACGAGCAGAACCGGCTGGAACTGACCCGCGAGGACGTCGGGGACAACGACCCGGGACGCGGACCGATAGACCTTGCGTCCGGGAAGGTCGTCGTACGCCCGCCCGAGCCGGTGGAGGAGGAGGCAGGGGCAGGGGCAGGGGAGGCGGCCGAGGAGTAGGCGGCCGGTTACGTCACCTCCAGCTCCAGGATCTTGTCGTCGCCACCTTCCGGGGAACCCCGGCCGTCCGTCTCGCTGGTCACCAGCCAGAGTTTGCCGCCGCCGGCGGAGACAACCGTGCGAAGGCGGCCGTAGTCCTCCTCCAGGAAGGCCTGGGGGTCGGCGGCGGCCTTGGTGCCGTCCAGGGGGACGCGCCACAGACGCTGGCCCCTCAGGCCCGCCATCCAGACCGAGCCCTCCGCTATGGCGATGCCGCTCGGGGAGGCCTCGTCCGTCCTCCACACGGCCACCGGGTCGACGTAACCGGACTTGCCGCCCTTGCCCTCCACCTCCGGCCAGCCGTAGTTCCCGCCGGGCCGGATCTGGTTCAGCTCGTCCCAGGTGTTCTGGCCGAACTCCGAGGCCCACAGACGCTGCTTGCCGTCCCAGGCGAGGCCCTGGACGTTGCGGTGGCCGTACGAATACACCACGGAGTCGTCGAACGGGTTGCCCGGGGCGGGCTCGCCGTCCGGGGTCATACGGAGGATCTTGCCGCCGAGGGAGTCCTTGTCCTGGGCCAGCGGGCCCTCGTACCGCTCGCCCGTGCTCGCGTACAGCAGTCGGTCGGGGCCGAAGGCGAGCCGGCCGCCGTTGTGGTTCGTGCCCTTGGGGATGCCCCGGAGGATGGTGTCCGGCGCGCCGAGCTGCTCGCCGGCGGGCTTCTCGGGGTCGTACAGCATCCGGACGATCCTGTTGTCGGACTCCGAGGTGAAGTACGCGTAGATCATGTGGTCGGAGGCGTACTCCGGGGAGACGGCGATGCCCATGAGGCCGCCCTCGCCGGCCGGGGCGACGCCGGGGACCTCGCCGAGCTCGGTGCTCTTGCCGGACTTCTCGTCGATTCTGCTGATCGTGGCCTCGTCACGGGAGGACACGAGGAGACCGCCCTCGGGGAGGGGCGCGAGGCCCCAGGGGGTGTCGAGGTCCTCGGCGACGGTGCGGACCACCCTCACCGAGCCCTTCGCGGGGGGCGCCGCGTCCGCCGCCTGCTCGGGCGGGGACGACTCGGCACTGCTGCTGCTCGGGGGTGAGCCGCCGGCCGCGTCCGGCTTCTCTCCGTCGTCGGAGGAGCAGCCGGTCGTCACCAGGAGCACGGCTGCGGCCAACGCGGCCGTCACCACTCGACGTTGCACCATCACGATCCCTTCGGCGTGGAGCTTCTACTTGTCATACACCGCGAGTGCCCCACAGGTTCCGCCTCCGCCCGATCAAGCGGCTTTTTCGCCCGACGCCCGACGCCCGACGCCCGATGCCCGACGCCTGATGCCCGATGCCCGACGCCTGATGCCCGACGCCTGATGCCCGACGTCCGGCGCGAAGGGCCGCGACGCTCGGCCCGGGCGCCGCCCGATCGCCGGCCGCCGTCCGCCGTCCGCCGTCCGCCGTCCGCAGTCCGCTCAGTCCGCTCAGTCCCAGGATCCCCGCGCGGGCGGGAGGCCCGCCACCTCCGACAGGTCCTGGGCCGTGAGACGGAGGGCGTGGGCGGCCGCGTTCTCCGTCACCCACCGTGCCTGCTTGGTGCCCGGCACCGGGACCACATGGGGGCCGAGGGAGAGGATCCAGGCGAGGGCGACCTGGGCCGGGGTCACCGTCGCCCCGTGGCGTGCCGCGACGCGGCGGAGGCCGACGACGAGGGGCTGGTTGGCGGCCATCATCTCGGCGGTGAAGCGGGGGTGACGGGCGCGGAGGTCGTCGATCTCGAAGCCCCCGCCGGGCGTCAGGGTGCCGGTGAGGAAACCATTCCCCAGGGGCATGGCGGCCAGGAAACCGATGCCGCGGGCCACACACCAGGGGAGAAGGGAGTCCAGGGCCTCCCGCGACCAGACCGACAGCTCGGCCTGCACGGCGCTCACCGGGAATATCTGCTGGACCCGCTGGAGCTGGCGGATCGTGGTGTCGTACATGCCCGCGCCCGGCCGGCGGCCCGCCCGCGCGCCCACCGCGCACAGGCCCAACGCCCTCACCTTCCCCGCCTGTACGAGCTCCGCCATCGCGCCCCACGTCTCCTCGACGGGGACCTCGGGGTCCGCCCGGTGGAGCTGGTAGAGATCGATGACGTCGGTCTGGAGGCGGCGCAGCGAGGCGTCGCAGGCACGTTTCACATAGCCGGGGCGGCCGTTGGCCACGATGTGCTGCTCACCCACCAACAAACCCACCTTGGTGGAGACGAAGGCCTCCGCGCGGCGCTCCCTCAGCACCCGGCCCACCAGCAGCTCGTTGGTGAAGGGGCCGTACATGTCGGCGGTGTCCAGCAGCGTGGTGCCGAGGTCGAGGGCCCGGTGCACCGTCCGCATCGACTCGTCGCCCCGTTGCCGCGACCTGGTGTACGCCCAGCTCATCGGCATGCACCCGAGTCCTACGGCCCCCACCTCGAGCGTCGCCGCGCCGATCGTCCTGCGCTCCACCTGGTCGTGACCCTCCCTCTCCCGACCCCCAACCTAACCTCTGCCGTGCCGGGTACCTGACATAGCCTCCGGAGCATGACTGCTGACGCGACTGCCGACCCGACCGCGGACGTGACCGCCGATGTGTGGCTCCCCATCCCGCCGGACGAGATCGAGGGGCTCCCGCAGGGCCCCAACTACCTCTTCTGGGACGGAGGTGAGGACGGCACGCAGCCGTACCCGGGCGACCCCGCGGACTGCGTCCTGTACGTGGTGCCCTACATGAAGCGCTGGCCGGTGAAGGTGAACCCGCTGGAGCACATGCGGAACCTGCGGGTGATCCAGACGCTCACGGCGGGCGTCGACGACGTCCTGGCCCGGCTGTCCGCGGTCGCTCCCGGTGTCCAGCTCTGCAACGCGCGTGGAGTGCACGAGGCCAGCACGGCCGAGCTCGCGCTCACCCTGACCCTCGCCTCGCTGCGCGGTGTCCCCGACTTCGTCCGGGCCCAGCAACAGGAGCGCTGGCAGGGCGACTTCCGCCCCGCGCTCGCCGACCGGACCGTCCTGATCGTCGGCTACGGCGCGATCGGCGCCGCCATCGAGGACCGGCTCGTGCCCTTCGAGGTGGCGCGGGTGGCGCGCGTCGCGCGCTCTGAGCGCACCACGGCGCGCGGACCGGTGCATTCGTTCACCGAACTGCCCTCCCTGCTGCCGCAGGCGGATGTCGTGATCCTGTCCACTCCTCTCACAGAACAGACGAAAGGCCTGGTCAACGCCGACTTCCTGGCCCGTATGAAAAACGGCGCCCTCCTGGTGAATGTTGCCCGCGGAGGCGTCGTCGACACCAAGGCGCTGCTCGCGGAACTGGACGGTGGGCGCATCACGGCGGCGCTCGACGTCACCGATCCCGAGCCGCTGCCGCCGGGGCACCCGCTCTGGCGCGCGCCCGGCGTCCTCATCAGCCCGCACGTCGGCGGCCCCACCTCGGCCTTCCTGCCGCGTGCCAAAAGGCTGTTGGTGGCCCAGTTGGGACGATTCGTGAACCGGGAGCCCTTGCGCAACGTGGTCCTTACGACGGGCGAGACGGACGACGCGTAATCCACTTCGGGCACCCTCCGCATTCCTTCGGAAGCGGAACGTGCTCACGTTGCCGCAGGTGGTCACTGAGCGTAGAGGAACTATGTCCCTGAGTGACGAGACTGGTGTATCGTCCCCGACAGGGGCTGCGCCGCGCACCGTTCGGCGCCGGGGACGGACTTGAGACAGCGAGGGGGGCGACGGGCGATGCACGGCCTATGGACGAACGATCCGACGCGGCGGAGCCGCCGACGGCGGCCCTGGCGAGCTGCGACGCGGAGGCACCCGCACGGGAGCCACGGCGGCCACAGCGGTCACGGTCAGCACCGCAGGCACAGCAGCCGCAGAAAGCACACCCCCCTGACGCGCCGGGACCGGCGGGACGCGGGAGCGGCGCTCACCTGGGAGAACCGGTGAGTCCCCGCCAGTCCACCGGCTCCACGCTGAGCCCCACGCTCCGGGCGACCAAGCCACTGCCCGGGCCGCTGCCGCCCGGGAGGGCACCCGGCCGCGGTGGCGCGAGCCTCCGGGCCCAACTCGTCCTCGCCCTGCTCTGCGCGGCCTACGCCGTCGGTGCCGCGTTCAGCTGGGGCAACGAACAAGTCGCCCTCGTCATGGGCGACTTCGGGCTCAGCGCGGCCGCGGCCGCGGCCGCCGTCTCCTGCTTCCGCTACGCACGCCGCCGCAGCAGCCGCTTTCGGCCCGCCTGGCTGCTGTTCGCCCTCTCCTCCGCCATGGCGGCACTGGGCAACGGCGTCTGGGGGTGGTACGAGGTCGTCCTGGAGCGGCCCGTGCCCGAGCCGAGCTACGCGGACCTGTTCTTCCTCTGCTTCGCGCCACCCGCCATCGTCGGCCTGCTGGTGCTGGCCAAGAGGCCCATGACCAGGGCCGGCTGGGTCTGCCTCGCGCTGGACTCCTGGCTCATCGGGGGCTCCCTGGTCACCCTCTCCTGGAGCCTCGCGCTCGCCCAGACCGCCCAGCTCGACGGGTCCGACACCGCGCACACCGCACTCTCACTGGCCTACCCGCTGCTCGACATCGCCCTGGTCAGCATGGTGCTCGCGCTGCACTTCCGCCGGTCCTCGATGCACCGCTCCGCGGTCAACACCGCGATCGGCGCCCTCGCGCTCACCGTGATGTGCGACGCCCTGTTCACCTCACCCCTCCTGCACACCAGCTACCGCTCCGGCCAGCTCCTCGACGCCGGCTGGTTCGCGGGCTCCCTGCTCCTCGCCTACGCCCCCTGGGCCGGCCAGCGGCACGGACAGGCGGACGAGGGCGGGCACGCGCGCGTGGTGCACGAACACATCCCGGGCCAGCGGCACGACGCGCAGCCGGGCCACCGCCACGAGGTCCAGCCGGGCCACCGGCACGACATCCAGCAAGGAGGACACGTGCATGTGCTCCTCCAGGGAGGAGGTCACAGTCGGTATCCGGCCACCCGCCCCATCGCCGGATCCCTGGCCGCGCTCACTCCCTACCTGGCCGCCGCCGTCTGCACCCTGGGCATCCTCTACAACGTCCTGAACGGCCGCAGTGTCGATCGCGTGGTGCTCATCACCGCCTGCACCGTCGTGCTCGCCCTCGTCGTCCGCCAGGGCATCATGCTCCTCGACAACATCACCCTCACCCAGGAGCTGGCCCAGAAGGAGAACCACTTCCGCTCCCTGGTGCAGGGCTCCAGCGACGTCATCATGATCGCCGCGCCGAACGGCATCCTCCGCTACGTCAGCCCGGCCGCCGCCGGGGTCTACGGACGTCCCGCGGAGGACCTCGTCGGCAAGGAGCTGGCGTCGATCATCCACCCCGAGGACCTCGGCTGCGTCGTCCACGAGGTGCGCCGCTTCCTCGCCGCCGACCCCGCCGAGGAGCCCACCACCCGTATCGAGTGCCGCTTCAAGGCCGGCGGTGGGGGCACCTCCCGCTCGAGCGAAGCCGAGAGCCGGGGAGGCTGGCTGAACGTGGAGTCCACGGTCAACCGCCACCACGGCGGCCTCATCTTCAACAGCCGGGACGTGACCGAGAGAGTGCGGCTGCAGGCCCAGCTCCAGCACAACGCCGAGCACGACCCGCTCACCGACCTGCCCAACCGCGCCCTGTTCACCAAGCGCGTCCAGCAGGCGCTTTCCGGCCGCCGCTCCTCCGACCGAGGTGTCGCCCTGCGCAACACGGCGGTCCTCTTCATCGACCTCGACGGCTTCAAGGCCGTCAACGACACGATCGGGCACCAGGCCGGGGACGAGCTGCTGGTCCAGGCCGCCCGCAGACTCCAGGACGCCGTCCGGCAGGGGGACACCGCCTCCCGGCTCGGCGGCGACGAGTTCGCGGCCCTCATCGTCGGGGACGGCTCCCGGGACCGCACCGCCCGTGAGCGGCACATCCTGGAGCTCGCCGACCGGCTCCGGATCGCCCTCTCACAGCCGTACACCATCGACGGCAACGATGTCCGGGTGGCCGCCTCCATCGGCGTCTCCTTCGCCGAGCCCGGCCTCGGCGCGGGCGAGCTGCTGCGCAACGCCGACCTCGCCATGTACCGCGCCAAGGCGTCCGGCAAGGGCCGCGTCGAGCTGTACAAGCCACAGATGCAGCAGGACGTCGTCCGCAAGGCGGAGCTGGCCACCCGGCTGCGGGCCGCGCTGCACGACGGCGAGTTCATGCTGCTGAACCAGCCCGTCGTGGAGCTGGAGACCGGCCGGATCTCGTCGGTCGCGACCGCGGCACGCTGGCGCTCGTCCCAGGGGGTGCTGTTCACGCCGGCCGAGTTCCTGCGGGTCTCCGAGGACAGTGAGAAGACCGCCGAGCTGGGCCGCTGGATGCTGGAGCAGGCCGTCGAGCAGGCCGCGGACCGGCTCACCAGCGGCCTGAACGTCCCGGTGTCCGTCCGGATGAGCGCCCGGCGCCTGCTGGACCGCTCCCTGCCCCCCGGCTCGGTGGAGACGCTCCTGACCCGCCACGGGCTGCCCTCGGGCTCCTTGATCGTCGAGCTGTCGGACACCGAGCTGAAGGGCCCGCTGGACGAGCTGGAGCGCCGGCTGAACCACCTCCGGCGCCTCGGTGTCCGGATCGCCCTGGACGGTCTCGGCAGTGGCCACGCGGCCATCACGGCACTGCGCCGGCTTCCCGTCGACGTACTGAAGCTGGACCGAGGCCTCGTCGAGGGGATCGTGGAGTCCACGCGGCTCCACAAGATCACCAGGGGGTTGCTGCGCATCGCCGACGACCTGGGGCTGCAGTCCGTCGCCGACGGCGTGGATCTGCCCGAGCAGGTGGTCGCCCTGCGCGCGATGGGCTGCACCCACGGCCAGGGCGCGGCCTTCTCCGGACCGCTGGACGAGTACCGGCTCCGCCGGGCCCTGTCCCTCGGGCACTACCCGGTGCCCAGCGGGCCCGCGGAACCCGCGTTCGCGGGCGGTGGGGGAGGGGTGTACACAAGTGGTGTGACCGCTGTCTACGGAGGCGGAAGTGCCCTTCGCTCACATAATGAGACTCCCGTCCCACCTACTTGACACGCGGTGCACGCCGGGGGGAGGGTCAGTGCCATGCGCACTCGAATCCTCGTACTTGGAAAGCGCGTCGGCTGAAGCTGGGACCCACCGGACGACGACCCGGAATCCCCAGCGACCGTACCCGACGCGCTCCCCTCGCTTGCCTCGTGGCAAGGAGGGGTTTTTTGTTGCACGGGCACCAGTCAGGCGCTAGCCGCACACCGCACGAACCTCGCAAAACACCCTCAGCATCGAGAAGAGAATGCCGATGACCGAGCAGGCCACCGGGGCCCACCATCCGCAGCCGCGGCCCCGATCCGGAGGACCGTCCACCCCCGTCGAGCACGTCACGGGTGCGCAGTCCCTCATCCGCTCTCTCGAGGAGGTCGGGGCCGACACGGTATTCGGCATCCCCGGCGGCACCATCCTGCCGGCGTACGACCCGATGATGGACTCCAAGCGGGTGCGGCATGTGCTGGTCCGCCACGAGCAGGGCGCCGGCCACGCGGCCACCGGTTACGCGCAGGCCACCGGCAAGGTCGGGGTGTGCATGGCGACGTCCGGGCCGGGCGCCACCAACCTGGTCACCCCGATCGCGGACGCGCACATGGACTCCGTGCCGCTGGTCGCGATCACCGGGCAGGTCGTGTCGAAGGCGATCGGTACGGACGCCTTCCAGGAGGCGGACATCGTCGGCATCACCATGCCGATCACCAAGCACAGCTTCCTGGTCACCAAGGCGGAGGACATCCCCCGGGCGATCGCGCAGGCGTTCCACATCGCGTCCACGGGGCGTCCGGGACCGGTCCTGGTCGACATCCCCAAGGACATCCTCCAGGCGAAGACCACCTTCAGCTGGCCGCCGAACATGGACCTGCCCGGCTACCGGCCCGTGACCAAGCCGCACGCCAAGCAGATCCGCGAGGCCGCCAAGCTGATCACCGCCGCCAAGCGGCCCGTCCTGTACGTCGGTGGCGGCGTTCTGAAGGCGCAGGCGACCGCCGAGCTGAAGGTGCTGGCCGAGCTGACCGGCGCGCCCGTCACCACCACCCTGATGGCGCTCGGCGCGTTCCCCGACAGCCACCCGCAGCACCTGGGCATGCCCGGCATGCACGGCTCGGTGGCCGCCGTCACCGGACTGCAGAAGGCCGACCTGATCGTCGCCCTCGGCGCCCGCTTCGACGACCGGGTCACCGGCAAGCTGGACAGCTTCGCGCCCTTCGCCAAGATCGTCCACGCGGACATCGACCCAGCGGAGATCGGCAAGAACCGCGCCGCCGACGTGCCGATCGTCGGGGATGCCCGCGAGGTCATCGCCGACCTGATCCAGGCGGTGCAGAGGGAGCACAGCGAGGGCGGACAGGGGGACTACACCGCCTGGTGGAAGGACCTCAACCGCTGGCGCGAGACCTACCCGCTCGGCTACGACCAGCCGGCCGACGGCTCGCTCTCCCCGCAGCAGGTCATCGAGCGCATCGGTCAGCTCGCCCCCGAGGGCACGATCTTCACGGCGGGCGTCGGCCAGCACCAGATGTGGTCCGCCCACTTCATCCAGTACGAGAAACCCGCCACCTGGCTGAACTCCGGCGGCGCCGGAACGATGGGGTACGCGGTCCCGGCCGCCATGGGCGCCAAGGCCGGAGCGCCGGCGCAGACCGTCTGGGCGATCGACGGCGACGGCTGCTTCCAGATGACCAACCAGGAACTCACCACCTGCGCCCTGAACAACATCCCGATCAAGGTCGCCATCATCAACAACGGCGCCCTCGGGATGGTCCGCCAGTGGCAGACCCTGTTCTACAACCAGCGCTACTCCAACACCGTGCTGCACAGCGGCCCGGACGACGTCAACCCGAAGGCCCGCGGCACCCGCGTCCCCGACTTCGTGAAGCTGTCGGAGGCCATGGGCTGCTACGCGATCCGCTGCGAGTCCCCGGACGACCTCGACAAGGTCATCGAGGAGGCGAACTCGATCAACGACCGCCCGGTCGTCGTCGACTTCATCGTCCACGAGGACGCGATGGTGTGGCCGATGGTCGCCGCCGGCACCTCGAACGACACGATCATGGCCGCCCGGGACGTCCGCCCCGACTTCGGCGACAACGAAGACGACTGAGCGAGAGAGACCCAAGAGACATGTCCAAGCACACGCTCTCCGTCCTGGTGGAGAACACCCCGGGCATCCTGGCCAGGATCGCCGCCCTGTTCTCCCGCCGCGGCTTCAACATCGACTCGCTCGCGGTCGGTGTCACCGAGCACCCCGAGATCTCCCGTATCACCATCGTGGTCAACGTGATCGAGGAACTGCCGCTGGAGCAGGTGACGAAGCAGCTCAACAAGCTCGTCAACGTCCTGAAGATCGTCGAGCTGGAGCCGGGCTCCGCCGTTCAGCGGGAACTCGTTCTGGTGAAGGTGCGCGCCGACAACGAGACGCGCTCCCAGATCGTCGAGATCGTCCAGCTGTTCCGCGCCAAGACCGTCGACGTCTCCCCGGAGGCCGTCACCATCGAGGCCACCGGGTCGAGCGACAAGCTGTCCGCCATGCTCAAGATGCTGGAGCCGTTCGGCATCAAGGAGCTGGTCCAGTCCGGCACGATCGCGATCGGCCGTGGCTCCCGTTCGATCACGGACCGCTCGCTGCGCGCCCTGGACCGGTCGGCCTGACACCCGGAACGGGCGGCCGACGACGCGCGGCCGCCCGTATGCCGAGACCCGCGAACTTTCACGACGCCCGCCGTCATACGGTGGGACGCAACACCTGCACTCAAGGAGAGAACCCAAAGTGGCCGAGCTGTTCTACGACGCTGACGCCGACCTGTCCATCATCCAGGGCCGCAAGGTCGCGGTCATCGGCTACGGCAGCCAGGGCCACGCCCACGCGCTGTCCCTGCGCGACTCGGGCGCGGACGTCCGCGTCGGTCTGCACGAGGGCTCCAAGTCCAAGGCGAAGGCCGAGGAGCAGGGCCTGCGCGTGGTGACCCCGTCGGAGGCCGCCGCCGAGGCCGACGTCATCATGATCCTCGTCCCGGACCCGATCCAGGCCCAGGTCTACGAGGAGTCCATCAAGGACAACCTGAAGGACGGCGACGCGCTGTTCTTCGGCCACGGCCTGAACATCCGCTTCGGCTTCATCAAGCCCCCGGCCGGCGTCGACGTCTGCATGGTCGCCCCCAAGGGCCCCGGCCACCTCGTCCGCCGCCAGTACGAGGAGGGCCGCGGCGTTCCGTGTATCGCCGCCGTCGAGCAGGACGCCACGGGCAACGCGTTCGCGCTGGCGCTGTCGTACGCCAAGGGCATCGGCGGTACCCGTGCCGGTGTCATCAAGACGACCTTCACCGAGGAGACCGAGACCGACCTGTTCGGTGAGCAGGCCGTTCTCTGCGGTGGTACGGCCGCGCTGGTCAAGGCCGGTTTCGAGACGCTGACCGAGGCCGGTTACCAGCCGGAGATCGCGTACTTCGAGTGCCTGCACGAGCTGAAGCTGATCGTCGACCTCATGTACGAGGGCGGCCTGGAGAAGATGCGCTGGTCGATCTCCGAGACCGCCGAGTGGGGCGACTACGTCACCGGCCCCCGCATCATCACGGACGCCACCAAGGCCGAGATGAAGAAGGTCCTCGCCGAGATCCAGGACGGCACCTTCGCCCAGGCGTGGATGGACGAGTACCACGGTGGTCTGAAGAAGTACAACGAGTACAAGACCCAGGACTCCGAGCACCTGCTGGAGACCACCGGCAAGGAGCTGCGCAAGCTCATGTCGTGGGTCAACGACGAAGAGGCGTAAGCACTGCCGCTGTGCCGAGCCGGGTTCCGCGGCGGTGTCCTCTCCCAAGGGCGCCGTCGCGGGGCCCTGCCCCGGGCCCGCTCCTCGATCGCCGGAGGGGCTTTGTGCATGAGGTTCCCGTCCGGGTGATCCTTCCGCAGTGACGTGAGGCGACGCCCCCGGCGCCACTACACTGCTGGACTACATACGCGTCAGGCCCACAGCGTCGTGCGCTTCCACGCGGCCACCACCCTCCACCGCCTGCGGCCGTCGGGACGGCCGTCCGCAGCATTGGACTTGTGAGGACTCACGTGAGCTCGAAACCAGTCGTACTGATCGCTGAAGAGCTGTCGCCCGCCACCGTCGACGCGCTGGGCCCGGACTTCGAGATCCGGAACGTCAACGGAGCGGACCGAGCCGAACTGCTCCCGGCCATCGCCGACGTCGACGCGATCCTGATCCGCTCGGCCACCAAGGTCGACGCCGAGGCGATCGCCGCCGCGAAGAAACTGAAGGTCGTCGCGCGCGCCGGCGTCGGCCTGGACAACGTGGACGTCTCCGCCGCCACCAAGGCCGGCGTGATGGTCGTCAACGCCCCGACCTCGAACATCGTGACCGCCGCCGAGCTGGCCTGCGGTCTGCTCCTCGCCACCGCCCGCCACATCCCGCAGGCGAACACGGCGCTGAAGAACGGCGAGTGGAAGCGCAGCAAGTACACGGGCGTGGAGCTGGCCGAGAAGACCCTCGGTGTCGTGGGCCTCGGCCGCATCGGTGCCCTGGTGGCCCAGCGCATGTCCGCCTTCGGCATGAAGGTCGTCGCCTACGACCCCTACGTACAGCCCGCGCGGGCCGCGCAGATGGGTGTCAAGGTCCTCTCCCTGGACGAGCTCCTCGAGGTCTCCGACTTCATCACCGTCCACCTGCCGAAGACCCCCGAGACGGTCGGCCTGATCGGCGACGAGGCGCTGCGCAAGGTCAAGCCGTCGGTGCGCATCGTCAACGCCGCGCGCGGCGGGATCGTCGACGAGGCCGCGCTGTACTCGGCGCTCAAGGAGGGCCGCGTCGCGGGCGCGGGCCTCGACGTGTACGCCAAGGAGCCCTGCACCGACTCGCCGCTGTTCGAGCTGGACGAGGTCGTCTGCACCCCGCACCTCGGCGCCTCGACCGACGAGGCCCAGGAGAAGGCGGGCATCGCGGTCGCCCGGTCCGTGCGCCTCGCCCTCGCGGGTGAGCTGGTGCCGGACGCGGTGAACGTCCAGGGCGGTGTCATCGCCGAGGACGTCAAGCCGGGTCTGCCGCTCGCCGAGCGTCTCGGCCGGATCTTCACCGCGCTGGCCGGTGAGGTCGCGGTGCGGCTCGATGTCGAGGTGTACGGCGAGATCACCCAGCACGATGTGAAGGTGCTGGAGCTGTCCGCGCTCAAGGGTGTCTTCGAGGACGTCGTCGACGAGACGGTGTCGTACGTCAACGCTCCGCTGTTCGCGCAGGAGCGTGGCGTCGAGGTCCGGCTGACCACCAGCTCCGAGTCGCCCGACCACCGCAACGTCGTCACCGTGCGCGGCACGCTCGGCAGTGGCGAGGAGGTGTCGGTGTCCGGCACGCTGGCCGGGCCGAAGCACCACCAGAAGATCGTCGCGGTGGGCGAGTACGACGTGGACCTCGCCCTCGCCGACCACATGGTGGTCCTGAGCTACGTCGACCGTCCCGGTGTCGTCGGCACCGTCGGCCGCGTCTTCGGCGAGGCCGGTATCAACATCGCCGGGATGCAGGTCGCCCGGTCCACGGCGGGTGGCGAGGCGCTCGCCGTCCTCACCGTCGACGACACGGTGCCCCAGCCGGTGCTCGCCGAGGTCGCGGAGGAGATCGGCGCGACGTCCGCGCGTTCGGTGAACCTGGTCTGAGGTTGCTTTTTGCGGGAGGCGGGGCCCGGTCACCTGGGGTGGCCGGGCCCCGCTTTTTTGCGCCCCCGCGGGGTCGGATCTTTGGCTGCGGGTGGGTGGAGGCTTCTCGCGCAGTTCCCCGCGCCCCTGAAAAGCAGGGGCTGCGCCTCGTGCTTTTCGGCCCGCGAGGGCCGTAGGCCCTCAAGGGGCGCGGGGAACTGCGCGAGAAGCCCCACCTGCCCGCACACACCCGCGCAGACCGGCCCCCCCGAAGGGGCAGCGCGAAGCCCGGCGGTGTGGGGGTGGGCGTGGGGGTGCGTGCCAGGATGGCCGTGTGCCGCAGAACATGTTCCACGCGCCGTTCGTCGGGCGGGACACCGAGATCGCCCGACTGAGGGACGTGCTGGACCGGACCGCCCGCGGCGAACCCCGGGCCGTACTGCTCGCCGGGGACGCGGGCGTGGGGAAGAGCCGGACGCTGGCGGAGGTGGCGGCGTACGCCGTGGACATGGGGACCGCCGTGTTCACCGGGCACTGCGTGGACCTCGGTGATGTCGGTCTGCCGTACCTCCCGTTCACGGAGATCCTCGGTGCCCTCGCCGCGGACGAGCGATGCGCGCCGCTTCTCCAGGCGCACCCGGCCACCGCACGCCTCCTCGGCGGCGGCGCGGACGGCGGTGACCGACTGCAGCTCTTCGAGGGCATCGCCGCACTGCTGTCGGACCTCGCCGAGACGACGCCCGTCCTGCTCGTGCTGGAGGACCTGCACTGGGCCGACCAGTCCTCGCGGGACCTGCTGCGCTTCCTGCTCAGCCGGGGTGTGCTCCAGCGCCCCACCCCCGGTACGCCCGCCCACCGCCTCGCCGTCTTCGCCTCGTACCGCACGGACGACCTGCACCGCCGCCACCCGCTGCGCCCCCTGCTGGCCGAGCTGGTGCGGCTGCCCGCCGTGGAGCGGCTGGAGCTGAGGCCGATGCCGGACACCGAGGTCGCGCGGCTGGTGCGTTCGCTGCGTGCCGAGCCACTGCCCGACACCACGGTCGGCCGGATCGTCGAGCGGGCGGAGGGCAACGCGTTCTACGCGGAGGAGCTGCTGGCCGCGACGGCGGACGAGCCCGGGGCGGTGCTGCCGAGCGGCCTGGCCGACGTTCTGCTGATCCGGATCGAGCAACTGCCCGGCGCCGCCCAGCAGGTGCTGCGCACGGCGGCGGTGGCGGGCCGCAGGGTCGAGCACGATCTGCTGCGGGACGCCGTACAACTCCCCGACGACGAGTTGGAGTCGGCGCTGCGGGAGGCGGTCGGCCGACAACTGCTGCTGCCGGGCGAGGGATCGACGTACCAGTTCCGGCACGCCCTCACCCGGGAGGCGGTCTACGCGGATCTGCTGCCGGGCGAACGGGTCCGGCTGCACGGGGTGTTCGCCAAGTTGCTGGCCGGCCGTGGCCGTGCCGGGCAGAGTGCGGAGCGCGCCCATCACTCGCGCGAGAGCCACGACCTCGCCGACGCGCTGACGGCGTCCGTCGAGGCCGCCGACCACGCGCACGGCATCGGGGCGCCCGCGGAGGAGCTGCGGCATCTGGAGGGCGCCCTCGATCTGTGGTCGTCCGTGGACGCCGGGGCCCGGCCCCGGGACCTCGACACGGTCACCCTGACCCTGCGCGCCTCGTCCGCCGCCGCGCGCGCCGGGGAGAACCACCGCGCGGTCTCCCTCTCGCGGTCGGCCCTCGCCGGGGCCGGTCCGGACGCGGACTCGGAGCTGGCCGCCCGGGTGCGCTACACCCTCGCCGGTGACCTGATGCGCGTCGACAGGCTGCAGGCCGCGTTCCGGTACAGCAGCGAGGCGCTGGCGATGATCCCCGCCGAGCCGCCGTCCCGTACCTGGGTGTGGGCGGCGGCCACGCATGTGATGGCGGCACGGTACGTGGGGGAGGACGAGGAGGCCGGGCGGGTCGCGAGCGGTGCGCTGTCCGTCGCCGAGCGGCTCGAACTGGGCGACGCCCAGGCCGACCTGATCATCTCCGTGGTCGGTCTCCACCCCCGGAGCAACCGGAGTACGCGGGAGGGCCGGGCACGGTTGCGCGACGCCCGCGAGCTGGCCCGCCGCGCGGGCAACGTCCCCGTGGAGATGCGTGCCCTGTTCAACCTCGCCATGGGGTGCTACGAATCCGGTGACCTGGAGGAATGCCTCACCTGGCTCTCCGAGGGGCTGGACCGCGCGGGCCGCACCGGCCTCCTGTCCTCCCCGTACCCGGTGGAGATGCGCTATCTCCACTCCCTCTGCCTCTACACCCTGGGCCGCTGGGACGAGTGCGCCCGCTCGGCCGCCGACACCGACCGGCTGCCCGCCACGGCCGGCCACACGGTCGGTCCCGCCCTGTACGTCGCCCTCGCCCGCGGCGACGAGAGCGCCGCGGAGCGGGCCCGGGCGCTTCTGGACGGGCCGTACGACTGGATGGCCGGCCTCGTCGCGGGCATCGCGCTCACCGAGGCGGCCGTCCTGCGGCGTGATCCGGAGGCCGCGGTCGCGCAGTTCCGGACGACCGTCGCCGCCCTCTCCGACGAGTCCGGGACCCGGCTCGACGCGACCGTCCGGCTGGCCGCGCTGGCCCTCGGGGCGATCGCGGACGCGGTGGCGGAGCGCCGGTCGGCCGGGGACGAGAACGGGGCGCGGGGCTGGGCCGCCACCGGGGAGGAGCTGGTGACTGCGGCGCGGGTCACCGCAGCGGAGGGGGAGGACGAGAGCGGGCAGGGACCGGAGGGGCGCGCCTGGCTGGCCCGGGCCGAGGCGGAGTTCGCGCGGGTGCGTACCGGACCCGATGTGGAGGCCTGGCGGAAGGCGGTGGACGCGTTCGCGTTCGGAGATCCGTATGAGACGGCCCGGTGCCGGCTGCGGTTGGCGGAGGCGTTGCTGGGGGCGGGGGCGCGGGAGGAGGCCGCGACCGAGGCCCGGGCGGTGGGGGAGACCGCCGACCGGCTGGGCGCCGTACCGCTGCGTGCCGCCCTGGACGCGCTGCTCCGGCGGGGGCGGCTGGCGGAGGCCTCCGGGGCCGGGGACGTCCCCGCGCTCACCGCGCGGGAGAGCGATGTCCTTCGGCTGCTCGCGCTCGGGCGCACCAACCGGCAGATCGGCGACGAGCTGTTCATCACCGGGAAGACGGCGAGCGTCCATGTGTCCAACATCCTGGCCAAGTTGGGGGCGGCGAGCCGTACGGAGGCGGTGGCCATCGCGTATCGGGAGGGGCTGATCACGACCGGCTCGCCGTCCTGACCCGGCGCGAGTGCTCCTCGGCGGCCCGAGCGGCCGCCGCCAGGGACTCGGCCGCGGGACCGAACCCGGCCCATGCCACCCGCTCCGAGCCGGGCGGCCAGACGGTAGCCGGCCACCTGAGTCGGGTCGTCCGCCTGGAGCGGAAGCAGCCCAGAGGTTGCTGTGCGACCGCTGTCTGGAGTTGTGGCACACCTGATCGACGCTGATCAGCGCTGGTCGGCGGCGGACCGGGGCGAAGCCCCCTAGAAGGCCCATGAAGATCTTGGGCCTTCTAGGCCGGTACGAGCCTCCCGGCGCGCATCTCGATCGAGCGGTCCGCGAAGTGGCGTACGACCGCGCGGTCGTGGCAGATGAAGAGGTACCCCAGGTCCAGCTCGTCCTGGAGGTCGGCGAGCAGGTTCAGCACTCCGGCCCGGACCGACGGGTCGAGGGCGGACACCGGCTCGTCGAGGACCAGCAGGCGGGGCTCGGAGGCCAAGGCCCGTGCGATACCGGCGCGTTGGCACTGGCCGCCGGACAGCTCGTGCGGGAAGCGGTCGCCGTAGGCCGGGTCCAGGCCGACCCGGTCGAGGAGTTCGGCGACCCGGGCCGGGCCCGTGGCGTCCCAGCGGCCCTGGACCCGCAGGGGTTCCGCCACCGCGTCCCGGATGCGGTGGCGAGGGCTGAGGGAGCCGTACGGGTCCTGGAAGACGGGCTGCATACGCGGGCGGAGCGGGCGCAGTTCGCGTTCGGTGAGCCTCGTCAACTCCCGCCCCTCGAAACGGACTTCGCCGCCGTCCGGGCGCCGCAGCCGCAGCACGGCGGCGACCGTGGAGGACTTGCCGCAACCGGACGGGCCGTTCAGGGCCAGGGTCTCGCCCGCGTCCACCGTGAAGGACACCTGGTCGACGGCGGTGACCGCGCCGTAGCGGACGACCAGGTCGCGCACGTCGAGCAGGGGGTCACGCCGGTTCATACGGGCTCCTGGAACAACTCGGTCGCGGGATACGGGACTTCGTCCCAGCGGTGGCAGGAGACCTCGTGGCCGTCGCCGGCCGCCCACGACCGCGGTTCCTCCCGGTGGCAGTGGTCCTCGACGAGCGGGCAGCGCGGCGCGAAGGCGCAGCCCGACGGGAGGGCGTCGGGGGTGGGCGGGGACCCGGGGATGGAGGGCAGCCGCCGACGACGACGGCCGGCGGGGTGCGGATCGCCGTGACGACCCTCGCCCTTGTCATGGTCGACGTCGTCGCCGTCCGGTGGCAGCGATGCCAGCAGGCCCGCCGTGTACGGCGCTCGCGGGCGCCCCAGCACCCGGGTCGCCGGGCCCTGTTCGACCTGGCGGCCGGCGTACATCACCAGCACGCGGTCGGCGTGTTCCCGGACCACGCCCAGGTCGTGGGTGACCAGCACGAGCGCGGCGCCGACCGCCTCCCGCTGCTCGCCCAGGACCCGGAGCACCTGATCCCGGAGTTCCGCGTCGAGCGCGGTCGTGGGCTCGTCGGCGACGACGACGTCCGGTTCGTTGATCGTGGCCATGGCGATCACGGCCCGCTGGCGCATACCGCCGGAGTACTCGTGCGGATACGCCCGCGCCCTGCGTACGGCGTCGGGGATCCCCACCCGGTCGAGCGCGGCGACCGCCCGGGCGCGGGCCTCCTTGCGCGAGACGCCCGCCACCGACCGTACGGCGGCGGCGAGTTGGTCGCCCACGGGATGCACCGGGGACAGGGCGGCGAGGGCGTCCTGGGGGACGAGGGCGATACGGCGGCCGCGCTGGGCGGCGACATCCGTGTCACCGCGCAGCCGCACGGTTCCGCTCGTCGTCGCCCCCTTGGGCAGCATCCCGAGCAGCGCTCGGGCCGTGAGGGACTTGCCCGCGCCCGACTCGCCGACCAGCGCGAGCACTTCGCGCGGCCGGACGTCGAAGGACAGCCCGCGTACGGCCTCCACCTCGTCGAACGCGATCCGCAGCCCGCGGACCGACAGCAGTACGTCAGAACTCGGCAATACATCCGAACTCGGCGGTACGTCAGACTCCGGCAGCGACTTCAACGGACGCCTCTCCTTTCCGCGTGCGTGCCCGGCCCGGTTTCCTCGTACGGCGGCCCGTGCGCGTCTCCGCGTACGCCGCGCCCGACACCGCCAGTCCGGCCAGCACGGCCAGGGCGACCGCCGGGGCCAGGGCCGCCCACGGGGCGCGTTCCACGTACGCGCGGGACTCGTCGAGGAGCAGTCCCCATTCGGGGGTGGGCGGTTGGGCGCCGAGCCCCAGGAAGCCGAGGGAGGCGAGCGCCAGGGCGATACCCGGGAGGCGGAGGACCGCGTGGCGGGTGACCGGGGCGGCGACGGACGGCAGGACGTGCCGGGTGAGGATCCACGACGGGCTCGCCCCGAGGGCCCGTTGGGCGGTCAGGAACGTGGACGCGCGGACCTCCTGGACCAGTGCCGCCGCGTGGGCGGACAGGGCCGGCCAGGAGATCAGGGCCACGGCGAGGGCCGCGCCGCCCGTGCCGGGGCCGGCCGCCGCGGCGACGAGGATGCCGACGATCACCGGGGGCAGCGCGTTGGCGATGTCGGCCGCGCCCTCGGCCACGCCGGGCAGGAAGCCCAGCGCCAGGGAGACCACGAGGCTCAGCAGGCAGACCGCCGCCGCGGTGCCGACCGTGGAGGCCGCGCCGTGTCCGAGCCGGGCCAGCACGTCACGGCCGAGCCCGTCCGTGCCGAGCGGGTGCGCCCAGGACGGCGGGAGGAGGCGGGCGGTGGTGTCCACGGCGTACGGGTCGCGCAGCAGGCCCCAGCCGATGGTGGCCAGGAGGACGGCCGCCAGGGCCAGCGGGATCGCGGGGTGGGTGCGGACCGGGCGGGCCGGCGGCAGCGTGAGGCCCGCGTCGCGCAGGGCCGGGCCCAGGAGCCGGCGGCGGCCGAGGGCGGCCACGGCGCCCGCGACCAGGCCCAGGGCGAGGAGGGCGAGGACCGAGCCCTGGAGGAGGGGGAGGTCCTGGGACTTGGCCGCGCCCAGGGCCGTACGGCCGATGCCGGGCACCGCGAACACGGTCTCCACGGCGACCGCGCCGCCCGTCAGACCGACGGCCGCCATGCCGAACTGCGGTACCAGGGGCGGCAGTACGCGGCGCAGTGCGGCCGCCGAGACTCGGGCCCTGCTCACGCCCGCGCCGCGCCACAGCTCCACCCAGCGTTCGTCGAGCACGGATGGCAGCGCGTCCGCGACCAGGCGGCCCAGCAGACCGCCGGCCGGGACGCCGAGGGCGATCGCGGGCAGCACCAGGTACTCGGGGCCCGCCCAGCCCGCCGTCGGCAGCAGGCCCAGCCACACCCCGCACACCAGCAACGCCACCGTGGCCAGCAGGAACTCGGGCACGGCGGCGAGCATCGCGGCGAACGCGCCGGCCGACCCCCGGCCCCGTACGAGGACCGGGGCGACCAGCGCGCCGGCCAGCAGGACCGCGACGGCGAAGGCGGCGCCCATCAGGCCGAGGGAGACCTGGAGGCCGGAGACCACCGAGGGCAGCACGTCCGTGCCCGACACCCACGACGTGCCGAGATCGCCACGCAGCAGTCCGGAGGCCCAGTCCCCCAGCAGGGAGAGGGGACCCGCGCCCAGACCGAGGTCCTCACGGATCGCGGCCAGCGCCTCGGGTGTCGCCTCCTGCTCGGCCGACCGGGCCCGCAGCACGGTCAGCGCGGGGTCGCGGCCGGACAGCCACGGCAGCAGACCGACGGCGGCCAGCACGGCGACGAGACAGACGAAGCGGGTGAGCCCGGCCGGACCGACCCACTTCCCTACGGCACGCTTCACCTGACGTACGTGTCCGCAGTGACCAGCTCCCGCTCGCGCGGGTCGTGCGCCGCGTCCACGACCCCGGCCGCGTCGCCCTGGATCACCCGCTCGTGGAGCATCGGCACGGCCGCGTCGGTGGTGAGGACGGCGGCCTCGGCGTCGATGACGGCCCGGCGGCGGGCGTCACCGGCTGCCGTGTCGGAAGCCTTCCCGAGGGCCGTGTCGACGGTCTGGTCGGCCAGCTGGGAGAGGTTGAAGGAGCCCTCGGAGGCGAAGTCGCTGTAGAGGTACGCGGCCGGGTCGCCGGAGTCGAGGACGGTCGCCCGGGACAGGATGAACGCGTCGAACTCGCCCGCCAGGGCGTCGGTCTCGATGTTGGCGTACTCGCGCACGTCGAGCTTCACCTTGAACCCGGCCTTCTGCAGCTGCTGTTGGAGCGTGGCCGCGACCTCGGGCAGTTCGGCGCGGTCGGTGAAGGTGCCGATGGTGATCGACTGGCCGGAGGGGTCACCGGCCTTCGCGCGCTTCACCGTCGACCGCAGTTCGGCGGCCCAGGGGAGCGCGGGCCCGAGGAGCCCCTCGGCGACGTCGGCCCGTCCTTCGTACACCCCCTCGACGATCGCCTCGGCGTCGACGGCCTCGCGGGCGGCGGCGCGCAGCGAGGCGTCCTTGAAGACGCCCTTCCCGGTGTTCAGGTAAAGGGTGTTGGTGCGGGGCATCGGGACCTCGGTGATCAGGTCCTGGTCGAGCACGGCGGCCTGCGACACCGGGACCGCCTCGACGATGTCGGCCTCGCCGCTGCGCAGGGAGGCCGCGCGGGCGGTGCCGTCCGGCACGAACGTGACATCGATGCCGGGGGCCTTGGCCCTGCCGCCCCAGTAGCCGTCGTAGCGGTCGAGGGCGGCGGAGGCGGTGCCGTTGACCTTGGTCAGCTCGAAGGGGCCGGTGCCGGCGCCGACCGGGTTCACCGTCTTCCCTTCATACGCCTGCGCCGCGAGGATCGACAGCTGCGGTGAGCTGAGGCGCTGGGGGACGAGCGGGTCCTCGGTGCCCGTGGTGACGGTGACGGTGGCGCCGTCGGCCTTCGCGGTCAGGTCCACGCCGTCGAGGATGCGGGGCTTGGGGGAGGCGGTGGCGGCCTCGGTGAGGGAGTTGACGACGGCCTCGCCGGTCAGTTTCGTCCCGTCGTGAAAGGTCACGCCGTCGCGGATCGTGAAGGTCCACTTCCTGCCCGACTGCTTCCACCCGGTGGCCAGCGCGGGTTGTGCGTCGCCCACCGCGTTCAGCTTCACCAGGGTCTCGGCGGTCGACCAGCGCGACAGCTTGAACGCGTCGTCGGACAGCGGCGACAGGCCCGAGCGGGGCGGCAGCATCATCGCGATCCGTACGCGCTTGCCCTCACCTGAAGCAGCGCCCTCGGCGGCGCCCGTCGACGAGAAACAGCCCGTGAGCAGGGCGGAGGCCGCGGTGGTCACCGCGGTGAGGGGGACGAAACGGGCCGGGAGGCGCACGGGGACACTCCGAGTAAAGGCGTGGTCAAAGATTCAACGTGCCTGACCGTAGCACGATGACAATCATTTTCAGAAGCGCGTTTTTCCGCCATCGAGACGTGCCGGGAGCGGCCAAAGAGCAGTCAAAGAGGCGCCTGCCGGAAGGTCCGGAGAGAGCGCGTCAGAGCCGCGCCCCCTTCAGCGTCATGTGCAGCAGCAGCCGGTCCTCGCCGTCGGTCAGGCGCAGGCCCGTGAGCTGTTCGACGCGCGAGAGGCGGTAGTAGAGGGTCTGCCGGTGGATGCCCAGCTCGGCGGCGGTGCGGCCGGCCTGGCCCGCGTGGTCGAGGAAGACCTCGGCGGTGTGGGCGAGTTCGCGGTGGGCGGGGGTGAGGAGGGCGCGGACGGACGGGTCCTGGGAGGCTCCTGGAGGCAGCGCGGTCAGCAGGCGGTACGGGCCGATGGAGCGCCACTGGGCGATCGGGCCCAGCCGGGGTTCCGCGAGCGCCGCGCGGGCCGCCGCCGAGGCCTCCCGCCAGTC
Organism: Streptomyces sp. NBC_00310; assembly: GCF_036208085.1. GTDB lineage: Bacteria > Actinomycetota > Actinomycetes > Streptomycetales > Streptomycetaceae > Streptomyces. The sequence continues at coordinate 7,830,342 of NZ_CP130714.1, forward strand.
GGCGCCCAGTTCGGCGAGGCCCGTGCGGGCGCCCGAGACGCCCGCCGCCGCGTGCGCGCCCGCGCGTTCCAGGAGCCGGGCGGCGGCCGTGAGCGCCGGGGCCGGTACGTCCGCCGAGCGGAGCCGCACCAGCAGGGCCAGGCCCTGGCCCGCCGCGCCCCACGGCACCGTGCACAGTGCGGTCGCCCCCGGAACCGTACGGAAGGACGGGGCGTCGTCCGGGTCGGCGGACGGCCAGGGGGCCACGCACACCATCGTGTGGACGCCGTCGCCGCGCGGGCCGAGGGCCGCGCGCAGCTCCGCCACGGCCATGTCGCGCTCCCAGTCGCGCTCGGCGGTGAGGACGGCGCGCAGCTCCCGGGTGAGGTCCGCGCCGGCCTGCGCCTCGTCCGCGAGGAGGGCGCCGATCCGGGAGGTGACCGCCATGGCGGCGGACAGCTGTGCGCCGGTGGGGCCGGGGTCGTCGTCCAGGAGCCAGACGTAGCCGAGGGCGACACCCCGATGGCGTACGGGGAGGCAGACGCGGCCCCGGAGCACCCCCGCCTCCGGAGTCGGCGGGATACGGACCGGGGCCGTCGCCCGGGTGATGCCGAAGCCCTCGAACCACTCCCGTACCGCCGTCGTCGAGCGGCGGGTCAGGATCGAGCGGGTGCGGACCGGGTCCAGGGCCGACGGATCGAGGTCGCCCTCGCTGTCGTACGCGCCGAAGGCGATCAGCTCGAAGTCGCGGTTCTCCAGCGTCGCCGGGGCGCCGAGCAGCCCGGAGATCTCGTCGACGAGGTCCTGGTAGTCACCCACGGGGTGGGGCGATGCGGTTTCCGGCGTCACTCGGGCATTCTCCCGCATTTCTCGAAGACCTTCATACATCTGTCTGAGATCTGCGGCACGGATACGTGACAGCTGTCGATGGTCGGCGAACGGGGGGATCCTTAGGTTTCACGGTGGTTCTGTCCGCTGGTCTGTGGAGGTGCCCCGTGCTGGGTCCCGTGATTCTCGCCGCGTCGCGCAGCGACCGGATACGACGCCTGATCTCGGCGGCGCCCGTGACCAAGCGGGTCGTCGACCGCTTCATCCCCGGTGAACGGGTCGACGACATCGTCCCGGTCGTCCGGGATCTCACCGGCAGGGGCCTCGATGTGACGCTGGACGTCGTCGGTGAGGACATCACCCGCCCCGAGCAGGCCGCCGCCGCCCGCGACGCCTACCTGGAGCTGATCGACCGGCTGAAGGAACTGGAGCTCGGCGAGCGCGCCGAGATGTCCGTGAAGCTGTCCCTGTTCGGGCAGGCGCTTCCCGGCGGCCACGACCTGGCCCTCGCCAACGTCCGCGCGGTCGTCGAGGCCGCCGCCGCGATCGGGACGACGGTCACGCTCGACGCGGAGGACCACACCACCCTCGACTCGATGTTCGCCATCCACGACGAGCTGCGGCGGGACTTCCCGCAGACCGGCTGTGTCATCCAGGCCTACCTCTTCCGCACCGAGGCCGACGCCCGCCGCCTCGCCGAGAACGGCAGCCGCGTGCGGCTGGTCAAGGGCGCGTACAAGGAGCCCGCGGACGTCGCCTTCCAGCAGAGGACCGAGATCGACAAGGCGTACGTCCGCGTCCTGAAGATCCTCATGGAGGGGGAGGGGTACCCGATGATCGGGTCCCACGACCCTCGCCTGATCTCCATCACCCAGGAACTCGCCCACCGGGCCGGGCGCAAGCTCGACGAGTACGAGTTCCAGATGCTGTACGGCATCCGCGGCGACGAGCATCTGCGGCTCGCCGCCGAGGGACACCGGATGCGTGTGTACACCGCGTACGGCACCGACTGGTACGGCTACTTCATGCGCCGTCTGGCGGAGAAGCCGGCGAACCTGCGCTTCTTCGTCCGCTCGATGGCCGGCAAGGGCTGAGCCCCACAGACATCGAGCCCCACAGACATCGAGCCCCACAGACATACGGCCGAACAAGAACGGCCAGCCACCCAACGGCCCACGACACCGCTCACGTCAAGGAGACACGGAAACCATGGACGCTGTGACCCAGGTCCCCAACCCCGTCAACGAGCCGGTGCACGGCTATGCCCCCGGCTCGCCCGAGCGCGCCCGGCTGGAGGTCAAGCTGAAGGAGCTGGCCGAGAACCCGATCGACCTGCCCATGACGATCGGCGGCGAGCGGCGGATGGGCGGTGGCGACCGCTTCGACGTGGTGCAGCCGCACAACCACAAGGCCCGCCTCGGCACCTACGGCAACGCCACCGGGCAGGACGCCCAGGACGCCATCGACGCGGCCCTCGCCGCCGCGCCCGGCTGGCGCGCGATGTCCTTCGACGACCGCGCCGCGATCATCCTGCGCGCCGCCGAACTGCTCGCCGGCCCCTGGCGCGAGACGCTGGCCGCCTCCACCATGCTCGGCCAGTCGAAGACCGCCCAGCAGGCCGAGATCGACTGTCCCTGCGAGCTGGTCGACTTCTGGCGCTTCAACGTCAAGTACGCCCGTGACCTGCTCGCCGAGCAGCCCCCGGCCAACTCCCCGGGTGTCTGGAACCGCCTCGACCACCGCCCCCTCGAAGGCTTCGTCTACGCGATCACACCCTTCAACTTCAGCGCGATCGCGGGCAACCTGCCGACCGCGCCCGCCCTGATGGGCAACGTCGTGGTGTGGAAGCCGTCCCCGACGCAGACCCACGCGGCCGTCCTGCTCATGCGGTTGCTGGAGGAGGCGGGTCTGCCCAAGGGCGTCATCAACCTCGTCACGGGCGACGGCATCGAGGTCTCCAAGGTGGCACTCGAACACCGTGACCTCGCCGGCATCCACTTCACCGGCTCGACCAGGACCTTCCAGTACCTGTGGAAGACGGTCGGCGCGAACATCGAGAAGTACCGCTCGTACCCGCGGCTGGTCGGCGAGACCGGCGGCAAGGACTTCGTGGTCGCCCACCCGAGCGCCGACCGCGCGGTCCTCAAGACCGCCCTCACCCGGGGTGCCTTCGAGTACCAGGGCCAGAAGTGCAGCGCGACCTCCCGGGCGTACATCCCGGCGTCGATCTGGAACTCCGGCTTCAAGGAGGAGTTCGCGGCCGAGGTCGACTACCTGACCATGGGGGACGTCACCGACCTCGCCAACTTCGTCGGTGCCGTCATCGACGAACGCTCCTTCGCCAAGAACAAGGCCGCCATCGACCGCGCCAAGTCCGACCCCACCTGTACGATCGTCGCGGGCGGTTCCTACGACGACTCCGTCGGCTACTTCGTCCGCCCGACCGTCGTGGAGTGCACCGACCCGGCCAACGAGGTCTTCACCACGGAGTACTTCGGCCCGTTCCTCGCCGTGCACGTCTACGAGGACGACGAGTACGAGGAGATGCTGACCCAGATGGAGTCGGTGTCCGCCTACGCCCTGACGGGTTCCGTCATCTCGGGCGACCGCGCGGCGGCGGCGTACACGATGGACAAGCTCCGCTACGCGGCCGGCAACTTCTACATCAACGACAAGTCCACCGGCGCCGTCGTCGGCCAGCAGCCCTTCGGCGGCGGCCGGGCGTCGGGCACGAACGACAAGGCCGGGGCCCCGCAGAACCTGATGCGCTGGACCCTCACCCGCGCCATCAAGGAGACCCTGGTCCCGCCGACGGACTACACGTACCCGCACATGGGCTGAGGGTCGGTCGGAGAGCTTGAGGGGCCGGGCGATCGCCCGGCCCTTCGCCGTTTCCGGGCGGGCTCGTGGCGCAAACTCGGCTGGACGACCGGGCGACCGTCGTCCGCTGGGACCAGCGCGGGTGCGGGCGTCCGGAGCGGGGCGCGGGGCCGTGGACGACCGAGCGGTTCGTGGCGGATCTGGACGCCGTACGACAGCACTTCGCGCTCGATCGGCCCGTGCTGCTCGGCCACTCCTGGGGCGCCCAGTTGGCGCTGAGCTATGCGCCGGCCCACCCGGAGCGGGTCGGGGGGCTCGTGTAAGTGGGCGGTACGGGTATCGACCCGGTGTCCACCTGGCGCGGGCCCTTCGAGGAGAACTTCCGCGCGAGGCTGGGAGAGGCGCCCTAACGGTTCGCCCGGTGGCGGGAGTTGGTGGACGGGGACCGGGAGCGGGCGGTGTTGCAGTGGTCGGTCGACTTCGAGGACCGGGAGCGGGCGCTGGAGCTGGAGCATGCCGGGCGGATGGCGGACCCCTGGTTCGAGATCAACTTCGAGTGCGACAAGGTGCTGGGCACGGAGACGAAGGAGAGCTGGGGGGACCCCGAGCTGTACGCCGCCTGCCAGGGCCTGGACGTGCCGGTGCTGATCGTCGACGGTGAGCGGGACGTCCGGCCGCGCTGGGCGGTCGACTCGCTGGAGCGGGCGCTGCCTCGGGTACGGCGGGTGGTGCTCCCCGGCGCCGGGCATCTGCCGTGGGTGGAGGATCCGGAGGGGTTCGGGGAGGCGGTGGGGGCGGCGCTCAGAGGGTCCGTCAGAGGGTCCGGCTGAGGAAGTCCCGTATCAGCGCGCCGATCTGGGGTGCGTGTGTCTCCAGGGCGAAGTGGCCAGTGGGCAGGAGGTGGATCTCGGCCTTCGGCAGGTCACGCTGGTAGGCGAGGGCGCCGGCCGGGACGAAGATCTCGTCGTGGGCGCCCCAGACGGCCAGCAGGGGGACCTGGCGGGTGCGGAAGTAGTCGTGGAAGGCGGGGTAGAGGGCGAGGTTGGAGCCGTAGTCGGAGATCAGGTCGAGCTGGATCTCCGACTGGCCGGGGCGGGCGATGAGGGCCGCGTCGTGCTCGTACGCGTCCGGGCTGACGAGGTGCCGCAGATCCTCCGGAACCCCGTGCAGGTACTGCCACTTGATGCCGTCGAGCGAGTAGATCTCGCGGACCGGTTCCTCGGTCCGCGGGGTCCGCTCGGCGATGAGCGCGAGCACGGGAGCCCAGGCCTCCTTGCCCAGCCCCTCCTCGTAGGCGTTGCCGTTCTGCGTGATGATCGCCGTCACGCGCTCGGGGTGCGCGAGGGCGAGCCGCAGGCCGATCGGGGCGCCGTAGTCCTGGATGTAGAGGGCGTACTCCTTCAGGCCGAGCCGCTCGGTGAACTCCGCGGTGACCTCGGCGAGTTCGGCGAAGGTGTACGGGAAGTCGCCTGCGTCCGGGGTCGACGAGCGGCCGAAGCCGATGTGGTCCGGGGCGATGAGGCGGTAGCCGTCGGCGAGGAGGGGGATGAGATCGCGGAACATGTGCGAGCTGGTCGGGAAGCCGTGCAGGAGCAGGAGGACGGGGGCGTCGGCGGGGCCGGCCTCGCGGTAGTGGATGTCCAGGCCGCGGACGGTGGTGGTGCGGTGGGCGGTGGTCATGATGCATAACCCCTGACGGCGTGTTTGATGGTTAGGTAAGTTCAGCATGAGTTGCCACAGAACACAACTGGTCAAGCGTGCATGAGGGGTTAGTCGGGCATCGCCAGGGCGAGCTTGCCCTTCGTGTCCGGTGTCCCGTGTCGCCGAGCTCGTGCGCCTTGGGGCCTCGGCGAACGAGTGTGGCGGCTACCCTTCGGCACCATGCCGGTCCACTTCGAACTCCGCCCTGGGGAAGGGCTTGTCCTGCCCCGAGGGGCGGGGGTGCTGTGGTTCGGGATGGGGGAGCGGGAGGCTCAGTGGGCGGTGGCCGCGCTCGCCGATGTGCGGGAGACGTGGGTGTGCGGGGCGGGGTGGAGTTTCGGGGCCGCTTACGAAGGGGTCGAGCTGCTGGTCTGTGGGGCCGCGGACGAAGGGCGGCGGCTCGACTGGATCAACCTGGCTCAGCCGGACGCGCCGGCCTCCCCGGTCGTCTATGAGGGCATCGACCTCTTCGGGCATGAACAGGGCGAGGTGGAGCGGGCGTTGGCGGACGTCGACGGGATCGGCCTTCGGCTGGAGCGGTCTACGTCGGGGTACCTGAGGTCGGTGTCCCTGGCGGCGCGCCCGCCGGCCCCGCCCCGCTGACCCGGAGGGCTTCTTCGCCCCCGCCGCCCCTACCCTTCCCTTCCCCCAGGGGCGCCGCCCCTTCGACCCCGCTCCCTGGGGGCTCCGCCCCCAGCCCCCCATCGGCCCCTAAGTGGCCTTGTCCTCGAGGACCGGACGGGCTGAGGTTGCCTCGACCGGCGTTCAAGATCATGCCCTCGCCCGCACCAAGATCTTCCCCACATTCCCACCCCCCAGCATCAACAAGAACGCCTCCACGATCCGCTCGAAGCCCTCCACCACCGTCTCGTTCGGCACCAGCGCGCCGCTGAGCAGGTGCGGTACGGCGAAGTCGTACAGCTCGTCCTGGAGGTCGCGGTAGTTGCTGACCAGGAAGCCCTCGACGCGGAGGCTCTTCTCGACCACGTCGGCGTGGTTGAAGAGGACCGGGGGCTCGTCCGGGGTGTTGTACTGGCTCACCGTGCCGATGCGCACCACGCGGCCGTGGTCGCGCAGGGCGCCGATCGCCGCGCCGAGGTGGTCGCCGCCGACGTTGTCGATGAAGACGTCGATGCCGGTGGGGGCGGATTTCGACAGGAGGTCCGAGACCGGGCCCGCGTGGTAGTCGAACGCCGCGTCGTAGCCGACCTGTTCGGTGAGGTGGCGGACCTTCTCCGGTGAGCCCGCGCTGCCCACCAGCCGCCCCGCGCCCAGCAGCCGCGCGAAGCGGCCCGTCGCCGTGCCGACCCCGCCCGCCGCCGCGGAGACGAACACGTCGTCGCCCTCCCGGAGCCGCGCGATCCGGGTGAGACCGACGTACGCCGTCAGGCCCGTGCCGCCCAGCACGCTCAAGTACGCGGACAGCGGGACGCCTTCGTACCGCGGCAGGCGTCGGACTTCCTGCGGGGTCACCAGGGCGTGGGTCCGCCAGCCCTGCCGGTGGAAGACGATCTCGCCCTCGGGCAGCCCCGGGTCCCGCGAGGCCACGATCCGGCCCAGCGTGCGGCCCTCCAGCGGCGCGTTCAACTCGAAGTCGCCGTCCATCATTTCGCGGTGGTAGGGGTCGACCGACCAGTAGAGGTTCTCGACGAGTGCCGTGCCGGGGGTGGGGGTGGGCAGCCCGGACTCCACGAAGGCGAAGTCGTCGAGGGTGGGGAAGCCCTTCGGGCGGGCGGTCTGGTGCACGGTGATCGCTGTGTCGGTCATGGACGGGACCGTACGGAGGAATGCCGAACCGCAGCAGAGGGTTGCGCTCATGGAACGCACACATCCATGAGCTCTCGCTCATGGCAGCAGGTGGGGGACCCGCAATGAGCAGCACCGTCGATCTTGCGCCGCAGGAACTCCGTACCCTCGTCGCGGTCGCCGAGGAGGGCGGCTTCTCGGCCGCCGCCGGTCGGCTCGGCACGAGCCAGTCCGCCGTCTCGCACGCGGTGCGCGGCATCGAGCGCAAGCTGGGCGTCGTGCTGTTCGAGCGCGGACGGTACGGGGCCCGGCCGACCGCGGCCGGTGCGCGGGCCGTCGCCCATGGCCGTCGTGTCCTGCGGATGCTGGACGTGCTCGTACGGGAGACGCGGGCCGTGGAGCCCCAGGACGTCGCCGGCCCCCTCCGCATCGCTGCCTTCCGCAGTGCCGCCCTCCACCTCCTGCCACCCGTCCTCGAACGCCTCACCGCACGGCACCCCGCCATCGAGCCGACCGTCGCCGTTGTACGGGAGATCGGGCCCGGCACGGCCGGGGAGGTCGCCGAGGGGCGGGCCGACCTTGGTATCGCCACCCTCGGCACCAGTTCCCCGATCCCGCCGCAACTGGTCGGGGGCGTGCTGTTGGAAGAGCCGTACTCGCTCGTGCATCCGGCCGGCCACTCCGCCCCGCGCTCCCTGCCGCTCGTCGACTGGCAGGAGAACTGCTCCTCCTACACCCGCACCTGGTGGGCGGCCCAGGACTGGATCCCCACCGCGACCGTCCGCGCCGAGGACGACGGGGCGGTGCTCTCGATGGTGGGCAGCGGCCTCGGCATGGCGATCATGCCCGCGCTCTCCCTCGCCGGGGCACCGCTCGGCCTGGAGATCACCGATCTCGGACCGGACCGGCCCACCCGTCAGGTCGGGTACGTCACCTCACCCGAGCTCGCCGCCACCGCTGTCGTGCGGGCCCTGGTCCGCGAGCTGCGCAGCCATGCGAAACAGCAGGTCAGCGCCGTGTGACCCAATCCACCGTCTCAGATAGTAGGAAGTCCGACTAGTTGTAGAGACAGATGCGCCGACCTCACCTAGCTTTGTAGGAGCCGAACGTCTCGCTCGATCCAGCGAATGGCGGTCGTGAGCCGGAGCCCGAGGCAGGCAACCCCTGCGGCCCCGCTCCCCGCCCCATCCGGCGTCTCGTACCCCTCCCGTTTCCGTACTCCGGATTGCCTCGAAGGAGTCGATTCCCCATGGCCGAGACGACCGTCCGCCGCCGAGTCCGTCACGTTTCCCGGACGACCGAGTCCGACCGCAAGAACGCCGCCGCCGCCCTCCAGCGTGCCCTCGACCGCAGGGACAACGGCGGTTCGACCGGGCACTGAGCGGCCCGGTCGACCGGGTGCCGAACGGCCCGCACACGCGGGCTCTCGGTGCCCCCACCAGTCGGGAGCCGCACCCTCCCCCACTCTCGGCTTCGCTCGAGCGGGGGGACCCCATGGGGTGCGGTGCGGCCGTGGGCAGACGACCTACGCGCCGCGCCGCACCTCGAAGTGGTCGATGCGCTCACCGTCCTGTGCCAGCGCCGACACCTTCAGGACCGGTCGCGCGCCGCTCTCCGCCTCCACCGAGAGCAGGGAGAAGCCCCGGTAGCGCACCCGTGACCACTCCACCGTCTCCGCCCTGGACCGGCGTGACCTGGTCCACTCGAAGGTGTCGACGGCGTCGTGCCGGGTGACGTGCCCCTCGTAGCTCTCCTTCACGCCGGACGGGAAGCCGTACAGATCCCGTCCGCCGCCGCCCGCCGTCACGTACACGATCCCGTCCCGTGTCGGGTCGGTCGACGCGCCGATGGGCACCGCCCTGCCGACCTCGCCGTCCTTGACGGCGTCGGTCCGCTCGTAGACGTGGTTGTGGCCGTTGATCACCAGGTCCACCTGGTGCTTGGCGAACAGCGGCAGCCACGTGTCGCGGACGCCGCCGTCGGAGGCGTGCGAGGACGTCGAGTACGCGCAGTGATGGAAGAAGACGACGATGAAGTCGACCCCCTTCGCCGCCCGCAGCTCACCCAGTTTCCTGTCCAGCCACTTGGTCTGCCGGCCGTCCGAGTAGCCGAAGTTGGCGGGGATCTCGTACGACACGTCGTTCGCGTCCAGCGCCACGAAGCCGACGTTGCCGTAGGTGAACGCGTACACCCCCGGCGCCGACCGCGGGTCGAAGCCGCTGTCCGGGAGGGACCAGCGGGCGATCTGGCCGCCGTAGCCGTCCGGGGAGTACCAGGCCTCCATGTCGTGGTTGCCGGTCGTCACCATCCACGGCACGGATCTGGCCACCGGCTCGTTCTGCTTGAGGAACAGGTCCCAGAACGCGGGGTCGTAGCCGTCCGACTCCACCCCCTTGCCGTTCCCGTTCGCGTAGCAGATGTCGCCGGCGTGGAGGTGGAACGCGGGCTTCCGGCGGACGATCAGGTTGTCGTTGGCGGCTGCGGCCTTGCCGACGCCCTGGTCGCCGAACGCGGTGAACACGAACTTCTCCGGGGCGGCGGGCGCCGTACGGAAGGTGCCGATCGTCGAGCGGTGGGCGGGGGAGGCCGGGTCGAAGCCCTCGTGGCCGACGCCGTAGTAGTACGTCGTGCCGGGGCGCAGGCCGTCCAGGGCCGCGTGCAGGTAGTACTGCTCCAGTTCCAGGCGCACGCCCTCGACCCCCGGCGTGTGCAGGTCGCGGACCTCCGCCTCCACCTTCCGGCTCAGCTCCTCGGGCTTCAGGCCCACGCGCACGTACGGCTTCTTCACCGCGAGCGGCACCTGCCAGGAGATCCGCATCTGTGTCTTCGGGTCGGCGCCGAAGGCCAGATGGCGGCCGAAGGGGGAGACGACCGAGCCGGGCGCCCTGGAGGTGGCGGGCGACGGGGCCGAGGTCGTCGCGTTCGGCGAGGCCGACGATCCGGAGTCGCCACAGCCGGTCAGCAGCCCGCCCGCCGCGAGCGAGCCCGCCGTCACCAGGGTGCGTCGCCGCGTCAGCCTCGTCCGCAGGTACTCGTGCTGCTCGGCCATGCTCATCCGGCGCGCGAGCTGCGGCGGGATGCCGAAGTCGGGTACGGGGGGTCCGGGGGGTGTCCCCCTGGAAGGGAGGGTCATGTCGACGAAGTTCCCAGCGAATCCCAACGCCCGCCACACGTACGGGTGAACGCGTGGCGACGTGTGGGTGCCGTCACCTGTCCGTCATCCGTCCGTACGCCCGTCCGCCACCCGTCCGCACCGTCCGTATCGCGGACACCTCGTGTCATCCCGTGGGACAAGGGAGTACGGTGCCGTCATGTCTCGCAGCCTCAATCTCGCAGTGATCCCCGGTGACGGCATCGGTCAGGAAGTCGTGGCCCAGGGGCTCAAGGTCCTCTCCGCCGTCCTTCCGCAGGATGTGAAGCTGGAGACCAAGGAGTACGACTTCGGCGCCAAGCGCTACCACGCCACCGGTGAGACCCTCACCGACGCCGACCTCGACTCGCTGAAGCGGCACGACGCGATCCTGCTGGGCGCGATCGGCGACCCGAGCGTCCCCTCCGGGGTCCTGGAGCGCGGCTTCCTGCTCAAGCTCCGCTTCGCCTTCGACCACCACGTGAACCTGCGTCCCTCGAAGCTGCTCCCGGGTGTCGCCACCCCGCTGGCCGGACAGCCCGAGATCGACTTCGTCGTGGTCCGCGAGGGCACCGAGGGCCCGTACACGGGCAACGGCGGCACGATCCGCAAGGGCACCGAGCACGAGGTCGCCACCGAGGTCTCCGTGAACACGGCCTTCGGTGTCGAGCGCGTGGTCCGCGACGCGTTCGCCCGCGCCCAGGCCCGCCCGCGCAAGAAGCTCACCCTCGTCCACAAGAACAACGTGCTGACCTTCGCCGGTCACCTGTGGACGAACATCTTCAACAAGGTGGCCGTGGAGTTCCCCGACGTCACCACCGACTACATCCACGTCGACGCGGCGACCATCTACCTGGTCACCGACCCGGCCCGCTTCGACGTGATCGTCACCGACAACCTCTTCGGCGACATCATCACCGACCTCGCCGCGGCCGTCTCCGGCGGCATCGGCGTCGCGGCCTCCGGCAACATCAACCCGGCCGGTGAGTTCCCGTCCATGTTCGAGCCCGTGCACGGCTCGGCCCCGGACATCGCCGGCCAGGGCAAGGCCGACCCCTCCGCCACCGTCCTGTCCGTCGCCCTGCTCCTGCGCCACCTCGGCTACGAGGCCGAGGCCGCGGCGATCGAGGAGGCCGTCTCCGCCGACCTCGCGGAGCGTGTCGGCAAGCCCGCCCGTTCGACGGCCGAGATCGGCGACGCCCTCGCCGTACGAGTAGCCGGCTGACCCGCCGCGCTCACCGAACTCTTTCGAAGCCGCCGGGTCGCACCAGCACCCGGCGGCTTCCGCATGTTCCCGCCGGGTGTCACCATCATCCCTGGGCCGCGCATCGCACCGTTTTCGTCCACGGTCATCCACGTTTCGTGCACGCCCCTCCCCGGGCGATAATCGAACGAGGTGCCGCGGGATGAGGGAATGCTCGGACGTCCTAACACTGGCCACTGGCAGTGTGCGGATGTGAGCGCGGCCCGTCACACACAACCGGTGAAGGACAACCATTCATGACGACGCCCACGATCGAGCTGAAGCCGTCCGCCCACCCGCTCTCCGCCACGGAGCGCGAGGCGGTCCTGGCCGACCCCGGCTTCGGCCGCCACTTCACCGACCACATGGTGACGATCAAGTGGACCGAGGGCCGCGGCTGGCACGACGGTCAGCTCGTGCCGTACGGCCCGCTCTCCCTCGACCCCGCGAACATGACCCTGCACTACGCGCAGGAGATCTTCGAGGGACTGAAGGCGTACCGGCGGCCCGACGGCTCCGTCGCCACCTTCCGCCCGGAGATGAACGCCCAGCGCTTCCAGCGGTCCGCCAGGCGCCTCGCGATGCCCGAGCTGCCGGTGGAGACCTTCATCGAGGCGTGCGACGTCCTGGTCCAGCAGGACAAGGCGTGGGTGCCCGCGCACGGCGGCGAGGAGTCCCTCTACCTCCGCCCGTTCATGATCGCCACCGAGGTCGGCCTGGGCGTCAAGCCGGCCAACGAGTACCTCTTCCTGGTCATCGCCTCCCCGGCCGGCGCGTACTTCCCGGGCGGCGTCAAGCCCGTCTCCATCTGGGTCTCCGAGGACCACGTCCGTGCCGTCCCCGGCGGCATGGGCGACGCCAAGACCGGCGGCAACTACGCGGCCTCCCTGCTCGCCCAGGCCGAGGCGGCGGCCGAGGGCTGCGCCCAGGTCTGCTACCTCGACGCGGTCGAGCGCACGTGGGTCGAGGAACTCGGCGGCATGAACCTGTACTTCGTGTACGGCGACCGCATCGTCACCCCCACCCTCACCGGCTCGATCCTGGAGGGCGTCACCCGTGACTCCCTGCTGACGGTCGCCGCCGACCTCGGCTACAAGGCCGAGGAGGGCCGTATCTCCATCGACCAGTGGCAGGCCGACTCCGAGAGCGGCGCCCTCACCGAGGTCTTCGCCTGCGGCACCGCCGCCGTCATCACCCCCGTCGGCACGGTCAAGCGCACCGGCGCCGCCTGGCAGCAGTCCGGCGGTGAGCCCGGCCCCGTCACCCTCAAGCTCCGCGAGGCCCTGCTGAACATCCAGCGCGGCACGGTGGAGGACAAGCACGGGTGGATGCACGAACTGGGCTGAGCGCCTGAACCCCTGAGGCCCGCCCCGGACCTGGCCGTCCGAGGCGGGCTTCGGCTTTCGACGCCGGTCCCTCACCGAGTCCCGGGACGACCGCTGCTCGCGAACACGCGAGCAGCCGCCCGGGTGGTACGTGATCGAACGCGGCCCGGGCAGGACCGCGGACGGCGGCGGCCGGGTCGTCCTCGAGCCTGCGGACCCGACCCTGATCCCGGCCGGTGACAGCGACGAGGCCCGGGACGTCTTCGTACGCCACACGCGGTGACCATGAGGTGATCAGCGCGCTGTTCGCATCCTGAGACGGACGGTGAGCACGGGGACGGTCTGTGCCAGACTGCCCCCGTGCTCTCGTTCGCCACGATTATTGGCAGCAGGCGCGCCGGTCCGCAGTGACCGCCACGTACGACCAGGTACGGGCGGACACCGTCGTTCTCGACCCGCGCGCAGACCTCTCGCACCCGCGAGGGGTTTTTCGCTTTTCTGGCCCACCCCCAGCCGGGAGCGCAGCGCGAGGGATCATTGGAGGACGGTGGAGCCGGTCATTCCGGTACGACCGAGATCCAACACAGGAGCCTTGAGACCATGACGGAAACCAGCGAGCTCGACGACTCGTTCCACGTCTTCGACACCACCCTGCGCGACGGCGCCCAGCGCGAGGGCATCAACCTCACGGTCGCGGACAAGCTGGCCATCGCACGGCACCTGGACGACTTCGGCGTCGGCTTCATCGAGGGCGGCTGGCCCGGCGCGAACCCGAGGGACACCGAGTTCTTCGCCCGCGCGCGGAAGGAGATCGCCTTCAAGCACGCCCAGCTGGTCGCCTTCGGCGCCACCCGCCGCGCCGGCGGCAAGGCGAGCGAGGACCCGCAGGTCAAGGCCCTCCTCGACTCCGGCGCCCCGGTCATCACCCTCGTCGCCAAGTCCCACGACCGGCATGTGGAACTGGCGCTGCGCACGACCCTCGACGAGAACCTGGAGATGGTCCGCGACACCGTCTCGCACCTGCGCGCGCAGGGCCGCCGGGTCTTCGTCGACTGCGAGCACTTCTTCGACGGCTACCGCGCCAACCCCGAGTACGCCAAGGCCGTCGTCCGCGCCGCCGCCGAGGCCGGCGCCGACGTGGTGATCCTCTGCGACACCAACGGCGGCATGCTCCCCGCCCAGGTCCAGGCCGTCGTCGCCACCGTGCTCGCCGACACCGGAGCCCGCCTCGGCATCCACGCCCAGGACGACACCGGCTGCGCGGTCGCCAACACCCTGGCCGCCGTCGACGCCGGCGCGACCCACGTCCAGTGCACCGCCAACGGCTACGGCGAACGCGTCGGCAACTCCAACCTGTTCCCGGTCGTCGCCGCCCTGGAGCTGAAGTACGGAAAGAAGGTCCTCCCCGACGGCGCCCTGCGCGAGATGACCCGCATCTCCCACGCCATCGCCGAGGTCGTCAACCTCACCCCCTCCACCCACCAGCCGTACGTGGGTGTCTCCGCCTTCGCGCACAAGGCCGGCCTGCACGCCTCCGCGATCAAGGTCGACCCGGACCTGTACCAGCACATCGACCCCGAGCAGGTCGGCAACACCATGCGGATGCTGGTCTCCGACATGGCGGGCCGCGCCTCCATCGAGCTCAAGGGCAAGGAGCTGGGCGTCGACCTCGGCGACGACCGCGCACTGGTCGGCCGGGTCGTCGAGCGGGTCAAGGAGCGCGAGCTCAAGGGCTACACCTACGAGGCCGCCGACGCGAGCTTCGAGATCCTGCTGCGCGACGAGGTCGCGGGCAAGCCCCAGCGCTACTTCCGTACCGAGTCCTGGCGGGCCATCGTCGAGGACCGCCCCGACGGCAGCCACGCCAACGAGGCCACGGTCAAGCTGTGGGCCAAGAGCGAGCGGATCGTCGCCACGGCCGAGGGCAACGGCCCCGTCAACGCGCTCGACCGCGCCCTGCGCGTCGCCCTGGAGAAGATCTACCCCCAGCTCGCCAAGCTGGAGCTGGTCGACTACAAGGTCCGCATCCTGGAGGGCAAGCACGGCACCAACTCCACGACCCGGGTACTGATCTCCACGACGGACGGTACGGGGGAGTGGTCCACGGTGGGCGTCGCCGAGAACGTGATCGCCGCGTCGTGGCAGGCGCTGGAGGACGCGTACACGTACGGGCTGCTGCGGGCGGGGGTCGAGCCGGCGGAGTAGTGCGCCAGGAGCTCGGCGGGCTGGGGTGCGTGGGCGGCCGCGGGTGGTGTGGCTGCTCGCGCCCACCCGCACCCGCCGGCGCACCCCTTCGGCGGAGCCGTCAGCACGACTCCTCCGCGACCTTCTCGAACTCCTCGACGCTCATCGCCCGGTCGTCCGCCCAGACCTGCCCCCGCTTCAGCCGCCCGAGATCGGCCGTGGTGAACGTGACCGCGCCGTTGGCGTAGTCGTCGGTCTGGTCATGGAAGACGAACGTGTAGGTGTGGCCCGACAGGAGCCGCTGCTCGCCCGCTTCCTTGGCCCCCCACGCCGCCGGCGGCGAGAAGAGCGGGAACTCCGCGTCCCCCGACCACTCGCCGTCCGTCTCCCAGACCGTGGTGTCCGTCTCGTCCTCGCTCGGCTCGTCCTCGGAGGAACCGGCCCAGCCCGAGAACGTCGGCCCCACGTAGGGGTCGTCCTCGCAGGGCCGGATCAGCACCCGAGGCGCCCCGTCCGCGTCCACCGTCACGGCCGCGAGCGGCAGTTCGAGCGCCGTGCAGCCGCTCAACAGCACGGCCCCGCCCACCGCACCCAGCACCGCGAGAACTCTCCGCAGCATCACGCTCGCCCCCCGTAACCCTCTCGCACTACCTGACCCGAACCCCTCCCGAACGGTTGTACAGCCGTCCTGCCGCCTGCCCAAGTCGACAGTCGGCTCCCATCAAGTCACAAAGGGGAAACGGGAGTTGAACGCGGTGTCTCGGCCGCTCCGCTGTCCGGCCCGATCCCGCTGTCGTTCGCCCCTCCCACGGCGACGGCGACGGCGGCCGCACCCGCGAACGTGACCGCCGACGCCACGGCGTACCCCGTGGCCGAGGGTGGCACGGCCCAGGTCCGCGTCATCGTCACCGGCACGGTCGACAGCCCCGTCCCCGTGACGCACCGAACGGCCGCCTGCGCCGACCACCGGCCGGCTCCCCGTCACGTGGCCGACGCCAAAGGCTGAGCCGCCGATCAACGTCGCCGCCCCGTCGTACGACCCGCGGTTCCCGTACGAGGCGGGCCTGACGGCGAAGGGGGCGGCACCCGAGCGCGGGATGCACGCCGCGGTGATCGAGGCACGGTGACGGGTGCGGCGGAGCACGGCGACGGGTGCGGCGGACGGTGGGCCAGGGCGTCCGGATGACGGAGGCGGTCGCGAAACCCTTGGCGCAGCTTTTCGGCTCCCAGCCGACGGACGGCGGCTCGCGCCGACGAATGGGCGGCGGCTCAGTGTCCGTTTTCCGGCCGATCGAGGTAGCTTCGAAGGTATGAAGGGCGCATCGGTCCGACGTCTGCTCCGCCTCCTCATGCTGCCGCTCGCCGCGCTGGCGCTGGCGGCCCTGGCGGTGCTGTCGGTCGGTGCGCCGGGCGCGCACGCGGCCACCGACGTCTCCACGGTGGCCGCGGCCCTGCGCGACAGCCCCGTCTACGTCGACCCGGCCGCCTCCGACCTGCTCTCCTCGGCGGACGCCGAAGCCCTCGCCGACAAGATCGAGGACGCGGACGAGCCGATCTTCGTGGCCGTCCTCCCCGCCGACCAGCCGGCCCAGAACCTCTTCCGGAACCTCCGCACCGAGACCGGTGTGACCGGCCTGTACGCCGTCCGCCTCGGTGACCGCTTCGACGCCCGCGCCGACAGCAGCGTGCTGAGCCCCCAGACCGTGGAGAATCTGGTCACGGCGGTCCAGGGCGCGGGCGACCCGAAGGCCCAGCTCAATGACTTCGTGGACGACGCCCTGCGCAGCAACCCCGGCGGCACGGCCCCCTCCAGCTGGAGCGACGGCGGCGACGAGGGCGTGGACGCGGGCGCCCTCGCCGCGACGGGTGCGGTCGTGGCGGCGGGCGGCGTGGGCGCGTACGCGCTGGTCCGCCGGAGCCGCCGCAAGAAGGAGGAGGAACGCCGCGCGGCGCTGGCCAAGCTCGCCGTGGTGGTGGACGAGGACATCACCGCCTTCGGCGAGGAGCTGGAGCGCCTGGACTTCCACCCCGCCGAGGCGGGCGCCGACGACGCGATGCGCGCCGACTACGAACGGGCCCTGGACGCGTACGAGAAGGCCAAGTCGCTCATGGCCGCGACCACCCGCCCCGAGGAGGTCCGCGCGGTCACCCAGACCCTGGAGGACGGCCGCTTCTTCCTCGCCCAGCTCGCCGCCCGCAGAGAGGGCCGCCCGCTCCCCGAACGCCGCGCCCCCTGCTTCTTCGACCCCCGCCACGGCCCCTCGGTCGCGGACGTCCCCTGGACCCCGGGCGTCGGCGCCGAACGCGAGGTCCCGGTCTGCGCTGCCGACCAGGCCCGCCTCGCCGACGGCCGGGACCCCATGATCCGCGAGGTCGAGACGATGTCCGGTGGGCGTCGCCCGTACTGGGACGCCGGCCCCGCCTACGGCCCCTGGGCAGGCGGCTACTACGGCGGCGGCCTCCTCCCCGGCCTCCTCGTCGGCACGATGCTCGGCAGCATGATGGCCACCCCCTCCTACGCGGCCATGTACGGCTCGGGCTACGGCGACTTCGGCGCGGCCTCCGGCTACGACGGCGGTGACGTCTCGGGCGGCGACTTCAACACGGACGACTTCTCCGGCGGGTTCGGCGGCGGCGACTTCGGCGGTGGCGGCGACTTCGGGGGCGGCGGGGACTTCGGCGGCTTCTGACGGTCCGGCCCGCCGAGGGCACGCATGAGCACGGGTCCGGCGCTGAGCGGCGCCGGACCCGTGGACGTCGTACGCGGTGGTGCGAGGACCTCGCTCAGAGAGTGGCCGCGGCCGAGGCGATCTGGGACGCGAAGGTGGACACCTCGGTGTAGACACCGGGCGCGTTGGGCCGGGCGCAGCCGATGCCCCAGCTGACGATGCCGACCTGGACCCACTCGTTGGCGTTGTCCCGGCGGAACATCGGGCCACCGGAGTCGCCCTGGCAGGTGTCGACGCCGCCCGAGGCGAGCCCGGCGCAGATCTCCTCGCTCGCGATGAGCCCGCTGTAGCCGCTGTACGAACGGCAGGTCGCGTCGCTCACGAACGGCACGGTCGCCTTGAGCAGGTAACGCTGCTGCGAGCCGCCCTCGGTGGCCGCGCCCCAGCCGGCGACCGTGAAGGTGCCGGTGTTGTACGCCGTGGACGTGGCGATCTTCAGCGTCGGGAGGTTGATGGGCGAGGCCAGCTTGATGAGGGCCCAGTCCTTGCCGTCGCCGTTGTAGCCGGGGGCCCGGTACACCTTGGTCGAGCGGACCTGGACCCGGCCGCTGGTGTTCTGGAGGTCCACGACGCCGGCCGTGGCCGTGTAGCTGGTGTTGTTGCCGGTCGCGCCCACACAGTGCGCGGCCGTGAGCACGATCTGCTGCGTGTACAGCGCACCGCCACAGCCCATCGACAACCGGACCATGAACGGGAACTCGCCCTGCGCGGCCCGCGTTCCGCCGACCACAGGCGCCGGCGCGGCCTCCGCCGCCGACACGGGCTGCAGGCTGGCGATCGCGAGCGCGGCGGCACCGACAGCCGCACATCTCTTCAGAGCGGTGATGAGTCGCTTCAACGTGATGCCTTCCGTGGGGGGTTGACATGCGATGACCCGTACAACCGAACCGCAGACATGACGCAGGCATGCCAATGAGGCGCCAAGAAATCACCCTCGATGGCATGCCCAGGTCAATTTCTGTTGCAGGATTATGAGAACGCCGAAAGTCCCCGCACAAGAGGCGCGATCCAGCCAGCCTCACGTCCGGCTCGCGTACCGCTCCCGCCAAAAGGGCGTGCGGCGGCCTCTAAGGTGCGCGCACACTGACCTGATGATCGACATCACCCCGGACCTCGTCCGCGCCCTGATCTCGGCCCAGTTCCCCGAGTGGAGCGAGCTGTCCGTCAGGCCCGTCGACCGGCAGGGCTGGGACAATCGCACTTTCAGGCTCGGCGACGAACTGACGGTCCGGCTGCCCAGCGCGGAGGGCTATGTGGCCGCCGTGGCGAAGGAGGACCGTTGTCTGCCCGCGCTGGCCCGGCATCTGCCGTTGCCCGTGCCGGAGCCGGTCGCCGTCGGGAGGCCGGGGGAGGGATACCCGTTCCCGTGGTCGGTGCGCAGGCGGCTCCCGGGGGACACGGTCGAGGTCGCGACGGGCGTCGACCGCACCCGACTCGCCCGCGATCTCGGCGACTTCCTGACCGAACTGCGCGAGGCCCCGCGCGGACGGGGACCGGCGGCCGGGCGGCACTCGTACTTCCGCGGCTGCCATCCCAGCGTGTACGGCGACGAGGTAGAGGCGGCCCTGGAGCGGCTGAGGGACGTCGTCGACGTCGCCGGCTGCCGGGCCGTCTGGGCGGACGCCCTGACCTCCGCCTGGCCATCGGCTCCGACGTGGTTCCACGGTGACGTCGCCGTCGGCAATCTCCTCGCCACGGACGGCACCCTCTGCGCCGTCATCGACTTCGGCTCCTCCGGTGTCGGCGACCCCGCCTGCGACCTCGTCATCGCCTGGAACCACTTCACCGGCGAGGAACGGAAGGTCTTCCGCGAGGCCGTCGGCCTGCCCGACGACGCCTGGCGACGGGCACGCGGCTGGGCGCTGTGGAAGGCGCTGGCGACCACGGCGGGGCTGTCCGGCCCCGACCCGGAGGGACGGCAGCGCCGGGTGCTCGACCGGGTACTGGAGGACGCGGTCGCATAGGACAGGAAGCGACTCGTACAGGACGGGAACCGACTCATAGAGGACGGGACAGGAAGCGACTCGTATAGGACAGAAGACGACCTAATGCAGGCCTACCGTGCGGAGCATGACCCTCCCCGAAGGCACGGAAGCCCGCGCGTTCCCCGACGTCGACCACCTCGACGCCTGGCTGACCACCCACCCCGCCCCACCCTCCGGCGGCCTGTGGGTCAAGGTCGCCAAGAAGGGGACCGGGATCCGTTCCGTCGGCGCAGGTGAGGTCAACGACGTGGCCCTCTGCCACGGCTGGATCACGGGTCACCGGCGACGCCTCGACGAGTCGTACTTCCTGCAGCGGATCACCCCGCGCCGGCCGGGCGGTGACTGGTCGATGGTGAACGTGCGGCGTGTGGGGGAGTTGACCGCCGCCGGACGCATGCGGCCCGGCGGTCTCGCGGAGGTGGCCTCGGCGAAGGCGGACGGACGCTGGGCGGCGGCGTACGCGTCGCAGAAGGAGGCCGGCGTGCCGGAGGACCTGACGGCGGCACTCGACGGCAACCCCCGGGCCCGGCAGGCCTTCGAGAGGCTGGGGAAGACGGACCGGTATCTCGTCGTGCTGGGGCTGCTCAAGGCCCGGACGCCGCACACCCGGGCCGCTCGCCTGCGGACGGCGCTCGCCGGGCTGGAGACCGGGCCGGACCGGACCTGAACCGTTCGGACGCCTGCGGACCGCTGTCGCCGCCGGGGAGGCCGACGGCCGATGATGCTCCTACTGCTGTCAGACCCTCGTGCCACACTCCGTCGCATGTCTCCCGGCTCTCCCGACGCTTCCGACCTGCCCGCCTCCCCCGCCCTCGCCGCACTCACCCTCGACCGATGGCGCTCCTTCGACCCGGCCACCGCGCGACGCGTCGCCGACGAGGCCGCGCACCTGGTGCACGGCCGGCTGATCGGCGTCGAGACGGTCGAGCACCTCGGCGGGCCCCTCCACCGCGCGCGGATCGAGCGGGACGGGCAGGAGTTCGCCCTGATACCCGGCGGCCGGGTGATCCTCGGCTTCGACCCGGAGACCTGGCGGCCGACGGCCGAGCAGGCCGCCGACTACGCCGCCAGCCAGGAACAGGGCTTCGGATACGGCGCCGATCTGAGGGAGCATCTCGCCCGCATGCTCAGCCCGCTCCGCACCGTCGTCCTGGACACCGTGCTCATGGCGGTGGAGGGTGAACCACTGACCGAACCGCCCGCCGACATGCCGGCCGTCCTCGCGGCGCGCGGACTGCGCATGCCGAGCTCCGACGAGTGGGAGCACGCCTGCGGAGCCGGGTCCGGCACCCTCTTCCGGTGGGGCGACGACTGCCCTCTCGACCGCATCCCGTACGGAGACCGCACCGGCCCCCACAACGAGCCGAACGCCTTCGGCCTGCGTATCGCCCACGACACCTACAGCGCCGAGATCACCGGCGACACCACGGAGGTCCGCGGTGGAGACGGCGGCGAGTCGGTCTGCGGCGGATACGGTCACCTGCTGGCGTGGCTGCCCCTGGCCACCGCACACATCCACCCCGACATGGCCGAGTTCGTGTACGGCGAGGACGGCGACGACCTCTATGACGACTTCACCGTCCGCCCGGTTCTCGCTTTCCCGTAGCGCTCCCGTAGCGCTCCCCTAGCGCTCTCGTAGCGCTCCCAGGAGCGGCCGGCCGGGACACCGCTGGGGCCCTGAACGAGCCGCCCGCGCCCGGGTCCGGGGCCGCGTACCCACCGCACCTCCTGGAAGGTCGCTCGGTGGTCATACGGACAGAAGCCCTCGCCCGGGACCTGGACGACTCGCGCCACGGGCCCCACATCGGTGACACATGATCACGATCGGTCACGAACGATGCTGTTCGGTCATGACCGGTCGGGATCGAGCGACGGTCGAACCTCAGCCCGCGTTCCGGATCGCCGAGATGTCGAAGTTCAGCTTGATCTTGTCCGACACCAGAACGCCGCCCGTCTCCAGCGCCGCGTTCCAGGTCAGGCCCCACTCGGAGCGCAGGATCTCCGCCTTGCCCTCGAAGCCGACGCGCTCGCTGCCGAAGGGGTCCTTGGCGGCGCCGTTGAACTCCAGGTCGATGGTGAGCGGCTTGGTCGTGCCGAGGATGGAGAGGTCGCCGGTGATGCGGTAGTCGTCGCCCCCGAGGGCCTCCACCTCCGTGGAGCGGAAGGTCATCGTCGGGAACTCGTCCGTCTTGAAGAAGTCCGCGCTCTTCAGGTGGCCGTCACGGTCGGCGTTGCCGGTGTCGATGCTCTCCATCGTGACGTCCAGGGAGGCGGTGGACCGGGACGGGTCCGAGCCGTCCAGGTGCAGGCTGCCGGAGAAGTCCCGGAACCCGCCCTTGACGTTGGTGACCATGGCGTGGCGCGCCACGAAACCGATCGTGGTGTGGGCCGCGTCGATCGTGTAGTCACCGGTCAGTGCGGCCAGTTCGGGGTTCACCGCGGAGGGGGTCGCCGAGGCTGCGGCGGTCTCGGTGGTCGTGTCGTTGCGGCCGAAGATGCCCATGACGTACTCCTTGAGTGATTTCGTTCAATGTTCAACGAACTGAACACGGCTCACCGTAGCCCTATTCCGTTCAAGTTTCAACCTTATCGCGGCGTGATCCGGCGTGATCGCCGTGTCACGCACTGTTGATCCCGCCGAAGGCGAGATGATACACGGCATGAGCATGACCCCCACCCGCCGTACCGTCCTGCTCCTCGCCGCGGCCCTGACGGCGGCCACCCCCTCCGCGTACCCCGGATCCACCGCGCATGCCGCCCAGGCCGCCGACCCGTACGACAGCCTTCGCCGCCGCTGGCTCACCATCGCGCTCGGCACCGGCTACGACCCCACCGCCGAGCCCTACGCCACCCGCCTGCGCGAGACCGGAGACCTCGCCCACGCGTTCCGCGCGGCCATGGCGCCCACCGCCGGCTCCCTCTGGCCGGGCCACCCCTTCGACCCGCCCACCGGAATCACCCAGAGCTACAGCCGCCTGTGGACCATGGCCCAGGCGTACGCGCAGCCGGGCACCGGCTCGACGGGCGACACCGCCCTCCTCACGGACGTCCTGCGCGGCCTCGACCACCTCACCGCGACCGTCTACAACCCCTCCACCACCCGCTACGGCAACTGGTGGGAGTGGCAGATCGGCAGCCCGCGCCTCCTGCTGGACATCGTCGCCGCCCTGTACGACGAGCTGACACCCGCTCGCCGGGCCGACGCCTGCGCGGCGGTCGACCACTTCATCCCCGACTCGATGCTCCGCGAGTACACCGGCACCTCCACCGGCGCCAACCGCGTCGACCTCTGCCGCTCCGTGGCCCTGCGCGGCATCCTCGGCCGCGCCCCCGAGAAGATCGCCCTCGCCAGGGACGCCCTCTCGCCCGTCTTCCCGTACGTCACCCGCGGGGACGGGCTGTACGCCGACGGCTCGTTCGTGCAGCACACCTGGGTCGCCTATTCGGGGACGTACGGGCAGGTCATGCTCGACGGACTGGGGAGACTCTTCGCGCTGCTGGCCGGGTCGGCCTGGGAGGTGACCGATCCGAACAGGCAGATCGTCCTCGACGGTGTCGAGCGGGCGTACGCACCGCTCATCCATGACGGCCTGGTCATGGACAGCGTCAACGGCCGTGCCATCAGCCGGGGTTACCTGAAGGGCGACGACCGGCACATCATGCGGAGCGACCACTTCCACGGTCAGGGGATCATCGCCGCCATCGCGCTGCTCGCGCTCGGGGCCACCGCCGCCGAGCGGGAGCGGTGGCACGGGCGCATCAAGGGGTGGATCGAACGCGACACGGTGACCCCGATCCTCACGGCGAAGCAGTTCGGTGTCGCGGACCTGGCCCGGCTGCACGCCGTCGCCGACTCCCCGGTCGCCGCCGCGCCCGAACCCGTCGGCCACCGCCTCTTCGCCGCCATGGACAGAGCCGTCCACCGCCGCCCGGGCTTCGCGGTCAACATCGCCATGGCCTCCGACCGCATCGCCCACTACGAGTGCGGCAACGGCGAGAACCCCCGCGGCTGGCACACGGGCGCGGGGACGACCCTCTGGTGGGCCGAGGGGCACGGCGACCAGTACAGGAACTGGTTCTGGCCCACCGTCGACTGGTACCGCCTCCCCGGCACGACCGTCTCCACCAAACGGCTCGCCGACAAGGAGGGCGGCGAATGGGGCGCGCCGAAGCCCGCGGTCCGGTGGGTCGGCGGCACCGCGGACGGCGAGTACGCGGCGATCGGCCAGCACCTCGAAGGGCTCGGCTCCACGCTCCGGGCCCGCAAGTCGTGGTTCTGCGTCGCAGACGCCGTCATCTGCCTGGGGGCCGACATCAGCTGCACGGACGGGATGCCGGTGGAGACGGTCGTCGACAACCGCAACCTGGGGGAGGCCGGCGACGGGGCACCGCAGCCCCTCGTGCGCGGCAGGCACTGGGCGTACCTGGAGGGCCACGGGGGCTGGGTCTTCCCGGACGACGCGCCGGGCGGCCCGTCGTCCGGCGGCGCCCTGCGCACCCTGCGGGAGGACCGCACCGGCGCCTGGTCCGACATCAACACCACGAGCACGACCGAACGCCGCACCCGGCGCTGGCAGACCCTCTGGCTGGACCACGGCACCGATCCGGTGAACGCCGGCTACGCCTATCTGCTCATGCCCGGAGCCTCCCGCCACGCCGTCGCGGCCCGTGCCGCCGATCGGAGCTGGTTGTCGATCTTCGCCAATGACGGCGTGTGCCAGGCCGTCCACGTGCCCTCGCTCGGTCTGACGGCCGCCAACTTCTGGCAGTCCGGTACGGCGGGCCCGCTGACCGCCTCCGCCGGGGCGAGCGTGCTGCTGCGCCGCCGGGGGCGGACCGCTACCCTCTGCGTGAGCGAACCGCCGCGCACGGGCGGGCCGGTGGAGATCACATGGCGCGGACCGCTCCGTACGGTGGTCAGGGCGGACGACCCGGTCGAGGTGCTGGAGTCGACGGCCGGCCGGCTACGCCTCCGCGTCACCCCCGGCACGGCCTGCGCCACGCACACCTGTGACCTGACTCTCGCCTGAGCGGACCCAGGGGTCTTTGTGTGACTCCTACAAGCCCCACACCCCCTGAGCAGTCGGTTCGGCTGTATGCCGACGAGGTTCTGTTCAGGGGCACCAGGAAAACACGCCGGAGACTGTACGGAGTCGACGGACCGCTTTCCTGGGTCAACTTCGTAAGGTCACTACATGACCGTTTTGGATGAGGCACCGGGTGAGCCGACGGACGCGCGCGGGCGAGTGGCCGAGCTGCACGAGATTCGTGCCCAGGCGTTGGCCGGTCCCAGCGAGAAGGCGACCGAGGCGCAGCATGCCAAGGGCAAGCTGACCTCCCGGGAGCGCATCGAGCTGCTGCTGGACCCGGGCTCCTTCAACGAGGTCGAGCAGCTGCGCCGGCACCGGGCCACCGGATTCGGTCTGGAGGCCAAGAAGCCGTACACCGACGGTGTCGTCACCGGCTGGGGCACGGTGGAGGGCCGTACGGTCTTCGTCTACGCCCATGACTTCCGTATCTTCGGCGGTGCCCTCGGCGAGGCCCACGCCACGAAGATCCACAAGATCATGGACATGGCCATCGCGGCCGGCGCTCCGCTCGTCTCGCTCAACGACGGCGCGGGCGCCCGTATCCAGGAGGGCGTCTCCGCCCTCGCCGGGTACGGCGGCATCTTCCAGCGCAACACCAGGGCGTCCGGTGTCATCCCGCAGATCAGCGTGATGCTCGGCCCGTGCGCGGGCGGCGCGGCCTACAGCCCCGCCCTCACGGACTTCGTGTTCATGGTCCGCGAGACGTCGCAGATGTTCATCACGGGCCCGGACGTCGTCAAGGCGGTCACCGGCGAGGAGATCACCCAGAACGGCCTCGGTGGCGCGGACGTGCACGCCGAGACCAGCGGCGTGGCCCACTTCGCCTACGACGACGAGGAGACATGCATCGCCGAGGTGCGCTACCTCCTGTCGATGCTTCCGCAGAACAACCGCGAGAACCCGCCGCGCGTGGAGCCCTCCGACGCGGCGGACCGCCGCGGCGACGTCCTCCTCGACCTGGTCCCGGCCGACGGCAACCGGCCGTACGACATGACCAAGGTCATCGAGGAGATCGTCGACGACGGCGACTACCTGGAGGTCCACGAGCGCTGGGCCCGCAACATCATCTGCGCGCTGGGTCGTCTCGACGGCCAGGTGGTCGGCATCGTCGCCAACCAGCCGCAGTCCCTCGCGGGCGTCCTGGACATCGAGGCCTCGGAAAAAGCTGCACGTTTTGTCCAGATGTGCGACGCTTTTAACATTCCGATCATCACGCTGCTGGATGTCCCCGGGTTCCTCCCGGGCGTCGACCAGGAGCACGGCGGAATCATCCGCCACGGCGCGAAGCTGTTGTACGCGTACTGCAACGCGACCGTGCCCCGGATCTCCCTCATCCTGCGCAAGGCGTACGGAGGTGCCTACATCGTCATGGACAGCCAGTCCATCGGCGCCGACCTCACCTACGCGTGGCCGACCAACGAGATCGCCGTCATGGGCGCCGAAGGTGCCGCCAACGTCATCTTCCGTCGGCAGATCGCCGACGCCGAGGACCCCGAGGCCATGCGGGTCCGCATGGTCAAGGAGTACAAGGCCGAGCTGATGCACCCGTACTACGCGGCCGAGCGCGGCCTCGTGGACGACGTGATCGACCCCGCGGACACCCGCGCGGTCCTCATCCGCTCCCTCGCGATGCTCCACACCAAGCACGCGGACCTGCCGTCCCGCAAGCACGGCAACCCGCCGCAGTAACCCGACGGTTCCTTCGCGGTACCCCTGCGGAAACCTCATCCACGGAGACTGACACCCATGAAGCTTCCTGATATTCGCGTCGAGAAGGGCCACGCCGAGCCGGAAGAAGTGGCCGCGATCACCGCGCTGCTCCTCGCCCGCGCCGCCGCGCAGCCGGCCGAGGCCCCGGCCCACCGGGGCCGCCCCCGCGCGGGCTGGCGCCGCCTGGAGCGCGAGCCCGGTTTCAGGGCACCGCACAGCTGGCGCTGAGGCTGCGCCGCTGAACCGTACGAAGGGGCCCCTCTCCGGCAGAGGGGCCCCTTCGTCGTGCCTGGCTCCCGATCAGCGCCGTCGTGACGTCGGATCGTCGTCGGCCGCGGGTCGTGTGTGGTTGCCCGCGCAGTTCCCCGCGCCCCTGGAAGACTCGGGCGCACCCCGTGCTTTTCAGGGGCGCGGGGACCTGCGCGAGCAACCACGACGAACCGCAAGCCGTCGAGCACGCCGCACCCGGATGGCGCTGAACACACGACGAAGGGGCCCCTCTGCGACAGAGGGGCCCCTTCGTACGGCTGAGCGCCGCAGGCCTACCGCAGGCGGGCCATGAGAGCGTGCTCGACCAGGGTGATCAGGGCGCTCTTCGCGTCCGAGCGATGCCGCGCGTCCGTCGTGATGATCGGTGTGTCAGGGCCGATCTGGAGCGCCTCGCGGACTTCGTCCGGGTTGTACGGCTGCTGGCCGTCGAAGCCGTTCAACGCGATGACGAAGGGGAGGCCGCTGTTCTCGAAGTAGTCGACGGCGGGGAAGCAGTCGGCGAGGCGGCGGGTGTCGACGAGGACGATGGCGCCGATGGCGCCGCGTACGAGGTCGTCCCACATGAACCAGAAGCGGTCCTGGCCGGGGGTGCCGAACAGGTACAGGATCAGGTCCTGGTCGAGGGTGATGCGGCCGAAGTCCATGGCGACCGTGGTGGTCGTCTTGTCTCCGGTGTGGGTGAGGTCGTCGATGCCCGCGGACGCGGACGTCATGACGGCCTCGGTACGCAGCGGGTTGATCTCCGAGACGGCCCCGACGAACGTGGTCTTGCCCACGCCGAAGCCACCCGCCACCACGATCTTCGCCGAGGTGGTGGAGCGGGAAGGACCGCCGCTAGAGCTTGCGAAGTCCACTGAGCACCCTTTCGAGCAGTGTCACGTCTGGCTGGCCGCCGGCGCTCTCGTCGCCGCCGGGCTGATGAATGGCGACCAGGCCTGCCTCCGCCAAGTCGGCGACGAGGATCCTGGCCACGCCGAGAGGGATCGTCAGGAGGGCCGAGATCTCGGCCACCGACTTGATTTCCCGGCAGAGGTTGCAGATCCGCTGATGCTCGGGCAACTGGCCCTGCATCTGGTGCGGCTGCGCGGTGGTGTGCACCAGCGCCTCGATGGCGAGCTGGTAGCGCGGCCTGGTGCGGCCGCCTGTCATGGCGTACGGGCGCACCAGGGGGTTGTGCGACGCCCCGGCGGGCGACGGCTCAGGGGTGCGGCGTTGCGGCTGCACGGGCTGGATGCGCGGCGCCGGCGGCTGGTCGTACGGCGAAGGGCCGGGGCCCTGCGGTGTGTACGGCTGCTGACGGCTGGGTGCGGAGGGGAAGTTGTACCGGTTCTGGTCACCCTGGCCCGGCCCCTGGCCAGGGTAGGACCAGTTGCCCGACGATGAACCGCCTGGGGGTGTTGCCACGTTCTCTCCTCCTCCGACTGTGCTGGCATCCATGGCTCATGGGAAGCCGCGTCCCGAAACCTTACGGCCCCGGGACGCCAAAACGCACCGTCTGACTGTTAGTTGAGCAGGCTGCCCTGAAGCTCCGCACGAAGATCGGGGGTCAGGACCGAACCGGCACGATCCACCAGAAGGGCCATCTCGTACCCGATGAGACCGATGTCGGCTTCCGGATGTGCGAGAACGGCGAGCGAGGAACCATCGGAAACGGACATGATGAACAGGAATCCCCGCTCCATCTCCACAACCGTCTGATTGACGCTGCCACCCTCGAAAATGCGGGACGCACCCGCGGTCAGAGAGGTCAGACCCGACGCGACGGCCGCCAGCTGATCGGCTCGGTCACGCGGAAAACCTTCGGACATCGCCAGAAGGAGTCCGTCGGCGGAGACCACCACCGTGTGCGACACCCCGGGGGTGTTGTCCACGAAATTGGTGATCAACCAGTTCAGGTTCTGCGCCGCCTGGCTCATCGGGCTCACACTAACGCTCCTGGTTGTAGGTGCTGTCAGGACCGAAGCCCTGGCCGTTCGTTTCACTGCCTGCGTTGCGCCCACGCTGCACACCCCGGCGCAGGTTGCTCAGCCTGCCCCGGACGTCCTCGGGAGCGCGGGAGATCTGTGGACCTCCCTGCGGGGTCGTCTGGGCGGCGCCTTCGACCAGGTTGGCCTTGGGCACCCGCCGCGGCAGACCGGAGGAGGTGACCCCGCCTGCCTTGGGCTTCTTCAGCTGGGAGGCCTGCTGCCAGCGCGCGTCGTTGGCCGAGCGCCAGTCGCCGTTTGGTCCCCCGGCCGTCGGCTGGTCCTGGGCCACATCCTGTCGTCCGTTCGCGGCGCCCGCGCTCGTGCCGCCCGCGCTCGCGGTGGAGCCGCGGCGGGGCAGGCCGGCGTTGGTCAGCGCGTGGCCGGCGGAAGGGGTGGATCCCGGACGGTCGAAGCCTACGCTGTCCGGCTCCTTCACGTCAGCGGCCTGCGTAGGTTCCGGTTCCGGAGCGTACTCGGAGCGGTACGCGCCCTGGTAGTCCTGCTGCTGCGGCCAGTCGTCCTGATAGGACGGCTCTTCGAAGCCCGAGTAGGTCTCCGGGGCGTTCGCGCCGGCCGCCGTGTGGCTCTCCTGGCCGGACTCCGCATAGCCGGGCTCAGGGTAACCGCCGGTGGCGGAGAACGTGTCGTTCCCGCCCGGCAGGTGCCCGTTGCCGTTCGCCGTGCCGTTGCCCTGGCCGAAGTACGCCTCGTCGTACGACGGCTGCTGCGGCTCCTCGTACGCCGTCTGCTGGTCGAACGACCGCTGCGGGTCCACGTACGCGGTCGCGCCGTTGCCGTAGGACGGCTCGGGCGCCTGGAAGTCGTCGCCGTAGCGCGGCGCCTCGCCCGCGGGCAGCTGCGGGTTCGGGTGCGCCTGGGACTCCAGGGCCGCGCGACGCTCCTCGCGCATCAGCGAACGGCCCACGGGGTCCAGGTCGCGGATGTCGTCCGGAACCTCGTAGCGGCTGTCGTCGAAGCCCAGCTCGGCGGCGGTCCGCATCGGGGCCAGGCCCGGCTGCTGGAACGAGTGCTGCTGCTCCGGGATGATCTGCGAGACCGTGAACTGGTCGGCCTGCGGCTGCTGCTGCTCGCCACCGCCACCATGGGTGATGACGTCCGGGAGCATGACCAGCGAGGTCGTACCGGCCTGCTCGCCCGAGGGACGCAGCTGGACGCGGATGCCGTGCCGGTCGGACAGCCGGCCGACCACGAAGAGACCCATGCGCTGCGAGATCGCGGCGTCCACGGTCGGCGGGTTGGCCAGCTTGTGGTTGATGTCCGCGAAGTCCTCGGCGGTGAGGCCGATGCCCTTGTCGTGGATCTCGATCATCACACGGCCGTCGGGGAGACGGGTCGCGGTGACGCGGACCTTGGTCTGCGGGGAGGAGAACGTGGTGGCGTTCTCCAGGAGCTCGGCGAGCAGGTGCACGAGGTCGGTCACGGCACGGCCGTGGATCTCGGCCTCCGGGACGCCGGAGAGCTCGATGCGCTCGTACTGCTCCACCTCGGAGGAGGCGGCGCGCAGCACGTCGACCAGCGGGACCGGCTGGTCCCAGCGGCGGCCGGGCTCCTCGCCGGCGAGGACCAGGAGGTTCTCGCCGTTGCGTCGCATACGGGTCGCCAGGTGGTCCAGCTTGAAGAGGTTCTCCAGCTGGTCCGGGTCGGCCTCGTTGTTCTCCAGGTCGGTGATCAGGGTCAGCTGGCCCTCGATCAACGACTGGTTGCGGCGCGACAGGTTGGTGAAGATCGCGTTGATGTTGCCCCGCAGCAGGGCCTGCTCGGCGGCGAGCCGGACGGCCTCGCGGTGGACCTGGTCGAAGGCGCGGGCGACTTCGCCGATCTCGTCCGTGGAGTTGATCGGGATCGGTGCCACACGGGTGTCGACGCGGCCGGGGTCGGTGCGCGAGAGCTGGTCGACCAGCATCGGCAGACGCTGCTCGGCGATGCCGAAGGCGGCGTTGCGCAGCTGGCGCATCGAGCGGCTCATCTGGCGGGCCATGATCCCGGCGATGATGAACGCGGCCAGCAGGGCGACGATGACGATGGCGCCGTTGATGTAGGCGTCGCGCTGGGCGTCGGAGGCGATCTGGCCGGCCTCGTCCACCGCGCGGTTGATCAGCTCGGTCTCGACCTCGCTGTAACCCTCGAACTTCAGGGTGGAGGCCGCCATCCAGTTCTGGTAGGTGACGCCCTGCTTCGCGAGATCCTCGGGCGAGGCGCCGCTGCCGATCGCCTGGATCATCTTCAGCATGGTGTCCGGCGGCGGGACGTAGTCGGGGTCCTTGGCCGCAGCCTCGGCGGCCTGCTTCTTGCCCTCTTCGGTCTTCTGCGCCATGACCGACTCCAGGCGAGCGGCGTCGGCCTCGGTGCCACCGGAGACGTACTCCTGTACGGCGATGTTCTCCAGGTAGGCGTATGAGGTGAACGCGGTGACCTGCCGGCGGAAGACCGCCTGGTCCTCGCTCGGGCGGACCAGCAGGTGGGTGCCGATCGAACGCTGCAGCGAGGCGGCGCCCTTGGCGAGCGTGACCGCGTAGACCGTACGGCCGTACGCGGTGATGTTGCCGGTACCGAGGCCGAGCTCGTTGGAGAACTCCGCCAGGAGGTGCTCGACGGTGACGTAGCCCTCTTCGGTCTGTACCGGGTCGGCGGCGCGGGTGAACGCGGTCTGCCGGAGCTTCTCCAGCGACGGTTCGGCCTCCTCGACCAGGCGCAGCCGGCGCTCCAGGCCCTGCCCGGACGGCATGCCCACGACCTCGGCGTGGAAGGCGTCGGCCTTCTCGTCGGTGAAGGCGCGGGCGTCCTTGACGACCTCGCTGTCGCGGTCGCCGTCCAGCAGCGGCTGGGCGGAGAGGTCGCGCTCGTTGAGCAGGGCCTCGGCGTAGATGCCGGCGGCGGCCACGATCTTGGCGACCTTCTCGGCGTCCTTGGCCTCCTGCCAGGTGTCGATCGAGCCCTTCACCTGGAAGCCGCCCATGACCAGGCCGACCAGCACGGGTATGAGGAGAATCGCGTTCAGGCGAGTGGGTACACGCCAGTTGCGGGGGGAGAGACGACTGCCGCTGGGCGCGGGAGCTGCCGTCGGCTCCGGTCCGGTCACTTGTGCGGGTGCCGCTCCGCGCGGCGGCGGGGTGAAGTTGCCCCGCGCCGACGGCTCGGGACCTTTCTTGCTTCGCCTCACTCGACCAACAACCTCTCGGCGCCGGCACCTACGTCGTGCCGCGGGTGACTCCACGCCCTAGTACGTCTTTGACTAATGGGCAGTTCAGGCATTCCAGCACGTCACGCTGAGGACTTCCAAACACTGGGAGGCAACGATTCCGCGTGATGTAAGTCCTAGATAAAACGGTCATAAAGAGCGAGCCCCGGCAAAAAGCGGGGCCATGGTGAGCGCAGCGGTACCGATCGACCGCGACGCGTGGTCGTACCACCCTATTTCTCTGTCGAAACGTTATGAACACCGAGGCCGACCGTGTCAAAGGACACAGCCGGCTTCGGTGTAACTACGACAACCGCCGTATGACGTTGTGGACTTGGGTCCTGTTTTGGGCCCAGCCGTGGTACTTCGACCCCGCAGGCCTACCGCAGGCGGGCCATGAGAGCGTGCTCGACCAGGGTGATCAGGGCGCTCTTCGCGTCCGAGCGATGCCGCGCGTCCGTCGTGATGATCGGGGTGTCGGGCCCGATCTGGAGCGCCTCGCGGACCTCGTCCGGCGTGTAGGGCTGGTGCCCCTCGAAGC
Source organism: Streptomyces sp. NBC_00310 (assembly GCF_036208085.1). GTDB lineage: Bacteria > Actinomycetota > Actinomycetes > Streptomycetales > Streptomycetaceae > Streptomyces. Next base: position 7,862,789 of record NZ_CP130714.1, read on the forward strand.
CGTTCAACGCGATGACGAAGGGGAGGCCGCTGTTCTCGAAGTAGTCGACGGCGGGGAAGCAGTCGGCGAGGCGGCGGGTGTCGACGAGGACGATGGCGCCGATGGCGCCGCGTACGAGGTCGTCCCACATGAACCAGAAGCGGTCCTGGCCGGGGGTGCCGAACAGGTACAGGATCAGGTCCTGGTCGAGGGTGATGCGGCCGAAGTCCATGGCGACCGTGGTGGTCGTCTTGTCTCCGGTGTGGGTGAGGTCGTCGATGCCCGCGGACGCGGACGTCATGACGGCCTCGGTACGCAGCGGGTTGATCTCCGAGACGGCCCCGACGAACGTGGTCTTGCCCACGCCGAAGCCACCCGCCACCACGATCTTCGCCGAGGTGGTGGCCCGCCCCGATTCAGAGCTTCCGAAGTCCACTGAGCACCCTTTCCAGCAGAGTCACGTCGGGCGCGCCACCGGCGCTCTCGTCGCCACCGGGCTGATGGATCGCGACGAGTCCGGCCTCGGCGAGGTCCGCGACAAGGATCCGTGCCACACCGAGCGGCATGGACAACAGGGCCGACACCTCGGCCACCGACTTCACCTCGTGGCAGAGGTGGCAGATCCGCTGGTGCTCGGGAAGCAGCCCCATCAGGTGCGCGGGATCTGCCGTCGTGCTGATCAGCGCCTCGAGGGCGAGCTGGTAACGCGGCCGCGTCCGGCCACCGGTCATGGCGTACGGCCGAACCAGCGGCTGGTCCCCCTCGTCTCCGTACGGCTCTGCGTACGGATCGTGAGGAGCGGTGGGCGGGGTCATTGATCCTCCGAGCGGGACAGCAAGTCGGTCAGTCGTGCCGTCTGACGGGGGCCGGTGGGGGGACTGTGTCGGCCGGACGGTGATGTGGTGAGTTCTGTTGATCCGCAGGCGTCAGTGGAGCAAGCTGCCTTGGAGTTCGGCGCGCAGGTCGGGCGTGAGCACGGCGCCCGCGCGGTCGACGAGCAGCGCCATCTCGTAACCGACCAGGCCGATGTCGCACTCGGGATGGGCGAGAACGGCCAGGGACGATCCGTCGGAGACGGACATCAGGAAGAGAAAACCGCGCTCCATCTCCACCACCGTCTGGGCCACGTCCCCGCCCTCGAAGATCCGGGATGCCCCGGCCGTGAGTGAGGTGAGCCCGGAGGCGACGGCCGCGAGCTGATCGGCACGGTCGCGCGGAAAGCCTTCCGACATCGCCAGAAGAAGACCGTCGGCGGACACGACGACGGTGTGGGACACCCCTGGGGTGTTGTCCACGAAGTTGGTGATCAACCAGTTGAGGTTCTGTGCCGCTTGGCTCATCTGGCTCAACTAACGCTCCTGCTGGTGAGTGGGGCTCGGGAAGCTGCCGGTCTGGCCGGTACCGGCCTGTCGACCCTGCGCGATGCCCCGACGGAGATTGGTCAGCCGGCCGCGTACGTCGTCAGGCGAACGCGAGACCTGCGGACCGGTTTGGTGCTGTTGCTGCTGAGCCGTGCCCGGCACGAGGTTCGCGCGCGGGACCCGGCGCGGCAGGCCGGAGGTGGTGACCCCGCCCGCCGAAGGCTGACGGGCGCGTTCGGCCTGGCGGACCAGGTCGTCGTTGGGTGTGCTGCGCCAGGTGGGGGAAGCGGGCGCGGTGGGGGTCGCCGGACGCTGAGGAGCGGCCGGAGTCTGGGGAGCCGGGGCGGCCTGCTGCTGCGCGGAACCGTTGCCCTGCTGCTGGCCGTTCTGGCCGTTCTGGCCGCCCTGACCGTGGAACCAGTTGGTTTCCAGCGTGTCGTAGAGCGGGGTACGGCCGTCCATCGGACCCGTTGCCGGCGGCAGCGCCTCCGGCTCCTGCGGGCGCGCGGGGCGCTGCGGGGGCACCGGGGGACGCTGCGGCGGCACCGGCGGGCGGGGCGCGCCGTAGCTCTCACCGTTGACCTGCGGCCGCTCGAACTGGCCGGTGTCCTGGGAGTTCTGCCGACCCTGCGGGTTGAACTGCCCGGTGCCCTGGCCGTTCTGCCGGGCGGGTGCACCGTACTGTCCCGTGTCCTGCGGGTTCTGCCGGCCCGGGACGCCGTACTGTCCCGTGTCCTGCGGATTCTGCCGACCCGGAGCCGGGAACTGGCCCGTGCCGGAACCGTCGTAGCCCGGCATGGCGAACTGGCCGGTGGACGACGGGTCCTGCGAAGCACCGCGCGGCGGACCGGAGGGCGCCGGCGGAGCACCGGCCCCGCCGAACACGTCGGAGCGGACGTAGGACCCGGTGCCGTTCTGCGGCGTGTCCGCGCCGGGGCGGCGGCTGTCGTAGTCGGCCCGCGGGGAACGCGGGAAGTCGGTGGGCGAGCCCGGAGTCTGGTGGGGGTCGACGCGGGGCATCGGCGCGGTGACGTCCGGCTGCTCCTCGTGGCCGCGCGGGGCGTCCAGCGAGGCGCGCGGCACCGGCGGCTGAGCGTTGTCGTCGCTCCAGCTGGGCGTCCGCGACGGGGAGTTGCCACCGGGCAGCTCGGCGCGCGGGCCACCGCGGCCGGGCAACTGCGGACGGCGCCTGCCGGAACGTTCCTTGCCCTGCTTCGGCGGCACGGCACCCGGGCCGCCGTCGGCCCCGCCGGCCGGGCGCAGGCCCGAGCCGCCGCCCGGGAAGCCGCCCTGGCGTCCGGAGTCGTCGAAGCTCTCGAAGGTGCCCGGGCCACCGGTCCCGGCGGCCTGCAGGCCCTGCGGGGCACCCGGCGCCTGACCGCCGCCGAACCCACCGGCACCGGAACCCGCCGGAGCCGGCCGGCCGCCCTGCGGGGGCACCGGCGGACCACCCTGCGGCCCACGCGGACCACCGGGGTTGCCGAAACCGCCCGGACCACTGGGGTTGCCGGGCAGCGCGGCCCGCGGACCCTGGCCCGCGCCGACCTGCCCACGCTGCGGAGGGGCACCGAGGAGACCACCGGCGGAGGGGCCGCCGCCGAGCGGCGGACCCGACTGGTTGCCGGCCTGGCGACGCGCGGCGGCGGCGCCGGCCGCGGCCTGCGCGGCGGCCGGACCACCGGTGGAAGGACCGCCCTGGCCGGGCTTGCCCGGGGTGGGCTTCTTGTTGCCCTGGGCCACGTCGACGGGAAGCATGACCAGCGCGGTCGTACCGCCCGAGTCGGACGGACGCAGCTGGATACGGATGCCGTGGCGCTGCGACAGCCGGCCGACCACGAACAGACCCATGCGGCGGGAGACCGACACGTCCACGGTGGGCGGTGAGGCGAGGCGCTCGTTGATCGCCGCGAGGTCCTCGGGGGAGAGGCCGATACCGGTGTCGTGGATCTCGATCAGCACCCGGCCGTCGGGCAGGGCGTGACCGGTGACCTTGACCTTGGTCTGCGGCGAGGAGAAGGAGGTGGCGTTCTCCAGCAGCTCGGCGAGCAGGTGCACGAGGTCGTTGACCACGCGGCCGGCGACCTCGGTCGTCGGCACGGAGGACAGTTCGATGCGCTCGTACTGCTCCACCTCGGACGCGGCGGCGCGGAGCACGTCGACCAGCGGGACCGGACGGGTCCAGCGGCGGCCGGGCTCCTCACCGGCGAGAACGAGGAGGTTCTCACCGTTACGGCGCATGCGGGTCGCGAGGTGGTCGAGCTTGAAGAGGGAGGACAGCTGGTCCGGGTCGGCCTCGCGGGACTCCAGTTCGGAGATGAGCGACAGCTGACGCTGGATGAGGCCCTGGGAGCGGCGCGAGAGGTTGGTGAACATCGCGTTGACGTTGCCCCGGAGCAGGGCCTGCTCGGCGGCGAGGCGGACGGCCTCGCGGTGCACGTCGTCGAAGGCCGCGGCCACCTGGCCGATCTCGTCCCGGGAGTGCACACCGACCGACTCGACGGAGGTGTCGACGTCCTGCGGGTCCGACTCCGAGAGCTGCTTGACCAGCTCGGGCAGCCGGTCCTGGGCGACCTTGGTCGCGGTGTCCTGCAGCCGGCGCAGCGAGCGGATCATGGACCGGGCCACGACGAACGCGCCGACCAGGGAGACACCGAGGACGAGCAGGATCAGCGCACCGGAGATGATCGCCTCTTGCTCGGCGTCGGCGCGGAGATTACGAGCGGTCTGCTCCATCTCCTCGAGGAGCGAGCCCTCGATCTTCTTCATCTGCTCGATCTTGGCCGAGGAGTCGTCGGTCCAGTCCTTGTACGAGCGGTTGTCCTGCCCGCCCAGACCGCCGGCGCTGGCGAGGACCCGGTCCGCGTAGACGTCGGCGGCCTCAATGGTGGGGCTCGCGTCGTCGATCGGCTTGGTCAGTTCCTCGGCACCGGAACCGTAGATGTCGGAGAAGGTGCTGCGGTCGGACTCCTCGTTCGAGAGCGCGGAGTTCGCGTACAGCCGGTCGTTCTCGGAGAGCTTGCCGCCCTTGTCGTCGGTCGCGGGCAGGGCCGCCGCGATGACCGCGCGCTGGATGGAGGCGTACTCCTTGGCGGACGAGAACGCCGCCAGGGCACGGGTCCGCTTGATCATGTCCGGGTTGCTGGTGGCCTCGGCCATGTCCGTGGAGAGGTCCAGCAACTGGCCGATCAGGCGGTGGTAGGCCTCGACCGTCTGCGTGGAGTTCTTGGGGTCCACGTAGGCGTTCTTGCGGATGCTGCTGAGGTTGTAGAGCTCGCGCACGACCCGGACGAGGCTGTCGCGGACGCCGGGCATCTTCGCCGTGGTGTTCGCGGTCTCGGCGGCCTGGGTCGCGTCCGTGAACTGGATGCGGGCCTGGTCCGTCTTCTCGCGGGTGCCCTTGACGGTGAAGTCGGTGGCGTCCAGACCGTGGGCGAGGGGGCCGGCGGACAGGTCGCGCTCCTGCTGGAGCGCGGCGGCGAGCTCGGTCGCCTGCTTCGTCATGTCGGTCAGCAGCCGCATGTTGTCGAGCTGCTGGATGTCGTCCACGTTGTCGCCGATGCGCAGCGCGCCGAGCGAGGTCGCCGCCACCACGGGGAGCGCGAGCAACGACACAAGACGGGTCGAGATGCGCCAGTTGCGCAGGGCTATTCGGGAGCCGCCGCTCGTGGCGCCGGCCTTGGTGCCGCCCTTGGGCTTCCCGGGCGGCGTGGGAGCAACTGACGCGCCGGGGCGCCCGGAGCGCTCCCCGCCGTCGCCGATCTCCGCCGGACCCGGGTTCTGGGCGTGCTGGGGGGAGGAACCGTTACCGGCTCCCTTGTGTGGCTCCGGCTCCGCCGAAGCGCTGCCATCCCTCTTGAAACGTCCCTGCACTAGCGTCGCAACCTCTGGACCAGGCGCCCCACCGCGTGAACGGCGGGACGGTGTCGGCGTCTTCGGGGGCGCCCTGAATACGTCCCCAATTGGTGGTCGTGAGTGACCGGCGCAGGCTCCCCCTTCCACCGCCGCCAGGCGCTTTTGTTCTGCGCCCCTGCGCGCCGGCACGATCCTGCGGCGGTCCGTGGAATTCCAGCACAGTGCAGGATCTCCAACAAGGCCAATGGGTAACGGTCTGTTCACAGTGACAGCATGTGAGGACCACGTCACCAGGCGTGGAAGGTGTTTCCGTTCATTACGGACATACCCGTGCGATCCAGGGGGGTGAGGGGGGTGTCCCAGTCGCCATGATCAGGAGCGGAATGCGGGCTTCAGGTTACTAATGTCCGTTTCGCGGGGTCGGGTTGATGGCCTGGATTGTCCGTTTTACCCATGACTGAGTGAGCAAACTCACACGCCGATCATGCCTTCTTCACGTCTTGACCCGGGAATCGCATGTTTAGCCTGACGCTTTACAGGGATGGCGAATCCGACAACCCGCGCTTGTGGGACGGCCCTTGCGGTCCGCCCGGCGCCCGCACACGACGAGGTCCAGGACGACAGTGAAGACGACGACGATGATCCGCACGATAGCCAACCCCCGGCGTACGACGCTGGCCCACCTCGCCGACGCCGAGGACCTGCGTACGCCGGAGCAGGAGCACTCCGTCGACCTCCCCTCCCAGACCGCCAACCCCCGCCGGACGGTCCTGATGACGGTCCCGGTCCAGGCGGCGGAGTAGTTGCACGCTCAAGTACGCGCCGAATCCGCCAACCGCTCAAGCCGGTTCCCGTGAAGATTCGGCGGAGTTCGTGAAAGCGAGTGCGAAGGGCGCCCGGCACGTGCCGGGCGCCCTTCCGCATGCGTACGTCATCAATTGCGCGAGGCGGGCACCCCGCCCCGCGTTAGCCTGGACCGTCAGATCTCCAGCCAGCTCAGTTAGGGGCGCAAGCAACCCGTGCGCATCGCCAGGTTCTCCATCGACGGGAACGTAGCCTTCGGCGCGGTCGAGGGCGACAAGCCGGACGAGCTCGTCCTCGACATCATCAAGGGCATTCCGTTCGCGGACTATGAGCTCTCCGGTACGAAGGTCCCGCTGAGCAAGGTCAGGCTGCTGCCGCCGGTGCTCCCCAACAAGGTCGTGGCCTTCGGCCGCAACTACGCCGAGCACGCGCGCGAGCTGGGCAACGAGGTCCCCGACGCCCCGTTCGCCTTCTTCAAGCCGGCCACCTCGGTGATCGGCCCCGGCGACGCGATCCAGTACCCGTCCTTCTCCGAGGACCTCCACCACGAGGCCGAGCTGGCCGTCGTCATCGGCCGGATGTGCCGCGAGGTCCCGCGTGAGCGCGTCAAGGACGTGATCTTCGGCTACACCTGCGCCAACGACATCACCGCCCGTGACGTCCAGAAGCGCGAGAAGCAGTGGGCCCGGGCCAAGGGCTTCGACACAGCCTGCCCGCTGGGCCCCTGGGTGGAGACCGACCTCGACCCGAGCGACCTGACCGTCCAGCTCACCGTCAACGGCGCGCAACGCCAGCTCGGCCGGACGAGCGAGATGATCCACTCCATCGAGGATCTGATCGTCAACATCACCGAGGCCATGACGCTGCTCCCCGGCGACGTGATCCTCACGGGCACCCCGGCAGGGGTCGGCCCCCTCAACGTCGGCGACGAGGTCGCCGTCACCATCGAAGGCATCGGCACTCTCACCAACAAGGTGATCAAGCGTGGCTAACGGCTCCGTCCGCGTACGTTTCTGTCCGTCCCCGACCGGCAACCCCCACGTGGGTCTGGTCCGCACGGCCCTGTTCAACTGGGCGTTCGCCCGCCACAACGGCGGCACGTTCGTCTTCCGCATCGAGGACACCGACGCGGCCCGCGACTCCGAGGAGTCCTACGAGCAGCTCCTGGACTCCCTGCGCTGGCTGGGCTTCACCTGGGACGAGGGCCCCGAGGTCGGCGGCCCGCACGCGCCGTACCGCCAGTCGCAGCGCATGGACACGTACAAGGAGGTGGCGGAGAAGCTCAAGGACGCGGGCCACGCCTACTCCTGCTACTGCACCGCCTCCGAGCTGGAGGAGCGCCGCGACGCCGCCCGCGCGGCCGGCAGGCCCTCCGGCTACGACGGCAAGTGCCGCGAGGTCACGCCGGAGCAGAAGGCTCGGTACGAGGCCGAGGGCCGCGAGCCGATCGTCCGCTTCCGGATGCCCGACGAGACGATCACTTTCACGGACCTGGTCCGCGGCGAGCTGACCTTCACCCCGGAGAACGTGCCGGACTACGGCATCGTCCGCGCGAACGGCGCTCCGCTCTACACGCTCGTCAACCCCGTCGACGACGCCCTGATGGAGATCACCCACGTCCTGCGCGGCGAGGACCTGCTCTCCTCCACGCCCCGCCAGATCGCCCTGTACAAGGCGCTGATCGAACTGGGCATCGCCAAGGAGGTCCCGTCCTTCGGCCACCTGCCGTACGTGATGGGCGAGGGCAACAAGAAGCTCTCCAAGCGCGACCCCGAGTCGAGCCTGAACCTCTACCGGGAGCGCGGCTTCCTGGCCGAGGGCCTGCTCAACTACCTCTCCCTGCTCGGCTGGTCGCTCTCCGCGGACAAGGACATCTTCACGATCGAGGAGATGGTCGCCGCCTTCGACGTCGCGGACGTGAACCCCAACCCGGCCCGCTTCGACCTGAAGAAGGCCGAGGCGATCAACGCCGACCACATCCGCCTGCTGGACGTGAAGGACTTCACCGAGCGCTGCGCCCCGTGGCTGAAGGCCCCGTTCGCCCCCTGGGCGCCGGAGGACTTCGACGAGGCCAAGTGGGAGGCCATCGCCCCCCACGCGCAGACCCGCCTCAAGGTCCTCTCGGAGATCACGGACAACGTCGACTTCCTGTTCCTGCCGGAGCCGGCGCAGGACGAGGCGAGCTGGACGAAGGCCATGAAGGAGGGCTCCGACGCGCTGCTCCGTACGGCGAAGGAGAAGCTGGAGGCGGCCGACTGGACCTCGGCCGAGTCCTTGAAGGAGGCCGTCCTGGCCGCCGGCGAGGCACACGGCCTCAAGCTCGGCAAGGCCCAGGCCCCCGTCCGCGTCGCCGTCACCGGCCGCACGGTCGGCCTCCCCCTCTTCGAGTCCCTGGAGATCCTGGGCAAGGAGAAGACGCTGGCGAGGATCGACGCGGCCCTGGCCAAACTGGCCGCGTAACGCCCGCACGTGGACGCGCGGAGGGGGTGTCACCCGGGCCACCGGGTGACACCCCCTCCGCGCATCCGATCAGACGGCGTCGTTCTCGTCGATCAAGTACGCGCTCTCGTCGAAGATCTCCAGGACGACAACGACCATGATCGCCCCGGCCACCATGTACTCCAGCACCACACCGGGAGCCACGTACGCCTTGCGCAGGTTCTCGTCCGGACCCAGCTGCGCGGTCGAGGTCTTGCGGAACGGATCACGGGCCAGTATCCGCACGGCCCTGTCCAAGTGGGCGCGGTGCTCTCCGGGCAGGGCGTCGTACGTCGCACGGGCCTCGACGGTGAACTGGACGCGATACTCGGTCATGGCGGTGTCTCGGTCTTTCGCTCGGCGGTCCCACCACGTTAAGGCATCCGCGGTACGAGGGACCCCGGCGACGGATACCGTCGTTCCATGAACATCAAGGCCGTGCTCTGGGACGTCGACGACACCCTTTTCGACTACACCGCGGCCGACCGGGCCGGAATGCGGGACCACCTCGCCGCCGAGGGCCTGCTGCTCGGATACGACACCGTCGAAGAGGCCATCTCGCGCTGGCGCGAACTGACGAGCCTGCACTGGCGGCGGTACGCGGCGGGCGAGGGCGACTGGGAGGCCACGCGCCGCGACCGGGTACGGGACTTCCAGGGCCGGCCCCTGAGCGACGCGGAGGCCGACGCCTGGTTCGAGCGCTACGTCGCCCACTACGAGCGGGCCTGGTCGCTCTTCCCGGACGTCGTGCCCGTCCTGGACTCGCTCTCCGCGAGCCACCGGCACGCGGTGCTCTCCAACTCCAGCCTCCCCGTCCAGGAACGCAAGCTGCGCGCCCTCGGCGTGTGGGACCGCTTCGAGACGGTGTTGTGCGCCGAGCAACTGGGCGTCCACAAGCCGGCCGCCGAGGCGTTCCACGTCGCCTGCGAAGCCCTGGAACTGCCGCCGCACGAGGTCGCGTACGTCGGCGACCACCCGGAGATCGACGGCCGGGGAGCCGCCGACGCCGGTCTGCTGTCGGTCTGGATCGATCGCGGCGGCCTCCACGCGACCATCGACCCGCCCGCCGGGCCGCACCGGATCGCCACCCTGACCGAACTCCCCGCGATCCTCGGCTCCGATACCCGTTTTGGAGCGCCGTCCACCTTCGGGTAATGTTCTTCCTGCGCCGCCGGGAAGCGGGCCGAAAGGCCGGAACCGGCGGAGCGAACTAGAACAAGATCCCCTGAGGGGCTTGCGTTCCAGTGGCCTATGGTGTAATTGGCAGCACGACTGATTCTGGTTCAGTTAGTCTTGGTTCGAGTCCAGGTAGGCCAGCTCGCAGAGCTCATCTGCGCATGCGGAGATCAGATCCGCGAAGCCCCCGTTGTGTAGCGGCCTAGCACGCTGCCCTCTCAAGGCAGTAGCGCCGGTTCGAATCCGGTCGGGGGTACAGATCCTTCCCGCGAAGGTGGCCAGGGTAGCTCCCTCCACCATCGATGCAGGATCGCTAGGGCCCCCGTTGTGTAGCGGCCTAGCACGCCGCCCTCTCAAGGCGGTAGCGCCGGTTCGAATCCGGTCGGGGGTACGGAAAAGGTCTCAACCATATTGGTCTATGGTGTAATTGGCAACACTACGGTTTCTGGTACCGTCATTCTTGGTTCGAGTCCAGGTAGACCAGCTCGGACCTGCGGAAACGCAGGCTCCACGCCCCCGTTGTGTAGCGGCCTAGCACGCCGCCCTCTCAAGGCGGTAGCGCCGGTTCGAATCCGGTCGGGGGTACGCATCGAGAAGGCCCTCCACTTCGGTGGGGGGCCTCTTTCGTGCGCTCCGGCTACTCGATGCCGTACCGCCGCGCCGACTCCTCCTCCTGGGCCAGCCGGTGCAGCGAGCGGAGCACCGGCTCGAAGAGTACCGCCGCCGAGACCGCCACCTCCACCTTCTCCGTGTCGGACGAGTAGCTCTCCATCTGGTCCAGGTCCCGCACGGCCGCCTGGTGCATCAACTCGGCGTACGGGGCCATGAGTTCGGCGTCGCACGGATAACCGAGCCGCAGCAGCGTCGCCACCAGCGCCACCAGCGAACGATGGACGGGGGAGAGGGAGCCGATCTCCCTCACCGAGTCCCAGCCCAGTGTCCGCAGCAGCCGGTCCACCTCGGCCGTCGCGGCGACCGTGGCCGGGTCCTCCTCGTCCGGGTCGGGGGTCTGGGGCAGCGCCCACAGGGCCGCGCCGAGCCGGATCGTACGGCCCAGGGACTCGTCGTCCACGTGCTTGAGCACCTCCCTGGCGTTCGCCACCGGCACCCTGCCGACCTGGATCAACGCCCGCACCAGCCGCAGCCGGCGCAGATGCTCCTCGTCGTACTCCGCCGTCGTCGCGTTGATCTGGCGGCCCGGCGCCAACAGCCCTTCGCGCAGGTAGTACTTGATCGTCGCCGGGGACACCCCGCTGCGCTCGCTCAGCTCCGCCAGCCGCATCTCTTGCGCCTCTCCTTGGGAAGTGCCACTATCCAAACACGAGGAGTCGGATAGTGCCGCTCACCAACTAGGGGGAGACATGTTAGGGAAGCGGGTTGCCGCCGGCCGTACCACCGCGGCCGCCGAGGGCGACGTGGTGGTCCTGCTGATCGGCATGCGGATCAACCACTTCTGGGCCGTGCATCACTGGGGGCCCGTGCTCATGGCGATGCCGCGGATGCTGCGGGAGCTGCGGAAGGACCCGGGCCGGGGGCTGCTGAACGCCGTGCTGCTCACGGCCTCGCCGCGGACGTACTACGTCGTCCAGTACTGGGAGTCCAAGGACAAGCTGTACGGGTACGCGCACGCGCCCGACGCGTTCCATCGCGTCGCGTGGGCGGCGATCAACCGCAAGGAGCGCAAGGGGAAGGCCCGGCAGCATGTGGGGCTGTGGCACGAGACGTATGTGGTGCCGGAGGGGTCGTACGAGTCGATCTACGCCGACATGCCCGCGTTCGGTCTCGCGGCGGCCACGGGGGTGCTGCCGGTCGAGGGTAGGGGGAGGTCGGCGAAGGAGCGGTTCGCCCACCGGCGGGACGTGAGCGCTTAGGCGCCGTCGAGGGGAGCCGCGTGATTCGCTGCGGACTGCTCGTGGTTGTCCGCGCGGTTCCCCGCGCCGCCTGAAGGGGCGCGCCGCAGTCGCACTCATGAGGAAAGGCCTGCCGCGGCGTTGAGGCAGGCCTTTTTTCGTGGTGGACGGGGGCTTCGCAGGTCAGCCGGTGCGGCGCAGGGCCTCGGACAGGCGGCCCGCGGCGTCGATGACCGCCTGGGCGTGCATGCGGCCGGGGTGGCGGGTGAGGCGCTCGATGGGGCCGGAGACGGAGACCGCGGCCACCACCCGGTTCGACGGGCCTCGAACGGGGGCGGAGACCGAGGCGACGCCCGGCTCGCGCTCGCCGATGGACTGTGCCCAGCCCCGGCGCCGTACGCCCGAGAGGGCGGTGGCGGTGAAGCGTGCGCCCTGGAGTCCGCGGTGCAGGCGCTCGGGCTCCTCCCAGGCCATGAGGATCTGGGCCGAGGAACCGGCCTTCATCGTGAGGGTCGAACCGACCGGGACCGTGTCCCGCAGGCCGGACAGGCGCTCCGCCGCGGCGACGCAGATGCGCATGTCGCCCTGGCGGCGGTAGAGCTGTGCGCTCTCGCCCGTCACGTCCCGTAGGTGGGTGAGCACCGGGCCCGCCGTCGCGAGGAGGCGGTCCTCGCCTGCGGCCGCGGCCAGCTCGGCCAGCCTGGGGCCGAGTATGAAACGGCCCTGCATGTCGCGTGCCACCATGCGGTGGTGTTCCAGAGCCACGGCCAGGCGGTGGGCCGTGGGTCGTGCGAGTCCGGTGGCGCCGACCAGACCCGCGAGGGTGGCCGGACCGGACTCCAGAGCGCTCAGGACCAGGGCCGCCTTGTCCAGAACGCCGACGCCGCTACTGTTGTCCATGCAACGATACTCGCGTCTCACTCTGTGAAACGCAAGTTCAATTTCGCGTGGACCTTGCCACTCTGGAAGCAGAACGAACGGCTCGCGGACCAACGAGCCCGGCGGCCGGCGCTCATACGAGGGGTACGTGCGCTCGCCACCTCCGATATCTCTAGTTGGGCCGGTGCTCGGACAAGCCGGCCGGAGGGAAAGCGATGGGTAGGACACTCGCGGAGAAGGTCTGGGACGACCACGTCGTCCGGCGCGCCGAGGGCGAGCCCGACCTCCTCTTCATCGATCTGCACCTGCTGCACGAGGTGACCAGCCCCCAGGCCTTCGACGGTCTCCGCAAGAGCGGGCGCAAAGTGCGCCGGCTCGACCTGACCATCGCGACCGAGGACCACAACACCCCCACCCTCGACATCGACAAGCCCATCGCGGACCCGGTCTCCCGCGTCCAGCTGGAGACGCTGCGCGCGAACGCCGCCGAGTTCGGAGTGCGTCTGCACCCGCTGGGCGATGTCGAGCAGGGCGTCGTGCACGTCGTCGGCCCGCAGCTGGGTCTGACCCAGCCCGGCATGACGGTCGTCTGCGGTGACTCCCACACCTCCACGCACGGCGCCTTCGGTGGTCTGGCGTTCGGTATCGGCACCTCCCAGGTGGAGCACGTGCTGGCCACCCAGACGCTGCCGCTGGTCCGCCCCAAGACCATGGCCATCACGGTCGAGGGCGAGCTGCCCGACGGCGTCACCGCCAAGGACCTGATCCTGGCGATCATCGCCAGGATCGGTACGGGCGGTGGCCAGGGCTATGTCCTGGAGTACCGCGGCCCGGCCATCGAGAAGCTCTCGATGGAAGCCCGCATGACCATCTGCAACATGTCGATCGAGGCCGGTGCCCGCGCGGGCATGATCGCCCCCGACCAGACCACCTTCGACTACCTCAAGGGCCGTCCGCACGCCCCCGAGGGGGAGGACTGGGACGCGGCCGTCGCGTACTGGAAGACGCTGAAGACGGACGAGGACGCCGAGTTCGACGCCGAGGTCGTCATCGACGGCGCCGCCCTGTCGCCGTTCGTCACCTGGGGCACCAACCCCGGCCAGGGCGCGCCGCTTTCGGCGTCGGTCCCCGACCCGGCTTCGTACGAGGACGCTTCGGAGCGCCACGCCGCCGAAAAGGCCCTGGAGTACATGGGGTTGGAGGCCGGCCAGCCGCTGAAGTCCATCGACGTGGACACCGTCTTCGTAGGTTCGTGCACCAACGGCCGCATCGAGGACCTGCGCGCCGCCGCCGAGCTGATCAAGGGCCGCAAAGTCGCCGACGGCGTACGGATGCTGGTCGTCCCCGGCTCCGCGCGGGTCGGTCTGCAGGCCGTCTCCGAGGGCCTGGACGTCGTCTTCAAGGAGGCCGGCGCCGAATGGCGGCACGCGGGCTGCTCGATGTGTCTGGGCATGAACCCGGACCAGCTGGCCCCCGGCGAGCGCTCCGCGTCCACCTCCAACCGCAACTTCGAGGGCAGGCAGGGCAAGGGCGGCCGTACGCACCTGGTCTCGCCGCAGGTCGCCGCCGCGACGGCCGTCCTGGGCCACCTGGCGTCCCCCGCCGACCTGACCGACGCCGACACCCGTACGCCCGCTGGAGTCTGAACAGCCATGGAAGCATTCACCACGCACACCGGCCGGGCCGTCCCGCTGCGCCGCAGCAACGTCGACACCGACCAGATCATCCCCGCCCACTGGCTCAAGAAAGTGACCAGGGACGGCTTCGAGGACGGGCTGTTCGAGGCCTGGCGCAAGGACGAGAAATTCATCCTCAACCAGCCCGAGCGCAAGGGCGCCACCGTCCTGGTGGCCGGCCCCGACTTCGGCACCGGCTCCTCCCGTGAGCACGCCGTGTGGGCGCTGCAGAACTACGGCTTCAAGGCCGTCATCTCCTCCCGCTTCGCCGACATCTTCCGCGGCAACTCGCTCAAGAACGGCCTGCTCACGGTCGTCCTGGAGCAGAAGATCGTGGACGCGCTGCAGGAGCTCACCGAGAAGGACCCCGAGGTCGAGATCACGGTCGACCTTCAGGCCCGCGAGGTGCGCGCCGAGGGCATCACCGCCTCCTTCGAGCTGGACGAGAACTCCCGCTGGCGGCTGCTGAACGGGCTGGACGACATCTCCATCACCCTCCAGAACGAGGCCGACATCTCCGCGTACGAGGCCAAGCGCCCCTCGCACAAGCCGAGGACGCTGACGATCTGACCCATGGGCGCGGACCCCCCTCGGGGCGGTCCGCGCAAGGCGGATTCCGGCCACCGCGACACCCCCAGGTACCCCCAATCGTGCACGGTTGGGGGTACCGCCATGTTCGGGTTCGGAGACCTTCGAAGTCATGTGCAGAAAGGTTTCAACTCCCCTAGTTACAAAGGTGATTGCCGGGGTACGCGCATCATGGTGTGGCATCGGCCGGGGGTGCTCCACAGGCCCCCGGAAGACGGCAGTTGCCCCCTGCGCAGGCGACAACTCGCCCCAGATGGCACAATCTGTGCATGGAACACGACGGCCAACTCGAGCTCTATACGGCGGTCGCGGGCCAACTCAAGGAAGCGCACGCAAGGGTGCGCGCACTGCAAGTCCCGGAGGGCGTACGCATGGCGCTGGCCCGGAAGCTGCTGGTCATTACGGCCGTGGCCAAGCACGATCTCGCCGACGCGGCAAGGCGTCTGGAGAGCTTCATGACGGACCTCGACGAAGGGCGAATGCCCGCAGAGGAACGCTGAAGGCACTCCATGACCGCCGAGTTCGTTGCGGCACAAGGGTGATAAGCCCGTTTCGTGTTTGATTTGCGGTATATATCTGCCTAACGTGCGAAAAAGCTTGAACACTTTCGTTCTGGCGATGTCTCCGAAGGGGAAGACGTGAACAAGGCGCAGCTCGTAGAAGCGATTGCGGACAAGGTCGGCGGGCGTCAGCAGGCCGCCGACGCGGTCGACGCTGTTCTGGACGCCATCGTCCGCGCGGTCGTCGGCGGGGACCGGGTGTCGGTCACCGGCTTCGGTTCGTTCGAGAAGGTCGACCGGCCGGCCCGTTACGCCCGCAACCCGCAGACGGGTGAGCGGGTTCGGGTCAAGAAGACCTCGGTGCCGCGGTTCCGCGCGGGCCAGGGCTTCAAGGACCTGGTGAGCGGCTCGAAGAAGCTTCCCCGGGGTGGCGAGGTCGCGGTCAAGAAGGCCCCCAAGGGCAGCCTGAGTGGTGGCGCTTCGGCGACGGTCAAGAAGGCGGCGGCGAAGAAGACCACCGCCAAGAAGGTGACCGCCCGCAAGACCACGGCCGCCGCCAAGAAGACGACGGCCGCCGCGAAGAAGACCACGGCGAAGAAGACGACCGCCAAGAAGGCCACCACCAAGACGGCGGCGGCGAAGAAGACGACCGCCAAGAAGACCACGGCGGCGGCGAAGAAGACCACGGCGAAGAAGGCGCCGGCCAAGAAGGCCACCGCGAAGAAGGCGCCGGCCAAGAAGTCGACGGCTCGCAAGACGACCGCGAAGAAGACTGCCGCGCGCCAGGCGTAGGGCGCCGGGTACTCACACGCGCCGGGCCGGGCTCCTGTTGAGGAGCCCGGCCCGCGGCGTGTTCCGGTGCCTGCCCGCCGTCGGAACGCCTGCTCAGAACGTCTGCAGGGTGATCAGGGTGATCCGCAGCGCTTCGCCCTCGCCCTCCGTCTCGATGCGGACCCGCTGGCCCGGGCGGAGGAGGCGCAGGGCGCCCGCGTCGAAGGACGGGGCGTCGAAGGGGAGCGGGGTGCCGTCGTCGAGGAGGACCTGGCCGGTGCGGGTGGCGGGGTCGTAGGTGTACGCGGTGGCCTGCATGGCCGCAGCCTACTGGCCGGGGATCAGCAGGCGCGCGGCCGCTGCGGCCGTACGGGGACCGACGCCGAGACCGAGGGCGGTGCGGAGGTCGTCGCCGGTGTCGACGTCCTGCCGCACGGAGTCGACGGCGGTGAGGGCGAGTTCCACGGCGCCGGAGCGGCGGTGGCGGAGGCGGGATTCGGGGCCGAAGACGGGGGAGAGGTCGTGGCCGGGGGTCGCGGCGAGCAGGGTGGTGCCGGTGCCGGCGGCGTCCGGGAGGAAAGAACGGGGGAATTCGGCGGCCGCGTTCAGGACGCGGGTCAATTCCCCGGGACGCAGGGCGGGCAGATCGGCGTTGAGGGCCGCCACGGGGCTTTGCGGGCGTATAGCGCGTACGACGGCTGTTCCGTGCCGCAGAGCGGCGTTCAGGCCGTCCCGGGAGCCGTTTCGGTTGTCCTCCGGGACGGTTCGGGCGCCCAGGGCCGTCAGCTCGCGGGCGGCGAGGGGGTCGTCCGTGACCACCACCACACCGCCGACCGCCGCGGCGGCCAGGGCCGCGGCCACGGTGTCCTGGGCGAAGGCGAGGGCCAGGCCGGGGCGCACCCCGTCGGCGGCGGTGTCCGAGAGTCTGCTCTTGGCCCGCGCCAGGGGCTTCAGGGGTACGACCAGGGTCCACTGCACGGGCGTTCCGTCCCTCTCTTGTCGCGGCCATTGTCACCTGGGCGCAAGGGGCGGCCGCAGGGCGGGGCGTACGGTGTTCTCGACAGACCGGTGGGCCGGGGCGACACTTGTGCGGCTCCGGGTCCCCGGAACAGGCCCTGGGAAGTCCTAGAGGAAGGTGTCCGCGTGCCCCGCCGGAGAATCGGCTTCTGGTACCGCCTCGCCGCGGTGATCGCCAAACCACCACTGGTGGTGCTGATCAAGCGGGACTGGCGTGGAATGGAGAACATTCCGGCCGAGGGTGGATTTATCACCGCCGTGAACCACAATTCGCATGTCGATCCCTTTGCGTACGCCCATTATCAGTACAACAGTGGCCGGGTTCCGCGTTTTCTCGCGAAGAGCGGTCTCTTCGGCAAGGGATTCATCGGCGCCGTGATGCGCGGCACCGGACAGATCCCCGTCTATCGCGAGAGCACCGACGCGCTGAGCGCCTTCCGGGCCGCGATCGAGGCCGTGGAGCGCGGCGAGTGCGTCGCCTTCTACCCCGAGGGCACCCTCACCCGCGACCCGAACGGCTGGCCCATGACCGGCAAGACCGGCGCCGCGCGGGTCGCCCTGCAGACCAGGTGCCCGGTGATCCCGGTCGCGCAGTGGGGCGCCAACGAACTGCTGCCGCCGTACGCCAAGAAGCCCCACCTCCTGCCGCGCAAGACCCATCATGTGCTCGCGGGCCCGCCCGTCGACCTCTCGCGCTTCTACGGCCTGGAGATGAGCCCCGACCTGCTGAAGGACGCGACGGAGGTCATCATGGCCGCCATCACCCACCAGCTGGAGCAGATCCGCGGCGAGAAGGCGCCCGAGACGCCGTACGACCCGAAGCGGGAGCGGATCGAGCAGCGGCGCAGGACCGCCCGGGCGGTCGTCGACCATCATCAACGGCAACAGCACAGCACGGTCCAGCGGGCACAGGAACATCAGGAAGAGGGGCAGAGCAAGTGAGCAAGCCGGTCAAGGCGGCCGTCTTCGGCACCGGTTCGTGGGGCACGGCCTTCGGCATGGTGCTCGCCGACGCGGGGTGCGACACCGTTCTGTGGGGGCGGCGTCCGGAACTCGCGGACGCGGTCAACTCCACCCGGACCAACCCGGACTACCTGCCCGGCGTGGAACTCCCGGAGAACCTCCGGGCCACGACCGACCCCGCCGAGGCCGCCGCCGGCGCCGACTTCACCGTCCTCGCCGTCCCCTCCCAGACGCTGCGCGCCAACCTCGCCGACTGGACCGGGCTGCTGGCCCCCGACACCGTCCTCGTCTCGCTGATGAAAGGCGTCGAACTCGGTTCCGCCATGCGGATGAGCGAGGTGATCGAGGACGTCGCGAAGGTCGGGCAGGACCGTATCGCCGTCGTCACCGGGCCCAACCTGGCACGCGAGATCGCCTCCCGCATGCCGGCCGCCTCCGTGGTCGCCTGCACCGACGAGGCCGTCGCCCAGCGGCTCCAGACCGCCTGCCACACCCCGTACTTCCGCCCCTACACCAACACCGACGTCGTCGGCTGCGAGCTGGGCGGCGCGGTGAAGAACGTCATCGGTCTCGCCGTCGGCATCGCGGACGGCATGGGCCTGGGCGACAACGCCAAGGGGTCGCTCATCACGCGCGGTCTCGCCGAGACGACCCGGCTCGGCCTCGCGATGGGCGCCGACCCGCTCACCTTCGCCGGACTCGCGGGCCTCGGCGACCTGGTGGCGACCTGCTCCTCGCCGCTCTCGCGCAACCACACCTTCGGCACCAACCTCGGCAAGGGCATGACCCTGCAGGAGACCATCGCGGTCACCCGGCAGACCGCCGAGGGCGTCAAGTCCTGTGAGTCCGTACTGGACTTGGGGCGCCGGCACGGCGTCGACATGCCCATCACGGAGACGGTCGTCGACATCGTCCACGACGGCAAGCCGCCCGTCGTCGCCCTCAAGGAGATGATGTCGCGCAGCGCCAAGCCGGAGCGACGCTGAGCGAACGCGACCGTAGGGGCGCTGACTGGCGCACTACCAACGGGTACCCTCAACGCGATATGAGCACCGAGAACCTCCCCCAGAGCCCTGAGCAGCCGTCCCGCAAGCCGCGCGTGGCCGTCGTCTTCGGCGGCCGCAGCTCGGAACACGGGATCTCCGTGGTCACGGCAGGCGCCGTCCTGCGGGCCATCGACCGGACGAAGTACGACGTCCTGCCGATCGGCATCAGCCGGGAAGGCCGCTGGTTCCTCACCGCCGACGAACCGGAGCGGATGGCGATCACCGACCGCCGCACGCCGAGCGTCGAGGAGCTCGCCGAGTCGCGGGAGGGCGGCGTGGTGCTCCCCGTCGACCCCGCCAACCGCGAAGTCGTCTACAGCGAGCCCGGATCGGTGCCCAAGGCGCTCGGTGAGGTCGACGTCGTCTTCCCCGTCCTGCACGGCCCGTACGGCGAGGACGGAACCCTCCAGGGCATGCTGGAGCTCTCCGGTGTCCCGTACGTCGGCTCGGGCGTCCTCGCCTCGGCCGTCGGCCAGGACAAGGAGTACATGAAGCGGGTGTTCACCTCCTTCGGGCTCAAGGTCGGCCCGTACGTGGTGATCAGGCCGCGCGAGTGGCAGCTCGACGAGTCCGCCGCCCGCAAGAAGATCATCGATCTCGCCGGTGAGCACGGCTGGCCCCTCTTCGTGAAGCCCGCCCGCGCGGGCTCCTCCATCGGCATCACCAAGGTCGACGACCTGGCGGGCCTCGACGAGGCGATCGCCGAGGCCCAGCGCCACGACCCGAAGATCCTGGTCGAGGCGGCCCTGCGCGGCCGTGAGATCGAGTGCGGCGTCCTGGAGTTCGAGGACGGCCCCCGCGCCTCCGTCCCCGCCGAGATCCCGCCGCCCGAGGCCCACGCGTACTACGACTTCGACGCCAAGTACATCGACTCGACCCCCGGCATCGTCCCGGCCCCGCTCACCCCGGAGGAGACCGCCGAGGTCCAGAGGCTCGCGGTGGAAGCCTTCGACGCCGCCTCCTGCGAGGGCCTGGTCCGCGCGGACTTCTTCCTCACGGAGGACGGCGAGTTCGTGATCAACGAGATCAACACGCTCCCCGGCTTCACACCGATCTCGATGTACCCGGCGATGTGGAAGGCGAGCGGAATCGAATACCCGGAGCTGGTGGACCGCCTGGTCCAGGCCGCCCTGCACAGGTCGACGGGCCTGCGCTGAGGCGCCTTCGAAAGGGGCGGAGCCCCTTTTTCGAGGGGCGCGGGGAACTGCGCGACCAGCCACAACCGGTCCGCAGCCTCCCGACGGCCTGCCGAGGCACCCCCTTAGGAGGCAACCCCTTCAGGAATCTAGGAGGCAACCCCTTCAGGAATCGCTTTCTCGATCGCGGGCGCCAGCCCCACCAGGATCGGCGAGGTGTCCTCCCCGGCCCGATCCGCCGACACCGACACCTCCACATACGCGGAGCGATTGGCGGTGGTGAAGCGGTACGACCCGTCGTCCCGCTTCTCCATCAGCCAGTCGACCCCGTCGACGGCCCCGGCCACCGCATCGGCATCGCGCCCCTCGGCCACCCCGGGATCGATCATCTTCGGCGGCTGGGGCACACCACAGCGCAGTATGATCACCGCGTCACCCCAGCCCGCCGTCAGCGCGGAGGCCGGCTGCGGATCCCGGCGGCCGAGACCGTCCACCTTTCGCGGCAGCACCTCGTCCAGGTTCCGGCACAGTTTCACGGCGGCAGTCCCCGCGCTGGGAACCGCCGCCGAGCCGCCGTCGTCTGCTGAGGAGCAGCCCGTGACGGCGATCAACGACACGGCCAGGACGGGAAGCCCGAGGCGAGCGGGGCGCCGGTGACGGAACGAGTTCACCGGCCAAGGGTAGACGGGGGCTACAGGTGCACGACCGGGCAGGTCAGGGTGCGGGTGATCCCGTCCACTTGCTGGACCTTCGCGACCACCAGCCGGCCGAGGTCGTCGACGGTGTCGGCCTGGGCGCGCACGATGACGTCGTACGGACCCGTCACGTCCTCGGCCTGGATGACACCGGGGAGTTTGCTGATCGTGTCGGCGACGGTCGACGCTTTGCCGACCTCCGTCTGGATCAGGATGTACGCCTGTACCACGGAACCTCCAGGGCGGCCACGAGGATCATGTGGATCATGTCGGGAAAAGGAACGCCACGGTATCGCGTCGTCCCGCACCACGGGGAGACCCGTGGAGGCCGCGCCACGCACACCGGGGTGCGGGGACGACGGAAGTTGACGGTCCACTCGACCGTACCGAGCACGAGAACGGCCCGCGACCGGGCGCGACAGACACTGGAAGCGGCACGAGAAGGGGCGATACGACGATGAAGGGCACCGTGGGAGAGCTGGGGGAGTTCGGGCTCATCAGGGAGCTCACCTCCCGGCTCACCACCACCCCGGCGGTCCGGGTCGGCCCCGGCGACGACGCCGCCGTGGTGGCGGCGCCGGACCGCAGGGTCGTGGCGAGCACCGACCTGCTCCTGGAGGGACGGCACTTCCGGCGCGACTGGTCCACGGCGTACGACGTGGGGCGCAAGGCCGCCGCGCAGAACCTCGCCGACATCGCCGCCATGGGTGCCGTACCCACCGCGCTGCTCCTCGGCCTGGTCGCGCCCGCCGAACTTCCGGTGACCTGGGCCACCGAGCTGATGGACGGCCTGCGCGACGAGTGCCAGGTGGCCGGCGCGGCCGTGGTGGGCGGTGACGTCGTCCGCGGCGACACCATCATGATCTCGATCACCGCGCTCGGTGATCTGCGCAACCACGAGCCCGTGACCAGGGGTGGAGCCCAGCCCGGTGATGTCGTGGCCGTCACCGGCTGGCTCGGCTGGTCCGCCGCCGGGCACGCGGTGCTCTCCCGGGGCTTCCGCTCGCCGCGGGCCTTCGTGGAGGCCCACCGGCGCCCCGAGCCGCCGTACCACGCGGGCCCGGCCGCCGCCTCCCTCGGCGCGACCGCGATGTGCGATGTCAGCGACGGGCTGATCGCGGACCTGGGGCACATCGCCGAGGCGAGCAAGTGCCGGATCGACATCCGCTCCGGCGCCATCGACATCCCCACCCAGATGCACGACATCGGTCAGGCCGTCGGTGTCGACCCCCTCCAGTGGGTGCTCACCGGGGGCGAGGACCACGCGATCGTGGCCACCTTCCCGCAGGACGTGAAGCTGCCCGCGCGGTGGAAGGTGATCGGCGAGGTCCTCAACCCCTCCGCGCTGCCCCAGGTGACCGTGGACGGGGCGCCCTGGACCAGCAAGGGCGGCTGGGACCACTTCGCGGACATCGAGTCATGAGTCCCGCGCCGCCGAGGGTCCTCACCGTGGCCGGGTCCGACTCCGGCGGCGGGGCCGGGATCCAGGCCGACCTGAAGACGATGCTCGCGCTCGGGGTGCACGGCATGAGCGTCGTCACGGCCGTCACCGCGCAGAACTCCCTCGGCGTGCAGGGCGCTTGGGAGCTTCCCGTGGAGGCCGTGCGCGCCCAGTACCGCAGCGTCGTCGACGACATCGGCGTCCAGGCGGTCAAGACCGGCATGCTCGCCTCCGCCGAACTCGTCGAGGCCGTCGCCGAGTTGCTCGCCGCCACCGACGCGCCGGTCGTCGTCGACCCGGTCGGTGTCTCCAAGCACGGTGACCCGCTCCTCGCCGCCTCCGCGCTGGACTCCGTACGGACGCGCCTGCTGCCGGTGGCCACCGTCGCGACCCCCAACCTCGACGAGGTGGCCCAACTCACCGGCGTACGGGTCCAGTCGGAGTCCCAGATGAGCGAGGCGGCCGAGGCCCTGCTGGCGTACGGGCCCCGGTGGGCACTGATCAAGGGCGGACATCTCTTGGGAGACGCCGTCGATCTGCTCACCGACGGCTCCGAGGAGTTCTGGCTGCGGGCCCCCAGGTACGACAACCGGCACACGCACGGCACGGGCTGCACCCTCGCCTCCGCGATCGCGTCGCACCTCGCACGGGGGCGGACCGTGCCGGAGGCCGTGGCGGCGGCCAAGGAGTACGTCACCGGGGCGATCGTCGCCGGGTTCGCGCTCGGCGGGGGGATCGGGCCCGTGGACCACGGCTGGGTCCTCACACGGGGTACTCCGGCAGCTTGATGTTCGTCGCCGACTTCTCGGTGAGCCGCTTGAAGAAGGCCGCCAGCGGGCGGGAGGCGAGCAGGCGGTACATGCGGTCCCGGCCGCGGATCCGCCGCTCGGTGGGCGGCGCGAAGAACGGGCCCGCGTTGCCCGAGGTCTTCTGGCAGCCCTCGGCGAAGTCCCTGATCCGGGACTCGTACGCGGCGAACGCCGTACGGTGGTCACCGCCCGCCAGGGCGAGTTCACCGGCCAGGACGTACGCGCCGACGACCGCCACACCGGTGCCCATGCCGCCCATCGTGGCGCCGTACGTCGCGTCCCCGAGCAGCGCCACCCGGCCCTTCGTGAGCCGGTCGACGTGGATCTGGGCGATCGCGTCGAAGTACAGGTCGTCGGCCGCCTCCAGCGCCTTGAGGACGTGCGGCCCCTCCCAGCCCATGCCCGCGAAGCGCTCGGTGAGGATCCGCTTCTGCCCGGCGATGTCCTGGCGGTCGTACGACAGCCGTGCGGAGCGGAAGACCAGCAGCACCACCGCGCGGTCCGGGTCGCCGTCGTAGTTTCTCCCGTACGTGTGCCAGGCCCTCGTCGAGCAGTTCCAGGGCGCGCCCGTACTCGCCGCGCCAGTCGGCGAACGAGGCCAGTGGGTCCAGGCAGTTGGCCATGCCCCAGCGGTCGCCGGTCGCGCGGAAGCCGTCCAACGCGCGCGTGAAGGCCGCCTCCGACGCGGCGGGGCGCCCCGCGAACAGGTCCTGGTAGGCGAGGCCGACGTCCAGCAGTGCCCGGCCCCATGGGTCGTCGCTCATCTGCACGGCCCGGATCTCCTCCTCCACGGAGAGGACCGGACCGCCGACGAGCGACCAGATGACCATGGTGGACGGCAGCCGCAACGGCTCCTCCAGTGCCCGCAGTACGGCCGCCACGCGCGCGAGGCGCTCGGGTTCGCCGGGGTCGTCACCGCGTCCGGCGACCGTGTGCATCACACACAGCGCGTACTCCTCGGCCAGTCCCGGGGGCGGCACCTCGCCCACGGCCGCCAGCAGCGCGCGGGCGAGCGGCAGATGCTCGCTCTGCGGACCGCGCAGCCGCCAGAACCACGACAGGGACGCCATCAGTCGCAGCGCGGCCCCGCTGTCGGTGTGCGTCAGGTGGCGCAGGGCCGCGTCGAGATTGCCGTGCTCGGCGGTCAGCCGTTCCAGCCAGGGCAGCTGCCCGGCACCGCGCAGGACGGGTTCCGCGCGCTCGGCCAGTGCCAGGAAGTACCCGGCGTGCGCGGTCCGCAGCCGCTGCGGATCGTTCTCCCCGGCGAGCCGCTCGGCGGCGTACGCGCGGATCGTCTCCAGCATCCGGTACCGCCCGTCGGCGACCTCCACCAGCGACTTCTCCACCAGCGAGGCCAGCACGTCCTCCGCGTACGGCACCCCGCACACCGCCTCGACCGCCTCCGCCGTCGCACCCCCGGAGAACACGGCCAGCCGCCGCGCCAACTCCGGCTCCGCCTCGTCCAGCAGTTCCCAGCTCCACTCCACCACGGCCCGCAGCGTGCGATGCCGGGGCGCCTTGGTGCGGTCGCCGCGGGAGAGGAGACGGAAGCGGTCGGTGGCGGGGGCGCAGACGGTCCCGGGAGTGGGCCCGTGGGTGCCCAGCCGGGTGCCGAGGCGGTCGGCGAGGCGGTCGGCGAGGTCGTCCATGGTCAGGGTGCGCAGCCGGGCTGCGGCCAGTTCGATGGCCAGGGGCAGGCCGTCGAGGGCGGCGCAGATGTCGGCCACGCGCGCGTGCTCGCTGGGACCGGCCACGCGCGCGTGCCCCTCGACACCGGGGGCGGTGATGTCCTGGCCGATACCGATACCGATACCGATACCGATACCGCTGCCGAGGTCGGGGCGTACGGCCCGCGCGCGGTCCAGGAACAGGTGGCCGGCGAGTTCCGGGGGCAGTGGCGGCACCGGCACGAGGATCTCGCCGGTGATGCCGAGCGACTCGCGGCTGGTGGCGAGCACCTGGAGGCCGGGGCAGCCGCCCAGCAGGAGGCCGACGAGGCGGGCCGCCTCCTCGACCAGATGCTCGCAGTTGTCGAGCACGAGCAGCAGTTCACGTTCCTCCAGGGCGGCCAGCAACCGTTCCGTGGCCTGCGCGACAGGGCTCCCGGGCCCGCGCAGACCCTCGCGTACGCCGAGGGCCGCGAGAACGGCGTACGGGATCTGCGCGCCGTCGGTCAGAGACGCCAGCTCGGTGACGCAGACGCTCGTGGAGGCGGCCTCGTGGGCCCGCGCGGCCTCGATCGCGAGCCGCGTCTTGCCCGCCCCGCCGGGCCCGGTCAATGTGACGAGCCGGGCACCGGAAGCGCGGGAGGGAGAGCGGGAGAGGGTGCGGTCGGCCGGGCCGGAGCCGGACAGGGCGGGCTCGGACCCGTCGGGGCCGGTCAGGAGCGCGGCGATGCGCGCCAGTTCGGTGTCCCGGCCGATGAAGCGGGTGAGTTGGGCCGGTACGCGGGGGCGACGTGGGCCCGGGTCCTGGCCCCGCAGCAGTTCGCGGTGGAGTGTGGAGAGCCCGGGCGACGGGTCGGCGCCCAGTTCGTCGGCGAGGACGCGCCGGGCCTCCTCGTAGACGCGGAGCGCCTCGGCCGGGCGCCCGCTCGCGTGGAGCGCCCGCATCAGCTGGCCGTACAGCCGTTCGCTCAGCGGGTGTGCGGCCAGCAGCGTGCGCGTCTCGGGGACGAGTCCGGGGCCGCCGCCGAGCGCGAGGTCCGCCTCGATCCGGTCCTGCACGGCGGCCAGCCGCAGCTCGTCGAGGCGGGCGACCTCGGCGTACGCGTCCGGCAGGTCGGGCAGCGCGGGCCCGCGCCACAGGGCGAGCGCCTCGCGCAGCCGGGCCGCCGCCCGCGGAGGGTCCCCGGCGGCGAGAGCGCTTCGCCCTTCCCCGGACAGCTGCTCGAAGAGGTGGGCGTCGACGGTGTCGGGCGGGACGGCGACGCGGTAACCGGCGGGCGTGGCCTCGATCCGCGCGTGCGGGCCCAGGCGTCTGCGCAGCCGGGAGACCTGGGACTGGAGCGCGTTGGCTGCCCCGGCGGGTGGCCGGGCCCCGTACAGGCCGTCGATGAGGCGCTCGACGGAGACGGTACGGCCCGCGTCGAGGAGGAGCAGCGTCAGCAGGGCGCGGGGGCGGGGGCCGCCCGGGTCCAGCGAGGCGCCGTCGTCGGTGCGTAGGGCGAGGGGACCCAGGATGCCGAACCGCATTCACGGGATTCTGGCAGCAAGGGGACGTGCGGGCACGGCCGGGAGGGACGCAGGAGGGCACGCGGGCACAGCAAAAAGCCGGCCCACCCTATGGTGGACCGGCTCTGTGCGGCGAACCGGCAGTGGCCGCGCGCTGGCTGAGCGTCAGCGCGAGACCTTGCCGGCCTTGATGCACGAGGTGCAGGCGTTCACGCGCTTCGGCGTCCCACCGACCACGGTACGCACGCGCTGGATGTTCGGGTTCCAGCGACGGGACGTACGGCGGTGCGAGTGCGAGATGTTGTTGCCGAAGCCCGGCCCCTTGCCGCAGACGTCGCAGTTGGCAGCCACGGGTCACTCCAAAGACTTCAGATGCGCTTACGGTTGATCCCGGCATGCCGGGATCACGACCCCATTGACTGGGATCTGAGTGGCGCTGCCGGGGGGAAGAGTCCGACCCGGATCATCGATCCGAACCGGACAACCGGAGCAGCATACAACGACTGCGTCGGTACAACGAAATTACCATGGCTGGTCCGGGGCCCGTCCCGGCCCTCTTACCGGCGGTCACCGCTGCGGGTCTACGCTGCGTGCGACGTGCGGCGTCCCACCTGGCCCACGTCCAGCAGCCAAGCAGCTCAAGGAGGCGCAGGTGCCGCAGGTGCCGCAGACGTTCTTCGATGCTCTCGCGGTACGCACCTGGTGCGGACTCGCGCTGGCGGCGCTGGGTCGCGCGCGCGAGGAGATCGACGCCATCAACGTGTACCCGGTGGCCGACGGCGACACCGGCACGAACCTGTACCTGACGATGGAGTCGGCGGTGGCGGCCGTCGAGGCGGTGTTCGCGGGCCACGAGACCGGAGGTCCGCCCGCCGGTGCGGGGAAGCCGACGCTCGCCCAGGCCGCGCGGGCCATGGCGCACGGCGCGCTGATCGGGGCCCGGGGCAACTCCGGGACGATCCTCGCCCAGCTCCTGAGGGGCATGGCCCAGGTCCTCGCCGATGACGGTGAGGCGGCCCACACCGACGGCCAGGGCCTGCGACTCGCCCTCCGGCACGCCGCAGACTCCGCCCGCGACGCCGTCGCCCATCCCGTCGAGGGCACCGTCCTCACGGTCGCCTCCGCCGCCGCCGACGCGGCCACCGACGCCGAGGGCGACTGCGGAACGGTCGCCCGCGCCGCCTACGAGGGCGCCGGTACGGCCCTGGCGGCCACCCCCGCCCAACTGGCCGCCCTGGCCCGCGCCGGCGTCGTGGACGCGGGCGGACGGGGACTGGTGGCGGTGCTGGCGGCGCTGGTGGAGACGTTCACGGGGGAGGCGCCGAGGGCGGTGGCCGTTTCCGGGGGGCACGCGCGCGTGGCCGACGTCGCCGCGGTCGTGGAGGTGTGCGCGGACGACCGGCCCGAAGCGGAGGGGCCCGCCTTCGAGGTGATCTATCTCCTGGAGGCGGAGGACGCGGCCGTGGCCCGCCTGCGGCGCCGGCTGGACGAGTTGGGCGACTCGCTCGTCGTGGTCGGCGGGGACGGGTTGTGGAACGTCCATGTGCACGTCGACGACGCCGGGGCCGCCGTGGAGGCCGGGGTCGAGGCCGGGCGGCCGTACCGGATCCGGATCACGCACTTCGGGGCCGAGGACGCCCACATGACCGGTGAGGCCGGGCGCCGGCCGCGCGAGCGCGCCCAGCGGGCCGTGGTGGCCGTCGTGCCGGGGGAGGGGCTGGCCGGGCTCTACACCGAGGCCGGCGCGACCACGGTCCTGGCCCGCCCCGGGGAGCCGCCCGCCAGCGGGGAGCTCGTGGAGGCCGTACGGCGTGCCCACGCGCGCGAGGTGGTGCTGCTGCCCAACGACGCGGACCTCCGCCACACGGCGGCGGCCGCCGCCGAGCAGGCCCGCGCCGAGGGCGTCCGGGTCGCCCTCATCCCCACCCGCTCGGCCGTCCAGGGCATCGCCGCCCTCGCCGTCCACGAGCCCGACCGCCGCTTCGACGAGGACGTCGTCTCCATGACCTCCGCGGCAGGCGCCACCCGCTACGCCGAGGTCGTCATCGCCGAGCGCCAGTCCTGGACCATGGCCGGCATCTGCCAGGCCGGGGACGTCCTCGGCCTCATCGAGGGCGATGTCGCCGTCATCGGCTCCGACGTCACGCGGACGGCGACCGCGGTGGTCGACCGCATGCTCGCCGCCGGCGGCGAAATGGTCACCCTCGTCCTGGGCGACGAGGCCCCCACCGACGTCGTGGACCACGTGGAGACCCGGGTGCGGGAGGGATACCTGGCGGTGGACACGGTGGTGTACCGGGGCGGGCGGCAGGGCGCGCTGCTGCTGATCGGTGTGGAGTAGGGATTTTCTCGCCCCCGCCGCCCCTACCCGTCCCATCCTCCAGGGGCTGCGCCCCTTCGACCCCCATCCGCGGGTCCGTGGGGCTTCTCGCGCAGTTCCCCGCGCCCCTAGAACAGGGGCGCGGGGAACTGCGCGAACGGGGTCCGGGGCGGAGCCCCGAGGGAGGGGACGGGTAGGGGCGGCGGGGGCGAGAAACCATGGTCGCCCCCAACTCAGCCCTCTTCCCGCGCCCCCGCGGCCCCCGCCACCTCCGACAACCGCTCCGCCTCCGCCCGCCGAGCCACCGCCGTCTCGTCGTCCCGCCCGGCGAGCGCGGACACCACACCCCGCGCCCGCCCCGCGGCCGCGGCCCCCCGCCGGAGGTCGGCCTCCAGCCACCCCGCAGCGAGTTCCACGGCGGTCCGCGCGTCGAGGAAGTCCTCCCCGAGGGACTCGTACACCGACACCGCCCGCTCGACGAACCCGAGCGCCTCCTCGAAGACCGGCCCGAAGGACGCGAGTTCCGCGTCCTCGGCCACGGACCGGGCGAGCAGGTCGCCGAACTGCCGGCAGGTCTCGCCGAGTTCCGCGGCGATCCGCCGCCGGTTCTCCTCACCGGTCACATCGGACAGGGCCGCCTCGCAGCCCACCACGGCGTCACCCATCAGCTCCCGGGCCTCGTCCAGGGCCGACGGCTCCGCGCCCTGACGGCTCTCCCGCGCCGCGTACCAGGCCCGCGCCCGCAGCGCCCGGACGTACCCGTGGACGTTCCCCAGCTCACCCCAGAGATCGACGGCACGCGCGTACGCCCGGTCGGCCTCGCCGGGCAGCCCCGCGCGCGCGAGCGCCTCGGCGGCGAGATGGGCGAGCATGGCGTGGTCGCGCTGCTCGGGCCAGTGCCGGGCGATGTCGGCGGCCCGCAGCCACCGTTCGGCGGCCTCACGGTGCTCACCCAGCTCGGTGTGGCAGTCACCGAGCCACCACAGGGTCTGGGCGACGGCCCCGTCCCCGTGCGTCTCGGTGGTGAGGTCCGGCAGCGCCGACTCCAGCACCTCGGCCGCCTCCGCCCACCGTCCCAGCCGCAGCAGGAACCCGCCGAGCAGATGCCGGGCCCAGGCGCCGAGCGTCGGACCCTCACCCGCCTCGTCGGACCAGTGCGCCGCCTCCAGGGCGTGCGCGGAGGCCTCCTCCACCCGCTCGCCGGCGCCGAGCAGCTCGGCCAGCTGGAGGTGCAGCTGCGCGTGCCCCACCGCCTCCAGATCCGCCCCGCCGTGCTCCAGCGCCGAACGGGCCGCCCGCTCGGCGGTCTCCAGGTCCCCGAGATGCTGCGCGACCCCGGCGAGCCGCGCCTCGTACTGCACCGCGAACCAGGGCAGCCCGGCCGCCACATACCGCTCCGCGGCCTCCGCGAACAGCCCGGCGGCGGCCTCCGCGTCCCCGCCGTGCGCGGCCAGCTCCCCGAGCATCGCCCGCGCCTCCGCGGCCCGCGAGGCCAGCCGTACGTCCTCCGCGTGGCGCGGCTCGGCGCCCGCACAGAACTCGGCCAGCTCCCGCACGGCGGCCTCGGCGGGGGCCACCACGTCGGCGTCCTCGCTCTCGTGCATCCGCTGCACGAGTATCCGCGCCCGCCCCACCAGCACGGACGCCGTCTGCCGCACGCCCGTCCGGCCGTCCGCCCAGAGGGCGAGGATCCGCTCGTACGGCTCGGAGATCAGCTCCAGGGCCGCGTCGGGGTGGCCCGCCAGGGCGTGCACGTTCGCCCCGCGCGCGCGTGCCGCCAGTGCCTCGCCGGGGTCACCGGCCTCCTCGTACAGCTCGGCCGCCCGTTCGAAGAGGGTGCGGCCCTCCGGCCCGAGGCCGATCGCCTCGTGGTCGACGATCTCCGCACGGTCCCAGGCGTCCAGCTCCGCGCCCTCGGCCTCGGCGGCACGTGACACGGCGGCCCAGGCGCCGACCGACCCGGGATGCAGGGACTCGGAGAGCCGCCGCGCCTCCGCGAGGAGAGCGGGCAGGTCCTCGGGGGCCGCCATGCCCTCCGTCCGCTCGACTTCGGCGGGCGGCCGGGGCGCCGGCACCGGAACGACGGCCCGCGTCGAACGCACCCCCAGCGGCAGCCGCTCCAGCAGCGGCGATCGGTCCATCCGCTCCCGGACATGGGTGCTGACGTACGCCGTGCCGTTGCGCTCGTCGAAGAGCGCGGCCAGCGCGAGGGCCTCCTCGCGCGCGTGGGCGGCCAGTTCGCGGGCGGTCCAGCCACGCCCGGCGGGACCGGGGACGTTCTGCTCGCCGAACCCACGCGCGGTGAGGCGGCTCATGAGCAGGGCCACCACACTCATGAAGTCCAGCTTGCTGCGCGGGTCCCCGGAGTCGGTGAAGTACGCCGGACGCTCGGCCAGCAGCTCCAGGCCGCGTGCCTCGTTACCGGTCAGGGCACAGAACTCCACGTGGTCCGCGTACGCGCCCCGCATGCTCTCCATGGCCCGCACCAGCCGGAAACCCCGCAGATGGTGGGCCCGCGCCTCGTCCGGGCGCCCCAGGCGCAGCAGCGGCACCAGGGAGGACGCCAGGACGGTGTGCGGCTCGTGCGCGCACGTGTACTCGCCCTCCAAGACCGGCGCCCACAGCTCCAGCGCCTCCGCTTCCCGGCGCCGCAGGGCCTGCCACCAGCCCTGCCCGTGCAGCTCGCACGCGTGACAGTCGGCCATGGCGTCCCGGTCGGCGGCCAGCCACGCCCCGTACGCCCGCTCGGCCCGCGCCAGGTCGCCGATGTGCGTGGCCACACTGAACTCGGCGCTGCGCACGGCCCGTTCCGAGTGCCCGGCGAGCCGGTAGCGGTGCTCCATCTCGCCGAGCCACTTCTCGATGGAGGCCAGCGGGACGTGCGGCTGGTTCAGCATGCCGGCCGACATCCACTTGAACACCCAGTGCAGGGAGTGGACCTCGTACTCGTCGAAGTCCTCCGGGCGCTCGTCCCACATGCGCAGCAGACGCGCGAAGGGGACGAACATCTTGTCCTTCTCGGAGCTGTAGTTGTAGACCTTCAGCTGATGCCCGAGCGCCTCGATCACGGCGAGCGGCACGTTCAGCTTCTCGGCCTGAGCGAGCAGCAGTTCCGCGCGCGCGTTGCGGGCGGGGCCCTCCGGCTGCTCGTAGTTCTCCGCCATGGCCCGGCGCAGCTCGTCGAAATCCGTGATGTCGCTGAACCGGCTCATCGGCGGCCGTCCTCCCCGAAACCGGAACCCGAACCCGAGCCGGGCCCCGACCCGGGATCGGTGTGCGTGGCCCACTCCAGCAGGCCGATGAAGGCACGGTTCAAAAGCGCCGAGTCCGCGGGCCTCAGCGGTCGCTGGGCCATCAGCAGGGCCTGCCCGTACAGGGACTCCGTGGCCGTGCCGATCAGCTCCCGGTCGGACAGGGAACTGATCCGCCGGATCAGCGGGTTGAGATGGTTGAGCACCAGCCGCGCGCGCGGGGCGCTGCTCCGCAGCGAGCCGAGGATGCCCGCCCACAGGTCGTCGGCCCGCTCCTCCGCCTCCGCACGGGCCTGCTCGTGCCGGGAGGACCGGTCGTCCAGGTGCAGCGCGGGCACCGAGAGCGGATGGAAGGCCCGCAGCACGACATCGCACCCCAGGGGGTCCAGTCGGGCCCGCGCGGCCGACAGGAAGCCCGTCAGCGCCAGCTCCTCGTCCGGGTCCAGCGTGTCCAGGTGCGCGGTCACCGTGTCGGCGTCCAGCTCGGCGACCACCGTCCCCGGGCGCACCGACGGCAGCGCCTCGACCAGCTCGCTGTCGTACGTGTAGCCGCCGTTGACGACCCCGACGCCCTGCGCGGACGCGATCGGGGCGACCTGGCGGTACTCCTCGACCGTGCGCGTGAAGTGCACCACCGGGTGCCGCTGCGCGAACTCCTCCAGGGACAGCCGCCCGTCGGTCGTCTCGAAGGGCAGCCACGGCAGCATCGTGCGCAGCATCTCCCTGTCGTGCCGCGCCAGGGACTTCACGCCCAGGTAGTGCACCGACAGGAAGGCCGCCAGCCGCTCCGGATCGCCCGCGGCGAGCCCCGTGAGCCAACCGCGGATCCTCTCGCCCAGCGCCTCCCGTACGGCCGCCAGGGTCTCGTCCTCGTACAGCGACTCCCGCGACGCCGTGGGCCGCAGACTGTCCGTGTCGAGGACACAGCGCACGAAGAACGCCCAGTCCGGCAACAGTTGTTCGGCCCGCTCGGTGAGCAGCATGCCCTTCAGATGCACCCGGTGGGTCGCCCGCTGGGCGGGGCTGACGGCGGCCGGCAGGACGTACGCCACGCCCCGGATCCCGGCCAGCGGCACGTTCAGCTCTATCGAGTCCAGCGGCGTGAACCCGAACAGGTCGTGGCAGTGCCGGGCCAGGGCCACCCGCCGGGTGGTGGGGGAGGGGTACGCGCGGTCCCAGGGCGCCGGCAGATCGGTGACCGCCTCGTCGCCCACCCGGACGTCGTACGGCAGCAGCGACCCGAAGTCCCGCGCCAGTGTCAGTACGCGCGCGGGGGAGAGCCATTCCGCCGCGCCGGGCCGCGCGAGCAGGTGCACGGTCGTGCCCGGCTCGGGACGCGCCTCGTCGGGCAGCGTCCGCACGGTGTACGAGCCGTCGTCGGCCGCCGTCCACTCCACGGGCGGCGCGTCCGGCGTACGGGCGCTGCGGCTGACCACGCGGATCCGCTCGGCGACCACGAAACAGGCCAGCATGCCGATACCGAACTGCCCGAGAAAGTCCGAGCGGACCTCCTGAATGCCACCGTCGTCGCGCTTCGAACTGCGCCCGATGGTGGCGAGCAGGTCGTGTACGTCGGCCTCGGTGAGCCCGATGCCCGAGTCCTCCACCCGCAGTGCGCCGCCCTCGGCGAACAGCCGTACCCGGGCGGGCGCGTCGGGCTGCTCGACGTGGCGCGCGGTGATCGCGTCCACGGCGTTCTGCAGCAGCTCGCGCAGATAGACCTTCGGACTGGAATAGAGGTGGTGCGAGAGCAGATCCACCAGGCCACGCAGATCGACCTGGAACGTATGAGGCGACTGGGGCGCCTGAGGAGTCTGGGGTGCCTGGGATGACTGTGAGGTCATTGAATCCATCGTCGCAGCGCCGGTGGGGTGGGAATCTGGCGACGGCGGCGGGGTCGGGCGGTCCCGAGAGACGGTGACCGCGGACGGGAGGCGGTACGGACCCTGACACAGCCGGGCCCGGGAGTGCGTCATCCTAGGCGCGAACGACCCGTCTGACCAGCGGATTTCAAGGACGTATACGGGATTGTCAGTGCCGTGGTGTGCAATGGATCCCGTGCCCGCGCTCGAAGAACCGCTCAAGAACACGCTCGGCGCCGCCACCGCGAAGGTGATGGCCGAGCACCTCGGCCTGCACACCGTCGGTGACCTGCTGCACCACTATCCCCGCAGGTACGAGGAGCGCGGCCAGCTCACCCACCTCGCCGACCTCCCGATGGACGAGCACGTCACGGTGGTCGCCCAGGTCGCCGACGCCCGCCTGCACACCTTCGCCTCCGCCAAGGCCCCCCGGGGCAAGGGCCAGCGCCTCGAAGTCACCATCACCGACGGCAGCGGCCGCCTCCAGCTCGTCTTCTTCGGCCACGGCGTGCACAAACCCCACAAGGACCTCCTCCCCGGCACCCGCGCCCTCTTCGCCGGCAAGGTCTCCGTCTTCAACCGCCGACTCCAACTGGCCCACCCGGCCTACGAGTTGCTGCGCGGCGAGGAGGTCACGGAGACCGTCGACAGCTGGGCCGGCGCCCTCATCCCGATGTACCCGGCCACCGCCAAGCTGGAGTCCTGGAAGATCGCCAAGGCCGTCCAGACGGTCCTCCCGAGCGCACAGGAAGCCGTCGACCCCCTCCCCGACTCCCTTCGCGAGGGCCGAGGCCTGGCCACCCTCCCCGAAGCCCTCCTGAAGATCCACCGCCCGCACACCAAGGCGGACATCGAGTCCGCCCGCGACCGCCTCAAATGGGACGAGGCCTTCGTCCTCCAGGTCGCCCTCGCCCGCCGCCGCCACGCCGACGCCCAACTGCCCGCCGTCGCCCGCCGCCCCGCCCCCGAAGGCCTCCTCACCACCTTCGACGCCCGCCTCCCCTTCACCCTCACCGACGGCCAGCGCAAGGTCTCCAAGGAGATCTTCGACGACCTGGCCACCGAGCATCCGATGCACCGGCTGCTCCAGGGCGAGGTGGGTTCCGGGAAGACGATGGTGGCCCTCCGCGCCATGCTCGCCGTCGTCGACGCCGGCGGGCAGGCGGCCATGCTGGCGCCCACCGAGGTGCTCGCCCAGCAGCACCACCGGTCGGTGACCGAGATGATGGGCGAGCTGGCCGAGGGCGGGATGCTCGGCGGGGCCGAGCACGCCACCAAGGTGGTGCTGCTCACCGGGTCGATGGGTGCCGCGGGCCGCAGGCAGGCGTTGCTGGACCTGGTCACCGGCGAGGCCGGCATCGTCATCGGCACGCACGCGCTGATCGAGGACAAGGTGCAGTTCCACGAC
The DNA here is from genome assembly GCF_036208085.1 of Streptomyces sp. NBC_00310. Taxonomy (GTDB): domain Bacteria; phylum Actinomycetota; class Actinomycetes; order Streptomycetales; family Streptomycetaceae; genus Streptomyces. Next base: position 7,897,824 of record NZ_CP130714.1, read on the forward strand.
CTGGGCCTGGTCGTCGTGGACGAGCAGCACCGCTTCGGCGTCGAACAGCGCGACGCCCTGCGTGGCAAGGGCAAACAGCCGCCCCACCTCCTCGTCATGACGGCCACCCCCATCCCGCGCACGGTCGCCATGACCGTCTTCGGCGACCTGGAGACCTCGGTCCTCGACCAACTCCCCGCCGGCCGCTCGCCCATCGCCAGCCATGTCGTCCCGGCCGCCGACAAGCCCCACTTCCTCGCCCGCACCTGGGAACGCGTCCGCGAGGAGGTGGAGAACGGCCACCAGGCGTACGTCGTCTGCCCGCGCATCGGGGACGAGGAGGACGACCCGAAGAAGCCCGGCAGGAAGTCCCCCGAGGACGAGGCCGAGAAGCGCCCGCCGCTCGCCGTCCTCGCCGTCGCCGACCAGCTCGCCAAGGGCCCCCTCCAGGGCCTGAAGGTCGAGGTTTTGCACGGCCGTATGCATCCCGACGACAAGGACGCGGTCATGCGCCGCTTCGCCGCCGGCGAGACCCATGTCCTGGTCGCCACCACGGTCATCGAGGTCGGCGTGAACGTCCCGAACGCCACCGCCATGGTGATCATGGACGCCGACCGCTTCGGCGTCTCCCAGCTCCACCAGCTCCGCGGCCGGGTGGGCCGGGGCTCCGCCGCCGGTCTCTGCCTCCTGGTCACCGAGATGCCCGAGGCGAGCGCGGCCCGCCAGCGCCTCAACGCCGTCGCCGCCACGCTCGACGGCTTCGAACTCTCCCGCATCGACCTCGAACAACGCCGCGAGGGCGACGTCCTCGGCCAGGCCCAGTCCGGCGCCCGCACCAGCCTCCGCATGCTCGCCGTCATCGACGACGAGGAGATCATCGCGGAGGCGAGGCAGGAGGCGGCGGCCGTGGTGGCCGCCGACCCGGACCTGAAGAGCCTCCCGGGCCTGCGCACAGCCCTGGACGCCCTCCTGGACGAGGAGCGGGAGCAGTACCTGGACAAGGGCTGAGGACCGGTGCGCCCCGAAGGGGCGCGGGGAACTGCGCGACCAGCCACGACGGACCCGCAGTCGCCCATGCTGATCAGGAGGCACCCCACCAGGCGAATCCTCCGCTGACCCGCAGCCGTCCACGGCAGAACGCACCCCTCACCTCCGACTGCCAGACTGGACCCACAGCCGCCCCTCCTCCACCAAGGACGCAAGATGACCCGCGTGATCGCCGGCGCAGCCGGCGGACGCCGCCTGGCCGTCCCGCCAGGGACAGGCACCCGCCCCACCTCCGACCGCGCACGCGAAGGCCTCTTCTCCACCTGGCAGTCCCTCCTCGGCGGCCCCCTGGACGGCGAACGCGTCCTGGACCTGTACGCGGGATCGGGCGCGGTCGGCCTGGAGGCCCTCTCCCGGGGCGCCGCCCACACCCTCCTCGTCGAGGCCGACGCCCGCGCCGCCCGGACGGTCCGCGACAACGTCAGATCGCTCGGCCTCCCCGGCGCCGAGGTGAGGTCGGGCAAAGCGGAGCAGATCGTCCAGGGCCCGGCGCCGGACGAGCCGTACGACCTCGTCTTCCTGGACCCCCCGTACGCCGTCTCGGACGACGATCTTCGCGAGATCCTGCTCACACTCCGTACCGGGGGCTGGCTCGGCGAGGAAGCTCTCGTCACCGTGGAGCGCAGCACCAGAGGCGGTGAATTCGCCTGGCCGACCGGTTTCGAAGCCATCAGGGCCCGTCGCTACGGCGAGGGAACGTTTTGGTACGGTCGCGCCGCCTCTACGTGCGAAGACGCACGATGACCGGACCGGAGAGCGAGGGATCCCAAGTGCGCCGTGCCGTCTGTCCCGGGTCGTTCGACCCCATCACCAACGGACATCTCGACATCATTGGCCGCGCCTCCAAGTTGTACGACGAGGTCTATGTCGCGGTGATGATCAACAAGTCGAAGAAGGGCCTCTTCGAGGTCGAGGAGCGGATCGAGCTGATCCGCCAGGTCACCACCGAGTACGGGAACGTACGGGTGGAGGCCTTCCACGGCCTGCTCGTCGACTTCTGCAAGCAGCGCGACATCCCGGCCATCGTCAAGGGCCTGCGCGCGGTCAGCGACTTCGACTACGAGCTGCAGATGGCCCAGATGAACATCGGCCTCTCGGGCGTGGAGACCCTCTTCGTCCCCACCAACCCCACCTACAGCTTCCTGTCGTCCTCCCTGGTCAAGGAGGTCGCGACCTGGGGCGGCGATGTCTCCCACCTGGTGCCCCCGCTCGTCCTCGAAGCGCTGGGCGAGCGACTGAAGCACGACTGAGCGGACGAACGTCCCCCGCTGGCCGTACAGTCGACCCGACCGTCTCCAACCCGGCTGTAGAGAGTGGCGAGCACACGGTGGACCACACGGTGGACGTGCAGAAGAAGCTCGACGAGATCGTCTCGGTGGTCTCCGGCGCCCGATCCATGCCCATGTCGGCCTCGTGCGTGGTCAACCGCGCCGAACTGCTCTCCCTGCTCGACGAGCTGCGTGCGGCCCTGCCCGACTCGCTCGCCCAGGCGCGGGAGCTGATCGGCGACCGCGACACCATGGTCGAGCGGGCCCGCCAGGAGGCCGAGCGGATCATCGAGAACGCGCACGCCGAGCGCGGCTCCCTGATCTCCGACACCGAGGTCGCCCGCCGCTCCCAGAACGAGGCCGACCGCATCCTGGGCGAGGCCCGCCAGGAGGCCGAGGAGGTCCGCGCGGAGGCCGACGACTACGTCGACTCCAAGCTCGCCAACTTCGAGGTCGTCCTCACCAAGACCCTCGGTTCGGTGGGACGGGGCCGCGAGAAGCTCCTCGGTACAGGCCCCGGCCTCGACGGGCAGGGCTACGTGGACCCTGAAGAAGACGACGCCCCCGAGCGCAGCCACGACCCGGAGCAGCTCCGCCGTGACGCCGACGCCTACGTGGACGCCAAGCTCGGTGCCTTCGAGGCGGTCCTCGCCAAGACCCTGGACGCCGTCGGCCGCGGCCGGCAGAAGCTCCACGGCCGTATCGCCACCGACGACCTCGGCGCCCTCGCCCTGAACGACGACGGCACCTCCCCGCGGCCCACCAGCGACGCCGACTACCTGGCCGGGCTGGCCGACCTCTCGGACACCCCCGCGCAGCAGTCCCCCTCCGTGCCGGCGCACCAGTCGTACGGACAGCAGCAGGACACCTACGCGGCGACGGCGTACCAGCAGGACCCCTACGGCGGCTACCAGCAGCAGTACACCCAGCCCCAGCAGGCCGCCGACCCCTACGGCTACCAGCAGGCCGACCCGTACGCGGCCGGCTACCCGCAGCAGCCGGCGTACGACACGAACCAGGGACACCAGGACCCGCAGGGGCACCAGGATCACCAGGATCAGCAGGGGCAACAGGGGTACGCGCAGCCGCAGGCGAACACCCTCGACGAGACCAGCCTCTTCGACACCACCATGATCACGGCGGAGCAGTTGCGCCGCTACGAGCAGGGTCGCTGACAGCGGATTGGGCCGAAAGCGAATGGTCCAGTATCCTGGCTCTTCGGTCGCGTGTACGTCCGCGATCAACGCTGCCCGGGAAACATCGAAGGGTGGCGTCCTCAAGCTTCAAGATCGAAAGCAGGAATGGCCCTGAACGCCCGCCTCGACCACCGCAACCCTCTCGTGTTCGACACACACGAGCTGGGGCGGCGTCCTGGCGCGCTGCAGCGCCTGACCCGTGAGATCGACGCTCCGAAGGATCTCGGGATCCAGGGAGTGATCGGGGTGCCGGAAGGCGCCCCGGTGGAGCTCGAACTCCGCCTGGAGTCGGTCATGGAAGGTGTGCTTGTCACAGGCACCGCCCGTGCACGGGCCAAGGGGGAGTGCGTAAGGTGTCTGGAGCCGCTGGAGCTGGAGCTCGAAGCGGACTTCCAGGAGATGTTCTCGTACCCTGACGCCGACGACCGGGGCCGCCCCAAAGCGGAGCCGGCCGACGACGCCGAGGAAGACGAGGACAGGCTCTTCATCGAGGACGGCCTGTTCGACCTCGAACCCGTGCTGCGTGATGCGGTGGTGCTCGCACTGCCGATGCAGCCGGTGTGCCAGGACGACTGCCCCGGTCTGTGCTCCGAGTGCGGAGCGCGGCTGGCGGACGACCCGGACCACCACCACGACGCCCTCGACATCCGTTGGGCGGCACTGCAGGGACTCGCCGGTTCACTCGAAGACGGCGAGAAGGACGAGATGAGCGGCGCCGAAGCCGGTGTCGACGAGAAGCAGGAGAAGTAGCCGTGGCTGTTCCGAAGCGGAAGATGTCGCGCAGCAACACGCGCCACCGCCGGTCGCAGTGGAAGGCTGCGGTCCCCACCCTGGTTGCGTGCGAGCGCTGCCACGAGCCCAAGCTGCAGCACATCGCGTGCCCGTCTTGCGGCACCTACAACAAGCGCCAGGTCCTCGAGGTCTGAGCGGCTGGTGAGAGGCTCTATGTCTGACGCCAAGGCGGAGACCAACGCCAAGAAAAAGGCGGAGAACACAGCCTCGCCCCACACGCTTCTGGAAGGGCGGCTCGGCTACCAGCTCGAGTCCGCCCTTCTGGTGCGTGCGCTGACCCACCGTTCGTACGCGTACGAGAACGGCGGCCTGCCCACCAACGAGCGCCTGGAGTTCCTCGGGGACTCCGTCCTCGGCCTCGTGGTCACGGACACGCTGTACCGCACCCACCCCGACCTGCCCGAAGGCCAACTGGCCAAGCTGCGGGCCGCGGTGGTCAATTCTCGTGCGCTGGCGGAGGTGGGCCGCGGGCTCGACCTCGGCTCCTTCATCCGGCTCGGCCGTGGTGAAGAGGGCACAGGTGGCCGGGACAAGGCATCCATCCTCGCCGACACCCTCGAAGCGGTGATCGGTGCGGTCTATCTCGACCAGGGACTCGATTCGGCGGCGGAGCTGGTGCACCGCCTGTTCGATCCGCTGATCGAGAAGTCCTCGAACCTCGGAGCCGGCCTGGACTGGAAGACCAGTCTCCAGGAGCTCACCGCGACCGAGGGGCTCGGCGTGCCCGAGTACCTGGTCACGGAGACCGGCCCCGACCATGAGAAGACCTTCACCGCTGCCGCCCGCGTCGGAGGCGTCTCGTACGGCACCGGCACCGGCCGCAGCAAGAAGGAAGCGGAGCAGCAGGCGGCCGAGTCGGCCTGGCTTGCGATCCGCGCCGCGGCGGACGAGCGGGCGAAGGCGGCGGCGGAAGCCGCGGTCCTGCCCGACGAGTCCGCCGAGACTCCTTCGGACACTGCCCCGGCCTGAGGTCTTGCCGGGGGCTGCCGCCCCCAGACCCCTGCCCGGGGGTGAGGGGGCGGCTGCGGTGAGTGGGTACGTGCAGGTCGGTTCGCGGTTGCTCACGCAGTTCCCCGCGCCCCTCAAAACCTGGGGGCGCCCCCTGATCTTTTAGGGGCGCGGGGAGCTGCGCGAGCAACCACAACCCACCCGCAGCCGCCCCACGACATCACCCCCCACCCCTCTCGCGCTCACCCTCCGGAGGACCCCGTGCCCGAACTCCCCGAGGTCGAGGTCGTACGACGGGGTCTCGCACGCTGGGTGGCCCACCGCACCGTCGCCGACGTAGAGGTGCTGCACCCCCGGGCGATCCGCCGGCACCTGGCCGGCCCCGAGGACTTCGCGCACCGGCTGAAGGGCCACCTCATCGGAGAGCCCAGCCGACGCGGCAAGTACCTGTGGCTGCCCGTGGAGGACACCGGCATCGCCGTGCTCGCCCACCTCGGCATGAGCGGCCAACTGCTCGTGCAGCCGCACGACGCGGTGGACGAGAAACACCTCAGGATCCGCGTCCGCTTCGCCGACGACCTGCGCACCGAACTCCGCTTCGTGGACCAACGCACCTTCGGTGGACTGTCGTTGCACGACACCACCCCCGACGGCCTGCCGGACGTCATCGCGCACATCGCCCGCGACCCCCTCGACCCGCTGTTCGACGCCGAGGCCTTCCACCAGGCGCTGCGACGGAAGCGTACGACCGTCAAACGGGCCCTGCTCGACCAGTCGTTGATCAGCGGAGTCGGCAACATCTATGCCGACGAGGCCCTTTGGCGGGCGAGGATCCACTACGAGCGCCCCACCGCCGGGTTCACCCGCCCCCGCACCACCGAACTCCTGGGCCACGTACGGGACGTGATGAACGCGGCCCTCGCGGTGGGCGGCACGAGCTTCGACAGTCTCTACGTCAACGTGAACGGCGAGTCGGGGTACTTCGACCGCTCGCTCGACGCGTACGGCCGTGAGGGGCTGCCCTGCCGCCGCTGTGCCACGCCGATGCGGCGGCGGCCCTGGATGAACCGGTCCAGCTACTTCTGCCCGAGGTGTCAGCGGGCGCCGCGCGTCTCGTCGTAACGCTCGCGGGCCCGGAGGACGTCCTCCATGCGGTCCTCCACACAGGTGATGAGGGACAGCAGGCGCTCGGAGACCTCGCGGCCGAGCGGGGTGAGGGTGTAGTCGACGCGGGGCGGGTTGGTGGGCTGGGCCTCGCGGTGGACCAGGCCGTCGCGCTCCAGGGCGTGCAGGGTCTGGGAGAGCATCTTCTCGCTGACCCCGTCAACGCGACGGCGCAGCTCGTTGAAGCGGAGCGACCCCTCGTGCAGCGCGCCCATCGTGAGCACCCCCCAGCGGCCCGTGACGTGCTCCAGGGTGCCCCTCGACGGACAGTTCTTGGCGAACACGTCGAAGGGCAGATCGGCGAGGTTCCCGACGTCCGCGCCCGCGGCGGCCTGCGCGGGCGTCACGGCGGTCTGCGCGGCTGATTCCATACGTCGAGGATACTCCGGCGCAGCGCTAACCAGAAGGTTGCACTAACTCCTGGTTAGCGGGAGCTCGGAGGGCGCCTGACGGCGGACGGGCCTAGTAGCCGAAGTCCTGCGTCCACCACGGTCCGCCGTCGCCCAGGTGGACGCCGACGCCGAGGGTCTTGAAGTCGCAGTTCAGGATGTTCGCCTTGTGGCCGGGGCTGCTCATCCAGGCCTCCATGACCGCCTCGGCGGTGGCCTGGCCGCGGGCTATGTTCTCGCCGCCGAGGCCGGTGATCCCGAGGGCGGCCGCGCGGTCCCACGGGTCGGCGCCGTCGGGGTCGGTGTGGTCGAAGTAGCCGCGGAGGGCCATGTCCTTGCTGAAGATCTCGGCCAGCTTCGCCAGGTCGCTGTTGGCCGCCACCGGGCTGCAGCCCGCCTTGGCCCGCTCCTCGTTGACCAGCAGAAGGACCGCCGCCTCGGCCTGGGTCTCCGCGGAGACCTCCACCGGGGACGTGGTCTTCTTGTCCTTCCCCTTCTCCTTGGTGGGCTCGGCGGACGGCTTCTTGGTCTTCTTCGAGCCGGTGTCCTTGCCCGCCTCTTCGGAGGGCTTCTTCTCGGACGGCTTCTTCGAGGGGGCCGGGGTGTTCGACGGCGAGGCCTCGCGCTCGGCGTCACGGCTGGTGGACTCGTCCTCGCGCTGCTCCTGCGCGGCGCCGTCCGTACCGCCCTGCTGGGCCGCCGCACCGGTGGGTGAGCCGGCCGGCACCACCGTCTCGTTGCTGCTGCCCCCGCTGACCGTGTACGTGTCGCCACCCGGCAGCACCCCGGTGGCCACCGCGACGGTGCCGAGGGCGACGGCGGCGGAGACACCGAGCAGACCGGTCTTGACGGGGGTGACGGCCCTCTTCTTGCGGCGGCGGGACCCGCCGCCCCGCGACGCGGCCTGGGCGTCGGCTTCCAGGACCGCGGCGAACCCGTACAGGTTCTCCGGACCGTAGTGCGGCTCTTCGGAGGTGAAGCCCGTGTCGGTGACCCCGGCGGCGCGGCCCCCCCTGGCGGCGCGGCCGGCGGCGGAGCGTCGGTGGCGTCCCATGTCTTGGCCTTCCTCGTCCTTGCGTGTCCTGAGGTCAACGTTGGGGATCTCGTCAACGTTGTGATCGTCGTCTTCACGAATCTCACACGAAGGAGTGAGTTTCATATGAGATTCATTGGGTGGGGACGGTACAGCATGGCGCCAGGGGAGGGAGAGACCCAGGAGACATTGGCCCGTTAGCGTGCAGTCATGAGCGAGGATGTACGGCTGGCCGCCTGGGTGCGTGGACGGGTGCAAGGTGTGGGTTTCCGCTGGTTCACCCGGGCCAGGGCGCTGGAGATCGGCGGGCTGAGTGGTTTTGCTCTCAATTTGGCCGACGGACGGGTCCAGGTCGTCGCCGAGGGCCCCCGTGAGGCGTGCCAGGGGCTCCTGGAGTGGCTTGAGAGTGACGACACGCCCGGGCGCGTGGACGGTGTCACCGAGATCTGGGACACACCGCGAGGGGGGTACGACGGCTTCGCCATCCGCTGACCCCCTTCTGTAGGGCGGGCCGGGCGCGGGCGGAGGGGTGCGCCACCGGCATATGCCAGGAGCATGCACAAAACAGAAATGTGCAGGTGATTGCCAAGACGCACTTGTCATGGCAGGCTCCGAAGGAAGGATGATCCCCTCGCTCCGCCGGCCAGGAGAGGTCCCTGAATCGCCGCAGCGTCGCCCGCTCAGGGCCGCGCGGAACCGGGGTGCCCGCCGATACGGGGCGTGATCGTGTTGACCGTCAAACTTTTTGGTGAGACGCTAAAAGCAACCCCGCGCACCTTAGCTGTTTGGCATGAGAACGGCAGCAAAAACTCAACAGTGCCAAGCATCGCGGGTGCGATTCCCTCACGACCCACACCGCTTCGGTCGGTCATCAGTGTGGAGGACCATCCATCATGGCAAAGGCGCTTCTCGGTTACGTCGGCGGCTCCGATCCGCGACTCCTCGCCGAGATGCGACGGCTCCAGCAGCGCGTCCAGGACCTGGAATCCGAGCTCGGACGAATCCAGGCGGAGAACGACGCGCTGACGGCTGCCGCTTCTCACGACTCGCTCATGGAGCTCGACGCACGCCAGGCGGAGCCTGCGCTCACCTGATCACTGCATCGCACCACAACAGACAGCAGTGGTTGGGCTGCCCGTATCAACCGCTAAGTTGTCAGATCTGCAAGGGACGCCTTCTCTAGAGGCGTCCCTTCTTTCTTTCCCCCGAACCCCCGTGCTCCCTCACTCTCCCTAACGTCTGATGTGCCCTGCACGTTCATGTGCGAAACCGCGCGTTCATGGAGTGGGACAAGGCCGGAAGGTAGAGTCCAGCGCCGTGCACCTCAAGGCCCTGACCCTCCGTGGTTTCAAATCGTTCGCCTCGGCGACCACGCTCCGGTTCGAGCCGGGCATCACGTGCGTCGTCGGACCGAACGGTTCGGGCAAGTCCAACGTCGTGGACGCGCTCAGCTGGGTCATGGGCGAGCAGGGCGCGAAGTCGCTGCGCGGCGGCAAGATGGAGGACGTCATCTTCGCCGGCACCACCGGGCGGCCCCCGCTCGGCCGCGCCGAGGTGTCCCTGACCATCGACAACTCCGACGGGGCCCTCCCCATCGAGTACTCCGAGGTCACGATCACGCGGATCATGTTCCGCAACGGCGGCAGCGAGTACCAGATCAACGGCGACACCTGCCGCCTCCTCGACATCCAGGACCTGCTCTCCGACTCCGGCATCGGCCGCGAGATGCACGTCATCGTCGGCCAGGGCCAGCTCGACTCCGTCCTGCACGCCGACCCCATGGGCCGCCGCGCCTTCATCGAAGAGGCCGCCGGTGTGCTCAAGCACCGCAAGCGCAAGGAGAAGGCGCTCCGGAAACTGGACGCCATGCAGGCCAACCTGGCCCGCGTCCAGGACCTCACCGACGAGCTCCGTCGTCAGCTCAAGCCCCTCGGCCGCCAGGCCGCCGTCGCCCGCCGGGCCGCCGTCATCCAGGCCGACCTGCGCGACGCGCGCCTGAGACTGCTGGCCGACGATCTCGTACGACTCCACGCGGCGCTCCGCACCGAGGTCGCCGACGAGGCCGCGCTCAAGCAGCGCAAGGAGGCCGCCGAGGCCGAGCTGAAGAAGGCGCTCCAGCGGGAGGCACATCTGGAGGGCGAGGTACGACGGCTGAACCCGCGCCTGCAGCGGGCCCAGGAGACCTGGTACGAGCTCTCGCAACTCGCCGAACGGGTACGCGGCACGATCTCCCTGGCCGACGCCCGGGTCAAGAGCGCCACCTCCGCGCCTCCCGAGGAGCGGCGCGGCCGCGACCCGGAGGACATGGAGCGCGAGGCCGCCCGTATCCGGGAACAGGAGGCCGAGCTCGAAGCGGCCCTCGAGGCGGCCGAGCACGCACTGGAGGACACGGTCGAGCACCGCGCCGAGCTGGAGCGCGAACTGCTGGTCGAGGAACGCCGGCTGAAGGACGTCGCCCGCTCCATCGCCGACCGCCGCGAAAGCCTCGCGCGCCTCAACGGCCAGGTCAACGCGGCCCGCTCCCGCGCGGCCTCCGCCCAGGCGGAGATCGACCGTCTCGCCGCCGCCCGCGACGAGGCGCGGGAACGTGCCGTCACCGCGCAGGAGGAGTACGAGGTGCTGAAGGCCGAGGTCGACGGTCTCGACGCCGGCGACTCCGAACTGGCCGAGCGGCACGACGCCGCGAAGCGCGCCCTGGCCGAGGCCGAGTCCGCCCTCACGGTCGCCCGCGAGGCCACCACCACCGCCGAACGCCGCCGCGCCGCCACCCAGGCCCGCCACGAAGCCCTCGCCCTGGGCCTGCGCCGCAAGGACGGGACGGGCGCGCTGCTCGGTGCGAAGGACAAGCTCGGTGGGTTGCTGGGTCCGGCCGCCGAACTGCTGACGGTGACCCCGGGCCACGAGGTCGCCCTCGCGGCGGCCTTCGGCGCGGCGGCCGACGCGATCGCGGTGACCACCCCCGCCTCGGCCGCCGAGGCGATCCGACTGCTGCGCAAGCAGGACGCGGGCCGGGCGGCGCTGCTGCTGGCGGGGGCGCCGGAGGACCTGCCACCAACGGCGGCGTCCCGAAGGGGCGCGGGGAACGGCGAGACCAGCCACGACGAACCCGCGGACGGACGACCGCCCCTCCCCGCGGCCCCCGCCGGGCACTTCGCCGCCGACCTGGTCCGTGGCCCCTCCGACCTCATGCCGGCCGTACGCCGACTTCTCCACCGAGTCGTCGTGGTCGACACCCTCGAAGACGCCGAGGACCTCGTCTACGCGCGCCCCGATCTCACCGCCGTCACCGCCGAAGGCGACCTGCTGGGGGCGCACTTCGCGCACGGCGGTTCGGCCGGGGCGCCGAGTCTGCTGGAGGTGCAGGCGTCCGTCGACGAGGCGGCGGCCGAGCTGGAGGAGCTGGCCGTACGGTGTGAGGAGTTGGCCGAGGCCCAGGAGAACGCGGTCGAGCTGCGCCGGGAACGGGCCGGACTCGTGGAGGAGCTGGGGGAGCGGCGCCGGGCGGCCGAGCGGGAGAAGTCCGCGGTCGCCCAGCAGCTCGGGCGGCTGGCCGGGCAGGCGAGGGGCGCCGCAGGGGAGGCCGAGCGGTCCACGGCCGCCGCCGCCCGCGCTCAGGAGGCGCTCGACAAGGCCGTCCAGGAAGCCGAGGAGCTGGCCGAACGGCTCGCGGTGGCCGAGGAGATGCCCGTCGAGGAGGAGCCGGACACCTCCGTACGGGATCGGCTCGCGGCGGACGGGGCCAACGCGCGGCAGACCGAGATGGAGGCCCGGCTCCAGGTGCGGACGCACGAGGAGCGGGTCAAGGGGCTCGCGGGGCGTGCGGATTCCCTCGACCGGGCCGCGCGCGCCGAGCGCGAGGCGCGGGCGCGGGCCGAGCAGCGCAGGGCGCGGTTGCGGCACGAGGCGGCCGTCGCCGAGGCCGTGGCGTCCGGCGCCCGGCAGCTGCTGCGCCATGTGGAGGTCTCCCTCGCCCGCGCGGAGGAGGAACGCACCGCTGCCGACGCCGCCAAGGCGCGCCGGGAGCAGGAACTCGGCCAGGCCCGTAACGAGGGGCGTGATCTCAAGGCCGAGCTGGACAAACTGACCGACTCCGTCCACCGGGGCGAGGTGCTCGGGGCCGAGAAGCGGATGCGGATCGAGCAGCTGGAGACCAAGGCGCTGGAGGAACTGGGCGTCGAACCGGAAGGGCTGATCGCGGAGTACGGGCCCGATCAGCTCGTACCGCCGTCGCCACCGGCCGAGGGGGAGGAGCTGCCGGACGATCCGGAGCACCCCCGCAACCAGCCGAAGACGTTCCACCGTGCCGAGCAGGAGAAGCGGCTCAAGGCGGCCGAGCGGGCGTACCAGCAGCTCGGCAAGGTCAACCCGCTGGCGTTGGAGGAGTTCGCGGCCCTGGAGGAGCGGCACAAGTTCCTCAGCGAGCAGCTGGAGGACCTGAAGAAGACCCGCGCCGATCTGCTCCAGGTGGTGAAGGAGGTCGACGAGCGGGTCGAGCAGGTCTTCACCGAGGCCTACTGGGACACCGCACGGGAGTTCGAGGGAGTCTTCGGTCGGCTGTTTCCCGGCGGTGAGGGGCGGTTGATCCTCACCGACCCGGACAACATGCTCACCACCGGCGTCGACGTCGAGGCCCGTCCGCCGGGCAAGAAGGTCAAGCGGCTGTCGCTGCTCTCGGGCGGCGAGCGGTCACTGACCGCAGTCGCCATGCTCGTGTCGATCTTCAAAGCGCGGCCCAGCCCGTTCTATGTGATGGACGAGGTCGAGGCGGCGCTCGACGACACCAACCTGCAGCGGCTGATCCGGATCATGCAGGAGCTGCAGGAGGCGTCGCAGCTGATCGTGATCACCCATCAGAAGCGGACGATGGAAGTCGCCGACGCGCTGTACGGCGTGTCCATGCAGGGCGACGGCGTGTCGAAGGTCATCAGCCAGAGATTGCGTTAGTCGTTTTCGCGCGCGGGTAGGCGGGTGCTGATTCCGCTGCCGTTGCCATTTCTTCAAGAGTTGAACGCGATGTGATGAAGACTGCCCTTCCGTGACCTTCAGTCCCCTCTTGACTTCGAAAGTTGAAGGCATATTCTCTGGGGCGTTGCTTTTGCCTTCAAGTCGAAGGTTCCCCCCACATCGGCGACGTTGCCGGTGGTCCGAGGAGTACAGACGTGACCAGCAGTGCGCAGACATCCCCGACAGGAGTGCGGGACGCTCAGCCCGACCATCTCTCGCACGTGATCTTCATCGCGGCCGCCGCCGCGATGGGCGGCTTCCTCTTCGGCTACGACAGCGCCGTGATCAACGGCGCCGTCGAAGCCATCCGAGGCCGCTACGACATCGGCTCCACGGCTCTGGCGCAGGTCATCGCCGTCGCGCTGATCGGCTGTGCCGTCGGCGCGGCCACGGCGGGCCGGATAGCCGACCGCATCGGGCGCATCCGGTGCATGCAGATCGCGGCCGCCCTCTTCACGGTCAGCGCCGTCGGCTCCGCGCTCCCCTTCGCGCTGTACGACCTCGCCTTCTGGCGGATCGTCGGCGGCTTCGCCATCGGCATGGCGTCCGTCATCGGCCCCGCCTACATCGCCGAGGTCGCCCCGCCCGCGTACCGGGGCCGGCTCGGCTCGTTCCAGCAGGCCGCGATCGTCGTCGGTATCGCCATCTCCCAACTGGTCAACTGGGGCATCCTGAACGCCGCCGACGGCGACCAGCGCGGCGAGCTGCTCGGCCTGGAGGCCTGGCAGATCATGCTCGGTGTCATGGTCGTCCCGGCCGTGCTCTACGGCCTGCTCTCCTTCGCGATCCCCGAGTCCCCGCGCTTCTTGATCTCCGTCGGCAAGGACGAGCGCGCCCGTGAGGTGCTCGCCGAGGTCGAGGGCAAGGACGTCGACCTGGACGCCCGGGTCGCCGAGATCGAGTCGGCCATGCACAGCGAGCACAAGTCGACCTTCAAGGACCTGCTCGGCGGCAGCTTCTTCTTCAAGCCGATCGTCTGGATCGGCATCGGCCTCTCGGTCTTCCAGCAGTTCGTCGGCATCAACGTCGCCTTCTACTACTCCGCCACGCTGTGGCAGTCCGTCGGCGTCGACCCGAGCGAGTCGTTCTTCTACTCCTTCACGACCTCGATCATCAACATCGTCGGCACCGTCATCGCGATGATCTTCGTGGACCGGATCGGCCGCAAGCCCCTCGCCCTCATCGGCTCCGTCGGCATGGTCCTCGGCCTCGCCCTGGAGGCCTGGGCCTTCTCCTTCGACCTCGTCGACGGCAAGCTCCCCGCCACCCAGGGCTGGGTCGCCCTGATCGCCGCCCACGTCTTCGTCCTCTTCTTCGCCCTCTCCTGGGGGGTCGTCGTCTGGGTCATGCTCGGCGAGATGTTCCCGAACCGGATCCGCGCCGCCGCCCTGGGCGTGGCCGCCTCCGCGCAGTGGATCGCCAACTGGGCCATCACCGCGAGCTTCCCGTCCCTGGCCGAATGGAACCTCTCGCTGACGTACGTGATCTACACGGCCTTCGCCGCGCTCTCCATCCCCTTCGTCCTCAAGTTCGTGAAGGAGACGAAGGGCAAGTCGCTGGAGGAGATGGGCTAGCCGGCCCGTCGGCCACGCGCCTCCCCGAGTCCGGGGAGAAGGGCCAAGTCCCCGCTGCCCCTCTCCTCGTCCCCTCCGCCGTCCCGGCCCGACCACCGAGCGGGCCGGGACGGCGTTTCTCCGGGGCGCGAGGCGCGGGGCGTGGTGGTCAGCCGTCGAGCCGGGGCAGCACCCGCTCGGCGAACAGCCGCAGACCGCGCCACCCCTCCTCGACCGGCATCCCGCCGGCCAGCGGATGCAGTACGTAGCTGTCCAGGCCCAGCGCCACACACTCGTCCGGCGTCACGATCCGGTACACGCCCTCCGCGCGCAGCTCCGCCACCGTCGCCGCCCCCGACCGCACGGCCGACCGGATACCGGCCGACTGCCAGGAGGCGTACGTCCGCGCCTCGTGCAGGAAATGCCCGCCGTACTCGGCCCACGCCCGGTCCGGATCCTCCGCGACATGCAGCAACGGCGTCTCGGCGGCGGGCATCATCGTCCAGCCCTCGGTGCCGTACTCGACGAGCCGCTCCTTGTAGTACGCCTCCAGCTCCGGCAGATGCGCACTCGGGAAGAAGGGGAGCCCGAGGCGTGCCGCCCGGCGGGCCGCGGCCTTCGAGGAGCCGCCGACCAGTAGCAGCGGATGCGGCTCGGTGCCCGGACGCGGAGTGACACGGACCGTGCGCCCCCGGTAGGAGAACGGCTCACCGGTCCACGCCTGGAGCAACGTCTCCAACACCTCGTCCTGGAGCTTTCCGCGGCCCTTCCAGTCGACGTCGAACTGCGCGTACTCCTCCGGCCGGTACCCGATCCCGGCGACGGTCACCAGCCGTCCGCCGCTCACCAGATCCAGGACGGCGATGTCCTCGGCCAGCCGCAGCGGGTCGTGCAACGGCCCGATCACCGCCGACACCGTGACCGCGATACGCCGGGTGGCCCCGAACACCGCCCCCGCGAAGACGAACGGCGACGGCAGCCAGTTGTTCTCGACCCCGTGGTGCTCCTCCGTCTGCACGGTGCTGATGCCCTGCTCATCGGCGTACGCGGCCATCTCGACGGCAGCCCGGTAGCGGGCCCGGAGCGAGGCGGGCGTGGCGCCCGGCTCGACCAGATTGAAACGGACGACCGTGACGGGCATGGGGGACCCCCTTCGGGCGGCTGTGGAGGGGGACGTTAGCTGACGGTTCGTCAGGTATCCAGGGGTGTGGAAGGGCGCGTGCCCCCGTACGGCGATCGAACGCGGCGCGGGTCGGTCCCGCATACTGGCCTAGTTATGGAACTCATCCTTGCTGTAGTCATCGCCGTGGTCGTGCTCGGCGTGCTGGGCGGGCTCGTCGTAGGCGGCCGCAAGAAGAAGTCGCTGCCCCCGGCGCCCCCCACGACCCCCGACATCACCGCACCTCCGGCCGAGCCGCATATCGGCGACGAGGCCGAGACGCCGCGCGACGAACCGCGCCGAACGATCGAGGAGGTGGATCTCCCGGACGGCACGGCGACGGCGCCCGTCGCCGTCGAGGAGCCGCCGGCCGCTCCCGAGATCGAGATCCCCGAGCCGACCGCCGGCCGTCTGGTACGGCTGCGCGCCCGGCTCTCCCGCTCGCAGAACGCGCTCGGCAAGGGGCTGCTCACGCTGCTCTCGCGTGAGCACCTCGACGAGGACACCTGGGAGGAGATCGAGGACACCCTCCTCACCGCCGACGTCGGCGTGCAGCCCACCCAGGAGCTGGTCGAACGGCTGCGCGAGCGGGTGAAGGTGCTCGGCACCCGCACCCCCGTGGAGCTGCGCGCGCTGCTGCGCGAGGAGCTGCTGACGATTCTCGTCCCCGAGTTCGACCGCGTGGTCAACACCGACTCGCCGCTCGACACCCCGGGCATCGTGATGGTCGTCGGCGTCAACGGCACCGGCAAGACCACCACCACCGGCAAGCTCGCCCGGGTCCTCGTCGCCGACGGCAAGAACGTCGTCCTCGGCGCCGCGGACACCTTCCGTGCCGCCGCCGCCGACCAGCTGCAGACGTGGGGCGAACGGGTCGGCGCCCGTACCGTGCGCGGTCCCGAGGGCGGCGACCCGGCGTCCATCGCCTTCGACGCCGTGAAGGAGGGCATCGAGGAGGGCGCCGACGTGGTCCTCATCGACACCGCCGGCCGGCTGCACACCAAGACCGGCCTCATGGACGAGCTCGGCAAGGTCAAGCGCGTCGTCGAGAAGCACGCGCCGCTGGACGAGATCCTGCTCGTCCTCGACGCCACCACCGGTCAGAACGGCCTGGTCCAGGCCCGTGTCTTCGCCGAGGTCGTCGACATCACCGGCATCGTCCTCACCAAGCTGGACGGCACCGCCAAGGGCGGCATCGTCATCGCCGTCCAGCGCGAGCTGGGCGTACCCGTCAAGCTCGTCGGCCTGGGAGAGGGCGCGGACGACCTGGCACCGTTCGAGCCGGAGGCGTTCGTGGATGCGCTTATCGGCGACTGACCTCCGAGCCACATACGAAAATTCTCATGTGAGACAAACGGTGGCACAAAAGCGCCCGTCCCCGGGCTGCAGGTCGGGGACGGGCGCTTCGCTGTGCAGGGACGAGGGGCTGCGGTCAGGCCCGCGACCGGTGGGCCACGTACGCCAAGGTCCCCAGCAGCAGCCGCGCGGCCGGTGGCCTCGTCGCCGAGTCGAGGGCGGGGGAGCGGAGCCAGCGGACCGGGCCGAGGCCACCGCGGTCGGAGGGCGGCGCGGTGACGTGGGTGCCGGGGCCGAGGCCGCGCAGGTCGAGGGCGGACGGGTCGTCCCAGCCCATGCGGTAGAGCAGGGTGGGCAGCTCGGCGGCGGCGCCGGGGGCGACGAAGAAGTGGGCGCGACCCTCGGGGGTGGCGATCACGGGGCCGACGGGGAGACCCATGCGTTCGAGGCGGACGAGCGCGTGCCGGCCCGCCGACTCGGCGACCTCGATCACGTCGAAGGACCGGCCCACCGGGAGCATCAGGGAGGCGCCGGGGAACTCGGCCCAGGCCTCGGTCACCTCGTCGAGCGTCGCTCCGGCGGGAACGGGAGCCGCGAAGTCGAGTGGATGCGCGCCGGGCGCGGAGCAGGTGGTCCGGCCGCACGAGCACGCGCCCGAAGCCGCCCGCGCGCCGGGGGTGACGTCCCATCCCCAGAGGCCGGTGAACTCGGCCACGGCCGTGCACTCCGAGGAACGCCCGCGTCGACGCGTGCCGGATCGCATCTCCCGGATGCCGCCGATCGTGAAGCCCATGCCCCCTCCAACGGGTCCAGCGCGCCGGTGGTTACGCGGCGGAGTCGGAATGCGACGCTCTGTTTCCGCATGGGTGGCGCACTTCGACATTCCAGGTGGTGCGGTCTGCGACACGCGCCCCTGAATGCATCGCTCCGCCCACTCTCGGCCGTCATGTGTCAAGTGAATCGCGTGCGGGCGACCGTTAGTTCATTCGAAGGGGTGGCGAATGGTGGCGTTTCTCGAATCGCCGTGGCCGGACGCGTGATCGTAGGATTACTTTGAGTGCACGAGGTCTGGGGACGTGTGCGCCCGTGGGTATGCCGGGGGCAAGTCGTCTTTCCGTTCGATGGGTGACAGGGGTCGGACGTACGGCGTGGTAACCGGCATTCTGGTAGGGCTTGGCGCACACAGCGCACAGGTGGTTTCAGGGATGGGGGCGTTCCAGTGGGCGGCAACGGCGGAAGCGGCACGAACGCTGAGAAGCGCCCGAACGAACTGCTGGGCTCGTGGTTCGTCCGCAGCGGCTGGTCCAAGGGCGAGCTCGCCCGGCAGGTGAACCGCCGGGCCCGTCAGCTCGGTGCCAACCACATCTCCACCGACACCTCGCGCGTACGGCGCTGGCTCGACGGGGAGAACCCGCGCGAGCCGATCCCGAGGATCCTCTCCGAGCTGTTCTCCGAGCGGTTCGGCTGTGTCGTCGCCGTGGAGGACCTGGGGCTGCGCGCGGCCCATCAGTCCCCGTCCGTCTCCGGTGTCGACCTGCCCTGGACGGGCCCGCAGACCGTGGCGTTGATCAGCGAGTTCTCGCGCAGCGACCTGATGCTGGCGCGGCGCGGCTTCCTCGGGAGCTCGCTCGCCCTGTCCGCGGGCCCGGCCCTCATCGAGCCGATGCAGCGCTGGCTCGTCCCCGTGCCCCCCGCCCCGCGCGCGGAGCCCGAGCCGTCGGCCGCCGCCCGCCGCGCCGGCCGGCTCTCCAAACCGGAGCTGGACCTCCTCGAGTCCACCACGGTGATGTTCCGGCAGTGGGACGCCCAGTGCGGCGGCGGTCTGCGCCGCAAGGCGGTCGTCGGCCAGCTGCACGAGGTGACCGACCTCCTCCAGGAGCCCCAGGCCGAGGCCACCACACGGCGGCTGTTCAAGGTCGCCGCCGAGCTGGCCGAGCTGGCCGGCTGGATGAGCTACGACATCGGCCTCCAGCCCACCGCCCAGAAGTACTTCGTCCTGGCCCTGCACGCGGCCAAGGAGGCCGGCGACAAGCCCCTCGGCTCGTACGTCCTGTCCAGCATGAGCCGTCAGATGATCCACCTCGGCCGGCCCGACGACGCCCTCGAACTGATCCATCTCGCCCAGTACGGCAGCCGTGACTGCGCGAGCCCGCGCACCCAGTCGATGCTGTATGCGATGGAGGCCCGTGCCTACGCCAACATGGGCCAGCCCGGAAAGTGCAAACGGGCCGTGCGGATGGCCGAGGACGTCTTCGCCGACGCCGAGGAATGGGACGACCCGGACCCCGACTGGATCCGCTTCTTCAACGAGGCCGAGCTGCACGGCGAGAACTCCCACTCCTACCGCGACCTCGCCTATGTCGCCGGCCGCAGCCCCACCTACGCCTCCCTCGCCGAACCCGTGATGCGCCGGGCCGTCGAGCTCTTCTCCACGGACACCGAACACCAGCGGTCCTACGCGCTGAACCTCATCGGCATGGCCACCGTGCACCTGCTCCAACGTGAGCCCGAGCAGGGGGCCGCCATGGCCCAGCAGGCCATGGAGACCGCCAGGAAAGTGCGTTCCGAGCGGGTGAACACCCGTATCCGAAAGACCGTCGACACGGCCGTACGCGATTTCGGCGGCCTCACCGAGATCGTCGACCTCACCGACCAGCTCGCCGTCCACCTCCCCGAGACCGCCGAGGCGGTCTGACCCCGGCCCGCCGCATCACGCGGGCCCCTCTGCTCCGGCCGCGGCCGGCCATCCCGACTGCCCGACTCGGCTCCCCCATGCCAGGTCATCGGATGGCCGCCGTGGTCGGTTCTCCTTGCTCGTCCGGCTTCGTCGTCCGTGCAATCCGGGTCGTCTGCAAAAGGTTGCGCTGCGATAACCATCGTCGTGGTTGGTGTCAGCGGTCCCGCGTGAAATGGGAAGAGGAATCCGGCATGTCTCACATTCGGGTCGATATTTCTTCGGGAGGGGTTGTTCCTGTTGGAGTGGAGTGGTGTTTTCGGATTGACATGAGTATGTCGCACTGGCAACCTTTTCCCCTGCGGGCCGGAACTCAGCGGCTTGTTGTTGATGGCGCTCGACCAGACGCCATCTTTCACGGGGAACGGGGAATTCTTTCCATGTTCAAAAAAACGTCGGTTTCGGCTGCCCTGGCGGGCCTCGCGGCGGGTCTGTTCGTCATGCTTCCGGCTTCTGAGGTCAATGCCGCCACGTGGACGACGCACACCAAGAAGTACTCGCAGACGAAAAGCTTCTACTCCAAACCGCTCAAGCGCTGCGTTCGCACCACCCTGTCCGGTAAGGTGACCTTTAAGTACGGTTACATTGTGGGTCGATACACCTACAAGGACATCAAGATCATCGAGCCGAAGATGACGACGAAGGTCCTGACCAAGTGCTCGGGTGGTAAGGCTGCCACCACCACGAAGATGGAGATGACCCAGCGCTGGTACGAAAGCCGTAAGTGCGAAATGGACGTCGACGTCTCGGTGGGTGCCCCGTGGAGCGTCTCGGCGACCCCGACGGTGGAGTGCGGCTCGCGCAAGGCTGGCACTCGCAAGTCCGTGTACGGTAACAAGAACAAGACTTACACCCAGTCCAGCACGGGCCGGCCGGTTTACTTCAAGGGGAAGCTGGAGATTCGGCACGCGCCCACCGGCAAGAATGACCGGAGGTTCTGCATGTCTGGTCGTCCGACGGTGCAGGCGTACATCAAGAATAACTCCGATGCTTGGGCGCAGACGATGAGGTTCTGCTTCAAGCCGTAAAAAAGCGGAAGTAACCAATAAATCGAAAGGGTTCCCGGTGTTGAATTCTGACACCGGGAACCCGCTTTTTCGTTGTGCGGCGCAGCGGAATTCCGGGTAGGTGGTGCTCCGGGGCGGGTGGCGCACGGAAGGTCTCATGGAGATAACGGAGAAGTTCCCACAGGGCTTGGATTTTACATAGACGTAACATCATTGGCCGGTTGGTTACGTGGCTGAAATGTTCCGTAGCGTCGATGGAAACCGGGTTTGGCGAGTCTGTGGCGCATCTTGGCCCCGACGCCCGCACGGGCCGTTCCAACGACGAGGAGACACCGGCATTGAACGGCACAGATACCGGATTCGTATTGATCAGTGCAGCGCTCGTCATGGTGATGACGCCTGGACTGGCGCTCTTCTACGGTGGCATGGTCCGCTCCAAGAGCGTGCTCAACATGCTGATGATGTCCTTCATCTCGCTTGGCATCGTGAGCGTGTTGTGGGTGCTGTACGGGCACTCCCTCGCCTTCAGCGGTGATTCGGGCGGCTTCATCGGCAACCTGGACATGATCGGGCTCAAGGGCGTCGACGCCGCCAGTACCACGGCCAGCTTCGTGACGGACGAGAACGGCAAAGCGCACCAGATCGCGACGTTCGCCTTCTCTCTCTTCCAGATGCTGTTCGCCGTCATCACTGCGGCCCTGATCAGCGGCGCCATCGCCGACCGCGTCAAGTTCGGCGCGTGGATGATCTTCATCGGCCTATGGGTCACCGCGGTGTATTTCCCGGTCGCCCACTGGGTCTGGGGCGGCGGCTGGCTCGCCAGCCTCGACACCCCGGTGATCGACTTCGCCGGTGGTACCGCGGTCCACATCAACGCCGGTATCGCCGCGCTCGCAGTGGTCCTCGTGATCGGCAAACGCGTCGGCTTCAAGAAGGACCCGATGCGGCCGCACAACATGCCGCTGGTCCTGCTTGGCACCGCCCTGCTCTGGTTCGGCTGGTTCGGCTTCAACGCCGGCTCCGAGCTCGGCGTCGACGGCGTCACCGCCCAGATGGCGATCAACACGCAGGTCGCGACCGGTGCCGCCATGCTCGGCTGGCTCATCTACGAGCGCATCCGGCACGGCGCCTTCACCACGCTCGGCGCCTGCTCCGGTGCCGTCGCCGGTCTCGTCGCGATCACCCCGTCCGGCGGCAACGTCAACATCTTCGGTGCCCTGCTCATCGGTGTCGTCGCCGGTGCCGTCTGCTCCTGGGCCGTCAGCCTCAAGTACAAGCTCGGTTACGACGACTCCCTGGACGTCGTGGGCGTCCACCTCGTCGGCGGTGTCCTCGGCACCCTGATGGTCGGCTTCCTCGCCATCGACGGCAAGGGCGGCTGGGACCAGTTCCTGTCGCAGGCGATTGGTGCTTTCTCGGTGATGGGCTACACCTTTGTGGTGACCTACATCCTCGCCTTCGCCATCCAGAAGACGATCGGCTTCCGCGCCTCCGAGGACGACGAGATCAGCGGCATCGACCAGGCCGCGCACGCCGAGACCGCATACGACTTCAGCTCGGCAGCCAGTTCCCACATGTCCGCCACCCCGAGCAGCGTCGCTGCCACTGAGAGCAAGAAGGTCGGGGCATGAAGCTGATCACCGCGGTCGTCAAGCCGCACCGGCTCGACGAGATCAAGGAAGCCCTGCAGGCCTTCGGGGTGCACGGCCTTACGGTGACCGAGGCCAGTGGGTACGGTCGGCAGCGGGGCCACACGGAGGTGTACCGGGGTGCCGAGTACACGGTGGACCTGGTTCCCAAGATCCGTATCGAGGTGCTCGCCGAGGACGACGACGCCGAGCAGTTGATCGACGTCATCGTCAAGGCCGCCCGCACCGGCAAGATCGGTGACGGCAAGGTCTGGTCCCTCCCGGTCGAGACGGCCGTTCGGGTCCGGACCGGCGAGCGCGGCCCGGACGCGCTCTGATCGAAGAGAAGAACAGGAGTCGCTGGGTGACGAGTACGGACGTACGTACGGATGCAGAGGACTCGGGACCCAGCGGCTATGCGGCGGCCCGGCTGCGCCTCCTCCAGGAGGAGGCGCAGTCCGGGCCGCCGCGCCGTTCGGCCCTGGCCGAGCTGACCGACGACTGGCTCGCCGGCCTCTTTGGGGCGGGCGCCGCCGAGTCGCGCGGGGTCTCCCTCGTGGCCGTCGGAGGATACGGGCGCGGCGAGCTCTCGCCCCGCAGCGATCTCGATCTGCTGCTCCTGCACGACGGGTCCGACGGGGCGGCGGTGGCCGCGCTGGCCGACCGCATCTGGTATCCCGTCTGGGATCTGGGGCTGGCCCTCGACCACTCCGTGCGCACCCCCGCCGAGGCCCGCAAGACCGCCGGCGAGGACCTCAAGGTGCAACTGGGGCTGCTGGACGCCCGGCACATCGCCGGTGATCTGGGCCTGACCGCCGGACTGCGGACCGCCGTCCTCGCCGACTGGCGCAACCAGGCGCCCAAACGCCTCCCGGAACTCCAGGAGCTGTGCGCCGAGCGGGCCGAGCGGCAGGGGGAGCTGCAGTACCTGCTGGAACCGGACCTCAAGGAGGCGCGCGGCGGACTGCGCGACGCCACCGCCCTGCGCGCCGTCGCCGCCTCCTGGCTCGCCGACGCCCCGCGCGAGGGGCTCGCCGACGCCCGGCGCAGGCTCCTCGACGTACGGGACGCGCTGCATCTCGCCACCGGCCGCGCGACCGACCGGCTCGCGCTCCAGGAGCAGGACCAGGTCGCCGCCGAGCTGGGACTGCTGGACGCCGACACCCTGCTGCGCCAGGTGTACGAGGCGGCGAGAGTCATCTCCTACGCCAGTGATGTGACCTGGCGTGAAGTGGGGCGCGTGCTGCGGTCGCGCGCCGTGCGGCCCCGGCTGCGCGCCATGCTCGGCGGTGCGAAGCCGGCCCCCGAGCGGTCGCCGCTGGCCGAGGGCGTGGTCGAGCAGGACGGGGAGGTCGTGCTCGCGCGCGCCGCCCGGCCCGATCGGGACCCGGTGCTGCCGCTGCGCGCCGCCGCCGCTGCCGCCCAGGCCGGACTGCCGCTGTCCCTGCACGCCGTACGACGCCTGGCGGCCGCTGCCCGGCCGCTGCCCACACCCTGGCCCGCGGAGGCGCGCGAGCAGCTCGTCACCCTGCTGGGTTCCGGACGCCCGACCGTCGACGTCTGGGAGGCGCTGGAGGCCGAAGGCCTCATCACGCACCTGCTGCCCGACTGGGAGCGGGTGCGCTGCCGGCCCCAGCGCAACGCCGTGCACATCTGGACCGTCGACCGGCACCTCATCGAGACCGCGGTCCAGGCCTCCGAGATGACCCGCCGGGTCCACCGGCCCGACCTCCTGCTCGTCGCCGCGCTGCTGCACGACATCGGCAAGGGCTGGCCCGGGGACCACTCCGTGGCCGGCGAGATCATCGCCAAGGACGTGGCGGCCAGGATCGGCTTCGACCGCGAGGACGTGGCGGTGCTCTCCACCCTCGTACGCCATCATCTGCTGCTCGTCGACACCGCCACCCGGCGTGACCTGGAGGACCCGGCCACCGTCCGGTCCGTGGCCGACGCCGTCGGATCGCCGGGCACGCTCGAACTGCTGCACGCGCTGACCGAGTCGGACGCGCTGGCCACCGGGCCCGCCGCCTGGTCGTCGTGGCGTGCCTCGCTCGTGTCCGAGCTGGTCCAGCGGGTCGACGCGCTGTTCGCCGGGGACGCCCCGCAGGAGCCGGAGCCCGGCGAGATCAGCGCCGAACAGGAGCGGCTCGCCATCGAGGCGTTCCGCACGGGCGGCCCGGTGCTGTCGCTGCGCGCGCAGACGGAGGCCGCCCCCGAGGAGAAGGACGAGAAGGCCGACCCCGAGCCGCTCGGCGTGGAACTCCTCATCGCCGTCCCCGACCAGGCGGGCGTCCTGCCCGCGGTCGCCGGCGTTCTCGCCATGCACCGGCTCACCGTGCGCACGGCCGAACTGCGGACGTTCGACCTCCCGGACGGCGTCGAGGGCTCGGTACTGCTGCTGAACTGGCGGGTGGCCGCCGAGTACGGCTCCCTGCCCCAGGCGGCCCGGCTCCGCGCCGATCTCGTCCGGGCCCTGGACGGCTCGCTGGACATCGCCGGGCGACTGGCCGAGCGGGACGCGGCCTACCCCCGGCGGCGGGGTGTCGTCGCGCCCCCGCCGCGCGTCACGGTTGCCGCGGCGGCCTCCCGACACGCCACGGTCATCGAGGTACGCGCCCAGGACGCACCCGGGCTCCTGCACCGGATCGGGCGCGCCCTGGAGGACTCGCACGTACGGATGCGCAGCGCGCACGTCAGCACGCTCGGCGCCAACGCCGTGGACGCCTTCTACGTGACCGGGCCGAAGGGGGCACCGCTGCCGGGCGACGAGGCGGCGTCCGTGGCGCGGAAGCTGGAGGAGACCCTGCGCGGCTGACACACGACGGGTACGGGGCCCGCCCGGCCCCGTACCCGTGCGGGCCGGGCTCCGTCACCACTATCCACAGGGGTGGAGACCCGACCACACCCAGACAGATACCCTGGAGGGCAGCCCACCCTGCCCCCGACTCCGAGGACCGACACCGCCGTGTTCGATACGCTCTCCGATCGCCTCTCAGCGACTTTCAAGAACCTGCGCGGCAAGGGGCGCCTTTCCGAGGCGGACATCGACGCCACGGCGCGCGAGATCCGCATCGCGCTCCTGGAGGCGGACGTCGCGCTGCCGGTCGTCCGGGGCTTCATCAAGAACGTCAAGGAGCGCGCGCTCGGCGCCGAGGTCTCCAAGGCGCTGAACCCCGCCCAGCAGGTCCTCAAGATCGTCAACGAGGAGCTGGTCAGGATCCTCGGCGGCGAGACCCGCCGCCTGCGCTTCGCCAAGAACCCGCCGACCGTGATCATGCTCGCGGGTCTCCAGGGTGCCGGTAAGACGACCCTCGCGGGCAAGCTGGGCCGCTGGCTGAAGGAGCAGGGCCACTCGCCGCTCCTCGTCGCCTGTGACCTCCAGCGCCCGAACGCGGTCAACCAGCTCAGCGTCGTGGCCGAGCGCGCCGGCGTGGCGGTCTACGCCCCCGAGCCGGGCAACGGCGTGGGTGACCCGGTCAAGGTCGCCAAGGACTCCATCGAGTTCGCCAAGTCGAAGGTCCACGACATCGTGGTCGTCGACACCGCGGGCCGGCTGGGCATCGACCAGGAGATGATGCGGCAGGCCGCCGACATCCGGGACGCGGTCTCCCCGGACGAGATCCTCTTCGTCGTCGACGCGATGATCGGTCAGGACGCCGTCAACACGGCCGAGGCCTTCCGGGACGGCGTCGGCTTCGACGGCGTGGTCCTCTCCAAGCTCGACGGTGACGCCCGCGGTGGTGCCGCCCTGTCGATCGCCTCCGTCACCGGCAAGCCGATCATGTTCGCGTCGAACGGCGAGAAGCTCGACGAGTTCGACGCGTTCCACCCGGACCGGATGGCCTCCCGCATCCTCGACATGGGTGACCTGCTCACCCTGATCGAGCAGGCGGAGAAGACCTTCAGCCAGGAAGAGGCCGCCAAGATGGCCTCCAAGCTGGCGTCCAAGAAGGGCCAGGACTTCACGCTCGACGACTTCCTGGCCCAGATGGAGCAGGTCAGGAAGATGGGCAGCATCAGCAAGCTGCTCGGCATGCTGCCCGGCATGGGCCAGATCAAGGACCAGATCAACAACATCGACGAGCGCGACGTCGACCGCACGGCCGCGATCATCAAGTCGATGACCCCGGCCGAGCGCCAGGAGCCGACGATCATCAACGGCTCGCGCCGTGCCCGTATCGCCAAGGGCTCCGGTGTCGAGGTCAGCGCGGTGAAGAGCCTCGTCGAGCGGTTCTTCGAGGCCCGCAAGATGATGTCCCGCATGGCCCAGGGCGGTGGCATGCCCGGCATGCCCGGGATGCCCGGCATGGGTGGTGGCCCCGGTCGCAGCAAGAAGCAGCCCAAGCAGGCCAAGGGCAAGCAGCGCTCGGGCAACCCGATGAAGCGCAAGCAGCAGGAGCAGGAGGAGGCCGCCCGCCGGGCCGCCGCGGCCCAGGGCGGTGCCCTCGGACTGCCGGGCCAGCAGGGCGCTCAGGACTTCGAGCTGCCGGACGAGTTCAAGAAGTTCATGGGCTGACCCGCCCACAACGGCGGACGCCGCGTGACCGGCCGGGGGGTGTGGCCGGGCGCGCGGCGCCGGGTGCCGTGTGCGTGGACGGCATGTGTGGTGTCGCTCGTGGTGCTTCTGGTGGCAACTCCCGTACGCAGATGTGTTGTTCCCCTGGACGATGCGCCAGGCTATGGCTGCCGCGCGGCGCTTGGCCAAGCGAAAGCGCTACCGGCCCGCTTTCTTCACACCATTCACACCCGCGTCGGAAGAAGTCTCGAAGACCTTCTCAGTGTTCCCCACAACGTTCGGGGAGCGCCCCGAAGTCCTCAAGGCGTGCCCCGCATCGCTCAGGGCGTCCGCGCGATCAGGTAGCGGAACACGTTCGGCATCCAGACCGTGCCGTCCCGGCGGCGGTGGGGGTGCAGGGCCTCGGTCAGTTCCTTGTCCACCTGTGCCTGGTCGGTGGCCCTGATCGCCGCGTCGAACAGGCCGGTCGACAGCAGCCCCCGTACCGCGTTGTCCACGTTGGCGTACCCGAAGGGGCAGGCCACGCGTCCCGAGCCGTCCGGTTTCAGGCCGGCCCGCTGGGCGACCTCCTCCAGGTCGTCCCGCAGCGCCGGACGCCAACTGCCCGCGCTGCGCAGAGGGTCGGCGAGCTTCGTGGCCACGCGGAGCACGGTGGACGTGGTGCAGCGTTCCGGCGGGCCCCAGCCGGCCAGGATCACCGGAGCACCGCGTTCCGCCAGCGGGGTCGCCGCGGCGAGCAGTTCGCCGAGGCCCTCGGAGTCCCCGGCCAGACAGCCGATCGGCTCGAAGGCGGTCACCAGGTTGTACGGCGGGTCCCCGGGGCCGCGGACCGCGTCCTCGGGGACACCGTCGACGACCCGTGTGCCGACACGCGCGCGCGTGCCCCACCCTTCCGGCTGCAGTCGCTCCCGCGCGAGTGCCGTTCTCTCCGGCGACCCCGAGTCGACGCCGGTGACCGAGGCTCCCCGCGACGCCGCCATCAGCAGCGCGAGCCCCGACCCGCAGCCGAGGCCGAGCAGGCGCGTCCCGGTACCGACGTCGAGCCGCCGGTGGACGGCCTCGTACAGCGGCACCAGCATCCGTTCCTGAATCTCGGCCCAGTCACGCGCGCGTGCACACCGGTCCACGCGGGGTGTGGCCCCCGCGCGAGGCAGTTGCTGCCGCACGAGCGTAGGTGTCATATCGAAAGCGCCCCAATCCGCCGTGAGTTGCCGTTGCCGGATTTCCTGGCCCCCGTGGCAGTGCGCGCTCGCACTCCCCCCCCGTATGCCAGGAAACTCCCCGCCCGGCGAGTCGTCCAGGGGTCTCGGACACCTGCTTGCGTACTGTCCGTGCGCGGGCAAAAGAATTCACATCCCCGCAACGTGGACCCGTACCATCGCGCCATGGCAAAGGCTCCCGTACTCACGCCCCGCGCGGACGACTTCCCGCGCTGGTACCAGGATCTGATCACCAAGGCCGAACTGGCCGACAACGGTCCGGTGCGCGGCACCATGGTCATCCGACCGTACGGGTACGGGCTGTGGGAGCGGATGCAGCAGGAGATGGACGCCCGGATCAAGGAGACGGGCACCCAGAACGCGTACTTCCCGCTCCTGATCCCGCAGTCCTACCTCGCCCGGGAGGCCGAGCACGTCGAGGGCTTCGCGCCCGAGCTGGCCGTGGTGACGCACGGCGGCGGCAAGGACCTCGAAGAGCCCGCCGTGGTCCGCCCCACCTCCGAGATGATCATCAATGACTACTTCTCGAAGTGGGTGCAGAGCTACCGCGACCTGCCGCTGCTGATCAACCAGTGGGCGAACGTGGTCCGTTGGGAGCTGCGCCCCCGGCTCTTCCTCCGCACGAGCGAGTTCCTCTGGCAGGAGGGCCACACGGCGCACGCGACGTACGAGGAGGCGCGCGACTTCGCCGCGCACATCCACCGGGAGGTCTACGAGGACTTCATGGTGAACGTCCTCGCGATGGACGTCGTCCCCGGCCGCAAGACCGTCAAGGAGCGCTTCGCGGGCGCCATCAACACCCTCACGCTCGAAGGCATGATGGGCGACGGCAAGGCCCTCCAGATGGCCACCAGCCACGAGCTGGGCCAGAACTTCGCCAAGGCCTTCAACACCCGGTATCTGTCGAAGGAAGGCAAGCAGGAGCTCGTCTGGCAGACATCCTGGGGCTCCACCACCCGCATGATCGGCGCCCTGGTGATGATGCACGGCGACGACAACGGCCTGCGGGTCCCGCCCCGGCTGGCCCAGGTCCAGGCCGTCGTCCTCGCGATCAAGGGCGACGACGCGGTTCTGGCCAAGGTCCGCGAGCTCGGCGCCCAGCTGAAGGCGGCCGGCATCCGCGTCAAGGTGGACGACCGTACGGACATCCCGTTCGGCCGCCGCGCCGTCGACTGGGAACTCAAGGGCGTCCCCGTACGCATCGAGGTCGGCCCCCGTGACCTGGAGAACGGCACCGCGATGCTCGCCCGTCGCATCCCGGGCGGCAAGGAGCCGGTCGCCCTCGACTCGCTGGTACACCTGCTGCCCACCGTCTTCGAAGAGGACCAGGCGCTCCTCCTGAAGCAGTCGCGCGAGCGCCGCGAGTCCCGTACGACCGAGGTGTCCACCCTCGACGAGGCGATCGAGGCCGCCGCGGGCGGCGGCTGGGCGCGTATCCCCTGGTCGAGGCTGGGAGAGGACGGCGAGACCAAGCTCGGGGAGCACGCGGTGACCGTACGGTGTCTGGTCGCCGCGGACGGGTCGGTGCCCGACTCCTACGACGCACCCGGTAACGTCGCCGTCGTGGCGCGCGCTTACTAGAGCACCCCGTTCCGCCGGGAGAGCGACCGAAACGCCCCTTGCACATCAGCCGACCACAGGTGCCCCCGACGCGCGGACCTCGCTACGCGTCGGGGCGTACGTGTTACTACGTACCGCCTTGTGGGGAGCTGCGAGGCTTCTCCGCAGATCAGCGCACCCGCCCTCGTCAGGACGCACTAGTGGCAACTGACGGGTACGTGCAAATTATTTGGGATGGCCCGGAATCGGAACACAGGGGCACTCCGGCTCGTTGTCATTACGTGAGCACGACACAGACACCACCTGTTCTCGCCGCAGAACTGGCACAGGCGTGGGCCGACATTCAACGGCACCACCCCGAGCTGCCGGATCTTGCCGCTCCCGAGTCCCTGATCGGGGAGTCGTCGTCCGCCTGCGGGCACGAACTCTCCTTCGAGCGACTGCTCCATGAGGCAGTCCATGGCATCGCCGCCGCGCGTGGAGTCCGCGACACCTCCCGGGCGGGCCGGTACCACAACCGCAGATTCCTCGCGATCGCCGAGGAGCTCGGCCTCGACCACCCCGAGGAACCGCATCCCAGCAGCGGTTTCTCGCTGGTCACGCTCAACCCCGAGGCCAAGCGTCGCTACCGCCCGACCATCGACAGACTGCAGCGCGCCCTCAAGGCCCACACCGCCGCGACCTCCGCGGACACGGCCCGCAGCTTCCGGGGCCCGGCCGCCCGCCACGGGTCCTCCGGCGGCGGCGTCCGCGTCAAGGCCGTCTGCGACTGCGGCCGCAACGTCCGGGTCGTCCCGTCCGTACTCGCCCAGGCCCCCATCGTCTGCGGCGGCTGCGGCAAGCCCTTCCGGATCCCGGAGGTCGTGGGCGCGGCGTGACACGACGACGCACTGAACAGACGGCTGCTCGTGGCGGCCGTACCAGTGAGTCGTATGTCGAGCCGTACCCGGAGTGGAGGGAGCCGCCGCAGCCTCGCGCCCGCCCGGCCGCGGGCAGTCGTGCCTCTGTGGCGGCACGGGTGCGCGGCGGCACCCTCCACTCCGGTGAGCGGCACCCCCTGGCGCGGGGTGCCGCTCAGCCATGGCTGAACGCACCCTGACGGCCGAAGCGACCCGCTGGGTGTGGCACAATGGCTAGCTGTACTCGACAGTCGCACAGGACCCCTCTCTCCTCCGGCTGACGCGTCCATCGGGCACTCGGGTACCGCAACCCCACGCGGCTCTCTCGCCGTGCCCAATCACGTCAAATCCAGGAGAACCCACTCCCGTGGCAGTCAAGATCAAGCTGAAGCGTCTGGGCAAGATCCGTTCGCCTCACTACCGCATCGTCATCGCCGACTCCCGTACCCGTCGTGACGGTCGTGCGATCGAGGAGATCGGCAAGTACCACCCGACGTACAACCCGTCGGTCATCGAGGTCGACGAGGAGCGCGTCGCGTACTGGCTGGGTGTCGGCGCGCAGCCGACCGAGCCCGTGCTCGCCATTCTGAAGAAGACCGGCGACTGGCAGAAGTTCAAGGGCGAGCCCGCTCCGGCGCCGCTCCTCGTGGCTCAGCCGAAGTCCGCGCGCCCGTCGTTCGAGGCCCTGGGCGGCGACGACGAGGGCAAGGGTGAGGCGATCACCCAGAAGAAGAAGGCCGACAAGAAGGACGAGGCTGCCGCTGCGTCTTCCTCGTCTGAGCCGACCGAGGCCTGAGCATGCTCGAGGAGGCTCTCGAGCACCTCGTCAAGGGCATCGTCGACAACCCCGACGACGTGCAGGTCGCTTCCCGCAACCTGCGCCGGGGGCGCGTACTCGAGGTCCGGGTCCACCCCGACGACCTCGGTAAGGTGATCGGCCGCAACGGCCGTACCGCCCGTGCTCTGCGTACCGTCGTGGGTGCCATCGGCGGCCGTGGTGTCCGTGTCGACCTCGTCGACGTGGATCACGTCCGCTGACGAAGATTCGCAGCACCGGCTCGGGCCGGGGAGGGCCTCTGGGCCGTCCCCGGCCCGTAGTCGTATGACAGGAGATCAAGCACAGTGCAGCTCGTAGTCGCACGGATCGGCCGCGCCCACGGCATCAAGGGTGAGGTCACCGTCGAGGTCCGCACCGACGAGCCGGAACTCCGGCTCGCCCCCGGCGCCGTTCTGCTCACGGACCCCGCCTCGACGGGTCCGCTCACCATCGAGACCGGCCGGGTCCACAGCGGCCGGCTGCTCCTGCGCTTCGAGGGCGTCCGCGACCGCAACGCCGCCGAGGCCCTCCGCAACACCCTGCTGATCGCGGAGGTGGACCCGGAGGAGCTGCCGGAGGAAGAGGACGAGTACTACGACCACCAGCTGATGGACCTGGACGTGGTCACCAAGGAGGGAGTCGAGGTCGGCCGGATCACCGAGATCTCGCACCTGCCCTCCCAGGACCTCTTCATCGTCGAGCGGCCCGACGGGAGCGAGGTGATGATCCCGTTCGTCGAGTCGATCGTCACCGAGATCGACCTGAAGGAGCAGCGGGCGGTCATCGACCCGCCACCCGGGCTGATCGACGACCGGGCGGAGATCGCGTCCGCCCGGGACTCCGAGGACTCCGCCGAGCCGGCCGGGGACGAGGCCTGATGCGGCTCGACGTCGTCACGATCTTCCCCGAGTACCTCGAACCCCTGAACGTCTCCCTCGTCGGCAAGGCACGCGCGCGCGGACAGCTGAACGTGCACGTCCACGATCTGCGCGAGTGGACGTACGACCGGCACAACACGGTCGACGACACCCCGTACGGCGGCGGCCCCGGCATGGTCATGAAGACCGACCCCTGGGGCGACGCCCTGGACTCCGTCCTCGCCGACGGCTACGAGACGGGCTCCCACCGGCCCGCGCTCATCGTCCCCACCCCCAGCGGTCGCCCCTTCACCCAGGAACTCGCCGTCGAACTCTCCGAGCGCCCCTGGCTGGTCTTCACGCCGGCGCGTTACGAGGGCATCGACCGCCGGGTGATCGACGAGTACGCCACCCGCATGCCGGTCTACGAGGTGTCCATCGGCGACTACGTGCTCGCCGGCGGCGAGGCGGCCGTCCTCGTCGTCACCGAGGCCGTCGCGCGGCTGCTGCCCGGCGTCCTCGGCAACGCCGAGTCCCACCGGGACGACTCCTTCGCGCCCGGCGCCATGGCCAACCTCCTGGAGGGGCCGGTCTACACGAAGCCCCCCGAGTGGCGTGGCCGCGACATCCCCGAGGTGCTGCTCAGCGGCCACCACGGCAAGATCGCGCGGTGGCGCCGGGACGAGGCCCTGAAGCGTACGGCCGCCAACCGGCCCGACCTCATCGAGCGTTGCGACCCCAAGGCCTTCGACAAGAAGGACCGCGAGATGCTCTCCATCCTGGGCTGGGCCCCGGACCCGGAAGGGGAGTCGCACGGCCGATTTTGGCGGCGGCCCGAGGGCGTGGAAGAATAGGCCGTTGTTGTGCGTCGTCCGGCGCGCGCCCCTGCCGCAGGGGGACACGACGCCCGCCCCGACACGGACAGCATCCTCTCGTAACACCTAGCTCCCGCCTATGACCTGTGGCATGGGCGAAGAAAGCAGACGAAATGTCTCACCTGCTCGACTCCCTCGACTCCGCGTCGCTGCGGAGCGACATCCCGGCCTTCCGCCCGGGTGACACCGTCAACGTCCACGTCCGCGTCATCGAGGGCAACCGCTCCCGTGTGCAGCAGTTCAAGGGCGTGGTGATCCGTCGCCAGGGCGCCGGTGTCCGCGAGACCTTCACGGTCCGCAAGGTCTCGTTCTCCGTCGGCGTCGAGCGCACCTTCCCGGTGCACACCCCGATCGTCGAGAAGATCGAGCTCGTCACCCGCGGTGACGTCCGTCGCGCCAAGCTGTACTACCTGCGCGAGCTGCGCGGCAAGGCGGCGAAGATCAAGGAGAAGCGCGACAACTGATCGCGCGTTCGCGTCACAAAAGGTCGTCACAGCGGGGCCGGATACGATCTGGCCCCGATGGACACCGAAGCACAGCAGCACATGGAGCGCGACCGTTCCCCCCGCCCTTCCGGCGCGGAGGTCTCCGAGGAGATCTCCGACACGCGAGGGCCGGAGGAGCGGTCGCGTTTCGCATGGGTGGACCGGACCACCGAGTGGGTTCCGGGCGGGAGATACACCCTGACCGTGCTGATCTGCCTGCTTCTTCTGGCGCTCTTCAGCAACTTCGTGATCCAGCCGTTCCAGATTCCCAGCAGCTCCATGGCCGACTCATTGAGGATCGGGGACCGCGTTCTCGTAAATAAGTTGGCGTACCGTTTCGGATCTGAGCCGCAGCGCGGTGACGTCGTCGTCTTCGACGGCACCGGCTACTTCGGGAACGCCGACTACGTCAAGCGCGTTGTCGGCGTGGGGGGCGACCGGGTGGTCTGCTGCGACCAGGAGGGGAGGCTTGAGGTGAACGGCCGGTGGGTCGACGAGTCGTCGTTTCTGTATCCGGGCGACAGCCCGTCGAACGTTCCCTTCGACGTGGTCGTCCCCGAGGGCAGGCTGTTCCTCCTCGGCGACCACCGCAGTGACTCCAGCGATTCCCGTGACCACCTGGGATCGCCCGGCGGCGGCATGGTCCCGCTCGACTCCGTGATCGGCCGGGCCGACTGGATCGCCTGGCCCGCCGACCACTGGACACGTCTGGACCGTCCGGACGCCTACGCGCGTGTGCCCGCCGCGGGCGGTGCGCATGGGTAACCGTGGCAAACCCCGCGGTGCGCCTCCCACCACCGCGGCGGCCAACCTGCTGCCCACCGGTTCGCGGCGGTCCGGCGGTGCCGCCCGGCCGAGCCGGGTCGAGCGGCGCAAGCTCGCCCGCAAGATCAAGCGGCGCAGGCGTCGCTCCGCGGTCAAGGAGATCCCGCTCCTCGTCGGTGTCGCCGTCCTCATAGCTCTGGTCCTGAAGACCTTCCTCGTCCAGGCGTTCGTGATCCCGTCGGGCTCCATGGAGCAGACGATCCAGATCGGCGACCGTGTCCTGGTCGACAAGCTCACGCCCTGGTTCGGCTCCAAGCCCACCCGCGGGGACGTGGTCGTCTTCAAGGACCCGGGCGGCTGGCTGGAGGACGAGCAGACGACGGCCGCCACCGAGGATCCGATCGTCATCAAGCAGATAAAGGAAGGCCTGCAGTTCATCGGCCTTCTCCCGTCCGACGACGAGCAGGACCTGATCAAGCGGGTCGTCGCGGTCGGCGGCGACACCGTCAAGTGCTGTGACACCCAGGGCCGTGTCACCGTCAACGGCATGCCGCTGGACGAGACGGCCTACATCCACCCCGGCAACCAGCCCTCGACCCAGCGGTTCGAGGTGACCGTGCCCCAGGGCCGCCTCTGGGTGATGGGCGACCACCGGGAGAACTCCGCCGACTCACGCGCCCACCAGTCCGACGACTCGAAGACGGCCCAGTTCGGCGGGACGGTCCCGGAGGATTCCGTCGTCGGCCGGGCCGTCGTCATCGCCTGGCCGGTGGGCCACTGGGGGCAGTTGGAGGAACCGGACACGTTCTCCGCCGTACCGAGCGGGTCGACCACCGCCCTCGGCGCTTCGCATAGGGTGGCCTCCGCGGATCGAAACGGATTGATCCCTCTCCCGACCCCTGCGGAACTCCCGCTCGTTATGGGAGTGGTGGGCCTGCACCGGCTGTGGCGCGGGCGGCGGTACGGAGTGAGGAGTGGATGTGGGGGATTTGGCGGTCGGCGCACGGTCCGGACACGGTGGTTCCGAAGAACGGCCGGAGCGATCCGACGAGGCGGCTTCCCCGGCCGCGGAGAACGCGGAGGGCGTCGTGAATTCCGAGGGTTCCGCCGACACCGGGAGTGACTCCCCGGAGGGGGCGGACGGCGGGGACGGCGCCCGGACCTCGGCCGACGACGGCGACCAGGAAGAGCGGCCCAGGAAGAAGCAGCGTTCCTTCTGGAAGGAACTGCCGATCCTGATCGGTATCGCGCTGGTGCTCGCGCTGCTGATCAAGACGTTCCTGGTGCAGGCGTTCTCCATCCCGTCCGACTCGATGCAGAACACGCTGCAGGAGGGCGACCGGGTCCTGGTCGACAAGCTCACCCCGTGGTTCGGCTCCGAGCCCGAGCGCGGCGAGGTCGTCGTCTTCCACGACCCGGACGGCTGGCTGGACGGCGAGCCCACCCTGGAGCCCAACGCCGTGCAGCGGGTCCTCGGCTGGATCGGCCTGATGCCGTCCGCCGAGGAGAAGGACCTCATCAAGCGGGTCGTCGGCGTCGCCGGCGACACCGTGGAGTGCAAGGGCACCGGCCCGCTGAAGGTCAACGGCAAGGCGCTGAACGAGCCGTACGTGTACCCGGGCAACACCCCCTGCACCGTCGACGACACCGGCGGCCAGTTCAAGGTGAAGGTGCCCGAGGGCAAAATCTGGGTCATGGGTGACCACCGGCAGAACTCGCTGGACTCCCGCTACCACCAGAACGACAGCAACAAGGGCATGGTCCCCGTCAGCCAGGCCGTGGGCCGCGCCATCGTGGTCGCCTGGCCGCCCACCCGCTGGTCCACGCTGCCGGTTCCCGACACCTTCGACCAGAACCTGAGCGCCGCCGCCCCCGGGGCGCTCGGCCTCGCGGGAGCGGTGCCGCTGGTGCTGTGGCGCCGGCGTCGCCTTCTGGCCACCGAAAGCCCGAGGGTTTCTGGCACGGGTACCGCCGGGTAGGGTGCCGTCCCAGATCGCCGATCTTCCGCGGCCCGCACGGGGCCCGGACGGTCGATTCTCCGAACTGGGGGAGCACTGGGATGAGCGGGACGACACGTCGTACGGACGAGGGCCGCGGACGGCTCGGCAGCAAGCTGTCGGGACTGGCCGTGGCCCTCGGCTGTGTGCTCTTCCTGGGCGGTTTCCTCTGGGGCGCGATCGCCTACGCGCCCTACACCGTGCCCACCGACTCCATGTCCCCCACCATCACCTCCGGGGACCGCATACTCGCCGAGCGGATCGACGGCGCCGAGATCAAGCGCGGTGACGTCGTGGTCTTCCGGCAGGAGACCTGGGGCAACACCCCCATGGTCAAGCGGGTCGTCGCGGTCGGCGGTGACACGGTCGCCTGCTGCACCGACGGCAAGCTGACCGTCAACGGCAAGAAGATCGACGAGGGGTATCTGCCCGAGGGCGAGGTCGCCGAGCTGACCGGCATCCCGGAGATCACCGTCCCCAAGGGCCGGCTGTTCCTCCTCGGTGACGAGCGCAGCGGCTCCCTGGACTCCACCGCCCACCTCACGGAGGCCGGCAACGGCACGGTGCCGCGCACCAACGTGGACGCGCGCGTGGACGCCGTCGTCTGGCCCATGGACGGCATGCTGGCCCGCCCCACGGGCTTCGAGAAGCTCGGCGCGCTCTCCTCTCCCGGCCCGCTGCGGCTGATCACCGCCGCGCTGGTCGTGGGCATGGTGCTCGTCATGGGCGGCGCGGCCTACGGGCCCGTCGCCCAGCGGATCGGCGGACGCGGACGTACGGCGCAGTCGGAGCCCGCCGGTGTCGGCTGAGGACACGTACGAGGGCGGGCTGCGCAAGGTCGCCCGGGTGATCCTGCTGGATCCGCGGGAGCGCGTCCTGCTGCTGCACGGGCACGAGCCGGACGATCCGGCCGACGACTGGTGGTTCACGCCCGGCGGCGGTGTGGAGGGCGCGGAGACCCGTGAGGAGGCCGCCCTGCGGGAACTCGCGGAGGAGACCGGGATCACGGACGTGGAGCTCGGCCCCGTGCTCTGGCGGCGGATGTGCTCCTTCCCCTTCGCCGGACGCCGCTGGGACCAGGACGAGTGGTACTACCTCGCCCGGACCACCGCTACGCACCAGGTCGTGCCCGCGGCGGCGGGCCTGACGGAGCTGGAAAGACGCAGCGTCGCAGGAGCACGCTGGTGGACGTGCGGGGAACTGACCCGGGCGCATGAGACGGTGTACCCGACCAGACTCGCCGAACTGCTCCGCACACTGCTCGACGAGGGTCCCCCGGCCAGACCCGTGGTCCTCGACACCGAAATTGTCTAGGGGCTCGCGGGACTGGCGCACAATGGTGGGATCGCACGGCTGAAGGGGAACATGCCATGAGCGCCGAGGACCTCGAGAAGTACGAGACCGAGATGGAGCTGAAGCTCTACCGGGAGTACCGCGATGTCGTCGGTCTGTTCAAATACGTGATCGAGACCGAGCGGCGTTTCTACCTGACCAATGACTACGAGATGCAGGTGCACTCGGTCCAGGGCGAGGTGTTCTTCGAGGTGTCGATGGCGGACGCCTGGGTGTGGGACATGTACCGGCCGGCTCGGTTCGTGAAGCAGGTGAGGGTGCTCACGTTCAAGGACGTGAACATCGAGGAGCTGAACAAGAGCGATCTGGAGCTGCCGGGCAGCTGAGGCCGGCGGAGGGGCTGCGGCACCGTCATCCGTGTGGGTGACGAAGTTATTCACAATCGCCTGTTTGTCCACCAAGATCCAATAGCGGGCTGAGTCGCACTCAGTGTTGGCGCCGGAGGTGGTGCCGACATGAGCAAGGCACGAGGCGACAACACACGAGGCAACGGCGCGCCGGGCAACGGCGCGCGAGGTGCGCTCGGCAAGTACGGCGAGGAGCTGGCCGCACGGCGGCTGGCCGAGGCCGGGATGACGGTCCTGGAGCGCAACTGGCGCTGCGGCAGGACCGGCGAGATCGACATCGTGGCCCGCGACGGGGACGCGCTGGTCGTCTGCGAGGTGAAGACCCGCAGGGCCGGCCCCTTCGAACACCCCATGGCGGCCGTCACGACCACCAAGGCCGAACGACTGCGCGGCCTCGCCGAACGCTGGCTCCAGGAACACGGAGGAAGTCCGCCGGGCGGCGTCCGTATCGACGTCGTCGGCGTCGTCCTCCCCGCCCGCGGCGCCCCCGTCGTGGAACACGTGCGGGGGGTGGCCTGATGGGATTCGCCCGCACGTGTTCCGTGGCCCTTGTCGGCGTCGAGGGCGTCGTCGTCGAGGTCCAGGCCGACCTGGAACCGGGCGTGGCGGCCTTCACGCTGGTGGGGCTGCCGGACAAGAGCCTGACGGAGAGCAAGGACCGGGTGAGGGCGGCCCTGGTCAACTCGGGCGCCGAGTGGCCGCAGAAGAAGCTGACGGTGGGACTCAGTCCCGCGTCGGTGCCGAAGGCCGGCAGCGGGTTCGACCTGGCGGTCGCCAGCGCCGTCCTGGGCGCATCCGAGCGGATCGATCCGCGGGTGCTCTCCGACGTCGTGATGATCGGGGAGCTGGGGCTCGATGGTCGGGTCCGGCCGGTACGGGGCATCCTGCCCGCCGTGCTGGCCGCCGCCGAGGCCGGATACGAGCAGGTGGTGGTGCCGGAGTGCGCTGCCGCGGAGGCCTCGCTGGTGCCCGGGGTCTCGGTGCTGGGCGTGCGCACCCTGCGGCAGTTGATCGCCGTGCTGGCGGACGAACCGGTGCCGGACGAGGAACCCGACGAGGGCCGCCCGGACCCTCTCATGGCGGGACTCCGTCTGCCGGGCACGGGGGCGGCCACCGGCATGCGCACCGCGGCAGGCGCGCACCAGGACCAGGGCCACGACCTCGCCGATGTCGTCGGTCAGCTCGCGGCCCGAACCGCCGTGGAAGTCGCGGCGGCCGGCGGACATCACCTCTTCCTGGAAGGGCCGCCGGGCGCGGGCAAGACGATGCTCGCCGAGCGGTTGCCGGCCATCCTGCCGAGGCTGGCCAGAGAGGAGTCGCTGGAGGTCACGGCGGTCCACTCGATCGCCGGTCTGCTGCCCGCGGGAAAACCACTGGTCGACGTGGCGCCCTACTGCGCCCCTCACCATTCGGCCACGATGCAGTCCCTCGTCGGCGGCGGCCAGGGCATCGCACGACCCGGTGCGGTCTCCCTCGCCCACCGGGGGGTGCTCTTCCTGGACGAGACCCCGGAGTTCAGCAGCCATGCGCTGGACGCCCTGCGGCAGCCGCTGGAGGCGGGGCACGTCGTGATCGCGCGCAGCGCGGGAGTGGTGCGGTTCCCCGCGAAGTTCTTGATGGTGCTCGCCGCGAACCCCTGTCCCTGCGGTCGCTTCTCGCGGACGGACGACTTGTGCGAGTGCCCGCCCGCCTTGATCCGCCGCTATCAGGCGCGGCTCTCCGGGCCGCTGCTGGACCGGGTCGACCTGCGGGTCGAGGTCGACCGGGTCACTCGGTCCGAGCTCACCCGGCGTGGAGCCCAGGGCGAGTCCACGGCGACGGTGGCCGACCGTGTGCGCTCGGCCAGGGAGCGCGCGGCAGCCCGTCTGCTGGATACGCCCTGGCGGACGAACAGCGAGGTACCGGGGCGTGAACTGCGCAGCCGGTGGCACGCGACCCCGGGCGCGATGGACGAGGCCGAGCGCTGCCTGGAGCGGGGCGTGCTGACCGCGCGCGGCCTGGACCGGGTGCTCCGGGTCGGCTGGACCATCGCCGACCTCGTCGGCCACGACCGCCCGGACGCGACGGACGTCAACCTGGCTCTGCAGCTGCGCACCGGAGTGCCACGCGGGGTGCCGATGGCGATCGGAGCGCTGACGTGAGGCCTGAGGCCCGTGGGTCATCGGCGGGCGCGCCATGACCGGCGGCGGTGCGCCGGATGTCGAGCGGCTCGACCGGGCTTTCCTGGCCCGTGTCATCGAGCCCGGAGACGAGCTGGGTGGTCGGTGGCTACGGGAGTTCGGAGCCCGGGAAGTGGTGCGGAGGCTCTCCGGGGGCGGTCGCCCGCTGCCCGAGGCCTCGGAGAAGCGGTGGGCGGGACTGTGTGCCCGCGCCGGGCGCGCCGACCCCGAGGGTGACCTGGCGCGGGCGAGGGAGGCCGGGGTCCGGTTCCTCGTCCCCGGGGACGGTGAGTGGCCCGGGCAGCTCGATGATCTCGGGGACGGGCGGCCCATGGGGCTGTGGGTGCGGGGGAAGGCGAATGTGCGGATGTGGGCATTGCGGTCCGTGGCTGTGGTGGGGGCGCGGGCCTGCACGGAGTACGGGGCGCACATGGCGGCGGTGCTGGGGGCGGGGCTTGCCGAGCAGGGGTGGGTGGTCGTGTCCGGTGGCGCGTACGGGGTGGACGGGGCCGCGCATCGGGGGGTGCTCGGGGCCGGTGGGGCGACCGTCGCCGTGCTGGCCTGCGGGGTGGACCGGCCGTATCCCAGGGGGCATGTGCAGTTGATCAGCAGAATCGCCGAACAGGGGTTGGTGGTGGGGGAGTTGCCGCCGGGGGAGCATCCGACGCCGAGCCGGTTCATCCTGCGGAACCGGGTCATCGCCGCGCTCACCAGGGGGACCGTGGTCGTGGAGGCGGCCTACCGCAGCGGCGCGCTGGTCACGGCGCGGGCGGCGCAGCGATTGGGTCGGTTCACGATGGGCGTGCCGGGGCCCGCGACCTCGGCCCTCTCCGCCGGCGTGCACGAACTGCTGCGGGGGGAGGCCGTGCTCGTGTCCGACGCTGCCGAAGTCGTCGAGCTGGTGGGTGACATGGGAGAGCTGGCGCCCGACCGGCGGGGCCCCGTGCTCCCCCGTGACCTGCTGGAACCCGGCGCACGGCAGGTTCTCGCCGCACTGCCGGGGCGGGGGAGCGCGGCCCCCGACGAGGTCGCCCGCGGCGCGGGCACGACCGTGGACGACGCGGTCGGGAGACTGTACGAACTCCGCGCACTTGGTTACGTCGAACGACACGGCGACGGCTGGAAGTTGACACGCCAGGCGATGATCTCCGTCTCGCCGGATCGGAGGCGAAGTTGACCCAGCGTGTTCGGCCGTCCGGGGGAACGCCGACAGCCGTGCGGTTTCCGGCAGTTGGCCTTCCGGATCCGTCACGCAGCGCGATCGCCGTGACCCCGCGGGGCACCCAGCGGAACGTATCTGCGCACCGGCGATCCCTCGGCCTTCGCGCACTGCGACTCCCCAGTCACGCTACGCTCACGTGGGTTCCCCCTCAGGGCAGGCAACTCGACATCAGACCGACAGCTCACCCAGGCACCCCCCAGTTCACGGCAGAACGGCACAAGGCGACGAATGCCCCAGCACACCTCCGGGTCTGACCGGACGGCGGTACCCTCCGCCGCTCGCGGCACCGTGCGCCCGCCCGCCCCCTCGACACTCGAGGAGCTGTGGCGGACGTACAAGACGACGGGCGACGAACGGCTGCGCGAGCAGTTGATCCTGCACTACTCACCGCTGGTGAAGTACGTCGCGGGCCGGGTCAGTGTCGGCCTGCCGGCCAACGTCGAGCAGGCCGACTTCGTCTCCTCCGGGGTCTTCGGGCTGATCGACGCGATCGAGAAGTTCGACATCGACCGGGAGATCAAGTTCGAGACGTACGCGATCACCCGGATCCGTGGCGCCATGATCGACGAACTGCGCGCGCTGGACTGGATCCCCCGGTCGGTGCGGCAGAAGGCGCGCAACGTGGAGCGGGCCTACGCCACCCTGGAGTCCCGGCTCAGACGCACCCCGAGCGAGGGCGAGGTGGCCGCCGAGATGGGTATCGCGGTCGATGAACTTCACTCGGTCTTCAGTCAGTTGTCGCTGGCCAACGTCGTGGCGCTGGAGGAGCTGCTGCATGTCGGGGGCGAGGGCGGCGACCGGCTGAGCCTGATGGACACGCTGGAGGACACCGCCGCGGACAACCCGGTCGAGGTCGCCGAGGACCGGGAGCTGCGCCGCTTCCTGGCGCGGGCCATCAACACGCTGCCCGAGCGGGAGAAGACCGTCGTCACGCTGTACTACTACGAGGGGCTCACCCTCGCGGAGATCGGGAACGTGCTGGGGGTCACCGAGAGCCGGGTGAGCCAGATCCACACGAAGTCGGTGCTGCAGCTACGGGCGAAGCTGGCGAGTTTTGGTCGTTGACCCGGCCCTACCTGGCCGGATGAGCCGCGAGGCCAGGGCTGTGGAGGGTGTCGGCAGGGCTTCGGCCCAGGGCCTGTCGGGGGAAGACACTCCCGTTGGTGGCGGTCCGTCCGTAAAGTGGTTGACGTGCCAAGGATTCGAGCGGCCTCCGTGGCCGAGCACCGGTCGATGCAGCGAGCCGCCCTGCTGGACGCGGCTCGGTCCCTGCTGTCCGAGGGAGGGACGGAGGCGTTGACGTTCCCCGCGCTCGCCGAGCGTACGGGGCTGGCGCGGTCGTCCGTGTACGAGTACTTCCGGTCGCGGGCGGCGGTGGTCGAGGAGCTGTGCGAGGTCGACTTTCCCGTGTGGGCGGCGGAGGTCGAGGCGGCGATGGCCGCGGCCGAGCGGCCCGAGGGCAAGGTCGAGGCGTACGTCCGCAAACAGTTGGAGCTGGTCGGGGACCGGCGGCATCGGGCCGTGGTGGCGATCTCGGCGAGCGAACTGGACGCCGGGGCGCGGGAGAAGATCCGGGCCGCGCACGGTGGGCTCGTCGCGATGATCGTGGAGGCGCTCGCGGGGCTGGGGCAGACGGAGCCCCGGCTGGCCGCGATGCTGTTGCAGGGAGTCGTGGACGCGGCGGTGCGGCGTATCGAGCTGGGGGCCGCCGAGGAGCCCTCCGCGATCACCGAGGCGGCCGTGGGGATGGCTCTGCGGGGCGTACGGGGCTGAGCGGTCGTTGCGCGGTGCTGGGTGCTGGGTGCTGGGTGCTGGGTGCTGGGTGCTTGGTGCTGTGGCCGGGTGCCGCGGCTGGGCCCTCATCGCCAGGTGCCCCGCGTCGTCATGCGTCAGGGTCGAGCTCGGGGCGGGGTAGCGCTCACCGGTGCCGGCCCCGTACCTCCCCCACTCTCGGCTTCGCCTCGAGCGGGGCCCTCGTCGCCCACCCGTGCCACCCCGGAGCCACGCCTGCCCGCAGCCGGGACGGCAACGTGATTGCCGTGGTCAGGGACGGCAGGCACGCTTGCTCGTGGCCGGGGACGGCAACACCATCGCCCGCAACTGCGCACGGCCGTGAAAG
Source organism: Streptomyces sp. NBC_00310 (assembly GCF_036208085.1). Taxonomy (GTDB): domain Bacteria; phylum Actinomycetota; class Actinomycetes; order Streptomycetales; family Streptomycetaceae; genus Streptomyces. The sequence goes on from NZ_CP130714.1 coordinate 7,941,212, forward strand.
AGGCCGGCCGTCCGGCTACTCGGGTACCGACAGTAGGCGTGAGGGGCCCCTGCGCAGCAGCCACGGCGGGAGGAGCGAGAGCGGGTCCAGGTAGGTCTCCCCTCTGCGCAGGCCCCAGTGCAGGCAGGCTGTCGGGCAGTGGGACGGGGAGGCTTCCAGGGTGCCCAGGATCGTGCCCGCGGTTACCTCGTCGCCCTTCTTCACGGATGCCCGGACCGGCTCGTAGGTCGTGCGCAGGGGTGGGTCGCCCGTGGCGGAGAGGTCGACGGCGATGACTCCACGGCCCGCCACCCGGCCCGCGAAGGAGACGCGGCCCGATGCCACCGCGCGTACCGGGGAGCCGGGCGGGGCGGACAGGTCGACGCCTCGATGCCCCCGGGCATAGGGGGTGGGCGGGGGCTCCCAGGCGCGGACCACCAGCGGGCGGAGCCCGACGGGCCAGGCACGGCCCAGGGCGGGGACGGGGTCCTCGGGGGCCGGTGGCCCGGGGGCCGCGCGAGGTGCCGTCGTCCAGGCCGTGGCCAGGAGGGTCGACATCAGGCACAGCAGCAGGGTCGACCATGCACCCGCACCCGCACCCGCACCCGCACCCGCACCCGCACGTCGGCGGGTCGTTCGCTCGTGAGCCGTTTCGTGAGACATGGGGGAAGCGTCCCGTGAACCGGGCGATCATGGTCGGGATCTGTGGAGTACTCGCCGGTTGTGGATATCGGCGTCACCCGGGGCCTCGCGGGTCCCGTACACTTCTGGTGGCGATCCGGGTCACCGGGTCGACTTCGCACGCCCCGGTACGAGGCCCGTCTGTGGTCCGTATCAGCGCCTCTCGGTCCTTTGTGGCAACGGCGCTTCGCGGGTGTCAGGCGCGGGAGCCGTCCGGCTCCCACGGCACAACCGAGAAAATTCAAGGAGAACGGCCATGGCCGTCGTCACGATGCGGGAGCTGCTGGAAAGCGGCGTCCACTTCGGTCACCAGACCCGTCGTTGGAACCCGAAGATGAAGCGCTTCATCTTCACGGAGCGCAACGGCATCTACATCATCGACCTGCTCCAGTCGCTGTCGTACATCGACCGCGCCTACGAGTTCGTCAAGGAGACCGTCGCCCACGGCGGCACGGTCATGTTCGTCGGCACGAAGAAGCAGGCGCAGGAGGCCATCGCCGAGCAGGCCACCCGCGTCGGCATGCCCTACGTCAACCAGCGCTGGCTGGGCGGCATGCTCACCAACTTCTCGACCGTCTACAAGCGTCTGCAGCGCCTCAAGGAGCTCGAGCAGATCGACTTCGAGGACGTCGCCGCGTCGGGTCTCACCAAGAAGGAGCTTCTCGTGCTCTCGCGCGAGAAGGCCAAGCTGGAGAAGACCCTCGGTGGTATCCGCGAGATGCAGAAGGTGCCCAGCGCCGTCTGGATCGTGGACACCAAGAAGGAGCACATCGCGGTCGGCGAGGCCCGGAAGCTCAACATCCCGGTCGTCGCCATCCTCGACACCAACTGCGACCCCGACGAGGTCGACTACAAGATCCCCGGCAACGACGACGCGATCCGCTCCGTCACGCTGCTCACCCGCGTGATCGCGGACGCGGTCGCCGAGGGCCTCATCTCCCGCTCCCGGGTCGCCACCGAGGGCAAGGGCGACAAGGCCGCGGGCGAGCCGCTGGCCGCCTGGGAGCGCGACCTGCTCGAGGGCGAGAAGAAGGCCGACGAGGCCCCTGCCGCCGCTGCTGAGGCTCCGGCTGCCGCCGAGGCCCCCGCCGAGGCTCCGGCCGAGGCCGCTGCTGAGGCTCCGGCCGAGGCCGCTGCTGAGGCTCCGGCCGAGGCCGCTGCCGAGGCTGAGGCCCCCGCCGCCGAGGCTCCGGCCGCGGACGCCGAGCAGGCCTGACCTTCACGGTCGTAGGGCTGTCGACATGACGGCGGGTGGCGCCGAGCGCGCCACCCGCCGTTCACCCACAGCCCGTAGATCTTTCGGCGGGCGCCCGCCCTACGAGCGGCGGCGGACGCCGACTTCGAGACTTCGAACTCCGAGAAGAGATTCACAGATCATGGCGAACTACACCGCCGCCGACGTCAAGAAGCTCCGTGAGCTCACCGGCGCCGGCATGATGGACTGCAAGAAGGCGCTGGACGAGGCCGAGGGCAGCGTCGACAAGGCCGTCGAGGCCCTGCGCATCAAGGGCCAGAAGGGCGTCGCCAAGCGCGAGGGCCGCTCCGCCGAGAACGGCGCCGTGGTCTCCCTCATCGCCGACGACAACACCTCCGGTGTGCTGGTCGAGCTGAAGTGCGAGACGGACTTCGTCGCCAAGGGCGAGAAGTTCCAGGCCGCCGCCGCCGCGATCGCCGAGCACGTCGCCAAGACCTCCCCGGCCGACCTCGAGGCCCTGCTCGCCTCCGAGATCGAGGCCGGCAAGACCGTCCAGGCGTACGTCGACGAGGCCAACGCCAACCTCGGCGAGAAGATCGTCCTCGACCGTTTCGCGCAGTACGCCGACGGTTTCGTCTTCTCCTACATGCACCGCACCATGCCCGACCTGCCCCCGCAGATCGGTGTCCTGGTCGAGCTGGACAAGGCCGACGCCGCCGTGGCCAAGGGCATCGCCCAGCACATCGCCGCCTTCGCGCCGAAGTACCTCTCCAAGGAGGACGTGCCGGCCGACGTCGTCGAGTCCGAGCGCCGCGTCGCCGAGGAGACCACCCGCGCCGAGGGCAAGCCCGAGGCCGCCCTGCCGAAGATCGTCGAGGGTCGCCTCAACGGCTTCTTCAAGGACGCCACGCTGCTCGGCCAGCCGTACGCGCTGGACAACAAGAAGTCCGTCCAGAAGGTCCTGGACGAGGCCGGTGTCACCCTGAAGCGCTTCACGCGCATCAAGGTCGGCATCTGAGTCCGTTACGCGACGGGCGCCCGGCCCCGATAGGGTCGAGTGCAGTCGTTCGCGTACGCACGCCACGTGCGCGCGTGACGCGCGACGGACGACAGCGGATCTGACGAGGAGGCCATTGCCGCGCATGGGATGCGAACACCACCCCACCGGCAATGGCCTTCTTCGTATGTGCGACACGTAAAGAGGCGAGATCTCCATGACCACCAAGCCCGAGAAGAGCGACGCAAGCAAAGCGGAACGCGGCCGGTTCATGCTGAAGCTGTCCGGAGAGGCGTTCTCCGGGGGCGGTGGCCTCGGCGTCGACCCGGACGTGGTGCACGCCATCGCCCGGGAGATCGCGGCCGTCGTACGCGACGGAGCAGAGATCGCCGTCGTCATCGGCGGCGGCAACTTCTTCCGCGGCGCCGAACTCCAGCAGCGCGGCATGGACCGGGCCCGCTCCGACTACATGGGCATGCTCGGCACGGTCATGAACTGCCTCGCCCTCCAGGACTTCCTGGAGAAGGAGGGCATCGACAGCCGCGTCCAGACCGCCATCACCATGGGCCAGGTCGCCGAGCCGTACATCCCGCTCCGCGCCGTGCGCCACCTGGAGAAGGGCCGTGTGGTCATCTTCGGCGCCGGTATGGGCATGCCGTACTTCTCCACCGACACCACCGCCGCCCAGCGCGCTCTGGAGATCGACGCCGAGGCGCTGCTGATGGGCAAGAACGGCGTGGACGGGGTCTACGACTCCGACCCCAAGACCAACCCGGACGCGGTCAGGTTCGACTCCCTCGGCTACGGCGAGGTCATCACCCGCGAGCTCAAGGTCGCCGACGCCACCGCGATCACGCTCTGCCGTGACAACAAGCTCCCGATCCTCGTGTTCGAGCTTCTCAAGGAGGGCAATATCGCGCGGGCCGTCAAGGGTGAGAAGATCGGCACTCTCGTGGGTGATCAGGGAAGCCGGGCCTGACCGGGTCCTTCCCCTGCCCGGGGGACGGAGCCTGACCAAGGGATGGACAATGTCCTGCCGGTCCGGAACCGTGCAGGAACAAGACGCGACGCAGCCGGCCGCCGACCAGACCAAGTACAGCTGCCGGGCCTACTCAAGACACGCAGGAGCAAGTGGTGATCGAAGAGACCCTCCTCGAGGCCGAGGAGAAGATGGAGAAGGCCGTCGTGGTCGCCAAGGACGACTTCGCCGCGATCCGCACCGGTCGTGCGCACCCGGCGATGTTCAACAAGATCGTGGCCGACTACTACGGTGCGCTGACGCCGATCAACCAGCTGGCCTCGTTCTCGGTGCCGGAGCCGCGCATGGCCGTGGTGACCCCGTTCGACAAGACCGCCCTGCGCAACATCGAGCAGGCGATCCGCGACTCCGACCTGGGCGTCAACCCGAGCAACGACGGCAACATCATCCGAGTGGTGTTCCCCGAGCTGACCGAGGAGCGCCGCCGCGACTACATCAAGGTCGCGAAGAGCAAGGCGGAGGACTCCAAGGTGTCCATCCGCTCGGTCCGCCGTAAGGCCAAAGACGCGATCGACAAGCTCGTCAAGGACGGCGAGGTCGGCGAGGACGAGGGCCGTCGTGCGGAGAAGGAGCTCGACGACACCACCGCGAAGTACGTCGCCCAGGTGGACGAGCTGCTCAAGCACAAGGAAGCGGAGCTCCTCGAGGTCTGATGAACGACTCTTCCTGGGGGGCGCCGTCACAAGCCGGGTACTGGGCGCCGACCGACCGGGGACGTGTCCAGGGGCATGCCCCGGCGGGTCCCCCGTACGATGCGCCTGAGGCCCAGCAGACTCGCCCCATGCCCATCGTGCCCGACGTACCCGCGCATGGCGGGGACCAGGACGACGACCGGGGGGCCGCTCGGCAGGCCGGTCCCCCGTTCCGCGACGAGACGCCGTCGGCGCACCCCTACGGGGAGGCGCCGCAGAAGCCGGAGCCCATGCCCGACGCCCCGCAGCCCGCCCCGCAGAAGAAGAGCGCGGGCCGTGACCTCGGCGCCGCCATAGGGGTCGGCGTCGGGCTCGGCGTGGTCATCGTCGCGTCGCTGTTCATCGTCAAGGCGGCCTTCGTCGGCGTGATAGCGGTGGCCGTGGTGGTCGGGCTGTGGGAGCTCACCTCGCGCCTGCAGGAACGCAAGGGCATCAAGGCGCCCCTCGTTCCGCTCGCGGTCGGCGGGGCCGCCATGGTCGTCGCCGGGTACGTGCGCGGGCCCGAGGGCGCGTGGGTGGCCATGGCGCTCACCGCGCTCGCCGTCCTTGTCTGGCGGATGACGGAACCGCCGGACAACTACCTCAAGGACGTCACCGCGGGGGTCTTCGCGGCCTTCTACGTGCCGTTCCTGGCCACGTTCGTCGCGCTCATGCTGACCGCCGACGACGGGCCGCAGCGGGTTCTGGTGTTCCTGTTGCTGACCGTCGTCAGTGACACGGGCGCGTATGCCGTCGGCTGGCGGTTCGGCACGCACAAGCTCGCGCCGCGCATCAGCCCCGGCAAGACCCGTGAGGGACTGCTCGGCGCGATCGCCTTCGCCATGGTCGCCGGCGCGCTGCTCATGCAGTTCGTCATCGACGGCGGTGCGTGGTGGCAGGGCCTGCTCCTCGGTCTCGCCGTCGCCGCCAGCGCCACGCTCGGCGACCTCGGCGAGTCCATGATCAAGCGGGACCTCGGCATCAAGGACATGGGCACGCTCCTGCCGGGCCACGGCGGCATCATGGACCGCCTGGACTCCCTCCTCCCGACCGCCCCGGTGGTCTGGCTGCTGCTGGTGCTGTTCGTGGGCTCCGGCTGACAGACGCGTTGATGGTGTCGTGGGCCCCCGTCCGGTTCGCCGGGGCGGGGGCCCCTTTCCGTGGTCCTTCGGACGGTCGGGCGGGAGTCGATAGAGTCCGCGTTCATGGGGAGAGCACGGGTGGGCGAGGACGGCAGGTACCACGGTGATCTGCCCTGCCGGTGGTGCGAGACGCTGATCGACCAGGCGGGCCGACGCAGACCGCGCCTGTACTGCCGTATGTCCCATCGCTGGAAGAACTACGGCGCGTGGATCGTGGGCGTGGTCGGCGGAATCCTCTGACCTCTCGACCGGCTCGGGTCACACGATTCGATCTGCGACACTGGGAGGGTTATGCCTGCACCCGGAGAACTGATGTGCTCCAGGCACGAAGAAGCCCCCCACCAGCGATGTTCTCGCCAGTAGGGGGCTGTCTTATGCCCGGTGGGCCGTCCCTGGGCCGTCAGGGCTCCTGGGCCGTGTCGAAGACACCATCCAGGGCCCGGCGGGCACGCTCACTGCTGCTGGGCATCAGGTGGGCGTACACCCGCAGCGTCATCGCCGGATCGGAGTGCCCGAGGTATTCGCTCACGGCCTTGATGCTCTCGCCCGCGTCCAGGAGGACCGAGGCGTAGAAGTGGCGCAGGGCATGCATTCCGTGGTGGCGGGCGGACGCGTGCCGCTTGCCGGGTTCGGGGGTCGGGATAAGGCTGGCGGCGGCCAGGGCGCGCTTCCACTCGTAGGCGTTGAAGTTGCTGCGCCAGACGACCCCGTCGGCTGTGTTGGTGAAGATCAGACGCCGTTCGGTGAGTGGGCCGTCCGGTCGTATCCACGGCAGCTTGATGGGCACGGGCGGATGATTCTTCATGTGCCGCCGAAGGGCCGAGGCGACCGAGGACGGCAGCGGTACGTCACGCCCCTTGTTGCCCTTGGGGGGAGCGAAGACGGCGACGCCCCGGATCAGCTTGACCTGAGTGGTGACCCGAAGGGTGTCGCTGCCGAGCTGCAAGGTGTCTTCGGCCAGACCGATGATCTCGCCCTGTCGGAGACCGCAGCCGCTGCCCACGTCGACCATGGCTCGGTAGCGTTCGGGCAGAGCATCGCGGACCGCACGCACCTGGGAAGGGAGCCAGGGCACGACTCGGGCGGAGGAGGCAGTGGGCGGGCGGACCGACGCAGCCGAGCACGGATTCCGGGCGAGGTGGCCGTCATCGACGGCGGCCGAGAGCACGGCACGGACGTTGGCGTAGATGTTGCGGGCGTAGGTGGCGCCGATGGAGTCGTTCTCCAGGTCGCGCACGAACTCGCGGATGTGGACCGGTCGGAAGGAACCGAGTGGACGCGCCCCGAGTCGCGGGAAGGCGTGCAGCCGAAGACGGTACTCCGTTCCGATGCGCGTATTGAGGTCGGTCGTCTGCCCGGCGAGCCAGCGTTCCGCGTACTGCTGGAAGGTTGTCCGGGCAGCCTTGGGGTCGACGTACTGACCACGGGACATGTCGGCAGCCGTCTCGGCCAACCACTCTTCGGCACGGCGCTTCTGCCGGTCCGGGAAGGACTTGCTCTTCTCGGTGCCGTCCGGTCCGACGTACCGGGCCCGGTAGCGGAGCCCGTTGCCGTAGCGGTCGGTCTTGACCTTGATCGGCTTGCCGTCCGGCCCGGGCTCGGTCTTGTACCAGCGGTCTTGGATGTGCCCAGCCATCAGGCAGCCTCCCCAAGCTGCGAATCCACCCAGGCCCGTATGTCGCTCGGGTCGAAGCGAAGATGCCGGCCGACGCGGAAGCCGCGGGGGCCGGTGCGCTTGCGCCGCCACTGGTAGACCGTCTCGACGCTGGGCAGTTCGAACATCTCGACCAGGTCCTCGGGAGTCAGGAACCGGTTCGGCAGCTCTGCGGCCATGGTCAGCACTCCCTTTCGTCGGCGAGCTGGTCGCGTAGGGCTTCGCGGGCGGTTTCGCGGTTGCGTTGGAGGTCGCGGGCGATGGTGGCGGCGAGGGCGGATTCGCCGGGGGTGTGGCCGTGTCCGGCGTACTGCCAGCCGGCGAGGACGAGCACGGTGTCCGGCTCGCGGTCGTCCAGGGCGAGCGCTTCGCGTTCCTGCGCGGCGCGGTAGTCGGCGCGTGTCTGGCGGAGGGCGCCGAGAGTGGTGGAGTAGCGGCGGGACTTGGAGGAGAAGTGTCCGCGGAAGCCAAGCATGTGAGCCCAAGCCCACAGGCGGCGGTCGGGATACAGCGGGTCGAGCCGCTTGCACGCCTCGATCAGGCGGCGGGTGTGGTCGGGGACGCCGTGGCGGTCGAGTTCGGAGAGTTCGCCGATGCGGCGGTCCAGGGTTCCGGTGTTCTCGGCCGCCTTGGTGGCGTACTTGGCGACGTAGGAGGCAACGGCCTGTTCGGTGATGTCGGAGCCGTCGCCGAAGGCCTTGACCGGGCGTACGTCGAGCTGGGTGCCCCAGCGGAAGGTGCGGGCGGGCTGATCGTCGGCGGCGGGGACCGAGACCGAGGTGTAGGAGTGCGCGGCAGCCGCCCGGATGGCGTCGGTGAGGAGGTCGACCGTGGCCCAGGACGGCGGTGGCGTGTCCGGACCGTCCGGGCCGTCGACGCGGATCACGGCGTGAAAGTGCAGGGCCCCGCGCTTTTGGAACTCGGCGACCTTGCCGTACGACAGCCGGGCCGCTTCCTTGAGCTCTCGCTGTGTCAGGCCTGCGCGGGCGGCGACCTCGCGGCGGAGCCGGTTGGTGAAGCGCTGCCACAGCTGGCCCGCGTGGTTGTTGAAGAGGACGGCGCCCGCGTAGTCGTAGGTGGCCGGGTCGAGGGCGGTGCCGAGGGCGGGATCGTCGGCGGCGTGGTGGGTGCCGCAGCGGCAGGCGCCATGGTCGGGGCGGTTGTGGACGCGGCCGAAGGAGGGGGCGGTGAGGGTGGCGAAGACGCGGGGGTGGTCGCGGACGGTGGCGGGTATGTCGCGGCGGTCGTCTCCGGCGAGGCCCGCGCGGATGAGGTGGTAGGTGTCGCCCGCGTAGGTCCAGGCGCAGGAGGGGCAGCGGGAGGCGCGGCGGTTTCCGCAGGCGAGGCGGAGGCGTCCGCCCGGCTCGTTCTCGGTGGAGTAGTGGTGCAGGGTCTCGCCGGTGGTCTTGTCTTTGGCGATCGTCCAGCCGGTGAGGTGGATGGGGTCGGCGCAGCCGCCGGTGCGGCGGATCTGCTCGTGCCAGCGGTCGTAGTCGGAGGCCGAAGCCACCCTCAGCAGGTCGCCGAGGGTGGCCGGGTCGAGCAGCTGGTCAGGCACGGGCGCCCTCCCGGTTGCTGCGGGTGCGGGTGGCGCCGGTGCCGTGGCAGGCCGGGCAGTGCGCGGTGACGGTGCGCAGGTGACCGCGAGCGTCACGGCCGCCGAGGGTGATGGCGACGGAGGCGAAGCCGTCGCAGGCCGGGCAGATCCACGGCGGGTGTGGAGCGTGGTGGGCCATGATGGTGGTTCCTTTCGATTGCGGTTGGAAGGAACGGCCCCGGGTGGCGGCGTGCTTGGCGGCTTGTGCGCCACCCGGTGGCCGGTCAGCGAGAGGCACGGGAACCGCGACGGCCACGGCCTTTCGCGGCGTACATGGCCGCGTCAGCGGCGGCGAGCGCGTCGGTCAAGGTCGGCACCGGAAGCTCGGCGATGGGGCAGACACCGACCGAGGCGGCCAGCGGCAGCGGGACGCCGTCGTAGAGCAGCGGCCGGTGGAGTGCCGCAGTGAGCGCGTCGAGATCGACAGCGGCCAAGTCCCGTACGACCGCGACGAATTCGTCTCCGCCCAGGCGGCCAGCGGTGCCGTTGCGTCCGCACCAGGTGTGCAGCCGGACGGCGGTCTCGGCGAGTGCGGCGTCCCCGGCGGCGTGGCCGTACGTGTCGTTCAAGGTCTTGAAGTGGTCGAGGTCGACCAGGAGGACGGCCGCGCACGGGTGCCGGCGGATGAGGTCTTCGGCGCGGGCGGTCCATCCGGCACGGGTGTGCAGTCCTGTGAGGGGGTCGCGGCGGGCGGAGGCGAGGCGGCGGGCGAGGATGCCGCCGTGCACGGCCCAGCCGAGTAACGGCAGGATGCTCGCGGCTATGTGCACGTCCATGGCGTTCTCCTTGGCGATGGCGGTTGGCGGACGGAACGCGGTCCCAGAGGCGGCGGCGTGCTTGGCGGCTTGTGCGTCGCCCCCGGGTCCGTTCAGCGGCGGTGCGGGGAGGAGACGAGCGAGCGGATGACCAAGGCGCAGATGGCGACCGAGGCGGCGGTGACGGCAACCGCGAGGAGCATGGAGACGAGGACGGTGCCGACGACCAGGACCACGGCGGTGCCGCCGCCGACCAGGGCGAGCACGGACCCCGGGGTGAGCTGCACCGTGGGCCGGGACGGCGGAGCCGGAGCAGGCGGGGCGGGGGTGTGCTGGATGACGGTGGTCGGCTCGACGACGGCGGGCGGGGAGACGAGCCCGGTCGGGGTGGGCATGGTGGGAATCTTCGGGCGGAACATCAGCGGACCTCCCTACTTGATCGTGGTGTCGATGACGGGGGCGAGGATGCTGTCGGCGATGAGGTAGCCGCCGAGGAGGAGGACCAGGACCAGCCAGAGGGGCGGGCGGATGAGCTTGATGCCGAGGTAGCCGATGGCGGCGAGGGCGAACCAGAGCGGGACTTCCATGGCGGTGGCCTCCTAGCTGACGGTGCAGCGGTGGGTGCGGGCGGCGAGCTGGGCGGCGGTCTGGCTGGAGTAGTCGGCGGACCAGCCGCAGCGGTCGTTGGTGCACACGGCGGCGTGCTTGGTGCGGCCGTTGCGGTCGCGGTGGGTGCCGATCTGCACGGGGCCGATCCGCATGACGGAGTGGAAGTGATCGCGGGCAGGCATCGAGTCGGTTCCTTTCGGTTCAGGCGAGTTGGGCGGCGATGGCATCGGCCAGCTGCGGCGGGACGCCGAGGCGGGCGCGCAGGGTGTCGGTGTCGATCGGCGATCCGGTCCGGGCGTGGTGGTCGTCGGCGACCTTGCGGGCGTGGTCGACGAGCGCGGCCGGGACCGGCGGAGCGGTGACCGCGGGCGGAGCCGGGACGGGCTCAGGTGCGGGAAGGGCCGGAGTGTCCTCGACCGCAGGCGGCAGCGAGGTCGAGGCGTCCAACTCCGGTGCTTCGGTGTCCGGTTCGGGGTCGGGGTCGAGGTGAAGCGGGGGTGCCGGCGGATCCGACGCCCGGTCTTCGGCGGAGTGGGCGAGGAGGGTGCCGCCCATGAAGGCCAGTGCAGGCCAGGCGGCGACGAGGATGCGCAGCCAGGCGGGGACGTTGTCGAGGTCGAGGAGTCCGGCGGTGGCGACGTTGGCGCCGAGCGAGGCCACTAGCGCGATCACGAACCAGCACCAGGCCAGCCGGGACGGTCCATCGGTGCGCAGGCGTCGCCACGCGGCGACCAGGAGCAGGTCAACTGAGACCGGGTAGGCCCAGGCTTTCCAGCCGTCCTGTCCGGCAGCGGCGGCGAGGTCGTGCAGGTGGGCGAAGGACAGCGCCCCGGCAATGACCGCCTGGACCAGCACGGCATCGATGCGCAGTCGCGAGGCCATCACGGTCACCCCGCCACGATTCGGCCGTTGGCCGTGACGATTGCCTTGAGGACCAGGGCGAGGTTGGTGGTGTCGAGGCCGGTGACGGTGTCGCCGAGCGGGACGCGGGCGGTGGTGTCGGCGAGCGAGGCGGCGAGGGCCAGGATGCGCAGTTCCCCGCTGGAGGCGGGCAGTTCCTTCGCGGCCAGGGCTTCGACGACCTTGAGCCAGTCGACGCCGTACGGCTCGGGGTCGGGCCCGGAGTAGTCGATCAGGAGCAGGCCGGGCCGCTCCGCCAGGCGCTTGATCCACAGGCCGTGGTCGATGAGGAGGTTGATCGCGGCACGCAGGGCCGGGGAGCCGTCGGCGCTGGTCTGGAGGGTGATGGTCAGCTGGTCGGGGTCGATGGTCACCGTGCCGTTGTCGGTGTCGTACCAGGGGCAGTCACGCTCGTCGTGGTCGATGCCGGTCTCGTCGCCGTCGACGTCGCCGCAGTGCTCGCAGAACACGAGGGTGTTCCTTCCTGTCTGGAGGCATGGAGGGGGTAGGGACGTGGCGCGAAGCGGTCGCGCCGAGCCGGGGAAGCGGGAGTGTCAGGCCGTGGCGGGGGCTGTCTTGGACAGCGGCACCGGGGCCGGGGGCGCTGGGGTGAGCGCGGGGCGGAAGGCTGCCAGGGCGGGCAGGTCCGGGGTGCGCTCAGCGTGCTTGTTGCAGATGTTCACGGCCTCGCGCAGCGACGTGTGCGGGGCACGGATGCGGGCCCAGCCGCCGGAGGCGTCACCCGTGACGGCGATACCGGGCGTGTCGGTGGGGATCTGGATGGCGGCGAGGACGGCGTCCGGCGAGATGTCACCGAAGGCCATGTTGGCGCTGGATTCGTCGTTGACGCGGTGCGCGGTCCGGCCGGTGAGCTGGGCACGGAGCATGGTGATGCCCTTGCCGAGTTCGGAGCCGAAGCGCTGTCCGCAGATTTCGAGGTAGATGCCGGCGGCGCGGCCGAGCTGGGCGAGCCGGACGAGGGCGGTAATGATGCGGTCCCGCCGCTTCTCCTCCTCCTTGGTGGCGAAGAGGGCGAGTTCGGCGACCTCGTCGACCAGGACCACGACCGGGACCGGGCGCAGGTCGGCGGGCAGGTCCCAGATGTCGGCGGCGATCTCCGCATCCGGCACGTTCACCGTGATCCGCTGGTTGGCCCGGATCAGCTGATAGACCTCCTCCATGTGCGTGACGAGCGCTTCGAGCAGGGCGAGGGCGGTGTCAGGGTTGTCGGCGAGCGCGGAGAACCGGCGTGCCAGCGGGAAGAGTTCCACCCCTTGCTTGCAGTCGATGCCCACCAGCGCGACATCCAGCGGAGCCAGCCCGGCGACCAGGTTGCGCTGGTAGACGGACTTCCCCGATTCCGTGGCGCCGAGGGTCAGGCCGTGCGGGACGGTCCGGTAGTCGCGATAGTGCACCGAACCGTCCTCGCGCAAGGCGACCGGAACCCGCATCGGGCGGGCGTCGGTCTTCGCGGGCATCTGCACCCGCCTGAGCACGTCGTAGCCGGTCATCCGCACCTCCACCACACCCGAGCGCAGCTCACGCGAGGTGACGCCGTACACGCCGAAGGAGTGGCGAAGCCGGTCTGCGGACGCTGCGACGTCGAAGGCGTCCTGTCCGGGGCGCAGGCCCAGACGGAGGACCAGGCCGGTGCGGGTCGGGCGTATCCGCAGGATGCGCGGTGGGCGGGACTGCGGCACCTCCCGGTTCGCCACCCGGGCCAGCGCCAGACGCCAGCGGGAGGGCGGAACCGTCAGCCCGCAGGCGTCCATGACCGAGGCGTAGCGGACCAGGACCCGCACCGTGGCGAGAGCGACCCCGAAGGTCAGCCAGTACCAGGCGGGACGCCGCCACCGCAGGATCACTGCGGCAGCGACGACCAGCACCAGAGCGACCGTGAACCAAGTCATGATCAGGCAGCCTTCGGCTTCGAAGCAGCAGCGGCGAGCGAGGTGACCGCGACCGCGCGAAACGCGATGCCGTGGCGCTTCTGGCCGTTGAACTCGTTCTCCCACGCCGAGGCGACCAGGCCCGTCAGCGCGACCGGGGTGCCCATGGCCAGGTCCTCGGAGACGCCCGGCTGCGGAACGGTGAGCTTGAGGATCTCGACCTCGTCCGCGGTGGAGAACATGACCTCCACGGTCATCAGGATCACGCCGTCCTTGTCGAGGGCGATCTCACCGGTACGGCGGTCCTTGACCTTGGGCTGCGGAGCCTTGGCGATCATCACGGTCGCGGCGGAGGTGTCAACGGGAATCTGACGCATCGTCTGTTCTCCTGCTGTTGATGGGAGTTGTCCGGCGCCTGCCGGTGAGACAAGGAGACGACGAGAGGGGGTGGACGCATCACGGTCCGTATGGACGTTTAGGGACGTCTGAGTTATCGTCAAAACGTCCCTGGAACGTCCGAGAGAGGCAGCCATGGCGAACGAGCGTCTGCGCGCGGCGATTTCAGCGAAGGGCGAGACCATCCAGTCCACGGCCGATCACGTCGGGGTCGACCCCAAGAGCGTGGAGCGATGGATCACGACCAACCGCACTCCGCACCGGGGGCACCGCTGGAAGGCCGCGAGCTTCCTGGGCGTAGACGAGGTCTACCTGTGGCCCACCGTCGAGAAGCAAGCCGAGACGGCGAGCACGTCCGAGCTGATCACGTACTACCCGCACCGGGGCGCGGTGCCGGCCGCTCTGTGGTCATCGCTCATCGAGAAGGCCGCGGACCAGGTGGACATCCTTGTGTACGCAGGACTGTTCCTCTTCGACAACCATCCGGACCTGCCGTACGAGTTGGCCGAGAAGGCCAAGGCCGGTGCCCAGGTACGCGTCCTCCTCGGCGACCCCGACTCGGAGATGGTCCGGCAGCGCGGCGAAGAGGAAGGCATAGGCAATGACCTGGCGGCACGCGCCCGGATCACGCGGCGCTATCTCGAACCGGCGATGAAAACGCCGGGCGTCGAAGTCCGGCTGCACGACACGATCCTCTACAACTCGATCTATCGGTTCGACGAGGATGTGTTGGTGAACCCGCACGTGATCGGAGCCCCCGCCGGGCAGAACCCCGTACTACACTTCCGCTACATCCCGGGCGCCCGCACCTTCCGGCACTACATGCGGAGCTTCGACTACACATGGGAGCGCGGGACTCCCGTGACGCCATGACCGCCCAAGGCCTACCGCTGCTCGCGGATGTCTTCCCCGAGTTGACGGCCGACATCCTGCGTCTACTCGACCCCGAGGACAAGGTCCTGATCGAGCAGATCCCAGCCTTGCGGTACCACGGCGTATGCACGTGTACGCCCACCTGCCGCAACCTTCTGACAGCAGCGCAAGGTTCGCCCACCCCCTACCTGTGCGAGCTGACGGAGCACGACGAAGTCGTGATCTGGCTCAGTCTCGATCCGACCGCGACGGTCATCGTGGACATCGAGATCCTGGACGGCAGAGACCTCGGACCCGCCGCGCAGCGAACCTGACCGCCTCAGCGCACATGCGAGGCTTGGATGCATGGCCCGCATCGACTACTTCAACGACCCCAATGCCCCGAAGGCGAACAGCCTCGTCCCCTCCGTGACCGCAGTGGCCCTTAACGAGGCCGGGGAGGTCCTGTTGATCCACAAGACGGACAACGACCTTTGGGCCCTCCCCGGTGGCGGCATCGACCTCGGTGAGTCGGCCCCCAGCGCGGCCGTACGCGAGACGAAGGAGGAGACAGGGTTCGACGTGGAGGTGACCGGCCTCGTCGGGATCTACACGAACCCCGGCCACGTCATGGCGTACGACGACGGCGAGGTCCGACAGCAGTTCTCCATTTGCTTCCACGCTCGCATCATTGGCGGCCAACCGCAGACGAGCAGCGAGAGCAAGGAGGTTGCGTTCGTCGACCCGAGCAGGCTGGACGAGCTGAACATCCACCCGTCCATGCGTATGAGGATCGATCACGGCCTGGCCGACCGGGCAGAGCCCTACATCGGTTGATGAGCCATGCGGGCTCGGGTCCGCTCGACTGCGTCCTTGAGGTACGGCCGTGCCTTGCTGATCGCGTTGTGCACTTCGCTGCCCGGTTCGTAGCGGACGAGGATCTCGTCAATACGGGTGTCGAAGTCGAAGGACTGCCCGGCGGGGCCCGTCGTCATGTCGGCCATGATCAGGGCGTCCAGGACCGGTGAGTCTTCCCGCTCGTATACCGCCAGCTCTGCCGTCAGTCCTCGCTGCTCTGCTTCGTACACCGCCCCCGAGTGATGGGCGACCAGCCGTACGAGGCGTGCCGGCGCACCCAGCGTTTCCAGATGGCGAGCGCCGTCGATGGGGTGGAAGCCGGTGTCCCGCAGCTCGGGGGCATAGCCGATGTCGTGCAGCCACGCGGCGGCAACGAGGAGATTCCGGTCAGCCTCAGACACAGCCACGGCGATCTCTTGCGCCCGAGCGGCTACAGACTGAGTGTGCAGCCAGCGGTTCCCGAGCGGAGGAAGCAGGGACTCGGCGAGTGCCGCCGCCCCTTGGGGTGTGTCCAGTGCAGAAGGCATGGATGAAACGGTAGCCGAGACGGGCACGGAGCCGACAGGCCACGATCGAGCAGTTCGATCATGGTGCGGTACAACTTTCCCTACATCATCAAGAGCCCGCGCACGGCGCGGGCGCGCGCCGCCTCTGCGGCGCGGCCTGCCTCCTGTCTGCGCCCCGGCTGGCCGCGCCCGGCGGCGCGCTACGTGCATGCGGGCAGAAGCGAGGAAGCCACCCGCAGGTCAAAGGCATGCCTCCGGCGGGGGCGCTCAGGCTCCGAGATGGCGGGGGCGCCGTTCGCGAGTGCCGGCCGTTTGTGGTGTGCGCGGGGAGCTCCCATCCCGTCTGCCGTCGACCCAGGCAGAGCCGAGCAGACGCGGCCCCTGGCGTCCAGGTCGTTCGTACAGTGGCGCGCTCCACCTGGACGCCAGGAACCACGCCTGCTCCACGGTGTGTGGGTCGACGGCAGACGGGATGGGAGCCAGGGTGAGTGGTGGGTGAGGCTGAGTGGCTATCGGACCCGTACTGGTCTGGAGGGGTCACAACCAGAGGATCAGGGCGACGATTACGACGAGAAGGATAAATGGACTGGCGATTGCTTTACGGAGCTCTCGTTCACCTTTTCCGGGAAACATAGGGTCATCGCCCGCGTCTGTGAACTGGGTCGCCAAGTCTCCTTTCCCGGTCAGGATGTCACTCGCATCCCGTACCAGTGCGGCGGCCGACTTCACGTCACCTGATTCCTTCAGCATTTCATCGATCTTGGCCAGCATCTGAGGGGAGGAGACCGCCAGTTTCCGTACGTTTTGCTTGGTCGCCTCGTCGATCGACTCATTGTTGATGATCGTCTGAAACACGCTGCCATTGTTGGTCTGAATATACTGATCAATCGCCGTTCCGGCCATTCTTCCCTCCCTCGCACGTCGTATTGCTCACCAGCGACGGCGCACGGTCCAGGCTCAGGTGAAAGGATGAGGCGCACTCACCTTGGCTCTTGGACTGGCCAAGCGGGCCAGCCAGTATGAGCGCGATCAAGACCGCAGCAACAGCCGAGACAGTGGCCACTCCGACTCGCGCAAACGGATTTAGCGCCTGACCGATCGTCTTGACCAAGGTGGGCCACTTGTGCGTGACCCACAAGATGAAGATCACACCGATTGCGGCAAAGACAAGTAGTCGGTCACGCACAAAAGCCCCGACGTACTCATCGGAGGATAGGCGTACCAGATGCCCGATAAACCATTCGAGAGTTGGCAACACGTAGGGGAAGTATTCATTGATCGCTTCGATGCCAGCCAGTGTAACGAGGATAGCCAAAATGGCAACGAACGCGTAATGAGCGATCCCGAGCCAACTCGCGTTGTTGGCGGAGGGAAGCTTCACCGCTTGCCGTCTCGGTAGTTGTTCTGCGACACGGTGCCATGGTTTGTTTCAATGAATTGCCCGTTGACGGTGATGCCGTCCGACCGTGCGCTACGAGGCGGGTGGGGTGTGTTGGTGCCGTTGTCCGGCTGCGCGTCGCTACCAGGAGGCAGAGGGGCAGGGTCCTGGTTACCGCTGGATCGTGAGCGTGTCCACCGAGCAGTGATCACGGCGCCCCCGAGAAGGCAAAATCCACCGATTAAGGCTGCGGCTATCTCGATCATGGAGCCCCCTGAGGTCGGTAACGGTCGCCAAAATCCTACCCAACGCAGGTAGTTGGGGACGCTCGAACATCAGTCAACGAGGGCAGACAGTGCATGGCAGCAGACTGCCCTATGGCATGTCATGAACGAGGCACGAGACCGCGGCTGGGCCGTCCCTGGGCCGTCCGAAGCCGACCAACGCCGACAGACGCCACCCACAGGTGGCCACCCCCACCCCCCTCTGGCCTGGGCTCCCCGAGTTGATCTGCGACACTGGGAGGGTTATGCCGAAGCCCGGAGAACTCACATTCGTCGCCCCCCGCGGAGCCAAGAAGCCGCCGCGGCATCTTGCTGATCTTTCGCCTGTGGAGCGTAAGGAGGCTGTTGCCGCGATCGGGGAGAAGCCGTTTCGCGCCAAGCAGCTCTCGCAGCACTACTTCGCGCGGTACGCGCACGACCCGGAGCAGTGGACCGACATCCCCGCGGGCGCGCGTACGAAGCTTCAGGAGGCGTTGCTTCCGGAGCTGATGACGGTCGTGCGGCATCTGTCGACCGACCAGGAGACCACGCGCAAGACGCTGTGGCGGCTGTTCGACGGGACGCTCGTCGAGTCGGTGCTGATGCGGTACCCGGACCGGGTCACCATGTGCATCAGTTCGCAGGCCGGGTGCGGGATGAACTGTCCCTTCTGCGCGACCGGGCAGGCCGGGCTCGACCGGAATCTGTCGACCGCCGAGATCGTCCATCAGATCGTCGACGGGATGCGGGCGCTCAGGGACGGCGAGATCCCCGGTGGGCCCGCGCGGCTGTCCAACATCGTCTTCATGGGGATGGGGGAGCCGCTCGCCAACTACAACCGGGTCGTGGGGGCCATCCGCCGCCTCACCGATCCGGAGCCGGACGGGCTCGGGCTCTCGCAGCGCGGGATCACCGTGTCGACGGTCGGGCTCGTGCCCGCCATCCATCGGTTCTCCGACGAAGGGTTCAAGTGCCGGCTCGCCATCTCGCTGCACGCGCCCGACGACGAGCTGCGCGACACGCTCGTACCGGTGAACACGCGGTGGAAGGTGCGCGAGGTCCTGGACGCAGGCTGGGAGTACGCGGCCAGGTCCGGGCGGCGGCTGTCGATCGAGTACGCGCTCATCCGGGACATCAACGACCAGGCGTGGCGCGGTGACCGGCTGGGCCGGCTGCTCAAGGGCAAGCCGGTGCACGTGAACCTGATTCCGCTGAACCCGACACCGGGGTCCAAGTGGACGGCCTCCCGGCCCGAGGACGAGAAGGCGTTCGTCGAGGCCATCGCGGCCCACGGCGTGCCGGTGACCGTCCGGGACACCCGGGGGCAGGAGATCGACGGGGCGTGCGGTCAGCTGGCGGCCACCGAAAGGTAGGCGGCCACCGAAAGGTAGAGCGACCGGTGGCGCGACCTGGCGCGACGGACCGTCGTGGCCACCGGCGGGGGTCGGAATCCGGCCACGGGGTACGCTGACCTCCGTACACATCTTCATATTCCGACAGGGGAGCGCCACAGCGCTGAGAGTGCGGCAAGCGGGCCGCAGACCCTCTGAACCTCGCCCAGGTCATTCTGGGTAGGAAGTTCGGTCTTCACTCAAGCTGTTGCGCCCTGCCCGGGAGCCGGAGGAACCTCCGACGGTCCCCGGGCAGGGCCGCGTCTCTTCCTGGTCACGCCCAGGAGGAATCGATTCAGTGCACATCACCAAGAAGGCAACGGTTCTGATCGTAGGGCTGGGCCTCGTCACGCTGTCCGCGTGCGGGTCGTCCGGATCGGGCGGCAGCGGCAGCGGGGCCGACTCCAAGACCGTCACCCTCGTCAGCCACGGCTCCTTCGCCTACTCGAAGGACGTGCTGAAGGCGTTCGAGAAGGAGTCCGGGTACAAGGTCAAGGTCCTCAAGAGCGGGGACGCGGGGCAGGCCGTCAACCAGGCGATCCTGACCAAGGACAACCCGCAGGGCGACGTCTTCTTCGGCGTCGACAACACGCTGCTGTCCCGCGCGCTCGACAACGGACTCTTCCAGCCGTACGAGGCGAGCGGGCTCGACAAGGTCGGCGCCGAGTACCAGCTCGACCAGGACGAGCATCGGGTCACGCCCATCGACTCCGGTGACATCTGCGTCAACTACGACAAGGCGTACTTCGAGAAGAACAAGATCGCGCCGCCTCGGTCGTTCGACGATCTGATCAAGCCCGAGTACAAGGACCTCCTCGTCACCGAGAACGCCTCCACCTCCTCGCCGGGGCTCGGGTTCGTCCTCGGTACGGCCGCCGAGTACGGCGACGACGGCTGGGAGGGCTACTGGGAGAAGCTCAAGGCCAATGGCGTGAAGGTCGTCGACGGCTGGGAGCAGGCGTACTACCAGGAGTTCTCCGGGTCGACGGACGGCAAGAAGGCCGGCGGCGACCGGCCGCTCGTCGTGTCGTACGCCTCCTCGCCGCCCGCCGAGGTCGTCTACGCGGACCCGAAGCCGAAGACCGCGCCCACCGGGGTCGCGACCGGCACCTGCTTCCGGCAGATCGAGTTCGCGGGGCTGCTGAGCAACGCGAATAACGCCGAGGGCGGCAAGGCGCTGATCGACTTCCTGATCTCGAAGGAGTTCCAGGAGGACATGCCGCTCAACATGTTCGTGTACCCGGTGGTCGAGGGGGCGTCCGTGCCCGCCGAGTTCACCGAGTACGGGCCCGCGGCGAAGGACCCCGAGACCATGGCGCCGGAGAAGATCGCCGAGAACCGTGACCAGTGGGTCAAGTCGTGGACCTCGCTCGTACTGAAGTAACCGAAGCGACCAAGGAGGCCGTGGCCGCACCGCGTGGACCCCGTCGGTCGGGGAGCGCGGCGCGGCTCGGGCTCATGGTGCTGCCCGTCGCCTTCTTCGGGGTCTCCTTCGCCTATCCCGTCGCCGCGATCGTCGTCCGGGGGCTGAAGGCCGACGGGACCTGGGACCTCGGGCGGATCGGGGAGGTGCTCGCGGACTCCGGGATCCGGCACGTGCTGTGGTTCACCACCTGGCAGGCGCTGGTCTCGACCGCGCTCACGCTGCTGATCGCGCTCCCCGGCGCGTATGTGTTCGCGCGCTTCGATTTCAGGGGCAAGGACATTCTGCGGGCGGTCGTGACCGTGCCCTTCGTGCTGCCGACCGTGGTCGTCGGCACGGCGTTCCTGGCGCTGGTCGGGCGCGGCGGACTCTTCGACGAGCTGTGGGGCGTAAGGCTGGACACCACGGTGTGGGCGATTCTGCTCGCGCATGTGTTCTTCAACTACGCGGTCGTCGTACGGACCGTCGGCGGGCTGTGGGCGCAGCTCGACCCGGGGCAGGAGGAGGCGGCGCGGATGCTCGGGGCGTCGCCGCTCGCGGCTTGGCGGAGGGTCACGCTTCCGGCGCTCGCACCCGCCGTGGCCGCCGCGGCGCTGATGGTCTTCCTCTTCACCTTCACCTCCTTCGGTGTGGTGCAGATCCTCGGTGGGCCGACCTTCTCGACGCTCGAAGTGGAGATCTACCGGCAGACCTCGGAGATCTTCGACCTCGCGACGGCCGCCGTGCTGACACTCGTGCAGTTCGTCGCGGTCGGGTGCATCCTCGCCGTGCACGCGTGGACCGTACGGCGACGGGAGACCGCCCTGCGGCTGGTGGACGCGTCACTCACCTCCCGACGTCCTCGTGGGGCGGGGCAGTGGGCGCTCCTGGGCGGGGTCCTCGCCACCGTCGTCGTGCTGATCCTGCTGCCGCTGGGCGTGCTGGTGGAGCGGTCGCTCGACGCGCCCGGCTTCGGCTACTACAAGGCGCTGACCAGTGACGACAGCGGGATCTTCCTGGTGGCGCCGATCGAGGCGGTCGGCAACTCGCTCACGTACGCGCTCGCCGCGACCGCCATCGCCCTGGTCATCGGAGGGCTCGCCGCCGCCGCGCTCACCCGGCGGGCCGGCCGTCTCGTCCGTGGCTTCGACGCGCTGCTGATGCTGCCGCTCGGGGTGTCCGCGGTGACCGTCGGCTTCGGCTTCCTGATCGCGCTGGACGAGCCGCCGCTCGACCTGCGGTCGTCGTGGATCCTGGTGCCGCTCGCCCAGGCCCTGGTCGGCGTCCCCTTCGTCGTACGGATCATGCTGCCCGTGCTGCGCGCGGTGGACGAACGGCTGCGGGAGGCGGCGGCCGTGCTCGGGGCGTCGCCGTGGCGGGTGTGGCGTGAGGTCGATCTGCCGATGGTGCGGCGGGCGCTGCTGGTCGCGGCCGGGTTCGCCTTCGCCGTGTCGCTCGGGGAGTTCGGGGCGACCGTGTTCATCGCGCGCGCCGACAACCCGACACTGCCCGTCGCGGTGGCACGGCTGCTCGGGCGCCCCGGGGACCTCAACTACGGCCAGGCGATGGCCCTTTCGACGATTCTGATGGTGGTGTGCGCGGGCGCCCTGCTGGTGTTGGAGCGCCTCCGCCCCGATCGCACGGGGGAGTTCTGATGTTGCTCAGGCTTGAGGACGCGACCGTACGGTTCGACGGGCGGCCCGTGCTCGACGCGGTCGGTCTGGAGGTCGCCGAACACGAGGTCGTGTGTGTGCTGGGGCCCAGTGGCAGCGGCAAGTCGACGCTGCTGCGGGTGGTCGCGGGTCTCCAACCGCTCGACGCCGGGCGGGTGTTGCTCGGCGGACGGGACCAGCGGGGCGTGCCCGCCCACAAGCGCGGTGTCGGCCTGATGTTCCAGGACCACCAGCTGTTCCCGCAGCGGGACGTGGCCGGCAATGTCGCCTTCGGGCCCCGCATGCACGGCGCGGCGAAGGACGAACGTGCCGTACGGGTACGGGAGTTGCTGGAGCTGGTCGGGTTGCCCGGGGCCGCGCGCCGACGGGTCGGGGAGTTGTCCGGCGGTGAGCAGCAGCGGGTGGCGCTGGCCCGCGCCCTCGCTCCGCGCCCCCGGCTGCTCATGCTGGACGAGCCCCTCGGCCAGCTGGACCGCTCGTTGCGGGAGCGGCTGGTCGTCGAACTCCGGGAGCTGTTCGGGGAGTTGGGGACGACCGTGCTGGCGGTCACGCACGATCAGGGGGAGGCCTTCGCGCTGGCCGACCGGGTCGTGGTGATGCGGGACGGGCGGATCGCCCAGTCCGGTACGCCTCTTGAGGTGTGGCAGCGGCCGGTGGACGAGTTCGTGGCCCGTTTCCTCGGTTTCGACAACGTGGTCGACGCGACCGTGACGGGGGCGATCGCGGCCACGGCGTGGGGCAAGGTGCCGGTGCCCGAGGGCGCGCCGCAGGGGGCGTGCGCGCTGCTCGTGCGGCCCGCCGGCGTACGACTGGTCGACGTGGCCGACGGGCTTCGCTGCACCGTGGCCGCGCGTACCTTCCGGGGCACCCATGTCGCCGTGCACCTCCAGCCCGGGGGCGCGCCGCGTCTGGAGGCGGCGTGCGCGCTGCGGGACGCGCCGGAGCCCGGGGCCGAGGTCGGCGTGAGCTTCGACGCGACCGAAATCGTCGTGCTGGGAGCCGGTCCCGCCGCATAAGGTGCGGCACCATGGCGATAGGTACGCGAGAACCCCAGGCCCGGCATGACCGCTACTGCGCCGAGATCGAGCTTCAGGTACGGCGGTTGAGGGACATCGTGACCTCGGGAGCCGATCTGTCGGCGACCGTGCCGACCTGCCCCGACTGGTCGCTGGAACAGCTACTGAGGCACACCGGCGGCGCCATGCGCTGGGTCGAACTGAACGTACGGACCCGGTCGGAGGAAGAGGTGCCCGAGGCGGACGTCCCGCTGTGCGAGGGCCCGGAGAAGCAGGGGGACCCGGTCGCGCTGGACGCCTGGCTCGCGGAGACCGGCGAGATGACCGTGGCCACGCTGCGCGAGGCGGGGCCCGAGGCGCCGGTGTGGTCATGGGGCTGGGAGCACAGTGCGGGGTTCTGGGCCCGCCGGATGGCCCATGAGCAGGTCATTCACGGGGCCGATGCCGCGCTCACCGTCGGGCGGCCGGTCGAGGTGGCGCCGGAGATCGCCGCCGACGCGATCGACGAGTGGCTGGAGATCGTCGAGTTCGTGCAGCGGACCATGCCGCACGACGCGGCGGCCGAACTGCGCGGCCCGGGACGGACCATCCATCTCCATGCCACGGACACGTCCGCGGAGGTGAACGTCGAGCGACGCGAGGAGGGGGTCCCCTCGCCCGAAGAGTGGGGGAGGGTGGTCGAGCTGACCGAGGACGGCGTGCGCCGGCGCCGTGGCCACGAGGAGGCGACGGTCGCGCTGCGCGGGCCGCTCACCGAGGTGCTGCTCGCCTTCTATCGCCGACTGCCGCCGGACGGTGGCGAGTTGGAGGTGTTGGGCGACCGCGGGCTGCTGGACTTCTGGCTGGAGCGGGCGACGTTCGGGTGAGTGCGAGGCAGTGCCCGGCGTGTGGCCCGTACCCTCGGTGAGAGGTACGGGCCACAGCCCTGAGGCAGCGGCGATCAGCGTGTGGAGGCCCCACGCCGCCGCATGCTGTAGTACACGGCACCTGCGCCGAGGGCGACCAGGGCCGCCGCGGCACCGGCGATCGTGCCGGTGTTGGAGTCGCCACCGGTCTCGGCGAGGTCGGAGTCACCCTCGGGGGAGGGGGCGTTGTTGTCGTTCGAGCCGACGGGCGTGGTGCCCTCGGAGGCGGACGGGGTGGGGGACGTCTTGGTCTTGGACGGCTTGCCCTTGTCCTTGTCCTTGTTCTCCGCGGGCTTCTTCGGGTTCTTCGAGTTGGCCGGCGGGGTGACCGTCTCCGCCGTGCAGGCCTCGGCGGGGGCGACCAGGATCGGCAGGTCGTCGTCGACGTACTTGTCCGCCGTGACGTGGATGCGGTACTCGGCGTTCGGCTCCCATTCCTCCTCGAAGGTGACGGTGACACCCTCGGCGGTGGAGTTCTCGATGGTCCTGCTGCCGACCTGGCGCAGGTCGGCCCCGTTGTTCTCCAGGTAGACGGAGATCTCGGCCTTGACGCCCAGGGGGTCCACATCGGTCACACGGATGACGCCCTTGTCACCGTCGCACCCGGCGACGGCGGAGAAGTCCTTGATGCTGCAGGCCATGGCGTTGCCCGCGGCGCCGAACACGAGTGCGGCGGACGCGAAAGCAACACCGACATAGCGCGAAGTCCGCGCGGTACGGGGAGATATGGACACTTTTGCCCTTCACGGGAAGCACAGGGGAGTGGGGGGCGACGGAGGGCCGCCGGAGGAGCGGCTTCCCCATGTGCCTCACAGGTTTATAAGTGCGCCATAAGCACTGTCAATCCGAAGAAGTGTTTGGGCGGTTGGCTTTGCCCATTGATGAACCGTCCGCAGGTTTGACGCGTGTTCAGCAACGCGCGTAGCTCTCACCCTCCCAGACGCGCCAAGGCCTCCGGGGCCTCCTCGATGCGGTCCACCAGGGCTATCCGGGCCTCCATCGAACGGCCCCGCGCCAGCGACCGGAGCAGTGGCCAGGTCGGCAGTCTCTCCGTCCAGTGGGCGCGGTCGACGAGAACCATGGGGGTCGGTTCACCGCGCGACTCGTAGTAGTTGGGGGTCGCGTTGTCGAAGATCTCCTGGACGGTTCCGGCCGCGCCCGGCAGGAAGACGACGCCCGTGTCGCAGCGGGCCAGGAGACCGTCCTCGCGGGTGGCGTTGGCGAAGTACTTCGCGATGTGCGAGGCGAACGGGTTCGGCGGCTCGTGGCCGTAGAACCAGGTGGGGATGCCGACGGAGGTGCCGCCCTTCGGCCAGCGGGTGCGCACGTCGAAGGCGGCGCTCGCCCAGTCGGTGATCGAGGGCGTGAACGTCGGTGCCTTCGCCAGGATTTGCAGCGCCTCGGCGAGCATCTCGTCGTCGTACGGGGCCGCGTAGGCGCCCAGGTTCGCCGCCTCCATCGCGCCCGGACCATCGCCGGTGGCGACCGTGAGACCCGAGCGGGCCAGGGTGCGGCCGAGGTGGGCGGCGCCCTCGTACGCCTCGGTGCCGCGTGCCATCGCGTGACCGCCCATCACGCCCACCACCCGTGCGCCGGTGAGGAGTTCGTCGAGGGCGTCGGAGACGGAGTCGTCGTGGACGGCGCGCAGCATGGAGGCGTAGACGTCCCGGTCGGCCTTGGTCCGCTGGAACCAGGCGTACGCGAGGGCGTCGGGTGTCGCCTCGTAGCCGCCGTCCGACAGGGACGCGAAGAGTTCGTCGGGGGAGTAGAGCAGGCCGCGGTACGGATCGAAGGGCAGGCCGGGCACGGGCGGGAAGACCAGGGCGCCGTCCGCGCGTATCTTCGCCGCCGCCTCCTCGCGCATCGGGCAGCCCAGGAAGACGGCTCCCGCCGTGCCGGTGGCGAGCAGCACGCGCGTACGGTCTGTCAGGTCGACGGCCTGGATGCGGAATCCCGAGAGCGTGCCGCGCGCGGAGACGATCGCGTCGAACTCCTCGATCGTCTCGATCTCGTGGTCGCCGTGGTGGGCCGCGTGGGCGGGCATCGTCTGCACCCGCCCATGCTATTGCGCTCCGCTGGGGGAGCCGGGGTCGTGCCGGGGGCCCGGAGCAGCGTGGGCGGGTGCGGGTGCGTCGTGGCTGGTCGCGCGGTTCCCCGCGCCCCGTCCGGGGCGCGGCGGTACGGGGCGGTTGGCAGGTGAGCCTCAGCCCTCGATGGTGGCCGGGTCCATCCACACGACCTCCCAGGTGTGGCCGTCGAGGTCGTCGAAGGCGCGGCCGTACATGAAGTCCATCTCCTGGATCTTCTCCGACGCGGTGCCGCCGGCGGCGACCGCCTTGTCGACCAGCTCGTCCACCTTCTCGCGGCTCTCGGCGCTCAGACAGAGCAGCACCTCGCTGGTCTTCGTGGCGTCCGCGATCTCCTTCTGGGTGAAGGACGAGTAGAACGGCTTGGTGAGCAGCATCGCCACAATGGTGTCGCTGATCACCACGGAGGCCGCGTTCTCGTCGCTGAACTGGGGGTTGAGCGCGTACCCGAGCTCCGTGAAGAACTTCTTCGAGGCGTCGAGGTCGTTCACGGGCAGGTTCACGAAGATCATCTGCTGGTACATGGCGAGGTCTCTCCTGTCGGTCGCGGTCCGTTCGCAGGGGTAGACCGGGGACCCTCGTGGAACTCATCGCCGGTCTCGGATTTTTTTTCGTACGAGTTTTCCGGCGCCCCAGCGGTGTGTCTCAGGGGCGCGTCTCAGGCGACCAGCGGCAGCGCCGCCAGCCGGGCGACCGTCCAGGTCAGAGGGCCGAACACAGCGAGCAGGGCGCCCGCGCGGAGCAGGGCCGCCCGCCGCGGCAACGCGCTGGGCGCTCCCAGCCGCAACAGCGCGGCCGTGGCGTCCGCGTGCGCCCGACGGGCCTCGACGGCGGCCGTCGCGAGGGTGAGCACGGCACAGCCGGCCACCACGAGCGCGCCCAGGAGGGCGAGCGGGCCGACCGTGGGGCGCACGCCGGAGGACAGCGTCACCATGGCGTACGCCCCGGAGGCCACCGCGCACACCACCCCGAGAGGGCGCCCGATGCGCCGGGCGTCTTCCTGGAGCACGCGCCCGGAGAGGAGCCGCAGTGCGCCGGGGCGTACGGACTGGAGCAGGCGTCCGGTGAGGTGGGTGAGCCCGGGGCCGGTGAGGACCAGCCCGAGCGCGGTGAGCAGCCAGCCGCCGAGGGCTCCGGCGGGGCTGTCCGCGAAGCCGCCGGGGAGGGGGAGGGTGGAGCCGTCGTCGGACTGTCCGGCGTACGTCTCCACGGCGAGGCCGACGGCGAGCACGGCGATGCCCCAGGGGAGACCGCCGGGGGCGGGGCGCGGAGCCGCGGGTTCCGGTGGCTCCTGGGGGGCCGTGGGGGCGACGGCCTCCTCGTCCGGCTCCTCCTGGTACCTCGTGGCGCCCGCCGGGGACGCGGCCCGCCGGCCGATGGCGAAGGTGTCGTACGCCATGAAGCGTGTCCGGGGTCCGGTGGGCCGGGCACCCGTGTCCTTGGGGCGTAGCACCAGGGCGGTCGTGGCGCAGGCCACGGCCGGTACCAGGGCGAGGAGGGTCAGGGCCGCGGGGAGGGGGAGGGGCTGCCCCGCGGCGAGGGCGTCGGCGGCGGCGCCGTCGAAGGGCATGCCCCTGAGGTCGCCGCGCAGATGGAGGAAGAAGAGCAGGGCGAGGAGCGAGCCGAGGACGGTGGACAGGGCCGTCGTGACCGCGGAGATGGCCATCAGGCGGCCGGGGCCGAGGCCGATCGCGGACAGGCCGGGGCGGGGGCGGGTTCCGGGGTCGGTGCGGGCCACCGTCACCGCGAAGTACACGGTGGCGGCCGCGGGTGCGAAGCACCAGGCCAGGCGGAGCACCGAGCCGGCCGGGGCGTGCGGATGGGCCATGGCGTGCCCGAGGGCGCAGAGCAGCAGGAATCCCGTGCCGCCGGTGGCCGCGGCGACCAGGAGACGGCGGAGCTGGACCACGGGGTGGGCCCGGCGGGCTAGGCGGAGAGCGAGCACGCGGCCCGGCCTTCCCCGTCGGCGGACGGATGCTCCCCCTCGGCAGCGGTTCCACCACCTCCTTCCGCGGCGGCCCGGCGCTCCTCCTCGGCGGCCGGGCGGCCTCCCTCGTCGGTGCCGGGACGGCGTCCTTGCTCGGTGGTCGGGCGGCCTCCTCGCCCCGTGGCGAGGTGACCTTTGCCGTCGCCGGCGGACACGTGTTCCTCGTCGGCGGTGGGCCGCCCTCCCCGCTCGGTGGCCGGCCGGCCTCCTTGCCCGGTGGTGAGGTGGCCTCCTCCTTCGGCGGTGGCCCGGCGGTCTCCCCCGGCGGCCGGGCGGCCTCCCTTCTTGGTGCCGGGACGGCGTCCCCGCTCGGCAGCCAGGTGGCCTCCCCTCTCGGCGGCGAGGTGGCCTTCGGCTTCCGCGGTGGGCCGGCGGTCTGCCTCGGGCGTGGCTCGGGGGTTCGGCTCTGTGGGGGCTCGGCCTTGCCGGTCTGTGGGAGTTCGGCCTTGCCGGTTCGCGGCGGAGGGGAGGTGGACGGTCTTCACGTGGCGCCCGTCGAGCAGGGAGATCGTGCGGTCCACGAAGGAGGCGGTCTCGGGGTCGTGGGTGGCGAGGACGACGGTGATGTCGTGGGAGCGGGCGGCCGTGGTGAGGGTGCGCAGGACGTGGGTGTGCTCGGCGCGGTGCAGCGCGGCGGTCGGCTCGTCCGCGAAGAGCACGTGGGGGGCGGCGACCAGGGCGCGGGCGACGACCACGCGCTGGCGCTCGGACTGGAGGAGGGCGTGCGGGCGCTTGCGGGCCGAGTCGCGGATGTCGAGGCGCTCCAGCCACTCCAGAGCGGCGGCCTTGGCGGCCCGGCGGCCGGTGCCGCGCAGCATCAGCGGCAGGGCGGCGTTCTCCCAGGCGTTCAGCTCGGGGACGAGGACCGGCTCGGGGTCGATCCAGCCGAAGCGGTCCAGGCGCAGCCGTTCCCGGGCGAGCGGACCCATCGTGTGCAGGGGAAGGCTGTTGAACCACACCTCGCCGCGCTGGGCCCGCAGCTGTCCGGACAGGCACCGCAGGAGCGTGGTCTTGCCGCTGCCGCGCGGGCCGGTGACGGCGACGATCTCGCCCTCCCGGACGGCCATCGACACGCCTCGCAGAGCGGGCGAGCCGTCGTGCGCGTAGGTCAGACCACGTGCCCAGAGCACGTCGTTGTCCGGCGGGGCCACCATGGGCGTACACCTCGGTTCGGATCAGGATTGCCGGGGGAGCCCCCCGTCCGGGGGAACGAAGGCAGGGCCGATCGGTTACAGGGGGCACGCTAGGGAGTCAGGGGGGCGGGGGCCGGACAGCACACGGCCCGGGACGCCCCCATCTCACTCGGATGGGTGCGTCCCGGGCCGTTTGAAAGAGCCGTCCGCGAGCGCCGACGGGATCGTCGGGGGCTACAGCAGGGTCCACGCCTCCGTCAGCGTCGCGCGCAGGATCTGCTCGATCTCGTCGAAGGTCGACTGGTCGGAGATCAGCGGCGGGGCGAGCTGGACGACCGGGTCGCCACGGTCGTCGGCACGGCAGTAGAGGCCGTTCTCGAACAGCTTCTTCGACAGGAAGCCGTAGAGGATCCGCTCGGTCTCGGCGTCGTCGAAGCTCTCCTTCGTCGCCTTGTCCTTGACCAGCTCGATTCCGTAGAAGTAGCCGTTGCCGCGGACGTCTCCGACGATCGGCAGGTCGTACAGCTTCTCCAACGTGGACCGGAACGCGTCCTCGTGGTCGAGGACGTGCTGGTTGAGGCCCTCGCGCTCGAACAGGTCGAGGTTGGCGAGGCCGACGGCCGCGGAGACCGGGTGGCCGCCGAAGGTGTAGCCGTGCAGGAAGGTGTTGTCGCCCTTGTAGAAGGGCTCGGCTATGCGGTCCGAGATGACGCAGGCGCCGATCGGGGAGTAGCCCGAGGTCATGCCCTTGGCGCAGGTGATCATGTCCGGGACGTAGCCGAACTTGTCGCAGGCGAACATCGTGCCGAGCCGGCCGAAGGCGCAGATGACCTCGTCCGACACCAGCAGTACGTCGTACTGGTCGCAGATCTCGCGGACCCGCTGGAAGTAGCCGGGCGGCGGCGGGAAGCAGCCGCCGGCGTTCTGCACCGGCTCCAGGAAGACCGCCGCGACCGTGTCGGGGCCCTCGAAGAGGATCTCCTGCTCGATCTGGTCGGCGGCCCAGCGGCCGAAGGCCTCCGGGTCGTCGCCGAAGTACGGAGCCCGGTAGATGTTGGTGTTCGGGACCTTGTGCGCGCCCGGCACCAGCGGCTCGAAGGGGGCCTTCAGGGCCGGCAGGCCGGTGATGGACAGGGCGCCCTGCGGAGTGCCGTGGTAGGCGACCGCGCGGGAGATGACCTTGTACTTGGTCGGCTTGCCCTGGAGCTTGAAGTACTGCTTGGCGAGCTTCCAGGCGGTCTCGACCGCCTCACCGCCGCCGGTGGTGAAGAAGACCTTGTTCAGATCGCCGGGCGCGTAGTCGGCGATGCGTTCCGCCAGTTCGACGGCCTTCGGGTGGGCGTAGGACCAGACCGGGAAGAAGGCCAGCTCCTGCGCCTGCTTGAACGCGGTCTCCGCCAGCTCGGTGCGGCCGTGGCCCGCCTGGACCACGAAGAGCCCCGCGAGACCGTCGAGGTACCGCTTGCCCTTGTCGTCGTAGATGTAGGTGCCCTCGCCCCGGACGATCGTGGGGACCGGGGAGTTCTCGTACGAGGACATGCGGGTGAAGTGCATCCACAGGTGGTCGTACGCGGTCTGGCTGAGGTCCTTGGGGCTCACGGCTTATCCGTCCTCACGGTTATCGGGTTCCCCACATGTAGGTCTGCTTCTTGAGCTTGAGGTAGACGAAGCTCTCGGTGGAGCGCACGCCGGGCAGGGTCCGGATGCGTTTGTTGATGACCTCCAGGAGGTGGTCGTCGTCCTCGCAGACGACCTCCGCCATCAGGTCGAAGGAGCCGGCGGTGATCACGATGTACTCGACCTCGGACATGGCCGTCAGCGCGTCTGCCACGGGATCCAGGTCGCCGTCGACGTTGATGCCGATCATCGCCTGACGCCGGAAGCCCACGGTGAGCGGATCGGTGACGGCCACGATCTGCATCACGCCCTGGTCGAGCAGCTTCTGGACGCGCTGGCGCACGGCCGCCTCGGACAGGCCGACGGCCTTGCCGATCGCGGCGTACGGCCGCCGGCCGTCCTCCTGGAGCTGCTCGACGATGGCGAGGGAGACGGCGTCCAACTGCGGAGTGCCGTTCCTCGGCTCCTTGGAGTCCTTCCGGGGCTCCTTGGGGTCCTTCTGGTCTGCGCTTCGACTGGCCACGGCCACACTGTGCACGACGTATCGACAGTTCCGCAAGGCTGGATCGATGAAATTCGTTGTTTCTGGGGTCTTAGCTTGCGGATTTCGCAGTCGGCGGGGTGTCGGGGGTGTTGAAAACGTGGGGCGGCGGATTAGGGTGGTGTCTCAAGGGATGGACACCCCAACCTGGACACCCACATCTGGAGGGCCGGCAGTGAGTACCGAGCTGGGTCGGCTGCGCAAGCTACGTAACTACATCGACGGGGAATTCCGTGACGCCGTCGACGGACGGACCACCGAGGTGGTCAACCCCGCGACGGGCGAGGCCTACGCGACCGCGCCCCTGTCCGGCCAGGCCGACGTCGACGCGGCCATGACCGCCGCCGCGGCCGCGTTCCCGGCCTGGCGGGACACGACCCCGGCCGAGCGCCAGAAAGCCCTGCTGAAGATCGCCGACGCGTTCGAGGAGCGGGCCGAGGAGCTCATCGCGGCGGAGGTGGAGAACACGGGCAAGCCGATCGGGCTGACCCGCTCCGAGGAGATCCCGCCGATGGTGGACCAGATCCGCTTCTTCGCGGGCGCCGCGCGGATGCTGGAGGGCCGGTCGGCCGGCGAGTACATGGAGGGGATGACCTCGATCGTCCGCCGTGAGCCGGTCGGTGTCTGCGCCCAGGTCGCGCCGTGGAACTACCCGATGATGATGGCCGTGTGGAAGTTCGCGCCGGCGATCGCCGCGGGCAACACGGTCGTGCTGAAGCCGTCGGACACGACGCCGGCGTCGACCGTTCTCATCGCGGAGATCATCGGGGCGATCCTGCCGAAGGGCGTCTTCAACGTGATCACGGGCGACCGTGACACGGGTCGGCTGATGGTCGAGCACCCGACTCCGGCCATGGCGTCCATCACCGGGTCCGTGCGGGCCGGTATGTCCGTCGCCGAGTCCGCGTCCAAGGACCTCAAGCGCGTCCACCTGGAGCTGGGCGGCAAGGCGCCGGTCGTCGTGTTCGCCGACACCGACATCGCCAAGGCCGTCGAGGAGATCTCGGTGGCGGGCTTCTTCAACGCCGGGCAGGACTGTACGGCCGCGACCCGCGTCCTCGTCCAGGAGGGCATCCACGACGAGTTCGTGGCCGCGCTCGCGAAGGCGGCGGCCGAGACGAAGACCGGGCAGCCGGACGACGAGGACGTGCTGTACGGGCCGCTGAACAACCCCAACCAGCTCAAGCAGGTGGCCGGGTTCATCGAGCGGCTGCCGGCCCACGCCAAGGTCGAGGCGGGTGGCCACCAGGTCGGCGAGAAGGGGTACTTCTACGCGGCGACCGTCGTCTCCGGGCTGAAGCAGGACGACGAGATCATCCAGCGGGAGGTCTTCGGGCCGGTCATCACGGTTCAGTCGTTCACCGACGAGGAGCAGGCCGTCGGCTGGGCGAACGGGGTCGAGTACGCGCTCGCGTCGTCCGTGTGGACGAAGGACCACGGGCGGGCGATGCGCATGTCGAAGGCGTTGGACTTCGGGTGCGTGTGGATCAACACGCACATCGCGCTGGTCGCCGAGATGCCGCACGGCGGGTTCAAGAAGTCGGGGTACGGCAAGGATCTCTCGGGTTATGGGTTCGACGACTACACGCGGATCAAGCACGTGATGACGTCGTTGGACTGAGGGTTCGTCGACGGGCGCGGGGTGTCTGTGGCCGGGCGCGCGGTTCCCCGCGCCCCTGATCGGGCCTGCGGCCCGCCCGGTTCCCCGTGGACTTCTGTCACCGCGGTCTCGTTCCGTGTCCGGTGCGGGACCGCATCCCCGTGCCGCTCGAGGACCGGTCCTGAATCCGAGGGGCGTATTCCGGTCTTCCCGAGATGAATTTCGGCGGGCAATTCGTGGCGACCCTGTGGAGATAGTGCAATTGTCTGCCGCGCGGTGGCGCTTTATCAGCCTTTCGGTGTCGATTCGGACCTGACGGATCAGCCGACGAAGGGTTGCGGCAAATTCCGTCGTGCCGTAGTTACGTGAATCATGAACCTGTTCACCCGTGCTGCGTCCCTGCGCCGCCCGGCATCCCCCACAGCCTCACAACTCCCCCACGAGTCCCCTGCTTTCGGTCCCGACGGCCCGTCCGATCCCACCCTGGCGACGCTGACCGGCGAATGGATGATCGACGCGGCGCACAGCCGTATCGGTTTCTCCGTCCGGCATGCCCTGGTGACGACCGTGCGCGGTGCGTTCACCGAGTATCAGAGCCGGCTCTACTTCGACGGCCGTGATCCTGCTCGTTCACGGGCCGAGATAGTTCTGTCCACCACGTCCGTCGATACCGGAGTGGAACAACGCGACGCCCATCTGATGGGCCGCGACTTCCTGGACGCCGCGACCTATCCGCGTATGCGCTTCGTCAGTACGGCGGTGCGACCCGTGGGCAACGATGTCTACCGCATGGCCGGCGAACTCACGATCAAGAGCATCACCCGGCCTGTGGATCTGGAACTCACCTATATAGGGCACGTCATGGACCCGTTCGGATACGAGCGGGTCGGTTTCGACGGGACGACCACCATCAATCGTTCCGAATGGGGCCTTATGTACAACCAGCGGCTCGCGGAGGGGGGCGCCATGGTGAGCGAGAAGGTGCGCCTGCAATTCGACATCGCCGCGATCCGCACGATTCCCGGCGGCTGACGGCCTGGTGCGTTCTCGTGGGGGCCCGGCATGCCGGGCCCCCACTTTTGAACGCGTTCAAGACGGGGCGTACGCTCACCGCATGAGCGACAGAGCCGCCCTGTTGAAGGGCATCCGTGCGTGGCTGGTCTTCTTCGTCGTCAGTCTGGTGCTGAGCGGCGCCACGGCCTTCCCGCTCGTCCACGAGCTGCGCTGGACCGAGGAGTTGCTGCGATCGCTGTCCGTGGGGGAGTACCTGCCGGCGCTCGTGGAGTGGATCGAACGCGTACGGGCGGGGCTCGACGAGGCCGACGCCGAGTACCCGTTCCTCCTGTACGGCACGGACTGGCTGGCCTTCGCCCACCTCGTGATCGCGGTGGCCTTCTACGGCCCCTACCGTGACCCGGTCCGCAACATCTGGGTCGTCGAGTTCGGCATGATCGCCTGCGCGGGAATCATCCCGCTGGCCCTGATCTGCGGGCCGATCCGGGGCATCCCCTTCTGGTGGACGGTGATCGACATGTCGTTCGGTGTGTTCGGGGTGATCCCGCTGTACGTCGTTCGGCGGCGGATCAAGCGGCTGGAGGCGCTCACCGACGGGTGGGACCGAAAAACTGTTATCCCGGCCGCCTCCACACAGTCTCCGTAGGCACCCCTGTTTCCCCACGTACAGGAGCGAGCCGTATGAGCAGTGTGATCTCCGCCTCGGAGGATCCCCACGTCACAGCGATGGCTGAGAAGGTACGGAACACAGCCGAGTGAACAGGGTGAGCCCAGCGGGACCGGAGGGAACGTACGTGGACGGGCGGCAGTGGCGCGCCACCATCGCGGCCGCACAGACAGGGGACCGGCGCGCCCTCGACGAACTGGTCGAGGGCTGGCTGCCCCTCGTCTACAACATCGTCGGCCGGGCCCTCAACGGCCACGCCGATGTCGACGACGTCGTGCAGGAGACCATGCTGCGCGCCGTCGACAACCTCGACACGCTGCGCGATCCGGACAGCTTCCGCTCCTGGCTGGTCGCGATCGCGATGCGGCAGATACGGGACCGGGCGCGCCGCCGCACCGCCGACCAGCTCGACGACAGCGCCGCCCAGGGCGCCACCGACTTCGCCGAGCTGACCGTGCTGCGGCTGCAGTTGGAGGGCCAGCGGAAAGAGGTCGCGGAAGCGGTCCGCTGGCTCGACGGCGAGGACCGCCAGCTGCTCTCGCTGTGGTGGCTGGAGGTCGCGGGCGAACTCACCCGGCGCGAGCTCGCCGCCGCCGTCGGCATCAGCCGGCAGCATGCCGCCGTGCGCGTCCAGCGGATGAAGGCCCGTCTGGAGACCGCGCGGGGCATCGTCCGCGCCCTCGACTCCTCCTGCTCCGACCTGGGCCGGGTCACCGCCCGTTGGAGCGGGCGGCCCGACTCGGTGTGGCGCAAGCGCATCGCCCGGCACATCCGAGGCTGCGCCCGCTGCGACGGCCACGGCCGCCCCGGCGAGGTCGTCGTCCCCGCCGAACGCCTCCTCGTCGGCCTGGCCCTGGTGCCCGTCCCCGTCGGTTTCACGCTGTCCCTGGCGTTCGGCGGGAAGACCGCCGTGGCGGCGACCGCCGCGACCGCCTCCGTGGGCTGGTCCGCCAAGGTGCTCGGCGCCCTCGCCAAGCCCGCCGTCGCGGTGACGGCGAGTGCGTCGATCGTCGCCGGGGGCGCGTACGTCGTGACGCAGCCCCCGCAGGACCGGCCCGCGCAGGCCGCGCCCACGGCGCTCAGCACGGCCCGCGCGCCCGAGGTTTCGAAGCCCCGGGGCCCCTCGCCCTCCACCTCGCCGACGCCGTCCCCCTCCGTCTCCCCGTCCGCGACGAAGAAGGCCGATCTCTACGGCACCGTCGTCGACGTCGTGGACGCGGCGCCGGACCCGGACACCCCGCCCGGCGCCCTCCCGCGCCGGCCGGAGTCCGGCCTCACGAGCAGTGGCGGCACGCGGACCGTGATGAACCACCGGGGCGACGCCGTGACCTTCACGGGCGAGGGTTATGTCCTGGTCCGCTGGCAGATCTCGCCGCAGTACCGGGCGGGCGGCCTGGTCATGCCGTCCTGGACCGGCCTGAAGGGCAAGCTCTTCCACGTCGCCTCGGGCGGCGGCCGCCGCATGGACGATCCGACCTCCGCCGACGGCGAGACCTCCGGCATGGGCGGGCCCGACACCGGATACACGGTCCTGCCCGCAGGCACCCAACAGATGTGGCAGAACGAGTACTTCTATCTCGACGGCACGGTCACCCTCACCCAGAACGAACGCGGCGCCGACTACGGCATCACCGTCGCCCCCTCCACCTGGGACAGCGTCACCGAGGACATCACCCAAGGGCCCGACCGGGGCGCCCGTCGCTACGGCCTCGTCCGCGACAACGGCCGGGACTCGGCCCCCGTACCGCAGTACGTCACGCGGGAGAAGCCTCAGGACGCGGCGACGGTGGAGCAGCGGTCGGAGGTGTAACGGCCTCGTCGGCTCCCCGCCGTATGCGGCCGCGGGGTGTCGCTGAGCGTCCAGGGGCTCGGGACCCCGGAGGGCGTGTGCGGGTGTGTCGTGGCTGTTCGCGCAGTTCCCCGCGCCCCCTAGAGGGCGCTGTCCTCGGCCTCGGTTCGGGGATGCTGCCTCAGTGCGCACAGGGTGTCGACTCGGTTCGTCGTGATCGAGTCGACGCCCAGGCCGATCAGGCGACGCATGGAGCGGCGGGTGTCGGGGGTCCAGGCGGAGAGGAGGTAGCCGTCGTGGTGGACGCGGTCCGCGAGGGCGTGGGTGAGCAGGCCGAAGCGGTAGTTGAGCCAGCGGGGGCGGATCGCGTCGAGCAGGGCGGGGCGGGGTGGGGCGAGGGTCTTCCAGGTGAGGGCGAGCTCGGCGGTGGGGGCGGCGGCGCGGAGGGCGAGCAGGGTGGGCGGGTCCGCGCTGTAGTAGACGCGGTCCTCGGCGTCGCACTCCCGTACGACACCGAGGATCTGCCGCACCGCCCGGGGGTTCACCGAGCCCGGCAGGTCGACCATGACCCGGCTGCTCCGGGTGGTGAGCAGCGCGTCGGCCAGCGTCGGCACCCCGTCGGCCGTCAGCCCGCGCAGCTCCGCGGCGGAGAGCGCGGCCAGCGGCCGGTCCAGCTCCCAGAGCCGGTTCAGCGTCGCGTCGTGGAGCAGGACGGGCACGCCGTCACGGGTCGTCCGTACGTCGAACTCGACGGCGTCCGCGCCCAGTTCGAGCCCGGCGCGCAGGGAGTCGAGCGTGTTCTCACGGTGGCGGTAGGGGGCGCCGCGATGGGCGACGGCTGTCACGGTGCGCATGAGGGTGATGAGGGTCCCGATCGGGTCAGGGGGTCAGCCAGGCCGATGTGTAGGTGTCGATCTCGGCGGAGACGCGGGCCTTGCCGGGCTCGTCGAGGAAGGACGCGTCCACCGCGTTCTTCGCCAGCGCGGCCAGCCCCTGCTCGTCGAGGTCGAGGAGGCGCGCGGCGACCGCGTACTCGGTGTTGAGGTCGGTGCCGAACATCGGCGGGTCGTCGGAGTTGATGGTGACCAGGACCCCGGCCCGCACGAACTCCTTGATGGGGTGCTCGTCGAGGGTGCGGACCGCGCGCGTGGCTATGTTCGAGGTCGGGCAGACCTCCAGGGCGATGCGGTGCTCGGCGAGGTGGGCGAGCAGCTTCGGGTCGCGGGCCGAACTGGTGCCGTGCCCGATGCGCTCCGCGCGCAGGTGGTGGAGCGCGTCCCACACCGTCTCGGGGCCGGTGGTCTCGCCGGCGTGCGGCACGGAGTGCAGCCCGGCCGCGATCGCGCGGTCGAAGTACGGCTTGAACTGCGGCCTCGGCACGCCGACCTCGGGCCCGCCGAGCCCGAACGACACCAGCCCCTCCGGCCGCAGCCGGTCGTCCGTGGCGAGCCGGACGGTCTCCTCGGCCGAGACCAGCCCCGCCTCGCCCGGAATGTCGAAGCACCACCGCAGTACGGTCCCGAACTCGGCCTCCGCCGCCTTCCGCGCGTCCTCGATCGCCTCCATGAAGGCCCGCTCGTCGATCCCGCGACGGGTGGAGGAGTACGGCGTGACGGTCAGCTCGGCGTACCGCACCTGCTGCCGGGAGAGGTCCCGCGCCACCTCGAACGTCAGCAGCCGGACGTCCTCCGGGGTGCGGATCAGGTCGACGACGGACAGATACACCTGGATGAAGTGGGCGAAGTCCGTGAACGAGAAGTAGTCCGCGAGCGCTTCGGGGTCCGTCGGCACCGCGGAGTCGGGGTGGCGGGCGGCCAGTTCCGCGACGATACGGGGAGAGGCGGAGCCGACGTGGTGCACATGCAGTTCGGCCTTGGGCAGACCGGCGATGAAGGCGTGCAGGTCGCGGGTGCCAAAGGCGCCGGGAGCGGCGGATGTGCCGGCGACGGCGGGGGCCACGGGCACGCCCTGTGCGGTGCGGTGGTCGGTCAAGGTTCCTCCCCGGGAACGGCGTCCGCCCCGGACCGTGGTCTTCGTCGGGGGACGCGGGTGATCGGCTGATCGATGACTCGGGGATCATCGTAGGCGGCTGCCCGCACGCCCAACCCCGGGCCTTAGCATGACCGAACGTACAGCTGATCGCGTACGACGGAAAAGACGACGCAGAACGGCACGGAACGCTACAGGGGGACCCACTCATGTCATCCGACGAGGCACCTGCTCCGGAGAGACCGGCCGACCCGCAGCCGGACCCGTGGGCACCCCCACAGGACCGCGTCCCGACACCGCCACCGACGGTCGCCGACGGGGCCCCGCTGCCGACGGCGGCCGACGATGCCGCCCTGCCGACAGTCGTGGACGGTGCCACCCTGCCGACGCTGACCGACGATGCCGTGCCGCCGGTGGTCGTGGATGGTGCCACTCTGCCGACGCTGACCGAGGACGCCGTGCCGCCGGTGGTGGTGGATGGTGCCACTCTGCCGACGCTGACCGAGGACGCCGTACCGCCGTCGGTCGCCGCCGACGCCGACATGCTGACGGTGGGCGACGGCATCCCCCTGCCGGCCGCGCAGGCCGCCGTCCCGCAGCCCGAGGACGCGGTCCCGGCCCCGAAGGTCGCGCTGGACAAGCCGACCGTGTCCGCGGGGCCTGCCGACTTCGGCGAGCCCGCCGGGGCCGTGGGTTCCGCCGGGCCGAGCGCACCGGTGCCGCCCACGGGCTCCACCGGGCCCGGTGCGCCGGTTTCGTACGCCGGGTCGGCCCCGTCCGCTGCCCCCGCCGACGCCGCGCCTCCCCGCGATCCCTGGGCCGTGCCCGCCGACACCCCGGCGCCGGGCAGCCCCACCCGCCCCGCCCCCTCGGTGCACGACCAGATGACGGTCGTGTCCATGCCGGGAGTGGACGAGAGCGGCCCGGTGCCGACCGCGCCGACTTCTCCCCAGGCCCCCACGGCACCGCAGCCCTGGGCCGGCCCCGGCGCGTTCGCACCCCCGGGCGGCCCGCAGTCCGCCACGTCCACCACCTCCGGCTACAACCCGTTCGCCCCGCCCGCCGCCCAGGCACCTCACACACCCGGCGCACCCCACGCGTCCTACCCGCCACCGGCAGTCGGCGCCCCCTACGCCGCCCCCGCCCCCGCCCCCGCCCCCGGTGCCGCCGTCCCGCCGCCGCCCATCGGCCCCGAAGGGCCCGGCCAGGTCCCGTACGGCTATCCCCAGTACCCGGCGTACCCGGGTGCCCACGCCCACCCCGGTGTCGGCTACCCCGGCACCGGCTACCCCGCCCCCGGCGCGGCCTACGCCTGGCCCGCGATGGCGCCGCCGCCGAGCAACGGGATGGGGATCGCGGCGATGGTGCTCGGCATCTGTGCCGCCGTGCTCTTCTGTCTGTGGCCGCTGGCGATCCTGCTCGGGGTCATGGCCGTGATCTTCGGGTCCATCGGTCGGGTCAAGGCGCGCCGGGGCGAGGCGACGAACCCGGGGCACGCACTGGCCGGGATCATCTGCGGAGTGGTCGGCATCCTGCTCGGCATCGGCTTCATCGTCCTCATCGTCGTGGCGCCCGGCAGCGCCGACTACGACTCGGACCCCGCCCCCTTCGACGACAGCTACTCCACGTCGCTGTCCCTGGTGCTGCCGCCCGGCGACGGCGACGCGACCCACGCCGCCGAGGTCTTCTCGCCCCGCGTCGGCTAGTACCCCACCGGGCGACAGTGCCCCGAAGGGGCACGGAGCCGTGACGATGCGCGGAGCCGGAGCCGTGACGATGCGCGGAGCCGGAGCCGTGACGATGCGCGGAGCCGGAGCCGTGACGATGCGCGGAGCCGTGACGATGCGCGGAGCCGTGACGATGCGCGGAGCCGTGACGATGCGCGGAGCCGTGACGATGCGCGGAGCCGTGACGATGCGCGGCTCCGCCGCATGGCCCGACCGGTCACGACGCACCCGCGGATGATGGACCGGGCTCCCGGCGGAGCGCTCAGGCGTCGACCCCGCTCAGCAGTCTCTCCCGGGCCGCCATCAGCGCGAAGCCCAGCAGATTGGGGCCCCGCCACCGCGCGGGGTCCATGGCGCGTTCGTCGTCCGCGGCGAGGCCGATGCCCCAGACACGGTCGAGAGGGCTGGCCTCGACGAGCACCCGGTTCCCCGTGCCCAGGAGGAACGTCCGCAGCTCGGCGTGGGCGGCGAACTTGTGGAAGCTGCCCTCGACGACGATGCCGAAGCGCTCCCGCTGCCACAGGGCGTCGTCGAAGCCGCGGACCAGTCGCCCGATCTTCTTGGCCTGGGCGGGGCTCGACGCGGCGACGGCCCTGCGCTCCGCCTCCGGGTCCCCGAAGAGCCGGGCCTTCGACGCCATCATCCAGTGCTCTGCCGTCGCGTACTCCACGCCGTCCACCGTGAACGGTGACGGCCACCACTGGCTCAGACAGCTCGCGCCGATCCGGCCGTCGGGCCGGGGACGGTGTCCCCAGAAGTGCAGGTACGTGACCCTTGCCCCCGCTCGGACCGCTCCGGTGAGCGTCTCCCAAGAATCGATCTTCTCCATGCCGACGAGTCTGGCAGCCGCCACCGACAAACCGTCCTCGATTTTCCGTCCCGGATGGACACCTGGTCGACAGATTCCGTCGCGTAACCAAAAGGCAACAACGGAATCCCTTGTTGGCGCCGCATGGCTCTGTCAGGATCGGCACTCAAATCGAGCTGGAGCTACGCCACCCGCCCCCGGGACAGAGGGGGTACCGGCGGAGGAGAGCGACATGCAGAACCCGGGCACCGCCGCCCCGGAACGATTCCCCGCACAGGACCGCTTCGCGGCCGGCGCGCAGTACATCGCCGGCCGCCTGACGAAGGGCACATCGGGCCGTACCCACGCGGTCGTCGACCCCGCGACCGGCGACGAGGTCCTCACCTACGAGCTGGCCGGCCCGGACGACGTGGACGCGGCCGTCGCCGCCGCCCTCGCGGCGTTCCCCGGCTGGGCCGCCACCACGCCCGGCGAGCGGTCCGACGCCCTGCACCGCTTCGCCGCGGTCCTGGCGGACCGCGCGGAGGAGTTCGCCCGGGCCGAGTCCCTGCAGTGCGGGAAGCCGCTCAAACTGACGCGCGAGTTCGACGTGCCCGGCACCCTCGACAACACCGCGTTCTTCGCGGGCGCCGCCCGGCACCTGCAGGGCCAGTCGGCCGGCGAGTACTCCGGCGACCACACCTCGTACGTACGCCGTGAACCCATCGGCGTGGTCGGTTCGATCGCGCCCTGGAACTATCCGCTCCAGATGGCCGCCTGGAAGATCCTCCCGGCGGTCGCCGCGGGCAACACGATCGTCCTGAAGCCCGCCGAGACCACCCCGCTCACCTCGCTGCTCTTCGCGCAGGCCGCCACGGACGCCGGAATCCCCGACGGCGTGATCAACGTCGTCACCGGGACCGGCAAGGACGCCGGTGAACATCTCGTCGGGCACCCCGACGTGGTCATGACCTCCTTCACGGGGTCCACGGCCGTCGGCAAACGTGTCGCCGAGATCGCCACGGCCACCGTCAAGCGCATCCATCTGGAGCTGGGCGGCAAGGCCCCGTTCGTGGTCTTCGACGACGCCGACCTGGAGGCCGCCGTCCACGGCGCGGTCGCGGGTGCCCTCATCAACACCGGGCAGGACTGCACGGCCGCCACGCGCGCGTACGTGCAGCGGCCCCTCTACGAGGAGTTCGTCGCGCGGACGGCCGCCCTCATGGAGACCGTCCGGCTCGGCGACCCCTTCGCCCCGGGCACCGACCTCGGTCCGCTGATCTCCCACGTCCAGCGCGACCGTGTCGCCGGATTCGTCGAGCGGGCACGCGCGTACGCGCGCGTGGTCACCGGTGGCGAGGCACCACAGGGAGATCTCAAGAACGGGGCCTACTATCGGCCCA
The DNA here is from genome assembly GCF_036208085.1 of Streptomyces sp. NBC_00310. Lineage (GTDB taxonomy): Bacteria > Actinomycetota > Actinomycetes > Streptomycetales > Streptomycetaceae > Streptomyces. The sequence continues at coordinate 7,983,301 of NZ_CP130714.1, forward strand.
CGCTCGTCGCGGACGCCGCCCAGGACAGCGAGATCGTCCAGTCGGAGATCTTCGGGCCGGTGCTCGTGGTCCTGCCCTTCGACAGCGACGACGAGGGAATCCGGCTCGCGAACGACACACCGTACGGCCTCGCCGCCTCCGCCTGGAGCCGGGACGTGTACCGGACGGGCCGCGCCACCCGCGAGATCAAGGCCGGGTGCGTGTGGGTCAACGACCACATCCCGATCATCAGCGAGATGCCGCACGGCGGCTACAAGGCCTCCGGCTTCGGCAAGGACATGTCCGTGTACTCGTTCGAGGAGTACACCCAGATCAAGCACGTCATGTTCGACAATACGGCGATCGCCAGGAAGGACTGGCACCGCACGATCTTCGGGGACCGCTAGTCAGCCCGGGGACCGGCCGCCCGACCCCCGGCCGCTCTCCGCCCACCCTCCCGAAAGGGCCCCTCCGAAAGGGCATCACGCGCATGGAGCAGTACGAGCCCGACCGCCTGTCACCGGCCCAGGCGGCCGCCGTGCGGCGCAGCCTCACCAGCGGCAGGGCCGCCCTCAGCCGCCGTTCGCTGCTGCGCGCCGGAACCGGCGGCGCACTCGCGATCGGCGGGCTCGGCGCGCTGAGCGCCTGCGGCATCCCCGCGGCGAAGAACACCTCGGGCGTCTCGTCAGAGGACCACTCGGCCAAGGAGAAGGAGGTCGACTTCTCCAACTGGACCGATTACATGGACATCGACGACAGCGGCAAGCGTCACCCCAGCCTGGAGCAGTTCACCCGGCGCACCGGCATCAAGGTCAAGTACAGCGAGGACATCAACGACAACGTCGAGTTCTTCGGCAAGATCAAGCCGCAGCTCGCGGCCGGTCAGGACACCGGGCGTGACCTCATCTGCGTCACCGACTGGCTGGCGGCCAGGCTGATCCGCTTCGGGTGGGTGCAGAAACTGGACGCGTCCAACCTCCCGCATGCCTTCATGAACCTCTCCCAGCAGTTCCGCGACCCGGACTGGGACCCGGGGCGCGCCTACTCGTACCCCTGGCAGGGCATCTCGACCGTCGTCGCCTACAACAAGAAGGCCCTGGACGGCGAGGAGGTGCAGTCCGTCTCCGACATGCTCGACAACCCGAAGCTGAAGGGCCGCATCGGCTTCCTCTCCGAGATGCGCGACAGCATCGGGATGACCCTGCTGGACATGGGCAAGGATCCGGCGACGTTCGGCGACGACGACTACGACGCGGCGATCGCCCGCCTCCAGAAGGCCGTCGACAACGGCCAGATCCGCCGCTTCACCGGCAACGACTACATCTCGGACCTCAGCAAGGGCGACCTCGCGGCCTGTATCGCCTGGGCCGGTGACGTGGTCCAGCTCAAGGCCGACAGCCCGGACGTCGACTTCGTCATCCCCGACAGCGGCTACATGACCTCGACGGACAACCTGCTGATCCCGAACAGGGCCCGGCACAAGACCAACGCCGAACGGCTCATCGACTACTACTACGAGCCGAAGCCGGCCGCCGAACTCGCCGCGTACATCAACTACGTGTGCCCCGTCGACGGTGTGAAGGCGGAGCTGGCCAAGATCGACCCGGACGCGGCGAACAACCCGCTGATCATTCCCGACGCGGCCATGGCAGCCAAGTCACACGCCTTCCGCTCCCTCAGCCAGCGGGAAGAGACGGCGTACGAAGAGAAGTTCGCGAAGCTGACAGGGGCGTGACGAGGACGATGACCAGCAAGAAGAGCACAGACAACGGCAGCGGTGACGTCCGCCTCTCCGGCATCGGCAAGACCTACGGCTCCTTCACCGCCGTGCACCCGCTCGACCTGACCGTGCCGGCCGGTTCCTTCTTCGCTCTGCTCGGCGCCTCCGGCTGCGGCAAGACGACCACCCTGCGCATGATCGCGGGTCTGGAGGAACCTTCCTGCGGAAGCGTCTCCCTCGGCGATCAGGACGTGACGAACCTGCCCCCGTACAAGCGGCCGGTGAACACGGTCTTCCAGTCGTACGCCCTCTTCCCGCACCTCGACATCTTCGAGAACGTCGCCTTCGGTCTGCGCCGGCGCGGCATCAAGAGCGTGAAGAAGCAGGTCGAGGAGATGCTGGAGCTGGTCCAGCTCGCCGAGCAGGCCCGCAAGAAGCCGCACCAGCTGTCGGGCGGCCAGCAGCAGCGCGTCGCCGTCGCCCGCGCCCTCATCAACCACCCCAAGGTCCTCCTCCTCGACGAGCCCCTCGGCGCCCTCGACCTCAAACTGCGCCGCCAGATGCAGCTGGAGCTGAAGCGCATCCAGACCGAGGTCGGCATCACCTTCATCCACGTCACGCACGACCAGGAGGAGGCCATGACCATGGCCGACACGGTCGCCGTGATGAACGGCGGCCGCGTCGAGCAGCTCGGCTCACCCACCGACCTGTACGAGAACCCGCGGACCACCTTCGTCGCCAACTTCCTCGGCACCTCCAACCTCATAGAGGCCGAGGTCGACTCCAGGAGCGGCGACGAGATCGTCCTGAAGGCGGGCGACGGCAAGCTCGTCCTGCCACAGGCGCGGTGCGCCGCGCCCACCGCGACCGGGGGCAAGGTCCTCGTCGGCGTACGCCCCGAGAAGATCACCCTCACGCACGCGGACGACGCCGGGGACATCCCCGTCGGCCGCAACCGCGTCAACGGCAGGATCACCGCCACCAGCTTCATCGGCGTCTCCACGCAGTACGTCATCGACAGCTCGGTCTGCCCCGAGTTCGAGGTGTACGTCCAGAACATCGACCGCGACGTCCGCCTCGTCCCCGGCGTGGATGTCGTCCTGCACTGGAATCCCGCGCACACGTTCGGTCTGGACGCCGCCCAGGACATCGACGCGGGCGTGGACGAGGGCGTGGACGAGGGGGCGGCCGTCTGATGTCGACCCTCACCGAAGCCGAGGCACCACCGCCCCTGGCCCCCGTCCCGACCACGAAGCCGCCCCGGAAAAGGGGTCGCTGGACGCCGTATCTGCTGCTCGCGCCCGGTCTGATCTGGCTGCTGGTCTTCTTCGCGATGCCGATGGTCTACCAGGCCTCCACGTCCGTGCAGACGGGCTCCCTGGAGGACGGCTACCAGGTCACCTGGCACTTCGCGACCTACTGGGACGCGCTGAGCGAGTACTACCCGCAGTTCCTGCGCTCGGTCCTGTACGCGGGCTCGGCGACGATCCTGTGCCTGCTCCTCGGCTATCCGCTGGCGTACCTGATCGCGTTCCGCGCGGGCCGCTGGCGCAATCTGATCCTGATCCTGGTGATCGCCCCGTTCTTCACCAGCTTCCTGATCCGCACCCTCGCCTGGAAGACGATCCTGTCGGACGGCGGCCCGGTCGTCGGCGCCCTCGACACCCTGCACGTCCTGGACGTCACCAGCTGGCTCGGCCTCACGGCCGGGGACCGGGTGCTGGCCACGCCGCTCGCGGTGGTCTGCGGCCTCACGTACAACTTCCTGCCGTTCATGATCCTGCCGCTCTACACCTCGCTGGAGCGCATCGACGGGCGGCTGCACGAAGCGGCCGGCGACCTCTACGCGAAGCCGTTCACCACCTTCCGCAAGGTCACGTTCCCGCTCTCCATGCCCGGTGTCGTCTCCGGCACGCTGCTGACGTTCATCCCGGCGAGCGGCGACTACGTGAACGCCGAACTCCTCGGCTCCACCAACACCCAGATGATCGGCAACGTCATCCAGAGCCAATTCCTGCGGATCCTCGACTATCCGACGGCGGCGGCCCTCTCGTTCATCCTCATGGCCGCGATCCTCGTCATGGTCACGGTCTACATCCGTAAGTCGGGGACGGAGGATCTGGTTTAAATGGCCCTCATAAACTGGCTCAAGCGCCGTCTCGTGGTCATCGCGGGACTTCTGACGCTCGGATATCTGCTCCTGCCGAACGTCGTCGTCACCGTCTTCTCCTTCAATCAGCCGAAGGGCCGCTTCAACTACGAGTGGCAGGAATTCTCCACGGCCGCCTGGACCGACCCGTGCGGTGTCGCCGACCTGTGCGGCTCGCTCTCGCTCAGCCTCCAGCTGGCCGCCTGGGCGACCCTCGGCGCGACCGTCCTCGGCACGATGATCGCCTTCGCGCTGGTGCGGTACCGCTTCCGCGCGCGCGGTGCGGTGAACTCGCTGATCTTCCTGCCGATGGCGATGCCCGAGGTCGTGATGGCCGCCTCGCTGCTCACCCTTTTCCTCAACATGGGTGCACAGCTGGGATTCTGGACGATCCTCATCGCGCACATCATGTTCTGCCTCAGCTTCGTCGTCGTCGCCGTGAAGGCGCGGGTGATGTCGATGGACCCGAGGCTGGAGGAGGCCGCGCGGGACCTGTACGCGGGCCCCGTCCAGACCTTCGTCCGGGTCACCCTGCCGATCGCCGCCCCGGGCATCGCGGCGGGCGCGCTGCTCGCCTTCGCGCTCTCCTTCGACGATTTCATCATCACCAATTTCAACGCGGGTTCGACCGTCACCTTCCCCATGTTCGTCTGGGGTTCGGCACAGCGCGGCACACCCGTCCAGATCAATGTCATCGGTACGGCCATGTTCCTGGTCGCCGTACTGTTCGTGATGGCCGGAATGGCCATCGGAAACCGCAGGAAGAAGCACAAGGCATAAAGCCTCTGCCGACTCTGTAGGGAGTTGAAATCATGGCCCCGAGCGCCATGAACCGTTGGACGAAGTCGCTTTCCGACGCACAGCCGGTCCCGTACTGGCTCGACGACCCCGGCAAGCCCCACCCCGAGCCCGCGCTCACCGGCGCCGAGAGCTGCGACCTGCTGGTCGTCGGCGGCGGCTACAGCGGGCTGTGGACCGCGCTGATCGCCAAGGAGCGCGACCCTGGGCGGGATGTCGTCCTGCTGGAAGGCCGTGAGGTGGGCTGGGCCGCCTCCGGCCGCAACGGCGGCTTCTGTGCCGCCTCCATCACCCACGGCCTGGCCAACGGCCTCGCCCGCTGGCCCGAGGAGATCCACAAGCTCCAGGAACTGGGCGACCGCAACCTCGACGAGATCGAGGCGGCGGTCGCCCGCCACGGCCTCGACTGCGACTTCGAACGCACCGGCGAGATCGACGTCGCCACCGAGCCGTACCAGGCCCGGGAGCTGCGCGACTGGTACGACGAGATCGCCCGCGAGGGCCTCGCCGACGGCATCGAGTTCCTGGACGCCGACGCCGTCCGCGACCAGGTCGCCTCACCCACCTTCGAGGCGGGCCTGCACGACCGCCGGGGCGTCGCCATGCTCCATCCCGCCAAACTCGCCTGGGGCCTGAAGCGGGCGTGCCGGAACCTCGGCGTCCGCGTCTACGAGCACACCCCCGCGCTGACCCTGAGGACGTACGGCGCCGGCATGGCCGTCCGCACCCCCTACGGCCACGTCCGTACCCGTCAGGTCGCGCTGGGCACGAACATCTTCCCCAGCCTGGTCAAGCGCGTCCGCGCGTACACCGTCCCCGTCTACGACTACGCCCTGATGACCGAGCCGCTGACCGCCGACCAGCTGGCGGCGATCGGCTGGAAGAACCGGCAGGGGCTCGGGGACTCGGCCAACCAGTTCCACTACTTCCGGCTCAGCGCCGACAACCGGATCCTCTGGGGCGGCTACGACGCGGTCTACCAGTACGGCGGCCGGGTGCGCGCCGAGTACGACGACCGGCCGGAGACGTACGCCAAGCTCGCCGGGCACTTCTTCACCTGCTTCCCGCAGCTGGAGGGGGTCCGCTTCACCCACGCCTGGGGTGGCGCGATCGACACCTGCTCCCGCTTCTCGGCGTTCTTCGGGACGGCCCACCAGGGCAGGGTCGCCTACGCGGCCGGGTACACGGGCCTCGGCGTGGGCGCCACCCGGTTCGGCGCGGACGTCATGCTCGACCTGCTCGCCGGGGAGCACACCGAGCGCACCGAGCTGGAGATGGTCCGCAAGAAGCCGCTGCCGTTCCCGCCGGAGCCGTTCGCCTGGACCGGCATCGCCCTCACCAAGTGGTCGCTGGCCCGCGCCGACTCCCACGCGGGCCGCCGCAACCTGTGGCTGAAGGCCATGGACCGGCTGGGGCTGGGCTTCGACAGCTGACGGAGCGAGAGCGCCGACGGCGTGAGGGCGTGAGGGCGCACACGTGATCAACAGGCGTACGCCCTGCTGAGCGTGCTGCCTCATTCACCACCAAGAAGTGGTCGGAACCCGCGTAATGCCCGGCCGGAACCTCTGTCTGTGCTCCTGACGCGAAACCGCGTCAGGAGCACTACAGAGAGGAAGGTCCCTGTCATGACTGGGGCCAAGACGGCGGCCGAGTGGCTGGCATCCGTGTCACCGGATCCCGAGGCCTGCCGCTGGGAGTGGGAGCGCAACCGTTCCTGTGGACTGAGCGGGGTGAGTCCGTTCAGCCGCGCGCCCCGAACGGTCTTGGGCGAGCTGGTCCCCGGTGTACTCGACCCCGGGTGGCGACACGCATCCTGTGCGTGGTCCGGGCCCGGGAGGCCCCCGCGGCCGGAGGCCGCTGATGAACCAGCCCTGCGCGACCTGGCCACAGAGGTACGGCCAGAGGCGACGGGGAGGCCCTGAACCATCCTCTGGTGGAGCAGGGGCCCCGCACGCCGACGCCGTACCCGGTGTCCCAGGTCGCACGACCACGTCAGCCCGATCAGCCCAGGGCACCGCAAGCCCGCAAGCGGACGATCACACGATCGAGCTAACTCGGCCTTGTGCGCACTCCTGGCACCCCCCGGGGTCGCCCTGCTTCCGGCCGGCAGGGCCTGGGACGTGTTGATCCTGCCGAACGCACTCGGCTATCCCACGCTGGATGTCCTGACCAGTCGACCGAGAACCTCACCCCGCAGGACGGCGACGCACCCGGAACCACAGCGAGGAGAGCAGCGTCGCGCACACGCACCAGCTCGCCACCACGTCGAGCGGCCAGTGGTAGCCCTGGCGCACCAGGCCGAAGCCGACCCCGAGGCTCAGGACGACCGCGAGGACGACGACCGCGCGGCGCGCGAGGGTGCCGCGCAGCCAGGGCAGCAGAAGCAGGGCGGCACCGCCGTAGGCGATGGAGGCGGTCGCCGTGTGGCCGGAGGGGTAGAAACCCGTGCCAGGGCCCATGATCGGCGGGCCCGAGCGGGCGATGAGCTCCTTCAGCGGCACGACCCAGAGGGGCACGGCGGCCATGAGCAGGGCTGCCGCGGCGGACGGCCGCCACCAGTGGTCCCCACCGGTGGCGCGCGTACGCCACGCGACGCACACCAGCACCAGGACGAGGACCGGGACGGCGACCGTGACGTTGCCGAGGTCGGCGAGGAGCTGGGTGGGGGCGCCCCGCTGGACGAGGGAGTCGCTGAGGCGTCCGTCCGCGCGGGCCAGTGGACCGTGCGCGAGGACCTGCCAGGTGATCAGCGCGAAGAGAAGGGCCGGGGTGCCGAGAAGGAGGAGGGCGGCAGGGCGGCCGGAGGGGGTGGTCGGCCGTCCTCGAACAGGGGGGGTGGTTCGAGGACGGCCGACCGGATCGGTGTGCCGCACGCCCCGGGGGGTTTGGGGCGGGCGGCCATCCGATCGGTGAGGAGATCCGGAGCCGGAAGCTCCGGGTGTGTGCGCGAGGGCACGACCAGGGCGAAGCTGGGGAGGCCCCGACCCGGTGTCACCCACAGTCCCCTGTGGGCGGGGTGTATCTCTCATCTGCGTTAGAACCTACGACAGGGAACGCGGCGAGGACAGGAGGAATCGCGACCCGACATGCACTTTGCACACCTTCTTCACGCCCTCCGACACTCGTCCACAGAGACCGGAATCCGGGATCGGATTCCGGTTCCGGGGAGCGTGGGACGTCGGAGGCGGATGGGGGATTCCGTATGCGGGTGACCCGCGACGGCGGCTGCTCAGACGCGGGTGAACGCCTGCTCGATGATGTCGAGGCCCTCGGTGAGGAGGTCCTCGCCGATGACGAGCGGCGGCAGGAAGCGCAGCACGTTGCCGTAGGTGCCACAGGTCAGGACCAGCAGGCCCTCCTGGTGGCAGGCCTTCGCCAGCGCGGCGGTCGCCTCCGGGTTCGGCTCCTTCGTCGTACGGTCCTTGACCAGCTCGATGGCGATCATGGCGCCGCGGCCGCGGATGTCGCCGATGACGTCGAACTTCTCGGCCATGGCGGTGAGGCGGGTCTTCATGACCGTCTCGATGGTCTTCGCCCTGGCGTTGAGGTCGAGTTCCCTCATCGTCTCGATCGAGCCGAGGGCGCCCGCGCAGGCGACGGGGTTACCGCCGTAGGTGCCGCCCAGGCCGCCCGCGTGGGCCGCGTCCATGATCTCCGCGCGTCCGGTGACGGCGGCGAGCGGGAGCCCGCCGGCGATGCCCTTGGCGGTGGTGATCAGGTCCGGGACGATGCCCTCGTCCTCGCACGCGAACCACTGGCCGGTGCGGCAGAAGCCGGACTGGATCTCGTCGGCGACGAAGACGATGCCGTGGTCGGAGGCGAACTCGCTGATCGCGGGCAGGAAGCCCTTGGCCGGCTCGATGAAGCCGCCCTCGCCGAGCACCGGCTCGATGACGATCGCGGCCACGTTCTCCGCGCCGACCTGCTTGGTGATCTGGTCGATCGCCTGCGCGGCGGCCTCCGGGCCGGCGTTGTCCGGGCCGGTCGGCCAGCGGTAGCCGTACGCCACCGGGACGCGGTAGACCTCGGGCGCGAACGGGCCGAAGCCGTGCTTGTACGGCATGTTCTTCGCGGTCAGCGCCATGGTGAGGTTGGTGCGGCCGTGGTAACCGTGGTCGAACACGACCACGGCCTGCCGCTTGGTGTACGACCGGGCGATCTTCACGGCGTTCTCGACGGCCTCGGCGCCGCTGTTGAAGAGCGCGGACTTCTTGGCGTGGTCGCCCGGGGTCAGCTCGGCGAGGGCCTCGGCGACGGCGACGTAACCCTCGTACGGCGTGACCATGAAACAGGTGTGCGTGAAGTCCTGGAGCTGGGCGGTCGCCCGGCGTACGACGGCCTCCGCGCTCGCGCCGACGCTCGTGACGGCGATGCCCGAGCCGAAGTCGATCAGCCGGTTGCCGTCGACGTCCTCGATGATGCCGCCGCCCGCGCGCGCGGTGAACACCGGCAGCACCGACCCCACTCCCGCCGCGACCGCGGCGACACGACGGGCCTGCAGCTCCTGGGACTTCGGTCCGGGGATGGCGGTGACTACGCGGCGCTCCTGGGGAAGCGGCGGAAGGGCGGTCATGGGAGCTCCCTGGTGATCGTGCGTGTGTACGACATGGGGCGTACGGGGCGGGTCGGCGATCGCGCCGACCGGTGAGGGTGTTTTCGGACGCTTGCCTTCTTTTCTCGCAGGCTAGGGCGGCGACCGGAAGGTGGGCATGCTCCATGTGGGCGTTGTCGCGTGTTCGTCTTGTCCGCGTTGGACATGGAGGAACGGGGGCACGCGTGTGCGCCCGACCGCGTAATACGGTGAGCACACGGGTCCGCCCGGCCGCGTAAACGGTGAACTCCCCTTGTGGGAGCGTTAGATTGGCTCGCTGATGGTGGACGGAACGGCTGGTCAGGGGGCAGGCGCGATGAACAGCGACGGAACGCGGGACGTACGGGGCACGCATGCGCATCCTGTGCCGCGTCCGGCGGGGTCGCCGGAGATGCCTTCGGTACCTCCCGTGCCTCCCCTGCCCTCGGGCGCTCCGGGAGTGCCGCCCAGGCCGGACGGGAACGCCTTCCTGTCCTGGCTGCGGACACCGCGACCCGACGCGGCGCCCGGTGTGTGGAGGTTCGGGCATCGGCCGCGGCCGGAGGAGGAGCCGGAGACGGTCCCCGGTCTGCAGCTGCTCGCCGGCGCCCTGATCGCGTTCCTCGTCGGCTGGCTGGTCTGGTCCCTGCTCTTCAACGGCTACCTCGGCGGCTGGTGGATGCTGCCGTTGTGGGCGATGGTCCCCGAGTCCTGGGCGCCGCCAGGCTCGTACGCCTCGGTGGTCTTCGGCTACGTCTGGTACACCGTCGTTGCCCTGGTAATCATGATCGGCGTGGGTCGGCTCGGCCGCTGGGGCGAGGTCTGGCGCCGGTACGGGGCGTCGCGCTTCCGCCGGCCGCGGGTGCGGCAGGTCGTACCGCCGCCCCAGGACGACCCCGCCCAGTGGAACCAGCTTCGGGAGGCCGGGGCCGGGGAGGCTGCTGAGCGGCTGGCTGTCGAGGCGGGGGCCGGGCTCATGCGGGATGTGGATCACGCGCGGATCATGCGGGCGTGGCAGGGGGTGCGGAGCGGACGGCACAGTCTGGCGACGTTCACCGGTGCCGTGCTGAAGGACGGCGCGGCGGCGTGTCTGCACCCCTCCGGGGAGCGGGACCTGCCCGCCCGGCTGGCCCGGCACGACATGGTCACCGGGCAGGTCCGCCTGGGCGGCACCGTCGACGACCCACGCAACCCCTACGCCTACCGTGGCACGGGCCTCGCTCTGGGTCCCGAACTGCTCGGTACGTCCCTGTTGGCCGTCGGGCCCGCCGGGTCGGGGAAGACCGGGAGCGTGGTCTGGCCGGTCGCCGAGTCGCTGTGTCTGCACGCGCTCGCCGGGCGGGCCGCCGTGGTGGTCGTGGGGGCGGCGGGGGCAGGGCTCGGACCGGCCGACGCGTACGACGTCGTCGTGCGGATCGGGAACCCGGAGTCCGTGTACGACCTCGACCTCTACGGCGGGACCACGGACCCCGACGAGGCCGCGGCCGTGCTCGCGGAGGCGCTCGTCGGTGATCTCGCCGACCCCCACCCGGGCGGCGACAGCCGGCGCTCCACCACGGTCCTCGCCCAGCTGCTCGGACCGTTCCGGGCGGTGCACGGGCGGTTCCCGTCGGTGCCGCAGCTACGGCAGCTGCTGGACGGCGCCCCCGGTCCGCTGGGCGAGCTGCGCAAGGGCCTCCAGGACGCGGGACAGGAGTCGCTGCTGCGGGAGCTGGACGCGCGGGAACGGCAGCTCGGGCACCCCGGGGACGTCGGCTCCGTACTGGCCGACCGGGTCGCCCTCCTCGACCGGCCCGCCTTCGCCGGGTTCTTCGACACTTCCGGCCAGTCCCGGCCCTTCTCCCTCCGGGCCCTCGACCACCCCGTACGGGTCCGTATCGACCTCCCCGAACGCGGTCACGCCGACGCCTCGCGCATCCTGGCGCGGCTGGTGCTCGCGCAGTTCACCGCGAGCGTCGCCGTACGGGAGGACCGGTCGCTCTTCGCCTGCCTCGTGCTGGACGACGCCACGGGGGTCGTCACCCCCGAGGCCGTACGCGGCATCCAGCGGCTGCGGTCCGCCAACGCGGGCGCGGTCCTCACGCTCCGCACCCTGGACGACGCGCCCCGGCCGTTGCGCGGGCCGCTCCTCGGCGCCACCGGCTGCCGGATGGCGCTGTCCGGGCTCACCCCGTGGGACGGGCAGGACTTCGCCGAGGTCTGGGGCAAGGAGTGGACCGAGGCACGGGACGTCACCGACCGGCAGATCATCGCCGACTCCCCGGCGGGCAAGGCCTGGCACGCGCTGCGCCGCGTCATCACCGGCCATGCGCCCACCGCCCGGGCCGTGACCGTACGCCAGGTCGAACGGGAACGCTGGTCCGCCTCCGAACTGGCGCACGGTGTGCCGCCGGGCCACGCGGTGCTGTCGCTGACGAACGTGCGGGGCGAGCACGCGCCGCCGCTGCTGGTGGATCTTCGGGGCTGAGGGCGGCGAGCCGGGCGGCGGCCGGGACGCCGTTCGGTTCGAGCCATTCGGTGTGCGATGCGTGGGACTTGTGATCGTACGGTGAGGCAGAATCGGGACAGGTCGTTCATACGCGGCGGCCAAAAGCCGATGTTCTCCCGCAGTCCGATCCGCGTCCGACTCCCCTCCGCCTCCGCTCCCCTCCGCCTCCGTCTCTGACGTCGACCTGAAGGTCCCATGCCCCCCACGCTCGCCTCGCTCGTCCACCACTCCGCGCTCAAGCTGACCGTGCGGGCCGGCGAGGACCGCCTGGACGTGCCGGTGCGCTGGGCGCACGCCAGTGAGCTCGCCGACCCCGTGCCGTACATGGAGGGCGGAGAACTGCTGCTGATCACCGCGTTGAAGCTGGACGCGGAGGATCCGGAGGCGATGCGGCGCTATGTACGGCGGCTGGCGGGTGCCGGGGTCGTCGGGCTCGGCTTCGCCGTGGGGGTGCACTACGAGGACATCCCCGAGGCGCTCGTGCGCGCGGCCGAGGGGGAGGGGCTGCCCCTCCTGGAAGTGCCCCGGCGCACGCCCTTCCTCGCCATCAGCAAGGCGGTCTCGGCCGCCATCGCCGCCGAGCAGTACCGGGCGGTGACAGCGGGGTTCGCCGCGCAGCGGGAACTCACCAAGCAGGCGTTGACCGACGGCCCCGAGGGCCTGCTCCGCGCGCTCGCCGGGCAGGTCGACGGGTGGGCCGCCCTGTACGACGCCTCCGGTGCGGTCGTCGCGGTGGCGCCCGAGTGGGCGGAGCGGCGGGCCGGGCGGCTCACCGGCGACGTCGACCGGCTGCGGGACCGGCCGGCGCCGGCCAGCGCGGTCGTCGGCGGCGAGGACCGTGTCGAACTGCACTCCCTCGGCACCGGCCGCCGGGCCCGCGCCGCCCTCGCCGTCGGCACGGCGGCGGCCCTCGGCACGACCGAGCGGTACGCCGTCCACTCCGCGATCGCCCTCCTGACCCTCACGACGGAACGGTCGCGCTCGTTGCACGCCGCCGAGCAGCGGATCGGCGCGGCGGTGCTGCGCATGCTGCTGGCAGGGGAGTGCGACCATGCGCGCGCCGTCGCCGGGGATCTGTACGGAGGCCTGTTGGATGCCCCGTTCCGGCTGATCCTCGCGGAGTCGGCGTCCGCTTCGGCGGCGCGGGCACGGGTGGAAGGGGCGGTGAGCGCGGTGGGTGCGGTGGGTGCGGTGGAGGAAGCGGCTGGGGCTGGGGCTGGGGCTGGGGCTCGGGCTGGGGCTGGGGCTGCGGATCCGGGCAGGGGCGGGAACGCGGCCGCGCGTGGAGGCGGGGCCCGGTCCGGTGCAGGGGCGGACCGCGCCGGGCCCGGGGCTGCGGCCGGGCCCGGGGGCGGGGCCGTGGAAGCCGGGCGGGCTGTGATGGGCGCGGCGGTCGCCGTGGGCTCGGGTGGTGATCTGCTCGGGCAGCTCGTCGAGGTCGTGGAGGCGGCTGCCGCGCGCGCCGGGGAGGCTGTGCTCGTCGTTCCGGACGGGGAGCGGCTCGTCGTGCTCGCCGTGGACGGGGGAGCGGCGGTCGAGGCGTGCGGGGAGTTCGCGACGGCCTTGGAGGCGTCGCGGGCGGCCGGGCCGGATGCGGTATCCGCTGCCGCTTCCACCTCCGTCGCCGCCCCTGTCTCCGTCGAGGAGGAGGAACTCGTCGTCGGGCTGTCCGCGCCCGCCGGGCCGATCGCGGCCGCCGCCGCGTACAAGCAGGCCGAGCAGGCGCTGTCCGTGGCCCGGCGGCGTGGGCGCTGTCTGGTCGAGCACGAGGAGCTCGCCGCCGGGTCCGTTCTGCCGCTGCTGGGCGACGACGCGGTGCGGGCCTTCGCCGACAGTCTGCTCCGCCCGCTCCGGGAGCACGACGCGACCGGGCGGGGGGATCTCGTCGCCTCGCTGCGGGCGTGGTTGTCGCGCCACGGGCAGTGGGACGCGGCTGCCGCCGACCTGGGGGTTCATCGGCACACCCTGCGCTACCGGATGCGGCGGGTGGAGGAGATCGTGGGGCGCTCGCTGGACGATCCCGATGTGCGGATGGAGCTGTGGCTGGCGTTGAAGGCGACGGCTGCGGCGGGGGAGTAGGGGGCTCTTTCGCCCCCGCCGCCCCTACCCGTTCCCGTCCCCAGGGGCTGCGCCCCTTCGACCCCCAGGTGCGGGTCCGGTGGGGGCTGGTCGCGCCGTTCCCCGCGCCCCTGAAAAGGCAGGGGGCTGCGCCCCTGGCTTTTCAGCGGCCCGTAGGGCTGTGTCGTTCAGGGGCGCGGGGAGCGGCGCGACCAGCCCCCACTCACCCGCACTCGACGCACCCACCCCGCCAATCCGGCACAACCCCCGGCCGCACTCATACGTACCGGACAAACGACCTCCCGCCGCCCCGGCCCTACCGTGGAGCCGGAAGCTGAAGTGCCACCCACCGAAGGGCCGGGATCGACTATGACCGCCACCCACGCCTTCTGGCTCGCCGGCCGCCAGGCCACCGGTGAGACCACGTTCGATGTGACGTCGCCCTGGGACGGCCGCCTGGTCGGCAGGGTGAGTGTGCCGACGGACGAGCAGGTCGAAGAGGCCGTGGCCGCCGCGTACGCCGTGCGGGACGCGTGCGCGGCGACGCCGGCGCATGTGCGGGCCGCCGTCCTGGACCACGTCAGCAGGCGTCTGGTCGAGCGGACCGAGGAGATCGCACAGCTGATCTCCGCGGAGAACGGCAAGCCGATCAAGTGGGCGCGGGGTGAGGTCGGCCGGGCCGTCTCCGTGTTCCGGTTCGCGGCCGAGGAGGCCCGGCGGTTCAACGGCGGCGAGGCGCAGCGGCTCGACACCGACCTGGGCGGACAGGGGCGGCTGGCGTTCACGCGCCGCTTCCCCAAGGGCGTCGTCCTCGGTATCGCGCCCTTCAACTTCCCGCTCAACCTCTGCGCCCACAAGATCGCCCCGGCGATCGCGGCCGGTGTGCCGATCATCCTGAAGCCCGCCCCGGCCACCCCGCTCTCCGGGCTGATCATCGGAGAGCTGCTCGCCGAGGCCGAGGCCCACGCGGCGGGCGCGGTCGGCGCGGCCGGCGCGGGAGCCGGGACCGTCCTTCCCGTCGGCTCCTGGAGCATCCTCCCCGTCGCCAACGACCGCATGCCCGCCCTCGTCCAGGACGAGCGGCTGCCCGTGATCTCCTTCACCGGGTCCGAGAAGGTCGGCTACGCGATCATGGACTCGGCGCCGCGCAAGCACTGCACGCTGGAGCTGGGCGGCAACGGCGCGGCGGTCGTGCTCGCCGACTTCGCGAGCGACGAGGACCTCGACTGGGCCGCGACCCGTATCGCGACCTTCTCGAACTACCAGGGCGGCCAGTCCTGCATCTCCGTGCAGCGGGTGATCGCGGACGCGTCCGTGTACGAGCGGCTGCTGCCGCGCATCGTCGCCGCGGTCGAGGCCCAGGTGACCGGCGACCCGTCCGACGGCGCCACCGATGTCGGGCCGCTGGTCAGTGAGGACGCCGCCCAGCGGGTCGAGGCGTGGGTCGAGGAGGCCGTCGGGGCCGGGGCCGTCCTGCGCACCGGAGGCAAGCGCGACGGCGCCTCGTACGCGCCGACCGTCCTCACCGACGTACCCGCCGACGTCACCCTCTCCTGCGAGGAGGTCTTCGGGCCCGTCCTCACCGTACGGAAGGTGGAGGGGGAGGCCGAGGCCTTCGCCGCCGTCAACGACTCCAAGTACGGCCTCCAGGCGGGCGTCTTCACCCACGACCTGCAGACCGCCTTCCGCGCCCACCGCGCGCTGGAGGTCGGCGGCGTGGTCATCGGCGACGTGCCGTCCTACCGCGCCGACCAGATGCCGTACGGCGGCGTGAAGCAGTCCGGAGTGGGGCGTGAGGGTGTGAAGTTCGCGATGGACGACTACACCTACGAGCGGGTGATGGTGCTGACGGGGCTCGCTCTGTGAGGTTCCCGGCCGCCCACGATGCTTCCGATTCTCGGAAGTATCGGAAGCATCGGAAGTGGTCCCCGGCAACCTCTAGCTTGTGACAATCGTTTTCATGTAGCCTGGGGTCAGATCCCGGGATGAAGGGGCCCGGCACCGATGCCTTCCGGTGCCGGGCCCCTTCTGTGTGTCGGCCTGCTTCCGGACCCTCAACCGGAGAAGCCGACGTGCGCCAGCCGCAGTGGGCCGCGCAGCCTGAGGTGGACGTCATGTGTGCCGGCGGCCGAGACGGCGGCGCGCACGGTCGTGTACGTGTACGGGTCCGCGGTGGGGGTGCCGAGCGTCAGCGTCGCCAGCACCGGGCCGCCGACCAGGGAGAACTCGACGCTGCCCGCGCCTGCCGCCGCCACCGTCACCTCGGTGACACCCGCGCCGAAGTCGCAGGCGTGGAAGAGCAGTTCACCCGATGCGCCGTCCGTCGGCGTCACCGCGTCGCCCGACACCTTCGTACGGTCGACGATCTCCGTGCCGCGCTGCTCGTCGAAGTCCGCCGCGTCCAGGCCGTGCGTGACGACCGGGCGCGGAGCCATGGGTGCGCCCTCGACGGCGACGCTCGTACGGAGGCGGATGTCCTCGCTCGACGCGCCGACCAGCAGTTCGTACGCGCCGGGCTCCAGGTGCCAGGTGCCGTGCGCCACGTCCCAGAACTCCAGCACGGAGAGCGGGAGCCGGAAGGTCAGCTCCGCCGAGGTGCCGGGGGCGAGGGTGATGCGGCGGTGGCCGGCCAGCTCGCGGCGCGGGCGCGGGACGGACGGGTCCTCGGCGCGGACGTAGAGCTGGGCGACCTCGTCGGCGGTCACCGCGCCGTTGTTGGTCACCGTGCAGGAGACCGTCAGGTCGTCGTCACCCACATGGGCGCGGAGGTTTCCGTACGCGAACTCCGCGTACGACAGCCCGTGGCCGAACGGGAACAGCGGGGTGCCCTCGAAGTAGAGGTAGGTCTGGCGGGCGCCGATCACGTCGTAGTCGAGGAGGTCGGGGAGGTCCGCGTCGGACGCGTACCAGGTCTGCGGGAGGCGGCCCGCCGGGGAGACGTCGCCGGCGAGGACACGGGCCAGGGCCGTGCCCGCGGCCTGGCCGCCGTGCGCGGTCCACACGACGGCGGGCAGGTCGGCGGGGTCGACGGCGTACGGATAGGCAGAGACGAGGACCAGCGCGGTGTTCGGGTTGGCGGCGCGGGCCGCGCGCAGCAGACGCTCCTGATGGGCCGGGAGCGCGAGGGTGGCGCGGTCCTCGGTCTCGCGGCCGTTGATGTGCGGGTCGTTGCCCGCGACCACGACGACCACGTCGGCCTCGGCGGCCACGCGGGTGACGGACGCCTCGCCCCGTTCGGTCACGACCAGGTCGAAGATTTCCGGATTGCTGTCGGCAACCTTTACTCCGTCGGTGCCGACAGTGACGTACCGGCCTGTCCCTGTGTGCTTGAGGAGGTGACCGTTCCCGTGGGACTCGGAGGGCTCCAGGCGGAACGTCTCCTGGACGATCCAGCCGCCCGGCTGGTCGGCCGAGGCGCGCAGATAACCGTCGTCGGCGACCGAGAGGTAGCGGCCGTCCGGCGCGCGGAAGGTGAGCACGCCCCCGCCCCAGTCGACGAGGGCCAGTTCGGTGCCGTCCGCGTCCGTGGTGAGCGGCGACAGGTCGGTGCGGCCGGCCAGGAGTGCCGGGTCGAGGGCACCCTCCGCGCCACGCACCTCGTCGGCGGTCTCGGGCGCCTCGGGCACGGACACGTACGCGCCGGTGGACAGCGCCCTGAGGCGTACGCGGTCCACGCCCTCCGCGAACGTCACGCGCTCGGCACCGAAGCGGTCGTACAGGCCTTCGAGCGGGGTCGAGCGGTGGATGAGGGTGCCGCTGTACCAGTCGAGCTTGCACTCGTCGGCGAGCAGGCCGACGACGGCGATCCGGGTGTCGGCGGCGAGCGGCAGGAGGGCGCCCTCGTTCTTCAGCAGCACGATCGCCTGCTCGGCGCTCTCCTGGGCGAGGGCGCGGTGGGCCGGGGTGTCGAAGTCCTTGGCGTCGGCGTACGGGTCCTGCTCCGGGTCGAACTCGCCGAGGCGGAAACGGACCGACAGTTGGCGGCGGATCGCCTCGTCGATGTCGTCGGTGGTCAACAGGCCCTGGTCCAGGGCGCCCCGGAGGCGTCCGACCATCGTCGAACCGTCCGTGCCGTGGTCGGTGAAGCTGTCGACGCCGGCGCGCAGCGAGGCGGCGGTCGCCTCCTCGTGGGTGTCGAAGTAGTGCTCGGAGTCGACCAGGTTCGACGGCGCGCCCGCGTCCGAGCAGACCAGCAGGTGCTCGTCGGTCCAGGTGCGCAGGTGCTCGGCCAGATAGGGCGAGACGTGGTTGGGGCGGCCGTTGACCAGGTTGTACGCGGGCATCACCCCGGCCACCGCGCCCGCCTCGACCGTCTCGCGGAAGGCGCGCAGGTCGTACTCGTGCAGGACGCGCGGGCGGACCGAGGAGGAGGTGGTGGAGCGGTCGGTCTCGTTGTTGTGCGCCAGCCAGTGCTTGAGCACGGGGGCCGTGCGCCAGTACGTGGGGTGGTCGCCGCGCAGGCCGCGGGTGTACGCGGTCGCGATCGCCGAGGTCAGCCTCGGGTCCTCGGAGTAGCCCTCCTCGTTGCGGCCCCACAGGGGGTGGCGCAGCAGGTTGACCGTGGGGGACCAGACGTTGAGGCCGACGCGGTCGTCGCGGGCGCGCATCGCGCGGGTCTCGGTGGAGACGGCCTCGCCGATACGGCGGACGAGGTCCTCGTTCCAGGTCGCGCCGATCCCCACGGCCTGCGGGAACACCGTCGCGGGGCCCATCCAGGCCACCCCGTGCAGGGCCTCCTGGCCGGTGCGGAAGGCGGCCACCCCGAGACGGTCGACGGCGGGCGCGAACTGGTGGAGGAACGCGATCTTCTCATCCGGGGTGAGCCGCTGGAGCAGATCGTCGATGCGCTTCGCGAGCGGCAGCCGCGGATCGCGGAAAGGCGGCGTGGGCGGCGTCTGTGCGGTCACGGTGGGGATCCCTTTGCGGTGGAGCGGCGAGGCACTTTCGAAGCGCTTCGATGCTCATTCGGCCGTGGGGTGGGTGTCAAGAGACCACGGCGCAACAGATCCGTTTCCCCACCGTCATACAAGCCGGGACAGCGGCGGTCGGAAGGGTGTCTTCCGGTCCTCCACACCTCCGAGGAATCTGGGAATCGACCCTTGTGCACCCCCGGTCGTTCACTTAACCTCGCAGCAACATCGAAGCGCTTCGACTGCGGAGGGAAACGCTTCGCGTGCTCACCTCCCTCCGCTGTTCATCAGTTCCATCGCTTCAGCACAGCCAGTTCCACTCAAGACACCGCAGCCGACGGCCACCGCCGGGTGTCCTGGTGTGCGCCATGAAGGGTTGACGCAATGACGCCGAACTCCGCCACCTCCGCCGCGCCCAGCCGGAGAAGCTTCCTCGCCTCCACGGCGGTCGCCGCCGCAGCGGTGGCCGGGGGCATGCCACTGCTGTCCGCCTGCGGCGGCTCGGACAGCGGCTCGCGTGAGGGCACCACGTCGGGCAAGGACGCCCAGAAGATCCTTCCGGCGTACGTGGCCAGCAACGTGGTGAAGCCGGACATCCCGTCCAAGAACGGTTCGTCGATGGGCTTCACCGCCAAGCTCGACGGCGACGCCCTCAAGACCTCGGTCGCGAAGAAGCTCGGCAAGGGTGGCAAGGTCACCATCATGTCGCCGTTCTGGGGCTCGCCGCCGAAGGGTGACAACCCCTACTACACGGCGATGAACGACCTGATCGGCGTCGACGTCCAGTGGCGCAACCAGGACGGCAACACCTACGACCAGAAGCTCGGCGCGGTCCTCGCCTCCAGCGAGATCCCGGACGTGGTCGTCATCCCCGGCTGGAACATGATGGGCAAGATACCCAGCGCCATCACCGGCAAGTTCGCCGACCTCGGCCCGTACCTGTCCGGCGACAAGGTCAAGGAGTACCCCAACCTCGCGGCGATCCCCAGCGGTGCCTGGCAGCGCTCCATCTTCGGCGGCAAGCTGATGGGCCTGCCCATGCCCGCCCCGTCCGTCGCGACCATCGTGCCCCTCTACCGCCAGGACATCTTCGACAAGGAGGGCTACGAAGTTCCGCGGTCCGCCGACGAGTTCATGGCCCTGTGCAAGGACATCACCAATGCCCGCGCCAAGGTGTGGGCCTGCGGTGACATGAAGTGGACCGCGATGAACAACTTCGGGGTGCTCGGGGGCGGGGAGAAGCCGCTCTGGTGGAACATGGTCGACGGCAAGCTGATCAACCGCATCGAGACCCCGGAGTACCTGGAAGCCATCGAGTGGACGCGCAAGCTGTTCGCCGCCGGAGTCGTCCACCCCAATTTCAAGCTGGGCAAGAGCCAGATCGCCGACCCGGCACCCAAGTTCGCCTCCGGGGAGTTCCTGATCTGGGACAACAACATCGTCCACTGGTACGGCCAGCAGGCGTCCCAGGCCACCCAGAACCCCGACTTCAAGGTCTGGGGCATGGACATCTGGGGCCACGACGGCGGTGACCCGACGCTGTACGCCGCGAACCCGGCCGGCATCTTCGCCTTCGTCAGCAAGAAGGCCTCCGAGTCCGTCATCCGCGACGTGCTGGCGGTCGCCAACGTCACCGCGGCGCCGTACGGCACCAAGGAGTGGATGATGACCAACTACGGGGTCGAGGGAACGCACTACACGATCAAGGACGGCGTCCCGGTCAAGAACGACCAGGGCAACAACGAGGTCCTCAACGCCTACGTCATGGTGGCGAGCCCCGCCCCGACCACCGCCCACCCCGACCTGCCGGACTACACCAAGGCCATGGTCGAGTGGGAGCAGCGGATGGGCGCCTTCACCAAGAAGTCGTCCTTCTGGGGCCTGCAGATCACCGAGCCCTCCCGTTACACCAACCTGGCCAACGACTTCGAGCAGCTCGAGGACGACATCATCCGCGGGCACAAGAAGATCAGCGACATGCAGCAGGCCGTGTCCGACTGGAAGAGCAAGGGCGGCGACAAGCTGCGCGACTGGTACAAGAAGCTCCTCGACGAGAACGGCTCGGCGGCGAGCTGACCAGGATCTGAGGCAAGGAGAACGGCTGTGTCCCACAGCACGGTGCCTCGGAGCAGTGCCGAGGCCAGCACGCCGGAGAAGATCCCGGTGCCCTCCGGCAGCGTCACCGGCGCCACCGGCTCCCCGGGGAAACGCCCCCCGGAGAAGCTGAGCCTGAGGCTCAGGTTCCGACGCGACCGCGTCCTGCTCCTGATGACGCTGCCGGCCGTCGTGCTGGTCATGGTCTTCAACTACCTGCCGATCCTCGGCAACGTCGTCGCCTTCCAGGACTACGACCCGTACATCAGCGACAACGGCATCGTGTCCATGCTGAACAGCCCCTTCGTGGGTCTGGAGAACTTCCAGCGGATCTTCCAGGACTCGGCCTTCCGGAACGCCGTCGAGAACACGCTGGTGCTGTTCTTCGTCCAGCTCGTGCTGTTCTTCCCGATCCCGATCCTGCTCGCGCTGCTCATCAACAGCGTGGTCCGGCCCCGGGTGCGGGCCGTCGCGCAGGCGGTGCTCTACCTGCCGCACTTCTTCTCCTGGGTGCTGGTCATCGCCGTCTTCCAGCAGATGTTCGGCGGCGCGGGGATGCTCTCCCAGCTGCTCAGGGAGAACGGGTACGACGGCCTCGACATCATGACCAACCCGGACACCTTCGCCTTCCTGATCACCGCGCAGAGCGTGTGGAAGGACGCCGGGTGGGGGATCATCGTCTTCCTCGCCGCTCTGGCGTCGGTCCCCACGGACCATTACGAGGCCGCCGCGATGGACGGCGCCGGACGCTGGCGCCGCATGTGGCACGTCACGCTTCCCGCCCTGCGTCCGGTGATCGCCCTTCTCCTCGTGCTGCGCGTCGGTGACGCCCTGACCGTCGGGTTCGAACAGATCCTGCTGCAACGCGACGGTGTCGGACCGGGCGCGGGTGAGGTCCTCGACACCTTCGTGTGGTGGAACGGCGTGCGCAACCAGGACTTCGGCTACGCGGCCGCCGCCGGTCTCGTCAAGGGCGTGGTCAGCATCGGCCTGGTTCTCGCCGCGAACAAGGTGGCCCATCTCATGGGCGAGTCGGGGGTGTACAAGAAATGACGTCCGTGATGTGGGAACCGCGCCAGGACACCGAGCCGGTCCGGCAGGAGAAGACGCCCCGCTGGTGGCAGGCTCCGCCCCGACCGTCCTGGGAGGAGGAGCCCTCGAAGGCCGGCGTGGCGGGCAAGGGCATCGCCCTGTCGTTCGCCTGCCTGGCGGTCCTCTTCCCGTTGTGGATCGTGATCGTCACCAGCCTCTCGTCGCGGAAGACCATCGACGAGGCGGGCGGCCTGGTGATGGTGCCCAAGGGCATCACCTTCATCGCCTACGAGGAACTGCTCAGCGGCGGCCAGGTCACCCGCGCCGCGGTCATCAGCATCCTCGTCACTCTGGTCGGCACACTGTTCTCAATGACGGTGTCCGTCCTGTGCGCCTACGGCCTGTCCCGCACCGGCTCCTTCGGCCACAGCTGGATCCTGATGACGCTGCTGGCGACCATGTTCTTCAGCGCCGGCCTCATCCCCACCTACCTGCTGGTGCAGTCCCTCGGTCTGATGGACACCTATCTCGCGCTGATCCTGCCGAGCGCGGTGAGCATCTTCAACATCCTGGTGCTGCGCGGCTTCTTCATGGGGATCTCGCAGGAACTCATCGACAGCGCGCGCATCGACGGCGCCGGGGACTTCCGGATCCTCTGGCAGATCGTCATGCCGCTGTCGCGGGCGGTGCTCGCGGTGATCACGCTGTTCTACGCCGTCGGGTACTGGAGCGCCTGGTTCAACGCGTCGATCTACCTGAACGAGCAGGACATGATGCCGTTGCAGAACGTCATGATCCAGCTCGTGCAGAAGCAGGAAGCCCCGGTCGGCCTGAGCCAGGCCATCAGGACCGGTCAGCTGTCGGGGCTGGCCATCCAGATGGCCGTCATGGTCATGGCCCTCCTCCCCGTCGCCGTCCTCTCCCCCTTCGTCCAGAAGCACTTCAAGAAGGGCATGCTCACCGGCGCGGTCAAGGGCTGACCGGGGCGCCTGTGAACTCGGGGTGCGGGTCCGTCGGCGGCTGCGGGTGATTCGTGGCTGGTCGCGCAGTTCCCCGCGCCCCTGAAAAAGCGGGGCTGCGCCCCTGCTCTTTCGGCCCGGAAGGGCCGTAGGCCCTTGAGGGGCGCGGGGAACTGCGCGAGCAACCACCCACCACCCACCACCCGCAGCCGCCGACGAACCCAACCCCCCGAGCCACAAGGCGCCCACCCCGTACCCCTCCCCGCAAAACGAGGTATGTCATGCGCACCCCCAAGCCGAGCCGCCGCACCGTATTCGCCGGCACAGCCGCGGCCGCAGCCCTTACGGCCCTCCCCGCGCTGGGAACTCCGGCCCACGCAGCCGGAGCCCGAACCGGCTCGACCGCCGGAGGTTACCGCTGGCGCAACGCAGTTGTCGGCGGCACCGGCTTCGTCACCGGCGTCCTCTTCCACCCCTCCGTACGCGGCCTCGCCTACGCCCGCACCGACATCGGCGGCGCCTACCGTTGGGACGACCGGAAGGCACGCTGGACCCCGCTCACCGACCATCTCGGCTGGGACGACTGGAACCTCCTCGGCGTGGAGGCCATCGCCATCGACCCCGCCCACCCGAGCCGCCTCTACCTCGCCCTCGGCACCTATGCCCAGTCCTGGGCCGGCAACGGCGCGATCCTCCGCTCCGACGACCGGGGCGCCACCTGGACCCGTACCGACCTCACCGTCAAGCTCGGCGCCAACGAGGACGGCCGGGGCGCCGGCGAGCGCCTCCTCGTCGACCCCCGCGACAGCGACACCCTGTGGCTCGGCACCCGACACGACGGCCTGCTCAAGTCGACCGACCGGGGCGCCACCTGGACGACTGCGACCGGCTTCCCGGCGACCCCCAGCGGCTCCGGCCAGGGCGTCACCCTGCTCGTCGCCGCCGGACGCGTCGTCTACGCCGGCTGGGGCGACGCCGACGGCAGCTCGGGCACCGTGAACCTCTACCGGACCGCCGACGGCACCACCTGGGAGGCCGTCCCCGGCCGGCCCTCCGGCGCCTCCGCCAAGGTCCCGATCCGCGCCGCGTACGACAGGCACACCCGCGAGCTGTACCTGACGTACGCCAACGCGCCCGGCCCCAACGGCCAGTCCGACGGCAGCGTCCACAAGCTCCGCACCACCAACGGCAAGTGGACCGACGTGACCCCGGTGAAGCCGGGCGGCACCACGTCCGACGGCGGCGCCGACACCTTCGGCTACGGCGGGGTGGACGTCGACGCCCGCCGCCCCGGCACGGTGGTCGTGTCCACCAACAACCGCTGGGCCGACATCGACACCGTGTACCGCTCCACCGACGGCGGCCGTACCTGGACGTCCCTCAAGGACTCCGCCGTCTTCGACGTGTCCGAGACCCCCTATCTCAAGTGGGGCGCCGACAAGCCGAAGTTCGGCTGGTGGATCCAGGCACTCGCCCTCGACCCGTACGACTCCGAGCACATCGTCTACGGCACCGGCGCGACCCTCTACGGCACCCGGGACCTCAAGCGCTGGGCGCCGCAGATCCGGGGCCTGGAGGAGACGTCCGTGCGCCAGCTGATCTCGCCTCCGGTCGGAGAGGCGCACCTGATCAGCGGTCTCGGGGACATCGGCACGATGTACCACGAGCGGCTCACGGCGTCCCCGTCGCGCGGCATGGCGTCCAACCCCGTGTTCGGATCGGCGACGGGACTCGCGCAGGCCTCGGCGAAGCCGTCGTACGTCGTCCGCACCGGCTGGGGCGACCACGGCAACGGCGCGTACTCCCGCGACGGCGGGCGGACCTGGGCCCCCTTCGAAGCCCAGCCGGACATCGCCAAGGACGCACCGGGGCCGATCGCCACCAACGCCGACGGCAGCGCGCTGCTGTGGTCCTTCGTGCACTGGGACGGCACGAAGTACGCGGCCCACCGCTCCGCCGACAACGGCGCGACCTGGACCGAGATCTCCTCCTTCCCCAAGGGCGCCACACCGGTCGCCGACCCGGCCGACCCGACGCGCTTCTACGCCTACGACACCGACACGGGAACGCTGTACGCCAGCGCTGACAGTGGCCGTTCGTTCACCGCCCGCGCGACCGGACTGCCCTCCGGCGACAGCCAGTTCGAGCTGGTGGCGGCCCCCGGACGCACCGGTGACCTGTGGCTGAGCGTGAAGTGGAACGGGTTGTACCGGTCCACCGACGGCGGGGCGACCTTCTCGAAGGTCGACAGCTGCTGGGCCTCGTACACCCTCGGCTTCGGCAAGGCCGCCGACGGCGCCGACTACCCGGCGATCTACCTGGTCGGCTCGACCGAGACCATCACCGCCGTCCACCGCTCCGACGACGGCGCGAAGACCTGGACCCGCATCAACGACGACGCCCACCAGTGGGGCTGGACCGGTGAGGTCGTCATCGGCGACCCGCGTGTGTACGGCCGCGTGTACCTGGCGACGAACGGACGCGGTATCCAGTACGGGGAGCCGGTCTGATGCCGGAGACGACGCGACCGGAACCGGCGGACGCCACCCGGCCCGGGCCCCGGCACCGGTCCAGGCCCGGCCTGGGTGCCGCCACGCGCGGCCGTGTCCTCTTCGGCGGCGACTACAACCCCGAGCAGTGGCCCGACGAGGTGTGGCACGAGGACATACGCCTCATGCAGGAGGCCGGCGTCAACTCCGTCACCCTCGGCGTCTTCTCCTGGGCCAAGCTTGAACCCCGCCCTGGCGCACGGGAGTTCGGCTGGCTGGACACGCTGATGGACCTGATGCACGCAGGCGGCATCGGTGTCGTCCTCGCCACCCCCACCTCCTCCCCGCCTCCCTGGATGGGCCGCCTCCACCCCGAGACCCTCCCGCGCGACGAGAACGGGCAGGTCGAGTGGTGGGGCTCCCGCCAGCACTTCTCGCACTCCAGCGCCGTCTACCGCCGACACGCCGCCGCCATCACCGAGGACCTGGCCGCCCGCTACGGCGGCCACCCGGCCCTCACCATGTGGCACATCAACAACGAGTACTGCACCTACGACTGGGGCGACGAGGCGGCGGTCACCTTCCGCGACTGGCTCCGGAAGAAGTACGGCACGCTCGACGCGCTCAACGAGGCCTGGGGGACGGCCTTCTGGAGCCAGGGCTACGACGGCTGGCACGAGATCCTCCCGCCGCGCCGCGCCCACTACATGAAGAACCCCACGCACGTGCTCGACTTCAAACGCTTCACGAGCGACATGCTGCTGGAGTGCTACGTCATCGAGCGCGACATCGTCCGCCGGCACACCCCGCACCTCCCGGTCACCACCAACTTCATGCCGATGTGGGTGGGCCAGGACGCGTGGCGCTGGGCCGAGGAGGAGGACGTGGTCTCGGTCGACATCTACCCGGACCCGCGTGACCCGTTCGGCGCACAAAACGGGGCCCTGGTCCAGGACATGACGCGCTCCCAGGCGGGCGGCGGCCCGTGGATGCTCATGGAGCAGGCCGCGGGGCCGGTCAACTGGCGCGGCGTCAACCATCCCAAGCCCCGTGGCCTCAACCGCCTGTGGTCCCTCCAGGCCGTCGCCCGAGGCGCGGACGCCGTCTGCTACTTCCAGTGGCGGCAGTCCCGGCAGGGGTCGGAGAAGTTCCACTCCGGCATGCTCAGCCACGCGGGCGAACAGGGCCGCACCTATCAGGAGGTCAAGCGGATCGGGGCCGAACTGGCCGCCATCAGCCGCGAGGTGACGGGACATCACATTCAGGCGGACGTGGCCGTGTTGTTCGACTGGAACTCCTGGTGGGCCGGTGCCCAGGACGGCCGTCCGTCGTCCGAGGTGGACCTTTCCCAGGTCGTCCGCTCCTGGCACCGCGCCCTCTGGGAGTCGAACCTCACCACCGCCTTCGCCCACCCCGAGCACGGCCTCTCCGCGTACAGGCTCGTCGTCGTACCGCAGCTGTACCTGCTCACGGACCCGGCCATCGAGAACCTCCTCGCGTACGTACGAGGCGGCGGCACCCTCGTCAGCGGCTTCCTGACCGGCATCGCCGACGAGGACGACCGCGTACGCCCCGGCGGTATGGACGCGCGACTCCGCGACCTCTTCGGCATCCGCACCCTGCACGAGTGGTGGCCGCTGGACGCGGGGGAGGAGGTCGAGTGCGACGGCTCCCGGGGGGCCTTCCGGGGGACGCTGTGGTCCGAGGAGATCGAGGCGGCGGACGTGGACGAGGTCGTCCCCTACAAGGGCGGCGAACTCGACGGACTCCCGGCGGTGCTGCGGAAGGGGCGCGCCTGGTACGTCTCCACGCTGCCCGAACCGGGCGAGCTGCGTGCCCTGTTGGCGCGGGTCGCCTCCGACGCGGGGGTGCGGCCGGTGCTGGACGGACTGCCCGACGGGGTCGAGGCGGTGCGGCGCGGCGGGGTGCTCTTCGTGCTCAACCACGGCCGCGACGAGGTCGTCGTCGACGTCCCGGGCATCCATCGCGACCTGCTGACGGGGGCGACCGTCACCGGATCGCTGGCGCTCGGCCGGTACGGAGTGGCGGTGCTGAAACCATGACCACGACCACGGGCGGGACGCCTTCCGGCGGGACGACTTCGCGTGACAAGGCCGCGCGTGACAAGGCCGCGCGTGACAAGGCCGCGCGTGACAAGGCCAGGCATGCGGGCCGGCACGGCACGTGGGAACCTCGCCCCGCCGCCCGCTGGGAGGACGCCTTCCTCAGCGGCAACGGCCGACACGGCGCCCTGGTGTTCGGCGATCCGGACGACGACCGCGTCATCGTCAACCACCACACCCTCGTGCGCCCCAACGGCGGAGAGACCGCCAGGCCACCGCACCTCGCCGCCGAACTCGCCTCGCTCCAGGACCGGTTGCTCGCCGGCGACCTGACCGCCGCCGAAGGGTTCACGGACGGGCGCGAGTTGCAGTGGGTGCAGCCCTTCCATCCGGCGTTCCAGGTGCGGCTGAGACGAGCGGACAGAAACGGGGAGAGGAACGGGGACAGAAACAGGGACAGCGACAGGGACAGAAACAGGGACAGAAACAGGGACGGCGACAGGGGCGGCGACAGGGGCGAGGAGGGGGACGGGAGCGGGGGCTGGGGCTGGGGTGGGCGTGGCTACCGCCGTTCGGTCGACTTCACCACCGGTGTCGTCGAGACGGAGTGCGAGGACCTGCGCAGCCGGGTCTTCGTCTCGCGTGCGGACGACGTGATCGTCCAGTGCGTCTCGGGGCACCGGCTCACGCTGGACATCGACCTCGACCACCGGCTGCCGGGCGCACCCCCGGCCCTGAAGATCGGTTACGGCGCGGTCCTCACCCCCGAGGGCGCCCTCCTGAGCCTGCGCGCCCGCTACCCGGGCGGCGACCGCGCATACACCGGCACCACACTCGTCGCCGTCACCGGCGGCCACACGACCCTCACCCCGCCCGGCATGCACGTGGAACGGGCGCGGTCCGTACTGCTGCTGACCCGGGTGCGTCGGCATACGGGCGAGCTGGACGCGGTGGCCGAGGGACAGGCGCTCAGGGCACTGCTGGCGGATGGCTCGGAGCCATATGCCCGGCTCCTCGACCGGCATGTGGGGCTGCACCGGCCGGCGTATGAGCGGGTGTCGTTGGAGCTCGGGGGCGAGGGGAAAGAAAGCGAAGGTTCGTTTTCGGACGCCGGGCAGAACGAAGGCTCGCGCTCGGAAGTCAGCCAAAACGAGGGTTCGTTCCCACGAAGCGGCCCACGCCACCAAGGTGCGTTCCCGGCACGCGCCGCCGAAAACGAAGGTTCGTTCCCGCACCCCGCCACGCAAAACGAAGGTTCGTTCCGCAACACCCCCCAAAACGAACGTTCCCTCCCCGGCTCCGAGCTGATCCGCCGCCCGCACAGCCCCGCCCTCCTGGAACGTCTCTTCGCCGCAGGCCGCTACCACCTCCTCTCCTCCAGCGGGCTGTTCCCGCCCCGGCTGGTCGGCCTGTGGACCGGTGACTGGAACACGGCGTGGGCGGGGGCGTTCACCAACGACGCCAACCTCAACCTGCAGACGTCGTCCGCGGCGGCCGCCGCGCTGCCCGAGGTCACCGAGGCACACGCGTCCCTGATCCATGGTCAGCTCGACGACTGGCGGGACAACGCCAGGACGATCTTCGGCGCCCGGGGTGTCGTCGCCCCGCCGCACTCCGACGGGGAGAGCGGGCTGACGTACCACTTCAGCCGTGAGTACCCGCTGCATCTGTGGACGGCGGGGGCGGACTGGCTGCTGAAGCCGCTGGTCGACCACGACGAGACCCGGGGCGAACGCGACCCGCGCACCGCGGCCGCGCTGGCCGAAGTCGCGCTGTTCTACGAGGACTTCCTCACCCGCGTCGACGCCGACGGGAACCTCGTCGTCGTCCCCTCCTACTCGCCCGAGAACCGTCCCGCGAACGCGAGCTGGGGTGCGATCAACGCGGCCATGGACCTGTCGGCCGCCCGGCACGCCCTGCTCACGGCCGCCGAGTACCACGCCGACCGGCCCGAGCGCGCGGACCGCTGGCGCGCGCTCGCCGACCGGCTGCCGCCCCATCGCGTCAACGCCGACGGCGCGCTCGCCGAGTGGGCCTGGCCGGGCCTCGACGACACCTACGACCACCGTCACCTGAGTCACCTCTACGGCGTCTGGCCGCTGGACGAGATCAACCCGTACGACACCCCCGAGCTGGCGACCGCCGCCCACCGTGCCCTCGAACTCCGCGGCGCCGAGAACGACTCGGCCCACGGCCATCTGCACCACGCCCTCGTCGCGGCCCGCTTGCGCGACGCCGACCGGGTCGCGCACGCCCTCGGCCAGGTCCTCGGCGGGGACTTCTTCCACGCCTCCCTGATGAGCGCCCACTACCCGAAGCGGGACGTCTACAACGCGGACGCCGCCCACACCCTGCCCGCCGTGCTGATCGAGATGCTCGTGCAGTCGACACCGGACCGCCTGGTGCTGCTGCCCGCCCTCCCGGCGCTCTGTCCGGCAGGCCGGCTGCGAGGCGTCCGCACAAGGTTCGGGGCCGAACTCGACCTGACCTGGAGCCCACAGAAAGCGACAGCGGTGATCCGCCCCACCCGGACCTGCCGCGTCGAACTCCGGACTTCCTCCGGCGCCGAGTCGCTCGACCTCGTCGCCGGAGAAGACCACGCCCTGTTGTTGGAGGTGTGGTAACCCCCGCATTTCCCCCCACCCATGGAAGGAACACGACACCCCATGGCAACACGCACCCGCACCCGTACCCGCACTCGTACCCTGGGCCGGATCGGCAAGGCCCTGCTGGCACCCGCGCTCGCGCTCGGCGCCACCATCGGCCTCGCCTCCGCCCCCGCCTCGGCCGCAGTCTGGAACTCCTGCGACCAGTGGGGCAACACGAGCCTCAACGGCTACACGCTCTACAACAACATCTGGGGCTCCGGCGCCGGCAGCCAGTGCATCTGGGCCAACTCCGGTACGAACTGGGGGGTCTGGGCCAACCACCCCAACACCGGCGGCATCAAGTCGTACCCCAACTCCAAGAAGGTGATCAACAAGACGATCACCTCGCTCGGCTCGCTCAACAGCAGCTACAACGTCACGGTCCCGTCGTCCGGCGCGTACAACACGTCGTACGACATCTGGGACACGGACTACGACTACGAGATCATGCTCTGGGTCAACTACAACGGAGCCGTCGGCCCGCTCGGCACCTCGCAGGGCAACGTGACGCTCGGCGGCCACACCTGGACCGTCTACAAGGGCAGCAACGGCGCGAACGAGGTCTTCTCGTTCCTGCGGACCTCCGACTCCAACTCCGGCACCGTCCAGATCCTCCCCATCCTCAAGTGGATCAAGGACACCAAGGGCTGGATGGGCAACGAGACCATCGGCGACGTGCAGTTCGGCTTCGAGATCACCTCGTCGTCCGGCGGCCTGGACTTCGCCACCAACAACCTGACCGTCAGCAGCAGCTGACGGTCGACGGCGGTTGAGCCGTATACAGGTCCGAGCCGGTGCCGTACCCCCATGCGGCACCGGCTCGGGTCGTCCTACGCCGCTGCCCGGGCCTGAGGTGTCAGACGGATCAGCACAACGCCCGGGGCGCGCGGCACCGACACCCGCAGCTCGCCGCTGGACGGGTCCCAGACCGCCGACGCCGACGCCGCCGTCGACGACCTACGGGCGGCGGACGGATGCAGGATCTCCGTGCGGACGGGTGTGTCCCGGCCCGCCAAGTGCGGGACCGGCAGCCGCACTTCGGCCTCCCCGCCCCTCCGCCACACCGAGACGTACGACGGGCCGTGTCCCTCCGGCGCCCGCAGCCCCAGTGCCAGCCACTCGTCCGTCCAGCCCGGCAGACCGAGCGGCCAGAAGGGGTCCGCGTGGGCCAGGTCCCCGCGGATCGACTTGTACGTGTCCACCGCGTCGCGTACGAGACCGAGTTGACGAGGCGTCATGCGGTTGAGGTGGCCCGACAGGTGGATGCGGCCGAGGAGGGCGCCGCCGAGGGTGAAGGTGATGAGGTCGTCGTCGTGCTCGGGCTGGGGGTAGGCCCAGACGGCGCCCTGCTCCGGCGGTACCGCCGTGGGCGCGGACGCGGCGATCGGGGGGTAGCGGAGGGGGTCCTGCTGGTCGCTGGTGGACTGGAGTTGGGAGACGGCCAGGGTGGCGCCGTCCATGCGCATGCCGCCGGAGGCGCAGTTCTCGACGACCAGGTGCGGGTAGCGGTCCAGGACGTCGGAGAGCCAGCCCAGGTAGGCGTGGGCGTGGCCGAGGAGGCCGGCGCCGGGGGAGAGGTCGCCGGGGGCGGTGGTGCCGGGGTCGATCACGATGTTGTAGTCGAGCTTGAGGTAGCCCACGCCCCAGTCGCCGACGAGGCGGTCCACCGTCTTGTCGAGGTGGGCGCGGGCGGCCGGGTGACGCAGGTCGAGCTGGTGACGGCCCTGCTCGGTCAGCCGTACGCCGTCACGCTGGAAGAAGGCCTCCGGCGGCAACTCCGCCGCCACCGGGCTGCGCACGCCCACGACCTCCGGCTCCAGCCACAGCCCGGGCACCATGCCGCGCTCCCGGATCCGTCCCAGCACGCCCCGGATCCCACCGTCGGACAGGGCACCCTCTCCGCTCGCACTGCCGCGGCCCTCCCCGACTCGGACAACCGCCTCGCTCCCGCCGCGCTCGCCGCTGTCGCCGGTTCGGGTCCCCGCCTCGCTCCGCGCGTCCTGCCCCGCCCCGGTCGACGCCCCCCTCCCGCCGCCCGCACCCCCGTCAGGGAAGCGGCGTGCCGACGGCAGCCATTCACCGACGCTGTCCCACCAGCCGCCGTCCACCGAGTCGTCGTACCAGCCGGAGTCGATGCAGAAGTACTCCGCGCCCGCGTCCGCCGCCGCGTCGATCAGCGGCAGCAGCTTCGCGGTGGTCGGGTCGCCCATCAGCGTGTTCATGTAGTCGTTGAAGATGACCGGCAGCACCTCGTGGTCCGGGTGCGGGCGGCGGACGGCCCGGCGGTAGGCGGTCAGCGCCCCCAGCGCCGCGTCCAGCCCTGATCCGTGCCCGGCTCCGGCCCCGGCGGCCGCCCCGACGGCCAGCGCCGCCGGTACCGTCGTGAACTCCTCGCCCGGCGCCAGCCGCACCCGCCACTGGTGCTCGGCGTCGGTCGGGCCGTTCAGGGCGAGGTAGGTGCCGTGCGCGCGTTCCCCCAGGTCCCAGCGCCACCCGGCCGGCGACTCCACCTGCCAGACCCACGCCCGGCCCCGGCCCCTGACCCGGCCCGGGTCTTCACTCCCGTCCCCGTCCCCGTCTCCGTTTCCATCCCCGCCTCCATCTCGGACCCCGCCCCGTTCCGTGAGCGCACCCATCGCCAGATGCCCGTCACTGGGCCAACTGCCGCGCCCGGTAAGGGAGAGCGCCGCCCGGCTGTCGTGCTGGTGGACGTCGACGCTGATGTCGGCGACCGTCGCCCGCAGCGGCTCGGCGTACCAACGGCACTCCGCGAGCCAGTCGTTGCGGGCCCGGTGCACGTCGAGGACGTCGGGGGAGGGAAGCCCGCCGAGGAGAAGGCTGCTGACGGACTGGACGACGAGGGACTCGGTGCCGTCGTTGCGGAGTCGGACGAGGGAGCGGAGGACGGCCACTCCGGTGGGGGAGGACAGCTCCACGAGGGCCGTCAACCCGGTCTCGGCGTCGTGGAGTTCGATCGTCAGTCGCTCCCAGCCGCCGCCACTGTCACGACGGTGCCCCCGGTAGGCGAGCGTCGCGCCGAACGCCGTACCGGTGAAGCGCGGCCCGGACCACCCGCTGCCGTGCCCGAACGCGGTCAACTCGACCAGCGGGAGCGCCGCTTCGGGATCGGCGGTGTCACCGGAGGGGCCGAGCCGGACCAGCCGCAGCGTTCCGTCCGCAGCCGTCGCGAACTCCGTCTCGATCGCCGCATGACCCCAAGTGAAGGCCGGTCCAGTGCGATTGAGGCCGGTCATACCGTCCATCAGGCCGCTGCCGCTGCCGCTGCCGCTGCCGCTGCCGCTGCCGCTGCCGTCGAAGTCGCTCGCACCCGAGTCCAAGTCGCTTCCCCTCCCAAGCCGTCCGTCCGTACGCCGCCCGCTCCACGCGCCATCCGCTCCGACCGCCGACCGCCGCCGGAGCCGCCCGCGTGAATCCCTCGTTACGTTCTCTTGACGCCTCCTGTGTGACCGGTCACAATCCTGGCATGAATGTGACCGGTCACACAAGGCGCCCGGCGAGCATCCGGGACGTTGCGACGGCCGCCGGGGTCTCGTACCAGACCGTCTCCCGGGTGATCAACGACCACCCCAGCGTCAAGCACACGACGCGGGAGCGGGTGCTGGCGGCCATCGACGAGCTGGGGTTCCGGCGGAACGCCACCGCGCTCGCGCTGGCCAGCGGGCGCAGCCGGGCCGTGACCGTGTTGACCGCCAACACCACGCACTACGGCTATGCCTCGATCCTCCAGGGCATCGAGGAGGCGGCGCGGGCGGCGTCGTACGCGGTCGGGATCGGTGTCCTCGAATCGGCGGACGAGGCCGCGGTCGCCGCCGAGGTGCAGCGGGCGGCGGACGCGGGCGGCGGCCTCATCGTGATCGCCTACGATCCGGCCGGTGTCGCGGCCCTGCGCGCCGTCCCCGCCGAACTCCCGGTCGTCGGCGTCGTCGAGACCCCCACGACCCCGCCCGGCGGCGACCGCCCCTGGGTGTGGACCGACGACCGCGAGGCCGCCTACGAGGCGACCCGTCACCTGCTCTCCCTCGGCCACGAGACCGTGCACTACGTCGCGATCCCGTCCAGCACCCGGCGGACGAGCGCCGCCCGTACCAGCGGCTGGCGGCAGGCGCTCAAGGAGGCCGGGGCGCCCGAACCCCGTCCGCTGCAGGGGAGTTGGGGCCCGGCGGGCGGTCACGCGGCCGGGCTCGAACTGGCGGGGGACCCGGCGGTCACCGCGATCCTCTGCGGCAACGACGACCTCGCGCTCGGGGTGCTGCGCGCGCTGCACGAGGCCGGGCGGTCGGTGCCCGGCGAGGTGAGCGTCGCCGGGTTCGACGACGCCCCGCACTCCGCCTATCTGACCCCGTCCCTGACGACCGTACGCCTGGACTTCACCGGCCTCGGCCGGGCCGCGTTCGCCCTGCTGCACGGGGTGGTGGAGGAGTCCGCGCAGATCGCCCCGCACCCCGTCTCCGTACCCGAACTGGTGGTGCGGGAGAGCGCGGGGCCACCGCCCGCCCGGGCCTGAGCAACCCCGTACACCTCATACGCCCCCTACACCTCGGTCGAACACCCCGTCCGCGCACAGCTGTTCCGCATCCTGCCCTGCCCTGGACCACCCTGTTCTCGAAAGGCCGCGATGAAGACAAAGGCTCTCCCGACGCTGTCCCTCATATGTGCCCTCGGCCTGGCCGCCACCGCGTGCAGCGATCCCACGGCGGGGACCTCGGGCGCGGACACGGACACCCAGCAGTCGGCCGTCGACCCCACCGCCCGGCTCGACGGCGTGAAGCTGACCATGTGGACCGCGCAGAACACGGTGACCGCGCCCAAGCAGGTCATCGACGCCTTCGAGAAGGCCACCGGCGCCGAGGTCGAGACCCAGCCGGTGCCGGACCCCTACGAGTCGAACGTGCCGACGAAGCTGGCCTCCGGCGACCGCCCCGACCTGATGTTCTGGCAGCCGTCCATCTCCACGCTCCCCTTCATCCAGCCACGGCAGAACCTCCTCACCCTCGACGGCGAGGAGTGGGTCTCCCAGCTCGGCGACACCGAGAAGACGCTCGGCGTCATCGACGGCAAGCGGTACGCGGCGATCGTCACCAGCCCCGCGATGCTCGGCGTCTACTACAACAAGGACGTCTTCGAGCAGGCGGGCATCGCCGAGAAGGACTTCCCGAAGTCGTACGACGAGCTCCTCGCCCTCGGCCACAAGGTCGTCGACGACACTGACGCGGCCGCCTTCTACGAGGCCGGCGGCGACAAGTGGCCCCTGCAGTGGCAGATGCAGGTGCAGCTCACCGACCTCGACAAGCAGTGGTGGGCGGACCTGAACGAGAACAAGGAGAAGTGGACCGACCCGGTCGTCGTCGGAGCGATCAAGAAGTACAAGGAGAAGCTGCTCGACGCCGGGCTCGCGCAGAAGAACCACCGGACCGGCACCTTCACCGGCCAGGCCGACGCGCTGTGGAAGGGCGAGGCCGGCATGGTCCTCAACGTCACGTCCTTCCAGAGCCAGTTGCAGGCCAAGTACTCCACCGCCGAGATCGACAAGAGGATCGGCTGGTTCCCGATCGCCAACTCCGCCGCCACCGGCCTGTATTCGCCCGACCAGACCAACGGCGTGGTCGCCTTCAAGACGGGTGACGAGAAGCGGCAGAACGCGGCCCGGCAGTTCCTCGCCTTCTGGCTCGGTCCCGACTACCCCGACTACATCAAGGCGATGAAGATCCCGTCCGTGCAGCCCTCCGTGCCCACCCCGGACGGCCTCCCTCAGGCGTCGAAGGCCCAGGTCGCGGCCCTGCCCACCGCCATCGGCGTCTTCCAGGCCAAGGCGATCGTCGCCCCGGACACACACCTGTACCTCGCCGACATGCTCTTCGACAAGAAGAGCCCGCAGCAGGTCGCCCAGGCCATCCAGGACCAGTTCGCGCAGGTGGCCAAGGCCCAGGGCGCGCCCGGCTTCTAGCCGGAGGGAGAGACAGGGCTTCCGATGGCGGACACGGCCGTACGTACGCGCAAGAAGGCACCCACGAGAAGCGAACCCCGGCGGGCGGGGCGGCTGCCCCGGGCCGCCGTGCACCACCCCTGGTGGTTCGCGCTCCCCGCGGTCATCGTCTTCGCGGGCTTCTTCCTGGTGCCCAACCTGCTCAACTTCTACTACCCGTTCACCAACTGGTCCTCGTACCACCCGGACATCGCCTTCACGGGCCTCGACAACTTCACGACCATCGCCGCCGACGGCACCCTCGTCCGCGCGATCCGTACCACCCTGCTGTACGCGCTGCTCGCGGCCGTCTTCCAGAACGGCTTCGGGCTGGTGCTGGCCCTGCTGCTGGAGGACGACACCCGCTTCAACCGGTTCTTCCGTGCCGTCTTCTTCCTGCCGGTGCTCATCTCGGCCCTCGCCACGGGGTACGTCTTCCAGGCGCTCCTCGACCAGGACGGCGCGGTCAACTCGCTGCTCGGCACGGACGTTCCCTGGCTGGGCTCGACGACGTGGACGCTCGTCATCGTCACCCTCATCCACGGCTGGAAGTGGATGGGCCTGTCGATGCTGATCTATCTGGCGGGGCTGAAGGGCATCCCCGGCGACATGCTCGAAGCCGCGCGGATGGACGGAGCCGGGCCCTGGCGGACCTTCTGGTCGGTGCGCTGGCCGATGCTGGCCCCGGCCCTCACCTTCAACGTCGCCACGGCGCTCATCGGCTCGATGAACACCTTCGACATCGTGCAGGCCACGACCGGCGGGGGGCCCGCCGCCTCCACCGAGGTCTTCAACATCTACATGTTCCGGATCTTCGGCCAGGGCCTGTACGCACAGGCGTCCGCGATGAGCCTCGTCCTCTTCCTGGTCGTGGTCGCCGTCGCGATTCCGCTGGTCATCGGATTGCGCCGAAGGGAGCAGCTGCTGTGAACCCTCCCGTGCCCCGGCTCTGGCGGTACGGCCGCCCCGCCCTCGTCCTCCTCCTCGCCGCTCTCGCCGTCGGCGTCCCCCTCTGGCTGGTCCTCGTCACCTCCGCCAAGCCGCAGGCCGAGGCCATCGAGCCGAACCTCGACCCGCCGGAGCA
The DNA here is from genome assembly GCF_036208085.1 of Streptomyces sp. NBC_00310. GTDB lineage: Bacteria > Actinomycetota > Actinomycetes > Streptomycetales > Streptomycetaceae > Streptomyces. Next base: position 8,020,325 of record NZ_CP130714.1, read on the forward strand.
CTGGCAGCCCGGCGCCAACTACGACGACGCCGTCGCCCAGGGCGAGATGCTGCGCGGTCTTCTCAACTCCCTGCTGGTCGTGGTCCCTTCGGTGGTCCTCGTGCTGATCCTCGGCGCGGGCGCCGCCTGGGTCTTCGCGCGCCGCAGGTCCAGGCTGGTCTCGGCGGCGTACGCGCTGTGCATCAGCGGTCTGCTGCTGCCACCGGCCGTCATCACCATCGTGATGGAGCTGCGGCAGCTCGGGCTGGCGGGCACCCGGCCCGGAATGATCGCCGTCTACACCGGGATGTACCTCTCCACGTCGATCTTCTTCATGACGGGCTTCATCCGCGCCATCCCCATGGAGCTGGAGGAGGCGGCCCGGATCGACGGGGCGAAACCGCTGAGGATCTTCGCGCGGATCGTCCTGCCCCTCCTCCGACCGGTCATCGCCACCGCGACGATCATGGTGATGCTCTACGCCTGGAGCGACATCTTCTACGCCTTCTTCGTCCTCGGCGGCGGCGACCGGGCCACCCTCCCGCTCAACCTCTACAAGGTCGCGAGCGCCCAGCTCTACCTCAACAACTGGCATCTCGTCTTCGCGTACGTCGTGGTGATGAGCCTGCCGATGGTCGCCGTCTTCCTCGTCGGCCAGCGAAAGATCGTGTCCGGAATCACCAGTGGAGCCGTCAAATGACCGGAGGTCCAGCAGCGTGATCACCCCCACCCGCACGAGAGCCCGCACCCGGATCCGCACCAGGTCCCGTACGAGAACCGCCCTGGTCACCGCACTACTTGGAGTCACCGCCATGGCAGGCACCCTCCCCGCCACCGGGGCGTCCGCGGCGGCCGCCGCGGACCCGCAGCGCCTCACCGTCGACCTCTCCGCCTCCGAGGGCCCGGTGATGCTCGGCGCCAACGGCGCGCTGTACGGGCTCAGCGACGACGGGGTGCCCAGCGACGCGGCCCTCGCCCCCCTGAAGATCACCAGCATCTCGCAGAAGCCGGAGGGCGGCGCCCAGCACCCCAACGGCGACGCGCTGACCGTCTCCAAGTCGTTCTTCCGCAACGGCGGCGGCGAGATCAACGTGATGATGCAGGACATCTACGCCAAGTGGCCCTACGAGGACCTCGGCATCGACGACTACCTCCCCAAGGTCGACAAGATCGTCAAGGAGGTCTCGGCCGACCCGAACAGCGACCGCTTCGTCTACATCCCGTTCAACGAGCCCGACCAGATCTGGTACAAGCTCGACGTCGCCGACCAGGCTCAGTACGAGGTCAACCGCGACCGGTTCTTCCGGGACTGGAAGACGGTGTACGAGCGCATCCGAGCCATCGACCCGGACGCGCGGATCGCCGGCCCCAACGAAGCCGGCTACCACACACGCCTGCTGCGCGACTTCCTCGCCTTCGCCAAGCGCGAGAACGTCCTGCCCCAGGTGATGACCTGGCACGAGCTGGGCTCCGGCTCCCTGCGGGACTTCCAGGCCCACTACGACGACTACCGTTCCCTGGAGCGGGCGGCGGGCATAGCCCCGCTGAAGATCAACATCGACGAGTACGCCAACCGGCGCGACCTCTCCGTCCCCGGCCAACTCGTCCAGTGGGTCTCGATGTTCGAGCGGAACAAGGTGTACGCCAACCAGGCGTACTGGGACGCCGCGGGCAACATGGACGGCAACGTCGTCCGCTCCAACATCCCCAACGGCGGCTGGTGGTTCTTCCGCTGGTACGCGGGCCTGACCGGCGACACCGTCAAGGTCACCCCGCCGCAGGCGAACACCATCGACACCCTCCAGGGTCTCGCCTCCCTCGACGCCTCCCGCCGCCAGGCCCAGGTCCTGCTCGGCGGCGCCGCCGGTGACACGGACGTCGTGGTCGAGAAGGTCTCCCGTTCCCTGTTCGGCCGTACGGTCACCGCGACCGTCGCCGAGGCCGCGTGGTCCGGCTACGAGGGGCAGCACGCGACCCCGCGCGTCCTCTCCCGCACGAAGGTGAGGATCGCGGACGACGGCACGGTGACCGTCCCGCTGCGCGGCCTGCACAAGATGTCCGCCTACCGCGTCGTCCTCACCCCGGGCGGCTCCGGCACCCCGACGACCCCGTCCGTCCCCTGGACCGCCTCCTACGAGGCCGAGGACGCCGCGATCACCGACGGCAAGGTCTACACCCAGGGCACCGTCAGCAACGCCAACGGCTACGCGGCCTCCGGCACCAAGGACGTCGGCTCGCTCAACCAGGTCGGCAGCAAGGTGGACTTCACCGTGTCGGTGCCGAAGGACGGCACGTACGACCTGGCGATCCTGTACGGCAACCAGTCCGGGACCCCGGCCACCCAGAAACTGATCGTCGACGGCGGCGACCCGGTCACCGTCACCTACCCCTCCACCGAGAACTGGACCTACCGCGCCAAGAAGGACGTCACCGTCCGACTTCCGGCGGGGACGCACCGGTTGACCCTCGCCAAGGGCGACACCGAGGTCACCCTCGACCGGATCGACCTCACCGCCCGCACCGCCGAGCCCTCCGCCTCCTACGAGGCCACGCTCGCCGACATCAGCGGGAAGCCGTCGTACGACTACGCCTCGTCAGCGGGTGTCGGCACCGGCGCGCTCGGCTTGCGCTCCGGCGACAAGGCGGTCTTCGACGTGTACGCCCCGCGCGACGGCTACTACCGGGTGGTGCCCCGGGCGTCCGCGCCGGTGAAGCTCGCCCTGCACGGGCAGTCGGTGGCGGCGGTGCCCGACCGGCCGCTGCGGCTGTACCTCGTGGCCGGCAACAACCGGATCACCGCGACCGCCAAGCACACCGCCGTCCGCTCCCTCGACGTCACCGGCGCCGGCTCGACCACGGGCACGCTCGCGTACGAGGGCGCCTCGGCCACGCTCGCGGGCGGAGCCAGGCTCGTCGACTCCGCGCACGCCTCGGCCGGGTCGTACATCGGCTGGCTCGGCAACAGCGCGGACAGCACCGCCGAGTTCACGGTGAACGCCCCCACGTCCGGCCGCTACGTCCTGGTCGTCCACTACGCGCACAACGACCGCCGCGACAACGGCCACTCGTACAACACCGACATCATGTCCCGTACGGCGGACATCACGGTCGGGGACGGTGCGCCGCGCACGGTCACCTTCAAGAACACCTGGGGCTGGGACGACTACTGGACCGTGGGCGTCCCCGTCGACCTGGAGAAGGGCGCCAACAAGGTGACCTTCGGCAACGCGGGCGCGTGGGCGCCGAACATCGACCGGATCGAGGTGGGCCGGGTCGTCGGCTAGGACACACCGGACCTCGGCCACCGGTGGCGCGCGGGTGGCCGAGGTCCTGTCGTGCCCGAGAGCGTCAGGCCCGGTCGACCTCGGCCCGCAGCGCGTTGTAGTCGGTGAAGGCCGCCTCGACGTCGGCCCGGGTCAGGCCGTACCGGGCCAGGTCATAGCGATGAGGGCGGGAGCCCTTGGGGCGGGCGACGATCCCGGGGAGCCGGGCGGCGTCGGCGTCGGTCCACCGGGCGCCGACGGCCTCGTAGAGCTTCGGGGCGCCCGTGGCCGGGTCGGAACCGAGCCAGGAGTACGGGACGTCCACCAGCGCCTCGCGGGGGATGGCGGCCCGGGCCGCGAGCGCGCGCTCCATGGAGCGGCTCAGCAGTTCGAGCCACTGGGCGCCGAGGACGTGCAGGTCGAGGGGGCGGAGGGTGCCGACCATGCCCTGCTCGACCAGGCTGCAGAACGACCCGACGACGGTCGCCGGGTCCCGGTGGGTCCACACGATCGTGGCGTCGGGGAAGACCGCGCGCAGGGCGTCGAGGTTCCCGAGATGCATGGGGGACTTGAGCATCCAGCGGCGGCGTGGGCGACCGTACTGGAGCACCTGGTAGACCTGCTTGAGGTAGCCGTAGTCCGGGACGAAGTCCCGCTCGAAGTGCCAGGCCTGGTACTGCGGTATGCGGGCCTGGGACAGGGGCACCAGGGCGTGCGGCAGGACGAAGGTGCACTCCTCGGGGCCCTCGGCGGTCATGGGGTGGATGTCCTGGAAGCGCGGGGCGAACAGGTTGATGCCGCCGACCCAGCGGCGCGTGGACGTGATCGCCTTCCGCCGCCGCTCGGGTGACGTGTGGAGGTCGGGCGCGAGCAGCTCCCACAGCAGCGGGCAGCGGTGCTCGTCCGAGATCGACAGCACGCCGTGGGTGAGTGTGGTGGCGGTGCGCGGCAGACCGACCACGAACACCGGCCGCTCGATGGTCTCCTGCTCGATCTCCGGGTGTTCGGCGATCAGCCGCCGGACGCGGGCCCGGTTGGTGAGATGCCTGCGCAGATGGGCCTGGGCGGACTGCCAGCCGACGGCGGTGAGGTCGGCGTCGCCCGCCCAGTGGCGCAGCAGGAACCGGAAGCCGTCGGTGAACTCCTCGTCCCCGTCCGCCTGTCCGGCCTTGGCGACGATCCGGTCGAAGACCCGGTCCGGGTCGCGTCGGGAGCCGAGCGTCGGCCGGAGTAACAGATTGGCCAGGGAGAGGGACAGGGGAGTGGAGGTCATCGAGGAGATCCCTTCGGGTGCGGGGGCCGGATGATCCGGGTCCGGGTCCGGGTCCGGGCGCGGGGGCCGGACGATCCGGGTCCGGGCGTGGTGCCGTCGGCGGTCGGCCCGGTGCGGCGCCCGCCGGTGATCATCCTGCCGCGCGGGCTACCTCCCGGCTCCCCGGGGGTGCGGTCGCGCCCGCCCCGTCCCCGTACCGTGCCCGCAGCTCCGACAGCACACCGGACACCGCCGCCGTGAGCGGCACGGCGAGGAGCATGCCGAGGATGCCGGCGATGGAGGCCCCGGCCGTGAGGGCCAGCAGAATGGCCGCCGGGTGCATCTGCACGGTCCGGCTGTGGATCATCGGCTGGAGCACGTTCCCTTCGAGGATCTGCACGGCGAAGACGACCCCGACCGCCCACAGCGCCGTCACCAGGCCCCGGTCCGCGAACGCGACGAGGATCGCCACCGCGCCCGACAGGAACGAGCCCAGATACGGGATGTACGCGCCGACGAACACCAGCGCGCCGAGGCCGATCGCGCCCGGCACCTGGAGTATCAGCAGACCGATGGCGATACAGGCGCCGTCGATGAAGGCGATGAGCGTCGTTCCCCGCATATAGCCCTCGATGGCCCGGAACGCGCGCCGTGCCATCACCTCCAGGGTGTCACCGGAGCCGCGCGGCGCGAGCGAGTGCAGGGAGGCGACCGCCTTGTCGGAGTCGCGCAGGAAGAAGAACATCAGCAGCATCGCCAGGATGGCCATCGCGACGAACTCACTGACCGCGCTGACCCCGGTGAGCACCCCGGAGGCCGCGGTGCCGCCGAACTTCGACAGCAGCTCCTTCGCGTTCTTCGCGAGGTCGTCCAGCGAGGTCCCCGCGAGCCCGAACTCGTCACTGAGGGACTTCGCCGCGTCCCTGAGCGAGGTGATGATCTGGTCACCGGTGTCGATCAGCGCGGCCACCACGATGTACGCGGCCCCGCCCATCACCACCACCACGGCGGCACAGGTCAGCCCGGCGGCAAGGGACTTGTTGAACTTCATCGCGACCAGCCGCCGGTAGAACGGACCCAGCAGCGCCGTACCGAGCAGCGCGACCAGCATCGGCGTGACCGCCGTCTGGAACGTCACACAGATCCACACGCCCACCGAGACGACACCCGTCACCAGCAGCGTGAGCGCGCTCCACACGGCGATGTGCCGCGCGGGCCCCGGCAGGAAACCACGGGGGACCCCCTCGTCCGACCGCGCGAGGGCCCTCGGCGCCTCCACGTACCCGCCGGTGGTGCGTATCGTCGTACGCGTCCGATGGACCGGTCTGCGCGCGGGTCCGCCCCTGCGGCCCGGCCGTCCCCCGCGGGTTCCGCGAGAGTCTCCCGTACGGCTGTTCATCCTCTGTCATCTCCACTCGCTCAGAGGTCGCGCACACCCCTGAGGATCATGGGATGGCCATGGCGCCATAGCGTAGACCCGGCCGGCGAACGGTGATCGGGCCGGTCCGCCACCTCTGCGAGGTGGTCTCCCGCACCCAGGGCAGCAGCAGCCGCTCCGCGACCACCAGCACCTGGGACAGCGCCACGCTCATCACGCCCGGCAGGGCCACCCCCGCACAGGCGCCTACTCGGCGATCGGCAACGACACCCCGTCCCGCAGGAACACCGGAATCCGCTCCAGCGGAGCATCCACGGTCACGGACGCACCGCCCTCGTACGTCTCCCCGGTCCACGCGTCGGTCCACCGCGCCCCCGCCGGAAGGTACGTCGTCCACCGCGTCACCCCCGCCTCCAGCACCGGCGCGACCAGCACATCCCGCCCGAACAGATACGCGTCGTCGACCGACCAGGCCCGCTCGTCCTCCGGGAACTCCAGGAACAGCGGCCGCATCACCGGCAGCCCCTCCTCATGGGCCTCCCGCATCACCCGCAGCACATACGGCTTCAGCCGCTCCCGCAGCCGGAGGTAGTCCTCCAGGATCGCCCCGGCCTCCTCCCCGTACGACCAGACCTCGTTGGGCCCCCCGGTCATCGCCGGACCCAGCGGCATACCGGGCTCACGGAAGCCGTGCAGCCGCATCAGCGGCGAGAACGCGCCGAACTGGAACCAGCGCACCATCACCTCGCGGTACGCCGGATCATCGGGGTCGCCGCCGTGGAAGCCGCCGATGTCGGTGTTCCACCAGGGAATGCCGGACAGCGCCGTGTTGAGGCCCGCCGCGATCTGCTGGCGCAGGGCCGTGAAGTCCGTGCCGATGTCACCGGACCACAGCGCGGCGCCCCACCGCTGACTGCCCGCCCACGCCGAACGGTTGAGGGAGACGATCTCGTCCTCGCCGGCCGCCTTCAGCCCCTCGTAGAAGGTGCGGGCGCTCTCGGCCGGGTACATGTTGCCGACCTCCAGGCCGGGCCCCGCCCAGTAGCGCAGGTTCTCCTGGAAGCCCGGCTTGATCTCCGGCTCGCAGGCGTCCAGCCAGAACGCCTTGATGCCGTACGGCTCCAGGTAGTTCTCCTTCACCCGCGACCACACGAACTCCCGTGCCTCCGGGTTCGTCGCGTCGTAGAAGGCGACCTGGACCGTCGACGCGACCCCCTTGTCCGGCCAGTCGGCGTGCGCCATCGGGCCGTACTGCGTCCCGATGAAGTAGCCGCGCTGCTCCATCACAGGGTGGTTCTCGCTCAGCGGCGACACCGACGGCCACACGGACACCACCAGCTTGATGCCCAGCTCGTCCAGCTCCCGGACCATGGCCGCCGGGTCGGGCCACTCGGCGAGGTCGAACTTCCACTCGCCGAGATGCGTCCAGTGGAAGAAGTCGCAGACGATGACGTCGATGGGCAGACCCCGCCGCTTGTACTCCCGTGCCACGGCGAGGAGTTCGTCCTGAGTGCGGTAGCGCAGCTTGCACTGCCAGAAGCCGGCCGCCCACTCGGGCAGCATCGGCGTACGGCCCGTCGCCGCGCTGTAGCGGCGCTGCGCGTCGGCCGGATCGCCCGCGGTGATCCAGTAGTCGATCTGCCGGGCGGAGTCGGCGACCCAGCGGGTGCCGTTGCCGGCCAGCTCGACACGGCCGATCGCCGGGTTGTTCCACAGCAGGGTGTAGCCGCGGCTGGAGGTGAGCACCGGGATGCCGACCTCGGCGTTGCGCTGGACCAGGTCGAGCACCAGGCCCTTCTGGTCGAGCCGCCCGTGCTGGTGCTGCCCGAGGCCGTACAGCTTCTCGTCGTCGTACGCGGCGAAGCGCTGCTCCAGGCGGTGGTGGCCGTTGCCGACGGCCGTGTAGAGGCGCGATCCGGGCCACCAGAAGTGGGCGCGGGCCTCCGACAGCAGCTCGCCGCCGTCGGCGGTGCGCGTGTACCGGATCAGGCCCTCGGCGTCGACCTCGACGGTGAGCGCGCCGACGGTCAGCCGGCCCAGGCCGTCCTCGATCTTGACGCTGCTCTCGGTGCTCTCCGCCTCGTCGAGCAGGGCGCCCGGCAGCCCGTCGAGGACCGGGCCGCCCAGGCGGGCGCGGACCCGGACCGCGTCCGGGCCCCAGGGCTCGATCCGCAGGGTCTCCTGGCGTCCGCTCCACTCCAGGGCGCCGTCCCGCTCACGGAACGTGCCGACGGTGGGGGAGGACTGGGCGAGGCTGACCGCGCCCGTCGGGGTCTGGTTCTCGGCAGGCTGATTCACGGGAGGTCTCCTGGAAGGGAGGAGTGGCGGCACACCCGGCACGGCTCCGGCCGCCGGGCTGTGGGGGAGGAGGAGGGAGCCGTACGGCGACTTCCGAACGGCGGCTTGCGTGCGGCGGCTCGCGTACGACGGGGGCTCAGCCGGTGGTGGACAGCGGTCCCGTGCTCGCGCGGACCGTCAACTCGGGGGCGAGGAGCACCACTTCGTCGGTGTCCCGGCCCTCCAGCTTGGCGACCAGCTGCTCCACGGCCCGTCGGCCCATCTCCTGGGCGGGGATGGCGACGGAGGTCAGCCGTACCGAGGCCTGCACGGCGACCTGGTCCGGGCAGACCGCGATCACCGAGACGTCCTCCGGCACCGCGCGCCCCTGCTGCCGCAACAGCGCGAGCAGCGGCTCCACCGCGGACTCGTTCTGCACGACGACCCCCGTGGTGCCCGGGCGTTCGTCGAAGATCCGGGCCAGGGTCGCGGCCATCGCGTCGTAGCCGCCCCCGCAGGGGCGGTGCAGCACGCGCATGCCCAGCTCCTTCGCCCGGGACCGGAGTCCGTCGAGGGTGCGCTCGGCGAAACCGGTGTGCCGTTCGTACACCGCGGGCGCCTCGCCGATGACGGCGATGTCGCGGTGGCCGAGCATCGCCAGATGCTCCACGCACAGCGCACCCGTCGCCCCGAAGTCGAGATCGACGCAGGTCAGGCCGCTGGTGTCGGCGGGCAGTCCGATGAGCACCGACGGCTGGTCGGTGCCGCGCAACAGCGGCAGCCGTTCGTCGTCGAGCTCCACGTCCATCAGGATCATCGCGTCGGCGAGCCCGCTGCCGGTGACCCGGCGCACCGCGTCGGGGCCCTCCTCGCCGGTGAGCAGCAGCACGTCGTAGCCGTACGTACGGGCGGTGGTGGCCACCGCTATGGCGATCTCCATCATCACCGGGACGTACATGTCGGTGCGCAGCGGGACCATCAGGGCGACGATGTTCGACTTGTTGCTCGCCAGGGCGCGGGCCCCCGCGTTCGGGTGGTAGCCGAGCTCCTGGATGCTCCGCTCGACCCGCTGCCGGGTGCCCGCGGAGATGGACCGCTTGCCGCTGAGGACATAGCTCACCGTGCTCGCCGAGACTCCGGCGTGCTGGGCGACCTCGGCGAGGGTGACCATCCAGCTCTCCAAGCGTGTTTAAGCGCTTCGACAGAGCGCTATCTCTGAACAGGGGCGAGTGAGGGTGGCTCGACAGTAGCTCGGCGGTGAGTGGGTGTCCATAGGTTGTCGAAGCGCTTCGATAATTCGCCGGACGCCCAAGGGGGTGGTGGGGGGTGTTGTGGGGAGGGCGCGGGTGAGTGGGGGCTTCTCGCGCAGTTCCCCGCGCCCCTCCGGGGCGCTCCTGTGTCCCCAGTTTAGAACTCGACTTTGGAACTCGACGGCAACTTCAGGAGGGGGCGGTGGCGACCAGGTCGCGTATGTGTTCACCCCCGGAAGGAAACACCGATGTCGCACCGTCGCCCACGCCTGACCCGTACGGCCAAGATCGGCGCGGCCGCGGTCACCGCGCTCGCGGTCGGGGCCTCCGTGACCGTGGCGACGGCGGGGGAGGAGGCCAGGAGATGCACGGACTTCGACACGATCACGCTGGGCAAGTACTACGTGAACAACAACGTCTGGAACAGGGAGAAGGCCGTCGGCACCCAGTGCGTCTGGGACAACTCCCGGTCGGGCTCGACCATCTCGTGGGGAACGAGCTACAGCCTCGCCAACTCCGGCACGGGCATGGACCACGACGTGAAGTCGTACGCGAGCAGCGTGCTCGGCTGGCACTGGGGCTGGAAGGTCGACAAGGCGGCCACCGGGCTGCCGATCCGTGTCGGTGACCGCAAGGCCGTGAAGACCGGCTGGGAGTTCTCGGTCGGCTCCGACCCCGGCACCATGAACGTCGCCTACGACCTGTGGCTGCACTCCAAGAACACCGCGGACTGGCAGGACCGGCCCACCGACGAGGTCATGATCTGGCTCAACCGGCAGGGCGGCGCGGGACCGCTCGGCACCAGGTACGGGAGCGTCAGCCTCGGCGGGGCGATGTGGGACATCCACACCGGTGACATCGGCTGGAAGGTGTACTCCTTCGTCCGCCGCACCAACACCACCAAGGCCACGCTCAACCTCGACGACTTCACCCAGGCCCTGGTCCGCCGCAAGCTGCTGAGCGGCGACAAGTACGTCTCCGGCATCGAGGCGGGCACCGAGGTCTTCAAGGGAACCGGCCGCCTGGACACGAAGGCGTACTCGGTGGACATCGGCTGAGCGGGGGAGTGCGGGAGCGCGCTCGCGCGCCTGCCGAAGAGGTCGAACGCTCGGCCGATCGCGCACGCGAGGGGTGGCGGGGTCACTCCGGATCGGGTACCAACGATCGAGTAGCACCCATCGGTAACCCTTCAGGTACCCATCCGGTACGAGATCCCGATTCGCGGCGAGGTGAGCCTCATGTCCGCACCACCCCTCAAGAAGCCCGTCGTCACAGAACGTGAGGCCCGCCAGGTGGCGGAGGCCGCCCGGGAGCGGGACTGGCGCAAGCCCAGCTTCGCCAAGGAACTGTTCCTGGGCCGGTTCCGCCTCGACCTCATCCACCCCCACCCGCTGCCCACCGACGAGGCCGTCCGGCGCGGCGAGCAGTTCCTGGCCAAGCTCCGCGCCTTCTGCGAGACGAAGGTCGACGGCGCCCTGATCGAGCGCGAGGCCCGTATCCCCGACGAGGTCGTCAACGGCCTCAAGGAGCTCGGCGCCCTCGGCATGAAGATCGATCCCAGGTACGGCGGTCTCGGCCTCACCCAGGTGTACTACAACAAGGCGCTGGCCCTGGTGGGCTCGGCCAGCCCGGCGATCGGCGTCCTGCTCTCGGCGCATCAGTCGATCGGCGTACCGCAGCCGCTGAAACTGTTCGGCACCCCCGAGCAGAAGGAGCGGTTCCTGCCGCGCTGCGCCCGCACCGACATCAGCGCCTTCCTCCTCACCGAGCCCGACGTGGGCTCCGACCCGGCCCGGCTCGCCACGAGCGCGGTGCCCGACGGCGACGACTACGTCCTCGACGGGGTGAAGCTGTGGACGACGAACGGCGTGGTCGCCGACCTCCTCGTCGTCATGGCGCGGGTGCCGAAGTCGGACGGGCACAAGGGCGGCATCACCGCCTTCGTCGTGGAGAGCGACTCGCCCGGCGTCACCGTCGAGAACCGCAACGCGTTCATGGGCCTGCGCGGCATCGAGAACGGCGTCACCCGTTTCCACCAGGTCCGGGTCCCCGCCGCCAACCGCATCGGCCCCGAGGGCGCGGGCCTGAAGATCGCCCTCACCACCCTCAACACCGGCCGGCTCTCGCTCCCGGCGTCCTGCGTGGCCGCCGGCAAATGGTGCCTGAAGATCGCCCGTGAGTGGTCGGCGGCCCGTGAGCAGTGGGGTAAGCCGGTCGCCCACCACGAGGCGGTCGGCCAGAAGATCTCCTTCATCGCCGCCACCACCTTCGCCCTGGAAGCGGTGCTGGACCTCTCCTCCCAGATGGCCGACGAGGACCGCAACGACATCCGTATCGAGGGTGCCCTCGCCAAGCTCTTCGCCTCCGAGATGGGCTGGAAGATCGCCGACGAGCTGGTCCAGATCCGCGGCGGCCGGGGCTTCGAGACGGCCGATTCGCTCCGGGCGCGCGGCGAACGGGCCGTCCCCGCCGAGCAGATGCTGCGCGACCTGCGCATCAACCGGATCTTCGAGGGCTCCACGGAGATCATGCACCTGCTGATCGCCCGCGAGGCCGTCGACGCCCACCTCTCCGTGGCCGGCGACCTCATCGACCCGGAGAAGTCCCTCTCCGACAAGGCGAAGGCGGGCGCGAACGCGGGCGTCTTCTACGCCAAGTGGCTGCCCAAGCTGGTCGCGGGACCGGGCCAACTCCCGCGCACCTACGGCGACTTCCACCCGGCGGGCCACCCCGACCTCTCCACCCATCTGCGCTACGTCGAGCGCAACGCCCGCAAGCTCGCCCGCTCCACCTTCTACGCCATGTCCCGCTGGCAGGGCCGCATGGAGACCAAGCAGGGCTTCCTGGGCCGGATCGTCGACATCGGCGCCGAACTCTTCGCGATGAGCGCGGCGGTCGTCCGCGCGGAACTGCTCCGCACCACCGAGGGCCACGGCCGTGAGGCCTACCAGCTCGCCGACGTCTTCTGCCGCCAGTCCCGCATCCGCGTCGAGGAACTCTTCGGCCGCCTGTGGAGCAACACCGACGACCTCGACCACAAGGTGGTCAAGGGCGTCCTCGGCGGCGCGTACGAGTGGCTGGAGCAAGGCGTGATCGACCCGTCGGGAGAGGGCCCGTGGATCGCGGACGCGACGCCCGGCCCCAGCGAGAAGGAGAACGTCCACCGCCGCATCCGGTGACATCCCACATCCCCCGCGCCCCTTCACGGGGCGCGGGGGGACTGCGCGACCAGCCACAGCCGGCCCGCAGCCCGCGAACGACCCTCCCCCGCAGCGCCTGGCGGTACCGGTCTTCACGCGTGCTTCACAAACGGAGAAAGCGCATCGTCAAGGCGCATCGCACGAAGTGGGTCATCAGTGGGGCGCGCGGTCCTGCCGGACACCGGATGCGGCCACAATGGGGGGATGAGCGACAGTCCAGCCCCTCTCGCCGATCCGCATCTCGTCTTCGACCCGGTCGACGGCGCACGGGACGTAGTGATCCTCGGATCGACCGGCTCGATCGGCACCCAGGCCATCGACCTCGTCCTGCGCAACCCGGACCGCTTCCGCGTGACCGGGCTCTCCGCCGCCGGAGGGAGGGTGGAGCTGCTGGCCGAGCAGGCGCACCGCCTGCGCGTGCGGACCGTCGCCGTCGCCCGCCGGGACGTCGTACCGGCGCTGCGCGAGGCCCTGACCGCCGCGTACGGCGCGGGGGAGCCCCTCCCCGAGATCCTCGCCGGCCCGGACGCGGCCACCGAGCTCGCCGCCTCCGATTCCTCGCGGTGCCACACCGTTCTCAACGGCATCACCGGCTCCATCGGCCTCGCCCCGACCCTCGCCGCCCTGGAGGCGGGCCGCACCCTCGCGCTCGCCAACAAGGAGTCGCTCATCGTCGGCGGCCCGCTGGTGAAGGCGGTGGCGAAGCCGGGCCAGATCATCCCGGTCGACTCCGAGCACGCCGCCCTCTTCCAGGCCCTCGCCTCCGGCACCCGGGCCGACGTGCGCAAGCTCGTCGTCACCGCCTCCGGAGGCCCGTTCCGGGGCCGTACGAAGGCGGAACTGGCGGACGTGACGCCCGCCGACGCCCTCGCGCACCCCACCTGGGCCATGGGCCCGGTCATCACCGTGAACTCCGCGACCCTGGTCAACAAGGGCCTGGAGGTCATCGAGGCACACCTCCTCTACGACATTCCCTTCGACCGCATTGAGGTCGTCGTGCATCCCCAGTCGTATGTCCACTCGATGGTTGAGTTCACGGACGGATCGACGATGGCCCAGGCGACGCCCCCCGACATGCGCGGGCCCATCGCCATCGGCCTCGGCTGGCCGCAGCGCGTCCCGGACGCCGCGCCCGCCTTCGACTGGACCAAGGCGTCCACCTGGGAGTTCTTCCCCCTCGACAACGACGCGTTCCCGTCGGTCGGGCTCGCCCGGCACGTGGGGGAACTCGCGGGCACCGCCCCGGCGGTGTTCAATGCGGCCAACGAGGAGTGCGTCGACGCGTTCCTGCACGGGGGTCTCCGGTTCGACGCGATCATGGAGACCGTCACGCGGGTCGTCGAGGAGCACGGCACCCCCGGAACGGGAACTTCCCTGACCGTGGCGGACGTCCTCGAAGCGGAGACCTGGGCGCGCGCCAGGGCCCGTGAACTGACCACCTCGACCACTTCGACAGGCAAACCCACCGAGCGGACGACCGCGGAGGCCCGTGCATGACGACCCTGATGTTCATCCTCGGCATAGTGGTCTTCGTGATCGGCCTGGCGTTCTCGATCGCGTGGCACGAGCTGGGCCACTTCTCGACCGCCAAACTCTTCGGTGTCCGCGTGCCCCAGTTCATGGTGGGCTTCGGCCCGACCATCTGGTCGCGCAAGAAGGGCGAGACCGAGTACGGCGTCAAGGCGATCCCGCTCGGCGGCTTCATCCGCATGATCGGCATGATCCCGCCCGGCGAGGACGGCCGGATCGAGAGCCGCTCGACCTCCCCGTGGCGCGTGATGATCGAGGACGCCCGCGCGGCCTCCTTCGAGGAGCTCCAGCCCGGCGACGAGAACCGCCTCTTCTACACGCGCAAGCCCTGGAAGCGCGTCATCGTGATGTTCGCCGGACCCTTCATGAACCTGGTCCTGGCCTTCGTGATCTTCCTCGGCGTGATGATGACCTTCGGCGCCCAGACCCAGACGACCACGGTCAGCAAGGTCTCGGACTGCGTCATCTCCGCCAGTGAGAACCGCTCCAAGTGCAAGGGCAGCGACAAGGAGGCCCCCGCCAAGGCGGCCGGCCTGGAGCCCGGCGACAAGATCATCGCCTTCAACGGCACGCCCGTGGAGAACTGGTCCTCCCTGCAGGCCGACATCCGCGACAACCCCGGCAAACAAATCACGCTCACCGTGGACCGCAAGGGGCAGCAGGTCGATCTGACCCCCACCCTCATCAAGAACCAGGTCAGCCAGACCGACGGCCAGGGCGGCTACGTCCAGGACAAGTACGTCTACGCCGGCTGGCTCGGCTTCACCCCCGCCTCCGACATCCTCCCGCTGTCCTTCGGCGAGTCCGTGGACCGCATGGGCGACATGATGGAGAACGGCGTCGAGTCCCTGCTCTCCCTGCCCGCCAAGGTCCCCGCCCTGTGGGACGCCACCTTCGGCGACGGCGAGCGCGAGGCCGACTCGCCCATGGGCGTGGTCGGCGCGGCCCGCGTCGGCGGTGAGATCTTCACCATGGACATCCCCGCCACCCAGCAGCTCGCCAGCTTCCTCATCCTGCTCGCCGGCTTCAACCTCTCCCTCTTCCTGTTCAACATGCTCCCGCTCCTCCCGCTCGACGGCGGGCACATCGCGGGCGCCCTGTGGGAGTCGCTGCGCCGCAACGCGGCCAAGGTGCTGCGCCGCCCCGACCCCGGCCCGTTCGACGTGGCGAAGCTGATGCCCGTCGCGTACGTGGTGGCCGGAATCTTCGTCTGCTTCACCCTCCTGGTGCTGATCGCGGACCTCGTGAACCCGGTGCGCATCTCGTAGTCACCCGTGGTTCACGGCGGCCGGGCACACTCACGGAGTGGGCCCGGCCGCCGTCGTACGGGTACGTCCGCCGACCTGTGCCCGAACGCCGCGGCGAGTCTCCCCAACGGGTGGGTTTACGGACGGTGATGTGCTCGGGCCCATGCCTGTGCCGTAATCTCGAAGCCCGGAGCCCGCCCGTACCGGGAACCGATCCTGATCCACAACTTGGGGTTGCACAGCAGATGACTGCGATTTCTCTCGGCATGCCGTCCGTTCCGACCAAGCTCGCCGAGCGCCGGAAGAGCCGGCAGATCCAGGTCGGGTCCGTGGCGGTCGGCGGAGACGCGCCGGTCTCGGTCCAGTCGATGACCACCACGCGTACGTCGGACATCGGCGCCACGCTGCAGCAGATCGCCGAGCTGACGGCCTCCGGCTGCCAGATCGTCCGCGTCGCCTGCCCCACGCAGGACGACGCCGACGCCCTCCCGGTGATCGCCCGCAAGTCGCAGATCCCGGTCATCGCCGACATCCACTTCCAGCCGAAGTACGTCTTCGCCGCGATCGAGGCCGGCTGCGCCGCAGTCCGCGTCAACCCCGGCAACATCAAGCAGTTCGACGACAAGGTCAAGGAGATCGCGAAGGCGGCGGCCGAACACGGCACCCCGATCCGCATCGGCGTCAACGCCGGCTCCCTGGACCGCCGCCTCCTCCAGAAGTACGGCAAGGCCACCCCCGAGGCGCTGGTCGAGTCCGCCCTCTGGGAGGCCTCCCTCTTCGAGGAGCACGGCTTCCGGGACATCAAGATCTCGGTCAAGCACAACGACCCGGTCGTCATGGTCAACGCCTACCGCCAGCTGGCCGCCCAGTGCGACTACCCCCTCCACCTCGGCGTCACGGAGGCGGGCCCCGCCTTCCAGGGCACCATCAAGTCGGCGGTGGCCTTCGGCGCGCTGCTCTCCGAGGGCATCGGCGACACGATCCGCGTCTCCCTGTCGGCCCCGCCGGTCGAGGAGATCAAGGTCGGCAACCAGATCCTCGAATCCCTCAACCTCCGCCAGCGCGGCCTCGAAATCGTCTCCTGCCCCTCCTGCGGCCGCGCCCAGGTCGACGTCTACAAGCTCGCCGAAGAGGTCACCGCCGGCCTCACCGGCATGGAGGTCCCCCTCCGCGTGGCCGTCATGGGCTGCGTCGTCAACGGCCCCGGCGAGGCCCGCGAGGCCGACCTCGGCGTCGCCTCCGGCAACGGCAAGGGCCAGATCTTCGTCAAGGGCGAGATCATCAAGACCGTCCCCGAGTCCAAGATCGTCGAGACCCTCATCGAGGAGGCGATGAAGATCGCCGAACAGATGGAGGCCGACGGCATCACCTCGGGCGAGCCGACGGTGGCGGTAGCGGGCTGAGGGGCCGCTCTTCTCTGGAAGGGGCCGCAGGCCCTCTTCCAGGGGTGCGGGGCTGTATCCGATGTGCGGCTCCGCCGCGTGGGCGCGACAAGCCCCGACGCACGCGCACCCGCCAAAGCGCAGTAGCCACCGAGCTACCAGGCGCCCCGGCCGCGGCGCAGCCGCAGGGCGCCCCGCACAGCCCGGCAGGGTATCGTGCGGAGACCAGCGCAGACCCCAGGGTGAGGCCCCCGCACGTGTTGACCCAGACCACCACCAGGGTCCTCGAACCGAGTGACCTGGACGCCGCACTCGCCGTCCTGGACCGAGACCCCGTCGCGAACGCCTTCGTGACCTCCCGCGTCCAGGTCGCCGGCCTGGACCCCTGGCGACTCGGCGGCGAGATGTGGGGCTGGTACGAGGATGGCGCCCTGACGTCCCTCTGCTACGCCGGCGCCAACCTCGTCCCCATCTGCGCCACCCCCCGCGCCGTGCGCGCCTTCGCCGACCGCGCCCGCCGGGCCGGCCGCCGCTGCTCCTCGGTCGTCGGCCCCGCCGAATCCACCGCCCAGCTCTGGCGGCTGCTGGAACCCAGCTGGGGCCCGGCCCGCGAGGTCCGCTCCCACCAGCCCCTCATGGTCACCGACCGGCTCCCCGACCCCGCCGAGGTCACCCCCGACCCGTACGTCCGCCGGATCCGCAAGGACGAGATGGACGCGATCATGCCGGCGTGCGTGGCGATGTTCACCGAAGAGGTAGGCGTCTCCCCGCTGGCCGGCGACGGAGGCCTCCTCTACCAGGCCCGAGTCGCCGAACTCGTGGGCTCCGGCCGCTCCTTCGCCCGCCTCGGCCCCGACGGCCGCGTCGTCTTCAAGGCCGAGATCGGCGCGGCGACGCCCCAGGCCTGCCAGATCCAGGGCGTCTGGGTGGCCCCCGAACACCGCGGCCAGGGCCTGGCCGCCCCCGGCATGGCAGCGGTCCTCCGCTACGCGCTGGCCGACGTGGCCCCGCTGGTCAGCCTCTATGTCAACGACTACAACACGGCGGCGAGGCGCACGTACCAACGGGTGGGCTTCCAGGAAGTGGGCGCGTTCATGAGCGTCCTGTTCTGAGGAACCGGCCTCCCCGCTCGACCTCCCAGCGCCGGGCACGGTGCGCGCCCTTCGGGGGCGCGGGGCTGTCCCGACACGCGGCTCCGCCGCGTGGGGCGCGACCGGCCACAACCAACCCGCACCCCGCGGACAACCCGAACCCCCCTGTAGCATCCGCAACATGAGCCTCGTCATCGGCCCCTTGGACCTCTCCGCCCACGTAGACGAGGCCCTAGCCGTCCAAGCCGTCGCCTTCGGCCTGGGCCCCGACGAGGTGGCCGTACGCCGCCACATCGTCCTCCGCCACATGACCTACCCGGGGGCACGAGCACTCGGCGCCACGGTCGACAACCGCCTCGTCGGCTTCGTCTACGGCATGCCCAACGACCGCACCCACTGGTGGTCCACCGTCGTCGAGCCCTACCTCCGCGCCCTCGGCCACGAACACTGGCTGGACGACTCCTTCGTGATCACCGAACTGCACGTCCACCCCCGCCACCAGAACCACGGCGTCGGCCGCGCCCTCATCACCACCATCACCGACAGCGCGACCGAACCCCGCTCGATCCTCTCCGCGATCGACGTCGACAGCCCGGCCCGCGCCCTGTACCGGTCCCTCGGCTACACGGACCTGGCCCGCCAGGTCGTCTTCCCCAGCGCCCCCAAGCCGTACGCGGTGATGGGTGCCCCCCTGCCGCTGCGCCGCAGGTGACCGCCGTACCACCCCCTGCCGCCACCGCCGGATTTCCACGGGCCCGTACCACCCGGCTAACCTCCTGCCATCAACCGATCCGCAGCAGGAGTACGAGAACCATGGCGAACGCACCGGTCCAGCGCATGTCCCAGTTGATGGCGAAGACGCTGCGCGACGACCCGGCGGACGCCGAGGTGCTCAGCCACAAGCTCCTCGTCCGCGCCGGCTACGTCCGCCGCACGGCGGCCGGCGTGTGGACCTGGCTGCCGCTCGGCAAGAAGGTCCTCGCCAACGTGGAGCGGATCGTCCGCGAGGAGATGGACGCGATCGGCGCCCAGGAGGTGCTGCTCCCCGCGCTGCTGCCGAAGGAGCCCTACGAGGCGACCGGCCGCTGGGACGAGTACGGCCCGGAGCTGTTCCGCCTGAAGGACCGCAAGGGCGGCGACTACCTTCTCGGCCCCACCCACGAGGAGATCTTCACGCTGATCGTGAAGGACCAGGCGTCCTCCTACAAGGACCTGCCGGTGATCCTCTACCAGATCCAGACCAAGTTCCGGGACGAGGCCCGCCCCCGCGCCGGCATCCTGCGCGGCCGTGAGTTCCTGATGAAGGACTCGTACTCCTTCGACACCGAGGACGAGGGCCTCGCCCAGTCGTACGCCCTGCACCGCCAGGCCTACCAGAAGGTCTTCGAGCGCCTGGGCCTCGACTACCGCATCTGCGCCGCCACGGCGGGCGCGATGGGCGGCTCGAAGTCGGAGGAGTTCCTGGCCCCGGCCGGCGCCGGCGAGGACACCTTCGCGGACTGCCCGGCCTGCGACTTCGCCGCCAACACCGAGGCGATCACCTTCGAGTTGAAGCCGGTGGACGCCGACGGCGTGCCCGCCCTCGAAGAGATCCCGACGCCCGACACCCCGACCATCGAGACCCTCGCCGCGCACCTCGGCGTCGAGGCCTCCGCCACCCTCAAGAACCTCCTGGTGAAGGTCGACGGCGAGATCGTCGCCGTCGGTGTCCCCGGCGACCGCGAGGTCGACCTGGGCAAGGTCGAGGCGCACTTCGCCCCGGCGGTCGTCGAGATGGTCACCGAGGCGGACTTCGCGGGCCGCCCCGACCTGGTCCGCGGCTATGTCGGCCCGCAGGGCCTCGGCGAGAAGGTGCGGTACGTCGCCGACCCGCGCGTGGCGCCGGGCACCGCCTGGATCACGGGCGCCAACAAGGCGGGCACACACGCCAGGAACGTCGTCGCGGGCCGTGACTTCGAGGTCGGCGAGTACGTCGACGTCGTGGTCGTCCAGGAGGGCGACCCTTGCCCGAACTGCGGCACCGGCCTCAAGCTGGACCGCGCCATCGAGATCGGCCACATCTTCCAGCTGGGCCGCAAGTACGCCGACGCCCTCAAGCTCGACGTCCTCGGCCAGCACGGCAAGCCCGTCCGCGTCACCATGGGCTCGTACGGCATCGGCGTCTCCCGCGCGGTGGCGGCCCTCGCCGAGCAGTCCGCCGACGACAAGGGCCTGTGCTGGCCCGCCGAGGTCGCCCCGGCCGACGTCCACGTCGTCGCGGCGGGCAAGGCCCTCCAGACCGAACTGGCCCTCGACGTCTCCGAGAAGCTGCGGGCGGCCGGCCTCCGCGTCCTGGTCGACGACCGCGCCGGTGTCTCCCCGGGCGTGAAGTTCACCGACTCCGAGCTCATCGGCGTACCGAAGATCCTGGTCGCCGGCCGCCGCTCCGCCGAGGGCGTCCTGGAGCTGAAGGACCGCCGCACCGGTGAGCGCGAGGAGTTGACGGTCGACGAGGCGATCGCCCGCCTGACCACCGCCTGATCGCCGCTTGAAGGAAACCCTCAGAATGTTCTCCGGGGACCTATAGCCACCTCACAGGTTTCTCTCAGACCGTTCCCCGACCGTAGGGCGTGACAGAACGTCACTACGGAGGGGAACGGTCATGACGACCAGAGAACGAGGTGCCGTCGCGGGAATCCGCAGAGGCGCCCGGCGTACGGCGGCCACCGCGGCGGCGGTGACGCTCGCGGCGGCCGCCGGCATGTTCGCGCTGATCGGCACGATGCAGGCGGACGCGGACACCACCGCGAGCGCGGGCGGCACGAGTTCGACGTCGTCGAGCACGAACGACGACACGAGTTCGGGCAGCGACAGCGGCAGCGGTACGGGCAGCAGCACGGACGCGTCGTCGGACGCGTCGTCGGACTCCTCCTCGTCCTCGGACAGTTCGAGCGACTCCTCCGCGGAGTCCTCCTCCGACTCATCTGCCGACTCCTCCGCCGACTCCTCCGAGGACCTCCAGTCGTCCTCCGACGGCATGACGTCCTCCTCGGACGACTCCGCGGACTCCACCTCGGGGGCGTCGTGACGACCGTGTCCACGACCTCCCGCCCCACGGCCGCCACGGACTGGCGGGCCCTCGGTACGAGCGTCCGCCTGGTCACCACCGACCCTGCCCTGCTCGACTCCTGCAACCTGCTGCTGGCCCGGCACCTGGCCGAGGTCGACGCCGCGTGCAGCCGATTCCGAGCGGACTCGGAGCTGTCGGCGCTGAACGCGGCCGAAGGACGACCCGTCAAGGTCAGCCCGCTGCTGGCCGAGGCCCTCGCGGTGGCCCTGCGCGCCGCCCGCGCCACGGACGGCGCCGTGGACCCCACGGTCGGCTCGGCGATGGAGGCCCTCGGCTACGACCGGGACTTCACCCTGGTCCAGGAGGACGACCGCCCCGTGCGCCTGTCGGTGAAGCGGGTGCCGGGCTGGAGCCTGGTCGCACTGGACCGCGCCACGAACACGGTGACCCTGCCGCCCGGCGTCAGCCTGGACCTGGGCGCCACGGCCAAGGCATGGGCGGCCGACAAGTCCGCGCGGACGCTGGCGCGGACGGCCGGCTGCGGCGTCCTGGTCAGCCTCGGCGGCGACACGGCCGTCGCGGGCGAACCCCCGGCCGGCGGCTGGCGCATCCGCGTCCAGGACGAGACGGCCCCGGTCGACCGACTGCCCGAACACGGCTCGTACGCCACGGTCGGCATCCGCGACGGAGGCCTCGCCACCTCCGGCACCTCGGCCCGTCGCTGGCGCCGCGGCGACCACGACCTCCACCACATAGTCGACCCCCGCACGGGGCAACCCGCCGCCACCCCCTGGCGCACCGTCTCGGTGGCAGCCGCCACCTGCGCCGACGCCAACGCCGCCACCACCGCCGCCCTGGTCAAGGGCCACACCGCCCCCCGCTGGCTCTCCCGCCTGGCCCTCCCGGCCCGCCTGGTCACCCACGAAGGCACGGTCGTCACGACACCGGGCTGGCCCTCCCCGACGCCGAAAGCCGGGCCCGCCGCATGAGCGACGAGATCCTCTGGTACGCCAACAGAGCCACCGGCGCCGTCTGTCTGGTCCTCTTCACCGTCGTCGTGCTGCTCGGCATCGCCGTACGGCTCCGGGCCCGCATCCCCGGCCTGCCCCGCTTCGGCACGGTCTCCCTCCACCGCACCCTCTCCCTCTCCGCCACCGTGTTCCTGGTCCTGCACATCGCGGCCGCGGTCGCCGACGACTACGTGAACATCACCGTCGTCGACGCGTTCCTCCCGTTCCTCTCCGACTACCAGCCCCTCTGGCTCGGCCTCGGCACGGTCTCCCTGGACCTGATGCTCGCCGTCCTGATCACCAGCCTCCTGCGTGCCCGCGTCGGCCACCGCACCTGGCGAGCCGTGCACCGGCTGGCGTACGCGTCCTGGCCGTTCGCCCTGGTCCACGGCATCGGCATCGGCACGGACAGCGGCACCGCCTGGATGCTCTGGCTCACGGTCGCCTGCGTCGCCGCGGTACTCGCCGCCCTCGCCCCGCGCACCGCCCACGCCGTACGAGACTCCCGCCGCACCCCCGCCGACCTGCTCCGCACGGCCGAAGGAGCCCGCCCGTGACCACCGTGACCGCCCCCACCGCCCCGACCGTCCACGGCGACCTCCACATGCCACCCCGTCTCCTCGCCCCCGGCGGCACCCCGGCCGACCACCTCACCCACGAGCAGCGCTACGGCCCCCTCACCTCCCTCACCCCCGCCGACCTGCTCCGCGTGACCGCCGAGTCCGGCCTCACCGGCCGTGGCGGCGCCGCCTTCCCCACGTACCGCAAACTCGCCTCCGTCGCCGAAGCGGGCCGCCGCACCGGCCGCGCCCCGGTGGTCGTCGCGAACGGCTCCGAGGGCGAACCCGCCAGTGCCAAGGACAAGACGCTGCTGCGTCTGTCACCCCACCTCGTCCTGGACGGCCTCCGGCTGGCCACCGAGGCGACCGGCGCGGCCGAGGCGTACCTCGCGGTCGAGGAAGGCACGGCTCCGCTGGAGGCAGCCGTCGCCGAACGACGCGATCCGGTCCCCGTGCGAGTCGTCCGCGTCCCCCCACGCTTCCTGTCCGGCGAGTCCTCGGCCCTCATCCAGCACCTCGACGGCCGGGCCGCCCTGCCCCGGCACCAGAACCCCCCGGTCCGCGAACAGGGCGTGCACCGCGCCCCCACCCTCGTCCAGAACGTCGAGACCCTCGCCCACCTGGCCCTGATCGCCCGCTACGGCGCCGACTGGTACCGCTCGGCCGGCACCCCCGGCGATCCCGGCAGCGTCCTGTGCACGCTCCACGTCCCCGGCCACACCCCCCGAGTCGTGGAGGCCCCCTACGGCCTCCCCCTGCACCGCCTGCTCCCCCTCCACGGCACGAGCGCGGTCCTGATCGGCGGCTACCACGGCACCTGGATCCCGGCCCGGCAGGCCGCTCACCTCACCCTCGCCGCAGCGGACCTGGGTGCGGGGGTCCTCGTCGCCCTCCCCGCCGACCGCTGCGGTCCCGCCGAGACCGCCCGTGTCCTGCGCTACCTCGCTCTTCAGTCGGCCGGCCAGTGCGGCCCCTGCCTCAACGGCCTGCCCCGTATCGCCGCCGCCTTCCAGACCCTGGCCGCCCCCGGCCCCCAGGGCACCACCCGCGCCGACATCGCCCGCTGGGCGGGCCTGGTCGAGGGCCGAGGAGTCTGCCACCACCCCGACGGCACCGTCCGCCTGGTCCGCAGCGCCCTGACCACCTTCGCCCCCGAACTCGACGCCCACGCCCAGGGCCACTGCACGGCCGCCGACCGCACCCCCGTCCTGCCCGTCCCCGAGCCCCGGAGCTGACGACACCGTGCCCGCACCCTCAACCCCGACCCTCGACGTCGACTGGACCGCCTGCCAGGCCCACGGCCTCTGCGCGGAACTCCTCCCCGACCACGTCACCCTGGACGAATGGGGCTACCCGCTGTTCGAGAAGGGGCCGGTCCCGAGAGCGGCTCTGAAACGAGCGAAGCGAGCAGCGGCCGACTGCCCCGTCCTGGCCTTGAAACTGGGGTCCCGCTAAGAGGCGCGGGGAACTGCGCGACCAGCCACGGACAACCAGCGGCTTCCAACGGTCCGGCTTCCGGCGAAGCCAGAGCCACCCGGCGAAGCTAGAGCCACCCGGCGAACTCCAGCAGCAACTCGGCGTCCCGCGGCCGCCCGACCCGCCGCGCCCGAACCCCCGACTCCACGGCCCGGAACAACGTCCACCCCCGCAACCGCTCCTGATCCACGTCCAACGACTCGGCCAGCCTCTTCACCCGCCGCCGAGTGATCGCCGCCCCCGACGGCGACGCGATCAGATCCTCCACCCGATCCCGCACCAGCCGAGCCAGATCGAACGCGCACTCACCCACCACCGGATCCGGCCCCACGGCCAGCCACGGCAACCGCTCCCCGGCCAGCACCTTGCTCTGCCGAAACGTGCCGTGCAGCAACCGCTCCTCGGGAGCGGCGGCCAGCAGCTCCTCCCGCGCGGCCAGAGCGGAGTCGACCAGCGCCCGCACCTCGCCGTCCCCGGCGGAGCCGCCCCGCATCAGCTCGGCCTGCCGCCCCGTCCGCTCGGCCACGGTCTCGAAGACATGCGCCTCGGGCGGCTCGACCCACAGCCGCCGCAACGTCGCGGCGGCCTCCAGCAGCGCCTTCGCCTCGGGCAGCGACCGCACCGACAGATCGGGATGCAGCCGCTCCAGCAGCAGGACGCCCTGACTGTCCCCGGGGTTGAGCAACTGCACCGCGCCCCGCCCGTCCCAGTGCGCGAGCGCCGCCCGCTCGCTCTCCGGCCGGGCCCGCCGGGGCGCCAGCTTGAGCACGGCGGGGGTGTCGTCGATCAGCCGTACGAGGACCACCAGACTGCTGCGGCCGCCGGGTGCCTGCACCCGCTCGACGGTCAACTCGCGTAGATCGACGGCCTGTTGGAGCAGATCGGGAAGCGTTTCCAGCCACTCGCCGATCCCGTCACCGCCGTCCGGCCGCCGGGTCTCGGCGAGCGCTCGCACCAGCCGCTGCGGCGGTTCGAAGTCCTCGAAAGCCATGCGCGCCATGGGCGAGTCGTTCCCTTCCTGGGCGTGATCAGGTGTGCGGTGTCGCCGACGGGCCGGCAGCGGCCGTCCGCTCGGTGAGACCAGGGAAGGCTACGCTTCCGCCCCGCCACCGCACCGCCCGCACCGCCGCTTCCCGCAGCGCCTCGGCAGCCGTGCCGCGCCGGTCACCCTCGCAGGCCCGGACGAGATCGGAGTACACGCCGGCCACCCGCTCCTCCAGCTCGGCGGCGAGCCGCGCGGCGGAGTCGGAATCGGTCACCTGGAAGGGCAGGGCGTACCCGGCGGCCGCCACGGCGGGTTTGCCGCCCAGATCCAGCACGGCCCGGGTGAGCGTGTCCCGGCGGGCCCGGTGCGCGTCGTACGCCTCCCGCGCCTCGCTCTGCCGCGCCTCACCGATCTTCCCGCCGACGACCCCGTACCCGTACACGGCGGCGTGCTCGGCCCCGAGCGCCGCCTGTACCGCCTTCAGCTCCCCGCCGCTCACTTCGCGCCCTCCGTCAACATGTACGCGTGCCCGGCCCCCGCCGCCGCCACCGAAGCCATCAGCCGCGCCATCTCGCCCGGTACCTCCAGCAACGCCTTGGCCCGCGTGTCGGCGAGCCTCCGCTCGGCGGCGGCCAACTCGGCGAGGGCTGCCCTGGGGTCCTCCGGCACGGGGGAGGGGGACGCCGAGGCGGAAGGCGAGCCGGACGGGGAGGCGCTCGCCGCAGCCGGACGCGCGTCCTTCCCGGCCCCGAACGCCCGGGCATGCCGTACGACCTCCGCCCGCAGCGGTGTCAGCAGCGCGGCCAGATCCGGATGCGCGGCGATCACGGCGTCGTACCGCTTCACCAGCCCTCCACTGTCCTTCACCACCCGGGCCCGGGCCTTCGCCACCACCGAAGGACTTCCCCCGGCGGAATCCGACCCCTCACCCCCCGCCGAACACCCCGCCAGCAGGCCCGCACCGGCGGCCCCGACAAGCAGACTCCTTCTGCGCGGCCCCGACGGGGTACGCGACGGCACGGTGAACGACACGGCAGACGTCCTCGGGGGGTCGTACGAACAAAGAAGCGGTGTGATCACGGTACCCGTGAAAGTCCCCGAGCCCCGAGAGGGGCGCGGGAACCCCCTCCCACAGGAACCCTCATGGACGGCAACACCCCAGTGGAGCGGCTACCCTTTGACCTGACACGCGCCCTACCCACAACAGCACACGCGGCCGAGGAGTCACCCGGATGAGCACCACCCAGAGCGAGAGGCTGCGAGAACTACTGGAACCGCTCGTACGCTCCCAGGGCCTGGATCTCGAAGAGATCGCAGTGGACTCGGTCGGACGCAAGCGGGTGCTGCGCGTGGTCGTCGACTCGGACGAGGGCGCGGATCTGGACGCGGTCGCCGATGTCAGCCGCGCGCTCTCGGCCAAGCTGGACGAGACGGACGCGATGGGCCAGGCGGAGTACACGCTGGAAGTCGGTACGCCGGGCGCCGAGCGCGCCCTCACCGAGCACCGCCACTACCGCCGGGCCGCGGACCGCCTGGTGAAGTTCACGCTCCGCGAGGACGGGGAACTGATCGCCAGAATCCTGACCGTGGACGACGACGGCCTCGACCTCGAGGTGCCCGGAGTGAAGGGCCGCAAGGCCACCACCCGCCGGCTCGCCTTCGCCGAGATCGACAAGGCCCGCGTCCAGGTCGAGTTCAACCGCAAGGACAAGAAGGACATGACGGAAGAGGAGGAGGCGTAGCCGTGGACATCGACATGAGCGCCCTGCGGGGCTTGGTACGGGAGAAGGAGATCTCCTTCGACCTGCTCGTCGAGGCGATCGAGGCGGCCCTCCTCATCGCCTACCACCGCACCGAGGGAAGCCGCCGTCACGCGCGCGTGGAGCTCAACCGGGAGACCGGCCATGTGACCGTGTGGGCGAAGGAGGACCCCGAGGACCTGGAGGAGGGGCAGGAGGCGCGCGCGTTCGACGACACCCCGTCGGACTTCGGCCGCATCGCCGCCACCACCGCCAAACAGGTGATCCTGCAGCGACTGCGGGACGCGGAGGACGACGCCACGCTCGGCGAGTACGCGGGGCGCGAGGGCGACATCGTCACCGGTGTGGTCCAGCAGGGCCGCGACCCGAAGAACGTGCTCGTCGACATCGGCAAGCTGGAGGCCATCCTGCCCGTGCAGGAACAGGTCCCCGGCGAGTCGTACCAGCACGGGATGCGGCTGCGGTCGTACGTCGTCCGGGTGGCGAAGGGTGTCCGCGGTCCGTCCGTCACTCTCTCGCGCACGCATCCCAATCTGGTGAAGAAGCTCTTCGCGCTGGAGGTGCCGGAGATCGCCGACGGGTCCGTCGAGATCTCCGCCATCGCGCGTGAGGCGGGTCACCGTACGAAGATCGCCGTCCGCTCCACCCGCAGCGGTCTGAACGCCAAGGGCGCCTGTATCGGCCCGATGGGCGGCCGGGTCCGCAACGTGATGGGCGAGCTGAACGGCGAGAAGATCGACATCGTCGACTGGTCGGACGACCCGGCCGAGATGGTGGCGAACGCCCTCTCCCCGGCCCGGGTCTCCAAGGTCGAGGTGGTGGACCTCGCGGCCCGCTCCGCGCGCGTGACGGTGCCCGACTACCAGCTGTCACTGGCGATCGGCAAGGAGGGCCAGAACGCCCGCCTCGCCGCCCGCCTCACCGGCTGGCGGATCGACATCCGCCCGGACACCGAGCAGCCCTCGGAGTAACCACTCGATCGGACGTCCGAGCTGGGCCGTTCGGGTACTGCCCGGTGGCCGGGGAATAGATCCAAGCCGCAGGTCGCTTAGATCACGACAACAACCGTTCGATTTTTGCCCCGCAGGGGTGAGGTCGGTGCGGGGAGGTAGACTTAGCAGTGTCTGGCCGGACGCGTGCCCGTGCATGCCCTGAACGCACCTGTGTGGGGTGCAGGCAGCGATCGGCCAAGACCGAGCTGCTGCGGGTCGTGGCGATCGAGGACGAATGCGTCCCCGATCCTCGCGGTACGCTGCCCGGCCGGGGTGCGTACGTTCACCCCGCCCAGGTCTGTCTCGACTTGGGGCTTCGCCGTCGGGCGTTCACGCGGGCGCTGCGTGCCCCGGGAGCGCTCGACACAAAGGCGTTGCGCCGATACGTGGAGCAGACAACAGTTGCCGAGCAGGCAACACCGTAAGACGTGCCGTGCGGAGCCTCCGTACGGCCCTGGTACCCCGCGAGTTGGAAGTAGGTCGAGATTGCGATGAGCACTCGATGAGCACGCGATGAGTACGCCCATGAAGTAGCGACGGTCCGGACGCACCCGGACCTAAAAAGGAGCGAAGTGGCTAAGGTCCGGGTATACGAACTCGCCAAGGAGTTCGGGGTTGAGAGCAAGGTCGTCATGGCCAAGCTCCAGGAACTCGGTGAATTCGTCCGTTCGGCGTCCTCGACGATCGAGGCGCCCGTTGTACGCAAACTGACTGACGCCCTCCAGCAGGGCAGCGGTGGCGGCAAGCCCGCCCCGCGCAAGGCCGCCCCGGCACGTCCGGGGGCCCCCTCTCCGGCGCAGGCCGCACGTCCGGCCGCCCCGCGCCCGGGTCCGGCAGCACCGAAGCCGCCCGCCGCGGAGAAGCCCGCGACTCCGGCCCCGGGCCCGCGCCCGCTGCCGGGTCCCAAGCCGCCGGCCCCGAAGCCCGCTCCGGCCTCCCCGGCCCCGAGCGTGCCCGAGTTCCAGGCGCCCCCGTCGGCCCCGGCCGCCGCGTCCGCCCCGTCCGCACCGCGTCCGGGCGCTCGTCCCGGCCCGGGTGCTCAGCGACCGGCCGGGGGCCACGGTGGTCAGCGTCCGGGTGGTCCCGGACAGGACCGTCAGGAGCGCGGGGACCGTCAGGACCGTGGCCAGGCGCCGCGTCCCGGTGGTCAGCGTCCCGGTGGCGCCGGTGCCCCCAAGCCGGGCGGTGCCCGTCCCGCGGGTCCGCGTCCCGGTAACAACCCCTTCACCTCCGGTGGCTCCACGGGCATGGGTCGCCCGCAGGGCCCCCGTCCCGGTGGCGCGCCCCGACCTGGTGGACACGGCGGCCCGGGTGGTCCCGGTGGCGCCCAGGGCGGTGCGCGTCCCGCGGCTCCCGGCCAGGCGCCGCGTCCGCAGGGTGCCGGCGGCGGTCCTCGTCCGCAGGCTCCGGGCGGTTCCCGTCCGACCCCGGGCGGCATGCCCCGTCCGCAGGGTGGCGGTCCCCGTCCCGGCGGTGGCCCCGGCGGCGCTCGTCCGAACCCCGGCATGATGCCGCAGCGTCCGGCTGCCGGCCCGCGTCCCGGCGGCGGTGGCCCCGGTGGCCGTGGTCCCGGTGGCGGCGGTCGTCCCGGTGGTCCCGGTGGCGGCGGCGGTCGTCCCGGTGGCGGCGGCTTCGCAGGTCGTCCGGGCGGTCCCGGTGGCGGTGGCGGCGGTTTCGCCGGTCGTCCCGGTGGTCCGGGTGGCGGCGGTGGCGGTTTCGCCGGTCGTCCCGGTGGTCCCGGTGGCGGCGGCGGTCGTCCCGGCTTCGGCGGTCGTCCCGGTGGTCCGGGTGCCCGTGGTGGCACGCAGGGCGCCTTCGGTCGCCCCGGCGGTCCCGCGCGTCGTGGTCGCAAGTCGAAGCGGCAGAGGCGCCAGGAGTACGAGGCCATGCAGGCCCCGTCGGTCGGCGGCGTGATGCTGCCTCGCGGCAACGGACAGTCCGTCCGCCTGTCGCGCGGTGCGTCGCTCACCGACTTCGCCGAGAAGATCGGCGCCAACCCGGCGTCGCTCGTCGGCGTGATGATGAACCTCGGCGAGATGGTCACTGCCACGCAGTCCGTCTCCGACGAGACGCTGAAGCTCCTCGCGGACGAGATGAACTTCATCCTCGAGATCGTCAGCCCGGAGGAGGAGGACCGAGAGCTTCTCGAGTCCTTCGACATCGAGTTCGGCGAGGACGAGGGCGGCGAGGAGTTCCTCGTCGCGCGTCCGCCGGTCGTGACCGTCATGGGTCACGTCGACCACGGTAAGACCCGCCTCCTCGACACCATCCGCAAGACGAACGTCGTCGCGGGCGAGGCCGGCGGTATCACGCAGCACATCGGTGCGTACCAGGTCGCGACCCAGGTCAACGACGAAGAGCGCAGGATCACCTTCATCGACACCCCGGGCCACGAGGCGTTCACCGCCATGCGTGCCCGTGGTGCGAAGTCGACCGACATCGCGATCCTCGTGGTGGCGGCCAACGACGGTGTGATGCCCCAGACGATCGAGGCGTTGAACCACGCCAAGGCGGCCGACGTGCCGATCGTGGTCGCGGTCAACAAGATCGACGTCGAGGGCGCCGACCCGACCAAGGTGCGCGGTCAGCTCACCGAGTTCGGTCTGGTGGCCGAGGAGTACGGCGGCGACACGATGTTCGTCGACATCTCCGCCAAGCAGGGTCTCAACATCGACTCCCTGCTGGAGGCCGTGGTCCTGACCGCGGACGCCTCGCTCGACCTGCGGGCCAACCCCCAGCAGGACGCGCAGGGTATCGCGATCGAGTCCCACCTCGACCGCGGCCGCGGTGCCGTCTCGACCGTCCTGGTCCAGCGCGGCACGCTGCGCATCGGTGACACGATGGTGGTCGGCGACGCGTACGGCCGGGTCCGGGCGATGCTCGACGACAACGGCAACAACGTCGAGGAAGCGGGTCCGTCGACCCCCGTCCTCGTCCTCGGTCTCACCAACGTCCCGGGCGCCGGCGACAACTTCCTCGTCGTCGACGAGGACCGTACGGCCCGTCAGATCGCCGAGAAGCGCGCGGCGCGTGAGCGCAACGCCAACTTCGCCCGGCGCGGAGTCCGGTTCTCCCTGGAGAACCTGGACGAGGCCCTCAAGGCCGGTCTGGTGCAGGAACTCAACCTCATCATCAAGGGCGACGCGTCCGGTTCGGTGGAGGCTCTCGAGTCCTCGCTGCTCCAGCTCGACGTCGGCGAAGAGGTCGACATCCGCGTCCTGCACCGCGGCGTGGGTGCGGTCACCGAGTCGGACATCGACCTGGCGACCGGCTCCGACGCGATCGTCATCGGCTTCAACGTCCGCGCTGCGGGCCGCGCGGCGCAGATGGCGGAGCGCGAGGGCGTCGACGTCCGGTACTACTCGGTGATCTACCAGGCCATCGAGGAGATCGAGGCGGCCCTCAAGGGCATGCTCAAGCCGGAGTACGAGGAGGTCGAGCTCGGCACGGCGGAGATCCGCGAGGTCTTCAAGTCGTCCAAGCTGGGCAACATCGCCGGTGTCCTGGTCCGCTCCGGAGAGGTCAAGCGCAACACCAAGGCGCGCCTCGTCCGCGACGGCAAGGTCATCGCGGAGAACCTCACCATCTCCGGTCTGCGTCGCTTCAAGGACGACGTCACCGAGATCCGCGAAGGCTTCGAGGGCGGTATCAACCTCGGAAACTTCAACGACATCAAGGTCGACGACGTCATCGCGACGTACGAGATGCGCGAGAAGCCGCGGTCGTAACCAGCGGTGGTTCACGCCGGCCGGGGGTGACCTGTTCACCCCCGGCCGGTGTGGCCGTTCCCGGGCCGCGCCCCGGACCCCCGGCAAACAATCCCGTCGAGGGTGTCCGCCATTCGTTGTACGGTTCTGATGTTCCTGCCCCGTGCTGTGGGCAGGCCATCTATCCCGTACCGGCGGGTGAACCGGATACACACATGTACGTGGGGACTCTGTCCTTCGATCTCCTGCTCGGCGACGTACGGTCGCTGAAGGAGAAGCGCTCCGTCGTCCGTCCGATCGTGGCCGAGCTGCACCGCAAGTTCGCGGTGAGCGTGGCGGAGGTCGACCATATGGATCTGCACCGCCGGGCCGTGATCGGGCTGGCGGTGGTGTCCGGTGACACGGGGCATCTGACGGACGTACTGGACCGGTGCGAGCGGCTGGTCGCCGGACGCCCCGAGGTGGAGCTGCTCTCGGTCAGACGGCGGCTGCACGGGGACGACGACTGACCGGTCGCCGAGACAATTCAAGAAACAGCAGTAACGCGGAACGAGCTAGGAGACGGACCAGTGGCCGACAACGCGCGTGCCAAGAGGCTGGCGGACCTCATCCGAGAGGTGGTGGCCCAGAAGCTGCTGCGTGGGATCAAGGACCCGCGGCTCGGCTCGAAGGTCACCATCACGGACACCCGGGTGACCGGGGACCTGCGGGAGGCGACCGTCTTCTACACGGTGTACGGGGACGACGAGGAGCGGGCGGCCGCCGCCGCGGGACTGGAGAGCGCCAAGGGCGTCCTGCGTTCCGAGGTCGGCCGTGCCGCGGGTGTGAAGTTCACGCCGACCCTCACTTTCGTGGCCGACGCCCTCCCGGACACCGCCAAGACCATCGACGACCTCCTCGACAAGGCGCGGGCCTCGGACGCCCAGGTGCGCGAGAACGCCTCGGGGGCGACGTACGCCGGTGAGGCCGACCCGTACCGCAAGCCGGGTGACGACGAGGACGACGCCGCCGAATGACCCAGCAGCGCCAGAAGAACACCACGCCCGACGGCCTTGTCATCGTCGACAAGCCGTCGGGCTTCACTTCGCACGACGTCGTCGCCAAGATGCGGGGCATCGCCCGGACCCGGCGGGTCGGGCACGCGGGGACGCTCGACCCCATGGCCACCGGAGTGCTCGTCCTGGGGGTGGAGAAGGCGACCAAGCTGCTCGGTCACCTCGCGCTCACCGAGAAGGAGTACCTGGGGACCATCCGGCTCGGGCAGACGACGGTCACCGACGACGCCGAGGGCGAGATCACGGCGTCGGTCGACGCGTCGAAGGTCACCCGCGAGTCCGTCGACGCCGGTGTGGCCGAGCTGACCGGCGAGATCATGCAGGTGCCGTCCAAGGTCAGCGCCATCAAGATCGACGGCGTGCGGTCGTACAAACGGGCCCGGGACGGTGAGGACTTCGAGATTCCCGCCCGACCCGTCACGGTCTCCTCCTTCGCGGTCCACGACGTCCGGGACACCGTCGCCGAGGACGGCACCCCGGTGCTGGACTTGGTGGTGTCGGTGGTGTGCTCCTCCGGGACGTACATCCGGGCCCTCGCCCGCGACCTGGGCTCCGGCCTGGGCGTCGGTGGCCACCTCACGGCGCTGCGCCGGACGCGCGTGGGGCCGTACAAGCTGGACTCCGCGCGGACCCTCGACCAGCTCCAGGAGGAGCTGACCGTGATGCCGGTCGCCGAGGCCGCCACGGCCGCGTTCCCGCGCTGGGACGTGGACGACAAGCGGGCCCGGCTGCTGCTGAACGGCGTGCGGCTGGAGATGCCCGAGGAGTACACGGGCCGCGGCGCGGTCGCGGTCTTCGACCCCACCGGCCGCTTCCTGGCCCTGGTGGAGAGCCAGAAGGGCAAGGCCAAGAGCCTGGCCGTCTTCGGCTGAGGGCGAGCCCGGCTCTTTGAGGGGCGCGGGGAACTGCGCGATCAGCCACATGGGACCTGTACTCGCCGAACTCTCCGAACCCCCGAACTCTCCGAACCCCCGAACTCTCCGAACCCCCGGACTCTCCGAACCCCCCGCGCTCTCAGGCGGAGGGTTCGGAGAGTCCGGGGGTTCGGCCGGTGGCGGAAGCACCCGGCGTATTCGGCCCAGCCCAGCGGAGCGTGGAGCGACGGTCACGGGGTTCGCTGTTCCCGCCGCTCCACGGTCCCCCCCCTCGGTTCCCCCACCCAGAGGTGTATCCATCTGCCCGGGGCTATTCACCCCTTCGTGCAGGCGCTCGGAGTGAACCGAGGGAGCGGAAGGGGGCGCGTTCGCCGGGCGATCTGTTCCGCTGATCTTCGCGTGCCTACCGTCGGAACACAGGTACGACGGGGAGGTCAGGACATGGCGGTACGGGGCCGTCGGGCAACCGACGACGGCCGCCGGGCGGCGCGGGACGAAGTCCTGGTGCGGGTCGGCGATCTGGCGGGACGACCGCGCGGCACGGGCTTCGTGGCCGATCACCACGGCACGGTCGTCACCAGCCACGAGGCGGTGGACGGGCTGGCCCGGATCGTGGTGCACGCCACCGGCGACCGCGTCTGTGTGGTGGCCTCCGACGCGGTGACCCCGCTGCCCGCCCTCGATCTCGCGCTCATCCGCACCGCGGGGCTGTGTGTGGACCCGCTGCCCTTCGCCCTGCGGGACGAGGTCGAGAGGGGCGCGTACGTCCGTATCGCGGCCGGCGGCTGGCGCGAGGCGCGGGTGCTGGGCACGGCGGACGTCACATACACCGCGACGGACGGTTTCCATCTGCTGCGCGGCGCCCTGGAGTTGGCGATCGGCACGGCCGGGAGCGAGGCGCTGCGGCTGGGCGGGGGCGCGGCCGGGGGACCCGTGCTCGACATGACCACCGGGGCCGTGATCGGCGTCCTCGGCACGGCGCTGGAGGCCCCGCACCGGGCCACCGGTTTCGCCGTGCCCCTGCGCGGGTGGCGGGCCGAGCGGCCGCTGGCCGAGCTCCTCGCGCGCAACGCGGCGACGGTGGCCGCGTACGGGACCGATCTGAACCTGGCCGGGGTGCTGGAGCTCACGGCCACCACCGTCGGGTCGGACGGGCCGGGGGCGGGTGCCGGGGCCGTCGCGGGTGCCGAGGCCGATCCCGTCGAACGGGTCGATGTGGTCCGGGAGTTCGCCGCCTTCGCCGACGGTCCGGCCACCGTCCTCGGCCTCGTCGGCCCACCCGGCACCGGCCGCACGACGGAACTGGCCGCCCTCGCCGCCAGACGCGGCCGGGACCCCGAGCCCGCACCCACCCTGTGGCTCCGCGGCGCCGACCTGCTCTCCGACGACCACTCGGTAGCGGACGCGGCCCGTCGCGCGCTGGAACGGGCGGGGCGGATCGTGGCGGCGTCCTCGGGGTCCTCGGCGTCCTCGGCGTCGGCCGCGTCGGCGGCGGAGAGGTCCACAGGGGAGTGGGGGGCATCGGCGGGGAGGGGCGAGTCGGGTGGCTGGGCTGCCTCGGACTTTTCGGCTGCCTCTGCCGCGCCTGCCGCGCCTGCCGCGCCGGCCGCCTCTGCCGCGTCGGCTGCTTCGGGCGGTGGTGGTGCTGGCGGGAGTCGGGGTTCCTCGGGCTGTGCTGGTGCTTCGGGAGAGTGGTGGCCCGGAGCGGGGCGGCCCTGGCTGCCAGGCCGGTACGAGGGCGAACTCGGGGACATCCGGCCGGAGCGGCTTGCCCGGCTGGCGCTGGCGGAGGGGCGGCCCATGGTGCTGCTTCTCGACGGGCCCGAGGAGATGCCGCCGACGCTCGCGCACCGGCTGGCCGAGTGGACCGCCGGGACGGTCGACTGGCTGCGGGAGCACGGGGCTCGGCTCGTGGTGGCCTGCAGGGCCGAGTACTGGGAGCGGGCCGGGGCGCAGTTCCCGGCGGAGCTGCTGCACGGGGAGGCGCCCGGTGGAGAGGTGCAGTCGCTGCCAGCCTGCGTGCGGCTGGGTGACCTGACGGAGAACGAGGCCCGGCGGGCCAGGCTGCGGTACGGGATCCCCGAGGACGCGCTCGCCGACGCCGACGCCCGGCATCCGCTCACCCTGCGGCTCCTGTCCGAGGTACGGGCGGCACTCCCGGAGGTCCCGGACGGGCGGCCCGGCGAGGATGGCGCCTTCGCCGGGCCGCCCGACGGGGGAGAGGCCGGGGGCGGCCGGTCGGGACCGGACGGGTGGGGACCGGACGGGTGGGGACCCGACGCGTACGGACCCAGCGGGCCGGGAGCCTCACGTGTGGGCGCCGAGGGGGCTTCGGGAGGGGGCGACGGTGCGACGGCGGCCCCTTCCGTCACGGTCCCCATGGGCACGGTCCCCATGGGCACGGTCCCTTCCGCCACGGCCCCTACGCGCCCGGTCCCTTCCGCCACAGTCCCTTCGGGCACAGTCCCTTCGGGCACAGTCCCTTCCGGGACTGGGTCATCCTCCTCCGGCTCGGCGGGTTCCTTCTTGGGCTCGGTGGGTTCCTCCGCCGGGTCGGCGGGTTGCTTCTTGGGCTCGGTGGGTCCCTCTGTCGGTTCGACGAGATCCTCCTCCGCCTCGACGACTCCCCCCTTCGGCTCGGCGTCGCCCTCCTTCGGCTCGGCGTCGCCCTCCTTCGGCTCGGCGTCGCCCTCCTTCGGCTCGGCGTCGCCCTCCGCCGGCGCGGCGGCATCGTCCACCCCCGTGGGACGACCCGATCGGGACGAGGTGCTGGCCGCCTACCTGGATCTGATGTGTCTGCGTGTCGCCGTGCGGCTCGCCGCGGTGAACGGGGTGCGGGGTGCGGTCGTGCGGCGGCTCGCGGCGCAGGTGTCGGGGCAGGTGCATGAGGCGGCACGGCGGTGTCTGGGGCCCGGCCAGGGGGAGCTGGACCGGGCGGCGTTCGAGGCGGTGTTCCCGTGGGGGCCGGTGCCCGGGCGGCGGCTCGGCGGCACCACCGGCTGGGCCTCGGCCGTGCTCACCGAGGGGCTGCTCGTCCCGGCCGGCGACGGCTACCGCTTCGCCCACGAGGAACTGGCCGACTGGATCCAGGGCGCGCACCTGGACCTCGACGCGGCCCTGCACGCGCTGGTGCACCGGGGCTGGGTCGCCCAGGCCGAGGCACGGCGGGGCTGGGGCACGCTGCCGTCGGAGGCCCGCGTCCGACGGCAGGCCCGCCGGGCCACCCGTAACCTCCCCGTGCCCCGCCACCGCATCGGCCCCGTCGTCCACGCCCTGCTCCTCCTCGGCCGGCAACAGGGCCCCAACGAACTCGCCGGACGCCTGGAGGAGTTGCTCGACGCCCTGGACGCACTGCTGCCGCCGGGCGCCCCCGTCCCCGACGACCCGACATGGTGGGCCACCCGTCTCCTGGCCGAGGTCCTGGTCCGGGTGCCCGACGCGACGCCGTACACCCGGGTGCTGCGGTTCCTCACCGAGCGGATCGGCGCCTGGCGGGCCCAGGGCAGAGGCGTACCGGGGGAGTTGGGACCGGACTTCTGGGCGTCGCTGCCGCTGCCCGAGGCGGAACGGTTCGACCTGCTGCGACGCCTCGTCGTAGCCGACCCGCCCCCCGGCGAGGGGCCCCGCTATCTGGACGTGGTCTCCCGTCTCCTCGCGGCCGCCCCCGCGGCCGTGCAGCCGCTCCTCACCCGCTGGTTCCTCGACGACACCCCGCTGGTCGCGACCCCCGACGCCACCGTGGCGACGGCCGCGCAGGCGCTGCTGCACACGCATCGCCGGTGCGCCCTGGACGACCTGACCGAGGCCTTGGTCGACAGCGCGCACCGGCGCGGCGACGAACTGCTCGCCGTACTGTCCGAGGAGGAGCCCTCGGCGGTGTGCCGGGCCGTCGACCGGTGGGCGCACGACGAGCGCCCGGCGCGGCGGGTCGCGGGGCTCGCGTACGGACTGCGGACCGCTCCGCACGTGCGTACGGACGCCGATCGCGAGCTGCTTCGCTACGCGGCGCTGGCCATGCTGGGGCGCCCCGCCGACGTCACCCTGCACAGCGGCGCCCTCGCCCTGCTCGTACGGGATCCGCGGACCCGGTCCCGGTATCTGCCGCAGGCGCTGGAGCGCTTCGCGGCCGGCGACGCCCAGCTGCCCGCGAGCGCCCTGGTCACCGCCCTCGCCACCCACCCGGACCCGGTCCTGGACGCCTTCCGCGCCCGGCTGCGGACTCCGGGCACCGAGGGCTCCGACGGGGAGGCCCTGCGGACGCTCGCCGCGGTCACCACACCCGTCCTCGCCCGCCGCGTCACCACCCTCGTACGGGAGGTCGTCGAACTGCGCCCCGAGGTGGCCGGGCATGTCGCCGCCTACGTCGACCGCCGGCTGGAGCACGGACCGGGCACCCGAGCCGTGCTGTTCCCGCTGGTCAGCGGTCTGATCGTCGACGGCCCCGTCCAGGTCCGCGCAGCCCTCGCGGCGGTCTTCGCCGAGCCGGGCACGCAGGTCTCCGGCCCGCTGCGGCGCGAACTGCTCGACCTGCTGATGGCGACCGAGCGGGACCCTTCCGTCCTGGACGCGCTGCTGCGAGCGGCCGCCGCGCGCGGAGGAACAGCGGATTCGCAGGACAGGGCGGGGACGGGGCGCATGGGGCAGACGGAGGAGATGGGGCAGACGGGGGAGACGGAGGAGACGGGGGAGACGGGGGACAGTGCCGCCACCCGGTTGCTGGTCCATCGGGTCGGCATGCTGCTCGTTCGTACGCCCGAGGGGGCCACCCGTTTCGACTGGGCGCTCGTCGACCTGGCCCGTCATGTGCCCGGCTTCGCGGCGCTGGTGGCCGGCTGGCTCAGCGGCACGCCTCAGGAGTGGGCGGCGGTGGTCGGTCCCAGCACCCGCCGGATGATCGAGAACCTGGCGGGGGTGCCGGGGGTGGCGGGGGCGTCGGGCGTGCGGGTGCCCGCGTGAAAAGCGGCGCCGAGTTCCGTGCTCCGGGTCACAGCCCGGATGCCGATGCGGGCCGATGGCATCGGGCATGGCACCCTTAGACCTGCGCAAGGGTTAGGCGTCAATACGGACACGGGTTCGACGAGGAGCGGTCACAGTGCAGCGCTGGCGTGGCTTGGAGGACATCCCCGAGGACTGGGGGCGCAGCGTCGTCACCATCGGTTCTTACGACGGGGTGCACCGCGGGCACCAGCTGATCCTCCGGCACGCCGTGGAACGCGCGCGTGAGCTGGGCGTTCCCTCCGTCGCCGTCACCTTCGACCCGCACCCCAGCGAGGTCGTACGCCCCGGCACGCATCCCCCGCTGCTCGCCCCGCACCATCGCCGCGCCGAACTGATGGCCGAGCAGGGCGTGGACGCGGTGCTGATCCTGCCCTTCACGAGCGAGTTCTCGCGGCTGTCCCCGGCCGACTTCGTCGTCAAGGTCCTGGTCGACAAGCTGCACGCCAAGGCCGTCGTCGAGGGCCCCAACTTCCGTTTCGGCCACAAGGCCGCCGGAGATGTGGCGTTCCTGGCCGAGCAGGGCAAGACGTACGACTTCGATGTCGAGGTCGTCGACCTGTTCGTCACCGGCGAGGCGGGCGGCGGACAGCCGTTCTCCTCGACCCTGACCCGACGGCTGGTCGCCGAGGGCGATGTCGAGGGCGCGCGCGAGATCCTCGGCCGTCCCCACCGAGTCGAGGGGGTCGTCGTACGCGGCGCCCAGCGCGGCCGCGAACTGGGCTTCCCCACGGCCAACGTCGAGACCCTCCCGCACACCGCGATCCCCGCCGACGGCGTCTACGCCGGCTGGCTGCACGTCGCCGGCGAGGCGATGCCCGCCGCGATCTCCGTCGGCACGAACCCGCAGTTCGACGGCACCGAGCGCACGGTCGAGGCGTACGCCATCGACCGCGTCGGACTCGACCTCTACGGCCTCCATGTCGCCGTCGACTTCCTCGCCTTCGTGCGCGGCCAGGCGAAGTTCGACTCGCTGGAGGCGCTGCTCGTGGCGATGGGCGAGGACGTGAAGAAGTGCCGGGAGCTGATCGGGGCGTATGAGGGGGAGTAGCCCCCGAGGTCTGGTTGCGTCGGAGGGCCCGTACCGTTCGTGGATCGTGAACGGTACGGGCCCTCCGACGTGTCCCACTCCCGCCGCCTACTGCTGAGGCGGTGCCGGGGGGTAGGGCTGACCCTGCTGGGGATGGTGCGGTTGCTGCGGCGGGTACGGCTGCCCCGGAGCGGGTTGCCCCGGAGCCGGCTGACCGGGGTGGCCGTAGGGCTGCGGGGCCTGGCCGGGTGCCGGCTGACCCGGATAGGGCTGCCCGGGGTACGGCTGGCCCTGCTGCGGCGGGTAGGGCTGTTGACCCGGCATCGGCTGACCGGGCATCTGCTGACCCGGCATCTGCTGACCCGGCATCGGCGGGGCGACCACCGGCGGTGGGTTGCCGTCCGACGTCCACAGGCCGTGCGACTGCTGGTGACGGGCGATGTCCTCGGCGACCATCGCGGCGAGCGTGAAGTACGCCTCCCGCACCTTCGGGCGCATCATGTCGAGGTCCAACTCGGCGCCCGCGGACAGGTGTTCGTCGAAGGGTACGACGACGACACCGCGGCAGCGCGTCTCGAAGTGGGAGACGATGTCGTCCACCTTGATCATCTTGCCGGTCTCGCGCACCCCCGAGATGACCGTGAGGGAACGTGCCACCAGGTCCTGGTAGCCGTGCGCGGACAGCCAGTCCAGCGTCGTACTGGCGCTGCTCGCACCGTCCACGGACGGCGTCGAGATGATGATGAGCTGGTCGGCGAGGTCGAGCACCCCGCGCATGGCGCTGTAGAGCAGGCCGGTGCCCGAGTCGGTGAGGATGATCGGGTACTGCTTGCCGAGGATGTCGATCGCGCGCCGGTAGTCCTCGTCGTTGAACGTCGTGGAGACGGCGGGGTCGACGTCGTTGGCGATGATCTCCAGCCCGGAGGCCGCCTGCGAGGTGAACCGCCGGATGTCCATGTACGAGTTGAGGTACGGGATCGCCTGGACCAGGTCGCGGATGGTGGCTCCGGTCTCGCGGCGCACCCGGCGGCCGAGTGTGCCCGCGTCCGGGTTGGCATCGATCGCGAGGATCTTGTCCTGGCGCTCGGTGGCGAGCGTCGAGCCGAGGGCCGTGGTGGTCGTCGTCTTGCCCACGCCGCCCTTGAGGCTGATGACCGCGATGCGGTAGCAGGACAGCACGGGCGTCCTGATCAGCTCCAGCTTCCGCTGCCGCTCGGCCTCCTCCTTCTTCCCGCCCAGCTTGAACAGCCCGCCGCCCGACGACGGACGACTGCTCTTCGTCTTCTGCTTCTTGCTGTTCAGCAGCCGGTCGGAGGAGAGCTCGACGGCTGCGGTGTAACCGAGCGGCGCGGCACCGGGGTTGGTGGGCTGACGGTGGTCGTGCTGCACGGGCTGCGGCCAGGCGGTGCCTGTGCGGGGGTCGATGGGGGCGGGGGGCTGGGCGTGACCCCCGGGGTGACCGGGCTGTCCGGCGTGACCCGGGTGGTCCGGGTGCGCTGCGATGGCCGGCTGTCCGGGCTGGGCGGGCTGGGCGGGTTGGCCTGGGTGTCCGGGGAACGGGGGTTGCTGGTGGCCGGGGTGGCCCGGGTGCTCCGGTTGTCCGGGGTGGGCGGGGGGCTGGGGGAAGCCGTAGCCGCTCTGGGGAGCAGGGGAGTTGGGCGGACCCTGGGGGGCGGGGGTACCAGGCGTGCCGGCGGCGCCGGAGGGCGGGAAGCCGTAGCCGGCCTGGGGGGCGTTGGGGTGGGGAGTGGGGGCGCCTGGTGTGCTCGGCGCGCCTGGCTGTGCCGGGGGCTGGGGGAAGCCGTAGCCGCCCTGCTGGGGGATGGGTGTCTGCGGGGGCACGGGGCCGCCGGGGTGCGGGAAGCCGTAACCGGGGGTGGGCTGGGCCGGGGGTGTGGTGGGAACGGGGGCACCGGAGTGGCCCGGCTGCTGTCCCGGGTGGCCCGGCTGGCCCGGCTGGTCGGGCTGTGCCGGGGGCTGGGGGAAGCCATAGCCGCCCTGCTGGGGGATGGGTGCCTGCGGCGGCACGGGGCCGCCGGAGGGCGGGAAGCCGTAACCGGCGGGGGCGGCGGGCGGCGCAGTGGCACCGGGGGTGCCGGGTGCACTGCCGGGCGCACTGGGTACGCCGGGTGCGGCGTCGACCGGGTTGCCCCATGGCGCGGGCGCGCCCTGAGGAGCCTGCGGCTGGAATGGTTGCTGCGGCGACACGGACGGCTCGCCCTGCGCGGCCACCGGCTGCTGCTGACCGGGCGCCTGGGGGAACGTCTGCCCGCCAGGCGCCGACGGAGCGGACGCGGGCCACTGCCCCGCCGAGGCAGGCGCGGTGGCCTCAGCCGGCTGGAACGCCGGAGGCAACGGAGGAAGCCCACCCTGCGGCGCGGGCGGCGTCCAGGCGGGAGGCGTCTGCGGAACGCCGCCGGGGGCACCCGGAGCGGGTGCGGCGGGCGGGGCGTCCTGAGGAGCGCCGGACTGAGGTGGGGTGGTCGGCGACGCGGCGGCCTGGGGCACGGCGCCGACGGAGGCGGCGTCGGCAGACTTGGCCACGTCAGAGGTGGCGTCCTGAGGCACGGAGTGCTGCGGGACGGAGCCCTGCGGGACGGAGCCCTGAGAGGTGGCATCCGTCGGCCCGGTCCCGTCGGAGACGGC
Organism: Streptomyces sp. NBC_00310; assembly: GCF_036208085.1. Classification (GTDB taxonomy): domain Bacteria; phylum Actinomycetota; class Actinomycetes; order Streptomycetales; family Streptomycetaceae; genus Streptomyces. The sequence goes on from NZ_CP130714.1 coordinate 8,062,314, forward strand.
GTCCGGGGTCGCGGTGCCGTCGGGCTGCTCGACCTCGGCGGCCCCGGCCCCACCGGACGCTTCCGAGGTAGCCGCACCGGCGGCGCTCACCCCGCCCTCGCTGCCCTGACCGTTGCCTTCCTGCACGGCCTGCATGGCCTGGACGTCCTGATCCTCGCCGGACGAAGCGCCGTCGGAGGGCTGCGCGACGGCGGCGTCGGCCACGGCGGCGCCGTCCTGCCCCTGAGGTTGCCCCTGAGGTTGCCCCTGAGGCTGTGCCTCGGCGGCCGCATCAGTTTGCGTCACACCCTCAGCCTGCGTCACACCCTCAGCGTCAGAGATCCCATCACCGTCACTGTCGGCGCCACTGGCCACCGATCCGGCGTCGGAGGTGGTGGCGCCGCCCGGCTCCACGGCCTCCACCTGAGGCGCGTTCAACTCGAAGTCGTCGGCACCCACTTCACCACGGGGAGCACCATCGGCACCCACACCTGCGGCCGCATCCCCGATCGCGCCCGCACCCGCGTCGGCACGCCCGGCGGAGGCATCCTCGGCCACACCCGCACCCGCGATCTCCCGCTTCAACGCGGCAGCGGAAATCCGCATGGTCGCGCCACTCTCGATGTCCCCGTGCCCGGTGCCGGCCTCGGGCGCGGCGGCAACCGGCGGCCACGGCGGCGGAAACGTGTCACCCGAACCGGCACCGGGCACCGCGGACATGTCGACAGGAGGACCGGCCGGCGGCGCGGGCGGAGGCGTAGCGGAACCGACAGCCGAAGGAACGCCGTCCGTGCCCGCACCCGTGTCGGTACCCGCAGCCGGTTCCGCACCGGCCCCGGCCGACGAGGCGTTCTGCGTGTACCAGGCAGGCGGCGCGTAGTCGATGGTGAACTCGCCCGTCGTCTCGACGGCGGACTCCGCGTCGGGCTGGTCATCGTCGGGTGTGGCCCAGCCCCCGCGCGTCCCGTCCCGATCGCTACTCACAGTTCCTCCTGGTGTGGTCGAGCACCCTCATGTCGTGCTGGGGCGACCGTTCCTGTCGTCCGATTCGCCGGGCTGGTCCCCCCTCGGGCCCCGGGCAGATGTCGCACAGTCCTTACCACCCGCTTGCGGGCAACTCGCGACGTGCTGTACCCCAGCCTAATCATCAAAACCGCGGGCCCGGCAGGCCCGTCTCTCCCAACGGGCTTCAGTGAAGTACTCAACTGCCCCAATGGTGAAGCAAAGTGGGCATACCGTATCGCCTTGATCCGCACTCGCCGGGCTTGTCCTGAACCGTCGGCTCAGTCCATGCGACGTGCCACACCCAGGAGACCGGTCTCCGCGTCCGTGGCCTGCGTCATCACGTACTGCCGGTCCCGCTCCGCGCACCACAGCGTGATGCCGTCCTGCAGCCCGGGCAGGGACCGGGTCTCGGGGTGCGGCAGGCCTATCACGCGCCCGATCTCAGTCGCCTCGTCCGGCGATACCCGCTGGACGCCCACGACGCGAGCCTGACGCATCAACCGCGGCGCGACCGGACTCAGATAGGGAAGCAGCGTGAGTACGGACTGCCAGGGTGCCGAGGTCACGCGTCCGCGCGGCGGCCGCATGCCGCAGTCACGCACCACCAGTACGGGCGTGCCGGCCGACGCGCCCTGTGGTGGTACGCGCCCCACGTCGTACACCGCCAGGCCGTTCTGCCCGCCGCCCATGGCGTGCACCAACGGCATCCAGGCCTGTGCCCGCGCTGTCTCGACGGCCACGCGTGCCCCCGTCGCGGCCGTGCGCAGTGCCAGGACCTGGGCCGTCCACAGGCCGCCGATGAGGACGATGTCGAAGGGGGTCGGTCGGTTGACCCCGAGAACGGCGGGCCGGCCCTGTTGGTTGACGCCGACCACCACACCGTCGTCTCCGATGGGCAGGGAGAGCGCACCCACCTGCTCCACGGGCAGCGTGTGCCGCGGGTGCCGGGGACCCAACAGCCCGAACCCGGTGCGCAGCCGCTGTCCGAGGCCCGTGACCTCCGGAGTGCCTTCCGGCGCGGACGTGGATGACGGCGAGGCCGATGCCCTCATGGCCATCAGCGGGTACCTCCGAGCGGCAGGGTGGCGAGCACGCCAGGGAGTTGTTCACGGTCCAGACGCACGAGCCCGGTCCGTGCCTGACGCGCGGCATGCTCCAGATCCCGCCGCGCGTCGGTCAGCTCCTGGTTGCTGCGACCGGTGATGCGAAGGTGACCTGTAAGGGTGACGTCCTGCCGACCGCCTTTGGCCAGCGTCAGGCTGAAGGTCGTCGCCAGCGCGGGAACCGCGGTCAGATGTGCCACCAACTGTGCCAGCGAGGTGCCGGAGCCGCCCAGTTGAGGCCAGCGGCGCACCCAGTACGTGGTGTGCCGACGGTTGTCACAGCGCCAGCTGCGGCTGGACTCCTCGGTCCGCCGCTGTGGCGCCTCGTCCCGCCCGGTCTGTGCGGCCTGCGCGGTCACCATCGGGTTGGCGCACGCGGAGGTGGCGATGGCAGCCGTCAGCTCCTCCTCCGTCAGCAGATTGGCCCGGAAGCCGGCGCCGGTCAGTCGACTGGACAAGTGCTCCGCAGACCGCACCAGACACTTCTGCGCCCCACGGAGCCCGCCGCCGCGCGCGGCCACCGCCTCCGGGCACGACTCGGGGTCGAGTTTCAGGGCTATCCACATGATGCGCACTGACGGAGCGCCGGTCTGGGCCTGGAGCGGTGCGTAATTGCTCACGACGACCGACTGCTGGGGCAGGTGCAGCGCGGGCGCCGGCTGCGTGTGCACCAGGATCTGTGCCGACTCCAGCCGGATTCCGTCGACTTCGAGGACGTCCTGCACGAGCGCGACGGGCAGCGGCCGGCGACTGCGCTCGGCGCGCAGCGCACCGGCATCCGACTCCAGTTGGAGCACCGCGGTGAGGAATCCTCCGTCGCCCACCATGCCGATCGGCCGCTGATCGCGACGGTCGCCGCGGTGGAAGCTGTACGTCCGCAGGCTGGGATCACACTCCACGGCAGGTGCGAGGCCGGAATCGATCCCCGAAGGCACCGGTGCGCTCGCGGCCCTGCGCATGCGGGCCCGCAGCGCCAACAGCGAGCCCAGCCAATCGGGCAGGGAGTGTCCGCGGCGTCGTACGAGAGCGAGGACGACCAGCACGGCGGCGGCCGCGATGGCCGGAATGAGCGCGGCCGTACCGACGAGCCATCCGACGGCCACGAGGGCGGCCGCCATCTCCAGCATCACCAGCCGCTGTAGCGCGAACGAGCCCCCGTGCCCCGAGTGGGACCTCAGATGGGGCGAGACGGACCCGCGGGACGATGCGGCGGCGTCAGGTACCGCTCCCGACCGCGCTGTCGGAGAAGGAGAAGAGGAACCGCCCGAACGCGACCGAAGCGTGCCACCTGATCGCGGCCCCGATTGCGATCGCGACCGGGCCCGTGTTGCGGAAGCCATTGCTCCAAAACCCCCGAACTCTCCCGAAATTCCCTGCACTCAGGGCCGTGCACGGCCTGAGCGCCCTGCCCCTGCCATCAGCACAGTCACGCAACAGGCATAGTAGGGGGCGGCTCTGACAGCCCAGGCACCAGAGGCAATTGAGGACAGGGGCAGATCTTCACAGATCACCCCACGGCTCCGCACGGGGAGAGAGCGGACACAGATGGCATCACGGCGGGACGAACTCAACGCCTACACCTTCGCGAAGCGCCGTACGCTCGCATCCTTCCTTCAGCCGTCTCCGTCGGGCTCGGAGGAGGGCGCTCCCAAGCCGCTGCGCGCGCTGTGGCCCGGCGCCGTCGTCGGTGTGGTGATTCTCGCGGTCTTCGGGGGCATCGGTGTGTTCAGCCCGAAGGCACCCAAGGACTGGGCCGACGCGGAGGCGCACGTCATCGTGGCGAGCGATTCCACCACCCGGTACGTGGTGCTGAAGACGGATGGTCGCAATCAGCTGCATCCGGTTCTCAACATGGCGTCGGCCAAACTGCTCCTGGATCCCGGCAAGGCCGACATCATCACCGTCGACGAGAAGATCCTGGACAGCGGCGAGCCGCCGCACGGTGCCACGATCGGGATCCCCTACGCCCCCGACCGCCTGCCCTCCGCCGAGGAGGCGGAGGTCGCCAAGCGCTGGGCCGTGTGCGAGCGTCCCGGTGACGGCGAACGCGCCATCCAGAAGGCCGCGTTCGTCCTGGCCAAGAAGGAGTTCGACAAGACGGGAGGCTCCGACAAGCTCTCGGGCGGCGACTTGATGTACGTCGTCGGCCCGGACGGCAGGACGCAGTACGTGGTCGACGCGCAGGGCACGGCGTACCGACTGGCCGACCCGACCGACACCGAGCTGCTCAAGGCCCTCGACACCCAGGGCCGAGACCCGCAGCGCGTGTCCCAGGAATGGCTCGACACCCTCCACAAGGGCGACCCGATCTCCATCCCGGCGATCGACGGCACGCCCGGCACGAAGGCGAACGCCTCCACCCGCCTTGAGCAGTACGACAAGGTCGGTGAGGTCATCAAGGCATACGACGGCCGGCGGATGCAGTACTACGTGGTGCTGCAGGGCGAGGTGGCCCGGATCTCCGAGTTCGTCGCCACGCTGCTGCTCAACAGCGGGGACCTCGTCGACGTCGGACAGGCTGGCGAGGCGCAACAGGTGCACCCCAGTGCGGTCGCCGACAGTACGACCTTCGAGGCGGACAAGACCTGGCCGGCGTTCGAGCCGAAGACGGTGAACGACGGCTCCAGCGCCACCTCGGGCCGCAACACCGTCTGCAACGTCCTGCTCTCGGTCGGCTCGAAGGGGAAGACGACGCTGTCCACCTGGGTGGGCACCGACTTCCCCGCTCAACTGCCCACCGGTTCCTCCAGTGCGTATGTCACCCCCGGCTCCGGCCAGCTCTACCGCCAGTTCCAGGGCACGGAGACGAGGGCAGGTGGCGTCTTCCTGGTCACGGACACGGGCCTGCGTTACGCCCTGCAGTCCAACAGCGACAGCACCACCGGAGACGAGGGCATCGGCACCTCGGCCAAGCATCGCGAGGAAGAGCTGAACGAGGCGAAGATCGCCCAGACCCGGCTCGGCTACGAGAAGGTGACGCCGTCCCCCATCCCGGCGCAGTGGTCGACGTTCCTGCCGACGGGGCCGCGCCTGTCGGAGGCGGCGGCACGGCAGCCGCAGGGTTCGTAGACGCGCGGTGGAGGGGAGCGAAGCGATGTCGAAAGCGAACGCGGGGGCGCTGAGCGCGCGGATCAGGCGGAACACGCAGACGCGGGGGCTCCGGAGCGGCCGGGGTACGAGGCCGGCGGCCCGGGCCGCCGCGACCGCGCTGATCGCCACCACCTCGGTACTCGCCCTGCCCACGACCACTGCCTGGGCCGACGGCGGCCAGTGCACGTTCCCGTCGAAGGACTACGCGGGCCGTCCCTGGGCGCTGCAACGCGTCAACCTCGACGAGCTGTGGGCGCTGTCCACGGGGAAGAACGTCCAAGTGGCCGTGATCGACACAGGGGTGGATGTCAGGAACCCCCAGCTCACCAAGGCCGTGGACGCCGCCAAGGGCGCGAACTACCTCCCCACGAAGAACTCCGAGGGCGAGAAGATCGACCGCGGCAACAGCCAGGGCACCACCGACACGGTGGGCCACGGCACACGCGTGGCCGGCATCATCGCGGCCCGCCCGCTGAAGGGGACCGGCTTCGTGGGCCTGGCCCCGGACGCCAGGATCATTCCGATCAAGCAGAACAACGCGGAGGGCGACGGAACGGCCCTCACCCTGGCGTCGTCGATCCGCCACGCCGTCGACGTGGGCGCCGATGTCATCAACATCTCGCAGGACACGGCCAACGCCGTGAAACCCGACGTGAGACTGGAGGATGCCGTCGACTACGCCCTCGACAACAAGGTCGTGGTCGTCGCCTCGGCCGGCAACGACGGCCTGGGCGGCAACGTCAAGGTCACCTACCCGGCGTCGTACGAGGGAGTCCTGGCGGTGGCGTCCTCCGACCGCAACAACGAACGTGCCCCCTTCTCACAATCAGGGGAATTCGTAGGAGTCGCAGCCCCCGGCGTCGACATGATCTCCACTGTCCCCGGCGGCGGCCACTGCTCCGACAACGGCACGAGCTTCTCCGCGCCGTACGTGGCCGGCGTGGCGGCTCTCCTGAAGTCCAAGTACCCGCAATGGACCGCCCAGCAGGTCGTCGCCCAGATCGAGCAGACGGCGGAACGCTCGATCCCCGGCCATGACCTCCTGGTCGGCTGGGGAGTGGTCGACCCCGTCAACGCCCTGACGAACGTGGACCCGGAGCACCCTGTCGAGAGCCCGAAGCCCGAGGGCGGAGTGGCCAGGGGCGAGGCACCCTCGGTCACTCCGCTGCACTTCGGTGAGTCCGCGGAGGAACGGAACACGCGCCTGGCGACGTATGTGACCGTAGGCGGCCTGGTGCTGGTGGCGGGCCTGAGCGGCACGGCGGTGGCGGTGCGGGATTCGCGGCGCAGGCAGCGGAGATCAAGGAGTGACACATGAACGCGCTGGCCGTAACGAACGTCCTGAGCCTGGTCCTGGCCGCTGTATTCCTGGTGATGGCCTGTGTCAAGGCGGACTGGGTACGCGCCTGGCGCTCCCGCGTCAACCCGTCGGCCGAGGAACTGCCCGACGCGGCCTTCACCGCCGCCCGCGTCATCCTGGTCCTCATGGCTGGCATGGGCATCTACCTCGCCATACAGGGCTTCAGCGTCTCCGACGACGCGGCGTGGGACGGCAGCGAGCTGACCGGAGCGGTGCAGGGGCCACCAACGACCTGGACGGCTACATGAAACCCGACCGACAAGGCTGGCGACTCCCTTTCCCTCGATGACTACTCGACTCTCATCAAGGACACGGTGTCGCAGAACGGCGGCGGCGATGCCCCAGGTCGGGCGTGGACTTCTTTCTGCCCGGATGCGTGAGGGACACTGCCCCTCACCGCCCGTTGCCGCGCGGCCGCCCATGAGCGCCGGATGGATCGCAGGACGCACCGCGTTGCGTCGAAGTCGGTGAGCCGTGCTGGCCTCCACATCGCGTGCACCGGCAAACCGACTCCGTACTTCGCACGGGATCGGTAGACGCGGCGGGGCAGGAGAAATGGGACCGCAATGCAGTGCGCACAGACTGTTGATGCCGCGTACTCCGCCACACAGGGGTCTGTCGATCAAACCCGGTCCATGGAGATTTGGGGCAAGTCCCCTGTGCGTAGATTGTTGCCGTGAAGGTTTGCAGGAGACGCGTACTTGAGACTCCGGTGACCGCTGGCAGGGGGAGGGGCGCGTGCCCGGGCACCTCTTCAGCTGTGGCGCACGGGAGTTGGCGCAGAGACGCGATCGAACGTCTCCGGAAGTCTGATGAAGATCGCAAGCAGTGTGACGCCATCGTCCGTGGGGTGCTGAATCATGGGGTAGAGCCATGCGTGTCCGGTGCACGGCCTGTCGTGTGCACCCGTTCACAGTGAACAGGCAAGACGGGCAAGGCGGGACGGCCGATCGGTCTCGTAACCGAGCTGACGCACATCGCTGTTGGCCCCGTTGTGCAGGTTGACTACAGTGGTAAAAGCGTTGTGAGGCGCGGCTTGCTTTGCGATCGTACGGTGAGTGGTTGGGCCAGGTCTCGATCGTGTCGGGGCCGATGGCTGTACGGGGGAACGGGGAGGGGTGTCGTGCTTCCGGCAGAGATGGCGGGGGGTGTGTCGGCGGCCAGGGCGGCGAACCTGGAGGCCAGTGGTGAGGCCCTGGACAAGTTCGTGAAGCGGGTGGATGCGGTTCTCCGCGACCTTGAGACGTCGGCCGGCAACCCGACGAAGGTGGGAGCCCAGACCATCAGGTCCACGTCTTTGAGTGCGGGGGCGGACGGTATCTTCCCTGAAGCCGACGGCTTGTACACGCAGTACAACCGGGTCCATCAAGAGCTCACGTCCCTGTCCAAGACCCTGCATCTGCAGATTGAGGCGACGGCCATCGCGGTTCAGGGTGCGCATCGAGGCTTCGACAACCTTGAGGAGGAACTGCGTCAGCGGTTCTACGCCATCCAGGGAGAGATCGCGAAGATCCAATATGCCAAGGACGGCAAGCAGCGCGTCGGTGACAACCGCACCGGGGTGATGTGACGATGGCCGACAAACAGCGCGAGGTGGACCTCGACCGCGTCGAGGGGCAGAACGGCGTCACGGATATCGTCCGAGGGTTTGAGGACCGTCCGCGAGGTGGGTTGCTCAACCGCATGATGCGCTCGGCCTTCGTGGACAGTCCGCTCGGGCGGACCATCGCGGAGCGCACGGACTTTGAGAAGCGCGACTTCGACCTCAATCAGCTGATCGACCTCGTCGAGCAGACGGACCCGGAGGATCTGGAATCCTCGGGCAAGGCATTGTGGGACGCGCGCGACGCCATCAATGCGGCAGCTGACGAACTCGAAGGCCACATCGACAACGTCCACTGGGTCGGAGAGTCGGGTGATGCCTTTCGTAAATGGGGCAGCTCGCTCGTCACCAACACGCATCACTTGAGTGACTTCGCCGGGTCGGCAGGGGATCAGATCACCGCTGCCGCCGTGGGCCTTGCGTCTGTGCGCGGTGCCATGCCGTCTCGTGATTCGGAAACGAGCCGGAAGCGGCCTGAGCACTTCACAGAGGCTGAGAAAACCGCGGACAAAGGCGAGTACGAGGCTGCCGTACGGGTGGAGAAGGACCGCCAGGAGGCGATCAACCAGATGAACCGGTTGGCGTCGTACTACGCGGTGTCCGAAGAGGTGCTGGCGTCCCTGCCCGCCAAGGACAAGACGCCGGAGTTCACGGCCATGCCTGATGTTGGGGTTCCGCGGCCCGCGAAGGAGTATCGCCCCGGCGGATCTGCCTCAGCCACGACTGGAGAGTCCGGAACGACAACTGTCGTGGGCCATGACGCTGCCGTGACGGATGATGCCGCTAGGCACGGCGTAAGCGATAACCCGAGGTCCGCAAAGGACATCACTGGCAAGATCGCGTACCCCGACGAGCCTGTCCGTACCAACATCGACAGCGTCGGCACGCTGCCACCGTCCACGACCACACCCGTGACCGGCCACACTCCGCCGACACTGGGCACCCCTGCTCCCGGTGGCGGTCAGCCGAACATGTTCGAGGTTGGTCTAAGGACACCGGTCTCCAACGGCACGTCAGGCCGGAACCTGGGTGGAACAGGTGGTCTTCGCACCCCTGCGTCGGCTCAGGGGCGCATTGGTACGCCCGGTTCGGGTTCTGGGCGCTCCACGGGGCAAGGGCCCATGAACCAGATGGGGCGTGCCACGTCGACCGGGCAGTCCGCTGCCAGAGGCATGGCTCCCGGATCGCAGTCGTCCCAGATGGGCCGTGCGGTCACCGGTGGTACGTCGCGAGCCGGCGGCACGGCTGCTCCGCGGGCGAACAGCGGTCCGGTGACCGGAGCAGGTCGGGCCAACGGAGTTGTTGGGGGACAGCCCAGGGCGGTTGGTGGCGCTTCTGCGCAGGGCGGCGCCAGGATTCCTCGCGGGACGGTTGTCGGTGGCGAGGGAGTAGCCAACTCACGTCCCGCTACTGGTCGACCCGGGCAGCGTGGGGTCTTCGGAGCGCCCGAGCCCACGGCGAGGTCGGGTGCAAGCGCGACGCCCCCTCGTGGGGGCTCCGGAACGTCCGAGGCTGTCACAGGCAGGCCGGTCGCACGCAACTCCGTTGCGGGCGCCGAGCGTAACGGCCTGACACGTGGCGGCGCCGGTCTCGTGCGCGGCCCTGGCCACGTAGCGTCCGGTGACGATGGGAACGTCCAGGGATCGCCGCGTCCCGACCACCGGGTCGAAGGCGAAGAGATGCACCTACCTAGCAGGCCGCGGCGTGATGTGCCGCCGGTCGTCAACTGACCAAGCACGAGCGAGGACACGGAACACGATGACGTCAGGGACCAGCCGACGAGCCGAGCGGGCCAAGGTCCACAGATCCCGCCCCGGTAGACGAGCGCGGGCTGTGGGCGCGGTTGTCGGTGCCCTGGTGGCCGTGAGCGTGGGATCCGCCCCTGGTGCCGCTGCGTACGACGCTCAGTCCAAGCAGTGGTACCTGGAACCGATGCAGGCCGAACAGATGTGGAAGGTCAGTACGGGGAAGGGCATCAAGGTTGCGGTCATCGACAGCGGCGTAAACGCAAATACCTCCTCCCTGAAGGGGCAGGTCCTGACCGGCGAAGTTCCCAAGTCGGTCGCCTACAACGCCACGGACGACTACACCGGCCATGGAACGACCATGGCTGAGTTGATCGCAGGTACGGGAGCAGGAGGAGGCCTGCAGGGGTTGGCGCCGGGGGCGAAGATCGTTCCATATCGCATTGAGCTTGAGGGACTGAAAGGTGGGGCGGAGGAACTGGAGAAGACGCCCGGGGCCGTAGACGCGATCAGGGCGGCAGCCGACACCGACGCGCAGATCATCAGCATGTCGTTCGGAGCGGAGGGGCCGAGTTCCAAGGAGAAGGAGGCCGTCGAGTACGCCGCTTCGAAGGGCAAGCTGATGATCGCAGCAGTTGGTAACGAGGGCGGAACCGGGGGCAGGATCGGTTATCCAGCCGCGTACCCCTATGTAATTGGTGTGTCGGCGACAGACGAATCCGGCACGGCGTCGGAGTTCGCCTCGTCTGGGAACTATGTGGATCTCATGGCGCCAGGGCAGGGCTTCCCCGGGTGGTGCGACGGGAACCTCCGCTCGTACTGCGATGACGACCAAGGCACCAGTGCCGCAGCTGCCATCGCCTCGGCCTCCGCCGCCCTGATCTGGTCCGCCCACCCTGAATGGACGGTGAACCAGGTTACCCGCTCCATGATCGACACGGCTGGCCGTACGTGGGCGAAGGACAAGCCGAGTAAGTACGCGGGTTATGGGTTCGTCCGTCCTCGGATTGTTCTCAAGGACTCCGACTACGACGCAGGCCCCGCCAACGTCGACCCCCTCGCGAAAGACAACGGCGGAGACCTCCTGGCCAACTCCGGATCCACCGCCTCGTCCTCTCCCTCTCCCTCCCCCTCTCCGTCAACCGCATCACAGGCCCCCGAAAAGGGTTCCAGTGGCGGTACCTCGGCGGCAGGTTCAGCCGCGGAATCGACGAATGGCGGCAACACTCTGTGGATTGCGCTCGGGGCAGCTGCCGCAGCCATCGTGATCGGTGGCGCCGGCGTGGCTGTCATACGGGCGCGACGCGCCAGGTGACATCGACAGCCGTAAAGGGCCGTCAGGAGCCCTGTGCTGTGCGGCTCAAGCCCAAACAGTTGGATCAGGAAGCAGACACAGAAAGGACGGCTGACCATGGCCGGCAAGCAGAAGCTCGAAAACGATGCGGTAATTCTGCTCCAGAAGCAGATGCTTGAGAAGTACGAGAACGTCAAGTCACGTGTGCACAGGCTTCAGGGAATCATCGACAGCCTGGAGACCGGTCAATGGGACGGAATCGGCCGAGCCGCGTTCGACAAGAAGCAGTTCGAGATCAACCAGTCGCTGCGGAGCATGGGCAACATCCTTGCTGAGGTCATCGAGGCGATGACCTCGGCGCGCAACATCATCGACACCAAGGAAGACGAGGTGCGCGCGGCGGTCAACAGGATTGACCTCCAGGACGGTGCTCCCACGGTTTCTCCCTTCACTTCCTTCTGAGTCGAGCCGAGCTCAGGACCAAGGCCGGACACCGGCACGCATCAGCCACGCACCAATGAGACGAGGTAAGCAAGCATGGCCGGCAACAACATGGATGGGCTTTCCGTCACTTATGACGCACTCGACATCACGGCGACCAAGATCGCTAACGAGGCGAGGGACCTCGAGCAGGATCTGCAGGAGCTGAAGAGGCTTGTCGAGAACAGTGTGCAGTACTGGGAGGGTGAGGCCCAGGACACGTTCAAGGTGAAGCTGGAGAGGTGGGACAAGGAAGCCACCGACATCCACACGGCGCTCACGGGTATCGGTCACGTCGTGGCTACGGCAGGCGGTACCTACATGGAGGGCGACAAAAAGGGAGCCAGCTACCTTCAGTAGCTGGAGGTACATAAAGAACAGTTCCGGGGTGGGCGCGCGCGGGAGGCGCCCACCCCGTCGTTGTCCCCCGTCGCAGCGTGAGCCGTGGTCCTGGGTCCGCCGTACGGAGGCATACGGGCCCGGAAGTTCATGCCGCACGTCCTGATCCCGCGCTGTGCCGGACCGGAGAACACCCCTCTCCCCACCGGCCCAATCTGGCCGCGCCACCTCCGGCTCCGGGCCGTGACCGTCGAAGCGACCACGGCCCCAAGACCCTCGCACGTCAGCCGGCCGTCAGCCCGTCACCCATCCCCGTCCTCGACCAACCCGACCTGAACCAACGGCTTCCCCCGCTTCCGAGACACGAACACACCGCGCCCCGCAGGCATCGGCCGCGGCCGTACGCCGCCCAGCAGGTCGCCCTCGCCCGGGTCGCCCGCGAGGACGACGCCTTGAGCCCCGAGTTCCTTGATGCGCTGGGTGAAGGCCTCGTAGCCGGCGCGGCCGGCGCCCGCGGTGGAGCGGGCGATGATGAAGCGGACGCCGACGTCACGGGCGAACGGGAGCATTTCCGTGAGTCCCGACAGCGGGTTGCCGCTCGACGTGGACACCAGGTCGTAGTCGTCGACGATCACGAACACCGTGGGGCCACGCCACCAGCTGCGGTTGCGCAGTTGCTCCGGTGTGACGTCCGCGGTGGGGGTGCGGCGTTGCATGAGGTCGGCCAGGGCGTCCATGTGGTGCTGCATCTGGTTCGACATGGGGATGTACTCCGCCAGATGGGAAGGAGGGGTGACACCCAGCAGCGAGCGGCGGTTGTCGACCACGAACAGCTTGCAGCTGTTGCTGTCGTAGCGCTCGGCGAGACGCTTGATGAGCAGTTTCAGCAGATTCGACTTACCGGACTCGCTCTCGCCGAAGACGAGGAAGAACGGGTCCTGGTCGAAGTCCACGAACACCGGCTCGAGGCTGTCCTCGTCGAGGGCGAAGGAGATACCGCGGTTCGGGAAGCGGTTGCCCGGGGGCAGCTGGGATGCCGGGAACTCCCGCGGCAGCAAGCGGACTTCGGGAGCGCCAGGCTGTTGCCAGTGGCGGCCGACCTCGGACGCGAGGGCCACCGTCGCCTCCGCCAGGTCCGTGTCGGAGGACAGACCGTCGATACGCGGGACCGCCGCCATGAAGTGCTGCTTCTGCGGTGTCTGGCCGCGTCCAGGAACACCTGTGGGAACGTTCGCCGCCACCTTGCGGTCGAACTCGGAGTCCATGGGGTCGCCGAGCCGCAACTCCAAGCGGTTCATCAGGTGGTCCTTGAGGTTCGAACGGACCTCCATGGAGCGCGATGCGGTGAGGATCAGATGGATGCCGTAACCGAGGCCGCGCGCCGCGATGTCCAGGATCACCGGATCCAACGCCTCGTAGTCCGTACGGAAGTTGCCCCAGCCGTCGATGGCGAGGAAGACGTCGCCCCAGGGCTGGTCGGTCACCGAGATGTCCCCCCGTGCGCGGCGCGCACGGAACTCGGCGATCGACGGGATGTTCGCGGTGCGGAAGTACTCCTCACGGCGGGTCAGGACGCCGTACACCTCAGCCACCGTACGCCGGACCTTCTCGGGGTCCAGTCGTGAGGCCACTCCGCCCACGTGCGGCAGGTCGGCCACGGCCGACAGGCCGCCACCACCGAAGTCGAGTCCGTAGAACTGCACTTCGTGAGGGGTGTGGGTGAGGGCGAACGATGCGATGATCGAGCGCAGGAGTGTCGACTTCCCGGACTGCGGGCCGCCGAGGATCTGCATGTGGCCGGCCGCGCCGCCGAAGTCGGTCCAGAGCGGTTCGCGCCGCTGCTCGTACGGCTTGTCGACGATGCCGACCGGGACGACGAGCCGACCGGCGCCCTCGTAACCGGGCTGCGTCATGCCCCGGCCGGCCACCGGAGCCAGCCCCGGGAGCAACGAGTCGAGCGACGGCGGACTGTCCAGTGGGGGCAGCCACACCTGGTGGGCGGCCGGCCCCTGGGCCTCCAGACGTCGGACGATCACGTCCAGCACGGTGTCGGCGAGCGCGTCGTCCTGTCGTTCGTCGGGCTCCTCCTGCCGCTGCTGCGGTACCGGCGCGTACTGCACCGGCACTTCGGCCGCGGTGAACAGCACGGGCCGACGGTCGACCGGGAGCGGCCCGCCGGGCACGACGGCCTGCTGAGAATCCGTGCGGTACGCGCCGGAGACGTACGCGGCCTTGAAGCGCACCATCTCCTCCGTGCCGAACTTCAGGATGCCGGAACCCGGCACGTTCGGCAGCTCGTACGCGTCGGGGACGCCGATCGCGGCGCGGGACTCGGCCGCCGAGAACGTCCGCAGACCGATCCGGTACGACAGGTAGGTCTCCAGTCCCCTCAGACGGCCCTCCTCCAGACGCTGCGAGGCGAGCAGGAGATGGACGCCCAGAGATCGGCCGATACGGCCGATCTGCACGAACATCTCGATGAAGTCCGGCTTCGCGGTGAGCAGTTCACTGAACTCGTCGATCACCAGGACCAGCGACGGAATGGGCTGGAGCGGGGCGCCGGCGGCGCGCGCCTTCTCGTAGTCGTGGATGTTGGCGTAGTTGCCGGCATCGCGGAGCAGCTCCTGGCGACGGTTCAGCTCACCACGGATCGAATCACCCATACGGTCGACGAGGGTCAGGTCGTCCGCCAGGTTGGTGATCACGGCCGCCACGTGGGGCATCTGCGCCATCCCGGCGAAGGTCGCACCACCCTTGAAGTCCGCCAGGACGAAGTTCAGTGTCTCGGAGGAGTGGGTCACGGCCAGTCCCAGGACCAGCGTACGCAGCAGCTCCGACTTCCCGGAGCCGGTCGCGCCGACGCAGAGACCGTGCGGGCCCATGCCCTCCTGCGCGGCCTCCTTGAGGTCGAGCATCACGGGCCGGCCGTCCTCGCCGAGGCCGATCGGTACGCGCAGCCGCTCCGACTGCGAACGCGGGCGCCAGGTGCGCCGGGGGTCGACCGAAGCCGCGTCGCCCAGGTTCAGCAGTTCCGTGAAATCGAGGTTGGCCAGCAGTGGTTCGCCGTCGTCGCCGCCCGATGCCATGCGCAGCGGCGCCAGTTGTCGGGCAAGCGCTTCGGCGGCCTCGTACGACAGGACGTCCGGTGTGCCCTCGTAGACCATGC
This sequence comes from Streptomyces sp. NBC_00310, assembly GCF_036208085.1. GTDB lineage: Bacteria > Actinomycetota > Actinomycetes > Streptomycetales > Streptomycetaceae > Streptomyces. Next base: position 8,077,478 of record NZ_CP130714.1, read on the forward strand.
CGTGCGCCGACTCCAGACGCAGTTCCTTGGGCTGCACGATGATCGAGAGGTCGCCGCGCCCGGAGCTGAGGTCACCGGGGACGATCTCGATGACCGTCACGCTCTGCAGGCCTTCAGGACTGGCCAGCAGGGACGTGGGCGGCAGTGAGACACCGTCGAGCAGGACGACCAGGTGCGGTTGCTCGGAGACCGGCGGAGCGGCGGGGTGGAAACGCGGACGGCCCTGGAGGACGTCGGTCAGCCGGTCCTCCAGCTCCATCGGATCGGTGGTGATCAGACGCATGCTGCCCGCGCCGTCCGTGACGCCCCGCGTCTGCGTGTGCGGCAGCCACTTCGCCCATTCCCACGCGGGCGCCGACTCCCGTCCGGTGGCGACCGCGATGACCAGGTCCTCGGACGAGTGCAGCGCGGCGAGGCAGGCCGTGACCGCTCGGGCGGTGCCGCGCACGGTGCCGGGTTCGCCACTGATCGTCACGTGGTAGAAGGCGCGCAGCGAGACCGCCATCGGCAGGCCCTCGAGCGTGCTGTGCGTGGTCAGGAAACGCTGCATGGCCCCGGCGGTCAGCGGCTCCAACTCGTCGACCGGAGCGGTCTGCGGTGCGATCAGGGGAGTGGCCAGGCCCTGCGGGCCGAGGCCCACGCGTACCTGCCCGAAGTCCTCGTCACCGGTGCGCCGTTCCCACACCCGGCTGCCCTCGGCGACCAGGGCCCACAGTTGCTCCGGTGAAGGATGCAGGTAGTACTGGGCGTCGCGCTGGGCCTTGGCGGTGTCCATGGCCCGGTGCCGGGTCTGCGACAGGTAGCGCAGGTAGTCCCGTCGGATGTCCGCCAGTTGCCCCTGGTTGCCGCGGCGGTAGCGGACCAGCATCGCGACGCCCATGGCGATCGTGGAGGCCACCATCACCATGCCCATGATCTTCATGAAGGGCTGGGCCTGCGGGTTGAAGAAGAACACCACGGAACCGCCCATACCGAGCATGGGCAGGAGTTGCATGAGTGCACCCTCCTGCTGCCCGCGCGGAAGCTCCGGCGGAGGCTGCAGCACGACCTCGTCCGTGGGCACTTCCTTCGGCAGCGCCCGCGGTGGGCGCTTGACGACGATGTGGCTCACTACGCACCAATTCCCTTGCCGGACCGAGATGTTCGTCCGTCGCCCCGTGTCCGGCGGACGTCGATCGCGAAGGGTGATCCTACTGACAACCACCGCTACCGGCGGGCGGTAGGGTGCCCATGAGGTGTGTGAGCAGTTGCGAATCGTTCCGGGAAAACCGGGCAATCCGCGACGCTCGGAACCAAGCGCCGCCCCGCATTTCCCGGGCGTGACGACATCGTCGCCCGGATGCGCGGGCGGCGCGGCGCAACGTGCACAGGATCTTTGCGGGCGGACGGGTGTGCAGCGGCACCGCAGACCGCCCGACCACCGACGAGGGGGAACAGCAGGTGAGCATGACGGCCTCCGCGCCGGTCGGCGCGACCGGCGGACCGGGCATCGGAGTCCCTTCCGGGGCAGGTACGGGCCTGGGCTTCTGCCGGGTCACCATCGTGGCACCCGACAGCCGCATCGACGTGGCGCTGCCCGACGACGTACCGGTCGCCGACCTGTATCCGGAGATCCTGAGGCTTTCCCAGCAGAGCCCTGACGAGGGTGCTCCTGTCGGCTATCACCTCGTACGCCGTGACGGCACCGTTCTCGACGGAGCGCGGTCGTTCGCGGCGCAGCGCATCCTCGACGGAGAGTTGCTCACTCTGCGTCCGTTCGCGGAGTCGCTGCCGCCGGCCGTCCTCGACGACGTCTCCGAGGCGGTGGCCGCTGCCGTCACCCGTGACCGCACCCTGTGGAACGGCGAACTCACACGGACCGCCGGCCTCATCGCGGGTGGCGTCCTGCCGGCGCTGCTGGCGTTCGTGGCCTGGAGTTCCCAGATCCGTCACGACATGCACAGCTTGCAGGGCGTCATCGCCGGTGTGTTCGGGCTGCTGTTGCTCACCATCGCCTGCGTGCGCGCACGGGTGTACGGCGATCGCGGCTCAGCGATCGCTCTCGGCCTGGGCGCCTTCCCGAACGTCGCGGTGGCCGGTTCCGGACTGCTTCCTCTCTCCGAGGGGCAGGGCATCGGGCGGCTGCAGTTTCTGCTCGCCTGCACGGCCGTCCTGCTCGCCGCCGTGGTACTCATGCTGTTGTCGCCCGGAGGCGACGGTCCCTTCGTGGCCTTCGTCTTCGCCACCGCGATCGGTCTGATCACCACCTTCATCGCCATCCTCACGAAGCTGCGGCCCATGGAGACGGCCGCCATCTGTGCCCCGCTCTCCGTTGTCGCGCTCGCCTTCCTGCCCGGCCTGTCCATGCGCTTCGCGCGATTGCCGATCGGTTTCGAAGCGCCCAATCCGTCCTGGGGCGGCTACGACGCGGGCGAGCCGGATGCGCAGGATCCCATCGACGTCGAACGCGTCGCGGCCCAGGCCCGCCGCGGCCACGAGCTTCTCGTCGGCCTCGTCGGTGGCTGTGCGCTCGTCTCCGTGGGCGCGTCGATCGTCCTGGCCTTCTCCGGCAATGTGTGGGCGGAGCTCCTGGCTCTGTCCACAGGCGTGGCGATGTTGATGCGCGCCCACCTCTTCCGCTACACCGCGCAGGTGAGCGCTGCCCTGGCGGCAGGCCTCACGGCCCTGGTCTTCCTCGGACTCGGGCTCGCACTGAACCCGCCGCAGGACTATGTGCGCGATGCCGTCCTCGGCGATGCGACTGCCCTCAACATCCGTAGCGTCTGGCTCGCTGCGGCGATCGCCGCAGCCGTCGTCCTTGTCACCGCGATCGGTCTCATCGCCCCGCAGCGTGGTGTGACCCCGTTCTGGGGACGCTTCCTGGAGATCGCCGAGAGCTTCGTCCTGCTCACGCTGATCCCGCTGGCTCTGGCCGTCTTCGACGTGTACGCACGGGCCCGGGCCATGACGAGCTAGTGGTGGGGCACCCGTCCCGCGTACGTGTCCGGGTGGGAAGCGGGCAGTGCTCTTCCGCCGACGGGCCGGCGCGCTCTGTCGCCGGCCGGGCGAGGGCGGACACGCCGTCAGGGGCCGAACTCCGGCCCGCCTCCTTGCCTTTGCCCCCAGCCCACTGTCGCGGCGGATTACCAGCGCGGGAACCGTGAATGCGACGGCGGTCGGTGTCGGAAATGCGACGGCGGTCGATGTGGGGAGTGCGAAGCTGTAGGTGCCATACCGTGCAAGCCAATGGGGCAGGGAACCGATCGCTGGTTCCCTGCCCCGTTCATCAGCGGCCGATCTATGCGTCCAGGCCCCCATTGTGCGGAGCCGGCTCCAGATCGAATTCGCCGTCCCGGGCCCCCAGGACGAAGGCTCGCCACTCCGCCTCCGTGTAACGCAGCACGGTCTCCGGGTCGAGCGACGATCGCATCGCCACCGCGCCTTCCGGGAGGTATGCGATCTCCACTCGCTCCTCGTGTTCTTCCGTGCCGGGTGCGCTGTGCCACTCGACGCCCGAGATGTCGAGCGCGTAGAGCTCGTCCTTCTCCCGCTCCTTGCGTGCCTTGAGTTCTTTGTCCTCGGCCTCGGCCATGACGGCTCCGATCCTTCCTCCGCGCCAACGCACTGTGCGGTCACCCTACTTGCTCCCGTTCTCGCTGCTCAGGGGTTCGCCCGGGTGTGACCGTAACGAGGGGTGTCGGCTTCGTTACAGGGGTCGGTGCGCCCTCACCACAGCTCCACGCGGGCGGCTTGGTCGCCGCCGCACGGTGAGCCGTATGGTTCTTGATCACCCCTCGCGCCCCTGTCCGGGCGGCAGTGTCCCCATCGCGCAGGAAGGCCATGGCCTGTGAGCGGCCCGTCCCACTCCCCGTACACCGCCTCAGCTCCCGAAGCCGAGCGTCGCACCCGGCTTCGGCGGCTGCGGACGGCCGGCGCGGCGGTTCTGGCAGCGGCGGTCGTCGCCGTGGGTGTCCTGGGCCTCACGTTGGGCGGTGACGATGCGGAGTCGGAACGGCGTCCGGTGGCCGTCCGGCAGGCTCCGGACGACATCCGCGAGACCGTGGAGAAGGCGCCCGAGTCGCCGGAGGGCGGCAGGTCCCTGTACCTCGTCGAAAAGATCAAGACCGTGGGCAGGAACATCTCGTCCATCGGCACCTGGGCGACGGAGAAGGTCTTCGCGAAGGGTGTCGGGAACTACGTCCAGGGGTTCACCCAACACGGGGACAAGAGCAAGGAACTGTACAAGCTCGACTTCCCCGCCCCACTGTGCGCGGTGACGCGCCACGTCAGCGTGGCCGGCTGGACGGTCGTCGCCTACCTACCCCGGCCAGAGCCCTGACCCGGACGAGGACTCCACCACCACGGCCATGAGCCTGCCCTGCGACCGCCTCACGGTCTTCGACGTCGACACGGGCGAGAAGAAGTGGGACGTGCGGCGGCCGGGCGACGGCAGCGCCATGTCCGTCAACGTCACGATGACGGACGGCGCGGTCCTCGTCACCTGGGGACAGGGCTCTGCGGCGTACGACATGACCACCGGCAAGCGGTTGTGGGCCGACACCACGCCGTCGGCGTGCGAGGCTCCGGGTTCGCGGGTGGCAAGGGCCTGATCGCGCTGCAGCGGTGCGGAGACTCGGGGGACCCCGAGTTCCGGTCCGGGTGGAGAGGGTCGACGCCCGCACGGGCAAGTCCACGTGGACCTACAAGGTCGCCACGGGCGTCACCGAGGTCTACCTGATCTCCTCCGAGCCGGCTGTCATCGCCGTCATGGCGGGCGGCTTCGCCGTCACCGGCCTGATCTCCTCGACGACAGGGGCAAGGCGCGCGCCTCGATCCAGCCCAACCGCGATCACCAGGTCATCAACTGCAGCGAGACGTTCAACGCGGTGGTCGAGACCTGCAGCACGATCGTCGTGGGGAAGGAGCGGCTCTACATCACGACGGACGACGACATCGTCGCGTACGACCTGGGTACCGGAAAGACCGTGTTCAAGTTCGACTCCATACCCGGGCGGCGGATGTATCCGCTGAGGATGAGCGGCGGCGAACTGATCGCGTACCGGGAGTCCGGCAATCTCTCTCCCGCCGCTGTCGTCAGCCTCGATCCGTTGTCCCGCAAGGAGACGCTCCTCCTGCTCATCGGCGGGACCCTCGACCTGGTCGACGTCGGGGATCCGACGGAGGACGACATCATCTGCGAGCACGGCATCATCTGCGAGCACGGCCGGATCTACTTCGCCACCGAAGCCCTGTACGGTCCGAGCGACAAGGGGGAAGTCGGGGAGGAGACCACCGTCGCGATCGGTTACGAGAGCGTCGCCCTGTCCAGGCGCTGATCCCGGCCCCGGCCCAGGCCCCGGCCAAGCCCGTCCCCCCAGCCTGGTACCCTGGCTGACGGCCGTTTGTGTGCGCACCCCCGGACTCCGGAGGTAGCTCCCGGCGGACCTCCGTCACCCGAGTCACAGAAGCCCCCCTGAGACGCAGACCAGGGGCACTCGGTGGCATCAATGAGACTCATGAGGAGTATCGCGTGTCGCTCGACGCCGCTACGAAGAAGCAGATCATCAGCGAGTTCGGTACCAAGGAGGGCGACACCGGCTCCCCCGAGGTCCAGGTCGCGATGCTCTCCCGCCGGATCTCCGACCTGACCGAGCACCTCAAGACCCACAAGCACGACCACCACTCCCGCCGTGGTCTGCTGATCCTGGTCGGTCAGCGTCGCCGTCTGCTGCAGTACCTCGCCAAGAAGGACATCCAGCGCTTCCGCGCGCTGGTCGACCGCCTCGGCATTCGCCGCGGTGCGGCGGGCGCCAAGTAAGACGCCGTGAGGGGGGCGGTTCCCGGGAAAAGGGGACCGCTCCTTTGTTGTACGTACGTCTTTGTTGTACGTACGTCCGCGGCTCGCGGCGCGTACCGCGGCGGCCCCCTGGAAGGGGGCGCGCGGCCCCGCCGCACGCGGGACGTACGGGCGGAAACGTGCGGAGTGTCACCACCCCTTTGTAGTGTGGTAGCAGAACGCAATACGCACGCCACAGCGTGAGCGCCCGGGACACGGGCGCCCGCACGCACACCGAACGAGGAGAAGCGCACCTCGCCGCCGCCGGTCCTCGGTAGTGGCCCCCGGGGGATTGCGAACCCCGAGGGCTTCGATCGAAGACCGGCCCGCACCAGACGGCGCGCTTCTCCGCCACCGTCCCCCCGCCACACGGGCGGGCCCAGGGACGAAAGACGAAAAGTATCGGAGAATTTGCTAGTGGAGAACGAGACCCACTACGCCGAGGCCGTCATCGACAACGGCTCCTTCGGCACCCGCACCATCCGCTTCGAGACGGGCCGCCTGGCCAAGCAGGCCGCCGGCTCCGCCGTGGCGTACCTGGACGACGACACCATGGTGCTGTCGGCCACCACCGCCTCCAAGAACCCCAAGGACCAGCTCGACTTCTTCCCCCTCACGGTGGACGTCGAGGAGCGGATGTACGCCGCCGGCAAGATCCCCGGCAGCTTCTTCCGGCGTGAGGGCCGTCCCTCCGAGGACGCCATCCTCACCTGCCGCCTCATCGACCGTCCGCTGCGCCCGTCCTTCAAGAAGGGCCTGCGCAACGAGATCCAGGTCGTCGCCACGATCATGGCGCTCAACCCCGACCACCTGTACGACGTCGTCGCGATCAACGCCGCGTCCGCGTCCACGCAGCTGGCCGGCCTGCCCTTCTCCGGCCCGATCGGCGGCGTCCGCGTCGCGCTGATCAACGGCCAGTGGGTGGCCTTCCCGACGCACACCGAGCTCGAGGACGCCGTCTTCGACATGGTCGTCGCGGGCCGCACGCTCGAGGACGGCGACGTCGCGATCATGATGGTCGAAGCCGAGGCCACCGAGAAGACCATCCAGCTGGTCGCGGGCGGCGCCGAGGCGCCGACCGAGGAGGTCGTCGCCGCCGGTCTGGACGCCGCGAAGCCCTTCATCAAGGTGCTCTGCAAGGCCCAGGCCGACCTCGCCTCGAAGGCCGCGAAGCCGACCGGCGAGTTCCCGGTCTTCCTCGACTACCAGGACGACGTCCTGGAGGCGCTCACCGCCGCCGTCAAGGACGAGCTGACCCAGGCGCTCACCATCGCGGGCAAGCAGGACCGCGAGGCCGAGCTGGACCGCGTCAAGGGTCTCGCCGCCGAGAAGCTGCTCCCGCAGTTCGAGGGCCGCGAGAAGGAGATCAGCGCGGCCTACCGCTCGCTGACCAAGTCCCTGGTCCGTGAGCGCGTCATCAAGGACAAGGTCCGCATCGACGGCCGCGGCGTCACGGACATCCGTACGCTCGCCGCCGAGGTCGAGGCCATCCCGCGCGTGCACGGCTCGGCGCTGTTCGAGCGTGGCGAGACCCAGATCCTGGGCGTCACCACCCTCAACATGCTCCGGATGGAGCAGCAGCTGGACACCCTCTCCCCGGTGACCCGCAAGCGCTACATGCACAACTACAACTTCCCGCCGTACTCCGTCGGCGAGACCGGCCGCGTCGGCTCCCCGAAGCGCCGCGAGATCGGCCACGGCGCCCTCGCCGAGCGCGCCATCGTGCCGGTCCTGCCGACGCGCGAGGAGTTCCCCTACGCGATCCGTCAGGTGTCCGAGGCCCTCGGCTCCAACGGCTCGACGTCCATGGGCTCGGTCTGCGCCTCCACCATGTCGCTGCTGAACGCCGGTGTGCCGCTGAAGGCCCCCGTCGCCGGTATCGCCATGGGCCTGATCTCCCAGGAGATCAAGGGCGAGACGCACTACGTCGCCCTCACCGACATCCTCGGTGCGGAGGACGCCTTCGGCGACATGGACTTCAAGGTCGCCGGCACCAAGGAGTTCGTGACCGCCCTCCAGCTCGACACCAAGCTGGACGGCATCCCGGCCTCCGTCCTGGCCGCCGCTCTCAAGCAGGCCCGTGACGCCCGCCTCCACATCCTCGACGTGATGATGGAAGCGATCGACACGCCGGACGAGATGTCCCCGAACGCCCCGCGGATCATCACCGTCAAGATCCCCGTGGACAAGATCGGTGAGGTCATCGGCCCGAAGGGCAAGATGATCAACCAGATCCAGGAGGACACCGGCGCCGAGATCACGATCGAGGACGACGGCACCATCTACATCGGTGCCCAGGTCGGCTCGCAGGCCGAGGCCGCCCGCGCCACGATCAACTCGATCGCCAACCCGACCATGCCGGAGGTCGGCGAGCGCTACCTGGGTACGGTCGTCAAGACCACCACCTTCGGTGCGTTCGTGTCGCTGCTCCCGGGCAAGGACGGTCTGCTGCACATCTCGCAGATCCGTAAGCTCGCCGGCGGCAAGCGCGTGGAGAACGTCGAGGACGTGGTCGCGGTCGGCGCCAAGGTCCAGGTCGAGATCGCCGAGATCGACTCCCGCGGCAAGCTCTCCCTCATCCCCGTGATCGAGGGCGAAGAAGGCTCCGAGGACAAGAAGGACGACGGCGACAAGTGACGTCCCGTAGCTCCAAGGCGACGGCCCGCACCTCCACGGAGGCGCGGGCCGTCGCCCGTACCCAAACCCTGATCAAGGGCATGAACGGCATCGGTACGGTCCGCAAGACCACCCTCCCGGGCGGCCTGCGCATCGTCACCGAGACCCTGCCGTCCGTGCGCTCCGCCACCTTCGGCATCTGGGCGCACGTCGGCTCCCGCGACGAGACGCCCGCGCTGAACGGCGCCACCCACTATCTGGAGCACCTGCTCTTCAAGGGCACGGAACGCCGCAGCGCGCTCGACATCTCGTCCGCGATCGACGCGGTCGGCGGCGAGATGAACGCGTTCACGGCGAAGGAGTACACGTGCTACTACGCACGGGTGCTCGACTCCGACCTGCCGCTGGCCATCGACACGGTCTGCGACATGCTCACCGGCTCGCTCATCCGCGAGGAGGACGTCGACGTCGAACGCGGCGCCATCCTCGAAGAGATCGCGATGACCGAGGACGACCCGGGCGACTGCGTGCACGACCTCTTCGCGCACACCATGTTCGGTGACACCCCCCTCGGCCGCCCGGTCCTCGGCACGGTCGACACGGTCAACGCCCTCTCCGCCGACCGCATCCGCCGCTTCTACAAGAAGCACTACGACCCGACCCACCTCGTGGTCGCCTGCGCGGGCAACATCGACCACACCAAGGTCGTACGACTGGTCCGCGCGGCCTTCGAGAAGGCGGGCGCCCTCACGCGCACGGACGCCACCCCGATCGACCCGCGCGACGGCCGCCGCAGCCTCCGTACGGCCGGCCGCGTCGAGCTCATCGGCCGCAAGACCGAGCAGGCCCATGTCGTCCTCGGCATGCCCGGCCTCGCCCGCACCGACGAGCGCCGCTGGGCTCTCGGCGTCCTCAACACCGCGCTCGGCGGCGGCATGTCCTCCCGCCTCTTCCAGGAGGTCCGGGAGAAGCGGGGCCTCGCCTACAGCGTGTACTCGTACACGTCCGGCTTCGCCGACTGCGGTCTCTTCGGCGTGTACGCCGGCTGCCGTCCGTCGCAGGTGCACGACGTGCTCAAGATCTGCCGCGACGAGCTCGACCAGGTCGCCGAGCACGGACTGCCGGACGACGAGATCGAGCGCGCCATCGGCCAGCTCCGCGGCTCCACGGTCCTCGGCCTGGAGGACACCGGCGCGATCATGAACCGCATCGGCAAGAGCGAGCTGTGCTGGGGCGAGCAGATGTCCGTCGACGAGATGCTGACCCGGATCGCCATGGTGACCCCGGACGAGATCCGTGCCGTGGCCCGCGAGATCCTGGGCCAGCGCCCCTCCCTGTCGGTCATCGGCCCGCTCAAGGACAAACAGGCGTCCCGTCTCCACGAAGCCGTCGCCTGACACCCCAGTTAAGGAACCAAGCAATGAGCAAGCTGCGCGTGGCGGTCCTCGGTGCCCGGGGCCGTATCGGCTCCGAGGCCGTACGGGCCGTCGAGGCCGCCGAGGACATGGAGCTGGTCGCCGCCCTGAGCCGGGGCGACAAGCTGGAGACGCTGGCCGAGACCGGCGCCCAGGTCGCCGTCGAACTGACCACCCCCGCCTCGGTCATGGACAACCTCGACTTCTGTGTCCGCCACGGCATCCACGCGGTCGTCGGGACCACGGGCTGGACCGACGACCGCCTCGCACAGCTCAAGGCCTGGCTGGACGGGTCCCCGGAGACCGGCGTGCTCATCGCGCCCAACTTCTCCATCGGGGCCGTCCTGACCATGAAGTTCGCGCAGATCGCGGCGCCCTACTTCGAGTCCGTCGAGGTCGTCGAGCTGCACCACCCGAACAAGGTCGACGCCCCCAGCGGCACCGCCACCCGTACCGCCCAGCTCATCGCCGAGGCCCGCCGCGCGGCCGGTACCGCCCCGGCGCCGGACGCCACCGCCACGGCTCTGGACGGCGCACGGGGCGCCGACGTCGACGGCATCCCCGTGCACGCCGTACGCCTCCGTGGTCTCCTCGCCCACCAGGAGGTCCTGCTCGGGGGCGAGGGCGAGACCCTGACGGTCCGTCATGACTCCCTCCACCACAGCAGCTTCATGCCGGGCATCCTGCTCGGCGCCCGCCGCGTGGTGACGACCCCGGGTCTCACCTTCGGCCTCGAACACTTCCTCGACCTGGGCTGATCGGGACGGGAAACGTCATGCGCGCGAAGCTCACCTACGCCGTCACGGCAGCCGTCCTGGTCGTCTACTTCGTCCTGGTCGGAAGCCGCGGGCTCCTGCTCATAGAGACCGGCACACCGGTCACGATCGCCTTCGGCGTCGCCGTGCTCGTCCTGCCGGGGATCGGCCTCTGGTTCCTCTGGAAGAACACCCAGTTCGTCCGCAAGGCCAACCAGCTCGCCGCCGAACTCGACGCCGAAGGGGGCCTCCCCGTCGACGAGTTGAAGCGCACCCCGAGCGGCCGCATCGACCGTGACTCGGCCGACGAGGTCTTCGCACGGCGCAAGACGGAGACCGAGGACGCCCCCGACGACTGGCGCACCTGGTTCCGCCTCGCCGTCGCCTACCACGACGCCCGCGACACGCCCCGGGCTCGCAAGGCCATGCAGCGGGCGATCGCCCTCCACGACGGCAAGCCGGCGCCGACCACCTGATGTGCCGCACCCGCAGAGGGGTGAGGGGCCGGTCCGCACCCACGGACCGGCCCCTCACCCCTCTGCGCGACTACGCGGCGCGCCCGTACTCCGCCGCCCACGCCTCGATCGTGTCCGCCGCCCGGTCGAAGGCCTCCGTACGCGCCAGGAAGTCGGCGTTGTGCGTGGTCATCAGCGGCGTCACGTACTCCTGCACGTGGTCCGTGCGGACGAGGAGCAGCGCCTGCCCCTGCACGGACCGCGGCAGCCCGAGCCACCGCACCGGCTGCTGCACGGTACGCACCGAGACGCTCGCCTCCCAGGACGCCGTACGCGTTCTGAAGAAGCCCACCTGACGCACTCCTCGCGCGCTCACCCAGATGCCGACCCGCAGCAGCCGCAGCGCGCAGCCGATGACCAGCAGTGCCGCGCCGAAGCAGATCGCGCCCGTCCGCGGTGTCTCGGCCACCGTGATGATGACCGCCGCGACCAGCACGTAGGAGGCGAGCAGCAGGAGCAGCGCGGCCGCGCCGACCCGCCACGGGCCGGGCCGGTAGGGGCGCCGCCAGCGGTCTCGGTCGTCGAACGGCAGCGCTTCGTCCGCCGCCTGGTCGAAGGCGCGGTCGGCGGTCAGGAAGGGCAGGGGCACGGCTGATCCTCACTCAATCCACGCACAGGTTTCGCCGGGTGAGGCTACCGAGCCGGGCCCCTCCCCACCACTCTCGGGGGTCCGACGGGGGCACAAGGGGGTGCAACCCGGGCCATCCGGGCTCCCTGTCGGTGCCGGGCCGTAGAGTGGGCGCCGCCCGAGAGCAGCAATGGGAAGGACCCTCCGAGCCGTGACCGACACCCCCGCCGACGACCTCAAACCCAGCTTCCGCAGCGATGTCACCGTCGAGTTGGTGAAGCACAGCGCGGCCGACTCGGACGTGCTGTGGGCCGCCCGCGTCTCCACCGCCGGCGAGCAGTCCCTGGAGGAGCTGACGAAGGACCCCGAGCGCTCCAAGGGCCTCATCAACTACCTCATGCGGGACCGGCACGGCAGCCCCTTCGAGCACAACTCGATGACCTTCTTCATCAGCGCCCCGATCTTCGTCTTCCGCGAGTTCATGCGCCACCGGGTCGGCTGGTCGTACAACGAGGAGTCCGGGAGGTACAGGGAGCTCCAGCCCCACTTCTACGTCCCCGACGAGGCCCGCAAGCTCGTCCAGGAGGGCCGTCCCGGCAAGTACGTCTTCGTGGAGGGCACGCAGGCGCAGCAGGAGCTCGTCGGGCGGGTCATGGAGGACTCGTACGTCCACGCGTACGAGGCGTACCAGGAGATGCTCGCCGCCGGTGTGGCCCGTGAGGTGGCCCGCGCGGTGCTCCCGGTCGGGCTCTTCTCCTCGATGTACGCCACCTGCAACGCCCGCTCGCTGATGCACTTCCTCGGTCTGCGCACCCAGCACGAGCTCGCGAAGGTGCCGTCCTTCCCACAGCGGGAGATCGAGATGGTCGGCGAGAAGATGGAGGCGGAGTGGTCCCGGCTCATGCCGCTCACGCACGCCGCGTTCAACCTGAACGGCCGGGTCGCGCCGTAGCGGACCGCCGACTTTCGGCCAGGCACAGATGTACGGGTCAGCCGAGCGAAGTGTCCGTATTGCGGCATTTCGCGAAGTTCATCTAGCCTGATCAAACGGACCCGGCACTGCTTGAACCCCCGAGCAGGCAGTGCCGGGCTCCGCATTTGTCCTGACTTTTCCCGCCCCCCGAGGGCAGACCGTGCCCTGAGCAGCGAGTAGCGTGTTACCCATGGCTCCGACCTCGACTCCGCAGACCCCCTTCGGGCGGGTCCTCACCGCCATGGTCACGCCCTTCACGGCGGACGGCGCACTCGACCTCGACGGCGCGCAGCGGCTCGCCACCCACCTGGTGGACGCAGGCAACGACGGCCTGGTCATCAACGGCACCACCGGCGAGTCCCCCACCACCAGTGACGCGGAGAAATCGGACCTGGTACGAGCCGTCCTCGAAGCCGTCGGCGACCGCGCCCACATCATCGCCGGCGTCGGCACGAACGACACCCACCACAGCACCGAGCTGGCCCGCGCCGCCGAGAAGGTCGGCGCCCATGGCCTCCTCGTCGTCACGCCGTACTACAACAAGCCTCCGCAGGAGGGCCTGTACCGGCACTTCAAGGCGATCGCCGACGCGGCCGACCTGCCGGTGATGCTCTACGACATCCCCGGCCGCAGTGGCGTCCCGATCGACACCGAGACGATCGTCCGGCTCGCCGAGCACCCGCGCATCGTCGCCAACAAGGACGCCAAGGGCGACCTCGGCCGTGCCAGCTGGGCCATCGCCCGCTCGGGCCTCGCCTGGTACTCCGGCGACGACATGCTGAACCTCCCGCTGCTCTCCGTGGGCGCGGTCGGTTTCGTCTCGGTCGTGGGCCATGTGGTCACTCCCGAGCTGCGCGCCCTCGTCGAGGCGTATGTCTCCGGTGACGTCCAGAAGGCCACCGAGATCCACCAGAAGCTGCTCCCGGTCTTCACCGGCATGTTCCGCACCCAGGGCGTGATGACCAGCAAGGCGGCGCTCGCCCTGCAGGGTCTGCCCGCCGGACCGCTGCGCGCCCCCATGGTGGAGCTTTCGCCCGAGGAGACGGCTCAGCTCAAGATCGATCTTGGTGCCGGCGGGGTACAGCTCTAACACCGGACTTCGCACGACGCGACACCCTGACTTCACAACTGAATAGGCAGGACGAAAGCGCCTGCGTCCACATCCACAACTGCTTTTGCACGAACGTCATGCGCGCCACGTGCCACAGAGGTACGTGGCGCGCGTGGTGAGGAGAGTCTTTTGAGTCATCCGCATCCTGAACTCGGCCCACCGCCGCCGCTCCCCGAAGGTGGCCTACGGGTCACCCCGCTGGGCGGTCTCGGCGAGATCGGCCGGAACATGACCGTCTTCGAGTACGGCGGCCGTCTGCTGATCGTCGACTGCGGGGTGCTCTTCCCCGAGGAGGAGCAGCCCGGAATCGACCTGATCCTGCCGGACTTCTCGTCCGTCAGGGACCGCCTCGACGACATCGAGGGCATTGTCCTCACGCACGGTCACGAGGACCACATCGGCGCGGTCCCGTACCTGCTGCGCGAGAAGCCCGACATCCCGCTGATCGGCTCCAAGCTGACCCTCGCCCTCATCGAGGCCAAGCTCCAGGAGCACCGCATCCGCCCGTACACCCTCGAGGTGGTCGAGGGGAACCGCGAGCGGATCGGCCCCTTCGACTGCGAGTTCGTCGCGGTCAACCACTCCATCCCCGACGCCCTCGCCGTGGCCATCCGCACCCCCGCGGGCATGGTGGTCCACACGGGCGACTTCAAGATGGACCAGCTCCCGCTGGACAACCGCCTGACGGATCTACACGCGTTCGCACGGCTGAGCGAGGAGGGAATCGATCTCCTCCTCTCCGACTCCACGAACGCCGAGGTTCCTGGCTTCGTTCCGCCCGAGCGCGACATCTCCAACGTCCTGCGCCAGGTCTTCGCGGGCGCCAGCAAGCGGATCATCGTGGCCAGCTTCGCCAGCCACATCCACCGCATCCAGCAGATCCTCGACGCCGCCCACGAGTACGGCCGCCGGGTCGCCTTCGTCGGCCGCTCGATGGTCCGGAACATGGGCATCGCCAGGGACCTCGGCTATCTGAAGGTCCCACCGGGCCTGGTCGTGGACGTCAAGACACTCGACGATCTGCCGCAGCACGAGATCGTCCTCGTGTGCACCGGATCGCAGGGCGAACCGATGGCCGCCCTGTCCCGCATGGCCAACCGGGACCACCAGATCCGCATCGTCCAGGGCGACACGGTGATCCTGGCCTCGTCCCTGATCCCCGGGAACGAGAACGCCGTCTACCGCGTCATCAACGGCCTGACCCGCTGGGGCGCCAACGTCGTCCACAAGGGCAACGCCAAGGTGCACGTCTCCGGACACGCCTCGGCCGGTGAGCTGCTGTACTTCTACAACATCTGCCGCCCGAAGAACCTGATGCCGGTGCACGGCGAATGGCGCCACCTGCGCGCCAACGCCGAACTGGGCGCTCTGACAGGCGTACCGCACGACCGCATCGTCATCGCCGAGGACGGCGTGGTCGTCGACCTCATCGAGGGCAAGGCCAAGATCTCCGGCAAGGTCCAGGCCGGTTACGTGTACGTCGACGGCCTCTCGGTCGGTCTCGGCGAGCCGGCCCTGAAGGACCGGAGGATCCTGGGCGACGAGGGCATCATCTCGGTGTTCGTCGTCGTGGACTCCTCCACCGGCAAGATCACCGGCGGCCCGCACATCCAGGCCCGCGGCTCCGGTATCGAGGACTCCGCCTTCGGCGAGGTCGTCCCGCGCATCACCGAGGTCCTGGAGCGTTCGGCGCAGGACGGGGTCGTCGAGCCCCACCAACTGCAACAACTCATCCGGCGCACCCTCGGCAAGTGGGTCTCCGACACCTACCGGCGCAGGCCGATGATCCTGCCTGTGGTGGTTGAGGTCTGACCCACCGTCAGTGCCCGTACGGGAGCGGGGCTCCTCGATTTGCATCGGGGCGCCCCGCTCCAGTACGTTTACGGCTCCGCCCAGGGGGGAACCCGACGCAACTGTGCGTCAGGAGCCACCCGGACCGGGCGGAAATTCCGACTCAGAACCTCTGATAAAGTCGGAGTCGCCGGAAAGGGAAACGCGGAAGCGTAAACCTGGAAAGCGCCGAGGAAATCGGATCGGAAAACGATCTGATAGAGTCGGAAACGCAAGACCGAAGGGAAACTGCCCGGAGGAAAGCCCGAGAGTAGCTTGGGTGAGTACAAAGGAAGCGTCCGTTCCTTGAGAACTCAACAGCGTGCCAAAAATCAACGCCAGATATGTTGATACCCCGTTCCCGGCCGGTTATCGGTTGGGGCGAGGTTCCTTTGAAGTAAAACACAGCGAGGACGCTGTGAACCATCGGATCATTCCTCCGGTGGTTCCGCTCTCGTGGTGTCGACCCGATTACGGGTAAACATTCACGGAGAGTTTGATCCTGGCTCAGGACGAACGCTGGCGGCGTGCTTAACACATGCAAGTCGAACGATGAACCACTTCGGTGGGGATTAGTGGCGAACGGGTGAGTAACACGTGGGCAATCTGCCCTTCACTCTGGGACAAGCCCTGGAAACGGGGTCTAATACCGGATACAACACTCTCGGGCATCCGATGAGTGTGGAAAGCTCCGGCGGTGAAGGATGAGCCCGCGGCCTATCAGCTTGTTGGTGAGGTAACGGCTCACCAAGGCGACGACGGGTAGCCGGCCTGAGAGGGCGACCGGCCACACTGGGACTGAGACACGGCCCAGACTCCTACGGGAGGCAGCAGTGGGGAATATTGCACAATGGGCGAAAGCCTGATGCAGCGACGCCGCGTGAGGGATGACGGCCTTCGGGTTGTAAACCTCTTTCAGCAGGGAAGAAGCGAAAGTGACGGTACCTGCAGAAGAAGCGCCGGCTAACTACGTGCCAGCAGCCGCGGTAATACGTAGGGCGCGAGCGTTGTCCGGAATTATTGGGCGTAAAGAGCTCGTAGGCGGTCTGTCGCGTCGGATGTGAAAGCCCGGGGCTTAACCCCGGGTCTGCATTCGATACGGGCAGACTAGAGTGTGGTAGGGGAGATCGGAATTCCTGGTGTAGCGGTGAAATGCGCAGATATCAGGAGGAACACCGGTGGCGAAGGCGGATCTCTGGGCCATTACTGACGCTGAGGAGCGAAAGCGTGGGGAGCGAACAGGATTAGATACCCTGGTAGTCCACGCCGTAAACGGTGGGAACTAGGTGTTGGCGACATTCCACGTCGTCGGTGCCGCAGCTAACGCATTAAGTTCCCCGCCTGGGGAGTACGGCCGCAAGGCTAAAACTCAAAGGAATTGACGGGGGCCCGCACAAGCAGCGGAGCATGTGGCTTAATTCGACGCAACGCGAAGAACCTTACCAAGGCTTGACATACACCGGAAACGGCCAGAGATGGTCGCCCCCTTGTGGTCGGTGTACAGGTGGTGCATGGCTGTCGTCAGCTCGTGTCGTGAGATGTTGGGTTAAGTCCCGCAACGAGCGCAACCCTTGTTCTGTGTTGCCAGCATGCCCTTCGGGGTGATGGGGACTCACAGGAGACTGCCGGGGTCAACTCGGAGGAAGGTGGGGACGACGTCAAGTCATCATGCCCCTTATGTCTTGGGCTGCACACGTGCTACAATGGCAGGTACAATGAGCTGCGAAGCCGTGAGGCGGAGCGAATCTCAAAAAGCCTGTCTCAGTTCGGATTGGGGTCTGCAACTCGACCCCATGAAGTCGGAGTTGCTAGTAATCGCAGATCAGCATTGCTGCGGTGAATACGTTCCCGGGCCTTGTACACACCGCCCGTCACGTCACGAAAGTCGGTAACACCCGAAGCCGGTGGCCCAACCCCTTGTGGGAGGGAGCTGTCGAAGGTGGGACTGGCGATTGGGACGAAGTCGTAACAAGGTAGCCGTACCGGAAGGTGCGGCTGGATCACCTCCTTTCTAAGGAGCACTTCTTATCCGGCTTTGCCGGATCAGAGGCCAGGACATCAGCGAACGACTGATGCTGGTTGCTCAAGGGTGGAACGTTGATTATTCGACCGGTTCACGGGTCGGAGGCTGTGAGTACTGTCCGTAAGGGCGTGGAAAGCATGATCTCCGGACGTCGATCGGGTCGGGCACGCTGTTGGGTGTCTGAGGGTATGGCCGTTCAGGTCGCCTTCAGTGCCGGCCCCAGTGCACTCGGACTTCTGGTCCGGGGTGATGGGTGGTTGGTCGTTGTTTGAGAACTGCACAGTGGACGCGAGCATCTGTGGCCAAGTTTTTAAGGGCGCACGGTGGATGCCTTGGCACCAGGAACCGATGAAGGACGTGGGAGGCCACGATAGGCCCCGGGGAGTCGTCAACCAGGCTTTGATCCGGGGGTGTCCGAATGGGGAAACCCGGCAGTCGTCATGGGCTGTCACCCTTGCCTGAACACATAGGGCAAGTGGAGGGAACGCGGGGAAGTGAAACATCTCAGTACCCGCAGGAAGAGAAAACAACCGTGATTCCGGGAGTAGTGGCGAGCGAAACCGGATGAGGCCAAACCGTATGCGTGTGAGACCCGGCAGGGGTTGCGTATACGGGGTTGTGGGATCTCTCTTGATCAGTCTGCCGGCTGGTCGGCGAGTCAGAAACCGTATGGGTAGGCGAAGGACATGCGAAAGGTCCGGCGTAGAGGGTAAGACCCCCGTAGCTGAAATCTGTACGGCTCGTTTGAGAGACACCCAAGTAGCACGGGGCCCGAGAAATCCCGTGTGAATCTGGCGGGACCACCCGCTAAGCCTAAATATTCCCTGGTGACCGATAGCGGATAGTACCGTGAGGGAATGGTGAAAAGTACCGCGGGAGCGGAGTGAAATAGTACCTGAAACCGTGTGCCTACAAGCCGTGGGAGCGTCGCGTATCGAGCTTTGCTCGGTGCGTCGTGACTGCGTGCCTTTTGAAGAATGAGCCTGCGAGTTTGCGGTGTGTTGCGAGGTTAA
Source organism: Streptomyces sp. NBC_00310 (assembly GCF_036208085.1). Classification (GTDB taxonomy): domain Bacteria; phylum Actinomycetota; class Actinomycetes; order Streptomycetales; family Streptomycetaceae; genus Streptomyces. The sequence goes on from NZ_CP130714.1 coordinate 8,096,112, forward strand.
CCCGGGTGGGGTAGCCGTAGCGAAAGCGAGTCCGAACAGGGCGACTTTAGTAGCACGCTCAAGACCCGAAGCGGAGTGATCTAGCCATGGGCAGGTTGAAGCGGAGGTAAGACTTCGTGGAGGACCGAACCCACCAGGGTTGAAAACCTGGGGGATGACCTGTGGTTAGGGGTGAAAGGCCAATCAAACTCCGTGATAGCTGGTTCTCCCCGAAATGCATTTAGGTGCAGCGTCGTGTGTTTCTTGCCGGAGGTAGAGCACTGGATAGGCGATGGGCCCTACCGGGTTACTGACCTTAGCCAAACTCCGAATGCCGGTAAGTGAGAGCGCGGCAGTGAGACTGTGGGGGATAAGCTCCATGGTCGAGAGGGAAACAGCCCAGAGCATCGACTAAGGCCCCTAAGCGTACGCTAAGTGGGAAAGGATGTGGAGTCGCACAGACAACCAGGAGGTTGGCTTAGAAGCAGCCACCCTTGAAAGAGTGCGTAATAGCTCACTGGTCTAGTGATTCCGCGCCGACAATGTAGCGGGGCTCAAGCGTACCGCCGAAGTCGTGTCATTCATACAATAGGGCCAACGCCTGTATGGATGGGTAGGGGAGCGTCGTGTGCCGGGTGAAGCAGCCGCGGAAGCGAGTTGTGGACGGTTCACGAGTGAGAATGCAGGCATGAGTAGCGATACACACGTGAGAAACGTGTGCGCCGATTGACCAAGGGTTCCTGGGTCAAGCTGATCTGCCCAGGGTAAGTCGGGACCTAAGGCGAGGCCGACAGGCGTAGTCGATGGATAACCGGTTGATATTCCGGTACCCGCTGTGAAGCGTCAAACATTGAACCAGGCGATGCTAAGTCCGTGAAGCCGTCCCGGACCCTTCGGGGAAAGGGAAGTGGTGGAGCCGACGGACCAGACTTGCAGTAGGTGAGTGATGGGGTGACGCAGGAAGGTAGTCCATCCCGGGCGGTGGTTGTCCCGGGGTAAGGGTGTAGGACGTCAGGTAGGTAAATCCGCCTGGCAATAGTCTGAGACCTGATGCCGAGCCGATTGTGGTGAAGTGGATGATCCTATGCTGTCGAGAAAAGCCTCTAGCGAGTTTCATGGCGGCCCGTACCCTAAACCGACTCAGGTGGTCTGGTAGAGAATACCGAGGCGTTCGGGTGAACTATGGTTAAGGAACTCGGCAAAATGCCCCCGTAACTTCGGGAGAAGGGGGGCCATCACTGGTGAGAGGACGTGCTCCTCGAGCTGGGGGTGGCCGCAGAGACCAGCGAGAAGCGACTGTTTACTAAAAACACAGGTCCGTGCGAAGCCGTAAGGCGATGTATACGGACTGACGCCTGCCCGGTGCTGGAACGTTAAGGGGACCGGTTAGTCACTCTTCGGGGTGGCGAAGCTGAGAACTTAAGCGCCAGTAAACGGCGGTGGTAACTATAACCATCCTAAGGTAGCGAAATTCCTTGTCGGGTAAGTTCCGACCTGCACGAATGGCGTAACGACTTCTCGACTGTCTCAACCATAGGCCCGGTGAAATTGCACTACGAGTAAAGATGCTCGTTTCGCGCAGCAGGACGGAAAGACCCCGGGACCTTTACTACAGTTTGATATTGGTGTTCGGTTCGGCTTGTGTAGGATAGCTGGGAGACTGTGAACTCTGGACGCCAGTTCAGGGGGAGTCGTCGTTGAAATACCAGTCTGGTCGTGCTGGATGTCTAACCTGGGTCCGTGATCCGGATCAGGGACAGTGTCTGATGGGTAGTTTAACTGGGGCGGTTGCCTCCCAAAGGGTAACGGAGGCGCCCAAAGGTTCCCTCAGCCTGGTTGGCAATCAGGTGTTGAGTGTAAGTGCACAAGGGAGCTTGACTGTGAGACCGACGGGTCGAGCAGGGACGAAAGTCGGGACTAGTGATCCGGCGGTGGCTTGTGGAAGCGCCGTCGCTCAACGGATAAAAGGTACCCCGGGGATAACAGGCTGATCTTCCCCAAGAGTCCATATCGACGGGATGGTTTGGCACCTCGATGTCGGCTCGTCGCATCCTGGGGCTGGAGTCGGTCCCAAGGGTTGGGCTGTTCGCCCATTAAAGCGGTACGCGAGCTGGGTTTAGAACGTCGTGAGACAGTTCGGTCCCTATCCGCTGCGCGCGCAGGAATATTGAGAAGGGCTGTCCCTAGTACGAGAGGACCGGGACGGACGAACCTCTGGTGTGCCAGTTGTTCTGCCAAGGGCATGGCTGGTTGGCTACGTTCGGGAGGGATAACCGCTGAAAGCATCTAAGCGGGAAGCCTGCTTCGAGATGAGTATTCCCACCCACTTGATGGGGTAAGGCTCCCAGTAGACGACTGGGTTGATAGGCCAGATATGGAAGCCCGGTAACGGGTGGAGTTGACTGGTACTAATAGGCCGAGGGCTTGTCCTCAGTTGCTCGCGTCCACTGTGTTGGTTCTGAAACCACGAACAACCCCATTCCCTTGTTTGGTCACGGGGGATGGTGCGGTTGAGTGTTTCATAGTGTTTCGGTGGTCATAGCGTGAGGGAAACGCCCGGTTACATTCCGAACCCGGAAGCTAAGCCTTACAGCGCCGATGGTACTGCAGGGGGGACCCTGTGGGAGAGTAGGACGCCGCCGAACAAATATTGAAAGAGCTGGTCCCCGAATTTCGGTTCGGGGACCAGCTCTTTTTTGTTGGGCGTCACTTGGAGTTCACGTTGCGCGACCAGGATCCGCAGCATGGGTACCGTTGGAATGCTCAGGGCCGCGGGTGTCGGGGCCGGTGACGAGGTCGTCGTGCCGGCGTTCGGGAACCCGGAGGTAGCTCACGCGGTGAGCCTCGCAGGGGCTGTGCCGGTGTTCGCTGACATAGATCCGGTGACGTACTGCCTGGATCCCTCGGCTGTCGAGGCCGCCGTGACGTCGCGGACGGTGGCTGCGGTCGTCGTCCACCGCTTCGGTCGGTCCGCCGACATCGCGGCGCTGCGTCAAGTCGGGCAACGGCATGGGCTGTTGGTACTGGAACAGGGAGAGTCGGAGACGCCCTACAGCGAGCTGGGGGTGCGTCGGCAGCGCGCCGCGTATCTCAGCGCGAAGCTGAAGGGCGTAGGGACACCCGAGGGGTGTGACAAGCACACCTTTCAGCAGTACGTCGTGCGGGTGCCCGGGAACGGGCGCCCCGACCGGGATGCCTTCGCGCGGGCCGTGCGGGCCAGGGGAGTCGAGTGCAGCGTGCCGGTGAAGACGCCGGTGCACCGGATGCCCGGGTTCCGCCGGGACGTGTGTCTGCCGGAGACCGAGCGGGCTGCCGACGAGACGCTGGCGCTGCCCATCGGCGGCGAGATGTCGCGGCGGGAACTGCAGCGGCTGGTGTCCGCCTGCAACGCGCTCGGTGGGCTGCTGCAGCCGGCTTTCTAGTTCTGGTGCTCGGGACAACTCGGGGGCGCGTGGGCCTGGTCAGTGCGCCGGGTGGTTCTGAACAGCCGCCGATTCGAGGTATGATCTATCTCGTTGCCGCGAGGGAAACCTCGAACAGGTGACAGGCCCCTATAGCTCAGTCGGTAGAGCGTCTCCATGGTAAGGAGAAGGTCAACGGTTCGATTCCGTTTGGGGGCTCAGCCAAAAGGCCCCGCCCACCTGGGCGGGGCCTTTGTCGTGTCCGGAGTCAGTCCGATTGGAGGCCCGGGACGCGCATCGCCAGAATGGCCATGTCGTCGGAGGGGGCGTCGGAGGCGAAGCGTTCGACGGCGCGCATGACGCGGGCCGCGACCGCGCCCGCCGTGAGGCCCGTGCAGGTGGTGAGGACCTCGGTCAGGCCGTCGTCGCCCAACATGCGGGTGCCCTCACGGCGTTCGGTGACGCCGTCCGTGACGCAGAGGAGGACGTCGCCGGGGTCGAGGGTGACCGTCTGCTCGTACAGCTCCAGGTCCTCCATGACGCCGAGCAGTGGCTGCGGTTCGGCGGCCGGCTCGACCGTGCCGTCCTGGCGGAGGCGCAGCGGGAGCGGGTGGCCGGCGCAGACGACCTTCAGTACGGCGCTGCCGTCCTCCTGGGGCCACAACTCGCCGTACAGCAGGGTCAGGAAGCGGCTGCGGGTGCCCTCGTCGATGATCGCGGAGTTGAGGCGCTCCAGGACCGCGGGCCCGCCGTAGCCCTCGCGGGCCAGCAGGCGCAGGGCGTGGCGGGCCAGGCCGGTGACCGCGGCGGCCTCCGGGCCGGTGCCGCAGACGTCGCCGATGGCGAAGCCGTACACGCCGTCGCGGATGGGGAACAGGTCGTAGAAGTCGCCGCCGACCTCGTTGCCCTCGCCGGCCGCTCGGTAGATGACGTCGACCTCGACGCCGTCGATCTGGGGGAGCTCGGGCGGCAGGAGGCTGCGCTGGAGGGACTGGCTGATGGCCACGCGCTCCGAGTACAGGCGGGCGTTGTCCAGGGCGAGGGCGGCTCGCCGGGAGAGGTCCTCCGCCAACTCCAGGATCTCCTGGCGGAAGTGCTCGTCCGTGGGCTTGCCGAGGGTCAGCATGCCGATGACGCGGTTGCGGGCCACGAGCGGGAGTACGACGGTCTCGCCGCCCACCGCCGAGGCCGTCGCCAGAGTCGTGCCGATGCCCGAGCTGACCGTGGCGGGCTCGCCCAGGCCCAGGCTGCGCATGGACGTGCGCAGGGCCGCCTGGTGGGCCGCTTCCGCAGGGGCCGTCCAGATGCGGGCGCCCGGCGTGGGGATGGGCTCCGGCGGGCGGATCTTGGAGAGGAGGGCCTTGAGGCCGTCGATGAGGTCCTCGTCCTCGTGCAGGACGTAACCCAGGTACGGGTCCGACGCCTGGTCGGCGATCGTGTAGACCGCGCACCAGGTGGCGAGGGTCGGGATCGTCATCTGGGCCATGAGCGCCAGGGTCTGGTCGCGGTCCAGGGTGCCCGCCAGGAGGTCGGAGGCCTCCACCAGGAAGCTCAACGAGCCGCGGCGCAGGCGCTCCAGCTCGCCGAGGCGGGCGGACTCGACGGCCAGGGCGATGCGGTCGGCGGCGAACTGGAGACGCAGGGCCTCCTCGTTGGAGTACCGGCCCTGCGCCTCCGCGGCGACGCCCAGGGAGCCCGTGAGGCGGCCCTCGACCTTGAGGGGGACCGTGACGACCGAACGCATGCCCGTGCCGTTGAGGAGGGGGACGGCGCCGGGGACGGCCGTGAGGTCGTCGTGGACGGCCGGCATGCGGGCCGAGCCGTAGCGGCCGGGGCCGGCCTCCACGGGGACGCGGGCGAAGCGCTGGCGGGCCGAGGGAAGGCCCGTGGAGGCCCGTACCTCCAGCTCGGTCTCGTCGTCGGTGGCGAGGAGGAGGAAGGCGGAGTCGCCGTCGAGCATGTCGCGGGCGCGCTCGACCGTGCGCTGGAGGAGGCCGTCGAGGTCGTCCGGGGCGGGGGAGCCGATGAAGACCTCGAAGGGGTCCGTGGCCTGGCCCTCGCCGGACCCGGAGCCGTCGCCGGAGGACATGCGGATCGGGGTCTGGAGGACGGCGCGCTCGTGGTCCCGTACGAGAAGACAGACCGTGGAGGGGTCTCCGTCCGCGTCGCGGACCCGGAGGTGGGAGGCGTAGACCGGCGTCACCCGGCCGCTGGCGCCGCGGATGCCGTAACTGCCCTCCCAGCGGGAGAGTTGGAGGGCCTCGGCGACGCCGGTGCTGGTGCCGGGGGTGTGCGGCCAGGCGGCGAGGTCGGTGAGGGGCTTGCCGATGACCTGGTCGGGGGCGTAGCCGAAAAGCTCCCCGGCGTCCTCGTTCCAGGCGCTGATCGCGCCCGTGCGGTCGATCTGGACGACGGCGACACGGACCCTGCCGTCGGCGAGCGGGAGCAGCTCGGCGGGGAGGGACGGGCCGGCCGAGCGGGTGCCCACCGGGCGGTCGGGGAGGTCGAGTTGGAACCAGACCTGCTTGTGCGTGGGCGTGTACTCGACGCCCCAGCGGGAGGCCATCGCCGCGCACAGTTGGAGGCCGCGGCCGCCCTCGCGGTCCGGACTGCCCATGTTGATGTGGTTGCCCTGGAGGGGGATCTCGCGTTCGGGGTATCTGTCGGCGACCTCGATGCGTACGCCGTCGTCGGCGCGCAGACACAGGACATCGGCGGAGGTGCCCGCGTGGACGACCGCGTTGGTGACGAGTTCGCTGGTGAGGACCACCGCGTCGTCGACGATGTCGGCGAAGCCCCAGCCCTGGAGGGTGTCGCGGACGAACGAGCGGGCGGTCGCGACGGACCGTGAGAGGGCAGCGAAGCTGGCGGCCGCGCGCGCGGTGATCACAGAACTCCTTGTCCGGTTCTCGACGTGCTGGGATCCTGGGACGGCCTCCTGCCGTGGCAGAGGCTGGTTCTCCGTCGGCCTGGGGTCCTGGGGGGTCTCCCCGGGATGCAGTCCGGTGGTCATGGTGAGGCCGCCCCTCCGATGCCTGCCCGCCGTGCTCGTGCGCCACCGCCCAGGCCGGGTCGGGACCGGCATGGCTGGACAGCCGCATGCAAGGTTACTTACCTTCGCCGTCCATGCGGATGCCGGTCGTCTGTGTTTCCGTCCGGAGGTGTGCGGACCGTGTGCGAAGCTGCCGAACTGTTATGGCCTGGTTCAGCCATGGTGAAACACTGGGCAGGCTTCCAGGAGAAGGTCGGGCAATTCCGAGTACCTTCCCAGTGCGCCGGGGAGTGGCACCTGGCCCGCTGAGCAGAAGTATCCGAGTACCAAGTGGTACGAGTGGTACGAGCAGTGTGAGCAGTACGAAGCGTTCGAATATGACGAAGTACGTCTAGCGGGAACGGTCGACCCTTGCGGGAGGGACACAGTGGAGTCTGGCGCAGCGACGCGGGGCACTAAAGCGCGCGCGAAAGGCGGACAGTCCCTGAGTGACCAGCGCACATCACGCAAACCGCGCAATGGGACCACGACCGTGGACACGGCTGCCCTGAACCGGCTGCTCACGGCGTTGGAGGCGATGCGGGACGGTAACTTCCGCAAGCGGCTGACCGTCTCGGGTGACGGTGTGATGTCCGAGATCTCGGCGGTCTTCAACGAGGTGGCGGACCGGAATCTCCATCTGACCGGCGAGCTGTCGCGGGTGCGGCGTGTGGTGGGGCGTGAGGGCAAGCTCACCGAGCGGCTGGAGACGGGTGCCGCCGAGGGGTCCTGGGCGACGGCGATCGACGCGTCGAACGCGCTGGTCGACGACCTCGTACGGCCGGTCTCCGAGGTCAGCCGGGTGTTGTCGGCCGTGGCGGACGGTGATCTGTCGCCGCGCATGGAGCTGCGGACGCAGGCGCCGGACGGGACCGGGCATCCGCTGCGCGGGGAGTTCCTGAAGGTCGGACGTACGGTGAACAACCTGGTCGACCAGCTGTCCACGTTCACCGACGAGGTCACCCGGGTGGCCAGCGAGGTGGGCACCGAGGGCAAGCTGGGCGGGCAGGCCAAGGTGCGCGGCATGTCCGGTTCGTGGAAGGACCTGACGGAGTCCGTCAACACGATGGCGTACCGGCTCACCGCGCAGGTGAGGGACATCGCGCTGGTGACGACGGCGGTCGCGAAGGGTGATCTGTCCCGGAAGGTCACGGTTCATGTGGCCGGTGAGATGCTGGAGCTGAAGGAGACCGTCAACACGATGGTCGACCAGCTCTCCGCGTTCTCTTCCGAGGTGACGCGAGTCGCCCGAGAGGTGGGTACCGAGGGTCAGCTCGGCGGGCAGGCCGAGGTGCCGGGCGTGGCCGGGGTGTGGAAGGAACTCACCGATTCGGTGAACACCATGGCCGGCAACCTCACCCTCCAGATGCGCGGCATCGCTCAGGTCACCACCGCGGTCGCCAACGGTGATCTGTCGCAGAAGGTGACCGTCCCGGCGCGCGGTGAGGTCGCCAAACTGGCCGAGACGATCAACCAGATGACCGAGACGCTGCGGATCTTCGCCGACGAGGTCACGCGCGTGGCCAACGAGGTGGGTGCCGAGGGTCGGCTGGGCGGTCAGGCGCAGGTGCCGGGCGCGGCGGGGACATGGAAGGACCTCACCGATTCCGTGAACACCGTCTTCCGGAACCTGACCATCCAGGTGCGGGACATCGCGGCGGTGACGACGGCCGTGGCCAACGGCGATCTCTCGCAGAAGGTCACCGTCGATGTCGCGGGCGAGATGCTCGAACTGAAGAACACCGTCAACGGGATGGTCGACCAGCTCTCCTACTTCGGTGCCGAGGTCACACGGGTGGCCAACGAGGTCGGTGCCGAGGGCCGGCTGGGCGGTCAGGCGCAGGTGCCGGGCGCGGCGGGGACGTGGAAGGACCTGACGGACTCCGTCAACACCGCGTTCCGGAATCTCACCGGACAGGTGAGGAACATCGCGGCGGTGACGACGGCCGTGGCCAACGGCGATCTCTCGCAGAAGGTCACCGTCGATGTCGCGGGCGAGATGCTCGAACTGAAGAACACCGTGAACACGATGGTGGACCAGCTGTCGTCGTTCGCCGACCAGGTGACGCGGATGGCCCGGGACGTGGGTACGGAGGGCCGCCTCGGCGGTCAGGCCCGCGTCGACGGCGTGTCCGGTACGTGGAAGGAACTCACCGACTCCGTCAACTCGATGGCCGGCAACCTCACCTCGCAGGTGCGGAACATCGCGCAGGTGACGACGGCCGTGGCGCGCGGCGACCTCTCCCAGAAGATCGACGTGGACGCGCGCGGCGAGATCCTGGAGCTGAAGAACACCATCAACACGATGGTCGACCAGCTGTCGTCCTTCGCGGACCAGGTGACCCGGGTGGCCCGGGACGTGGGTACGGAGGGCCGCCTCGGCGGTCAGGCGCAGGTGCCCGGCGTCGCCGGTGTGTGGCGCGACCTCACCGAGTCCGTGAACGGCATGGCCGGCAACCTGACCGGTCAGGTCCGCAACATCGCGCAGGTCGCCACGGCGGTGGCCCGGGGCGACCTCTCCCAGAAGATCACCGTGGACGCGCGCGGCGAGATCCTGGAGCTGAAGAACACGCTGAACACGATGGTGGACCAGCTGTCGTCGTTCGCGGAGGAGGTCACCAGGGTCGCCCGCGAGGTGGGTACGGAGGGCCAGCTCGGCGGTCAGGCCGAGGTGCAGGGCGTCTCCGGCACCTGGAAGGACCTCACGCAGTCGGTGAACTTCATGGCGAACAACCTGACCATCCAGGTGCGTCAGATCGCCGAGGTCACGACCGCGGTCGCCAAGGGCGACCTGTCGAAGAAGATCACCGTCGACGCGAAGGGCGAGATCCTCGAACTCGTCACCACCGTCAACACGATGGTGGACCAGCTGTCGTCCTTCGCCGAGCAGGTGACCCGGGTGGCCCGCGAGGTGGGCACCGAGGGCATCCTCGGCGGCCAGGCGCACGTGCCGGGCGTCACCGGCATCTGGAAGGACCTCAGCGGCAATGTGAACCTGATGGCCAAGAACCTGACCATGCAGGTGCGGAACATCTCCCAGGTCGCGGCGGCCGTCGCGAACGGCGACCTGACCCGTACGGTGACGATCGAGGCGGCGGGTGAGGTCGCGCAGCTCGCCGACACCTTCAACAGCATGGTGAAGACGCTGAGTTCGTTCGCCGACCAGGTCACCAAGGTGGCCCGTGAGGTGGGCACGGATGGCATCCTGGGCGGCCAGGCGCACGTACCGGGTGTGGCGGGTACGTGGAAGGACCTCACCGAGTCCGTGAACTCGATGGCGTCCAACCTCACCGGCCAGGTCCGCAACATCGCGATGGTCACGACCGCCATCGCCAAGGGCGACCTGACCAAGAAGATCGACATCGACGCGCGCGGCGAGATCCTGGAGCTGAAGACCACCATCAACACGATGGTCGACCAGCTGTCCTCCTTCGCCGAGGAGGTCACCCGGGTGGCCCGCGAGGTGGGCACCGAGGGACAGCTGGGCGGTCTGGCGCGCGTCCGGGACGTCGACGGCACCTGGCGGGACCTCACCGAGTCGGTGAACGAGATGGCCGGGAACCTGACGCGGCAGGTCCGTGCCATCGCGCGCGTGGCCACCGCGGTGACCCGGGGCGACCTGAACCTCAAGATCGACGTCGACGCGTCCGGCGAGATCAAGGAGCTGCAGGACTACATCAACAAGATGATCGCCAACCTGCGCGACACCACGATCGCCAACCAGGAGCAGGACTGGCTCAAGGGCAACCTCGCCCGGATCTCCGCCCTGATGCAGGGCCGCCGGGACCTCGACGACGTGGCCTCGCTGATCATGAGTGAGCTGACGCCGGTGGTCTCCGCGCAGCACGGCGCGTTCTTCCTCGCGTTGCCGTTCCTCGACGGCAAGGACCTGGCCCCGGACAACGACGACCAGTACGAGCTGCGCATGCTCGGCTCGTACGGCTACTCCATGGGCTCCATGCCGACGTCGTTCCGGCCCGGTGAGGCGCTGGTCGGGACGGCCGCGAAGGAGAAGCGCACGATCCTGGTGGAGAACGCGCCGAGCGGCTATCTGAAGATCTCCTCCGGGCTCGGCGAGGCGCCGCCCGCGCAGGTCATCGTGTTGCCGGTGCTCTTCGAGGGGACCGTGCTCGGTGTCATCGAACTGGCGTCGTTCAACTCGTTCACACAGATCCAGAAGGACTTCCTGAACCAGATCGCGGAGATGATCGCGACGAGCGTCAACACCATCTCCGTCAACACCAAGACCGAGGTGCTGCTGAAGCAGTCGCAGGAGCTGACCGAGCAACTGCGCGAGCGGTCCGACGAGTTGGAGAACCGGCAGAAGGCACTCCAGGCGTCCAACGCCGAACTGGAGGAGAAGGCCGAGCTGCTGGCCCGGCAGAACCGCGACATCGAGGTCAAGAACACCGAGATCGAGGAGGCGCGGCAGGTCCTGGAGGAGCGTGCCGAGCAGCTCGCGGTGTCCATGCGCTACAAGAGCGAGTTCCTCGCGAACATGTCGCACGAGCTGCGCACCCCGCTCAACTCGCTGCTGATCCTCGCCAAACTGCTCGCCGACAACGCCGAGTCGAACCTGACGCCCAAGCAGGTCGAGTTCGCCGAGACGATCCACGGGGCGGGCTCCGACCTGCTCCAGCTGATCAACGACATCCTGGACCTGTCGAAGGTCGAGGCGGGCAAGATGGACGTCTCGCCGACCCGTATCGCCCTCGTCCAGCTCGTGGACTACGTGGAGGCCACCTTCCGGCCGCTGACCGCGGAGAAGGGCCTGGACTTCTCCGTACGCGTCTCGCCGGAGCTGCCCGCCACGCTGCACACGGACGAACAGCGGCTGCTGCAGGTGCTGCGGAACCTGCTGTCCAACGCGGTGAAGTTCACCGACTCCGGGGCCGTGGAGCTGGTCATCCGGCCGGCCGGCGCGGATGTGCCGGTGGCCATCAGGGAGCAGTTGCTGGAGGCGGGCTCGCTGCGGGACGCGGACGCCGGCATGATCGCGTTCTCGGTGACGGACACGGGCATCGGGATCGCGGCCAGCAAGATGCGGGTCATCTTCGAGGCGTTCAAGCAGGCGGACGGCACCACGAGCCGCAAGTACGGCGGTACGGGCCTGGGGTTGTCCATCTCGCGGGAGATCGCCCGGCTGCTGGGCGGCGAGATCCACGCGCAGAGCGAGCCCGGACGCGGCTCCACCTTCACCCTGTATCTGCCGCTGCACCCGAGTGAACTGCCCCCGCAGGGCTACGCGCACAACACGCCCGCCGCGCTGGAGGCCGGGGAGCTGCTGGCCTCCGAGAACGAGCTGGCCGAGCGCACCGAGACGCCGGCCGAGGTGAAGTCGTACCGCGAGACCCAGAACGGGGCCGCCGCGCTCTTCAGGCGGCGCCGCAGGTCCGTGCCCGCCCCGCACCACGGCCAGGGCAACGGTCAGGCGCAGGAGCACTGGGCGCAGCAGGCCGTGCAGGAGGCGGCGTCGCAGGCGCGCCGGACGGTCCGCTTCGACGGCGAGAAGGTCCTCATCGTCGACGACGACATCCGTAACGTCTTCGCGCTCACCAGCGTCCTGGAGCAGCACGGCCTGTCCGTGCTGTACGCCGAGAACGGCCGTGAGGGCATCGAGGTCCTGGAACAGCACGACGACGTGACGGTCGTTCTGATGGACATCATGATGCCCGAGATGGACGGCTACGCGACGACCACGGCGATCCGCCGGATGCCCCAGTTCGCCGGACTGCCGATCATCGCGCTGACGGCCAAGGCGATGAAGGGCGACCGGGAGAAGGCGATCGACTCGGGAGCCTCCGACTATGTGACCAAGCCGGTGGATCCGGATCATCTGCTGTCGGTCATGCAGCAATGGATGCGGAGTGAGTGACGCGGAGCGCGGTCGGTGGTCACAACCCGTTGAGCGGTGCACGGAGTTGCTGACTGAGTGTGGCCGAGGCCGTGTAGAAACGCGGGATTCGGGGAACCTTCTGGTCCCCGCTTGCGTTTCTGCTACGAGCACAGTGACATCACGGTGACAGGGTGTGGCGACGGGCGGGGTGCGGCTACGATGACCGGCACAAGGACGGGTGGCGCGAGGGAGTCGTCCCCTGGGGTGACGCCGAGTGGTGTCACGTCGAGTCCTGCGGACAGGGGAGGCCCCAAGCCGGGGCGAGGAGGACGGGCCATGGTGCAGAAGGCCAAGATCCTCCTGGTCGATGACCGGCCGGAGAATCTGTTGGCGCTGGAGGCCATCCTCTCCGCGCTCGATCAGACACTGGTGCGGGCATCGTCCGGGGAGGAAGCGCTCAAGGCGCTGTTGACGGACGACTTCGCGGTCATTCTGCTGGACGTCCAGATGCCGGGAATGGACGGTTTCGAAACGGCCGCGCACATTAAGCGGCGCGAACGGACCCGGGACATCCCCATTATTTTCCTCACCGCCATCAACCACGGACCGCATCACACGTTCCGTGGGTACGCGGCAGGTGCGGTCGACTACATCTCGAAACCGTTCGACCCCTGGGTGCTGCGCGCCAAGGTCTCCGTTTTCGTCGAGCTGTACATGAAGAACTGCCAGCTCAGGGAGCAGGCGGCGCTGTTGCGGCTCCAGTTGGAGGGTGGCGGCAAGGGGGCGGCGGGCGGTTCCAAGGAGCCCTCCGGCGGCATCCTCGCCGAACTCTCCGCGCGGCTCGCGGCCGTCGAGGAGCAGGCGGAGGCGCTGTCCAAACAGCTCGACGACGACTCCGCGGACGCCGCCGCGGTGGCCACCGCGGCCCATCTCGAACGCAAACTCACGGGCCTGCGCAGGGCGCTGGACGCGTTGGAGCCGGGCACGGGCGGGCACCCGTCGGTGCCGTCGCAGAACTGAGCATGTTCCGGAGCGCGGGCCGGGGTCGCACAAGTGGCCCGGGCCCGCGTCCGGTTGTGACCGGTGATCGTGGGGGATGAGGGTCTGTCTGTCCGCGTCAGCTTCGGGGCTCCACGAGCGCGACACGAACGGGTGAAGCAGTGGGCACACGTGTCGGTTGTGGTCTCCACCGGTAACCTCACACTCATGGCCTCACGTCAGTCCGCAGCGAAGAAGCCGCCCGCGAAGAAGGCGGCCGCTCCGACGAAGGCTTCGGCGAAGAAGGCCCCCGCGAAGAAAGCCGCCGCCAAGAAGGCGACGGCGAAGAAGACGGCCCCTCCGAAGCCGGCGCCCAATCCCACCGGAGGCGTGTACAAGCTCGTACGCGCCGTCTGGCTCGGTGCCGCGCACGCCGTCGGCGCCGTCTTCCGTGGCATAGGGCAGGGCGCGAAGGGTCTCGACCCGGCGCATCGCAAGGACGGCGTCGCGCTCCTGCTGCTCGCCCTCGCCCTGATCGTCGCCGCCGGTACCTGGTCCAATCTGCGCGGCCCGGTCGGCGATCTCGTCGAGATGCTCGTGACCGGTGCCTTCGGCCGGCTCGACCTGCTCGTGCCGGTACTGCTCTCGGTCATCGCCGTACGGTTCATCCGGCACCCCGAGAAGCCGGACGCCAACGGACGCATCGTCATCGGTCTGTCCGCGCTCGTCATCGGCGTCCTCGGCCAGGTCCACCTCGCCTGCGGCTCGCCCGCCCGCAGCGCCGGCATGCAGGCGATAAGGGACGCCGGGGGGCTCATCGGCTGGAGCACGGCCACGCCGCTGACGTACACCATGGGCCAGGCCCTCGCCGTGGCGATGCTCGTGCTGCTCACGGTCTTCGGGCTGCTCGTCGTCACCGCGACACCGGTCAACGCGATCCCGCAGCGGCTGCGGCTGCTCGGGCAGAAGCTGGGCATCGTCGCGGACGACGAGGACGAGTACGCCGAGTACGGCGAGGACGACTCCCGCTACGACGAGCAGTGGCGCGACGCGCTTCCCGCGCGCCCCCGCCGACGCGGCTCGGCTCCCGAGGCGTACGACCCCGACTCCGCCGAGCAGGAGGCCCTCACCAAGCGCCGGCCGAGGCGCTCCGCCGTACGGCAGCCCGACCCGAACCGGCCGATGGACGCCGTGGACGTGGCCGCTGCCGCCGCTGCCGCGCTCGACGGGGCCGTGCTGCACGGGATGCCGCCCTCGCCGGTGGTCGCCGACCTCACCCAGGGCGTGAGTGTGGGGGACCGGGAGGAGACCACCCCCGTCCCGGCCGCGCGCAGCAGGACGCCCCAGCAGGAACCCCCGGCCGCCAAGCCGCCCAAGGGCGCCAGGCAGGACGCCCTGGTGCCGGACCTGACCAAGCAGGCCCCGGACGAGCCGCGAGAGCTGCCGGCGCGCGCCGAACAGCTCCAGCTCTCCGGCGACATCACCTACTCCCTGCCCTCGCTCGACCTCCTGGAGCGGGGCGGCCCCGGCAAGACGCGCAGCGCCGCCAACGACGCCATAGTGGCCTCCCTCTCGAACGTGTTCTCCGAGTTCAAGGTCGACGCCTCCGTCACCGGCTTCACCCGCGGGCCGACGGTCACCCGCTACGAGGTCGAGCTGGGCCCGGCGGTCAAGGTCGAGCGGATCACCGCGCTCACCAAGAACATCGCGTACGCCGTCGCCAGCCCGGACGTACGGATCATCAGCCCGATCCCCGGCAAGTCGGCCGTCGGCATCGAGATCCCCAACACCGACCGCGAGATGGTCAACCTCGGCGACGTACTGCGCCTCGCGGACGCGGCCGAGGACGACCACCCGATGCTGGTCGCGCTCGGCAAGGACGTCGAGGGCGGCTATGTGATGGCCAATCTGGCGAAGATGCCGCATGTGCTCGTCGCAGGCGCGACCGGCTCCGGTAAATCGTCGTGCATCAACTGCCTGATCACCTCGGTCATGGTCCGCGCGACCCCCGAGGACGTCCGTATGGTCCTCGTCGACCCCAAGCGCGTCGAACTGACCGCGTACGAGGGCATCCCGCACCTGATCACGCCGATCATCACCAACCCCAAGCGGGCCGCCGAGGCGCTCCAGTGGGTCGTGCGCGAGATGGACCTGCGCTACGACGACCTGGCCGCGTTCGGCTACCGCCACATCGACGACTTCAACGAGGCCATCAGGAACGGCAAGGTGAAGCTGCCCGAGGGCAGCGAGCGCGAGCTCCAGCCGTACCCGTACCTGCTGGTGATCGTGGACGAGCTGGCCGACCTGATGATGGTCGCGCCGCGGGACGTCGAGGACGCGATCGTCCGCATCACCCAGCTCGCGCGCGCGGCCGGCATCCACCTGGTGCTCGCCACGCAGCGGCCGTCCGTGGACGTCGTCACCGGTCTGATCAAGGCGAACGTGCCCTCGCGGCTCGCCTTCGCCACCTCCTCGCTCGCCGACTCGCGGGTCATCCTCGACCAGCCCGGCGCCGAGAAGCTGATCGGCAAGGGCGACGGGCTGTTCCTGCCGATGGGGGCCAACAAGCCGACCCGTATGCAGGGCGCGTTCGTGACCGAGGACGAGGTCGCGGCGATCGTCCAGCACTGCAAGGACCAGATGGCGCCCGTCTTCCGGGACGACGTCACCGTGGGCACCAAGCAGAAGAAGGAGATCGACGAGGAGATCGGCGACGACCTCGACCTGCTGTGCCAGGCGGCCGAACTGGTCGTCTCCACGCAGTTCGGATCGACCTCCATGCTCCAGCGCAAGCTGCGCGTCGGCTTCGCCAAGGCCGGGCGACTCATGGACCTCATGGAGTCCCGGGGCATCGTGGGGCCGAGCGAGGGCTCCAAGGCACGTGACGTTCTTGTGAAACCCGACGAACTGGACGGCGTGCTGGCCGTGATCCGGGGGGAGACTGAGGCATAAGGGCCGCAGCGGGACCGCGGAGGGGCGCACCGCAGGGAAAACCGGTTGTCCGACGGGCGGAACACGGATGGGATTACGGCATCCGGGTATTCGAACGTGACTCACCCGTAAGGAAATGGTGAGCAACCGTTTCCCTTCGGCGTACGTCAAGTTGGACGAGGGGACAGCCCCGTGCCCCACCCTCACCACCAGCAGGATGACCGGCCATTCTGATGGCGTACAAAGTCCCACCGCCCGGTTGCCCCACCCTTTCGTACCCCCCCTAGACTGAACCTCCAGCACAGGTGGCTACACGCTCGAAAGGCGCCCCCGTGTCCATCGGCAACTCCCCTGACGGCAACTTCCCCGAAGACGAGCGTCCGTTCGAAGACGACCGTGACGAACGCCTGGCGGAACGCCCCTCGATCGGTCGTGCCCTCCAGCAGGCACGCATCGCGGCCGGGCTGACCGTCGACGACGTCAGCAACGCCACCCGGGTCCGCATCGCCATCGTGCACGCGATCGAGCAGGACGACTTCGCCCCCTGCGGTGGCGACGTCTACGCGCGCGGTCACCTCCGCACCCTCGCACGCGCGGTGCGCATCGATCCCGTTCCGCTGCTCGCGCAGTTCGACGAGGCGCACGGCGGGCGGCCCGCGCCCACCCCGGCGGCGCCGCTGTTCGAGGCGGAGCGCATCCGTCCCGAGCGGCGCGGCCCCAACTGGACCGCCGCCATGGTCGCCGCGATCGTCGCGGTGATCGGCTTCGTCGGCTTCACCGCGTTCAACGACGGTGACGACGGCGACACCACACAGGTCGCCGAGGGCTCCACGCCGACCACCAGCAAGCCCGCCTCGCCCACGCCCAAGGCCGACAAGCCCGACGCCGACCCGAAGCCCGACCCGACCGACAGCGCCATCGCGGCCGCGCCCCGCGACAAGGTGACCGTGCAGGTCAGCGCCTCCGACGGCCGCAGCTGGATCTCCGCCAAGGACCACAACGGCCGGCTCCTGTGGGACGGCCTCCTCAAGCAGGGCCAGTCCAAGACCTTCCAGGACAGCTCCAAGATCGACCTCGTCCTCGGCGACGCCGGAGCCATCCAGCTCTACGTCAACGGCAAGAAGATCAAGGACGACTTCCGGCCCGGCCAGGTCGAACGCCTGACGTACACGAAGGGCGACCCGGAGGTCGGCTGAGCCTTCGGTACGTCCGCGCCAGCGGACGTACGGACGACCCAGAGAGAACGCGGGTACGGGGTTGGCCAAGATCGGCCAACCCCGTCGACGTGGGCTGTCAGCGGGACGAAGTAGTCTTGAGCCCATGCCTGAACGCCGTACCGTCGCACTCGTCACTCTTGGCTGCGCCCGTAACGAGGTGGACTCGGAGGAGCTCGCAGGCCGCTTGGAGGCGGACGGCTGGGAGCTCGTCGAGGACGCCGAGGAAGCGGACGTCGCGGTCGTCAACACCTGTGGCTTCGTCGAAGCCGCCAAGAAGGACTCCGTCGACGCGCTCCTGGAAGCCAATGACCTCAAGGGTCACGGCAGAACCCAGGCCGTCGTCGCGGTCGGCTGCATGGCCGAGCGGTACGGCAAGGAGCTCGCCGAGGCGCTGCCCGAGGCCGACGGCGTGCTCGGCTTCGACGACTACGCGAACATCTCCGACCGCCTCCAGACCATCCTGAACGGCGGCATCCACGCCTCGCACACCCCGCGCGACCGGCGCAAGCTGCTGCCGATCAGCCCGGCCGAGCGCCAGGAGTCGGCTGCCGAGGTCGCGCTGCCGGGGCACGCCCCCGTCGACCTTCCGGACGGCCTCGCTCCGGCCTCCGGGCCGCGTTCGCCACTGCGCCGCCGCCTGGACGGCTCGCCCGTCGCCTCCGTGAAGCTGGCCTCGGGCTGCGACCGCCGTTGCTCCTTCTGCGCCATCCCGTCCTTCCGCGGCTCCTTCATCTCGCGCCGCCCCTCGGACGTGCTGAACGAGACGCGCTGGCTGGCCGAGCAGGGCGTCAAGGAGGTCATGCTCGTCTCCGAGAACAACACCTCGTACGGCAAGGACCTGGGCGACATCCGGCTGCTGGAGTCCCTGCTGCCCGAGCTCGCCGAGGTCGACGGCATCGAGCGGGTGCGCGTGAGCTACCTCCAGCCCGCCGAGATGCGGCCCGGCCTCATCGACGTGCTCACCTCCACACCCAAGGTCGTGCCCTACTTCGACCTCTCCTTCCAGCACTCCGCCCCCGCCGTGCTGCGCTCGATGCGCCGCTTCGGCGACACCGACCGCTTCCTGGAGCTGCTCGACACCATCCGCGGCAAGGCCCCCGAGGCCGGCGTGCGGTCCAACTTCATCGTGGGATTCCCCGGCGAGACCGAGGACGACCTCGCGGAGCTGGAGCGGTTCCTGAACGGCGCGAGACTGGACGCGATCGGCGTCTTCGGGTACTCCGACGAGGAGGGCACCGAGGCGGCGACGTACGAGAACAAGCTGGCCGAGGACGTGGTCGCCGAGCGGCTCGCGCGGGTCTCGCGGCTGGCCGAGGAGCTGGTCTCGCAGCGCGCCGAGGAGCGCGTCGGGCAGACCGTGCGCGTCCTCGTCGAGTCGGTCGACGGGGACGAGGGTGCGTACGGTCGTGCCGCGCACCAGGCGCCCGAGACGGACGGCCAGGTGCTGTTCACGAGCGGTGAGGAGCTGAGCGTCGGCCTTGTGGTCGAGGCGAAGGTGGTCGCCACGGAAGGCGTCGATCTGGTGGCCGAGGTACTCCCGGGCTCGCTCGGCTCCCCCGTGTGTCCTGAGGAGGCGGCCAGATGACGGGAGCCCCGGCATCCGCGGCGGGCGGCACCTCCGGCGCCAAGGGCGTGACGAGCGCCTCCGGCGTTCCCGGCGCCCCGGGCGCTGCCGGAGAGACGCGGCCCGTGCGTGGCGGGAAGCTGGGAGCTGCCGCCGTCAACCAGGCCAGCCTCTGGAACATCGCGAACATCCTGACCATGGTCCGTCTGGTCCTCGTACCGGGCTTCGTCATGCTGATGCTCATGGACGGCGGGTACGACCCGGTCTGGCGGGCCTGGGCCTGGGCGGCCTTCGCCGTCGCCATGATCACCGACATCTTCGACGGCCACCTGGCCCGGACGTACGACCTGGTCACCGACTTCGGGAAGATCGCCGACCCCATCGCCGACAAGGCGATCATGGGTGCCGCGCTGATCTGTCTGTCCTACCTCGGCGATCTGCCGTGGTGGGTGACCGGAGTCATCCTCGGCAGGGAACTCGGGATCACGCTGCTGCGTTTCATCGTCATCCGGTACGGAGTCATCCCGGCGAGCCGCGGCGGCAAGCTGAAGACCCTCACGCAGGGCATCGCCGTCGGCATGTACGTCCTGGCGCTGGAGGGGCCCCTGGCCACCCTGAGGTGGTGGGTGATGGCCGTGGCGGTCATCCTGACCGTAGTGACCGGACTCGACTATGTGAGACAGGCCATTGTGCTGCGCCGGAGCGGAACGGCCGAGCGCGAAGCCGCGGCGGAGGGAGCGGAACGTTGACCTCCACGGCCGCCGAAGTGCTGCGACTACTGACGGTGAGGGGCGAGACGCTCGCCGTCGCCGAGTCGCTGACCGGCGGTCTGGTCGCGGCAGCACTCACCGCGGCCCCAGGGGCCTCCCAGGCGTTCCGGGGCTCGGTCACCGCCTACGCCACCGAGCTGAAGCACCAGTTGCTCGATGTCGACGAGACCCTCCTGGACCAGCGTGGAGCGGTGGATCCGCAGGTCGCGGCCCAGATGGCGGACGGCGTCCGCAAGGCGCTCGGCGCCGACTGGGGAATTTCGACCACCGGGGTCGCCGGCCCGGAGCCGCAGGACGGCAGGCCCGTCGGCGTGGTCTATGTGGCCGTCGCCGGGCCGTCCGCAGCCGATTCCGGCGTATCAGGTGGCGGGAAAGTGTCGTCGTTGCGGTTGAACGGCGGCCGGGCGGAAATCCGTATGGAGAGTGTACGGAGCGTACTCGCACTGCTTCTTCAGGAGCTTGCGGGCGAACAGACCGGGAATGAGCGGGCACAGGATACGGAACAGAACGGGGGGACTTGATGTTTGCAGCCCTGAGTGAACACAACAGCGCTCCCCGCACGGCCGCAGCGCGAGGCGGTACGGTGGGGCGTGAAGGATGCGGCTACGCGGTCCGAGGAGGGAGCCACCGATGATTCTGCTCCGTCGCCTGCTGGGTGACGTGCTGCGTCGGCAGCGCCAGCGCCAGGGCCGTACTCTGCGCGAAGTCTCCTCGTCCGCCCGAGTCTCACTCGGCTATCTCTCCGAGGTGGAGCGGGGGCAGAAGGAGGCTTCCTCCGAGCTGCTCTCCGCCATTTGCGACGCGCTGGACGTACGGATGTCCGAGCTCATGCGGGAAGTGAGCGACGAGCTCGCCCTTGCCGAGCTGGCCCAGTCCGCAGCGGCCACCGAGCCGGTGCCAGCACCAGTGCGTCGACCGATGCTCAACTCCGTCTCGGTGGCCGGTGTGCCACCGGAACGGGTCACGATCAAGGCGCCCGCCGAAGCGGTGGACGTCGTCGCGGCGTGAGCCGCGTGTATGTGCGTGAGGTTCGGCGCGCGCCGGTGAAGAAGTAGAAGCGGAAGCGGGAGCCCCGGGCGGGGCCTTCAGGGAGACCTGGGGGCACCGGCCGGGGCTTCTGTGTTGCCTGCGGCTCCCGTTTGCCGGGGTGGTGGTGTGCGGTCATGGTGGAGGAGCGGGCTCGGGGCGTGCGCGCGATGCGTGCGTGCGGCCGCGGTAGAGCGCACAGAGTCGTACGGGCGCACAGGGTCGTACGGCGTCCCAAGAAACCGGAGCGTGCTGATGTACGTGGTGAAGAGCCCGCTGTCCGAGGCCGATCTGAAGACCGTCTCCGAGGCGCTGCAGGGCGCCCTGGTCGATCTCGTCGACCTCTCCCTCGTGGCCAAGCAGATCCATTGGAACGTGGTCGGGCCGCGCTTCCGCTCGGTCCATCTCCAGCTCGACGAGGTCGTGGACACCGCCCGGCTGCACTCCGACACCGTCGCCGAACGCGCCTCCACCCTCGGTGTCTCGCCGGACGGGCGGGCCGGGACAGTGGCCGGGAGCAGCGGTATCGGCGCGGCCCCGAACGGCTGGGTCAAGGACGCGGACGCCGTGGGGACCCTGGTGGACGCGCTCGGCGCGGTGATCACCCGGATGCGGACACGGGTGGAGAGCACCGCGGAGGCGGATCCGGTGAGCCAGGACATCTTCATCGGCATCACGGCGGATCTCGAGAAGCACCACTGGATGTTCCAGGCGGAGAACGGGTAGAGCGGCGGCGGACGCGAACGGGTGCCGGCCTGCCGCGCGCCTCGTGACCGGTGGATGCGGTGGGGGCGTGACGACGGCGGTGAGCGGCTGCGGGGCGCATCGGGTGCCCCGTGGGCGCGGTCCTCGTGAGGGGGCCGTGCGTCCCTGTGCCGGTGGTGCGCCCTCTCCGGCCGTGACGAGGGCCGTCTAGCGTCGTTCTGGGGGCCCGGAGGCCTTGGAGGTGGCGGCCATGCGAATAGTTCGCTGGGGGGCGGCTCTGGGTCTCGGTGCGCTGTGGTGGTGGGGTGTGCTGCGACTCGCGCTGGTGCCGGATGCCGGCGCGCTGGAGGGGGCGGTCGCGGCCGGAGGGTGGGGGCTGAGCCTGCTGCCTGTGCACTGCGTACCGAAGGGGCGGGCGCTGGGACGGTCGGGGGGCGCGTCAGGGGGCGCGGGGGGTGGCCCGGTTCTGGAGGACGCGGTGGGGGCCGTGGTCACCAGGGCATGGCCACCCCGCCGTTCGGACGGAGGATCTGGCCCGTGGTGAACGCGGACGCGTCGGAGGCGAGGTGCAACACGGCGTGTGCGATGTCCTCGGGCTCGCCGACCCGGCCCAGCGGTGACAGCCTGGCCATGAAGGACTCCGTCCTCGCCTGTGCCTCGCCGCCGTTGCGGTCGGTCATGGGTGTGCGGATCCAGCCCGGCGCCACCGCGTTGACGCGGATGCCGTGCGCCCCGACCTCGGTCGCCAGGGTCTTCGTCAGCTGGACCACCGCCGCCTTGGTCACGCCGTAGCAGAGCAGCCCCGGGCCGCCGGTGTCGACGGCGCCGGAGGCCATGGTGACGATGCTGCCGCGCGTCCCGTCGGTGATCATCCGGCGGGCCGCCTCCTGGCAGGCGTGGAGCACGCCCTTGAAGTTGACGCTCCACACCCGTTCGAGATCCTCGTCCCGGGTCTCCAATACCGGGCTGCTGTGCATGATCCCGGCGATGGCAGCCATCACATGGAGCCGCTCGCAGGCGGCCACCGCCCGCGCGAGCTGGGCGCGGTCGGTGACGTCGAGGTGGTGGATGTGGGCGGTGCCGTTGCCGGCCTTGATCAGGGTCGCCGTCTCGTGCAGGCCCTGTGCGTCGCGGTCCGCGCAGTGCACGGTGGCGCCGGCCTCGGCGAGCAGGACGGCCGACGCGCGGCCGATACCACTGCCGGCGCCGGTGACGAACGCGGTGCGGCCGGTGAGGTCGTACGCCGGGATGGGCATGAAGTTGACGGTACGAGCGTTTCTGACGGCCCGTCAATTGGCTGTGCGGCGTTGGGAACGGGAAGTCGGGCGGGATGCCCTCGTGGCGCCCGGTGCCGGGGCCGGGCCCGCCTGGCAGGTGGGGCACCAGTAGGTGGGGCGTTCTCGGGAACCGTCGCCCTGGTCGGCCACGCGGACGGGGGTCTGGCAGAGCAGACAGGGGCGAGGGGCCCTTCCGTACACGAACAGGTCGTGCCTGCGGTGGCCCGTCGTGCTGCGGATCGGGCGGTCGCGGTTGGCTTCGAGAAGCTTCTTGGCGAGGGTGGGCAGCCGGGCGGCGAGGTCCTCCGGGAGGGCACCGACGGGGAGCCAGGGGGTGACCCGGAGCAGGAAGCAGAGCTCGCTCTTGTACACATTGCCGATGCCGGCGAGGTTGCGCTGGTCGAGGAGTGCCTCGCCGAGGGGGCGGGCGGGGTCGCTCAGGAGGTTCGTGAGGGCCCGGTCGGGGTCCCAGTCCGGGCCCAGCAGGTCGGGGCCGAGGTGGCCGACGGCATGGTGTTCGTCGGTGGTGCGGATCAGCTCCAGTACGGGCAGGCGGTAGCCGACGGCCGTGCGGTCGGTGGTGCCCAGGATCGCGCGGATCTGGTGCGCCGGGCCGCCGCGCCAGCGCTCGTCGTTGGCGTACACCTTCCAGGAACCGTCCATCCGCAGGTGCGAGTGGAGGGTCAGGCCGCCTTCGATGCGGGTGAGGAGGTGCTTGCCGCGGGGCGTCACGTCGAGGACGGTACGGCCGGTGAGGTCGGCCGTGGCGTACCTCGGTACGCGGAGGTCGGAGCGGGACAGGACCTTGCCGGCGAGGGCGGTGTGGAGTCGTCTCGCCGTTTGCCAGACGGTGTCACCTTCGGGCATGGGTCAAGGGTGGCACGGGTGGAGGGGGCATGGGCGGAGGGGTGTGGGGGCGGGGCGGCTGATGGCTCGGGGGGTTCGGTCGGTCGGTGGGTGCGGGTGGTGTGGGGCTGGTCGCGCAGCCCCGCGCCCCTGATGGGGCGGGGGCTTTCGTGGGTCGTCGCTCGGTGGTCATGGGTGGTCATGAGTGGTCACGCTCGGATGCGTAGGCCGCGTGGGGTCGCGATGAAGCCTGCTCCCTCCAGGAGGGGGCCGTACGGGGAGGTGAGGGCGGAGGTGCCGTTCACGCGTTCCACCGTGACCGTGCCGAGGGAGCCTGCGCGGGCCGCAGCGGACAGGGCTTCGGCGGCCGGACGGAGGCGTGGATCGTCGGTGGGCCGGGCGTCCGGGTCGGCGGGCCAGGCCAGCAGGGTCTTGCCGCCACGCTCCATGTAGACGGTCAGCTCGCCGTCGACCAGGACGACCAGCGAGCCTGCCTTGCGGCCCGGTTTGTGTCCGGCTTCGGTGGGCGGCTCGGGCCAGGGAAGGGCGGCGCCGTAGGCGTTCGCGGGGTCGGCGGCGGCGAGGACGACGGCTCGGGGGGAGGGGGCGGGGCCAGTGCGGTGCGGGGTGTGGCCGGCTCGGCGGTGGGGGCCGGTTCGACCGAAGGGCCCGCCTTGGCTGTCGGGGCTGCCGTGGCTGTGGGGCGCGCCCTGGTCGTATGGGCTGGGCTCGCCGGGGGTGCCGTCCGGGGCGAGGAGGGAGTCGGAGTCGGAGAAGGTGTCCCAGGGGTCCAGGGCCTGGGCCGTGTCGTGGTCTCCGCCGAAGCCGTTCGGGGTGGGGCTCGGCAGGGGCTCGTTTCGTTCGCGGGCGTTGGACACCGCGCGTAGGCGGTCCACGGCGCCGTCCATCGCGAACTGGGCGGCGCCCAGGCCCTCCACGACGTAACCGCGGCGGGCCTGGCCGCTCTCCTCGAAGACGGAGAGGACGCGATAGACCGCGGAGAAGCCGCCCTCGACGCCCTCGGCGGCCACCGCGCCCCGGGTCACGACGCCGTGGCGGTCGAGGAGGGTGCGGGCCAGGGCGTGGGCGCGAACGGTGGGGTCGGGCTCGTGGACCGGGAGCAGGGACCAGCGGCCAGCGACCGTGGGCGGGCCCGTACGGGACTGGGGGCGTGCGGCGGCGGTCAGGGAGCCGTACCGGCCGCGCGGGACCGTGCGCTTGGCGCGGTGGGCGGTGGAGCCCGCGGTGCGGCCCGAGCCCAGGAGCGAGCGCATGGGGGTGAGCGTGTCGTTGGTCAGCCGACCGGACCAGGCCAGGTCCCAGACGGCGTCGGCCAGTTGGGGATCGGAGGCGTCGGGGTGGGTGGTCGCGCGGACCTGGTCGGCGATCTGGCGGAAGAAGAGGCCGTAGCCGCCGGAGAGGGCGCTCAGGATCGACTCGTGGAGCGCGGTCAGTTCGAGCGGGTGCGGGGGCGGGAGGAGGAGCGGGGCCGTGTCCGCCAGGTACAGCGAGACCCAGCCGTCCTTTCCGGGGAGGGCTCCGGCGCCCGCCCAGACGACTTCGCCGGCCGCGGTGAGTTCGTCGAGCATCGCGGGGCTGTACTGGGCGACCCGGGAGGGCAGGACCAGCTTCTCCAGGGCGGAGGCGGGGACGGAGGCGCCCTGCACCTGCTCGATCGCGCGCACCAGGCCGTCGATGCCCCGTAGCCCGTGCCCCCCGCCCACGTGCTGCCACTGCGGCAGGAACTGGGCGAGCGCGGCGGGCGGCACCGGCTCCAGCTCGTGCCGCAGCGCTGCCAGCGAGCGGCGGCGCAGGCGGCGCAGCACGGCCGCGTCGCACCACTCCTGGCCGATGCCCGCCGGGTGGAACTCGCCCTGCACGACACGGCCGTTCGCCGCCAGGCGGTGGAGTGCCCCGTCCGTGACGGCCGTGCCGAGGCCGAAGCGGGCGGCGGCCGTGGCCGAGGTGAACGGCCCGTGCATGCGCGCGAACCGGGCCAGGAGGTCGCCGAGGGGATCCTTGACCGGCTCGGTGAAGGCCTCCGGGACACCGACCGGCAGAGCTGTGCCGAGAGCGTCCCGCAGGCGGCCCGCGTCCTCGATCGCCGCCCAGTGGTCGGTGCCGGCGACGCGGACCCGGATGGCGCGGCGGGCCCCGGCCAGCTCCCGCGCCCACTGCGGCTCGGCGCCGCGCTCGGCCAGCTCGGCGTCCGTGAGCGGTCCGAGCACGCGGAGCAGGTCCGCGACGCCTTCGACGTCCTTGATGCGGCGGTCCTCGGTGAGCCACTGGAGCTCCTGCTCCAATTCGGTCAGGACCTCGGCGTCGAGCAGCTCCCGCAGCTCCGCCTGGCCCAGCAGCTCGGCCAGCAGCCGGGAGTCCAGCGACAGGGCGGCGGCGCGGCGCTCGGCGAGCGGGGAGTCGCCCTCGTACAGGAACTGGGCGACGTACCCGAAGAGGAGGGAGCGGGCGAAGGGGGAGGGCTCCGGGGTGGTGACCTCGATGAGACGGACCTTGCGGGATTCGATGTCGCCCATCAGCTCGGTGAGGCCCGGGACGTCGAAGACGTCCTGGAGGCATTCGCGGACCGCTTCCAGGACGATCGGGAACGAGCCGAACTCGCTGGCTACCTGCAGCAGTTGGGCCGCGCGCTGACGCTGCTGCCACAAGGGCGTGCGCTTGCCGGGGCTGCGGCGGGGCAGCAGGAGCGCGCGGGCGGCGCACTCGCGGAAGCGGGACGCGAACAGCGCCGAGCCGCCCACCTGGTCGGTGACGATCTGGTCGACCTCGCCCTTGTCGAAGGCGACGTCCGCCGCGCCGAGGGGAGCCTGCTCGGCGTCGTACTCCGTGCCCGCCTTCATGGGCTCCATGTCGAGCAGGTCCAGGCCCATCAGGTCGGCGTCGGGCAGGCGCAGCACGATGCCGTCGTCGGCGTGCATGACCTGGGCGTCCATGCCGTACCGCTCGGAGAGCTTCGCCCCGAGGGCGAGGGCCCAGGGGGCGTGGACCTGGGCGCCGAAGGGGGAGTGGACGACGACCCGCCAGTCGCCCAGCTCGTCGCGGAAGCGTTCGACGACGATCGTGCGGTCGTCGGGCACGTGGCCGCATGCCTCGCGCTGTTCGGCCAGGTAGGAGAGCACGTTGTCCGCGGCCCAGGCGTCGAGTCCGGCGGCCAGCAGGCGCAGCCGGGCGTCCTCCTCGGACAGGGAGCCCACCTCGCGCAGGAACGCGCCGACCGCGCGGCCCAGTTCGAGCGGGCGGCCCAGCTGGTCGCCCTTCCAGAAGGGCAGGCGGCCCGGGACGCCCGGTGCGGGGGAGACCAGCACCCGGTCGCGGGTGATGTCCTCGATACGCCAGGAGCTGGTGCCGAGGGTGAAGACGTCCCCCACCCGGGACTCGTACACCATCTCCTCGTCGAGCTCGCCGACCCGGCCGCCGCCCTTCTTGGGATCGGAGCCCGCGAGGAAGACCCCGAAGAGGCCGCGGTCGGGGATCGTGCCTCCGGAGGTGACCGCGAGGCGCTGGGCGCCCGGCCGTCCCGTGATCGTGCCGGCCACGCGGTCCCACACCACGCGCGGGCGCAGCTCCGCGAACGCGTCGGACGGATAGCGGCCCGCGAGCATGTCGAGGACGGCCGTGAACGCGGATTCGGGGAGCGAGGCGAACGGGGCGGCGCGGCGGACCGTGGCGAGGAGGTCGTCGAACTGCCAGGTGTCCATCGAGGTCATGGCGACGACCTGCTGCGCCAGTACGTCCAGGGGATTGCCGGGGACCCTCAGGGACTCGATGGAGCCGGTGCGCATCCGCTCGGTGACCACGGCCGACTGGACCAGGTCGCCACGGTACTTGGGGAAGACCACGCCCCTGGAGACGGCGCCCACCTGATGCCCGGCACGGCCCACGCGCTGCAGGCCGGAGGCGACCGAGGGTGGCGACTCCACCTGGACGACGAGGTCCACCGCGCCCATGTCGATGCCCAGTTCGAGGCTGGAGGTGGCGACCACGGCCGGCAGCCGGCCCGCCTTCAGGTCCTCCTCGACCAGGGCGCGCTGCTCCTTGGAGACCGACCCGTGGTGGGCCCTGGCGAGGACCGGGGGCGCACCCTGCGCCGCACCCGAGCCGCCCATCAGCTCCGCCGGGGCGTGGTGCTCGTCCAGGGGCACACCGGTGGCACGCTCGTACGCGATCTCGTTGAGCCGGTTGCACAGCCGCTCCGCGAGGCGGCGGGAGTTGGCGAACACGATCGTGGAGCGGTGGGCCTGGACGAGGTCGGCGATCCGCTCCTCGACATGCGGCCAGATCGACGGCCGCTCCGCGCCCTCGCTGCCGTCGGCGACCGGGGAGCCGCCCAGCTCGCCCAGATCCTCGACCGGTACGACGACGGAGAGGTCGAACTCCTTGCCGGACGGGGGCTGGACGATCTCCACCCGGCGGCGCGGGGAGAGATAGCGGGCGACCTCGTCGACGGGACGCACGGTGGCGGACAGGCCGATACGGCGTGCGGGCCTGGGCAGCAGCTCGTCGAGCCGCTCCAGGGAGAGCGCCAGGTGGGCGCCGCGCTTGGTGCCCGCGACCGCGTGCACCTCGTCCAGGATCACCGTCTCTACGCCCGTGAGCGCGTCGCGCGTGGCCGACGTCAGCATCAGGAACAGCGACTCGGGGGTGGTGATCAGGATGTCCGGCGGGCGCGTGGACAGGGCGCGGCGCTCGGCGGCCGGGGTGTCCCCGGAGCGGATGCCCACCTTCACCTCGGGCTCGGGCAGCCCCAGACGCACCGATTCCTGCCGGATACCGGTCAGCGGACTGCGCAGGTTCCGCTCCACGTCCACCGCGAGCGCCTTCAGCGGTGACACGTACAGCACCCGGCAGCGCTTCCTCGGATCGGCCGGGGGCGGGCTCGACGTCAGCTGGTCCAGCGCGGCGAGGAACGCGGCCAGCGTCTTGCCGGAGCCGGTCGGGGCGACCACCAGGACGTCCGAGCCCTCGCCGATCGCCCGCCACGCCCCGGCCTGGGCCGCGGTGGGCGCGGAGAAGGCCCCCGTGAACCAGCCGCGGGTCGCGGGGGAGAAGCCGTCGAGGGCCCGATCTGCGGAGCTGACCATGCCCCCATCCTGCACCCGGCCACTGACAATGGCCCGGGCCTGCGGAAACGGCATGGAGCGGGCGGGCAGAGGGAGGCGGGGGAGGTCCGTGAGGCCGGGCGATCCGCGCTGCTCGCGGGGGCGCAGAATGAGGGGTATGGCGGGTTCGGTGGAGCGTGCGAGGCACTGGCGGTACGCGGAACTGCCCGGGGTCGACCTGCTGCGGGCGAGCTACGTCGAGAAGAAGTTCGTGCGGCACACCCACGAGAACTTCGTGATCGCGGCCATCGCCGACGGCGTCGAGGTGTTCCACCACGGCGGCGCCGACCAGTACGCGGGCCCGGGCACCCTGGCTCTGGTGAACCCCGACACCCCGCACACCGGCCGCGCCGGCGTGCCCGAGGGCTGGCGGTACGGCGCCGTCTATCCGTCGCCGGACGTGGTGGCCGAGATCGCCGCCGAGACCACCACGATCCGCGGCACCCCCGGCTTCGTGAGCCCGGTGCTCGAAGATCCCTACGCCGCGGGCCTCGTCCATCAGGTGCTGCGGGCCGTCGACGAGGGCAACGCGCTGGCCGCCGACACCGTGCTGCGGGTCGCCGTGACCCGGCTGCTGCGTCTGAACGGCGGGCCGCTGCCCCAGCGTGCCGTCCGCACGGCCGGCGCCCCCGTCGCGGCACGCGCGCGTGCCGTGCTCGAGGAGCGGATGGCCGACCCGCCGACCCTGGAGCGGCTCGCCGCCGACCTCGGCACCAGCCCCTTCGCCCTCCTGCGGGCCTTCCGCACGGCCTACGGCATGCCACCGCACACCTGGCTGACCGACGCCCGCGTCCGCCGGGCGCGGAGCCTGCTCGACGCGGGCACCGCTCCCGCCGCTGCCGCCGTCGCCGTCGGCTTCACCGACCAACCGCACCTCAACCGCCACTTCAGCCGGATCGTGGGCGTGCCTCCGGGCGCCTACCAGCGGGAACGCAGGGGTGGTACCGGCGGCGGGCGGGAGCGCGAGGACGCCGTACGGGCACACACGGACGACGTGCGCGGGCGCAAGAACGTACAAGACCCATAGGGGCGGCTGCTCGTACCGTCCGTGGCGTGGTGACTGAACAGACCGGTCTCGTGGAGACAGAAGACGGCGGCGGCACGAAACCCGACGGAGCCGTCGTCCGGGACGCCCTGGGAGTCGGGGTCGCCGTCGGACTGTCCGGGTTCGCCTTCGGGGTGACCTCGGCCGGCAGCGGGCTCAGCCTGCCGCAGACCTGTGCGCTGAGCCTCCTGGTGTTCACCGGGGCCTCCCAGTTCGCCCTGGTGGGCGCGCTGGCGGCCGGCGGCAACCCGTTCACGGCGGCGGCCGGGGCCTTCTTCCTGGGCGTACGCAACGTGTTCTACGGACTGCGCCTCTCCCAGGTGCTGGCCCTCCCGCGCGCGATACGGCCGTTCGCCGCCCAGTGGGTCATCGACGAGACCACGGCCGTCGCCCTCGCCCAGCCCACGCGCCGCGCCACCCGCATCGGCTTCACCGTCACCGGGCTCAGCCTCTACGTGCTGTGGAACCTCACCACACTGCTCGGCGCGCTCGGCGCCGAGGCCCTCGGCGACACCGGCGCGTGGGGGCTCGACGCGGCCGGACCAGCCGTCTTCCTGGCACTCCTCGCGCCGATGCTGAGGACCACCGCGGAGCGGGCCGTCGCGGGCATCGCCGTCGTCCTCGGGCTCGGTCTGCTGCCCGTACTGCCCGCCGGAGTCCCGGTCCTGGTCGCCGCGACGGCCGCACCGGTCGTCCTCTGGGCGGAGGGGCGCCGCGGCACCGGCGACCGACCGGACACCCGCCCGAAGGATGACGGCCCGCAAGGAGAGGCCCGATGAACGTCTGGATCGCGATCGTCGCCACCGCCGTCGGCTGCTACGCCGTCAAGCTCATCGGCCTGCTGGTGCCCGCGGGCGTCCTGGAACGCCCGCTCGTCCAACGCCTCGCCGCCCTGCTGCCCGTGGCCCTTCTCGCCGCCCTCACGGCCCAGCAGACCTTCGCCGCGGGGCACGACCTGGTGCTGGACGCGAGGGCCGCGGGGCTCGCCGCAGCCGCCGTGGCGCTGCTTCTGCGAGCCCCTTTCCTGCTCGTCGTGGCCGCTGCGGTGATCGTGACGGCGGGGGTGCGGGCGATGACGGGCTGACGTTCGCCACGACTGTCCTGCGGCCGTGCGGCCGTGCGGCACGTGCGGCGATACGCCGGATCTGCCCGGACTGCCGCACGGGGACCGTGCTCGACGACACACGCGCGTGCATCCTCGCCGTGCCCGCACGCACGCGTGCCGATCGACCGCCCCGACCGCCCTCAGCCGATCGGCCGCCCGTACGCCCGCAAGGTTCGCAGGGCCTCGATCGTCACGATCGGGCGGCTCTCCATGGCGGTGCTGGGTGCCCACTGGCGCCAGCGGATCGGCCAGCCGCCGTCCTCCGTCTGCTCGCTCGCCAGGAAGTCGAGGGAGCGGGACATCTCCTCGTCGGTGAACCACGCGCGCGCGAGGGAATCCGGGGTGCGGGCGAAGTCGTGCGGGTAGTGGTGCTCGTCCGGGGCGTAACCGGCGGCCACCGGGTAGTCGTTCGGCCGCCCCGGATCCAGCGTGGCGAGCCGGTGTTCGCGCACCAGACGGCCGAGTCGGTCGGCGGCCGCCCGGGCGCGCGAACGGTCGGGGGCGGACTCCAGGAACGCCACGGCGGCGTGGATCTCGTAGGGGTGCGACTTCTCCAGGGACTCGACCGCCTGCCAGCAGAAGTCGGTGGCCCGGAACAGCCACGCGTGCCACACCTGGTTGCGGTGCAGCAGGCCCACCACGGGCCCGGTGGCCAGCAGATCACTGGGCGGGTCGTCGACGATCGGCACGAACGGGGCCGCCGGATAGCCACGCTGGCTGGGGTGCACCGCGGGAAGGGCGCCGTCCGGGGTCGACACCGAGGTCAGATAGCGGCACACGCGCTCCACCCGCTGTCCGCCGCAGAGCCCGATCGAGTCCAGGACACGCAGCGCGTGCCCGGTGTGCAGCGGCTGGCTCACGGGCCCGCGCAGATCGGGTTCCAGCGCGTGACCGTACCCCTCGTCGGCGTTGCGGTAGGCGGCCAGCGCGGTCTCCACCGCGTCGGCGCTCCCGTCCAGGAAGTGGTACGCGAAGCGGCGCTGCTCCAGCACGCGCGCGGTCAGCCAGACGAACTGCTCGGCGCGAGCCAGCGGGGTGTGCGCCGGGGACGACGAGGGGAGTGGGGATGCTCCGGTTTCGGCCATGGCTCCGACCGTAGGGCGGAAAGCGGTATCGGGATGCCGTCCCGGCCAGGCCCACCCCCTGGGGCGGGATACTGGACTCATGCGGTTGACGGTCTTCTGGCAGCGGATGGCGGATCACTTCGGTGAGGGGTACGCCGACACCTTCGCGCTCGATCACGTGATGTCCGACCTCGGCGGGCGCACGGTGCACGAGGCGCTGGACGCGGGCTGGGAGGCCAAGGACGTCTGGCGCGTGGTGTGCGCGAGCATGGGCGTTCCATCCGAAAACCGCTGAAAACGCAGGGACTTCACCGCGCGGACATCGGTCGTCTGACCGGAAGTGCCGGGGGCGGCGACTGGTTGTCGGTGGCGTGGGCGAGACTTGCTCCGTGGCCCCCACAGACGAGACCGCGCAGTTCGAGCACCAGGCATCCCCGGTCGGCACGACACCACCCACCGGCCCCCCGGCCGGCCCGGGGCCCGGCGCCGCGCCGAGTGGCCGTATGCCGCGCTGGCTGCCGCGCGCGATGGTGCTGGCGCTCGCCCTCGTCGCCGTCTTCCAGCTGGGCAGCTGGGCGTTCCACCAGCTCATCGGGCTGCTGGTCAACATCCTCATCGCGTTCTTCCTGGCGCTCGCGATCGAGCCCGCGGTGAGCTGGATGGCCTCGAAGGGGCTGCGCAGGGGCTTCGCCACCTTTCTGGTCTTCCTGATCACGCTGATCGGGGCCGCCGGATTCGTCACCCTGCTCGGTTCGATGCTCGCCGGCCAGATCATCAAGATGGTCGAGGACTTCCCGGCGTACCTCGACTCCGTCATCAGCTGGATCAACTCCAGCTTCCACACCGAGCTCAAGCGCGTCGACATCCAGGAGGGGCTGCTCCGCTCCGACTGGCTGCGGAAGTACGTGCAGAACAGCGCCACGGGCGTCCTCGACGTCTCCGCGCAGGTCCTGGGCGGCCTCTTCCAACTGCTGACGATCGCGCTGTTCTCGTTCTACTTCGCCGCCGACGGCCCACGGCTGCGGCGCGCGCTGTGCTCGGTACTGCCGCCGGCCAGGCAGGCCGAGGTGCTGCGCGCGTGGGAGATCGCGGTCGACAAGACCGGCGGCTACCTCTACTCACGCGGCCTGATGGCGCTGATCTCCGGCGCGGCGCACTACGTCCTGCTGGAGTACCTCGACGTGCCCTACGCCCCCGCGCTCGCGGTCTGGGTCGGTCTGGTCTCGCAGTTCATCCCCACGATCGGCACCTACCTCGCGGGTGCCTTGCCGATGCTGATCGCCTTCACGGTCAACCCGTGGTACGCGCTGTGGGTCCTCGTCTTCGTGGTCATCTACCAGCAGTTCGAGAACTACGTGCTGCAGCCCAAGCTGACCGCGAAGACCGTGGACATCCACCCGGCCGTGGCCTTCGGGTCGGTCGTCGCGGGCACCGCCCTCCTCGGTGCCGTCGGCGCGCTCATCGCCATCCCCGCCATCGCCACCCTGCAGGCCTTCCTCGGGGCGTACGTGAAGCGGTACGACGTCACGGACGACCCCCGGGTGCACGGACACCGCAGACGCGGCTCGGGCGACATCCTCGCCCGCCTGCGGAAGCGGCCGCACCGCTCGGAACAGCAGGACGGGACCGAGGGCGACGTCCTCACGCGCGTGCGCAAGCGGCTGGAGGAGAAGCTGGACCGGAAGCGGGCGACGAGACAGCCGACGGGCGACTCCACGACCGCGCGGCGGGACGACGACACCGCCCGCCGGGACACGGAGGCGGAGGGGGAGACCGGACCGGAGGCCGGGGGAAAGACCGGACCGGAGGGCGGGCCGGGCCCCGAGCACGGCGCCGGGCCCGAGGACGGCGCCCCATAGGGCTGCTGCCGCCGTAGGCCGTCACCCGGCGCCGAGCTTCGTCCTCGGCCGCCGCGTCCGTGTGAACCCGCTCGCCCGGAAGACCTCCGGGTGCCGTGTGGTGCGCTTGACACTAAAATCGAACATCCATTCTTATGGAGGCTCCGGCGAGGGTCTCGACGGGAGTTCGACAGGGTTTTCGTGCGGAAGTGCCCGAGTTATCCACAGGCCGGGCGGGCGTCGGGGCCCATTGTCAGTGGCAGGCGTTAGCGTCTTTCACGTGAAGCGATCGACTCAAGCAAATCGGGTGGAACCCATGGCAGGAACCGACCGCGAGAAGGCGCTCGACGCCGCGCTCGCACAGATTGAACGGCAGTTCGGCAAGGGCGCGGTGATGCGCCTCGGCGAGCGGCCCAACGAGCCCATCGAGGTCATCCCCACCGGGTCGACCGCACTCGACGTCGCCCTCGGCGTCGGCGGCCTGCCGCGTGGCCGAGTGGTGGAGGTGTACGGCCCGGAGTCCTCCGGCAAGACGACCCTGACCCTGCACGCGGTGGCGAACGCGCAGAAGGCCGGCGGCCAGGTGGCCTTCGTGGACGCCGAGCACGCCCTCGACCCCGAGTACGCGAAGAAGCTCGGTGTCGACATCGACAACCTCATCCTGTCCCAGCCGGACAACGGTGAGCAGGCCCTGGAGATCGTGGACATGCTGGTCCGCTCCGGCGCCCTCGACCTCATCGTCATCGACTCCGTCGCCGCGCTCGTCCCGCGCGCGGAGATCGAGGGCGAGATGGGCGACAGCCACGTGGGTCTGCAGGCCCGCCTGATGAGCCAGGCCCTGCGGAAGATCACCAGCGCGCTCAACCAGTCCAAGACCACCGCGATCTTCATCAACCAGCTCCGCGAGAAGATCGGCGTGATGTTCGGCTCCCCGGAGACCACGACCGGTGGCCGGGCGCTGAAGTTCTACGCCTCGGTGCGACTGGACATCCGCCGCATCGAGACACTGAAGGACGGCACCGACGCCGTCGGCAACCGCACCCGCGTCAAGGTCGTCAAGAACAAGGTCGCGCCGCCCTTCAAGCAGGCCGAGTTCGACATCCTCTACGGGCAGGGCATCAGCCGCGAAGGCGGCCTGATCGACATGGGCGTGGAGAACGGCTTCGTCCGCAAGGCCGGCGCCTGGTACACGTACGAGGGCGACCAGCTCGGCCAGGGCAAGGAGAACGCCCGCAACTTCCTGAAGGACAACCCGGACCTCGCCAACGAGATCGAGAAGAAGATCAAGGAGAAGCTGGGCGTCGGCGTCCGGCCCGAGGAACCCACCGCAGAGCCGGGAGCGGACGCGGCGGTCTCTGCCACCCCCGCGGACGACGCCGCCAAGACGGTGCCCGCGTCGGCTGCCAAGACCCCCAAGACCAGGGCCGCGGCGGCGAAGAGCTAGTCCGTGACGCGCAGAACGGACTGGGGCGAGTACGCATACCCCAGTGCCCCCGAGAGCCGGGGGCGCGGGGCCGGCGGCGGGGGCACGGGGGAATCCGCCGCGGACGGGCACGGGTACGGGTCCGGTCCGTACGACGACATGGCGTCGTACGGCACGGGCGAGCCCCGCGACGGTGAGTTCTACGACGGCGAGCCGTACGACGACGGCGGTGAAGGTGGCCCCGGTCGGCGGGAGGACGGCTCGCGTTCCGGTGCGGGCTCGGCCGTCGGCGCCCGTCGGCGTGGCGGCGGTGCCTCGCGCGCTGCGGGCGGTGACGCGCGTGGCCGGCGCGGCGGCCGGGGCGGGCGGCGGCGTGGCTTCGGGGAATCGGGCGACGGCCCGGACGACGGGGGACCGCAGGACGGGGGCTCGTCTTTCTCGTCGAGGGCCGAGAAAGGGGAGTCCTCAGGGGACCCGGCTGAGCGGGCGCGCGCGATCTGCCTGCGCCTGCTCACCGGGACCCCGCGCACCCGCAAGCAACTCGCGGACGCCCTGCACAAACGCGAGATCCCCGAGGACGTGGCGGACGAGGTGCTGTCGCGGTTCGAGGAGGTCGGGCTGATCAACGACAGCGCGTTCGCGGACGCCTGGGTGGAGTCCCGGCACCACGGCCGGGGCCTGGCCCGGCGGGCCCTCGCCCGGGAGCTGCGCACCAAGGGCGTCGACTCGGCACTGATCGACGAGGCCGTCTCGCAGCTCGACTCCGAGCAGGAGGAGACGACCGCGCGCGAGCTCGTCGCCCGCAAGCTGCGCTCCACGCGAGGCCTCGACCGGGACAAGCGCCTGCGCCGTCTCGCCGGCATGCTCGCTCGCAAGGGCTACCCCGAGGGCATGGCCCTCCGAGTGGTCCGGCAGGCACTGGAGGAAGAGGGGGAGGACACGGAGGGGCTGGAGGACGAGGGGTACTGAGCCGAGGGGGATCGAGCGGGGGTATGGGGGCGGGGCGCCCCGGCTCCGGGCGGGTGACGGCGCCCGAGGACAGCGGATCGGGGCGGGGGCAGGAACGGGACAACCCGGCTGCTTCCCAACGGAGTTCACCGGGAGCCACGCGTGTGCCAAGCGCTCCGGAGCCGTCGGGCCGGCTCGGCCCGCTCGGCTCCTGGGCTACTGCCAGTCGGCCGGGCGCTCCACGTGTTCCAGGCGCAGCACCTGTCCCGTGCGGCTGTAGCGGCGGATGCGGGGGAGGGGCGGGTAGTAGGCGTGCACGGAGATCGCGTGCTCCTCGGAGGACTCGTTGAGCACCTCGTGGACGTGGTGGCGTCCGAAGGAGCGGCCCTTGCCGGCGGACAACTGCCGCTCGCGGTCGACGCCTTCGCTGAGTTCGAGGGTCTTCCAGCCGTCGGTGGGCAGCCGGGCGGCGAGCGAGTACTCCCTGAGTTCGCCCGCGGCGGTGACGAAGGCGCCCACCGAGTCGGCGTGGTCGTGCCAGCCGGTGCCGGTGCCGGGCGGCCAGCCGATGAGCCAGGCCTCGCTGCCGCCGGGGCCTTCGAGCCGCACCCAGGTACGGCCCTCGGGGTCGAGCGGGAGCGAGGCGATCAGCTCGGCGTCGGCGGCGGTCCGGCGTGCGAAGTCGAGCAGTTCCGCCTGCGTGGGGCCGGAGACGGCCGGAGCGGAAGCGGGGGGAACAACGGGGGACACAGACACGGGTACCGTCCTGGAGTGCGTTCGCTCGGGGGCGCGCGACGGCACGCAGGCGGCGCGCGCGGAAAAGGATGTGGGGATGCGAATTCAGCAGGACGGACGACACACGCAGCCCGCATAGCGGACGAGGTCCATATGGACCCTCCGCCACAGGCGCGTAGAGGTGTCGGTCACGGACCGGAGTACACCATGACGGCGCGGAGCGGTCAACCGACCGTCACCATGTGGACGCACAGTGACGGCCGCTCCGGAGGACTCACTCGCTTCAGCGCGGACTCGCGGCCGCTCCGCTGGTCTCGGGCTGCTGCTTCGCCCCGCCCAGCGTCGCTTCGGCCGCCATGTACAGGTCGGCCGGGCGTACGCCGCTCAGGGCGGTGACGAGGTATCCGTCGGGGCGGATGAGGAGGACGGTGTGGGCGGCGGCACCCGGGTAGGCCTCGGCCACCAGCAGCTCGGCGGGACGCGGCAGGGCGGAGACGGCGGCCGCGAGGCGGGGCATGAGCCCGGCGCTCATCCAGTGCTTGCGCTCCCACACTCCGGTACCCGGCGCGATCAGCACCACCAGCATCGCCCCGCGTCCGAGCCGGTCCCGTAGAGGTACGAAGGAGCCGTCCTCCGCGGTCACCTCCACATCCACGACCTGGGTGCCCGGCGGTGTGTCGACCGGAGTCTCCGCCGCGGCGCGTGGAGGCATGAGCGGCGAGTCGGAGTACGCCCCCGGCGCACCCAGTGCCCCGCGCCCCAGGTGGCCGTCCGCGAGCAGCGCGTCGTGGCCCCGGGACGAGCCGGGGACGTACGACCGCAGGCCCTTGCCGCCGCGCAGCAGGGGCAGCACCTGGTCGGCCGCGCGCAGCCGGGCGGCGACGACCGCGCGCCGCTCCGCCTGATAGCTGTCGAGCAGGGCCTCGTACGGGCCGTGGTGCCAGGCCAGGGCCAGTTTCCAGGCGAGGTTGTCGGCGTCCCGCAGCCCCTCGTCGAGACCCTGGGTGCCGAGCGCCCCGAGCAGGTGCGCGGCGTCCCCGGCGAGGAAGACCCGGCCGACCCGCCACCGCCGGGCGAGCCGGTGGTGCACGGTGTGCACGCCGGTGTCGAGCAGGTCGTACGGCGGTGTGGAGCCGCCCGTCCAGCCGGCGAGGGTCTCCCGGACGCGGGCCACGAGGAGTTCGGGCGTCACGAGGTCCTTGCCCGGCGGCAGGAGCCAGTCCAGGCGCCAGACGCCCTCGCCGAGGGGCCGGGCGGTGATCTCCCCGCCGGACGGGCCCGAGGTGCGCCACGGCGGCATGCGGTGCAGCAACGCCTCGCCCGGCCAGGGGAGTTCGGCGCGCAGTGCGGCGACCGCGTGCCGTTCCACCGCCGTACGGCCGGGGAAGCGGATGTCCTGGAGCTTGCGGACCGTCGAGCGCGGCCCGTCGCAGCCCACCAGGTAACTGCCGCGCCACCAGGTGCTCTTGGGCCCGCGCGTGTGGGCGGTGACGCCGGACTTCTCCTGCTCGATCGCGTCGAGCCGGCTCTCCACGGCGACCTTGACGAGCCGTTCGCCGGCGATGGCCTCGCGCAGGGCGGCGGTCAGGACGTGCTGGGCGATGTGGAGCGGGGGGAGGTCGGCGGAGCCCTCGACGACGGCGTCGGGCCCGCCGCGGGCGCCCTTCGAGCCCTCCCGCGGCGGGATGTCCGGCTCGTCGAACTCGTCGAAGCCGGTCTGCCCGAACCGGACCTGACGCATCACCTGCTTGCGCCGCATCGACCGCCATCCGGCCCAGCGGCAGCCGGCCCGGGAGAGCGGGACGCCGGACAATCGTTCCAGCAGTGCGGCCGTGTCCTCGTTCAGGACCACGGTCCGCGCGAGCCGCTGCTCGTCCTTCCCCGGTCCCTCGTCGAGGACCACGGACGGCACCTCCTGCCGCGCCAGCGCAAGGGCGAGCGTGAGCCCCACGGGCCCGGCGCCGACGATGATCACCGGGTCCACGGCGCGGCGCCCCCTGCCCGACGTGACGTCCCGGCGGACGTGGGTGAACAGGAAGTTGGAGCAGGGTGCACGATCACAGAACGTATGCAACCCATTGCCGGTGCTTGCGTCAAGTGACGGAGGCGGTGGCGGGCCGGTGCATGCCGGGGATGGGTGGAGCGGCCGGACACACGGCGAGGCCGTCGATGAGTCGCGCCGGGTGTACTCGCCGCGTGTACGGGGCTGATCGCGCGAGCGCCGATGTCAGGCGGGGGACGGGAGGACGCCCGCCTGCCAGGCGATGCGGGCGGCCTGAATGCGGCTGGCTGCGTGGAGCTTGGTGCACAGGGCGCGGACGTGGTCCTTGACCGTCTCCGGGCTGATATGGAGTGTCTCGGCGATGGCGCGGTTGGGAAGTCCGTCGCTGACCAGGGCGAGGACTTCGAGCTCGCGAGGGCTGAGGCTGGCGAGGCGTTCCTGGCCCGTACCGGGTGGGTGCGCCGGGGCGGCGCGGCCGTTGATGACCGCGTCGGCGAGTTCGGGGGAGAGGGCGCGGCTGCCCTCCACGATGGCGGCGAGGGCCCAGGTGAGGTTCTTGGCCGCGGAGCGGTGCAGCAGGACGCCCGCGGCGCCATGTGTGAGAAGAGCGCGGGCGTCGGCGTCAGTGATGCGTTCCCCGATGACCAGGACCGCAGGGGGATGGGTGAGACGGGCGAGGGTCTCCAGCAGCAGAAGAGAGGACCGGCCGGAGGTGTGACCACTGACGAGGAGGTCCGGGCGGGTGGCGCGGATGAGGGTGGCCGCCTGGCCGGCTCTGCCCTCGAACACGACGCTGGTGCACGCGCCGTGCGGCGCGTCACGGGTCAGCGCCTGAAACATCTCGCGCAAGCCCGTGCGCGAGAGCGATCTGTCGTCGATGATTCCCACCCGTAGCATGCGGTCCCCGTTGTGGTTGCTCACGTGCGTGACGGTCCTGCTGTCGTCGCCGAGTGGTCGGCCTCAGCGACGTCGAGCACGATCCTGGGGCGATCGCGCGTGCACGTCAATTGGCCCTTGGGGAGGGGTGATTGTCGCCATGCCTCCCCCGCGAAGCCTTGTCGCTCGGAATGGCAATCCCCGTTCCGGGGGTGAACTTCGGGGAGCCCCCCGCACAGGGGAGATCTTCCTCGTGGGCACCTGGGCCACAGTCATGGCCGTTCACGACGTCCTGGACGAGAGAGGAACCTCATGACGGGGAACGGGACGAGCAGAAGAATGGGACGGGCCGCCGCCGCTGCCGCGTGCGCGATGGCCATGGGTGTCGTCGCCGCGCCCGCCGCCGACGCGGCGCCTGTCGCACCCGCGGTCGCAGCGGTCAAGGCCAAGTGCGGGGCCACCGATCTCAAGGTGTGGTACGACAAGGACCAGGACGGCACCTTTCTGAAGGTGTGGTTCCAGACGGCCAAGGGCTGCAAGAAGGGGCGGAAGATCTCCAGCCTCGTCGGCGAGATCTACTGCGTCACCACCAAGAAGCGCGTCTACCGCCAGAACGTGGCAGCCAAGAAGGCCCCGTACTCGACCCTGATTCAGGCGCTGCCGCCGAAGAACAAGTGCAAGGACTTCTGGGCCAAGTCGAGCATCGTCTACAGCAATGCCAAGACGGTGGTGTTCAAGGACACCTGGCGCTGGAAGTGGGGCGACCAGCCCGCCTGACGTGATGTTCCGCGAAAGGCTCGAATTTTCCTCGACTCACACCGGATCGCTCAGGCGAGAGGCTTCTGAAGGAGGCCATTGATGCAGGACAAGGGCATGGGCAGAGTGGTGCGCCGAAGCGCCATGGTCATGGGGACGGCTGTGCTGGCCGCCGGGCTGGCCGCTCCCTCGGCGACCGCGGACGGTCCCGCCGAGAAGTACCTGGGCAAGCGCTCGGGCAGCATCAAGCTGATCATCTACCCGTACACGTGGGTCGACAAGCAGTACCGGAGTACGTCCCTCAAGAACGTGCGCAAGCACTCGATCCGCATCACCTACAAGAAGTGCGCCTGGTGGAAGGCCCGTGCTTCGGTGAAGTGGGGGAAAAGGACCGACGTGTCCGAGTCCACGGTCAAGGGCTGCAACAAGTCCGTCGTGCTGTCGCCCATGGGCAACCTGAAGGCGAACGTCACGCTGACCATCCACCAGCTCAACGCCGATGACACGTCCGGGAGCACGTCCATCAAGCCCATCGGCTGAACCGTGAGACTGAGCGGTCCCCTGTCCGTCCCATCGGGGACGGACAGGAGACCGTTTCCTTCTCACGGGTGTGGATTCATGTGTGCGGAGCGAGCACTGACGGCGCGTGAGAAGGACGGAGACAGCCCACTGCCCGCTGCGCCGGTCGAGTGACCGGCGCAGCGGGCAGTGTGACGCTTACAGTTCGGCTCCGGTTCCCGTGGTACCCGCGACTGCTGCCGCGGGAAGCACCGCACCCGTCGATTTCTTGCCCCGCCGGATCCGGCTCTCCAGCATGCTGGCGAAGCTGGTCAGCAGGAAGTTCAGCACGATGTAGATCACGGCGACGACGATGAAGCTGGGGATGATGTTCGCGTAGAACCCGCTCATCGTCCGCACGGAGCGGAGCAGCTCCGCGTATCCGATCAACGCGCCACCCAAAGCGGTGTCCTTGACGATGACGACGAGCTGGCTGACGATCGCCGGCAGCATCACGGTCACGGCCTGGGGCAGTAGGACGTTCGTCATGGTCTGCCCCTTGCGTAGACCGATGGCCTGAGCTGCCTCCGTCTGGCCCTTGGGCAGCGAGAGGATGCCGGCCCGGACCACCTCGGCGAGGACCGAGGCGTTGTAGAGGACCAGACCGGTGACGACCGCGTACAGGGGGCGGATGTCGCTGCTGATGTCGGTGAACGACGCGTAGAGCTCGTTCGCGAACAGCATCAGGATCAGTACGGGGATGGCGCGGAAGAACTCGACGACCGCACCGGCCGGGACCCTGACCCACCGATGGTCGGAGAGCCGTGCGATACCGAAGAGCGCACCGAGCGGCAGGGCGATGACCAGCGCGAGCCCCGCTGCCTTCAGCGTGTTGCCCAGCGCGGGCAGCAGATACGTGTCCCAGGCCTCGGCAGTGATGAAGGGCTTCCACTTGGCCCACTCGAACTGACCCTTGTCGGCCATGACGGCGATCACCCACCAGGCCACCAGGGCCAGTACGGCGATGAACACCACGGTGTAGACGACGTTGCGCGTCTTGGCACGGGGGCCAGGAGCGTCGTAAAGAAGGGAGGTCATCGCTTTACCGCCACTCGCTTGCTGACCCATCCGAGGATCAGGCCGGTTGGCAGGGTGAGGATCACGAAGCCGAGGGCGAAGATCCCGGAGATCAGGAGCAGTTCCGCCTCGTTCTCGATCATTTCCTTCATCAGATAGGCCGCCTCGCCCACGCCGATCACCGCCGCGACGGTGGTGTTCTTGGTCAAAGCGATCAGCACATTGGTCAGGGGCGCGACGACCGAACGGAACGCCTGGGGGAGGACAACCAGGGTGAGGACCTGTGTGAAGGACAGGCCGATGGCGCGGGCCGCCTCCGCCTGACCGACGGGCACGGTGTTGATGCCGGACCGCAGAGCCTCACAGACGAAGGCCGCGTGGTAGGCGATCAGCCCCAGGATGGCCAGCCGGAACACTCTCGTCTTGACGTCGTCGGGCGCGCCCATGGTGACACCGAAGGTGTCGGCGAGTCCCAGAGAAGTGAAGAGGATGATGACGGTGAGGGGGATGTTCCGCACCAGGTTCACATAGGCGGTGCCGAAGCCCCGCATCAGAGGGACGGGGCTGACCCGCATCGCGGCCAGCATGGTGCCCCAGATCAGGGAGCCGATGGCCGAGAACACCGTGAGCTGCACGGTCACCCAGAAGGCGCCCAACAACGTGGGGTTGTCATAGTCAGAAAGAAAGTCGAACACGATCTCCCGCGCTTCCGCGTGTGTCGTTGGCGTGACGTGCCGCCCCGAGCCGGGGCGGCACGTCACCGAGCCGGTGGCCCCCCGTCAGGGAGCCGTCAGCCCTTCTCGGTGATCGCCGGGGCGGGCTCGTTCTCGTAGTTGGCCGGGCCGAAGTTCTCCTTGACGGACTTCTCCCAGGAACCGTCCTCGACCATCTTCTCGAGGGCCTTGTTGATCTTGCCCTGAAGGTCTGTGTCGCCCTTCTTGATGCCGATGCCGTAGTTCTCGTCGCTCAGGTTGAGTCCGGCGAGCTTGAACTTGCCCTTGTACTGCTCCTGGGCGGCGTAACCGGCGAGGATCGAGTCGTCCGTGGTGAGCGCGTCGACCGCACCGCTCTCCAGGCCGCTGAGGCACTCGGAGTAGCCGCCGTACTCCTGCAGCTGGGCCTTGGGCGCGAAGTCGTTCTTGACGTTCTGCGCGGAGGTCGAGCCGGTGACCGAGCAGAGCTTCTTGCCGTTCAGGTCGTCGCCCTTGGTCACGTTGTCATCCGCGCGGACGAGCAGGTCCTGGTGGGCCAGGAAGTACGGACCGGCGAAGGAGACCTTCTCCTTGCGCTCGTCCGTGATCGAGTAGGTGGCGACGATGAAGTCCACGTCACCGCGCCGCAGCAGGTTCTCGCGCTCCGCGCTCGGCGCTTCCTTGAACTCGATGTCCTTCTCGTCGTAGCCGAGTTCCTTGGCCACGTACGTGGCGACGTCGACGTCGAAGCCCTCGTAACCGTCGGGGGTCTCCTGACCGAGGCCGGGCTGGTCGACCTTGATGCCGATGGTGACCTTGCCACCGCCGTCGCCGCTGTCGCCGCTGTCGTT
Source organism: Streptomyces sp. NBC_00310 (assembly GCF_036208085.1). Classification (GTDB taxonomy): domain Bacteria; phylum Actinomycetota; class Actinomycetes; order Streptomycetales; family Streptomycetaceae; genus Streptomyces. The sequence goes on from NZ_CP130714.1 coordinate 8,139,700, forward strand.
CTTGTCCCCACCGCAGGCCGTGGCGGTCAGAGCGAGAACGATCGCGGCGGAGGCGGCAGCGCTTGCCTTGCGGAGCTTCATGGTGAACATCCTTTGACTGGTGAACAGATGCGGACCGTCATGGTGCGGGTGCCGGGTGCCGGGTGCCGGGAGCGGCGTCGGTGGGGCCGTCAGTGGTGCAGGATCTTCGACAGGAAGTCCTTGGCCCGGTCGCTGCGGGGGTTGCTGAAGAACTGGTCCGGCACAGCCTCTTCGACGATCCGGCCGTCCGCCATGAACACCACCCGGTTGGCGGCCGAACGGGCGAAGCCCATCTCGTGGGTGACCACGACCATGGTCATGCCGTCCCGGGCGAGCTGCTGCATGACTTCCAGGACCTCGTTGATCATCTCGGGGTCGAGCGCCGAGGTCGGCTCGTCGAAGAGCATGACCTTGGGGCCCATGGCCAGCGCCCGCGCGATCGCGACGCGCTGCTGCTGGCCGCCCGAGAGCTGCGCGGGGTACTTGTCCGCCTGGGTGCCCACGCCGACCCGGTCGAGCAGCGCCCGGGCCTGCTCCTCGGCCTTCTTCTTGTCGGTCTTGCGGACCTTGAGCTGCCCCAGCATCACGTTCTCGAGCACGGTCTTGTGCGCGAAGAGATTGAACGACTGGAACACCATGCCGACGTCCGCCCGAAGTCGTGCGAGCGCCTTGCCCTCCGCGGGCAGCGGCTTGCCGTCGATCAGGATGTCGCCGGAGTCGATCGACTCCAGCCGGTTGATGGTGCGGCACAGGGTGGACTTACCCGACCCGGAGGGTCCGATCACCACGACGACCTCGCCCCTGGCGATGGTCAGATCGATGTCCTGGAGCACGTGCAACGCGCCGAAGTGCTTGTTGACGCTCTTCAGGACGACCAGATCATCGGTCGCGGCCACGGCGTCCTTGGCCACCGAAACTTCGGTCATCGCTTTATGGCTCCGTCCTGCTCGGTTTCGGAGGACAGTAGTGACCGGCGACGACCAGCGTCATTACATCTGAGCGAGAATTGAGCATAACGATCTGGTAGCCGGACGGACACGGCACGTGACGGGCCCGCGCGGGCGTTTCGGCTGGGTAACGGAACCCGCTCGGAACCCGTACGGCCTTGACGGCGTCCTCACTCATCAGTGTGACTGCGCATGGGTCGAGGCGCGCGGCTCCCAGGTGCGGATCCGCGTAATGTGTGCCGACCGAGACGTACAGATGATCGAAACGCGCAGATACTCGATACGCGCCGATGATCGAAACGCGCAGATGCGCGAAACGCGAGACCTACCGAACCGGAAGGGGCCGGAATGAGGCTGCTCCTCGTCGAGGACGACAACCACGTCGCCGCCGCCCTGTCCGCGGTCCTGGCCCGGCACGGCTTCGACGTCACGCACGCCCGCAGCGGCGAGGAGGCGCTCCAGGCGCTCGTCCCGGAGGGGAACGGCTTCGGGGTCGTCCTGCTCGACCTCGGCCTGCCCGACCAGGACGGCTACGAGGTCTGCGGCAAGATCCGCAAGCGCACCAGCACCCCGGTGATCATGGTGACGGCCCGCGCCGACGTACGCTCCCGGATCCACGGCCTCAACCTCGGCGCCGACGACTACGTGGTCAAGCCGTACGACACCGGGGAACTGCTCGCCCGTATCCACGCCGTCGCCCGCCGCAGGGCCCCCGACGAGGCCGCCGCTCCCGGCGACAGCGGGCTGCGCCTCGGCTCCGTGCTCATCGAGCTGCCCACCCGCCAGGTCAGCGTGGACGGCTCGGTCGTCCAGCTGACCCGCAAGGAGTTCGATCTGCTCGCGCTGCTGGCCCAGCGGCCCGGGGTCGTCTTCCGCCGGGAACAGATCATCAGCGAGGTGTGGCGGACCAGTTGGGAAGGGACCGGGCGCACCCTGGAAGTGCACGTCGCGTCCCTGCGGTCCAAGCTGCGGATGCCCGCCCTGATCGAGACGGTGCGCGGGGTCGGCTACCGGCTGGTCGCCCCGACGCCGTAGCGTGCCCGCGTGCGCACTCGTCTTCTTCCGCTGCTCATCGTCCTGATGGCCGCCGTGCTGCTGGCCCTCGGCATCCCGCTCGCGGTGAGCCTCGCGGCGGCGCGGCAACAGGAGGTCGTCGTCGACCGTATCGACGACACGGCGCGCTTCGCCTCCCTCGCCCAGTTCGTCACCGAACGTCCGAGCGGCTCCCGCGTGGACACCACGGACGGCCGCCGCGAGACCCTGAAGCGGGAGCTGGAGCAGTACTACAGCGTGTACGGCATCAAGGCCGGCGTCTTCTACCGGGAGAAGGACCAGCAGGCCATGGCCAACGCCCCCTACGACTGGGGCAGACCCACCGAGGGAGAGGGGCTCGAGGCCTTCGAGGAGGCGCTGCTGGGGCGCCGTCCGCACGACCCGAAACAGGTGTGGCCCTGGCAGGAGGGCCGGCTCGTCGTCGCGTCCCCGGTCATCCACGACGGTGATGTCGTCGCCGCCGTCGTCACCGACTCGCCCACCGACCAGATGCGCAAGAAGATCCTGCGCGGCTGGCTGATCATCGGCGCGGGTGAGATCGCCGCGATGCTCCTCGCGGTCGGCGCCGCGCTGCGGCTGACGGGCTGGGTCCTCAAGCCCGTACGCGTCCTCGACTTCACCACCCACGCCATCGCCTCCGGACGCCTCAAGTCACGGGTCGCGGTGGCCAGCGGTCCGCCCGAACTCCGGCGGCTGGCACGGTCGTTCAACGAGATGGCCGACAACGTCGAGGACGTCCTGGAACAGCAGCGCGCCTTCGTCGCGGACGCCTCGCACCAACTTCGCAACCCGCTCGCCGCGTTGCTGCTCCGCATCGACCTGCTCGCCCTCGAACTGCCCGAGGGGAACGCGGAGATCGCCTCCGTCCGTACCGAGGGCAAGCGCCTCGCCTCGGTCCTCGACGACCTGCTCGACCTGGCGCTCGCCGAGCACGCGGAGTCCGATCTGCGGCTCATCGACGTGGGCGAGCTGACCGCCGAGCGCGTCGCCTCCTGGTCGCCGCTGGCCGACGACAAGGGCGTGACGCTGGCCGGCGCCTGCCCGGCCACCACCGCCTGGGCCGACCCCATCGCCCTGTCCAGCGCCCTGGACGCGGTGATCGACAACGCGCTGAAGTTCACGCCCGCCGGGGAGACCGTCGAGGTCCGGGTCGCCTCGAACGGCGCGAACTCCACCGTCGTCGTCACCGACGGCGGGCCAGGCCTCAGCGACGAGGAACTGGAACGCGTCGGCGACCGCTTCTGGCGCAGCACCGCGCACCAGAACATCAAGGGCTCGGGCCTCGGGCTCTCCATCTCCCGGGCGCTGATCGCGGCGGGCGGCGGCTCCATCTCGTACGCCCACCACAAGCCGCACGGGCTGCGGGTGACGGTGACGGTGCCCCGGTCGCGTCCGCCGGCCTGAGAGGGCCTTCCCGGGGCCTACGGGGCCCGGAGGGCGTCGTCCCCGAACCTCCGGGCTACGGCTTCACCGACAGGTAGTACGCCGCGGCGCCCTCGTGCAGCGGCAGCGGGTCCGTGTAGAGGGCGGTGCGCAGGTCCACCACCTGGGCCGCGTGGACGTCCTCGCCGATCTTGTCCCGGCTCTTCAGCACGACGCGGGTCAGCCACTCCGTGAGTCTGGGGTCCAGGTCCTCGCGGGTGATGAGCAGGTTCGCCACGGTGAGGGTGGGCACCGAGTCCTTGAGGATGGTCGGGTAGGCGTCCGCGGGCATCAGGGATGTCCGGTAGTAACTGAAGACGCCGCCCTGGTCGTGCAGCTTCGTCACCAGGGTGCCGCGGATCGGGACGAACCGGAAGCCGTACTTCTGCTTCTCCGCGAGGTTGGTCAGCCCCCGCGTGGGCAGTCCGCCCGACCAGAAGAAGGCGTCGATCTTGCCGGTACGGAGGGCGTCAGGGCTTGTCGCGATGGTGTCCGGCCGTGCGTCGATGTCCTTGCCGATGTCCAGCCCGTCCGCCTCCAGCAGACGTTCGGCTATCAGCCGTACGCCGGACCCCTCGGGCCCGACGGCGACCCGCTTGCCCTTCAGCTCCGAGATGTTCTGGATGGTCGAGTCGGCGGGGACGACCAGCTGCACGTAGTCGTCGTACAGTCGCGCCATGCCCCGCAGCTTGTCGGCGCCGGGCCGGCCCTCCTCGATGTACGTCTGCACGGCGTCGGCCGCGGCGATGGCGAAGTCGGCCTCCCCGGTGGCCACACCACGGACGTTGGTCTGGGAACCGTTGCTGGGCTCCAGATCGACCCGCAGGCCCGGCATGTCCTCGGCGATCGCCGACCGCAGCTGGTTGCCGTACTGCTGGTAGACACCCCGGTCGGCTCCGGTCATGAGCGTGATCGTTCCGCTCGGGGGCTCCTCGCTCGGCCACAGCCACCACGCGAGCAGCCCGAGGACCACCAGCGAAGCCACCGAGCCCAGCAGCGCCTGCCGCGTGCCGATGCGGGGGAGTACCTGGACCATGCGACGAAATCCTGCCAGGTCACCGAGCGGGCGGCCAGGATCGGATCCATCCGGTGCGAGGCTGTGACCTCGGGGGTGCGGGGTGTCCTCCGGGTGCGGACGGTGTGCGGACGGTGTGCGGACGCTCGCGCCGTTCCCCGCGCTCCTGAGAGGGCAGGGGCTGGGCCCCGCCCTCTCACCGGCGACCGGCGACCGGCGACCGGCGACCGGCGACCGGCGACCGGCGACCGGCGACCGGCGACCGGCGACCGGCGACCGGCGGACGCGGTCAGCGGACGCGGTCAGCGGCCGGTCGCCACGGCCGTGCGCAGGCGGTCCAGCTCCTGGTACATGACCTCGCCCGGGCACTCGGTCGCCATCCAGTCCCGGTGGCCGCTGATCTCCGCGACCTCCTTCTGGGTGCCGTTGACCGGGTTCGTGTAGGTCACGCGGGCCTGCGGGTCGACGCCGTGCTGCCGGACCAGCGCCTTCACCAGCCGGGTCAGCGACGCGCGGGCGGCCTCCTTCGGTCCCTGCTCGGTGAAGGTGCCCAGCAGGGCGATGCCGAGGTTGCCGGAGTTGAAGCCGCCGACGTGGAAGGCGGTCACCACCTTGCCGTCGGCGTCGTGCGCGGGCAGGCCGTCGTCGCCGGAGTAGCGGCCCTCGTAGATACGGCCCTCCTCGTCGATGAGGAAGTGGTAGCCGATGTCGCCCCAGTCGTTGGTGACGGCGTGCAGCTGGTAGATCGCGCGGACCGTGGCGGCCGGGTCCGGGTCGTCGTTCGCCATGGCCGTGTGGTGCACGGTGATCGTCTGGAACGGGTAGAACGCGGTCGGCGAGTTCTCCGTGCCGTCCGCCTTGAACCGCAGCGACTCGTCGGCGCCCCAGGCGGCCCGGGTCAGGAACTCGACGCCCCGGACACGGGTGGGATCGGACGGCACGGCCACCTTCCGGTCCGGGCCGTGCTGGGTGTCGAGCGCCAGCGAGCGCAGGCCGGTGGCGCCGTCGGGCGCCTTCAGCTCGTAGCCGGCGGCCTGGGCGGCCGCGATCAGTACGCCGCCGCCGTTGGCCACCGAGCAGCCGCCGTCGCCGAGCGTCCGCCACTCGCCCCGGGCGCCGTCGGCGTCCCGCAGCCGGATGCCGCCGCCGGTGGTCTCGTCGGTGCCGCCCCAGCGGACGCCCACGTACCCGATGGGGAAGGCCGCCTCGACGGGCGCCTCGCCGGTGGCGGCCTCGCTGCGGGTCTTCGGGAAGGTCTCGGTCGTCGTACCGGCCTTGGTGTCCTCCGTGCCGGTGTCCGCGGTCGCGCCGCCGGAGTCGCCGGTCGTGGCCATCACGGTCGGTGTGATCACGGCACCGGCCGCGACCGCGCCGGCGGCGCCGATCACGGCACGACGGGTCATCCGGGACTGGGCGCGATGGGTGGGGGAGGTGGGGGGAACGCTCACTTTGGGTCCTCAATCGCTCGGGGTGGTACGTGAAGACCCAACGGAGAGTACGGAGTGGAGTCACTGCTTCCGACACCGGCCCCTGAGGATGACGTAACGTCAAATGATCGTGACGCAAAGGGACTTGAGGGTCAGGATCGTGTGAGACGGACAGACCTGTCGGGCCGGAGCGGGTCGGGTCGGGGCGGGGGCGGGCAGCCGGTCGGTAGGGTCGCCGGATGACTTTTTCTCCCGCTCGCCTGGTCCGCGAGTTCCACCGGGCCTTCGGCCTCGACGTCCGTACCGCGCCCACCGAGGTCTCGCCCGAGCTGGCCGCCCACCGGGGTGAGCTGCTGGCCGAGGAGGCCGCCGAGGTCGCCGAGGTGGCGGTCGACGGCCCGCTCGACCGGCTGGCCCACGAGCTGGCCGACGTCGTGTACGTGGCGTACGGCACCGCGCTCGTCCACGGCATCGACCTCGACGCCGTGCTCGCCGAGATCCACCGCTCCAACATGACCAAGCTGGGCCCCGACGGCGTCGTCGCCCGCCGGGCCGACGGCAAGGTGCTCAAGGGGGACCACTATCAGGCGCCCGACGTGTCGGCGGTGCTGCGGAAGCAGGGCTGGACCGGCTGAACACCCTGACCGGGTAGGTGCTCAGAAGCGGCCGGAGACGGACTCGTCGTCCGAGTCCGAGGCGACGGCGGTGACGGTGTAGAGGTCGCGGCCCGCGTCCCGGCTGCCCTGCGCGTGGTTGTACTGGACCTTGAAGACATAGGTGCCGGGGGCGAGCGTGACCCCCGACTTCAGCGTGATGACGTACCCCAGTTGGTCGCTGGTGGCGTTCTGGCCCACGGCCACCTTGTCGCCCAGGGAGGTCCAGGTGCCGCTGCTCGACACGCCGCCGGTCTGGATGACGCGGACGACGACCTTGAGCGAGGTGAGCGGCTTGGTGGACTTGACGGTGACGGTGCTCTGGTCCCAGTAGTCGTTGGAGTCCGTCTCCACGCTTCCGTCGGCCCACAGATAGCCGTCCGCCGACTGCGACTCGGTGTTCTGGGTGGTGGTGCCCTTCGTCTCCTGGGTGTCCGTGGAGCCGGAGGCGCCTGTGCTCGTGCCGTCCGAGGTGTCGGAGTCCGTGTCCGGCGTCGACGCCGCGCCACCCGCCGCCGTCCCGGCGCCCGCTCCGCCGGAGACGGGGACGTACACGACCTCGGGGCCGTCCTTGCCCTTGTCCCGCTCCTTCGGCGACGGGACGACGACCGCCTTCTCGGTGTCACCGGCGGAGGACTTCTCCTTGGCTGATTCGTCGGCCGCGGTGGTGACCTTCTCGGAGGAGCCGCCGCTCCAGTCGATGGCGGCGACGGCCGTGGCGGAGCCGGCGATCACCAGGACCGCGGCGGCGGAGCCTCCGACCGCCTTCCACACCCGGCGGCCGGGCAGGAAGCCGCGGAGCGGGGTGCGGGTCTTCCGGGCGAACAGGTCGGCGAACTCGCCTTCTCTTCGTTCGCTGGGGGTGGGCGTGTGCGGCATCGGGCGGTTCCTTGGAAGTCGTCGGTGGGAGAGGGCGTGACGTGGGGTGGGGTGGGCGACGGGGCGGTTCAGAGGTTCCGCGGGATGTCCTCGGGCTTGAGCGTCATCACGTCGGACTCCGAGGCGTCGGGCAGTTCGGCGACGCGGTACGCCTGGCGTTCCGTCATGGCCTGGAACAGCTGGCGGGCCGTACGGCCGTTGCCGAAGCCCCGGTCCCGGGGCATCGCGTCGAAGCGTCCGGCCAGTGCCTCGCGGGCGTCCGGGGCGAGTTCGTACTGGTGCTGGGCGGCCTGGTGCTCGACGATGCTGACCAGTTCGGCGCTGCCGTAGTCCTCGAAGAGGAGGGTGCGGTTGAAGCGGGAGGCGAGGCCGGGGTTGGAGCGGACGAAGACCTCCATCTCCTTGAGGTATCCGGCGACGATCACCACCACGTCGTCGCGGTGGTCCTCCATCAGCTTCAGCAGCGTGGCGATCGCCTCCTGGCCGAAGTCGTTCGAGCCGGCGTACTGGGTGAGGGAGTACGCCTCGTCGATGAACAGCACGCCGCCCCGGGCCTGTTGGAAGAGGCGGGTGGTCTTGGGGCCGGTGTGGCCGACGTACTCGCCGACCAGGGCGGAGCGGTCGGCCTCGACCAGGTGGCCGCGCTCCAGAAGGCCGACGGCGGCCAGGATGCGGCCGTAGAGCCGGGCGACCGTGGTCTTGCCCGTGCCGGGGTTGCCGGTGAAGACGAGGTGGCGGCTGAGCGGGGGCGGGGCCAGCCCCATCTCCTCACGGCGGCGGACCATCCGCATCAGCTTCACCAGGGACGAGACGTCCTGTTTGACGCGGTCCAGTCCGGCGAGGCCGTCGAGTTCGGCGAGCAGGTCCTCGATGGTGTCCTCGGGGGGTGCCTCGGTCTCCCGCGCGGTCGACCGCGGGTCCCCGCCCGGGCCTCCGGCGGCCGCCAGGGACCGGTCCGCGCCGGTTGGCAGGGACGGGTTCCCCACGTCCCGCGAGAGGCAGTCGTCGAACACCGGCCGGGCCCCCTTCTCCAGTGCCACGTCCTCCTCGGTGTCCCGGACCAGACAGCCGCGCAGGACAGGCGCACCGCCGGCCGACACGTGCAGCGCCGGGAAGGCCGTGCCGTCGCCGCCCGCCCAGGCGAAGACGCAGTCCTCGAAGGTGCCGCGGGCCCTCTCCCCGACGAACAGGCTGTTCTTGCCGGTCCGGGCCACCGTGACGGACCTGACCCGGGGTTCGGCCCCCGGACCCACCACCAGGCCGGAGCCGGCGGTGTCCCGGACCGTGCAGCCCTCGACGCTGGGCGTGGCGCGTTCGCCGATCACCAGGCCCGCGGTGCCGGTCCCGCTGATCCGGCAGTCCCGCAGCACCGGGGCCGTCCCGGTGCCGCAGGAGACACCGGCCCGCTCGGCGTCCGTGACGTCGCACTCCTCCAGGACCACCGTCCCGGTCGACTCGGTGGTGATCCCGGCCCGGCCGCGCACCACGGCGAGACCGCGCATCCGGGCCTCGGCCGCGCTGTCGATCCGCACCCCCGACAGTCCGCAGTCCGTGATGCGACCGCCCTCGACGGTGAGCCCGGCGCGGTCGGTGGCCCGGATCCCGTGTTCCGGCGTCGAGGCGATACGGCACGCCGTGAGCGTCACCCGTGAGTCGTCGCAGGCGTGCACCGCGCTGAACGAGCAGTCCGTCAGGTCGCCGTCGGCCACACGGACCTCGGAACGGTCGCCCGCCAGCAGGCCGTTGGCCCGGCTGCCGGTCACCGAGGTGCCCTCGGCGGTCAGCCGGGCGGAGCCCCGGGCCACCAGACCCGAGCCGTGCGCCCGGTCGACCTGGCAGTCCACCAGCTCCGCGCGGCTCTCGCCGTCCGCGCTCACACCGGGTCCGGAGCCGTCCCGCAGACGGCAGTTCAGCAGCCGGACGTCTCCGGTGCCGGAGACGGCGACCCCGTCCGTGCCGGTGCGCAGGATCTCGCAGCGGGTGAGCAGGACGCCGCCGTCCGCGCGGGCGAGCGGCACGTCGCCGTCCGCGCTCTCCCGTCCTTCGCGGCCTTCCCGGGTGTCCCGGTGGTCGGGGCCGGCTGCGTTCGCGGGGCGGGCCGAGCTGCCGAGGACCCGTACGCCCTCGGCGGCCGTCTCCGCCACCCGGCAGTCCAGGGCGGCGACGGCCGCCTCGTCCTCCACCAGCAGACCGCTGCGGCCCGGCCCGGAGATCCGGCACTCGCGCAGCACCGCCCGGGCGGTGCCCCGGACGCGGATGCCGGACCCGGTGACCCGCCGTACGGTCAGCTCGGTGGCCTCGGCGACGGCCCGGGAGCCGATGACGACTCCGGTGCCCTCGATGTCCTCGACCACGACCCGGGTCAGCCGTGCCGTACCGGTGGTGTTGAGGTGCACGGCGGCCAGCCCGGCCCCCGACACCCGGCAGTCCGTCAGCGTGAGCGACGCGTCGCCGCCCGCCTCGACCCGGCCGCCGGAGACCTCGCAGCCGTCCAGCTCCAGATCGCCGGTGTTGGCCAGCACGGCGGGCAGCGCCGGGTCCTGGCCGGTCAGGGCGAGGCCCTCGACCCGTACGCCGGGGGCGGCGGCCTCCAGCACGGGGCGGCCGGGGGCCGCGGCCAGCAGCCGTACGGCGTGCTCCTGGCCGTCCTCGGGCAGCAGGCGCACCGCGCGGTCGAGGAGCAGCTGTTCGACGTACTCGCCCGGGGCGATGCGGATCTCGTCGCCGTCGCGGGCGGCGCGTACGGCGGAGCCGATGCTGCGGTGCGCGCCGCGGCCCTTGGGGGCGACCCGGTGCACGGTGGCGGTGGGGGGCACGTGGGTTCCAATCCCTCGATGGGCGGGACGGCCGGTCATCGCGTCCCCTGCGACGGCGTCGTGGGGGTGGTCGTGGGCGGCGTCGTGGGTGTGGTGGTCGACGGCGGGAACGGATGGGTCGAGTCGATGTGGGCGCCCCTGGTGTTGATCCAGTAGTTGAGGATGCCCGTGGTCAGCGACTCGGCGCTCTGCCAGATCAGCTCGCCGGGGCCGCCGCGATGGAAGATCCGTGAACCGGCGGTGGTGTGGAAGGTGTACCTGGCCATTCCGCTGGTGACGCCGGTGAAGAGCGAGCCCGCCGCGCCCCAGGCGCCCGCTTCGAGGGCTTCGACGCCGGTGTGCTTCTGGCCGCCCACTCCCCAGATGGCCGCGTTGGCGGCGTTGTTGACGAACCCGGTGAGCGCGCTGACCGTCAGGCCGTCGAAGAAGGCGTAGGTGCCGGACCGCCAGCGGACGGGGTTCTCGTACGACGCCCACTCGCCGGCCCAGTCGTCGCTGGAGGCGAGCGAGTGGCGGTTCCAGTCCTGGCCCTGGTCGAGATTGGCCAGGCCTTGCTTGATCTTGCCGAGCGCGGTCATGTCCTGGGCCACGTTGAAGCCGGACCGGATGACGCCGCCGACGGCGCCGTTGAGCAGAGCCCGCTCGAAGGCCACCAACGGGTCGAAGCGGGTGTTGGCGAAGTCGGAGACGATGGCCGACACCGCGAAGCTGGTGCCGAACTCGATCAGGAAGCCCGTGGCGAACTCGGTGGCCGCCTTGCGCAGCTCATGGCGCCAGAGCGGCATGGCGGCCGAGGAGCCGTCCCGGACGCCGGTCCAGATCTCGTGGAACGGGTCGCGGAACTCGCGGTTCAGGCCGCGGAACTCGGTGGTGTAACCGCGGAAGTCGACCTCGCGGCCGATGAGCCGCCAGGCGCGGTGACCGTCCAGGCCCACCTGCCCGCCGACCGTCGGCAGGCTGCTGATCTCCGGCAGCTTGGCGACGTCGAACGCCGACCAGCGGCCGAAGGCGTCGGTGGCCCAGACCCGTCCGGTGATGGTGCGCTGGGCGACCAGCCGGTCGCCCTGGTACTCCCGCCACTGCCCCCACAGCGACTCCGACTCCCGGTACCGGCCCGGGACGCCCTCCACCGCGTCACGGCGGTGGAGCACCTTGCCCATGTCGAACTCCCGCCAGACCTCCCGGTCGACGGTGACCGTCGTGGTCGGCTCGAAGTGGCGCGCGGACCGGGAGAGCAGATCCGCCAAGGTGGTGGGGCCGGTTTCCGGCGGGGTGAGGGCCGACGGGGTGCGGGCCGCGGGGGCCGTCTCCTCCACCGTGTACGCGTACTCGCGGACCCGGCCGCCGATGCGGCGCCTCACCACGTCGTCGCCGATACGGTCGGTCCAGCGGCCCTTCGCGACGTCCTGGTACTCGCGGACGCCCTGGGAGTGGACCGTGCCGTCGGCGTGGGTCTTCCGCCAGGTCCAGGTGTGGTCGGGCTGCCGGGTGGCGTCGATCCAGACGGTGCCGTCGTCGGTGGCGTCGCGTTCCCTGAGCGCCCGCCCCGGCCGGCCGTTCTCCAGCCGCTCGAAGTCGACGAACGAGTCGTCCCAGGTACGGGAGTACAACGAGCCGCGGTTCTGCAGGCGGACGCCCTCGGTGACCGTTCCGTCCGGGCCGGTGGCCTTCCACTCCCAGGTCCGGTGGCGGGGGTTGCCGTGCGCCTCGACGCGGAGATCTCCCCACAGGTCACGCCGCCCCGTGATCTGCAGCTGGGTGTTCTTGTCCACCCACACCCCGGAGACGTCGTCGCGCCCGATGCCGCGCGCCGGGTTCTCGCCGAGGTACTCACGTACGCCGGTGCCCTGCGAGCGCATCGCCAGCAGCTCGTCGCCCGCGGCATTGGTGAACACGTCCTCGAAGCTTCCGTCGCCGGCGACATGGCGGGTGCCGGAGACCCCGCTCGTCGTGTCCAGCCACGGCAGCTCGTACGAGTCGGCGGAACCGTTCCACTTCGGGGCCGGAGCCCACCGCGTGGGATCGTCGAGACCGCGGCCGACCTCGACGACGTCGCCGTTCTCCAGCTTGCGGGTCTCCCGGACGATCCGGCCGAACTGGTCGACGTCCCGCCAGCTGTGCCCGCCGTGCGAGACGAGCCGGACACCTTTCAGCCGGGTGCCGTCGGCGGCGGTCTCGGTCCACTTGGACACCGCGAACATGGAGTCCCCGGTGACGGAGTTCCCGAAGAACCCGTCGAACCGGCCGACGCCCGCACGCGTCTGCCAGAGGGCCGCCGGCATGCGCTGGTCGGAGACGCGGACGACGTGCAGGGTGCCACCGTCCGCGAGGTGCTCGATGACGTCGATCGGCTTGTTGGCCGGGCCGACGCCGGTGTGCAGCTCGGGGTTCACCCGCAGGCCCGCCGGGCTCTGACCGGGCAGTACCGGGTGCTCCAGGTACTGGCGGGAGCCGTGGTAGCCGTTCAGCGGCCATATGTTGCCGCGCTGCTGGGCGACGGTCCGCTGCCCGGTGACCGGGTCGATGTAGGTGTCCTTGAAGCCGATGTGGTTCCAGGACCACTCGCGGGTGCCCGACAGCACCTCGGTGCCGCCGGAGTCGAAGCGCGTCCACGTCCAGTCGCCCGCCGCGCCCTTCTCCGCCCGGATCAGACCGCCGTCGACGGCCTTGGTGTACGTCCGGACGTCGAGGACGTCCATCGGGGCCCAGCGGTAGGAGAGCGTGTCGTGGACGGTTCTGCGGTCGCCGTCCCAGATCCGCTCGCCGGCCCGCACCTTGGTCCCCGCCGGGTCGAACTCGGTCCAGCGGGCCCGGCCGACACGGTCCACGTCGATGTGGAGGACGTTGCCGTTGCCGAGCACCTCGCGTTCGAAGAGGGTCACGCCGCCCTCACCGGTCAGCTTGAACCGGCCGGTGCCCGACATCTCCACCTTGGCCGTGGAGAAGCGGCCGGTGAGCGCGGTGCCGGATGAATCGACCCGTACGGCGGTGCCGGTGGCGTGGTCGATCCTCCAGTGTTCGCCGTTGGCCCTGCCGCCCTTGATCCGTACGGCGATCGTCTCCTCCCGCAGCGTGCCGGTGGGGCTGAAGACGGTCCGCTCCATCGGTCGGGCCGCCTTGCCGGTGGGGATCAGGGCGATCCCGCCGTCGTCCAGGAGTTCGGGGCGCACCCCGGGGAACGGCCGGTCCGCCGAGTCCAGCACCCGCGGTACGCCGCCGGGGGCGTCGGCGTCGAAACGGAGGATGCCGCGACCGCCGGGCAACTGTACGTCCCGCAGGGAGTGCACGCCTTCGGGGCCGTAGTGCCAGCTCGTGGTGGAGGCGGCGTCGGTGACGGTGAAACCGCCGCGCGGGTTCGGCGCCGTCGTGAAGAGGCCGTCGGCCGGGCGTGCGCCCACGAAGTCGAGCGAACGCGCGGTCCACGGCCCGCCGTCCGCCGAGCGGCCGGTGATGCCGGCCTTCAGCCCGTCCAGGTCGTCCGGGCCACCCCTGAGGAACACCTCCTGGTAGAGGAGTTCGCGGTTCGGGCCGAAGCCCAGGGTCACGTCCGACGGGTCGTGGCGCACGGTGTAGCGGCTGCCGCCGGGCCCGCCGTGCGGCGTCGGCGTGACCGTGAAGTCGCCGATCACACGGCCACCGGCGCCCTGGGACACGGACCGGAGGTCGTCGAGGCGGGTCGCCAGAGGCAGGTCGAGGTAGTCGCCGAGCGTGGTGACGGCGTGCTGCCGCAGCGTCTGCCGGGCCTGGCCGGTCATCTGCCGCAGCTCGTCGTTCAGCAGCTCCGGGCGCAGGCCCAGCCGGTCCAGCGACGCGGTCGCCTCGTCGGCGAGGCGCTGGACACCGGGGAGGTCCAGCGAGTGGAGGCCGTGGGGGTCGGGCGCGGCCTCCAGGAAGTCCAGGGCCCCCGCGATGTCGGACATGTTCGCCGAAGCGCCCTCGGGCGGCCTGCGGAAGCCCGACGCCTCGTCGAGCGTGACGTCGAAGATCCGCGCCATGTCGACGCCGTCCAGGACGCCGTTCTCGGAGGTGAGCGGAACGCGTGCGCTCGCCCCGGCGACGTCGTCGATGCCGTCGCCGAGGTCGCCGAGGTCGCCGAGGTCGTCGAGCCGGATCGGCGGGGTGCCGGGTGCCGCGCCCTCGGTGAAGCGCAGGAACCCCGAGCCGTCCCGGTCCGGTACGTCGCGGAAGGCGGGGCGGCCGGTGTGGTCGAAGTGGAAGCGGGACGCGGTGACGGTGTCGGCGAGGGTGAAGCCGCCGGGCAGGCGTTCGGCGAGGGTGCCGGTCGCCGGGGTCAACCGGACGGAGTGGGTGGCACCGGCGGGGACGAGCAGATCGACGGTGACCCGCCCCGCCCCTCGCGCACCGGGGCTGACCGTCACGTTGAGCCGCAGCCCCTCCGGCAGGCCGTCGAACGCGAGAGCGGTCTCCCGCCCGAGGAAGCCGCCTTGCGGATCGAGCGTGAACCGGGTCGTGCCGGCCGGGTCGATGACGGCGAACCTGCCGCTGTCGTCGAGCAGTTCGACCGTGAAGTCCGATGCGCGCACCGGCCCGGCCCCGCCGGGGGTGCGGTCGACGAGTTCCAGCCGGTACGAGCCCGGCGGTGTCGCGTCGGTCACCGGGAGGCGGGTCGCGCGCAGGTCGAAGTCCGCGAGGTCGTCCACGCCGGACAGGGGCACGGTCAGTTCGTCGGGGGACAGGGGCCGTCCGTCCGGGCCGAGCCTGGTGAGGTCGGCCAGCCCGCCCGCACGGGGCGCCGGTGCGGCCGGTGCGGGCCGGGGTTCTCCGTCCATGCGGCGGAGGTTGTCGAGGCGTGCCCGGAGAGCCGCCAGGTCGGGGTCCGGCAGGGCGGGGTCCGGCAGGGCGCCGGGTGCCGAGAGCGAGTCGGTGCGTGGTGTGTCCGGGGCTACGACGCGGTTGAGTTCGTCGGGGGAGACGGGGCGTACGTCTTGGACCAGCCTGGCCCAGAGGTCGTCGACGAGGGCCCGTTCCTGCGGGCCGAGGTCGTGGAACTCCGGGAGTGAACTGATGCGCGGCGCCTCCGGGCCGGTGAGGCGTCCGAGTTCGTCCGGAGGTCTCGGCACGGAGCCCGCCTCGTCGAGCGTACGGCCGGCGATCCGCGCCACGTCGTCCAGGGCGATCCCTGGGGGGAGGCCGCCCAGGTCGGCGAGCCGGACCGGTGCGGTGCCGGGGGCGGAGTCCTCGGTGAAGCGCAGGAAGCCGGAGCCGTCCCGGTCGGGCAGGTCGCGCAGGACGAGGCGGCGGTCCGCGTCGAGGTGGAAGCGGCTGTGGGTGAGCGTGTCGGTCACCGTGAAGCCGTTCGGCAGCCGTCCGGAGAGCGTGCTGTCCACCGAGGTGAGCCGGAGGGCACCGGTGAGATGCTGCGGGCCGGTCAGCTCGACCACCCTGGTCGTGGTCCCGCCCGCGCCCGGCGTGACCGTCACCTTGATCCCCAGGCCGGACGATCCGTCGAGGCCGGGCAGGGTGATCGGCTGCTCCTGCTGACGCAGCAGACCACCGGGTTCGAACCGCCACACCGCCGGGAGACCGTCCGTGCCCGGCATCGGCACCCGCACGGTCAGCTCGCTCAGCGCGCCGGTCGCGTTCCGGACCGCCGTGACGGAGGCACCCGGCACGGGCACTCCGCCCCGGCCGACCACCGGCATCGGGTCGAGCGCGTCGTCGGTGAACCGCAGCGCGAAGTCGGTGCCGGACAGCGGCAGTTCGCGGTGCTCCAGCTGCCCCAGGGCATCGAACTGCCAGCGCACGCCGCCCCGCGGACCGGTCGCGGTGAATCCGCCGCCCTCGCGCACGGCGACCGGGACATCCGGCAGGAGCACCGGCCCGCCCCGGGCGGTGAAGTCCACCACCTCGATCCGGAGCGAGGCCGGGACGGCGTCGGTCGCCGGGATCTCCGTGATGCGCAGCCGCAGCCCCGTCACGTCGTCCAGCCCGGACAGCGGCACCTCCCGCACCGAGGAGACCGGCGGGACGGGGGAGTCGAGGGGCTGCCTCGGGACGGCGGGGCCACTCAGGTCCGCGACCGGCCCCCGGGTGATGAGCGGGAGGTCGGCGAGGGGCTCGGACAGGTCCGGGCCCGGTCCCTGCGTGATCCGTGGCGGGTCGGCGAGGGGCTCGGTCAGGTCCGGGCCCGGTCCCTGCGTGATCCGTGGCGGGTCGGCGAGGGGCTCGGTCAGGTCCGGGCCCGGTTCCCGCGTGATCCGTGGCAGATCGACGACGGGCACGTCCGGGCCGCCCGCGCCTGTCACCGGCCGCCCCAGTTCGTCCGGCAGCGGCCCCGCTGCGGCATGCGGGGCAACCGGCGGGGTAACTCGCGGGGCAACCGGCGGGGCAACCGGCGGCGCGGAGGGGACGGCTGAAGCGGGCGGCTGGATGGCCGCCGGCCGCACGGTGATGTCCTGCCACGTCCGAGGGTGCCGCACGGCGATCCACTCGGCCTTGTGACGGGCCGCCGCCATCCTGAGGATCGAGTCGGTGCTCTTGTTCCGGTGGATCCGCCCGGCGTCCGGATCCCTGGGGAACTCCGCGCGGTACCAGTCCGCGAAGGCGTCCCTGTTCTCCGGCCCGGAGACGAAGTCGTTGATCTTCTGGACCGCGGTCGCCCGGTTCCCGCCCAGCTCCGCCAAGGGGTCGCTCACCAGGGAGACCAGGACCTTCTCGCGCGGTACGGAGCCCTTCAGCTCGTCCGGGAGGGTCCGGAACTCGAACAACAGGGCTCGTTCTCCGCCCACGGTGGCGTTGTTGATACCGCGTCCGGCCACCTCGTTGCCGTTCAGGATGTACTGTCTGGCGGCCGTCCAGATGGACTCGTCGCCGAGAGCGGGGGTCTCGCGGAGCAGCCTCAGCGTCACGGCGCGGTCACCGGACGACAAGGAGTCGAGGACGAGGCTCGGCCTGGTCCGGGGCAGCACACCCCATTCGTTCTTCACCGCCGGATGGGTCAGCCCGCGGTACGGCGGCGCGCCGGCCCAGCCCTCCATGGGGATGCCGTGCCTGTTCACCAGGTGGGAGGTGAAGTCGATGACGGACTTCACATAGGTGTACGCGTTCTCCACCTGCTGGGGCGCGTCGAGCGTCTCCCGGGAGAGCGCCGTACGCAGAGCGTCGTCGTTCCGGAAAGCGGGCTTGTACCAGTGGGCGCGGTCCGCCAGCAGTCTCAGCTCGTCCGTGGCACGGGTGCCGAAGTCCACGGCCCGGACACCGAGCGTCGCCTGCTGCCCCGTGGTCGGCATGGAGACGGAGGGCAGTCCCTCGAGTTCCAGGCCGGTCCCGGCCGCGATGACGTGCCGGTCGCTCGTCACCTGAAGCCTGTAGAGGCCGTCGGGGCTGATCATCGACTCGAGCGGCTGGTGGTTGTGGACGCCGAGACGGTCCTTGAAGACGTCGAGCAGCCATTGGGTGGCGTCGTTGCGGGCGCCGACCGCCACCTGGTCGCCCAGACGCGAGGGGTAGGTGATCAGCTCCACGGTGTGCGTCTGCCAGTTTCCGCGCTGCGCCATCGGGAGGTGCGTGGGGTTGGTGTATCCGCCGGAGCCCATGTCCTTCGTGACCATGAGCAACGGTTCGTCGGTGTCGACCTTCGACACGAAGGCGAAGGTTCGGTCCGCGCTCTCCGGGAGGGCGACGACGAACCCGCTGAGTTCGCTCTCGGTGCCGATGGAGGGGGCCGGGAAGGAGGATTCGAACCCGGGTGCCACGGCCCGCGCGGGCCTCGCGGCCATGGGCGCCCCGGACATGTGCACGGGCGGAGCGGCGGCGGGCACCGGCGGCGGGACGACGCGGGGCGGGGCGGGAGCCGGCGGGGGAGCGACGCGGGGCGGGGCCGGGATCGCCAGGCTCTCCACGGACATGTGCTCGCCGGCCGGAGCCGATCCGGTGGGACCGGTGGCGACGTCGTCGAGAACGCTGCCCCCGGGGGCGGCGGTGAGCTGTTCCGACAGAGGTCCGCCGAGATCGTCGAGGGCTGTCACCGGGCCCACGGTCGTCTCCGGCACCGCCGCCCCGGACGCGTCCAGCCGCGTCGGTGTCGCCCCGTCCGCCGAGAGGTCCACGAACCGGCCGCCCCGGTCGAAGACGAACCGCGCGCCGGTCGTGTCGGTCACCGCGACCCCGCCCGGCAGCCGCTGGGCAAGATCCCCGTCCAGGCGTACGACGGAGAAGGCGCCGTCCCCCAGCCCCGGCACCGTCAGCCGGTACGCCGGCGCCGTCGCGCCCCCCGGCAGCTGGGTGAACGTCGTGGTCAGCCGGGCCCCGGTCAGCGGACCGCCGACGGGGCCGGACAGCGTCAGCTGCTCGGACAGTCGCGTGCCGTCGAGGTCGAACCGGCCGATCCAGGCCCCGTCCAGCGCCTGCACCCGGACGCCGGTCACGACGTTCAGCGCGCCCCGGACCGGTTCGATCACCGCGCCGCGTTCGATCGCCGCACCGCCGGGCACCGGCAGTCCGTCCGTGCCGACCGGCCGGGGAAGGCTGCCCGGTCCCGGGGCGGCCTCGAACCTGAGGAAGCCGTCCGCGCCCGGGAGCCGTACGTCACGGAACCGCAGCACGTCGTCCGCCGTGAACACCAGGCGCGTGTCCCCGATCGGGTCGGCGAGCGTGAACCCGCCGTCGTCCAGCGGCGTGCGCAGCCATTCCCTCTGTACGCCCGGTACACCCGCGACCTGCTGGGGATCCAGCAGCACCGTCTCGCTGCGGGGCGCGGGCGCGTCGAAGCGGTCCAGCCGGAAGTCGTCCGACCGATAGCCGAAGTCCAGCTCGTCGCCCGCGTCGTCCAGGGAGCCGAACCCGTCCACGGAGTTGACCTCGTCCAGGGACCCGGTCCCCTCCAGGGACCCGATCTCGTCCCAACTCCCGGCCCCGCCCAGATCCAGCTGGTCCAGGAGCTTCAGCTGGTCGTCGACGGACGGCCCCCGGAAGTCCAGCGCGCTGATGCCCGGCGTGCCCGCCCCGGACGTCCTGATGTCCGCCGCCAGCTCCGGCAGGGGGTTCCCGCCCCTGAAGTGGGGATTCGGGATCCACTCGACAAGGTTGTGCTGGGCGTCCATCCGGTACGCGCCACGGATGAAGTCCGAGGCGATACCACCGGGGAAGGCGATCTCGTTCTCCGACGCCCAGCCCGAGGTCCGCCAGCCCTCCGGGCCCATGGAGCGTTCGAAGGTCCTGCCGACGTCGATCCCGCCGGAGGCCTCGATCTCGAACTTGAAGACGCCGTCCCAGATGAGGTTCGGGTCGGTGGTGGTGCTCACGAACGCCGACGGCTGGCCGGTCCTGACCATGACGTCCAGGTTGGTTTCCAGGGGGTCGCGGACGGTGAACCCCTCGGAGAAGATCTGGTCCAGGCCGCGCTTGCCGCCGATGCGCCACAGCGTCTCGTCGCTCTCGCGCCAGACGGGTGCGGGCGCGATGGCCTGGATGTCGACGGACCGGTCGGCGGCGAAGGCCAGCCGATCCAGGTCGCCGGGCGAGGACGGGACCACCTCGTCGAGGCTCGTTCGCGGCAACGCCGGGAGGGGGACCCGTCCCGGATCACCGAGGCCCGCCGGCAGGCCGTCTGCGCCGAACCTGGTGACGACGCCGTCGGAGGCGGTGACGGTGAACACACCGTCGGCCATCCGCACCTGGACGTCGGGGACGACGGTTCCGGAGTCCGTCTTGAGGACCCACGTGATGGTCGGCCCGGGCTCCATGGTGATCCACTGACCGGTGGGCCGCCCCAGACCGTCCAGCAGCGGCAGTTCACCGACGCGCGACTCCAGCAGCCGGCCGGAATTCACGCTGGCCGGAGTACGCCACTCGACGGAGACGGCCTTCACCTCGAAGTCCGACTTGAACGTGTCCGACAGCCGAAGGTCGCCGGCGGCTTCGTCGAGACCATGGAGCGCGTCACCGACGGGCGCCGGGCCACCCACGCTCTCGGGCCCTGTCGCCCTGGGGTAGGGGCCCTCCAGGTAACTCCTGGGGATGGTGCCCTTGATCAGCCATTCCTGGTCACGGGTCGTGTTCAGCAGAGCGCGGACATCCCGGGCGATCTTGCCGATCGCGTCCTTTCCACCCCGGCCCGCGACATTGACGTCGTTCTTCTTGAGGAAATCGATGACGTCCGGCCGGGAACTGGCCCCGGTGAGCCCCGAGAAGTCGAGACGCTTCCCGATGGTCGCCGCGATCTGGTCGCCGATCAACCGCTGAAGATCCCGGGCCGGGAGAATTCCCACGTTCTCCAGATTCCCGGCCTTGATGTCCAGACCCAGCTTGTAGACATCGAGGGCGAACTCCGTGTCGCCGTACACCTTCTCACCACCGGAAACGGCGAACGAGGTGAAGGGACTGTTGCTCTTCCGCTCCGCGATCTCGGCACCCACCACATGCTGGAAGGCGGTGGTTCTGCCGTCCGGGTTGGCCGGGATCATTCCGATGTCGGGGTTGAAGTGCGACTTGCGCAGGCTCTTGTCGTCGACCTCCAACGTGTGGAAGTCGTCCTGCCGGACGAGCTTGACACCGCGCAGCTGCTCCAGGTCGACGTTCGACATGAAGAAGTCGTCCGTCCTGATGACCGACTGCGGGGTCTCCATGGGCTGGAGCCCGGAACCGGAGGCCCGGCCCGCGGACTCCAGCAGGTCCGTGGGCGCCGTGATCGTCGGCGTGGTGGCGGCCGGCGCGGCCGGTACGAACTTCAGGGAGTCGACGGTCGGATAGGGGCCCGTCAGATAGTCCTTCGGAATGGTCCCCTGCACGAGCCAGGTGTTGTCGCGGCGCACCTGCAGCAGCGTCTTGATGTCCGTCGTGACCGAGGCACCCAACTTCTTCGGCACGTTGTATTCGGCGAGGAATTTCTTGATCTCGTCGTTCTTCGTCACGTGGGTGAACTTCGACGGGATCTCCAGCGTCGAGTCCCCGACGGCGAACCGGATCTCCTTGAGGATCTCCTGCTGCAGTTGGGCGTTGGAGAGTATCCGTACACCTCTGACGTTCTCCGCACCGGCCGTGATGTCGTTGCTGAGGGATACGAGATCGAGCCCGATCTCGCTGTTCCCGAAAGGCTTCCCGGTGCCGCCGGGCACGGAGAACGCGGTGAACTGGCTGCCCTCCTTGAAGACTTTGGCATTGGTGGTGGACACCGCCTGGAGCGGTGTGATGGTGCCGTCGATCCTGACCGGTACGAGACCGTCCTCGGTCAGCCGTGTCTTCGACCCGGACTTGCCCACCGTCGCGGCGAAGTCCATGTCCTGCCGCACCAGCCAGTGGACCTGCGGCACGGACGGCGCCGTCACCTCCGGCGCGAGGGGCAGCCGCACCGGATCCACGCCCCGCGGGGCGGCGGACGGACCCGCGGGCGACTCCAGCCGCACCGGGATGTCGTCGAGGAGGGGGGTGCCGTCCAGGCCGATCCTGGTGACGAGGCCGTCGGGCGGAGTGAGGGTGAAGACACCGTCGGTCATGGTCACCCTGACGTCGGGGACGACCCCGGAGTCCCCCTTGAGGACCCAGTTGACGGTCGGCCCGGGCTCCATGGTGATCCACTGGCCCGTGGGCCGCCCCAGATCGTCCAGCAGCCGCAGTTCACCGGTGGGCAGGGTGGCCCCCGGGCCGTCCATGCGGGCCATCATCACCGTGACGTCCCTGCGGACCGTGTCCAGGTTCATCCCCAGCTGGTCGAACGCGGTCCGGGCCCGGTTGAAGTCGATCTTCGCGGCGCTCAGATCCAACTCGGCCCGGGCGCGGCCCAGCGGCGGTACGTCGGTCAGTCCGTCGATCTCGGAGAGCCTGCGCCCGGCGGTGTCCAGCTGGAACTGGGTGGCCTGGGTGCGCGCCCAGGCCTGAAAGCGTTCTGTGGCGAGCTTGCCGGTGGCTCCGCCGGTGACGATGTCCCGCAGGGTGAGGGGCGTGAAGCCGGGGCCCTTGGCGAGCGGGGCAGCGGTGAGGTCCGTCCTGACCGGTGCAAGGCCGAGCAGGTCGCGTGCGGTGCGCGCGTCGTCTCCGGTGTCGGGAATCAGCCGGGTGAGGTCGTCGAGCCTGATCCCGAGCTCGTCGAGACGGTCGCCGCCGGTCGTCGTGTTCCAGGCAGGGACGCGGGTGTCGGCCGGACCGAGGACGTCGACCTGCACCCCGTCCTCGAACCGCACCCGGACGTCCACCGGATCCGTCTTGCCGACTCGCAGGACGACCCCGTCCGGAGCGACGTTCACCAGGTCGATCTCGCCGTCCAGGATCTTGCGGACCTGGAACTCGGTCAGACCGCCGAGCCTGCCGTCGAGGCTCAGTTCTGCCAGGTCCGACAGCTCGTCGAGGGGCTTGAGCAGTCCGGCCCCGGTGCGCTCCAGGCCCGTCAGTTCGTCGAGGTTCCGCAGCTGGTCGAGCGTGTCGCGCGGCGGCAGCAGGGCGGTGGGGGTGCCGGGGATGAAGGGATCGCCGAACTCGTCCACCTGGTCGAACATGGTGAGCGCGGTAAGCGGCCGAGGGGGCATCAGGTCGTCGCCCACCCGGCCGGTCACGGGGTTCGGCATGCCGAACCGCTGTCCGCCGGGGACCGTGCCGACCGGCAGCCCCACCGTGTCGAGGGTGTCCAGGGTGGTGAGCCGACCGCCCATGTCGTCGAGGCGACCCGGCATACGGGGGGTGCCCGAGCCGGTCAGGGAACTGAATCCGGGGACACGGGGAGTCGTCACCGGCGTCACCGAGATATCGGCCAGTTCGTCGAGGGTGGCGTTGAACTCGGGGGTCCCGGGCACGGCGAGCCGGTCGGTGTTCGTGCCGTTGAACGGGCGCAGAAGCCCGCCCTCGTCGAAGTTGCGGCCCGTCAGGTTCGTGAGGTCCAGGGCCAGGGAGCCCGTCCTGCCGAGCGTACCGACGGTGCGCCCGGTGAAATGCATGCCGCGATCGATGAACCCCATGCGGAAGGCGCCCCGGTAGCCGAACCGGGCGATCTCGGAGTACCTCATGGGCAGCAGCGCCGTCATCGTGAGCCGGCCCAGGCTCATGACCGTGAAGACGCCGAGCCGTCCGGCCATGTTGCCGCCGACGAACGCGGTCGACTGGACGAAGTCGCGGGTCAGCGCGGACCTGCCCTGCCGGAAGGTGTTCCGGGCGAATCCGCCCATGAACCGCAGGGCCGACCCCAGCATCGCGGGCGTCTTGGACAGGAACCGGGGCAGCGCCATGAACCCGCCCGCGGCCCGGCTGCCGAGCCCGCTGCCGAACCGGACGAGCCCCTGTCCGGCCAGCGACAGAAGTCTGCCGGGTGAGGAGAACAGCATCCTGCCGCCCCGGAACAGCATCCGCCCGCTCGCGGAGAGGGCGCCGCCGAGGGCCTTCCCGCCCGACGAGCCCAAGCGGGCCAGTCCGCCGAGGGTGGTGAGGCCCTTGGTCGAAGGGAACAGGATGCCCAGGAAGGCGAGGCCCAGGCTGAGCGCGTTGCCGTTGCCCGTGGCGTAGTCGACGAGAGCCTTGGCGAAGAGCACCGCGCCCAGCCCGAAGGCGACCAGGCCCAGCGGGCCGCCGATGATGGCCGCGACGATGGTGACCACCAGCGCGACGATCTCCAGGACCTTGAAGAACGTCGACACGAACCGCTTCCAGAAGCTTTTCTTCGGCTTCTTCACGGGCCGCGACACCAGCCGGGCCGCCTCGCGCAGGGTCTCCTCAAGGATCTTCGCCTCGGCCTGGATGGCGTCGACCTCGGCGTCCACCTCGTTGCGGGCGCGGTTCATCTCCGGATCGTTCTCGGGCAGCGGCTGACCGCCGACCCGTTCCAGCGCGGCGACGGTGTCCGCGGCGTTCTGGGCACGGTCCTGGGATTCGGCGAGGGCGCGCGCATAGCGGGCCGTGGCGTCGGCCGCCATCTCGAAGGAGCGGTTGATGTTCGCCATGAACGTCTTGAGCTCGTCCTTGACGTAGGTGCGCAGGGCGTCCGCGGTCCGCCCCTCGAAGCCCCCGTCCTCGGCCTTGGTCAGCAGCGTGTCGAGGCCGCCGTCGACACGCCCGGCCAGGTCGCCGAGGTCCCGCAGTTCCTTGGTGATGTTCTCGACGACGCCAGGATTTCCCGTGACCGGATTGCCGGTGAATCCGACTCTGCTCCACTCGTCGGAGGTGGCCAATGATTCCTCCACGGTGTCCAGGACTCTGGGTCGGGCCGAGGCCGACGGCTCGCCCCGGCCACCCGGCGCGCGCGAGGGCGTGCCGCGGTACGGAAGGCAGACGTTCCTGGGTGGGCCGAGAGTTCAAGAAAGTGGCGCACGCCACAGTCATGGCCGGTCAGAACGCTGCGGACGAAATTTCTTTGAACCATCCGGACCCGTGTCCTCGTCTACAGGGCGACTCGACGCCGGACATGACGGTCGGCTCGCGACGACACGGCTGCTTCCGAAGAAAGGACGGCGGACATGGTGCGCGTCTCCTACGACTACGACCTGATGACCGTCCTCGCACGCCACCTGTGGCACCTCCGCGACGAACTGGACGTCACCTCGCAGACGGACAAGACGTTCACCGCGGGGGACATCGGCCCCCGCCGGGAGACCACCGAGGCGCTGGAGGACTTCTACGGCGCCTGGAAGAAGTCGTTCCGCGAGGGCTGGCAGGTCATGACCGACCTCGGGAACCTCCTCGACAAGGCGGGCAAGGCCTTCTACGACCAGGACGCCTCCCAGGCCGCCGGCGCCGCGCAGCAGGTCACCGCCCAGGTCCGCGGCGAGGCCGTGCGGCACAACGAGATGCGTAAGCAGAAGCTGAACGGCAAGCTCCGCGCGGACCAGGCCAGAAGGCTGGAGGCCGGCTACCGGACCCAGCAGGCGCGCCTGAAGAAGGAACAGGACGCCCTGGTCGAGAAGCGGCGGAAGTTCGACGAACAGACCGTGGCCCAGCAGAAGAGACAGGAAGAGCTCAACAGGGAGCAGGAGGAGCTCGCCAGGAAGCGGGAGCCCCTGCTGAAGCAGCAGGACGAACTCCAGGCCAGGCAGCAGCGGCTCTGGCAGGAGGAGAAGGAGCTCCTCAAGCAGCGCGAGGAGAAGCTCCAGGTCAAGCGGGACGAGCTGCAGAAGGAGTACGAGGCACTCCGTGAGGAACAGGAGCCCCTGCTGAAGCGGCAGGAGGAACTCCAGCTTCGGCAGCAGCAACTCTGGGCGGACGAGAAGGCCCTGCGCGCGGAGCAGGACGCGGCCATGGAGAAGAAGGTCACCGCCCTCGAACAGGAGCAGAAGGCCTACGACGCCAAACAGGACGGCCTCCGGGAACGGCAGGAAGCCCTCTATCGGGAACGCGAGACCCTGCTAGGCAAGGGGAACGCCACCCAGGCGGACCTCGACGCCTGGCAGCGCAAGCAGGACGCCCTGGGCAAGGAGCGGGACGCCCTGTGGGAGTCCGAGGGCAAGGGGCTCGCCGAGCGAGGGGACGCCCTGGAGCAGGAACAGCGCGACCAGGAGAAGGCGTTCGACCCGTTCCGTGAGCGGCAGAGGGAACTCGATGGC
Source organism: Streptomyces sp. NBC_00310 (assembly GCF_036208085.1). Taxonomy (GTDB): domain Bacteria; phylum Actinomycetota; class Actinomycetes; order Streptomycetales; family Streptomycetaceae; genus Streptomyces. The sequence goes on from NZ_CP130714.1 coordinate 8,165,409, forward strand.
GAGCGGGACGCGCTGAGCCGCGCCCAGGAGCCCCTCACCGAGCGGCAGGACGGACTCCAGGCCAGGCAGAAGGACCTCTGGGCCCTGGAGAAGTCCACCCAGCAAGAGGTCGAGGACGCCGTGAAGGGGAAGCGCGACAGTCTGGACGCCGAACGCGCCGACCTCCAGACGCGGCTGGACCCCCTGGACCAGGAGTCGAAGGACCTCCAGGACCGCCAGAAGGATCTGTGGGACGACCAGTCGGACGACGAGGACACGCAGACCGCGCTGACCGAGGAGGAGAAGGCCCTCCAGCAACGGCAGCAGGACCTCCAGGACGGCTTCGGCGAGGAGTACGACAAGCTGCGCGAATGGGATCCGGATCGCGACCCCGACGTCGGCCGGCTCAGGGGAATGCGCGGTCAGCTGGACGATCTGCCCCCCGAGGCCTTCGTGCCCAAGGGCTACACCGTCGAGGACGCCAACAGCACCACCACGGTGTCGTACCAGCTCGACGAGAACGGCGAGATCAAGGTCGACAAGAACGGCGACCCCGTCGAGACGACGACCACCGTCACCAACAAGAACACGGGGCTGTCCTACTCCGAGACGTACCACGCGCTGGCCCAGGACGGTGACTCCGTGTCGACGATCCGCAGTTCCGACGGTTCCGTCACCAAGATCTACACGGATTCCTCCCCCGAGGGAGAAGCCGACGGGACCATGAGGCGCTACGTCACCGACGAGACCGGCCGGGACACCCTCCAGATCTGGACCAAGCGGCCCGGCGGCGACTGGGAGCTGACCCTGGACAAGGAGACCTACCTCAACTCCGACGCGGGTCAGGAGGATGCCCAGCAGAGGCTGGACAGGCCTCCCGCGTATCTCACGGTGGAGAACCCGCTCGTCGACGGCGACGGCCGCCCGTCCGCACCCGCCTCCGAGGGGACGGCGACCCAGGTGCAGGAGGGCGTCACCCGCACGAACTACACGGGCTCCGACGGTGCCGTCACGAAGGTCGTCACCAACGAGAACACCGGAACCCGCTTCGTGGCCGGCGCGAACGACGAGATCCAGGAGATCTGGCAGCGCCGCGGCGACGGGACCTGGTACCTGCGTGAATCCGTCACCCAGCACGAACGCTACGGCGACGAACCTCCCCTGGGGACGCTCGGCGAGAACTGGCGCTGACCCCCACCCGGCGTGTGACTCCTCCCGCGCCCCCCGAAGCTCCCTGCGCGCGTCCTTGGGCGCCGCCGGGTCCGTCGCGTACCGAACCGACCGGTGCGCGCCCAGGCAACAGAGAACGAGGTGCACCATGCCCAAGAACGTCATCGACGACGAGGAAGTCGAAGCAACGGCGAAGAAGCTCGACTCCGCGGTCAGCGACACGCTGGTCCCCCAGCTGTCCTCGCTGCAGGCCGACGTCGAGAACCTCCTCCAGGGAGGCCTGTTGCTGACGGCGACCAGCCCGAAGATGCAGACGTCCTACGCGAACTTCAACAAGTCGCTGACCGAGGCTGTGAACAACATCACGCAGTTCTCCAAGCAGTTCCGGGATGTCTGCAACGCCGTCAACAACCTGGACTCGCAGATCGCCGGCGGCATCCCCACCTGAGCCGGTCCCAGAGCGGGTTACCGACCGGAATCCCCCTCCGTCGGTATCCCTTCGACAGGGGCGCCGGTCCATCCCCCGGACCGGCGCCCTTGTCCGTGTTTTCGGACAACTCATCGGTAACCTCAGGTTCCTCTCAGGAACCCTTGAAAGCTGCAGAACGACTCATAGACTCCCTCTTGCGGAACCTCACGTTCCACCCGTGAATCGTGAGGTCACCCCGGGTATCCGTGCTCATCCCTGCCCAGCAACGCCGCGTTCGCGGCGCCCGACCGGACCGGTGCAGAAGATCCACGCCGGCCTTGGGGGACATCTATGAGAACGCCCATGCCCACTCCCGTTCCGGGGAGTGCTCCGGCCTCCGGTGAAGCACCGCCCTCCGGCGAAGCACCGCCCTCCGGCGAAGCGACCCTCTCCGGCGACGGCTCCATTCGCAGGCTCTACGAAGAGCACCACGGTCCGCTTCTCCGCTACGTGTCCGGTCTGCTGCGCGGCGACCGGCAGCGGGCCGAGGACTTCGTCCAGGAGACCCTGGTACGCGCATGGCTGAGCACCGAAGACCAGCCGCCGGGCTGGTCGCCGTCCCGGGCCTGGCTGATGAGGGTGGCGCACAACCTGGTGATCGACTGGGCCCGGCGCGAGCGGCCGCACGCCGAGATCCAGCACGAACACACCTTGGAGCAGCACGCCGAGACCGTGGACCCGATGAGCCAGGCCGTCCAGCGCCGCTTCCTGGTCCACGCCCTCTCCCGGCTCTCGCACCCCCACCGCGAGGTGCTCTTCTACGTCTACGTCCTCGGCTGCACCGGCCCCGACGCCGCCGACGCCCTGGGCATACCCCCGGGCACGGTGAAGTCCCGCACCCATCACGCGATACGGGAGCTGCGCCGCCGCCACCCGCAGCACACGCTGGCGGCGGCATGACCCCGGCCGCCGCGGCGAGCCTCGGCCCGGCCACGTCCGGCCCGAGCGCGCCCGGCCCGGCGTACGGCTCGGTCATCGCGCTGGGGAAGCCCAACGACTCGCTGCTCACGGTCGTCATCGTGGCCGTGGTCGTCCTGCTGCTGCTCATTCCGCTGCTGCGGCACCTGATCCGCAGACGGGGCGGCTGGCGGCGCTTCCGCCGCGGCGTCGGCCGTGAGCTGACCCTGACCCGGCGGGCGTTCGGTGAACCGCTGCGTACCTACCGGCGCCACCGTCGCGGCGTACGGGCCCTGGCCCGTCAACTGTCCGACCCCCGAGGCGCCCTGCTCGTACGACGGCTGCTGGACGGGGCCGCGGCGGCGCTGGCCGACGCGCCCGGAGCGGTTCCGCACGCCGTGCGGACGGAACCCGGGCGCGCGGCCGTGCAGATCGCCGCCCGCCCGCTGCCCGAACCGCCCGCCCCCTGGGAGCCGTCCGACGAGCCGGGCCCGCAGCGCTGGGAGCTTCCCCTCACGGAGGCGGACACGCTGCCGCAGGGCCGGCCCCGCGCCGGGGCGCACCTCCGTCCCCTGCCGGTCGCCATCGGCATGGCGGACGACGCCTGCGTCCACCTCGATCTGGCCGCCGGACCGGGCCTGATCACCGTCGAGGGCGACGCAGCCGCCCGGGGCCGGCTGCTCCAGGCGCTGGCCGCGCAGCTGGACCGGCCCGGCAGCGGGGCCTCGGTCTCCGTCACGGACGGAGTTCATCCGCAGTACCCGGGGCAGCGGCTCGACGCCCTGCTGCGCTCCCTGGAAGAGGCGGCCGAGGCGCACGAAGAGACCGAAGGCGCCGGAGAGTTCGACGAGTCCGGTCGCGCCGACACACCCGTGGTCGTCTGCGCGGCCCCCGGCCCGGAACAGGCGCGGCGGCTGAGCGCCCTCGCCGCCTCGGGCGCCGTCGTCTGCCTGATCGACGGCCGGGTGGCGGGGCACAGCTGGGCCCTGCGGGTCGACGGACGCGGCCGGGTGGTCGCGCCCGAACTGGGGCTGGACGCGGACTCGGCCCCGCTGGGCGGAGCCGTCGCCGCCGCCGTCCGGGCGGACCGGCGTCGGCTGCGACGCGAGTCGGCCCCGCGCCGGGGCGCACCCACCCGGCAGCGGCCCCGCACCCGGGAAAGCCGACCGCACGAACTCGAGGAATCCCTCCGAGAGGAATCCCTCCACCTCGTGGAAACCCAGGCACTCGAGGTGGCGGAGGTCCTCCAGGAGGAGCCACCGAGGTCCCCCCTCCGGACCACGGCCCCCGCCCGGACCACCACCGGATCCGACCTGCTGGCCGAACCGGCCACCGCCCGGGACCACAGCACCGCGGCCTCCTCCGGCACACGGGAGGACTGACGCCTGTCGCAGGGGCCCCCGACCCTCGCGACCGGCCCCCGACCCTCGCGACCGGCCCCCGGCCCGGCCCGCCACACCGCACCCGAACCGCCCACCCCCGAGCCACCCCAAGGGGAGAAGTGAAACTCCTCATCACCACGGTCGCCGCCGGCGACGCCACCGGCCGCCAGGACGTCCTGTTGAGCGCGTCCGGAAGCACCCCCGTCGAGGACGTCGCGGCGCATCTGGCCCGGCTGCGCGCCGGTGACACCGACGAGACCGGCGCCTTGCCCGCCGCCCCGGGACCGGCCCCGGCCTGCTACCTGGGCGACGAGCCCCTCGCCCCGGGCACCCCGCTGGCCGCCACCCGCCTGATGGACGGCAGCGTCGTCGCCCTCGGCGGCCCGCAGCGGGCCCCCGCCTCCGCCTACGGCCCCGAACGCGACGCCATGCCGCAGCCGCACCGGGCGGACCACTCACCGGTGGTCGAACTCCAGGTGGTGGGCGGCCCGGACGCCGGACGGGTCCACCCGCTGGGCCTCGGCACCCACGGCATCGGCCCGCTGGCGGACGCGGCCGTCCTGCTCGACGGCCGGGGCATGCCGGGCGAGGGCATCCGGGTGACCGTACGCCCGGACGGATCGGCCATCGTGGAACTGCCCGAGGGCGGCCCGGCACGGCTGTCCGTGCCGGAACCGCCGGAGCACCGGGGGAGGCCCAACACCCCGCTGCTGCCGCTCGCGGAGCAGGACGAGGAGGACGACGAGCCGCTGGACGCCGCCGACGGCAGCGCGGAACTCCCCGACGGCTGGGTGCTCTGGCCCGTCGGAGCGGAGCTGTCCGTCGGCGCGTACCTGCTGCGGCTGGCCGAACCGACCTCCCGGGACGCCGCGGTGGTGCCCTCCGAGGGCGGGGGCGGCCTGGACTACAACCGGCCGCCGCGCATGCTGCCGCATCTGGCGCCCGAGCGGTTCCGGCTGCCCGGACCGCCCGATCCCCCCGGACGCAGGCCGATTCCGCTGCTCGTGGCCCTCGCCCCGATGGTCTTCGGCGTCAGCATGATGTTCTTCCTGAACTCGTACTTCTATCTGATCTTCATGTTCCTGTCGCCGGTGCTGATCGCCGCGAACTACGTCAGCGGACGACGTCAGGCCCGCAAGGACTACGAGGAGAAGTCGAGCGTCTACCGGCAGCGCCGGGCCTCGCTGGAGGAGGACGTCCGGCAGAAGGTCGCCACCGAACGGCGGCTGCGCACCGAGAGCGCGCCCGACCCCGCCGTGGCCGGACTCTGGGCGGTCGGCCCCGGCCGCAGGCTGTGGGAACGGCGCCGGGGCGACCCGGACCACCTGGCCCTGCGCATCGGCACCGCCCCGCAGCCGTCCCTGCTCGGCATCGACGACACCGCCCGCGAGGACAACCACACCGCCGTCCACTGGACGATCCCGGACGCCCCGGTCGGCGTCGACCTCGTCGAGAGCGGCGTGGTGGGCGTGGCCGGAGCGACCGGCCCGGTGCAGGCGTTGGCCCGCTGGATGACGGCCCAGGCCGCCGTCCTGCACACCCCGCGCGACCTGCGGATCGTCGTCCTCACCGACAAGGCCGCGCAGGACTCCTGGCACTGGGCGCGCTGGCTGCCCCACTCCCGCGACGGTCTGCCCGGTATCCGCGGCGGCGCGGTCACCCTGATCGGCAACGACCCGGAGACGGTCGCCAACCGCGTGGCCGAACTGGTCTCCACCCTGCGCACCCGGCAGCGGGCCGCCGAGTCCACCATGAGCAAGGCGCTGCTCAGCGAACCGGACGTCCTCGTGGTGATGGACGGCGCCCGGCGCCTGCGCGACGTACCCGGCGTGGTCTCGATCCTCAAGGAGGGCCCGGCCGTCCGGATCTTCCCGCTCTGCCTGGACCAGGAGGAACGCCTCCTGCCCGAGGAGTGCACCGCCGTGGTCCGCCACGAGAACCACCGGCTGACCCTGCGCCGCACCGGACAGCCCGACGTCACCGACATCCGCCCCGACCTGGTCGAACCCGAGTGGTGCGAGCGCGTGGCCCGGGGCATCGCCCCGATCCGCGACGTCACCCCGGACGCCTCCGAGGGCCTGCCCACCAGGGTCGGGCTCCTGGAACTCCTCGGCCTGCCCGAGCCGAGCGGCGAGCAGATAGCCGCCCGTTGGGAGCGGCGGCCCGCCTCCACCGGCGTCCTGCTGGGCGCCGGCTACGACGGCCCCGTAGCCTTCGACCTGGTCAAGGACGGGCCGCACGGCCTGGTCGCCGGAACCACCGGCTCCGGCAAGTCCGAACTGCTGCAGACCTTCGTGGCCACGCTCGCCGCCGTCAACCGGCCCGACGAACTCACCTTCGTCCTCGTCGACTACAAGGGCGGCAGCGCCTTCAAGGACTGCGTCGACCTGCCGCACACCCTCGGCATGGTCACCGACCTCGACAGCCACCTGGTCCAGCGCGCGCTCACCTCGCTCTCGGCGGAACTGACCCGCCGCGAGCACATCCTGGCCGAGGCCGGCGCCAAGGACCTGCCCGAGTACCAGGGCATGCGCCGCCGCACCCCCGCACTCGCGCCCGTGCCCCGGCTGGTCATCGTCATCGACGAGTTCGCCACCCTCTACCGGGAGATCCCCGACTTCATCCCCGGCCTGGTGAGCATCGCCCAGCGCGGCCGGTCCCTCGGCATCCACCTGGTCCTGGCCACCCAGCGCCCGGCCGGTGTGGTCAGCTCCGACATCCGGGCCAACACCAACCTGCGCATCGCGCTCCGGGTCACCGACGCCGCCGAGAGCATGGACGTCATCGACACCAAGGACGCCGTCAGCATCTCCCCGGCCACCCCCGGCCGGGCCCTGGCCCGCCTCGGCCACGGCACCGTCGTCCCCTTCCAGACCGCGTACGCGGGCACCCCGCTGCCCGGCGCCGAGCCGGCCCCGGGGCCCCACGAGCAGCGGCCCGCGGAGGAGCCCCGCGTCCAGGGCACCGCACTGCACTGGCAGCGCCTCGGCCGCGCCGCCGGCCTGCCCGGCACGGCGGACTCGGACCTGGGAGGTGACCCGGCGACGGACACGGCGGGCGAGGAGGGCCCCACCGACCTCAACGCCCTGGTGGCGGCGGTCTCGGAGGCGGCACGGCTCACCGGATGCGCCCCGCAGCCCAGCCCCTGGCTCCCGGCCCTCGGCCAGAACCTCCTGATCGACGACCTGCCCCAGCCCGACGAGACCGGCGGCGCCCGCCTGGCCCCGGTCTCCTGGGGTCTGTCGGACCTGCCCGAGGCACAGGCCCAGCTGCCCGTCCGACTGGACTTCGCCGAGTTCGGACACCTGTACGTCATCGGCATCCCGCGCTCCGGCCGCAGCCAGGTGCTCCGCACCATGGCCGGTGCCCTCGCCCGGGGTCACTCCAGCGCCGACGTCCACCTCTACGGCATCGACTTCGCCGGCGGCGCCCTCACCGCGCTCGGCGTGCTGCCGCACTGCGGTGCCGTCGTGCCCCGCGGCGACATCGAGAGGCTGGAGCGGCTGTTCGCCCGGCTCGACGGGGAACTGGAACGCCGTCAGGAACTCCTCACCGAGCGGCACGCAGGCAACCTCACCGAACTCCGCGAGTCGGGCGGCACCGGCGCCCGTCCGCCGCACATCATGCTGTTCATCGACGGCTGGGACGCGCTGATCGAGGCCGTCGCCGACCACAACGGCGGCCGCCTGGTGGAACAGCTCAACCGGCTCCTGCGCGAGGGCGCCGCCGCGGGCCTGCACGTCGTCGCCACCTCCGAACGCGCCCTGCTCTCCGGCCGGGCCACCGCCCTCAACGACAACAAACTGCTGCTGCGTCTGAACGACAAGACCGACTACCACGCCGTCGGCAAGCGGGCGCGCGACGTCCCCGACCTCGTCCTGCCCGGCCGCGGCTTCACCTCCGACGGCGGCACCGAGATCCAGGTGGCCCTGCTCGCCCCCGGCGCCACCGGCCAGGAGCAGGCCGAGGCACTGCGCCGGATCGGCGCCGAGGCCACCCGCCGCGACGCCGGACTCCCGGCCGACCGCCGGCCCGCCCGCATCGGCACCCTGCCGGTGAAGGTCACCTTCACGGACGCGTACGAGAAGGTGGGGGAGGAGTTCCGCCGGCCGATGTGGGGCCTGCTGGGCCTCGGCGGCGACGACGTCTCCCCGGTGGGCGTGGACTTCGCGGACACCGCCCCCACCTTCTCGGTCGTCGGTCCGCCCGGCTCCGGCCGCAGCACCACCCTGGCCGCCCTGGCCGTCTCGCTGCTCGCCTCCGGCACCCGCCTGGTGATCCTCGCCCCCCGCGAGTCGCCGCTGCGCACCCTCGGTGGCCATCCCGGCGTACGGCTGATCACCGCGACGGAACCCACCGTCGAGGAGTTCACCGGGGCCCTGGAATCCGGCGGCGGACCCCGGGTGGTCATGGTGGACGACGCCGACCTGTTCGTCCTGCCGGACATCGACCAGAACCTGCGCTCCCTGGCCCAGTCCGGCAGGGACCACGGCATCGGCATCGTCATCGCCGCCACCGCGGAGACCATGACGGGCGCGATGGGCTGGCTCAGCGCCCTGAAACGGCACCGCAAGGGCGTCCTCCTCGGCCCGCAGAGCATCCTGGAGGGCGACTTCGTCGGCGCCCGCCTCGCCCACGCCCACCTGCGCGGCGGCCGCAAACCCGGCCGGGGCCTCACCGTCGACCAGCGCACCGGCGAACTGATCAACGTGCAGATCCCGCAGACCGTGCTCGACGCGGACGAACACGACTGACGCGGACGACACGACGGCCTGATCCGGCCGAGAGACCGCAGCGCCTGGGGACGAGGGCTCCCCGGGCGCTGCCTTACGCTTACGGAGTGACCAACAGCAGCGACCGGAGTCAGGCAGTGGGCGTCAAGACATACGAAGTGCGTACTTATGGATGTCAGATGAACGTCCACGACTCCGAGCGCTTGTCCGGCCTCCTGGAGGACGCCGGATACGTGCGCGCGCCCGAGGACGCCGGCGAGGGCAACGCCGACGTCGTCGTTTTCAACACCTGCGCCGTCCGGGAGAACGCCGACAACCGCCTCTACGGCAACCTCGGGCGTCTCGCCCCGATGAAGACCGCCCGCCCCGGCATGCAGATCGCCGTCGGCGGCTGTCTGGCGCAGAAGGACCGGGACACCATCGTCAAGAAGGCGCCCTGGGTGGACGTCGTCTTCGGCACCCACAACATCGGCAAGCTGCCCGTCCTGCTGGAGCGCGCCCGCGTCCAGGACGAGGCGCAGGTCGAGATCGCCGAGTCCCTGGAGGCCTTCCCCTCCACGCTGCCGACCCGCCGCGAGAGCGCCTACGCCGCCTGGGTCTCGATCTCCGTCGGCTGCAACAACACCTGCACGTTCTGCATCGTCCCGGCCCTGCGCGGCAAGGAGAAGGACCGCCGCACCGGCGACATCCTCGCCGAGATCGAGGCCCTGGTCGGCGAGGGCGTCTGCGAGATCACCCTGCTCGGCCAGAACGTCAACGCGTACGGCTCCGACATCGGCGACCGCGAGGCGTTCAGCAAGCTGCTGCGGGCCTGCGGCACGATCGAGGGCCTGGAGCGCGTCCGCTTCACCTCCCCCCACCCGCGCGACTTCACCGACGACGTGATCGCCGCCATGGCCGAGACGCCGAACGTGATGCCGCAGCTTCACATGCCGCTCCAGTCCGGCTCGGACACGGTCCTCAAGGCGATGCGCCGCTCGTACCGCCAGGAGCGCTACCTCGGGATCATCGAGAAGGTCCGCGCCTCCATCCCGCACGCGGCGATCACCACCGACATCATCGTGGGCTTCCCCGGCGAGACCGAGGAGGACTTCGAGCAGACGATGCACGTGGTCCGCGAGGCCCGCTTCACCCAGGCCTTCACCTTCCAGTACTCCAAGCGCCCCGGCACGCCCGCGGCCACCATGGAGGACCAGATCCCCAAGGCGGTCGTCCAGAAGCGCTACGAGCGCCTCGTCGCCCTCCAGGAGGAGATCTCCTGGGAGGAGAACAAGAAGCAGGTCGGCCGCACCCTGGAACTGATGGTCGCCGAGGGCGAGGGCCGCAAGGACGGCGCCACGCACCGTCTCTCCGGCCGCGCCCCCGACAACCGCCTGGTCCACTTCACCAAGCCCGACCGGGAGGTGCGCCCCGGTGACGTCGTGACCGTCGAGATCACGTACGCCGCCCCGCACCACCTCCTCGCCGAGGGCGCCGTCCTCGACGTACGGCGCACCCGCGCGGGCGACGCCTGGGAGAAGCGGAACGCCGCGCCCGCGGAGAAGGCGGCGGGTGTCCTGCTGGGGCTGCCGAAGATCGGAGTGCCGGAGCCGCTGCCGGTGGCGACCACGGGTGGCTGCGGCGTCGGGCAGTAGCGGGTTCGGCGCAGAAGTTACCCTGCGGATCATGCTTGTAGCCGCCGCCGTCTGTCCCTGTCCTCCGCTGCTCGTGCCCGAGGTCGCCGCGGGGGCCGCGCCCGAGCTGGCCGCTGCTCGGGACGCCTGTGCGGATGCGCTCGGGGTGCTCGCCGCCGCCCGGCCCGACCGGCTGGTGGTCGTGGGCGCCGCCGAACACGACGGGCCGTACCCGGAGGGCTCACGCGGCTCGTTCCGGGGCTTCGGCGTGGACCTCGACGTCCGCCTGGGGCGCGGTGGTGACACGGCGTCCCCGGAAGCCCGGCTGCCCGCCTCCCTCGCCGTCGCCGCTTGGCTGCTCGAACGCACCGGCCGGGCCGACGCTCCCTTGGAAGGGCTCGGCGTGGCGGAACCGATCGCCGCCGAGCGGTGTATCCACATCGGACGGGACATCGCCGGGTCGGCCGAGCGGGTGGCCCTGCTGGTGATGGGCGATGCCAGCGCGTGCCGCACCCTCAAGGCCCCGGGGTATCTGGACGACCGCGCGGCCGGCTTCGACGCGCGGGTCGCGCGGGCGCTCGCCGACGCCGACATCGCGGCCCTGAAGGCCCTGGACACCCAGCTCGCGCGCGAGCTGAAGGCATCCGGCCGCGCCCCCTGGCAGATCCTGGCGGGAGCCGCCGAGGACGCCGGCCTGGCCGGCAGCCTGCTGTACGACGACGCGCCGTACGGGGTGGGCTACCTGGTGGCCACCTGGTCGTAGACGGAACACGGCTGGTCGAACACGGCTGGTCGAACACGGCGGACGGCCGGGAGCGTGAGGCGCTCCGCAGCCGTCCGGCGATGTGAACCTGTTCAGGAAGCCGGAGGCGGTGGTGTCGTGCCGCCGCCCGGTGACGGGGGTGTGTGGCCACCGCCCGCGGGCGGGGGCGTGTGACCGCCGTCGTCGTGGTGCGCGAGTCGGTCCATGGCGTGCTTGGCCTTGCCCGTGCCCGACTGGATCTTGCCGCTGTACTTGCCCTTGGTCTTCTTGTCGACCGTGTGCGCGGCCTTGTCGAGCCCGTGATGGATCTTGACCTCGTACTTCTGTGCGAGGTGCGAGACCTTGTCCTTGGCCGGGGAGAGTTTGGATCTCAAGTTATCCAGCAGACTCATGGTTCACCTTCCCGCGCGGGCAGTCACTTGCGGGCGCTCTCGCCGGCCTCGTTGTCGGCCGCCTGGTCGGCGGTCTGTTGCTTGGGGATCTCCACGTCGTCCCCCGCGTCGACGGTCTCCGCCGCGGACTCGGCCCCCTCGTCCTCGGCCTTGGCCTCGGCCTTGACCTCGGTTTTGGTCTCGGCCTCGGCCTCCGGCCGGGTGGCCTCGGTGGATTCCTTCGCCTCGCCCGACTCCTCCGCCTCGGTCTGGGCGGTCGGCTCGGTCGCCGTCACGGCGGCCTCTTCCGTGTCCTTCGCCTTGCGACGGAACAGTGAAAAAACGCCCATATCAACCTCAATGCTAATCATGCGGGCTAATTCCCGCGCTCTCCCGGAGCGTCCCATTGCGTCACCCGGGTCGCCGGCACTCGAAACCGGCGCATCGCACTCGCAACACGCAACGACCCCGGCTCCCCCGCGTCACGTAGCTCGTTCGAGAAGAGGCCCCGACCTTTGCGAGACTGGGGCGGTGAGTAGCGCAGTTCCCCCTCCACGAGTCATCGCCGTCGTCGGACCGACCGCGGCCGGAAAGTCCGATCTGGGCGTCTTCCTCGCGCAGCGCCTCGGCGGCGAGGTGATCAACGCCGATTCCATGCAGCTCTACCGGGGGATGGACATCGGCACCGCCAAGCTGACCCCCGAGGAGCGGGACGGAGTCCCGCACCACCTCCTGGACATCTGGGACGTCACGGCCGCCGCCAGCGTCGCCGAGTACCAGCGGCTCGCCCGCGCCCGCATCGACGCCCTCCTCGCCGAGGGCCGCTGGCCGATCCTGGTGGGCGGCTCCGGGCTGTACGTCCGGGGGGCCGTCGACAACCTGGAGTTCCCCGGCACCGACCCCGAGGTCCGCGCCCGGCTGGAGGAGGAGCTGACGCTGCGCGGCTCGGGCGCGCTGCACGCCCGGCTCGCCGCCGCCGACCCCGAGGCCGCCCACGCGATCCTGCCCAGCAACGGCCGTCGTATCGTCCGTGCCCTCGAAGTGATCGAGATCACCGGAAAGCCGTTCACGGCCAACCTCCCGGGCCATGACTCCGTCTACGACACCGTCCAGATCGGCGTCGACGTGGCGCGCCCCGAACTCGACGAGCGCATCACCCGCCGCGTCGACCGCATGTGGGACGCCGGACTGGTCGAAGAAGTGCGCTCCCTGGAGGCGCAGGGGTTGCGCGAGGGGCGCACGGCGTCGCGTGCGCTCGGCTACCAGCAGGTCCTCGCGGCACTCGCCGGGCAGTGCACCATGGACGAGGCGCGGATCGAGACCGTGCGTGCCACCAAGCGCTTCGCGCGCCGTCAGGATTCGTGGTTCAGGCGCGACCCCCGGGTGCATTGGCTCAAGGGGGGTCTCGCCGACCTGACGGAACTCCCGCAGCTCGCACTGGCGTTGGTCGAACGACCGGTCACAGCCTGATCACGTCATGGCATCGGCTCGCCCCGGCGGTCATCCCGGCCTCCGAGGGCGTGCCATCATCGAGCTTCGATCGACCAAGTGGAGTCCGAGTTGGGAGGGCGCGTGGCGATGGAGGCCAGCCCTCGCGACACCGCACAAGGCGCGGAGCACGGCACCGCGGAGGACACGGAACAGCTGGTTACCGAGGGGTACGCACTGGATCCCGACGGCTACCCGCTGAGCCCCGACGGTCCGGAGGACCAGACTCCCGGTGGCGTGAGCGACGACGGACCGGAACCCGACGAGATGTCCGGGCCGGAGGTCGAGGTCGAGCTGCGCCCCCAGCGCAGACTGCGGCTCTGGCAGCTCGCGCCCATCGTGGGCCTCGCCGCGGTCGGCTCCCTGATGTTCGCCTTCCCGCTCGCCTTCGAGTTCGGGGACGGTGGCGCCGTGGTCGCCATGCTCGGTCTGCTGATCTGCGCCACCGCGGCCGGCTGGGGCATGATGGCCGCCCGCCGGGTCGGTTACACGTGGCCCGGCCTGCCCCAGCGGGGCTCCGGCCGCCGCCCCGACTGGCGCCTCGTCCTCGCCTACGCCCTGGTCCTCGCCGCGGTGGCCTTCCTGGCCGTGTGGCGGGTGGCCCGGCTCCGCTGAGGCCCCGCTCCCCGGACACGCTGTCGTACGCAGCCCGTACGATCGAGGGATGAGCACGCGGATCGCCTTCCTCAAGGGGCACGGGACCGAGAACGACTTCGTGATCGTCCCGGACCCCGAGAACGTCATCGACCTCTCCCCGGCCGCCGTCGCCGCCCTGTGCGACCGCCGTGCGGGCATCGGCGGCGACGGCGTGCTGCACGTCGTACGGTCCGCCGCGCACCCCGAGGCGAAGGGGCTGGCGGCCGAGGCGGAGTGGTTCATGGACTACCGCAACGGCGACGGCTCGATCGCCGAGATGTGCGGCAACGGCGTCCGCGTCTTCGCCCGCTACCTCCTGCACGCCGGTCACATCACCGAGGGCGACCTCGCCGTCGCCACGCGCGGGGGCGTGAAGAAGGTCCACATCGACAAGGACGGCGACGTCACGGTCGGCATGGGCGGTGCCCGCCTCCCCGAAGGAGACGTCACGGTGAGCGTCGGCGAGCACAGCTGGCCCGCGCGCAACGTGAACATGGGCAACCCGCACGCGGTCGCCTTCGTGGACGACCTCGCGCAGGCGGGCGACCTGCTCTCCCCGCCGCCCTTCAGTCCGGCCGCCGCCTACCCGGACGGCGTCAACGTCGAGTTCGTCGTCGACCGGGGCCCCCGCCACGTGGCGATGCGGGTCCACGAGCGCGGCTCCGGCGAGACCCGCTCCTGCGGCACCGGCGCGTGCGCCGTCGCCGTGGCCGCCGCCCGCCGGGACGGCGCCGACCCCGCCGTCACGGGCACCCCGGCGACGTACACCGTCGACGTGCCCGGCGGCACGCTCGTGATCACCGAGCGGACCGACGGCGAGATCGAGATGACCGGCCCCGCGGTGATCGTCGCCGAGGGCGAGATCGACGCCAAGTGGCTGGAAAACGCGGCGCGTTGAGGTGTGGTAGGGCTTGATATGGCGGTGTCCGGAGCGCGGGCGCCGTATGCATCCAAGCCCACGGTGCGTTCAGGGGTGCGAATCCATGGCACACCCCGGGCGGGGTGGCTCGAAACCGTAAACCTCAGGACCTTCGCTCGAATGGGTGATCCGTTTCACGCTCGGCGAGAGGCGGTCGGACGGGCGTGATGGGCTCGGTAGCATCAAGCACCGGCACGGACGGGGGAACCACACGATCCCCTGAGCCGCCGCACGCCATGGGGCACCCGTCCGCCGGTCCACGCAGCCGGAGGTGCCCATGAGCGCGGAGGCCACGAACCCCGCCGTATCGCCCGCCCCTGCGCCGCCACCAGCGCACCGCAGGAAGGGCCGACCTCGTATCGACCTGCGCCGTCTGGGCCGCGCCGCACTCATGGGACCGACGACCCGCGACCGGTTTCCCGACGCGATCAGCCATGTCGCCGAGGCGCACCGCGCCCACCACCCCGACGCCGATCTGGAGCCGCTGCGCCGCGCGTACGTCCTCGCCGAGTCCTCGCACCGCGGCCAGATGCGCAAGAGCGGTGAGCCGTACATCACCCATCCGCTCGCCGTGACGCTGATCCTCGCGGAACTCGGCGCGGAGACAACGACCCTGACGGCCTCTCTGCTCCATGACACCGTCGAGGACACGGATGTGACCCTCGATCAGGTGCGCGAGGAGTTCGGCGAGGAGGTGCGTTATCTCGTCGACGGCGTCACGAAGTTGGAGAAGGTCGACTACGGAGCCGCCGCCGAGCCCGAGACCTTCCGCAAGATGCTCGTCGCCACCGGCAACGACGTCCGGGTGATGTCCATCAAACTCGCCGACCGGCTGCACAACATGCGCACCCTCGGCGTGATGCGCCCCGAGAAGCAGGAACGCATCGCCAAGGTCACCCGGGACGTGCTGATCCCGCTTGCCGAACGGCTCGGCGTCCAGGCACTCAAGACCGAGTTGGAGGACCTCGTCTTCGCGATCCTCCACCCCGAGGAGTACACGCACACCCGCGACCTCATCACGGAGAACGCCGCGCGGGAGCCCGACCCGCTCGCCGAGATCTCCGACGAGGTGCGCGGCGTTCTGCGCGAGGCGGGCATCCAGGCCGAAGTCCTCATAAGGCCGCGCCACTTCGTCTCCCTGCACCGGGTCTCCCGCAAACGCGGACAACTGCGCGGCTGCGACTTCGGACGGCTCCTGGTCCTCGTCAACGAGGACGCCGACTGCTACGCGGTCCTCGGCGAACTGCACACCTGCCTCACGCCCGTGGTCTCGGAGTTCAAGGACTTCATCGCCGTACCGAAGTTCAACCTGTACCAGTCGCTGCACACCGCGGTCGCCCGAGGGGACGGCCAGGTCGCCGAAGTCCTCATCCGCACGCACCAGATGCACAAGGTCGCCGAGGCCGGTGTCGTCGCGCTGGGCAATCCGTACGCCCCTCCGTCGGAGGACCAGACCGACGGCCGGCGGCCCGACGGCGAGGGCGAGCGCATCGACCCCACCCGCCCCGGCTGGCTCTCCCGGCTCCTCGACTGGCAGGAGGCGGCACCGGACGCGGACATGTTCTGGTCGACCCTGCGCGAGGATCTCGCCCAGGACCGCGAGATCACCGTGTTCCGGCCCGACGGAGGCACCTTGGGGCTTCCCGAGGGCTCCAGTTGCGTGGACGCGGCGTACGCGCAGTACGGCGAGGACGCGCACGCCTGCATCGGGGCGCGCGTCAACGGCCGCCTGGCGAGGCTGAGCACGGTCCTGAAGGACGGCGACACCGTCCAGCTCCTCATGGGCCAGGACCCGGCCTCCGAGCCCTCCAGAGAGTGGCTGGAACACGCCCACACACCCGGCGCGCGCATCGCCATCCAGCGCTGGCTCGCCACCCACCCCTCGCCCGCCGCCGACGACGACCACGAGGAGCGCGACGGCACACGCAAGGACGAGACGCCCGCCCTCCGCCCCGCCCTCGACGAGCCCGCCGCCACCTCCGACACCGTCGGCGCCGTGGTCGTCGTCGACAGACCCGAGGCGACCGTACGTCTCGCCGGCTGCTGTACGCCCGTACCGCCCGACGAGGTCACCGGGTTCGCCGTCCGCGGGGGAGTGGTGACCGTGCACCGCGTCGAATGCGCCGCCGTGACGCGCATGAAGGGCCTGGGACGTCCGGAGATCGAGGTGAGTTGGGGGGACACCACCGAGTTCCGGGTCACCCTCGTCGCCGAGTCCTTCCAGCGGCCCCACCTGCTCGCCGACCTCACCGAGGCCATCGCCCTGGAGGGCGTCGCCATCGTCTCCGCCACCGTCGAACCTCCCACCCAGCAGCGCGTCCGCCACACCTACACACTGCAACTCCCGGACGCCGCCCACCTCCCCGGCCTGATGCGCGCCATGCGGAACGTGCCGGGCGTCTACGACGTGGGCCGGGCCCAGCACCAGGCGGCGGCCGCGCACTGACCCGGGCGGACACCCGCGCACGCCGTGCGGACGGTGGCCGCGCACGACCTCGGCGGGCGGCCGCGCGGCGATCCCGTCCGGCCACCGGCCACCGACCCGGCCGCTCGGAGGCGGCGCGGCGGACGGCGGGCCGCTCGTTCGGGTGGGATCGCCGCGCGTCGGCCGCGCGCGGCGGGAGTGCGCTGGTAGCGGTGGACCATGCCGCTCACCCCACGCCCCAGGAGCCGCCGCGTCCAGGCCGCGCTGCTCGCCTCCGCCGCCTCCGTCTGCCTGATCGCCGCGAGCGCCCCCTCACCCGCCGTGCCCCTCGGCGTCGGCGACCGGCTCTTCCCCCACCTCGGCAACCCGGGATACGACGTGGCGTCGTACGACCTCGACTTCACCTACCCCGGCAGCAACCGCGAGCCGCTCACCGCCGTCACCACGATCGACGCCCGGACGACCGCCCCTCTGGAACGGGTCAACCTCGACTTCACGCACGGGAAGGTCAGCTCCGTGGAGGTCGACGGAGCGCCCGCCGCCTTCACGAGCGCGGGGGAGGACCTGGTGATCACCCCCCGGGCCCCGCTCCCCGAGGGCGCCCGGACGCGCATCACCGTGCGGCACACCAGCGACCCCGTGTACACGGGGGACGAGGAGGGCGGCTGGGTACGGACCGCCGACGGGCTCGCGATGGCCAACCAGGCCGACGCGGCGCACGTGGTGTTCCCCTGCAACGACCACCCCTCCGACAAGGCGATGTTCACGGTCCGTGTCACCGTGCCCGACGGCTACACGGCCGTCTCCAACGGCCTCGCCACCGGCACGGACCGCGCCCCGGGAACCACCACCTGGACCTACCGCACCCAGCACCCCATGGCCACCGAACTGGCCCAGATCTCCGTCGGCCGCTCCGCCGTCGTCCACCGGACCGGACCCCACCGCCTGCCCGTCCGTGACGTGGTCCCCGCCAAGGACCGCGAGAAGCTCGAACCGTGGCTCAAGAAGACCCCCGCCCAGATCGAGTGGATGGAGGGCAAGGTCGGCCGCTACCCCTTCGAGACGTACGGCGTGCTGATCGCCGAGGCGCAGACCGGGTTCGAACTGGAGACACAGACCCTGTCCCTCTTCGAGAAAGACCTGTTCACCCGGCCCGAGTACCCCAAGTGGTACGTCGAGTCGATCATGGTCCACGAGCTGGCCCACCAGTGGTTCGGCAACAGCGTCAGCCCCCGCACCTGGTCCGACCTGTGGCTGAACGAGGGACACGCCACCTGGTACGAGGCCCTGTACGCCGAGGAGACCGCCGGCCGGACCGTGGCGGCGCGCATGAAGGCCGCCTACGGCGCCTCCGACCGTTGGCGGACCGCCGGGGGACCCCCCGCGGCCCCGAAGGCGCCCAAGAACGGCCAGAAGATCGGTATCTTCCGGGCGAACGTCTACGACGGCGCCGCGCTCTTCCTCTACGCCCTGCGCGAGGAGATCGGCGGTTCCGCGTTCGCCCTGCTCCAGCGGGCCTGGGTCGCCGTCCACCGGGACGGTGTCGCCTCGACCGCCGACTTCCAGGACCTCGCCTCCCGGATCGCCGGACGCGACCTCGGCGCCTTCTTCCACGCCTGGCTGTACGAGGTGAAGACACCGCCGATGCCGGGGCACCCCGACTGGAAGTCCGCTCCGGTGGAGGCCCCGGCGAAGCGGTAGCCGGGATCCACCCGGGTGTGACCTCGGTGCGGACGGGGAAAAACCCGGGTGACGAGACGGGGCGTACCGTGCGACCATCTTCGAGTCGGCGGCGGGAATCTCCCGGGTGCCCCGGGCGTTGTCGCCAGTGACGGGTCGTGATCCGTCACCTCGGATTCCTATCGACGTAAGGACCCAATGACCTCCTCTTCTTCCCCTTCCCAGGCCGCACAGAGCGCCTTCGCGCAGAACGACCCCGAGAACCTGCGGGCCGATGCCCTGATGGAAGAGGACGTCGCCTGGAGCTTCGAGATCGACGGAGAGCGGGACGGCGACCAGTTCGACCGCTCCGACCGCGCGGCCCTGCGCCGTGTCGCGGGCCTCTCCACCGAGCTGGAAGACGTCACCGAGGTCGAGTACCGCCAGCTCCGCCTGGAGCGCGTCGTACTCGTCGGTGTCTGGACCACGGGAACCGCACGGGATTCGGAGAACTCCCTCGCGGAGCTGGCCGCCCTCGCGGAGACCGCGGGCGCGCTCGTGCTGGACGGCGTGATCCAGCGCCGCGACAAGCCGGACGCGGCCACCTACATCGGCTCCGGCAAGGCCAACGAACTGCGGGACATCGTCCTCGAATCGGGCGCGGACACCGTCATCTGCGACGGTGAGCTGAGCCCGGGGCAGCTCATCCACCTCGAAGACGTCGTCAAGGTCAAGGTCATCGACCGTACGGCCCTGATCCTCGACATCTTCGCCCAGCACGCCAAGTCCCGCGAGGGCAAGGCACAGGTCGCGCTCGCGCAGATGCAGTACATGCTGCCGCGGCTGCGAGGCTGGGGTCAGTCGCTGTCCCGGCAGATGGGCGGCGGCAAGGGCGGCGGCCTCGCCACCCGTGGTCCCGGTGAGACCAAGATCGAGACGGACCGGCGGCGGATCCGCGAGAAGATGGCGAAAATGCGCCGGGAGATCGCGGAGATGAAGACTGGCCGCGAGATCAAGCGCCAGGAGCGCCGCAGGAACAAGGTGCCCTCGGTGGCCATCGCCGGTTACACCAACGCCGGCAAGTCCTCCCTGCTCAACCGCCTCACGGGCGCCGGCGTCCTGGTCGAGAACGCGCTGTTCGCGACCCTTGACCCGACCGTGCGCCGGGCCGAGACCCCGAGCGGGCGGCTGTACACGCTGGCGGACACCGTCGGCTTCGTACGCCACCTGCCGCACCACCTCGTCGAGGCGTTCCGCTCCACGATGGAGGAGGTCGGCGACTCCGACCTGATCCTGCACGTGGTCGACGGTTCGCACCCCGCGCCGGAGGAGCAGCTGGCCGCCGTGCGCGAGGTCATCCGGGACGTGGGCGCGACCAACGTGCCCGAGATCGTGGTGATCAACAAGGCGGACGCGGCCGACCCGCTGACGCTCCAGCGGCTGCTGCGGATCGAGAAGCGCTCCATCGCCGTCTCGGCCCGCTCCGGCCAGGGCATCGCGGAACTGCTCGCCCTGATCGACAACGAACTGCCGCGCCCCTCGGTCGAGATCGAGGCGCTCGTGCCGTACACCCACGGCAAGCTCGTCGCCCGCGCCCACACCGAGGGCGAGGTGATCTCCGAGGAGCACACCCCGGAGGGCACCCTGCTCAAGGCCCGGGTGCACGAGGAACTGGCCGCCGACCTGGCGCCGTACGTCCCGGCGGCCACGGCCTGACGGTCGACTGAGTCGCCCGCACGTCCGACGGCCGGTTGACGCGTCGGTACGTCCCGAAGGCCCGCCCTCTCCGTTGAGGGCGGGCCTTCGGTCATGCGCGGGGCACCGGCGGCTTGGTGCCCCCGCACACCCCCGTCCGTCCACGCGCCACGCGGGTTTCTCCTCGACCTGGGCGGCGATCAGCTCGCCGGGGCCATAGGCGTGCTCAGCACGCGCCCTGTTCAGTGGGACGAAGCTGTTCCGCTCGTCGTGGCAGCCGAGGCCGTACGAGCCGCCGGTCAACCGCGCGACCGGGCCGCCGGACGGAAGAGGGCGGCGGCGTGACACCAGCTCGGCCGCGCTCACCGACCGCCGTACGCGCTACTCATCTCGTCGTACAGCGCCCTGGCCGTGTCGCCCAACCGCGATCCCGCGAGCCAGGTGTTGCCGGCCGGGCCGATCGACGTGTTCGACACGAGCCGGGGCTCGGTGCCGACCATGCGGAACCAGCCGTCGCCGGACGACCCGCCGGTCATGGTGCAGCCGATGCGGTACAGGGGACGGGCGGACGGCGCGCGGCCAGGACTTCCGCGCGCCGTCCGGCCACCCCTCTCCGGGGGCGGCACCACCGTGGTCAGCCAGGTGTCACTGCGACGCGAACTTGTCGCTCACCGCCTGGTACACACCCTCGGCCTCCTTGCCCAGCCGCGGCCCGGCCAGCCAACCGGCGCTCACCGGTCCGATGGAGGTGTTCGACACCAGCGCGGGCTGACCGTCCGAACCGGTCGCCACCCAGCCACCGCCGGACGACCCGCCGGTCATGGTGCAGCCGATGCGGTACATCGTCGGGTCGGCCTCGACGAGCGAGAGCCGCCCCGGCTTGTCCGTGCACCGGTACATCGTCTCGCCGTCGTACGGAGCGCCGGCCGGGTAGCCGGTCGCGGTGATGCTCTCCACCTGCGGCACGGCGGGCGCGTCGAAGTCCACCGGCAGCGCCGAACCGACCATCTCTTCCAGCGACTTGCCCCCGCTGCCCTCCTCCGGCGTCACATGGATCACCGCGAAGTCGTACGGCGCTCCGTCACCGCCCGTCTGACCGCCCTGCTCGATCCACTGGTCCGAGGTCTGCGCCCAGTCACCCCACCAGACGCCGTACGGAGCGACCTCCTCCTTCGTGGCCGTCTGCAGCTCCGACGCCGCCATACCGCTGTCGTTGTACGAGGGCACGAAGGCGATGTTGCGGTACCAGCCGCCCGACTTGCCGGCGTGCACACAGTGGCCGGCCGTCCACACCATGTTGGACTTGCCCGGGTTGGCCGGGTCCTGGACCACGGTCGCCGAGCAGACCATCGTGCCCTCGGGCGCGTCGAAGAACACCTTGCCCGCCTCGGGCACGTTCGCGTGGTACTTGGCCGACACCGCCTCGGCTTCGACGGACTGCGGCGTCGGGTCGGTCACGCCCTGGTCACCGGTGAGGTCGCTCTCGTCGACCTCCTTCTCCGGTTCCTCGGCGTCCCGCATCCGGTCCGGGTCCCACAGGTCCTCGATGATCGGGTTGACGTAGTCCTCGGCCTCGCGCAGCCAGTCGTCCTTGTCCCAGTTCTTCCAGGCCCCGCCCCGCCACTTGTCGAGGTCGATCCCGTGTTCCTTGAGCTTGTCCTTGAGGTCGTCCGGTATCTGGATCTTGCCGTCGCCCGCGCTGCCGCTGTCCTGCGCGGACGCCGACGCATCGGCGTTCGCCGTGGTGTCACCGGAGCCGCACGCGGTGGCGGTCAACGACAGAACCGTGGCCAGGCCGACCGCGGCCAGAACGGGGGAGGTTCTGCGGCGCGTGCTCCTCCCACGACGAGCGGTGCGGAGCGGTCGTATGGGTCGCATGGTCTGAACTCCCCCTGGGGCGTAAGTGAACTCTGTGCTGCCGAAGCGGATCACGCACGGATCCTCCGCGCGCGCACCGCCTCCTTGTACGTAACCGACATGGCATTCGCGCGGCTCTGTACGTCTGCTTCTTCGTACGTAGCCGTCGTACGCGCGGCTTGGTACGCGTCCGCCGAGCCGCGTCGTTCGGAACGGCACCACACACTATGCGGTCGTTGTGGGGGACATCCGATGGAACGGCAACGGTTCCGTCACGGCAAGGATCTTCGCTCCACCCGCTTCCCCGTAGGAGTCGCGTCGTTGGTATGTGCGGGGACCCGCCGGTGCTCGGTGACCCCTGCCAACTCGCCTCTGAACAGCGGGAGGAAGTGCAGTCGTGGCGGTGACCGAGTCCACGGTGACGCTGGTGGGGCGTGAGTCCGACCGAGCGCGTTCGCGACACGAGAGCGAACGGGCGCAAGCACGACGGGAGCACGACGGGGCGCGCTCGGCACACGAGGGGATCCTGCGGCGGCAGACGGCCCGTGAGTCGGCTGCGCGCACCTACGCGCGCGCCCTGCCCATCGTGCCCGTACGCGCCCGGGGGCTGACCATCGAGGGCGCCGACGGCCGCCGTTACCTCGACTGTCTGTCCGGCGCGGGCACCCTGGCCCTCGGCCACAACCACCCGGTCGTCCTCGAAGCGATCCGCAAGGCGCTCGACTCGGGCGCCCCGCTGCACGCCCTCGACCTGGCCACCCCCGTCAAGGAGGCCTTCACCACCGAACTGTTCCGCACCCTGCCGCCCGGGCTTGCGGACCGCGCGCGCGTCCAGTTCTGCGGACCCGCCGGCACGGACGCGGTCGAGGCCGCCTTCGAACTGGTCCGGGCGGCGACCGGACGCACTGACATGCTCGCCTTCACCGGTGCCGACCACGGCATGACCGCCGGGGCTCTCCCACACAACGCCTCCGGGGGCGCCCGAGCCGTACGGGCGGCACGTCTGCCGTACCCGCAGGACTACCGCTGCCCGTTCGGTATCGGCGGCGAGGGCGGCGCCGAACTCGCGGCCCGCTGGACCGAGTCCGTCCTCGATGACGTCACGTCCGGCGCACTGCTGCCCGCCGGCATGATCCTCGAACCCGTCCAGGGTGAGGGCGGCGTGATCCCAGCCCCGGACGGCTGGCTGCGCCGCATGCGTGAGATCACCACCGCGCGCTCGATCCCGCTGATCGCCGACGAGGTCCAGACGGGTGTGGGCCGCACGGGCCGCTTCTGGGCCGTCGAGCACAGCGGCGTCGTCCCCGATGTGATGGTCCTGTCCAAGGCCATCGGTGGCAGTCTCCCGCTGGCCGTCGTGGTCTACCGCGACGACCTCGACACCTGGCAGCCCGGCGCCCACGCGGGCACCTTCCGCGGCAACCAGCTCGCCATGGCCGCCGGCGCCGCCACCCTCGCCCACGTCCGTGAGAACGGCCTCGCCGGACGCGCCGAAGCCCTGGGTGCCCGCATGCTCGCCCAACTCCAGTGCCTCACCGAGCAGTTCGCCTGCGTGGGCGACGTACGGGGACGGGGGCTGATGATCGGCATCGAGATGGTCACCCCGGACACGTCCTCTCCCTCCGGCGACACCGGCCCGCGCCCACCCGCCCCCTCCCTCGCCACCGCGGTCCAGCGCGAGTGCCTCCGCCGTGGCCTGATCGTCGAACTCGGCGGTCGCCACGCCGGCGTCGTACGCCTCCTCCCACCCCTCACGATCACCGACGAACAGACGAACGCCGTACTCGACCGCCTGACGGACGCGATCGCGTCGGTAGCGGCCGCCGCCCTGGCGCGAGGCTCGGTGAGCCCGGTGCCCGAGCGAACCGGAGGGCCCGCACGCATGCCCGCCGGATGAGCTTCGAGCAGCCCCGAGCGGCCGCCCGGTCCGCCCACCACCGAGCAACCATCCAGGCCGCCCCTCACCCCACCCCCGAAACAGCCGCACACCCCCGGCACCGACCCACCCCGCCACCGCCCCGCATCGCTCCCGCACGCGCCCCCACCGCACCATCGCCCGGCACTCCTCCCGCACAAGCCCCCACTCCGTTCGACCGCACAGCCCCGCGATTGCCCTTCCGCACGAGCAACCCCAGGAACCGCCTTGAATCCGCCACCCGCCCCCGAGGCCCGCATCCACGACCCCGCCCCGGAAACCCACACCCCCGAGACCCCGAGGCCGCCGACCGCAGAGCCGTCCCCTCGCCTGGCCGAGCCACAGCCCTGCCAGGCTGAGCAGGGACCCGGCCACCCGGAGCAGGACCCCTGCCGGCCGGAGCAGGACCCCTGCCGGCCGGAGCAGGACCCCTGCCACCCGGAGCAGGACCCCTGCCGGCCGGAGCGGGGCTCCGGCCGGGCCGAGCCGGGGTTCAGCCAGGCTTACAGGTGCCCAGGTGAGGCCGAGCCACAAGGGAGTCAGGCCAGGCGAGGGGCCGATCCGCTCCAGCGAGGGCCCAGCCAGCCCGAGCCGGGATCCGGATCCGGTCACCCCGCGCAGGTTCCGGCCCCTGCCGTGCCGGTCCCTCGCCAAGCCGCGACCGCTCACCATCCGACCGAGGCACGTCGAGAGAGCGTCCCACCGGCCCCAAGCCGAGCCGCCGACCGGACCCGGACCGCCGCGTCTTCGCCCGTCTCCGCCGCCGTCGGAACCTGGGCCACCGCGTCTTCGTCCGGTCCCGCCGCCGTCGGAACCCGGCCCACCGAGCCTCCGTCCGGTCCCGCCGCCGACGTCCTGCACCACCCCGACCCGCACACCGCGGCCCAGGCGGCAGCGGTCGAGAACCTGTTGCGCTGCTGGGTACGCGAACACAACCTCACCTCCCCCCACGAGGGCACCCTCCACATCCCCCTCCCCACCACCGGCTCGACACTCCTCACCCCGGTGCACTACTGGTCCCTCACCGGCTGGCACCGCTTCGGCCTCCCGCACCTCGTCGGCATCCCCGAGACGGCACCCCCTGTCGACGCGGTCACAGTGGCGACCCTGCTGGCCAGGGAGGCTGCCGCGCGAGGCCCACGCGGGACAGGCACCCAAGAGCCCCGACCCACGACAGCGCACACCCCCGCGTCCCCCACCACGGGCAGGCCGGATCACCCCGATCCGCTCGACGCACTCGGCCGCCCCGGCCTGCTCCGACGACTCGCCCCACTCGATCAACCAGGTCAACCAGGTCAACCAGACCGGCCTGACCAACTCGGCTGCCCCGACCAGCCCGACCAGCCCGACCTGATCGGCAGAGTCGCCGACTCCGCCCGCCGCGTCGCCGTGTTCATCGCCGAGCGCCGAGCCGATCCCGCCGACCATCCGGACCGCTTCCTCGCCGCCGAGCAGGCTCTCGTCCTCGGCCACCCCCTGCACCCCACCCCGAAGAGCCGGGATGGGCTCTCCGAGGCCGAAGCACGGCTCTACTCACCTGAGTCGCGTGGCTCCTTCCCCTTGCACTGGATGGCGATCGCACCCTCCGTCCTGTCGACCGACTCGGCATGGACCGAGCGCGGTCGTGTCGTCCCCGCCGACCAGCTGACCGCACGGCTGGCCGGCCCGGCGCTGCCGCTGCCCCACGGCTACGCCGCCCTGCCCCTGCACCCCTGGCAGCTCCGCGAGGTCCGCCACCGTCCGGCCGTCGCCGCCCTGCTCGACGCCGGGCTGCTTCGGGACCTGGGTCCGCACGGCGACCCGTGGCACCCCACCTCCTCCGTCCGCACCGTTCACCGCACCGGCGCCCCCGCGATGCTGAAGCTCTCGCTGGGCCTGCGCATCACCAACTCCCGTCGTGAGAACCTCCGCAAGGAACTCCACCGCGGTGTCGAGGTCCACCGCCTGTTGCGCACCGGCCTGGCCGCGCGGTGGCAGGCGGCCCACCCCGGGTTCGACATCGTCCGAGACCCGGCCTGGCTGGCGGTCACCGCACCGGACGGTGCCCCCCTGCCCGGGCTGGACGTGGTCATCCGGCACAACCCGTTCCGCCCGGCGGACGACGCGGCCTGCGTCGCCGGACTCGTCTCGCCGAGGCCGTACGACCAGGGCGGGCGACGGACGGATCGCTTCGCCGTGGGCCCCGGCGAGCCGCAGAGCTGCCACGAGGACCAGGAGCCGGAGCGGCCCGGCGGCCCCCTTCGGCAGGGCCGCGACACCCGTACCGATGAGCGCCACACCATGCGGTCACGGCTTGCCGACGTCGTCACCCGCCTCGCCGACCGCACCGGGCGTCCCCGAGGCACCGTCGCCATCGAGTGGTTCCTGCGCTATCTGGAGCAGGTCGTGCGGCCCGTGCTGTGGCTGGACAGCGAGGCCGGGATCGCTCTCGAAGCGCACCAGCAGAACACGCTCGTCCTACTGGATCCCCACGGCTGGCCCATCGGCGGCCGGTACCGCGACAACCAGGGCTACTACTTCCGCGAGTCCCGTCGCGCGGACCTCGAAGCCCGGCTGCCCGGCATCGGCGCACACAGTGACACGTTCGTCTCCGACGAGGTCACCGACGAGCGGTTCGCCTACTACCTCGGGATCAACAACGTGCTGGGCCTCATCGGCGCGTTCGGCTCCCAGCGCCTCGCCGACGAGCGGCTCCTGCTCGCCGCCTTCCGCCGCTTCCTCGCGGATGTGGCCACCGGCCCTGCCCGGCTGAACACAACCCTGCCGGCCCGGCTGCTCGACTCACCCGTCCTGCGCTGCAAGGCCAACCTCCTGACCCGCCTCCACGGCCTCGACGAACTCGTCGGCCCCGTCGACACCCAGTCCGTCTACGTCACCATCGCCAACCCCCTCCATCGCTGACCGGCCCCTTCGCCCCTGTTCAGCTCACCCGTCTCCGTACTCCGCCTCCCTTCAGCCCCGAGGAACATGACCCACCCGATCTCCTGAGAGGAGCGTCGCCGTGCCTCCCACCGACGCGAGCACCCAAGCAAGCACCGACACCGCCTCGGCCTCGAGCAGTGAGGACACGCTCGAACTGCGACTGACCGACGACTTCCTCGCTCTCCTGTCCGAGGACGGGGACTCGTGCGGCGGCAGGACCGAGGCGGGACGGGAGGCGCCCCCGGCCAACGGCGAGCTGCTCGACCACCTCGCCGACTGGGGGCCGGTCGTCACCCCGGCAGGCACCCTGCATCTCGTCCCGGTCCGCCTCGAACGGGAGCTCCCGCTGGTCTCCCGCTGGATGAACGACTCGGCCGTGGACTCCTACTGGCAGCTCGCCGGACCCGAGGACGTGACCGCGAACCACCTCCGGAACCAGCTCGGCGGAGACGGCCGCAGCATGCCCTGCCTCGGGATGCTGAACGGCACCCCGATGAGCTACTGGGAGATCTACCGCGCGGACCTCGACCCCCTCGCCCGCCACTACCCCGCCCGCCCGCACGACACCGGGATCCATCTCCTCATCGGTCCCGTGGCCGACCGGGGGCGGGGTCTCGGTTCCATCCTGCTGCGCGCCGTCGCCGATCTCGTCCTCGACAGACGACCCTCCTGTGCCCGCGTCGTCGCGGAACCAGACCTTCGCAACTTCCCCTCCGTCTCCGCCTTCCTGAGCGCAGGCTTCCGGTTCTCCGCCGAGGTCGACCTGCCCGACAAGCGGGCAGCCCTCATGGTCCGAGACCGGCTTCTGCGCGATCTGATGTAGATCCGATGTGGATCCGCTGTGACGCCGTCATATCTGGTACACCGCCCGCGCCGATGCGGTTCCCGGTCCAATCGACTCGATTTCCGGTGCCGAGAATCGGCCCTTCCCGTCGAAGAGAACCCGGTCTTGATCCCGCCCCTCACGCCCCATGCCTCCGCCTTGATCACCCGTTTGTCAGTGGTGACCCGTAGGGTGGTCGCGCTATGACGAAGCCCTCACTCCACGAACTCCTGCACGCCGCCGTCACCGCTGTCGGCGGCATGGAGCGCCCCGGCCAGGTGACCATGGCCGAAGCCGTCGCGGAGGCGATCGACGACGGCTCCCATCTGCTGGTCCAGGCAGGCACCGGCACCGGAAAGTCGCTCGGTTACCTGGTGCCCGCGCTCGCCCAGGGGGAGCGCGTCGTCGTGGCGACGGCGACCCTGGCACTGCAGCGCCAGCTCGTGGAGCGGGACCTGCCGAGAACGGTCGACGCGTTGCATCCGCTGCTGCGCCGCCGCCCCGAGTTCGCGATGCTCAAGGGCCGGTCGAACTACCTGTGCCTGCACCGTCTGAACGAAGGCGTGCCGCAGGACGAGGAGGAGGGCCTCTTCGACCAGTTCGAGGCGGCCGCACCCTCCAGCAAGCTGGGCCAGGACCTGCTGCGGTTGCGGGACTGGTCGCAGGAGACCGAGACCGGCGACCGGGACGACCTCACCCCCGGCGTGTCCGACCGCGCCTGGGCCCAGATCTCCGTGTCGTCCCGGGAGTGCCTGGGAGCCTCCAAGTGCGCGTACGGCGCGGAGTGCTTCGCCGAGATGGCCCGGGAGCGGGCCAAGCTCTCCGAGGTCGTCGTGACCAACCACGCGCTGCTCGCGATCGACGCCATCGAGGGCGCGCCGGTGCTGCCCCCGCACGAGGTGCTGATCGTGGACGAGGCGCACGAACTCGTCTCACGGGTGACGGGCGTGGCGACCGGCGAGCTCACCCCGGGCCAGGTCAACCGCGCGGTGAAGCGGGCGGCGAAGCTCGTGAACGAGAAGGTCGCCGACCAGCTGCAGACCGCCGCCGAGGGGTTCGAGCGGGTCATGGAGCTGGCTCTGCCGGGCCGTCTGGAGGAGGTCCCCGAGGACCTGGCGTACGTCCTCATGGCGTTGCGCGATGCCGCCCGTGCGGTGATCTCGGCGCTCGGCAGCACCCGCGACAAGTCCGTCCAGGACGAGGACGCCGTCCGCAAGCAGGCGCTGGCGGCCGTGGAGAGTGTGCACGACGTGGCGGAGCGGATCAGCAACGGCTCCGAGTGGGACGTCGTCTGGTACGAACGCCATGACCGCTTCGGCGCGTCCCTGCGGGTCGCCCCCATGTCCGTCTCGGGCCTCCTCCGGGAGAAGCTCTTCGCGGACCGTTCCGTCACCCTGACCTCGGCCACGCTCAAGCTGGGCGGCGACTTCAACGGCGTAGGCGCGTCACTGGGCCTGGCGCCGGAGGGCACGCAGGGGGAGGACCTTCCGCAGTGGAAGGGCGTGGACGTCGGATCGCCGTTCGACTACCCGAGGCAGGGCATCCTCTACGTCGCCAAGCATCTGGCGCGTCCCGCGCGGGACGGCGACCGGGCGGACATGCTGGACGAGCTCACGGAGCTGATCCAGGCGGCGGGCGGCCGGACACTCGGTCTGTTCTCGTCGATGCGGGCCGCCCAGCTGGCGGCGGAGGAGCTGCGCGTCCGTATCCCCGAGTACCCGATCCTGCTCCAGGGCGAAGAGACACTGGGCGAGCTGATCAAGGGCTTCGCGGCCGACCCGGAGACGTGTCTGTTCGGCACGCTCTCGCTCTGGCAGGGCGTGGACGTGCCCGGCCCCAGCTGTCAGCTGGTCGTCATGGACAAGATCCCGTTCCCGCGTCCCGACGACCCCTTGATGAGCGCCCGCCAGAAGGCCGTCGAGGAGGCGGGGGGCAACGGCTTCATGGCTGTCGCCGCCACCCACGCGGCCCTCCTGATGGCCCAGGGCGCCGGCCGTCTCGTACGGGCGCAGGGCGATCGTGGTGTGGTCGCCGTGCTGGACCAGCGGCTGGCGACCGCGCGGTACGGCAGCTACCTGAAGGCGTCACTGCCCGACTTCTGGTACACGACGGACCGTAACCAGGTCCGCAAGTCGCTCGCATCGATCGACAGTGCGGCGAAGGACAGGGAAGAGGCGGAGAAGGCGCAGGCGTGAAAAAACGGCCGGTGGCCTGTCCCGATCGTCCATGGGACAGGCCACCGGCCGTTCTGCGCACAGGCACAGGCACAGGCACAGGGCCCGGACCGTGGTTCTTCGGCGGGCCCTGGACAGGCCAGGGCCCCGGAACCGGCGCAGTGGATTCCGGGGCCCGGATCAGGGGCGGGGACGGCACGGGCGACCGTCCGCCGCTGGGTGTCACACGCGGCGCAGCACGGCCACCACCTTGCCGAGGATGGTCGCGTCGTCACCCGGGATGGGCTCGTAGGCGGCGTTGTGCGGGAGCAGCCAGACGTGGCCGTCCTCGCGCTTGAAGCGCTTGACCGTGGCCTCGCCGTCCAGCATCGCGGCCACGATGTCGCCGTTCTCGGCGACGGGCTGACGGCGGACCGTCACCCAGTCACCGTCACAGATCGCGGCCTCGATCATGGAGTCACCGACGACCTTAAGGACGAAGAGCTCGCCGTCGCCCACCAACTGGCGGGGAAGCGGGAACACGTCCTCCACGGACTCCTCGGCCAGGATCGGGCCACCGGCGGCGATCCGGCCGACGAGCGGCACGTACGAAGCGGCCGGCTTGCCCGCCGTGTCCGTCGGCTGTGCCGAGGACTGGTCGGAGCCGCGGACCTCGTACGCACGCGGGCGGTGCGGGTCGCGCCGCAAGAAGCCCTTGCGCTCCAGTGCCATCAGCTGGTGTGCCACGGAGGACGTGCTGGACAGGCCGACCGCCTGGCCGATCTCCCGCATCGACGGCGGGTATCCGCGCCGCTGCACCGAGTCCCTGATCACCTCGATGACCCGGCGCTGCCGGTCGGTGAGCCCGGAGCTGTCAGCCCTGATGCCTGGAGGTCGGCCGGGCAAGGCTCGCTTGGGCCCTTCATGGTTCGTGGCTTCGTTCATCGCATGCACCGGCTCGAGTCGGCTCTGGGAGCGGTCCTGGGCAGTGATGGTGGCACTGTCAGCGGTGGTGGTCACGTCGGCCCCTCTCGATGGTCTCCCGTGCAGCACAACGGTAGTTGCTTTCGAAAGGTTGCGCCAAACACACGTTCGAGTGAAAAAGTCTGGATTACCGGACGTGACCATGTGTCTGGGTGTAGGGCTTGCGGCTCCCACGGACAAAAGCATTGATTGCCGTACTCTTCACCGCCGGGACGAAGGGCCTTGTGGGCCGCCGTCGCCGCGGTGCCCCAGTCTGCCACCCGGTACTCCGTCGATCGGATACCGACCCCTTTTCTGTGGCGCCCCGCCGTATTTCTGTGGTGTCCCACCGTGCGATTCCGTCCGCTCCGCGACGGTACGGCTGCGCTCCGCGACAGTGTCCACGGTCGACACGTGCCCATACGCGGGCGACACGCGAGCCGTGGGTGGATTTACGTGCCAAGCCCTACATCTAGTGCTTGGATTGCAGCAACAGCCCAGAAGTTGTGGTCCCCCGGGTCCTGGCGTCCTTGGTCATCCCCTATGCTTGGGGCTGCTTCCGCGGGGCCCAAGAGCCCGTGGGGGCTATTGAGTCGTGCTGTGAGGAGGGTTGGAGTTATGCACTGTCCCTTCTGCAGGCACCCCGACAGCCGCGTCGTCGACAGTCGTACGACGGACGACGGCACGTCGATCCGCAGGCGCCGCCAGTGTCCCGACTGCTCCCGTCGTTTCACGACGGTGGAGACGTGCTCACTGATGGTGGTCAAGAGGTCCGGCGTGACCGAGCCCTTCAGTCGTACCAAGGTCATCAACGGCGTCCGCAAGGCATGCCAGGGAAGGCCTGTCACCGAGGACGCGCTCGCCCAGCTCGGCCAACGGGTCGAGGAGGCGGTGCGCGCGACCGGTAGCGCCGAACTGACCACCCACGACGTGGGTCTGGCCATACTCGGCCCGCTGCAGGAACTCGACCTCGTCGCCTACTTGCGGTTCGCCTCGGTCTACCGGGCGTTCGACTCGCTGGAGGACTTCGAGGCCGCCATCGCGCAACTGAGGGAAGAGCAGGACAAGCGCCCCGACGCGAACGACGAGGACGTCGAGATCGCGGTCGAGGGGCGCCCGGAGAGCGACCGCGGGTCCGGAGGGACTGCCCAAGTCCCCGTGCCCGCCGGCACCGCCGACTGACGGCGGGCCGCACCGCCGGACCCGTGGGTCCGGACGATCGGCGGCGATCCAGACCTGCCGCGAACGGCTGTGTCAGCCGGGTCGCGGCACCAGACAGAACACCGTGTCACAGGAACAACGTGGCACTTCAGGGCGTTTTCGCCCGTACAGGGAGGCGGCATGACAGAGACGGCGAGCGGCCCGGCACGGAGTTCCCGCGCCAAGGGCACCAAGGCGAGCAAGGGCCTGCGTATCGAGCGCATCCACACGACCCCCGGCGTGCATCCGTACGACGAGGTGGAGTGGGCGCGCCGTGACGTCGTCATGACCAACTGGCGCGACGGCTCGGTCAACTTCGAGCAGCGTGGCGTCGAGTTCCCCGAGTTCTGGTCGGTGAACGCGGTCAACATCGTCACCAGCAAGTACTTCCGTGGTGCCGTCGGCACCCCGCAGCGCGAGGTGAGCCTGAGGCAGCTCATCGACCGCATCGTGAAGACATATAGGAAGGCCGGCGAGGACTACAAGTACTTCGCCTCGCCCGCCGACGCCGAGATCTTCGAGCACGAACTGGCGTATGCCCTCCTGCACCAGATCTTCAGCTTCAACAGCCCTGTCTGGTTCAACGTCGGCACCCCGCAGCCCCAGCAGGTGTCCGCCTGCTTCATCCTGGCCGTCGACGACTCCATGGAGTCGATCCTCGACTGGTACAAGGAAGAGGGCATGATCTTCAAGGGCGGCTCCGGCGCCGGCCTGAACCTCTCCCGTATCCGCTCCTCCAAGGAGCTGCTCTCCTCCGGCGGCAACGCCTCCGGTCCCGTCTCCTTCATGCGCGGCGCCGACGCCTCCGCAGGAACGATCAAGTCGGGCGGTGCCACCCGTCGCGCCGCCAAGATGGTCGTTCTCGACGTGGACCACCCGGACGTCGAGGACTTCATCGCCACCAAGGTGAAGGAAGAGGAGAAGATCCGTGCCCTGCGCGACGCGGGCTTCGACATGGACCTGGGCGGCGACGACATCACGTCCGTCCAGTACCAGAACGCCAACAACTCGGTCCGCGTGAACGACGAGTTCATGACCGCCGTGGAGAACGGCACCGAGTTCGGCCTCCGTGCCCGCATGACCGGCGAGATCATCGAGAAGGTCGACGCCAAGGCGCTGTTCCGCAAGCTCGCCGAGGCCGCGTGGGCTTGTGCCGACCCGGGCATCCAGTACGACGGTGTGATCAACAACTGGCACACCTGCCCCGAGTCCGGCCGGATCACCGCGTCCAACCCGTGCAGCGAGTACATGCACCTGGACAACACGTCCTGCAACCTCGCCTCGCTGAACCTGATGAAGTTCCTCAAGGACGACAGCAAGGGCAACCAGTCCTTCGACGTCGAGCGCTTCGCCAAGGTCGTCGAGCTCGTCATCACCGCGATGGACATCTCCATCTGCTTCGCCGACTTCCCGACCCAGAAGATCGGTGAGAACACCCGCGCCTTCCGTCAGCTCGGCATCGGTTACGCCAACCTCGGCGCCCTGCTGATGGCGACCGGTCACGCGTACGACTCGGACGGCGGCCGCTCCCTCGCCGGCTCCATCACCTCCCTGATGACCGGCACGGCGTACAAGCGCTCCGCGGAACTGGCCGCGGTCGTCGGCCCCTACGACGGCTACGCCCGCAACGCCGACGCCCACAACCGCGTCATGAAGCAGCACTCCGACGCCAACGGCACGGCCGTCCGCATGGACGACCTGGACACGCCGGTGTGGGCCGCCGCCACCGAGGCCTGGCAGGACGTGCTCCGCCTCGGCGAGAAGAACGGCTTCCGCAACTCGCAGGCGTCCGTGCTCGCCCCGACCGGCACCATCGGCCTGGCCATGTCCTGCGACACCACCGGTGTCGAGCCGGACCTGGCGCTGGTCAAGTTCAAGAAGCTGGTCGGCGGCGGCTCGATGCAGATCGTCAACGGCACGGTCCCGCAGGCCCTTCGCCGCCTGGGCTACCAGGAGGAGCAGATCGAGGCGATCGTCGCCCACATCGCCGACAACGGCAACGTGATCGACGCCCCGAGCCTCAAGCCGGAGCACTACGAGGTCTTCGACTGCGCCATGGGCGAGCGCGCCATCTCCCCGATGGGCCACGTCCGCATGATGGCCGCGATCCAGCCCTGGATCTCCGGCGCCATCTCCAAGACGGTCAACATGCCGGAGACGGCGACCGTCGAGGAGGTCGAGGAGATCTACTTCGAGGCCTGGAAGCTCGGCGTCAAGGCGCTCGCGATCTACCGCGACAACTGCAAGGTCGGCCAGCCGCTCTCCGCGAAGACCAAGGACTCGGAGAAGGCCGAGATCACCGAGAAGGCCGAGGACACGATCCGTACCGCGGTCGAGAAGGTCGTCGAGTACCGCCCGGTCCGCAAGCGCCTCCCGAAGGGCCGTCCCGGCATCACGACCTCCTTCACGGTCGGCGGCGCCGAGGGCTACATGACCGCCAACTCCTACCCTGACGACGGTCTCGGCGAGGTCTTCCTGAAGATGTCGAAGCAGGGGTCGACCCTCGCGGGCATGATGGACGCCTTCTCCATCGCGGTCTCCGTCGGCCTCCAGTACGGCGTTCCGCTGGAGACGTACGTCTCGAAGTTCACCAACATGCGCTTCGAGCCGGCCGGCATGACGGACGACCCGGACGTGCGGATGGCGCAGTCGATCGTCGACTACATCTTCCGCCGCCTGGCGCTCGACTTCCTGCCCTTCGAGACGCGTTCCGCGCTCGGCATCCACTCCGCCGAGGAGCGTCAGCGCCACCTGGAGACCGGCTCGTACGAGCCCTCCGAGGAGGACGTCGACGTCGAGGGTCTGGCGCAGTCGGCCCCGCGGCAGACGGACCTGAAGGCCGTCGCCACCCCGAAGGCCGGAGCGGAGGTGGCCGTTCCCGCCCCGAAGCAGGCCCACACCAGCGCCGAACTGGTGGAGATGCAGCTGGGCATCCATGCCGACGCCCCGCTGTGCTTCTCCTGCGGTACGAAGATGCAGCGGGCCGGCTCCTGCTACATCTGCGAGGGCTGCGGCTCGACGAGCGGCTGCAGCTGAGCCCGGGCGCCTTTCGGGCGTGACATGAACGACCGGTGCGGGGAGTCGCGAAACGCGGCTCCCCGCACCGGTCGTGATCGTTCGGGTGAGGCCGTCGGCGAGGAGCCCCGTGGCTCAGGACGCCCGGGGGCCGCCCATCACGCGGGCGAACGTGGCCGGGTCCTCGTCGTAGCCGGTGATACCGGGGTGGAAGGTCCACTCGCCGGTGTCGTCGCGCACGAATTCGGCGACGGTCGCGGCGGAGGAGCCGAGGACGGTGCCGAAGCCGTCCTCCGCCAGGACGGTGTAGTCCTCACGGATGCGCAGGCCGGGATTGAGGACGCTGCCGAAGGTCTTCGCGCCGGAACCCTGCTGTATGGCGACACCGATGACGACCCGCCCGTACCGGCTGTCGAGGCGGTTCAGCTCCACGGTCATGATCTCGTCCCAGCCGAAACCCTGGCCGGTCTTGCTGTCGCGGTTGAGGGTGATGGTGCCGTCGGGCGAGCGGCTGTCGAAATGCACCACGTAGGCGGGACTGCCGCTGGGATCGGCCGCCGGGTAGGTCGCCGCGACGATGTCGAGATCCGTCGGCGGCTGTCCGGCCGGGCTCGGGTCCCACTTCACCGACACCTCGACCTTGCGGATGCCCTTGTTGAGGCCGTTCAACAGAACTCTCCTCCCCGTTCTCCTGTGCGTGCGAGCTGAACTGCCTGGTGATCCAGGCCAGTTGTCCATCCTTGCACGCGCACCCGGGCGCTCGCCCGGGTGCAACCGGCCGGAGAGTGACCGCCGCCAC
Source organism: Streptomyces sp. NBC_00310 (assembly GCF_036208085.1). GTDB lineage: Bacteria > Actinomycetota > Actinomycetes > Streptomycetales > Streptomycetaceae > Streptomyces. The sequence goes on from NZ_CP130714.1 coordinate 8,201,255, forward strand.
GTTCCGTGGCCTTACCATGGCGCGGTGCTGGTCAAGTGGATTCGCTGCACCGTGGTGGACCGCCGCGGTTTCGAGCGGGGGCAGCGAAAGTGGGCGGGGCTTCTGGGGGAGCCGGGTTTCCGTGGACAGGGTGGGGGTTGGAGCCGGGCGCGGCCCGGAGTGACGCACATCTTCTCCTTCTGGGAGAGCCGTGCCTTCTACGACTCCTTCATGGCCCGCTCCCACGACCGGCTCGCCGCTTCCCAGTCGGGAACGTTCAAGGACATGCAGGTCAAGCTCTTCGACCACCGCTTCGACGTGAAGACCGGCTTCGAGCCTCGCTTCACGGACGCCGATCTGGTGCGGGTGGCGCACTGCCGAGTCCACGAGGAGCGCGCCGAGCACTTCGCTCTGATGCAGGAGAAGGTCTGGAACCCCGCGATGGCCGGTTCTCCCGGCATGGTGCGGGGGCTGTTCGGAGAGGCGCCGGGCCACGAGTTCATGATCCTCTCCATGTGGCAGTCGGCCGCCGAGCACGGCAAATACCGTGTCGAACGCATCGAACGTCTCGCTCTGCGTGCCCAGACCGAGGCCGACGTCGCCGCCATGGCGGGCGACATCGTGGAACTGGAACCGAGCTGGACGGTGTGAGATCCGAACTCGGTCGGTTTGGATTTCCAACCCAAGGGCTCGGTGTGCGGGACTTGTGTGACCTACGCCGTATGACCCCCGGACGAGGCCTCGATCCGCCGTCGCCCCCTTTAGGGTCTTGGCATGGCACGACCACGGCGCATCATCCTTGTCCGACACGGCGAGTCAACGGGCAATGTTGATGACACCGTGTACGAGCGCGAGCCCGACCACGCCCTCGCGCTCACCGACCTCGGCTGGCAGCAGGCGGAGGAGACCGGCAAACGCATCCGCGACGTCCTCGGCCGCGAGCGCGTCAGCGTCTACGTCTCCCCGTACCGCCGCACGCACGAGACGTTCCAGGCGTTTCACCTGGACCCCGAACAGGTGCGGGTGCGCGAGGAGCCGCGGCTGCGCGAGCAGGACTGGGGCAACTGGCAGGACCCCGACGAGGTACGACTTCAGAAGGCCTACCGGGACGCTTACGGGCACTTCTTCTACCGCTTCGCGCAAGGGGAGTCCGGCGCCGACGTGTACGACCGGGTCGGCGGTTTCCTGGAGAGCCTGTTCCGCAGCTTCGAGGACCCCGACCACCCGCCGAACGTCCTGCTGGTCACCCATGGGCTCGCCATGCGGCTGTTCTGCATGCGCTGGTTCCACTGGACGGTGGCGGAGTTCGAGTCGCTGTCGAACCCCGGGAACGCGGAGATGCGGATGCTCGTTCTCGGAGAGGACGACAAGTACATGCTCGACCGGCCGTTCGATCGCTGGCGGGACCCGGAATCGTACGGGGCCACCAGTTAGAGTGGCAGGGCGATGACCGCTGACTCCTCTCTCGACGGCCGCCTCGAGCGTGCCCTTTCCAGCCTGCGCGGCCTGGCGGTGGGGGACGCGCTGGGCTCGCAGTACTTCGTGCCCGTGAACTACCCGCTGCTCAAGCGCCGCGAGATCCCGCCCGGCCCCTGGCAGTGGACCGACGACACCGAGATGGCCTGTTCCGTCGTGGCCGTCCTCGCGGCCCACCACCGGATCGACCAGGACGAGCTCGCCCGTTCCTTCGCCGTGCACCATGACTTCGACCGGGGGTACGGCCCCGCGGTCAACCGCCTGCTGCGCCTGGTCCGGGAAGGCGGCGACTGGCGTGAGCTGGCCTCCGCGCTCTTCAACGGCCAGGGATCCTGGGGCAACGGAGCCGCCATGCGGATCGCGCCGCTGGGCGCCTGGTACGCGGACGACCCCGAGCAGGCGACCCACCAGGCGGAGATCTCGGCCTACCCCACGCACCAGCACCGCGAGGCAGTCGTCGGTGCCATGGCCGTCGCCGCTGCCGCCGCCCTGGCGGCCAACCCGGCCGGACCGCCGAGCGCCGGGGCGTTGCTCGACGGCGTCATCGCGCTCGTCCCGAAGAGCGCCGTCGGCGCGGGGCTGCGGCGCGCCAGGGACATGCTCGACTACGCCGACGCGGACACCGTCGCCGCCGTACTGGGCTGCGGTCGGCGGACGACGGCGCACGACACCGTGCCGTTCGCACTCTGGTCGGCGGCGCGCGCCCTTGGTGACTACGAACGGGGCTTCTGGACGACGGCACAGGTGGGCGGCGACGTCGACACGACCTGCGCCATCGTCGGCGGCGTGGTCGCCGCGGGGAAGGCCGGGGCGCCTCCCGAGGCGTGGACGGAGCAGACCGAGGCCTTTCCGGCCTGGCTGTGGGTGGAATAGCCGGCCGAAGGGGACATGGTTCCCGGCCCCCACCGACCCCAATCGCCTCAACTGTCACAGCAGTGCCACAGTGCGCCCCTCGGTCCGCCGCGGGTGCTCTCCTGCGGCATACCCTGTCCGCCACGCTGCCTGTTGATCATGACGAGACGCGGCGACGAGGTACCGGCCAGGAGCCTCCTGCCGCAGCCGCGCGCTGCGTACGGTGGGCGGGGAGGGCCGGTCGGGGGAGGGGGTCCCATGTCCGAGACACCATCAGCACCAGCCACACCGGAGCCCGAAGGCGCGATGCCCAGGGCACGCGCTGTGACCGAGAAGGGCGCTTCCGGGCCGAAAGCGCCCACGGACGCCGCACCGGAGCGCAGGGCGGGTGGACCCGCACCGATACCGGGCGGGCCGCCCGTGATGACCGGGCTGCTCGACTTCGGCCCTGGCGATCCCGCGCCGATCCGCACCGCGACCCTGTGGGCCGCCCTGGCCGCCGGCGTCCTCAGCATGGTGCTGCTGGGCGAGGGGCTGGCGTTCAACGCCCTCGTCGTCGCCGTGCCCGCGACGCTCGCCGTGTACGTCGCCGGACGGCGGGCGGGCCGGCGTCCCCGCCCGTGGGCCCTCGTCTGGGGCGTCGGCGGACTCGCCCTGCTGAGCGTTCCCGCGCTCCGCGCCGCCGAATGGCCTTCGTTCCTCGCCGTCGTCACCGCGCTCGCGGCGGGCTCGCTCGCTCTGCACGGCGGACGCACCTGGCCCGCCGTCCTGCTCGGCCCCATCGGTGTGTTCACCTCACTGGTCACCGGCCCGGCCTGGGCCTGGCAGGGGCTGCGCGAGCGGATGGGCGGTGACCGGGGCCGCTTGGCGCCGGTACTGAGGGCGCTGGGCGTGGCCGCCCTCCTGCTCTTCGTCTTCGGCGCGCTGTTCGCCGGGGCCGACGCGGCCTTCGCGGATCTGCTCGGCGCTCTGGTGCCCGACATCTCCGTGTCCGACGGGCCCTGGCGGGTCCTGCTCCTCGCGCTGGGTCTGTTCGGGACCCTCGCGGCGGCCCGTACGGCGGCCGCGCCCGCCCACTGGGACCGCGTCCAGGTGCCCGCGGGGCGCGCCCGTGGCCGCGTCGAGTGGGCGCTGCCGCTGGTCGGGCTCGTCGCCCTCTTCGCCGTCTTCAACGCGGTCCAGCTCGCCGTGCTCTTCGGCGGCTACGACGCCGTCCTGAAGGAGACCGGCCAGACGTACGCCGAGTACGCGCGCCAGGGCTTCTGGCAACTGCTCATGGCCACGCTGCTCACCCTGCTGGTCATCGTGGTCGCGCTGCGCTGGGCCCCGCGCACTCGATCGAGTGACCGGACGCTTGTGCGCGGTGTGCTGGGAACCCTGTGCGCGCTGGCGCTCGTTGTCGTGGCATCCGCTGTGCGGCGTATGGACATGTACGTGGAGGCCTATGGGCTGACGCGACTGAGGATCTCGGTGCTGACCATGGAGCTCTGGCTCGGCCTGGTCATCGTGCTCATCATGGCGGCCGGGGTGTGGGGCGCCCGCTGGCTGCCGCGTGCCGTCGCGGCCGGTGCGGTCGCCGTGGTGCTGGCGTTCGGGCTGGCGTCGCCGGACGCGCTGATCGCCGAGCGCAACGTCGAGCGGTACGAGACCACGGGCCGTTTCGACCTCGAGTACGCGAAGGGGCTGTCCGCCGACGCGGTGCCCGCCCTGGACCGGCTGGAGGAGCCCATGCGGTCGTGCGCGTTGTGGGACATCGACGCGGACCTGGAGGACCGGGCCGGCATCCCCTGGTACGCCACGAGCCGGGGCGAGGCCGAGGCCCGGCGCATCCTGGAGGAGCGACCGGTGTCGTCGAGGGCCGACGGGGCGGAGTGCAGTGCGTTGGGGACGGAGACGCTGTACCGCTGACGAGGCGCAGGACGGCCGGACCACGCCCTCCCCGTCGGTCCGGTGGGCGTGGTCCAGCCGTCCGCCGTGTTCTGTCAGCCTCCGGCGGCTGGGCCGGCCGTGCCGGAGAGGGCGTCCAGGTCGCTCTTGCGCACCCTGATCACGAAGATGGCGGTGACCAGGGCGAGTACGGCCATCGCGACGGCCGGGAAGAACGCCGTCGAGATGCCCTGGGCGAGCACTTCGTGACTCCAGGGGGCCGGCAGCTTCTGGGTCTTGGCGAACTCGGCCTTCTGTTCGTCCGTCGCCTGCGCCATGAAGAGCTCCACCTGCTTCCCCGCCTCGTCACGACTGGCCGTGCCGAAGACCGTGGTGAGGATGGACAGGCCGAGCGAACCACCCACCTGCTGCGTGACGTTGAGCAGACCGGAGGCCGCGCCCGCCTCGTGCGGGGCGACCCCCGAGACCGCGGTCAGGGTGAGGGTCACGAAGTTCAGACCCATGCCGAAGCCGAACATCACCATGGGGCCGAGCACCCCGCCGACGTAGGAGCTGTCGGGGTTGATGAAGGTCTGCCAGGTCAGGCCGAGCACGACGAGCGTCGAGCCGACCACCATGAACGGCTTGGGCCCGAGCACCGGCAGGAACCGCTGGGACAGTCCGGCACCCGTGACGATCGCGACGGTCACCGGGAGGAAGGCCAGCCCGGCCTCGATCGGGGTGTACCGCAGCACGTTCTGCACGAAGATCACGATGAAGAAGAACATCCCGAACATCGCCGCGGCGAGGCTCAGCATGATCACGTACGTGCCGGAGCGATTGCGGTCGGTGAACATCCGCAGCGGGGTGATGGGCTCCTTGGCCCGCCTCTCGATGAAGCCGAACAGCAACAGCAGGACCGCCGCCGCCGCGAAGGAACCGATGGTCAGGCTGTCACGCCAGCCCTCCTCCGCCGCGCGGATGAATCCGTAGACCAGCGAGGCCATACCGGCGGTCGAGGTGAGCGCGCCCGCGATGTCGAACCGCCCCGGATGCCGCTCGGACTCGCTGATGTACATCGGGGTGAGGACGGCGATCAGTACGCCGATGGGCACGTTGACGAACAGCACCCACCGCCAGTCGAGCCACTCGGTGAGCATGCCGCCGGCGAGCAGGCCGATGGCGCCGCCACCGGCGGAGACCGCGGCGAAGACTCCGAAGGCCCGGTTCCGCTCGGGTCCTTCGGGGAACGTCGTGGTGATGAGTGCCAGTGAGGTCGGCGACGCGATCGCCCCGCCGACGCCCTGGAGGGCGCGTGCCGCCAGCAGTTGCCAGGGCTCCTGGGCGAGTCCGCCGAGCAGCGAGGCAAGCGTGAAGACGAGAATGCCGGTCATGAACACACGACGGCGGCCCAGGATGTCACCGGCCCGGCCACCCAGAAGCAGCAGACCGCCGAAGGTCAGCGTGTAGGCGCTGACCACCCATGTCAGGTCGGTGGTGCTGAACTTGAGCGCGTCTTGAATGTGCGGGAGCGCGATGTTCACAATCGTCGCATCGAGTACCACCATGAGTTGGCAGGCCGCGATGACGGTGAGAGCGATGCCGGGGCGCCCCTCCCGGCGGGCGGCTCCCGGCTTCTGATCCTGAATCAACGGAGAGGTTGTCACTATGGGTCCCCCACAAGTGCCTTAGTGAACGCTCGCGTTCACTGACGCGTCCACGGTAGTGAGTCCCCCTTAGTGAACGCAAGCGTTCACCGAAGTCGCCGCCGTGGTGTGCGTCGTCCGTCCGCTTCCGCTTCTCGCATCCCCACCCCTCGGCTCAACGGAGAAACACAGATGGTCACTTCGCGCTGGACGGCCGTTCCTGCCCGGTCGGCCCCCCCGCGCCGGCGTGGCGCCGTGCTCGAGCGTGCGATCCTCGACGCCGCGCTCGAACAGCTCAGCACGGTCGGCTGGAGCGGACTCACCATGGAGGGAGTCGCCGCGGGCGCCCAGACGGGCAAGGCGGCGGTCTATCGCCGCTGGCCCTCCAAGGAGGACCTCGTGGCCGACGCGCTCCAGGCCGGACTGCCGCGCTTCGAGCAGGTGCCCGACCTCGGAAGCGTGCGCGAGGATCTGCTGGAGCTGTGCCGCCAGGCGCGCGAGGCGATGTTCTCGCGCCCCGGGTTCGCTCTGCGCTCGGTGATTCACGAATGCGACACCATCCAGGCCGAGCGCTTCCATGGCGTGATCATCGGGGGTGTGGTGGAGCCGACGGTCAAGCTCCTGCGGGAGATCGTCGAGCGGGGAATTCGGCGGGGTGAGGTGCGACCCGACGCGGCCAACGGCTATGTCTTCGACGCGATTCCGGCCATGATGATGTACCGCTCGAAGATGTGCGGGAGCGAATGGGGCGAGCGCGATATCGAGGAGATGGTCGACCAGTTGATGGTGCCGCTGCTGTGCCGGCGGGGCGCCTGAGCCGTACCGGCGAGGGGGCTGAGGTCGCCCAGGGAAACCTGGGTGTCGCGCGGGGGCGCGGGCGGCGTACGCTAAGGGCGCCATGCCGTACGAACCACCTACTCACACCGTCGAGCGCTCCCTGCGTGCCACGACCGGAGCGAAGGTCATTGCCGGTGTCGACGAGGTGGGCCGCGGAGCGTGGGCCGGCCCCGTCACCGTCTGCGCGGCGGTCACCGGACTGCGTCGACCGCCCGAGGGCCTCACCGACTCCAAACTCCTGACGATCAAGCGACGCGAGTCGCTCTCCGAGGAACTGCTGACGTGGGTGACCTCGTACGCCCTCGGTCACGCCTCTCCGGAGGAGATCGACGACCTGGGCATGACGGCCGCGCTGCGGCTGGCCGCCGTGCGGGCTCTGGAAGCGCTTCCGGTGCGACCCGACGCGGTCATCCTCGACGGCAAGCACGACTACCTGGGGTCGCCCTGGCGGGTCCGTACGGTGATCAAGGGCGATCAGTCCTGTGTCGCCGTGGCGGCCGCCTCGGTGATCGCCAAGGTCCAGCGCGACAAAATGATGGCCGAACTGGGTGTCGACCATGCAGACTTCGGTTTCGCGGCCAACGCCGGGTATCCGTCGCCTGTCCACAAGGCCGCGCTGGCGGAGCGGGGCCCCACCCCGTACCACCGGTTGTCGTGGGCGTATCTTGATGCGCTGCCCCAGTGGCGGCATCTCAAGAAGGCCCGCAACTGGGCGAACGGAAACGTTCCGGAGATCGAGGGTCAGCTCGGCTTCGATTTCTGACGGATCCGTTCCCCCTCATGCGCCACCCGCCGAGGCGAGTCGCACCGGCGTTTGATAAACATCAGCTCATGCCTCTCATTCCCGAGGAGCCTCAGATTCACGAGAGTGCCCAGGGCCCGCGTGCCACTCCGGCCAGCGGCCGGGTCGCGCCGACCCCCCGTCCCGTACCCGGTCCCCGACCCGCGGCTCCGCCGCGGCCCGGTCGTCCGGGTCCCGCCCGGCCGGTGCCGGCCCAGCGCGCGGCGCACGCCGCGGCCAAGCCCGCGCCGTCCGCTCCTGCCGCCACCCCGCAGATCCAGCTGATCCCGGCCTCGGTCGAGGGTGCGCTGGACGCCGCCGAGGAAGCCGTCGACCTGCTGCTGGAGTCGGGCCGTGCCCCCGGCGACGTGCTGGTGATCACCACCGGCGAGTCGCATCCGTGGGCCGACCACGAGCTCTCCTTCGGCGAGGCCGCCTACTGGGCGCAGCACGACGCGGGCGACGACGTCTTCTACGCCGATGCCTCGGCCACCGACCGGGCCGCGCCGCGTCCCGTGGTCGTGGTCGCCGTCAACGGCGGAACCGACTCCGTCACCGCTCAGGCGCTGCCCAAGGCCCTCGGCCGGGCCACAGCCCTGTTGATCGTGTGCGGTGACCCGCAGACGATCAACTCGGTGCTGGGCGCCGGAGTCTGAGCCACTGCGGCCCTGGTCCCGGTCGGCCCGTCAGGGCTCACCGGGGAGCCGTGCGTGCCCGGAGAACGATCAGGGCATCACTGCGGCCACACCCCGCGACGGGGCGCTTCGGCGTGCCTGCGGGGTGTTTCGGCATGTCCGGTGGCGCGTCGCGGGATGTTTCGCCGACGGGTGCCGCATGACTCTTGGTGCGGTGCGGTGCGGTGCGGTGCGGTGCGGTGCGGTGCGGTGCGGTGCGGTGCGGTGCGGTGCGGTGCGGTGCGGGCCGGATGCTGCGTGGGCTGGCTGAGGGGTGGCGCTCGGGGTCGGGCTCCTTGCCGCACCCCCGCAGGCTTGGGTGTGCGCGGGTGCGGGCGTTCGTCGTCGCCGCGCCGGGAGCCGAGAGCTCAGCGCGCCGCGGCTCGGCGCAGTACCTCCGAAGCGACGCCACCGGTCCGTGGCATGGGCGGCGGGGCCACGGCCGTGGCAAAGGGCTCGGCCGGTGAGTCCGCGTGGGGACGGCGGCCGCCGCGGCCCTCGCCGAGGACCTGCCAGCCGTCACGTGTCAGCGTGATGTACGCCCCGCAGCGCAGCCCGTGCAGCGTGCAGGCGTCCCGCAGCCCCCACATCCACGCTCCGTCCTCCTCCGTCCAACGCGCGTCGCCGTCACGGCAGTAGAGCAGCACAGCCGTACGCACCGGAGTGCGCCGACGCAGGTCGTGCGGAATGACCCGGCGCAGCTGGGCGAGGAGTGCGTTGCGGAACATCCAGCCGTCGGCCGGGGCCGAACGGCGGATGAACGAGGCGCTCGCCCTCAACCGTTCGTCCGGATCCAGGACGGCGATGACCGCCGTCGCGGGCCGGGGCTGATGCCGCGCGTGCAGCCCGCTGACGACCTCTCGGGGATTGCGCAGCAGCGGAATCCCGGCGGCGGCCCATTCCGCGGGCTCGAGCATCCGGTTGGCGGAAGCGGCGGACAGGTCGGCAGAGGTCGACACGGAGGCCGCCGAGGACGGAGCGAATCCGAAGGTCACGATCCTCCCTTCGGCTACGCGCCCACACTGCGGGCGGGGGTCGGACTTGGGGGAGCGCACGCCGCAGCAGAAGCCCTACCGATTCACGATGGGCCGTGCGGGGAGCGGACTCCAATTCTTCCTGGCGAACTTGGTTGCGGCAACGAGCAATTGGGGCCACTGACAGTTTTGTGGTGATCCACCGCTTATATCCCTGCGCAGAGGACTCGACCGCAACGCCCAGGCGGCACCCGGCCGCCGTCCGGTTGACGGCAGGTCACGCCCGGACGGCGAGAACGAGCGGCAACACCCCTTGTGCGCCCGCGCGCCGGAGCACGCGCGCGGCGACCGCGAGTGTCCAGCCGGTCTCGGTGGCGTCGTCGACGAGGAGCACGGGCCCGTCGGCATCGTTGAGGGCGGCGGCCAGTTCGGGGGCCACGGTCAGCGCTCCGTCGAGCGCCTTGAGTCGCTGTGCGCTGTTGCTCCGGGTGACCTGGGAGACCGCGCCGGTGTACGCCACCGATCCCAGCAGGGGCAGACGGCCGATCTCGGCGATCCGGGCGCCCAGGGAACCGATCAACTGCGGCCGGGAACGGGACGCCATGGTGACGACACCCACCGGGCGGGGCTGGGCGTCGGCCTGCCCGGAGGCCCAGCCACCGGGACCCTTCGCCCAGTCCGTCAGCACGGCGACCACGGCCTTCGCCACATCGTCCGGTACCGGCCCGTCCGGGGCCTGGGGTGCCAGCATCGGCCGCAGCCGATTGCCCCAGCCGATGTCCGACAGCCGTCCCAACGCCCGCCCCGGAGAAGCCTGTTCACCGGCCGGAATGCGCCCCTTCAGATTGACCCCGACCGCCGGCAGCCCCGTCGGCCACATCTTGCGCGGCTCGACCTCGACACCCGCGCGCCCCAACTCGCCGCGCGCCGCGTCCAGCGCCGCCGGGGAGACGGACTCCGGGAACCTGGGCTTCGTGCAGGTGTCGCAACGCCCGCACGGGACGGCTTCCTCGTCGTCCAACTGCCGCCGCAGGAACTCCATGCGGCAACCCGACGTCGCGACGTAGTCGCGCATGGCCTGTTGCTCGGCCGCGCGCTGCTTGGCGACCCAGGCGTAGCGCTCGGTGTCGTACGTCCAGGGGGCGCCGGTGGAGACCCAGCCGCCCTGGACGCGTCGGACCGCACCGTCCACGTCGAGGACCTTCAGCATCGTCTCCAGCCGGGACCGGCGCAGCTCCACCAGCGGTTCGAGGGCGGGGAGGGACAGCGGCCGCTCCGCGCGCGAGAGGACGTCCAGGGTGCGGCGCACCTGCTCCTCGGGAGGGAAGGCGACCGAGGCGAAGTACTCCCAGATCGCCTGGTCCTCCTTGCCGGGCAGGAGCAGCACCTCGGCGTGCTCGACACCACGGCCCGCGCGGCCCACCTGCTGGTAGTAGGCGATGGGAGAGGACGGCGAGCCCAGGTGCACCACGAAACCCAGGTCGGGCTTGTCGAAGCCCATCCCCAGCGCGGAGGTGGCGACCAGGGCCTTGACCCGGTTGGCGAGCAGGTCCTCCTCGGCCTGCTGCCGGTCCGCGTTCTCCGTCTTTCCGGTGTACGACGTCACGGTGTGCCCGCACTGGCGGAGGAAGGCGGTGACCTCCTCGGCGGCGGCCACTGTGAGCGTGTAGATGATCCCGGAGCCCGGCAGCTCGTCCAGGTGGTCGGCGAGCCAGGCCATCCGGTGGGCGGCGTCCGGAAGTTCGAGCACACCGAGGCTCAGGCTCTCCCGGTCCAGGGGCCCACGCAGGACCAGCGCGTCCGTGCCGCCGCCGGTGCCCAGCTGCTCGGCCACATCGGCCGTCACGCGCGCGTTGGCCGTCGCGGTCGTGGCGAGCACCGGGACACCGGGCGGCAGGTCGGCCAGCATGGTGCGCAGCCGGCGGTAGTCGGGGCGGAAGTCGTGACCCCAGTCCGAGATGCAGTGCGCCTCGTCGACCACGAGCAGACCGGTCGCCGCCGCCAGCTCGGGCAGGACCTGGTCGCGGAAGTCCGGGTTGTTGAGCCGCTCGGGGCTGACCAGGAGCACGTCGACCGCACCCGCGGTGACCTCCTGGCGGATCGTGTCCCACTCCTCCGTGTTCGAGGAGTTGATGGTCCGCGCGCGGATTCCGGCGCGGGCGGCGGCTTCCACCTGATTGCGCATGAGGGCCAGGAGCGGGGAGACGATGACGGTGGGGCCCGCGCCCCGCCGGCGCAGCAGCGCGGTCGCGACGAAGTACACCGCGGACTTGCCCCAGCCCGTGCGCTGCACCACCAGGGCTCTGCGCTTCTCAGCGACCAGCGCCTCGATGGCGTACCACTGGTCCTCGCGCAGCCGCGCGTCGCCCGCCGGGGCGCCGACGAGGCGGGAGAGCACGGCATCGGCGGCCGTACGCAGATCTTGGCGGTCCATGGTGGGCAGGTCTTCGTCGCTCATGGCCCCATGCAACCCGATGCCTCGGACATCGCGCGAACGAGCGGGCGAACTGTGGACAGCTTCTGACGTGGTCATGGTCGGACTTATCCACAGGGCAAAGCGGAATTTCAAGATCCGCGAGATGGTCGCCGCATGACGAATCACAGCGAAGCGTCCGGGACCTCCGGCAACAGTGACATCAGCGGGCAGAACGGATGCGGGCGAAGCCGCGAGCCTTCCGCCTACCTGGGGCACGGCGCGACCGCCGGCCCCCGCGACGAACAGCAGGTCACTCTCCGCACACCGGCCGAACTCGCCGATGCCTTGCCCTACCTGCTCGGATACCGCCCCGAGGACAGCATCGTCCTCGTCGCACTGCATGACCGGGACGCCCGCGGACGTTTCGGCGGGCGGGCACGGCTCGGCATCCCGGCCCAGACGGACGACTGGCCGTCCGTCGCCCAACAACTGGCCCATGGACTGGTGACCGGAAGTGAGCGTCGGGGTGTCAAACCGGAGAGCATGGTCGCCTTCCTCTGCCAGGACCCGGCGAGCGGTGAGTCACCACGCGAGGTCATGGAACGCCTGCGGCCACTCGCACAGCTGCTGCGCAGGGCCTGCGGCAGTCTGGACGTGCCGGTGGTGGAGGCCCTGTGCATCTCCGACGGCCGCTTCTGGTCCTACTGCTGTCCCGGCAACGGATGCTGTTCGGCCGAGGGAGAGCAGATGGGGCTGCCGGGCACCTCCGTGCTGGCCGCCGCCGCGACCTACGCCGGCCTTCAGGTGCGCGGCACGCTGAAGGAGATGCGGGCCAGGCTCCTGCCGTGGGAGACCGCTGCCGCGTTGCGACAGGAGGCCGCGCTCGACGCCGCGCAGTCCGCCCTCGTTCCGCGGATCCTGGACGCGGAGAACCGCGCGGACGTGGCGGAGGAGACGCTCGCCGTGGCCCAGCGCCTCATGGGCCGCCTGGCGGACACCCCGACCGTGTCCGGCACGCTGGACGCGGACCTCCGTGACGACGAACTCGTCGGGCACGACGACGCGGCCACCCTGATTCTCGGGCTCCAGGACCGCGCCACCCGCGACCGCGCCGCCGAGTGGATGGAAGGCGACGAAGCCGACGCGGCCCTCCGCCTCTGGCGCGCCCTCGCCCGCCGCTGCGTCGGCCCCTACGGTGAGCATGCCGCCGCCCCGCTCACACTCGTCGGCTGGGTCGCCTGGTCCTCCGGTGACGAACTGGAGGCCCGCGAAGCCCTGGCCATGGCCCTGGCCGCGGACCCCGACTACCTCTTCGCCCGCCTCCTCCACCAGGCCTGCAATGAGGGCCTCGACCCCGAGTCCATTCGCCGCTGTCTGCGTGCGGAGCGCAGGGGACGCGACTTGGCGGCGGCCACGGCGGGTGCAGACGCCGGCAGCGAAAAGAGCCCCTCCGGCAAGTCTCCCGATGCCACGTCGACCACGGACCGGCCCTGCGTCGCCGCCGGCACCCGGCGCCGGCGCAGGCCACGCTCGGAAGGAAGCCCCGAGGCTCGCCCCGCCCGGCGATCTCCGGGAGCTGCTCATGCCCGCCGCGCACGCTCCACCGACGGCAACCCGCCCGCCGGTCGGCGGCCGGGACGTACGGCCGACGGTGCGAGCGGTCGGGCACGGGTCCGCCGCGGTGGCGGAGGGCAGCCCACAGAGGGGGAGTCGTGAGCGCGCAGGTCCAGCTCGGGTCCCGCATGCTTGTGCCGCCCCGGATCGGAGCGTTCCTGAGCGCACTGCCCGCCTTCTGGGGTCGGCTGAGCGCGTCCCCCTGGCTCCGGGCGCACATGACCGCGCTGCCCCGCCCGGCCGCCCGCAGCTTCGCGGCCACTCCACCAGCACCACCAAGCCGCCATTCGGTCGGCTTCCCGGGACGGGGGCGTGACCCGGAGCGGAGCAGCTCCGTTCACCTGTGTGGCGGTACCCGTGGCCTGACCTCGCCGCCGTGTCACCCCGTCCCTCTCCGGCTCCCCACCTGGTGCCGAGCGCACCCCACACGCGCCGAAGACAGAAGAAGCCGCCCCATGCCCCTGCCCTTCATGCCCGACGCCCACGACGACGTCCCGCCCCTCCGCAGGTCCGCCCAGCCCACCCGGGCTCGCGGGGACGGCACCCATGCTCCACGCACGGACATCCGCAGTCCGGCGGTCCGCCCCACGGGCTCACGCCCAGGGAGCCCGGGCGGACCGGTGGCCCTCACACCCGCCACGGGTGGCTCTCCGGGGCCGCCGCCCACAGGTACGAGAGCTTCGACCTCGCAGGCGCCGCCCGCCGCCCCGCGCCGCCCCGCGGAGTTGCCACCGGCCCACACCACGCTCATCTGCGTCGCCCTGCCGGGCCTCGCGATCTCGACGGACCAGGGCCAGCTGAACGGTAGTGGACTGGAGGGCTTCTACCGCGCCGGACGGCGCATGCTGTCCCGCTGCCAGGTGCGGGTGGCCGGACGGGAGCCGCTCGCCGTGCAGGCGCGGATGCTCTCCGCCGACCGAGCCCGGTTCGTGGCGACACTGCGTATGTCCGCCGATACCGGGCCAGACCCGGACGTCATGGTCGAACGCACGCGGTACGCGGACGGCACCGAGCGGATCACCCTGCACAGCACGGCCCGCCGCCCACTTCGCCTGCCCGTCGAGGTGTCCCTGGGGACGGATCTCGCGGCACTGGGCGCCGTCGCCTCCGGCAGCGCCGGCCCGGAACTGCCCGCGAGCGTCCACGACTCCGGCCTCCGCTGGTCCTGTGCCGATGGACACTCCACGGTGACCGCCCATCCTCCGCCCGCCGACGCCCTGGCCTCCGCGGGACTGCTGCGCTGGGAGCTGGAACTGCCGCCCGGCGGGACCCGGAGCGTGGAGCTGCGGGTACGCCCGGACGGCGCGGGACCCATCAGACCGGTCGGACGGGGCGCCACGAGCCCCCTCGCCCAGGCCCGGTCCGCAGGCGACGACCCGGCGGCGCAGGCCCTGCTGCACACCTGTCTGGAGGACCTTGAGGCCCTGCTGCTGCGCGACCCGAAGAACCCGTCCGACACCCACCTCGCGGCGGGCGCGCCCTGGCGCTGCGGCATGGCTCCGGCCGACGCGCTGGCAGCGGCCCGGATGACCCTGCCGCTCGGCACGCGCCTCGCCGCAGGCACCCTGCGCACCCTCGCCCGGACCCAACTCGCGGGCCGGGAAGCACAATCCGGCATGATCCCTGGCCCTCGACGGGACGCGGGCCCACATCTGCCGCCGGGCTGCACCGGCACCGAGGCGACCCTCCTGTTCCCCGTGCTCCTCGCGGAGGCCCGGCGATGGGGACTCCCCGAGCAGGAGACCGAGGAGCTGCTGCCCGCCGCCGAGCGCTGCCTGTGGTGGCTTCGGGCCGCCGCCGGAAGCGGTGCCTATCTGCCCGACCCGCGCCCCGGCGGACCGCTGCGTTGCGAGACCCAGGCACATGCCCACCGGGCCGCGCTGCTGGGTGCCGATCTCCTCGACGCCTATGGCCGGCCCGGCGGCGCCGAGCTGCGGGACTGGGCGAGAGACCTGCGGACCCGGTTCGGGACCGACTTCTGGGTAGAGGACCGGGGCGGCGGCAGACCGGCGGCCGCCCGCACTCCGGACGGGCGTCTCGTGCCGCACCTGGGCGCCGGCGCCGCCCACCTCCTGGACACCGGGCTGCTCGGCTCGGGAGAGCAGGCTCAGGGGCTGCTCGACAAGGTGCGGACCGAGCAGCTCGCGCGGCTGCTCGGAGGGCCCGCCATGGACTCGGGGTGGGGGCTGCGGAGCCTGGGTGCGAAGGAGGCCGCGTACAACCCCTTCGGCCATCGCAGCGGTGCCGTGCGCGTGCAGGAGACGGCGATCGCGGTCGCGGGGCTGGCGGCCGCGGGTTACGAGAAGGAGGCGAGTTCGCTCCTGCGGGGAGTGCTGGCGGCGGCGGAGAGCTTCGGTCATCGGCTGCCCGAGATGTACGCGGGGGAGCAGCGGAAGGCAGGGGGTGCCCCGCTGCCTCACCCCGCCTCCTGCAGACCGGCCGCGACGGCGGCGGCCGCCGGGGTGCTGCTGCTCACCACCCTCGTCGGCATCCGTCCCGACGCCCCCGCAGGGACGGTGACCCTGCGTCCGGTGCGCAGTGTGCCCCTGGGGGAGATCGGCATGACGGGACTGCGCGTCGCGGGCGCCCCGTTCGCCGTACGCGTCAGCCGGCTGGGGCTCGCCTTGGTCGAGGAGGCGGCCGACGGACTGCAGTTGGGAGTGTGACCTCCCGTGATGCCTCAGGGGAGGACAGATCGCGAGCCGAGTCCATGAGGCCGGCCGCCGGCCCCGAGATCGGTGACCGACAGACGTGGATCAAGTGGGGTAGTCACCGGCGAAGGGAGTGTTTATCGTCAGGCAGACGACTATGATCGCGGCATGCCCTACGACCCGTCGGACTACCCGCCCTTCGCTGTCACCGTGGACCTGGTCGTGCTGACCGTCCGTCGCCACGCGCTCTGCGCGCTGACGGTACGGCGTGGCGAACAGCCGTTCCAGGGGCGGTGGGCGTTGCCCGGTGGGTTCGTGCGGCCGGACGAGGACCTGTCGCAGGCTGCGGCGCGGGAGCTGGCCGAGGAAACCGGGCTGACCGCCCACGAACCGTCCGAGCCCGCGCAGGACAACGGTGCGCACCTGGAGCAGTTGGCGACCTACGGCGACCCGAAACGCGACCCGAGGATGCGGGTAGTCAGCGTCGCCCATCTCGCCCTCGCCCCGGACCTGCCCGCGCCCCGCCCGGGAGGGGACGCCAACAGCGCACGCTGGGCGCCCGTCGAGGAGTTGCTGGAGCATGGCGGTTACGGGCGTGACGGCGAACCGGTGGCTCCGTTGGCCTTCGACCACGCGCAGATTCTCGCGGACGGGGTGGAGCGCGCCCGTTCCAAGATCGAGTACTCCTCGCTGGCCACGGCCTTCTGTCCGCCCGAGTTCACGGTCGGTGAGCTGCGGCGCGTCTACGAGGCGGTGTGGGGCGTGGCGCTGGATCCGCGCAACTTCCATCGCAAGGTGACGGGTACGCCGGGCTTCCTGGTGCCCACCGGCGGTACCACCACGCGGCAGGGCGGCCGCCCGGCCCAGCTCTTCCGCGCCGGCGGCGCCACCCTCCTCAACCCGCCGATGCTGCGTCCCGAGGTCTGAAAGCGGCGAAGCCGGAGCCCTCGCCGCCGCGTACGGCGGCCCAGGGGGCTTCTGATGGATTTCCGCGGCGTCGCGACGCCCGGCACGCCGAGAGCGCGCACCGACCGCCACTCCTTCCTCCACGGAGATCCATCAGAAGCCCCCTGGTCGCGCAGCTCCGGCAAGGCTCGCGGGGAGGGCGAGCCCGAGGCGTGGGCCCACCATCGGTGAACGGTTCGCCCAGCAGCTGTGACGCTGCCCAGGAAGTGAGCCTCAAGGTGCCCGAAAAAACGGACATACCGCGCTATCTTGCTTCAGGTGATCCAGGCCATCGGATTGACCAGCAATCCCCGCAAGGAGTTTCCGCCCGCCGTCGACGATGTGTCCTTCGAGGCGCTCTCCGGCCGCGTCACCGCACTCCTCGGGGCCCCCGGAGCGGGCAAGTCGACAGCGCTGAAACTCATGCTCGAACTCCAACAGGGCCGTGGGGTCGCCTACTTCAGAGGCCGCCCCCTGCACCGCATCGCCCACCCCATGCGCGAGGTGGGCGTCCTCCTCGGCGATGTGCCCGGACACCCGGCCCGCACGGTCCGAGGGCATCTGCGCATGCTGTGCGCGGCTGCGGGGCTGCCCACACGGCGCGCCGACGAAGTCCTGGAGGTCGTGGGCCTGGTCAGCCTGTGCGAGGCGAGACTGAACACGCTCTCGCGGGGAATGGACCGCCGCCTCGGCCTGGCCTGTGCCCTGCTGTCCGACCCGCACACGCTCGTGCTGGACGACCCCGCCGCCGGGCTGGCCGTCCGTGAAGGTCGGTGGCTGCACGGGATCATGCGGGCGCACGCCGACCAGGGCGGTACGGTCCTGTTCACCACCCGAGAGCCCAAGGAGGCCGCCCGGACCGCAGACCGGGTCCTCACCCTCGAAGGGGGCCGGCTCGTCGCCGACCAGGAGGTCGCCGATTTCTCCCGGACCCGGCTCCGGCCCAGGATCGCCGTGCGCACCCCGCACGCCGCCCGGCTCGGGGCGCTGCTCACCAAGGAGGCCCGGACCGCACGGCGTTCCGTGGAGATCGTGCGGGAGGGGGGCAACCGGCTGTCGGTGTACGGCAGTACCTGCGCCGAGATCGGCGAGACCGCCTTCCGACACGGCATCCTCGTCCACCAACTCGCGGACGAGATCGGGGACATGGGTCCTACGTCGGCGATGCCGCCATCGGCGGTCGAAGGTGACCCGGAGTCGGCCGAGAACGCTCAGACATCGGTCCAGGAGGCCGAGGGGCTGGACCAGGGGCAGGACCAGGGGCCGGACCAGGCTCTGGTCGAGGGGTACCAAGCGTTCGCCGAAGAGCCTCGGGAGGCCGTGGCCGTGGCGGAGCCGCGGACGCCGGCTGACGGGGTACCGGAGAGCAACCCGGCGCCGCTCGTCGGCCCCGGACTTCACGCGGGTTCCGCGCCGCACACGGACCCCGGGCCCCGTGCTCACCTCGGACCGCATCCCGACTCCGCACCCGGTGCCCACTCCGAACCCGACACCGCCCCCTCGCCCGACGCTCACCCTGAGCCGCGTCCCGCCCGGGCGTCCGAGGCGGGCCCGCTGCCGATGCTCCCGCCGCCCATTGCCGTGCGCTCGGCGCCGAGCCCGCTGCGTCCCTTGCGCTACGAGCTGCGCCGGGCGGGCGGCGTAGGTACCGCGTATGTCACCGCCGCGGCCGTGCTCGTCACCTCCGCCCTCATGGCGGTGCTCCTGGCCAGGATCGGGCACACCCCGCAGCCGCGGCTGCTCGCCGCGTGGCCGCGAGAGCTGCCGCTGCCTCCCGCCGCCATCGGTGCGGGGCTGCTCGGGGCCATCGCCTTCGGTGACGAGTTCCGCCACCCCGCTCTGGCCGCGGACCGTGGCACCGTCCCCCGCCGGCTGGGGCTCCTCGTCGCGAAGCTCTTCGTGGCGGCGGCCACCGCGCTGCTGCTGGCCGTTCTCGCTGTGGGCTGCGACCTCGAAGTGCTCTATCTCGTCTATGGACCGGAGCTCATTTCGGTTCCTGCCGACTGGCTCCCCCTCGGCGCCAGTTGGGTCGGCCTCGTGGTCGGGTGCTCCTGGGCGGGGGTGCTCGCGGCCGGCGTCTTCCGGTCGACGTCAGCCGGGCTCGCGGCCGTGGTCGCCGTGCCCCTCCTCGTCGTACCCCTGGTGCAGAAGGTGCTGGAGGGGTCATCTGTGCGGAGTGCGGTCGGGTTTCCGATGCGGCTGCGTGAGCTCGTACTGGTGCAGTGGCCGTTCGGGGGAGAGCGCCATCTGGAGGCAGTGGCGCGGGCGATCACCCAACCCGTGGGCGGGGCGCTGCTGTTGTCGCTGGTCGCGTTGCTGGGGGCCTACGTGCTCACCAACCTGCGCGGCCGGGTCCGGTGATGATCGTCGTCATCCTTTCGTGCTCACCGTCCGTGCTCTTCCGTTGGCGCAATGCGCACAACTCCTCGTAGAACGCCCATTTCTTTCCGATAAGGCGTCAATTGCGACGGGGTGAGCGATCACCCTTTCGTGTGCTTTTCACCAAAGACCTCAAGGGAGTTGGGAACGCAGCCGACAAAGGATGCGTGAGTACCCTTGCGCACACCATGATGACCGCCGCCCGCTCCGCCGACTCAGGCCTCGCAGGACCGGGCGAACTCGACCGATACCCGTACGCCGAGCCCTCTGGCGTCGACCGCGTGGGCCTCCCCGCCTGGGACGGCGCGGACCCCGAGCTGGGGCGCGTGGGCCGCCGCGCCGCCGGGAGCCGCGGACGCGGGCTGCACGGCCAACTCGTCCAGCAGCTCGGCCAGATGATCGTCTCCGGCGACCTGGGCGCTGACCGCCCCCTCGTGCCCGAGGAGATCGGCCAGCGGTTCGAGGTCTCCCGCACCGTCGTCCGTGAATCCCTGCGTGTCCTGGAGGCGAAGGGCCTGGTCAGCGCCCGCCCGAACGTCGGCACGCGCGTCCGGCCGGTCAGCGACTGGAACCTGCTCGACCCGGACATCATCGAGTGGCGGGCCTTCGGTCCGCAGCGGGACGACCAGCGGCGCGAGCTCAGCGAGCTGCGGTGGACGATCGAGCCGCTCGCCGCCCGCCTCGCCGCCGGGCACGGCCGTGACGACGTTCAGCAGCGCCTCGGCGACATGGTCGAGCTCATGGGTCACGCCCTGGCCCAGGGCGACCTGCTGACCTTCTCGCGCGCGGACGCCGAGTTCCACTCGCTGCTCATCCAGCTCGCGGGCAACCGCATGCTGGAGCACCTCTCCGGGATCGTCTCCTCGGCTCTGCAGGTCTCCGGCGGTCCGGTCATCGGCTGTGACCGGGCGACCGAGTCGGCACTGGTGCACCACGCCCGGATCGTCGACGCCCTCGCGGCGGGCGACGGAGGGGCTGCCGAGGCGGCCACGCGTCAACTGCTCACCTCCCATCCCGAGGTGGAGCGTGTGGTGCCCGCGCCGCGCGAGCACTGACGGCGCCGAGAGCGGGTCAAGGGCGGCACGGCCGGGGCGGAAGTCCTTCCGTGGCGTCGCTCGACCGGCGGACCCGTGCCGCCGGGCCCCATCGGATCCTCCCGGGATTCGGCGGGGCCCGGCGGCACGACGGACGGCGGGCGTGCTGGCCGGAGCGCGCGGGGGCGCCGTGTCTCGTGGATGCCCCGTCCTGCCGGAGCGACTCGTGTGTACGGGGCCGGTGGGCCCTGGCGGGAGCGGTGCGTGCCGACGTGGTGGTGGACCCCGGCGTGGGTGCCGGATCTCACTGGGGACGGTGATCCTCATTGAGGAGTTCGTTCGGGAATCGATCGGGTACTCATCCAAACAGAACCGGTTGTGGCCTTGATCAATTACATCTGGCAGTATCTGACCGTTTTTGCGCGCTTACGGGGTGTGACTCGGGCCACGCAGATTGGGCGTAACGCTCGCGGGAGCAGCGCGATGACCTAAGAGGCGACAGCCGCGGAGGGAATACGGACGCCGTTCACGGCGCTGTGCATCTTCCCGGCCCCCGCCCGCACCGTCGGCCCACTCCCAAGCCGGTGGTCGGCTCCGGTCCACAGTGGACTGGGCCGGAAGCCGTTTTCCAACGTTCCGAGAGGTTGTTCGTGTCGGCCAGCACATCCCGTACGCTCCCGCCGGAGATCGCCGAGTCCGTCTCTGTCATGGCGCTCATTGAGCGGGGAAAGGCTGAGGGGCAGATCGCCGGCGACGATGTGCGTCGGGCCTTCGAAGCTGACCAGATTCCGGCCACTCAGTGGAAGAACGTACTGCGCAGCCTCAACCAGATCCTCGAGGAAGAGGGTGTGACGCTGATGGTCAGTGCCGCGGAACCCAAGCGCACCCGAAAGAGCGTCGCAGCGAAGAGTCCGGCCAAGCGCACCGCCACCAAGACGGTCGCGGCGAAGACGGTGACCACCAAGAAGGCCACCGCCACAGCCGCTCCCGCGGTGCCCGCGACCGACGCCGCCGAGGACGCCACCCCCGCCAAGAAGGCTGCCGCCAAGAAGGCGGTCGCCAAGAAGGCGGCCCCCGCCAAGAAGACCGTCGCCGCCAAGAAGACGGCGGCCAAGAAGACCACCTCCAAGAAGGACGACGTCGAGCTGGTCGACGAAGAGGTCGTCGAGGAGACCCCGGGCGGCAAGCCCGGCGAGGAGCCCGAGGGCACCGAGAACGCCGGTTTCGTACTGTCCGACGAGGACGAGGACGACGCGCCCGCCCAGCAGGTCGCCGCCGCCGGTGCCACCGCCGACCCGGTCAAGGACTACCTCAAGCAGATCGGCAAGGTCCCGCTGCTCAACGCCGAGCAGGAGGTCGAGCTCGCCAAGCGCATCGAGGCCGGTCTGTTCGCCGAGGACAAGCTGGCCAACGCCGACAAGCTCGCCCCCAAGCTCAAGCGCGAGCTGGAGATCATCGCCGAGGACGGCCGCCGGGCCAAGAACCACCTCCTGGAGGCCAACCTCCGTCTGGTGGTCTCCCTGGCCAAGCGCTACACCGGCCGCGGCATGCTCTTCCTGGACCTCATCCAGGAGGGCAACCTCGGCCTGATCCGCGCGGTCGAGAAGTTCGACTACACCAAGGGCTACAAGTTCTCCACGTACGCCACCTGGTGGATCCGTCAGGCGATCACCCGCGCGATGGCCGACCAGGCCCGCACCATCCGTATCCCGGTGCACATGGTCGAGGTCATCAACAAGCTCGCGCGCGTCCAGCGCCAGATGCTCCAGGACCTGGGCCGCGAGCCCACCCCGGAGGAGCTGGCCAAGGAGCTCGACATGACCCCCGAGAAGGTCATCGAGGTCCAGAAGTACGGCCGCGAGCCCATCTCGCTGCACACCCCCCTGGGCGAGGACGGCGACAGCGAGTTCGGTGACCTCATCGAGGACTCCGAGGCCGTCGTCCCGGCCGACGCGGTCAGCTTCACGCTCCTGCAGGAGCAGCTGCACTCCGTACTCGACACGCTCTCCGAGCGCGAGGCGGGCGTCGTCTCCATGCGTTTCGGTCTCACCGACGGTCAGCCGAAGACCCTCGACGAGATCGGCAAGGTGTACGGCGTCACGCGTGAGCGCATCCGCCAGATCGAGTCCAAGACGATGTCGAAGCTGCGTCACCCGTCCCGCTCGCAGGTCCTGCGCGACTACCTCGACTAGGTCGCGCACGGCACTGCACGCGGTCGGTCCCCGAAGGCCCGGTTCCCTCGAAGGAACCGGGCCTTCGGGGTGTGTGTGGCATGCGGAAGCCGAGCTGGTGGATCACTCTGGGTGTGCCATCCAAGTCCCAGAGTGAGGAGCGCGCATGCGTCGATCGTTCGCCCGGCTGCTGGCCGTCGCGGCCACCACGGCCGTCATACCACTGGCGGCACCGCCGCCGGCGACGGCCGAGATCGTCATCGGCGGCCATCCGATCGAGATCTCGGAGGCGCCCTGGACGGTGGCGCTGGCCAGTCGTGACCGGTTCGGGGGTATGCGGGCAGGACAGTTCTGCGGCGGTGTCGTGGTCGGCCGCTCGACCGTCCTGACGGCCGCCCACTGCCTCAGCGAGGGCGTGCTGGGAGGTCCTCCGGAGCGTGTCCCCGATCTGAGGATCATCGCCGGTCGCGCCGCACTGGAGTCGGCCGAAGGTCAGGAGATCCCGGTGAGCGGCGCCTGGGTCAACCCGGAGTACGACCCCTACACGAATGCCGGGGACTTCGCGGTGGTCACCCTCGCCTCACCGCTGCCCGAGAGCTCCGTCATCGGGTTGGCGGAGGCCGGTGACACGGCATACGTGCCGGGCACGTCGGCCGCGGTCTACGGCTGGGGGGACACCACCGGCGCCGGCGACTACGCGCAGAGCCTGCGGGCGGCGCCGGTGAAGGTGCTGGAGGACGCCGTCTGTGAGAGGGCCTATCCGGGCAGTGCGGACGGCAGGTATCTGTCCGGCTCCATGGTGTGCGCCGGGGAGCGGGACGGCGGCCGGGACGCCTGCCAGGGGGACAGCGGAGGGCCGCTGGTGGCCCAGGGCAAGCTGGTCGGGCTCGTGTCGTGGGGCAGCGGCTGCGGGCTCGCCGAGAGTCCGGGCGTCTACACCAGGGGCTCGTACGTGGCCCGGGTGCTGGCGGGGAGCCGCTGAGACGGTGCTGCGGCGCGGTGCGCGGCTCGCACGTCATGGAGGGTGCGGGACGAGAGCGGGCGGCCACCCCGTGTGTACGGGAGTGGCCGCCCGGTCACCGGCCTCGAGCCGGTGGCGGCTCGTCGTAGGTGCGAAGCGTCAGCGCTCGTCCTCTTCTGCGGTCGCGGGAGCGGCCGTGAGTCGCTCCGTCTCGTCCTGTATCTCCGCGGCGATCTTCTTGAGCTCCGGCTCGAACTTGCGGCCGTGGTGGGCGCAGAACAGCAGTTCTCCACCGCTCAGCAGGACGACGCGCAGATAGGCCTGGGCGCCGCAGCGGTCGCATCGGTCAGCGGCCGTCAGCGGGGTCGCGGGGGTCAGAACAGTAGTCACGTCGCCTCTTCTCTAGCTCGACGAGCTGTCGTACCAGGGTCAACATCCAACCAGGCCGAAAACGTTCCCGCTCGCGGCTTTAACTCGAAAAAATCTTTCCGGGCCGGCTGTCTGCTGCCGGTTGGCGGCGAATGAGCCGTAGTGCGTGTCTTCGTGTCGTACGGGTTCGCGCTGTCTGTCGGTGGTTCTGGGGGTTGTCGTTTCGGTTGTACGGTCCTCCCGGCTGGGTTGCCGGTTGTTCATGAGGACGTGCCCGGAGCCTAAATGGTTCATGCCTGGAAGGGAACGTGATATGTACTTCACCCCATCGAGGGATCGAACGCGTATGCGACTCTGGACTACTCTGAGTTTCGGACGAGGGTGGCGTTACAACGGCTCTACCAGGCCTCGGTACCCTCGGACCGGCAACAGAGCCCGGCCTCTTACCCAAAAGGGCCTCACCTGAAATTCAGCGAGGAGCGAACCGCGTGACCGCCGATACGTCCGTGCCGTCCACAGCGCTGCTGACCGGATCAGACCGGGACGGTTCCAACTACACCGCGCGGCACCTGCTCGTCCTCGAGGGGCTCGAGGCCGTGCGGAAGCGCCCCGGTATGTACATCGGCTCGACGGACAGTCGAGGCCTGATGCACTGCCTATGGGAGATCATCGACAACTCCGTGGACGAGGCCCTCGGGGGCTACTGCGACCACATCGAGGTGATCCTCCACGACGACGCCTCCGTCGAGGTGCGGGACAACGGCCGCGGCATCCCGGTCGACGTCGAGCCCAAGACCGGCCTGTCCGGTGTCGAGGTCGTCATGACCAAGCTGCACGCCGGCGGCAAGTTCGGCGGCGGTTCGTACGCGGCCTCGGGCGGTCTGCACGGCGTGGGCGCCTCGGTGGTGAACGCGCTCTCCGCCCGCCTGGACGTCGAGGTCGACCGCAATGGCGGCACGCACGCGATCAGCTTCCGGCGCGGCGTGCCCGGTGCCTTCGCGGGCATCGGCGCGGACGCCAAGTTCGAGGCGACCGGTGGTCTGCGCAAGGGCAAGCGGATCCCCAAGACGCGCACCGGCACCCGTGTGCGCTACTGGGCCGACCGCCAGATCTTCCTCAAGGACGCCAAGCTCTCGCTGGATCACCTGCACCAGCGCGCCCGGCAGACCGCCTTCCTCGTGCCCGGCCTGACGATCGTCGTCCGTGACGAGTTCGGCCTCGGCGACGGCGGCAGCAAGGGCGAGGAGTCGTTCCGCTTCGACGGCGGCATCAGCGAGTTCTGCGAGTACCTGGCCTCCGACAAGCCGGTCTGCGACGTCCTCCGCTTCTCCGGACAGGGCATCTTCAAGGAGACCGTGCCCGTCCTGGACGAGCACGGCCAGATGACGCCCACCCAGGTCACCCGCGAACTCGGCGTCGACGTCGCCATGCGCTGGGGCACCGGCTACGACACGACCCTCAAGTCGTTCGTGAACATCATCGCCACCCACAAGGGCGGCACCCACGTCGCGGGCTTCGAGCAGGCCGTGGCCTCCACGATGAACGAGGTGCTGCGGGCCAAGAAGATGCTGCGCGTCGCCGAGGACGACGTCGTCAAGGACGACGCGCTCGAAGGCCTCACCGCCGTCGTCACCGTGCGCCTCGCCGAGCCGCAGTTCGAGGGCCAGACCAAGGAGGTCCTCGGCACCTCGGCGGCCCGGCGCATCGTGACGCAGGTGGTCGCCAAAGAACTCAAGGCGTTCCTGACCTCCACGAAGCGGGACGCCGCCGCTCAGGCGCGGGTCGTCATGGAGAAGGCCGTCGCTGCCGCCCGCACGCGCATCGCCGCACGTCAGCACAAGGACGCGCAGCGTCGCAAGACGGCCCTGGAGTCCTCGTCCCTGCCCGCCAAGCTCGCCGACTGCCGTAGCGACGACGTCGAGCGCAGCGAGCTGTTCATCGTCGAGGGCGACTCGGCTCTCGGCACGGCGAA
Organism: Streptomyces sp. NBC_00310; assembly: GCF_036208085.1. Classification (GTDB taxonomy): domain Bacteria; phylum Actinomycetota; class Actinomycetes; order Streptomycetales; family Streptomycetaceae; genus Streptomyces. Next base: position 8,226,852 of record NZ_CP130714.1, read on the forward strand.
GCTCGCGCGGAACTCCGAGTTCCAGGCGCTCCTGCCGATTCGGGGCAAGATCCTCAACGTCCAGAAGTCGTCCGTGACCGACATGCTCAAGAACGTCGAGTGCGGCGCGATCATCCAGGTCATAGGGGCGGGGTCGGGGCGGACCTTCGACATCGACGCGGCTCGCTACGGCAAGATCATCATGATGACCGACGCCGATGTGGACGGGTCGCACATCCGGTGCCTGCTGTTGACGCTCTTCCAGCGCTACATGCGGCCCATGGTCGAGGCCGGGCGGGTCTTCGCCGCCGTGCCGCCGTTGCACCGGATCGAGCTGGTTCAGCCCAAGAAGGGGCAGGACAAGTACGTCTACACGTACTCGGACCGTGAGCTGCGCGACAAGCTGCTGGAGTTCCAGAGCAAGGGAGTCCGGTACAAGGACTCCATCCAGCGCTACAAGGGCCTCGGCGAGATGGACGCGGACCAGCTGGCGGAGACGACGATGGATCCGCGGCACCGTACGCTGCGGCGGATCAACCTGTCGGACCTGGAGGCTGCCGAGCAGGTGTTCGATTTGCTGATGGGGAACGACGTCGCGCCGCGCAAGGAGTTCATCTCCAGCTCGGCGGCGACGCTGGACCGGTCGCGCATCGACGCCTAGCCGCTGGCTGGGCTGGGCTTGGGCCGGGGCGCCTTCGGTTCGTTGTGGGTCGGGGTGTGCCGGGGGTGCCCGTCCTCGGAACGGCGCGGGGGTGGGGGAGGCTGGCCGGTGCTTCACCTGATGGGGTGAAGAATTGTGAAGAAGTACGTCGGGGATCTTTCCGTTCTGTCCATGCTTGGGCATGCAGTCAAGCACCGGCCGTCCCCGCCGACGCGGGGGTGGTTCTGAGAGCCCGGTTGAGCAGCACGAGGGGCACGGCCTCGCCGACGAGGCCGTGCGGTTCGACGATCCCTGGTACGACGCGCTGGCCTCCGGCTGGGGGGAGTTGGACGGCACGGGCGGGCCGGCCCCGGTCGTGGCCGAGGCGCGGGAGAGCCGGGGCGGGGGCGCGGCGGACGTCTATCTGGAGGTCCAGCGGAGCGCCGCCTTCCAGGAGGTGCGCAGCCGCTACCGCAGGTTCGTGATTCCGGGCGTCGCCGTCTTCTTCGGCTGGTACGTGGCCTACGTCGTGACGGCGACCACCGCCCCGGGGCTGATGGCACGGCCGGTGGCGGGCGCGGTGAACGTGGCGATGCTGGCGGGGCTCGGACAGTTCCTCACGACGTTCCTGTTCACCTGGGCGTACGCGCGGCACGCCAGGCTGCGCCGGGATCGGCCGGCCCTCGATCTGCGCTGGGACACCCAGGAGTTGACGCGCGGCGTCAGAGGGGGCGAGCGGTGACCGCCGACCATCAGACGCTGGCGCTGCTGCTGTTCAGCGCGTTCGTGGCGGTCACGTTGGGCATCACGACGTGGGTGAGCCGCAACCGGCACGGCTCGGCGGAGGAGTTCTACGCCGGCGGGCGGCTGTTCTCGCCGATGGAGAATGGTTTTGCCATCGCGGGCGACTACATGTCCGCCGCTTCCTTCCTCGGCATCTCCGGGCTCATCGCGCTCTTCGGGTACGACGGACTGCTGTACTCCGTGGGTTTCCTGGTCGCCTGGCTCGTGGTGCTGTTCCTGGTGGCCGAACTGGTGCGCAACTGCGGGCGGTTCACGCTGGCCGACGTGGTCGCGGCGCGGATGAGCGAGCGGCCGGTGCGGATCGCGGCGGGAACTTCCTCGGTGACCGTGTCCGTTCTGTATCTGGTGGCGCAGATGGTGGGAGCGGGCACCCTCGTCGCGCTGCTGCTGGGGGGAGAGAGCGAGGCGGCGCAGGCCTGGACGGTCATCGGGGTCGGCGCGCTCATGGTCGTCTATGTGTCGTTGGGAGGGATGCGGGCCACCACCTGGATCCAGATCGTCAAGGCGGTCCTGCTGATGGGCGGGGCGATCGCGCTGACCGTGCTCGTCCTGGTGCGATTCCACGGCGACTTCGACCAGTTGCTGCGGACGGCGGCCGAGCGCAGCGGACATGGTGCCGCGTTCCTCGCGCCGGGGCTGAAGTACGGCGGCGACTGGGTCGCGCGTTTCGACTTCATCAGCCTCGGACTCGCCCTGGTGCTGGGCACGGCCGGGCTGCCGCACATCCTGTCGCGCTTCTACACGGTGCCCACCGCGCGGGCCGCGCGCCGCTCGGTGGTCTGGTCGATCGGCCTCATCGGCGGCTTCTATCTGATGACGATCGTGCTGGGCTTCGGCGCGGCCGCCATCGTCGGCCCGGAAGCCGTACGGGGTTCGAACGCGGCGGGGAACACGGCGGTGCCGTTGCTGGCCCTCGATCTGGGCGGGGGCGCGGGCTCCACTGGCGGAACGGCTCTGTTCGCGATCGTCGCCGCCATCGCCTTCGCCACGATCCTCGCGGTCGTCGCCGGCATCACCCTCGCCTCGTCGGCGTCCGTCGCCCATGACCTGTACGCGTCGCTGCGCCGTCGTCGGTCCAGGCCGCGCAGCGAGGTCGCTGTGGCGCGCACGGCCGCCGTCGGTATCGGCGCGGTCGCGATCGGGCTCGGGCTGCTCGCCAAGGACCTCAACGTGGCCTTTCTCGTCGGCCTCGCCTTCGCGGTCGCGGCTTCCGCCAACCTGCCCGTGCTGCTGTACTCGCTGTTCTGGGGCGGCTTCACCACACGGGGCGCGGTGTGGTCCGTGTACGGCGGGCTGGTCCCTTCCATGGTTCTCGTACTGCTGTCGCCGGTGGTCTCGGGGAGCCCCGACTCGCTGTTCCCCGGTGTCGACTTCCAGTACTTCCCCCTGCAGAACCCGGGCCTCGTCTCCATCCCGCTGGGCTTCCTCGCGGGCTGGCTCGGCACGGTCACCTCGGCCGAGCCGCCGGACGAGGCGAAGCACGCGGAGACCGAGGTCCGGTCGCTGACGGGCGCGGGGGCGGTGTGAGGGCCGGAGGGGCAGCCGGGGCGCGTTCGGCGGCGTACGGGCTTCAGGGGAGCGCTCAGGGCGTGTGGGAAGCGCTCCGGCGGTTCCTCAGGGACGGGTCGCCCACTCGTAGCGGTGCTCCGGGCGGCCGGCGTCGCCGTACTTGAGAGTGAGTCGGGCCCGTCCCGTGCGTTCCAGGAGCTTCAGATAGCGCTGGGCGGTCTGGCGGCTCAGACCGGTCCGTTCGGCGATCTCCTGGGCGGACAACGCGCCCTCGGCGGTCATCAGGGCACGGCGCACGAGTTCGGTGGTGGTCGGGGAGTGGCCCTTGGGCAGGTCCGGCTCGCCGCCTGCCGAGAGGGCGCCGAAGATCCGGTCCACCTCGGCCTGTTCGGCCTCGCCGCCGCCGTCCAGGGTGCGCCGCAGCTCCGCGTACGCCTCCAGCTTCGCCCGCAGCCCGGCGAACGCGAACGGCTTGACCAGGTACTGGAGCGCTCCCTGGCGCATCGCGGCCTGGACGGTCGAGACGTCGCGGGCCGCCGTCACCATGATGACGTCGGACTGATGGCCCCGGCGTCGCATCTCCTGGACGACCACGAGGCCCGTGTCATCGGGCAGATAGTGATCCAGGAGGACCAGGTCCACATGCGGCAGCGTGTCCAACCGGTGGAGTGCCTCGGCCGCGTTGTGGGCCACACCGGCGACGTGGAAACCGGCGACCTTCTCCACGTAGGCGGCGTTGACGCGGGCGACTCTGGTGTCGTCGTCCACGATGAGGACCTCGATCATCGCGACTCCTTGTCGGCGGCTGTGATGGCGGCCTCGGGCCCCTGCCCGGGGCCCGGTCGCCCGTCGCGGTCGGCCGTCGGCTCGTCCTGCCGGGCCGGCCCGTCGTCGGGTGCCGTAGAGCTGAGCGTCGGTACGGACGTCTGTGTCACCAGGCCGGGCTCCGCGAGGGCGTCGGGCAGTACGACGGTGAACTCCGCGCCGCCGCCCTCCGCCTCCGTGACCCGGGCGCTGCCTCCCTGCCGCTCGGCGAGCCGGCGGACCAGGGAGAGCCCGATGCCGCGCTCGCGGTGGGCCGGCGGGGTCTTGGTGGACCAGCCGTCCGTAAAGATCAACTCCCGCTTGTCGGGCGGGACCCCGGGGCCGGTGTCGCGTACCCGGAGGATCGCCGTACGCCCCTCGGAACGCAGATCGACCTCCACGCGTGCGTGGGGCGTGCCCGCGACGGCGTCCAGGGCGTTGTCGAGGAGGTTGCCGACGATGGTGACCAGCCCCCGGGGGTCGATGAGCCGGTCCGGCAGCATCGTGCCGCCCGCGACCGACAGGGCCACTCCGCGCTCGGCCGCGACGGTCGCCTTGCCGACCAGGACCGCGGCGAGCAGCGGATCGTGGATCTTCTCGGTGACCTGCTCGGCGGTGGCCCGGTGGTCGCCGACCACCTCGCCGACGAACTCCACGGCCTCGTCGTACATCTCCAGTTCGAGCAGGCCGAGGAGCGTGTGCATGCGGTTGGCGTGCTCGTGGTCCTGGGCGCGCAGGGCGTCTATCAGGCCGCGCGTGGAGTCGAGTTCGCGGCCGAGCTGCTCCACCTCGGTGCGGTCGCGCAGGGTGGCGACGGCACCCCCGTCGTCCGTGGGCATGCGGTTGGTGACCAGCACGCGCTGACCGCGCACGGTCAGCAGATCGGTGCCCGTGACCCGGCCGGCCAGCACATCGGTCGTACGGCCGGAGCCGAGCGCGTCGTCGAGTGACCTGCCGACCGCCTCGTCACCTATCCCGAGCAGTCGCCGCGCCTCGTCGTTCAGGAGGCGCACGCGCCCGGCGCGGTCCAGTGCGACCACACCCTCCCGGATGCCGTGCAGCATCGCCTCACGTTCCGCCAGCAGCCCCGCGATGTCGGAGAAGGCCAGGTCACGGGTCTGTCGATGGACCCGTCGGGAAATCAGGTACGCGGCCAGCGCCCCGACCGCCATGGCTCCGCCGGCGTAGGCCAGGAGCCCGGGGATCGCGTGGATGAGCCGGGCACGGACACTGTCGTACTCGATGCCCACTGAGACGGCGCCGACGATCTTCCCGTCGGCGTCCCGCAACGGCACCTTGCCCCGGGCGGAGCGCCCCAGCGTCCCCGAGTCGATCTCCATGACCTCGTCGCCGGCCAGGGCACGACGCGGGTCGGTCGAGACGAGCCCGCCGATCTCCGCCGGGTCGGGATGCGACCAGCGCACCCCGACCCGGTCCATCACGACGACGTACTCGGCTCCGCTGGCCTCCCGGATCCGCTCGGCCTCGACCTGCACGGGACCGCTCACGGACGGCTTGGTCGACACCAGGTCCTTTGCGATCTGCGGTTGGGCCGCGGTGGTCTGGGCGATGGCGAGGGCCCTGCGCATCGCCTGGTCGTCCAGCTGGTCGCTGAGCGGCGCGAGGAACAGCCCGGTCGCGAGGACGGCGACACCGGCGGCGATCGCCACCTGCATCAGCAGGACCTGCGAAAACACCCGCCGCGGCATCCCGAGACGCAGGCGGCGTGCGGGGGGAGTGGGGCTCATACCCATGACGGTACGTGGACGGGGTGGGCCGGTCGTAGTGGGGTGTGGCGCGGATCTCAGGCGACCGGTGTTTGCGGCGGCGGGACCGGAACGGCTCCTGGGAGCTGGGAGCTGGGAGCTGGGAGCTGGGAGCTGGGAGCTGGGAGCTGGGAGCTGGGAGCTGGGATGTGGTGTGGCTGTCCGACCGCGTGGGCGCAGGGCCTGGCCATGACAGGCTCGCCGGTCGGCTAGCGGGCGAGGGTGGCCGGGGAGAGCTCTCGTACGGTCAGTACGTCCATCCTCGCCGGGGAGCCCAGCGGGGAGCCGCAGCTCTCCGGGCGGGGCGGCTGGGCGGCGCCCTGGGAGACGGCGACGGTCCAGCGGCGGCCGTCGGTGTGGGCGACGGTCACGTCCCAGCGGGGTGCCGCCCCGTCCGTGCGCAGGACGGTGAGGGCGTCGGCCGCCGCTTCGCCCGTCTCGGTACGCACCGCCAGTTCGGCCGCCTGTCCGGGGCGCTCCCATGCGGAGCTCCCGCGGCATCCGTCGGTGACGACACGGCCCTCCCGTATGCCCTGGAGGACCTCCTTGACGTGATGGGCCCCCGCGCGGCCGTACACGTATCCGAAGGGCAGCACGAGCAGGGTGGGGGAGAAACGGTGACCACCCAGATGGGTGACCTCCCAGGTGCCCTCGACTCCGGAGGCGGCCAGCTCGGCGGCGAGCGGTCGGCCGAGGAGGGCGCAGCAGCGGTCACGCTTGCCGTTGGTGCAGACGAGCGCGAGAGGGTCGCCGGTGTGGGGACGTCCCCGCAGAACCGTCCCGAAGGTGTGGTGGTCGCCCCGGCCGAGGGCCGTGAAATCGAGGTCGAGCAGGTGCCCTGGGTCGGACGTCGTGGCGCTGTGCAACCAGACGTTCCCGGGATCGGAGTGGGCCACGTACACCTGGCGCTCGTGGACCCCGCGGCAGTCCGCGTGGCGGCCGGGCCGCCGGATCAGGGCCACGCGTACGCCGGTGTCCTTCGCCGCGGCTTCGAGGGCGCGGCCGAGCACGGGGTCCAGATGGCTCGACGTGAGCGCCTGGACACCCCAGGGGCCCGGCTGTTCCAGCAGCAGCCATGTCCTCGCCGTGGCGGCGGTCCCGGCGAGAGGCTCGTCGAGGTGTCGGGACGCGGATGTGCACGTACTCACAGAGGTGAGCCTAACCTGAGTTCCCCGCGAGCGAATTCCGGCCGGGCCGAAGGGTGCGAACGCGGCCCACAAGGGGCGCATACGGGCCCGAAGTGGGGTTCGGGGGTGTGGTGGCGCGAGGCGCGGGTGCGGCGGCGCTGCCCGGGAGTGCTCGCGGTGGCCCTTTTCCCACGTACTGGCCGCTCGGCCGCATGCGCAGCGGGCGCTCACCGTACTCCTCCAGGGGCGTGGGCGACCCAGCCCGCCGTGCGGGCCACGGCGAAGACGGTCTCGCTCACGGCAGGGGCCTGCCGAAAGAGACCGTGAGGACCGCGAGGGCGGGTGCCGCCTGGAAGACGTCCTCCGGGAGCGCGAACAGGGCACACGCGTGTGGATCCTCGCCCGCGTAGAGGTAGCGGCGGGTGTTCACCCCGGGATGCCGCGGCCGACGCGCAGTTCGTCCGCGATCACGGGAGCCGCGTTGCCGTGGTCCAGCACGTCGAGCAGCAGTCGGTGGGCGAGGGCGCCGGCCGTGCCGTGCGGCGGGCCTTCGAGGGCGCCGAGGCCGGCCGAGACGGCAGCGTACGTGTGGGCGCGTGCCGACGCGGTGACACGGACCGCGAGCTCGAACAGGCGGAGGAGTCGAAGATCATCCGCCCGGTGGCGCGCTCTGTGGGACCGGATGTGCCGGTTCCGGTGCCGACCATGTGAAAGGAGTTGCTGTCTCTCGGGGGATCCGGAATATAAACTTCTCCGATTTCCGTCGCTCTTGACGATTTTTCTTCCGATCGGGAGTGGAGCCGCTGTGTGGGGGTGGCGGTGAAGCGAAATGCGGCGCGTTCGACGGCGGGTGAGCGGCAATCACGCCGCGTGCTTCTCCCGGGTGCGCGCCGCCCGGTGTCCCCGGCCAGGGCTCTGCGAGGATGCCTTCGCGCACTGCGTGGCAGCGTGCGCCTTGAGAGCAGAGGGAAAAACGACAGTGAGTCAGATCATTCGCCGGCTTGGTGTTCCTCCACGTCATCGCGGGAGCACAGACGGTGCGACTTGCCCTGATATCTTTGAATTGTCCGACGGGAATTTCGCAATTATCGGCACAGATGTCACCGACTCCATGGACGTGCAACTCCCCGCCGACGCGGCGCGTGCCGACTACGAACGCATTGTCGTGATCACTCGCGAGACCCTGGTCAAGGCCAAGGCCGATATCCCGGACGTGTAGGGGTTCTCCGGTGCGGGGTGGCCCGGAGGGAAGAGGTACTCGGGGTCACCCCTTCGTTCAGTCCTCGCCCGGCGGCTCGCCGACCACCCACCATTCCTCGGTCTCCGCTTCCTCGAGTTGTCGCAGGAGATCGTCGACCAGGAGCCCGAGTTCGGCCTCCTCGGTGTCCGCGATGCTCGCCCGGTTCTGCTGGGTGGCGTACCAGTACTCCCTGACGATGGGGTTCTGGAACATGCCCCTGACGCGTTTGAAGAACTCGTCCTTGGTCATGTTGCCGATGCGGTAGTAGAAGAGCAGGTTCGTGTAGAGGGCGTTGGCGAAGAGGAATTGGCGGCGTTTCTTGGGAGAGGCATCGTAGAGGTCCAGGACTTCGGCGAGGTCGGAGTCGTCCATCGCCTTGCTCAACAGCGCCCAGTGCAACTGCTGCTGGCTGGTCAGATTGGCCTGCTGCTGGACTTGGGCCCGCTGCTCCAGGCGCTCGACCCGTGCGCGGAGCGCTTCGACCACGGGGCGCTGGGCGGCCCATGCGGCGAGCGTGCCGACCGCCATGCCGAGGCCGACTGCTGCGGCGGCCCTCAGTCCGCCCGACTTCGTGTTCTGTGTGGCCATGTCAACCCCCGGTTCAGGCGGCCGTTCCGCCGGTCGTCGGGTGTGGGTCGACAGGAGGGGGACCGGCGAGCGGTGGGCGGCGCTTGCCGTCTCCCAATGTTGCCGAGCGGCGCTGGTCGGCTGGGAGGCGGAGAGGAGGCGCACGGAGGGATGTGCGGGTCGCGCGAACCGGCGCCATGCCCAACGTGTGCCCCGCGGGCGCCGCTAACAATCGTTCACTCCACGGGGCGTTCGCCCCCACTCGTATCCTGGGGCGGCCTGCAGGGGACGTACGAGAGCTGCGGCGTTCCGGTGAGAGCCGGTCCATGAGCCGACCTCGTGCGGTGGCCGGCCGTGAGCCGGCGCACGCAACGGTGTGAGAGAGGGCGCGTGTTGAGCCAGTCGTCGAGTCAGGGTCCGGAGCGGGGCCAGGGGCCGAGCCCGAGCCCGAGCCCGAGTCAGAGTCCGAGTCCGCAAGGCTCGCCGCAGATTCCCGTCGTCGTCCTCGCCGGGTTCCTCGGGTCCGGTAAGACCACCCTGCTCAACCATCTCCTCCACCGCAGTGGCGGCAGCCGGATCGGTGCTGTCGTCAATGACTTCGGGGCGATCGAGATCGACGCGATGGCCGTGGCCGGGGCGCTCGGGGATTCCACCGTGTCGCTGGGCAACGGGTGCTTGTGCTGTGCCGTCGACGTCAGTGAGCTGGATGTGTATCTGGAGCGGCTCGCCGAGCCCTCCGCCGGGATCGACGTCATCGTCATCGAGGCCAGTGGGCTCGCCGAGCCGCAGGAGCTCGTGCGGATGGTGCTCGCCAGTGAGAACCCCCGGGTGGTGTACGGCGGGCTCGTCGAGGTCGTCGACGCGGCCGAGTTCCTGGAGACCCGGCAGCGGCATCCCGAGATCGACCGGCATCTCGCCATCGCCGACCTCGTCGTCGTCAACAAGCTCGACCGGGCCGAGGACGGGGAACGGGTCCTGGCGCTCGTCCGCTCGATCAGTGACGGTGCGGCCGTCGTGCCCGCCACCTACGGGCGTATCGACCCCGAGTTCCTCTTCGACTGCCGGCCCTCCGAGGAGCGCATCGGCCAGCTCTCCTTCGACGACCTCCACCGGCACGACCACGACACGCAGGACGGGCACGAGCACACCGGGCATCTGCACACCGGCTACGACAGCGTCGCCTTCGTCTCCGATGCTCCGCTCGACCCCCGGCGGCTCATGGACTTCCTGGACGGGCGGGCCGACGGGCTCTACCGCATCAAGGGATACGTCGACTTCGGGCCGTACGACCCCCGGAACCGCTACGCCGTGCATGCCGTCGGGCGGTTCCTGCGGTTCTACCCCGAGCCCTGGGCGGACCACGACGGGACCGGGGACGAGAGGCGTCTCAGTCAGCTCGTGCTCATCGGGGCCGGTATCGACGCCCCCGCCCTGAGCAAGGAGTTGGAGGCGTGCAGGGACGAGAACGACACCCCACAAGCCGACGAACACGGCATGTGGGGCGTCCTTCGCTACGTCCAGGAGGCAGCGGCCGAGGAACCCGAGGCCTCCTACGACAACCTGTGAAGCGACAACCTGTGAAGGCCTTCGCTCACACCGGCCCCGCCACCGCGGACACCGTCTTGCCCAGGGACACGCCCGAGCCGTCGCGGCGCGGGTCCATCTCCGGGAGGTCGGCCGGGGTGCCGTTCTTCTGGGCGGCGCGGGCCGGGACGGGGCCCGCCCAGGCGATGGAGAGGCAGTCCTCGCCCTTGAGGAACCGCTGACAGCGGACGCCGCCCGTGGCGCGGCCCTTGCGGGGGTACTGGTCGAACGGGGTGAGCTTGGCCGTGGTCTGGACCGAGTCGTCCAAGGTGCCGCGGGAGCCGGCCACCGTGAAGACGACCGCCTCCGCGGCCGGGTCGATGGCGGTGAAGGAGATGACCTTCGCGCCCTCGGTGAGCTTGATGCCGGTCATACCGCCGGCCGGACGGCCCTGCGGGCGGACCTGGGAGGCCTGGTAACGCAGCAACTGGGCGTCGTCCGTGATGAAGACCAGGTCCTCCTCGCCGGTGCGCAGCTCCACGGCACCGACGATCCGGTCGCCGTCCTTGAGCGTGATGACCTCCAGCTCCCCCTTGTTGGATGGGTAGTCGGGGACCACACGCTTGACGACACCCTGCTCGGTGCCGATGGCCAGCCCCGGCGACGACTCGTCCAGCGTCATCAGACAGATGACCGTCTCGCCGTCCTGGAGGGTGAGGAACTCCGCGAGCGGGGCGCCGCCCGAGAGGTTGGGGGCCGCCGACGTGTCCGGCAGCTGCGGCAGGTCGACCACGTTCAGGCGCAGCAGGCGGCCGGTGGAGGTCACCGCGCCCACCTCGCCCCGGGCCGTCGCCGGGACCGCGGAGACGATGACGTCGTGCTTGGCGCGCTTGCCGTCCTCGTCCGCCGCGAAGGGCTCGCCGTTGGCCGTACGCGCCAGCAGCCCCGTCGACGACAGCAGCACCCGGCACGGATCGTCCGCGACCTGGAGCGGAACGGCGGCCACCTGGGTGCCCGAGGACTCCAGCAGCACCGTACGGCGCCCGGTGCCGAACTTCTTCGCCACGGCGGCCAGTTCGCCGGAGACCAGCTTGCGCAGCTCCGCGTCCGAATCCAGGATCCGGGTCAGCTCGGCGATCTCGGCGTTGAGCCTGTCCTTCTCGGACTCCAGCTCGATGCGGTCGAACCGGGTGAGACGGCGCAGCGGGGTGTCGAGGATGTACTGCGTCTGGATGTCCGACAGGGAGAAGCGCTCGATCAGGCGCTCCTTGGCCTGCGCGGAGTTGTCGCTGGAGCGGATCAGGCGGATGACCTCGTCGATGTCCACCAGCGCGGTGAGCAGACCCTCGACCAGGTGAAGACGGTCGCGCTTCTTGCCGCGGCGGAACTCCGAGCGGCGCCGTACGACCTCGAAGCGGTGGTCGAGGTAGACCTCGAGAAGCTCCTTGAGGCCCAGGGTGAGGGGCTGGCCGTCGACCAGGGCCACGTTGTTGATGCCGAAGGACTCCTCCATCGGCGTCAGCTTGTAGAGCTGCTCCAGGACCGCCTCCGGCACGAAGCCGTTCTTGATCTCGATGACCAGACGCAGGCCGTGCGCACGGTCGGTGAGGTCCTTGACGTCGGCGATGCCCTGAAGTTTCTTCGAGCCGACCAGGTCCTTGATCTTGGCGATCACCTTCTCCGGGCCCACGGTGAACGGCAGTTCGGTGACGACCAGGCCCTTGCGGCGGGCCGTCACGGTCTCCACCGCCACCGTGGCACGGATCTTGAAGGTGCCGCGCCCCGTCGCGTACGCGTCCCTGATGCCGGTGAGACCGACGATCCGGCCGCCGGTGGGCAGGTCGGGGCCCGGGACGTGCTTCATCAGCGTGTCCAGGTCGGCGTTCGGATACCTGATGAGGTGGCGGGCGGCCGCGATGACCTCGCCCAGGTTGTGCGGCGGCATGTTGGTGGCCATGCCGACGGCGATGCCGGACGCGCCGTTGACCAGCAGGTTCGGGAAGGCGGCGGGCAGCGCCACCGGCTCCTGCTCCTGGCCGTCGTAGTTCGGGGAGAAGTCGACCGTGTTCTCTTCGATCGACTCCGTCATCAGGCTCGTCGCGTCGGCCATCCGGCACTCGGTGTACCGCATGGCGGCCGGCGGGTCGTCGTTGCCCAGCGAGCCGAAGTTGCCGTGGCCGTCGACCAGGGGGAGCCGCATGGAGAAGGGCTGGGCGAGGCGCACCAGGGCGTCGTAGATCGACGAGTCGCCGTGCGGGTGCAACTTACCCATGACCTCGCCGACGACGCGGGCGCACTTCACATAGCCGCGGTCGGGGCGCAGGCCCATCTCGTTCATCTGGTAGACGATCCGGCGGTGCACCGGCTTCAGGCCGTCACGGGCGTCGGGCAGGGCTCGGGAGTAGATGACCGAGTACGCGTACTCCAGGAAGGAGCCCTGCATCTCGTCCACGACGTCGATGTCGAGGATCTTCTCCTCGAACGCGTCGTCGGGCGGCGGGGTCTTCGTGCTGCGGCGGGCCATCGCTGCCGGCTCCTTGCTGAGACGTGAACGGACTCTGACGCGGACCATTGTGGACTGCCGCACCGACAACGCGGACACGACCCGGCTCCGACCACTGGATACGGGGTTCCGAGCCACCGCGTCAACAGCGTGCGCCGACCTTAACCGTGACCGCCGACCGCAAGCCCCCGTCTCGCTCTCGGCGTACGACCCCCGGGAACTTCTCCAGGGGTCCGCACGCTTGCATACAGTGGCAGGACCGGCAGGAGAACAGCGGTTTCCGCGACGATTCCACGACGGATCCCGCGACCACAGCACAGCGATCGAAGGGACGTACCGCCCATGGGTCACACGGCCACAGCCGAGGCCGGCTCCGAAGGCCTGACAGTGAAGGAGCACCGCCTGGACAACGGCCTGCGCGTGGTGCTCTCCGAGGACCACCTGACCCCGGTCGCCGCGGTGTGCCTCTGGTACGACGTCGGTTCGCGCCACGAGGTCGAGGGCCGTACGGGCCTCGCCCACCTCTTCGAGCACCTGATGTTCCAGGGCTCGGGCCAGGTCAAGGACAACGGCCACTTCGAGCTGGTCCAGGGCGCGGGCGGTTCGCTGAACGGCACCACCAGCTGGGAGCGCACCAACTACTTCGAGACCATGCCCACCCATCAGCTGGAGCTCGCGCTGTGGCTGGAGGCCGACCGCATGGGCAGCCTGCTGCTCGCGCTCGACCAGAAGAACCTGGACAACCAGCGGGCCGTCGTCCAGAACGAGCGCCGGCAGCGGTACGACAACGTGCCCTACGGCACCGCCTTCGAGAAGATCTTCCGTCTGGCCCACCCCGAGGGCCATCCCTACCGGCACACGCCGATCGGCTCGATGGACGACCTGGAGGCGGCCAGCCTGGAGGACGCCCAGCAGTTCTTCAGGACGTACTACGCGCCCAACAACGCCGTCCTGTCGATCGTCGGCGACATCGACCCGGACCGGACACTCGCGTGGGTGGAGAAGTACTTCGGCTCCATCCCCTCCTACGACGGCAAGCCCGAGCCCCGCGACGGCGCGCTGCCCGACATCATGGGCGAGCAGCTGCGCGAGGTGATCGAGGAGAACGTGCCCGCGCGCGCGTTGATGGCCGCCTACCGGCTGCCGGAGGACGGCACGCGCGCGTGCGACGCGGCCGACCTGGCGCTCACGATCCTCGGCGGTGGCGAGTCCTCCCGCCTGTACAACCGGCTCGTACGCCGTGACCGCACAGCCGTGACGGCCGGGTTCGGCCTGCTGCGGCTGGCCGGCGCGCCCTCCATGGCCTGGCTGGACGTGAAGACCTCCGGCGACGTCGAGGTGCCCGTCATCGAGGCCGCCGTCGACGAGGAGCTCGCCCGGTTCGCCGCGGAGGGCCCCACGGCCGAGGAGATGGAGCGGGCCCAGGCCCAGTTGGAGCGTGAGTGGCTGGACCGGCTCGGCACGGTCTCGGGCCGCGCCGACGAACTGTGCCGCTTCGCGGTCCTGTTCGGCGACCCGAAGCTCGCCCTCACCGCCGTCGACCGCGTTCTCGAGGTGACGGCCGACGAGGTCCAGGAGATCGCCAAGGCGCGGCTGAGGCCCGACAACCGCGCGGTGCTCGTCTACGAGCCCGTGGCCGGCGAAGAGGGCGACGAAGGGGAAGCCGCCGAGGCGGAGGCCGCCGAACCCACCGACCAGACCGACGAGACCGACAAGAACGAGGAGTCGGCGAAGTGACCGAGCTCGCGACCATGGACTTCCACCCGCAGCCCCAGGCCGGCGAGGCCAGGCCCTGGGCGTTCCCGGCGCCCGAGCGCGGCACCCTGGACAACGGCCTGACCGTGCTGCGCTGTCACCGCCCCGGCCAGCAGGTCGTCGCCGTAGAGGTCCTGCTCGACGCGCCGCTGGACGCCGAGCCGGCCGGTCTCGACGGCGTCGCCACCATCATGACCAGGGCCTTCTCGGAGGGCACCGACAAGCACACGGCCGAGGAGTTCGCCGCCGAGCTGGAGCGCTGCGGCGCCACCCTCGACTCGCACGCCGACCACCCCGGCGTCCGCCTGTCCCTCGAAGTGCCCGTGTCGCGGCTGGAGAAGGCGCTCGGCCTGCTGGCCGACGCCCTGCGGGCACCCGCGTTCGAGGACAGCGAGATCGAGCGGCTGGTGGCCAACCGGCTCGACGAGATCCCGCACGAGACCGCCAACCCGGGCCGCCGGGCCGCCAAGGAGCTCTCCAGGCAGCTGTTCCCCGCCACGTCCCGTATGTCGCGGCCCCGCCAGGGCACCGAGGAGACCGTCGAGGGCATCGACTCCGCGGCCGTACGCGCCTTCTACGAGCGGCACGTGCGCCCCGCGACGGCCACCGCCGTGGTCGTCGGCGACCTCACCGGAGTCGACCTCGACGCGCTGCTCGGCGACACCCTGGGCGCCTGGACCGGTTCCCCGGCCAAGCCGCGCCCCGTGCCGTCGGTGAGCGCCGACGACACCGGGCGGGTGATCATCGTGGACCGCCCCGGCTCCGTGCAGACCCAGTTGCTCATCGGCCGGGTCGGCGCCGACCGGCACGACCGTGTGTGGCCGGCCCAGGTGCTCGGCACCTACTGCCTCGGCGGCACCCTCACCTCCCGCCTGGACCGCGTCCTGCGCGAGGAGAAGGGCTACACCTACGGGGTGCGCGCGTTCGGCCAGGTGCTGCGCTCCGCGCCGGACGGCTCGGGCACGGCGATGCTCGCCATCAGCGGCTCCGTCGACACACCGAACACCGGACCGGCGCTCGACGACCTGTGGACGGTGCTGCGCACGCTCGCCGCCGAGGGCCTGACCGACGCCGAGCGCGATGTCGCCGTGCAGAACCTCGTCGGGGTCGCCCCGCTCAAGTTCGAGACGGCCGCGGCCGTGGCGAGCACGCTGGCCGACCAGGTCGAGCAGTACCTGCCGGACGACTACCAGTCGACGCTGTACCGCCAACTCGCCGCCACGGGCACCGTGGAGGCCACCGCGGCCGCCGTGAGCGCCTTCCCGGTGGACCGTCTGGTGACCGTCCTCGTCGGTGACGCCGCGCAGATCGAGGCGCCGGTCAGGGCCCTCGACATCGGCGAAGTCACCGTCGTACCGGCCGAGTAGAACCGGGACAGAAGGACACACGTCCGTGGGGCCCTGGTGACTGAAGAGTCACCAGGGCCCGCGTTTGTCCGTATTGATGGCGGAGGTTGTGTGTCTGACCTGTGGCGTACTTAACAAATCCTGTGATCCGTTTGTTATTTCGAAGACGGCCCGCTTAGCGTCGGTCCGGCTGTTCGTCAGAAGTTCGCCGCAGCCGCGGCACCGGACAGTCATCGCCGAGTCCCCATGGCGCGAGCCAGGGGAGCCGGGGACCCACCGAAGTCCCTGGGGTGAATCGGGTGCCCTTCGCGGAGCGTCGCGAAACGAGGGGCAGCCGTAGGAGACCTTCCTGCTCCGAACCCGTCAGCTAACCCGGTAGGCGAGAAGGAAGGAAAGGACCAGCCACTTCATGGCGTTCACCCGCGCCCCCGGGAAGCACCGGCGTCCCGGCCGTGTGAAGCGCACGACCACGAGGAACGTGGGCGTCGCCGCTCTCACCACCACCGGTGTCATCGGCACCCTGGCCGCTCCCGCGCTCGCCGCGGAGGAGCCCGCCGTCGAGCAGACCGGCCTGAACCAGATCATCGTCCTCGGCGACACGGTCGCCGAGCAGGTCGACGCCCAGGCCTTGGCCCAGCAGCAGGCCGCCGAGGTCGCCGCCGTCAAGAAGAAGGCGCAGGAGGAGGCCCGGAAGGCCGCCGCCGAGAAGGCCGAGCAGGAACGTGCCGCCGCCAAGGAGCGCGAAGAGATCAAGGCCCGTGCCGCCCGCGCGGCCGAGCGCGAGCGCCTCAACACCTATGTCGCCCCGATCAGCGGCTCGTACATCTCCACCGGCTACAAGGCCGGCGGCGCCGTCTGGTCCTCCGGCAGCCACACCGGCGTCGACTTCCACGCCGCGTCCGGCACCGCCGTCCACGCGGTGGGTTCCGGCACCGTCGTCGAGGCGGGCTGGGGTGGCGCGTACGGCAACAACATCGTCATCAAGATGACCGACGGCACGTACACGCAGTACGGCCACCTGTCGTCCATCGGCGTCTCCGTCGGCCAGACGGTCACCCCCGGCCAGCAGATAGGCCTCTCCGGGGCGACCGGCAACGTCACCGGCGCGCATCTGCACTTCGAGGCCCGGACGACGGCCGAGTACGGCTCGGACATCGACCCCGCCGCGTACCTGCGTTCGCACGGCGTGAACGTCTGACGCACCACTCGACGCTTCCCAGGAGGCCCCGGCTCACCGAGCCGGGGCTTTCCGCGTTGTGACGTACCTCCTGTCCAAAAAATATCCCTGGATTCCGGTCCGCCATCGGAAATTCCGGCTCGCTGCAATAGAGTCGCTGGAACACACGTCAATCATCGACGTTTCACGGGGATTAAGGCGGAGGTCGGTCATGCGTATTCCGGCGCACTCGGTATGCACGGCGATCCGTGATGACATCGTCGCGGGTGTCTACGAGCGCGGCAGCCGTCTCACCGAGGAACTGCTCGCCCGCCGGTACGGCGTCAGCCGGGTCCCCGTGCGCGAGGCGCTGCGCACGCTGGAGGCCGAGGGCTTCGTGGTGACCCGTCGGCACGCGGGCGCGTGCGTCGCCGAGCCGACGGAGCAGGAGGCCGCCGACCTGCTGGAGATGCGCATGCTGCTGGAGCCACTGGGCGCCGCCCGCGCCGCGCAGCGCCGCACGGAAGCACACCTGAAGGTGCTGCGCGGCCTGGTCAGACTGGGCCAGGAGCGGGCCAGGAGGGGGAACAGCGAGGATCTGCGCTCCCTGGGCGGCTGGTTCCACGAGACGCTCGCACAGGCGTCCGGCAGCCCCGCGCTGACCTCGACGCTCGCCCAGCTGCGGCACAAGATCGCCTGGATGTACGCCATCGAGGCGCCGGCCAACCCCGTGGAGTCCTGGGCGGAGCACGGCGGCATCGTGGACGCGGTCGCGCGCGGCGACAGCGACCGGGCCCGGACGATCACGTCCCTGCACACCGAGCGCGCCACCGCCGCACACCGGCTCCGATTTCCGTCCGGGGCCGGCGGGACGGAACGCCCCGACCGTGTGAGGACTTCGCAACACCCCGTAAACACGCCGAGTCTGCGGCATTAACACAGGAGCCGTATACAAAGAGGGAAGAATTCCGAAGGGCATTTTTCCTGCTGCCCGCAGAACGGAAAAGGACGAAAAGGCGAAGGGCCCGCCCGATAAATCGGACGAGCCCTTCGGTGTGTCTGCGGGTGGCCTTTCAGGCCTTTTCCGCTTTATTCGGCCGGGTCGCTCAGACCGTCTCGGGGAGTTCTTCGAGTCCCTCGGCCACGAGCTTCGCCAGACGGTCGAGCGCGATGTCCGCGCCCTCGGCCTCGGAAGCGAGCACGATCTCCTCGCCGCCCTGGGCGCCGAGGCCCAGCACCGCCAGCATGGAGGCCGCGTTGACGGGGTTGCCGTCGGCCTTGGCGATCGTCACGGGGATACCGGAGGCCGTGGTGGCCCGGACGAAGATGGATGCGGGTCGGGCGTGGAGGCCCTCGGCCCAGCCGACGTTGACGCGGCGCTCAGCCATGTGATGCTGCCCTTCAGGTGTCTCGGGTACTTCAGAGAGGTCTAGACCAGATTGTCTAGACCAGTTTCCCATATGGCGCGGCGTACCGGAACGGGCCCACGGCCTGACCACGAACCGGCTTCCGCGCGTCTGTTGCGCTTCCCCAGACTGCCCCGCGCCGTTGTCGTACGCGAGCCGTACTCTGGGGCCCATGCAGACCTCGTCGGACCGGCACGAGTACCCCGCCCACTGGGAGGCCGACGTGGTGCTGCGCGACGGCGGCACCGCACGCATCAGGCCCATCACCGTTGATGACGCCGAGCGTCTCGTCAGCTTCTACGAGCAGGTCTCGGACGAGTCGAAGTACTACCGCTTCTTCGCGCCCTACCCTCGCCTGTCCGCCAAGGACGTCCACCGCTTCACGCACCACGACTTCGTGGACCGGGTGGGGCTCGCCGCCACCGTCGGCGGCGAGTTCATCGCCACGGTACGCTACGACCGCATCGGCGCCGACGGAACGCCCGCGTCCGCCCCCGCCGACGAGGCCGAGGTCGCCTTCCTCGTCCAGGACGCCCACCAGGGTCGCGGCGTCGCCTCCGCCCTCCTCGAACACATCGCCGCCGTCGCCCGCGAGCGCGACATCAGACGCTTCGCCGCCGAGGTGCTCCCCGCCAACTCCAAGATGATCAAAGTGTTCACCGACGCCGGGTACCAGCAGAAGCGCAGCTTCGAGGACGGCGTCGTCCGCCTGGAGTTCGACCTGGAGCCCACCGACCGCTCCCTCGCCGTCCAGCGCGCCCGCGAGCAGCGAGCCGAGGCCAGGTCCGTACAGCGGCTGCTGGCCCCCGGCTCGGTCGCCGTCATCGGCGCCGGGCGCACGCCGGGCGGAGTGGGCCGCAGCGTGCTCGCCAATCTGCGGGACGCGGGCTTCACCGGGCGGCTGTACGCGGTGAACAAGGCCCTCGGGGAGGACGAGAAGGACATCGCCGGGGTGCCCGCGCACCGGTCCGTCACCGACATCGAGGGGCCTGTCGACCTCGCGGTCGTCGCCGTCCCGGCCGCGTACGTGCCCGAGGTCGTCGCCCAGTGCGGTGAACACGGCGTGCAGGGGCTCGTGGTCGTCTCCGCCGGGTACGCCGAGAGCGGCCCCGACGGGCGCGAGCGCCAGCGCGAACTGGTGCGCCAGGCGCGTACGTACGGCATGCGCATCATCGGGCCGAACGCCTTCGGGATCATCAACACCGCCCCCGGTGTACGGCTCAACGCCTCGCTCGCCCCCGAGGCCCCGCGCTCCGGGCGCATCGGGCTCTTCGCCCAGTCCGGCGCCATCGGCATCGCACTGCTGTCCCGGCTGCACCGGCGCGGGGGAGGGGTCACCGGCGTCACCGGCGTCTCCACCTTCGTGTCGTCCGGCAACCGCGCGGACGTGTCGGGGAACGACGTCCTCCAGTACTGGTACGAGGACCCGGACACCGATGTCGTCCTCATGTACCTGGAGTCCATCGGCAACCCGCGCAAGTTCACCCGCCTCGCCCGGCGCACGGCGGCGGTCAAGCCGCTCGTGGTGGTACAGGGGGCGCGACATGGTTCCGCACCCCTGGGGCATGCCGTGCGCGCCACCCGGCTGCCCCACACCACCGTCTCCGCACTGCTGCGGCAGGCCGGGGTGATCCGGGTCGACACGATCACGGAACTCGTCGACGCGGGGTTGCTGCTGGCCCGGCAGCCCCTGCCGGCGGGGCCGCGGGTGGCGATTCTGGGGAACTCCGAGTCGTTGGGGCTGCTCACCTACGACGCGTGTCTCTCAGAGGGGTTGCGGCCGCTGCCCCCGCTGGATCTGACGACCGGGGCCTCGGCGCGGGACTTCTCCGGGGCCCTGTCGCGGGCGCTGGCCGACGACTCGTGCGACGCGGTCGTGGTCACGGCGATACCCGCGCTGGGGGAGACGTCACCCGGGGACGCGGCCCTGGCCGACGCACTGCGGTCCGCTGCCGCCGCGAATCCCTCAAAGCCGGTGCTGGTCGTGCACGTCGAGCTGGGTGGGCTCGCGGAGGCCTTGTCGGCCGCGGCCAGTACGGCACCACAGGCCGGTGACAGGGCGCCCGGCGCAGCGGGGGGTGCCCACCTTCCCCCACCCTCGGCCGCGCTTGAGCGGGGGGAAGCCGCCGCGGCCGAGGCGCACCTCATCCCCGCCTACCCGGCCGCCGAGCGGGCCGTTCGCGCACTCTCCGAAGCCGTGAACTACGCGCAGTGGCGGCGGGAGGCGGCCGACCCCGGGCGGGTGCCCGCGTACGAGGACATCGACGAGAAGGGGGCCGCCGAGCAGATCGACGCACTGCTGGCGCGGGGCGAGGGACTCACGCTCGACGCGGAGGAGACGGGCGCACTGCTCGCGCGGTACGGCATCCACCCGCGGCAGGCGCGACCCGCGCCCACGCCCGACGAGGCGGTGCGGGCGGCGGAGGCCATCGGCTACCCCGTCGCGCTCAAGACGACCGCCCCGCACCTGCGGCACCGGGCCGACCTGGGCGGCGTACGGCTCGACCTGGCGGACGAGGAGCAACTGCGGCGGGCGTACGCGGAGTTGACGGAGCTGTTCGGAGGGCCCGATGAGCTCCGTCCGGTCGTGCAGGGCATGGCCCCGCGCGGGGTCGACACGATCGTGCGGACGGTGGTGGACCCGGCGGCCGGGGCGGTGCTGTCGTTCGGGCTCGCCGGGCCCGCGTCGCAGCTGCTCGGGGACATGGCGCACCGCCTGATCCCGGCCACCGAGCGGGACGCGACCTCGCTGGTCCGGTCGATCCGGACCGCACCGCTCCTCTTCGGCTGGCGGGGTTCCGCCCCCGTCGACACGGAGGCGCTGGAGGAGCTGCTGCTGCGGGTCTCCCGACTGGTCGACGACCACCCCGAGGTCGTGGCGGTCTCCCTGGAGCCCGTCGTCGTCGCCCCGCACGGCCTGAGCGTCCTCGGCGCCACCGTCCGGCTCGCGCGCCCGCCCGCCCGCGACGACCTCGGCCCGAGGACGCTTCCGGTGTACTGAGGGCGACGCTGGCTGTGTACTGAGGTCGACGCTCGCGGTGTACCGGCGACGGCGCGCGGACCGCGTACGGACGGCGCACGGCCCCACGCATTGATCCGTCCACGACAGAACAGAGACGGCAGAGCGGTCCCTCGCAGTCAGTGCGCCACCGTAGGATGGACGTCATGGCCAAGACCAGTACGACGACCCAGGGGCTGCGTGCGGCGATCGAGCGCAGCGGCTACTACCCGGCCCTCGTGGCCGAGGCGGTGGAGGCCGCTGTCGGCGGCGAGGCCATCAAGTCGTACCTGGTCCACCAGGAGACGACGTTCGACGCGAACGAGGTGCGGCGGCACGTCACCGTCCTCGTCCTCACGGGCAACCGCTTCATCGTGAGCCACACCGACGAACAGGCCGCGGACACCACCTCGCCGACCCCGTACGCCACGACGTCGACCGAGTCGGTGAAGATCGGCCGGATCTCGTCGGTCGTGCTCAGCCGGGTCGTCGCCAACCCGGAGTCGTACGCACCGGGCACCCTGCCCCGCGAGATCGTCCTGACCATCGGCTGGGGCGCCGTCTCCCGCATCGACCTGGAGCCCGCCGCCTGCGGAGACCCCAACTGCGAGGCGGACCACGGGTACACGGGCAGCTCGACGGCGGACGACCTCAGCCTGCGCGTCAGCGAGGCCGGGGACGGCCCGGAGACCGTGCGCCAGGCCCTCGCCTTCGCGCAGTCCCTCTCCGAGGCGACCGCGGACCCCGCCCGCTGATGGCGCTGCCCACCTGGGACCACCCGGAACCGCTCGCCGTCGGCTCCGCCCCCGTCCCCGAGTACGGCTCCGGCTCGCTCGCCGACCTCCTGCCCACCCTCGCGGCGGGCATGGGCGTCCCCGGTACGACCGCGTCGATACCGGAGCTGACCGCGGCCGACCGGGCCTGCGTGTTCCTGATCGACGGCCTGGGGTGGGAGCAGCTGAAGGCGCACCCGGACGAGGCGCCCTACATGACGGCGCTGCTGGCGTCCTCACGCGGCGGCACCGGCCGCCCCCTCACCGCGGGCTACCCCGCCACCACCGCGACCTCGCTCGCCTCCGTGGGCACGGGCCTGCCCCCGGGCGCGCACGGGCTGCCCGGTTACACGGTCCGCAACCCGGAGACCGAGGAGCTGATGAACCAGCTCCGCTGGCAGCCGTGGACGTCACCGAAGGTGTGGCAGCCGTACCCCACGATCTTCCAGCTTGCCGACGCGGCGGGTGTGCGCACCGCCCAGGTCACCTCCCCGGCCTTCCAGAACACCCCTCTCACCCAGGTCGCCCTGAGCGGCGGCACCTTCCACGGCCGCCTCTCCGGCGAGGACCGCATGGACCTGGCCGCCGAGCAACTGGCGGCCGGGGACCGTGCGTTGATCTACACGTACTACTCCGAGCTGGACGGCGCCGGGCACCGCTTCGGCGTGGACTCCGACGCCTGGCGCGGCCAGCTCATGCACGTCGACCGACTGGTCCAGCGCCTGGCGGAGCAACTCCCGCCGCGCACCGCGCTGTACGTCACCGCCGACCACGGCATGATCGACATCCCGTTCGACGAGCAGCACCGCATCGACTTCGACGAGGACTGGGAGTTGCGCGCCGGGGTCGCCCTGCTGGGCGGTGAGGGCCGCGCCCGCCATGTGTACGCGGTGCGGGGCGCCGAGTCGGATGTCCTGACCTGCTGGCGCGAGGTGCTCGGCGAGCAGTTCTGGATCGCCTCGCGCGACGAGGCGATCGCGGCGGGCTGGTTCGGACCGCACGTCGACGAACGCGTGTACGCCCGCCTCGGCGACGTGGTCGCGGCCGCGCGCGACGACGTCCTGATCATCGCCTCCGAGCGGGAGCCCAAGGAGTCGGCGATGGTTGGCAACCACGGCTCGATGACCCCCGTGGAACAGCTGGTCCCGCTCCTCGAAGTACGCTCCTGAAGCCCTGCCCGCCTGCCCGCCTGCCCGCCTGCCCGCCTGCCCGCCTGCCCACCCGGTCGTCCCTCCGGCCCCGCCGCCCCCTCGCCCTCCTCACCGAAAGGTGCTCAACTCACCATGCCCGAGCTGGTGTTCTTCTCCGGAACCATGGACTGCGGGAAGTCGACGCTGGCCCTCCAGATAGAGCACAACCGCTCGGCACGCGGGCTCCAGGGCATGATCTTCACGCGTGACGACCGCGCGGGCGAGGGCAAGTTGTCGTCGCGGCTGGGCCTGGTCACCGACGCCGTGGAGGTCGAGGACGGCCAGGACCTCTACGCGTACCTCGTCGACCACCTCTCCCAGGGCCGCCGCGCGGACTACGTGATCGCCGACGAGGCCCAGTTCCTCGCCCCCGGACAGATCGACCAACTCGCCCGCGTCGTGGACGACCTGGGCCTCGACGTCTACGCCTTCGGCATCACCACCGACTTCCGTTCCAAGCTCTTCCCCGGCTCCCAGCGCCTGGTCGAGCTGGCCGACCGCGTCGAGGTCCTGCAGGTGGAGGCCCTCTGCTGGTGCGGCGCCCGCGCCACCCACAACGCCCGCACGATAGGCGGCCAGATGGTCGTCGAGGGCGCCCAGGTCGTCGTCGGCGACGTCAACCAGCCCGACGACATCGGTTACGAGGTCCTCTGCCGCCGTCACCACAGCCGCCGTATGACGGCCGCGACGGCCCACGCGAGCGCCCTCTCCCCGGACGTCCTGCCGGTCGAGACGGTCTGACGGTCGAGACGGCCTGCCGGTCGAGACGGTCTGACGGGACGCCCGGCCCCGGCTCCCGGTTCACCCGACCGTGCGACCGGCGGGTTCAGCGTTCCGAGTGCACCACGGCGAACTTCGCGCCCTCCGGGTCGGCGAGGGTGGCCACCGGACCGTGCGGGGTGTCGTGGGTGGGGGTGAGGACGTGGCCGCCGAGTTCGATGACGCGGTTGGCGGCCTCGTCGGGGTCGGTCACCTCGAAGTAGGTCAGCCAGTGGGGCCCTCGGTCGCGGGGGAGGGCGCCGCCGACGCCGTGGATGCCGGCGACGGGGCGGCCCCCGACGCGGAGGGTGACGTAGTCGAGGTCGGGGGAGACGACCGGCTCCTCCTCGTAGCCGAAGGTCGTCTCGTAGAACTTGGCGACCAGCGAGCTGTCGACGGTGAGGAGTTCGTCCCAGGCGGGGGTGCCGGGGACGCCGGTGATGTCCGCGCCGAGGTGCTCCGCCGCCTGCCAGATGCCGAAGACGGCGCCCGCGGGATCGGAGGCGATAGCCAGGCGGCCCGCCTCGCCGGCGTCCAGCGGGCCGACACCGACGGTGCCTCCGCAGTGCCGCACGGTCTCCGCCGTCAGGTCCGCGTCGGCCGAGGCGAAGTACGGCGTCCAGGCGATGGGGAGATGGCGGTCGGGCGGCAGCTGGCCGATGCCCGCGACCTGGCGCCCGTCGAGCAGTGCCCGTACGTACGGGCCGAGTTGCTGGGGCCCGGGCTGGAACTCCCAGCCGAACAGCGCCCCGTAGAAGTCCTGGGTCGTCGCCATCCCGTGCACCATCAGGCTCACCCAGCAGGGTGTGCCCGGTGGATACGCCGCACCGTTCAGGCCGGTCGACCCCCGTGCCTCGGTCATCGTCACTCTCTCCTCGGCCCCTCGCTGCGGCCGTGTCCGTCCGCCCTCCGTAGGCGTGTACCGCGTCCACGCGCGATCACGCCCCGTGCCGATGCTCGCACCACCCGTAACGCCACGGGCCCGCGCCGCACCGCCGCGCGCCGCGTACGTGTGCGCGGGTGCCCGGCTCGCCGGTACCGGTCGCTTTCCGCGGCGCCGCCGTGCGGTGTCCATCGGTTGTACGGCTTGTGCCCGATCCCGTACGCCTCGTGATCGGCACCGCCCGGCGGGCAGAGTAGCCGGACCAGGACGACGCGGCCACCTCGTGCGCAAGGATGGGGCCATGAACGCCATCATCTCCGCCTCCGACCTCGCGAACGAGCTGGCGGGAGCCCAACCGCCGGTCCTGCTGGACGTCCGCTGGCAGTTGGGCGGCCCGAACCTGCGCCACGAGTACGAACAGGCGCACATCCCGGGGGCCGTCTTCGTCGACCTGGACGCCGAACTCGCCGGCCCGGCGGGCTCCGGCGGCCGCCACCCGCTGCCCGACCCGGAGGCCTTCGGTGCGGCGATGCGGGCGGCCGGGGTCTGCGCCGACCGTGCCGTCGTCGTGTACGACGGCGGACTCAACTGGGCCGCCGCGCGGGCGTGGTGGCTGCTCGGCTGGGCGGGCCACCCTTCGGTGCGGGTCCTGGACGGCGGTCTGGCGGCCTGGGAGGGCCCGTTGACGGCCGAGATCCCGGAGCCCGTGCCCGGCACCTTCGCACCTGTCCCCGGCGCGCTGCCGCTGCTCGACGCGGACGGTGCCGCCGCGCTGGCCCGCACCGGGCTGCTCCTGGACGCACGGGCCGCCGAGCGCTACCGCGGCGACGTGGAGCCCATCGACCCGGTCGGCGGTCACATCCCGGGCGCCGTGTCGGCCCCGACCACGGAGAACGTGGCCGAATCCGGCCGCTTCCGGTCCGCCGCCGAACTGGCCGACCGCTTCAAGGGACTCGGCGCGACCGCCGACTCCGAGGTCGGCGTCTACTGCGGCTCCGGTGTCTCCGGCGCCCACCAGGTGCTGGCGCTGGCCGTCGCGGGCGTTCCGGCGGCGCTGTACGTGGGCTCGTGGTCGGAGTGGTCCCGGGACGAGGACCGTCCGGTGGCCACCGGACCCGACCCCCAGTGACCCACCGCTGACGGCGTGCCGTGGGGCCCGTGCCTGAACGACGCGGGCCCCCCACACGTATGAATGACCGATCCTGCACCGACCAGCCGGCACCGACGAGCCCGATTCTCCGACGAGGAAGACGACGAGGACACAGACGAAGAAACGGATCTGCGTGAACGACCGGTCCAACTCCCCACCGCTGTGGGCCGCTACTCCTGCTTCTTGCGTCGCGTACCGAACACGATCTCGTCCCAGCTGGGCACCGCCGCGCGACGACCCGGCCGGACGCCGTCGGCCTCGGCCTGGCGGTCGGTGGCGCCGACGAGCCGGTCGCGGTGGCCGTTGACCGACCGAGGCATGAGGACGTCCGCGTACGCGGAACCGGCCGAGGCCGCAGGGGTCGCGGACTCCTCCTCCGCCACTTCCTCGACGGACTCCTCCTGCGGTTCGGCCGAGGGCAGGTCGGGCACGACCAGGTCGCCCCGGTAGCTGGGGACGGCCTCCAGGATGCTGGTGAGCGAGTCGCGCTCGCTCACCAACTCCTCGTCGCTCTCGGGCGGCGCGGGCAGGGCGGGACGTTCCGCCTGGCGGTCCAGGGGGCGGTCACGGGGCAGCCGCGCGATCCTCGGCACGAACGGGAAGCTCGGCTCGGGTGTCCCGAGGTCGTCGGACTCGCCGATCAGCGAACGCGCCTCGTCGTCGACGGCCTGGACGAGCCGCCGGGGCGGGTCGTACGTCCAGCTCGCCGAGTGCGGTTCGCCCGCGACGCAGTACACCAACAGGACTTCCCAGGTGCCGTCGTCGCGGCGCCACGAGTCCCACTGGACGGTGTCCTTCTCGGCGCCGCGCAGCAGCAGTCGCTCCTGTACGGCCTCGCCGAGCTGGGGTCCGGCGTTCTCGCCGGGGCGGCGCACCGGGGTCTTGCGGGCCCGCTCGGCCATGAAGGCACGCTCGGCCAGTACGGGGCCCTCGAACCGGCGTACCCGGTCGACGGGGATGCCGGCGAGCTGCGCGACCTCCTCGGCCGTGGCACCCGCGCGTATCCGCGCCTGGATGTCACGGGGGCGGAGATGGCTCTCCACCTCGATCTCGATCTGACCGAGGCGGGGTCGGTCGCCGCGCACGGCGGCACGCAGCCGTTCGTCGATCGGTAGCGTGTACTCCGTGGAATCGGCAGCCTTCAGCACCAGCCGTGTGCCGTCATTGGAGACGGCCACGACACGCAGTTCGGGCATGGGGACCTCCCGGGTGGTGCCTGCCGACGTCACGTGCGTCGCTGCTTCCGCTAGTCGAGTGTGGCCTGCCCGGGTGCAGCCTGCCACAACCTTGCCGAGTTGCCCGGCGTGTCGGGCGTGAGCCCGAGGTCGCCGTTATGGCACGGTTACCTGTTCGCAACGCTAAGTGACGAACCTCATCACCCTGTGCAACGATCCCCCTCCCGGCGGTCCTCGAAGGCCCCGGACACCCTGGCGGGAGTCCGGACCCAGGGCTCGCAACAGTACTCCATTCGGGCCACTTGCGTGGATCGGCACGCCGCTCAACTTCTCATGGGAGACGTCGATCCGCCGCCGGAACAGACCTTTTCGTGACCTCGGGAGGGACGTGCTTCACGCGATCACCAGAACCGCCCGGGAGGCTAGGCCCCGAGCACCCGGCGCAAGTAGTCGTTCTGGAACCGCCGTTCGGGGTCGAGCCGGTCACGCAGCGCGGTGAACTCCCCGAAGCGGGGGTAGACCTTGGCGAAGTAGTCCGTGTCCCGCGTGTGCACCTTGCCCCAGTGCGGCCGCCCCTCGTGCGCGGTGAAGATCCGCTCGGCGGCGGTGAAGTACGCCTGATAGGGCGTGCCCTTGAACATGTGCACGGCGATGTACGCGCTCTCGCGGCCGGAGGCGGTGGAGAGCGTGATGTCGTCGGCCGGCGCGGTGCGCACCTCGACGGGGAAGCTGACGCGCAGGTTCGAACGGTCGACCATCGCCTTGAGTTCACGCAGCGTGTCCGCCAGGGCCTCGCGCGGAACGGCGAACTCCATCTCCACGAAGCGCACTCGGCGCGGAGACGTGAAGACCTTGTAGGGGATGTCGGTGTAGGTCCGCGCGGACAGGGCGCGGCTGGAGATCTGCGCGATCGTCGGGATGGTGGCGGGGACCGCCTGGCCGACCCAGTTGGCCACCTGGAACACGCCGTTGGAGAGGAACTCGTCCTCGAACCAGCTGTTCAGCTGCGGTACGGGCTTCTCGGGACCAGCGCTGCGGTTGTTGCGCTTGGTGTTGGTGTTGCCGGTGTGCGGGAACCAGTAGAACTCGAAGTGCTCGTTCTCGGCGTGCAGTTCGTCGAACTCGGCCACCACCCTCTCGAACGACATCGGTTCCTCGCGCGCCGTGAGCAGGAAGATCGGCTCCACGGCGAAGGTGATCGCGGTGACGATGCCGAGGGCGCCGATGCCGACGCGGGCCGCCGCGAAGACGTCGGGGTTCTCGGTCGCGGAACAGGTGAGGATCGAGCCGTCGGCGGTGACCAGTTCGAGCCCCCGGATCTGGGCGGCGATCGAGGCCGAGTCGCGGCCGGTGCCGTGGGTGCCGGTGCTCGTCGCGCCGGAGACCGTCTGCTCCATGATGTCGCCCATGTTCGTGAGCGACAGCCCCTCACGCGCGAGAGCCATGTTGAGCCTCTTGAGCGGGGTGCCGGCGGCGACCGTGACCGTCATGGCCTCACGGTCGATCTTGCGTATGCCCGTCAACAGTTGAGGGCGGATCAACACGCCGTCGGTCGCGGCGGCGGCCGTGAAGGAGTGGCCCGTGCCGACCGCCTTCACCCGGAGGTCGTCCTCGGCGGCCTGCCGTACGGCAGCGGCGAGTTCCTCCACGGTGGCAGGGGTGACCTCCCGTACGGGCCGGGCGGTGACGTTCCCCGCCCAGTTACGCCACGTGCCGCTCTTCCCGATCACTGTGGTGCTCATGGGGCCCTCCCCGCCTTGGAGCCGGCCTGCGCAGCCGGCGGTACCCGAGAAAACCGACCGCGACCGCGACGGCTCCGGACGCCGCCGGAACCACGTACCCCGCCTCCGCCCCGGCAGCGTCGATCACCCAGCCGGACACGGAGGAGCCGAGCGCCACCCCGACCGCGAGCCCGGTGCCCACCCAGGTCATGCCCTCGGTCAGTTGCGTGCGTGGTACGTGCTCTTCGATCAAGGACATCGTCGTGATCATCGTGGGTGCGATGGACAGGCCCGCGACGAAGAGCGCCACGGCCAGAAACGGCAAGTTTCCGACCAGTAGGAGGGGGATCATACTCACGGCCATGCCGCACACGCCCAGCAGCCATCGACGTTCCGGCGCCCCGGCGAAGCGCAACAACCCGAAGACGATGCCCGCCGCGCACGAACCGGCCGCGTAGAGGGCCAGGACGACGCTCGCGGCGGCCTTGTGGCCCCGCTCCTCGGCGAAGGCCACGGTGACCACGTCGACGGCCCCGAAGATCGCCCCGGTCGCCACGAAGGTGGCCACCAGGACCTGCAGTCCGGCCGAGCGCAGCGCCGAACGGCCCTTGTCGTGCCGTTCGCGCGGATGCGGCGCCGGTTCGGTGGCGCGCTGGGCTGTCAGCCAGAAGACGCCGACGGCGAGGAAGCAGGCGGCGAGCAGCGGCCCGGCCTCCGGGAACCACGCCGTGGACAGCCCGATGGAGATGATCGGCCCGAAGATGAAGCAGACCTCGTCGACGACCGACTCGAAGGAGTACGCGGTGTGCAGCTGTGGGGTGTCCCGGTACAGGGCCGCCCAGCGCGCCCGGGTCATCGCCCCGAGGCTCGGTACGCAGCCGATGCCCGCCGAGCAGACGTACAGCACCCGGTCCGGCCAGCCGTAGTGCGCGGCGAACAACAGCCCCGCCGACGCGGCCAGGGCGACGAGGGTCGCCGGGCGCAGTACCCGTCGCTGCCCGTACTGGTCCACCAGGCGCGAGATCTGCGGGCCGAGCACGGCGGCGGAGAGCGCGATGGTTGCCGAGAGCGCGCCGGCCAGGCCGTACCGGCCGGTGAGCTGGGAGATCATCGTGACCACGCCGATGCCCATCATGGACAGCGGCATCCGGCCGAGGAAGCCCGCGGCGGTGAAGCCCTTGGTGCCGGGGGCGGCGAACAGGGCGGTGTAGGGGCTGGGCACGGGGTCTCCGGTCGGCCGGTAAACGGAGGAACGAGTTCCTCGTAAGGTGCGAACTCAGTCGATACAGCTTACGGCTGAGGTCACCCTTAGTCATCCTGGGGCGTGGGCCGGGATCCCGGCTGTCGGCGCCGGGTGGCAGGATCGGAGGCATGCCACACGCGCACGACGCCACCCCCTACGACGCCCTGCTCCTGCTCTCGTTCGGCGGCCCGGAGGGCCCGGACGACGTGGTCCCGTTCCTGGAGAACGTGACGCGGGGGCGCGGCATCCCCAAGGAACGCCTCAAGGAAGTCGGGCAGCACTACTTCCTGTTCGGCGGGGTCAGCCCCATCAACGACCAGAACCGCGCCCTGCTCGACGCCCTCCGCAAGGACTTCGCCGAGCACGGCCTGGACCTGCCGGTCTACTGGGGCAACCGCAACTGGGCGCCCTACCTGACCGACACCCTGCGCGAGATGGTCGCCGACGGCCGCCGCCGCATCCTGGTCCTCGCCACCAGCGCGTACGCCTCGTACTCGGGCTGCCGCCAGTACCGCGAGAACCTCGCCGCCTCGCTCGCCGCCCTGGAGGCCGAGGGCCTGGAGCCGCCGAGGGTCGACAAGATCCGGCACTACTTCAACCATCCGGGCTTCCTGGAGCCCATGATCGACGGCGTCCTGGAGTCCCTGGCCGACCTCTCCGAGGACGTCCGCGACGGCGCGCACCTCGCCTTCTGCACGCACTCCATCCCGATCGCCTCGGCGGACACCTCCGGCCCGGCCGAGGACCACGGGGACGGCGGCGCGTACGTCGCGGAGCACCTGGACGTCGCGAAGCTCATCGCCGACGCCGTGCGCGAGCGGACCGGTGTCGAGCACCCCTGGCAGCTCGTCTACCAGTCCCGCTCCGGTGCCCCGCACATCCCGTGGCTGGAGCCGGACATCTGCGACCACCTGGAGGAGCGGCACGCGGCCGGGGTCCCGGCCGTCGTGATGGCGCCCATCGGTTTCGTCTCGGACCACATGGAGGTCCTGTACGACCTCGACACCGAGGCCATGGCCAAGGGCGAGGAGCTGGGGCTGCCGGTCCGCCGCTCGGCCACCGTGGGCGCCGACCCCCGCTTCGCCGCCGCGATCCGCGACCTCGTCCTGGAGCGCGCCGCGACCGAGCTGGGCCGGGACGTCACCCCCTGCGCCCTCGGCGCGCTCGGCGCGAGCCACCACCTGTGCCCGGTCGGCTGCTGCCCGGCCCGCGCACCGCAGCCCGCCGCCGCGGGCGCCGACAGCCCGTACGCGTGAGGAGCACCGTGACCGACCAGTCAGAGCGTCCGGACGGCCTGAGGGCCGAACTGCTGGAGATCGCCCTGGACGCCGCCCACCGGGCGGGGGCCTTCCTGCGTGACGGACGGCCCGAGGATCTCGGTGTGGCCGCCACCAAGTCCAGCGCGGTCGACGTCGTCACCGAGATGGACATCGCCTCCGAGAAGCTGATCACCGGCCTGCTGGCCGAGCGCAGGCCGTACGACGGCGTGCTCGGCGAAGAGGGTGCCAGCGTCGAGGGCACCAGCGGCGTCCAGTGGGTGATCGACCCCATCGACGGCACCGTCAACTACCTGTACGGACTTCCGAGTTGGGCCGTGTCCATCGCGGCACGGGTGGACGGCGAGACCGTCGTCGGCGTGGTCCACGCCCCGGTGCGCGGCGAGACCTTCCGCGCCGTCCTCGGCGAGGGCGCGTACCTCAACGACCGCCCCGCGCGCGTGCGGCCCGCCCCCGCCCTGGAGCTGGCCCTCGTCGGCACCGGCTTCGGCTACCGCGCCGAGCGCCGGGCCAGGCAGGCCGACGTGCTGCGCGAGCTGATCCCCCACGTCCGGGACATCCGGCGCGGTGGCTCGGCCGCGATCGACCTGTGCGACGTGGCCGTGGGCCGCCTGGACGCGTACTACGAGCGCGGCCTGAACGCCTGGGACTACGCGGCGGGCGACCTCATCGCCCGGGAGGCGGGCGCCCTGACCGGTGGCCGCCCCTCAGAGCCCCTCTCACCCGACCTGACCATCGCGGCCCCACCCGTCCTCTTCGAGGCCCTCCAGAGCCGCCTGGACGAGCTGGGTGCCTGGCACGACTGACGGTCCTGGCGGACGGCGACGAACGCAACGGGACCCCGGCCTGGATCTGCCGGGGTCCCGTTGTCGTGCGGTACGGGCTGTCGATCAGACGCTGTACGCGCCGACCTCCACACCGTGATCGGCGGCGAGGCGGCGCAGGTCGTCGAGTTCGCCCTGCTCCACCTCGACGAGGAAGTCGTCGCCCTCGTCGCGAGCCCTGGTCAGGTCGGACTCGGTCGCCCTTATGCGCTGCAGAAGTCCTGCGGTGAATGCGTCCATGCTGCGCCCCCTCGTCCTGGGTCGTGGGTCGTTGGCACGGGGGTGTGCCGTTCGGAAGGGGCGATCACGTCTCCTGTGGATGCCCAGCGCTGCCCTGGCCGGGCGGCGACGGTGCCGGACACCCACGCCCGCTCTGCGGAGAAGCGGAGCGCCGCATACCGCATGGTGGTGCGGCACAAGCAGAGCGTGATCGCGGGGTGTAAAGCCGTCCTCCCCCCGGTCTCTCGGACGGAAACCTCAACCGGACGAAAAAGTCCCGCATTCCCGGCCGACCGCCTTCGGCCTTCCTGTCCAGGGGTCGTCTTACAGCCGACTTACGGCCGAAAAAGGCAGGATGGAGGTCACACACCCACGAACACCCTGCCCGTGCGCGCCTGTGACGCGCTACGCGGGTGGACACAGGAAGGACAAGCGACGTGCGCGTACTCGTCGTCGAGGACGAGCAACTGCTCGCCGATGCGGTGGCCACCGGACTGCGCCGGGAGGCCATGGCCGTCGACGTCGTGTACGACGGTGCGGCGGCCCTGGAACGCATCGGCGTCAACGACTACGACGTGGTCGTCCTCGACCGCGACCTCCCCCTCGTCCACGGCGACGACGTCTGCCGCAAGCTCGTCGAGCTGGGCCTGCCCACGCGCGTGCTGATGCTCACCGCGTCCGGCGACGTCAGTGACCGCGTCGAGGGCCTGGAGATCGGCGCCGACGACTATCTGCCCAAGCCGTTCGCCTTCAGCGAGCTCATCGCGCGCGTACGGGCCCTCGGCCGGCGTACCAGCGTGCCGCTGCCGCCCGTTCTGGAACGCGCCGGCATCAAGCTCGACCCCAACCGCCGTGAGGTCTTCCGCGACGGCAAGGAGGTCCAGCTCGCGCCCAAGGAGTTCGCGGTCCTGGAGGTGCTGATGCGCAGCGAGGGCGCCGTCGTCTCGGCGGAGCAGCTCCTGGAGAAGGCCTGGGACGAGAACACCGACCCGTTCACCAACGTCGTGCGCGTGACGGTCATGACGCTGCGCCGCAAGCTCGGCGAACCCCCGGTCATCGTCACCGTGCCCGGCTCCGGCTACCGGATCTGATCCGCCGTGGCCACGACCCCCGCGCCGCCCCAGACGCCCCCGAAACCCACCTGGGACCCCCGGCGGGCGCAGAACCCGTTCCCGTGGCTGCGCCCGACCATCCGGATACGGCTCACGCTGCTGTACGGCGGCATGTTCCTGATCGCCGGGATCCTGTTGCTGTCGATCATCTACTTGTTGGCCGCCCAGGCCGTGAGCACCGGAAACACACCGGTGTTCAAGATCGAGGGCGGTACGAACATCAGCGTCTCCAGCAACAAGTGCCCCGCAGTGGACGCCGACACGGCCCCGACCAATCTGCAGCTGCCCGACTTCAACGCGGCGATCGCGGCCTGCATCGACGACCAGCGGCAGGTCGCCCTGGACACCCTGCTCAGCCGCTCCCTGCTGGCCCTGCTCGGGCTCGCCGTGATCGCGTTCGCCTTCGGCTACGCGATGGCGGGCCGGGTGCTCGCGCCGCTCGGCCGGATCACCCGTACCGCGCGCGCGGTGGCCGGCTCGGACCTGTCCCGCCGTATCGAGCTGGACGGTCCGGACGACGAGCTGAAGGAGCTGGCGGACACCTTCGACGAGATGCTGGAGCGGCTCCAGCGGGCCTTCTCGGCGCAGCAACGGTTCGTCGGGAACGCCTCGCACGAGCTGAGAACACCGCTCGCGATCAACCGCACGCTCCTCGAAGTGCACCTCTCCGATCCGAACGCGCCGGCCGAGCTGCAACAACTGGGCAAGACGCTGCTGGCCACCAACGAGCGCAGCGAGCAGCTCGTCGAGGGGCTGTTGCTGCTCGCCCGCAGCGACAACCAGATCGTCGAGCGCAAGCCCGTGGACCTCGCCGAGGTCGCCTCCCAGGCCATCGACCAGGTGCGCTCCGAGGCGGACGCCAGGAACGTGGAGATCCGCGGGGAGCGGGCCCCCGCGGTCGTCCAGGGCAACGGCGTCCTGCTGGAGCGGATCGCCCTGAACCTCGTCCAGAACGCCGTCCGGTACAACGTGCAGGGTGGGGGTGGTTGGGTGGAGGTCACGACGGAGCTCCAGCACGGGCAGGCGGTGCTGGTGGTCACGAACACCGGGCCCGTGGTCCCGGCGTACGAGATCGACAACCTTTTCGAGCCGTTCCGGCGGCTGCGTACGGAGCGCACGGGCAGCGACAAGGGCGTGGGCCTCGGCCTGTCGATCGTCCGGTCCGTGGCCCGCGCGCACGGCGGCCACATCGCCGCCCGACCACGTGAGGGAGGCGGACTCGTGATGCGGGTGACCCTGCCCGTCTGAGAAAATGACCCCCGGTTCCGGGACGTGTTCGCTTTGCGCGGAATTTCCTGGGCACCAGATCGAAACGGTCGTGCACGACCAATGTGTGATCGATCACATGGGCGAATTTCCAGCCATCTACCGAGCGTGATCATGTGTCCGTCGGAAAGCCGGGAAAATCCGGGTTTTCGGGGGTTGAGATCACGGGAAGTACATGCTGAGGCGCCTTTGTATGCAGCCTCTGGACCGTGTACGGTCCCGTTCGCCATCCAAGCCGATCACTCTTGAGGGGTCCGGTTGGGTGTCGATTGAGTAACAGACCTTGATGTGAGGCAAAATCTCCGCCTCAGGTCGGGCACAAGTCCGGCCTCTCACGCGTTACGTGCGCTGGAGACACCGCAGACACCCAGAGGGGGAGAGCGCGACATGGCAACGGATTACGACACCCCACGCAAGACCGACGACGACGTCGACTCGGACAGCCTGGAAGAGCTCAAGGCTCGCCGGAACGACAAGTCGACGTCCGCCGTGGACGTAGATGAGTTCGAGGCTGCAGAAGGCCTGGAACTGCCCGGGGCCGACCTCTCGAACGAGGAGCTGGCCGTCCGGGTACTGCCCAAGCAGCAGGACGAGTTCACTTGCATGAGCTGCTTCCTGGTGCACCACCGCAGCCAGCTGGCCCGCGAGAAGAACGGTCAGCCGATCTGCCGCGACTGCGACTGAGGCAGGGTCGGCCGTGACTGGCTCGACCCCTCCTTGGAAGCGCCGCTCCCGCAAGGGGGCGGACCGGGAGCCGCACGACGGCTCCGACGGCGTGCGTGACGACGAGCGGGGCTCCTCCGGCAAGGGAGCGGCCTCGCTCGAACGTGCGTCCGTCACGGCGTCGGGGGAGGCCACGGATGAGCAGGGACGCCTGCCCGTACCGGTGGAGACTCCGGCGCCGGTCGCCCGACGACGTACGGCCGTCGTCCGGGACGGACTGAAACAGGGCCTCAAGGTCGGGGCCCTCAAGAGCGGTGACCGGGCCAGAGCGGGGCTCGCGTACATCACCGAGCGGATCATCGAGATCGCCCCGCGGATCCCCGTGCGCGACCTCGCGACCCTGCGCGCCCAGTTCCCTGGACTGGGGCCCGAGCAGATCGCCGACAAGCTCGTCGCGGGGGCCGCCAACGCGACCTCCACGGTGGGCGCGGGCGTCGGGGCCGCCGCGATGCTGCCGGCGCCGCCCGCCATGCCCGCGGAACTGGCCGCCGAGATCACCGGGGTCGCCGCGGTCGAGCTGAAGCTCATCGCCGAGCTCCACGAGGTGTACGGGGCGCGGCCACCGGGAAATCTGCGACAGCGCAGCACCGCCTATCTGGACTCCTGGTCCGGTGAGCGCGGGATCGACGTGACCAAGCCGTCGACGATCAATTCGGCGCTCGGCGGGCAGCTGAAGAGGCAGTTGCGGCAGCAGATCATGAAACGCATGGTGCGGAATCTGCCGAACCTGATGCCGTTCCTGGTCGGGGCCGCGGTCGGGGCGGTCATGAACCGCCGGGACACCAAGCACCTCGCGGAGCGGATCCGTAAGGACCTGCGGCGTCATCAGGTGCCGTGGGAGGCGCTGCCGGAACTGCCGCCGCTGGAGAAGCCGGTGGATCCCCTGACGGTGGGGGAGTTGCCGAAGGAACTCGGCGGAGGCTGAGCGGGAGGTGCCGGGCGCACCTGGTTCCCGGGCAGGCGCGCCCGAGTTCGGCACCGCTCGGAATGCGCCGTCCTGGCTGATCGCCGATGCGGCGCGAGGAAAATTCTCGGCCGTAAGAGTTCGGCGAGAAAACAGCGTCGCCATCGCCGCGGAAAATCAGCGTCGCCGCCGAGCCGTTCCGCCGTCGCCGCGACGAACGGAACCTTCTCGGGCGGCCGGGCCGTCTCGCCGTCGGTGAGCGTCGCGTCGCGTCACGCCACCGTCTTCGCCGCTTCCACTGCCGCCACCAGGCGCTCCGGCTCCCTCGTCGACAGGTACACGTACGGGGTCGGGTCGGCCGGGTCGACGATCGGGATGCGCAGAGCCGTGGGGACGTAGGCGCGCAGGAGCATGAAGGCGTGCGGATTGGCCTTGTGGGTGCGCCAGGCCTGGGCCTCCTCGCGGTCCAGGATCTCCGGCTCGCCCAGGGCGCTCACCGGGATCTTCGCCTCGCCCGCGATCAGCGAGTCGCCGACGACGCGGATGCGGACCGAGCCGTAGGAGCTGGTGACGACCGCCGCGACCGCGGTGCCGCCGGCGAGGCCGCCCAGCAGGGGGAGCGTGCCGAACGGCAGCAGGATGAGGGCCATCGAGACGCCGACCAGGAAGCAGACGAGCCACCAGGTGCGGGGAGCGGTGAGGCGTTCTTCGTACGGCGAGGCGGAGAGCTGCATGGCGACAAGCTTGGCATGGGGACCCTCCGGCCCCGGAAATAGGGGCGTCCGAGGGGAAACCCTGCCCGTAGGGACGATGGCCGGACGCTGACGGACGGGTAAGGTCTGCGGCTGTGAGAGGTACTTCCGCGGCCCTGCGGCCCCCGGCGGACGCCACGGCGCCCGTACGGCATCCCGAGGCACCCGCTCCGGGTGAGTTGCTCGGCGCGCACTACGGGCAGTGTTTCGGCTGTGGTGACGAGCAGCCCCACGGGCTCCACCTGGAGGCGAGGGCCGGTGAGGGCGTCACCCTCACCGCCGAGTTCACCGTGCGGCCCGCGCACCAGGGGGCCCCGGGCCTCGCCCACGGCGGGGTCCTGGCCAGTGCTCTCGACGAGACCCTCGGCTCCCTCAACTGGCTGCTGCGCACCATCGCGGTGACCGGACGGCTGGAGACCGACTTTCTGCGCCCCGTCCCCGTCGGCACCGTGCTGCACCTGCGGGCCGAGGTGACGGCGGTGGCCGGGCGGAAGATCTTCGCGACCGCCGAGGGACGTATCGGTGACCCCGACGGCCCCTTGGCCGTCCGCGCCGACGCGCTCTTCGTCGAGGTCAAGGTCGACCACTTCATCGACCACGGCCGCGAGGCGGAGATCCAGGCGGCCATGAACGACCCGGACCAGGTCCGGCGGGCCCGTGCCTTCGAGGTGAACCCGTGAGCGGCGGCCGTACCCCTCTCGACGTCCTGATCCGGCGCGTCGACCCCGACGTGCCGCTGCCGGACTACGCGCAGCCCGGCGACGCGGGCGCCGATCTGCGCACCACGGAGAGCCGGGAACTGAAGCCCGGCGAACGGGCCGTACTTCCCACGGGAGTGTCCATCGCGCTCCCCGAGGGGTACGCGGCCTTCGTGCACCCACGGTCCGGTCTCGCCGCCCGCTGCGGCGTCGCCCTGGTGAATGCCCCGGGGACGGTTGATGCCGGGTACCGTGGGGAGATCAAGGTGATCGTGGTGAATCTCGACCCGCATGAAGCCGTGCGGTTCGAGCGCTTCGACCGGATTGCCCAACTGGTCGTCCAGCAGGTCGAGAAGGTGCGCTTCCGGGAGGTGGCGGAGCTTCCCGACTCGGCGCGGGCCGAGGGGGGCTTCGGGTCCACCGGCGGTCATGCCGCCGTGGGCGGACCATGGGTGGCAACGGGTGGGAATCGATACGCTTCGGCCGTATCCGACCGGGAAGGACAGTGACGTGTTCGGACGTCGCAAGAAGAAGGGTTCCGCTGAGGACGCGGCGGACGCGGCGAGCGAGGCCGAGCAGGTCGACGGCGTTGCCGGGGAAGCCGACGCCGAGGCGGACGAGGCCGAGCGGGAGCGCGTGCGGCTCGAGCCCGAGCCCCGGCCCGACGGGCCGTGGGACAGCTCCGAGGTGCGCGAGCCCGGCGAGGGCCGGGTGGACCTCGGCGGCATCTTCGTGCCCGGAGTCGACGGCATGGAGCTGCGGGTCGAGGTGGCCGGCGACGCGATCGTCGCGGCGACCGTCGTGCTCCGCGACAGCGCGGTCCAGCTGCAGGCCTTCGCCGCACCCAAGCGCGAGGGCATCTGGGGCGAGGTCCGTGAGGAGATCGCCTCCGGCATCACCCAGCAGGGCGGTGTCATCGACGAGGTCGAGGGTCCGCTGGGCTGGGAGCTCCGCGCGCAGGTGCCGGTGCAGCTGCCGGACGGCACGGGTGGCTTCCAGGTGGTCCGGTTCGTCGGCGTGGACGGGCCCCGCTGGTTCCTGCGCGGGGTGATCTCCGGCCGGGGCGCGGTGGAGCCGCAGACCGCCGGGCTGCTGGAGCAGATCTTCCGGGACACGGTCGTCGTCC
Organism: Streptomyces sp. NBC_00310; assembly: GCF_036208085.1. Classification (GTDB taxonomy): domain Bacteria; phylum Actinomycetota; class Actinomycetes; order Streptomycetales; family Streptomycetaceae; genus Streptomyces. The sequence continues at coordinate 8,265,771 of NZ_CP130714.1, forward strand.
GCGGCGAGGGCCCCATGGCTCCGCGCGACCCGATCGTCCTGAAGCTGCCGAACGACGCGCAGATGGTCCCCGAGGGGGTCCAGCAGGAGGACCAGGCCGGTTCCCGCTTCTCCGGCGGCATGGGGCAGCTCCAGCGCGGACCGGAGATCACCGAGGTCCGCTGACGCTCCCGGGGGCTGGTCGTGCAGCTCCCGCGCCCCTGACAGGGTCGCATGTACATGGGCCGTACCCCTCGGGGTGCGGCCCTTCGTCATGTTCGCTCTTTGCCCACAGGGCGCGTCAGGGTTGCGTCAAAGAGCGGCTCCGGCCCGTCTTCCGTCCCCTTCGCCGTGATGGTTGGCCGTAGGGTCGACGCTGCGTAGGCGGCGGTCACGGGAAGACAATGGGGCCATGGGACGCGGAAAGCTTCGGATCTACCTCGGTGCGGCACCGGGCGTCGGCAAGACGTACGCGATGCTGTCCGAAGCGCACCGCCGGGTCGAACGCGGCACCGACTGCGTGGTGGCCGTCGTGGAGCACCACGGCCGGCCGCGCACCGAGGTGATGCTGCACGGTCTGGAGCAGGTCCCGCGCCGGGAACTGGCCTACCGGGACGCGGTCTTCACCGAGACGGACGTGGACGCCGTCCTCGCCCGTCGGCCCCGGGTGGCCCTCGTGGACGAGCTGGCCCACACCAATGTGCCCGGCTCCCGCAACGACAAGCGCTGGCAGGACGTCGAGGAACTGCTCGCGGCCGGCATCGACGTGATCTCGACCGTCAACATCCAGCACCTGGAGTCGCTCGGTGACGTCGTCGAGTCGATAACGGGCGTACGGCAGCGGGAGACCGTCCCCGACGAGGTGGTGCGGCGGGCGGATCAGATAGAGCTGGTCGACATGTCGCCGCAGGCGCTGCGCCGGCGGATGGCGCACGGCAACGTCTACCAGCCGGACAAGGTCGACGCGGCGCTGTCGAACTACTTCCGGCCCGGCAACCTGACCGCACTGCGGGAGCTGGCACTGCTGTGGGTGGCGGACCGGGTCGACGAGTACCTCAACGCGTACCGCAGCGAGCACCAGGTCTCCAGGATCTGGGGCTCGCGGGAGCGGATCGTGGTCGGGCTGACCGGCGGGCCCGAGGGCCGGACCCTGATCCGGCGGGCCGCCCGGCTCGCCGAGAAGGGCGCGGGCGGCGAGGTCATGGCCGTCTACATCGCCCGCAGCGACGGGCTGACCTCCGCCTCGCCCAAGGAACTCGCCGTCCAGCGCACCCTCGTCGAGGATCTGGGCGGCACCTTCCACCACGTCGTCGGCGACGACGTCCCCGCCGCGCTGCTGGCCTTCGCCCGCGGGGTCAACGCCACCCAGATCGTGCTCGGCGTCTCGCGGCGCAAGAGCTGGCAGTACGTGTTCGGGCCGGGCGTCGGCGCGACCGTCGCCCGGGACTCCGGTCCCGACCTGGACGTCCACCTGATCACCCACGCCGAGGCGGGCAAGGGGCGTGGGCTGCCCGTCGCCCGGGGCGCGCGGCTGGGGCGGGCCCGGATGATCTGGGGCTGGCTGGTCGGGACGGCCGGGCCGGTGCTGCTGGCGCTGCTGCTGGCCGGCTTCGAGAGGGACCTGGGTCTCGCCAACGACATGCTGCTGTTCCTGTCGGTGACGGTGGCCGCGGCCCTGCTGGGCGGTCTGCTGCCCGCCCTGGCCGCCGCCGTGCTGGGCTCGCTGCTGCTCAACTGGTTCTTCACCCCGCCGGTGCACACCCTGACGGTCGACGACCCGACGAACATCGTCGCCATCGCGGTCTTCATAGGGGTCGCGGTGTCGGTGGCGTCCGTGGTGGACCTCGCGGCCCGGCGCACCCAACAGGCGGCCCGGCTGCGCGCCGAGTCGGAGATCCTCTCCTTCCTCGCGGGCAGCGTGCTGCGCGGGGAGACCAGCCTGGAGGCACTCCTCGAACGGGTCCGCGAGACCTTCGGGATGGAGTCGGTGGCCCTGCTGGAGCGCGAGAGCGATGTGGACCCGTGGACCTGCGCGGGCAGCGTGGGCCCCCGGCAGGTGGACCGTCCGGAGGCCGCGGACGTGGACATGCCGGTCGGCGACCACATGGCGCTCGCCCTCTCCGGGCGCGTCCTGCCCGCCGAGGACCGTCGGGTGCTGGCCGCGTTCGCCGCCCAGGCCGCCGTCGTACTGGACCGCAGGCGGCTGAAGCAGGAGGCCGACCGGGCCAAGGAGCTGGCCGAGGGCAACCGCATCCGCACCGCGCTGCTCGCCGCCGTCAGCCACGACCTGCGCACCCCGCTGGCGGGCATCAAGGCCGCCGTGTCGTCGCTGCGCTCCGACGACGTGGCCTGGTCGGAGGAGGACGAGGCCGAACTGCTCGAAGGGATCGAGGAGGGCGCCGACCGGCTCGACCACCTCGTGGGCAACCTCCTCGACATGTCCCGCCTGCAGACCGGCACGGTCACCACGCTGATCCGCGAGATCGACCTCGACGAGGTGGTGCCGATGGCCCTCGGCGGCGTCCCCGAGGGCAGCGTCGGACTGGAGATCCCCGAGAGCCTGCCCATGGTCGCCGTCGACCCCGGACTGCTGGAGCGCGCGGTCGCCAACATCGTCGAGAACGCCGTCAAGTACAGCCCGCCCGGCACGACCGGCCCGCCCGTCCTGGTCTCCGCCAGCGCCCTCGGCGGCCGTGTCGAGGTCCGGGTCACCGACCGGGGCCCCGGAGTCCCCGACGACGCCAGGGAGCGCATCTTCGAGCCCTTCCAGCGACACGGCGACGCCCCGCGCGGGGCCGGTGTGGGGCTGGGGCTCGCGGTCGCCCGAGGCTTCGCCGAGGCCATGGGCGGCACACTCGACGCCGAGGACACCCCCGGCGGAGGCCTCACCATGGTGCTCACGGTGCGCGCCGCACCGAACGGCTCAGGGCCCGCCACGGCTCCGTCGGCGGGCACGGGTCCCTCGGCGGGCACGGGTCCCACGGCGGGCGTCGTCGCGTCGGCGGGCACGGCTCCCTCGGCGGGCACGGGTCCTTCGGCGGGCACGGGCCCCTCGGCGGGTGAGGCTGCGTCGGCAGACACACACCCGTCGGCAGGCGGCGCCGCCGGGGCGGGGGGCGTGGTCCCGTCGGTCGGCACGGCCACATCGGCAGAGAGGCGAACGACATGACCCGGGTGCTCGTGGTCGACGACGAGCCGCAGATCGTGCGGGCGCTCGTGATCAACCTGAAGGCCCGCGCGTACGAGGTCGACGCGGCCCACGACGGCGCGACCGCCCTCGAACTCGCCGCCACCCGCCACCCCGACGTCGTCGTCCTCGACCTGGGGCTGCCCGACATGGACGGCGTCGAGGTGATCAGGGGCCTGCGCGGCTGGACCCGGGTCCCGATCCTCGTCCTGTCGGCCCGGCACTCCTCCGACGAGAAGGTCGAGGCCCTCGACGCGGGCGCCGACGACTACGTCACCAAGCCCTTCGGCATGGACGAGCTGCTCGCCCGGCTGCGCGCCGCCGTCCGGCGGGCCGAGCCCCTCGGGAGCGACGAGGGCGACGTGATCGTGGAGACCGACGACTTCACCGTGGACCTGGCCGCGAAGAAGGTGAACCGGGACGGCCGGGACGTCCGGCTGACCCCCACGGAGTGGCACCTCCTGGAGGTCCTCGTGCGCAACACCGGGCGCCTGGTCAGCCAGAAGCAGCTGCTCCAGGAGGTCTGGGGGCCGTCGTACGGGACGGAGACCAACTACCTCCGGGTCTACATGGCCCAGCTGCGCCGCAAGCTGGAGGGCGATCCGTCGCGGCCGAGGCACTTCGTCACCGAGGCGGGGATGGGGTACCGCTTCGAGAAGTGAGCGGAGCCCGACGTACGGGGGTGCAGGACTGTCGGCGACCCCCGGTACGCTTTTGTCATGAGTGCTGCCCCTCGTTCCGAGAAGCCGGCCGGCCGGTTCCGGCGCATGCTCGACCGGCTCTCCTCGTCCCAGCAGGACCTGGAGTCGGAGGAGCTGCGCGAGGACGCGGACACCGCCGGCTGCACGCGCATATGTGACTGCCACGACCGACAGATAGTGACGGTTACTGGTACCTTGCGCACGGTCACGCTGCGCCCCCGGGCCGGTGTCCCGGCCCTGGAGGCCGAGCTGTTCGACGGTTCGGCCGCCCTGGACGTGGTGTGGCTGGGCAGACGCTCCATCATCGGGATAGAGCCGGGGCGCAAGCTGATCGCATCCGGCCGGGTCTCCATGAGCCGGGGCCGTAGGGTGCTGTTCAATCCGAAGTACGAACTCAGACCGCTCGGACGGGAGTAGCCGGTGACGTCGCTCGACAAGCCGACGGAAGACGCCCAGCGCGGCGTCCAGGACGCCGAAGGCGGACAGGACGGCTCGCAGGACTCCAGGGCGGTGACGGAGGCCGCGCTGTTCGAGGCGTTCGGTGGCGTGCGCGGCATGGTCGAGACCGTGCTCCCGGGCCTGCTCTTCGTCTCCATCTTCACGATCAACAAGGACCTGCACTCGGCGGCCCTCGCGGCCCTCGGTGTCTCCGTCCTGCTGGTCGTGGTGCGCCTCGTCATGAAGGACACCGTCAAGCACGCCTTCAGCGGTGTCTTCGGGGTCGCCTTCGGTGTGGTCTTCGCGATGATGACCGGCAACGCCAAGGACTTCTATCTGCCGGGCATGCTGTACACGCTGGGCCTCGGGCTCGCGTACATCTTCACGACGCTGGCCGGCGTGCCGCTGATCGGTCTGATGCTCGGGCCGGTCTTCAAGGAGAACCTGTCCTGGCGGACCCGGAACCCCGGCCGCAAGAAGGCGTACTCCAAGGCGAGTTACGCCTGGGGCGCGATTCTGCTCGCCAAGTGCGCGATCCTCTTCCCGCTCTACTGGTGGGCCGACACCACACAGCTGGGCTGGGTGCTCATCGCCCTGAAGATCCCGCCGTTCCTGCTGGCCGTATGGCTGACCTGGATCTTCCTCGCGAAGGCCCCCGCTCCGATCGACGTGTTCGCGGAGATGGAGGCGGAGGAGCGCGCGGAGGAGGAGCGGAAGGCCGCGGTGCGCGGTGCCGACCAGGCACCCTGAGCCGGTGACGAAGGAAGGGGCGCCCGGAAACCTCCGGGCGCCCCTTCCTCGTATCGGTCGTCGCGTCAGCTCGTCGCTTCCTCGCGGCGGACCGACAGGAGATCCTCCAGCTGTTCCTCGCGGGCCTGGGCGGCCACGAAGAGGAGCTCGTCGCCCGCCTCCAGGGAGTCGTCCGGGGTGGGGGTGAGGACCCGGGTGCCCCGGATGATGGTGACCAGGGAGGTGTCCTCCGGCCACTCGACCTCGCCGACCTGAGTGCCGGCCAGGGCCGACTCGGGCGGCAGGGTCAGCTCGACCAGGTTCGCGTCACCGTGGCTGAAGCGGAGCAGCCGGACCAGGTCGCCGACGCTGACGGCCTCCTCGACCAGGGCCGACATCAGACGAGGGGTCGACACGGCCACGTCCACGCCCCAGGACTCGTTGAAGAGCCACTCGTTCTTGGGGTTGTTGACGCGGGCGACGACGCGCGGGACGCCGTACTCCGTCTTCGCCAGCAGGGAGACGACCAGGTTGACCTTGTCGTCGCCGGTCGCGGCGATGACGACGTTGCAGCGCTGGAGCGCCGCCTCGTCCAGGGACGTGATCTCGCAGGCGTCGGCCAGCAGCCACTCCGCCTGCGGGACGCGCTCGACCGAGATGGCGGTCGGTGCCTTGTCGATGAGAAGGATCTCGTGGCCGTTCTCCAGCAGTTCGCCCGCGATCGAGCGGCCGACCGCTCCGGCTCCGGCAATGGCGACCCTCATCAGTGACCGCCCTCCTCGTCGGGGCCTTCGGCGAAGGACGCCTCGACCTTCTCCACGTCGTCCGTCCGCATCATCACGTGCACGAGGTCGCCCTCCTGCAGGACGGTCTGCGAGGTCGGCAGGATCGCCTCGCCCAGGCGGGTGAGGAAGGCGACGCGGACGCCGGTCTCCTCCTGCATCTTGCTGATCTTGTGGCCCACCCAGGCCGACGAGGCGTGCACCTCGGCGAGTTGGACGCCGCCGGTGGGGTCACGCCACAGCGGCTCGGCACCGGAGGGCAGCAGCCGGCGGAGCATCTGGTCGGCGGTCCAGCGGACCGTGGCGACCGTCGGGATGCCCAGCCGCTGGTAGACCTCGGCGCGGCGGGGGTCGTAGATCCGTGCCGCCACGTTCTCGATGCCGAACATCTCGCGGGCGACGCGGGCGGCGATGATGTTCGAGTTGTCGCCGCTGGAGACGGCGGCGAACGCGCCCGCCTCCTCGATCCCCGCCTCGCGCAGGGTGTCGCGGTCGAAGCCGATGCCGGTGACGCGACGGCCGCCGAATCCCGAGCCCAGACGACGGAAGGCCGTGGGGTCCCGGTCGATCACGGCGACCGTGTGCCCCTGTTGCTCCAGGGTCTGGGCGAGGGTGGAACCCACTCGCCCGCAGCCCATGATGACGATGTGCACGACCGTCCTTCCGGTGTCAATAGCTACTGTTCAGCCGAAACGTCGAAAACAGGGTCTCAGACCGTCGCCCAAGCTACACACGCACGGTCCACCGGGGGCACCCCCGTGCACCTTCCGGTCACATCGTGGGACCTCGTCGGCTGATCCGGCGGACACTGATCTTCGTCAGGACGCCGAGTCCGACGAGGGAGGCGAGAGCGCCGATCAGTTCCGCGGTCGCGGCCTGCATGGAGCCTCCAGAGAGTGAGGTGGACGGGATTCGTCATATAGACGTGAGGACGCCGCCCATCAGACCGGAGGATGCGTGACGTGACGCACTTCGCAGTCGCCGCGGGACTGATTTCACCCCGGGGCCCGCCGGGATTTCACCCGGATGTGCCCAGAACCAGTCGGGGCGCTTACGATCCTCTGCGTGTCCAAACTGACCGACGTGCCCAAACGGATCCTGATCGGGCGCGCCCTGCGCAGCGACCGGCTGGGCGAAACGCTCCTGCCGAAGCGCATCGCACTCCCCGTCTTCGCCTCCGACCCGCTCTCGTCCGTGGCGTACGCACCCGGAGAGGTGCTGCTGGTCCTCTCCATCACGGGCGTGTCGGCCTACCACTTCAGTCCCTGGATCGCCGTCGCGGTCGTCGTGCTGATGTTCACGGTGGTGGCCTCCTACCGCCAGAACGTGCACGCGTACCCGAGCGGCGGCGGCGACTACGAGGTGGCGAACACCAACCTCGGCCCCAGGGCCGGTCTCACCGTCGCCAGCGCGCTCCTCGTCGACTACGTCCTCACCGTCGCCGTGTCCATCTCCTCCGGTGTGGAGAACCTCGGCTCGGCCGTCCCCTTCTTCGTCGAGCACAAGGTGCTGTGCGCGATCGGCATCATCGTGCTGCTCACGCTGATGAACCTGCGCGGGGTGAAGGAGTCCGGGAAGCTCTTCGCGATCCCGACGTACGTCTTCGTCGTCGGCGTCTTCGTGATGATCGCCTGGGGCGCGTTCCGCGGGCTGGTCCTCGACGAGAGCATGAACGCACCCACCTCGGGCCTGGAGATCAAGGCCGAGCACGAGGGCCTCGCCGGCTTCGCGCTCGTCTTCCTGCTACTGCGGGCCTTCTCCTCCGGCTGCGCCGCCCTCACCGGCGTCGAGGCCATCTCCAACGGTGTCCCGGCCTTCCGCAAGCCCAAGTCGAAGAACGCGGCCACCACGCTCGCCGCGATGGGCCTGCTCGCCGTCACCATGTTCTGCGGCATCATCGGCCTGGCGATGGCCACCAACGTACGGATGGCCGAGAACCCGGCGGACGACCTGCTGCGCGACGGCACCCCGGTCGGCGACTCCTACGTCCAGAACCCGGTGATCTCCCAGGTCGCCGCTGCCGTCTTCGGTGACGGCACCTTCTTCTTCGTCGTGCTGGCCGCCGCCACCGCCCTCGTGCTGTTCCTGGCCGCCAACACCGCCTACAACGGCTTCCCGTTGCTCGGCTCGATCCTCGCCCAGGACCGCTACCTCCCGCGCCAGCTGCACACCCGGGGCGACCGCCTCGCCTTCTCCAACGGCATCGTGCTCCTCGCGGGCGCCGCCGTGCTCCTGGTGTGGATCTACGGCGCCGACTCCACGCGTCTGATCCAGCTGTACATCGTCGGGGTCTTCGTCTCCTTCACGCTCAGCCAGACGGGCATGGTCCGGCACTGGAACCGCCATCTGCGCACCGAGAAGGACCAGGCCAAGCGGCGCCACATGGTCCGCTCCCGTGCGATCAACACCTTCGGCGCCTTCTTCACCGGGCTCGTCCTGATCGTCGTCCTCGTCACCAAGTTCACGCACGGCGCCTGGGTCGCCCTGCTCGGCATGGTGATCTTCTACGCGACGATGACGGCCATCCGGAAGCACTACGACCGGGTCGCCGCGGAGATCGCCGCGCCGGACGGCCCGAGCGACGACGTCGTACGGCCGTCCAGGGTCCACTCGGTGGTGCTGATCTCCAGGATCCACCGCCCCACCCTGCGGGCCCTCGCCTACGCCAAGCTGATGCGTTCCCACACCCTGGAGGCGCTCAGCGTCAACGTCGACGCGGCCGAGACCAGGGCGCTCCAGGAGGAGTGGACCCGGCGCGGCATCGACGTACCGCTGAAGGTCCTCGACTCGCCGTACCGCGAGGTCACCCGGCCGGTCATCGAGTACGTCAAGGGGCTGCGCAAGGAGTCCCCGCGCGACGCGGTGTCGGTGATCATCCCCGAGTACGTGGTCGGCCACTGGTACGAGCACCTGCTGCACAACCAGAGCGCACTCCGGCTCAAGGGCCGACTGCTCTTCACGCCGGGCGTCATGGTGACCTCGGTGCCCTACCAGCTGGAATCCTCCGAGGTCGCGAAGCGACGGGCGCGCAAGCGGCAGGAGTGGAGCGCGCCGGGGTCGGTGCGGCGTGGTCCGGCGCACGAGCGACCGAAGGAGTCGTCGAAGACGTCGTCGAAGGAATCCTCGGACAGCAAGGGCTGACGCTCGTGGTCAATGGCCGGACGGCACCCACGTAGACTGGTGGGCTGTTGTCCGGCTGTTCCGCTTTCCTCTCTTCTGGAGTCACCCCACCATGCAGGCAGAACCGAAGAAATCGCTGGTGGGAGAGGAGTACGAGGTCGAGGTCGGCCCCGTCGCCCACGGCGGCCACTGCATCGCGCGCACGTCCGAGGGCCAGGTCCTCTTCGTACGGCACGCGCTGCCCGGCGAGCGGGTCGTGGCGCGGGTGACCGACGGTGAGGAGGGGGCGCGCTTCCTGCGGGCGGACGCGGTCTCGATCCTGTCGGCCTCCAAGGACCGCGTCGAGGCCCCCTGCCCCTACGCCGGTCCCGGCCGCTGCGGCGGCTGCGACTGGCAGCACGCCAAGCCGGGCGCCCAGCGACGTTTCAAGGGCGAGGTCATCGCCGAGCAGCTGGAGCGGCTCGCGGGCCTCACCCCCGAGGAGGCGGGCTGGGACGGCACGGTGATGCCGGCCGAGGGCGACAAGCTGCCGGCGGGCGAGGTCCCGGCGTGGCGTACGCGGGTGCAGTACGCGGTGGACGACTCCGGACGGGCCGGGCTGCGCAAGCACCGCTCGCACGAGGTCGAGCCGATCGACCACTGCATGATCGCGGCGCCCGGGGTGAGCGAACTGGGCATCGAGAAGCGCGACTGGACCGGGATGGCGTCGATCGACGCGATCGCGGCGACGGGTTCGCAGGACCGTCAGGTGATCCTGGAGCCCCGGCCGGGCGCGCGTCTGCCGATCGTGGAGCTGGACAAGCCGGTGTCGGTCATGCGCGTCGAGGAGAAGGACGGCGGCGTCCACCGCGTCCATGGCCGCCCCTTCGTGCGTGAGCGCGCGGACGACCGTACGTACCGTGTCGGCAGCGGCGGCTTCTGGCAGGTCCACCCCAAGGCCGCCGACACCCTCGTCAAGGCCGTCATGCAGGGCCTGCTGCCCCGCAAGGGCGACATGGCGCTCGACCTCTACTGCGGGGTGGGGCTGTTCGCGGGCGCCCTCGCCGACCGCGTCGGCGACAAGGGTGCCGTCCTCGGCATCGAGTCCGGCAAGCGCGCCGTCGAGGACGCCCGCCACAACCTCGCCGACTTCGACCGCGTCCGGATCGAACAGGGCAAGGTCGACGCGGTGCTTCCGCGTACGGGGATCACGGAGGTCGACCTGATCGTCCTGGACCCGCCCCGCGCCGGCGCCGGCCGCAAGACCGTCCAGCACATGTCGTCCCTGGGCGCCCGCCGCATCGCCTACGTGGCCTGCGACCCGGCCGCTCTGGCGCGCGATCTCGGGTACTTCAAGGACGGCGGGTACCGGGTGCGGATGCTGCGGGCGTTCGATCTGTTTCCGATGACGCATCATGTGGAGTGCGTGGCGATTCTCGAGCCCGCTGCAAAGGGGCTCTGACCTGCAGTTTTCTTGGGTTGCTCAGGCGCGTCCGGGTGCGCTCGACGTGTTTCCCGAAATATACGATGTGGAACGTGTCCTGGTGCCGGGGAGCGAGTTTGACCTGCGGCTTCGTGGGCGTCTCGCGAGGTGATGGACGCGTTCTCCTCGGTCCATGGGGGTGTCTGGGTAACCGTCCTGACGCTCATTTGACGCTGTTTCCGACGGAACGTCAGGTGGGTGAGGCTGCGCCAGCGGGTGCGTGGGAAGGGTCGTGCATCAGAGCGTCATCAACGGTACGAGGTGCCGAGTTCGCGTGAGCCCCCCGCCTACGTCTCCGAGGAGCATCCGCACTCTTTCCCGCGTCGGGGCAGCCGACCGTCTCCTCGCCGGGACGGCCCCCACCCGCTGTAGGCCATGGGCGCGATCCACCGGCCGCCTCCATGGCGGCGGCCCGTCGCCGTCAGCTGACGAGAAGGAGGCCGGCGGGTCCTGGTCGGCGGCCCAGGAGGACAGGGACTGTGTCGCCGTAGGCGCGGAGCCATCCACGCGCCCTGCGGGGGCACGCCGCTGAAGGACCGAGCTTCCGAGGCCCCGTCAGCTCGAAGCGTGCCCTCTGTGGAGTGTGTCGGTCGTGCGGTCGCCAACGCGGGGGGAGGGAAGGGGGACTCGCACCACCTCGCGCCGTAACGCGTGCGCGATGGCGCGCGCTTCGATGCCGGCTTGACGAAGGACTCCCGTGAGTGGATTGGTGTATCCGGTGAAGTACAGGCGCGCGGCTTCGGGATGGGTCTGTGCCCCTACGGCGAGGGGTTGCCCGTCCTCGTTGAGTACGCCCAGGGACCCGACCAGGTCGTGCAGGTTGGGCCGGTACCCGGTGGCGATGATGACCGTGTCGGGTCGCAGTCGGGTGCCGTCGGCCAGTAACACGTCGGGGCCGTCGAAACCCTGGACGGCCGCGACCGGCTCCACCCGACCGGACTGGACGGCGTCGACGAAGCCGTGGTCGAGTACCGGGTTGACCCCTTCGCGGGCATTGCGGGTGTAGAGGCCGGTACGGGGCTGGGGCAGGCCCCGTGAGGTCAGGTCGGGCACCGCGAGGCGTTGCGTGAGCAGGGAGGTGCGGTCGCGCCACGCGAGCGGGAGGACCTCCGTCAGCCGGCCGGCCGCATGCCATCGGGCGCTGGAGCGGGGCAGGATGTTGGGTGGGGTACGGACTGCGATCCGTACCCGTTCGGCTCCTGCCCCGGCCAGGACACTCGCGATTTCGGTACCGCTGTTGCCGGCGCCGACCACCAGGACGTCCCGCCCGCGGTAGGGAGCGGGAGAGCGGTAGCGGGCCGAGTGCAGCAGCGTGCCGGTGAAGGTTGAACGCCCGGGCCAGTGGGGGACCTTCGGGGTATGGCAGCGGCCGGTGGCCACCACGACCGCACCGGTGGGCACCGGGCCGTCGGGGGTGTGGACCAGCCACTGTGCTGCTGAACCGGGCTCGGCCCGTTCGATGCGCTCCACCGGGGTGGTCACCCGGACGTCGAGTCGGTGATGGGCGACGTAACGCTCCAGGTATCGCACGTAGTCGTCCCGGCTCACCCACGGGCCTGCTTGGCGCGGCACCGACAGGCCGGGGAGGCTCGAGGTGCCGGGAGTAGTGTGCAGGCGTAGATGGTCGTAGCGCTGCGCCCAGCTCGCTCCCACCCGGTCCGATCGTTCCAGGATCACGGTCGGCACCCCGGAGCGGCGCAGCAGCGCGGCGGCCGCCAGGCCGTGGGGGCCCGCTCCGATCACGATCGTGGGAGCGCTGAGGTCTCGTTGTGGTGTCGGGGGCATCGCCTCCTACAACGGCAGACCGCGGCTCGGGTCACGCTCGACGGGGAGGCGCAAAGCCTGTGGAGTGGTGATGTCGGCTGCACAACGGAACAGCGGGTGGCTGCCGTTACACCGGAGGTACGGACTCGTTGGACACCGGTCAGCAGCGCGCCCCCTCGCGCGGCGGATCGGTCCGCCGAGGGCCGGACCGTCCGGAACATGCGGGCCGGGCGCGGCTGAGGGGTCATGAGCCTGGCAGGCCAGGGGACATGGGCCTGCGCGGCCTTGGCCTCTGCGGCGGGCTCCGGGTCGGCTCGCTCCTCCTGTCCGATCTTTCGAGGGGTTCATGTGCAGGCAGTGACGACGCGCCACCGGTCACATCGGCCGCGGCTGCGGATCAGCGGAGTCTGCAAGGCGTACGGAGGCAGGCAGGTCCTGCGCGATGTGGATCTCGACGTGTCTGCCGGGATGCTGGTGGGGGTCGTCGGCGAGAACGGCACGGGCAAGAGCACTCTGCTGCAGATCGCCGTGGGACACCTTGCGCCCGACCGCGGAACGGTGACAAGGACCGGGGCGGTCGGGTACTGCCCACAACAGGCTGTACTGAACGATGCGTTCACCGTCGGACAGCATCTGCGGTTGTTCCAGATGGCCTACCGGCTGCCGACGCTGGCGCGCGCCGGCGAGCTGATGGAGCTGCTGGCGCTGACCGGTTGCCGGCGTCGGCAGGTCGGCGAACTCAGTGGCGGAACGCGGCAGAAGCTGAACCTCCTGATCGCTCTCATGCACGAACCGCAGTTGCTGGTCCTGGACGAGCCCTACCAGGGTTTCGACTGGGACACTCATCAGCGGTTCTGGGCCCTGGCCGCCGATCTGCGTGATCAGGGCCGGTCGATCATCGTGGTTTCGCACCTGCTGCACGACCTGCACCACTTCGACGCGATCGCTCATCTGCGCCAGGGGCGTCTGCACTACGAGGAGACCGACCGTTGAGGCTCTCCTGGACGGCATTTACCGAACTGCTGCGCTGCACTCTTCGGGGCCACCTGCGCAACCGGCTGGCCCTGGTTCTGGCGGTTGCGTTCATCCCCATCTGGATTTTCGTGGCGCGCTTGTGCACCTCCGACCAAGTGGTGCGTATCCGGCTGGACGCCATCAGCGGCCACGTCTCCGCTCCGGCCAGCCAGGTGGGCCAGGTGGCCAGCGCGCTGGGCGCCATCACCATGGTCGCCGGCTTCATCGCCTTCACCGAGACCTTCCAATCGCGGGAGGTGGACCGCCGTCTGCTGCTGGCCGGGTACCCCCGGCTGCCGATGCTGCTGGCCAAACTCGCTGCCGTCGCCCTCACCACCGCCCTGCTGGCCCTCTACACCACGATCCTGCTGTGGATCTCCCTGCCCGTACGCCACACAGCACCCCTGGCGCTGGCCCTTGTGGGTGCCGGCCTCGCCTACGGCGGCATCGGCCTTCTGCTCGGTTCTCTGGTCCGCGGCGAGCTGGAGGGCTTCTTCCTCATCATCATGCTCAGCCTGGTCGACACCGGACTGCAGAACCCCGTGTTCAACACACTCATGGATGTGGCAGGCGTGGCCGCGCTTCCTCTGTACGGCGTGAACCAGCTGGCGCTGAGCTCAGCCCTCACCCCGCACATCCCCTGGTCCCACGGCCTGCTCTCCCTCACCTGGTCCGCAGCGACCGGCGCCCTTGCGCTGCTCGTCCTCCACACGCACCGCCCTTCCCGCTCCCCGTGGTTCCGCAGGACGAGAGCCCATGCAGGGTGATCACGGTGCGGATGGTCCTGCGGGACTCTGCTTGGCCCGAGGACTGTCCAATCAGCGGTGTGAGCAGGGTTGCCGGTGGCGGCGTCGGTGTCGCTTGGGCGGACTTGGGCCAGCAGGGAGTCGCAGAAGGAGCCCAGGGAGCGGTGCCTCGACGTCGACCAGCACGGTGCCGTAGGTGCAGTCCTTGCGGATCCCTCTGCCCCCGCAGCTCGGCGCCGAGGGGCACCAGGTGCAGGGGCACTCCCTCCCCGCGGCATTGACGCCCCGCCCCGGGCGGTGTGAGCCCGGGGCGGGGCGTCGGGCTGGTCAGCCAGGAGCCTTGTGGATCTTCCAGTCGGCGACGGTGGAGTTGCTGCGGTTGTAGTAGCCGTTGGTGCACACGTCGTACTTGCCGCCCGAGGCGGTGCTGTTGTGGTTGGTCTCCAGGAAGCCTCCGTTGTCGTCGTAGGTGTTGAACAGGTGGACGGTGTCGCCGACGCGGACGCTCTGGTCGAGAGGGCTGGAGGTCTGGGCGAAGATCCGCCAGCGGCCGGTGCCTTCCGCCCGGTCCCTGTCCTGGGAGGTGGAGACGTCGTACTTGCCGCCGGCGTTCTTCTGGTCGGTGGTGGCGTGGTTGTTGGTGTCGAGGAAGCCGCCGTCGCCGCCGTAGAGGTTGCGCAGGTAGATCAGGTCACCGGTGACGACCGCGGCGCCGGCGGCCTTCCCGGCGGCGGAGAGCACCTCCCAGGTGCCCGTGCCCGTGCCACGGTTGGGGGTGTCCGTGGTGGACACCTCGTACTTGGCCCCGCTGTTGCTGGCGTGGCCGTTGGTGTCGAGGTAGCCGCCCTGCCAGTTGTTGTAGCCGTTCTGCAGATGGATCCGGTCGCCGTACTTGAGCTCGTTCGACACGCGTGTCCCTTCACCTGCTGGAGATCCTGTCCCGCCTGGGCCACCGGGGCACCCATCCCCGCTGACCGTGCCGGGCGTTCAAGCCCTCGGCACCGCCCCAGGACAGCGCGGGCCGCCGCGCGGCGGTAGGCGACGGGGAGGCAGACCCGTCATTCCACGTTGACGCGTTTATCCAGCGGGCCAGTGTCACCGCACGGGACTGCCACGCGGGGCAAAAGCGGCGGAAACGGTTCCTCTGTAACCTGGAGGCCAGGCAGAACGGCGGAAAAGGGGTACCTGTCCCTCCCTGATGGCCACCCTCAGGAGTGGACTGTCGGAGAGCCGTGTTGACGCTCTCCCTGGTGTCGGTCCAGGCCCCGTTTGCCGACTCAGGCGTAGTGGGTGAGGGCGAGGAGGACGAAGATGTCGGTGAGGACGGGGATGGTGTAGCGCAGGGGGCGGGGGGCTGCCTGGTCGGAGACGGAGGTGTAGCCGCCGTCAGGGTTTTGCCGGCTGAGCAGGTGGTGCAGGCCCGCCTGAACGGTGGGGTGGGTGCGGTGGGTGGGGGCAAGCGCGGTGAGGGTGTAGGCGGTGCTCATCGGGTCGCTGGCCTCGCCGGGGGTCCGGCCCCAGCCGCCGTCCGGGTTGGGGGTGACGAGCAGGCGCTGGTGGATGGAGTCGATGGCCGGCGCAAGGCGCCCACGATGGCCTGCGGGATTGTGCTGGTGGGCGAGGGTGAGGGCGTTCAGGGCGCGGAGCATGGCGTTGGCTTCGCTCAGGCTCCAGCTGCGTTCGAACGTGCCGTCGGGTTTCTGCGTGTCGAGGAGGTAGCGGGTTGCGCGTTCCAGCAGGTGGGCGTGGGCGAAGTGGTAGGGCTGCAGGGCGGTGATGGTGTTGGCGGTCATGGTCGGCTCGGAGGGCTGGCCAGGCCGGTAGGTGGGTACCCCGCCGTCCTCACCCAGGTGCCTGGTCAGGTTCTGCCGGGCGGCGTGAAGAGGGGCCCGGTATCGCTCGGGATCGAGGGTGTGCAGGAAGGCCAGGACGTGGGCGGTGCTGTCGGTGTCGGTCTGGACGACGTCCTGGGCGTAGGCGAAGCCGCCATTGCCGGCCTGCTGGGCTGTCAGGTAGTCGCCCATCGCGTACAGCACGTGCCGGTCGGCGCCGGCGCGGACCAGGGCGAGGCCGGCGGTGGCGGTGGAGAAGGTCTCCTCGCTGGTGATGAAGGGCATGCCGCCGTCGTCGCGGACGGCTCTGGCCAGCGCGGTGATGCCGTCGTCGATGACCCGGTGGCCGGGCGCCATCCGCTGCAGCGACAGCAGCGCGAACAGGTGCGCGAACACGTTTCCTTCGATGATCCCGCGGGCCTGGCCGCGTTCGGTCATCTTCAGCAGACGGGTGGTGAGTTCCGGGGCGACGGGGTCGGGTACGTGCAGGTGGTGGAGGGCGATCTGCCGCAGGCGGGTCCAGGTGGCCTCGTTGTGGTGCTCGAACGCGTGGGAGGGGGCGTCGACGTGGAAGGGTTCGGGTCCCACGACGGCGAGGATCGCCTCCAGGGCGAGCTTCTTTCGGTCGGAGGAGTGCTGGGCGGCGCCGGCAAAGGTCTCCTCGATCAGCCGATGCCGGTCCGCCGGCGCGATGCCGTGCAGGGTGGCGTCGATGACCGACGTGTCGAAGGCGTCGGCGGCCGTGCGGCTGCGCGACAGGTAGGTGTGCAGCCGGCTCTGCACCCCGGGCAGGGTCTTCGCCCGACGCAGCAGGGTCAGCATCAGGGCCGACTCGGTGACCCGGCTGCGGCATTCGCCCGTGACGGCTCCCTGTCCGCCCACCTGGTCCAGCAGCCGCTCGGTCAGCCGCCGGACCACACTGGCCACCGACGTCGCCGGCACTGTGGGGCGAGTCGACGGCAGATCGCGGGCCGGGCGCGGCGGGGGCACGGGCAGGGCGGCTTGGTCGCGCAGGTGAGTGAGCAGGCTGGTGCGGTCACACACGGGCCAGGAGCGGTGGCGGGCCAGCAGCCTGAGCGCGGGCGTCGGCTCGAAGACCACTGGTCGGCCGACCTGGCTCAGCGACGATACGTCCCCCAGCGAGTTGCCCACCGCCAGTGAAGCCGGCCAGTCGATGCGCTCCTCGCCCACCAGATCCTGAGCGGCCGCGTCCTTCCCGCCGCAGACCGTGGCGGCCACGCGTCCGGTGTACAGCCCGTCAGCCGTCTCGAACCGGGTGCCGCGGAAGAGGGGCACGCCCAGCTCACCGGCAAGATGGGCCACCATCTCCTGCGGGCCGCCCGAGATCAGCACCGGCACACAGCCGGTCTCCTTCAACGCCG
This sequence comes from Streptomyces sp. NBC_00310, assembly GCF_036208085.1. Classification (GTDB taxonomy): domain Bacteria; phylum Actinomycetota; class Actinomycetes; order Streptomycetales; family Streptomycetaceae; genus Streptomyces. Next base: position 8,282,906 of record NZ_CP130714.1, read on the forward strand.
TGATCAGCGGCCTGGTGAAGTCGAACAGCCGCTCGCGTTGCCGCTGCCACAGATCGGCCATCGCCGTCGACACCGCCCCGCACGGCACATCGGTCAGCATCGCGGCGAACAACTCATGCAACCGCGCCGCCGCCTGCACATCCTCCGCATCCGAATCCGTCTGCGCACGGCGCAGCCGCGCCAGCCGGTCCCGGGGAACGAGCCCGGCCTCGGCCAGCATTCCCGGCAGTGGGCCGGCCAGCGTGCCGGCGATCAAAGTCCCGTCCACATCCAGCACCGCGATACGCATGCCCCGAGCCTCGCGGGTCCGCCACCGCATCAACGCCGATTCCCCGGCCTGTCACCCGATGGAAGACAGCGCCGTCCGCGCTGCCCCAGAGCAGCGGCCGCTCCCAAATCGGACACCTGCCCGCACGCGTACTCCACCACCTGGGCGGTAAGCGGCGGCGAGTGGCCATGAACGGATCCTCTGGCTACGGCCACGAGGCCGCCGCCGCTTCTAGTTCGCACGACGGAGACCAGACCTGCTTCGACCGCTGCTTTCACGAGGGGCGAGGACCACTCCTGAGCGGTGATCTCGGTGCCTTCGACCGCATCCACGTAGCCGAGAGTGGCATGGACACCGACCGTACCAATGCGCAAGGCCAGGTAGTCGTTGACCGTAACGCCCAGTAAATACCGGCCAGCCAGCTCACCCCATAGGGTTCGGGTTCGGCTACCCAGGCCCCCAGCGAGCGAGCGAGCTCTGCGATTGCGGTCCAGCCGCAGTCGACTCTGCGGGCTGTCCGGCTGACGACCGCTTGGTTCCAAGGCTGGCCGATCGACCCGATGCACCGGACGGCGGACAACCGCATGGGCTGTGCCAGGTCCTCGGCCCGCAGCTGGACCCTTTCATCAAGTGGCCCCTATCGGGTGAGTGCTGGCGAGTGCTGCGTCAGCACACCGACGGAGGGAGCGACCATACGGGCAATGGGTTCTTCCGAGGGAAAGGGTCTCCGTGCGCCGTGCATTGATCATTGTTGATGTGCAGAAGGACTTCTGCGAGGGCGGCAGCATTCCGGTGAAGGGCGGCGCGGGCAGGGCCGTGGCCATCGCCGACCTGGTGCGGCGCGCCGATGGAAGGTACGCGCACGTCGTCGCCACCCGTGACCACCACATCGACCCGGGGGCCCACTTCTCCGAGCACCCGGACTTCCAGAGCTCTTTTCCCGAGCACTGCGTCGTCGGCAGCGAGGGAGGCGAGTTCCATCCGGACTTCGCGCCCGCCGTCACCTCTGGCGGCGTGGACGAGCTGTTCTACAAGGGGGCGTACTCCGCCTCGAAGAGCGGTTTCGAGGGCTCGGCCCAGGACGGCACGTCGCTGGCCGACTGGCTGCGTGCCCGCCACATCAGTGACCTTGATGTCGTCGGCATTGCTACCGACCACTGTGTGAAGGCCACCGCGCTCGACGGGGTGCGAGCGGGCTTCGCCGTCCGGGTCCTGCTCGACTACACCGCCGGCGTTGCCGCCGACACCACCAGCACCGCGATCAATGAGCTACGCCAAGCCGGTGTGGTGCTGAGCGGCAAGCCAGTCGTCCTCGCCTGAGAACCACGGCCGCCTTCGCCGCGGGGCCTGCCCGCAACAGGCGCACCGGTCCGCATAACGGTCCTGGCGTGGCTGCTGGTAGGCCCGTTGATCAACATCACCCCGGCGCGGGCGCCGCCGGCCAAGCCGAACAGAGCTGCCTGCATGGCTGGGCACCGCAGGCCCTCTTCGGTGGCAAGGGCGAGTTGGAGGGGAAGGGCGCGGCGCCCGGACGCTTCCGGGGCCGGTGCTGAGCCGTCCCGTGTCCAGGTCGGCCGGGCCATTCGGGAGAACTGCCGTGAACGAGTTGGGGCAGCCTGGCCTGTCTCCGCAGAAGGGGGGATGGGCTGTTGGCCATGACGCTCGTTTGACGCTCCGGGCGCCTGCAGGCGGTACGGCGGGCCGCGAAATGGGCTCTGACCTGCACCTTTCCGGACTCTGCTGAAGCCGACATCTTTCCGATGACCTCGCACGTGGAGTGTGTGGCGATTCTCGAACCGGCTTCAAAGGCGCTCTGACGCGTAAATAGAACCTGTTCAGGGTGGGTGTGGGCAGGGCTGGGTGCCCGGTGGTCGCGATCGGCCGCCGGGTGTCCGGCCCTGTCGGTCAGGCTGTGTTCTCCCTCGGGTTGAGGGTGACGGTGTAGCCGAGCTGGTTGAGCTGGTTGATGGCCCGGCGGGTGGCGCGTTCGGGGTCGCGTTGGGTGAAGTAGGTGCCGCCGAGTTCGTGGTAGGGGACGTTGTCGGTGAGCATGTGCCAGATCGCGGTGATGATCGAGTGCTCGACGGCGACCAGGGCCCTGAGCGGGCCGCGGCGTGCGGTCAGCCGTTTGTAGCGGGCCTGCAGGTAGGTGTCCTTGGTTCTCACCGCGCCGAACGCCGCGAGGCCGAGGGCGCCTTTGAGATACGGATTGCCGGGCCGCACCTTGGTCGTCTTGGTGCGGCCGGCGGACTCGTGGTGGCCGGGGCAGACCCCGGCCCAGGAGGCGAGGTGACGGGCCGAGGCGAGCCGGCTCATGTCCCCGCTGGTCTCAGCGATGATCACTTCGGCGACCGCCCGGTTGATCCCGGGGATGGTGTCGAGCAGGTCCAGGGCGCCTCGAAAGGGGGCCATCGCCTCCTCGATCCGCTTGTCCAGTTGCCCGATCATGGCGGTGAGCTGGTCGTACTGATCCAGATGCAGGCGGGCCAGGAACGCGTGATGCTCACGGAAGCGCCCGGTCAGGGCCTCGGTCAGTTCGGGGATCTTGTTGCGGAGCCTGCGCTTGGCCGGCTCCGCGAGGAGTTGCGGATCATGTTCCCCGGCGATGAGGGCTTCGAGCATGGCCCGGCCGGAGACACCCATGATGTCGGAGGCGACCGCGGAGAGTTTGATGCCGGTGTCTTCCAGCAGCTTCTCCAGTCGCTGGACCACCCGGCCGCGTTCACGGGTGGCGGTGGTCCGGGCCCGGGTCAGGTCCCGTAGTTCACGGACCGGCTCGGGCGGCACGAAGGAGGGCCTCACCCGGGCCGTGGGCGCCGAGCTGGGCCAGCCAGGCCGCGTCCGAGACGTCCGTCTTGCGTCCGGGCAGGTTCTTCACCTGCCGCGCGTTGACCAGGATCACGTTCAAGTCCTCGGCCAGCAGGTAGTAGAAGGGCTTCCAGTAGTCCGAGGTCGCCTCGATGACCACCAGCGTCACCCGCGCGGCAAGCAGGTGATCCCGCAGGGCCAGGACCGCATTCGTCGTCGACCCCCGTGTCGTGGTCTCGCTCGTGAAGGATCCCCGCCGCTTGGGACTCGGGGTGCGGGCACACGCCTTGGCGTCCTTCTTGCTGATGTCGAGGCCGGCGCAGCGTTCGTGCAGCACGTCCACGGCCTTGCTCCCTCCCTCGCCGGACAGCCGGGTGCGCCGTTCCGGGAGGACCAGGGCGAATCAGGATTCTGACGCACGTGCTGCGCAGCAACACTCCACGGTTCCCGTGGGCGGTCCCCAGCACCACGCTGACCTGCGAGCTCACCGGCATCACAGAGGCATCGGTTTCGGCCGGAACGAACCAACTCAGCGTCCCGTACCCCATCAGCCCACGTCAGGGCAGACAGAAGCACCCCCGGCGCGCGCCACGGCATTTACCACGCCCCCGGCGCGCACCCAAGGTGCGCTGAGTCGCTGACCTGCTGTTTTCCTAGTTGCTCGGGCGGGGCTTGGGTGTGCTCAACCTGTTTTCCGAAGTGCGCAAGATGAACATGGCGCGCACTCATCGGCGTCGCTGACCTGTTGTTTTGCTGAGGTTCGCTTGTGCAGAACGGTCTGAGCTGCAACTCAAGGGCTGGCGCGGGTCTCACGGGTGATGAGGCGATGCGGATCCAGAGTTCTGACGCTCGGATGACGCTCGAATATCAGAAGTCTCAACCTCGCGGACCTCTCCGGCCCGGGTCGCGTGGACCGGGGCCGTCGGCACGGGGCGAGGACTCCGGTTCCGGGGGCCTGCCGCACCTTGCCGGCGACGGGGCGTGCTGCTACCTCGTCGCACGCATGTTGGAACCGGGAGCGCGGCCCGACCGGGCCACAAAGGATGGCGCCGTGGTCCGCCGTCAGCTGTCCGCGTCGGCTGCGGTGAGGGAGGCGAGGGCGGCGTCGAGGCGTCGGGTGGCCTCCTCTGCGACCGGGCGCAGGGCATCCAGTTCGGTCAGTGCGACCATCGTGTTCGGGTTGAGGGCCTGTACGGCGGTGCGGTCTCCGTCTCGGCGGACGACGACGTTGCAGGGCAGCAGCAGGCCGATGGTGCGGTCGGTCTCCAGGGCGCGGTGGGCGAGGGGCGGATTGCAGGCGCCGAGGATGACGTAGTCCTCCATGTCGTGGTCGAGCTTGGCCTTGAGGGTGGCGGTGACGTCGATCTCGGTGAGGACGCCGAAGCCCTGCTCGGCGAGGGCCTTGCGGACGCGGCTGACTGTGGTGGCGAAGTCGGTGTCGAGGTGCACGGTGCGGTCGTAGCGCATGGCAGTGGTCCTGCTTTCGTGTCGGCTCGCGTGGCGTGGACCGGGTGTCCGGCCGTGTGCGAGGTACTCGTGAGGTGTTTCCCGGGGCTTTCCCTGCGCTCGAAAATACCCCCCGGGGTACTCGTGTTACGGTCGTAAGCATACCCCCTGGGGTAATTCTTCATTGGAAGGGAGTACCTCGTGTTCTTCGTCGACACGATCGAGGTGGCCGGGCTCGGCAACCGCAGTTACCTGGCGGGTGGCGAGCGGACGGCGGTGGCGGTCGACCCGCCCCGTGACGTGGATCAGGTGATCGCGGTGGCCGCCCGGCGCGGGGTGCGGATCTCGCACGTCGTCGAGACGCACGTCCACAACGACTACGTCACCGGCGGCCCGGAGCTGGCCCGGATCACGGGTGCGGCTTATCTCGTCCCTGCCGGGGCCAGGGTCTCCTTCGAGCGTGTACCAGTGCACGACGGCGACCGCGCGGAGATCGACTCGGACGCGGGCCTGACCCTGCGCGCCGTGGCGACCCCCGGTCACACCCCGCACCACACCTCCTATGCACTGGAGGAGAACGGCACGGCGGTCGCGGTGTTCACCGGCGGCTCGCTGCTGATCGGCACGGTGGGCCGTCCGGACCTGGTCGAACCGCGGCTGACGGAGCAGCTGGCCCGCGCCCAGCACGCCTCCGCGCACCGCCTGGCCACCGAGCTGCCCGACGACACGGCCGTGCTGCCCACGCACGGATTCGGCAGCTTCTGTTCGTCCTCCCAGGCGGAGGGCAGCGACACGACCATCGGCAAGGAGAAGGCGTCCAACGAAGCCCTCACCAGGGACATCGACACTTTCGTCGCCGACCTGCTGGCCGGCCTCGACGACATCCCCTCTTACTACACGCACATGGGCCCTGCCAATGCGGCCGGACCCGCGCCCGTCGATCTGACGCCGCCCGCCGTCGCCGACGCCGAGGAGATCGCAGCCCGGCTGGCGGCGGGGGAGTGGGTGGTGGACCTGCGCAACCGCATCGCGTTCGCCGCAGGGCATGTGTCCGGCTCGTTCAACTTCGAGGCCGAAGGCCGGCTCGCCACCTATCTCGCCTGGCTGATCCCGTGGGGCAAGCCGGTCACGCTGCTCGCCGAGTCACCCGAGCAACTCGCCACCGCCCAGCGCGAGCTGGTCCGCGTGGGCATCGACCGCCCCGCTGCCGCGGCCACCGGCGAACCCGGCGACTGGGTCCGGGAGGGGGAGGCCAAGGCTTCCTTCCCGCGCGCCACGTTCGCCGATCTCGCCGGCCGGCACCCGGCGGAGGGTGTCGTCGTCCTCGACGTCCGGCGCGGCTCGGAGCGGGCGGCGGGATACATCGAGGGCTCGGTCCACATCCCGGTCCACGCGCTGCACCGCCGCCTCGGGGAGGTTCCTGACGGTGAGGTGTGGGTGCACTGCGCGGGCGGCATGCGGGCTGCCGTCGCCGCCTCGCTGCTGGATGCCGCCGGTCGTGCCGTTGCCGCGGTGGACGACTCCTTCGACGCGGCCGAGAAGGCGGGACTCACCGTCCGGACCTCCTGACGGCATCGGACGCGCCGCAGACACCCCACCGATCTTCACCGACGACATGGAAACAGGAGCGGGACACCGACATGAGCAATCTCCGACGAGACCGGGGCGGTCCGGGTCGCGTGACCGTGCAGGAGGCGGCCGCGCGCACCGGCCACGGCGGCGCCGTCGACAGCGGCGGTGACGCCGTGCTGCTGGATGTGCGCGAGCCGTACGAGTGGCAGGCGGGGCATGCGCCGCGCGCCGCGCATCTGCCGTTGTCCGCGCCGGCCGCCGGGGCGGGGCTGCCCGCCGAGGCGCAGGCGCGGCCTCTGGTCGTGATCTGCCGCTCGGGCAACCGGTCCCGGCGGGCCGCGGAACTGCTGGTCGCCCGGGGCGCGCGGGCCGTGGACGTGATCGGGGGGATGGGGGACCGGGCGGGGGCGGGTCTGCCGGTGGTGGACGCACGCGGTGGGAACGGCACCGTCGCGTGAGCGCGGTCATACTCGCCCTGGCCGCCGGCGCGGTGATCGGCCTGGCGCTCGGCGCGCTCGGGGGCGGTGGCAGTGTGCTGGCCGTTCCCGCCCTGATCTACCTGCTCGGCTTCAGTCCGGTCGGGGCGACGACCGCGAGTCTGGTCATCGTCACGCTCACCTCGGTCACCGCGCTGGTCGCGCACGCCCGTGACGGCGGCGTCCGCTGGTGTACGGGACTGCTGTTCTCGGCAGCCGGGATCGGCCCGGCGATGCTGGGCGGTGCGCTCTCCACCCGTATCCCGGCGGCCGTACTGACGGCGGCCTTCGCCGTGGTCGCGGGAGTCGCCGCCCTGCGTATCCTGCGGTCCCGGCCGGCTGGGGACGGTGCCGTGACGGTGCGGCCGGGTCGGGTGGCGGTCGCCGGTGGCGGGCTCGGCGCGGTCACCGGTGTGCTCGGTGTCGGCGGTGGCTTCCTCGCCGTACCGGCGCTGGTGAGCGTGCTGGGCCTGCGGATGCGGAACGCGGTGGGTACCAGCCTGCTGGTCATCACCGTCAACTCGCTGGCCGCGCTGGCGACGCGCGCCGGCACGGTCGAGAGGCTGGACTGGGCGGTCGTCGGGCCGTTCGTCGGGGCCGCGATCCTCGGTGCGTGGGACGGGAAGCGGCTGGCCGCGAAGATCTCGGGACACTCGCTGCAGCGGATCTTCGCGCTGGTGCTGCTGGCGGTGGCGGCCTTCATGCTGATCGACGCGGCGCTGTGACGGCCGCCGTGGCGAGAGTCCTCACGCCAGCGACAGGAACAGCTTCTCCAGGCGGGTGCGCATCTGCTGGGCGTCCTCGCCGTTCTTGCGGCCGGATTCGATGTCGGTCATGCACTGCTGCATGCCGGTCGCGATGATCGCGAAACCGGCCCGGTCGAGCGCGCGGGAGGCCGCGGCGAGCTGCGTGACGACGTCCTCGCAGTCACGCCCCTCCTCGATCATCCGGATCACACCGGAGATCTGACCCTGCGCACGGCGCAGCCGGTTCAGCACGGACTTCAGGTCCGCACCCTCAAGCTCCAGTTCCACGACCACTCCTCAAAAAAATATACCCCTAGGGGTACTGTACGTCCCGGTTCGGGACGGCGTCGACCATTAAGGATCACATCTGTCATGACCAACACCTCCGCCCCCGTCACCCTCGCCACCGAGCAGGCCCGCACCCGGCTGCACGAACTCACCGTCATCGACGTGCGCACGCCCGCCGAGTACGCCTCCGGCCACCTGCCCGGCGCCCTGAACATTCCGCTCGACCACGTCCGCCGCGCCCTGCCGGAGATACGGCACGCCGCCGGACGCGGTGACGTCCTGGTGGTGTGCGCCTCCGGAGCCCGTTCCGAGAACGCCTGCAAGCTGCTGGCCGAGCAGGGCATCACCACGGCCACGCTCGCGGGCGGCACCGGCGCCTGGGCCGCCGAGGGGCACGACCTGCACACACCGGCCGCCTGCGACACGCGGGCCGGCTGGAGCATGGAACGCCAGGTCCGCTTCACCGCCGGCAGCCTGGTCCTGCTCGGCCTCCTGCTCGGCCTGCTCGTGCACCCGGCCCTCCAGCTCCTCTCGGCCGGCGTCGCGGGCGGCCTGGTCTTCTCCGCCCTCACGAACACCTGCGGCATGGCGGTCGTGCTCGGCAAGCTGCCGCACAACCGCCCGCGCGCGGTCGATCTCGACGCCACGCTGGCCGCTCTGCGCAGCCGCTGAACCCGCGTTCCGGGGCGCCCGTGGAGACTCCATGGGCGGCCCCGGACGTCAGTTCGCTCCCGTCGAGCCCGCGGCGGCCTTCCGGCGCACGTCCTCCATGTCGACGGCCCGGATCCTGCCGATGAAGTCTTCCAGGGACTGCGGCGGCAGCGCGCCCGGTTGTGAGTACAGGACGGTCCGGTCGCGGACGGCCATGAGTGTGGGGATGGAGGAGATCTGGAAGGCGCCCGCCAGTTCGGGCTGTGCCTCGGTGTCGACCTTGCCGAAGACGATGTCCGGGTGGCGCGCGGCCGCCTTCTCGTAGACGGGGCCGAACATCCGGCACGGTCCGCACCAGGCCGCCCAGAAGTCGATCAGCACGATCTCCGAACCGGTGACGGTTTCCTCGAAGTTGTCCTTGGTCAATTCCACGGTGGGCATGGCTTCCGGTCTCCTCTCGCATACCCGGCGGGGTATTCGGGTACACGGTTCAACCGGTGCCGGTCCGGATTTGTTCCAGGCATACGGGTGGCAGCGGGAACCAGCGCATGCGCTCGAAGTCGGTCGGCAGCCCGGTGGGGCCGTCGTCGAGACGGCCGGAACGAGCGGCGAACGCCTCGCGGGCGCGGTCGAGTTGACCTGCCAGGGCCTCCTCGCCCAGCCGACGATGACGGGGTGCCGGGGCGCTGAGCCGACCGTCCGCCGCGTAGTGCACGTCGGCCAGGCGCAGCGGCGGATCGCCGGCACCGGCCTGGTGGCGCCACTGCCCGGTGTGCGGGTCGAAGCGGTAGTCGGGCAAGAGCCGGTGGCCGTGCGTGGCGATCAGGTCGACGGTGTCGATGAGGTAGTCGCGGACGGTGTCGCTGATGAAGTAGTTGAAGTTGATGCGGGTCCAGCCAGGTTTGATGCCGTCGCAGCCGTGGACGACCTCGTCGAGCAAGGCGTGGGAGGTGGCCGTGTCGATGGCGAGCAGGCGGTGGCCGTAGGGGCCCGCGCAGGAGCAGCCGCCGCGGGCCTGGACGCCGAACAGGTCGTTGAGCAGGGCGACGACGAAGTTGTGGTGCAGGTTGGCATGGTCGCCGTGGCGGATGCGGAACGAGATGATGGACAGGCGGCGGGCGTGGTGGTTACCGAGGATCTCGATCCGCGGGTTGGTGTCCCAGCGCGCGAGGGCGTGCCGCCAGTGGCGCTCCTCGGCTGCCTGGATGGAGTCGGTGCCGACGGCCTGCTTGAGGGCGAAGACCAGTCCCGCGCGGATGGATTCCACGATGGCCGGGGTGCCGCCCTCCTCGCGGGCGACCGGGTCGTCCAGGTAACGGTGGCGGAGCGGGTCGACGAAAGCGACGGTTCCGCCGCCGGGCGCGGTGGGCACCTTGTTGCGGACCAGTTCACTGCGGACGACGAGGACACCCGGGGTCTGCGGGCCGCCGACGAACTTGTGCGGGGACAGGAACAGCGCGTCCTTGTGGTCCCTGGCGCCCGGAGCGCTCTCCGCCATCCGGAGCGGAATGTACGGTGCCGCGGCCGCGTAGTCCCAGAACGACAGGGCGCCGTACGCGTGCAGCAGTCCAGTGATGCGGTCGGTGTCGGTGAGGATGCCGGTGACGTTGGAGGCGGCGGAGAAGCTGCCGATGCGCAGCGGCCGGTCGGCGTACCGCCGCAAGGCTGTTTCGAGCCCGGCGAGATCGATGTGGCCGTCAGGGTCGTCGTCGATGACCACGACGTCGGCGATCGACTCACGCCAGGGCAGTTCGTTGGAGTGGTGCTCGTACGGCCCGACGAAGACCACCGGGCGCTCGGCCTCGGGCGGCTTCTCCGGGCGGCGCAGCTCCAGGATGCCGACCAGCTTGTTGACTGCCGCGGTGGAGCCCGAACCACAGAAGATCACGAGGTCGTCGTCGGTGCCGCCGACCGCGTCGCGGATGATCCGGCGGGCGTCCTCGCGCAGTCGGGTCGTCTGCAAACCGGTGCTGGAGCTCTCCGTGTGCGTGTTGCCGTAGCGGGGCAGCACCTGCTCGCGGACGAAGTCCTCGATGAAGTCCAGCGAGCGGCCGGAGGCGGTGTAGTCCGCGTAGACGATCCGCTTCGGGCCGTACGGGCCGTCCAGCACCTCGTCGTCCCCGATGAGCCCGCCCCGGATGCGCTCCAGCAGGGCCGACGCGGTCGGCGCCGGAGACGTGCTCATGGCTCCAGCTCGATCTCGATCTCGGGCGGCTGATGGAGGGTGTTGTGCACCGTGCAGTGCGAGGCCACGGCAAGCAGGGCCGCCCGGCGCTGCTCGGGCAGCCCCGGCGGCGGGATGACCACGACGCGCAGGGAGGCGACCCGGGCGGGGCGGTCGGTGGCCATGGTGAATTCCGTACGGACGCGCAGTCCTGTCCGGCTGAGGCCGTGCCGGTGGAGATAGCGGCCCGCGTAGAAGGCGACGCAAGTGGCCAGGGACGCGGCGAACAGCTCGGTGGGGGTGGGCGCGGTGTCCGTACCGCCGGCCTCGATGGGCTGGTCGACCTGGAGACGGTGCCCGCGGATGTCCACGGTGTAGGCATCCCGCTCGACGTGGGCGACCTGGAAACTGTGCACGTCCATGGACTGCGGCCGGTTCGTGCTCAGGGTGTGTGGTGTGCTGCCGGTCATGGCGGGGCCCTTCTCGCCGGTGTCGACTGCTGACGGATTCCAGTCGACCGCGCACCGTGCGACGAATCGAGAGGCCGACGGGGTGCGCCGGGGGCCGTTCGGCCCTCGTGGGAGCTGGCGTAGCGATATACCCTGCCAGGTATTTTACCAGGGGGTTCGCGGCGGGCGAGGGGGCCGCAGGGGTCGATGGAGTGGGTCGAAGACATATCCGGGTGGGTACTCGAATGGGGACCTGCGGCCCATGCCCCGCCCTCATCTCCCGCACGACAGTGGGGACATGGGCAAACACATCGTGATTCTCGGCGGTGGAACCGCCGGCACCATGACGGCCAACCGCCTGCGCCGCACGTACGACGAGGGCGAGTACCGGATCACGGTCGTCGATCAGGACGACGACCACCTCTACCAGCCGGGGTTGCTGTTCGTGCCGTTCGGGCTGGCCCAGCCGCACCACCTCGTCCGGTCCCGTCCGCGGCAGCTGAACGCCGACATCGACTACAAGATGGCGCGGATCGAGCGGGTCGACCTGGATGCGCGGACGGTGCATCTCGGCGGCGGCATCCGGCTGGGCTACGACGTCCTTGTCGTCGCCACCGGCGCGACGCTGCTGCCGGAGGAGACCGAGGGGCTGACCGGTCCCGGCTGGGGCGAGAGCGTCTTCACCTTCTACGACCTGCCCGGCGCCGTCGGCCTGCACCATGCCCTTGAGCGCTTCGACGGCGGCCGTGTCGCGATCGACGTGGCGGACCTGCCGGTCAAGTGCCCCGTGGCGCCACTTGAGTTCGCCTTCCTCGCCGACTGGTACTTCCAGCGGTGCGGTATCCGCGACAAGGTCCAACTGACCTACGCCACCCCGCTGGACGGTGCCTTCACCAAGCCGGTCGCGGCCAACGCGCTGGCCGGACTGCTGGCGGACAAGGGTATCGACCTGGTCACCGAGTTCACGCTCGGAGAGGTCGACGGCGAAGGCGGCCGACTGGTGTCGTACGACGAACGCGAGGTGCCCTTCGACCTTGCCGTGGTCGTGCCGCTGCACGGAGGCGCCGAGTACGTCGGGCGCTCCCCGGGCCTCGGTGACGAGCTGGGCTTCGTCCCCGTCGACCCCCACACCCTTCAACACCCGGATTTCTCCGAGGTGTTCGCGATCGGTGACGCGGCGGGCCTGCCCGCTTCCAAGGCCGGTTCGGTGGCCCACTTCGAGGGCGAGGTGCTGGTGCACAACATCGGCCGCTTCCTCGCCGGGCAGCCGCTGGACGCCTCTTTCGACGGGCATGCCAACTGTTTCGTCGAGACGGGCTTCCACAAGGCGCTGCTCATCGACTTCAACTACGAGACCGAGCCGCTGCCCGGCCACTTCCCGGGCCCCGTCGGCCTGCCGCTGCTGAAGGAGTCGCACGCCAGCCACCTCGGCAAGCTCGCCTTCGAGTGGCTGTACTGGCACAGCCTGCTGGCGGGCCGGGAGATGCCCGGTATCGGCTCGGCGATGCCCGAGCGTGGCAAGCGACACGTCCACACCTGAACGAAGGAGAGCAGCCATGCCCACAGTCACCTACGGCGAGAGCGCCGTCCCCGTCGACGACGAGGGCTTCTTCACCGACCCCGCGCAGTGGACCGAGCCGATGGCCGAGCAGATCGCCCGCGAGAGCGGCATCGAGGAGCTGACCGACCGGCACTGGACGGTCATCCGCTTCATGCGCGAGCAGTACGCCGCCAAGGGCACCGGCCCTACGGTCCGCGTCCTCGGCAAGACGTCCGGGGTGAGCGTCAAGGAGCTGTACCAGCTCTTCCCCAAGGGTCCCGCCAAGACCGCGGCGAAGATCGCCGGCATTCCCAAGCCGCGCGGCTGCATCTGATATCTCCGCCATCGTCCCTGCCATCGAGGAGCGTGCCGTCATGGCCGACACCGCAACGATCAAAAAGGTCTCGATCATCGTCTCCAAGGGATCCCTGGAAGGGATCTACCCGGCCCTGATCATGGCCAACGGCGCCCGCGCCGAAGGCATCGAGGCCGACCTGTTCTTCACCTTCTTCGGCCTCGACGCCATCACGAAGAAGCGCTGGGAGCACATCAAGCTGGCCACCGTCGGCAACCCCGGCCTGCACCTGCCAACCCTGCTGGGCGGCATGCCCGGTGTACCCGACCTGGTCACCCGGTACATGGAACGCAAGATGGACAAGCTCGACATCCCGCCGATCCCCGAGTTCATCGAGATGATCGCCGACACTGGCGCGGGCATTTACGCCTGCAAGGCGTCCGTGGACCTCTTCGACCTCGACAAGGACGATCTGGTCGAGCAGGTCCAGGACATCATCACGGTCGGCGAGTTCTACGAACACGCGGCCGGTGGCCAGATCATCTACACCTGAGATGGCCGGTACCGTACCCGGCCTACCGGGCGGAGTGCGGCCCCTGCTCGCGGTGGTCGCCCATCCCGACCACGAGTCGTTCGGGCTGGGCGGACTGATGGCCCTGCTGTCCGATGTCGGCGTGCCCACGGCGGTGCTCTGCTTCACCCATGGTGAGGCGTTCACCCTGCACGGCAGGCCCGGCGACCTGTGTACCGTCCGTGCGGGCGAACTCGCCTGTGCCGCACGGGAACTGGGCGTCGCGCGGGTGGAACCGGCCGGTCACCCGGACGGCGGTCTCACTGACGTCCCGCGGCATCGGCCGGCCTCGGAGACGGCCCGTCTGATCGGCGAGCGGCGCTCCAGCCACCTCCTCGTGTTCGACCCAGAGGGTGTCACCGGACACCGGGACCACCAACTGGCCACCGGGTTCGGCACGTCCTTCACCGGGCGTGATCCGGCCGAGTGCCGAGTGCCGAGTCGGTGCCGCGGGAGCGGCAGTACCGTGCCATCGCCTGTCATGCCAGCCAGTCGTCCGACAACCCGGTGCTCTGGCGCCGTCTGGAACTCCTCGGCGACCGCGAGTACCTGCGGGTCCTGGAGTGACGTGTCCGACGCCGGAGTCAGAAGGAAGGGCCGCTCTTCCGTGGCGGCCCGAGGGCCGCGGTGCCGCGCTCGGCCAGGCCGGCGTGCACGAGGAGCAGACGAGCCAGGTCGCGGGCCTCGTCGGCGGTCAGCGCCGCCCACACTCCCGGCTCGCCGCCCTGGTCCTGGCCCACGTCCAGGGTGACCCGGGTGATGGGACGGTCCGCGGGAGCGAGCCGCAGACACCGCACAGCGATCCTGCGCCCGCAGGTCGTCACAAGACATGTGTCCTCGGTCGTCTGGGCAGGTCCGTCATGTCCTGCTGTCGCCATCGGTTTCACGCTCCTTCGCCGGGTCCGGTCACCGTCCCCGGGCGCCTCTGTGACTCGTATACCCCGAGGGGTATAGGGAACAGCGTGATGCGAGGCGGAATTGTTCCTCCCCTGCCCCCGTCCCCGCGCTGGGTGCACCCCTGCGATGCGGGGAGGGTCTCGTCGGACAACAGGCGCAAGGGCCGATGGGGGTGAACGTCAGGCCGTGCGGTCCTTCATGGTCCAGGGACGTGAAAATACCCTGGGGAGTATCCGAACCCGTGATCGTCCGGGAGGGATCCTCCGAGACCGTCTCCGACCGGCCGACCGACCCCGCCGAGTACACCAGTCTGCCTCTCATCGGCGACAGGGCGCCGGACTTCGAGGCCGAATCGACCCACGGCCCCGTCCGGCTCACCGACTACTCCGGCCGGTGGCTGGTGCTCTTCAGCCACCCGGCGGACTTCACGCCGGTGTGCACCGCCGGGTTCGTTGCCTTCACCGAACTCGCCGACGAGTTCGCCGCCCGCAACACCGCCCTGCTCGGCAATTCCGTGGACGTATCCCCTGAGGTATGGCGTCCGGGTGGTCAGGCGAGGGTCAGGAACAGCTTCTCCAGTTCGGCCTCGCTCAGCGCAGGGTTGTGTCCCCGTTGCCGTTCGGTGAGGCACTGGCGAATGCCGCCCGCCAATATTGAAGCCGGCCCGGTCCAGGGCGTGGGAGACCGCGGCCGGCTGGGTGACGACGTCCTTGCGGTCCCGCTCCGCCTCGATCATGGTGATGACCGCGGCCAGCTGTCCCTGGGCCTGCCGGAGCCGGTTGAGCACCTCGGCCCACGAGTCCGTTTCCTCGTTCACGAGGTTCACGACATCTCTCACGGCCTCTGTCCCGTCCGTCACCGGACACCTCCAGGGGTCGGGTTCGTCGGAGGTTCGGGAGGCGCCGCTACACGTCGTGCGGCGATGGCGCGGTGCCGCTGCTATGGACGGTGTGCTCACCTGTGGGGTGGTGGACCGCCGGTGCGTTTTCCTCGATGGACGGGGCCGATACGTCGTTCGTCAGGCTCAGTGTTCGCTCGGCGTTGCGCAGCATGTACCAGCTGAACGCGACGCCTGATGCCGCGGCCACGGAGGCCCAGGTCCACGGACTGGTCAGCAGGGTGTGGCGTAGATCGGAACTGATCTGCTGGCTCAGGACGAAGACACCCATGACGGCGACGAACCAGCCGAAGGACTTGCGCAGCGCGTCCTGTGGGATGCGCCCGGCGAGGAGGCCGCCGATCGCGCTGCCGACGACGGCGGTTGCCGTCACGAGGGCGGCGAACCCCCAGTCGATGTGCATGCCGGCGAGGTAACCGGCCAGCCCGGCGAAGGACTTCATGGAGATGACCAGCAGCGAGGTGCCGACGGCGACGGTCATCGGCAGCCCGCCGAGCAGTGCGAGCGCGGGGACGACCAGGAAGCCGCCGCCCGCGCCGACCAGGCCGGTGACCAGTCCCACCACGATGCCGTCCAGCAGGACGTGGAGGACGGGGAGTTCGTGGTGGACCTTCTTGGGCGCCCCGCGAAGGCCGCGGATCATGGCGACGGCGGTGGCGATCATCATGAGGGCGAATGCGAGCAGCAGGACGGTGCCGGGGATGAACGCGGCCAGTCGTCCGCCCGCGTAGGCGCCGGTCATTCCGGCCAGGCCGAACAGCAGACCGGTGCGCCAGCGGACGCGTCCGGCGCGGGCGTGCGAGACCACTCCGGCGGCGCTGGTGACGCCGACGACGAACAGCGAGGTGGCGATGGCCTCCTTGGTCTCCATTCCGGCCAGGTAGACGAGGATGGGCACGGTCAGGATGGAGCCGCCGCCGCCCAGGATGCCGAGGCTGACGCCGATGAGCAGGGACGCGGCGACGATGACGGCGATCACGACGAATCCCGCAGGGCGGCGACGACGGTGTCGAGGTCGGTGCGCGGGCCGCGGTTGTGGGGCAGCTTCGCCAGCAGCATGCCCATGGCGCAGGTGTTGGTGAGTGCGGCGACGGTCAGTCCGGCGCCGACGGCGGTGCCGATCAGGTGCAGTCCGGGCAGGAACAGGCCCGCGGTGCCGGTGATCAGCACGATGGTCCCGGCGACCAGGCGCACCTGTCGCTCCAGGTCCCAGCGTTCGGGGCCCCGGGTGAGCGGGCCCCCGGTGGTCTCCCACGCCATGACGCCGCCGTCGAGGACGCGCAGGTTGGGCAGTCCGGCTTCGGCGAGGGCCTGTTCGGCCTGGGCGGCGCGGGCGCCGGAGCGGCAGATGAGTATGACGTCCTCGTCGAGGTGGTGCAGCAGTTCGGCGCGGTGCTCGCGCAGGGTGTCGAGGGGCACGTTGTAGGAGCCGGGGATGTGGGCGGTGCGGAACTCGCCGGGCGTACGTACGTCCAGCAGGCGCGGGCCCTCCCCGTCCTGCGTCAGGTCGCGCAGGGTCGCGGGATCGAGTCGTGGTTTGTGGGCGTGGACGGCCATCGGGGGTCCTTGCTGTCTGTGAAGTGTTCTTCCTGTGAGGGGGAGCGGGCGGCGGCCGACGGTTTCGGCCGCCGCGCGGTGTGTGGTGGATCAGACGTCGGCCGACCGGGGTCCGCCCGGGGTGGGGGTGCATCCCGCTCGAGCGAAGCCGAGCGTGGGGGAGAAGCCGAGCGTGGGGGAGGGCAGGGCGAGCCAGGCGCCGTAGCCGCCGAGCAGGTCGGAGACGTCGGTGCGGCCCTGGTGGCGCAGCAGGCTGACGGCGATCGAGGAGCGGTGGCCGCCCGCGCAGTGGGCGACCAGGGGACGGCCGGCGGGGATCTCGTCGATACGGCGGGTGAGTTCGGCCAGCGGGATGTGCAGCGAGCCCTCGATGAAGCCCTCTTCGCGCTCGCCCGTGTTGCGTACGTCCAGGACCAGCGGGGGTTCGTCCCCGTCGAGCAGGCGGCGCAGTTCGTCGGCGGTCAGGCGGCTGGCCTGTTCCATCTCGTCGGCCAGCGCGGGGAAGGCGCCCTCGGGCTCGCGCAGGTAGCCGCCCACCTTGTCGAAGCCGATGCGGGCCAGCCGGGTGACGACCTCCTCCTCTCGGTCCTGCGGAGCGATGACGACGACCTCCTGCTCGGGGGCGACGACCATGCCGGCCTGCTCGGCGAAGCGGCCGTCCGCGGGCACGTTGACCGAGCCGCGCAGATACCCGGGCGCGAAGTCCTGCGGCGAGCGGGCGTCGATGACGACCGCACCCGCCGCGCGCCGCCGCATGAACTCCTCGACGGACAGCGGCCGGGGCGCGGCGGCCGCGTCGAACAGACCGTGCTCCTTGCGGTTGAGGATGGCGTCGTAGACGAAGTAGGCGGGCGCGGACGGCTGGCCCTCGGTGACCAGCTCGACGAACCTCTCCTCGCTCATGGGCCGACACGCGTAGTTGGTGGCGCGCTGCTCGCCGATGGTGGACTGGCGCTGGGTGGAGAGGTTCTTGCCGCAGGCCGATCCGGCGCCGTGGGCGGGGAAGACCCGCACGGCATCCGGGAGGTCCATCAGCTTGTGCTGGACGGTGTCGTAGAGCATCCTGCCGAGTTCGTCGGCGGTCACACCGATCGAGGCGAGCAGGTCGGGCCGGCCGACGTCGCCGATGAACAGCGCGTCACCTGTCAGGACGCCGTAGGGGACGGCGTCGCCGGCGTGCTCGTACACCAGGACGCTGATCGACTCCGGGGTGTGGCCGGGAGTTTCGAGGATCTGGAGTGTGACGTCGCCGAGGGTAATGCGTTCGCCGTCGGTCAGCTTGTGGATGGGGTATTCGGCCTCGGCACGCTGCCCGTAGCCGATCCAGGCGCCGGTGCGGTCGGCCAGCTCCAGGTGGCCGGCGAGGAAGTCGGCGTGGAAATGGGTGTTGATGACCGCCTCGACGGTGAAGCCGTGCTCGGCGGCGTCGGCGAGGTATTCGGAGACGTCGCGGCGGGGGTCGATGACGACGGCCCGGCCGGTGGTCTCGTCGGCGATCATGTAGGACGCCTGGGAGAGGCAGTCGAGGTAGTACTGGGCGAAGAACATCTTCGGGTGACCTCCGTACCGGAAGGGGTGCATACCCCAGGGGGTATATAGACGGGTCTGGTCCGCCCTTGTCGAAGGGGGGGTGGCCGGCCCGGGTCGGGGGATGCCCGGGCCGACCGGTCAGAGGCGGCCGGTGAGCATGCCGTGCCAGTACACCGGCGGCAGCCCGTACCGCTTGAACAGCCACATCGTGCGCCGCTCCTTGAAGGGGTCGAGCAGCGGGAAGCTGGGGGTGGGATTCAGGTCGTAGTCGAACTCGGCGAGCAGTATCCGGTCGCGGGCGGTCACCAGAGGGCAGGACGTGTAGCCGTCGTACCGGTGCGACGGGGATCGGCCGTTCATGACGTCGAGCAGGTTGGCGGCCGCGACCGGGGCCTGCTTGCGCACGGCTGCGCCGGTCTTGGAGGTGGGCAGGTTCGCCACGTCACCGAGGGCGAAGACGTTGTCGTGGTGCGGGTGTTGGAGCGTGTGCTTGTCCGCGGCGACGAAGCCCTGCGGGCTCGCGGGATCGGCGAGCGGACTCGCCTTGATCCAGTCGGGTGCGCTCTGCGGCGGTACGACGTGCAGGAGGTCGTAGCCGATGGTCTCCTTGGTGCCGTTCGCGTGGTCGGTGACTGTCACCGTGCGGTCGTCGCCGTCGACGACGGTCGCCTCGGAGCGCAGCCGCACCTCGATGCCGTACCGGGCGGCCACCTTCTCCAGGACCTGTGACCAGGCGGGCACCTTGAACATCGCCGGGTCCGGGATGACCAGGATGACGCGGACGTCGTCAAGAACCTTCTGCT
Source organism: Streptomyces sp. NBC_00310 (assembly GCF_036208085.1). Taxonomy (GTDB): domain Bacteria; phylum Actinomycetota; class Actinomycetes; order Streptomycetales; family Streptomycetaceae; genus Streptomyces. The sequence goes on from NZ_CP130714.1 coordinate 8,301,865, forward strand.
TGCGCCAGTGGTCGGCGGCCAGGTAGGCGATCTTCTGCGGGGCGCCGCCGCACTTCAGGGGTGTCGCCGGGTGGGTGAAGACCGCGGTGCCCGAGCGCATCTGCCGGATCAGTTCCCAGGTGCGGGGGGCGTACTCGGGGGCGTAGTTGCTGCTCACCCGGTCGTGGCCGACCGCCTCGGCCAGGCCCGGCACGCCGTCCCAGTCGAGTTGGAGTCCGGGCGCCATGACCAGGTACTCGTAGGTGAGTGCGTCGCCGCCGGACAGGGTCACCGTGCGGGCTTCGGGGTCGACGGCCAGAGCGCGCCGGCGGATCCAGCGCACGCCGTCGGGTATGACGGACGCTTCGGGGCGGCGGGTCGTGCGCAGGAGCGCCTGGCCGCCGCCGACCAGGGTCCACAGCGGCTGGTACCAGTGGGTGTCGGACGGTTCGATCAACGCGATGTCGCTGACGCCGGCGCGGCGCAGGCGGGCCGCGACGCTGATGCCGGCGCTGCCGCCGCCGACGACGGCGACGCGGTGGCGGCCGGAGATCGGGGTGATGGGGGTCCCCCCGGGCGCGAGCGAAGCCGAGCGTTTGGGGGAGGGTGAGGGGGTGGTGGCCAAGGCGGTGCTCCTTCCCGGCTGGCCGGTGTACGGGTGTCGGACGGGGTCAGGCGGCGTGCTCGTGCGAACCGGCCGCGACCGGACGCCCGGCGCGGGCCCAGGCGGAGGTGCCGCCGGCCACGGAGTAGGCGTCGATGCCGTAGGAGTTCATCCAGTCGGAGGCACTCCTGCTGCGGTTGCCGCTGGCGCAGATCACGTACACCGGCCGGTTGGTGGGCAGTTCACCGCACCGCGCGGGCACGGTGCGCAGCGCCATCAGCCGCGCGCCCGGCACGTGTCCGGCGGCGTACTCGTCCGCTTCCCGGACGTCGACCACGAGCGCGCCGTCGGCCCAGGCCACCGCGAACGCTTCCTGTGTCACTTCACGAGCCACTTGGTTGCCTCCTCAATTACCCCCGGGGGTATCTCTCTGCCGAGAGTACGGCGGGCCGGGGGGAGCGTCAAATACCCCTAGGGGTATTTGCCCGGGAGGCAAGTCACGGCCCGACGCCAGGGCCGGGAACGAGCCGTGACCCGTGGGGTGCGACCCTGGGCAGCCGGAGGGTCAAGCGCGTCCCGCCGCCTGGTCCGGAGTCGGCGGTGACCGTGCCGCCGTGGGCCCTGACCAGCTCCTTGACCACGGCCAGACCGATGCCGCTGCCGCCCGCGGAACGAGCGCGGGCCCCATGCCACAGACGGTCGAAGACATGCGGCAGCTCTTAGGCGGGGATGCCCGGACCGGTGTCCGCCACGAGCGCCTCGAAGGGCATGGCGGAGGTGGTGACCGTGACGGTGTCGCCGGGCCGGCAGTGGCGGGCGGCGTTGCTCAGCAGGTTGCCGAGGGTCTGGTGCAGCCGGTCGGCGTCCGCGCGGACCAGCAGGGCGGCGGGGCCGGGGACGGTGCGTACGGCCAGCCACGCCGTGCGCAGCTCGGCTGCGCGCTCGGCCACGGCGGCGACGGCCAGGGCGGTCAGATCCACCTCGGCCAGGGGCAGGGACAGCCGGGCCGACTCGGCCTCCGCCAGTTCCCCGAGGTCGTCGACGATGCGGCCCAGCCGCAGGGCCTGGTCGTGCAGCGAGGTCAGGCGCTCGGCCGACGGGTCGGCGTAGCCGTCGCGCAGTTCCTCGAGCCCCGCCTGCAACGAGGTCAGGGGCGTACGCAGTTCGTGGGCGACGTCCGCGGCGAGCCGGTGGCGGGCCTGCTCGCCATGGCCGACGTCGTCGGCCATGGCGTCGAAGGCGCGGGCGAGGTCGCCCAGTTCACCGGGTGCGTCGATCCGGCCCCGTGCGCTGCGGTCCCCGGCGGCCAGCGCACGGGCGGTCGACGCGACCCGGACCACGGGAGCTGACCGGTTGTGGCGTCTGCTACGGCTCAGCCAGAGACCGCCGATCCATGGATGAACCGTCCTCTCCCGCCCCTGCGCGGGCGCCTCTACGGTCGAGGCCGCGGGCGCTCACCGGCCCGCCGTACCGAAGGAGCAGGACCCCATGAAGATGACCGGCAACACGATCCTGATCACCGGCGGAACCTCGGGCATCGGCCTCGGTCTGGCCCTGCGGCTGCAGGAGGCCGGTAACAAGGTGATCGTCGCCGGCCGGCGCAAGGAACTCCTCGACGAGATCACGGCCGAGCACCCGGGGATCGACGCGCTCGTCCTCGATGTCGCGGACCCCGATTCGATCGCCCGTGCCCGTGAGACCGTGGCGGCGAGCCACCCGGGGCTGAACGTCCTGGTCAACAACGCCGGCATCATGCTTCGGGAGAACCTCCTCGACCCGGCCGGACTCCAGGTCGCCGAGGATCACGTCGCGACCAATCTGCTCGGCACGATCCGGATGACGTACGCCTTCCTGCCGCTGCTGGTGGGCAAGGACGACGCGGTCGTCATGAACGTCACCTCCGCGCTGGCGTTCGTGCCGTACCCGATCACCCCGACCTACAGTGCGACGAAGGCCGCGCTGCACTCGTTCTCCGAGAGCCTGCGCATCCAGCTCGCCGGTGCCGACGCCGGCGTCCAGGTGATCGAGATGGCCCCGCCGGGCGTGCGCACGACCCTGATGGGCCAGCAGGACAGCGAACAGTCCATGCCGTTGGACGACTTCCTCACCGAGGCCCTCGACCTGCTGCGCGAGAAGCCCGACGCGAAGGAGCTTGTCGTCGAGCGCGCCAGGTTCATCCGCGACGCGGTGGCCACCGGCTCCTACGACGACGTCCTCGCCATGATGGCCGGCAGCTGACCGACCTGTAGTGACCGACGCGGAACGGTAGGGAAGCGTCTTCGGCTTCGCCCCGGTCGTCGCACTGGAGGTGGCCGGCTCCGTCCCGGGTGCCGACACGGGTACGCGAGCGCCCGGCCGACACGGCGGACATCGTCGTGTCGGCCGGGCCGGGCGACGAGGCCCGGGGCCCGGGGCCCGTCCAAAACGTCGGGCGCCCTCGGCGTCGGCCGTGCGCGCGGCTTCGCAGGAGTGAGAGAGGAGAGCTCAGCCATGGATCGGCGGTCTCTGGATAGCCGGGCGGGATGCGGCGAGGATGGACGGCATGGACAAGAAGGAGCTGGCGGAATTCCTGCGACATCGGCGTGAGGCGCTGCTGCCCCGCGACGTCGGGCTGGTCGAGGGGCCGCGCCGGCGTACGCAGGGGCTGCGCCGCGAGGAGGTCGCGCAGCTCGCCGGCATGTCCACCGACTACTACGCCCGGCTGGAACAGCAGCGTGCTCCGCAGCCCTCCGTCCAGATCACCGCCGCTCTCGCCCGGGCGCTGCGGCTGACCTTGGACGAACGTGACCATCTCTTCGTCCTCATCGGCCACAACGCCCCGGCCCGCTTCCACCGCTCCGAACATGTCAGCCCGACGCTGCTGCGGGTCCTGGACCGCCTGGACGACTCCCCGGCCCTGGTGCAGACCGACCTGCTCGACACCCTCGCGATGAACCCCGTGGCCGTCGCACTGCTCGGCGATCAGACCCGCCACACCGGTCTGGCCCGCAGCGGCTACTACCGCTGGTTCATGGACCCGGCCGAGCGCCTGATGGTTCCCGAGGAGACCCGCGAACGCCACGGCCGCGCCCAGGCGGCACGCCTGCGGGCCGCGCTGACCGCCGGCAGCGACACCCCCCGAGCCGCCCGGATCCTCGCCGAACTCCAGCAGCACAGCCCCGAGTTCGTCCGCATGTGGGAACTTCAGGAGGTCGCACAGAGCTACGACGACTGCGAGATCATCCTCCATCCCGAACTCGGCCGCATCGAGGTCGACGCCCAGGTCCTGTACACCGAGAACCGCGCCCAGACCCTGGTGGTGCTGACCACTCGCCCCGGCACGGAGAGCCACAGCAAACTCGAACTGCTCTCCGTCATCGGACACCAGCAGCTCACGCCCTGACGTCCTGGGTCGGGGACTGGGGACTGGGCCGGGGTCGGCGCGGGAGTGGCCGGACAAGGGCACTCTGGGATGGTGCAGCCCGCACGGCTTTTGCCCTGCGCTCTACGGCCGAATATGTCGGCCCCCTGCGATGTCCGGGCTCCGCGCTCAGGCCGCCCATTTGACCGGATGCTGCCTCCGTTTTACTCTCGAATACGTACGGAGGCAGCATCCGTTTTGATGCGGCCGCAGGATCGCGGCAGGCAGGAGGGTGCAATGAGCGCCGGTGAGCAGCGGGGACGCAAGCCCCGCGCGGACGTCCAGCGCAACCGCGCTGCCCTCCTGGAGACCGCGCAGCGTCACTTTCTGCAGCACGGGGTCGGCACCTCCCTCGAGGCGGTGGCCAAGGAGGCGGGCGTCGGGCCCGGCACCCTGTACCGGCACTTCCCCACCCGGGAGGCGCTGCTGGCGGCTGTGCTGCAGACGCGCTCCGAGGAACTGGTCGCCCGCCAGGCGGACATCGAGCAACTCGGCGACCCCGCCGAGGCGCTGGACCAGTGGCTGCGGGCGATGGAGGAGTACTTCAGCGCCTTCAGCGGTCTGCCCGACCCGCTCATGGCCGCGGCCAGGGCGCAGGAACCGGACAACCCGCTCACCATTCCCTGCGACATCCTCATCACCGCCACCGATCAGTACGTGCGAGCCGCCCAGCTCGCGGGGCGCGTGCGCGCGTCGGTGCGGGGGCACGACCTGTTCCTCGCGGCCTGTTCCGTTGCCTGGATCAAGGGCACCGGTACCGAGGAGGAGCCGCTCGACCGGCTCCGCGCGCTCATCGCGAGCGGCTACCGCCAGCGGGACACCCAGGCGTAATCCGCCAGGCACCCCGCCCCGCCCCCGCAACGCGAGGCGGGACCACCACACGGCCATCACATCGTGCTGCCCTCAGGGGCGGCGCAACCTCTCAAGGGATAAATCATGAAAATTACCGTCATAGGAGCCGGTGCCATCGGCGGGAACCTCGCCGCCAAGCTCAGTACGGCCGGTCACGACGTCCAGGTGGCCGACGCCCGCGGCCCCGAGGCCGTCCGGGCGGAGGTGCTGGAGTCCGGGGCCCGCGCGGCGGAGCTCGCCGACGCCGTCCAGGGCCGGGACGTCATCGTCCTGGCCATCCCCTTCGGGGTGGCGGGGAAGCTGGCCGGCCTGTTCGCCTCGGTCCCCGCCGAGACGGTGGTCATCGACACCGCGAACTACTACCCGCACCTCTACGGGCACATCGAAGCCGTGGACAACGGCGAGGTCGACAGCGTGTGGAACGCGGAGCAGTTGGGGCGCCCCGTGGTCAAGGCGTGGAACGCCGCCCTGGCAGAGACCCAGCGGACCCGGGGCGTCCCGGCCGGAACGCCCGGCCGCCTCGCCATCCCCGTCGCCGGCGACTCCGCGGAGGCGCGGCGCGTGGCCATGCGGCTCGTGGACGACACCGGCTTCGATCCCTACGACGCCGGCACGCTGGCCGACTCGTGGCGCCAGCAGCCGAACAGCCCCGCCTACTGCACCGAACTGACCCTCGACGAACTGCCGGCGGCCCTGGCCGCGGCCGACCGCGTCAAGGACGCCGGCATCCGCGACAGCCTCCCAGAACGCTTCGCCGCCCTCCCGGCCACGGCCACCCTGGAGGACGTCGTCGAGATGAACCGCGCCGCCCACCGCTGAGTCACCCGCCGCGGCTCTCGTGCACGCAACGGCACGAGGGCGGCAGCGCCGGCACGCCACGAACACACAAGACGAACACGAAGAGCGCGCAGTCCCCCGCGCTGCGACCCGCAGTCTCGGCACGCCGCTGCCTGTGAGCATCCGCATGCCTGCCGGTACCCGCGGAAGGGTGCGTCCCGCGCCCGGCCCTTACGTCGGCTGCCTCGTCGCACGGCCTGCCGTACCGCGCTGTGCCGCGGCCGCCGTGGCGGGACTGCGCGCCGTGGAGAGGAACCGCCTTGCCCGGCACCGCATCACCCTTCACCGACATCGCACGCTCCCGACGCTCCCCCCGGCGGTTCCTGCCCACCGCCCTGTCCCCTTCGGACATCCGCGGCGTGCTGGAAGACGCACAGACGGCCCCGTCGAACAGCAACACCCAGCCGTGGACGGTGCACGTCGTCTCGGGTGCGGCGCGTGACGCCCTGGGCAAAGAGCTGCTCCGGGCCGAGGAGGAGGGGCGGACCTCCCCGGATTTCACCGATGGCTACGGCGAGGGCCTCTACCTCGAGCGGTCGCAGGCCCTGGGCGCGAGTGTCTACCGGGCCCGGGGCGTCGAGCGTTCGGACCGGGACGGCAGGAGGGCGGCGGTCCGCGAGAACCTGGAGTTCTACGGCGCTCCCCATGCCGCGTTCCTGTTCATGCCGGCGCTCGGCGACGGGGTGCGGACGGCCGGCGACATCGGCATGTACGCGCAGAACTTCCTGCTCTCGCTGGCGGCCCGGGGGCTGGCCGGCATCCCGCAGACCGTACTCGGCGTCTACGCCGACACCGTCCGCGAGTTCCTGGGTGTCCCCGCGGAGCTCAAGCTGCTGTTCGGCATCTCCTTCGGCATGGCCGACCCGGCGGCACCGGTGAACACGCTCCGCACGGAGCGGGTTCCGCTGCAGCGGAGCGTGGTCCTGCATGACACCCCAGGAGTCCTCGACCGGCCGTAGTTCCTCCGCCCGCAGGAACCGTCCGGCGCCTGGGCCCGGGCCGTCACACCATCGAGGACGCCCGGGCCCAGCGCCAGGCTCTGCGGGACGCCGCCGAGCGCGCCGGACGCGACCCGGACGAGGTGAAGATGCTCGCCGGCTTCATGCCGACCATCGTCCCCTCCCGCCAGGCCGCCCTTCAGCGGCGCCGCTTCCTGGACGAGGTCGTCGACCTGGACCAACGCGTCCGCTACCTCGGCGCCATGATCGGTCTCCCGCTCGGCCCCGCCCAGAGCTCGACGAGCCCCTGACCGCGGACCAGCTCGCCGACGCCATACCCAGCCCGCACGACCCGCGCTCCGCCCGCGCCCTCGAAGTGGCCCGGGAAGGCTGGACCCTGCGCGACGTGCTCGCCCACGGCGTCATCGACTACCACCCGGTGGTCGCCGGCACCGCCGCCGACGTGGCCGACCACATGCAGCAGTGGTTCGAGGCAGGGGCCTGCGACGGTTTCTCGATCGCCATCGACAGCTACCACGACGGCTTCGACTCCTTCGTCGACAAGGTCGTCCCGATCCTGCGGGAACGCGGCCTGTTCCACGACGACTACGAAGGCCCCACCCTGCGCGAGAACCTCGGCGCCCACGAGCAGTACGGCCTCGACCCGCGCCTCACGAAGCCGGCCCGGTCATGACCACCACCACGCAGCCCATCGCCGTCCAGCCGTCCAGCCGTCCGGCACCGCGACCTGTGGCGCCAACTACCCTTGCGGCTGCCCGTTCGCGGAGGGGCGCCCCGAGCACGTACCCAGGTCGATCGACGAGAGCCTGCGCCGGCTCGGCACCGACCACGTCGACCTCTACCAGCTGCACCGCGTCGACCCCACGGTCCCGGTCGAGGAGACCTGGGACGCCCTGGCGGAGACCGTCGCCGCGGGCAAGGCCCGTCACATCGGCCTGTCCGAGGCCACGTGGAACAGATCGAGCCGGCTCAGGCCGTGTATCCGGTGACCTCCGTGCCGTCCGAACTCTCCCTGTGGACGAGGGAGTGGACGGTCGACGTACTGCCGTACTGCCGGGAACAGGGCATCGCCTTCCTGCCGAACTCACCGCTCGGCAAGGGCTTCCTCACCGGCCGGTTCGCCACCTTCGTACGTCGTGCCCATCCCTCGGCACCAAGACTCCGAAGTACCTGACCGACAACGCCGTCGTGGCCGACATCCGCCTGAGCGCTGCCGAGCCGGCCGCTCTGCCCGTGCCGCAGGGCGACCGCTACTGACCGACGGCGAGGAGCGACTGCCGGACTGCGTCCCGAGGGATGTGGTCGGCTGACGCTCGTTTGACGCTCCAGGCGCCTGACGCATGGGAAGCAGAGGCAAAAAACCGCCACTGACCTGCTGCTTTCCTGGACCGTGCTCAGCAACTCCCTGTCCCAGGTGCGGACGCCCGGCGCGTCACATGATCGGCACGGTCCGCCCGTACTTTCGCGAATTGGGCCACTGGGGCTCCCGCGTGGCGGATCCACCCGGGGGCAGGTGGCCTCCGGTGACCAACACCGCTTGACCACGTGGCCTTGGCGCCAGCCGCACAGCCCGTGTCCAGGGTTTCGGGTCAAGGCCTGTGTGGTGCGGTCAGGGCTTTGTGGGTCGACTCCATGATCTTCTCCGACAGTTCGGTGCCCGCGGTGGCCCGGGCGAGCAGGATCGCTCCGACCAGGGTGGCCACCATGGGAAGGCCGTCGTCGGCGTCGGTGGACAGCCACGCGGCGAATGCCTCGACTCCGGCCGCGTACGTTTCCCGCACCTCCCCGGCTACGGGCTCGCGAGCCATGTCCCCTGCGAATCCCGCGGTGGGACAACCGGTGCCGGGCTGGTCACGGTGCTCGGCCGACAGGTAGAAGTCGACGAGGGCGCCGCGCGCGGTGTCGTGATCGCCCTGGGCCGTATCGAACGACGCCAGGAGCAGGTCAAGGTCCCCGAAAGCGGCTTGGGCCGCCTCGGCCACCAGGGCCTCCTTGGAGGAGAACTGCTTGTAGAAGCCGCCAGTGGTCAGCCCGATGGACTTCATCAGGTCGGCGACGCTGATGCCGTTCACGCCGCGCTCCCGGAAGAGCTGGGAGGCCGCGGCGACCGCGCGCCTACGGTTCTCGAGCGCTTGTGCTTGCGAAACGCGACTCATCACTCACCCGCCCACGTTAGATAGTAAACTGCATCTATCGTATGCGAAGTGCGGGCGGGCGGCCGCAGCGCCCTCTTTCGGCACGGCCCTTTCTTGCTGTCGCGAGGCGAGGGGCTCGTGGGCCCGCACCGGAAGCGGCTTGCGGCCGTGTCACGTATCCGTTCCGGAGTGCGGCGGTTGCGAGAAGGCGCCGATGCGAATCTCGTGGAGCGCGTGCCTGGCGGTCGACGGAGTCTGTTCGGCCTCTGGGTGACAGGTGGCCCCATCCCTGGGCGCCTGATCGTATTCGCTGGCGAGCCGGGGCTGCCGAGGGGCTGTCGAGGCGAAGACCGCGCCGCTCGCCCCCAGGGCCGGAGATGATCCGGCGCTCCGGTTGGAGGCGGTCGGTCGCGTTGTGCTCGGCACGTGTGCGCCATGCGCGTCTCCGTGGAGGTGTCGTTCGCCGTACCCGCGCGTTCGTCGTGAGGGCGGTTCGCGAAACCGTCCACGGTGACCCTGCGCCCGGGGGGGGGCTCCGTCCGAAGCTGATCGGCCGCCGGCCCTGTGACCCGCGTGCATGTCGAGCAGTCTCCGGCCGTGGGCGGTGACTGCCGGCGTCGGGGCCGTTGACTGGATCGCTTTAGATATCTATCGTAATCTAAAGCGAGGCCAACGCTTTGGCCCCCTGCTTCTTCGCCAGACCAGAAATGAGATCCCCCATGACCACGCAGAACAAGAGCGCCGTTGTCACCGGTGCGTCCGCCGGCCTGGGCAGCGCCTACGCGCAGCGGCTTGCCGACCGGGGCTACGACCTGATCCTGGTGGCCCGGAACGCCGCGCGGCTGGAAACGCTGGCGTCGGACATCCGCAGCCGCACGGGCCGCGCAGTGGATGTCGTCACCGCCGATCTCACCGACGCGGCGCAGATCTCCGTGGTCGAGGAGCGTCTGCGGACCGACGAGAGCATCGAGGTGCTGATCAACAATGCCGGCGGGGGGCTGTTCACCCCGCTGGCAACCTCCGACGCCGCGGCCTCCGAGGCGCTGATCAACCTCAACGTGACCTCGCTGACCAGGCTGACCACCGCGGTCCTGCCGGGCCTGACGGCCCGCGGGCGCGGCACCGTCGTGAACATCTCCTCTGCCCTGGCTCTCAACATCCTGCCCGTCAGCGCCGTCTACAGCGGCACCAAGAGCTACGTGCTGACGTTCACCCAGGCCCTGCAGCAGGAACTCGCCGAGAGCCCCGTCGTGGTGCAGGCCGTGCTGCCGGGTGCTGTCCGCACGGAGTTCTGGGACGGCTCCGGCGCCGACCTCGGGGCGTTCCCCGACGAGTGGATCATGAGCGCGGACGACGCCGTCGACGCGGCGCTCGCCGGCCTCGACGCCGGGGAGCCCGTCACCATCCCGTCCCTGCCCCAGATCAGCGACTGGGAGTCGTTCGAGAAGGCGCGTCAGACGCTCGTCCCGAACCTGTCGCAGCGCGTCCCGGCCGATCGCTACCGCGGCTGACCGCCGCTCCGACTCCGGTGCGGGAGTCCCTTTGTGGCAACGGCAAGACCGCTGCCGCACACGACGACCGATGGGTCCTCCGGCGTGGGGGAGGACCGACACGCTCGACCTCCTCCCCTCGCCCGTACAAGCAGCCAGGTCCCGGCACTGCAACTGGCGGCGGTCATGCGCGCGACAGCCCGGTCACCGCGTACGCGGAACTCGCGGCAGCCCGCCACCCCGCAGCCCCCACTCACCCTTTTTTCTGAGGAAACATCCATGTCGAACGCCCTGTGGAACCCGATCGTCGCCGGGGAGATCTCCCTGCCGCACCGGCTGGCGATGGCCCCCCTGACGCGGGACCGGTCCACACCGGAAGGCATACCCACCGAGCTGAACGCCGAGTACTACGCCCAGCGTGCCTCGCACGCCCTCATCATCACCGAGGGCACCCAGCCCAACGCCGACGGCCAGGGCTACCTGCTCACCCCCGGCATCTACTCCGAGGAACACGTCGCCGGGTGGCGCAAGGTCACCGACGCCGTGCACGAGGCCGACGGACGCATCGTCATCCAGCTCATGCACGCCGGACGGATGTCCCACCCCGACAACACCCCCCACCACCGGCAGCCGGTCGCCCCCTCCCCGGTCCAGCCGGCGGGCACCATGTTCACCCCGTCCGGCCCTCAGGAGATGCCGGTACCGCGTGAGCTGTCCACCGAGGAGGTCGCCGCGACGGTCGAGGACTACCGGCGCGCCGCGGCGGCCGCCATCGCGGCCGGCGCCGACGGCGTCGAGATCCACGGCGCCAACGGCTACCTCGTGCATCAGTTCCTCGCCACCAACACCAACCGGCGCACCGACCGTTACGGCGGCTCCCTCGACAACCGCATCCGCTTCGCCGTCGAGGTCGCCACCGCCGTGGCCGAGGAGATCGGCGCCGGCCGCACCGGCTTCCGGATCTCTCCCGGCAACCCGTTCAACGACATCGCGGAGAGCGACACCCACGAGCTGTACCCGGCACTCGTGCGCGCCCTCGCCCCGCTCGACCTCGCCTACCTGCACATCGTCCACGGCGGCGACGACGAACCCCTGCACACCCTGCGCAAGTTGTGGCCGACCACCTTGGTTCTCAACCGGGCCGGCACCGACATCGCCACCCGCGCCAAGGACGTCGAAGACGGCATCGCCGACATCGTCACCGTCGGCACGATGGCACTCGCCAACCCCGACCTGGTCGAGCGCGTACGCACCGGCGCCCCCCTCAACACCCCCGACCCCGCCACCTTCTACGGCGGCGGCGAGGCCGGCTACACCGACTACCCCACCCTCACCGCCTGACAAACCCCGGCCATACCGGTCCCGGCGGGCCGGTATGCCCAGACGGCCCCATGGAGGTACCACCTGTCTGAGCACACTGCCGCTGAACTGAGCCCGGAAGCGATCGAGTTCGCGGACTTTATGGCCGGACTGGTGATTCCCGAGTCCGAGCCGGATGCGACCCGCACCCGGGTGGAGGGCGTCCATCTCACCGCCCGGGAGCCGGAAGGCGTCACCTATCGGCGAAGTGCCGCCTGATCCGACTACCGATCATCACCGCCGAGCGCCCCTGGGCCCGGAGCCGATGGTGACCCGGGGCACCTCATGATTCGACCCGATTCCGCTGTCCATCACCAGGGCGGAGCCGCTCCGTCCACATTGGAGAAGCACATGTCTTCCTCGAACGAGACCCAGACGTCCACCACCGACTTGCACCGACTTGCCGATGAATACGTCAGGCGCGTCAACCTGCGTGACCTCGACACCCTGTTCGCCCTGTACGCGCCGGACTTCCGCAACCACGCCGCCGACGGCACCACCACCGGCGTCGAGGAGGCCCGCGCGGTGCTGGCGTCGTTCCTCGTCGCGGTCCCCGACTTCGCGGCCACGCCGGTCCGTGTCGTCGCCGAGGACGATTGGTTCGCGATCACCTTCGTCCTCACCGGCACGAACACCGGGCCCTTCAACGGCACACCCGCCACCGGCCGATCGATCAAGGTGCTGGAGGTTCGCATGTTCAAGGTGGCCGACGGGAAGCTCACCGACCACTGGGGTCTCATCGACCTGGCGACACTCTTCGCCCAGCTGCAGTCCTGAGAAAGGCATTTGTTTTAGGGATATCGAGCTGTATGCCTAGGTGTTCTGAGTCGGGAATTCTGTTCAGATGTATAGGCTTGCTCCATGGCACGGACGGGGCGGGCGTAGGCCGAGTTGACACTGTCGGACGAAGAACGGGCCGCACTCGAGGAGTGGGTGCGGCGACGTTCCACGCCGCAGGCATGGGCGTTGCGGTGTCGGATCATCCTGGCCTGCGCCGAGGGCGCCTCGAACAAGGACGTGGCTGCTCAGCTCGGTTCCACACCCCATGCGGTGGGCCGCTGGCGGGCCCGGTTCGTGCAGTACCGGATCGCCGGTCTGGGTGACATGCCGCGTCCGGGCGGCCCAAGGACCGTGACGGACGAGCAGGTTGCCGCGGTAGTCACCAAGACGCTGGAATCCACTCCGAAGAACGCAACGCACTGGTCGACGCGGTCGATGGCGAAGGAGACGGGCCTCTCGCAGTCGTCGGTTTCACGGATCTGGCGGGCCTTCGGCCTGCAGCCGCACCGGTCGGAGACCTTCAAACTGTCGACCGATCCGTACTTCGTCGACAAGGTCCACGATGTCGTCGGCCTTTACCTGGACCCGCCCGAGCGGGCCCTGGTGTTCTGCGTCGACGAGAAGTCGCAGATCCAGGCCCTGGACCGATCCCAGCCCGTGCTGCCAATGATGCCCGGGGTTCCCGAGCGGGTGACCCACGACTACGTCCGCGCCGGCACCACCACCCTGTTCGCCGCCCTCGAGGTCGCCACCGGCAAAGTGATCGGCTCCCTGCACCGCAGACATCGGGCTGAGGAGTTCAAGAAGTTCCTCACCAAGCTCGACAAAGAGGTGCCCGCCGACCTGGATGTCCACCTCATCTGCGACAACTACGCCACCCACAAGACCCCCGCCATCAAGAAGTGGCTGCTGGCCCACCCCCGCTTCCACCTGCACTTCACACCGACCGGCTCGTCCTGGCTGAACCTCGTCGAGCGATGGTTCGCCGAACTGACCAACAAGCAGGTACGGCGCGGCGTTCACAGGTCCGTCCAAGCCCTGGAGAAGGACATCCGCAACTGGATCGCCGCCTGGAACACCGACCCGAAGCCCTACGTCTGGACGAAGACCGCAGACGAGATCCTCGAACGCCTCGCCAGTTATCTGAACAGAATTCCCGACTCGGAACACTAGCTCCGTCTGGAGTGGCGGCGGCCCCGGCTGCTGCAGGTCCGCCGGAGACGCGGCCTTGGGTGTCGCTCCCGGTGCTGCCACTGGAAGCGGAGCGGGTGGAGGCGTGGGCCCGGGCCCTGATGCGGATGGACCCGGAGGGATGCGAGGCGGTGCTGGTGCCGGCGACCGGGAGGGTGCCTCGGTGGCGGGCGGGGCGCCGGGGCGGACGGCATCGCCGTACAGGCGCTCGAGCCTGGGGGCGTCGTACCCGATCACAACACCCCGCAGCGACGGACCACACCTATTGACCATTCCTCACGGTTCGACGATGTGCCGCAGATAGGCCTGCGGGTCGGCGAGATAGCGGCGCCAGTGATCCACGACGCCGAGCTCCCGCCAGGCGACCCTCCGCATACCGTGCTCACCGACCTCGATGATGTCCGCGCCCGGCAGTGCGGTCAGCAAGGGTGAGTGCGTGGCACAGATGACCTGGCCGCCCTCCTTGGCCAACCGGTCGATGTGCCCGATCAGTTCGAGGCACGAGGAGAAGGAGAGCGCTGCCTCCGGCTCGTCGAGAACATAGAGCCCGGCGTGTAGGAACTTCCCGCGGAACGCCGCGAGAAAGCCCTCACCATGGCTGACCGAGTCCGGCGAGAACCCCTCCCTGTCCAGGGCGTCCAGCGCAGTCTCGGCCCGCAGGAAGAAGCCCTTGCGGGCCGCCCAGCTGGTGGCCATACGGCGCCCGCGCCCCGAGGCGGCGTCGAATTTCATACGCTCGCCGAGGGTCGACCTGCCGCGCGGGGAGGCGTAGCGCCAGTCGTGGGAGCCGCCGTAGGAGTCCAGTCCGAACCCCTCCGCCAGCGCCTCGACCAGGGTCGACTTCCCCGAGCCGTTCTCACCGACCAGAAAGGTCACCGGTGCGGTGAACCGCAGCCCTTCGTTGAGCAGTTGTCGGACGCAGGGCACCGACCAAGGCCAGGTTTCCTCGTCGTACGAGGGGAGATGGGCATACGCGCGTTCGACAATCACGCAACCAGTGTCACCTGGACTCGGAAAGCGTACGTGCACCGCGTAGCCGGCGTCAGTACCTCGCGCTCGTTGTCGCCCGGGCTCCGATCGGTCACGCAGCCGTTCCCATGCGTTGCGAGGAGGTGCTCTCAGCGCCCAGCTGAACTCTGCACGCTCGCGGCGCCGGACCGAACGTAATCCCTTGATTTCTCACGGTCGGTTCGCACGGTCAGTAGGTGCCTCTGATCCCGTGTCAGCGCTCTGCCGCCCGAGTCGCGTGCCGACGTTTCGGTCGGCGTGGTCAGTTGGCGTGGTCAGTTGGCGTGGTCAGTTGGCGAGGTCAGTTGGCGAGGAAGTTGGACACCTCGGTGGTGAAGGCCTTGACGTGCTGGAAGAGGAAGGCGTGGCCGGCGTCGCTGTAGAGGACCAGGGTGGCCGAGTCGAGGTGCTGGACGGCGACGTAGGAGGCCAGGGCGGGGGCCATCACGTCGTGGACGCCGTTGGCGTAGAGGACGGGCTGCTTGATGGTTTCCAGGTTCGCCCGTACCTGCTCGAACGGAACCGCCATGTACTTGCCGATGGCCTCGCGTTGGCGCGTCGCCGCTGTCTCGGACACCGCGGGGCCCCCGGCGGCCAGGCGTGTCGAGACCTTGGTGAGGTGCTCGACCCCGGCGGCGCGGCCCGCGTCGGTCTCGGGGAAGAACAGGTAGAGCATGTCGTCCGCGTCGGCGTCGGGCGCGGCCATGATGCCCTGCACCTTCTCCGGCAAGGGCTGCGCCCCGGGCACCCGGCCGGGACTGCTGCCCGCCACGACCAGTCTGCGGACGAGGTCGGGCCGCCGCAGCGTCACGTGCTGGGCCACGAAACCGCCCATGGACCAGCCGAGCAGATCGGCCTGCGCCAGGCCGAGGGCCTCGATGAATTCGATGGCGCCGTCGGCGAATCCTTCGACGGAGTCGCGTGGTTCGCCGGGCGTGTAGCCGATCCCGATGTTGTCGAACAGGATCACGTCGTGGTCGGCGGCCAGGAGGTCCAGGAACTCCGGGTCCCACCAGTCGATGGTCCCGGGGAAGCCGCTCACCAAGCCGACGGTGACGATGTCGGCGATGCCGTCTTCGATGTCCTTGGCGCGGGTGGCGGTGGCGGTGGAGGCGCTGGCCCGGTTGAGGACCAGCCCGGTCGGCCACGGCTCGCGGAGGGTGTGCAGGACGTCGTCGTCGCCGTGGGCGATGTGCGGGTAGGCACGGAGCCCGTCCTCGGAGCCGTGGACCGGCGACCGACGCGACTGGGGGGCAGCCGCGAGCGCGGGCCGTGCGCAGGGAATCCGTGGCGCCGGAGACGGCCCTGCTTTCTAGGACAGTTCGCGCTTGAGGATCTTCCCGGTGGCGGTCATGGGCAGGGCGTCGACGAACTCGACGATGCGCGGGTACTTGTAGCCTGCGAATTGCTCTTTTCCCCAGGCTGTCAGCTCGGCCTCAGTCGTACGGTCGCCGGCCTTCCTGACGACGACGGCCTTGATCTCTTCCCCGTGACTCCGGTGCGGAACTCCGATGACGGCGACCAAGGAGACCGCGGGGTGCTCCATGAGCACCTCCTCGAGCTCGCGCGGGTAGACGTTGAACCCGCCGCGAATGATCATGTCCTTGGACCGGTCGACGATGAAGTAGAAGCCGTCGGCGTCCTTGCGAGCCAGATCTCCGGTGCGGAACCATCCCTGGTCGATGGCCTCCGAGGTGGCCTCGGGGCGCTCGTAGTAGCCCTTCATGATGTTGTAGCCCTTGATCGCGATCTCCCCGACCGCGCCGGGGTCGTCTGCCACGTCCGACCAGTCATCGTTGATGAGCTTCATCCGGACCCCGGCGATGGGCAGGCCGATCGATCCGACGCGGGGCTCCTCGCCGTACCTGGCGAACGACGCGATCGCCGCCGTCTCCGAGAGCCCGTAGCCCTCGAGGATCGTCACACCGAAACGTTCCTTGAACTCTTGATGGATCTTCGCGGGCAGCGCGGAACCACCCGACACGGCGATGCGCAGGTTGGCGGCCAGCCGGGCGACGTCGACGCTGTCGTCGAGTGCCTCGAGCAGGCCCCAGTACATGGTCGGTACGCCGCCGAAGAACGTCACGGCATGGTCGAGCATGAGATCCAGCGCCTCTCGGGCGGAGAACCTCGCCTGCAGGACGAGTGTGCCGCCGAACCCGATGGCGCCGTTCTGGATGACCATCTGGCCGAAGGCGTGGAAGAGCGGAAGGACGCACAGGTAGACGTCGGGCGTCGCAGGGTCCGACGCGAAGAGCTGGACACCGGCTCGGGCGATGTCGTACACGTTCCGGTGTCTGAGTTCCGCGCCCTTGGGCTGCCCGGTGGTACCGGACGTGTAGAGGATGACCGCGGTGTCGTCGTCGGCCCGCTCGACCGTCTCGGACGTCTCCGGCTGCCCGGCGACAGCGGCGGCATGGACCTGGTCCGGGGTGACGCCGTCCACCAACGTACCGCTGCCGATGAGGAAGAAGTGAGCGGCCCGACCGGCGGCCTGAAAGGCCGACCATGCCTCGCGCCCGATCGGGAGCTCCGGACTGCCTTCGACGGCGAAGTACGCCGTCGCTTCGCAGTCGTTGAGGTGGTAGGCGATCTCCCGCGCCTTGAGGAGCACGTTCAACGGCACGACGACCGCGCCGGCCTTGAGGATCCCGAAGTAGATCGTCGTGAACTGCGGGCTGTTCGTGCAGGACAGGGCGACCTTCTCGCCAGGGCGAACGCCGCGCTCGATCAGCAGGTTCGCCACCCGGTTCGACGCCGCGTCGAGTTCCGCGTAGGAGATCCGATCGCCACCGAAGACGATCGCCGTGCGCGCGGGGTGTCCCGACGCGGTGCGGGTCAGCAGTCCGGACACGTTCCGGGTCGAACGCGTCATCAATGGCTCCTGGTCCGTGCGTAGTCGGGGCTCCGTGCCGGTCCTGACATCAGGTGGTCAGGAAGTCCTCGCCCGCACGCGCGTCGAGGTGTCCGAGGATGTTCTGGACGGTGCGATCCCGCGCCAGGCCGGAGTCCATCCCGGGTGCGATGATGCCGCGGACCTTCGAGACCACCGTCCATCTGCGCGGACGAAACACCCGCACGTCCCGGCGACACAGGCCCTCGACGATGGCTGCCGCCGCTTGCTCGGGGCTGATGCGCTTGCGCAGGAACCTCGGTTGGGTGCCGAGCAGCGCCTGGGCCACTGGATCCTCGTCGAGGCCCTGCCGGGTCATGTCCGTGTTGATCACCGCGAAGTACGCGGTCGTGACGCTGACACCATGAGCGGCGAGTTCGACCCGCAGTCCACGGCCAAGCTGCTCGACCGCTGCCTTGCTCATCGCGTACGGGATGGCGCCGGCCCCGTTGACGAAGGCGAACACCGACGAGATCAGTACGAGCCGACCACGGTTCTCGATGAGGCCCGGAAGGCCGGCACGGACCGTGTTGAGCGCACCACCGACGTTCACGTCGAAGAGTCGGTCGACCACCGAAGCCGATGACGCCCGGAGGGTCACGCCCCGCCCGAGTACACCCGCGTTCGCGATCACGATGTCCAGGCGGCCGGCGTCCCTGACGACGGTCTCGACCGCTCGGGTCATGTCGCCGAGGTCGGTCACATCGCCGACCAGGTGGGTGACCCGCTCGTCGATCGCCTCGCCCGCGGCCGGGCGGTGCAGATCGATCACGAAGACCCGGGCACCCGCGGCGGTCAGGGACCGCGCGGTCGCCGCGCCCAGGCCCCGGCCGCCGCCCGTCACGAGGGCGACCTTCCCGGCGATCGACCGGTCGGATCTCTCAGTCATCGAGGAACTCCAGGGCCTCAGGGACGAACTCCCGGTGGTGCTGGAACACGCCGCCGTGCCCGGAGTTCGGGTAGATCTTCAATCGGGCGTTCGGGATCCGGCGGGCCATGTCGGCCGAGTTGCTGCTCGCGACCATGAGGTCGTTGTCACCGTTGGCGACGAAGACCGGCTGGGTGATCACCGAGAGGTCGTCGGGTGCGTGCAGTCCGGCCGCGCGGATGGCCTTCAGCTGCGCGCGTCGAGCCTGCAGGGAGATCTTCTCGTCGCGATTCTGAGTACGTTCCTTGAGCCGGGCGAGGTAGTCCTTCGCGGCCCGCCTGCCCTCGGCGTCGCGCGGGAAGAACAGGAACGTCCTGGCGTCCTTCAGGGTGAGCGCGGACTTGACGTACGCACGGACCGCGACCTTGTTGATCTCCTTGATGCCGCCGCCTCCGCGGGGACCGGTCCCGGCCAGGATGATCCGGCGCACGAGCTCGGGTGCCTGCAGGGCGACCATCTGTGCGACTCCGCCGCCGAGCGAGAATCCGAGCAGGTCGACCTTCTCGAGTCCCCTCGCACGGATGAAGGCCACGGCGTCGCGGCCCATGTCCGCGACGTCGGGCGGCACGGATCCTCCCGACGCGCCGACCCCGCGGTTGTCGAACGCGATCACCCGGCGGCGGGCGGCGATGCCGTCGATGATCCTCGGGTCCCAGTCGTCGAGGACGGCCATCAGGTGGTGCAGGAACACCACCGGAACACCACCGGTCGGACCGAGTTCGCGGTAGGCGAACGGCACCCCGCCGACGTCGATCGTGCGCGTGGGCGTGTGGATCCACTTCATGCTCTTTGTCGTCTTCATCTGACCTCACCGGATACGGCGCGAGGACCGCGGCTCTGTAGTATTACGGTCGTACGTCTTACGGTTGTAATGTATGCACGCCGGAATGGGTGGCGACAAGGGCTCTGCACCCCGGACAGTCCAGGACGCGCGGGCCGTCGTCGAGGCAGGAGATGTCCTCCGCAGTGCGGGGCCGGCGCGTCGTCGATGTCCGCGCCCTCCCGTACGAGTCGGGAGAGGCGGCGCTCGTCGGGCATGCGGCGCATGACGACGACGGGCTCGGTCGCGTCCGTGGCGGTGGTCCGTCGAGTCCGAGTTCGCGCTCCTTCCATGGCGACTGTCTCCATCTCGTAAGAAGCTGGAAGGGCGGTGAGCGTTTGCCGACGCTCGGACCACTGCCGACCCCGTCCGTCGGCGCGCCGGGCACGGCGCCTCTCCGTCGAGGAGTACCGCAGATCTCTCCGGGCGCAGGTGGCCCGCGAAACGGCGGCGCACGCACGGGCGTGAGGTCCGGCAGGAGGAGGCGTGAGCGGTGGAGGTTCCCCTGGTGGTCGGCATCGACGGGTCGGAGGCGAGCCTTGAGGCGGTGGACTGGGCCGCCGACGAGGCACTCCGGCACGAGCTGCCGCTCCATCTCCTGCACGCGGCCGCGGCGGAGCAGGCGGCGCCCGACCCGGTCGCCGTCGCCTCGGAGCGAGCGAGGAAGAGTGCCCCCGCGGTACGGCTGTCGAGCGAGGTCCTGTCCGAGGACGCGGCGTCCGCCCTGGTGGTCAGCGGGCGCAACGCCTTCGCGCTGGTACTCGGCTCCAGAGGGCTCGGGGACCTCGCCGGGCTGCTGCTGGGTTCGGTCAGCCTGGCTGTGGCCGCCCATGCCGACTGCCCGGTCATCGTGGTGCGCGGCGGGGCGGAGCACCGGAACGGCCGGTTCGGGAGGGTTGTTGTCGGCGTCGAGGACGGGGAGGGCAGTGGCACCGCCGTGCGGTTCGCGTTCCGCGAGGCCCACGCACGGCGCTGTCGGCTCGTGGCGGTGCACGCCTGGAGTGTCCCGGTCGGAAACCCCGGGCCGCCGGGCCTGTCCGGATACGCCCTCCGCGCCCTCGACCGCGCGCCTGCGCAGGTGCTGGCCGACGCACTGGGCGATTCCGCGCGGCGGTACAGGGACGTTCCGGTGAGCAGCGAGGTGGTCGAGGGCCCGGCCCGGCAGGCGCTCCTGGACGCGGCGTCCGACGCCGATCTGCTCGTCGTCGGCGCCCGCAGGCGACACGGGCACGTCGGCTTGCAGCTGGGCCTGGTCAACCACGCCGTGCTGCATCACGCCCCGTGCCCTGTCGCGGTCGTTCCGCAGATCTGACCGGCGTACGGGTCTGACCGGCGTACGGGCCGGGTGGGCCGAGTGGTCGGTTACCGGGGACCTTCGGCCCCGTGACCGGGAGGTGTCGCCGTTGGAAGGTGGTGGGCGAGGCAGAGGTGGTGGGGGGACGCACCAGCAGCGACAGCTGGAGGCCAGAGCATGAGTGCACAGGACTCGCCGCACGCATCCGACCCCCGCCGGCCGGACCACGAGCACCTGCCCAGGGGCGCGAACCCGCTGCGGCATACGACCGACCGGATCGAAGCCTGGTGGTCCGGATTCCTGCTGCTCGTGCTCGTCCTCGGACTGCCGATGGCTTCGGTGAGCGCGGGGCTGGCGGCGTACGGGTCCGCGATGCGTGCCGTCCAGGCCCAGACCGCGGAGCGGCACCAGGTCACCGCCCGGCTGACCCCGGACCCCGACGCGGCACGGGTCAGCGCCGCGGACGAGAAGCAGAAGGTGCGGCTCAGCTGGACGGGCGAAGACGGCGAGCGGCGGACGGGAACAGCCTATGTGTCGCAGGACGAGGCCGAGCGCTCCACCCTGCGGATCTGGGTCGACCGGGAAGGAACCGTCAAGGCTCCGCCGATGTCCGCGGGCGACGCGCAGGCCACCGGCTGGGTGATGGGCGGCATGACGGCGGTCGGTGTGTACGTCGTCCTCGTCGCCGCGCGAAAGAGCATGCGTCTGGCGCTGGACCGCAGTCGGTACGCACGGTGGGACACCGAGTGGGACTTGGTGGAGCCCCAGTGGTCCGCACGGTTCGGAAGGTGAACGAGCTCGTGGCGCCCTGCCGGTGTCCAGGAGGAGGTGACGCGGATGTCCTCGGCGACGACCACTGATCTGTACGAGGTCACGATGGCGATGTCGTACCTGCGGGAGGGGATGAGCGGCCCGGCGACGTTCAGCCTGTTCGTCCGCGACCTGCCGCCGGGCCGGGGTTTCCTGGTGGCCGCGGGCCTGGAGTCGTCACTGGACTTCCTGTCCGGCTTCCGGGTCGGAGCCGAGGACGTCGACGCCTTCGCCTCGGCACTGCACCGGCCGCCACGCGACCTGGCCCCGCTGCTCGGAACGGAGTTCACCGGACAGGTGAGGGCGGTCCCGGAGGGGCGGATCGTGCTCGCCGGAGAGCCGCTGCTGGAGGTGACTGCTCCGCTTCCGCAGGCGCAGCTGGTCGAGACCTATCTGCTCAACCAGGTCAGCCACCAGACGACGATCGCCTCGAAGGCCGCACGGTGCGTTCTGGCAGCGGCAGGACATCCGGTGGTGGACTTCTCCCTGCGGCGTACCCACGGCCCCCAGGCGGGTTACCAGGCCGCCCGGCTGAGCGGGATGGTCGGCTTCGCCGGAACGAGCAACGTCGCCGCGGCCACCGCCGAGGGGCTGCCCGCCGTCGGCACGATGGCCCACTCCTACATCGAGGCGTTCGGGACGGAGGAGGCGGCCTTCCGCGCCTTCGCCCGCGCGCACCCCGGGCCGTTGACGCTCCTGGTCGACACCTACGACACCGAGGCAGGGGTCCGGGTCGCGGCGCGGGTGCTGCGAGACCTCGACCAGGCGGCCCGTGGGCCCGGCTCGGCCGTACGGCTGGACAGCGGCGACCTCGGAGCCCTGGCGTCACGGGCCCGCGCCCTCCTCGACGCGGCCGGACTGCCGGACGTACGGATCGTCGCCAGCGGCGGCCTCGACGAGTACTCCGTGGACGATCTGGTCCGCTCCGGAGCCCCCATCGACGTCTACGCCGTCGGCACCCGCGTCGGAGTCTCGGCCGACGCCCCGTACCTCGACTCCGCGTACAAGATGGTCGAGTACGACGGCCGGCCGGTGATGAAGCTCTCCTCGGCCAAAGTGACCGCCCCCGGGGCGAAGCAGGTGTTCCGCCGCCCCGGATACGCCGACGTGATCGGGCTCCGCGATGAGCCGCCCCCCGACGGGGGCCTGCCGTTGCTGGAGCCGGTGATGCGGAACGGGAAGCGCACCGCCGGGCGCCCCGATCCGGCGGAGCGGGACGAGAGATACGCCGCGGACCTGGCCGGGCTCCCTCCTGCGGCCCGCCGGATCCGGGCCCCCGTCGCGCCACGGGCGGCGACGTCCGCACGGCTGACCGCTCTCGCCGCCGAGGTCCGGCGCCGTATCGAGGGCGAGCTCCTGGCCGCGGCCGCGGACCCGCGAAGCCACGAGCGGAGTGCGTCCGGATCACAGAGGTCCGCACCGGGACGAGGAGGAAAGTGATGGCACATACCGTGGAATGGAAGGTTCGCCTCCACCTCTTCGAGGATGAGGGAACGACCAAGGCACGTGCGGTGCTGAACACCGGCACCACGGAGCTCACCGGGCACGGGGCCGCCCACCGTAACCCCGCGGACACGGAGGTTCCGGAGATCGGTGACGAACTGGCGGCGGGCAGGGCCATGCACGACCTCGGCCGGCAGCTGGTGGGTGCCGCGCAGCGTGACATCGAGGGCATGGGCGCCGGTGCGACCGAGGGGTGGGCTCCCCCGGAGACCGGCTGGCCGATGCCGGAGCAGCAACAAGGATGATGACGTGGATCACCGACTGGAGGTCCCGGCCGAGGACCTGCGCAGCAGATCGGCCTCGGACACCACGCCGATGGGGTGGTCCAGATCGCCGCATGTCGCCTCTCCGTTCCGGGTGGAGACAGCCGGTGGGCGGTGTTGGCCGGGTGCCGAGCGGGTCTGGAGCCATGCACGCGCAGGGCGTCGCGGATGGTGGCGGACCGGCCGCGCGGCCACGGGGATCGGCGGAGCCCTCATCCCGTGCGGTGGCACGCCGTGCGTGGGACGTTGGGAACAGCAGGCATTCTGAGGAAACGGCGGCGATCATGCGAGCTCAACTCGGCGATCAACTCGTGGTCGAGAGCCCTGCCACCGGCGTCACCAGGCGCGACGGCGAGGTTGTCGGACTCCACCACGAGGATGGAACGCCTCCCTACGACGTGCGCTGGTCCGACACGGACGAGGTGACGCTCGTCTTCCCCGGGCCCGACGCGCACATCCGTCACATCGAGCACAGGCCCGGGAGCGCTCACGAGCCTTCCCGGCCCCCCACGGACCGGACGGGCGGGCAGCGTCGCGCAGGGCCCGGCGGGACCCCGCCGGGCCGGCCGCCCAATCCCGGTGACATCGGCCGCCGCGTCGCCACCGAACGCACCCGCCGAGGCCTGAGTCGGGAGGAGACGGCCCGCCGCGCCAGAATGGCACCGGAGTACCTGGCCTATCTCGAGGAACAGCCGGCCGACCCGACCACGGCCAGTCTCATCAACCTGGCCGACGCGCTGGGCACCAGCCTCGCCGCCCTGCGCGGGGGTGGCGTCGATCTGCCGCCCGGCCAGGGCGAGGCGCTGCTGCATCCCCGACTGCGGGACCTCGACCCCGACGAATGCCGGTCCCTGCTGTCCACGCACGGCGTGGGACGCGTCGCGGTCACGACATCGGACGGTCCGGCGGTGGTCCCGGTGAACTACGAGGTCGTCGACGACGCGATCGCGTTCCGGACCGCGCCGGGCTCGGTCCCGGCGGCGGCCGTGGGATCGGAGGTCGCCTTCGAGGTCGACCATGTGGACGAGGCCATGAGCCAGGGCTGGAGCGTGCTCGTCGTCGGACCCGCGCGGGCTGTCACCGATCCCGACGCGGTGCGCGAGTTGACCGATCACGCCCACACCACGCCCTGGGCAGGGGGCGAACGCGAGATGTGGGTGTCGATCCGGCCCACGCGCGTCACCGGACGGCGCATCACTCCGGCCGAGCAGTGAGGGAGGGAGGAGCCGGCCGAGCAGTGAGGGAGGAGCGCCGTCCGGGCCCGCATCGCCGCACCCTCACCCCGTGTCCTGCGGGCCGCCCGGAGCGGGGGACTCGCCGGTGAGCCGGGGATCGACGTCCACGACTCCCTCGATGGCGCGCACGAGGCGCACGGCGACCGAGATGAGCGAGGTGTCGCGGATGTGTCCACGGAGGGTGACGACGCCCTCGTGGACGTTCACGTGGATGGCGTGGCTGAAGGCCGGGAAGAGGTAGGACACCACGGTGCGTCGCACCTCCTCCTCGATGTCCTCGTCCGGCCGCAGGAAGACCTTCAGCAGATCGGCACGGCTGACCATGCCCTGGAGCATGCCCAGGTCGTCGACCACCGGCAGCCGCTTGACGTGCCGGACGGCCATGATCCTGGCCGCCTGGGCCAGAGTGGCGTCGGGGTGGACGGTGACCGCGGGAGTGCTCATGAGCTCCGCCGCCGACAAGGCCCCGGCCTTGGCGATGTCGGACAGGCGCCCGCGTTGTTCGTAGAGGCTCGGATCGCCCTCGCGGAACTCCTCCTTGGGCAGCAGGTCGGCCTCCGAGACGACGCCGATGACGCGCCCTTCACCTTCCAGGACCGGCATGGCGCTGACCCGCCACTGCTCCATGGTCCGCACGATCTCCTTGAAGGGCGCGTCGCGTCCGACGGCCACGACCGTCTGGGTCATCACATCGCTCACGATGTGCGGGGTCTCAGGCACTGCGGCCCCTCCTCTCGCCTCGTCAGGGCATTTCGCCCGCGCCGTGGGGCGCGTACAGGTCGAGCAGCCGTTCCCGGGAGGACCTGAGCCGGCGTGCGAGCACGCCGACGACGTAGGTGCACAGCTCGTGATCCAGCACAGGGTCCTTCGCGCACATCGCACGAACGGTCGCCGCGTCGAACTCGTAGGCGCGCACCGGGCTGGCGGCCTCGGCTCCCAGGTGCCAGTGATGGGGAGGAACCAGCCAGGACCAGCCCAGCAGTTTCCCGGCGCCGAGGGTCTCGATGATCGCCGCGCGTCGGCCGGGCACATGCAGGTCCAGGGCGACCGTGCCCGTGTGGATGATCCAGAAGCGGTCGGCCTGGCCGCCTTCGTCGAAGATGCGATCGCCCGTCCCGAACGACACCTCCCGAGCGACCGACATGAGCAGCTCGCGATGTTCCTCGGTCATGGCGCCGAAAACGCCGGTTCTCACCACCACAGCGGCCGTCCCTTCTTCGTGATCTCGAAGCGGATCGGGCTCCTGTCCGGTCACCGACGTCTCAGCACGCGGCCCATGCGCCCGGTCATGGCGGCGCGGTGGTGGCCGTATGACTCCACGATCGCCGCAAACCGACGGGGCGCAACCCGGGCCGAGGCCCGCCGGACGTCGATCCGCGTGTCGCGGTGGGCCCGGCGCGGTGCGACGGTGTTCACAGGAGGCTCTCGCAGTGGCCGGCCGGGCAGAGAGGCGGTGGGGATCATGACGCTCCCCTTGGTCGTGGGTGTCGACGGTTCGGAGTCCAGCCTGCGGGCTGTGGACTGGGCGGCGGACGAGGCGACGCGCCACGGGCTACCGCTACGGGTTGTCTACGCCTCCTTGTGGGAGCGCTACGAAGGAAGCCGCCCTTCCTTCACCACCGACCGCCCGTCCGAAGAGATCATGGCGGAGCACATCGCCGCGTCCTGCGCGGAACGCGCCCAGCTCCGCAGCCCGGAGCTGAAGGTGTCGGGCGAGGTGCTGCCCGACGACGCCGTGTCCGCGCTGCTGCACGCGGGCCAGGAATCCTCCGCCCTGGTCACGGGCTCCCGCGGCCGCGGCGAGATCGCCGGGCTGCTGCTGGGGTCGGTGAGTCTCGCGGTGGCCGCCAGAGCGGTCTGCCCGGTCATCGTGGTCCGCGGCGGGGAACAGAACCGGCAGGGCTCCTTCGGCCGCGTCGTGGTCGGCGTGGGCGGCCCCGCCGAGGGCTCGGCCGCCGTACGGTTCGCCGTCCGCGAGGCCGAGGCGCGCGGTTGCGCGTTGCATGCCGTACGGGCCTGGCGCCGTCCCGCTCATGAGCACGTGGACCACCCTCTGGTCGCGGACGACGCCGCCCGTGCGAACGAGGAACGGGCCTCCACCTTCCTCACCGACGCCCTCCGCGACGCCGTACGGCAACAGCCCCGGGTCGACGTGCACCGCCAATCGGTGGAGGGCCCCGCCCACAAGGTCCTTCTGGAGGCGTCGGCCGACGCCGACCTGATGGTCGTCGGTGCGCTCAGGCGGCACGGCCATCCCGGTCTGCAACTCGGCAGGGTCGCCCACACGCTGCTGCATCACGCGGACTGCCCGGTGGCGGTCGTCCCGCAGCGCGCCTGAACTCCGGCCGAGGGCCGCGCTCCTCCTGCCCGACCGGGCCGTCACCGTCGCACCGGGAGAGACGCGCACGCTGCTTCCGCGGGAGGACTGATCCACGGGAATCGAGGGCGGGGGGCCGTTGGGCCCACACGGCGCACCCCGACCGGCCCCTGGGACCGGGCCATGGGCCGCTGGATGCTCGAAGTGCCGAGGAGTTTCGAGGAGGCCCGCGATGACGGACGACGACCGCAGCCGACCCATGGTTCACGCCCTGCTCGCGGACGGCACCACCGTGTGCATCCGGGCCGTGACGCCGAGGGACCGTGCACAGCTCCAGGGGTTGTACGAGGAGATGTCCCCGGAGCATCTCCGGATGCGGTTCTTCGCCGCGAGCCGGCGCTCCGCCGCGATGGCGGCCGACCGGGCCTGTGCGCCGCCGCGCCCCGGATACCGGGCGCTCCTGGCCGAGACGCACGGCCAGGTGATCGGCCTGGCCGAGTACGAGACCGGCGAGGACAAGGCATCGGCCGAGATCTCCGTCGCCGTGGCCGAGGGACTGCACCACCGGGGCGTCGGCACCCTCCTCGTGGAACATCTGGTCTCGGCTGCCCGCGCGGACGGCGTCAGCACGTTCACCGCTGACGCGCTCAGCGAGAACCGCCAAGTGCTCCGGCTCTTCGCCGATCTGGGACTGCGTACGGCCCGTCACTTCGAGGGCCCTGAGGTGCGCTGCACCATCGAGCTCGCGGAGGATGAGACGTACCTGTCCACGGTGGAGACACGTGGTCGGGCCGCGGATGTGGCCAGCCTGGTGCCGCTGCTGCGGCCGGACGCCATCGCGGTGGTCGGTGCCGGGCGCAGGCCCGGGTCGGTGGGACGGGCTCTCCTGCACCATCTGCACGCGGGTGGTTACACCCGGCACCTGTACGCAGTGAACCCCGCCGCGAGCTCGATCCTCGGCGTCCCTTCCCACCCGTCGGTCGGTGCCCTGCCCAGGATCCCCGACCTCGCGGTGCTCGCCGTGCCCGCCGCCGTGGTCCCGGCGGTCGCCGAGGAGTGCGGGAAGGCGGGCGTACGCGCCCTGCTCGTCGTCACCGCCGGGCTGGACGCGGACCAGGCCCGGGCCCTGCTGGCCGCCTGCCGTTCGCACGGCATGCGGCTGGTGGGCCCCAACTGCCTCGGCATCTCCAACACCGACCCGGAGCTGAAGCTCGACGCGACCTTCGCCGCCGGCCATCCGCGCCCGGGCACGGCCGGTGTCGCCGTACAGTCCGGCGGGGTCGGCATCGCGCTGCTCGACGGCCTGTCCCGGCTGGGCATCGGCGTCTCGTCCTTCGCCTCCCTCGGCGACAAGTACGACGTCAGCGGCAACGACATGCTCCAGTGGTGGGAGAGCGACGGCACCACCGACCTCGCCCTGCTGCACCTGGAGTCGTTCGGCAACCCGCGCGCCTTCTCCCGCACCGCCCGGCGCGTCACCCGCCGCCTGCCCGTGCTCACCGTGGACGCGGGCCGCACCGAGGCGGGCCGGCGCGCCGCCGCCTCCCACACCGCGGCCGCCGCCACCCGCACCATGACCCGCGGGGCCCTGTTCACGCAGGCCGGTATCACCGCCACCCGGTCGATCGGTGAGCTCCTGGAGACCGCCGCCCTGATGCACTCCCAGCCGCTGCCCGCGGGACCGCGCGTGGCGATCGTCACCAACGCGGGCGGAGCCGGTGTCCTCGCCGCCGACGCGTGTGCCGAGGCCGGACTGTCCCTGCCCCCGCCGACCCCGGCACTGATCGACGACCTGCTCGCCGTCCTCCCGGACGGCGCGGCGGCCGGCAACCCCGTCGACGCCACCGCCGCCGTCACGGAGGAGCAGCTCAAGGACTGCGTGGACCGGATCATGCGGTACCCGGGCATCGATGCCGTACTGCTGGCCCTTGTTCCCACCGCGGTGGCCGAGGCGACCGGTGACGACCTGATCCGGGCCCTCACCGACGCTCCCGGTCACCGGGCACGTCCGGTGGCCGCCGTACGTCTCGAACAGGATCTGCCCGTCAGGCTGTTGCCCGCCGCGGACGGCGGCACCATCCCCTCGTACGCCGAACCCGGGGCAGCGGCAAGGGCTTTGGCGCACGCGGCCCGCCGTTCGGCGTGGCTGAGCCGCCCGGCGGGGACGATCCCGACACTGGTCCAGGTCGATTCGGCCCGCGCGCACGCGGTCGCCGAGGCGTACCTGACCGCGCACGCGGACGGCGGCTGGCTCGACCCGCGCACCTGCGCCGAACTGCTCGCCTGCTACGGCATCCCGCAACTGCCCTGGGCCTGGGCCGAGACCGAGGACGACGCAGTCCTGGCGGCCGAGCGGCTGCGCGGTGCCGACGGCCGGGTGGTCCTGAAGGCACACTGGCCGGGCCTGCTCCACAAGAGTGAACAGCGCGCCGTTCATCTCGATCTCCAGGGAGATGCCCAGGTGCGTGCCGCCTTCCGCGACTTCGAGACCCGGTTCGCCGGACTCATGACCGGAGTGGTGGTCCAGCCGCTCGCCGCGCGCGGCACCGAACTGTTCGCGGGCGTGATGCAGGACCAGGTCTTCGGCCCGCTCGTCCTCTTCGGGCTCGGCGGCACCGCGACCGAGGTCTTGGCCGACCACGCTGCCCGGCTCGCCCCGCTCACCGACCACGACGTGCACGACCTGATCACGGCCCCGCGCTGCGCCCCGCTGCTGTTCGGCACGCACGGCGGCGGACCGGTCGACCTCGAAGGGCTCGAACAACTGCTCCTGCGCCTGTCCCGCATGGCGAGCGACCTGCCGCAGCTCGCCGAAGCCGACTTCAACCCCGTCCTCGCGACACCCGGCGAGGTCACCGTGCTGGACGCACGCGTGCGCCTGCTGCCGCGCATGCCACAGGACCCCTACCTGCGCCGACTGCGCTGAGGAGGAAGGCGAAGGCAGGTGAAGCACAACACGTGCGGTCACGCTCGACGGCCCTGTGGAGCGCACGAGCGTGCGGCCGGACGGCCCGGCCCGGCACGGCCGGACGGCCCGGCCCGGCACGGTGTGGCGCGCAGGGAGGGACTGACGGTCGAGGCGATGCCCGCCCGGTCCGTCACGTTCGGCGGTTGCCTGGAGGAGGGGGCCAAGGGTTCATCGCCCGGAAGATCGTCTGGGAACGCGGCCACAGCGGGGCGATCAGGCCCGCTCTTCCGGAGTGGTCGTCTCCGAGCCGCCCAGGTCCAGGCGGAACGGCGGGTACTTGTCCGTCATCAGAGTGGCGTACGCGGCGACCCGCAGGACCCAGCGGTTGAGGCCGACGATCAGGTCGAACAGGTCCTTCGGATACTTCTCGGTGAAGGCCAGGATCACGGCCGCGATGAGCGTCAGCACCCCGATCAGGCCGCCGGACGACCAGCCGAGGTGGGAGCCACCGGTGAAGAAGGCGATGACGAGGTAGTGCGGGATGGCCAGGAGCCACCACTTCACCAGCACCAGGCCGCGGGAGAGCCGCTCCGGGTAGGCGATGTCCAGCCGTGCCGGGTAATCCGGTTCCTCGCCCAGGCTGAACGGCGGGTACCGGTCGGTGCCCAGGGTGTCGTACGAGTAGTAGGCGACCCGCCAACTCCAGCGCATCACTCCCAGGTTGAAGTCGAACAGGGCGCGGGGGTAGCGCTCGGTGAACAGGATGGCGAAGAACGCGATCACGGTCACCACGGTGAAGGCGATCCAGAGGAAACACAGCACCACGTAGTGGGGAATGGCGAGGATCCACTTCACGAGCCACAGCCATCGGGACAGTGGCGTGTCGATACGCGCGTTCACCTGGACCGGGCTGTCCGGAAATCCCACCGGGGTCGTCATGATGATCAGCTCCTTCGCTCCGGCGTCTGAGTCGCCGGGTGGGCTCATGACCAGCCTGGCCGCTTCCGCGTCACCCCGCGAGGGCAGGGTGGGCCCGTCCGGGGACCTGTCGGCCCGTACAGCCGCCGGTTCGGGGCACGCTCGGCCCGGAGCGCCCCGCCCGGTCCGGCAACGGGGACCGGGCTGCCCATGCGGACGGCGGCCGTCACGGGCAGGCTGGAGGAATGAGGTCACTCCGTTCGAGGGCGGCCACCCAGGGGCGTCCCACCGTCCTCGGCACCGACGTCCCCAGGGACAGCGGGTGGCCGCGCGCAGGAGCCCGGTCGCTGCTGGTCCCCCCACCGGCACCCGCAAGGCCCAGGAAGGGATCGTCATGAAAGCACTCGTATTCCACGGTTCCGGCAAGTCCGCCTGGGAGGAGGTCGCGGACCCGGGGCTGCAGGAGGCCACCGACGCGATCGTCCGCGTCGACGCCGTGACCATCTGTGGGACCGACCTGCACATCCTCAAGGGCGATGTGCCGGAGGTACGCCCCGGCACGGTGCTCGGGCACGAAGCCGTCGGCGAGATCGTCGAGGTGGGCGGCGACGTGCGCGGTGTCCGGCCCGGCGACCGTGTCCTGGTCTCGTGCATCACGGCGTGCGGCCGCTGCCGCTTCTGCCGGGAGAGCGCGTACGGGCAGTGCCGGGGCGGCGGAGGCTGGATCCTCGGCCACCTGATCAACGGCACCCAGGCCGAGTACGTCCGTGTGCCGTACGCGGATCTGTCCGTGTACCCGCTCCCCGGTTCGGTGGACAGCAAGGACGCCGTCCTGCTGGCCGACATCTTCCCCACCGCCTACGAGGTCGGTGTGCTGAACGGGCACGTGCGCCCCGGAGACACCGTCGTGGTGGTCGGAGCGGGGCCCATCGGCCTCGCCGCGATCGCCACCGCGCAGCTGTACACGCCCGAGAAGATCATCGCCGTGGATCTCGCCCCGTCCCGGCTGGACGCCGCCAAGCGTCTGGGCGCCGATGCCGTGGCCGCCGCGGGTGAGGAGGCCGAGCAGTTGGTCGCCGACCTCACCGAAGGGCTCGGCGCCGACGTGGTCATCGAAGCGGTCGGGGTGCCGGAGAGTTTCGAGACGTGCACGCGCATGGTGCGGCCCGGCGGGCATGTGGCCAATATCGGCGTACACGGCAAGCCCGCGACACTGCACCTCGAAGATCTGTGGATCAGGAACGTGACGATCACGACGGGCCTGGTCGACACCCGTTCCACTCCCACGCTGCTGCGCATGATGGCCGCCGGCCGGCTGTCCGCGGCGTCCATGGTCACCCACACGTTCCCGCTGGACCGGATGGAGGAGGCGTACGACGTCTTCTCGCGGGCCGGCGACACCGGTGCGCTCAAGGTCGTTCTCGGCGAGCCGCAGCACGATGTGCTGACGGTCCGAGCGTCCTGACAGGTCCGAGCGTCCTGACAGGAGGGCGGCCGGCGGCTGCGGCCGCGGGCGTGTGCTCTTCCCGCCCGTCTTCCGCCTCGCGCGGGCCTTTCCTGAAAACCGGTGCTCCGTCCCGGGCCCCTCGGCCTTCATTGGAACGCGGCGTGGATCTCCTGCTCGGTGGCGGTGTGGGAGACCAGCAGGAGTTCGTCGCCGGCTCGGAGTGTGAACGTCGGTGTGGGGACGGTCGGTTGCCCGTCGCGGACGATGGTGGCGATGACGGTGCCGTCGGGCAGCGGTACGTCGGCGAGGGCGTGGCCCGCGGTGCGGGACTGCGGGGTGATCGCGGTTTCGATGACATCGACGCCCGCCTTGCTCAGCCGCAGGAGGGCGACCGTGTCGGTGGCGCCGGTGGCCTCCTCGATGAGGGAGATCAGCGGGGTGGCGGCGGGGACGGCGACGTCGACGCCCCAGCGCTCGTCGAACAACCAGGCGTTCTCGGCGTCGTTGACGCGGGCGGCGACGCGGTCCACGGCGAACTGCCGTTTGGCGAGCAGACTGATGACGAGGTTGTCCTCGTCGTCGCCGGTGGTGGCGATGACGAGGTCGGCGGTGAGGGCTCCCGCGTGTTCCAGGAGGGCGGGTTCGCAGGCGTCGCCGGCGACCAGGCGGAGGGGGAGGCGGCCCTCCAGCTCGGCGACGCGGTCGTCATCGGCGTCGATCAGCGTCACCTCGTTGTGGGCGGCGGCGAGCACCTGGGCGACCTGGGTGCCGAGCCGTCCGGCCCCTGCGATGAGCACGTTCATGTCCCCAGCTCCTTGTCCAGGAAGCCGCGCAGCCTGCCCAGCGCGGTGGCGGCGACGGCGAAGGTGACCAGATCACCCGGGCGCCCGGTGGTGCTGTGGGCGGGGACGAGGGAGTGGCCGCCACGGGTGACCTCGACGACGCGGATCTCGCCGTCGACATCGAACTCGGCCAGTCGCCGCCCGGTCAGATAGGCCGGCAGCTCGGAGCGGTAGAGCAGGGTCTCGCCGTTGCCGAAGCTGATCTCGGGGGAGAGGTGGCGGTGCAGCAGCATCCGGTGGATCCGGTGGACCGTCCAGCGGACGCTGCCGATGGTGGGGATGCCGAGCTCACGGTAGATGTCGGCGCGTCGGGGGTCGTGGATGCGGGCGAGGACGTTCGGCACCCGGTAGGTCTCCTTCGCCGTCCGCGCGCTGACGATGTTGCTGTTGTCCCCGGAGGTGACGGCCACGAAGGCGTCGGCGTGCTCGATACCGGCCGCCTCCAGTACGGCCCGGCTGTAGCCGTTTCCTTCGTGGAAGTGGATGCGGGAGGTGTCGGGCAGCCGCCGGGCCGCCTTGGGGCACCGGTCGACGACGTGCACGTCGTGCCCCTCGGCGGCGAGCTGGACGGCGAGTGCGGAACCCACTCGTCCGCAGCCCACGATGATCACTCTCATCGGTTCACCCCTTTCCGGGCCTCGGCCCGGTGGTGACGAAGCCATCCCTTGCGGGCCTCGTCCGCCAGCAGCGGCAGTACTCCGAGTCCGGCCAGGAGCGCCCAGTCCCCGGCGGCCAGCGGCGCGGTGTTGAAGACCGCCTGCAGCACGGGGAGGTAGCTGATCGCGGCCATGAAGGCGATGCCGAGGAATCCGGCGGCCAGCAGCGCGGGGTTGGACAGCAGCCCGGCCTTCAGGACGCTCTGTCGGTCCGTGCGCATCGCGAGAGAGATGAAGAACTGGCTGAGTACGATCCCGGCCTGGACCATGGTGACCGCCTCCCGGTAGACGGGATCGTCCTCGGTGAAGTCGCCGAAGGGGATACCCGCGGAGTTGATGTGCCAGAAGAACACGGCGGACACGCCGAGAGCCTGGATGCCGCCCAGGAACAGAATCCGGCCCACCACCGCGGCCGAGAACAGCGGCTCGCGGCGGGAGCGCGGCGGGCGGTCCATCACGTCGGCTTCCGGCGGCTCCGCGCCCAGCGCCAGGGCGGGCAGCACGTCGGATCCCAGGTCGATGGCCAGGATCTGTACCGCGCTGATGGGCACCAGCGGGAACCCGGCGAACGTGGCGGCCAGGATCGGGCCGAGCTCACCGATATTGCTGGAGAACACGTAGACGAGGAACTTGCGGATGTTCTGGTAGACCGAGCGGCCCAGTCGCACCGCCGTGGCGATGGAGGCGAAGGAGTCGTCCAGCAGCACCATCGACGCGGCCTCCCGGGCGACGTCGGTGCCCGAGGCCCCCATCGCGACGCCGATGTCCGCGTGTTTGAGCGCCGGGGCGTCGTTGGCGCCGTCCCCGGTGACCGCCACCACCTCGCCGCGCCGCTGGAAGGCGGTGACCACACGCATCTTGTGTTCCGGGCTGACCCGGCACAGCAGCAGCTCCGACGACTCGGCCGACAGAGCGTCCAGCGCGTCGCCGTCCAGGGTGTCGAGCCGGGCGCCGGTCACCACGAGGGGAGTGGGCCCGAGCACGATGCCCACCCGGCGGGCGACCGCCTCGGCGGTCAGCGGATGGTCGCCGGTGACCATGACGATGCGGATACCGGCCCGACGGCAGGCCCTGACCGCGTCGGTGACCTCGGGCCGCGGCGGGTCGAGCATGCCGACCAGGCCGAGCAACGTCAGTCCGGACTCCGCCTCCGCCTGCGTGGGACGGGGCCCGGACACCTCTCGCCACGCCACGGCCAGCACCCGCAGCCCCTGGGACGCGAGCTCGTCGCTCGCGGCGACGACGGCCGCGCGCGTCTCCTCGGTCAGCGGCCGGCGCTCGCCCTCCCACGCGATCGCCGTGCAGCGGGCCAACAGCTCCGAGGGCGCTCCCTTGGCATACGCGTGGTGGCCCGCACCGCCGCGGTGCACCGTCGTCATCAGCTTGCGCTCCGAGTCGAAGGGGAACTCGGTGACGCGCGGGGTCGCCACTTCCGCCGCGTCCAGGTCGACACCGGCCTTGGCGGCGGCGACGAGCAGCGCTCCCTCGGTGGTGTCGCCGAGCACCCGCCAGCGCCTGAGGTCCGTCGGCGGGACGAGCCGGGCATTGCAGCACAGCCCCGCCACGCGCAGCAGCTCACGCACCGCGGCCGGCTCGTGCACCTCGCCGACGGGTGCGTACCCCACCCCCGTCACGGGGTGCAGGAGACCGTCGGCCCACACCTCGGCGACCGTCATCTCCGCCTGGGTGAGCGTGCCGGTCTTGTCGGTGCAGATCACGGTCGTCGAGCCCAGCGCCTCCACCGCGAGCAGCTGCTTGACCAGCGCGTGCCGCCGCGCCATGCGCCGCACGCCGATCGCCAGCGACACCGAGAGCGTCGCGGGCAGCCCCTCCGGAACGAGCGCGACCATGACTCCGAGGGCGAACACGAACAGCGGGACCAGCGGCTCCCCGGTGGGGAGTCGAACAGCGAACATCAGGGCGCCGATCGCCAGTGCCGCCCCAGCCACGCGCCGGGCCATCGAGGCCACCTGAAGCTGCAGCGGGGTCTTCTGTCGCGGCGCCGCCGCGGCCAGGCGGTAGATCTTCCCGAACTCCGTCTCCGCGCCGGTGGCGAAGACCACGGCCCTGCCCGACCCGGCGACGACGTCCGTGCCCATGAACAGGCAGTTGCGGGCCTCCAGCAGCGGTCCGGCCGACACCGGTTCGGCCGTGCGGCCGACGGCGTTGCTCTCCCCGGTCAACGGAGCGTTGTTCACTGACAGTTCATGCGCCTCCACGACGCGGCAGTCGGCCGACACCGCGTCCCCGGCCTCCATCACCACCACGTCCCCGGGCACCAGCTCGCGGACCGGCAGCTCCAGCCGCACACCGTCGCGCAGCGCCCGGCACGTGTGCGGCACCATCGCCTGCAGGGACTCGGCCGTGCGCTCCGCCGAGTACTCCTGGGCGAAACCGATGCCGGCGTTCAGCACCACCACGCCGAGAATGGCGAAGGCGAGCTGCAGGGTACCCACGTCACGGGGCTGCTCCAGCGTGTACGCGACGAAGGTGATCCCCGAGGCGACGATCAGCACCATCGCGAACAGGTCCGTGAACTGTGACCCCAGCTGCCGCCACACACGCGTGCGACCCGAGCGCGGCAGCTCGTTGGCCCCATACCGGTCCAGCCTCGTCCGCGCCTCCGTCGCCGACAGTCCCCGTGCCGAGGTGTCCAAGGAGGTGAAGACGTCGTCGGAGGGCAGCCCCTGAACGGTCGACGCCGCTTCCGGACCGGGCCCGGCGTCGGCCGGCCGGTCACCCCGGCCGCCGGGCGCCGTGGCCTTCGCGCCGACGCTCATCGTCTCCGCCCGCAGGACGCCACCCACCGGTCCGGAGGCCCGGCCAGTGGCCCCCGTGCGGCTGGGGCGAACGTCTTGGCCGAGGCTTGCATCGCGAGCTCCTGGGCACTGGGAAGCGTTTCGGCGTGGCCCCTTGCGGGACGACGACCACCATCCTTGGACCTGCCTGCCGCACACCACCAGGGCCGTCCGGGCCCGGAACGCGGGCCGTTCGTCGCGTCACCGCCGACCCCGCCACGGGCGTCGGCTGCCCGTCCGAACTCGCGATGGCCGATCCCCGGGGTTGTTCCCGCACCGCGGTCGAGCCCTGCCACCAGCCTGATGCCTGGCGCCACCCGCCGCCACGTCAGCGTGTTCGTCGTCCCGAGGCCGAGCCCGAGGCCGAGCCCGAGCCCGAGCCCGAGGCCGAGGCCGAGCCGCGTCCGCGGACCATCGACGCATCGACCCCGCCCGGGCGCTTGAGGCGGGCCGCCCGGCGACCGATGCCTGCTCTGGGACTTGTCGTCGAAGCCTGATCGCAGGAGGTCATGATGGAACGGCTCACGGAGCGGGTGGCGATCGTCACCGGCGGTGCACGGGGAATCGGAGCCGCGACCGCGCGGCTGCTCGCGGCCGAGGGCGCCGCCGTGGTGGTCGCCGACGTCCTGGACGCCGAGGGCGCGGCGCTGGCCACGGAACTCGGCGGCCGGACCCGGTACACGCACCTCGACGTCACCAGCGAGGAAGGCTGGAAGGCGGTGGTGTCGGAAACGGAACGTGAGCTGGGACCGGTCTCGGTGCTGGTCAACAACGCCGGGATCGTCGAGTGGGCCACCATCGAGGAACAGACCCTGGAGTCGTTCCGCCGGGTCGTCGACGTCAACCTGCAGGGCGCCTGGCTGGGCATCCGCACCGCTGTGCCGTCGTTGCGCCGGGCCGGCGGCGGCGTGATCGTGAACATGTCCTCCAGCGCGGGGCTGACCGGCTACGCCGGCGTCGGCTCGTACGTGGCCAGCAAATGGGGACTGCGCGGTCTGACGAAGACCGCGGCGCTGGAACTCGGTGCCGACCGGATCCGGGTCTGCTCCGTCCACCCCGGTGTCGTACACACCGCGATGACGGCCGACATCGAAGAGTCGTTCGCCTCCGGACAGCCCATCCCGCGCTTCGGGGAGCCGGAGGAGGTCGCCCGCATGGTCGTGTTCATCGTCGCCGAGGCCACCTACTCGACGGGCACCGAGTTCGTTCTCGACGGTGGCGCGACCAGCGGAACTCCGGCTGTCCTGCCGTCGGCCCACTGACGTGGACGCCGGGCTCCGTCGATCCGTTTTCCCCGGGCGGGCGAGCCCGCCCGGGGAAACAATGGAACGGGACAGGCCGCCGCATGCAGGACCTTCGGCCCCCTGGACGGAGGCTTGTCGGCCCTGGCTCCCGTCCGGCCGGGATGACAGCGTGAACCGTGCGCGCCGTCCAGGCACCGCTGCGGCAGGAGAAGTCATGAAGGACACCGCTGTACGCAATGAGGTGATCGTCGGGATCGACCCGCGCGGGCAGGCCGTTCCGGCGCTCGCCTGGGCGGTCGACGAGGCTGTCCGCAGGCGGTCGCCCCTCCGGCTCGTGCTGGCGGTGCCGCCGCCGCCCGGCGAGCAGCACATCGACACATCCTGGCGTCGGTCGATGCTCAAAGCCCAGGGCGAAGACGCCCTCGCCGAGGCGGTCGCCACGGTGCGGGCGCTGGACGCGGACGTGCCCGTGGAGACGGAACTGCTCGACGGTACGCCGTCCGTGGTGCTCTGCCAGAAGGCGCGGTCGGCCCGGTTGGTCGTCGTCGGTTCCCGTCGGCTCAGCCGACCGGAGGAACTCCTCAGCGCGGGCTCGGTGGCCGTACCGGTCAGTGCCCGGGCGGACTGCCCGGTGGTCGTGGTCAGGGAGCCGGAGCACGCGGGGGAGCGGCATCCCCATCTCGTCGTGGGCGTCGACGGAAGCGAATCGTCCAAGGCCGCCGTGGAGTTCGCCGTGGAAGAGGCGGCGCTGCACGGCGCTGCCCTGCGCGCCGTGTGGGTGTGGCGGCGGCCCGTCGTGTCCTTCGGAGACGAAACGACGGGGCTCGACGAACGGCGCCGGATCCTGTCCGAGACCGTGGCGGGGTGGGCGGAGAAGTACCCGGATGTGCGGATCACCTGTGACGTGGTGCGCGGCCACCCGGTGGAGGAACTGGCTCTCGCTTCGGCCGACGCCCTGCTGGTCGTCGTCGGCAGGCAGGGGCGCGGAGGCTACTCCGGCATGAGACTGGGATCGGTGGTCCACGGCCTGCTGCACCGGGCGGAGTGCCCGGTGATCACCGTGCCCGAGTCCCGGCACGGCTGAGCCGAGGGTGGACCGGCCGGAGAACCGGAACCGGACGGGACAGCTCGAGTCGTCCCGCCGGCCAGGCACCGCGCCGGTGCCGGGCGACGTCGACACCGGCCTCAGCCATGAGGAGGCGGCGCGTCGTCTGACTCGACACGGTCCCAACGCGGTGGCCGCCGAACGAGTCGTCCCCCTGTACGCACGCGTGGCGGCGCAGCTCCGCGACCCACTGATCATGGTGCTGCTCGCCGCCGTCGCCCTGACCCTGGCCATCGGCGACCACGCCGACTCCGCCGTGATCGCACTCGTCATCGTGGTGAACACGACCGTGGGTGTGGTGCAGGAGATCAGAGCCGATCAGGCGGTCGCCGCGCTGTCGGCGATGTCGGCACCGAGCGCACGCGTACGGCGGGACGGAGCCGAGGCGGAGGTGCCGTCCGCGGCGGTGGTGCCGGGCGATGTCCTGCTGCTCGGCGAGGGCGACATCGTGCCCGCCGACGCCCGGCTCACGTACGCGTCGTCGCTTCTGATCGACGAGTCCATGCTGACCGGCGAGTCCGTACCCGTCGACAAGGCCGTGCCGCCCGGGCAGCCGGACGGCACCGGGCCGTCCGAAGCCGCGGCACTGCGCGCCGGCACGATCGTGGTCCGCGGCAGAGGCGTGGCGCTGGTGACGGCCACGGGAAAGGACAGCGCGCTCGGAAGGATCGCCGCACTGCTGGACACGCGCCCCCAGACCACCCCGCTGCAACACCGGCTGGCCGCGCTGGGACGGGTCCTCGCGCTGGTCACGCTCGCCCTGTGCCTGCTGGTCTTCGCCCTGGGCCTGGTACGGGGCACCGCTGCGGGAACGATGGCCGTGACCGCGATCAGCCTCGCCGTGGCCGCCGTGCCCGAGTCGCTGCCCGCCGTCGTGACCCTGGCCCTGGCCCTCGGCGCACGCCGCATGGCCGCCCGGCACGCGCTGGTACGCCGCCTGCCGGCCGTGGAGACGCTGGGATCCGTGAGCGTCCTGGCCACCGACAAGACCGGCACGCTCACCGAAGGCCGCATGGTGGTCGAGCAGGTGTGGACACCTCAGGGCGGGGCGGATCTCACCGGCTCGGGTTACGAACCACTCGGCGAGGTGCGCATCGGGGGGCGCGCCGCCGAGGGCCGTGAGCTCGGGGCCGTACGGGAGCTGCTCACCGCCGCCGCCCTGTGCAACGACGCCGAACTGAGGCCGCCGTCCCCGGAACCGTCCGACGGTGCTCAGAGCCGTTGGGCGGCGCTCGGCGACCCGATGGAGGCGGCGCTCCTCACGGCCGCGACGAAGGCGGGCTGCGAGGACCGCCACGCACTGCACCGGCGGTACCCGAGGACGGACGAGGAGCCTTTCGACAGCCTCCGCAAACGGATGACCACGCTGCACCGTGCCCCGGACGGCCGCGTGCTGGTGTCCTTGAAGGGTGCCCCGGAGGCGGTGCTCGACCGTGCCGTACTCGACGAGCCGGAGCCGTTGCTCGCGACCGCCCGGCACAACGCCGCACAGCTGGCCGCTCAGGGTTTCCGCGTCCTCGCCGTGGCGTCGGGCCTGCGCGACGACATGCCCGGCCGGGCACGGGACGCCGAGACGGGCCTGCGGCTGCTCGGTCTGGCAGCGCTCAGCGACCCGCCCAAGGAGGCCGCCGCCAGGACGCTCGCCGACTGCAGAGCCGCCGGCATCACCGCCGTCCTGATCACGGGTGACCATCCCGCGACCGCGGAGGCGATCGCCGACCGGGTGGGACTGCTCGATTCCGGTACGGCGCGCGGCAGGGTGGTGACCGGCCCGGCACTGGCAGCCGGTGAGGTGCCGGATCCCACGGAAGTACGGATCTTCGCGCGTACGGACCCGAAGCAGAAACTCGACATCGTCGAGGCGTGGCGGGCCCACGGCCACGTCACGGCGATGACCGGCGACGGCGTCAACGACGGCCCCGCGCTGCGGCACGCGGACATCGGAGTCGCGATGGGGCGCCGGGGGACCGAAGTGGCCCGTCAGGCCGCCGATCTGGTGCTGACGGACGACGAGTTGTCGACCGTGGTGGCCGCGGTCGAAGAGGGGCGCCGCGTCTACGACAACATCCGCCGCTTCCTCCTGTACGGGCTGGCCGGCGGCACCGCGGAGATCCTGGTGATGCTGCTCGGCCCCCTGCTCGGCCTGCCCCTTCCCCTGCGCGCCGGACAGATCCTGTGGATCAACCTGCTGACCCACGGTCTGACCGGGGTCGCGATGGGCGCCGAGCCCGTGTCACCCGGAGCCATGCGCAGACCGCCGCGGCCGCCTCACGAACATGTGCTGGGTGACGGACTGTGGCAGCGGATGCTGTTCCTCGGAGTGGTGGTGACAGCGGGGTCCCTCACGGCAGGGCTGGTGGCGCGCTCCCTGGACCTGCCCTGGCAGAGCGTGCTGTTCCTGTCCCTGCTCGTGGCGCAGCTCGGCGTCGTGCTCGGGCTGCGGGACCGCCTGCTGACCCGGGCGAACCTGTTCCTGCCGGCCGCGGTGGCCGCCTCGGCCGGGCTCGCGGCCGCCGCCCTGTATGTGCCCTTCCTTCGGTCGGTACTGAGCACGGTCGCGCTGGGCTGGACGGAGATCGCCTTGGCGGCCGCTGCCGGCGGGCTCGGCTTCCTCGCCGCGCGAAGGGGAGGGCGGGCGCGGAAGGACGGTGGCCGTCGATGTGAGGGCGACGTGCGGTGAGGTGCTCCGACGGGCGGTGAGAAGG
Source organism: Streptomyces sp. NBC_00310 (assembly GCF_036208085.1). Classification (GTDB taxonomy): domain Bacteria; phylum Actinomycetota; class Actinomycetes; order Streptomycetales; family Streptomycetaceae; genus Streptomyces. The sequence continues at coordinate 8,343,145 of NZ_CP130714.1, forward strand.
CGAGCCGCCGACCGGACCCACGCGGTCGGCGGGTCAGCGGGCCGGACTCGACGGCGGGCTACGCGCCTGACCCGCGTCTGTCCCGCGCCGGTCCTGCGTCTGTCCCGCGCCCTGTCCCGCGTCTGTCCCGCCGCAGGACGTGCGCGTCCTGCGGCGCACGGCGAACGCGTCGGTGTTCCGGCTGCCCGTGGCGTGGGCCCGGCGAGCCGGTTACGGGGAGCCGGGTACTGCGCGCCCTCACGAAAGCCGGGCTCTGTGCGCGTGCCGTGCTCAAGCGGGGCGAGCCTGCGGCGCACCGGACCGGACCGCCGTACCGGACCGCCGTACCGGACCGGACCGCCGTACCGGACCGGACCGGCGCACCGGACCGGACCGGCGGGACGTCGTCTTCATGCCCGCTCTCCGCGGTCCCGTCCCGGGAGGCACGCGTGTGGGCCCGCGAGACGGGCCGGCCCTGGCGCCGTCCATGGTCTTCCTGGTTCTCGGCGCTGCTGGGCCCGGGGCTTGGGTCCCGCGCCCGTCCGGGAAGGCCGGCCAACTTCCGCCGGCTGCGCCGAAGGCGAGGCATACGCCGAGGCCCTCCGCGCCGACCGATCGCAACGCCGGACCGATCGTAACGCCGGACCGATCGTGCCGCCGGACCGATCGAAGGACGCGTCCTGCCCGACCCGCACCGAACGGGTGGGCGCGAACCGCTCACCAGCCCGTCAGCAGCAGATGGTTGAGGAGCAGGCCCAGGGCCGCCTGGGCCGTCAGCCAGACGCGGGGGCGGTCGAGGAAGGCGCCTGCCGCGAGCAGCCACATCGCGAACGGCAGCCAGATCCGTTCCGTCTCCGCCTTGCTCATCCCGGACAGGTCGGCGGTGAGCAGCATGAGCAGCGCCGCGCACAGCAGCAGTCCCATGCGGCGCTCGGTGGCGGGGGACGTGTGCCACCGGGCGAGGCGGGTGCCCGTGCGGCGAAGGCCGGCCACCGTGGCGGGGCCCACGACGAGGACTGTGCAGGCGAGGTTGGCCCACACCCAGTAGCCGTACGGGCGGAAGCCGCCGGCGCCCTGGTGGTAACGCTCGACCAGCAGGTGGTACGCCTCCCACCAGTTGAAGCCCGCCGTGGTGAACGCCAGCGGGACGACGGCGAGTCCGGCGACCACGTAGGGGAGGATCGGCAGCCGCCGGGAGCCGAGCAGCAGGACGACGGCGGCCATCACGGCGAAGAGGGTGAGACCGTACGAGAGGTAGCCGGTGAGGCCGAAGAGGAGCCCGGCGGCGAAGCCGGTCGTCCGTGGTCGGTGGTCCGTCACCGTGAGGGCGAGGAACGCCACGGCCCAGGCGGCGACCGCCGCGAAGTACCCGTCCGCCGACGTGCCCGCCCACACCGCCGCCGGCGCCAGGACGAGGAACGGGGCGGCGCGGCGCGCGAGGGCCTCGCTGGTGAGCGTTCGTACGGCGACGAGGACCGCGGTCGCGGTGGTCGCTCCGACGGTGATGACGAAGGCGCCCGCCCAGGCTCCGCCGCCCAGCCCGATCCGGTCGAGGAGGACGAAGGTGAGGGTGGCGCCCGGCGGGTGGCCGGCGACGTGCGGGGGCCAGTGGTCGGGGGAGCCGAGCAGGATGTGGCGGGTGAAGTCCCGCAGGGTGTGCGGGATGTCGTCGAAGCGGTCGATGACCTGGAGGTACTCGTACCTGGTCGTCAGCCGGCGGGCGATCCCCCGGTGCCAGCCGTCGACGAGGGCGAGGGAGAAGGTCCAGGCCGTTGCGGTGGCCCACGCGGTCCACAGCAGGGGCCGCCAGGGCAGCCGGGCGGCCAGCGTGGGGCCGTACGCCACGACGGCGACGGCGAGGGCGAGCGCGGCGGGAGTTCCGGGGCCGGTGTGGGGCAGCCAGTTGGCGTACAGGGGTGGCCGGCCGACGTGCAGGACGTCCTCGGCGCGCTTGATGGCGATGCCGACCAACGCGGCCGTCACGACGAGCAGCGCGGCGGCGACGACGGCGTACAGGTCGCGGCGGAGATCGCGGTTCACGCTCGGAGACGTTAGGCCGGAGGGGGTCCGGTGGGCCCCCGACAGGCGCGGACGTCAGCCTTTCGTCATGAGTCGCGCACCCTCCCACCGGGTGCTTCGGGCCTAGCGTGTCGGGGCATGGCACGGTCTCCTTCCTCGCCCGGCTCACCCGGCTCACCCGGCTCACCCGGCTCACCCGGCTCACCCGGCTCACCCGGCTCACCCGCTTCCCCCGCCTTTTGGCGCAGCCCGCTGCGCGGCCCCTGGTTCACCTCCGTCCTCGGTGTGGTGCTGCTCGCCGGGATCACGGCGCTGTTCGTGACGGGGCTGCTGTCGTACGCCGCCTACAACCCGGGCCTGTCGCCGGTGAACGACAAGACCCCGGACAAGGGGGTCCTCGGCTTCTACCTGTTCCCGTGGCCGACGGGCCCGCACTGGCTGTACCGGTTCACGCAGGGCATTCATGTCACGCTCGGGATCGCGCTGGTCCCCGTCCTGCTGGCCAAGCTGTGGTCGGTGGTGCCGAGGCTGTTCCAGCTGCCCCCCGCGCGGTCGCTGGCCCATGCCCTGGAGCGGATCTCGCTGCTCCTGCTGGTCGGCGGCGTGCTGTTCGAGTTCGTGACCGGCGTGCTCAACATCCAGCTCGACTACGTCTTCCCCGGCTCCTTCTACCCGCTGCACTTCTACGGGGCGTGGGTGTTCTTCGCCGCGTTCGTGGTCCACGTGGTGCTGAGGGCGCCGACAGCCGTACGCAACCTGCGGCAGCTGCGGGGGAGCGAGGGGGAAGGGGCTTCGCCGCCGGTGTCCTCGGAGGAGCCCTCGCTGGTGTCCCCGGACCCGGCCGAGCCCACCGTGTCGCGGCGGGGTGCCGTGTGGCTGGTCGGGGGCGGCTCGCTGCTGCTGTTCGGGACGACCGTGGGGCAGAACTTCGACGGCCCGCTGCGGCGGACGGCCCTCCTCGCCCCGCACGGCGGTGCCGAGCCGGGCAGCGGGCCGAACGGCTTCCAGATCAACAAGACGGCCGCGTCGCGGGGGATCAGCGCGGCGGAGACGAGCGAGGAGGCGTGGCGACTGGTCGTCACCGGGCTCTCGGGGACCGTCCGGCTGAGCAGCGCCGAGCTGCTGGAGCTGCCCCTGCACAGTGCGGCGCTGCCCATCGCCTGCGTGGAGGGCTGGTCCACCTCCGACCAGTGGTGGCGGGGTGTACGTCTGCGGGACCTCGCCGCCCTCGTCGGACATGAGCCCGAGGCGGCTCCCGATGTCCTGGTGGAGTCCCTCCAGCGACGCGGCGCCTTCCGCCGGGCGGCCCTGCGCGCGAACCAGGTCCGCGATGCGCGCTCCCTGCTCGCCCTGGACGTCAACGGCGAGCGACTGTCCCCCGACCACGGCTACCCGGCGCGGATCATCGTGCCCGCCGCGCCCGGTGTGCTCAACACCAAGTGGGTGGCCCGGATGACGTTCGGAGGCCTGTGATGGGGAAGTTCCGGCTGCCGGTGGGCAGCCCGCTCCAACTGCTGCTCCTGGCATGCTCGTTCGCGCTCGCCGGGTACGCGGGGGTGCGGCTGCTCGCGGACGACTGGTTCGAGGTCGCGCTGTGGTTCGTGGGCGCGGCGGTGGTGCACGATCTCGTGCTGTTGCCGCTGTACGCGGCGGCGGACCGTGCGCTCGTCCGGACGGTTGCATCGGCCGGTCACGGGACGGTTGCATCGGCCGGTCACCGGGTGGGGGCACCGCCCGCGCCCGCACGGCAGCGGGGGAGGGCCGCGTATGTGCGCGTGCCCGCCGCCTTGTCCGGGCTGCTGCTGGTGGTGTGGTTCCCGCTGATCAGCGGGCGGGTGGCGGACCGTTACGAGTCCGCCACCGCGCTGTCGGCGAGTGGCTTCCTCGCCCGCTGGCTGCTGATCACGGCCCTGCTGTTCGGCGGCTCGGCGCTGCTCCTGGTGGTGCGGCTGCGCCGGGCGACGAAGGAGCGCCCGCCCGTCGCCTGATGATCGGCGGCGCGCCGTCCGAGCGGACCGGCGCGCCGCAACAGCGTCGGCGCGCCGAGCCGGGCGCCGGGGCGCCGAGCCGGGCGCCGGGGCGCCGAGCCGGGCCCCGGAGGACGCGCCCTCGGCTCCGCTGTCGGCCTCGGCACCGCTCACGAGGCGGACCTCGGCACGCTCGTGCCCACCACCGGGACCGTCTCGGCGGTCAACAGGCCGCCGGGGCACAGCAGTGAGGCCAGCCGGCGCAGGAGAGCGGACGGGGCACCGCCGATGCCGATGCCGCTGCCGTGTCGCCGTCGCCGTCGCCGTCGAGGAGCAGGAAGGTGTCCCAGCGGCTCTCGCCGGGCAGGGGGCGCCTCGCTCACCGGGCGCCGACTGCCCGCAGCCGGGCCAGTTTCGCCGCGAACCGGGTGTGCGGCGCGATCGCGGCGACGGCTTCGGCGTCGGCGGCCGTGTCGACGTCCCTGAGGAGCGGCAGGTCGCGGACCCGTAGACCGGCGGCGACCAGCCGGGCGCGCTGCACCGCGCCGGTGAGGGGCGTCGACATGGGGACCCCGCGCAGCAGTGCCGGGTCCGGCTCGGCCAGCCCCAGGGCCCAGAAGCCGCCGTCCTCGGCCGGACCGAAGTACGCGTCGCATCCGGCGAAGTCCACGGTCAGCAGGTCCGGGGTGACCTGGGGGGTGTCCATGCCGATGAGCAGGGCCGGGCCGTCGCAGCCGGCGAAGGCCGCGGCGAGCCGTTCGTCCAGTCCGCCCGCGCACTGCGGTACGACGTCGAAGCCGGGCGGCAGCCAGGGGCCGGGCTCCCCGGCGAGCACCAGGACGCGGCGGCGCGCGGGCGTCGCGGCCACCGCGCGCAGGGTGTCCACGAGCGCGGCCTCGGCGAGCGCCGCCGCCTCCGCGGGGCCGAAGGGCGGTGTGAGCCGGGTCTTCACCAGCCCCGGCCTGGGCTCTTTGGCGATGACGAGGAGAGCGGTCATCGGCGTACTCCGCCCGTCGTCGTGGGTGTGGCCGGTTCGTGCAGGACGCGGCTCATGTCCCGTACCGCCTGCCAGGTGCCCCGCCACGTGCCGGTCACCTTGGAGGCGCCGGTGCGCGGCAGATACGGCACGTCGTGCTCGGTGACGCGCCAGCCCGCGTCGGCGGCGCGCACCACCATCTGCAGCGGATAGCCGCTGCGCCGGTCGGTGAGGCCGAGGGCGAGGAGCGACTCACGACGCGCGGCACGCAGCGGGCCCAGGTCGTGCAGGCGGAGCCCGGTGCGGCGCCGCAGCATCCTGGCGACCGCCAGGTTGCCCGCACGGGCGTGCGCAGGCCAGGCGCCCAGGCTCTGCGGGCGGCGTCTGCCGAGCACCAGGTCGGCCCGGCCTTCTCGTACCTCCTGCGCGAAGGGGGCGAGGAGCGACGGGTCGAGGGAGGCGTCGCAGTCGCAGAAGCAGACGATGTCGGCCGTGGCGGCGGTCAGGCCCGCGTGGCAGGCCGCGCCGAAGCCCCGACGCGGCTCATGGACCACGCTCGCGCCCAACGCGCGGGCCAGGTCCGCCGAACCGTCGGTCGAGCCGTTGTCCACGACGAGGGCACGCCAGCCGGGTGGGATCCGGGCCAGCACCCAGGGCAGGGCTTCGGCCTCGTCCAGGCAGGGGAGCACGACGTCGACGTCCGGATGTGTGGGAGAGGTCGTCACGGCTTTCACCCTACGAGGACGAACTTCGCATACCGGACTTCGCGTCCTTACGAAACGAGGACGTCGGGGTTCCTCACGCGGGCCGGACGTCCGGACGTCCGGCCCGCCGGGTGCGGTGCGAGGCCGACGGCATGCGACAGCGAGCGAGTGCGCACCACGCGGGCGCCGTCGCCGTCGTCCTCGCCCTCACCCGTTCCCGGATCTCGCTGTACGACCTGGTCGGCGACGCCATGGCGGGCGCCGACCCGCTCGCCCGTGAACACGGGGACGGGCCGGCCGGCGGCCGCATCGAGCCGGTGCCGGTCGAGGCGGACCGGCAAGGAGACGAGCCGCGTCCTCGGCGACCTCCTGGTCAACGCCGTCCGCCGGGGTGCGGCGGCGTCCCCGAGGTCCTACGAGCCCCGCATCCCGGCCCGCGCGAACTCCCGCATCCCCTCCGCGAAGCCGACCTCCGGCTTCCACCCCAGCTCGGCCCGCAGCCGGGCCGAGTCGGCGGTGATGTGCCGGACGTCCCCCAGCCGGTACTCGCCGGTGACGACCGGATCGGGCCCGCCGTACGCGGCGGCCAGCGCCCGTGCCATCTCCCCGACCGTGTGCGGCTCACCGCTGCCGGTGTTGTACGCGGTCAGCACACCCTCCGCCGAACCCGCCTCCAGCGCCGCCACATTGGCCACCGCCACATCCCGTACGTGGACGAAGTCCCGCCGCTGCCGCCCGTCCTCGAACACCCGGGGAGCCTCCCCGCGGGCGAGCGCCGACCGGAAGAAGGAGGCCACCCCGGCGTAGGGGGTGTCCTGCGGCATCCGGGGCCCGTACACGTTGTGGTAGCGCAGCGACACCGCCGTCCCGCCCGTCGCCCGCGTCCACGCCGCCGCCAGATGCTCCTGGGCGAGCTTCGTCGTCGCGTACACGTTGCGCGGGTCGACCGGAGCGTCCTCGCCCACCAGCCCCGGCGACAGCTCCGCGCCGCACGTCGGGCACAGCGGCTCGAAGTGCCCGGCCGCGAGATCGGCCACGTCCCTCGGCCCCGGCCGCACCACCCCGTGCCTCCCGCACTCGTACCGCCCCTCCCCGTACACCACCATCGAGCCCGCCAGCACCAGCCGCCGCACACCCGCCTCCGCCATCGCGGCGAGCAGCACGGCCGTACCCAGGTCATTGCGGGAGACGTACTCCGGCGCGTCGGCGAAACCCGTGCCGAGGCCGACCATCGCCGCCTGATGACACACGGCGTCCACGCCGTCCAGCGCACGGACGACGGCTTCGCGGTCCCGCACGTCCGCGCCCGCGTCCGAGGCCACGTCGAACACGACAGGCTCATGCCCGTGCTCCGCCAACACGTCGACGACATGGGACCCGATGAACCCGGCACCGCCGGTGACCAGTACGCGCATACGGCTCACGCTAGGACCGCGCACCGGCCGCCTCCCCGGGCCACGCCCGGCACGTCACGCTTCCGTAAGACGCCGGCCCGGAAGCCGAGCCGCTGTGCCACTGGCGGAGTGTCGGTATTCGAGGGTTGCAGTATTCGCCCGCAGGGCGAGCACTCCCACACCCGGCCCGGTGCGGGCCCTCGTCCTCTGCCACCGCGCCGTACGGGCCCCTCACGGCAGCGGAATCCCGCACGACAGAAGGCTCGCCCGGCGCTACGAGGTGCACGACGCCGGTACGGCACCGATTCTCTGCATCACCCCGAGGTGGTCGGGCTGGCCCCGTTCGCCGACGATCCGGCCGTCGGCCATGTAGGAGAAGTTCATGGCCTGCACCGAGATCTTGTTGCCGAAGTGTCACCTGATGACCACCGGGTGACCGCCAGCTGCCGGGCGCTTTGTCGGATCCCAGGAAACGATGGGAGACATCACCGCGAGCAACCAGCCGCCGAAGCCCCGCGCGAACAGCCGAACCGCGCTGGAAGGACGTGCCATGACCGCCACCCCTCCCAAGGCCCCAACTGCACCAGGAGTGCGGTCCTGGTGGGGAATCCCGTACGCCACCGCCGAGCGATACCGCCGACCCATGGTCGCGGACTTCGATCCGGACCGCCCCTATGACCGCAAGGGCATCGTTTCCGTCCAGCCCGACAGCGGCGACTGGCTCGAAGCGGACAGCGGGATGGGCGAGGACTGCCTGAACCTGAACGTGTGGGCTCCCGAGCAGCCGGCCGGGGAGGCGCTGCCGGTGGCCGTGTACGTCCACGGCGGCGGATTCGAGTACGGCGCGAACACGCAGATCACCTCGAACGCCGCCGGTCTCGCCGCGTCGGGACGCGTGGTGGGCGTGTCGGTCAACTACCGGCTCGGCGCGCTGGGTGCGCTCTCGCTCTCGCAGTACGGCGGGCGGCTCGCCGAGGCCAGCAACCTGTTCCTTCAGGACATCATCGCCGCGCTCACCTGGATCAGGCAGAACATCGCCCACTTCGGCGGCGACCCCGACAACGTCACGGTCTACGGCCACAGCGGCGGCGCCTATGCCACCTTCGGGCTGCTCGGCGCCTCCTCCGCCAACGGCCTGTACCGGCGCCTGGCCGGGTTCTCCGGCGGGCCCGCTCGTATCGTCCCGGTCTGGTGGGCGGAGGAGCTCGCGCACCGGTTCGTCACCGAACTCGGCGTCGCGGACAACCCCGACAAGCTGATCGACCTCGACGCGACTGCCCTGATGGCCGCCCTGCGCAAGGTCTGTCCGGCGGACCTCGGAGTCCGCGGCGGGGTGGACAACCAGGCCACCGGCGTCGTCCTGGACACCGGACAGCCCGGCGCGGTGGTACACGCCCACCCCATGGATGTCCTCGCCTCGGGCTCCCACCGTGACGTTGACGTGCTGCTGAGCATGGCCAGTGACGACATGGGCTGGTGGGTGGCGAACGACCTCGACCGCTTCGACCCGCACACGCTCGACCGCGTCACCGACGAGGTCGCGAGGTGGCGCATTCCCCGCTCCCACGCGAAGAAGATCGTCGATGCCTACGACCAGGGCGGCTGCACCCCTGCCGAGGTCCGCGCCGCGCTCATGGCGGACTACCTCTTCGCGCTCCCCGCGGGCCGCGGCGCCCTGGCGCACGCCGCCGCGGGCGGCGATGCCCATCTCCTGATGATCGGGCCGGCCGAGGGCGCGCCCGCCGTGCACGGCACCGAGATGTACGCCCTGGTCGGCCAGGAAAAGCCGGGCCGCAGCCCCGAGCAGGCCGAGCGTGACACGCGGATCCGCGACATCGTGCTCGACTTCGCCACCGGCGAGCAGGCCCGTCTGTGGCCCGCCGTCATGGACCGGCTCACTTCGGGAAGCGTCGGCAACCTGCCCTTCCAGGCGGGCGCCCACTACCAGGCGGCCCTCGACCTGTGGGAGAACATCGACCGCCCCTGACGGTCACCGGGCGATACCGAGATACGCAACGGTGCAGGGTCACCACCGACTGATCACCCGGGTACCTGTGCCTGGAGTCCCGGCTCCGCCTTCGCATTCCCTGGGAAAGAAGAGCTAGGAGTTCGGCATGAGCCAATCGACAGCAGCCGGCGGCGCCGCACAGGCGACGATGCGGGCCGTCGTCGTCACCCGGCCCGGCGGCCTCGACGCACTGGAGATCAAGGACGTGCCGGTGCCCGTACGCAAGCCCGGCTGGGTGCGGATCAGGGTGAAGGCGTTCGGTGTCAACGAGTCCGAGGTCACCACCCGCAAGGGTGAGTCGGACGCGGAGGTCACCTACCCGCGGGTGCCCGGCATCGAGGGCGTCGGCGTGGTCGATGAGGCCGACGAGGACAGCGGGCTGCGGGCGGGCCGGCAGGTGGCCACGATGATGGGCGGCATGGGCCGCTCGTACGACGGCGCGTACGCCCAGTACGTGACCGTCCCCGCAGCACAGGTCATCCCGTTCGAGACCGGCCTGCCGTGGGAGGTCGTCGGTGCGCTGCCGGAGATGTTCCAGACCGCCTACGGATCGCTGACCACCGGCCTGGACCTCAAGGCCGGGCAGACGCTGCTGATCCGCGGCGGCACTTCCACGGTCGGGCTGAGCGTGGCCACGATCGCGAAGGACCTCGGAGCCACCGTGCTGTCCACCACCCGCAGCCCGGACCGGGCCGGGGAACTGCGGGCCGCGGGCGCCGACCATGCCCTCGTCGACAGCGGCACGATCGCCGACCAGGTGAGCGAGTTGATGCCGGAGGGTGTCGACGCCGTACTGGAGCTGGTGGGCTGCTCGGTCCTCGCCGACACCCTCCGCACCGTCCGCCGCCACGGCACCGTCTGCTTCACCGGAGCCCTGGCGGGCCAGTGGACGATCCCCGACTTCACCCCGTTCATGATCCCCAACGGGGTGCGGCTGACTTCCTACGGCGGTCAGGCCGCCGACCTCCCGGCCGACGTCTTCGCCCACCAGCTCCAGGCCATCGCCGCAGGGCGCCTCAACGTCCCGGTCGCGAAGGTCTACCACGGCCTGGAACAGGTCCGTGACGCCCAGGCCGACGTCGAGTCCGGCACCACGCCGGGCAAGCACGTCGTCGTCCTGGACGGCTGAGACACAGGCAACTGAGAAACGTGGTGCGGACCGAACAGCCGAGCAACTCGGCGTGGTCCGCGGCTTGGTGCAGCTCGCGAAAGTGCAGCTCCACGGCGTCCAGGAAGCGCCCGTACCTGTCGGCACGGCCCGTGCCGGCCGGGGCCGTGCCAGGCAATCGACCGACCAGCCCCAAGCCCCCAATGGTAAGTGGATCGACTTGCCATCGGGGTGATGTGGAAGTTACTTTCACGGGGTCCGTGCCGAACTGAAGCGCGTACCCCGATGAACATGGCGTACGTGTAGGCCGCCGACGATCCCTCCACCAACACCCCAGAGGGCAGGACCCATATGAGAATCCGACTGACCGCCGGAGAAACCGTCCTCAACGCAACCCTCGACGACAACGCGACGGCACGCGACTTCGCCTCACTGCTTCCGCTGACGCTGCAGATGAACGACCTGCTCGAGCGCGAGAAGTACGGTCACCTGCCCCGGTCTCTCGCCGGGGGAGGCAAGCCGCAGTTCGGCTACGAGATCGGCAGCATCATCTACTGGTCACCCGGTCCCGGCATCGCCATCTTCTATGACCACGACGGCCAGTCCGTCCCCGACCCCGGCATCGTCATCCTCGGCGAAATCGACTCGGGGGCCGATGCCTTCAAGAAGTACGACGGCACGGTCGACGTCACCATCGAGGCCATCGACTGAGACCCAGCCGGAAACCACCGAGATCGTCAACCAGCGAGAAGAGGGGCCCCTGTCCCGGGCCTCGCGATCGGGGTGACCGGCGGCGTCGGCTCCCGCCTCGCCGCACGACTCATCGAACAGGGCGACCAGGTCGTGGGCCTCCACCGCCATACCGAGCAGGCGCACACCCTGGAATCCGACGGAACAGAGCCGGTTCTCGGCGACCTGACGTCGCTCAGCGTGGACACTCCAGCCGCCCGTCTGAAAGGTGCCGACGCAGCCGTCTTCACCGCGGGCGCGAGCGGAGCCGGCCCGCGACAGGCGCACGCTGTCGACGGGCAGGGCGTGGAATTCACCGGCAACCGCCGCAGCGAAGGCAGGAGTCCACCTGTTCCTCCTCGCTTCCGCCTTCCCGTGCGCGGCTCGCCCTTCCGGACACGTGTCCATTGGTGGTGGGCGGAACATCAGGAGTGAGAGGTCTATGAGCACGCCAGCACGCCGTCGGGATGCGGCGCAGAACCGGACCCGCATCCTGGAGGCCGCCCGCGCAGCCGTTGCCGAGTCCAACGACGTCCCCCTCAACGAGATCGCCAAGCGCGCCGGTGTAGGACAGGGAACGCTCTACCGGCACTTTCCCAACCGCGAAGCGCTCCTCGCCGAGGTGTACCGGCGCGATGTCGAAGAACTCGTGGTCGCCGCCTCCGCTCTGCTGGCGGGACACGAGCCTGTGGCAGCCTTGCGTCACTGGCTCGACCGAGTGATCGACTACGCCGACATCAAGCGCGGCGTCCTGGCAGCGCTTGAGGCGGCGGCGTGGCAGGACCTTGCCGCCCACAGCCACAACCCCATCGAGGGCGCCCTCGGTCACCTGCTGGACGCCGGTAAAGCGGCAGGTTCCATCCGCGCGGACCTGGACGCCCACGGGGTCCTCCTGCTCATCGCATACCTCGGCCGGCTGGACCGGGATGAGTGGGAATCAAGGGCACGGCCTTTGATGAACGTCATCCTCGACGGTCTTTCCCGACAAGACGCGGACCGGTGAGGGCAGAGGACTGGCCAGAATCGTCTGGCAGTTCACCAAGCGGAAATGACCGGGCACTGCTGACTGTTCATGGATGTGCCGAGGCCCGGCGGGCATCCGTGGCCTGGAACGTTCAGGTGTCGGCCGGGGCGGGTTTCCTCGGCCGGCTGGGGATGGCGCCTTCCGGGCAAGGCGCCTGGTCATGAGGTGATCGGCGGCGAGTGGCACATCGTGCGCTCCCATGGGGCGTTCACGCACACCGCGAAGGGAGCCATCGCCTCCTGACGGGCACGGGGCCTACGCCGCCGGGATTCCGTCACGCGTCGGTCCTCGCCGCGCGGGCCGCGAAGGCGGCCGGGGTGAGACCGGTGCGGTCGCGGAAGAAGCGGCCGAAGTTCGCGGGATCGGTGAAGCCGAGGTGGACAGCCACAGCCCGGGCGTCCCACCGGGCACCTCCCAGCAGGCGCCGGGCTTCCAGGAGGCGCCGCTCGTCGATGAGTTCACGCACCCCCTTGCCGGTGGCGTCCCGGGCGGCACGGCTCAGGGTGCGGACCGAACAGCCGAGCAACTCGGCGTAATCCGCGGCTTGATGCAGCTCGCGAAAGTGCAGCTCCAGGGCGTCCAGGAAGCGCCCGTACCTGTCGGCACGGCCACGGCCGGCGCGGGCCGTGGCCGCGGCCGTTGCCGTGCCGACGGGGGCGATGCCCGGGGAGTCGGCCAGGCGCAGCAGCAGCGATTCGAGCAGGCTGCGCCGCAGGGCGTGGTGGATGTCGAGGGGGCGGCGCCCCAGGGCGCGGTGTTCGTCCAGGAGCTGGAGCGCCGTCTGCCGGAGCCAGGCGGCGTCGTCGGGGTCCGGGCTGAGCACGGCAGGCGCCTCGTGCGCGGTGAGCGGGGCCAGGAGACGGGCGAGGTCGGGCCGCAGCACGTCCGGTTCGAACAGGATGAACGGGCCGCGGGCCGCGCCGGGCGGATGCCAGCACTGCGCGTGCCCGGGACGTACCCACAGCCACTGGCCGGGGGCGACCGTCCGCGTGACGTGGTCGACGTCGTGCCGCAACTCACCCTCGGTGACCAGGATCAGGTAGTGGAAGGTGGCACGGCCCGGACGGGGCGGGTTCCACGGCCAGTCGTCGTGCTGGGCGAAGAAGTCCTCGACGGTACTCACCTCAAGGCCGTACGGAGTCCCGACCGGGGGCTGGAAACCGTACAGCGGAACCGCAGCTGGTCCGGCCTGCCTGCTCGGCCCGGAGTGTCGCTTGTCGACCATCACGTGTCCGCAGTCTACCGCCCTTCCAGTCGGCTTCGACGGAAGGATGGAACGTGCCACGGCGCCCGCGCGGCGCGCCCTCCGCCTCCTTCGACGCCACAGTCCGCCACCACCTGAGAAGGCTCACCACCCATGAACGGATCGGCCCTGCACAAGACCGCCGCCGACTGCGCGGAGGAACTCCCCGGAGCCCAGCTGGAGCACCCCTTCGGCCCCGACTGGGAGGTCTTCAAGGTGCGCGGCAAGGTGTTCATGCTGATGACCGAAGTCCCGGGGCGTCCCGTCGTGATCCTCAAGGCGGACCCCGGCGAGGCCCACGCCCTGCGGCAGCAGTACAGCCACATCACCCCCGGCTACCACATGAACAAGAAGCACTGGATCACCCTGGAGAGCGGGGAAGGCGTCGACAAGAAGCTGGTCGAGGAACTCGTCACCGACTCCTACCGGCTCGTCGTCGCTCACCTGCCCAGGGCCGAGCGGCCCGTCGACCCGCACACCTACGGCACCGGCACGCGGGCTGCCCGGTGAGCGCGGCCGGCGACCGGCTCCAGGACACCGCCCGCCAGGCGGCCCTGGCCCTCCCCGACGTCAGCCACGGATACCCCTTCACTCCGGGACTCGACGTGTACAAGGTCGCGGGCAAGGTGTTCCTGATCGTCACCGACGACCCGGACGATCAGATCATCACGGTCAAGTGCGAACCCGAACCCGCCCGCGCTCACGTACGCGGCCACGCCTCGATCACACCGGGCCGCTATCTCGACAAACGCCACTGGATCTCACTGGGACCAGGCCCCGGCATCACCGAGCGGCTGATCACCGACGCGGTCGAGGATTCCTACGACCTGGTCGCCGAGCGACTGCCGCGACGCGACCGCCCCGGTGCCCGATGAGCGCCGCGAGCTTCCCCTCTCCGGCCTGGCCGAACCGCCGATGGTAAGTGGATCAACTTGCCTCAAGGGTGGCGCGGAGGTTACCTTCGCGTGGTGAGTCCATCGACTTACCTTACGACTCGGCAAGGAACAATGAAGATGAATCGTCTTGCGGGCAAGCGCGCCCTCATCACCGGCGGCACGAGTGGGATCGGTCTGGAGACCGCGCGGCGTTTTATCGCGGAGGGGGCCGACGTGCTGGTCACAGGGGTCACCCCGGCCAGCATCGACAAGGCGCGGCAGATCCTCGGGGACAAGGTGCCGGTGGTGCAGGCCGATGCGCGCGATCTCGATGCACAGCGCGGCCTGGCGGAGTGGGTGCGTGAGCACTTCGGACAACTGGACGTGGCGTTCCTGAACGCCGGCGTCTCGGACTGGCGGCCGTTCGAGGATCACACGGAGGACAGCTACGACCGGCTCTTCGACATCAACGTCAAGAGCGTCTTCTTCCTCACGCAGGCCCTGGTGCCCGTGCTGGCCAACCCGTCCTCGGTCATCCTCAACGCGTCCAACAGTGCGCACGGCGGTTACGGTCACTCAAACGCCTACGCCGCGACAAAGGCGGCTGTCGCCTCCCTGATGCGGTCGTGGAACGCGGACCTGCTCAGGTCGCACGGCATCCGGTTCAACGCGGTCAGCCCCGGCCCCGTGGACACCCCGCTGTACTCCGGCTCCAAGCTCGGAATCGAGGATCCCGACCAGCGGAAGGCGGTTCTGGAGGTGATCAGCTCCGGCATCCCCCTGGGTCGCATGGGCATGCCCGAGGAGGTCGCGGAAGCCGTCGTGTATCTGGCTTCCGATGCCTCCGCCTTCGCTGTGGGCCAGGACCTTATCCTGGACGGCGGCCAGACCGTCCTCTGACAGCGAGGATGCGGCTGGGAGACGGGCGAGGGGCGTGGGTATGTCGGTGGCGGACCGTGACCGAGCGGAAACCGGTGGCGATACGTGCCAGGCCGGGTATCACGCGCAGATCAAAGCGGAGAACCGCGCGCGCATCATCCGCGCCGCCCGCGACCTCTTCCTCGCCCGGGGATACGACAAGACCTCCCTGGCCCAGATCGCCAGGGAGGCCCGCGTCTCCACCGGCACCCTCTTCAAGCGGTACCCCTCCAAGGCCGCGCTGTTCGCGGCCGTCACCTCCGAACAGTGGCAGCTGGACGTGCAGTACGCCGCACCGCCCCCGCCCGGCGATCCCCGGTACGGTCTGGACCACATCGGCCGCGACTACGCCTGTCTGGTCTCGCGGCCCGGCACGGCGGCGCTGTGCCGCCTCATCATCACCGAACTTCCGCAGATGCCGGAACTCGCCGACATCGTCGGCACCGGCTTCGCCATCGACCGCGGACCCTTCTTCGACCGGCTCCGCGACTACCTGGACGCCGAAGCACAGGCCGGCACACTCGACTTCCGCTCGGCCGACGGACAGACACAGCCGACATCCGCCGTGGCCGAACAGTTCCTCGGCATGATCTGCGGCCAGCTCCTGTGGCCTCAACTCGTACGGACCGACTTCGTCCCGCCCGACCCCACCGACACCACGATCGTGGACGAAGCCGTCGCCCTCATGCTCACCCGCTATCGCACCGAATCCTGAATCCTGAACCCCGGACCACCAGTTCACGCTGCAGCACCCCGATACGTCGCCCTACCGGGACAGGCGCAGGTACGGATGACTCGACCGACAACCAATACCGGCGAGCGCGACCGGTCCTCCCCGTAACCAACAGCGGCCGACGGCTCAGCCGGGACCGTGACCTCCCGGTACTGCCGGCGTGCGCCCCCGGCGTCGCGCTCGGTGGCGAGACCACCGACAAGTGATCGACGAAATCCGCCAGCACGTGCGAACCCGGGAAGACGCCGGCCCCGCTGTCACGGTGTTGGCCTTCTGCGGCGGCGACCACCGCGGCTGCACCGGTTACTCAGCGCCACCAGCAGACAGCGCGTAGCCGGCTCGCGGCGGACCCCCTCATCCGCACCTGCTACCCGGTGCTGGCGCAGGCGATCCTGCACGGGGCGTCCGCCCAGCTGCGGAACATGGTGACCGTGGGAGGCAACCTGCTGCAGCGCACCCGCTGCATGTACTTCTACGACGAGAGCGCCGCGTGCAACAAACGCGCACCCGGCAGCGGTTGTGACGCCATCGGCGGGTTCTCCCGCGGCGGCGCGGTCCTGGGCGCGAGCGAGCACTGCATCGCCACGCATCCCTCGGGCATGGCGGTGGCGCCGGTGATGCTCGGCGCGGTCGTCGCGGCGGAGAGCGTGCGCGGCGTGCGGCGTATCCCGGTCGCCGAGTTCCACCGGCTGCCCGGCAACACGCCCCATATTCGTCGAGGTCGGGCATCGGCGGCGTCGAACAGCGCTTGGACCTCGTCGTAGGTCAGAGGCCGACGCCGGGAATCGCCCTCGTATACGCAAGGGAGCCACGGCCGTTCACGCGTCAGGGTCTCTGATCAGCAGAAACATCCGCGGCGAGGAGCTACGAACTGTTGCAGCCCATGCGATTCATCGTGTATCGCTCCTTCGCCCAGGCGCGCACGCTGTGCCGAGACGTAAGGATTTCGTCATCGGCCAACCCGGCCGCAGCGATCGCCCGTTCCGTTGAATGGGGATGACGACACGGACTCACGGAGCGAGAAGAGGGACGGCATGGGGCGCGTGCGGAGGGGACCGCTGACCATCGGGCTGCTGGTGGCGATGGTCGTGGGCGTGGGGGCAGGGCTGTACTGGTTCCAGCCGTGGAAGCTCTGGCAGGACGAGACGGTGACGGAATCCCTGCCCGGCGCCGTCGTGGAGGCCTCCCGGACCCCGGAAGCCGGCCCAGGAACATCGTCCGCCCCGTCGGAGCCGACCGGAGCCGTGACACTGGCCACCGGTGAGCTGATCAGCCACGAGCACACGACGACGGGCACGGTGAAACTCGTACGGCTCACCGACGGCACCCACGTGATCCGGCTGGAGCGGCTCGACACCAGCAACGGCCCGGACCTGCGCGTATGGCTGACCGACGCCCCGGTGAAGGAGGGCCGGGCCGGCTGGCACGTCTTCGACGACGGCGCGTACGCCAGCCTCGGCAAGCTCAAAGGCAACAAGGGAAGCCAGAACTACCCCCTGCCCGATGACGTCGACCCGACCCGGTACACCAGCGTCACCATCTGGTGCGACCGCTTCGACGTCTCCTTCGGCGCCGCCGAACTCGCCGAAGCCTGACCGTTCTCCCCGCCGGCACGGCTTCGCCCCCGACGCCCGGCCGCCGCCGTACGAGAAGGCGGTGGCCGCCGACACCCTGGTGCTCACCGGGCCCCTCTGGCCGGGCGACGACAGCTCGGTGACGAAGCAGGTGATCGAGCGGCTGTACGGCTGCTCGCGGCTGCTCGACTCCAGGGGCAGTACGCCTCTCACGGACACGTGGGCGGATGCCTCGTCCCGTCGGGCCGGGTCCTCGCCACGCTCCGGCCAGGGGGGTGCGGAGCACGGCATCAAGGGAGCGTAAAGATTGCCGGAACCAGGCAGTGTTTTGGGCGGGTCCACGTGTGAGTATTGCGGTCACCAGCGCGGTGACAGTGGGGGAGGGGCGGTGGAAGGCTGATGACCTGGTTTCTGGTTCTCGGCATCGGAGGAGTCGTACTCCTCGTCCTGTCCCTCGTCCTCGACGGTGTCCTTGAGGGCCTCTTCGAGGGCGTCGACGCGCTCGACGGTCTCTTCGACGGCTGGCTGTCGCTTCCGGTCATCGCCGGGTTCGTGTCCATGCTCGGCTTCTCCGGCGCGATCGTCATGGGCACCACCGGGCTCGGCGCGTTCGGCGCCACCGCGGTCGGAGTGCCCGCCGGAGCCGCCACGGGCTGGCTCGCCTACCGCTTCAGCCGCGCGCTGTTGAACGACCGGTCCGGCGCCGCCCCGCGCGACGACGACCTGATCGGCGCCGCGGGCTCGGTGGTGACGGCCATTCCGGCCGACGGCTACGGCGAGGTGCTGGTCCACCGGGCCGGGCAACCGGTGAAGCTCGCGGCGAAGAGCCCGAGCCCGGTGCCGCGAGGCGCCGAGATCTGGGTGGAGGAGGCGTTGTCGCAGACAGCGGTCTTCGTCCGCCCGGTCGAACGCTGACCCGCCGCGCAGGTCCGCACATCGGGCGCCGTCGCAGCGGTGGCGCCCATTCATCCACCATCCACGTGCACCCGTATCGATCTGCCGTCCCCTGGGAGGGCTGAGGGGGAAAACATCATGAGTCCAGTGGTCATAGCCGTTGCGGGAGTCGTCGTACTCCTCGTGTTGCTCGGCCTCGTCGTGGTCACCCGTTACAAGGTGGCGGGGCCCAGCGAGGCGTTCATCGTCACCGGCCGGCGCGGCAAGCAGGCCACCGACCCGGAGACCGGCCGGGTGTTCACCGACAACAGCGGCCAGAAGGTCGTGGTCGGCGGCGGGGTGTTCGTCGTGCCCTTCGTGCAACAGCGTTTCACCCTGGACCTGTCGTCCCGGCACATTCCGATCGCGGTACGCGGCGCGGTCACCCTGCGCGGAGTCAAGGCGAACCTCGAAGGCGTCGCCATCGTCAAGGTCGGCGGCACCGAGGACTCGATCCGCGCCGCCGCGCAGCGGTTCCTGATGCAGCAGGACGGCATCGTCGGCTTCACCCAGGAAGTGCTGTCGGGCGCGCTGCGGGCCATCGTCGGCCGGATGTCGGTGGAGGACATCATCCGCGACCGTGCCGCGTTCGCCGGTCAGGTCGCCGAGGAGGCCGAGGCGAGCCTGTCCGGGCAGGGCCTGGTGCTGGACGCCTTCCAGATCCAGGACATCACCACCGAGGGCTCCTACCTGGAGGACCTCGGCCGCCCCGAGGCCGCCCGCGCCAAGCAGGAGGCCGACATCGCCGAGGCCGTCGCCCGTCGCGCGGCCGAGCAGGCCCGGCTGAAGGCCGAAGAGGAAATAGCCATCGCCCAGCGGACCTTCGCGCTGAAGCAGGCCGAGATCAAGGCCGAGACCGACGAGGCCGCAGCCCGTGCCGCCGCGGCCGGCCCGCTCGCGGAAGCGGCCCGGCAGCAGGAGGTGCTCGCCGAGCAGGAGAAGGTCGCCACCCGGCAGGCCGCGCTGACCGACCGTGAGCTGGACACCAAGGTCCGCAAGCCCGCCGACGCCGCCCGCTACCAGGCCGAGCAGGAGGCCGAGGCCCGCCGCATCGCGCTGGTCAAGGAGGCCGAGGCGACCGCCGAACGGGCCAGGCTGACCGGTGAGGGCGAGAAGGCACAGCGCGCCGCGCTCGCCGACGCCGTCCGTCTCGAAGGTGAGGCGGAGGCCGCCGCCATCGGCGCCAAGGGTGCCGCCGAGGCCGACGCGATGCAGAAGAAGGCCGACGCCTTCGCCCAGTACGGCGACGCAGCCGTCCTGCAGATGCTGGTGGAGGTACTGCCGCAGGTCGTCGCCAAGGCATCCGAACCGCTCAGCGCGATCGACAAGATGACGGTGATCTCCACCGACGGCGCCAGCCAACTCTCGCGCACGGTCGCCGACAACGTCGCCCAAGGCCTCGAACTCCTCGGTTCAACCACCGGAGTCGACATCGCCGAGCTGCTGAAGGGCATGACCGGCCGGGTCGGTGGTGCGCAGCCCACGACGACGGCGCCCACCCAGGCCAACGGGAAGGTCGAGATCACCGGCTGACGCCGGCCATCGGCCGGAGGAGCGAGCCCGGGCGGTCCTGGAACCGCCCGGGCGGTCCTGGAACCGCCCGGGTGGCCCTGGAACCGCCCCGGTTGGCGCGAGAAGGCCCTACAGATGTCGGGCATCGCACTTGAGGCAAGGGTGCGGACTTGTGCGCATGCCGGCTGCTTCAGGAATCCGCCCGCGCCGCGGCCGCGGACCGTGGCGCGGGAGTCCGGCTTCCTCGGCCGGCCGGACAGCCAAAGGCGGTTCGGGACGCGCGGGGAGGGACCGGGCGTGCTGACGTCGGCGCCAGTACGGCACCGACCAGGGAGGAGATCGCCCCGTACGCGTCCCTTCCCGCGGTCATGCGCTAGAAAGACGTCGACAACGCATCAACTTCGGGGAGACCCACATGGCGGGCCGGGACGCGTCCGAGGAACACGACGAGTACCTGAAGGGGTACGCCCGCATCCTCGCGAACGCCTCGGCGACCGGGCGCCGACTGACCCGAAGCGAACTGGATTCGCGCCGCGCGCTGGGCGAGCGGGCCGCGGAGGCGGGCCTGGGCCTGCGCGTCATGGTCGGCGCCCACATGGCAGCCACCCGGTCGCACTGGCCGACCGGGAACGACGTTTCCGTGGACGACGTGCTGGGCGCCGCGGCACAGGCCGTCGACGCGTTCGCCGAGGGCTATGAGCGGGCGCAGCGGATCGCCGTACGCCAGGAAGAAGCCGCTCGCCGCGAGTTCATCGACGACCTGCTGTACGGCCGCAGCGACCTGGGCCGACTGGCCCAGCGCGCGGAACGCTACGGGCTGCGGCTCTCGTACGAGCACGCGGTCGCCGTGGCCCGCGGCCCGGTCGCGTACGAAGAGGGGGACGCGGTTCTCCGGGAAGTGGAGCGTGCGCTGATCGGCCGGTTCGGCGACCGCAGCATCCTGCTCACCACCAAGGACGGCCGACTGGTGTGCATCGCCCCGGGCGACCAGAGCGAGGTACTCGCCCACTTCGCCAAGCGGGCGTTCGCGGCCACCGGTGGAGGCCAGGTGGGAATCGGCCGCCCGCAATCCGGGGCGACCGGCGTCGTCCAGTCTTACGAGGAGGCGCTCAACGCCCTCGACCTGGGCGAACGCCTCGAACTCGACGAACCTGTGCTGCACGCGGCCGACCTCCTGGTCTACCCCGTCCTCACCCGCGACCGGCAGGCCATGGCCGACCTGGTGGAGAACGCCCTCGGTCCGCTGCGCGGAGCCCGCGGCGGCGCCCAGCCGCTCCTCGACACCCTCACCCTCTATTTCGACTCCGGCTGTGTGTCCGCGGAGGCGGCGCGGCGACTCTCGCTGAGCGTGCGCGCCTTCACCTACCGCCTGGAACGCATCCACAAGCTCACCGGCGCGGACCCCTCCGACCCCGTCCACCGCTACACCCTGCAGACCGCGGTGATCGGCGCCCGGCTGCTGGACTGGCCGACGAAGCCCAACTGAAGCCATGACGGAAGCCATATGCGCAGGGAAGTCCGGTCGGCGTCGAAGGGGCACACGTGCCCGCAACCTGAAGCAGGCTCAGGGCGTTCAGAGGCGGCCTCACGGCCGGGCCCACGCTCGGTTCCGATCGGCCAGGGGGTCCGGGCCGGTACGCCGGTCCGGGGGAGGCGCTCGCGCAGTGCTGTCGCTCTCGGTCACCTCGTCGGGCGAGCTGTTCTTCGCCTCGTCCAACGATCTTGTCGGCCGGTTCGACTACACCACCGACCCCGACCATGTCGTCATCGACCTGTCCGCCGCCCACATCTGGGACGCGTCCTCCGTCGCCGCCCTGGACGCCATCGAGACCAAGTACGCCCAGCGCGGCGAGCGGGTGGAGATCACCGGCCTGAACGCCCCCAGCGCCCACCTTCACGGCAGGCTCAGTGGCGAACTGTCAGCCGGTCACTGACGGACTCACCGGCATGCCGCTCCTGCATCGGTGCCGCGCCCGGCCGAGGCGCCGCCCCGTGACCAGTCGGCGGCACGTGCGGCGCCTCGCCGTTTCCCTCACTGTCTGTTGGGGCGCCGTCAGTCAGGGCTGTGGGGCGCTGCCCATCTCCGCGGTGAAGAGCAGGGGGTCGCTGTCGAAGCCTCGGACCGTCCCGTGGAATTCCCAGGTTCCGGAAGCATCCCGGGTGAACTCCGCGACCGTCGCCGCGGTGGATCCGGAGACCTGCGCGAGGTCGTCCTTGAGGAGCTCCTTGTACCCCTCGACAACCAGTACTCCGGCGTTCGATATGTCGCCGAAGGTCTTGGGGCCGCTGTCCTGGTGGATCGCCACGCCCACGACCACCCGCGCGAAGGAGGGAGCGAGGCGATCGAACTCCAGGGTCATCACTTCGACGTAGCCGAAGCCCTGACCGGTCTGGCTGTGCCGGCTCATGTTGATGGTGCCGTCCGGCGAGCGGCTGTCGAAATGGACGACGTACACGGGCCGCCCGTAGGGGGCATCCGTCGAGTAGGTCGTGGCGATGATATCGAGGTGGTGCGGTGGCTGCTCCCAGGAACTCGGGTCCCACTTGAGCCGTACTTCGGCCTTCACCACTCCCTGCCTGTCGCCGCTCACCGGATTGCCGCCTCTCTCCTGCCAAGCCCCCGCGGGCTGGTCCCCGCAAGGTCAAGTATGGCTCTCGGACCACCCGTTGACGCCTTGTACGACCGGCCCCTTCGACGCCCGTACGGCGACGATCCCCGCCCAAAGGGTTCCTCTACGGGGCGAGCCGTGTGCTGCCTTACGTGAGCGGCGGACGCATCGCCTGCCGAGCTCCGCCTACGGCGTGTGCGGTGCCTTGCCGGCCAGGTAGACGGTGTTGGTCGAGGTGCCGCCTTGCAGGGGATTGTCGAAGTCGACGACATGGGCCGCCGCTTGTGCGAAGACTTCGGTGAGTGCGGAGGTGAACTGCTCGTCCGGCGGGTCGTTGGACCACAGGGCGAACACCCCGCCGGGGTGGAGGTGAGCGGCGAGGGCGCGGAGCCCGGCGGGCTGGTAGAGCGCCGCGTGGCGCGGGTGGAGCACATGGCGCGGTGAATGGTCGACGTCCAGCAGGATGGCGTGGAAGCGGCGGCCCGGCTCCTCGGGGTCCAGACCGCGGGGGTCGGCGGCCAGCGCGAAGAAGTCGCCGTGGACCAGGCGGCAGCGGTCGTCCGACGTGAGCCGGGCTCCGAGGGGCACCAGGTGCCGCCGGTGCCAGTCGATGACTTCGGCGAGCGCGTCGATCACGGTCAGCGAGCGCACCCGGGGGTCGTCCAGGGCCGCCCGGGCGGTGTAGCCGAGTCCGAGTCCGCCGACGGCTACGTCCAGTCCGGTGTCCGGCAGTGTCGCCAGGGCGAGTTCGGCGAGCGCGATCTCGCCGGTCGTGAAGAGGCTGGACATCAGGTACTCGTCGCCGAGCTTCACCTCGTACACGTCGTCTCCCGAGACCGGGTCGCGGCGTCGGCGCAGACTGATCTCGCCGATCGGTGTCGGTCGCCAGTCGATCTCCTCCAGGCGCGGGCTCATCCGTTCACCTTTCTCACGTTCGTGGATGCACGGGGGCACGGGGGCTGTTGCCGACGTGGCGACGCATGCTCCCCCCTCCCGGTGGGGGAGGGGGGAGTCGGGGTGGCGGCCCGCTCAGGCGTCGATGATGACGGGGATGATCAGCGGCCTGCGGCGGTGGGTGCGGAAGGCCCAGTTGGCCACGGCGCGGGCGATGAGCTGTTCGAGCTGGTGGGCGTCGCCGACGCCTTCCTCGGCGGCGGTGGCCAGCGTCTTCTCGATGACGGGGATGACCGGCTCGAAGGTGGTGTCGTCGTGGACGAAGCCGCGAGCCAGGAAGTCGGGGGCCTCGGCCAGCCCGCCGGTGTCGGCGTCGACGATGGCCACGACCGTGATGACGCCCTCCTGGGCGAGGGTGACCCGGTCCTTGAGGGACGCTTCGGTGGCGCCGCCGACTTCCATGCCGTCCACGTAGACGTTGCCCGCGGGCACCTTGCCGGTGATGGAGGCGCGGCCGTCGACGAGGTCGACGACGACACCGTCCTCGGCGATGACGACCCGGTCGGGGTCGACGCCGGTGCGGATGGCGAGGTCGGCGTTGGCCCGCAGGTGACGGAACTCACCGTGCACCGGCATGACGTTGCGGGGGCGGACGATGTTGTAGCAGTAGACGAGCTCGCCGGCGCTGGCGTGGCCGGAGACGTGCACCTTCGCGTTGCCCTTGTGGACGACGTTGGCGCCCCACCGGGTCAGGCCGTTGATCACCCGGTAGATGGCGTTCTCGTTGCCGGGGATGAGGGAACTGGCGAGCAGGACGGTGTCGCCCTTGCCGATGCGGATCTGGTGGTCGCGGTTGGCCATCCGGGACAGGGCGGCCATCGGTTCGCCCTGGGATCCGGTGCACACCAGGGTGATCTGGTGGGCGGGGAGCTTCTCCAGCTCCTTGGTGTTGACGATCAGGTTGGGCGGGACCTTGAGGTAGCCCAGGTCGCGGGCGATGCCCATGTTGCGGACCATGGAGCGGCCCACGAAGGCCACCTTGCGGCCGTGCTGGTGGGCGGCGTCCAGGACCTGCTGGATGCGGTGCACGTGGCTGGCGAAGCTGGAGACGATGACCCGCCGCGGTGCGGTGCGCATCACCTGTTCGATCGCGGGGTTCAGTTCGCGTTCGGAGGTGGTGAAGCCGGGGACCTCGGCATTGGTGGAGTCGGTGAGGAACAGGTCCACGCCCTCCTCGCCGAGGCGGGCGAAGGCGCGCAGGTCGGTGATGCGGTCGTCCAGGGGGAACTGGTCCATCTTGAAGTCACCGGTGTGCAGCACCATCCCGGCCGGGGTGCGCAGGGCCACCGCCAGGCTGTCCGGGATGGAGTGGTTGACGGCCACGAACTCGCAGTCGAAGGGGCCGAAGCGGCGCCGGTCGCCCTCGCGCACGCGCACCGTGCGGGGCCTGATCCCGTGTTCCTTGAGCTTGGCCTCGATGAAGGCGAGGGTGAGCTTGGAGCCCACGAGGGGGATGTCCGCCCGCTCCCGCAGCAGATAGGGCACACCGCCGATGTGGTCTTCGTGGCCGTGGGTGAGGACGACGGCGACGATGTCGTCGAGGCGGTCCCGGATGGAGGTGAAGTCGGGCAGGATCACGTCCACGCCGGGCTGGTTCTCTTCCGGGAACAGCACACCGCAGTCCACGATCAGCAGCTTGCCGGCATGCTCGAAGACGGTCATGTTCCGGCCGATTTCGCCCAGGCCGCCCAGGGCGGTGACCCTCAGGCCTCCGTCCGGCAGCGGAGGGGCGGCTTTGAGTTCTGGGTGCGGATGGCTCATACCCTCACGTTATCGAAGAGTGCGCCGTGCTGATCCACTGCCTGCCGAGTGGACGCGAGCGCGGTGCCCTGCCGGGCGCCTCCGGCAGGGCCGGGGGAGGGACGGGGAGCGGCGAGGACGGGAGTCCCCGCCGCCGCTGGGCCGCACCCCGGGTGCGCCGGAGACCGTCCGGGGTGCCGAGCCGAGGGAGGCCACGAAGACCACCGCCCGCTCCTGCGGCGGCGGCCCGTCGCGGTCAGGTGAGGGGGGACGAGGCCGGCGGTCTCTGGTCGGTGGCCCAGGAGGTGAGGATGGGGAGCCGTTCGCGGGTGGGGGACCCGGGGGCGGCGGTCCAGACGGTGAGGTGCTGGTCGGGGTCGGGGTCGGTGTTGGCGGTGAGGGTGTCCCAGTCCAGGACGAGCTCGCCGACGACCGGATGGTTGAGGGTCTTCGTGTCCACGGTGCGGGCGGCGACGTGGTGATCGCCCCACCAGCGGGCGAACTGCTTGTCCCGCAGGGACAGTTCACCGACCAGCTCACCCCGATGGCCAGCGACATGATCGCCAAGGGGGAGCTCGACCGCGCCGAGGCCGAGGCCAACCAGCCCATCAACCGGCTCGGCGCCGCCGAGGAAATCGCCCAGGCGGTCCTGGGGCTGTGCAGCCCCGGAGCGATTTTCGTCGTCGGCGTCGCCCTCCCCGTCGACGGCGGTCACGTCGCCCGCCAAGACCCCCCCACGAGCCGAGAGACACCATGGAATTCATCAAGCAGCAGCCCAGCAGCAAGGCCCCGGCGGACTGGTTCACCGGCGACGTGTGGTGGGACGTCATCGTGGCCGGCCAGGAGCCCTCCCGGATACGCGCCAACCTGGTCCGCTTCTCGCCGAGCGCGCGTACCCACTGGCACGCCCACGCCCTGGGCCAGACCCTGCACATCGTGTCCGGCACCGCCCTGATCGGAACCCGGGACGGCACTCTCTTCGAGGCCCATCCCGGCGAGACGGTCGCCTGCCCGCCGAACGAGGAACACTGGCACGGCGCCGCACCCGACCGGTCCATGGAGCACATCGCCCTGTGGGAGGGCACAGGCGACGGCACCCCCGAGACCGCCTGGGCCGAGCCGGTCACCGACCAGCAGTACAACGGCCGCCGCACCCGCGACCGGTAGCCACGGCCCATCGATCACGCGCCCCGGGCTCACTCAGGACGTCAGGGCGTCAGGAAGTCCCCTCTGCAACCCCGGGGCGCAGCGGCTTTGTCCTGCCCCGCACCGCGCGAAGGTGCCCGGTCGGGACCACGTGTGCTGAACGACCACGCCGAGCAGCACGGACCGACGCCCCTTGCAATACCGAACGACTCGGTTTAGTTTTATGGC
Source organism: Streptomyces sp. NBC_00310 (assembly GCF_036208085.1). Taxonomy (GTDB): domain Bacteria; phylum Actinomycetota; class Actinomycetes; order Streptomycetales; family Streptomycetaceae; genus Streptomyces. The sequence continues at coordinate 8,369,518 of NZ_CP130714.1, forward strand.
GGGTCGGATGCACTTCCCGTTGGCAGGCCCGCTTCGAAAGGACCGTTCCTCATGCGTTACGCCGTCCTCGGTACCGGCATCGTCGGCCGGACCGTCGCCGCCAAGCTCACCTCCCTCGGCCACGAGGTCGTCATCGGCACCCGACGCCCGGAGGCCACCCTCGCCCGCACCGAGCCGGACTTCCTGGGCAACCCGCCCTTCGTCACCTGGCATGCCGACCACCCGGCCGTGCCGCTGCGGACCTTCGCCGAGGCCGCCGCCTTCGGTGAGACGGTCGTCAACACGACCGCCGGCGCCGCCGCGCTCGATGCCCTCGCCTCGGCGGGCAGCCCCAACCTGGCGGGCAAGGTCCTCATCGACATCGCCAACCCGCTCGACTTCTCCGCCGGGATGCCGCCCTCGCTGAGCCCCGTCAGCACCGACAGTCTCGGCGAACAGATCCAGCGCGCCTTCCCCGAGACGAAGGTCGTCAAGACCCTCAACACCATGCCGTGCCGCATCATGATCGAGCCCGGCCGCGTGGCGGGCGCCCACGACGTCTTCGTCTCCGGCGAGGACACAGACGCCAAGAAGCACGTCACCGAACTGCTGCTCTCCTTCGGCTGGCCCGAGGGCGCCATCGTCGACCTCGGCGGTATCGACACCGCCCGAGGTACCGAGATGCTGTTCCCCCTCGGCTGGAGCCTGATGGGCGCCCTCGGCCACGGCGACTTCAACTACCGCGTCCAGGGCGCCCGCTAGCCCTCCCACCGGAGCTTGCCGCTCGACCAGGACGACGCGGGGCGGCTGGAGTGCGCCGGTCCGATGGGATGCCAGGGGCGGTCGTCGACCGAACGGCTGCCCCCCGGAACGTATGAGGAGAACCTGGCCGCCGCCGACACGGAACTCGCCGTCGGCCACCTTCCGCAGATTCGGACGGCCGTCAGCGAACTAGGCATCCAGGGCGCTGACACCCCTGACGCAGGTCGAGAAGTGGCTACCGAGGAGTGCTTCCAGGCGCGAAGCTGACAACGCCCCGTTCCGCCACAGCGGCACCGACGACCGGATACCCGTATGACCACTCCCGAGAAGCCCCCAGCCCCTGCCCGAGCCGCCCCCGTGACGCTGTCGGCGTCGAACGGGATGAGTCGTGGACTGACCCTGCTGTTCGCCGTCGCCGGCGGGGCCGCGGTCGCCAACCTGTACTGGGCCCAGCCCCTTCTAGGCTTCATCGGACGTGACCTTGACGCCTCCTCCACGACGGCGGGCTGGCTCGTCACCGCGACCCAGATCGGTTACGCCGCCGGCGTGTTGCTGGTCGTACCACTCGGCGATGTCCTCGACCGGCGCCGGCTCGTCCCCGTGATGATGCTGTGCGCGGCCGCGATGCTCGTCGCCTGCGCGCTCGCGCCTTCGATCGGCGTTCTCCTGGCCGCCGTCACCCTGCTCGGCCTCACGACCGTGTCCGGCCAGATCCTCACTCCGCTGGCCGGAGACCTCGCCGGCGGCGCCGAGCGCGGCCGGGTGGTGGGCACCGTCGTCTCCGGCCTGCTCGTCGGCATCCTCACCTCCCGGACCATCAGCGGCCTCGTCGCCGATGCGGCCGGCTGGCGGGCGATCTACCTCATCGCGGCCGCGGCCGCCCTCGTGCTCGCCTTCCTGCTCCGCCGCGCGATCCCCCCGCTCGCACCGAGGGCACACCTGCCCTACCCGCGGCTCATCCTCTCGGTGGGGGAGGCGGTCCGGCAGGAACGGACCGTGCGTTGGACCCTGGTGCTCGGCGCCACCGCGTTCGCCGTCTTCACCCTGTTCTGGACCGCGCTGACCTTCCTGCTGAGCAGCCCGCCGTACTCCTACCCCGTCTCCGTCATCGGCCTTTTCAGCCTGGCCGGCCTCGTCAGCGCCCTCGCCGCCCAGCGGGTCGGCCACCTTCACGACCGGGGCTGGTCCCTGCCCGCCACCGGATGGGGCTGGGCCGGCGTCGTGGTGTCGTTCGTGGTGGCTGCGCTCGGTGGGCACTCCGTCGTGCTCATCCTGGTCGCCATCGTTCTGTTGGACATCGCTGTCCAAGGCGTGAACATCCTCAACCAGATGAGGCTGTTCACCGTCTCCCCCGAGGCGCGCAGTCGGCTCAACACGGCTTTTGTCACCTGTAACTTCATCGGCGGCGCCATCGGCTCCGCCGCGGCGTCCCTGCTGTGGTCCACGGGTGGTTGGACCGCCGTCTGTCTGACCGGCGCCGGCCTGAGCTGTTTCGCCCTCGCCGTGTGGGCCTTCGGCCGCCGGGGAGCGCTCGTACCTCACCGCAGGCCTGGCGGATGAAGCCGTCGCCCTTCCCGGCCGCCAACTGCTCCGCACTCCACACCGGCCCCGCCGCGCCGCGCTCGTACCCGGTGCGGTGCCTCGCCGACCTCGCCAGTGCGTACGCGATTCGCGAACCGAGCGGGTCAGTTCGCTATTCTCTGACCATGCGCACGACGAAGACTGGTAAACCGGCGGGGCGGACCCGCTCGGCCGAAAAGCACGAGGCGATCCTGACCGCCGCCCTGGAACTGCTGGCCTCCCAGGGATACGTCCGGATGACCCTCGATCAGGTGGCGACCGCGGCCGACGTCAGCAAGTCCACCATCCACCTGCGGTGGAAGACCAAGGCGGACCTGCTCACCGCCGCGCTCGCCACGATGCGCATGGCCGACGCCCCGCCGCCCTCCGGCGACATCCGCACCGACCTGCTCGCCATCCTCCGGGACTTCGACGCCAACATGGAGCGCGTCAACGGCATGGCGCTGATCGGCACCTGCCTGGCCGAAGAGGCCCACACCCCCGAACTGATCAATCTGCTGCGCGAGCGCACCATCGGGCCCCGCCGGGCCCTCTTGCGCCAGGCACTCCAACAGGCCCGGGACCGGGGAGAGATCCGGGAAGACGCCGACCTGGGAACGGCCGCGGCCGCGCTGCACGGCTCATACTTCTCCGACCACCTGGCCGGACGCGGCGGCCGCCCCGAATGGGCGGAGCAAGTCGTCGACTTCACCCTGGCCGCCCTGCGCACGTCCGGCTCATGACCTCGCCGTCGCGGGACGACGGGACGACGGGTGCGCGTCTGGGCGCCGCACGCCCCTCGCCGGACCTGTGGTTGCCGCCGGATCGGTTGCGTGCACGGAGAGCCGCTCGGCAGTCGTGACGCCACGCCACGCCGCGCCACGCGGCGCCGGTGGCGGTCACCGCTCCGCGGTGCCCCGGGGTTCGATGCGGAAGTCGAAGGCGAGGGTTCCGGGATCGAGCGCCGTCGCTCTGCCGTCGACGGTCAGAACCGCGCCGTTGACGTAGGAGGCGGCCGGAGACAGCAACCAACCGATCGCCGCCGCGACTTCGTGCGGCTCACCCGGGCGTCCCAGGGGCAGTGGGCGGGTCGCCTCGTCGTAGGCGGCCTCCGCGCCGCCGTCGCCCAACCCCGCTTCCGCGGCGAAGCGCGCCATCCGCCGGTCGGCCATCTCGCTGCGCACCCAGCTCGGGCACACGATGTTGGTGCGCAGACCCTGGCGTCCGTAGTCGACGGCCAGCGAGCGACAGAGCTGGAGCAGGGCGGCCTTGGAGGTCGCGTACGCGGCATTGCCCGCGCCGTTGCGCAGGGCGGAGACCGACGCGACGGCGACCACCGGCCCGTGCGACCGCAGGAGGTGGGGGAGCGCCGCACGCAGAAGAAGCAGGGGGCCGGTGACGTTCGTGCGCATCACGTCCTCCCAGTCCTCCAGCGCCAGGTCCCCGACGGTGCCGCCGCGGCCGATGCCCGCGTTCAGGACGAGCCCGTCCAGCCGGCCGAAGGACGTCAGGGCCGCGTCGACCAGGCTCACGGCGGCGTCGGGGTCACCGACGTCGGACGGATGGGCGAGGGCCCCGGTCTCCTCCGCGAGGCGGCGCAACGGCTCGGGTGGACCTTCTTGCTCATACAAGTAACATGCACCAAGCTAGTGAGGTCCTTACGGCCCGCCTGTGACGTGGGCTCTTGGCATGTCCGCACGGTCCTGGAACCCGTCTACGCGATCTTGTGAGTGTTGTCCCCCCGGCGGGCTCGCCGGGCGCCCTGGAAGGACCGGTGTGGATCCAGAGATAGTCGCCGCCCTGCTGGTTGCCGCGACCGCGGCCGGATGGGTGGACGCGGTGGTGGGGGGTGGCGGGCTGATCCTGATCCCCACGCTGCTGGTGGCGTTTCCCACGATGGCGCCCGCCACGGTGCTGGGCACCAACAAGCTGACGGCCATCACGGGCACCGGCGTGGCCGCCGTCACCTATGCGCGGCGTACGAAACTGGACCGGTCCGTGGCGCTGTCCGCAGCCGGACTCGCGATCCCCTCGGCCGGGTTCGGGGCTCTGTCCGCCTCCAGCCTGCCGGCCGACTGGTTCCGGCCGTTGATCATGGCCTTGCTCATCGGGGTGGCGGCGTTCGTGACGCTGCGCCCGAGCTTCGGATCCGTGATCGAGACCGCCGACGCCGTCAGCCGACGGCGGAGGATGACGGCCGTCGCCCTGGCAGGCTGCGGCGTCGGCTTCTACGACGGCGTCTTCGGACCCGGTACCGGAACCTTCCTCATCATGAGTTTCACCGCCCTGCTGTCCATGGAGTTCCTGGAGAGTTCGGCGCTGGCGAAGATCGTGAACGTCGGGACGAACCTCGGCGCGCTCACGGCCTTCGCCGTGCAGGGCCACATCCTGTGGACCCTGGGCGCGGGGATGGCCGTCTGCAACATCGTGGGCGCCACCCTCGGAGCCAGGACCGCGCTGAAGCGGGGCTCTGGCTTCATCCGCGGCGTCCTCCTCGTGGTCGTCACCGTGCTGGTGATCAAACTCGCCTTCGACCAGTTCGGATGAGGCCATGAGGCCATGAGGCCATGAGACCTGAGGTCGCTGCGCGAGACGTCGCGATCTCGTGGATCGGTCTCCACCACCGAGTTCACCACCGCTGTCGTCGAGGCCGTCGGGTCGCCGGCGAACAGCACTGGTCCTTTCGGCGGCTCAGCCCGCGTCGGGCGTGCCGCGCGGGACCGAGGGTTCGGCGGCCTGGGTCGGGGTCGCCGACGGCGCGGTGGTCTCGGCACCGGTCCTGGAGGGTGGGGTCGACGGGACGGGGCTCGGGGGTTGTTCGGTGGGCTGGGCGGTGGTGGTGGCGGTGTCGGGGGTGCGGGATGTCGGTGGGGTGGGGGAGGGGCTGGTCGCCGGGGGCGGGGCCAGGGGGGCCGAGGGGACGGCCGGGGCTTCGTTCCCGGCGAGGTGCAGGGGGAGGGCGATGAGGGCGACGGCCGCGCAGGTCGCGGCGGCGCCGACGGCGGCCCGCACGAGGCGGCGGCGGGCGGCGGTGCGGCGGATCGTCTCGTAGCGGCCGGGGGGTGGGCCGAGGCGGTCGGCGGGGGGACGCAGGATGACGGTGAGCGGATCGTCGGGCTCGAAGTCCGGGCCCTCGTCAGGCCGTGTGATCAAGGCTTCTCCTCAGATGGGCGCGGAGCAGTTCGCGGGCCGCGTGGAGGTCGGCCTTGACGGTTCCTTCCTTGCGTCCGGTCAGCGCGGACACCTCCCGGATCGGCATGTCAGCGTAGTAGTGCAACAGGATCGGCACGCGCAGCCGTTCCGGCAGCGACTGTACGAGCAGCCTGACCGAGGGGTCGGACTGTTCGGCGTGGTCGGACCGTGGCCGCACCGCGGCTTCGGCGGTGACCCGGTGCATCGCCCTGCGTTCGCGTTCGAGCTTGCGCCAGTGGTCCCGGACGAGGTTGGCCGCGGTGACGTAGAGGAAGCCGTGCGGCTCCGCCACGGACGTCCAGCGGGCCCACAGCCGGGTGAACGCCTCAGAGGCGATCTCGTGTGCCGTCTCGTCGTCGTCGACCAGCCGACGGCACCAGCCGGCGAGGCGCGGGTAGAGGGCGGCGAACAGCTCGGACGCGGCCTTCTCACGGGACCGTTTCAACGCTCTCCATGGTCGTGATGATGCGACAAGTGGCAGTGGGGGGCGAGTGGTTGGCGGAACGAGCGGCGAGCTCCGGCTCACCGGGCCGTGGCTCGCGGCGCCGTCGCCCACCGGGCCGTCGCTCACCGGGCCGTCGCTCACCGATCGGTGGCGCTCAGCGTGGCGAAGACGATCACGTTGTCGCGGTACTCGTCGCCCGTGCGGGGCCCGCCGCAGGTGATGAGGCGCAGCGCGGGGCGATCCACGTCTCCGTAGACCTCGTCGGCGGGGAATTCGGCCTTGGCGACCGTCCGTACGGAATCGACGGTGAACTCCGGTGTCGTGCCGTTCTCCAGGCGCGCCTCGATCCGCTCGCCCCGCCGCAGCCGGGCGAGATGGCGGAAGACGCCGTCCCCGTAGGCGCCGACCGTGACATGGCCCAGGATCACCGACGGGCCGGTCTGCCCCGGGGTCGGCGAGTGCCGGTACCAGCCCGCCCGGTCGTGCGCCGTGACCGGCGGCACCTCCACGGTGCCGTCCGGGGCCAACCCCAGCCGGATGACCGGGGTGTCGACCTCGATGGCCGGTATCAGCAGTCTGACGGGGACCGAACGGCCGAGGGGCCGCGCGACGCCGGTGGCGGACGGCGAGGACGGGGGCGGGGACGCGTCGCCCGCGGGGGGCGCGGTCGTGACGTCGTCGGTGCGTCGGCCGTCGCAGCTCACGAGCAGCGAGGCCGTCGCCGCGGCGGCGACGGCGCGCCTGGAGAGCGGGGTCACGCCTCGTTCGCCCGCCGGCGCCGTACGAGAACGACGGCCGCGCCGCCGCCGAGGAGCACCGCGGTGGTGCCCGTGCCGACGAGTACGCCGGTGCTGCCGGACCCCTCCGACGTCGGCGTCGCACCGGTGTCGGGCGCGCCGCTGGGAACGACGGAGACCTGGCTCGGCGTCGGGTCCGCGTCGCCGTCCTCCGGAGCCCTGGTGGGCTCCCCCTCGGACGGATGCTCGGTGGCCGCGGGGGTGGACGGGACCGGGGTCGCCGTCGTGGAGGCCTCCTGCGGTGCGGCGGACGGGCTCGTGTCGTCGGCGAACGCGGGCAGCGCGGTCGCCAGCACGGCGGTGAAGGCGAGTGCCGTGGCACTGAGGACGGTTCGGCGCATGAGTCGCTCTCTCTCGTCGGGTTCGGCGGGCCGTCGTCCCCGTCGGGTCGGACGGGGACGACGGCTTCGTGGGCCGCCCGGCCGGTTGCCCGGGACGCGGCGGCATCACGTATCGAGCGGAGAGACGAGACAGCGGCGGGACGCGTTGTAAAGAGATGGCAAAGTCGTCGTTCGGAGGCTCGGGCCTCGATCCGCTCGGCCGGTGCCGGGAAGACGGCGCCGCTCTTCACACGGGAGATCGGGGCCAAGCCGCCCACCCGGGTCGTGCTGGTCACCCGGCACGCCCGCCCGGCGGTGCTGCGCCGGGCGCAGCACCGCCGGCGTACGCGGCTTCGTGCCCAGGACCACCCCGGCCGCCCGGCCGACGGAGATCATCCGCGATGGCGCCGGCGGACGCCGTTACGTCGGCCCGGACATCGCCGCGTCCGCCCTCACCGAGGACGACTGCCCGCTCGGCGACCGCGAACCGCAGGCCCTGCGCGCCGCCCGCACCGACGCCTCGGTCGCCGAGATCGCCACCGAGGTCCACCTGGCACCGGGCACGGTCCCGCAACCGCCTCTCCGCGCGATGTCCAAGCTGAGCGCCCCCACGCGTCACGCGACGGCACACCCAGGGCCCCGGCCGGTGTGGCGGCTCAGTACACGTCCCGCACGTACCGCTTCTCCGTCGACAGCTGCTTCACATACGCGGCGGCCTCGCCCTCCGTCATCCCGCCGTGCGTGACCACGACGTCCCGCAGCGCCTGGTCGACGTCCTTCGCCATGCGGGAGGCGTCACCGCAGACGTAGAAGCGGGCGCCGTCCTGGAGCCAGTGCCACAGCTCGGGGCCGTGCTCGCGCATCCGGTCCTGGACGTAGACCTTGGCGCGCTGGTCACGGGAGAAGGCGGTGTCCAACCGGCTGAGCACGCCCGACTCCTGAAGATCCGTCAGCTCGTCCTCGTAGTAGAAGTCCGTCGCCCGGTGCTGCTCGCCGAAGAACAGCCAGTTGGGCGCCCGGTGGCCGAGGGCCCGCCGTTCCTGGAGGAAGCCGATGAAGGGGGCGACGCCGGTGCCGGGGCCGACCATGACCATGGGGGTCACCGGGTCGGTCGGCGGCCGGAAGTGCGGCGAGCGCTGGACGAAGACCGGCACTTCCAGATCGGCCTCGCCGTCCGCGAGGAAGGGCGAGCAGACCCCGCCGCGCGGGCGTCCGCGCAGGTTCTCGTACCGGACGACGGACACCGTCAGCGAGACGTGGTGCGGGTCGACGAGCGGGCTCGACGAGATGGAGTAAAGCCGGGGCTGGAGCCGCTTGAAGACGCCGGTCCACTCCTGCGCGGAGGCCCGCACGGCGAACTCGGTGACCACGTCGACGGCCTGCCGCCCCCATGACCACTGGGCCAGCCCGTCCTTGTTGTCCGGGCGCATCAGCTTCTTCAACTCACGGTTGTCCCGCGTCCGTTCGGAGACGAAGCGCAGCAGGTCCGAGGTGATCCGGGTGACGTCGAGATGCCGGTGCAGGGCCTCGGCGAAGGGCGCCTCGCCAACACCGTTGACCTGCACGGGAGTCGAGCCGTCCAGGCCGGTCACCGCCAGCCATTCCGCCACCAGGCCGAGGGAGTTGACCGGTCGTACACCGAGCGCGTCGCCCGCCTCGTACGACAGCCCCGTCCCGCTGGTGTCGAAGGTGAACCGCCGCACCTCCTTGCCCGCCCCGGGCAGGCTGAGCAGCCGGTTGCCGACCAGTCGGGCGGCGGCGGGCGCGGGCTTGGCGGGACGGGCGACGGGCGCCGGGGCGGCGGTGGGACCGGCCTGCGGCTTCGTTTCCGGAGCCGTGGCCGCCGTGGCCGTGTCCGTTTCCGTCCCTGTGCCGAGTGCCGTGATGACCTGGCCGAGCCAGGCGTCCGCCGACGGCTCGTAGTCCGGCTCGCAGTCCGTACGCGGGGCCAGGCGCACCGCGCCCAGCTCGTCGAGCCGGGCGTCCAGTCGGCGGCCGTGCCCGCAGAAGTCGTCGTACGAGGAGTCCCCGAAGGCCAGTACGGCGTAACGCACGCCGTCCAGGCGGGGGGCCTCCTGGTGCGAGAGCGCGTCCCAGAAGCCGGAGCCGTTGTCGGGCGCGTCGCCGTCGCCGAAGGTGCTGGTGATCAGCAACAGGTCGGCCCCGCTCGGCAGTTGGTCGGGGATCGCCTCGTCCATGCCGACGAGCGTCGCCCGGTGACCGGCGGCCCCCAGATGCTCGGCCGCCGCCACCGCGAACTCCTCGGCGGTGCCCGTCTGCGAGGCCCACAGCACGACGATCTCGCGCCCGGCGGGCTCGACGACGGCGGGCGCCGTGCTCGGGGCCGCCGTCCGCGAGTACATCCCGGCGAGCACCCCGTTCACCCACACCGCGTGCTCGGGAACGAACGGCGCGTCGGCCGGCAGCACGGGCACTCCCTGCACACCGGAGCCGAGTCCGGCGAGGAAGCCGGTGAGGTACTGGCGCTCCTGGGCGGAGAGGACGGGCGGGGGAGAGGGTTCGAGACCGAACGGGTTGGCGCCGGGAGTGACCGCCGTCGGCACGGTCACCGTCGCCGGCACACGCGTCGCGGTGGGCTGGGTCTCCTCCGGCCCGGTCACCCGTACCGGCGCCGCCACCTTCGCCAGAGACACCGCGCACACCTTCAACTCCGGCTGGAACGACAGCGGATCCACCGCGTCGCTCGTCACCGCGTTGATGCTCAGGTACTCGCCGAACAGGTCGTTCCAGTGGAAGGGCGCGAACACGCACCCGGGCATCACCCGGTCCGACACCACCGCCGGGAGCACGGCACGCCCCCGCCGCGACGCGACCTCCACGGAGTCCCCGTCCTGGACGCCGAGTTCACGCGCGTCCCGCGGATGCACCTCCACGAACGGCCCGGGGTTCAGTTTGTTGAGCTTGGCGACCCGCCCCGTCTTCGTGAGCGTGTGCCACTGGTGCTGCAACCGTCCGGTGTTGAGCACGAACGGGTAGTCGTCGTCGGGCATCTCGGCGGCCGGCATGTGCGGCCGCGCGTGGAACACGGCCCGCCCACTGGCGGTGGGAAAGACGAGCCCCGTATCCGAGCCCGAGCCGGAGCTTGAACCCGAGCCCGAGCCCGAGCTTGAACTCGAACCCGACCCCGCACTCGCATCCGCATCCGCATCCGAGCCTGCCTCCACGTACCGGATCGGATTCCGCGACGGCCCGTCCTCCGAAGCCGCCGGCCACTGCACCGACTCCGCACGCAGCCGCTCGTACGTCACGCCCCGCAGGTCCCACCCGGTCTTCGGGTTCCACGCCTGCTTGATCTCCTCGAAGACCTGCTCGGCGCTGTCGTACGAGAACCCCTTCTCGAACCCCATCCCGCGCGCCACGGCCGCGATGATCCGCCAGTCGGCCATCGCCTCGCCCGGCGGGTCGACGGCGGGGGCGGCGAGCGTCAGGGTGCGCTCGCTGTTGATGAGGACGCCCTCGGACTCGGTCCACAGGGCGCCGGGCAGGACGACATCGGCGTACGCGTTGGTCTCGGTGTCGGCGAACACGTCCTGGGTGACGACGAACTCGGCGGCTTCCAGTCCCTCGATCACGGTCTTCCGGTTGGCGACCGAGGCGACCGGGTTGGTGCAGATGATCCAGCAGGCCTTGATCTCCCCGTCGGCCATCTTCTGGAACATCTCGACGGTGCCCTTGCCGACCCCGTCCTTGCGCAGCGACTCCGGCGCCAGCCCCCACAGCTCCTCGACGAACGCCCGCTCCTCGTCCACGAGCACGGACCGCTGACCGGGCAGGCCCGGCCCCATGTAGCCCATCTCGCGCCCGCCCATGGCGTTGGGCTGGCCGGTGAGGGAGAACGGGCCGCTGCCCGGGCGGCAGATCGCGCCGGTCGCCAGATGCAGGTTGACGAGCGCGTTGGTGTTCCAGGTGCCGTGCGTGGACTGGTTGAGCCCCATGGTCCAGCAGCTCGTCCACTCGCCGGCCTCGCCGATGAGCCGCGCGGCCTCGCGGATGTCGTCCGCCGGGATGCCGGTGCTCGCGGCGACGGCCTCCGGCGTGTACTCGGCGAGGAAGTCGGGCATCGCCTCCCAGCCCTCGGTGTGGGCGGCGATGAAGTCGGGGTCGGTGTGCCCGTTCGCGTGCAGCTGCTGGAGAAGGCCGTTGAGCAGGGCCAGATCCGTACCCGGACGTATCTGCAGGAACAGATCGGCCTTCTCGGCCGTCGCCGTACGCCGGGGATCGACGACGATCAGCTTCGCGCCCGCCTTGACCCGGTCCATCATGCGCAGGAACAGGATGGGGTGGCAGTCCGCCATGTTCGAGCCGATGACGAGGAAGACGTCCGCCTTGTCGAGGTCCTCGTACGAGCCGGGCGGTCCGTCGGCGCCCAGCGACAGCTTGTAGCCCGTGCCGGCGCTCGCCATGCACAGCCGGGAGTTCGACTCGATCTGGTTGGTGCGGATGAAGCCCTTGGCCAGCTTGTTCGCGAGGTACTGCGCTTCGAGGCTCATCTGGCCGGAGACGTAGAAGGCGAACGCGTCGGGGCCGTGCTCGTCGATGATCGCGCGCAGCCGCCGGGCCGTCTCGGCGATCGCGTCGGAGACGGGCGCGGGGACGGGCTCGTCGCCCCGGTCGTCCCGGACGAGGGCCGTGGTGAGGCGGCCGGGCGCGGCCAGCATGTCGGCCGTGGTCGCGCCCTTGGTGCAGAGGCGGCCGAAGTTCGCCGGGTGGGACTTGTCGCCGGACGCCTTCAGGACCGTACGCCGGCCGTCGGGACCCATCCCGACGTCCAGAAGCATGCCGCAGCCGACACCGCAGTACGAGCACACGGTCCGCACCCGGGTCGTGGTGCTCGGCGGGCCCTGTGCGGCCACGGGCGGCCCCTCTCTGTCGGCGTCCGGGGTGTCCGGTCGGTCGTCCGGTCGGTCCACCGGTCGCTGTCTGGTACGGCGGCCGGTCGGCTTCCGCTCAGCCTCCGAGTCGCTGCCCGGCCGACTCGATCGTACGAATTGCCCGTTACGCCTATGTCACATGACCTGATCATGAGGCGTTACGCCCGCCACACACGCCCGTGCGAGGGGCTGTGAGGGCGGGTTCCGGCCGTTGGGCCGGACAGCGAGGTGTCGCGGTCCGTGTCGCTGTTGGGCCGAACGGGTGACCATGCGTAAGAATTGGCCGATGCAGTCATTCAGTGCGAGCCAGGGGGAAGGCCGGTGAACAGGGTGAACAGCCACGATGTCACCGACGAACAGTGGGAGGGGCTCGCCCAGGTAGTGCCGCTGCGGGGCCGGGACGCCTGGCCGTCGGCGGTCGGCCACCGGACCATACCGGAAGCCGAGACCGAGGCTAGGCGCCGCTTCGTGGTGCTGCGCGTCAACGTCTTCGCGGACGCCCGTGACGTGGCGGAGACGCTGATGGCGGGCGTTCCGGTGCTGCTGGACCTGTCGGGTGCGGAGTCCGACACCGCCAAGCGGGTGCTCGATTTCAGCACGGGGGTGGTTTTCGGCCTCGCCAGCGGAATGCACCGGGTCGACCGGAACGTGTTCCTTCTCACGCCGCGGGGAACCGAGGTGCGGGGGCTGATGGAAGGCGCCGGGATCCCCGGGGTGTGACGCCCGGGGCGGGGCGCCCGGGGCGGGGCGCCTCCGTCCGCTGCGGGGCGCACCTGCCCGCGGGGCCAGTTTCTTCTGCCGCGGGGGCGTTTCCGGTCGCCGTTGTGCGTTGTCGGTCGCCCGGTCGCCCGGTCGCCCGGTCGCCCGGTCGCCCGGTCGCCCGTCGCCGTCCCGTTCCCGCTCGGCCCGGGGGCGTTCGACCGCCGGGTGGCACGTGCGACCTGGGGCGCCTGCGCGCGACCGACCGGGCCCGACTCCTGGCTCGCCCTGGCGCGGTCCTGACCGGCAGGGCGCGTTCCGTGGCCGTTCCGGCGCTTCCGGTGCGGTCGTGACGCGGTTTCGGCGCGCTTGCGACTGGCTCCGCGTGCTCCCGGCGTTTCCGGTGGGGTCCTGCTCTTGGTTCTGGTGCGCTCCTGACCGGCCCCGGGCGCTCCCGGTGGTTCCGGCGCTTCCGGTGCGGTCGTGACGCGGTTTCGGCGCGCTTGCGACTGGCTCCGCGTGCTCCCGGCGTTTCCGGTGGGGTCCTGCTCTTGGTTCTGGTGCGCTCCTGACCGGCCCCGGGCGCTCCCGGTGGTTCCGGCGCTCCCGGCGCGGTCCTGACTCGGTTCCGGTGCGCTTGCGACCGGCCCGGCGCGCTCCCGACGGGCCCCGCGCGCTCCCGACCGGCCCCCGCGCTCCCGGCCGTTCCGGCGCTCCCGTGCGGCCCGACCCCGTGCCGGCGCGCTCCCGACAGGCCCGGCGCGCTCCTGCCCGGTTGGGGCGCCCTCGCTCGGTGCGGGGCGCCCGGGAGCAGGCCGGGGCGCTCCCTCGATCGTAGGAAGATCCACTGGGCGGAACGGTTTGCCCGAGGAATGGGCCCCTACTGTCCGCATATGACCGTGTCATCCCTGTCGCCGATGCTGCCCGGCGCGGACGCCGGGGCGCGTCCGGAGCGGCCGAACGTCACCGAACTCAGGCTCTCCGCCTTCGCCGGGCACCGGGGCGCCTTCCTCCCGCTGGGGCCGCTCACCCTCCTCTCGGGACGCAGCGGCAGCGGCAAGACCACCGCGCTGCGGGCCTACGAGGCGCTGGCCGGACTCGGCGGTGGCGCCCACCTCGACGAGGCCTTCCCCGACCCTCAGGGCTGCGTCCCCGAACGGGCACGCCCCGACGCCCAGCGGCGGCGCGGCTTCCGCATCGGCTGCACGGCCGACGGCCCCGAAGGGCCCGTGCACCTCGATGTCGCGGTACAGGCCGAGCCGGAACTCCGCATCGTGGGCGAGCGGTTGACGGCCGGCGGGCTGACCCTGCTGCAGACGGCGCTCGTCGACCCGAGCCGCCCCGTCGTCCAGGCCGCCTGGCACACGGCCGGCACCTCCCCGGTCACCCGCGGGCCCCTGCCCGACGACCGCCTCGGCACCGCGCTGCTCCCGCTCCGCGTGGCCGGCAAGACGGACGGTCAGCGCCAGGTCCTCGCCGCCGCCGAGCAGATGGTGGTCGCACTCCGCTCGGTCTACGCCTGCGACCCGCGCCCCGGCCGTATGCGCGCCGCGGTCCCGCTCGGCACCGGACGGCTGCTCCGGGGCTGCGACAACCTCGCCGACGTGCTGTGGCGTACGCGGACGGAGTGCGGCCGACGGCACGCGCTGCTCGTCGGTGCCGTGCGCGACGGCTGTGCGGGGCCGGTCCTCGATCTGCTGGCCGAGCCGTTGCGGGACGGCGCGGTACGGGCGGTGCTGGACCGGGGCGACGGGGTACGGACGGCCCTGGGCCTGCTGGGGGACGGGGAGTTGAGGTACCTCGCGCTGGCCCTGGTGCTGTTCACCGGTCCCGGGGTCCTGGAGGTGGACCCGGTCGCGGAGGTGCCGGCGGCGCTCCAGACCCTCACGGTCCTCGCCGACGGCTTCGACAGGGCCCTCGACCCGAGGCAGGCCCTGGAGTTGGTGCGGCTGGCGGCCCGCATGTGCGAGCGCGGGCACATCCGGCTGGTCGGCGCGGTCAGCGACGCCTCCTGGGCCGCCGGGGTGCCGGGGGTGACGGTGGTAGACCTGAACCGTGAAAGATCCTGAACCCGGGCGCGGGCTCGACGTGGCGACCCTGCAGCGGCGGCTCGCCGAGTTCGCCGCCGCCCGCGACTGGCAGCAGTACCACACGCCCAAGAACCTGGTCTCCGCGCTGAGCGTCGAGGCGTCCGAACTCGTCGAGATCTTCCAGTGGTTGACGCCGGAGCAGTCCGCGCGCGTGATGTCGGACCCGGAGACCGCCCACCGCGTCACGGACGAGGTCGCCGACGTGCTCGCCTATCTGCTCCAGCTCTGCGAGGTGCTGGGGATCGACCCACTGTCAGCCCTGGATGCGAAGATCGACCGCAACGAACGGAGATTTCCGGCGCCGGAGGAGCCTTGACGACACTCGACACTGAGCACGCCCCTCCGATTGTCACTCTTAGTAGTTGAGAAGTTGTCCACAGCCGACTTGTTATCCACAGATTTCAGGCTTCCTCTGGCTTTCTGTCTCAGCGGCCCTCACTGTGGGTAATGAACAGGCAGGAGTTCGGGCGGACGTGTGAGAGCGCGTCGGGGAAGTCGGGGGCAGCGCATGGATGCGGTGCGGCTCATCTTGGCGAGCAGGCGTGCTCTGGCGGGCAGCGTCGAGGGACCTCAGATCATGGCGGAGGCGTGGCAGTCCTATGCCCTGGCCCAGGCGATCGGCAGCCGCCTCGCGGTCTCGGGACCTCCCGAACTGCGCGGTGAGGCGCTGGGGTTGACCGAGCTGGCCGGCAGCGGCTGCGGCATACTCGGCGCCCCGCCACTCGGTGTGGGTGATTTACGGGCCGCCCAGCTCACCGAGTTGGGCGACGCCCACGATTCGCTGCTGCGGCTCGGGGGCCTGCTGGGGGAGGTCGGTATCGCGCTGGTGGGTATGGCGAGCGGAGCCGACGACGAGGCGACCTACTGGCAGTGCATGGAAGCGATCGACGCGGCGGACGAGGCCCGCGACCGCGTCCTGGAAATGCTGCGGCGCCTGGCGGTGAGAGACCAGGTCCTGGCGGAGAGGGATGCGGCGGCGGGGTGAGTTGGTCGCGCACTTCCCCGCACCCCTGAAACCCGGGCGGGACCCTGCTTGTCAGGGGCGCGGGGAACTGCGCGACCAGCCCCCACCCACCCGCAGCCGAACAACCCACCGGGGGACATGGCGAACGCCCGGCCGGTAGAGCGGACCGGGCGTCGAACTACGCGGCTCCGGGAAGGTCAGGCTGTGCCGCTCTCCTCCGCGGCAGCGGTACGCGGCACCGACAGATCCGCGTCGAGCTGGGACAGGTCCGCGTTCAGGGCAGCCATCAGCTCCTCCATCTGCTGGAGCAGACCCTTCGGCTGCGCAGGCACGGCGGCCTGCTCCGGCACGGCTTCCTGGGACATGTGACGGCCTCCTCGGCCCTCGCCCCCCGAGGGGGCACGTGTGCGGGCGCCCCGGCAGCGGCCGCCGGCGACGGGTGCCGGGCGGTCCGGCTCCTCCCGAGCAACGATCACCGTTCCCGCCGGTCACTGGCCCGAGCCCGCCCCGTGCGCGGATCGACGGATTTTCACCCGGCCGTGGGCCCATGTCACCCGTGGGACCGGTGCCGTTGACCGGGAGGCCAGCGGGCAGGATGGAGTCATGGATCTTCGCATCTTCACCGAGCCCCAGCAGGGGGCGACCTACGACACCCTCCTCAGCGTCGCCAAGGCCACCGAGGACCTCGGCTTCGACGCCTTCTTCCGCTCCGACCACTACCTCCGCATGGGCTCGACGGACGGACTGCCCGGCCCCACCGACGCCTGGATCACCCTGGCCGGACTCGCCCGCGAGACCAAGCGCATCCGGCTCGGCACCCTGATGACCGCCGGCACCTTCCGGCTGCCCGGCGTGCTCGCCATCCAGGTCGCGCAGATCGACCAGATGTCCGGCGGCCGTGTCGAACTCGGCCTGGGTGCGGGCTGGTTCGAGGAGGAGCACAAGGCGTACGGGATCCCGTTCCCCAAGGAGAAGTTCGGCCGTCTGGAGGAGCAGCTGGCCATCGTCACCGGCCTGTGGGCCACCGAGGTCGGCAAGACGTTCTCGTACGAGGGCACCCACTACCAGCTGACCGACTCGCCCGCGCTGCCCAAGCCCGCGCAGGCGAAGGTGCCGGTCCTCGTGGGCGGTCACGGCGCGACCCGTACCCCGCGGCTCGCCGCGCGGTACGCCGACGAGTTCAACATGCCGTTCGCCTCGATCGAGGACAGCGAGCGTCAGTTCGGCCGGGTCCGCAAGGCCGCCGAGGAGGCCGGCCGCAAGGCAGACGACCTCGTGTACTCGAACGCCCTGGTCGCCTGCGTCGGCAAGGACGACGCCGAGGTCGCCCGCCGCGCCGCCGCGATCGGCCGTGAGGTCGACGAGCTCAAGGCCAACGGCCTCGCCGGCTCCCCGGCCGAGGTCGTCGACAAGATCGCCCGCTACCAGGGCATCGGCTCCCAGCGCGTCTACCTCCAGATCCTCGACCTCGACGACCTGGACCACCTGGAACTGATCTCCACCCAGGTGCAGTCCCAGCTGTCGTAGCGAGGGCGCACGTCGCGGCGGACCCGCCCCCCCCGCGCCCTTCGAGGGGCGCGGGGGTGCGCGGGCGGCCGCGAGTGACCACGGACGAACCGCTTGCCGACGGCGGCGGCCATGGTCCTGTGGCGCCGCCCGCCTCGTGGGCCGTCACCGCCGGCCCGCCCTGGTATCGCTCCGCAATCGCTCCGCAAGATCCAAAGCGTCCCTTGTTGTGCAAAACGTTTTGGAAATCTACGTTGTGCCGCATGAGCGACAGAACGTCCCCCTCCGCATCCCGCCACCGCCTCCTGGTGCGCGGCTGTGACGTGCTGCGTGTCCCGGTCGTGGGCGAGTGCGACGTGCTGCCCGCGCGGGACATCGTGGTGGAGGACGGCGTCATCGCGGACGTGCGGCCGACGCGGGCGGACGGGCCGGAGGAGCGCGGCGCGGAGGTGGTGGACGGGCGGGGGCTGCTGGCCCTGCCCGGACTGGTCAACGCGCACACGCACAGCCCCATGGTGCTGATGCGGGGAGCCGCCGAGGACGTGACGGTCGAGGGCTGGTTCAACGACCGGGTGTGGCCGATGGAGTCCAACCTGACCGCCGAGGACGTGCGGGTCGGGGCGCGGCTGGCCTGCGCGGAGATGATCCGGTCGGGGGTCACCACCTTCGCGGACCACTACTTCTTCCCCGAGTCGATCGCCGAGGCGGTCGCCGAGACGGGGCTGCGGGCGGACATCGCGCCCACCTACTTCAGCAGCGGTGGCGAGCGGGCACTGGACGCCGGCGTCGCCTTCGCCGAGGAGTGGCACGGCCGGGCCGGCGGCCGGGTGACCGTCTCGCTCGGGCCGCACGCGCCGTACACCGTGGACGACGACGACCTGCGGACCCTGGCCGACCACGCCCGACGGCTCGGCGTGCGGATGCACATCCACGCCGCCGAGCACCTGGAGCAGACGGAGTCGAGCCTTCAGCGGCGCGGGATCACCCCGATCCGGGTGCTGCACGACACCGGGGTCCTGGACGCGGGCGCCCTCGTCGCGCACGGCTGCGGGATCGTCGAGCAGGACCTGCCGCTGCTGGGCGAGTACGCCGGCACGGCCGCCGTGGCCTGCTGTCCCAAGGTGTACCTCAAGCACGCCCTGACCCCGCTGACCCCGGTCCGCGGGCTGCTCGCCGCCGGGGTCACCGTGGCCGTCGGCACGGACGGGGCGGCCGGGCACAACACGCTGGACGTGTGGGAGGCGCTGCGGCTGGTCGCGCTCACCCAGAAGCAGGCGGTGCGGGACGCGACCTGGATGACCGTCTCGGACACGCTGCGGCTGGCCGTGCGGGGCGGGGCACGGGCCCTGGGGCTCCAGGACCGGATCGGGGCGCTGGAGCCGGGCATGCGCGCCGACATCGTCCTGACCGACCTGTCCGGGCCGCACTGCCGTCCGCTGCACGACCCGCGCGCCGCACTCGTCTACAGCGCCCGCGCCAGTGACGTACGCACGGTCGTCGTCGACGGGCGGGTCCTGATGCGCGACGGCCGGCTGCTCACCGTGGACGAGCCCGCCCTGCTCGCCGAGGCCGACGCACGGGTCGCGCGGATCCTCGACATCTCCCACGGAAGAGCGGTGCAGCACTATGACCCGTGACCTGCACGAAGCCGGCGTCACCCACGACAGACCGGCGGTCCGCCGGGCCGCCTCCATCAAGGACGTGGCCGCGGCGGCCGGGGTCAGCCCGACCACCGTCTCCCATGTGCTGAGCGGCAACCGGCCCGTCAACGAGGACACCGCCGCCCGCGTGCGGAGCGTCGTCAACCGGCTGGGATACGTCCCCGCGTCGCTGGCCCGCAGCCTCCAGGCCGGGTCCACCTCCGTGATCGGGCTGCTGATCCCGGACATCAGCAACACCTTCTTCGCCGAGCTGGCCAAGGGCGCCGAGGACGCCGCCCACGACCTCGGCTACGGGCTGATCCTGTGCAACACCGAGTTCGACGCCGACCGCGAGGACCGCTATCTCGGCATGATCCGCAGCCGGTTCATCGACGGCATGGTGTACGCCTCCGGGTCCCCGCCCTCCCGGCGGCGGCTGGAGGCGCTCATGGGCAAGTTCCCGATCGCCCTCGCCGACGAGGAGGTCGAGGGGCTCGGCGGCGCGCTCATCGCCAGCGCCGACCACGAGGCGGGCGGCCGGCTGGTCGGCGAGCATCTGCGGGCGCTCGGCCACCGCAGGGCCCTGATGCTCACCGGCCCCCGCGACCTGAGGAGCGGCGCGGCCCGCGCGCACGGCTTCCGCCAGGCCTTCCACGGCGATGTCGCCGAGCGGGTGGGCGACTTCAAGGAGGAGTCCGGGTACCGGCTGATCGCCGAACTGCTCGACGAGGGCGGCTTCGAGGACCGTACGGCCGTGTTCGCGGCCAACGACCTGATGGCGTTCGGCGCGCTCGCCGCGCTCCGGGAGGCCGGGCTCTCGGTGCCGGACGACGTCTCCGTCGTCGGTTTCGACGACATCCGGGCCTCCTCGCTGATCAACCCGCCCCTGACCACCGTCCACCAGCCCGCCTACGACGTCGGCCGTACCGCCACCGCGCAACTCCTCCAGTACGTCTCCCGGGGCGAGGTCCCGCCCGCGTCCCGGCACACCCTGCCCGTCGAACTGAAGGTACGCGGGAGCACGGCCCCGCCCGCCTCCCGCTGACCCGCACCTCCCCCCTCCGTCACGGACGCCGCGCCACGCGGCCATGTCCCCGTGCCCCGAAATACCCCCCCCGCACACCCGCGAACGCTCCGAAGCGGCCCCGAAGGAAAGGCGGTTCGTCCATGCCCAGAGTCCTCGTCATCGGCGAGTCCTGGTTCACGTACACGGTCCATCAGAAGGGCTTCGACGCGTTCCACACCGCCGAGTACACCGAGGGCGGCGGCGTCTTCCTCGACGCGCTGCGCTCGCGCGGCCACGAGGTGACGTATGTGCCCGCGCACGAGATATCCACCCGGGTCCCGGACACCGCCGCCGGCTTCGACGCGTACGACGTCGTGGTCATCAGCGACGTCGGGGCCAACAGCTTCCAGCTGCCGCCGGCGACGTTCAACCGCTCCGAGCCCGCCCCCGACCGTTCGGAGCTGGTGCGGGACTTCGTCGAGCGCGGCGGCGGGATGCTGATGATCGGCGGCTACCTCACCTTCAGCGGCATCGACGCCCGCGCCCGCTGGGGGCGTACGCCCCTGGCCGCCGCCCTGCCGGTGACCCTGCTCGACCGCGACGACCGGGTGGAGCTGCCGGCCGGCGCCGTACCCGAAGTGGTCGGCGGGCACACGGTGGTGGCAGGCCTCGACCGGACCTGGCCCGCGCTGCTCGGCCTCAACGAGGTCGTCGTACGACCGGACGCGGCCCTGCTCGCCGAGTGCGCCGGGCATCCGCTGCTGGCCGTCGGCGGCCACGGCACGGGCCGGTCGGCGGCCTTCACCTCCGACGTGGCACCGCACTGGGCGCCGCCGCCCTTCCTGGAGTGGGACGGCTACCCGGAGCTGTGGGACCGCTTGGTGCGCTGGCTCGCGGGGGAGGAGCTGTGACGCGGGAACAGGGCACACCCCACATCTCCGCCGCTCCCGGCGACTTCGCCCCGCTCGTGTTCATGCCGGGCGACCCGCGTCGGGCCCGGCGGATCGCCGAGACGTTCCTCGACGACGCCCGGCTCGTCACCGACGTGCGAGGCATCCTCGGTTACACCGGCAGCCATCGGGGCGTACCGATGTCCGTCCTCGCCTCCGGCATGGGCATCCCGTCGGTGTCGATCTACGCGACGGAACTGTTCCGGCACTACGGGGTCCGCCGGATCGTCCGGGTCGGCACGGCGGGCGCGCTCCCCGCCTCGGTCGCCCTACGGGACGTCGTCATCGCCTCGGCCGCGCACACCGACTCCAGCGTCAGCCGCCTGCTCGTGGACGGCGTGACGCTCTCCCTCGCCCCCTCCTACCGGTCGCTGCGCGTGGCCGTGGACGCGGCGGACGCCGTCCAACGGGAGGCGCCGGACGAGGCGGCCGTGCACATCGGCCCGGTGTTCTCCAGCGATCACTTCTACCTCGACCGGCCCGCGGTCCTCGACGCCCTCGAACGCCGGGGGACCCTCGCGGTCGAGATGGAGGCGGCCGGGCTGTACGCCGTGGCCGCGGCGGAGGGCGGCGAGGCCCTCGCCGTACTGACCGTGTCGGACCACGTGCGCACCGGAGAGGCCCTGTCCGCCCGTGACCGGGAGACCTGTTTCGACCGGGCCGTCCGCGTCGCCGCGGCCGCGCTGCTGGCCGACGGGTGAAGACCACGGAATTTCCCCCGGAAGAAATCAAACAGAAACCCGTCGGCATAGCCAAAACGTTTTGCACTTCCTACTGTCGACGCATCCCCTTCCCCACACCAAGAGATACAAAGAGCAGAAAATGATCAGGAGGTCGATGACGATGAGAAGTTACGGACCGGGAGCCGCCGTCGTGGTGGCGGGAATGCTCGTACTGGCCGGGTGCGGGGGGTCGGGCCCGGACGACTCCGGGGCGTCCTCCTCCGGAAAGACCCGCATCAAATTGGTGGTCAATGGAGGGCTGGGCGACAAGTCGTTCTTCGACTCCGCCCACGAGGGCCTGAAGCGGGCGGAGAGCGAGCTCGGCTACGAGCTGAAGGTGGTCGAGCTGGGTTCGGACCGTACCAAGTGGGAGCCGGGCTTCGAGGACGCGGCGGCGGCCGACGACTACGACATCCTCGCGGCCGGCACCTTCGACGTCACCGACTACATCGGTGAACTCGCCCCGCAGTACCCGGACAAGAAGTTCTGGGTGTTCGACTCGACCGTCGACTACAGCGGCAAGAACGGCTGTTCCAACAAGTGTGAGAACGTCTATTCGGTCACCTTCAAGCAGAACGAGGGTGGATATCTGGCCGGGTTCCTCGCCGAGAAGCTGGTCGCCGAGAAAGCGCTCAAGGGTGCGGAATCCCTGAACAAGGTCGGTGTCATCGGGGGCGTGAAGATCCCCGTCATCGAGGACTTCATCGTCGGATTCAAGGCCGGATTCAAGGCGGCGGGCGGCAAGAACTCCGACGTCCTCGTGCAGTACGTCGGCGGCGACAAGCCCTTCGGCGACCCGGCCAAGGGCAAGGAGATCTCCACCGCGTTGTACGGGCAGGGCGCCGCCCTGGTGTGGCCGGTCGCCGGGCTCTCCGGACTCGGCACCTTCGAGTCGGCCGCGAGCGCCGGCCGCTACACCTTCGGCGTCGACTCCGACCAGTACCGGACCCTCACCGACACCGCCCAGAAGAACACCGTCGTCACCTCGATCCTCAAGAACGTGGGCAACGCGCTCTACAAGGCCGCGGAGGACGACAAGCGGGACAGCGTGAAGTACGGCGCCGTCGAGAGCGTCGGCCTCGACGAGGACGCGGTCGGCTACGTCGACGACGACCACTTCGAGGAGCTGGTGCCCCAAGGCATCCGTACCGAGCTCCAGGAGGCCGCCGACAAGGTGAAGTCCGGTTCCGTCACGGTCCCCAGCGCCTTCTGATCCCCCTGATCCCCGAACGGCCTTGAGATGAACGAGTCATGGGACCCGGCCGGGCCCGTCGTCGCCACCCGCGCGGTCACCAAGACGTACGCCAACGGCGTGCGCGCGGTCCGCGGCGTCGACCTCGACGTACCGGCCGGTGAGATCCGCGCGGTCGTCGGCGAGAACGGTGCCGGCAAGTCCACGCTGATGAAGCTGTTCTACGGCCTGGAGCAGCCCACGTCCGGCGAGATCCTGATCGGCGGCCGGCCCCGCGTGCTGCGCGGCCCGGCCTCCGCGATCGCGCTGGGCGTGGGCATGGTCCACCAGAACCTGATGCTGGTGCCGTCCTTCACGGTCGCCCAGAACGTCGTCCTCGGCGTCGAGCCCGGCCGCCGGGGTCTGGTCGACGCCAAGGCGGCCGTCGAGGCCACCGCCCGCCTCGCCGAGGAGGCCGGACTCGCCGTCGACCCGCTGGCCCGCATCGACGAGGTGTCGGTCGGCATGCGTCAGCGCGCCGAGATCCTCAAGGCCCTCCACCGCCGCGCCGGGGTGCTGATCCTGGACGAGCCGACCGCCGTCCTCACCCCGCAGGAGACGGAGGACCTGTTCGCCGCCGTACGACGCCTGCGCGACGGCGGGATGACCGTCCTGTTCATCTCCCACAAGCTGCGCGAGGTACGGGAGATCAGCGACAGGGTGAGCGTGATGCGCGCCGGCGCGCTCGTCGGGACCGTCACCACCGCCGACACCACCGAGCGTTCCCTGGCCGCGATGATGGTCGGCCGCGAGATGTCCCTCGACGTGGCCCGGGCCCCCGCGCGGCGCGCCGCGACCACGCTGCGGGTGCGCGGACTGGACTACGACACCCCGACCGGCCGGTCCCTGCGCGGACTCGACTTCGACGTCGCGGCCGGCGAGATCGTCGGCGTGGCCGGCATCGAGGGCAACGGGCAGACCGAACTCGCCGAGATCCTGGCCGGGTTGCGGCGGCCGAGCGCGGGCACCGTACACGTCGGCGACACCGACACCGCCCGGCTGGACGTCGCCGGCCACCGCCGGGCCGGCATCGGCTACGTCCCGGAGGACCGCCTCCACGACGGGGCAGCCCTGGACGAGTCCATCGCCGACAACCTCGTCGTCGACCGGCACGACCGCCCGCCCCTCGCCCGCCGGGGCGTCCTGCGCCCGGCAGCCGTACGCGCCCACGCCGAGCGGCTCATCGAGGACTACGCGATCCGCACCCCCGACGCGTCCGTCCCCGTCCGGGCGCTGTCCGGCGGCAACCTGCAGAAGGTCGTCGTCGCCCGCGAACTCTCCGCCGGACCAAGGCTGTTGATCGCCTCCCAGGTCACGCGCGGGGTGGACATCGGCGCCATGCGCTTCATGTACGAGCGTCTCGTCGCCGCCCGGGACGAGGGCGCCGCCGTCCTGCTCATCTCCGCCGACCTCACCGAACTCCTCGCCCTCTCCGACCGGTTGCTCGTCCTCAAGGACGGCCGCCTCGTCGGCCGCTTCGACGACACGGGCGGCCTCACGGAGAAACAGGTCGGCCTGTACATGCTCGGGGTCGAGCAGCACGACCGTGGCCGACTGGCAGCGGGGCTGAAGGGCGCGGCGCCTGCGACTGGTGCGCCTGGTGCCGGTGGCGCGACAGGAGCGGCCCCGATGGCCGACACCGCCCCCATGGCCGACACCGCCCCCACACCGGGCCCGACTCCCACGCCCGGTCCGGCCCCTGCGTCCGGTTCGGAGTCGGCGTCTGGGCGGGATGTCGGTGCCGGTCCTGCGGCCGGTTCGGAGTCGGCGTCTGGGCGGGATGTCGGTGTCGGTCCTGCGTCCGGTCCGGAGTCGGCGTCTGGCCGGGATGTTGATGCCGGTCCTGCGTCCGGTCCGGAGTCGGCGTCTGGCCGGGATGTTGATGCCGGTCCTGCGGCCGATTCGGAGTCCGCGCCCGGCCCGCACGTCGACACCGGCCCTACGGCCGGGCCGGCCCCCGCGCCCGGTCCGCAGGACGCGCCCGATCCGGCCCCAGCCCCCGGCCCGCCCGCCGACGCCGGCCCCACCACCGATCCGGACGACGACGATTCCGGCGACTCCGGGAAGGCGACCGCCGAATGACCACCAGCCCTCCGACCACCCTCATCGAGAGCGAGGACCGCCGGGAGTACAAGGCCACCCGGCGCCGCGGCCTCGCCGTCGACCTCGGCATGACCCTGGCGACCATCCTGGCCGCGCTCGCCATCGGCTTCCTCGTCATCCTCGCCACCGGCAAGGACCCGGTACGGGCGTACGAGGCCCTGCTCACCGGCCCGTTGGAGCGCTCCTTCCGCGTCGGCCGCTGGCTGGAGGACGCCACCACGCTCACGCTGCTCGGCCTGTCGGTGGCCATCCCCTTCCGGGCCCGGCAGATCAGCCTGGGCGCCGAGAGCCAGCTGTACGCGGGCGCGCTGGCGGCGGCCACGGTCGCGGTCTTCCTGCCGCTGCCGCCGGTGGCCGCCGTGATCGTCCCGCTGGTCGCCGCGGCGACGGCCGGGGCCGGCATGGGCTTCGTACCGGGATCGATGAAGGCCCGGCTCGGCGCCAACGAGATCGTGGCGACGCTGATGCTCAACGCCATCGTCGTCCGCGTCTTCGACTACCTGGTCAACGGCCCCCTGAAGGAGCCGGGCAGCAGCGCCGTCCACTCGGAGCGCATCCAGCCGGACTCCGCGCTCACCCCGCTCACCGAATGGCTCGGCATCCCCTTCGGCCGCGCGAACGTCGGCTTCCCGCTGATGCTGCTCACCGCCGTCGCGCTGTGGCTGCTCATCACCCGCACCCCGCTCGGCTATCGCATCAGGATGACCGGCTCGAACGCGCACTTCGCCGAGTACGGCGGTATCCGGGTGCCGCGCGCCATCGAGTGGAGCTTCGTCATCGGCGGGGCGGTCGCGGGGCTGGCCGGAGCGCACCTCGTGCAGGGCGTGTACGGACGCCTGGAACCCGGGCTCGCCGGGAGCCTCGCCTTCGAGGGGATCGTGGTGGCGCTGCTCGCCCGGAACAACCCGCTGGTCGTCGTGGTCGCCGGCCTCTTCTACTCCTACCTGCGCGCCGGGGGAGACATCATGGAACAGCAGACGGACGTGGGCACGGAGATCGTGGTCGTGATCCAGGCGGTCATCGTGCTGCTGGTCACCGCCCAGGCTCTCCCCGACCTCCTCAAGCGGCGCCTCGCCCGCAGGCAGGCCGACACCTCGCGCAAGCAGTCCGGCACCCCGCGCGCGAAGGCGGGTGCACGATGAACGCCGTCCTCGACGTCATCCTCAGCAGCGCCTTCCTCGCGGCCGTCCTGCGCGTCGCGACCCCCTACCTGCTCGCGGCCATGGGCGGCCTCGTCGCCGAACGCGCCGGCATCAGCAACATCGCCCTGGAGGGCCAGATGCTGAGCGCCGCCTGCACGGGCGCGCTGGTCGCCGGCTACAGCGGATCGGTCGCCGCCGGCGCCCTGGCCGGGGTCGCCGTGGCCGTCCTGCTCGGCCTGCTGCTCGCCGCGCTCCGGCTGGAGCTGGGCGCCGACGCGATCATCGCCGGCATCGGCCTCAACCTGCTCGCCTCCGGCGGCACCGCCTACGCCGTCTTCACCCTCCTCGGCGACAAGGGCGGCACCTCCGGTCTCAAGAGCGGCACCCTGCCGACGATCACCCTGCCCGGCATCGAGAGCATCCCGGTGGTCGGCGAGGTCCTGAGCGGCCAGAACATCGTCACCTGGCTGGCCTTCCTCGCCGCCCCCTTCGTCGCCTGGCTCTTCTACCGCACCCGCTTCGGCTTCCACCTCCGCGCGGTCGGCGAGATGCCGGACGCCGCCGCCTCGGTCGGCATCGCGGTACGGCGCGTCCAGTACGCCGGGCTCGCCCTCAGCGGTGCCCTCGCCGGCCTGGCCGGGGTCTTCCTCAGCATGGGCTACGTCTCCTTCTTCGTCCGGGACATGACCGCCGGCCGGGGCTACATCGCCCTCGCCGCGGTGTTCCTCGGCGGACTGCGCCCCTGGGGCGTCTTCCTCGCCGCCCTCGGCTTCGGCGCCGCCGAGGCCCTGGCCGTACAGCTCGGCACCCTCGACGTACCACCCCAGCTGGTGTCGACCATCCCGTACGCCATGACGCTCCTCGCCCTCGCGCTGTACGCGTGGCGCAGGAAGCGGCGGGGCGTGGGGGAGGTGGCTCCGGCCTCCCTCTGAGCCCACCCCTCGACGAGGTCCGACGGCCCGCGCGCGCACGGTGGTCGGACCGCCCGTTCCTCCGGCCTGCCCGGAAACCCACCCTCACCCTCACCCTCTCCCGGAAGGGACACCCACCCATGCCCCGACACCGACGGCGAGTCCGCCGCGGCCACCTGGCGCTCGCCGGCCTCACCGCCTCCGCCCTCCTCGGAGGCCTCGCCTTCGCCGGCGGCTTCGCGGCGGACGCGGCCCCCGCGGCGGACAGCGCCCAGAAGAAGACGCAGCACGGCATCACCCTCCTCGACACGCTCACCGTCCCCGCCGGCACCACCGAACTCGGCATGCCCTTCGGCGGGCTGTCCGGCATCGACTACGACCCGAAGACCCACACCTACGCGGCCCTCAGCGACGACCGCTCGGAGAACGGCAAGGCCCGCTTCTACTCGCTCCAACTGCCGCTCAAGGGCGAGGAGTTCGCTGAAGACAAGCCCACCCTCGACACCCTGACCGTCCTCGACGACACGACCGGCGAACCCTTCGCCGCCAAGGCCGTCGACCCGGAGGCGATCCGCTGGAACCCGGACGGCGAGGGACTGCTGTGGACCAGCGAGGGCGCCTCGGCCTCCGGACAGCCGGCGTTCGTCCGTGAGACGTCCGCGTCCGGCGCGTACGTACGCCAACTCCCGCTGCCGAAGGCGTACGCCCCGGTCCGCTCGGAGTCGGGCACGCTCACCGCCGGGGTCCGCAACAACCAGGCCCTGGAGGGGCTGACCCTCTCCCCGGACGGCCGCAAGGTCGTCACGATCACCGAGAACGCGCTCGTCCAGGACGGCCCGGCGGCCGGACTGACCGCCAAGAGCCCCTCCCGGCTGCTGGTGGCGGACCGCCGTACCGGCGAGGCGGAGGCCGAGCACGTCTACGAGGTCGACCCGATCTCCGCCGCGCCCACCGCCCCGCTGCCCGCCCCCGTCGGCACGTACGCGGCGGACCGAGGAGTCTCCGAGATCCTCGCGATCAACAAGACCGACTACCTCACCGTCGAGCGGTCCTTCGCCTCCGGCGTCGGCTTCGCGATCCGCCTGTACTGGACCACCACGCGCGGCGCGACCGACATCAGCGGCAAGCAGGCCCTGACCGGCTCCGAGAAGCCCATGCCGAAGACACTGCTCTACGACTTCACCCTCTCCGGCACGGACGCCGACAACGTCGAGGGCATCACCTGGGGCCCGACCCTGCCCGACGGCTCCCGCACACTCGTCCTCGTCGCCGACGACAACTTCGGCTTCAACGGCAGCGTCACCAAGTTCCACCTGCTGTCCGTCCGCCCCGGGCTGCTGACCGGCGGTTTCCCCACCGCGCCGAAGCAACCGTCCACGGTCGACGTCCAACTGCTCTCCTTCAACGACTTCCACGGCAACCTGGAGCCGCCCACCGGGCGTGACGCCAACCTCGGCTCCAAACTGGACGCGAAGTCCACGCCGGTCGGCGGCGCCGAGTACCTGGCGGCCCGGCTCAAGCAGCTCCGCGAGGGCACCGACGCCTCGCTGACCGTCGCCGCGGGTGACGTCATAGGCGCCAGCCCGTTCCTCTCCGGCCTCTTCCACGACGAACCGACCGTGGAGTCCATGGAGAAGCTGCACCTGGACGTCACGAGCGTCGGCAACCACGAGTTCGACGAGGGCACCGAGGAACTGCTGCGCATCCAGCACGGCGGCTGCCACCCCGAGGACGGCTGCTACCTCGACGGCGAGCCGTACGACGGCTCCGCGTTCCCGTGGCTCGCGGCCAACGTCCTCGACCGCACCACCGGCAAGCCGCTCCTCGCGCCCACCTGGGTCAAGAAGGTCGACGGCGTCGAGGTCGGCTTCATCGGCATGACCCTGGAGGGCACCCCCGAGGTCACCGGCCAGTCCGGCATCAAGTCCGTACGCTTCACCGACGAGGTCGAGACCGCCGACGCCGCCGCCCGCAAGCTCCGCCGCCAGGGCGTCGAGGCGATCGTCGTCCTGCTGCACGAGGGCGGCGTCCAGGCCGGCTCGTACGGGCAGTGCGACGGCATCTCCGGGCCGATCGTCGACATCGCGAAGCACCTGGACCCGGCGATCGACGCCGTCGTCACCGGCCACACCCACCAGCCGTACATCTGCTCCCTGCCCGACCCGGCCGGCAACCCCCGCACGGTCACCTCGGCCTCGTCCTTCGGCCGCGTCGTCACCGAGACGCGACTCCCGGTGGACCGTCGTACCGGTGACGTCGTACGCGACCAGGTCGCCGCGATGAACCACCTGGTGACCCGCACGGGCGCCAAGGACGCCGACCAGACGGCCGTCATCGACAAGTGGAAGGCCCTCTCCGCCCCCCTCGCCAACCGTGTCGTCGGCAGCGTCACCGCCGACATCACCCGCTCCGAGACCCGCGACGCCGAGTCGGACCTCGCGAACCTGGTCGCCGACGCCCAGCTCGCGGCCACCTCGGCACCCGAACGGGGCGGCGCCCAGATCGCGTTGATGAACCCCGGCGGCGTACGGGCGGACCTCGTCCACGCCTCCTCGACGGGCGGCGAGGCACCGGGCGAGATCACCTACGCCGAGGCCTTCGCCGTACAGCCCTTCGCCGGGTCCCTGGTCTCGGTCGACCTCACCGGAGCACAGATCGAGAAGATCCTGGAGGAACAGTTCAACGACTCCGGCACCCGCGCACCGACCCTGATGCTGGGCGTCTCCAAGGGCCTGACCTACTCCTTCTCCCGCAGCGCTCCGGTCGGCGACCGTATCGACCCGTCATCGATCAAGCTCGACGGCGAGACCCTGAAGCCGGACACCACCTACCGCGTGACCGCCAACACCTTCCTCGCCGCGGGCGGCGACGGCTTCACCACCTTCGCCGAGGGCGGGAACACGGTCGGAGGCGGTGACGACATCACCGCGCTGACGGACTACCTCACGGCCCGGAGCCCGGTGGGGCCGCCGGGGACGGACCGGGTGACCGAACTGCCCTGACGCGGCACCGGGCGCCGCCGTGGCCGACGAACCTGCCGTCGGCCACGGCGGCGTACCGAAAATGCCGGGGTGCCTCCCGGGCCCGGGCTGTACGTTGGGGACGCGCGCCGAAGAGGACGATGCGCAGATCTCCGCAGCTCAGACACCCACCACGAGGCACCCCACCGTGTTCCTGACGATCAGTACCACCGGTACGCCCGAGCGCCCCGCGACCGATCTCGGCTTCCTGCTGCACAAGCATCCCGACAAATCGCAGGCGTTCTCCACCTCCTACGGCAAGGCGCACGTCCTCTACCCCGAGGCGGACGCCGGGCGGTGCACGGCCGCGCTGCTGCTGGAGGTCGACGCGGTGGCGCTGGTCCGGAGCGGCAAGGGCAAGGGCCGTGGCGGCGCACCGGACGCGGCGCTCGCGCAGTACGTCAACGACCGCCCGTACGCGGCCTCCTCGCTGCTCGCCGTCGCGCTGAACGACGTCTTCTCCAGCGCGGTGCGCGGGCACTGCAAGGCCCGGCCCGAACTCCCGGAGCAGGTGCGCCCGCTGCGCGTCGAGATACCGGCGCTGCCCGCACGCGGCGGCCCCGACCTCGTCGTCAAGCTGTTCGAGCCGCTCGGCTGGACGGTCACCGCCGAGGCGGTGGCGCTGGACACCGAGTTCCCGGAATGGGGCGCCTCCCGCTACGTACACCTCGTGCTGGAGTCGGAGTCGCTGACCCTGGCCGAGGCGCTGCGCCACCTGTACGTCCTGCTTCCGGTCCTCGACGACACCAAGCACTACTGGGTGTCGTCCGACGAGGTCGACAAGCTGCTGCGCGCGGGCGAGGGCTGGCTCCCGGCCCACCCGGAGCACAAGCTGATCACCAGCCGGTACCTCTCCCGCCGCTGGTCGCTGACCCGGCAGGCCATGGAGCGCCTGGAACTCGTACGGCTGGCCGAGGCCGACGACAGCGAGGTCGAGGCGATCGACAACGCCGTCGAGGAGGCCGCGGACGGCGAGGCCGGGGGCGAGGAGAAGGCGACGCCGCTCGCCGTGCGGCGCCGGGACGCGATCATCGCCGCGCTCCACGAGTCCGGCGCCGCGCGGGTCCTCGACCTCGGCTGCGGACAGGGCCAGTTGGTGCAGGCGCTGCTCAAGGACGTCCGGTTCACCGAGATCGTCGGTACGGACGTGTCGATGCGCGCGCTCACCATCGCCTCCCGACGCCTCAAGCTCGACCGGATGGGCGAGCGCCAGGCCTCCCGCGTCCAGCTCTTCCAGAGTTCCCTCGCCTACACCGACAACCGGCTCAAGGGCTACGACGCCGCCGTGCTCTCCGAGGTCATCGAGCACCTCGACCTGCCCCGGCTGCCCGCCCTGGAGTACGCCGTGTTCGGCTCGGCCCGCCCCCGGACCGTCGTCGTGACCACCCCGAACGTCGAGTACAACGTCCGCTGGGAGACCCTCCCCGCCGGCCACGTCCGCCACGGCGACCACCGCTTCGAGTGGACCCGGGAGGAGTTCCGCTCCTGGGCGACCACGGTGTCCGAACGGCACGGCTACGACGTCGCCTTCGTGCCCGTCGGACCCGACGACCCGGAGGTGGGGCCGCCGACGCAGATGGCCGTGTTCAAGCAGCGCAACACCAGCGAGAAGGAGGCGACGGCAGCATGAGCGAGAACACCCGGCAGAACACGCAGCAGAACACCCGGCAGACCACCGGGGGGCGCACCCTGCCCGTCACCGACCTCTCCCTCGTGGTGCTGATCGGCGCGTCCGGCTCCGGCAAGTCGACGTTCGCCCGCAGGCACTTCAAGTCCACCGAGATCATCTCGTCCGACTTCTGCCGGGGCCTGGTCTCCGACGACGAGAACGACCAGAGCGCGACGAAGGACGCCTTCGACGTCCTGCACTACATCGCGGGCAAGCGCCTCGCGGCAGGCCGCCGGACGGTCGTCGACGCGACCAGCGTGCAGCAGGAGTCGCGCAAGCAGCTGATCGAACTGGCGCGCCGGCACGACGTGCTGCCCATCGCCATCGTGCTCGACGTACCGGAGGAGGTGTGCGCCGAGCGCAACGCGGCCCGCACCGACCGCGCCGACATGCCGCGCCGCGTCATCCAGCGCCACACCCGCGAACTCCGCCGCTCCCTGCGGCATTTGGAGCGCGAGGGCTTCCGCAAGGTGCACATCCTGCGCGGTGTGGAGGACGTCGAGAACGCCACGATCGTCACCGAGAAGCGCTTCAACGACCTCACCCACCTCACCGGCCCGTTCGACATCGTCGGCGACATCCACGGCTGCGCGAGCGAACTGGAGTCCCTGCTCGGCAAGTTGGGCTACGTCGACGGCGTGCACCCGGAGGGCCGTACGGCCGTCTTCGTCGGTGACCTCGTCGACCGGGGCCCGGACAGCCCGGGCGTGCTGCGCCGCGTGATGTCCATGGTCGGCTCGGGCAGCGCGCTCTGCGTACCCGGCAACCACGAGAACAAGTACGGCCGTTACCTCAAGGGCCGCAACGTCCAGCACACGCACGGACTCGCCGAGACCATCGAGCAGATGGAGGGCGAGAGCGAGGAGTTCAAGAAGGAGGTACGGGAGTTCATCGACGGGCTCGTCAGCCACTACGTCCTCGACGGCGGCCGGCTGGTCGTCTGTCACGCGGGTCTGCCGGAGAAGTACCACGGCCGTACGTCGGGCCGGGTGCGCAGCCACGCGCTCTACGGGGACACCACCGGCGAGACCGACGAGTTCGGGCTGCCGGTGCGCTACCCGTGGGCGGAGGACTACCGGGGCCGCGCGGCGGTCGTCTACGGCCACACCCCGGTGCCCACCGCCACCTGGCTGAACAACACCATCTGCCTCGACACGGGCGCCGTCTTCGGCGGCAAGCTCACCGCGCTGCGCTGGCCGGAGCGCGAACTGGTCGAGGTACCGGCGGAGCGGGTCTGGTACGAACCGGCCAGGCCGCTGGCCACGGAGGCACCCGGCGGGCACGAGGGCCGGCCGCTGGCGCTGGCGGACGTGCACGGCCGTCGGGTCGTCGAGACCCGGCACGCGGGCCGGGTCTCGGTCCGCGAGGAGAACGCGGCCGCCGCCCTGGAGGTCATGAGCCGCTTCGCGGTCGACCCGCGCCTGTTGCCGTACCTGCCGCCCACCATGGCTCCCACGGCCACCTCGCACATGGATGGCTACCTGGAGCACCCGGCGGAGGCGTTCGCGCAGTACAAGGAGGACGGGGTCGCGCGGGTCGTGTGCGAGGAGAAGCACATGGGTTCGCGGGCCGTCGCCCTGATCTGCCGTGACGCGGCCGCGGCCCGCGAGCGGTTCGGAGTGGACGGCCCCACCGGGTCCCTCTACACCCGCACGGGCCGCCCGTTCTTCGACGACGAGGCGCGCACCGAGCTGGTACTCAACCGGGTCCGCGAGGCCATGACGGCGGCCGGGCTGTGGGACGAACTGGACACCGACTGGGTGCTGCTGGACGCCGAGCTGATGCCGTGGTCGCTGAAGGCGTCCGGACTGCTGCGCACCCAGTACGCGGCCGTCGGCGCCGCCTCCGGCGCGGTGTTCCCGGGTGCGCTCGCCGCCCTGGAGGCCGCGGCGGCCCGTGGTGTGGACGTGGGCGAGCTGCTGGGCAAGCAGCGTGAGCGGGCCGCCGACGCGGCCGCGTTCACCGACGCGTACCGGCGCTACTGCTGGCCGACGCAGGGCCTGGACGGCGTGCGGCTCGCCCCCTTCCAGATCCTCGCCGTCCAGGGCCGCAGCCTCGCCGCGCTCCCTCACGACGAGCAGCTGGCCCTCATCGACCGGCTGGTCGAGTTCGACGTCAGTGGGCTGCTGCAGACCACCCGGCGCCTCTTCGTCGACACCGCCGACGAGGCCTCGGTGCGGGCCGGGATCGACTGGTGGCTGGAGATGACCGGCCGGGGCGGCGAGGGCATGGTCGTCAAGCCGGTCGGAGCGGTCGTACGAAGCGACAAGGGACGGCTGGTCCAGCCGGGCATCAAGTGCCGGGGCCGGGAGTACCTGCGGATCATCTACGGTCCGGACTACACCCGCCCCGAGAACCTCGCCCGGCTGCGCGGCAGGTTCCTCAACCACAAGCGGTCCCTCGCCATCCGCGAGTACGCCCTGGGCCTGGAGGCCCTGGACCGGCTCGCCGAGGGGGAGCCGCTGTGGCGGGTGCACGAGGCGGTGTTCGGGGTGCTGGCCCTGGAGTCGGAGCCGGTGGACCCCCGGCTGTGAGGCCCTCGTCCGTCACGGATGACCGCGTGTCCGTGACGGATTCCGTGACGGATTCCTGCACGAATTCCTGCACGAATTCCTGCATGGATTCCTGCACGGATTCCGTCACGGATGACGACCCGTCCGTGACGGGCGGACCCGCGCCCGTGAGGTGACAATGCGGCTGATAATGTCGCAGGCAGGCGTGGCCGCGTTCCGCGTTCGAGAGGTTCCGGCGGTGCTCGGGGAGACAGCGATCGCAGCCAATCGCAGGCGATCGCTGTCACCCGAGTCGGTCCCATCGGTCCCGTTCGAAGGTATGTGGGGTTCCCCATGCGTCGCACCACCACGCGGTCCGTCACGCGGTCCGGGCGAGAGCGATCGGCACTCGACGCCGCGTACGACGAGTGCCGCCGCCTGGTCCGCACGACCCGGCCCACCGAGTACGCCCTGATGCAGCTCATGCCCCCGCCGGTGCGCCCCGCCTGCTGGGCCCTGTACGCCGCCCTCGCCTCCGCCGACGATCTGCTCGACTCCACCGAGGGCACCCCGAAGGAGCGCGCCCGGCGGCTTCAGGAGTGGCGGGCCGCGCTGGAGGCCGACCTGGGCAGCGGCACCAGCGACGACCCGGTCAGGCTCGCGCTGACCGATTCGGTGTGGCACTGGGGGCTCGACCTCGGTGACCTGCTCGGCGCCCTGGACGCGGTGCAGCGGGACGAGGACCGCGAGGGCGTCGCGACCTGGCAGGAGTGGCGGGAGCGTGCCCACGCCCAGAACGTCAGTTGGCCCGAGCAGCTGATGCGGATGCTGGTCCGCAGCGGACTGCCCGTACCCGTACGGCTGCGCGACCTTCCGGGCTTCACCCGTTTCGTGGACGGCCTGTTCCTCACCGACATGCTCCGCGACCTCCCCGAGGACCTCGACGGCGGACACGTGTGGTTCCCCGCCGAGGTCCTCGACCGCTTCCACGTCACCCCGGCCGAACTGATCTCACGCGAGTGGACCCCCGCCGTCCGGCAGCTGGTCTCCCACCTCGCCGGCCAGGCCCGGGAATGGCTGGAGAGCGCCCGTCGGGCGCTGCGCGACACGCTGCCGCTGGGCCCCGCCATCGTGCTCGACACCGCCGTCGAACTGTTCGGCGCGGAGCTGGACGCGATTCTCCGGGCCGGATCGGCCGTCCTGCACCGCCCGGTACGCGTCCCCCGGCACACCGAGTGGCGGATCCTCGGCCCCGCCCGGGCACGGGCCGCCGTGGTGTGGCGGCTGACGCTGCCGCCCGGCAGGGACGCGGCCATCGATACGGCGAGGACGGCGGGGGCCCGCGCGAACGGGACTTCGTCCACCGACGACCGGGCCGACGCCACCGCGGCGGACCTGCTCGCGGGCCCCGAGCGGCACACCACACGGATCGCCGAACCGCCGCTGCCGCCGCGCCCGCACCGCGACGGCGCCCGCCCGCCCGCCATAGCCGGGGCCCATCTCCCGCAGCATGTGGCGATCGTCATGGACGGCAACGGCCGCTGGGCCACCGGGCTCGGACTGCCCCGCGACGAGGGCCACCGCGCCGGGGCGGTCGCGTTGCGCGACGTCGTCCAGGGCGCACTGGAGATCGGCCTCGCCCATCTGACCGTCTACGCCTTCTCCACCGAGAACTGGAAGCGGTCGCCCGACGAGGTCTCCAAACTCTTCGCGATCATGCGCGCGGAACTCCTCGACGGCGAACTGCTGGACCACGACGTACGCCTGCGCTGGGTGGGTTCCCCCGACGGACTCCCGGACGACGTGGTGGAGGTCCTGCGCGCCCAGGAGCACGCCACCCGCAACCGCACCGGCCTCACCCTCAACGTCTGCGTCAACTACGGCGGCCGGGCCGAACTCGCCCAGGCGGGCGCGGCGTTGGCCCGTGCCGCGCTGGCCGGCGAGGTCGACCCTGCCAGGGTCTCCGAGCAGCTCTTCGCCGCGCATCTGCCCCACCACGCCATGCCCGACGTCGACCTCCTCTGGCGCACCAGCGGCGAGATCCGCACCTCCAACTTCCTCCCCTGGCACGCCCACTACGCCGAACTCCACTTCACCGACCAGCCCTGGCCCGACGTGGACCGCCGAGACCTGTGGGAGGCGGTGGTCGCCTACACCCACCGCAAGCGCCGCAAGGGCGCGGCGTCGGTACCCACGTCTGCCGACGGGGCCGAGTGACGGAGCCGCTTCAGAGCTCGGGGGTGCTGCTTCGTGGGCGGGTGCGGGTGGTGTGCGGTTGCTCGCGCAGTTCCCCGCGCCCCTGAACGGCATGGGCCGCGCCCGGAGCTTTCAAGGGGCGCGGGGGACTGCGCGACCAGCCCCCACGCACCCGCAGCCGAAAAACGCACGCGTCAGCCGACCAACCGCAACCGAACCCCCGCCACCCCCACCCGCACCGTCTGCCCCCACGTCAGCTCCAGCGCGTCCCCCTCCATCCCGTCCCCGAAGACGATGAGCCGATCCGACTCGACCGTGAGCGAAAGCCGCCCGCCCTCCGCGAGCGCCCCCGCCACCATCGACGTTCCCGTGGCCGGCGACGGCCACGCCTCCCGCACGAACCACAGCAGCCGGGCCTCGTCCGGACCGGGGAGGCTCAGGGCGCTCTCCCGTTCCTGCCACACGGACCGGATCCATCCGCTGGCCCCGGTCCCGGTCCCGACGAGCACCCCGGACGAGGCCTGGGGCTCGACGGCACCCCTGTCGCCGTCGAGCCCCAGGCGGTACCGGGCGGTCTGGTGTCCCGCCGCGCCGAGGTAGATCTCGTTGAGCGCCACCAGCCGCTGCGTGTCGTCCGCGACGGCCTCGACCATGGTCAACTCATCGGCCCCGCAGTCACGTTGGAGCGATGCGGACAGCAACTTCCCCGCCTGGTCGGGCCGGTGGCGCACCAGTACCCCCGGGTTGCGCCGGGGGTCGGGGTTGATCCCCACCACCGGCTGCCCCGCGAGGTACTTCGCGACATTGGCCACCAGCCCGTCCTGCCCGACGACGACCACGACGTCCTCGGGGGCGAACAGGAACCGGTCCAGGTCGGCCCGTTCGACCCGCGCCTGACGCCAGGTCAGCGGTACCGAGGACGTGACCTCGGCCAGCGCCCCGCGCTCCCGCCGGTGCCGCTCGGCCACGTCCTCGATGTCCCGCCCCCGGGACCGCAGGAAGAAGGCGGCCTGCCCGTGCGTACCGTGCCGGGCCACCAACTCCTCGTACTCGGTGGTGCGATGGACCAGCACCACCCGCGGCGCGAGACTCACGCGGAGTCTCCCGCGGTGCCCGCCCCGCCCAGCCGGGAGAGCAGCCCGGTCAGCACGTCCGGCGACACGGTGACGCTCTCGATCCGCGGCAGGTTCTCCGCGAGCCGCGTCGCGGTCAGCGCGTGCAGCGTCGCCGTGTCCACCTCGGCGTGCACCCGCAGCCACGCCGCCTGCGCCTCGGCCCGTGCCGCACCCACGTCCCGCGCGGCCCGCGCCTCCGCCCCGGCCAGCTTGACCTGCCGCGCCGCCTCGGCGTCGGCGAGCTTCACGCTCCGTGCCGCCTCCGCCTCCGCGAGCCGCACCGTCCGCTCGGCCTCCGCCTCGGTCAGCCGTCCCGTCCGGGCGGCCTCCGCACCCGCCTTCACCGCGTCCGCCGCGGCCCTCTCCTCCGCCTCCCGCCGTGCGTTCGTGCCCCGCTGCTCGACCAACTGCTCCTCACGCCGGGCCAGTTCGATCTGGCTGGCCAGTTCGTTCTCCGCGATGGCCCGCTCCCGCTCGACGGCCACGGCACGACGCTCGTACGTCGCCTTGTCCGCTTCCTGCTGGATCTGCTCCCGGGCCGGCGTGCGCAGCGCCCGCTCCACCTCGGGTTCGGGCCGCAGCGCCACCACGCGTACGGCCACGATCTCGATCCCGGTGGCCGGCAGCCGGGGTTCGGCCGCCAGTCCGCCGGCCACCCGCTCCCGGACCGCCGCGACCCCGTCGACCAGGGCCGACGCCAGCGTCGTACGGGCCAGGACGTCCAGCGCGTGCTGCTGGGCCGTCTCCGTCAACAGCGTCGACAACTGCTCCAGGGGAGCACCGCGCCAGACACCGGTGTCGGGGTCGATGGAGAAGTCGAGGCGGGCGGCGGCGGTCGCCGGGTCGCTCACCCGGTACGTCACCGTCGCCTGCACCGCCACGTCCTGGAAGTCGGACGTACGGGCGTGGAAGGTCATCGCCAGCTCCCGGTCGTCCACCGGGATCTCGGAGAGCGAGGCGCTCAGCGACCGGTACCAGAAGCTCAGCCCCGGACCGTCGTGCACCAGCCGCCCGGAGCGGTGGTGACGGACGTGCGCGGTGGGCACGCCGCGCAGATGCCGCCAGCCGAGCCGCCTGGTGATGTCGGCCATGGATGATCCCCCTCGTGACGACTGAACGACACCGATTAATGTCACTTAGACGATAATGGAGTGCCCCACTTATCGTCAAGGGGACGAGTAAAGGGGGTCCAAGGATTCCGATTCGGCCGACCGGAGGGTGAACACGCGCCCGAATGGTCAGGATGAGGGCATGGGATTCCATGTCGACTCCGAGGCCGGGCGCCTGCGCCGCGTCATCCTGCACCGGCCGGATCTTGAGCTCAAAAGGCTCACCCCCGGCAACAAGGACGCGCTGCTCTTCGACGACGTGCTGTGGGTGCGCCGGGCGCGCGCCGAGCACGACGGATTCGCCGACGTGCTGCGTGACCGAGGCGTCGCCGTCCACCTCTTCGGCGACCTGCTCACCGACGTCATGCGCATTCCGCAGGCCCGGGAACTCGTCCTCGACCGGGTCTTCGACGAGAAGGAGTACGGCCCGCTCGCCACCGACCACCTCAGAGCCGCCTTCGAGTCGCTGCCCCTGGCCGAGCTGGTCGAGGCCCTGATCGGCGGCATGACCAAGCGCGAGTTCCTCGACGCCCACATGGAGCCGGCCTCCGTCCGCTTCCACGTCATGGAACTCGACGACTTCCTCCTCGACCCCCTCCCCAACCACCTCTTCACCCGCGACACCTCCGCCTGGATCTACGACGGGGTCTCCATCAACGCCATGCGCTGGCCCGCCCGCCAGCGCGAGACCGTCCACTTCGAGGCGATCTACCGGCACCACCCCCTCTTCCGCGCCGAGACGTTCCACGTCTGGTCGGAGGGCCAGGCCGACTACCCGTCCACCATCGAGGGCGGCGACGTCCTGGTCATCGGCAACGGGGCCGTCCTCATCGGCATGAGCGAGCGCACCACCCCGCAGGCCGTCGAGATGCTCGCCCACAAGCTCTTCGCCGCCGGCTCCGCGCAGACCATCGTGGCCCTCGACATGCCGAAGCGCCGGGCCTTCATGCACCTCGACACCGTCATGACCATGGTCGACGGCGACACCTTCACCCAGTACGCCGGACTCGGCATGCTCCGCTCGTACACCATCGAACCCGGTGTCGGCGAGAAGGAGCTCAAGGTCACCGACCACCCGCCGGAGCACATGCACCGCGCGATCGCCGCCGCGCTGGGCCTCGACGCCATCCGGGTGCTGACCGCCACGCAGGACGTCCACGCCGCCGCGCGCGAGCAGTGGGACGACGGCTGCAACGTCCTCGCCGTCGAGCCCGGCGTCGTCGTCGCCTACGAACGCAACGCCACCACCAACACGCATCTGCGCAAGCAGGGCATCGAGGTGATCGAGATCCCGGGGAGCGAACTGGGGCGGGGGAGGGGCGGGCCGCGCTGTATGAGCTGCCCGGTGGAGAGGGCGGCCGTGTGACGGCGGTCCCCGTATAGAAATGTGGAACATCGTATAGACTTCCAGTCTTCCTTACGCTGTCCCTGCCCCCGTCGACCCAGGAGCGCCCCCATGGCGACTGTTCCCCACGCCCTCGCCGGGCGCCACTTCCTCAAGGAGCTGGACTTCACCGCGGAGGAGTTCCGCGGGCTGATCGAGCTGGCCGTGGAGCTGAAGGCGGCCAAGAAGGCCGGGACGGAGACCCCGTACCTGCGGGGCAGGAACATCGCGCTCATCTTCGAGAAGACCTCGACGCGCACCCGCTGCGCGTTCGAGGTCGCCGCGGCCGACCAGGGAGCCCGGACGACGTACCTGGACCCGTCCGGCTCGCAGATGGGCCACAAGGAGTCCGTACGGGACACTGCGCGGGTCCTCGGCCGGATGTTCGACGCGATCGAGTACCGCGGCGACAGCCAGGCGAACGTCGAGGAACTCGCCGCGTACGCCGGAGTGCCGGTCTACAACGGGCTCACCGACGACTGGCACCCCACCCAGATGCTGGCCGACGTGATGACCATGACCGAGCACAGCGACAAGCCGCTCGACGGGATCGTCTTCGCGTACCTCGGTGACGCCCGCTTCAACATGGGCAACTCGTACCTGGTCACCGGGGCCCTGCTCGGCATGGACGTCCGGATCGTCGCCCCGCGGGCCTACTGGCCGGCCGAGGAGATCGTCGACCACGCGCGCAAGCTCGCGGAGATCAGCGGGGCGCGGATCACGCTCACCGAGCACGTCCACGAGGGTGTGAAGGGCGCCGATTTCGTCGCGACCGATGTGTGGGTCTCGATGGGGGAGCCCAAGGAGGTCTGGGACGAGCGGATCGGGGCGCTGTCGCCGTACGCCGTGACCATGGACGTGCTGCGGGCCACCGGCAACGCGGACGTCAAGTTCCTGCACTGCCTGCCTGCCTTCCACGACCTCGGCACGAAGGTGGGGCGCGAGATCCACGAGCTGCACGGGCTGGACTCGCTGGAGGTCACGGACGAGGTGTTCGAGTCCTCGCACTCCGTCGTCTTCGACGAGGCCGAGAATCGCCTGCACACGATCAAGGCGGTCCTGGTGGCGACGCTGGCCTGACGGGCGCGTGAGAGCGCGGGGGCTGCGCTTGTCGGGCGGGTGCGGGTGCGGGTGCGGGTGCGGGTGCGGGTCGGGCGGGCGCGGGGCGTTCGTGGGCGCCCGCGCCCCGCGGCGGAGCCGCGTATCGACACTGCCCCGCGCCCCTTCGGGGCGGCTTACGCGTGGCGGCGCTGGGGCGGCACCGTCGGCAACCGGAACCACACCGCCTTGCCGGAGTCCGTGGGGCGGTGGCCGCAGGCGGAGCTCAGGGCGCGGATGAGGAGCAGGCCGCGGCCGTGCTCCTGCCAGGGGTCGGGGTCGAGGTGGCCCGGGGTGGTGAGGTCACCCGGAGGCGCCGGGTCCGGGTCGTGGACCTCCACCTTGCAGCCGGTCGGCACCAGCTCGACGACCAGCTCTATGGGCCCGTCCCCGGCCGCGTGCTCGACCGCGTTCGCGACCAGTTCCGCCGTGAGCAGCTCCGCCGTGTCGCAGTCCGCCCCGTGCTCCAGCTCGGTCAGCGCCGTACGCACCAGCGCGCGGGCCACGGGCACGGCCGCGGCGGTGTGCGGCAGCGCGATGCGCCAGGAGGCGGGGGCGGAGGGTTCTTGCAAGGCGGCGGATCCGATCATGGAGCAGGTCATGGCTCGTCCTGCTTTCAACGTGACGAATGGTACGGCGCGGACCGGCGATGCCGCTCGGCGGGCGCCGCGGGGGACCTTCGGCCCCGTTGCCAGCCGGTCTACCCACGGCAACGCTCCGCCGCGCCCGACCGAGCCCGTCGTTACCGGCTTGTCGAACGTCCGTGACCGAGTCACGGGGGCCGGACGGCCCGGCGGAGCGGCGACCACCACCGCGACGCGCCTATCGCGCACTCGTGACGACAGTCAGATAACGGTGATAGCTTCGGTGGGTAGGGAAGTAGCCGCAGCGCCGCGGTAGCCCCCGAGGAGGCCGCCCGTCATGAGTCCCTTCACCGGCTCCGCCGCCCGCACCTCCGACTGGCGGCATCTGCGGTGCGAGATCGCCGACGGTGTTGCCACCGTCACCCTCGCCCGCCCCGAGAAGCTCAACGCCCTCACCTTCGGCGCCTACGCCGACCTGCGCGACCTGCTCGCCGAACTCTCCCGGGAGAAGTCCGTACGGGCCCTGGTACTGGCCGGCGACGGCCGCGGCTTCTGCTCCGGCGGCGACGTCGACGAGATCATCGGCGCCACCCTCGCCATGGACACCGCCCAGCTGCTCGACTTCAACCGGATGACCGGGCAGGTCGTCCGGGCCGTACGCGAGTGCCCCTTCCCGGTGATCGCCGCCGTGCACGGCGTGGCGGCGGGCGCCGGCGCGGTCCTCGCCCTCGCCGCCGACTTCCGGGTGGCCGACCCCACGGCCCGCTTCTCCTTCCTCTTCACCCGCGTCGGCCTCTCCGGCGGCGACATGGGCGCCGCCTACCTCCTGCCCCGCGTCGTCGGCCTCGGCCACGCCACCCGCCTCCTGATGCTCGGCGAACCCGTCCGCGCCCCCGAGGCCGAACGCATCGGCCTCATCAGCCAACTCACCGACGAGGGCAGCGCCGACGAGGCCGCCCACGCGCTGGCCCGCCGCCTGGCCGAGGGCCCGGCCCTGGCGTACACCCAGACGAAGGCCCTGCTGACCGCGGAACTGGACATGCCCCTGTCGGCAGCCGTGGAGCTGGACGCGGCCACCCAGGCCCTGCTGATGAACGGCGAGGACTACGCCGAGTTCCACGCGGCGTTCACGGAGAAGCGCCCCCCGAAATGGCAGGGCCGATGACGCCGACCTCGCCTGCACCGACCTCGCCCGTCATACCGACCCCAGGGGCAGCCGACCCAGGGGCGCGGGGCAGTGTCGATATGCGGCTCCGCCGCAGGGCGCGACCAGCCACCACGCACCCGCAGCCGCCTACGAAGGCCACCCACCCCCACCGCATCGCGATCATCGGCGGCGGCCCCGGCGGTCTCTACGCCGCCGCCCTCCTCAAACGCCTCGATCCCACCCGCGAGATAACCGTCTGGGAACGCAACGCCCCCGACGACACCTTCGGCTTCGGCGTCGTCCTCTCCGACGAAACCCTGGGCGGCATAGAACACGCCGACCCGGTCGTCTACGAGGCCCTGCAAGCACACTTCACCCGCTGGGACGACATCGACATCGTCCACCGCAACACCCGCCACACCTCCGGAGGACACGGCTTCGCCGCCCTCGGCCGCCGCTGCCTCCTCCAGATCCTGCACGACCGCTGCCGCGCCCTCGGCGTGGAACTCCGCTTCGGCACGGAGGCCCCGTACCCCGCCTGGCTCTGCGAGGCGTACGACCTGGTCATAGCGGCGGACGGCGTGCACAGCGCGACCCGCGAGGCGTACGCGGAGGTGTTCCGGCCGGCTGTCGAGACCCACCGCTGCCGCTACATCTGGCTCGCCGCCGACTTCGCCTTCGAGGCCTTCCGGTTCGAGATCGCCGAGACCGAGCACGGCGTGATGCAGCTGCACGGCTACCCCTACGCCCGCCCGTCACCCGACCACCGCCCCTCAACGAGGCCCTCCGGGCCGCAGGACCAATTCGGTGCGTCCACCGTCATCGTGGAGATGCGCGAGGAGGTGTGGCGGGCCGCCGGGCTGGACCGGACGGACGAGCGGGAGTCCGTCGAGCGCTGCGCGAAACTCTTCGCGGACGCGCTCGGCGGACGGCCCCTGCGCTCCAACAACTCCACCTGGACGACCTTCCGCACGATCGTCAACGAGCGCTGGTCGCACGGCAATCTGGTACTGCTCGGCGATGCCGCGCACACCGCGCACTTCTCCATCGGCTCGGGTACGAAGCTGGCCGTCGAGGACGCGCTGGCGCTGGCGGCC
The DNA here is from genome assembly GCF_036208085.1 of Streptomyces sp. NBC_00310. Lineage (GTDB taxonomy): Bacteria > Actinomycetota > Actinomycetes > Streptomycetales > Streptomycetaceae > Streptomyces. Next base: position 8,413,340 of record NZ_CP130714.1, read on the forward strand.
TGTCTGGAGGAACAGCCGGACCTGGTAAGGGCGTTGACGGCGTACGAGGAGGAACGGCGCCCCGTCGTCGCCTCGACGCAGCGCGCGGCGCGGGCCAGCCTGGAGTGGTTCGAGAACATCGGGCTCCATCTCGCCCAGCCGTCCCGGCAGTTCGCCTTCAACCTGCTCACCCGCAGCCGCCGCGTCACCCACGACAACCTCCGCCTCCGCGACGCCCACTTCACCGGCGCGGTGGAGCGGGAGTTCGGCTGCCCACCGGGAACGCCCCCGATGTTCACCCCGTTCCGGCTGCGCGGCCTGACGCTGCGCAACCGTGTCGTCGTGTCCCCGATGGACATGTACTCGGCGACCGACGGTGTCCCCGGCGACTTCCACCTCGTCCATCTGGGCTCCCGCGCTCTCGGCGGCGCCGGGCTCGTGATGACGGAGATGGTGTGCGTGAGCCCCGAGGGGCGCATCACCCCGGGCTGCGCCGGGCTCTGGAACTCCCGGCAGGCCGACGCCTGGCGCCGCACGGTGACGTTCGTGCACGAGCGGGCGCCGGGCACGGCCATCGGCGTCCAGCTGGGCCACTCCGGTCGCAAGGGCTCGACCAAGCTGATGTGGGAGGGCATCGACGAGCCGCTGGACGCGGCCAACTGGCCCCTGACGGCGGCCTCCCCGATTCCCTACAAGCCGGGCGGCCAGACCCCGCGCGAAGTCTCGCGCGCCCAACTCACCGACATACGCGAGCAGTTCACCTCAGCCGCGACCCGGGCCGCCCGCTGCGGCTTCGACCTGCTCGAACTCCACTGCGCCCACGGCTACTTGCTCTCCGGCTTCCTCTCACCGCTGACGAACCGCCGAACCGACCGTTACGGCGGTTCCCTCGACCACCGGCTCCGCTTCCCCCTCGAAGTCTTTGACGCCGTACGGTCTGTGTGGCCGGAGGAGCGGCCGATGACTGTCCGTATCTCGGCGACCGACTGGGCCGACGGCGGCACGACCGCCGAGGACGCCGTCGAGATCGCCCGCGCCTTCGCCGCGCACGGCGCCGACGCGATCGACGTCTCGACGGGGCAGGTAGTCGCCGACGAACACCCCGAGTACGGGCGCTCGTACCAGACGCCGTACGCGGACCGGATCCGGCACGAGGCGGGGGTGCCGGTCATCGCCGTCGGTGCCATCTCCTCCTGGGACGACGTCAACTCCCTGATCCTGGCGGGCCGCACAGACCTCTGCGCCCTCGGCCGCCCCCACCTGTACGACCCCCACTGGACCCTCCACGCGGCCGCCGAACAGGGCTACGAGGGACCGGGCGTGGTCTGGCCCGCCCCCTACCGAGCCGGCAGCCGCCGCCCCAACACGGGCCGCACGGACGCCCCCAAACCCCGCCTGACGTTGGGGGGTTGAGGGCGCCGACGGCACCAGGGCGCACCCACGCGTCACGCCAGGTCGGCCATCCCCGCCGTCAGTGTCGCCCCATCGGCCGGGTCGACCAGGATGAACGACCCCGTCCGCCGTGCGACCGCGTAGTCGTCCAGCGCCAGCGGCTCCGCCGTACGCAGCACGATCCGGCCCAGGTCGTTCGTGGTCAGCTCGCGGTGGCCGCCGAGCTCCTTGACGACGGCCTTGACGGTTCGGGTGGTGTGCCGGAGCAGCACGCGGTCGCCCACCCGGAGCGGCCGTTCCGCGAGGTGGCAGACGGCCGCCCGGACGTCCTGCGTCAGCGTCGGGCCGTCCGCCACGCCCGCCGTGATCATGTCGCCTCGGGAGATGTCCCGCTGGTCCGCGAGCCGCACGCTGATCGACTGCGGCGCGTACGCGACCTCCGCCGGCTCGCCCAGGACGTCGATCCCCGTGATCTCGGACGTCCCACCGGACGGATGGACGGTCACCCGGTCACCCACCCGCAACGCCCCCGACACCAACTGCCCCGCGTAGTGACGGACTTCGTCGTGCCGGATCACGTACTGCACGGGGAAGCGCGCCGGAGCGTCCGCCGCCTCCGCCCCCACCGGTACGGTCTCCAGGAATGCGAGGAGTGCCGGACCGCCGTACCAGTCCATGTGCCCGGACCGCTCGACGACGTTGTCACCGGCCAGCGCCGAGACGGGGATCGAGGTGAAGGCGGGCAGCCCCAGATCGTCGGCGTGCCGCGTGAACTCCTCGACGATCCGCCGGAACTCGCGTTCCTCGTACCCGACGAGGTCCATCTTGTTCACGGCCAGCACCACGTGCGGCACCCGCAGCAGCGCGGCGATCGCGGCGTGCCGGCGGGTCTGCTCGACCACACCGTTGCGGGCGTCGACGAGGATGATCGCCAGCTCGGCGGTGGAGGCACCCGTCACCATGTTGCGGGTGTACTGCACATGGCCGGGGGTGTCGGCGAGGATGAACCGGCGGCGCGGGGTCGCGAAGTAGCGGTACGCCACGTCGATGGTGATGCCCTGCTCCCGCTCGGCCCGCAGCCCGTCGGTGAGCAGCGCGAGATCCGGCGCCTCCTGCCCACGGCCGGCGGACACCCGCTCCACCGCCTCCATCTGGTCCGCCAGAACCGACTTGGAGTCGTGCAGCAGCCGCCCGACGAGCGTGGACTTGCCGTCGTCGACCGACCCGGCGGTCGCGAAGCGCAGTGTGTCGATGGTGGCCGAGGGCTTCTCGGCCAGGGGGGTGCTCATGCTTAGAAATACCCCTCGCGCTTCCGGTCTTCCATCGCGGCCTCGGACATCTTGTCGTCCGCGCGCGTCGCGCCCCGCTCGGTCAGCCGGGAGGCCGCGATCTCGGCGATGACCTGGTCCAACGTCACCGCGTCCGAGTCCACCGCGCCCGTGCAGGACATGTCCCCGACCGTTCGGTACCGCACCTGCCGCTTCTCGACGGTCTCGCCGTCCTTGGGGCCCCCACTCGCCGGCGGTCAGCCACATCCCGGCCCGCTGGAACACCTCGCGGTGGTGGGCGAAGTAGATCTGCGGCAGTTCGATGCCCTCGCGGGCGATGTACTGCCAGACGTCCAGCTCGGTCCAGTTGGAGAGCGGGAAGACGCGGACGTGCTCGCCGGGCGCGTGGCGGCCGTTGTACAGGTTCCACAGCTCGGGGCGCTGGCGGCGCGGGTCCCACTGGGAGAACTCGTCGCGCAGGGAGAACACCCGCTCCTTGGCGCGCGCCTTCTCCTCGTCCCGCCGCCCACCGCCGAAGACGGCGTCGAACTTCTCCGCCTGGATCTTCTCGGTGAGCGGCACGGTCTGCAGGGGGTTGCGGGTGCCGTCGGGGCGTTCGCGCAGTGCTCCGCGGTCGATGTAGTCCTGCACGGAGGCCACGTGCAGGCGCAGTCCGTGTTCGGCGACCGTGCGGTCGCGGTACTCCAGGACCTCGGGGAAGTTGTGGCCGGTGTCCACGTGCAGCAGCGTGAAGGGGATGGCGGCCGGGGCGAAGGCCTTCAGTGCCAGGTGCAGCATGACGATGGAGTCCTTGCCGCCGGAGAACAGGATCACCGGCCGCTCGAACTCGCCCGCCACCTCACGGAAGATGTGGACCGCCTCGGACTCCAGCGCGTCCAGATGGGACAGGGTGTGGACGGTCATACGAGGCCTCGATCCGCCAGCAGCGCGTACACGGACGCGGCCGATTCGTCGGGCGTCTGGTGTTGCGTCGGGAGCACGAGCGCGGGGTCGGCCGGCGGCTCGTACGGGTCGTCGACACCGGTCAGGCCCTTGAGCCGGCCGGCGGCCTGACGGGCGTACAAGCCCTTCACATCGCGCTCGCTGCACACCTCGACGGGGGTGGCGACATGCACCTCCAGGTACGGGGTGCCGCTCACGTCGTGGCGCTTGCGGACCGCCTCGCGGCTGTCGGCGTACGGCGCGATGACCGGGACGACGGCCAGCACGCCGTTGCGGGCGAGGACCTCGGCGACCAGACCGATGCGCTGGACGTTGGTGTTGCGGTCCTCGCGGGAGAAGCCGAGGCCGGCGGAGAGGAAGCGGCGGATCTCGTCACCGTCGAGGACCTCCACCCGGTGCCCCTCGGACCGCAGCCGGCCGGCCAGGACACGGGCGATCGTGGTCTTGCCCGCGCTCGGCAGTCCGGTGAGCCAGACCGTGGCTCCCTGGGCCTTGGACACCCTGGACGAGGTGGTCATGCGTGGGTTCCTTTCGCGGCGCCGGCGGCGAGGCCGTGCCGTTGCTCGTGGAGGGAGGAGAAGAGGGACTCCCAGCGGTGATGGACGGAGTCCGGGCCGTACGAGGCGGCCGTGAGAACCGCGGCGACGCCCATGTCGGCGCGCAGCACCTCGTCGGCCATCAGCCTGGCCATGGCGTCGGCGAGCGCGTCGGGGTCCTCGGGTGCGACGAGCAGCCCGTCCACGCCGTGCGTGAGCACGTCGGCGGGGCCGGTCGGGCAGTCGAAGCTCACCACGGGAAGGGCGTGGCTCATCGCCTCGATCATCACCATCGGCAGTCCCTCGAAGCGTGAACTGAGCACGTAGAAGGAGGCCTTGGCGAGTTCGTCGTCCAAGCGGTCGGTGTGTCCCATGAGGAACACGTGATTGTAGAGATGGTGTTCTTCGATCAGGTGGCGAAGTTCCGACTTCTTCTCGCCGCTGCCGTAAATTCTCAGTTGCCAGTCGGGGTACGTCTCGACGAGCTTCGCCCAGGCCGGGATCAGCAGGTCGAAGCCCTTCTGCGGGAAGAGCCGGCCGGCCGCCACCGCGATCTTCGACCTCGGGTCGGCCGGGACCTGGTCGAGGGAGTGCACGGCGTTGGGGATGCGGACGACCCGGGTCCCGGGCAGGAGTTCGGCGTACTCGTCGCGGTCGCGCTCGGTGAGCACGGCGACGGCGGCGAAGCGCGGGTACGTCTCCTGGATGCGCCGCTGCACGTCCCGTTTGTGGGTGCCGAGGTTCATGTGCTCCTGGGCGATCCGGACCACGCCGCTCGTGGCGTGCTCGGCGGCCAGGAAGTTGAGCGCGGGCCGGGTGGTGACGAGGATCCCGTCGGTCAACGACCGTAGGTACGCGATGATGTGGTTCTCGACGTACCGGTTGAAGTAGCGGTAGCCGAACTCGCCCTTCGGGATGTGCCGGGCGGGAGCCTCCAGCAGTTCGCCGCGCCTGCGGTCGCGCCAGCGGGCGACCAGGCCGGACGGCGGGGTGTAGGCGCCCTCGCGCAGGTCGACGACGGTGGAGACCTTCACCCGGGGGTCGAGCGGGAACTGGAGGGTGTCGCGGCGGCGCAGCGCGCTGACGATCTCCACGGTCCAGCCCGCCGCCACGAGGGAGTTGGCCTGGTTCATCACCGTTCGGATGGTGCCGCCCCGGCCGTACGCGTGCAGCAGCAGATACCGGACGTGGGGGCGCTGGGGGAGCGGGCGGCGGTCGGTCATGCGGAGCCTCCCGTGCGGCACTCCAGAGACAGGTTGTCCTTGATCGTGAAGTACGGGCGCACCCGGAGTTCTCCGATGCGCTGCTCCGGATACACGAAGATCTTCTTCTTGCCGTGCACGTCGTCGAGGTGCCTTCCGGCGCGCAGTTCGACCTCGCCGTCGGTGAGGTGGAGGTCCCACTCCTCGACGGGCGCGTGGCCGGAGGCGGCGAGGTCGCGGACGGGCAGCTCGCTCGCGAAGCGGTCGCCCTTGACGGCGGCGTCGTAGCGCAGCCTGGGGTCGGCGTGGGAGCGGCGGGTCAGGACCAGCTGCCAGGTGCCGACCGCCGGGACCCCGTGGATGCGTCCGACGACTCTGATGAGCCCGTCGCGCGGCCAGACCTCGGTTATCTCGGCGTGCGGCTTCACTTGCCGTAGCCCCAGGCCCGGCACATCGGCTGGAGGAGCTCCGGGATGTCGTCCTCGGCGGGGAGCGCGCGCCCGGACTGCACCTGACCGGTCCTGATCTTGTCCCGCCAGTCGCCGAGACCCTTCACGACCTGGGCGTCGTCCTTCCTGCCGTAGTCGAGCATGGCCGGCTCGAAGTCGAGGTCGAGGAAGTCGCAGAGCCGCCGCATCTCCTTCTCGGGATCGGCGGTGATGTCCTCGTACCGCACGGTGTGACCCGTGAGTCCCTCGCGGGCCCGGTCGACGGCCTTCATGTAGCGCAGCGCGTCGGCGGCGGCCTCGTCGTAGCCGCGCTTGTCGGGGTCGCCCTCGTGCCACGACTGGGCGATGGAGACCGGGTGACGCAGCAGGAAGACGAAGCGGGCGTCGGGCCAGCAGTCCCGGATGCGCTCGTACACGAAGGCGTTGCTCGGGGTCTTCTCGACCAAGAAGTCCTTGCCCGACCTGACCAGTTCGCGGTGCATGACCCGGTCCCACAGCAGATGCTCCAGATCGCCGCGCTCCAGGTCGAGGGCGCTCATCGCCTTCTGCGACAGCTTGCTGCCGTAGCCGACCTCCAGCCGGCGTATGTGCAGCTCGTGCGGGGAGTGCAGCCGCGAGTGCGCGTTCAGGAGCATCCGCAGCAGGGTGGAGCCCGAGCGCACGGGAGACATGATGAAGACCGGCTGCCTGAGCAACCGGTCCGTGGCCAGGTCATCGGGAGCCGGACATCGGTACACCGCCGTGGGCCTCTTCGCGGCCGGCTTCGGCGCCGTGGCCCTGGGTACGGCGGGCGCGACCGGGGCGGCCTTGCGCACTTGCAGACCGGTGGTGGCGGTGAGTGCACGGTTCAGGTTGCGCAGGAGACTCATGCGTCAGGATGGTAAGTAAGGATTCTTAGAAGATTGGAGGAGAACCCTGAGCGTTCCCTTAGCGAACAAAATTGTTACAGATCTTTAAGTTCGCTTGAAGTTTCCTGCGAGTCCACCCCCGCGAACTCCGCCCCCGCGTCCCGCAGTCGCGCGTGCAGCGCCCGGAACACGGCCGCCGAACGCTCGCCCGGCCAGTCCGCCGGCAGCAGCTCCGCGGGCAGCCCGGGGTCGACGTACGGCAGATGGCGCCAGGAGTCCAGAGCCAGCAGATAGTCGCGGTACGCCTCCTGCGAAGGAGTGCCCTCGCGGTGCTCCCAGTCGTGCAGCACCGGCGCGTGCCGGTCGAGGAACGCCTCGTGCTGCTTGGCGATCCCGGCCAGGTCCCACCACCGCGCCACCGCCTCGGCCGTCGCCGCGAACCCCAGGTGCTCGCCCCGGAACAGGTCCACGTACGGGTCGAGCCGCAGCCGGGTCAGGGTGTGCCGGGTCTCCTCGTACAGCCGGGCCGGAGCGATCCACACGCCCGGAGCGGCCGTGCCGAAGCCGAGTCCGGCCAGCCGGGAGCGCAGCACATGCCGCTTCTGCCGCTCCGACTCCGGCACCGAGAACACGGCGAGCACCCAGCCCTCGTCCCGCTCGGGCGCCGTCGCGTAGATCCGCCGGTCACCGTCCTCCAGCAACTGCCGCGCGTCCCGCGACAGTGCGTACCCGGCCGCCCCCGCCGCCGTACGGGCCGGCAGCAGCAGGCCGCGCCGTTTCAGCCGGGACACCGAGGAACGGACGGAGGGCGCGTCGACACCGACCGCGGCGAGCAGCCGGATCAGCTCGGAGACGGGCACGGGACCCGGCACCGAACGGCCGTACGCGCCGTAGAAGGTGACGATGAGCGAACGTGGTGCGTGCTGTTCGGACACGTTGATCATTTTAGGTCTTCGGCATCACTGCTGGTCACCTAGGGTGCGCAGTCGGAACCGCTGGAGTTTGCCGGTCGCCGTGCGTGGCAGCGCGTCCAGGAACACGATCTCGCGCGGACACTTGTACGGCGCCAGCTCCGACTTGAGGAACGCCCGCAGCCCGTCGCCGTCCCGGCCGGCGCCCGCTCCGACGACCACATAGGCGACGACGACCTGGCCACGCGCCTCGTCCGGCCGCCCCACCACCGCCGTCTCCACCACGTCCGGATGGCGCAGCAGGGCCTCCTCCACCTCGGGGCCCGCGATGTTGTAGCCGGCTGAGATGATCATGTCGTCGGCGCGCGCGACATAGCGGAAGTACCCGTCCGGCTCGCGGACGTACGTGTCCCCTGTGACGTTCCAGCCGCCCCGTACGTACTCCCGCTGCCGCTCGTCCGCCAGATAGCGGCACCCCACCGGACCGCGCACGGCGAGCAGCCCCTGCTCCCCGTCGGGCACCGGCACCCCGTCCGCGTCCTGCACCCGCGCCCGCCATCCCGGTACGGGCACCCCCGTCGTCCCGGGCCGTATGCCGTCGTCGGCCGCGGAGATGAAGATGTGCAGCAGCTCGGTCGCGCCGATGCCGTTGATGATCCGCAGCCCGGTCCGCTCGTGCCAGGCCCGCCAGGTGGCCTCGGGCAGGTTCTCGCCCGCCGACACACACCGGCGCAGCGACGAGATGTCGTACCCGTTCGACCCGTTCGACCCGTTCGACCCGTCCGACCCGTCCGACCCGTTCGACGCGTTGAGCTCGCCCAGCATCGCCCGGTAGGCGGTCGGCGCGGTGAACAGCACCGACACCCCGTGCTCGGCGACCGCCGGCAGCAGCTGCTTCGGGCCCGCCTGTTCGAGCAGCAGGGCGCTGGCGCCGGCCCGCATGGGGAAGACCACGAGACCGCCGAGGCCGAAGGTGAAGCCGAGCGGGGGAGACCCGGCGAACACGTCGTCCGCCCGGGGCCGCAGCACATGCTTCGAGAAGGTGTCCGCGATCGCCAGCAGATCCCGGTGGAAGTGCACGCACCCCTTGGGCCGTCCGGTCGTACCGGACGTGAAGGCGATCAGCGCCACGTCGTCGGCCGCCGTCTCCACCGCCGTGTACGGCCCCCGCGCCCCGTTCGCCGTCGGCAGGCCGAGGAGGTCCTCGGGACCGTCCCCGCCGAAGGTGGTGATCCGCAGCCCCGGGACGTCCGCCTTCGCGAGGTCGTCCACATGCCGTAGGTCGCACAGGGCGTGCGACACCCGCGCCAGCTCGCAGATCGCCGTCAGTTCCTGCGGCCGCTGCTGCGCCAGCACCGTCACCGCGACCGCCCCCGCCTTGAGCACCGCCAGCCAGCACGCGGCCAGCCAGGGTGTGGTGGGCCCCCGCAGCAGGACCCGGTTGCCGGGGACCACGCCGAGGGTGGACGTGAGGGTGTGGGCGATCCGGTCGACACGGGCACGGAGTTCGCCGTACGTCCACATCTCCCCGGCGGGCGTACGGAAGACGGGCCGGCCGGGACCGCCGCCGTCGAGCAGCTCGGCGGCGGCGTTGAGCCGGTCCGGATAGCGCAGCTCGGGGAGGTCGAAGGACAGCTCGGGCCACTGGTCCGGCGGCGGGAGACCGTCACGGACGAAGGTGTCGACGTGGGCGGTGACCCTGGATTTCATGACGTTCGCCCCCTGCTGTGGTCCCTGCCGAAGTGGGCTCGCATGTGTGGTGGGCTGTCGCACAGCGAGCGTATCGCCTTGGTGACGGCAGTCAACAGTTCGCGATAGCCTCGGCAGTGGCCCCCTGGGGGAGAAGGGACGGGCAATGACCGCATTCTCGCTCGAACCGGCGCAACTCGCCCGGCGTGCCGAACTGCGCGCGCTGGCCGCCGAACGCCTGCGCCCCGTGGCCGACAAGGGCGAGCCCGGCCACGTCAACCGCCCCCTGGTCGCCGAGCTGGGCCGACTGGGCCTGCTCTCCCGGCTGTTCACCTCGGGCGCGCTCGACCTCTGTCTGATGCGCGAGTCACTGGCGTACGTCTGCACGGAGGCCGAGACGGCGCTGGCCCTCCAGGGCCTGGGCGCCCACCCGGTGCACGCCCACGGCACCGAGGCCCAGCGCGCCCGCTGGCTCCCCCGGGTGAGCGACGGCGACGCGGTCGCGGCCTTCGCGCTCAGCGAGCCCGGCGCCGGCTCGGACGCGGCGGCCCTGTCCCTGCGGGCGGAACCCGACGGCCCCGGCCGCTGGCGGCTCACCGGGGAGAAGTGCTGGATCTCCAACGCTCCCGAGGCCGACTTCTACACCGTCTTCGCCCGTACCACCCCCGACGCGGGTGCCCGCGGGGTGACCGCCTTCCTGGTCCCGGCCGACCGCCCCGGCCTCACCGGCACCCCGCTCGACATGCTCTCCCCGCACCCGATCGGCGCCCTCGACTTCGACGCGGTCCCCGTCACGGCCGACGACGTCCTCGGCGCACCCGACCGAGGCTTCCGCGTCGCCATGGCCACCCTCAACCTCTTCCGCCCCAGCGTCGGCGCCTTCGCGGTCGGCATGGCCGAGGCCGCGCTGGACGCCACCCTCGCCCACACCGCCCGACGGGACGCGTTCGGCGGCACGTTGCGGGACCTTCAGGCCGTCTCCCACCAGGTCGCCGAGATGGCGATGCGCACCGAGGCGGCCCGGCTCATGGTCTACGCGGCGGCCGCGGCGTACGACTCCGGCGACCCGGACGTACCCCGGCGGGCCGCGATGGCGAAGCTGCTGGCCACGGAGACCGCGCAGTACGTCGTCGACACGGCCGTACAACTGCACGGGGCACGGGCACTGCGGCGCGGCCATCTGCTCGAACACCTCTACCGGGAGGTACGGGCGCCACGCATCTACGAAGGGGCGAGTGAGGTGCAACGCACGGTCATCGCCAAGGAGTTGTACGCGAGGGAGGCGTCGGCGCGGGAGGCGGGGACGCGGGAGGCGGGGACACGGGAGGCGGGGGCGCGGGGGTCCGCGGGAGAAGGACGGCCGGTATGAGCATCGAGCGGATGAACCCGGCCGGGCTGTCGCCGCCCACCGGCTTCTCGCACGCCGTGGTCGCCACCGGGAGCCGGGTGGTGTTCCTGGCGGGCCAGACCGCGCTCGACGCGGACGGCAAGGTGGTGGGGGAGACGCTGGAGGAGCAGTTCGAGCGGGCGCTCGGCAATCTGCTGACCGCGCTGGAGGCCGCCGGCGGCACACCGGCCGACCTCGCCCGAGTCACCGTCTACGCCACAGATGTCGCCGACTACCGCGTCCGCGCGCCCCGACTCGGCCGCGTGTGGCGGCGGTTGGCGGGGCGGGACTATCCCGCGATGGCGGTCGTCGGCGTGGTACGGCTCTGGGACGAGCGGGCCCTGGTGGAACTCGACGGCTTCGCGGTCCTGCCGTAGCCGAACGGAGGTCGTGTCAGGCGGCGGCGGCCAGCGCACCGAAGACCGGGCGGTGCGGGGCGATCACGCTGCCGTCGGGCAGCAGTTCACCGGTGTCGTCGAAGACGATCGCCCCGTTGCAGAGCAGGTTCCAGCCCTGCTCGGGGTGGAAGGCGACGATGTGCGCGGCGTCGCGGTCCGTGCTGTCGATCGAGGGGCACAGGGGCCGGTGTGAACACATGGCGCACCTCCACGTCGTCGTGAGTGCCGGCGGCGGTTCACCGCCTCGCACTCCAGACCATGCCCGCGTCCGGAACGCATCGCCACACCCTCGCGCGAGACGTGACAGCACCCGGACGTGCCGTGACAGGACGCGGACATACCCCGGACGCGCGGGGGTGCGTCCGATAGTTCCGGTAGTGAGGACGGCGGAGCCGACGCGCCGACGGAGGGGTGATGATCACCGGCGCGCCCCGGCCCGGCCGGTACCTCTGGAACCTCGTCCAAGGAGGTATCCCCATGTCCCTGTCCCTGTCCCTGTCCCAGGGCTTTTCGCAGGTCCCCCGGGTCCTCGGCGCCGCCGCCGGTGCCGCGCTGCTGCTGTTCTGCGCCGCCCCGTCCGCCGGTGCCACGACCGAGCCGTTCGAGACGGTGACCATCGACCCCACCGGCCACGTCGCCCAGGACGGCGCCCTCACCCTGTCCGGCACGTACCGCTGCCTCGGCGGCAACGGCCCCGTCCTCGTCTCGTCCTCGCTGCAGCAGGGCGACAGCGGGGTCCGCAAGGGCGTCGGCGGGACATCGGCTGTCTGCGACGGCGCCGACCACACCTGGACCAACACGGACATGGCCGATCCGGGCCGCTTCCAGCCCGGCCGGGCCCGGGTGGAGGCCACCCTCACGGAGCTGTCGGGCGGCGGTCTGCCCCTGCCCAGGTTCCACGCGGTGCGGCAGCAGGACATCACCCTCGTAGAGGGCTGAGCCGTCGGCCCGGGCGCCGCCCGGCCGCGACAGCGCGAAGGCGGCCCCGGTGGTGGGTGGTTCACCGGAGCCGCCTTCCCCTTGGCGGGGCCTAGTTACTTGAGCAGGTGCACTCGCTGGGTCGTCAGGTCGTAGCGGGCGCCGACGATCGCCACCTCGCCGGCCTTCAGCTTGGCGGCGATGTCGGAGTCGGCCGCGACCTTGGAGCGGACGAGCCGGACGTTCGCGTCGATCGTCGCGGCGACCCGGGCGTCGCCGGTCACGCTGTGGTCGATGGCCGGAGCGATCTCGTCGACGATGTACTGGATGCCGCTCGGCAGCCTGTCACCGGTCTGGTCCGCCGCGACCGCCGCCTTCACGGCGCCGCAGGACTGGTGGCCGAGCACCACGACCAGCGGGATGTCCAGTTCGAGGACGCCGTACTTGACGCTGCCGAGCACCGACTGGTCCAGCACCTCGCCCGCGCTGCGCACGGTCATCAGGTCGCCGAGGCCCTGGTCGAAGACCAGCTCCGGGGGGACGCGGGAGTCGATGCAGCCGAGGATGAGGGCGAAGGGCTCCTGACCGGTCGTCAGGGCCTTGCGCACGACGGCGTCCTCGTCGGGGTGCTGCTCGTGGAAGGTCCGCCAGCGGCGGTTGCCCTTCGACAGTTCCTTCAGCGCCTCTTCCGCCGTGCCGGGCCGCGTGCGGGTGGGGGCGGAGGGCTTGGGGGTGGAGCGGGAGACGGGCTCGGCGTCGGCGGGGAAGGCGCCGACGGCGAGGCCGCCGCCGAGTACGGCGGTGCCGGCCAGTGCGGCGCGCAGGAGTGAGCGTCGGCCGCGAGGCTTCGCGTGGGATATCGGGGCGTCCGCGCCGGCGGCGGTCGCCTCGGCGGCGTCGCCTCTGTGGGGTGCTGCGTCAGAGTTCACGGGCAGGAACGTACGTCCGGCCAAACGCTCAAAGATTCAAGTTGCGGAATCATGGACGAGCGTTGATCAATCATGGCCGACCCTTGAATCGTTCTTGGTCACTTCAGGGAAGGCATTTGGGCAGTCGGTCTCTTGTTGTTCGCTTCACGGGCCGCCGGGCGAGCCGTCGGTGAGCGGGGTACCGGGGAGATGGCGCAGTCGGCCGAGCCGGTGGCGGAGGCGACGGGGTCCTGAGCGGGACGGAAGCGGGGCCGGACGGCGCGGCACGCGCGGCGACCGGGCCCCGCGCCCTCACGTCCGGTGCGCGAACACCACCAGGTTCTCCGTGTAGTCCATGGCCTTGCGGTCGTAGGCGCCCGCGCAGGTGATCAGCCGGACCTCGGGCCGGGCGGCATCGGCGTACACCCGCTCGTCGGGGAAGTCGTCCTTCTCGAACGTCTCCGCGCCGTCGACCACGAAGGACACCCTGCTCCGGTCGGAGCGTACGACGTGGAAGACGTCCCCCTTCTCCAGTTCGCTGAGCCCCGCGAAGACGGCCGGAGAGGTCACCGTGTCGACGTGCCCGGCGATGATCGCGGTGCCCGTCTCCCCGGGGGCGGCGCCCTCGGCGTGCCAGCCGACGAGGTTGACGTCGTCGGCGGGCGGGGCTTCGAGCTGCCCGGAGCGGCCGACGGAGAGGGGAACGAAGGGGGCGCTCACCCGGATCTTGGGGATGAGCAGGCGGATCGGCCTGGCTCGGGACGTCCGCTGTCGCTGTCCCGCCGCCCGTTCGGCGGGGGAGAACTCCTCGGAGGGCGCGGCGGGGGCGGCCTGCGGGGCGTGCCGGGCGTTCGACGGACGGGAGGCGTCGGACGAGGAGTCCGCGCCGCCGAACAGACTCACCGCCAGGATCAGCAGGGCCACGGCGCACAGCACGGTCAGATTCACGTGGGTGCCACGGCGGGTCGGCACCGGATCGGTGCCGGGGGGAGAAGCGGGGGCTGCCATCGGACACCACCTCACCAGGTACGGCAGCTGAACGGACGGACGGGCGGACGGGCGGACGGACGGACGGGCGGAGGGCGGGCGGGGGACACGCCGGAACGCCGGCCGGGCCGCCACACGACACACGGTGTGTGGCGGCCGCGGCCGCTATCGCGCCAGGTATCGCGCCCGGCATGGGCTCAGGCCACGCTTCCGGCGGTCTTCCTGCGACGCAGGGCGTACATGCCCGTACCGGCCACCGCGAGGACGGCCATCCCGCCCGCGGTCACCGTCGGCGAGGCGAGCGCGCCGCCACCGGTGTGCATCCCGCCGCGCGGCTGGTCGTGGTCGCCCTTCCAGGAGCCCTTGTCGTGCTCGCCCTTCCAGGACTCCTTCGTGGACTCCTCCTTGTCGTAACCCCCGGCCTCGGGCTTGGCGGCCTGCCCGGAGTCCCACTCCCCCTCGTTGTTCAGCGAGGTCAGCGCACCGCCACCCGTGTGAACCCCGCCGTGCGGTCCGTCGTGGCTGCTGTCCTTGTCGTGCTCCTTGCTGTAGCCATGGTCCCCGTGGTCCCACTTGCCACCGTCACCGTCGGCGTAGGCGCCGGGGGCGGTGATGGCGAGGACGGCGGTGGCCGCCGCGGTAGCGAGAAGCATGCGAGCAGAACGCATCTGATGGTCCTTCCGCCGCAGCCGGGCAGCTGGTGCTTCGTCAGCTGACTTGACCCGGCTCCGACGTGATCCACCGTCAGCCGGATCGCACGCGCTCACCACTCAGGGCGCTCAGCCGGGTGAACCGGGACCCCCCGATCGGCCGCCGAGCGGCCCAGAAGGGCCCTAAGCGGGATCCCCGAACGCCTTGAGGATGCGTTCGGCGGCCAGCGTGGCCGTCAGTTCGCCGTCCCTGACCTGTTGTTCGAGGCCGGGTGCGAGGGACCGTACGCCGGGGTGGGTGCGCAGCCGGCCGAGGAGTTCGTCGCGGACCATGGACCAGGTCCAGTCGACCTGCTGGTCCCGGCGCTTGGCGGCGAGACGGCCGGTGGAGTCGAGGAGGGCGCGGTGCTGTTCCAGGCGCTCCCAGACCGTGTCCAGACCGGTCGACTCGCGAGCGCTGCAGCTCAGCACCGGCGGCGTCCAGACCGTGTCCTTGCCGTGCATCAGCCGCAGGGCTCCCGCCAGCTCCCGGGCCGCCGTGCGGGCGTCGCGCTCGTGCGGGCCGTCCGCCTTGTTGACGGCGAGCACGTCGGCCAGCTCCAGGACGCCCTTCTTGATGCCCTGCAGCTGGTCGCCGGTGCGGGCGAGGGTCAGGAGGAGGAAGGAGTCGACCATGTCGGCGACGGCCGTCTCGGACTGGCCGACGCCGACGGTCTCCACCAGCACCACGTCGTAGCCGGCCGCCTCCATCACCACGATCGACTCGCGGGTGGCCTTGGCGACCCCGCCGAGCGTGCCGGCCGTCGGGGAGGGCCGCACGAAGGCCGCGGGGTCGACGGCCAGGCGCTCCATGCGGGTCTTGTCGCCGAGGATCGAGCCCCCCGTACGGCTCGACGACGGGTCGACCGCCAGCACCGCCACCCGGTGACCGAGCGAGGTCAGCATCGTGCCGAAGGCGTCGATGAACGTCGACTTGCCCACGCCCGGCACCCCGCTGACCCCGATCCGCCGGGCCCGGCCGCTGTGCGGCAGCAGCGCGGTCAGCAACTCCTGGGCGAGCACCCGGTGCCCGGGCCGGGTGGACTCGACGAGGGTGATGGCGCGGGCGATGATCGCCCGCTTCCCGTCGAGGACGCCCTCGGCGTAGGCGCCGACATCGATCACAGGGCGTGCCCGAGGTCGTCCGACAGCCGCTTCACCAGGTCGTACGCCGCGTCCGGGATCACCGTCCCGGGCGGGAAGACGGCCGCCGCGCCCATCGACAGGAGCGTGGGCACGTCCTGGGGCGGGATCACCCCGCCGACCACGATCATGATGTCCGCGCGCCCCTCCTCGGCCAGCCGCTCCTTCAGCGCCGGGACGAGGGTGAGGTGTCCGGCGGCCAGCGAGGACACCCCGACGATGTGCACGTCCGCCTCGACGGCCTGGCGGGCCACCTCGGCCGGGGTCTGGAACAGCGGGCCGACGTCGACGTCGAAACCGAGGTCGGCGAAGGCGGTCGCGATCACCTTCTGGCCCCGGTCGTGGCCGTCCTGGCCCATCTTGGCGACCAGGATGCGCGGCCGGCGGCCCTCGGCCTCCTGGAAGTCGTCGACCAGGCCACGGGTGCGGTCCACCGCCGGGGACTCGCCTGCTTCGTTGCGGTACACGCCGGAGATCGTACGGATCTGGCTCGCGTGCCGGCCGTACACCTTCTCCAGGGCGTCGGAGATCTCCCCGACCGTGGCCTTGGCGCGGGCCGCGTTCACCGCGAGCTCCAGCAGGTTGCCCTCGCCGCCGGCGGCCCGGGTCAGCGCGTCCAGCGAGTCCTGGCACGCCCGCTCGTCGCGTTCCGCGCGCAGCCGGCGCAGCTTCTCGATCTGCTGGGCGCGGACGGAGGAGTTGTCGACCTTGAGGACGTCGATCTGCTCGTCGGTCTCCACGCGGTACTTGTTGACGCCGATGACCGGCTGCCGCCCGGAGTCGATCCGGGCCTGGGTGCGGGCCGCCGCCTCCTCCACACGCAGCTTGGGGATGCCCGCGTCGATGGCCTGGGCCATGCCGCCCGCCTGCTCGACCTCCTGGATGTGCTGCCAGGCGCGGCGGGCGAGGTCGTACGTCAGCTTCTCGACGTAGGCGCTGCCGCCCCACGGGTCGATGACCCGGGTCGTGCCGGACTCCTGCTGGATGAGCAGCTGGGTGTTGCGGGCGATGCGCGCGGAGAAGTCGGTGGGCAGGGCGAGGGCCTCGTCCAGGGCGTTGGTGTGCAGCGACTGGGTGTGGCCCTGGGTGGCCGCCATCGCCTCCACACACGTGCGCGTGACGTTGTTGAAGACGTCCTGCGCGGTGAGCGACCAGCCCGAGGTCTGCGAATGGGTGCGCAGGGAAAGGGACTTGCTGTTCTTCGGGTCGAACTGCTTGACCAGCTTCGCCCACAGCAGGCGGGCCGCGCGCAGCTTGGCGATCTCCATGAAGAAGTTCATGCCGATCGCCCAGAAGAACGACAGCCGGGGCGCGAACGCGTCCACGTCCAGGCCCGCCTCGCGGCCCGCGCGGAGGTACTCCACACCGTCCGCGAGCGTGTACGCCAGCTCCAGGTCGGCCGTCGCGCCCGCCTCCTGGATGTGGTAGCCGGAGATGGAGATGGAGTTGTAGCGGGGCATCCGCTGCGAGGTGAAGGCGAAGATGTCGGAGATGATCCGCATCGACGGCTTCGGCGGATAGATGTAGGTGTTGCGGACCATGAACTCCTTGAGGATGTCGTTCTGGATGGTCCCCGCCAGCTTCTCGGCCGGTACGCCCTGCTCCTCTGCCGCCACGATGTAGAGCGCGAGCACCGGGAGCACGGCGCCGTTCATCGTCATCGACACGCTCATCCGGTCCAGCGGGATGCCGTCGAAGAGCTGCCGCATGTCGAGGATCGAGTCGATCGCCACGCCCGCCATGCCGACGTCGCCCGTCACCCGCGGGTGGTCGCTGTCGTAGCCCCGGTGGGTGGGCAGGTCGAAGGCGACGGACAGGCCCTTCTGACCGGCCGCCAGGTTGCGCCGGTAGAAGGCGTTCGACTCCTCGGCGGTGGAGAAGCCCGCGTACTGGCGGATCGTCCAGGGCTGGTTGACGTACATCGTCGGGTACGGGCCGCGCAGATACGGCGCCATGCCCGGGTAGGTGCCCAGGAAATCCAGGCCCTCCAGGTCCTGCCCGGTGTACAGCGGCTTGACCGGGATGCCCTCCGGGGTCTGCCACAGCGGGTCGTCACCGCCGGCCGCCTTCTCGACCGCCGTACGCCAGTCGTCGGCGCCGCCGTCGACGGCCGGGGAACCCAGCTCGATCCCGGAGAAGTCGGGGATTCCCATCAGGACACTCCCATGCGGTCGAGGGCGGCGGACAGGACGGCCACGGCGTCGCAGCCCGCGAAGACGTACGCGTCGACGTCGGTGTACTGCCCGGGGCGGCCGGCGAGGAACACCCGCGCGGCGCCGGCGGCCTTCAGCCGTGCGGCCACGGTCGCGGCCTGCTCCTCGTACAGGGCGTCGCTGGAGCACACGCACACCTCGGTGGCACCGCTCTCCTCGAACGTGCCCCCGGTGACGGGCTCGATGCCGCCCGCCTGGAAGAGGTTGGCGGCGAAGGTCGTACGGGCGGTGTGGGCGGCGGCGGGGCCGAGGGAGGCCAGGTAGACGCGGGGCCGGGAGCCCGTCGCGGCGAGGTGGGCGTCCGAGCGGGCGCGCAGCGCCTCGTACGCCTCGTCGCGGCTGACGCGGGGGAGACCGCCGGACGGCGGCTCGGGCGCGGGCGCGCGGACGACCGGCTTCTCCGCCAGGTGGGGGAACTCGCTGACGCCGGTGACGGGTTCGCGCCGCTTGGCGAGCCTGGCGCTGCGGGCCGCCCAGGTCTCGGCGAGGCGGTCCCGTACGGCGCCGGAGCGCAGGGCGGCCGCCTGGCCACCCGCGTGCTCGATCTCCTGGAAGAACTCCCAGCCCGCGTGGGCGAGTTCGTCCGTGAGCCGTTCCACGTACCAGGAGCCGCCCGCCGGGTCGATCACCCGGGACAGGTGGGACTCCTCGATGAGGATCGTGGAGGTGTTGCGCGCGATGCGCCGGGCGAACGCGTCCGGCAGTCCGAGCGTGTGGTCGAAGGGCAGCACGGTGACGGAGTCGGCGCCGCCCGTCCCGGCGGCCAGCGTGGCGATGGTCGCGCGCAGCATGTTCACCCACGGGTCGCGGCGCGTCATCATCACCGGCGAGGTCACCGCGTGTTGAGTCTGCGCCCCGGCCGCGGGCACCCCGCACACCTCGGCCACCCGCGCCCACAGCCGGCGCGCGGCCCGCAGCTTGGCGATCGTCAGGAACTGGTCGGCGGTCGCCGCGTACCGGAACTCCAGCTGCGCACAGGCCTGTTCGACGCTCAGCCCGGCCCCGGTCAGCTCCCGCAGATACGCGACACCGGTCGCGAGCGAGGCACCCAGCTCCTGCGCGGCCGAGCCGCCCGCCTCGTGGTACGGCAGGGCGTCCACGGTCAGGGCCCGCAGCCCCGGGTACTCCTCCGCGCACAGTCGGGCCAGGCCGGCCACGGGCGCGAAGTCGTACGTCTGTCCGGTACGGGCCTCGTGGCCGAGCGGATCCGCGCCCAGGTTGCCGCGCGCCGCCTCCTTGGCGACACCGCGGTCGGTGTACAGCCGCAGCAACTCCCGTGCCGCGGGCCCGACCTCGGCGCCCGCGTCCAGGACGACCGGCGCGAGATCGAGGTAGACGCCGTCGAGCACCCGGCCGAGCGACGACACCGGGAGGCCGGTCTCGCCGAGCACCAGCCACAGGGAGGTGACGCCGTTCTCCAGATCCGCGAGCACGGCGTCCCCGTCCGCCGCCGTGTGGCGCTGGCGTACGTCCCAGCCGCCGACGGTGTTGCCCGCGGCCCGGCCTCCTCGTACGAAGGGCGCGAAGCCGGGGAGACCCGGAGGGGGCGCGGTGTCGTGCGCGGTGTACAGAGGGCGGGTGCGCAGCCCGTCCTCCAGCGCGGTGGACAGGGCTTGTTCGGCCTGAGCGCCCTCGACGTCCTGGCCCGACTTGCGCAGCACGCCCGCAACGAGGCGCTGCCACTGCTCGTGGGTTGCGTCAGGGAACTCGGCGGCCAGCTCAAGCCCGTCGTCAGGCAGGACCGTCATGCTCGGATGCTAGGCCAGATGCACAAAGGAGCAGCAGGGGGCACGGCTGTGACCTTGCCCTCTCCGGGACGATCTCGAAGTGCGGGCGGCCCGCGTACCGGGCCGGGCTGAACGCGCCGGGGCCGTCCGCCGTACCTCGTGCCACGCGGCCCGTGAGCCCCATGAGGCGATGTCACCGGGCCGACCGAGGACAGGAGCGACCCCATGGCCGAGAAGTACTTCACCGTGTCCGGCATGAGCTGCGGCCACTGCGCCGCGAGCGTCACCGAGGAGGTCGTCGCGGTTCCCGGCGTCACCGAGGTCGATGTCGACGTACGGGCCGGCCTGGTGACCGTGCGCGGGGAGACGGTCGACGACGGGGCCGTCCGCGCGGCGATCGTGGAGGCGGGCTACGAGGTCGCGGAGGTCGTACGGCAGGCCGCGGCCTGAGCCGGAGAGCGGGAAGGAAACGCGCGGGAACGTTGCCGGAACACGGCAATGCATCGGTCCCCCCACCCGTGTGAGGATCCCGTCAAGCCGGAGACCGGCGGCGGGGTGAGAGAGCGGCACGCATGGCCTGGTTCTTCGGACTCGGCATCACGGGGGTCGTGCCGCTCGCCCTGTCGCCGGTCTTCGACTGCCCGGGGCTCGAACCCCTCGGCTCCACCGCGGGCGTTGACCTCGCGGACTCCTCAAGGGCGTCTCGCGGCGCGGTGCCACGGCGGGGGAGCGGTCGGTGCGGGGCGGTGGCAGCGGGAAGGCCGAGACCGGAGAGTGACGGGATGAGCCCGAAGTGAAGGGACATGGGTAGCGCTTTACCTATTGGGTGAATTCACCTTTTCGGATTGCGCCAGGATCCTTTACCAAGCGCTGACGCTCCGGTGAGCGCTACTTTGCTCATTTGTTCGAGTGATGGTCGGTGGTGCAGCCGACGGCGTGTGTGTGGGGGGGCGTGACATGGGTCGAGTAATCCGCGTGCGCGTCGTCAACGCCGCTCGCGACGCCGTACCCGATACCGGCCGCGCCGCGGGCCCGAGCGACCGCCCCGCGCGCTGACGCCCTCGCCGCCGTAGCAGAGGTCCGCCGACCGCCCGATGCCCTCGGGCGGTCGACGGCCCGTCACGTAGGCGACCGAGCCCCGCGGGAAACCCGCGCGCCGGTACGACGCCGACGGCCCCGCCCGACAGGTGACGCTGTTGGTTAATTCGGGCCTGGTTGCTTCGCCCCGTCGTTATGCGGCGGGGCGAAGTGCTGCCACCGGGCTGGTGCGAGTGCGAGCGTGGGGTTTGCCGGTGAGCCAGGCGTCGATGCGGATGAGGTTGACCGCGGCGCCGGTGAGTTGGTGCTGGAGGCTTGTCTTTGGCAGGCCGCGGTAGCGGGATCGGCGCAGGCCGCAGGCTTGCACTGCTTGAGAGATGGTCCCCTCGACCCCGGCGCGGATCTTATAGCGGTCCTTCCACTCGTCGGTTCCCTGGAGTTTTCGCGCCTGTTGGAGTGCCTCGTACTCGTCGCGGGGCTTGAGGTTGATCTCGCGGCGCTGGGCCTTGGGGGAGTTGACGCACTGCCGTAGCTGGGGACAGGTGCGGCAGTCGGCCGGGGAGAACCGGACCCGGATGGTCGGCAGTCCGTCTTCCGAGCGGCGCTGGTGCCACTGCGTGCTGGTGATGCCGTTCGGGCAGGTCACGTGCTGGTTGTCCCAGTCGATGGTGAACGCGTCCTGCCCGAAGGCGGCCTCGCCACGGGCGTGCGGAACGGTCACGGACTTCAGCGGCCCGTGCAGTGCGACCCGGTGATCACGGCGGGCGGCGACCAGCGCGCCGCCGTTGGCATAGCCGGTGTCGACCCAGTGTTCGTCGGGCAGCAGGTCGCGTCTCGCGAGGCCGGCATGGACCACGGCGGCCATCCGGTCGTCGGGGACGGTGGCGGCGGTGGTGGTCACGTTCGTGATCAGATGCACGGTCTCCGGCTCGCACGTCTCAGTCAGATGGACCTTGAAGCCGTCCCAGAAGGTGTCGCGCTTGACGCTGCCCCTGGCCTCGGGGTCATAGGGGGTGACCAGGCGTTTCGCACCCGGCGCCCGGTCTTTTGGGTCCCGCCGCTCCACCTCGCCCTCCGCCAGGTGGAAGTGCTGGACCCACAGCTGCCGCAGGAACTCCGCCTCCGGCAGTGCCCGAAGCTCCAAGGGCGCACCGTCCGTCCAGATCATTTCCAGCAGGCGCATGCCGTCCGCGCCGATCCGGCGCCCCACTTCGACCCGCTTGGCCTGGGCCTTGGGGAAACGGGAGTCCTCAATGCGGGTCGCGTAGTGCGTGAACCAGTCCGGCAGTGCGTGCACGCCGAGCCAGTCCGGTTCGGCGCGGGCCACCGCGTTCAGTGCCGCCCGCAGACTCTCGCCGACCAGCTCCAGCCAGTTCAGATCCCGTGCCGCCGACAGCACATGCGTGGAGTCCGTCCGCGCCTTGCCACCTCGGCTGAGCAGCCCCTTCTTCTGGGCGGCGGCCAGGATGCCGTCCAGCATCGACCGCCCGCCGTCCGCGCCTACCAGGCGGTCTCTGAACTCCGACAGCACCGAGAAGTCGAAGCCCGGATCGGTCAGCTCCAGCCCCAGTGCGAACTTCCAGTCGATCCGGGCCCGCACCGCCTCCGCGGCCTGCCGGTCGGTCAGGCCCTCGACGAACTGCAAGACCACCACCAGCGCCAGCCGCCCCGGCGACCAGGCCGACCTTCCTCGCACCGGGAACAGATCCGCGAACTGCTCGTCGGTGAACAACGGCCCCAGCTCGTCCCGGACCCGGATCGCCAGACTCCCCTTCGGGAACGCGGCCCGTGCGACCCGCCCCGTCTCCGCCGGAATCTCCCCCGGCCCCTTCGGCTGCATCGACATCCGCACCCACCCCATACGACAACGTCGGCCTTCAAGACCACAACCGGGTCTTGAAGGCCGACGTCACGCAGGGGCCCGAATTAACCAACAGCGTCGACAGGTGTGCCGGGCCCCGCCGCCCGCGTGCGCCGGTCGTAGCCGCACGCGACACGCGTACCCACACGCGCACCCATACGCGCACCCGAACTCGCACCAGGCACAGACGCCGTCACCGCACTCGTCAACGGAGGACAGACGCCCGTGCACCACACCACCGCCATGCTCATCGAGCTCGGGGCGATCATTCTCGCCCTGGGTCTGCTGGGCCGCCTCGCCGGACGGGTGGGCTTCTCACCCATACCCCTCTATCTGCTCGCCGGGCTCGCCTTCGGCCACGGCGGCATCCTTCCCCTGCAGGCCAGCGAGGAGTTCATCGCCACCGGCGCCGAGATCGGCGTCATCCTCCTGCTGCTCCTGCTCGGCCTGGAGTACAGCGCCTCCGAACTCGTCACCAACCTCAAGACCCAGTACCCCTCCGGCGCGGTCGACTTCGTTCTCAACGCCGCCCCCGGCGCCGCGATGGCACTGCTGCTCGGCTGGGGCCCGGTCGCCGCCGTCGCCCTCGCCGGCGTCACCTGGATCTCCTCCTCCGGCGTCATCGCCAAGGTCCTCGGCGACCTTCGCCGCCTCGGCAACCGTGAGACCCCGGTCGTGCTGGGCGTCCTGGTCCTCGAAGACCTCTCCATGGCCGTCTACCTGCCGATCCTCACCGCCCTGCTCGCCGGGGTGAGCCTGGCGGGCGGCGCCCTCACCCTCCTGATCGCCCTGGGCACGGTGGGCGCCGTCCTCTACATCGCCCTGCGCCACGGCCGGCTGATCAGCCGTGCCGTCTCCTCCGACAACGCCGAGATGCTCCTCCTGGTCGTCCTCGGCCTCACCCTCGTCGTCGCCGGGGTCGCCCAGCACCTGCAGGTCTCGGCCGCCGTGGGCGCGTTCCTCGTCGGCATCGCGCTGTCCGGTGAGGTCGCCGAGGGTGCCAGCAGCATCCTCACCCCGCTGCGGGACCTGTTCGCCGCGGTCTTCTTCGTCTTCTTCGGCCTGCACACCGACCCCGCCGACATCCCGCCCGTCCTCCTGCCGGCCCTCGCGCTGGCCGCCGTCACCTCCCTGACGAAGATCGCCACCGGTTACTGGGCGGCCCGGCGGGCCGGGATCTCCGCCAAGGGCCGCTGGCGGGCGGGCGGAACGCTGGTCGCCCGGGGCGAGTTCTCCATCGTGATCGCCGGCCTCGCCGTCGGCGTCGAGCCCCGCGTCGGCCCCCTGGCCACGGCGTACGTCCTCATCCTGGTCGTCCTCGGCCCCCTCACCGCCCGCTGGACCGAACCCCTCGCCACCCGACTCACCCGCCGCCGCGCATCGGCCGCACCCCAGGAGGCGCCGGCGGGACAGCCCGACCCGAACCCCGAGCCCACCACCGAGGCCGCGCACGCGAACGTCTGAGGAACCGTGCACGCGAACGCCTGAGAAGGCTGTGCGCGGGCGCGTCCGGCTCGGGCGCGTCCGGCTCGGACGCGACGCGGCGTACTGGCACGCCGCGAGCGACCCCGGACCCTCCACGCGGCGCCACGGCCATCAGAACTGTCGGCGGCCTCGGTGCCAGGACAGACCGCCCCCACCGGCCATCCGTCACCACGCATACGGCGTCCACGCGGTCGACGCCTCAGTCGCCCAACACGCCGTGGCCACCGGCCTGTACGCCCTTCCGCGCACCGACGTGTGGCCGGTGGCCCATCCGCGCACAGCCCCGGCGGCATACGACGTGCGACGTGTTCCGCAAACAGCGTCCTCGCCGCCGGGCCAGGTGCTAACCGGAAGCGCTCAGCTTCTGCACCGTGAGGGCGAGGTTCTTGGCGTCGGCGCTGCCCCAGGCGTAGACCACGGTGATGCCGCCCGGGTCGAGGTCGAGTTTGGCGGGGCCGATGGCGACGGTGGTGGTGCCGGCCAGTACGACATCGGCATTGACCGACCCGGCGGGCACGTCCGCCTGCTTCTGCTGCGGGTTCTTGACGTTCTTGAAGACCGGAGTGCCGTCGGCCCGCACGTCGACCGCGGGCGCGGCCGCCACGTGCCGCACGATCAGCCTCGACTTGCCCTCCGGCACCTTGGAGGTGTCGTTGAGGAAGGCGTTCAGCGCCGGCTGGCCATTGGTGTTCAGGTTGGCCGTCAGGCTGGCGTTGGTGCCGCTGGACACCTCGACCGTCTGCTGCACCACGGGAGTGGCGGAGTAGGAGGCCCCGGCCTTGAAGATCTTGATGTCGTAGGAGTCGGCGGGCAGGGAGAGTGGAGAACTCAGCGAGCCAGGGGTGAAGTCGGACAGCAGTTTCTTGCCGTTGGCGTAGACGTCCACGTTCGCCTCGGGGATGCCGTGGAAGACCGTGACGGTGGCGTTGTTCTGCGCCGTGTTCTGCGCCGCTCCGGCCGACGTGGCGGGCACGGCCGTCAGTCCCAGCAGCCCGGCCGCACCGAGCGCGAGGGCCGCCCTTGTGAGTCGCGTGTTCATGGCCTTGTCCCTTCTGTAGCGCACTGCTGCGCCGGGCCCTGCTTCGGGCGTCGGCGGAGCGGCACGCGCGGACATGTGCTTCTGCGGTCTCCGGGGGCCTGGGAGAGCGGGGCTTCTGACAAGGTTCCGGAGCTGCGATTTCCAAGAAGGGAAAGCCGCGATGAACCGTCCCTGGTTTTCCCGATGAACCGTCCACGCTTCGGACCCGGTCCGATCGGCTGGCTGTGGACCCGGTCCGATCGGCCCCGCGACGACCTCTGGCGGCCGCGTCGGCCCTGTGGGAGGCCGCCCTGCTCACGCCGTATGAAGGACCCTAACCACCATCGGACAGCTCCGAAGTGATCGCAAACGCCCTGGCCCGTGCCTGCTCTGACCTCGATCGGGAAAGAGCACCACCATCCGGAGCCTGCTGCTGATCCGCCGGCTCGCGGACGCGCCGTCCGGCCTAGTGGTACAGCTCAACGGCCCCTACGGCCTGGCCTCGGGGGAGGCGCACGAGGTGCCGCACCCGGATGCCCCCGACTCCACCATCGAGATCCAGGTCGGTGGTGACGGCGGTGCGGCGCCGAGCGTGCACCGCTTCACGGTCCCCGACGAACCGGCTCTCTACCTGGAAGTGGCCGAGGGCGATGGGCCGCCACCGGGCCGCGGTCCAGATGGCTGGCACTCTCGCCCGGGAGCCGTTCCGTATCCCGTCCGTGGAACTCACCAAGGACGGGGTGAGGGGCGACCAGGACGCCGTACGCATCGGGACGATGTAGCGCTTCAAGGGCCTGGAGTTCCAGCGGGTGTTCCTCGCGGGCGTCAGCGACGGCCGGCTTCCGCACCATCGCATCGAGCAGTACCGGCTCACCGGCAAGGGATGTCCCACGAGTGCCGCCGCACCTCCTCCCGGCTTGCTTTCCAGCACGTCAAGCAGGGTGCGGCGGGTGCCCCGGTGAAGAATGGTCAGATGTCCCGGAAGATCTCGATCTGCGCCCCGACCGTGTTCAGCCGCTCCGCGAGGTCCTCGTAACCGCGGTTGATGACATAGACGTTGCGCAGGACGGACGTGCCCTCGGCGGCCATCATCGCGAGGAGGACGACGACGGCCGGGCGCAGCGCGGGCGGGCACATCATCTCGGCGGCGCGCCAGCGGGTGGGGCCCTCGACCAGGACGCGGTGGGGGTCCAGCAACTGGAGGCGGCCGCCGAGGCGGTTGAGGTCCGTCAGGTAGATCGCGCGGTTGTCGTAGACCCAGTCGTGGATGAGGGTCTGGCCCTGCGCGGCGGCGGCGATGGCCGCGAAGAACGGGACGTTGTCGATGTTCAGGCCGGGGAACGGCATGGGGTGGATCTTGTCGATCGGCGCCTGCAGCTTCGAGGGCCGGACGGTGAGGTCCACCAGACGCGTACGGCCGTTGTCGGCGAAGTACTCCGCCGAGCGGTCGTGGTCGAGGCCCATCTCCTCCAGGACCGCCAGCTCGATCTCCAGGAACTCGATCGGCACCCGGCGCACGGTCAGTTCGGACTCGGTGACGACCGCCGCGGCGAGCAGGCTCATCGCCTCGACCGGGTCCTCGGAGGGCGAGTAGTCGACGTCCACGTCGATGCGCGGCACCCCGTGCACGGTGAGCGTGGTGGTGCCGATGCCCTCCACCCGTACGCCGAGCGCCTCCAGGAAGAAGCAGAGGTCCTGGACCATGTAGTTGGACGAGGCGTTGCGGATGACGGTCACGCCGTCGTGCCGGGCGGCGGCGAGCAGCGCGTTCTCGGTCACCGTGTCGCCGCGCTCGGTCAGCACGATCGGCCGACCGGGGGTGACGGACCGGTCCACCACGGCGTGGTAGAGCCCCTCGGTGGCCGTGACGTCGAGGCCGAACCGGCGCAGCGCGATCATGTGCGGCTCGATCGTCCGCGTCCCGAGGTCGCAACCGCCCGCGTACGGCAGCTTGAAGTGGTCCATGCGGTGCAGCAGCGGGCCGAGGAACATGATGATCGAGCGGGTGCGGCGGGCCGCCTCCGCGTCGATCGCGTCGAGGTCCAGTTCGGCCGGCGGCACGATCTCCAGGTCGACACCGCCGTTGATCCACCGGGTGCGTACGCCGATGGAGCCGAGCACCTCCAGAAGGCGGTACACCTCCTCGATCCGGGCCACCCTGCGCAGCACTGTGCGCCCCTTGTTCAACAAGGAGGCGCACAGCAGCGCGACACACGCGTTCTTGCTGGTCTTCACGTCGATCGAGCCGGACAGTCGACGCCCACCGACCACCCGCAGATGCATCGGACCCGCGTATCCCAGCGAGACGATCTCACTGTCCAGGGCTTCACCGATTCGGGCGATCATCTCAAGGCTGATGTTTTGATTACCGCGCTCGATACGATTCACCGCGCTCTGACTCGTGCCGAGCGCCTCCGCCAACTGCGACTGCGTCCAGCCACGGTGCTGCCTTGCGTCACGGATGAGCTTGCCGATGCGTTCGAGGTAGTCGTCTGCCATGAGGTCGAGGTTATCTCAGATATGAGATGGTGCCTCTTGGGGGGTCTGTTGGAGGTGCTGCGGAGGGCCGTTCAGGTGAGGGAGTGAGGGAGTGAGGGACGGAGTGGCGCCCGTGCGGCGTGACGAGGCGTCAGCCGTACGGCGGGCCATCGGTGGGCTCAGTGGCGCTTCGCGTTGCGCGTACGGCGCCAGCCGAAGGGGCCGGGCAGATCCATCGAGGTCGTGCGGCGTCCCGTGCTGCTGTGCGTGTGGCGCGGGCCGTTGCGGCCGCCGGTGGTGATGGACCAGGAGCGCTTGTTGATGTTCAGTCGCACACCCGGCAGGATGCGGAAGCTCTTGCGGAACGTGAGCGGCATGTGTGCCTCCTTTCCGATGGACACCGGGTACCCCCCTCGGCGGTTCGCATCCCTGTCGCTTGTCGACAACTGCGAGTTCCGAGAGGGGTATTGGCCGGGGATCGGGAAGGGGAGGCTCGTGAACCGCCGCGGTGCGTGGGGGGCGCGCGCGGAGGTGCGAGGGCGCCCCGTGGCGCCTGACCGGCTCGTGGCACCCTGACCGGTCCCGTCGCGCCCTGACTGGCGTCGCGTGGCGCCCTGACCGGTCCCGTCGCGCCCTGGCCGGTCGCGTCAGCGAGGCGGCAGTACGCAGAACTCGTGGCCGTCGGGGTCGGCCATCACCACCCAGTCGACCTCGCCCTGGCCGATGTCGACGCGTGTCGCCCCGAGGGAGACGAGGCGGTCGACCTCTGCCTGCTGGTCGCCGTCGGCGGGTGGGACGAGGTCGAAGTGCAGCCGGTACTTGCCGGCCTTCGGGGCCAGCGGCGGGCCGCCCCAGGTGATCTTCGGGCCGCCGTGCGGTGAGCGGATCGCGGTCTCCTCGTCCTGGTCCCAGACCAGCGGCCAGCCCAGCGCGCGGCTCCAGAAGTAGCCGACCTCCTGCGAACCGTCGCTCGCGAGCGCTCCGACGAATCCGCAGTCGGCGAGGAAGCCGTTGCCCGGCTCGATGACACAGAACTCGTTGCCCTCGGGGTCGGCGAGGACCACATGCTCCTCTTCCGGGAGCTGGCCGATGTCGATGTGCCGACCGCCGAATTCCAGCACCCTCGCCACGACCTGCTGCTGGTCGTCGAGGGACTTGCTGGTCAGGTCGAAGTGCATCTGGTTCGGGACGGTCTTCTTCTCCTGGCTCGGCAGGAAGCGGAGCCGGAACCCGGTGTCGTCGTTCGGCGCGAGCGCGATGCCGTCGTAGGGATCGTCGGCCGTCTCCCAGCCCAGGACGCCGGCCCAGAAGCGCGCGAGGCCGACGGGGTCGTTCGCGTCGAAGCAGAGCGCGTGGAGGTGGGACGTCATGCCTGGGGATCTCCGATCCGCTGACTCACGGCCGCGGACGGGCTCGGCCGGCCGAGGACGGGGCTCGTCCCCGCTGCCCATGAGGACGACAATGCTAAGAAGCCCGGCAACCGCCGTGCAACGCGATAAACGGCCCGGAGCCGTGCCCGCTCGCCCGGAGATTGGCGCACGCCACATCGGGCCGGGCATGACCAGCCCGCGCCCATGTACTACTGTTATCTCGACATCGAGATATCTGCCGAGGCGCACTGCGGCCGCACGTCCCGGCCTGTCTGGCGGTAAGGGCTACCTAACTTAGCCTTACCTTAGCGGGTCGGCCAAGGGGGCGTGGCGGCAGGATGCGGTGGTACGCGCACATGGAATGAAGGAGACTGTCGTGTCGGCGAACAGCTTCGACGCCCGCAGCACGCTGCAGGTGGGCGACGAGTCGTACGAGATCTTCCGGCTGGACAAGGTGGAGGGCTCGGCTCGCCTGCCCTACAGCCTCAAGGTCCTGCTGGAGAACCTGCTCCGCACGGAGGACGGCGCGAACATCACCGCCGACCACATCCGTGCCCTCGGCGGCTGGGACTCGCAGGCCCAGCCCAGCCAGGAGATCCAGTTCACCCCGGCCCGCGTGATCATGCAGGACTTCACCGGTGTGCCCTGTGTGGTGGACCTCGCCACCATGCGTGAGGCCGTGAAGGCGCTCGGCGGCGACCCGGCGAAGGTCAACCCGCTCTCCCCGGCCGAGATGGTCATCGACCACTCCGTCATCGCCGACAAGTTCGGCACCAACGAGGCCTTCGCGCAGAACGTCGAGCTGGAGTACGGCCGCAACAAGGAGCGCTACCAGTTCCTGCGCTGGGGCCAGACCGCGTTCGACGACTTCAAGGTCGTCCCGCCCGGCACCGGCATCGTCCACCAGGTGAACATCGAGCATCTGGCCCGCACCGTCATGGTCCGTAACGGCCAGGCGTACCCCGACACCCTCGTCGGCACCGACTCGCACACCACCATGGTCAACGGCCTCGGTGTGCTCGGCTGGGGCGTCGGCGGCATCGAGGCCGAGGCCGCGATGCTCGGCCAGCCGGTCTCCATGCTCATCCCGCGCGTCGTCGGCTTCAAGCTCACCGGTGAGCTGACGCCGGGCACCACCGCCACCGACCTCGTGCTGACCATCACCGAGATGCTTCGCAAGCACGGTGTCGTCGGCAAGTTCGTCGAGTTCTACGGCGAGGGCGTGGCCGCCACCTCGCTCGCCAACCGCGCCACCATCGGCAACATGTCGCCGGAGTTCGGCTCGACCGCCGCGATCTTCCCGATCGACGGCGAGACCATCAAGTACCTGAAGCTCACGGGCCGCAGCGAGCAGCAGCTCGCGCTCGTCGAGGCGTACGCCAAGGAGCAGGGCCTCTGGCTCGACCCGGCCGCCGAGCCCGACTTCTCCGAGAAGCTGGAGCTCGACCTCTCCACGGTCGTCCCCTCCATCGCCGGCCCGAAGCGCCCGCAGGACCGCATCGTCCTCGCGAACGCCGCCGAGCAGTTCAAGGTCGACGTGCGCAACTACGTCGACTCCGTGGACGAGGCGGGCCAGGAGTCCTTCCCGGCCTCCGACTCCCCGGCCGTCGCCCCGAACGGCGCCCCGTCCAACCCGGTCACCGTGACCGCCCCCGACGGCTCGACGTACGAGATCGACCACGGCGCGGTGACGGTCGCGGCCATCACCTCCTGCACCAACACCTCCAACCCGTATGTCATGGTCGCCGCCGCGCTCGTCGCGAAGAAGGCCGTGGAGAAGGGCCTGACCCGCAAGCCGTGGGTCAAGACCACCCTCGCCCCGGGCTCCAAGGTCGTCACCGACTACTTCGACAAGGCGGGCCTGACCCCCTACCTCGACAAGGTCGGCTTCAACCTCGTCGGCTACGGCTGCACCACCTGCATCGGCAACTCCGGCCCGCTGCCGGAGGAGGTCTCCAAGGCCGTCAACGACCACGACCTCGCGGTCACCTCGGTCCTCTCCGGCAACCGGAACTTCGAGGGCCGGATCAACCCCGACGTCAAGATGAACTACCTGGCCTCCCCGCCGCTGGTCGTCGCGTACGCCCTCGCGGGCTCCATGAAGGTGGACATCACGCGCGACGCCCTCGGCACGGACCAGGAGGGCAAGCCGGTCTACCTGGAGGACATCTGGCCCTCCGAGGCCGAGGTCAACGACGTCGTGGCGAACGCCATCGGCGAGGACATGTTCTCCAAGTCCTACTCCGACGTCTTCGCGGGCGACGCCCAGTGGCAGGCCCTGTCGATCCCCGAGGGCAACACCTTCGAGTGGGACCCGCAGTCGACGTACGTCC
This sequence comes from Streptomyces sp. NBC_00310, assembly GCF_036208085.1. Taxonomy (GTDB): domain Bacteria; phylum Actinomycetota; class Actinomycetes; order Streptomycetales; family Streptomycetaceae; genus Streptomyces. Next base: position 8,444,530 of record NZ_CP130714.1, read on the forward strand.
GCAAGCCCCCGTACTTCGAGGGCATGACGATGGAGACCACCCCGGTCTCGGACATCGCCGGCGCCCGCGTCCTCGCCAAGCTGGGCGACTCGGTCACCACCGACCACATCTCCCCGGCCGGCGCGATCAAGGCCGACACCCCCGGAGGCAAGTACCTCACGGAGCACGGTGTCGAGCGTCGTGACTTCAACAGCTACGGCTCGCGCCGCGGCAACCACGAGGTCATGATCCGCGGCACGTTCGCCAACATCCGCCTGCGCAACCAGATCGCGCCGGGCACCGAGGGCGGCTACACCCGCGACTTCACCCAGGACGGCGGTCCGGTGTCGTTCATCTACGACGCCTCGCGCAACTACATCGAGCAGGGCATCCCGCTGGTCATCCTGGCCGGCAAGGAGTACGGCTCCGGCTCGTCCCGTGACTGGGCGGCCAAGGGCACGGCCCTCCTCGGCGTGAAGGCCGTCATCGCCGAGTCGTACGAGCGCATCCACCGCTCGAACCTCATCGGCATGGGCGTCCTCCCGCTCCAGTTCCCGGAGGGCGCCTCGGCCTCCTCCCTCGGCCTCACCGGCGAGGAGACCTTCTCCTTCACCGGCGTCGAGGAACTGAACAACGGCACCACGCCGCGCACTGTCAAGGTCACCACCGACAGCGGCGTCGAGTTCGACGCGGTCGTCCGCATCGACACCCCCGGTGAGGCCGACTACTACCGCAACGGCGGCATCATGCAGTACGTGCTGCGCAGCCTGATCCGCAAGTAAGCGGCCAGGCAGGGCAGTTGAGGGCCGCATCCCCGGTGACGGGGGTGCGGCCCTTCGCCGTCCTCGACGGCCGATCCGAGGGGGCTCCCGCAGACCGCGCTACAACCAGCCGCGCTGCGCCGCCCGCATCCCCAGCTGGAAGCGGCTCGCCGCCCCCAGCCGCTCCTGGAGGTCACTCACCCGGCGGCGCAGGGTCCGCAGACTCACGCCCAGGTGGCGGGCCACCGCCTCGTCCTTCATCCCGGCCGCCAGCAGCCGTGTCAACGCCCGCTCGCCCTCGGAGAGTTCGGCGTCCTCGGCGGGCCGGCCGAGCGGAGCCGCCTGCTGCCAGGCCAGGTCGAAAAGCTTCTGCAGGGCCTCGGTCACCGCCGAGTGCCGTACGACGGCGGCGCAGTAGCCGCCCGCCGGGGAGGCGGTCAGCGGGAGCATCGCCCGACGTCCGTCGACCACCAGCAACTTGACCGGCACCGACGGCAACACCCGGGCCTGTTCGCCGAGTTCCACCATCTTCCAGGCGTGGGACAGGACGTCCGGGTCCTCCAGGGCGGTCGCGGCGTAGACCGTGCGATACACGATCCCGCGGCTGAGCAGATCGGCCTGGAGGTCCAGCTGTGGGGTACGGGGGGCTAGATAGGGAGGCGTGTCGAAGACACACACCTCGTGCTCGGCGTGGGCGTACAGCTCTTCCAGGCGTGCCGCGTTGGCGCCCTCCCCGGAGACCACCTCGACCAGCCGGGACGGCTCCTCGCGCAGCAGCCCCGCCTCGTACGCGGTCGCCATCTCCTCGGCGGTGGCGGCGAGCAGTTCGGACTCCGTCTCGCGCCGCCGGATCAGCGCGCGGATCGCCACCCGTGGGTCGACCGCGCGTAACCCGCCCATGGAGTCCGGCGGTTGCAGCAGACCGAGCGCCAGCAGCCGGTTGCAGGACTCGCGGACCCGGGCGGGATCGGCGCCGGTCAGCAGCGCCCAGCCGGCCGCGCCCGCGTCGGGTTGGTGGAGGACCGACTGGTACACCAGCTCGTCGAACGCGGAGACCCCCACCGCGGACCAGGGGCTCGCGGCAGGGGTCTGTCGTGCCGTGTCATATGCCGTGTTCACCATGGCCCGGCACGCTAGAGGATCTTTGTTAAGGCCGAGGCACAGGTCGAGGGCGAGGCCTACTTCAGGCCGAACGCCCGCAGTACGGTCTGGTCGATCCGGTTGCCGTCACGGTCGGTGGCCCGTACCCGCAGCGACACCGTCTCGGCGCCCTTCGCGGGCTTGAACCGTGCCTTGCCGTTCTTGACCTCCGCCTCCTTCCAGGACGTGCCGTCGTCGTAGGAGACCCAGGCCTTCAGGCCGCTCGCCTTCACGCTCCCCAGCTGGTTCGCGACCGGCAGCCCGACCTCCAGCTCCCGGCCGCTCCTGGCCCGGTTGAGGAGGTCGAGGCCCTTCGGGGCGATACCGACCGTGAGTATCGGCAGGGCCGTCTCGCTGTCGGTGTGCGCCGAGGCGAAGGTCCACTCGGTGTGCGTGCTCGTGGAGTACGTGGCCCAGGCGGCCCGGCGCTGCACGTCCAGTACGAAGCGGTACGAGGCCTTGTCCGCCGCCACGTCGAAGGTGCCGTACCCGCCGAACGTCGAGTCACCGACCAGCTGCCCGTCCGCGTAGAGCTTGCCCTTCGCGGTGTTGTCGGTGCCGTCGATGTAGCCGTAGTGACCCGGTGTGGAGTCGCTCAACTCCGCCACGGAGAGGGTGAGTTTGTCGCCGGTGCGTTCGGAGAGACCGTACTCCTCGCTGGTTCCGGGGCGGACGACCTGGCGCAGCCAGCTCTCGGTGGGCTCCGTGCCCGGCTTGCTGAAGGTCCTCAGCGGGCTCCACTGCCCCCTGAACGTATTCCAGTTCGGATAGACGACGTGCCAGGTACGGGTGTCGGGGTCGACGTAGTAGTACTCGTCGCGTTCCGTGCCCAGCTGCATGTACATGCTGTTCTCGATGCCGAAGAGCTGCCAGGGGCGGTAGGTGTACAGCGCGTCCGCGCCGATCTCGCCGGCCGTGGCTCCGTGGTAACGGGCCTTCCGCTTCACGGTGTTGGAACGGTCCAAGCGGTACGTCTGGTCGGCGGAGATGGCTCCGCTCTGCGCGGCGAGCAGGTTGTAGGCATACGGACTGACCGGCGTGCCGCCCAGCTTCAGCGTGACCTTCTTGCCGGTCTTCAGCAGGCCGGTGAGCTTGGCGCCCTCCTCGCCGGTGGCGATCATCAGCGGGACGGTGGTCGCGCGGTCCACGGCCTCGATCCAGAAACCGGGGGTCTTGCGGTACGCGATGAGGTAACCCGCGCCGGCCTTGGTCGCGTTGTCCAGAGCGCTCTGTGCCCGCTCCGTGGCGCCGAGCGCGACCACCGCCACCTTGCCCTTGACGTCGAGCCCCGCGAAGTCGGCCTCGGTACCGCCGCCCGCGTCCACGGCCTGGACCTTGTGGTCACCGCTGATCTTCAGCGGGAAGTCCTCGTACGTCTGGGAGTAGTAGAGCGAGGACAGCTCGGACTTCTCCGGGCTGGTGACGCTCGCCGTCAACTCCTTCGCGTACAGGCGGAACTTGGCGGAGAACTCCAGGGTTCCCTCGGTGACCTGCTCGGCCGGCGTCACATAGACGTGGTCGGTCCAGAATCCCTGGCTGTAGGTGAGCCCCCAGGCGTTGCCCGGCCCCTCGCGGTGCACGTTGGTGCTGAAGCCCTGGAACTCCGAGTCCTCCTTCGTCTTCGGCTTGATCTCCACCGCCTTGCGGGCGTCCAGGACGACCTCGGTGTCCCCGTCCACCTTGATCTCGGGGTTGACGACCACCGAGGTGCCGACGGCCACCCCGCCCGCGTCGCGGTCCGGGATCCAGGTCGAGACGGAGTAGGTGCCGGCCGGAACCTGCCAGGTCCAGCCGGTGCCGATGAAGCCGTACTGGTCGGGGTAGGCGCCGTTCAGCTCCATGAGCGTGTAGAGCGACCCCCCGGTGGGCGGCTTGCCGTCGCGACCCAGGAGCGAGACCTTGAGGTCGTACGTCCTCGGAGCCTTCTCGAAGCCGACACCCGTGGTGACCTGGATGCCGTCGGCGATTGCCGTGATGTGGCCCGTGTACCGGCCCTGCTCCTCCTGCGCGGGGTCGACGCCGACCGGGACCGTGGCGGTGCCCCGCGCGGGCACGGTCAGCGTGCCGCTGCCCACCGTGACGTCGGCGAGCGACGAAGAGATCTTCAACTCCACCGCTTTGTCCGTGGTGTTGGTGTACGTGATGTCCTTGGTGGCGATCTCGGTGTCGCCGTCCTCGAACTTGCCGAAGCTCAGCGTCGGGGTCGCGAAGACGTTCTGTCCGACGGCCCGCACGGCGTCGACCCGCCCGTCGCCCTGCTCGAACACGGAGTTGTCGGCGTTCGTCTTCGCCGTGGTGGCCAGGGCTTCCTTGATCTGCCGGCCGGTCCAGTCCGGATGCGCCTGCGCGACCAGCGCGGCGGCGCCCGCGACATGCGGGGTCGCCATCGACGTACCGTTCGCCGTCGTGTAGTTGTCGTCGACCGGCGTACCCATGGTGGTGCCGGCGGCACGCGCGGCGGTGATGCCCACGCCCGGCGCGGTGATCTCCGGCTTGACCGCGAAGTCACCGGGGCGTGGGCCTCGGCCGGAGAACGACGCCAGCCGGTCCGACTTGTCGACCGCGCCCACGGTGAGCGCCGAGTCGGCGATGCCCGGGGTGCCCACGGTCTGCTCGCCCGGGCCCGCGTTGCCCGACGCGATGACGAAGAGGCTGCCGGTGGAGGCGGACAGCTCGTCGACGGTCTCGCTGAGCACGTCGGAGGGGCCGGTCGCCGTACCGCCCAGCGACATGGAGACGATTTTCGCGCCGGAGCGAGCCGCCCACTCCATACCCGCGATGATCCAGGAGGACTGGCCCCGGCCCGCGTTGTTCAGCACCTTGCCGACCACCAGCTCCGCGCCCGGTGCCACGCCCTTGTGACGGCCCTCCGAGGCCGCGCCGGACCCCACGATCGTGGACGCAACATGGGTGCCGTGTCCGTGACCGTCCTGTACCTCCTGGTCCGGGACGAAGCTCCGGGACTCGGCGACCCTGCCCGCGAGATCCGGGTGCCCGCTGTCCACACCGGTGTCCAGGACCGCGACCTTGACGCCCTTGCCGTCGTAGCCCGACTGCCACACCTCGGGTGCGCCGATCTGCGGGACGCTCGTCTCCAGGGACACCTTCACCTTGGCGTCCAGCCAGATCTTGTCGATGCCCTCGCCGAGTCGCCGCGCGGCCTTCGTGGCGGGCTCGGTGCCGAGTGCCGGGGCGATGTCCGACCAGAACGCGGTCGACTTCTCGGCACTCAGCGCAGCGCCGTCGATCCCGGGCAACGCGAGCGTGCGGCGGGCGCCGTCGGGGGTCGCACCGCCCTTCGCGTACGTCGCGATCACGGGGGTGGTGCCGGTCCTGGCATCGGTGTAACCCTGCTTCACCAGCCGGGTGACGTTGAAGAGGGCCGGATCGAGGCGGCCCGCCTGGAGCAGCGGGATCGCGTCCGCCGGCAGGACACTGACCTCGCCGTCACGTTCGCTCGACAGGAACGTGGCGGCCTCGCGGCCCGCACCGCGCCGTACGTCGACGGCGTACCTGCCGTCCGGGCCGGCCGTGAGCGAGACGGTGTCGCCGGTGATGAGGGTGACGGTCTGCGTGGTGGATGTGCTCGCGGTGTCGGTCTTCTTGGTGCTGGTGCTGGTGCTGGTGCTGGTGCTGGTGGCGGTGGCGGTGCTGGTGGCGGTGCCGGCCGCCGCGGGCGTGATCGCCGCCGCGAGCAGACCGGCCGCTCCTGCCACGGCCCCGAGGGTGTGGAGTCTTCGCATGGGTGTGCGTCCTCCCCTGAACGCTGACGAACGCTTCCGGCCTGGTGGGCGGAAGCCAGTGATCAGAGTGGGCTGCGCGCCGAGAGAGGCTCAAGGGGTTCCTGTGGCCGGTCCGTGCCAACGCCCTCTTCGGACAAGGCAGTTGGCGGCATCCGTACGTCCCCGTGCGGAGCGCCGTCCATGCCCGCCGACCAGGTCACACGGCTCCGGCTCAGCCGGAACACAGGGTTCCCCCAGACAACCGCGACAGGATCAGGACATGGCTGGCACCCCCGCGACCCGAAACGGCCGAGTCCGTGTCCTCATCGTCGACGACGAACCCGGGCTCACCGAACTGCTGTCCGTGGCCGTCACGGAGGCGGGCCGGCGCGCCTACCCCGCGGCCGACGGGTACAGCGCGTTACGGGTCGCGCGCGGCTGCGCCCCGCACGCCGTCGTGCTCGACGGGATGCTGCCCGACCTCGACGGCCTCCGGGTGCTCCGGCGGCTGCGCTACGAGAACCCGAGGCTGTCCGTCCTCATGCTCACGGCCCGGGACGGGCTCGAGCACCGTATCGACGGACTCTCGGCGGGCGCGGACGACTACGTGACCAAGCCGTTCTCCCTGGCGGAGGTCGTCCTGCGGCTGCGCGGACCGCTGTGCCGCTCCGGCGTCGAGGAGAGCAGGTCGTCGGACGACGGCGCTCTCGTGCTGGGCGAGCTCGCCCTCAGCGAGGAGACGCGAGAGGTGCACCGCGACGGTACGCCGATCCAGCCGACCGCCAAGGAGTTCGAACTGCTCGGCCTGCTGCTCGGCCACCCGCGCCAGGTGCTGAGCAGGGCCCAGATCCCGGACCACCTGTGGAGCAGCTCCTTCGACGGCGGCGGCAACCTGGTGGAGGTCTACACCTCCGGCCTCCGCCGCAAGATCGACAAGGGCAGGGCGCCGATGATCCACACGGTGCGCGGACTCGGATACGCGATCAGGGCGGGGGAGGACACGAGATGAACGCTCTGCTCAGGAGCGGGTCCCTGCGCACGCGGCTGCTCCTCTTCGTCTCCGCCACGCTGGTCGCGGTGTGCGCCGCGATGACGCTGGCCACGGTCTTCGCGCAGCGCGCCTCGCTGCTGGGCGCCCTCGACCAACGGGTCACCGACGCCGCCGAGCGCAGCCTGGGCGGGGCGGGCGTCGGGCCGCGCAACCACACCGACCTGGGGTTCCTCGGAGAGCAGGGCCAGGCCGTCGGCACCCTCGCCGCGCGGCTGGACGGCGACGGGAACGTCACCTCCGCCGAGGTCATCGACGTGAGCGGCGACCCGGAGGCCCTCAGCGCCGACCAGCGGGCCGCCCTCGACGGCATCGCGGCCGACGGCTCCACGCACACGCGGACCGTGCCCGGCCTCGGCACCTACCGGATCACCGCCCTCAGCGAGGACGGGCTGCACGTCCTGACGGGCCTGCCCATGGACGACGTCCAGGACATGATCGGCGGTCTCGTGGTGGTCGAGGCGGCGGTCGCGGGCGCCGGCCTCACCATGGCGGCCTGCGTCTGCGCGGTCGTCATCCGGCGTCAACTGCGCCCCCTCGGCCGGGTCGCCGCGACCGCCGTCGAGGTGGCCCGCTCCCCGCTGGACCGGGGCGAGGTCACCGGCCTGCCCCGGGTGCCCGACCGTGACACGGACCCGGACAGTGAGGCCGGCCAGGTCGGCGCCGCCCTCAACCGCATGATCGACCACGTCGAGGCCTCCCTCGCCCAGCGGCAGCGCAGCGAGGAACGCATGCGCCGCTTCCTCGCCGACGCCAGCCATGAACTCCGTACGCCGCTGGCCTCCATCGCCGGGTACGCGGAGCTGATGAACCGGGGGCCCGACCGGATCGAGCCGACGGTGGCGTGGCGGCGCGTGTCGGCCGAGTCGGCCCGGATGACGGGCCTGGTCGAGGATCTGCTGCTCCTGGCCCGGCTGGACGACGGCCGGCCCTTGGAGTCGGCCGAGGTGGACCTCGCGGCCCTGGTCGCGGAGGCGGTGTGGGACGCGCGGGCGGCGGGCGAGGGCCACCACTGGCAACTGGCGCTGTTGCCGGACGCTCCGGCCCTGGTCACCGGCGACGAGGCACGCCTCCACCAGATGGTGGCCAACTTGTTGGTCAACGCCCGTGTGCACACGCCTGTCGGCACGACGGTCACGGCGTCCGTCGAGACCACCGCCGACCGATGTGTGATCCGCGTACGCGACGACGGCCCCGGCATTCCGCCGGCCTTTCTCCCCTCCGTCTTCGAACGCTTCACCCGCGCCGACGCCTCCCGCGCCCGAGCCAACCCCCACGAGGGCGGCTCCGGCCTCGGCCTCGCCATCGCCGCCGCGATCGTCTCCGCCCACGGCGGCCGTCTCGACGTCGCCAGCGAGCCGGGCCACACCGAGTTCACCATCGAACTCCCCCCGACCGGCACGACCGAACTCCCGACCATCGACACGGTCTCGGCACCTTCGGTGCCGTCGGTGCCTTCGATTTCGGTGTGATCGCCGGGGGAGGGCTGCGGGATACCGGGCTAGCCTGGCGGGATGATGGGGGAAGAGGATTTCGGTCCGCTGTTGAAGCGGCTGCTGGACCGCAGGAGCCTGGATTCGGCGGCCCTGTCCCGACTGGCTTCCGTTCCCGAGCCCGAACTGCTGTCCGTCTTCCACGGCGAGACACCGAGCCCGTCTCTCCTCCGTCGGCTCGCGCCCGCGCTCGGTCTCCACTCGGCGGACGTCTTCGCGATCGCGGGCGCCGACATCCCCGACGACCTCGCCCCTCTGGACGCGACGGCCGGACGGCGCGTTCCCCACCTCACCCGGGACGCCGTCGTCCTGCCACCGGAGCAGAGGGAGGCATTGCGCCGACTCGCGGCGTCCCTGCCGCAGGTAGAACGCACGCGGCCTGTCCCCGAACCACGGCCGCACCAGCAGTACCCTCCGGGCCCCGGCGCCCTCCTCATGCGCATGATCCGGAACCGAAACCTCGGCTGGACAGCCACCGCCCACATTTTCCTGGTGGTCACAGGCCGCTACTGGTCCGCCGCCACCTACGGAGGGGTCGGCCGCGGCCGCACGCCCCTGACCCCCGACCTCGTGGCCGACTTCGCCGTCCTGCTCGACGTCCCCGCCGCCGACCTCACGGCGCTGACCGGCGTCCCCCTGCCCGCCACCCCCACGCCCCCGAACCCGGCCGTCACCGGCGTCGCCGAACTCATCTGGGCCGTACGCCGCCTCACCGCGAGCCAGCTCCAACAGGTCGGCGACACCGCGGAAGCCATGCGGAGGCAACTGCCCGACAGGAACCCCGCCTGACGGCCGGCCACCCCACGGCCGCCCTCACCCCCTCATGGAGGATCCGATGCGCCGTGCCCCACTGCCGTACGTCGACGAGCACACGACCGTCGTGGCGGCGGCCCCCGACGCCGTCTGGCAGGCCCTCGGTGAAGCCCTGGACGCGGCCTTCTCGAGCCCCCGGGCGAGCCGTTACGCGGGACTCGTGGGCTGCGCCGACCGCACGGTGTCCGGGCCGCGGCCGCCGGCCGAGGGCTCGACGTTCCCCGGCTTCCGCGCGGTGACCGCGATCGCGGCCGAGGAGCTGACCCTCCACGGCCGACACCACTTCTCGACGTACGCGTTCACCTTCCGCCTCGAACCCGCGGGCCCCGGCCGCGTCCGGCTACGGGCCGAGAGCCGTGCCGCCTTCCCCGGCCCGTTCGGCACCCTGTACCGGCTGCTCGTCGTCGGTACAGGCAGCCACGCGGTCCTCACCCGCCGCCTGCTCATGTCGGTACGGCGTCGCGCCGAGCGGCCCTGACCGACCGTGCGCGAGGAGGGCGACGTAGGGCCGTGCCGGCACCGTCCACCACGGTCACGGGTCGCGGCTCACGTGTGTCGGTGCGCGTCAGCCGTTTACAAGCGAACCACTCCGCGCTAGCTTCCGAAGCAGGTGGGGGTGGGAGCGCTCCCATATGGTGCGGCGGACCGGAACCCGCTGCCCCGGGCCCGTTCCCGCCCCGCACCACTCATCCGCACGCACGACGCATAGGCACGCGCACGTTCCCCCCACCTCCAAGCCGTACACGCAAGGAGCGTCTGTCATGCACGTGACAACTCTACGATTAAGGCTGCCCCGGCGCCACAGGGCACTCCTGCTCATCCTGCTCGCCCTCGTCACCACGATCCCGGCACTCGGCCTCGTCGTCACGGCCGGCAGTGGCAAGGCGGAGGCGCACGGCACTCCGATGAAGCCCGGCAGTCGCACCTTCCTGTGCTGGCAGGACGGGCTGACCGACACCGGCGAGATCAAACCGATCAACCCCGCCTGTCGTTCCGCACAGCAGGTCAGCGGCACGACCCCGTTCTACAACTGGTTCTCGGTGCTCCGCTCGGACGGTGCCGGCCGCACCCGCGGCTTCGTCCCGGACGGCCAACTGTGCAGCGGTGGCAACACCAACTTCACCGGGTTCAACACCCCCAGCGCCGACTGGCCGTTGACCCATCTGACCTCCGGCGCGACCGTCGACTTCTCGTACAACGCGTGGGCGGCGCACCCGGGTTGGTTCTACGTCTACATCACCAAGGACGGCTTCGACCCGACGAAGACGCTCACCTGGAACGACATGGAGGAACAGCCGTTCCTGAGCGTCGACCACCCGCCGCTGAACGGCAGCCCCGGCACGGTCGAGGCCAACTACTCCTGGCGGGGCCAGCTGCCCGCGAACAAGTCGGGCCGCCACCTCATCTACATGGTCTGGCAGCGCTCCGACAGCCAGGAGACCTTCTACTCCTGCTCCGACATCGTCTTCGACGGCGGCAACGGAGAGGTGACCGGCATCAAGGAGCCCGGCAACCCCACCGACCCGGTACCGGGCGAGTGCGCCGCGACCCGCCGTACGACGGGCAACTGGACCGGCGGCTACCAGTCCGAGGTCGTCGTCACCAACACCGGCGACGTGCCGATGCTGGGCTGGATGGTCAACTGGACACTGCCCGCCGGTCAGAAGGTCGACAGCCTCTGGAGCGGAAGCGCGACCTACACCGGACAGGACGTGATGGTGCACAACGCGAACTGGAACGGGTCGCTGGATCCCGGCGAAACCGCCACGTTCGGGTATGTGGTGCAGGGGTCGGGAGGTGATCCCGCGACGACGCTGCCCTGTCGGGTGGGCTGAGTCGACCCGATCCGCGGAACCGGCCCTGTGCGGGGGCGGGCGGCGCGCTCGGGGCGGACCGGGTGGACGGGCGGTGCGTGCCCACCCGGTCCGCGAGCCGCGACCCGGTACGGGGGAGACCGGGCGCGGAGGGAGTGCGACTGTGGGGACCCATCGACGGGACAACGTTGTCGAGTGGTCTGGACAAGACCCTATCGTTTCAACGGGCAACCAAGTCAAGCCGGTTGGGGTCGGGTAGGTCACAGCGCCCGTCGACGCGGGCGGCACCCCGCGCCTCGTATCCGGGCCCCGGCGGTCACGACCGCCGGGGCCTGGATACGGGCCCGCGTCCTGGCGTCAGGACAGCAGCTCCACCTCCGCGAGCGTCGCCGTGCCGTCGAGGACCAGCCGGTAGTGGTCGTACGCCTTCGGGACGCGGATCGAGAAGGCCCGGGTCTGGCGGTCCCAGGCGAAGGACTCGCCGGAGCGTTCGTCGAGGGTCTTCCAGGTGGTGCCGTCGGCGGAGGCCTGGAGGGTCCACGCGGTCGGGGCCGCGGTGCGGTCGGCCGAGGTCAGCGTGTACTGAACCGCCTTGGTCCGGGCGGGAGTCGGCAGCGGAGCCGTCTCCACGGACGCCTTCGTCGACGACGTGTCGTCGAAGAGTTCGCCGTCACCCTCGATGGCGTCCGAGCGAGGTGCGGGCACCTTGTCGTTCTTCGTGATCGACACCGGGGCCGCGCTCTCGCCGGTGCCCCAGCGGGACGGCTTCGGGCCCATGGCGAACGTCAGCACGCCGCCCTTGGCAATGAGGGAGTGCGGCAGTGAAGTCGACGTCCAGGTCCTGCCGTTGACCTTCAGGCCCTGCACGTACACGTTGCGCGCGCTGTTCCCGGGGGCCTCGACGACCAGATCCCTGCCGTTCTCCAGGTGGACGGTGGCCCTGGTGAACAGCGGGGAGCCGACGGCGTATTCGCCGCTGCCCATCACCAGCGGGTAGAAGCCGAGCGCGGAGAAGAGGTACCAGGCGGACTGCTCGCCGTTGTCCTCGTCGCCGTGGTAGCCCTGCCCGATGCCGCTGCCGACGTAGAGGCGGGCGAGGACCTCGCGGACCTTCTCCTGGGCCTTCCAGGGCTGTCCGGCGGCGTCGTACAGGTAGATCGCGTGGTGGGCGACCTGGTTGGAGTGGCCGTACATGCCCATGCGTACGTCACGGGCCTCGGTCATCTCGTGGATGACTCCGCCGTAGGAGCCGACGAAGGCGGGGGAGGCCGTCTCCGGGGTGGAGAAGTAGGTGTCCAGCTTCCGCGCCAGTCCGCCGCGGCCGCCGTACAGGTTGGCCAGGCCCTTGCTGTCCTGCGGTGCGGTGAAGGCGTAGCCCCAGCCGTTGGTCTCGGTGTAGTCGTGGCCCCAGACGCGCGGGTCGTACGTCGAGGAGTCCAGCCGCCAGGCCCCGTTGCCGTCGCGGCCCTGGAAGAACCCGGCCTGCTTGTCGAACAACTTCACATAGTCCTGGGCCCTGTTGAGGAAGTAGGCGGCCTCCTCCTCGTAGCGCTTCTCGCCCGTCCTGCGGTACAGGGCCTGGCCCATTCGGGCGATGCCGTAGTCGTTGAGGTAGCCCTCCAGCGCCCAGGACAGGCCTTCGTGGGTGTCGGTGCTGGTGTAGCCGAGGAACGGCGAGGTGGCCATGCCCTTGCGGCCGACACCCGCCGACGGAGGCACGACGGTGGCGTTCTTCAGGGCCGCCTCGTACGCCGACTTCGCGTCGAAGCCGACTCCCTTCACATACGCGTCCGCGAACGCCACGTCCGACGAGGTTCCGGTCATCAGGTCCGCGTACCCGGGGGAGGACCAGCGGGAGGTCCAGCCGCCGTCCTTGTACTGCTGCACGAAACCGTCGACCATCCCCCCTGCCTGACGAGGCGTCAGAAGCGAGTACGCGGGCCAGGTGGTCCGATAGGTGTCCCAGAAGCCGTTGTTGACGTACACCTTGCCGTCGACGATCTTCGCGCCCGTGTGCGTCGGGGTGTCCGGGCCGGTCATGGGGGAGAAGGGCGAGGCGTACCGGTAGGTCGATCCGACCTTCTCGAAGCCGGAGTTGGGGTACAGGTACAGCCGGTAGAGGTTGGAGTACAGCGTCGTGAGCTGGTCGGGGGAGGCCCCTTCGACCTCCACCTTCCCCAGGACGCGGTCCCACTGGGCCCGCGCCCGGTCCTTCACCGTCTCGAAGTCCGTGCCCTCCGGGATCTCCTGGCGCAGGTTGTCCTTCGCCTGGTCGAGGCTGATGAGGGAGGTGGCCAGCCGGAGCGTCACCGCGCGGTCCGTGCCCGCGTCGAAGCGGAGGTGGCCCTTCACACCCGTCGAGCCGCCGTCCGTGACCGGAGCGTCGAAGACCCCGTACACGAAGAGGCGGGTCGCGCCCGTCGACAGGCCGGACTTCACATCGGAGAAGCCCGTCACCACCCCGGCGTCCTTGTCCAGGGTCAGCCCGGCCTGGTCCGTCACATTGTCGAAGAGGACGCTCGTGTCGTCGCCGGGGTAGGTGAAGCGCAGCACCGCCGCGTGGTCCGTGGGCGCCATCTCGGCCCTGACGCCGTTCTCGAAGCGCACCCCGTAGTAGTACGGCCGTGCCGTCTCGTTCTCGTGCCGGAAGGCCAACGCCCGTGCAGTACGGCTCAGTTCGGGCGTACCGGCGGCGGCCGACGGCATCACCTGGAAGGTCTGCCGGTCGCCCATCCACGGGCTCGGCTCATGGCTCGCGCTGAACGCCTGGATGGTCGGCAGGTTGTCGGCGTTGTTGGCCCGCGCGTAGTCGTACAGCCAACTCAGCGAGCCCGCGTTGGTCACCGGCGTCCAGAAGTTGAAGCCATGGGGCACCGCCGTCGCCGGGAAATTGTTGCCGCGGGAGAAACCGCCGCTGGAATGGGTTCCCCTGGTGGTCACCGCGTAGTCGGAGAGATGGGCTTTCGGCCGCTCGGGCGCGCGTACGCGCAGCGTCACGTCGTCGAGCCAGCCGCGGAACCTCGCCGGGCCCTTCGGGGAGTCGTATGCCACCACGATCCGGTCCACGGTCCGCCCGGCCGCGACCGAGCCGATCCGCGAGACCACGTCGTTCCACTGGTTGACGTACAGCACCTTCGCCGCGCCCTGTCCGCGCGGCGACAGCGGGAATCCGTGGCTGTCCACCGCCCGCAGGTCGCTGAGCGAGGTGCCGTCGGTGAAGACCAGGTCGACCGCGACGTTCGTCGCGTCGTAGTCGAGATCGCCGTCCGCCATCGACGGGAAGATCCGGTAGGTCAGCTCGGTGTCCCGCTCGACGGCCACGTTCACGTCGAAGATCTTGTTGTACGAGTACGCCCGGCCGTCCGCCGTGTGTCTGCCCGCGTACCGCAGGGCCCGCTTGCCGGTGAAGCCCGCGCCGGCCTTCGCGGTCGCGGAGCCGCTCGGGCCCCGGTCGACCAGCGACAGCATCTCCTTCGGCGCGGGCGCCTGTCCGCCGCCCGTCGAGAACTGCACGTCGGCGAGCTGGGTGATCATGGAGGCGCCGTTGTTCCTGGTGATGTCGAGCCGGAAGTGCCGGTACTCGGCCACCGCGTCGCCGGGAAGGTCGTACGACTTCGTCTGGAACCGCTCCCCGAAACTTTCGCCGGTACGGCTGTCGAGGGTCCTCCACTCCTTGCCGTCGGTGGAGCCCTGGAGGGTCCAGTCCCTCGGGTCGCGGGTCTCGAAGTCGTTCGCCGAGGTCAGCGCGTAGGTCACCACCTTGGCCGGCCGGTCGAGGTCGAACTCCGCCCATCCGGTGGGCTGGAAGGTGAGCCACTTGGTCCCGGACTCGCCGTCGACGAGGTTCTCCTTCACCTCCCCGCCGCCGGTGTTCTCGCCGCTGGCCCGGACGTCGGTGACGTGGTCGGTGATGCCGCCCGGGATACCGGTGGTGTAGCCGCCGTCGACCCCGGAGGTCCGGGGGGACCCGTCCGCTGCCGTGTCGACCGTGCTGAGCCAGTCCGGGGCCGGATCGTCCGGTTCGAACGAGGAGCTGAACTGCCGCTGACCGGCCGCCGGTCGGTCGGGTAACGCGACGGCCGCGCCCTGCGAGGCCACCACCAGAGCGAACGCGGCGGCGCCGAGCGCCGCCGTGGAACCCCGTCTGTGCCGCATCGGTGAGCACCCTCCCTACGTCCAGCAGACTGTTCTCGATCAAGGAATGATCAGAAAAGGACAACGTTGTCGACCGGGTGACGCAGGGACCAGTAGTGGTTCAAGTGACGGGTGATGTCAAGGGTGTTGAGTGCGCCATCCGGATCGAATGGCGGGGATTTTCCGGTCAGGTGGCGCAAGGGCGCTCATATTTCCGAGAGGTCTCAACTCGGAAAAGACCGATGGCGAACCTTGCATTCGATCTTGCCCCCCTGGCGGGAAGTGGACTATACCTGTCGGCGTCCGCATAGTGGTCGCACAGCTGCGGGCAGGCACTACCTGGGGGGAATTACCGGTGGTCGCGGACGTGTCCGCGCGCCGACCGCCGTGTTGCCCCTGTTGAATCCTCACGCACGACCCCAGCTTGAACCGACCGCGGTGCCGGGAGGATCCGGTTCACCGCCTGAGTCCTGGAGAAGGCGAGGACTTGAGCATGGGATCCACTACCGCTGAGAACGACAACGGCCCCGAGGGGGTCGGCACCACCGACCCCGAAGGCGTCGGCCGCCGCGACCTGATCAAGCGTTCCGCCGCGCTCGGCCTGATCACCGTCCCGACGATGAGCTTCCTGTCCGCGTGTGCCAGCGGGGGCGGAGGCGACGACACCTCCAAGGAAAGCCAGGGCGAGACCTCCGAGTCGAACCCCTTCGGCGTCAAGAAGGGCAGCAAGCTCGACGTCGTCATCTTCAAGGGCGGCTACGGCGACGCCTACGCCAAGGCCTGGGAGGCCGCCTTCCAGAAGAAGTGGGGGGTCACCTCCACCCACACCGGCACCCAGGAGATCACCGGCAAGCTGCAGCCGCGCTTCAACGCGGGCAACCCGCCGGACATCGTCGACGACTCCGGCGCCCAGCAGATCCCGATCGACGTCCTGTACAAGAACGACCAGCTCCTCGACCTCGCCGAGGTCCTGGACGCCCCCTCGATCGACGACCCGAGCAAGAAGGTCCGGGACACGCTGATCGCCGGCACGCTCGACGCGGGCATGCAGGAGAACAAGGTCGTCGCCCTGAACTACATCTACACGGTGTGGGGCCTGTGGTACTCCGGCAAGCTCTTCAAGGAGAACGGCTGGGAGGAGCCCAAGACCTGGGCCGACTTCCTCACCATCTGCAAGGAGGCCAAGGCCAAGGGCATCGGCGGCCTCGCCCACCAGGGCAAGTACCCGTACTACATCAACGTCGCCATCATGGACCTGATCGCCAAGACGGGCGGGCTGGAGGCCATGAAGGCGATCGACAACCTCGACCCGAAGGCGTTCGTCGGCTCCGACGCCGCGAAGGCCGGGGTCGAGGCGATCTACGAGGTCGTCGAGAAGGGCTATCTGATGCCCGGGACGAACGGCCTGACCCACACCGAGTCCCAGGCCCGCTGGAACCAGTACAAGGCCGTGTTCATCACCTCGGGATCCTGGCTGGAGAACGAGCAGCTGAAGCAGACGCCGGACGACTTCGACATGACGTTCATGCCGATGCCCGTGCTGCCGGACAGCGTGATGCCCTTCGAGGCGATCCGGGCCGGCTCCGGGGAGCCGTTCATCATCCCGGCCAAGGCGAAGAACCTGCCGGCCGCCAAGGAGTTCATGCGGATGATGCTCTCCAAGGAGTGGTCGACGCTGTTCGCCAAGGAGGCGAACTCCCTGACGATCGTGAAGGACGGCGTCGACACCGGGGTCTCGCTGCGGCCGGGTACGCAGTCGACGGTGGAAGTCTCCAAGGCCGCCGGTGGCGACACGTTCCGCTACCTGTACACCGAGTGGTACAGCGAGATGGACACGGCCATCCAGAACGCCTCGAACGAACTGATGGCGAAGCGGATTCAGCCGGCCGAGTGGTTGAAGCGGGCGCAGGCCGCGGTGGACAAGCAGGCGAAGGACCCGGATTCCAAGAAGAACCGTCGGGATTAGCGGGGCGTTGGAGCGCCGTGGGAGCTGCGCACTGTGGTGAGCTGCGGGTTCGTCGTGGTTTGTCGCGCAGTTCCCCGCGCCCCTGAAAGACAGGGGTGCGCCTTTCGTCTCATGGAATCCGAGGCAGGGAAACGCCAATGCGTAAAGGGCAGAACCGGTTCGTCGCGGGGTTTCTCCTCGTCCCCGTGGCGCTTTATCTGATCTTCGTGATCTGGCCGTACATCCAGACGTTCGGCTATTCGCTGACGGACTGGAAGGGGCAGTCGCAGACGTTCTCCTTCATCGGCCTGGACAACTACACGGCGTTGTTCCAGGACGACATCTTCCTCCAGGCGATCTGGCACAACATCCTGTTCCTGGTGTTCATCCCGGTGATCACCATCCTGCTCGCCCTGTTCTTCGCGTTCATGCTGAACGCGGGCGGGCGCGGCCGGGCCGGCGGGGTCTCGGGGGTCGCCGGGTCGGGCTTCTACAAGATCGTGTACTTCTTCCCGCAGGTGCTGTCGCTGGCGATCCTCGCGGTGCTGTTCGGGGCCGTGTACCGCAGTGACAGCGGAGGCATGCTCAACGGCCTGCTGCTGAAACTGGGACTGGTCGACGAGAGCAGCCCCGTCGAGTGGCTGAACGAGCCGAACTTCGTGCTCTGGGGTCTCATCCTGGTCGTCGTCTGGCACGGCGTCGGCTTCTACCTGGTGCTGTTCTCCGCCGCCATGCAGGCCATCCCGAGGGACATCTACGAGGCCGCGCTGATCGACGGCGCCGGCCGCGCCCACACCTTCTTCCGCATCACCCTGCCGCTGCTGTGGGACTCCGTGCAGACCGCCTGGGTCTATCTCGGCATCGCGGCGATGGACATGTTCATCCTGGTCTCGACCATGACCGCGGGCGAGTACGGGGGCGGCCCCGACCACCACAGCGAGGTCATGGCGACCGTGATGATGCGGAACTTCCTGCTGTACGGCAGGAGTGGCTACGCCTGTGCGATGGGCGTCGTGATGCTGCTCCTCACCCTGATCGTGTCGGTGGTCATGCTGCGCGCCACCCGTCGCGAGCGCGTCGAGTTCTGAGCGGGAGAGACGACAGAAGATGAGTGCACCCCTCAAGACCGCCTCGCGCGGCGACTCGGTCCCCACCGGCCCGACCGTGGGCAGGCGGGGGACCGACCCCGGCGACGAGCGCGGCGAAGGCGTCGTCCTGAACGTCTTCTCGCACGGCTTCCTCGCCCTGTGGGCGCTGCTGATCGTGCTGCCGCTGCTGTGGCTGGTGCTCAGCTCCTTCAAGACCGACGCCCAGATCGGCGGCTCGGCCTTCGGCTGGCCCGAGAACTGGTCCTTCGACGTCTTCTCCCGTGCATGGGACAAGGGCATCGGCGACTACTTCGTCAACACGGTCATCGTGTTGATCTTCTCCGTGCCGCTGACCATGCTGTTCGGCTCGATGGCCGCGTACGTCCTGGCCCGCTACCCGTTCCGGGGCAACCGGCTGCTGTACTACTTCTTCGTCGCCGGCGCGATGTTCCCCGTGTTCCTGGCCCTGGTGCCGCTGTTCTTCATGGTCAAACGGCTGGACATGCTGAACACCTACCAGGGCCTGATCCTGGTGTACGTCGCCTACTCGCTGCCGTTCACCGTGTTCTTCATGCACGCGTTCTTCCGGACGCTGCCCACCGCGGTCTTCGAGGCGGCCATCCTCGACGGGGCCTCGCACACCCGGACCTTCTTCCAGGTCATGCTGCCGATGGCCAAGCCCGGGCTGATCAGCGTGGGGATCTTCAACACTCTGGGTCAGTGGAACCAGTTCATCCTGCCCACGGTCCTCATGCAGCCGCAGAGCGGCGACGATCCCGAGCGGTACGTCCTCACCCAGGGCCTCATCCAGCTCCAGCAGCAGCAGGGCTACGCCTCCGACCTGCCCGTCCTCTTCGCCGGTGTCACCATCGCCATGATCCCCATGCTCGTGGTCTATCTCTCCTTCCAGCGCCAGGTCCAGGCGGGCCTCACCTCGGCGACCCTCAAGTAGCCCGTTCCGGGACCTCAAGTAGCCGCAGAGTGACATTTAGTGGTCATTCGGCGGTCCCAGTTTCCCTCAAGGACTTGACTGCGGTAACCCGTTCAGCGGAGCTTGGAGTTCACAACTTGTAAGTGACCCGGGTTTCGCGGCTGTGACCTGGGTCACGGGCGGCGTGCGGGCCGCCCGTCCTGGGACGGGAGTGGATGAGTCGATGGAGACTCCGGGATCGCAGTCGTCGCTGCACCGAGCAAATCTCGAGCGCGTCGTGCGGGCGGTGCGTCTCGCCGGGTCGCTCACGCAGGCGGAGATCGCCAGGACGACCGGCCTGTCCGCGGCCACGGTTTCCAACATCGTGCGTGAGCTGAAGGACGGGGGAACCGTCGAGGTCACGCCCACGTCGGCGGGTGGTCGGCGGGCGCGCGCGGTCTCGCTCAGCGGGGACGCCGGGATCGTGATCGGCGTGGACTTCGGGCACACCCATTTGCGCGTCGCGATAGGGAACCTCGCCCATCAGGTGCTCGCCGAGGAGGCCGAGCCGCTGGATGTGGACGCCTCCTCGACCCAGGGCTTCGACCGGGCGGAGCAGCTGGTCACCCGTTTGATCGAGGCCACCGGTGTGGATCGTACGAAGATCGCGGGCGTGGGTCTCGGTGTGCCCGGCCCGATCGACGTGGAGTCCGGGACGCTCGGCTCCACGGCCATCCTGCCCGGCTGGACCGGCACCAAGCCCGCCGCCGAGATGCGTGACCGCCTCGGCGTCGCCGTGCACGTGGACAACGACGCCAACCTCGGAGCCCTCGGCGAACTGGTCTGGGGCAGCGGCCGCGGGGTGCGGGACCTGGCCTACATCAAGGTGTCCAGTGGTGTCGGTGCCGGACTGGTGATCGATGGCAAGATCTACAGAGGCCCGGGTGGCACAGCGGGAGA
Source organism: Streptomyces sp. NBC_00310 (assembly GCF_036208085.1). GTDB lineage: Bacteria > Actinomycetota > Actinomycetes > Streptomycetales > Streptomycetaceae > Streptomyces. The sequence continues at coordinate 8,464,337 of NZ_CP130714.1, forward strand.
AATCGGGCATATTACTCTTGATGAATCCGGCCCGGTCTGCCGTTGCGGCAACCGCGGCTGCCTGGAGACCTTCGCCGCCGCGCGCTATGTGCTGCCGCTCCTCCAGTCCAGCCACGGCACCGACCTGACCATGGAAGGGGTCGTACGGTTGGCGAGGGACGGGGATCCGGGCTGTCGTCGGGTGATCGCCGATGTCGGCCGACACATCGGAAGTGGAGTGGCCAATCTCTGCAACTTGTTGAACCCGAGCCGCGTGGTTCTCGGTGGCGATCTCGCCGAGGCCGGAGAGCTGGTTCTCGGGCCCATAAGGGAGTCGGTCGGCCGGTACGCGATCCCGAGTGCCGCACGTCAACTCTCAGTGTTGCCAGGGGCACTTGGCGGCCGTGCCGAGGTCCTCGGGGCCCTGGCCCTGGCCCTCAGCGAGATGGGTGATTCGACCCTTTTGGACGGGACCCTGACCGCGGCAACTCCTGTCTTCACTTAGAGAACGAAACACGCCGTTGCCAACCCGTTAAGGATTTACTTCTTGACGTCGCACGTGTGGCCGAGTTGACTTCCAGCCACCTCGGCCGCAGTGCTGCGGCCCGTGTCAGGGAGGCACAACCCAAATGAACGCAACGATGCGTAGAGTCGTGATCGGCGCCACCGCGGTTTCGCTGGCGCTCTCCGTGGCCGCCTGTGGGAAGGCCGGCGACGACGACTCGGACAGCGGAAGCGACAGCGGTTCGGGCAACAAGTCGATCGGTCTGCTCCTGCCCGACAACGTCACCGCGCGCTACGAGAAGTTCGACCGGCCGTACTTCGAGGACAAGGTCAAGGAGCTGTGCTCCGACTGCACGGTCGACTACGCGAACGCCGCCGCCGACCCGACCAAGCAGGCCCAGCAGATGAGCACCATGGTGACCAAGGGCGTGAAGGTCATCGTGGTCTCCGCCCAGGACTCCGCCGCCATCAAGTCCTCCATCCAGTCCGCGGTGGACAAGGGCGTCAAGGTCGTCGCCTACGACCGTCTCGCCCAGGGCCCGGTCTCGGCCTACGTCTCCTTCGACAACGTCAAGGTCGGTGAGCTCCAGGGCCAGGCCCTCCTCGACGCGCTCGGCGACAAGGCGACCGCCAAGTCCAAGGTCGTCATGATCAACGGCGACGACGCCGACCCGAACGCCGGCCAGTTCAAGGAGGGCGCGCACAAGGCCCTCGACGGCAAGGTCGACATCGCCTACGAGCAGTCCGGCCTGTGGAAGGACACCGTCGCCGCCCAGAAGATGTCCGCGGCGATCACCCAGCTGGGCGCCAAGAACATCGCGGGCGTCTACGCCGCCAACGACGGCATGGCCGGCGGCATCGCCAACACCCTCAAGGGTGCGAAGATCAGCGGCATCCCCCTGACGGGTCAGGACGCCGAGCTCGCGGCCATCCAGCGGCTCGTCGCCGGCACGCAGTCCTCCACGGTCTACAAGGCCTACAAGCCCGAGGCCGACACCGCCGCCGAGCTCGCGGTCAACCTGCTGGAGGGCAAGGACATCAAGTCCCTGGCCGACACCGAGGTGACCAGCGGATCCGGCGACAAGGTCCCGGCGAAGCTGCTGACCCCGGTCTCCGTCACCAAGGAGAACATCAACGACACGGTGGTCAAGGACGGCCTGTACACGGTCGCCGACATCTGCACCCCCGAGTACGCCAAGGCCTGCGAGTCCGCCGGTCTGAAGTAACCACTTCGGCCCGCTGAGCCTGTCCGGCGCCCGCCCCACCTCATACCCCGCTTCCGGGGCGGGCGCCGGACGGAACCGCTGCCCGGGCGCTCCGCTGGGAGTGCCGCGATGGGGCCGTCGGTTGTCGGTCGACTGCCGCACCGTCGTGGCTTGTCGCGCAGTTCCCCGCGCCCCCTCGGGGCGCTGCCGGGCGCTGCGGATCTTCGTATGTTCACCTTGTAAGCCTTGTGTGACGGCCCCTCATCGACGGGGTCCGCACATCCTCCGCGCCTATTCAAAGCGCGGCATCCCCGCCGGTCAGGCGGCGAAGGAGATGGTTCACGTGTCCGCTACGCCCGTGCTGGCGTTGCGCGGAGTCTCCAAGCGATTCGGTGCGGTGCAGGCACTCACCGACGTCGAGCTGGAGGTCCACGCCGGAGAAGTGGTCGCCCTGGTGGGCGACAACGGCGCAGGTAAGTCCACCCTGGTCAAGACGATCGCGGGTGTCCACCCCATCGATGAGGGCGTCATCGAGTGGCAGGGTGACCCGGTCAGGATCAACAAGCCGCACGACGCCCAGGGACTCGGCGTCGCGACGGTCTACCAGGACCTCGCGCTCTGCGACAACCTCGATGTCGTGGGCAACCTCTACCTCGGGCGCGAGCTGCTGCACCGGGGCGTCATCGACGAGGTGTCGATGGAGAAGAACTCGCGCGAACTGCTGTCCACGCTCTCGATCCGGATCCCGAGCGTCCGCATCCCGATCGCGAGCCTCTCCGGCGGTCAGCGTCAGGTCGTCGCCATCGCCCGCGCCCTCATCGGCGACCCCAAGCTCGTCATCCTGGACGAGCCCACCGCCGCCCTCGGTGTCGAACAGACCGCGCAGGTCCTCGACCTGGTCGAGCGGCTACGCGAGCGCAACCTCGCCGTCATCCTCATCAGCCACAACATGGCCGATGTCAAGGCGGTCGCGGACACCGTCGCGGTCCTGCGCCTGGGCAAGAACAACGGTTCCTTCTCCGTGAAGGACACCAGCCACGAAGAGATCATCGCCGCGATCACGGGTGCCACGGACAACGCCGTGACCCGTCGCGCGGGGCGGCGCACCACGGAGGCGGCAAAGTGAGTGACACGTCCAAGACCGTGAAGAGCGATTCCGCCAAGACCGGCAAGGGGGTCGCGGAGGGCCAGACCACGGTCGCTCCCGCCGACGACCCCACGGCCGCGCCGGTCACCGTCGTCGACCCGCGTCTGCTGGTCCGCGAAGAGGGCCTCAAGGGCTACCTCACCGAGTTCAAGCGCAAGGTGAAGGGCGGCGAGCTGGGCTCGCTGCCGGTCGTCATCGGCCTGATCGTCATCTGGACGATCTTCCAGCTGCAGAACGACCGCTTCCTGAGCGCCGACAACCTCTCCAACATCAGCTACTTCCTCTCGGCCACCGGCATGCTCGCCATCGGCCTGGTGTTCGTACTGCTGCTCGGCGAGATCGATCTGTCCGTGGGCTCGGTCAGTGGTCTGGCCTCCACCCTGTTCGCCGTGTTCGCGGTGAACCACGGCATGAACGCCTGGTTGTCGCTGGTCCTGGCGGTGCTCACCGGCCTCGCCATCGGCGCGCTGCACGGCTGGTTCTTCGCCAAGATCGGCGTACCCGCGTTCGTCGTCACCCTGGCCGGCTTCCTCGGCTGGAACGGCCTGATGCTGTGGCTGCTGGGTGACAGCGGCACGATCAACATCCCGTCCGACACGGGTCCGGTCCACCTGCTCGGCCAGAGCTCCTTCTTCATGGACCAGGCCATCATCGGCGCGTACATCCTGGCCGGCCTCGCCGTGGGGCTCTCGCTCGTCGGCAACTTCAGCGAGCAGCGCCGTCGTCGGTCCGCGGGTGTGCCGTTCCGGCCGACCAGCGAGATCCTGCTGCGCGTCGGCGCGCTCGCCCTCGCGTCCTTCGCCGCCGCCGCGGTGCTCAACGACGCGTCCGGTGTCTCCAACGCGCTGGTGATCTTCCTCGGGGCGCTGGTGATCGTGGACTTCGTGCTGCGTCGTACGACCTACGGCCGCAAGGTCTTCGCGGTCGGCGGCGGCATCGAGGCGGCCCGCCGTGCCGGTATCAACGTGCCGGTGATCCGGATCACCGTGTTCGCCATCTCCGGTGGCTTCGCGGCGGTCGGCGGCATGTTCTTCGCCGGCCAGACCGCGAGTGCGACGCTGTCCGCCGGTGGCGGCAACACCCTGATGCTCGCCATCGCCGCCGCCGTCATCGGTGGCACCAGCCTCTTCGGTGGGCGGGGGTCGGTGTGGTCGGCGCTGCTGGGCATGCTCGTGATCCAGTCGATCCAGACCGGTCTCGACCTGCTGAACATGAACACGTCGATCCAGTACATGATCACGGGTGCGGTGCTGCTGGGCGCGGTCGTCATCGACTCCGTCAGCCGCAGGAGCCAGAAGGCGGCGGGTCGCGCGTAGCGGACTCGCGGAGGGGGCCGTTGGGGGGCCGTCCGCCGCCGGCCACGGGTTGTCCGTGGCTGGTCGCGCGGGTCCCCGCGCCCCTGACGGGGCGCCAGGCGCCCCTCGTGGAACACGTGCCCGGCACCATTCCTGGTGCCGGGCACTTCTCGTTGTTGTCGGACGTTTCGTACGGGTACGTCTGCGCAGGATGGTTTACGGCCGTTTGCGTGACGTAGGAGTCGACCGCCCGGCGGTTGGCCGGGTGCGCGGAAGATTAGACTTCGACGAGCCCGGTAACGCTCGAACAGCACTATCGCAAGGAGGCACGGGTGCCGCTGCTGACCCGCATCAGGGGACCGCGCGATCTGGACCGGCTCAGCCTGGAGGAGTTGGACCAGCTGGCGGAGGAGATCCGGACCTTCCTCGTCGAGGCGGTGTCGAAGACCGGCGGTCACCTCGGCCCGAACCTCGGCGTGGTCGAGCTCACCCTCGCCCTGCATCGTGTCTTCGACTCGCCCAAGGACAAGGTGCTGTGGGACACGGGCCACCAGTCCTACGTCCACAAGCTGCTCACCGGCCGTCAGGACTTCTCCCGACTGAAGATGAAGGGCGGCCTCTCCGGCTACCCCTCGCAGGCCGAGTCCGAGCACGACGTCATCGAGAACAGCCACGCCTCCACGGTGCTGGGCTGGGCCGACGGGCTGGCGAAGGCCAACCAGGTGCTGAAACGCGACGACCACGTGGTCGCGGTCATCGGCGACGGCGCGCTCACCGGCGGCATGGCCTGGGAGGCGCTCAACAACATCGCCGACGCCAAGGACCGGCCGCTGGTCATCGTCGTCAACGACAACGAGCGCTCGTACGCGCCGACCATCGGCGGGCTCGCCAACCACCTGGCCACCCTGCGCACCACCGACGGCTACGAGCGGTTCCTGGCCCGCGGCAAGGACCTGCTGGAGCGCACCCCGGTCGTCGGCAGGCCGCTCTACGAGACGCTGCACGGCGCGAAGAAGGGGCTGAAGGACTTCATCGCCCCGCAGGGCATGTTCGAGGACCTGGGCCTGAAGTACGTCGGTCCGATCGACGGGCACGACATCGAGGCCCTGGAGTCCGCGCTGTCCCGCGCCAAGCGCTTCGGCGGGCCGGTCATCGTGCACTGCCTCACCGAGAAGGGCCGCGGCTACCAGCCCGCCCTCCAGGACGAGGCGGACCGGTTCCACGCCGTCGGCAAGATCCACCCGGACACGGGTCTGCCGATCGCCTCGTCCGGCGCCGACTGGACCTCGGTCTTCGGCGAGGAGATGGTGAAGCTCGGCAAGGAGCGCGAGGACATCGTCGCCATCACGGCGGCCATGCTCCAGCCGGTCGGGCTCGACAGGTTCGCCAAGGCCTTCCCCGACCGCGTGTACGACGTCGGCATCGCCGAGCAGCACGCCGCCGTGTCGGCGGCGGGCCTCGCCACGGGCGGTGTGCACCCGGTCTTCGCGGTCTACGCCACGTTCCTCAACCGTGCCTTCGACCAGGTCCTGATGGATGTCGCCCTCCACAAGTGCGGTGTGACGTTCGTACTGGACCGGGCCGGCGTCACCGGCACCGACGGCGCCTCGCACAACGGCATGTGGGACATGTCGATCCTCCAGGTCGTGCCGGGGCTGCGGCTCGCCGCGCCGCGTGACGCCGACCAGGTCCGCGCCCAGCTGCGCGAGGCCGTCGAGGTGACGGACGCGCCGACCGTGGTGCGCTTCTCCAAGGGCGCCGTCGGCCCCGCCGTACCGGCCCTGCGCCGCGTCGGCGGCATGGACGTGCTGCGCGAGCCGGGCACCGACACCCCGGACGTGCTCCTCGTCTCGGTCGGCGCCCTCGCGCCGATGTGCCTGGAGATCGCCGGACTGCTCGACCAGCAGGGCATCACCACGACCGTCGTCGACCCTCGCTGGGTCAAGCCGGTCGACGAGCACATGGCGCCGCTCGCCGACAAGCACCGCGTGGTGGTCACCGTCGAGGACAACTCCCGCGTCGGCGGCGTCGGCTCGGCCGTCGCCCAGGCGCTGCGCGACGCCGGAGTGGACATCCCGCTGCGCGACTTCGGCATCCCGCCGCGCTTCCTCGACCACGCCTCCCGTGCCGAGGTCATGGCGGAGATCGGGCTCACCGCGCCCGACATCGCCCGCCAGGTCACCGGGCTGGTCTCCAAGCTCGACGGCCGGTACGGCGATGCCGCCGCAGAGGTGGAACCCGCGCGCGACTGACCTGTCCGGCCGGGCTGTTCGGGCCGGTTTCACCATCCTTTACGGTGGTGAGACCGGCCCATTCGCGTGAAACCGCCCGCGCCGGGGCAAACGCTCCCCAGTCTCGGCTTCGCTCGACCGGGGGACCCCCATCGCCCCCTCTCGATCATGTCGAGGACGACCAGCGTGGGAGGTACGCCCGTGAGCAGCACACTCTTCCGAACGAAGAAGGTCGAGCAGTCCATCCTCGATACCGAGGAACCAGAGCACGCGCTCAAGAAATCCTTGTCCGCGCTCGATCTGACGGTCTTCGGCGTCGGTGTCATCATCGGCACCGGCATCTTCGTCCTCACCGGCACGGTGGCCAAGAACAACGCCGGTCCCGCCGTGGCCCTCGCCTTCGTCGTGGCCGGCGTCGTCTGCGCGCTCGCCGCCCTCTGCTACGCGGAGTTCGCGTCCACGGTCCCGGTCGCCGGATCCGCGTACACCTTCTCGTACGCCTCCCTGGGAGAACTGCCCGCCTGGATCATCGGCTGGGACCTGGTCCTGGAGTTCGCGCTGGGGACGGCGGTGGTCGCCGTCGGCTGGTCCGGCTATATCCATTCGCTGCTGGCCAACGCGGGCTGGGAGCTGCCGGCGGCGCTCGGCACGAGAGACGGGGCCGACAGCTTCGGGTTCGACATCCTCGCCGCCGCGCTCGTCCTGGTGCTCACCGCCATCCTCGTGGTCGGCACGAAGCTCTCCGCGCGGGTCACCTCCCTCGTCGTCGCCATCAAGGTGACGGTCGTCCTCACCGTGATCATCGCGGGTGCCTTCTTCGTCAAGGGCGACAACTACGATCCGTTCGTCCCCAAGGCACAGGCGGTGGAGGCGGGTGAAAGCCTCCAGTCGCCGCTGATCCAGCTGATGTTCGGCTGGGCGCCGTCCAACTTCGGCGTGATGGGCATCTTCACGGCCGCCTCCGTCGTCTTCTTCGCGTTCATCGGCTTCGACGTCGTTGCGACGGCCGCCGAGGAGACGAGGCATCCGCAGCGGGACATGCCCCGGGGCATCATCGGCTCCCTCGTCATCTGCACCACGCTGTATGTGGCGGTGTCGATCGTCGTCACCGGCATGCAGCACTACACCGATCTGTCGGTGACCGCCCCGCTCGCCGACGCCTTCAAGGCCACCGGGCATCCGTGGTTCGCGGGCTTCATCAGCTTCGGCGCCGCCGTCGGCCTGACCACCGTGTGCATGATCCTGCTGCTCGGTCAGACCCGGGTGTTCTTCGCGATGAGCCGCGACGGGCTGATGCCGCGGTTCTTCTCCCGCGTCCACCCCCGGTTCAAGACCCCGCACCGGCCGACCATCCTGCTCGGTGTGGTCATCGCGATCCTCGCGGGCTTCACCCCGCTGAGCGAGCTGGCCGAGCTGGTGAACATCGGCACGCTGTTCGCCTTCGTGGTCGTCGCGATCGGCGTCATCATCCTCCGCAGGTCCCGCCCCGACCTGCACCGGGCGTTCCGCACCCCCTGGGTGCCGTTCATCCCGATTCTCTCGGTGTGCGCCTCGCTGTGGCTGATGCTCAACCTGCCCACCGAGACCTGGCTCCGCTTCGCCGGCTGGATGCTCCTCGGCTTCGTCGTCTACTTCGTCTACGGCCGCTCGCACAGCCGACTCGGACGCCAGGAGCAGGCCGCCGTGGGTGACGCCACCAAGCCGCCGGGCCACGACGCCCCGTAGCCCGCCTCCGGCAAGCGGCTGGACTCTCCGGCCCCGTACGCCCGCCTCCGGTGGGACCGCGGGGCCGGACCGCGTGCCGCACGGGAGTGGCACGCCCCCGACGGCCCGACGCCCCCGACGCCCCCGACGGCCCGGCGGACGAACCGTTCAGGACTCCCCGCGCACAGCCCGCGGACCGGTCACCTCGGCACCCAACTCGCCCACCCTGCGCCGTAGTTCGCGGTCGGCGGTGACGACGAGGCAGGGGCGGTCGCGGGCCTCCTCGGCGACCAGTTCCACGATGCGGTCGTCGCCACTGCGGGGAGCCGCTTCGACCCGTACACCGGGCACCGGCTCCACGCCCCGGGCGGCGCCCTCGACGACCATCACGAGTTCCACGGGCTCGTCCCGGCCGGGGACCCCGTCCCGGGCGAGCCGGTCGCGCAGGCGCTCCGCCGCGCCCCGCCGGTCGCGCCACCAGCCGTCGGGGACGGAACCGATGACGTTGGCCGCGTCGACGATCACGAGCAGGGGGTCGTCCATGGGGACAGGGTCGCACGCCAGATGGCCACGCCCTTCAGGTGGAACGTTGATTCTATGATGGGGGCCGCCCGGCCTTCCGCGTTCCCGTGCGAGAGGGCGGCCGGGGAGCCGCGCCGAGCGTCTTCGAGCCGAGCGTCTTCGAAAGGGCAGGTCACGTCATGCGGTCCAGATCCGGGCGCGCCGCTGCCCAGGCGGCGGCCGACACCTCGGCGAACGGCGGGGGCGGACGGCACAAGGCCGAGGCCACCCTGGCCGGTTCCTGGCTCGTCCTCGGCAAGGACGGCAGGCTCACCGCGTACGCCCGCGCGCGGACGGGGCTGCTGCGCTGGACGCAGACCCTGCCGGGCGGCCCCGAGTGGACCGGTCCCGACCTCTTCCCCGTGGCCGGTCTGACCGACCTCCACGTCGTACAGGGCGCGGACACCTACGTGCACTTCCTCGGCCGCCGCGAGATTCCGAAGGCCGACGGTCCGTCCGCCGTGGACGTCGTGCACGCCATCCAGTACCAGACCGGCCGACCGGTCACCGAATGGCGTTCGCTGGGCAATCCGCACAAGGACGCGGCGAAGGCGGCGCGCTTCGGGATACCGACCGGGGGCGTGAGCGCCAACGGCAACGTCCATGTCTTCGCGCGCAACGCGGGCGGCGGCGTCATGCTGCGCCGTGAGCTGGCGGGCGGCAAGTGGAGCCCGTGGACCGACCTCAAGGGCAGCCTGGTGCAGGACCCGGTGACCGTGGTCGCGTACGCCTCCGGGCGGGTCGAGGCGGTGGTCGGCGGCCAGGACCTCGTCATGCGCTGGACGCAGGAGAAGCCCGACGGGAACTTCAGCCGGACGCCCACGATCCCGCTCGCGGTGGTCCGCGGCAGCGTGGTGGGACTGGAGACCGGGCCCGACCGGGCCACGTACTACTGGACCGACCCGGCGACCGGCGGCGTCGTCGCCCACCGCCCGGGCGGCGGGGTGATCCCGCTGGGCGGGGCACCGGCCGAGGACCCGGTGGCCGTGCTGCGGGTGCCGCTCGACGGATACGACTGCACGGTGCTGGCCCATCGCGACACCGAGGGGCAGGTCGTGCTGGCCGCGTGCGGTACGGAGAACGAGCAGGCCGGGGTGTGGTGGTCGGGCACCGGTGAACGTTGCGTCGGCGCGCCCGCGTTGGCGCGGGACGCGTACGGGCGGGTGGTGCTCGGGGCGATCGGTGGGGACGGTGCGCTGCGGATCGCTCGGCAGAACGACGAGGACGGGTTGGCGTTGGCGCCGTCGGTTGGTGTCTGACGACGCCCAGGAGTCCGTCGCGTCCGGCGGGATGGCGCGTGCGGGTCGCACGTGGCCGCTCGCGCGGCTCCCTCGTCCGAACCCGCCGCCGGCCGAAGCCGTTTCACGGTCGTGGACGGTGACGCGGGGATGTACGCCGAGTCCGACCGTGCCCTGCTGACGGGGAGCCTCACGCTCAAGTCCCGCAGTGCCGAAGGAGGTTGAGCGCCCGAACTCCGCTGTGTGGATCCCCTGAAGCGTGATCACACGATCAACCACAAGGCCACGTCCGGGAAGAAGACCGTGGCGCTGAACGTCACGTCGGACAACACGGAGACCTCGGCCATGTACCTGACCGGCGTGGAGACCGAGCACGGCACGCCGAAGATCGCCCACGTGGGGTACGCCGACGGCTCGGACCCCGGTTCGTCGGCCCTGTCGATCGACCTCATGACGGCGGGAACGGCCGCGCAGGGCATCTTCGTCACCGCGACCGACGCCCCGACCAAGGGGGCCCTGCTGGTCCTGCGGAGCAACCCCGGCCCGGACGACTTCGTCGTCAAGGGCAACGGTACGGCCGGCGTGGGCATGGGCCGAGGGAACAACCCGCAGTCGCAGCTCCATGTGATCCAGCGGACCGGCTCGGCCTCGGCCGTCCTCGCCGAGGGCGCGGTACGGCTCGCGAACGTCGCCGCGGAGCCGAGCGGGGCACCCGCCGCAGTGGGCGGCGGCTCCCTCTACGCCCAGGAAGGCAAGCTGTACTGGAAGCCCGTGGGTGGCAAGCCCACCCTGCTGGCGTAGCGAGGACGAACGTGCAACTGACCCCCGACCAACTCATCCCAGAGTTCCACGACGCCGTCATGGAGCTGTACTTCGCCCGCAAGCGCATCGCGCTGCCGGAGGCGGAGAACGCCGAACTGAAGGCGCGGCTCGCCGCGGCCGAAGGGGACGCGGCGGACGCATGAGAAGAGGGCCCCCGCCGAAGCGGGGGCCCTCGACCGTGTCCGGTGGTTACGCGGGGACCGAAGCCACCCCGGTCTCCAGGAACTTCTTGCCGTTGACGCGCTCGCTGACGCCCTCGCGGTCCAGGTACGGCGTGATGCCGCCCAGGTGGAAGGGCCAGCCGGCGCCGGTGATCAGGCAGAGGTCGATGTCCTGCGCCTCGGCGACGACACCCTCGTCGAGCATGAGCCCGATCTCCTGGGCGACGGCGTCGAGGACCCGGGCCCGCACCTGCTCCTCGGACAGGACGACATCGCCCTGCTCGAGGAGCGCGGCGACCTCGGGGTCCAGCTCCGGCTTGCCGGAGTCGTAGACGTAGAAGCCGCGCTTGCCGGCCTTGACGACGGCGGCGAGGTTCGGGGAGACGGTGAAGCGGTCCGGGAAGGCCCGGTTAAGGGTCTCCGAGACGTGCAGGCCGATGGCCGGGCCGACCAGCTCCAGCAGGACCAGCGGCGACATCGGCAGACCCAGCGGCTCGACCGCCTTCTCGGCGACCTCGACCGGCGTGCCCTCGTCGATGACGTTCTGGATCTCGCCCATGAAGCGGGTCAGGATGCGGTTCACGACGAACGCCGGGGCGTCCTTCACCAGGACCGCGGTCTTCTTCAGCTTCTTGGCGACGGCGAAGGCCGTGGCGAGGGAGGCGTCGTCCGTGGTCTCGCCCCGGACGATCTCCAGGAGCGGCAGGATCGCGACCGGGTTGAAGAAGTGGAAGCCGACGACCCGCTCGGGGTTCTTCAGCTTCGACGCCATCTCGGTCACCGACAGCGAGGAGGTGTTGGTGGCGAGGATCGCGTGCGCCGGGGCGACCGCCTCGACCTCCGCGAACACCTGCTGCTTGACACCGATCTCCTCGAACACGGCCTCGATGACGAAGTCCGCGTCGGAGAAGCCCTCGGCCTTGTCCAGCACACCGGTGACCAGGGCCTTGAGGCGGTTGGCCTTGTCCTGGTTGATCCGGCCCTTGAGCAGCAGCTTGTCGATCTCGGCGTGGACGTAGCCCACACCCTTGTCGACGCGCTCCTGGTCGATGTCGGTCAGCACGACCGGCACCTCGAGGCGGCGCAGGAACAGCAGCGCGAGCTGGGAGGCCATCAGACCGGCGCCGACGACACCGACCTTGGTGACCGGGCGGGCCAGCGACTTGTCCGGGGCGCCGGCGGGGCGCTTGCCGCGCTTCTGCACCAGGTTGAAGGCGTAGATACCGGAGCGCAGCTCGCCACCCATGATCAGGTCGGCGAGGGCGACGTCCTCGGCGTCGAAGCCCTGCTGGAGGTCGCCGTTCTTCGCGGCCTCGATGATGTCCAGCGCGCGGTACGCGGCCGGGGCCGCCCCGTGCACCTTGCCGTCCGCGATGAACCGGCCCTTGGCGACGGCCTGGTCCCAGGCCTCACCGCGGTCGATGACGGGACGCTCGACCGTGACGTCGCCCTTGAGGACGTTCGCCGTCCAGATCAGCGACTGTTCCAGGAAGTCGGCGCCCTCGAAGATCGCGTCCGCGATGCCGAGGTCGAAGACCTGCTGGCCCTTGAGCTGCTTGTTCTGGTTGAGGCTGTTCTCGATGATCACCGAGACGGCCTTGTCGGCACCGATCAGGTTCGGCAGCAGCGCGCAGCCGCCCCAGCCCGGGACCAGCCCGAGGAAGACCTCGGGGAGGGAGAAGGCCGGGATGGCCTTGGAGACGGTCCGGTACGCGCAGTGCAGACCGACCTCGACGCCACCGCCCATCGCGGCACCGTTGTAGTACGCGAAGGTCGGGACGGCGAGCGCGGACAGCCGCTTGAAGACCTCGTGGCCGCCCTTGCCGATGGCGAGTGCGTCGTCGTGGTTCTTCAGCAGCTCGACGCCCTTGAGGTCGGCGCCGACGGCGAAGATGAACGGCTTGCCGGTGACACCGACACCGACGATCTCACCGGCCGAGGCCTCCTTCTCGACCTGGTCGAGGGCGGTGTTCAGGTTCGCCAGCGACGCGGGGCCGAAGGTGGTCGGCTTGGTGTGGTCGAAGCCGTTGTCGAGCGTGATGAGCGCGAAGCGCCCGGCGCCGGACGGCAGGTCGAGGTGGCGTACGTGCGCGGACGTCACGACCTCGTCGGGGAACAGCTCGGCCGCGCCCTTGAGGAGTTCGGTGGTGCTCACTTGTCGCCTCCGGCGTCCTTGTGGTGCGGGTTCTCCCAGATGACCGTGGCGCCCATGCCGAAGCCGACGCACATGGTGGTGAGGCCGTAACGGACCTCCGGCTGCTCCTCGAACTGACGGGCCAGCTGCGTCATGAGACGCACACCCGAGGAGGCCAGCGGGTGACCGAAGGCGATGGCGCCGCCGTACTGGTTGACGCGCGCGTCGTCGTCGGCGATGCCGTAGTGCTCCAGGAAGGCCAGGACCTGCACGGCGAAGGCCTCGTTGATCTCGAACAGGCCGATGTCGTCGATGGACAGCCCCGCCTGGGCGAGCGCCTTCTCCGTCGCCGGGATCGGGCCGTAGCCCATGACCTCCGGCTCGACACCCGCGAAGGAGTACGAGACGAGACGCATCTTGACCGGGAGGTCGTTCTCGCGGGCGAAGTCCTCGGAGGCGATGAGCGAGGCGGTCGCGCCGTCGTTCAGACCGGCCGCGTTACCGGCGGTGACCCGCCCGTGCACGCGGAACGGGGTCTTGAGGCCCGACAGGTTCTCCAGGGTCGTCCCCGGCCGCATCGGCTCGTCGGCGGTGACCAGGCCCCAGCCCGTCTCGCCGGCCTCGGCGTTGGTGCGGCGCACCGAGATCGGCACCAGGTCGGCCTGGATCTTGCCGTTGGCGTACGCCTTGGCGGCCTTCTCCTGCGAGCGCACGGCGTACTCGTCGGCGCGCTGCTTGGTGATCGTCGGGTACCGGTCGTGCAGGTTCTCGGCGGTCATGCCCATGAACAGGGCGGACTCGTCGACCAGCTTCTCGCTGACGAACCGCGGGTTCGGGTCCACGCCCTCGCCCATCGGGTGGCGGCCCATGTGCTCGACACCACCGGCGATGGCGATGTCGTACGCGCCGAAGGCGACGGAACCGGCGACCGAGGTGACGGCGGTCAGGGCGCCGGCACACATGCGGTCGATGGAGTAACCGGGCACCGACTGCGGCAGACCGGCGAGGATGCCCGCCGTACGGCCGATGGTGAGCCCCTGGTCACCGATCTGCGTGGTCGCGGCGATGGCGACCTCGTCGATCTTCGCGGGCTCCAGACCGGGGTTGCGGCGCAGCAGCTCCCGGATCGCCTTCACGACGAGGTCGTCGGCGCGGGTCTCGTGGTAGATGCCCTTCGGGCCCGCCTTGCCGAACGGGGTGCGGACGCCGTCGACGAAGACGACGTCCTTGACGGTACGAGGCACGATGGCTCTCCTCCAGAGGTGCGGGACGGCACTGCTGCGATACGCAACCGCTGAGCGGGCGCTCAGCCCCCATGCTACTTACGAGTAACAGTGCTGCACACCCCTGGGCGGGGGAGCGGCGAAGGTCACACGGGTTCCCCATGTTACCGCCGGTTACATCGGCGTGCCTCAAGGGTGCGAGGAACTGCGCGACCAGCCCGAACGAACCCGCGGGGGCGTGCGGCGCTCACGGAGCGGGCGCGGTGGATCCCCAGGGAACCAGCACGGGCGTGGCCGCCGGATGCGACACTCCGGCCTCCCCTGTCCGGCGATCACGTCGAACGGCGTCCGCGCCGGCCCCGCCGTCGGCGGATCGGTGTGGCCTCCCGTGTGCGCGCTCCCTAAACCGGTCCAGTCGATTCCTCGACAGTATCGCGAAATATTTCGACAGCCTTGGCGAAATAGCGACTTTACCGGTTCAGTGTCGACTGTCAGAGTGCCGAACCAGCCAACCCACTCGTGCTCGTCCGTACCGAACGGAGCTGGTGCACATGAACCACCGAAGGACGCTCACCGGAACACTGGTCGCCGCAGCACTTCTCGCCTCGGGCTGCACAGGCGGTGGAGGCAGCTCGAAGGGCGCCGACGCCAAGGCTCCTGATGACCCGTCACAGGTCTCCGGAACCATCAAGGTCCTCACCCACCGCACCGACATCGTGCAGGACGGCACGATGAAGAAGTACGCGGACGCCTTCAACAAGACCTATCCGAAGGTCAAAGTGGAGTTCGAGGCCCTCACGGACTACGAGGCCGAGGTCAAGATCCGTATGAACACGGAGAACTACGGCGACGTCCTGATGATCCCGGCCGTCATCAAGAAGAACGACTACCCCAAGTTCTTCGCCTCGCTCGGCACCGAGAAGGAGCTGAGCGAGAAGTACCGCTTCACCGACTTCACCGCCGTCGACGGCAAGGTCTACGGGCAGACCACGAACGGCGGCACCCCCGGCTTCGTCTACAACAAGAAGGTCTGGGCCGAGGCCGGCGTCACCGACTGGCCCACCACACCGGACGAGTTCCTCACCGCCCTGAAGGCCATCAGGGCGAAGACGGACGCGGTGCCGTACTACACCAACTTCGCCGCGCAGTGGCCGCTCACGTCCTGGACCTACGTCGCCGGCTCGGTCAGCTGCGACACCGGGGCCACCACACGGCTCGCCGAGGGCGACCCCTGGGCGGAGGGCGAGGACCTGCGCGTCGGCGACACCCTGCTCCACGACATCGTGCGGCAGGACCTGATCGAGAAGGACCCGACGACCACCAACTGGGAGGGCTCCAAGCCCCGGCTGGCGAAGGGCGAGATCGCCACCGCCTGGCTCGGCTCCTGGGCGGTCCTGCAGTTCCGCCAGGCCGCCGAGAAGGCGGGCACGAACCCCGACGACATCGGCTTCATGCCGTTCCCCGCCCAGGTCGACGGCACGTTCTGCGCGGTCCTCAGCCCCGACTACAGCCAGGCCGTGAACATCAACTCCGACCACAAGGAGGCGGCCCGCGCCTGGATCGACTGGTTCTCCACCGAGTCCGGCTACGCGGACGACAACCTGCTGCCCTCGATCCTCAAGGACGCCCCTCTCCCCGAGGCCCTGAAGCCGTACGAGGAGGCCGGGGTGAAGCTCATCGAGCTGGACGACGCCAAGGGCGGCCTCGTCAAGGAGATCGACAGCGCCTCCGAGGTCGGCCTCTACGGCCCCGCGTACCGCCAGGACCTGGTCGACCTCGCCCGCGGCGCCAAGGACGGCAGCCTGGACGACTTCCTCGCCGACCTCAGCGAGCGCTGGACCGAGGCCCGGAAGACCGTGGGGTCCTGATGCCCCACACGCGTACGACCGCCCCCTCGCACGCGACGGAGAAGGCGGCGCGGCCCTCCACGGCCGCGCCCCCGCCTCCCACGCCACGGCGCGCACCCCGCAAGGTGCGCCTCTGGCGGAAGCTCACCCCCTGGCTCTTCCTGGCCGCCCCGCTGGCCCTGCTGATCGCCTTCACCTACGCCCCGGTCGCCAACATGCTGGCGTACAGCTTCACCGACTGGGACGGCGTCAGCCCCGAACTGAAGTACACCGGTGCCGACAACTACATCGAGATCTTCACCCGCCCCGAGCTGTTCCAGGTCTTCTTCGTCAGCGGCTACTACCTCGCCGCGTCAGCCGTGCAGATAGCCGCCGCCCTCTACTTCGCGACGATCCTCAGCTTCAACGTCCGCTTCCGGAACCTCTTCAAGGGCCTCCTCTTCTTCCCGTACCTGATCAACGGCGTCGCGATCGGCTTCGTCTTCCTGTACTTCTTCCAGGACGGCGGCACCCTCGACTCGGTCCTCGCCCTCTTCGGCCACGAGTCCGACCGCGCCTGGCTCGGCACGTCGACGTCCGCGAACATCTCCCTCGCGGGCGTCTCCGTCTGGCGCTACATGGGCCTGAACTTCGTGCTCTTCCTCGGCGCGATCCAGTCGATCCCGGGGGAGTTGTACGAGGCGGCCGAACTCGACGGGGCCAACCGCTGGCACCAGTTCCGGTACATCATCGCGCCCGGCATCCGCCCGGTCCTGAGCCTGAGCGTGATCCTCTCGATCTCCGGATCCCTCTCGGTCTTCGAGATCCCGTACATCATGACCGGCGGCGCCACCGGCACCGAGACCTTCGTGATCCAGACCGTGAAGCTCGCGTTCCAGTTCAACAAGACGGGCCTCGCGTCCGCCGCCGCGGTCGTCCTGCTGCTGATCATCCTGGCGGTGACGTGGCTGCAACGCCGACTGGTCCCCGACGACAGGGTGGACCTCGTATGACGACACTGACGACTCCAACCCCGGTGACGCGCAGGCGAGTTGCCCGCACCCTCACCTACCTGTCCCTGGTCGGCGCGTCGATCGTGGTCCTCCTGCCCCTCCTGGTGGTCCTGCTGACCTCGCTCAAGACCGAGCGGCAGATGGCGGACGACAGCGGCGCACTCACGCTGCCGGACAGCTTCCTGAACTTCGAGAACTACGCGACGGCCTTCCGTGACGGCGAGATGCTCGTCGCCTTCGGCAACACGGCCTTCATCCTCTTCTTCGCCGTCTCCGGAACGGTCCTCATCGGCTCGATGGCGGCCTACGCGATCGACCGCTTCACCTTCCGCTTCCGGAAGCTGGTCGTCGCGCTCTTCCTCGTCGCCACCCTCGTCCCCGGCGTCACCACCCAGGTCGCGACCTTCCAGATCGTCGACAGCTTCGGCATGTTCGACACCCTCTGGGCCCCGATCGCCCTCTACATGGGCACCGACATCGTCTCGATCTACATCTTCCTGCAGTTCGTGCGATCGATCCCGATCTCCCTCGACGAGTCCGCCCGCCTGGACGGAGCCAACGCCTTCACGATCTACCGGAAGATCATTTTCCCGCTCCTCAAACCCGCGATCGCCACCGTCGTCATCGTCAAAGGGATCACCGTCTACAACGACTTCTACATCCCCTTCCTCTACATGCCCTCCGACGACCTCGGCGTGATCTCGACCTCCCTCTTCCGCTTCAAGGGGCCCTTCGGCGCCCACTGGGAAACGATCTCGGCAGGAGCGGTCCTGGTGATCCTGCCGACCCTGATCGTCTTCCTGGCCCTGCAGAGGTTCATCTACAACGGCTTCACGAGAGGGGCTACGAAGTAACCCGCCGACGCGCGGACGCCCCTGCGGCGCTCAGGCCTCCCTGGCCTTCGCGGTGGCGGACATCGCCCCCACCAACACCGGCGTCACCAACTCGACCTGCCAGGCCCGTGCCCCGTACCCCGCGAGCGCCGCACTGACCGACTCCGCGTCCCACGACTTCGGCGGTTCCCAGCAGAGCCGCCGAACCGTGTCCGGAGTGATCAGATTCTCCTGCGGCATCGTGAGCTGCTCGGCCAGCGCGGACACCCCGGCCCGAGCGGCGGACAGCCGGGCCGCGGCGGCGGGGTCCTTGTCGGCCCAGGCCTTCGGCGGCGGCGGCCCGGTCACCGGCTGCCCGTGCGCCGGCAGCGAGGAGTCGGGCAAGGCCCTGGCCCGGTCCACCGCGGCCTGCCACTGCTCCAGCTGGCGCCGTCCCATCCGGTGCCCGAACCCGTTCAGTGCGGCCAGCGCCTGCGCGTTCACCGGCAGTGCGAGCGCGGCCTCCACGATCGCCGCGTCGCTCAGCACCTTGCCCGGCGAGACGTCCCGCCGCTGCGCGATCCGGTCCCGCGCCTCCCACATCTCCCGTACGACCGCCATCTGCCGCCGACGCCGCACCTTGTGCATCCCGGAGGTACGCCGCCAGGGATCCTTGCGCGGCTCGGCGGGCGGAGCGGACGCGATCGCGTCGAACTCCTGCCGCGCCCACTCCAGCTTCCCCTGCCGGTCCAGCTCCTTCTCCAGGGCGTCCCGCAGGTCCACGAGGAGCTCCACGTCGAGCGCGGCGTACCGGAGCCACGGCTCGGGCAGCGGGCGGGTGGACCAGTCGACCGCGGAGTGGCCCTTCTCGAGGACGTAGCCGAGGACGCCCTCGACCATCGCGCCGAGGCCGACCCGCGGGAACCCGGCGAGCCGGCCGGCCAGCTCGGTGTCGAAGATCCGGGTCGGGACCATGTCTATCTCGCGCAGACAGGGCAGGTCCTGGGTGGCCGCGTGGAGCACCCACTCCACGCCGGAGAGCGCCTCGCCGAGGCCGGAGAGGTCGGGGCAGGCGACCGGATCGATCAGCGCGGTGCCCGCGCCCTCACGGCGCAGCTGCACCAGATAGGCCCGCTGGCCGTAGCGATATCCGGACGCGCGTTCGGCGTCGACGGCGACGGGGCCGGAGCCCGCGGCGAAGGCGGCGATCACCGCGGCGAGCGAGGACTCGTCGGCGATCACGGCCGGAATGCCGTCGCGCGGCTCCAGCAAAGGGACGGGCGCCCCCGCTTCAGAAGATCCGCCGTCGTCCGGAGGGGCGCCTCCGGTGGTTCGCAGGGTCCTGTCTGCTGCGGTCTCTTGGGCGTCGGTCACCTGTCAAGGGTATCTGTGTATGGACAAGGCCCGCCGACGGAACGTTCCGCCGACGGGCCATGCAGGGTCGTAAACCAGTCATGTGTCACACGTGTCAGTGAATGTTTCCGTCGAATCAGGATGGGTCGGACATCGATGAACGATCCCGGCTTCTTCCGGTCTCGGTTCCCCCCGTGTCAGTGGATGATCCCGGTGCGCAGGGCCACCGCCACCATCCCGGCGCGGTCGCCGGTGCCGAGCTTGCGTGCGATTCGGGCCAAGTGGCTCTTGACCGTGAGCGCGGACAGGCCCATGGAGACGCCGATCGCCTTGTTCGACTGTCCCTCCGCGACCAGGCGCAGCACCTCGACCTCGCGGCCCGACAGCTCCCGGTAGCCGCCCGGGTGGCTCGGGGCGCCCGGGGGGCGGCGGTGCATACGGGCGGCGGAGCCGATGGGGGCGGCACCCGGGCGGGTGGGCAGTCCGATGTTGGTACGGGTGCCGGTGACGACGTATCCCTTCACACCGCCCGCGAGGGCGTTGCGTACGGCGCCGATGTCGTCGGCGGCGGAGAGGGCGAGGCCGTTGGGCCACCCCGCCGCGCGGGTCTCGGAGAGGAGGGTCAGGCCGGAACCGTCCGGCAGGTGGACGTCTGCGACGCAGATGTCACGCGGGTTGCCGACGCGCGGACGGGCCTCGGCGATCGACGAGGCCTCGATGACGTCGCGGACCCCGAGGGCCCACAGGTGACGGGTGACGGTGGACCGGACCCGGGGATCCGCCACCACCACCATCGCGGTCGGCTTGTTCGGACGGTAGGCGACCAGGCTTGCGGGCTGCTCGAGGAGAACGGACACCAGGCCTCCGGGGTACGGGACGGGGGCGGGTTCGTCGGCTCGTGGGGTCGAAGCCGGGACGAACCGTGCTTTCAAGGTCACAGAGGTCTTCGGCATCAAACCTCTGCTCCTTTAGAGAATGATCACGATTTAGTGAGTAACAATCCGTGCAATTCGGACACGTCTTCGATCATTCGAAGACCGAACGGTGTCGCTTCGCGTCGATACAAGGCCGAAAGTGGCCGTATCGACAAAGAGATGGTTTCCATCGGCGTGGCGAGGACGCGAAAAAGGACCGCACGCCCCACGGCGTACGGCCCTTGCTCCAGTGCTACGAGGTGCTACGAGGTGCTACGAGGTGTTGCGAGATGCTGCGAGGTGCTACGAAGCGTTCAGCGGGACTGCGGCCCCCGCCGCTGCGGCAGCGTCACCACCGCCGCGTCCCCGGGGTCGGCCCCCGGAGGCAGCCCCGCGATCTGGGCGAGCAGATCGCACCACGAGGCGAGATGCGCGGCGGTGTCGGGGACGCCGCC
Source organism: Streptomyces sp. NBC_00310 (assembly GCF_036208085.1). Lineage (GTDB taxonomy): Bacteria > Actinomycetota > Actinomycetes > Streptomycetales > Streptomycetaceae > Streptomyces. Next base: position 8,484,914 of record NZ_CP130714.1, read on the forward strand.
CAGGACCTCGCGCGGGGTCCAGGACGCCCGGATCTCGATCTGCGACGCGGCCGGCCGCGTCGCCAGCCCGCCGAAGTAGTGCGAGCTCGCTCGCGTCACCGTCCCGCTCGGCTCCCCGTACGACAGCCCCCGGGACTGCAGCGCGCCCGTCAGCCACGACCAGCACACCTCCGGCAGCAGCGGATCGGCCGCCATCTCGGGCTCCAGCTCCGCACGGACCAGGGTCACCAGCCGGAAGGTGCCCTGCCAGGCGTCGTGGCCCGCCGGGTCGTGCAGCAGGACGAGCCGGCCGTCGGCCAGATCCTCGTCGCCCTCGACGACCGCGGCCTCCAGGGCGTACGCGTACGGGGCGAGCCGCTGTGGTGGCTTGGTCGACTCGATCTCGATCTCCGGCCGCGGCCGTGTGGCCCGCAGCGCTTCGACGGCGGAGCGGAACGGCAACGGTGCCGTCTCCGTAGCATCGCGCTCCCCCTCTTTCGCGTCGTCCATCCCGCCAGCGCCGTCCGACAGTCGTCCCTGAGCCGCAGCCATGCCGGAACATTAAGGGGAACCGGGCCTCGGCGCAGGGCAAGACACCCGTGCGCTGGGTCACGGTCGCATCGCGCTCAGCGAACGGCGGCCGGGATCGGTGGCCGGAAAAAGCAGGGTCCCGGTTGTCCACAGCCCGGGCCGTCGCTGTCAAGCGGGCGTGCGAGACTTTGCTGCGTGAGTGCCAACGCCAGCCCCTCGGGCCACCAGCCGACCGCCACGTACAACTCCGCCTTCCTGAAGGCGTGCAGGCGCGAGCCCGTGCCGCACACACCGGTGTGGTTCATGCGGCAGGCCGGGCGCTCGCTCCCCGAGTACCTGAAGGTGCGCGAGGGCATCGGGATGCTGGAGTCGTGCATGCGGCCCGAGCTGGTCACGGAGATCACCCTCCAGCCGGTCCGCCGGCACCACGTGGACGCGGCGATCTACTTCAGCGACATCGTCGTCCCGCTCAAGGCCATCGGTATCGACCTCGACATCAAGCCCGGCGTCGGCCCGGTCGTCGAGAAGCCGATCCGCAGCCGCGCCGACCTCGCCCAGCTGCGCGACCTGACCCCCGAGGACGTCTCCTACGTCACCGAGGCGATCGGGCTGCTCACCGCCGAGCTCGGCGAGACCCCCCTCATCGGCTTCGCCGGCGCCCCCTTCACCCTCGCCAGCTACCTCGTCGAGGGCGGCCCGTCCCGCACGTACGAGAACGCCAAGGCGATGATGTACGGCGACCCCGAGCTGTGGGCGGACCTGCTCGACCGCCTCGCCGAGATCACGGCCGCGTTCCTCAGGGTCCAGATCGAGGCGGGCGCCTCGGCCGTCCAGCTCTTCGACTCCTGGGCCGGCGCCCTCGCCCCGGCGGACTACCGCCGCTCGGTGCTGCCCGCCTCGGCGAAGGTCTTCCGGGCCGTCGAGTCGTACGGCGTCCCGCGCATCCACTTCGGCGTCGGCACCGGCGAGCTGCTGGGCCTCATGGGCGAGGCCGGGGCGGACGTCGTCGGCGTCGACTGGCGCGTCCCCCTCGACGAGGCCGCCCGCCGCGTCGGCCCCGGCAAGGCGCTCCAGGGCAACCTCGACCCGACCGTCCTGTTCGCCGGCACGGAGGCCGTCGAGACCAAGACCCGCGAGGTCCTCGACACCGCCACCGGCCTGGAGGGCCACATCTTCAACCTCGGCCACGGCGTCATGCCCAGCACCGACCCGGACGCCCTGACCCGTCTCGTGGAGTACGTCCACACGCGGACCGTGCGCTAGTGAGCTGGTCCGGAGATCCTGTCGCAGTAGCGGCAGATCCGGTCGATGATCTGGTCGGCGGTCTTGGTCCACTTGAACGGCCTGGCGTCTTCGTTCCAGGTCTTGATCCAGTCTTCGAGCGCGGTCTTGAGTTCGTCGAGGGAGCAGAACACACCTCGTTCGAGGCAGCGCCGCTCCAGTTCGGCGAACCATCGCTCGACCTGATTGATCCACGACGAGTACGTGGGTGTGAAGTGCAGATGGAACCGTGGGTGCGCGAGCAGCCACTCGTGCACCGCCGGCGCCTTGTGGGCAGAGAGGTTGTCGCAGATCACGTGGACCGTCAGGCCGTGCTCGGTCTGGCGGTCGATCTCGTCGAGGAAGCCGCGGAAGTCGACCGCCCGGTGCTGTGCGGACAGCTTCCCGATCACCTTCCCCGTGGCGATGTTCAGCGCCGCGAACAGGTCGATGGTGCCGTGCCGGACGTAGTCGAAGCTGCGCCGCTCCGGCGTGCCGGGCACCATCGGCAGCACAGGCGCTGTCCGTTCCAGGGCCTGGATCTGCGGCTTCTCGTCCACCGCGAACACCACCGCGTTCGCCGGCGGCGCCAGATACAGGCCCACCACGTCCCGGATCTTGTCGATCAGCAGCGGATCCGGGGAGATCTTGAAGTTCTCCGTGCGCCACGGCTGTAGCCCGAATGCCCGCCAGATCCGCAGCACACTTGACGGCGAGATCCCCACCCGCCTGGCCAGCTCACGCTTCGACCAGTGCGTCGCCCCGGCCGGGACCTCTTCCAAGGTGCGCACCACCACTTGTTCCACCTGGGCATCGGTGATGGTGCGTGGCACCCCCGGGCGCGGCTCGTCGCTCAGACCGTCCAGCCGGTCACGCAGGAACCGGGCCCGCCACCGGGCCACCGTCTTGCGGTCGGTCTCCAGCCGGGCGGCCACCGCGGTATTGCTCAGCCCGTCGGCACACGCGAGCACGATCCGTGCCCGCTTCGCCAGGCCCTGCGCTGTAGTTCGGCGCTTGGCCCACCCCTGCAACGTCAGCCGCTCGGCTTCGGACAACACCAGCGGCTCCAGCCTGTTGTCCCCCATGGCAACAGCAGACCGCAGACCACAGTGACTGTCACCGGCTGAACCGTGATCTGAAACGGAACACGACTCACGTGGCGAGACCAGACCTCAAGACCGGCTCACTAGGTGTATTGCCCTGTGAGGTTGGGGACGCGGCTGGCGGGTGGTTGGCCCTTGAGCGCGGTGTGTCCGCGGTGGTGATTGTAGGTATGCGGCCAGTCGGGAAACGTCTCGCGTCGTTCGGCTTCTGAGCGGTAGGGGCGGGCGTAGGTCCACTCGTCCAGCAGGGTGCGGTTGAATCGGGACGGAGCCCCGCCCCCGGGATCAACGGCCGGGCCGGGGCCCTCCGGGCCCCGGACGCGCCGATCTCGGAACTCAGGTCGGCGATTGGTCGGCGTCGGGCCGAAGGCGGTTCGTCGTCACTCACCCACCGGGACGGCACGTTCGCGATGCCGGCAGCCCTCGACCGTGCGGCGGGTCCGTACTCCGGCAGCAGCGGGTACGGACCCGCCGTGCGGGTGTTCGTCAGGCGGCGGTCCGCGGCCGCTCCTCCAGGGGGTGCCGCAGCGCGTTGCGGTAGGCCGCGAGGCGGCTCGTCCGGCCGATGGTCAGGGCTCCGACGAGTCGGCCCGCCCGGTGGTAGGCGATTTCGAGGCGGCGGGCTTCGAGGTCGTACTCGACGACGTGGGCCTCGTCCGCCGCGGCCGGCAGACCGACCGAGCGGATCTTGACGGCGTGCAGGTCCGACCAGAAGGACGGCACGCCCCTGTAGGGCTGCGGTGCCGCCGGGTTGAGGAGCGTGTGCGCGGCGGTGGCCGCGTGTTCCACGGCGTTGGTCCAGTGGCCCAGCGCCAGCGCCTCACCGTCGGCCAGCGGTTGCGGCACCTTGGCGACGTCTCCGGCGGCGACCACATCGGGCACGACCGTCCCGTCGGGGCGCAGGACGCGCAGATACGGATCGCAGCGCACCCCGCCCTCGACCGCGAGGGCGGAGCCGGCCAGCCAGCCGGTCGCGGGGACCGCTCCGAGGGCGAGCACGGCACTGTCGGCGGGCAGTTCGGTGCCGTCCGAGAGCCGGACGCCGGCGATCCGGCCGTCGGCGGACGAGCGGAAGTCCGTGACCGTGGTGCCGGTGCGCAGGTCGATGCCCGCCTCGCGGTGCAGCGCGGCCATGTACGCGCCGCCCGCGGCGCCGATGGCACGTTCCAGTGGCTGGGAGCCCGCCTCGACCAGAGTGACGTGCAGACCCCGGCCACGGGCGGCGGCCGCGATCTCGCCGCCGAGGAAACCCGCCCCGACGACGACGAGCCGACGCCCCGGCACGAGTTCGGCCCGCAGCGCCAGCGCGTCGTCCCGGCCGCGGAGGGTGACCACACCCCGCGGCGGTGCCGGTCGGTCCGAGGGCCAGCCGCGCGCGGTCGAACCGGTCGCGATGAGGAGCCCGTCGAACGGCAGGCGAGACCCGTCGGACAGGGTGACGGTCCTCGTGCGCTCATCGAGGCCGACCGCCGGCCGGCCGAGGAGCCAGCGGGCATCGAGGTCCCCGGACGACGGCAGTGCGGTGCCGGGGGGCCGCCCGTCGGAGGTCAGCACCTGCTTCGACAGGGGCGGACGGTCGTAGGGGTGGTGAGGTTCGTCGCCGACGATGGTCAGCGTCCCGGGGAAGCCCTGGGCGCGCAGGGCCTCGGCGGTCCGCAGGCCGGCCAGGGAGGCACCCACGATCAGCAGGTCGCGGGGGTCGGTGCGGCTCACGAGGCGGCCGGACCGACGGTGACGGCTCGCACCGGGCAGACCGCGGCGGCCTTCTCGGCCTTGTCGCGCAGGGCCTCGGACGGACCGGCGTCGTACACGAGGTAGTCCTCGTCGTCGAAGGAGAAGATCTCGGGCGCCGCGAAGACGCACTGCCCGTGGCTCTCACAGAGGCTCATGTCCACGGTGATCTGCATGTCTGGCTCCGTTGCTGGTGCAAGGTCGAGTGGGTCGAGTGGAGGGGGCCGGTGCCGCTCAGGCCACCGGCGGGTTGAAGCGGGAGTAGCCGGGCGCCGTCCAGCGCAGGGGCGAGGCCGCGGAGATCTCCCGTACGGCCTCGACGGAGAACTCCACCAGGCGCTGCGCGCCGGGGACCCGCGCGATCTCCTCGGCGTCCCACACGATGCGGGTGGTGCCGGTCAGTTGGAGCGTGGAACCCGTCTCCCAGTCGGGGACGACGAGGCCCGCGGCCGGGTTGAGCATCAGGTTGCCGAGCGTGAGGAACATGGCGTTCCCCACGTAGTCGGGCCAGCGCAGCAGCGTCGGGGAGAGAACCCGTACGAAGCCGGGGTTCCCGCCGCGGTGCGAGGCGTCCGCGTCGCCCCGGTCGGAGGCGGTGGCGATGAAGAAGGTGTCCGCGGTGCTCACCGCCCGGTGCTGGGCGGCGCTGAGTTCCGTGCCGTCGGTGACGGTACGGGCTCCGGCCGCCCTCGCCTCCTCGCTCGGCGGCAGGGTGTGGTGGTCGCGCTTCTGTATGTACTTGGGGCAGTTGGCGATGACCTGGTCGAGGTCGACGCGCAGGCCGCCCCCGTCCCGGACGGCCGTGCCGTTCATCCGCATCCGGCGCCGGGTGGCGGGCTCGATGGCGATCATCCCGATCCTGGCCGGACCTTCGGCCCCGGCCTGCGCCATGACCGCCGACAGCGGGTCCTCGGGGAGCGGGAGCGCGTCGATGACGAGGGTGCGGGGGTCGGGCACCCGGAGGAACCCGGGTGCCCCCGTCAGTTGGGTGGCCCAGATCCGGCCCGCGCGATCGGTGCTCCCCACGACGATCATCGGCTGCTCGGCGAGGAATGCCGCCGCGACGGCGGGGACGGAGTCGCCGATGCCGCCGAGGGAGAAGCGTGCCTGGTCGGTGAGGGCCGCACGCTGCTGCACCGCGAGTTCACCGCTGTGATAGGTAGCCACGGCATTCCTTTCCGAGGGGTCCGACAGGGGGAAGTGACCGAAGGGGGGAGCGACCGAAGGGGGAGTGACCGAAGGGGGAGTGACCGAGGGGGTGCGACCGCTTCCTAGAAGAAGCCGCAGGTCGGCGCGCCGGTGGTGGGAGCGTCGGCCGGGTCGGCTCCGGTGGGGGCGTAGATCTCCAGGCGGATGCCGTCGGGGTCGGTGAAGAAGATGCCGCCGGAGGTGGCGCTCTCGCCGTGCGGCACGACGCCGTCGTAGCTGAACTCGGCGCCCAGGCCGCGCAGCACCTCTTCGGTGGCCCTGACCTCTTCGATGGTGTCGACCTGGAAGGAGAGGTGATGCAGGCCGGCCCGGTCCGCGGCGAAGGGGGTGTCGCTCTGCTGCCAGAGGGTGACGAGCAGGCGGGAGTCGCGGCCGAGGAAGGCCCAGCGGCGGCCCTCGTCCTTGCCCTCGGCCAGCACGTCGAAGTCGAAGACCTCGCGGTAGAACGGCAGCGAGCGGTCCATGTCGGTGACGTTCAGTCCGACGTGACCGGTTTGCAGGTTGGGTGCCTTGCTCATCGTCGATCTGCCTTCTGTAGGGGCCACGAGGCGTTCCTCGTAACCGGTGAAAACGAAGTTAGTGGTTAGGGTCGAGGATCGTCAACCGGTGATCAAGGAATGACCGGTTATCGTTGGTGGGGTGATACCCGTCTCCGCCCCGCAGGAAGGACCTGGCCTGTGTCGTCACCCATCGAGGCCGACCCCCGGCCGCTGACCGGTGAGCCCCTTTCCATCGACCTGCTCAACACCCGGTGGATCGACGCCGAGGGGCGCCACGACCTGCTCGACTCCGTCGCGGGCCTGGCGGTGTGGCTGGGCAGCCCACCGGTCCGCCAGAGCCTCGGCGACCGTCCCGTACCGGCCGACGAGAGCACGCTGGACCGGCTCCTCGGGGCGCGCGCCGCCCTGGACCGGGCCGTCACCGACCCGGACCGTCCGACGCCGGCCGCCGTGACCGCCCTCAACGACGTCCTGGCGCACGGCCTGGTCCGCCACCTGCTGCGCCCCGACGGCCGACCGGACACCGTGGTCGAGGTGGAGGCGCCGTCCTGGCTGCCGGCCTGGTCGGCGGCCGAGGACTTCCTGCGGCTGCTCGCCGACCGCCCCGACCGGATACGGCCCTGCGCCAACGACGCCTGCGTGCTGCACTTCTACGACGTCTCGAAGAACGGGACCCGGCGCTGGTGCTCGATGGCGGGCTGCGGCAACCGTGCCAAGGCGCGCCGCCACTACGCCCGCCACAGCCCTCTCTGAGCGGAGCGCATCGGGCCCGCGACGCCGTGGCGCCGGCCTGTGTGGGTACGCCAAGGGGCCCGGACCTCGTGAACATCCGAGGCCGGGCCTTGCGTACGGTCCCCTTGCGTACGGTCCCCTCGCGCACGGTCCCCTGGCGGGTGTCCGACCGGCCGCGGCACGAGAGGTACGCGGTCAGTCTCCGTGGGTCTCCGGCACGTCGATGCGGTACTCGACGCCGCCCGCCGCCCGCTCCCTCAGCTCGGCGCGGCGGATCTTCCCCGAGGTGGTGCGCGGCAGGAATGGCACGAACTCGATCACCCGCACCCACTTCTCGGGCGGCAGCTCCGCCCGCACCCGCTCCAGAATCCCGTGTGCCGTACCGGCTCCGACAGGGTGGTCCGCCACGGCGACCACATAGGCCTTGGGCGCCCACAGGCCCACGGGATCGGGCACCGGCACCACGGCCGCGTCGGCCACCGCCGGGTGGCGCAGCAGCACCTCCTCCAGCTCACGCGGGGAGATCCGGTGGTCGAACGCCTTGAACATGTCGTCGGCGCGCGCCAGATAGGTGAGCGCGCCGTCCGGGGTGCGCAGCGCGAGATCCCCCGTGTGGTAGTAGCCGTCGGCGAATGCCTTGTCCGTACGGGCCTCGTCTCCCACATAACCCCGCATCAGACCCACCGGGCGGTCCGTCAGGTCCAGACAGATCTCACCCGGCCGACCGTCCGGGACCTCCTGCCCGGTCTCCGGGTCGAGCAGCACGACCGTGTAGCCGGGCAGCGGGAAGCCCATGCTCCCGGGCGCGGGCGGACACCCCGGGGGATTGCCGATCTGACCGGTGGTCTCCGTCTGCCCGTAGCCGTCCCGCAGGCCGATTCCCCACTCCCGCTCGACCAGTTCGATCAGCGACGGCTCCAACGGTTCACCGGCCGCCACGGCCTCCCGCAGGGCGGGCGGCCGGGGCCCCAGGCCCTCGGCCGCCATGCCGCGCCACACCGTCGGCGGCGCGCAGAACGTCGAGATCCGCCGGCTCCGCAGGATGCCCAGGATCTCGACGGGCGTGCTGCGCGCGGCGTCCAGCGCGACGACGGTCGCCTCCGCGTTCCACGGCACGAACAGCGAGCTCCAGGCATGCTTGGCCCAGCCGGGAGCGGAGATGTTGAGATGCACGTCGCCGGGCCGGACCCCGTTCCAGTACATGCCGGAGAGATGCCCGACCGGATAGCTGACGTGCGTGTGCTCCACCATCTTGGGCTTCGACGTCGTACCCGAGGTGAAGTAGCGGAACAGCGGATCGTCCGCGCGCGTGGGCCCGCCGGGGGCGAAGCCCACGGCCGCGCCGGCCGAGTCCTCGTACCGCAGCCAGCCCCCGGCCAGGTCGCCGCCGCCGACACCGATACCGGTCCAGCCGCCGGGGGCTCCCGCGAAACGGTCCGCCAGCTCGGACTCGGCGACGACGTACCGCACGCCGCCGCGCAGCAGCCGGTCGGTCAGCTCCTGCGGGGTCGCGGTGGTGTAGGTGGGGATGACGATCACGCCGAGCTTGATGGCGGCGAGCATCGTCTCCCACACCTCCTCACGGTTGCCGAGCATCAGCAGCAGTGGGTCACCGCGCCGTACCCCGATCGACCGCAGCCAGTTCGCCACCTGCCCGGAGCGCCGGGCCAGTTCCCCGTACCCGATCAGTCGGTCGGTCTCGGGGCCGCCGGAACCGACGATCCGCAGCGCGGCGCGGTCCTGCCGTGCGGCGACGCTGTCGAACCAGTCGAGAGCCCAGTTGAACTCGGCCGGACGAGGCCATCGGAACTCCGCGACGGCCTTGGCCCGGTCGCTACGGTGCAGCAGCAGGAGGTCCCTGGCCGCCAGGAACTCCTCCGCGGGCGACAGCGCCCTCATGCCGAGTCCCCCCTGCGGGCGCCGACCACGCCGGAGCCGCTGCCCGACTGATGCGGGATGATCACCGGCTCGGCCGCGGGGCGTGGCTGCTCGACCGGGCGCAGGGCGTCCACCGCGATGGCGTCGGCGTCCCGGTAGAAGAGCGTGGACACTCCCGGGCGGCTGCTGCCGACCTGGGTGAACCAGCGGGTGTGCTCGGTCGGGATACCGATGGCGTACAGATCGGGCTGCGCCCTGCCCTCCGCGTTCACGACGTGGAACGGGCTGACGGTGACATCCATGCCCCCGGTGACATGACGACTGCCGCCCGGCCCGTCGATCACGTACGGGCGGACCATGCCCTCCGCGACGAGCTGCTGTGTCAGGGGTGAGGTGTCACGGCGCAGGTCGGGTGTCGGGATACGGGCGTCGATCAGGGTGTGCACCAGTCGGGCCGAGCCCGCCACCTGCGGTGAGACGACTCTGAAGCCACCGGCCCGCTCATCGGTCCCGAAGTCGGTCCCGGGGCCGGCCACTTCCACCAGCCCCTGGCGGATCAGCGCCCGCAGCTGCTCGACGCGGGACATCGGGGGACCGGCGGACAGCAGGGCGTTGACGGGCAGGAACCGGCGGTGGAAGAAGCCCGTGTGCGACTCGGGAAGCAGACCGCCGTAGTCGACCGCCTCCCGAACGACGTTGCGGATGTCACGCAGGACGTCCAGCGCGGACTTCAACGGCCCGTCCAGGGTGCCGAGCGCGGCAGCCGCCAGATCCTCGTCCACCACCTTCAGCAGCCGCTCGCGGAACTCCTCGCCGGAGGCGAACCGAGTCTCGCCGAAGGGCCGGGCCAGGGCGTCGAGATCGATCGGCGGTACGCCGTCGAGGCCCATGGCCGACAGCAGGGGGCCCCGCTCCTGTCCGGCGCGCAGCGCGGCGGCGTGAGCATCGGCGAACACCTCCGCCGCCGTCCGGCCGCGGGAGATCCGGACGTGCGTGACGTAGTAGACGTGCTCGACCTCCTGGAGCAGCAGCGGCAGCACGTCCGCGGCGAAGTCCAGCTGGTCGCCGCCGGACTCCTTGAGGCGGGCGGCGCGGGCCGCGCGCAGCGCGTCCGCGGTGAGGAACAGCGCCTTGTGGCTGAAGTCCGGCCGCTTCTGGTTGCGCCCGCGCGCCGGGATGGGCAGCCCGCTGCGCGAACCGGCGACGATCCTCGGCTCCCGGCCGCTCGCCCGGTACACCAGCTCCCCGTCCTCGCCGGTGTCGAACTCGCCACCGCGGCCGACGGTCAGCGACAGCATCACGTCGTAGAAGGACAGCCCGAGACCACGGATGCCCACGGTGCCGCCGGCCGGGATCGTGTCCTCGCCCAGCGGCATGTCGGCCGCCGAGTCGCCGCACAGATAGTGCGTGCCGGGCGTGCGTCCCGTGAAGGCCAGCATCTTTCGCTCGAAGTCGTCCGGGGAGTTGACGGGGTGCCCGGTGGCGAGCACGACCCGGTCGGCCTCCAGCAGATGCGGAGCCGTGTCGAGGCTGAGCAGATAGCCGCTGTCCGCGCCGGTGCGCAGCGCGGTCACCCGGCCGGTGACGGGGACGACCTCCACATGCGGGGGCAGGTTGTCCACGATGCTCTGGTGGACATCGGCGAGGTACTGCCCGTAGCGGACGCGGGGCGCGTAGTCGTCCGGTCCCAGCGGTTCCTCTCCCGCCTCGGCGCGCTGTGCGATCCACTCGCCGAGGGAGGGGCCGGCGCCCGGGCGGTGGGGGCCGCCGTCCGGGGCACCGGAGTACATGGTCACTTGGCTGATGACGGTGTTCATGGTGAACCAGGGGTCCTGGTCCGTGCGCCACACCCGGCCGGCGCCGACCTCGGTCGCGTCGACGAGGTGGATCCGCACGGGACGGGGCGTGGTGCCGTGGGCGGCCCGTTCGGCCTCGGCCGTGGCACGGACGGCGAGCCGCTCCAGGACGGAGATGCCCCGGGGGCCGCTGCCGACGACGGCGATGATCAGTGGGCGCGTATCGGATGAGTATCCGGACACAGGGAATTCCTTGGTGGTGAGGAGGAACGCGCGAAAAGGAAGCCGCACGGCACCGGAGCCGCACGGGTAACCGGGCGGATCGGTCACACGGGCAGGGCGGCGCTGTCGCCGTGCTCGCCGCCGTGGACCGCCGCGGCCCGGTCGAAGGACTCCTGGATGTGCGAGAGCATGCCGAGCAGGTCGTCGGCGCGTAGGCGCTCACGCCCCGGCGCAGGCAGCGCGCGGATCGGCATGGAGCCGGTCGTGTACCACTGGAGGCTGCCGCGCGCGTCGATGTAGCTGCGTGAGCGCTGGGCGTTGTCGGCGTGCAGACAGTACGGAACGTCGAGGATGCCGCGGCGGAACGCCTCCGTCAGGGCGCGGCCCATGTCGGGGTGGATCTCCAGGACCGCCTCGACGAGGGACCGCGCCTCGGCGAGCACGCCGTACTCGTCCCCGGCGTCCGGCGTGCGCCCCCGCTCCGCGGCGGCGGCCAGCGCGGCCTCCTCCAACGCGTGGACGTTGTCCTGGATGGTGGGGATCCGGTGCGCCTCGGCCGGCGTCTTGACGATCAGGCGCTCGGTGCCGGTGAGTGCGGCCAGCCGGGCGCTGTCCCGCAGCAGCGCGAGGGCGCCCTCGGTGGTGCGCGGGAACACACCCATGTACGTGTAGAGCACGACGTGCCAGTCGAGGCCGGCCAGGTGCTCCCCGGCCAGGGTGCGCAGGGCCAGCAGTGCCTCGACGTCCTGGTCGTGGTGGGTCTGCTGGGCGTAGCTGAGGGAGATGCTGCGCAGCCCGTGCTGCCGGAAGAAGATCCCTTCCAGTACGGACAACGCGATGAGCAGACCCGGAGGGCAGAGCTGGCCGAGCATGCAGCCGCCGAAGCTCTCCAGGTGCGTGCCCGGTCGCGACGCCAGCAGTTCGCAGCTGCGCGCCCAGGCGTCCACCGACTCACGGATCGGGGTTCTGCTGTAGGGCAGGCAGTACGAGACCGGCCCGCCCTCGGTGGCATCGAGTCCGGCGTCCAGGAGGGCGCGGACGATGTGGAGCGGATCGGCCGAGCCGTGCCGTACCTGGACGGCGAATCCGTCGCCTGAGAGGCCCGACACGAGGTCGCGGGTGGTGTCGGCGCCGTGGGCGACGATGGGGTAGCCGTTGAGGTCGGTGCCCTCGGCGAGCGCGTGGCGGGCTGACGCGATGTCCCCGACACGGGTGTAGCTGTCGATCGTGAGGGTGCCCACCGCGCGGGCGCGGGCCTGCTTGACGGCGCGCAGTCCCGCGCGCATGCGCGGCAGGTCGGCGAAGCCCATCCGGGGCTGCACGACCAGTTCCCCGGCCCGGCGGGCGGCGGCGACCGCCGACGAGAACACGCCCGGCCCACCGTCGGGGTGCGTGACGTCGCGACTCCGGGCCGGGACGGGGTGGGAGCCGGTCACCGCGCCCCCACAGCGGTGAGTGCCTGCCGGGGGGCCTGGGTGAGATAGCGGCGGAACTCGGCGACTCCGGCCGCGTCCTCGAAGACGGCGTCGAACCCGGCGGACATCAACTCCGGCCCGTAGGTGCCCGCTTCGGCGCCGCGCACCCCCAGCTTGCCGCCGATGACGATCCGCAGATCGCGCAGGTCCGGTTCGTCGCGCAGGCGGCGGACCGCTCGGGCGCCGTCGAGCGCGCCGTGTCCGTTGACGCTGCTGATGACGACCAGCTCCGGCCTGAGACGCCGGCATTCCTCGATGAGCAGGTCGTCGGGGACGCACGAGCCGATGTTGGTCACCTCGTGCCCCATCTCTTCGAGGAGGAGCTGAAGGAAGACGAGGTTCCAGGTGTGGGAGTCCGAGGAGACGCTGGAGACGAGCACGTGGTGGCCGCCGCGCTCGACGGAGGTATGGGCAAGGGGTTCCGGTGCTTCCGGCCGGTCGGCGCGGACGGACTGGACGCTGTACGAAGACAAGGAACGGCTCTTTCGACTGGCGGAATAGCGGGTCCGCGGATGGCGGATGGCGGGTGCGGGAGAAGCAGAGGGCAGGGGACGGGGCGGGGGCCCGGTCAGGGCGGCGGAGCCCCCGCCCCGTCCGGTCACGGGGCCGCGGTGACGCCGACGGGGCGCAGTGGCTTCTGCGGGGTGCTGGCGGCGGCGGGACGGGTGCGGATGGCGAGCACGGTGCAGCCGGTGCGGCTGGACATCTGGTGCTCGGTGCCCGGACCTTCGACGACGAGGTCGCCCTTGACGTACGAGATCCCGTCGCTGTGGTCCAGCACTCCGTCGAGGACCAGCATCAACTCGTAACCGAGGTGCTCGTGGAAGTCACCGTGCGCACCCGGGGGAAAGCGGAGCAACAGGCCGACGGAGTCCTCGTTCTTCGACTCGTCCGGCGCCCACAGCACGTGGTGCTCCACGCCGATACGGCCCGGCTCGGACCAGGGCACCCAGGCGAGATCGCTGAGTTCGAAGCCGCTGCGGAACACGTTCGGGATATAAGAGATGTCCGACACTGTTTACCTCTCGGGATTTCTTGGAATACCTCGAGAAGCGTATGCAGGCCTGGCCGGGGTAGTTCCCTGCTTCCGCCGATGGGCGTTATCAAGATTTTCGATGGCGGCCGGAAAAAGAAAGGGCGGGTGGGGGTGCGGACCGAATCGGTCCGCACCCCCACCCGCCCTCTCGATGGGGTACTGAATGGCGTCACGCCATTTGTGTCACCGCTTCCCTGCCGACGCGCGTCGCCACGTCGCACACGGCCGAGACGGCCGCCCTGGCGAGTTCCGGGCCGGCCCACAGGGCGCGAACCCCGAGCTGGGCCCGGGGGAGACCCGGCAGCACCGCCAGGTGATGGCCCTCCTCGGGCTGACGTAACGATTCGCTCGGAAGCATGGCGATGCCGTATCCGGTGCGGGCCAACTGGCGGGCTCCGCCCATCGATCCGGCCTCGATGACCTGCGGGTCGATGCCGTACGCCTCGCGCAGGGCGGTGACCAGGATGTGGTGCGAGGCGCAGTCGGGGTCGACCGCGAGCACGCGGACGGAGGCCAGTGAGGTAGCCAGGTCCGCGGACTCCACGAGAGCCGTGGATCCCACCGGCACCACTTCGAGAGGGGGAAGCTCCTCGATGACGATGCCGGCGGGCGCGTTCTCGGGAGCGGAGCAGTCGCCGTGCACCAGGGCCACATCCACCTCGCCGGTGCGTACCGCCTCGTAGGCGTTGCTCATGGCCAACTGCCGGGGTGAGACCTGGACCTTGGGGTAGCGGTAGCGGCAGTCACGGATCAGCGAACCGATCCGGGTCTCCAGCAGCAGGGCCGAGGCGCCGATGGTCGTGCGTCCCTCCGTCTCGCCCGATGGATTGAGCGCGCTGGCCATTTCGTCGACGACGTGGAATATTCGAGTCGTGTATTCGTGAAATATTTCCCCCGACGCTGTCAGGCGGACGCCGTGTGGCAGTCGCTGGACCAGCTGCATGCCGACGCGCGATTCCAGCGAACGAATATGAGACGTGACGCTGGACTGTGCATAGCCCAGACTTCTGGCGGCTTTGGTGAGGCTCCCCAACCGGGCGACCTCACGAAATGTCCTGAGTTGATAGAGCGCAAGATCTATCGTCACGGTCCCCCCCATGAGACACGTATCCCCTGTGGAAAAAGCCGATCCGGTCGTTCCGGCAGGGGCGCCGGGAAAGACCTCGCGACGCGTGCCCTGGAATCGGCCACTCCGGAAAGGCGGCCCTCTTCCCCAAGGGTCGTTCTTCCGGGACACTCATCATTCTAACGGCTCAGTGATCGATGTTGCGTTATGTAAGAATCCTGCCATAGGCATGTGCCTCCGACAAGTCACGTCCCCATTCACCCCGTAAGGACCCCTCATGCTCCCCGACGCTCCTGCTTCGGCGCCGGCGGACATCCCTCCGCTGAACGGCGAACCCCTGCCTCTTGAGTTCGTCAACACCGTCTTCCCCGTGCGCGGCGCGCTGTGCGACGGCTTCCGCACCCCGGAGCACGTCGCCTGGTGGTTGGGCGCGTGCCGTCACCGATTCGCGACGCATATCCCGGACAGCGCGCTGTCCGGGATCGGCGCCTCCGACACGCACTGCTTCGTCCTGCTCAGGGATGCGGCCCGCCGACTGGTCGACGCCTATGTCCACCAGCACGATTCCGATCCCTGGGACGTGGCCCAGGTCAACAGGGTGTCGAGCCTGGGCAGGCCCTGGCCGCAGCTGCGCTGGAACACCGGCGGGCGGCCCATGGCCGTGGAGGTCGGTACGGCCCCGCCGATCGTAGCCGTCCAGGTCGAGATCGCCCATGCTCTGGTCGACCTGCTGGGCGGTGAGTCGGGAATGGAGCCCCGGGCCTGCCCCGCGCCTGGGTGTGTCTTCTTCTTCGACCGCGCGCGCTCCCGCCGGGAGTGGTGCTCGACGGGCTGCGGCAACCGGGCCCGGGCCGCACGGCACTACGCCCGGCATCACCGCCTTTCGGGAACCTGACACACTCAGACAGACGCGAATCTAACGGTCGAAGGTTGAGTGGTCCGTTAGATGAGGTGGACAATCCATGAATCTGCAGCATTGCGCGGGTGCATCGGAATAACCGATCGCTGCCATCTGTGATCACCCCGGTGACGGAGTGCGAGGACGCCATACGTTTTTCGGCGGAAGCCGCACCGCCGTGGAAAGGGCCCCTCGAGTCCTCTCCACGGCCCAGACCGACAGGGGACACCTCATGCTCCGCTCCGCACGTCAGGGCAGAACCTCACTGAAGACCGTCGTGGCCACCACGGCCCTCGCGGGGATCGCCGTGCTGGCCCCGGCCGACGCTGTCGCCGCTCCGTCCGCGCCGGCCGTCGCCGACACTTCGCGAGGCGCCAACGATCACGTCCTGTACTGGAACAACGCCATCCTGGACGTGTTCCGCAAGACCGGCGGAACCCCCGGCCCGCTGACCCGCGGCGGCGCGATCATGGATCTGGCGATCTACGACGCGGTCAACTCGATCCAGACCATCGGCAAGCCGTACCTGACCAAGGACACCACCGCCGCCGGTGTGTACGGCGCCCTCAACACGTCGATCGACTACGCGGCGTACACCAGCCTGCGGGGGGCCTTCCCCAACTACCCGGTCGCCGACCTCGACGCGAAGCTCAAGACGGCGCTCGCCATGCCCGACAGCTCCACCGAGGCGACGCGCGAGCGCGGGCGGCTCCTCGGTACCAAGACCGCGGACGCCCTGCTCGCCCACCGTGTGAACGACGGCTCCGCCGACACCACCCCCTACGTGGTGACCGATGCCCCCGGCCACTGGAGGCCTGCCGCGGGCAAGCCGGCCGGCGCCCCCAACTGGGGCAAGGTCAAGCCCTTCGCGCTGACGTCCGGCTCGCAGTTCCGTCCGGGGACGATCGGCGGGTTCAAGTCCGCCGACGAGCTTCTGAAGAGCCCCGAGTACGCCAAGCAGGTCAACGAGATCAAGCGCATCGGCGGCAAGAACTCCACCGCCCGCACCGCAGACCAGACCCGGCTCGCGCACTACTGGGCCAACGACATCGACGGCACGTACAAGCCGGTCGGCCAGCAGTACGACCACACCCTGGTGATTTTCCGCAAGTACCGGCCGAACGCCAGCTCCTTCGAGAGCGCCAAGCTCTTCGGTCTCACCTCGGTCGCCCTCGCCGACGCGGCGATCGCGATCTGGGACTCCAAGTACAACACCGACTGGGACGTGTGGCGTCCGGCGGACGCCATCACACGCGCCGGTGAGGCTCCGAACCCGGACATCGTCCCCGATCCGGCCTGGCAGCCCGAGGAGCAGGACACCGCGGGCAACAGCTTCAGCCCCAACTTCCCGACGTACGTCTCCGGTCACTCCGGCGTGGGCGCCGCGTGGGCCGGCATCCTGCGGAGCTACTTCGGCACCGACAAGCTCTCCTTCACCGGCGGCACGGACGACCCGCTGGCCAAGGGTGTCACCCGTTCCTTCACCAGCCTGAGCGCCGCCGCGCAGGAGAAGGCCGACAGCCGCAAGTACATCGGTGTGCACTTCGAGTGGGACAACACCGCGGCCCTGTCGCTCGGCTACAAGGTCTCCGACCAGGTGTTCCGCAGCGTTCTGAACTGACGACCGTTCTGAACCGGCCGTTCTGAACCGACCCGAAAAGCCGCCCGACCGGTCGGCCGCGCCCTTGAGGGCGGCGGCCGACCACCCGGGACCGGGTGCGCGTATCCGTCAGGCGGTTCCGTCGTCCCCTCGTACGCGACGGCTGTGCCGGGCGACGCGCACCCGGTTCCCACAGCCCGCCGTGCACCACTCGCGGCGGGCATGGCTTTGCACGAAGTACAGGATGCAGCCGGGCGCGGCGCAGGCCCGCAGCCGCTCCGCCCGCTCCCCGCCGAAAAGGGACACCGCCGCCGCGGCCACCTCCCCGAGGGCCACCCGCCGAGGATCACTCTCCAACCACCGCTGCACGGTCGGGAAACCCGGCTCCGCGGTCAGCTCCTGCCACTGGAGGGCCAGCCGCGCCGTCGCGTTCACCACGTCGAGGTGCGCGGGGTCCGGGGCCCCGCCCGAGGTCCGTACGGCACACAGTTCCCGCAGAGCGCGGCGGAGTTCCAGGAACGCGTCGACATGGGCGGGCCGCGAGGGCGCCGCCTGCCGGAGGGGGTGTGCCAGCGCAGGGGAGAACCGCTCCGCGTGCGACTCCAGCCAGGCGTCGAGATCCGCCGGCCGGGTCAGCGCGTCCACGAGACGGCCACGCATCCCACCCTTGATGTAGGTGGTGTTGACCAGGTCGAGCGGCAAGGGCTCGCCGGACAGGGGGAGCTGTTCGACGGCTGAACGGCCGCGTACCTGATTCGTGGTGTCGCCCATCGCCCCATCCTGGCCTGATCGAAAACCCTGCGCACAGCTAATGCTTGTTGTTATTGTTCATCCATTAGCTCGTCCATTGGCTCATCCGTTAGCTCATCCATCCGTGCAGTCCCCGTGGAAGGAACCCCGTGTCCGACGCCCCGGTCACCGAAAGCCCTGCCCCCCGCCGGTTAGCGGCCGTACTCTCCAGCAAGGCACCGGCCCGCGCGGCCACCTCCTTCATCTCGGTCGCCACCCTCGGCGGAGTGGTCGCGCTCGTCCTCCTGGTCGCCACCGGCAAGCTGCTCGACCAGACGGTGCTCATCCCGCCGCTCGCCGCCAGCGCGGCCCTCGTCTTCGCCGCTCCGGCGCTCCCGCTCGCCCAGCCCCGCAGCGTCGTCGGCGGCCAGCTGGTCTCCGCCGTCGTCGGCTTCCTCTGCCTGGCCGTGGCCGGCAGCTCCATCTGGACCGCGGCGGTCGCCGGCGGTCTGGCCATCGGCGCGATGGCCGCGGCCCGCACACCGCACTCGCCCGCCGCCGCCACCTCGGTCATCGTGGTCCTCACCGAGCCGCAGACCGCCCTGTTCCTGTTGCTCCTGCTGCTCGCCACGCTGGTGATCGTCGGCGTCGGGATCGTCGCGGGGCGCAGTGGCAAAACGGCCCGCTACCCCACCTACTGGTGGTAGGCCCGGCCGATGACAAGCCGCTATGGACAGCTGCTGTTCACCGAGCAGGTGCGCGACCACCAGGAGAGGCAGGGCAGCCGCCTCAACTACGCGCACATGACGGCGGGACCCGAGACCGCCGACCGTCTGACCGGGCGTGAGACCGCGTTCGCCGCCACCAGGACCAGCTTCTATCTCGCCAGTACGGGCTCCACGGGCTGGCCCTATGTACAGCACCGTGGCGGCCCCCCGGGTTTCCTGCGGGCGCTCGACGAGCGGACGCTGGGCTTCGCCGACTACCGGGGGAACAAGCAGTACATCACCACCGGGAACCTCGACACCGACAACCGCGTCTCGCTGCTCCTCATGGACTATCCGTCCCGGAGCCGGCTGAAGATCCTCGGCCGTGCCCGGACCGCCCACGTCGACGCGTGGCCGGGGTCGGCCGGCGACCTGCTGCCCGGTCGCTACTCGGCGACGGTCGAGCGGATCGTTCTCATCCAGGTCGAGGCGTACGACTGGAACTGCCCTCAGCACATCGAACCCCGCTACACCGAAGCCGAGTTGGAGGAAGCGCTCGGCCCGGTCCGGCAGCGCATCGCGCGACTGGAAGAGGAGAACGCCCGGTTGAAGCAGGCCCTCCGGTCCCACCCCGAGTCCCATGCGTACTGAGCCCCTCGCGGCCTGTCCGTCACCGTCCTTCGCCGCGCACCCGGGGATGGCACGCGCCTTCCCCGGAGGCCGGGCGACCCTGGGACTGATCGCGCCGCTGGAGTCGTTCGCGGGTGACCTTCCCAGCATGGAGGGCCATCTGGAACTCGCCCGCACCGCCGAGGACCTGGGCTTCGCGTCGCTGTGGCTGCGCGACGTCCCGCTCCTCGTACCCGGCCAGGGAGACGGCGGACAGCTCTACGACCCCTGGGTGTACCTGGGGGCCCTGGCCACCGTCACCCGGCGCATCACCCTCGGCACGGCCAGCACCGTGCTCCCCCTGCGCCACCCCGCCCATGTCGCCAAGGCCGCGGTCTCCGCCGACCACCTCTCGCGGGGACGGATGCTGCTCGGCATCGCCGCCGGGGACCGCCCCGCCGAAATGCCCGCCTTCGGTCTGACCGGAGCGGACATCGGAACGCGGCTGCGCGACGGCTGGGACTATCTCCGCCACCTCACCGGACCGTCCACCGGCGGATACTCGTCCCCGCTCGGAGAACTGGGCCCCGGCACCGAGCTCGTACCGAAACCTCTCCACGGCCGACTGCCGATGCTCATGACCGGCCGCGGCGGGCAGGCACTGGAATGGACCGCCGAACACGCCGACGGCTGGCTCTACACCGCACTCACCGTCGAACAGCAGCGCATGAACACCGCCCGCTGGCGCCGCCTGACCGGCGAGGCGGGCACTCCCGGCTCCAAGCCGTACGCCCAGGCCGGCTACCTCGTCCTCCACGACGACCCCCGCTCAGCACCCCGGCCCCTTCCCCAGGGCTGGTCCATGGGGCGCGAACCGCTCATCGAGCTCTTCAAGGCGTACGAAGCGGGCGGCGTCGACCAGCTTCTCCTGAACCTCCGTCACAACACGCGTCCGGCACGGGAGGTGATGGCCGAGCTCGCGGAACATGTGCTGCCGCATTTTCCGACGGAGCGGGGCGCTGAGCAGCCGCCTCCCTGAGCCCCTGTCGACGCGGGGGCCGCCGCGCCCGGTCCGGGCCCCGGCTTCACCAGCCGGGCCGGGCCCGGCGGCCGAACAGCAGGCCGCGGGGCTCGGGCGGGGGTGGGGTGCCGGGGCGCAGGGGCCAGGCCAGGAGCATGCCCGCGACGAAGCCGACGAGGTGGGCCGCGTACGCCACCGAGCCGATCTCGGAGACACCCTCGTCGGACGAGTAGACCGCCTGGAGCACGAACCAGGAGCCCAGCACCAGCCACGCGGGCAGTCTCAGGGGCAGGAAGACCAGGAACGGGACGAGCACCCAGACCCTGGCCCTCGGATAGAGGACGAGATACGCGCCGAGGATTCCGGCGATGGCCCCGGACGCGCCGATCAGCGGCTCGCCGGAGTCGGCGTTCAGGAACGCGTAGCCGTAGGACGCCGCGTAGCCGCAGGCCACGTAGAAGAGCGCGAACCGTATGGGGCCCAGCCGGTCCTCGATGGTGGTGCCGAAGATCAGCAGGAAGAGCATGTTGCCCAGCAGGTGCAGCCAGCCGCCGTGCAGGAACAGCGCGGTGAGGACGGACAGCGCGGGCGACTTGTCGTAGCCCGGCGGGCCCAGCGCACAGCCGCCCGACCGGGCGAGTTCACCGGTGGGCACCAGCTGCGGCAGCTGATGACGGATCAACTCCTGCGGCACCGCCGCGTACTGCTCCAGGAACGCCTGCGTGTGACACAGCCGGGCCAGCTCGCTGTCGCCGGGCACGGAACCGGCGAGACCCGGCATGAAGACGAAGACGAAGACGTTCGCGGCGATGAGTGCGTAGGTCACGTAGGGCGTGCGGCCCACGGGGTTCACGTCATGGACGGGGATGACCACACCGGACTTGTGCCCGGGAAACGGGGCCGGAATCAGCGTGCCCGGTGTCGGCGTGGGCCTCGGCGCCGCCGCCGGTGAACGTGCGGGGCGGGTGGTGCGTATGACTTCTCAACCGCGGATCTACGTGAGGAACAGGCGATGAACGACCGAGTTGCCCCGGCGATGCACGCCACCCCCGATGGTGAGGCCGAGATTTCGCTGGTGGTGCGGCTGCCCTGGGAAGACGTGGCCGCGCTCGGCCAGGAGGCCGGGCGGCTGGCGGCGCGGATGCAGCGGCCGGTGACGCTGGACGAGGCGGTCAGCCATCGGCTGCGCTCTGCTCGGCCCGCCGCGGCGCATGCGAAGCCGGCTGCGGCGCCGACGGCGCCCCCGGCTGTGACCTCGTCCGCTTCGGTGTCCTCGTCCGCCTCGGTGTCCTCGTTGCCGGCTCGGCCGCCGGCGGAGCAGGCTCGGCAGGCGATCGATCGGATCACGGGTACGTCGGCTGTGTGACGGGGGCGCCGTAGGGGTGCTTGCGCGTTGTCGGCCGCGGGATCGTCGTGGCCGGTCGCGCAGTTCCCCGCGCCCCTCAAGAGCCCGAGCGCACCGCCGCTGTCGCCTTTCTCGCCGCCACCAGGATCGGGTCCCAGACCGGGGAGAAGGGCGGGGCGTAACCGAGGTCCAGGGCGGTCATCTGTTCAACCGTCATGCCCGCTGTCAGGGCCACCGCCGCGATGTCGACCCGCTTGCCCGCGCCCTCCCGGCCGACGATCTGGACGCCCAGCAGGCGGCCGGTGCGGCGTTCGGCGAGCATTTTCACCGTCATGAGGGCGGCGCCGGGGTAGTAGCCGGCGCGGCTGGTGGACTCGATGGTGACGCTGGCGTACCGGAGGCCGGCCCGGTCGGCGTCCTTCTCCCGGAGGCCGGTGCGGGCGATCTCCAGGTCGCAGACCTTGCTGACGGCGGTGCCGACGACGCCGGGAAAGGTGGCGTAACCGCCGCCGACGTTGGCGCCGATGATCTGGCCGTGCTTGTTGGCGTGGGTGCCGAGCGGGATGTGGCGCAGGCGGCCGGAGACCAGGTCGAGGACCTCGACGCAGTCGCCGCCGGCCCAGATGTTCTCGTGGCCCCGGACACGCATGGCGAGGTCGGTCAGCAGGCCGCCGTGGTCGCCCAGGGGCAGCCCCGCCGCCTTCGCGAGGTCCGTCTCGGGGCGAACGCCGATGCCCAGCACCACCACGTCCGCCGGGTACTCGGTGTCCTCCGTGGCGACCGCGCGGACGCGGCCGTCCTCGCCGGTGCGCAGGGCGGTGACCTCGGCGTCGTCGACCATGGTGATGCCCAGGCCCTCCATGGCCTTGTGCACCAGGCGGCCCATGTCCGGGTCGAGGGTCGACATGGGCTCCTTGCCGCGGTTGACGACCGTGACCTCGTACCCCCGGTTGATGAGCGCCTCGGCCATCTCCACACCGATGTAGCCCGCGCCGACGACCACCGCGCGGCGGCCCTCGGTGGCGGTCAGGGTGTCGAGGAGGGCCTGGCCGTCGTCCAGGGTCTGCACGCCGTGCACCCCGGGGGCGTCGACGCCGGGCAGGTCGGGGCGGATCGGGCGGGCGCCGGTCGCGATGACCAGTTTGTCGTACGCGGTCCAGGACTCGGTGCCCGAGTCGAGGTCCCGCGCGCGCACGCGGGCGCCCTCGACATCGATCTCCACGACCTCCGTACGCATGCGCAGATCGATGTCACGGGCCCGGTGCTCCTCGGGCGAGCGGGCGATGAGCCGGTCCCGTTCGGGGACGTCGCCGCCCACCCAGTAGGGGATGCCGCACGCCGAGTAGGAGGTGAAGTGGCCCCGCTCGAACGCCACGATCTCCAGATCCCCGGGGCCCCGCAGCCGGCGTGCCTGCGACGCGGCGGACATGCCCGCCGCGTCGCCTCCGACGACCACCAGGCGTTCCCTCGAACGTTCTTCACCGCGGCTCATGTTCATGGGAACACGCTACGGGCGTCCCGCATTTCGGGCCGGGCGCCTTCGGTCCGACCGGCCGTCAGTCCTGCTCGTCCTGCTCGTCCATCTCATCCTTCTCGGGCTTCTCGGGTGCGGCGGCCGGGAGCGAACCGGCGGTGCCCTCGGGAGCCGTCGCCGGTGCGGGCCGGCGGGAGCGGGCGAAGCGGAACCACAGGAGCAGGACGAGGGCCGTGGCCAGGGCGAAGGGAAGGATCGCGGCGAGCGCCATGCCCAGCCAGCGGAACACGGCGACGAACGCGTTCCAGCCGCCCGCCAGCGCGTCCATGAAGCCGGGGTCGTCGTCCTCGACGGCCTTCTTCACCGCGGTCTCGGACAGGGAGAGCGTGATGGTGGCGAGGCTCGTGCGGTCCTTCAGGGACTTCTGCTGGGCGAGCAGCGACTCCAGGTCGGCCTGACGGCTGCTCAACTCGCCTTCCAGGGTGACCACGTCGCTGAGTTTGGTCGCCCGGTCCATCAGCTCGCGGATCCGGGCCACGCTCGCCTGCTGCGTCTTGATGCGGCTGTCCACGTCGACGACCTGGTCGGTGACGTCCTCGGCCTTCGTCCTGCGCTCGATCAGCTTCCCGGTGCCCTCCAGTTCGGTGAGGACCTCGTCGTACTTCTCGCTGGGCACGCGCAGGACGACCCGGGTGCGTTCGCGGTCCTTGCCGTCACGGGTCGTGGACTCGTCGCCGATGAACCCGCCCGCGTTCTCGACGGTGGTGCGGGCCTCGTCCAGGGCCGTCGGAACGTCCTTGACCCGCACGGTCAGGGTGGCGGTGCGGATGATGTGGCTCACGGCGATGCGGGTGGGTGCGTCGGCGGCCTTGCCGCCGCTCCGGTCGTTGCCGCTGCCGCTCTCGCCGTTCAAGGCGCCCTCCTGCAGGGCCGCCGAGTCGTCGACCTGGCTCTTGGAGTCCGCCCCGCTGCTCATCCGCGCCCCGTCGTCGCCGGCACCGCAGCCCGTGAGGGCCAGGGCGGCGGCGAGGAACAGGGCGGCCAGGGCCCCTGCGGGCCGCCGGGAACGTCGTACGTGTGTTTCGGCCATTGCGGCGTACCCCCCGAGGGTCGTGGCAGGCGTGCTTGCCCGCCTTGCTGACGATTCTTCGACGCGGGAGGGGGCCGGAACGTTGGCGGGATCCGGTCCCGAAGCGGTCACGGTCGGGACTCGGCGAGGCCACAGGGGCGGACGGTCCCACGGTGGGACCGGCGTCATGACTGTCAGTGACATCTGAGAGGGTGGAGCCATGAGCGGATCACGTACGGACGTCGGGCGCGACGCCGGGCATGTCGTCGTCATCGGGGCCGGGATCGCGGGGCTCGCCGCCGCGCACGAACTGCTGGAGCGGGGTGCGAGAGTGACCGTCCTGGAGGCCTCGGACCGGGTCGGCGGCAAGCTGCTGCCCGGCGAGATCGCGGGCGCGCGCGTCGACTTCGGCGCCGAGTCGATGCTGGCCCGCCGCCCCGAGGCGGTCGCCCTCGCGCGCGAGGTCGGCCTCGCCGACCGGCTCCAGCCGCCCGCCACCGCCACGGCCTCGCTCTGGACCCGGGGCGCCCTGCGGCCGATGCCCAAGGGGCACGTCATGGGCGTCCCCGGCGCCGCGTCCGCCCTCTCCGGGGTCCTGTCCGATGAGGGCCTGGCCCGTATCGAGCGCGACGCCGACCTGCCCCGCACCGAGATCGGCGACGACGTGGCGGTGGGGGAGTACGTGGCGGCCCGCCTCGGCAGGGAGGTCGTCGACCGCCTGGTGGAACCCCTGCTCGGCGGCGTCTACGCGGGCGACGCGTACCGCATCTCGATGCGCTCGGCCGTCCCGCAGCTCTTCCAGGCCGCCCTGACCCACACCTCCCTCACCGAGGCCGTCCGGGAGATCCAGGAGCGTGCGGCCGCCGCCCGGCAGACCGGGCCGGTCTTCATGGGCATCGAGGGCGGCGTGGGCCGGCTGCCGCTCGCGGTGGCCGAGTCGGTGCGGTCACGCGGCGCCGAGATCCTCACCCGGACGCCGGTCACGGAGCTGCGCCGCGAAGCCTCGGGCGGCTGGCGTGTCGTCACAGAAGGTGCCGGAAGCGTCGGGACCCGTGTCCTGCACGCCGACGCGGTCGTCGTGGCCGTCCCCGCCCCGGTCGCCGCCGGCCTCCTGCGCGCCGAGGCCCCGGAGGCCGCCGCCGAGCTGTCCGGCGTCGAGTACGCCTCGATGGCCCTCGTCACGCTCGCCTACCGCCGTGCCGGCGTCACCCTCCCCGAGGGCAGTGGCTTCCTGGTGCCGCCGGTCGACGGCCGCACGATCAAGGCGTCCACCTTCGCCTCCCAGAAGTGGGGCTGGATCGCGGACGAGAACCCGGACCTGCTGGTCCTGCGCACCTCGGTCGGCCGGTACGGCGAGACGGCGATCCTGGACCACGACGACGCCCACCTCGTGGACGTGTCGAGAACGGACCTGCGCGAGGCCACCGGCCTGTCCGCGGCGCCCCTCGAAACCCGCGTCACCCGCTGGGACGACGGCCTGCCGCAGTACCCGGTCGGCCACCACGCGCGCGTGGCCCGCGTCCGCGCACACGTCGGGAAGCTGCCGGGCCTCGCGGTCTGCGGCGCGGCGTACGACGGCGTGGGCATCCCGGCCTGTATCGCGAGTGCCGCCGCCGCGGTCGACCAGATCCACGGTGACCTGCGCGCGGTGCGGGATCTCACCGCCAACCCGGTGCAGAGCCCGCACGGCGGAGCGGGAGAATAGGACCATGAGTGACGACGCCCCCACCACCGAGTCCGGCCGGATCCCGAACAAGGGCAAGCTGGCCAAGGACCTCAACGAGGTCATCCGCTACACGCTGTGGTCCGTCTTCCGGCTGAAGGACGTGCTGCCGGAGGACCGCGCGGGTTACGCCGACGAGGTCCAGGAGCTGTTCGACCAGCTCGCCGCGAAGGACGTGACCGTCCGCGGCACGTACGACGTGTCGGGCCTGCGCGCCGACGCCGACCTCATGATCTGGTGGCACGCCGAGACCGCCGACCAGCTCCAGGAGGCGTACAACCTCTTCCGCCGCACGAAGCTGGGCCGCGCGCTCACCCCGGTGTGGTCGAACATGGCGCTGCACCGCCCCGCCGAGTTCAACCGCTCGCACATCCCGGCGTTCCTCGCCGACGAGACGCCCCGCGACTACGTCAGCGTCTACCCCTTCGTCCGCTCCTACGACTGGTACCTGCTGCCCGACGAGGACCGCCGCCGCATGCTCGCCGACCACGGCAAGATGGCCCGCGGTTTCCCGGACGTCCGCGCCAACACGGTCGCGTCCTTCTCACTGGGCGACTACGAGTGGCTCCTCGCCTTCGAGGCCGACGAGCTCTACCGCATCGTCGACCTCATGCGTCACCTCCGCGCCTCGGAGGCCCGCATGCACGTCCGGGAGGAGGTCCCGTTCTACACGGGCCGCAGGAAGTCGGTCGCGGAACTGGTGGCAGGCCTGGCCTGAGCCCCGTCAGAGGCGCGGGGCCGTCACCGACGCGGCTCCGCCGCGCGGGCGCGATCAGCCACGACCGACGCGCAGCCGCTCCGCGGCCCCGACCCGCGGAGCGTGGGGCTTCTGTTCGGGCCGCGGCGCGCAGGCAGCCCTCCGCTCGGGCACCCGCCCCTCCAACAGGTACGCCTCCAGGTACCCGTTGACGCACTTGTTGGGCCCGCCCGAGACCCCGTGATTCCCGGCGTCCCGCTCGGTCACCAGCACCGACCCCCAAAGCCGCCGGTGCAGTTCGATCGCTCCCTCATAGGGCGCGGCCGCGTCCCGCTCGGCCGCGAGGATCAGCGTGGGCGGCAGCTCACCGGGCCCGGTCCGCACGTCGAGCGGCTGCTGACGCGGCCCGCCCCAGTACGCGCACGGCAGGTTCGTCCACACGTTGTCCCACGTCTCGAAGGGCGCGGTCCGCGCGAGCCGCGTGTTGTCGCGGTCCCAGTCCCGCCACCGCGTCGGCCAGGGCCCGTCGTTGCACTCCACGGCCGTGTAGACGGCGCGGGTGTTCTCCTGCTCGACCGCCGCCTCCGGGTACGGACCGGCGATCCGGGCCAGCGGCTTCGGGTCGCCCTTCAGGTACGCGGAGAGCGCCAGGGCACGCTGCGGCCAGTAGTCGTCGTAGTACGCGGCCTGCAGGAACGCGCCCTGCAACTGCCCCGGCCCGACCTTGCCGCCGGCGGGCCGGGTGGCCAGCCGTGCCGCCGCCCGCTCGTAACTCCGCAGCACCTTGTCCGGGGTGTCGCCCAGCCCGTACACCTGGTGGTGCTTGGCGACCCAGGCCCGGAAGTCCGCCCAGCGTTCCTCGAACGCGGCCGACTGGTCGAGGTTGTTGCGGTACCAGATCTGTGCGGGGTCCGGGTTCACCGCCGAGTCGAAGACCATCCGGCGTACGTGCGAGGGGAACAGCGCCGCGTACAGCGCCCCGAGGTACGTCCCGTACGACGCCCCCATGAACGTCAGTCGCGGCTCGCCGAGCGCGGCACGCAGGACGTCCAGGTCACGGGCGTTGTTGAGGGAGTGGTAGTGCCGCAGCGCGCTCCCGCCCCGCTGCGCGCACGCCCGCGCGTACGCCTTGGCCCGTGCGATCCGCTCCTTCTTGTACGCCTCCGACGGGTGCGTCGGCGCGGGTGAGGGCCCCTGGCGCAGCAGCTTCGGGTCCTGGCAGGACAGCGGCGCCGACCGCCCGACCCCGCGCGGGGCGTACCCGACCAGGTCGTACGCGGCGCCGACGCGCTTCCAGTCCGGGAGGGTGCCGACGAGGGGAAAGAACATCCCGGAGGCCCCGGGCCCGCCCGGATTGAACACGAGCGCCCCCTGCCGGGCGACCCTCCTCCCCTTCGCGTCCTTCCTCGTGGCCTCGATCCGGCTGACGGTCAGCGAGATCTGCTCGCCGTTGGGCCGCGCGTAGTCGAGCGGCACCTCGACCGTCCCGCACCGCACCCCGTCCGGCAGCCCCTCCACCGCCGGACACTTCCCGAACCGGATGCCTTCGGCCGCGGCCCGCTCGGCCGGCCCACTCGTCCGCGTGTCGCCCCCGGCCGGGGGCGCGGCGAGGCCGCTCAGCACCACCGCCGCGACAGTCCCGTAGAGAACGGCAGCTCGCATCGAGGATCCCTCCGAAGCACGACAGCGACAAAAGGATGTTTCGTGTGAGAAGGGGCAAATGTAAAGCACCGGCCGCCCGTGTGTTCTTCCGGGGCGCGGGGGAGTCGCGCGATCAGCACGAACGAACCGCAGCCCGCGACCCGCCCACGCCGATGGCGCTATCGATGGCCGAACGCCGCCCGTAACGCGGCGGACTCCACCGCCCCCACCCCCCGGACGGCCACCGAGACAAGGTCCGCCGAGTCACCCCCGCCCCGTTCCACCACGGCCCCCAACACCCGCACCCCCTCCGCGGACGCCCACCGCGTACACGGCTGCCCCTCGACCCGCACGATGACGAGACAGCTGAGCGTCAGCACCAGCGGCAAGGCGAACCACAAGGCGACCAGCACGCGGTGCTCCTCGAAGCCCTGCGAGGGCAGCATCAACGCCAGCGCCCCCAACCCGCACACGCCCAGCGCGGCGCCCCGTACCTGGGTGACCGCGTCGGCGACGCTCGTGCGCACGGCCTCCGGCACGGCCAGGCCCGCCGCGACGAGCCGGTCGGACAGGCGGCGTACGGGGTCCGCGGTCGCGGCGCTCCGCCGTACGGACGCTATCCGGGACTGCCCGCCGGGGCCTATCGCGCCGATGACCGAGCGTTCCATCTCGTCGCGCCCGTCCGGGTCCACGACCGTCGCCCAGCCGGTGTGGGCGAGGAGGAGGCGGCGCCGGCGGGCCATGGAGACGAGGGTGAGGTCGGCGACGCGCGCCGGGCCGCCGGACAGGAACGCCGCCTCGTACAGCGTCAGCCGGTGGCAGGGCGTGGTCCGCGTGGACGTCGGTGTCGGCGTCCGCCGCACGCAGCGAGGTCAGGCACAGTCGGGCACAGGACACGCCGGCGGCGGCCCAGGCCAGGAGGAGGAAGAGGACCCAGAGCATGGCGTGTTTGTATGCGCCGGCCGGAGGCGGTGGCGCGCGATGTCCTTAATCCGGAGGGAAGGTTCCCGGTCTCTTCCGTTTGTTCGCCCTTGCGGCCCGCAATTGCCAGGCCCCGCAATGGCCAGGCCCCGCGAGCGGCGGGACGGCCGAGTTGTCGCGTTGTAGGGTCCGATCGGGGGGTGATCATGTCGGATCGCGGCTGGGACGACGACAGCGAGTACCAGGAGGCGGTCCGGCGGGCCGAGCGGGCGACGCGGTTCGGCTGGTCGGCCATCGGCGGCACGCTGGGGGCCCTCGGCTGTGCGCTGATCGCCGCGGTCGTCGTCTGCGCGGCCGTGGTCGTCGCGTGCGTGTACGTCGTGGTGGCGATGCCGGACTAGTGATCTGGTCCGGAGATCCTGTCGCAGTAGCGGCAGATCCGGTCGATGATCTGGTCGGCTGTCTTGGTCCACTTGAACGGCCTGGCGTCCTCGTTCCAGGTCTTGATCCAGTCTTCGAGCGCGGTCTTGAGTTCGTCGAGGGAGCAGAACACGCCGCGTTCGAGGCAGCGCCGCTGCAGTTCGGCGAACCACCGCTCGACCTGGTTGATCCAGGACGAGTACGTGGGCGTGAAGTGCAGCTCGAACCGGGGGTGCGCGAGCAGCCATTTGTGCACCACCGGTGCCTTGTGGGTGGAGAGGTTGTCGCAGATCACGTGGACCGCCAGGCCAGGATCGGTCTGGCGGTCGATCTCGTCGAGGAAGTCGCGGAAGTCCACGGCCCGGTGCTGCGCGGACAGTTTGCCGATCACCTTGCCGGTGGCGGTGTTCAGGGCGGCGAACAGGTCCACGGTGCCGTGCCGGACGTAGTCGAAGCTGCGGCGCTCCGGGGTGCCCGGGATCATCGGCACTACCGGAGCTGTCCGTTCCAGGGCCTGGATCTGCGGTTTCTCGTCGACCGCGAATACGGCCGCGTTCGCCGGCGGGGCGAGATACAGTCCGACCACGTCACGGATCTTGTCGATCAGCAGCGGCTCCGGAGAGATCTTGAAGGTCTCCGTGCGCCAGGGCTGCAGCCCGAAGGCCCGCCAGATCCGCAGCACACTCGTCGGTGAGATCCCCACCCGCCGGGCCAACTCCCGCTTCGACCAGTGGGGGGCGCCTTCGGGCACCTCTTCCAGCGTGCGCACCACCACCTCTTCCACCTGGGCGTCGGTGATGGTGCGGGGCACGCCGGGACGCGGCTCGTCGGACAGGCCATCGAGACGGCGTTGCAGAAATCTGGTCCGCCACCGGCTCACGGTCCCGCGATCGGTGTCCAGCCGCGCGGCCACCGCGGTGTTGTTCAGCCCGTCCGCGCAGGCCAGCACGATCCGTGCCCGCTTGGCCAGGCCCTGCGCGGTTGTCCGCCGTTTGGCCCACCCCCGCAACACCAGCCGCTCGTCCTCGGATAACACCAGCGGTTGCAGCCTGCTGTCCCCCATTCCACCAGCAGACCGCAACCGCCAGCCGCTGTCAGCGCCCAAGCCGAAATCTGAAACGAACCACGACTCACGTGGCGAGACGTGAACTCAAGACCAGCTCACTAGGTGATGCGTGACCGGATGGCGCGTGACCAGGTGGCGCGTGACCAGCAGGTCCGGCGGGTGGCTCTCAGCCGTCGTCCTCCACCGGCCCGTTGGCGGCCGGCGGCAGGGTGTAGCGGGGTGCGGACGTGGCCGGGGCCGGGGTGGTCGGTGTGGGTGACGGGGTCACCGGGACGGGGGAGCCGGGGTCGTTCAGCGGGCCGGACGTGGCCGGGGAGCCGGTGGGGGCCGGGGCGCCCGCGGCGAGGGTGTCGCGGGCGATCGCGTCGTAGTCGACGAGCCCGGTGGCCTCCAGGACCTTGATGTGGTCGAGGACGGTGGTGTTGGCGTCGTCGGCGAGGCCGCGGACCAGCGAGTTGCGGGTGGTGGCGCGGACCTGGGCGACGACGGAGAAGACCTTGCCGTGCGCCAGGCGCAGGATGTTGGCGAACTCGCGGTCGTAATTCGCGCCCTGCGCCGCCGTCAGGGTGTCCAGCCACGCCTTCTGCTGGTCGCTCGGCTGATTGGGCAGGGGCAGGCCGAGGCGCGCGGCGACGTCGCGGACGCGGGCGTCGAGGACGGTGTGCCCCTCGATGAGATGCTCCCCGGCGGTCCGTACGGCCTCGGTGGTGCCCTTGGTCTCGGCCTGCTGCCCGGCGGGCAGCTCCCACAGCCCCGCCAGCCTGACCTTGGTGACGAACTCCCGGTCCAGGGCGGACAAGGGACCGTACCGCGTCGTCACGGTGGACGCGTTGAGCACGCTGACGTCGGTGCCCGAGCGGTCCGCGTAGGACCAGATCGGGAAGACCAGCGCGATGAGCGTCGCCGTCAGTCCGGCGACGATGAGTCCTGTGCCACTGAACAGTCCCCCTCTGCCGTTGGTGGTTCGCATGGTGCCTCCTGCTCGCGGCACCGCACGCTAGTGCGCAACGGGTGCTGATTGGCCTACGGACCGGTATGTTACTGCCCGGTCTACGCCAACTGCCGTATGCGGAGGAACGGTTGAGGAGGGGGCAAAGCGCGTCGGATGGGGTACGCGAAGGGGTGGATGAATGGCGCTGAAACGTGTCACAAGGGGCGGTGAACCCGTGTGAGGGGCACGGGTTTGTTAATCGCAGCACATCTGCGGGTGAACACCCCGGCTCAGCGGCGTAGCAGCACCCTGCGGGTCGCGCGGGCCAGCCGGGCCGTCGGGCGCTGGGAGAGCGGGGCGGGACCCGAGCGCTCCAGCCACCACCGGCGTACCTCGCGGAGGACGTCCGCGTCGTGGGGGCGGCCCGTGAGCAGCACGTGCTCGGCGAACGAGAGCGCGTCGCGCCGGTAGCCGTCGGTCATCGGGTGGCCCTGCGCGTACGCCACGAAGGCCGGCCGGTACGACGAGCCGAGGATCTCCGGGAGCTCCGGCGCCACCTTCGCCACGACGTCCGCCCGCTTGGCGGCGAGGGCCCGCGCCTGCACGCCGAGCCGTACCCGGTCGAACCCCTCGGGCACCGGCGTCCCCGCGACCAGCGCGGACAGCAGCGCGGCCTGCGCGAGCCCGAGCCGCTGCCGGGCGACGGGCTCGGCCTCCTCGACGGCAGTCGACTCGGCCGCGGGCGCCTTCCTGCCGGGGCTCCGCACCTCGGCCTTCTCCAGCACCCCCCGGATCGCGCCCAGCTCCCGCTCCAGCTCGCCCGGCTCGGGGAAGTTTTCGTCGCGCTCCAGGAGGACGCCCGGCGGGGTCACGCGGGAGGTGAGGTCGGCGAGGACGTCGAGGACCTGCTGGGGGACTGGGTGGGCGTGGCTGTCGTGCCAGACCCCGTCCCGCTCGAAGCCGCCCGCGACATGGACGTACGCGATGGCCTCGACCGGCAGCTCGTCGAGTGCCTTCGCGGGGTCCTCGCCCCGGTTGACGTGGTTGGTGTGGAGGTTCGCCACGTCGATGAGGAGCCGGACGCCGGTGCGGTCGACGAGGTCGTAGAGGAACTGCCCCTCGGTCATCTCCTCGCCCGGCCAGTTGATGAGGGCCGCGATGTTCTCCAGGGCGAGCGGCACGGGCAGCGCGTCCTGGGCGATGCGGACGTTCTCGCACAACACGTCCAGGGCGTCCCGGGTGCGCGGCACCGGCAGCAGATGCCCGGCCTCCAGCTGCGGCGACGCGGTGAGGGCGCCCCCCGCCCGGACGAACGCGATGTGCTCCGTGACGAGGGGGGCGCCCAGTGCCTCCACGCGCTCGGCGAGGGAGCGCAGGCGCTGCTCGTCGGGGCGGTCGGCGCCGCCGAGACCGAGGGAGACGCCGTGCGGCACGACCGTGACGCCCCGCTCGCGCAGCCGCAGCAGCGACTCGGCGATGTGGCCGGGACAGACGTTCTCGGCGACGACCTCGACCCAGTCGACACCGCCCCCCGACCCGGCCATGCGCTCGACGGCGTCGGCGATCTCCGGCCGCCAGCCGATCCCCGTCCCCAACTGTGCGATCTGCTCCATCGTCCCCTCCTCGGTCACGTCGGCCACGGCCGCACCAGGACTGCGTCTCGTCGAGCCGCGTCTCCTTACGGCGGACCTGTGTTCCGGCGTGACGGAGTCATGGCCCCGGCGGCCGGGGCCGAACCCCGTGGAGGGGACCTTCAGAGCAACATTTGAGCTTTCTGTTCGAGCGTTCTACTGGACCTGCGGCTGCCCCTGGTCCTTGTTGATCTCCTCCGGGTCCGGACGGCCGGTGGGGACCTGCCCCGACTGGAAGGGCGACGGCGTCGACTTCACGTCCGGGTTGGTGGACGGCTCGGCGGGGGGCGCGGCGGGCGGCAGCTGACCGGGGACGGGCGGCGGCGGGCCGGTCGGGCTGGCGGTACCGCTGACCGAGTTGTCGGCGATGGTCGCGAAGTCGACCACGCCGGTGCCCTCCAGGATCGTGATGTGGTCCAGCACGGTCTGGTTGGCGTCGGAGGCCAGCTGGCGGATCAGCGTGTTGCGGGTGGAGTTCCGCACGGTGGCGATCGCCGGGAAGATCTTGCCGTGGGCGGCCCGCAGCAGGTTCGCCCAGGTCTTGTTGTACTCGGCCTCGGTCTTGCTGGCGGTCATCTGGTCCAGCCAGCCCTGCTGCTCCGCCGTCGGCTGGTTCGGCAGCTCGACGCCCAGCTTCGCCGCGATGACCCGCGACCGCTTGTCGAGGTCGGAGTGGCCCACGATCAGGTGGTCGGCGGCCTCCCTGACGGCCTGGCTGCCGCTGCGCTCCAGCGCCTGCTGCCCGGCCGGCAGCTCCCACAGACCTGCCAGCCGCACACGGATGAGCAGGTCGCGGTCGGCGGGGGTGAGCGGCCCCCACTGCGTGGTCACCGTGTCACCGGTGAGCGCGGCCGCGGCCGTCGCGTTGCGGTTGGGGTACGAGTAGAAGATGGGGTAGGCGACCGCGGTGAGCGTGCCGGCGATCGCCAGGGCGACGAGGACAGAGCCCTTGGAGCGTCGCAAATGAGCCTCCCGGAGGAAACCAACTGATCGTTGGGGACTGACTGTTGCTTGGGGTGCGGAGGTGCCGCTGTGTGTCGGGTCGGGGTCCCGTTCGGGGCCGGACCCGGGGCCGCGTCAGATCGTGCCGTTGGCGATCGCGTCGAAGTCGACCTGGCCGGTCTTCTCCAGGAACGTGATGTGGTCGAGCACGGTCTGGTTGGTGTCCGAGGCCAGCTGGCGCACCAGGGTGTTCTCTGTCTGGTTCCGGATCGCCCCGATGGTCGGGAAGATCTTGCCGTGGGCGGAGCGCAGCAGGTTGGCCCACACCCGGTCGTACTGGTCGTCCGTGGCGTTGCTCATCTGCTGCAGCCAGCCCTGCTGCTGCGCGTTCGGCACGTTCGGCAGCTCGACGCCCAGCTGGGACGCCACGGCCCGCGTCCGCTCGTCGAGGTCCTTGTGGCCCACGATCAGGTGGTCCGCGGCTTCCTTGACCTCCGGGCTCTTCGACCGCTGCATGGCCTGCTCGGCGGCAGGCAGCTCCCACAGTCCCGCGAGACGGACACGGACGATCAGGTCCCGGTCGGCGGCCGTCAGCGGCCCCCACTGGGTGTTCACGGTGCTGGAGGCCATGTTGGCCTGGGCGGTGCCCGAGCGGTCGGCGTAGGACCATACGGGGAACGCCAGCGCGCCGACGGTGACGACGAGGGCAAGGCTGGCGATGAGCGAGCCGTTGAGACGCCGCAAAGTGATCCTCCCGGATGATGCCAACTGGTCGTTGGGGCATTTACTTGGCCAGTACCGGGAAGTACGTGCGGGGTGCCGGTGTTGTTCAACGACCTTTGAACCGGCTGAGGACGGGCGGCTCGGGCGGACGGGACGCAACAGGCGCCGGTCGGTGACCCGTTCGCTGGGCAAGGCTCTCCAGAGGGGCCCCCTCCGCGGCGCACCGGTCGGCGATGGTGTCGGTCAGGGCGCCGAACCGCTCGGCATCCCCGTCCCGGGCGGCGGCGAACAGCCCCTGGAAAGCGGTGGCGAGTGGGGTGTCGCCCGCCTGCAGGGCGAGCTGTACCGCTTCGAAGAGCCGGCTGTTGGCCTCGGCCGGGCTCAGGGAGCCCGTGGCTCCGAGGAACTCGTCGAACTTCCGGCAGGCCGCCGCCGAGGACGCGCCGGTGGCATCGGCGCCGGACGCCTGTCCGAGGGGGCCGACGATGAGCGCGAATGCCACGACGAGAGCCGCCGGGACACAGGCCAGAGCGATGGTGAGGTGCCGGTCGAGCAGTGCCGGACGTGGGTGAGGGGACCGCGGAGGAACGGCCGACAGGGAGAGGGGCGGTGGTACGGCCGGTGCCGGCGGGACAAGCGGGGCCGACGGCACCGACGGCACCGACGGCGTGGGTCGTACGTGCGGTGCGCGGAGAAGTGGCGCGCCGGGGGGACGTTCGTCCCGGAGGTGGGACAGGGCGCGGGAGGCCGCCGCGCCCGCGAGTGCGCAGAGGAACCCGCCGGTCAGAATCCGCAGCAGCGTGTCGCGGATCAGGGACGGCGGAAGGTCCAGCGCGCACCGGCTCGGAACGATGGCGAGTGCGTCGGCGCAGCCGGCCAGGAGGACCCCGGCGAAGAACACCACCGTCAGCAGGGAGCCGGTGAGAAAGGCGGTCAGCAGGGCGAACGGAATCGCGAGCCGGTCGTGGCGGCGTACTCGGACCGTCACGGCGGCGGCGATCCCCTGGAGCAGCATCGCGGCGCCGATCTGCCAGTACGTGAACGCGAGGAGGAAACCGTCCTGCCCGCGCACCGCCTGGCTCACGCCCTCACGCAGCAGCACCCGTTCCAGGAGCTGGAACCACGCGAAAGCGGCGGCTGTGGCGGTGCTCGTCAGCAGCACATGCCGAGCCCACCCGGTGTCGTACGAAGGCCGGCGGCGCCACGGTGCGGCGACCGGGAGCAGCCACACCGCGGCCATGGCCATGACGAGCGGGGTCCACTGGGCGAACCGGAGTGTCAGCGGGTGTTCGACGAGGGCCCACAGCCAGTAGGGACCCACCGGTGCGGAGGCGTCGGCGAGGGCGTACAACTCCCGGGCGGAGTCGTGGACGGGGCCCAGTGCGTCGCCGGCGTCGTACAGCAGCATCCATCCGCTCAGGAGCACCGCGAACGGAAGCGCGGCGGCGAGCAGCCCGGCTTGCCACGCCCTTCTCGGTGGGCGCTCCCCGGTGGCGTGCCAGAGCGCCGCCGACCGGGAGAGCCACGCCGACAGCGCCACCATGAGCGCGCACAGCGCGAGGGACCACACCACTGCCGCCGGTCCCGGAACGAGGGGTCGGTCCGTCAGGACGATGCCGCTCTGGGGTGCGAGCGGCACGCCGACGACCAGCCCGAGACCGAGGCCCAGCGCCGGCAGGAGGACCACCCGGGTGCCACCGCCGAACAGGGCGGCGCGCCAGACACCCAGTCCGATCACGGCGAGGGCGGCGGGGACGCACAGCAGCACGACCGTCCAGCGCGCGTCGAGGGCGTCGAGCCGGTTGAGCACGAGCCACAGAAGGGTGAGCAGTCCGCTCGCGGCGACCGAGACGGCCAGACCGGCGGCGAAGCACTCGGTGAAGCGGAGCCGGAACAACTCCTGCGGCCGCACGATCTCGGCGGCCCGCGCGGCCGCGGACGGGTGCACGGCCAGCGGCCCGCGGCGCCACCAGGGAACGGGCCTACCGCGCGCGGTACCGAGCACGTCCAGCAGCCCCGGCCCCGCGCCCCAGACGGCCGCCCGCACATCGGCGCCGTACTCACGCATCCGCAGCACGGACACGCAGGTCACCCGGACGAGGGCCACCAGCACCAGGGAACGCCAGGTCACCGACAGGACGCTGTGGGCCGGTGTGCCGATCAGCGCGACGGCGAGCGGCAGCAGTCCGGTGGGGACGAAGGCCAGGGCCAGGGCGACAGTGAGGTAGGTGACGTCGACGTCCTTGTTCCGCAGGTGCGCCAGTTCGTGCAGGACGACGGCACGGGCACGCTGCGGGGCGAGGCCGAAGGAGGCCACCGTGCCCTGGGCCAGCGCCACGCGGTACCGGCCGCTCCGGCCGAAGGTGAACGCGTCCACCTTGCGGTCGTCCATGCCACTCACCCAGAACTCCGGGGGCCGGGGCAGGCCCGCCTCGCGGCACAGGGCGTGCAGCAGCGCCAGCAGCGGGGCCTGGTCGGGGTCATGAGGTGACAGGGGCTCCAACCGCCTGTGACGCGTCAGGAACCAGGGCAGCAGGACGTAGATCGCCGCCGCCGTCGACGCCAGCAGCAGGATCCCGCCGAGCACCCACCACGCCTTCTCCCGCTCGTACGGGGCGATGCAGGACAGGAAGCCTCGGGTGTAGGAGAGGGGGTCCGTCGCGGGTGGCTGACCCTCCGGGGCCGCCGCGCACCGCTGGTAGACCGCGACGGCCCGGTCACCGTCGGGCGAGAACGTGAAATAGAGCAGGTTGTGGATGAAGGCCGTCGTCCCCAGCAGAGCGGTGACGACGAGGGCCAAGCGGAACTTGGCGCCGCTGGGCAGCGCGAACGGGTCGGGCGGGGCGGACGACACCAGGCCTCCGGCAGGTCACCGGCGGACGCGGGCCGCGCCCGCCAGGGCGTCCGCCAGCAACCGGGCCTGCGTCTCCCTGAGTTCGGCCCTCAACAGAGTGCGGTACGCCTCCTCGCGCAGCCACTCCACCTGGTCGGGTGTCAGCACGCCGTCCGTCTCGGCGTCGGCCTCGCCGTCGCCCCGTCCGAACAGGCCTCCGAGCCATGTCCGTACGGCGGTGCCGCTGCCGTCGGCGAGGTTCGCGGCGAACGCTCCGACGAACGAGGAGAGTGCGCCCTGCACCATCGCGAGGGCGAAGGGAGTGAGCAGGACGACGACCTCGGCGCCGCCGGCGCCCAGCATGCTCTCCTTCGACCCGCCGCCGTCACCTGCCGCCGCTTTCAGCGTTCCCACGGGGTCGCGGAAATAGGCCCGGCTGTTCATTCCGAAGAGGACCATCTCCTGGGGTGCGACTTCGGAAACCACGATGCGGGTCACTTCACGCACCAGATCTTCATCCACCGCCGTGAACCGATCACTCATGGCCGCCCCTTCTTTTCGTGAATGCGGATCAACTGATCTGGCGTACGTAACTCACGCCGTCCAGCATGAGGGACTCGAATGCGTAGCCGTATTCGTTTCCGATGTCGGGTCGCTCGATGTACCAGCTCTCGTAGATGATCGGCCCACCGGGGACGTAGAGGGTCATCCGTGAGTCCTCCACGACCGCCGGTCCTTCCAGTACCTGGCGGTTGTTGTACAGCAGACTCACGGTCCCGTCGCCGAAGAAGGTGATCTTGTCGACCCGGGCGGAGCCCTCTCCGTCCCCGTCCCACTCACCCACCAGTTCCTCGGGCACCTGGCCGGTGATGGATTCTTCCTCGGGAGGGGGTTCGACCTCTTCTTCCCCCTCTTCCTCCTCTTCGGGAACGCTTTCCGTCGGCTCGTCGCTCTGGATCGGATCCGTGGACTCCACGGTCTCGCCGACCGATGATCCTGAATCGTCGTCCCCGGAATCACCGCCGGACGAACCGTCGTTACCGCATCCGCCGAGCAGGAGTGCGAGTAGCAGAGCGAGCAGTGCCGAAATCGCCGAACTCCGGAACAAGGAAATGCTGATGACGCCCCCCGATGCATCAAGCCCGTTGCGGGCGGAATGATGACGATGCCCGGTTTCTATTCCACTCGGCTTGACGCTCACACCTCATCGACCAAAGCGGTCGAAATATTTCCGTCTGCTTTCGTTCGGTGCAGGCTTGTGATCTGAAAGTCGTGTAATCGGGGCGGATGGTGGGTCAAGAACGCAACGCGGTGTGGTCCGCGACCACCGTGCAGGAGCCCGGGGCGACCTCCGTGAATCCCGCGTCGCGGACGACGGGGAGGCCGGCGGTGGTGAGGTCCCGCCAGTGGGCGGGGGCGGCGGTGCGGACGGCGAGCGGGAAGCCCGCGTCCCGCCAGGCGGCGCGGGCCGCGCCGTCGAGGTCCCACCAGGCGAGCTGGGCGCCGTGACCGGCCTGGGCCATCGCCTTGCCCGCCGACATGTCGACCTCGGGGTTCAGCCACAGGACCGGGGCGGCGGGGTCGGGACCGGCCGGCGGTTCCGGGTCGTCGAGGTCCGTGCCGGAGACCTGGAGACGGGCCAGGTCCTTGGGCCAGCCGTCGAGCGGGACCGGCGGGAAGACGCGCACCTCGGCCGACTTGCCCGCCACGGTGATCCCCGGCAGCGCCTCGGCCCGCCGCCACTCCGCGCCGCGCGCCCGCCGGACCACCTTCCGGATCCGGGCGTCCTGCCAGCTCCGCATCGCCTCGGCCCACTCCCCGTCGCCCACCGACCGCGGGTCGCTCAGCATCACCAGCACGGCCCGCGCCGCCGTCTCCAACGCGTCCGTACGCGCCGGGGGAGCGGCCCGCTCGATGCGCGCGACCAGGGGCAGCACGAACTGCGGGGCGTCGTCGCGCGGAGTCCGCTCGTCCTGGAAGGGGCTGTCCTGGGAGCCGGTGGGGGCTCGGGCGGGGTCGGGGGTCGGGTCGCTCGTGGTCACCCGCCCAGTCTGCCAGGCGAAAGATGTGTTCCCTCGACACGTACTCGTTCGGTTGTACGAGGATGGGGGCATGGAACGTCAGTTACCGCTGAGGCTGGAGGGTGTCGGCCGCCGTTACGGGTTCCGTGGCGCCTGGGTGCTGCGCGGCGTCGACCTGGAGATCGCCCCCGGCGCCCTGATCCGGGTGGAGGGCGCGAACGGCACCGGCAAGTCCACGTTGCTCCGCGTCCTCGCCGGGCTGGACGCGCCCACGGAGGGCCGGGTGACAGGGCGCCCGCGGACGGCGTACGTCCCCGAACGCTTCCCCGCCGCACTGCCGTTCACCGCCGCCGAGTACCTCACCCACCTCGGTGCCGTCCACGGCCTGGACCGACCGGCCGCCGCCCGCGCCGCCGCCGAGTGGCTGGAGCGCTTCGGGGCCGCCGAGTACGCCCGTACGCCGATGGCGGAGCTCTCCAAGGGCAGCAGCCAGAAGGTCGCCGTGGCCCAGGCCCTGCTCGCCGAACCGGAGTTGCTCGTCCTCGACGAGGCGTGGACCGGCCTGGACACCGACGCCCGTGAGGAGTTGGAGCGGGTGGTGGCCGAGCGGACCGCTGCCGGGGCGACGGCGGTGTTCGTCGACCATGACCCGCGGCGGCTGGCGGGGACGCCGGACGCGACGTACGCGGTGGTGGGGGGTGCCCTCAACCTCCGTACTGTCCCCGTCCCCGTCTCCGCCGCTGTCGTCGTCGAGGGGCGTGGGACGGCGGGCGCCCACATCCCCGACGGGGTGCGGAAGTTGGCCACGTCCGTCGAGGAAACGGCCGCCGGGGCACACCGGTTCACCGTCCCGCAGGCCGTCTCGGACACGCTGCTCAGGGCGTTGCTGGGGGCCCGGCCCCCGTGGCACGTGGTGAGCGTGGGCCCGGAACCCGCGGCCCTGGCCGAACCGGAACGGGAACCGGAACAGAAACCGGAATTGGAAAAGGAACAGAAACCGGAATTGGAAAAGGAACTGGAACTGGAAGTGGAAAGCTCCTGATGACCGCCCTCCTCCGTTACCAGGCAGCCCTCCTCGTCCGCTCCCAGCGCTGGCTGCCGCCCGTCATCCTGTACGCGGCGTTCCTGGCCATCGGCGTGCAGCGCGGACAGCCCGTGCTCGACTCCCTCGGCTACACGGCCGCCGCGCTGCTGCCTGTGGCCGCGTGGCTGATGCGGATCTGCGTCACCAACGAGCCGCCCGCCGCCCGCAGTTGTACGGGTGCGGCGGCCGGACCGGGCCGGGCGCATCTGGCCTGCGTCCTGGTCGCGTTCTCGGCGGCCGCGCTCCTCGGCACGGCGGCCACAGTCCTTGTCACGATCATCAGCGCTCCCACGAGCACGGACCATCAGACGCGCGTCGAGGCACTCCCGGCGGGCGGCGCCGGCCTGTTGGCCGTGCTCGTCTGCGCCCTCCTCGGCACGGCCGTCGGCGCGCTCACGAACTGGCCGCTGCTGCGCTCGCCGGGCCGGGCCGTCCCCGCCCTCCTGCTCGGCGCGCTGCTGGCCCTGGTGGTGGCCGGTTCCCCGGCCCGGGCGGCGGTCACGGCCCTGGTCGACGGCTCGCGGCACGCGACGATCCCGGTCCCGGTCCTGCCGCTGATCGCGGCCGGGCTCCTCACGGCCGCCGCCACCGCCGTGGCCTGCGCCCTGACGACCCGCCGCTCCGCCTGAACGGGCGGCCGGCGCTTCAGCCGGAGCAGGCGGTCCGTTCGGCCTCCCGCCATGCGCACACCGGGCACAGGGTGATCCCCTTGTGGGACTCCGGGTACTCGGTGGGCTTCTGGCACAGCACGCAGTCGGCGAAGGGCGGGCCGTCGGCCGTGGTCCGCGCCGCGGTCGGGGACGGTCCAGCGGTCGGGGACGGTTCCGCCGTCGTCGGTTCGGATCCGCGGTAATCGCTCATATGTCCAGCGTAGAGCGACCGCGCGGGGGCCGGCTCAGCGTGGTGCCGCCGCCCTCGCTGCCGTCGCCGCCGTGGTCCCGACCAGCTCCGACACCTTCACGAACCGGAACCCGCGTGCCCGGAGCGCCGGCACGATCTTCCGTACTGCCCTCTCCGTGACCGGCGCGGCACTGTGCGTGCAGTGCATGACCACGACGGATCCCGGCCGCACGCCGTCGAGCACGTCCCGCACCACGTCGTCCGCGTCCGTCGCG
This sequence comes from Streptomyces sp. NBC_00310, assembly GCF_036208085.1. GTDB lineage: Bacteria > Actinomycetota > Actinomycetes > Streptomycetales > Streptomycetaceae > Streptomyces. Next base: position 8,526,632 of record NZ_CP130714.1, read on the forward strand.
AACGCGTCCCCGCTCGTCACGTCCCACTGCACCGCCGTCACCCCGGACGCGCTCAGCCGCCGCAGCGCGCGGCCGTCGTAGCAGCCGCCGGGAAACCGGAAGTACGGCATGGGGTCCCGGACCCCCGCTTCACGGAAGACCCGATAGGCCCGCTCCAGGTCCGCCCGCATGCGCTCCGGGGCCATGGTCGGCAGGCCGTAGCAGTTCTCGGTGAAGGCGTGATGGCTGTACGAGTGGTTCGCGACCTCGAACAGGGGGTCCCGCCCGATGGACCGCGCCTGGATCGGATACTCCTCGACCCACCGCCCCGTCATGAACACCGTGGCCGGAACCTTCAGCTGTCGCAGCGCGGCGATCAGCTGCGGATTGTCGAACCGTTCACCCGCGGCGGCCCTGTCCCCCTGATCCGCGGTCATGTCCGCGTCGAAGGTGAGCGCCACGGTCTTGTCGGTGCGGCTCCGAAGGCCGTGCTCGAACACCGGCGTCAGCCCGGCCGGGCCCGGCGCGAGCGTGGGCGGCCGGGGCACCGACGCGGCCGAGGGGCTGGCGGTGGCGTTGACGATGCGCGTCGAGGCGTGCGGAGTGCCGCAGGCGGCGAGGGCGGCGCCGAGTGCGCCGAGTGCGCAGAGCGCGGTGATGCTTCGTACAGGACTGATCACCGTACGAAAGTACGGCGGTGGGATCAGCGGATAGTCGGTTCAGCTGCGGGATGGCAGGGAGTCCGGCCCGAAGTCACCCGCCTGGCCGATGAAGGGCGTCCAGGCGGCGGGGGAGAGGGTCAGCTCGGGGCTGACGGGGAGCTTGGAGTCGCGGACGTGGATGGTGGAGGGGAGGGTGGCGACTTCGACGCAGTCGTCGCCCTGATCGCTGCTGTAGCTGCTCTTGAACCAGACCGGTTCAGCGGTGCTCATAGCGCTCCTCGCATTCGCTCCAACAGGCCCATGGAGTCCTGTGGGGAGAGGGCCTGTGAACGCAGTCTCGCATAGCGCATCGAGAGTGCGGCGACGTCTTTCTGGTCAGCGATCAGGCGGCCGGTCTCCTGCCCCTCGGAGTACGCGTACCGCTTGCAGTCCGGCGTTTCGAGCAGGCGGATGGGACCGGCCAGGCCCGCGTGGTGCTCGCTGTCGGCAGGCATGATCTGAAGGGTGACCTGGCGGAGTTCGCAAACAGCCAGCACATGATCGAAGAGGCTGCGGGTGGCCTCCCGCCCACCCAGTCGCCGCATGAAGACGGCCTCCTCGATGACGAAGTCGAAGGTCGTGTGCGGCCGTTCCCGGAGCAGCCGCTGCCTGTCCGTGCGGGCCGTCAGCCTGCTTTCCAACTCGGTGTCGGACAGCGGCGGAACACGGTTGTTGAACAGATCCCGCGCGTACGTCTCCGTCTGCAACAGCCCTGGGATCAACCGGCACTCGTACGTGCAGAGGCTCACCGCATGCCGCTCCAACTGCGCCCACCGGCGGAACCACGACGCGAGCCCTGGCTGTCGCGACACGTGCTTCGCCGCCCTCAACAGCGCCCCCGTGCCACCCAACACCTGATCCGCCCGCTCCACGAACACCTCGTCCGCCATCCGCCGCCCCAGCTCGATCGAGGCGACCGTGTGGACGCTGAACCGCACCAGTGGCGCGAACTGCTCCCGCGTATGTCCGTGATGCTCCCGTAGTGCCTGCACGAACGCCCCGAACGTCTTCAGGCTGTCGGACGGGTCGGGTTCCCAGTCGACGCTCATGCTCGGCCACCTCCGGGTGAGTCGGATCTCCCCACGATCAACTCACCCAGAGTCACGAACGGTTACGCGTACTGTCCATCGAACACGCATGTACGACCCGGTGCCGTACATGCTCGCCGCACACCACCTCTACCAGTCGGTGAGGTCCACCAGGAGATCGCAGTGCGGGTCGTCGGGGCTGGACCGGTGCCGTTGCTCTTCCTCCACGAGCGAGGGGAGTGAGGCGATGAGGGCGGTGAGGGCGTCGGTGAGACGGATGTCGGCGCCGATGACACCCGTGCCGTCGGGGTGCCGCACGTACAGCCGCAGCAGGCCCTCGCCCCGCATCAGGAAGCCGATCAGAAAGGGGTCCTCGTCGTCGCCGGGGTCCGACAGGGCGCGCAGGACGCCGAGGGCCCGGTCCGGTTCGGACTCGGGGGCGGGGGTGATCCGCTCCGGGTGGAGGCGGATCAGCGTCATCCCCATGACGTCACCGATGGCGTCGCTGCTGTAGAGCTGGGTTCCGGCCAGGGTGGTGCGCAGGATGCCGGGGATGTACGCGGGGGCCACGACGTCGTGGGGGATCTCGTAGAGGAAGGTGATGCCGTCCGCGTCGTCACCGGCGTGGACGGCGATCCGTACGGCGCCCAGGGCGGGCAGCACACCGAGCAGGCGGCAGCCTGCGGAGAGGGGCGCGTTCAGGTAGTACAGCAGCAGACGACTGACGGCCGCCTGCTGCTCCCGGTCCTCGGAGTGCGTCACTTGTTCATCCATGCGGGGCACTTGTTGTTGGGCTGGTTGCGACAGTAGGCGTTGATGACACCGATCTTCTGACCCTTGCCGGCGTCGTACTTCTTGTCCTTGGTGTAGCGCGAGTACTGGACGATGACCTTGAAGCGGACCTGCTGCGGCTGGCTGCCGGTGCGGATGGCGACGCCGTCGTACTCCAGTCGACCGTGGTGGTCGTTGTGGTCGACCTTGCCCTTGATGGCGGCGGTCAGGATCTTACAGACGCGGATGTTGTGGCGGTAGGTGAAGTGCTTCCAGCCGAATGCAGAGTTGCCCATGCGGGTGACTATCTTGCGCCCGTCGGGGTCCGTCGCCGTGCAATGGACGCGCTTGTCCCAGGGGTTCGGCTTCACCGGGGCGGGCATCGCCTGCGCGGAGCCGGACAGGAGTGTCGTGGTGGTGAGTACGGCGCATGCCAGCGTGGCGGTCCGTTTCATGCTGCGAGCATGACATTTTGATGATTTCTTGCCTATTGTCCTTTGGGGAGCCCTCGTGGCCTGCCGGACTCCGTTGCTCCCTGCCGGTGGGCGCGGTGACCGCTCGGCCGATCGGTCTGTCCGCGCCCACGATCACAGGGTCAGGCGGTCATGAGCGACGCCACGGCCCCGTCACCGCGAACGTCGTCCCCGGGGCGTAGCAGTTGACGTACATCGTGTCGCCGTCGGGGGAGAAGGTGACGCCTGCGAACTCGCCCCACTCCGGCTCGTCCGGGGTGCCGATGTTCTGGGCGTTGCGGGCCATGGCGTAGACGGCGCCCTTTCGGGTGACGCCGTAGACGTGTTGCGCGCCGTTGCCGTCCTCGCAGACCATGAGGCCGCCGGTGGGGGCGAGGCAGATGTTGTCGGGGGATTCGCCGGGGAGCTGGAGGTCGGTGTCGGGGCCGAAGGCGATCACCAGGGTGAGGGTGCGGTGGTCGGGGTCGTAGCGCCAGATCTGGCCGTAGTGGTCGGCGGCGGAGCCGTCCGCGCTGCGGGCGAAGGAGGAGACGAAGTAGACGCAGCGGCCGCCCCAGTAGCAGCCCTCCAGTTTCTGCGCGTGGGTGATGCCCTTGGGGCCGAAGTCCTGGTGGCGGATGGCGGTCTGGGTGGCCAGGGGGTCGGGGACGTCGACCCATTCGATCCCCTCGAAGCACGCTCCGGGGTCCTGGATGGGGGAGAGGTCGGGTACGCCCGGGACGCGCATCGCCTGGAGGCGGCCGCCCGCGCGCAGTGAACCGAGGCCGCCCTTGGGCTTGTCGGGGAGGAAGCGGTAGAAGAGGCCGAAGGGGCGCTCGAAGGCGTCCTCCGTCTCGTAGACCACTCCGCGCTTCGGGTCGACGGCGATCGCCTCGTGCTGGAAGCGGCCCATCGCCGTCAGCGGTACGGCTCCCGAGCGGTGCGGGTCGGCCGCGTCGACCTCGAAGATGAAGCCGTGGTCCTTGGTGTAGCCGTTGGTGCCGGCCTTGTCCTCGTTCTCCTCGCAGGTCAGCCAGGTGCCCCAAGGGGTGGGGCCGCCCGCGCAGTTGACGGCGGTGCCGGCGATGGCGACGCGTTCCGAGAGGACCTTGCCGCGGGCGTCGAGCGTCAGGGACGTACAGCCGCCCTTGGCCATCGGGTCGTAGGTGAGACCCTCGACCGCGGGGACCGGGATACGGCCGGTGTGGCGGTTCTCGTGGTTGCGGACGAGGTGCACGACGCGAGCACCACCGCGTCTGCCGGGGAAGGCGGACATTCCGTCGTGGTTGCTGGGTACCTGGCCCTCGCCGGAGCGGAGGGGGTCTCCCTCTCGGGACAGGACCTGATAGCGGAAACCTTTCGGCAGGTCGAGCAGGCCGTTCGGGTCGGGGATCAGGGGGCCGTAGCCGGAGTGGCCGAGGCCGCTCTGCGCGGCGGCCGTGCCCGCGAAGAGTTCGGACAGGGCTCCGGTGAACGAGATGCCTGCGATGCCTGCGCCCAGGGCGCCGGAGCGGGCCAGGGCCTGACGGCGGGTCACTGACACGGGAATACCTTCCTGTTGGCGGACAGGATGTGACCCGCCTGTGTGTATCACGTGGTCACGGCCACGTGAACCACGCGCAGAGAGGGAGACGGAGGAGTCGGCTCCGTGTCACTCGGTCGGAGGGGGTGGGGAGGGAGGGGGCGGGGGAGACGGGTGGGGCCGCGGAGGTGCGGTGTCCGGCGGTCCCGCCTGGGCTCGTTCCAGGAAGCGGAGCAGTTCCACCGGGAAGGGCAGGACGAGGGTGGAGTTCTTCTCGGCGGCCACCGCCACCACGGTCTGCAGCAGGCGGAGTTGGAGGGCGGCGGGCTGCTCGGACATCTCCTTGGCGGCTTCCGCGAGCTTCCTCGACGCCTGCAGCTCCGCGTCCGCGTTGATGATGCGGGCGCGGCGTTCGCGGTCGGCCTCGGCCTGCCGGGCCATGGAGCGCTTCATGGTGTCGGGGAGGGACACGTCCTTGATCTCGACGCGGTCGATGGTGACGCCCCACTCCACGGCGGGGCTGTCGATCATCAGCTCCAGGCCCTGGTTGAGCTTCTCGCGGTTGGAGAGGAGGTCGTCGAGATCGCTCTTGCCGATGATCGAGCGCAGGGAGGTCTGCGCCATCTGGGAGACGGCGAAGCGGTAGTCCTCGACCCGCACGACCGCGTTCGACGCGTCGACGACCTTGAAGTAGACGACCGCGTCGACGCGGACGGTGACGTTGTCGCGGGTGATGCCCTCCTGGGCCGGGACGGGCATCGTCACGATCTGCATGTTGACCTTGCGGATGTGGTCGATGCCGGGGACGACCATGGTGAAACCGGGGGTTCTGGGCTCGCCGCGCAGGCGGCCCAGACGGAAGACCACGCCCCGTTCGTACTGTTTGACGACTCGGGCCGCGGCCGCGACGTACACGGCGGCGGCGGAGCCGACCGCCGCGGCGGCTATGACCAGCTCTTCGACCATGACGACCCCCTTCGAGCCGTCCCGTATCACCGGGAATTCCACGATATGCCGGGGACGGGGAGATGGGCGAATGCCGTCGGGGAGGAGCACGCGACTCGGCGCCGCCAGGTACCGCCGCGCCCCACCTGTGCGGGGTGACGCGAGGACGCCCCGGTCCGAAGACCGGGGCGCCGGGTTTCCACATCGGGGTCAGGACGTTCCCGATGTCACCTTCTCGGGTTCCGGGACCGTCATCCGTACCGGTTCCGTGCCCGTCGCGCTGTGCCGGGACGCCCAGTTCTCGAGGGCGGTGCGGCAGGCGTGGTCGAGGTGGTGGAGGCCGGTGAGGTGGAGTTCCACAGGGCGGTCCTGGGGGAGGGCCTCGAGGTTGTCGAGGATCTTCGGCAGGCGGAGGAACGTCGCGTTGCCGGAGAGGTAGGCCTGGACCGGTCCGGCGCCCTTGTCTATGACCTCCAGCTTGATGTGCGAGGCCTCCCAGGCGGTCTTGGCCACCGAGAGGGCCAGACCGATCAGTACGCCCTCGAACATGTTGACCGCGACGATCGCCACGGCCGTGGCGATCAGGATCAGCGCCTCGCCCCGGTGCGTGCGCCAGAGGGAGACGACCTCGCGGAACGGGATCAGCTTCCAGCCCGCGTGGACGAGGATGCCGGCCAGGGCGGGGAGCGGGATCAGGGCGAGGGCGCCCGGCAGCAGGGCCACGAAGAGCAGCAGCCAGACGCCGTGCAGGACCCGGGACGCCTTCGTCTTCGCGCCGGCCTGGAGGTTGGCGGAGCTGCGCACGATCACCGCGGTCATCGGCAGCGCGCCCAGCAGCCCGCACACGGTGTTGCCGGCGCCCTGGGCCATCAGCTCCTTGTCGTACTCGGTGCGCGGACCGTCGTGCATCCGGTCCACGGCCGCCGCGCTGAACAGGCTCTCGGCGGAGGCGATGAGGGTGAAGGCGAGGATCGTGCCGAGGATCGCCACGTTCGCCAGCTCGCCGAAGGCATCCAGGCCGGGGGGCTGGATGACGTCCAGCAGGCCCTTCACCTCGACGTTCGCCACCGGGAGGCGGAAGGCCAGGGAGGCGAGGGTGGCCAGGAGCACCGCGGCGAGCGCGCCGGGGACCAGCTGGACCTTCTTCGGCAGGCGCTTCCACAGCACCATCACGGCGATGGTGCCCGCGCCGACCGCGAGCGAGGCGAGCGCGGCGGTGCTGCCCAGGGCGTCGACGACGGCGCCGGGCAGACCCGCGATCTTGTCGATGCCGGAGGCGGGGGCCTTCAGGCCGGCCGCCGCGTACAGCTGGCCCGCGATGATCACGAGGCCGATGCCGGCGAGCATGCCCTCGACGACGGACACGGAGATCGCGCGGAACCAGCGGCCCAGCTTCAGCGCGCCCATGGCGAGTTGCAGCAGACCGGCGGCGAGCACGATCACCCCGAGGGCGGGCAGCCCGAACTGGCGGACCGCCTCGAAGACCAGCACGGTCAGACCGGCCGCCGGGCCGGAGACCTGCAGGCTGCTGCCGGGCATCAGACCGGCGACGAGGCCGCCCACGATGCCGGTGACCAGGCCGAGTTCGGCCGGTACACCGGAGGCGACGGCGACGCCCACGCACAGCGGGAGGGCGACCAGGAACACGACGAGCGAGGCGCCGAAGTCCTGACGCAGGTGGGGGAACCTGGAGTTGAGGGGGGACTTGGAGGTCATGGAGGTCTGGGACGTCATCTCGGACACCTGGCCGCCGCTCACAGGGTTTCGAACGTGTCGGTGTCCGCGCGGTGTTCGCGGACGGCTCCGGTGTGGACCTCGTAGTACCAGCCGCGCAGCCGCAGCCGGCCGTCCGCGAGGCGCTTCTCCACGCACGGGTAGGAGCGCAGGCGCAGGAGCTGGCTGAGGACGTGGTTCTGCACGCCGTCGGCGACGGTCGGATCCTCGACCGCCCCTTCGGGGCGCGGTGTCGCGTGGGTCAGCCAGTCGCGTACGGCGGGTACGGCGTCCAGGTCGTCGCCGCGCACGAGAGCGCCGACTGCGCCGCAGTGCGAGTGTCCGCAGACCACGATGTCGGTGACGCCGAGGACCTCCACGGCGTACTCGATGGTGGCCGTCTCGCCCGTGGGGCGGTCCGGGGCGTACGGGGGGACGATGTTGCCGGCGGTGCGCAGCTCGAAGAGCTCGCCGGGCCGGGCGCCCGTGATCAGGGCCGGGACGACCCGTGAGTCGGAGCAGGTGATGAACAGGACCTCGGGGGACTGGCCTTCGGCCAGCCTGGCGAACTCCTCAGGGCGCTGTCCGAACGTACGGGCGTTGTCGATGAGGGGCTGCATGATGTGGTGACTCCTCCTGGCGCGCCTCGGTGGCGCGTCGGGCTTGCACGACAGAGTGGGGGGAACGGGCTCCGCCGCTCAGCAGCGGAAGACCTGGAGAACGGCCGGGGTGTGGGCCGTGACGGGTCTCGACGTCCGGTGGTGCGGTGTCGAGGGCCGTTCGGGTTCGCTCGCGGCCGCCGGGTTCTCCCCCAGCGACGGACGCGCGTGCGCCCCGGGAACGGTGTGGGTGACCACGCGATGCCGGTCGCGTGCGCGGCGAGGACCGGTCGGGTCCTGTGAGGGTGCGCACGTGCGGATGGTGACGGCCTTGTCACGCACCGGCTTCGCTGTGAGGAGGTTTCCGGGCTCGGCTTTGGCCTTGACATGGCCCAGCGTGTGCGCGGCTGCGAAGGAAGTCGTGGGAGCGAAGAATATGAGGGTGAGCAGGACGGCGGCTAGGGCCGACATGGCGGTCCGGGTCGTCGTACCTCGCAATATGAGCCTCCCCACGGGCAGTTCTCGGTGTCTCCCACGCATCAACAGTTGCTCGACTTGGTCAACCGATGGTCAACCACTGGTCAAGAAACACGTTAACCCTGCAAAGTTGTTTGCAGGGTTAACTTAACGTTGCAAGCTGAAGAGAGCCTGAAAAGCGAGGTCGGGTTGGCCGGAATCGACCCTTGACCTGGGGGAGTTCCCGTGGAGCGGCCTACGGCCGGTGCCGGTGGGCTCAGTGCTCCAGGAGTCGCTGGGCGTCGCGCGCGAGGGCGGTGAGGCGCGAGATGGCGCGGAAGTACTTCTTGCGGTAGCCGCCGTTCAGCATCTCCTCGCTGAACAACTGGTCGAAGGGCAGCCCCGAGGCGAGCACGGGCACCTCGCGGTCGTACAGCCGGTCGGCGAGCACCACGAGCCGCAGGGCCGTGGACTGGTCCGGGACCGGCTTGACGTCGGTCAGGCAGACCGCCTTCAGGCCGTCCGTGAGGGCGCCGTACCGGCTGGGGTGGACCCGCGCGAGGTGGTCCAGCAGGTGCGGGAAGTCGTCGAGCGAGGCGCCGTCGGTGGCGTACGCCGCCTTGGTGACCTCCTCGTCGGAGTACGGCGCCGGTGCCTCGGGCAGGCCGCGGTGGCGGTAGTCCTCGCCGTCGATGCGCAGGGAGCGGAAGTGGGCCGACAGGCCCTGGATCTCGCGCAGGAAGTCGACCGACGCGAACCGGCCCTCACCGAGCTTGCCCGGCAGCGTGTTCGAGGTGGCGGCCAGCGCCACGCCCGCGTCGACGAGCTTGCCGAGCAGGGTCGACACCAGGACCGTGTCGCCCGGGTCGTCCAGCTCGAACTCGTCGATGCACAGCAGGCGGTGCCCGGAGAGGGTCTGGACCGTCTTCTGGAAGCCGAGGGCGCCGACCAGGTTCGTCAGCTCCACGAAGGTGCCGAAGGCCTTGAGGGAGGGTTCGGCCGGGGTGGCGTGCCAGAGGGAGGCCAGGAGGTGGGTCTTGCCGACGCCGTACCCGCCGTCCAGGTAGACACCGCGGGGGCCGGCCGGGACCTTGGCGGCCTTCGCCCTGCCGAAGCCGAGGAAGCCGCGCCTGCCCGCGCCGGTCGCGTGCGCCCCGCCGAGGCCCGCCGCGAAGCCGCTCAGGACGCGGACGGCCTCGGTCTGGCTGGGCTGGTTCGGGTCCGGGAGGTATGTGGCGAAGCGGACCGAGTCGAATCGGGGTGGCGGCACCATCTCGGCGACGAGCCGGTCCGCGGGGACGTGTGGCTCACGGGCGCACAGGGACGAGGGGGCCGCTTCGGGTATCGGGCCGATTCCGGACACGGTGGCTGAGGACGACGACACGGTTACCGAGTCTAAGGGTCGTGCCACACTGCACGACATGCGACGCCTGTTCCCTGTGACCGAAGAGACAGCGGCCCGGACACCGGAGGCGACCGGTGATGCGAAGGCGACCGAGGCGCGAACGTCCGGCGAGAGCGAGGGGCTGAGTGCGGCCGGCGGGCCGGATCCCGTCGACCGGGAGTGGAGTCTCGACGAACTGGCCGCGGCGTATGCCTATCCCGAACCCGCGCCGGGCGGGCGGGAGCCCTGGCTGCGGGCCAACATGGTGTCCACGCTCGACGGCGCGGCCCAGCACGGCGGGCGTTCGCAGCCGATCTCCAGCGACGCCGACATGCGGATCTTCGGCACGCTGCGAGGGCTCGCGGACGTGGTGATCGTCGGCGCGGAGACGGTACGTCAGGAGGGCTACCGCCCCGCACGTGCGCGCGAGGCGTTCGCGCAGGCGCGCCGGGCGGCCGGACAGACGCCCGCGCCCGCCGTCGCCGTGGTGAGCGCGAGTCTGGATCTGGACTTCTCGCTGCCGTTGTTCAGCGCGCCGTCGGTCCCCACCATCCTGCTGACCGGGGCCGCCGCGGCCCCCGACCGGGTCGCCACCGCCGAGAAGGCCGGTGTCCGGGTGGTGGTCGCCGGGGACGGCATGGGCGTCGACCCCGCCCGGGCCGTACGGGCCCTCGCCGACCTGGGGCTGACCCGGCTGCTCAGCGAGGGCGGACCCCGGCTCCTGGGCCAGCTGATCGCTGCCGAGGTGCTGGACGAGCTGTGTCTGACCGTGGCGCCGATGCTCACGGCGGGGGACGCCCAGCGGATCGCCGGGGGCCCCTCCGTGCCGGTGCCCAAGCGCTTCGCACTGGCGTCCCTGCTGGAGGAGGCCGGGTTCCTGTTCGGTCGCTACCGTCGTACGTGAAAGCGGGCGGAATCCACCGTTCCGTTTAGCGTTCGCCGGGCACACTAGAACCCTGAGGAGTGAGGGCCCGAGGGCCCTCCGAGGAGAAGGGCGCCTGTGGTGTCGTTCACGAGCGTATTGATGATCGAGAAGGCTCTGACGTCCGCGGACGTGGAGTTCGTCACGACCCTGCACGGCGACGAGCGGGCCTCCTTCCATGTGCTGCTCCAGCCGCGCGGCAATCAGGCCGACCGGTTGCTGCGGGCCATCGACGACCTCGCCCTCGGCGAGCTGGACGAGGCGGCGCGGGAAGGGGAGACGCCGGAGGGGGAGCAGGCGCGGGACGCCGGGGAGCGGGCTCTGGAGGTGTCGCTGCAGGCGCTGCGGGTGGCGGGGAGCACGGCGGAGGGGCGGTTGATCGAGGACCATCCGCTGGACGCGTTGAAGTCGCTGGTGGAGGAGGTCGGGGCCGATGAGGTGCTGGTGCTGACCGATCCCCACTACGTGGAGGAGTTCTTCCACCGGGACTGGGCCTCTCGGGCTCGGCACAAGGTGGGGGTGCCGGTGTTGAAGTTGTTCTCCCACAGTCGGGCTTGAGGGAGGGGCGCCGTAGGGGCTGCTGTGTTGCGCCGGGTGCGGGTGCGTCGTGGCTTGTCGCGCGGTTCCCCGCGCCCCCGGAGGGCGCGGCCCCTGGCCCACGGCTACATGGGCGCCCTGGTGTGTGGCTAGGGTGGGGGCGCGCCTGCTGTAAGGCGTGGATCGTCTTCGTACCGTCGCTTGGAGAACAGACATGGCACCCGGACTGCCTACCGCCATGGATCGGCCGCACTTCATCGGGATCGGTGGGGCCGGGATGTCGGGGATCGCGAAGATCCTCGCGCAGCGGGGCGCCAAGGTCGCCGGCAGCGACGCCAAGGAGTCGGAGGCGGCCGAGGCGCTGCGGGCGCTCGGGGCGACCGTGCACATCGGGCACGCGGGGGAGCACCTCGCGGACGACGCCACGTGTGTGGTTGTGTCGTCGGCCATCCGGGCGGACAACCCGGAGCTGGCCCGCGCCGCCGAGCTGGGCATTCCCGTCGTCCATCGGTCGGACGCGCTCGCCCGGCTGATGGACGGCCTGCGGCCGATCGCGGTGGCCGGGACGCACGGCAAGACCACGACGACGTCCATGCTGGCGGTGTCGCTCGGGGAGCTGGGGCTGAAGCCGTCGTACGCCATCGGGGGCGATCTCGGCGTACCCGGGTCGAACGCGCTGCACGGCGACGGGGAGATCTTCGTCGCCGAGGCGGACGAGAGCGACCGGAGCTTCCACAAGTACGCGCCCGAGGTGGCGATCGTCCTCAACGTGGAGCTGGACCACCACGCCAACTACGCGTCCATGGACGAGATCTACGAGTCCTTCGAGACGTTCGCGGGCCGGATCGTGCCCGGTGGCACGCTGGTGATCTCGGCCGACCACGAAGGCGCGCGGGAGCTGACCTCCCGGCTGTCCGGGGTGCGCGTGGTGACGTACGGCGAGCGCGAGGACGCCGACGTACGGGTGCTGTCGGTCGTGGCGCAGGGGCTGAAGAGCGAGGTCACGGTGGTGCTGGACGGGCAGGAGCTCGTCTTCGCGGTGTCCGTGCCCGGGCGGCACTACGCGCACAACGCGGTGGCCGCGCTGGCGGCCGGCGTCGCGCTGGGCGTGCCGGCGGCCGAGCTGGCGCCCGCACTGGCCGCGTACACCGGGGTGAAGCGGCGGCTGCAGCTGAAGGGCGAGGCGGGGGGTGTCCAGGTGATCGACTCCTACGCGCACCACCCGACCGAGATGACCGCCGACCTGGAGGCCATGCGGGCCGCCGCCGGGGACGCGCGGATCCTGGTGGTCTTCCAGCCGCACCTGTTCTCGCGCACCCAGGAGCTGGGCACGGAGATGGGGCAGTCCCTGGGGCTGGCGGACGCGTCGGTCGTCCTCGACATCTACCCCGCCCGTGAGGACCCGATCCCGGGGGTCACCAGCGAGCTGATCATCGAGGCGGCGCGGAACGCGGGCGCCGACGTCACGGCCCTGCACGACAAGGCAGAGGTGCCCGACGTGATCGCGGGAATGGCGAAGCCGGGTGATCTCGTTCTCACCATGGGCGCGGGTGACGTGACGGACCTGGGCCCGCAGATCCTGGACCGTCTTTCCAGCTGAGGGGCTGAGGCTCATGTCGTACGACGTCGAGAAGCCGGACGAGCAGTGGCGCGCGGAGCTGACACCGGCCGAGTACGCCGTGCTGCGGCAGGCCGGTACGGAGCCCGCGTTCGTCGGTGAGTACACCGACACCAAGACCAAGGGCGTCTACTCCTGTCGCGCCTGCGGTGCCGAACTCTTCACCTCCGACACGAAGTTCGAGTCGCACTGCGGCTGGCCGTCCTTCTACGACCCGAAGGACAGCGACGCGGTGGAGTTGCTCTCCGACCGGTCGCACGGCATGGTGCGCACCGAGGTGCGGTGCGCCCGGTGCGGCTCGCACCTCGGACACGTCTTCGAGGGCGAGGGGTACGCCACCCCGACCGACCAGCGGTACTGCATCAACAGCATCTCGCTGACGCTGGCCGCCGACGAGAGCTGACCTCGGGCCGGGGAGCCGTTGACGCCCTCTCACCTGTCGTCGCCCGTACGCCTGTTGCCGGGGTTGACTACGTGACTACTGTGTGAAGGGTGTTGACGGGGCGGATCGAGCGGAAGACGAAGAGGTCGAAGGCCCGGTCGGGCATCGGCCCCGCCCGTCGGGCGGATCGGGAAGCCCCTCGGACGGGGCCCGTGGCCTGACGTGAACGGACTGGTCTACTTCCTGGCGGCCGGCGTCCTGTGGACCGGCTTCGCGGCCCAACTGCCCGGCCTGCGGGAGAACTGGCGTGACCCGCTGAAACGCGCGCTCTGCGCCGTGATCTTCCTCGCCGGCTTCTGCTTCGCCCTCGGCGCCCCGCCCACCGTCGGCCTCATCAACCGCACCGTCGGCGTGCCCAACGCCGCCGCGTGCGTCACCTACGGGGCCGTGAACGCCTTCTCCGCCGCGTCGCTCGTCCTGATCGTCCACTGGCGCGGTGCCGACGACCCCGCCCGGCTGCGGCGGGTCTCCCGCAGGTGGCTGCTCACGTACACCGTGATCATCGGGGTGCAGACCGCGCTCTTCGCGGCCGGGGACGCGCCCGTCGAGCGACGCACGGACTTCGACACCTACTACGCCGGCACGCCGTTCATCCGCGAGATGATCGTCCTCTATCTCGTGGCCCACATGGCGGCGGCCTTCACCACCACGTTCCTGTGCTGGCGCTGGACCCTCCGGATCAGCGGCTGGACGCGGCGGGCGCTGGCCGTGCTCGCCGTCGGGTGGCTGTGCACCAGCACGTACGGCGTGGTCAAGATGATCGCCGTCGCCGGCCGCTGGAGCGGGTACCACTGGGATCCGCTGAGCACCCGGCTGGCGCCGATGCTGGTCACCGTCGGCGCGGCCCTCACCTCGGCGGGCTACGTCCTGCCGCTGCTCGGGCCGCGCATCGACAGCCTCGTGGCCTTCCTGCGCCTCGGCCCGCTCTTCCGGCTCGTCGGCTCCGGGAACAGCAGCATCAGACGCGACAGGCGCGACAGACGCATCAGACGCATCAGACGCAACAGGCGCAACCCCTTGCTGTCCTGGCGCTCTCTCGGCGACGTCGAGCTCCGTCTGACCCACCGCACGACGGCCATCCGGGACGGACTTCGGGACGTGTCCGTCCACTTCGACGAGGCCGTCCGGGAGCGTGCCTACCGCCAGGCGCTCTCCCTCGGTTCGAGCACCGCTGAGGCCGAGGCCATCGGGGACGCGGCCATGGTGGCCGTCGCCGCGCTGGTCGGCGCCCACGACCGTGCCGGGGGCCTGGATCCGGCCGTCCTGGACAGCGTCGCCCTCGACGCCATCGCCGGACTCGCCGACGGGTACGCGGGCCCCGCGGCCGGCGGGCAGAGCCTGGACACCGGCCAGCCCTCCCTGATCCGGATGTCCCGGGCGGTACGGGCGGGCGTCGTCGAGGGCGCGGTGCGCGCGGAGCGCGCGAAGAGCCGACAGGCGCGATGAAGCCGGGTGGGGGCCGGCCGCGCCCACGCGGCGGAGTCGCCCATCGGCACAGCCCCGCGATCCCTACGGGGCGGTGGTGCTGAGGTCCCGGAGAATCTCCCGCTCTCGCGAGGTGAGTGGGGGGCCCGACAGCGGTGGGAGGACCGGGCCCAGGGCGGTGGACAGGAGCAGGGCGGGGTGGAGCAGGTGGAGGGCGTCCGCCTGGAGGGTGGTCACCCTGCACATGGCGGCGGAGACGCGGTACGAGCCGGTGGCGACGCGGGCCATGCGGCCGGTGTAGGCGGACAGCAGGCGGTCGGCGATCGTGGGGGACTTGCCGCGGACCCCGGGGAACCACTGGTCCTGGCCGACGGACATGGTCCAGGCGGCGTTCACCACCTTCGCGGCCGCCCGCTGCGCCCGGCGTGCCAGTCCGGGCGCGCCGACGCCGGTCCGGTCCAGTTCCCGGCCCAGCTCGCGCGCGCCGAGCGCGGCCACCGACATGCCCTGCCCGTAGACCGGGTTGTAGGTGGCGACGGCGTCCCCGAGTGCCACCAGGCCCTCGGGCCATGTCCCCGACTTCTCGAAGTAGCGGCGTTCGTTGCGGGTGCTGCGGCTGAGGGTCACGTCGGTCAGCGGCTCGGCGCCGGCGATCAGCCGGCTCACGAGGGGGTGGCGCAGGCCGCGCGCGAAGGGCACGAAGTCGTCGGGTGAGCCGGTGGGTTCGGCACCCCGGGTGCCGCTGAGACTGACCAGCCAGCGGTTGCCCTCGATCGGGAGGAGGAGCCCCGACCGGCCGGGCCGGCCGCCCGCCGGGTCCGCGGTGACCTGCGCCGGCGGGAAGGATTCCGCTCCCTCGGGGATGCGGTAGAGACGGGTCGCGTAGACGAGCCCGGAGTCGACCACGTCCTTGCGGATACCGGTGATGCCGAGGGCCGCGAGCCAGTGCTCGACACGGGTGCCGCGGCCGCTCGCGTCCACGACCAGCTCCGCGCGCAGACGCTCCTCGGCCCGGTCCCCGCCTCCGTCACCGGTGATCCGGACGCCGGTGACCCGCTCGGCGGTGCCCAGGAGGCCGGTGGCCGAGGCCCGCCGGATCCTGACGCGGGTGGTGCTCTCGAGGACGGCGTCGCGGACGGTCCAGTCCAGCAGGTCGCGGCTGCCGATGAGCAGGGGGTGGGTGTCGTGGTGGCGTGAGCGCCGGTACCAGCCCTGCGGGCCCAGCGTCACCAGGCCCGAGGTGAGGCCGCGTTCCCGGGCGCCCGCCGCCAGCAGCCGCTTGCGCACGCCGCCCCCGGGCACGAGCTCGTCGATGGCGTCGCGTCCGCTGGGCAGGAGGACATGGGCGTGGCGGCCCTGCGGGAGGCCCTTGCGCGGTCGGGGTGCGTCCGGAAGCTCGTCGCGTTCCAGCACGATCACCTCGTCGACGGACCGGGCCAGGGCCGCTGCGGCGAGCATGCCGGCCATACTCGCACCGATGACGACCGCGGTACGCGGCATGGATCCCCCTGCGCTTGGTGGAAGCCCTCACCGTACCCTCGCGTGCCTGATCGCCCTAGAAGATCAAAGCAACAGGGCGCAGACGGGATCTCCCGGGCCCCCTCGCCTCCCTCGCCGCCCGCACCCGGGGTGGCGGCCCGCAGCTCGCCCAGCCGCTGCTCAACGAGCGTGGTAGGTAAGGTGCTCCGGCGGCTCGGGGGATGGGCGCCGGGGCGCCGGGGGACGGGACGCGGCCCCGCCCGGTGACACATCGGGCGGGGCCTGCTTCATCGGACGGTCAGCTCGTGGCCCGTACCGCGTCGCGGATCACTGACGCGACCTCCTTGGGGCGGGAGACCGCCACCGCGTGGGAGGCGCCCTCGATCTCGGTGACGGTGGCGCCGGCGCGCTTGGCGCCGAAGCGCTGGACGTCGGGGTTGATGGCCTCGTCGGCGTCGGCGACGACGGCCCAGGAGGGCTTGGCCTGCCAGGCGGCGGTCGAGGTCTGCTCGGTGAACACCGAGGCGGACAGGGGGCGTTGGGAGACGGCGAGGATCCTGGTGACCTCGGCCGGGACGTCGGCGGCGAAGATGCCGGGGAAGGCGTCCGCCTTGATCGTGACCTCCACGGCGGGGTCGGCGCCCTCGACGGGGTACGTCCACTCGTCGAGGTTGGCGACGAGCGGGGACAGCGGGAAGCGGCCCTGCAACTCGCCCAGGCTCTCGCCCTGTTCGGGGACGTACGCGGCCACGTAGACCAGGCCGACGACGTTCTCGGCGGCGCCGGCCACGGTGATGATCGCGCCGCCGTAGGAGTGGCCGACGAGGACGACGGGGCCGTCGATCTGGGCCGCCGCGGAGGCGACGTACGCGGCGTCGGAGGCCAGGCCGCGCAGCGGGTTCGACAGCGCGCGGACCGGGATGTCCTGGCCGCGCAGTTCCTCGATGACGCCGGCCCAGCTGGACGCGTCGGCGAAGGCGCCGTGCACGAGGAGGACGGTGGGGGTGGGGGACATGGCGGGGTTCTCCTTCTCGGTCGCCGGGTGCGTCCGGCGACCGTGGGTGTCTCGGGGGTCGTGGGTGTCCAGGGGGTCGGGCGGGGTCAGCTGCCGTGCAGCGCGGTGCGCAGGGTGCCCGTGGCCAGCGTGATCGCGGCCTCGGCGGCGTGCGTCTCCCGCAGGGCGTTGAGCATGACGAAGTCGTGGATGATGCCCTGGAAGCGCACGGCGGTCACCGGTACGCCCGCCTCGCGCAGCTTGTTGGCGTACGCCTCGCCCTCGTCGCGCAGGACGTCGGCCTCGCCGGTGATGACCAGGGCCGGCGGCAGGTCCTTGAGCTGCTCGACGCTCGCCCGCAGCGGGGACGCGGTGATCTGGGCACGCTCGGCCTCGTCGGTCGTGTACTGGTCCCAGAACCACTGCATGCCGTCACGGCGCAGGAAGTAGCCGGTGGCGAACTGGTGGTAGGAGCCGGTGTCGAAGCTCGCGTCCGTCACCGGGTAGAACAACACCTGCTGGACCAGCGGGACGTCACCGCGCTGCTTGGCCATCAGGGTCAGCGCGGCGGTCATGTTGCCGCCGACCGAGTCACCGGCGACCGCCAGCCGGGTACCGTCCAGGTCCTTGGACGCGCCCTGCTCGACGATCCACTTCGCGACCGCGTAGTTCTGCTCGATGGCCACCGGGTAGCGGGCCTCGGGGGAGAGGTCGTACTCGGGGAAGACCACGGCGGCGTGCGCGCCGACCGCCAGCTCGCGCACCAGCCGGTCGTGGGTGTGCGCGTCGCCGAACACCCAGCCCGCGCCGTGGATGTAGAGAACCACCGGCAGGACGCCCTCGGCGCCGGCGGGCCGCACGACGCGTGCCCGGACACTGCCCGTCGGGCCGCCCGAGACGGTGATCCACTCCTCGTCGATCTCCGGCTTCTCGATCTCGCCGGACTGCACCTCGTCGACCGCCTTCCGGCCCTCCGCGGGCGGCAGTTCGAAGAGGAAGGGCGGGTTGGCGGTGGCCTCCGCGAAGGCGGCGGCCGCCGGCTCCAGGACCGGCCGGGTCGGCTCGAAGGTGTCGGACATGTGGTTCTCCCGATGTGTCGCGATGTCTTGCGGTGTGGTGCGGCGTGCGGCGCTGCGATGCGGTGCGGCGTGCTGCGCTGCGGCGTGCTGCGGTGTCGAGCGATGTGTTGCGGTGGTGTCGAGCGATGGGGTGTGCGGGACATGCCCGCTGCGCGGGACAGGCCGGCCGTGTGGGACAGGCCGGCCGTGTGGGCCGTGCGGGCAGCGCTTCGGCCAGCACGCTAGAGCCGGAAGGGCGTGGGGAATTGCCCGCCAGCGCACGGAAGCCGGTCCGAGAGCGCACGGACACGCGGAACGCCGAGCCCGGTGCGCTGTGAGGACGAACGCGGTGCGCTGCCGGAACACGGAGAAGGGACCGTCCCGCCTAGCTTCGAACGCGGCGCCGCATTTCGAAGCGTCCCCCTCTCAGGAAAGGCACCCCCATGGTCGACATCGACGAGGTCACCGCAACCCCCGGACCCGACCTGCTCACCCCCGACAACTGCGCGGTCCTGTTCGTGGACCACCAGCCGCAGATGTTCTTCGGCACCGGCAGCGGCGACCGCACCGCGATCATCAACGCTGCCGTGGGCCTGGCCAAGGCAGCCCGGGTCTTCGACGTGCCCGTGGTCCTCAGCACGGTGGCCGCCGAGTCCTTCTCCGGCCCGCTCCTGCCGCCGCTCGCGGACGTCTTCCCCGACCACAAGATCGTCGACCGTACGACGATGAACGCCTGGGAGGACGTCGCCTTCGTCGAGGCGGTGAAGGCCACCGGCCGCAAGAAGCTCGTCATCGCGGGCCTGTGGACCGAGGTCTGCGTCGTCCTGCCCGCCCTGTCCGCGCTCGCCCAGGGCTACGAGGTCTACGTCGTCACCGACGCGTCCGGCGGCGTCACCCCGCAGGCCCACGAGCACGCCGTGCAGCGCATGATCCAGGCCGGCGCCGTACCGGTCACCTGGGTACAGGTGCTCCTGGAGTTCCAGCGCGACTGGGCGCGCGCGGAGACGTACGGGCCCACCACCGAGGTGGTCAAGGAGCACGGTGGCGCCTACGGTCTCGGGATCGTCTATGCGCAGGCCGTCATCGGCGAGCACGCGGCGGGCTGACGGCTCACGGACGGCTCACGAACGGCTCACGGACGGCTCACGGACGGTGCTCCGCCCGGCGGAGCGGAAGGAGTGGCGGGTTGTGCACAAGCTGCTGACGGACCTCGTCCACACCCTCGCCCCGCCGCGCGGCGACCGGCACGGACCGCTGCCGCCACTGATGCTGACCCTGACGGTGGTGACCGGGGTCGTGGACGCCGTCAGCTATCTGGGCCTCGGGCACGTGTTCGTCGCCAACATGACCGGCAACGTGGTCTTCCTGGGCTTCGCCCTGGCCGGCGCCGACGGGCTGTCCGCGCTCGCGTCCGTCGTCGCCATGGCCGCGTTCCTCGCGGGCGCCGTGGCCGGCGGCCGGTCCGCGGCGCGGTTCGCGGCCCACCGAGGACGGCTACTGGCCGTCGCCACGGTGTTCCAGGCGGTGCTGGTCGCCGGGGCCGTCCTCACGGCCGCCGTCTCCGACGACCGGGTCGACGACCCCGTCACGTACGCCCTGATCGTGCTCCTCGGTCTCGCCATGGGCCTGCAGAACGCGGTCGTACGGCGCCTCGGTGTGCCCGACCTCACCACCACCGTGCTGACGCTCACCCTGACGGGCCTGGCGGCGGACTCCGCCCAGGCCGGCGGGGAGGCACCCCGGCCCGGTCGCCGCCTCCTCTCCGTCCTCGCCATGTTCCTCGGCGCCCTCGCCGGAGCCCTCCTCCTGCTGCACACCGACCTCACGCTCACCCTGGGCCTGGCGCTGCTGCTGCTCACGGCGACCTCGGTGGCCGCGTACCGGTTCTCGGCGGCGAACGCGGCCTGGACGAGGCCGCCGGACTGAGACGCGGGTGGTGCCGGCTGCCCGTCCGCCTGCCTCCGGTCTACCGGCTACGAGGCCGCATGCCCCGTCCGCCTGCCGGAACCCGTCCCGCGGAGTCCCGCCACTCGCTCGGTGACATGCCGTACGCCGCCCGGAAGACCCGGCTGAAGTGGGTGGCGCTCAGGAAGCCCCAGCGGCCGGCGACCGAGGCGATGGTACGGCGGTTGCGGACGCCGAGGACGAGGTCGCGGCGGCACTCCTCCAGTCGGCGCCGCTGGATCCAGCGGCCCACGGTCGTGCCCTCGTCCTGGAAGAGCTTGTGCAGATAGCGCACCGAGATGTGGTGGGCCCCCGCGATCACCTCGGGCGACAGGTCCGCGTCGGCCAGGTGCTCGTCGATGAACCGCAGGACACGTGCCACCAGCGGCGACCGGCCGCCGGGGGTGTCCGTCCCGGTCCTCCCCAGTTGCTCCGTGGCGAGGGTGGCCAGCAGGTTCACGGCGTTCCGCGCGAGCATCTCGCCGACCACGGGGGCGGCGGCGACCGCCGTGTCCGCGAGCTCGGACAGGAACGGCGACAGCAGCGTCCCCAGCCGGGAGGACCGGGCGACGGGGGTCGCGACGACGCGCCGCAGGTCGCCGTCGTCCAGCCCCAGTTCCTCGCACGGGACGAGGAAGACCTTGAGCCGGCAGCGCCCGGGGAAGTCCGGTAACGGCGGGTGGTTCGCGTCGTAGAAGCAGATGTCCCCCGGCTGGAGGGAGACATCCGGTGTCCGTCCGGCGGGCGGGACGCCGGCCCCGCGCACCCCCACCAACAGGTACGCGCCGCCGGTCCGCGCGGTCAGCCGGTACGCCCCTGTCCCGGGCCGCCCGTCCCCGGGCAGCCCCGTGGCCCTCCCGTCGAGGGCGGGATCGAGGTCGAGGACCGCGATGCGGAGGCCCGCCGCCGCGAGGGTGCTGGTGTCGGACCTGGTCATCTGTCGCTTCCTCCACGGCTGTTCGAACACACCGTCCATCACTGCACCCGGAGCGTAGGAAGGGAGATGTGAAAAAAGAGTGACCGTGAAGTGACGGTGGCGGCTGTGGGCCTTGCGGTGGGACGGCTGTCCGGAAGCCCTTCACCCAGTAGCTGCTCGCCTGGACTCCGGCCGCCGTACACGCCTGCGCGACCCACTCCTCCAGCCAGGTGCCATCGCGCCGCAGTGGTGGAACAGGTCGTGGACCCGGTCCCACGGCCCGGAGCGTCCCGGCACATCACGCCATGAAGGGGCTAGACGTCACCCGTGCGCGAGTCGTACGTCCGGGCCCGCTCGGCGGCGAAGACGCGCAGCAGGTCGTGCTGGGCGTAGCGGCCCGGCGCGTGTTCGGTGACGAGGTGGGCGTCGGCGAGGTCGTCGAGCAACAGCCGGGCCCGACGGGCCGGGAGGCCGGCCAGGGATGCTGCCGTGTCCGGGTCCAGGTCGGGGCCGGGGTGCAGCGGCAGCAGACGGAACAGCCGGGCGTGCTCCGGCGGCAGACGACGGTACGAGCGGGCGAAGACGGCGCGGAGGTCGGGCGTCTCGCCGACGTCGGTGGTGGCGGGGCCGTTGGGGGCGCGGAACCTCTCATCGGTGCCGACGGGGCCGACGGGGCCGGGAGGGGAGTCGGGCGTCCCTCCGGGGGCGGCGAAGGCCGTACGGGTGTGGGGTGTTCCTGCGGCGCCGGCGAAGGCCGTACCCGTGTGGGGTGTTCCTGTGGTGTCGGCGAAGGCGTCGAGGCTGTCCCGGGTGTGACGCAGCTCGGCGGCGAGGGCCGGAAGCGGGAGACCGGGGCGGCCGGGGCGGCCGGTGGCGCGGGCGGCGACGATCCGCAGGGCCAGGGGCAGTCGGCCGCACCGGGCGACGATCTCGTCGGCCGCCTCGGGCTCGGCGGTCGGCCGGTCGTGCCCGAGGTGTGCCGCCAGCATCGCCCGCGCGTCCGCCGCCGACGGCAGGCCCAGGCGCAGCGGATGGGCGCCCGAAGCGATCAGCCCCGACAGCCCGTTGCGACTGGTGACCAGGGTCAGGGAGCCCGGCGACGCGGGCAGCAGCGGCCGTACCTGCTCGGTGTCGGCCGCGTCGTCCAGCAGGACCAGCAGCCGCCGGCCGGCCAACAGGCTCCGGTACAGGCCGGCGAGGGAGTCCGTGCGGCCCGGCATACGCGCGGGCGGTACCCCGAGCGCGGTGAGCATCCCGCGCAGCGCCTCCGCGGGGTCCAGGGGTGCCTCGACCGCGTCGAACCCCCTCAGGTCGACGTGGAGTCGGCCGTCGGGGAAGCGTCCGGCGGCCATGCGTGCCCAGTGCGCCGCGAGGGCCGTCTTGCCGATCCCGGGCATCCCGCTGATCAGCACGGTGGCGGGCGCCGCCGCGTGGAGGGCGCGTACGGTCGGGGGCGCCCCGGCGGAGACGGCGACCGCGTCCGTGAGCTCTGCCAGGCGTCCGAGTTCGGACCGTCTGCCGACGAAGGCCGGGAGGTCGGGCGGCAGCGGGGAGAGGCCGGCGGCGGGGGCGGAAGCCGGTCCGGGCCGTGGCGTGTTCGAAGGGGGTCCCGGCGGTCCGGCCGTCCGGGCCGCCGGGGAGCCCGGTGCCGGGTGCGGACCGGCCGGCCCCCACTCCTGCCGGAGCACCCGGGTGTGGGCCGCGGCCAGTTCCGTGCCGGGTGCCACCCCCAACTCCTCGGCCAGCAGCCGTCGTACACGTTCGTACGCGGCCAGGGCCTCCGCCTGGAGGCCGGAGGAGGCCAGGGCCAAGACGAGCGCGGCGTGCAACGACTCGTCGAGCGGGTCGAGTTCGAGGGCCTGGCGCAGCCGGGGCAGCACCTGCTCGGTCCTCCCGCCGAGGAGCGCCGCGTCGGCGGCCATCCGGGCCGTGTGAACCAACTCGCGTTCCACTGCGGCGAACACGGTGTGCTCCCGTACGGCGGCGGGGATCCCCATCGCCACCGGACCGCGCCACTCGCTCAGCGCGTCCACGAAGTGCCGCGACGCCGCCTCGGACCGTCCGGTGGCCGCCGCCCGCTTGCCCCGCTTGGTGAGCGCGCGGAACCGCAGCAGGTCGACCTCGTCCTCGCCCGCCTCCAGCAGATAGCCCCCGGCCCGGCGCAGCAGCCGTCGTCCGGGAGCCCGGGGCGGCAGCCCGGGTTCGAGCAGCCGACGCAGCGAACCGGCGTAGCGGCGCACCACGTTCCGCGCGCTGGCCGGCGCCCGCTCGGGCCACAGCACGTCGACGATCTCGCCCAACGGCACCGACCGACCGGCTCGCACCACCAACAGCCCCAGCAGCGCTCGCTGTTGGGGGAAACCGAGGTCGAGCTCCTCCTCGCCCCGGCGCACCCGAAGCGGTCCCAGTACGTCGAACCGCATCACGTCCCTCCGCATCACGTCCCCCACATCACGTCCCCACAGAAGCGAGTCGGTTGGCTGAGGTCGACCCGATCGGCCCGCCCCGGCCCGGCACCTCACGCGAGGTCCTCGCCAGGGAGAGGGCGCCGGTCACCCGCATCGTTCGCTCGCGGTGAGCAGGGACCGGACCCGGTCGGCGTCGGGGTGGCCGAGGGTGATGAGAAGGGTGAGGGCCTGCTGCCGCACCTCGCGGGCGGTGTCGTGGTCGCTCATCGCGGCATGGGTGTCGCCGAGGTGGACGAGGGTGCAGGCCTCCAGGTACGGCACGCCCAACTCCCGGTAGAGGGCGAGGGCGTGGCCGTAGCCGAGGAGGGCGTTCGGGTGGCGGCCGAGGTGGTGGTGGGCGTAGGCGATGGTGTGCCAGGTGGCGGCCTGGCCGTAGCGGTCGCCGAGTTCCTGGAGCAGGGGCAGGGCCTGGTGGCAGTGGTTCAGGGCCTCCCGGTGCTCGCCGAGCAGCGCGTGGTACCAGCCGACGGAGTTGAGGACACTGGCGTACGCGGCACGACGGCCGCTGTTCCGGAACAGCTCCATGGCCAGCCGGTTGTGGTGGAGGGCGCCGGGTAGATCCCCCTCCTGGTCGCGGGTCCAGCCGAGGCTGCGATGGGTGTCGGCGCGCCCGATGTCGTCCCCGAGGCCGGTGAAGAGCTCCAGCGCACGGTCGAGGCGGGGGCGGGCCGACCCGTGCAGACCGAGCCGGCTCTCGGCCCGGGCCAGCGCGCGCAGGCCCCTGGCCTCCCAGGCGGGTTCGGCCATGCGCAGCGCCGCGTCGAGCGCGATCCGCTGGACGGTCGCCCAGTCGTGCCAGTGCCCCCGCCGGTCGAAGAACGGCTCCAGCGCCCAGGCGAGCAGACACGCCGCCCGGTCGCGGCCGGACCGGGCCGCCGCCCCGACGACGGCGAGCAGCACCGGATACTCGGCGGTCAGCCAGGCCAGCGCCTGCGCGTGGCCGACGAGCGGCTCGGCGCGCAGGCCGGCCGGGGGCGGGCCCGGTGGCATCGGGTCCGCGTACGGGGCGAGCAGCGGCTCGGTGGCGTGCGCGCTGTGCAGGTAGTACGCGTACAGCCGCTCGGTGGCCGCCTCGCGCCCGGCGTCCGGGACCTGATCCGCCAGGAGTTCGGCCGCGTGGGAGCGCAGCAGATCGTGCAGGGCGTACCGGCCGGGGGCGGGCTCGCCCACGAGGTGGACGTCGGCCAGCTCGGTCAGGAGCGAGCGCGCCCGGCGTACGGGCAGCTCGGCGAGCGCGGCCGTCGACGCCACGGAGAAGTCCGGGCCGGGATGCAGTGCCAGCAGCGGGAAGAGGCGTGCTGCCTCGGCCGACACGGCACTCAGCGACCAGGAGAACACCGCCCCGACGTTCGCGGACGCGTCGGTCCGGCTGAACGCGTCCAGGCTGCCGTGCGCCGCGCGCAGCTCCGCCGCGATCGCCGACAACGGGAAGCCCGGGTGCGCCGCGGCCCGCGCCGCGACACAGGCCAGCGCCAACGGAAGTCCCCCGCACAGGGCCGCGATCTCCGCCACCGCCCGTGCCTCACCCGCGAGCCGTCCGGCTCCCAGTCTGCGTTCGAGGAACGTCCGCGCCTGCCCGGCGTCCAGCGGACGCAACGCCAGGGTGTGGGCGCCGTGCGCGGAGACCAGGCCCGACAGCTGGTTGCGGCTCGTCACGATGGTCAGACAGCCGGGCGTACCCGGCAGCAGCGGCCGCACCTGCTCGGTGTCCCGCGCGTTGTCCAGCAGCACCAGGTACCGCCGGCCCGCCAACAGGCTGCGGTACAGCGCCGCCTGGGCGTCCACCCCGTGCGGGACCCGCTCCGGGGGGACCCCCAACGCGTCGAGGAAGACCCGCACCGCTTCCCCCGCGCCCATCACCGCACCGGACGGCGCGAACCCCCGGAGGTTGACGTAGAGCTGCCCGTCCGGGAACCGGTCGGCGACCCGGTGTGCCCAGTGCACGGCGAGTGTGGTCTTGCCGATCCCGGCCATACCGCCGATCGCGCTGATCACCACCGTGCCGGCGGGGCGCACGCCGTCGCCGTCGTTGCTGTCACCGCCGCCATCGACATTGCCATCGACATTGCCATTGCCATCGACATCGACATCGACATCGACATCGACATCGACATTGCCGTCGTCGCCGTCGTGGCTGTCGCCGTCGTGGTCGGCGAGGAGCGCCAACACCTGCTCCAGCTCGGCGCGTCGCCCGGTGAACGTCGGTAGGTCGTGGGGGAGTTGGGCGGGAACGGCGGCGGGTACGGGGGCCGCGCCGTGCGGGGTCGGAGAGCCGGCCGCCGTGGTCACGGCCGCCGCGGTCGCGGCCTCCGAGGAAGCGGCTGCGCGACGCGAACCGGCGCTGTGGGTGACGGTGTTGTGCGTACCGGTGCTGTGCGTACCGGTGTTGTGATGGCCGATGTCGTGCCGACCGCTGCTGTGGGGACCTGCGTGGTGCGGATCGTCCTTGTGCGACGTCCCGTCGGCCCGCCCGGTGGCCCGCAGTACAGCCTGCCGGGCGTCGCGGAGTTCCGGCCCCGGATCGATGCCCAACTCGTCGGCGAGCCTCGCGCGGGCGGCCCGGTAGGTGCCCAGCGCCTCGGCCTCGCGCCCGGTGGCGGCCAGCGCGAGCACCAGCCGGGCCAGCAGCGGCTCGTCCAACGGGTCTGCGGCCGCGGCCTCCTGGAGCATCGGCAGGACGGCGGCGGGACAGCCGGCGCGCAGCGCCGCGTCGGCCGCGTCCCGTACGGCCGCCGGCCGTTCACGATCGACCGCCCCGAACCCGGCGCGGTCCCGCACCTCGGCGGGGAGCCCGTCTCCGACCGGCCCGCGCCACAGACCCACGGCCTCGGTGAGCAGCTTCACGACCCGCGCCGCCGACTCGCGGGTGTCGCCACCCACCAGACGCGCCTCGTCCCGCAGCGCGCGGAACCGCAGCAGATCCAGGGAGTCGGCGTCGACCAGGAGCCGGTATCCGCCCGCGTCCCGTATCAGCCAGCGGCCGACGGCACGGTTGGGCAGACCGGGCTCCACCATGCGCCTCAGCGAACCCACATGACGGCGGACCACGTTCACGGCACTGTCCGGCGGCCGTCTCCCCCACAGCACATCGACGATCTCGCTCACCGCCACCGGTTGCCCGGCCCGCACCAGCAACAGCCCCAACAGCGCCCTCTCCTGCGGACGTCCCCACGCCGGTGCCGCACCCGCCCGCTCCACCCGCACCGACCCCAGAACCGCGAACCGCACCGGCTCCAGCGCCAATTGGCCCTCCTCGTATCTCGTATCTCGTATCTTCTCCCCGCCCCATGACCATACGTGACTCCGCGTCTTACCCAGAGTTACGCGCATGTCATCGCCCCTGAGGGAGCCGGGCTCGGCACCGTCACCGGTGCGCCGCCCCGCCGGGTCGCCGCCGCCGGTGATACAGCTGTTCATCGAAATCGAATAGGTCTCCGAAAAGAGGGGTGGAGTCGGTGAACTCGGTACGGAAGAACGGTCTTCGGGACTCGGTCGACTCGGTCGACGCCGCCGGACCGGCCGGGCGGCACGCGGTGGTGGTCGGGGGAAGCCTCGCGGGGCTGCTCGCGGCGCGGGCTCTCGTCGGTCACGCCGAGCGGGTGACGATCGTGGAACGGGACCGTCTCCCGAAGGAGGACGAGGAGGGGACGGCGTCCCGGCCGGGCGTACCGCAGAGCCGGCACCCGCATGTCCTGCTGGAGGGCGGCCAACGCGCCCTGGACGCGCTGCTGCCCGGGTTCATGGCGGAGCTGAAGGCGGCGGGCGCGCCGCGGGTCGGGATGCCGGCGGACATGGTGCAGTTCCAGAACGGCCGCTGGTTCCGGCGGGTGCCCGCGTCGATCCACATACACACCGGGTCGCGGGCGCAGGTGGAGCGGTTGGTGCGGCGTCGGGTCCTCGCCGAGCCGTCGGTCACGCTCGTCGAGGGGACCGACACCGTCGGCCTGCTCGGGGACGCCACACGCGTTCGGGGCGTGCTGGTGCGCGAGCGCGGTGCCGGAGCCCGGGACGAACAGCGGGAACTCGCCGCCGACCTGGTCGTCGACGCCACCGGTCGCGGCACGAAGGCGTCGCGATGGCTGGCGGCCGTCGGAGCGGAGGCCCCGCACGAGGAGATCATCGACACGGGGCTCGCGTACGCCTCCCGCGTCTACCGCGACACCGGCGGAACCCTGGGCGGTGAACCGTCCGCCGACGCGCTCGGCCTCCACATCGTCCCCGACCCCGCACAGCCGTACGGCGCCGTCGTCGTCCCCCTGGAGGACGGCACCCACCTGGCCACCTTCTCCGGCCTGCGCGGCGACGAACCGCCCACGGACGAGGACGAGTTCGAGGCCTACGCCAAGCGGTTGCCGCACCCCGTGGTGCACCGCTGGATACGCGGAGCCGAGCCGCTGTCGCCGGTCTCCGGCTTCCGGCGGACCGCGAACGTACGACGCCGCTACGACCTCCCCGGCCGCCGCCCCGCCGGATTCCTGGCCACCGGCGACGCCCTGTGCACCTTCAACCCGATCTACGGGCAGGGCATGGCCGTCGCCGCGCTGAGCGCCGTGGCCCTGCGGGACGCGCTGGCCGACCCGCGTCGTACGCCCACCACCCGCCGGGTGCAGCGGGCGCTGCTCGCGGCGTCGCGGCAGGCGTGGGACATCTCGGCCGGGGCGGACAAGAAGATGCCGGGAGCGATCGGCAACGCGGTCGCCGTCCGGCCCGCGGACCGCGTCGCCGGCTGGTATCTGCGCCGGGTGCAGGAACGCGTCCCGGGCGACCCCGTCGTGGGCCGCGCCTTCCGCTCCGTCGTCTCCCTCAAGGAACCGCTCGGCGCTCTGTTCGCCCCGCCCGTGGCCCGGGCCGTTCTCTTCGGGCCCGCCAAGGAGACCCCTGCCGAGCCGCCGATGACGCGTGAGTGACGTGAGGGAACGGAGGACTCCGCCTCCGGGCCCTTGACTCCGGGGGAAAGCGCTTGCCACACTCGCGACCCGCCACATGGATCGCCTGCCGCAACACCGCCGTACGGCCCGGTCCCGTACGCGCCCGCGCCACTCCAGGTCATCGGCCCGTCGGGTCCCCCGACCGTGGACGACCCGGTCGAATCCGGTTCGACTTGGGTCGACTCAGGTTCTACTCGGGTTCGACCAGGAGTGCGCGGCGGACGGCGGACGCACGGCAGGCGCGCCGATCCCCCCACAGGAGAAGCCGAAATGGGACGCAGAGCCGCAGCCCAGCCCACGGACACCGCCATGCCCGCCATATCTGACGGAGTGTCAAACTCCGCTGCCATGACCGTGGTTGCGGTGGACCCCCGTACCCCCACCGCGCGCCGCACACGAGCCCTCGCCACCGCGGCCTGCGCCACCGCCCTGCTCACCGGGGCCGCCGCGCTGACCGCACCCGCGAGCCCGGCCCCGGAACTCGCCGCGGCCCCGGTGGCCGCCGAGGCGCGGGTCGCGGCGGCGTGCGGCGAGGGCTCGTACCAGGCGGAGGCCGTGCTCAGCGGCTCCACCTGGACCGCCCGGCGCGGCAGCGGCGTCACGTACACCGGCACCGACATGCGCGCGGCGATCCAGGCCGCCGTCAACAGCCTCACCTCCGGCCGGACTTCGAAGGAGCGCGTCGTCGTGCGCGGCTCGGGATCCATCGGCGCCGGCTCCCGGGTCTCGCTGCCCAGCTACACCGTGCTCGACGTGTGCGGCACGATCAACGTCACCGGCACGGGCTCCGGCGACCAGGCGCCCGTCTACTCCCGCGGCACCCGCGACATCGAGGTCCAGCACCTCAACCTCACCGGCACCCCGCTGTACGGGATCTTCCTGCGCAACGTCCAGAACGTCGTCCTCGGCCAGCTCGACATGCGCCTCTCGCGCGGCCTCGGCGTCCGGATCGACAACCGGGGCGACACCAGCCAGTGGACGCGGAACGTCAGGATCGACAACGTGTACGTGTCCGGCGCGAGCAGCCACGCCGTCGAGACGTACGGCGTCGACGGGCTCACCGTGGGCACGGTGACCGCCCGCGACGTCGGCGAGTCAGGACTGCTCCTCAACCAGACGATCAACGCCACGGTCACCAAGGTCGACGCGGACGGCGCGGGCGCCGGCACCGGTTACGCGGCCTTCCGCATGGCCAACCGCAACGGCCGGGTGGGCAGTTCGTACCCGACCAACATCCGGGTCGGCGAGGTGATCGCGCGCGGCGGCGGACGCGGCGTCTTCTGTGTCTCCGAGAGCGGCGGCGCGGTCATCGACCGCGTCAACCTCACCAACACCGGCAACAACGCGATCCTGATCGAGAACTGCTACAACGTGAACCTCGCCGCCCAGAGCGGCACGGTCTCCGGCGGCGGCGAGATCCGGCTCGCGGCGCGATCGGAGTTCGCCAACAACCGTGACATCACCGTCCAGAACCTGACGGTCACCAACTCGTCCGTCAGGGAGAGCCCCTGCGGCGAGAACACCACCATCCGCAACAACCGCCTGGTCAACAGCACGGAAAGCATCTGCTGACCAGCCCTCCCGCAGGGCGCGCCCGGAACCCGCTCCCGGGCGCGCCCGCCCTGCCGCTCCCGGCTCAGGCCACTCCGGGGGCCGACGCTGCGATCAGGGCGCCGCCGCGTAGCACCGGACGGTCACCGTCTGGTCCGCGCTCCACCGCTGCTCGACCGTGTCCAGTAGCTGCCAGCCGAGCCGTTCGTAGAGGGCCGCCGCGGCGGTGTCGGACGCCACCACGTCGAGCACCGGATGCAGACCGCGCCGCCGCGCCTCGGCGACGGCCTGGGCCATGAGCAACGCGCCGAACCCCCGGCCACGGGCCGACGGAGCGACGAACAGTCGGCTGACCACGGCCGTCTCGTCGACGCCCGTACCCGTACGGGCGCTCCACAGTCCGGGCGCCGCGTCGTCCGCGCCGCTCCGGGACAGGCCGACATGACCGGCGATCCGGCCGTCGAGTTCCACCACCCAGGCGGCGACGAGCGAGGGCGGCGTCAGCCATTCAGCGGGCCGGTCGGGCCGGTTCAGCGGATAGCCGTCGCGTTCGTGGACCTCCGCGAGCACCGGGGCGCAGTTCCCGAGATCGCGATCGGTCCGATACCGGACAACAGGGGTCGCACGTCCACCGGCCTTGCTCTCACTCTTCACGGCTGCATGGAAACACAGTCCACGGAGCCACCGCCGGGAAATTCCACCCGCCACGAGCGGGCCGCTCCCTCCCTCGCCCCGCTCGGCCGACCACCTCCCGAGCCCCTCCCGCCTCTCCCGTACCGCACCCGTCACCCAGGCCTGCGGGGGATCTTGACGGCGGTGATGTTACCGGTAACACTGCGAGGGTCCCCGTCACGGAGAGGTGGAGTCCCGCGTGCCCGACACACCGACCGCGCAAGAGGTGAGGCAGATCCGACCGGCCCCGGAGGCAAGGGTGTTCAGCCCTGCCGCGGTGGTCGCGTCCTGTGTCGGCTTCGTCCTCATCGGCGCGCTCCAGGCGCTCTACGGCCCCGCCATCCCCGCCTTCCGTGACGAGTTCGGCCTGTCGCCGTCGGCCGCCGGACTCGGGCTGAGCGCCCACTTCGTCGGCGGGGTCGCCGGCGTGCTGCTCTTCGACCGGCTCTACGGGCGGATGGGCAACCGGCGCATCCTCGGCACCTCGTACCTGCTGATGGCCCTCGGCGCCGCGGGCTTCGCCCTCGCCCCGAACTGGCCGGCCGCTCTGGCCGCCGCCCTGCTCGCCGGACTGGGCTTCGGCGGCATCGACTACGGTCTCAACCAGCTCTTCGCCGTCGGCTTCGGCCACCGCTCGACCGCCATGCTGAACATCCTCAACGCCCACTTCGGCATCGGCGCGATCCTCGGCCCGGCCCTGGTCGCCGCCGTCGGCGCCGAGCACTATCCGGCGCTCTTCCTCGCCTTCGCCGCCGCCAACCTGCCGCTGCTGCTCTGCCTGCGCGGCGTCCGCGACCAGGTGCCCCAGCCCGGTTCCGGCACGACCGGGACGACCGGCACGACCGGCACGACCGGCACGACCGGCACGACCGGGACGACCGGGACGACCGGCACGACCGGCACGACCGGGACGACGGCGGGCGGGTCCGCGCGCGGCCGCAGCCTGGGCTCGGTGCTCGCCGTGTTCGTCACCCTCTACGTCCTGCACGTCGGCATCGAGGCCGGGGTCGGCGGCTGGGAACCCACCCACCTGGAGACGGTCGGATACGGCGCCGGCGCCGCCGCGACGGCCACCTCCGTGTACTGGCTGATGATGACGGTCGGCCGCTTCCTGGTCGCCCCCCTCGCCCTGCGCCACTCACCCCAGGCGATCATCACCGTCTCCTGCGCCGGCATGACCGTCTGCCTGCTGCTGGCCTCGGTGCCCTGGCTCGCCCCGTACGCCTACGCCGGAGTCGGCCTGTTCATCGCCCCGATCTTCCCCACCGGACTGCCCTGGCTGAACGCGGCCGCACCCCGGGCCCGCCGGGCCGGCGCGCTCGTCATCGCCGCCTCCATGATCGGAGGCGTGGCGGCCGGCCCGGCGCTCGGCAAGGCCATCGAGTGGTCCGGCGTCCGCGCGGTCCCGCTGCTGCTCTGCGCGGTCTCGGCCGTGTGCCTGCTGGCCACCCTGTGGCTGATCCGCGCCACCCGCACCGACCCGCCTGCCCTGTGACCCGGTTGAACCGACCCCGCCCAGCCACCCGAATGCCCGAGCCCCCACCCGTACGCCCGAGCCGCCCACCCGAATGCCCGAGCCGCCCACCCGTACGCCCGAGCCGCCCACCCGAATGCCCGAGCCGCCCACCCGTACGCCCGAGCCCCCCACCCGTACGCCGGATCCGTCCCTGCCGTCGCCCGCCGTACGCCCCAGCCGAAGGGAAACAGCCTTGCGCACGCCCGCTCTGACCACATCGACCGACGGTTTCCTCCTCCACGGTGAACCGTTCCGGATCATCTCCGGCGCGATGCACTACTTCCGCATCCACCCCGACCTGTGGGCCGACCGGCTGCGCAAGGCCCGGCTGATGGGCCTCAACACCGTGGAGACGTACGTCCCCTGGAATCTCCACCAGCCCGACCCGGACAGCCCGCTCGTCCTCGACGGACTGCTCGACCTGCCCCGCTATCTGAGCCTGGCCCGCGCCGAGGGCCTGCACGTCCTGCTGCGCCCGGGCCCCTACATCTGCGCCGAGTGGGACGGCGGCGGCCTGCCCTCCTGGCTCACCTCGGACACCGACATCCGGCTGCGCTCCAGCGACCCCCGCTTCACGGACGCCCTCGACCGCTACCTCGACATCCTGCTGCCCCCGCTGCTGCCGTACATGGCCGCCAACGACGGCCCCGTCATCGCCGTCCAGGTCGAGAACGAGTACGGGGCGTACGGCGACGACACCGCGTATCTCAAGCACGTGCACCAGGCGCTGCGGTCCCGGGGCGTCGAGGAGCTGCTCTTCACCTGCGACCAGGCCGGCTCCGGCCACCACCTGGCCGCCGGGAGCCTGCCCGGCGTCCTGTCGACCGCCACCTTCGGCGGCAGGATCGAGGAGTCACTGAAGGCGCTGCGGGCCCACATGCCCGAAGGGCCGCTGATGTGCTCGGAGTTCTGGATCGGCTGGTTCGACCACTGGGGCGAGGAGCACCACGTGCGGGACGCGGAGAGCGCCGCCGCCGACCTCGACAAACTCCTGGCGGCCGACGCCTCCGTCAACATCTACATGTTCCACGGCGGCACCAACTTCGGCTTCACCAACGGCGCCAACCACGACCAGTGCTACGCCCCGATCGTCACCTCCTACGACTACGACGCCGCCCTCACCGAGTCCGGCGACCCCGGGTCCAAGTACCACGCCTTCCGTGAGGTGATCGCCCGCCATGCCCCGGTCCCGGACGAACCGGCCCCGGCCCCCGCACCCAAACTCTCCGGAATCACCGTGGAGTTGAACCGACAGGCACCCCTGCTGCCGTACGCGACCTCCCTCGACGCCCCGGTGGAACGCACCGAACACCCGCTCACGATGGAGGAGTTGGGGCAGCGCTCCGGTTATGCCCTCTACCGCACGACCCTCCCCGAGGCGGGCGACGGTCTGCTCCACTTCGCCGGCGGTGTCGGCGACCGCGCCCAGGTCTTCGTGGACGGCGCCCCGGTGGGCGTACTGGAACGGGAACGCCACGACGAGACCCTGCCCCTGCGCGTCCCGACCCCCGGCGCCACACTCGACGTCCTGGTCGAGAACATGGGCGGCGTCAACTACGGCCCCCGGATCGGCGCCGCCAAGGGCCTGCTCGGCCCGGTCACCTTCAACGGCACCGCCCTGCTCGGCTGGGCCACCCACCGGCTGCCGCTGGCCGACCTGTCCACGGTTCCCTTCGCCCCCGCTTCCGCCGAGGCGACCCCGGTCACCGTCCCCGCCTTCCACCACGGCACCTTCGACGTCGACACCCCCGCCGACACCTTCCTCGCCCTGCCCGGCTGGACCAAGGGCCAGGCCTGGATCAACGGCTTCCACCTCGGCCGCTACTGGAACCGGGGCCCGCAGCGCACCCTGTACGTCCCCGCCCCGGTCCTGCGCCCCGGCGCCAACGACCTGGTGCTGCTGGAGCTCAACGCCACGACCAGTTCCCGCGCCGAGTTCACGGACACACCCGACCTGGGCCCGGTGAAGCCCTGATGGCGTCGGCCCACCATCTACGGCTCCCCGTCGGGCAGGAGCCGCCCCTGCGCGGCCACCTCCCCTTCGTCGACGCGCCGGAGGCCGCCGATCCCATCGAGGTCACCAGCCGTTGGCTGACACGGGGCGGCCGTCCGTGGTTCCCGGTCTCCGGCGAGTTCCACTACACCCGCTACCCGGCGGGGGAGTGGGAGGAGGAACTGCTGAAGATGAAGGCGGGCGGGGTGACGGTCGTCGCGGCGTACGTCATCTGGATCCACCACGAGGAGACCGAGGGCCGCATCCGTTTCGACGGCGACCGCGACCTGCGCCGCTTCGCCGAACTCTGCGCCCGCCACGGCCTGGACTTCGTCCCCCGCATCGGCCCGTGGGTCCACGCCGAGGTCCGGGGCGGCGGCCTGCCCGACTGGGTGCTGGCCCGCACGGACGCACCCCGCACCGACGACCCGGCCTACCTCGCCCCCGTCCGCACCTGGTACGCGGCGATCGCCGAACAACTCCACGGCCTGGACCGTTCCCACGGCGGCCCGATCGTCGCGATCCAGATCGAGAACGAGCTGTACGACCAGCCGGGCCATCTGCTCACGCTGAAACGGATGGCCCAGGAGGCCGGCCTGTCGGCTCCCCTCTGGACGTCGACAGCCTGGGGCGGCGTGCGACTGCCGCCCGACGAACTCCTTCCCCTCTACGGCGGCTACACCGAGACCTTCTGGACCGAGGCGGACGGCGGCTGGCCCGACACCTGCCGCAAGCACTTCTTCTTCACCCACCAGCGCGACGACGAGGGCATCGGCGCGGACCTCCGTCCGACGACGGTACGCGGTGGTGATCCGCAGGCGCTGGCCGGTCGATTCCCCTGGGCCACCTGCGAGTTGGGCGGCGGCATGGCGGTGTCCTACCACCGTCGGCCGCGCGTCGACGCCGCCGACATCGGCGCCCTCGGCCTCACCAAGATCGGCTGCGGATCGGTCTGGCAGGGCTACTACATGTTCCACGGCGGCACGAACCCGCCGGGGGACCTCACCACCCTCCAGGAGTCGCACGCCACCGGCTGTCCCAACGACCTCCCCGTCCTCACCTACGACTTCCAGGCCCCCCTCGGCGAGTACGGCCAGTACCGCCCCTCCTACGACGAACTCCGCCTCCAACACCTTCTGTTGGCCGACTTCGGCCACAGAATCGCCCCGATGGACTCGGTCCTGCCCGAGCGGCGGCCGGCAGGCCAGGACGACCGGGAGACGCTGCGGTGGGCGGTCCGCGGCGACGGCCGATCGGGCTTCCTCTTCGTCAACAACCACCAGCCGCACGAGCCGCTGCCGGACCACCCGGGCACGACGTTCACGATCGAGCTCCCGGGGAGCCCGGCGGATGCGGGGGGCGCGGAGGGCGCGGAGGGCGCGGAGGATTCTGCCGGCTCGGCCGGCCCGGCCGGCTCCGCGAGTTCGGCCGGGCACGTTCTGTCGTTGCCGAGCGCACCTGTCACGATCCCCCGAGGGGCCTACTTCTGCTGGCCCTTGCGGCTGGACGTCGCCGGGCTGCGGCTCGACTGGGCCACCGCGCAGCCCGTCTGCACGGTCGACGACGGGCGCGGCCGTACGGTCCTGGTCCTGGCCGCGACCGACGGCATCACCCCCGAACTCGCCCTGGACATCCGCACGGTGACGACGGTCCGCGCACCGTCGGGCGAGGTCACCACCGCGGGCGACCGCATCCTGGTGACCGGGCTGCGCCCCGGCACGGACGCGCTGGTCGAGGTCGACACCACCGACGGCGGCCGTGTCGGCCTCCTGGTCCTGGACGCGGCGACGGCCCGTACCGCCTACCGGGGCCCGGCCTGGGGCGCCGAGCGGCTCGTCCTCGCCGACGGCGGCGTCGTCTTCGACGCCCACGCCGACGAGGTACGCGTCCACAGCACGGCCCCGGAACCGTCGTTCGCCGTCCTGCCCGCCCCGGAGCGGGCTCCGGTGGTGGCCGGGGCGATGGTGAAGGAGGCGGCGGACGGGGTGTTCGTCCGCTACACGGTGGTGGCGGAGGACGACGGGCGCCGCGGACCCGGCGGCACGGAAGGCGTACTGCCGGTCACCCTGGTCCGACCCGCGGGCGAGGCGCCGCCGGTCACGACGGGCGTACGGGGACGGGCGAGTGTGCCTGCCGACGAGTACTTCGACACGGTGGCCGCCGAGTACGCCATCGCGCTGCCGGACGATCCACCGCCCGGCACCCTCCTCCGCGTCCACTGGACCGGCGACGTGGGCCGCGCCTCTGTGGGGGATCGCCTCGTCGCCGACCAGTTCCACGCGGGCCGTGTCTGGGACATCGGCCTCGACCGGCTGCCGGCGGAGGCGCTGCGGGCGGAGGGGCTGCGGCTGCGTGTGCTGCCGCTGCCCGCCGGGGCGGCCGTGTACGTACCGGGCTGGACGGGGGACTCCGAGATCCCGGCGGAGATCGTCCGGGCGGAGTGCACCACCGTCCGCACCTGGCCCCTCCGTCCCGGCTGATCCCCGGCTTTCCTCGCCCCCGCCGCCCCTACCCGTCCCATCCTCAAGGGGCTGCGCCCCTTCGACCCCAGCTGCGGGTCCGTCGTGGTTGCTCGCGCAGTTCCCCGCGCCCCTTGAAGGTCCTGCGGCCCTTTAGGGGTGCGGGGAACTGCGCGAGAAGCCCCACCTACCCGCACCCGACAACCCACCCCTCGGGGTCGAAGGGGCAGCGCCCCTGGGGACGGGACGGGTAGGGGCGGCGGGGGCGAAATCCCCGGACCTATCCTGTGGCCCCACGCAGAACACGACAGACCGGCCCCCTCGAAGAAGGAAGCAGCCGCATGCCCCGAAGCACGACGGACGGCAGCGCGGCCGAACGCCCCGGCGGAGCCGCCCGCGGCCGCAGCCGACGCAACTTCGCCGGCTCCCGCCCGGTGATGGACGACGTGGCCCGCCTCGCCGGCGTCTCCAAGCAGACCGTCTCCCGCGTCCTCAACGACAACCCGGCGGTCCGGGCGGAGACCCGGGAGGCCGTGCTGGAGGCCATGCGGACACTCGGCTACCGCCCCAGCCGCAGCGCACGCTCGCTGGCCAGCGGCCGGACCCGGATGCTCGGGGTGATCTCCTTCGACGCGGCGCGCTACGGCCCCGCCTCCACCCTGACCGCGATCAACACGGCGGCCCAGGAGGCGGGTTACCTCGTCAGTTCCATCGCCCTCGACACGGCGGACCGGGACACGGTCGTCCAGGCGGTGGACCGGCTGTCCGCCGAGGGCGCGGACGGGATCATCGCCATCGCCCCCCAGCGTCCGGTCGCCACCGCACTCGCGCGGTCCCGCCCGGACACCCCGATGGTGATGCTGGACAACGGTCTCGGCGACGGCACCCCCGTCGTCTCCTCGGACTTCACGGGGGGCGCCCGGCTGGCGACCGAACATCTGCTGGCCCTCGGCCACCCCACCGTCCGGCACATCGCGGGCCCGACCGGCTGGACCTCCGCCGACCGACGCGCCGCGAGCTGGCGCGCGACCCTGCGGGAGGCCGGCGCACGCGTCCACGAACCCCTCGTCGGGGACTGGAGCGCCGACTCCGGCTACGAGCTGGGGCGGCGGCTCGCGGACGACCCGGACGTCACCGCCGTGTTCGTCTCCAACGACCAGATGGCGCTCGGCCTGCTGCGCGCCCTGCACGAGGCCGGGCGCCGGGTCCCGGACGACGTGAGCGTGGTCGGCTACGACGACATCCCGGAGGCGGCGCACCTGCTGCCGCCGCTGACGACCGTCCGTACGGACTTCTCGTCGATCGGCACGAGGGCGCTGCGCTTGCTGTTGACGCAGTTGGACGACCCGGCGGATACAGGTGAGGCTTTGGAGAAGGACCCGGTCATCCCCGTCGAACTCATCGTTCGTGACAGTACGGGGCCGGCACGGTAGCGCTCCGTGCCGGGGCGCCAAGGTGCGTCAGCGGCTGCGGGTACGCCGAGGCTGATCGCGCAGTTCCCCGCGCCCCCAGAAGAAGCCCACCGACCCGGCACCGAGAAGCTGGGCGGTGCCGGGCCGAGTGCTCTGAGGACCTACGGCTTTCTTGCGATCGCCCCGTACATCGCGATGTCCTCGTCGCGGATGTCCTGCTCGCCCGTGCCGTCCGGGTGCCACTTGTGGACCTGGACGATGCCGGGCTCGACGAGTTCGAGGCCGTCGAAGAACTCGTGGGCCTCGTCGATCGTGCGGAGCCGCATCGGCATGTCGCGGGCCGCGTACTCGCGGGCCACCCGGCCCACCTCCTCGGGGGCGAACTCGGCGGTGCCGATGGTCATCGCCAGATAGCTGCCCGAGGGGAGGGGTTCGAGGAGACGGCGGACGATGCCGACCGCGTCGTCCTCGTCGAGGACGAAGTGGACGATCGCGATCACGGTGAGCGCGACCGGCTCGCTCAGGTCGAGGGTCTCCAGGAACTCGGGGGAGCCGAGGACGGTCTCCGGGTCCTGGAAGTCGGCCTCGATGTAGGCGGTCCTGCCCTCGGGGGTGCTGGCCAGCAGCCCCTGGGACAGGGTGAGGACGATCGGGTCGTTGTCCACGTAGACGACCCGGGACTCGGGGGCCACCGACTGGGCTATCTCGTGGAGGTTGGGGGAGGTGGGGATGCCGGTTCCGATGTCGAGGAACTGGCGCATGCCCGCCTTCTCGGCGAGCCAGCGCACCGCGCGGTTCATCCAGTCACGGTTGGCGCGCATGTGGACCGGCAGGGCCGGCCACTCGTGCGCCATCGCGTCACCGGCCTCCTTGTCGGCCGGGTAGTAGTCCTTGCCGCCGAGGATGTAGTCGTAGATCCGAGCGGAATGCGCGTGCTCGGTGTCGATCCGGTCGGCCGGCCATCCGTTGTCGGGCAACGCCGCCCCTCCCATCAGGTCGTGTGGTCCAGGTGCACGGTCGGGCAAATGCCGGGGGTTCGGCAAGCGGTGAACCCCGGGTTCGAACAGGTGGTGCGTCAACGAGACGTGGCAGCAAGGGAATCAGAGCAGGAAGTCGGCCTCGCCCGCCTTCACTCCGGCCAGAAAGCTGGTCATCTCACGGGGGGTGAAGAGCAGCGCCGGCCCGTCCGGGTCGGTCGACTGGCGTACGGCGACCCGGCCGTCGGCGAGCTTCTTCACCTCGACGCAGGCGCCGCCCGCGTCGTCGCTCCACGGCCGGCGCCAGTCCTGGGTGCCGAGATCACGGGCGGGCATGCCGTTGCGGACGCCGTTGTGTACTCCGTCGGGTATGTGGTGGTGCACGTCAGAGCTCCTTGCGTATCGCACCGAG
Source organism: Streptomyces sp. NBC_00310 (assembly GCF_036208085.1). Lineage (GTDB taxonomy): Bacteria > Actinomycetota > Actinomycetes > Streptomycetales > Streptomycetaceae > Streptomyces. The sequence goes on from NZ_CP130714.1 coordinate 8,565,905, forward strand.
GAGGACCTCGGTCTTGCGGGCGGGCGCCGACTGCGCGCCCAGCCGGTCCAGGGCCTCGCGGTAGACGACGACGTCGTCGCCCTTGTCGAGGTACACGGCGCCCACCAGACCGCTGAGGTAGACGATGTCCGGCAACTCGGGTGCCCTGAACCGGAAGAGGTGGAACGCACCGGCCCGCATCGCCGGATGCGGACCGTTGTGGAACGGCATGAGCTGGACCGTCACATGCGGCAGCCGGTTCAGCTCGATCAGATGGTCGATCTGGGCGCGCATCACGTCCGGTCCGCCGACCGGCCATCTGAGCACCGTCTCGTCCATCACCACCCACAGCCGCGGCGGTTGCGCACGGGTGAGGAGTTCCTGGCGCCGCATCCGCAGCGCCACCCGCCGCTCGGTGTCCTCGGTCGCCGCGTGCGGGTTGCCGGCCCCGAGCAGGGCACGGGCGTACTCCTCGGTCTGGAGCAGGCCGTGCACGAACTGTGCCTCGTACGCGCGGATCTGGAGCGCCGCCTGCTCCAGGCTGAGGTAGGCGGCGAACCAGTCGGGCAGGACGTCACGGTAGGTGTGCCACCAGCCGCGTTTGTTGGCCTCCCGGACCGACTTCAGGAAGGTCTCGATCTCCTGCTGGTCCCGTACGCCGTAGACCTGGAGCAGTTTCTCGACGTCCGGGAGGCGGAGCCGGGCGACCTTCGCGGCCTCCAGACGGCGGATCGTGGAATGGCTGACACCGATCGCCTCGCCCGCCTGCTCGAACGTCAGTCCGGCACGCGTGCGCAGCTCCTCCAGCTGTCTGCCGAGGATCATGCGCAGCACGGAGGGGGCGCCGCCCCAGTCCGTCTCCGCGGTCACGCCCACCACCCCCTCACGCCGAGCACAGAGGTCATGTCGCACTGCCTTACGGCTCTTGCGCACTTTCCTTCAAGGGTTGCGCGTTGTTGTACGAGTCGCTTCGAGAGCGCAGTCTGACACGATCTTGGCGCGAACGGGGGCGTCATGCGACGCACAAATTGCAAATTTCAACTTGCTGGTTGCGAGGTGTTGTTCGCGGATGCCACAGTGGACGTACCGTCACGGCTTCGGCGAACACCGGGGCCGCGCGGCCAGGTTGGGGGAGATGTGGCCGCAACTCAGCGCTGTCCGCCACGAGTTGCAAGAGTTCGCGGCGAACGGCGAGGCGGCCGTGGCACCGGCACCACCCCGGTGCGAAGGGCCAACGAAAGGCATACGGCGATGGCTCCGCCCACCCTCCCCCCGTCCACGGACCGGTTAGCCCCGACCATGTACCCACCCCTTGGAACAGAGGCCTACGAACCCCACAGAGCGGGCGTGTTCGGACTGCCCGCGGTGCCCGCGTCGGCGGGCGAGGCGCGCAGAACCGTGCGCGAGTTGCTCGGCGAGTGGGGGGTGCGTCCGGAGACCTGCGAGGACGCTCTCCTGATCACGTCCGAGCTGGTCACCAACGCGTTGACACACACGGACAGCGAGTGGATCGTGTGCCGGCTGCACTTCACCGGCCGTCGGCTCCGGATCGAGGTGGAGGACCAGAACAGCGGTCACGCACAGCCTGCCCGGCGTCGTCCGGGCCCCGACGACCAGAACGGGCGTGGGCTCATGCTGGTCGGCATGCTCAGCAGCGACTGGGGGGTGCGCCACACCCCACAACGGTCCGGTCGCGTCGTCTGGGCAGAACTGCCGTCGGAGGGCCGGGAAACCCCCGAGCCCGCCCCTCCGACGGCCCCGCACGAGAACACGGCCCCGCACGAGAACGAAGGTCTCCCCGTGACCGACCCGTCCTGGACCTAGGCCACCTGGCTCCCACCGCCACGTTCGCCGGTGAGGGTGACCGGAGTCCCGCTCCGGTCACCCGCCGGCCTGCCCGGACGTACGCTGCCTCCGCAGTGACCCCCTCACCGCTGGAGGCATGGTGCGCACCGAGTCCGAGATCGACGTCCTCGTGCTGGGCGGGGCGGGCGTCGACACCATCGTGTACGTCCCCGAGCTGCCCCTCCCGTTCGCCGACAGCCATCTGGTGCCGGCCATCGAGACCCGGGCCGGGCAGACCGGTGACTTCATGGCGGTCGCCACGCACGCGCTCGGCCTGCGGACCCACCACCTGGATCTGCTCGGCGACGACCCCGAGGGCGACCTGGTCCGTGCCCTGCACCGCGACCGGGGCGTCCCCTTCACCGAGGCGCCCCTGCCCGGCGGCACCCGGCGGGCGGTGAACCTGGTCGGCCCGGACGGGCGCCGCTGCTCGCTCTACGACGGCAGCCGGAGCCAGGAGGTGGACGAACTGCCGCCGGAGGCGGTCCGGTCGCTGGCCGGGGTCAGCCACCACGTCCATGTCTCCATCAGCCAGCCGTGCGCGGCCTCGCTGCCGGTGCTGCGCGACCTGGGGGTGCCCGTCTCGACCGATCTGCACGACTGGGACGGGACCAACCCCTACCACGAGCCGTTCGCGTACGCCGCCGACCTGGTCTTCCTGTCCGCCGCAGCGCTCGCCGACCCGGAGAAGACCATGCGCCGGATCGCCGAGCGGGGCCGGGCCCGGACCGTCGTCGCCACGGACGGGGCGCGGGGCGCCTACCACCTGGCCGACGGCGAGCTGAGCCACATCCCGGTGGTGGCCCCGCCGACGCCGGTGGTGGACTCCAACGGGGCGGGCGACGCCTTCGCGGCGGGCTACCTCTTCGGCCGTCTCACCGGCGAACCGCCGTACCGGTGCGGCCTCTTCGGCGCGATCGCCGGAGCGTACGCCTGCACCGTCCCCTCGACCCGTACCGATTCCATCGGCCGCGCCGAACTGCTCGCCCGGGCGGAGGAGTTGACTTCCTGAGGTGCGGCCGGAGTCGCAGGGGCGCAGGGTCGGGCGGACGCTGGGCCTCAGCCCGGCCGGAGCCCCGCCGCGACCAGGCGCGCCTCCATCTTGCGGCGGGCCGCGCCGAGCACCGCGAGCAGGAGCTCCTTGCTGGACTGGCGTTGGCGCACGTCGCAGAGGACGACCGGGACGGTGGGCGCCAGATCGAGGGCCTGCCGGACCTGCTCGGGGTCGACCTCACGGCGGCCGTCGAAGCAGTTGACGCCGACCGCGAAGGGAATGCCGCGGGACTCGAAGAAGTCGACCGCGGCGAAGGAGGAGTCGAGCCGCCGGGTGTCGGCGAGGACCACGGCTCCGAGGGCACCGCTGCACAGGTCGTCCCACATGAACCAGAACCGGTCCTGGCCCGGCGTGCCGAAGAGATAGAGCACCAGCTCGGGGGAGATGGTGATTCGGCCGAAGTCCAGGGCGACGGTGGTGGAGACCTTACGCTCGACGCCCCTGAGGTCGTCCACGCGTCTGCCCGCCGCGCTGATGTGCTCCTCGGTCGCCAGCGGGGTCACCTCGCTCACCGAGCCCACCATGGTGGTCTTGCCGACGCCGAAGCCACCCGCGATGAGGATCTTCAGGGCGGTGGGTACGACCGGCTCGGAGCTGACGGACACCATCCATCACCCTTTCGACGAGTTCCAGGCCCGGCCGCCGTCGCGGCTCACGCGTCCTGCACGTAATCGGACGGGGTTTCCGAACGGGGCGCCGCACTCAGGTATTTGCCGACCTGCTTGACCAAGGTGCCCATCTCGAACGCCATCATCCCGACGTCCACCTCCTCCGAGGCGATGGCGGCCAGCCGCGCGCCCCGGCCCGCGGCGGTGACGAAGAGGAACGCCCGCTCCATCTGGATGACCGTCTGCTGGACCTCGCCGCCGTGGAAGTGACGGGCCACGCCCCGGGCCAGACTGTGCATGCCCGAGCCCACGGCGGAGAGGTGCTCCGCGTCGTCGAACCGGATGTCCTTCGACTTGCCGATGAGAAGGCCGTCCCCGGACAGCACGATGGCGCAGCGGATCTCGGGTATGCGTTCCACGAGTCCGTCCAGCAGCCAGTCCAGTTGGGGACCGGGTCGTACCTGCTCTGTCATGTCGTGCCTGTTCCTCACGGTCGGTCGGCGCCAGGGGCGGCGCCGGGTCGTCGGGGCGCCGGGGGCAGCGCCCGTCAGGCGGCGCCGGGGCCGGGTCGTGGTGTGCGCGGACCGTCGGTGTCGTCCGGTCCGGCCAGCCGGGCCCGCGTCGAGCCCCACCGGATCGCCACCATGGCGCGGGCCAGGTCGTCCGGGCAGAGCGTGTCCTGTGCGTCGTCGTCCGCTCCGGGTGCCTCGGCCGTGTCCTCGCCGGGCGGAGGCGCGGGTGGAGTGTTCCGGGGGCGCCGGGGCAGGCTTTGGGGGCCCTGGGGGAGGGGCGGGGCGCCGGCCTCGGTGCGGGGCGTGTCACCGCTCATCCGGGTCACCGGGTCGTACCGCGCGTGGTGCCGATGGGGGTCCCTCCGCGCGAGTGCGTTCGAGCGCGGGGGAGGGTGCCTGGCATCTGATTCCTCGTGGGACAGCGAACATCCGATGGCGATGGGGGGTGCCGCGAGCCGCCCGGCCTCCCCTGTGCTCCGGCCTGACACGCCGTCGGCGAATGTCTGCGAGCGGACGGAACGGTATCAGGACCCGAGCCCCGTCGTCAGCATCCGCCGGGGCGCAACTTAGCGCCGCGTGGCGGCGATTGACGAGACGTCCGGAAGCGTGCGACGCGGGCGCGGTACGGCTTCGGCGGACGGACCGCTTCCGGAGGGTTCCCGAAAGCTGACTTGTCGACACATCAGCGTCTCAGGATCAGCACTACCCGGCCACATCCGGTGCCTGGGTGGGTGGCTTGAATTCTGCGGCGACCTGCTCAAACATGCACGCATGGCACGACAGTTTGGTATTTGGCGGTGCACAGCGCGGAGGGAAGACGCCTCCGGGCGGGTGTGCCTGGTGGTCAGGTGGACAGTTGCCCGATTCCGGGTCGGCATGACCGAGCAAGTTCGACTAGGAAAGTATCAAAATGTGGACATCACCGTACTCATATCTCACATTCGGGCTCAGATTTCAACAGCCCACGTTTCGGCCAAACCATTTAAACGATCTTGGCGTGAGAGGTTGATTTGTAGACCATGTTGCACGTCGGCCAGGTCCCCCCTTGGAACCACAGCCTGACGTACAGCCACCGCGCCTTCCGGCGCGGGGAAACGCGAGAAGGGCTTGGCGTGGAACACGTCTTCACAACGCAGGACCACGAGGATCTACGGCAGCGTGTACGAGAGTTCGCCGAGCGTGTGGTACGGCCACTGATACCCGAGATGGAGGCCTCCCGTACCGCGCTGGTGGGGCTCTCCCGGCTGATCGCCGAGCAGGGCTGGATCGGCGCCACGATCGACCCGGCCTACGGCGGTATGGGCGCGGGCCATCTCGCCAAGACCGTCATCATCGAGGAACTGGCCCGGGTGAGCGGCGCGATGGGGGCCATGGTCCAGGCCTCCCAGCTGGGCGTCGCCAAGATCGTTCACTTCGGCGACGACAGCCAGAAGAGCTACTGGCTGCCGAAAATCGCCCGGGGAGAGGTACTGCCGACCATCGCGGTCACCGAGCCGGGGTCGGGGGGACACGTAGCCGGCATGGAGAGCAGCGCGGTACGGGACGGCGACGACTACATCCTCAACGGCCGCAAGGTCTTCGTCGGCAACAGCCATGTGGGCGATGTGCACGGTGTCGTGGTCCGCACCGGGCCCGGCTCCAAGGGCATGACGGCCTTCCTCGTCGAGTCCGACCGGCCCGGCTTCTCCCTCGCGCGGCAGGTGCCCTCCATGGGGCTGCACGGATTCAGCTTCGGGGAGCTCATCTTCGACAACTGCCGGGTGCCGGCCACCAACCGGCTCGGTGAGGAGGGCGAGGGGCTGGCCGTCGCCTACTCCTCGTCGGTGCTCTACGGCCGCCTCAACCTGACCGCGGTGTCCCTGGGTATCCACCAGGCGGTGTTCGAGGAGACCGCCCGGTACTGCGGTGAGACGCAGCGCTACGGGAAGCCGCTGGGGCACCTGCCCAACATCAAGATCGAGCTGGGGCGGATGCTGCAACGCCTCACCCTCGCACGGCAGAGCGCCTATCTCGCCGCGCATCTGCTGGACAACGGGCGGCCCTGCGACGTCGAGCTCATGTCCGCGAAGCTCTACAACGTCGAGTCGTCCATCGAGTCGGCCCAGGCATCCGTGAAGATGCACGCGGCCTGCGGCATGTTCACCGACCGACCGGTGGAGCGCTATCTGCGCGACGCCTTCCACATCTACGCACCCGCCGGCACCTCCGACATCCAGGGCCTCAGGCTGGGCGAGTTCGCGCTCGGCGAGGACAAGGGCCAGTGGTCCGAGCGTCTCGCCGATCTGGTCCGCACCCCGCGGGTCGAGTCGCGGGAGCCGGAACTGAGCCCGGTCGGCGAACTGGTCTAGGGCCACTCCGGTCTCGTCCGCCGGCGGGGCCGGTCAGCAGAGAAACCGCGGACACAGCGTCGTGTCCGCGGCTTTCGTGAGCCGGGTTCCCGGCGGCCCGTTTCCCCTCGACCTCACCGGACCGGCGGTGCCCGGTGGGGCTCAGTTGCCGCCGGCGATGACCTGGATCTGGTCGGACATCTCCTGCGCCATGTGCTTGATGATCTCCAGCCGCTGCCGCCCCCACGTACGGGAGTCGGTGTCGACGACACAGATCGTGCCCAGGTTGATCCCCGCCAGCCTGTCGACCAACGGCGCGCCCATGTAGGAGCGGATACCGATCTCGTCCACGACCGCGTTGCCCGCGAACCGCGGGTAGTCGCAGACGTCGTCGAGCACCAGCGCCGCGGTCCGCTTGACGGTGTGCGGGCAGAAGCCGTGGTCGAGACGCATCTCCCGGCTCACCGAGGTCTCGGCCGCCTGCCCCTGCGCGATGTTGACGGGTCCGGCGTCCGGCGTGTACAGCCCGGCGAAGAACTGCCGCCTGTCGTCGACGAAGTTGACCATCGCGTACGGCGCGTCCAGCTCCAGGGCGAGCCGACGCGCGAACTCGTCGAACTCGGCCCGGGGGGCGTTGCCGAGCCCCAGCTGGGCGATCCTGGCGGCGCGTTGCGGGCCGGCCGGATCCTCCGGGGTCAGGAGCAGACGGTCGAGCGGTGGCTCATAGGAGGAGTAGGGGCTGTTCATGAGAACTCCGTTCGGGGTCGGCTGAGTTGAGTAAGGATCAACGGAGCACGGGTGGCTGGTACGACGCCACGTCGGGTGTCATGCCGAGCAGATGCTGTACGAGTTCGAGGAGCACGCCCGTACCGGAGCTGCAGTGCCGGGCGTCGCAGAACACGATCGGTGCGTTGGACTTCAGCCCGATGGCGTCGCGGACCTCCTCGATGGAGTACTGGTACGCGCCGTCGAACTCGTTCACCCCCACGACGAACGGGATTCCGCGCACCTCGAAGAAGTCCACCGCCGGGAAGCACGCGTCGAGCCGGCGGGTGTCGGCCAGCACCACCGCGCCCAGCGCCCCGTCGGACAACTCGTCCCACATGAACCAGAACCGTTCCTGCCCGGGTGTGCCGAACAGGTACAGGACGTGGTCCGAGTCGAGGGTGATACGGCCGAAGTCCATGGCCACGGTGGTGGTGGACTTCTCCTCGACCCCGTCGAGGCTGTCGGTACGGACACTGGCCGTGGTGATGACCTCCTCGGTGCTCAGCGGCGCGATCTCGCTGACCGCCCCCACGAAGGTCGTCTTGCCCACCCCGAACCCTCCCGCCACGAGGATCTTCAGGGCGGTCGGGAAGGGGTCAGAGCCGTGCGCGTAGGCCATCAAGCACCGCCTCCAAAACTTCTCGGTTGGCGGCGGAGGCCGCCTCGACGGCACGGGGCGCCCGTGCGGTGAGCGCCTCGTGCTGGACTAGGTCGGACAACAGGACTTTGGTGACGGCGACCGGGAGGTTCATCCGCGCGGACACCTCGACCACCGGCACCGGCCTGGCACACAGGCCGAGCACCGTGTCGTGGTCGGGGCCGAGGTCGGTGCTCGGCAGGATGCCGGTGGCCATCACCAGGGTGAGCAGGTCGAAAGGCGTCGAGGGCCGAGTGCGCCCGTTGCTGACGGTGAACGGCCGGACTAAGCGTCCGGCCTCCTCGTCCAGGAACATCTCGTCCGTCATCGCGTCACATCCCCGCGCTGGACGGTGCGGTCGGGCGACGGGCCGGCGTGGCGAGGAACGGCTGCACGGCCCGGATCAGCATGCCCATCTCGTAGCCGAGCGTCTCGGTGTGCGTCGTCGCGTCCGCGGTGACCGCCAGCACGGCGCCGTGGCCCGCCGAGGCCACGATGAGGATGCCGTTGTGCAGTTCCACGATGACCTGACGGACGGTGCCGCCGTTGCCCAGCACCCTGTCGTGACCGAAGGAACGGCCCAGGGAGTTGAGCCCGGAGGCTATCGCGGCCAGCCGGTCGGCGTCGTCGGCACCCAGATCCACATGTGCCTTGCTCAAGCCGTCGGACGAGAGCAACAGCACCTGGCGGGTACCGGGGACGGTCTTCTTGAGGTTCTCCAGCAGCCAGTCGATGTTCTGTCCGGTGGGGTGGCTATCGCTCACCATGGTGGGGTTCTTCTCCTTGCGGTTGGGGCGGGGCCCAGCGCGTGTCGTCGACGGGGATCGCGTCGGAGGTGGCGCCGGCGAGACCGAAGCCTCGATTGATACCGGCCAGGAGGCCGGGGCTGAAGTTCAGGTCCTGCTCGGTGGTCTCGGGACGTGGAGCGGGTCCCTGGCGGAGCTCGGGGGCCAGGTGCTCCATCGCACGGCGCTTCGGCAGGACCGGCCTGGCGGGCCCACCGGACCCGTGCGGCGCGGCCGACGGACGCTCGTAGCCCGAGGGACGGTACTCGGACCGTACGTCGGAGACGGGCTGCGCCCGCTCGTGCCGGGCTGCCGCCGGGGGCGGCACGGGTGCGGCCGGCCGCTGCGGTACGCCCGCCGGGGGACCGGCCTGGGAGGGGAGGGAGACCGGGTGACCCAGGTGCGCGTGGTGCGGTACGGCGGCCGGCGGAGCCGCGTGGGACGGGATCTCCCAGGCGGGCGCGGACGCCTGCATCGGCTGGGGCGCGGCGGGCGGCCGCACCTGGACCGGTGCCTGGGGCGCCGGCCCCTCCTCCTCGCCCAGCAGCCCCTGAGGGAGCACCAGGATGGCCTGGACGCCGCCGTAGATGTTGCCCTGCAGCTGGACCGCGATGCCGTGCCTGCGGGCCAGGGACGAGACCACGAACAGACCGATCCGGCCGTCGGCGAGCAGCTTGGCGACGTCGATGCGGGCCGGGTCGGCCAGCAGCGTGTTGATCCGGTCCTGGTCCTCCTGGGGGATGCCCAGGCCGCGGTCCTCCACCTCGATGGCGATGCCGGCGGTCACCCGGCGGGAACGCAGGAGGATCTGGGTGTCCGGGTGGGAGAACATCGTGGCGTTCTCGACCAGTTCGGCCAGCAGGTGGATGACGTCGGCGACCGCGTGGCCACGCAGGGTGCCCTCGATCGGCGGCACCAGCTTGACGCGGGAGTACTGCTCGACCTCGGCGATGGAGGACCGCAGCACCTCCGTCAGCGTCACGGGATTGGTCCACTGGCGACGGGAGACCGCGCCGCCGAGCACCGCGAGGTTCTCGGCGTGCCGCCGAATTCGGGTGGCCAGGTGGTCGATGCCGAAGATCCGCCGGAGCAGATCCGGGTCCTCGACCTGGTTCTCCAGATCGTCCAGCTCGCGGATGGTGCGGTGGACGAGCGACTGCAGCCGTCGGGCCAGGTTGACGAAGACCTCGACCTTGTCGCTGTTGTCGTCGGAGGCGGCCTGGAAGTAGCTCGCCGCCCAGACGAGGGCCTCGCGGGCCCGGTGCTGGGCCTCCGTGACCTCGTACTCCAGCTTCTGGTACGGGTCTTCGGCACGTGGCGCCTGGTAGGCGAAGCCGCGCGAGAGCAACTGCTCGCCCCGCTTGAGCCGGGTCAGGTCCTCGTCGAGCGCCCAGTTGCCGGTCGTGATGGCCTGCCGCAGCGACTCGGCGCGCTTGGCGTCGGACCTGGCCCGCTTCCTGGCCGCCATCACGGCCCCGGCTATGCAGCCGCAGCCGAGGACGGCGCCGCCCGCCAGCACGCCCCAGGTGGCGGCGTCGGCCGTGCCCTCCTGCAGTCGCAGGACCGTGCCCGTGACGGCGGTGGATATTCCGGCCATGAACGCGGCCGGGAGTACGGCGAGCCGCGTCAGCCGGGGTTGCGGAGCCGAGGAGTTCGCGGAATCCGACGCCCCGGGCTTTCCGTGCCGGTGACGGGAAGGGGGAGGCGTCGTGTCCGGCCGACCGTGTTCCGGGGTCGTTGCGAAGGGTGGGGGTTCAGGCATCGGAGTCCTCTCGATCAGCCAGTACGCGACAGAGTAACGAAGAACGTCAACTATCTGACCAGCAGCCCTGGACGCTCAGGGGAGGTCTGTCACCTGAAGTGCCGTCAGTGGCGGCAAGGGCCTGCGACGCCTTTTTACCGCCTATTCATGACGCGGCGCCGCAACAGTTCTTCACACCTCGGCCAGGATGCCGCGCCACCTGTGAAAGAGGGACCGTCGGGCGGCGGGTCACCTGCGGGTTCTGTCGTTCGGGCGCTGGTTCCCGGTCGCGCGAAGCGCACGGTTCAGGCCATTCGGCCGTTGTGCTGTCTCGTGTCAACTCGCGCCGTGGTAAAGGGGAGTCGGGCGTGAGGCCGGTTCGGTCGCACATGCTGGGCACGGCGACTCCCAGGAACATTCACACCAGGAGGGCCGGAAAGCGTCCAAGGTCGACGCCCGGCCATGCTTTGGCTAAGCTTTAGACTTCAACGGAACGTTGGGGGGAGCCGGTGTGAGAACCTACTCGACGGGTGATTTTCCGTCATCCGGTCCTTTCGCAACTCCCGTGATCTTAACGGGAGTTGCGTCAGCGTATGCTCTGGCGCATCTCCCGGGGGCTGACGCCGTAGCGCCGGCGGAAGGCCGTGCTGAGGGCGCTCGCGGAGGAGAAGCCCACGGAGTAGGCGAGATCCGTGATCGTCATGTGGTCGCACTCCGCGCACAGTAAGCGGTCCCGGACGAGCCGCAGCCGCTCCTCGCGGATCAGTTCGCGGGGCGTGGTCCCCGCCTTCTGCAGGGCCAGTTGGATCTGGCGCAGCGACCAGCCGAGGGCGTGCGCCACCGCCGTACCCGTGAGATGGGGGTCGGCCACGTGGTCGCGCACATAGCGGCGGACCATCGCCTCCACCTCGCCCAGCTGTCCGGGGGCGTCGGGGCGGTCGTCGCCCGCGGTGAGCATGCAGACCAGCTCCACGACCCGGTCGGAGACGGCGTTGAACTCCGGGTCGGTGAGGTGCTCCCGCTCCTCGTGCAGCCCGGTCAGCATCGAGCCGACGATGCGGCCCAGGCCGGTCGCGAGGTTCAGACCACTGGCGACCGGCGACCTGCTGTTGAGCCGGCGGTCCACCTCGCGGGCCGGGATGGTGAAGATGAACGCGTCGATGGCGTCGCTCTGGAGGCACTGGAACGGTGACGCGAAGGTGACCAGTGCCGCCGTGCCCGGGGTCAGCCGGGCCTCCTCGCCGTCCTGCCGCAGGACCATCTCACCGCTCATCGGCAGCAGCAGCCGGTAGTCCTCGTCCGGGTCCTGGCGCACCTGGCGCATGGTGCGGGTGTACTCGATCTCGTCGGACCGGTACTTCACCAACTGGTACGTGTCAGTGCGCTGACGGACGGTCTCGCCGCGGAAGTTGTCCGACTGGGCGTACTTGAAGCCCATCCGGGACTGGTACGAGCCGATCTGCTCGGTCCAGAAGTCGGCACGCTCGCGTGGGGCCAACTCCTCGGTGGTCAGCGCCTCGACGCTGTAACTTCCCGCGGGCAACGGGCTCCTCCCTTGTGCCGGGCCCCCGACGACGTCCTTGTGGTCACTTACGGTCCGCGGTGCGGAAATCTTCAACTTCTGCTTGATCAAAGATAGTTACCGACCGGTCGGACCCGGAGGGCACCCTAGCGTGGCAAGCGGTTGCCATGCCGCCCGGGCCGGTGTGGCCGAATATGCCGGGGGAAAGTCGCGTGTTCATCCGCGCCCCTTGCGTCACTCGTGCGCCCTGTGACAACTTCCCTGCGCGTCACGGAAAGTACCCGCGCGGTCGCGCCGCTAGCGTCGGGCGCTCCGTCAACTCCCGCCCGGCGTCCCGGACCCGCCGACGCCTGGGGACTTGAGGACGTAAGGACTTGTACTTCATGACCGAACCGATACCGCAGGCGGTGGCCTGGGCCCTGGCAGCGGCCCTGCTCGCCACCGCCGTACTCCTGCTGCGCCAGCACGGGATCACCAGGCGGCAGCGCAGAAGGAACGCCGTCCTCACCGACGACGTGCGGGCCCGGGAGGAGGAACTGCGCCATCTGGTCACGGTCCGCCTGCCGGCCCTCGCCGACCACCCCGGCCAGAGCGTGCCCGGCGTCGGACCGCTCGACGGCCGGCTCGCCGAGACGGAGTTCGGCAAGGGCCTCGACGAGGTGCTCGCCCGCTTCTCCGGCGCCGTCGAGCACGCCCAGATCCGCGCCGACCAGTCCGCCAAGGCCGCTCTCAAGGCGTCCATGCGCTCGATCCAGGCCCTCGCCAACGAGCAGCAGATGTCCATCTCCGAGATGCAGGACCGGCACGACGACCCCGACGTGCTGCGCGACCTTCTCGAAGTCGACCACACCAACGCCCAGTTCGGCCGCCGCGCCCAGGCCATCGCCGTCCTGTGCGGCTCCTGGCCGGGCCGGCAGCGCGCCACCTCCCCGCTCGTCGAGGTCGTCCGGGGCGCCACCTCGCGCATCCGCGACTACCGGCGCGTACGCGTCCACGGCCAGGTCGACATCGCGGTGGAGAGCCGCGCCGTGGAGCCGGTCGTCCTGGCGATCGCCGAGCTGCTCGACAACGCCGCCCGCCACTCCCAGCCCAACACCACGGTCGAGGTGAACGTCCGACACGTGCACAACGGCGCGTGTGTCGTCATCGACGACGCGGGCGTCGGCATGGACGGCCACGCCGTGGAACGCGCCACCCAGCTGCTCAGTGGACGCAGCGAGGTGGACGTCACCCGCCTCGACGACCCGCCCCAGTTCGGCTTCGCCGTCATCGGGATGCTCGCCCGGCGCTACGGATTCACCGTCTCCGTGGACACCCGCTCGCCGTACGGCGGCGTCCGCGCCGTCGCGTTCCTGCCCGCCGCGCTGCTCACCCACCTGGAGCCCGCCGCACCGGAGCCACAGATCGAGCTGACACCCGTGACCGAGACCGCCCCCGCCCTCCGCCGTGCTCCTGCCGACGACACCCCCGACGACACCACCGAAGGCGGTCTGCCCAAACGCCGCCGGCGCACCCCCAAGCGGACGGCCGCCCCCGAGCCGGAGCCCGCGACGGCCGAGGAGATCCCCGGCCGCTCACCCGAGGAGAACGCCCGCATCATGGGCGCCTTCGCCCGCGGCACCCGCTTCGGCCGGGCGGCGGGACGCATCCTCGACGAGGACGAGTACGGTCCCGACCCCACCGCCGGCCCCGCGCGGACCACCCCCCACGAGAACGAAGGGACCCCCCACGCATGATCGAGCCCACGACGAACGAGCTGGGCTGGATGCTCGACGACGTACTGAAGGTGCCCGAGGCCCGCCACGCCATCCTGCTCTCCGCCGACGGCATGCTGCGGGCCCACTCCGCCGACATCGGCCGCGACGACGCCGAGCGCCTCGCGGCCGGGCTCTCCGGACTTCAGTCGATCAGCCGCAGCACCTCCGAGTTCTGCGGCTCGGCCGACAGCCCGTGGCGGCAGACCCTGATCGAGTTCGGGCACGGCTTCGTCTTCCTCGTCGCGGCCGGCGAGGGTGCCTATCTCGCGGTGTCCACCGGCGACGAGGTCGACATGGAGGCGGTGACGTACCGCATGCACAAGCTCGTCGACCGGCTCGGCAAGGTGCTGACCAGCCCGGCGCGGCTGGACACGGGCAGCAGGGCATGACGCCCCGCCGCCGGCCCGAGGGGCGTCTGGTGCGGTCGTACGTCGTCACCGGCGGCCGCGCCCACCCGACCCGCAACACCCTGGACCTGGTCACGCTGCTGATCGCGACCACCGACCTGTCGCTGGCCGGCCTCACCCCCGAGATGCGCCGGATGATGGAGCTGTGCCGCCCCGGCGCGCTCTCCCTCGCCGAGGTCGCCGGCCATCTGCACCTCCCGGTCAGCGTGACCAAGGTCCTGGTCGCCGACCTCATGGACAGCGGCCACATCGTCACCCGCGCACCGATCCCGGCCGCCCGGCCGTCCGACGCCAGAATCCTCCAGGAGGTCCTCGATGGGCTCCGCGCCCGCCTCTGACGACGTCTACCTGCGGCCGACGGTGAAGACAGCGGTCAAGCTGCTCGTCGTCGGTCACTTCGCGGTCGGCAAGACCACGTTCGTCGGCACGCTCTCCGAGATCCGGCCGCTGCGCACCGAGGAGGTCATGACCGAGGCCGGCGCCCTGGTCGACGACCTCGCCGGCACCCGCGACAAGACCACCACCACGGTCGCCATGGACTTCGGCCGGCTCACCCTCAACGACTCCCTGGTGCTGTACCTGTTCGGCGCCCCCGGGCAGCAGCGCTTCACCAAGCTCTGGCAGGACATGACCCGGGGCGCCCTCGGCGCGCTGGTCCTCGCCGACACCCGGCGTCTGTCCCACTCCTTCGACGTGATGGGCGTCCTGGAGGAGCTGGACCTGCCGTACGCCGTCGCCGTCAACGACTTCGACGGCGCCCCCGTGCACGACCTGGACGAGGTGCGCGAGGCCCTCGACCTGCTCGACGAGACCCCGCTGGTGCGCTGCGACGCCCGCGACCCGGAGTCCTCCACCCGGGCCCTGATCTCCCTCGTCGAGTACCTGCTGAGCCGCGAGACCGAACTGGAGCACGCGTGACCCCCGCATCGCCGTCCGGCCCGCCCCCGGGCTGCCCGGCCCACCAGCCCATGTACGGACCGGAGTTCGCCGCCGACCCGGCCGCGTTCTACCGGCGGGCACGCGCGACCGGACCGACCACCCCCGTCGAACTGGCCCCCGGCGTACGCGCCACCCTCGTCACCTCCTACGAGGCCGCCCTGCACGTACTGCGGAGCACGGAGACCTTCGCCAAGGACCCGCGCCGCTGGAACGACCTCAACGACGGCACCGTCCCTCCGGACAGTCCCGTCGTCCCGATGATGATGTACCGGCCCAACGCCCTGTTCTCCGACGGCGAGGAGCACCGAAGGCTGCGCGGCGCCATCACCGACAGCCTGGCCCGGGTCGAGCCCAACACCCTGCGCGGCTACGTCGAGCGCAGTGCCGACACCCTCATCGACCGGTTCGCGCCCACCGGCAAGGCCGACCTCCTCGGTGAGTACGCCCAGGTCCTGCCCCTGCTCGTCTTCAACCACCTCTTCGGCTGCCCGGCCGAGCTCGGGCTGAAGCTGGTCGAGGGCATGTCCGGCATCTTCGACGGGGTGGACGCCGAGCGGGCCAACGAACTGCTCACCGCCACGCTCTTCCAGCTGGTCACGCTGAAGCGGAGGCAGCCCGGACCGGACGTGACGTCGTGGCTGACCCTGCACCCGGCGCGGCTCACGGACGAGGAGATGATCCACACCCTCGTCGTCCTCATGGGCGCGGGCACCGAGCCGCAGCAGAACCTCATCGCCAACGCCCTGCGTCTGCTGTTGTCCGACGACCGCTTCGCCGGAGACCTGTCCGGCGGCAGCCTGCCCGTCGAGGACGCCCTCGACGAGGTGCTGTGGACCGACCCGCCGATGGCCAACTACGCCGTGCACTACCCGAAGCGGGACGTGATGTACGAGGGCGCGCTGCTGAAGGCAGGCGACCCGCTCGTCGTCTCGCTGGCCGCCGCCAACACCGACCCCGCCCTGACGCACGATCAGCGGGCGGGCAACCGGGCCCACCTGGCGTGGAGCGCGGGCCCGCACAACTGCCCCGCGCAGAGCGAGGCCCGGCTGATCGCGTCGGTGGCGGTGGAGAAGCTCCTCGACCGGCTCCCGGACGTCGAACTCGCCGTACCGGTAGGGGCGTTGGAGTGGCGTCCGGGTCCGTTCCACCGGGCGCTGGCCGCGCTGCCGGTGACGTTCCCGCCGGCGGCCGTGGTCGGTGCCACGGCCGAGGCGCCCGCGTCTCCCGAGAGCCGTGCGGCGGGGCCGTACGGCAGCGGTTCCGGCGCCCGACCGCCGGAGCCCACCCGCCCGAAGAGCGGATGGGCCCGGCTGCTGGCCTGGTGGCGCGGCGAGTAGCCGCAGTGTCGGCGGGCCTGACGGACGCGGGCGTCCGTCAGGCCCTGCGGACGGGGAGGCGGCGGTGGCCGTTGGAGATGAACGACTCCACGTGTCCCAACTCCTCTTGCGTGGCGCTCAGTTCGAGCGACGGGAAGCGCTCGAAGAGCGCCGGGAGCGCGATCCGGGCCTCCATGCGGCCGAGCGGGGCGCCCAGGCAGTGGTGCACCCCGTGGCCGAAGGCGAGGTGCTCCTTGTCGGTACGGGTGACGTCGAAGACGTCGGCGTCCTTCCCGTGCCGCTCGGGGTCCCGTCCGGCGGCCGCGTACGAGGCCAGGATCGTCTCGCCCTTGGCGATCACCACGCCCTCCGGGCCGCCGAACTCGGCGAGGTCGAGGTCCTCCACGGCGTAGCGCAGCGGAAGGCTCGCCACCGGCGCCTGTACCCGCAGCGTCTCCTCGATCACGTCGTCCCAGGTCGCGCGGCCCTCCCGGACATGGGCGAGCTGCTCGGGGTGGGTCAGCAGGGCGTGCACGGCCTGGTCCAGGAGGTTGACCGTGGTCTCGTGCCCGGCGCTGACCACCAGCACCAGGGTGTCGAGCAGTTCCTGCTCGCTGAGCCGGGTGTCGTCCTCGTGACGGGCCGCGATCAGCCCGCTGGTGAGGTCGTCGCCCGGCGACTCCCGCTTGACGGCGACGAGTTCGCCCAGCACGCCGTACATCCGCTCGTAGGCGGCGGTCATCTCACCGGGCTCGGCGGACGTGTCGAACAGCTTGTCCACCAACTCCTTCAGCACCAGCCCACGTTCCTCGGGCAGCCCGAACAGCTCGCTGATCACCTGGATCGGCAGCGGGTAGCAGAACTCCTGTCGCAGATCGACCGTGTCCCCGCGCCGGAAGCCCTCCTCGACGCGGTCGAGCAGTTGCCCGGTGATCTCCTCGATGCGCGGCCGCAGCGCGGCCGTCCGGCGCGCGGTGAACGCCTTGGAGACCAGGATCCGCAGCCGTTTGTGGTCACCGCCGTACGCGGTGAACATGTTCTGCACCGCGATCCAGGCGAACAGCGGCCACTCCGGGGTGATCTCACCGGCGGCGAACCTCGGCCAGTGCTGTCGCGGGTCCTTGGACACCCGGGGGTCGGTGAGCAGTCGCTTGAGCAGGTCGGGGCTGCTGACGGCCCAGGCCTCGACATCGTGCGGCCCCGGCAGCACGACCCGGGTCGCCGGACCCGTCTCGCGGATACGGGCGGCCTCACCGTGGATGTCACGGCCGGTCGCGTCAATCACCAGGGGGCTCGGGTGGCCCATGGGGGTCCTCCTGCGGTCGAATACAGTCCAACAGCACAACGTGAGCACAACGTAGAAGCCCGGTCACGCTACGGCTTGGTGGCGTCGCCGGGCGAGATCACCTGGCGCGTGCTGCGTACGACGGCAACTTCCCTGCGCGTACTCGCAAGTCGGCTCCCGGACCGGCTCCTAGGATCGGGCGCACCCCCCCATGAAGAGCCGGTGAGTGCCATGACTGTCAGCAGGGCCCCGCGCTGGATGTGCTCCTACAGCCCCGAAGTTCGCACCGTGCCGGCCGGGCGCTGGTGGAACGCCGTCCGGGTACCGGTCGCCCTCGGCGCACTCGCGCTCGAGTCCCTCGGGGACGACACCGGCGCCGTCATCAAGGACGGCTACGGCGGCATCATGTACTGGCTGGTTCCCCCGGGCGACGGCTCCGCGTGGCGCCTGCCCGACGTCCAGGTCCTCGGCCGGGGCAGCCATGTGGCGGTCCCGCCCCTGCGCCGTACCTCGGGCCCCGGCCTCTACTGGCGCGTCCCACTCTCGAACGACAGCTACTGGACCGACGCCGAACGCCTCCGCGCGGCCCTGACGGCGGCGGTCACGACCACCTTGTGAACGCCGAACCGTTCCTGGGGACTGGGCGGGTGTGAGCCCGTTCGGCCGCGCGCCCCGAACGGTCTTGGGCGAGCTGGTCCCCGGCGTACTCGACCCCGGGGCAGCGACACGCATCCTGTGCGTGGTCCGATCCCGGGAGGCCCCCGCGGCCGGAGGCCGCTGATGAACACAGCCCTGCGCGACCTGGGCAATTGGGTACGGCCAGTGGCGACGGGGAGGCCCCGGACCATCTCTCTGGTGGAGCGGGGGCCCCGCACGCCGGCGCCGTATCCGGCGTCCCAGAGCGCGTGATCACGTTGACCCGGACGGTCCAGGGCGCCACAAGCCAGGAAGCCGACCATCACACGATCGAGTCAATGCGGCCCCGTGCGCTCTTCGGCGAGCAGTTGCCTACCCCGCGCCTTTCGGGGGCGCGGGGTAGCTGCGCGGACGACCACTGGACGACCGGCACTCGCCGAACGGCCTCAACCGCCGAGTTTCGCGGCGTGCTGTTCCGGCTGCCCGGCGGAGCGCTTCCGCCGGGGCTCCTGATCCGGCAGCCAGCCGAAGGCGAGTGTGCTGCCCACCGCGCCCATCAGCAGGCCCACGACGAACCCGCCGATGTTGGACGTGAGCCAGGTGCCCAGCGAGAGCATGATCCCGAGGATGGAGTAGAACAGGCGCTGAGTGGGGTTGAAGAGGATCAGCGACCCGCACACGATCATCAGCGAGGGCAGGAGGTAGCCCGCCAGCCCCTGCATTCCGATCTTCAGGATGACCGGCAGCGGCGCCTTCATGGTCAGCAGGATCTCGGCGCCGCCCAGCACCAGCAACAGGCCCCCGGCGAACGGCCGGTGCCCTCTCCATTCCCGGAATCGGCTCACTGCGGGCAGCCCTCGCTCGTGAACCTCATGTGCAGGTCGGGGAGCTTGAAGACGGCCGCGGTGGCGGCATAGTTGTGCTGGTACAGATCGGTGATGGTGACCGAGTCGGCCTGCTGGCCGTAGACACCGGGCGGACCCTGCTGGTCGACCTTGTCGAACGTGCTGGAGTCACGGCCGATCTCGATGTTGTTGAACGAGGCGTCGCCCTTGATCTCGTCGGAGTCGATCGCCAGGTTCTTCACGCTCACCGGCGTGGACTTGTTGCCGGCGGTGAGGACCAGCTGGATGCCGCCGAGGTCGACGCTCTGGCACAGGTTCGTCAGCTTGCCGCTCTTCACGACCGAGGTCACGACCAGCACCTGACCGCCGGTGTCACCCTGGTTGGGGCTGTTCTCGATCATGTGGTCGAGCGAGCCGAACTGGGCGAAGCCATTGCCTTCGAGCTTGTCGGCGGTGACGACGAACGGCATGCCGGAGATGGCGAACTGGACACCCAGAGCGCCCTGCGCGGTGAGGATCATCAGGCCGGCGGCGACCGCCGTGGCCGGCACCGCCATCACGGCGGCGCGCTTCAGCCGGACCCGCCCGCGTCTTCCGGACGCTTCGGGACCCTCGGGTCTTTCGTTGGTGGACGCCGTGGCATCCGAGGACGAGGCCATGTGTGCTCCCTGGACTTCCAAGTCATTGCAGATGGGGCTTCGACGGCACGTTGTCCTGGCGCGGACAGCGGTTGCGGCGCACGCCTGAGCACCCCTCCCGTGGGTGCAAGGGCTTACTAGCTACGCCGCAGTAGCCATTCGCGAAGTTACCGGGGGTTACTTTCAAGGGTCAAGGTGCTTGTGGCAAAAGGATGTTGGTTGTGCCGCCCCTGTGAAAGCTGAACATCCCTCACCTTTGGTTTTGCCTCGAAGGACCCTGATCCCGCCCCTTCCCGGAGGGGGCCGCGCACTTTCAACTTCCGTCCAATGTCTTGACGTTGACTGTTCGTCAGGTCTACAACTCTCCCGGGTTTCCCCCACGGATCCGTGGCGCCGGATCCGACGCGCAGCGCACGCCACCGTCCCGAACTCCCCGTCGCAGACGGGGTGCGGGTGGCATCACCTGAACGCGCTGCGCGGCCCGACGCAGCACCACCCCTCGCCGCGGTGCCGGGCACGGTCGCTTTCCCCTCCACTGGGCCGTGTCCGGTCCCCGGCTGTCGCTGTCGATCCGTCACGTACGGAGAAGGCGTGTCACGGATCGGCGGCGGCCTCACCGCGCCGTGCGGCATCGCCGCGTTCCCCCGCGCGAACGGTGTCCACTCGCGCGCACATCACCGCAGCCCGCGCTTCGCGGGGGCGGTCACCCGCACCTTCCGAGGGCCGTCACCGGCGGCCCTCACTTCCTGAGAAGAGGCACCCCCATGCGTACGCGATCCCTCCTTGCCCTCGCCGCCACCACCGCCGCCGTGATGGTGGCGGCCGTCAGCCCCGCCTCCGCCGCCGACACCGTGCTCACCACCGGCGGCCTCGCCGGTGACGCGGTCGCGGTCGGCGACGTGCTCAACGCGTCGCTGGCGACCGGCACGACGGGCAAGTTCTACTCCAGCGCGACGGGCACGAGCGGCGTCTCCTGTGCCGCGTCGACCTTCACCGCCACGGTCACCGACAACCCGGCCGCGCCCGGCACCGCCACCGAGCGGGTCGACGCCCACACCTTCGGCAGCTGCACCAGCAACGTCGTCGGCGTGCTCGGTGTCACGAGCGTCACGGTCAACAACCTGCCCTACACCACCACCGTGACCTCGGACGGCGTCGTCACGGTCAGCCCGGCGGAGGGCTCGGTCCTCCAGACCACCGTCGTGCTGCGCACCCTGCTGGGCAGCATCACCTGCGTCTACCAGGCGGCCAGCATCACCGGCACGTCCAGCAACGACGACAACAGCATCAACTTCACCAGCCAGCCGTTCGCGAAGACCTCGGGCTCGTCCCTGTGCTTCAGCACCGGCTACTTCACGGCGAAGTACGCGCCCGTCACGGACGCCACCCAGGGTGACGCGACGGTCTACACCAACTGACTCCGGGCGCTGGTCGGTCACCGGTCCGGCGGCCGGTGACCGACCAGCCGCACACGTCAGTCGTCCGATGCTCTCAGTTGCCCGATCGTCGCCCTGATCACCTGCCCGATCAGTCGTCGATACGAGAGCGGCGCCCGCGTCCGCGGAGGAAGAGGGCGGCGCCCACGGCGAGCACCAGGGCCGTGGCGCCGCCCGCCACCAGCGGCACCAAGGCGCCGCTCTCGTCGGTCGTGGAGGCGACGGGGCTGCCCGCGTCGGCCGCCTGCGCGTCGTCGGCGCCGTCGGTGTCCGCGCCGTCGGTGTCGGCGGGCGGCGCCTCGGTGGACTCCGCCGGCGCCGTGGTGGCGGGCTCGGGCTTCTCGGCGGCCGGCTTCTCGGTCGCCGTCTCCTCGCTCCGGGCGGGCGTCTCCCGCGAACCCCCGTCACCCGCGCCGGAGTCGGCCTGCTTCGCCCGGGGGAACACCACATCGGAGCACGAGTAGTAGGTGTCGACCGTGCTCGTGTTCTGCCAGATCGTGTACAGCACATGGTGCCCGGACCGGTCCGCCGGCAGCTTCGCCGAGAACCGGTAGGAGCCGTTCCGCAGCGGCGGGTCCGTGGTCGAGGCGAACGGCTTCCCGGGCAGATCGGACCACTTCAGCGGCTCCGTGGGGTCGTACCCGGGTTTCGTCAGGAACAGCTTGAAGGTCCCGGTGTGCGGGATCGTCGACCGGTACGTCAGGTTCAGCGTGGCGCCGGGGGAGAGGCGGGTCGAGGGCCAGTCGGCGCGGGCCAGGTCGAGCCCCTTGTAGGGCGCGAGCCCTCCGCTGCACAGCCGCCCGTCCGGGACGACCTCCCGGTCCCGTCCGTTCACCCCGGCGATCCGCATGTTGTCCCACGCGGTGAAGGGCGCGCCGTTCGCGGCGACAGCGGCCCTGCACGCCGCGGACCCCTGGCTGCCGCCCTCCGGTGAGCAGGCCGAGACCCGGCTCACCGGATCCGTCGGCGCGCCGTGCGCCCAGGCCGGAGTGACGGCACCGGTGGTGAGAAGCAGCGGAGCCACGACGGTGGCGGCGGCGGTCGTGACCGCGGTGCGACGGCCGGCGGAGCGCCGGGCGGTGGTGCGAGGCGCGGCGCTGCGGCGGGCGGACAAGCGGTACATCCGGTACGTCCGATCCATGGGGGTCGAGAGCTGACGGGTCCACCGTGTCGTACGGGACCCGTGGGTGCCGCGTTCAACAGCGCGCCCCTGTTCGACCGGTCGTATCCGGCCATGCGCCGTGCGGCGGCGGAGCCTCGGCAAACCCGGCGAAGCGGCACATCCGGCCCCGACTGCCGGGCGGCATAGGGGAGTTCCCCGGGGGCCGAGGGTTTTCCCCGTATCCCCACGACCTGGGCCTTGCCTAAGGTCATCGCACAGCCGAACCACAGGTAACCCCTGGTGGCACGGCTCGCGCCTGGCCGGCCTTCGCGCCAACCCTTTCTGGACCCCCGCCGCTTCGACGAAGAAGCGTTTCACTGCCGCTCCTCCCCTGACATGAGCAGGCCACGAAAGGCGAAGCCCTTGCGTACCTCCCCCTCTCGTACCGCCGGACGGAAGCTCATATCCGTCGCCGCGGTCTCCGTCGCCCTGGTGGCGGGCATGACCTCCTCGGTCGCCGTGGCCCAGGCCCCGTCCGCGAAGGCCGACGCCGCCCCCGCCGTCGCCGGTGCCACCGAGGCCGCGCCCGGTACCACCGCCGAGCGCCTGATCGTCGGCTACAAGGCCGGCGCCGCCGAGGCCACGTCGAACAAGGCCGCCGACGCCGACGCCGCGGCCAAGGGCAAGGAGGCCGGCGAGAGCCTCGACTTCCAGCGCCGGCTCGGCAGCGGCGCGGCCCTCGTCGACCTGGGCGAGGACCTCACCAAGACCGACGTCGCCGACGTCATCGCCGAGTACCAGGCCGACCCGCAGGTCGCCTATGTCGCCCCGGACCGCCTGAACAAGGCGCTGGCCACCCCGAACGACACCGAGTACAGCAAGCAGTGGGACCTCTTCGAGGCCACCGCGGGCATGAACGTGCCGGCCGCCTGGGACAAGGTCACCGGCACCGGGGTGACGGTCGCCGTCATCGACACCGGTTACGTCGCCCACTCGGACCTCGCCGCGAACATCGTCGGCGGTTACGACTTCATCGCCGACACCGCCGTCTCCAACGACGGCAACGGCCGCGACAGCAACCCGGCCGACCCGGGCGACTGGACCTCGGACGGCGAGTGCGCCACCGACTGGGAGGCCACCACCTCCTCCTGGCACGGCACCCACGTCGCCGGCACCATCGCCGCCGCCACCAACAACAGCAAGGGCGTCGCCGGTGTCGCCTACGGCGCCAAGGTCTCCCCGCTGCGGGTGCTCGGCAAGTGCGGCGGCTACGACTCCGACATCATCGACGCGATCACCTGGGCGTCCGGCGGCACCGTCTCCGGCGTGCCCGCCAACACCAACGTCGCCAAGGTCATCAACATGAGCCTCGGTGGCGGCGGCGCCTGCACCACCGCGACCCAGAGCGCGATCACCGCCGCCGTGAACCGCGGCACCACGGTCGTCGTCGCGGCGGGCAACAGCAACGCCAACGCGGCCAACTACTCGCCGGCCAGCTGCAACAACGTGATCTCGGTGGCGGCCACCAACCGCGCCGGCGCCCGCTCGTACTACTCCAACTTCGGCTCGGTCGTCGACATCGCGGCCCCCGGCGGCGAGACCCGCACCACCGAGTCGGGCGGCATCCTGTCCACGCTGAACACCGGCACCGCCGGCCCGAGCGGCGAGACGTACGACTACTACCAGGGCACCAGCATGGCCGCCCCGCACATCGCGGGCCTCGCCGCGCTCGTGAAGTCGGCGAACTCCGCGCTGACCCCGGCCCAGATCGAGTCCGCGATCAAGACCAACTCGCGTGCTCTGCCCGGCGCCTGCTCGGGCGGCTGCGGCGCGGGCCTCGCCGACGCGGCCAAGACGGTGCAGGCGGTGACCGGCGGCTCCACGGGGGGCACCACCTTCACCAACACCACGGCCGTCTCCATCCCGGACAACGGCGCGGCGATCGAGTCCTCGATCTCCGTGACCGGCCGCACCGGCAACGCGCCCTCGGCCCTCCAGGTCGGCGTGGACATCACCCACACCTACCGAGGTGACCTGGTCCTGGACCTGGTGGCCCCCGACGGCTCGACCTACCGTCTCAAGGCCTCCAGCTCGGACTCCGCGGACAACCTGGTCACCACCTACTCGGTGAACGCGTCCAGCGAGGTCGCCAACGGCACCTGGAAGCTGCGTGTACAGGACGTGGCGTCCGCGGACACCGGCCGCCTGAACAACTGGAAGCTGACCTTCTGACGCCCGGGCCGAGAGGCCGGGGCCCCGGCTGAACAGCCGGGCACAGAGACCGCCACCCCCCACTGCCGGCGGCCGACCGATGCGAGCGGGCATCGGTCGGCCGCCGGCGCATGTACGAACGAGCGCGCCGTCGGGCGTTAGCGTATGCGTATGTCGACAGAGAAGTTCGAGGGAGCCGGACCGGCCGAGAGGCGGGTCGGAGGACCGGCCGAGGCACCGGCCGGGGGATCCGGTGCGGCTCCGGTCACGGTGGTGTGCCCCCGCTGCGGGGCCTCGGAGCCCTCGGTGCGCACGGTCCCCGACGCCTGCGCGGCCCCCGACTCCCCGCGCTCCGGCCTGTCCGACCGGCTGGCGAAGGCCCCGGGCGTGCCTACGGCCCTCGACAGTTTCACGCACTTCCTGGAAGGGATGGTCCTGGCCGGCATCGGCGCGGGCCTCGCCTACAGCGGCGTGCAGAACGACAAACCCCTCTACACGGCAGGCGGCACGGTCCTCGCCGCCCTCCTCTTCGTCGGCACCCTCTGGGTGATCCGCGGCGAGTCCCGCGAACGCGCCACCGTCGCGGCGGGGAAGCCCCGCGCCGAACACCTGTGGCAGCCCGCCCACTACTGCGCCTCCTGCGAGTCCGTCTTCTACCCCGGTGGCAGCCCGTGGCCGGGCCCGCTGACGACGGACCAGTTCAGGAAGTACGTATGGACCGAGGCCGGCTTCGACCAGCAGATCGACGAGCGGCTGAGCAAGGTGGAACTGCCGCCCCGGACTCCCGCCGGCTCCGGCCCTTCCGGCCCGCAAGGAGCCCCCGGCCATGCCTGACGCTCCCGTGATCCGCGGCGACGACCCGGCCTCCTTCGCGCACAGCGTTTTCGCGGAACGGCATCCCGCCCTCATCCGCAAGGTCCAGGACGCCACGCCCTACGGCCCCGAACAGCGCCGCGCCCTGGACGAGTTGCTGCGGAACACCCTCCACGGCACCGTCGAACCACCGGCCGACGACAAGTGGTGGGACACCTGGAACGCCCGCCGCCACGCCGGCCGCTCCTGGTTCTCGCTTCCCTTCCTCGCCGCCGAGAGCTGCTTCTACCGTCAACTCCTGTGCGCCGTCGGGTACTTCGGGCCCGGCCCCTGGCAGGGCGTGGACCCGTTCCGCCCCTTCAAACTGGCCGAGCTGGACACCCCCGAGGCGGCCGCCGAACTCGCCGCCCTCGGCCCCCTGTCCCACGAGCCCCTCCAGGACCAGCTCAAGGCCCTCCTCCACGGCTCCCTCTGGGGCAACCGGGCGGACCTGGGGTTCCGCATCCAGACGGCCGAGGAGACCAGCGCCGCCGCGTCGTCCCCACTGGTCGCGGACGACAGTGGGTCGCTGCTGTCGCTGCTGACGGACGACGACCCGGGCTCCGGCGTCAGGACTCTCTGCCTGGTCGCCGACAACGCGGGCCGCGAACTGATCCCCGACCTCCTCCTCATCGACCACCTCCTCACCCACGGCCACTTCGACCGTGCCGTCCTGCACCTGAAGCCGTACCCGTACTTCGTCTCGGACGCCACCACCGCCGACACCCTCGACGCCGTACGCCACCTGGTGTCCGCGAAGACCGACGCCGGAGGCCGCCTGTACGCCGCCCTCCGCGACGATCGCCTGACCCTCCGCGCCCACCCCTTCTCCTGCGCCCCTCTGCCCTACGCGGCCATGCCCCCCGACCTGCACGACGACTTCGCCTCCGCCGACCTGACCCTGATGAAGGGCGACCTGAACTACCGCCGCCTGGTGGGGGACCACCTCTGGCCCCCCACCACCCCCTTCACCGAGGTCACGTCCTACTTCCCCGGCCCGGTCGCAGCCCTGCGCACCCTCAAGTCCGACGTCATCACGGGCCTGACCCCCGAGACGGAGACCGCCCTGGTGACAGCCGAGGGACAGGCGTGGCGCACGAGCGGGACGAGGGCACTGATCCAGCTCAAGGTCTGACGACGGCGGGATGTCCTTCGAGAAGCGGGGCGCAGCCCCCGCTTCTCGAGGGGCGCGGGGAACTGCGCGACCAGCCCCCACCGAACCCGCACCTGGGGGTCGAAGGGGCACAGCCCCTGAAGGAAGGGACGGGTAGGGGCGGCGGGGGCGGGAAAACCCCCTGGATTCACGCGATGGTGTGATCATGTCCCCCTGTCCGGATGCCCGCCGCAGGCCACGGGTAGGGCCCGGCCATGACGCAGCCGTTCGAACTCCCGCACTTCTACATGCCGTATCCCGCGCGGCTGAACCCCCACCTCGAAGAGGCCCGAACCCACTCCTCCGCGTGGGCACGGGAGATGGGCATGCTGGAGGGCTCCGGCGTATGGGAGCAGGCGGACCTGGACGCGCACGACTACGGCCTGCTGTGCGCGTACACCCATCCCGACTGCGACGGCCCGGCGCTCTCGCTCATCACCGACTGGTACGTGTGGGTGTTCTTCTTCGACGACCACTTCCTGGAGCTCTTCAAGCGTTCCCAGGACCGCCCCGGCGGCAAGGCCCACCTCGACCGACTCCCGCTCTTCATGCCGCTGGACCTCTCCACCCCCGTCCCGGAACCGGAGAACCCCGTGGAGGCGGGCCTCGCCGACCTCTGGGCGCGTACGGTGCCGTCGATGTCGATGGACTGGCGCCGCCGTTTCGCCGTGGCCACCGAGCACCTGCTCAACGAGTCGATGTGGGAGCTGTCCAACATCAACGAGGGCCGGATCGCCAACCCGGTCGAGTACATCGAGATGCGCCGCAAGGTCGGCGGTGCTCCCTGGTCGGCCGGTCTGGTCGAGTACGCGACCGCCGAAGTGCCGGTCCCCGTCGCGGAGTCGAGGCCCCTCAGGGTCCTGATGGAGACGTTCTCGGACGCCGTCCATCTGCGCAACGACCTGTTCTCGTACCAGCGGGAGGTCGAGGACGAGGGCGAGAACAGCAACGGCGTGCTCGTCCTGGAGACCTTCTTCGGCTGCGGCACCCAGCAGGCCGCCGAGACCGTCAACGACATCCTCACCTCCCGGCTGCACCAGTTCGAGAACACCGCGCTCACCGAAGTGCCCGCGCTCGCCCTGGAGAAGGGCCTCGCCCCGGACGAGATCGCCGCCGTGGCGGCCTACACGAAGGGGCTGCAGGACTGGCAGTCCGGCGGCCACGAGTGGCATATGAGGTCCAGCCGCTACATGAACGAGGGCGCCACCTCCGCACGTGGCCCGCTCGACTTCGGCGGCGTGGTCCTCTCCGGCCCCGCGCTGGTCACCCGGGCGGGGTTCGGCAGGTCGGCCGCCGATGTCGGGGCGCTGCTCGCGACCGCCGCGGCGGAACGGCTGCGCGCCCATGCGCATGTGCCGTACCAGAAGGTGGGGCCCTCCCGACTCCCCGATTTCTACATGCCGTTCAAGGTGGAGCTCTGCCCGCACCTGGACGCCGCCCGCCCCCGCCTCACCGCCTGGATGCACGCGATGGGCATGCTGAGCGAGGGCGTCTGGGACGAGGAGAAACTCGCCGCCGCCGACCTGCCGCTCTGCTCGGCCGGCCTCGACCCGGACGCGACGCCCGAGCAACTCGACCTCAGTTCCGCCTGGCTGGCCTGGGGCACCTACGGCGACGACTACTACCCCCTCGTCTTCGGCCACCGCCGCGACCTCGCCGCCGCGCGCCTGACCACGGCCCGGCTCTCCGACTGCATGCCCGTCGAGGGGGAGCAGGTCCCCGTCCCGGTGAACGGCATGGAACGGGGCCTCATCGACCTCTGGGCGCGTACGACGGCGGGGATGACCCCCGACGAACGACGCGGTCTGAAGGCGTCCGTCGACAAGATGACCGAGAGCTGGGTGTGGGAGGTGTTCAACCAGATCCAGAACCGCGTCCCCGACCCGGTCGACTACCTGGAGATGCGGCGCGCCACCTTCGGCTCCGACCTCACCCTCAGCATGTGCCGGATGGGCCACGGCCCGCAGATCCCGCCCGAGGTCTACCGCAGCGGGCCCGTCCGCTCCCTGGAGAACGCGGCCATCGACTACGCCTGCCTCATCAACGACGTCTTCTCCTACCAGAAGGAGGTCGAGTACGAGGGCGAGGTCCACAACGCGATCCTCGTCGTGCAGAACTTCTTCGGCTGCGACTACCCGACCGCGCTCGGTGTGATCCACGACCTGATGACCCAGCGGATGCAGCAGTTCGAGCATGTCGTCGCCCATGAACTGCCCGTCGTCTACGACGACTTCGAGCTGTCGGAGGAGGCCCGCACCATCATGGACGGTTATGTGACCGACCTGCGGAACTGGCTGTCCGGCATCCTCAACTGGCACCAGCGGGTCGACCGTTACAAGCCCGAGTTCCTGGCCCGCCGAGCCCACGGCTTCGTCCCGGACCGCCCACCGGTGCTGTCCTTCGCTCCGGTGCACGCCGGCTGAGCCCGGGCCGGGTCACGCCGGCGGAATCCCCGCCCGGGTCACGCCGGCCGGCTCACCACCGCCGCCCGGGTCGCGTGCTCGACCGCGGCCCGGGCGAACGCGCGCACGACCGGGTGCGGACGGCTGCCGTCGCCGGCGAGCTCCGGCTGGAAGAGCGTGGCCAGGAAGAAGGGGTGGCCTGGCAGTTCGGCGATCCGGACGTGCCCGTCCTCGTCGTGCCCGGAGTACCGCAGACCGTGCGCGCGCAGGGTGTCGAGGTGACGGGTCGGGCCGTACGCGCAGAAGTACCGCTCGACCGACCGCTCGGCGTTCATCACGGACTGTGCGAGCGAGCCCGGCTCGACGACGACCGTCGCCTCGTGCCCGACCAGGGAACAGGCGAGCGGCTCGATGAGGAAGTCCTCGGCACCCGGCTCGTTCTCGGCGTGCGCGACCCGGGTGAGCCCGCACACGTGCCGGGCGTACTCCAGCAGCGCGTGCTGGAAGCCGCCGCACGTGCCCAGGAACGGGATGCCCTCCTCCCGGGCGGTCCGGATCGCGGAGAGCACCCCGGCCTCGCTCCGGTACGGGCTGCCCGGCACCACCCACACCGCGTCGAAGCCGCGCACGGCTCCCGCGTCGTCGGCGGCGTCCTCGGAGGGGATCCAGTACGCGTCGAGGACGAGCCGGTCGCGTCCGGCGAGGGCGTCGAGGAGGAGCGGGATCCGGCTGTGCGAGACGACGTCGGGGGACCGGTCGCCGACGATGGCCAGTCGCGCGGACCGGGCCGCGGGGGAAGAGGCGGGCTGAGCCGCGTGGTTCGTCATGCCCGTCATCCTGGGCGCGACCCCGACTTCACGTCCAACGATGATTCCTGCACGCTCGATAAGCGTTGCTGATGGACTGCCGATGGGCCGCCTGACGGTCCGCCTGACGCACCGCCTGACGGGTCGCCTGACGGGTCGGCTGACGGGCCGCATGGTGGGCCGGCCGTAGGCCTGCGCGATCCTGTCCGCCATGGATCCGCATCTGCTGCGTACGTATGTCACCGTGGCCCGGCTCGCCTCCTTCTCCGAGGCCGCGCGCGAGCTGGGATACACCCAGTCCGCGGTGTCCCAGCACATCGCCGCGCTGGAGCAGGATCTCGGCGCCCCGCTGCTGACGCGGCGCCCCGTCGTCCCCACGGCCGCGGGCGAGCGGCTCCTCGAACACGCCGGACCCCTGCTGCTGCGCCTGGAGGCGGCCCGCGCGGACGTCGTACGGATGGCGGCCGCACCCGAGCACGGGCTGACCCTCGCGGCGACCCCGACGGCGCTCGGCCCCCGGGCGATCGCCGCGCTGCCCGCCGCCGGGGTGACCCTGCGGACCCTCTCCCGGGACGAGATCCCGGCGGCCGTCGCCACGGGCACGGCCGACCTGGGCCTGGTCGACGGGATCGCCGCCCCCAGCGACCCCCTCCGCCTCCCCGACGTGGCACCCCTGGCCTCCCGGGGCGTCGGCGAGGAACCCGTCTGCGTGCTCCTCCCCACCGGCCATCCCCTCGCCCGCCGCCCCGGACTCCGCCTCACCGACCTCGTCGACGCCCGCTGGCTCGATGCCCCCGGCGCGGGCCTCCCGCTGGACCGGCTCCGCACCGCGAGCGCCACCGGCGGTCTGCGCACCGCCCTCCGCTACGAGGGCACCGACCTGCGCACGCTCACCACCCTCGCCGCCGCCGGACACGGACTCACCGTCCTGCCCCGCCACTTCGCCGCCGACGTCCCCGGCGCGGTCGCCGTCGCCCTCGTCGAACCCCGCCTCGTGCACCGTACGGAAATCGTGTATGGCGGAACGCCCGGCGGAGCGGCGGCGGCACTGGTGCGGGAGCTGACCGGGCCGCGGACGACGTGACGTCGCCAGGGGGCGTACGCCGGATGTGACGGGGTGTCAGTCTCACTCTTTCGTGGCTCGTCGCGCCGTGATGCGCCGGGTAGGTCTCCGGCCGGAGGCGACACCATGGAACAGACCGCGTTGAGACCCAAACCCATGCCGGGGCAGGAGTCCGGTGACGGCCGCCCACCCGGCACCGTCCGGCGTCCGCACGCCGCACCCCGCCGCACCCGGCAACGACTGATCACCCTGCTGTTCGCCCTGGTGACCTGCGCGGTCCTCGTCCTCTCGGGCGTCGGACTCGGCACCATGGGCGCCACAGCGATCGGTGTGAGCACGCTCGCGGAGCCACGGGAGGAGGCGAGGGGGTCGGAACCCTCCGTCCGGTCGGGTGGAGGCGGCCGGACGCCGCCCGATGCCACCCCACCCCCGCGCGCGGACGGTCCGGCGCCCGCACGCCCCACCCTCGGCGTCGAGGTCGTCGACGCTCCCGGCGGCACCGCGGGCGGCGGCGCCCTCGTCGTCGGCGTCCACGTCCCCGGCCCCGGCCACACCGCGGGCCTGGTCCGCGGCGACGTCGTCCTGGCCCTGGGCGGCACCCGGACCGGATCGGCGGCCGACCTCGCGCGAGCGATCGCCGCCGCGCGCCCCGGAGCGGCGGCGAAACTCGTCGTGCGGCACGCGAACGGCACCCGCCGGCACCTGGTCGCCGTCCCCGGAGTCGTCACGTGAGCCGTCCCCGGCGAGCCGTTACGAGGCCACCCTGAAGTGGCTGGTCAGCCGCCCCTCGTCGTCCAGTACGTGGAACGCCAGCCCGGGCGGCGCGTCCCGGTCCGCGACCTGGTCGCCCTCCCAGGGCAGCCGCAGCGTCCAGGTGACCCCGGGGCCGACGATCAGCGGACGCCCGGCGAAGGTGGTCGCGGCGGGCGTGTGGGCGTGCCCGGTGACGATCCCCGCGATCTCCGGCCGCCGCCCCAGCAGCCGGCCGAGCTTCGTCGGCTGGCCCAACCGGTAGGCGTCCGGCAGCGGGTGGTGGAGCGTCACCGGCGGGTGGTGGAAGGCGAGCAGCACGGGCCGCTCGCCGTCGAGTCCGTCGAGGGTCTCCTCGATCCAGGTGTACGTCTGCGCGTCCAGTTCGCCCTCGTCCTGCCCCGGAATGCTGGAGTCGCACATCAGCACGGCCGCGTCCGCGAAGACGTGCGCGCTGTTGACCGGCCCGTCGGCGGGCGGCTCCCCGAGCAGCGCCTTGCGGTAGGGCGCCCGGCTGTCGTGGTTGCCCGGGCAGGTGAGCACCGGGAAGGGCGCCCCGCCCTCCCGCAGCCCCAGGAGGCGCGCGGCCTCCTCGTACTCGGCCTCCGTGCCGTGGTCCGCGATGTCCCCGGTCACCAGCAGCGCGTCCACCCGCCCCGGCAGCCCCCACAGCAGATCCCGTACCCGCTCGGCCCGCCGGGTCGCCCGGTCGCTCCCGTCCAGATGCAGATCGCTGATGTGCGCGAGTACGAGCATCGTCGTACGCCTCCTCGGGCGGTGCCTGACCGTGTCTGACTTAATGGAACAGTCGAATACAAGCATTAGTTCTAACGATTGGACAAGCTGCAGGCATTAGCGGCGCGGGTTGCTCGCGGACCCCTCGTAACCCACTGGCCGGACCCGGCGCCCGAGGGGCACGATGGCGGGATGCTGAGCACCCTTCTCGCCTTCCTCGGCGCCTGCACCCTGATCGCCGCCTCGCCCGGCCCCAGCACGGTGCTGATCATCAAGGAGTCCCTGCGCAGCAGGCGTTCCGGCTTCCTGACCGTGCTCGGCAACGAGACCGGCGTCTTCGTCTGGGGCCTCGTCGCCGCGTTCGGCCTGACCGCCCTGCTGGCCGCCTCCGAGCTGGCGTACGACGTCATGCGGATCGTCGGCGCGGTCGTCCTCGTCGTCTTCGGAGTACAGACCCTGTGGCAGGCGCGCCGTTCCGAGGTCCAGCCGGAGAGCGTCGGGGAGGCGGCCGGGAAGAGCGGCTGGGCCTCGTACCGGGGCGGACTGCTGCTCAACCTCGCCAACCCCAAGGCGGCGATCTTCGCGATGTCGTTCCTGCCGCAGTTCGTGCCCGAGGGTGCGCCCCATCTGCCCACCATGGTGGGGCTCGCCGCGCTCTGGGCGGTCTACGAGATCGGCTACTACGGCCTCTACGTGTGGTTCGTCGGCAGGATGAAGGCCGTGCTCTCCCGGGCGGGTGTGCGGCGGCGCCTGGAGCAGGTCTCCGGAGGCGTTCTGCTGCTCCTCGGCGCGCGTCTCGCGCTGGAGAGCTGACGCCGGAGCCGGACGACGGTCGACGCCACGCGGCAATCGGCTCGCGTGCGCTGCGGCGGAGGGGCAGGATGCTGCCCGTAGCCCCAGGACTTCCGAGCACACGGAGGCATGGATGACCGGCACGCCCGGCGACCGTCCCGCGCCCACGCCGTCCACCGCCGAGGCCCCGCCCGCGCCCTTCACCGCCGACGACCACCGGGCCCGGATGCGGCGGGCGGCGCGGGCCGCCGCGGACGCCGGGCTCGACGGGCTGCTGGTCGCACCCGGCCCGGACCTGGTGTGGCTGACGGGACACCGGCCGCCGGAGACGGAGCGGCTGACGATGCTGGTGCTGCGCGACGGCGTGGACCCGGTGCTGGTGGTGCCCACCCTGGAGGCCCCGGACGCCGCCGAGGCACCCGGCGGCCCCGCGCTCACGCTCCGCGACTGGACCGACGGCAAGGACCCGTACGACGCGGCCGTCTCCGTCCTCGGCCCGCGCGGCCGCTTCGGCGTCAGCGACAACTCCTGGGCGCTGCACCTGCTCGGCCTGCAACGACGGCTGCCCGGGACGACGTACGTGGCGCTGACCGAGGCCCTGCCGATGCTGCGGGCGGTGAAGGACGCGGCCGAGCTGGAGCGGATGGCGGCGGCGGGCGCGGCCGCCGACCGGGCGTACGAGGAGATCCGCCAGGTCCCCTTCGCCGGCCGCCGGGAGACCGAGGTCGCCGCCGATCTGGCCGGGCTGCTGCGGCGGTTCGGGCACTCCCAGGTCGACTTCACGATCGTCGCGTCGGGCCCGAACGGCGCCAACCCGCACCACGAGGCGGGCGACCGCGTCATCCGCCACGGCGACATGGTCGTCCTCGACTTCGGCGGCCTCAAGGATGGCTACGGCTCCGACACCTCCCGCACCGTCCACGTCGGCGAACCGGACGCCGAGGAGCGTGAGGTGCACGACATCGTGCGGGCCGCCCAGGAGGCGGGGTTCCGCGCGGTACGGCCGGGCGCGGCCTGCCAGGACGTCGACCGGGCCGCCCGCGCGGTCATCACCGGGGCGGGGTACGGCGACCGTTTCATCCACCGCACCGGGCACGGCATCGGCGTCACCACGCACGAACCGCCGTACATGATCGAGGGAGAGCAGCGGCCCCTCGTGCCCGGCATGTGCTTCTCGGTCGAACCCGGCGTCTATCTGCCGGGCCGTTTCGGCGTACGGATCGAGGACATCGTGACGGTGACCGAGGACGGCGGCCGGCGTCTCAACACCACCCCGCGCGAGATGGCGGTGGTCGAGTGACCGACCGCGTGCCCCTGCTCCCCTGAACCCCCGGACGACGGCGCGACCATGACCCAGGTACCGACACCCACCGCGGACAGCGTCCGCCGACTGGTCCGTTCCCTGCTGAAGAACGGGGAGGGGCCCGGCGGCGGCAAGGGCGGCGACGGCCCCGAGGTGCGGCCCGTCGCCGGGGACGACACCCACGGCACCTGGTGGGTCGGCAGCCGTCATGTGCTGCGCCTCGCGACCGACCGGCACGCCGTCGGGCGGCAGCGGCGCGAACTGCGGCTGCGGGACCTGGTTCGTCCGCATGTCGCCGTCGCCGTCCCGGTGAGCGTCGCGCACGGCGAGTGGTCCGGCGGGCTCACCTACACGCTCGACACGAGGCTGCCGGGCGGTACTGCCGAGGACCACGACGTGTCCGCCGTGGGCGAGGCGGATCTGGCGGCGCTCCTCACGGGGCTGCGCGAGGTACCGCTGCGGCAGGCCGAGCCGCTCGGGGTGCCCCGGCTCGCCCCGCGCCCGCTGGAGGCGCTGCGTACGGCGGCGGGGCGCGCGGCGCGGCATCTCGCCGCGGCCGACGAGTTCGACGCGGGGCGGCTCGGGCAGCTGACGTCCGCGAACGCCGCGCAGTTGGCGGCGCCGGGCGCGGTGCTGGTCCACCACGGGCTCACCGGGGACCACCTCGTCGTCAGTGCCGACGGCCGGGTCCGCGGTGTCCCCGACTGGGGCGACGCCGTCATCGGTGACCCCGCCGAGGACATCGCCGGGCTCGCCACGGCCGTCGGCGCGCCCGCCGCGGTCCGCGCGGCCACCCTCGCCGGCTACGGCGCCCGCCCCTGCCTACGTGGCCTCTGGCTGGCCCGCTGCGACACGGTCATCGCCCTCGCGGAGGGGGTGCGGGGGCGGGCCCCGGCCCCCCTGCCGGTCCTCCGGAACCGCCTGCGGCGCACCTGGGAGGCGATCCTGCTGGAGAGGGTGACGGATCTGCGGGGCGAGGACTGAGGACTGAGAACTGACGAGGGGCGCCCCATGGCTCGGGTCGTGCGTGTCGTGTGGCGGCCGCGGGCCGTATGTGGCTGATCGCGCAGTTCCCCGCGCCCCTGAAGGGGCTGCGCCCCTTCGCCCGCATGACTGCGGGCAAGCGTGCCGCTGGGGCGATGGGGGCACCTCCCGGTCGAGCGCAGCCGAGAGCGGGGGAGGGTGTGGCGCGGCGGCACCCTGTCAGCGCCGGTAGGCGCCTCCTCCCCCCCCCGCCCGGCCCCAGCCGCCGGGTGCCGGCTCACGCCACCGTCAGCACCGCACACGACTCCCCGCCAAGCGTCAGCACGCCATCCGCTCCCGGCGCCTGGACCGGGTCCCAGGCCGCCAGCACCCGCGCGTGCGGCACCCCGACGGGAATCGCGGCCGGCTCGGTGCCCAGGTTCATCGCCACACGCACATCCCCCCGCCGGAAGCCCAACCACCGGGCCTCCTCGTCGAAGGCGACCTTGACGTCGGAGAGGTCGGGGTCGGAGAGGTCGGGGAAGGTGTGGCGGAGGGTGATGAGGGTGCGGTACCAGGCCAGCATCCGGGCGTGGGGCTCGTGCGCCGGCTCGGACCAGTCGAGGCACGAGCGGTCGCGGGTCGCCGGGTCCTGGGGGTCGGGGACGTCCTCCTCGGCCCATCCGTGCGCCGCGAACTCCCGGCGCCGCCCCCGCCGTACGGCCTCCGCGAGTTCCGGATCGGTGTGGTCCGTGAAGAACTGCCAGGGCGTCGACGCGGCCCACTCCTCGCCCATGAAGAGCATCGGCGTGAACGGGCCCGTGAGGACGAGGGCGGCCGCGCAGGCCAGCAGGCCGGGGGAGAGGGTGGCGGCGAGACGGTCGCCCTGGGCGCGGTTGCCGACCTGGTCGTGGGTCTGGGTGTAACCCAGCAGCCGGTGCGCGGAGACGCTCGTACGGTCCAGGGGGCGGCCGTGGCGGCGCTCCCGGAAGGACGAGTACGTGCCGTCGTGGAAGTAGCCGCCCGTCAGGGTCTTCGCCAGGCCCGACAGACCGGCCCGCGCGAAGTCCTCGTAGTAGCCCTGCGACTCGCCGGTCAGGGTGGTGTGCAGGGTGTGGTGGAAGTCGTCGTTCCACTGGGCGTGCAGGCCCAGCCCGCCCTGCGCGCGCGGGGTGACCAGACGGGGGTCGTTCAGGTCCGACTCGGCGATCAGGAACAGCGGTCGGGCGACCTCCTCGGCGAGCCCGTCCACCGCCGTCGACAGTTCCTCGAGGAAGTGCAGGGCGCGGGTGTCCTTGAGCGCGTGGACCGCGTCCAGCCGCAGGCCGTCCAGGCGGTAGTCGCGCAGCCAGGCGAGCGCGCTCTCCAGGAAGTACGCCCGTACCTCGTCCGAGCCGGGCGCGTCCAGGTTGACCGCCGCGCCCCAGGGCGTGTGGTGCCGCTCGGTGAAGTACGGGCCGAAGACGGGCAGGTAGTTGCCGGAGGGGCCCAGATGGTTGTGCACGACGTCGAGCACGACCCCGAGGCCCAGCTCGTGCGCCGCGTCCACGAACCGCTTCAGCGCCTCGGGCCCGCCGTACGGCTCGTGCACCGCCCAGAGCGAGACGCCCTCGTAACCCCAGCCGTGCGTCCCGGGGAACGGGCACACCGGCATCAACTGCACGTGCGTGACGCCCAGTTCGACGAGATGGGCGAGGCGCCCGGCCGCCGCGTCCAGCGTGCCCTCCACGGTGTACGTGCCGACGTGCAGCTCGTACAGCACCGCGCCCGGCAGCCCGCGCCCGGACCACTGCGCGCGCCACGCGTACCGCCCGTGGTCGACGACCGCGCTCAGCCCGTCGGGGCCGTCCGGCTGGCGGCGCGAGCGCGGATCGGGACGCACCGGACCGTCGTCGACGGCGAATCCGTAGCGCGTGCCGTCCGACGCCTCCGCCTCGGCCGTCCACCACCCCGGCCGCTCCGGATCGCGCTCCATGGCATGCGTGGCGCCCGCGCGGTGGAGCGTCGAACGTTCGGCCTGCGGTGCCCACACCTCGAACTGCACGGAACGGTTCTCCCTCGGCTGCCGGTCGTGGTCCTGGGTAGTCAGGGGGTCGGCCGCTCCGGGGAAGTACGCGCACACCCCCGGAACCGCTTCTGTCCATCGTGCTGCAAACGAGATCGTCGCGCGCCCGGATCACCGCTTTTGCCCGCCCGCGTCGCTCGTCCGTCGGGCATGTCCGGGGATGGTCACCGTTTACGGCCTGTCTGGACACCTCCGGCCCCCCTGACCGACAATCACCTGCGTGACGTCGTCCTTCGAGTTCCACACATACCCCGCGCGGCTGTCGGACGCCGAGCGCGACCGCGCGCTGAGGGCGCTCCGTGACGGCGTCGCACTGGGCCGCCTGTCGCACGACACGTTCATCCGGCGGATGGAGCTGGCGCTCACCGCCCGCCGCTCCGACGAACTCGCCGCGCTCACCGCCGACCTGCCCGCCGAGAAGCGCTGGTCCCGGCTGGTGCTCGGCACCGTCGGGGCGGTCTCCGGTTTCGGCGTGAAGCTGCGCCGGGCCTGGCAGGCCGAGCGGCTCCCCAAGCTTCAACTGCCGCACCCGGCGAGCGACCACGCCCTGCGCATCGGCCGCGACCCCGCGAGCGGGCTCCGGCTCAGCCACGAGACGGTCTCCCGGGTGCACGCCGAGCTGAGCCGGCAGGGCGGCATGTGGATCCTGCGTGACCTCGGCTCCACCAACGGCACCACCGTCAACGGCCGTCGGGTGATCGGCGCGGCCGTCGTCCGCGACGGCGACCAGGTGAGTTTCGGCCGCATGACGTTCCGTCTCTCCTCGGAATGACCTTCTGACCGATCCCACGGCAAAGCTCTGGCCTGGGATTTACCCAGCGAGTTTGTCAACTTCCCTTCCGTTCGGGGGTGTTGACGTACGTTCTCGGCCGTGACTGACTGTGCTTACACCATGCACACCAGGTGAACCGACGGCGCCACATTCGTGGAGGTGTGCCCTGCCGCCACTCCTCCGCTACCCGACCGTGGACGACTTGTCCGCCCGCGCCGCGGCCCTCGTCGCCCGACATCCGCACCGCGCCCGACTGCGCCGCGTGGGCACCTCACGGGCGGGCACGCCGATGTGGCTGCTGTCCGTCGGACGAGGCAGCCGCCACACCCTGATCGTCGCCGGTCCGCACGCCAACGAACCCGTGGGCGGCGCCACCGTCCTCCGGCTCGCCGAACGGGCCCTGGCCGACCCCCGGTTGAGCGACGCCGCCGACATCACCTGGAACCTGCTGCTGAGCCTCGACCCCGACGGCTCCCGCCGCAACGAGGGCTGGCTGTCCGGCCCGTACACCCTCGGGCACCACTTCCGGCACTTCTTCCGCCCCGGTTTCCTGGAACAGCCCGAGTGGCTGCCCGACGGCGCGGCCGGCGCCGCCCTGCCGGAGACCCGCACCCTGCTCGGCCTCCAGGACGAACTGCGGCCCTTCTTCCAGTGCTCGCTGCACGGCGTCGACATCGGCGGCGGCTTCGTCGAGCTGACCCGTGAACTGCCGGGCATCGCCGAGCGCGTGGCCCGCATCGCCGCCCGCCTCGGCATCCCGCGCGAGCTGAGACCGTACGACACCCTGTACTGGCCCTGCCTCGGCCCCGCCGTCTACCGCATCCCGCCCCCGCGCCGGGGCGACCTGGCCGCCGCCATCACCGAGGCGGCCGTCGAGTCCACCTGGTTCCACCCGCACCGCTACGGCACGGTCACCGCCGTCGTCGAGGCACCCATGTGGGGGGTGACCGCCGTCGAGGACGTCTCCCCGACGCCGGACGCCGACGCCGTACTGCGCACCGTCAGCCGCGCCCTGCGCCGCGACACCCGGCTCCTGGAGGGCATCCTCGCCCGGGTCCGCCCCTCGGCGAGCGGCGGCCCGGACGCGGCCCGGCTCCTCGCCCCGGTCGACGACTATTTACTGGTCGGGCCGGGCCTCGCCGACTCCTGGGACCCCGACGTCCACGACGGCGCCGCCCGGCCCCTGCCCCCGCTCGACACCGCCCGGCTCACCACCCTCGCCATCTCCGGCCGCCGGGTCGCCCTGCGCACAGCCGGGCTGCTGCACCAGCTGGTGACCCGCGCCGGACGCGACCCGGGCGACGCCCTGCCCGAGCTCGACCGGCTCATCGACGAGTGGTGCGCCGAGTACCGCGACGGCTACGGGGCACGCTGGATCCCCGTCGCCCGCCAGGCGGAATACCAGGCCCACGTGGTCCTCGCCGCGTTCGACCTGGCCGCCGGGCGCCCGCGCACGTCGGGGTCCGCCCCCCACGGGACCTGCCCGGACGCCCACGCGGACTCCCGTTCGGGTGAGCCGGATTGGAGTTCCGAGCCCGCCGTGCCGATGCACCGGGAATGACGAACCCCACCCGCGCGGTACGCGGCGGCCTGCTCGCCGCACTCGCCCTCCTCACCGTCGGCGCCTCGGCCCCGGACCGGCCGGCCG
This sequence comes from Streptomyces sp. NBC_00310, assembly GCF_036208085.1. Taxonomy (GTDB): domain Bacteria; phylum Actinomycetota; class Actinomycetes; order Streptomycetales; family Streptomycetaceae; genus Streptomyces. The sequence goes on from NZ_CP130714.1 coordinate 8,605,559, forward strand.
CCACCCACGGCGACTGGCTCTACGTCTCCCTCACCCGGGGCGACGCCCGCTCCTCCGACACCCGCGGCACCCTGCTCCTCTGCGACCCGCCCCAGGGCCACGGCCGCGCCGCCCAGGCCTGCGCGGAACTCCGCGAGACCAGCGGGGACATCACCCGCATCCCCCACAGGAACGCCCTCTGCACCGAGATCCACGCCCCCGTCCGAGCCACCGCCGAAGGCCGGTGGAACGGCAGATCGGTCACCTACGAGCAGACGTTCGCGAACGCCTGCGTGATGGCGGCCCGAACGGGAGCGGTGTTCGCCTTGTCGGACTGACGGTCACCCACAGGGGGCGCGGGGAACCGCTCGACCAGCCGCTGACGGCCCGCGGCCGCCCGACAACACGACGAGGCACCCCGGCAGGCGCACTCAGGACCCCGTGTCCCCCCGCGCACACGCCGCGGCCGCCAGCACCGTCCGCACCTGGTGCTCGACCTGGTCACTCACCGGCACCCACCGCGCGTGGAACCGGTCGGCGAAGGACTCGCACCACTCGGCGACCAGCTCTTCGAGGAGCGGTGCCCCGGGGGCGTCGGCATCCACCAGCGCGCGCCGCAGCATCGCCGCGGCCCGCAACGGGAGCCGGCGCCCGAAGGCGTCCACACTGCCCACGTACGCCGTCGACAGATCCGCCGGCGGCCCGTCGGTCCAGTCCCGGGCCAGCCCCGGCACCAGGGCCAGCGCCCACCGGGCGGCCCTCAGCAACGGTCCCTCGGGGCCCGGCAGCCGGGGCAGCGCCTCGGCGAGGACCCGCTCCACCCGGGCCGCGTCCGAGAGGAGCCGTCGCGCCAGATGGCGCAGCGCCGCCGCCGGGGCCGGATGCGGGGCCGTGTCGTCCACCAGGTCGCTCGCCCACATCGGCACCTCCACGACCGCCGTCAGGCCGCCGTACCGGTGGGCGTGGTACCAGGTGCTGTGGCGGGCGTCGTCCGGCATGCTCGGGTACGCCGCGTGGCCCCCGGGCCGCGGCATCACGAACACCCCGGGACCGGAGACGGGCCAGCCCGCGGCGTCGGACGCGCCCATCTCCACCGGTATGCCCAGCTCGGCCGCCGACTTGGCGAACGGCTCGGCGAGCCCCGGCACGTCCTTCGTCAACTGCACCCAGCTGCCCCCGAGATCGGTGCCGTGCAGGGTCACCTGGAGGTAGGGCCGCAGCTCGCTGATCACCCTCAGCAGGGCGTGCGTCTCGGGCGGCAGCCGGTCCGGCGGCAGCACGGACGGCGACCACTCCGGCTGCTCGGGACCGGCCGGCCGGAAGAACCCCAGGTGGTAGTCGAGGAGGGTGCGCGGCGCCGGGGTCGTGTGGAGCCTCGCCCCGTCCGGGTCCGCGCAGAGCACGAAGTGCCAGGAGACATCGGCCCGCAACTCCCGCTCGCGGACGATCCGTTGGGCCAGGGCGAGCACCGTGGAGCCGCCGGTCGGCTCGTTCGCGTGGGCGCCCGCGACGACCAGGACGGCCCGTCTCGCCCGGCCCACGGACAGCAGCCACAGCGGCCGGCCGGCTCGCGAGACACCGATCCGCCGCAGCGCGCAAAGCCCTGGCCGACGGTTCGTCAGATTCCTTGCGGCCGACTCCAGTTCAGCCACTGTGGGATAACCGAGCTCCAACAGGAGACCCACCCCCGTCCAGTCCACCTGGCATCAGAATCCACACACCCGGCGGAGCCGGGTGGGGATGTGGCCAGTGTCCTTCCGTGGAAGGGGCGGCGCCCAGGGGCGCCCAGTCGCATTCACCGTCACCCGGCACGGGAGTGACCGCTACCCGGCGGCCGAGCCGCCGTCACCCGGCAGTCGAGCCGCCGCTACCCGGCAGCCGAGCAGCCGTCACCCGGTGGCGTATCCACCGTCACCCGGCAGGACGTCACCGTCACCCGCCAGGGGCGTCACCGTCACCCGGCAGGGGCGTCACCGTCACCCGCCGACCCGCTCCAGCAGCGCGACCGGCAGCACCTCGAAGAGCTCCGCCATCCGCACGACCCCCGCGAACTCCCGCCCCTCGCCCAGCACATCGGCCCACCGCCCCTCCGGCAGCACGAGCCGGGTGTCCCCCCAGCCGCCGGCCTCCGCCAGCCGCAGCGACAACCGTGTCACCGCCGTGACCACCTCCCCGGACCGCGCGAAGGCCACACAGTGCCCGGCGCCGGCCCCGTCCGCAGACAGCGGCGTGTAGGCCGCCGCGTCCCCGAACACCTCCGGCCGCCGCGCGCGCAGCCGCAGCGCGGCGGAGGTGAGCCGGAACTTCTCGGACTCCCCGTCCTGCGGGGCGAAGGCCCGCCGGTTGTCCGGATCCACCAGCGCCCGGTACTCGCTCTCCGTCCCCTGGTAGACGTCCGGCACCCCCGGCATCGTCAGCTGCACCAGGGCCGCACCGAGACCGTTCGCCCGCACGTACGGCTCCAGCTCCTGACGCAGTGCGGCGACCCGGGCGTCCACGGCAGGCCCGCGTGCGACGAAGTCCGCCACCGCCTGCTCGTACGCCGGGTTCTGCTCGGTCCAGGAGGTGTGCAGCCCGGCCTCCCGCACATGCTTCAACAGGGCCCCCTGAAGCCGCTCCTCGGCCGCGGGCCCGAGCCCGAACGCGGTCTGCCAGGCCGCCCACGCCAGCTGCGGATCCGGCACACCCGCCCCGTCCCGCGTCACCTCCGCCAGCACATTGGCCCACCGCCCCGGGCACTCCCCGAGCACCGCGATCGCCGCCCGCACATCCGCACTGCGCTTGGTGTCGTGCGTCGACAACACCGTCCCCGTCGCCGGCCAGTCGCGCTGCACACGGGCGCAGTAGGCGTGGAAGTCCTCCGGCGACACGGCCGGACTCCCCGGATCGCCCCCCACCTCGTTCGCCGACAGCAACGGCACATAGCGATAGAACGCCGTGTCCTCCACCGACTTCGCCCGCAGTGCCGACGAGGTCTGCGCGAACCGCGCCCGGAACTCCGCGTGCCCCGGCCCCTCACCCACCCGGCCCAGCACCAGATCCCGTACGGCGTCCACCGACCGGGCCTCCTCGGGCACCACGAACACCGCGCGCGCCTCGGCCGCGGCCTCCTCGGTGACGACCAGGGCGGCGTCCTGGGAGGTGTACGGCCGGTACACCTCCATCCGTGCGAGCAGCTCGCACAGCGCGGTGCGCAGCGCCCACGGCGCATGGTCGCGCAAGGCCGGCTCGGGGGAGCGCTCGCACAGCCGGTGCGCCACCCGGGTGAGCCGTTCCACCTCCGTGGCCAGCTCGTGTGTGAGCACCCGGTACGCGGCCCGCCGCACGGTCGACTCCCACTCGCCGCCCCGGTCGGCCTGCGCGGCCGTGAAGCGCCGGTACTGCCCCAGCAGCTCACCCGCCCCCGCCGGATCCGTGAACAGTCCGTCGACGTGCCGCAGCGCGTCGTAGCCGGTGGTTCCCGCGACCGGCCACGCCGCCGGCAGCGCCTCCCCGTCCGCCAGGATCTTCTCGACGACGGTCCACCGCCCACCGGTCGCCTCGTGCAGCCGCCGCAGATAGGCGTCGGGATCGGCGAGCCCGTCGGGATGGTCGACGCGCAGCCCGTCGACGACACCCTCCTCCAGCAGCTGAAGGATCTTCGCGTGGGTGGCGTCGAAGACGTCCGGCTCCTCCACCCGCACCCCGATCAGCTCCGAAATGCTGAAGAAGCGCCGGTAGTTCAGCTCGGTGCGGGCCAGCCGCCACCACGCCGGCCGGTACCACTGCGCGTCCAGCAGCTGCGGCAACGGCAGCTTCTCGGTGCCCTCCCGCAGCGGGAACGCGTGGTCGTAGTAGCGCAGCTCCCGCCCGTCCACCACGAACTGGTCGATCTCCGCGCCCAGCGGCCCGCCGAGCACCGGCAGCAGCACCCGCCCGCCCTGCGCCTCCCAGTCGATGTCGAACCACCGCGCGTACGCCGACTCCGGCCCCTCCCGCAACACGTCCCACAGCGCCCTGTTGTGCCGGGGCGCCATGGCCATGTGGTTGGGCACGATGTCCACGACGAGACCGAGGCCGTGGGCCCGCGCGGTACTGGCCAGCGCCCGCAGCCCCTCCTCCCCGCCCAGCTCCCCCCGCACCCGGCCGTGGTCGACCACGTCATAGCCGTGCCCCGACCCCGGCACGGCTTCCAGCACGGGCGAGAGATGGAGGTGCGACACCCCGAGCGAGGCGATGTACGGCACGGCGGCCGCGGCGGCGGAGAAGGGGAAGTCGGGCTGAAGCTGAACCCGATAGGTGGCGGCAGGCACGACAGAGGTCATGCACTCCTACGTACCCGCCCCAGGACATTTGGAGCACCCTGACACGCGACGACACCCTGCTTTCGAGGGGCGCGGGGAACCGCGCGATCAGCCACGGACCACCCTCAGCCAGGAACCGAAGCCACCCCTGCGGCGAATCCCGCGAGCGGGCCGGGCCTAGGTCGGCCGCCTGAAAACAGCCAGGCTCCGATCCACCAGAGTCACCCGGTCCCCGGCCGCCACCTTCGGACCGTCCACCGGAACCGCGTCCTCCCGCCCCGTGTCCACGACCATCTGCCACTGCGGCCCGTGATTGACCGGCACCACGAACTCCAGCGGTTCCGCCGAGGCGTTGACCAGCAACAGGAACGAGTCGTCGGAGATCCGCTCGCCACGCGCACCCGGCTCGGAGATCGCGTTCCCGTTCAGGAACACCGTCAGCGCCCCGGCCCGCGACGAGTCCCAGTCCCGCTGCGCCATCTCCTGCCCCTCGGGCGTGAACCAGGCGATGTCCGACAGCTCGTCGTGCGTCCCTTCCACCGGCCGGCCGTGGAAGAACCGCCGCCGCCGGAAGACCGGATGATCCTTCCGCAGCCACACCATCGCGCGCGTGAACTCCAGCAGATCCCCGAAGACCTCGGCTCCGTCGCCGCCCTCCCCGTCCTCCCGGTCCTCCCCGTCCTCGCCGGCAGGCCACGGCACCCAGGACAGCTCGTTGTCCTGGCAGTACGCGTTGTTGTTGCCGCCCTGCGTCCGCGCGAACTCGTCCCCGTGGCTGAGCATCGGCACGCCCTGCGACAGCATCAGCGTGGCGATGAAGTTCCGCATCTGCCGGACCCGCAGCGCCGTCACCCCGGGGTCGTCGGTCTCGCCCTCGGCTCCGCAGTTCCACGACCGGTTGTGGCTCTCCCCGTCCCGGTTGTCCTCGCCGTTCGCGTCGTTGCGCTTGTCGTTGTAGGAGACGAGATCCCGCATCGTGAAGCCGTCGTGGCAGGTCACGAAGTTGATGGAGGCCAGCGGGCGCCGCCCGTCGTCCTGGTACAGGTCCGACGATCCGGTCAGCCGCGACGCGAACTCCGCCAGTGTGCGCGGCTCGCCCCGCCACAGGTCCCGGACCGTGTCCCGGTACTTGCCGTTCCACTCGGTCCACAGCGGCGGGAAGTTCCCGACCTGGTAGCCGCCCTCGCCGACGTCCCAGGGCTCGGCGATCAGCTTCACCTGGGAGACCACGGGGTCCTGCTGGACGAGGTCGAAGAACGACGACAGCCGGTCCACCTCGTGGAACTGCCGGGCCAGGGTCGCGGCGAGGTCGAAGCGGAAGCCGTCGACATGCATCTCGGTGACCCAGTACCGCAACGAGTCCATGATCAGCTGCAGGACGTGCGGGGACCGCATGAGCAGGGAGTTCCCCGTGCCCGTCGTGTCCATGTAGTAGTGCGGGTCGTCCGTGAGCCGGTAGTACGACGGGTTGTCGAGGCCCTTGAAGGACAGCGTCGGACCCAGGTGGTTGCCCTCGGCGGTGTGGTTGTAGACCACGTCGAGGATGACCTCGATCCCGGCCTCGTGCAGTGCCCGGACCGCCGACTTGAACTCCAGCACCTGCTGCCCGCGGTCGCCCCAGGAGGCGTACGCGTTGTGCGGGGCGAAGAAGCCGATCGTGTTGTAGCCCCAGTAGTTGCTGAGGCCCATGTCGGCCAGACGATGGTCGTTCACGAACTGGTGTACGGGCATCAGCTCCAGTGCCGTGACGCCCAGTGCGGTCAGGTGTTCGATGATCGCCGGGTGGGCGAGCGCCGCGTACGTGCCGCGCAGCTCCTCGGGCAGCCCCGGGTGCCGCATGGTCAGCCCCTTGACGTGGGCCTCGTAGATCACCGTGTGGTGGTACTCGGTGCGGGGCCGGCGGTCGTCGCCCCAGTCGAAGTACGGGTTGACCACGACCGAGGTCATCATGTGCGGTGCCGAGTCGAGGTCGTTGCGCTGGTCGGGCGCTCCGAAGTGATAGCCGTACACCTCCTCCCCCCACTTGACCGAGCCGCTGATGGCGCGCGCGTACGGGTCGAGGAGCAGCTTCGCGGAGTTGCAGCGCAGCCCGCGCTCCGGCGCGTACGGGCCGTGCACACGGAAGCCGTACCGTTGCCCCGGCATCACGCCGGGCAGGTACGCGTGCCGCACGAACGCGTCCGTCTCGCGCAGTTCCACCGCCGTCTCGGAGCCGTCGTCGTCCAGCAGACACAGCTCTACTCGATGCGCGGCCTCCGAGAAGACCGCGAAGTTGGTACCGGCGCCGTCGTACGTGGCGCCGAGCGGATACGCCTGTCCAGGCCAGACCTGCATGGATACGACTCTTCCAGTTGTCGCGCGTCGCTGGGTGCGACTCCGCAGGGAGTCTCCCCCAAACTGATGGAACCTCCTAGGGCATACGTCCCTCCTGCCCAGTGGTGGACACATCGTGACGCCCCGCGGGCCTCCAGTGTCGGGTCATCGCCGTCGATCGCTATGAATCGGCTCACTCCCGAGGTGGTAGCGGGCCGGAACGGGCAAGTCACGTGGGGTAGTTGAGAAACGACCTGTCCATCCGGCTGTATCGGCACCCGCTACCGGAGTACCCTTCCTTGATCGTTGAGTAGGGGCGAGCTCGGGGGAGCGGAAGGCGGTGCGCGGGTGGGCTCGGGAGGGCTGGAGTTGCCTCCTGGTGACGAGGGTCACGAGGGGAACTCCACAGATGTCCCACCCGGCGCGGTGTCCCTGGCGCGGCCGATGGACAGGGGTTCCATCGGCCCCGAACTGGACTGGAACGCCGACGCCTGGCTCGAAGTGCGTACGCGCGCCCAGCGGGCCGGCCGCGCCTACATCTGGCTGAACCTCGTCGAGCAGCGGCTGCGCGCCGTGGTGGCCGCCGTGCTGCGGCCCATCTACGAGCCCGTCCACGGCGACGACTGGGTGGTCGCCGCCGCCGGACCCGCCGGACAGGAGTGGGTGCAGCGGGCCGTCGCGGTACGCGAGGTCAGCCGCCGCAAGGGCTATCTGCTCGACCCCGCCGACGACAACGTGCTGAGCTTCCTCACCCTCCCGCAGCTGCGGGAGCTGATGGTGCAGCACTGGCCCTGCTTCGAGCCGTACGTCGACGAGCGGCGCGACGTGGAACTGGCCCTGGACGAGCTGGAGGTCACCCGGAACGTCGTCTCCCGCAACCGTGCCCTGTCCGAGGCCGTCCTCGCCCAGGCCGAGCGCGCCTCGGCGAAACTGCTGGAGATCCTGGGCGCGGGCAGCGACGTGCCCTCCGCGCGCCGGCTGCCCGTCGACGCCGTCGAGGACCTCGTCGGCGAACGGTACGCGGACGTCGTCGGCGTCCACTCCGACCGGGTGCGGCTGCTGCGGCAGTTCCCCGCCGAGGACCTCTTCGGCGGCGCCCGCCGCCTCGACGCCATCGGCATAGGCCTGAACCTCCTCGTGCAGAACTTCTCCGGGCGGCGGCTGGTGCGGCTCGCCGAGTCGGGCTGCCGGGTGCGGCTGCTCTTCCTGAATCCCGCGTCCAGCGCGGTGAAGCGACGCGAGCGCGAACTCGGCATAAAACGCGGTGAGTTGAGCCGTGCCGTGGAGATGAACATCCTCCATATGCGCCGGGTCCGTTCCAAGCTGCGCGACCCCGGAGCCTTCGAGATCCAGGTGTTCGACGAGACGCCCCGGTTCACCGCCTACCTCGTCGACGGCGACGGCACGGACGGTGTCGCCGTCATCCAGACCTATCTGCGCCGCACCCGGGGGATGGAGGCGCCGGTCCTCGTCCTGCGCGGCGGCAACCGGGTCCTCAAGGCGCACGAGAACGGCGAAGCCGGGCTTTTCGACACCTACCGCGAGGAGTTCGAAGTGGCGTGGGCGGACTCACGACCGGTGTCATGAACCGGGCCGGGGACGGGGCCGTGAACCGGGCCGTGAACGGGACTGTGGCTCCGGCTGTGGCTCCGGCCGTGGCCCGGGTCGCGACCAGGGCTGTCGCCGGGTGGCGGGGCGCCCGGCGGAATGCGGTCCTCGGATTGTCAGTGGCCCATGCGATGGTGGTGGTCACTGGGGGAAAGCACCACCAAGAAGGGGGGCCAGCATGGGTTGGCACCGGCAGCTGCTGATCGGCTTCGACCTGGAGACCACCGGGACGGACCCGCGCGAGGCGCGTATCGTCACGGGCGCGGTCATCGAGGTCAAGGACGGGGAGCCGGTCGGACACCGGGAATGGCTCGCCGACCCGGGCATGGAGATCCCGGAGGAGGCGGTGGCGGTGCACGGCATCACCAACGCCCGTGCCGTGGCCGAGGGCAGACCTGCCGACCAGGTCGCCGACGCCATCGCCGACGTCCTCGTCTCCTACTGGAAGACGGGCGTCCCGGTCGTGGCGTACAACGCGGCCTTCGACCTGACCCTGCTCTCCGCCGAGCTGCGCCGGCACGCCCTGCCGTCCCTGCGCGAACGACTCGGCGGCCGCGACCCGGCCCCGGTCATCGACCCGTACACGATCGACCGCTCCGTCGACCGCTACCGCCGCGGCAAGCGCAACCTCGAAGCGGTCTGCGGGGAGTACGGCGTCCCGCTCGACGCCGCGCACGATGCCTCCGCCGACGCCCTGGCCGCCGCCCGGCTCGCCCGCGCGATAGCCCAGCGCCATCCGAAGGTCGCCGCCCTCGGCCCGGCCGAGCTGCACCGCCGCCAGATCGACTGGTACGCCGAGTGGGCCGCCGACTTCCAGGCCTTCCTCCGCCGCAAGGGCAACCCGGAGGCGGTCGTGGACGCGATCTGGCCGCTGCGCGAGCCGGCGGAGGAGACGGTATGACGACCACGCCGATCTCCCTCCGCGAAGTGCGGGACAGCGACCTGCCGTTCTTCTGGCGGCACGGGTCCGACACCGAGGCACAGCAGGTCGCCGCTTTCACCCGGGACTACCACAACGACCGGGAGCTCTTCGACCAGCACTGGGCGAAGATCCGCGCGAATCCCGACATCCTGCCGCGCACGGTGGTCGCCGACGGCGAGGTCGTCGGCAACGCGGCGGTCTTCGGCCCGCCGGACGAACGCGAGGTCACCTACTGGATCGACCGCGCCCACTGGGGCCGAGGCATCGCCACCGCCGCCCTCACCGCCCTGATCGACCTCCACCCCGCCCGCCCCCTGTACGCCCACGCGGCCGCCGACAACACCGGTTCGATCCGCGTCCTGCGGAAGTGCGGCTTCGTCGTCACCGGCCACGATCGGGGCTTCGCCCTGTCCCGCGACGCCGAGATCGACGAAGTGGCCCTCATACTCCGGGCCGCCTAGAGCGGGCCTCCTGCGGGCTGTCCGGGCTGGGCGTCTCTCAGAACGGATACCACCGGACCGTCTCGTCCCCGTCCCGCAGCGAGGCGACGCGGCGTTCGAACTCGGTCAGTGCCTTGGGGTTGGTCGGCGCGTGCTGGGCGACCCAGGCGCAGCTGGCCGTCTCGCGGGCGCCTCGCAGTACGGAACAGCCGTCCCACGCGCGGACGTCCCAGCCGTACGCCGCGGTGAAGGTGTCGTACTCCCCGGCCGGAAGCCCGTAGCGGTCGTGGGAGAGGGCCATGACGACGAGGTCGTGTTCGCGGAGGTCGCCGGAGAAGGTCTCCAGGTCGACCAGGACAGGGCCGTCGGGGCCGAGGTGGACGTTGCGGGGGAGGGCGTCGCCGTGGATCGGGCCCGGGGGAAGGTGGGGGGTGAGGGCGGCCGCCGCCGACGCGAAGCCGTCGCGGCGTTCGCGGAGGTAGGCCGCGTCCGCCGGGTCGATCGCGTCCCCGGCGAGGCGCAGCCAGCGCTCCACACCGCCCAGCAGTTCACGGCGGGGCAGTGCGAAGGGCGGGGCGGGGAGGGCGTGGACCAGCCGAAGGAGTTCGGCCAAATCGCGCGGCCCGGCGGGGCGTACGGAGTCGGGCAGCCGGTGCCACACCGTCACCGGGTGCCCCTCGACGAGCAGGGCCTCCGGCTCGGCGGCCCGCACCGCCGGGACGTCCGCGTCGGCGAGCCAGTCGGCGACGCTCAGTTCGCGGCGGGCCCGGTCCAGGAGTTCGGCGTCGCGGCCCACCTTGACCACCAGGTCACCGGCGGCGAACACCGCGTTCTCGCCCAGCGCGAGCAGCCGCGCCTCCCCGGCCGCGCCGGGCAGCACACCGGCCGCGGCCAGTACGTCCCGCGCCCGTGCCTCGTCCATCCTTCGCCTCCGTGTCCGTCCGTCCGACGCTCGCCCCGGGGCGTCAGGTTCACGCCATCCAGGGGTCAGTCTCGCATTCGCACAGGTCGGGCCCTGTGCGCGGTGCCTTGACGCCCTGTCATGCCCTCAGCACGATGACGGACATGACCTTGGCGACCGCGACGCCGAAGCGCCCGCGACCGGTGAAGCGGCGCACCTCGGCCGGGGACGGGGAGCGGCGCCTCCTCGACCACGGCGCCTGGTTCCTGGTGCTGCCCGCGCTGATCCCCATCCTGGTGCTGAGCGTCGGACCGCTGTTGTACGGGATCGCGCTGGCGTTCACCGACGCCCAGTCCGGCCGGACCGAACCCACCCGCTGGATCGGCACGCTCAACTTCCAGGACCTGCTGCACGACACCCTGTTCTGGGACTCCTTCCGCATCGGCCTGCTGTGGGCGGTCGGCGTGACCGTGCCGCAGTTCCTGCTCGGCCTCGGCCTGGCTTTGCTTCTCAACCAGCCCCTACGGCTGCGCTGGCTGGCGCGGGCGCTCGCGATCATCCCCTGGGCCATGCCCGAGGTGGTCGTCGGCATCATGTGGCGGCTCGTCTACAACCCCGACGCGGGCATCCTCAACGAGACCATCCGCGACCTGGGCCTCGGCGACGGCCGCGACTGGCTGAGCGGACTGGCCACCGCCCTGCCCGCCGTCATGGTGGTCGGTGTCTGGGCGGGCATGCCCCAGACCACCGTCGCCCTCCTGGCCGGCCTGCAGAACACCCCGCGCGAACTGCACGAGGCCGCCGCGATGGACGGCGCGGGCGCCTGGCGCCGCTTCCGCACGGTCACCTGGCCCGCCATCCGTCCCGTCGCCCTCGCGATCACCGCCCTCAACTTCATCTGGAACTTCAACTCCTTCGCCCTGGTGTACGTCCTGACCAACGGCGGCCCGGGCGGCCGGACCCGCCTGCCGATGCTCTTCGCGTACGAGGAGGCCTTCCGCTACGGGCAGTTCGGGTACGCGGCGGCGATGGGATGTGTGATGGTCGCGGTGATCTCGATCGTCCTCGCGTTCCATCTGGTCGGCCGGCTGAGGCGGGGTGGTGACGCGTGAGGACCGGCAGGGCTGCACGAACCGGTCAGTACGCGGCCCTCCTCGCGTATCTCGTCTTCCTCGCGTTCCCCTTCCTCTGGCTGGTCTCCACCGCCTTCAAACCGGCCCGCGAGCTGGGCAGTCTCCACCCGACCTGGATCCCGAAGGACCCGACCCTCGACAACTTCCGGCAGGCCTTCGACGAACAGCCCCTGCTGCAGGCCGCGCTCAACTCGCTGGTCGCGGCGCTCGGCGCGGCCGTCGTCGCCGTACTGATCGCGACCCCGATGGCGTACGTCATGGCCCGGCACCGCACGACGCTGTCGCGGATGGCGACCGGGTGGGTGGTGGTCAGCCAGGCGTTCCCGTTCGTGCTGGTGATCATCCCGCTGTTCCTGGTGCTGAAGAACCTCCGGCTGATCAACTCCATGCCCGGACTGATCATGGTGTACGTGGTGTGGGCGCTGCCGTTCGCCCTGTGGATGCTCGTCGGTTACGTCCGCGCCGTGCCCGCCGAGCTGGAGGAGGCGGCGGCGGTCGACGGGGCCGGGAAGCTGCGCACGCTGGTGTCGGTGACGGCGCCGCTGCTGGCGCCGGGCATCGTGGCGACGGCGCTGTTCGCGTTCATCACCGCCTGGAACGAGTTCTTCTTCGCGCTGGTGCTGCTCAAGACCCCGGAGAAACAGACCCTGCCGGTGGTGCTCACCCACTTCATCGGCGCGGAGGGCGTGGCCGACCTCGGCCCCCTGGCCGCTGCGGCCTTCCTCGCCACGCTCCCCTCGCTGGTCGTCTTCGCGGTCATCCAGAAACGGATCACGGGCGGCATGCTCGCCGGGGCGGTGAAGAGCTGATGCGCGCACGACGGCTGATCACCACCCTGCTGCTGTGCCTCCTGGCCGGCGGCTGCACCGGCGACGACACCGCCTCCGACGACGGCCGCGTCACCCTCCGCTTCCAGTCCCTGGCCTGGCAGGAGGAGTCCGTCGCGGCCAACAAGGAGCTGGTGAAGGAGTGGAACGCGACCCACCCGGACGTCAAGGTCGAGTACGTCCAGGGGTCCTGGGACAGCGTCCACGACCAGCTGCTCACCTCCTTCGAGGGCGGTGAGGCGCCGGACATCATCCACGACGCCTCCGACGACCTCGCGGACTTCGCGTACGGCGGCTACCTCGCCGATCTGCGCGAGCTGCTGCCGGAGCGGCTCAGGTCGGACATCCCGGAGCGCAGTTGGGAGACGACGACCTTCGGGGACGGGATCTACGGGGTGCCGTTCCTCCAGGAACCGAGGGTCCTGATCGCCAACGCCACCTGGCTCCGCGAGTCGGGCGTACGGGTTCCGACGCCCGAGAACCCGTGGACCTGGGCGGAGTTCCGCGAAGTCGCCGAGGAGCTGAGCGGCGACGGCAGGTACGGCGTCGCCTGGCCGCTGAAGGAACCGGTGTCGGCCACGCTGAACCTCTCCCTGTCGGCGGGCGGGCAGCTGTTCCACCGGGACGCGGACGGCAAGGTCCAGGTCCGCTTCGAGGCGGCCGACGCGGTGGTCCCGAAGACCGTGCACGACGAGGTGAACAGCGACGGGAGCGCGTCGAGCACCACGCTCGGCATGGGCGGCTCCGACACGCTGCCCGGCTTCTTCGGCGGCACGTACGCGATGGTCCCGCTCGGCTTCTCGTACCGTCAGCAGATCGTCCAGCAGGCCCCCGAGGGCTTCGACTGGCAGGTGCTGCCCGCCCCGGCCGGCGCCGACGGCCTCACCCAGGGCGTCAGTCCGCAGACCCTGTCCGTCGCCGAGGACAGCCCGCACAAGGAGGAGGCCGCCGCGTTCATCGACTTCCTCCTCCGCCCCGAGAACATGGTCCGTCTGGCCCTCGGCGACTGGATGCTCCCGACCGGTACCGAGGCCCTCAAGGACCCCGCCCTGCACACGACCGAGCACGACTGGGCCACCGGCACCGCTCTCGCCGCCCATCTGCGTTCCGCCCCCGCCCAGTCCGTGCGCGGTTACCCGGAGTGGAAGGACAAGGTCGCCACCCCCGCCTACCAGGAGTACTACAGCGGCGCGATCGACCTCGACGAGCTGCGCGAACGGCTGGAGGACGACGGCAACCTGGTGCTGGCCCGCTATCAGCGCTGAGCGGCCGGCCGCTCAGGTCACCGTCGAGGGGTCCACAGGGCCGGCACGGTCCGGGAGCCGGAAAAGAGATTGCACGAGACGTATCGTCTCGCATACGGTCGATCCATGACCTCCCACATCGCCATGTTCTCCATCGCCGCCCACGGCCACGTGAACCCGAGCCTCGAAGTGATCCGGGAGCTGGTGGCCCGAGGCCACCGGGTGACGTACGCGATCCCGCCGGCCTTCGCGGAGAAGGTGGCGCGGACCGGTGCCGAGCCGAAGCTCTGGCACTCGACGCTGCCCGGCCCGGACGCCGACCCCGAAGCATGGGGGGCCACGCTCCTCGACAATGTGGAGCCCTTCCTGAACGACGCGATCCAGGCCCTGCCGCAACTCGTCGAGGCGTACGAGGGCGACGAGCCCGACCTCGTGCTGCACGACATCACCGCGTACCCGGCGCCCGTCCTCGCCCACCGCTGGGGCGTGAAGGCGATCTCGCTGTCCCCGAACCTGGTCGCCTGGACCGGCTACGAGGAAGAGGTCGCCGAACCCATGTGGGCCGAGCCGAAGAAGACGGAACGCGGCAAGGCGTACTACGCCCGCTTCCAGGCCTGGCTGGAGGAGAACGGGATCGCCGAGCACCCCGACTCGTTCGTCGGAAGGCCCGCCCGTTCCCTGGTCCTCATCCCGAAGGCGCTCCAGCCGAACGCCGACCGGGTCGACGAGAGCCGCTACACCTTCGTCGGCGCCTGCCAGGGCGACCGCGCGGCACAGGGTGGCTGGTCGCGACCGGCAGGCGCGGAGAAGGTGCTGCTCGTCTCCCTCGGCTCGTCCTTCACCAAGCAGCCCGACTTCTACCGCGAGTGCGTGAAGGCCTTCGGCGACCTGCCCGGCTGGCACATGGTGCTCCAGGTCGGCAGGCACGTCGACCCGGCCGAGCTGGGGGAGATCCCGGCCAACGTGGAGGTGCGGGACTGGGTGCCGCAGCTCGCGATCCTCAGGCAGGCCGACGCGTTCATCACCCACGCGGGCGCCGGGGGCAGTCAGGAAGGGCTCGCCACCGCCACGCCCATGGTCGCCGTACCGCAGGCCGTCGACCAGTTCGGCAACGCCGACATGCTCCAGTCGCTCGGCGTCGCCCGCCATCTGCCCAGGGAGGAGGCGACGGCCGGGGCCCTGCGGGAGGCGGTCCTCGCCCTCGTCGACGACCCCGAGGTGGCGCGCCGGCTCGACGAGGTGCGGCGGGGGATGATGGGCGAGGGCGGCACCCGACGGGCCGCCGATCTCGTCGAGGCCGAGCTGAGCGGCGGATCGAGGCGGCACTGACCAAGGCGGCACTGACCAAGGCGGCACTGACCAAGGCGGCACTGACCAAGGCGGCACTGACCAAGGCGGCACTGACCAAGGCGGCACTGACCAAGGCGGCACTGACCAAGGCGGCACTGACCAAGGCGGCACTGACCAAGGCGGCACTGACCAAGGCGGCACTGACCAAGGGGCGGATAGCGGGGCAAGCCCGAAGGTTCCACTTTTTCCGTGAAGTCCCGGCACGTTTTAGGTAACGGTCCGGTCATTTCATAACGCTCGGGTAACGCCCGGCCTGCGAGAGAAACGCATTGACTCTGTTGCCGGGTTGGACCGTTACCCCCTCCGAAAGGTTGTGTTCGGCGCTTCTTGTACCTCGGGTGAACGAATCCCAAGCTGGATGTGAATTCACTTCGAACGCCAGGAAGTTGACCCATGCGCCGAGACATACCCGACCTCGCGGAAGTGCGCCGCGTCACGCAGAAGAAGCGGGACGCCTGGTGGACCGTGCTGCTCGTCGACCCGGTCGCCACGCCGCTGGTGCGGCTCACCGCGAAGTACACGAGGATCACGCCCAACCAGCTGACCTGGGGCGCCTTCCTGCTGGGCCTGGTCTCGGCCGGCTTCTTCGCGCTGGGCGACTGGCGCTGGCTGATCGCCGGAGCCGTCGTCTACCACCTGAGCTTCATCCTCGACTGCATGGACGGCAAGGTCGCCCGGCTCACCGGCCAGGGCTCCGTGTTCGGCGCCTGGCTCGACTTCGTCTTCGACCGCGTCCGGGTGGCGGCCTGTTCGGTGGCCCTGATGGCCGGGCAGTACCACCGCACGGGCGAGACCTTCTACATCTGGCTCGCCGCCGCCGTCATCGGCTGCGACGCGCTCCGCTACATCAACTCCCTGGAGACCTTCAAGGTCCGCCACACCATGCGCAAGCAGATCAAGGCCCGGCTCCGTGAGGCCCGCCGCGCCGAGAACGAGCGGGAACTCGCCTTCATGGAGGACCTGCTGCGCGAGAACCCCGAGGCCGACATCGAGCAGGACCTGCGCACGGCCACCGCCGAGGTCACCCAGGCCGCGCCGCAGACCCAGGTCGTCGACCTGCACCAGGAGTTCCGCCGCCGCTTCCCCGCCTATCTGCGCATGCGGTCGTTCCTGCTGCGCCACCGGGTCCGCCCCCATCTGATCAGCGGCATCGAGTTCCAGATGGGCGTCTTCATGATCGGCCCGATCGTCGACTCGGTGATGGCGGCGACCGTCGTCTCCGGCGCCCTGCTGCTCGTCTTCGAACTGGCCATCGTCTACAAGCTGTTGCTGTCGACCCGCGACTTCACCCGCACCCTCGACTCCTTCGACCGGGGGGACGTGGCCAAGGCGGCCTGAGCCGGCAGAGGTACGCGGACGTGGCCGGGGCGGTGTCACCCTCCCGGCCACGTCCGCGTGGAACCAGCCGTAGGAACCGGCCTGAGACGGGCCTCGGACGGGCCTCGGACGGGCCTCGGACGGGCCTAGGACCCTTACGCGCTCGTCTCTCAGGGCGAACCTGCCCCGACGTGCATATCGTGAGCCCATGACGACGTACGCGGCGCTCCTGCGCGGGATCAACGTGGGCGGCAGCAAGAAGGTCCCGATGGCCGACCTCCGGACCCTGCTGACCGGCCTCGGCCACGACGGCGTGGCCACCTACCTCCAGAGCGGTAACGCGGTCTTCACCAGCGACCACGGAGACGAGAACTCCCTCGCCGCGGACATCACGACCGCCATCGGGAAACACTTCGGTTTCACCGTCGACGTCCTGGTGCGCGACCACGCGTACCTGGAGTCCGTCCGAGAGGACTGTCCCTTCCCGGCAGCGGAGTTGGAGGGCAAACAGCTCCACGTGACGTACTTCTCGGAGACCGTGGACGCGTCCCGCTTCGAGGGGATCGACCGACAGGCCTTCCTGCCGGAGGAGTTCGGACTCGGAGACCGCGCCCTGTACTTGTACGCTCCGGAGGGCCTGGGCCGCTCCAAGCTCGCGGAGACCCTGTCGAAGCCCCGCCTCCTGAAGGGCCTGATCGCCACGACCCGCAACTGGAACACGGTCGTGAAATTGGCGGAACTGACACGGACCGGTTGACACGGACCGGTTGACACGGACCGGTTGACACGGACCGGCTGACCCCGGCCGACCGACTCCGGCCCCGTAAGGCGAATTCCGGGGGCGCGGGGCCGTATCCGTGTGCGGCCCCGCCACGTGGGCGGGAAACATCCCCCGTGCCCGCAGTCGCCACACGGTCGTCACATCCCACTCCGTGGGCGAGCCGTTTAATGTACCCATGCGCTATATCGTCATCGGCGCCGGCGCGGTCGGCGGAGCCATCGGCGGCCGCCTCGCCCAAGCCGGCCACGAGGTCGTCCTGGTGGCCCGCGGCGCCCACCACACCGCCCTGCGCGACCACGGCCTGCGCCTCGTCACCCCCGACGGCGCCCACACCCACCACCTCCCCACGGTCACCGACCCCGCCGCCCTCGGCCACCTCCGTCCCGACGACGTCCTCCTCCTCGCCGTGAAGACCCAGGACACCGAGCCGGCCCTCGCCGCCTGGGGTCCCGCCCCGGTGACCGGCGGCGGCACCGCCGCGGAGCGGCTCCCCCTGGTCTGCGCCCAGAACGGCGTCGAGGGCCAGCGCCTCGCCCTGCGCCGCTTCCACCGCGTGTACGGCGTGTGCGTCTGGCTGCCCGCCACCTTCGTCGAGCCCGGCGTCGTGTCGGCGGCCGGTACCCCGCTCACCGGCATGCTCCACCTCGGCCGCTACCCGCACGGCACCGACGAGACGGCCCACCGCATCGCCGCCGATCTGGAGAAATCCCGGTTCGAGGCCCCGGTCGTACCGGACGTGCGGCGCTGGCAGTACGCCAAGCTGCTGGCCAACCTGGGCAACGCCCTCGAAGCGGTGAGCGGCCCGGCCACCGGCGAGGCGGCGGGCGCGCTGTACGCCCGGGTGCGGGCGGAGGGCGAGCGGGTCCTCGACGCCGCCGGGATCGCGTACGCGAGCGCCGAGGAGCAGAGGCGGACCCGGGGCGACAAGATCACCCTCGTCCCGCTGGACGGCGCTTCGCGCGGCGGCGGCTCCTCCTGGCAGTCCCTCGCCCGGGGCACCGGCACCATCGAGGCCGACCACCTCAACGGCGAGATCACCCTGCTGGGCCGCCTGCACGGCGTACCGACCCCGCTCAACGACCTGCTGCGACGGCTCGCGAACACGTTCGCCCACGAGCGCAGGGAGGCCGGTTCGCTGCCGGTGGCGGAGCTGACGCGGCTGGCGGACGAGGCTGTCGCGTTTGTTCAAGAGGACCGGGCGACCCGTCCCTAGCGTGAGGTGCATGAAGAACCACGACACCACCCGCCCGGACCGGCACCCGCACCACCCGTACATGGCCGAATGCGCCGCCGAGGCGGCCCGGATCGCCCGGGGCGTCACGGCGGAACAACTCTCCCGGTCCACCCACTGCGGAGACTGGGACGTCCGCGCCCTGGTCAACCACTGGGTCCTCTACACCTCGCACGGCCTCGAACACCGTGCCCTGCGCAAGCCGCTCCCCGAGGCACTGACCCTGCGCGACTTCACCACCGACCCCGACTGGGCCGACGCCTACGCCGCCCAACTGGACCGCGCGGTCGCGGCGTGGGCCGATCCCTCGGTGTGGGACGGCGACATCGACCTCGGCATGGGCCCGTTCCCGGCCACCGACCTCGCCGGCATGGTCATCAAGGAGATGGCCGTCCACGGCTGGGACGTCGCGGCGGCCACCGGCGAGCGCTTCCGGATCTCCGACGCCGCTGCCGGGTTCATCCTCACCGTCGTGGAGACCCACGGCGCCCTCTACCGCCAGTACGACGGCTTCGCCGACCCGGTACCGGTACCGGCCGACGCCCCGGTGTTCGACAGGGCGCTGGCGTCGAGCGGCCGGGACCCGAAACAGGGTGCCTGACGACGAGGGCCTCGACGTCGTCGTCGTCGTTCAGGCCGCGGTGAGCTGCCACTGACGCAGCGCGGCGGTGTAGCGGCGCAGCAGCAGCGCGGCCACTTCGAGGGAGGGGCCGAGCACCTCGGCCAGGACGTCCGCGCCCGCCGCGTCCGCGCCGGCGGCGATACGGTCCGGCAGCCGGCCGGGCGCGATGACGTACGGCGCCACGGCCACCCGTTCGCAGCCGAGCGCCCGCAGCTCCCGTACGGCGTCCTCCGTACGGGAGAACCCCGCGGGAAACGCAGCGGAGGCGAACGCGGGTCGCACGGCGCACCAACCGGTGTGCCGCCACTCCCGCGCGATTTCTGCGATCACCGCGATCGCCTCCGGGTCAGTGGACCCCGCCGAGGCCAGGACGACCCCGGTCGAGGACTTGTCGGCGGGGTCCAGCCCCGCCTCGTACAGCCGGCGTTCGAGGGCCGACAGCAGCAGGGGGGAGGGGCCGAGGACCTCCGCCTGGCGGACGCGCAGGCTCGGCGGGGCCTCCCGCAGGACCGCCGGGATGTCCGCCTTGGCGTGGAAGGCGCGGGTCAGGAGCAGGGGCAGGGCCACCACGTCCTGTACGCCCTCCGCCGCCAGGTTCTCCAACACCCCGTGCACGGACGGCACGTTGAAGTCGAGAAAGCCGGTCTCCACGCGCAGCCCGGGACGCATCGCCCGCACACGCCGTACGAGGGCGTGCACGGTCGCGGCGTGCCGCGGGTCGCGGCTGCCGTGGGCGATGACGAGAAGGACGGGACTGCGCATGGGGTTCGGCTCTTTCGGCTTTCTTCCTTCAGTGTTTCCTGCGGGGACTGTCAGCGGCTCACGAGGAGGCCGCGGCTGCGGAGCACCCACCGCTCCAGCGGGCTGAAGATCAACAGGTCGATGGCGATGCCGACGATCAGGATGAGGAAGATGGCGAGGAAGACCTGGGACATGCTGCTGTTGGTGCGGCCCGCCTCCAGCAGCTGGCCGAGGCCCATGCCCATGTCCGGGGCCTTCGCGATGATCTCGGCTGCCATCAGCGAGCGCCAGGAGAACGCCCAGCCCTGCTTCAGACCGGCCACATAGCCGGGCAGCGCGGCCGGCATCACGATGTGCCAGGTGCCCTTCAGCCCGGTCGCGCCCAGGGTGCGGCCGGCCCGCAGGAACAGCGGCGGCACCTGGTCGATGCCGGACACCAGGCCGTTGGCGATGGACGGCACCGCGCCGAGCAGGATGACCGTGTACATCACCGACGGCTCCAGGCCCAGCCAGACCACCGCGGGCGGCACCCACGCCACCGACGGCAGCGACTGCAGACCGGAGAGGATCGGGCCGAGTGCCGCACGGATGATCCTGACCCGGGCCACCAGCAGCCCGAGCGGGGTGCCGATCAGCAGGGCCAGCAGGAAGCCGAGCAGGCCGCGGGAGACGCTGGTCCAGATGTATTCGAGGAGGGTGCCCTGCAGCCAGGCGCTCTGTACCTCGTCCCACACCGTGGACGGCGCGGGCAGCTTGTAGGTGGGGGCTACCTCCGCCCAGACGAGGAGCTGCCACACCACGAGCGTCAGCGCGACCGCGATGACAGGGGGCAGCACCTTCTGCACGAGGACCTGGCGCAGCGGCGGCCGACCGGTCTGCACCGAGTCCAGCGCGTCGAGGCCCGCCTCCAGGCCGGCGAGGTCGTCGGAGTCCTTGACGTTCTGGCCGGGGCCGGCGTCGCCCTTGGTCTCAGTGCTGCCCATGGCGGCGGATCTCCCTACGCAGTTCTTCGGTGATCTCGACGGACAGCTCCGCCACGGCGGTGTCCTCGATGCGGCGCGGCTGCGGAATGCCCACCGTCCACTCGCGGGCCACCCGGCCCGGGCGCGAGGACAGCAGGACGACGCGCTCGGCGAGCCGTACCGCCTCGCGCACGTTGTGCGTCACGAACAGCACCGAGACCTGGGTCTCGCTCCAGATGCGGGTCAGCTCGTCGTGCAGCACGTCGCGGGTGATGGCGTCGAGCGCGGCGAACGGCTCGTCCATCAGCAGCAGCTTGCTCTCCTGGGCGAGTGCTCGGGCCAGGGCGACGCGCTGGCGCATACCGCCGGACAGCTCGTGCACCCGCTTGCCGTACGCGCCCTTGAGCCGGACCAGACCGAGCAGCTCCTCGGTCCGCTCGCGCCGGTCGTTCTTCGGAACTCCCCTGAGCCTCAGGGCGAGTTCGATGTTCTTGCCCGCGGTCAGCCACGGGAACAGGGCGTGCTCCTGGAACATCAGGGCCGGACGCCCGTCGGTCGAGATGCTGCCCGCGCTGGGCTTGTCGAGCCCGGCGACCAGATTGAGCAGCGTCGACTTGCCGCAGCCCGAGGCCCCCAGGAGGGTGACGAACTCGCCCGGCGCGACATCGAGGGTGATGTCGTCCAGGACGAGCTGCTGCCCGGCGGGACCGGCGAAGGACTTCGACACGTGCTCGATACGGGCGGCTTGCTCGACAGCCTGGACGCCGTCGGCGGCCTTGGCGAGTGCGGTGGCCATGGTCGTCACCTCCTGGGAACTCATCGGACTGTGCGGTTACTTGACGCCGAGACCGGCGTCGTCGACCGCGGGCTCACCCGCGGCCTTGAGGACCTTGTTCAGCAGCGTCAGGTCGTAGATGCCGTCCAGCTTCGGCTTCTCCAGGAGACCTGCCTTCACCGCGTGCTCCGCCTCGGTGTTGAGGGTGGACGCCAGCGGGTCATCGGTGAACTGGATGGACTCCCACGCCGGGTCGAGCACGTCCGCGGGCAGTTCCTTGCCGGTCTCGTCCTTGAGACGGGCGTTCGCCGCGGCCTTGGCCTCGGCCGGGTTGGCGTCGATCCACGCGGTGGTCTTCACCGAGGCGCGCAGCACGGCCTCGACGACGTCCGGGTGCTCCTTGAGGAAGGCCTGCCGCACGATGATGTTCGTGATCACGAACTTCTTGTCCGGCCACAGGTCCGCCTCGTCCAGCAGCACCTTCGCGCCCTCGGCGACCAGCTTGGACGCGGTCGGCTCCGGCACCCAGGCGCCGTCGATGGCGCCGGACTTGTAGGCGTCCGGAGCGATCGCGTTGTCCGTGCGGACGACGGAGACGTCGCCCTTGCCGCTCTGCGCGTCGACCTTCCAGCCCTGGTCCGCGATCCAGTTGAGGAACGCCACGTCCTGCGTGTTGCCGAGCTGCGGGGTGGCGATCTTCTTGCCCTTGATGTCCTTCAGGGACTTGATCTTGTCCGGGTTGACGACGAGCTTCACGCCACCGGACGCCGAACCGCCGATGATGCGCAGGTTCTTGCCGTCCGCCTTGGTGTAGCCGTTGATGGCCGGGGAGGGGCCGATCCAGCCGATGTCGATGGAGCCGCCGTTGAGGGCCTCGATCTCGGAGGGGCCGGCGTTGAAGGTCGTGTACTTCGCCTCGGTCCCGCCGAGCTCCTTCTGGAAGAAGCCCTTCTGGTGACCGACCAGGGCGGTGGCGTGCGTGAGGTTGCCGAAGTAGCCGATGCTCACGGAGTCGAGACCGTCGATCTTCTCGGCCCCGGCGGCGACCTGGGCGGAGTCGTCGTCCTTGGCCTCGGAACCGTAACCGCAGGCGGCGAGAGCGAGAAGGGGAAGCGTGGCGATGGCCGCGAAGGCGCGCCGGAAAGCGGCGGAGCGGTGTGCAGGCACGGGAGGTGTTCCTCTCGGAGGCCCGGCGGTCACGGTCTCTCAGGTCGTGGCCGGGAGGTCGGGTTTTCGTCTACGGCGGTGGGGGGTGAGGGCGCGCAAGCGGTGCGCGTACGTCATCGCACACATCGCGCCACTCCGCCCTGCCCGCTCCCGAGGGCGCCGCTGCCCACACGGCCGCCCTCCTTCGCGAACGTCGCGTAGAAGTCCTGGGGGTTCATGTCAGAAGTCCCACCCGTCGTCGTCGGACTCGTCCTTGACGGGCTCGGGGGAGGCGAACGACTCGCCGACCATGCCGGCGGTCAGCGTGGTGCCGTCGGACGGGTCGATCAGGATGAAGGAACCGGTACGGCGGGAGTCGGCGTAGGAGTCGACCGGCAGCGCCTCGGCGGTGCGGATCTTGACCCGGCCGATGTCGTTCGCGACGAGCTGTCCCGGGTGCGGGTGCAGGGACAGGTCGTCGAGCGTGAGGCGGGAGGGGATGTCCTTGACGATCGCCTTGACCGTGCGGGTGCCGTGCTTGAGCAGCACGCGGTGGCCCACCGTGAGCGGCTGGTCGGCCACATGGCAGACCGTCGCCTCGATGTCCTGCGTGGTCGGGGGCGCGTCCTTGCTGGGCACGAGCAGATCGCCGCGCGAGATGTCGATGTCGTCCGCCAGCAGGAGGGTCACCGACTGCGGGGTGTACGCCGCGTCGACCGGCTTGCCGAGCAGGTCGATGCCCGTGACCTTGGTCGTCCGGCCGGAGGGCAGCACGGTCACCGAGTCGCCGACGCGGAACGTACCGGCCGCGATCTGGCCCGCGTAGCCCCGGTAGTCCGGGTGCTCGGCGGTCTGCGGACGGATCACGTACTGCACGGGGAGGCGGGCGTGGCAGTGCGCCAGGTCGTGGGCGACCGGGACGGACTCCAGGTGCTCCAGGAAGGTCGGTCCGCCGTACCAGTCCATGTTGGCCGACGGCTCCACCACGTTGTCACCGGCGAGCGCCGAGATCGGGATGGAGGTGATCTCCGGGACGCCCAGCTCGGACGCGTACGCCGTGAACTCCTCGGCGATCCGCGCGAAGACCTGCTCCTCGTACGCGACGAGGTCCATCTTGTTCACGGCCAGCACCACGTGCGGCACGCGCAGCAGCGCGGCGATCGCGGCGTGCCGGCGGGTCTGCTCGACGACGCCGTTGCGGGCGTCGACCAGGATCACCGTCAGCTCGGCCGTGGAGGCACCCGTCACCATGTTGCGGGTGTACTGCACGTGGCCGGGGGTGTCGGCGAGGATGAACCGGCGGCGCGGGGTCGCGAAGTAGCGGTACGCCACGTCGATCGTGATGCCCTGCTCCCGCTCGGCCCGCAGCCCGTCGGTGAGCAGCGCGAGGTCGGGGGCCTCCTGGCCACGGCTCGCCGAGACGCGCTCCACGGCCTCCAGCTGGTCGGTGAGGACCGACTTGGAGTCGTGCAGCAGCCGGCCCACGAGGGTGGACTTGCCGTCGTCGACGGAACCGGCGGTCGCGAACCGCAGCAGAGTGGTGGCCGAGAGCTCCTCGGCGGTGATCGTGCTCATGCTTAGAAGTACCCCTCGCGCTTCCGGTCTTCCATCGCGGCCTCGGACATCTTGTCGTCGGCACGGGTCGCGCCCCGCTCGGTGAGCCGGGAGGCGGCGATCTCGGTGATCACGGCGTCCAGCGTGGTCGCGTCGGAGTCGACGGCGCCCGTGCAGGACATGTCACCCACGGTCCGGTAGCGGACGAGGCGCTTCTCGACGGTCTCGCCGTCCTTGGGGCCGCCCCACTCGCCGGCGGTCAGCCACATCCCGGCCCGCTGGAACACCTCACGCTCGTGCGCGAAGTAGATCTGCGGCAGTTCGATGCCCTCGCGGGCGATGTACTGCCAGACGTCCAGCTCGGTCCAGTTGGAGAGCGGGAAGACGCGGACGTGCTCGCCGGGCGCGTGGCGGCCGTTGTACAGGTTCCACAGCTCGGGGCGCTGGCGGCGCGGGTCCCACTGGGAGAACTCGTCGCGCAGGGAGAACACCCGCTCCTTGGCGCGCGCCTTCTCCTCGTCCCGCCGCCCACCGCCGAAGACGGCGTCGAACTTCTCCGCCTGGATCTTCTCCGTCAACGGCACGGTCTGGAGCGGGTTGCGGGTGCCGTCGGGGCGTTCGCGCAGTGCTCCGCGGTCGATGTAGTCCTGCACGGAGGCCACGTGCAGGCGCAGTCCGTGTTCGGCGACCGTGCGGTCGCGGTACTCCAGGACCTCGGGGAAGTTGTGGCCGGTGTCCACGTGCAGCAGCGTGAAGGGGATGGCGGCCGGGGCGAAGGCCTTCAGTGCCAGGTGCAGCATGACGATGGAGTCCTTGCCGCCGGAGAACAGGATCACCGGCCGCTCGAACTCGCCCGCCACCTCGCGGAAGATGTGGACCGCCTCGGACTCCAGCGCGTCCAGATGGGACAGGGTGTACGGGGTGCCGGTCTCCCCGGAGACGGCGGCGACGGTCGTCGTCATGCCAGACCCCTCTCGGTGAGCAGCTTGTGGACCAGCGCCGCGGACTCCTGGACCGTCTGGTCCTGCGACTCGATGCGCAGGTCCGGGGTCTCGGGAGCCTCGTACGGGTCGTCGACCCCGGTCAGCCCGGAGATCTCCCCGGCCGCCTGCTTGGCGTACAGACCCTTCACATCGCGTACGGAGCACACCTCGACCGGCGTCGCCACATGCACCTCGACGTACGCGGCACCGCTCGCCGCGTGGCGCTTGCGGACCGCCTCGCGGCTGTCGGCGTAGGGAGCGATGACCGGCACGAGCGCCTTGACACCGTTACGGGCGAGCAGGTCGGCGAGGAAGCCGACGCGCTGCACGTTGGTGTGCCGGTCGGCGCGGCTGAAGCCCAGGTCCGCGGTGAGGAACTCGCGGATCTCGTCGCCGTCCAGGACCTCCACGAGGTGGCCCTCCTCGCGCAGGCGGCCCGCGAGTTCGTAGGCGATGGTGGTCTTGCCGGCACTCGGCAGACCCGTGAGCCAGACGGTGGCTCCGGTGGCTCCGGTCGTCACGTGGTTCTCCTGATTCGTCGCGGGAGCACGGTCCGTCCCAGGGACGGTGCTCCCGTCGGTGTCAGCTGTCTCGGCGGTGTCGGCGGGTACTGCGGCGGTCACAGGTGCAGCCCGCACTCGGTCTTGGCGTTGCCGGCCCAGCGGCCGGCCCGCGCGTCCTCGCCCGGGGCGACCCGGCGGGTGCAGGGGGCGCAGCCCACGGAGGCGTAGCCGTCCATGAGCAGGGGGTTGGTGAGCACGCCGTGCTCGGCGACATAGGCGTCCACGTCGTCCTGCGTCCAGCGTGCTATCGGCGAGACCTTGACCTTGCCGCGCTTGTCGTCCCAGCCGACGACCGGGGTGTTCGCCCGGCTCTCGGACTCGTCACGGCGCAGGCCCGTCGCCCATGCGTCGAAGCGGGTCAGGCCCTCTTCGAGCGGCTTGACCTTGC
This sequence comes from Streptomyces sp. NBC_00310, assembly GCF_036208085.1. Lineage (GTDB taxonomy): Bacteria > Actinomycetota > Actinomycetes > Streptomycetales > Streptomycetaceae > Streptomyces. The sequence goes on from NZ_CP130714.1 coordinate 8,631,622, forward strand.
GCAGGAAGCAGCACAGGTCGGGGTCGCGGTCGTGCAGTCGGGGCCCGTACTCGGCGTCCTGCTCGGCGACCGTCTGACGCGGGGTGATCGTGATGACGTTGACGTCCATCACGGCCTCGACGGCGTCCCGGGTGCCGATGGTCTCCGGGAAGTGGTAGCCGGTGTCGAGGAACACCACGTCCACGCCGGGCCTGGCCCGGGAGGCGAGGTGCGCGACGACCGCGTCCTCCATCGAGGAGGTCACGCAGAAGCGCTTGCCGAAGGTGTCCACGGCCCACTGGAGGATCTCCAGTGCCGAGGCGTCCTCCAGATCACGGCCGGCCTGTTCGGCGAGCGCCTTGAGCTCGGCGCGCTTCGCCGCTTCCGGGTCGGCCGCGTCCTTCGAGGACGCGGATGTATCGGAATCCGCCTGAACGGTAGTCATATGTGATCCCCTCCGCTGTCGGCTCGCTGAAGCCCCCGGGCCAGCAGCCCGAGGAACTTCAACTGGAAGGCTCGATTGCAGGCCCCGCATTCCCACGCGCCGTGACCTTCTTCGTTCGGACGCAGGTCCTCGTCACCGCAGTAGGGGCAGTAGAAAGGGGCGGCTCGCTCGCTCATGAGAGGGCCTCCTCGCTGGCGCGGGTGACCCAGGAGGCGAACCGCTCGCCGTCCTCGCGCTCGTCCTTGAACCGCTTGAGCACGCGCTCGACGTAGTCGGGGAGTTCCTCGGAGGTGACCTTCAGACCGCGTACCTTGCGGCCGAACCCGGCCTCCAGGCCGAGCGCGCCGCCCAGGTGCACCTGGTAGCCCTCGACCTGCTCGCCCTGGTCGTTGAGGACGAGCTGCCCCTTGAGACCGATGTCCGCCACCTGGATACGGGCGCAGGCGTTCGGGCAGCCGTTGATGTTGATGGTGATCGGCTCGTCGAAGTCCGGGATCCGGCGCTCCAGTTCGTCGATCAGCAGGGAGCCGCGCGCCTTCGTCTCGACGATGGCGAGCTTGCAGTACTCGATGCCGGTGCAGGCCATGGTGCCGCGCCGGAACGGCGACGGGTTGACCGTGAGGTCCAGCGCCTCCAGGCCCGCGACGAGCGAGTCGACCTGCTCCTCGGTGACGTCGAGCACGATCATCTTCTGCTCGACGGTGGTCGCGACCCGGCCGGAGCCGTGCGCCTCGGCGAGATCGGCGATCTTCGTCAGAGTGGTGCCGTCGACGCGGCCCACGCGCGGGGCGAACCCGACGTAGTAGCGGCCGTCGTTCTGCGGGTGCACGCCCACGTGGTCGCGCCAGCGCGCCACCGGCTGGTCGGGCGCGGGGCCGTCGACCAGCTTGCGCTTGAGGTACTCGTCCTCCAGGACCTGGCGGAACTTCTCGGTGCCCCAGTCGGCGAGCAGGAACTTCAGGCGGGCGCGGGTGCGCAGCCGCCGGTAGCCGTAGTCACGGAAGATCGAGATGACGCCCTCGTACACGTCCGCGACCTCGTCCAGCGGCACCCAGGCGCCGAGCCGCTGCCCGATCTTGGGGTTGGTGGACAGACCGCCGCCGACCCAGAGGTCGAAGCCGGGGCCGTGCTCGGGGTGGCGGACACCGACGAAGGCGATGTCGTTGATCTCGTGCGCCACGTCGAGCAGCGGCGAGCCGGAGATCGCGGACTTGAACTTGCGGGGCAGGTTCGAGAAGTCCGGGTTGCCGATGATGCGCCGCTGGATCTCGTCCATCGCGGGCGTGCCGTCGATGATCTCGTCCGCGGCGATCCCGGCGACGGGTGAGCCGATGATCACACGGGGGGTGTCACCGCAGGCCTCGGTGGTGGACAGGCCGACGGCCTCCAGCCGCTCCCAGATCTCGGGGACGTCCTCGACCCGGATCCAGTGGTACTGGACGTTCTGCCGGTCGGTGATGTCGGCCGTGCCCCGCGCGAACTCCTGCGAGATCTCGCCGATCACCCGCAGCTGCCGTGTGGTCAGCCGCCCGCCGTCGATCCGAACGCGCAGCATGAAGTACTTGTCGTCCAGCTCCTCCGGCTCCAGGATGGCGGTCTTGCCGCCGTCGATCCCGGGCTTGCGCTGGGTGTACAGCCCCCACCAGCGCATGCGGCCGCGCAGGTCGTTGGGGTCGATCGAGTCGAAGCCGCGCTTCGAGTAGATCGTCTCAATGCGTGTCCGCACATTGAGACCGTCGTCGTCCTTCTTGAACTGCTCGTTGCCGTTCAGCGGGGTGAAGTGCCCCGCGGCCCACTGGCCCTCACCACGGTGACGGCTCACCTTGCGGCGGGGCGTGGCGGGGTTCTGCGGGGTGGCGGCCATGGTGTGTATGTCCTTCGGGAAAGGCGTGGAATCGGCTCTGACCTGCGCTTGCGCGCGCATAGCGGGCACACGCGGGCAGCGTGTGCGGCGCCTGCGCGTCCTTGCGCGGGCTGAAAACAGAGGAAGGTGCGGCGCTGGTGCCCGGGGGTCGTCCAACCCCTCGCGGCAGGGGTGTCAGCTCACCGGACAGATGGCGCTGGACATGCGGCCGAGATCGACGTGCCGCCGACTCACCAAGGCAATTCCAGTTCCAGACATGACGGAAGCGTGTCACGCCTCTTTAGACCGAGTCCACCGTCATCCACATTCCGGACAAGGATGTCTCGCATGTCGAGACGATGTGATGTGGGTCATGGTGTGGAGGCGGCCGCCCCGGGCCAGGGCCCCGGCGTCGGCGCGTCCGCCTCCTCCGTCACCTTCGTGTCGAACAGGGTGAACCCCCGCCGCAGGTAGTTGCCCATGGCGTGCTCCCCGTCCCGGGTGCAGGTGTGCAGCCAGACCCGCTTGGTCGGCGGCAGCCCCGGCCACCGCTCGGCGAGGTCCCAGGCCCGGGCCGTCCCGTACGACAGCAGGTGCCCGCCGATGCGCCGCCCCCGGAAGGCCGGGATCAGTCCGAAGTACACGATCTCCACGACCCCGTCGTCCTGCGGCTCCAACTCGACGTAGCCGGCCGGTGTGCCTCGGTCGTAGGCGACCCAGGTCTCCACGCCCGGCCGGGCCAGGTGCTCCTGCCAGCGGTCGTACGGCCATGCGAGCCGGTCCAGCCAGAGGATGTCGCCGCCGACGGAGGCGTACAGGAAGCGGCTGAACTCGGGGGAGGGGACCTCGGCGCGCACGATGCGGACGTCGTCGCCCTCGGGCGCGGCGGCGGGAAGCAGATCGCTCGGCGAGGTCTGTTCCAGGGACCAGGTGGTGACGGGGCTGCTGCTCATGGGCCCAGAGAATCACGGGCCCCGGCCCGCCTCCAAGGTCGGGCCGGGTCGCCCTGTCGGGCCGGGCCGGCCTTGGACTCGGAGTCGGCCTCGGAGTCGGGCCGCCCTTGGGGGCGGGCCGGGATTCCTAGCTCAGCGCGCTGTCGACGTCCGACAGCCTCACCGCGTACAGCACCCGCTCCGGGATGGGGTCGGTGAGCGTCCACACCTCGCCGGTCTCCGGGGAGTAGGAGAGGGAGGCCGTGTGGCGCCCCCAGCAGGCGTACGACTGGAGGCCCGACGTCTCGTCGGCCTTGTCCTGCGCGCACCGGGCTGCCTCGGCACCCTCCTCGTCCTGGCGCCAGAGAGTGCCGTGCCGGTCGCGCTTCCCGGCGGCCTGGTCGACGTACCAGTCCCCCTTGTGGGCCAGGACACCCCGGACACCCGCGGCCTCGGTCTCGTACGCCTCGGTGGCGACGGCGACGCTCTCGCGCCCGGTGGTGGTGAGCATGCCGGTGCGGTCGGCGGTGGTGTCCAGGGCGTAGCGCCAGATCCGGGCGGGCTCCTCACGGCTCGGCCGGAACCGCTCGCTCGCGACGACCGTGGGCGGTGTCGACGTCCGGTCGAGGGAGAGCGAGCCGAAGCAGGGCACCCCGTCGTTGTCGCGCGCGTCGCAGCCGCCCGCCGGCGGACGGTAGGCGGCGACCGCGGGCAGCGCGTACCGGTAGTGGTGGGCCGACCAGCCGTCGCCGGTCTTGCCGATCACGTCGCTGTCGGTCACATCGGGGCGGAGGAAGCGGGCCAGGTCGAAGACGTACAGGGAATCGTCCCGCTCTCCGCGGCTCTCCGGGCCTCGCGCGGTGACGATCAGCTTGTCCTCGTACCAGACCATGCCGCCGAGCCGGGAACGCAGGCCCTCGAAGCCCTGCCCGTCGGCCGTCGGGACGACCAGCAGAACCCATCGGTACCGGAGGTCCGTTGGGTCGGCGGCGTCGACGAAGGCGACCCTGGCGAGCCCCTCGTCGTCGGTGTCGGCGGCACCGGTGACGCCGGCGGGCGGGCCGCCGGCCCCCGTCGTGTCGCCGGGGGTGTCGCTCTCGACGCCGGTGTGCGTCCAGCCGGCCGCGATGACCTGGTTGTTCCGGGACGTGGTGACCGAGCGGGGGACCCACTTGTCGTCGACCGCGTCGCCCGGCTCCCAGCAGTACGCCCGCGCGGCCACCGGCTCGACGGGCAGATTGTCCTTCTCGGTGGCGAAACAGTCGCCCTCGCCGCGCATCGCGTGGTTCGCGCTCCGCAGCACCTCGTCGACACCGACCCCGCCGCCCATCGCGTGGGAGAGGGTGCGCAGCTCGGTGGTGTCGGTCAGGGTTTCCCGGAGCTGAAGCCCGCGCAGCTCATCGGCGGAGGTGATCGAGGAGAGCGCGCCCGGCGTGGCCCCGCCCGCCGCCTGCGACGTGCTGATCAGGGTGGCCGCCGCCGTGAGCGCCAGCGCGGTCCCCGCCAGGGACGCACGCAGCGCACGTCCCCTTCTGCGTCGACGGTGCCTGCCGCGGTGCTTCATCAAACCTCCCGGGGACGGCCAACTGCCAACCAAGAACAAGATCTTGACGGAGAGGCAGGTGGGGCGGCCTGGCAGCGATGCTACGTCAGTGGGACACGTGTCATGCCGAGGTCCGGAGAAATACAGGGAGATCCCTCACCCCGACGCCATGATCCGTTCACGGGGAAGGGGTTGAGAATGTTTGACGTGCGATCAGGGGTTCGGCTCGGCTCTCTCGTGCCCCGGACGCCGATCCGCCCGGAGCAGGTCACCCGGAGTGACCCCCCGGGCCCTGACCACCCCCGGTGCCACCGAGTACGGCAGGAGGTCCAACGGGGTTGCGGGGAGGCGGACTTCGACATCGGCCCGTTCGGTGAACCGGTACGGCCGGTGGTCGAGGAAGGCGCCGAGGTAGCGGCGTACGCGGGACATCTCGGCGCGGACGGTGACGGTGCGCGCGGGGTCGCCGAACATGTCGTCCGCGAGGGCGGCGGCGCTGCGGCCGCCGCGGTGGAGGGCGAGGAGGTACAGGAGTTCGGCGTGGCGGGGGGTGAGCGCATGGGTCCAGGAGCCCGCGCAGCCGGCGACGGTGACGGTCCAGCGGCGCGGGTGGGAGACGTCGAGGGTGATGTGCGTGGCGGTCGGGGCGGGCGCCGGGTCCGTGGTGGGGCGTATCAGCCAGCCGGCGGGCAGCGGCTCGACGGTGCACAGTCCGAGCGCGGGAAGCCAGCAGCGGCCGGGGGAGAGGGACTGGGGGAGGGCCACACGGCTGGTGTACGGCATACCCGTCACCGCGGCCGTCCAGCCGTCCCGGTCGACGGCGACCGCGCGGCCGCCGATCCGGGCCAGGACCGGCGCCGCCACCGCGCGCAGCTGTTCGAGCGAGGTCAGGTGCAGGTCCCGTAGGCGGGCCTGGGCGAGTTTGGCGACCGTGTCGACGAGCGCGAGGGTGGAGGGGTGCAGCGTCTCCAGGGGTCCGCTGATGTCCACGGCGCCGAGCAGCCGGCCGTCGCGCGGGTCGGTGATGGGGGCGCCGGTGCAGGTCCACGGGTGCAGGGCGCGGACGAAGTGCTCGGCGGAGAAGACCTGTACGGCGCGGCGGGAGACGAGCGGCGTGCCGATGCCGTTCGTGCCGACGGTCTCCTCGCGCCAGTCCGCGCCGATCCCGAGGCCGTGCCCGTCGGCCTTGCGGAGCACCGCCGTACTGCCCTCGCGCCACAGCACCCGGGCGTCGGCGTCCGCGACCATCATGATGTGCTGCGCGGTGTCCGCGAGGGAGAGCAGCCCCTCGCGGAGCACGGGCAGGACGTGGCGCAGCCGCGAGGTCCGGCGGCGGCGCTCGACCTCGTCGCGGCCGAGGAGGTCGGACCGGAAGTCGTGGTCGGGGTCGATGCCGCTGCGCACCGTGCGGCCCCAGGACTCCCGGATCGCGGGGCGCGGGGCGGGACTCGAAGGGCGGCCGTCGAGGGTGGTGGCGCGCACCTCGCCGAGGACCCGGGCCGCCCGGGCGGCGTCCGTGGCGGTGAGCCGCGTGACTTCCATCGGAGAGTGCGGCACATGTTCCTTCCCGGCAGGCCGGTCCGCTCCACGGCCCCTGATGGCCGCGGAAGTCCGGATCCGCGCGACGGCGTTGACTGCGGGCTTCCCAGTCTGCCGCTCTTCGGCCACGGAGGGACACACTCCGGCCACAGAGCGCAGACGAGTTGCAACCCCCTGCAACCCTGGCGAACCGCCGTACGCTCCTTGAAACTTGTTCAACGTCGCCCGTGCGGCGCATGCGCTCCGCTCACCGGGGCCCGAGAAGCGGGGGTGGTGCCGTGTCGGCGCAGCACCACCCCCGCGTCGCACCACTCGAGAGAGGGCGTCCCGCCCGCCGGGCGGGTTTCAGCTCACCGGACGCGCCCGTTCCACCACCGACGCCAGATCCAGGGTGTGCGGCAGCGTGCCGAAGGCCGTGCCCCAGTCGCCGCCCAGCCGGGAGGCACAGAACGCGTCGGCGACCGCCGGGGGCGCGTACCGCACGAGGAGCGCGCCCTGCAGGACGAGGGCGAGCCGCTCCACGAGCCGGCGTGCGCGGGCCTCGATGCCGTCCAGATCGGCGAGTTCGGTCAGCAGGTCCTTGATCGCGCCGTCGAGCCGGTGGTCGGCGCCGCGGGCCCGGCCCACCTCCCTCAAGTAGGCGTCGAGGGCCTGTGGTTCGCGCTGCAGGGCCCGCAGCACGTCGAGGGCCTGGACGTTTCCGGCGCCCTCCCAGACGGAGTTGAGCGGGGACTCGCGCAGCAGACGGGGCATGCCCGACTCCTCGACATAGCCGTTGCCGCCGAGGCACTCGGAGGCCTCGACCACGGTCGGGGTGCAGCGCTTGGTCACCCAGTACTTGGCGACCGGCACCGCGAGCCGCAAGAACGAGCGTTCGCTCTCGCTGCCCGCCCCGGCCGCGTCCACCTCGGCGCTGTCATAGGCTGCCGCCAGCCGCACCGCCAGCGCCGTCGCCGCCTCCGACTCCAGCGCGAGATCGGCGAGAACGTTGCGCATCAGCGGCTTGTCGATCAGCCGCCCGCCGAACGCCTCCCGGTACGTGCAGTGGTGCACCGCCTGCGCCACCGCCTGCCGCATCAGGGAGGCCGCGCCCAGGGCGCAGTCCAGCCGGGTGGCCGCCACCATCCCGATGATCGTGCGCACTCCCCGCCCCTCGTCCCCGACCCGGCGCGCCCACGTCCCGTCGAACTCGACCTCGGCGGAGGCGTTCGACCGGTTGCCCAGCTTCTCCTTGAGCCGCTGGATGCGGAACACGTTCCGCGAGCCGTCGGCCAGTACCCGGGGCACCAGGAAACACGTCAGCCCGCCCGGCGCCTGAGCCAGCACCAGGAACCCGTCCGACATCGGCGCCGAGCAGAACCACTTGTGGCCCGTCAGCTCGTACGTCCCGTCCTCGGCCAGCGGCCGCGCCGCGGTCGTGTTGGCGCGTACGTCGCTGCCGCCCTGCTTCTCGGTCATGCCCATCCCGAAGAGGGCGCCGGCCTTCTGGTCGGCGGGCCGCATGTCCCAGTCGTAGACCATGGACGTCAGCCGCGGTTCCCATTCGGCGGCGAGCACCGGGTCCGTGCGCAGGGCGGGCACCGCCGCGTGGGTCATGGACAGCGGGCACCCGTTGCCCGCCTCGACCTGGGTCCAGACGACGAACGCGGCGGCCCGCCGCACATGCCCGCCGGGCCGTGTCCAGGCCGCCGTCAGCCCGGCCGAGACACCTTTGCCGAGCAGCCGGTGCCAGGACGGATGGAACTCCACCTCGTCCACCCGGTTCCCGTACCGGTCGTACGTCCTGAGCTTCGGCGGGTTCTCGTTCGCCAGCCGCCCCCACTCCTGCACCTGCGCGGAGCCGGCCGTACGCCCGAGCCCCTTCAGCTCGTCCCGCGCCTCCTCCAGCACCTCCGGCGCCAGATGCCGCTCGACCGCCTCCGTCAGGACCTCGTCGGCGGCGAAGACGTCGTAGTCCACCAGGGGCGGAGCCTGATTGGTCACGTGGTGGGTGCCGGCTGCCATGAAGGGAATCTACCCCTCGGCAACGCGTCGTCACGGTGAAGCTCACCGGTGTCCGGCGGGCAGGTGTCCGGCGCCGTATCAGGAGGGTCCGGCGCCGGATCGTGGATGCCGGGTCAGACGGGCGCCGCGAGCTCGCCCGTACCCAGTTCGCCTGTGCCGAATTCCTCCTCAGGGTCCCGTACGGCCTCCCCGTACTGCTCCTGCGGCCAGCCCGGCCGGTAGATGGTGTCGAGGTAGCGCTCCCCGAGGTCCGGGGAGACGGCCACCGCCGTGGTGTCGGGCGAGCCGTTGCGGGTCAGCCACTCGGTGGCACCGCTGACGACCGTGCCGGTGGAGCCCCCGAAGAGGAAGCCGCGCCGGGCCATGCGGTGACAGGCCCGTACGGTGTCGCTCTCCTCAACCCGGACGACGTCGTCCACGTAGGACGCGTCGAGCAGCGCCGGGGTCACGCTCGTGCCGAGCCCCGGGATCATCCGGCGGCCCGGCGCCCCGCCGAACGCCACCGAACCGACACTGTCCACGGCGACGATCCGCACCCGGCGCCGCCGCTCCCAGAACCACTGGGCGCAGCCCATCAGCGTCCCGGAGGTGCCGACCCCCACGAACAGCACGTCCAGACGCGGGAACTGCCGGGCGATGGCGGGCGCCGTGGTGCGGTAGTGCGCCTGCCAGTTCGCCTGATTGGTGTACTGGTCGAGCCACACGTACCGCTGGTCGGTGGCGCACAGCGCGCGGACGTACGCGATCCGGGCGCCGAGGAAGCCGCCGTGCGGGTCGGGCTCGGAGATGACGTGGACCCGGCTGCCCAACGCCTCGATCATGCGCCGGGTCTGCGGATTGCACCGGGAATCGGTCACACACAGAAACCGGTAGCCCCGGCTCGCCGCGATCATGCTCAGCGCGACGCCCAGATTGCCGGACGACGACTCCACGAGCGTCGAGCCCGGCCGGAGACGTCCCTCCCGTTCGGCGGCCCGCACCATCTCGGACGCGGCCTTGAGCTTGATCGAGCCGGCGAAGTTGAAGCCCTCGCACTTCAGGAAGAGCCTGTGTCCGACGACCTGTCGCAGATCGACGTACAGCTCCTCCTCGTTGAAGTCCGTGGGAACGGATATGACTGGCACCGCTGCCCCCCTGGTTGTGCAATGTCGTACTCGCTGCGCCCGGCCCGGTCAGCCGTGGCGGCGCAGCTCGTGGAAGAAGTCGTCCACGACCCGCAGTCCGCCGGAGCGGGCCACTTCGTCGTGGACATATCCGCCGACCGCGAGGTCGAGGACCCCGAGGCCGAAGGGCGAGAAGACCACCGGACGGTCCGCCGGCACGGTCGCCCGGCCGGTGAGGACGTCGTGGAGCGTTCCGTCGAGGAAGTCCCGTGCGCCGGTGAGCTGTTCGGTCAGGTGCGGCGACGTGTTCGCCTTGAGGCAGTGCTCGACGTCGTCGACGAAGTTCGCCGACGCGAGCAGCACCTCGGGCGCGAGATCGCGCAGCGACACGTGCAGCACCAGGGGGTTGTGGGCGAACCACTTCGGTTCACGGATGTGCGGCTCGCCCGCGATCGTCGCGAAAACCACCAGGTCGCTCGCCCGGATCACGTCCTCGGCGCTGTCGTACACGGCCACGCGCCCGCCCGCGTCGGACCGCTCCAGATACCCCCGGAACCCGGTCGCGCTGTCCGCGGACAGGTCGTGCACCCCCACCTCCTCGAACCCGAACCCGGTCGCCGCGAGGAACGTGTGGATGTACCGGGCGATCAGGCCCGCCCCGAGGAAGCCGACCCGGACCGGACGCGGCGCCCCCCGGCGCGCGCTCAGCCGGCCGGCCGCCAGCGCCGCCGATGCAGCAGTCCGGCTCGCGCTGATGACCGAGGCCTCCAGACACGCGAACGGGTAGCCGGTGACGTGGTCGTTGAGGATGAGCACGGCGGACGCGCGCGGCAGCCCCGACGCCGTGTTCTCCGGGAAACTGGAGATCCACTTCAACCCGTCCACCTGGAACCTCCCGCCCAGCGAGGCGGGCAGCGCGATGATCCGCGAGGACGGACGGTCGGGGAAGCGGAGAAAGTACGACGGCGGATTGACCGTGTCGCCCGTCTTCCCGTCCCCGTGCAACAGGTAGGCCGACTCGACCAGTTCGACGATCTCCCGTTCCCGGCCCCGCAGGGCCCGCTGCACCTGGGCGCCGGAGATCACGGCGAAACCCGGAACCTCGGTCATCAGAACCTCACCTCGTCCTTCGCGTCGGGGACCTGTGTGTCGCGGTCGGTCGGCCGTACCGGATCCGCGAGACCCACCAGCACCTCGCGCGGCCCCTCGAAGGGCTCACGACTGTGGGCGGAGCGGATGTTGTCGACGAGGAGCAGGTCACCGGAGCGCCACGGCTCGCGGACGGTGTGCGCCTCGTAGACCTCGTTGAGCGTCTCGACGACGTCGGCTCCGATCGGGTCGCCGTCGCCGTAGCGGGTGTTGAACGGCAGCCCGTCGGCCCCGTACAGGTCCACCAGGTACTCGCGCACCTCGGGGTCCATGGTCCATTCGTTGAGGAACGCGATCTGGTTGAACCAGCAGCGGCGGCCGGTCACCGGATGCCGGAGCACGGCGGCACGCCGCTGCCGGGTGTGCAGGGATCCGTCGGGCCGCCAGGCGAACTCGATGGAGTGCGCCCGGCAGTAGGCCTCGACGACGGTCCGGTCGTCGGTGCCGAACGCCTCGGCGACCGACGCGCCGATCTCGTCGTTGTACGAGCGGGTGAGCAGCCAGCCGTCCCGCTCGAACCGCTTGGTCAACTCGGGTGGCAGCGCGGCCAGTACGGCCTCCGCGTCGGCGACCCCGGTCGCCCCGCCCCGCTCGGCGGCTTCGAGGCAGGCGAAGAGCATCAGGCCGGGGAACTCCAGGGTGTAGCTCAACTCGTGGTGCATGCACATCGGTTGGTTCGACGGCCAGGCCGTCGACGAGTACACACCGTCCGCGTACGTCCGCCGGGGCGCGAAGGCCTCCCTCTCGGTCATCAGCGTGTCGGTCAATCCACGGAAGACCGCGCCCACTTCGGTCGCGTCCCGCAGTCCGAGGCCGCGTACGAGGACCGCGCCGTGCTCGGCGACGGCGGCACGCAGGGCGTCCCGCCGGGCGGCCGCCCAGCGGGGAGCGGGTTCGGCGGGGGAGACGGTGAGGAGCGGAGGCCTGCCGGGCGCTGTCCCGATGTCCGGCAGGAGTGCGGGGGCCGAGGACGACGGTGTCGTCCTCGTGTCCTTTCGGCGGCGGCTCGCGGAGCCGCGGCGGCTCAGGAAGCTCATGACGACGACCTCCCCATGGTGTCGGCGACGGTGTGCGCGCCGGCCCTCGTGTCGATCAGCCCGGCCAGCTCGGACAGGACGGGCCGCCCGGTCACGTCCTTGGGGGACACCGCCCGGTCCAGGGCGATCGCGAGCTTCACCGCCGACAGCGAGGTGCCGCCCCGGTCGAAGAAGTGGTCGTGCCGGCCGATGCGGGCCCGTGGCACACCGAGCACCTCCGCCCACGCGGCAGCCAGCCGCTCCTCGGTCGGCGTGACCGGAGGCTCGCCCGACTCGTCCGCCGCCGAGTCGAGTCGCTCGGCCAGCGTGGTCAGCGTGCGCCGGTCGATCTTGCCGTTGGCGGTCAGCGGCAGGCTCTCCCGCCAGTGGAACACCGACGGCACCATGTAGGCCGGCAGCGAGGCCGCCAGCCGGTCCCGCAGCTCCTCGACCGCGAGCGGCCGGCCGGAGTGGAAGGCCACCAGGTGCGCGCCCCGGGCGACCACCACCGCGCCGTCCCGCACACCCGCCACCCCGAGCAGCGCGTTCTCCACCTCACCGATCTCGATACGGAAGCCCCGCACCTTGACCTGGGTGTCCCGCCGGCCCAGGAACTCCAGCTTGCCGTCGGGCCGCCAGCGCCCGTGGTCCCCGCTGCGGTAGAGCCGCTCGCCGGGCCGGTACGGGTCGGTGGTGAACGCCCGCGCGGTGCGCTCGGGATCGTTGACGTATCCGCGTCCCACACACACCCCGGAGAAGACGATCTCCCCCGGTGCGCCCAGCGGCACGAGGGAGAGGTGCTCGTCGACGACGTACACACGGACGTTGCCGACGGGACGGCCCAGTGGCACCCGGCCCCCCTCCGGCGCCCGGTCCATCACCTCGTGGTTGGTGTCGTCCGAGGTCTCCGTCAGCCCGTAGGCGTTGACCAGCGGTATCCCCGGCTCGGTGGCGAACCAGCGTTCCGCCAGCTCCTTCTTCAGCGCCTCCCCGGTGACCGAGACCCGGCGCAGGTCGGGCAGCTCCCGGGGGTGCTGCTCCAGATGGGCGAGGACCGCTTCGAGGTACGACGGCACCACCTGGACCACGTTCGCCCGGCCGTCGGCGATCCGGTCGACGAACCGTTCGACGTCCAGGACCACCTCCTGCTCCACGAGCAGCGTCCGCCCGCCGACCAGCGGCGCGGCCAGCAGCTGCCACAGGGAGATGTCGAAGCACTGCGGCGCGGTCTGCGCGACCACGTCCCCCTCGCCGATGTCGAGGTCGTCGAGCTTGGCGTGGAGGTGGTTGAGCATCCCGGCGTGCTCGCACATCGCGCCCTTGGGCTCGCCCGTGGAACCGGACGTGAAGTAGATGTACGCCAGCCGGTCCGGTGCGATCTCCATGCCGAGGTCGGAGTCCGGGTGGGCCTCGTCGTACGCGTCCTCGACGAGCAGCCGCCGCGCCCCGGGCAGCGCGGGCAGGGCCTCGTCCAGCGCAGCTGTGCTGCCCCGTTCGGTGAGCACCAGCTCGCACCCGGCGCGGGCGAGCGTGGTGGCGATGCGCTCGGCGGGGAAGTGCGGCTCGACGGGCAGGTAGGCGCCCCCCGCCTTGAACACCGCGAGCACGGCGGCCATCCAGTCCAGGTTCCGCTCGGTCACCACCGCGACGACGCCCTCACGGCCGAGGCCCCGGACCAGCAGCGCCCGACTGAGCTGGTTGGCACGGGAGTTGAGCTCGCGGTACGTCCAGCGCCGGTCGCCGTGGACGGCCGCGACGGCGTCCGGGTGCGCCACGACCCGCTGTTCGAACAGCTCGTGCACCCGGCGGTCGGGCAGTTCGCGGTGCGGCCCTGCCAACCCGTCGAGCTGGAACCGGAGTTCGTCGTCCGACACCAGACTCCGCCGCCCGTGCTCGGCGTCCGGTTCGGCGGCCAGCAGGGTGAGGGCGGTGACGTGGTACCCGGCGATCCGGGCCGCGCCGTCCTCGTCGAGCACGTCCGTGCGGTACCGCAGCCGCAGCGCCGGACCATCGTCGCGGTGCACCAGGCCCACCCGCAGGACCACGTCCTGGTCGAGGTCGCCGTCGCCGCCGCTCGTGTCGAGCACGGTCTCGAACGGCGGTTCACCGAGGCCGAGTTCGCGGCGCAGCGCGGCCACCGGGAACCCGGCGTGCGTCAGCAGCTCCGTGGTGACCCGGTGGGTGTGCCCCAGCAGTGCGCGCCAGGTGTCGCCGGGTGCGGTGGTGAGCCGGCACGGCAGTATGCGGCCGTCCTCCAGCCAGCCGGTGGTGACCTCGCCCTCGCCCGACAGCACGGCGAGCACCTTGGCGTGGGCGGCGAGCAGCGCGGCTGTACCGTCCAAGACGGTCAACAGGCCTTCTGGCAGGACGACTTCGTAAGCAGCGACCCCTTTCGCCGGGTCGGCGCTCCACCGCGGAACCACGGTCCGCCCCCCGGCGGTGAGCACCTCGTGCCAGTATTTCCGGGCAGCGTCGCCCGACTCCGACCGATCCATTTCTTTCCCCCGATTCACCGTGATCCGGTGGTCTCCGTCGCCGGGTTCCCGCCCCAGCGCGCGTGCGGCGGCACCTCCTCGCCCTTCATCAGGAAGGAGTCCGGCGCGAGCACGGCCCCCTCGCCCAGCACCACGCCGTAGTGCACGAACGCCTCGACCTCGAGCGTGCAGCCGGCGCCGATCGTGACGTGGTCGGACTTGAAGGTGCCGTCCTCCTGCGAATGCGCCTGGATCTTGCTGCCGGCCGCGAGCGTGCAGTCGTCCCCGACGGCCGTCAGCGTCCGCTCGGTGATGAACGCCCCGTCGTCGAAGACCCGGCGCCCGATCCGCACCCCCAGCAGCCGCCAGACGAAGCTCTTGAACGGGGTGCCGTTGAGCATCGTCAGGTGTTTGTCCGGCAGTTTCCACAGCCGCTCCTGCCGCCAGAAGACGGGGTCGTAGATGGAGCACAACCGTGGCCGCAGCGGCCGGAAGCGGGTCAGGGACCGTTCCACCAGCGTGTAGTAGAAGACGGTGAACACCAGCGCCGCCAGGGGCAGCGCGGCGAGCGCGAGCAGTCCCGCGATGCCGTCGCCGTGCCCGTACAGATCGACGGCGATGAAGCCGAGCACGGTGAGCGCGAAGGTGTGCAGCCAGCGCAGGAACAGGAACAGTCCCATCGAGCGCAGGTTGAAGCGGTTCTTCGCGGCGAGCCGGCGGCGCAGTTCCTCGCCCTCGCGCAGGTGGTCGAAGCGGCTGTCGCGCTCCACCGAGCGGGGGATCTCGAAGGGCGGCGAGCCGAGCAGCCCGACCCCTTCGCGGATCTCGCCGTCGAGCGGGACCAGCACCTTCGTGGCCAGCAGGCAGTTCTCGCCGGTCCGGCCGCCGACCGGGTAGGCGATGAGATTGCCCAGGAAGTTGTGCCCGCCGATCGCCGTCCGGGACACCCGGAACGACGTGGCGGAGTAGTCCGCGTTCATCACCGACAGCCCGTCCGCGACCATCGTGCCGCTGCCGACCTTCACCAGGTACGGCGTCTCGTGCTGCACCGCGGTGCCGAAGTTGGATCCGGTCTGGTCGACGCGTGAGAGGTCGTAGCCGAGGGCCTTGAGGCAGGGGACGATGTACGAGCTGTCGCCGCACAGCCACGTGAAGAACTTGAGGTTGGTCAGGCGGGCGATCGCGCGGTGCACCGAGTAGTGGAAGCCGTACAGCGGATAGGTGCGGTCCGGCTCCACGAGCGGGCGCAGCAGTCGCGGGACGACGAACACGACGACGGCTCCGACGGCGACGGAGCCGGCGAACAGCGCGAGCGAGAGGGCCATCGCCTCGACGTAGAAGCGTGCCGAGGTGAGGTGCCGCGACGCCGGGTCGAGGAGGGTGTCCAGTTCGGGCGCGGCGGTGAGCAGGAGATAGGCGCCGCCGACCGTCAGCGGCACGTACAGCAGCAGCGTCTGGAGCAGGGCGGCGAGGCCGTATCCGGCCCGCCGGAGCGTGCCGCACGGGAGGGGGGCCACCCGGACGTGGTCCACGTCCGTGCGCCGGGCCGGTGAGCCGTGCCGGCTCTCCCCGGCCGGGACCGACTCCTCGGCGCGCAGCGCGGAGGAGTGGCCGAGCTGGGAGCCGTCGCCCAGGGCGGTCCCGATGTCGAGGACGGTGTGCTCGCCGACGAAGACGTCCCGGCCGAGGGTCACCGGGCCGGTGCGGATGCGCCCGGCGCGCGCCCGGTAGCAGAGGAAGACGGAGTCCTTGCGGATCACCGTGCCCGCGCCGATCGTCAGCAGGTCGGTGCAGACCGGGACGGTGCGGCTGAGGATCGTGACGCCCGGTCCGATGCGGGCGCCGAGGGCCCGCAGGTACAGCACGTACAGCGGGTTGCCGACGAACAGGATCATCGGGCTGGTGTGCAGAAGCGCCTTGACGATCCAGAACCGCAGATACGCCGGGCCCCACACGGGGAACTCCACGGGCTTCCACCGCCCGACCAGCAGCCATTTGGCGGCGACCGGCAGGGTGCACAGGGCGAGGAAGGCGAGCAGGCCGAAGACCGCCGAGCGCAGATAGATCTCGACGAGCCCCGAGGCGTCCGCCACCCACTCGTACCCCAGTACGTATCCGGAGGTGGCGAGCAGGCCGTATCCGGCGAAGAGGAGCAACTGCAGCGCCCCGCACAGGGCGTACCGGAACGTGCTGCCGGGGGGTGCGGCCTCGGCGGGCACCGGCAGGGCGGCCGACGGAGCCGGCGCCTCGGCCAGTGCGGCGGCGAGGCCGCGGATCGTCGGGTGGCCGTAGACGTCCCGGATGGAGACCGACGGCAGGTCGGGGTGCTTCCTGACGCGGGCACAGAAATGCGCCATTGTCAGCGAGTTGGCACCGAGGTCGTCGAAGAAATGGCTTTCTGCGGGCACATGTTCGACGCGTGCGACGCCGGCCAGAACTTCGGCGAGGAGTCGCTCGGTGGCGGTGTACGATTCCGCCGCGTCCGGCTCGGCCCCCTGGACCTCGCCCGGTTTTTCCACCACGTGTCGTGGTGCTGGCAATGTCATTGAATTTCTCCGCGACAGGTATTGCGATGGAAGGCGCCCGGGGGTGAACGGGACGGCGCGCGGAATGACAGAAGGAGAGGGGATGGGAAGCGGTGACGCGTGTGGCGGAATTGATCAGGCCTGGTCGGAGCCTGGGCGAATCCCCTGAGGTGTGCTGGGCCGGCACCTGGTCCAGGTGGCCGCAGCCGAATGCAATCCGGATTCTTTCGGTACATTCGGGAACGGGTCAAGGGAGGTCGGGTGATTGACGCTTTCCCGCCCCTTTTCCGATCTCTTCCGGCCTGTCGTACCTGAGCCCGTACGGCGTTTCAGCGGGGAACTTTCCGAAAAGACGGTACAAGCACGCTCGGACGTTCCACTTCCGGCCCCTCATTGATTCAGCCAGCACGTTCATGACAGAAAAGGCGATTTGGAATCACCTTTGGTTTCTGCTGGGTTTCCCTTTGTTTGCTGCCCCGTGACGCGACCGGAGGGAAAGGTGCGCCGCGCGCGGGCCCTGTCGCGACCGACGGCACCGGGAGGTGAGGGCGGCACGCGCAGGCGGATACCTTTAGGGCGTGCAGCCAGCAAGTCAGTCACCCCCACCGTCCGAGAGCCCCCATGGGCGTCTCCACCGCGCGCGTGCCCTCTACCGGGACGTCTCCAAGCGCAGGACCGCCTGGCTGCTCCTGAAGGACACCGTCAACTCCTGCATCGAGTACCGCATCCTGGGCCTCGCGGCCGAGGCGGCGTTCTTCACGCTGCTCTCCGTGCCACCGCTGCTGCTCAGCATGATCGGCCTGCTCGGCTACGTCGACGACTGGACCGGCGCCGACACCATCGCCAGCCTGGAGCTCAACCTCCTGGAGGCCTCGCGCACCGTCCTGTCCGACAAGGGCGTCGCACAGATCGCGCAGCCGATCCTGGACGACGTGATGAAGGGCGGTCGCCCCGACGTCATCTCCATAGGATTCCTCTTCGCCCTGTGGTCCGGCTCCCGCGCGGTGAACGTCTTCATCGACACCATCACCGTCATGTACGGCCTCGACGGCGTCCGCGGCATCGTCAAGACCCGCCTCAT
Source organism: Streptomyces sp. NBC_00310 (assembly GCF_036208085.1). Classification (GTDB taxonomy): domain Bacteria; phylum Actinomycetota; class Actinomycetes; order Streptomycetales; family Streptomycetaceae; genus Streptomyces. The sequence goes on from NZ_CP130714.1 coordinate 8,649,255, forward strand.
GGCGTTCCTGCTCTTCATCGTGGCCCTGCTGATCGGTTCGGTCGCCCTGCCGCTGATGGTCGCCGGGCCCGACGCCGTCGTCCGGATCGTCCCGTGGTCGGCGACCGTCGTCCAGGTCCTCTACTGGCCCGTCGTGATCGTCCTGTCCATCGTCTTCCTGACGACGCTCTACCACGTGTCGGTGCCGGTCCGCTCCCCCTGGGTCGAGGACGTACCGGGCTCCCTCATGGCCCTCGGCATGTGGGTCCTCGGCAGCTTCCTGCTCCGCATCTACCTCACCAGCACGGTCGAGGGGGCGACGATCTACGGCTCGCTCGCCGCCGCCGTCGCCGTCCTCCTCTGGATCGGCGTGAGCGCCTTCGCCGTCCTGGCCGGCGCCGCCGTCAACGCCGCCATCGACCGCGTCTGGCCCGCCGCCGCCACGGCCGCGGCCCGCGCCGCAAACGAGCGCCTCCGCGAGGAACAGGCCGCCGAGTACGTCGCCCGCGCGGCCGCCGCCCGCTCCCACGACCCCGAGGACCCCGACATGCCCTCCGAGTTCCCGGAGCGCTGGTCGCGCTTCCTGCCACCGGAGGACGTGACGTCGAGGCTGCGGTCGCCGGTGAAGAAGACGGACGAGTAGCGCGTTCGCGGTGGCGAGTGCGTCCAAGAGGGTGCACGGGTGAGTCCGCAGGAGCATCGGCATTCTGTGGAGAGCCGGGGGTGCCGTGTGGAGCCGGGGGTGCCGTCGGGGTGTGGGTCTGTGCGGGTCTGAGTGGGTCTGCGTGGGTCTGTTGCGGGCTGCGGGTGGTCCGTGGTTGCTCGCGCGGTTCCCCGCGCCCCTGAAGGGCACGGCAGTACCCGGCGGCCACAGGCGTAGCCTTTTTCGTGTGTATGCGGAAAGGGCGTCTCGGCTGGACGGGGCTGTGGTCTGGATCAACAGTCCCGGTGGCCCTGTCGGCCCCGGCTCCGGGCGGGTGCTGCCCGACGGGTGCATGGATCTGCTGTGGCACGACGGCCGGCTCATGGTCGCCGGACCGGACACGCGCGCGTACGTCACCGAAGGGGGACCGAGCAGCTGGGCGGGCCTCCGGTTCTATCCGGGCACCGCGCCCGCCTTTCTCGGTGTGCCCGCGCACGAGTTGCGTGACCGGCGGGTGGAGCTGGCCGATCTGTGGTCCCCGGCGCTCGTACGGCGGCTCACCGCCCGGGTGAACGCGGCGGGTGATCCGGCGAGCGGGCTCGAAGAGGTCGTCCTGGAACGGGCGGCCGATGTGGGGCGCCCCGATCCGGTGCTGCGGCGCGTCGTCGTCGCCCTCGACGCGGGGCGTGCCGTCGCGGCGACCGCCGACGAACTAGGGCTGGGGGCACGGCAGTTGCACCGCAGGTCACTCGCCGCGTTCGGGTACGGGCCCAAGACGCTGGCGCGGGTGCTGCGGCTGCGCCGGGCGCTCGCACTCGCCCGGAACGGCGTGCCCTTCGCCGAGACGGCGGCCCGCACCGGGTACGCCGATCAGGCACATCTGGCGCGTGACGTACGGGAGTTGGCGGGGCTGCCGCTCGGCGAGCTGCTCGGCCGACGGTAGCGGAGGCGGGCCGGGTCGGGTGCCGGTGGTGGGCCGGGTCGGGTGCCGGTGATGGGTGTCGGCGGTGGGGGACTGTGGTGGGGGCCGGTGGGACGGCTACTCGGGGGCGGGCGCCGGCAGTGGTGCGAAGAGGTCGACGCCGTTGCCGTCGGGATCGAGGATCACGGCGTACCGGTGGCCCCACACCGCGTCCCACGGCTTGAGCTCACCGCGGTACCCGGCGTTCACCAACTCCTCGTACACCGCGTCGACTTCGGCCGGACTGTCGCACAGCAGGGCCAGCCCCGCGCCGCCACCCGTCCCCGGGCGGTACTCGGGGTGGAAGGAGCGGACGGTCTCCTCGGTGTCGAGCAGCAGCCGCAGCCCGCCGGGCAGTTGGGCCTCGGCGTGCGGCTGGTGCTCGGCGCCCTCGGGGAAGGCGAAACCGAGCCGGCGGTAGAAGGTGACGGAGGCGGCCATGTCCGAGGCCACCATGCCGATCGCGTCGAGTCGTGGAGTCATACGGCCACCGTAGGCGGACCGGCGACGGCCGGTCTTGAAGGAATCGGACACCCGCCCACACCCGTCGTGAGACCGGCCCCCGGAGCCTCACCATCCCCTCGTGGCGCGAAGTGGCCCTTGTGGGTAAGCGCTCTCACGGAACGGACTCTTTGGCTCACCTGTGGAACAACTGTGCGGCAGGATGGAGGGCATGCTCAAGCTCCGTACCGCGCGTGTTCTGCTGCCCCTGGCGTTCCTGCCGTCGCTGCTCACCGCCTGCGGGACCGAGAAGGTCGTGGTCGCGGGCCGCGAGCCCCTGATGCCGTCCCCCGACCGGGCCGAACTCCACGCCCGGGCCGAGGCGTTGGGCCTCGCGCCCGGGCTCGTCTATGTCACCGAGTCCCCCGGCTTCACGCTGGCCCGGCAGTCCGTCGGCGTGTACGGCGCCGACGGCTTCTCCGCCGCCTACTGGTCCCGGAAGAACAGCGCCCAGCTCCTGCTCCTCGTCGACCACGGCACGATGACCGCCGGCAGCTGCCCCGAACTGCCGCTCGGCCAGGGCACGGGCGAGCCGGTCGGCTGTGAACGCGACGGGGACGCCTGGTACCGGACCTCGGCGGGACAGCACGAGTACGCCGTACCGGAGGACGGCCACCTCGTCCGGATCAGCGCCGCCGCGGCCACGGTCGACCGCGACGCCCTGCGGGCAGCCGCCCTCGCCGCCCACCGCCCCACCGACGCCGAACTCGCCTTCCTCCTCCCGCCCCGCCACCACGACAAGCCCCGGCCCCCGCACGACGGCATGCCGATCGAACGCGGCGACCTGCCCCCGGCGGGCGACGGAGCACCCGACAACGAGGTGGGCGCCTCGGGCTGAGCCGCGCCGCCACGACGGGAACGGTCCCATGAGGCGGCCCGGGGTGGTGGCCCGACGTGGCGGCAGGGCGGCCGGACGTGGTGGCGTGGTGGCGTGTCGGCCGGACGCGGTGGCGTGGTGCTCCGAGGCGTTGGGCGTGATGTGCCGTCGATCAGGGGGAGGGGATACCGCCCGGCTGCTGCGGGCCGAACGCCGTCATGAAGCGGTCGCGGAACTTGTCCATCCGCCACACCGGCGTGGTGTCGGCGGGCTGCAGACCGTCCGTCCAGCCCCAGTCGGAGATCTTCTCCAGCACCTCGGGGTCCTGGGCGACGATCGAGACCGGCACGTCGTGGCTGGGGTTGTCGCCGGTGACCGTCTTGTTGGGCTGGTGGTCGCCGAGGAAGATCAGGACGGTGTCCTTGGAACCGTACTTCGCGACGTGGTCGACGAGGCTGGTCACCGAGTACTGGATGGACTTGCGGTACTCGTCCCGGACGGCCAGGGGATCCTTCCAGACCTCCGTCGGGTCCTTGCCCTCGGCCTTCTGCAGCGAGTGGTAGACCGACCCGTCGCCGACCTGGTCCTCGGGGATCGTGCTCGGGATGGGCGCCCACGGGTTGTGGCTGGAGGTCAGGATGATCTCCGCCATCATCGGCTCACGGTCCTCCTTGCCGTGCTCCAGCTCCTCGAAGGCCTTCAACGTGTACTGGTCGGGCATGGTCGACCAGCTGAACTTCGGCCCCTTGTAACCGAGTTGGTCGGAGTCGTAGATGTGGTCCAGGCCGAAGTACTTGCCCTCCGGCCAGGCCATCTGGGTGCCCGGGACGATACCGACCGTGCGCCAGGCGCCGGTGCGGCGGAACGCCTCGGTGAGGGTGAGACGGTCGCTCGCGACGAGTTGGGAGTAACGCGACTGGTTCTTGATCCACAGGCCGGACAGGAACGTGGAGTGCCCCAGCCAGCTGCCGGCGCCCGTGATGGGGGAGCGCAGCCAGCCGCTCCGCGACGCGTACCCGGCGTCCTTCAGCTCCTGCGTCTTCCGCGCGAGCGTCTCACCGAGCGGCTCGCCCATCCGCGGGTCGTCGATCGCGGAGCGGCCGTAGCTCTCGATGAACGTGATCAGTACGTCCTTGCCGCGCAGCCCGGTCAGCAACTGGTCAGGCGGTACGTCGGCGAAGGCGTCCACCGCGGCCTGCTTGCGGAACGCCTCCCCGTCCTTCAGCCCGTCGCCCACCGACTCGATCCGGTTCTCCACGAGCGTGGCCGCGCTGTGCGAGGCCACCGGCACGTCGGATATCTCCAGCGTCAGCGTCGAGCAGGTGATCCACGCCGTTCCCAGGACGAGCAGCGTACGGCTCGCCGTGTGCCGGTTGCGCACCATCAGCCTGCTGATCCGCAGGACCGCGAGGGTCATCAGCACCGGCAGCGCCAGCGCCAGCGCGATCAGCCCGACCGTCGCGGCCTGCGCGACCGCGCCGCCGAGCGAGTCCTTCATGAACGACTGTGCGTCGTCCAGCAGAATCCAGTCCAGCACCAGGTCGAACGGCCGGTCCAGGGTCCAGTACGACCCCATGTCCAGCGCCTTGACGATCGTCAGCAGTCCGAGCACCGCCCCGACCACCACCACTGCCACCCGCCGCGCCATCGTCGGCAGTACGAGCAGCAGCCCCGCCACGAGGATCCCCTCCGCCGGGATCCGCAGGAACCGGCCGAAGTCGATCTCGGTGATGTCGTTCGGCACGACCAGCGCGAACAGGACGAGGACGATGGCCAGCCCGGTCACGGCCCAGGCGACAGCCCGCGCGGCCCGGGGGTGCCTCGCCCGCCAGCCGGACGGGGACGCGATCCACTCGGGGCCGGGATCGGGTTCAGGACCGGGCTCGGCGGAGACATCGGGCGCAGGACCGGGCTCGGCGGAGACATCGGGCGTGGGCTCGGGCTCCGGGGCCGACTTGGCCTTGAGCTCGGTCTCGTTCCCGTTCCCGTTCCCGTGCTCGGGCTCAGGTTCGGGTGCGGCGGACGGCTCGGGCTCGTCTGCGTCGGCCTTGAGGTCGGACTGGGGCTTCTCGGGGTTCTCCGCTTCGGCCTTCAGGTCGGACTCGGGCTTGTCCGCTTCGGTCGGGAGAGCTGACTGGGGCTTCTCGGGGTTCTCCGCCTCGGCCTTGAGGCCGGGCCCGCCCTCGGACTGTGCCTCCTCGGACTGTCCCTCCTCGGGCTCCGCTGCCGTTGCCTCGGTCTCCGTTACCGCTTCCGGCTTCGGAGGGGCGGCGTCCTCCGGGGCTTTGTCGTCATCCGGCGCCGGTGTCGGTCCCGGAAGCTGCGGAGAGCGTATGTGCGACAACCCGAAGGTCCTTCCCTGTGGAGCATGTGGAGCTCAGTGCTGGTGGAGCGGAGTGGGCCGGGGCCGCGGGACCGCCGGGACACCCGATTGGCCATCCCTATGCGTACGGTCCCACGACGCCAACCGTTCACCCGAACTCAGGGCCGCCGCAACCCCTTCACCGAACCGCGACGCACCCGGCGCCCACCCCTCAGGCCGAGCGCAGCGCCCCCGTGCTGGCCCGCTCCACCAGCCGCGTCGACAACTCGGTGCGGGTGCCCTCCGGCTGGTCGCCCTCCATCATCCGCACGAGCAGCCGAAGCGCGGTCTGGGCCATCTCCGAGAGCGGCTGGCGGACGGTGGTCAGGCCGGGAGTCGCCCAGCGGGCCTCGGGAAGGTCGTCGAAACCGACCACGCTGATGTCGTCCGGCACCCGCAGCCCCCGCTCGGCCAGCGCCTCGTACACGCCGAGGGCCATCTTGTCCGAGCAGACGAAGACGGCGGTCGGAGGCTCGGGGAGGTCGAGCAACTGGAGCATACGGTGGCGTGCGGTGGTCTCCATGAAGTTGCCGTAACGGACGTACTCCGGCCGGTACGGCATTCCCGCGGCCGTCAGCGCGGAGCGGTAGCCCGCCACCCGGTCGCTGCTGCACATCTTGCGCCGGTACCCGGCGATCACGGCGATCCGTTCGTGCCCCAGGGACAGCAGATGGTCGGTGGCGGTCATGCCGCCCTGCCAGTTGGCGGCGCCCACGGACACCACGCCGGCCGGCGGTTCCAGGACCGGGTCGATCAGCACGAAGGGGATGCGGTGCTGGGTGAGCCAGGAGTACTGGGCGGGGGACAGCTCCGCCAGGTTGAACAGCACGCCCGCCGAGCCGCGGGCGGTCAGCTTGTCGAACCAGCCGCGTTCGGGGCGGGCGCCCCGGGTGCGGGTCAGGCCGGCCGAGACCACGACCTCCAGGCCGGCGTCGTGGGCGGCCTGTTCGACGCCGTGCAGCACCGCGCCCGACCAGGAGCTCTCCAGCGAGTGCACGACCAGGTCGACCATGCGCGGTGGTTGCGACGCCTCGAACCGGGGTCGCCGGACATAGCCGAGCCGGTCCAACGCCTCGGTGACCCGGCGCCTGGTCTCGGGGGCCACGTCCTCCCGGCCGTTGACCACCTTCGAGGCCGTCGGCACGGACACCCCGGCCTCGCGCGCCACCACCGCCAGCGTCGGCCCGGCCGTCACGCTCCCGCCCCGCACCATCGCGACTCCACCTCTCAGTGCCCGTCCCGAGGGCCGGTGAAATTTTCGAACAGCGTCGCCCCCGCGACGGAAGCCCGACCGCGTAGCAAGCGCTTCCTACGTTAAGCCCAACTCAACACGGCGGGAAGAAGCAGGGATTCAGCTTGATCTAGCGCGGAACCCCGGGCGTTCACGTCCGGGAGGAAGCGCTTCTCTGGATCGCTCTGACTTGCAGGTGCCCACGGGGCTGCACTGTTGACCTCAGCCAGGTCGCTTCTGGTTCTCGATGTACTCCTTGATGATCTCCAACGGTGCTCCGCCGCACGAGGCGGCGAAGTACGAAGGCGACCAGAAGTGGTCACCCCACAGGTACTTACGGATATGGGCTGGGAACTCCTGGCGGAGCCGCCGGGCAGAGACGCCCTTGAGAGAGCCGACCAGCCGGGACAGGGCGACTTTGGGCGGGTAGTGCACCAGCAGGTGGACGTGGTCCCTCTCCCCGTTGAACTCCACCAGCTCGGTGTCGAAGTCCGCGCACACGTCACGCATGACCTCCTCGCAGCGCCGAAGGATCTCATCGGTGAACGGGCCGCGCCGATACTTTGGTGTGAAGACCAAGTGCGCGTGAAGGGTGTAGACGACTGTTCTACCCCTACGAATATTGGGGTTTGGTTCCCAGCGTGGTGACATAGATCAACGATACGATCACGCCTGTGAAACTCGTTGTGCAGGTAAAGCTGATGCCGGAGGCCGGGCAGGCCACCGCGCTTCTCGCGGCCCTGCGCACGGTCAACGAGGCCGCGAACTGGGTGTCGGCGGTGGCGTTCGAGCAGGGCGTGCCGCGTGAGTACGAGCTGCGTAAGCACACCTACGCGGAGTTGAAGTCGCGGGGGTTGGGAGCGCAAGCAGCCCAGCACACCATCAAGAAGGTCCGCGACGCCTACACGACACTCAAGGCCAACATCAAGGCTGGGAACCTCGGCAGACCGGGCTCGAAGCGGCGCAGGAAGGCCGAGTCCAAGCCCGTCGCCTTTCGGCCCGAGGCAGCCCAGCCGTACGACGACCGGTGCCTGAGCTGGCAGTACGACGCGCAGACGGTGTCCATCTGGACCACTGCCGGACGCATCCGGGGTGTGCGGTTCGTCTGTTCCGCCGACGGCCTCAAGATGCTGCGTGAGCACCGGCAAGGCGAATCGGATCTGGTGGAACGCGACGGCGTGTTCTACCTGATCGCTACCTGCGAGGTCCCCGAGGAGAAGCAGTACGAGCCCGACGGGTTCATCGGCGTCGACCTCGGCATCGTCAACATCGCCACTACGTCCACCGGCTACCAGGCCGCCGGGCGCGACCTGAACCACCACCGCAAACGCCACGGCGATCTACGCGGCAAGCTCCAGCGCAAGGGCACCAAGTCCGCCAAGCGGCTGCTGAAGAAGCGCAACCGGCGCGAGCAGCGCCATGTCTCCAACACCAACCACATCATCGCGAAACGCATCGTGACCGAGGCTGAACGCACCTCGGCCGGAATCGCCCTGGAAGATTTGGGCGGCATCCGGCAGAGGGTACGGCTCCGCAAGCCTGGGGGTACCTCCCACGCCCTTAAGGCAGTGGGGGAGGGTCGCGCTCCACTCCTGGGCCTTCGCCCAGCTCGGAGAGTTCATCGCGTACAAGGCACGCCGAGCAGGCGTGCCCGTGGTTCACGTCGACCCTGCCCACACCTCGCAGACATGCTGCGAGTGCGGGCACGTCGACAAGAAGAACCGGGTCGACCAGGCCCTCTTCATCTGCCGGAACTGCGGGGTCGTTGCCCACGCGGACCGGAACGCTTCCCACAACATCGCCCAACGTGGCGCCGTGGTGTGGAACGCGGGGCGTGAGTCACGCGTCCCAGCCACCCCGTAAGGGGTGGCAGGACGGAGGAGCCCACCCAGCCGCCAGCTGGGCACTACCTCCAAGCCCGGCCCTTCAGGACCGGGTCAAGTTGACAGGACCGCCCCAGCCAAAACTTTCGAAACCTCGAACAACGGGCAGGGGGCTCTGCGGAGGGTCGGCCGCGGACCGGGGCGCGGACGCCGGGCTGGGCGAGGCCGGGGCGGCTGTGGGGGCTGGTGGGGCGAAGAATAGAGGGCGGGGGCGGCTATGGGCGCAAGGCGGGCGAGGGATGGGCGAGGGTCGGGTCAGTTCTCTGCGCGGGAGTTCCGGGTCCCGCACCCTGGCCGGAGGCGCGGCTGGGAAGTGCCCGAATCCCCGCACCCGTCACCCGTCACCCTTCATCCGTCTCCCTCACTCGTCTCCCTCACTCCGCCGCGCACACCAGCCGGAATCCGCTGAAGTCCGCTTGGAACTCCGCGGCGACGAGGTCCTGGGCGTGGATGCCGGCCAAGGTGCCGGTGAAGCGCAGCCGGGAGCCGTAGTCGTCGGAGAGGTGGGTGAAGTCCAGGACCGGTCCCATGGGGGTGCGTACGCCGTCGCGGAGGTACCAGAAGCGCGCCTCCGCGCCGTCGACGCTCGCCCCCAGGGTGACCGGCCGCCCCGGCTCGACCTCGACCACGGCCACCTGCCGGGCCCCGTCCTCGTCGCGTTCGAGGAGGCTGAGCACGGTACGGCCCCCGCCCCGCCACTGCTGGCCGCGCTGCGGCTCGCCCTCGGGTTCGGCCCAGGTCAGGTCGAGGGCGACGTAGGACGCGGTGTTGTACCGGAGGGTCAGCCCGGCGGCCTCGCCGAAGGTGCGCGGCCGGGCCTCGACGGTGACCTCCACCTCCGCCCGGTGCTCGGTGATCCGCTGGGCCAACAGACTCTGCTCCCACAGCGATTCGGGACCCTGCCGGCCACGCAGCCGGATCCAGCCGGGACGGGCGGCCGTGTCGGCCCAGGAGGCGTCCGGCTCGGCCCGCAGACTGCTCCACGGCCAGGACAACGTGCCCTCCTGCGCGGCCGGCACGAGGGCGGACGGTAGTGCGCCGGGCGCGAGTACGGAGGGCTGTGCTCCCGGCGCGAGGGCGGACGCCGACGCGGCAGGCACGGCAGGCACCGCAGGCACGGCAGGCACGGCAGGCACGGCAGGCACGGCAGGCACGGCAGGCACGGCAGGCACGGCAGGCACGGCAGGCACGGCAGGCACGGCAGGTGTGCCGACGCCCGGCGGGACCACGGACGCATCGAAGCCCACCGGCGACGCTTTCCCAGCCGCGCCCGCCGCCCCTACGGCCGGTGTCTGCACCACCATGGCCGGTGTCTGCACTTCCACGGCCGATGTCTCCGCCTCCACGGCCGGTGCCTCCACCTCCCCCTGCGGCACCTCCACCTCCACCGCCGGATGCCAACCCCCTTGCCGCAGCCGGGGCCAGCCCTCCGCGTCCCAGGTCACCGCCTGGACGGCGGTCTCCCGGCCCAAGGGGCAGCGGATGCCGTGGTCGGTGTGCAGGGGGCGCGCGGTGAGGTGGCTGAGGAACCACTCGCCGGTCGGCGTCTCGACCAGTTCGGCGTGCCCGGCCTTCTGCAACGGGCTTTTGGGGTCGTCCCGGGTCGTCAGCAGGGGCAGGCCGTCGAGTTCGTACGGGCCGGTCAGTGTGCGGCCGCGCGCCACCCGCACCCCGTGTTCGACTCCGGTACCGCCCTCGGCGAGGACCAGGTAGTACCAGCCGTCGCGGACCAGGAGCTTGGGGCCCTCGATCAGCCGGTCGTGCTGGAGCAGGAGATGGGTGTCGCCCAGGGGGCGCAGGGTGGAACGGTCCAACTCCGTCAGGACGATCCCGGCGAACCGCTTGCCGCCCGGGCGGTGGTCGCTCTGCATGTTGAGCAGCCAGAGCCGGCCCTCGTGGTGGAACAGCGCGGGGTCGAAGCCGTGGCTGGAGATTCGCGCCGGCGCGGTCCAGTCGCCGTCGACCGCCGGGGCCGTGCTGACGTAGGTGTCCAGGTCGAAGTAGCGCGTGCCGACCGACCGCACGATCGTGTAGACCACCCAGAAACGGTCGCCGTCCCAGCTCAGCGAAGGCGCCCAGATGCCGGCCGAGTCGGGGACACCCGCGAGAGAGCCGCCCGGGGCCGCGCCGCGCACATGACCGGCGTACTCCCAGTGCGCGAGATCCCTGGAACGGTGTATCGGGATCGTCGGGAACCACTCGAACGAACTGGTCGCCACGTAGTACCACTCGCCGACCCTGATCAGGGACGGGTCGGGGGCGAAGCCGCGGATGACGGGGTTGCGGGCCACGGTCCTGGCACCGGCTCCCGGCGCTCCGGAGAAGGCCGTCACTTCAGCGCCCCCAGCGTCACGCCCGACCGCCAGTAGCGGCGCATCGCGGTCATCATGACGGCCAGCGGGACGATGGACAGCAGGGCGCCGGTCAGGACGAGGCTGGTCACGTCGATGCCGGACTCCAGCGTCTTGCCGGTCCAGTAGTAGAGGCCGAGGTTGAGCGTCCAGTTCTCCTTGCCGCGCAGGACGGTCAGCGGGAGGAAGAAGGCGTTCCAGGTGTTGACGAAGGCCAGCAGGAAGACCGTCGCGCCGCCCGTGGTCATCATCCGCAGCACGATGCTGAAGAAGATGCGCAGCTCCCCGGCCCCGTCGATCCGGGCCGCCTCCAACAGCTCGAAGGGGACCGTCGCCTCGGTGTAGACCTTGGCCAGATACACGCTGAAGGGGTTGATGAGGCAGGGGATCAGCATCGCCCACGGGGTGTCGACCAGGCCGATCTTCGAGAACATCAGGTACAGCGGGAGTGTCAGCAGGGCGATCGGGATCAGGAACGACCCCACCACGCACGCGAACACCACACCCCGGCCCGGAAAGTCGAAGCGGGCCAGGCCGTAACCGGTCGCCAGCGCGATCAGCGTGCCGCCGAGGGAGCCGACACCGGCGTACAGGAACGAGTTGGCGGTCCAGCGCAGGAAGATGCCGTCCTCGTAGGTGAACAGCTGGTGCAGGTTGTCCCAGAGGTGCATGTCGGAGAACCACATGCCGTTGCTCTGGTACAGCCCCACCCGGTCCTTGGTGGCGGCGACGATCAGCCACCACACCGGGAACAGGCTGTAGACGCTCGCCAGGATCAGGCCGAGCAGGATGAACCGCTGGCCGCCGCGCCCGCGTGAGGCCGCGTCGGGGCCGGCGATCCGCCGTACGGGAGGCACGCCGGACCTCCCGGCCTTCCCGGACCTCCCGGTGTTCCGGGGCTCTTCGGTGTTCCCGGATTTCCCGGGCTTCTTGGGGGAGTCGGTGGTGGTCGTGGCCATCAGTCGACCTCCTTCGAGGTCAGCCGGTAGAAGAGGAGCGAGGCGACGCCGAGGATCAGGGCGAGGAGCACCGACAGGGCGGCGGCGTAGTGGTAGTTGCCCGCGTTGAACGCCTGGTTGTAGATGATCATGATCGGGGTGAAGCCGTCGTCGACGGTCTCCGGGGTGATTCTCCGGAACAGCGCCGGCTCGTTGAAGATCTGGAGCATCTGGATGATGGAGAGCAGTCCGGTCAGGACCAACGCCCCGCGTACGAACGGGATCTTGATGCTCAGCGCGATCCGGGACTCGGAGGCGCCGTCGAGGCGGGCGGCCTCGAACAGTTCGCGGGGCACGCCCTGGAGCGCCGAGTAGATGATCACCATGTTGTAGCCGATGCCGTGCCAGGTGAGCAGGTTGCCGATGGACGGCCACACCATGGAGGGTGCGAAGAAGTTCCAGTCGAACCCGAAGAGGTCGCCGATCGGGGTCAGGGGGCCCACCTCGGGGCTGTACAGGTTGATCCACACGATCGCCGCGACCACGCCGGGGATCATGTACGGGACCAGCAGCACGATCCGGAACCGGTTCGCGGCCTTGGAGGTGAGGGCGTCCAGGAACAGTGCCAGGACCAGGCTGACCAGCAGCATGAACGGGATCTGGACGCAGGCGAACAGCACCACCCGCAGGATGGCGCCCGTGAACGCCGAGTCGGTCAGCCCGAGTCGGTAGTTGTCCAGCCCCGAGAACTCCCGGGTCGCGCCGCCGAGGCCGAGCCCGGACTGCTTCTCCTGGAACAGCGACTCGTAGACCGCGTATCCGATCGGCAGCAGATAGAGGAAGACGAATCCGAGCTGGAAGGGCACCGTGAACGCGGCACCCTTCCAGCGCTGGGAGCGAATCATCGAAGGATGCCTCAGCCCTTGACGTTGATACCGCGCGACTTCAGGTCCTTGACCGTCCACTCCTGCATGTGCGCGAGCAGGTCGGTGACCTTCTGTTCCTTGCTGACGACCTTGCCCCATTCGCTCTGCAACTCGGTGAACATGGCGGTCCAGTTCGGGCCGTAGACCCAGTCCGCGGTGACGGTGCCCAGGCTGTCGGTGACGATCTTCTCGCCGGGCGCGTAGTTGTCGCCGAGCAGCTTCTCGGAGATCGCCTCGGAGACGTAGGCGTCGCTGTCGGCCAGGGCCGGCATGACACCGCTGCCGGTCTCCGGGCTCGCCATGGACTTGACCGCGCCGGTGTCAGTGGACAGCCACAACGCCGCCTCGGCCGCCTGCTTCTTGTACTTGCACTGTTCGGTGACCAGGTTCATGCCACCGCTCTGGTTGGTGCCGGCCGGCGTCTTGGCCGCCTCGCCCTGGTACGTCGGCCAGGGCGAGAGCGCCCACTTGCCGAAGGAGTCGGTGAAGTTCTGCACCATGCCGGACATCTGCCAGGTGGAGATCTGGCGGGTGACCGTGCCGCCCTTGTCGTAGTTGCGCTGCACGGCCGCGTAGTCGGCGAAGGAGAGCTTGGAGTTGAGGTCGTCGTCGATGATCTGCTGGATCACGTCGGCGGCCTTCAGGCTGCCCTCGTCCTGGAAGTCCACCTTCCAGGAGTCGCCGTCGATCGCGTACCAGTGGGCACCGGCCTGCATGGCCAGCACCTCCAGGGTGCTCGGGTCCTCGCCGGCGTAGTTGGTGATGTGGATGTCGTGCTTCTTCAGGACCTTGCCGGCGGCGATGAAGTCGTCCCAGGTCGCGGGTGCCTTGAGGCCGTACTTGTCGAAGACGTCGGTGCGGTAGATCGTGAAGGCGGGCGCCGAGCTGGTGGGCACGCCGTAGACCTTGCCCTGCACCTGGACACCGGCCCACGCACCGGCGTTGAACTTGTCCTCGCTCGACCCGACGTACTCGGTGATGTCGGCGAGCGCGCCCTGCGACACCCAGGTCGTCACGTACTCGGCGGTGTTCTGCAGCAGACAGGGGGCGTTGCCCGCCTTCACCGCGTTGCTGAGCTGTTTCTGCATGGTCAACTGGTCGGTGACCTTGGTGTACTTGAGCTGGACGTCCTTGTGGGAGGCGTTGAACGCCTTGACGAGGGCCTCCTGGCCGTTGGCCCAGCCCCAGAAGGGGAGGGTGACCGGACCGGAGGCTCCGGAGGAACCGTCGTCGCCCGAGTCCGAGCCACCGCACGCGGCGAGCAGACCTGTCAGCGCCACACTCGCGACGGCGACGCGGGCGAACCTTCTCCGAGGGCTGAGGGAGTTCATCGTACGGTCATCCTTCGAGACGTAGACGATCGCGGAAGCGAGGGCGAGGGGGCCGAGGGGCGGCTCGGTGGGGCGACGGCGAGCGAGGCGGACCGTCAGCTCGGGTCTCGGGGCCCCTACGGAACGTTGTAGTAAACGGTTGCTGTGAAACGTAGGTCGCCTGATCGGCTCACGCAAGAGCGCGACGGCAAATTATTACGCCGGATTGTCGCTGGGGTTGCCGGAAGCGGACGTTCGGCGGCCGTTGTGTGACGGGGCGTTCCCAGGTCAGGGGTGTGCCGTGCGGCGGGAAGGCGGGCGCGAGCGCAGGGCTTGCGAGGGCGGGGTGTGAAAACGTTTACGCGGCCCGCGCATTGATTGCGCGCGAGGGTGGCGGGCCGGTTCAGGCGACCCGGGCCAGGTCCGTGTGCCGTACCTGGTGGGCCGGTGGCAGACCCGAGGCGAGACGCTCCAGTTCCTCGACGACGGTACGGCCGAGGCGCTCCAGCTCGTTGCCGAGGGAGCCCGCGATGTGCGGGGTGAGGAAGACGTTGGGGAGGTTGTAGAGCGGGGAGCCCACGGGCAGCGGCTCCGGTTCGGTCACGTCGAGGACCGCTTTGAGCCGGCCGGAGAGCAACTCGTCGGTGAGGGCGTCCGGGTCGACCAGGGCGCCCCGGGAGGTGTTGATGAGGACGCCGCCGTCCCGGATGAGCGCGAGTCTGCCGCGGTCGAGCATGCGGTAGGTCGCGGGGATGTCGGGGGCGTGGAGGCTGACGATGTCGCTGGTGCGCAGCAGGTTATCCAGCGCCATCGGCTCGGCGCCCAGCGCGGCGGCCTCCGCCGTGTCGACGTACGGGTCGTACAGCGAGACGGCGAAGTCGAACGGTTTCAGCAGGTCGAGGAGTCGACGGCCGACACGCGAGGCCCCGATGACGCCGACCCGGCGGCCGACGTTGCCGATGGCCGCGGTCTCGGCGGGGGAGGGGTAGGTGTGTGTCCGGCGGAAGCGTTCGCGCTGGTCGAAGGTGTCCTTCCCGGCCAGCAGGATCATCGCGAGGGTGTACTCGGCGACCGGCAGCGCGTTGCCGGCCACCGCGCTGGAGACGGTGACCCCGCTCTGCCACAGTGCCCTGCCGACCAGCGCGCGGACCGAGCCCGCGGCATGCAGGACGGTCCGCAGCCGGGGCACCGCCGCGAGTACGTCCGCGTCGAGGTGCGGGCAGCCCCAGCCGGTGATCAGCACCTCGGCCCCGGCCAGCGCGGAGGCGGCGGCGGGATCGGCGAAGTCCCGTACGACGAACTCGGGGTCGATCTCGACCGCCTCCCGCAGCCGTGCCATGAGCGGAGGCGGGAAGAGCAGGGGCAGATGCACCGGATCCATGGCGAACACGGCTCGCGTCGACTGGGCGCTGGGCATGACTCTCCTGGACAGCTGGGGGTGGACGGAAGGACCGCACGAGGCGGTGTGGTGGGGTTTAGAAAACGTCTTCTACCGTAGATCCGAGTCCGACGGGCGGTCAATCGCCATGATCGGGTGTCGTGCGCGGATCACCGCTGGGGGGCGTCCGTGAATGCGCAGGTCGTATGGCTGTGACGCGGGCGACGAGGTGGAGCCGGGCGAGGGTGCTTGGGAGGGGGATGGCCGGCGCTTCGGTGGGGGTGGAGGGAAACCGTGGTCTGGCGTAATCGGTTACCCCGTGTGGCCGGTTGCTGAAACGGCGTGGGGGCGGCGGGATCTTCTGTGGGTGCGCCCGGAGTCCGGAGCCCGGAGCTCGAAAAGGGCAACCGGTTCCCGTGGCTGTGAGGTCCGGGCGCCGATGGACCGGTCCGACGCGTCGACCGGTATGCGCGGCCGACCTGCCGTGTTCACGCTCTTCGGGGACTCGTCGACGCCACGCGAGAGGGTATACGGCCATGTCCCAGGGGTGGTGCGGAGTTTTCGAAAACTGGTCAAGGCCCTTGACGCACTTTGCGGTCAGGAACAAGCTCTGCCTCGTCGGCCGGTAGAAACCGGTTGTTGCGTGGCCGGTTCTCCGTACATCCCGCACAGCCCCGGGCCCGATCGCCCGGGAATATCTTCAACTCCCCTTGCACGTAAGGATGTTGCTCATGACCGACAGCCAGGGCCCCGGTCTGTCCCGGCGCACCCTCCTCCAGGCCGCCGGTGCCACGGCCGCCGCGTACTCCCTGCTCGGCGTGGCCACCGGCACCGCGAGCGCGGACGACGGACCCGAGGCCGCCGACCGGCTGGTGGTGTACCCCGTCCCGACCGGGCTGCCCCTCAACACCAGCTTCTCCGTCAAGGCCCGTACGCCCGGTGGCGCATGGCAGTCGGTGCCCGTGCTGCGGGTCCGTACGAAGACCATCAACGAGAAGACCGGCTCCGGCGTCGTGCGCAGCTCCTCGGTCGCCAACCTGGACTTCCACGGCACCGTGGAGATCCAGGTCACCTCCTCGAAGGGTGCCGTCCCCTCCGCGCGGATCCGCCCCCTGTCGTACGACCTCGCGCACGAGGTGAGCGGCGACACCATCACCTTCGCCCTCACCGAGCCGCGCAACCTCTCCATCGAGATCGGGGACGCCGACGGCGGCGCGTTCGACCTCTACGACAACCTCCAGCTGCACGCCAACCCGATCGAGAGGTGGCGGCCCGAGGAGGACGACCCGGACGTCATCTACTTCGGCCCGGGCATCCACACCGTCACCGACAACGTGGTGAAGGTGCCCAGCGGCAAGACGGTGTACCTGGCCGGCGGCGCGGTGCTCAAGGCGCGCGTGGAGTTCACCCACGTGGAGAACGCCCGTCTGCTCGGCCGGGGCATCATCTACGACTCGGACGCCGCGACCCTGGTGGCGTTCTCCCGCGACATCGAGATCGACGGCATCCTCGCGCTCAACCCCAAGACCGGCTACTCCTGCACCATCGGCCAGTCGCAGCAGGTCACCGTCCGCAACCTGCACTCCTACAGCTTCGGCCAGTGGGGCGACGGCATCGACGTGTTCAGCAGCGAGGACGTGCTGATCGAGGGCGTCTTCATGCGCAACAGCGACGACTGCATCGCCGTCTACGCCCACCGCTGGGACTACTACGGCGACTGCCGCAACATCACCGTCCGGAACTCCACCCTGTGGGCCGACGTCGCCCACCCGGTGAACATCGGTACCCACGGCAACCCGGATAAGCCCGAGGTCATCGAGAACATCGTCTTCAGCGACATCGACGTCCTCCAGCACCGCGAGCCGCAGGTCCTCTACCAGGGCTGCTTCGCCCTCAACCCCGGCGACAGCAACCTCATCCGGGGCGTCCGCATCCAGGACGTCCGCGTGGAGGACTTCACCTGGGGCCAGCTGCTCAACATGCGCGTGATGGCCAACCGGTACAACGCCTCACCGGGGCGCGGCATCGAGGACGTGTACGTCCGTAACCTGACGTACAACGGCACGCACGCCTCCATGGCCATCCTGACCGGCTACGACGCGGACCGGCCCATCAAGAACCTGACCTTCCAGAACCTGACGGTCAACGGCACGGTCGTCCACGACAGGATGAAGAAGCCCGGCTGGTACCTGACGACCGACATGGTCCCGATGTTCGCCAACGAGCACGTCCAGAACCTCCGCTTCCTGGACGCCGACACGCCCGCCGTCACCGCGGCCCCGGAGATCACCAGCGCGGGCGAGGCCACGGCCACCATGAAACGGGCCTTCAACCACCTCGTCACGGCGACCGGTCTGCCCACCTCGTTCGCCGCCGAGGGCCTGCCCAGGGGCCTGAGCATGGACCCGAGGACGGGCCTGATCTCAGGCGTCCCGTCCCGCCCCGGCTCCTGCACGGTCACCGTCTCGGCCACCAACAGCGCCGGTACGGCCACCAAGTCCGTCAAGCTCACCGTGCTGCACCCGTAGGACCAGGAGACATCTGTGCTTCCCCTCAGCAGACGGTCGTTCCTCGGCGCGGCCGGGTTCACGGCCGTGGCCGGCGCCGGACTCCTGTCCGCCTCCGCCACGGCCGCGTGGGCGGGCTCCACCGGAGCGACCCGCACCTTCACCCATCCGGGCCTGCTGCACACCGCCGCCGACCTGGACCGGTTGAAAGCAGCGGTCGCCGCGAAGGAATCACCGGTCCACGACGGCTATCTGGCACTCGCCGCCCACGCCCGGTCCAAGTCGACGTACACCATCCAGAACACGGGCCGGATCACGTCCTGGGGGCGCGGCCCGAGCAACTTCATGGGGCAGGCGGTCGCCGACTCGGCCGCCGCCCACCAGAACGCGCTGATGTGGTGCGTGACCGGTGACCGGGCCCACGCGGACAAGGCGCGGGACATCCTCAACGCCTGGTCGGCGTCCCTCACGATGATCACGGGCGCGGACGGACCGCTCGGCGCTGGCCTGCAGGCCTTCAAGTTCGTCAACGCCGCCGAACTGCTGCGGTACTCCGGCTACGACGGATGGACGGACGCCGACATCGCCCGCTGCGAGCGGTCGTTCCTCGATGTCTGGTACCCGGCGGTCTCCGGCTACATGCTGTACGCCAACGGCAACTGGGACCTGACGGCCCTTCAGACCGTGCTGGCCATCGGCGTGTTCTGCGAGGAGCCCGTCCTCTTCGAGGACGCGCTGCGCTTCGCGGCGGCGGGCGCGGGCAATGGTGGCGTCGCGGGCCGGATCGTCACCGCCGCCGGCCAGGGCCAGGAGTCCGGCCGTGACCAGGGGCACGAACAGCTGGCCGTCGGCCTGTTGGGCGACGCGGCGCAGGTGGCCTGGAACCAGGGCGTCGACCTGTGGGGCTTCGACGGTCACCGCCTGCTGGCGAACGCCGAGTACGCCGCCCGCTACAACCTCGGCGGCGACGTCCCCTTCACCCCCGACCTGGACCGCACCGGCAAGTACCTCAAGAAGACCGTCTCGGCCGTCGGGCGCGGCACCCTGCCGCCGGTCTACGAGATGTACTACGCCCACTACGCCGGAGTACGCGGCCTCGACGCCCCGGCTGTCGAGGCGGCTGTCTTCCGTGGTGCGAACGGCGCCCGGGTGGTCGAGGGCGGCAACGACGATCTGCCCGGCTTCGGCACCTTCGCCCACGCCGGGTCGGCGGCCCCCGCGTCGACTCCCGCACCGAGGCCTCCGGCCGGGGTGACGGCGGTGGGTGCCCGTGAGGCCGTGACGGTGGCGTGGCTGCCGTCGGCCTGGGCCACCGGGTACGACATCCTGCGGTCCACCCGCCCCGAGGGCCCCTACGAGAAGGTCGCCACCGGCCTCGACGAGCCGACGTACACCGACACGGACGTGCGCGGGGGACGGACGTACTACTACACCGTCACCGCCGCCAACTCCCGGGGTTTCAGCGGCACTTCGAGCCCGGCGGCCGCCTCCGCCGGTCTTCCGGAGCCCTGGTCCAGCCAGGACCTGGGGACGGTCCGGGTTCCCGGCTCCGCCGCGTTCGACGGCGAGCGGTTCGTGCTCCGGGCGAGCGGTACGGCGGACACGTACCACCTGGCGCATGTGCCGCTGCGCGGCGACGGCACCGTCACGGCACGGATCGTGTGGCCGCTCAGCTCCCAGTACTCCAAGATCGGCGTCACGCTCCGCGACTCGCTCGACGCGGGCGCCGTCCACGCCTCGATGCTGATCCAGGGGCTGCCGCTGCACACCTGGAGCGGGGTGTGGAGCGTACGGGAGGTGGCCGGGGGCGACATCTCGGCGACCGGCAGTACCCCCGTGCCGCCCTCCCAGCAGCAGGCCATCACCACGTCCGCCGCCTTCCCGATCTCCAGCCTGGGCACGCTGCCGCAGTCGGCGACACCGCTTCAGGCCCCGTACGTGGAGGGCGCGGGCGACGGCTACCGGCTGCGGGCCCCGTACTGGGTACGGGTGACCCGCAGGGGCCGCCGGTGCATCGGGGCGATGTCCCCGGACGGCATCCACTGGACCGAAGTCGGCTCCACCGAGGTCGAGTTGGGGCGTTCGGTGTACGCGGGGCCGGTCCTCACGTCCTGCCTGGGCGTGGACGAGGAGTACGCCGAGACGGGCACCGGGGCCTTCGACAACGTCAGCGTCGTGTCGGCCGCCCAGGGAGAGGTCTGGTCGGTGGCCCGTCCTGCCCGGCGGGTGACCGACCTCAGGGCCACCGCCGGAGCCGACGCGGTCGAGCTGGCCTGGACCGATCCCGACCTCTCCGCCCGCTACCGGGTGCTGCGTGCCACCCACGCCGACGGCCCCTATCTGACGATCGCGACCGGCGTCGCCCCGGTCGGCTTCGGCGCCCGCCTCCGGTACGCGGACGCCACGGGCGCCCCCGGCACGACGTACCACTACGTCGTCACCAAGACGAACAGCGGCGGACGAGGCCCGCGCTCGAAGCCGGCCGCAGCACCGACGCCGAGCCCTTCCCGTCCCCAACTCACCTCTTCCACCGGGGCGTTCGCCAATGCGGGAGACGCCTTCGCGTACCTGATCCGTGCCTCGCACGAACCCGTACGGTTCACCGCGAGCGGGCTCCCCGACGGCCTCCGGGTCGACCGGCGCACCGGTCTGGTCTCCGGAACCCCCACCCGGACCGGCGAGTTCACCGTCACCCTCACCGCCGGCAACGCGGCGGGCGACGGAACCGGCACCCTCACCCTGACCGTCGGCACACCCCCGCCCGCCCCCTGGACCTACGGCGACCTCGGCGACCCGGTCCTCGACGACCGGCTGTTCGGCACCCTCGGCGTGGTCGCCGTCAGCACCCCCGGCAGCACCTCCTACGAGGAGGACGGAACCTTCGTCGTACGGGGCGCGGGCGTCGACCTGACCGTCAACAACCAAGGGATGACAGGCCAGTTCGTACGGCGGCCGATCACCGGTGACTGCGAGGCCGTCGTCCGCCTGGACTCCCGGACCGGGGCCACCGCCGACCGGGTCGGGCTGCTGATGGCCAAGTCGCTGTCGCCGTTCGACCAGGCGGCCGGGGCGATCGTCAGCGGCGGGACCAGCGCCCAGCTCATGCTCCGCACGACCGTGGCCGGACGGTCGGCCTTCACCGGTGACGCCAAGGTCACCACGCCCTGCCTGCTGCGGCTGAAGCGAACCGGGACCCTCTTCGCCGCGGCGGTCTCCACGGACGGAGGCGTCACCTTCACCCCCCTCGCCGAGGGAGAGATCCCCGGCTTCGGTGACGCCCCCTACCACGTGGGCCTGGTGGTCTGCTCCCGCAGCCCGCTGACCCACGGCACCGCGCGATTCAGCGAGGTGAGCATCACCCCCACATAGGCGGCGCCGGGGGAGGGGCGGACAGGGACACCCGCCCCTCCCCCGAAGCCGCCGATCCTCCATGGACGGGAGACGCACCGATGAGCCGCACTTCCCCCCACACCGACCCCGAAGAATCCGCCCACGAAGGCGAGTTGAGCCGTCGCGGTCTGCTCAGGACCGCCGGCGGTCTCACCGCCGCCCTCGCGCTGGGCGCCGCCTCCGTCGCGACCACGGCGGAGGCGGCCCCGGCCACCTTCACCCACCCCGGCATGCTGCACGCCTACGGTGAACTCAACCGCGCGAAGGTGCGGGTGGCCGCCGGAGACGACCCGTGGCTGTCCGGCTGGAACCGACTGACGGCCAACTCCCACTCCGCGAGCACCTGGACACCCAACCCGCAGGCCACCATCATCCGCGGGGGAACGGGCCAGAACTACGGCATCCTCTACAACGACATCCACGCCGCCTACCAGAACGCGCTGCGCTGGAAGGTCGCCGGCACCACCGCCAACGGCGACGCGGCGGTCCGTATCCTCAACGCCTGGTCCTCGACGCTCACCAGCGTCACCGGCAACGCCGACCGGTTCCTGGCCGCCGGGATCTACGGCTACCAGTTCGCCAACGCCGCCGAACTCATGCGCGGCTACAGCGGATTCAACCTGGACCGGTTCAAGACGATGATGCTCAACGTCTTCTACCCGCTCAACAACCAGTTCCTGAAAAGCCACAACGACGCCTGCATCACCAACTACTGGGCCAACTGGGACCTGTGCACGATGAACTCGATCCTCGCGATCGGGATCCTGTGCGACGACGGCGCCAAGTACGACCAGGCCGTCAACTACTTCAAGAACGGCGCCGGGAACGGCTCGATCGCCCACGCCGTCCCGTACCTGCACACCGACTCCGCCGGCTACGCCCTCGGCCAGTGGCAGGAGGCCGGCCGCGACCAGGGCCACAGCGTCATGGGCATCGGCCAGATGGGCGCCTTCTGCGAGATGGCCTGGTCGCAGGGCGACGACCTCTACGGCTACGACGGCAACCGGTTCATGAAGGGCGCCCAGTACGTCGCCAAGTACAACCTCGGTCAGAACGTGCCCTTCACCAGCTACACCTGGGGCACCGGCCAGAACTGCGCCCAGCAAACCCACACCGCCGTCTCCTCCGAGAGCCGGGGCCAGCTCCGCCCGGTGTGGGACCTCGTCCACTACCACTACGCGCGGCGCCGGGGCCTGTCCGTCCCGTACATCACCGCCATGGCCGAGAAGGTCCGCCCCGAGGGCGGCGGCGGGGACTACGGCTCGACCAGCGGCGGCTACGACCAGCTGGGCTTCGGCACCCTGATGTACGCCAAGTAGCCGACGACCTGCCCCAGGGCCGCCGTCGCCCGAACGGCCGTCAAAGAACCGGCCCGACCGGAATACCGCGAAGGGATGTGGTGCTCTGAGGTGAACGACGGTTCACGAGCGGGCGGGCGTGAGGAGCTGGTGCGCGATGACGGCAGACCGGCAGGACCCCGTGGCCGGTACGCCGTACGGGGACGTACGCGGCACGTACGTGTACGGGGACGGCTACGAGGACGGTGTCGCGGTCTTCCGGGGCATCCCGTACGCGGCCCCGCCCTTCGGCCCCCGCCGGTTCCGCCCGCCCGTCCCGCCCGAATCCTGGGCAGGGGTGCGTGACGCCGTCGCCTTCGGCCCGACGCCTCCGAAACCGCCGTACTCGGAGGCGTTCGCCCGCTATCTGTCGGACCCCGTCGTCCCGGGCGACGCCTGCCTCAACCTGAACGTGTGGACACCGGAGCCGGGCCACGGGGCCCGGCTGCCGGTCATGGTCTGGATCCACGGCGGAGCCCTCACCCGGGGCTCGTCGGCGGTCCCGGTCTACGACGGCGCCTCCTTCGCCCGCGACGGCGTGGTGCTGGTGTCCCTCAACTACCGTTTGGGCGTGGAGGGCTACGGCCTCTTCCCGGACGCCCCGCCCAACCTCGGACTGCGCGACCAGCTGGCCGCGCTGAAGTGGGTGCGGGAGTCGATCGCCGGGTTCGGCGGCGACCCGGACCGGGTGACCCTCTGCGGCCAGTCGGCGGGCGCCATCAGTGTCGGCGCGCTGCTGGCCGTACCCCGCGCGCGGGGCCTGTTCCGGCGGGCCGTGCTGCAGAGCGGGCCGCCCGAGGCCCTGGACCGGGACAAGGTGCGCCGCATGGTTCGCCGGATGGCGACCCGGCTGAAGGTTCCGGCGACCGCCGCGGCCTTCGGCGCCGTGGACCGGTCCCTCCTCGCCGAGGCACAGGCCGAGGTCGGCCGCCTCAGCAGCCCCGTGCTGGGCGGCCCCGCCTTCGGCATCGTCGTCGACGGCGACCTGCTGCCCACCGATCCGCTGGAGGCCCTCACCGAGCACGGCGCGGCCCCGGGGATCGACCTCCTCATGGGCTGGACCCGCGACGAGCACCGTCTCTGGCTCGTCCCCGGCGGCCTCCAGGAGCGCGTCGACCGCCTCGGCGCGGTCGCGCTGACCGCCGCCCGCGCCCGCTGCCACTGCGGCCCCGAGCTCCCGCGGCGCTACCGCGACCTCCACCCCGACAGGGGCATGGCCGACCTGGTCGGCCGGCTCGTCACCGACCACCTCCTGCGCGTCCCCCTGCACCGCGTGGCGGACGCCCGCCTCGACCGGGCCCGCTCCTACCTCTACGAGTTCGCCTGGTCCTCCGGCGTCCCCGCCCTCGGCTCCTGCCACGCCCTCGAACTCGGCTTCGTCTTCGACACCGGCGACACCCCCGCCTCCGCCAGGCTCGCCGGCGAGAACGCCCCGCGCGACCTCGCCACCGCCCTGCACGGCGCCTGGGTCCGCTTCGCGACGGACGGCACCCCCGGCTGGCCGGCCTGGGACCCCTCCCGCCCGGTCCGTGTCTTCGACTCCCCGGACGACGGCCGGATCGCCCTCGGCCCCTACGACCCCGAACTCGCCCTCTGGGACGCGGACGCGAGACGCTCCCGCAGAGTGCAGGGCGCCGGCACCTTCGTCACCTCCGGCGGAGGCCCGCTCCCGGCCCTGCGCCGCTTCCGTCGAACTCCTTGAGGGGGTTCTCCGCTTCCCCCGTCGGCCGGCGGCGGAGACCGTCGAGACGGCCGGCCTATCCGTGGTCCGAGCCCGGCTCGGCTGGGTCGCCGGGGGGCGTACGGGGCTTGGTGTGCAGGATCTCGCGGGCCTGCTCCGCGGCGCGGGCGGTGCTCTCGGAGACGAAGTCGAGGAAGCGGGCGACGTTCTCCAGGCGGTCGGCGGCCGGAGTGCCGGGGCCGAGGACGCCGACGCCCTGCCGCGCGACCTCGACGAGCTGGGCGATGGCGCGGGCGCTGGCCAGCATCGACTGGTACCAGACGTCGTCGTCGACGATGTAGCGCTCACGGCGGCGTTCGCCCTGTTCCCGGCGGATCATGCCCTGGCTGTCGAGGAACGTGATCGCCTTGGAGACGGACGCCGGGCTGACCTGGAGGCGCTGGGCGAGTTCGGAGGCGGTGAGGCTGCCGGTGTCGGTGAGGGTGAGGCAGGCCATCACGCGGGCCATCATCGTGGGCATGCCCGAGGCCATCATGACGGTCGTGAACACCTCCTCGTACTCGCGTACGGCTTCGGCGTCGCGTCCGTGGGCCTGCTCGGGTGCCTGTGCCTCCCGGGGTGTGGTCTGCCTGCGCCGGTGGGCGCGGCGTTCCGTGGCGCGGTGGGCCAGGTCGGCGCGGTAGGCGGTGGGGCCGCCGTTGCGCAACACCTCGCGCGTGATGGTCGAGGTGGGGCGGTCCAGGCGTCGGGCGATCTCCGCGTAGGCGAGGCCGTCGGCCAGCCCCGTGGCGATCTGCTGGCGCTCCTGCTGGCTGAGCCTGCCTCCCGGCATCGCTGTCTCCTTCGTGCTCGTCGTGCGTCCACCATAGCGTTCACCCTCACTCTGTTGCAACGGAGTCGATGAGGGTCGTTGCGTTAGGCTCAAGGCCGTTGCAACAAATTCATGAGTTCTACCTGCATGAATAGGATTTAGACGCAACGAGTTCGTTGCGGGATATTTGAATGCAACGTAGCTTTTCCATCGTTAGAAACAACGAGCCGAAGGAGAGCACGATGCAGAAGTTCGACACCCCCGCCCCGGTCTCCGCCGTCCTGAACATCCCCGCCGGACGCGTGCAGCTCATCGCCGCCGACCGGGCCGACACCACCGTCGAGGTCCGGCCCGCCGACGCCTCCAAGGGCCGCGACGTCAAAGCCGCCGAGCGGACCACCGTCGACTACCGCGACGGGGTTCTGCGGATCGAGGCCCCGGAGGCGAAGAGCGAGCTCTTCGGCCCCTCCGGATCCCTGGAGGTGACGGTCCGGCTGCCGTCCGGCTCCCGCGTCGAGGCGAAGGCGGCCGGCGCCGAGTTCCGCGGCGTCGGACGGCTGGGCGACGTGGTCGTCGACGGCGCGCTCGGGCACGTCAAGCTCGACGAGGCCGCGAGCGCCCGCCTGACCCTGCTGGCCGGCGACGCCTCGGTCGGCCGCCTGGACGGCCCCGCCGACATCACCAGCGGCAAGGGCGACCTGCGCGTCACCGAGGCCGTGCGCGGCACCGTCACCCTGCGCACCGGGCACGGCGAGATCTCCATCGGCGCCGCCGCCGGGGTCTCGGCCTCCCTGGACGCCGGCACCTCCCACGGCCGGATCCACAACGCGCTGGTGAACACCGAGGGCGCCGACGCCCAGCTCGACATCCACGCCACCACCGGCTACGGCGACATCTCCGCCCGCAGCCTCTGACCCGCGACCTCCGACCCGCGACCTCCGACCCGCAGCCCCTGAAGGAGCACCCATCATGAGCAACCCGGCCATCGCGGCGAACGGGCTGCGCAAGTCCTACGGCGACAAGGTCGTGCTCGACGGCGTCGACCTGACCGTCCCCGAAGGGACGATCTTCGCCCTGCTCGGCCCGAACGGCGCGGGCAAGACCACCGCCGTCAAGATCCTCTCCACTCTCGTCTCCCCCGACCCCGCCTCCGGCGAGATCCGCGTCGGCGGCCACGACCTCGCCGCCGACCCGCAGGCGGTCCGTGCCGCGATCGGCGTCACCGGGCAGTTCTCCGCCGTCGACGGGCTGATCACCGGCGAGGAGAACATGCTCCTCATGGCGGACCTGCACCACCTGTCCCGGCGTGAGGGGCGCCGGGTCGCCGCCGGACTGCTGGAGCGCTTCGACCTGGTCGAGGCCGCGAAGAAGCCCGCCTCCACCTACTCCGGCGGCATGAAGCGCCGTCTCGACATCGCCATGACCCTGGTCGGCGACCCGCGGATCATCTTCCTCGACGAACCGACCACCGGCCTCGACCCGCGCAGCCGCCACACCATGTGGCAGATCATCCGCGAACTCGTCTCCGACGGCGTCACCGTCTTCCTCACCACCCAGTACCTGGAGGAGGCCGACGAACTCGCCGACCGGATCGCCGTGCTCAACGACGGCGGGATCGCGGCCGAGGGAACCGCCGAGGAGCTCAAGCGGCTGATCCCCGGCGGTCACGTCCGGCTCCGCTTCTCCGACCCGGCCGCGTACCGGAGCGCCGCCTCCGCGCTGAGCGAGGTCACCCGGGACGACGAGGCGCTGGCGCTGCAGATCCCCAGCGACGGCAGCCAGCGCGCGCTGCGCTCCGTCCTCGACCGGCTGGACTCCGCCGGCATCGAGGCCGACGAGCTGACCGTGCACACCCCCGACCTCGACGACGTGTTCTTCGCCCTGACCGGCTCCACCGTGCCCACCCAGCGCGACCAGCCCGAGGAGGCTGCCCGATGAGCTCCCTGTCCCTCGCCGTACGCGACTCGTCCACGATGCTGCGCCGCAACCTCCTGCACGCGCGGCGCTACCCGTCCCTCACCCTGAACCTGCTGCTCACGCCGATCATGCTGCTCTTGCTCTTCGTCTACATCTTCGGCGACACCATGAGCGCGGGCATCGGCGGCGGAGACCGCTCCGCGTACATCGCCTACCTCGTGCCGGGCCTGCTGCTGATGACCATCGGCAGCACCACGATCGGCACGGCGGTGTCCGTCTCCAACGACATGACCGAGGGCATCATCGCCCGCTTCCGCACCATGGCGATCCACCGCGGCTCGGTGCTCATCGGGCACGTCATCGGCAGCGTGCTGCAGTCGGTCGCCAGCGTGGTCCTCGTGGGTGCCGTCGGCGTGGCCATCGGCTTCCGGTCCACGGACGCCACGGCCCTGGAGTGGCTGGCGGCGTTCGGGCTGCTCACGCTCTTCGCCCTGGCGCTCACCTGGATCGCGGTCGGGATGGGACTGATCAGCCCGAACGCCGAGGCCGCGAGCAACAACGCGATGCCGCTGATCTTCCTCCCGCTCATCTCCAGCGCGTTCGTGCCGGTCGACGCGATGCCGGGCTGGTTCCAGCCGATCGCCGAGTACCAGCCGTTCACGCCCGCCATCGAGACCCTGCGCGGACTCCTCCTCGGCACCGAGATCGGCCACAACGGATGGCTCGCCCTCGCCTGGTGCCTGGGTCTCGCGGCGCTCGGCTACTTCTGGTCGGCCTCGAAGTTCCACAGCGACCCGGCATAACCGCCATGACGACCCAGGGCGGCGTACCCCGACACGGTGTCGGCGTACGCCGCCCCGTCCGTCCGCGGCCCAGCGGGTCCCCTGCCCCGAGCTGTCTTTCCGGGGGCGCGGGGAACTGCGCGACCGGCCACGAACAACCCGACCCGGCAACCCGCCCGCCCCCCCCGGCAACCCGCCCTCAGCCGGCAGACGCGACCCCGTCCCCCACCGCCCCCACCGCCCCCACCGAATCACGCACCACCACATGCGTCCCCAACAGCACGTGCTCGTCCGGCGATGCGCGCCCCCGCTCCCGCCCCAACGCCATCCGCACGGCAAGCCGCCCCAACTCCTCGTACGGCACACGCACCGTCGTCAGCGGCGGATACAGATCGCGCGCGAACGGAATGTCGTCGTAGCCCACCAGGGACACATCCCCCGGCACCGCCACCCCCGCCTCGCGCAGCGCGGTGAGCGCCCCCGCCGCCACCATGTCGGTCGCCGCCATCACCGCCGTGAAGTCGAGCCCCTCCGCCAACGCCCGCCGCATCGACCGGTATCCGGAGTCGCGCGTGAAGTCCCCGGCCAGCCGCAGCGCCGGGTCCGCCTCGACGCCCCGCGCGCGATGGGCCGCCAGATACCCCCGCTCACGCCCCTGCGCCGTCGTGTGCTCCGGCTTGCCGCCGAGGAAGAGGATGCGCCGGTGCCCCTGGGACAGGACATGCGCGCACAGGGCGTACGCGCCGCCCTCGTTGTCGTACTCGATGACCGTGACCGGCGCACCGGGGTCCAGCGGCGGCCGCCCGCACAGCACGAGCCGTGATCCGGCGGCCGCCAGCGCGTCGGCGACCCGGGCGGTGCGCGACCGGTACTCGGGGGTGTCCGCGCCGCCGCCGACCACGATGACCGCGGCGGCCCGCTGCGCCCGCATCGTCTCGATGAAGTCCCTCTCGTGCGCGGCGTCGCCGTCGGTGCTGCACACCAGGCAGAGATGGCCGAGCCGGGTCGCCTCGCGCTCCACGCCGTGCGCCATCAGCGCGAACGAGGGGCCGGTGATGTCGTCGAGGACGAAGCCGAGGGTGGGTGTGCCGACACCGGCGATCGCCTTGGCGCGGGCGTCGGCGACGTAGTCCAGCTCGCGGACGGCCCGCAGCACCTGCGTCCGGGTCGCCGCGCTCACCGGATAGGCCCCGCCGAGCACCCGCGACACCGTGGCCGCCGAGACACCGGCGCGCGCGGCGACGTCCCGGATCGTGCTGCGGCCCCCGCCGTCGGCGTTCTTCCTGGTCATAGCCCGCCCTACCCCGTCTGTCGGCAACACCTCGGTAACCGGTTTCCCCGGGACGGAGGCTAGCAGCGGGGGAGCGGCCCGGTACGCCGTGTCCGTCGGCTCAGGGGCTACGGCGAGGCCTTCGGCCCAGGGCATACGGCGAGGCCTTCGGCCCAGGGGCTTCAGCCCAGCGTCTTCGCGATCGCCGAGATCGCCTCGGGTCCCACCCGGCAGCACCCGCCGATCAGCCGGGCCCCGGCCGCCCGCCACCCCTCCACCTGCTCGGTGGTGAACGTCGACCGCCCGGTCCAGGCCCGCGCCGACGCGTCCCAGGTCTCGCCGCTGTTCGGATACACGACGACGGGTTTGCCCGTGGCCCGGACAGCCGTCTCGATCGCACCGTCCACGTCGTCGGGCGAGCAGCAGTTCACACCCACGGCGACGACCTCCTCCACGTCCGCGGCGAGCGCGAAGGCCTCCTCCAGCGGCTGCCCGGCGCGGGTGCGGTCGCCGTCGACGGTGTACGACAGCCAGGCGGGCACCTCCAGACCGCGGATCGCCCGCAGCAGCGCCTCGGCCTCGTCGGTGTCCGGGATCGTCTCCAGGGCCAGGACGTCGGGGTAGGTGGCGGCCAGCGCCTCCAGCCGGGGCCGGTGGAACCGTTCCAGCTCGGCCACGCTCAGCCCGTACCGGCCCCGGTACTCGGAGCCGTCCGCGAGCATCGCCCCGTACGGGCCGACCGAGGCCGCCACCAGCAGGGGGCGCGAGATGCCCCTCGCCTTGGCCTCCACCGCCGCGTCCACGGCCAACTCGACGCTCAGGGACATGAGTTCGGCCGCCCGGTCGCGTCGGATACCGCGCTTGGCGAAGCCCTCGAAGGTGGCCTGGTAGCTGGAGGTGATCGCCACGCTCGCGCCCGCCTCGAAGTAGGCGAGATGGGCCTCGGTGATCGCCTTTGGCCGCTCGGCGAGGAGCCGCGCCGACCACAGCTCGTCGCTCAGGTCGTGACCGGCCGATTCGAGCTGGTTGGACATACCGCCGTCGAGGACGAGCGCATCGGCCGCGAGGGTCGCGGCGAAGGGGCCGACACGGGGACCGGGGATGCCGGGGAAGCCGGGCGTGTTGCTGGTCATGCCCTCGACGGTAGTCGAGCCGCGGAGGTGGGCCCACCCGATTGTGTCCAGTACATGAACAGATTGACCACCATGTGGAACGCGGCGATACGATCGCGCCCTCCCCGTCCCCATCACACCGCAGCCCCCGGGAACCGCCATGACCACCACCAGCACCCCCGAGGCCACCGAGCCCGAGCCGAACCCGGTTCCGGCCGACGGGACGGCCTCGGCGACGAACGCGGCCGCCCCGGGCCGCACGTTCGGCCTCACCGCGGCCACCGCCCTCGTCATGGGCAACATCATCGGCGGCGGCATCTTCACCCTCCCCGCCGCCGTCGCCCCCTACGGCACGGTCAGCCTGCTCGCCTTCGGGGTCCTCTCCGTGGCGGCCGTACTGCTGGCGCTGCTCTTCGGAAAGCTGGCCAGGCGCAGCCCCGTCACCGGCGGCCTCTACGTCTACCCGCGCGACGCCTTCGGCCCCTTCGCGGGCTTCCTGTCGGCCTGGTCGTACTGGACGATGTGCTGGGTCAGCATCGCCGCGCTCGCCGTCGGTGTCGTCGGCTACGTCGACGTGCTGATACCCCTGGGCGACAGCAAGGCCGTCCTGGCGCTGGTGGCCCTGGCCGCCCTGTGGCTGCCGGCCGCCGCGAACTTCGCGGGCACCCGCTACGTGGGCGCCGTGCAGATCGTCTCCACCGTGCTGAAGTTCATACCGCTGCTGCTGGTCGCCACCATCGGCCTGTTCTTCATCGACACCGACAACTACGGCCCCTTCAACGCCTCCGGCGAGAGCGCCCCCGGCGCGCTGGCCGCCGCGGCCGCCCTCCTCCTCTACAGCTTCCTGGGCGTCGAGTCGGCCGCCGTCAGCGCCGGCGAGGTCCGTGACCCGGAGCGCACCGTGGGCCGCGCCAGCGTCCTCGGCACGCTCGCCTCGGCGCTGGTCTACATCCTCGGCACGGTCGCCGTGTTCGGCCTGGTCCCGCACCAGGAACTCGTCGAGTCCGGGGCGCCCTTCGCCGACGCGGTCAACTCGATGGCCGGCGGCACCTGGGGCGGCACGGTGATCGCGCTGGTCGCCGTCGCCTCGATCGTCGGCTGCCTCAACGGCTGGGTCCTGCTCAGCGCCCAGATGCCGTACGCCGCCGCCCGCGACGGTCTCTTCCCCAAGCCCTTCGCCCGCGTCGGCAAGGGCGGCGTCCCCGGCTTCGGCGTCCTCGCCACCGCCGTCCTCGGCACGCTCCTCATCGTCGTCAACTACGCGGACGACCCGGACACCGCCTTCCGCGTCCTGGTCCTCATCACCACGTTCACCGGCTGCGTCCCGTACCTGCTCTCCGCCGCCGCCCAGCTCTACTGGCTGGCCAGGGGCACGCGCGAGCGGGTCCGCCCCGCCGGCCTGGTCCGCGACCTGATCGTCGCCGCCCTCTCCTTCGCCTTCTCCTTCTGGCTGATCGCCGGCGCGGGCTACGCGGCCGTCTACCAGGGCGTCCTGTTCCTCTTCGCCGGCATCCCGGTGTACGTCTGGCTGCGCGGTCGGCAGGAGGAGCCGGGGAAGGCCCGTACCGAGGCCGAGGCCGAGGCCGGGCCCGAGGCCGACACCACCACGGCGTAAGCGCGCGGCACGAGACGGGCGGGCGGCCGCTGACCCCCGTACAGCGACCGCCCGCCCGAGCTTTGTCTCATCCAGGGATACGCCGGTCTCAGCCCGTGGCCGCGTGCCGGCCGCCCCGGCGCCGGTTGTTCCTGCGGCGCCGGCTGATCGGTACCAGCAGCCCGGACAGCAGGCCGACGGCGAGCGCGTACGGCCACCAGCCGAGGCCGCTGTCCGCGGAGGCGGCGGCGTTCTGTGTACGGGCGTCCTGCGCGCCGGGGCCGGAGTCGGAGCCCGCGGCGGTCTTGACGGTCGGCGACGGACCCGCCTTCGTCTCGGTCAGGACGACGTCGTTGCCGTCGCCGCCCCGGTAGCTGATCCGGTACGTGTTGTCGGCGAGCTTCACCTTGGCGCCCTCGCGGAGCCCGGTGAACGTTCCGGTGTTCCCGCCCTTGCCCCGGTGGTCGAGCACGGTGATGCTCTCGCCGGGTCCGCCGACGGCGGCCAGGGCCGCGAAGTCCAGCCCGCCCGCCAGCCGCACCGTCCCGTGCACCTTCAACGGCCGCTTGCGCAGCACCAGTTCGCCCTTCCCGGTCTGGGTGTAGCCCCCCGTCACCGTGAGGCCGGCCACGACCACGCCCTCGTTGGTCACCGCCCCCTTCACCGTGCCCTTGCCGGACAGGGACCTGGTCACGCGCAGCCCGGCGGTGCCCACGTCGAGCCTCGCGCCGGCGGTGGTGAGCCGAATGGTCCTGCTGCGGGTGAGAGCCGCCCCCGAGCGGAGCGCCAGCGTGCCCTTGGTGACGGTCGTCGCCCCGGTGTACGTCACCGCGCCGCCCGTCAGCGTTGTCGTGGCCGCACCCGACTGCGTGAGCGAGCCGGTGCCGCCGACTCGCGACAGGGTCACGGGCTTCGACACATTGCGGACGATCAGCGAACCGTTGTTGACCACCTTGTAGAGGTCGCCCTTGGTGTACAGCCCGCCGTCGCCGCCGGACTTGCCACTGCCCAGCCGCAGCACCGCGCCCTTCTCGACCGTGGTGGAGCCGTTGTAGTACTGGACGGCGGCGAAGGTGACGTCGTTGCCCCTGGTCCCCTTGATGACGATGTCCCCGGCGCCGGGCGTGGAGAGCGTGTCGTGGAAGCGGCCGCCGCCGATGGGGGCGCCCAGCGTCACCGGGCCGTTGTAGTCGAACGTGAGCAGCGAACGGGACCGGGCCGCCAGCAGGTTGATGTAGACCGTCTCGGCCGTGCCCGGCATGAAGATCCTGTTCGTGGTGCCGTCGCCCCACTGGACGTTGGCGCCCTTGATGTTGGTGCCGCGCTTGTTGACGTTCTTGCGTGCGGGCGTCCAGTTCAGGGCGGGGTCGCTGAGCGAGGGGTTCGTGTCGCCGCCCTGGTCCGACCAGCTGTACTGGCCGGTGAGGATCACCTTGCTGCCGGGCCGCGACTGGACGTTGATGTCGCTGCCGTACTCGCGCTGGTAGAAGTCCATGCCCTGGGTGACGGTCTGGCCCAGCGGGGTGTCCACGGTCCAGGTGCCCTGGTTCAGGACCTTGCGCGCGTTCGGCAGCGAGGTCGCGAACTCCGGGCGTCCGGCGTTCACGCCCGTGCCGTTGTCGATGACACCGGTGAAGGGATGGGTGCCCGACAGGTCCCAGGTCGCCCAGAGGAACCTCGGCTGGGTGACCAGGCCGGAGCCGCTGATGGTTCCCAGGTTGTACTGGACGTTCTTCAGGGCGAGCCGCAGGGTGCCGTCGACCCGGATGTTGTTCTGGTTGAGCCGGAACGCCGGGGTGCCGTACGGATAGTGGCCGATCACGCCGGTCGAGCCGCTGTCGCCGTACTGGAGGGTCGCGCCCTTCGCGACGGTCACGGCCGGCGGGTCCGGGTTGGCGACGGTGACGTACGGGTGGTTCCCGCCGAGCGTCTTCACCACCTGCCGCTGCCGGGACTTCGGCAGGGTGAAGTCGCTGTCCCTGGTGAGGACCAGTGTGCCGGTGCCGCGCACGGTGAGCGTGCCGGTACCGCTGAACACACCGCCGTACGTGGTCGTCCCGGACGGCACGGTCACCACCGTGTCCCCGGTGAGCGTGACGTTCCGCCCTGCACGGACGTCGGAGGTCACATCGCGGGGGCCTGCGGCGGTCGCGGTCGGGGCGCCGAGCATCAGGGCGGTGACCGCCAGGGCTCCGGCGGCCGCCGCTGTCTTGTGGGTTTGGCTGCGCACGTCATCGGAGACGCGCCGGGGCTCACCCGATAACAGAAACTTCGCCGTGTCCGGCTTCTTCGCGTCGGTTCGTTCCTGTGAGCTTGTGTTCGTCATGCCCGACCCGTTGACCTCGGCGTAACACGCCCTTACCTTTCAGCCGTTCGGAATGACTGATCTTGTGCGAAATGCCGAACGAATCTGTTTTCTTTTGTCTCCCCCCACGTGCAGCACCATCTGCAGAGAGGCAGACCGCGTGAGCCGCGAGCACGAACTCCCCGAACCCCCCAACCGCAGGCTGCTCCTCAAGGGCGCCCTGGCCGCCGGCGCCCTCACCACCCTGCCCGTCGGCGTCGCCCAGGCGTCCACGCCCCAGGCCTCCACGTCCCAGGCCTCCGCTTCCCGCCCGGCGTACGCCAACCCGCTGGTCCGCAACCGCGCCGACCCGCACATCAACCGGCACACCGACGGCTTCTACTACTTCACGGCGACCGCGCCCGAGTACGACCGGATCATCCTGCGCAGATCCCGCACGCTGCGCGGCCTGTCGACGGCCGACGAGTCCGTCATCTGGCGCAAGCACGAGACGGGTGTGATGGGCGCGCACATCTGGGCGCCGGAGATCCACCGCATCGACGGCAAGTGGTACATCTACTTCGCCTCCGCGCCCGCCGAGGACATCTGGGCGATCCGCATCTGGGTCCTGGAGAACTCCCACCGGAACCCCTTCAAGGGCACCTGGGTCGAGCGCGGCCAGTTGAAGACCGCCTGGGAGACGTTCTCCCTGGACGCCACCACCTTCACCCACCGGGGCTCCCGCTACCTCGCGTGGGCGCAGCACGAGCCCGGGATGAACAACAACACCGCGGTCTGGCTGTCGAGGATGGCCGACCCGCTGACCCTGACGGGTCCGCAGGTCCGGCTCACCACACCGGAGTTGGACTGGGAGGTCATCGGTTTCAAGGTCAACGAGGGGCCGTCGGTCATCAAGCGCAACGGCCGGCTCTTCATGACGTACTCGGCGAGCGCGACCGACTTCAACTACTGCATGGGCCTGCTGACCGTCGACGCGGACGCCGACCTCATGGAACCCGCCAACTGGTCGAAGTCCCCGACACCGGTCTTCACCAGCAACGACACCACCAAGCAGTACGGGCCGGGCCACAACAGCTTCACCGTCGCCGAGGACGGCCGCACCGACGTCCTCGTCTACCACGCCCGCCAGTACAAGGACATCGTCGGTGACCCGCTCAACGACCCCAACCGGCACACCCGCGTCCAGCGCCTCGGCTGGAAGCCCGACGGAACCCCCGACTTCGGAGTCCCCGTCGCCGACGCGGCCACCCCGAACAACGGTAAGGAGAGCTGAGATGAGACGTGCGTACGCGATGCTCCTCGCGCTCTGTCTGGCGCTGGCCGGCGCCCTCGTCACCGCCGGCCCCGCCCAGGCGGCGCCGCAGACGATTCCCAACGGCACCCAGTTCACGGACACTTCGGGCAACGCCCTGCACGCCCACGGCGGCGGGGTCATCAAGGTCGGCTCGTACTACTACTGGTTCGGCGAGAACCGGAACTCCGACAACACCTTCAAGTACGTGTCGGCGTACCGCTCCACGGACCTGAAGAACTGGGAGTTCCGCAACAACGTCCTGACCCAGGCCACCGACCCCGAGCTGGCGACCGCCAACATCGAGCGGCCGAAGGTCATGTACAACGCCTCCACCGGCAAGTTCGTGATGTGGATGCACAAGGAGAACGGCACCGACTACAGCGAGGCCCGCGCGGCCGTCGCCGTCTCCGACACCGTCGACGGCAACTACACCTGGCAGGGCAGCTTCCGCCCGCTCGGCACCCACATGTCCCGTGACATCACCGTCTTCGTGGACACCGACGGCACCGGCTACATGATCTCCGCGGCCCGCGAGAACTACGACCTGCAGATCTACCGGCTCACCGCCGACTACACCGGCATCGCCGCCCTCGTCGCCGACCCCTGGCACGGCGGCCACCGCGAGGCGCCCGCCCTGTTCAAGCGGGGCGGCGTCTACTTCATGCTGACCTCGGGCGCCACGGGCTGGAACCCCAACCAGCAGCAGTACGCCACCGCCACCAGCATCGCGGGCCCCTGGACGGCCATGGCCAACGTCGGCGACTCCACGACGTTCGGCTCGCAGACCGCGTACGTCCTCCCCGTGCAGGGCACCTCGACCACCTCGTACCTCTACCTGGGCGACCGCTGGGGCAACGCCTTCGGCGGCAAGGTCAACGACTCCCGCTACGTCTGGCTGCCGCTGACCTTCCCGACCTCCACCACGATGTCCATGTCCTGGTCCCCGGAGATCACCGTCGACACGGCCACCGGCACGATCAGCGGCACCAGTGCCACGTACAACACGCTGATCGCCCGGCACTCCGCCAAGTGCGCCGACGTCACGAGTCAGTCGCTGTGGGCGGGTGCCCAGATCAAGCAGTACGCCTGCAACAGCGGCAACAACCAGAAGTACTGGTTCAAGTCCGTCGGCAGCGGCTACTACCAGCTGATGACCCGTCACAGTTCCCTGTGCGTGCAGGAGAACGCCACCACCGTCACCCAGGAGAACTGCAACTCCTCGGCCACGAACCAGCAGTGGTCGCTGACCACCACGGGCAGCTACGTCAAGGTCGTCTCCCGCGCGAGTGGCGAGTGCCTGGACGTGAACGGCGCGTCCACCGCCGACTCGGCCGCGATCATCACGTACACGTGTGGCAGCGGGACGAATCAGCAGTGGACGCGCGGAACATGACGGACTCTCAGCCCAGGAGGTCGATCGCGTCGATCGACGTCCCCGCACTGAGATAGGACGTCGCCCCCGAACCGCTCACCACGTTGATCCTCAGCACGTTGTACTGACTCGTGTCCGCCAGCCAGGCGGACGCCGGGACGCTGTAGGTGAACGTGTGGTTGTTGCCCCGGTAGGACCCGTTCGTCAGCGACCGAGTGTTCGGCTGGGTGGGCGGGGAGGGGATCGCCGAGGTCCAGGTGTCGTTGACGACGACCTGCGGCCGGCCGTTGGCGTAGGCCGTCGTCACACCGATGCGCAGGGTGTGGGCGGCGGCGGCCTGCGCGGCGGTCAGCCGGAAGTAGACGAGGAGACCACTGTTCACGTCCTTCCAGAGGTAGCAGGGGAAGGCCGAGGTCTCGGTGCCGCTGCCGATCACCACGTTGCCGGTCCAGGAGGCGGCCCGGACGTCCGACGGATGCGCGTACGTCATCAGGTCGGCGTTCTTGAAGCCGCTCGGCGTGCCGTTCCAGTCGTTGATCCGCCAGATCGCGCCCGCGTTGGACGGGTCGTTCGTGGACGGGATCGCGATCGAGTTGAGCGTCGTCGTACCGCCCGCCGTGACCGTCACGGAGGTCGTGTACACCGCCAGCTCACCCTTGAACACCGTGAGCGTGTACGTCCCCGGAAGCACCCCCGCGATGGAGAAGTAGCCGTCCGACGCCCGTGCCGAACCCCAGTACTGCGCCGTCGAGTTGGCGAGCCCCACCGTGTACGCGTACGACGTGTTCCGGCCGGTGATGCCGACGCCCGCCACCCGGCCCCGGCCGCTCGCGGAGGTGTACCCGGACAGGCCGAGAGAGTCCGCCCACGGCGTGGTCAGTGTGCCCGGGAACAGCGACGAGGAGGGCGCCCCGCCGTCCGTGAAGGCGATGACGTACGGGCCCTGGAGGCCGAACCGCTGCTCCTCCGTCTGGTTCTGGCCGTAGTACAGGATCTCGTAGAGGCCGCCGCCGTCCGCGCTCTGGTGGCGCAGCAGGGAGCGGTAGAAGGGGCCGCCGGAGGCCTTCTCGTGGTTGCTGCGGACCATCCACAGGCCGACGCTGCCCGTCTTCCAGCCGATGTAGTCGTAGTCCATCACCCGGAGCCTGGAGTAGTGCTTCGAGCGGGTCTGGCCGTCGGACTTCGCGAAGACGTCCGAGGCCTCGATGGTGGTGGGCGCGTAGGTGTACGAGTCGGGCTCGTCGTTGAGGAACAGGCCCGCCTTCACGCGCACGATGTAGCGGGTCGCCGAGACCGAGGTGTCGGCCTTGTTGGTCCACAGGTAGATGTTGTTCTCGCCGCTGCGGGCCGCGTAGTAGTGCTTCAGCGTGCCGTAGGTGACGGAGACGAGGATGGTCGAGCCGGACTGCCTGATGCTGACGGTCGAGCTGCCGAGGCCGGACTCGATGTGCGAGTTCATGCCGCCGTAGCCCTGGTACTCCGTGCCCCGGTAGACGAGCGAGGACAGGTCGCCGTTGCTCTTCCTGACCTTGAACACGAGGTTCGCGCCGGTGTCGATCACGTAGTTGGTGCCGTCGTCGGTGTAACCGAAGGCCGCGGCGCGGGCGGTGCCGGCCAGCGGTCCGGCGAGCGCGGCCCCGACGGCCGTGGCGGCGGTGCCGGCGACGAAGCCGCGACGGCCCAGGCCGGGCGAGGCCGGTCTGTCGGCGGAGGCGGAGGCGGAGGTGGGGGTGGAGGCGGAGGTGGATTCGGACATGGGGGTCCTCCTCGTGAGGCGTGGGGGGAGTGCGGGTGATTCGGAAGGGTGACAGTTGAATCGTTTTCGCGAAAGGGCTTTCGCCGCAGGGAAGTTGGCAATCTTGTGAAAACCGGCTGACATCTAGAAAGCGCTTGCCAGACGATGTACCGTCCAGCCGCCGGGTCATGTCATTCCTCGGGAGGAGCCGCAATGAGACGTTTCACCATCGCCGCGCTGACGGTGGCGACGACCCTGGGCACCGTTCTCACGGCCGTACCGGCCGAGGCGCACCGGGGCCGACCCGCGCTGGGCCTGGAGAACTGCGCCGAGAACGCCTGCCACTTCGACGTCCCCGCCGGCACGTACGACGTGACCGTCCGCCTCGGCGGCGCGACGGCGGCGAGCACGAAGGTCACCGGCGAGACGCGCCGCACGCTGCTCGCCGAGACGGTCACCCAGGCCGACGAGCCCGTCTCCCGCAGCTTCACCGTCGACGTCCGCACCCCCGAGGGCGAGCCGACCGGCGCCGAGGGCACCCCCGGCCTGGACCTCGTCATCGGCGGCGCGGCGCCCGCCCTCGCCGACATCCGCGTGACCCCCGCCCAGCGGGCCCGTCAGATCTTCCTCGTCGGCGACTCCACGGTCTGCGACCAGCCCGGCGACCCGTACTCCGGCTGGGGCCAGCAACTCCCGCAGTACCTGCGCAAGGGCGTCTCGGTCGCCAACTACGCCGACTCCGGCGAGAGCACGGTGTCCTACCTCGCCGACTCCCGGCTGTGGGCCACGGTCCAGCCGAAGATCCGGCGCGGCGACCTGGTCCTGATCCAGCTGGCCCACAACGACAAGCAGACCGACGAGGCCACCTACCGGGCCAACCTCGAAACCCTGGTCGCGGGCGTCCGCGAGAAGGGCGGGAAGCCGGTCCTGGTCACCCCGATCGTCCGCCGCTGGTTCAACTCCGACGGCACCCTGAACAACGGCACGGCCCTGCTGGTCAACGGCCTCGGCGTCGACCACCCGGCGGTCACCCGCGCGGTCGCGGCCGCCCATGGTGTGCCGCTGGTCGATCTCACCGCGAAGACGAAGGCGCTGGTCGAGTCGCTGGGCACCGAGGGTTCCAAGGCGCTCTACCTCTACAACGAGAAGCGCGACAACACCCACACCTCGGTGCACGGCGCTACCGTCTACGCCGACCTCGTCCGCGACGAACTCGTCGCCCAGGGGCTGGTCCCCGAGGGGCGGACCAGGGTGGGATGAGACCCCTGGGGCGTTCCGACCGGAACCGGGGCGCCCCAGGTTTGTACGCGGGAGGGGGCGGGTGGTTTGGGTGCGTTGGCGGGTGCGGGTGCGTCGTGGTTGCTCGCGCAGTTCCCCGCGCCCCTGAAAAGCAGGGGCTGCGCCCCATGCTTCTCGGCCCGCAGCCCTGCCGATCCAGGCCCGCAGGGGCCTGGTCTCTCAGGGGTGCGGGGAACTGTGCGAGAAGCCCCACGCACCCGCACTCGACAACGCACCCAGCCACCCCGGCCCCTCCCAGTCAGAAAGCGCACCACATGCCCTCCCAGCCCCACGACGACCGCACCCTCAGCCCGTACACCGGTTACACCCGCGCCCACTGGGAGGCTGCCGCAGACTCGCTGCTGGCCGCCGTGGAGCCGTACGCGACCGCCGACGGGGCCCTGTACCACCTCCCGGGCGACCGGACCAGCTGGTCCGGCCGGCTCTCCGACGGGCTGGAGGGGTACGCCCGTACGCTGCTGCTCGCCGCCTTCCGCCGCGACGAGAAGGCGCTCGCGCGGTACGCGGACGGACTCGCGGCCGGGGTCTCGGGCGTCTGGCCGCGCATCGAGGACCGCGGTCAGCCCCTGGTGGAGGCCGCGTCGATCGCCTTCGCGCTGCGTGTGACGCGCGACCTGCTCTGGGACCGGCTCGACGACGGCGTCCGTCAGCGGGCAGCGGCCTGGCTCGGCGACGCGCTCACCGCCGAACCCTGGCCCTGTAACTGGGAGTTGTTCCCGGTGACGGTCGGCGGCTTCCTCGAAGAGATCGGCCATGAACCGGAGTTGGCGCGCCGGGTCATCGACGAGCGGCTCGACCGGATCGAGCAGTGGTACGTCGGCGACGGCTGGTACACCGACGGCGACGGCCGCAAGTTCGACTACTACAACGGCTGGGCCATGCACCTCTACCCGGTGCTGCACGCCTGGCTGGCCGACGACGAACGCCTCCTCGCCCGCTACGGAGACCGCCTGTCGGCCCATCTCGGCGACTACGCCCGGCTGTTCGGCGGCGACGGCGCCCCTCTGCATCAGGGCCGCTCCCTCACCTATCGCTTCGCGACGACGGCTCCGCTCTGGCTGGGCGCCTTCACCGGCCGTACGCCGCTGTCGCCGGGCGAGACGAGGCGGCTGGCGTCGGGCGCCCTCAAGTACTTCCTCGACCGGGGCGCGGTCGACGACCGTGGCCTGCTGTCGCTGGGCTGGCACGGCCCGAACTCCGCCGTACTGCAAGGCTATTCGGGCCCCGCCTCCCCGTACTGGGCCAGCAAGGGCTTCCTCGGCCTGCTGCTGCCGCCGGACCACGAGGTGTGGACGGCGACCGAGGAGCCGGGGCCGGTGGAGCGGGAGGACGGGCTGCGCCCGGTGGGGCCGCCCAACTGGCTGCTTCAGTCCACGCGTTCGGACGGCCTGGTCCGCCTCCACAACCACGGCAGCGAGGACGTCCGCTACGACCCCTTCTACACGCGGCTCGCGTACTCGACGGTGACGGAGCCCGTGCCTCTGGCCGAGCCTGCCGGGACGTACGACAACAGCGTGATCGTCGGCGGTGACGCGAGCCGTGCCGGCATCGAGCCGCTGGGGGTGGGGGTGGGGTGGGCCGCCTCCCGGCACGCGGTCGGTGAGGAGCCCGGGGCCGGAGTGCGGGTCACCAGCCTCGTCGTGGCCCGGGGCGCGGCCG
This sequence comes from Streptomyces sp. NBC_00310, assembly GCF_036208085.1. GTDB lineage: Bacteria > Actinomycetota > Actinomycetes > Streptomycetales > Streptomycetaceae > Streptomyces. The sequence goes on from NZ_CP130714.1 coordinate 8,690,600, forward strand.
AGGTCCGCGCCCATCTGGTGAGCGGAGCGGCGCCCGGGACACCGGTACGGGTCACCGGATGGGCGGCGACAGAGGGCGTTCAGGTCGAACTCCTCCCCGTTCACGGCCTGTCGGACACGGACGGCGGCCCCGGCCTCGCCGGCGAGATCGGCGAGGCCGACGAGGCCGCCACCCTCTTCGTGGCCCTCGCCCGCCTCACCGCCGACCCCGACCCCCTGCCGCTCCCGGAACTGGTGTCCGTGACGGTGGAGGGGGCTCACGACGTGGTCGTGACGTGGGCCGACGGCGAGCGGGCGGCGTTCCGCTTCGCCTTCGACCGTGGAGCTACGGCTTCAGACGGGCGATCTTCAGCGTCTTCGTGGTCGGTGACGCCCCGTTGAGGGCGGTCGTGTACGACGGGGTGACGGGCGCGTAGGCCCAGGTCAGCGTCCCGTCCTTCAGGACCGCGATGTCGCCGGAGATCCGCGCCTTGACGACCTTGTCGGCGCCCTGGAGCTTGCCGCTCCAGTCGACGAGGCGGAAGTGTGTGCCCGAGAAGGTGCCGGTGCAGGTGCCGCTCGCGCACTTGGCGTTCTTCAGGGTCTCGTAGGAGACGAGGAGCCGGTTCTTGCCGTACGGGGCGACGCGCACGTTGACGTGCTCGGTGCCCTTGGCGGAGGTGAGGTAGACCGGCTTGCCCGAGGGCGTGTTGCGGTTCTTCAGGAACGCGACGGCGACCTGGTGCGTGCTGGTCTTCGGCTTGACCGTCCAGCCCCGGCCGCTGGAGTCGTCCGGGTTCTTCTTGGCGGAGGCGGCGCCGCGCGAGGCGAAGGCGGTGGCGTAGCGGCCGGTGGAGGACTTCACGAGGTCGCCGGTGCGGCCCGCGAAGGTGCCGCCGCAGTAGCCGGCCCAGCACTGCTCGCGCTGGACGACGGGCGCGTTGTCGGGCGCGGCTATGCCGGTGGAGACGAACAGGCCCGAGCGCCAGTCGTCGAAGCAGAGGGAGGTGAAGTCGCCGCTCGTCTCGGCGCGCAGGGCTATGCCCTCGTTGTGGGAGCAGCCCCAGCCCCAGCCGCCGCCGAGCTTCTTGCCCTGGGGGTTCACATACGCCAGCTTGTCGCCGAAGTGGCCGTCGGCGAAGCCGCCCGCGCCGTGCACGACGAAGTAGGCGCCGTACTTCTTGCCGTTCCAGGCGAGCTGGCCGTCGAGCAGCGGGGCCGTGTCGTCGGAGGAGGCGCCGGTCAGCTTGGTGCGCCAGGCCTGCTTGCCGTTCCGGTAGCGGATCAGCGCGGCGGCCGTCTCCTTCCACTTGTTGGTGTCGGCGACCCGGGTCAGCAGCGCGAACCCGTCGTTGTGCGCGACGAGCCCCCCGATCTCCTTCGTCCCCTTGACGACCGAGTCGGCGCCCGCGCGCTTTCCGGCGGCCGTCAGCGGGGTGACGTGGACACCGTCCGACGCGGGCCAGGCGACCCGCAGCGTGCCGTTCGGCGCCACGGCCGTCGCCGTCCGCGTCCACTCCCGGCTGTTGTTGTAGCCCGCCGAGAGATAGGGGAACTTCGCCGACAGGCTCACGGTCGTGTGCGTGACGGTGAGATCACCGGCCGCGGCGGTGGGCGCGGGCGCGGCCCCGGCGGTCGCGTACCAGGCGCCCGCCAGCACGGACGCTGCCACGAGCGAGCCGATGACGGGCTTGCGCGCGAGGTGGCGACGACGGTGTCCGGACGGGGCGGAGGGGGCGGGTGTTGCAGGTGTCATGTTCTGTGGTCGCCGCCGAGGGACGGAAGGTTGCCGTCGGGGCGGCAATTGTTTGAGTCCTCAAGATTCCTCGCGGGGGCACACGCCGGGACTACGCCCCCTCGGGACTACGCCCCCTCGGGACTACGCCCCCTCGGGACTACGCCCCCTCGGGACTTTCCCGGGGCCAGTGCGTGAGGGCCAGATGCAGCGCCTCGACGGCCTTGTCCCATGACCGTCGTACGTCCCGGGGCGCGCCGAAGCCGCCACCGGCCTCCAGGGCGCAGAAGCCGTGGAAGGTGCTGCGCAGCAGTCGTACGGCGTCCGTGAGGTCGGGTTCGTCGAGGCCGTACGCGCGGAGCATGCCGTAGGTGATCTCGGCGGTACGGCGGAAGCCGGGGGAGGCGGCGACGACGTCCTGGTCGACGCGGATCTGGGTGGCCGCGTACCGGCCGGGCCGCTCCAGCGCGTACTCCCGGTAGGCGCCCGCGAAGGCGGCCAGCGCGTCCTTGCCCGCCCGCCCGGCCACGGCGGCGGTGATGCGGTCGATCAGCTCGCCGCCCGCCAGCAGCGCGACCCGCGTCCGCAGATCCTGGAGGTTCTTGACGTGCGAGTACAGACTCGCGTCCTTCACCCCGAAGTGCCGCGCCAGCGCGGACAGGGTGACCCGCTCGAACCCGACCTCGTCCGCGAGATCGGCCGCGGCCTCCACGACCCGGTCGACGGTGAGCCCGGCACGGGCCATGGAGACCACCTCTTCACCTCGGAGACCCAGGACGCCAAGGCTACCGCCTGGTGATCAAGGGCTCGGAGGCCCTGTGGCCGAGGGTTCGCAGGTCAGCCGATCGGGGCGTACAGCACGCCGAGCTTGTCGATCTCGGTGCCCGCGCGGCCGGTGAAGCCGACGATCTGCCAGCCGGAGGGGGCCGTGAAGGTCTTGGTGTCGGAGGTGGCCGTGCCGGAGGAGAGGGTGCGGCCCTTGTCCGTGCCGAAGGCGGCGGAGAAGATCCGGGTGCGGCCGTCCTTCTGGCCCTGCGTGAGCTTCACGGAGGTGAGGTGCTCGCCGGAGGCCAGGGTGAGTGAGGCCGCAGTGCCGCCCGTACCGCCGTGGGTCAGCGTCGTACCGCCGTCGTGGGTGAGCGAGACCGCGTCGAGACGGGAGCCGCCGCGCAGGGTCAGGGTGCGGGGCGAGACCGTCGAGGGGAGGTTGTCCGCGTCGTTGTACGCCGTGCCGTGCGGACCGCCGAAGAAGTCACCGGCCCTCAGGCCCGAGTTGAGCTTCCAGGAGAAGTCGACCGTGTGCGGGAAGTGGTCGGAGAGGTTGCCGCCCGCCGAGTCGAGGAATGTCGCCCAGTCGTTGTTGTAGCGGTTCGCGGTCAGGTCGACCACGTTGCTGTCCCGGTAGAAGACCTTGTCGACGACCTCGCAGTCATTGGTCGGGGCGGTCGTCGGGCAGACCAGCGCGTCGGCGCCCAGAGCCGGGGCGACACCGCCCTTGATCAGCTGCACCCACGGGTCCGTGAGCCCGTTCTCCGACACGAGCGAGCGGATGTTGTCGCCCGTGCGCGTGTAACGGGTGTTGGTGTCACCCATGACGATCACCGCGTTGCCCGCCGAGTTCGCCTTGATGAACTCCGAGAGCTGCGTGACGTTCGCCCGGCGGGCGGCGAGGGCGGCGTCGTCGGAGTCGGCGTTCGTGTGCACGTTGTAGAGGTCGACGAAGACGCCCTCGTCGAGCCGCACCCGGGCCAGCGAAAAGCCCTTCGGGGTGAGGCAGTTGGTGCCGGTGCAGTTGTTCCACTTCACCCGCTCGAAGTCCTCGAACGCGTAGTCCGAGAGGGTGTTGAGGCCGTCGCCGAACGGCACCCCGCCGCTGGTCGCCGTGCGGTACGGGTGGTTGTCGCCCGCGTACAGCGCCGCGTGGTAGTTGAAGTCCTCCTGCACGTTCACGATGTCGTACGCCCCGAGGCGCGGCGAGATCAGCGGGGTGTTCGTCGCCGGCTTGCCGGAACTGAGCCCCTCCGGGAGGCCGGCGACGTTGTACGTCAGCACGTTGAACGTGCCGCTGGTGGCGGCCGCCGCCGGCGTCGCGCCGGTGGTGGCGAGGCCGGTGACGGCCAGCGCGCCGGCGGCGAGGATGCCGAGCAGTCTTCTCGTGGGGCGTGTGGAGCCTGTGGGACGCATGGGACTCGTGGGGCTCATGGGGCTCTCCGGAGGGCGCGGGGGAAGATGAGCGGTGCTCAGGTTCGATCGCCATCAGTGTGACGTGCAAGGCCAGTTGGGGAAACAGTGAGGGACGTGGCGATCCGCCCTATCCAGGGAACCCGGCGGCCACTCCTTGATCTTTCGACGTTCATGTTTCGCCTCGATCCTCCACAGGCGGCGCGGTAGTCGCGTCGCGGAAGGCAGCCGCGGAAGGCAGCGGCATCAGGAGGCGTTTCATGGGACACGGACACGCGCACGGTCACGGGCATCACCACCACGGACATGACCACGACCATGAGCACGAGGCGCCGGCCGCCCTCCCCGCCGCCTTCGACACCTCTGTGCCCGACGAGGCGCTGACCCCCGAGCAGCAGTCCCGCCGCACCCTGCTGCGCCGCGCCGGCCTGCTGGGCGCGGGCCTGACCGCCGCGAGCGTCCTCGGCCAGGCGGCGGCGACCGCCCCCGCGTACGCGGGCACGAACAGCCGTAAGCGAGGCGGCTTCCTGTGGCTGGCCGGTGACCACCACATCCACACCCAGTACAGCAACGACGGCAAGTACCGCGTCGTCGACCAGGTCCGCCAGGGCGCCAGGCACGGCATCGACTGGATGGTCATCACCGACCACGGCAACGCCACCCACGCCAGGATCGGCGTCGAGAAGGTCAACCCGGACATCAAGGAGGCCCGGGCCGCGTATGAGGACACCCTCGTCTTCCAGGGCCTGGAGTGGAACATCCCGGCCGCCGAGCACGGCACGGTCTTCGTGCACCCCGGCAAGAACGAGGTCGCCGTCCTCAAGCAGTTCGAGACCGACTACGACGGCAGCGTGAAGGGCGCCTCGGACTCGACGCCCGCCAACGAGGCGCTCGCCATCGCGGGCCTCGGCTTCCTCGCCGAGCAGGTCCGGCGCCGCAAGGTCAAGGACGCCCTGATGCTCGCCAACCACCCCGCCCGGCGCGGTGTCGACTCCCCGCACGAGATACGCGGCTGGCGCGACGCGACCGGCGCGAGCGGCCGGATAGCCGTCGGCTTCGAGGGCGCCCCCGGCCACCAGGCCGCCGGCCTGCCCGCACCCCTCGGCATGGCCCGCGCCCGGGGCATCTACGACAACAACCCCAGCGCCAACTCCTTCCCCGGCTACCCGCTGGAGAGCTACCGCACCTGGGGCGGCTTCGACTGGATGACCTCCACCGTCGGCGGCCTGTGGGACAGCCTCCTGGCCGAGGGCAAGCCGTGGTGGATCACCGCCAACTCCGACTCCCACCAGGTCTACGCGGACACCGCCGTGCGCGGCGGCCCGGACAGCGACTACGCGGCCAACGGCAAGCACACCGACCCGGTCCACGGCGGCAAGATCGACATTACCCAGGGCGACTACTGGCCCGGCCAGTACAGCCGCACCCACGTCGGCGCCGACGGCTTCACCTACGCCGCCGTGATGGAGGGCATCCGCGCCGGCCGTATCTGGGTCGACCACGGCCAGCTCATCAGCGGCCTCGACGTCCGCCTCTCGGGCGGCGGCCGCTGGGCCACCCTCGGCGGCGCCCTGCACGTCAAGAAGGGCACCAAGGTCACGCTCACCGTCGACGTGGCGCTCGCCGGTGGCCCCAACTGGGCCGGGTTCGTACCGAAGTTGGCCCGCGTGGACGTCATCCGGGGCGATGTGACGGGCACGCCCGCCGACAAGGACACCTTCACCGCGCCGACCGCGAAGGTCGTGAAGTCGTACGAGGTGAACAAGTCCACCGGCCTGGTCCGGCTCACTTACGGCCTCGGCCGGGTCGACCGTCCGCACTACGTCCGCCTGCGCGGCAGCGACGGCAACCGCTTTGCCGTCGGCCCGATGGGCGCGGCCGTCGACCCGGCGGGCCCCGCCATCGATGTCGTCGGCGACGCCGACCCGTGGCGCGACCTGTGGTTCTACGCCAACCCGGTGTGGGTCCTGCCCTCATGACGCCGTACGCCCTCTCCGTGGACGCCGGGGTCGGGGACCTGCGCGCGGCCGACCACCTGCTGCACACGCTGGCCGCCGAACTCGCCCTTCCCGAGGGCGTGTTCGGCTGTACGCACCTGGTGCGCGGAGACCGGCCACGCGTCGCCCTGTCCCTCGCACTCCCGTCGGAGCCGCTCCCGCGCATCGCCCGGGAGCGGCTCACGGCCCGGGGGTACGAGGTGTCACCCGGCATCCCCGACCCGATGGGCCGCGCGGTGCTCTACCCGGGCGTCTCCTCCCTCACCGGCACGCTGACGATCGCGGAACTGCTCTCCCGCTCCGCGATCGCCCGCGTGACCGTCCTGGGCTCACCCGGCCCACCGGCCCCGGAGAACGAACTGGCGACACGGGATCACGTACGTCCGCACTGGCACGAGGGCGAACTCGTCCTCACCGCCATGCCTGCGGCCGGTGGCGTCCTGGTGCCGTTCGAGGTCCCTGATCCGACGCCGTGCTGCGCGGACCCCTGAGCGGGAAATGCGCATAAAGGGGTGCCCGAAGGCCGTTGGGAGAACTGTGCAACCATTCTCTCCCTTGTGATCCATGTAAGGACAGGGTGCTTTGCGCCCGCCCTATGGCCTTCATTCCGATTCGTGCATTTTTCGGAGCGTTCGAATTGACAACCCTTGACAAGAGCAGACGTGTTCGCCGGAGTGCCGGCGCACGAAGATCCGGTGCGATGACGCTGCGCAAGGCCGCGGCGATCGCCGTGACCGCGGGCACCGTACTGCTGGCCACGCCCGTGGCCTCACCCGCGCAGGCGGCCGCCGCGCCCACGGTCAGCGCCAAGGGCGCCTACCTGCTGGACAACGCGACCGGCACCAAGCTGTTCAGCAAGTACGGCGACACCAAGCGGCCGATGGCCAGCACGACCAAGATCATGACCGCCCGCGTGGTCCTCGGCCAGACCGGTCTCGACCTCGACCGCAAGATCACCATCAGGCAGGCCTACCGCGACTACGTCACGGCCGAGGGTGCGAGCACCGCGGATCTGAGGACGGGCGACCGTGTGACGGTCCGGCAGTTGCTGTACGCGTTGATGCTGCCCTCGGGCTGCGACGCCGCGTACGCCCTCGCCGACACCTTCGGCACGGGTGACACCCGCTCCGCGCGGGTGAAGTCGTTCATCGGCAAGATGAACAAGAAGGCCGCGGACCTCGGTCTGACCAACACCCACTTCGACTCGTTCGACGGCATCTCGACGGCCGGCGAGAACTACACCACCCCGCAGGACCTGGCGAAGCTGGCCCGCAGCGCGATGAAGTACTCGACGTTCCGTACCGTCGTGAAGACGACGAAGACCGTGCGCTACGCGACCACGAGCACCGGCGGCACCCGTACCTACACCTGGTACAACACCAACCAGCTGCTCGCCTCCTACTCCGGCGCCAACGGCATCAAGACCGGCACCGGCACATCCGCGGGACCGTGTCTGGTCTTCTCCGCCACCCGCGGTGACAAGACCGTCATAGGCGTCGTTCTCAACGACGGCTACCGCTACACCGACGCCGCGAAGATGCTGGACTACGGATTCGGCACCAGCACCGCGTCGAGCATGCAACTGCGCCCGCTGCCCACGGGCGCACAGCGGGACTGACCGGGCGCCAGAGGGGACCCGGGAACGCACGCCGTTCCCGGGCCCCGTGCCGTGCGGGCGCCGACGCACCTCCCCTGTGCGGATCGGCGTCCTCGAACGCCTGCGGCGACACGGGCCCGCGACGGCCACCCGCCGCATGTCCGCGCGGCAGCATGCCGGTACCGGTACCGGTGCGGCTGAGGAGGATGCGTGAACGGGCTGATCTCGCTGGTCGGCGTGGCGGTGGTGCTGATCATCCTGCGGGACGTGTTCCACACCCTGTGGCACCCGACCCGCCACGGAGGACTGAGCCGGATCGTCATGACGGCCCTGTGGCGACTGTCCTCCCGCACCAGTCCCCATTGGCGTGCCACGGGAGTGGCCGGGCCGCTCGGCGTGGCGGGCGTGGTCGCGATGTGGACGTGCGGCGTGGCCCTGGGCTGGGCGGTGGTGTACTGGCCGCACATGCCGGAGGGCTTCGTCTTCTCGAGCGCCCTGGAGCCGACCCAGCACTCCCGTCCGGTGGACGCCCTCTATGTCTCCCTGGTGACCGTGGCCACCCTCGGCCTCGGCGACATCACCCCTGCCGAAAGCTGGCTGCGGATCGTGGCACCGCTGGAGGCGCTGGTCGGATTCGCGCTGCTGACCGCCACCGTCTCCTGGGTCCTCGGCATCTTTCCCGCGCTCGCCCGGCGCCGGACGCTGGCGCTGCGCATCTGCCATCTGCGCCGGGCCGGGCTCACCGACGAACAGCTCGACTCCGAGGCGGGAGCCCCCGTACTGGACGCGCTGGCCGCCGAGATCGCCGGCGTCAGCGTGGACTTCGCGCAGTACCCGGAGTCGTACTACTTCCACGACGGGACCGGCGACACCTCGCTGGCGCTGAGCATCGGCCACGCCGCCGCACTCGCCGAGCGGACCCGGCTGGCACAGCACCCCGGTGCTCGCATCGCGTCCCTCGTCCTCGCCGCCGCGCTCGACGACTTCGCCACCGTGCTCGACGAGCGCTTCCTGCACACGGGGAAGCCCCGACCGGAGATCCTCGACGCCTACGCTCGTGACCACGGCGCCGCCCCGCCGGACAGTCACGCGGCCCGCTGAACGGAGAGGCGGGGCATCCGCCGGGACCTGCTGGACCCCGCCCACGACGGACGCACCCTAGCGTCCGTGGCGGGGCACGGGACACGGCTGGACGAGCCCCGCGATCTCCGCTCCGTGCTGATCCCACGCGCCCCACTGCTCGCCCGTCATCGCTCTTCCACGGTGCGACAGCGGCCGGTCGGCGTGATCGCCGACCGGCCGCTGTACGGGCCAACTGCCTTCCTACGCCGTTGTCGAGAACACGAACGAGAACTCCGCCGGCCCCGCCGTCAGGTGGTACTCCGGGAGTGGCCCCGGCCCGCAGGACTGGGAGCCGACGCCCATCTGGCCGTGGTCGAGGTTGACCCACACCGTGTCACCGGACTGAAGGTCCGTCAGATGCCCGGCCACGTCCAGCTGTTCGGTGGTCCAGCGGCGGGCCGTGAACGAGAACTCCGGATCGCCGTCGATGCGCAGTCCGCCCAGCTCCGCCCAACGTACGTCGGGACGGGCGCCGTTCTCCTGGGGGCGGACGTACGGGGTCTGCAGCTCGTCGACCGTGGAGTGGTAACGGCGCACCATGGACGCCGACTTGGTGTCCGGGTAGCCCTCGCCGGGACCGCCGCCGTACCACTTCACGGCGTCCGCCGACGACAGTCCGAAGCGGATGCCGAGCCTCGGCAGCGGCACGGTCCAGTCGCCCTCCGGGTCCACCGACACGGTCAGCTTCAGCCGGGTGTCGTCGGCTGTCCACCGGTAGGTCGTGCGCAGACCGACCTCCCGCGCGGCCGGCGCCACCCGCGTCCGTACGGTTAGCGCGTCGGCGCCCAACTCAACTCCGTCCAGGCGGTGTTGCACGCGATGCAGGCCGAGCTCCCGCCACAGCTTGCTGTAGCAGGTGTTGCCGTTCCACGCGCCCTCGTCGTTGTCGGTGGTCGCCCGCCACACGTCCAGGCGCAGCCCGGTCACGTCAAGGCCGCCGATGGTCTTCAGCGCGCCCGTACGGACGTCGAAGGAGGCCGGGCCGAGATAGATCAGCCTCTCGCTCGCCGTGGGACCGTCGCCAGGCGCCACGGTCGGCAACGGCCTTTCCACGACCGGCAGTTGGGCCCACGCCACCTGGTGGTCCTTCCTGCCCCACGCCGTGTCCTCGGCCAGCAGCGCCCGTACGGTCCACAGCGCCTCGCCCGCCGGTCCGCCGGTCGGCGGCTGCGGCAGCTTCACCTCGGCGGACTCGCCGGGCTTCAGGGCGGGCACCGACAGGGTGCCCGCCTCCACCGTCTTCCCGTCGATCTCGTACGCCCACTCGAAGGCCAGCGAGGACAGATCCGCGAAGTCGAACGCGTTGCGCACCCGGACCGTGCCGGCCGAGCCGTCGCCGTCGATACGGACGGGCTCGATGACCTTCTTGAACTCGATCAGGCCGGGGGACGGCGTCCGGTCCGGGAAGATCAGGCCGTCGCAGACGAAGTTGCCGTCGTGCAGCTCCTCGCCGAAGTCGCCGCCGTAGGCGTAGCCCAGCGTCGGGTGCTTGACGCCGTGGTCGATCCACTCCCAGATGAAACCGCCCTGGATGCGCTCGTGCGCCTCGAAGATGCGCTGGTAGTCGGCGATGCCGCCGGGGCCGTTGCCCATGGCGTGCCCGTACTCGCACTGGATGAAGGGCAGCTGCCGACGCTTGTGGGTGCCGCCGTCCAGGCGCTGGCCGATGCGCTCGGTCTCGGCGTGGTCGGCGTACATCCGGGAGTAGATGTCGGTGTCGCGGCAGTCCCAGTCGCCCTCGTAGTGCACCAGGCGCGAGCCGTCGCGGCCGTGGATCCACTCGGCCATGGCGGTGAGGCCGCGGCCGGTGCCGGCCTCGTTGCCGAGGGACCAGATGACCACCGAGGGGTGGTTCTTGTCGCGCTCGACCATCCGGGCCGCGCGGTCCAGGAGGGCCGGGGTCCAGCGGTCGTCGTCGACGGGGTTGTCCCGCCAGTTCTGCTCGGTGAAGCCGTGGGTCTCCAGGTCGCACTCGTCGATCACCCAGAGGCCGTACTCGTCGCAGAGGTCGAGGAAGGCCGGGTGAGGCGGGTAGTGCGAGGTGCGGACCGCGTTGAGGTTGTGCCGCTTCATCAGCAGCACGTCCTCGCGCATGGTCTCCAGGTCGAGCGCGCGGCCCATCGTAGGATGCCACTCGTGCCGGTTGACGCCCTTGAAGAGGATCGCCTTGCCGTTGACCTTGAGCAGGCCGTCCTCGAGGACGACCGTCCGGAAGCCGATCCGCAGGGGGACCCGCTCGCCCTCGGTGACCAGTTCACCGTCGTACAGCCGAGGCGTCTCGGCGGTCCACGGCTCCACCGGCACCGTCACCGCCTCGCCGGTCGCGACATCGATGTCGAGGGCGGGCACGAGGACCCGGCCGTCGACGTCCGAGTCGACACGCAGGGTCCCGATGCCGCCGACGTGGTCGTAGGAGGCGTGCACGAAGAAGTCGAGGGCGCTGCCCGCCGGGCGGTGCAGCAGAGTGACGTCCCGGAAGATGCCGGGCAGCCACCACTGGTCCTGGTCCTCCAGATAGGAGCCCGCCGACCACTGGTGGACCCGGACGGCGAGGACGTTCCCCGCCGGCTTCAGCAGGTGCCCGACCGCGAACTCGTGCGGCAGCCGGGACCCCTTGAACTCACCGATGTCCGTGCCGTTCAGCCACACCCGGGCGCAGGACTCCACGCCGTCGAAGCGCAACACCGCCCCGCCCTCGGTGAGAGCGGGCCACCCCTCCGGCAGGTCGAAGAACCGCAGATGGTCACCGGTCGGGTTCTCCGACGGCACCCTCGGCGGGTCCACCGGGAACGGGTACAGGTGGTTGGTGTAGATCGGCGCCCCGAAGGCCCCGTCGCCCTGCAGCACCCAGTGGCCCGGCACGGCCACCTCGGCCCAGCCGCCCGCGTCGAAGCCGGGGGCGGCGAACGAGTCGTCCTCGGCGTCGACGGTGGGAGACAGCCGGAAGCTCCAACTGCCGTTCAGCGACAGGGACTGCGCGTCGGAGGACGCGTACCAGGCGCGGGGCGGCAGGGCCCCGCTCCCCGGCGAGACGTCCTCGACGTAGTCGACGGATGTGCCGGTGCTGCCGGTGCTGCCGGTGGTGCGGAAAGACATCGGTCTCCTTGCTGATTTCCTAGCCCTTGATGCCGGTCTGCGCGATGCCCTGCACCAGCCAGCGCTGGAGGAAGAGGAAGACGAACACCAGGGGCAGGATGGAAATGGCCGTGGCCATGAAGATCAGATGGAAGTTGACGGTCTGGCCGGTCGTGTAGTTCGAGAGCGCGACCTGGACGGTCCACGCGCTCGGGTCCTGGCCGATGACCAGGGGCCACAGGAAGGAGTTCCACCCGCTGATGAACGTGATCGTCGCCATCGCGGCGAAGAAGTTCAGCGAGTTGGGTACGACGACCCGCCAGTAGGCGCCCATGTAACCGAGCCCGTCCACGCGTGCCGCCTCCTCCAGCTCCTTGGGGAACCCCAGGAAGTACTGCCGGAACAGGAAGCAGGTGAAACCACTGAAGAGGCCCGGAATGATGAGACCCCGGTAGGTGTCGATCCAGCCGAGGGACGACACCAGCACGAAGCTGGGCACGAAGGTCACGGCGGTCGGGACCATCAGGGTGCCGAGGACCATGTAGAAGACCTTGTTGGCGTGCTGGTACGGGATGCGGGCCAGGCCGTAGCCGGCCAGCGAGCAGAACAGCAGGGTGCCGACGGTGTGCAGGACGCCGACGACCGCCGAGTTCCACAGCGAGCGCGCGAAGTCGACCGACGGGTCGTCGAACGGCTCGCTGACGTTGCCCCACTGGATGTCGGTGGGGAACCACTTCCATTCCTCGCCCGTGATCTCCGGGTCCGTCATCAGCGCGTTGCGGACGATCAGATAGAACGGGATGAGGAAGAGGAGCGCGGCGATACCGGTGGCGAGGTAGAGACCGGTCGAGCCGATCACGCTGCCGCTCCGGACGCGACGCGGCTTGGCCGAGACGTCGACCCGGTCCACTCGGTCCGACGGAGGTGTCGTGGTGGTGGTCACTTGGACTCCTCACCCCTTCCGAATCCCATGAACTTGCCCTGGAGCAGGGTCACGAGGCAGATCAGTACGGTGAGGATCAGCGCGCCCGCGCTGCCCGCGCCGTAGTCCTGGCTGTCACCGAGCGCCTTGTAGTACAGCTCGACCAGCGGCGGTCTGCCCCACGTGGTCTTGTTCAGCAGGTTGAAGAACTCGTCGAAGGCCTGGTACGCCGCCACGAGCAGCAACAGGATCACGGCGGTGGAGGTCGCCCGCAGCTGCGGCAGGGTGATGTGCCAGAACGTCTGCCAGCCGGGCTTGGCGCCGTCGATCGAGGCGGCCTCGTACAGCTCCTGCGGGATGTTCTGCAGGGCCGCGATGAAGAGGATCATGTAGAAGCCGGCCTGGAGCCAGAGGCGTACGGTCAGGATGACCAGCCAGTACCACGGCGGATCGGGGCTGGCCAGCCACGCGGTGTTGTCGATGCCGAAGAGGCTCAGGAAGGTGTTCAGCATGCCGAAGCGGACACCGCTGAAGATGGACATCTTCCAGACCAGCGAGGCGGCGACATAGCTGACCGCCGTCGGCAGGAAGAACACCGAGCGGAAGAACGCCCGCATGAACCGCAGCCGGTTCACCATCAGCGCGAGACCCAGCGAGGTTCCCCAGGTCAGCGGCACGATGAAGACGGCGAAGATCGTGAAGGTGACGAGGGAGCGGATGAACTCCTCGTCGGTCAGCATCGTCACATAGTTGTCGAGGCCGACGAACTCGCTCGGTGTGACCGTGAAACGGGCCTCGAAGAACGACAGATACAGGCTCCACAGGATCGGCAGATAGACGAAGATCGCCAGGCCGATCAGGAACGGCCCGGTGAAGAGCCAGAAGTTGAAGGTGGGGGAGCCCCGCAGCCCCCGCCGCGGCTTGGCCGGGGAGGCCTTCGCCGGGGCGGGGCTGGAGACGCCGTCCTTGGTGATGGTCGACATGTCGTGAGTACCTGTCCGCCGGCCTATCCGAACAGCTTCTTCAGTTCCTTGTTGACCTTCGCGTCGGCCTTGGTGAGTTCCTTGTCCGGGTCGCCGCCCTTGCGGACGGAGTTGGCGAGGACGTCCTCCAGGGCGGTGATGCTCGCCTGGGTCCAGCCGATGTTGTCGAAGTTGCCGTACTCGTTGAAGAGCTTGACGCCCTCAGCGGGCAGACCCGACTTCAGCTTGTCGGCCGACGCCGCGATCGAGGTGCGCGGCGGGATGTGGAAGCCGTAGGAGAGCGCCCAGTCCTCCTGGTACTCCTTCTGGTCGATCCACAGCCACTTCACGTACTCCTTGGTGGCTTCGAGGTTCTTGCCCTTGGCGTTGACGAACATCGACCAGCCGCCGTTGTAGACGGACTGCTTGCCCGCGTCGCCGACCTTCGGGAACGGGAAGATGCCGAGGTCGTCGCCGAGCGCCTCCTGCATCTGCGGCATCGCCCACATACCGCACCACTGCATCGCGGTCAGGCCCTGGTTGATCGCGGACGGGTCCCAGAAGTCGGTCGGGGCGTCGAGCAGCAGGTCACCGCTGGTGAACAGCTTGCGCAGCTGCTTGAAGCCGTCGACGACCGCGTCCGTGTGGTAGGCGATCTGGTTCTTGTCGTCGAGGTGCTGCGCGCCGGCCGACCAGATCAGCGGGTTGATCATCGAGTGCAGGGTGTTGCCGAGGTAGGCGCCCTTGACCTTGTCCGTGGTCAGCTTGGCGGCGGCCTCGATCAGCTCCTCCAGCGTCTGCGGGACCTCGACCCCGGCCTTCTCGAACAGCGACGGCCGGTAGAAGAAGAACTGGGGGTCGTCGATCATCCGGATGCCGTATATCTTCCCGTCGACCGTGTGGGAGGCGATGTCGGCCGGGTTGAAGTCGTCCTTGACCGGGTTGATCAGGTCGCTGAGGTCGGCGACCTGGCCGCTCTCGATCATCTGCAGCTGCGGGTGGAACTCGAAGCAGTCGGGGGCCTTGTCCGTGAGCAGCGAGGCGAACAGCTTGCTCTCGAAGTTGGAGCCGGTGATCCACTGCGTGGTGACGTTGGAGTCCTTGTAGGCCTTCGCGTACCTCTTGATGGCCTGCTCGGTCCCGGCCTCGCCGTACGCGTGGAAGTACTGCGTGAGACCGGCGCCCCCGCCGCTGCTTCTGCCGGTGTTGCCACCACACGCGGCCAGTCCGCCGGCGGCGGCCAGACCCAGCGCGGCCCGCAGGGCGGTACGGCGGTCGAGGTTGCTGTTCCTGAATGCCGACATGCTGACGTCCTTGTCTCGAGTACGGCTCGGCTCTGCGCCTATGGCTCGGCGGCTCAGTGCCAGTTGGCTCAAAGGGGCTTGCGGTGCGGGACGTTAACCTTCGGCTAAGGCTTCGGCAAGGGGTTGGACGAAGTCTGTTCGAAGCGTTGTATTCGGTTCGGTGTTCCGAACGTCCGTGCGGCGCAATGGGTTTGACGTGGGGGGTGAGGGCCGCCGGGTCAGGGTCCGGCGGCCCTCGGCTCAGGGGTGTCGCTGGAGCCGTTCGCGCTCTTCAGCGCGTTCTCGGCGTCGTACGACCGGCTTGCCCGTCGCCGGGGCGGCGCGTTTGCCCGGCTTCTGTCCGACCGACTGGAGCGCCCCTTCGAGCGCGAACGTCGCCGCGCCCAGGCACGCCGGGTCCGTGGGGATCAGGGAGAGGACGATCTCGGTGGCCGCCATCGGGCGCGGCAGCGCGTGCCGGGCGACGGCCTCGCGCACCTCCGCGACCAGGGGCTCGCCCAGGGCGGCCGCGACCCAGCTGCTGAGCACGACCACCTCGGGATTGAACAGGTTGACCAGGTCGGCGATCCCCGCGCCGAGATATCGGGCGGTGTCCCGCACCACCTTGACCGCCACCGGGTCGTGCCGGGCCACGCCCTGCGCGAGTGCCGCGATGGTGGCCGTCTGGTCCTCGGGATGCAGCAGCGTGCTGCGCGGGCTCAGCTCCCGGAGGTTCAGCATGATCCCGGGGGCGCCCACATACGTCTCCACGCACCCGTGGTTGCCGCAGTGGCACAGCCGGCCGTCCAGGACGATCGTGGTGTGGCCCCACTCCCCGGCACTGTTGCTCACCCCCCGGTGCAGCCCGCCGCCCAGGACGAGCCCGGCGCCCACACCGGTCCCGAGGTTGACGATCACGGCGTCCCCGCGCCCGCGCGCGGCCCCGAACCACAGCTCGGCCACCGCGACCGCGCGCAGCGGGTTGTCCAGGTAGAGGGGGTAGGCGATGTGCTCGGTCAGCAGGTCGAGCAGCGGCACGTCGTGCCAGTCCCAGTTGGGCGCGTACTCCGAGATGCCGGTGGCGCGGTCCACCTGCCCCGGCACGCTGACCCCGACGCCGAGCACCCGGGCGCCCTCGATACCGGCCTGCGCGACCACCGAGCCGACGGCGGCGGCGACATGGCCGACCATCTGCTCGGGGAGGCTCTCACCGGCGCGGACGTCCTCCTCGGCGCGGGCCAGGACGTTCAGCGCGAGGTCGAACAGCTCGACATGGACGTACGTCTCCGCGATGTCGACGCCGATCAGCGCGCCCCCCGACGCGTTGACGGCCACCAGTCCCCGGGGGCGGCCCCCCGCCGAGTCCTCGAATCCGACCTCGGTGATCATGCGGAGGTCGAGCAGCTCACCGACGAGCGTGGCGACCGTGGCCAGGCTCAGCCCGGTGGCGGCCGCCAGCTCCTGCCGGGAGGTGGGAGACTTGGCGATGATCTGGCGCAGCACCTCGTAGCGGTTCGCGGTGCGAATGTCGCGTGAGGTGCGCTTCACCGACGACATGATCCCCTCGATCCCTCCAGGCCATGACGAGGCCTGTTGCCCCGGCGCGGTCGCCAACGTTAGGGCGCGGAAGGACTTTCGACAAGGGGTTAGGAAAGGGGCTGTACAAAGTCCCGGCAGGTTGGCGTGCCCTCGAGTGCGAGGGGGAGCCGCGCGACCGAAAACAGACGGCCCGTGGTTTTGGGGCTCCCTCCCCGCGGAGCGCTCAGCCGCCGAGCACGTCCTGTACGAAACGGTTGCGGAACTTGGCCATCGGATCCAGCGCGTCGGCCACCCTGCGGAAATCACCCAGTCGGGGGTACAGCCGCCCCAGCTCGGCCGCCGGGACCGTGAACACCTTGCCCCAGTGCGGCCGGGCGTCGAACGGCGCGAGCACCTCCTCGACCCGCCGCACCACCGGCAGTACGGGTGCCGCGTCCGCGATCCAGGTGAAGTGCAGTGCGACCGTGTCCCGCCCCTGGGCGGGGCTGAGCCACTGCTCGTCGGCGGCCGTCGTACGGACCTCGCAGACCTGCAGCACGGGTGCCACGGAG
The DNA here is from genome assembly GCF_036208085.1 of Streptomyces sp. NBC_00310. Lineage (GTDB taxonomy): Bacteria > Actinomycetota > Actinomycetes > Streptomycetales > Streptomycetaceae > Streptomyces. Next base: position 8,707,542 of record NZ_CP130714.1, read on the forward strand.
TGCCGGATCTCGTCCAGCGCGTGCAGGGCAGGCCCGGCGAACGAGCGCGGCAGCAGATACTCCGACTGCAGCTCCTCCCCGCTGCTCGGTGTGAACTCGGCCCGGAAGTGCGGCAGCCGCTCGTGCCAGGGTCCGGGCACACCGAACTGCGCGGTGCAGTTCACCGCCGGCATCCCCGGCACCGGATGCATCGCCTCGGTCGCGGGCGCGGCCCACGGGAAGTCCGTCGTGGACCGGTCCGTGCGCCGCTTGACCCACACCTGGTCGAAGCCCGAGTGCTGCCAGCGGGTGAAGAGACTCACGCTGTACGCAGACGCCGACACGTCGGCGAAGTCCAGCCCGGCCAGGGGGAGTTCACCGAAGACGTGCTGGCTCACCTCGAAGGCCGGCTCCAGGTCGAGGGTGAGCGCGGTGACCACACCGAGGGCGCCGAGCGAGGTGACCGCCCCGCCGAAGCGGTCGTCGCCGCGCGTCAGCGTCAGCGTCGTACCGTCCGCCGTGACCAGCTCGACCTCGCGCACGGCCGCCGCGAGTGGACCGTTCCCGTCGCCTGAGCCATGGGTGCCGGTGGCGACCGAGCCCGCCACCGAGATGTGCGGGAGGGAGGCCATGTTGTGCAGCGCGAGACCGTGGGCGTGCACGGCGTCGGCCAGCTCCGCGTACCGGACACCGCCCCCGACCCGTACCGTACGGGCCGCCGTGTCCACCTCGATCGCCGACGGCAGCCCGGTCAGGGAGAGCAGGACGCCCCCGGGGCCGGGCTCCGCGATCTCGTTGAACGAGTGACCGCTGCCCAGCACCCGCACCCTCGCGCTGTCCGCGACCAGGGCCCGGAGGGCGTCGACGGAGTGCGGCCGGTGCAGCTCCTTGGCGGTGTACGTGATGTTCCCGGCCCAGTTGGTCAGGGTCTCCGTCGTCATGCTCGATGTCCTCCACGTTCCGCGAGCCATGGGGCCCGTCCCGCGGGCCGGCCCCAGCCGTCGGGGCCATCCTCCCTGCCCGTCCATTGACCCTCTCGGGAGCCCCTGCCTACGGTAGAGAGCGGTTGCTGTTCGGCCGTCTCTCCCCTCCGGAAGGTCCTTCCTTGCCCGAGCGTCCCCGCGCACTGTTCGCCATGACGGCCGAGAACCTTCCACAGATCTTCCCGCCGGACGTGCTGTCCCGCCTGCGAGAGACGGTGGACATCGATCCCGCTCTGGTCGCCGCGAACTTCACCGATCCCGAGGTCCGGGAGGTGCTGGCGGAGGCCGAGGTGCTGGTCACCGGATGGGGGTGCCCCCGCATCGACGAGGCGGTCCTCGACGCGGCGCCCAAGCTGCGGGCGGTGCTGCACTCGGCCGGCTCGGTCAAGGGGTTCGTGGCCCCAGCCGTCTGGGAGCGGGGGATCGCCGTCTCCACGGCCGCCGCCGCCAACGCCCTGCCCGTCGCCGAGTACACGCTCGCCATGATCCTGCTGGCCGGCAAGGACATCCTCGGCCGCCGCGAACGCCTGCGGGCCGAGCGCGTCTCGCCGGGCTGGGGGTTCGTCCCCGGTATCGGCAACCACGGCCGCCGCGTCGGCGTCATCGGGGCCTCCCGCATCGGCCGCCGCGTCATCGAACTGCTCCGCCCCTTCGACCTGCGGGTGAGTCTCGCCGACCCCTACGTCGACGAGGCCGGGGCCGCCGCTCTCGGCGTACCCCTCCTGCCGCTCGACGACCTGCTGCGCACGTCCGACATCGTCACCGTGCACGCCCCCGACACCCCGGAGACCCACCGGCTGATCGACCGCCGCGCCCTTTCCCTCATGCCCGACGGGGCCGCCTTGATCAACACCGCGCGCGGCGCCCTCGTCGACCACGACGCGCTCGTCGACGAGCTGCGCGCCGGGCGGCTCTCCGCGATCCTCGACGTCACCGACCCCGAGCCGCTGCCCGCCGACTCCCCGCTCCTCGACCTGCCGAACGCCTTCGTCACCCCGCACCTGGCCGGCTCCCAGGGCAACGAGGTCGCCCGCCTCGGCCTCGCGGTCACCGAGGAGGCCGAACGGTTCGCGGCCGGAGGGGAGTTGGCACACGCGCTGGACCGCGCCACGCTGGCACGCATGGCATGACCACGGGCCCTGCGGGCGACCACGGGCGATTCCGGCGCGCCTTCGCGACGGGCGGGGCGGGGTGCGCGGGCGGGGCGGGGGAGTCGCGCCGGGCGCGGATGACGGTGGGCGCGACCGTGCCTCGCCGGACACCGGCACCGCCACCGGACACCGGCACCGGACGCCAGGAGCGGCGCGACACACACCGGGTGGAGCTCCAGGCCGCCGGAAGAGCCGGCGACACCGTCTGTGAGGCGCGTACGCACCGCGATTCCGCCTGTACCCGCGGCCCGCGCGTACCGCGATCCCGCCCGTAGCCGCGGCCCGCGCATACAGCGATCGCGGCCGTGTCGTATCCCAGCCATGTCCGCTCCCGGCCGTGTCCGATTTCGCCGGTGTCCGTTCCCGGCAAGGCCGCCGCGAGGACATGCCACCCGCTCACCCGCTCACCGGCCCGAGGGCGCGGTCACCGATCCGAGCCGATCGCTGCCCGCGCGCCGGGCGGCGCGCGGGCGACCTCGTCGAGGTGTACGGCACCGGCCTCCCCGGCAGCAGGTTCTGGTGGTCCTCGACGGGGCCCGGCCAGGCCGACGCCGCCCGGATCCGGACGTGCCGAGGGCCCCCGCTCCCACCTCCGCGCGGCCGGAGGCATACCGTGAGGAGGCGAACAATGACGACGGACGACTTCTCACGTGACGTCGGGAGCGAGGAGAACGGGATGGGCAGCCGCACCGCACTGGTGGAGGACCTGATGGAGAGGTTCCCGCACGTGCCACGGGAAGCCGTCTTCAAGGAGGACCTGCTCAGGGGTGGCATGGCCTTCGACGCCTCCGCGCTGAGCGACAACGAGAAGGGCGAGGTCAAGCCGAAGTCGTACTTCATCTTCTCCTTCGACCACGGCACCCTCCCCGAACTCGGCGAGGCCGCCCTGCGCCGCCCGCCGGAGGAGATCATCCTCACCGGCGGCCCGTACGACCTGCGGCGCACGGTCGTCTCCGTACGGGTCAACCCGTCCTCGCCCTACCGCGTGGCCGCCGACGAGGACGGCCTCCTCGGCCTCTACCTCGACGGCACGCGCATCGCGGACGTCGGCGTCCCGCCCATGCCGGAGTACTACCGGCACACCCTCTCCAACGGGAAGTCCGTGATGGAGGTGGCCCCGACCATCCAGTGGGGCTACCTCATCTACCTGACCGTCTTCCGCGTCTGCCAGTACTTCGGCGCGAAGGAGGAGTGCCAGTACTGCGACATCAACCACAACTGGCGCCAGCACAAGGCGGCGGGCCGGCCGTACACGGGTGTGAAGGACGTCGACGAGGTCCTCGAAGCCCTGGAGATCATCGACCGGTACGACACGGCGAAGACGTCCACCGCGTACACGCTCACCGGCGGCGCCATCACCAAGACGGTCGCGGGCCGCGACGAGGCCGACTTCTACGGCCACTACGCCAAGGCCATCGAGGAGCGCTTCCCGGACCGCTGGATCGGCAAGGTCGTCGCGCAGGCGTTGCCCCTCGACGACGTCAAGCGCTTCCACGACTACGGCGTGAAGATCTACCACCCCAACTACGAGGTGTGGGACGAGTACCTCTTCAAGATGTACTGCCCCGGCAAGGAGCGCTACGTCGGCCGCGACGAGTGGCACAAGCGGATCCTGGACTCGGCGGGCGTCTTCGGCGCGCGCAACGTGATCCCCAACTTCGTGGCGGGCGTGGAGATGGCCGAGCCGTTCGGGTTCACCACGGTCGACGAGGCCATCGAGTCGACCACCGAGGGCCTGCGTTTCTTCATGTCGCACGGCATCACGCCCCGCTTCACGACCTGGTGCCCGGAGCCCACGACCCCGCTCGGCAAGGCCAACCCGCAGGGCGCGCCGCTGGAGTACCACATCCGGCTGCTGCAGGCCTACCGCGCCACGATGGACGAGTTCGGGCTGTCGTCGCCGCCCGGATACGGCCCGCCCGGACCCGGCAACGCCGTCTTCTCCGTCAGCTCCTTCATGGACAGCCTCCCGGCCGTCGACGAGGAGACCCCCGGGGAGACCCCCGAGGGGATTCCCGCTCGGTAACTCCTGCGACGGTTGAGTCTTTTGGGGTCGGCATACGTACAACTGCACAGTGTGACCGTTGGTAACCGCATTTGAAGGCGCGGCTTGTCAGTTGTGTGGGAACCGTGAAAAGCTCTGGGGCACCGCAAGGTGGTCCCCCTCCAACTCCCTTGAATAAGAGGGTAGTTGACTATTTTTGCGGACTTCCCCCCTCGCTCTGTTGGATGCAGGAGACCCATGCCCGACCTGCCGAAGCCTCAGGACGCAGCAGAGGCCGCGCTCTTCTCGGAGTGCTGGGACGCGGTGCTGTCGTACGCCGACCTGTGCACGTCCGGTTCGACCGCGGCGACCCAACTGGCCACCGAGGCCTTCACGAACGGCATGCACGAGGCGCACGCCCTGGAGGCCGAACGCGGCGCCGGCCGGCGCGCCCTGCGGCTGCCTCGAATACCGTTCCTCCTGACCTGGGTCAGGACCAGCGCCGCGGTCTGGGAGAGGGACGGCCAGGGCCACCGGCTCGACCCCGATCTGCGCCTCTGGCTCAACTCGGAGAAGGCCGCGCGCTACATCGGCCCGCCGCTGCACCGCCCCCTCGCCCTGCGCGCCCTGCGGGACATGCAGGAACCCGACGCGGCCCTGCTGTGGCTGGCCGAGGTCGAGTCGCTGCCCCTGGGCTCGGTGGCCCGCCGGCTCAGCCTCGACCCGGCGGTCGCCCGGACCGAACTCGACCAGGTGCGGGTGCTGTTCAGGGACCGCTGCCACCGCAGCCGGCTCGACGCGCCCATGCACGCAGACTGCCGCACCTATACCCGGCTACTGGACGCGGTCACCCGCTCGCCCGGCACCGACACCCCCGAGGACCTCTCGCGGCACCTCGCCACCTGCGTGGGGTGCGCCGAGGCCGCGGCCTGTCTCGGCCTGCACGGCGGCGGCCTGCCCGCCGCGCTCGCCGGCGGAGTCATCGGCTGGAGCGGACTCGCCTATCTGGAGCGCCGCCGCCGCGCGGCCGACGCCGGGCTGCTCCCCGGACGCGCGGACTCCACCGGCACCGACCGAGGGCTCTCGCCGGGCAGGGAACCGAGGCCCCGGTTCGGCCGCAACGGGCTGCTCGCCGGAGCCGGCCTCGTCTCCGTGCTGGCGCTCGCCGTCTCCCTCATGCCCTTCGGCGACGAGGAGACCGTCACCGACGGCGCGTCCGCCGGCGAGTCGGCGGTGGTGCAGCGGGACCCCCGCTTCCCGGTGACCGGGTCCCCGTCCGACGGCGGGTCGTCCGAACTGCAGAGCACGTCCCGGCCCGAGAAGACCGGTTCGGGCGACGAGGACGGCAAGGGCGACGGCAACAGCAACGAGGAGCCCCAGGGCGACGCCTCGACGCCGGCCCGCGTCTCCCACGAGCCGGTCGACCCCGGCAAGTCGTCCCGCGCCACCTGTCACGTCCGCTACCAGGTCGTCAACGAGTGGCCCGGCGGCTTCCAGGCAGCCCTCACCGTCACCTCCACCAAGGCTCTCGACGGCTGGCGCGTCGGCTGGACCTACGCCGCGGACCAGCGCGTCACCCAGATGTGGGACGGCACCTTCGATCAGGAAGGCTCCCAGGTCACCGCCACCGCCGCCGACTACAACAAGACCGTCGCGGCGGGCGGCACCTTCGGCGTCGGCTTCCTCGGCATCTGGCAGGGCTTCGACAACCCCGAACCCGTGGACTTCACGCTCAACGGGCGCTCCTGCGCACAGGCGGACTGAGCGCGGGCGGACAGCTCACTCGCGGGTGTGAAGAGCTCGTGGAAGCGGCGGGCTCTTCACACGGCCGCACAGCCGCACGAGCCGACGAAGAGGGAACCTTGCCCGGGCCGGTCCCGGCGGGCGAGAGAGACGAAGAGGCGGGCGATCGCCGTCGAACGCGCACCGGGACTCCCTCCCGAAGCGCCGACGACGTCCTGCGACGGTCGCCACACCTCTTGATCGAACTCCGGGCGCAGGACACTAACATGGGGTGATGGGCACTCCCACCTCGCTGTTGCGGGCCTTTCGGCCCCAAGTCCAAGAGCGTCTCTACGACTTCTACGAAGAGCTGCGGAGCGCCGACGACCTCTTCTGGGACCGCACCCTGGGCGCGTGGATCGCGACCGGGTACGCGGTGGTCAGCAAAGCCGCGGGTGACCCGGGCCTGTCCTCGGTGCGTTATCCCGACATCGAGGCCGTCCCCGAGGAACTGCGGCCGCTGGCCCGGGTCCTGAGCCGGCAGATGCTCTACAGCGACGCCCCCGAGCACGCCCGGCTGCGCGCCCTGATCAGCAGGGCCTTCACTCCGCGGGCCGTCGAGACACTGCGCGCCCGGATCTTCGAAGCCGTCGACCGGATCATCACCCACGCGGCTCCGGCCGGGCGGATGGACATCGTCGCGGACCTCGCCCGACCTCTGCCGCTCACCATCATCTGCGACCTCCTCGACGTACCGCGGCAGGACCGCCCCGCCCTCGCCGCCTGGTCCGAGCCGATCGCCGAAGCCATCGGCAACTCCCGCCTCGACGCCGACCGCAACCGCGAGGCATCGCAGAGCATGACGGACATGCTCGCCTACTTCCGCGAACTCCTCACCCGCCACGACACCCCGCCCGCCCCCCACACCCTGCGCGCCCTGGTGACCGCACAGGCCGAGAACACCGACCAGGACCTCGACGAACTTCTCGCCAACTGCGCCCTGCTCCTGATCGCCGGTCACGAGACCACCACCCACTTCATCGGCAACGCCACACTCGCCCTGCTCCGCCACCCGCACGCGGCCGACCAACTGCGCCGCCGACCCGATCTGATGCCCGCCGCGGTCGACGAACTGCTGCGCTACGACGCCCCGGTGCAGCTGATGCTGCGCCGGGCCCGGCACGATCTGGAACTGGCGGGGCGCACCGTCTCCGAAGGGCAGACCGTGCTCCTGGTGTGCGGCGCCGCCAACCGGGATCCGGCCGTGTTTCCCGATCCCCATGTGCTGGACTTCGAGCGGTCCGGCTCCGGCGGACGGCACATGGCGTTCGGGCACGGCCCGCACTTCTGCCTCGGCGCCGCGCTGGCCCGGCTGGAGGGCGCGATCGTCCTGGAAGCACTCCTCACCAGGCTCCCCGGTCTGCGGCTCGACGGCTCCGCGCCGCAGTGGCAGCGCAGCCTCAACTTCCGCGGTCTCACCCGCCTGGACGTCGCCTTCACCCCTCCTTCGGACGATCACGGCAGCGGTAGTCAGGTCTCGTCGGCCGACGGTTCCCGAGGCGGTGCCGGCCGCGCGACGCAGGCCGGCACCTGCCCCGTCAGCCCGGCGCCCGGCGGTGTCGCGGGCCCGTGACGGCGGCCCCGGCGTGCCACCCGCGTCTGTGGTGCGGGCGGGGCTTCCATAAGTCGCACTGCAGTGGCACTTCAGAAACTCTTGCTTGTCGTGAAGTCCCACTGCACGGATGATCGGACCATGAACGAACGCGACCCTCGACGGGGTGAGGGCCGGTGACCTGGGCCGAGGGGGGCGTCGCCGCCGTCGGCTGGGGCGGAGCGGGGTTGTTGCTCACCGCGTACGCGATGGCGTCGGCCGAACGGATCCCCGCCGGAGGCCGCGCCTTCCAGTTGCTGAACCTGTTCGGCGCCGCCGCCCTGACCGTCAACTCCGGATACCACCAAGCATGGCCCTCCGCCCTGCTCAACACCGCCTGGATCGTCATCGGCCTGGCCGCCCTCGCCCGCCGCGCGCCCCAGGTCCCGTAACCGCGTGCCGCTGTCGGCCGTGCCTAATTCGGTGGCGTCGAGGACCGTGTAGCTCTAAGGTCGGTGGTGTTCGCGCGGCGACCCACGGTTGCCGCAGGTGACTGTGCTTGATTGAGGAGGTGTGACCGATGGCTGTCGTTGAGATGGGCGCTGCCCGCATCCGGAAGTTCATCAAGTCCACCTCCGTGGCCTCCGGCTGACCTCACTCCTTCCCGCGCCAGTGCGCGCGGTGCCGGGGCCACCCTTGTGAAGGGTCACCCCTTGTCTTTCTCCACTCTCCTGGGTTCGTCCTCGTCCTCCTCGCATCCGCTCGTGCCGTACGGCTGGGATGCGGGCTGGGAGGCCGAGTTCGCCCCGTACGCCGGGCAGGGGCTGCTGCCCGGTCGGGTCGTCCGGGTCGACCGGGGCCTGTGCGACGTCGTCACACCGGCCGGTACCGTCCGCGCCGACACGGAGTTCGTCGTGCCCCGTGACCCGATGAAGGTCGTGTGCACGGGGGACTGGGTCGCCGTCGACCCCGAAGGCCGCGACCCGCGCTACGTGCAGACACTCCTCCCGCGCCGCACCGCCTTCGTCCGCTCGACCTCGTCCAAGCGCTCCGAGGGCCAGGTACTGGCCACCAACATCGATTACGTCGTCATCTGTGTGTCGCTCGCGGCCGAACTCGACCTCGGGCGGATCGAGCGGTTCCTGGCGCTGGCCATGTCCGGTTCGGGTGGCGAGCAACCGCTGCACTCGTCGGCACTGTCCTGGGAGTCCGGCGCGCAGCCGGTGATCGTGCTCACCAAGGCCGATCTCGTACCGGAGGCGGCCACGCTGGCGCATCTGGTGCAGGACGTGGAGACCGTCGCGCCCGGCGTCGCCGTGCTGACGGTCAGCTCCGCGCTCGGCGAGGGCCTCGACGTCCTCGCCGCGGTGCTCTCCGGCGGCACCTCCGTACTGCTCGGGCAGTCCGGCGCCGGCAAGTCGACCCTCGCCAACGCGCTGCTCGGCGAGGACGTCATGGACGTCCGGGCCATCCGCGACGTGGACGGCAAGGGACGGCACACCACGACCACCCGCAACCTCCTCGCCCTGCCCGGCGGCGGGGTCCTCATCGACACCCCCGGGCTGCGCGGCGTCGGCCTGTGGGACGCCGAGAGCGGGGTCGGGCAGGTCTTCACGGAGATCGAGGAACTGGCCGCGGACTGTCGCTTCCACGACTGCGCGCACCTCGCCGAGCCCGGCTGCGCGGTCCTCGGCGCGGTCGAGTCCGGTGAACTGCCCGAGCGACGGCTCGACAGCTACCGCAAGCTGATCCGCGAGAACCAGCGGATCGTCGCGAAGAGCGACGCACGGGTGCGGGCCGAGATCCGGAAGGAATGGAAGCGGAAGGGAGCGGAGGGGCGCGCGGCGATGGAGGCCAAGCGAGGCGGCCGACGCTGACCTTCGCCCGCGGGAGTCCGTGGCCCGTCGCGTGACCGCGGGGAGTCCGCGGCCTGTCGCGCTCCCGCGGCGGAGCCGCATCTCGGCGCGGCACCGCGCCCCTCGGACATGACGCCGCGCCCCTGCTTTCCGGGGGGGCGTCATGTCCGAATCCCGCCAGCCCCGGCGGTCGGCGTGGTCGACACTTGATGTCATGAAGGACGAGGACACCAGGTACGAGGCCGTGCGCAGCAGGGACGGACGGTTCGACGGGGAGTTCTTCTTCGCCGTCGCGACGACCGGGATCTACTGCCGGCCGAGCTGCCCGGCGGTGACACCGAAACGGGAGAACGTCCGCTTCTACCCGACCGCGGCCGCCGCCCAGGGTGCCGGGTTCCGGGCCTGCCGACGGTGCCGACCGGACGCCGTGCCCGGGTCGGCCGAGTGGAACGTGCGCGCGGACGCCGTGGGCCGGGCCATGCGGCTCATCGGGGACGGCGTCGTCGACCGGGAGGGTGTCGCCGGGCTGGCCCTGCGGCTGGGGTACAGCGCACGGCACGTCCAGCGGCAGCTCACCGCCGAGGTCGGCGCCGGGCCCGTCGCCCTGGCCCGCGCCCAGCGGGCCCACACCGCCCGCGTCCTCCTCCGGAGCACCGCCCTCCCGGTCACCGAGATCGCCTTCGCGTCCGGCTTCGCCAGCGTGCGCCAGTTCAACGACACGATCAGGGCGGTGTACGCCATGACGCCGAGCGGCCTGCGCGCCGGGGCACCCCGGCGGCCCGCGGGATCGCCGACCGCCGGTATCCCACTCCGGCTCGCGTACCGGGGCCCGTACCAGTCCACCGCGCTCTTCGACGCCCTCGTCGCCGAGGCCGTCACCGGCGTCGAGGAGGTGACCGGCGGGCGCGGCCACCGCATCTACCGGCGCACCCTCCGCCTCCCGTACGGCACCGGAATCGCCGAGGTCGACGAGCGACCGGGGGGCCGCCGGGCGCGGACGGCGGCGGCCCGGGACGGGGCCGGGCGGGCAGGCCGTCCGTGGCGTGCCGCGTCGTTCCCGGGCGGCGACCCCACCGGTCGGCCCGGCGGCTGGCTCGACGCGCGGCTTCATCTCACCGACCCCCGGGATCTCACCACCGCCGTGCAGCGGCTGCGTCGGCTCTTCGACCTGGACGCGGATCCGTACGCCGTGGACGAACGCCTCCGGGAGGACGCGCGGCTCGCCCCGCTCGTCGCCGCCCGGCCGGGACTGCGCTCGCCGGGCGCGGCCGATCCGGAGGAGTTCGCGGTACGGGCGCTCGTGGGGCGCGAGAAGGCCGAACGGCTGGTGGGGATGTACGGGAAGACGCTGGACGCCCCGCACGGGACGCTGACGCACCTCTTCCCCGAGCCGGCCGCCCTGGCCGGCGTGGAGGGCCCGCTCGGAGCCCTCGCCACCGCCCTCGCCGACGGCACCGCCCGCCTCGACGTGGGCGCCGACCGGGACGACACCGAGGCGGCACTGCTCGCCCTGCCGGGCCTCGACGCCCGAACCGTCGCCGCGATCCGTACCCGCGCGCTCGGCGACCCGGACGTGGCCCCGCCGGACGAGACCGTGCCGGACACCTGGCGGCCCTGGCGGTCGTACGCCCTCCAACACCTCAGGACAGCGGGCGATTCGGAGCCGGACACCGCCGCACGGCGACAGGCACAGGCACAGGCACACAAGCAGGCACAGGCACAGGAAAAGGGAGTTCAGTCGTGAGCACCGCGCAAGGGACGTACTACACCGTCGTCGACAGCCCCGCCGGGCAACTCCTCCTCACCGCCGACGGGTTCGGCGCTCTCACCTCCCTCTCCGTACCGGAGCAGAAGGGCGGCCGGGTCCCGCTGCCGGGCTGGCTGCGCGACCCGGGCCCCTTCCGGGCGGCCGAGGAACAGCTCGCCGCCTACTTCGCCGGTGAACTCAAGGAATTCCAACTGGAGCTGGGCGGCGAGGGCACCGAGTTCCGGCAGCGGGTCTGGGCCGCGCTGGAGGACGTCCCGTACGGCGGGACCACCACATACGGGGCCATCGCCGCCCGCATCGGCGCACCCCGTGCCGCCGTCCGGGCCGTGGGCGGCGCGATCGGCGCGAACCCCCTCCTCATCGTCCGCCCCTGCCACCGGGTGATCGGCGCGGACGGCACCCTCACCGGGTACGCCGGCGGCCTCGACCGCAAACGTCTCCTCCTCGGCCTGGAGGGCGTGCTGTAGCTCCGCCCCACCGTGCCCGCGACCGGCCGTACTTGGCCCGCGTCAACCGGCGCGGGCCAGGTGCGTCCAATGGTGTGAGGGTGCGTGCACGGGACCGTCGCGCAGGGAAGTGATGAGGGGCTTGTGTCGCTTCCGCTGAGCGAAGGGCGGCCCCGCATGACCGACAGCCCGACCCGCACGTGGCCCATGACGCGTCCGACGGCCGCCGCCCTCGCCCTCGTCCTGCTCGCCGCGCTCGCCCTCGTCGGCGCCCTCCCCGCGAGAGCCGACGTGCCGTCGGACCCCGCGGCCGCCCGGCGTTGGACCGGCACCTGGGCAGCCGCCGCCTCCGGTACGGCGCCCGCGCTGCCGGGGGCGTCGATCCGCAACGTCGTCCACGTGAGCGTCGGCGGCAGCGCCGCGCGGGTCCGCGTCTCCAACCGGCTCGGTACGGCCGCACTCCGCCTGGGCGCCGTGACGGTCGCGCTGCAGAAGCCGGGAGTGCCGAACAGCCCCGACGCGATGCCCGGTTCCCTCCGCACGGCCACCTTCGGCGGTGCCCGCACGGTCGTCGTCCCGGCGGGCCAGGACCGGCTCACCGACCCCGTCGCGCTGCGCGTCCCGGCGCACGGCAATCTCCTCGTCACGCTGTACACACCGCACGACTCGGGGCCGGCCACGTTCCACCGCTCCGCCCGGCAGACCAACTTCCTCGCGCCGTACGGGAATCGGGCGGCCGACGAGAACGGCTCGGCGTACACGACGGCCATCGGGAGCTGGTACTACGTCACCGGTGTCGACGTACTCGGCTCCTCCGCCGTCGGCAGCGTCGTCACGCTCGGCGACTCGATCACGGACGGCAACGGCTCGACGGCCGACGCCAACCGCCGCTGGCCCGACCGGCTCGCCGAACGGCTGCGCGCGCTGCCCGCGGCCCGCAGGCTCGGCGTCCTCAACGCGGGTGTCTCCGGCAACCGGCTGCTGCGCGCCGGCGTGGGCCCGAGCGCCCTGGACCGGTTCGACGCGGACGTCCTCACCCGCACCGGCGTACGCACGCTGATCGTGATGGTGGGCATCAACGACATCAAGGGCACCCCGAACGTCACCGACCCGGCCGCCCTCACCGCCGCGTACCGCAGGGTCGTGGACCGTTCCCACGCCCGCGGCATCCGCGTCGTCGGCGCCACACTCACCCCGTACGGCGGCCACGGCGCGTACACGTCGGCCCGGGAACGCGTACGGCAGGCGGTCAACGCCTCGATCCGCGGTGACGGGATCTTCGACGCCGTGGCCGACTTCGACCGGGCCGTCCGCGACCCCGTCCGCCCGCACCGGATCCGGCCCGCCTACGACCCCGGCGACCACCTGCACTTCAACGACGCGGGCATGCGCGCCCTGGCCGACGCGGTCGCCCTGTCCGACGTGGCCCCGTGAGGGCCGGCCGGCCCCGCCGATTCCAGCCGGTGTCAGCCCCCGAACACCACGCCCACCCACCCGCCCGCCACCAGCAGGCACGCGAAGAGCTCCGCCAGGACGCTCGACCCGCCCGAGCGCATCGCCGTGCGCGTGGCGGCCTTCGCCGCGCCGTGGTGGCCGAGACGGAGCCGTTCGGAGAGGTAGATGCCCCCGATGAAGCCGGGGATCGCGCCGAGGACGGGGAGCAGGACGAAACCGAGGAAGGCGCCGACGCCGGCGTACACGCCCATCCGGGGGGTGGCGCCGCTCTCCGCCAGGCGCCGGGGCGGCAGGACCCAGCGGAGCGCCCGGGAGGCGAGCAGCACGACGGTGGCGCCCACCAGCACCCACCAGGCCTCGGGCCGCGGGTCCTCCAGCGCCCACCACATGACCCCGGCCCACACGAGCAGCGACCCCGGTACGCCGGGCACCAGCACTCCGCACAGGCCGAGCAGCAGCACCACCGCGACCAGCAGGAGTTCCCACGCTCCCATCTGCCCAGGGTGCCGGACCGCGCGGGAAAGCGCAGGTCAGTACTGTCAGTCCCGGGTCACCCAGGCCCGCTCGTACGCGTGCCAGCCCAGCTGCAGCCGGGTCGTCACACCGGTGAGCTCCATCAGACGTTTCACCCGGCGCTGTACGGTCCTCAGACCCAGGTCCAGCTGTTTGGCGACGCTCGCGTCGGTCATGCCGGCCAACAGCAGGGACAGGATCTCCAGATCGGTGTCGTCGGGGCCGTCCGGTACGTCCTCGGTGACCCGGCCGGCGCCGAGCCGCAGTGGCAGGGCCTGCCGCCACACCGACTCGAACAGGCCCGACAGCAGCTCCAGCAGACCGCTCGCGTGGACGACGAGCGCGGCCGGCTCGGCGGTGTGCGTGGTGAGCGGGACCATCGCGAGTGTCCGGTCGGCGATGACGAGCTTCGTCGGCACCTCGTCCATCACCCGTACCCGCTCCTTGCGGCCCAGCGCGGCGGACAGCTCGGTGAGACCGCTGTCCTCGTCCAGGACGGCCCGCTCGACCACCACGCGGTAGCCGACGCCGCGGCCGGTGGCCTGTTCCTCCGCGGGGTTGTTCTCCGGCCCGGAGACCGCGATCGGAGCGCCGGTGACCATGGCGCAGACCTCCTCCGTGGCGCCGAGCTGAATCTGCAGGAAGCGCTGCGCTATGGCGGCCGAGCCGATCACCACCTCGACCAGGTCGTGTGCGGCGGGCTCGGCGGCGCTCGCCCGGTACTCCTCGGCCAGCAACGCCGCCGCCAGCTCCGCCTTCTCCAGCTCGTGCCGCTGCTGGGTGAGCAGCGCGCCCAGGGCCACGCCGGGGGGCGCGGCCACCCAGCGGCCGGGGCGCGCGGAGGACTGGGCGGCGAGACCGTGCCGCTCCAGCCGGCGCAGGGCGCGTTCGGTGTCGTGCTCCCCGAGCGTGAGCCGGCGCGCCAGGTCCGGTACGTCGGCGGCGCCCACGGACACCAGGGCCCGGTACGCCGACTCGTGCGTCTCGTCGAGACCGATCGCTCCCAGCATGCGGCGACCCCCTCCCTCATCGCGCCGTCCGGCGCGCTTCCGCCTCGGCACATCATCACCGCACCACCGGTCCCACCGACGAGGCGGGGTCCCACAGCGGAATCCCAGGAACATGCCCCACACTCGGGCCGACCGGCCCACGCGCCCGCACCGCGCGCCGGTCACCCCGGCGCCGCCGGGCGGTTTCTCCTGTGGGGGGTGGCACCGCCCGGCGGTCTCTTCGCGCCAAGTCCTCCGCTGCCCACCGCCTCCCGCTTCCCCCTGCTCTCTCGACTCCCTTGCCTCGCACCGGAGTTCGACGTGTAGTCCGACACGCCGTGGTGTCGTCGGCTCTGCGGACCGATTTTCCGGATGCCCCGTTTTCATACGGCTCCTGAGGTGGACAATTAGGGGCATGAGCCAGCAGGGGGAGAGGCCGACCGGTCACGAGGACGACTGGTGGCGGCAGTTGTACGACGACGCCAACGGGGACACGGGCCCTTCGGTGGCGGCCGATTCCCTCGACGACCGTTTCGCCTCGGCGGCGGACACGGTGGGGAGGCCGCCGGCGACACCGGCGACACCGGCGACACCGGCGACACCGGTGGATCCGCCGAGTGTGCCGGGTGCGCGGGATGCGTCGACTCCGGGGAATCCGACGAGCGCGCGGGGTGCGTCGGGCCCGCCGGGCGTCTGGGGGGCCGTCCCCGGTACGTCGGGTGCCTGGGCAGCCGTGCCGGGTGCGTCGGCCGCCGGGGGAGCTGCGGGCGGCGGGCCGGGCAGGGCGGGCGGATCGGGTACCGGGCCGACCGCGACGAGTGGACCACGCGCGGTCCCGCACGTCTCGGGCCCGGCCCCCGGCACCCCGGGTGCCCTCTCGGACAGAGTGCCTCCCCAGGGCTCGCCGGGCGGATCCGGTGGACGGGGTGGGCTCGGCGTACCGAGCGGCCAGGGCGGTCAGGGCAGCCAGGGCGGCCAGGGCGAATCGGGCGGGCCGGGCGGGCGGGGCGGACCTGGCGTGCCCGGCGCGCGAGACGGTCAGGGCAGGCAGGACGGGCAGGACAGGCAGGGTGGAGGAGGTGGTCGAGCGGGCGACGCGCCGGGTTCCGCCTCAGCCTCTGCGTCCACCCCGCCCGCCGACCGCCCTCCGCGTCCGCCCGTCGACCCCCCTCCCTCAGGCCCCGCCACGGACCCCTTCCGCCGCAGCGGCCTCGTCCCGCAGCCCGCGCCCTGGGAACCGCCGCCGGCCCAGCCGTCGGGCCCCGTGACCTTCCCGCCCGGGCCCACCCCGCCGGGCTTCCGCGGGCCCGCGCCCTGGTGGCGTACGCCCGCGCACCCACCCGCGCCCACGCATCCACCCACGCGCGCGGTGCCCGCCTCGCGCTCCTCGACGGACGCGCCACCCCCTTACCGCGGCAGCCCCCCGATGGACCCGCCTCCCGGAGCCCCGCCCGGGCAGGACACCCCTCGTGACGGCACACCTCCGCAGGACACCCCCCGTGGCGGACCGCCCGCCCACGACGCCCTCCGCGGCGGCACGCCCCCGCAGGACGCTCCCCACAGCGGCACACCCTCTCCGCCGCCTCCGCGGCTCCCGTCCACGCCGCCCTCTCCACCGTCCTCGTCGGCCCCGCCCCCTCCGCCCGAGCCGTCGTCGTCCCCCCGCCCCGCCGTCGAACCCTCCGACGCTCGGCCTCCCACCCAGCTCGACCTCCCCACCCTTCAGGCGCAGGAGGTCACCCTGGTGACCGGGACCGAGCGGGTGCGGGTCGAGTACGTGGGGTCGGGGCCACCCACGTACGACGCGGAGCCGACCGCGTTGCCGCCGGCGGATCCGGAGGATCTGGGGGATCTGGTGGCGGACACGGTGCTGGACGGCGCGCGCTACGGGGCGTGCACGCTGCGGGCCGCGTCGCTGCGCGGCGACTCGGCGCGCTACCGGGGCGAGCCGCGCCGCGACGCGCTCCTGACCGCCCGTTTCGGTCTGGGCGAGCAGGCGCTCGTCCTGGTGGCCATGGCGACCGGCGCCCGGGCCACGCCGGGAGCGCACCGCGCGGCGACGGAGGCGTGCCGGTGGATCGGGCGGGCCGTCGGGCTCAGCCATGCGCGGCTGGTGGAGGACATCCGGGCGGCCCGGCGCGGTGACCTCAAGTCCGGTCTGCACCGGCTCACCGACCGCAGCCTCGGCAAACTGCGCGCCAGCGCCGTCGAGCAGGGGCTCGATCCGGAGGAGTACACGGCGAGCCTGCGCTGTCTGCTGCTGCCGGCCGACCCCCGGTGCCGTACGCGCGTGTTCTTCGGGGTCGGCACCGGCGGACTGTTCCGGCTGCGGGACGGGGAGTGGCAGGACATAGAGCCCCGGGTCGCCGACACGGCGGGCGCGCCGGTGGTCGGCTTCGGCTCGCTGCCGCACGAGACCCCCGACGGCGACCGCCTCACCATGGACCTCGGCATCACGACACCCCCGAGCCCGTACGAGCCCGCCCCCGCGCCACCCCGCGAGCCCTTCCGTTTCCGCGCCTCCGTGGCCCGCGAGGACGACGTCCTGCTCCTGTGCACGGGCGGTCTGGCCGAACCGTTGCGCGGTGAGGCCCCGCTCGCCGAGCATCTGGCGACCCGCTGGGGAAGCGTCGAGCCACCCGGTCTCGCCGCCTTCCTCGCCGATGCCCAGGTCAGGGTCAAGGGCTACACGGACGACCGTACGGCCGCCGCCGTGTGGGAGGCCTGACGGCGACCACCCGGAGGGCGAGAGGGGCGTCAATCAGCCGCGCCCGGCCGCAGGTTGGCCTGTACCAGCGCAGGATTCCGGCCAATCAACATCATCGGGCGAGCGACCGGTCTCGGTCGGGGGGCGCCATGCGCGTACGGCAGCCGTGTCCCGGTGGTATACGGCCGGATCGGCAACCCCGCAGGGGAGGTTGGGCTGAACGGTCGCGGTCGGGCGGAGGTGCCCGGAGTGGGGCGTGGCGCCGGGTTCGTCGGGCTGTGCGGTGGTTTCGCGGGAGGGGAAGCGCTCTCACCACGCACGGACGGCTGGCTTGACTCTGTGCGTTTGAAGGCGTACGGAGGGTCGTTGCCGATTCGGCATGAGTGCCGCGATCCGGACGGGGCATGGATCCCCGTGAACGTGTTCGAGCAGGAGGGGAATCGGCATCGGCGTGTGGGCGGGGGTCATGAAGAGGCAGGCGCGAGGGGGCGGTCCCGTGGCGATCGGGGCCTCCTCGGGAGAGGCCGTGGAGGAAGCGGCCGGCGATGCGGAGGACAAGGCCGGTGCCGGACAGCTCCGGCGCAGACTCGGGCGGGCGGACCTGAGGGCGGTGCCCGAGGCCCGCAGGGCTCTGCGGGAGCTGTTGCGGCAATGGGGGCGGCCGGGAAGATCGGAGATAGCGGAACTGCTGACGAGCGAACTGGTCACCAACGCGATCATCCACACCGACCACGACGCGGTACTGACCGCCACGGTCTCACCGCGCGGACTCCATGTGGAGGTACGGGACTTCGTGGGGCGCAGACCCAAGCCGAGGATGTCGAACGCCGACGACGCCACCCACGGACGCGGTCTCCTTCTCGTCCAGTCCCTCGCCGACGCCTGGGGGGTCCAGGCGCACGGGGTGGGCAAGGCGGTGTGGTTCGACCTCGACGGCGGGTTGACGCGGTAACGACGGGGCCCTCGAAAGTGCGTCGAACAACGAGGCCGAAACCCAGGCCGAAGCCCAGGCCGGACGTGAACCGGACGGACGTGAACTGGCCGGACGTGAACTGGCTGGACGTGAACCGGCTGGACGTGAACCGGCCGGACGCGAAACGGACAGGGGCGCGGCTTCGTCGCCGCGCCCCTGTCCGATGTGTGGCTCGTGATCAGCCGAACTGCTGCTCCAGGTCCTTGAGCTTGCGCTCCAGGGAGTCGAGCCGCGGCAGGGCCATCGTGTCGTCCTCCGCGGTGAGGTCGACGGTGATCGACTTGTCAGAACCGTTGCGCACGGGCTGCAGGGAGGGACGCGAACGTACGGGCAGTTGATCCGGCGTCGATATGGCAGGCTCCGAGGCGACCTGAGCCGCGGGCACGCGCTCCACGGTGGTGTCCACCTGGCGTCCGCCACCGCCACCGCCGCCACGACCGGGCAGACCCCGGTGGCCCCGGCTGATGGCCTTGAGGTGGGCGCGCTCCAGGCGTTCCTGCTCCCGCTTGCGCGTCC
Source organism: Streptomyces sp. NBC_00310 (assembly GCF_036208085.1). Taxonomy (GTDB): domain Bacteria; phylum Actinomycetota; class Actinomycetes; order Streptomycetales; family Streptomycetaceae; genus Streptomyces. Next base: position 8,726,175 of record NZ_CP130714.1, read on the forward strand.
GGTTCTCTTCCTTGATCCGCTTGTCCTCGCGCACCTCGTCCACGGCCTCGTCCAGGCTGCGCACACCCTCCAGGAGCATCAGCGACCAGGCCTTGTACGTCTCACGCGGGGCCCGCAGCCAGCGGACGATACGGATCTGCGGCAGCGGACGCGGCACCAGGCCCTGCTCGCGCAGTGCGGCCCGGCGGGTCTGCTTCAGCGCGCGGTCGAAGAGCACCGCGGCGGACATGGACATGCCGGCGAAGAACTGCGGGGCACCGTCGTGGCCGAGGCCCCTGGGCGCGTGCACCCAGTTGAACCAGGCCGCCGCACCGGCGAACGTCCAAACGAGTATGCGGGATCCGAGGGCCGCGTCACCGTGGCTGGCCTCGCGCACCGCGAGCACCGAGCAGAACATGGCGGCGCCGTCCAGGCCGAACGGAACCAGGTACTGCCACCCGTTGCTGAGGCCAAGGTTCTGCTCGCCGAAGCCGACCAGGCCGCGGAAGGAGAGCGCGGCTGCGACCGCGGCACAGCAGAAGAGGAGGATGTAGGAGGCCGTGGCGTAGAGGGCCTCCTTGCGCCTGCGGCGCTCCTCACTGCGTTCCCATGAATCCTCGGTCTTCGCGTGCTCCCCGGAGCGCTTGCCGCGCGCGAGCACCGCAACCGCCGCCAGCATGCCCAGGAGCAGTACGGCGCCCGGAAGCAGCCAGTTCAGCGATATGTCGGTCAATCTCATCAGGGGTCCCTTGCATTGGGATAGGGCGTAACGCCCGCCATAGTGGCCCAATCCTCGCGGCCCTCAGGGGGTTTCGGGACAAGAGACCGCCAAAGAAGTGCAATGAGTGACGCCAGGCGGCATTCTGCTCGAACTACCGCGCGAGGGACGGGAGTAGAGTGCGAGTGAGATTACCCGTTCGAATGGTTCTACGGAAAGTTCCTGCGACAAGTGAGGAATTCGTGAACCACCTGTAACCCAACGAGGGTCCCACCCGGAGTGGATCTTACGGCACCTGCCCCGGGCGATCTCCGGGGGGTCGTCCGGCGCGAGGTGTCCCGGTGATCGCTACGGGACGTCAACTGGTGAGGGCGGCAGTGAGTTTCGTGATCCGGTCCGCCTCGCAGGTGCGCGGGCAGGAGGCGCAGGTGTCGTCCGGGGCCACTGTGTAGAACATGCAGCAGCTCGCCCGGTCCCTGGTGGACAGCGACTCGCCGCCGGGGCCGGTCAGTTCGCGGAAGCCCGCGGCGCCCACGTAGGGCCGGGTCGCGCCGGGCAGGAGCAGCTCCAGCTCGCGACGGCAGCGCTCCTGTTCGTCGGGGCCCAGGAGTTCGGCGACGTACCAGATCCCCTCGACGACCTCGTCGGTCGCCATGCCCCACAGCGCGCGTCCGCGCCGCCGCATCCGCGGGCCGAAGCCGCCGAGCACCGGTTCTATGTGCTCGGCGAACGCCGTCCGCAGCTCGGCCCGCAGTGCCTCCTCGTCCGGGACCACCCGGGCGCCCGGCTCGGCGGACGCCGGATCGCCCGGCAGGCAGCTGAACGTTTCGCCACGCACGGCCAGCCGGCTCTGCTCACGCTGGAACGCCACATGCCGGGCCGGGAAACGCGGCACCCGGCGCTGCAGGAACCAGGGGACCGTGAAGAGCAGACAGGCATACCAGGAGTAGCGGTGCAGCCCGAAGGCCGCCACCACGTCCGGGCGGCCCTGTCGGCCGTAGTCCCGCAGTATCTGGGCCTCGTCCCACGCGAGGAACGCGTCGAGCTCGGCTCCGGCCGCCGCGAGCCCGGCGGCGGAGACCCACCCCTCACCTGTGGGCAGTGGATCCGTGGGAGCGAGTTCTGTCACGCTCACCATCGGCAGGACCTCGGTCAGGCGCGCGTACGCGGCCGTCACGGGCGACGTGCGGGACGTGGGGGCCGGTGCCGGTGCTGAGTGGGGCATACGGAGACCGCCGTTTCACCATCGCTGCCAAGTAAGGCTTACCTTACCCGAGGTGGGCGCTCGGGGGCAGGCAGAGGAAGACGCTCCGGTTCGACCTCGGTTCGACCTCGGTTCGACCGGGCTGCTCGGAGCCAGATCCGGGGACGAATGCCTCTGATCTGGCTCCGCGCGTGATCTGGCTCCGCGCGGCCCGGGTCGGTCGGTGGGCATCAGGCGCTGAGACCCCACAGGCCGAGCTGCTCCCCGGCGGCCTCTGGGTACGCCACGTCGAGGTTGTTGTGTTTCCCCGCGGGCGGCCAGAAGCGCGGTCGGTGACGAGCGAACCGGCTACTCGAACAGATGCCGGTGTGCCCTGCTCCAGGCGATCCTGTTGTCGAGTTCAGTCAGAAGCCCGCCGGCCACCCAGGTGGCTTGGGGCTCATGACCCTGTTCGGCCAGCCGACGCACGAGGTCGGCGTTGTCCTGTTGCCTGCCGATAACGGCGCCCACGATCCCGGCGGTCGAGTCAAGGTCGTACGCGTTGCAGAAGACCTCCAGCCGCCGACGGCGGTCGGGAGGCGCCGGGTAGCGCAGCCGGCGCAAGCACTCGGCGTCGTCGCGGAACGGGGCGACGTATTCCAGCGCGTAGGCCACGTCGTGCAGCCGCGGTGCCGGGCGGGCGAAGTCCCAGTCGATGATTCCCACCGGTTGGTCGCCCTGCCACACGACGTTCCAGGGGCCGAAGTCCCCATGGCAGACGACCTCGTGGTCGCCGGGGTTGCCCACGCCTGTGGACCAGGTCGTGCCCGGCGGGGGCGAGAAGCCGGCGCAGGCGTCGTGGTAGTCACGCAGCAGCCGGGCGAAGTTCCTCAGGCCTTGGTCATCCACGACCTTGGCCCAGCCCGCGGCCCCGGAGTCGCCCTTGACGAAGGTCAGGACTTCACGCCCTTCACGGTCGATTCCCAGGGGGCGGGGCGCATGGGCGAAGCCGACCTCCTCCAGGTACCGCAGTAGCGCGTGGACGCTGGGTGTCCACGGCTGGACGGGCCTGCGGACAGTGTCACCGATCCGCACCACCCGACGATGGGCACCGTCCTGCAGCACTTCCTCACTGGCCACCCGATGCACGCTACCCAGCCGCCCGAGCTCGCGGCACCTCGATGACGTCGGCAACGAAAGCGGTCCGAAGCGCGCCTCGACCGGGTTGGCCGCACCAAGGGCGTCGCGACAAAGGTGCGCAAACCTTCGGGCCGGCTCGGCTGTCTCCCCTGAAGCCGGACATTCGTTCTCTCCTGGGCTCCGGGATGCGGCCGTTCCTTGCGGACGGTCAACCGCATGCCTTGCGGCCAGCCCTTGAGCAGGCCCCCGGTGAGTTCCGTGCCCCGGGCGCTGTTGCGGACCTCGCCGTAGGTCTCACTGGCCGGGATCCGGGCCGATGCCGGGATCTTCAGGACGTGATGGTGGATAGCCGCTCTGCTGGCCATGCCGGCCGAGTAGGACAGCCATCGGGCCCGCCGGACGAGCCAGGCCACGAACGCGCGGGTGCCGCGCGCGGAGTCGCGGCGGATGAGGGTCTGCCGCCCACACCCGGTAGTTCGTTGGGCGGTTGGGCCCAGGGTGAGGCGGGCGGTTGTGAGGTGGTCGGTGGTGGTGTTCGAGCCCGCGTCCCATGCGCCGCCCAGGAGGGCGCAGGTGCCGATGGCTCGTTCGTCCGGCGTGCCCCCATAACCGGCGACAGTTACCGTGGCTACGTTAAGTGACGTCTGATCACTCTTTGGAGTCGACATGGCTGACTGTGCCGCCGTCTCTACCTCGTTCTGCGCTGTCGCCCCCAGCCCGGAACTGCGCCAGCGCATGCTGGACGAACTCGACCAAGTACGCGGTGGTCCGGGCGAGCTCACGAACCTGCTCGGCTTCACGAGCACGCCCACACGCCTGGGTTTCGACGACGGGACGATCTTCCCGCCGGAGGAGTTCCCGCCGGGGACCCCGCGCGCCACCATCAGCGCGGCGGCGGCCGACCGGGCGCCGCTGCGCGGCACCATCAGGGTGGTCGTCGTCCTGGTCGACTTCTCGGACAAGCCGATGACCAGGACGGCGGCGGACCTCGACAAGCTGTTCTTCTCGGTCGGTGCGATGCCGCACGGCAGCGTGCGCGAGTACTACCGCGAGGTCACGAACGGCCTGGTGGACCTCGTCGGCGAGGTCCACGGCCCGTACCGCATGCCCGAGACCATGGACTGGTACGCGGCCGGCAACTTCGGCATCGGCAGGCCCAGCGGGCCGTTCCGGTCACCGGAGATGGCGAAGTCCGCCGTGGAGGCCGCGGACCCGAGCGTGGACTTCGCGCCGTTCGACAACGACGGGAACGGCTACGTCGACGCTTTCATCGTGGTGCACGCCGGGCCCGCCGCCGACAAGACCGGAAAACCGTTCCACATCTGGTCACACAAGTCGACCCTGCCCGGCGTGCACCAGACCGACGGCACCAAGGTCTACGGGTATCTGACCATCTCCGAAGACGCGAGGATCGGCGTCTGCGCGCACGAACTCGGACATCTGCTCTTCGGCTTCCCCGACCTCTACGACGCGGACGACAGCTCCGAGGGCGTCGGCTCGTGGTGCCTGATGGGAGCCGGCTCCTGGGGCGGAGGCGGAGACATCCCCACGCACCCGTCCGCCTGGTGCAAGGTCAACCAGGGCTGGGCCACGACCAAGGTCGTCACCACCAGCGGCAGTGAGTCCTTCCCGGACGTCAAGTCCAGTCACACCGTCCACCGGCTCTGGAAGAACGGCGCGGGCGGCAGCGAGTACTTCCTCCTCGAGAACCGCCAGCGGACCGGGTACGACGCCTCGCTTCCGGGCGACGGGCTGCTGATCTGGCACATCGACGAGAACCAGCCGAACAACCGGGACGAGAACCACTACAAGGTCGGCCTGATGCAGGCCGACAACCAACACCACCTCGAACTGAACCAGAACCGCGGCGACGACGGCGATCCGTACCCCGGAAGCAGCGGCAACACCACGTTCACCTCCTCCAGCGCACCCGACTCGAAGTCCCACGCGGGCGCCGGTTCCTGTGTCTCCGTCACCCGGATCTCGCCGTCGGCGGCCACCATGACGGCTTCCGTGGCGGTCTCCTGCGGAAAGGCCCCGATCAAGGAGATCAAGGAAGGCAAGGAGATCAAGGAACCGCTCAAGGAGGCGAAGGAGCCGTCCAAGGAGGCGAAGGACTTCAAGGACCGCGTGGAGGGGGAGGTGAAGACCAAGGAGCCGTTCAAGGAGCACAAGGACCTCAAGGACCGGAGGGAGCACAAGACGCCGTACAAGGAGTTCAAGGACGACTTCGACAACTCTGCGGACGTGACGACGCGATCGACCGGCGGGGAGGACGACCCCACCGCCGCCGCCATCGTGGACCTGCAGACCCGGCTCGCCGCGCTGGAGCAGACCCTGGGCGGGGCCGGCGGCACGGGCGATCCGACCGAGCCGTTCATCGGGACCGAACTGCGGCCCGACCTGATCGGCGGACCGCGGTACGGACCGGGCGCCGACGCGCTGCGGGAAGCGGTCGAGGCCGGCGACGCGCAGGCCAAGCGGTCGTACGACAGTCGCCCCCAGCAGTGAGGGGAACGCTGCTGCTCCTGGCCGCCCCCGGCGACGGCGGCGCGGCGGCGGTGGCCCGCGCGCTGTCGGCCCGGGGCGGCCACGGAGGCGTTCTGACGCTCACGCCCGCCGACCTCGCCCGTGCCCGGTGGAGCCACCGGGTGAACGGCGGGGGAGAGGCGTCCACCCGGATCACCCTGCCCACCGGGCAGGTGCTGGACGACCGGACCATCGGCGCGGTGCTGCACCGCCTGCCGGGCCTGCCGCTCACCCCGGGCGCCGAGAACGGCCCCCGCGCCAAGGACGCCCTGTACACGCACAGCGAGCGGCAGGCCCTCGTCGCCAGCTGGCTGCTGTCCCTCGCGCCCCGGGTGATCGGCCTGATCAGCGCGTACGGAACTGCTTACGGCACCCTCTCCCGGACGACGGCCCTCGTCCACGCCGAACAGTGCGGGCTGCCGGTGGCCCGGCGGGGCGGGGCGACGCGCGGCGGCCTGGTGGGCCTGCCCGCCCCCGGGGAACGGCACGTGCCGCGCCTCGCGTGGCCGGGCGGCCCCGGAGCGCCGGTCCCGGTCGACGTGCTGCCGGAGGCGCCGGCGGCGTACCACGACAGTCTGCTCATCGCCGGGGACCGCGTGATCGGTCCCCGTGCCGGCGACTACGGCGAGCGCTGCCACCGCCTCGCCGGCGCGCTCGGCACACGGCACTTCGAGCTCCGGTTCGCGCCCCGCCCGACCGGCGCCGTCGTGACGGACGTGCACCTCTGCCCGCGCCTGGACGACCCGCTGCACGTCGAGGCCACCGCCTCCTTCATGGTGGCCGTCGCCGGACAGCCCACAAGGAGGCCCGAGTGATCCTCTTCTTCGGCCGTACGGACGACCCGCCCCTCACCCGCGCGATCAGCGCCGCACGGGACGCCGACCTGCGGCACCTGGTGATCGACCAGGCCCGCACCGCCAGGTACGACCTCGTCGTCGGAACGGACGCGCTGGACGCCCGGTTGACCGTCGAGGGGATGCGGGTCCCGCTCGGCGACGTGTCGGCCGTGTACGCCCGCCCGCTGGAGCCGCCCGCCGACGGGGACCCGGCGGCCCGGGCGCGAGCGGCGGCATTCCAGGAGTGGTTCGTCGGCTGGCTCGACACGACCCCGGCCGTCGTGGTCAGCCGGCCCGGCGCCATGGAGTCCAACTCCTCCAAGCCGTACCAGGCCCAGCTCATCGGACGCTCGGGCTTCGCCGTACCGGAGACGCTGGTCAGCGACGCCCCCGACGAAATCCTCGCGTTCCGCGCCCGGCACGGCCGGATCATCTACAAGTCGGTCAGCGGCATCCGCTCCATCGTCAGGGAGTTCACCGACGCCGACGAGAGCCGTCTCGCTCTCGTCCGCGGACTCCCGACGCAGTTCCAGGCCTACGTGCCGGGCCAGGACGTACGCGTCCACGTCGTCGGCGAGGACACCTACGCCGCGGCCGTCGACAGCGACGCGATCGACTACCGCTACGCCGACCAGGGTGGGGAGTCCGTCCGGCTCGCCCCGTACGACCTGCCCCCGGACACGGCCCGGCGCTGCGTGGAACTCGCGGCCTCGCTCGGCCTGCCGCTCGCGGGCATCGACCTGCGCCGCACACCCGACGGCGCGTGGGTGTGCTTCGAGGTCAATCCCATGCCGGCCTACAGCTACTACGAGGCGCACACCGGCCTGCCCATCTCCTCGGCGCTCGTCGCATACCTCGACGGCCGCCGGGCCGCGGCTCCCGTGGGGGTGTGAACCGTGGTCCAGGCCGTCGAGAACCTCACCGCACTCACCCTCCGGCTCCTCGCCCGGACCGCCCACCCACGGCTCGACGCGTGGGACCTCGCCACCTGCCAGGTACTCGCCTCCCTCCCCGTACCGGGCCTGGCCGATCTGATCTCCCCCAACCTCACGGGCTCCCGGCTGAGTCTCGGCATCCGGCGCGAGCTCCTCCAGGACGTGGTGCCCGGGGCGACCCTCCACCTCCGGGCGAGACTCGGCTCCTCGGGCGACGTCCTGGCGGAACCCCACCCGGCCACCGGCGACTTCCGGGTCGAGCGGCCCTGACCGGTTCCATCCGGGACCTCTCCCGTAGATCCGGTGCAGCCCCGGTGTCCACCGGCCGATGGACCGGCCGATGGACCGGCCGATGGACCGGCCGATGGACCGGCCGATGGACCGACCGAAGGGCACCGACCGAAGGGCACCGACCGAAGGGCACCGACCGATGGACCGACCTCCTTGTGCCCTGGGCGATGCCGCCACCCGAGCCGGAGGACGTCGCCGTGGGCGGCTCCCGGGAGCCGGTGCCACCGTGGCCGCCGTCGGTCAACGGCCATGAGCGCGGCCTTCCAGAGCCATGCCAGGTGGTCCTTCCAGAGCCATGCCCGGTGGTTCGGATCGGCGGCTCAGGGCAAGGGCGGCGACGTCGGTGACGGCGTACCAGGCTCGGAATCCTCTCGCGGCGGGCCTCTTCCCCGCTCCCGACCCCGCTGTGGTGGCTGGCGGATGTTCACGCGGTTGGGCGTGGCGACAGCGGATGAGTGGGGCCGGTGCGCGGGCTGCGGACGGCCTGTTCGTCGGCCCGGGCGCATGAGGCCGGGAACGGCCCGGTGCCTCCGCCGCGACCGCATCGCCGCGAAGACCTTGCTCATCACGCGTTGTCAGATGAGGGAGACGGCGACCAGTGCGGTGGTGGAGCCGCCGAAGACCACGGTGTTGCGCAGGTAGGTCTGAGCGCGCACCCAGTGGGGGAAGGCACCCTCGGCGGCCTGGAGGAAAGGCGCTACTTCGACGCGGGCCAGCTCCGGGTCGCCCTTGCGGCGGAAGGCGGTCTCCACGGACTTCACCGCGGTGAGGTTGCTGTGGACGATCACCACGTTCATCAGCAGCACCAGTGAGTGGGGCCGATTCGCCCGCCGGTGAAGGGTTCGGGGGACTCGGCTCCGGCAAGGGCGTCTTCGGCGTCGTGAGCGACGGGCCGCGCCCGCCCTGGACGGCTCGTTCCGGTCCAGGGTCCCGCCGTTGATGCTTCAGGACTGAACGCTTCAGTGCAGCGCCAAGCTGTTGTCGGGGGTCAGGCCGCTGAGCTTTTCGGGGTTGACCTGGAAACGCAGGTTCTGGATGCGGCCCTCGACGAGGTCGAACGAGAGGGCGCCGACTGTGTGTCCGTCGAGGGTGGCCAGGACACCGAGCTCGCCGTTGATGACGGCCGGCTCCATGGTCAGGGCGGCCAGTTCGGGCTTGGCGAGGAAACCCACGATCCAGCGCGCGACGTGGTCGGTGCCGTGGAGGGGGCGGCGGGCGGCGGTGACCTTGCCGCCGCCGTCGGACCAGGCGGTGACCTCGGGGGCGAGCAGCTCCATGACGGCGTTCAGGTCGCCGCCCGCGCAGGCCTCCATGAACCGGGTGGTGACCTGCCGGCGCCGGGTCTGGTCGGTGTCGAAGCGGGGGCGGCGGGCCTGGACGTGCTCGCGTGCGCGGTGGGCGATCTGGCGGACTGTCGGCTCGGGACGTTCGAGGGTGTCGGCGATCTCGGCGTGCGAGTAGCCGAAGACCTCGCGGAGCAGGAAGACGGCGCGTTCGACGGGGCTGAGGGTTTCCAGGACGACCAGCATCGCGGTGGAGACGCTGTCGGCCAGTTCGGTCTCCGCGGCGATGTCGGGGGAGGTCAGCAGGGGCTCGGGGAGCCACGGGCCGACGTAGGTTTCGCGGGTCGCCCGTGCGGAGGTGAGGCGGTTCAACGAGAGGTTGGTGACCGTGCGCACCAGGTAGGCCTTGGGGTGGCGGATCGCGTCGCGGTCCGTGGTGCTCCAGCTCAGCCAGGTGTCCTGGAGGACGTCCTCGGCGTCGGTGACGCTGCCCAGCATGCGGTAGGCGGTGGCGAACAGGAGCCTGCGGTGTTCGATGTACGGGTCCTGCTCGTCCCTGGCGTCGACCATCGGCTCATGTTGCCAGCGCCGTAACCAGGGCGGCAAGGCCCTGGATCATGGCGCTGGGAGCCGATGCGCCCGTCATGCCGCGGGCCTGCGGGTGGCGCGGCCGCCCCTGGAGACGATGGTGGTGACGTTCACGCGCTTGCTGAATCGGTAGGTCGTGAGCGGGCTGCCGCTGACCATCTCCTTGTACGCGACGGCGCTCCGGCCGGTGAGGTGCACGCGGCGAGGGGTTTCGTCGGCCTTGGTGAACTGGATGACGGCGTCCCGGCGGCCGAGGCTGACCGGCTGGTGGAAGTAGCCGAAGCGGAACGGTTTGACGGCCTTGCCGCGCACGAGCCGCGCGATGGTGTCGGCGGTGTACTGGGCGGTGGGCAGGCCGCTCTGGCAGGTGCCGTGGATCTGTCCCCAGGCCAGACGGACGGCGGCGGCGTCGCCGATGGCGTGGATCTCCGGGTGGGAAACCGAACGCAGGGTGGCGTCGACCAGGATGAGGCCGCGGTCGTCGGTGGCGATCCCGGCGTCGGCGGCCAGCGGCGACACCTTGACGCCGGTGGTCCACAGGCAGGCGTCGGAGCGGACGAGCCGGCCGTCGGCCAGTTGGACGGCGTCGGGCAGCACCTTGGTGACGCGGGCGCCGGTCTCCACAGTGACGCCGAGGCGGTCCAGCGCGCCGTAGAGGTAGGCGCGGGCCTTGGGACCCATCATGCCGCCGGGCTCGTCCAGGCTGATCAGCGTGACGTTCAGGCCGGGGTGGCTCTCGGCGATCTCGGTGGCCGCCTCGATGCCGGTCAGGCCGCCGCCACAGACGGTGACCGTACCGCCGGACGCGGCGACCTCGGTGAGGCGTGTGGCAAACCGACCTGCGATCTCCGGGTTGTTGAGGGTGAACGCCTGGGTGTCGGCGCCGGGGACCTTACCGGTGTCGGTCGAGCTGCCCAGTGCGTAGACGAGAGTGTCGTACCCGAGGGTCTCGGCGCCGTCGACGGTGATCTGCCGGGCCTCGGGGTCGATGGCGGTGGCGGTGCCCTGGACGAACGTGACGCCGGTCCCGGCGAGCAGGTCGGGGATCTGATGGTCGGCCAGCTCCTGACCGGCGGCGATCTGGTGCATCCGCAGCCGCTCGACGAACCGGCTCGAGGGGTTGACCAGGGTGATCTTCACGTCGGTCCGGCGGGTGCGGTGGGCCAGCCGGATGGCGCTGAACAGGCCCGTGTAGCCGGCGCCGAGGACGACGATGCGGTGGCCGTTGTTCATTGGATCTCCCAAGGTCGGGCACCGGCTTCGGTGTCGGTGTCGGTGACGCCCATGGGACAAGCAAGCAGCACCGGATGTGACAGGTCGCCGATGTGAACCACATCACACCACGCCCCCCTCGTTGGTGTGCTGACAGGAACCCGTCGGCTGCCTAGCTGTACCGGGCCGACCGAGGCAGCGCAGGACGCCGCAGAGGGCGGGCTCCGACTGCCGCCCAAGCCGGCACGCATCCGACGCCCCGGCGCCCCCTCTCACCCCCCGAGGAAGCCGGACTCCGCGAGCGACTCCAGCGTCAGGTCCTCTACGGCGCAGACTGACAGGCGCCCAGGTCCAGCTCAACGCGACGCCCCCCGCTTGGCGTTCCATCCCGCAGGAATACCGGCGGGACCCCGACCCAACTGTGACCGGCTGCCAGGCAGGTCCGGAGGCGCACCGTTCCGCCGCAGGTCAGCAGGCCGCCGGTGGGGAGTTCCGTAGAGCGGGCCTGTCCCACGCCCGAGCGCGAGGTGGGGAGATTCAGGGAGCCTGAACACCATTCGGTGTCACTCGGTTCGCGGTACTCCTCGCTGGGCGGTGGGTCCGGCGCTGGTTGTTCAGGGCGTCGGTCGCGTGCTCGTCGCAGCCCTCGCGTCCGCCGGCCGGCCCGCAGCGCGGTGTAGGTGAACGGGCGCGTCGGGCCGCGCAGAGTCCACCACACCGGCTCGTCGGCGGCTGGCCGGTGGCCATCCTGAGGCAGGTCGCCGAGGCAGAGCGCCAGCCATGCGAAGGCTTCCGGGGGGGCCGGGCACGCCATCGACGCCCTCACCCGCAGGGGGCGCCGCCGGAGGGCAAGCGCCGTCTGACCACCGAGAGTGTGCCGCGACAATGGCGCGGACGCTGCCGGAGCCGATGCTCCTGGCCGCCGTGAACAGCCCTGACCTTCCTCCCGGGTGGGCAGCGGAGCCCAAGTGGGGCGGTTCTCCGGACACTCGGACGTGTCTCACCTACTGGCGCCGTGCAGTTGCTCGGCCAGTCCGACGATGATGCCCTCCGGGCCGCGGAGATAGCAGAGCAGATAGCTGTCCTCGAACCGGGCGATCTCGCCGACGAGTTCGGCGCCGTGAGGGCGCAGGCGGGCAACGGTGTCCTCGAGGTCGTCGACGGCGAACATGACGCGGTGTGTGCCCAGAATGTTGTGCGGCCGGTTGCGCGGCCCGGCGCTGATCACCGCGGGGCTGCGGTACTTCGCCAGCTCGAGCCGGCTGTGACCGTCCGGGGTCCGGAGCATCGCGATGTCACAGTGGACGCCGTCGAGTCCGGTGCACTGGTCGGCGACGAGGCCCTCGACCTCCGCCCTGCCCTCCAGCTCCATACCGAGTTCCACGAAGAACGCGATGGCGGCATCCATGTCCTCGACGACGATGCCGACGTTGTCCATCCGCTGAATCGCCATGCTGGTCTCTCCTTCTTCGTGTCGTGCGGCCGGTGGTGGCCGTTGATGTCCCTGGGACGGAGCCGGTGGCACGTTCTCGACATCCTCGGACCGCCGAACTCCGGGGGACGTCTTTCCGACCGGCGTCAAGCAGGCGGAGGACAGTGCTGCCGACTGCCTCTTGTGCGTGCTGAAGACGGTGGAGAGGTAGGTGTCGTTGGGTGGGAGGGCGAGAAGACGTGGATGTGTATGAAGCGGTGGACAGCCGCCGTGCCGTGCGGGCGTTCAGTGATGAGCCGGTGTCCAAAGAGGTGCTCGGACGCGTGCTGGCCGCGGCGACGCGGACTCCGTCGAGTGGGAACCTCCAGCCGTGGCATGTGTATGTCGTGACCGGCGAGCCCTTGGCCGAACTGAAGAGGCGCGCGACGGCGAGGGCACTGGCGGGAGACCCGGGTGATGAGCGGGAGTATCCGATGTACCCGGCCGAACTGGCATCGCCGTATCGGGACCGTTTTTCCGCCGCGGCTGCTCAGCGGTACGAAGTGCTGGGAATCGGGCGCGACGATCCCGACAGGCCCATGAAGATCGCCGCCTTGAACTCGGAGGCGTTCGGGGCGCCGGTCGTGCTGTTCTGCTACCTCGACCGGATGATGGGCCCCGGACAGTGGGGGGACGCGGGGATGTACTTGCAGACGGTCATGCTGTTGCTGAGGGCGGAACGGTTGCACAGTTGCCCCCAGGTGATGTGGACGATGTATCGCAAGACCGTCAGCCAGATGGTAGGAGCCGATGACGGGCTCGTGCTGTTCTGCGGTGTTTCGGTGGGATGCGAGAAGGAAGGCGTGCCACGGCCGCGGACCGGGCGGGCGGACATGACGGAAACCGTGAGCTTCATCGGAGTGTGACCGCCAGGCGGTCGAGATCCACAGGCACGAGGGCAGGAACGGCCACTCCGACTACATCTGGGTCAGGGCCAGGACCCCAGCGTGTGGACTGCCAGGAAAACGCAGAGTGTCAGCTGCACCGCCCCGATGACGCGGTGCCCGATCCGCAGCAGCACGACGGCCGTGACGCCCACCGCCAGGGCCAGAGCACCGAATCCCAGCACCGGCGCCCAGTCCAGGGGCGGCGCGCTGGTCGCTGTCTGTGCGGAGTAGGTGTCCATCCGACCCAGTCCCCGTACGGCGAGCACGATGGCGACCAACATCCCGGCCGCCACGTCCGCCACCAGTACGAGAAGCAGGAGACAACCTGCGGCGAGGGGGCCCTCTCCGCTGGAGGGCTGCTTGTCGGCAAGTTCGGGCATGGCTCGACGATCGCGCGGAATCCACCCTTCCGAACGGCCCGTCACCGACCCGCAACCCAGGCGTGCTCCGCTCTTCATGGGCCCGGGTGAGCGCGGCCGAGCTCGCGCCGCGCGGCGGCGCCTTGTTCTCGAAGGCTCAGCCTCCCCACCACCACGGCCCAGGTCAGGAGAGGTTCGGACGGTACGCCGACGTGCAGACCCACGACCAGTACCAGTGGTCCGGGTGACCCACGACCAGTACCAGTGGTTCGAGACCGCCCTCATGGACACCCCGCCGATACTCCCGTCCTCCACCGCGCCGGCGGCGACACCGCGTCGCCGCCGACGCGGTGGAGGAAGGCGCCCTCAGGCGTTGGGCCACTGGTCCTGGTCCCCGTCCCGGGCCTGGTCCCGGTCCTGGGCCGGTTCCGGGAACTCCGTGCCGTCGGCATCACCGCGTACATGACCTGGCGGACACGCCAGGCGGTTCCTGGTGACGATGAAGGCGTACGTCTGGTCGGCCGAGGCCGCCAAGGGGGAGGCGTACGACACCGTCGAGATCCCGGCGACGCACACCGAGGCCGCCGACGAGTGGCGCGACAAGCTGCTCGAGGCCGTCGCGGAGCACGACGAAGAGATCACGGAGCTGTACCTGGAGGGCCAGTAGCCCACCGAGGAGCAGCTGTACGCCGCGGTCCGTCGCGTCACCATCGCGTCCGGCACGTCCGGCACGTCCGACGACACCACGGTCACCCCGGTGTTCTGCGGTAGTGCCGTCCCGGGACGTGTCGCGACGCCCGACGGCGAGGTCGACCACCTGTGCGAGGTCCTGGCCGCCCACGAGGCCACCGAGCCTTTCGTCGGACACACCCAGCGCTCCTTCGTCGTCCAGGGCGACGTACGCGAGACCGTGCCGCGGTACCTGGAGGAGAACCCGGAGACGATCATCGCCATGGCCTACTTCGACCTCGACCTGTACCAGCCGACGAAGGAACTCCTCGAGGCGATCAGGCCGCACCTGACCAAGGGCGGCATCCTCGCCTTCGACGAGCCGGCGCACCCCAAGTGGCCCGGTGAGACCACCGCTCTGAGGGAGGTCTTCGGCCTCGACCATGCCCCTGCGCCAGCTCCCCGGCCGCGAGCCGCCGGTCATCTACATGAAGTGGGGTGAGTGACGGGCAACAAACCCGGCGCGACAGGGCGCGTCCCTCCCTGTCGCGCCACCGGTCACCGGACCTGGGAAGCCTTGGTGCGGGGCCACTGCCGGGGCGCCGAGTGCACCGCCGCGACGGTCCTGCGCCAGGACGTGTCGATGTCGTGCGGATGCCCGTACGTCCTGAAGGTTCTTGACGTGCGAGTACAGGCTGGCGTCCTTGACGCCGAAGCTGCGGGCAAGGGCCGAGAGGGTGACCGCTTCGAAGCCGACCTCGTCAGCCAGAGCGGCAGCGGCCTGGGTGATCCTGTCAACGGTCAGGCCCGCTCGCGTCTTCATCCGCTCTCCTATTTATGTGTAGCTTGCTCCCTTGGGCGATAGGCATGTGCCGCGAAGCGTTAGCCGCTCGGCACGCCATAGTGACGTCGGTCACTCGTTTCATCTCTGGTGGACGCGGGACGCGTACGCCCACTCGCGCCTGGCGGTCCTGGGTGTCAGGGTCGCGGCCTTCGCTTCCCTGTTCGCTGCGGTGTGACTCGCTTCGCCCGAGAGGGCCCGGCCGTCCACGTTGCACGGACTTGACCCGACCCGACCTTGTTGTGCAAGACTCACTGTGAGTTCGAGGCTACCCATCGCTGCGCGAGTGGGTACCGGTCCGTGGAACGACCGGTGCGCTCGATTCGACCCCGATTCGACCCCGTGAGTACCGGCAGCGCGGATCACCGCTCTGAACAGGGAAGATGGGGTGCGGCGGAGGTTACTGGTCTTGACGACCGGCAACAACCCCAGTAGTGACCCAAGCGCCCCCATGTACCCAGTCGGCCGCGCTACTCGACACACGAATCGGCTCGGAGGAGGACCCGTGGAGCAGGCCGGACCGCGCTCGCGCCAGGCCACCGCCGAGAGTGCGCCGGACGCCGCCGCCACTCGTCCGGCGTCGGCCTACCGTGTGCCCGCGCAGCCCGGAGTCGCGGACGTCGACCGGGAGCGGGGCATCGCGGCGGACGGCACCGCCACGGCGGTACGCGGCGACACCGGCCCCGTCATCGACGCGGCCCGGGGCGAGCACACGCACAGCGAGACGCCGATCCCGCTGCCGCGCACGCAGGGGCGCCCCGTCGTTCAGCGGTCCTCCGTGCGGGGACAGATCCTCGACGCGCTGCGGGCCGCGCTCGCCGGCGGGGAGCTGACGCCGGGGGAGGTGTACTCGGCGCCCGCGCTCGGTGAGCGGTTCGGGGTCTCCGCCACCCCCGTGCGCGAGGCGATGCAACAACTGGCCATCGAGGGCGCGGTCGAGGTCGTGCCCAACCGGGGCTTCCGTGTCGTACGGCGGGGCGCCCGGGAACTGGCCGAGCTCGCGGAGGTGCGGGCGCTGCTCCAGGTGCCGGTGATCATGCGGCTCGCGCGGACGGTGCCGGCGGACCGCTGGGGTGACCTGCGGCCCCTCGCCGACGAGACGGCCCGGGCGGCGTCCTCCGGGTGCCGGGCGACGTACGGGGAGGCGGACCGGGCCTTCCACCGGGGGGTGTTGGGGCTGGCCGGGAACGAACAGCTGATGCAGATCGCGGACGATCTCCACCGGCGTACGCAACTGCCGTTGGGGGGCGGCCAGGTGGGGAGCGGGGGCCGCGTCGAACTCATGGCTGACGCGGCGGAGCACATCGCGTTGGTGGACGCGTTGGTGGCGGAGGACCTGGAAGCGGCCTGCTGCCTGGTGGAGAAGCATTTCGGCACGGTGGGCTGAGGGCGCGTTCTTGACCGCGGGTCGAGAAGCACGGGGCGCGGCCCCTGCTTTTCAGGGGCGCGGGGAACTGCGCGACCAGCCCCTACCCGCCCGTGGACGAACAGCCACCTGACCGGTCACGCCGTCGCGGCCGGCGGTGGTGCCAACTGCCGTGCCAGCCACGTCGGTACACCTCCCAGCAGACGGAACAATCGCCCCGCCTCCTCGCGGAGCCGGGACGCCTCCGGTTCGGATGCGGTGTCGGCCAGGGAGACGAGTGCGGGGGCGGTGCCGACGAGATAGCCCAACTCCTCGCGGATGCGCAGCGATTCGGCGAAGCCGTGCCGGGCCTCGGCCAGCTCGCCGTCACGGAGGGCGAGTCCGGCGAGGTGACGCCAGGTGAAGGACTGCAGGAGCAGGTCGCCATGGGCGGTGGCCCCGGCGTGGGCCCGGCGGTAGGCGGCGCGAGCGGCCTGCGGGGAATGCGCGAGGTTCTCGGCGAGGACACCCCGGCGGAAGTCGAGCAGGGCCCGGCCGGGCGCACCGGGGGCGATCAGCGCCGCCGCCCGGCCGAGCGCGGCCCGTGCCTCGTCGGAGCGATCCCGGACGCCGAACAGCGTGGCCGCGTACGCCAGTTGGCCGCGCTCGCAGGCCGCCGCGCCGCGCTCGTCGTCGGTGCGGGCCTGCGCCTCGGCCGTGCGGAGCGCGTCCTCGGCCTCCTCCCAGCCCTGCTCGGTGTAGAGGCAGCGCTCGACGAGCAGCGCGGTCCGCTGGAGCGAGGCCTGTGGGCTGTCGGGTTCTATCAAGGCGGCCGCGTCGACCCAGCAGGCGCGTGAGCGCAGCCGCCATACCGCGGTCTGGAGTGGATCGTCACCGGCGGTCGTTCCGTTACCAGACATGGCGGTGTGCGCCACGTTGCCCTCCCCGAGCACGCCCTTGAGCTTTGAGTGGTGGCCGCATCTCAGCACGGATTCCGGGGCCCGGCCAAGGGGGTGGGTGAAGGAATTCACAAAGTCATGGGGTGCGGACGGCGCACTTGGATCTTCGTCCACCACCCCAAGGCCTCAACTCATGCGCAGGGCCAGGAAGAAGTCCAGTTTGTCCTCCAGTCGGGAGAGGTCCCGGCTCGTCAACTGCTCGATGCGGCCCACCCGGTACCGCAGCGTGTTGACGTGCAGATGGAGCCGTGCGGCGCACCGCGTCCAGGAGCCGTCGCACTCCAGGAACGCCTCCAGGGTGGGGATCAGCTCGGCGCGGTGCCGGCGGTCGTAGTCGCGCAGCGGGTCGAGGAGACGGGCCGTGAAGGCGCGGCGCACGTCGTCGGGGACGAAGGGGAGGAGCAGGACGTGCGAGGCCAGTTCCTGGTGGCCGGCCGCGCACACCCGGCCGGAGCGGGCCGCCGCCACCCGGCGGGCGTGCCGGGCCTCCTCCAGGGCGCCGCGCAGCCCCTCCGCCGAGTGCACGGCCGCGCTGACGCCCAGGGTGAGCCGCCCGTCGTCGTCGAGGCCTGCGGTCAGCGGGTCCCGTACGGCCGCGAGGAGCGTGTCGGCGTGGATTCCGGACTCGGAGCCGGCGGGCTCCGAGGAGAGCGCCGGGAGGGGGACGAGGGCGATGGCCTCCTCACCCGTGTGGGCCACCGCGATCCGGTCCGAGGGTTCGGGGCCCGTCGCCCGGGGATCGACGAGGATCTCCTCCAGGAGCGCCTGGGCGACCGGGCCGCCGTCCATCTCTCCGCCGTCCCACTCGACCCGGGCCACCACGACCTGCCAGTGCGGCGCCGAGCCGAGGCCGGGCAGCAGCACCGGCGCGGCGACCCGCAGCCGGGCCGCGATCTCGGCCGGGGCCGCTCCCGCCTGCACCAGCTCCAGGACCTCCTGGGCGAGCCGTCGCCGTACCGTACGGGCCGCCTCCCGGCGGTCGCGCTCGACCGCGATCAGCTGGGTGACGCCGTACAGCAGGTCGAGCCGCTCGGCGGGCCAGTCGCCGGCGTCGGCCTCGACCGCGAGGAGCCAGTCGGACAGCACGGTGCCGCGCACGTCCCGGGCGGCGGCCCCGGTGCCCGTGCCCCGGCCCGCGCTGCTGATCGGGAACAGCGAGTACGTCGTGGTGCCGACGGCCACGCGATGCGGTCCGTGCCGCCCCGTGCGCGTCGCCGCCAGGTGCTCGGCGGACAGTCGCGCGCACAGCTCGGCGGGGAGGGCGGGCCCGCCGACCTTGGGGCCCGCGACGAGCCGGCCGGCGGGGGAGAGCACCCAGGCGCGGAGGTCCAGGTCGGAGCCGAGCAGGTCCAGGACGACGTCCGGGCCGCCGCCCGCCGGGCCGGAGGTCATCATCCGGCGGTGCCGGTCCACCACGGCCGCCAGATCCCCGGCACGCTCGCCGGAGACCTGCCGTACGACGTGCTCGGTGATCGCCGCGAAGGCCACCGACTCGTTGACCGCGAAGAGCGGCAGCCGGTGCCGGGCGCAGGCCACGACGAGGTCCTCCGGGATGTCACCCAGCTCGGCCTCCCCGGCCGCCAGCGCGGTGACCCCGGCGCCGACCAGGAGCCGTACGAAGGGCTCGGAGTCGGTGGCGTCGCGGTGCCAGGCGAGGCCCGTGAGCACCAGCTCGCCGCCGGAGAGGTAGCGGCTGGGGTCCCTGAGGTCGGTGGTCATCACACCGCGCACGGTGCGGTCCAGCTCGTCCCCGCCGCCGAGCAGCCGCAGGCCCAGCGCGTCGGTGTCCAGCAGTGCGCGCAGGCGCATTCTCGTCCCCGCCGTTCTTGTCTAGAAAACAACGTTCGGTTCGCCCGGGAAGCGTGCCCGTGACTTCCGGAGGAGGGTGGTCGTGAAGGCCGGGGGCCCTGTGTGTGCTGGATGTTTCCAGCCGAAAACGAAGAGGTTGCTGAGGGCCTCCGTTCATACGAATCTACAAGATGAGCCCCTTGGCCAGCCAACTCCTTCATGTTTTCCGTGACTGACCGGGGCGGAGGAGCGCGCTGTGTACTGAAGGTCGAGACACGCGAACAGCCCAGGAACGAGCCGGGCCCGCCGCACACGATCTGGCTCAAACAGAACGACACAAGACGAGGAAGAGAGCCGGTCCCATGGACTTCCTTCGCCCCGCCAGCTGGGAGGAGGCGCTCGCCGCGAAGGCCGAGCACCCCACCGCTGTGCCGATCGCCGGCGGCACCGACGTGATGGTCGAGATCAACTTCGACCACCGTCGGCCCGAGTATCTGCTCGACCTGAACCGCGTCGGCGAACTCTCCGAGTGGGAGGTCGGCGAGGAATCGGTTCGCCTGGGCGCGTCCGTCCCGTACACGCGGATCATGGAGGACCTCCGTGCCGAGCTGCCCGGCCTCGCCCTGGCCTCGCACACGGTCGCCTCCCCACAGATCCGCAACCGCGGCGGCGTCGGCGGCAACCTCGGCACCGCCTCCCCGGCCGGCGACGCCCACCCGGCCCTCCTCGCGGCGGGCGCCCAGGTCGAGGCCGAGTCCGTACGGGGCTCCCGGCTCATCCCCATCGACGACTTCTACACCGGCGTCAAGCGCAACGCCCTCGCGCCGGACGAGCTGATCCGTGCGGTGCACATCGCGAAGGCGGACGGCCCGCAGCAGTACTCGAAGGTCGGCACCCGCAACGCCATGGTCATCGCCGTGTGCGCCTTCGGGCTCGCCCTGCACCCGTCGTCGCGCACGGTACGGACCGGCATCGGCTCGGCCGCGCCGACCCCCGTCCGGGCCAAGGCCGCCGAGGAGTTCCTGAACGCGGCGCTCGACGAGGGCGGCTTCTGGGACAACGGCCGGATCATCACCCCGTCGGTCGCCAAGCAGTTCGCCGACCTGTGCGCCGGCGCCTGCAACCCCATCGACGACGTCCGCGGCACCGCGAGCTACCGCCGCCACGCCGTCGGCGTCATGGCCCGCCGCACGCTGATGTGGACCTGGGAGTCGTACCGCGGCACCGCCGCCCGCACGGAGGGAGTCGCGTAATGCGCGTCAATTTCACGGTCAACGGCCGTCCGCAGGAAGCCGACGACGTGTGGGAGGGCGAGTCCCTGCTGTACGTGCTGCGCGAGCGCCTCGGTCTGCCGGGTTCCAAGAACGCCTGCGAGCAGGGGGAGTGCGGGTCCTGCACCGTCCGGCTTGACGGCGTACCGGTGTGTTCGTGTCTGGTCGCCGCCGGACAGGTGGAGGGCCGTGAGGTCGTCACGGTGGAGGGGCTCGCGGACTACGCGAAACAGCGCGCGGAGCACGGTGGTTGCGCGTCCGGTGCGTGCGGCACGGCCGGTACGGCCGGTACGACCGGGACTTCGCTCGATGAGGCCAAGCGGTGGGCCGCGACGGGTACGGACTCCCAGACCGGTGAAGGAGGCGAACTCTCCCCGATCCAGCAGGCGTTCATCGACGCCGGCGCCGTCCAGTGCGGGTTCTGCACGCCCGGTCTGCTCGTCGCGGCCGACGAGATGCTGGAACGCACCCCCAACCCGAGCGACGCGGACATCCGCGAGGCCCTGTCGGGCAACCTGTGCCGCTGCACCGGCTACGAGAACATCATGGACGCGGTCCGCCTCGCGGCCGCCCGGCAGTCCGAAGGGGTCTGATCATGGGAACCACCGGCCTGCCCACCAACATCACCCAGGGCTCCCGCACCAAGGGCGGCATCGGCGAGTCCACGCTCCGCCCGGACGGCACGCTCAAGGTCACCGGCGAGTTCGCGTACTCCTCCGACATGTGGCACGAGGACATGCTCTGGGGCCAGATCCTGCGCTCCACGGTCGCCCACGCCGAGATCGTCTCCATCGACACCGCCGAGGCCCTCGCCACGCCCGGCGTCTACGCCGTCATGACGTACGACGACCTGCCGACCGAGGTGCGGAACTACGGTCTGGAGATCCAGGACACCCCCGTTCTCGCCCACGGCAAGGTCCGCCACCACGGCGAGCCCGTCGCGATCGTCGCCGCCGACCACCCGGAGACCGCGCGCCGCGCCGCCGCCAAGATCAAGGTGGAGTACCGCGAACTGCCGGTCATCACCGACGAGGCCTCCGCGACCGCGCCGGACGCGATCCTCATCCACGAGGGCCGCGACGACCACCACCTCGGCCACGTCCCACACCCGAACATCCTCCACCGCCAGCCGGTCATCCGCGGCGACGTGGCCGCGGCCCGCGAGCGCGCGGACGTGATCGTCGAGGGCGAGTACGTCTTCGGCATGCAGGACCAGGCCTTCCTCGGCCCCGAGTCCGGCCTCGCCGTCCCCGCCGAGGACGGCGGCGTCGACCTCTACATCGCCACCCAGTGGCTCCACTCCGACCTGCGCCAGATCGCTCCCGTGCTCGGCCTGCCCGAGGACAAGGTCAGGATGACCCTGGCCGGCGTCGGCGGTGCCTTCGGCGGTCGCGAGGACCTGTCGATGCAGATCCACGCCTGCCTGCTGGCGCTGCGCACCGGCAAGCCGGTGAAGATCGTCTACAACCGCTTCGAGTCCTTCTTCGGACACGTCCACCGCCACCCCGCGAAGCTGTACTACGAGCACGGGGCGACGCGCGACGGCAGGCTCACGCACCTCAAGGCCCGCATCGTCCTGGACGGCGGCGCCTACGCCTCCGCCTCCCCGGCCGTCGTCGGCAACGCCGCCTCGCTCGGCGCGGGCCCGTACGTCATCGACGACGTCGAGATCGAGGCCATCGCCCTCTACACCAACAACCCGCCCTGCGGCGCGATGCGAGGCTTCGGCGCGGTCCAGGCGTGCTTCGCGTACGAGGCGCAGATGGACAAGCTGGCGGCGAAGCTCGGCATGGACCCGGTGGAGTTCCGGCAGATCAACGCCATGGAGCAGGGCACCCTCCTGCCGACCGGCCAGGCCGTCGACTCCCCGGCCCCGGTCGCCGAACTCCTGCGCCGCGTCAAGGCGATGCCCCTGCCGCCGGAGCAGCAGTGGCGCACGGCGGGCGAGGCGGCGGACGTACGACAGCTCCCGGGCGGCCTGTCCAACACCACGCACGGCGAAGGTGTCGTACGAGGCATCGGCTACGCGGTCGGCATCAAGAACGTCGGCTTCTCCGAGGGTTTCGACGACTACTCGACCGCCCGCGTCCGTATGGAGGTGGTGGGCGGCGAGCCCGTCGCCACCGTCCACACGGCCATGGCGGAGGTCGGCCAGGGCGGCATCACCGTCCACGCGCAGATCGCCCGCACCGAGCTGGGCGTCACCCAGGTGACCATCAACCCGGCGAACACCCAGGTGGGTTCGGCCGGTTCGACCTCCGCGTCCCGTCAGACGTACGTCACGGGCGGCGCCGTGAAGAACAGCTGCGAACTGGTCCGGGAGAAGGTCCTGGAGCTGGGCCGCCGGAAGTTCGGCACGTACCACCCCGCCTGGGCGACCGCCGAACTCCTCCTGGAGGGCGGCAAGGTCGTCACCGACGCCGGTGAGGTCCTGGCCGACCTGGTGGACGTCCTCGGTGACGAGGCCGTCGAGGTCGAGGCGGAGTGGCGGCACCGGCCGACCGAACCCTTCGACCTGCGGACCGGGCAGGGCTTCGGCCACGTCCAGTACTCCTTCGCCGCGCACCGGGCGGTCGTCGAGGTCGACACCGAGCTGGGCATGGTCAAGGTCGTCGAACTGGCCTGTGCCCAGGACGTCGGCAAGGCCCTGAACCCGCTCTCGGTCCTCGGCCAGATCCAGGGCGGCACCACGCAGGGCCTCGGCATCGCCGTCATGGAGGAGATCGTCGTCGACCCCAGGACCGCGAAGGTCCGCAACCCTTCCTTCACGGACTACCTGATCCCCACGATCCTCGACACGCCGACCATCCCCGTCGACATGCTCGAACTCGCCGACGACCACGCGCCGTACGGGCTGCGCGGCGTCGGCGAGGCCCCGACCCTGTCCTCGACTCCGGCCGTGCTCGCGGCGATCCGGAACGCGACGGGCTTGGAGCTGAACAGGACGCCGGTACGCCCGGAACACCTCACGGGTACGGCGTAGTAGTCGGTCGGGGCGCGTAAGAGCTCGGGGGTGCGGTTCGTCGGCGGGTGCGGGTCCGGTGGGGCTTCTCGCGCAGGTCCCCGCGCCCCTGAAAGACCAGGCCCTGCGGGCCGCCTGAAGACGGCGGACCTGGCGGGCTGGAAAGCAAGGGCCGCAGCCCCTGCTGCACGGGGGGCCTGACGGCGGTCCTCCTCGTCTTCTTCGCCCTCGACCCGATCGAGAGCCGGCCGGGCGTGCACCAGCCGCCCGCCTGCCGAGTACCTTCCACCAAACCGTGCTTGAGGAGACCGAGAGATGCTGGACATCGCCGAAGAGCTGCGCCGGTGGGTCGAGCAGGGACGTGACTTCGCCGTGGCCACCGTGGTGGCCGTCGGCGGCAGCGCGCCCCGCCGGCCCGGCGCCGCCCTCGCGGTGGACGCCGACGGCACGGCGATCGGCTCGGTCTCCGGCGGCTGTGTGGAGGGCGCTGTCTACGAACTGTGCCAACAGGCGTTGGCGGACGGCGAACCGGTCCTCGAACGCTTCGGCTACAGCGACGAGGACGCCTTCGCCATCGGCCTGACCTGCGGCGGAGTCATCGACATCCTCGTCACACCGGTGCGGGCCGGCGACCCCGCCCGCCCGGTGGTCGCCGCCGCGCTGTCCGCCGCCGCGAGCGGGGAGGCGGCGGCCCTGGCCCGGGTCGTCTCCGGTCCGGCGCAGCTGCGGGGCCGCGCTCTGCTGGTCCGCCCGGACGGCTCGTACGACGGTGGCTACGGCGCCCATCCCGAACTCGACCGCACGGTCGCCGCCGAGGCCCGCGCCCTCCTCGACGCGGGCCGCACGGACACCCTGGAGATCGGTGAGCAGGGCTCTCGGTGCGGAGCACCGCTCACGGTTCTCGTCGAGTCGTCCGTCCCGCCGCCCCGGATGATCGTCTTCGGTGCGATCGACTTCGCGTCGGCGCTGGTCCGCGTCGGCAAGTTCCTCGGTTACCACGTCACCGTCTGCGACGCCCGCCCCGTCTTCGCGACCCGCGCCCGCTTCCCGGAGGCCGACGAGATCGTCGTCGAGTGGCCCCACCGCTATCTTGAGCGGACGTCGGTGGACGCCCGCACGGTCCTCTGCGTCCTCACCCACGACGCCAAGTTCGACGTCCCCCTCCTCCGGCTCGCCCTGCGGCTCCCGGCGGCGTACGTCGGCGCGATGGGCTCCCGCCGCACCCACCTCGACCGCAACGAACGCCTCCGCCAAGTCGGCGTCAGCGAGTTGGAGCTGGCCCGGCTCCGGTCTCCGATCGGGCTCGACCTCGGCGCCCGCACGCCGGAGGAGACCGCCCTGTCCATCGCCGCCGAGATCGTCGCCGCCCGGCGTGGCGGCAGCGGCGTCCCCCTGACCGGCGCGCACACCCCGATCCACCACGACGGCACGCCCGGAGTCATGGAGCTGCCGAGCCTGCGGGTCTCCTGACCCGAACCTGTGCCGGTGACTTGACCCCCTGGGGCGGCAGGAGCGACCGTTTCCGATACGGCAACAGCACGACGGGGGCGGACAGTTGAGCACGGCGAGCAGCGAAGAGCGCCCGGACGGGGTCGCGGGCGCGGGCCCGGACAGCGGAACGGGCCCGGACAGCGGAACGGGCCCGGAGGTGACCCACGGCGTGCCGACCTCGGGCACGGACGAGGCCGCGACCGACGGCGGTTCGGGGCAGGGAGCGAACGCGGCGGACGGTGAACCCGCCTCGGGCGAGAGCCGGGACGGCGAAAGCGTGGCCTCGGGCGGGAGCTCGGACGGTGGTGGCATGGCCTCGGGCGGGAGCTCGGGCGGGGGTGGTGCGGACGCGGGCGGGAGTCCGGCCGACGGCGGTACGGACCCGGGCGCCGACGGCAGCTCGGCCGAGCCCGAGTCCGGTGCCGGTGACACCCGTGACGAGCGGCGGCTGTCGACCGCGTCGACGACCCTGCTGGGTCTCTTTCTCCTGGCCGAGGTCGTCTTCGTCTGCGGAGCCCTCGTGACGCTCTGGCCGGCGGTGCTGGAGACGGTGGAGCCCGGGGCGGACCCCACGGCCACCGCGCGCTGGTCGCCCTTCGGTCTCGGGAACTGGTCCCTGACCGCGGACACCGCGATGCTGCTCGCCGTGGTCGTGTGCAGCGCGCTCGGCAGCTTCGTCCACGCGGCCACGTCCTTCGCGACGTACGTCGGCAACCGGCGGCTCTACGCGAGCTGGCTGTGGTGGTACCTCCTGCGCGCCGGTATCGGCATAGCCCTCGCGCTCCTCGTCCATCTCCTGTTGCGCGGCGGCCTGTTCGCCGGCAGCTCCGGCGCCGGTGCGACCAACCCGTACGGCTTCTCCGGTATAGCCGGGCTCTGCGGACTGTTCTCCAAGCAGGCCACCGACAAGCTCCGCGAGATCTGCGACACCCTCCTCAGCACCACGGGCGACGGCGACCGCGACCGCCGAGACGGCCTGGCCGCCGCCCGGAACGGGGGCCCGGGCCCGTCCTGACCGGCCCCCGGCCCTCAGGGCTCCCGCCGGGTCACTCCTGCTTGCGCGCCAGCACGTACGCCTGCGGGGTGTTCGCCGTGGTGCCGGGTCCGTCGGCCTCCCGCACCAGGCGCGCCGACTCGACGAACCCGGCGTCCCCCAGCAGCCCGGCGATCAGATCCGGCGGGAAGCGGTGGACGTCGAGGTCGAGGGGGTGACCGTACGCGTGGGACAGGTGCACGGACTCGGCGCCGACCTTGTAGGCCATCGCGAGGAGGCCGCCGGGCGCGAGGACCCGGTGGAACTCGCGGAACATCGCAGGGAGTTCGGTGGGCGGGGTGTGGACTGTGGAGTACCAGGCGAGGGCGCCCGCCAGGGAGCCGTCCTCGAAGTCGAGCGCGGTCATCGTGCCCACGTCGAAGCGCAGTCGGGGGTGGGCCCAGCGGGCCACGGCGATCATCTCCGGCGAGAGGTCGATCCCGCAGACGTCGAGACCCAGCGAGGCCAGATGCCCGGTGATCCGCCCCGGGCCGCACCCCAGGTCCGCCACGCGCCCGCCCCCGGCGCCCAGCACCCGCTCGGCGAACACCCCCAGCATGGCCCGCTCGAACGGGCTGTTCGCCAACTCGTCTCTCAGCAGCTTCTCGTAGTCGGCGGCGACCGTGTCGTAGGACGCCCGGGTGGCGTGCGAGTGGGGTGTGGTCATGGTGCGGGACAGTATCCGGAGGGTCTGACAATGACCGCGAACACCAGCCGGGACCAGGCCGGTCGTGGCTCAGGCCGAACCCCGGCCGTCGTCTGCGAGCAGCCGGTCCATCGCCCGCCCGAACATCCGCCGCGCCAGCCGTCCCAGCGGCCGGTCGAAGAGACCCGGCAGCCACCGCACCCGCAGATCCTCGCGCCACACCACACGGGACGCGCCGTCCCCGTAGGGATGGACCTCGATCTCGGCCCACCCGGTCACGAACGAACCGTGCTTGACGAGACGGCACGTCCCGGCGGCCTCCCCGCTCGGCAGCTGCCAGACCGTGACCTCCATCGGGTCGTCGAAGGCGAGCGGCCCGACACCGCTGCGGGCCACGAACACCGTGCCCACACCGGTCGGGGGAGGCGTGCGGACGGTGACGCGGGTCAGCGGGACGACTTCGGCGTGCCGGGGCCAGTCCGTGAGGCGCTGCCAGGCCCGGTCGGCGGGGAGCCGGGGGAAGCGTTCGAGGAGGAAGAGGACCACGGAGTGATCGTAAGCGAACAATTGCGGACGGGACCGGCCCGAGGCGGGCATCCGGGGCGAGCTCCCAGCCCAGCCCAGCCCAGTCCAGTCCAGTCCAGTCCAGCCCAGTCCAGTCCAGCCCAGCCTGGCCCGGCCCGGCTGAGCACCGTCCGGCGCGGCGGACGCGGACTCACACGTCCAGCAACTCCCGTGCCGCCACCGGCATCCCCGTCTCCAGCGACCGGTTCGCCGCCAGCCCCGTCACCAGCGAGCGTGCCCCGTCCACCGCATCGGCGGCCCGCCCCAACCCGTCCGGGACCGGCTCCCCGAACAGGTCGGCCAGCATGCGTACATCGCCGCCGCCGTGGCCGCCTTCGCCCGTCGGTACCTTCACCTCGCGGGGCCGTTCCCAGAAGCGGCGCACCAGGAGCTCGGTCCGGCCGGGCTCTTCGCCGGCCTCGGCGCCGTGCATGACCGGGCTCGCGCCGGTCGTGCGGACGTGGGGGCGGGTCCAGGTGGACTCCTCCACCAGCAGCTCGACACGGCCCTCGCTGCCGTTGAAGGCGATGCGGTAGCCCTCCCAGGGGGAGTAGGCCGTCAGGTGGTAGGTCAGGGTGGCGCCGGAGACGTAGCGGACGAGGACCGCCATGTCGTCCTCGATGGTCACGCCGGGGCCGAAGACGTTCTGGTCCCGGTGGTAGCCGTCCTCCCGTTCGGCGTCCAGGTAGAGCGAGGTGAGGACGGGGGAGTCCTTGAGGTGGAGGGCGAAGGGGTCGCTCTCGGCCGCCGGGGAGCCGTGGGCGCGGGTGTAGTCCCGGGCGAGGCCTCGACGGCGGCCCGCCTCGTCGCCGTAGAAGAAGAGGCCGCCCTGGGCGAAGACGGTGTCGGGGCGGGTGCCGAGCCACCAGTTGACCAGGTCGAAGTGGTGGGTCGACTTGTGCACGAGCAGGCCACCGGAGTCGGCCTTGTCGCGGTGCCAGCGGCGGAAGTAGTCGGCCCCGTGCCGCAGGTCGAGCAGCCACTCGAAGTGCACCGAGCCGACCTCGCCGATCTCGCCGCTCGCGATCAGTTCCCGTACGGCCGAATGCACCGGGTTGTAGCGGTAGTTGAAGGAGACGCGCACCTCGCGGCCGGTCCGCCGCCGGGCGTCCAGGATGCGGCGGGCGCGCTCGGCGTCGGTCGTCATCGGCTTCTCGGTGACGACGTCGCAGCCCGCCTCCAGCGCGCGGACGATGTAGTGGTCGTGGGACCGGTCCACCGTGCACACCACGACCAGGTCGACCCGTTCGCGGCGCAGCATCTCCTCGAACTCCTCGGCCCCGTACGCCGGTACGGGCGGGCGGTCCGGGTGGTCGGCCGCGATCCAGGAGTTGTGGACGGCCATGCGGTGCGTGTTGGGGTCGCAGAAGCCGACCAGGTCGACGCGCTCCGCGAACGGTCCCGTCAGCGCCTCGGTGAACATCCGCGCACGGGCACCGAGCCCCACCACGGCGGCGCGGCGGGGTCGTAGGGAGGTGGTGCAGGGGTCTTGTCGTGACATCCGGACCTTCCCTAGGGTCATACAGGGGGGTGGAAGCGCTTTCTGGCGAAAGAGGTGACCCACTCATGCCCCGAATCAGGACGAGGAAGTCCTGGGAACCCCGTGCGGCGAAGTCCTGGAAACCCCGTGCGGCGGCCACCGCGCTGGCGCTCTGCGGGCTGCTCACCGGCTGCTTGGGACCGGACGGGTCGGGCAGTGTCGGCGGCGATGTCGTCCTGCGGTACACCTGGTGGGGCAACCCGGACCGGGCCGCCAGAACCCAGGCGGCCGTCGACCTCTTCGAGAAACGGCATCCGGGGATCGACGTACAGACCTCTTTCGCCGGCTACGAGGCCTACAAGCAGAAGCTCGCCACCCAGGCCGCCGGAGGCGACGCGCCCGACGTGATGCAGCTCGACTACCGGATGATCGACCAGTACGCGTCCGGGGGCGTGCTCCTCGACCTCGCCGGACAGCAACCGGTCCTGGACACCGCCGAGTTCGAGCCCGGGCTCCTCGCCACCGGCAAGGTCGACGGCAAGCAGTACGCCGTACCGCAGGGGCGCGGCACCGAGACCATGGTCTACGACACCGAGAAGTGGCAGGCCGCCGGCCTGGAACCACCCCGGGTGGGCTGGACCTGGAGCGACTGGGCCGACGCCATGCGGAAGGTGGCGGCGGAGACGGGCGTGCCCGGCGGCACCGACCCGGGGCAGAGCGAGGACGCCTTCGAGATCTGGCTGCGCGGCCAGGGCAGGGCCCTCTACACCGATGAGCGGGAACTCGGCTTCACCGCAGACGACTTGACCCGCTGGTGGACCTTCACCGACGAACTGCGCCGCGAGGGCGCCGTCTCGCCCGCCGAACAGACCACCCAGCTCGACGGCACGGTCGAGAACACCCCGCTCGGCCGGGGCAAGGCCGCCTCCGACGTCAACTGGGACGCCCCCGCGAGCGGTTACCTCGCCCTCGTGCCCACCGGGATCTCCCTCGCCCCGATGCCGGCGGGCGAGGACGGCACCCCCGGCCAGTACTTCAAGCCCTCCATGTTCATGGGGGTGGCCGCCGACTCGGAGCACCCCGAGGAATCCGCCCGGCTCGTCGACTTCATGCTCAACGACGACGAGGCCGCGAAGATCCTCGGCGCCACCCGGGGCATCCCCGTCAACGAGTCGATCCGCGAGGACATCGCGGCCGGCCTCAAGGACTTCGACAAGACCATCTACGACTACCAGGCCACGGTCGAAGGAAAGCTCGACCCGCCGCCCCAGGCGCCCCCGTCGGGCGACAGCGCCCTGCAGACCACCTTCCAGCGCGACTACGACCAGGTGTCCTACGAGCGGATGTCCCCCCGCGAGGCCGCCGAGAACTACCTCACCGAAGCGAAGGCGGAGCTGCGGTCATGACCACCACGCACGTGCCGGCCACCGCGCGCGGCAAGGCAGTCGCCCGGCCCGACCGTCCGCCCCGGCGCCGCCGCCGCGAGGGCGCGGCCTGGGTGTTCCTGTCCCCCTGGGTGCTCGGGGCCTGTGTCCTGACCCTGCTCCCGATGGCCGTTTCCCTCTACCTCTCCTTCACCGACTACGACCTCTTCAACGCCCCTCGGTGGGTGGGTCTGCGCAACTACACCCAGATGTTCACCGAGGACCCGCGCTACTGGCGCTCGGTGCTGACGACCCTGCTGTACGTCGTCATCGCCGTACCGCTCCAACTGGCCCTCGCCCTCCTGGTGGCCCTGGCCCTGAAGAACATGAAGCGCGGCCGGGGCTTCTACCGCTCCGCCTTCTACGCCCCCTCGCTCCTCGGCGCCTCCATGTCCATCGCCCTGGTCTGGCGGGCGATCTTCAACGACGGCGGCACCGTCGACAACCTCCTCGGCACCGGCGGCTGGGTCAACCGGCCCGGCTGGGCGCTGCTCGCGGTCGCCCTGCTCACGGTGTGGCAGTTCGGCGCCCCGATGGTCATCTTCCTCGCCGGACTCCAGCAGATCCCGGGGGAGTTGTACGAGGCGGCCGAGGTGGACGGCGCGAGCGCCTGGCGCCGGTTCCTGTCGATCACGGTGCCGATGCTGTCGCCCGTGATCTTCTTCAACCTGGTCCTCCAGACGATCCAGGCCTTCCAGGTCTTCACCCCGGCGTTCGCGATCAGCGCGGGCAAGGGCGGACCCGCCGACTCCACGCTCTTCTACACCCTCTACCTCTACGACCGGGGCTTCGTCGCCTCCCACATGGGCTACGCCTCCGCCATGGCCTGGGTCCTGCTGCTCGCCATCGGCGCGGTCACCGCGATCCTGTTCCGCACCTCCCGCTCCTGGGTCTTCTACGCCTCCGAGGAGGACCGATGACCACCACCACACCCTCAACTCCCGTAGTACGCAAGCCGGTTGCCTGGCGGCGCGTGGCCCTGCACGCCGGCTGTCTGGCCGCGCTCCTCGTCATGCTCTATCCGCTGGCCTGGCTCCTCGCGACCTCCGTGAAGCCGGCCGACGAGGTCATCGCCAGCCTCGACCTGCTGCCGAGCCGCCTGGAATGGTCCAACTACGAGACGGCTCTCGACGGTGTGAACGACGTCTCGGTGGGCCGGCTGCTCGGCAACTCCCTGCTGATCGCCGGCGGCGCGGTCGTCGGGAACGTCCTGTCCTGCTCCCTGGCCGCCTACGCCTTCGCCCGCCTGCGGTTCCGCTTCCGTGGACCGCTCTTCGCCTTCATGATCGCGACGATCATGCTGCCGCACCACGCCGTGCTGATCCCGCAGTACATCATCTTCAACCAGCTCGGCATGGTGAACACCTACTGGCCGCTGATCCTGCCGAAATTCCTCGCCACGGAAGCCTTCTTCGTCTTCCTCATCGTGCAGTTCATGCGCGGACTGCCGAGGGAGCTGGAGGAGGCGGCACGCATCGACGGATGTGGACCGTTCCGGAGTTTCTTCTCGGTGATCCTTCCGCTGACCCGCCCCGCTCTGATCACCACCGCGATCTTCACCTTCATCTGGACCTGGAACGACTTCTTCACCCAGCTGATCTATCTGTTCTCGCCCGAGAAGTTCACCCTCACCCTGGCGCTGAGGTCCTTCGTCGACGCGTCGAGCACCTCGGCCTTCGGACCGATGTTCGCCATGTCGGTGATCGCCCTCCTCCCGATCGTGCTGTTCTTCCTCGCCTTCCAGCGGTTCCTGGTGGAGGGCATGGCCAACTCCGGGATCAAGGGCTAGGGGTGAGCACCATGCGCACGAGCGGCCAACGCGAGGCGGGCGAGATCTTCGGCCCCCGGATGACGCTGTTCGCGGACGTGCTGAGCGTGGGGATCGCCGTGGCGGTGGTGAGCCTTCCGCTGGTGACCCTGCCCGCGGCGCTCTCCACGGCCTGCGCGGTCCTGCGGGGCGTACGGGAGGACCGCCCGGCCACGGCCGGCCACTTCCTCGTGGCACTGCGGCGACGGCTACGGCCCGGCGACCTCGGCGCGGGGCTCGTGGCCCTCGGCGGCCTGGTCCTCGTCCTCGCCGATCTGGCCCTCGCCGGCGCCGGACTCCCCGGCGGCCGGGCCTTCGCCCTCCTCGCCGCCGCCCTCGGCACCGGCGCCGCGGTGATCGGCCTGCGCGCCTGCGGACGCCCCGAGTCCGTGGACGACTGGCCCGCGGCGGTGCGGGGAGCGGCCCGGGACGCGGTGCGCGATCCGGGCGGCAGCGCACTGGTCGTCCTGGCCGTGGCGACGGCCGCGCTGAGCGCCTGGATGCTGCTGCCCCTCGCGTTCCTCGTACCGGGGCCGCTGGCGCTGGCGCTCACCGCCGTCGACGTACGCGGAAAAGGAGTCGCTCCTCACCAGGGTGTGTGATGGGCTGGCGCCCCGGGTGTCCTGTGGAGGGTGAGCGGAACGGTGAACAGGCGGCGGCGGAAGAAGCTCTCCCGACGGCTGGTGCTGGCCGCGATGATCGGTGACAGCGCCCGTGTCGCCGCCCTGCTGCGGGCCGGAGCCCCCGCCGAGACGACCGACGCGGAGGGGACGACGCCCCTGTACGCGGCATCCGTCCACGGAGCGGCCGAGGCGGTCGGCCGGCTGCTGGCGGCCGGGGCGTCGCCCGACACCGAGAGCGGCCACGGCGCGGAAGGCACACCGCTGTGCGGCGCCGCGTGCTGGGGGCACACCGAAGCGGTGCGCGAACTCCTCGCCCACGGCGCCGACCCCGACCTCCGCGAGGACCACGGCACGGGCCGCTCCCCGCTCGACTGGGCGGCCGCCGGCCCCCACCCCGAGACGACGGCTCTGCTGCTCGCCGCGGGGGCCCGCCCTTCCTGAGCGTCTGCCTTCCTGAGCGTCTGCGAACCGCGCGGACGCGTACGGTCCGCTCAGAACGCGTACGGCCCGAACCGGCCCCAGGCCACCACGGCCGCCAGGATCAGCAGCACCAGACTCGGGACGGTCTCCTTGGTCTCCTTGCGGCGGACGTGGTAGACGACCGCGCCGATCATCGTGAGGACGAGGCCGGTGGCCGCGAGCGGGACGAACACCGGGGCTATGTCGAGGGCGGCCGGGAGGATCAGGCCGATGGCGCCCAGGCCCTCCAGCGCGCCGATGGTCTTGACCATGCCCGGCGAGAAGTCCTCGACCCAGGTCATGCCCGAGGCCGCCAGCTTCTCCTTGGACTGGGTGGTCTTCATCAGGCCGGCGGCGAGGAAGGCGGCCGCGAGCAGGCTCGCGATGATCCAGAGGGTGACGTTCATGGCGGACTCTCTCAATTTTTGAGTTGAACTTTCAAGGGAAGTGGGGGTTCAACCTAGAGCCGTGTGAGTTGAAGCGTCAAGTCATTCCCCTACGTGATCACTTGAAGCGGCACGTAGAGTGGGCGCCATGGAGACACCGCAGCAGTCGCGTCGGCTGACCGATGAGGAGATGGAGACCTGGCACGCGCTGGCGGGTGTGATGGTCAGACTGCCGAGCGCGCTGGACGCACAACTGCAGCGGGACTCCGGGCTCAGCCACGTGGAGTACCTGGTGATGTCGATGCTGTCCCAGACGGAGGGACGCACCCTGCGGATGAGCGACCTGGCCGGGTACGTCGGTTCGTCGCTGTCCCGGCTGTCCCATCTCGTGAAACGGCTGGAGAAGAGCGAGTGGATGCGCCGGGAGCCGGACCCCACCGACGGGCGCTACACGCTCGCCGTCCTCACGGACGCCGGACACGCCAAGGTCGTCGAGAGCGCGCCGGGTCACGCCGACGCCGTACGACGCTATGTGTTCGACGCGCTCACCAAGGCCCAGCAGCGGCAGCTGCGGGACATCGGGCGGCGCATCTGGAGGACCGTCGCGCCCGACGACCACTGTCTGCCGCCGTCGGACTGACGCCTCAGGGGTGGTCGGCCGGCGGGCCGGTCGTCCCGCGGACCTCCAGGGCCGGCGTGGTGAGGACGACCCTGCCGGGCCGGGTCGGGTCGGCGATGCGGTCGAGAAGGCACTGGGCGGCGGCGCGGCCCACGTCGTGGCTGGCGTTGTCCACGGTGGTGAGCCAGAGATGGCGCAGGCGTGAGACGTAGGTGTTGTCGTAGCCGACGAGGGAGAGGTCGCGCGGCACCTTCAGGCCCAGCTCCTCGGCTGCGGAGAGGGCGCCCACGCAGGCCATGTCGTTGAACGCCACGATGGCGGTGGGGCGTTCGGGGGTGCCGAGCAGCCGCACCGTGGCGCGGTAGCCGCCCTCCTCCGTCAGGTCGCCCCGCTCGACGGCCGCCAGGTCGCTCAGCCCGTGCTCGCCCATCACCGCCTCGAAACTGCGGCGCCGCAGCGCCCCGACCACGCCGTCCCCCGCGATGTGGGCGATGCGCCGGTGCCCGAGGGCGATGAGGTGCTCGGTGGCGAGGCGGGTGCCGTGCTGGTCGTCGCCCGCGACGACGTCCACGTGGGGGAGCGTGGGCTCGCGGGCGCCCGCGACCACGGTCGGGATGAGCCCGGCCGCCGTGCGCAGGGCCTCGGACGGCGGCAGGGTGCCGACCGCGATCAGCCCGTCGACCCGCAGCTCGGTGAACGTGCGGGTGAGGTCCTCGCCGAGCCGTCGGTTGAGGTGGCCGTCGGCCAGCAGCATGCGCAGACCGTTGTCGTGCAGCCGGGAGTTGAGGCCGTCCAGCAGCTCGACGAACCAGGGGTTGCGCATGTCGTTGAGGAGGACGCCGACCGTGCGGGTACGGCGCTCGCTCAGGCTGCGCGCGGCGGCGTTCGGCCGGTAGCCCAGCTGGTCCACGGCCGCCAGCACGGCCTCGCGCTTCTCGGGGCGCACCTGGTCGGAGCCGCGCAGCACCAGGGAGACCAGTGACTTCGACACGCCGGCCCGCTCGGCGACATCGCGGATCGTCGGGGGTCTCATGGCGTGGACCGTTCCATAGCCGGAGCGCCCTTGTCAAAGGGGTGGAAAGGGGTTGACAGCAGTGGAGAACGCCTCGCAAAGTGAGCGGCGTACGTTCTGGAACGGTCCAAAACGCGGTCCGGGATTCCAGTGAGGGTCCGAGGAAGGGCAGTCATGGTGAGTGCGCTCGGTGTCGCCGTCGTGGGGTTCGGCTGGATGGGACGGGTGCACACCCAGGCGTACGCCCGGGTGCCCCACCACTTCCCGGGGCTGAGCCTGCGGCCCGAGCTGGTCACCGTCGTGGAGGAGGTGCCCGGGCGCGCCGAGGAGGCGGCCCGGCAGTTCGGGTTCGCCCGGACCGCCCGGGACTGGCGCGAGGTGGTCGACGACCCGCGGATCCAGGCGGTCAGCATCACCGCGCCGAACTTCCTGCACCGGGAGATCGGCGTCGCGATGGCCGAGGCCGGCAAGCACATCTGGATCGAGAAGCCGGTCGGGCTCACCGCCGCCGACGCCCGCGCCGTCGCCGACGCGGTCGCCCGGGCCGGCGTCCAGGGCGCCGTCGGCTTCAACTACCGCAACGCGCCCGCCGTCTCCGCCGCCCGCGAGATGATCGCCGCCGGCGAGATCGGCACGGTCACACACCTCCGCATCCGCCTCTTCAGCGACTACGCCGCCCACCCCGAGGGCGCCCTGACCTGGCGGTACGAGCGGGAGCGCGGCGGCAGCGGCGTCCTCGGCGACCTTGCCTCGCACGGCGTCGACCTCGCCCGCTTCCTGCTCGGCGACATCGCCTCCCTCACCGCCGACACCGCGATCTTCGTCCCCGAGCGGGCCCGGCCCACCGGCGCCACCGCCGGCCACACCCGTGCCTCGGGCGGCGAACTCGGCCCCGTCGAGAACGAG
The DNA here is from genome assembly GCF_036208085.1 of Streptomyces sp. NBC_00310. Lineage (GTDB taxonomy): Bacteria > Actinomycetota > Actinomycetes > Streptomycetales > Streptomycetaceae > Streptomyces. The sequence continues at coordinate 8,761,871 of NZ_CP130714.1, forward strand.
GACTACGTCAACTGCCTGCTCCGCTTCGCCTCCGGCGCCCGGGGTGTCCTGGAGGCCTGCCGGGTCTCCGTCGGCGAGCAGAACAACTACGGCTTCGAGATCCACGGCACCAAGGGCGCGGTCTTCTGGGATTTCCGCCGCATGGGTGAACTGGGCGTCAGCAAGGGTGACGTCTACCAGGACCAGTCCGTCCACACGATCTTCGTCGGCCCCGACCACGGCGCGTTCGGCGCCTTCCAGCCAGGCTCCGCCAACGCCATGGGCTACGACGACCTCAAGGTCGTGGAGGCGTACCACTTCCTGTGCTCGATCGCCGAGGGCACCCCGCACGGGACCACTCTGGCCGACGCCGTGTACAGCGCGACCGCGCTGGACGCCATGAGTCGCTCCGCCGAGTCCGGGGCATGGGTCGCACTCTGAGCCCGTGGGCCGTTCCCGGCTCCGAACTGCCGTTGCCCGGGCGTCAGTTGCGGACGAGTAGCTGGAAGTCGAACGAGTAGCGCGAGGCACGGTAGACGTGGGTGCCGTACTCGACCGCGCGCCCGGTGTCGTCGTAGGCCGTGCGCTGCATGGTGAGGAGTGCGGCGCCCTCCGGCTCGCCGAGGCGCTCGGCCTCCTCGGGGGTGGCGATGCGGGCGCCGACGCTCTGGTGGGCGCTGTGCAGGGTGATGCCGGCGTTGCGCATCATCCGGTACAGGCCCGTCGACTCCAGGCGCTCGGTGGCGAGGTCCAGCAGTCCGGACGGGACGAAGTTGGACAGGAACGCCACCGGCTGGCCGTGGGTGAGGCGCAGCCGTTCGAAGAGGTGCACCTCGTCGCCCTCGGCGACGCCCAGGGCGGCCGCGACCTCGGCGGACGCCTGCCGGATCTCGCTCAGCAGCACCTTGGTCGTGGGCTGCTGTCCGGCCGCCTCCAGGTCGTCGTACAGACTGCTCAGCTCCAGCGGCCGTTTGACCTGGCTGTGCACCACCTGCGTGCCGACGCCCCGGCGGCGTACGAGCAGGCCCTTGTCGACGAGGGACTGGATGGCCTGCCGCACGGTCGGCCGGGACAGGCCGAGACGGCCGGCGAGCTCGATCTCGTTGCCCAGCAGGCTGCCCGGGCCGAGCGCACCGTGCTCGATGGCCGACTCCAGCTGCCGGGCCAGCTGGTAGTACAGCGGCACCGGGCTGCTCCGGTCGACGCTGAGGCCGAGACTCCCTGTACTCCCCGTAGTCGCGCTGGTCACGCCCATGAGGGTATCCGTCCGTCCGGATGACAGGAACCCCTGTCATCGCGTTGTCCTTACATGGCAGCGGGATGGGGTCGGTGAGGGACCGCCCGACGGGCCTCCGGGAGGTGGGCCGGCGGCCGGGCGGAAACCCTCGGAGACCGTCGGGGACTCCGTGTCCCGTCAGAGGTGGCGGCGCTGGTTGGCCACCTCGCGGTCGTACGTCACGCGCGCCTCGACGGCCGCCGGGCGGGAGGCGGTCGCCGCGACCGGGACGTCCCACCAGGCCTGAGCCGGGGGAGTGGTGGGCGCCGGGTCGGTCTCGACGTACACACAGGTGGGCCGGTCCGAGGCGCGGGCCGTCGCCAGCGCGTCCCGCAGCTCCTTCACGGTCTTGGCGCGCAGGACGTCCATGCCGAGGCTGGCCGCGTTCGCCGCGAGGTCGACCGGGAGCGGGGCGCCGGAGAAGGTGCCGTCGGCGGCGCGGTAGCGGTAGGCGGTGCCGAAGCGCTCGCCCCCGACCGACTCGGAGAGGCCGCCGATGGAGGCGTAGCCGTGGTTCTGGATGAGGACCAGGTTGACGGGCAGGCACTCCTGGACGGCCGTCACGATCTCCGTCGGCATCATCAGATACGTGCCGTCCCCGACCAGCGACCAGACGGCCGTGCCGGGCGCCGCCTGCTGGACACCGATCCCGGCGGGGATCTCGTAGCCCATGCAGGAGTAGCCGTACTCCAGGTGGTACTGGCGGGGGCTGCGGGCCCGCCACAGCTTGTGCAGGTCGCCGGGGAGCGAACCAGCGGCGTTGATGACGACGTCCTCGTCGCCGACGACGGCGTCGAGGGCGCCGAGCACCTGGCTCTGGGTGGGCACGGCGTGCTCGTCGGCCGGGGTGTAGGCGGCCTCGACGATCCGCTCCCAGCGCTCCTTGCCCACCCGGTACTCGGCCTCGTACGCCTCGCTCACCCGGTGGCCGTCCAGCGCCTCGGTGAGCGCCGTGAGACCGGCCCGTGCGTCGCAGACCACCGTCCGGGCCGCCAGCTTGTGGGCGTCGAAGGCGGCGATGTTGAGGTTGACGAAACGGACGTCCGGGGTCTGGAACAGGGTGTGGGAGGCGGTGGTGAAGTCGGTGTAGCGGGTGCCGACGCCGACGATCAGGTCGGCGGTGCGGGCGATGTCGTCGCAGACCGCCGTTCCGGTGTGGCCGATGCCGCCGAGATCGGCCGGGTGGTCGTACCGCAGCGACCCCTTGCCGGCCTGCGTGGACGCGACCGGGATGCCCGTGGCGTCGGCCAGCGCCTTCAGCGCCGCCTCGGCCTCGCTGTGGTGGATGCCGCCGCCCGCGACGATCAGGGGCCTTCGCGCGCCGCGGATGGCCCGCACCGCCTCCGCCAGCTCGACCGGGTCGGGCGCGGGGCGCCGTACGCGCCACACGCGCTCGGCGAAGAACTCCTCCGGCCAGTCGTACGCCTCCGCCTGGACGTCCTGTGGCAGGGCGAGGGTGACGGCGCCGGTGTCGGCCGGGTCGGCGAGGACGCGCATGGCGTTCAGGGCGGCCGGGATCAGGGCCTCCGGGCGGGTGATCCGGTCGAAGTAGCGGGAGACGGGGCGCAGGGTGTCGTTGACCGAGACATCGGCCTCGGTGGGGTGCTCCAGCTGCTGGAGCAGGGGGTCGGCGGTGCGGGTCGCGAAGTAGTCGCCGGGGAGGAGGAGTACGGGCAGGCGGTTGATGGTCGCCAGGGCGGCGCCGGTGACCAGATTGGTGGCTCCGGGGCCGATGGAGGTGGTGACCGCCTGCGCGGAGAGGCGGTTCAGCTGGCGGGCGTAGCCGACGGCGGCGTGCACCATGGACTGTTCGTTGCGGCCCTGGTGGAACGGCATCGTCTCCTCACCCGCCTCCAGGAGGGCCTGGCCGAGCCCCGCGACATTCCCGTGGCCGAAGATGCCCCAGGTCCCGGCGATCAGCCGGTGGCGTACGCCGTCGCGCTCGGTGTACTGCGCGGACAGGAACCGCACCAGCGCCTGGGCGACGGTCAGACGGCGGGTGGGCTGGGACATCGGGACCTCACAGGGGCGAAGGGTTGGCGTGGGGGCGGGGCTTGTGCGGGGCGGGCTTCGGGTACGGCGGGGTCTGTGCGTGCGGGGCTTCGTGAGCGGCGGGGTGTGTGCGGGGCGGGCTCGGGTCGGTGTGGGCTTGCGGTGTTCCGGGACTTCAGAGCAGCCCGACCGCGGTGTCGACCGCGGACTCCACGCCGCCCTCGGCGGGGTAGAGCAGGGAGCGGCCGACGACCAGGCCCTGGACGGTGGGCAGACGCAGGGCCTTGCGCCACTTCTCGTAGGCGACCTCCTGATCCTTGCCCACGTCGCCGCCGAGAAGCACGGCCGGCAGGGTGGACGTCTCCAGGACCTCGGCCATGGCGTCGGGGTCGTCGGTGACGGGCAGCTTCAGCCAGGTGTAGGCGGAGGTGCCGCCGAGCCCGGCCGCGATGGCGATGGAGCGGATGACCGCCTCGGCGCTCAGGTCGTTGCGGACCGTGCCGTCCACCCGGTGGGAGATGAACGGCTCGACGAACAGCGGCAGTCGGCGTGCCGCCATGTCGTCGACCGCCCGGGCCGTGGAGTACAGGGTCCGCAGGGAGCCGGGGTCGTCGTGGTCGACGCGCAGCAGCAGCTTGCCCGCGTCGAAGCGGAGCCGCTCGATGTCCTGCGGGCGGTGGCCGGTGAAACGGTCGTCCATCTCGAACGAGGCGCCGGCCAGCCCGCCGCGGTTCAGGGAACCCATGACGACCTTGCCCTCCAGGACGCCCAGGAGCAGCAGGTCCTCCAGGATGTCGGCGGTGGCGAGCACGCCGTCCACGCCGGGGCGCTCCAGCGCCACGCAGAGCCGTTCGAGGAGGTCGGCGCGGTCGGCCATGGCGAGGGGGCGGTCGCCGACGCGGAGCGCTCCGCGGGCGGGGTGGTCGGCGGCGATGATCATCAGGCGGCCGGTGGCGCCGATCAGCGGGCGGCGGGTGCGGCGCGCTGCCGCTTCGGCGACGGCCTCGGGGTGGTGGGCGCGGATGCGTGTGAGATCGGGGATGCGGATGGGCAAGGGGGGCTCCGTTCCAGGGGCTGGGCCCCTTTGACCCCTGGGGCGCCTGAGAGCTCGGGGGTGTGGGTGGTGTGGCGGGTGCGGGTCCGGTGGGGGCTGGTCGCGCAGTTCCCCGCGCCCCTGAAAAGCAGGGGCTGCGCCCCGTGCTTTTCGGCCCGCGGGCCCGCCGTCTTCCAGGCCCGCAGGGCTTGGTCTTTCAGCCCCGCAGGGCCGGTCTTTCAGGCCCGCAGGGCCGGGGCTTTCAGGGGCGCAACCCCTGCTTCTCAGGGGCGCAGGGCCTGGCCTTTCAGGGGCACGGGGAACTGCGCGACCAGCCCCCACCCACCCGCGGACGGAGGCGAACCGCATGGTCATCCACCCGTCAACAGCTCCTCGACCTCCTCCGGCGTCGGCATCGCCGAGGAGCAGGCGAGCCGGGACGCGACGATCGCCCCCGCCGCGTTGGCGTGGCGCATGATCCGCTCCAGGTCCCAGCCGCGCAGCAGCCCGTGGCAGAGGGAGCCGCCGAAGGCGTCGCCCGCGCCGAGCCCGTTGACGACCTCCACCGGCACCGGCGGCACCTCGGCGACCGTGCCGTCGCGGTGGACGGCGAGGACGCCCTTGGGGCCCTGCTTGACGACGGCCAGCTCCACACCCGCCTCCAGCAGCGCCTCCGCGCAGGCCCGGGGTTCGCGTACGCCGGTGGCGATCTCGCACTCGTCGAGGTTGCCGACGGCGACGGTGGCGTGCCGCAGGGCCTCGGCGTAGTACGGGCGGGCCGCCTCGGGGTCCGTCCAGAACATCGGGCGCCAGTCGAGGTCGAAGACGGTGATGCCGGACCTGCCGCGGGCCTTGAGCGCGGCGAGCGTGGCCGAGCGGCTGGGCTCCTCGCTCAGACCGGTGCCGGTGATCCAGAAGATGCGGGCGGCGCGGATGGCGAAGCAGTCCAGCTCGTCGGTGCGGATCTCCAGGTCGGGGGCCTTGGGGCGGCGGTAGAAGTACAGCGGGAAGTCGTCCGGCGGGAAGATCTCGCAGAACGTGACCGGGGTCGGGTACTCCGCCACGGGCGTGACGAAGCGGTCGTCGACACCGAACTCCTTGAGCGCCTCGTGCAGGAACGTGCCGAACGGGTCGTCGCCGGTCCGTGTGATCACGGCGGTGCTGTCACCGAGCCGTGCGGCGGCCACCGCGACGTTGGCGGCCGATCCGCCGAGGAACTTTCCGAAGGACTCGACGCGTGCGAGCGGGACGCCGGTCTGCAACGGATAGAGATCGATTCCGATACGGCCCATCGTGATCAGATCGAAGGATTCGGCGGACTCGGGCATGCGCGTCGCTCCTCGGGTGGGGGATGCGGGCCACCGGAGGTCCACGGCGCACGGGGATGCGAGCACGTGTGTCCGGATGTATCCCAGGTGTAGGACCCGAAGCGACCCTCTGTCAAGACTTTGTACTGACATCCTGACCTGCTCGTGAAATAATGTCTTAACAAAGTCTTGACAGGGGGGTCCGCCAGGGGTTTGTATCCCGTCCCAACGAAACAGCGCAGTCGGCCTACCGGCACAATGATCCGGACTTCGAATGTCCGGGCCCGCGCGGGCACTCCGCTCGACGCTGTCCCGTTCCCTTTCCCCCTGTCGCACAGTGAGGTGCAGGAAAGATGGACCGCACGTTTCACTCCCGCTCACGCAGAGTGGCCCCCTTCTTCGCCATGGCCGCGGCGTCCGCGTTGCTCATAGCCGGCTGCTCCAGCGGTTCCGGCGGCAAGGAGTCCGAGGAGGGCGGGGCAGACGCCTCCGCGGGCAAGGCCGACACCCCCCGGATGAAGGTCGCGCTGGTCACCCACCAGGCCCCCGGCGACACCTTCTGGGACATCGTCCGCAAGGGCGCCCAGGCGGCGGCCGCCAAGGACAACATCGAGCTCATCTACTCGGCGGACCCGAACGCCGGCACCCAGGCCAACCTCGTGCAGAACGCGATCGACCAGAAGGTCGACGGCATCGCCATCACCCTCGCCAAGCCCGACGCGATGAAGGACGTCGTGGCCAAGGCGACGAAGGCGGGCATCCCCGTGGTCGGCCTCAACTCCGGTCTGAGCGACTGGCAGAACCTCGGTCTGATGTCCTTCTTCGGGCAGGACGAGAGCGTGGCGGGCGAGGCGTTCGGCAAGCGGCTGAACGACGTCGGCGCCAAGAAGGCCGTCTGTGTCGTGCAGGAGCAGGGCAACGTCGGCCTGGAGCAGCGCTGCGCGGGTGTGGAGAAGACCTTCGAGGGCGACACCGAGATCCTCAACGTCACGGGCACCGACATGCCGTCCGTGAAGTCGACCATCAGCGCCAAGCTCAAGCAGGACACCGCCATCGACTACGTGGTCGCCCTCGGTGCCCCCTACGCCCTGACCGCGGTCCAGTCGGTCGCGGACGCGGGCAGCAAGGCGAAGGTCGCCACCTTCGACCTGAACAAGGAGCTGACGGACGCCATCAAGAGCGGTGACATCGAGTTCGCGGTGGACCAGCAGCCGTATCTGCAGGGCTACTTGGCCGTGGACTCGCTGTGGCTCTACAAGAACAACGGCAACTACAGCGGCGGCGGCGAGGAAGCGGTGCTGACCGGCCCCGCGTTCGTCGACGAGAAGAACGTCGACACGATCGCCAAGTTCGCCGCGAAGGGCACCCGGTGATCTGAATGACCCAAGCAACGGCACCGGCGACGAGTTCACCCTCGTCGCCGGCTCCGCCGGCCGGCGCGCAGAAGGACGGGCGCACCGTACAGCGCTCGCTCGGGCGTCGGCTGATGGCCCGCCCCGAGGTCGGCGCGCTGATCGCGGCGATCGGCGTGTACGTCTTCTTCTTCTCGGTGGCCCCGTCCTTCCGTGAGGCCAGTTCGCTGGCGACCGTGCTCTACCAGGCCTCCGTGATGGGCATCATGGCGATCCCGGTGGCCCTGCTGATGATCGGCGGGGAGTTCGACCTGTCCGCCGGTGTCGCGGTCACCACCTCCGCGCTGACCGCGGCGATCATCAGCTTCCAGCTGACGGTGAACGTGTGGACCGGTGTCTTCGTCGCGCTGATCATGTCGTTGGCGGTGGGAGCGTTCAACGGCTGGCTGCTGATCAGGACCGGCCTGCCCAGCTTCCTCGTCACGCTCGGGTCGTTCCTGATCCTGCAGGGCTCCAACCTCGCCGTCACGAAGATCTTCACCGGCAATGTCGCGTCCGACTCCATCAGCGACATGGACGGCTTCGACCAGGCCAAGAGCGTCTTCGCCTCCGAGATCGGCATCGGCGGCGTCGACGTCAAGATCACGGTCTTCTACTGGCTGGCGTTCGCGGCGATCGCCACCTGGCTGCTGCTGCGCACCAAGTTCGGCAACTGGATCTTCGCCGTCGGCGGCAACAAGGACAGTGCGCGGGCCGTCGGCGTGCCCGTGAACTTCACGAAGATCGCCCTGTTCATGGGCGTCGGCGCGGGCGCCTGGTTCGTCGGGATGCACCTGCTGTTCTCGTTCAACACGGTGCAGTCCGGTGAGGGCGTGGGCAACGAGTTCCTGTACATCATCGCCGCGGTGATCGGCGGCTGTCTGCTGACCGGCGGCTACGGCTCCGCGGTCGGCCCGGTGATCGGTGCCTTCATCTTCGGCATGGTCTCCCAGGGCATCGTCTACGCCAACTGGAACCCCGACTGGTTCAAGGCCTTCCTCGGCGTGATGCTCCTGATCGCCGCCCTCGTCAACTTGTGGGTCCGCAGCCAGGCGACCCGGAGGTGAACCACCCCATGACCAACACCAACGGATCAGCGGCCAGCGGTGCGCCCGCGAAAGACACCGCCGAGGACACCGTCCGGGACGCGGCGGCGCCCGGCCGGGACCAGCCGATCGTCGAACTGCGCGACGCGGGCAAGGCCTACGGCAACATCCGCGCCCTGCACGGTGTGAACCTCACCGTCCACCCCGGCAAGGTCACCTGCGTGCTCGGCGACAACGGCGCCGGCAAGTCCACCCTCATCAAAATCATCTCCGGGCTGCACCAGCACACCGAGGGCGAGTTCGTCATCGACGGCAAGCCGGTGCGCTTCTCCACCCCGCGCGAGGCCCTGGACGCCGGCATCGCCACCGTCTACCAGGACCTGGCCACCGTGCCCCTGATGCCGGTCTGGCGCAACTTCTTCCTCGGCTCGGAGATGACCAAGGGCCCCTGGCCCGTGCGCCGCCTCGACATCGAGAAGATGAAGAAGACCGCGGACGAGGAACTGCGGAACATGGGCATCGTCCTGGACGACCTCGACCAGCCCATCGGCACCCTCTCCGGCGGCCAGCGCCAGTGCGTGGCCATCGCCCGCGCCGTCTACTTCGGCGCCCGGGTGCTGATCCTCGACGAACCCACCGCCGCCCTCGGCGTGAAGCAGTCCGGTGTCGTGCTGAAGTACATCGCCGCCGCCCGCGACCGCGGCCTCGGCGTCATCTTCATCACCCACAACCCCCACCACGCCTACATGGTCGGCGACCACTTCAGCGTCCTGCGCCTCGGCACCATGGAACTCTCCGCCGCCCGCGACCAAGTCAGCCTCGAAGAACTCACCAACCACATGGCCGGCGGCACCGAACTCGCCGCCCTCAAGCACGAGTTGGCCCAAGTACGCGGTGTGGACGTCGAGGAACTCCCCGAGGCGGAAGACCTCACCGTACCCGTGGGCCCCTCGAAGGACGGGACCGCGTGACACCGGCGGCTGCTCCCCGCGAGCAGCCACGCCGCTGACGACGGCCGGGTCGTCAGGACGCCTCTGCGGGTATGACAGCCCCTTCGACGGAAGGGGCGTCCAGGAGAGGCATCCCGACGATCGCGGCCGTTCGCGCCGACGGGGCTTCGGGCGACGGATCCGTTGCCGGTCACCGCGACCCGACAACCCCCGGAACCTGCGGTTCAGCGCTGCCGCCAAGGGACTTGACGGTGTCTCCCCGGCTCGCGGACTTGGCTGGCGATCGCCTTGCTGTTCGGTTACCGGGCCGTCACCATGAGGTGTGCCGCCCGGAGCCGGACGCCCGAGGAGACGCCTATGGACAGGTATGAGCAGCCCTTCGCCACGAGCGTCGTCAGGGACCTGCACGACACCTCACTGGACGAGGTGCCGGAGTCCGCTCAGGAGTCGGTCATGGCAAGGATGCTCGCAGGTGGCGGAGAGCCGGTGGCCGCCTTCCAGTCGTCGCTCTGACCGGCCTGGCCGGAACGACGAGGGATCGTACCGGTGACGGTGGCGCGGCCCTTCCGCCAGTTTGTGATCAAGGTGCACAGCCGTTGCGATCTGGCCTGTGACCACTGCTACGTCTATCAGCACGCCGACCAGAGCTGGCGCGGGCGTCCGGTGACGATGTCGGAGGAAACGTTCCGTCGTGCGGCTGGGCGGATCGCCGAGCATGCCGCCGCGCACCGGCTCACCCGCGTCCATGTCGTGCTCCACGGCGGCGAGCCCCTGCTCGCCGGACGGGAACGACTGCGCGGCTTCGCCCGGGACCTGCGCTCCGCACTGCACGGCGTGGCCGAACTCGACCTGCGCATGCAGACCAACGGACTCCGACTGGACGACGCGTTCTGCGCGATGCTCGTCGACGAGTCCATCGTCACCAGCATCTCGCTCGACGGCGACGAGGCGTCCAACGACCGCCACCGGATCAGGCGGAACGGCTCCGGCTCCTACCGGGATGTGGTGTGCGCGGTGCGTCTCCTGGGTGCACCGCCCCACCGCGGCGCCTTCGGCGGACTGCTCTGCACGGTCGACGTCGAGAACGATCCCGTGGAGGTGTACCGGGCGCTGGCCGAACTCCGCCCGCCCGCCATCGACTTCCTGCTGCCGCACGCCACGTGGGAGTACCCGCCACCCCGCCCCGGCGGCGAGACCGACTACGCGGACTGGCTGATCGCCGTGCACAAGCAGTGGACCGCGGACGGCATGCCGACACGGATCCGGATGTTCGAGTCCATCAGCCGGCTGAGCCATGGCCGCGGCAGCCTCACCGAGGCGCTGGGGCTCGGCAGTTCGGACCTCCTCGTGATCGAGACCGACGGCGCCGTCGAACAGGCGGACTGGCTGAAGACGGCCTATCCCGGAGCTCCGGAGACGGGCATGCACATCGCCACCCACCGCCTGGAGGAGGCCGCCGAACACCGGGGCATCCAGGCCCGCCGCGCCGGACTGGACGGGCTGAGCGCGCAGTGCCGCGCCTGCCCCGTCGTATCGGTCTGCGGCGGTGGGCTCTACGGACACCGCCACCGCACATCCAACGGCTTCGACAACCCCTCCGTCTACTGCGCGGACCTGCTGAAGATCACCGAGTACGTCCAGTCCACGGAACGCGCCGCCGCCGCCGTCCGCCACGGCTGGCACGCTCTGCCCTGGGCCCACTTCGACGAACTGGCCGGAGGGTACGGCGGCACGGCGGCCGTCCGGTCGCTGGCCGCGGCCCAGAACAGCCAGCGACGGGCCCTGCTGGCGGGCGCCCACCGCGCGGACACCCAGGGTCCGGGCGCCGGCCCCGGGCCCGGCCCAGGACCGAGCCCGGGAAGCGGCGGGCCGGCGGACTCGGTACCGGGCTGGGAGGCGGTCCTCGGTCTGCCCGCGGCCGCCCTGGACGTGCTGCTGGCCGACCCGTACCTACGCGTGTGGGCCCTCGCCTGCGGCCAGTCGGTGCGACGGCGGGCCGAGGGCCACCCGGCCGAGGCCGCGCTGTCGGCCGTCGCCCGCACCGGCGGACAGCTGACCCTGTCCGTCCCGCTGCGGCACGGACCCGAGGGCTCCGCGATCCATCTGCCCGGCGTGGGGCGGCTGTTGCTGCGCGCCGGCAGCCGGGACCGGCGGTCCGGGACGGTCACCGTGACGGCCGCCGACACCGCGCTCACCGTCGAAGGGCGGACCCTGGGCCGGGAACGGCCACCCGACGGCATGATCTGGCAGCCCCTGCGACGCCTGTCCGCGGATGGGCTGGACGTGGCCCTGGACGACCTGGATCCCTCCCGCGACTGTTACGGCTACGAGCCGCTCTCCCGCCTTTCCGAGGCCGAATTCCGGCAATGGGAGGCGATGTTCGGGGAAGCCTGGCAGCTGATCCGGACGGCATACCCCGACTACGCGCAGGGGATCGCCGCGGGCCTGACCACGGTGACCCCGCTCGCGCCCGCACTGTCCGGCGACGACGTCAGCGCCACCTCCCGGCACGCCTTCGGGGCGGTCGGCATCGCGCTGCCCCGCTCGGCCGAAGACCTGGCCATGCTGCTCATCCACGAGTACCAGCACGTCAAGCTGGGCGCGATGTTCGACATGTTCGACCTGCTCGACGGCCTCGACGACCGCCGCTACCACGTGCTGTGGCGCCCCGACCCCAGACCTCTCGACGCGATCGTCCAGGGCGCGTACGCCCACCTCGCGGTCGCCGACGTCTGGTGGATCCGGGTCCGCCGCGGTGCGACCGGTGTCGGACCCGCCCTGTACGAACGCTCCCGCGTGGAGGCGGACAAGTGGCGTACGGCCGTGCTGGACGCCCTCGACACCGTGGCCGGAACCGGCTCCCTGACCGCCCTGGGGCACCGCTTCGTGCGCGGGCTCCGGGGCGAGGCCGAAACCCTGGGCGGAGTGGCCGAAACCGGTCCGATCGCGGTGTAATGACGGGTCAACTCCTGTTCCCCGCACCGGTGTCCGGTACAACTTGCTCTGGCCAACCCCTGGCACCCACAGTAGTTTTCGCGTTCCAATGGATCCTGGAGGAGATCCAGCTGTGATGCTCGGGGCTGGGAGGCCCGAGGTGGGCGACGGGGGAGGGGAAAGGCGAGTCCATGATTCATCCGGCTTCTGAGAAGACACCGGCGACGGTTTCCTCCGATCCGTATGTGTTCTTCATGAGCTATGCGCGGACTCCGTTCAAGGGGGACCGGCCGAAGAAGGACGATTCGGATCTGGCGCTGGAGCAGTTCCATGCCCAGTTATGCAGCGACATCATGCAGTTGACCGACCACGACGGCGAGGAATCACCCGGATTCCTGGACCAGAGGATGGGCGTCGGCGCCGACTGGGAGAACAGACTGAAGCAGGCCCTGGCCACCTGCCGGGTCTTCGTGCCGATCTACACCAGCCGGTACTTCACGCGAGAGTGGTGCGGCAAGGAATGGGACGCCTTCGCGCGGCGTCAGGAGGAACAGCTCCGAACCCGGCCGTACACGGGTAACGCGATCGTCCCCGTGCTCTGGGTGGGGACCCAGCACTGGACACCGCCGCGGGTGGCGGCCAAGGTGCAGTACGCCCACCCCGACCTGGGTAAGGATTACCTGCAGTCCGGTCTCTACGGACTGAAGCAGGCAGGCCGCCGCGTGAAATACCGCAGCTCCGTGTGGGCGCTCGCCCAGATGATCGTCAAAGTGGCTCAGCAGACCAGTCTTGAACCGTGTGACGTGGAGCTGTTCAAAGACCTCCGAAACGTCTTCGAGGGGGACTGACAGGATGCCGATGTTCTTCATGAGCTATGCGCGGGTTCCTGTTCCCCGACACCGGGACGCGTCACAGGATCCCAATCGACTGGTGTTCCGGTTCTTCGACGAGCTGCGCGGCAAAGTGGCGCGTCTGACGAACAGCACACCGGAGCAGGCGGGCTTCATCGAGCTGCCCGGAACACCCGGGGAGAAGTCGATCGAGGCGCTCTACGCCTGCCGGGTCTTCGTTCCGCTGTACTCCAAGCGGTACTTCAGCAACCCCCAGTGCGGGAAACAGTGGACCGCCGTCACCCAGGCCGTACAGGGGATCCGGCCGAGCATAGTCCCGGTCCTGTGGACCCCCCACCTGCCCACCGCGCTTCCCGAGAAGGTCAACGGGCAGTACTTCGAGACTCCGGCCGGTATCGGTGAGGCCGCCGAGAACTACGCCTCCATGGGACTCCACTGGCTGCTCGACCAGATGCTCGATGTGCCCGAACGACCCGCCCCGGAGGACGAGCAGGCGGTCGCGCAGGTCGCCGCCCAGGTGGACCAGGTGACCGACTGGCTCGCCCAGCGCATCGTCGACCAGGCGGCCAGGGTCCCCGAGCGGACGCGGATCTCGTCCGGTGGTGGGCGGCCGCTGACACTGGCGGGGCTGGACGACGCCTTCGCCGACCCGCCCTTCGCCTCCCCGCTGCGCATCACCGTCCTCGCCCCGACCGAGGAGCAGTTACCGGGTGGCCGGGACAACACCCGCTATGGACCGCGCGTCGACGACTGGAGGCCCTACGGGCCGGCCTTCGGTCCCCTGGTCGAGCAGATGGAGGCACTGGCCCGCAACATGGGCTTCCAGCCCAGCGTGCTGCCCTTCCACAAGACCCGGGCCGAGCTGAGAGGCACTGGGCTGCCGGCCGCGCCCTGGATCCTGGTCGTGGATCCCTGGGCGTTGGAGATCCCCCAAATGGCTGCCCAGGCACGGGAGTTCGACAGGGCCAGGCATCCGTGGACCGCGGTGCTCAGTACCCTGGCGGAGGACGACCCGCAGACCAAGGAGGAGTCCGATCGACTGCGCGGTCTGCTGACGACGTGTTTTCCCCGCTTCATCGGCGAGGGGCGTACGGGAGAGCAGGCGGCGGTGCGCGGCCTGGCGGGCGCGGATGTCTTCAGCCGCTGGTTCGGCGAACTGGCCGAGGCGACCAAGATCCGCTATTTGCGGTACATTCATTCGCAATTGTCCCGGAGTGGCACAGGCCTTCGGGACGTTCCGGAGGGCACACCATGACCGGCGATGACGCGGGCGCGGGCAGGATCATCACGTTCTACTCGTACAAGGGCGGTACGGGACGGACGATGGCGCTCGCCAACACGGCCTGGATCCTCGCTTCCTCGGGCAAGAGCGTGCTGGTGGTCGACTGGGACCTCGACGCGCCGGGGCTGGACCGCTTCCTGCATCCGTTTCTGAGCGAGAGCCAGCTGCGCAGCACGCCGGGGGTGCTCGAACTCGTCAGCCGGTCGACCCAGTTGATGCTCCAGAGCTCGAACCTTCTGGAGCAGCCGCACCAGGCCGAACTGGGTTCCGAATCGTCCGCCGCCCTCGACAACTGGGCGGCCGACGGGATTTCCCTCAACAGCTGTCTGATCCAGGTCGACTGGAGTTTCCCCGAGGGCGGCCAGCTCTACTACCTTCCGGCCGGCACCAAGAACAAGGGCTACCTCTCGGCGTTCTCGCAGTTCGACTGGAAGCCCTTCATGGACGGACCGCTGGCCACCAGGTTCCTGGAGGGACTCAAGCACGAGTTCGTCGAGAACTTCGACTACGTCCTCATCGACAGCCGGACCGGACTCAACGACATCTCCGACATCTGCACCGTCAGCCTGCCGCACACCCTGGTCACCTGCTTCACCCCGAGCAGCCAGAGCATCGAGGGCGCGGCCGGCGTCGCCGAGCGCATCGACGGGATGTACGGCAACCGGGACATCCGGATCCTGCCGGTCCCCATGCGGGTGGAGAACGCCGAGGCCGACCGGCTGGACGCCGCGCGGGGGCAGATCCAGTACCGCTTCGACCGGATCGTGCGCAAGCACCTCACCGACCGGGACCCGGAGGACTACTGGGGCAGTGTGGAGATCCCCTACCGGCCCATCTACTCCTACGAGGAGACGCTGGCCCCGTTCCGGGAGCAGCCCGGGGACCCCAAGAGCCTGCTGGCCGCCTACGAGAGACTCACCGAGGTCATCACGGACGGTCAGGTCGCCTCGCTTCCGCGCATCGAGGAGCCGCTGCGGCGGGCGACCCTCGACAGATACACGCGGCACCGCCCGCCGCGCATCTCCGACGTGTACGTCAGCTTCGTTCCGCAGGACCGCAACTGGGCCAACTGGGCGGGCGCGGTCCTGGAACAGGCCGGTTTCAAGGTCCATCTGGCGCAGGAGGGCACGGCCGAGGGCGCACAGCTGAGGGACGAGATCGAACGAGGCGTCGAGTCCGCCTCGCACACCCTCGTCGTCTTCTCCGAGGCCTACCTCAGGTCGTCCCGCTTCCGCACGACCTGGGAGGCGGTCTACGCGGAGGGCGACCGCCGCTCCCACCAGCTCGTGTCGATGCAGGTCGACCGGCAGATCACCCTGGACGCGCCGTTCACGGACCAGCTCGCCGACATGACCCGCTGCGACACCGGGGAAGCGGGCCGGAGCGCTCTGCTGGCGAGCTTCGGCCGCAACGCGGACGCGTTGAGGCACGACCACTTCACGGGCGGCGAACAGAAGTTGCCGCGTTTCCCGGGCGCCGAGCCCCCGGTGTTCTCCGTTCCGCTGCGTACCTCGTCCTTCACCGGACGGACGGAGATCCTGGAAGGCATCCGGGAGAAACTGTGGCAGGACGACACCCGGGCGCTCGTGCTCAAGGGCATGGGCGGGGTGGGAAAAACCCTGCTGGCCCAGGAGTTCGCACACCGCTACAAGAGCGACTACGACGTCGTCTGGCACATTCAGGCCGAGCAGCGGATCCTGGCCGTCGAGCAGGTCGCGGCCCTGGCCGAACCGCTCGGTCTGCCGGAGCGGACGAACCCCACGGACACGGCCAGGACCGTGTACGAGGCTCTCAACCAGGGTGACAAGTACGACAGTTGGCTTCTGATCCTGGACAACGTCCCGGAGCCCGATCACCTCCCCGAGTTCATGATGGACGGCCGGGGCGGCCACATCGTGGTGACCAGTCAGCGCGCCGAGGGCTGGGGACGTTTCGTGGACACCGTCGACGTCCCCGTGTTCGAGCGGGACGAGAGCATCTCCCACCTGCACAGCCGACTGCCCGACTGCGGCTGGACGGAGGCCGACCAGATCGCCGAGGCGCTGGGTGACCTGCCGATCGCGATCGAGCGAGCCGCGGCCTACATCGAACAGACCAGGGCGGACGTCCGCGGCTACATCAAACAGCTCCAGCCCCAGGCCACCGGAGCCCCGGACGAGAACACGGTCGGGGAAGTCGTCAAGTCGAGCACCAACACCTGGGAATTCGCCCTCGGGCAGCTGAAGGAGAAGTTCCCGCCCGCGGTGAAGCTTCTGCAGATCTGCTCCTACTACAGTCCTGAGCCGATCTCGATGGACCTGCTGGAGGGCTTCGAGGTCTCCCGGGTACTGGGCGGGGTCCGCACGGTCTCCCGCGCGTACAAGGAACTCAGCCGCTTCTCCCTGGTCACCGTGGACCGCAAGGCCCGGAGCGTGACGGTGCACCGCATGATGCAGATCGCCATGCGGGAGGAGATGACCGAGGCCGAGCGCGAGGCGGCCCGGGAAGTGGTCTACCGCTCGCTGATCGCCGCGCGGCCGAGCGGGGACGACCCCGAGAACCCCAACACCTGGGAGAAGTACCGCATCATCTGGCCCCATCTCGGCACCCCGTGGGCCGAGACCGCCCCCGACGAAGGCATCAAGGAACTCTTCGTGGACCGCGTCCGCCAGCTGCGCCGACGGGGCGAACTGAGCCAGGCGATGGAGTACAGCCTCAAGCGGGTCGCCTCCTGGTCCCTGGAAGGCTCGCCGGACGAGCGCTGGACCCTCCACATGCGCTTCCAGATCGCCAACATCCTGCGCGCACAGGGCAGATACGAGGAGTCGCTCTCCTTGGACCAGGAGGTCCTGGAACGGCAGCTCGCCGTGCTCGACGACGTCGACGACCAGCACATCCTCATGACCACCAGTAGCATCGCGGCAGACCTGAGAGGCCTGGGCCGGCTGTCCGAAGCACTGCGCTACGACGAGGAGACGTACCAGAGATACGGCGAGATCTACGGCGAGGACCACGCGCGGACCCTCAGCGCCGCCAACAACCTCGCCGTCGCCCTGAGGCTCTCCGGCGACTACCACCGGGCCCGCGATCTCGACCGCAGGACGCTGGAACTGCGCGAGGCGATCCAGCTCCACGACCACCCCCTGACCATCGAGTCGGCGGTGAACCTGGGCCGCGACCTGCGTGACTGCGGCGACTACGAGGAGTCCGTCACGCTGCTGAAGCGCGCGTACGAGCGCTGTCTGCGCAACGCGCGGCTCACCCAGGGGTCCCCGACCGTGCTGAACACGGCCAAGGGGCTCGCGGGTTCACTGCGCAGGGCGGGCCGGGCGGTGGAGGCCGAGGAACTCGTGCGCCATGTTCTCCGGAGCACACCCGAGGGAGAGACGGGAACGACCTCGGAACGCCTGCTGCTGGAGATGAGCCTGGCCGGCGACATGGCCGCGCAGGGGCGCATCGACGAGGGACTGAGCCTGATCCGACGGGTTCTGGGGGACCTGAAGAGCAGTCTCGGTGAAGACCACTCCCACACCATCGCCTGCTCGGTCAACTACGCGGTCCTGCTGCTCGGCGACGGCCTGTCCATGCGACCGGAGGCGGCGGCCGAGGCGCGGGAGCTGCTGCGACTGGCCCAGGTCAAGTTCGCCAAGCTCAACGGCGACAACCATCCCTTCGTCCTCATCTGCCGTGCCAACCTGGCCGTCGCGGACGCCGCGCTCGCCGGGTGGGAGGAGGCCCGCAGAACCAGCGTCGAAGCCTACGACCTGCTCAAGGAAGTGCTGGAGCCCACTCATCCGTCGACGTTGACCTGTGCCGGGAACCTCGCTGTCATCCTGAGCCATCTGGGCAGGGCGGACGAGGCCCGTACCAAGCAACAGGACACGCTGGCGGCGTTGAGCAAGCGCATCGGCAGCGAGCACCCCCGTGTGCTCGCCCTGCAGCAGTGGGATCTCAACTGTCTCGACCTGGAGCCGCACCCGATCTAGCCGCCCCGAGCGGGACGTGCGGTCGTTGCCGGGTGCCGGCAATGACCGCACACGCGGGGGAACATGCGGGGGAAGCCGTCAACGGCGGGCCTCGTCGCGAGCCCAGGCGAGCACCTGTGGCAGCGCCGGCAATGCCGCGAAGTGGGCTGCGGACGGCTGCAGTACGGCCTTGGCCGAGGGAATCTTCCTGGACAGCCAGTGGAAGTGGGCGACCGGGGCGAAGACGTCGTGCTCTCCGTGCCAGAGCATCACGGGCATCGACTCGTCGATCTGCTTGAGGTCGAACCCCCAGTGCGTGCGGAACGCGACCAGATCGTCCACCCAGCCCATCGGCGCGCGCGGATCGTCTGCCGTACTCTCGCCCTGCTCGGTCTGGTCCACGGCGGAGAGATAGTTCCTGAGGAGGTGCTGGCGGATTCCGGCGTCCTCCACGATGACCCGGTCCACCTTGGGCATCTCCCGGTGGAGGGAGGCGAGGAACACCATGGGATCACGCCGGATGGTATCGGCGTTACGGGCCAGCCGGCCGCCCAGCTCGGTCACGTCCGGCGCGTGGCGGTCGAGGAGCTTGTACGTCTCGACATTGGAATCGGACATCCCCTTGAGCCAGTCCAGTCCGTCGCCGTCGGCGTCCGGCGGGGCGAGGGAGACCAACGCGGCGACGCTCACCACCCGGTGGCGGAGGTTGCGCGCCGCGCAGGCCAGGGCATGCGGGGCGCCGCCCGATCTGCCCACCACGGAATACCGGTCGAGACGCAGTGCGCGGGCGATGGCGTCGATGTCCTCGGCGGCGTCGACGACCGTGCGTTTCTCGTGGCGATCGGACCCGCCGTACCCGGGCCGGTCGTAGGCGATGAGCCGCACGCCGAGCTTGTGCAGATCGAAGGTGCGCAGTCGGGGGCCGAGGCGGCTTCCGGGGGTTCCGTGCAGCAAAAACACCGGATGTGCTTTCGGATCGCCCCAGGTTTCATAGGCGATCGTCCGTTCGTCGGACGTCTGCACTGTCGCAACCACCCGATGCCCTCCCGTTGCCAGTGGCCGTGGACTGGAGCGCGGGACCTCCCAGCATTACGCATGGGAAGCCCCGCTCCTAGTAACTGCTCAGCCGTTCTGGCTTCATGTGGCAAGAATTGGGTAAACGTGGCCCGCTCGGCTGTTCATGCCCCAAGGTAGTGCACCGGGCAACGGGTCGCCGGACGAGGACGGAATTGGTGGTGGCCGAGTGAGTCATGGGGTATGCCGCCTCACCGCACTCCTGAGGCCCGTTCCGCCCCTCCGTGGTGCCCGGCACCTGGGTGAAGGCGCGACCACCCGTCCGGAGCAGTACGGACGCTGACGTTCCGGAAAGTGGTGTGTCTCACGCTCCGCCGGCGGGCTCGGGGCGGTGTACACCACGTGGCCGATAGCCCAGTGCGTCGGAGCGGCCCAGGAGGTCGGCCAGCAGCCAGACGATGGCCAACCACATCTCCGTCCCTTGCAGCCCAGGCTCCGGGCCCGGGCCCGCCGCACCCGGTCCGAACCCGAACCCTCTTCCCTCCTGCCAGCGGGTCAGGGCGGCGGTGAGTTGCCGCTCGGCCCACCCGCGGATCTCGGCCGACCGGTACCCGTCGTCGCTTCCGCCCCTGCCGCCCAACTGCCGTGTGCACAGCCACAACGGATGGGCGACGTCCAGTACGTTGCAGGCGTTCTCCCGGCCCGCACCGAAGTAGCGCGGGTCGCGGGCGTGGTCCAGGACCGCGTCCACGACCCGTTCCGGATGGGGGACGGGTACCCCGAACTGGGCGAAGGAACCCCGCGTGAGCCGGTAGTAGCCGTTCACCACCTGGAGGCGGCCCGCGGTGGGTGAGGGACTGCCCCACATGCCGGTCCAGGGGTCGGCCCGGGTGAGGAGCCAGCCGAAGAGGGCTTCGAGGGTGCCTGCGGTGAGGCCGGTCGTGTCAGGTTGTCTCAGGTTCCAATGGGCGGCTGTGGCCCAGGAGTCGATCCAGGCGCCGGCGCCCCACGCCCCATCCCGCCAGGGCAAGTGTTCCAGCCGGGCGATGAGTTGACTGGCCGTCATATCGCTCGCGCCGCGTATCGGTTGTGGCAAGGAAGCGCCCAGGAGGTTCAGCGCGTAGCCCACCGACAGGACGTGGTACAGCGCCGGGCCCTCGCCGGGGAAGCCGTCGGTGTCCATGGGGGGTGGTCGCTCGCCGAGTTCGGGTACCAGGCCGGTCTCCCGGTCCTGGAGTGACACCAGGCGCTCGATGTGTTCGGCCCTGTCCACTTGCCCGGGGGCTGAGGCCAGCAGCAGGTCGGCGATCTCCACGGCGTCGCAGTGGGCCCGCACGGTGGGCGCGGTGCCGGGGCGGTCGGTGTAGTGGTCGCCGTCCCAGCTGAGGGCGAGGATGTCGGCGGCCTGGGCGCGGGCGGTGTCGGCGAACCGGGCGAGCACGTCACCACCGGCCCGGCTTCCCGCCCTCCGCCCCTCGGCCTCTCCGCCTCCTGCCTCCCGTCGATCCCGAATCCTCCGCGCGGGATTCCCCGCCGCCACCGTCCACGCCGGTACGTCCTTCGTCACCACGGCCCCGGCGCCGATCACGCAGTGGTCGCCGATCGTGACGCCGTCGACGACGACCACGTGGGAGCCGATCCAGACGTCGTCGCCGATGGTGATGCCCCGGCTGGTCTGGGGCTGCCGGAAGATCGGCTGGTCGGGGGCCATGGAGTGGTTGAAGCCCAGGAGCGAGGTGTGGGCGCCGATACGTACGCCGGTGCCCAGGGAGATGGTGCCGCGGGCCACGGTGAACGGGTTCAGTGTGCAGTCCGTGCCGGTGGTCAGGTCGCCGGTGACGTAGGCGTGGGCGGCGATGTACGAGTCGTCGCCGAGCCGGAGGAGGCCGGGGAAGACCGCCGCCGAGCCGGCCACGTAGCAACGCTCGCCCACCGCGCTGTCTCCGCCGAGCGACCGCTGCCGCTCCCGCTGCGCGGCCCGTTGCACCTCCGTCGCCTCCTTCTCGAACAGCCAGGGGCAGTGATCGAAACGGTCGGACTGGTCGGACTGGTCGGGGGCGTCTGCGGGCGGCTGCTGTCGGTGATCCATGGGGCGCACGCTAGGCAGACGTGCGCCTCGCGAGGAAGAGGGCCCGAGGGGTGACGCGGTGTACGGGGCCGGGTGGGTGAGAGAGGGCTACGGGCCGGTGTGTCGCGGCTTCCGCGTCGCGGTCGGCATCTCATCCTTTTGTCTCTTTGAAGGCTTGTCGTCATCGCTCCGGGATGGGTCCATGCGTGTGAATGCGAGTGCCACTCCGGTCGTCACGCCCGTCGCCGTTCCGGCGGCCCGCGCGCCGGTCCTCGGCCCCGTCGCCGTGGTCGCCGGAGCCTTCACACTGGCCCAACTCCTGCTCGTACCACCGGGGATGGGGCTCGGCTGGGACGAGACCGTGTACGTCAGTCAGGTCAGCCCGCATGCGCCGCCGGCGTTCTTCAGCGCGCCGCGTGCGCGGGGAGTGCCGTTGCTGGTGGCGCCGGTGGCCGCGTGGTCGTCGTCCACCGGGTTGCTGCGGGTGTATCTGGCGGTGCTGTCGGGGGTGGGACTGTACGTCGCCCTGTGCGCGTGGCGGGGGCTGTTCCCGGTGCGTGTGCGGGTGGTCGCGGGGGCGTTGTTCGCGTCCCTGTGGGTGACCCTCTTCTACGGCCCGCAGGCCATGCCCAACTACTGGGTCGCGGTCGGTGCGCTTGTCTGCGTGGGGTGCTTTCTGCGGGTGCGGAAGGATCCCGGGGACCGGGCGGCGCTGTGGGGTGTGGGCGCCGGTACGGCGTTGATGGCGTGGATGCGGCCCACGGACGCCCTGTGGGTGAACCTTCCGCTGTTCGTGCTGCTGGTGGGCGCACGGGAGTGGCGGCGGCCGCGGCTGCCGGGGGCGATGGTGGTGGGGCTGGGGACCGGGGCGGGGGCGTGGGTCGTCGAGGCGTACACCCAGTTCGGCGGGCCGGCGCGGCGGCTGGCCGACGCGTCGCGGATCCAGGGCGGGCTGGGCTGGAACATCGCCGTCGACGACCAGGTGCGCAGTCTGGTGGGGCGTACGTTGTGCCGTCCGTGCACCGGCGACCTGCCGCATCCGGCGATTTTCGCGTGGTGGTTCGCGCTGCCGGTGCTGGCCGCGATCGGGCTGGCCGTCGCACTCAGGGCCGGGCGGGCGACGCCCACGGTGGTGCCGCTGGTCTGTGCCGCCACGGCCGCGGTCCCGTATCTGTTCCTGATCGGGTACGCCGCTCCGCGCTTCCTGCTGCCCGCGTACGCCCTGCTCGCGCTCCCGGTCGCCGACGCGCTGCTGAGTCTCCTCCGGCGGCCGGGGGGAGCCTGGCGGCCCGTCCTCGGGGCGGTCGTGGTGCTCGGGGTCCTCGGGCATCTGGCGGTGCAGTACGCGGTGCTGGCCCGCACCGTCGAGCGCACCACCGCCTTCCATCGCGACTGGGACCGCATCGCCGCCGAACTGCGTCGCCTCGGCGTGCGGCCGCCCTGTCTGCTGACCGGTGACTACGCCATCCCCATCGCCTACTACGCGGGCTGCTCCTCCGCCCACACCCACGGCAACAACGCCAACACCACCCGGGAGGGCATCCTGCGCACGGCCGAGCGCGTCCCCGTCGCCGCCCTCGTCGCGCCGGGGGGCGGCCCACCCGAGTTCGCGCGCGCGTGGCCCGCTCACCGGGCCGCCGGGTTCCGGCTGTATGTGGCGCCGACGGGGGACCGGGCACGCACGGCGCCCTAGGGGGAGATGACCGGCCGGTGGATCGCGCCGGGCGGGGGATCAGGAAACGCCGGTGATGAAGCCGTCCCTGGCCTTGTCGAAGGTGGGGCGGTAGGCGTCCCAGTCCGCGTCCGGGGCCGAGAGGTAGATGTCGTACTCGCGTTCGCCCTCGCGGCCGAATCCGAGGTCGATGGCGCGGAAGGCGCGGGCCCGGCCCTGGAAGGTGAACTCCCAGACGGCCGCCGGCTGCCCGCGGAAGGTGGTCTGCTGCATACGCAGCTTCCGGTACGAGCCGGGGTAGTTGATCTTGGTGTTCGCCTCGATGTCCTTGAAGTGGGCCAGGGGGTGCGAGCCGGCGGGGTCCACGACACCGATCGTGAGTTCGACCAGGTCTGTCTCGTCGGTGTAGGAGATCGACTCTGCCGTCCGTTTGCCGGCCTTCCAGCCGTCGGGGACGGGGAAGGAGACGCCGAGGGTCTCGTCCGTGACCAGGTGGAAGCCGTCGGGGACGGGGGAGGGGGCGTAGGACGGGGGCGCGGTGGAGCTTCCGCTGCCCGGGGAGGCGGCGCCCCCCTCGGGGTTCGACCTGAGGTAGAGCGCGGCGCCGACGACCGTGGCGGCCACGGTCACCGTGACGGCGACCGTGACGGCGACCGGGACGGCGATCCGGCGCTTCGTCCGACCCGGGCGGGTCGGACGGCCGGCCTCAGGGCCCGCGCCTCCCGGGCCGTGCGCGTCGTGACCGTCGTGACCGTCGTGAGCGTCGTGCGGGGTGCCGGGGGAGCCGCCCCGGCGGCCGTCGAGGTCCGGTCCGCCCCGGCCGCCGCCGTGCTCCCGCTCACGATCGGCCACCGGGTCGGTTCCCCGGTCCGTTCCGCCCCCCGCGCCCTGGCCCGTGCCCCAGCCCGTTCCCGTCCAGCCCGTTCCCGTTCCCGCTCCCGAGAGTGTCCTCTGGTCCGTGTGCCGGCCGCCGGTCGTCCGCTCGTTGTACTCGTCGTACGAGCCCCCGTCGGCCCGGCCCCCGGCCCCCACTATCGGCTGGGCGATCGTCACCTGTCCGGAGACCACGGCCCGCAGTGCGCGTTCGGTCTGTTCCGTCGTGGGGCGGTCGGCCGGGTCCTTGGCGAGGAGGGCCTCGATGAGGGGTTCCAGGGCGCCGCCCCGCTTCGGGGGCTCCAAGGGGTCCACGGCGATGGCGTACGCGGCCTCCATCGCGGTGAGGCGGCGGAACGGCGGGCGGCCCTCGACCGCCTGGTAGAGCGTCGCGCCCAGGGCCCACAGGTCCGAGGCCGGGCCGGGCTTCTGGCCGCGGATCCGCTCCGGGGCCATGTAGTGGATGGAGCCGACCATCTCACCGGTCTTGGTCAGGGTCGAGGCGTCCGCGGTCATCGCGATGCCGAAGTCGGTGAGGACGACGCGACCCTCGGCGCCGAGCAGGACGTTGCCGGGCTTGACGTCGCGGTGCAGGACACCGGCGGCGTGCGCGGCCCGCAGCGCGGCGACCATGCCCAGACCGATACGGGCCGCCTCCTCGGGCGGGAGGGTCCGGCTGTCCGTGAGCAGGTCGGCGAGCGTGGGAGCCGGCACGTACTCCATGACGATGCAGGGCCGACCGTCACCGGCGCCGCCCCGGACACCGTCCGCGTGGCCGTCCGCGTGGCCGTCCACATGGTCGTCCACGACGTCATGGACGACGATCACGTTCGGGTGCGCGATCCGGGCCGCGCTCCGGGCCTCGCGGCGCGTGCGTTCGTACAGGGTGACGAGGTCGTCGGGCGACAGATGCGGCTGCACATGCAGCCGCTTCACCGCGACCTGGCGGTCGAGGACCTCGTCCCCGGCCCGCCACACCGTGCCCATGCCACCGCGGCCTATCTGCTCCGTGAGCCGGTAGCGCCCGGCGACGAGCCGCCCTACGTCCGACACCACGTGCCCTCCGCCAGCCCTGCATACGTTCGATTCGCCTCGTCACCATAACCGGCCCGAGGTGAGGGCAGGGAGGAGGACCGGTCCCAGGGGCGGGCGGTGAGCGGTCCGTGGCGTCACGGCGTCACGGAGTCACGGAGTCACCGAGTGTGTGCCGGTGAAGGGTGCGGGCCGCCCGGTCGGGGGCCCGCACCCTGACAGGCTCGGGTCGCTCGTTCCTCACACCGGCGGGGCGACGAAGACTCCGCGGTCGACGTCGTTGAAGGACTCCTTGGCGACCAGCTCGTTCATCGGGTTGGCGGTGCCCCACTGGTCGGTGACTTCGGGCCGGGAGAAGTCGTAGACGTGCGGGTGCCAGGTGTCCTCGTCCAGCAGTTCCAGCTCCGTCGTGTACTCGACGGTGTTGCCGTGCGGGTCGAGGAAGTAGGTGAAGGTGTTGTCGCCCGCCATGTGCCGACCGGGACCCCAGACCTTCTGGTGACCGGCCCGGATGACGCGGCCCGAGCCGCGCATGTACTCGTCGATGCCGCGCATCTCGAAGGAGATGTGGTGCAGGGAGGTGTGCGGGCCCTTGGCGATGGCCATGGAGTGGTGCTGGTTGCTGATCCGCATGAAGTGCATGACGTCACCGACGTACGGTGAGCTGAGCGTGTCGGAGTGGCGGAAGCCGAGGTGACGCTCGTACCACTCGCGGGTCCTGTCGAGGTCCGGGGAGTTGAGGACGACGTGCGACAGCTTCACGGGGATCGCCTCCTTCTCCTCGATCTTGCGGTGTTGCCGCACCTCGACGTCCGCCGAGACCTCGATGGTCCGTCCGTCGATGTCGAAGAAGCGGAAGCCGTAGCCGCCGCCGGGGGTGTCCACCTTGCCCGGCTGGGCGAGCAACTCCACACCACCCGCGAGAAGTCGCTCGGCGAGCGTGTCGACGTCCTCGGTGCTCGCGGCGCCGTACGACACGAGGTCGAGCCGCTTCTCGTCGGCCTTGCGAAGCCGTACGACGTACTGCTCGGGGGAGCCCTCGGCGGCCAGGAAGGAGATGCCGGAGTCCTCGGCGACCTTGGTGAGGCCCCAGACGCCCGCGTAGAAGTCGAGTTGCTTGTCGTAGTCGGGCACGGCGAGGTCGACGTGCCTGAGGTGGGTGAGCAGACGCATGGTGTCAGTCCTTCCGGAGGAGGGCGGCGGCGTTGGCGCCTCGTACGGCGTGGAAGTCGGGGTCGGTGAGCCGGGCCGCGCGCAGGGCGCCGACCGGGTCCTCGGTGCCCATGTCGAAGGGGAAGTCGGAACCCAGCAGCACCCGGTCGGCACCGGCGACGCGGATCAACTCCCGCAGTACGTCCGGGTCGTGGACGAGCGAGTCGAAGTGGATCCGCTTGAGGTAGCTGCTGGGCGGGTGGGCGCAGCCCGCGCCCGCGTCGGAGCGGGTCCGCCAGGCGTGGTCGGAGCGGCCGATGTGGGTCGGGAGATAGCCGCCGCCGTGCGCGGCGATGATCCGCAGGCCGGGGTGCCGGTCCAGTACGCCGGAGAAGATGAGGTGGGACAGGGCGACGGCGTTCTCGGTGGGCTGGCCGACCACGTTGGACAGGTACCACCGGTCCAGACGCTCGTCGAGCGTGCAGCCGAAGGGGTGCAGGAAGAGGAGCGCGCCCGTCGCGGCGGCCCGGGCCCAGAAGGGCTCGTAGGCCGGGTCGGACAGCTCCCGGCCCGGCGCGTGGGAGGAGATCTCGACTCCCAACAGCCCTTGCTCCAGGGCGTGTTCGAGCGCACGGACGGCCTGCTGCGGGTGCTGGAGGGGTACGAGGCCGAGGCCGCGCAGCCGGTCGGGTGCCTGGGCGCAGTGCGCGGCCGTCGCCTCGCCCGCCAGCCGGTACACCTTCTCGGCCGTCTCCTCGTCCGCCCAGTAGTGGTAGTGCGAGGGGGACGGGCTGACGAGCTGGACGTCCACACCCTGGGCGTCCATCGCGGCCAGCCGTACGGCGACGTCGGTGGCCCTGGGGAGGAGGGCGCGGACCATGGGGCCGCTGACGGCCAGGGAGGCCGGGCCGTTGCGGCGGGCGTCCAGCGCCCTGGCCTCGGCCAGACCGGGGAGCCCGGCCACCGCCTCCTCGACCTCGGGGATCAGGATGTGCGCGTGGACGTCGACGGTGGGGGCGGTCACGGCGCGTCCGTGAGGAAGGCCATCGTGCGGCCGATCAGGCCGGGCACGTCGGCGTCCCGGACGCCGTCCAGCTGCCACTGCCCGAGCTGCACGGACGCCTCGACGACGGTCCGCACGCGCGGGATGCGGCGCTCGTAGTAGGCCTGGAACAGCTCGTCGTCCCATGGCCGTCCGCCGGTGAGCAGCTCGGCCAGCACGGAGGCGTCCTCCAGGGACTGGGCCGCGCCCTGGGCGAGGGTCGGCGGACAGCAGTGCGCGGAGTCGCCGACGAGCACGACTCGGCCGCGGTGCCAGGAACCCTCGACCAACAGCCGGTTGAACCAGGTGTAGTTGACCTTCTTCGGGTCGGTGATGTGCTTGGTGATCTCGGGCCAGTAGCCGCCGTAGTGCTCGGCGAGCCGCCGCATCTCGTCCGCGTAGGACTCCGGAGGGATGGAGGCGCGATCGCGGTTGGCCTCGACCACATAGGCGTAGACCGTGTCCTCGCCCGTCGGGCAGAAGCCCGCGATGTACGCCGGGCCGCCGTACGCCAGGTCCGTGCGGACCACGCCCTCGGGGCGCGGGGCCGGCGCGCGCCAGATGGCCATGCCGGTGGGTTCGGGCCGGTCGGTGATGCCGACGGCGGCGCGGGTGGCGGAGTTGAGGCCGTCGGCGGCGATCACCAGGTCGTAGCGGTCAGCGGTGCCGTCGCTGAACCGCACCGACACACCCTCGTCGTCCTGCTCCAGGCGCTCGGCGGTGGTGCCCAGGCGCACACCGGCGCCCGAGGCGCGGACCGCGTCGATGAGGATCTGCTGCAGCCGGGGGCGCCGCATGCCGAGCGTGGCAGGCAGGTCCTCCCCGCCCGTCCTGATGTCCTCGGCCACGTGCATCACGGTGCCGTCCGGGGTGGTCACGCCCAACGAGGCGAAGGCGAACCCGGAGGCCTCGACCTGCTCCCAGACGCCGAGTTCGCGCAGGACGCGCAGGGCGTTGCCCTGGAGGGTGATGCCGGAGCCCGTCGTGGCGTTCCAGTCCGGCTCGGCCTCGATCAGGTCCACGGCGAGGCCGGCGCGGCGCAGCAGGACGGTGACGGCGTTGCCGGAGGCGCCGCCGCCGATGACGAGGACTCTGCGGGGGCCGGTTCTCTCGGGCATGGGGAACTCCCTTGTTCCGTCGGTCGGTTGACGGCGAGTGGTGGTGTGAGCAGGGGGAGGGGTGGAGGGAGGGGCAGGGGGTTATTTGACGGCGATCGGGTTGACCGGGGAGCCGACGGCTCCGGTGATGGGCAGGGGTGCGGCGGTGAGCCAGAACTCGTACACGCCGTCCGCCGCGCAGTCGTCCGCGAGGGCGTCCGGGTCCCACATCTCGCCGATGAGCAGCCCGAGGTGGGGGATGGCGATCTGGTGCAGCGGCTGGAAGGCGTGCTCGAACTCGTTCGGCCGTACCTCGAAGCCCCAGGTGTCGGTGGCGATCGCCGCGATCTCGGTGCGGTGCAGCCAGCCGGCCGTGGTGAACGACAGTCCCGGAGCGTCGCCGCCCGCGTAGTCGCCCCAGCCCTCGCGCCGGGCGCGGGCCAGCCGCCCGGTCCGTACGACGACGATGTCACCGCGTCCCACAGTCACCCCGTGGGCCTCGGCGGTCGCCGTCAGATGCTCCTCGGTGACGGCGAACCCGTCGGGCAACTCGCCCTCCTCGCCGATCACTCGGCCCACGTCGAGGAGGACGCCGCGCCCGGCCACGTACGGCGCCATGTGCTCGATGCCGGTGACGAGGTCGCCGTCGGAGGTGACGACCTTCTCGGCCCGCCGCCCGTTCCAGGCGTTGCCGTGGTCGAAGATGTGCCCGAGGCCGTCCCACTGGGTGGAGCACTGCAAGGGCATCGCGATCACGTCGTCGGCGCCGCCGATCCCGTGCGGGAAGCCCTGATTGCCCAGTGCCGCGTCCGTGCCCGTGTCGAGCATGGTGTGCACCGGGTTGGTCCGGCGCCGCCAGCCCTTCTGCGGGCCGTTCATGTCGAAGCTCTGCGAGAGCGAGAAACTCACCCCGCGCCGCACGAGGGCCGCGCCCTCCCGCCGCTTGGCCTCGTCGAGGAAGTTGAGCGTGCCCAGTGCGTCGTCCTCTCCCCAACGCCCCCAGTTGGAGACCGACTTGGCGGTGGCGGCGATCGCGCCCTCGGGGTCCGCACGGTCGTGGGGGAAGGCGGAGGAGGAGGGGGAGGCGGAGGAGGAGGGGGAGGCGGAGGAGGAGGGGGAGGCGGAGGAGGTGGGAGAGGTCATGACGCGGACTCCTCGGCGACACAGCGGGTGCGCTGGGCGCCCAGCCCCGTGATCGAGCCGTCCATCACGTCGCCGCCCCGCAGCAGCCGTCCCCAGTGCATGCCGTTGCCGGCCGGGGAGCCCGTCAACACCAGGTCACCCGGCAGGAGTCGGGCCGTCCGCGAGGCGTACGACACGAGTCGCGCCACCCCGAAGAGCATGTCCTTGGTGGACTCGTCCTGCATGGTCTCGCCGTTCAGCTTCAACGTGACCCGCAGGTCGCCGGAGTCCGCGACCGAACCAGCCGGCACGATCCACGGGCCGAGCGGGGTGAACCCGGGCGCGTTCTTGCTGCGCAGCCAGTCGGTGCCGATCGCCTTCATGTCCCGGCGGAAGACGGTGGCCCGGTCGGTGAGGTCGTTGGCGATCGTGTAGCCGGCGACGTGGTCCATGGCCTCCTCGACGGACACCCGGTAGGCGGGCCGGGAGATCACGGCCGCCAACTCCAGTTCCCAGTCGGGCTGTTCGGCCCAGGAGGGCAGGACGACATCGTCGTAGGGGCCCGTGATCGCGCTCGGCAGACCGATGAACACGTACGGCAGGTCCTCGGCCGCCCGGCGGTCCATCACCGCGGCGATCTCCGCCCGCGCCTCCGCGACCGAGCGGGGGTCGTCGGGCGAGCGGTGGGCGACCTCCAGGTCGATGACGTGCTGCCGGTAGTTGGCGCCGGACTGGAAGATCTGGCGGGGCTCGACGGGTGCGTGCACCCGCAGCCCGTCGAGCGGCTGCCAGGCGTCCGAGGAGGCGTTCGAGACGGTGTCCGGGGAGGCGTTCGAGGTGGCGTCCGGGGACGCGTCCGGGGAGGCGTCAGGGGACGCTGTCGCCGCCAACTCGTGGAGGCGGGGGAGCAGTTCGTCCCAGCGCTCCAGGAGGGTGCGGATCGTCAGGTCCGGGGCGGCCAGGGCCCGCCGCAGGTCGAGCGCGCGGCGGTCCGGCGTGACCAGGGTGGGGAAGGGAGCCCCGTCGAGGGCTGAGACGGTGCCGAGGGCGAAGGGTCCGGCGAAGGCGGCGGACGCGGCTGGGGGTTTCACGAACGTGTCCTCCTCGTTGCGATGCGACTAATCTGGCCCGGCATCTCGTAATCTGGGAAATCGATTCTGTGGATGCGGATCATCCACCCTGTTTATGCCGCAGCCTTCGCACGCGGGAGCGCACCGTGAACCTGGCCAGCCTCGACCTCAACCTCGTCGTCGCCCTGCGCGCACTCCTGGAGGAGCGCAACGTCACCCGGGCCGGCCGCCGGGTAGGGCTGAGCCAGCCCGCGATGAGCGCCGCCCTCGCCCGGCTGCGGCGTCACTTCGACGACGACCTGCTCTCCCGCGTCGGCGGCCACTACGAGCTGACCGCCCTCGGCCAGGTCCTCCTCACCCGCACCTCGACCGCCTGTGACCTGCTGGAACGCCTGTTCACCAGCCAGGCCGACTTCGATCCGGCGGTGGAGTCCCGTGAGTTCACTCTGGTCGCCTCCGACTACGCGGTGGCCGTCTTCGGCGCCGAGCTCGCCCGGGTGATCCACCAGGAGGCGCCGGGCATCCGGCTGCGCTTCACGCAGACGCCGCCCGGGCTCGTCGAGGGGCTCGGCACCCTGCTCAGCACGACCGACGGGCTGCTCATCCCGCACGGCATCATCAGCGACTTCCCCGCCACCGGGCTCTACCAGGACCAGTGGGTCTTCCTCGTCGCCGAGGACAACCCCGAGGTCGGCGAGAGCCTCACCCGGGACGACCTGACCCGGCTGCCCTGGGTGACGTACCAGCGCACGTACGACGCCCCCGCCGTACGGCAGCTCGGCATGCTCGGCATCGAACCCCGGGTCGAGGTCTCCGCCGACAGCTTCACCGTGCTGCCCTTCCTCGTCGCCGGCACCCGCCGCATCGCCCTCGTCCAGCAACTCCTCGCCGAACGCCTCCGCGACGTCGCCCCCGTGCGCGTCATGAAGGCGCCGTACGAGACGGTGCCGCTCCAGGAGGCCCTCTGGTGGCACCCGGTCCACACCCACGACGCGGCCCACATCTGGCTCCGGGAAACAGCGGCGCGCGTGGGGGCGGCGGTGGGCGCGGCGGCGGGGGAACCGGATGCGCGGACGGGGCCGGGAGCCGCGGCGGTCTCCGACGGGGCGGAGGATTCCGAGGGAGCGGAGGATCCTGAGGGAGCGGAGGATCTTGAGGGAGCGATGGATGCCGAGGGAGCGATGGATTCCGCCGCCCCGGCCGCATCGGCCTCCGCCGAGCCGCCCGCGTCTGACACGAGGTAGGCCGTGCCGCCTCCGGGAAGGGCTGCGTCTTCCCTCGCGTCGGCCGCTCCCGCGCGGAGCGGACCGGAGGGCTGCCGAGCAGGCCTTCTTCGGCCCTGGCGGAGCTCGGCATCCATCGGGCGGATGGGCGTTATCCGGTACTTCGATCACCTGGAGGCTAGGCGAGGGACGCGGCCTGGCTCATAGTCGGGGCAGTTCCCCGATGCCCGCCGCTCGGGCTTCGGGGGCGTTTCCCCCGGGTGCGCCGGTGCCCCGCGGCGTGGTGACGGCCACGGCGACGGTACGGCCCCGCACTCTTCCGCCACCGCTCGTGGAGTTCCCGTATGCCCGAATCTCTGTCCCTGCCCGCGTCTCCGCCCGCTTCCGCCTCCGGCGCCGTGCCCCATGGCGGCGGCAAGGGGCGTGCCGCGCTCCTCATGGCCGGCAGCTGTCTGCCGGTGCTCGGCGCCGTCCTCATCGCCCCCGTGCTGCCCAGGATGCAGGATCACTTCGCGTCGGTGGCCGGCGCCGAGGTCCTCGTCCCCGTCGTCCTGACCGTTCCGGCGCTCGCACTCGCCCTGCTGGCACCCTTCGCCGGGGTCCTCGTCGACCGGCTCGGGCGCAAACGCCTGCTCGTCGTCGCCACCGCGCTGTACGCGGTCTTCGGCACCGCGCCCCTGTGGCTGGACTCGCTCGGCGCGATCGTCGCCAGCCGGGTCCTGGTCGGCGTCGTGGAGGGCGCCATCATGACCTGCTGCACCACGCTGATCGGCGACTACTACACGGGCCGGACGCGGGAGCGCTACCTCGCCCTGCAGACCGTGTGCGCCTCCGCCTCCGCGACCGCGTTCTTCGTCATCGGCGGCGCGGTCGGCTCGGCGGGCTGGCGCGCACCCTTCTGGCTCTACGCCGTCGGGCTGCTGCTCGCGCCCGTGATGGCGGCCGCGCTGCCCAGGCCGCGCCCGGGCGGGACCGACGCGGCCCCCGGAACCGGCGTGACCGAGGAGCGCGACGGGGCCACCGGCGCGGCCACGGCCGCCGGAGTCGCCGAACTCCCGTCCCAGGTGCGGCCGTTCCCGCTGCGAAGGCTGGCCGGCATCTGCGTACTGACCGTCTTCGGCGGCATGGTCTTCTACACCGTGCCCGTGGAAACGGCGTACCTGCTCGACGACTTGGGCGTGACGTCCACCGGTGTCATCGGTCTGGCCACCGCGCTCGCCAGCGCCGCCACCGTGGCCGGTTCCCTCGCCTTCACCAGACTGCCGGGCACCCCCGAGAGCCGGCTGCCCGCCGTGCTCGCCCTGTGCGCCGCCGGGTTCGTGGTGATGGGCCTGGCCGGCAACCCCGTGCTGCTGATCGCGGGCGGCATCCTCAACTGCGTCGGCACCGGCATCCTGCTGCCCTCGCTCCTCACCGTGGCGATGTCCCGGCTGGACTACGCCGACCGGGGCCGCGGCACCGGGCTGTGGACGGCGGCGTTCTTCGCCGGAGAGTTCGTCTGCCCGCTCGTGCTGCTCGGCGTCGCCGCGGCGGCGGGCGGCCTGGCCGCCGCCGTCGGACTGCTGGGCATCGCCTCGGCCCTGGTGTCGGCCGGGCTGCTGCTCGCGCGGCGCCGGGTGCGAGCGGTGGAGTCGCGGTAGCCACCGGCGTCGCGTGTGGGCTTCGGCAGCCCCGCGAGCCTCGTGGTACCGCGGCGGCTGCTCCGGGACGGCGGGCCGTCGGCTCCACCCCCGAGCGGCACGCCCGTTCCCCTTCCCCGCTCATCGCCCCCGTCCCCGGCCGCTCCCGCTCCTCGTGTCGTTCTCGACCTTCATGCCGATGGGAAGGGCGATGATGCTCGTATGACCGTGACACCGTTCAACCCGCGTGCACTGCTGGCGAAGAGCCGGCTCGGCGTCCTCGCCACCCTCAAGTCGGACGGCCGCCCCCAGCTGTCCCCCGTCATGCCCTTCTATGACGAGGAGGCCGGAGTCATCCGCGTCTCCACCACCGAGGCGACCGCGAAGACCGCCAACCTGCGCCGGGACCCGCGCGCCGCTCTCGAGGTGACCAGCCCCGACGGCAGGTCCTGGGCCACCGCCGAGGGGACCGTCCGCCTCACCGGACCGGGCACCGACCCCGAGGGCCCGGAGGTCCAGGCCCTGGTGGACTACTACCGGGCCGCCGCCGGGGAGCACCCGGACTGGGACGAGTACCGCGCGGTGATGGTCTCCGACCGCCGGGTCCTCATCACCCTCACGGTCGACCATGTCTACGGCGCCGCGATCGGCTGACGGCGCCGACGCGCACCCCTGACCAGGGCGGCGTGTACCCGTGACCAGGGCGCCGGAGGGCGTGCACCCCTGACCAGGGCGGCGTGTACCCGTGACCAGGGCGCCGGACGGCGTGCACTCCTGACCAGGGCGCCGGACGGCGTGCACCCCTGACCAGGGCGCCGGACGGCGTGCACCCCTGATCAGACGGCTGGGTCGTGCCCGTTCCGTGCGTCGACGGAGGCCATGAACTCCAGCATCCGACGGTTCACCTGCTCCGCGTGGTCCATCCACGGTCCGTGGCCGGTGTCGGAGAAGATCTCCGCCCGGGCCCCCGGTATCAGGCGCGGCACCCGCTCCACCTGTCGCCGGGGGTGCACGAGGAGGCTGCGTCGGCCGAGCGCCAGGTAGAGAGGGGTGCGGACGGTGGACAGTTCCTCGTCGGTGAGGGGCAGGGGAGCGGGGCGGCGGATGCGGTAGGCGCGGACGGCCGTTCTGATCATCGTGCGCAGCTCGGGCACGACGAGGACCGGCTGCTCCAGCCAGGCCGCCAGACGCGGGCGCAGCGCCTTGGGCGCGAAGGTCGCGAAGAGGCTGGCGAAGATCCACACGAAGAAGCGCAGCCCCACCTTCTCCAGCCCGCCGGGGTCGAGGAGCGTGACCGAGGCGAGGCGGCCGGGGGCGCGGTGCGCCTGGTTCAGGGCGAGCCAGCCGCCGTAGGAGGCGCCGACCAGATGGACGCGGTCGAGCCCGAGCCCGGCGAGCGTCTCGTCCAGCCAGCGGGCGGCGTCCTCGGGCCGGTGGATCGGGGCGCGGGGGACACTCCGGCCGGGGTCGCCCGGGGTGTCGAGGGCGTAGACGGTTCGCTCGGCGCTGAGGGCGGGGGTGTTCGGGTACCACATGGCGGAGCAGGAGCCCGCTCCGTGAATCAGGACGACGGGGGTCCTTGACCGGGCCCTCGGGTCGGCCGGGCCGTAGCGGTACACGTGCGTGGTGCCGAACGAGGTGTTCACGTCCTGTTCCTCGCGAGCGGTCGCGCCCAGCGCGTACACCGCCTCGCAGGCTGCGAAGTGGCGGTCGCGCAAGGCGTCGCTCACATAGCGGCCGACGTCGGCACGGTTGCTGGCAACGGTCGGGGACACGTCCACCTCCGAGGTCTCGGTTTCGTGATACGAGCGTACCATGATGTTGGTACGGATGTACCATCAAGGCTCCTCGCCGACGAGGACGACGAAGACCATGAGACGAGCGGAGAACGGGTCGATGCCCAGACGCGTGGACCACACCCAGCGGCGTACCGAGATCGCCGAGGCGCTCGTCAGGGTCGCCGGGCGACAAGGGCTGCACGCCGTGGGGATGCGCGACGTGGCGGCGGAGGCGGGCGTCTCCCTGCGGCTCGTGCAGTACTACTTCGAGACCAAGGAGAAGCTGTTGCTCTTCGGGCTGGAGTTGCTGGCCGAGCGGTTCGGGGAACGGGTCGCCGACCGACTCCGGGCCGCCGGGGACGGCACGGGCACCGGCACCGGCCCCCGAGCGACGGTCGAGGCCCTGCTCATGGCGGCACTGCCGACGGACGAGGAGAGCCGCACGTTCCACCAGCTCTACACCTCCTACGCCGTCCTCTCCATGACCGACCCCTCCCTCGCGGCCCAGCCCTTCATCAGGCGGCCCGACGCAGCCGAGGACGCCCTGACCGGTCTCCTGCGGCGGGCGCGGGACGAGGACCTGCTGTGGCCGGGCGCGGACCCCCGACTGGAGGCGATCGGTCTGCTGGCCATGTCCGCCGGGCTCGGCACCAGCGTCCTCGTCGGCCAGCGCGGCCAGGAGGCCGCGACGGAGGTCCTGGAACACCATCTGAACCGGGTCTTCCAGGGTTCGGCGGACCGGGCGGGCTCGCGGTAGGACGTCCGACGTGGTTCGGCGTAACGTCGTGACTGTGGACTCCACGGCTGGCGGGCTCGTGTCCCGTGTCGCGCGTGAGCTCGTCCCCAGGGCGGACGAGCTGACCGCCGAGGTGGAACGCTGCCTGCGCCGCGAGATGCCCGAACTGTGGGAACACCCCGACGCCATGGCCTCAAAGAACGTCGCCGAGCACGTCGTGGGGGTGCTCTCCGCCCTCCAGTACGGCGTCGACCCGGGCAGCATCGAGGTGCCGTCCGCCGAACTCGCGCGCGTACGCCGCCTGGCCCGGCACGGCATCCCCGTCAGCGCGGTGCTGCGGGCCTTCCGCCTCGGACAGGGCGTCGTCCTCGACCGTCTGCTCGAGGAGATGCCACGCCGCACCGACGACGCGCCCCTGGTCAGCGAGGCCGCGCGTCGCCTGATCAGGGCGGCGACCGGATACGTGGACCGCACCTCCGAGCAGGGCGTCGTGGCGTACGAGGAGGAACGGGACCGGCGGCTGCGGTGGCGGCTGTCGATGGTGAACGAGGCGAGCATGCGCATCGGCACGACCCTGGACATCGTCCGCACCACCCAGGAACTGGCCGACTTCGCCGCCGAGCACTTCGCCGACCTCGTCACCGTCGACCTGCTCGACTCCGCGCTCAACTCCCACGCCACCCCGCCCGACGACCCGCTTCCCGCGTCACCCGTGCTCCACCGGGTCGCCCAGCGGTCGGCCGCCCACCCCGGCCGGGCGCCCGCCCGTCGGCAGCCGCACACCTTCCCGCCCGACTCCCCGCCCTCCCGCGCCCTGACGACGGGCCGGCCGACCAGGCACCGTCTCGACGGCGGACGCCGGGGACCGCACTGGGCCTCGGAGTCCCCGGCCGGCGGGTGTGCCGGGGGCGACGGCCGGGGCGGACGCGGCGGCTGGATCGAAGAGGGCGGTGGCGGGAGGGCCGGGAGTCCGGCGAGCGCGGCGAGTGCCGAGATCGCCGGGCGGGCCGACGACGGCGCAGATGCCGGGGTTGGCGGTGGCGGTGCCGGTGGCGGCCGGGCCGTGAACGGTGGTCGTGTCGGCCGTGCCCGTCCGGTGCACTCCACGCTGGTGGTGCCGTTGCGGGCGCGGGGGGCCACGCTCGGCGTCGCGCAGTTCTGCCGGGACCGTACCCCCGACGCGTTCGACGACGAGGATCTGCTGCTCGCCCAGGAGATCGCGGCGAGGGCGGCGGTCGCCGTCGACAACGCCCGCCGCTACACGCACGCCCGCGCCACCGCGCTCACCCTGCAACGCAGCCTGCTCCCGCGCCGCACCCCGAGGCAGTCCGCCGTCGACGTCGCCTTCCGCTACCTCCCCGCCGACGCCCAGGGCGGCGTGGGCGGCGACTGGTACGACGTCATCCCGCTCTCCGGTGCCAGGGTCGCCCTCGTCGTGGGCGACGTCGTGGGCCACGGCGTCCACGCCGCCGCCACGATGGGCCGTCTCAGGACCGCCGTACGCACCCTCGCCGACATCGACCTGCCACCCGACGAACTCCTCACGCACCTGGACGACGTCGTGATCCGCCTGGCCGCCGAGGTCGAGGAGAGCGGCGCGGACGACGAGGCCGGGGCCGTCCCGGGCCCGGACGCCGGGCCCTCCGCCCCCGGGGCGGCCGAAGGCGCCGGGGACATCGGCGCCACCTGCCTCTACGCCGTGTACGACCCCGTCTCGCGCCGCTGCGCCCTCGCCCGCGCCGGTCATGTGCTGCCCGCCGTGGTGACCCGGGACGGCACCGTCGACTTCCTGGAGCTGCCCCCCGGGCCGCCGCTCGGCCTGGGCGGGCTGCCGTTCGAGGCGGTGGAGTTCGAACTGCCCGAAGGCAGTCTGCTCGCCCTCTACACCGACGGTCTGATCGAGGCCCGGGACCACGACATCGGCGCGGGCCTGGCCCGGCTCCGCGACGCCCTCGCCCGCCCCGCCCCCACCCTGGAGGCCACCTGCGACGCCGTACTCGAAGCCCTGCTGCCCGCCAGGCCACCCGACGACGTCGCCCTGCTCCTGGCCCGGACCCGTGCCCTCGGCGCGGGCCAGGTCGCCACCTGGGAGCTGGAGGCCGACCCCGCCGCCGTCGCGCGGGCCAGGGCGTACGTCACCCGGCAGCTGAGCGACTGGGGCCTGGAGGAGCTGGAGTTCACCGCCGAGCTGGTGGTCAGCGAACTCGTCACCAACGCCATCCGCTACGGCCGGCCCCCCGTCCGGCTGCGCCTCATCCACGACCGCACCCTCATGTGCAAGGTCTCCGACTCCGGCGGCACCACCCCGCACCTGCGCCGCGCACGTGTCTTCGACGAGGGCGGCCGAGGCCTCCTCCTGGTCGCGCAGCTCGCCGACCACTGGGGAACCCGCCGAGCCCGCCACGGCAAGACGGTCTGGGCCGAACTGAACGACTCCGCGACCGCCGCGTTCCCGGCACCGGCCGCCCTCTAGCCACGGGCACGGCCGCCCGCCGACCGTGTGGTTACGGGCCCGTGCGGCCGCTCGGCGCTGTGCCTCGCGGAACGCCACCGGCTCCGCCTGGAAGGCCGTGAGGAACCAGCCGACCCGGCGGCGTGAAGCGGCCCGCCGGATGTCCGGCGGGCCGCTTCGGGGACGTCGGGGCGGAAGGGGGAGGCGCCCCGACGAGGCTTCGGGAGCCCTCACCTCACATGTGCACCACCGGGGCGGCGTCGGGGTCGTGGACGGGGGCGCCGCGCCGGTAGAGCAGGAAGCTCACGACCACGCCGGCGGCGAAGAAGACGGCGGACCACAGGTACGCGGTGGAGTAGGCCTCCAGGCCCGCCTGGGCGACGACGGCGGGGTCCTTCGGGTTCCGGCCGACCAGGTAGTCCGCGGCGGCGCTGGTGGAGAGCGTGTTGAGGAGAGCCGTGCCGAGGGAGCCGCCGACCTGCTGCATCGTGTTGACGGCGGCGGAGGCGACCCCGGCGTCCTCGGTGGCGACACCGTCGGTGGCCAGGCTCATGGCCGGGGCCATGATCAGGCCGAAGCCGAGTCCGGCGAGGACCAGCGGCGGCATGATGTCGGTGGTGTAGGAGCTGTTCAGGTCGAGGGCGGTCAGCCAGGCCATCGCGGCGGCGGCGATGCCCATGCCCAGCGGGACCACAGGCTTGGGACCGATGCGCGGGATGAGCATCGTGGAGGCCAGCGTCGAGGTCAGCATCAGCCCGGTGATCATGGGCAGGAAGGCCAGCCCGGTCTCGATGGGCGTGTAGCCGAGGCTCTGCTGCAGGTAGTAGGTGAGGAAGAGGAAGACACCGAACATGCCCGCGCCGATGATCAGGACGGAGACGAACGACGCGCCGCGGTTCCGGTCGAGCAGGACACGCAGGGGCAGCAGCGGATGCGGGGAGCGGGTCTGCCACACCGTGAACGCGACGAGCAGGACGGTCCCGGCGAGCAGGAAGCCCCAGGTCGCCGGCGAACTCCAGTCGTGGCTCTCGGCGTTGGAGAACCCGTAGACCAGACAGAACAGCCCGGCGGAGACCAGGACGGCACCGGGCACGTCGATCCTGGCGGTCTTGTCGCGGCTGCCGCGGCCGAGCAGGATCACCCCGCCGACGAACGCGACGGCGGCGAAGACGAGGTTGACGTACAAGGTCCAGCGCCAGTCGAGGTGCTCGGTCAGTACGCCGCCCAGCAGCAGGCCGACGGCGCCGCCGGCCCCCGCGATCGCGCCGTAGACGCCGAAGGCCTTGCCGCGTTCCCTGGGGTCGGTGAACGTCGTGGTCAGCAGCGCCCCGAACACACCCTGCCCGGCCCGTGCGGCCACGAGCATCTCGAAGCTGCCGGCCGCCCCGCCGACGGCCGAGGCGCCGGCGAAGCCCACCAGCCCGACCAGGAAGGTCAGCTTGCGGCCGAACAGGTCGGCTATCCGGCCGCCGAGCAACAGCAGGCTGCCGAAGGCGAGGGCGTAGGCGGTGACGACCCACTGCCGGTCGCCGTCCGAGAAGCCCAGATCCTGCTGGGCCGAGGGCAGCGCGATGTTCACGATCGTCGCGTCCAGCACGACCATCAGCTGCGCCAGCCCGATGACGGCGAGGATCCACCAGCGATGGCGATGTGGCGGACCGGCGGTCGGCAGGGGGGACGTGGGGGACGCGGGGGACGCGCCGGTCGGCGTGTCGGTGGCGGTTCGAGGCATGACGAAACTCCGGAGGAAGTGATCAACAGAAGAGAGAGGGGCGGTGGTGCGAGGCGGGACGGCTGCGTCGGTGGAGCTCGTCACGAGGTGGGAGAAACGCCGCGCGAGACGAATCCGCGCGAGACGAATCCGCGCGAGACGAATCCGCGCGAGAGGAATCCGCGCGAGAGGAAGCGGTGAGAGACGAAGCGGTGAGAGAGAAGCCGCGAGCGCAGGAGAAGGGCGGGTCAGGCAGGGCAGTCGGGTCAGGCGGGTCAGGCGGGGCAAGCAGGTCAGGCCGCCGGGGCTCCGGACCGCTCGGCTTCCCGGCTCCGGTGGCCGGTGGCGGTGCCGACGGGGAGCACGGCGGCGATCAGTTCGGGGCCGGGGCCGTCGAGGGCTCGGCGGCGGGCCTCTCCCGAGGAGGCCGGGGAGAACGTCTGCCAGTACCGGGACTGGCGGTTGAGCTTGCCGATCAGCGGCATCAGATGGGTCGCGGCGGGGACGGGGACGCCCAGCAGGTCCGCCGTCTCGTCCCCGAAGGACTGCCGGAGCACGCTGTGGATGAGGTAGCGCAGATGTTCCTCGGACAGGACGGCACCCGGCGCCCCGGCCATCGCGCGGGCCTGTGCGTCGACCATGGCGGTGGTCAGCGCGCGTGAGTTGTCGTCGGGCGCGGCCGTCCTCGCGTCCAGCAGGGCCCGGAGGCGCTCGGCGTCGGTGTGGTCGAGCACGTTCCCGTAGAGGGTCTCGTCCAGGCCGAGCAGATGGGCGACGTACGACCAGTAGCGGTAGAGGGAGTGCTCCTCGTCGGGGTCGATCTCGATCCCGACGGCGGCCAGGGCCCGGAAGGACACGAGGGTGAGGCCGAGCCACGTACGGGCCAGGTCGTCCTGGCCGGTCGGGGTGCGCCGCCGGGCGAAGGTGTTCCAGGCGGACGCGCCGCCCTCGGCCGCTCCCCCCTCGCGCTCGAACGCCGTGAGGCGTATCCGGGCGTGGAGCAGCCGCAGCTGAACGGTGGCCAGGTAGCCGGGGGCGCCGCGCAGCAGCCCTCCCGGTCGCATGGTCTGGCGTGCCCAGACCCCGGTCCCGGCGAGTCGGCGCGGGGCCATCACCGCCGGACTGCCCGCTCGGACGAGGCGACCCGCCACGGCCGGGGACGCGTAGGTGTGGGCGAGTGTGCCGGTGATCGAGCAGAGCCCGAACCACAGCGGAGGCACGGACAGGCTCACGACGTCGCCCCGGTGCGCCATCAGCGGGTCCACCCCGGGAGGGGTGGACTCCAGCTGCCTCAGCAGTGCGGCGACGGCCTCCGGCGCCGGTTCGTGCAGGCTCGCCAGGCCGCCCCGGAGGCCGACGTCGAGGGCCCTCTGCGCCGGGGCGCCGAGGAGGTCCAGCTCGGCGACGACGGCGTCGGCGAGCGGGTCCCCGGCGTGAAGGCCGGTCGCCCGCTCGGTGGTCGTGGGGGTGGGGTGGAGTGCGGTCATGGGGGTTCTCCATGCGAGAGAAACGCTCTGACACCTGTCAGATTAGCGATAATCTGACAGGTGTCAAATAAGATGCCCGTGGGTCCCTAAGATGAGCGGGACCGTCCGCAGCATCAGGGCATCAGGGCATCAGGGCATGAGGCGTGAGCCGTAAGCGATGGAGGCAAGCGTGGGAGCAAGAGCCGAATCCGCTCGACGGCCGGGGCGCCCCGGCGCGGACACTCCCGCGGTGCCGGAGGAGGAGAGTGTCCTGCGGCGCGGGCTGGAGGCCTTCGCGGAACTCGGCTACGACCGGGCGTCCGCCCGCGAACTGGCCCGCCGCCTCGGCGTCAGCCACAACTTCATCAACGACCGCTACGGCTCCAAGGCGGCGTTCTGGCGCGCGGTGGTGGACTCGGCGCTGGGGTCGCAGCTGGCGAGCCTGCCCGAGGCCGATCCCTCCGCCGACGACGCGGAGAACCTGCGGCGGCTCATCACCGGTTTCTACCGGGTCGCCGCCGACACCCCCCTGATCGCCCGGCTCTTCGTCGACGAACTCAACCAGGACACCGAGCGGTTGGACTATCTCTACGACAACTACATCGGCGTCGTCGTGGGGAACATGGCGTCCATCATCGACCGGCTCGTCGCCGCCGGCCGCATGGCACCCATCCCGATGGACGTGCTCTTCTTCGCCATCGTCCCGACCGTCTCCGGCATGCTGGACGTCCCCCTCGCCCGCCGCCTCGGCCGCCCCGAGTCCTCCTCGCCGGAGCGGACCGCGGCCACGGCGGAGTCGTTGGCGGCGCTCGTGCTCAACGGGTTGCTCGGGACGGGCCGGGAGGGCCGTTCCTGAATCCCGGGGTGCCACCCTGCGTGGGCCGGGATGCGCGGCGTCCCCTCAGCCGTGTGAGGTCGGCCGGTGCGGCCTGCCCCGCGCCGTATGCCCCCCTCTGCCCGGCGCGGAGATCCATCAGAAGCCCTCTAGCGCAGCGGCACCGTGTCGAGCAGTTCGCCGGCCATCCGCTGCGCGGGCGTCGCGGTCTGGTCCGCGATGCGTCGGAAGGTCTCCTCGGCGGGGCGGGCCGGCCAGTCGGCGGGAAGGTGGCGGGCGGGGAGCCGGGGGTCGGTGCGGATGGTCCAGAGCCACTCGCTGACGAGCCGCAGCCGCGTACCGATCGGATCGTCGCCGGGCCCGGAAACGGACTCCGCCCCTGAGTCGGAGCCGGGCGCTTCCGCTGCGTCCGAGGCGGACCCGGAGCCCGAGCGGGAAGCCGCCCCGGAGTCGAGACCGGAAGCAGCCCCGGAGCGGAGACCGGAAGCCGCCCCGGAGTCGGAAGTGGGCCCGGGGCCCGGGGCCAGTAGGGGCGTCCAGCGTTTGTCGAAGGTGACGTAGCGGGCCGCGATGCTCTCCAGGTCCCAGGTGTCGCGGATCATCAGCTCGATGTCGGTGGCGACGTTCGCCTGGGCGTGGAAGATCTTGACGTGGTCGGTGAGCCCGAGCTCGGCGACGACTCCGGCGATGCCGACGTTCCCCGGGGCGATCCACAGCCCGCTGTACAGGGCCCCGAACCCGGACCAGGCCAGCCGTGAGCGCAGGTCGTGGCGCTGGCGCTTCCAGGAGTCCGGGAGGGAGAAGCCGAGGAGGGTCCAGGTGCCGTCCCAGTCGTCGTTGACGGCGCCCTGCCTCCAGATGCGGGTGCGGCCGTCCCACAGGACGCGCGTCGCCTGCGGGGTGAGGCCGAAGTACATCCTGCGGCCCTCGCGTTGGCGCCGCAGCAGCCCGCGGTTGACCATGCGGGTCAGCGTGGAACGTACGGCCTGCTCACCGACGCCGACACGGCCGAGTACGTCGATGATGCTGCCCGAGTACACGCCCAGATCACGGTCGCCCTCCTCCAGCACATGGTTGCCGAAGAAGGCGAGCATGAGTGACTGCGGGCGCGGCTGCGGGCCGTCCGAGATGTCGCTGTCCGGGGTGTCCAGGATGTCGTAGTCCTCCACGGGGCAAGAGTACGGCCGCCCGCCGACACTCCGGCGGGCGGCCGTACCAGGTCACCGGCCGTCGGCGGGGTGGGCGAGGTCGTACGGCCGCAGATAGGGGGTGGGGCGGTACGGCACATAGCGGGCGGGCGTCGTGGAATCGGCTTCGGCGGCAAGGGAGTTGAGGGACTCCGCGTCCGTGCCGCGCCACCTGCCGGTGGTGACGCGCTCCTCCAGGGTGTGCAGGGCGGCGAGCTGCTCGGCGGGGCTGAAGGTGCAGTGCCCGGCGTTGTCGACGTTCGCCTGCCGGAGGAGCGAACCCGACCCGGCGGCCGTGACCGCCCGGCGCAGCGCGCTCTCCGTCTGCACGGGGACGAGGGCGTCGCCGATGGTGTGCACGCTGAACTGCGGCTTGGTCAGCTCGCCGGTGAAGGAACTGGTGCCGCTCATCCACGCGACGGCGTCCGGGTCGGCGCTGATGCGCGGCGCGCGGTCGAGGGTGGCGAGGTCGGCCTTCAGGGAGAGCCCGGCCTTCTTGTACAGCTCCCGGACCTCCTTGCTCACCGACGACTGCCCGAGCAGCTTCGCGTAGTCGACCCCGGTGTTCCAGGACATGTTGCCGCCCGCCCGGACCTCCGCCTCCTGCCGCCGGTTGAACGCGGCGACCTTCAACAGCCCCTTGACGGCGTCGTACTGGTTGACCTGCTGCGCCTCCCAGTCGTCCGCGGCGGGCCGGGTCTGCGTCGGCTGGTTCCAGACCGGGATGTTGTGCAGGGCGGCGGCCAGCGCGATCCGCGCCCGCCCCTCGGCCGTCGACTGCGCCGAGTCGACCACGGTCACCAGTGCGTCCGCCGCGCTCGTGGCGGCCGCCTGGTCCGCCAGTCCCGTCAGGGGCACGTCGGAGTCGGGCGCGAGCAGCGTCTTGAGGGCGAAGACCGGGTCGAGCGTGTTGTTCCAGTTGGCGACGCCGCCGTGGACCAGGCCGCACAGCGACAGCGAGCCGTCGATCCGGTCCGCGTGCCGCTCCGCGATCGCGGTGGTGACGAGCCCGCCGTACGACCGGCCCCAGGCGAGGGTCCGGCGCGCCGCCCCGAAGCGGTCGTCGAACACGGACAGGGTGGCCAGCTGGTCGGGCACCGCGTCCGTCACCGCCCAGCCCGTACTGGCGTACGACGACCCGATCAGCGCATATCCCTCCGCGAGCAGCAGCGCCTTCGTGGCGGTGTCCGGGCCGTTCTGCGCGGGGTTGGGCGTGCCGGCCTGCGTGTAGCCGTGGCTGTAGAGCAGTACGGTGCCGTTCCAGTTCGCGGGAACGTCCATCAAGTACGTTGCCCCGGAGGGGAGTTGCCCCTCGACGTGACTCGGCTCCGCGGTGGCGGCCACGGCCGACGTGGGTACGGCGCTGACGGCGAGCAGGAGGGCCGCGGCGCAGGCGGTACGGCGCGCGGCGCGGATGCGGGCGCCGGGGCGGGGCGTACGGGTGCCGACGCCGGTGCCGGTGCCGTTGTCAGTGCCGGTACGGGTGGGGGTGCCGATCGTCATGCGGAGATCTCCTGGGCGTGGGGGGCGTGGGGGGCGGTGGGGCGTTCGGCGGCGTCCGCCAGGGACGCCTCGTTGCTCTCGCGCACGAAGCAGACGGTCACCGCGGTGATCAAGGCGCCGCCGCACAGCAGCAGGGCGACGGGGGTGCTGCTTCCGCTCCCGGCCACCAGGCTCCCGGCGATCATCGGGGAGAACCCGGCGCCGATGAGCGTGGCGCCCTGATAGCCGAGCGACGCCCCGGTGTAGCGGACCTTCGTGCCGAACATCTCGGTGAG
This sequence comes from Streptomyces sp. NBC_00310, assembly GCF_036208085.1. Taxonomy (GTDB): domain Bacteria; phylum Actinomycetota; class Actinomycetes; order Streptomycetales; family Streptomycetaceae; genus Streptomyces. The sequence goes on from NZ_CP130714.1 coordinate 8,806,783, forward strand.
CAGCGCGCCCAGCGGCCCGTACATCACGGACTGGGCGAAGCCGTGTCCCAGGACGACCGCGAGGATCAGCAGTCCGGGTGACTTGGAGTCGACCAGGGCGAGGACGGGGAAGGCGAGTGCGGTGGAGGCGATGGCTCCGGCGAGGACGACCGGGCGGCGGCCGACGCGGTCGGAGAGCGCCGACGCGCACGGCAGCACGACCAGCGCGACGGACGCGGAGACCGTGAGCGCGGTGAGCACCTGCGGCCGGGCGTAGCCGATACCGGTGGCGTAGGCGATCAGGTAGCTGGTCAGCAGCGACTGCGCGGTGAACGCGCCGATACCGACACACGCGGCGAGCACCAGCGCACGCGGGCGCCGCAGTACCTCGACGATCGGCAGCCGGGCCTCCGTGCGGTCCTTCTTGACCTGGGCGAAGAGCGGGCTCTCGACCACCTTCAGGCGGACGAAGAGCCCCACGCCCAGCAGGACGACGCTGAGCAGGAACGGCACCCGCCAGCCCCAGGCGGCGAACTCGTCGCGGGGCATGGCGACGACGAAGGTGACCACGAGCGAGGAGAGCAGGGAGCCCAGCGGTGCTCCCATCTGCGTGAAGCTGGACCACAGTCCGCGCCGCTTCTCCCCGGCGTGCTCCACGACCATCAGGGTGGCGCCGCCCCATTCACCGCCGATGGCGATGCCCTGCAGCACCCGCAGGGTGATCAGCAGGACGGGGGCCCAGACGCCGATGGTGTCGTAGGTGGGCAGCAGGCCGATCAGGAAGCTGGCGCCGCCCATCAGACCCATGGTCAGCAGCAGCATGGACTTGCGGCCGAGGCGGTCGCCGAAGTGCCCGAAGAGGATCCCGCCGAGCGGGCGGGCGACGTATCCGGCGGCGAAGGTCCCGAACGCGGCGATCGTGCCGACCGCCGGGTCCGCGCCCGGGAAGAACAGCTCACCGAAGACGAGCGCGGCGACCGTTCCGTAGACGAGGAAGTCGTAGAACTCGACGGCCGTACCGAGCAGCCCGGACAGCGCGACACGACGCAACTGGCTTCTGCGTTCAGCCTGTTCGGGGCTCGGGGGTGGTGATGCGGTGGGGGACGAGGGCATCGCGGGCTCCCTTGACCGGGGGATGGACACCGCGAACTTAGGCGGTTGTGTAACCATCGTCAATAAAGTGCCCAACATTGACAGCTCCGGGACAGGCGTGGACCGGGGCCGCGTGGAACCCTGCCGCTGTCGGCGCGCGTTGGGTCACGATGGGGACCGTCAAGCCCGTTCCCCGAGGCCGGCTCGTACAAGAGGCCTCCTCCGCGAGGAAAGCAAGGAAGCCATGACCACCATCGCCGTCATCGGAGCCGGGCCGGGTCTCGGCGCGGCCGTCGCCCGTCGCTTCGGCCGTGAGGGGTTCACCGTGGCGCTCGTCGCCCGCGACCCGGAGCGGACGAAGTCACTCGCCGCCGACCTGAGTGACGAGGGCGTCACGGCCCAGGGGTTCGCCGCCGACGTACGCGACCCGGAGGCCCTGGCCGCCGCACTCGACGCGGCCCGCGCGGCGCTGGGGCCGATCGAGGTCCTGCAGTACAGCCCGTCGCCGCACCGGGACTTCATGCTGCCGGTGCTGGAGACCGGTCACGCCGACCTCGTCGGCCCGATCGAGTTCTCGGTCTACGGCTCGGTCGCCGCCGTGCGGCAGGTGCTGCCCGGTATGCGTGCCCTCGGCCGCGGCACGATCCTCCTCGTCAACGGCGGCACGGCCGTGGTCCCGCACCCCGACCGGGCCGGCACCTCCATCGCGTTCGCGGCGGAGAGCGCGTACGGCCACATGCTGCACGACAGCCTCGCGGCCGAGGGCATCCACGTCGCCCAACTGGTCGTGCCCGGCGCGATCGTCCCCGGACACCACCGCAAGGACCCGGCCGTCCTCGCCGACACCCTGTGGGGCATCCACCGCGACCGTCACGGCTTCCGGCACTTCGCCGACGACCTCGACGCCGCGTAGCCGGCCGACCGGCTCTTCCGGGCCGGGGGAGGGGGGCGTAGGCGGTCAGCCCCGGTGCGGGCCGGCAGGGTCGGGACGGGCCGGGCGGCGGGGAATGCGTCGGCGTGGGTGCCGCGCGCCGGGGTAGTCCGCGGGGCGCTCGCCCGGTCCGGTGTCGTCGCCGACGGGGTGGGCCGGGGCGACGCGGAGGCCCGCGAGCCGGCCTCCGCGTTTTCGCCCCCGCAGCCGGGCTCCGCGTCCTCGCCGTCGCAGTCGTCCCCGTGCCGTGACGGGAACCGACCCGCGCGGGGTGGGAGGGCGCCGACCTGCGCCGGGTGGGACGGTGGCGACCCGTCCCGCCACCGCGCGGCGGCCGACGCGCGGGCGTCCGGGGCGGGTGTCACGCTGAGAACACAGGATCCGCGAATGCGAAGGGGAATCCCGTGATCACCACTGACCTCACTCCCGGCTCCCCCTGCTGGCTCGACCTCGGCGCCCCCGACGTCCCGGCCGCGGCGGCCTTCTACCGCGCGGTGCTGGGCTGGGAGTTCGAGCCCATGAGCGACGGCGGGGACGAGGGGGAGGAGATGGAGGGCGAGGGCGGAGCCTTCCGAAAGGACGGAAAGATCGTCGGCGGGCTCGGCGAACTCACCGAGAAGGGCGCGCGTCCGGCCTGGATGATCTACTACACCGTCGCCGACGCGGACGCCACGACCCAGGCCGTGGAACGCGCAGGCGGCACCGTGCGGGTGCCGCCGAGGGACCTCGGCGACTGGGGCCGGATGGCGCAGTACAGCGACCCGCTGGGCGGCCAGTTCGCCGTCTGGCAGCCGGGCAAGAACGCGGGCTTCGAGCTGGCGGACGAGCCGGGCTCGTTGTCCTGGACCGAGCTGTTCACGACCGATGCCGCGGCCGCCAAGGAGTTCTACGGCGGTGTCTTCGGCTGGCGGTTCGGCGACATGCCGTTGCCGGGCGACGCGGGCACGTACCACCTCATCACCCCCGCCGGACTTCCCGAGGAGCGGATGCAGGGCGGTCTCATGGAACTGCGCGCCGCCGACCTCGGCCTGACGGACGGGCGGCCCTACTGGCACCCTGTCTTCGCCGTCACCGACTGCGACGCCGCGGTCGCCGCCGTCACCGGGAACGGCGGCAGCGTGCAGATGGGACCCCAGGACATGGAAGGCGTCGGCCGGCTGGCCGTCTGCCTCGACCCGTCGAACGCGGACTTCGTGCTCCTCGTCCCCGCCGAGAGCTGACGTCCCGCGAGCCCCCTCGCCGCCTCTCTTCGGCCCGCCCGGACGCCGTCGGAAGCCGTCTCGTTCGGCAATGGCGCGCTCACCGTTGCGTAAAACAGGATCAGCGTCCATCATCCCATCAACAGGAATCCTGTTAATTCAACGTTGCAGCGATGGGCGGGGCCGATCATGTCGTTCAGTGCCAGAATCCAGGCCAGAGGGGTTCAGCTGCTGCTCAGCGGCGTCATGACCCGTGTCCACAAGGACCTGCGCTTCACCGACATCCCGAAGCGGACGGAAACCCTGCGGGTGGAGACCGGTGCCGGACCGGTCGACTGCACCGTCTACCGACCCCCGGTCACGGTCGCCACGCCCGCTCCCGTCTACGTCAACTTCCACGGCGGCGGCTTCATCGTGGCCCGCCCCGAGCAGGACGACCACCTCTGCCGCTACCTGGCCGCCACGGCCGGCTGTGTCGTCATCAACGTGGACTACGCCGTCGCCCCGAAGCGGATCTTCCCCGTCGCCGTCACCCAGGCGTACGACGTCACCCAGTGGGTCGTCGAGAACGGCTCGGCCCACGACTGGGACGGCTCGCGGGTCGCCGTGGGCGGACACAGCGCGGGGGCCAACCTGACCGCCGGTGTCTGCCGTACGGCCCGCGACCGGGGTGCCTTCACCCCGCGCCTCCAGATCATCGACTCCGCGCCGCTCGACATGGTCGCCGACCCGGCCACCAAGCTGTCCCGCATCGCCAAGCCGCTGCTGAGCCCCCAGCTCATGCGGATCTTCACCGCCGCCTACGTCCCGGACCCGGCCGACCTCGCCGATCCCCTGGTCTCGCCCGGTCTGGCCGACGACCTCGCCGGACTGCCGCCCGCCCTCGTCATCACCGCCGAGAACGACCGCCTGCGCGACGAGGGCGACGCCTACGCCAAGGCCCTGGAGGCCGCGGGCGTCCCGGTCACCCACCGCGTCTTCGAGGGCGTCGACCACTACTTCACCCACACCGGTCCCGCGCCGGCCGGCAAGGAGGCGATCGAGCTCATGGCCACCGCCCTGCGCACCGCCCTCGACACGGCGGTCCCGGACGCGGCCTGACGCCGACGCGGCCCGACGGGGGCGAGGTCTGGCCGGGGCGCGATCCGTCGCCGGCGCGGTCTGACGGGCGCGCGATCCGTCGCCGGCGCGGTTGACGTCGGCGAACGGCGACGGGGTGGTCTGAGTCCACGCAGCCGACCGGCGCGGCTCGGGTGGAGCGCCCCGCTCCCCGCGAAACGGACATCTGTCCGGTACGTCATCGTCTCGGCCCTGTGCCCGCTCGGCGATGCGGTCACGTCCTTCGTTCCCGACCCGGCGGCTCCGGGCGGCCCTGTGGGCACTTCCGTGCGCATGGGGCCGCCTCTTCAGCCGTTCTCGATGCCTCGGCCCCGGCGTGGCCGGAGCGGGAGCGCCCTGCCGCCGCCGTGGCGAGTGCGCTGATCCGATGATCCCGCGCACGGCGCGTATCAACTGCCGCGTGTATCAACTGCCGTACGCAATAAGGCGTGTCACCGGTACCGGGAGCTGCCGTACCGTCCTCTCCACCCGCCTGGGCAGACACCGGAACGAACGAAGGGCACCACGTGCAGCTCAACACCCGCGAATGGGGCGCAGGTGACCGGACGGCTCTGCTCGTCCACGGCATCATGTCCGACTCCCGCACCTGGCGACGGGTCGCCCCGGCGCTCGCGGAGCGCGGCTACCGGGTGATCGCCGTGGACCTGCGCGGCCACGGTCTCTCACCACGCGGCGAGTACAGCCCGCGGCTCTTCGCGGACGATCTCGTCGACACGCTGCCCCAGGACGCGGACCTGGCCATAGGTCACTCCCTGGGCGGGCTCACCCTCTCCCTGGCCGTGGAGCGGCTGCGGCCCCTGCGAGCGGTCTACTCGGACCCGGCATGGTCCTCGGCCGACCCCGACCGGCACATCGGCCCCGAGATCTTCGCCTCCTTCAAACAAGCCACCCGCGCGCAGACAACCGCGCTCAACCCGCGCTGGGACGCCGAGGACGTCGACGTCGAGATGGCCACCCTGGCGGCCTGGGACGCCGACTCCGCGCACTTCCTCGGCGGCCGCCCGCTCACCGGCTTCGTCCCCGACCGTCCGGCCGTCCCCTCCCTCGTCCAACTCGCCGACCCCAGCTTCCTGGTCGGCGCCGCGGACGCGGACCGGCTGCGGGCGAGCGGCTTCGAGGTCCGTACGGTCGCCGGAGCGGGCCACACCATCCACCGCGACGACTTCGACGGTTTCATGAAGTCCCTCGACGGCTGGATCTGACCTCCTCGCTCCCCGCCCCGACTCCGTCCACGGCGAGGAGGACGGCCTGAGGGGTTGTCGGACCCCCGTGCCATGTGTCGCGGTGGACGTCGCCGGGTGACGCGTGTGATGCGGTGCCTAGGCCGTGGCGCGAGCTCTCTCGTACAGGACCGGGTCGTGCGCGTTGACGATGCTCAGATCGGAGTCGCCGCGCCGGTGCAGCTCCGCCAGCCGGGCGTGGTTGGCGCGCACCGTCTTCAGGTCGTACGCCACCAGGTTCTCCATGGCGCGCAGGGCGCGCGGCACGGGGGAGCGCCCGTCGAGTGTTCCGCGGTGGTAGAAGGCGTCGCCGGCGTGCAGGATCCAGCGGGTCCCGGTGTCCACCGCGACGCAGGCGTGGCCCCGCGTGTGTCCCGGCAGGGAGATCAGGACGATCCCGGGGGCGATGGTGTCGAGTTCCTGGGCGGCGGCGAATCCGCGCCACGCCTCGCCGTCCGGGGTGTGCTCGACGATCTTCGGGCCGTGGGCCCACTGGGCCGACCGGTACCGGAACCGCTCCCGCCGGGACGGGGCGATCACGGAGCCCAGGGCCTCGGCCGCGGTCGTGTGGATCTGGGCGCCGGGAAAGTCGGACACCCCTCCGATGTGGTCGAGGTCGAAGTGCGTGACGACGATGTGACGGACGTCGTCACGCTGGAACCCGAGGGCCTCGACCTGACGCGCCGCCGTCTCCTCCGCCCGGAGCACGGGCCTGATCAGACGCCGGGTCGGCCCCATCCGGCGTGCGGGATCGGCGATGTCGTGCAGCCCGAACCCGGAGTCCACCAGCACCAGTCCGCCCGGCGCCTCGACCAGCAGGACATGGCAGACCAGCGCGCCGGTGGGCGGGAGCATGGTCCCGCAGTTGAGGTGGTGCACCTTCACGGCAGTACCGCTTTCGAGGTGTCGACGAGAACGAGCCGCGACTCGCTCCCGGCCTCCGTCCGAAGGCCCGCGGACAGCGTACGACCGGGAGCGACCGCCCAACCCTCCCTCATGCACAGCCGATTGCGCCGCTTGACGGAAACCCTGTCCTAGAAGGCCCAAGATCTTCTTGGGCCTTCTAGTAGGACTCCGTTAAGTTGCTCTGGCTCTTGGGTTCTGGCTGGTGGTGGATGTTCTGGGCAGGGGGCGGTGGCAGGTGGTGCAGGTGCCGGTCCAGCAGTTCAGCAGGTCCTGGATGGTGTCGAGGATCTGGTAGAGGGTGAGTCCGCTGTATCGGCTTTTGGGGCCAGGCGCTGTTCGGTGAGGAACGCGTGGGCGGCGGTGACCAGGGTGACGTGGTGGTGCCAGCCGGTCCAGGAACGTCCTTCGAAGTGGTCCAGGCCGAGGCCGTGTTTGAGTTCCCGGTAGTCGTGTTCTATGCGCCAGCGGATCTTGGCCAGGCGGACCAGTTCAGCGTGCGGGGTGTCGGCCGGCAGGTTCGACAGCCAGTAATCGGTGGGTGCTTCGGCGCCTTCGGGCCATTCGACCAGCAGCGTGACGTCGGGCAGGACACCGTCCCACAAACCCTCCTGCGCGGTGGCGGCGGCCTGGGCAAGGCGGCGGGACCGGACACCGGCCGGCCGCACGCGCAGCGCCAGAAAGCGCGAGCGCATCGGCCCGCGTGAGCCTTCACGCCAGGTCACCTCGGTGAAGGCCTGCCGCCCCTGGTCCGCCGCGAGCGCGGCCACCGGGGACGGCTTGTCGCGGTAGCGGGGCTGAGGCTTGCGGCCGTTGCCGGACCAGGGCGGGGCAGCGGGCACCGCATCGTGCGGGTGGACGGTCACGTCCGAGCGGATCGCCACCACGTAGCCGATGTTCCGACGTTCCAGCCCGTCGCGGAAGTCGGCGTTCTGCCCGTAGCCGGCGTCGGCCACCACCGCCGGCGGCACCAGCCCCCACCCGGCCAGCTCGTCGAAGACGTCCAGGGCCAGGCGCCACTTCTCCCGGTGCCCGACCTCCTCAGGAACCCCCGTCCTGCGTCGGCGGACCGGATCATCCGCCCACTCCCGGGGCACGAACAGGCGCCACTGCAGCGGACAGGACGCGGTGTCGGAGACCGCGTGCACGCTGACCGCGACCTGACAGCTGGCCTGCTTGCCCAAAGCCCCGCAGTACTGGTGAGCGACAGCGACCGACATCTTCCCGTCCTTGGGAAACGACACATCGTCGACCGCCCAGGCATCCGGGCCGATTCTCGGCACCATCCGTTCCGCGATCCGCCGCCGCACCGGCACGGGATCCCAGGTCGACTGGTTCACGAACTGCTGCAGGTTCTGCTCGTTGCCGTCCGGCAGCCGCGAGGCCATGGCCTGGATGGACTTGCGGCGACCGTCCACCATCAGTCCCCGCAGATAGCAGTCACTCTTGGCCCGCTGATCCTTGCGCGGCACCGACGCGAACACATCGGCCACGAACAACGCCAACTTCGCCCGGGCACGGTTCACTTCATGTGCATCCACACACCCACCATGCCCCCAAACAGCACCGCGAGACAGACCTAACGGAGTCCTACTAGGACAGGGGCCGGGTGGGCTGCTCGGGCGTGGTGCGGGGGGTCCACTCGGCTCCGGTGCGCAGGCGGAAGGCGGCGACCGCGGCCTCCACGGTGGGGAAGAAGTGCCCGGGGTCGATGGTGCGAGTGAGTCCGTACCGTTCGATCTTGCGCCGTACGGGGTCCTTGAGCTCGGCGAACACGAGGTGTACGTGGGCCGCGTTGAGCGCCTCGTCGAGTTCCTCCAGGACGTCGGCGGCGGTGGTGTCCACGTCGGTCATGGGCTCCGCCGCAATCACGATCCAGCTCGGCCGCGGGTCGGTGCCGGCCAGGCGCCTGATCTCGTCGCGGAAGGCCTTGGCGTTGGCGAAGATGAGCGGGGCGTCGAAGCGGTAGATCACCAGGCCCGGCAGCTGCCCGGCCCGCGGGTAGGAGCGGACGTCGTGGTAGCCCTCCATGCCCTGCACCCGCCCCAGCACTGTGTTGTACGGCCACCAGGCGCGTCGGAAGACGTTGAGGACGGACAGGGCCACGGCGACGGCGATCCCGGGCAGCACGCCGAGCAGGGCCACGCCGGCGAAGGCCGCGAGGCACAGCAGGAACTCCGCCCGGCGCTGCCGCCACAGCCGTACCGCCCCCGGGATGTCGGCCAGGGACAGCGACGCGGTGATGACCACGGCGGCGAGGGCCGGCTGGGGGAGATCGCGGAACAGGCCCGGAACCAGGACGAGCATGAGGACGATGAGCGCCGCTCCGACGACCCCGGTGAGCTGACTTCTGGCCCCCGCGCGCTCCGCCACCGCCGTACGGGAGCCGCTCGTGCTGACCGGGAAGCCCTGGAAGAGACCGGCCGCCAGATTCGCGACCCCGACCCCGGCCATCTCCTGGTTGCCGCGGACCTCCTGCCCCGTGCGGGCCGCGAAGGCCGACGCGTTGGAGATCGTGTCGGCCAGGGACACCAGGGCGATGCCCAGCGCCCCGCCGAACAGCGGTACGAGGTCCGAGAGACGGACGTCCGGGATCGTGAACGGCGGGAAGCCCTCGGGCAGCTCTCCGACCAGGTTGACGCCGCGCTCGCCGAGGTCGAAGACGGTGGCCGCGGCGATCGCGAGAACCACCATCACGAGCACGGCGGGGATCTTCGGCAGGAAGCGTTGCAGGACCAGGATCAGGACGATCCCGCCACCGCCGACCGCGGCGGCGGCCGGCACCACCGCCCCGTCGGCGAGCTCCCGCACGAAGCCGACGCACTCGCCGATCAGGTTGTCCGCCTCGACCTTGAAGCCGAGCAGCTTGGGCAGCTGACCGATCAGAATGGTCAGGGCCAGACCGTTCATATAGCCGATCATCGTCGGTTTGGAGATCAGATCGGCGATGAAACCGAGCTTCGCCACCGAGGCCAGGATCATGATGGCCGCCACCATGAGCGCGAGCACCGACGCCAGCGCGACAGCGCGGCCGGGATCCCCGTCCGCCGCCACCAGGGGCAGCACGGTGGCGGCGATCATCGGCCCCAGGGAGGAGTCCGGGCCCAGCACCAGGATCCGGGACGGCCCGCACACCGCGTATCCGAGCAGACAGAGAATCGTCGTGTACAGCCCGGTGATGGGCGGCAGGCCCGCCAACTCGGCGTACGCCATGCCCTGCGGCACCAGCAGCGTGGTCAGGACGACTCCCGCGACCAGGTCCTTGACCAGCCACTCGCGCCGGTAGGACGACACCGCACGGACCCCGGGAACGGCCCGCAACCGGGAGAGAAGCCCTCGGTTCTTGCGCTGCGTCGCCACCGACCGCCCTTCCGTTGTGCCCCGCTGTTCCTGGTGCTCTCCGGTTGGCGCCCTGGGACTCGGGAGTCACCCAGGGCAAGCGTGGCACGCGAACGGCGAGACCTGTATTCGGCCGGTGAAGTGGCGCTGCTCGAACCGGCGACGCCCGTGCCGTCGGCGCACGCCGTCGCTACGCCGCGGGTCGGGCCCCGGCCCGGCCCCTGTGTGGCTCAGGAGATGCCGGGCCCGGGGCGGGAGAGGCGGATGGCGGCGCGGTGGAGGGCGAGAGGGGGCCTTGCCGACGCCTGCCTCGCGGGCGACGGAGGCCATGGAGACGCCGAGTCCCCTTGGTCTCCCCCTGAATCGCCTGAATCGCCTGAATCGGCGGAGGGACCGGAGTATCCGTGCCCTCCGCCGATGGGGACGAACGGCGGCGTCGATCGGTCAGTTGAGCGCCCACTTCTGGTTGGTCCCGCCGTTGCACGTCCACAGGTCGATCTTGGTCCCGTTGGCGGTGCCGTTGCCGACGGCGTCAAGGCAGAGGCCGGACTGGTTGTTGGTGATGGTGCCGTTGGAGTTGACGGTCCACTTCTGGTTGGTGCCGCCGGTGCAGTCCCAGATGATGACCTTCGTGCCGTTGGTCGTGCCGTTGTTGTCGGCGTCGAGGCACTTGTTGCCGTAGACCACGAGCTCGCCGCGCGAGGTGGACGTGAAGGTCTGGTTGTGTCCGCCGACGCAGTCCCAGAGGGCGGCCTGGGTGCCGTTGGTGATGGTGTTCTTGGCGAGGTCGAGGCAGCGGTTGGAGCCGGTCCCGATGATCTCGTTGCCGTTGGTGCCCGCGATGCCCTGCAGGAGGACGGCGTCGAGGTTGGGCGCCCAGCCGCCGCTGTTGGAGAACTTCATGGTGTTGCTGCCCTTGGCCGTACCGACCAGTACGGAGACGGTGCCGGGGGTGCTCCAGGAGCCCGTCGGCGGGAACGAGACCACCGTGGGCTGCTGGCCGTTGACCTGGAGCGTCGCCGTACGGGCGGTGGTGTCGCCGTTGACGTAGGCGATGGTGGCGAGCTTCACGCCGGAGGTCGAGGCGTTGACGCCGTTGAACGTCAGGGTGTTGGCGGTGCCGTTGCCGATCCAGCCGACCAGCGAGCCGCCCGAGCAGTTCGCGCAGGTGGCGTTGGCGGCGCTGCCGGCCAGGGTGTTGGACGAGGACTCGGCCTCGTAGGTGGTGCCGGAGGCCTCGGTGCCGGAGACGGTGAGCAGCACCGCTTCGCCGGCCGGGACGCTGGTGGTGTAGCTCGTCGCGGAGCTGCCCGCGTTCGTCGCCGTCCATACGTTGCGCACGGAGGCCGAGGCCGCGGTCAGGCCCAGGTCGGACCAGCGGGCCGTGACGGAGGCGGCGGAGGAGGTGCGGTTGAGCAGCAGCACGGCACGCTTGCCGGTGCCCGAAAGAACCTTGCTGTAGACCTGCAGGCCCTTGGTGTCCTCGGCGACCTTGACACCCTGGAGGCCGCGGGCGTCCTGGTCGATGGCGACGACCTCGGAGTTGGTGAGGATGTCGCGGGTCGTGGTGCTCATGGCGGTGAGGTTGTTGCCGGCCAGCAGCGGGGCGCCGGAGATCGCCCACAGGCTCATGTGCGTGCGGTTCTGGGCGGCACTGAAGCCGTTCATGCCGACCATCAGCATGTCGGGGTCGTTGTAGTACCCGGTGTGCTGGGACGACGGGTGCAGCGCCTTGTCGAAGTTGGCCAGCATGTTGGCCGCGGACGGGCTGTTGCCCCAGAAGATGATGTCGGTGCTGGTGCGCCACATGGGGGCCAACCCCGCGCCCCAGTTCCAGGAGTTGCCGGTGCCCCACTCGCAGAACGACAGGACCAGCTTGCGGCCGGTGATCGCGGTCGCGGCGTCGTTGGCGGCGCTGATCGCCCTGTACGTGGTCTCCTGGTCGAGGCCCTCGGCGTTGCCGCCGCACCAGTCGATCTTGACGAAGTCGAAGCCCCACTCCTGGAACGTCTGCATGTCCTGCTGGTAGTGGCCCTCACTGCCGGTGTTGGGCGCGGCGGGCCTGGTGGTGGGGTAGTAGTAGCCGCAGCCTTGCTTGCCCGCGTCGGTGTAGATGCCCGCCTTGAGGCCCTTGCTGTGGATGTAGTCGGCCATGGCCTTCATGCCGCCGGGGAACAGGCTCTCGTCGGTGACGATCCTGCCGTTGCCGTCGCGGGCGCCCTGCCACCAGCCGTCGTCGATGTTGACGTACTTGTAGCCGGCGGCGGACATGCCGGACGAGACGAGTGCGTCGGCCTGGGCCTTGATGGTGTTGTAGTCGATGCTGCTGGCGAAGCTGTTCCAGGAGGCCCAGCCCATCGGCGCCGGCGGAACCGCGACCTGGTTGGTGGTCACCGCGACCGGCGCGGTCCGGCCGAGATCCTCCGACGGTGTCCGGCCACCGCCCAGGGCCACGAGCCCGGCGAGCGCCAGGCTGAGGACCAAGGCCCGGACGACGAGACGTCTTGTCCAGTGGGTCACGGCGGTTCTCGCTGAAGACATGGAGTCAAACCCTTCCCTGAGGCGAATGAACGACAACAGATGCGGACGTAGGGGCAGCACGCGTTTCAGGCGCATGCCAAGAGCTGAACAGGCAGGGAGGTGAAGTTCGCCTGATGGCGGGTGCCGCCGTCCGCAGGCCCGGTCAGGGGGACACGCACTCCACGTCCGGACGCGACCAGTCCATCGTGTTACCGTTCACATTCTTTTCAGGCTCCATGCGACTCGGTGGCAGATGGCGCGGCGGGAGGTGGAGCAAGGCTTGCGCCTGAAACAGCTCCGAGGTGGAGCCCTGTGTGCCCCCGGCACCGGGCGTTTACGCGTCAGTGACGCAGGGAGAGTGTGAACGGTAACATTCGGCCCTGCAATACTCCGCGCGGAACTTTTCTCCTGACGTCCCGTCGGGCGAGGTCTGTCGAGTTGTGTCGAGATCTGTCGAGGTCTGTCGTGGGTGATCGAGGGGAACCCCGAGCTGTTGAAGAAGATCGTCACCGCTGCGGGTACGGTATGGCCGTCGATCCCGACTCCGAACGGTGACTCCGTGGACAACCCCACGACCGGCCCGTACCGACGAGGAGCCGTCCCCACCATGCAGGAAGCGACTCCCGCCCCCCGCTCCGGCGGGGGACAGCAGGCTCCGAAGACCGTCAGTATCCGGGACGTCGCCAAGGAGGCGGGCGTGTCCCACCAGACCGTGTCCCGGGTCGTCAACGGTCACCCCAGGGTCAAGGAGTCGACCCGGGCCCGGGTTCTGGACGTCATCGCCGAGATGGGCTACACGCCCAACCGGATGGCCCGGGCACTGGCCGGCGGTGCGGTGCGCTCGGTGACCGTGCTGACCTCCGACACCTCTTTGTACGGTGCCTCAACGACCCTGAAGGGCATCGAGGAGGCGGCGAGGGCGGCCGGCTTCGCGGTCGGGATCAGCGTGCTCGACACCGACTCGGCCCAGCAGCCCGCGGATGTCGCGGCCCGGGTCAGCCGGCCGGGGGAAGCGGTGTTGGTGATCGCCTTCGACGCGGCGGGCGTACGGGCATGGCAGGCACTGCCGAGCGGGTTCCCGGCAGCGGCGGCGGTGGAACGGCCCGAGGACGGCGGCCCGGGCGACCGGCCCCAGCTCTGGCTGGACGACCGGGCGGCCGCGGCTCAGGCCACCCGCTATCTCCTCGGCCTCGGCCACGAGACCGTGCACTACCTGGCGATCCCCTCGTCCACCACCCGCATCGGCCAGCGCGCCGAGGGCTGGCGCGACGCCCTGCGGGCAGCGGGCAAGCCCGTCCCGGAGCCGCTCGACGCCGGCTGGAGCCCCCGCTCCGGCTACCTCGTCGCCCGCTCGCTGCTGGTCGACCCGTCGGTCACGGCCGTGCTGTGCGGCAACGACGATCTGGCACTCGGTGTACTCCGCGCAGCCAGGGAAGCGGGCCGTGACGTGCCGGGCGACCTGAGCGTGGTGGGCTTCGACGACGCCCCCCATTCCGCCTACGCACACCCCGCCCTGACCACCGTCCGCCTCGACTTCGAAGGCCTCGGCCGGGGCTGTTTCGGCCTGCTCCACCGGCTCCTCGAACCCGATACCGCTCCGGCCCTGCCCCTGTGGGCCGAGCCGGAGCTGATCGTCCGGGAGAGCAGCGGCCCGCCCCGTACGGCGTGAAGGGACTTCCGAAACACGCCCTAGCCTCGATCTTCTGTGACGGCTCGCTCGTTCAACGGGCGTGCCGTTTCGGTCTGTTGGGCGGGTCACAGTGCGTTGTGGGCCGGCTGCCGCGTCGGCTGGGCGCCGGGCTCCACGGCTTGGGTGGGGTGCTGTGACAACCGGCGCGCGAGCCGCCTGCTCGAACGGGGCTGGGCATCGGGCGACTTGCGTGGAACAGGTACGTGCGTGGGCCCGGAAATCCGCTCGTCGGGTGCCGCCGCCGAGCCCGGCGGGGTGAGTCGCCTACGCCGTGGGCGCGGGTTGCTCGCCCGAGCCTCGGATGATCAGTCGGGTGGGGACGGTGATGGTGCGTGTTCGGGTTCGGGTGCCGTCGAGGCGGGTCAGGGCGGTGGTCGCCGCCGTTCTGCCGAGTTCTTCCGCGTCCTGGGCGACGACGGTCAGCGCTGGTTCGAGGGCCTCGGCGAGCGAGACGTCGTCGAAGGCGACGACGGCGACGTCCTTGCGCTTGGAGCGGGCGAGTTCGGCGACTATGCCGAGCGCCATGATGTTGTTGCCGGCGAAGAGGGCGGTGGGGGGATCGGGGAGGTCGAGGAGTTGGGCGGTCGCGGCCTCGGCGCCCGGCTGGTCGTGGGCGTTGGCGACGAGCGCGCGGTCGTAGGGGATGTCGGCCTCCCGCAGGGCCGAGCGGTAGCCGGCCTGGCGTTCGCGGCGGGTGTACAGCTGCAGGGGCAGGTCGCCGAGGAAGCCGATGCGGCGGTGGCCGTGGGCGATGAGGTGGGCGACGCCGTCGTGGGCTCCCGCGCGGTTGGAGCTGACGATGCTGTCGGTGGACAGGCCGGCTCCGGGGCGGTCGAGGAAGATCACGGGCAGTCCCGCCTCGCGGTGGGACCTGAGGTGGGTGTGGTCGGCGCCGACGGACGGCACGACCATCAGGATGCTGACGCGGCGGGCCAGGAACTTGTCCGTCAGGGCGCGTTCACGGTCGGGGTCGTCCGCGGAGGAGCCCATGAGCAGCGTCAGACCGCGTTCGCGGACGGTGTCCTCGATGGCGCGGGCCACGGCCCCGAAGAAGGGGTTGGCGAGGTCGGGGATGACCAGGCCGATGGTGGTGTCCGGCCCGCCGACACGGATGTTGCGTGCCATGAGGTTCGGCTGGAAGCCGAGTTTGGCGACGGCGGCGAGCACCTGTTCCCTGGTCCGCGCCGAGGCGGGCCCGTCCTCGTTGAGGACGCGGGAGACCGTCTTGGCGCTGACGCCGACTTCTCGGGCGACGTCGGCCAGGGTGGGTCGGCGGCTCGCTGCCATGGAGGACCGTTTCTTGTGGGCTCGTTCGGTTCCGGCCGCGGCAACGGCCGGAACCTCGGAGGCTTACGTCAGTGGGCTTGGACTCCGGCGGCCTTCGCGGCCTCGGAATCGGCTACGACAGTATCCCCGGCCTCGTCGATGGTGAGTGCACCGGTCATGATGGCGACGACCTCCGCCATGGAGTAGTCGGAGGGCTTGATCACGGCGGCGCGCCGGCCGAGGCGGTGGACGTGGATCCGGTCGGCGATCTCGAAGACGTGGGGCATGTTGTGGCTGATCAGGACGACCGGCATGCCCTTGTCGCGGACCCGGCGGATGAGGTCGAGGACCTGGCCGGACTCCTTGACGCCGAGGGCGGCGGTGGGCTCGTCCATGACGACCACGGACCGGGCCCAGGCGACGGCGCGGGCGACCGCCACGGCCTGCCGCTGGCCGCCGGAGAGCGTCTCGACCGCCTGCGTGAGCGAGCGCAGACCGATCTTCAGGTCGGCCATGTGCTCGGCGGCCTCCTGACGCATCCGCTTCTTGTCGAGCATGCGGAAGGCGCTGCCGAGGACGCCGGGGCGGCGCAGTTCACGGCCGAGAAACATGTTCGAGGCGATGTCCATGGAGGCGGCCACGGCGAGGTCCTGGTACACCGTCTCGATGCCGTGGGCGCGGGCGCTCTGCGGTCCGGAGAAGGTGATGGGTTCGCCGTCCAGGCGTATCTCGCCGGCGTCGGGGGTCACCGCGCCGGTGAGGGCCTTGATGAGGCTGGTCTTGCCGGCGCCGTTGTCGCCGATGACGGCGAGGACCTCGCCGGGCAGCAGGTCGAAGTCGGCGCCGTCGATCGCGGTGACCTGGCCGTACCGCTTCACCAGGCCGCGAGCCTGCAGGACAGGGGTGGGGGTGCCGGTGGCGGTCATCGGGCCTTCTTCCGGGAGAGCTGGTCGACGGTCACCGCGAGGATCACCAGGACGCCGGTGATCAGGGTCTGGTAGATGGAGGCGACGCCCATCAGCTGCAGGCCGTTGCGGAAGACGCCGACGATGAGGACGCCGATGAACGTGCCCAGCACCGAGCCGCGGCCGCCGAAGAGGCTGGTGCCGCCGAGGACCACGGCCGTGATGCTGTCGAGGTTGTCGGTCTGCCCGGCCTGCGGGTCGCCGACGCCGGTGCGGGAGATGAGCAGCAGTGCGGCGATGCCGTAGAGGACGCCGGCCACGGTGTAGACGCCGATGGTCAGGCGGGAGGTGCGGATGCCGTTCAGCCGCGCCGCTTCCGGGCTGTTGCCCAGGGCGTAGACGTGCCTGCCCCAGCCGGTGTTGCTCAGCGCGTAGGCGAGGAGGAGGAACAGGGCGATGGTGACCAGCGAGCCGTAGGTGATGTCGGTGTTGCCGAGCGGGAAGGTCTGCCCGAGCGCCGTCAGCGGGCCCGGCAGGTTGGTGACCGTCTGCTCCTCGGAGTAGATGTGCGTCAGGGCGAACGCCACGTTGAGCATGCCGAGGGTGACGATGAACGGCGGCAGCGGGATCTTCTGCACCAGCGCCCCGTTGAGCAGCCCGAAGCCGCCGCAGACGACCAGGCCCAGCGCGATCGCGGCGAGCGGTGGCAGGGAGCCCTCGGCCGCCATCTTGGCGATCACGATGCTGCCGAACGCCATCACGGCTCCGCAGGACAGATCGATGCCCGCCGTGAGGATGATCAGGGTCTGCCCGATGGCGAGGGTGCCCACGACCATGACCTGCTGCACGATCAGCGAGAAGTTCCCGCCGGTGAGGAACTGGTCGCTGGAGACGGAGAAGAAGACACAGGCCAGGAGGAGTGCGACCAGGGGGCCGGTGGTCGGTGCCGTGAGCAGTCGGCGGGCCGTGGTCGGCGCCTTGAGCTCCGAGTACGGCGTGGACGTGCCCGGAGGCGTGGTCGTGGCTGTCATGCGAAGTCCTTGTCGGAAGACAGAAGTCGTTGTCCGCCCTCGTCGGAGGAGAAGAGGACAAGCGGGCGGCCGTCCCCCGGTCAGGGAGGAGGGGACGGCCGCCCCGCTGGGAGGAGAGGCGGAGTCGTACGGTCCTCAGGGGCCGGCTCAGCCCCAGCAGTTCTCCAGGCCGTAGGCGGTGTCCTTGGACGTGACCCCGTCCTGCGCCTTGTCGGTGATCAGCGTGACGCCGGTGTCGGTGTAACCGGACGCCTTCTTGCCGTCCTTGGCGTACGTCACGACGGCCTTGACGCCCTCGGCGGCCATCTTCAGCGGGTACTGCTGCGAGGTCGCGGCGATCGTGCCGTCCTTGACGGCCTCGGTCCCGGTGCAGCCGCCGTCCACGGAGACGATCAGGACGTCCTTCTCCCGGCCCTTGGCCTTCAGGGCGGTGAACGCGCCCAGGGCCGCGGGCTCGTTGATGGTGTAGACGACGTTGATGCCGGGTTCCTTCTGGAGGCAGTTCTCCATCGCGGTCTGGCCCTTGGCCTGGTCGCCGCCGGTGTCCTGGGAACAGACGATGGAGGAGTCGCCCTCCTCGATGCCGAAGCCCTTCAGGAAGCCGTTGTGCCGCTGCACGCCGACGGAGACGCCCGGCGCGAGGTCGAGGGTGGCTATCTTCGCCGACTTGCCCTTCATCGCGGCCTTGGCGTACTCGCCGATCAGCTCGCCCGCCTTCAGGTTGTCGGTGGCGAAGAGGGCGTCGACGGCGCTCTCCGGCTCGGTCGGGGTGTCCAGGGCGATGACCAGGACACCCTTGGCGCGGGCCTTCTCGATCGCGGGCACGATCGCCTTGGAGTCGCTCGGGGTGATCAGGATGCCCTTCACCCCGGAGGCGACCATGTTCTCGATGGCGGTGACCTGACCGGCGTTGTCCCCGTCGAACTTGCCCGCCGCGGTGGACAGCTCGGCGCCGTTCTCCTTGGCGGCCTTCTCCGCGCCCTCCTTCATCTTCACGAAGAACGGGTTGGTGTCGGTCTTGGTGATCAGACCGACCTTGACGCTGCCCGATCCGGAGCTCGCGGTGTCCGATCCGGATCCGGATCCACAGGCGGTCAGGGTGAGGGCCGCGACGCCCGTGACGGCGGCCGCTCTGAGGAGGGAGGAAGACGGACGAGTGGTGCGCGACATGATCGACTCCTGTGGGATAGCGAGCGGCACGGGGTTGGGATTCAGAGCATGCCGCCCGGGGTGTCATCGTTGACTTATGTCATCGTTGACACTGCCTGGCGAGGATGATGGACTCCGCATCCCGGCAACGTCAATGCCTTCCACCCGTCACAAATCGGCAACGTCTGCGGCCCTCGCCCGCCCGAAGCTCCTCAGTGGCTGCCCGCTACGTGCCCGGTTTGCCTACGCGCTCCAAGAAAAGAGCAGCCATGAGCCCGCGTCAGATCACCGTTCTGGGAGAGTGCGTCGCGGACGCCTTCACCGAACCGGCACGTGCCTCGAACGAACTCGCGCTGCGGGTGCTCCCGGGCGGCGGACCCGCGAATACGGCAGTGGCCCTGGCGCGCCTCGGCACCCCGGCCCGCTTCCTCGCCCGCCTGTCCGGTGATGTGTTCGGGCGCCTGTTCCGGGCACACCTGGAGGCGTCCGGCGTGGACCTGTCGGACGCCGTCACCGCCGCCGAGCCCAGCACGCTGGCCGTGGCGGAACTGGACGCCCAGGGGCAGGCCGCGTTCTCCTTCCACGCGCAGAACACGGCCGACTGGCAGTGGACCTCCGGGGAGCTGGCGAACGTGGATCTGTCCGGCACGGCCTGTGTGCACACCGGGTCCCTGGCCCTGGTCAGCGAGCCCGGCGCGGCAGTGGTCGAGGAGTTCCTGGCGGCCGCCGCTCCCGGGGCCACCGTCAGCATCGATCCCAACGTCCGGCCGCTGCTGGTGAACCCGCAGGTCTACCGCGCGAGGCTGACCCACTGGTGCGGCCTCGCCGACATCCTGCGGCTGAGCGCGGACGACCTCGATCTGCTGCTGCCCGGCACGCCGCCTGAGCAGGCGTGCGACCTCTGGCATGCCGCGGGGGCGCGGCTCGTCGTGATCACGCTCGGCGCCGACGGCGCCCTGGCCTCGCTCGACGGCGAACGGGTGCGGGTGCCCGCGGTGGCGACGCCGGTGGTCGACACGGTCGGCGCGGGGGACTCCTTCACCGCCGGGCTGCTGCACCACCTCGGCGCCGGCGGATTTCTCGGCGGCCGACTCACGGAGCTCGGTGTCGCCGAGGTCGCGGAAGCCTGCCGCTTCGGCACTCAGGTCGCCGCCCTGACCTGCTCGGTGGCCGGACCCAACCCGCCGTGGCAGCACCAGTTGGCGCAGCTCACGACTGCCGGCGGCGCCTGACGGACCGTCGGGGCGTGCCGGGTCGCCGCGCCCGAACCGTTGACGCATGCGCCGGGTTGCGCTCATCATCGGGCCACTCGATGTCATCGATGACACACGTCGACGATGACACCCCTCGGTCGGCCACGTGGACGACGTCGCCGACGAGGGCGTCCCTTTCCGGTCCGTCCGCGCCGGGGCAGCAGGCACCGCCGCGCGGACGGCCGCAGCACAGGAGACCTCATGAGATCTGGACCTGTATCCCGGCATGCCCGCATCCGGTTGCTGGCGGCGGTGGCGACGGTCTGCGCCCTGTCCGCGACACCGCTCAGCCCGCAGGCCGTAGCCGCCGACACCCCGACCTACTCCGAGACGTATCGCCCCCAGTTCCACTTCACTCCGGAGAAGAACTGGATGAACGACCCCAACGGGCTCGTGTACTTCAAGGGCGAGTACCACCTCTTCTACCAGTACAACCCCAACGGCGACTCCTGGGGCGACATGTCCTGGGGCCACGCGGTGAGCAAGGACCTCGTGCACTGGGAGGAGTTGCCGCTCGCCCTGTCGCACGACGACGAGGAGATGGTCTTCTCCGGCAGCGCGGTCGTCGACCGGGACAACAGCACCGGCTTCGGCACGAAGAAGAACCCGCCCATGGTGGCGGTCTACACCAGCTTGGCCAAGGACACGGGCATACAGGCCCAGTCGCTCGCCTACAGCACCGACCGCGGCCGCACCTGGACCAAGTACCAGGACAATCCCGTGATCGACATCGGCTCCAAGGAATTCCGCGACCCCAAGGTCCAGTGGTACGCGCCCACCAAGAGCTGGCTGATGACGGTGTCGCTGTCCACCGAGCACAAGGTGCGGTTCTACTCGTCGAAGAACCTCAAGGACTGGGACCTGCTCAGCGAGTTCGGGCCGGCCGGCGCGACCGGCGGCGTGTGGGAGTGCCCCGACCTGTTCCCCCTCGCGGTCGACGGCGACGAGAACAACATCAAGTGGGTCCTGGTCGTCAACATCAACCCCGGTGGTATCGCCGGAGGTTCGGCCGCCCAGTACTTCGTCGGCGACTTCGACGGCGAGAAGTTCACCGCCGACGACAAGGGCACCTACACCCCGCCGACCGGCACGGTGGTACAGGACTTCGAGGGCACCGACTTCGGCTCGTGGACCGCCACGGGCACCGCGTTCGGCACCGGGCCCGCGGCCGGTGCGGTGGCCGGGCAGGGGACCGTCGCCGGCTTCGACGGCCAGGGCCTCGCCAACAGCTTCCACTCGGGTGACGGCGCCACCGGCACCCTGACCTCGCCCTCCTTCACCGTCGACAGCGCGTACCTGAACTTCAAGGTCGGCGGCGGTCGCCACCCGCACGTGGCCGGAACCGTCATGGAGCAGGGCCCGCCCCCCGAGGGAACGCTCCTCGCCGACTTCGAAGGCGGCACCTACGGCGACTGGACGGCGACCGGGGACGCCTTCGGCACCGCACCGGCCACCGGCACCCTCCCCGATCAGCAGGAGGTCTCCGGCTTCCTGGGAAGCGGCCTGGTCAACAGCTACCTGAACGGCGACTCCACCACCGGCGCCCTCACCTCGCCCGAGTTCACCATCGACAAGGACTACGTCAACTTCCTCGTCGGCGGTGGCAACCACCCCGCCGGTTCCGCCAACCCGACGGCCGTCGAACTCCTCGTCGACGGCGAGGTGGTCCGCAGTACCACCGGTCAGGACGGCGAGGCACTCAACTGGGCCTCCTGGGACGTCAAGGACCTCGCCGGCAAGAAGGCACAGATCAAGATCGTCGACGACAACAGCGGCGGCTGGGGCCACCTCAACGTCGACCACATCATGCTCTCCGACACTCAGGCCCGGCCCGTTTCCCAGGAGACGTCCGTCAACCTGATCGTCGACGGCCAGGTCGTGCGCAGTGCCACCGGTGCCAACAGCGAGACCCTGGACTGGGCCTCCTTCGACCTGCGCCCCTACGCCGGCAAGCAGGCGCGGATCCAGATCGTCGACATGAACACCGCCGGCTGGGGCCACGTCCTCGCCGACCGGTTCACCACCGCGGACACCGCCGCCAAGTCCGTCGTCCAGCGCGCCGACTGGGCCGACTACGGCAAGGACTACTACGCGGCCGTGTCCTGGGAGAACGCGCCGGGCGGCAAGCGGTACATGATCGGCTGGATGAACAACTGGGACTACAGCGGCGCCATCCCCACCTCCCCCTGGCGCGGCGCACAGAGCGTTCCCCGGGAAATGGCACTGCGCACGATCAACGGCCGGATCCGGCTGACCGGCAAGCCGGTGAACGGCCTGGAGTCCCTCCGGCAGCGCCCGGCGACGGCGTCCGGTGTCACCGTCAAGAGCACCTCGAAGACCCTGATCGGCCGCGCGGCCCAGGGCAAGGCGCTCGACATCGAGGCCACGTTCTCCCTCGAGGACGCCGACCGGTTCGGCCTGAAGGTGCGTACCGGCGCCGACGGCGAGGAGACCGTCATCGGCTACGACACCACGACGCAGGAGCTGTACGTCGACCGCACCCGCTCCGGCGCCGTCGACTTCAACAGCACCTTCCCCGGCGTCCAGGCCGCCCCGCTCAAGGCCAGGAACGGCAAGGTCAAGCTGCGGATCCTCGTGGACTGGTCCTCCGTCGAGGTCTTCGGCGGCAGCGGCGAGACCGTGATCACCGACCAGATCTTCCCCGACCCCGCCAGCCAGGGAGTGGAGATCTTCGCCGAGAACGGATCGGTCAAGCTGGACAAGGCCGTCGTCTGGCACCTCGACTCCGCCCACGAGTGACGCCCGTACCCGACGCTCCGCCCACGACAGACAAGGACACGAGACCGTGAAGAAAACCCTGCTCGCCGAGTTCACCGCCCGCGAGGGAACGGAGGCCGAGGTCGCCCGTCTGATCGGGGACTACGCCCTGAAGGTGCGCGAGGAGGAGGGCAACCTCGTCTTCGACGTCTACACCAAGGCGGCCGAGCCGCGCGCGTTCTGGATCTTCGAGGTCTACCGGGGCGAGGACGCCTTCCAGGCGCACCTGAACGCCCCGTACGGCGGCCCTTTCAACGCCGCTCTCACCCCGCTGATCGAGGAGGACGCCTCCGTGCTGACGTTCCTTGATCCGCTGGCCACGAAACCGTAATGAGCCGTTGACAAGGGCCCCCACCCGGGCGCAGTCTCATCCCACACTCACTTGCCAAAACGATTGGGCACCACATGGGCAGGCGGATCGGGATCAAGGACGTGGCGGCAGCCGCCGGAGTCTCGGTCACGACCGTCTCCCACATCCTCAACGAGGTCGAGGGCAAGCGGATCAACGCCGAGACCCGGCAGCGCGTCCTGGAGACGGCCGAGCAGCTGGGGTACGCGCCCAACGGACTGGCCCGTGGCCTGCGGTTGAAGCGGTCGAGCACCATCGGCTTCGTCAGTGACCGGATCGCCACCACCCCCCACGCGGGCCGGATCATCCTCGGAGCGCAGGAGGAGGCCGCCAAGCACGACCTGCTGCTGCTCATGCTGAACACCGGCGGCGACCCGGAGCTGGAGCGCAAGGAGATCGAGCTGCTGCTCCAGCGCCAGGTCGACGGGGTGCTGTACGCGTCGATGTACCACCGGGTCGTCCAGGTGCCGGAGCAGCTGCGCTCGGTCCCCACGGTTCTGCTGGACGCACGCTCGGACGACCCGGCCGTGCCGTCGGTGGTGCCGGACGAGGTCCAGGGCGGCTACACCGCCGTGCGGGAACTGCTCCGTCACGGTCACCGCCGTATCGGCTTCCTCAACAACGTCGACGACATCCCGGCCACCCACGGGCGCCTGGCGGGCTACCGCAAGGCGCTCGCGGAAGCCGGAGTCGATTTCGATCCCCGGCTGGTGGTGGCCGAGACCGCCTCCGCCGCCGGTGCGTACCGCGCGGCGATCAGGCTGCTTCAGGGGACGGAACGACCCACCGCGCTGTTCTGCTTCGCCGACCGGATGGCGATGGGCGTCTACCACGCCGCCGCCGAACTGGGGCTGTCGATCCCGGCGGACCTGTCGGTCATCGGGTTCGACAACCAGGAACTGATCTGTGACGGGATGTTCCCGGGGCTGACCACCGTGGCCCTGCCGCACTACGAGATGGGGGCGCGAGCCGTCGTTCAGCTGCTCGCGCTCGCGGGCGCTCCGGGCCGGAAGGCTCGTCCGGAGGCTCAGGAAAAGCTGCCCTGCCCGCTGGTGGCGCGGGCATCGGTCGCTTCGCCGTCCCGACTCTGACCTCGGAACGGCGAAGCACCACCGATACAGGCGGCCGCGTAACCGGCCGCCGGCACGGTCTTGCAGGACCGTGCCCAGTGAAATGTGGAGGAACCCCATGGAATCGAGAACAAGGCGCCTCGCCGTGTCGAGTCTAGCCGCCCTGACCGCGGCGGTCCTCGTCGCAGGCTGCGCAGGCGGTGGGAGCACCGGCTCGTCGGGCGCCGACGGCGACACCCTGACCCTGTGGACGCACAACGCCGGAAACGCCGCCGAGTACGGCGTCGTCAAGCAGATCGTCAAGGACTTCAACGCGAGCCAGGGCAAGTACAAGGTCAAGATCCAGGCGTTCCCGCAGGGCTCCTACAACGACTCCGTGGTGGCCGCGGCCTCCGCCAGGAAGCTGCCGTGCCTCCTCGACGTCGACGGGCCCAACGTCCCGAACTGGGCCTGGGGCGGGTACCTCGCGCCGCTGGACCTGTCCCAGGGCGAGGTAGCCGTGAAGGACCAGCTGCCCGGCACGGTCGCCATGTACCAGGACAAGACCTACGCGTTCGGGTTCTACGACGTCGCGCTGACCCTGTACTCCCGCAAGTCGGTGCTGAAGGAGTACGGCATCCGTATCCCCACCTTCGACGAGCCGTGGACCAGGACCGAGTTCATGGACGGGCTGGCGAAGATCAAGGCGGGCGACACGTTCAAGAACACGGTGGACTTCGGCACGAGCGACCCCGGCGAGTGGTGGCCGTACGCCTACTCCCCGATACTGCAGAGCTTCGGCGGCGACCTGATCGATCGCTCGGACTACAAGACCGCCAAGGGCGCGCTGAACGGCGAGAAGGCCGTCGAGTGGGGGAAATGGTTCCGCTCGATGGTCACGAAGGGCTACGCGCCGCAGAAGTCGAGCAAGAGCCCCGCCGACGACTTCCGTAACGGCAGGACCGCCATCCAGTGGGACGGCAGCTGGTCCGCCCAGGCCCACGTCGACAAGTTCGGTGACGACCTGGCGATCCTGCCGCCGGTCGACTTCGGTGACGGTCCGAAGATCGGCGGAGCCTCCTGGCAATGGGGCATGAGCTCGACCTGCTCCAACAAGGAAGGCGCGCAGGCCTACCTGAACTTCTCCCGGCAGACGAAGTACTTCGTGGACTTCGCCGAGGCCACCGGCACCATCGCCGCCACCGACGCGGCGGCGCAACAGGTGAAGGGCTACGAGACGGGCGGCCGGTTCGACATCTTCCTCAAGGCGGCGCGGGAGTTCGCGGTGGTCCGGCCGGTCACCCCGGCCTATCCCTACATCTCCACGGTGTTCGCCAAGACGGCTCGGGACATCATGGCCGGCGCCGACGTCAAGGGCGCCCTCGACCAAGCGGTCAGCCAGATCGACAACAACCTGTCGACCAACAACTACTCCACCGGCAGCTGACCGCCGTCCACCCGTCCCGGCGGACGGCGGAGGGGACTCATCCGCTCCGCCTTCGCCGGGACACCTACCTGCCTGGATGTCCCATGGCCACCACCATGACCCCCATGTCCTCTCGGCCCGGTACCGGTACCGCCGCCGACGCCCCACCGACCCGACGTGCGAGGCGAGGGCGCGCACGCCGCGGGGAGAGCCTTGCCGCACTCGGCATGGTGAGCCCCGCCGTCTTCCTGCTGGTGACGTTCATCGTCATCCCCGTGGTGCTGGCCTTCGCGCTGGCGTTCACCAACGCCCGCCTGGTGTCCCCGACCCCGGCCGAGTTCACGGGCCTGCGCAACTTCCGCACCCTGCTGGACGACCCGCTGTTCTACAAGTCGCTGCGGAACACCTTCTCCTTCGCCGCCGTCGTCGTGCCGCTGCAGGGCGGCCTCGCGCTGGTGCTCGCCCTGCTCGTCAACGCCAAGGTCAAGGGCGTCAACTTCTTCCGCACCGTCTACTTCCTCCCGGTCGTCACCTCGATGGTCGTGGTCTCCATCCTGTGGACGCTGCTGTACCAGAAGACCGGGCTGATCAACGAGATCATCAACCACCTCACCTTCGGGCAGGTGCGGGGACCGGACTGGCTGACCGACCCCTCCACGGCCATGCCCGCCATCATCCTCATGTCGGTCTGGCAGGGCGTCGGCTTCCACATGGTCATCTGGCTGGCCGGACTCCAGACCATCCCGCAGGACCTGTACGAGGCCGCCGACATGGACGGGGCCACCCGCTGGGTGCGCTTTCGGCATGTGACCTGGCCCGGCCTCAGCGCCACCCGCACCTTCGTGCTCATCACCATCACCATCAACGCGTTCGCCCTGTTCACCCAGGTCAGCGTGATGACGCAAGGCGGACCCCTGGACGCCACCAGCACGGTCGTCCACCAGGCCGTGCAGACCGGGTACAGCCAGCAACAGACCGGCTACGCGTCCGCGATCTCCCTCGTCTTCTTCGTCCTGGTGCTCGCGGTCTCCCTCGTGCAGCGCTTCCTCACCCGGGAGAAGGACTGACATGACCTCCGTATCCCCCGCTCCCGCCCGCCCGGGCCGCCGTCGCAGGCCGTCGCCGCGCCGCATCGGCCTGCAGACGGCACGGATCGTGCTCGCACTGTTCTTCGCGTTCCCGATCGTCTTCATGCTGGTGTCGTCGTTCAAGCCCGACGAGCAGATCTTCGGCGACCTGGACGGCATCAGGGCGTTCCTGCCGGTCGGCCGGCTGTCCCTGGACAACTACGCCGGGGTCTTCGACCGGGTGCCCGCCGTCCGGTTCCTGCTCAACTCCATCGGGATCTCGGTCATCACCGTGGCACTGAGCGTCTTCATCAACAGCCTCGCGGCGTTCGCGCTGTCCCGGATGCGCTGGCGCGGCAAGAAGGTCGTGCTCACCGCGGTGATCGCGACACTGATCGTGCCGTTCGAGACCTTCGCCCTGCCGATGGTCTGGTGGGTCAACAAACTGCCCTGGCTGCAGTGGAACGACGGCGGCCTCACCGTGACCGAAGGCTGGCTGGACACCTACCAGGTGCAGATCCTGCCCTTCGTCGCCAATGCCATGTTCATCTTCCTGTTCCACCAGTACTTCCAGAGCATCCCCAAGGAACTCGACGAGGCGGCGGTCATCGACGGGGCGAGCTGGTTCGGCATCTACCGGCGCATCGTCATGCCGCTGTCCGGCCCGGCGGTCGCCACGGTCGCCATCCTGGCCTTCCTGCCGATGTGGAACGCCTACCTGTGGCCGCTGATGGTCGTCCAGAGCGAGGAACTGCGTCCGGTCATGGTCGGCGTCCAGTACTTCTTCCAGCTCGACCCCTCCTGGGGCGAGGTCATGGCCTACTCGTCGATGATCACCGTGCCGGTGCTGACGCTGTTCGTGGCCTTCCAGCGGGCCTTCGTCAACAGCATCGCCTCCAGCGGAGTCAAGGGCTGACCTCCCTCCGTCTGCTCTACCCGCACCACCGCTGTGCCTCGCGCACCCTTCGAAAGGCCCCGTGTGCCCACGCCGCCCGTCGACCCCCACCTGCCCGCCGTCCACCTGCGACCGCCCCGCAACTGGATCAACGACCCCAACGGGTTGGTCTTCCACGACGGTCACTACCACGTGTTCTTCCAGCACAACCCGTACGCCCCGCTCCACGCGAACGTGCACTGGGGCCACTTCCGCAGCCCGGACCTGATCACCTGGGAACAGCTCCCGGCCGCTCTCGCTCCCACCCCCGGCGGCGACGACGCGGACGGCTGCTTCTCCGGCAGCGCGATCCCGGTCGACGGCCGGCTGGTGGCCTTCTACTCCGCCCACCGCACCGACCGCTGGTGGCAGCCGGTGACCACCGCCGAGTCGTGCGACGGCGGCCACACCTGGGTCAAGCGGCCGGAGTTGCTCATCCCGCGGCCGCCCGCCGGCACGACCATGTACCGGGACCCCTACGTCTGGCGGCAGGACGGCCGCTGGCGGATGCTGGTCGGCTCGGCGCTCGCCGACGGCCGGGGCGCGGCACTGCTCTACGAGTCCCACGACCTGGAGGACTGGCGGTACCGCGGCCCCTTCCACTCCAGCGGTGCGCCGGCCGGCGAAGACCCGGTCGGCTGGGAGTGCCCCCAGTACGCGACCTTCGGCGACGGCCGGGGCGTCCTGATCGTCAGCGACTGGACGCCGCAGGGCGGGCCCAGTCATACGACGGTCCATGTCGGCCGCGAGGAGGACGGCCGTTTCACGGCGACCGAGCCGCCCGTACGACTGGACCACGGACCGGACTTCTATGCCCCCGCCCTGCTCAGAGCCCCTGAAGAAGGCCGGTGGCTGTTGTGGGGCTGGGCGTGGGAGGCCCGCGACGACTCCTGGGCACACGAAGCGGGTTGGGCCGGCACTCTCACCCTCCCGCGCGAACTGACCCTGGCGGACGACGGAACGGTGGGCCAGCGCCCGGCCCGCGAACTGCTCGCCCTGCGCGGCGAACGTGCTGTGCACCGCAGCGGAAACGCCACGGGATCCGGACCGGTCGAACTGGGGGAGGTCAGCCGCAGTTTCGACCTCACCGCCACCCTGACCGCCGACCCGCACGGCGCGACCGGCCTGCGTCTGGTCACCTCCGCGGACGGGGCCGAATACCTGGACATCACCTTCGACGCCGCCACCGGCCGGCTCACCGTCGACCGGGGGCACGCCTCACTCGACGTACGGGCGCGAGCAGGCACGTACAGCCTTCCCTGCCCTGGCGCGAAGGGGCCCGGCGCAGCTGTCCAACTCCGTGTCGTCGTGGACCGTTCGATCGCCGAGATCCATCTCGCCACCGGGCAGGTCCTCACCCTCAGGTTCTATCCGGTCGGCGACGGGCCATGGCGGCTCCAGGCCCGCAGCATGGGCCCCGGCCCCGGCGGCTTCACCGTCGAGGCGTGGGACCTGAACCCCGGCCGAATCCATAGGGAACCGCTGCCGGCGGGGCAGGGGCAGGACGTCATGGCAGGCCGGTGACACCAGCAGCCAGGTCGCACGCCTCCTGGCGCCCCGTCCCTCATGGCACGGCGGTCGCGTGGTTCGGGAGAGGCTTCGATGGCGCACGCACCCAGGGTCCAGGGGGAGCGGGCCGCTGCGGCCGATCTCTTCGGCGAGTTCGCGCTCCACGGTGGTGAGTGGGTCTTCGTCGTCCTCGACGTCTCCGGAGGGGCGGTCGTTCCTGCTTCCTGCTTCCTGCGTCCGCGGACAGCCGCGAGAAGTAGGCAGCAGGGCTCGTGATCCGCGCCTGGCCAGGGGTGGTGGCGCGGCTGCTGAGGCGTTCAGTGTCGTTCGTCGGTGCCGGCGATCTTGGTTGTGGTGATGGCGATGCGGTTCCAGGTGTTGATCGTCAGGATCACGGAGATGAGCTGGGCCAGTTCGGTGTCCTCGAAGTGTTCGGTGGCGCGGTTGAAGACGTCGTCGGGGACGCCGTCGGTGATCTGGGTGATGGCTTCGGTCAGGGCCAGGGCGGCTTGTTCGGATGGGGTGAAGAAGTGGGTTGCGTCGTGCCACTCCTGGACCATGTGGAGGCGTTCTTCGTTTTCGCCGGCCTTGCGCGCGTCGGTGGTGTGCATGTGGAGGCAGTACGCGCAGCCGTTGAGTCGGGACGCGCGGATCTGGACCAGTTCGATCAAGGCTGGGTCGAGGCCCGCGGGACACGGCGTCGAAGCTGATTAGGGGCTTTGAACGCGCGCGGCGCGGATGCGGCGAAGTTGATGCGGGAGAGGCCGGCGTTAACGTCTGTGTTGTTCATGTTGATTAGCCTAGGCACCTGAAAGACTGATTGAGGGGTGCGTTCGGATGGCGGAGTCACGGGTCAATTCTGCCCAGGAGGCGGGCTCTGACCTGCACCTTGAGCTGTCTCTGACGGGGCCTCGTCGGGCTGCGGTGGCGGAGGCGCTGCGGGAGGCGGTGCGCAGCGGGAGGCTCACGGCGGGGAGGTTGCTGCCGCCCTACCGGTCGCTCGCGGCGGACCTGGGGGTCGCTCGCAACACGGTCGCGGACGCCTACGCCGAACTGGTCGCCGAGGGCTGGCTGACCGCTCGTCAGGGTTCCGGTACCCGGGTCGCCAAGCGGGTGGAGGCCAAGCCGCAGCGTGTTCCGAAGAAGGCGCCCGGCCGCAAGGTCGTGGCCCACAACCTCCAGCAGGGGCAGCCGGACGCGACGTCCTTCCCTCGCGCCGCGTGGGCCGCGGCCGTCCGCCGGGCGGTGACGGCAGCACCATACGACGCGTTCGCTCCACCCGATCCCCAGGGACGTCCCGAACTGCGCCGTGTACTGGCCGAGTACCTGGCTCGGGCGCGCGGTGTGTCGACTTCACCGGACCAGATCGTGGTCTGTGCCGGGTTCGCTCACGCGCTGCGGCTGCTGTTCGGCGGCGGGGTGCTGTCCGGGCCGCTTGCGGTCGAGCCGTACAGCCTGCCTTTCCACCGCGGCATCTTGGCCGACGCCGGAGTCAGCACGGTCCCGCTGGGCATGGACGGCCAGGGTGTGCGGACCGATCAGTTGGCATCGCACCCCGGTCTGCAGCCTCGGCGTGGAGCGCGGACCGTCCTGCTCACTCCAGCTCACCAGTTCCCGACCGGTGGTCCGCTGCATTCGACGCGGCGTGCCGCGGCCGTCGACTGGGCGCGCGGTCGTGGCGGCGTGGTGCTGGAGGACGACTACGACGGCGAGTTCCGCTACGACCGTGAACCCGTAGGCGCGGTTCAAGGGCTTGATCCCGACCATGTCGTCTACATCGGCTCGGTCAGCAAGAGCCTGTCCCCGGCGATCCGGCTCGGCTGGATGGTCCTGCCGCCGCATCTGGTCGAGGCCATGCTCGCGGCCAAGGGGCTGCGAGAGGCGTGGACGGGGGTCACCGACCAGCTCGCGCTCGCGGAGTTCATCGCCTCCGGCCAGTACGACAAGCACATCCGCCGCATGCGGCAGCGCTATCGCGCCCGCCGTAACCTGCTCGTCACGACGCTGGCCGAGCACGCCCCGCACATCGCGGTCACCGGCATCGCGGCCGGACTGCACGCGGTCCTCCGGCTGCCGCCGGGCACCGAGGCGTCCACCGTCAAAGCGGCGACATGGATGGGCCTGGCCCTCGACGGCTTGGCGACGTTCGGCCACCCCGACAGCCCCGACCCCCACCATGACGGTCTGGTTGTCGGCTATGCCACACCCCCCGAACACCGCTATCGACCGGCGCTTGACGCGCTGTGCCAAGCTCTGCCACCTGACGCCTGAACCCCGAAAGCGGTGCCGCCCTGGGAAGGGGGCACCGCTTTCGGCGAATCGGTGTCGGGTTTGATCAGAGGTGCGCGAGCGGGCGGTCGTCGGCCTTCGACTCGGCCTGCGGCTCGGGCTGGGTGATCTGCTGGGCCTTGGTCTTGCGCAGACCGAGGGCGGCCAGGGCGGTGATCGCGATGCCCGCGGCGGCGATGAACACCGCGGTGCGCAGCCCGTCGTTGGTCGCGGTGCGCAGTGCCTGGCCGCTGATCCCGTCCAGGCCGGCGTTGGCGACGGCCACCAGGAGCGCGAGGCCGACCGCGCCGCCGACCTGCTGGCTGGTCGATGCGATGCCCGAGGCGATGCCCTGGTCCCGGGCGGCGGCCCCGGCGGTGGCGGCGCCGAACATTAGGGTGTAGCCGGCGCCCTGGCCGATACCGAGCACGACCAGGCCGGGGATCAGCGCGATGTAGGAGGCGTCGGTCGCCATGGTCGCGCCGAGGATCGCGGCACCGACACCGCCCGCCGCCAGCGCGGCGACCAGCACCGGCCGGGTCCCGTGTCGGGTGGCCAGCCGACCGGCGGTCTGCGAACCGGCCGCGATCGCGGCCATCGGCACCAGGAACGCCAGCCCGGTGGTCAACGCGTCGTAGCCGTGCACGCCCTGGAAGTACACGGTCAAGAAGTACAGCAGAGCGCCGAAGGTGCCCATGTAGAGAAAAGTGACGACCGTCCCCACGCTCAGGTCGCGGTTGGCGAACAGCCGTAGCGGCATCAGCGGATCGGCGCTGCGCCGTTCGATCGCGACGAACACGGTCAGCAGGACGGCGCCGGCGAGCGCGGCGGTCAGCACGGCGGGCGAGAGCCATCCGGACTCCGGCCCCTGCACCAGCGCGAACACCACGCCCGTGACACCGATCGTCGAGGTCAGCGTGCCTGCAACGTCCAGCGAGCGGCCGCCGGCGCGTGGCGCGTCCGGTGCGATCAGCGCGAAGGTGAGCAGGGCGGCGGTACCGGCGAGGGGCACGTTGACGAAGAACACCGACTCCCAGCCGAACGCGTCCGTCAGCACACCACCGAGCAGGGAACCGAGGATCATCCCGCTGCCGCCCGCGGTGCCCCACACCGCGAACGCGCGGTTGCGCTCACGTCCTTCGGCGAAGCTGGTGGAGACCAGGGTGAGCGTCGCGGGGAACAGGAATGCGCCGCCGACCCCCTGCACGGCTCGGGCCGTGACCAGCATGGCGGCTGATTCGGCAAGACCGCCGAGCAGCGAGGAGATCGCGTACAGGACGAGTCCGACGGCGAACATCCGCCGTGGTCCCAGCAGGTCGCCGGCCCGCCCGCCGAGCAGCAGGAAGCCGCCGAACGCGACGGCGTAGGCGCTGATCACCCACTGCAGGTTCTGCGCGGAGAAGCCGAGACCGGAACCGATCTCCGGCAGGGCGACGTACACGATGTTGTAGTCGATCGAGATGATCAGTTGGGCGAACGCAAGCAGCGCCAGGGTCGCTCCCGGGCGGCGGCGCAGAGCTGTGGGCATGGTCGAGGGCATGGCGAGACTGCTTTCCGGAGGAGTTCAGGGGGTTTCCTGGCCGGGCCACGGGCGGCGTGGCCCGGCCAGGTGTCAGCGCTCGGCGAGCGCCTCCGACCACACGGGGCTGTCGAAGTAGTGGTTGTCGTACTGCTGTGAGCTGTCGCGGATCTCCTGCACCGTGGCCTCACCCCGGTACACCCGCTCCAGCAGCCGGTAGTAGTCGAAACGGTGCAGGCCGGGGGTGAAGACCACCAGCAGCTCGGCCTCGCTGCCGGGGGCCGGCGCGAACGCGTGCGGCACGGTCGGCGGAACGGTCAGGAACCCGCCCTTGCCCAAGGTCACGATCTCGTCGTTCACCAGGAACCGCATCGTGCCGTCCAGGACGAAGAACATCTCGCTGGCCTTGGTGTGGAAGTGCGCAGGCGCCCCCGGCGAACCCTTGCGGAAAGTCGCCTTGTTCGCAGTGAGCGCGCCATCGGTCTCTCCGGCGTCGGCGAGCAGACCGATCAGGCTCAGCGCACCATCCTGAATGACCTCAACGCTCTCCGGCCGGACCAGGACAGGGCCAACCGGCTGGTTCACAACGGCGTCCATAACGTCTCCCAGATGCTCGGCCCGGCTTCCCACCAGGCACTTCGTGCTGACATCAATGAATCTACGAGAGTCAAAGACCCGTAAAAAGGTTCATTTCAATGCTAGTTTCATGGGTCAATCCACCTCGGACGCCAAGCTTGTGGAACTCCACCAAGCCTCCGCGCAGCACCACCTCGCGGTGGACCGCCGCCACTGCCCGGCGCTGTCGATGCGGATGACGACGAAGAGCCCGAACACGACGACTAGCCACCACCCACACTGACCCTCCATCACCGCAGGTCAGGGCATTGGTCGTTGGATTTTCGGCCACTCCGAGGCCCCTTGGAGGGAGCCCTGATGCTGGTCGCCCTGTAGATCATCACGCCGGGGGCGCGGTAGCGCTGGTGCCACTCAGTCATGAAATTCGAGGACCAGGAGCCGAACCACACAGCTCGTACGGGATCCGCTTCACCCGCCCGTGCCCGGGTTCCCCGCCTCCTGGCCCGCATGCCGGCCGGGCTCAGGTCGCGGAGGGGTCGAGAGCCGCTCACTTCGGGGGAGCCCCCGGGAACTCGTCGTCGATTCCTCGGAGTCTGCGTCCGTTCCTCGGTGTCTGTGTCCGTCCCGGTGGACGTGGCCTCCTGTGCGTCGGGTTCTCGGGGCCCGTGGTGAGAGTAGTGGCCGGAAGGCGGTTCTGACCTCGGTGAACGGAACGCGTTCCGCGCACAAAGATGCGTCAGCTCGTCGTTGACCGGCGGTCCGCGGCAGGGCCAGGGTGAGGGAGCCAGATCGGATTCCGATCTCCCGTTTCCGGTCACCGAACTGCGTGCAGGAGGCCGCGATGCTCCGGACAGACACCCTTGAAGACACCGAACTCGGCGACGACCACGAAACGGCTGCCGTCGCCGCAACCGTGCCCGCCGCGACCGTGCCCGCCACGATTGCGCCCGCTACGACCGTGCCCGCCGCGACCGTGCCCGCCGCGCCGACCGCACCGGCGGACCGCGGCGAACTGCTGTTCCAGCGCTGCCTGTGGTGCGGCACTCCGGCCTACCGCCGCTCCTTCTGCCGTGCCTGCGGGTCCGTGGCTTTTCGACGGGAACGCAGCGCGGGCGACGGGGTGGTTGTCCGCCGCCACGGCCAGGTCCCGCACCACACGTGGTTCGTCGCGATGAACGAGGGCTTCAACCTGCTCTGCCAGGCCACCGACGCGGCGCCGGTCGCGGTCGGGTCGAGGGTGAGCGTCGTACGGGACATCGCTCCCCTCGGGCAGGGACTTCCCGTCGTCGAGCCCACTCGCCCGCCGACTTCGGACCGCTGGTGGTGACGGAAAACGGCTCGAACGCAGCCGCTCCGCGTGAGCGGGACGATCAGAGAGGAGGGTGCGTGGGCACCCAGCACAACGCGCCGGACGGACAGGCCGGCGCGGTCGAGGGAGTGGGGCGCGGCGCGCTGGAGGGTCTGCGGATCGCCGACTTCTCCCGGGTTCTCGCCGGTCCCTACGCCACCATGCTGCTCGCCGACCTCGGCGCGGACGTGGTGAAGGTCGAACGGCCGGGCATCGGGGACGACACCCGGGCCTGGCATCCGCCGGCGGACCACGACGGCACCTCGACCTATTTCCTCAGCGTCAATCGGAACAAGAAGTCCGTGACCCTGGACCTCACGAGCGAAGCCGGTCGCGAACAGGCCCGCGCCCTGGTCGCCGAGTCCGACGTGCTGGTGGAGAACTTCCGCCCCGGCACGATGGAACGGCTCGGGCTCGGCCCTCGCGAACTCCGCGCCCTACAACCGGAGTTGGTCTACTGCTCGATCAGCGGCTTCGGCAGCGGCGCGGGTGCGGCGATCCCCGGATACGACCTTCTGGTGCAGGCCGTCGGCGGTCTGATGAGCGTGACCGGGGACGCGGCCGGTGAGCCGGTCAAGGCCGGCGTGGCCCTGGTCGACGTGATCACCGGCCTGCACGCCTCGCTCGGTATCCTCGCGGCCCTCCGGCATCGGGACGCCACCGGGCAAGGGCAGCACGTGGAGGTGAACCTGCTCGGTTCGCTGCTGTCGGCCATGGTCAACCAGGCGTCGGCGTTCGCCGTCGCCGGTGTGGTCCCGGGCCGTATGGGCAACGCGCACCCGAGCATCGCCCCGTACGAGACCTTCCCGGCCGCCGACCGTCCGATCGCGATCGCGGTGGGCAACGACCGGCAGTTCGCCGCGCTCGCCGACCTCGTCGGGGAACCCGGTCTCGCTCTCGACGACCGCTTCCGCACCAATGCCGACCGGGTCGCCCACCGCGGCGAACTGCGGGACATCCTGACGCGGCGGCTGGGCACCGTCGGCGCCGACCACTGGTCGGCCGTCCTGCTGGCCGCGGGGGTGCCCGCCGGCCCGGTCAACACCCTTGACGAGGCCTTCGACTTCGCCCGGAAGCTGGGCCTTCCGGGCATCGTCGACATCCCCGCCGCACCCGCCGACGGAGTCGACGGAGTCGAGAGCAGGCCCTTCCGCCAGGTCGCGAGCCCCATCGCGCTGAGCGGTACGCCCGCGCGGTACCGCCTGCCGCCACCGCGCCTGGGCCAGCACACCGCGGAGATCCTGCACCGCCGCCCTTCCGGCCACGACCACCCCTCCGCGTCGAACTGAGCGGTCGGCCGACCGTTCCAGGCGCAGGCACCACGACCGAACCGAACACCCACCACCCGAACACCCACCACCCCCAGGAGCTCACGATGAGCGGCACCAAGCCGATGAAGGACCCCCTCGACCTGCTCGACATCTCCTCCACCCTCACCGGCGAGGAGCGCGAGATCCAGGCCACCGTGGCCAAGTTCCTCGCCGACCGGGTGCGCCCGCACATCGGCGAGTGGTTCGAGAACGCCCACTTCGCGCGCGAACTCGCCCCAGAACTCGGCAAGTTGGGAGTGCTGGGTATGCATCTCGAAGGCTACGGCTGCGCGGGGACGAACGCGGTCAGCTACGGTCTCGCCTGCCTGGAACTGGAGGCGGCGGACTCCGGGTTCCGCAGTTTCGTGTCCGTGCAGGGCTCGCTGTCGATGTTCTCCATCTGGAAGTGGGGTTCGGAGGAGCAGAAGCAGGAGTGGCTGCCTCGGCTCGCCGCCGGTGAGGCCATCGGCTGTTTCGGCCTGACCGAGCCCGACTTCGGCAGCAACCCCTCCGGGATGCGCACCCGGGCCGTCCGCGACGGTGGGGGAGACTGGATCCTCAACGGCTCCAAGATGTGGATCACCAACGGCGGCATCGCCGATGTCGCCACCGTCTGGGCGCAGACCGAGGACGGCATCCGGGGCTTCCTCGTCCCCCGCGGGACCCCCGGTTTCACCACGCAGGACATCAAGCAGAAGATGTCGCTGCGCGCCTCGATCACCTCGGAGCTGTACTTCGACAACGTACGGCTGCCCGACTCGGCGCGTCTGCCGCTCGCCGAGGGCCTGCGCGGACCCCTGTCCTGCCTCAACGAGGCCCGCTTCGGCATCCTGTTCGGCGCGGTCGGCGCGGCCCGCGACTCCATCCAGGCGGCCATCGAGTACGCCGACTCCCGCGTGCAGTTCGACAAGCCGATCAGCGCCTTCCAGCTCACCCAGAAGAAGCTCGCCGACATGAGCGTCTCCGTGGGCAACGCCGCGCTGCTCGCCCTCCACCTGGGCCGGCTCAAGGACCAGCACCGCATCCGGCCCGAACAGATCAGCGTCGGCAAGCTCAACAACGTCCGCGAGGCGATCGCCATCGCCCGCGAGTGCCGCACCGTCCTGGGGGCCAACGGCATCTCCCTGGAGTACTCGCCGCTGCGCCACGCCAACAACCTGGAGTCCGTCCTGACCTACGAAGGCACCAGCGAGATGCACACCCTGGTCGTCGGGCAGGCGCTCACCGGCCAGGCGGCGTTCCGCTGACCGCTGACCGCCGACTGCCGACCGCTGGCCGCTGGCCGCTGGCCGCCGACGGCCGACGGCCGACGGCCGACTGCCGGCCGCTGACGGCCGACTGCCGACCGCCGACTACCGGCCGCTGACGGCCCGGCAGGATCACCGAACGCCGAAGGAAGACGCCCGTGAACATCGTCGTACTCGTCAAGCAGGTCCCGGACACGGGTGCCGAACGCACCCTGTCCCGGTCCGACCACCTTCTCGACCGCGAGGACGCCGACCTCGTCCTGGACGAGATCAACGAGCGCGCCGCCGAAGAGGCCCTGAGTCTGAAGGAGACGGCGGACGCCCACATCGTCGTCGTCTCCATGGGACCCGAATCCGCGCTCGAAGCCATCCGCAAGGTCCTGGCGATGGGCGCCGACCGGGGCATCCACATCTGCGACGACCGCCTGCGCGGCGCGGACGTACTGACCACCGCGAAGGTCCTGGCGGCCGCCCTGCGGACCGTGGAGAACGTCGACCTGGTACTCGCCGGCGACGCGACCACCGACGGCCGGGCGAGCGCGGTACCGGCCGTCGTCGCGGACCTGCTCGCACTGCCGCAGGTGACCCAGGTACGGAAGCTCGATGTGGACGCCGGACGGGTGCGCGCCGAGCGTGAGACCGAGAACGGCGAGGCGACGCTGGACGCCCCGCTGCCCGCGCTGGTCAGCGTCACCGAGAAGATCAACGAGCCGCGCTACCCCTCGTTCAAGGGGATCATGGCCGCGAAGAGGAAGCCGGTGGACACGGTCGACCTCGACGACCTGTTCCCCGGCGCCGACGACGCCGAGTTCCTCGTGAGGCGCACCCGTGTGCTGGAGGCCGTCCCGCGTCCCGCGCGCTCAGCGGGAATCCGCATCACGGACGACGGCTCGGCGGGCCGACAGCTCGCCGCGTACCTGATCGCCCAGAAGCTCGTCTGACCCGTCCGACATCTGACCCGTCCGACATCTGACCCGTCTGACCCGTCCGAACAGGAACACAGGACCCATGCCCGATGTCCTCGTACTCGTCGACCACGACGGGGAACGTGTCAACAAAACCACTTATGAACTCCTGGCCGCCGCACGGCGGCTGGGCGACCCGGCCGCCGTCGTCGTGGGAACCCCCGGCACGGCGGCGCGCCTCAGGGAATCCCTCGCCCGATACGGCGCCACAAGCGTCCACGCGGCGGAATCCACCGAAGCGGCCGACTTCCTCGTCACGCCCGCCGTGGACGCTCTGGAGCTGGCGGTGAGCGAGACCTCTCCGGCCGCCGTTCTGGTCTCCGCGACGACCGACGGCAGGGAGACGGCCGCGCGTCTCGCGGCACGGCTGGACGCCGGGCTGCTGATCGACGCGGTCGACCTGGACTCCTCCGGCGCGGTCACTCAGATCGTCTTCGGGGGCTCGTACACCGTGCGTTCCCAAGTCACCCACGGGACACCGGTGATCACCGTGCGCCCCGGCTCCTTCGAGCCGGAGGAGCATCCCGGCGGTGCCGTGGAGCGGACACTGGCGCCGCCGGCCGTCGACCCCGCCGGCTCCGCCCGTATCACCGACCGGCGGGCCGTACCCGCGGGCGACCGGCCCGGGCTCACCGAGGCGGCCGTCGTCGTCTCCGGCGGCCGCGGTGTCGGAGGAACGGACGGCTTCGAGGTGGTGGAGGAACTGGCGGACGCCTTCTCAGGCGCGGTGGGCGCCTCGCGCGCCGCGGTGGACGCCGGCTACTACCCGCACCAGTTCCAGGTCGGGCAGACCGGCAAGTCCGTCTCCCCTCAGCTGTACATCGCCCTGGGTATCTCCGGGGCCATCCAGCACCTCGCCGGAATGCAGACCTCCAGGACGATCGTCGCGGTCAACAAGGACCCGGAGGCGCCCATCCTCGACCTCGCCGACTACGGCGTGGTGGGCGACCTGTTCGCGGTGGCTCCCCGGCTCACCCGGGAGGTGGCCGCCCGCCGCGCCGACGGTTGAGGTGCCGGGCGGCCGGAGGGGCCGTACCGAACCCCCGGACCACGTCTGCCCGGTGATCGAGCGGACGCCGGCGAACACCAGGGAGGGGCGGCCGACGGCCGCCCCTCCCTGGTGTCGCGCGCGGGTGGGGGAGTCGGTGACGGACACCGGTCCGCCGGCCCACCGACCCCCTGCCGGCCCTCAGGCCGCCTGGTAGTCGAAGAAGCCCTGCCCCGACTTACGGCCCAGCAGGCCCGACTCGACCATGCGGCGCAGCAACGGGGGAGGGGCGTACAGCGGTTCGCGGTACTCCTCGTACAGCGCCTCGCCTATCGCCGCCACGGTGTCGAGACCGATGAGGTCGGCGAGGCGCAGCGGGCCCATGGGGTGGGCGCAACCGGCGGTCATGCCGGTGTCGATGTCCTCGGCCGTCGCCGTGCCGGAGCTGACCATCCGCACCGCTGCCAACAGGTAGGGAACCAGGAGGGAGTTCACCACGAAGCCGGCGCGGTCCTGCGTGACGATCGTCTTCTTGCCCAGGGTCTCGTCGGCGAAGGCACGCACGCGCAGTTCCGTGGCCTTCGAGGTATGCAGCGAGGGGATTATCTCGACCAGCGGCATGACGGGGACAGGGTTGAAGAAGTGCAGGCCGACCACCGACTCCGGCCGTCCGGTCGCCGCCGCGAGCCGGGCGATGGGGATCGAGGAGGTGTTGGTGGCCAGCACGGCGGCCGGATCGGTGACCACCTCGTCCAACTGCCGGAACAGAGCCGTCTTGGCCCGCTCGTCCTCCACGGCCGCCTCGATCACCAGGTCGGCCCCGGACAGGCGGGAGAGATCCCCGGTGGCCGAGATCCCGGCCAGCGCATGGGCGCGGCCCTCCGAGGTGATCGCGCGGCGCTTCTCCGCCTTGAGCAGGGAGTCCGCCACGCCGGCCAGACCGGCACGGGCCCTGTCCTCGGTCACGTCGCACAAGGTGACGCGCAGGCCGGCCCGGGCGCAGACCTCGGTGATGCCCCGGCCCATCTGTCCGGCGCCGACGACGCCCACGTGTTTGATCGATGTCATGCTCGATGTCATGCGTTCCTCCGCCTGTCCTACTCCGTCCGGCGGCAGTCGACGGACGCCGCCACGCTCTGTGGTGCCGTGTTGAGCGTAGGCCGGTCACACCCCCTCTGACCTGCTCGGACGATGCGTTTTCCGCGTACAAAGATGCGTCGGTCCGGTGTCGGTCGACGGTGCGGCACGGACGCCACGCCGACCGGATCAGGGGTGGTCCCGACGGCCGTGGAGGCGCGCCCGAGGCCCGAACGGGCCGCGGGTCGCGAAACTCGCCATGGGCCGGCCGCCCGCCGGGGTTCCGTGGCGTCAGCCGGCGGTGACCGTGGCGGCAGCCGCCTCCCGCAGGCGGCGGATCACGCCGCGCACGGCGGGCGAGGTCTCGCCTCTGCGGTAGGCACCCACCAGCCGGGTGGTCAGCGGTACGTCCGCCAGCGGACGGTAGGCCACTCCCGGGATCTGCACGCGGCGCAGCGAGTCGGGGACCAGAGCCACCGCGAGACCCCCTCCCACCAGTGTCAGAGCCGCGATGAAGTCCCGCACCGGGGGAGCGCACCGCGGGCTGAAACCGCCCCGCTCCGCCACCTCCAGAATCTGGTCCCGGCAGCCGTACTCCTCGTCGAAGTGCGGGGCGACGAACCGCTCGTCGCGCAGCTTCGCCGCCGGTACCGCCTCGTACGCCGCCAGCGGTGCGTCGGCCGGCAGCGCCAGGACGACGTCCTCGGTGAGCAGACAGGTGGCCGTGACCTCGGGCGGGTACTCCGGCCTCCAGCGCAGGAACCCGACGTCGATGTCCCCGCAGGCCAACGCCTCCAGCTGCGCCGGTGTCTCCAACTCGCGCACCTGCAGGGTGAGTTGCGTGCCGGGGGCCGCGCAGCGGGTGAGGACGTCGGTCAGCACCCCGGAGAACGCGGCGGAGGCGACGTACGCGATCTGGGCGTGCCCCAGCTCCCCGCGACCGGCACGCCGGCCCACGGCCTCGGCCCGCGCGGCCTGGGCGAGGGTCAGCCGTGCCTCCTCGACGAAGAGCCGCCCGGCGCTGGTCAGCGCCGGGCGGGTGCGTCGTCCGCGGTCGATCAGGCGGACGCCCAGGTGCGATTCGAGCGCCCTGATCTGGGCGCTGAGTGCCGAGGGAGCGAGATGCAGACGGTCCGACGCCCGCGCGAAGTGCAGTTCCTCCGCGACGGTGACGAACGATTCCAGCCAGCGCAGTTCCACCGGCTCCTCCGTCCTGCTGGGCGTGTTCTGGGGCGACCCACCGGCCGTGCGTACGGCCGGTGGGTCGGACACCACGCGGCGGCGTCAGGGCAGAACAGGACCGCCGCGGGGTGAGTACGGTACGCCTGTGGTTCAGGGGATGACGACGTAGTTGCTGAATCCGCCGTCGCGGTCCTCCAGGCCCGAGATGGCCTCGTTGACCCGGGACAGCGGGAAGGGCTTGGCCTGCAGGTAGGACAGGTCCAGGGTGCCCGTGGCCACCATGTCGGCGAGTTCCTGCCCCTGCGCGGTGCTGAACCAGTTGGAGCCGATCAGCTGGACCTGCTCGTCCATGAGCCACTTCACGTCCACGGGCAGCCGGTCGGCCACGCCGCCGACGTTGACCACCTTGCCGCCCCTGCGGACACCCTGCATGGAGTCGAGCATCGTCTCCACCGGAGCCTTGGCGCCCAGCGCGCTGATCACGTAGTCCGCGCCCTCGCCGCCGGTGCGGGACTTCGCCCACTCACCGGTGGAGCCGTCACCCAGCCGGAAGACCTCGACCCGCTCCGGGTCCAGTTCCTTGACGCGCTTGAGGAGTGCCTCGTTGCGACCGGTCCCGAGGACCCGGGCGGCACCGGAGGCCAGCGCGAGCACGGTGGACGCGACACCGAGGGTTCCCGTGACCCCGTCGATCAGCGCGACCTGGCCGGGGCCGGCGGCGGCGTTCTTGAGGGCGCCGTAGGAGGTGCCGATGTAGCCGAGCTTGCCCGCCTGCTCGAACGTCATGGTGTCCGGGATGTTGACGATCGAGTACTGCGGGGCGGTCATGTACTCCGCGAAGCCGCCGTAGGGGTAGAGGTCGAAGATCCGCTGGCCGTCACGGGAGGTGCTGAAGTAGCCGTTCAACGTGAAGTAGCGGCACCGGCTCAGTTCACCGCCCCGGCAGACCTGGCAACTCCCGCAGGAACGCAGGGGGTTGACGTACACCCGGTCACCCGGCTTGGTGTGCAGCACGGCCTCACCGACCGCTTCGACCACGCCGGCGGCGTCCAGGCCGAAGATGGCGGGGAACTTCGGCAACGGCTGATGCGGGAACCAGGTGGGCCAGTTGTTGATCACGTTGGCCATGTTCGGCACGATCCCGCACGCCTTCACCCGTACCAGTACGTCGGTCGGGCGCGGCGTGGGTACGTCGATCGTGTCGATCGACATCGGCTCACCGAGCGTGTGCAGTCGTGCAGCGAGCATTTTCGCCATTGAAATACTCCTTGTTACTGCTCCGTCCCGGGCGGCCGGGGGCGGAGACACCAAGAATTCCCTACGAATGGGGAAAAGG
Source organism: Streptomyces sp. NBC_00310 (assembly GCF_036208085.1). Lineage (GTDB taxonomy): Bacteria > Actinomycetota > Actinomycetes > Streptomycetales > Streptomycetaceae > Streptomyces. The sequence goes on from NZ_CP130714.1 coordinate 8,849,307, forward strand.
GTTGGGGTAGTTGTCCTCAAGGTCGATGCCGAGCAATCCCATGATGCGGACGCCGGAGTTGTACCAGGCGATGGACAACGACAGTTCGACCATCTGCTTGTCCGTCAGGTGGTCGGCGGCGGCACGCCACGTGTTCTCCGCGACGTCGACCTGGAGCGTGGACTCCTTGGCGAGACGCATCACCGCCTTCTCCGTGTCGTCGAACAGATCGGACGACTCGAAGTCGGCCACCGCCGCGAGCTGTTCCTCGGTGAGCCCGGCCTTGAGTCCGTGCGACTGGTGGTGCGCGACCTCGTACGCCGAGCGGGTCGCGTACCCCACGGTCAGGATGGCCAGCTCCCGCAGCTTGGGACTGAGGTCGGCGGCCCGCAGCGAGTTGGCGTAGGTCAGGAAGGCGTCCAGCTGGGTGGGCGCGTTGGTCAGGGCGAGGAAGATGTTCGCCGTCGGGACCTTGCGTTCGGTTTCGAGCCGGTCGTACAGGGGCTTCTGCGACTCGTCGGCGTCCTCGCGGCGCAGATAGGGGACGCGTGCCATGGGTGTCTCCTCGGGGGACGGAAAGATCAGCGGGTGGACTGGGACTGTTCGAGCAGGAACCGCTCCAGCGACATGGGCTTCGGCGGCTCGGCCGGCGGAATCCGCTTGACCCCCGCGAAGGGCGACGCCTCGAAGTACCACTTCTCCAGCGCCGGCAGGCCCCAGCGGGCGTTCGTGCTCAGCGATCCCGCGTCCCAGCGCACCGGCTCGATCTCGGTGTCGATCGTCTGGTAATGGCTGTTGAAGACCTCCACCCGGTGCCCGTCGGGGTCACGGAGGTAGGCGAAGAGCATCCCGCCCGGACCGTGACGTCCCGGGCCACGCTCCACGCCCTCGCCGTACCCGTGGATGCCCGCGAAGTCGCAGGCGGTGAAGATGTCGTGGCTCTCGGAGACGGTGTACGCGAAGTGATGCAGGGCGGGCCCGGTGTTCTCGACGATCGCCAGGTCCAGGCAGGTGCCCTTGCGGTACATGAACGCGCCCAGCAGCTTGTCGCCGTGCGCCAGGTACTCGGAGTTACGGAAGCCCAGTTCGCCGTAGAACGCGCACAGCTCGTAGGTGTCGGGCGCGAAGGTCTGGTAGTGATCGAGTCGCTGCGCGTGCGCGCCCTTGTGGAGCTGGAAGTCGATGTGCAGCCTCGGCCGGGTCTCCATGTGCGCACAGAGTTCGAGGGGCGTGCCGATGGGGTCGCTGACGTGCAGGGTGCGGCCCTGGTACGGGGCGTCGACCCACTCGGCGGGCAGTCCCCGCTCACGGAACCAGTCGTACGCGATGTCGAGGTCCTCGTCGAAGAAGACCCGGAAGCCGATCCTCCCGCAGGAGCCCGCGCCCTCTTCGTCCAGTTCCAGGACGAGGCTGTGGTGACAGGCCTCCGACAGGCCGCGGAGATAGCAGGTGCGCTCGTCCTCGTCGCTGACGACGAGTCCCAGCACGTTCACATAGAAGTTCCGGCTCTCGGCCAGATCGGCCACGGTGAGCCGGACGTGGCTGGAGCGGGTGATGTTGAAACTCGGGCGCAGATTGACGGGTGGCAGCATGCTGGTCTCCGTGCTCGGATCGGCTCTGGAATTCTGGGTCTCTGGGTTTCGGGATTTCGCTGACTGTAATACGTGATATTTCCACGGCCTTTTTACGGCTTGGTCGTGGAGGCCCGGGATCCGGCGAAGGTGAAGGCGGACCAGCCGCTGAATTCGGCGGATTCACCGAGGGACTCCTCGATGCGCAGAACCTCGTTCCACTTGGCCATGCGCTCGGAGCGGGTGAACGAGCCCACCTTCAGCTGGCCGGCGTCCCAGCCGACGCTCAGATGGGCGATGGTGATGTCCTCGGTCTCGCCGGAACGCGCCGAGACGATCGTGCCGAATCCGGCTTCCTTGCCGGCCCGCAGTGCCTGGAACGCCTCGGTGACCGTACCGGCCTGGTTCGGCTTGACGAGGACGGCGTTCGCCGCTCCGGCGGTGGCCGCGGCCTCCACGCGCTTGGCGTTCGTGACCAGGTAGTCGTCGCCGATCACCTGGCAGCGGTCGCCGTAGCGCCGGGTGAACTCCAGCATGCCGTCGTGGTCGTCCTCGCCCACGGGATCCTCGATGGAGAGGATCGGATACCGCTCGATCCAGCCGCCCAGCATGTCGATCAGCGCCGCGGTGTCGAGCGTGCGGTCGTCCAGGGCCAGCGTGTAGCGCCCGCCGCTGCCGAACTGCGAGGCCGCGACGTCCAGTGAGATGCCCACCTCGGTCGAGGGGGCGAAGCCCGCGGCCCGGATGGCGTGGGTCAGCATCTCCAGCGCCTCCTCGTTGGAGTCGAAGGCCGGCCAGAAGCCGCCCTCGTCCGCCACGCCCTGGGCCTTCCCCGCCGCGCGCATCAGGCTTCCGGCCGCCCGGTAGATCTCCGCGGTCCAGTCCAGGGCCTCGGAGAAACTGTCCGCCGCCGGGCACATCACCATGAAGTCCTGTACGTCGACCCGGCGGTCCGCGTGGGCGCCGCCGCCGAAGATCTGGATCTCGGGCAGCGGGATACGTACGGGGCTGTCGCCCGCCAGGTGCTTCCACAGCGGCACCCCCGCCGAAGCGGCGGCGGCGTGCAGGACGGCCATGGAGGTGGCCACGATCGCGTTGCCGCCGAGACGGCCGCGGTCGGGGGTTCCGTCGAGGTCCACCAGCAGCCGGTCGACGGCCTCCTGGTCACCCGCGTCACGGCCGGCGAGGGCGGGCGCGATCTCGTCGTTCACCGAGCCCACCGCGCGCTGGACGTCGAGTCCGCCGAAGCGGCTGCCGCCGTCGCGCAGGTCGAGCGCTTCGCCCTGGCCCGTCGAGGCGCCCGCCGGTGCGATGGCCCGACCGACCGCGCCGTCCGCGAGCCGGACCTCGACCTCGACGGTCGGCCGACCGCGTGAGTCCCACACTCTGCGGCCGTGGAGCTTGGCGATCCGCGCGTCTGTCATGGCGGTGCAACCTTTCGGAGTTCGGACGACCGGGGTGAGGGTCGGGGAGTCCGTGCCTGTCATCGGGAGAGGGACGTCCGCACGGCCGTGGCGTACGGGGGCATCGCCGACGAGCGGGCGCGGGTGGACCCCGAGGGAGCGGCACCCGGATCGGTACGAGGGCGCTGCGCGTGGGCGAAGGGTCGTACGGCTCTGTTCGCCACCGTGCTAACGATAGCGCAATCGTGCGAACTGTCGGCGGTGATGTCAAGAGGCGGGTTGCGCTCGATGCCCATCTGTCTGCCGTGCGGATCTGCTCTCGCGGTCCATCTCCAAGTAAATGCTATCGTTCGCACGATGCCGCTCCGGCAAGGACTCCGGCGGGCCCGCACGTCTCCTGGACGGACAGCACGGGAAGAGGCGGGCCCGCCGGGCGGGGCGGCCGAAAGGAAAGGGAGCCCGATATGGCAGCCGAGCCCTCTGTGGCGCCGATGACCCTCACCACCGTGGTGGCCAGTACGCGTCCCGGGCGGGTGGGAAGGTCCGTCGCGGACTGGTTCACCACCCGGGCCGCGGAGTGCGAACAGTTCGAGTCGCACACGGTCGACCTCCGGGAACTCGCCCTTCCCTTCTTCGACGAGCCGCACCCGCCCGCCCTGCGGCAGTACACGAAGAGCCACACCCGGGAGTGGAGCCGGATCGTCGAGGCGTCGGACGCGTTCGTCTTCGTCACCCCCGAGTACAACGGCGGCTTCCCCGCCCCGTTGAAGAACGCGTGGGACTACCTCGTCGTGGAGTGGCAGCACAAGCCGGCCGCGTTCGTCAGCTACGGAGGCGTCTCGGCGGGCACCCGGGCGGTGCAGATGGGCAAGCAGGTCGTGGCGAACCTCAGGATGCTGCCGATCGGCCCGACCGTGAGCATCCCGTTCGTCAACGAACTCGTCGAGGACGGTGCTTTCCGGCCCGGCAAGATCCACGAGGCGGCGGCCGAGCAGGTGCTCGACGAACTCGTGCGTACCGCCCGCGTCATGCGCGGGCTGCGCGGCGGAACGCACTGACCTGCCACCGTCCCCGCCGCCCGATTCGGCGGGGACGTGCGAAGGCGCCCGGAGCGGTGTGCTCCGGGCGCCTTCCGCGTGTGCGGGTGGGGTCGGTCGCCCACGGCTCAGCGGGGTCGGGGCGAAGCCTTTCCGCCGGGAGGTGCCGTGCTGCCGCGCAGGATCAGCGATCCGGGGGAGACCGACGTGTACGGTCCGTCGTTGCCCGGCTTGGTCTTCAGGCGGCGCATCAGCCACAGCGCGCAGCCGGTGGCCATCTCCTGGATCGGCAGACCGATCGTCGTGAGTCCGGGACCCCACCAGGAGAACCCCGGCTCGTCACCGAACCCGATCACGGACAGCTCCCCGGGCACCTTCACCCGCTGCTCGGACAGTTCCTCCAGGACTCCCCGGGTGAGCTGGATCGATCCCAGTACGAGCGCGGTGGGGGTGTCCGGGCCCTTCAGCAGCCGGCGCATCGCCTGGCGGCCGTGGTCCACGGACGACGGCGGGCCGAGCTCCGTGCGCCCGGCCCCGTCCGGCAGGCCGCCGTCGCGCAGGGCGCTGCGGAAGCCGCGCAGACGCTCCGCGCCCGTGGGCAGTTCCTCGGGGCCGCCCATGTACGCGATACGCGTGTGGCCCTGGGCCACCAGGTGGGCCGTGGCCACACGCAGCGCCTCGTGGTCGTCCACGCCGAACCACTGGGAGCCGAGCGACGGGTGGCGGCGCAGCAGTTGCAGGTGCGGCATCGTGCGCAGGAGCTTGACCGAGTCGCTGTGCGGGCGCGCGGTGGGCACGATGATGACACCGGCCACGCGGGTCGCGGACAGCTCCCGCAGATGGCGCAGCTCCACCATCCGGTCGTCGTCCGTCTCCGAGAGCATCAGCTGGAAGCCCTCGGCCTCCATGTTCTTGGACAGCTCGTGCGCGATGGTCGAGTAGAAGCTGTTGCGGATGTCCGGGATCACCAGCGCGACCACGTTGCTGGACGCCCCGCGCATCATCCGGGCCGCACGGTTGCCGACGTAGCCCATCTCGGCGGCGGCCTGGCGGACCTTGAACTTGGTCTCCTCGCTGATGCGGGAATCGTCGGCGAGCGCCCGGCCGACCGTGGAGACGGAGACTCCGAGGCGTTCCGCGATGTCTTTGGTCGTGATCACGTAAGGGCCCCCTTGAGGTGACTGATCCCGTGCCGTCACTTTCCGTGTGCCAACGATAGCGCTTGGGTCGCTCTCCGCAGTCGAGAGGGAGGGGCGCGGGAATGATCGTTCCGTGCGTGCTAACGTTAGCATTGCTGGATGGGTCATGCAGTCGTGTTCGGCTGCCTAGTTGCGGAGGTTTCCGTGCGGATCGTCAGGTATGCCGTCGGCGGCGTGCGTCACTACGGAGAACTCGTATCCGGTGAAGCCGGGATCGCGAGATGCGAGGGAAATCCCTTCACCGGACTGTCCCCCACCGGGGACGTCGACGAAATCGGCGACGTGGTCATTCTCGCGCCGCTCGAACGGCCCCGGATCTTCGGATTCGCCTACAACTACGCCTCACACATCGACGAGACCGATCGCGCGGTTCCGGAAGTTCCGGTGTGCTTTATGAAGCCCAGTACGGCGGTGGTGGGTCCGGATGACGCCATCGTCTATCCGGCGGACGGTGAACTGGTCCATTTCGAAGGCGAGTTGGTCGTCGTCATCGGAAAGGAGGCCCGTCATGTGAAGCCCTCCGAGGCCCACGAGTACATCCTCGGCTATACGTGTGGCAATGACGTCAGCGACCGCGTCGTCCAGCGCAGGGAGAGCGCCTTCGGCACGCTTCTGATCGGGAAGGGGCAGGACACCTTCGCTCCCCTCGGGCCGGTCATCGAGACCGAACTCGACCCCTCGGCGCTGTCGCTGACGACCCGTGTGAACGGCGCCGTCATGCAGTCGGCGAGCACGGCCGACCTGCTGCTCGCCGTTCCCGACATCATCGGTTACCTCAGCCGCTACCTGACGCTGCTGCCCGGAGACGCGATCATGACCGGCACACCGTCCGGCGTCGGGCCGATCCGTCCCGGAGACGTGGTCGAGGTGGAGATCGAGGGCATCGGCGTGCTGCGCAACCCTGTGGTGGCCGAGAGCCTCTGACGTCACCCGCCCGTCGGGCGACCACACACAGGGGCCTGCCCACCGCCGAGCGGTGGGCAGGCCCCTGTGGAATGTCGGCGGTGTGCCACCACGCCCTGCTGATGCCACGTCACCGTGTTGCCCCGGGCCTGCGCCCGGGGCAACACGGTGACGGGTGTGCGGTGGGGCGGTCGCTAGCGGGCCGCGTTGTTGAACCGCGAGGTGCGGACGAAGGCCAGGGCGGCCACGCCCAGCAGCGGCAGGGCCGTGACCTGCAGCAGCCCGGCCCGGCTCCAGCCGAAGGAGTCCACCAGGCCGGCGAAGAGCAGACCCGAGAACGCCGCCGGTCCGTAGTAGCTGGTGACGAAGAGACCGGAGGCTCGACCGATCTGGCCGGGGCGGACGGCCCGCTGTATCGCGCTGTTGGTGTTGGGGTAGATGAAGCCCAGCCCGAAGGCGCCCATGAGGAAGGCGAACAGGCACTGCACCCCCACCGTGGCGTGGGTCGTGTAGATGCACACGCTGATGGCGGAGACGGCCAGCAGGCTGATCATCAGCAGGTTGCGCTGGTTGACGCGGTCGCCGAGCCAGCCGCCGAACACGGCCGTCATGCCGCCGAAGCCGAGAAGGCTCATGGCCAGCGCGGCCTGCCCGGGGGAGTAGTGCAGCGAGGTGATGAGGAAGGTCGGGTAGAGGCCGAGGAATCCGTAGAGGGCCACACCGCTGATGACCGCGTGGACGGCCAGTGCGACCGTGTTGCGGTTGTAGGCGGAGGCCGGCATGTACTCGTAGGTCCCGGTCGAGGCGACCTTCTCGACGGAGTGCTCGGTCAGGCCGGTCCGCACGAGGAACAGGGAGACGGCGGCGATCAGCAGCCCGGCCGCTCCGAACAGGTAGAACGGCGAGTGCCAGGTGCCGTGCATGCTCATCAGCCCGACACCGATCAGCGGCGCGATGAACACACCGACCGAGTAGCCCACGCCGATGACACCGAAGGCGAGGCCACGTCGCTGGGCGAAGAAGGCGCCGATCGCCGCGAAGATGGCGGCGGACTGCATGCCCTCACCGAAGCCCGAGACGATCCGGTACAGGCTCATGTCGGCGAAACCGGTCGCCAGCGGCGTCGCCATCGTGCCCAGGGAGTAGATCACGATGCTGACCAGCAGCACGGTCTTGCGGCGGAAGCGGTCGAGCAGGTAGCCGGCGGGCAGGCCGGCGAGGGCCATGCCGAGGGTGAAGTTCGTCGCCAGCAGCCCGCCCTGCTCCAGGGAGAACCCGTACTCCTCCCGGATGTTCGGCAGCAGGGGAGGAAAGACCTGGCGGTCCATCGCGTTGACCATGTACGAGAGGACGATCAGCAGGAAGCCCACACCGATCATGGGGCGGGAAAGAGAGGGCCGGTTGCTTTCCTGTGTTTCGCCGACGGGCACTGCGGTGGTGTCGACTTGCGCTGCGTGTGTCATAGCGGCTCCTGAAGAGGAAGGGGCCACGGGCGGACCGTGGCGGAGCCATCGCCGGTACGGGGCCGTACGGGCGAGGGATGAAGCGGTGGGCTGAACCCGGACTCGCGTCGGCGACGGCTGTGCGGTCGTCGACTGGCGGAATGGGGCGACGGGCTGCCGCGCGGTCGGACACCGCATGCGGAATTCAGCCGTTTATCGCCCGTCGGGACGTCCGTGGCTATGGCGTCTTCGACAGCCGGACTTCGTGCGGACACTTGTCGGTCACACGGTCGGCGCTGGCTGAAACCATGAAGGCAAGTGGGGGGCGCGTCAAGACGTGTACGCGGGTTTTCTTCGGCGCTTCTGGCTTTCCCCGAGGCGGCGGGGTTCCTCGGCACTGCGACAGGCCCCGCGGTGGGATGGCGACGATCGGGTGTACGCCGCACCCTTGACGCGTCGAAGGTCCCGAATGCTATCGTTAGCACCACGTGGCTGTGACAAAGTGATGCGACGTGCCCTGGTATCCCGCGATCCGATCCAGGGGCGTACTGCGGCGCCCGCCCCGACCACAAGTCGGCGGGCGCCGACGAGCCCAGTGACCCCCTCCGGCCCACCCAGGGCGACCGACGGCCCATCGGACAAGCTGTCGGCCGGCCCTTACGGGTGGCGATCAAACCCGCTCACCGGACGCGACCGGGCGTGACGCCCGACCGTCCGCCGCGGCCGCACGACTCTGCGAGGACGACCTGCCATGAACCCATCGAGCCGCCCCGGCACCGTGCTGCTCACCGACTACGCCTGGCCCGACGACTCCGTCGAGCGATCCGTCATCGAGGCGGCGGGCCACACCCTGGTGACCGGCCCCGCCGAACCCGCCACCGCCGAAGCCATCGAGGAACTGGTGGCCGAGCACCGGCCCGCCGGCATCCTGACCTGCTGGGCGCCCGTCTCCGCCACCGCGATCGGCACCTCGCCGGACCTGCGGATCGTGGCCAGGCTCGGCGTCGGCCTCGACAACATCGCCGTGGAGGCGGCCACCGACCGGGGCGTCTGGGTCACCAACGTGCCCGACTACTGCGTCGAGGAGGTCGCGGACCACGCCGTCGGCATGGTGCTGGCCTGGACGCGGGGCCTGGCCGTGTTCGACCGGGACGTCCGTGCGGGCCGTTGGGACCCCGCCAGTGCCCGGCTGCGTCGGCTGTCGACGCTGACCTGCGGCGTCGTCGGATACGGACGCATCGGACGCGCCACCGCCGGCCGGCTCGGCGCGTTCGGCTGCCGGATCCTGGCCCACGACCCGCACCCGCCCAAGGACACCCCGGGCGTGGAGATGGTGGGCCTGGAGGAGCTGCTGCGCCGCAGCGACGTGGTGATCCTCCATGTGCCGCTCACCCCGGACACGCACCACATCATCGGAGCCGGGCAGCTGGCGCTGATGCGGCGGGGCGGCCTGCTGGTCAACGTCAGCCGGGGCGGCCTGGTGGACACCGACGCGGTGATCAAGGCGCTCGACAGCGGGCACCTGGACGGAGCCGCCTTCGACGTGCTGGAGAGCGAGCCGCACGTCCCCGACGGACTGCTGGCGCAGCCGGGCGCGCTGCTCACCCCGCACGTCGCCTTCTCCTCCGACGCCTCGGTCACGGAGCTGCGCCGCCGAGCGGCCGAGGAGGTCGTACGGATCCTGGCGGGCGAGGAACCGGCCCACGCCCGCAACAGCCCCCGCGGTCTGCCCGGAGGGTCGGGTGACCGGCGATGACGTCGCCCTCCGCGCCGGTGAGCCCGGACCCGGTGCCGGACACCTCGCTCACCGACTTCCTGCTCACCCACGGGCTCGCCGGGCCCGGCGAACCCGCACGGTGGACGCCGCTGGCCGGCGGTGTCTCGTCCGACCTGTGGCGGGTGGACCTGCCGGGACGCTCCCTGTGCGTCAAGCGGGCCCTGGCCCGGCTGCGGGTCGCCGCCGACTGGCAGGCACCGGTGTCGCGCAACGCGTACGAATGGGCGTGGATGCGGTTCGCGTCCCGGCACCGGCCGGACAGCGTGCCGGAGCTGCTGGCCCACGACGCCGAGGCCGGCCTCTTCGCGATGGCGTTCCTGCCCCCCGAGCGGTACCCGGTGTGGAAGGCACAGCTGTTCGACGGCCAGGTGGAGGTGGCGACCGCCGCGGCCGTCGGAGAACTGCTCGGCACCCTGCACGCGGCGAGCGCGGGCGATGTCACCCTCGCCGCGGAGTTCGCCACCGACGACAACTTCCACGCGCTGCGCATCGAGCCGTACCTGCTGGCCACCGCGGCGGCGCACCCCGATCTGGGCGACGTCCTCCGGGGCCTCGCCCACCGCACGGCCACGACCCACCTGGCCCTGGTGCACGGCGACGTCAGCCCCAAGAACATCCTCGTCGGCCCGGCCGGGCCCGTGCTGCTGGACGCCGAGTGCGCCTGGTACGGGGACCCGGCCTTCGACCTGGCCTTCTGCGTCAACCATCTGCTCCTCAAGAGCCTGGTGGTACCCGGGCACCGAGCCGATCTCCTCGGCTCCGCGCGGGTCCTGGTCGAGGAGTACGTCCGGCGCGTCGACTGGGAGCCCCGGCCGGACCTCGAGGCGCGGGGTGCGGCACTGCTGCCGGCGCTGCTGCTCGCGCGGGTGGACGGCAAGTCCCCGGCGGAGTACCTCACGGACGACGGGCACCGGCTGTTCGTGCGCACGGTGGCATCGGCCCTGCTGAGGGTCCCCGTCCCGACCATGACGGACGTCCTGGACTCCTGGGCGGCCGCGCTCGAAGCCACCCCGACCGAGCCCGGCGGCGACCGCCCCGACTGACGAACCGATGCGTCGGGGACCTTGCATCCGTCGGACCCGTCGGACCCGTCGGACCCGTCGGACCCGTCGGATCCGTCGGACCTGATGGACCCGCCGGACCCGTCGGACCTGATGGACCTGATGGACCGGACCCGCCGGACCCGCCGGACCCGCCGGACCCGCCGGACCCGCCGGACCCGCCGGACCCGCCGGACCCGTCGGACCTGATGGACCCGACGGACCGAACAGACCCGATGGACCTGACAGATACGCCAGACACGACGGACCTGACAGACACGACGGACCCGACAGGCCCGGTGGACCTGACAGACACGACGGACCCGCCAGACACGACGGACCCGCCAGACACGACCGAGGAGAGATGCATGCGCAGAGTCGTCACCGGCCATGACGAGAACGGCAGGTCGGTCGTCGTCAGCGACGGCCCCATCCCGCGCAGCCGGGAGTTCGGCAGTCTGCCGGGCTGGGTGTCCCGCCTGCCGTGGGCCACCGAACCCGGCGAGCAGGTCAGCCGGGCCGGCGAGGACCCCACACCCAAGGTCACCAGCCTCCTCCCGGCGCCCGGCGGCACCCGCTTCATCGTCCTGACCTTCCCACCGGACACCGCGATGTCCGACCCGGCGTTCGATCCCGTCGCCTTCGACCGGGAACAGCGGGCGGACTCGCCCGGCATCGCGGACCTCATGGAGCCCGACGGCATGCACACCACGCCGACCGTCGACTACGGCATCGTGCTCCAGGGCGACCTCGTGCTCGAACTCGACGACGGCCGCTGCACCCCCCTCTCGGCAGGGGACATCGTGATCCAGAACGGCACCCGGCACGGCTGGCGCAATCGCGGCGACCAGCCGGCCACCATGGCCTTCGTCCTCGTCGGCGCGGAGCGCGACGGCTGACGGGGCGGAGCGGTCCCGGGCCGGAGCCGGCTCCGCGCTCCCCGCGCGTGCGGATGAAAGCCCCACGGCGTCGACGACCCGTGGGGCTGCCGCCGTTCGCCGGACGGCCGAGCCGACAGGCGTCAGTCGCTGGTGTCCGGTCCGCCGGGGCCGGCGAGCGTCTTCTCGGCGTACTGGAGGAACGCGCGGGCCCGATGGGTGGGGATGACGTGCGAGGCGTGGGCGACCACGAGCTCGACATGGTCCAGCGGGTCGCTGAGCGGTACGGATGCCAGGGGGAGCCCTTCGATGCTGGTATCGGTCGGCCAGGTCTGAATCAGGGTGGCGAAGCCGAGACCGCGGGCGACCATGCTGCGGACGGCCTCGATGCTCGAGGTCCGGTACCGGATGTTCGGCCGTGCTCCGGCGAGGGAGAACCAGCGGTCGGCGTTCTGTTGGGCGGGCGGCTGAGCGTAGATGATCAGTGGCTCGTCGGCCAGTTCGGCGAGTGAGACGGACTCCCGCCCCGCCAGAGGGTGGCCGGCGGCCACGATGACGTACGGACGGTTTGCGCGGAGCGTCGTACAGGACAGGCCGGCCTCGTCACCGAATGCGTACAGCAAAGCGACATCGCATGAGCCCTGTACCAAAGCCTGTCTCATTTCGTCCTGCTGACCCTCGATCAGTTCCAGGTCGACCGCAGGGTGAAGCCGCGTGAATCCGTCCACCAGGAGCGGGATCAGGAAAGGTGTCAGGGCCGTGTAGCAGCCGATTTTCAGGCGGCCTGCCAGTCGGCCTTCCTCGGCCTGGGCGCCGGCTGTTATCTCGTCGGCCTGAGCCAACATCGCCCGGGCGCGTCCGAGGATCCGGCTGCCCGCCTCGGTGAGAGAGACCCCTTTCGCCCGACGTCGTATCAACAACTGCACGCCGAGGCGGCGTTCGAGGTCGGCGATCGCTGTGGAGATGCTGGCCTGGGAGGCATGGCACCGTACCGCCGCCGCGCTCATGGAGCCGGTGTCCGCCACAGCGACGAAGTATTCCAACTGCCGGAGGGAAAAACTTGCTGTCATTTCTCTCCTACTGCCATGGGAACCCTCAATAAGCCTTATCGGAAAGTTCTGCTTTTCCTGGCCGTAACGAGGATGTCATCCTAATGCGCAGTTCACCTGTGGAAAAGGCTCGTTTTACGAGCAAGCTCCCGCGTGCCCGACGAGGAGACCTTCATGGCCATGCTTCTTGACCCCACCCGACCCACGGACCGAGGAATGGGGGACGGCGTGCTCGACCGCGTCCGCGCCCTCCTTCCCGAGATCGCCGCACGCTCGGCCGAGGGAGAGGACGCCCGGGCGGTTCCGGCGGAGATCGTCGCCGCTCTGCGCGAAGCCGGTGTGTTCCGGATGGCCCTGCCCCGGGTGTGGGGCGGCGAACAGTACGGGCTGCTGGAAGGAGCCCGGGTGGTGCGGGAGCTCGCCCGAGCCGACGGCTCGACCGGCTGGACCGTCCAGGCCGCGTCGATGGCGTGGTTCTTCGTACGGTCGCTGCCCCGGGAGACGCTGGAGAACGAGGTGTTCGGCAGCGGCGCGGATCTGATGCTCCGAGGGGCGGTGGCTCCGAAGGGGCTGGCGACGCCGGTGAAGGGCGGGTACCGGATCAGTGGTCGATGGCCGCTGGCGAGCGGCCCCTTCACCCCGGACTGGATGCTCGGAGGCTTCCTGGTCGAAGGGGCGCCGCCGCTGCCGGACGGCCGTCCGGACATGCGGGTCGCGCTGTTCCGGCCCGAGCAGGTCACCTTCCTCGACACCTGGGACGCGGTCGGCCTGCGTGCCACGCAGAGCACGGACTTCACGATGGACGACGTCTTCGTGCCCGAGCGTCACACGGGACCGATGTTCGGCGACAACAACATCCCCGCTCCCCTTTACGACCTGCCCTACTCACCCACCGGGGCCTCGCACGACGCCGTCATCCTCGGCGCCCTCGACGGTGCGCTCGACGATCTCGCCGAACTCGCCGCCACCAAGCGGCCGGCGTTCAACCCGAGGGCCCTCCTCGGTGAGGACCCGGTGTTCCAGGAGAAGTTCGCCGAGCTGCGGCTGCGGGCGGGGGCGCTGGCGGCCCTGTCGGAGCAGACCGGACGCATCGTCATGGACCGTGCCCTCGGGGGAGAGGCGCCCACCCCGGTCGAGTGGTTCAGCTACAAGGGCACCACCCAGCACATCCACCACGAGGGCATCCGGATCCTCAACGAGATCATGACCCTCTCGGGCAGCGCGGGCCTGTACAGCGGCAGTCCGCTCCAGCGCCGCTGGCGCGATGTCCGCTGCGTCTCCCAGCACGTGGTCGGCAACACGGGTGCCATGCGGCAGCTCGGCGCGGTCCTGTCGGGCCAGAACTGACACCCCGCTCACTCCCCTCTCGCACCCCTCCGAGGAAGCGATGCCTACGCCACCGACCCCGACCCCCGTCCCGCGCATCCCCGCGATCCGCGCCGAAGCCCGGCCGCACCGCACACACCGACACCGGAAGGGTGGCCTCCGATGAGCCCTCTCCACGCGACACCGACCAACCCTGCCCTGCTGCGCCAGGCGTTCGGCTGCTTCCCGTCCGGGGTGACAGCCGTGTGCGCACTCGACTCCGGCGCCCCGGTGGGTATGGCCGCGAGCACCTTCACCCCGGTCTCCCTGTCACCCGCCCTGATATCGGTCTGCGTGCAGGACACCTCCACGACCTGGCCGAAACTGCGACGGCGAAGCCACGTGGGTGTGAGCGTGCTCGCCCAGGGACAGGACGAGATCTGCCGGTCGCTGGCCGGCAAGGGGGGCGACCGGTTCGCGGGAGTCGACTGGGACGCCGACGAGGGCGGCGGTGTGTACATCCGCGGCGCCAGCCTCTGGCTGAACTGCACACTGCACGCCGAACTCCCCGGCGGCGACCACACGATCGTCCTGCTGGAGATCCAGGGTCTGCGGGCCGAACCCGACAGAGACCCCCTGGTGTTCCACAACAGCAGGTTCCGACGCCTGGCCTTCTAGCGGGGGCCGCCTGCGCGGCCTGCGGCGCCCGCCCCCCCCCCCGCGTGTGACCGTCCTTCTGTCCTTGGCAGCGGCTCCCGCCGCACGCGTTGTTGACATCTGGGGTCCATCGGCTCACTGGTAGGCGCATCGCCATGTGGACGCGGCGCCGGCCTGGGCCTCTACCAGGTCGTCCGCGAGCTACAGACACTCCTCGCCCTTTGGACCGGCGCCTGCCCACCTGCCACCGCGACATCCCCACGCCCCTACGGACCTGACCGAGCCCTACCAGGGGTGCTGGTCCGGTCGGTGGGCGCCCTGAAGCATTCTTTCGCGCCGCCCGCCGCGGGGGTGAAGCAGGATTGCACCGGTGTCCCAGGGCTGATCACGCTCATGAGGGTGTGGACATAGGTGTCCGCCTCGCTGCGGTTGCTGACGCGGGCGCCGTCGAGGAAGCCGTTCCGGCCCGCCCGGATCTCGACGCGGTCGTCCACGGCAGCTCCCCACATCCGGACCCAACTCGTCCCGCATTCCTGGCTGTAGCGGATCTGGATCCAGGCTCCCGTGGCGGTCTCGTGCTCGGCGAGCGTCTCCGGGTCGGCGCCACATCGCGTCGTGATCGGGTCCTTGTTCTGGCATGCGGTGTGCCGACAGAGCGGCCCGGTGGCCGTAGGGGGCGTGGGGGACGGTGCCGCCTCCTTGCCGTGCGACGGGGGGAGGTGGACGAGCACGAGGGTTCCCAGTGCCACGGCGCACAGCGACGCGAGGGCGGTGAGGATGGTTGCGCGCCGGTGTGTGGTCGGGTCGGCGGCAGTGGGAGCGACGTGGGTCGGGGCCGGCTCGCTGTTGCCAGTGCCGGGCGGGCATGTACGGGCCGGGCCAGGGTCGCCCTCGACTGCCTCACGAAGGCTGGTGTCGGGTGGGGCGGTGGTCGGGGCCGGGGCCGGCGTGTCTTTCTGGGTACCGGTGTTCTGCCGAGCCGGTTGCTTCTCTGCAGGCTCGCTGTCTTCCGTCCGGTCCGTCCTGGCGATGTCCAGGAGCGCCAACGGGTGGTCGGCGGGTTCGCCCGCCAGACGGCACAGCTCTTTGACCGCGCTGCGGGGCGGCAGGCTCTTGCCGTTGAGATAACGCTGCCAGGACGACTTGCTGAAGGTGGTCGCGTTCGCGAGCTGCGCCAGGCTCAGACCCGTGCGCCGCTTCAACTGCTGCAGTACGACGGCCAGTCGGGCGCCCGGCGGTGAAGGTGCACTCCCTGTCATCCGCGCAACGCCTTCCAGGAGCGCGGTCCCAGCATGCCGTCGACGACCAGGCCCGCTCGCTCCTGGAAGGTCTTGACCGCCCGCAGCGTCAGCGGGCCGAACATGCCGTCGATCCCGCCCGGTGAGATGCCTGCCCGGCGGAGCAGGCACTGCGCCTCGGCGACATCGGTGCCGGTGGCACCGTAGACGATCTCGGTGTCGCGGCCGTCGTTGATGCCGGCCGACCAGTGGCCGTCGACGCGGGTGATGCGGCAGGTGTAGGAAGGCGGCGCCGAGGCCATGGTGGTGGGGGACGCGGCGGGGACGGCCGCCGGGGCGCCGTCCTCGTCGAGGCGCAGCACGAGCAGCAGCGCCGCCAAGAGCGACACGGACAGGGCGGCGAGGCCCGCCGTGAGGGCCATATGCGGAAAGCGGGCGGGAGCCGGTCCGGTCGCGGGCGGTGTCGGCGGCGCCGTCGATGGGGCCGGTGGTGCGGGACGCGGTCCCGTCGGCCTCTCCGGCTGCTCCTGTTCCTCTTCCGCTGTGTTGTTCCGCGTCGTCGCCAGAGACTGTTCGACGGGTTTCGTGCGGCGGCTTTCCCAGGTGTCGGCGGCTATCTCGTGCAGCGCGAGCAGGGGGACCGGGTCGGCGCCGGTGACCCGGGCCAGTGCCTCCACCGCCGCACGGGGCGGCAGGGACGTACCTCCCAGATACCGCTCCCACGACTTGGCGCTGTAGCCGGTCTTGGCCGCGAGATGCCGCATCGTCAGCTCACTGTGGTCCTTGAGCCGGCGTAAACGCGTCGCCAACTGACGAGCAGTGGGATCGAGTTCGGCGGGCAGCGCTTTGGCGCGCGGCATGTCTTCCCCTCATGCGGTCATCAGCGTGAACAGCGGCCTGCTCCGCTGCTGCGCATTCTGCACGAGCCCGCCACATCTGTCACAGGTGTCCCACATGACGTCCCACGGTGCCGCCCCGTCGGAGACTGTCGCCGCAGGTCAGGCGGGTGCTCGTCCCGTAAGACCGCCATCTGTGCCGCAGCTGTGGCCACCGGTCCCGGGCGCCCTGCACCTTTGTCACGCCACCTGTCCCGCCGGGCGGGATCGGGTGCACACCCCACAACCGAAAGAGGAACGCATGCGACCGAACGCTCTGGGCAGGACCATCGCCGGCCTCGTCGCCATAGCCGGCCTCGCCGCCGGTAGTGTGGCGACGGCGGGCACCAGCTTCGCGGCGACCGCGACCACCGCGCAGACGGCGGCGGTCGCACAACCCGCCGCCGTGGCCGCGACGCAGAACTTCGGTCTGACCGCTGCCGAGGCCAGGAACGTCCAGAGGTTCCTCGCGGACCACTGGGGCTACACGGGCGGCATCGACGGCCAGCTCGGCACCAACAGCTGGAAGGCCTTCCAGCGCTGCCTCGCGACGTACTGGGGCTACACGGACGCCATCGACGGCGACCCCGGCCCCAACACCATCAAGGCGCTGCAGCGTCTGCTGAAGGACTCCTACGGCTACACGGGCGCCATCGACGGCATCGCCGGTTCGGGCACCCGGGCGGCGTTCAAGCGCTTCGCCGCCTGACCCGTCACATTGACCGGTCACCGGTCACCGGTCCGGCCCGCGCAAGCGGTCCGGCCGGTATGGCCTCTGGGCGACCGTTCCGACCGTTCTGATTGTTCCGGCCGTTCCGACCGGCACGGTCTCTGCGTAACCGGTCCGACCGTTGCATGAGCGACCGCGGCCCGTCCTTGACCGGCAAGGACGGGCCGCTGCTGCGTGTACCCGCTCCCCCCACCGGGCAGGGCTGCTCACGACTGGCCGACAACGGCCGGGCCGAGAGGCGGGGTTGGTCGTCGCATCGACCCCTCGACCGCCAGGCCGCCGCCGTCATCGCGCCGCGCGGTCCTCGAAGCGGACGCGCACCGGACTTCCCCGAGCGAACGCGCTCCGGAGTCCTCCTGGCGGACGAGCGCCGCACCTCTCCAGGCAGACAAGCACGACGGCCCGTCGCCCGACGATGCGTACGCCGCCCTCTCAACATCGACCGAAGGAGAACCTCGCCGCCATGGGAAGACTCACCCCCCTCGCCCCCGCCGAAGACGAAAGCTCACCGCATCGCGACATCCGCCGCACCGCGACAGGGTGGCGCATCCGCATCGGGACCTTCGCAGTCACCGCCGCCATGGTCTCGGCCGGCATCATGCTCGGGGCCGGCCCCGCGTCGGCGGCTCTCGCCCCGATCAGGCTGACCTCCGCGTCCTGCCCCGCCGAGATCGTTCAGGGCCAGACCAGCGGCTGCGTCACGGAGTTGCAGAACCTGCTCAACGCGCACGGCGCCGGTCTGGTGGTGGACGGCCAGTTCGGCTCGGCCACGCTGTACGCGGTCCGTGAGTACCAGGCCGCCACCGCCATCGCCGTGGACGGCCGGGTGGGCCCCGCCACCAAGAGCAAGCTGTACGCGACCGGCGGCAGCGCGCCCGCCCCCGTCAACCTCAATTCCTCCTCCTGCCCCGCGAACATCGTCCAGGGCACCAAGGGCGGTTGCGTCACCGAACTCCAGCGGCTGCTCATCCGCCACGGCTACACGGTCGACGTGGACGGCGACTTCGGCGCCGGGACGGCCGGTGCCGTCCGCAGCTTCCAGTCCGCCCACGGCCTCACGGCCGACGGCCAGGTCGGCACGAACACCAAGCGGGAGCTGTACGACACCGACGAAGCGCCGTCGACCGGCCTGGACCTGAGGTCGGCGTCCTGCCCGGAGAACGTCGTGGAGGGACAGAGCGGCGGTTGCGTCGCCACGCTGCAGTCCCTGCTGAACGGCAAGGGCCACAGCGTCGACGTCGACGGCAGCTTCGGCCCACAGACCCTGGCGGCTGTGAAGGCGTTCCAGTCCGCGAGCGGCCTTTCCGCCGACGGTCAGGTCGGTCCGAAAACCAAGGCCGCCCTGTACGCGAACATCGGCGGTGGCGGCGGCAACGGCGCCCCCGCGCCGATCAACCTGAACTCCGCCTCCTGCCCGAACGAGATTGTGCAAGGGCAACACAGCGGCTGCGTCACCGAGTTGCAGAGCCTGCTCAACCACCACGGTGCCGATCTCGCCGTCGACGGCGACTTCGGTTCACTCACCAACAGCGCCGTCCGGGACTTCCAGGCCGAGAAGGGCCTGTCGGTCGACGGCCACGTGGGACCCAACACCAAGGCCGCGCTGTACGGTGCCGTCACCCCGCCGTCGTCTCCCCCGCCCGGCGGCGGCTACGCCAAGATCCTCGACGTGGCCGCGGCCGAGGCCGACACGGTCGAGGGCAGCGCCCGCGCCAACAGCTACGGCGCTTCCGTGGGACTTTCGCTGTCCACCAGCAACTACGCCTGGTGTGCGGCCTTCGTGAGCTGGGTGACCAAGCAGACCGGTGCCAGCTCCTACCGCAACTCCTATGTCTCGGGCTGGGTCAAGCAGGCCCGGGCTGGCAACTACCACCTGTCGGTGACCACCAACCCGCAGCCGGGTGACATCGTGGCCTTCGACTGGAACGGAGGCAGCGACTTCACCGGCGGCAACGCGCACATAGGCATCGTGCGCACGGTGCCCGGAGGGTCGTCCTTCACCACCGTCGAGGGCAACACCAGCAACCCCAACGGCGGCGGCGACGGCGTCTACGTCAAGTCCCGTTCCACGAACAGCGGCTATGACGTGGTCTTCATCAGGGTCCGCTGAGCGGCTCTCCCGCGGTTCTCGCCAGGCCGGGTTCGCATACGGCATGCTCCCCGGGGCTCCGGCCCTGGGGCTACTTCCATGTTCCCACCGGCCCGGATCTCGGGCACGGTCACCTCCGCCGGCCCGTCGTCACACATCGATCCCGCAGACGACCTTCCGGTGCGCGTTTGCCCAGCTCAGAATTCGAACGGAAGTGATTCGACGGCGAGGTCACACCGCAATGACAGGACAACGTTGACGGCGGACAGGCGCCAGGAGAAGCGATGTCTCAGGGGCAGTGTTCGGGTCAGCGCGTGCCAGGCCGGGTCGGCCCGGGTCACTTGAGCTTCCGGCGGCCGGTCTCCTTCTTGAGGCCGCCCACGTTGATCGGCTGGAGGATGACGGTGACCGCGCCGACCGAGAAGTGCTGCACCGTGCCGCCGGTGTTGCGCCCGTGGAAGCTGCGCGGCAGCGCCTGCCCGTTGGTCGGATCCGTGCCCGACGTATACATGTCGACGATGCCCTCGTACCCCTGGCGGGCCTTCGCGTCGTTGCCGTCCGCGGCCTGCTCCACGGTGATGCGGTCGTCGCCGTCCACGGCCACCACGGCCGCCACGTGGTAGGGCCACCCGCTGGTGTTGGCGGGCCGCTCGTAATCCCCGTGCCACGCGGTCTCCACGATGGCGAACGCCTGGCCCGCGTTCGGCCGTTCCTCGCCGTTCGCCTGGGGGCCACCCGGCCTGGCGTGCGCGTAGGCCATGGCGCCCTCCGCGTTCTCCCTGTCGCCCAAGCCGAACTGGTTTCCCCCCAGGGCGAATTCGCTGGCGTCCTGCCCCAGGGCCAGCCGCTGCTGGTGCATGATCTCCTCGGCGGTGTGGGCACAGTCCGCGAGGAAGGCCGTCGACGGCTCGTACTCCGCGTACACGCGCCCCGCGATCTCCCCGCTCTGCCCGGTCGGCGTGCAGTGCCGGGGCGCTGGGGCACCATCCGCGACCCAGATGACCGTGGTGTCCGTCCCAGGAGTCACGGTCATGAGATACAAGCCGTTCTCCGAGACCCGTGTCGGCCCCAACTCCACGGTCGCGACGTCGGAAAAGCGCTGAAGGGCCGTCGTGTCGGCGCCGCGCGCCGCGCCCCGGGCCGTGACGTCGGCTTCCCGCTGTACGGGGGCACCTGGCGGGCCTTGGTCGATCTGCTCAGGCGTCCGCCTCATCACCCGGACCGCGTTGGCCTCGGCCTCACGCTCGAAGCGGTCGCCGGGGTCCGAGACACTCAGCCCCGACCCGTTGTCCGTACCGGCCACCGGACCCTGGCGCTGTTGGATGACATGCGTCAGCTCATGGGCGAGGGTGTGCTTGTCGCCGCCGCCGTCGCCGATGACGACATGGCTGCCGGAGGTGTAGGCCCGGGCACCCACCTCGGCGGCGGAGGCGCGGGCCGCGGAGTCGGTGTGCAGGCGGACGTCGGAGAAGTCGGCGCCGAGACGGGACTCCATCTCCTGCCGCAGCGGTGCATCCAGCGGATTGCCCGGCGCGCGCAACACGTCGTGCACGGCAGAGCGCTGCACCGGCTCCGCCGTGGGCTGTGGGTGGCCGCAGCCCGCGCCGTGCTGGTGCCGGCTCTGCTGGAGCATACGGACGACGGCGGCGTTGCCGGCGGTGCGCTGCAGCTCGACAAGCGCATCGGGCCCCCGCCCTCCCGGCCGCACGGCCGAGCTCTTGGCAGGGCGCTGCGGCTGCTTGTCGTTCTTCATCGGCTCTCGCGCGTGCATGGACTTCCGCTCGTAGGGCTGGCAGTTCGACGGTGCTTCCCCCTACATACCCGGTGCGGCGGTCGCGGGTGAGAGGTGCAGGGGCACGATGGGGTGCCCGTATGGGCAACGTGTCCGTCCTCGCGGGTATCGGCGGACACTGCCCTGGGCGTAGCTACTACCGCGCGTGTTTCCGGCGGTTGGACGGACGACGACGTCCGGTCCGACTCGGGGGGTGCGGAGTCGTCCGAGAACCCCAACGAGTACCACCCCAGGCACAACCCTGACGGCAACCACGACTCCTACCCTCCCACCCTCCCAACAACGTGACAGCGCCCTGGTGCGGGCAGGCACGGCCGGCACCAGGCCGGCGGCGTACGCAAGGGCGCGGTCGACGTCGCCGAGCTCCCGGTGGATCCCGCCCCCCCGATGCCCGGAGTACGTCTCTTTTCAGCCATGCCCCTATAACGTCCCCGCACGGAAAGGTACTTCCGTGCAGGAGGACCCGTCTGACATCTTGCATCCACCACTCGTTTCGTACGGCCCGGCCGGTGCCCTCAGCACGGCCGGGCCGTCTCCGGAGGACGCTTTGATACCCCACATATCCAGCCGCCCTAGACGCACGCTGGTGCTGGCGGCCACGCTCGGCGCCGCCCTCGCGTTCGGCGCCCCGAGCGCCCTCGCCGGCACGCTCCCCGTCGCCCCCTCCACCGCGCCGGCCGCCAAGGCCCACGCTCCGGCCGCCGTGCCGGCTTCCCAGAGTGCGACCTGGGTGGCCGGCACGCGTGCCTACCTCGTGATCACCGCCCCCGGTGACAGTTCGGCGGTCCGCTCCGCGATCGCGGCAGGCGGCGGCACCGTCTTCTCGAACTTCGACGCCATCGGCGTGATCGTCGCCCACTCGGCGTCCAGCGGATTCGCCGCCACCATGCGCGGCGTCGCCGGCGTGCAGCAGGTCGGCGCCACGCGCACCTCGGACGTCCCGGCCGACGCCTACAACCCGGCGCTCCCGGCCAATCCGGCTCAGGCCTCGACCCCGGCCGGAGAACCGGTCCGGGCCGACATGAGCCAGATCAAGGCCGACCAGGCCTGGGCCGTGAACCCGGGTTCCGCCTCCGTCACGGTCGGCATCCTGGACACCGGTGTGGACGACCAGCACCAGGATCTGGCGCCCAACTTCAACGCGGCCGACTCGGTCTCCTGCGCCTACGGCAAGCCCGACACCCGTGCCGGCGCCTGGCGGGACGTCGACACGCACGGCACCCACGTAGCGGGCACCGTCGCCGCGGCCAAGAACGGCAAGGGCGTCGTCGGCGTGGCCCCCGGGGTGAAGATCTCCGCGGTCCGGGTCGCCGAGCCGGGCAACTCCTTCTTCTTCGCCGAGAACACCATCTGCGGCTTCGTCTGGGCCGGTGACCACGGCTTCAAGGTCACCAACAACAGCTATTACACGGACCCGTGGCAGTTCAACTGCCCGGACAACATCGACCAGGCCGCCATCATCGAGGGCGTCAAGCGCGCCCAGGAGTACGCCGAGAGCAAGGGCTCCCTCCAGATCGCCGCCGCGGGCAACGAGAACTACGACCTCGCCCACAAGACGACCGACTCCGCGAGCCCGAACGACTCGACGCCGGTCACCCGCACCATCACCAACGCCTGCCTCGACATCCCGACCGAGCTGCCGGGCGTGGTCACGGTCGCGGCCAACGGCACGGGCGTCACCAAGGCCTCGTTCTCCAACTACGGGCAGGGCGTCATCGACGTCGCGGCGCCGGGCAGCAACGTGTACTCCACCGTCCCCGGCGGCGGCTACGGCAGCAAGAGCGGCACCTCGATGGCCACCCCGCACGTGGCCGGCGTGGCAGCACTCATCGCCGGCGCCGACCCGGGCATCACCCCGGCGCAGATCCGCGCCAAGCTGGCCGCCCAGGCCAACGACATCACCTGCCCCTCGGACAGCCGCTGCACGGGCACGACGGCCAACAACTCGTTCTTCGGCGAAGGACAGGTCGACGCCCTCAAGGCCGTCGGGACCACCCCGCCGCCCGGCAAGTACTTCGAGAACCTCGCGGACTTCGCCGTCAACGACAACGCGACCGTGGAGAGCCCGATCGCCGTCACCGGCGTGACCGGCAACGCCCCGGCCACCCTCAAGGTGGGTGTGGACATCAAGCACACCTACATCGGTGACCTGAAGGTCGACCTGGTGGCGCCGGACGGCACCGTCTACACGCTGCACAACCACGCCGGAGGCAGCGCCGACAACATCGCCCAGACCTACACGGTGAACGCCTCCTCGGAGGTCGCGAACGGCACCTGGAAGCTGCGCGTCAACGACAACGCCGCCTCCGACACAGGCAATATCGACGCCTGGAACCTGACCTTCTAGAGAATCAACTCCAAGGGATGCCTGCGGAGGGTGTGGGCTGGGCGGCGGCCGAAGCCGCCGCGAGACGGTCAGGCGAGGACCTGCACTTCAACCAGCCGGCGAGGGGCATCGAGAAGACTCCGGGTGAACATGACATGGCCGACGACCTGCCTGTCGTGCTCGGGGACCAGCGAGAGACCGTCCTCGGGTGTGATGGTGTCCCGCAGGGTATCGACCAGGTCGGCCACGACAAGGCCATAGTCACCGAACGCCTGCAGGTGAACATCCCGCACGGCCTGTCTGTCGCTCGGAAGTTCTTCGCGAAGATCCATGCCCGGAGGATGAAGGCGCCTCCGGGTGGCTCGCACACGGTTTTGGAGCCGAAGGACACGCGGCCAGTGACCGCCCGTTGCACACTGGACAAGCATCCGAACCGAGCGCTCGCTCCGACGGGCGAAGGTTCGCCTCAGCGACGCTGATCAGGGACAACAGTGGCGGATGTCTCGCCCGAACGGTGGAGGAGACGCCGCGACGGGCGGCGTGGGCGTCGGGCTCGGCGCGCCTGCTCACAGGCGGGGGCGGCCGGGGAGACACGGCCGTTCGGAGCGACGGGGCCGCCCCGGCGCTCGACGGGTTCCGGCCCGGCCACACGTGGATAGGCGGGCACGGTGGTACGCCCCGAGGCCGGGAAGGACATCCCGGCATCCGCCGTTCGGCCCAGGATTCTCCGGTCCGGGCCGGTTGCCCATGGCCGTTCGGCCGAGGCGGTGGTCCCTGCCGCGAGGACAGAGTGGAGCCCGGTCCGGCCGGGTCGCACGGGTTCGCCGGACGACCGGGACAGGAGAGACGGGCATGGTGATCCGGGTGGTCGTCGTGGACGACCAGGACATGGTGCGTTCGGGGTTCGCCGCGGTGCTGTCGATGCAGAGCGACATCGACGTCGTGGGGGAGGCCGCCAACGGCAGACTCGGCATCGAGGTCAGTCGCGGCACCCATCCCGACGTGGTGCTGATGGACGTACGGATGCCGGAGATGGACGGGCTGGAGGCCGCTCGGCGGCTGCTCGATCCGCCGCCAGGCGTGGTGCACCGGCCCAAGGTGCTCATGCTGACCACCTTCGACCTCGACGACTACGTCTACGAGGCGCTCCAGGCCGGGGTGAGCGGCTTCCTGCTCAAGGACGCGCCGGTCGCCGAACTGATCCAGGCGGTACGGGTGATCGCCGCCGGTGACGCGCTGCTCGCCCCGTCCGTCACCCGTCGCCTCATCGAGGACGTCGCCCGGCGTCGCCCCGCCGTCAGCCACCGGAAACGCCTGCGGCTGAACGGTCTCACACCACGGGAGACGGAGGTTCTGCTGCTGGTCGCGCGGGGCCTGTCGAACGCGGAGATCGCCGCGACGCTGGTGGTGGCCGAACAGACCGTCAAGACCCACATGACCCGGACGCTCGCCAAGCTCGGTGCCCGCGACCGGGCCCAACTCGTCGTCCTGGCCTACGAGTCCGGGCTGATCACCCCGGGCATGTCCGCCTGACCCGCGCCCGGTGCGGCGACCGGCTCACCGACGGGGACGCCCGACACCGCCCTCGTCCGAACCGGTACGCCCGCGCCCCGGTGCCTCGTACCCGGGTGTGAACCCTTCTTCCAGCTGGGACAGCCGACGGCTGACGGTGGACTTCTCCAGGCCGTACCGCTCCGCCAGATCGGAGGCGGTCGGCCGGGGGAAGGCGCCCACGTAGGGGGTCGTCCCGGGCTGCCATGACGCCATCCCAGCGGCACGGCAGCCGTGTCAGTGGGCTCCGGCTCCCAGCGTTCCACCGCCGTCGGAGGGCGCCTGTGGTGCGGTGTGCCGGGCGACGACGGCCAGTGCCGCGACCGCCACGGCGACGAGCAGCGGGTGCCCGACCAGCCATGTCTGGATGCCTTCGAAGGGGTCGGACGAGGTCAGGGCGGCGCGTTCGAGCGTCCAGGAGACCGAGAACAGCAGGCCGGTCAGGGCCACCCCGATGCGGAACGCGGGGTAGAGGGCGGTGCGGGCCAGGAGGATCAGGGAGGGCATCATCAGGGCGACGACGAGGAGTTGGGTCAGCTCGATGCCGAGGTTGAAGCCCAGCAGCGTGGTCACGAGCGAGCCGCGGCCGAGGCCGAGGTCGCCGATGAGGGAGGCGAACGCCAGGCCGTGCACGAGACCGAAACCGGCTGCGACGACCACCTCGCCGCGAGCCACCAGGGGGCGTAGGGCATGGACCGCGGACACCGCGATCGAGAGGGCGATCAGGGTCTCGACCGGGCGGGTCGGCAGGTCGATCACCCCGGTGGCCGCCAGCGCCAGGGTGAGCGAGTGGCCGAGGGCGAACGCCGTGACGACGTGGACCACACGGACGATGCAGCGGCGCGCCGACGGGGCCGCGTGCCATCGGCCCCCTGTGGCCACCAGGGGTGCCGGGATGAGCAGCATGAGCAGGAACAGCAGGTGGTCTGCGCCCTCGCCCACGTGCTCGATGCCCAGGCCGGCGGTGGTGGCGAAGCCCCGTAGCCATGAACCCTCGCCCGCGGGGACGTCGAGGCTCTGGGTGTCGAAGTCGACGACCCCGAGGGTCTCGGCGTCGTCGGTCTTCAGGATGCCGCGGTCGAAGTCGTACCGGACGGTGACGACGACCTTGTGGGTCAGCAGTTCCTCGACGATGACGTCGTAGCGCAGACGGAAGGTGGTGACCCGGCCGTCGGGCGGGCGGAGTCCGAGCGGATAGACGAGGTGCGCGACCCCGTCGATCGTGCGGACCGACCCGCTGCCGAGCGTGACGGTCCAGGGCCGGTCGTCCGCACCGACGGCCGCGACGTGCTCGGCGGTGTAGCGCTTGAGGAACGCCCGGTCGGCACCGAGCACGCTCGCCCGGGTGAGGTCCCTGTCCACGGCGACGGCCAGGCGGTCGACGGGCAGCTGCACCTCCCCCTCGACCCGGTCGTCGCGGACGTCCAGGAGGACGGCGGAGGTGCTCATCGGGTGGGCGCCGGCCGGCGACGCGAGGCCGCCGACCAGCATGAGTGCCGCGAGCAGGAACACCGGCAGCAGGCGCGCAGCCGGTGTACGCGCGGGCAGGAGGCGGGGCACGGTGAGGATCCCTCGCTCGGGTCAGTTCCAGCCGTAGTCGGCGGTCTGGTCGCGGAAGATCGTGTGCTGGTGGACCCCCTGGACCACGATGCCGCCCTGGTTGGAGAACTCGATCCAGACCGACGGGCCGTCGACCCGTACGTACGTCTCCTTGTTGTCGATGGCCGTCGCGCCGCTCCAGCCCAGATAGGTCTCGTCGTACTCGGAGACGTACTTGGCGACGAGCGCCTCCGCGGCCTCCTCGTCCAGGTCGTCCACCCAGGTACGGATCATCGCCGTGACCTTGTCCTGCTGCTTCTCGGTGAGATCGCCGACCACGACGCCCTCGGGGTCGGGGAACGGGCCGTCGTTGCCGGGGCCGAGCAGCAGGTCGTCGAAACTGCCGTCGATCTCGGCCTTCTCCAGTTCGCCGTCGCCGAGCGATCCGATGGCCGCGATGGTGGTGTCCCGCTTGTCCTGGAGAGGGGCGTACGACGTGCCGTCCGTCTCGAACTCGGACGGCTCGATCGCGGTCAGCGTGGGGGAGAGGCTGACGTCGTCCTTGTAATACGTGAGGTTGTACGCCGCGTGGTGCCCGCCGAACTGGACCATGAACTGTTCGGTCTCGCTGGGCTCGCCGAAGAGGGCCAGGAAGTACTTGTCCGCGCTGTAGTCGTCGCCCCCGCCGGGCCCGCCCCCGCTGCCGGACGCCCCGACCTCGCCGAGGTAGGCGTCCGCGATACGGATCTCCTCCAGCTCCTTGTAGCCCTGCTCGCTGAGGGCGGCCTCCATGACCTTGAGCGCCGCGGCCTTCTGGTCGTCGTCGAGGTCGGCGAACTCGATGCCGTTGCGCTCCACGAACGAGGTCGGGAAGTTCGACCAGCCCTTGGCCTTGGCCTCGTCGTCGAAGTCGTACTGGACGGTCTCCTTCTGGTCGTCGGAGAGCGTCGTGAGGAACGCCTCGGCGGTGGTCACGACCTCGGCGGTGTTCGCCTTTCCGGCACCCGTGCCCGCCGTCGCGGACGAGCTCCGGCTCGACGACGTCTCCGACGAGGAGGAGGACGAGGAGTCGTCGGAGCCACAGCCGGCGACGCCGAGACCGACGCACGTGGCGAGGGCGATGGCGCGGTGCACGAGTGCCCGCCTCCGCCGTCCTCCGCGCGGCGGCCATCCGTGCGCCGGGGAGCCGACGGGGCCGGAGGCCGTGGGGGAATGGGTGACGGTGGACATGGCGCTCCTGGAGTGGTGCGGGGAGGGGACCCCCATCGTGATCGAACCGCATAGGACCCCCATGGGAGCAGTTTGGGAATTGGGCAAAGTCCGACATCACGCCGGCCGCAGTCGGAAGCGTTCGCGACGGCCCGAGGGGGACTTGGTTTCCAGGGGCACCGGCCGCTGGACGACGGACGGTTCTGGGCCATCATGTGGGGGTGCCGAACCGTGTCCTCATCGCCGACGACGATCGTGCGGTCCGCGAGTCCCTCGCACGGGCGCTGAAACTGCAGGGGTATGAGGTCGTCACCGCCGCGGACGGGGTCGAGGCGCTGACCCGAGCCCGCCGGGAGTCGTTCGACGTCCTCGTGGTCGACGTGCTGATGCCGTACGTCGACGGCGTGGCCGTGTGCCGGGTGCTGCGCGCCGACGGTGACCGGACCCCGGTACTGATGCTCACCGCGCGCGGTGACACGGCGGACCGGGTCGCGGGCCTGGACGCGGGCGCCGACGACTACCTGCCCAAACCCTTCAGGGTTCCCGAACTGCTGGCACGCCTGCGCGCGCTGCAGCGCAGGGCCGCGCTCTCGTCGCGGGCCCAGAGGGAAGAACCGGCCGACGGCCTGCTGTGGTTCGCCTCCCTGCGCATCGACCCGGACGCCCGCCGCGCCTGGTGGGCCGACGAGGAACTGCACCTGTCGAAGACCGAGTTCGACCTGCTGGAGCTGATGGTGCGCAACGACGGGATCGTGCTGGCCCACTCGACGATCTCCAGCCGGATATGGGGCTACGACTGCGGGCCGCACACGAACAATCTGGCGTGCTACGTCGGCTATCTGCGGCGCAAACTCACCGACGCCGGCGCGCCCGACCTGATCCACACGGTGCGTGCCGTGGGCTACGGAGTGCGGCGGCCATGAGCCTGCGTCCGCGTTTCACCCTCGCCTTCACCGCCGTCGGAGCCCTGGTGGCGGTACTCGTCGGTGTACTGAGCTTCCGCGCCGCCTCCGACCGTGTCGTCGACGGGGCCAACCGGACGGTCCGACTGGTCGCGCTGGCCGTGGCCGAGGAACAGGACACGACACAGGCCCTCCCCGACGCGGGCACCCGGGACTCGGACGGCCACCCCGGCACGGGCGACGAGGCGGAGCAGCCGGCGATCGTGCGGGCGGTGGCCACCGACGGCACGACCACGCATCTGGGCGGCCCGGACGTGGCGCTGCCGGTGTCCGACACCGGACGGGCCCTCGCCGCCTCCGGAGCCGCCGGACAGGAGGAGGCCACCATGATCGAGGTGGGCGGCGACACCTACTGCCAGCTCACCATCGCCCTGGGTGAGGGGCGGGGGGCCCTGCAGGCGGCCATCCCCCTGGAGCCGACACGTGACGTGCTGGTCGGCATCGCCCAGGAGATCGCGGGAGCCGTCCTCGCGGTCGTGCTGGCCGCGGCGGGCGCGGGCTGGCTGCTCGCGCGGCGCATCACCCGGCCGCTGGTGCGGCTCGCCGGGGCCGCCGAGGAGATCAGTGCCGACGACCACGCCGACCGCGAGGTCCCGGTGGACGGCCGCGACGAAGTCGCCCGGCTCTCGGCGTCCTTCAACACGATGCTCCGCAGGCTCGCCGCCTCCCGCGCCGCGCGGGAGAGGCTGGTGCAGGACGCCGCCCACGAGGTCCGCAACCCGCTGACCAGCCTGAGCACCAACGCGAGCGTGCTGCGCTACGTCACCGAGCTCTCCCCGGACGACCGTGACCGACTCCTCGACGACGTCGAGGACGAGACGCGCGAACTCGGTCACCTGGTCGACGAGCTGGTCGGGCTGGCCCTCTCCCGGAGCCGCGACGAAGCCGAGGAGCCCGTGGAACTGGCCGAGGTGGCCGGCCGGGCCGCACAGCGCCTGCACCGGCGCACCGGCCGGATCGTCCTGCTCGACGCCGACGACCGCGTGGTCCGCGGCCGTCGCCAGGCACTGGATCGGGCCGTGAGCAACCTGCTGGAGAACGCCGCCAAGTTCGACGGCGACGGCGAGGATCCCATCGAGGTGCACATCCGCCGAGGCGCGATCACCGTCTCGGACCGGGGGCCGGGCATCGACGCGGCGGACGCGGAGCGGGTGTTCGACCGTTTCCACCGGACCGACACCGCCCACGGCCTGCCCGGGTCCGGGCTCGGCCTGGCCATCGTCCGTGACGTGGCGGAGGCGCACGGCGGGACCGTCTTCGCGAGAACACGATCGGGAGGCGGGGCCGCGGTCGGATTCACCGTGGCCCCCTCCCGGCTCCTGCCGGCCACAGAACCAGACGTCGCCGCCGCCCCGCAGGAGACGGGCTGACCCCGCAGAGCACGGGTCCCTGCCTCTGGTCGAACTCCGGCCAGAGGCAGGGCCTCCGCTGTTCAGAGGGCGGGTCACCGACTACGGCAGCCCCACCAGGCGCCTGTAGCCGCCCCCGGCGCGCGTTGCGCATCGCTCACATGGTGGCGCGCAGGTGGCTGACGGTGACGAAGTGGTAGCCACGCGCGGTGAGGGTGCGCAGGATCTGCGGGACGGCGGCGACCGACGTGGCGTGGATGTCGTGCATGAGGACGACGTCGTTGCGCTTCACCTTGTCGGTGACCACCTGGGCGACCTTCGCGGCGTCGGGGTACTTCCAGTCCTCCGTGTCCAGGGTCCACAGCACGGGGGAGAGCGAGGTGGCGCCGCGGACCGTGCCGTTGACCGCGCCGTACGGCGGGCGGAAGACGGTGGGGGTCCTGCCTTGCAGTACGTTCACCGCATCCGAGGCGAGGCCGCAGTGCGTCCCGCAGAGGTGCGCGTCTGTTCGCTGCGGGGGCGAGGATGGAGATACGGGGCGCACGCGTCGCCCGCCGTGTTCCTCCTGGACGAGGAGGTCGGATCGTGTTCTTCATGGATCGCCGTGATGCCGGCCGGCGGTTGGCCGCCCGGCTGGAGCACCTCAAGGGGGCCGAGGTGGTGGTGCTGGGCCTGCCCCGCGGCGGGGTTCCGGTCGCCGCGGAGGTCGCCGTGGCGCTGGGCGCGCCGCTGGATGTCTGCCTGGTGAGGAAGCTGGGCGTGCCGTTGCAGCCCGAGCTCGGGATGGGAGCGATCGGCGAGGGCGGCGTACGCGTGATCAACGATGACGTGGTGCGCACCGCGCGCGTCACCCCGGATGAGCTGGCCCAGGTCGAGGTCCGTGAGCGGGAAGTGCTGGAGGCCCGTGCCCGGCGCTACCGGGGCGGGCGGGGACCGGCCCGGATCGAGGACCGCACGGCTCTGGTGGTCGACGACGGGGTGGCCACCGGGTCGACGGCGCGCGCGGCCTGCCGGATCGCCCGTGCCCGGGGGGCGGCACGGATCGTGCTGGCGGTGCCGGTGGCGCCGCGGGACTGGACCGATCGGCTGGGCGAGGAGGCCGACGAACTGGTATGCCTGCACACCCCGTGGGACTTCTACGCGGTCGGGCAGTTCTACGCCGACTTCTCCCAGACCGATGACGACGAGGTCATCGCCTGTTTGGAAGAGGCCGTGGCCCGCCCGGTGAGCAACCGTCGGACCGAGCGGACCGAGCGGCACCATGCCGTGCCCGAGCGGCACCATGCCGTGCCCGAGGACCGTGAGGTGGACGTACAGGCCGGTGCGACGGTGCTGCGCGGGCAGTTGACGGTGCCCGAGGGCGCGGCCGGGGTGGTGCTGTTCGCGCACGGCAGCGGCAGCCGTCGGCACAGCCCGCGCAACCGGTTCGTCGCGGCCGGGCTGAACCGGGCAGGGCTCGGCACTCTCCTGTTCGACCTGCTCACCGAAGAGGAAGAGATCGACAGGGCCAACGTGTTCGACACCGGGCTGTTGGCCGGGCGTCTGGCGGACGCCACCGGTTGGTTGCGTGGTCAGCCCGAGACCCAGGGGCTCGCTGTCGGGTACTTCGGTGCGAGCACCGGCGCGGCAGCCGCGTTGTGGGCGGCCGCCGAGCCGGACGCGCGGATCGCCGCCGTCGTCTCGCGGGGCGGCAGGCCCGACCTGACGGGGCCACGGCTGCCGGCGGTGACGGCGCCGACGCTGTTGATCGTCGGGGGCCATGACGGGTTGGTGCTCGACCTCAATCGCGAGGCACAGGCCCGGTTGCGCTGCGAGAACCGGCTCGCGGTCGTTCCCGGCGCCACCCACCTCTTCGAGGAACCCGGTGCCCTGGAGAAGGTCAGGGATCTGGCCCGTGACTGGTTCACCGACCACATGGCGCCGATCCCGCATGCGGCGGGTCGGTCCTGAACACGGGTGAGCTACTCTGCGCGCATGCGCGGACAGTTCACCGGCTGGCCGGAGCAGGCCATGGACGTGTTGTGGCAGCTCCAGGGAGAACCGACCCACGCGACCCGCGAGCGCTACCGCGCGGACCGCGAACGCCTTGTCCGGCAGCCGATGATCGCCCTGCTGAACGAGGTCGCGGACACCGACCCCCGGTACGAGGACTTCTCCGTCTGGCACTACCGCACCAACTCCTGGTGGTGGCAGCACCAGGGCGCGGTGATCCGACTCGGCCGCAAGATCGAGATCGGTCTGCGGTTCGACCTGGACGGACTGCGGATCCAGGGCGCCTGGTGGTACCCCGATCCCGGCCAGGTGGACATGTTCCGCAAAGCCGTGGTCTCCGAGAGGAGCGGCCGCGAACTGTCCGCCATCGTCGAGGACGTGCGGAAGAAGGGCTACGACGTCTCCGGAGACGTGATGAAACGCCCCCCGCGCGGCTGTCCGGCGAACCACTCCCGTGCCAACCTGCTGCGCCACCGTTCGCTGATCGCCGCCCGTCCCCTCGGCTGCGAGGAATGGCTGCACACCCCCGAGGCGGTCGACCGGGTCCTTTCGGCCGCCGCCGACCTGGACGCCCTGCTGATGTGGCTGGTCCGCCACGTGAAGCGCGCCGCCTGACATCACGAGGGCGCCGAGCGGCATGGGAGCGACCACACCCATGCCGCGGCCCCTGCGTTCACCACGCGAGGCGCCGCCGGAGAGGGAGACCGCCACGCTGCTCCTGCCCTTGGCCACGCGCAGAACGTCAAGCGCGTTGACGGAGAGCCGGGCCCCCGTGCCGCCGAGGGTGTCGACGCCGAGAGTGGCCTCGCGGTCCGCAGGCGAGGACACCCAGAAGGCGGCAGGCCCGACCCCGCGTTCCGTCGCCGTAATGAGCGCTGACGTGGGTCGCGTGACCCGGGCGGGCTCGGCCTTCCGCCGAGCCCGCCACGCCTGCTCCCTACCGGAGCCGGACTCGTGTCACGCCGTCAGCGCTGCAGTGTCAGCAGACCCGGACGGTAGGGCAGGAGACCGTAGTCGCCGCCGGAGCTGGGGCTGCGCCCCTGGTAGAGCAACTGCAGATTGCAGGGATCGACGGTCATGGTCTGATCGGCGCTGGTGCGGATCAGTTCGCCATGGCTGATGTCGTTGGTCCAGGTGGCGCCACTGTTGGCCTTGCCGGCGAAGGGATTGCTCTCGGTCGCGGCCTGGGGGGTCCATGAGCCGTTCAGACTGGTGGCCGTGAACGAGCGGAAGTAGCGGCCCTGCGAGCCGATCGCCTCGACGATCATGAGGTAGCGGTTCTGGCCCTGCAGCTTGTAGACCTGTGGGGCTTCGAACAGGTTGTTCGTCGTATCGCTCATGATCACTGTCGAGGTCGTGCCGAAGCTGCCCGGGAAGTTCCCGATCGGCATACCGGCCCGGTAGATCTTGCCGTTGTCACCGGCGAAGAACAGGTACATGTTCGTCCCGTCACCGATGAGCGTCTGGTCGATGGGGCCTGTTCCGGAGCCGGAGATGCTTCCGGAGAAGAGCACCTGCTGGGATGACCAGCCATTGGGGTTGGTGGGGTCGCTCGACGTCCGGTAGGAGAAGGCGGTCCCGCCCCACTGGTAGGCGAGCACCCAGATGTTCTTCGGCGCGAAGTAGAAGAGCGTGGGCGCGACGGTGGAAGCCGACATCGTGTTCTGGCCGGCCGACGCCATCTCCGACCAGTTGGTGAACAGGCCGAAGTTCATCGAACCCCAACTCGTCCCCGTGTCGTGCGTCGTCGCATAGACGAGTTGCCTGCCGTTGTAGGGGGCGACGGTGAAGTCCTTGAGCGAGACCCACCCCGCCTTGGGCTGCGCCAGCGCGCCCGTCGATGTCCAGCGGTAGGTCGACGGTAGATCGCACGGGCCGCCGGGGCTGTCCGCCCCGACCTTGACGAGCTGCCACTGCTGGTTGGTGCCGCCCCAGTCGTCGTACTGGACGATGTTCGCGCTGTCGGCGGTGGAGGCGCCTTGTACTTCGAGGGCCTTGTTGCTGTGGCGCGAGATGAACCTCACGTAGCCGTCCGAGCTGTCGGCCAGCCGCCACTGCTGGTTGGTGGCGTTCTGGTCGGCCCACTGGACGATCGAGCCGCCGTTCGCGGTGGACCAGTTGTGGACGTCCAGCACCTTGCCCGAGTGGCGGGACTTGATGCGGTAGTAGCCGCCCCCGGAATCGACGAACTGCCACTGCTGCTGGTTCTGATCGTTCCTGGTCCACTGGGTGATGCGGGCGCCGTCGCCGGTCGCCATGTTGTAGACGTCCAGGGCCTTGCCGCTGTTGCGGTTGACCAGCACATACGAGGCGTTGGGGTCCACGGTCGCCGCTTCGGCGGGCTGGGCGCCGAGGAAGGTGGCCACGAGCAACAAGGGCGCGAGGACGGTGAGTAAGCGTCTTGGACTGGCCGGGGACGGGGGGCGAAACCACATCGGAGGGCCTCCTTGGAGGGCGGGGGTGGGGTGACCCCGATGAACTGCGGAGCGGAGGTGCCGGGGGCAGGGATCATCTCGAAACATTTCGAAGAATTCCCGCATGCTTCGACGCCACAAGCTAGGAATGCGGGGCCCTCTGGTCAAGGCCTGTCGCCGAACTGTCTACAAACGGCGCCTCCCCGTTGAGCTTGACAAGCCGTCGCGCCGACCGGCAACACTCCGGAGTTCGCGGTACGGCTCGCCAGTCCAAGACGTCCACGCGGGGAGAGAAGCCGAGCTGGCGGCGTCCGCGCACTCGTCCCGGCCCTGCCCCCGGCCCGGTCCTGCGGCATCCGTCGACGGCGGCGCCGGGATTCTCGAATGTTTCGGGCGGGGAAACGAAACGTCTTCTGCGGGAAGTATTGACGATCCATCGTCAATACTTCAATCTCCGTGTCTGAGGCCCGGCCATAGTTCGATATATCGAACCACGTCGGCCCAGAGTGATCTGTGCTGCGGCAGATCCACGCACAGCTGCACGGCAGAACCATGCACAGCTGCACGGCGGATCAGCGCACGGCAGATCCGCCACCAAAGCACCTGCGTCACCCCATCTCGTTCCGGTGAGGTCCGCACCGGCGCATCCTGGCTCTTCGCGCAGTTGGAGAGGTCCGCGACGCCGCGTGGCGGTCCCCCGGCTGAGCCGCGATGGAGTACCGCCATGCCTTTGTCGAAACACCGCCGCCGCCCGCCGAACGTCACCTGCCGGCCGACCGGGTGCCGTCCGTGCCGGTGGAGATCGTCCCAGTCGTATGACCGCGGTGTCCGGTAATTCCGTGCTGCCCGGGTTCCGGCCCACCCCGTCCGTCTGCCGAGTGGGAGCGGACGACGCATTCCCCCGCGCTTCAGTCCTTCCGTGACTTCTACCTTGGAGGCACCGTCATGGGCTCGTATGCCCTTCCCAGACCCGTTATCCGCCGGAAGATCCGCGGCCTGCTGCCGGCGCTGGTCGTCGGCGTCCTCGGCGCGGTCGCCACACTGGTCGCGCCGCCGGCCGCACACGCCGCCGAGAACACGATCGCCGCCGAGAGCACGCTCGGCGCCGCGGCGGCGCAGAGCGGCCGCTACTTCGGCACCGCCATCGCCTCGGGCAGACTGGGCGACTCGGCGTACACGACGATCGCGGGCCGTGAGTTCAACTCGGTGACGGCCGAGAACGAGATGAAGATCGACGCCACCGAACCGCAGCGGGGTCAGTTCAACTTCACCGCCGGTGACCGCGTCTACAACTGGGCCGTGCAGAACGGCAAGCAGGTGCGCGGCCACACCCTGGCCTGGCACTCCCAGCAGCCCGGCTGGATGCAGAGCCTCAGCGGCAGCACGCTGCGCCAGGCGATGATCGGCCACATCAACGGCGTGATGGCCCACTACAAGGGCAAGATCGCCCAGTGGGACGTCGTGAACGAGGCCTTCGCCGACGGCAGTTCGGGAGCCCGACGCGACTCCAACCTGCAACGCACCGGCAACGACTGGATCGAGGTCGCCTTCCGCACCGCGCGCGCCGCCGACCCGGCCGCCAAGCTCTGCTACAACGACTACAACGTCGAGGACTGGACCTGGGCCAAGACCCAGGCCATGTACGCCATGGTCCGGGACTTCAAGCAGCGCGGCGTGCCGATCGACTGCGTCGGCTTCCAGTCGCACTTCAACAGCGGCAGCCCCTACAACAGCAACTTCCGCACCACCCTGCAGAACTTCGCCGCCCTCGGCGTCGACGTGGCCATCACCGAACTCGACATCCAGGGCGCCCCGGCCACGACCTACGCCAACGTGACCAACGACTGCCTGGCCGTCCCGCGCTGCCTCGGCATCACCGTGTGGGGGGTGCGCGACACCGACTCCTGGCGACCGGAGCACACGCCGCTGCTGTTCAACGGCGACGGCAGCAAGAAGCCCGCCTACACCGCCGTCCTCAACGCACTCAACGGCGGCTCCCCTACGCCCCCTTCGGATTCCGGACCGATCAAGGGCGTCGGTTCGGGCCGCTGCCTGGACGTGCCCGGCACCAGTACCACCGACGGCACCCAGCTCAACCTGTGGGACTGCCACAACGGCACCAACCAGCAGTGGACGTACACCGCCGCCGGCGAGCTCAGGGTCTACGGCAACAAGTGCCTGGACGCCGCCGGCACCGGCAACGGCACCAAAGTCCAGATCTACGGCTGCTGGGGCGGCGACAACCAGAAATGGCGCCTCAACTCCGACGGATCCATCGTCGGCGTCCAGTCCGGCCTCTGCCTCGACGCCGTCTCCAGCGGCACCGCCAACGGCACCCTGATCCAGCTCTACTCCTGCTCGAACGGCAGCAACCAGCGCTGGACCCGCACCTGAGGGGACCTGCCACAAACGACAAGGATGAATCGATGAAGACCTACGGTGCGGCTTCCCCCGCCCCTCCACGGAAACATCGCTGGTGGTCCCGGGTCGCCGCCGTGGTGGCGGCGACCCTCGCGATCGGCATGCTCGCCGCGGTGAATCCGGCGCCCGCCGAGGCGGCGACGGTGGACACCAATGCCTGGTACGTCCTGGTCAACCGCAACAGCGGCAAGGCGCTGGACGTCTCCGGCACGTCCAGCGCCGACGGCGCGCGGGTCAGCCAGTGGACACGTAACGACGGAGCCAACCAGCAGTGGCAGTTCGTGGACTCCGGCGGCGGCTTCTACCGCCTCAAGGCCCGGCATTCGGGCAAGGTTCTCGACGTGGCCGGCGCCTCGACCGCGGACGGTGCCGCGATCCAGCAGTGGGCCGACGGCAACGGGACCAACCAGCAGTTCCGCCTGGCCGACTCCGACGCGGGCCACGTCCGGCTGATCAACCGCACCAGCAGCAAGGCGGTGGAGGTGCAGGGCGCCTCCACCGCCGACGGCGGCAACGTCGTCCAGTACACGGACTGGGGCGGCGCCAACCAGCAATGGCAGATGATCAAGCTGTCGTCCGGTGGCGGTGGCGGTGGCGGTGGCGGTGGAGGCGGCGGCGGATGCGGCAACGCCCCGACTCTGGCGAGCGGTACGCACACGATGCAGAGCGGCGGCAAGAGCCGCAGCTTCATCCTCAGGGTTCCCGCCAACTACGACAACAGCCACCCCTACCGGCTGATCTTCGCGTTCCACTGGCGGGGCGGAACCGCCGGCGACGTCGCCTCGGGCGGCACGAGCGGGAACGCCTGGTCCTACTACGGCCAACAGGAACAGTCGAACAACGGCGCGATCCTCGTCGCCCCCCAGGGCCTCGGCAACGGCTGGGCCAACTCGGGCGGTGAGGACATCACCTTCGTCGACGACATGATCCGGCGCATCGAGGGCGGCCTCTGTGTCAACCCGGCTCAGCGCTTCGCCACGGGATTCAGCTGGGGCGGCGGTATGAGCTACGCACTCGCATGCAGCCGGGCGAACGTCTTCAGGGCCGTCGCGGTCATCTCCGGCGCCCAGATCAGCGGATGCAGCGGCGGCGCCCAGCCCATCGCCTACTTCGGAATCCACGGCATCATCGACAACGTCCTCAGCATCGCGCAAGGACGGTCCCTGCGCGACAAGTTCGTCGCCAACAACGGCTGCACCGCCCAAAGCCCGCGCGAGCCCGCGCCGGGCAGCCGAACCCACATCACCACCACCTACTCGGGCTGCCGTGCCGGATACCCGGTCCAATGGGCCGCGTTCGACGGAGGCCACATACCCGGTCCGGTCGACGGCTCCTCCGGCGAAAGCGGCGTCACCACCTGGACCAAGGCAGAGATCTGGAGGTTCTTCGCACAGTTCCAGTGACACGCCCGCACCAAGGAGGGGCGCAGTGACACTGCGCCCCTCCCGGGCGTTCCGCTGCCCGGCCGACCTGCGGATCGGGCGCTTGCCGGTGATTACTCAGAGCCAGTCACGTCGCTTGAAGATGATGTACAGACTGGTACACACCGCAGCCATCAGGGCGATGGAGAGGGGGTAGCCCAGTACCCAGTGCAGCTCCGGCATGTGCTCGAAGTTCATGCCGTAGACCGTCCCGACCAGTGTCGGAGCGAACAGGATCGCAGCCCAAGAAGAAATCTTCTTGAAGTTGTCTACCAGGTTGCCTTGACCTGCGATTTTGTCGTTCTAGGTGCCCGTGACCTGCTCGGATGCTTCTTTCAGTGTCTTTCAGGTTCGTGCGAAGCTATGCAGCCGATTCTCCCCACACGCTCCCCAGCTCAGCCGAAACTCCCCAGATTCTCCCCAGGGGAACCCCGCTCGAAGGCGGCGACGTGCGAGATTTGCTCGCATAAATCGATCACGGTGAGTGGCGGACGTTGGGGAACCGTCCTGGGCGGTGTCGGTGGCGATCTGGCCCCAGCCTCCGGCAATCGCAGTCGGCGCGGGATGTCTGGGCACGCCGACGGGCCCTGTGGCGTCGGACAGGGCTGTAGAGAGCGTGGAGGAGCGACGCGGCAGGCTCAGCCGGTCTTGGCCAGCGGCCCTTGGGTCATTCTGACTCAAGAGGCGGCTCGACCTGGGGTGTCCTCGAGAG
Organism: Streptomyces sp. NBC_00310; assembly: GCF_036208085.1. Lineage (GTDB taxonomy): Bacteria > Actinomycetota > Actinomycetes > Streptomycetales > Streptomycetaceae > Streptomyces. The sequence continues at coordinate 8,888,167 of NZ_CP130714.1, forward strand.
GAGGCGGTGTCACTGCGTGGGCGGTAAGCGGGCAGCTGGCGTGTGGCGTTGAGGGCTCGGTCGGGATGCGTCCTTTCGTCGTGGTGATCAGGAGGTGGCGGTGGATTTCCAAGGTTGCGTGCCATCCCCGGTTTCGCTAACCGGGGATCGGGTCTTAAGAGCGAGGTGACGGACACCGTTTGGCGCGGACAAGGATGCCGATTCCGAAGGCTTACGGCTGCCTCGCCGGTCCGGTACGTCCGACGCCGACGTCTGCTACGGAGTCGCCTCTCCCGAGTCGCCTCCAGACGAACACCCCGTCAGCAGAACGGCGGATATGAGCACTGCCGGCACACAGGCACGACGAACGTAAGCGCGCATAGCGCGACCCCCTATGACTCGGTGGCCCTCCCCAGCCACACGGAGCAGTCAGCGTAATAAGGCACAAGCGCAGTGCGAGGTGAGGCAAGGGTGTGGGAAGGGAGGTACGCGCAAAGCTCCGCTGCTACGCGTCGCATGCTGCGAAGGCGACATGCCGATCACTGGGCGCGGGCCGACGCGCTCAGGTGCTCGACACGGTGCCGCGTCGCTGCTCACCGGGCGGCGAAGAAGCGAGTGTCCCCCGTCGAGCCGACGACCCACGACAGGTGTGCGCGTCGGGCCGGCGACCAGCGTCCGCTGACGACGACCGGCAGGGCCGCGTCAGGCACCGACGCACGGACATGGAGCACTCACAAGAACGCCGCGGAGTCCGTGGCGGACGTCGGGATGGGCTTCGTCCTCTCCGACGTCGGGATGGGCTTCGTCTTCTCCGACGTCGACGACGTGGTCGTCTCGACCTGGACCATCAATGACGGGACGCCGGCAAGGCAGACGCCCCGTCAATTCCTACGTCTGTCAGCGCTGTTGTTCGTCAGTTCGCTGCGGGCCGGTGATCTCCGGGCGCTGAGGACCGCGAATCTCGTCCCGGAGTTCGCGCACCGCCCGAACCGCCTTCTTCGCCTCACGGCAGACGGCAGGGACCCTCTTGAGCGCAGTGACGAGGATCCAGGCGACTGCACCGATGAACGCCACGATCACAGCGGCCCAACCATAGATTTCCATCCGGACCTTGAGAACCTTCCCTGGCAGGTGGTCGGTCCGGGCACAGGCGCACTCGGCCCGACAACGGATGCACACGTGGTCGACGCCGAGAGACGCCCTCGACACGGCACCACCACCCACCACCACACGGCACTGTCCCGCTCCGGGATCGGTGCAGGCTCCATGCCGTTGGCTCCAGCCGATGGTCAGGGCTGCTGAAGAGCGTGGTGGCTGGCCACGTGCTCGTGGGGCGGGTTTCGCCGGTCGCGGCGTGGAGGCGCTGGTCGTTGAACCAACCGGCCCGTCCACGGTGCCGATCGAGGCGTCAACGCCCCGCCTCGATCGGGTGTGCGGTGAACGCGAAAGTCGTGTATCGACCGCCCGAATCCGAATGATGAGCAGTCCCGTCGCGCCTGGTCCAACGACCGTTCTGATTGCGAGAGCCGATCCCTTTCTCTTTCGTCCTGGCATCCCTTGTTGGACATCTGGCCTGTATGACAGGGTGGTTCACGCTTGGAACAATCCGTATCCGGCGTACCGGCTCACACGGGTCGTGGCGTTGTCCGCTCCCCCACAAGGCGGTCGCGCGGCATCGCCCGGGCGGTCACCACCTCCACACCTCCCTCTCCGCACGGCCACACCAGGTCCGCGCTGCTGCTGTTCCCGCATCGGCCCGGGATGAGGCTGCCCAGCGCGCCCTGGGAGAAGGAAAGCCCCTGTGTCTTTCGCTCACCCGTTTCCCGCAAGCCCGGCTCCCGACCCCGAGACCGCTCCAGGAATGTCCGACGACGCCCTCGTCGCCGCGCTGAGGATGTCCCGGACCATCGAGGGCACAGCGCCAGTCGCGGCGTTGATCGCGCGACACGGTCCTTCAGTCTCCGAATATGCGGAGATCTGCGCCTCCGGTTCATCCGTCATTGCGCGAGCGCTCGCCGCTGCGGCGTTCCGCCATGTGATGCAAGGCCTCCAAAGAGCCGGGTCCACTGATGCCCTGCGCCCTCGCCTGCTCGTCGCCGTACGGGACACCGCGCGTGCGCGCTCACAGACCGGCACCGTTTCGGGGCTGTCGTACGACCAGGCCGCGGCCGCCGACAGCGGCAGGCCCCCACCCCATTCGGTCGCCGAGAATCGGCACCTGAGCCAGGTCGCTTTTCTGCGGCTCCCGAGGACCACGCAGTACGTTCTGTGGCATCTGGACGTGGAAGCCGAATCATCGGCCGTTCCTGCAGCCTTGCTCGGAATCGAAGGAGACATACCGCCCTCCGAGTTGGACCGGGCCCGGGATCAATGGCGTTCGGCGCTCCTGCGCACGCATGTCGAGCATGCAGCGGGAAGAGAGTGCCGGGACTACAGCCGCCTCCTCGACGCACCCCCACACGGTGCCGGTACCACGCTGCCCGAGGTGCAACTGCATCTGGATCAGTGCTCCTACTGCCAGGACACCGCCGAACAGCTCAGGCTCTGCGCCACGAGACCGGGCGTACTGCTGGCGGAAGCGCTGCTCGGCGAGAGCGCTCACCCCTATCTGGCTGCTTGCCGGGCACGCCCTTCGCGCACAGCGCCCGTTGCCGCGACCGCCGAGGGAGCCCACGCCCGGCCCTCGGACACCCCGCAGACGCCACAGAAGCCGGCAAGGAAGGGAAGGCCTGGCTCCACCCGCAAGGGCGCGAAGATCTTCGTCGCCGGGATCGCCGCGAGTTCGGCCGCTGTCGCGGCAGCAATCGTCGTGGCCGGCACTTCGTCCGACACCACCGCACCGGCTCCGGCGACACAGCGGCCTACGCCCACGCCGTCACCCTCCTCCCCCACGACCTCGACCGCCCTCCCTGTCCCCCCGGGGAGCGGCCGACTGCGCAATGCGGCCGCGGACCTGTGCATGGACGTCCGGGGAGCGCAGCCCGAGCGTGGCGCGGAGGCCACCCTGTCCGCCTGCTCAGCCGCCAGCACGCAGCGGTGGACCTACGTCGAGGACGGGCTTCTGCGCAACCTCGCCGAACCGGATCTGTGCCTGGACGCCGGCGGGGACGACGAAGTGCTGGATCTGGAGTACTGCGACTCCTCGGGCGACGTCTCGTTCGGGCTCCGCTTCGAGCTGAGCCCCGAAGGAGAACTCCTCACACGCGACGAGAGAAACCTCGTGATCGCCCCCGCCTCGCCCGACACCGGCACCGTTCTGGTACCAAGTCCCCGCAATGGAGAGGCGGAACAGAGATGGCTGGTCGAGCCGGTCCCGGGAGCATCCACACCCCAGTCCGCGACTTGAGACTCGCCGGTACCGAACACGGCCTCACAGGTGCCCCCGGCACAGGCGGACACCATGACGCGTCGGCTCTTGGCCCCGGCCCGGACGGACCAGCACATCCAGCTGTTCCTGCTCCCGCAGCACCTGGAACAGCTTCAACGGCGCCTACGCCCAGGACACTTTCGCGGAGATGCGGACGGCGATCGACGCAGGGGTGAATGGTGCCGGGACCACCGATGAAGAGGCGGCGGTCGAGGGGCTACCACGTGCTGGACGAGTGGTGCGTGCAGTAGCTTCATGGCGTGTCCACGCTCCCGCCGCAGCGGTCTCCCGCGACCCAGCCGTACCTCCTGCCGCCTCCGTACGGGCTCTGGGCTACCGGCCGCCAGAAGATCTCCTTGAGGATGTCGACTTCGCATTCCTGCCCGGTGGCCGGGTCGGTCACGGTGAAACGGGCGGACAGCGGGGCGGTCTCCAGCGCGTGCACCTTCCAGGCCGGCGCGGAGCGTGGCGGCGATGTCGGCCATGGGCGCCGGGTTCTCGGTGGCGACGTCGAGGTCCCGGCTGGGGCGGTTCACGAGGCGGTGTGCCCGCACGGCGTATCAACCGGTGAGAACCAGTGGATACGGGGAACCGAGCGCGATCACATCCGCCAGGAGCCGCGTGTGCAGCTCCGGTATCTCCGTCATGCGGCTGCCCGGGTGCGGGAGGCGAGCTGGGGGAAGGCGTCTTCCCATACGGCGCGCACGGTGCGGCCGACGAGGGTGCGCAGCACCGGCCACAGCTGGAGGAGCAGGTCCTGGTCGAGGTAGCGGGGCAGGTCGTCGTGCAGGCCCTCATGCAGGACAGTGCGGTACAGGCCCATACGCTGGCGCGGCTTGCCCAGGTCGTATGAGGTCATCCCTGACCAGGCCATGTGCAGCGGCAGATCCACGACACCGCGCGTCGGCCCGCGCAACTCGTCCAGCGACTCCGGCAGACGGCGGCGGAACTTCTCCCGGTACAGCGCGAGGTCCTCGGCGTCCGCGCCCGAGACGTCCGTCGGGGTGGGTGCGGGGTGCTGTGGGCTGGAGGGCATGACTCCATTGTGGCGGCCGGAGACAGTGCGAGGGCCATGATGCGTGAGCTGGAGTCCGGAGCGAGCGGGGGCGGATCCCCGGGTGAGCTGGTTGCCGCAGTCCTGCTCAGCCCTGAGCAGGACTGCGGCCTTGACGCTCTGGGTGTCTGCACGAAGGACGATGAGCCCAAAAACCGGCTCTGACCAGTGCTCTTCTGGGGTCCTTCCCAGACCGATACCTTTCCGATGGCGCATCACATGGAGTGTGTTGCCATCCTCGCACCAGCCCGAGAAGGGCTCGACCTGATCTTTGGTCGGTGCGTGTTGTGTGCACTGATGCCCGGGAACGGGCGGTGCGGGAACGGACGGACTCTCAGTCGCAGGAAGCGGCCGCCACCGTACCTTCCGATGGAAAAGACCTACAGCAGTACAGGCTGGCCGTCATCGAAGGTGGACTACACAGGATCGTCGGCGAACAGGGGCAGCCGAAAATTCTCACTGTCTGTGATGTGGCTGCAGCGGCGGCGACGTCGCGCGGGGGTGCCGAACAGGAAGCCATGCGGGCCAGTTGCCGAGAAACCAAGGCGGCGGCTGCCATTCGTTTCTCCCCGGATTCTCCCCAGCGGATGCCAATGCGCAAAAGACCTGGTCAGGAGATCACCCACATCATTTCTCCCCAGGGACTCCTCAGGGGTGCTTCCCGCCCTGTCGTTGGCCGATGCGAGAGCAAAGACCGCAGGAGAATTGGGCTCGACAAGAGGTGGTCAGAGCCAGTCCCGCCGCTTGAAAATTAAGTACAAACTGACACAAACCACCCCCATCAGGCCGATGGCAAAGGGGTATCCGAAGCTCCAGCTCAACTCGGGCATGTGCTTGAAGTTCATGCCGTAAATCGTCCCCACCAGCGTGGGAGCAAACAGGATCGCCGCCCACGACGAGATCTTCTTGATCTCCTCGTTCTGTTCGAAGCCCGCCTCCGCCAGTGCGCGCATCTCCGCGTTCTGTTGTTGGGTGACGAGGGTGGCGTTGACCGTGAGGATGTCGGTGAGGGCCTGGCGGAAGGTGTCGACGCGTTCGCTGGTGTGGGTGACGTGGTCGGCGACGTCGCGGAGGTAGCGCTGGAGTTCGTCGTCCGTCTCGTACTTGGTGAAGCCGGCCATGAGGCCGTGGAGCATGCCGACGAGGGGGCGGGTGGCGCGCTGGAACTCGACCATTTCGCGGGAGAGTTCGTAGATGCGGCGGGATACCTCGGGGTCGCCGCGGAAGACCTCCGTCTCGATCTCGTCGACATCGTTCTGTACGCCGGCGACGACGGGGACGTAGCCGTCGACCACCGCGTCGAGGATGGCGTAGAGGACCGCCTCGGGGCCGAGTTTCAGCAGCTCCGGGGTGTCCTCCATTCGGCGGCGGACGGCTGAGAGGTCGGGGGCCGCGCCGTGGCGGACCGTGATGACGAAGTCGGGCCCCACGAAGACGTGCAGCTCGCCGAAGTCGACCTCCTCGGGAGCGTCGAGGTAGCGGGCGGCGCGCAGGACGACGAAGAGGGTGTCGCCGTAGCGCTCCAGCTTGGGGCGTTGATGCGCCTCCATCGCGTCCTCGACGGCGAGCGGGTGGAGGTCGAACTCGGCGGCCAGGGAGAGGAGTTCGCCCTCGGTCGGGCGGGCCAGTCCGATCCATGCCATGCCGGCCGGTGCCTCTCGCAGCTCGCGGTACGTGTCCGCGAGCGTGGCGTGGGAGGAGACGCGTACGCCGTCCTGGTACAGGGCCGCCTCCACCACGCCGGCCGCCCGCTCGGCCGAGGCCGACCCTGACGGTTCCGGGCTCGGTGGCGTAGGCCCCGTGGATGATGTCGACGGAGGGGGCGGGGTGCGGCGCCAGCCGGACTTCCGGCCGCCCTTCGAGGCTGGTCCGGCGGTCTTCGGCGCCGGGCGGGCGCGTCGATCGGCCATGGGGGATGCCTCCCGAGTTGCGCGTACACGAACGACTGTGTGATCACCGAGCAGGATATACGGGGCAAACGCCGCCAGAGCCGGTGAGGGGTTCGACCGTGGTAGCGGACCGAAACGGCACCGTCGAGGACAGAGCCTGTCCGCAACCCCCGCTAGCGTGCACAGCATGACGAACAAGGCGTCCCGGACCGCCCCCCGGCTCGGCACTCACGCACTCAACCGCGCGACCCTGGCCCGCCAGCTCCTGCTGCACCGGGCGCCCGTGTCCGCCAAGGCCGCCTCAGCCAAGGCCGCCTCCTCCGAGGCCGTGTCGGCCCAGGCCCCCTCCGCCCAGCCAGCCGCCCCCGCATCGGCGCCCCCGCCCATGTCCGCCCACGACGCCGTCGCGCACCTCCTCGGGCTGCAGGCGCAGAACGTGCGGCCGCCGTACTACGCGCTCGCGGCCCGACTGGAGGGGTTCGCGCCCGAGCAGTTGTCGGAGCTGATGGCCGACCGGGCCGTCGTACGCATCGTCACCATGCGGTCCACGATCCACACGCACACCGCCGAGGACTGCCTCACCCTGCGGCCGTTGGTGCAGCCGGCCCGGGAGCGGGAGCTGAATCTGTTCCGCAAGGGGCTGGCCGGGGTCGATCTCGACCGGCTCGCGGCGATCGCGCGGGAACTCGTCGAGGCCGAGCCGCGGACGTTGAAGCAGTTGCGTGAGGCCCTGCTCGTGGAATGGCCCGACGCCGACCCGTTCGCCCTGGGCATCGCCGCGCGCTGCCGGCTGCCGCTGGTCCAGGTCACCCCACGCGGCCTGTGGGGGAGGAGCGGACAGGTCGCCCTGACCACCGCCGAGCACTGGCTCGGACGCCCCGCCGAACCGGCCCCGGCACCCGAGACCGTCGTCCGGCGCTATCTCGCCGCCTTCGGGCCCGCCTCCGTGAAGGACATGCAGACCTGGGCCGGACTGACCCGCCTGCGCGAGGCGTTCGAGCGGCTGCGCCCGGAGCTGCTCACCTTCCGCGACGACCACGGCACCGAACTCTTCGACCTCCCCGACGCGCCCCGCCCGGACCCGGAGACCCCGGCGCCGCCCCGGCTGCTCCCCGAGTTCGACAACCTGCTCCTCTCCCACGCCGACCGCTCCCGCGTGGTCCCGCCGGACCTCAAGGGCCGCTCCTGGCAAGGGAATCAGGCCTACCGGACCTTCCTCGTCGACGGGTTCCTCGCCGGTATCTGGAAGCTCGACGCGGGTGTCCTGACCCTCGAACCCTTCGGCCGCCTCACCCGGCAGCAGCGGGCCGACCTCGTGGCGGAGGCGGAGCGCACGCTCACCACGCTGCACGGGGACGAGGACGGCGCCCACGGCGAGGAAGGCGCCCACGGCGAGGACGGCGCGTACGACATCCGCTTCGGCACCGTGGCCACGTAACACCCGTGGCCCGCACGGACAGTGGAGAGGGGGCACCGCGAACCGCTCGTGGCAGGTTCGCGGCGCCCCCTGGTAGTACCTGAGGGAGTACCCCAGGAGTCCGTCGGCCGGTGCCAGGCCTCGGTTACGAGGCGATCTGGGCGGCCACCGTGTTGGAGAAGGTGGTCAGCCGGGTGTAGATCCCGGGGTACTGCGCGTCGGCGCAGCCGTAACCCCAGGAAACTATGCCTGCCAGGACGCCCCCGATCATCAGGGGACCGCCGCTGTCGCCCTGGCAGGTGTCAACGCCGCCGGAGGAGTATCCGGCGCAAACCATGGAGCTCGCCACGAACTCGGAGCCGTACGAGCTGGAGCTGCCGCAGACCGAGTCGGCCACGACCGGCACGGTCGCGGTGCGCAGCTGGTTGGAGGAGGAGCCGCCCGAGGACGTGGTGCCCCAGCCGATGATGCGGGCGGTGGTGCCGGCCGCGTAGACGCTCGTCTGCGAGGAGCTGACGTAGGACGCCGTGGTGTACGGCTGCGCGACCGCGAGCGTCAGCACGGCCACGTCGCTGGTCATGGTGGAGCTGTTGTAGCTCGGGTGGATCCAGATCTTGCTGAGCGTGCTGACGGTGCCGTTCGTGCCGTTGCGGTAGGTGCGGCCACCGACGACGCGGGTGCTGGAGGTGGTTCTGCCGACCATGCAGTGGGCGGCGGTGATCACCTTGGTGGGAGACACGAGGGTGCCGCCACAGAACTGGCTCTGCGAGGCGTTCGTGATCTGCATGACGTACGGGTACGCGCTCGCGGTGGTGGTCGTACCACCCACGATGGGCTGGGGAGCGGCGACGGCGCCGGGGGCGGTGAGCAGCGCGGCAGCGGCGGCGGCAGCGGTGGCCGCGGCGGCGACCATCGACTTCTTGACGCGGTTGAACCCGAACATGGTTCTCCTATGGGGGAGTTGCCGGTGGGGGACGCGCGGGTGGGGGGTGCGGTGCACAGACCTGCGGTGTCGCCCCCGCTCGGGGGAGCCGAGCGGGGGCGGCGGGCCGGTCTGTGTGCCCTGGCGTGCGGCACATCACAAAAACTATGAGCCGGAGTGATCCCCCCCCAAGGGGGGATCCCCCTAATGGAGTTGAGGAGGGAAAACCCTCGATGACCCGGGCCGGGGTTTGAGCCTAGGCTGGAGTCGCAAGGTCGCTGCGCGCACAGGACCCAGGCCCCGGGAGGGGGCCCGGCAAACCGGTCCCGGGGAGGTCAGTTCGTACGGTGTCCCGCCGCCAGACGCACGATGTCCACACGCGACCGGATGCCCAGCTTCCGGTAGACCCGCGTGAGTGTCGCCTCGACCGTCTTCACGCTGATGTACAGACGGCCGGCGATCTCCCGGTTGGTCGCGCCCTCCATGACCAGCTCCGCGACCTGGCGTTCCGTCGCCGCGAGCACGGCGAGGGCGTCCAGCGCCGATGGCGCGATCGCGGGTTGCTGCGGGGGCGCCGGGGCGACCGTGGCCTCCTCCACCTGGCGCAGCCACGGCAGGGCACGGCAGCGGCGGAAGAGCCGGGACGCCTCGTCGTACGAACCCGGCCCGGACGCGGGCGTCCCCCCTGGCCGGGCGACACCGAGGGCCTGCGGGAGAGTGCGCAGCCCCGCCAGGGCGTACGCGGCCCGCGCCTCCTCCAGTCCGTAGCCCAGCTTGGCCAGCCGGTCCTGAGCCGACGTCAACTGCCGTACGGCGGCGTCCTGTTCACCCCGTGCCGCGCGCACCAGCGCCTCGGCCCGGTCGAGGACGGCGAGCACGCTCTCGCGGCCGAGTCGCAGCGCCTGCTGCCGGGTGACGTCGATGACGTCCTGGGCCTCGGCCAACTCGCCCACCCGCACCAGGGCTTCGGCGAGATCGCCGTGCCACCGGCCGCGTGCGGGGTCGTTGACACCGAGTCCTTCCTCCAACTCCCGTACCCGGCGCAGCGACTGGACCGTCCCCGGAGCGTCCCCCGCCACCAGTTGAGCGTGCCCGAGGGCACCCAGGGCGCGGGAGAGGTACATCAGGTCGCCGTCCTGCTCGGCGCGCTCGGCGGCCTCACGGGCGAGCGCCCGGGCCCGCTCCACGTCACCGCCGGCGGCCTCCGCGAGCGAGGTGAGCATGGCGGACGCGCCCTCGCCGATGCCGGAGTCCCGGGCGAGGACGTAGCCCTCGCGGGCGAGGTCGAGGGCCCGGCCGCAGTGCCCGGAACGCAGCTCGGTCTCGGCGAGGAAGCGCACATAGTGCACCTCGCTCTCGACCATGCCGCGCCGGCGCACCTCACGCAGCAGCGAGGTGATCGTCGCGCGGGCCTCGCCGAGCTGGTCGCTCATCATCAGCCAGCGGAAGCGGGTCGCGCCCGCCCCGTTGTGATGGCACGCCAGCTGGGGGTCCTGCGGCTCCCTCAGCGCCCGCTTGATCGTCATGGGCGCGTCCGGGTGCCCCATCAGGATCTCCGCCTGTGCCTGGAAGGCGAGCGCGAGCAGTTCGGTGCGCCGGTCCTCGGCCCGCGCCGCCAGCTCCGCCGCCCGCGCGGCCTCCTCCCGGCTCTGGGCGAAGTCGCCTTCGAGGACCAGGGCACGCCAGGCCAGCTGGTAGCGGACCAGGCCGAGCAGCCGCGGGTCGTCGCCCGCGTCGGCGAGGACCTGCGGATAGACGGCGTCGACCTCGGCGAGGGACTGACCGGCCGCGTCGATCACCACCATCCAGGCCCGGACCCGCTCGGCGGGCTCGGTGGCCCGGCTCAGCACCTCACGGGCGATGTCCCGGCCCAGGTCGTTCTCCCCGGCGGTCAGCGCGTCCTCGGCGGCCTGCAACCGCCGCTCGTCCGGCCCCGGCGTCGCGTCCGCCGGGGTGTGCCGGGCCGAGAGCAGCCCCAGCTCGGCGGCGACCGAGGGCGCGCCCCGGTCCCGGGCCACGGCCGCGGCCTCGCCCAGCTGCCCGGCGACCTGCGGATCGGTGCCGTGGGTGGCCAGCGCCAGATGCCGGGCCCGCTCGATGGGGTCGACGGCGGAGGTGGACAGCGCGGCGTGGGCGGCCCGCCGATCCTGGGCGGTCGCCTCGGCGTACAGCGCGGCGGAGACCAGGGGGTGCGCGAACCGCACGCCCGGCCCCTCCCGCTCCGGCGCGAGCAGCCCCAGCTCGACGGCCTGCGCGGTCTCCGCCTCAGCGTTCTCCCGCCCGGCGGCCCGCAGCAGCGCCACCGTGGGCCGGGCACCGGCGCTGGCGACGAGCAGGGTGCGGCGGGCCTCGGCCGAGAGCATGTCCAGCCGGTTCAGGACCAGGGTCCGCAGCGAGGTCGGCACGGGCAGCGGCTCACCCGGACGCGGCGGGGTCGGACTGTCGGCGAGGGCGCGGCCCAGCTCCAGCGCGAACAGCGGGTTGCCGCCGCTGGTGCGGTGGATGTCCCGCACGGTCGAGCGGGGCAGACCGGTGTAGCCGCGGTTCTCCAGCAGCTCGGCGACATGCGTCCTGGACAGCGGAGCGACCCGGAGGGCGAGGGTGTCGGGCGGGGACGCGCGTAGATACCTGTCCTGCTCGTGACCATGCGGGTCCGTCGAGGTACGTACGGCGCACAGCATGCGCACCGGCAGCTCGCCGAGCCGTCGCGCGGCGAACCCGAGCAGCTCGACACTGGCCGGATCCAGCCACTGGAGGTCGTCCGCGACGATCAGCACCGGACCCTTGGCGGCCAGCGCGCGCAGGGTGGACAGGACGGCCAGCCGCAGGGCCAGCCCGTCGCGCTGGAGCGTGGACTCGCCACGGCCGGTGAGCGCGGACTCCAGAGCGGTGCGCTGCGGGGCGGGCAGCTGGTCGGACACCTCGTCCATGACCAGACCGAGCAGATCGCTCAGTGCGAGGAACGGCAGATGCGACTCGGACTCGGTGGCCGAGCAGCGCAGGACCGTCCGTGCCGATTCGTCGTATTCCGCGGCCAGCGCGCGCAGGACGGTCGATTTACCGATGCCCGCGGAGCCGTGGACGAGCACGCTGCCGCCCCGTGAAAGCTGCTCACGGGCCCCCGCGAACAGCTCCTCCCTGCCTATGACCAGGTCGGGGCGGGGTCTCCCAGGCTCCTTGATCTCCCGTCGCACGGGCCACCGCTCCCCTCGAGTGTCGTGTCCGGGCCAATATTAGGCATCCAGTCTTTGAATTTCGGAACGTAGCCCGGGTGTGGGAAATAACAGGAAGGGTACGGCATAAGGAATTTCACATGCCTGTTACATGAAAGATGACGTCCGCCACATCCCGTAAAGGGTGTGGGTCAGGGCAGCAGGCCCGCTCGGCGGGCCGCCACCACCGCCTCCAGGCGCGTATGCGCCCCGAGCTTCCGCATCGCCGAGCGCAGGTACGCCTTCACGGTCTCCGGACGCAGCCCCAACCGCTGCGCCGCGACCGCGTTGGTCGCGCCCATGGCGACGCACGCGAGCACATCCACCTCGCGCGAGGTGAGGGCGATGGTCGTGGCGCCGTCCGCGGCGGGCGCGGTCGGCCCGGTGGCGCCCTCCTCACCGGCCACGCCGGCGAGGCGCCCGCACACCCGCAGCAGCTCCGCCCGCAGATCCGGATCGTCGATGCGCGGGGCGAGCGCGCGCAGCGCCCCGTGCGCTTCCCGGACCTCCTCCCACGCCCCGGCGGAATCCCCCTCGGGCACCCGGGTCGCGGCCAGCAGACTCCGCGCCTCGTCCCGCACCACCAGCGCCTGCTCCAGGTCCCGCGCCGCTTCCAGCGCGGCCCCGACCGTGCGCTCACCCAGCGGCTGGGCCGAGCGCAGAGCTCCGTACAGCACTCCGCGCACCTGGCGCCGTACGACCACGGGGACCGCGAGGACGGAGCGGATGCCCTCGGCGGCGACCGCGGCGTCGTACTCGTGGCTGATCTGGCGCGAGACGGAGTAGTCGGTCACCCAGCAGGGGCGGGCCAGGGCCACCGTCTTGCCGCCGAGGCCGTTCCCGGAGTGCACGGCCAGCCCTTGAAGCGCGGTCGTGCGGTTGCCCTGGAGTTCGCTGATGCGCAGTTGCCCGGGACCGGGCTCGACCAGCCCCGCGAAGGCGAGCGGGAGCCCGGTGGCCCGTCGCAGCCGGTGCAGCGCGCCGCGCATGTCCGCCCGGCCGGACAGAGCCGTCCCGACGGAATCCGAGGGATCCAATGCCACGAACTCGCCCTTTCCGCGCGGCGCACCCCCGTTCGGGGGTAGTGAGACGTGTATCACGCATTACACGATGTCAGGCAACGGTCCGGCAATGAGGAGGACACATGTCGGCGAGGACGAGCGCCACGGACGAGTTCCGGGCGGCCCGGGACTTCCTGCTGGCCCATCGTGAGGACTACGCCACGGCCTACAAGGGCTTCACCTGGCCGCGCCCGGAGTACTTCAACTGGGCGCTCGACTGGTTCGACGTGATCGCACGCGAGAACGACCGCACCGCGCTGCACATCGTCGAGGAGGACGGCACCGAGACCGTGCTCTCCTTCGCCGAGATGTCCGCGCGTTCGTCCCAGGTCGCCAACCGAATGCGGGACCGGGGCGTCCGTGCCGACGACCGCGTCCTCGTCATGCTCGGCAACCAGGCGGAGCTGTGGGAGACCGCCCTCGCCGCGATGAAGCTGCGCGCCGTCGTCATCCCCGCGACCCCGCTGCTGGGCCCCGCCGATCTGCGCGACCGGGTGGAGCGCGGCCGGGTCAAGCACGTGATCGTACGGGCCGAGGACGCCCCCAAGTTCGAGGACGTACCCGGTCGTTACACCCGGACCACGGTCGGCGGCACGGTGGACGGCTGGCGGTCGTACGAGGAGGCCTACGCGGCCCCCACCCGCTTCGAGCCGAACGGCGCGACCAATGCCACCGACCCGCTGATGCTGTACTTCACCTCGGGCACCACCGCCCGGCCCAAACTGGTCGAGCACACCCATGTGTCGTATCCCATCGGCCACTTGGCGACCATGTACTGGATCGGCCTGAAGCCCGGCGACGTCCATCTCAACATCTCCTCGCCCGGCTGGGCCAAGCACGCCTGGTCCAACCTCTTCGCCCCGTGGAACGCGGAGGCGACCGTGTTCATCCACAACTACACCCGCTTCGACGCCGGCCGGCTGCTCTCGGAGATGGACCGCGCGGGGGTCACCACCTTCTGCGCCCCGCCCACCGTGTGGCGCATGCTCATCCAGGCGGACCTGACCCAGCTGCGCACCCCGCCCCGCGAGGTCGTCGCCGCCGGGGAGCCCCTCAACCCCGAGGTCATCGAGCAGGTGCGGCGCGCCTGGGGCGTCACCATCAGGGACGGCTTCGGCCAGACCGAGACCGCCGTCCAGGTCTCCAACAGCCCCGGCCAGGAACTGAAGACCGGCTCGATGGGCCGGCCCGGCCCCGGCTTCAAGGTCGTTCTCCTCGACCCCGTCTCGGGCGCCCCCGACGTCGACGAGGGCGAGATCGCCCTGGACCTCTCCAACCGCCCCGTCGGCCTGATGACCGGCTACCACGGCGACCCGGACCGTACGGCGGAGGCCATGGCCGGCGGCTATTACCGCACCGGCGACATCGGCTCACGGGACGCGGAGGGCTACATCACCTACGTGGGCCGCGCGGACGACGTGTTCAAGGCGAGCGACTACAAGATCAGCCCGTTCGAGCTGGAGAGCGCCCTGCTGGAGCACGAGGCCGTCGCCGAGGCGGCAGTGGTGCCCGCGCCGGACGAGGTGCGGCTCGCGGTACCGAAGGCGTACATCGTGCTGGCGGCCGGCTGGGAGCCGGGACCGGACACCGCGAAGGTGCTGTTCGAGCACTCCCGGACCGTCCTCGCGCCCTACAAGCGTCTGCGCCGCCTGGAGTTCGGCGACCTGCCGAAGACCGTGTCGGGCAAGATCCGCCGCATCGAGCTGCGCGAGGCCACGGCCGAGGGCTCGGACGCGGAGTACCGCGAGGAGGACTTCCGGTGACGGAACGAGGAGACCTTCCGACGACGGCGACGACGACGGAGCGAGGCGGCCATCCGACGACGGAGCGAGGCGGCCATCCGACGACGGAACGAGGCGGCCGTCCGACGACGGAACAAGGAGGCCGTCCGGTGACGGAGCCGTCGTACACGCACGGTACGAGCGACACGGTCCTGCTCGGCGACACGATCGGTGCCAACCTCGACCGGGCGGTCGCGGCCTGGCCCGACCGCGAGGTGCTCGTCGACGTGCCGTCCGGGCGGCGCTGGACGTACGCCCAATTCGCCGCGGACGTGGACCGGTTGGCGTACGCCCTGCTCGCGAGCGGCGTGGCCAAGGGCGACCGGGTCGGTATCTGGGCGGTCAACTGCCCCGAGTGGGTGCTCGTCCAGTACGCCACCGCCCGTATCGGCGCGATCATGGTGAACATCAACCCGGCCTACCGCACCCACGAGGTCGAGTACGTCCTCAACCAGGCCGGTGTCTGCCTGCTCTTCGCCTCGCTCAGCCACAGGACGAGCGACTACCGGTCGATGGTCGAGCAAGTCCGCTCCAGGTGCCCGAAGTTGAGGGAGACCGTCTACATCGGGGACCCGAGCTGGGACGCGCTGATCGCGCGCGGGACGCCGGTGCCGTACGAGGAACTGTCCTGCGACGACCCGATCAACATCCAGTACACCTCGGGTACCACGGGCTTCCCCAAGGGGGCGACCCTCTCCCACCACAACATCCTCAACAACGGTTACTTCGTGGGGGAGTTGATCGCATACACCGAGCAGGACCGGATCTGCGTGCCCGTGCCCTTCTACCACTGCTTCGGCATGGTGATGGGCAATCTCGCGGCGACCTCGCACGGCGCCTGCATCGTCATCCCGGCCCCGGCCTTCGACCCGAAGGCCACGCTGGACGCCGTCCAGCAGGAGCGCTGCACCTCCCTGTACGGTGTACCGACCATGTTCATCGCGGAGTTGAACCTCCCCGACTTCGACGCCTACGACCTCTCGTCCCTGCGCACCGGCATCATGGCGGGCTCGCCCTGTCCGGTGGAGGTGATGAAGCGGGTGGTCGCCGAGATGCACATGACGGAGGTCTCGATCTGCTACGGCATGACGGAGACCTCGCCCGTCTCCACCCAGACCCGGCGCGACGACGACCTGGAACACCGCACCGGGACGGTCGGCCGCGTCCTCCCGCACATCGAGGTGAAGATCGTCGACCCGGTGACCGGGGTGACCCGACCACGCGGTGCGGCAGGTGAGTTGTGCACCCGTGGCTACAGCGTGATGCTCGGCTACTGGGAGGAGCCGGAGAAGACCGCCGAGGCCGTCGACGCCGGCCGGTGGATGCACACCGGCGACCTGGCGACGATGCGCGAGGACGGGTACGTCGAAATCGTCGGCCGGATCAAGGACATGATCATCCGGGGCGGCGAGAACATCTACCCGCGCGAGATCGAGGAGTTCCTGTACGGCCACCCGAAGATCGCCGACGTCCAGGTGGTGGGCGTACCGCACGAGCGCTACGGCGAGGAGGTGCTGGCCTGTGTCATCCCGCGCGAGGCCGCCGAACCGCTCACGCTGGAGGAGCTACGGGCCTTCTGCGACGGGCAGTTGGCGCACTACAAGATCCCGAGCGCGCTGCGGATCCTGGACTCCTTCCCGATGACGGTGTCGGGGAAGGTGCGGAAGATCGAGCTGCGGGAGCGGTACACGACCGAGTAGGGATGCGCCCCGCAAGGAGCGCTCAGGCCTCGGCGCAGGCGGCGACGAGGGTCGTCGCCGCGCGGTTCACCGGCTGCGGGGTGCCCGTGAGGTCCAGGACGAACAGGGAGACGCCCAGGCCGTCGGCGCGGTCGCGGGCGTCGCTCGTGTACCCGGCGAGGGCGAAGAAGACGCAGTCGGTGGACTCCGTCATGGCCGTCAGCCACAGGCACTCGACGTCGCGCAGCGAGGCCGGGCGCACCGACGGGTCCACCTGGACCAGGGCGCCCCGCGTGGCCAGCCCGATCCCGGAGGGCTGGCGCTGGTCGGCGCGGCGGATGTCCCGGTAGCCCAGCCAGCGCAGATAGAGGGCCACGGCGGTGACCGCGTCGCGGGCCGTGCGGATGGTGTAGGGCCGGAAGGCCGCCCGGGGTCCGGCGGGCACTCCGGCCGTGTCCATGGCGCCGCCGGTTCTCAGCGGCCGTACGCCGCCGGCCACGGGAACGCGCAGCACGGTCCCGCAGGAGCAGCCCAGCTCCGGATGGGGCCACTGGTCCGCGCGACCGCAGTCGCCGCAGCGCACGGTCACCCAGTCCTCGTCCCAGGTGTGGTGCGTGACGGAGGTGGGGGCGGCGCGGCGGTCCAGGGGCGGGGCGACCGGGGCGCCGCACGCACAGGGGTAGGCCGGCGCGGCGTACTGATGCTCCCGCCCGCAGTCCGGGCACCGCACCGCCATGCTCTCGCTCATGCTCCCCACCCCACCCCACCACCGGGCCACCCTCGAAAACGCCCCCTCATCGTCCTCCAGCCAGGGCTGTCCCGGCAGGGAAACACCCCGAGACGCCGAAGGTGGATTCCGCCGCCCACGCCCTTGACGCTCCTGACACCGCCCCCTACATTGCTTCCAGATAGCAGAAGATTATTTCCGTAATGCGGAAATGTGCACACGCGATACGCCCAGGCAATCGACGAGATACGGAAGTGCTCACCGCGGGGCGCGACGGGAGCGCGAGTCCGGCAGCTGAAGCAGGAGTACGCAATGGCTCGTATGACCGCTGCCCGCGCGGCAGTCGAGATCCTCAAGCGTGAGGGCGTCCGTGACGCGTTCGGTGTCCCCGGCGCGGCGATCAACCCCTTCTACGCGGCCCTGAAGGCCTCCGGCGGCATCCAGCACACCCTCGCCCGGCACGTCGAGGGCGCGGCGCACATGGCCGAGGGCTACACCCGCACCCGCCCCGGCAACATCGGCGTGTGCGTCGGCACCTCGGGGCCCGCCGGCACCGACATGATCACCGGGCTCTACTCGGCCACCGGTGACTCCATACCGATCCTCTGCGTCACCGGCCAGGCGCCCACGGCCGTGCTCCACAAGGAGGACTTCCAGGCCGTCGACATCGCCTCCATCGCCAGGCCCGTCACCAAGATGGCCGTCACCGTCCTGGAGGCAGCGCAGGTCCCCGGCGTCTTCCAGCAGGCCTTCCACCTGATGCGCTCCGGGCGCCCCGGTCCCGTCCTCGTCGACCTGCCCATCGACGTCCAGCTCACCGAGATCGAGTTCGACCCGGACACGTACGAGCCGCTCCCGGTCTACCAACCCGCCGCCACCCGCGCCCAGATCGAGAAGGCGATCGGGCTGCTGAACGAGTCGGAGCGGCCGCTGATCGTCGCGGGCGGCGGGATCATCAACGCCGACGCCTCCGAACTCCTCGTGGAATTAGCCGAGTTGACCGGAGTTCCCGTCGTCCCCACGCTCATGGGCTGGGGTGTCCTGCCCGACGACCACGAGCTGAACGCCGGCCTGGTCGGTCTGCAGACCTCGCACCGCTACGGCAACGCGACCTTCCTGGAGTCCGACTTCGTCCTCGGCATCGGCAACCGCTGGGCCAACCGGCACACCGGGAAACTGGACGTCTACACGGCCGGGCGGACGTTCGTCCACGTCGACATCGAGCCCACCCAGATCGGCAGGATCTTCGCCCCCGACTACGGCATCGCGTCCGACGCCGGGGCCGCACTGGAGCTGTTCGTGGCGGTGGCACGGGAGTTGAAGGCGCAAGGGAGGATGCCGGACCGCTCCGCGTGGGCGGCCGCCACGCAGGACCGCAAGGCCCGCCTCCAGCGCCGCACGCACTTCGACGACATCCCGATCAAGCCGCAGCGCGTCTACGAGGAGATGAACAAGGCCTTCGGCCCCGAGACCCGCTACGTCTCCACCATCGGCCTCTCGCAGATCGCCGGCGCCCAGATGCTGCACGTCTACCGCCCGCGCCACTGGATCAACTGCGGCCAGGCGGGCCCGCTGGGCTGGACGATCCCCGCCGCGCTCGGCGTCGCGAAGGCCGACCCGGAGGCGTCCGTCGTCGCCCTCTCCGGCGACTACGACTTCCAGTTCATGATCGAGGAGCTGGCGGTCGGGGCGCAGCACCGCATCCCGTACGTCCACGTCCTGGTCAACAACTCCTACCTGGGCCTCATCCGCCAGGCCCAGCGCGCCTTCGACATCGACTTCCAGGTCAACCTGGAGTTCGAGAACGTCAACTCGCCCGAGCTGGGCGTCTACGGCGTCGACCACGTCAAGGTCGCCGAGGGCCTCGGCTGCAGGGCGATCCGGGTGACCGACCCGGCCGAACTGGGCGCCGCCTTCGAGCAGGCGAAGAAGCTCGCGGCGGAGTACCGGGTGCCGGTCGTCGTCGAGGCGATCCTGGAACGTGTCACCAACATCTCGATGTCCACGACGAACGACATCGGCAACGTGGTGGAGTTCGAGGAGATCGCGACGGAGCCGGGACACGCGCCCACGTCGATCAGGGCGTTGCGGGTGTGAGGCGTACGGCGCCGACGGTGCCGCAGGGCCGTCGGCGACGGCGTACGGACGTCTGGGGGCGGCTCATCCGGGGGGTGGGCCGCCCGGCCCCGCGCCCGGGCCGTCGTACGGCAAGGGTGTGCTCCGAGTCGTCCGGCGGTGGGGGAGGGGAGGCCTCGGCAGCGGCGCGACCTCGCATGACGCGAGCCGCTTTGCCGCGCCGCCGCTCATGGCCTCCCCCGTTTCCCCGGTTCTCCCCCGATCCCCGGGCCCCCGTTTCCCCCCGACCCCCGTGTTCCCCCGTGCCCCGTTTCCCCCGTGGGGCCTTTCCCCCGTCGAGGCCCGCCGCCCCCGTGCCGACGGGCCCCGTGTGACGAGAATGTGCCCTGACCCAGGGGTAGTTGAAGCCTTGGCACACGGGTTCAGAGGTTGATTTGAGGGTTCCGTAGACGGTCTACGCACGCTTGCGTAGGCAGCAAGCCGGTGGCCGGTGGCCGGTGATCGGGTTGTCCGACCCTGATCGCACAGTCCCTACCATGGCGACGCGCTGGTGGAACCGGCCGCGGCCGCCGGGTGGCAAGGAGCTCGAACGGCTGCCGGCGGAGGCAGGGGCCACGGCGGCCGGCGCCGGCGAGTGGAACGTGGTGCGCATGCTGGGCACCCGAGGACCGGCCCGGACGGTGGGTGATCCCACGCGGCCGCGCCGTAGACGGTCCTGTGGCGGGAGTGCGTCCTGCGTGACGGCCGCATCGACATCGAGGACCCGGCCGTCGCGCCCGGACATCGTCATCTCCCCGGCGGCCCTCGCCCTGCTCTCCACCGACGACCAGAGGCAACTCATCCTCCAGGAGACCGAGTTGCGCCGTCGTGCGGCCGGTCTCGAAGAGCTGCGCACGGCGTCGAGGACCCGGACGCCCTGGAACGGGACCTCCAGAGCGCGTTGGAGGGGCAGCACCGCATCTTCGGCGGTCGTTTCGGCGGCGAGGCCGCGCACCGCAGGCTCGCGCCCGGTGACGAGTCGACCTCCCGCTGGTCCGCGGTGACGGCGCCCCGCACATCGTTTGACGGGACTGGACGAGGACCGGCACCGCATCCGCGACGAGTTCGGCATCGAGCCCCGCCGGGCCAGGACGAGTTCGGCATCGAGCCCCGCCGGGCCAGTGCGCTCGTGCTCGTCGGTCACCGCGCCCTCCATCCGGACGTGCCGGAGGCGGAGATCACCGAGGCCCTGCGCACGTTCAACACCCATAGATCCTGGATCCTGGATCTTGGACCCCACCCGGCGCCCCAAGTCCTCCAGCTCTCGAACTCGCCGGCTCTCCGGATCGCGATGGGTCGGACCGCGGCGGATGCGACGGCGCCGGTTCCGCGTCCCTCACGTCGAGACGCGGGCCGGAGCCCGCACCACCGCACTGGCGCGCAGCCGCCGCGGTCCGTGCCCTGCCCGCGTGCTCCGACGCTCACCCCTCATCCGGGTCGGTCGGAAACGGTCGCGGGCGGTGCGTCCGGTGGCTGATGGGTGTCCATCAGGGACCGGACGCCGTTCGGGGATGCGTGAAGTCGATCGCCGGATCGGGCGGTTCGCGCACCGTGCCGGTGTCGGCCAGACCCTCACCCACCGTCAAGAGGCGTACGGACATCGCGGTGCGCCCGCCGACGCCCCTCAGGAAGTCGGCGTATCCCGGACGGTGGTTCCGGTCCGCGACGGCACCTGGGCGCGACAGGACAGATGTCGGCGCCGCCGCGGACCGGAAGTTCGGGGAGCCGGCGCCTCAGACCCGGGCGCCGGAGAGGCGGTCCACGGCGCGCAGCAGGGCCGAGTGGTCGAGGCCGCCGTCGCCCTGGGCGCGCAGCGAGGCGACCAACTGGGCCACCACGGCGCCGACGGGCAGGGCGGCGCCCACGGTACGGGCGGCGTCGGTGACGATGCCCATGTCCTTGTGGTGCAGGTCGATGCGGAAGCCCGGCTTGAAGTCCCGGTTCAGGAAGTTGTCCTTCTTGCGGGTCAGCACGGTCGAGCCGGCGAGCCCGCCGCCCAGGACGTCGAGCGCCGCCTTCAGGTCCACGCCCGACTTCTCCAGGAAGACCACGGCCTCGGCGCACGCCTGGATGTTCACGGCGACGATCAGCTGGTTCGCGGCCTTCACGGTCTGGCCGGAGCCGTGCGGACCGCACAGCACGATGGTCCTGCCGAGCGCCTCGAAGACCGGCGCGGCCTCGTCGAAGTCGGCCTGCTCGCCGCCGACCATGATGGACAGCACGGCCTCGATCGCGCCGGCCTCACCGCCGGACACCGGGGCGTCGAGCACCCGGATGCCCTTCTGCTGCGCCGCCCTCGCGAGGTCGACCGAGGTCTGCGGGGTGATGGACGACATGTCGATCAGCAGGGTGCCGGGCCTGGCGTTGCGCAGGATGCCGGCAGGGCCGTACGCGATGGCCTCGACCTGCGGGGAGGCGGGCACCATCGTGATGACGACGTCGGCGTCGCGCACCGCCTCGGCGACGGAGGCCGCCGCGGTACCGCCGACGGCGGTCAGCCGGTCGAGCTTGTCCTGCTCCAGGGTGTGGCCCGTGACCTCGTAACCCGCTTTGATCAGGTTCTCGGACATGGGGGAGCCCATGATGCCGAGGCCTATCCACGCGATCTTGGGGAGATTGCTCATGGTGAGGGTGCCTCTCTGACTGCTCTGCTGCGTCTGTGGGGTGGGCCACGCCCGTGGGGTGGGCGCTCAGTGCGCCGCGCGGGCCTCTCGGGGGAGCCACTCCAAGGCCTCGGCGCTAGGCCGGTCGCCCGGCTTGTACTCCAGGCCGACCAGGCCCTCGTACCCGGCCTTGGCGAGCTGGTCGAGGTGCTCCTCCAGCGGGACGGTCCCGGTGCCGGGGGCGCCGCGGCCGGGGTTGTCGGCGATCTGCACATGGCCGGTCCTGTCGGCGTACTCGGCGATCACCCGCGGCAGGTCCTCGCCGTTCATGGACAGGTGGTAGAGGTCCATCAGGAAGCGCGCGTTGCCGAGGCCCGACGCCTGGTTGACCTTGTCGACGACGCAGACGGCGGCCGGGGCCGACACCAGGGGGTAGAGCGGCGACTCCACCTTGTTCAGGACCTCGATCAGCAGCATCGCGCCGATCCGGTCGGCGGCCCGCGCCGCCAGGACCAGGTTCCGCAGCGCGAGCGCGTCCTGCTCGGCCGGGTCCACACCGGCGACGCGGTTGCCGTAGAGGGCGTTGAGCGCCCCGCAGCCGACGGACCCGGCGAAGTCCGCGGCCACGTCGATGTTGGCGCGGAACCGCTCCGACTCCTCGCCCGGGATCGACAGCGCGCCCCGGTCGGGGCCCGGGAGCACTCCGGAGTAGAAGTTCAGCCCGGTCAGCCGCACGCCCGCGTCCTCGATCGCGCCCCGCAGGGCGTCGAGTTCGGACCGCGCGGGGGTGGGCGAGTCGACCCAGGGCCACCACAGCTCGACCGCGGTGAAGCCGGCCGCGGCGGCGGCCGCGGGGCGCTCCAGGAGCGGGAGTTCCGTGAAGAGGATCGACAGGTTGACGTTGTAGCGCTGCTCTGCGAATCCCATGGGGCCTCAGGCGCTCCCTTCCGTACTCTTATTTCGTCCTGTTTCCATATTGTGGAATTCACTTTCTACTTAACGGAAGACTGTCGCTGACCTTTGGGCCTTGTCAAGAGGGCTCGGTGGAAAACGGCACGGGAGATGCCGGTGGGACGCGAACGCGAGAGGGGCGTGTCAATCCGTCGGCATACGCAGGGCGAGGAGGGCCACGTCGTCGGCGCTGCCGGGCGGCATACGGGCGAGCAGTTCGTCGCACAGGGTGTCCAGTGGTGCGTCGGCGAGTGCCAGAGCGTGGTGGCGCAGGCGGCCCAGGCCGGTGTCGAGGTCGCTGCCGGGGATCTCGATCAGGCCGTCGGTGTAGAGCAGCAGGGTGGAACCGGGCGGCAGGGGCTGCGCGGCGTTCGGACGGCTGCCCGCGCCGGGGTCCGGTGGGGCGCCGAGGAGGAGCCCCTGGCCGCCTTCGAGGTACCGCGCGTGTCCGCCGGGGGTCAGCAGCAGAGGCGGCGGGTGTCCGGCACTGGTCCACCGCAGGGTCCATGGACCCGCGTCCGGGTGGCCTTCGACCCGGGCGAGGACGAGGGTCGCCATGGAGACGGTGGTGATGGCGGGCATGGCGTCGTCGAGGCGGTCCACGATGGTGCCCGGCGGCCCGGCGTGGTCCCACGAGTGGTCCCAGGCCAGCGAGCGCAGGATGCCGTGCAGTTGGGCCATCCCGGCCGCCGCCGTCAGGTCGTGACCCACGACGTCGCCGATGACCAGCGCGAGCGTGCCGTCCTTCAGCTCGAACGCGTCGTACCAGTCGCCGCCCACCTGGGAGCCGGCCGGGGCGGGCTGGTAGCGGGCGGCCAGGCGCAGGCGGCCGGGCTGGGGCAGCGGGGCGAGCAGGTTGCGCTGCATGGCCTCGGCGATGGCGCGCTGGCGGCCGAACCGCCGTGCGTTGTCGATGACCAGACCGACCCGGCGGCCGATGTCGCTCACCACCTCCAGGTCGTCGGCGTCGAAGGGGTGCGCCGGGTCGGTTCGCACCACCGTCAGGGCGCCGGTGATCTGCCGTCTGGACCCCAGCGGCACCGTGATGGCGGACGTCGCGCCCACGGTCCGCAGGAAGTCGCCGTGCACGGCGGCCAGGGGAGCCTCGGGCGGGGCGGCCGCCGTCACGACCTCGTCCCACAGCACGGGAGCACCGCCGCGCAGTACGTGGACAAGAGGCGATCGGTCCGCCTCCCCGGCCTCGGGAAGGTGTTCACGCCTGCCCTCCAGCGTGGGGTCCCGGCCCGCGGGACCGGTCACCGCGACCCGGTGGACCTGCCCGGAACCGGCCCGGAGGTCCACCGCCGCCCAGTCGGCGAGGCGGGGAACCAGCAGGCGGCCCAGCCGGGCGAGGGCCTCGTCGGTCTCCAGGGTCTGCCCGAGTACGTCGGTGATCTCCGCGACCAGCGTCAGCCGCTCGGTGAGGTCCTCCAGCGCACTCGTGTAGGCGGCCCGTTCCCGACGCGCGCCATGGTCACCGGTGACGTCGGTGAACAGCACGGCCATGCCCTCGAAGGAGCCGTCGTCCGCCAGCGGGGAAGCGGACCAGGAGATCGTGACCAGACGACCGTCACCGCGCAAATGGCTGTCGCCCTCCCCGCTCGTGGCGACCCCCGCGGCCAGCGCCCGGAGCAGCGGGCACCGCTCCCGGATGAGCGAGCCGCCGCCCGCGTCCCGGTGCAGCAGTTCGTGCGCGTCCTTCCCGCGCATCGCGGTGGCGGCACGGCCCAGCAGCCGCTCGGCGGCCGGGTTGACGGCGAGGATCCGTCCGGTCGACCCGACCACCATCAGGGCGGTGTTCAGCTGCTCGACGACCTGGCGCCAGAACCCCGGCTGGGCCGTCGACCACGACCGCCCCTCGTCTCCCGGACCGGGCACCGCACCCTCCACCATGGGGTCCTCCCGTCGTGGCGGCCGCGCACCGCAGACCGCGGGCCGCAGACGCGTCAGCGGATGCGTCAGCGGAAGTGACACACCGGTGAACGATGGTTCCCCGCCGGGGCCCCGTCCGTACGGCCGACATGACGATCCGTCAGTCCATCTGGCCCCGCGCCTCCCGCGGCGCGGCTTCGCCGTCAGCGGAGGGGACGCCGCCTGGTACGCCGGGACGCCCGCGCCGCGAAGAAGATCACGTCGGCGGCGAAGACCACGATGCCGATGGCCAGGAGAGGGCCCAGGCCCTCCGCCGCGACACCGATGAGTCCCAGTACGACGGCCACCAGGAGCAGCAGAAGGAACAGCGCCATCACCCGGGACCACCTCCTCTGTGCCGTGTGCGTACGGTCAGCGGCGGGCGAGCTGACGTGCGCCTCCTGCTCCCGGCCGGTACGTCATGCCGTAGTGCCGGAAGATCTCCTCCTCCTGCTCGGCCGGCAGCACGTCGTCCGTCCCGATCGACGGGGCTTTCCGTACCTGCCCCTTGTGGTAGGAGACCTTGACGTAGCCCGGGCCGACCACCGCGTCGTCGAGGGGGACGAAGACCAGGCGGTGACGGGTGGGCAGCCCGGTCCGGACGGTGGCCATGGCCGGTTCGTCGGTGACGGTGTCCACGTAGACCGCTTCGAGCATGCCGATCCTGCGCTGTTTCGCGTCGACCACGTCATGGTTGCGCCACTCGCGGATGTCGGCTGAACGGATCATGCCCTGCTCCCTGTCTGCGCGCTCCGCCGGGCGGTGTCGGTACGACGGCCCCGGCGGAGACACGTCAGGGGCCGTCCTGCGGGCCCGAGCACATGAGAGCGCCGACCCCTTTGTCATCGTATGACCGAAACACCTCGCAGGCATCGGGTGCCTCCGCGGGCGGCATGGCGCCGGCCCACGCGCCCCGGAGCGGTGGCGTTCGGGTCAGTCGTGGTCCTCCTCCTCGGCCTCCATGAGCCGTATCCCCTCGTGCGTCAGCATGACGGTCGCGGGCGCGTCTCCGTGGGCCCAGCGGACGGTGACGAGCCCCTCGCCCACCAGATACGTGCAGGCCGCGGCCAGGTCCTGGTCGGGGATCTCCAACTCGTCACGCAGCCTCGCCCCGGAGGTGTCGGGACGGCCACTGCCTTCCATGCCCTCGTACAGGGTTTTCATGATCGCTTCGCGGTGGTTCTTCCGCTGGTGGAGTGTTGCCATGGTCGCCGCCACTCGTGCTGGGCTCCCGGACCGGCTCTCGGTTTTCACTCTACGCCGGGCCTCGGCCCGCGTACCCGACCGAGACCAGGGGTTCGTCGAGGTGCGGGCCGCGGCCGGCCACCGCTCGCCCAGCCGCCGATTCGGGTGTCTGGTCCGTAGGCCGTGGTTGTCGCCCCTGGGGCGACGGCTCCGGGGAGGGGCGCATGGGGCCGTCGCTCCGTCGCCGGTACGGTACGTCGGGCCTGTTCGAGGAGTAGGCTCCAATCACCGAGGATATTTCGCGCACCGGCTTCCAGGCTCGTGTCGTTTTCGGCGATCGAATATGCCGGGCCGGTCGTATTCGGCCCGGGGCAGGGTTCGCGTCATGACCGCGACGATCTCCCACCCGCCGCCAGCCGAAGCCGATGCCCGGTTCTCCTCGCCCTCCCTCCGCCTGTCGCTCGCTCCCGTCGGTTCCGTACCGGCCCTGCTGGACGGCGCATGGTGGCCCCGCTCCCGCGATCTCGGGGCGGAACTTCTCTCGCTGACCGCCGTACTGGATCCGCTGTGGGGGCGGATCACCCGGGTCACGGTGAATCCCGTCCACTGGCCGGTCGTTCCGCGCAAGGTGCTCGTCCACGGGCACGTGGTGAAGGTGGGCTGGTTCCTGTCCGAGCAGGACCCGCACGAACTGCTGTTGCTCTCGTACCGCACGGGCCGCTGGAACCTCCTGGTGGTCCCGCCGCGGACGCCCGCCGTATCGGCCGCCTGGCTGATGGCCGCCGCGAGCGACCCCCTGGGCACGTCGACCGCGAGCCGGTTGATGGAGGAGGCGGCGCGTCTGCGGGCGCTGTCCGACACCGACCGGGCCGGGCAAGCGGTCTGGGACTCCGAAGGAGGACATGAGGCCCGCGATCCGGCCGAGCGTCCGCGTATCCCCGCCGTACGTCCGCGTATCCCTGCCGTGACCGCCGTGACCGCCGTGACCGCCGTGACCGCCGTGACCGCCGTGACCGCCGTCATGCCGTATCAGCCGATGGGAAGGTGAGATCCGTGGAGACGTTCGTGACCGTGGTGGTGATCCTGGCGCTGATCGCCTTCGGGGGGCTCCTCATCCACCTGCTCAACTCGCAGCACAGCGACCGCATCGCCGCCTTCCACTACGGCCGGTCCGGGATGCCCGTCGCGGGACCGGCTCCGTCGGCTCCGCGGAAGGTTCGCGGCCGGGCGGGGACGACCGGCACCGGCCGTCGCCGCGACGGCGTACGCGGACGGCTCCACCTTCGGCGCCGCACCCGAAGGGGAGCAGGGTGAGCCCCGTCGTTCCGGCAGGCTCTTCCCGCCGGTCGTCGCACGGGCCGAACCGAGAGCGGGCCCGTTCGGTGACCGGCCGTAGCGGCACACAGGGCAGGCCGGGGTCCTGTCGTGTTCTGTGCCGTCGCGGGGGCCGGGCCCGGGCAAGCGGTGCCCTGCGGCGGCTGGAGCCCGGGGGCCGGTGAGCTGTCCGTCCGCGGTGGATCGCCGGCCGGTCGGCTGATCCTCGACCCCCGCGTCCTTACCGGGCCCGGTTCGCCCTACCGACTCCTACCGGCCGGTTCGCCGTCGATGCTTCCGACAGCGCCGTCTCGGCACAGGGCCGCACTCGTCCAGGACACTCGCCCGCCGGACGTGAATCTTCCCTGCTTCCGTCCGGTTCCATGGCACAACCTCCGGACGACCGGTCCGCCACCGCGCTCACCGAGCCGGACTGCCGGACCGGCCGTTCACCCGTCACCGCGCACCACCCCCGTATCGGCGGCAGCCGCGAGGGCCCTACCCGGCCCTGGCACGCGGCACTCCCGGCGGGCACCGCGAACCGAGGAGCCATGCCCCTTCCCCAGCTGAACGTCTACCGGCACGACCACACCACCCGCGCGCTGATCACCCTCGCGGGCGAGATCGACCTGGCCACCACCCCGCTCGTGCACACCGCACTGACCGGATGCCTGCGCGACGGCATCAGCAGCGTCGACGTCGATCTCACGGCGGTCACCTTCTGCGACGCGAGCGGGCTCAACGTGTTCCTCACGGCGTCCCGGCTCGCCGTCGACGCCGGCGCGACCCTCCAACTGCACTGTCCGCCCCCGATCATGGCCCGCATCATCGACATGACCGGCTCCGGCTTCCTCCTCGACCGGCCCCACGCCGTCCGGCCCTCCTCACACCGGCCCTCCTCACACCGACCCCCCTCACACCGGGCTCCCGCCGTCAAGGGCGGCACACCATGACGGCCCGGGAACGTCTTGCGGCCGTAGGAGCGGCCCTTGACGTCGTAGCGTTCCCGCAGACGGGCGAACTCCCGGCTGTTGAGGAGGAGTTCACCGGCGAGCCGGGTCAGGTCGGGGGCCTCGGGGGCCTCGGGGGCGGTGCCGGCCAGGGCGCGCAGCCGGGCCACGCAGCCGCGGACCTGGTGTTCCAGTCGTGGAACACCAGGTCCCGCGTGGCCGGGTGGAGGAAGGCGTAGCGGCCGGAGCGGCCACGGGCGGTCGCCGTCAGGTCCGCTTGTCTTCCGCGGACTTCAAGTCCGGCTCGGTGGCGGTCATGTCGAGGAGGACCATCTTGTCGTGGTCGGGGGTGCCGGGGTCGGCGTAGTGGGCGACCAGCCGGTGGCCGGGGAAGCCTTCCAACTGCATGGACTGGTAGGCGAGGGTGAGGTCGCCGACGTCCGGAAGGTGGAAGGTCTTGCTGCCGTGGGTGTGTGCCCGTACGTCGTAACGCTCCCACAGCTGGACGAACTCCGGGCTCTCGGCCAGTAGTTCGTCGACGAGCCCGACGAGGTCGGGGGCGTCCGGGTCGGTGCCGGCCAGGGCCCGCAGGCGTCCCACGCAGGCACGGATCTGTTCGTCCCAGTGGTCGAAGACCGTGCGCGCACCGGGATTGAGGAACACCCAGCGCGCGACGTTGCGCTTCTCGGGCGGCCACTGCTCCATCCCCACGAACAACCGCAGCCCGCCCGGGTTCCACGCGAGCAGGTCCATCGTGCGACTGACCACGACCGCCGGGTTGGGCCGCAGGCTCTCCAGCAGCAACGTGATCCCGGGTCCCACCGACGTGGTGGGCGCCGTCGGGGGCTCGGAGGAGGCGGGGCGGGCGGCGCACACGGCGAGGTCCCGCAGATGCGCGTGCGCGTGCTCGTCCAGCATCAGAACCCGGGCGAGCGCGTCGACGACGGCGGGGCTCGGGTGGGCCTCCTTGCCGCGTTCCAGGCGGGTGTAGTAGTCGATGCTGACCCCGGCGAGCGTGGCCAGCTCCTCGCGGCGCAACCCGGGCGTGCGCCGCAGACCGGGGCCGACCTTGAGGCCGGCCTCCTCGGGTGTCACCCGGGTGCGATGGGCGCGCAGGAAGCGTCCCAGTTCCGTGCCGTCGCTGCCGTTGCGCTGCTCCCGTGCCATGCGCCCAGTGTGTCAGTCCGGTCAGGACGGATCCATGTGCTGGGGCCGGGGGGCTCCGTCACACCCCCGAACCGCGCTCCCCGGCACAACTCGGCCTGCCACGCGACGCGTCGGCCGCGCAGGCTGGACACCGGTCGAAGAACTCGTTCCGCCTCCGGGAGTTCGTTGGCTCATCCGTTGCCTCATCAGGAGATACACCAGTGTCCAGTTCTGTCGCGCCAGGCAGGTCGTCCGCCGGTACCGCCGCCGGGAAGCGCGGCACCGCGAAGGGTGCCCGCTGGGCGCTGGCGGCAGCGTTGCTCGGGTTCTTCGTGATGACGCTCGACGCCCTGATCGTCAACGTCGCGCTGCCCGAGATCGGGCGGGACTTCGGCGGCGGCATGACCGGGCTGCAGTGGGTGGTGGACGGCTACACGCTGATGTTCGCCGCGCTGTTGCTGTCCGCGGGGTCCGTGACCGACCGGATCGGTGCGCGGCAGGCGTTCGGGGCGGGGCTCGTGGTGTTCACCGTCGCCTCGGCGGCCTGTGGCCTCGCACCGGACCTGGGTGTGCTGGTCATCGCGCGGCTGGTGCAGGGCGCGGGTGCCGCGGTGATCGTGCCGGCCTCGCTGGCGTTGATCCGGGAGGCGTTCCCCGACCCGGCGCGGCGCGCCCGGGCGATCTCGGTGTGGGCGATGGGCGGCTCGGTGGGCGCGGCGGCCGGTCCGGTGCTGGGCGGTGTGCTCAGTGAGCTCAGCTGGCGGATGATCTTCTTCGTCAATCTGCCGGTGGGTGTGCTGGCGCTGTTCCTGCTGACCCGGTCCGCCCGCTCGCCCCGCCAGGGCGACGCGCCGTTCGACTGGACCGGGCAGATCGCCGCGGTGGCGGCGATGGGCGGCCTGACGTACGCGGCGATCGAGGCCGGCGCCGTGCGCCCGGGCACGCCGCGCGTGCTGCTCGCACTGGTGGTGGCCGTGGTCGCGGCGGTGGTCTTCGTGGCGGCCCAGGCGCGCGGTCGGCACCCGATGGTGCCGCTGGAACTCCTGCGCGCCCGGACGATGGCCCTCTCGGCGACCATCGGGTTCGCGCTCAACGTCGGCTTCTACGGGATGATCTTCCTGCTCGGCCTGTACCTCCAGCAGGAACAGGTCCTGTCGCCGATGGCCACCGGGCTGGCGTTCCTGCCGATGACGCTGCTGACGGCGGTCGTCAGCCCGACCGCCGCCCGGCTCGCCGCGAAGTTCGGGGCACGGATGCCGATCGTCACCGGGCAGCTCCTGATGGCCGCCGGCCTGGTGGCGCTCTGCGTTCCGCCGGCGTCGGCGCCCGCCTGGCTGCTGGTCCTGCTGATGATCCCGGTCGGAACCGGCGGCGGCCTCGCCGTACCGGCGGTGACCTCACTGCTCCTCGACCGGGTCCCCGCCCAGCGCGCCGGCACCGCGAGCGGTGTCCTGAACGCCTCCCGCCAGCTCGGCGGCGCCCTGTCCGTCGCCGTCTTCGGCGCCCTGGTCTCCAACCACGCGCACTTCCTGCACGGGCTGCGCACCAGCCTCCTGACCGCCGCGCTGCTCGTGGTCCTGACCGCGGTGGCGTCCGTACTCGTCGAGGAGAAGACCGCCTGACCTCGACATCGGCCTGGACGGGCCAGGAACTCGACAGCATCGAACACGCGGAGGAACCGCAGATCGCGTCCCTGCGAGGCGGCGGCGCACTGGGCACGACGCCGGCCCGACCCACGGTCACGTCCACCTGAGACCACCCCCCGTGAGCCCACCCCTCCGTATGAGGAGCCGCCCCCACGAGAGCCCTGGTACGGGGTGCCGTCGGCGGGGGCGCGCCGACGGGTGATGCCGTCGGCGCGCCCCCGGCGTCTCGGCCGAGACGGTCAGTCGGCCGAGTCGGTCTGCTCGGTGCCGGCGGGCGGCGCGGCCCCCTCGATGTCGTCGTTGGTCGCGGCCCAGCTGGCCAGCAGGTTCAGGGCGTCCTGGGAGGGGGAGGCGGGCTCGGCGGTGTAGGCGAGGAGGAACTGGCCGGGATCGTCGCCGAGCGGGAAGGCCTCGAAGGGCAGGTCGAGATCGCCGACGACCGGGTGGTGGAGCAGCTTCACGCCGGTGGAGTGCATCCGTACGTTGTGGGCGGCCCAGCGGTGACGGAACTCCTCGCTGCGGGTGGACAGTTCCCCGATCAGGTCCGTCAGCCGCCGGTCGTAGAGATCGCGGCCGGCCTCGGCGCGCAGCATGGCGACGGCGTCCCCAGCGACCTGGTCCCAGTCCCGGAAGAACTCGGTCGCGCGCGGGTCGAGAAAGATGAACCTGGCGTTGTTGGGCGGCCGCACCGGGTCGGCGTAGACCGGGGAGAACAGGGCGCGCCCGAGGTGGTTGGCGGCCAGGATGTCCCCGCGTCCGCTCAGGACGAACGCGGGAGTGCCGACCATCGCGTCCAGGACACGCTGCACCGCGGGCCGCACCCGCTGCTGAGCCGGCCGGCGGCGTGGCGGACGGGTCGCGTCGGCGCCACGCAGGAGGTCGAGCAGGTGGATTCGCTCGGCCTCGTCGAGCTGCAGCGCCTGCGCGATGCCCTCGATGACGCTCTCGGAGACGCCGGTGGCGTTGCCGCGCTCCAGCCGGGTGTAGTACTCGCTGGAGATACCCGCGAGGAGAGCGACCTCCTCACGGCGCAGCCCGGTGACCCGTCGGCGCTCTCCGCCGTACGTGGGCAGTCCCGCCTGCTCGGGGGTGACCTTGGCCCGTCGCGTGCCCAGGAATTCCCGGATCTCCGCACGGAAGTCATCACGAATGTCGCGATTGCTGCCGTAAGGGTCATTTCTTCCTGCCATGTGCCTCACTCTACGAGTGCTTCCGCGGGGTTGGGGGTCCCTGTCAGTGACCCCCTCATCAGGGACTCCCACCCGCCCGCGACAACCGGTTCTGTTGGTGGTGCACCGCCCACAGCGGTGTGAACGGCCCGGATACGGCGGCGCTCGTGCCGCCGGTCGGCGGTCCCTCCGCGGGGACCGCCCGGAGCCGCTTACTCAAGGATGAGGACCCCCCATGAGCAAGGTCATTCTCGTCACCGGTGCCGGACGCGGTCTGGGCACGGACATCGCCCGCGAGGCCCTCGCCGTCGGCCACCAGGTCGTCGCCACCGGCCGCCGCCCCGAAGAGGTCGAGAAGACCCTGGGCGGACCGCAGGACAACCTGCTGGTCACCAGGCTCGACGTCACCAGCGCCGAGGACGCCGAGGCCGCCGCGCGGGCCACCGTCGACCGCTTCGGCCGCATCGACGTCCTGATCAACAACGCCGGGAACCTCTTCACCGGCTACTTCGAGGAGATCTCGCCCGAGCAGATGCGCCGGCAGTTCGAGACGAACCTCTTCGGCCCGATGAACGTCACCCGCGCCATCCTGCCCCTCATGCGCAAGCAGCGCGCCGGCCATGTCATCACCATCACCTCGACCGCCGGTCTGGTCGGCATGGAGTTCACCTCCGCCTACGCCGCCTCCAAGTTCGCGGAAGAGGGCTGGATGGAGTCCCTGCGCCACGACGTCGAGCCGTACAACATCCACACCACGGTCGTGGAGCCCGGCTACTTCCGTACCGAGCTCCTCGTGGACGGGTCCACCATCTGGCCCGAGCTGTCCATCGACGACTACGCCCCGCGTACCGCCCCGAGGATCGAGGGCATGAAGAGCATGAACGGCCGGCAGCCCGGCGACCCCGCCAAACTCGCCCGCGCCCTGCTCGCCATCGCCGGCCAGGACAAGCCCCTGCCGCGCTTCGTCGCCGGCGCGGACGCCGTCGAGGCCGCCGAGGCCAAGGCGAAGGAACTCCTCGCCCAGGCCGAGGCCTCCCGCGAGCTGGGCGGCAGCCTGGCCCACGACGACGCACACGCCTGAGCAGGACGCCCCACACTCGGCCGACGCGAGGGCCGCGGTCGGGTGCACCCCGGGGCGGAACCGTCAGCGCCGCCAGGGCGGAATCCGTCAGCGCCCTCAGGGCAGAGCCCGTCAGCGCACCCGTGGCGGAAGCCGCCGGCGGGCGCACGGTGCCCGCGCCGGCCGCGCGCCGATCAGCGCAGCACGGTCGGCCGGCCGAGGGCGCACCACACCGATCACCACCACCACCACCGACCGGGCCCGACGGCCGTCACGACAAGGAGTACCTGATGAAGCACGTATCACTGGGCGGGCTCGATGTCTCGCGCATCGGCCTGGGAGCCATGACCATGGCCGGCACGTACACCACGGGCGGGGAGCTCGACGACGCGGAGTCGATCCGTACCGTCCACCGGGCGCTGGATCTGGGGGTCACCCACATCGACACCGCCGAGATCTACGGCCCCTTCCACAGCGAGGAACTCGTCGGGAAGGCCGTCAAGGGACGGCGCGACGTCGTCATCGCGACGAAGTTCGGCCTCGTCTCCCACAGCGGCGGCGGCCCCCGTGTGATCGACAGCAGCGCCGGCAACGTGAAGGCCGCGGTCGAGGGCTCGCTCAAGCGGCTCGGCACCGACCACATCGACCTCTACTACCAGCACCGCGTCGACCCGAACGCACCCATCGAGGAGACCATCGGCGCGCTGGCCGAGCTGGTCGCCGAGGGCAAGGTGCGCCACATCGGGCTCTCCGAGGCGGGGCCCGAGACGATCCGCCGGGCACACGCCGTGCATCCGGTGGCCGCGCTGCAGACCGAATACTCGCTCTGGACCCGCGACGTCGAGGCCGAGATCCTCCCGCTGCTGCGCGAGCTCGGCATCGGGTTCGTTCCCTACTCGCCGCTGGGGCACGGCCTGCTGACCGGGCAGATCCGCACCGTCGACGACTTCACCGATGACGACTGGCGCAAGACCAACCCGCGCTTCACGGGCGAGAACTTCCGGCGCAACCTGCGCATCGTCGACGAGGTGCGGGCCATCGGCGCCGAGATCGGAGCCACCCCGGCCCAGACCGCGCTGGCATGGCTGCTGACCCGCGGTGACGACATCGCCCCCATCCCCGGCACCCGCCGGGTCTCGCGCGTCGAGGAGAACACCGCCGCCGACGGCATCGAACTCGGCGCCGCTCAGCTCGACCGCCTGAACAACCTCACGCCGGCCGCGGGCGAGCGCCACGACGAGGCCAACATGGCCACCGTCGACCGCTGACCGCTGCTGCCGGCCCAACCAGTGCTCCTGGGCCTTCACCATGGACGGATCCGCCTCGCAGCTGGCCGGCAAGAAGGCAGTCGTCGCCGTCACCGCGGGCGTCCCCGCCGAGCACTACACCCCCGAAGGCTCGAACCAGGCCACTCTCGAGACCCTCCTCGGCAGCTGGCACGCGACCCTGCGGCTCTGCCAGTTCGACATCCAGCAGCCGATGGTCAAGGTGTACGGCACCGCCTTCGGCCTCTCCGACGAGGACCTGGCCACCTCCGCCAAGCAGTACAACGAGCTGCTCGCCGCCTTCGCCGCCTGACCGCCGGCCGCGCCACCGCAAGGTTCGCGGCGCCGCGGAGCTCGCCGAGCGGGACGCACGGCGGCGGTCGAGAGAACACGAACCCGGACGACTGCGTACGGCACCAGCGGGAACTGGTGACTACGACCGACCATCGACGAGGCGACCGACCACCGACGACGTGACCGGGCACCGACGACGCACGCGAAGGCGAGACGTGGACCGCGCCCCGCACCGTCGCCGCGACCTGGTGACGGAGATTTCCGGGAGGCAGAGATGACGGTGAGCCGACTCGGTCTCGTCGTACACGGCGGGCGCGTGGAGGCCGTGGAGGCGGCCGGGGTGGTCCGTGCGTGGTGCGAGGAGCACGGCGTGCGGTGCACGGACATCGACGTATGGCACGACGGTGGGCGGCGCACCGCTCGTGAGGAGGTCGGGGCCGCAGGTGACCCCGACCTCATCGTCACCCTGGGCGGGGACGGCACCTTCCTGCGGGGCGCCCGGCTGGCGGCGGAGAACGACGCCCTGGTCCTGGGCGTCGATCTGGGGCGGGTGGGCTTCCTGACCGAGGTGTCGTCCTCGGCGGTGCGCGAGGCACTGGACGCGGTGCGCGAGGACCGGCTCAGGATCGACACCCGCATGCTGCTCGCCCTCCGGGCGTCCCGCCGCCTGGAGGTGCCGGCGGGCATGGAGGAGTGGGTGCGGTACGGGC
Source organism: Streptomyces sp. NBC_00310 (assembly GCF_036208085.1). Taxonomy (GTDB): domain Bacteria; phylum Actinomycetota; class Actinomycetes; order Streptomycetales; family Streptomycetaceae; genus Streptomyces. The sequence goes on from NZ_CP130714.1 coordinate 8,923,574, forward strand.
GCGGTCCGCTCCTGCCGCCGCCCCAGGTACGCCCCGACTGCGAGGTCGACGACGAGTGGGGCATCCCCCTGGACGTCACCGCGCTCAACGACGTCGTCCTGGAGAAGCTGGTGAGGGACCGGCAGGTGTCGGCCGGTGTGTACGTCTCGGGGCGGCTCCTGGCGTCCTACTCCGCCGACGCGCTGCTGGTGGCCACCCCGACCGGTTCGACCGCCTACAGCTTCGCCGCCGGCGGCCCTGTCGTCTCACCTCGTGCGGAGGTGCTCGTCTTCACGCCGGTCGCCCCGCACATGGCCTTCGACCGGTCGGTCGTCACGGCCCCCGACGAGCCCGTCGGACTGCGGGTCCTCGAACGGTCGGGGCCGGCCGCGGTCAGTATCGACGGCCAAGTGCGGGGCGTTCTGGACCCGGGTGACTGGATCGGCGTGTACGCCGCCCCGCGTCGCCTGCGGGCCGTCCGGCTGGGGCCGATGGACTTCTACGGCCGTCTGCGCGAGCGGATGAACCTGACCGACGCCCCGGCCGCGGTCGCCGACGGATCCCCGGCGCCGTTGTGGTCGGTAACGACCCCTCCGCCGGGAGACCTCGCCCATCTGGCGCTGCTGACGGTCCGGGACGGACCCTCTCCCCTTCTGTGACCGCGGCCTTCCGGGCCACCCGGTTCGGCCCGGGCCACCCGGTTCGGGCACGGCCACCCGGTTCGGGCACGGACACGGACGTCGCGGGATGCCCGGCGGTCCCTCGGGCGGCGGCCGCCCCCGTCGATCGGCGGTCCCTCGGGCCGTGGCCGCCCCCGACGCTGATCGCCGTGACCATGGCGTCAGGCGCCGGCGGGCGCCCTGAAGGCGTCGAGCTCGTCGCGCACTCGCTACGGCTCTCGCTCCAGCGGCATGTTGGCCTCGTCCCGGACCGCGTCCAGGGCCCCGGGCGCGTCCTGCTCCAGCGGGACCGGCTGGTGCGGTAGGTCCAGGTAGGCCCAGGTGGTCTCCTCGCGTGCGCGGCGGCGCTGCGATCAGGGGCGGATGGGGGTCTTCAGGGCGGTGCGGCCGGCCATGGCGCGGTAGCCGTCGAAGCCGACGGTGTGGTCGAAGACGCGGCCCGGCTCGACGGTGCCGTCGAGGATGTCGGGGAGGAGTTTCCCGATGGAGGCGCGGGCCGGGGCGGTGCCGCCTCACCTGCAGGGCGAGGCTCCGTCACGTGCCGGGCGAAGGGATGCCCTGGTCGGTTAGGGTCGCCTCGTGGCGGACGGAGCGACTCCGTCCCGTGAAATTGATGGGCCCGGGGTGCTCGCGGCTGTGAAGCGGTCGACCGACGCACCCCCGTGCCGTCCCGATGTGCCCGCACGACGGGTGATCTGGGCGAACGTGCGGGTCGGATGCGTGTTCTGGGGGCGCGATGCGATTGAGAGTGGAGTTCACGACCGAGCCCTTCGACCTCGACGAGGCCCCGGCGCACGCGCTGGTGGCCCGCGAGGTCGTCGAGGCGGCCGAGCTGGACGCGGTCGACGTCGGCCCGTTCGGCAACACGGCGGAGGGCGGCGCCGACGCCGTGCTCACCGCCGTGGACGCCCTGCTGCGCCGGACCCTGGAGGCCGGCGCCACCCGGATCTCGCTCCAGGTAAACGTGATCGGGGAGGGCGGCGAGTGACCGGCGCCGGTGACGAGCCCTTCGTCGCGGCCGTCAAGCCGCTGGTCGACGCCATGGGCGGGGCCATGCTGCCGCCGGACGAGGCCGGTCCCGACGACGTCGTCCTCTCCTGGGAGGGCACCGCCGTCGTCGCCGTACGGCTGCCGCAGCTCGCCGAGTCGCTGGATCACATCCTGGCCGCGATGGAACGCCAGAAGGGCAGGCCGCTGGCCGACCTCGACCGCAGGGCCAAGCAGGAGGTCGTACGGATACTGGAGGCGCGCGGCGCCTTCTCCGTGCGCCACGGCGTGGAGACCGTCGCGAGCGCGCTCGGCGTCAGTCGCTTCACCGTCTACAACTACCTCAACCGCGAGAAGGAGGTCTGAGGGGCATACCCAGGCCTCGCCGTGGTCCCAGCCTCCCAGTCCCCCCGCCTGGGCCCAGGGCCCAGGGCCCTCCCGCCCCTCGACGTAACCGCGATTTTTCAACAAACTGTTGACGTGGTGTCGTCGCGCGGCGTTAGCTTGCCGTAGTCAGTCCAGCACCACGGCCACGGAGGCTCCCGTGACTTCGCGTTCTTCGACACCGGGCCTCGCCCGTTTCAACACCCTGGAGGAGCACGCGGCCACCGCGGCGCTCCACGAGGCGTGCGCCTCGGCGGAGTGGGGGCGCAGGCTCCTCGTCGGCCGCCCGTACGCCACCGTCGAGGAGCTCTTCGCGGCCAGTGACGCCGCCATGGCCGAGCTGACCGATGGGGATCTGGCGGAGGCGATGGCCGGACATCCGCCGATCGGCCGACCGAAGCCGGGCGACCCGACCTCGGCCCGTGAGCAGCGCGGTATGGCCGGCGCCTCCGACGAGCTCAAGGCGGAGATGCTCGAACTGAACCTGGCCTACCAGGAGAAGTTCGGCCATGTGTTCCTGATCTGCGCCACCGGCCGTACCGGCGAGCAGATGCGCGACGCGGTCAGGGAGCGGATCGGCAACGCGCCGGAACGGGAACGCGAGATCGTCCGCACCGAACTGGGCAAGATCAACCGCATCCGCCTGGCCCGGCTCGTCGAAGTGGAAGAGGAAGCCCGATCATGAGCACCCCCACGACCGCCTCGGTGTCCACGCACATCCTGGACACCACCGTCGGCCGCCCCGCCGAGGGCGTCGCCGTCCGCCTCGCCGCCCGCTCGGGTCGCGGCGCGGACTGGCAGGCGCTCGGCGGCTCGGCGACCGACGCCGACGGCCGGTGCAAGGACCTGCCGGCCCTGCCGGAGGGCACCACCCACGTACGGCTCGACTTCGAGGTCGAGCCCTACCTCGCAAGGACCGTGAAGAAGCAAGCCGATGCGCAGCAGGACGCCCCCGCGAATCGGGACAGCGGTGCCGTGTTCTTCCCGGAGGTGGCGATCACCTTCGCCGTGAACCCCGGCGAGCACTACCACGTACCGCTGCTGCTCAACCCGTTCGGCTACTCCGTATACCGAGGGAGCTAGCACCCATGGCCGACAATTCCCGCCCTGCCCGCCCGGTGTTGGGACAGAACCAGTACGGCAAGGCCGAGAACCGGGTCGTCAAGATCACGCGGGACGGCGCCACCCACCACATCAAGGACCTGAACGTGTCCGTGTCGCTGAGCGGCGACATGGACGAGGTCCACCTCTCCGGCTCCAACGCCAGCGTCCTGCCGACGGACACCACCAAGAACACGGTGTACGCCTTCGCCAAGGAGCACGGCATCGAGTCCGCCGAGCAGTTCGGCATCCATCTCGCCCGGCACTTCGTGACCTCCCAGCCGGCCATCCACCGGGCCCGCATCCGCGTCGAGGAGTACTCCTGGGAGCGCATCGAGCACTCCGGTGAGGGCGCGCACTCCTTCGTCCGCAAGGGCCAGGAGACCCGGCTGGCCCAGATCACGTACGACGGCTCGTCGTGGGAGGTCGTCTCCGGCCTCAAGGACCTCACCGTCATGAACTCGACGGACTCCGAGTTCTGGGGTTACGTCAAGGACAAGTACACGACCCTGCCCGAGGCGCACGACCGCATCCTCGCCACCGACGTCTCCGGCCGCTGGCGCTTCAACTGGACCGACGACGAGCGGCGGATGCCCGACTGGGAGGCGTCCTACGAGCAGGTGAGGAAGCACCTGCTCCAGGCCTTCGCGGAGACGTACTCGCTCTCGCTCCAGCAGACCCTGTACCAGATGGGCGCGCGGATCATCGACCACCGCGACGAGATCGACGAGGTCCGCTTCTCCCTCCCGAACAAGCACCACTTCCTGGTGGACCTGGCGCCGTTCGGGCTCAAGAACGACACCGCCGACGGAGCCGTGTACTTCGCCGCCGACCGCCCCTACGGCCTGATCGAGGCCACCGTCCTGCGGGACGGGTGCGAAGCGAAGATCCCGGCGGACCTCACCAACCTCTGAAGTGACCTCTGAAGTGACCTCTGAAGTGACCTCTGAAGGACGGACCATGGCAGCAACCCAGCGCCTCGTCATCGAGAACGCGGCGATCGCGACCGTGGACGCGCGGGACACCGAGTACGCGTCCGGTCATGTGGTCGTGGCGGACAACGTCATCGAGTCGGTCGGCGAGGGCAGGGCCCCCGAGGGTCTGACGGACGTCGTACGCCGGATCGACGCGAGCGGGCACCTCGTGACCCCCGGTCTGGTCAACACCCACCACCACTTCTACCAGTGGATCACCCGGGGCCTGGCCACGGACCACAACCTCTTCGACTGGCTCGTCGCGCTCTACCCGACCTGGGCCCGCATCGACGAGCGCATGACGTACGCGGCGGCCCAGGGCTCGCTCGGCATGATGGCCCGCGGTGGCGTGACCACGGCCATGGACCATCACTACGTCTTCCCGAAGGGCTCCGGCGACCTGTCGGGCTCCATCATCCGGGCGGCGAGCGAGATGGGCGTCCGCTTCACACTCGCCCGCGGCTCCATGGACCGCAGCGAGAAGGACGGCGGACTGCCCCCGGACTTCGCCGTCGAGACCCTGGAGGGCGCGCTCGCCGCCACCGAGGAGACGGTCGGCAAGCACCACGACGCCTCCTTCGGCGCGATGACCCAGATCGCCGTCGCCCCCTGCTCGCCGTTCTCCGTCTCCACCGAACTGCTCCGCCAGGGCGCCGAGTTGGCCCGCCGCCTCGGTGTGCGGCTGCACACCCATGGCTCGGAGACCGTCGAGGAGGAGAAGTTCTGCCACGAGTTGTTCGGCATGGGCCCCACCGACTACTTCGAGTCGACGGGCTGGCTCGGCGAGGACGTGTGGATGGCCCACTGCGTCCACATGAACGACTCCGACATCGAGGCCTTCGCCCGTACGAGGACGGGGGTCGCCCACTGTCCGTCGTCCAACGCCCGGCTGGCGGCGGGGATCGCGCGCGTCCCGGACATGCTGGCCGCCGGTGTCCCGGTCGGTCTCGGCGTCGACGGCACCGCGTCCAACGAGTCCGGCGAACTCCACACCGAGCTGCGCAACGCGCTCCTCATCAACCGGCTCGGCGCCCACCGCGAAGCGGCTCTCAACGCCCGTCAGGCACTGCGCCTCGGCACCTTCGGCGGCGCCCAGGTCCTGGGCCGGGCGGGCGAGATCGGCTCGCTGGAGAGCGGCAAGCTCGCCGACCTCGTCCTCTGGAAGCTCGACACCCTCGCCCACGCGTCGATCGCCGACCCGGTGACCGCCCTGGTCTTCGGCGCGGCCGCCCCGGTGACGGCGTCGTTCGTGAACGGCCGGCAGATCGTGGAGAACGGCCGCCTGCTGCACGTCGACGAGGACGCGATCGCCCGCTCCACGAGGGACGAGGCCCGGCGCCTGGCACGGATCGCCGCCGAGGCGTGACCCGCTGAACTCTGGTCGAGGGGGACGGCCCTCGACCAGAGCCGTGGACTTCAGTCAGCAGCAGACGGCGGGAGGCCGGACGGTGTGACGCCGGATGGTGTGACGCTGGACGGTGTGCTGTGGCTCGGGTGGGCGGCAACGACACGTGTGATCTCCAAGTAGGCGCGCTGTAAAGGGAGTTGAAGGTAGTTGAGGTTCGCGCGACCGACTGGGAAAGGCGTGAGGGTGCCGTGGCAGGGGGCTGTGATCCGTCAGGAGAGCGCTGTGAGCCGGTCCCGCACCTGTGCGGCGACCGTGTACGTGTCCCCGGTCGGCTCGGTGGCGAGCGGGCCCGGGTTCCGCGCCCAGCGGTCCTCCAGGGCGAACCAGTCGATCTTCGCGGGCGCGCGGCCCGCCGCCAGCGCGACCCTCAGCTCCTCGAAGTACGTCGACCAGCGCAGCCGGTACAGCCCGCCGACCAGCCCCGCCCACTCCCGGTTGGCGTAGTCCCGCAGCCCCGCGTCCGCGCCCTTCCGTGTTCCCCACACGGTCAGCAGCGACAGATTGTCGTACGCCAACTGGTCCCGCTCGGCGGCACCCGCACCCCAGGAGCGGGCGTCGGCGACCCAACGGCCCAGCAGGTGACGGGAGTCGGTGGCCATCAGCTCGTCCAGCAGGTCCATGAGCGAGAGCCAGTCACCGCTCAACTCCGCGAAGCGGGCCTCGTCGCCGTCGTCGTACGCCGCCTTGATGTGGGGCAGCATCACCCGGCTGCGGTTGGAGAGCGCCTGACGGGCCACGTCGAGGAGGTCGCGACGATAGGCCGACGACGCTCGCAGCTCGGCTCGTACCTGCAGCAGTTCACCGAGCGCGGGCTCGAAGTCGGCGGCGCTGTAGCGGAGTTGCTTCGGTGACCAGCGGCCGGCCCGTACGACGTTCAGGGCCGGGCGGGCGCCGAAGAGGCCGTCGGCGCCCTCGCTCCACGAGTCGGCGCGGGTGGTGCCGTACGCGGTGCGGCGCAGGATGTCCCAGGCGGCCTCGGCATGCGGATCGCCGGCCCCGTACCGGGCGTGCGCCCACTCCGCGAACCAGCGCTTGAGGTCCAACTCGCCTTCCCGCCAGGCGAGTTCGGAGAACAGGGCGAAGGCGGCCGGGTTGTTGTCCGCAGCCTCCGGCATCAGGGCGATCCCGTGCAGCCGACTGCCGTCCTCGGTACGCCACTTCTCGTACAGCGCGGCCCAGTCGGGGGTGTTCGCGCCGAGCGTGGTGTGGCCGCCGAAGTTCCAGATCGACCCGAAGGCGTACGGGGTGTCGCCCCAGTCGGCCTCGCGGTCGGTGACCGTGGGGAAACGGTCGGAGAGTCCGTCGACGACGAGCATGCGCGTCTTGTCGACGGCGTCGACGATCGCGCGCGGCGGGTTGTGCTGCCAGCCGAGGATCACCCAGGTGGCCCCCGGGTGGGACCGCTGGAGCGCCCGCTCGACGCCCTTCGCCGCATCGGCGACCGGCACGTCACCCGGGTCGCCGCCCTCGTGCAGCAGGTCCATCTTGTACAGGGTCGACGGGCCGAACATCTCGTCCTGCACCCGGTAGAAGGCCGCCGCCACCCGCGCGAATTCGTCCGTGCGCGGGTCCAGCCAGTCGGGGCGCGCGAAGCCCATCCAGTCGCCCTGCGGCACGGTCCGCGCCCCCGGAACGCGCTCCGCGAAACCGGCCGGGACCGTCCCGAAGTAGCCGGGGAACACCGGCGTCATCCCCAGCTCACGCGCCCGGTCGGCGATCCGGCGGCCGAGGACGGCCCGCGCGTCCAGGAGCTGGGAGGAGACGGGGGAGGGGAAGGCGGACAGGTTCTGCAGCAGCCACCACGGCTGATGGGCCGGGCCCGGGATCCACCCCCGCAGCTCCTCCTCCCCGTACCCGAACTCCTGGAACACCCGGTGGTACAGCGCGTCCGCGCCCGCGTAGACGAGGACCTCGTTGTAGCCGTGCAGCGCCAGCACGTCCAGCTCGCGCTCCCAGTACGTCCAGTCGAGGTACGCGCCGGTGTAGCCGTCGTTGGTGTCGTTGAGGGCGAAGCGGTGGGTGACGTTCGCCCGGCGGCTGATCGTCCCGTCGAGGCCCGGCAACTGGCGCGGCAGGAGGTTCGTCTGCTCGCCCGCCCAGTTGATCTCGGCGTACGCGATGTGCCTCAAGTACCAGTTCAGGCCGGTGAGTTGGGTCGCCGGGGTGTCTCCGGCGACGGCGATGTGCCCGGCGCTTCCCGAGACGCGGAAGGTGTCCCGTTCCTTCCCTTCGGTGAACGTGATCTGCCGCCAGTGGTTCGGCAACAGTCTCCGGGCCGCCGACGAGGCCGTGCGCAGAGCATTGTCGGTGCGGGGAGCGTCGTCCGAGGGGATCGCGCGCGCCGAGGTGCAGGCGGCGGCGGAACCGGCGGCGAAGGCGGCGAGCAGGGCACGGCGGGCGAGCGGCATGGTGTCTCCGGGGTGCGGTGGGGGGTACGCCGTGGGAGGAATACCCGCCGAAACCTCACTTGTGCGCAGACACAGGGCCACACGGGGGAGAACCCGGCGTGAATGGCTCCTTCCGCCGCGTCAGCCTACCGTCGGCCGGTGGGCCGGACGCGAGCGTCCCGGCCCCGTCAGGCGGCGGCCCCGTCAGGCGGCGGCCCCGTCAGGCGGCGGCCCCGTCAGGCGGCGGCCCCGTCAGGCGGCGGCCCCGTCAGGCGGCGGCCCCGTCAGGCGGCGGCCCCGTCAGACGGCGGCCCCGTCAGACGGCGGGGCCGTCCCAGGCCATCAGGTTCGCCAGCAGATCCGCCTGCTCGATCGCGTCGTCCAGGGCGTGGTGGGTGTGCCGACGGCGGGAGAGGAGGTGCTGAGGCATCGTCCGCTTGGAGACCGCCCGCAGCGGGATTCCGGCCTTCGTCGCGTACAGCGTCTTCATGTCGAGACACCCCGAGTGCCCGAAGGGGCTCTCCCCGGTGAAGCGGATCAGATACCAGTACAGGAAGGTCCAGTCGTACGAGGCCGGGTAGCCGCACATCACCGGCTGCGCGTCGGCGCTGACCTCGCGCACCCAGGAGCTGAAGCGGCGCAGCGCGGCCCCCGGTTCGGCCCCCTTCTCGGCCAGCCGCTGCCGGTCGAGCCCGCTCACCGCCAGCGCCTCCGGCACGAACTCCTCGCTGATGGGCCGCAGTTCACGGTAGAAGGTGCGCTGTTCCGGATCGGCCGCCGTGAAACCGTCCGCGTCCTGCCGCCCCGCGACGGCCGCACCGAAACTGAGCATCGAGTACGGCCCAGGAATCGGTCCGTCGGCCTCGACGTCGACGGAGATGTACAGGCTGGGTTTGATCGGGCGTGATGACATGCGGCGATCATGACGGCGGGCCGACGGGCGGCGCATCCGGATTTCAGGGCCGGGTGAACGCCTCGCAGGGCCGGGAGGCCGGCAGCTTCGAGCGGCAGTCCGAGGCTACGTTGATATGAGTAGATTTCCTGGTTCGGGAACCCCTCGTCACCCTCGACGCGTTGTCGGTAAACAAGGATTTATCCGAATGATCGCTTCGCGTCCGGTGGGGGCCGGTACCGACGGAGAGAACCGGTAAGTCCGGTGGTGACCGTTCGCGAGGCCGGGGGACAGAACGGGGACACACATGGTGCATCGACACCATCGCGAGACCTACTACGTCGTCGACGAGGGCCGGATCCTGGAGTTCGAGAAGGGCGAGGCGGTGGCGCGCGTACCGAGCGCGACCGAGCAGCAGATGGCCTTCCGCTTCTCCCGGTTCGGCGAGAAGGGAGTCCAGCTCGACGAGGCCCTGCGCGGCAAGCTGGCCGAGGCCATGACCACGGGCACGGCCGGCGCCGACCCCGACTCGGGGGAGCCCGGGACATCGATCCCGGCGGGATTCACCTACCTCGGTCAGTTCGTCGACCACGACCTGACCCTGGACCGCACCCAGGTGGGGCTCGGTGAGCCGGTCCCGGTCGAGGATCTGGTGCAGGGGCGCAGCCCGGCCCTCGACCTGGACTCGCTCTACGGCATGGGCCCGCACCACGCGGGCAGTGCCCGCTTCTACGAGTCCGACGGCCGCCTGAGGACGGGCACGACGCTCGGGGTGCCCTTCCCGCCCGAGTCGACGTCCAACATCGACCGCGAGGGCTTCGACCTGCCGAGGGCCGGCGAGGCGGCCGGCGGCACCCGGGCGGACCAGCGTGCCCCGCTCATCCCGGACGCGCGCAACGACGAGAACCTGGCCGTCGGCCAGCTCCACCTGGCGTTCATCCGCTTCCACAACCGCGTCGTCGACCTCCTCGCCGAGCGCGGGGTGCCCGAGCACCGGCTGTTCCACGCGGCCCGGGACATCGTCGTGAAGCACTACCAGTGGGTGCTGCGCACCGACTTCCTGCCGCGCATCGTCGACCCGGACATCGTCGAGCGGGTCTTCACCCGGGGGCGCAAGCACTTCGAGCGGCCCGGTTACACCCGCCCCGGCGACACGCCGACGATGCCCATCGAGTTCTCGGTCGCCGCCTACCGGCTCGGGCACAGCATGGTGCGCGGGGCCTACCAGTGGAACAGCGTGTTCCGCGCGGGCGGACCCGGTCCGATCGCCTCGCTCGGCCTGCTGTTCCGGTTCAGCGGCACGGCGGGCAACCTCACACCGGGCCCGGACGACCTGAGCGACCTCGACGACCCGAACTCCGGGGAGAACCTGCGGCTGCCGAGCAACTGGATCGTCGACTTCCGCCGGCTGTTCGACTTCGGCGAGATCGGCCGGGACGACCTGGTCGTGCCCGAGGGCGAGTTCAACGTGGCCAAGCGGCTCGACACCCTGCTCGTCGACCCGCTGACCACGCTGCCCACGGGTACCTTCGACGGTCGTGGCCGCCCGGCCCCGCCGCCGATCCAGCGCAACCTCGCGTTCCGCAACCTCACGCGGGCCGCGATGGTCGAGCTGGCCACCGGGCCGCAACTGGCCGCCCAGATGGGCTTCAAGCCGCTGACGGAGGACCAGATCCTGCGGGGCAACGGCGGCGCAGTCCTGGAGGGCCTCACCGACACCGAGCGCGCACAGGTCGTGGAGCACACCCCGCTGTGGTTCTACGTCCTGCGCGAGGCCGAGGTGAACGAAGCCCGCCCCGGCAGCCTCACCGGCGTCGGCGGCACCCTCGTCGCCGAGGTCTTCCACCGTGCGATCGAGGGCAGCCGGAGGTCGATCGTGAAGCACCCGGGCTGGCGCCCGAGCCTCCCGTCCCACCGGAAGGGCAGGTTCACCATGACGGACCTGCTGCTCTTCGCCTTCGAGAACGACCCGGAGCTGCTCAACCCGCTGGGCTGAGCGGTGCGGCCGTCCGGCGAGGACCGCAAGCCGTGACGCGACCCCGCTGTCCGGACCGTGGGCCCACGCCCGCCGTCCGGACAGTGGGGACTGCCTTCACGGTCCGGACAGTGGGGGCCGCCTTCACGGCCCGGACAGCGGGGGCCGCCCTCACAGCCCGAACAGTGGGGACTGCCCTCACAGCCCGAACAGCGTGGGGTCCGCCGCCAGCGCCCGGAAGTGCTCCCGAGGGTCCGCCACCAGTTTGCGGATCTTCAGGTCCATCAGCCCGCCGACGCCGGTGATCTCGGCCGCCACGGTGCCATCCGTCCTGCGTACGGTCTGCTCGATGCGGAACGTCTTGCCCTCGCCCCACACGAACACACACGTCACCTCCACCTCGTCACCGGCCAGCAGCTCCCGCCGGTAGCTGATCGTCGTCTCCAGCGCCACGGGCCCGACCCCCTTCGCCATCAGGTCGGCCTGACGGATCCCGGCGGCCTGCAGCAGCGACCACCGCGCGTGCTCGCCGTACTGGAGATACACGCTCTGGTTCAGGTGCCCCTGCACATCGGTCTCGTACCCGCGCACGGTCACCGGAACGGAAAACGGCTCGGTCATGACTTCCCCTATCTGAGGATCTGAGGCGAACAGGACGCGCATCAGCTTACTGAGCGCTTGCTCACCCGCTGGTCCGCCTCGGCGACGCCAGCAGATACCGCTCCCGTGTACGGGGATCCGTGTGCTCGCCCACCTGCCAGCCCGCCCGCTCCAGCGTCGCCGCGCAGGCCCGCAGCGCCTCCGCGTCGGGCTCTCGCACGGCGACGGCCTCCGGCTGGGGAGTGGCCCGCACGCGGTAGCCGCCGCCCGGCGGCGCCGCCGTATCCGCCCCCGCTGGTGGGTGGCCCGCCGCCTCCAGCGCGAGCGCGGCGGCCCGCACCAGATGCGCCCGCTCCCATCCGCACGGGCGGTCCGTGGCGCCGCCCGGATTGGTCATCCGGCGCAACTCCAGGAGTCCCTGCCAGGCGCTGTGCACCTCGCGTGTGCGGGCCGGCCCCGTCGCGGCGGCCTCCTCACCGCCGACGCGCGCGGCGAAGACACCGCTCTCGGTGGGGGCGGAGACGGGGGCGGTGTCCTCCTTGGGGGCCCCTTCCTCGGCCTGGACCGTCTCCCGCACGCGATGCCCGGCCGGTGTCAGGAAGTGGTCGTGCGGCGGGCGGGGATGCCGGAAGGCCAGGCCCCGCTTCACCAGCGCCGCGAGCTGCGTCGGCGTACCCGCCAGGCGTCCGGTCACGGGCTCGGCGGCGTCGATGATCCGCCGCTGGGCGGCGGTCGGCGGTCGTGTCACGGCACCCTCCCTCACCCGAGCCGGCCATGGCCGACCCGCCCCCGCGAGAAGTTGGATCGACCCACTCGAAGACTACGAGGAGGGTCTGACATTCCAGCCCGCGACGACCGGACGCCCGTGCTCCGTGCCGAGGCGGCAGACCGTGCCCGTGGCCAGTTGGAACAGCGCCCCGCCGGAGGCGGGCAGCCCGAGATAGCGGGCGGTCAGGACGCGCAGGAAGTGCCCATGGGCCACGAGCACCACGCACCCCTCGGTGTTCGCCAGCGCCGCGTGCGCCCTCGCGAGTACCCGGTCGGCGCGCGCCCCGACCTCCTCCGGGCTCTCCCCGGGATGCTCCGGCGGTCCCGGTGCGACCCCGTCCGTGAACAGGAACCAGCCCGGTCGGGTGCGATGGATCTCGATGGTCGTGACCCCCTCGTACCCGCCGTAGTCCCACTCGATGAGATCCGGGTCGACGCGCGCCCCGCCGAGCCCGGCCAGCTCGGCGGTCTCCCGGGCCCGCTTCAGCGGGCTCACGAAGGCGGCGCCGATGCGGTGCGAGCCGAGCAGCGGGGCGAGGCCGCGCGCCTGCTCACGGCCGTTGTCCGTCAGTGAGATGTCGGTCCAGCTGGTGTGCTGCCCGGACGCCGACCACTCGGTCTCACCGTGCCGCACGAGAAGAAGATCACCCATGCCCCCAGGCTACGAGGCCGCGCACCGACGACGACGTCCGCGCCTCACAGGGCACGGGCCCACCGCTCCAGTTCGGTGAACTCCTCCTCCCGCAGCCCCCGACGCGGATCGATCCGCAGCAGGAGTGCCGCCGTGTCGTGGTGCTCGGCCACATGCCGTACGTCGAGGTCGGTGATCATGTCGTCGACCCAGACGAACGGCCGGCCCGCGGCCCACTCCAGGACCCGCCGGGTCTTCCAGTACAGCCCGTCCGGGTCCTCGGCGAAGAGGTTGCCGAACTCGATGACCGGCAGGTCGCGCGGCAGTCCGATCACCGGCCCGATCATCTCGTTGGCCTCGTGCATCCAGGTCGTCGCCCACGCCAACTCGTAGGGCAGCGCGAGCAGTCGCTCCCCGTGCGCCGGATTGAGCCGGATCCGCAGGCCCCGGCGCAGCCGCCGCGACCCCGGTTTCTGCCCGGAGGACCAGTTCGTGGGGTGCACCCGGCGGGTCACATAGCCACGCGGTCGCCACAGCCGGGCGCCGAAGGGATTGAGGGGGCCGTCGACGTCGAGGAGGAGCAGTGGTCGGTCAGTCATGGGGAAGGTCTACCCATGACGTGCCGACGCCCCGCGTCCAGCGCTCAACCGGACGTGGGGCGCGGGTGGTCGGAGGTCAGCGACCGGCGGCGTAGGAGACGAAGGCTGACCACTGATCCGGTCCGAAGGCGAGGCGAGGGCCTTGCCTGTTCCCACTGACGACGCTCCCGGCACCGCCGCCGGACGCGGAGTCCGGGCGGGGCCTCCTCCTCGTCGAAGCCTGGCCGGCCACTGGGGCACGACAGGGGAGACCCGTACACCAAGACCGTGTGGTGCGAGGTCGCCCTCTCCTGAGCCGAGAAGGGCAATGCCCTGATCCTGACGCCGTCCGGCGCCGATCAGGACATCTACAGCCAACAGCAGGCCGGGGCCGCCGAGAAGGCCTTGGACGAGACAGCGAAACTGACGGCGCGAACGTACGACGCCACGACCGTCCTGTACGAGGCGGGGGAAAAGGCAGGCTTCCGGCCGGAGTTCAAGGTTTCCAGGGAGGCGGAGCCCGGTGCCCAGGCGACCTGCGAGGTCTACTGCCGGGAGCCGGGGGAGGACCGGCCCGCCCCCGAGTCCTGCTCGGCCGGCTCCTGACTGCCCCGCCCCTACTGCCGGTACCCGCTCAGGAACCGCCCGATCCTGCTGATCGCCGCGTCCAGGTCGTCCGCGTACGGCAGGGTGAGGATGCGGAAGTGGTCGGGGGTGGGCCAGTTGAAGCCGGTGCCCTGGACGACCTGGATCTTCTCCCGCAGGAGCAGGTCCAGGACGAACTTCTCGTCGTCGTGGATCTTGTGGACCTTGGGGTCGAGACGGGGGAAGGCGTAGAGGGCGCCCTTGGGCTTCACGCAGGAGACGCCGGGGATCTCGTTGAGCTTCTCCCACACCACGTTGCGCTGTTCGTGGAGGCGACCGCCCGGGGCGGTGAGGTCGGTGATGGACTGGCGGCCGCCGAGCGCGGCCTGGATGGCGTACTGGGCGGGCGCGTTGGCGCACAGCCGCATGGAGGCCAGCATCGTCAGGCCCTCCAGATAGTTGCGGGCGTGCTGCCTGGGGCCGGTGACGACCAGCCAGCCGGAGCGGAAGCCCGCGACGCGGTACGTCTTGGACAGACCGCAGAAGGTGAGGACGACCAGGTCGGGGGCGAGCGCGGCGGCCGAGTGGTGGACGGCGTCGTCGTACAGGATCTGGTCGTAGATCTCGTCGGCGAAGACCATCAGGCCATGGCGGCGGGCGAGGTCGAGGATGCCCTCGATGATCTCCTTGGGGTAGACCGCGCCGGTGGGGTTGTTCGGGTTGATGATGACGACGGCCCTGGTGCGGTCGGTGATCTTCGACGCCATGTCGTCGAGGTCCGGGTACCAGTCGGCCTGTTCGTCGCAGAGGTAGTGGACCGCCTTGCCGCCGGCGAGGGTGGTCACCGCCGTCCAGAGGGGGAAGTCGGGGGCCGGGATCAGGATCTCGTCGCCGTCCTCGATCAGCGCCTGTACGGCCATGGAGACCAGCTCGGAGACGCCGTTGCCGAGGAAGACGTCGTCCACGTCGACGTCGAGACCCCGGTCCTGGTAGCGCTGGGCGACCGCGCGGCGGGCCGAGAGGACTCCGCGCGAGTCCGTGTAGCCGTGGGCCTGCGGGAGCATCCGGATCATGTCCTGGATGATCTCCTCCGGCGCCTCGAAGCCGAAGAGTGCGGGGTTGCCGGTGTTGAGGCGCAGCACGCTGTGGCCCGCCTCCTCCAGTGCGTTGGCGTGCTCGATCACGGGGCCGCGGATCTCGTAACAGACCTCGCTGAGCTTGCTCGACTGCCGGAACTCCATGCGCTCTCGCCCTCCGGTTCGTTGTGTTGCTTGGTTTTACCAAGTAGGCGCTTGGAAAGTCCAACGACATGTCTAGACTGCGTCCCATGTCACCTCGTCGAAGCTACGACCAGTACTGTTCCGCCGCGCGGGCGCTCGACCTCGTCGGTGACCGCTGGACCCTGCTGATCGTGCGCGAACTGCTGGCCGGGCCGCGGCGCTACACGGATCTGCACGCGGACCTGCCGGGGGTCAGTACGGACGTCCTCGCCTCGCGGCTGAAGGACATGGAGCGGGACGGGCTGACGACGCGACGCCGGCTGCCGCCGCCGGGGGCGGCGTATGTGTATGAACTCAGCGCGCGGGGGCGGGAGTTGCTGCCGGTGCTGCAGGCGTTGGGGGCGTGGGGCGAGGCCGCGCTGGGGGAGCGCCGGCCGACCGACGCCGTGCGGGCGCACTGGTTCGCGCTGCCGTTGTTGCGGGGGCTTGGGGGCGGGAGTGCGGGGCTGGTCGAAGTCCGTCTGGAGGAAGGGGAGTTCCATCTTTGGGTGGGGCCGGAGGACGGGCCGGTCTACGGGGAGGGGCCCGCGCCCGCGGAGCCGGACGTACGGCTGTCGTTCGACGGCGTGGACACCTGCGGTGCGCTCGGCCGGGGGGAGTTGGGGCTGCGGGATGCCGTCCGGCAGGGGCGGGTCGAGGTGGTGGGGGAGGGGGCGCTGGCCAAGGAGTTGCGGGAGGCGTGAGTGAGGGACGTGGGGTCCGATCCGATCCGGTCCGGTCCGATTCGGTTCGGTTCGGTCCGTCTTCGGCTGCGGGTCCGGTGGGGGCTGGTCGCGCAGTTCCCCGCGCCCCTGAAAGACCAGGCCCTGCGGGCCTGAAGGAGCACGGCTCTGTGGGCCTGACGGAGCACGGCTCCGCGGGCCTGGAGAACCCTGGTCCTGCGGGACGAAAAGCACGGGGCGTAGCCCCTGCTTTTCAGGGGCGCGGGGAACTGCGCGACCAGCCCCCACCGGGCCCGCGGATGACGGTTGAGGGCGCGCGGCCCCAGCGAAAGGCCCGCCGAACCACGTTGGTTCGGCGGGCCTTTCGCGACCGGTCAGGCACCCGGCGGCGGCACCCGGGCCGGGCGGCCTGAGCCGCGTGTCAGGGTGTAGCCGCCGATCCCTGCCAGCGCTGCCAGCGCCGCGCCCAGCGCCGTCCAGAGCCAGCGGTCGTTCCACCAGCCGGAGGCCCAGCCGTCGTCGGGTTCGAGGGAGGAGAGGACGGCCCCGGCGGAGGAGTCGTCCTCGTCGTCCTGGGACGAGGTGACGGCGATGCCCGGCACCAACGGCTGCGCCAGCGAGCCGTCCACGGCCGCGGCGCCGCCCATGTCCTCGGAGTCGGCCTCGACCTCGGTGTCGACGGGCAGACCCAGGTCGGCCGTGGCCAGCCGGGTCGTGGTCAGGCGGACGTAGTACGTGCCCGGCAGCGGGTCGTCGGCCCACTGCTCCGACCAGGCGCGGACCGTGCGCAGGGTGCAGGACAGCTCGACGGAGCCGGCCTCCGCCCCCGCGGTCCGGGTCTGCGCCCCGTACTGGCAGGCCTGGCGGCGCCGCAGTCCGTCGTACACGTCGATCTGCCAGGTGGAGGAGGACTCGGCCCCCTCGGGCAGCTTGACGCTCGCCCGTACCGTGGGCCGCTGTCCGGCGTCGGCCGGGAACGACCAGTACAGGTAGTCGCCGGTCGAGGCGCTCGCCGTAGCGGTCTGCCCCTGCTCGAACTCCGTGGCCGTACGGAAGGAGGTGCCCGCCTCCGTGGGCGCGTCACCGTCCTCCGAGGGGCTCGCGGGGGGCGTGGAGTCGGCGACGGCGGGGGAGACGGCGGCACCGAGCAGCAGGAGCGCGGCCGTCGCCACCTGGGCCACCGCGGTCCTCGTACGCCGGGCCGGTCCTGTCCTCGTACGCCGGGACGGCGTGGTCCTCGTACGCAACACGCTTGTGATCCGCATCAGTTGGTCCTCCAGACCGCGAGCCGCCAGCGTGACAGCCAGCCCCACAGCACACCCGCCAGGAATCCGGCGAGCACCAGCACGCCGAGCAGCCACCAGCCGCGGCCGAGGCCGAAGGAGGCGACATCGGCGGCCTGGTCGGGGCCGTCCACGACGTCGATGGTGATTTCGAGCGGCAGACCGGGCGTGGTCTTCACGCCGCTCGCCGGCGAGTAGGAGTGGGTCACCTGGAGACAGACCGTCTCGGCGACGTCCTCGTCCTCCTCGTCCTCGGCCTCCGCCTTGGGGTAGCGCAGACCGGTCGAGATGACGTCGGTACGGCCGTTGCCGGCCGCGTCGCCGCGTACGATCTCCCGGTTCTTCGTGGTCACCGCACGCAGCAGCACGCCGTAGTCCGGGTTGACGTCACGGTCGGCCCCGACGCTCACCGAGACGCGCAGTTCCTGGCCCGGCTTCACGTCCACGCGGTACCAGCGCTCCTGGCCGAACTCCTCGCGGTCGGTGTACAGACCCGACGCGAGCGTCTCCGCCCGCGCGCACGCGTCGGCGCCCTCGACGGCCTTCGGTACGACCACCGGGTCGGCGGCCCGGTCGACCAACTGGTTGACGCGGTCGGTGAGTTCGTCGCGGTGCTCGATCGACGTGTACGTGCCTCCGGTCGCCTCGGCGATGCAGCTCAGCTGGAGCCGCATCTTGGCGTTCGGGACCAGGCCGAGTGTGTCGATGGTCAGGCCGATGCCCTTCGCCGCGATCTCGCGGGCCACCTCGCACGGGTCGAGCGGGGCGCAGGTGTCCTCGCCGTCGCTGATCAGCACGATGCGCTTGGTGCCCTCGCCGCCCTCCAGGTCGTCGGCCGCCTTCAGCAGCGCGGGGCCGATCGGGGTCCAGCCCGTCGGCGTGAGCGTCGCCACCGCCGTCTTCGCCTCGGTGCGGTCCAGCGGCCCCACCGGGTAGAGCTGCGCGGTGTCCTTGCAGCCCGTCTTCCGGTCGTCGCCCGGGTAGTCGGCGCCCAGGGTGCGGATGCCGAGCTGGACCTCCTCGGGCGTGGCGTCCAGCACCTCGTTGAACGCCTGCTTCGCCGCGGCCATGCGGGACTGGCCGTCGATGTCCTTCGCCCGCATCGAACCGCTGACGTCCAGCAGGAGGTTGACCTTGGGCGCGGTGGCCGTGGTCTCGTCGGCGACGGCCGTGGACGGGACCGCGATCCCGGCCGTCAGGACGGCGAGCAGGACGAACACACCTGCTGTCAGCCGTTGTCTTGTGATCATCGGCGGATCCTATTGATCCGGAGGGTCACCCTTCAAAACGAGACCCCCTGTTGACGGTCCGTTCACCGGACGGACGACGCGAACCCGGCCCCCTCCGGCCCCGCCGACCTCCACTGGTCACCGCAGCGGACTCGGCAGTTCCGCCCAGATGTCGCCGGGCCGCTCCGGCGAAAGTCGCATCAGCGTCAACGCCTTCGTCGGTACGGGCCCCTCCAGCAGCGTGCCCAGATCGGGGGTGCGCGGCAGATCCCGTACGGCGAGGGAGAGAGCCTCGCGCAGTACGGGCGTCGAACCGGCCGTGGCACCGAGCGTGCCCGTGATCAGGGCGCCGAACAGCTTGCGGCGCAGGGTGGTCTCGTCGTCCGTGATGATCCGGCCGGTCATCGCGGGGGCCGGAACGCCGTGCCGGGCGAGGCGGGCGGGGCTGACGCGGATGTCCGCGAGGTCGCGGTAGACGAGGCGGCGGGGGGCACCCGAGGGGGACAGGACCACCAGGAGGTTCTGGCCGTGCGCCTCCAGGGCCACACCCAGGTCGAGCAGCCGGAGGGCGACCGTGAGCGTGAGACGGGTGAAGTCCGCCAGCCAGGAAGGCGACCGGGGCAACTCGGTCTCCGCGAGCGCGGCCACCGGCAGGACCCGCTCACCCGTCGCCGTGTCCGCGTACGTCTCCGGCGACTCGCGCAGCACCGCCGCCAGATCCGGCGAGCCGGCGGTGACCGCGCCGACCGTGCGGGTCACGTGCAGCAACCCGTCGGTGCGGGCGGAGACCTCGGCCATGAAGTCCGACACGATCGCCGAGGTCTCGATCGAGTAGGCGGAGATGTCCCGCACGGAGGAGGTCAGCCGGGCGCTCAGCGCGGTCTTGACGTGCGGTCCGCCGTCCGGGAGGGCGAGGGTGCGCAGGGACATCAGCGGATGGGCCTCGATCACCTCCCCCAAGGGGGACTTGAGCACATGCGCCGCCTGCCACGGATGCACCGGGACCAGCACCCGGCCACCGTCCCGCCACGCCTCCCGCCACGCCTCCGGCCACTCTCCGACGACCAACGCGTCCTCCACGGGCGCGAGCCCCAGCCGCACCACCTGCCGGTGCTCCGGCCCGTAGGCGAGCTGGTCGCCTGCCGAAAAGCCGGGCCGGGAACGGCAGTTGGGGTGGAAGGGATGCCCGTCGACGATCAGTTGCTCCCACTCCCAGCTCTCCCTCGCGGACGAGCTGTCCAAGGAGGCCGCCGGAGCGGTCCGGTTGGCGCGGGACAGCGCCAACGAGGCAACACTGTGGTCGAGTTCGGCGGCGAAGGCGGCGCTGTGCGGAACGGCCAGGGCGGTCATGAGCCGCGCCGGACGATCGTACGACCGCTCGTCGAACCACACGTCCTCGACGCGGGCGGCGGTGCCGTACGGGTCCACGGCCGGGCCGTGCAGTCGGCGGCCGTCGGCGAGGTGGAGCGTGACCCCGTCGCCCCCTGCCGCGTCCCGGCGTACCACCCAGGGCACCGGCTCATGGACGAGGCCCCGCCACAGCCGGGACAGCACGGCCGCCCGGGCGCCGGGCAGCGCGGACGTGTACGGCAGCGTCAGATCGGGGCGTACGGCGCCCAGGTCGGCGCCGAGCGCCGCCTCGGCGTCGGACAACGGGGGACGGTCCACGGACGGGCTCCTCGGGTGCGGGACGGGGTGGTGCGGGGGCAGAGGGGCAGGGGAAGGGCGGGACGGACAGGGAACCCGCGTCGACATCGGCGTACGACCACTGCCCGCCCGCCACCACCGCGACGCATGAGGCGGCGCGGCGAAACGTCACACGGCCGCTTCGCGACGGCGGCCCGTGCGACCCGTCCCCGAACGGGACGGATCACGGCCGCTTCCCGCCGGGACGGCGCACGACCGCTTCGCGACGAAGCGTGACGGGCAGACATACTGATCACGAGTGCACCGTATGGAACGAATGGACCCCGTGGACGCCAACCCGCCCCGCGACAGCATCGGCTCGGCCGCCGACGCCCACGCCGCCGCACCCCTGCTCAACTGCCTTCTGCGGGAGGCGGGAGAGCCGGTCGAGTCGTCGGGCGCGGTCGGAGTGCACCGCCTCAGGGCCGGCGGTCGGGTCCTGCGCGTACGCGGTACGCGCCGCCCCGCGCACCCCGAGGTGCGCACGGCGGGAGCCTGGCATCCGCTCACCCACACCGAACTCGTCGAACTCGCCGCCGAGGAACTCCGCGCCCTCACCGGCCTGTCCAACTCCGAGCTGCCCGCCGAGATGCTCGACAGCCGCGAGGCCGTGGCCGCCATCCTCGCCGCGCGCGCCCACGCTCCGGCGCCCGAGGACCCCTACCGGCGCTCCGAGCAGTCCCTGATCACCGGCCATCCCTTCCACCCCGCCCCCAAGGCCCGAGGCGGCGGCCCCGTCGCCGGCTGGCTGCCGTACGCGCCCGAGGCGTACGCCCGCTTCCCGCTGGTCCTCCTCGGTGTCCGCGAGGACGCGGTGGTCGAGGAGGGCGACACCACCGCCCTCGACACACTGGGCTCGGCGCCGCCCGGCTATCGGCTCCTTCCCGCACACCCCTGGCAACTCGACCTGGTGGGAGGGGAGTTGGCCGACGCGTTCGCCGACGGCCGCCTCGTACGGCTGGGCCCGGCGGATGGCGAGGTGTGGCCGACGGCGGCGATCCGCACGGTGTACGTACCCGAGGCCGTGCCGGACACCCTGCCCGGCACCGTGTCCGGCACCGTGTCCGGGGGCGCTCTCCCGGCCGATCTCTTCCTCAAGTTCAGCCTGGACGTGCGGATCACCAACGACATCCGCCGGCTGTGGCGCCACGACCTGCTCGCACTGCGCCGGACGGACCGTGCGGTCACCGAGGCCTTCGCGGGGCTGCCGGCCGCCTGGCTGAGCGACCGGGGCTACCGCACCGCCGACTTCGCGTTCGAGGAACTGGCCGTCCTGGTGAGGGACGGACTGGGCGGCCATGTGCCCGCCGGTGCCACGCCCTTCCTCGCCGCCGCCCTCACCGAGAGCGCGGAGGCCTTCCCCGGCAACCCGCTGGCCCGCGCGGGCGATCCCGAGGCCTGGTGGGAGGCGTATCTGCGCGCGGTCGTCCCCCCGGCTCTCGACGCCTTCCACGGCCATGGCGTCGTCCTGGAGGCCCACCTGCAGAACACCGTCATCGCCTGCGACCCCTCGGGCACGCCCGTGCGGGCCGTCTACCGCGACGCCGAGGGCGTGAAGCTCCTCCCGGACGTGACGCGCGAGGCGGGCTGGGAACGGCTGGTCTACTGCCTCTTCGTCAACAACCTCCTGGAGATCGCGGCGGCCCTGGTCGAACACCACCCGGGGGTCGATCCCTGGCCCGCCGTACGGAGGCGGTTGGGGTGCCACGAGGAGGTACCGGAGATCGCCGGCCTCCTCGACTCGCCCACGCTGCCGGGCAAGACGAATCTGCTGCTGAGATGGACGGGAGCGGACGGCGCGGACGCGCGGTATCTGCCCCTGCCCAACCCGATCAGGCGGCCGCCCGGCCGAAGCGGTCGGTCTTCCACCTGATCAGGGACCGGTGGGACGTCCTGCCGAGGACGGGGAGTTCGCCGGTGGCGGGAACGGGCCGCCGTCATCGGCGAGGCGGGCCGCGGACGGGTCAGTGGGGCTCGCGGACCACGGCGACGCCTCCCGGGGGGACGGTGACGGTGCCGGTGACCGGTGTGCCGGTGAGGAGTTCGACGCCTTCGGCGGGCGCTTCGGCGCCCTTTCCGGTGTGGTCGATGAGGAACAGGTAGTCGGCCCGGGTGCCGCGGCGCCGGACCACCTCGACTCCGGCGGGCGCCTCATGCTCCGGTGTCACATCGGCCTCCTGGCGAACGCGGTGGAGCAGGGCGGCGAGCGTGTTCTGGTCGGGGTGGGTGGCCAGATACCAGGCGGTGCCGTTGCCGTGCTGGTGCCGGGTGACGGCCGGGTGGCCGGCCAGGGGGCCGTCCGCGTGGGAGACGACGGCCTGGGCGCCGGCGAGCCGGACTCGTTCCGACCACAGGTCGGCCGTGGCGCCCGCGGGCACGGCGCCGGTCAGGCCGGCCGTCTCTCCCGGCAGCAGGGGGAAGAGTTCGTCGGTGACCACGCCGAGCACATCGCGGAACGCGCCGGGGTAGCCGCCCAGGTACACGTGGCCGTTCTCGTCGACCATGCCGCTGTGGAAGCCGACGGCGAGTGTGCCCCCGCGGGCGGTGAACCGTGCGAGGTTCGCCGCGGCCGCCTCCGCCACCAGGTACAGCGACGGGGCGAGGACGAGTTTGTAGCGGTCGAGTCCGGGGTCGTCGGGGCGTACGAAATCGACGGCTACCCCTGCCCGCCACAGGGGTGTGTACCAGTCGCGCACCAGGTCCTGATAGCGCAGCTCGCCGCTGGGCTGGGAGGGCAGTTCCAGCGCCCACCGGGCGTCCCAGTCCCACACGATCGCCACCTGCGCCGCGACGGTGGAGTCCCGCACCTCGGCCAAGGCCTTCAGGTCCGCGCCCAGTTGGACGACGTCCCGCCAGATCTGGCTGTCGGTACCGGTGTGCGGGAGCATCGCCGAGTGCCACTGCTCGGCGCCGGCCTTCGCCGCACGCCACTGGAAGAAGGCGATGCCGTCGGCGCCGTGGGCCACATGCGCCAGGGCGTTGCGCCGCATCTCTCCCGGCTGCTTGGCGCGGTTGACGGACTGCCAGTTCACGGCGCCGGTCGAGTGCTCCATGAGGAACCACGGGCCGTCGGCGAGCGACCTCATCAGGTCGCCGCTGAGGGCGATGTCGAGTTCCGCCTCCGGGTCGTCGGACATCAGGTAGTGGTCGTTGGAGAGGACGTCCAACTCCGGTGCCCAGCGCCAGTAGTCGAGAGCGTCGAAGGTGCGCAGGACCATGAGGTTGGTGGTCGCCGGGAGGTCCGGAGCGGCCCGGCGCAGCACGTCGCGTTCGGCGGTGCACAGCGAGAGGAGCTCGTCGGAGCAGAACCGCCGCCAGTCCAGTTGGTGGGTGGGGTTCGGCGGGGCCGCGGTGGCGCGGGGTGGCAGGATCTGGTCCCAGTCGTAGTACCACTGGCTCCAGAAGGTGGTGCCCCAGGCGTGGTTGAGGGCGTCGAGGTCGTCGTAGCGGGCGCGCAGCCAGGTACGGAAGGCGGCGGCGCTGGTGTCGCAGTAACAGGCGTCGTTGTGGCAGCCGTACTCGTTGTGGACGTGCCACATGACGACGGCCGGGTGGTCGGCGTACCGCTCGCCCAGGGCGCGGGCGATCCGCAGGGCCGCCTCGCGATAGGCGGGGCTCGACGGGCAGAAGGTCTGGCGGCTGCCGTACGACAGCCGGCGGCCGTCCCGGTCGACCGGCAGCGCCTCCGGGTACGCCTGGAAGAACCAGGCGGGCGGGGCGGCGGTGGGGGTCGCCAGGTCGGCGGCGATGCCGTTCTCGTGGAGGAGGTCGAGGATCCGGTCCATGCGTCCGAAGTCGTACACGCCCTCGGACGGTTCGAGCAGCGCCCAGGAGAAGATGCCGACGCTGACCATGGTCACCCCGGCCTCGCGCATCAGGCGCATGTCCTCGGCCCAGACCTCCTCGGGCCACTGCTCGGGGTTGTAATCGCCTCCGTAGGCGATTCCGGGCAGGCGAAGGCGGCGTGCGGTGCTCACTGGTGGTACTCCGAGTGGTGATGGGGGAGGGAGGTGGGCCTGTCAGCCCTTGTTGGCGCCCAGGGTCAGGCCGCTGACGAACTGCCGCTGGAGCGCGAAGTAGACGATCAGGGTGGGGATGGCGGTGAGCAGGGCGCCGGCGGCGACCAGGTTGGGGTCGGTGAAGTACTGGCCGGAGAGGTTGTTCAGGGCCGAGGTGATGGGCATGTTCTCGCCGGTGGAGATGAGGACGAGGGCCCAGAAGAAGTCGTTGTAGATCCAGATGGAGAGCAGGGTCGCCAGGGCTGCCATGGCCGGGCGGCACAGCGGCAGCACGATCTGCCAGTACAGGCGCCACACCGACGCGCCGTCGACGAGGGCGGCCTCGGTCAGCTCGTGCGGCAGGGAGCGCATGTAGTTGCTGAGCACGAAGGCGCAGAACCCGGACTGGAAGGCCACGTGGATGAGGACCAGGCCGAGGGCGGAGTCGTACAGCTTGCCGGACATGGTGATGCCGGGGATGTCGATGAGCAGGTACAGGCGGTACAGCGGGGTGATGATGACCTGCTGGGGGAGCAGGTTGCCGGCCGTGAAGACCAGGAGCAGGAAGATGTTGACGCGGAAGTCGAAGCGGCTGACGTAGAAGGCGACCATCGACGACAGGAACAGCGTGAGCAGCACCGCCGGGACGGCGATGATCAGGGTGTTCACGAAGTAGTGCGTCATGTCCGACTGGGTGAACGCGTTCGTGAAGTTGTCCAGGCTCAGCTTGTCGGGCCACGAGACGTAGCCCTTCTCGCTGGTCTCGCCGTACGGGCGCATGGCGGCGTACAGGGCCCACAGCAGGGGCGCCAGCCACGCCAAAGCCGCACCCGCGAGGAAGACGTGCAGCAGGATCCGGGCGGGGCGCGGCGGCGTACGGCCCTGGGTCACGACGGTGGTGCTCATGCGCTCCGCTCCTTCCGGAAGGTGCTGATCAGATACGGAATGATCACGACGAGCGAGATCAGCAGCAGGACGACGGCGATCGCCGACCCGTATCCGATGCGGCTGGACTCACCGATGATGTTGTTGGTCACGAGGATCGACAGCAGCTCGGTGCCCTCGGCGCCGCCGTTGAAGACGTAGACCAGGTCGAAGGCGCGCAGGGCCTCGATGATGGTGACGACCAGGACGACGGTGTTCGTCGGGCGCAGGGTCGGGAAGATGACGTTCTTGAACGTCTGCCACTCGTTGGCGCCGTCCAGGGACGAGGCCTCCCGCAGCGACGGGTCGACGCCCTTCAGGCCGGCCAGGTAGAGGATCATCATGTAGCCGGCGTGGCGCCAGGACGCGGCGATGAGGATGGCCCAGAGGTTGAGGTCGGGGTCGCCGATCCAGTCGATGTACGTGCCCGGCTCGTTGGCGCCGATCAGGCTGTTGATCAGGCCCGTGTCGGGGTTGTAGACGAGCTGCCACACGAATCCGATGACGGCCATCGACATGACGACCGGCAGGAAGAAGGCCGTCTGGTACACCCGGCTGAACCGGATCTTCTTGTCCAGCTGTACGGCCAGGAAGAGGCCCAGCGGGGTCGGGACCAGGATCAGGGCGACGAACCAGATGACGTTGTGCTGGACGGCGGGCCAGAACTGCGGGTTCTGCTCGAACAGTTCCTTGAAGTTCTGCAGCCCGACCCACTGGATCCGGTCGAAGCCGATGCCGTCCCAGGTGGTGAAGGCCAGCGCGATCGAGGCCAGGGCCGTCACCCACACGAGAGCCACGTGCAGGATCGTCGGCAGGCCCGCCATCAGGCCCAGGGTGAGCCGGTCGCGCCGGGTGAGCAGGCGTTTGTGGCCGTGTGGGACCTTCTGGGCGGGGACGTGGGCCGAGCCCGGAGGCGGCACGGTGGACGCCTCCGGGATGGCCGGGTGGTCGGTGCGGGTCTCGGTCGTCGTCATGAGGAGGCGAAGATCGTCTTCTTCTGGCGCTCGATGGACGAGAGCAGGCTGTCGACGCCCTTGGGGTCGCGGATGAACTTCTGCAGCGCCGGCTGCATCACCGTGGAGGTGAAGTCCGGGCGGCTGTCGCGGTCCATGTACTGGGTGAGGCTCTTGGCGCCGCTGATCATCTCGTACGCCTTCTTCTGCAGGGGCGTGTACGAGGAGGTGTCGGCCTTGGTGGAGGCGGCCACGACGTTCGGGTCGGCCTTGAGGTAGATCTGCTCGGCCTCGGGGGTGCCGAGGAACTCCAGCAGCTCGACGGCGGCCGCCTTGTTCTTCGGGGCCTTGCTGAGCATGAAGCCGTCGGTGGGGGCCTCGACGGTGTCCTGGCCGTACGCCGGGTCGATCTCCGGGAAGGCGAAGAAGTCGAGGTCGTCGAGGTCGGCCTGGTCGGTGAACTGCTGCCCGACGAAGCTGCCCAGCAGGTACATGCCGGCCTTCTTCGCCACCAGGGTCTGCGCGGCGTCCTGCCAGGTACGGCCGACGGCGCCCTCCTGGTGGTAGGGGAGGATCTCGGCCCAGTTGTCGAAGGCGGCGCGGGTCTTGGCGTCGGTCCAGGAGGCCCTGCCCGCCATCAGCTCGACGTGGAAGTCGTAGCCGTTGGTACGGAAGTTGATCTGGTCGAAGGTGCCGAGCGCGGGCCAGGCGTCCTTGTCGCCGAAGGCGATCGGGACCAGCTTGTCCTTCTGCATCCGCTTGCACAGGGCGATGAAGTCGGACCAGGTGGTGGGGACTTCGTAGCCGTACTGCTGGAAGACGCTCTTGCGGTAGAAGAGCGCCCAGGGGTACGTGTACAGCGGCACGAAGTAGTACTTGCCGTCCTCGCCCTTGCTGAGCTTCTGCATCGCCTCGGGGAAGTTGCCCCCGATCGTCTTCCACACGTCGTCGATCGGCGTGGCGAGGCCCTTGGCCGCGAAGAACTGCATGCGGTAGCCCGCGAACCAGTGGAACACGTCGTCCGGCGTGCCCTGCAGGTAGGTGTTGATCTGCTCCTGGAACGTGTTGTGGTCCTTGGTGTTCACGTCGACCGCGATCCCGGACCGCTTCTTGAAGGCCGCGTAGATCTCGGCGAACGCCTTCTTCGGCACCGCGTCCGACGCGTTGGAGCCGAGGCTGACGGACTTCGGGTCGGCGGCCGTGCCGCCGCTGCCGCCACAGGCGCTGAGCAGGGGAGCGCCCGCACCGAGTAGAACGGCCCCACCGAGTCCGCGCACCACGGTGCGGCGGCTGGTACCCGGGAGGGACTGACCAAGGGATGAATGGCGCATTTCGGCTCCTGAGGGGCTGTCATGTCCCGGGCATGGTGCATCGGCTCAAGGGGCATGACGGGAAGCGGTCGCTGATTCGACCAGAAGTAAACGCGATCGAACGTGGTCGATCGGGTGGACGCGTCGAAGAGTGAACGGTCCGGCGACCCGCTGTCAAGACCCCCTCGATGGCGTGCGCGCCGACCTGGGAAATGCCGCGTGGACGGAAGTGGCGCTGTGTGTGCTCTTGACGGGCGACCTCCCGGCTGAGTAGATATGACCGCGCGGTCAGTGACCGCGCGGTCATACTGCTGACCTCGCCTGATGCAGGCATATGCCCGACCGACAGGAGTTCTCATGGCGCGAGTGGTGGGGCGGGGCGCGGAGGCGTCCGCGCCGCGCAGTGAGGACGTGGCTCGTGCGGCCGGTGTCTCGCGCAAGACGGTGTCGCGGGTCCTCAACGACGAGCCGTATGTCTCCGACGAGGTCCGCCGACGCGTCCTCGACGCCGCCGAGGGACTCGGATACCGGCTCAACCACGCGGCGCGGGCGCTGGCCTCGGGGCGCAACCGTTCCATCGGTGTCGTCGCCCTGGGCACGGCCGGATACGGAACCGCCTCGCTCCTCGTGGGTGTCGAAAAGGCCGTGCGGGACGCCGGTTACGCACTGCGGGTGGTCAACACGGTGGACGGCGACCCCGACGGCATCGCCGGCTCTGTGACCTCGCTCCTCGAACAGGGCGTGGACGGCATCGTCGTCTCCGAGCCCATTGTGGAAGGAGAGGTGTCCCTCGAGGTCGACGTGCCGGTCCTCTTCCTGGGCGCGCCGCCGGCCTTCGCATCCGCCCGCACCCTGAGCGTCAGCGTCGGCGCCCACGAACTGGCGCGGGCCGCCACCGACCACCTGCTGGATCTGGGGCACACGACCGTTCACCACCTCGCCGGTCCACGACGGTGGTACGCCTCCAAGGACCGTACGGAGGGCTGGCGGGCGGCGCTGGCGGCCCGGGGGGCGTACGAACCCCCCGTGATCGAGGGGGACTGGTCACCCGACTCCGGTTACGAGGCAGGCCGCCGGCTCGCTGCGGACAGCTGCGTGAGCGCGGTGTTCGCGGCCGGCGACGAGATGGCCATCGGCGTGATCCACGCCCTGCGCGAGGCCGGCCGGCGTGTGCCGGAGGACATCAGCGTGGTCGGTTTCGACGGCAACCCCGTCTTCGCCCACGTCACCCCGCCCCTGACCACCGTGCGTCAGCCCTTCGACGCCGCGGCACGGGAAGGGGTCACGTTACTCGTGCACGCCATCGAGGAGCCGCACACCGAGCCGCCCGCGGCGAGCGAGCCACTTGTCGAACTCGTCGTCCGCGGCTCGACCGCGCCCCCGCCGGCCCCGCACGGCCGGACGGCGCCTCCGGCCGTCTGAGCAGCACCCATCCCCGTCTTCGGCAGGGCGCCCGGCCGCAGGCCCGACCGTCCCCTGCGCCGGTCCCGACGGCCGACTCACCGCGCGGCCGTCGGCGGCATCGGCACCGCGAGGCACCGCGAGGCACTGCGAGGCACTGCGAGGCACTGCGAGGCACTGCGAGGCACTGCGACGCCGTCCGCACTCCGGCGTCGCACCGGCCGACGCCGTTCATCGACGCCGTTCATCGACGCCGCTCATTGACTCCGCCGCTCCGCCTGGATACCGCGGGCCACGGCGGGCACCGAAAACATCCCCATCCCTTCCCTTGGGAGCCGCACATGTCCCCTGCGCAGACAGGCGCCAGACCCGGCGCCGCTCCGCGTTCCCGTCCTCTCTCCCTCCTCACGTTGTTGTTGTCCCTGATCGTCGCGGTAGCGACCTTGGCCCTTCCCGCCGCGGGCCGGGCGGAGGCAGAGGCCCGCCCGTCGCAGACCCTGTACACGCCGCCGGCGGACGCGCCCTCGCCCGGTTCGCTCTATCCGCGGGCGATGCGTCTGCAGCACAACGGCTCGGCCAACGGCACGATTCTGTCGACGTTCGAGCAGTACACCAACGGCACACCGGTCTTCCCGATCTACCGCAGCACCGACAACGGCAACTCCTGGACGAAGATCTCGGACGTCGCCGACACCCAGAACGGCTGGGGCATGCGCTGGGAGCCCGAGCTCTTCGAACTCCCCAAGGCCATGGGCGGCTTCCCGGCAGGCACCATCCTCGCTGCCGGAGCCTCCGTTCCCGCCGACCGCGCGGCCATCAAGATCGATGTCTATGCCAGCACCGACCGCGGCCAGACCTGGAGCTTCATCACCAACATCGCCACCGGTGGACGGGCGATATCCAGCAACGGCTACACGCCGGTGTGGGAGCCCTTCTTCCTCGTCTCCGGCGACAAGCTGATCGTCTACTACTCCGACCAGCGCGACCCCGACCACGGCCAGAAGCTCGTCCACCAGGTCTCCACGGACATCCGTAACTGGGGCCCGGTCGTGGACGACGTGGCGGTACCGACCTACGCCGCCCGCCCCGGCATGCCCGTGGTCACCCGGCTGCCCAACGGCAACTACGTCATGACGTACGAGTACTGCGGCGCGCCCGAAGGTGGCTGCTCCGTGTACTACAAGATCTCCTCGGACCCCGAGGCGTTCCTCTCCGCCCCCGGCCAGGTGCTGCGGTCGACCGACGGCACCATCCCCAGCGGCGCGCCCTTCGTCACCTGGCTGCCCGCCGGCGGCCCGAACGGCACCCTCGTCGTCAGCGGCGACACCCAGGACGATCTGTTCGTCAACACGCAGAACGGCGCGGCGAACGCCTGGACCCGTATGCGTTCCAACGTCGCCAGGGGCTACAGCCGGGGCATGCTCCCGCTGGCCGACGGCCACAGCCTGATGGTGCTCAGCGGGGGCCGCGGGCGAAGCACCGGCCTCAACCCGGTCACGTACAGCGTCGTCGACCTGGGCGGCGGCATCTCCAACGGCGCCACCTACACCCTGTCCAACGCGAACAGCGACCTGAAGCTCACCATCGCCGGCGGTTCCACCACCAACGGCACCGGGGCGACCCAGCAGACCACCACCAACGGCACCGACCAGAGGTGGCGCTTCGCCCAGCAGCCGTCCGGCTACTTCAAGATCTTCAACGTGGCCAGCGGCAAGGTACTGGGCGTACAGAACCAGTCCACCGCCGACGGCGCGAGGATCCTGCAGTGGGACGACAACGGCACCCTCGACCACGAATGGGCCGTCGCCCCGCACCCCGCCGGCGGCTACACGATCACCAACCGCGTGACCGGCAAGTACCTGGAGATCCCGGGTGCCTCCACGGCCGTGGGAACGCAGGCCGTCCAGTGGAGCGGCACCAACTGTGACTGCCAGCGCTGGGACTTCACCCAGACCGCCCTGCCCCCGCTGGGCACCGGGCAGTACGTCCTCGTCAACAAGAACAGCGGCAGGTACCTCGACATCCCCCAGGCCTCCACCGCCACCGGCACGGCTGTCCAGCAGTGGAACAACTCCGGCTGCTTCTGCCAGCTGTTCACCTTCCAGTCCGCGGGCGGCGGAGCCTGGACCATCAAGAACGTCAACAGCAACCTCAACCTGGACATCGGGAGCGGCTCCACCACCGCGGGAGCCGCCGTCGTCCAGAACACACCCTCCACCGTCGACTCACAGAAATGGACCCTCACCGACGCGGGCGACGGCTACTACAAGCTCAGGAACGTCAACAGCGGCTTCAACGCCGGTATCGCCCAGTCCTCCACGAGCAACGGCGCTCCGGTCGTCCAGTGGAACGACCTGAGCAACGACGACCAGCTCTGGCGAATCGTCCGCATCAACTGAGCGGCTGCGTCGATCCGTCGTCGACGGCCCGACGGGCCTCCTGCCGGCTCGGGATCGCTCTGCGAACCGAAGGCGGGAGGCCCTGGCACCGTCGGGTGGGGGAGGCGGCCGCCCGGCTCCGCCCGGGCTCGTCGCACAGCCCGAACGACGGAGCCGCTGTCGCTCGACTGGTCGAGCCGTCATGATCGGTACGGTGGGTACCGGGACGACGAGAGGGGCGGCGCGGCCGTGGGCGAGGAAGCGGAGATCAGGACGGCGAAGGAGGCTGCCGACCACGAGCTCATTCTGGCGTTCGGACGGCTGCAGGGGGCGGCCAATCGGCTGGAGTACATTCTCGGCCGGGCGCTCGAGGTGGAGTGCGGCATCAGCCATCTGATGTTCGAGGTGCTGTTGATCCTCGGCCGGGCGGAGGAGCCGGGTCTCTCGATGCGGGCCATCGCCCAGGAGCAGGTCCTGACCACCGGCGGCGCCACCCGGCTGGTGGATCGTATGGAGGCGGCGGGTCTCGTGACGCGCGCGGAATCCCTCACCGACCGGCGCGGGAAGCTGGTGCGGCTGACCCCGCTGGGTGAGGAGACGGCCGTACGCGCGTCTCTGGTGCACCTGGAGAACATCAAGCGGTACTTCGTGGAGCCGCTTCCCGCACCGGACCGCGAGCGTTTCGCGGAGGATCTCCGCGTGCTCAGTCATGCGGCTCGTGACGTGCTGCCACGGCTGCCCTAGCCGGCGGACCTGCGGAGCGCCGGTGTACTGACCTCAGTCACACCCATGGTCCATCTCGCACGAGTCGGACCCATGGTCCACCTCGCACGAGTCGAAAATACTTGAGGATTCAGATACTGTTTCGTCAGGTGAATTGCTCGCACACGGCGGGCACACGTCCTTGCCGAGGTCCTCGATGAAGCTGGTCTACGTCTTCGACGCCTACTGCGGCTGGTCCCACGGTTTCTCCGCCACGCTGCGCGAGGTGGTCTCCCGCCACCCCGGGCTGCCGGTGGAGGTGGTCTCCGGCGGTCTGTTCACCGGGGCGCGCCGGGTGCCGATCCGCGAGTTCGGCTACGTCCAGGGTGCGAACGCGCAGATCGCGGAGCTGACCGGGGCCGAGTTCGGCGAGGGCTACGAGCGGCTGATCGCCGACGGTTCGTTCGTCATGGACTCCGAGGCCGCCGCCCGCGGTGTCGCCGCCCTGCGCCGGGCTGCCCCCGACCGCGCGCCGGAACTCGCCGCGGCTCTCCAGCACGCCTTCTACGTCGACGGCCTCAGCCTGTCGGAGGCGGCCACCTACTACGGGGTCGCCAGGGCGGCCGGGCTCGACGCCGACGCCGTGGTCTGTGCCTTCGAGGGCCCCGAGGCGCCGAAAGCGGCGGCAGACGACTTCCACCGCGCGGCCGGACTGGGCGTCACGGGCTTCCCCACCCTGCTTGCGATGGACGGCGATGCCGTCACATCCCTGGCCCACGGCCACGCCACCGCCGACAAGGTCGATCAGCGGCTCGCAGCCCTGGCCGTCACCTGACTTCCTTCTTCTGCCCCATCCCCCCTCAAGGAGTTCCGCATGAGCACGCTCGATTTCAAGGTCCTCGACCTCGACTTCCCGGCCGGCAGCAAGAACAAGACCGCCACCCTCGTCACCGGCGAGACCGAAGCCCTGCTGGTCGACGCCGCATTCACCCGCGCCGACGGCCACCGGCTGGCCGCCGAGATCCTCGACTCCGGCAAGCAGCTGACGACCGTCTTCATCAGCCACGCCGACCCCGACTTCTACTTCGGCGCCGAAGTGATCGCCGACGCCTTCCCCGACGCCGTCTTCGTCGCCACCCCGATCGTCATCGACCACATCCAGCACTCCTACGAGGGCAAGCTCAAGGCCTGGGCCGCACTCGGCCCCAACCTCCCCACCCGCCTGGTCGACCTCACCCCGCTGACCGGCGACCTCACCCTCGAAGGCCACCGCTTCGAACTCAGGGGCGGCCCCGCCGGCCTGCCCGACCGCCACTACCTCTGGCAGCCCGAGCACCGCGCCCTCCTCGGCGGCGTCCTGCTCTTCCAGCAGGAACACGTCTGGGTCGCCGACACCCCCACCCCCGGCGACCGCGCCGCCTGGACCGACCTGCTCGACGAGATGACCGCCCTCGACCCGCAGCTCGTCGTCCCCGGCCACCGCCTGCCCGGCACCCCGGCCGACGCCTCCGCGATCGCCGCCACCCGCGCCTACCTCCTCGCCTTCGAAGAGGAACTCGACAACGCCGCCGACGGCGCCTCCCTCACCGAAGCCCTCGTCAAGCGCTACCCCGACAACGGCATGCTCATCGCCGCCCAGATCGGCGCGAAGGTCGCCAAGGGCGAGATGAAGTGGGGCTGAACATGGGCGAGTCCACCACCACCTCCACCGCCCCCGCCGACGTCGTACGGCGTCAGTACCTCGCCTCCGCCGCCGGCGACCTGGCAGCCCTGCGCGCCACCCTCGCCCCCGACGTGGAATGGACGGAGATGGCCGGCTTCCCCCTCGCCGGCACCTACCGCACCCCCGACGGTGTCACCGCCCACGTGATGGAGAAACTCGGCCAGGACTGGGACGGCTGGACCGCCCACGACGACACCTACGTCGTCGACGGCGAGAACGTCGTCGTCCTCGCCCGCTACACCGCCACCAACAAAGCCACCGGCAAGCCCGTCGACGTCCGCGTCGCCCACCACTTCGTCGTACGCGGCGGCCTCATCGTCCGCTTCGAACAGTTCGTCGACACCGCACTCGTCCGCGAGGCGATGAGCGACTAGTAGGACTCCGTTAGGTCTGTCTCGCGGTGCTGTTTGGGGGCATGGTGGGTGTGTGGATGCACATGAAGTGAACCGTGCCCGGGCGAAGTTGGCGTTGTTCGTGGCCGATGTGTTCGCGTCGGTGCCGCGCAAGGATCAGCGGGCCAAGAGTGACTGCTATCTGCGGGGACTGATGGTGGACGGTCGCCGCAAGTCCATCCAGGCCATGGCCTCGCGGCTGCCGGACGGCAACGAGCAGAACCTGCAGCAGTTCGTGAACCAGTCGACCTGGGATCCCGTGCCGGTGCGGCGGCGGATCGCGGAACGGATGGTGCCGAGAATCGGCCCGGATGCCTGGGCGGTCGACGATGTGTCGTTTCCCAAGGACGGGAAGATGTCGGTCGCTGTCGCTCACCAGTACTGCGGGGCTTTGGGCAAGCAGGCCAGCTGTCAGGTCGCGGTCAGCGTGCACGCGGTCTCCGACACCGCGTCCTGTCCGCTGCAGTGGCGCCTGTTCGTGCCCCGGGAGTGGGCGGATGATCCGGTCCGCCGACGCAGGACGGGGGTTCCTGAGGAGGTCGGGCACCGGGAGAAGTGGCGCCTGGCCCTGGACGTCTTCGACGAGCTGGCCGGGTGGGGGCTGGTGCCGCCGGCGGTGGTGGCCGACGCCGGCTACGGGCAGAACGCCGACTTCCGCGACGGGCTGGAACGTCGGAACATCGGCTACGTGGTGGCGATCCGCTCGGACGTGACCGTCCACCCGCACGATGCGGTGCCCGCTGCCCCGCCCTGGTCCGGCAACGGCCGCAAGCCTCAGCCCCGCTACCGCGACAAGCCGTCCCCGGTGGCCGCGCTCGCGGCGGACCAGGGGCGGCAGGCCTTCACCGAGGTGACCTGGCGTGAAGGCTCACGCGGGCCGATGCGCTCGCGCTTTCTGGCGCTGCGCGTGCGGCCGGCCGGTGTCCGGTCCCGCCGCCTTGCCCAGGCCGCCGCCACCGCGCAGGAGGGTTTGTGGGACGGTGTCCTGCCCGACGTCACGCTGCTGGTCGAATGGCCCGAAGGCGCCGAAGCACCCACCGATTACTGGCTGTCGAACCTGCCGGCCGACACCCCGCACGCTGAACTGGTCCGCCTGGCCAAGATCCGCTGGCGCATAGAACACGACTACCGGGAACTCAAACACGGCCTCGGCCTGGACCACTTCGAAGGACGTTCCTGGACCGGCTGGCACCACCACGTCACCCTGGTCACCGCCGCCCACGCGTTCCTCACCGAACAGCGCCTGGCCCCAAAAGCCGATACAGCGGACTCACCCTCTACCAGATCCTCGACACCATCCAGGACCTGCTGAACTGCTGGACCGGCACCTGCACCACCTGCCACCGCCCCCTGCCCAGAACATCCACCACCAGCCAGAACCCAAGAGCCAGAGCAACTTAACGGAGTCCTACTAGCCCTACCACCCGAACCACCGCGAGGCAGGAGTTTTCCGTGTCCGCTGCTGACAACAAGGCGCTCGTGATCGCCTTCTACGAGCAGGCGTTCAACGACCACCAGCCGGAGCAGGCCGTCGCCGCGCACCTCGGCGAGACCTACACCCAGCACAACCCCGAAGCGCAGGACGGCCCGCAGGCGTTCGCCGGTTACGTTCACTGGCTGCGCGGGCAGTTCCCCGAGCTGCGCCTGGACATCAAGCGTGCGATCGCCGAAGGGGACCTCGTGGTCACCCACAGCAATCTGCACCTCAAGCCCGGCGACCGCGGCATGGCCGTCGCCGACTTCTGGCGCGTCGCCGACGGGAAGATCGTCGAGCACTGGGACGTGATCCAGGAGGTGCCGGAGAACAGCGCCAACGACAACACCATGTTCTGAGGTCCGCGGAGGCATCCGTGCCGGGACCGGGGTGCGGATGCCACGCCCTGCGCCGGCCCGCCGCTCAACCGATGTGCACCATGCGCTGCGCATCGGGGCTCATGTCGCGGTGCACGGGCGGGCCATGCACACCTCTTGGATCTTCGACCCACTGCGGGAGCGGCCCACCGCCCGCGACAGGGCGTCCCGTGCCGTGCGGTTGCCCAGCAGTGACCCGGACCGTGCCGAGACCCGAGGGCTGACCGAGGCGTCGCCGCCGTCCCCCCTTCGCCTTCCGTCCCGTCACCTCGTGGCCACCGCGGGGCCGACGCTGCCGTCGGCCGTCCAGGAGGAGTGGGCCGCCCGGGCCGCGCACCGCATCCGTGTCCCCTCCGGCCGCGCACCGCATCTGTCTTCCTGACCTGGTCCCGGCCCTCCTGGCCGAGGCCGCCCATCGTGCTGCCGGCGTCCCGCAGTGCTCCAGCTCTCCGCCGGGCCGGCGCTTCATTCCCCCATCAGAAAGGTTCCCCCACATGACCAGCATTCCCAGCCGACGCCGTCTGCTCGTGACCGGCGCGGGTGCCGCGCTCGGCTTAGGCGCGGCCGCCGCCACCGTCTCCCCCGCCGCGGCGTCCACGACCGCCCGGACAACAGGAGGCGCCGAGGAGACCCGCACGCTCGACGAGCTCTACCAGGCCGCCCTCGCGGAGGGCGGAAAGCTCGTGATCTACGCGGGCGGCGATGTCTCGACGCAGGCGGACGGCCTCCGCAGCGGCTTCAAGAGCCGCTTTCCCGGGATCGATCTGACGGTGGTCGTCGACTACAGCAAGTACCACGACGTCCGCGTGGACAACCAGTTCGCCACCGACACCCTCGTGCCCGACGTCGTACAGCTGCAGACCGTCCAGGACTTCGTGCGCTGGAAGGAGCAGGGCCGTCTGCTCGCCTACAAGCCGGCCGGGTTCTCCAAGGTGTACGCCCCCTTCAAGGACCCGCACGGTGCCTGGGTCGCCGTGCAGGTGAGCGCCTTCAGCTTCATGTACGGCCCGGCGGCGGTCGGTTCGGACGTGCCCACCAGCCCGCTCGACCTCGTCGACGCCAAGTGGAAGGGGAAGATCGCCTCCTCCTACCCGCACGACGACGACGCGGTCCTCTACCTGTACGCGCTCTACGTGCGGAAGTACGGCTGGGACTGGCTGGCCCGACTGGGCTCCCAGGACGTGCAGTTCGCCCGCGGCAGCTTCACCCCCCGAGACGCCGTCACCAGTGGCCAGAAGGCGATCGGCGTCGGCGGCTCCGGAGCGGCCCTGGCCACCGGGCCCGTCAAGTGGGTGCTCCCCGACGCGGCGACGCCGTTCATGTCCTGGGGGGCAGCGGGCGGCGATCCCGAAGCAGGCCAAGAACCAGACCGCTGCCAAGCTCTACCTCAACTGGCGGCTGTCCACCGAGCAGCAGCAGGCCGCCACCAACGGCTGGTCGGTCCGTACGGATGTCACCCCTCCGACGGGTCTGAAGCCCATCTGGCAGTACCCGAACGGGAACCTCGACGGCTTCCCGCGCTTCATGGCCGACCGTGCCGCGATCGAGCGCTGGAAGCAGACCTTCGCCCTCTACCTCGGAGAGGTCGAGGGAGACCCGTCGCCGGGCTCGCTCGGGCTGCACCCGGGAGCCTGACCGAACTCCGGCAGACCCTGGGCAGGCCGTCACCCTCCGGTAGGGGACTGCCGACAGCGGGGATCGCGTCGCGCGCCGGTGTGCCGGTCGGCCAGGTCGCCGACGGCCGAGCCCTCCGGTAGAGGCGAGTGAAGATCCACGAGTCGGGCCGGCGGGGAGAGGGGCGCAGGCTTCCGCGTGCCCGCCCCGACCCTCGTCCGACAGCGCGGCCGGTCCGGAGTCTCCCTCGCCGGCGCTCGAACGGGGCGACAGGGCCCCGGGCGGCTCGGATCGTCTGGTGATCCGAGCCGCCCGGAGGCCCTGTCCTTGTGTGCGGTCACGTCTGTTCGGCGAGGGGACGGATGGTTCCGCCTTCTCCCGTGGGTCCTGTTGGTGTGACTGTTGCCGGTGTGCGGGGGACGAGGCTGATCAGTAGTGCGCCGATGAGGCCGGGTATGGCCAGCGCGTAGAAGTTCCATTGGAAGGCGAGCCCGGCTCCGATGATGAGTCCGAGCAGGGGTGGGGCGAGCATGGAGCCGAGGCGGCCGAAGCCGAGTGTCCAGCCCAGGGCGGTGGCCCCCATGCGTGTGGGGTAGTGCTTGGAGACGTAGGCGAGGACGAATGTCTGGGTGCCCATGGCGCCGATTCCGCCGAGTGCGACGGCTGCGTAGAGGACGGTGGTGGGCAGCTGGAGGCTGAGCAGGATGACGGCGACGCTGGAGGTGAGGAAGGTGGTGGTGATGATCGGCTTGGAGCCGAGGCGGTCGGCCGCCAAGGAGATGACGAGGGTGCCGATGACGGCGCCGAGGTTGAAGACGAGGAGGAAGCCGAGTGAGGAGCCAGTGGAGTGACCGGCGCGGTGCATGATCTCGGGGAGCCAGGTGTTGAAGCCGTAGATCATGAACAGGCACAGGCAGGTCATCAGCAGGAAGCACAGGGTTGCTGTGAGGTAGGTGCGGGAGAAGAGGGCCCGTACCGGCGAGGTGCTGTCGGTGCCGGTGTGGGGCTGGGACGGTTCGGGCGCGGGGGTGGTCGTCTGGTCGCTGTCCAGGGCGATGTTCCAGCGGTTGGCGGTCTCTTCCGCCTCGGTGTGGCGTCCTTGTGCCTGGAGGTACGAGATGGACTCGGGCAGGAGTTTGTAGGCCAGGGGGACGACGAGGAGGAGAGGCAGGAGGCCGAGGAGGAACATGGCCTGCCAGCCGAAGCGGGGGATGACGAAGATGCCGGTGAGGGCGGCGATGATGCCGCCGATGGGGAAGCCGCTGAAGAGGATCGCGAAGACCAGGTTGCGTGATTTGGGGTGGGAGTACTCGCCGCTGAGTGCGCTGGCGGTGGGCAGGACGCCGCCGAGGCCGAGGCCGGCGAGGAAGCGCAGGAGGCCGAAGGTTTCCGGGGAGGTGGCGGTGGCGCACAGGCCGGTCATCACCGAGAACCAGGCGAGGCAGCACAGGAGCATTCTGCGGCGGCCCAGCCGGTCGGTGAGTGTGCCGACGGTGGTGGCTCCGATGAGCATGCCGAGCAGGGCGAAGGAGCCGATGAGGCCGGCTCCGGCGGGGGTCAGTCCCCATCCGGGTTCGTGGAGGAGAGACGGAATCACCGCGCCGTAGATGACGACGTCGTAGCCGTCGGAGATGACGGTGATGCCGCAGATCGCAAGGACGAGCAGGGTCACGGGTGGCCAGGTGGTGCTGGTGTGACGTCCTTGGTGACTGGTGTCGTGCATGACGGTTCCTCTCACGTGCTTTGCTTTTCGGTGAGGGTTCTCTCGCATCGGGGGTGCGGTGAGGATGTCCTGGGTGACGGCGTGCGCGGTGTCAGCCGCAGCGTGCGGAGGGTGCGGGCGCGCCCGCTCGGATCGGCGGGTTCGGGCTCTTCCTGGCTGCGTCGTCCGCGACTCACCTCGCACCGCTAAGTGTGCACAGTATGACGGGCCTGTAAAGAGCGGAGTACGGAACTCCTGCATGCGGGTGGTCGGGAAAACCGTTGACCCTCTCCTGCGGTCGCCGGATGTGGCCGGCTTTCGGGGCGGTCTCGGCTACCGCCCGGGAGGTGGTGGCGGTGTGAGACGCCGCACGTCACGAGGGCCCTGTGTGCGGTGGTAGCGCGGCTCGTGCGACCCAAGGAGCGCAGGCGAGTGCCGAGTTGGAACCGGGGGTGGGCCCGTCGTCACGCGTCGGCTGCGGAACTCTCGGCGAGGGGGCTGAGCCTGGTGTTCGGCTCTGGCGGGCCGGGCGGACTCCGGAAGCAGTCAAGAGTGTATGCATTTTGGGCGGCCGGGTGGTCAGGCGACCCGTCAGGGATTCGGCCTCCGGCTAGGCACCGGGCCGGCATGCGTCCACCGCGAGATGAACGCGCGTCGCCTGCACGGTGGTCATGCGACAGCCTGAATGAGCTGCCTGCGCAGCCACGCCCGCCCGGGGTCGCCGGCGGTGCGCGGATTCCACACCAGATCCACTCCGAGCATGGGCAGGGGGACCGGCGACTCCATCACCCGCAGCCCGTTCGGCGCCGCCACCCGCTCCGCGAGCCGACGCTGCAGCAGCGCGACCAGGGGAGTGCCGCTCACCACCGAGGGGATCATCAGAAACTCGAAAACGACGATCCGTACGACGAGCTCGGGGATCAGCCGGGCGAGGACCTGCTGGGCGCCGACGCGCACCCCTTCCGACTCGAACACCACGTGCGGCAGCCGGGCGAGGTCGTCGGCGGTGAGTGTCGTGCCGATGCGGTCGTTGTTCGCGTCGGCGACCACGACCCAGTCCTCCTGGTAGAGCCGCTCCCTCGGCAGCGTGGTCGGCACGGCGTCCGGCAACAGCACCACGTCCGCGGTCGACTCGCTCAGGGTGAGGACCGTCGAGGGCTCAAGTGTTTCCACGTCGAGGCGGACACCCGGTGCGGACGCGGCGAGCGTGGCGCTCAGGGCCGGAAGGACGGTGAGGGCGGCGGCACTGGCCGTCGCGATGCGGAAGGTGCGCTCCGAGGTCGCTGGATCGAACACCGGAGAACTGAGCACCTGGTTGGTCGCGGTCTCCAGGATCAGGTTGACCGGTCCGATCAGTGCGCCGGCGCGCGCGGTGAGTACGTACTCCCGGCCGACCCGCACGAGGAGTTCATCGCCCAGCGTGTGCCGCAGGCGCCTCAGGGCGTTGCTCATGGCCGGCTGCGTCAGCCCGACCGCCTGGGCGGCGCGCGTGACGCTGCGGTGCTCGAGGAGGGCGGCGAGCAACGGGAGCAGATTGAGATCCACGCGATGCAGGCCGGCCATCGTGCTCGTGAACCGCGAAGGAGTATTCACTGCATCTATATATCTCATGAAGAACAGTCATTCGACTGATCGACGGTGAGTGATTACCGTCGATTCCGGCGAGCGCCATCCCGGCCCTATGCAGACCAAGGCCGGCTTCACGGTGAAGACCGGGCTGC
This sequence comes from Streptomyces sp. NBC_00310, assembly GCF_036208085.1. Taxonomy (GTDB): domain Bacteria; phylum Actinomycetota; class Actinomycetes; order Streptomycetales; family Streptomycetaceae; genus Streptomyces. Next base: position 8,964,312 of record NZ_CP130714.1, read on the forward strand.
CGGGCCTGACGGGTCAGGGGGATCGCCCCGGAGCGCTCGGCCGACCAGCCACGTGCAGGTCCCTGTCTGTCCCTTGCGACGAGGGGACCAAGCCCCGCAAGCCGGTCTCTCCGCCTTTTGACGCGAAGGAAACGTCCCCATGCGCAACGCCCGAACGTCTGCCGATCACCGAAGCGTCGACCGCGAGCTGTCCGGTCCCGCCACGGTCTCCGCGCCGGACACGCTCCGGGGGCCCGGTGCGCCCACCCGACGGCTGACCGTGGGCGTCTTCCCCGGCGCCGGGGGCGTCCATCTGTACCACGCTCTCGACTCCGGCTACTTCCAGCAGGCCGGACTGGAGGTGAACCTCGTCGAGGTCACCTCCTCCGACCAGCAGATGACCGGCTGGAACGACGGCGACTACGACATCATCCACACCTCTCCCGACCACCTGCTGAGGGGCATCCTGAAACGGGATCCGGTGGCCGTTCGGGCCGAGGGCATCGGTGAACTCGCCGTTCACCGGCGTCCCGGCTCACCGTTGCCGACGGACCGGTGGGCCGTCGACAACGCGCAGAGCGCCTTCGCGTTCGTACTCCGTGCCGTACTCGCCGACATCGCCGGCTCTCCCGTCACCGACGGCCAGCTCGTCCCGGTCGGCGGAACCCTGCAAAGGTTCCATGCCCTGCCGACAGGCGCCGTCGACGGGACGACACTGCATCCGCCCTTCGACGTCCTCGCCACCGGGAAGGGTTACCCGCGTCTCGGCGGCCACCTTCAGGTCGCTCCCGACCTCATCACCAACGTGGTCGTCACTCCGCGTGCCACGGGCCACAGCCGGCATACCCGCGCCTACCTCGAGGTCTGCCGCACGAGCACCGAGGAACTGCTGACCTCCGGGGCGGGTGGCGTCGAGGCGGCTCTGGTGCGGCACGGTCTGCCGGCCGCCGCCGCCCGGGCCGCGGTCACCGGCCTCCTCGGCCCGGCCGGTCTGTCCACCTCCCCCGAGGTGACCCTGCGCGGCATGGAAGCGGTGGCCGGGCTGCGCCGTCGCTTCCATCCTGGCTGGGAGCCCTTCTGCCCGCTCCCGTCCCTGATCGGTCCCGGCCAGGAGGGCTGAGCGGGAACAGCAGTCGTTCCATCCGGCCGATCACCCTGCAGGGCGCAGGAGAGTGCATACAGTGCACGCCTGTCGAACTGGGGCATATCCGGTCTTGGCGCCAGGATTCTCCTCTTCCTGCCTTTCTATTCACCCAACCTGCATACACCTGGGTAGACTCCTGGCATGGACAGGCGAAGTAACGTGCCCAAGGAACGGTCTGCGGAGAACGGAAGCGGGGCCCAGGCCCCCTCCGAGCCGTCGAGCGGCACCCCCGGGCAGGCCGCGGGCGGACGCCGACTGGCCCTCGACGTTCACGGACAACTGCGGAACATGATCCTCAGCGGTGAACTGCGTCCGGGCTCGGCGCTGCTCCAGGCCGAGATGGCGCGGAAGCTGGGCGTCAGCCGCACGCCGATGCGTGAGGCGTTCCGGCTGCTCCAGGAGGAAGGCCTCATCGACGCCCAGCCCGATCAGCGGGCCAGGGTGCGGGCAGTGGATCCCGAGGACCTCGACGGCGTCTACGGGGCCCGCATCATGCTCGAAACACTCGCTGTGAGCATGACGGCCAAGTCGCTCACGGCCGAGGACCTCGAGCACATGGGCGAAGCGCTGCGGCGCATGCGGGAACTGGCGGGCAGCGACCAGATGGACGAGTGGCACGCCGCGCACAAGGAGTTCCATCGCGTCGCGACCCAGTCCGTGGGGCCGCAGCTGCAGCGCATGATCGCGTCGCTCGGCGAGCACGCCGAGCGCTACATCCGGCTGGCCCAGATGGGCGTACCCAGCTCGTGGGGCCGGGCACACGCGGACCACGAAGCGCTGTTGGAGACGCTGCGGCTGAATGACCCGGCGGAAGCGGGACGCGTGATCGCCCGGCACCTCGCGCGTACCGCGTTGAGTGTCCTGGCCGACATCGCCCCGGAGTACGAACCGGCGGCCACGCGGTCGGCACTGGGGATCGCCGGCAACGGTCACTCCTGATGCCGCGTCCGGGCCGACGGCGATGTCACCGCCATGCCGTCGGGCGGGAGGCAGGCACGGTCGGGTCGGCGTCCTCGGCGCGGCTGGGGGCCGCACCGATCCTGGGGGCCGCACCGAGCGCTGAGGACCGCACCGAGCCCTGAGAGGCGCTCGCCTTCCGGCCTACCTGGGGTCGGGGGCTCCGGGGGTGCTCTCCGTCGAGGCGGAAGCCGCCAGGGGCTTCGCCGAGGCGGGCCGAAGAGCCGGGCCGATGGAACGACCGCCCGCGACCGGCGGGATCCGGTGCCTTGATCCCCGTCCTCGGACCTGGGCCGGTGCGTGCGTTTCCGATGCCGCACCGCAGTGCGACCACCGCCACCCGGATATGCGGCGGGGTCGACAGGGCAAGTACTCGGAGCACTCCTCGGTCAGGCGCGCCCTTCCTCCTGGTTGGTGATGAAGTCGGCCGGCATCTCGGGGCACCACACGGCGGCCGGGCAGTCCCAGTCGCTCGGCTTCCAGTCCTCGGTGATGCGGTCCATGTCGCCGGAGTACTCGATCCAGCTGCCCCAGGGGTCCTGGATGTAGTGGAAGAGGTTCGAGCCCAGGGTGTGGCGGCCCAGGCCCCAGCCCTTCGTGTAGCCCGCCGCCGCCATGTTCTGGGCCCCCATGGCGATCTGGTCGATGTCGGCCACCATCCAGCTGGAGTGGTGCAACCCGGGCTGCGCCGCCGGGACGAAACCGAAGACGTGGTGGTCCCCGGGCCCCGAGTTCATGAAGGTCGCTATGCCCCGGATACGGTCCGACAGGCCCAGCCCGAGGGTGCGGGTGTAGAAGGCCTCGGAGGCGTCCAGATCGGAGCTGAAGATCAGCATGTGCCCGAGCCGCTGGGGGCGCGGCCGCTCTGTCGCGGTCAGCCAGCGGGCCTGGTCGATCCGACGCACCCGGTCGCCGATGTTGGCATCCTGCGCGTCCGTGGTGCCGAATTCACGCCAGGCGGCGATGCCCTCATCACGGAGGTTGACCAGGTTGCCTTCGTGATCGCGGAACCACAGCCCGCCGGGCACGTCGGCCGGCGCATCGAGCAGCTTCAGCCCCAGGCCCTCCAGATGCCGCTGCCACTCGGGCAGGGAGTCGGGCTCCACCGCGAAGGCGACATGGTGCAGCCGCTTGGTCGGCCCTTCCATCAGCACCGTCTGGTCCTGCTGCCGGCCGTCGCAGCGGATCACCACCGCGTTGCCGCGCTCGGCCGCCTCCAGTCCGAACGCGTTGTAGAAGCTCGCGCCCGTATCCAGCGAGGGCACCTGGAGTCCGTAGTGCAGAAGGCCTTTGACACGCAACATGTGCTCTCCTCAATGTCCGGACCCACGTTCCCACGAGCCCTCTAAGTGTGTACACCTACACCGATGTAACGTCCAGGCATCTCGGGAAGCTTTTTCGATTCGAAACCGCGGGCTATATCCGTCGTTTCCTGGCATCGCGGGCTCCCCGTCCAGGAGTCCGGGGGCCCCGGGGCGGGGATCGCCCGAGGTGCCGCAGGGGCGATGGCCGGCCCCGAGTCGCACGGTGCGGCACGGTGCGGCACGGTGCGGTTTCCGGGCGGCGGCCACCGTGAAGGCGTCGTAGTGCTCATGGTGGTGCCGTACGGCCTCGCCCTGGTGCCGACCTTGTGTCACCTGAAGGCGGCGCTCGCCGCGCCCCGTATGTGAGGCGATGGTACGTCGACCCGTGGGCGTGCGTCGGGCGGCCGGGATTCGCCGCATCGCGCACCCCCGCGCGATGGGTGCCGCCGGACCGACCACCCGGTGGTCGAGCGGATCGCCCATGCCTCCGCCTCGACCGACGGCATCCGGCAGTCGTAGCCACCCGCATGTCTTCCCGGGTCACTTCCCATTCCAATGTGTATGCACTATGGTCCTGCCACCGATTACAGAGCCGCCTGTCGGAGGAACGCATGACACCGCCTGAATGGGCCTTGGTGCAGTACCGGGTCGACGACTCGGAGAAAATCGCCGTCGGTGTGAGCACCAACGGGACCGTGGTGCCGGGGCCGCCCGGCACCGAAGGCCTCACGCTGATGGAAGTGCTGGGCCGATGGGACGCGCTCGCGCCGCTGTTGCGCGACTGGACGCCGACGGCGTCGGACGCCGTCGCCGGCGCCCGGCTCGCTCCGCCGCTGACGTATCCCGGCAAGGTGCTCTGCGCGGGCGCCAACTACTGGGACCACATCGCCGAGATGGGCTGTGAACGCCCCGACGAGCTGAGCGACCCCTTCTTCTTCCTCAAGCCGCCGACGACGACCGTGACCGGGCCGGGTGACCAGGTGCCGCTGCCCGACCACCCGGGCTCCCGCGTCGACTGGGAGGCCGAACTGGCCGTCGTCATCGGCCGAGGCGGCCGCAACCTGACGCCCGAGCAGGCCGTGGAGCACGTGGCCGGCTACCTCGCGGCGAACGACATCTCGGCCCGGGACCGCATCAAGGCCGTCAACCCGGTCGCCGATCCGTTCGCCTTCGACTGGCTCGCGCACAAGGGCCAGGACGGTTTCTGCCCGCTCGGCCCCGGCATGGTGCCCGCCTGGCAGATCCCTGACCCGCAGAACCTGCGGATCCGGTTGAGTATCAACGGTGTGCTGAAGCAGGATTCCTCCACCGCGCAGATGATGGTGAAAATCCCCGAGGTGATCGCGGCGGCCAGCCGCCTGACCCGGCTGGAGCCCGGGGACGTCATCCTCACCGGCACACCGGCCGGCGTCGGGTTCCCCCGTGGCGAATTCCTCGCCGCCGGGGACGAAGTAGTCGTCGAGATCGAGGGCATCGGCCTCCTGGAGAACACGGTGGTGGCGTCATGAGCAGCACTTCGACCGCTTCTGAGCTGGGCTGGCCGGAACCGTCGGTGGTTCCCACGACCATGCGCGCCATGCTGTTCCGCCGTTTCGGATCCCCCGACGTCCTGGAGCAGGCCACGATCGACACGCCCCGCCCCGGCCCCGGCGAGGTTCTCGTACAGGTCGCCGCGGTCGGCATCGGCCGGCTGCTCGATCTCACGGCACGCGCGGGCAACCACCCCTACGCCACCATCACACCGCCCCACATCCTGGGCGCGGACCACTCCGGCGTCGTCGCCGCCCTGGGAGAGGGCGTGGACTGCGTCCGGGTCGGGGACCGCGTGGCCGTGCTGCCCGGGGTCTCGTGCGGTCACTGCGCCCTCTGCGCGGAAGGCCGCGAGGAAGTCTGCGACGAACTGACCGTGATCGGCACGCACCGCCCCGGCGCCTACGCCGAGTACTGCGCGGTGCCGGCTCGCAACGTCCACAAGGTGCCGGACGGCATCCCGGCCGCGATGGCGGCCTCGCTGGCGCTCCTCGGCGCGGTGGCCGCCAACCAGCTGACCCAGGCGGGGCTCCGTCCCGGGCACTGGGTCCTCATCCAGGGCGCGGCCTCCGCGCTCGGCGCCACCACGGGCGCCTTCGCCCAGCACCTCGGCGCGAAGATCATCGCCACCTCCCGCTCGCCGGAGAAACGCCGGGCGCTGGCCGCCGCGGGTGCCGACGTCGTGCTCGACGGCACCGACCCGGACTTCGTGGAGCGGGTGCGCGAGGTCACCGGCGGCCACGGCGTCGACATCGCCGTCGACAACCTCGGTGACCCGGCCATCTGGGACGCCACCATCGGCACCCTGGCCCGCGGCGGGACCGTGGTCACCTCCGGTGCCTTCCTGGGGGGCCAGGTCAAGATCGACCTGCGGAGGGTGTACTCCGACTGCTACCGCATCATCGGCGTACGCACCGGGAACGCGGCCGCGGTCAGGGAACTGTGGACGCAGGTGGAGAAGGGGTTCCGTGCCGTCATCGACCGCACGTTTCCCATCGCCCGTGCCGCCGACGCCCATCGCTACATGGAGGACGACAACAACATCGGGCGGGTGGCACTCACCCTGGAACCAGGCGACTGGGAGGCCTGAGAACACGGCTTCCGCGGACACCGGAGCGTCTCCGTCTGGAGCCGACGTGCCACCGTCGCCTCCAGGCACCTCTCTCCGGACGCCGGGCGGTAGCCCCTTCCCGCGCATGCGGGCGGCCGCCTGCGCCGCTACCGAACCGATAGGCACGGCCTATACGGGGCATCGATTTTTGGTCGTGGACCCCTCCCGTACGGCCCGGTTCACTGTGGCCCAAGCTGGCACGTACCGATCGGGCTCGGTGCCGCGCGATCAGGGAGGCCGCAATGACGCAAACCCCCGACAACGCGAGAGTCGCACAGGCCGCGCGCATCGCGGCGAAACCGTGGTACCGGCAGTTGTACGTCCAGGTACTGGTGGCGATCGTGATCGGCATCGTGCTGGGCTGGCGGTGGCCGGATGTCGCCACCGACATGGAACCGCTCGGGACGACGTTCATCACCGCGATGAAGATGCTGATCGGCCCGATCGTCTTCCTGACCATCATCGGCGGCATAGCGGGCGTCGCCGATCTGAAGAGGGTCGGGCTCACCGGTGTCAAGGCGCTGGCGTACTTCCAGGTCGGCACCATTGTCGCCATGGCGGCGGGCCTGGTGGCGATCAACGTCTTCCGGCTCGGTGACGGCGTGCACGCCGACCCGTCGACCCTGGACACCTCCGGCGACGCGGGCCAGTACATAGAGAAGGGCGAGCACCAGCAGTGGTGGGAGTTCCTGACCCACATCGTGCCGAACAGTTTCTTCGGCCCGTTCGTCGAGGGTGACATCCTCCAGGTGATCTTCCTCGCGGTGATCTTCGGCATCGCGCTGAAGGCGGTGGGGAAGGCGGGCGAGCCGGTCATCGCGGGTGTGCACCGGCTGACCGAGGTCGTCTTCAAGGTGCTGTCGTACGTCATGAAGGTCGCGCCGCTGGGCGCCTTCGGCGCGATGGCGTACGCGATCGGGAAGTTCGGCCTGTCCACGCTGACCAGCCTGGGCTCGCTGATCCTGCTCTTCTACGTCACCTCCGCCCTGTTCGTCGTGATCGTGCTCGGCGGTGTGCTGGCCGCGTACGTGAAGCTGAACATCTTCCAGCTCTTCCGCTACTTCAAGGAGGAGTACTTCCTGATCCTGGGCACGTCCACCGCCGAGCCCGCGCTGCCCGGGCTGATGCGCAAGCTCCAGCACATGGGGACCGACAAGTCCACGGTCGGCCTGGTCGTGCCCACGGGCTACAGCTTCAACCTCGACGGAGCGGCGATCTACCTCTCCCTCGCGACGCTGTACATCGCCCAGGCCACCGACACCCCGCTGTCCGTCACTCAGCAACTCGGGCTGCTCGCCGTCATGCTGCTCACCTCCAAGGGCGCCGCGGGTGTCGCGGGCGGCGGTTTCATCGCCCTCACCGCGACCCTGTCGACGGTCGGTACCGTTCCCGCCGCCGGCATCATGCTCGTCTTCGGCATCGACAAGTTCATGTCCGAGTGCCGGGCCATGGTGAACTTCTCCGGCAACGTCGTCGCCACCCTCTTCATCGCCCGGTGGGAGAACACCCTGGATCTGGCGCGGGCGCGCGAGGTGCTGGCCGGCCGGATGGCGGAACCGCCGGTGGCCGCTGAGACGGATGCCCGGACGGAAGCCACGACAGAAGCCGAGACGGAAACGGTGAAGGCGCGGCCGACTGTGGCTCAGGGTGCCGAGGCGGCGTCCTGATGGTGTCCGTCCTGGTCGCCCCGGACAAGTTCAAGGGCTCCCTCAGCGCCGACGAGGTGGCCCGCGCGCTGGAACAGGGGCTGTCGGAGGGCGCCCCGCACGCGCGGGTCCGGCGCCTCGCGTCGGCGGACGGGGGAGAGGGGAGTGTGGCCGCCGCCTGCGCGGGCCGCTTCCGTCCCGAGAAGGTCACGGTGACCGGTCCGACCGGGCGGCCCGTCACCGCGCCCGTCGCGGTGCATGGCCGTACCGTCCTCATCGAAGCAGCGGCCGTCTGCGGACTCGGCGTCCTGCCGGACGGTCGCAAGGCACCGCTCACGGCCACCAGCCGAGGCATCGGGCAGGCCGTCCGGTACGCGCTGGCGGGCGAGGCCGACACGATCGTCCTCGCACTCGGCGGCGTCGCCACGACCGACGGCGGCGCGGGACTGCTGCAGTCCCTCGGCGCGGTACTGGCCCGAGAGGACGGCACCGCGATCGGCCCGGGCGGCTCAGGGCTCGCCGACCTCCACACCGTCGACCTCGCCGACGCCCGCGCCGCGCTGGCCGGGGTCGGCCTCGTCCTCGCCACCGATGTGGACAACCCGCTGCTGGGACCGACGGGCACGGCCGCCGTCTACGGTCCCCAGAAAGGGGTGACCGCGGACGACGTACGGGAACTGGACGGCGCGCTCGCCGGTTTCGTACGGCGGCTGGAGGCAGCGGGAGTCGCGGAGGCGACACGCCACGCCGACGCCCCCGGTGCCGGGGCGGCCGGAGGGCTGGGGTACGCCGGGATGCTGCTGGGCGGGCGGGTGTGCTCGGGGGCCGACTACTTCCTCACCCTGCTCGGAGCCGACGACCTGCTGGCCGGGAGCGCCTTCGTCGTGACCGGCGAAGGCAGCCTCGACGAGCAGTCCCTGTCGGGCAAGCTGCCGGTCGCGCTCGCCCGACGGGCCCGTCGACTGGGCGTGGCGGTGCACGCGGTGGCCGGCCGCTGCACCCTGCCCGCGGACCGAACCGCCGCCCACTTCCGTTCCGTCCAGGCCCTGACGGACCTGACCGACCAGGACTGCGCGCAGGACAGCGCCCTGTCCGCGCGGCTGCTCGCCCAGTGCGGGCGGACCCTCGCCGACCGCTGGATCGGACACGGAGGAACGGAAACCGGCGGGTAGGCTCGCTCCGCCCGTCGTACCAGTACAGAGCGGGGAGGCACCGTGGACGCCCGGCAGCTGGAGTACTTCCTCGCCATCGTCGAGCACGGAGGTTTCAGCAAGGCCGCCGCCGCCCTTCACGTGGCCCAGCCGTCGCTGTCCCAGGCGATGGCGAACCTGGAGGCGGACCTCGGGGTGGCCCTCTTCCACCGGGTGGGCCGGGGCGTCGTACTGAGCGAAGCGGGCGCGGAACTGCTGGAGCCGAGCCGACGCGTGCTGCGGGATCTGGCTGCCGTGCGGGACACCGCGGCCTCGCTCGCCGGGCTGCACGGCGGCAGCGTCGAGGTCGCCACCATGCCCTCGCCCGGCATCGAACCGCTCACCACCCTCATCCACCGCTTCTCCGAGCTGCATCCGTCGGTGACGGTGAGCACCCAGGCCGCCTTCACCCCGGACGAGGTCGTCTCCCTCGTCCGCAGCGGCGCCTGCGAACTGGGCCTGCTGGGCAGCGCCACCCCCGTGCACCCGTCGGGACTGGACGTCCTGCACGTCGAGGACCAGCCGTTCGTCGTCGTCGCCGCACCCGGCGGGGCGATCGAGGACGACGTCACGATCCGGCCCGAGGACCTGGCCGGCCAGAAGCTCATCGCGTCCCGCACCGGCAGCCTGATGCGCAGCATCGTCGACGACATCACCGTGGGCGGCACCGGAACGGGGATCGTGACGGTCGTCGACCACCGCACGTCGATCCTGCCGCTGGTCCTCACCGGCGTCGGCGTCGCCGTCCTGCCCTCCTCCTGGACCCGGCTGGCCCGCCGCTGCGGTGCCGTGGTCGCACCCATCGAGCCCACCGCGCATCTCCACGTCGCGCTGATCAGCCTGCCCGCGCACCTCACACCGGCCGCGCGCGCCTTCCGCACCCTCACCGAGTCGCTCGCCCGACGACGAGCTCACGGTGCCTGACGCGGGACCGATCGGCTGCGCCTATACGTCGTATCGAAAGCACGTCTTGGACGTGCCGTGACGTCGGTGTGTTGACTCGAAACCGACCGCACGACAGCGAGCCGGAGGCACCCATGACAGCCGCACCCCGCACGTTCCGTATCGCCGCCGTCCCCGCCGACGGGGTGGGCAAGGAGGTCGTCGCCGCCGGGCGAGCCGTCCTGGACGCCCTGGCCGAGGACTCCGGTGGCGCCTTCGCCTTCCGGTGGGAGGAGTTCCCCTGGGGGTGCGCGTACTACGAGCGCACGGGCCGGATGATGGACGAGGACGGGCTCGAGCGGCTCAAGGACTTCGACGCCATCTATTTCGGCGCCGTCGGCTGGCCCTCCGTCCCCGACCACATCAGCCTGTGGGGCCTGCGGCTGAAGATCTGCCAGAGCTTCGACCAGTGGGCCAACGTCCGCCCCGTGCACTTCCTGCCGGGTGTGCGGAGTCCGCTGCGCAAGGCCGACGACACCGAGCTCGACTGGGTGGTCGTCCGGGAGAACAGCGAGGGCGAGTACGCGGGCCTCGGCGGCCGCAACCTCTCCGCCCGTGGGCAGGGCGGCGAAGTCGCCGTCCAGTCCGCGCTGTTCACCGAGGTGGGCTGCGAGCGGATCATGCGGTTCGCCTTCGACCTGGCCCGGACCAGGGCGCACAGGAAGGTCTCCTCCGTCACCAAGAGCAACGCCCAGCAGTACGGCATGGTCCTGTGGGACGACGTCTTCAAGCGGGTCGCGCTCGACTACCCGGACGTCGAGACCGAGAGCGTGCTCGTGGACGCGATGTCCGCCAAGTTCGTCCTGCGCCCCGAGGACCTCTCGGTCGTCGTCGCCTCCAACCTCAACGCCGACATCCTGTCCGACCTGGGCAGCGCCCTGGCGGGCAGCCTGGGCCTGGCGGCGAGCGCCAACCTCAACCCCGAGCGCCGCTTCCCCAGCATGTTCGAGCCGGTCCACGGCTCCGCCCCGGACATCGCGGGCCAGGGCCTCGCCAACCCGATCGGCGCGGTCGGCAGCGCCGCCCTGATGCTGGAGCACTTCGGTCTGCCCGATCAGGCGGCCCGCCTGAACAAGGCGATCGAGGCCACGGCCGCCGCCGGCATCCTCACCCGCGACGTCGGCGGCACGGCCACGACGGAGGACGTCACCAAGGCCCTGATCGACGCGCTCGACACCTGACGGTCCCCGAGGGCGTTCGGCTTCGATCGACGATCCGGCGCCGTCCGGGTGTCGACGACGGAGGCCGTCGGCTCCGGCGCGCACGAGGCTGAAGACCGGAGCCGACGCGCAGGCGGTTCATACCCGCACCGAGTCCAGCGGGATCGTCGGACACAGGGGCGGCTCCTGGTCGGGAGTCAGCGTCGTGCGGCCGTAGACCCAGTCCATGAAGGAGTAGGCGTACGGGTCGCTGGCGCGCATCACGGCGTTGCGCTGTTCCCGCTTCACCCCGGTGTGGTGCCAGAGTTCGCCCCTTGCGCGTGCGGTGAGGACGACACGGGGGCCATTTTCGGTGCGTACGGCCTCGTAGGCGGCGAGTGCCGTCTCCCAGTCGACACCGGCCCCCTGCACGGACGCCGGCACGGATCCCTGCACGGACCGCTTCGCGAGCCGGGCGCCCACGTGGTGGGCCGGCACCCAGCCGTCCTCGACGGCCATGACGGCGTTCTGGGCCGTGTACTGCAGCGGCGGGTGGGCCGCGTCACCGAGCAGGGCGATGCGGCCGCCGTACTCCTCACCAGCGATCACCCCCGGTTACTATGCTCACTTCATGCCGGAGGCCGGAAGCAAGGGGCGGACGGCCATGGACGGGCTGCTGGGGCCATGGACGGGCTGCTGGGGAGGCGGGGAGATCTGCGTGTCGGTCGAAACTCCCCGGATTCGCCCGAGGGCTGATGGCGGGCCGTTCCCTCTGTTGGACGCCTCAGAGACCGACCATGGAGGGCAAGGCCGATGAGGCGGGTGGGTTGAGAAAATGCTGAGGGAAGTCACTGCGACCCGCTACATCGAGCCCCTGCGGGCAGGCGGCTCCGTCCCCGGGATCGTCGAGGCCGACGACCTGGGCACCTACGTCGTGAAGTTCACGGGTTCGGCGCAGGGACGCAAGGCGCTGGTCGCCGAGGTGATCGTCGGTGAGCTGGCGCGGGCGCTCGGCCTGCGCTTCCCCGAGCTGGTCCTCGCGCACTTCGACCCGGTGATCGCCGACCACGAGCCGCACCAGGAGGTGCGGGAGCTGCACGGCGCGAGCACCGGTCTCAACCTCGGCATGGACTATCTGCCGGGCGCGAAGGACTTCACCCCGGAGGTCGCCAAGGAGTTCCGCGTCGACCCCGTCGAAGCCGGCCGGATCATCTGGCTCGACGCCCTCACGGTCAACGTCGACCGCACCGTGCACAGTTCGAACCTCATGATCTGGCCCACGCTCGGCATCGCGCCCCCGCGTCTCTGGCTGATCGACCACGGCGCGGCTCTCGTCTTCCACCACCGCTGGGACGCCTCCGACCCCGCGAAGGCGTACGACTTCCGCCACCACGCCCTCGGCCACTACACCCCCGACGTGCGCGCGGCCGACGCCGAGCTGGCGCCGAAGGTGACGGAGGAGCTGCTGCGGCGCATCGTGGCCGAGGTCCCGGACGCCTGGCTGCCCACCGAGGACGGCTTCGCGTCGCCCGACGAGGTCCGCGACGCCTACGTCCGCTACCTCCACGCGCGCGTGGGGGCCTCCGACGCCTGGCTCCCCACCGACTTCCCCACCCGGGAGGAACTCGCCGCCGAGGAGGCCCTCCGTGCGGCGAAGACACGGCGAGGCCGCCCGGACTGGCTCAAGCGGGTCCCCGACCTGCACGGCAAGCCGGCGGCGGAACAGGATTGGTCGGTGCACCTCGGATGAGTCCCGTCGTACAGATCGAGTACTGCACCCAGTGCCGCTGGCTGCCCCGCGCGGCCTGGCTGGCGCAGGAGCTGCTCACCACCTTCGAGGCGGAGATCGGCGAACTGTCCCTCAAGCCCGGCAAGGGCGGCGTCTTCGTCGTACGCGTCGACGACGAGGTCGTCTGGGACCGCCGCGACCAGGGCTTCCCCGAGCCCACCGCCGTCAAGCAGGCCGTACGCGACCGAGTGGCCCCGGGGAAGTCCCTGGGCCACTCCGACAGGGCCGCGCAGGAGGAGGGCGGCTCGTGAGCCGGGCCGGCTCGTGAGCCGGGTCAGCCCTTGAGCTGCTCGTACGCCGGGAGGGTCAGGAAGTCGGCGTAGTCCTCGTCGAGGGCGACCTGGAGGAGCAGGTCGTGGGCCTGCTGCCAGTGGCCGGCCGCGAAGGCCTCCTCGCCGATCTCGGCGCGGACGGCGGCCAGTTCCTCGGCGGCGATCCTGCGGGCCAGCTCCGGGGTGGCCTTCACGGATTCGCCGGCGTGCTCGAACTCCACGCCCGCGTTGATCCACTGCCAGATCTGGGAGCGGGAGATCTCGGCGGTGGCCGCGTCCTCCATGAGGTTGAAGATGGCGACGGCGCCGAGTCCGCGCAGCCAGGCCTCGATGTACCGGATGCCGACCTGGACGGCGCTGACGAGACCGGCGTACGTCGGCCTGGCGTCGAGGGAGTCCACGGCGATCAGGTCGGCCGCCTTGACGTCGACGTCCTCGCGGAGGCGGTCCTTCTGGTTCGGCTTGTCGCCGAGGACCGCGTCGAAGGAGGCCATCGCGATCGGGACCAGGTCGGGGTGGGCGACCCAGGAGCCGTCGAAACCGTCGTTCGCCTCGCGGTCCTTGTCGGCCTTGACCTTCTCGAACGCGACCTTGTTGACCTCCTCGTCGCGCCGCGACGGGATGAACGCGGCCATGCCGCCGATCGCGTGTGCGCCGCGCTTGTGGCAGGTGCGGACGAGGAGCTCGGTGTACGCCCGCATGAACGGTGCCGTCATCGTCACCGCGTTGCGGTCCGGGAGGACGAACTTGGCGCCGCCGTCACGGAAGTTCTTCACGATGGAGAACAGGTAGTCCCAGCGGCCCGCGTTCAACCCCGAGGCGTGGTCGCGGAGTTCGTAGAGGATCTCCTCCATCTCGTACGCGGCCGTGATCGTCTCGATCAGGACGGTCGCGCGGACGGTGCCCTGCGGGATGCCCACGTAGTCCTGCGCGAAGACGAACACCTCGTTCCAGAGGCGGGCCTCCAGGTGGGACTCCGTCTTCGGGAGGTAGAAGTAGGGGCCCTTGCCGAGGTCGAGCAGCCGCTGGGCGTTGTGGAAGAAGTACAGGCCGAAGTCGACGAGCGCGCCGGGGACGGGGGTGCCGTCGGCGTCGACGAGGTGGCGCTCGTCGAGGTGCCAGCCGCGCGGGCGCATGACGACCGTCGCCAGTTCCTCGTCGGGGCGCAGGGCGTACGACTTGCCGGTGCGCTCGTCGGTGAAGTCGATGTTCCGGGTGTAGGCGTCGGCCATGTTCACCTGGCCGAGGACCACGTTCTCCCAGGTCGGCGCGGAGGCGTCCTCGAAGTCCGCGAGCCAGACCCGCGCCCCGGAGTTGAGGGCGTTGATCGTCATCTTGCGGTCGGTGGGGCCGGTGATCTCGACGCGGCGGTCGTCCAGGGCGGCGGGGGAGGGGGCCACCTTCCAGGAGTCGTCGGCGCGGATCGCGGCGGTCTCCGGGAGGAAGTCGAGTGTGGAGGTGCGGGCGATCTCGGCGCGGCGCTCCGCGCGGCGGGCCAGCAGCTCGTCACGGCGGGGCGTGAACCGCCGGTGCAGTTCGGCCACGAAGGCGAGGGCGGCGGGGTTGAGGACCTCGTCCTGGCGGGGCAGGGGCTCGGCGTCGACGATGGCCAGCGGGGACGGCGCTGGTGCGGACATGAGCGGTCACTTCCTTCAGCGGGCGTGGCACCGGGTGTCAGTCGACCCGGGTAGGGCTGTGAACACCCTCGGATGGGCGGGGCGCTTCTGAACAGTGGATACTAGTTTCCTCATGGTGGAAGTTCAATGTTTTGTTGATGTCGAGACTCTTCGGGTCGAGAGGCAGTGGCGCCGGGTGCCACGTCGCTCACGCAACGTGTCGGGGCCGCCCGCTCCGGCCGTGGTGGCTCACTCCAGGTGGATGAGATCGGCTTCCGTGTCGATGTCGTACGGTCGCGCCACGTCCCCGCACTCGACGAGCGTGATCGCCTCTTCGTGCGCCTTCAGATAGGCGCGTGCCCCGCGGTCCCCGGTGGCGGTCGCGGCGACGGCGGCCCAGTGGGCGGTACCGAGCAGGACGGGGTGCCCTCGGCGGCCGTCGTAGGCGGCCGCGGCGAGCGCGCCGCCGGGCTCGCACGCGGCGAGGACGCGGGCCACGGCCTCCGGCCCGATGCCTGGCTGGTCGACGAGCGCGACCAGGGCGGCGTCGGCGTCCGTCCCGATCAGCGACTCCAGGCCGGCCCGCAGCGACGAGCCCATGCCCTCGGCCCAGTCCGGGTTGTCGACCAGTACGCAGCCGGGCAGTTCGGCCCGGGCGCGTACGGTCGCGGCCTCGGCGCCGAGGACCACGTGGATCCGGGCGCAGCCGCCCGCCCGCAGTACCCCGACCGCGTGTTCGACCAGGGGGCGGCCGTGGTGGGTCAGCAGGGCCTTGGGGCGTCCGCCGAGGCGCCGCCCGCCGCCGGCGGCCAGCAGCAGCCCGACGACCTCGCTCCGGCCGGCCGCCGCGTCAGGGGTCGGGTGCCGGGCTGTGCTCAGGGGTGGGTTCCGGGCCTCGTGGTGCGTCATGTCCCCTTGCATACCCGACCCGGCGTGGGCGTGCCGTGAAGCCGGACGGACGGGACGACGGCTTTGCGATGCCCGGGGACTGAATTTCCGTCCCCGTGGTGGCGCTCGCCACACTGATTGGCGTTTACTGGCCCGCGCCACCCCCGGCGCCCGACCGACGCCACGGGGTGGTCGGCCGTGCTTGGGCGTATGGCCATGACTCGCGCACAAGGGAGTGGGCGAGGGGGGAGAGGGCTGTGTTGCGGAGCTTGGGGCAGAGGCCAGTGACCGGCAGTGACGAGGATCCGAAGGTGGCGGGGTTGCGGTCGGCCGTGTCCCGGCTGCGTCGTGAACTGGCCGCGCATCCGGCCGAGTTCCCCGACCGGGGGATCGCCGAGGACGAACTGGCGGTGCTCGCGGCGATGGCCGTCACCGGTATGCCCGAGGTGCCGCGGCTGCGTCGGTCCCTGCTGCTGATCGCCGGGTCCATCGGATCCGTCAGCGCGTTGGCGAGGGGGCTCGCGGAGGTCCGTACGGCGGTGGAACTGTTCGGCGATCCGCCGAGACGCTGAGGCACCGATCCGCTGAGACGCTGAGGCGCTGAACGGATTTCCTTGCTCACTCTCTACCCATTTCCAACCTCCGGGTGCTGCGCCCCTTTGCCCCCCCGGATGCGGATGAGTGGGCTTCTCGCGCGATTAACCGTACCCCTTGAAAGCGGTCGATTCATGGGGCCGCATCCGAGGTGGATACGGCCCCACTGATTTCCACTGCTTTTCACCTGCCGATTACCCCGTCTTCGCGTCGCACCGAATGGTTGCGGTGTGCGGAAATCGGGAACTCGCCCGGCTCAGGTCAAAAGGGGTGACGGATCATTCAGCACACCCAGAGTCCGTCGGCCTTGTCGTTGTTGGCGCTGCCGACGTTGGAGCTGGACGACGGAGCGGTGGACGTCCACAGCAGGGCCCAGGACGAACCCGTCCAGTTGTACACGTGGGTCTGGGTTCCTCGGCTCTGGTTGTTGTGCCAGGACGTGGTCTGGTCGTTGAAGCCCCAGTTGGCGAGGTTCTCGAAGTTGCAGTCCGACCAGGTCAGACGGCGTCCGTCGAAGTTGGAGTGCTCGTAGAGGCACGTCCAGAGGTAGCTGCAGTTGGGCGTTCCGAGGGTGCCCATGAGCTCGTTGACGGCCCGGGCCTTCTTCTCGCCCGGCAGCGGGAAGGTCATGACGGCCTTGCCGTCGCGCCACGCGATCTGGTTGACGCCGATCTGCTGTCCGCCGGGGGTCGTGGCCATCTGTTTGTCGATCTGCCGTTGCAGATCGGCGACTTCGCTCTTGCTCAGACCCGCTTTCTGGGCCTGTGTGGCGATGGTGCTCTGGAGTTCGGTCGATGCCGACGTCGGCCCTGCCATTCCGAGCACGGCCATGGCGCCGGCGGCGAGGGTGACACCGATCTTGGTTCTCGTGCGCATGGGATCCAGTTCCCTTCGGTCACGAAGCTCCGGGAATTTCCGAGCGCAGGAAACGGTAATTCATCGACCGATAGCGAGGCAGAGTGTTTCCGGCTGTTTATTGACCGAAACATGCCACATCCGTTTTTGGGGTCGCTCCTCGCGATCTTTCCGCTGTCTCGCCGAATTCTTTGATCAGTCGGTGAAAGGCGGGATCGGGCGGGACGGCGTCGCCGTATGGGCGCGGTGCGGAGCGGGAACGCGCCGGAGCGTCAGCCGCCCGCACCCGAGCTGGCCAGGGCCTCCGAGAGCTCCACGGCCACCTGCTGCAGTACGGGCACGATGCGTTCGGTCGCCGTCTCCGTGACGCGGCCCGCCGGGCCGGAGATGGAAATGGCCGCGGCGGTGGGGGAGTTGGGGACGGAGACGGCGAGGCAGCGGACGCCGATCTCCTGCTCGTTGTCGTCGACGGCGTAGCCGAGGGTGCGGACCTCGTCCAGGGCGGCGAGGAAGCCGTCGGGAGTGGTGATCGTCTTGTCCGTGGCGGCCGGCATGCCCGTACGGGCCAGCAGGGCGCGGACCTCGTCGGCCGGGAAGCCGGCGAGCAGGGCCTTGCCGACGCCGGTGGAGTGGGGCAGTACGCGTCGGCCGACCTCGGTGAACATCCGCATGGAGTGCTTGGACGGCACCTGGGCCACGTACACGATCTCGTCGCCGTCGAGGAGCGCCATGTTCGCCGTCTCGCCGGTCTCCTCGACCAGGCGCGCGAGGTAGGGGCGGGCCCAGGTGCCGAGCAGCCGGGACGCCGACTCGCCGAGGCGGATCAGGCGCGGGCCGAGGGCGTACCGCCGGTTGGACTGCTGGCGTACGTAACCGCAGACGACCAGCGTCCGCATCAGCCGGTGGATGGTCGGCAGGGGCAGCCCGCTGCTCGCGGACAGTTCGCTGAGGCCCACCTCGCCGCCGGCGTCCGCCATCCGCTCCAGCAGATCGAAGGCGCGCTCAAGGGACTGGACACCACCGGAGGACGACTTGGTGGAGTCGGTCGTGTGGGCGCTGGCGCTGGACGTCGGCACGGGCGCGGTCCTTTCGGGATGGCGGGCGAGGTCGCAGCCTACCGGGCAGTTCGTTGACTACTCGCTTGTGCGTCACTACGTTCTGCGCGGTGGAAGTCTAATTCCGTCTTGTGAAAACATCCAGAGTGGACGCGGTGGGGGCACAGTGGAGGGGTGACCCTTGACGGGGCGGGGGTGGGGGTGAAAACTCCTTCAACAGAACGTTGAATTCCGTTACGCGGAAGTAAATACCGTTACGCGGAAGTGAACGGCGGTACGGCGAGAGGGGTCCCGGTGTCCGAGGCTGAACTGGTGTTGCGCTCGACGCGTGTCATCACCCCCGACGGATCGCGCCCCGCCGCGGTCGCCGTCGCGGACGGCAGGATCACGGCCGTACTCCCGTACGACGCCGACGTACCGGCCGGCGCGCGCCTGGAAGACCTCGGCGACCACGTCCTGCTGCCCGGCCTCGTCGACACCCATGTCCATGTGAACGACCCCGGCCGCACCCACTGGGAGGGCTTCTGGACCGCCACCCGCGCCGCGGCGGCCGGCGGCATCACCACCCTCGTCGACATGCCCCTCAACTCCCTCCCGCCGACGACGACGGTCGACCACCTCCGGACGAAGCGCGAGGTCGCCGCCGACAAGGCGCATGTCGACGTCGGCTTCTGGGGCGGCGCCCTGCCCGACAACGTCAAGGACCTGCGGCCCCTGCACGACGCCGGGGTCTTCGGCTTCAAGGCCTTCCTGTCCCCGTCGGGCGTCGACGAGTTCCCGCACCTCGACCAGGACGGACTCGCCCGCTCCCTGGCCGAGATAGCAGGCTTCGGCGGTCTGCTCATCGTGCACGCCGAGAACCCGCACCACCTCGACGCGGCCCCGCAGCGGGGCGGCCCCAGGTACGCCGACTTCCTCGCCTCGCGCCCGCGCGACGCCGAGGACACCGCCATCGCGACGCTCGTCGCCCAGGCCCGGCGGCTCGACGCACGCGTCCACGTCCTCCATCTGTCCTCCAGCGACGCGCTCCCGCTGATCGCCGGGGCCAAGCGGGACGGCGTACGCATCACCGTCGAGACCTGCCCGCACTACCTCACCCTCACCGCCGAGGAAGTCCCGGACGGGGCGAGCGAGTTCAAGTGCTGCCCGCCCATCCGGGAGTCCGCCAACCAGGACCTTCTCTGGCAGGCGCTCGCGGACGGCACCATCGACTGCGTGGTCACCGACCACTCCCCGTCGACGGCCGACCTGAAGACCGACGACTTCGCCACCGCCTGGGGCGGCATCTCCGGCCTGCAACTGAGCCTCGCGGCGGTCTGGACGGAGGCCCGCAGGCGCGGCCACGGTCTGGAGGA
Source organism: Streptomyces sp. NBC_00310 (assembly GCF_036208085.1). Lineage (GTDB taxonomy): Bacteria > Actinomycetota > Actinomycetes > Streptomycetales > Streptomycetaceae > Streptomyces. Next base: position 8,983,678 of record NZ_CP130714.1, read on the forward strand.
CGTGGTCGGCTGGATGTCCACGCGCACGGCGGCCCTCGTCGGCCTGGACGACCGCAAGGGCGCCATCGAGGCGGGCCGCGACGCCGACTTCGCCGTCCTCGCCCCCGACGAGACCTTCACCGTCGACCCGGCCGCACTCCAGCACCGCAACCGCGTCACCGCCTACGCCGGCAAAACCCTGTACGGCGTGGTCAAGTCCACCTGGCTGCGCGGTGAACGCATCGTCGCGGACGGCGAGTTCACCGACCCGAAGGGACAACTCCTCACCCGCACCCCCTGATACTCCCCCAAGCTCTCGGCTTCGCTCGACCAGAGGGACCCCCACCCGCACCCGCGGCGGCCGACAACCGAAAGGCAGACCTGATCATCGTGACGGCGCAGCAGCACACCCCGCCTGCGAGCTTCACCGGCGACGCGAACCCGTACGGCGGCGGTGACCCGTACGCGGACTACCGCACCGCCGACTTCCCCTTCACGCGGTACGCCGACCTCGCCGACCGCAGGCTCGGTGCCGGTGTGGTCGCCGCCAACGACGAGTTCTTCGCCCAGCGCGAGAACCTGCTGGTGCCCGAGCGCGCCGAGTTCGACCCCGAGCACTTCGGGCACAAGGGCAAGATCATGGACGGCTGGGAGACGCGCCGCCGCCGGGGCGCCTCCGCCGAGCACCCCTGGCCGACGGCCGAGGACCACGACTGGGCACTGATCCGCCTGGGCGCGCCCGGCGTGATCCGGGGGATCGTCGTCGACACGGCCCACTTCCGCGGCAACTACCCGCAGGCGGTGTCCGTCGAGGGCGCGTGCGTGGCGGGCTCCCCGTCGCCGGAGGAACTGCTCGCCGCCGACGTGAAGTGGACGACCCTCGTCCCGCGTACCCCGGTCGGCGGCCACGCGGCGAACGGCTTCACGGTCTCCGCCGAGCAGCGCTTCACGCACCTCCGCCTGAACCAGCACCCCGACGGCGGCATCGCCCGCCTGCGCGTGTACGGCGAGGTCGTGCCGGACCCGGCCTGGCTGGCCGCCCTCGGCACCTTCGACGTCGTCGCCCTGGAGAACGGCGGCCTGGCCGAGGACGCCTCCAACCTCTTCTACTCACCCGCCACCAACACCATCCAGCCCGGCCGCGCCCGGGTGATGCACGAGTGCTGGGAGACCAGCCGCCGCCGCGACCAGGGCAACGACTGGATCCGCTACCGCCTGGCCGCCCAGTCCGAGATCCGCGCCCTGGAGATCGACACGGCCTACCTCAAGGGCAACGCGGCGGGCTGGGCCACGGTCTCGGTGAAGGACGGCGACGACGGCGACTGGACCGAGATCCTTCCCCGCACCCGCCTCCAGCCCGACACCAACCACCGCTTCGTCCTCGACGGCCCGGTCGTGGCCACCCATGCCCGCGTCGACATCTACCCCGACGGCGGCATCTCCCGGCTCCGCCTCTTCGGCTCCCTGACGGAAGACGGCGAGACCCGCTTGTCGGCCCGCCACCAGGAACTGGGCGGCTGACGAGCGCCCCGTCAGGGGCGCGGGGAACTGCGTGACAAGCCCCGACGCTCCGGCAGGCAAGCACACGGGCGAGCCACCCCCGCACCCCTGGCGGGGGCCTGGGGGCGGCAGCCCCCAGAGGCAGTGACGGGTTCCGCAGGGGCAGCGCCCTCAGGGAGGGGACGGGTAGGGGCGGCGGGGGCGACACCCTTCACGCCGCATGCCCCCCGTCCACCGAGAACTCCGCCCCGGTCACGTACTCCGCCCCCGCCAGATACGCCACCATCGACGCGACCTCCGCGGCCGTCCCGAACCTCCCCAGCGCGGTCATCTCCGCCTGGCCCGCCGCATACGGCCCACCCGCCGGATTCATGTCCGTGTCCGTCGGCCCGGGATGCACGACATTCGCGGTGATCCCCCGCTCACCGAGCTCCCTGGCCAGCGCCTTCGTCAACCCGACCAGCGCCGACTTGCTCATCGCGTAGAGCGTTCCGCCGGGACCGGGCACACGCTGTGTCATGCACGTCCCGACGGTGATGATCCGGCCGCCGCCCCCCATCCGGGCCGCGGCGGCCTGGGACGCCAGGAAGACACCCCGCACATTCACGGCGAGCACCCGGTCCACCTCGGCGAGCGGCAGGCTCTCCAGCGGCCCCAGCACCCCGACACCGGCGTTGTTCACGAGCACGTCCAGCCGCCCGCCCAGCGCCTCGGCCGCCCGCCCCACCGCACCCGCCGCCTCCTCGGGATCCCCGGAGTCCGCCCGCAGGGCCACTCCCCGCCGCCCCAGGGCCTCCACGGCCCGTACGACCTCCTCGGCCCCCTCCCTGCCGCGCACATACGTGACGGCCACGTCCGCGCCGTCCCGGGCCAGTCGCATGGCCGTGGCGGCCCCGATGCCGCGGCTGCCACCGGTCACGAGGGCGACCTTGCCGTCGAGAGGACGTCCGCCGTTGACCGGGGGGCCGTCGTTCACAGTTCCGTTCGAAGTAGTCATGCCCCCATCCCACCCGCCGACCCCGCCCGACCGCTGGCGGCGAACGGACGTCGAGGTCGGGCGAGGCCCGTCGAGCCGGCCCGCATCCTCGGTCCGCCGATGAGTTGCGGGCGCCACCGGGGTCTGCCCTGATGACAGAAGAGCCCGCCGGACGGGCGGACCCCACCGGACCACGGCTCCCACCTCGGCGCATCGAAAGCAGGCACCCGCCATGGGCAAGCTCTCCCTCACCTCCTTCGTCACCCTCGACGGCGTCTACCAGGCCCCCGGCGGCCCCGACGAGGACCGCCGCGACGGCTTCGAGCACGGCGGCTGGAGCGTCCCGTACGGGGACGAGGACTTCGGACGGTTCATCGACGGGGTCTTCGGCCGCGTCGGCGCCTTCCTGCTGGGCCGCAGGACGTACGAGATCTTCGCCGCTCACTGGCCGAAGGTCACGGACCCGGCCGACCCGGTCGCGGGGAAGCTCAACTCCCTGCCCAAGTACGTCGTTTCGAACACCGTGACGGACCCCGAATGGAACGCCACGACCGTGCTCTCAGGGGACCTCGCCAAGGAGGTCACCGCCCTCAAGGAACGCACCGACGGCGAGGTGCAGGTCCACGGCAGCGGGAACCTCGCCCAGTCGCTGTTCGCCCTCGACCTGATCGACACCGTGCACCTGCTGACGTTCCCCGTCGTCCTCGGCGCCGGCCGCCGCCTCTTCGCCGAGGGCGCCCTTCCGACGGCGTTCCGCCACGCCGGGGGCGGTATCACGAGCACCGGGGTGTCGATCCAGACGTACGAACGCGCGGGGCGTCCCGAGTACGGCACGTACGAACTCCCGGAGAATGCCTGACCTGCGACGGGCCTGCCGGCGGTCGGCGGTGTGAAGATCGCGGGCGCCCTCGTGAACTCCGGTTAACTCCCGGAAAACTTACCGGACGTGCCCGGAAAATCATGGAACTTGTCATTGACATGCCACTGTCTACGCGCGTCATCATGTGGCCATGAGATTCCCCCCACGCGCATCTCGCATCGGCGCAGCAGCCGCCGTCCTGTCCGCCCTTCTCGTGGGCGGCACCGTCACCGCCACCCCGGCAGCCGCCGCCGTCGGCAGCATCTGCTACAGCGACCTGCCGTCGCAGGCGTACACCACGCTCAACCTGATCGCCCGGGGCGGCCCCTACCCGTACACGCAGGACGGCAGTGTCTTCCAGAACCGGGAACGCGTCCTGCCGGCCCAGTCCACCGGCTACTACCACGAGTACACGGTGAAGACCCCCGGCTCCTCCACCCGCGGCGCCCGCCGCATCGTCACCGGTGAGGACTACCAGGAGGACTACTACACGGCCGACCACTACGCGTCCTTCGACCTGGTCGACTACGACTGCTGATCCGAAAGCCACCCGTCCCGGCCGTCTGTTCACCCCCCACCGGACAGACGGCCGGGACGGGCCACCGCTCACCGGACAGCCGCCAACGGCACCACGGTCAGCCGGACTTCCGGCTCTCCGCCGCCGCGAACAGGGCGATCGCCAGGACGATCAGCGCGATGCTCGCATAGATCTCGTAGCCGTCCAGGGCGCTCCACCGCTGTGTCACCCCCCACTTCAGCTTGCCGGTGAGTTCGTACACCAGACCGCCGGAGCCCTGCAGCAGCGCGATGAACCCGAGAAACTCCAGAAACTGCTTCATGTCCGAGATCCTCGCCCCGCGGTCCCCCCACCTTCATCGGCCGCGGGGCGAGGCCTGTCCGACGGAAGTAGCCGTCCGCGGGGCGACGGGCCGCCGAAAGTCGACGGGGTCACGACTTCGGTCGCGATCCCGGCGGACAGGAGGTGAACGACGGCCGTCTCCGCATGGAAACGACGGCCGTCTCCGCATAGATTCGTCGACCGTGAGTGGTGACAAGCCGGTGCCGGAGCCCCCGACCTTCCCGGGGCGGAGCTGGCTGTTGCCGTCGGCCCTGCTCGACCCCGACCCCGACCACGATCCCGGGAACGGACACCCCGGACGGCCTCCCCGGCGCACCGCACGCGACTGGGTCGTCGACTTCACCTGCTTCCTGCTGGCCGTGTTCATCGGTCTCCTGGGCTTGGACACGGTCAGGAACGAACCCGATCTGCCCCAGGCCTTCGCCGTTCTCGACCAGGTGCTGGGCGCCCTCGCCTGCGCCGCCGTCTGGCTGCGGCGCCGCTGGCCGGTCGGCCTCGCCGTCGCGATGGTCCCGGTCTGCTTCGTCTCCAACACCGCGGGCGGCGCCGGCCTGGTCGCCCTCTTCACCCTCACGGTGCACCGGCCGTTCCGGTACGTGGCCTGGATCGGCGGCGCGTCCCTCGTACTGAACCCGCTGTTCTTCTGGCTGCGCCCCGACCCCGACGTCACCTACCCCTGGGCGGTCTTCCTCGCTTTGCTCCTCACCGCCGCGATCGTCGGCTGGGGCATGGTCGTTCGCTCCAAGCGGCAGCTCATGCTGAGCTTCCGGGACCGCGCCCGACGCGCCGAGACGGAGGCGGCGCTCCGGGCCGAGCAGGCGCAACGGCTCGCCCGGGAGGCCATCGCGCGCGAGATGCACGACGTCCTGGCGCACCGCCTGACGCTGCTGAGCGTGCACGCGGGCGCGCTGGAGTTCCGGCCCGACGCGCCCCGCGCCGAGATCGTCCGCGCGGCGGGTGTCATCCGGGAGAGCGCCCACGAGGCCCTGCAGGACCTGCGGGAGATCATCGGGGTGCTCCGCGCGGGTGAACCCGACGACGCCGGGCGCCCCCAGCCGACCCTCACCGGGCTCGACACGCTCGTCTCCGAGTGCCGCGAGGCCGGCATGAAGGTCGTCCTCGACCAGCACGTCACCGACGGCGCCGCCGTCCCCGCCTCCGTCGGCCGCACCGCTTACCGCATCACCCAGGAGTGCCTGACCAACGCACGCAAGCACGCCCCCGGCGCCGAGGTCACCGTCACCGTGGCGGGCGCCCCGGGCGACGGACTCACCGTCCGCGTACGCAATCCGGCGCCCCCGGGGGAGGTTCCGCACGTCCCCGGCTCCGGCCAGGGCCTCATCGGCCTCATCGAGCGCGCCACGCTGGCCGGGGGCCGCCTGGACCACGGCCCCGAGCAGGACGGCGGGTTCGGGGTGCGGGCCTGGCTGCCCTGGGCCTGAACACCGCCATCACCTCGGCGCCGGTCACCGGCACCACCTCGGCGCCGGTCACGGCGTCGCCTCGGGGCCGAACCCGGGTATCGGCGTGCGCCACGCCATCTCGTCCCGCATGATTGCCAGTTGACTCGTACGACGCGTGCGAGCCGTTCGGCACGGAGCACCTGGTGCGTCTCGGGAGGGACAGCAGAGTGAGTTTCGGGGGACACAACCCGTATCAGCCGCCCTGGCAGCCGAACGGAGGACCGTACCCCCCGCCTCCACCGCCCCAGGGACCGTACGTCCCGCCCCAGCCGGGACCACCACCGTACGGCCCCAACCCCCCTTACCCGTACGGGCCCCACCCGTACGGTCCGCAACCGCCGCCCACCCTCGTGCGGCGGATGCGGGAGGACGAATGGCCCCCGCTGAAGGAGTTCTTGAGCGGGCTGCGGCTGCACGGCTGTCTCTGGGCGATGGCCGTGATGTGCGCGTGGCCGATGGTGGTCGGCCTGCTGGTGGGCTACCCCCTGGCCCGCTCGGCCCGCCGACCGGCCCGGCGTGTCTTCCCCTCCCGCGCCCGCCACCGCCTCGTGGACGACGACGTGACGCGGATGCAGCGGAAACGGGCCTGGACGGCCACCCTCATGTCCCTGCTGATCCTGGCGGCGTACGGCAGACCCGAGGACGTGGACCAGGCGCAGCAGCAGTTCATGATGCGGCTGACCGTCACCCCCTGGCTGCTGCTGCTCAGCGCGCCCGTGGTCGTCGCGGCCCTCTTCCGCTGGTCGTCGCCGGCCACGCGACGGGCCATGCGCACCCCTCTGCGCACCGCCGGGAAATCGGCCCTGTGGTACGTCGGCGCCTTCACCGCCGTGCCGCTCCTCGGCGGCGCGATCTACTCCACACGCACCTACCTGGGGAAGGACATGAACGTCTGGGCGCCGCTCGCCCTCCTCGTGCCGCTGCTCTGGGTGCTGCTCTTCATCGCCTTCGCCTCCGGGCCCGCCGTGCGCAGCGCCTTCAACACCGCCGACGTGCACCCGGCCCTCCCGGCGCTGCTCACCGGAGCCCTGGTGTGGGAGTTCTCCGCCATCAACCTGGCCGTCGGCGGACTGCCGCCGGGCCCGCCCCTGGTCCAGCTCGCCGCCCTCGTCGGCGGCCCGGCCTCGGTGACGGCCGTCGCGTGGTGGGAGGTACGCCGCCTGCGCACCCGGTACGGCGTACGCCTGAGGGCCTGAGGGCCTGAGGGCCTGAGGGCGACCGAGCCGACCACCCGGCCCAGGCTGTCAACCCGTACGCGGCACCACGCGCTGCCCCGCCGACCCGTACACCCACGCCGACGCCTCGTCGATGAAGTCGCCGGGGAAGCCGAGGCGGAAGTCGGTGGTCTCCTCCAGCCGGGCCAGCACCTCCGCGGGGAGGACGAGCCGGGCGGCGCCCAGGTTGTCCATCAGCTGCTCGACGCGGCGGGCGCCGAGGACGGGGTGCACGGCGGGGGAGTGGGCCATGGTCCAGGCGATGGCCACCTGGGCCGGGGTGGCGCCGAGTTCGTCCGCGGCGGTCCGCACGGCCTGCGCCACCGCGCGCTCGCGCTCCCCGATCACCTCGGCGGACAGCCGGGTCGCGGTGCCCGGCGTCACCCCGCCCGGCCGGGTGTACTTGCCCGACAGGACGCCGTTCTGCAGCGGGCTCCAGGCCGCCACCGACATGCCGAACGCCTCCGCCATCGGCAGCAGTTCGCGCTCGATGTCCCGGTTGAGCAGGCTGTACGGCACCTGGAGCGCCGACAGCGGCGACCAACCCCGCCACTCCGCGAGGGTGTTGGCGCGTGAGACCACCCAGGCCGGGGCGTCCGAGATGCCGACGTACAGCACCTTCCCGGACCGTACGGCGTCGTCGAGGGCGCGCATCGTCTCCTCGACCGGGGTGTTCCGGTCCCAGATGTGCACCCAGTAGATGTCGACGTAGTCGGTGCCCAGCCGGCGCAGGCTCGTCTCCAGGGAGAGCGCGAGGTTCTTGCGGTGGTTGCCGGCGGCGTTGGGGTCGGTGCCGTCACGGGAGACGGTGTACTTGGTGGACAGCACGAAACGGTCGCGCCGCCCCTTGAGCAGGTCGCCGACGATCCGCTCGCTCTCCCCACCCCGGTAGTTGACCGCCGTGTCGATCACATTGCCGCCGGCCTCCGCGTACACGTCGAGGATCCGCGCGCACTCCTCGGGGGGCGCCCCCACCCCGCCCTGCTCCCCGAACGTCATGGCGCCCAGGAACAGCTCGGAGACGCGGAGCCCGGTCCGGCCCAGGAGTCGGTAACGCACCTGATTCCTCCGTCAGTTGAAAGCCGTACCGGCCGACACTAACGGGTCGGCCCCCGGCAACGCGGCGGTCCACGACGAAGCGTCATTACGGTAGTGCTCCATGACCGACATCCGAACGGTGGGCCGATGACCGTGCTGCGACGAACGATGGGCCGATGACCGTGATCCGACTGCTCCTCGTCGACGACGACCCCCTCGTGCGCGCCGGACTCTCCTTCATGCTGGGCGGCGCCGACGACATCGAGATCGTGGGCGAGGGCGCCGACGGCGACGAGGTGGACGCCCTCGTCGACCGCACGCGCCCCGACGTCGTCCTCATGGACATCCGGATGCCGACCGTCGACGGTCTCGCGGCCACCGAGCGGCTCCGCACCCGCGCGGACGCGCCCCAGGTCGTCGTCCTCACCACCTTCCACGCCGACGACCAGGTCCTGCGCGCCCTGCGCGCGGGCGCCGCCGGCTTCGTCCTCAAGGACACCCCGCCCGCCGAGATCGTCGCGGCGGTACGGCGGGTCGCGGCCGGCGACCCCGTGCTCTCGCCCGCCGTCACCCGCCGTCTGATGGCACACGCCGCCGGCAGCGCACCCGACACCCGGCGCGCCACCGCCCGTTCCCGCGTCGCCGCCCTCAACGACCGCGAACGCGAGGTGGCCGTCGCCGTCGGCCGCGGCGCCTCCAACGCCGAGATCGCCGGCGAACTCTTCCTGAGCGTGGCCACCGTCAAGACCCACGTCTCCCGCATCCTCGCCAAACTCGACCTCAACAACCGTGTGCAGATCGCCCTGTTGACGTACGACGCGGGACTGCTGGAGGACGACGGGCGCTAGATCCACCTCCGATACACGCCCTGGCAGACGGGCGCCGGAGGACGGGCCCGGAGGGCGCCGGGCGCGGCCGGGGCGAGGGGCGGGGCACTCGTGGGCGGACCGGCACGTTGTACGGGCGAGGGGGGACTCATGGGACAGATGAAACAGACGAAAGTGATCGATCTGGGGGAGTACGGGCCGAGGTTCACCGAGGACCCGCACCCCGTCTACGCCCAGCTGCGCGAGCGCGGCCCCGTCCACCGGGTCCGGCTGCCGAAGCCCGACGTGCACCAGGAGGTCTGGCTCGTCGTGGGGTACGAGGAGGCGCGGGCGGCGCTCGCCGATCCCCGGCTGGCGAAGGACGGCTCGAAGGTCGGGGTGACGTTCCTCGACGAGGAGCTGATCGGCACGTATCTGCTGGTCGCCGACCCGCCCCAGCACACCCGGCTGCGCGGGCTGATAGCCCGCGAGTTCACCGCGCGCCGGGTCGAGCGGTTGCGGCCGAGGGTTCAGGAGATCACCGACTCGCTGCTGGACACGATGCTGCCGCGGGGCCGCGCCGATCTGGTGGAGTCGTTCGCCTACCCGCTGCCGCTCACCGTCATCTGCGAGCTGCTCGGCGTGCCCGAGTTCGACCGGGCGGCCTTCCGCAAGCTGTCCACGGAGGCGGTGGCCCCGACCAGCGGCGAGAGCGAGCACGAGGCCTACATCCAACTCGCCGCCTACCTGGGCGAGTTGATCGACGACAAACGCAGCTCCCCGCCCGCCGACGACCTGCTGAGCGCCCTGATCCGCACGACGGACGAGGACGGCGACCGCCTGTCCCCCGCCGAACTGCGCGGCATGGCCTTCATCCTCCTCATCGCCGGCCACGAGACCACGGTCAACCTCGTCACCGGCGCCGTCCACGCGCTCCTCACCCACCCCGGACAACTCGCCCAGGTACGGGCCGACATGAGCCTCGTCGACGCGGTCGTGGAGGAGACGCTGCGCCACGAGGGACCGGTGGAGAACGCGACATTCCGCTTCGCCACCGAGCCGCTGGACATCGGCGGCACGACCATCCCGGCGGGCGACTCGGTGATGATCGGCCTGACCGCCGCCGACCGCGACGGCACCCGCTATCCCGCCCCCGACCGCTTCGACATCCACCGCGACACCCGCGGCCACCTCGCCTTCGGCCACGGCATCCACTTCTGCCTCGGCGCGCCCCTGGCCCGTCTGGAGGCCCGTGTGGCCGTCCGCGCCCTCCTGGAACGCTGCCCCGATCTGGCCCTGGACGGCCCACCCGGGGAGTGGCTGCCGGGGATGCTCATACGGGGGGTGCGGAGCCTGCCCGTGCGTTGGTGAGGACGACTTTTCGCCCCCGCCGCCCCTACCCGTCCCATCCCTCAGGGGCGGTGCCCCTTCTACCCCCATCCGCGGGTCCGGTGGGGCTTCTCGCGCAGTTCCCCGCGCCCCTGAAAAGCAGGGGTTGCGCCCCGTGCTTTTCCAGGGGCGCGCAGGGCCGTGTCTTTATGGGGCGCGGGGAACTGCGCGACCAGCCACGACGTACCCGCAGCCGCGACCTCACGCGGAACCGTCCGGCCCGGGGCGAAACCCTGCGGGCCGGGCCGGAGGCCAGGGCGCTACTCCCGGCCGCCCGGAATCTCGCCCAGGTTCACCGGCCGGTGTTCCCGCCGGGACAGCTCGCACGCCTCGGCGACCCGGAGCGCCTGGAGTGCCTCCCGGCCGTCGCACGGGTTCGCCCGCTCCCCGCGCACCACCTCGACGAACGCGGCGATCTCCGCCTCGTAGGCGGCGGCGAAACGCTCCAGGAAGCCGGTCCACGGCTTGTCGGCGGGCGGTGGCCCCTTCGGCTCCGTGGACGCGACCGGCGTACGGTCGTCCAGCCCGACCACCACGGTGTCCAGCTCGCCGGCCAGCTCCAGGCGTACGTCGTACCCGGCGCCGTTCACCCGCGCCGCCGTGGCCGTGACCAGCGTGCCGTCCTCCAGCGTGAGCACGGCGGCCGCCGTGTCGAGGTCGTGCGCCTCCCGGAACATCGGGTGCCCGACGTCCGACCCGGTGGCGTACACCGTGGCGACCTCGCGCCCCGTCACCCACCGCACGATGTCGAAGTCGTGGATCAGACAGTCCCGGTAGATCCCGCCGGAGACCGGCAGGTACGCCGCGGGCGGCGGCGTCTGATCGGCCGTGAGCGCCCGTACGGTGTGCAGCCGCCCGAGCCGGCCCGCGCGTACGGCTTCCCGCGCGGTGACATAGCCGGAGTCGAAGCGCCGCTGGAAGCCCATCTGCAGCACCGTCCCGGCCGCGTCGACCTCGGTCAACGCGCTTAAGGTGCCGGGCAGGTCCACGGCGATGGGTTTCTCGCAGAACACCGGGAGGCCCGAGCGTGCTGCCCGACCGATCAGTTCGCCATGGGCCGAGGTCGCGGCCGTTATGACCACGGCGTCCACACCCCAGGTGAAGATCTCGTCCACGCCCGGTGCCACCGTCTCGCCGAGGCGGTCCGCGAGGTCATGGGCCCGAGCCGGGTCGACGTCCGTGATGATCAGAGAGCCGACATCACGATGCCGGCTGAGGGTGGTCGCGTGAAACGTCCCGATGCGACCTGCCCCGATGAGTCCGATGCGCATGGGAAACAAAGTGGGGTCGCACCTGCCGCCGTGTCAATGGTTTGTCCGGACAACCGAACTACGCAACTTCCCGTCACCCAGCACCGGGGCTACGCTCGGCCCGTGCCGAAACCAGAAGTGGCTCCGACCGTGTCGCTCCAGCTCAGCGTCGACCGCAGCAGTCCGGTCCCGCTCTACTTCCAGCTGTCCCAGCAGCTGGAGGCCGCGATCGAGCACGGCGAGCTGACCCCGGGCAGTCTGCTGGGCAACGAGATCGAACTGGCCGCCCGCCTCGGCCTGTCCCGCCCGACCGTCCGCCAGGCCATCCAGTCACTCGTCGACAAGGGCCTGCTCGTACGCCGCCGCGGCGTGGGCACCCAGGTCGTCCACAGCCAGGTCAAACGGCCTCTGGAGCTCAGCAGTCTCTACGACGACCTGGAGGCCGCCGGCCAGCGCCCGGCCACCCGCGTCCTCCACAACGCCACCGTCACCGCCTCCGCCGAGGTCGCCGCAGCCCTCGCCGTCGCGGAGGGCAGCGAAGTCCACCGCATCGAGCGACTCCGTCTGGCCCACGGCGAGCCCATGGCCTACCTCTGCAACTACCTTCCCACCGACCTCCTCGACCTCGACTCCCCCCAGCTGGAAGCCACCGGTCTCTACCGCCTCATGCGCTCCGCGGGCATCACCCTCCACAGCGCCCGCCAGACGATCGGCGCGAAGTCGGCGACGCCGGAGGAAGCCGACCGCCTCGGCGAACCCGCGAACGCCCCCCTTCTCACCATGCAGCGCACGACCTTCGACGACACGGGACGAGCGGTCGAATACGGCACCCACATCTACCGAGCGTCGCGCTATTCGTTTGATTTCCAACTCCTGGTGAGGTCGTGAGCGAGGGGCGCCCCCTGCGCCTTCAAGGGGTGCGGGGAACCGCGCGACCAGCCCCCACCGGACCCGCACCCGAAAAACAACCGATCGCACCCCACGCCCCCACGCCCCACCCAGCGGAGCGTTAAGGCAGAATCGGTCCGATGAGCACTTACCGCGACTTCACCCACCGCGGCTCCGCGCGGGCCACCGTCCTGCGGACCGTGGGAACGCGCGAGCGCCGCTCCCACCTGACGGCCCCTCGCGTCCCCACCGTCGGTATCGACATCGGCGGCACGAAGGTGATGGCGGGCGTCGTGGACGCCGACGGCAACATCCTGGAGAAGCTCCGCACGGAGACACCGGACAAGTCGAAGAGCCCCCAGGTCGTCGAGGACACCATCACGGAACTGGTCCTGGACCTCTCCGACCGGCACGACGTGCACGCCGTCGGCATCGGCGCCGCCGGCTGGGTGGACGCGGACCGCAACCGCGTGCTGTTCGCCCCCCACCTGTCCTGGCGCAACGAGCCGCTGCGCGACCGCCTCGCCGGCCGGCTCGCGGTGCCGGTCCTGGTCGACAACGACGCCAACGCCGCCGCCTGGGCCGAGTGGCGCTTCGGCGCAGGCCGCGACGAGGACCACCTGGTCATGATCACGCTCGGCACCGGCATCGGCGGCGCGATCCTGGAGGACGGCCAGGTCAAGCGCGGCAAGTTCGGCGTCGCGGGCGAGTTCGGCCATATGCAGGTCGTGCCCGGCGGCCACCGCTGCCCGTGCGGCAACCGCGGCTGCTGGGAGCAGTACAGCTCAGGAAACGCCCTGGTCAGGGAGGCCCGCGAACTCGCGGCGGCCGACTCCCCGGTGGCGTACGGGATCATCGAGCACGTCAAGGGGAACATCGCCGACATCACCGGGCCGATGATCACCGAGCTGGCCCGCGAGGGCGACGCGATGTGCATCGAACTGCTCCAGGACATCGGCCAGTGGCTCGGCGTCGGCATCGCCAACCTGGCCGCCGCCCTCGACCCGTCCTGCTTCGTCATCGGCGGCGGTGTCTCGGCCGCCGACGACCTGCTGATCGGCCCGGCCCGGGACGCCTTCCGCCGCCACCTCACCGGACGCGGCTACCGCCCCGAGGCCCGGATCGCGCGCGCCCAGCTCGGGCCCGAGGCCGGCATGGTGGGCGCCGCCGACCTCGCGAGACTCGTCGCCCGCCGCTTCCGCCGTGCCAACCGGCGCCGGGTGGAGCGGTACGAGCGTTACGCGCGGTACGTGGAGGCCCGTCGCACCACCCAGGACTCCGCGTGACCGCCTCGGTGCCGCATCAGGGCTCCTCCCCGGAGGAGCCGGAGCGGCCCACCGAGAACCGCCGCCACCGGAACCGCCGCCGGGCGATCACTCTGGCGATCATCGTGCTGCTCATCGGCGTACCCGCCGGCTATCTGGTGATCTCCGCCAACCAGAGCCGCGACAGCGGCAAGGACAAGGAGAAGAAGTACTCGGCGACCGGCCTCACCGCCCACTGGCCCTCCCGGGTCCAGCAACGCCTCTACCAGGTGCCGATCCCGCCGTACTCCAAGCATGTCGCGTACTACGAGACGAACAACTGGAAGACCAGCCGTCTCTACGTGCAGTTCTATACGAGCAACGAGGGCCTGGAGAGCTTCCTCAACCAGATCGGCGTCAGCACGGGCGACCTGGACGACGACGAGATCGCGATCCACTCCCGCGACCGGCGGATCGTCGGCTGGGACTTCACCGGCACCGGCCCCTGGTACGGCCTCGTCAACGACCAGAAGAACCCCGCGCCCACCCACGACATCGTCGTGAACCGGTCCAACCCGGACCATCCGATGGTGTACGTGGTGTCGCGAACCGTACCCTGACCAGGGAAGACCCCGAGGCGGGCGGGCGTGCGCCCGGTCGCCGGGGCCGATTGTCGGACCCCGCCCGTAGAGTCGGAGACAGCTGATCGGAGCCGGACCCAGGACGGCTCCTCCGACCGAAGGGCGGGAGGTGACCGGACGTATGCGGGACAGAGCTGTTCCCGAGGCCGATGAGGCCGTCCCCGCGCGGACGGCCGTCCCCGTCCGGCTGGCCGCCGTCTTCCTGCCGGCCCCGCTGCCCCGCCACGGCCGGTTCGCCTTCTGGGACCCGGCGGGCGGGGAGCCGCCACCGGGAGACACCGAGGACCTCACGGTCGTCCGACAGCACGGCTCAGGAGCCCGCAGGGGCACCGTCCCCGCCGTGTGCCTGCCGGTCGCCGAAGCCCTCCCCCTGCTCGCCCGGGCCCGGCGCGACCCCGCCGCCCACCCCGCCACGGCCTGCTGGGGCGCGGCCGCGCTGCACGCGCTGCGCCTGATCGCCCGGGGACGGCTGCTGCCCGGACTGACCCCCGAGGGGTACGACGCGTGGCGGGCGGGCCCGCTCGACCCGGACGACATCGCGCACCTCAGGGCCGTCGCCGCGGCACTGCCGTACGAGGGCCACGCGGTCCCGCTGCCCGGCAAGGGACCACTGCGGCTCCCCGAGCCGGAGCCGCTCATGCGGTCCTTCCTGGACGCGGTCGCCGACACGCTGCCACGCGGCCCGGCGGCGCCGTACGTCTCCGGGAAACCGTTCGCGGCGCACGCCGGACAGCGGCTGCCGCACGCGCGCGACTGGGCGGCCGAGGTGGCCGCCGGCATGGACGCGGGCGTCCGTATCTCCCTGCGGCTCGACCTCGCGGCACACGACCTCTTCGACGACAGCGAGGGGGCCCTGCGGGCGGGCGCGGCCGTCGTCCAGGTGCACAGCCTCGCCGACCCCACCCTCGTCGTCGACGCGGCGGCACTGTGGGCGGGTGACGCGGACCACGCGTTCGGGCCACGCGCGCGCGTGGACGCCGCCCTCGCCGTACGACGAGCCGCCCGCGTCTGGCCGCCCCTGGACCGGCTGTCCGAGCAGGACGTCCCCGATGTCCTCGCGCTCTCCGAGGACGAGCTGTCCGACCTGCTCGGCGTCGCCGCCACCCGGCTCGGCGCGGCAGGCGTCGCGGTCCACTGGCCCCGGGACCTGGCCCACGACCTGAGCGCCCGCGCCGAGGTACGCCCGGCGCCCGGCTCCGCCACGGACGGCACCGGCTTCTTCGAGAGCGAGGAACTGCTGCGCTTCCGCTGGCAGTTGGCGCTCGGCGGCGACCCGCTCACCGAGACCGAGATGGACACCCTCGCCGAGGCCCACCGCCCGATCGTCCGCCTCCGCGACCAGTGGGTCCTCGTCGACCCGGCCCTCGTCCGCAAGGCCCGCAAACGCGAACTGGGCCTGCTCGACCCGGTGGACGCCCTGTCCGTGGCCCTCACCGGCACCGCCGAGGTCGACGGCGAGACGGTGGAAGCGGTACCGGCCGGTGCGCTGGCGGCCCTCCGCGACCGTCTGACGGCGGGCATCGGCCCGGTCGACCCGCCCCCGGGCCTCGCGGCCACTCTCCGCGACTACCAACTCCGGGGCCTGGCCTGGCTGGACCTCATGACCTCCCTCGGCCTCGGCGGCTGTCTCGCCGACGACATGGGCCTCGGCAAGACGATCACGGTCATCGCCCTGCACCTGCGCCGGGCCCGCCCCGAACCCACCCTGGTCGTCTGCCCCGCCTCCCTGCTGGGCAACTGGCAGCGCGAGATCGCCCGCTTCGCCCCCGGTGTGCCCGTGCGCCGCTTCCACGGCCCCGACCGCACCCTGGACGACCTCGCCGACGGCTTCGTCCTCACCACCTACGGCACGATGCGCTCGACGGCCCCACGCCTCGCCCAGCAGGAGTGGGGCATGGTCGTCGCCGACGAGGCCCAGCACGTGAAGAACCCCTACTCGGCGACGGCGAAGGCCCTGCGTACGATCCCCACCCCCGCCCGTGTCGCCCTGACCGGCACCCCCGTCGAGAACAACCTCTCCGAACTCTGGGCCCTGCTCGACTGGACGACCCCGGGCCTGCTGGGCCCCCTGAAGTCCTTCCGCGCCCGTCACGCCCGCGCCGTGGAGAACGGCGAGGACGCGGAGGCGGTGACCCGTCTCGCCCGCCTGGTCCGCCCCTTCCTCCTCCGCCGCAAGAAGTCCGACCCGGGCATCGTCCCCGAACTCCCGCCCAAGACCGAGACCGACCACCCCGTCCCCCTCACCCGCGAACAGGCCGCCCTGTACGAGGCTGTCGTGCGCGAGTCGCTGCTGGCCATCGAGACGGCGGAGGGCATCGCCCGCCGGGGTCTGGTCCTGAAGCTCCTCGGCGCCCTGAAGCAGATCTGCGACCATCCGGCGCTGTATCTGAAGGAGGAGGCCGCTGCCGCCGCGGACCGGTTCGCCGCCCGCTCCGGCAAAATGGCCCTGCTGGACGAGCTGTTGGACACGCTCCTGTCCGAGGACGGCTCGGCGCTGGTCTTCACCCAGTACGTCGGCATGGCCCGCCTGATCACCGCGCACCTCGCCGCCCGCGCGGTCCCGGTCGAACTGCTCCACGGCGGCACGCCGGTCACGGACCGCGAACACATGGTGGACCGCTTCCAGAGCGGGGCGACGCCGGTCCTGGTCCTGTCCCTGAAGGCGGCCGGCACCGGCCTGAACCTCACCCGCGCCGGACATGTCGTCCACTTCGACCGCTGGTGGAACCCGGCCGTCGAGGAACAGGCCACCGACCGTGCCTACCGCATCGGCCAGACCCAGCCCGTCCAGGTCCACCGGCTCATCACCGAGGGCACCGTCGAGGACCGCATCGCCGAGATGCTGGAAGCCAAGCGGGCCCTCTCCGACGCCGTTCTCGGATCCGGCGAGGCGGCCCTCACGGAACTGACGGACCGGGAGCTGACCGACCTGGTGTCGTTGCGGAGATCGGCGTGAGCGGGGGACAGGGGACGCCGGAGGGCGCGGCGGGGCGCGCCGGGGAAGGCGTGCGGGCCGGGGAAGAGACCGCGGGCGGGGCTCGGCTGCCCGCGGGAGAGGACGCCGAGGAGCAGGCGAGTCTTCGGGAGGAGACCGACGGGGTGTCCCTGTCCAGCGAGGTGGAGGCGGCAGCGCCCAGGGAGCCCAGGGACACGGACGGGCCGGATTCCGGTGTCGGCTCCCGGCCCGCCGACGCGGCCCGCCGGGCCTTGCGCGCGGCGCGGGAACGGGACCGGCACGAGGCCGAGACCGGTGACCGACGCGGTTCGGGCTCCGCGGCGGCTGCCGGTGGAGCGGGGCCGAAGGGTGCGTCCGGGGCTCGGACAGCCGCGCAGGCCGCCGCCCGGCCGGGTGACGTGGCGCGGGAGGCGTTGCGGAGGGCCGCGGAGTCCAGGGCGGCCGGACTCGAGGAGGCGGCGGGGGAGCGGGGCGCTGCCGAGCCGGCGACGGGCGGGGCTCCGGGTGGGTGGGCGGCGGAGCGCGCTTCTGCCGAGCCGACAGGCGCCCCGCTCGGTGCGGGGCTCGCGCCCGCCGGCCGGGCCGGTGAGGTGGACGAGCTCGGCGCCCGTCCTGGCGGGGAGCCCCCGGCAGGTGCCCGGACGGGTGACGGAACCGAGCCCGGTGCGCGGCCCCGTGAGGAGACCGGGGCGGGTGCTCGCACCGAGGAGAGCACCAACCCTGGCGCCCGCCCCGGCGACATCGCGCGCGAGGCGTTGCGCGCCGCACGCGATGCGGCCGAGCGGGCCCGTGCCGAGGCGGAGGGCACTCGTGCCGAGGCCCCCGGCAAGGGGGGCCGGGTCTCGCGGCGGTCAGCTGGTCCGCCGTCGCCCAACCGGCCGCAGGAGTCGCGAGGGACCCTCGGTGGTGCCGGTGGTGCCGGTGGTGCCGGTGGTGCCGGTGGTGCCGGTGGTGCCGGTGGTGCCGGCGGCGACCGGACGACGGGAAGCCGGGAAACGGGAAGCCGGGCCTCGGGGGACGCCCTGGGAGGCCGGGCCTTGGGAGGTGTCCCCGAAGAGCGTGCCCCAGAGGGTGCCCCCGGGGACGGAGCTTCGGGAAGCCGGGTCCGGGACGTACGCGAACTGCTCGTCGACGCCTTCACGTTGCCCTCCGAGGAGCCGGAACCCGACGAGACCTCGACCATGGGCGCGGACACCGAGCGGGGCGGTGGCGGCGGGGCAGCGGCGGGCGAGGACAGCGAGCCGCCGCCGCAGCGCGAGGCCGGGATCCGCGACCGCGCGCCCCGTGGCCCCGTCGTCGATGCCCGCACCACGCACGACCCGTCCACCGACGCAGGCGGTCCCTCCGCGCGGCGGGAAGCCTCCTCGGCCGTACCCGACGCGGAGGCCGTCCCCGGGCCGGGTGCCGGACGGCACGACTCACCCAACGCCCCGTCATCCGGAGCCGGTCGGCGAGCCTCGCAGGCCCTCGCGTCCCTGAGCGACGGCAGCCCCGCTGCCGACCCCGCCGACGCCGACCGGTCCCGCGGCGACCGGTCCGGCGCCCCGTGGCCGGACGCCCCCTCGACCCCTCGCGTCCCCCGCACCATGGCCGCGCCCTCCCGGGACGGTGAACTGCGGCGTACCTTCCGCCCGTTCCCGTCGCGCCCCTCGGCCGGGGAGGCGTTCGCGGAGAGCTGGTGGGGCAACGCGTGGGTGGCGGCTCTGGAAGAGGGCGCGTTGGACGCGGCGCGGCTGGCGCGTGGGCGGGCGTACGCCGACAAGGGGCACGTGGACGCGATCACCGTCACACCGGGCCTGGTGCTGGCGTACGTACATGGCAGCAGGCCTCGGCCGTACCGGGTGCAGCTCCGCCTGCGGACTCTGGACGACGACGAATGGGACCGCTTCCTGGACGCGGCGGCGGAGCAACCGGGCCACATCGCCGCGCTGTTGGACAAGGAACTGCCGCACACTCTCGCTGGGGCTGGGTCCGGAGCCGCCCCCGAAGGGGGACGTAGAGCTGGAAGCGAACCCGGGCTTGGTTTCGAACCCGGGCCGGGGCCCGAAGCCGGTTCAGAAGGCGGACCGGGGACCGAGGCCGGACCGGGGACCGAAGCAGGACCGGGGACCGAAGCCGGACCGGGACCGCAAGCCGGAGCCGGAGCCGCAGCAGGCCGTGGAACCGGTCCCGCTGCGGGTCCTGGCGCCGGCCCCGCAGCAGGCGTCGGCTCCGGGCGCGGGGTGGGAGTCGGGCGGGGCGTGCGGCTGTTGCCGGGGCCCGGGGAGCTCGAACCCCGTTGCAGCTGCCCCGACTTCGGGCACCCGTGCAAGCACGCGGCCGCGCTCTGCTATCAGACGGCGCGACTGCTGGACGAGGACCCGTTCGTGCTGTTGCTGCTGCGGGGCCGGGGCGAGCGGGACGTGCTCGACGCGTTGTCGCGGCGGAACGCGGCCCGTGCGGCGCGGGCCGCGCAGGAGCAGGAACCCGCGCCGCTGCCCGGTGTTCCGGCCCGCGACGCCCTCGCCCCGCGCAGCCTCCCGCCGTTGCCCGCCCCGCTGCCCCCGCCGCCGCACCCGGAACAGCCGCCGGTGTACCCGGGCGCACCGGGCGGCCCCGACCCGTTCGCGTTGGACCAGCTGGCCACCGACGCGGCGGCCCGCGCGCACGCGCTGCTCACCACGGGACACGACCCGGTGGCCGAACTGACGCTGTGGCAGGACGCGGTACGGCTCGCCGCCGCCCGCCCCGGCTCCGGTCTCACCGCCACGACCCGCGCCCTCTACTCCTCCCTGGCCGCAGCCACCGGGCGCCCCCCGGCGGACCTGGCGCGCGCGGTGGCCGCCTGGCGGCAGGGCGGCCTCGAAGGCCTGGCCGTCCTGGAGGAACCCTGGGACCCCCCGGCCGGCCGCTTCGACCGCGCCCGCCCCCTGCTGCTCGCCGCCGACCTCCCAGCCTTCCGCCCCTGGCGCAACCACCTCACCCACCCCCGCGGCCACGTCCAACTCCGCCTCGGCCGCGACGGCCTCTGGTACGCGTACGAGTCCGAACCGGGCCACGACGACTGGTGGCCGAGAGGCATACCGGACCTCGACCCGGTGGGCGCGCTGACGGGCCTGGGAGCCACGGACGACTGACGGCGACGAGCACGGGCTCCCGGGCCCGGACGCCCGACCGCTCGCCCCGCCACCTCCCCCAGCCGAAGACAGCGACGCGACCCCCGTCACCGAACCCCGCCCCCCGACGCGAGACGCGAGACGCGAGACGCGAGACGCGAGACGCGAGACGCGAGACGCGAGACGCGAGACGCGAGACACGAGACACGAGACGCGAGACGCGAGACACGCGGGGATATTTGTTCGATGTCCTCGTCGGTCGTCCCGCGCAGGCGGTATGCCCGGCCTGTGACCTGCGCTCCGGTGAAGACGGTGTGAGAGTTGCCCGCTGATGTTCGGGAGTCGTCCGGGCGTATTCGGGGGCCTGGGACCGAGCACCAAGGATGGGACGTTAGCGTGGAGCGGTGAGTGAGACGCAGATCCCCGCCCTCCAGTACCGGTTCGACGGGCCGGACGACGCCCCGGTCCTGATCCTCGGGCCCTCGCTCGGCACGACCTGGCACATGTGGGACCGCCAGGTCCCGGAACTGACCAAACAGTGGCGGATCTTCCGCTTCGACCTGCCGGGCCACGGCGGCGCGCCCGCGTACCCCGGCGGCTCGGTCACCGAGTTGGCCGCCCGCCTGCTGGCCACGCTCGACGCCGTCGGCGTGCAGCGCTTCGGCTACGCGGGCTGCGCGCTGGGCGGCGCCATCGGGGCCGAACTCGCGCTGCGCCACCCCGAACGCCTCGCCTCCCTCGCGCTGATCGCCGCCTCGCCCCGCTTCGGCACGGCCGACGAGTTCCGTCAGCGCGGGGTGATCGTCCGGACGAACGGTCTCGACCCGATCGCCCGGACGTCCCCGGACCGCTGGTTCACCGGCGGGTTCGCGGCGGCGCAGCCCGCGATCACCGAGTGGGCCGTGCAGATGGTCCGCACCACCGACCCCGGCTGCTACATCGCCGCCTGCGAGGCGCTCGCCTCGTTCGACGTCCGCGCCGAGCTCGGCCGCATCGGTGTCCCCACACTGGTCCTCGTCGGCTCCGACGACCAGGTCACCGGCCCCGCCGAGGCCCGCACGCTCGTCGCGGGCATCCCGGACGCCCGGCTCGCCGTCGTCCCCGGCGCCTCGCACCTCGTGCCGGTCGAGCAGCCCGCCGCGGTCACCGACCTCCTCGTCCGCCACTTCTCCACGGCCTGGCAGCCCGCCTACGACTCCACCACCGGCCAGGTCGCCATCCCGGCGGCCCCGGTCAAACCGGCCCTCGCCGCCGTCCCGCCGCAGAGCGGACCGGTCGCCGAGATCGCCCCGGCCGCCGTCCAGCCCGAGGCGCTGGGGAGACCGGACCCGTACGACACCGGCCTCAAGGTCCGCCGCGAGGTGCTCGGCGACGCGCACGTCGACCGGGCGCTGGCCTCGGCGGACGAGTTCTCCGGCGACTTCCAGGAGTTCATCACCCGCTACGCCTGGGGCGAGATCTGGGACCGGCCCGGCCTCGACCGCCGCTCCCGCAGCTGCGTCACGCTGACCGCCCTCGTCGCCGGCGGACACCTGGACGAACTCGCCTTCCACACCCGCGCCGCCCTCCGCAACGGCCTCACCCCGAACGAGATCAAGGAAGTCCTCCTCCAGGCCGCCGTCTACTGCGGGGTGCCGGCCGCGAACAGCGCGTTCCGGGTGGCCCAGCAGGTCATCCGCGAGGAGACCACGCCCGAGGAGTGACCGGGCGACGGGCCCGGCTATCAGGGGCCCGGCCACCAGGGGGCGGGGCACCGGTGGCCGGGGGCAGGATGGACCCATGAAGCTCACGAAGAAGTCGCACGCCTGCGTCCGTCTGGAGAAGGACGGACGCACGCTCGTCATCGACCCGGGCGGGTTCAGCGAGGAGGACGCCGCGGCCGGCGCGGACGCCGTCCTGGTGACGCACGAGCATCCCGACCACTTCGACGAAGGACGGCTGCGGACGGCCCTGGAGGGCAACCCGGCCGCCGAGATCTGGACGCTGCGCTCGGTCGCCGAGAAGATCTCCGCCGCCTTCCCGGGCCGGGTCCACACCGTCGGCCACGGCGACACGTTCACCGCCGCCGGGTTCGACGTCCAGGTCCATGGCGAGCTCCACGCCGTCATCCACCCGGAGATCCCGCGCATCACCAACGTCGGCTACCTCGTCGACGGCGGCCGTGTCTTCCACCCCGGCGACGCCCTCACCGTCCCCGACCACGCCGTCGAGACGCTGATGCTCCCCGTCATGGCCCCCTGGAGCAAGATCTCCGAGGTCATCGACTACGTCCGGGAGGTCGGGCCCCAGCGCGCGTACGACATCCACGACGCGCTCCTCACCGACCTCGCCCGCCCCATCTACGACCGCCAGATCGGTGCCCTGGGCGGGGCGGAGCACCTGCGCCTGGCCCCCGGCACCTCGGCGGACGTCTGAGAGCGGCCACTCCCCGGGCGGGACCGGCGTTGTCGGACCCGCCCGGTAGGTTGTGAGGCATGCGCATCGCGACCTGGAACGTGAACTCGATCACCGCCCGCCTCCCGCGGCTCCTGGCCTGGCTGGAGAGCAGCGGCACGGACGTGCTCTGCCTCCAGGAGGCCAAGATCGCCGAGGACGGCTTCCCGTCCGACGCCCTGCGCGAGGCGGGCTACGAGGCGGCCGTGCACGCGACGGGCCGGTGGAACGGCGTGGCGGTGATCTCCCGCGTCGGCATCGAGGACGTGGTCAAGGGCCTGCCCGGCGACCCCGGCTACGACGGCGTCGTGGAGCCCCGCGCGATCTCCGCGACCTGCGGCCCGGTCCGCGTCTGGTCGGTGTACGTGCCGAACGGCCGCGAGGTCGACCACCCGCACTACGCGTACAAGCTCCAGTGGTTCGAGGCCCTCAAGGCCGCCGTCGCGGGCGACGCGGCCGGCAGTCGCCCCTTCGCCGTCATGGGCGATTACAACGTGGCGCCGACGGACGACGACGTGCACGACGTCGCCGCCTTCGAGGGCCTCACCCATGTCACCCCCGCCGAGCGCGCCGCCCTCGCCTCCCTCCGCGAGGCCGGCCTCTCCGACGTCGTCCCCCGCCCCCTCAAGTACGAGCACCCGTTCACGTACTGGGACTACCGCCAGCTCTGCTTCCCGAAGAACCGAGGCATGCGCATCGACCTCGTCTACGGCAACGAGCCGTTCGCCAAGGCGGTGACCGACTCGTACGTGGACCGGGAGGAGCGCAAGGGCAAGGGCGCGTCGGATCATGCGCCGGTCGTGGTGGACCTGGAGGTGTAGTTCACCCGGGTCGTCACAGCAGGCGGAGGTCGACCGACTCGGCCAGCGCCGCCAGCCCCGTTTCGTTCGGATGCAGATGGTCCCCGCTGTCGTACGCGGGAAGCAGCCGAGCCGGACTCCCCGGGTCCCGGAGCACCGCGTCGAAGTCGAGGACTCCGTCGAACTCCTCGCTGCCTCGGATCCACTCGTTCACCGCGACCCGCTGGGCGTCGGCGGCGGCCGTGCAGCGGGTCTCGCCCTCGCAGGGCGCGATCGTCGCCACGAGCATGCGCAGGCCCCGCTCGTGTCCCCGGGCCGCGATCTCCCGCAGTCCGGCGACGACCTCGCCCGCCGTCGCACCCCAGCGGACGTCGTTGACGCCCTCGAAGACCACGACGGTACGGGCGGAGGTCTGGGCGAGGACATCACGGTCCAGGCGGTGCAGGGCGCTCACGCCGCCGGTGTCGGTGGAGACGCCGTCGCCGGGATAGCGGTCGGTGACCACCCGGTTCGCCGAGATCCCCTGGTTGAGGACGCCGTAGCGCGGGATCTCCTCCTGGCTCCGCAGTCGCCCGGCCAGCACGTCCGGCCACCGCCGGTTCGCGTCGGCCGTCGTCTTCTCCCCGTCGGTGATCGAGTCCCCGAGGAGCACGACGGAGCCCGGCCCGCCGCCCACGTCCACGCCGGTCAGCAGCGGCCAGGTGGTGAGCGTCGAGGCGTACGCCGCCGCCGAGCGGTCGCCCGCGTGGTCGCCCGGTTCGCTGACGTACGACGTCTGCTGGGCGAGCCGGTGCACGGGCGCGGCCGTCACGGTTCCCGGCAGATGGAAGCTCACCAGGAGATTGGCGCCCGGGGGCACCTCGAAGCCCAGCGGGTCGCTGAACGCCTGTGCGCCGGCCGGGATCTCGGTGCCCGCCGCACCCCGGAAGGACAGCGGCACCGGCGCGCTGCGGGCGGTCGCGCCCGTCGCCTGCAGGGCCACCGTCGCGCTCCCCACCCGTACCGGCGCCGACGCGAAGGTGTTGTCGAGCCGGATCCGCACCCGGGGCCCGCCCGCCGAGGTGTGGACGACGAGCCGCAGCGTCCGGTCGGTCCAGGGGCCCACGGCCGTGTAGCCGGAGGTGGAGGCGGCCCAACCGCCGGTCCAGCCGCGCGACTCGGGGCGCACGGACAGGGCGAAGACATGGACGTCCCGGTTGCGCGGCAGGGTCACCGAGGCGACCTCGCGACCCCGGGCGATCGGGACGGTGACGACGTACAGGCGTGCCTTCTCGGTGAGTTGACCGTCGGGCGTGTTGATGTGGGGGAGGGCCACGGCCTTGGTCGCGAGCGGGCCGGTGCGCCAGTCGGGCGCCGTGAGGCGGTACGGGGAGCGGGTGCCGTTCGTGTAGCGGACCGTGCCGGTGCCGGTCGCGGCGCCACATGGCTCCGCCGCAGAGGCGCTGGAGCCGGTGTCGAGAACACGACCGTGCTCAGCCCTTCGGGCCTCCGCGCGCTCGTGCCCTCGACACTGGCGCGCCTCCGCAGCTCCGCGGGCGCCGCCCGTGGCGGCGACGAGGAAGGCGAGGGCGTCGCCCCGGCCCCGTACGCGTACGGACTGGCCGGCGGCGCGTACGTTGTCGGGCTCGCCCGCCGTGCGGCGCGGCCAGGTCAGGCGCGCGCCCTGGACGGTCAGCGCACGCCCGGGCGTCCACCCCGCACCCGCCAGATCGGCGGCGGAGAGAGAACCACCGGAGCCGTCGAAGTCGGCCTCGCCCGGCCGGGCGTCCTCGCTGACCGCCCGGTTGTCGAAGAGGCGTTCCAGCGGCGCCGGTTCAGACGCTCCGTCGGCGGCGGCCCGAGCCGAGGCGACGGGTGCGACCGTCGCCAAGAGTGCCAGTACGACGGCCGTTCCCCAGACGCGTCGGCGCACGCGCGCCCCCTCCCGCTCGCTGATGACCTGATGGAGACGATGACGACGGATGCGGCATCGGTACAACGATGAGACGACAGATGCGCCATGAAGCTAAAGAGGCGTCAGGAACCCGTCAATGAGGCGTGCGCGAACTGCGAACAAACTCCCGGCGAACAAGCGGTCCCCGCGCGCCTGTGGTGCGAAGGGTGACGCGGATGACACGCTGAGCACATGAACATCTCTTTCCTGGGCAACTGGCGCAAGAGGCGTGACCCCGCTTTCGGGGTCGCGGTGTTCACCGGCGGCGACGGAGACGACGACGGTCACGAGGGACTCGCCGAACTTCTCTCCGAATGTGAACTGCTGCGCGCGCAGGCCGCGCGGTCCGGTGTCGAACTCGACGACTCCGCGGCCTCGTTGGAAGCGCTCGACCAGCTCGTCCCGCTCTGGCGCGACGACGAGGAGACCCTGGCCTGGCTCGGGAACGACGCCGGGCTCTACCTGGGCACGGTCGTCGTACGGACCGTCCCGGGTGCCCGCTGGGAGATCTGGCCCCATGGCCAGCCGGTGGTGCGCCTTTTGTCCGGCCGTGAGATCGACGTGGTCGAGGCGGGCCAGGAGTGGGCGGCCACCGGTGCGCCGGAACTCTCCCAGCTGTACGCCGAGGTCGCGGAGGGGTGACGGCCTTCCGCGCTGGATCCGCACGGTCTTCCGCGCCGGATTCCGTACTGTCCTCCGCACCGCCTTCGGGCGTGGCCGATTCCTGAAAATACGGCTAATCCATGACCGTGCGTGTCGTGTACGGGGGCCCCTTCCCGCCGGATAGTTTGCGGCACCTGCGACACGACACGACACGGCCGAGAGCGAGTAGGGCGGGCAGGGCATGGCGGTCGATCCGCTGATCGAGATGCACGACGTGAACAAGTACTTCGGCGAGCTGCATGTCCTCCAGGACATCGACCTCACTGTCGGCAAGGGGGAGGTGGTCGTGGTCATCGGCCCGTCGGGGTCGGGGAAGTCGACGCTGTGCAGGGCGATCAACCGGCTGGAGCCCATTCACTCCGGCACGATCCTGCTCGACGGGCAGCCGCTGCCGGACGAGGGCAAGGCCCTCGCGGCGCTCCGCGCGGACGTCGGCATGGTCTTCCAGGCCTTCAACCTCTTCGCGCACAAGACGGTCCTGCAGAATGTGTCGCTCGGTCAGGTCAAGGTCCGCAAACGGAAGAAGGAGGACGCCGACAAGCGTTCCCGCGAACTCCTCGACCGTGTCGGCCTCGCCGACCAGGCGCCGAAGTATCCGGCGCAGCTCTCCGGCGGTCAGCAGCAGCGTGTGGCCATCGCCCGCGCTCTTGCCATGGACCCCAAGGTCATGCTGTTCGACGAGCCGACCTCGGCCCTCGACCCGGAGATGATCAACGAAGTCCTCGAAGTCATGCAGCAGTTGGCGCGCGAGGGCATGACCATGGTCGTCGTCACCCATGAGATGGGTTTCGCCCGTTCCGCCGCCAATCGTGTCGTCTTCATGGCGGACGGCCGCATCGTCGAGGACCGCACTCCGGACGGTTTCTTCACCAGCCCGGAGAGCGACCGTGCCAAGGACTTTCTCTCCAAGATCCTCAAGCACTGACCACCGCCACTGGACCCGGCGCGAGCCTCGACTACGATGAGCGGTTCATCCACTTGGGGTGAGCGAGGCCGTGGACGCCACCCCGGCCGAAGAGGGACGCTGCTGCCAGGCGCGCAGTAGCCAGGGGCCAGGCCCGCCCGGCAGCAGCCGGAGATCACTGCTCGCGCAGCGGGATCGACACGTACGACGGGTCGTTCGGCGGCGAGGAGAAGGTCAGCTGCGCGCCGGTCGGGTTGTGCTCGATGTAGAGCGGGTCGACCGTGTCGACGACCAGGGCGAGACGGTGGCCCGCCGGAACGTCGTAGGCCGTGGAGAGCAACTCCAGGTCCACGCCGAACGGCGTGCCGGGTGTCTCGCCGTGGAAGGTGTACGGCGCGTGGCTGACCAGCTTGCCGAGGCCGAGCGGGCCCACGTCGTACAGGTAGGCGACGAGGGTGCCGCTCTCCTTGGTGGCGGTGACCGTGGTGTGCAGTTTCGCGGTGCCTCGCACGGACTGCGCCGTCGCGTACTTCTCCGACTGCCACACGGCCGCCCAGCGGCGCGGCAGCAGCGGTATCGAGGCCACGGGCGGGAGTTGGGCCACCTGGTCCAGGACGCTGGACAGGAAGACCACCCCGCCGTTCGCGCCCGAGTCGACGTTCGCACGGATCGTGGTGCCGCTCGTCAGGGCGATCTTCTTCCTGGTAGCGGTGACCGACTTCCAGTCCGGATAGCTCTCGAAGGCGCCGCCCGTACGGGACTTGAGCCGCACGGGCTGCTCGCGGTCGATGCCGTTGGCCGTGCCCTTCAGATAGTGGTCGAACCAGCGCTGGGTGTCCGTCCACACGTCGTTGGGCAGCCCGAACAGTCCGGTGACCTCCGTGGTGGCGTGGTCGCCGGGGCGCAGCTCCAGCCGCTTGGGGCCGGTGAGCTTCTCGTAGAAGTCGGCGTACTGGTTGGGCGGGAAGATCGAGTCGCCCCAGGCGTTGGCGAGCATGACCGCCGTGCCGTTGGTGTTGATCTGGTCCAGATAGGTCTCGGGGGAACGTTTCTTCCCCCAGGCGATCATGTCCCCCTCCTTGGCCAGGTTGGAGGCGTAGAAGTTCTCGAATATCTGCTGGAGTTCGGGGCCCTGGCGGCCGGTGATCCGTCCGGCGCCGTCCAGCAGGGCGGCCGCCTGGAGGTGCTGGGTGCGTCCGCCGTAGATCGAGTCGATCAGGTCCGCCCAGCCGCTCAGCGCGGCGACCGCCTTGACGCGCTTGTCGTGCGCGGCGGCGAGCAGGCTGATACCCGCGCCGTACGACAGTCCCGCCATGCCGATGTGCCCCGCGTCGGCCGGGGTGTTGGCGAGGGCCCAGTCGATCACCTTGGAGGCGTCGGCTATGTCGGGTGGTCCCGCCACCTCTATGTATCCGCCGGACTCCCAGAAGCCGCGGACGTTGTAACTGACCACGACATAACCGGCGTCGGCCAGCTTCCGCGCCTGGGCCAGGTACTCGACCTGGGGGAGGCCCCAGCTCGTGGGCAGCACGAGGAGCGGGTACGCGCGTGAGGCGTCGGCGGGTGCGACGACGTTGGCCTTGAGGACCGTGCCGCCGTCGCCCTTGATATCGACGAGGCGGGTGGTGGGGGTGCCCGTGGTGCCGGACGCCGCCTGGGCGGCGGGGGCCAGGCCCAGGGCCGTGCCGGCGACCAGGGTGGCCGAGACGGCACCTGCGGCGCTCGTGCGCAGTGCCCTGGTCGTACGCGATGTCGTGCCGTGCGGGTGTCTCACGGGTCGCTCCTCACTCGTGTAAGTGCAAAGTGACCCGACGGTAACCGGACTCCCTTACCGGAAGTAACTCCCCGGTAAGTTACGTGACGGTAACGTTCACCGGTGAACTAGGAGGCGCGGTGCGAGATCTGCGCCGGGGCGGACGGGGTCGGGGCCGGGGCCTGGGCCGCCCGCGTGACGTCCGCGACGAGCTCGACCACATCGGCGCCGTACGCCTGGGAGTTGACGACCTTCAGCAGGAGGACGAAGGTGCCGGTGCCGTACTTGCGGTGCAGGCGCTCGTGGTTGCGGGCGAGGTAGCGGGTGGCGGCCTGGTTGGTGATCGCGCGCTGGCCGCAGAAGAGGAAGACGGGGCGGGCCTGGTCCGGCTGGCCGGTGGTGAGCCGCGCCAGGATGACGTGTTCGGTGATGCCGGGATCCAGGCGGTACTGCTCGCTGCCGATCTGGAAGGCGGCCCGGTGAGGGCCGGGCTCGGGGTCGCTGTTGAAGCTGATGCCGGGCAGCATCGCGGATATGTGCGCGGCCATCCGGCGATTCGAGACCGGGCCTCCCACGCAGAACTCGGTGCGCTCGCCGAATCCCTGCTGCGCCGCGTCCTGGGTGATCATCTGCGCGTGGGAGCCGCAGTCCTTGATCAGCGCGGAGAGCTCCAGCAGCGCGAACACGTCGAAGCGGTGGACCGCCAGGTCCGCACTGGACGGATCACGGTTGACCACCAACAAGGACTCGGAGTTGTCGGGCAGCCCGAAGAAGGTCTGCTTGCGGCGGAGCTTCCGCTTCCACAGGTACGTCCGGACGAACCAGCCCAGCGAGGCACTGAGCCCCGCCGTGATCACGCCGAGGACGATATTGCGCACGTCGTCATTCATGGCCGCGCATGGTAGCGGGCGCCGCCGAACTCTGTCCGAATCCCTGTCCGATTCCGTGCCCGGTGTCCTGGTTCGACGTGCCGTTTCAGGGGTGGCGCGGGTAGGCCGGATGGCCGAGACCTCGCTGACGGGGCCATGGCAGCCGCGTTAGTCTGCGCGGACGGTCCTTGACTGGAGGTACGGATGCGTCTGCGTCGCCCTGTCGCGCGGAAACTGGCTGTACTGGCGGCAACGTCCGCCGTGTTGTCGGTGGGGGCGGCCCCGCCGACCTCCGCCGCTACGGACACCGTCGAGAAGTCCCCGGTCGCCGTCGGCTACGGCGGTGCCGTCTCCAGCGTCGACCCGGACGCCTCCGCCGTCGGCATCGAGGTGCTCCGCAAGGGCGGCAACGCGGTCGACGCGGCCGTCGCCACCGCCGCCGCGCTCGGTGTCACCGAGCCCTACTCGGCGGGCATCGGCGGAGGCGGCTACTTCGTCTACTACGACGCCGAGTCCCGTGCGGTGCACACCATCGACGGCCGGGAGACCGCGCCCCTGAGCGCCGACGAGAACCTCTTCCTGGAGAACGGCACACCGATCCCGTTCGCCGAGGCCGTCACCAGCGGGCTGAGCGTCGGTACGCCCGGCACCCCGGCAACCTGGCAGACGGCGCTGAGGAGTTGGGGCAGCAAGCCACTCGGCAAGCTGCTGAAGCCCGCCGAGAAGCTCGCCCGCGACGGGTTCACCGTCGACGCGACCTTCCGCGCCCAGACCGCCTCCAACGAGGCCCGGTTCCGCAACTTCCCCGCCACGGCCGACCTGTTCCTCCCCGGCGGCGCGCTGCCGGTGGTCGGCTCGACCCTCAAGAACCCCGATCTGGCCCGCACCTACGCGGAGTTGGGCCGCAAGGGCGTCGGGGCCCTCTACCGGGGCGACCTCGCGCAGGACATCGTCGACACGGTCAACAAACCGCCGGTGGACCCGGGTTCGGGCTACAACGCCCGTCCCGGCGACCTGACCACCGCCGACCTCGCCGCATACCGCGCCAAGCACCAGGCGCCCACCAGGGCCTCGTACCGGGGTCTCGGCGTCTACGGGATGGCCCCCTCGTCCTCCGGCGGCACGACGGTCGCCGAGGCCCTCAACATCCTTGAGCGGACCGACCTCTCGAAGGCGAGCGACGTCCAGTACCTGCACCGCTACATCGAGGCCAGCCGTATCGCCTTCGCCGACCGTGGCCGCTGGGTCGGCGACCCCGCCTTCGAGGACGTGCCGACGAAGGGGCTGCTGTCGCAGAGGTTCGCCGACTCGCGTGAGTGCCTGATCAAGGACGACGCGGTACTGACCAGCCCCGTCGCGCCGGGTGACCCGCGCAATCCGGTGCCCTGCGCGACCGGCGGTACGGCCGCGCCGACGACGTACGAGGGCGACAGCACGACCCACCTCACGGTCGCCGACAAGTGGGGCAACGTCGTCTCGTACACGCTCACCATCGAGCAGACCGGCGGCAGCGGCATCACCGTGCCGGGCCGGGGCTTCCTGCTCAACAACGAGCTGACGGACTTCTCCTTCACCCCGGCTAACCCGACCGTGCACGACCCCAACCTGCCGGGGCCGGGCAAGCGGCCGCGCTCGTCGATGTCGCCGACGATCGTGCTCGACCGGCACGACAGGCCCGTGGTGGCGCTCGGCTCGCCGGGCGGCGCGACCATCATCACGACCGTGCTGCAGACCCTGACCGGGTTCCTCGACCGGGGCCTGCCCCTGGTCGACGCGATCGCCGCGCCGCGCGCCAGCCAGCGCAACCAGACCACCACCGAGCTCGAACCGGGCCTGTGGAACAGCCCGTTGAGGGCCGAACTCGAAGCCATCGGGCACGGCTTCCGGCAGAACCCGGAGATCGGCGCGGCCACCGCCGTCCAGCGCCTGTCGAACGGCAGGTGGCTGGCCGCCGCGGAGACCGTACGGCGCGGGGGCGGCGCGGCGATGGTCGTGCACCCCACGAAGTAGGTCACGAAGTAGGTCACGAAGCAGGTCTCCGCGACGCGGCCGGGGCTCGGCACAGCGGGTCGGTCGGATCAGTCGGAGGCGGGCGGCGTCGTACG
The DNA here is from genome assembly GCF_036208085.1 of Streptomyces sp. NBC_00310. Classification (GTDB taxonomy): domain Bacteria; phylum Actinomycetota; class Actinomycetes; order Streptomycetales; family Streptomycetaceae; genus Streptomyces. Next base: position 9,015,295 of record NZ_CP130714.1, read on the forward strand.
GAAGGCGAGCCGCCCGTCCTCCGCTTCCGCCACCACCCGGCTGCCGGACGGCAGTCGTCCGTCGAGGAGCAGCCGGGACAGCGGGTTGTCGACCTCCCGCTGGATCGTGCGGCGCAGCGGCCGGGCGCCGTACTCGGGCTGGTGACCGTGGCGGGCGAGATGGTCGACGGCCCGCTCGGTGAACTCGACGGTGATGCCCTGCGCCTGCAGCCGGTGCCGCGTCCGCTCCAGCAACAGGTCGGTGATCCGCCGCAGTTGGTCGTCGGTGAGCCGGCGGAAGACGACGATCTCGTCGATGCGGTTGAGGAACTCCGGCCGGAAGTGCTCCCGCAACGGCCGCAGGATCCGCTCGCGCCGGTCCTCCTCGTCCGCCTCGGCGCCGCCCGCCGAGAATCCCAGCCCCGACCCGCCCCGGCCGATGGCCTCCGAGCCCAGGTTGCTCGTCATGACGACCACGGCGTGGGTGAAGTCGACCGTGCGGCCCTGCGCGTCGGTGAGCCTGCCGTCGTCGAGGACCTGGAGCAGCAGGTTGAAGACGTCCGGGTGGGCCTTCTCCACCTCGTCCAGCAACAGCAGCGAGTACGGGTGCCGTCGCACGGTCTCCGTCAGCTGACCGGCCTCCTCGTGGCCGACGTAGCCGGGCGGGGCGCCGACCAGCCGGCTGACCGTGTGCCGCTCCTGGTACTCGCTCATGTCGAGCCGCACCATCCGGTCCTCGTTGCCGAAGAGGGACTCCGCCAGCGCGCGGGCCAGTTCGGTCTTGCCGACGCCGGTCGGGCCCAGGAAGAGGAAGCTGCCGATCGGCCGTTCGGGACTGGCCAGCCCGGCGCGTGAGCGCAGCACGGCGTCCGCCACCACGCTCACCGCCTCGTCCTGCCCGACGACCCGCTGATGCAGCCGCTGTTCCAGCCCCAGCAGCCGTTCCCTCTCCTCCTGGGTGAGGCTGCTGACGGGGATGCCGGTCTGCCGGGAGACGACCTCGGCGATGTCCTCGGCGCCGATCTCCAGACTCTGCCCGTCGTCGGCCCGCTTCTCGCCGCGCCCTTCGGCGATCCGCTCCCTGAGCTCGCCGATCCGGTCCCGCAGGCGCGTGGCCTGCTCGTACTGCTCACCCGCGACCGCCTGGTCCTTGTCCCGGGTCACCTGCTCGATCTCCCGCTCCAGGGCCCGTACGTCCGTCCCCTTCGTCCGGGCGCGCAGCCGGACCCGGGCCCCGGCCTGGTCCATCAGGTCGATGGCCTTGTCGGGCAGCCGGCGGTCGGTGAGATACCGGTCCGACAGCGCCACGGCCGCCACCAGCGCCTCGTCGCTGTAGCGGACCTGATGGTGGGCCTCGTACCGGTCGCGCAGCCCGCGCAGGATCTCCAGAGCGTCGTCGCCGTCCGGCTCGGGGACCAGCACCGGCTGGAACCGGCGGGCCAGCGCCGCGTCCTTCTCGATCCGCCGGTACTCCTCCAAGGTCGTCGCGCCGACGATGTTCAGCTCGCCGCGTGCCAGGGCCGGCTTGAGGATGTTGCCCGCGTCCAGCACGCTGCCCTCGCCCGAGCCGGCGCCCACGACCGTGTGCAACTCGTCGATGAAGACGACCAGTTCCTCGGAGTGTGCGCGGATCTCGTCGACGATGTTCGTCAGCCGCTCCTCGAAGTCGCCCCGGTAACGGGTCCCGGCGACCACCCCGGACAGATCCAGGGCGACCACCCGGCGCCCGGCCAGCACATCGGGCACGTCTCCCTCGGCGACGCGCTGGGCCAGCCCCTCCACGATCGCGGTCTTGCCGACGCCCGCCTCACCGATGAGCACGGGGTTGTTCTTGCCGCGCCGGGAGAGCACTTCGACGGTCTGCTCGATCTCCTCCTCCCGCCCGATGACCGGGTCGATCCGGCCCTGAAGGGCGAGGTCGGTCAGGTCGCGGCCGTACTTGTCGAGGGTCGGGGTGGCGGTGGGGCTACGGCGCGGCAGGTCGGAGCGCGGAAATCCGGCGAGGGGGATTCCGGCGGGCGGGGGCGTCGTCGACGGCTCCGACGCGTCCGGCGGCAGCGCGGAGGCCGAGAGGCGCGCGGCGCCGAGGATGTGCCCGGCGGCCGAGTCCGGGTTGGCGGCGAGGGCGCTCAGGACGTGTTCGGGGCCGATGTAGCCGGAGCCGGTGACCCGGGCCAGTTCGTGCGCGTCCAGCAGGGCCCGCTTGACCGCGGGGGTCAGGGCCAGGGACGCGGGTGTCGGCCCCTGGCCCGGCTTGTGCCGCTCCGGGCCCGACCGTTCGTCGATCTCACCGGCCAGCGCGTCGGGGTCGGCGCCCGCGCGGGCCACCAGACTTCGGGTCGGTTCGGCGGTCAGCGCGGCGCGCAGCAGATGCTGGGTGTCCAGGTCGCTGCTGCCGTGCCGTGCCGCGTACGCCGCGGCGTCGGCCACCAGTTGGCGGGCCTGGCCGCTCATCAGCCGGCCGATCTCGATCCGCTGAGGGCGCGGACCGCCGAAGAAACGGGCGAAGAACTCACTGAAGGGGTCCGGACCGTAGCCCTCGGGCCCCGGGAAGCCGCTGTTCATTCGCTGCCGGGTGCCCTGTCGCCGCGCGGCTACACCGGGGGCGTCGTGGGAGTTCCGGTTCGCTTGCGGCCGCGGGTGCGTGGGGGCTGGTCGCGCGGTTCCCCGCGCCCCCGAAGGGCGGGGGCTGCGCCCCCTGCCCTTCATCGGCCCACCCGTAGCCGCGCCACCACGCGCAGGTCAACGGCGCTGTGAAGTCACCGTCACCGTCACCGTGCCGTCAGTACCCGCGGTCCCGCGTCCGTGATGGCGACCGTGTGTTCCGCATGGGCCGCACGAGACCCGTCGTCCGTGCACAGCGTCCACCCGTCCGGTGCCGCGTGGAACCCGTCGCCGCCCCCGCCGATCACCATCGGCTCGATCGCCAGGACCATCCCGTGCCGCAGCCGCATTCCGCGCCCGGGCCGCCCCTCGTTCGGTACCCCGGGGTCCTCGTGCATCCGGCGGCCGATCCCGTGGCCGCCGAAGCCGTCGGGGATCCCGTACCCGGCGGCGCGGCACACGGTGCCGATCGCGTGGGCGATGTCGCCGATGCGGTTGCCCACGACGGCCGCCTCGATGCCCGCCGCGAGGGCGCGTTCGGCCGTCCCGACGAGCCGCAGGTCGGCCGCGCGCGGCTCGCCCACGACGAAGCTGATCGCCGAGTCCCCGGCCCAGCCCCCCAGTTGGGCGCCGAAGTCGATGGAGACGAGGTCGCCGTCGCGCAGCCGGTACGCCGTAGGGATGCCGTGCACGATCGCGTCGTTCACGGAGGCGCAGATCACGGCCGGGAAGGGCGTGGGCGCGAAGGAGGGCCGGTAGCCGAGGAACGGCGACGAGGCGCCCGCCTCCCGCAGGACCGTGTGCGCCAGCTCGTCCAGTTCGAGCAGGGAGACGCCCACGTCGGCGGCGTCCCGCACCCTGGTCAGCGCTCGCGCCACGACCTGCCCGGTCTCGTACATCGCGTCCATCGATGCATCCGTCTTCAGTTCCACCATGCCAATTACTATACCGCTCAACGTCCAATTAAAATACCGGTCCGTCGGCGGGGATCGGTATTAGAATGGGGTCATGGTGCGCACCCCCTTGACCCCCGAAGAGCGCGAACGCGGCGAGCGGCTCGGCCGGTTGCTGCGTGAGGCCCGCGGCGGTCGCAGCATGGTCGAGATCGCCGCCGGCGCGGGCATCTCCGCGGAGACCCTCCGGAAGATCGAGACCGGCCGCGCCCCCACGCCGGCGTTCTTCACGGTCGCCGCCCTCGCCCGCGCGCTGGGCCTGTCCATGGACGAACTCGTCACCCGGTGCGCCCCGGCCGCCGGGGCGGTGCCGACGGCCGCGGTGGCCTGAGCCGTTCGCCGCGGTGACCTGAGCTGTTCACCGACGTGGCCGGAGTCGTTCGCCGCCATGGCTTGAACCCCTCACGTACAGCCGTCATGCGACCGCGCACAGCACACTGCGTCCGCTCTGAAAACTTCACGTAGCCGTCCTGTAACACAACTGGTGTTTTCTTGCGGACCGGAGCACTCCAGTCTGCCGGGGAGGATGCGATGGCTGTAGATCAACTCCCCGGTCAGGTGCGGGAGTTCGCGGGATACCTGAACAAGCTGATGACGAAGCTCGACCAGGGCGGTGGCTGGTGCGCCGTCTTCTGGCGGCGTGACCCCGACGGCATGCGAGCCTGCCTGGACGGACTCGAGGTGCCGCCCTGGGACGTCGTGGAAGCGCTCATGCACGACCTCAACACCGCGTACGGTCCCGCCGCCGCGGCCCAGGAGACCCATCGCGCCCGGGCTCTGCACAGCGCTTCCCTGGCCGCGTACGACTCCCGGCCCGGCGGCCGCGAGGCCCTCGGCGACCGGCTCGACGTCATGCTCCGTGAACAGCGCTACGCCGCCGAACGCACCGCCGAGCTCACCCACCGGCTCCAGGCCGCCACCACCCAGGAGGAGGCCGACTCCGTCCGCCTGGACCTGGCCTGGGCCCACGACGACCACGAGCGCGCCACGGCCCGCTGTACGGAACTGCGCACCCGCATCGAGGACGCCGACCGCCGCGCCCCGCACCACCCCGTGCGGGGCGCGGCGCGTGTTCCGGGGAACACCGCCGGGGACGTCTTCCCGGTGCCGGGAGCGGAGGAGCGCACGGCCGATACGGCGGAGCGCCCCGACGGACGTACGCACGCGGACCGGTACGGCGGGGGAGCACCCGCGGATCAGCTCGGCGGCGGACGTATACAGGCGGACCGAATCGGAGGCGGGCGCGCCCCCGACGGCCGTTCGTACGGCCCCCTCGACGGCCGTACCGCCGAGGGGGCCGCCGCGCACGACGCACGGCGCGACACGTACGCGGCCGCCTTCCCGGACCCCGACGAACCCGCCGAGACCACCGCACCCGCCACCCCCGTATCCGCATCCGAGCCCGACCTGCCGACCCCCGACCCGGAATCCGCCGCCCCTGCGCCCCCCAAGCAGCGCGCCAAGCGCCGCCCCCGAGGAGGCGCGCGTTTCGCCGGGGCGATGGAGGCCGAGGAGGCTCCGTCCGGCGCTCCGTCCGTCGTCGAACCCGAGGCCGCACCGGCCGTCGGGCGCAAGGGGCGCGCTCCCCGGGGCGCCCGGTACGCCGGTGTCGCGGAGCGGGCCGGGACGGCGGCGCCGAAGCAGCCGCAGGCGCGGCAGCCGCTGGACGACGCGGCGCGGCGGGAGGTCGCCGAGACGGTGGAGCGGTTGGTGCGGTTGCGCCGGGAGAGCCGCAGCGGGGAGGCGCACGCTCTCCTCGTGGAGGTCGCGTACTGGCCCGCCGCCCGTTTCCCGTTGCTCGCGGCCGACCTGCACCGCGCGGGGCTGGGCGCCGACTGGGCGACCCTGCTGTGGGAGGCCGGCTCGCTGCCCGCCGACCGGCTCGTCGCGGTCGCGGACGCCCTGAACGCGGTCGGCCGCGCCTCGGACGGGGAGCAGATGCTGCGGCAGGGCGTCTCGCGGCCCGCCGAGGAGATCGGCGAAGCGGTGCTCGCCTTCGTCACCGAGGGGCGTGAGCGGGAGGCGCGTGCGCTGCTCGACGTGTACGTGCGCGTGCGTACGCCGGAGGAGGCGGCGCGCACCGCGGAGGCCCAACCGCGGCGGCTCAAGCCCCTCGTGCTGGCGGCGGCACGCGGCGTCTCCGAGGAGCGCTACCGAGAGGTGGTGCACGCGCTGCGCGTGCAGGGGCTCACCTGACCGCACGGCACGCCCGACCCACCCGACGCACCCGGCGACCGCCCGAGGGCGCGGCCGGTCCGGCGCGCGAAACACAGGGGCAATCCCCCACTGGAGTGCGAAACGTGATCGACTCGGCCGGTTGACGACGATGGTCTTGCCCAGCCCGTCGACGGGGCTTAGTTTCAAGCCTCTACGGCCTGCGTCTACGGGCGTAGAGGCTCGCTGAGGTCCCTGTCGAAGGAGCACCTGACATGGCCAACGTCGTACGCGCCGCCCTGGTCCAGGCGACCTGGACCGGCGACACCGCATCCATGGTCGCCAAGCACGTCGAGCACGCCCGCGAGGCGGCCCGGCAGGGCGCGAAGGTGATCGGCTTCCAGGAAGTCTTCAACGCGCCCTACTTCTGCCAGGTCCAGGAACCGGAGCACTACGCCTGGGCGGAACCCGTGCCGGACGGCCCGACCGTCACGCGGATGCGGGAGCTGGCCCGTGAGACCGGCATGGTGATCGTCGTCCCGGTGTTCGAGGTCGAGCAGTCCGGGTTCTACTACAACACCGCGGCGGTGATCGACGCCGACGGCACCTACCTCGGCAAGTACCGCAAGCATCACATCCCCCAGGTCAAGGGGTTCTGGGAGAAGTACTACTTCAAGCCCGGGAACCTCGGCTGGCCGGTCTTCGAGACGGCCGTCGGCAAGGTCGGCGTCTACATCTGCTACGACCGCCACTTCCCGGAGGGCTGGCGCCAGCTCGGTCTGAACGGCGCCCAGCTCGTCTACAACCCCTCCGCGACCCACCGGGGCCTCTCCGCCCACCTGTGGCAGCTGGAGCAGCCCGCGGCAGCCGTCGCCAACGAGTACTTCATCGCCGCGATCAACCGGGTCGGCGTGGAGGAGTACGGGGACAACGACTTCTACGGCACCTCGTACTTCGTCGACCCGCGCGGCAAGTTCGTCGGCGAGGTCGCGAGCGACAAGAGCGAGGAACTCGTCGTACGGGACCTCGACTTCGACCTGATCGAGGACGTACGGCAGCAGTGGGCGTTCTACCGGGACCGCAGGCCCGACGCGTACGAAGGACTCGTACGGCCCTGACGTGGGCACGTACAGCCCTGACACACGCAGAACCCCGCACAGAGTGAAAGGAGTGGTGCAGCCGTGACCGACGAACTGCTCGGACGCCACAAGGCCGTACTGCCCGACTGGCTCGCGCTCTACTACGCGGACCCGCTGGAGATCACCCACGGCGAGGGCCGCCATGTCTGGGACGCCCAGGGCAACAAGTACCTCGACTTCTTCGGCGGCATCCTCACCACCATGACGGCGCACGCGCTGCCCGAGGTCACCAAGGCGGTGAGCGAGCAGGCCGGGCGGATCATCCACTCCTCCACGCTCTACCTCAACCGGCCGATGGTCGAACTCGCCGAGCGGATCGCGCAGATGTCCGGCATCCCGGACGCCCGCGTCTTCTTCACCACCTCCGGCACCGAGGCCAACGACACCGCGCTGATGCTGGCCACGACGTACCGGCAGAGCAACCAGATCCTCGCGATGCGCAACAGCTACCACGGCCGCTCCTTCAGCGCGGTCGGCATCACCGGCAACAAGGGCTGGTCGCCGACCTCGCTGTCACCGCTCCAGACGCTGTACGTGCACGGCGGCGTCCGGACCCGCGGTCCCTACGCCGACCTGAGCGACGCCGACTTCATCACGGCCTGCGTCGCCGACCTGGAGGACCTGCTTGGCCACGGCCGCCCGCCGGCCGCGCTGATCGCCGAGCCGATCCAGGGCGTCGGCGGCTTCACCTCACCGCCGGACGGCCTGTACGCCGCCTTCCGCGAGGTGCTCCAGCGGCACGGCGTGCTGTGGATCGCCGACGAGGTGCAGACCGGGTGGGGCCGTACCGGCGACAACTTCTGGGGCTGGCAGGCGCACGGCCAGAACGGGCCTCCGGACATCGTCACCTTCGCCAAGGGCATCGGCAACGGCATGTCCATCGGCGGCGTCGTCGCCCGTGCCGAGGTCATGAACTGCCTGGACAGCAACTCGATCTCGACCTTCGGCGGCACCCAGATCACCATGGCCGCAGGCCTCGCCAACCTGAACTACCTGGTCGAGCACGACCTCCAGGGCAACGCGCGCCGCGTCGGCGGACTGCTCATCGAGCGGTTGCGGGCGATCACCGCCCAGATCCCCGAAGTGAAGGAAGTACGCGGCCGGGGGCTCATGATCGGCATCGAACTGGTCAGGCCCGGCACCGACGAGGCGAACCCGGAGGCCGCGTCCGCCGTCCTCGAAGCCGCCCGCCGGGAGGGCCTGCTGATCGGCAAGGGCGGCGGCCACAACACCAGCGCGCTGCGTGTCGCGCCCCCGCTGTCCCTGACCGTCGCCGAGGCCGAGGAGGGCGCCGAGGCCCTCGAACGCGCTCTGGGGAGCATTCAGTAACACCGGATGTAAGGAAACCCAGTGCCATGATCACCGTCTTGGAACCCGCCCTGTCGGTACGCCAGGTCCTCACCATGGACCGGGTGCTCGCCGGAGAGCCCGAGGTGGTGGCCGGGGCCGGTCAGCTCGACCGGCCCGTGCGCTGGGTGCATGTGGCCGAGGCCCCCGACGTGGGCGTGATGCTCACCGGCGGCGAGATGGTCCTCACCACCGGGGTCCTGCTCGCCGGGAACGAGGACGCCCAGGCCGAGTACATCCGCTCGCTGTACCGGGCCGAGGCCGCGGCGGTCGTCCTGGGTCTCGGCCGGGCCTTCCCGACGCCGCCCGACGTGATGCGCCGGGCGGCGGAGCGGTGCGGCCTGCCCATGGTGGTGCTGCACCGGCCGTTCCCCTTCGCCGAACTGACGGAGGAGGTCCAGTCCCGGCTGGTACGGCGGAAGTTCGCCGCCGTGAGCCTGTCGGAGGCCGTACGCACCTCCCTGACCGGGCTGATCACCGCCGGAGCCCCGCTCCAACGACTCCTCGACGAGATCGCCCAGCACGCGGGCTGTCCGCTCGTCGTCACCAACCTCGCCCATCGCGTCCTCGCCACGGCGGGGGAGCGGTCGGCGGTCGACGACGTACTGCGCGACTGGGAGCGGATCTCCCGGCAGGCGGGCGGCAGCGAGGGCGACGGCTGGGCACGCGCCGAGCTGGGCGGGCGCGGGGAGCGCTGGGGCCAGATCGTGCTGTGCGGATACCGGGGCGACGCCGCCACCGGGCGGCTGCTCGCCGACCGGGCCGCCGAGGCGCTCGTACTGCACCGCATGCTCGGTGGCTCGGCGCACAGCTGGGAGGAGCAGTCCGCGCAGAGCCTCCTGACGGACCTCGTCTCCGGAGTCGTACCGGCCCGGCAACTGCTGCCGAGGGCACGGGCGGCCGGGCTGCCGGTCAACCGCCGTACGTTCGTGCCGCTCGTCGTGCGCGACGGGGACCCGGCCCAACTCGACCGTGTGCTGCGGATGCTGGGGCTCCCCGGGCTCGTCGCCGAACTGGCGGAGGGCGCCACCGCCGTACTCCTCAGCCTCGCCCGGGACCAGGACGCGGCCGCGCTCACCGCGCACTTCGCCACCCGGCTGCGGTCGGAGTCGGGGGAGCGCAGGACCGTCGTGGCGGCAGCCGAGGCGCGGACCACGTGGGAGGACGTGCCGGGCGGGCTGCGCGAGGCCCGGCACGTGGCCGACGCCGTCGCCCAGTCCTCGGCGGCCGGGCTGGAGCTGCCGGTCGTGGTACGCCTGCGTGATGTGCATCTGCGCGGCCTGGTCCGGCTGTTGCGGGACGATCCGCACGTACAGGCCTTCGCCGAGCGGGAGTTGGACGGCCTGCTGCGCGGTGACGGGCACGCCGAGCAGGATCTGCTGCCGGTGCTGCGGACGTATCTCGCGACGGGCCGCAACAAGTCGCACACGGCTCAGCTGCACCATGTGAGCAGGCCCGCGCTGTACCGCCGTCTCGAAGCCATAGAGGCCCGCCTCGGCGTGGACCTCGACGACTTCGAACAGGCCGCGTCCGTCCACATCGCCCTCCTCGCCCACGACGCGCAACAGGGCTGAAACATGCCGGGACCTGCGAAAACGGCGGTGAAACATGCGCCCACGAAGAGGTGACACGGTGGAACGGAGAAGGCCCGCAGACGTGACACCGTGCAACTCAAACCCGACTTCCGGACTTCCTAGGCTCACCGCACACCGAGTGACCGGAGGTCCCGATGAGCAGAGTCATCCGCGCAGCCATCTTCCAGACGGCCTGGACCGGCGACAAGGAGTCGATGATCCAGGTCCACGAGCAGGCGGCCCGCGACGCGGCCGCGCAGGGTGCGCAGGTCCTGTGCTTCCAGGAGCTGTTCTACGGGCCCTACTTCTGCCAGGTCCAGGACAAGGCGTTCTACGAGTACGCCGAGCAGATCCCCGACGGCCCGATCGTCAAGCGCTTCCAGGCGCTCGCCAAGGAGCTGGGCCTGGTCCTCGTGCTGCCGATGTACGAGGAGGAGCAGCCGGGAGTCCTCTACAACACCGCCGCCGTGATCGACTCGGACGGCAAGTACCTCGGCAAGTACCGCAAGCACCACATCCCCCAAGTCCCCGGCTTCTGGGAGAAGTTCTACTTCCGTCCCGGCAACGTCGGCTGGCCCGTCTTCGACACCGCGGTGGGGAGGATCGGCGTCTACATCTGCTACGACCGGCACTTCCCGGAGGGCTGGCGTGCGCTGGGCCTCGGCGGCGCCGAGATCGTGTTCAACCCGTCGGCCACCTCGCGGGGCCTGTCCCGCTACCTGTGGCAGCTGGAGCAGCCGGCGTCGGCCGTCGCCAACGAGTACTTCATCGGCGCGATCAACCGGGTCGGCGTCGAGGAACTCGGGGACAACGACTTCTACGGCACCTCCTACTTCGTGGACCCGGAGGCCCAGTTCGTCGGGGAGGTGGCGAGCGACAAGGAGACCGAACTCGTCGTCCGCGACCTGGACCTGGCCAAGCTCCGCGAGGTCCGCGACCGCTGGCAGTTCTTCCGCGACCGCCGCCCGGACGCCTACGCCCCGCTGACGGCACCGTAACGAAGCACTTCCCGCGCCCCTGTGCCACCTGGGCCAAGCCCTCTGAGGGGCGCGGGGAAGCGCGCGACCGGCCCAAGACGACCGGCCCCTTCCCAACAACCCGAGGGAGCGTGAATTCATGAGCGGCCGTACTCTCATCCGCGGCGGTCTCGTCATCACCGCGTCCGACGAGCTCCACGCCGACGTCCTGATCGAGGACGGCCGAGTCGCCGCCCTCGCCGCCGCCGGCACCCCCGCGGCCGAGGCCTGGACCGCCGAACGCACCATCGACGCCACCGGGAAGTACGTCATCCCCGGCGGCGTGGACGCGCACACGCACATGGAGCTGCCCTTCGGCGGCACCTTCGCCTCAGACACCTTCGAGACCGGCACCCGGGCCGCCGCCTGGGGCGGTACGACGACGATCGTGGACTTCGCCGTGCAGAGCGTCGGCCACAGCCTCCGCGAGGGTCTCGACGCCTGGCACGCCAAGGCGGAGGGCAACTGCGCCATCGACTACGGCTTCCACATGATCGTGTCGGACGTGAACCAGGACACGCTCAAGGAGATGGACCTGCTGGTGCAGGAGGGCGTCACCTCCTTCAAGCAGTTCATGGCCTACCCGGGCGTCTTCTACAGCGACGACGGCCAGATCCTGCGCGCCATGCAGCGCTCCGCCGAGAACGGCGGCCTGATCATGATGCACGCCGAGAACGGCATCGCGATCGACGTGCTGGTCGAACAGGCGCTGGCACGCGGCGAGACCGACCCCCGCTACCACGGTGAGGTGCGCAAGGCCCTGCTGGAGGCCGAGGCCACCCACCGCGCCATCAAGCTCGCCCAGGTCGCCGGCGCCCCCCTGTACGTCGTGCACGTCTCGGCGATGGAGGCGGTCGCCGAGCTGGCCAGGGCGCGTGACGAGGGGCTCAACGTCTTCGGTGAGACCTGCCCGCAGTACCTGTTCCTCTCCACGGACAACCTCGCGGAGCCCGACTTCGAGGGCTCGAAGTACGTCTGCTCCACCCCGCTGCGGCCCAAGGAGCACCAGGCCAAGCTGTGGCAGGGCCTGCGCACCAACGACCTCCAGGTGGTCTCCACCGACCACTGCCCCTTCTGCTTCGTCGGCCAGAAGGAGTTGGGCCGCGGCGACTTCTCCAAGATCCCCAACGGTCTGCCGGGCGTCGAGAACCGTATGGACCTGCTCCACCAGGCCGTCGTCGACGGGTACATCTCGCGCCGCCGCTGGATCGAGATCGCCTGCGCGACCCCGGCCCGCATGTTCGGCATGTACCCGAAGAAGGGCACCATCGCGCCGGGCGCGGACGCCGACATCGTCATCTACGACCCGCACGCCGAGCAGGTCATGTCCGCCGAGACGCACCACATGAACGTCGACTACTCGGCGTACGAGGGCAAGCGCACCACCGGCCGGGTCGAGACGGTCCTCTCGCGCGGCGAACTCGTCATCACCGAGCGGGAGTACACCGGGCACGCCGGGCACGGCGTCTACACCCCCCGCTCCACCTGTCAGTACCTCAACTAGGAGTGGCGCCCATCATGGACTTCGGACTCGTCCTGCAGACCGACCCGCCGGCCTCGCGTGTCATCGAGCTGATGAAGCGCGCCGAGAACAACGGCTTCACGTACGGCTGGACCTTCGACTCCGCCGTGCTCTGGCAGGAGCCGTTCGTCATCTACAGCCAGATCCTGTCCAGTACCACGAAGCTGACGGTCGGCCCCATGGTCACCAACCCGGGCACCCGCACCTGGGAGGTCACCGCCTCGACGTTCGCCACGCTGAACGACATGTTCGGCAACCGCACGGTCTGCGGCATCGGCCGCGGCGACTCCGCGATGCGCGTCGCGGGCCGCAAGCCCAACACCCTGGCCCGCATCAGCGAGGCGATGAAGGTGATCCGGTCGCTGGGCAGCGGGGGAGAGGCCGACCTCGGCGGGACCGTGATCAGTTTCCCGTGGATCAAGCCCGGTGCCGAACTCCCGGTCTGGATGGCCGCGTACGGCCCCAAGGCCCTGAAGATGACCGGTGAGGAGGCGGACGGCTTCATCCTCCAGCTGTCCGACCTCTACTTGACCGAGTACATGGTCAAGGCGGTCAAGGACGCGGCCGTGGCCGCCGGCCGCGACCCGTCCGAGGTGAAGATCTGCGTGGCCGCCCCCGCGTACGTCACCGAGGACGACTCCCCGGAGGCCCTGGCCCACGCGCGTGAGCAGTGCCGCTGGTTCGGCGGGATGGTCGGCAACCACGTCGCCGACCTGGTGTCGAAGTACGGCGAACACTCCGCGGCCGTACCGGAGGAGCTGACGGATTACATCAAGGCCCGCGAGGGGTACGACTACTCCCACCACGGGCGCGCCGACAACCCCGACACCCAGTTCGTGCCGGACGAGATCGTGGACCGGTTCTGTGTCATCGGCACTCCCGAGATGCACATCGAGAAGCTGAACGCCCTGCGCGCGCTGGGCGTGGACCAGTTCGCCGTGTACGACATGCACGACGCGCAGGAGAGGGTGATCGACGTGTACGGCTCGACGGTCATCCCGGCGGTCAACGGCTGATCCGGGTTCCCGGAACCGGTCCACGACTGCGAGAATCCGGCCACCCCAAGCAACCGGAACCAACAGCTCCACTCAGTGCCCCCCCCACACCTTGTCTCCCTCCCCTCCGCCGTCCCGGAGGGGAGGGGCCCAAGGCCTCCGCACGGCCTTTCTCTCCCGTCCCACCTCCCCTGATTGGCCTGCCCATGACCGAAACAGTCCCCACGGGGCCGTCGATAGCCCAGTCCGCCGACTCGTCCGGCCGGATCGAGCTGGCCCCCGAGGCCTTCCCCGCCGACAGTCCCTTCGCCAACGAGGACCTGCGCCCCGTACCCGTCTCCGAGCGCAAGTGGACGACGTACAACTTCGCGGCGCTGTGGATCTCCATGGCCCACTGCATCCCCAGCTGGACCCTGGCCTCCGGCCTGGTCGCCCTCGGTATGGACTGGAAGCAGGCCGTCTTCACCATCGCCCTGGCCAACATCATCGTGCTGCTGCCGATGCTGGCCACCGGGCACGCCGGACCCAAGTACGGCATCCCCTTCCCGGTGCTCGCCCGCGCCTCCTTCGGTCTGCGCGGTGCCAACATCCCGGCGATGATCCGCGCGGCCGTCGCCTGCGGCTGGTTCGGCATCCAGACGTGGATCGGCGGCTCGGGCATATTCGCGCTCGGCTCCAAGCTCACCGGCGGTGAGTGGGAGAACGCGGGGAAGATCGCGGGCAACCCGTGGCCGCTGTGGCTCTGCTTCGTCCTCTTCTGGGCGCTGCAGATAGCGATCATCTACCGCGGCATGGACTTCCTGCGGCACTTCGAGAACTGGGCCGCGCCCTTCGTGATCGTCGGCGCGCTCGTGCTGCTGATCTGGATCGCGGTCAAGGCCGACGGCTTCGGCGCGCTGCTCGACCAGCCCTCCAAGCTCGGCTGGGGCCCCGACTTCTGGCCGGTGTTCTTCCCGTCCCTCATGGGCATGATCGGCTTCTGGGCCACGCTCTCCCTGAACATCCCCGACTTCACCCGCTTCGGCGCCAGTCAGAAGGCGCAGACCTGGGGCCAGTCCCTCGGCCTGCCCACCACGATGACCCTCTTCGCGGTCCTCGCCGTGCTGGTCACGTCCGGCTCCGAGGTCGTCTACGGCGAGGCCATCTGGGACCCGGTCACGCTGGCCGCCAAGGCCGACAACGTCTTCGGGCTCCTCTTCGCTCTGATCACCGTGCTGGTGGCGACCATCTCCGTGAACATCGCGGCGAACGTGGTCTCACCGGCGTACGACCTCGCGAACCTCGCCCCGAAGCTCATCAACTTCCGTACGGGCGCGCTCATCACGGGTGTCGTCGGCGTCCTGATCTTCCCGTGGAAGCTGATCTCCACACCCGAGTTCTACATCTTCACCTGGCTCGGCGTGGTCGGCGGTCTGCTCGGCACGGTCGCCGGCATCCTCATCGCCGACTACTGGATCATCCGCCGCACCGTCCTGCACCTCGCGGACCTGTACACGCCCGGCGGGCGCTACTGGTACACGTCCGGCTGGAACTGGCGGGCGATCGTGGCCTTCGTGGTCGGCGGTGTCCTCGCGGTCGGCGGCTCGTACTCGACCGTCTCCGAGGACGGCGTGTCCTCGGGACCGTTCCCGCACGACGGCATGATCCCGTTCCTCAAGCCGCTCGCCGACTACGGCTGGGCGGTGGGCCTGGGCACGGCGATGGTGCTGTACGTGGCGCTGATGGCCGGGGAGAGGAAGAAGACGCAGGAGGAGCGGGCGGCCGTCTGACGGTCGCCGCGACCGGAGCGGCGGCGGCCGTGCCGGAGAGGCGTACCCCTTACTGGGCGTCCTCCAGCACGGCCGCCGCCTCTTTGGCGGCCTTGATGGCGCCCTTGTTGATCTCGTCCGTGCCAGGCGCCTTCTGCGACTCGAAGTCGCTGCCGTTGTACGTGACGACCACCAGGGCGTTGGACATGCGGACGTACACCACGCCCTCGCGGGTCTGCTGCTTGTCCTCGGTGGTGAGGTTCACCACCGAGTAGGCCGCGTCGCCGAGACCGGGGACCGCACCGCCACCGCTCTTCTCCGTGGTGCGCGCCTTATAGGCGCTTTCGGCCTTGTCGTCCGATTGCTGAATCTCGTACGAGACGTCGAGCCAGCGGTAGTCGAAGCCCTTGAGCGCGTTCCAGGAACAGGTGCGGCGCACGGCCTGGTCGGTCGACGCGATCTCCTTGCCGGCCGTCTTCGCGCCCGGAACAAGGGATTTGACCGTTTTCGTCGTGACGCCGGAGCAGGGCGAGGGTGCCTTCGCGTACGTCTTGGACACGGTCGATGTCGACGGCGCGGACTCGGAGGTGGATTCGGGCTTCGCCGCGGTGTCCTGCGTGGAGTCCTTCCCGGCCGGGCTCGCGGACAGCGGACCGGACGACAACGCCCAGCCCGCGGTGGCGAGTACGGCGACCGGCAGCAGTCGCGCGGTGAGGGCGAGCGGCAGAGGGAGATCACGCACAGCGCACTTCTCGGGGTCGAGGCGGCGGTACCGCCGGGCGGTGGGGTACGCCAGTGTCACACGACTGCGTGTAGGACGAAAGTGCGAACTCGCTCCGTGCATACGTGGTGACAGGGGTTCGCGGTCCGGGACGCGGGCGCCGTCCTCGTGCCGGCGGTCCTCGTGTCGGCGGCCTTGTGTCGGCGGCCTTCGCGTCGGTGGCGGAGTCGCGGCTTCCGCCAGGGTGCGTGTCAGGATCGGCCCATGATTCCGATACGCGGCCGTACGGCTTTCCGCGTGGTCCTGACAGTGGCGCTGACATCGGCCGTCGGTGGCTGCGGACTCTCGGAGGAACTGGACCGCGAGCTCGACCCCGACCGTGCGGTGCCCTCGGTGTCGGCCTCGCCGACGGGTACGGACGCGCCCGGGGAGCGGCGGGTCCCGGAGCCGCCCGGGGGCCCGGAGTCGCAGCCGGGCGCGGGGTCGACCGAGGACACCTCGGCCGCCTGCCCGTCCTCCGGGGTGCGGATGCTGCCAGGCCTCGTGGAGTCGGCGATGGGGCTGCGGGCGATGAGCGTGACCCTCACGAACTGCGGCACGAAGCCGTACACCGTCAACGGCTACCCGTCGATCCAGGTGCTCGACGAGAACGGCGAGCGTCATGACGCCGTACGCGTCCTGGAGGGTTCGCGGCACATCACCACCGGTGTGCCCGACTTCGGCCCGCACACCGTCATCCTGAAGCCCGGCGAGGCCGCCAGGACCGAGCTGGTCTGGCGCAACACGGTCACCGAGGCGGACGTACCCGCCGTCAACGCCCCTTACCTGCGCATCGCCCCGCTGGCGGGCCGGCCCGCCGAAGTCCTCACCCCGGACGGTGGCATCGACCTCGGCAACACGGGACGCCTCGGCACGACGGCGTGGGCGCAGGTCGCCGACGGGTCTTAACCGGTTGCGGGGCCTGCGTGGCGATCAGCACCCTGGAGGCATGAGCCGGTCACCGTACGCCACCGAGTCCCAACTCCCTTCCGTACGCGAGGAGATCCTCGCCTACTACGAGCAGGGGAAGGAGGAAGCGCGCCTCAGAAACGGCGCCGGACGGCTGGAGTTCTGGCGGACGCAGGACGTGCTGCGGCGGCTGCTGCCGGAAGTTCCCGCGCGGGTGCTCGATGTGGGCGGCGGCACAGGGATCCACGCCGAATGGCTGGCCGACGACGGCTACGAGGTCGAGGTCGTCGATCCCGTGCCGATGCACGTGGAGCGGTCCGGGCGGCTGCCCGGGGTCACCGCCCGACTCGGAGACGCCCGCGCACTGCCCGCCGAGGACGCCGCGTACGACGTCGTGCTGTTCCTGGGGCCGCTCTATCATCTGCCCGAACGCCCGGACCGGGTCAGGGCGTTGGCCGAGGCCCGCCGGGCCGTGCGCCCGGGTGGCGTGGTGATCGCGGCCACGATCAACCGGTTCGCGGGGCTCAACGACACCCTCCTGCAAGGGAACTACGTCATCCCGGAGCGTCGCACGCGCGTCGACGCCGTGTCGGCCGACGGAAGGCACCGCTACTCGCCGGAGGACCCGCACTTCACCACCGCCTATTTCGCCGACCCGGCCGAGGTGCCGGGCGAGTTCACCGAGGCCGGGCTCGAACCGGAGGGGCAGTACGGCGTGGAGGGCGTCGCCTGGCTGATGGGCGGCGTGGAGGAGTGGCTGGACGACCCGGAGCACCGGGAGGCCGTGCTGGCGGCGACCCGGCGGATCGAGTCGGAGCCCTCGCTGCTGGGGGCGAGCGGGCATGTGCTGACCGTGGGGCGGCGTTCCGGCGAGGGCTGATCCCGGGGGCCTGCCGGAGCGCTGCGTACGATCATCGAACGCCCGTCGCGCGTTAAGGAGTCCGCCCGTGTTCACCACTCGTCCGACGCTCCAGGGGACCTTCGGAATGGTGTCCTCCACGCACTGGCTCGCCTCGCAGTCGGCGATGGCGGTCCTGGAGGACGGCGGCAACGCCTTCGACGCGGCCGTGGCGGCGGGCTTCGTCCTGCACGTCGTGGAACCGCACCTCAACGGGCCCGCGGGCGAGGTACCGATCATCCTCGCGCCGGCGGACGGCGAGGTCCGGGTGCTCTGCGGACAGGGCGTCGCGCCCGCCGGGGCGTCGGCCGAGCACTACCGGGGGCTCGGTCTGGAACTCGTCCCCGGCACGGGGCCGCTGGCGGCCGCCGTGCCCGGCGCCTTCGACGCGTGGATGCTCCTCCTGCGCGACCACGGCACCAAGGACCTGGCCGACGTCCTGAAGTACGCCATCGGGTACGCGGAGGACGGACACGCGCCCGTGGAGAACGTGGGGGCGACGGTCGAGCCCGTGCGGGACCTCTTCGAGAAGGAGTGGCTGTCGTCGGCGGAGGTCTACCTGCCCAAGGGGCGGGCGCCCCGCACCGGCGAGCTGTTCCGCAACCCGGCCCTGGCCGCGACCTGGCGGCGGCTGCTCGCCGAGGTCGAGGGGGCGGGGGACCGGGAGGCCCGTATCGAGGCGGCGCGCGAGGTGTGGCGCTCCGGCTTCATCGCCGAGGCCCTCGTCCGACAGGCCGGACGGCCCACCCTGGACACCAGCGGCGAACGGCACACCGGGACGCTCACGACGGCCGACCTGGCCGGCTGGTCCGCGACCTACGAGGCCCCGGCGACGTACGACTGGAACGGATGGACCCTGTGCAAGGCGGGCCCCTGGAGCCAGGGCCCGGTCCTCCTCCAGCAACTCGCCCTGCTGCCGCCCGAACCGCCCGCGTACGGGTCCGCCGCGTACGTGCACCTCCTCGTCGAGGGCTGCAAACTCGCCATGGCGGACCGGGAGGCCTGGTACGGGGACGCGGCGCCGGTACCGCTCGGCGAGCTGCTGTCCGACGAGTACAACGCCGCGCGGCGGGCGCTCGTCGGCGACACGGCGTCGTACGAGCTGCTGCCGGGCCGTCCGGGCGGCCGCACCCCGCGACTGAGCGCCCACGCGCGCGTGGTGGCCACCGACGAGCCGGGCTTCCACCCCATGGGGGCCGGCGAGCCCACGGTCGCGAAGGGGTCCGGGAACCTGAGGGGCGCCGGTGAGCCCACCGTCGCCCAGAGTCCCCGGTCGCCGGTGCCGGGGGAGCCCGAGGTCGCGGCGGACGGGAGCGTCCGGGGCGACACCTGCCACCTCGACATCGTCGACCGCTGGGGCAACATGGTCGCGGCCACGCCCAGCGGCGGCTGGCTGCAGTCCAACCCGGTGGTGCCCGAGCTGGGCTTCCCGCTCGGTACCCGGCTGCAGATGGCCTGGCTGGACGAGGGGCTGCCCAACTCCCTCACCCCCGGGCGCCGGCCGCGCACCACGCTCACCCCGTCGCTGGCGCTGCGCGACGGCGTCCCGGTCCTGGCCTTCGGTACGCCCGGCGGCGACCAGCAGGACCAGTGGCAGCTGCACTTCTTCCTCGCCGTCGCCCTCCGCCCGCCGGTCCGCGGCGGCCTCGACCTCCAGGGCGCGATCGACGCCCCGAACTGGCACAACGACAGCTTCCCCGGCTCCTTCTATCCGCGCGGCACGCGCCCCGGCAGCGTCACCGTCGAGTCCCGCATGCCCCCGGAGACCATCGCCGAGCTGCGCCGACGCGGCCACGACGTCGTCGTCGGCGAGGCCTGGTCCGAGGGCCGGCTGTGCGCGGTCGCCCGCGACCCGGAGACCGGGGTGCTGTCGGCGGCGGCGAACCCGCGCGGGATGCAGGGGTACGCGGTCGGGCGCTGAGCCGGGGAGTGTCTCCGTCGGATACGGCCCGGCCCCCGGCGGACGCCGACCGCCCCGGGTATTCACGGCGATTCCCTCCCGAATACACCGAACGGGTGGGGATTGTCAGTGCCGCGTGCTGTCATGGAGACATGATCGAAGACAACGAAACCATCGACGAGTTTCTCGCCCGGCACGCCTCGGACGTCGAGGAAGCGATCCGCAAGGCCGCCGCCGCGGAGATCATGCCGCGCTTCCGGCAGCTCGCCGCGCACGAGATAGACCAGAAGAACGGCCCGCACGACCTGGTGACCGACGCCGACCGCAAGGCCGAGCAGTATCTGACGGAGGCGCTGCCCGCGCTGCTGCCCGGCTCGGTCGTGGTCGGCGAGGAGGCGGTGCACGCCAACCCGGCGTCGTACGAGGCGATCCAGGGCGAGGCGCCGGTCTGGATCGTCGACCCGGTGGACGGCACCCGGCAGTTCGTGCACGGCGAGCCCGGCTTCGGCACCCTCGTCACCCTGGCCCAGGGCGGAGTCCTGCGCGCCTCCTGGACGTACGCGCCCGCCCTGGACCGGCTCGCCGTGGCGATACGCGGTCAGGGGGCCACCGTCGACGGCGAGCCCCTGCGCGCCGGCTCGCCCGACCCCGGCCGTGACCTCGTCATCGCCACCTCCCACCCGGACTACACCACCGAGGAGCAGAAGCGGGCCCTGCTCGGCCTGTGGACGGACGGTGTGGCTCCGCGCGCCTGCGGTTCGGCCGGACTGGAGTATCTCGCCATCGCCGAGGGCCGGTTGGACGCCACAGCCTTCTCCTGGGAGGCCGCGTGGGACCACGCGGCCGGTCTGCTCCTCGTCGAGGAGGCGGGCGGCGCCCATCTCACCCTGACCGGCGAGCCCTTCCGCATCACCGGCGGCAACGCCCTGCCGTTCACCACCGCCCGGGACGCGGCCACGGCCCGCCGGGTCGTGGGGTTGCTGTCGGGCGGAGCCTGACCCGGGGTCCAGGTGGCCCGCCGGGGCGGCTCGGGTCACCGGGGCGCCTCCCCGGTGACCTGGTCCGGGCGGCCGTGCGGAACCGGCACGTCCGTCGGCGGAGTCCACCCTTGCCCGGGCCTGTCGGCGGCCGGGCATATCCTGAGCGAGGTCTGTCGGCGGGCGGGGATTCCGTCGGCGGAGCTTGGCCATCGGCTGACGAAGGGGTCCGGACGTGCCGTCGATGCTCGACGCGGTGGTGGTGGGGGCGGGGCCGAACGGCCTGACGGCTGCCGTGGAGCTGGCCCGCCGCGGGTTCTCCGTGGCCGTGTTCGAGGCGAAGGACACCGTGGGAGGGGGCGCCCGCACCGCCGAGCTGACCCTGCCCGGCTTCCGCCACGACCCCTGCTCGGCCGCGCACCCGCTCGGCGTCAACTCGCCCGCGTTCAAGGCGATGCCGCTGAACCGCTACGGCCTGGAGTGGCTGCACGCCGAGCTGCCGATGGCGCATCCCTTCCTCGACGGCTCGGCGGCCGTGCTGTCGCGCTCGGTGGGGGAGACGGCCGCCTCGTTCGGCCCGCGTGACGCGGGGCCGTACCGCAGGCTGGTCGAGCCGTTCCTGCCCAAGTGGGACACGCTCGCCCGGGACTTCATGTCGCTGCCGCTGTCCTCGTTGCCCCGCGACCCGGTCACCCTCGCCCGTTTCGGCCTCGTGGGGCTGCCGCCGTCGACGTGGCTGATGCGCCGCTTCAAGGACGAGCGGGCCAAGGCGCTGTTCGCCGGGCTCGTCGCCCATGTCATCGCCCCGCTCGGCGGCCTCGCCACCGGCGCCGTCGGCCTGGTCTTCGCGCTGGCCGCGCACGCTGCCGGCTGGCCGGTCGCCCGGGGCGGCTCACAGGCCATCTCCGACGCGCTCACCGCGTATCTCGAAGACCTCGGCGGCACCGTCCATACCGACTACGAGGTCAAGCGCCTCGACGACCTGCCGCCCGCGCGCGCGTACGTCTTCGACACCTCGCCCACCGCGCTGGCCCGGATCGCGGGCTTCGGGAACCACTACGCGTCGTACCGCTACGGCGCGAGCGTCTTCAAGCTCGACTACGCGCTGGACGGCCCCGTGCCCTGGACCGCCGAGGAGGCGCGCCGTGCCGGGACCGTCCAGGTCGGGGCGAGCAGGGCCGAGATCGGCGCGGCGCTCGACGCGGCCTCCCGGCAGGGCCGGGCGCCCGACGCGCCGTTCCTGATCACCGTGCAGCCCAGTCTGGTCGACCCCGGCCGGGCGCCCGAGGGCAAGCACGTCTTCTGGGCGTACGGCCATGTCCCGAACGGTTGGACGGGCGACCTGACGGACGCGGTCGAGCGTCAACTGGAGCGGTTCGCCCCGGGGTTCCGCGACCGCGTCCTCGCCCGCGCCACCGCCGGCCCGCCCGAGCTCGCCGCGCACAACGCGAACTACGTCGGCGGCGACATCGCCTGCGGCGCCGCCTCCGGACTGCAGTTGATGCTCCGCCCCAAGCTCTCGCTCTTCCCGTACAGCACCCCGCACCCGGCCGTCTTCATCTGCTCCTCGGCGACCCCGCCGGGCCCCGGCGTGCACGGCATGTCGGGACACAACGCGGCCAAGGCGGTGTGGCGGAGGTTGCGGCAGGAACCCTGAGGTGGTTCATCGGCGCGCGAAGCGAAGTCACGGATCGACAAAGGTCTTCACGTTTTCTCCGTGTGAATGGTCAAGTCGCGTGGGTAAGTTGCCGCCATGAAAGATCGGAGAGCGGTACCGGGCTCGGGCTCGCGGCCTGCCGTGCGCCTCACCGACCTCGCGCAACTCGTGCGGGCACCGGCCGCCTTGAGCGTCCCGGGCGACGTGCTCGCGGGCGCCGCCGCCGCCGGACACCCGCTGGGCGTGCGGACGTTCGGCGTGATGGGCTCGTCCGTCTGCCTCTACTGGGCCGGCATGGCCCTCAACGACTACGCCGACGCCACGATCGACGCCGTCGAGCGCCCCGAGCGCCCCGTCCCGTCCGGCCGGGTCCCACGCCGTACCGCCCTCGCCGTCGCCGGCGCCCTGACGGCCGGGGGCCTCGCGCTCGCCGCCGCTTCGGGGGGCCGCCGGAGCCTCCTGGGAGCGCTCCCCCTGGCCGGCGCCGTCTGGGCGTACGACCTGAAGCTCAAGTCCACCCCGGCCGGCCCGGCCGCCATGGCCTCCGCCCGTGCCCTGGACGTCCTCGCGGGCGCCTCGGCCGCCGGGCGCGGGCCGGACCGTACGGCCGGAACCGGCGCCGCCCTGCTGCGCGCCGCCGTCCCCGCCGCGCTGGTCGGTGTCCACACCTACACCCTGACCGCCCTCAGCCGTCACGAGATCTCGGGCGCCCCCGCCCGGCTGCCGGCCGCGACCCTCGCCGCCTCCACGACCACCGCCCTCGCCACGGCACTCCCGGTCGTCGGCCCGGCGCTCGCCCGGCGCGCCGCCCGCGGCTCGCAGCGCGACGGCGCCACCACCGCCGCGTGGCCCGGCACGACCGCGGGGGCCACCGGGACCGTGCGCGCGAGCGCCGGCGTCTCGCGCTCGGCCGAGGCCCGGGCCGCCGTGGTCGCCGCCGGGGCCCTCGCCTACCTCGGCAGTTACGGAACGGCCCAGGCCCGCGCCGTACGGGAGCCGTCGGGCGAGAACGTACGGCGGGCCGTCGGGGCCGGGATCCTCGGCCTGATGCCCCTGCAGGCGGCGCTGACCGCGCGGAGCGGAGCCACGGTCGCGGCGGCGGCCCTGGGCGTCGTACACCCCCTCGCCCGGCGGCTCGCCCGGCGCATATCCCCCACCTGAACAGCACAGACCTCCGCAGGAGGAAAGCCGGAATGACCCCGCCCCCCACCCCCTTGAGATTCGGCTACGGCACCAACGGCTTCACCAACCACCGGATCGGCGACGTCCTCGCGGTCCTCGCCGACCTCGGCTACGACGGCGTCGCGCTGACCCTCGACCACGGTCACCTCGACCCGTACGCGGACGACCTGCCCCGACGGGTGGCCGCGGTCGCCCGGGACCTGGCCCGGCACGGACTCGACGTGACCGTCGAGACCGGCGCGCCCTATCTCCTCGACCCCTGGGGCAAGCACCACCCGACCCTCATGGCGGACGGGGCCGAGCGCAGGATCGACCTGCTGCGGCGGGCCGTACGCGTCGCCGCCGACCTCGGCTCGCCCACCGTCCACCTGTGCAGCGGCCCCGCGCCGGACGAAGGGCTGCCGGAACGGGACGCGTGGAAGCGGCTCGCGGCGGGCGTCGAGACCGTCCTGGAGACGGCGGGGGAGTACGGCGTCTCGCTGGCCTTCGAGCCCGAGCCGTACATGTTCGTCGACACGGTGGAGCGGTGCCTGGAACTCGCCGAGATGGTCGGCGGACACGAACTGTTCGGGATCACCCTCGACGTGGGGCACGCGCACTGCGTGGAGGACCGGACCGTGCTGGAGTGCGTCCGCCTCGCCGCCCCGCGCCTGCTCAACGTGCAGATCGAGGACATGCGGCGGGGCATCCACCAGCACCTCGAACTCGGCGCCGGCGAGATCGACTTCCCGCCCGTGCTCGCCGCCCTCCAGGACCTCGACCACCGCGGACTGGTCTCCGTGGAGATCCAGGGCGGTTCCCTCGACGCCCCCGAAGTGGCCCGTCGCTCGCTGGACTTCCTCCGCGCGGCGACGGCCTGACCCGGCCCGACGACCACCACCGTCCGTCAGATCCTCCACCCCACAGGGGGTTGTTCCGTCATGGTCTCCACCGGCATGCCGCTCTCCGAGGCGGCCGAACCCTCCGACCCGCGACCCCTCCTCGTCGACCCGCGACCCCTCCTCTCCGGTCACGCACTGGACCCGGCGGCCCGCGCCTGGCTCGACGAGGCCGTGGCCCGGATCGCCGACCGGCCCGCCGCCGTACGAACCCTGTTCCCCGCCGCCCGAAGACGCTGCGGGCGTGCGCGGCTGGACGCGCACTGGACCGTCGACGAGGCGGCCCGCGCCGTCCTGCTCGCCGCGCTGCCGCTGGGCGGCCGGCCGCTCGCCGACGAACTGGCCGGCCTCCTGCGCCACGGCGACCCGGCCGAACAACGGGCCGTCCTCCGGGCCCTGCACCTGCTCGCCGGGCCCCGGGGCGACGGCCCCGCCCGGGAACCCCTCGGCGACCTCGCCCTGCCGCTCGTCCGGGAAGCCCTGCGCGGCAACGACGGCAGCATCGTCGAGGCCGCCCTCGGCCCGTACGGCGCCGGCCGCCTCCCGGACACCGAGTACCGGCAGGCCGTACTGAAGTGCGTCTTCCTGGAGATCCCGCTCGACCGGATCGCCGGGATCGCCGCCCGTGCCGACGCCGAACTCGCCCGTATGCTCGCCGACTTCGCGCACGAGCGGGTCGCCGCAGGGCGCGACGTACCGGCGGACATCTGGCCCGTCGTCCGCGACTTCCCGGCCGCCGACCAGCTCACCGACAGGCTCACCGCCGAGACGCGGGCCGCCACGCCCGACCGCCGCGAGGCCGCCGGGCGCGCCCTGAAGGCGCTCCGGCGAGCCACCGCCTCCGCGGCTTCCGCACAGAACACCGCCTCCGCGCAGAACACCGCCTCCGCGGCTTCCGCGCAGAACACCGCCTCCGCGCAGAACACCGCCTCCGCGGCTTCCGCGCAGAACACCGCCCCCGCCGCTTCCGCACAGAACACCGCCTCCGTGTAGGACACCGCCTTCGCATCCAGTCGGCATCGCTCACAGGACAACCCGAGGAAGAGGCCTGCCCGTGCGCATTTTCGACCCCCACATCCACATGACCTCCCGCACCACCGACGACTACGAGGCGATGTACGCGGCCGGCGTGCGTGCCGTCGTCGAGCCGGCCTTCTGGCTGGGCCAGCCCCGCACCTCGCCCGAGAGCTTCTACGACTACTTCGACGCGCTGCTGGGCTGGGAGCCCTACCGGGCCGCCCAGTTCGGCGTCCAGCACTTCTGCACGATCGCGCTCAACCCCAAGGAGGCCAACGACCCGCGCTGCCGGCCCGTGCTGGACGAGCTGCCCCGCTACCTCGCCAAGGACCGGGTCGTCGCCGTCGGTGAGATCGGCTACGACTCCATGACGCCCGAGGAGGACGAGGCGCTCGCGCTCCAGCTCCAGTTCGCGATCGAGCACGAACTGCCCGCTCTCGTGCACACCCCGCACCGCGACAAGGCAGTCGGCACCCGCCGGACCCTGGACGTGGTACGCGAGTCGGGCATCGCCCCCGAACTCGTCGTCCTCGACCACCTCAACGAGCTGACCGTCGGCACGGTCCTCGACAGCGGCTGCTGGGCCGGGTTCTCGATCTACCCGCGGACCAAGATGAGCGAGGACCGCATGGTGACCATCCTCCAGCAGCACGGCACCGAGCGCGTTCTCGTCAACTCGGCCGCCGACTGGGGCCGTTCGGACCCGCTCAAGCCCCGGAAGACCGCCGACGCCATGCTGGCCGCCGGGTTCGGCGACGACGCCGTGGACCGGGTGCTGTGGCGCAACCCCGTGGATTTCTACGGGCAGAGCGGCCGACTGGATCTCGACGAGCCCAAGCCCGACGAGGAGTCGAGCTACCAGGGCAACTCCGTCCGGCGCGGCGGGGAGTGAGGGGACGCGTCATGCGCTTCCGGCACCCGGACGGCACCGCCGTCCACCTCGGCTACTGCAGCAACGTCCACCAGGCGGAGGACGTCGACGGCGTCCTCGCCCAACTCGCCACCTACGCCGAACCGGTGCGCGAGCGCCTCGGCGTCGACCGGCTGGGCATCGGGCTCTGGCTCGCCCGCGACGTGGTCACGCAACTGACGGCTGAACCGAGAGAGTTGAGGCGCCTCAAGGACGAACTCGCGATGCGCGGCCTGGAGACCGTCACCCTCAACGCCTTCCCGTACGCCGGGTTCCACCGCGAGGTGGTGAAGAAGGACGTGTATCTCCCCGACTGGGCGGACGAGGCCCGCCTGCGCCACACCCTCGACTGCGCACGCGTCCTCGCCGCGCTCCTCCCGGACGACGCCGAGCGCGGCAGCGTCTCCACCCTGCCGCTGGCCTGGCGCACACCCTGGCCACCGGAGCGCGCCGACCGTGCCCGCCGCGCCCTGGACCGGCTCACCACCGGGCTCGCCGCGATCGAGTCGGACACCGGCCGCCGTATCCGGGTCGGCTTCGAACCGGAACCCGGCTGCGTCGTCGAGACCACCGCCCAGGCCGTACGGGAGCTGCGCGGCCTCGACCCCGAACGGCTCGGCGTCTGCCTCGACGCCTGCCACCTCGCCGTGCAGTTCGAGGAACCCGGGGCGGCCCTGCGGCGCCTCGCGGAGGCAGGGCTGCCGGTCGTCAAGCTCCAGGCGTCCTGCGCGGTCGAGGCCACCGACCCGGCCGACCCCGCCGCCCGCGCGGCCCTGCGACGGCTCGCGGAGCCACGCTTCCTGCACCAGACGCGCACGGCGGCGGAGCAGGAGGCCCCTCGGGTGCGGGGCGTCGACGACCTGCCGGACGCGCTGGACGGCGCTCTGCCCACCGGCGCGGGCCCCTGGCGCGTCCACTTCCACGCCCCGCTGCACGCCGACCCCGAACCGCCGCTGCGCACCACCGCCGACCAGCTGAGCCGGGTCCTGGCCGGACTGCTCGGCGGGGCCTCGGCCGACTGCGACCACATCGAGGTCGAGACCTACACCTGGTCCGTCCTCCCCGAACCGCCCACCGACCTGCCCGGCGGAATCGCCGCCGAACTCGCCTGGGCCCGCGACCGGTTGACCGGCCTCGGCCTCAAGGAGGACCACCAGTGAGCACCCGAACCGGACGCAGGGAGAACCAGCGATGAGCACCCGAACCGGACGCAGGGAGAACCAGCGATGAGCACCCGAACCGGACGCAGGGAGAACCAGCGATGAGCACCCGAACCGGACGCAGGGAGAACCAGCGATGAGCACCCGACCCAACCGGCTCGTCGTCCTCGACATCGTCGGCCTCACCCCCAAGCTGCTCAAGCACATGCCTGCGGTCGCCGCTCTCGGGGAGCGCGGCTTCCGGGCCCGGCTCGACCCCGTGCTGCCCGCCGTGACCTGCGCGGTCCAGTCCACGTTCCTCACCGGTGAACCGCCCGCCGGACACGGGGTGGTGGGCAACGGCTGGTATTTCCGGGACCTCGGCGAGGTACTGCTGTGGCGCCAGCACAACGCGCTCGTCGGCGGCGAGAAGATCTGGGAGACCGCCCGCAGATCCGACCCCGACTACAAGGTCGCCAACATCTGCTGG
This sequence comes from Streptomyces sp. NBC_00310, assembly GCF_036208085.1. Lineage (GTDB taxonomy): Bacteria > Actinomycetota > Actinomycetes > Streptomycetales > Streptomycetaceae > Streptomyces. The sequence goes on from NZ_CP130714.1 coordinate 9,043,043, forward strand.
TGGTACGCGATGGGCGCGGACGTCGACCTCACCGTCACCCCACGCCCGGTCTACTACTCCGACGGCCGCAAGGAACCCGACTGCTACACCTGGCCGCCGACCCTGCACGACGAACTCACCGGCCGGCTGGGCCCGTTCCCCCTGTTCACCTACTGGGGCCCCAACGCCGGCATGCCGTCCACCCAGTGGATCCTCGGCGCCGCCCGCCAGGTCTTCGACGAGCACGACCCCGACCTCACCCTCGTCTACATCCCCCAACTCGACTACGAGCCGCAGCGATCCGGGCCCGACTCGCCCGCCACCATCCGGGCCGCCCGGCAACTCGACGACGCCCTACGCCCGTTGATCGACCACTTCCTGAGCGAGGGCGCCACGGTGGTGGCCCTCAGCGAATACGGCATCACCCCCGTCTCCCGACCCGTGGACATCAACCGGGCCCTGCGCCGCGCCGGTCTGCTCCAGGTGCACACCCAGGACGGCATGGAGTACCTCGACCCCTGGACCTCACGGGCCTTCGCCGTCGCCGACCACCAGCTCGCCCACGTCTACGTACGGGACCCGGCGGACACGGCCGAGGTCGCGAAGATCCTGGCCGAACTCGACGGCGTGGAACAGGTGTTGGACGCCGAGGGCAAGGCGGCCCACGGCCTGGACCACGAACGCTCCGGCGAACTCGTCGCGGTCGCCGACCCCGACGCCTGGTTCACGTACTACTACTGGCTCGACGACGAGCGGGCCCCCGACTTCGCCCGCCAGGTCGAGATCCACCGCAAGCCCGGCTACGACCCCGCCGAGCTGCTGTACGACGAGACCGTCCCCGCGGTGAAGCTGCGCGCGATCGGCCAGGTCGCCCGCAAGAAGCTGGGCCTGCGCTACCGCATCAGCACGGTGCCGCTGAACCCCGCCGGCGTCAGCGGCAGCCACGGGCGCCTGCCCGCCGACCCCGAGGACGGGCCCGTACTGCTGTGCTCCGCACCGGAGCCGGCACGCGAGGGCTATGCCGCCGCCGAGATCAAGGGGCTGTTGCTGGAGTTGGCGGGACTGACCACCCCCGATGACCGGCGCACCGACCCCCGCCCGAGCACCGACTAGCACCGGGAAGAACACAGCGATGAGCACGTACCCCCCACTGCCCACCGAACGTCCCCTGCTCGACCCCGCCCCCGAATACGCCAAGTGGCAGGCCGAGGAGCCGATCCGGCGGGTGACGGTCTGGGACGACAACAGCCCCTGGCTGATCACCCGTCACGACCACGCCCGTGCCGTCCTGGCCGACCCGCGTTTCAGCGCCGACTCCACGCGTGCGGGCTTCCCCGGTCTGCGTCCGCAGGCGCCTCCGCGCGGCCCGGGTCAGTTCTTCGCCATGGACCCGCCGGACCACACCCGACTACGGCGCATGCTCATCCCGGACTTCACCTTCCGCCGGGTCGAGGCTCTGCGCCCCGATCTGGTCCGGATCTGCGCGGACCTGCTCGACACGATGACGGCCGACGGCGCGCGGGAGGCCGACCTCGTCACCGCGTACGCCCTGCCGCAGCCCGCCCTCGTCATCTGCCGGCTGCTCGGAGTGCCGTACGAGGACCACGGCTTCTTCCACCGGCAGGCACAGGCGTTCACCAGCTTCAACACCGGCGACGTCGATGTGCTGGGCGCCCGCCGGGCCTTGTACGGCTACCTCGGTGAACTCCTCGCGGCCCGGACCCGTGAGCCGGCCGACGATCTGCTCTCCCGGCTGGCCACGGAACGGGTGGCGACGGGCGAGGCCACCGTCGAGGAGGCGATCGGCGTGGCCTTCGTGCTGCTGCTCGCGGGATTCGAGACCACCGCGAACATGTTCCCTCTGGCGGTCGTCGCCCTGCTGCGCCACCCGGAACAGCTCGCCGCCCTGCGCGGTGAGCCGGAGCTGTGGCCCGGCGCGATCGAGGAACTGCTGCGCTGGCTGACCGTCTCCCACTGGGGCCTGCGGCGCGTCGCGACGGAGGACGTCGAGATCGGTGGTGTCCGTATCCGCGCCGGGGACGGTGTCGCGGTGGCGATCCAGACCGCGAACCGGGACGCGTCCGTCTTCCCCGGCGCGGAGACCCTGGACGTGCGCCGCGACGCGTCCGGCCATCTGGCCTTCGGCCACGGACCGCACCAGTGCGTCGGCCAGTCCCTCGCCCGCGCGGAACTCCAGGTCGGCCTTCCCGCTCTCTTCGACCGCCTGCCGAATCTGCGTCTGACCGCACCGCCGGAGGAGCTCGCGCTGCCGATGGGCGCGATCCACGGGGTGCGATCGCTGCCGGTGGGCTGGTAGGCCGTCAGGGCCTCGTCCGAGGCCGACGACGCCCGACATATTGGAGGGCTCGCACGTCCCGTCGGCTGATATAGAGGCGGGCATGACCACCATCACCCTCGTCCGGGGCGACATCACCCAGCAGTCCGTCGACGCCATCGTCAACGCCGCGAACTCCTCCCTCCTCGGCGGGGGAGGAGTGGACGGCGCGATCCACCGGCGCGGCGGCCCCGCCATCCTGGCGGACTGCCGCAAGCTCCGCGCCTCGCACTACGGAAGGGGCCTTCCCACCGGCCAGGCCGTCGCCACCACGGCGGGCGAACTGGACGCGCGCTGGGTGATCCACACGGTCGGCCCGGTCCACAGCCAGAGCCTCGACCGCTCCGCCCTCCTCGCCTCCTGCTACCGAGAATCCCTCCGCGTGGCCGACGAGTTGGGCGCCCGCACGGTCGCCTTCCCCGCCGTCTCCGCCGGCATCTACGGCTGGCCGATGGACGACGCCGCCCGCATCGCCGTCCACACCGTCCGGAGCACGGAGACATCGGTCGAGGAGGTCAGGTTCGTTCTCTTCGACGACGAGGCGTACGCGGCGTTCGCCGAACAGACGGGCTGACGCCGTCGCCGAGTGGGAGGCGACCCGGCTCGCCGCTCTCCCGCACTCTGACGGACGAACAGCCGGAGCGTGTCGAACGAAGTCGCACAGGGCTCTCCCTGAGGGGGAAACAGCCTGGTCAGGGTTGTCCGCGGGGTCGGTCGGAGGGAGGGGCGCCGGTCCTGCGATCGGTTGCGGCGGGCCGTACCGCCTTCCACGGTGAGCGCAAGGACAGCTGCTTCGAAAGGAACATGCATGCGCGCCCTCGTCTCCCGTGGTCTTCTCCTGTCGCCCCTGGTCTGCGGGGCACTGGTCTTCGGGCCGGTCGGCACCGCCACCGCGGCCGTCGACGCGGGCCGTACCGCCTCGGACCGTACCGCCTCGGACCGCACCACGCTGGGGATCGCCGCGGTCCCCGAACCCGATCTGGACGATTTCTTCGCCGCGCTGGACGCGGAGATCGACGGGCTCCTGGCGAAGGAGGAGGCCGAAGCGGACGCCCTCGCCGAGCAGGAGATCGCCGAGGTGGAGGCGCTCCTCGCCAACCTCGACCTCGACATGGACGGGCTGCTGGCGAACCTCGACGCCGACCTGGACGCGGACATGGACGCGGATACGGACGCGGATACGGACGCGGTCACGGATACGGACGCGGTCACGGACACCGACACGGACACCGACACCGACGAGGACACGGATACGGACACGGATACGGACGCGGTCACGGACACCGACACCGACACCGACACCGACGAGGACACGGCCACCGACGCCGACGCCGTCGGCACCGACGCGGCCGTGCTGCTCAACCAGCTGGACCTGCTCGACCGCATGGACGAGGCCGACGTACTCGAACCGCTGCTGGACGAGTTGACCACCATCGCCAAGCTCGACGCGAACCAGCTCGACGCGGCCGAGGCGGCCCGGCATGTCGCGGCCCTCCGAACGGCCAACGCCACCGTTCAGCAGCGGCTGCAGAAGCTGGAGGCAGCGGCCCCGGCCACCTCCGGCGGCGCCACCACGGCGGCCGACCCGGTCGCCGATCTGCCGGCCACGCTCCAGACCGCGGTCGACGCCCTGCTCAAGGCGCTGACCTCGCTCGACCTGGGCGCCGTACTGGGTGCGGTCACCGACCTGCTCGCCCCGGTCCTCGGCCTGATCACCGGCCTCCTCGGTGGCCTGGCGCCCCAGCTGCCGGCACTTCCCGCGACCTGACCGCCTCAGCCGGCGCCCGGTGCCTCAGCCGGTGCCCGGTGCGTCAGTCGCCGTCCGGTGCCTCGGCAGACGCCCGGTGCCTCAGTCGCCGTCCGGTGCGTCGCTGAGCCCCAGCCTCAAGTGCTCGACGTGGTAGACGGCCTGGTCCAGCAGCTCGGCGACATGGTGGTCGTGCAGCGCGTACACCACCGAACGGCCCCGGCGCTCGCCCACGACCAGGCCGAGGTTGCGCAGCAGGCGCAGCTGGTGGGAGCAGGCGGACTGTTCCATCCCGACCTCGGCGGCCAACTCGGTCGCCGGGAGCGGGCCTTCGCGCAGCCGGGCCAGGATCAGCAGGCGGGACGGGGTGGAGAGGGCCTGGAGGGTGGTGGCCACCTTGGCGACGTTGGCCGCGTCCAGGCGCACGCGAGGGGTGGCGTCCTGCGCTGCGGTGACGGCTCCATGACCCATGGCGCATATCTTACTCATCGCACATGAAGGCATGAATGAGTCTTCATGTATTCCTGTATGGTGTGCCGCGTGTCTGCCACCCTCACCCCGTCACCGGTCCGCCGTACGCCCGAGCCGACGGCCCCCCGCCGCCGTACCCGGGTCCTCGCCCTGCCCGAGGCCCGCTGGGCGCTGGCCTCGACCGTCGCCTTCCTGCTCGCGTTCCCGCTGGACCTGGCCGGGGCCTCCGCCTGGCTGTACGGCCCGCTCTACGCGATCGCCTACGCGGCCGGCGGCTGGGAGCCCGCCCTCGAAGGGCTGCGGGCGCTGCGCGAGAAGAGCCTCGACGTCGATCTGCTGATGATCGTCGCGGCGCTGGGCGCGGCCGCCATCGGCCAGGTCCTGGACGGCGGCCTGCTGATCGTCATCTTCGCCACCTCCGGCGCCCTGGAGGCCCTGGCCACCGCCCGCACCGCGGACTCCGTACGGGGCCTCCTCGACCTCGCCCCCACGACGGCCACCCGGCTGTCGGCGGACGGCTCCGCCGAGGAGACCGTGCCGACCGGCCGTCTCGCCGTCGGTGACGTGGTGTTGATCCGCCCCGGCGAGCGCATCGGTGCCGACGGGCAGGTCCTGGCGGGGGAGAGCGAGGCCGACCAGGCCACCATCACCGGCGAACCGCTGCCCGTCCCCAAGTCCCCCGGCGACGAGGTCTTCGCGGGCACCCTCAACGGCACGGGCGCGCTGCGCGTCCGCGTCGCACGCGACCCGGCCGACTCCGTGATCGCCCGCATCGTGAGCCTCGTCGAGGAGGCCTCCCGCACCAAGGCGCCGACCCAGCTGTTCATCGAGAAGGTCGAACAGCGGTACGCCGTCGGTGTCGTCGTCGCCACCCTCGCCGTCTTCGGCATCCCGCTGGCCTTCGGCGAGGACCTCACGGCCGCGCTGCTCCGCGCCATGACCTTCATGATCGTGGCCTCGCCCTGCGCGGTCGTCCTCGCCACCATGCCGCCGCTGCTCTCCGCCATCGCCAACGCCGGCCGCCACGGTGTCCTCGTGAAGTCCGCTGTCGCGATGGAGCGGCTGGGCGAGATCGACGTCGCCGCCCTCGACAAGACCGGCACGCTCACGGAGGGCACACCGGAGGTCACGGCCGTACGGCCGCTGCCGGGCTCCGGGCTCGACGAGGACGGGCTGCTGTCCCTGGCCGCGGCCGCGGAGCATCCCAGCGAACATCCGCTGGCCCGCGCGGTGGTCGCCGCCGCCGGCGCCCGGGGGCTACGGATCGCCGCCGCCGACGACTTCGTGGCAACCCCCGGACGAGGGGTGCGGGCGACCGTCGAGGGGTGCGTGGTGACCGTGGGGCGGCCGGGGGAGTACGGGGGCGCCGTCGGCGGTGAGGTCTCCGGGGGCGGCAGTTCCGACGGGACGACCGTTCTCGTCGAGCGGGACGGGGTCGCCGTCGGGACGCTCACCCTGGCCGACCGCCCGCGCCAGGACGCGCCCGCGGCGGTGGCCGCGCTCGCCGCCGTGACCGGTGCGTCGCCGGTCCTGCTGACCGGGGACAACGTGCGTGCCGCCGACCAGGTGGCGGCGGCCACCGGGATCGTCGAGGTGCGCGCCGGGCTGTTGCCGGAGGGCAAGGTGGAGGCCGTACGGGAGCTGCAGGCCGGGGGCGGGAAGGTGCTCTTCGTCGGCGACGGGGTCAATGACGCGCCCGCGCTCGCCGCCGCGCACTCCGGGGTGGCGATGGGGCGGGCCGGGTCCGATCTCGCCCTGGAGACGGCGGACGCGGTGGTGGTGCGGGACGAGCTCGGCGCGATCGCGGCGGTGGTGCGGTTGTCGCGGGCGGCCCGGCGGTTGGTGGTCCAGAACCTGGTGATCGCGGGGGTCTGCATCGCCGTGCTGGTGGTGTGGGACCTGGTGGGGCATCTGCCGTTGCCCCTGGGCGTGGCCGGGCATGAAGGGTCCACCGTGGTGGTGGGGCTCAATGGGCTGCGGTTGTTGCGGGAGGCCGCGTGGCGTAACGCTGCGGGAGGTTAGCGGCGCCTGCGGGGGAGGGCGGTTCGTCTGGTGGCGGCCGCGGATCCGTACGGGCTGGTCGCGCCGTTCCCCGCGCCCCTGGAGGGGCTCGGCGGTCACGAGGCCGCCCCAGCCTCGATGTCGGATTTCCGCCAGCCCGGCACCCTCTCCCTCCCCGATGCTTGAGTCATGCGGAACGGGATGTACGCGGATACGGAGCGGTGTGTGCGGGCCGTGCGGTCGAAGGACGCGCGGTTCGACGGGTGGTTCTTCACGGCCGTGATCACCACGCGGATCTACTGTCGGCCCAGCTGCCCGGTGGTGCCGCCGAAGGCGGAGAACATGACGTTCTATCCGAGTGCGGCGGCGTGTCAGCAGGCCGGGTTCCGGGCGTGCAAGCGGTGTCGGCCGGACACCAGTCCCGGGTCGCCGGAGTGGGATCAGCGAGCGGACCTCGTCGCGCGGGCGATGCGGCTGGTGGCGGACGGGGTGGTGGACCGGGAGGGCGTGCCGGGGCTGGCACGGCGGCTCGGCTACAGCACCCGGCAGGTCGAGCGGCAGCTGCTGGCCGAGCTGGGCGCGGGGCCGCTGGCGCTCGCCCGGGCGCAGCGGGCGCAGACCGCGCGGCTGCTGATCGAGACGACCGCGCTGCCGATGGCGGAGATCGCGTTCGCCGCCGGGTTCGCCTCGATCCGGACGTTCAACGACACCGTGCGGGAGGTCTTCGCGCTGTCGCCGAGCGAACTACGCGAGCGGGCCACCCGGTCGGCCCGACAGCGCTCCGACTCCCCCGGCACGTCAGGGGTGTTGAGCCTCCGGCTGCCCTTCCGGGCCCCGCTCAACCCCGACAACCTCTTCGGCCACCTCGCCGCGACCGCCGTACCCGGAGTGGAGGAGTGGCGCGACGGCGCGTACCGGCGCACGCTCCGCCTGCCCTACGGCCACGGCATCGTGGGCCTCACGCCGCAGCCCGACCACATCGCCTGCCGGCTCACCCTCAGCGACCTGCGCGACCTGCCCGTCGCCATCAGCCGCTGCCGCCGCATGCTCGACCTGGACGCCGACCCGGTCGCCGTCGACGAGCAGCTGCGCACCGACCCGGTGCTCGCGCCGCTGGTGGACAAGGCTCCCGGGCGACGGGTGCCGCGTACCGTCGACGAGGCCGAGTTCGCCGTACGGGCGGTGCTCGGCCAGCAGGTCTCCACGGCTGCCGCCCGGACGCACGCGGCCCGGCTGGTCGTCGCGCACGGCGAACCGGTCGACGACCCCGAGGGGGGTCTCACCCATCTCTTCCCGTCCCCCGAGGCGCTGGCGGCGGTCGACCCCGAGACCCTCGCGATGCCCCGCACCCGCCGGACCACCTTCACCACGCTGGTACGGCAACTCACCGACGGGCACCTGCACGTGGGCGTCGACAGCGACTGGGCGGAGACCCGCGCCCGCCTCCTCGCCCTTCCCGGCTTCGGCCCCTGGACCGTGGACGTCATCGCCATGCGCGCCCTGGGCGACCCCGACGCCTTCCTGGCCGGCGACCTCGGAATCCGGCGCGCGGCACAGGAGTTGGGCCTGCCCTCCACCCCGGCAGCCCTCACGGCCCGTGCGGCGGCCTGGCGGCCGTGGCGCGCGTACGCGGTCCAGTACCTGTGGGCGACGGACAGCCACCCCATCAACTTCCTCCCCGTATGAGCGCGTACCTATGAGCCCGTTCAAGGTCGTCGCCCCGGCCGCATCCCCGACCGACTCTCAAGGACCTCCCGTGAAGCAGCAGAAGCGGCACACCGTCATCGACAGCCCCTACGGCCTCCTCACCCTCGTCGCCGACGACGGCGTCCTGTGCGGGCTCTACATGACCGAGCAGCGCCACCGCCCGTCCCAGGAGAGCTTCGGCGCACGCGACGACACGCTCTTCGCCGAACCGGAAGAACAGCTGGAGGCCTATTTCGCGGGCGAGTTGAAGGAGTTCACCCTTGAACTCAGGCTGCACGGAACCCCGTTCCAGCGCCTCGTCTGGGAACAACTGGTACGGATCCCCTACGGCGAGACCCGCTCGTACGGCGATCTCGCCGACGCCCTCGGCAATCCCAGGGCGTCCCGGGCGGTCGGGCTGGCCAACGGAAAGAACCCCGTCGGCATCATCGTCCCCTGCCACCGCGTGGTCGGCTCCGACGGCGGCCTCACCGGCTACGGCGGCGGCGTGGAGCGCAAGCGGCGTCTGCTGGACTTCGAACGGGGGACGGCTCTCTTCTGAGGGCCGGGAGGGGGGCGTGCGGGGGAGGTCGGTGGGTGCGGGTGCGGGGTCCGTCACGGCAGCAGGCGGCGCTCCTTCGCCACGGCCACCGCGCCCGACCGGGTCTCCACGCCCAGCTTGCCGTAGATGCGGCCGAGGTGGGTCTTGACGGTCGCCTCGCTGATGAAGAGGGCTCGCGCTATCTCCCGGTTGCCCAGGCCACGGGCCAGCTGACCGAGGATCTCGTGCTCGCGCTCGGACAACGCGGGCCGTGGGCTGCGAAGTTGGGCCAGCAGCCGGTCGGCCACCGGCGCCGACAGCGCGGTACGGCCGGCCGCGGCGTCGCGGATCGCCGCGAACAGTTCGTCGGGCCGCTCGGCCTTGAGGAGATAGCCGGTGGCCCCCGCTTCGATGGCACGGCTGATGTCGGCGTCGGTGTCGAACATGGTGAGCACGAGGACGCGGGGGGCCGGAGCGGGCGGGGCGGTGGGGGAGTGCTGGGCGTCGGCCGGCCGTGAGGTCAGCCGACGGGTGGCCGTCACGCCGTCCACGCCGTCGCCGAGTTGCAGGTCCATCAGTACGACGTCGGGGCGCAGGCGGGCGGCCAGGGCGAGCGCCTCCTCACCGGTGCCCGCCTCACCGACCACCTCGATGCCGTCGGCACTGGACAGCAGCGCGCGCAGCCCGGCGCGTACGACGGCGTGGTCGTCGCACAGCAGGAGCCGCACCGGCGGCCGGCCGACCGGCGCCGGGGTCAGAGGCGCCGGGGTCAGAGGCTGCGGGGTGAGGGGCGGTGAGGGGACCGGCTCGCTCATCGGACGCGCTCCTCGGGGGTGTCGACGGCGACGATCGGCGTACGGGGGACGGCCGCGGACACCACGGTGCCCTCGCCCGGCGTGGACTCCACGGTGAGTGTGCCGCCCGACTGCCGAGCCCGGATCCGCATGGCCGGCAGCCCGTGCCCGCGATCCCGGCCCGGCGCGGCGGCGCTCGCCCGGCCGGCCTCGGCGCTGGCCCGGCGGTCCGCGTCGAAGCCCCGCCCGTTGTCGGCGATGTCCAGCGAGACCTGGTCGTCGAGGCAGGTCAGGGTCAGTGCGGCCCGGGTCGCGGCGGCGTGTTCGCGTACGTTGGCCAGGGCGCCCTGGGCGATGCGCAGCAGTGCGGCCTCGACGCGTTCCGGGAGAGGACCCGGGGTGCCGTCGAGCCGGAACTCCACCGTCAGGCCCGGGCCGCTCTCGCGTTCCGCGAGCGCGCCCAGCGCGGCGGGCAGGGAGTGCTCCGCGAGATCGGCCGGTGCCAGGTCGTGGACGAACCGGCGCGCCTCGGCGAGGCTGTGGGAGGTGATCTCGACGGCTTTCCCGATGTGTCCGCGGGCCGCGTCCGGGTCCGTGCGCCAGACGCGCTCGGCGGCCTGCAGCAGCATCTGCTGGCTCGACAGACCCTGGGCGAGGGTGTCGTGGATCTCCGTGGCCAGCCGCTGCCGTTCCGCCAGGACGCCCGCCCGCCGTTCCGTGGCCGCGAGGTCGCGGCGGGTGCGGACCAGGTCGTCGATCAGGACGCGCTGCCGCGCCGCCTGCCGCCGCAGATGGACGAAGACGGCGGTGGCGACCGCGGCGATGGCCGGCGGGGCGGCGACCATGTTGGGGTTGAGGGGCCCCTGGGACACCCGTATCTCGGCGGCGACGACCAGCGTGGTGAGCAGGACGGCGAGCGGCACCGCGATCCGTGGGGGCAGCGTGTGGAGCCCGGCGAACAGCAGCGGCATGGCACACCACGTGGCGCTCGGCGCGATCGCGAGCAGCACCACCCAGACCGCCGTCACGGACCCCAGCCAGGCCAGATGCCGGGTGGACGGCCGGCCGCCGGGAGGCGGCGCGGGAGCCAGCAGGTGCCCGAGGCCGTAGAGGAGCCCGAACACCGCGAACAGCGCCACCACCCACCCGGTGCGCGGCCCGCCCTGATCACGCGTCAGGAACCGGGCGAACGAGGAGCACAGCAGCAGGAAGAACGCGGCGTGCACGACGGCGGTCAGCCAGCGTCCGTCCGGATCCGTGCGCCGGTCCTGCGGCCACCCCATCACTTCACCGGCTCTCATGTCGTGCTCGTCGGGTTCGGGTACTTCACAGGTCGCACTCCCGTGTCTAACGTGACCGGCTCCCGACCGCATCAACCGATCGGCTGATACGAGGATCGCCCGAACCGCACCCGGACCGGAGCCGGTCGACCGAGCCGCACACCCCGCCGCCGCCCCGAGGCTGGCAGCACGACCCGAGCCACCTCGGGAAGCACCGTCCGAGTCCCCTGGGAAGGAAGCCCCGTGCCGCCGACCGAGAAGAACGTCACCGTCAACCGCGCCGCCCTCGGCCACCGCATCACCTACGCCCTGCGCCACCCCGACCGGGTGCCGCGCCACGTGGCCCGTGCCGCCCGGGACATGTGGCTGCGCCACCGCCACCCCGACCACATCGCGTACTACCGCGCGGTGATGCGCTCCGACACCCGCGCCGACCCGGACGCGGCGGTCGGCAGCCGCAGCCGTGAACGGTGGCTGGCACTGGGCGCGATGCAGTTCGACTACCTGCTCGGCCACGGTCTGCGGCCGGAGCACCGCATGCTGGAGATCGGCTGCGGCAACCTGCGGGGCGGCTGGCGGTTCATCCGCCACCTGGAACCCGGGCACTACTACGGCATCGACATCTCGCCCGACATCCTCGCCGCGGCCCAGGACACGATCGTGGAGATGGGGCTGCAGAGACGGCTCCCCGCACTCACCCCCGTCCGCGACCTGACCCTCCGGTTCCTCCCGGACGCCCACTTCGACGTGGTCCACGCGCACAGCGTCTTCTCGCACTCACCGCTCCACGTCATCGAGGAGTGCCTGGCCAACGTCGGCCGGGTGCTGACCCCGGACGGCTGGTTCGACTTCACCTTCGACCGTACCGAGGGCGAGGAACACCACGTCCTGCGGGAGGACTTCTACTACCGCACCGACACGCTCGTCGCCCTGGCCGCGAAGCACGGCCTCCAGGCCCGCTTCATGGACGACTGGGAGAAGCTGCCGCACGGCCAGTCCAAGATCCGCGTCACCCGCCCCGCCGAGCCCCAGCCACCGCAGCCGTCCCAGCCACCGCAGCCGTCCCAGCCACCGCAGCCGTCCCAACCGCCGCAGCCGTCCCGGCCGCTCGGCCCGTGAGCCTCAGGCGCTCGCGGTGCTGATCTCGCGCAGCACCTCCGGCAGCGCGGTGCCGATCGGTTCCCGTACGACCTCGTCCGCCAGCTCGTCGTACGGGGTCGGCTCGGCGTTGACGATGATCAGGCGTGCCCCGTGGTCGGCGGCGACCTGGGCGAGCCCGGCGGCGGGCTGCACCTGGAGGCTGGTGCCGACGGCGATGAAGACCTGGCAGGCCTTGGTGATCGCGACGGCCTCGCCGAGGACCACCGGGTCGAGACGCTCGCCGAACATGACGGTGGCGGACTTCAGCACACCGCCGCACTCCAGACAGGGCGGGTCCTCCTCGCCGGCCTCGACCCGGCCGAGGGCGTCCTCCATCGGCGTACGGGCATGGCACCCGACGCACACCACGGACCGTGCGGTGCCGTGCAGTTCGAGGACCTTGCGGGCCGGCATACCGGCGAGCTGGTGCAGCCCGTCCACGTTCTGTGTGATCACCCGCACCGGCACCCCGGACCGCTCCAGCTCGGCCACCGCCCGGTGCGCCACGTTCGGCTCGGCCTTCAGTGTCCGGTTCTGCCGCCGCATCTGCCACGAGCGCCGGCGGATCTCCGGATCACCCATGTAGTACGCGTACGTCACCAGCTTCTCGGCCTCCGGATCCCGCCGCCACAGCCCGTTCGGGCCGCGGTAGTCGGGGATGCCGGAGTCGGTGGAGATGCCTGCGCCACTGAGGAGGGCGACCAGGGGCTTGTTCATGGGGCGAGCGTAGGTCGGCCGTCCGGTCGGGGCGAGTGGATATCGGGGTGGTGTCAGGGGGCCGGCAGGCCGTACGTGCGGTCGTAGTGCTGGGCGACCAGGACGCCGGAGTGGTCGCAGGCGAGCTGCCAGTCGTTGACGCCGGTCTCCACGCCGTCGGTGAAGTTCCACAGGAGCCTGCCCTTGGCGGCGCCGATCGCGTAGAAGCCGTTCCTGTTCTGGTAGGCGGGGACGTAGACCGCGCCGGGGCCGGCGGTGACCGGGTGGTCGATGTTGAGACGCGGGGTGGGGCAGAACCAACGACGGGCGCCGGTCCCGGCGTTGAAGGCGTACACGCCGGCGGGGTCCGTGCCGGTGACGTAGACCGTGTTGCCGTAGCAGCCGAGGGAGGCGAACGTGCCGCGCTCGGGCTTCACCCGCCAGCGGAGTTTGCCGGTGGTGAGATTCAGGGCTTCGAGTTCCCGGCCGATGGCGAACACCGTGCGGTTGAGCACGGCGAGGCCGGGCCGGAGGTCGTAGCCGACGGGGTGCCGCCACAGGACGCCGGAGCTGTCGGTGCTCCGGGTGGTGACATTGCGCAGGCCGTCGGCGTAGACGAAGAAGCCGGGGAGGATGACCGGAGCCAGTCGGACACCGACGTCCTCCGGGCTGATGGGGATGATCTCGGCGCGGCGGCCCGCGAGGTCGACGCCGAACACCGTGTCCGTGGAGGTCGCCACGCCCTGCTCGTCGGACTCCCGCCGGAGCCGGACACCGATGACGGAGACGGCCCGGTCGTCGGTGGCGCCGAGCAGTGTGTCGAACCGGAAATCCGGCCCGAAGTCGATGGTGAAACGTTCCGTTCCGTCGACGGGGTCGACCCCGATCACCGTCGCCCCCTCGCCGAGCGCGATCGCGGCGTCGAAGGCCAGCACGGTCGGTGTGGGCGACTGGCTGATGCCCTCGTAGACCCATGTGGGCCGGGTGCCGTCCTTGAGGTCGAGGCAGACCATGTCACCCGGGCGGGTCTTCAGCAGGGCCGTGCCGTCGTTGAAGACGGCGGGCGCTTGCAGCAGCGGGCCGCTGCGGTAGGTCCACAGCGGCTTCGGGGCCGGGCCGGCGGGCTCCGTGGACGGCGTGGCCGGCTTCTTCCGCCTGTCGAGCACCAGGGCGGCGGCGCCGACGGCGGCGGCGGTGGAGCCGGCCGAGAGGGTGAGGACCGTACGCCGCGACGGGCCGGGGCGCGGCGCGGCGCGGCGGTGTCCGGCGGAGGCGGAGGCGCCTCGGTACGGTTCCGGCTCCTCCGGAGTGGAATAGGGCTCCGTGCGGGCGTAGGGCCCGGCTCCCGGCTGCGGGTCGCCACCGGTTCCGCCGGGGAGCGGCGCCTCGGCCCGGTGGCCCGGATGCCCGGAGCCGTCGTACGGGCGGCCGGAGTCGTACGGCGACGGGTTCTCCGCGGCGCGGGACGCCTCGTCCAGCTCGAAGTCGTACGCGGCCCGGCCCTGCCGCGCGTCGTACCCGGCCCGGCCCTGCCGCAGGTCGTAGGCGGCCGGATCCTGTGGAGACGCGTGGGCGGGACGTGCCTGCTGGGGGCCGTACGCGGCCCGGTCCCCGGCATGGGTGTGGGCCGCCCGGCCCATGTCGTGGCCATGGGGAGACCCGTCCCGGCCGTACGCGCCCGGCTCGGGCCCGGTCCCGGCGGAGGGGAACGCGACCGGGGTGTTCGGTGTGGCGTCGAGGGTCCGCACCGCCGCCGCGCGCAGGGCGATCGAGGAGGCCACCGACGGGGGCAGCCAGCCGTCGCCCGTCAGCTGCTCCACGCCGCCGGGCACGCAGGCCGCGGCCAGCTTGTCCGGGGTGATCCGCAGCCGGGGGTCCTTGGTGAGACAGAGGTTGATGATCTTGTCCAGCGGCTCGGGCACGCCCGTCAGGTCGGGTGTGCTGTGCACGACCTGGTAGAGCAGTGTGGCCGCCGCCGTGCCGCTGAACGGCGCGTGCCCGGAGGCGGCGAAGGTGAGCACCGAGCCGAGCGAGAAGACGTCCCCCTCGGGGCCCAGCGGCTCGCCCGTGGCCTGCTCGGGGCACATGTACTCGAAGGAGCCGAAGAGGGCGCCGGAGCGGGTGAGGTCGTAGCCGTCGCTCGCCCGGACGATGCCGAAGTCGATGACGCGCGGACCGTCGGCGGCGAGGAGCACGTTCGACGGCTTGAGGTCGCGGTGCACCAGCCCGGCGGCCTGCACCGAGATCAGCGCCTCGGCGATGCCGGCGCCCAGGACGAGCACCGACTCCACCGGGAGCGGGCCGTGCGCGGCGACGGCCTCGGCCAGCGTGGGACCGGCGATGTAGTCCGTGGCCAGCCACGGGATGGGGCCTTCCGGGTCGGCGTCCACCACGGGCGCGGTGTATCTGCCGCCGACCGCTCCGGCGGCCTCCACCTCACGGCGGAAGCGGATGCGGAAGTTCTTGTCCCCCATCAGCTCGGGGCGGATGGCCTTGACCGCCAGGGTCCGCCCCTGCGGGGAGCGCGCCAGATAGACCCGTCCCATCCCTCCTGCGCCTAGCCGTGCCACGAGACGGTAGGGACCTAGTTCCTCGGGATCGTCTGAGCCCAGTGGTTCCATGACCTCAGCTGCCTGTTCGGTGATGACGGGCGAGCAACGGCCCGCAGGTGGGGGGAAACCGACTGCTCCGGGCGGCTCCCGGTGACCGTTCCCCCAGGCGCTCCGGATCTCCCGGAGCCACGGCCCGCGCCCGGGCCGCCGGTCACGGGTGTCCCGAGTGCTGCCCCGGTTCCCGAGCGAGGCAACGGGGCGCGATCACTCGGACGGGGGTGAAGTCAGCCTAGATGCTGGAGTGATGAACGGGCAGTGTTTTCAGCCAGCGCTTTAAACTTCTATTAAGTGGAAGGTTCACGCTTTTCACGTTCTGTACAAGGGCAGTTGACGCGAGGTCAGGTGACTCCTGTAAGCAGTGGGCGGCGGCCAACGGGCACTGCCGTGGCCGATCGTCGCCGGTTCAGCCCACCCGGTCGCCGTTCTCCAACTCGACCGTACCCGTGCCGTCCGCCAGCGCGTCGAGGGCGGCGAGCACCCGGCGGCCGAGCGTCCCGAGGAGATACCCGGTGAGTTCGGCGTGCGGGACGAGCCGCCACGACAGCAGCTCCTCCTCCTGCAACCGGATCCGCTTCAGCTCCTCCTCGCCGAGCACCCCGCCGTCGTAGACGTACGCCACCAGCGGCGGCCGGCCCACCCCGTGCACCCAGTCCACGGCGAGCAGCCGCCCCGGTTCGACGTCCAGCCCGATCTCCTCCAGGGTCTCGCGCCGCGCGCCCTGCCTCGGCGTCTCCCCGTCGTCCGACTCGATCGTCCCGCCCGGCAGCGCCCATCCCTCGCGGTAGTTGGGCTCGACGAGCAGCACCCGCCCCTCGGCGTCCCGGAAGACCGTGGCGGCGCCGGCGAGGACACGGGGCAGGCTCGCGATGTACGCGGCGAAGTCCGGAGTGGTCATCCAGGAAGGGTAGACGGCTCTTCAAGGCGGGAATCGGCGCTCGGGGAGCGGAACGACCGGCGCTCAGGGGCCGGAGGCCTCCGCCAACCGCACCGTGCGCTCCGCGAGTTCGCCGATGCGCACCCCGTCGAAGCCGAACACGGCGCTGCGCACGGTGTCCTCCAACGGGTCCTTCCACCGGTCCGGGATCGCCGCCGCCCCGCACAGCACACCCGCCACCGAACCGGCGGTGGCCCCGTTGGAGTCGGTGTCCAGGCCGCCGCGGACGGTCAGCGTGATCGTGCGGGTGAAGTCGCCCTCGCCGTAGAGCAGCCCGGCGGTGAGCACGGCGGCGTTCGGTACGACGTGGATCCAGCCCAGCCCGGCCGTCTCCTCGCCCACCGTCGTGAGCGTCTCCTCCCAGGCCAGCCCGGCGTCGTACAGCGACACGACCCGCCGCACGGCCCGGGCCAGGCGGCTGCTCGCCGGGATCACCGCCAGGGCCTCCTCCACGGCAGCCCGCGCCCCCGGCGCCGTGAAGGCCGTCGCGACCAGTGCCGCCGCCCACATCGCGCCGTACACCCCGTTGCCGGTGTGCGACAGCACCGCGTCGCGCCGCGCCAGCGAGGCCGCGCGGCGGGGCAGGCCGGGGGAGGTCCAGCCGTGGACGTCGGCGCGGATGAGGGCGCCGATCCACTCCTGGTACGGGTTGTCGTACGTGGCGGTCAGCGGCGGCTTCAGACCGCCCGCGAGGTTGCGGTAGGCCGCCCGCTCCGCCGTGAACGTCTGGAGATACGGCAGCCGCAGCAGCCACAGGTCGCCGACCTGCTCGGTGCTGAAGCCGAAGCCGTGCGTCTCCAGGAGGTGGAGGCCGAGGATCGCGTAGTCGACGTCGTCGTCGCGGCAGCTGCCGTGGATCCGGCCGCGCACGCAACTGCGCCACTCCGGCCGCAGCGCGAGCCGGTCGCTCTCGGTGGCCGGCTCCGGGAGGTAGTCGGTGAGCGGCAGGGCCCCGGCCTGCCGCAGATAGCGGTCGATCCGCGCCGGCGTCCACAGGTCCCCCTGCTCGACGGGTTTCCCGAGCATGTTCCCCGCGATCCGGCCCAGCCAGCCCCCGAGAACGCGGTCGGCGAGTTCGGCGCCCACCGGGGGCACCAGGGTCGAGGGGATCGTGGGCGTCATGGTTGCAGGTCTACCCAATTCCGGGCACACCCGCTCGGGGACCGACGTGCGGGTGCGGTGCGGGTGCGGCCGTGCGTGGCGCCCGGGGGCCGTACGGGCGAGGCCCGCGCGTGGGCCGGAGGTCTCCCGGAGCGCGGGTGCCGCGCCGGAGGGACGCCCCGGACCCGTGTGCGGTGGCGTCCGGGGACTCCCGGCCGGCGGTGTGCGCGAGGGTCCCTCGGCCGCCCACTCGCAGCGCCGACAGGCCGCTCTCGGGGCCGCCGACGCTTGCGCGCGCGGTGTTCGGTGGGCGGGACGGGGCATGACGTACGGGGGGCCGGGCGGTTAGGGTCGCAGCGGCGCGACTGCCTTGACGTGCGCAAGGCTTGATGAGCGAGGGGAACGCAAGGTGGCGAACGCCGCAGTGGACGGGATCGGCACGGACACGGCAACCCCGCGGGTGCTGATCGCCGCGGACAAGTTCAAGGGCACGCTGACGGCCGTCCAGGTCGCCGAGCGGGTCACGGCGGGCCTGCGCCGGGTGGTGCCCGACCTGGAGGTCGAGGCGCTGCCGGTCGCCGACGGCGGTGACGGCACGGTGGCCGCGGCGGTCGCGGCCGGTTTCGAACGACGCGAGGTACGAGTCGGCGGGCCGCTCGGTGAGCCCGTCACCGCCGCGTACGCGCTGCGCGACGAGACGGCCGTCGTCGAGATGGCCGAGGCCAGCGGCCTGCAGCGGCTCCCCGCCGGGGTCTTCGCGCCGCTCACGGCCTCCACGTACGGCTCCGGCGAACTGCTGCGCGCCGCGCTCGACGCGGGCGCCCGCACGATCGTGTTCGGCGTCGGCGGCAGCGCCACGACGGACGGCGGCGCGGGCATGCTCGCCGCCCTCGGCGCGCGCTTCCTCGACGCAGCCGGTGAGCCGGTCGGCCCCGGGGGCGGAGGCCTGCGCGACCTGGTCACGGCGGACCTGACGGGCCTCGACGAGAGACTCGCGTCGATCGACTTCGTCCTGGCCAGCGACGTCGACAACCCGCTGACCGGGCCGAAGGGCGCCCCCGCCGTCTACGGGCCGCAGAAGGGCGCGAACCCCGAGGACGTGGCCGCGCTGGACGCGGCCCTGGCCCACTTCGCCGCCGTCCTGGAGAAGACGATCGGGGGACGGGCCGCCGAGCACGCTCTCGCCCCCGGCGCGGGTGCCGCCGGCGGCATCGGCTACGGCGCCCTCATCCTCGGCGCGCGCTTCCGGCCCGGTATCGAGGTCATGCTCGACGTGCTCGGCTTCGCGAAGGCGCTGGAGAAGGCCACCCTCGTCATCACCGGCGAGGGCTCCCTCGACGAGCAGACCCTCCACGGCAAGGCCCCGGCGGGGGTGGCGGCGGCCGCCCGGGCCGCCGGCAAGGAGGTCGTGGCGGTCTGCGGCCGCCTGGCCCTCCGGCCGGAGGCGCTGGGGCGGGCCGGCATCCGCCGGGCCTACCCGCTGACGGACGTCGAGCCGGACGTGGAGCGCTGCATCGCCGATCCGGGCCCGATCCTGGAGCGGGTGGCCGAGCGGATCGCCCGGGACTTCCTCACCTGACCCCTGTGGCAGGGGAAACCTGACCCCTACGGCAGGGGAATCAGGTTGCCGTCCATTTCCCTGAAGTACTTGCCGCTGCGGCGGCCCTCCACCTTGCCGTTCTTGAGCCAGTGCTTCGAGAAGTGGTGGATGGCCTCGGCGGTGGTCTCCCAGGCCAGGGAGTGGCCTGAGCTCTCGAAGCAGAACATCAGCTTCTTCGGTCCCGCGATGGCCGTGTAGAGGGCCGGCACGGAGAAGTTCAGGTTGTCGGGCATCGGGGTCGGGCTGTTGGCCGTCCGGTCGAGTTCTCCGTAGAGGATGAGCACGGGAACGTGATCACCGAGCACGTACGTGCCCTCCCTCTTGTGCGGCACCGTGTGGTTGTTCCAGCCCCACCAGTAGGTGTTCCTGTATCGAAGGACGCCCTCCGGCTCGCCGTTGACCTTGGGGCCCCACTTGCTGCCCTCGTGGTCGTTCTGCATGCAGGCGTCCCACACCAGCTCATCGATGCCGGGCTCCCACAGGGCGGCGGGGCCGGTCAGCGAGGCCTTGAGTGCCCTCTTGCTGGTGACGTGCATCGGGAAACCGAACAGGTTCTCCGGCTTGGACAGGGGCAGCGTCTGGGCCTCGGCCGGACGCCCGAAGGGCTGGTCGGGCTTCTCCGACCACCGCCCCTTCGGCGGGAACATCGGGGCGAGCAGGAAGAGGCTCCTGACGTCGTCGGGGTACTGGAGCGCGTAGGGGCCCATCACGAACGCGGCCGCGGACCAGCCCACGAAGTGGATCGGCTTGTCCGCGTCGGGAAGATTCCTGATGTGGTCGACGACGGTCTTCACCTCTGCCCATTCGCTCTCCGAGTTGCCCAGCTGGAAGGCGTACGGCGGCGGGGGAGTGCACGGTTCCGGAAGGGGGTTCGGGACGAGGACCGGTGCCTGCTGGGCGGGGTTCGCGTTGCACGGCACGTCCATCATCGGGCGCGGCGACCGTCCGGAGCCCTGGAGATCCATGATGAAGACGTCGAAACCGGCTTGCGCCAGTTCCTGTGCCCAGCTGTACCGGTTGGGGTTCTCGCCAGGCACCGGTGCGAGGTCGAAGCCCGGCAGTGCCGGCACGCTTCTCCCGTGCAGCATCAGCACCGTCTCGTGGTCGTGCCCCTGGGTGGGCTTGTACTCCCGGACGGGCAGTTCGACTTCGATGCCCTCGTTCGCCGGGATCTGGGACTCGTGCTTGATCCTGTGCTCGATGAGTTCGTACGTGGACATGCGCGTCTCCTGTGGATAGGAGGGGTGTTAAATGCCGTGAAATCCCCTATATTCCACCGTGCGCCTCTTCCTCACCCCTAGCAACTGGGCCCCGGTACGAGGTAGTTGCCCCGTCAAAGGCCAAGCCCGATGCCCTTGAACGCGAAACAGGTGTGGCCCGAGCCGGGAAGGCTCGG
The DNA here is from genome assembly GCF_036208085.1 of Streptomyces sp. NBC_00310. Classification (GTDB taxonomy): domain Bacteria; phylum Actinomycetota; class Actinomycetes; order Streptomycetales; family Streptomycetaceae; genus Streptomyces. Next base: position 9,063,356 of record NZ_CP130714.1, read on the forward strand.
GCCACACCTGTCAGCGGTGGAGCGATGTGTCAGGGCAGCTGCGCGGCACGCGCCTCGCGGCGGTTGTCGCGGAAGTTGTTCACCCGGCGTGCCGTGGCGAACAACGGGATCACCGCGCCCATGACGAGCTGCAGGGCGCAGCCGGTCTGGAGGAGGAGCTGGCCGCCGGGGGCGTCGAAGGCCCAGGCCATCAGCAGCCCCATGGAGAGGACGATCCAGGAGAGCATCGCCACCGCGAGGGGACCCCGCGGCTTCGGGTACTCGACCCGGCTCACCATCAGCCACGCCGTGCCGATGATCGCCAGGAGGGTCGCCACGAAGGGCAGCTCCAGGAGGACGATCGACACGACGGTCAGCGCGCCGAACGGCGACGGCATGCCCTGGAAGGTGCCGTCCTTGACCGTCACACAGGAGAATCTCGCGAGCCTCAGCACGACGGCCAGCAGTACGACGATCGCGCCCACCGCCGCCACCCGCTGGTGCGCGTCGTCCGCGACCATGCCGTAGACGAGGACGAAGTACGCCGGTGCCAGGCCGAAGCTGATCAGGTCGGAGAGGTTGTCCAGCTCCGCGCCCATCGGCGAGGAGCGGAGCTTGCGCGCCACCAGCCCGTCGAACAGGTCGAAGATCGCCGCGCACAGCATCAGGATCACGGCGGTGGCCGCGCTGTGGCGGGCCATGCCCGTCTCCTGGCTGCCGGTGAGGTGCGGGATCAGAATGCCCGTGGTGGTGAAGTACACCGCCATGAAGCCGCACGTGGCGTTGCCCAGCGTGAGGGTGTCCGCTATCGACAGGCGGAGCGACAGCGGCATCTCCTCCGCGTCGTCCTCCACCTCGTCGACGTCGGGCACCCAGCCGGTCCCCGTCTGGCCGGGCTGGGTCTCCGGATCAGTCACGGTCAATGCGAGTCACCCCAGCCACGGTCTTCTGGCCCACCTCGACGTCGATTTCCACACCCTCGGGCAGGTAGATGTCGACGCGCGAGCCGAAGCGGATCAGCCCGATCCGGTCACCCTGCTCGACCTTGGTGCCCTCGGGGAGGTACGGAACGATGCGGCGAGCCACGGCGCCGGCGATCTGGATCATCTCGATGTCACCGAGTTCGGTGTCGAAGTGCCAGACGACGCGCTCGTTGTTCTCGCTCTCCTTGTTGAACGCCGGCACGAAGCCGCCCGGGATGTGCTCGACCGACGTCACCGTGCCGGAGAGCGGCGCGCGGTTGACGTGGACGTTGAGCGGGCTCATGAAGATCGCGACGCGGGTGCGGCCGTCCTTCCACGGCATGATGCTCTGCACCACTCCGTCGGCGGGCGAGATGACCCGGCCCTGGGCGATCTCACGCTCGGGGTCGCGGAAGAACCACAGCATGCCCGCCGCCAGCGCGGTGGCGGGTACGGCCACGGCCCGAGCGGCACCGGAGCGGCGCGAGCGGGCGAGGCTGAGTGCTGCGGTGGCGACGGTCGGGAGAAGCCACGGCGATGCTCCGCGCGCGAGCCGCACACCGGCAAGGCTGTCGCGTGGTGCAGAGGTTTGGCTGTGGGGCATGGATGACCTTCGTAGCGGATGATGCCGCGCGGTGACTGGGGACGGCGGCTTTCCGGGGATGGTACCGGTCGCAGCCCGCAACTGGGCAAGCCAGGAAGCCGAGTCGACGGCCGAAGAGTGCTGACGGGGTGTGATCTTCTTCTCGAAGAAAACACCCCGAACCGGACAACCGACCCCGGACTAGCCTTGGAATCGATACTCTTCGAGCAGCCGACGACCGATGATCATTTTCTGGATTTCGGCGGTACCTTCACCGATCAACAGCATCGGTGCCTCTCGGTAGAGACGCTCGATCTCGTACTCCTTCGAGAAGCCGTAACCGCCGTGGATCCGGAAAGCGTCCTCGACGACCTCTTTGCAGTATTCGGAGGCGAGGTACTTCGCCATCCCGGCTTCGAGGTCGTTTCGTTGGCCCGAGTCCTTTTTGCGTGCTGCGTTCACCATCATCGCATGCGCGGCCTCGACCTTGGTAGCCATCTCGGCCAGCTTGAACTGGATCGCCTGGTGCTGGGCGATCTGCTTGCCGAACGTGTGGCGCTGCTGGGCGTACCGGACACCCAGTTCGAACGCACGCTGAGCGACGCCGCAGCCACGTGCGGCCACATTCACCCGGCCCACCTCGACGCCGTCCATCATTTGGTAAAACCCTCGGCCGGTGGTGCCGCCGAGCACACGATTGGCCGGAATGCGCAGGCCGTCCATGATGAGCTCGGTCGTGTCGACCCCCTTGTAGCCCATCTTGTCGATCTTCCCGGGAATGGTGAGGCCGGGGAGGACCTCTCCGAAGCCGGGCTCCTTCTCGATCAAGAAGGTGGTCATCGACTTGTGGGGGGCCGTGCCCTCGGGGTGTCCTTCGTCACTTCGGACGAGGACGGCGACGAGTGTTGACGTTCCACCGTTCGTCAGCCACATCTTCTGACCGTTCAGGACGTACTCGTCGCCGTCCTTGACCGCCTTGGAGGTGATCGCCGACACATCGGACCCGAGCGCCGGCTCCGACATCGAGAAGGCGCCCCGGACGTCACCGGCCGCCATCCTCGGCAGGAAGTGGTCCTTCTGCTCCTGCGTGCCGTGCTGCTTCAGCATGTACGCCACGATGAAGTGCGTGTTGATGATCCCGGAGACGGACATCCAGCCCCGGGCGATCTCCTCCACGCACAGCGCGTACGTGAGAAGGGACTCGCCCAGACCGCCGTACTCCTCGGGGATCATCAGGCCGAACAGGCCCAGCTCCTTGAGCCCGTCGACGATCGCTTGCGGGTACTCGTCGCGGTGCTCCAGCTCGGTCGCGACCGGGATGATCTCCTTGTCCACGAAGTCGCGGACGGTGGACAGGATCTCCTGCTGAACGTCCGTGAGGCCGTGGGTCTGGGCGAGTCGTGCCATGGCTACTTCTCCTGCTCCCTGAGCTCGGGGCGGCCCGGCTGCTCGCCGCCGCGCTCCTTGATGTACGTCTCGGTCGGCACCAGGACCTTGCGGCGGAACACGCACACCAGCGTGCCGTCCTGCTTGTAGCCCTTGGTCTCGACGTGGACGATGCCGCGGTCGTTCTTCGACTTCGACGGCCACTTGTCGAGCACGGTCGTCTCGCCGTAGAGCGTGTCGCCGTGGAAGGTCGGCGCCACGTGCTTCAGCGACTCGATCTCCAGGTTGGCGATCGCCTTGCCGGAGACGTCCGGCACGGACATGCCCAGCAGCAGCGAGTAGATGTAGTTGCCGACCACGACGTTCTTGCCGAAGTCGGTCGTCTTCTCGGCGTAGTTCGCGTCCATGTGGAGCGGGTGGTGGTTCATGGTGAGAAGACAGAAGAGATGGTCGTCGTACTCCGTGACCGTCTTCCCGGGCCAGTGCTTGTACACCGCCCCGACCTCGAACTCCTCGTAGGTGCGCCCGAACTGCATGCTCACGGCTCTTTCTAGTCGGTGGGGATCTCGAACTTGCTGGTGCGCTGCATGCCGGCGGCACGCCCCTTGCCGGAGATGACCAGGGCCATCTTGCGGCTGGCCTCGTCGATCATCTCGTCGCCGAGCATCGCCGAGCCCTTCTTGCCGCCCGCCTCGGAGGTGCAGTAGTCGTACGCGTCCAGGATCAGCTCGGCGTGGTCGAAGTCTTCCTGCGAGGGCGAGAAGATCTCGTTCGACGCCTCGACCTGGCCCGGGTGCAGCACCCACTTGCCGTCGAAGCCCAGCGCGGCGGCGCGCTGGGCGACCTCGCGGTAGCCGTCCACGTTGCGGATCTGCAGGTAGGGGCCGTCGATCGCCTGGAGGTTGTTGGCGCGGGCGGCCATCAGGATCTTCATCAGGATGTAGTGGTAGGCGTCCGCCGGGTAGCCGGGCGGCTGCTCGCCCACGACCAGCGACTTCATGTTGATCGACGCCATGAAGTCGGCCGGGCCGAAGATGATCGTCTCGACCCGCTGGGACGCCGTCGCGATCTCGTTGACGTTGTTCAGGCCCTGCGCGTTCTCGATCTGCGCCTCGATGCCGATCTTGCCGACCTCGAAGCCCATCGTCTTCTCGATCTGCGTCAGCAGGAGGTCGAGGGCGACGACCTGCTGGGCGGTCTGCACCTTCGGCAGCATGATGCAGTCGAGGTTCTGGCCCGCGCCCTCGACGACCGTCACGACATCGCGGTACGTCCACTCCGTCGTCCAGTCGTTGACGCGCACGACCCGCGTCTTGCCGGTCCAGTCGCCCTCGTTGAGGAACTTGACGATGGTGTGCCGCGCCTCGGGCTTGGCGAGGGGGGCGCAGGCGTCCTCCAGGTCGAGGAAGACCTGGTCCGCCGGGAGGCCCTGGGCCTTCTCCAGGAAGCGGGGGTTGCTTCCCGGCACCGCGAGGCAGGAGCGCCGCGGACGAAGACGGTTCACCTGAGGAACAGGGCTGGTCATGCGGGGACCTCCAGGGGGTCGAGCTTGTTCGCTTTGCGGATCTCGTCGACGATACGGCCGATGATCCCGGTGATGTCGAAGTCCTTCGGGGTGAACACGGCGGCCACTCCGGCGGCCCTGAGCTGTGCGGCGTCCGCGTTCGGGATGATCCCGCCGGCGATCACCGGGATGTCGTGGGCGCCCGCCTCGCGCAGCCGTTCCAGCACGTCCGGGACGAGCTGGGCGTGCGAGCCGGAGAGGATGGACAGTCCGACCGCGTGCACGTCCTCGGCGAGGGCCGCGTCCACGATCTGCTCCGGGGTGAGCCGGATGCCCTGGTAGACCACCTCGAAGCCCGCGTCACGGGCCCGCACGGCGATCTGCTCGGCCCCGTTGGAGTGCCCGTCCAGGCCGGGCTTGCCGACCAGGAAGCGGAGCTTGCCGACGTTCAGGTCCTTGGCCGTCAGGTCCACCTTGCGGCGGACCCCCGACATGGCCGAGCCCTCCTCGGCGGAGACGGCCACCGGTGCCGACGACACACCGGTGGGGGCCCGGAACTCACCGAACACCTCACGGAGGGCCCCGGCCCACTCGCCGGTCGTGACCCCGGCGCGGGCGCACTCCAGGGTGGCCTCCATGAGGTTGTCGGTGCCCTTCGCGGCCTCCTTCAGCCGCTCCAGCGCCTTGCACGGGCGCGGGTGGTTGAAGGGCGGCTGGTAGCGGGTGTCGCGCCAGTTCCGCAGCGACTTGATCACCCGGGCCTCGACCGCGGGGTCGACCGTCTGGATCGCCGCGTCCAGGTCGGCGGTCAGCGGGTTCGGCTCGGTCGACTCGTAGATGTTGACGCCGACGATCTTCTCCTCGCCCGACTCGATCCGGGCCCGGCGCTCGGCGTGCGAGGAGACCAGCTGCGACTTGAGGTAGCCGGACTCGACGGCGGCCATCGCGCCGCCCATCTCCTGGATCCGCTCGATCTCGGCGAAGGACTCCTCGACCAGCTTGGCCACCTTCGCCTCGATGACGTGCGAGCCCTCGAAGATGTCCTCGTACTCCAGCAGATCGCTCTCGTGCGCCAGCACCTGCTGGATCCGCAGCGACCACTGCTGGTCCCACGGCCGGGGGAGACCGAGGGCCTCGTTCCAGGCCGGCAGCTGCACGGCTCGCGCCCGCGCGTCCTTGGAGAGCGTCACGGCCAGCATCTCCAGCACGATCCGCTGGACGTTGTTCTCCGGCTGCGCCTCGGTCAGACCGAGGGAGTTGACCTGGACGCCGTACCGGAAACGCCGCTGCTTGGGGTTCTCGATGCCGTACCGCTCGCGGGTGATCCGGTCCCAGATACGGCCGAACGCCCGCATCTTGCACATCTCCTCGACGAAGCGGACGCCCGCGTTCACGAAGAAGGAGATACGGGCGACGACATCGCCCATGCGTTCGTGCGGCACCTGACCGGAGTCCCGCACGGCGTCCAGCACCGCGATCGCCGTGGACATCGCGTACGCGATCTCCTGCACCGGCGTGGCGCCCGCCTCCTGCAGGTGGTAGCTGCAGATGTTGATCGGGTTCCACTTCGGCATGTGGGAGACCGTGTACGCGATCATGTCCGTCGTCAGCCGGAGCGAGGGCACCGGCGGGAACACATGGGTGCCCCGCGAGAGGTACTCCTTGACGATGTCGTTCTGGGTCGTGCCCTGGAGCTGGGTGATGTCCGCGCCCTGCTCCTCGGCGACGACCTGATAGAGCGCCAGCAGCCACATGGCGGTGGCGTTGATGGTCATCGAGGTGTTCATCTGCTCCAGGGGGATGTCCTGGAACAGCCTGCGCATGTCACCGAGATGGGCCACCGGGACGCCGACCCGGCCGACCTCGCCGCGGGCGAGGATGTGGTCGGAGTCGTAGCCGGTCTGGGTCGGCAGGTCGAACGCGACCGACAGACCCGTCTGCCCCTTGGCGAGGTTGCGCCGGTACAACTCGTTGGACGCCTCTGCCGTGGAGTGACCGGCGTACGTCCGCATGAGCCACGGCCGGTCCTTCGGTTGCCTGCCTTCGGCGGGCTGACGCTCACTCATGTGCGGACCTCAGATGTTCCGGAAGCGGTTGATGGCGTCGATGTGCTGAGCGCGCTTCTCGTGGTCGCGCACGCCGAGGCCTTCCTCGGGGGCCAGCGCGAGGACGCCGACCTTGCCCTGGTGGAGGTTGCGGTGCACGTCGTACGCGGCCTGGCCGGTCTCCTCCAGGGAGTAGACCTTCGACAGCGTCGGGTGGATCTTGCCCTTGGCGATGAGGCGGTTGGCCTCCCAGGCCTCGCGGTAGTTCGCGAAGTGGGAGCCGATGATCCGCTTCAGCGACATCCACAGGTAGCGGTTGTCGTACTCGTGGTTGTAGCCCGAGGTCGAGGCGCAGGTGACGATCGTGCCGCCCTTGCGGGTGACGTAGACCGAGGCGCCGAAGGTCTCGCGGCCCGGGTGCTCGAAGACGATGTCGACGTCCTCGCCGCCGGTCAGCTCACGGATGCGCTTGCCGAAGCGCTTCCACTCCTTCGGGTCCTGGTGGTGCTCGTCCTTCCAGAACTTGTAGTCCTCGGCGGTGCGGTCGATGATCGCCTCGGCGCCCATGGCCCGGCAGATGTCGGCCTTCTGCTCGCTGGAGACGACACAGATCGGGTTGGCGCCGCCGGCGAGGGCGAACTGGGTGGCGTAGCTGCCGAGGCCGCCGCTGGCGCCCCAGATCAGCACGTTGTCGCCCTGCTTCATGCCGGCGCCGTTGCGGGAGACCAGTTGCCGGTACGCGGTGGAGTTCACCAGACCCGGGGCGGCGGCCTCCTCCCAGCTGAGGTGGTCCGGCTTCGGCATGAGCTGGTTGGACTTGACGAGCGCGATCTCGGCGAGGCCGCCGAAGTTGGTCTCGAAGCCCCAGATCCGCTGCTCGGGGTCGAGCATCGTGTCGTTGTGGCCGTCGGACGACTCCAGCTCGACGGAGAGGCAGTGCGCGACCACCTCGTCGCCGGGCCGCCAGGCGTTGACGCCGGGGCCGGTGCGCAGGACGACGCCCGCGAGGTCGGAGCCGATGATGTGGTACGGCAGGTCGTGGCGCTTGGTCAGCTCGGAGAGCTTTCCGTAGCGCTCCAGGAAGCCGAAGGTGGACAGCGGCTCGAAGATCGAGGTCCACACGGAGTTGTAGTTGACCGAGGACGCCATGACGGCGACCAGGGCCTCGCCCGGGCCGAGCTCCGGGACCGGGACCTCGTCCAGGTGGATCGACTTGCGGGGGTCCTTGTCCCGGGTGGTGAGCCCCGCGAACATCTCCGTCTCGTCCTTGTGCACGGTGATCGCGCGGTACGACTCGGGGAGCGGCAGGGCGGCGAAGTCGGCCGACGTGGAGTCGGGCGACTGGATCGCGTCGAGGATTTCCTTCACGGTGGTGCCTCCGGCGACGAGCGTCCTGAGGGAGGGACGCTGCTGAGGGTTACGTCGGGTGCTGAGCTGGGTGACTGATGCCGTCGGTTCGGCGGAGGTGGTGCTACGGCGGCGCTTTGTGGCGCGGAAGGGTGCCTGTGACGCAGGCGTCCGGGCGCGCAGACCGTGGTTTGCGGGGACAGCCGACGTACGAGAGTTCTCTGCACGCCGGCCGCCCGGACTCCTTCAACGTATGGCACGCCGTGTCACCCCGCAAGGCACCGAGTGCCAGAAAGTTCGCTCAGGTGAAATCTTTACGTAACACCTGAGCGATGATCGATCAGGCGGGGGTCCAAAAGGGCCTCTGACATGCCAAAACGGCCACCCGGTGGGGTGGCCGTTCTCACAGTTACCGATGAGTAAAGGGTGGTTTCAACCGGGGTTTCAGCGGTCCCGGAGCGCCTCTTCGATCGTCCGCATGACCTCGTCGAGGGGCGCGTCGGTGCGGGCGACGGTCACCAGAACCTCGCCGTGGGTGGAGGCCGTCGCGGCGGCCGCCTCGGGTGCCAGGGTGCGGCCCGCGCCGGTGCTGGTGCCGAACGTCTTGCGGACGATGGCGAAGGCGTGGTCGAGCTGCGTCTCGACGTCGCCCTGCCCGCCGGACCGGAGCCACCGCCGCAGCACGTGGTTGTGCGCGGTGACGACCGCCGACGCGGCCACCTCGGCGAGCAGCGGGTCGTCGTTGCCGTCGTCGTGGGCGTGCTCGTCGAAGTGGCCCAGCAGATAGCGGGTGAAGAGGCGCTCGTAGCGGGCCACGGAGGCGATCTCCGCCTCCCGGAGGGTGGGGACCTCACGGGTCAGCTTGTAGCGGGCGACCGAGATCTCCGGCCGGGCCGCGTACATCTTCATGACTTCCTTGATGCCGCGGCACACCGTGTCGAGCGGGTGCTCGTGCTGGGGTGCCGCGTTGAGCACCGCCTCGGCGCGGATCAGGGTGTCGTCGTGGTCCGGGAAGATCGCCTCTTCCTTGGAGCGGAAGTGGCGGAAGAAGGTGCGCCGGGCGACCCCGGCCGCCGCCGCGATCTCGTCGACGGTGGTCGCCTCGTACCCCTTGGTCGAGAACAGCTCCATGGCCGCGGCCGCCAGTTCCCGGCGCATCTTGAGGCGTTGGGCGGCGGCACGACTGCCCGCGGCGCTCTCCGGAGCGTCGGGCGCAGCTGGTGTACGTGAGGATTTGGCGGGCTGGGACATGCCCCGAACGTACTGCATTCGTGCAGGAGAGTGCGCGTGTCCGGCCATCCCCCCGCCCTGCTCGGACGGGGGAGTGGCCAGGTGGGCGAGCGGGGAGGCGGCGGAGCGCCCCGGTGGCGGACGGGTGCCGGAGCCGAGCAGGCCGCCCCAGTCCGTGTCCGCCGTCGGGTGGCCGTTCCGGTCCCTGTCCGCTCCGCCCGCGTCGCCCGCCCGCTCAGCGCTTGGCATATTCGCGGAAGCCGCGGCCCGTCTTGCGGCCGAGGCAGCCCGCGGCCACCAGGTGCTCCAGCAGTGGCGCCGGGGCCAGCCCCGGGTCGCGGAACTCGCGGTGCAGGACCTTCTCGATGGCCAGTGAGACGTCCAGTCCGACCACGTCCAGCAGTTCGAACGGACCCATCGGGTAGCCGCCGCCCAGCTTCATGGCCGCGTCGATGTCGTCCAGCGTCGCGTAGTGCTCCTGGACCATCTTGATCGCGTTGTTCAGGTACGGGAACAGCAGCGCGTTCACGATGAAGCCCGCGCGGTCGCCGCAGTCCACCGGGTGCTTGCGGACCTTCGCGCACAGTTCGCGGACGGTGGCGTGGACGTCGTCGGCGGTCAGGACCGTGCGGACCACCTCGACCAGCTTCATCGCCGGCGCCGGGTTGAAGAAGTGCATGCCGATCACGTCCTGCGGGCGCGAGGTGGCGCGGGCGCAGGCGACGACGGGCAGCGAGGAGGTGGTGGTGGCGAGGATCGCGCCCGGCTTGCAGACCTTGTCGAAGGTCGCGAACAGCTGCCGCTTGACCTCCAGGTCCTCGGCCACGGCCTCCAGTGCCAGATCGACGTCGGCGAACGCGTCGTACGAGCCCGCCGGGGTGATCCGGTCCAGCGTCTCGGCGGCGGCCTCGACGGTCATCCGGCCCTTGTCGACGGAGCGCGCGAGCGACTTGCCGATGCGGGCCTTCGCGGCCTGCGCCTTCTCCTCGCTGCGGGCGGCCAGCACGACCTCGTACCCGGCCTTCGCGAACACCTCGGCGATCCCGGACGCCATGGTCCCGGAACCGGCGACACCCACCGAGCGGACGGTGCGGCCGGGGACCGTGGCGGCCCCCTCCAGCGGCGTCAGCGCGTCCCGGACGACGGTGGCGGAGCCGGGGGCCTCGTAGGAGTAGAAGCCACGCCCCGACTTGCGGCCGGTCAGGCCCGCCTCGCTGAGCTGCCTGAGGATCGGCGCCGGCGCGTGCAGCCGGTCGTGCGAGGCCGCGTACATGGCCTCCAGGACGGTGCGCGCGGTGTCGACGCCGATCAGGTCGAGCAGCGCCAGCGGCCCCATCGGCAGCCCGCAGCCGAGCCGCATCGCCGCGTCGATGTCCTCACGGGAGGCGTACTTGGCCTCGTACATCGCGGCGGCCTGGTTGAGGTAGCCGAACAGCAGCCCGTCGGCGACGAAACCGGGCCGGTCGCCGACCGCGACGGGCTCCTTGCCCAGGTCGAGGGCGAGATCCGTGACCGCGGCGACGGCCTGGGGCGCGGTCAGCACCGAGGAGACGATCTCGACCAGCTTCATCGCGGGCGCCGGGTTGAAGAAGTGCAGCCCGAGCACCCGCTCCGGACGCGCCGACTCGGCGGCCAGCCGGGTCACCGACAGGGCGTTGGTGCCGGTGGCGAGGACGGCCTCCGGACGCACGATCGCGTCCAGCTCGCGGAAGAGCTGCTGCTTGATCTCGTACGACTCCGGAACCACCTCGATCACCAGATCGGCGTCGGCCGCGGCCTGCAGGTCGGTGAAGGTGCGGAAGCGGGCGAGGACGTCGCCGCGCTCCCGCTCGGTGATCCGCCCACGGGACACGGCACGTTCGGTCGCGGCCTCCAGCGCGGCGACGGCACGGGCGCCGGCCGCCTCGCTGATGTCGATGCCGACGACCTCGCGGCCGGCCCGGGCCAGCACCTCGGCGATACCGGTGCCCATGGTGCCGAGGCCGACCACGGCGATCGTCTTGAACGGGGGCTGCGGGGACAGTGACGAGTCGGAAAGGGGAGTGGCCATCGCGGGACTCCAGACGAGGGTGACGACTGAGGGAAGCGCTGCGGGTACGCGAAGAGCGCGCGAACAGCGCGTGAGATGCGGGTGTTGGTGGTGCCGGGCTGATGAACGCACACGCCCGGTGCCGTCTCCGCGGGGCGTGCACACGCCCGGGGGAACGGCTGAACCGACCGGCCCTGTCCCGAGGCCGAGCCGTACTGGTACTCCAGGTACCGAACCGACTGTGCTCACAACGGCTGCGTCACCAAACCGTCGCGAGCGAACGCGAGTGGGTATCTCGCTCGTCTGAGCTTAACTGGTGGGTAACGAGCGCGCCAGCCCTCGTGTTTGTGATGTACGTCCCCCAAGTGTGTCCGCGCCCGTACGCTCGGTGGCATGGACGAGGAGTTGCGATCACTCACGGAGCGTGTGCGGAACGAGTCGGGGGGCGCGGCGGGATACGAGCGGCTCGTCGCGACCGCGTCCACCGATGAGCTTGCGGCCGTTCTGACCGAGCCGGGGCAGCCGTTGTGGGCGCGGGAGTTGGCGGCGTTCCGGTTGGGTGTCGCGGGCGACAGCCGGGCGTTCGAGTCACTCGTCCTGCTGCTCAACCACCGGGATCCGCCGCGGTGCGCCTCCGCGGCATACGCGCTGGCCCGGCTCGGGGACCCCCGCACCGCGCGCGCGGCGGCCGCCCTCGCGACCAACGAACTCCGCGTCGCCTACGCCCTGCACCCCGTACGCCTGCTCGTCGAGCTCCGTGCCCCCGAGTCCGTCCCGGCGCTGATCACCACACTCCAGCGCCGTCTGCGACCGCACGATCCCTACCGCCGGGTGGCGCTCGCCTGCGTGGAGGGACTGGGGGTTCTCAAGGACGCCCGGGCCAGGACGGTACTGAACGAGGCCCTGGCGCATCCGGCACTCGCGGAGGCGGCGGTGCACGCGCTGGCGCGCATCCCCAGGCAGCGTTAGCGGCCGAGTTCCCTCACGTAGCGAACCTCGGGCACCTCGACCCCGTGCGCCTCGAAGGGCTCCTCGGCGCCGTCCGCGGTGAAGCCGTGGTGTTCGTAGAAGCGGCGGGCCCGGGTGTTCCCCTTCAGCACCCACAGGAGCATGCGGCCGTGGCCGGCGGCCGCGCAGCGCTCGGCGGATGCCCTCAGCAGCGCGGTGCCGACTCCGGTGCCGAAGTGGCCCGGTCGAATGTAGATCGCGTACAGCTCGGCGTCCGCGGTGCGGACTTCGCCGTCGCGGTAGGGGCCGTACGCCGCCCAGCCGATCACCTGGCCGGCCCGCTCGGCGATCACGTTGACCACGGGGTTGTCGGCCTTCGAGAGCATCACGCGGCGCTTCTCGGCGTCCTCGTCCACGTCCATCGCGTCGAGGTACGACCGCGGTACGAGCCCCGCGTACGCCGTCCGCCAGCCGCCCACGCGGATCTCGGCGACGGGGCGGCAGTCGGCGGGGGTCATCTCGCGTATGAGGAGGTCATGGAGGGCGTGGCTCATGGCGGCACCCTAGAGGGGACGGCGGGGCCGGGGCCGCGAATTTCGCGCCCCGGCCCCGCCGTCGGGTCGTGCTCAGCCGCGGAAGCCCAGCAGGCCGTGCAGCGTCGAGCCTCGGGACGAGGCCGACGCGCCCTTGGTGCTCAGGGGCCTCGGGTCGGGGTTCTTCTCGCAGACGGCGTCGGCCTCGCCGTGGCCGCGCGGCACCGTGCCGTCGGTCAGATACGCCGCCAGCCGCTTGTCCAGGCAGGCGTTGCCGCTCAGCGTGATGCCGTGGTTCCCGCCGCCCTGCTCGACGACCAGGCTGGAGCCGCGCAGCAGATGGTGGGTGACGACCCCGCCCTCGTACGGGGTGGCCGCGTCGTCCGTCGCCTGGAAGATCAGGACCGGCGGCAGCGCGGTGTTGGAGACGTCCACGGGGTCCAGGGACTTGGTGGGCCAGAACGCGCACGGTGCGTTGTACCAGGCGTTGTTCCAGGTCATGAACGGCGCCTTCTCGTACACCGCCCAGTTGTCGTCGCGCCACTCCGCCCAGTCGCGCGGCCAGCCCGCGTCACGGCACTGCACCGAGGTGTAGACGCTGTAGCCGTTGTCGCCGGCCGCGTCGACGGCGCCGAAGTTCTCGTACGCCTCGACCAGCGGGTCGTCGTTCTTCTTGTTCACGAAGGCGGCGAACGCCTCGGCGAGATAGGGCCAGTAGCCGTTGTAGTAGCCGCCGGGCAAGAAGGTGTCCTCCAGCTCGGAGGCGCCGACCTTGCCGTCCGCGGGCCTCTTGGCCAGCGCCGACCGCATCACGTACCACTTGGCCTCGATCTTCTCCGGATCGGTGCCGAGCCTGTACGTCTTGTCGTTCTTCGCGATCCAGGCCATCAGCGCCCGGTGGCGGTCGTTGAACGCCTGGTCCTGCTGGAGGTTGTCGTCGTACCAGACCCCGGTGGGATCGACGACGGAGTCCAGCACCGCGCGTCGTACCCGGTTCGGGAAGAGCTTGGCGTACACGGCGCCCAGATAGGTGCCGTACGAGTATCCGAAGTAGTTGATCTTCTTGGCGCCGAGGGCCCTGCGGAGGGCGTCCATGTCCTTGACCGCGCTGATCGTGTCGATGTACGGCAGCACGCTCGCGTACTTCTTGGCGCAGGCGTCGGCGAAGGCCTGGGCGCGCTTGAGGTTGGCCTGCTCGATCTTCGCGGTGGTCGGCAGGGAGTTGGGGCGTACCGGCGCGAAATGGCCCGGCCTGCAGTTCAGCGCGGGCTTGCTCTTGCCCACTCCGCGCGGGTCGAAGCCGATGACGTCGTACTGCGCCGCCACCTTCTTCGGCAGCGAGGACGCGACGTATCCGGCCAGGGTGAGGCCGCTGCCGCCGGGCCCGCCGGGGTTGACCAGCAGGGGGCCCTGGTACTTCTTCGCGGTGTGCGGGACGCGGGAGAGGGCGAGAGTGATCTTCTTGCCGTTCGGCTCGCGGTGGTCCAGCGGCACCTTCAGGGACGCGCACTGGAGCGTCGCGTAGTCGCCGGTGGCGCACTTCTTCCAGGCGAGCTTCGCCACCGGGGCGGCGGCGGAACCGCCGCTCGCGCCGGCCGGGACCGCCGTGACCATTCCGGCCAACACGGCGGCGGTACCGCACAGAGCAGCTGCGCGTTTCTTCATCGTCAGGCCTCCCAGGACGGAGGATTTCGAGCCGTGCACGCCACGGCCTTCGTCGCATCGTCCCGGAGCGCGCCCTCGGAGGAACTCGTTCTCCCCGGACTTGACCCCATCGGGGCGGGAGAAGCGCCCGGATGCCCCGAGAAGGGGCAGAGAAGGGGCAGAGGAGAGTCAGAGGAGGGTCAGCTGTGTCGGCGCCGTGTCCCGGGCCGTCTCCGGCGCGGTCGGCTCGCGCACCGGTGTCCGTCGCGGCAGCTCCGCGCGCCGGGGACCCATGCCGTACTCCTGGGCCAGTTCGTGGACCTGACGGGTGATCTGCCGCTGATACCACTTGGGGGCGTAGGCGCCCTCCGCGTACAGCAGCTCGTAACGCCGTACGAGATGGGGGTGGTGGCGCTCCAGCCAGGCCGTGTACCACTCGCGCGCTCCGGGCCGCAGATGCAGCACCAGCGGGGTCACGGAGGTGGCGCCGGAGGCCGCGACGGCCCGTACGGTCGCGCGCAGCCGGTCGGGGTGGTCGCTGAGGAAGGGGAGCACGGGGGCCATCAGCACCCCGCAGCCGATGCCGAGGTCGGTGAAGGCGCGTACGACGTCGAGCCGGCGTTCCGGGGCGGGCGTGCCCGGCTCGACCGTGCGCCACAGCTCGTGGTCGGTGAAGCCGACGGAGACCGAGATGCCGACCTCCGCCACCTCGGCCGCCTGCCGGATCAGGTCCAGGTCGCGCAGGATCAGCGTGCCCTTGGTCAGGATCGAGAAGGGGTTCGCGTGGTCGCGCAGGGCCGCGATGATGCCCGGCATCAGGCGGTAGCGGCCCTCCGCGCGCTGGTAGCAGTCCACGTTGGTGCCCATCGCGATGTGCTCGCCGTGCCAGCGCGGCGAGGCGAGCCGGCGGCGTACCAGCTCCGGCGCGTTGATCTTCACCACGATCTGTGAGTCGAAGTCCAGGCCCGTGTCGAGGTCCAGATAGCTGTGGGTCTTGCGGGCGAAGCAGTAGACGCACGCGTGCGAGCAGCCCCGGTAGGGGTTCACCGTCCACTCGAAGGGCATCCGGGAGGCTCCCGGCACCCGGTTCACGATCGATTTCGCCCGGACCTCGTGGAAGGTCATGCCGCGGAACTCCGGAGTGTCGAAGGTGCGGCTCGTCACCAGGTCCGCGCCGAACAGCGCGGCGTCCCGGGCCGTGGCGGGGTTCTCGGCCAGATGGTCCCAGCGCATGGACGCCTCCTCGGTTGCTCTGAGCCCAGAATAGAACACATGTTCTCTTGATCGTGCGAACTGGTTTTCGAACATCGTGTGGAGGTCTCGTCGGGGGCCCTCCGGGCAGGCCGCCGCGGGCCCTTCGGGCACCCCGATTTGGGCCGTCCGGCCGGGGGGTGGTTGGCTTTCCGCACATCCCCGAGTTACCAAGTGCTGGAGGAAGTGCAATGGCGCAGGTCGAGGCCACCACCGAACGAGTCGTCGCGGCGGACGCGGAGACGGTGTTCGACACCCTGGCCGACTACAGCGGCACGCGCGGGAAGCTGATGCCGCAGCACTTCAGCGAGTACGAGGTGCGCGAGGGCGGCGACGGCGAGGGCACCCTCGTCCACTGGAAGCTCCAGGCCACCAGCAAGCGCGTCCGCGACTGCCTCCTGGAGGTCACCGAGCCCTCCGACGGCGAGCTCGTCGAGAAGGACCGCAACTCCTCCATGGTCACCGTCTGGCGGGTCACCCCGGCCGGCGAGGGCAGCTCCCGCGTCGTCGTCACCACCACCTGGCAGGGCGCCGGCGGCATCGGCGGCTTCTTCGAGAAGACCTTCGCCCCCAAGGGGCTCGGCCGCATCTACGACGCCCTCCTCGCCAACCTCGCCACCGAGGTGGAGAAGTAGCGCCTCGGCCGGGAGTGGCGTCGCCGACGGTGCCCGGACCAACGGGCGGACCCCCGGGGAGCGTTGCCGCCCTCACCGGTTCGAGTGGATCTCCCTGACGCTCCCCGGAATGCCGTAACTCGCCGCACTTGCCGACAGTTGCCGCTTAACGCGGGAATTGTGCGGTAAGTGCGACGAGGGAGCGGTACGCATGGGCGCGATCACACTGGTGAAGGACGAGCTGGCCACCACACCCGCGACGCCATCACCCGCGGACGGACCTCCCCGACCTGGTCCGCACCGCGTCCGGCTGGTCTTCTCCGCCCTCCTGCTCGTCCTGCTCCTCGCCGCGCTGGAGCAGATGGTCGTCGCCACCGCCCTCCCCGAGATCGTCGGCGAACTGCACGGCGTGGACCGTATGTCCTGGGCGATCACGGCCTATCTGCTCACCGCCACCGTCACCCTGCCCGTCTACGGCAGCCTGGGCGAACTCCGCGGCCGCAAGGGCGTCTTCCAGTTCGCGCTCGCGGTCTTCGTGGCCGGCTCCGCGCTCGCCGGGTCCTCCCGGAGCATGGATCAGCTCATCGCGTTCCGCGCGCTCCAGGGCGTCGGCGCGGGTGGCCTCATGATCGGTGTGCAGGCGATCATCGCCGACCTCCTGCCGTCCCGGAACCGCGGCCGCTACCTGGGCCTGGTCGGCGCCGTGTTCGGCCTCGCCTCCGTCGCGGGCCCGCTCCTCGGCGGCCGGCTCACGGATCACCTCTCCTGGCGGTGGTGCTTCTACCTCAACGTGCCCCTCGGGCTCCTCACCCTGGCCGTCGTCACCTTCGCCCTGAGACTGCCGAAGCCCACGGCCAAGGGGCGTCTCGACGTCCTGGGGACGCTGCTGCTCGCCGTCGCCTCGACCTGCCTGGTGCTGCTGGCCGGTTGGGGCGGCACCGCCCACGCGTGGGACTCACGGCTCGTCCTCGCGCTCGCCGCCGGCGCGGTCGCGGCGACCGTCCTCTTCCTCGTCGTCGAGCGGTTCGCCCCCCAACCCCTCGTCCCCCTCCGGCTGTTCCGGGACCCGGTCTTCGTCGTGGCCGGCCTCGCCGGGATCGCCGTCGGCGTCGCCCTGTTCACCACCGCCACCTACCTGCCGACCCAGCTGCGGATGGTCGGCGGGATCTCCGCCACCGAGTCCGGACTGCTCATGCTGCCGATGATGGCCGGTATCGTCGGCGCGTCCGTCGTCTCCGGCCGACTCATCGGCCACACCGGGCACTACCGGACGTACCCGGTCCTCGGCAGCGCCCTGACCGCCCTCGGCGTGTGGCTGCTGTCCCGCCTGGAGACGGACACGCCCCGGCTGCAGTTCGGCATCTGGACGGCCGTCCTCGGCGCGGGCATCGGCATGGTGATGCCGGTCCTGATCCTCGCCGTGCAGAACTCCGTGCGTCCCGCCGACCTCGGGCCCGCCACCGCCGCCGGCAACTACCTGCGGCAGATGGGCGGCAGCGTGGGGGTGGCCGCCTTCGGCGCGCTCCTCACGGCCCGGCTCGCCGAGCGCCTGCCGGAGCGCGCGGGCACCGTCCTCCCCGACCCCGGCTCCCTCACCCCGGACCTCGTGCACGCCCTGCCCGCCCCGCTGCGCGACGCCCATGTCGAGGCCTACGCGGAGGCCATGCCGGGGATCTTCCCGTACCTCACGCCGGTGCTCGTCCTCGGGATCCTCGTCGCCTGCTTCCTCAAGGAGAAGACACCGGTGCCCTTCGACGAGGTCCGCGCCGAGCCCGCGCCCACGCCCGCCGTCCGGAGCCCGCGGGCGCTGCCCCACCCCTCGGGCGGGGGGACCCCCGTCCCGCCGCGCTCGCCGTACGTCCCCGCGGTCCCCGTCCGCGGCACGGTCCAGCAGTCCGACGGCGCCGTCGTGCCCCGGGCCGCGCTCACGCTCATCGACGCCACCGGCCGGCAGACCGGGCGCGGCGGCAGCGGCGAGGACGGACGGTACGCGCTGTCCACGCCCGGACCGGGGGCGTACGTGCTGATCGCGACCGCCGGCGGCCACCAGCCGCAGGCCGTGAGCGTCACCGTCGGGGACCGCCCGGTCGAGGTCGACATCGTGCTCGGCGGCGCGGGGCGCCTGGCCGGGGTGGTGCGGACGACGGACGGCCGGGCGGTGAGCGACGCGACCGTCACGCTCACCGACGTCCACGGCGAGGTCGTCGTGACCACCCGCAGCGGCGAGGAGGGCGAGTACCTCATCACCGAACTGGTCGCCGGGGAGTACACCCTCGCCGCCGGCGCCCACTCCTACCGTCCGGCCGCGCTCCCCGTCGTCGTCCGGGCCGCCCGCGAGACCCGCCAGGACGTCGAACTCGCCGGGGGAGCCGTCCTGCGGGGCACGGTCCGCTCCGGGGGCGGCCGACCGGTGGAGGACGCGCGCGTGACACTCCTCGACGCCGCCGGGAACGTCGTCGACACGATCACCACCGGCGTCGACGGAACGTTCCGGTTCGTCGACCTCTCCTCCGGCGAGTACACGGTCATCGCCACCGGATATCCCCCCGTCGCCACGGTGCTCCAGGTCGCCGCCGGTGGGAGGGCGGAACGGGACCTGCACCTGGGCTACGCGGACTGAGCCGTCGGGAACGGGACCGCCGACGCCGGTGACGAGGGGCGTGCCAGCGATCGTGCGCCGCCCGTGTGGCCTGCGCGTGCGCCGGAGGCTCCTACGGAGCAATTCGCGTATTGCCACACATCGCGACGCTACGCAGCCGTACGGTAGTGGGGGCGGCGCAGATCTTGCGAGCCGCGGGGAGAAAGGGCCTTGGCCATGGACCGTGGCACCGACACGGGTGCGAAGATCGGCCCCGGAGCCGGTGACGGCACGGCGGAGCACGCCGCGCCCGGCCGCATCCCGCTGGCCGTGGTCCTCGTCGACCGCGCCGGCCTCGTGTCGCACTGGAGCACCGGCGCACGCCGGCTCTTCGGCACAGCCAAGGACGACGCGGTGGGCCGCCCCGCCCTCGACCTGCTGCCCGTCTCCGGCGCCCTCCCGGACGACGACGACATCCCGCCCCACGGGGCATACGGCGGGTACGACGCGCTCGGCCACGACCTGGAGACCTCCCTCGACGGACATCTGTCCTACCCGGCGGCGGGCCGCGCCCGCCTCACCGTGCCCGACGGCGGCCGCGTGGACGTCCTGTGGTGGGCGTACCCCCTGGTCGGCCCGGGCCGGGAGCGGCTCCTCGTGCTGGCCGCCGACGCCGAGACACTGCGGCGGCCGGACGACAACGCGACGGCGGCCGTGGCCGTCGAGCGCATCGCGCCCGGCTTCGCCCTGCACACCGACTTCCCCGGCGCCGAGGAACTCGCCCGCAGGCTCCCCGAGATCCTGCCCAGCATGAGCGTCGGCGAGGGCGCCCGCATCGTCGCCCAGGTCCTCGAACTGGGCTATCCGATACTGGAGTTCAGCCAGAACGACCGGGTGCCCGTCACCCCGGACTGGGGCGTACCCCGGCGCGCGGAGCGACAGGCGCGCCGCGAACGGGCCGCGCGCGCCGTCGCCGAAGGGCGGCCGGTCCCTCAGGACGTGCGCGACGAGGGTGAGGACCTCGAATACGCGGCCGTACGCGAGCGCCTGGAGTTCCTCAACGAGGTCAGCGGACGTATTGGCACCTCCCTCGACCTGTCCCGGACCATCGTCGAGGTCAGCAGGGCGGTCGTGCCCCGCTTCACCGACGTCGCCGGCACCTATCTGCGCGAACAGGTCGTCGCCGGTGAGGGCTTCCCCGAGGGGGTGCCGGACACGACGACCATGTGGCACCGGGTGGCCGTGGAGCACACCGACGAGCCGGGCCGCTGGGACGACGTCGTACCCGTCGGCGAGGCCATGCCGTTCCCGGCACACACCCCGTTCTTCCAGTGCATGACCACGGGCGAGCCCGTCCTCGTGCCGCGCATCAGCGAGCAGATGGGGCACGCGATCGCCGCGCAGTTCGAGAAGCGCGACATCCGGCCGCTGATCAGCAACCGCTCCATGCTGGTCGTGCCGCTGAAGGCCCGCAACGTGGTGCTCGGCTTCATGATCCTGCTGCGCCACCCGGAGCGCGAGGTCTTCGACGACATGGACCGCGTCACCGGCGCCGAACTCGCCGCCCGCGCGGGCCTCGTCCTCGACAACGCCCGCATGTACACGTACCAGGAGAACGTCGCCGAGACGCTCCAGGACAGCATGCTCCCGCAGATCGAGGCCCACATGGCGGGCTGCGACATCGCCACCCGCTACCTCCCGGGCACCCTGCTCGGGCGGGTCGGCGGCGACTGGTTCGACTCGGTGAAACTGCCCAGCGCCCGCACCGCCCTGGTCGTCGGCGACGTCATGGGGCACGGCCTCAACTCCGCCGCGATGATGGGCCAGTTGCGCACGGCCGTCCAGACCATGGCCGCCCTCGACCTGCCGCCCGCGCAGCTCCTGCGCAACCTCGACGACCTCGCCCAGCGCCTCGGCGAGCACTACCTCGCGACCTGCCTCTACGCCGTCTACGACCCCATCGCGGGCGAACTGCACCTGGCCAACGCCGGGCACATCCCGCCCGTCCTGGTCCGTGCGGTGGACGGCCGCAGCGAACTCCTCGACCTGCCCACGGGCGCGCCCATCGGAGTCGGCGGGGTGCCGTTCGAGGCGGTACGCGTGCGCGTGGAGCCCGGCGACCGGCTCGTGATGTGCACCGACGGCCTCGTCGAGATGCGCGGCGAGGACATCGGCGTGGGCCTCGCGACGCTCTGCGAGTCCGCCGCCCACCCGGCCGCCTCCATGGACGACGCCTGCGACACGATCATCCGCGCCCTCAACACGCGCGGCGGCCGCAAGGACGACGTGGCCCTGCTGATGGCGCGGCTCAACGGCATCGAACCCGAGGACGTCGCTGAGTGGCGCCTCACCCCCGACCCGATCGAGGCGGGCCGCGCCCGCGCCGTCGTCCGCGAACAGCTGTACGTCTGGGGCCTCGACGCCCTCGCGGACACCACCGCGCTCCTGGTCGGTGAACTCGTCACCAACGCCGTACGCCACGCGCGCGGACGGCGCATCGAACTCCGCCTCGTCCGCGGCGACACCCTGCAGTGCGAGGTCTACGACGACGACCCCACCCTGCCGACCCTGCTCAGCGCGGCGCCCACGGACGAGTTCGGCCGCGGGCTGCGCGTCCTGACGACCCTGGCCCGCGAGTGGGGCACGAGCCGGACGGGCGCGGGCAAGACGGTGTGGTTCGAGCTGACGCTGCCGAGGCGGCGCTGAGCCTGCGGGCGGTCGCTTGCGCCGGGGCAGAGGAGAGAGAGCCGGAGCCGGGGGGCGTGCGGGGCGCTGGGCGGCGCGCGTGATCTGAACGAGAGGTGAAGGTGCGCGCACGGTGCTTGTCCTTGCCATCCGGGCGCGATAGACCGGTCTCGGCCGCCGCAGCGGTGGGCCGCGTCGCTGTTCCGGGGGGTTGGGCATGAGCGTGACGAGTCGGTACCGGGAGGCCTGGGAGGGGTTCTGGCGGGAGGCCCCCGACGAACCGGGCGCGGTCTTCTGGGACGCCGGGCCCGAACGGACCGCGGCCGTCCATCTCGCGCTGTTCGAGCCGTACTTGACGGACCCCGCCCTGCCCCTCGTCGACCTGGGCTGCGGCAACGGCACCCAGACCCGGTTCCTGGCCGACCGGTTCCCCCGGGTGATCGGCGCCGACCTCAGCGCCGCCGCCCTCGACCGGGCCCGCCGCGCCGACCCCGCAGGCCGGGCTGCCTACCGCCTGCTCGACGCCGCCGACAAGGCGGACGCCGAGACCCTCCACACGGACCTCGGCGACGCCAACGTCTACGTACGCGGCGTTCTGCACCAGTGCGAGCCCGACGACCGCCAACGCCTCGTCGACACCGTCGCCACGCTGCTGGGAGAGCGTGGCCGGGCGTGCCTCGTGGAACTCGCCGAGGCCGCCAAGCCCGTTCTCATGGGCCTCGCCCAGAGCCCCACCGGCCCGCCCGCCAAACTCGCCCCGGTCTTCCGCCACGGAATCGCCCCGGGCGAGGTCTCCGACGCCGCGATCCCGCAGTACCTGGGCGCATCCGGCCTCACCCTCGTCGCCGACGGCGAACTTCCGCTGGTCACCACGGAGTACGCGGCCGACGGCACCCGGATCGAACTGCCGTCGAGGTGGTACGTGGCGGGACGCACGGCGTAGCGGCGGGAGGTGGCACAGGTCTGCCAGGGGCTGCCGGACACCGTTGGATCCCACGGCGGCCCACGGCGGCCCACGGCGGCCCAGGGCGGCCCAGGGCGGCCCAGGGCGGCAGTCGTCGGAACCGGTGCCAGGACCCCGGTGGAGTCGCCCGTGGTGGCTATCGGCGGTGCAGGGTCTCCAGGGCGGCGGCCAGTACGTGGGGATCGTGGTGGCCCTTGTAGACCGCCGGCGGTTGCCTGTCGAGGTCGAGGAGTCGGGCCACAGCCGTCCAGGCGGTGCGTACGGAGTATTCGACGGTGAAGACGACGTCGTCGGGCACCTCGGCGAACTGACCGATGAAGGCGAGGTTGACCGAGCCGTCGGGCACCACGTCGGGCCGGTCGTCGCGGCGGCGGGCCAGGAACTGGCTGGTGATGTAGGGCATGAGGCAGGGCACGACGGTGGAGGTCTCAAGGACACGGGCTGCCGTCGGCTCGTCGAAGGGCAGGTGGTGCAGGATCTCTTCGAGGATCTCCCGGCCGGAGCACATCGTCATCGGCTTGGGCGTGTGGTTGCCGGCGCGGGCGGGGTGCAGGCCGTAGCCCCACCACACCGCGACGTCCTCGGGCTGGTCGCGGTAGACGGGCTGGCGGCCCGCGACCACGGTGAGCAGCCAGTTGGAGTCGGTGAACGTCATCAGCCCGCCCCGCCCGGTCTCCCGGCCGCTGAACTCCGCGAGCGCGTCCAGGAAGGCGGGGTCCTTGGTGGTGACGGTGAACGACTCCCAGCGGGACTCCTTGACGTGCTTGTCGAAGACGGCCGGGTCGCCGAAGTCGTCGCGGCCCCTGGACAGCCGGTGCCAGAGGAGCCAGGCGTCCGAGTTCCGGGGAGGGGGCGGCGGAGCGGCGACGTGCGAGCCGAGACTGGTGGAGTCGGTCATGGAGCCGTTGGTGACCAGGACCAGGTCGTCGGGGGCCACGTCGATCTGTTCGTCACGGCCGTCCCGGGTCACGTAGATGCGCTGGACCGTCGTGGACCGGTGCCCCGGCGCGAACCCGAGGTCGGTGACGTGACAGCGGGTGTGGACGGTGACGTTCCGTTCGCTGAGCCAGGCGGTCAGGGGCCGGATGATCGAGTCGTACTGGTTGTAGCGGGTGCGGTGGACGCCCGACAGGGAGGAGAGCTCGGGGAGGAGGTGGATGAAGCGCTTGAGGTAGCGGCGGAACTCGATCGCGCTGTGCCAGGGCTGGAAGGCGAACGTGGTGCACCACAGGAACCAGAAGTTCGTGGTGAAGAAGTGCTCGGTGAAGCAGTCGGTGATCCGCTTGCCGTCCAGGTGCCCCTCGGGGGTCGCCAGGCAGCGCACCAGATCCAGGCGGTCGCGCTCGGAGAATCCCATCGAGCGCACATCGACGATCTTTCCGTCCCCGTCGACGAGCCGTGCGATGTCGTTCCAGGCGAAGTCCTCCTGACCGGCGAGGATCTCCTGTGTCACGGACACCGCGGGGTCGTCGAGCGAGGGGATGCCGGACAGCAGGTCGTACGTGCAGCGGTACTCGGCCTCGAACATCCGCCCGCCATGCATGGTGTAGCCGGCGTCCGCGGTGCCGCCCGCGTCCAGGCTGCCGCCGATGTTCCGCTGCTCCTCGAAGAGGTGGATGTCGGCTCCGTCGAACCCGCCCTCGCGGATCAGGAACGTGGCCGCGGCGAGCGCTGCGATGCCGCTGCCCACCAGATACGCCTTCGCCATCACACAACTCCTCGTTCTCGCCCGTCGATCGGGAACCGCGACCCCACGGTTTCCCACGTCGGCGGGCTCCGTCAGTGGGCCGTTGGTCCCTTGCGGGGTCCGCATGGCCCGCGAGGTGGGCTTCCACGGTGTCCACGTGCGGGGCCGCGGGGCGTGACAGAGGCCCGGCCGGCGGACCGTCACCGACCGGGCCTGTACTCACCGTGGGCTCACTCCCGGTGAGAGTCCGCCCCGTCGCCGCCGCCTTCGGCAGGACGTGGGGCCGGGCTGCCGCCACGCCACGGCGGTGCCGGCGTGTGCTGGCCGGGGCGCCGGGCGTGGGCGGCCTTGTCGGTCTGGCGGCGCAGCCGGTCCTGGAGCTGGTCGACGAGTTCCCGGCCGGTGGCCGCCTCGGCGAGGACGACCACCTCGCGCCTGCCGACGTGCAGGGCTGCCGTGGCCGACCAGGGACGGTCCGCGTGGTGGGCGGCGGCACGCGTGACGCGCACCTCGCCGGTGACGTCGGGAAGTTCCGGCCGGCCGACGACGGCGTCGATCTTCGTGCGGGCGTACGCCAGGGTCTCCTCGTCCACCTCGCCGTCCGCACGCAGCAGTACGGTGGGCACGGTGGTGTGGGCGTCCTTGCTGGTCATGGTGGTTCCTTTCCTGGACGGGGGAGGGGATGTCCGACGCCGCTCAGGCCGTCGGGCCGGGCAGCCACAGGTCGGGGCCGAAGACCTCGTACCGGATGCGCCGCGCCGGCACCCCCGCGCGCAGCAGCTGTCCGCGTACGTCGCGCATGAACGGCAGCGGGCCGCACAGGAACACCGTGGCGTCGTCGGGCAGTTCGATCCCTTCGAGGTCCATCCGTCCGGCACGGGCGTCTGGTTCCTCCTGACCCGGTTGCTCGTACCAGAAGACGGCGCGGGCGTGGGGGAGTCGCCCGACGAGGTTCCGGGTCTCGGCGCGCAGGGCGTGGTCGGCGGGGGAGTGGTCGGCGTGCAGGAGCAGGACCGGGCGGGTCGAACCGAGGGCGGCGAGGTGGGCCAGCATGCCGGTCATGGGGGTGCAGCCGATGCCCGCGGAGACCAGCACGACGGGGGTGGTGGCGTCGGCCGGGTCGTCGAGGACGACGTCGCCGAAGGGCGCGGAGAGCGTCAGTTCGTCTCCTGCGCGCACGGAGCGGTGCAGCAGGTCGGAGACCTCGCCGTCCGGCGAGCCGTCCGTGCCGGGGACCCGCTTCACGGTGATCCGGCGCAGGTCCCCGCCCGGGTCCGAGGACAGGCTGTACTGGCGCAGCTGGTGGACGCCGTCCGGCATGCGCAGGCGCACGCTGACGTACTGGCCCGCCCGTGCCCGTGGCGCGGCTGCGCCGTCGGCCGGGCGGAGCAGGAAGGACACCACGTCCGGTGTCTCGGTACGGCGTTCGACGACCGTCCACTGCCGCCAGATCCTGCCGGGCTCGAGGCCCGCGTCCTGGTAGAGGCGGGCCTCCTGGGCGATCAGTGCGCCGGCCATCAGCCAGTACACCTCGTCCCAGGCGGCCGCCACGTCGGGGGTGACCGCGTCGCCGAGGACCTCGGCTATCGCGCCGAACAGGTACTTGTGCACGATCGTGTACTGGTCGTCGGTGACCCCGACGGCGACGTGCTTGTGCGCGATACGGCTCAACAGGGCGTCGGGGCGGACGTCCGGCTGCTCCAGCAGCGCGGTCGCGAAGGCGGCGATCGAACCGGCCAGGGCTTGGCGCTGGGCACCGCTGGCCTGGTTGCCGCGGTTGAACATCCCGTCGAGCAGTTCCGGCCGGTCGCGGAACATGGCGCCGTAGAAGCGGGTGGTGATCTCGTCGAGTGCTCCGCCCACGGCGGGCAGGGTGGCACGGACGACGGCGGCGGATTCTGCGGACAGCATGGAGACTCCCAGGCAGGGGGGTGAGGTGGGATCGGCGCCGCGGACGAAGGGGCGACCGTCTTCTGTGTAGCAGGCACCGGACCGCGTTTCGGCGGCGCCGGCCGAAGAGGGGCCGAACGGCCCCACCGATTCAGGCACAGCGGCCCCACGGGTCCCATCCGGGCCGGGGCCGGATGGTGCAGGGACGACCTCCCCCTCGGCCCTGTCCGGTGCCGCTGTCGGAGGCGCCCGACGACGACGGCGTCCGTGTCGCGGTCGGCGAAGGCTCGTGCGGTGCGGACGACGTCGGTGCAGCCGACGAGCACGACGCCTGGGGCGGGCGGCAGACGAGCACGACGCCCGGGGCGGGCGGCAGACAAGCACGACGCCCAGGGCGGGCGGCAGACAAGCACGACGCCCGGGGCGGGCGGCAGGGGTACGGCAGTTCGGTCAGGTCCGGCAGGGCGAGCCCCGGCGGGCCGGCCGGGACGTCGCCGATTGTCCTGAGGCCGTAGCGGTGGTCGAGCCCGAAGGCCGCCACCGCCCGCGTGGCGGGCACCACGGCCGGCAGGGGGCCGGGCACGGCGCGGACGTGCCGGGTGATGGCGGAGAGCGGGGGGCCGGCACGACGGCGGAAAGGAAGGCCGGCACGACGACGGAGAGGAAGGCCGGCACGACGACGGAGAAGACGACGGTGGCCGGATGGGCGTCCGGCGGGTTCCGCCATGGTCCGGTGCCGGGCCTCGCGAGGCGGAGGCCCGCCCGCGTGCCGGGCGTACGCGGGTGACCCCGACAACGCGGGCGGGCGCCCACCCGTGATGACCGTGCCGGGCCTCGCGAGCCGGACGGGACTTCAGGGCCCACCGGCCCCCGTCGGGGACCAGCGGCCCCTCCACGGCCGACCTCCGGTCCACGACGCTGGAATCACATCCCCGGTCAGGAGGCAGAACCATGATCCGCAGTGTTGTCGTAGGTCTCGACGGCTCGGCCGAGAGCCGTGCCGCGGCGGAGTGGGCGGCCGGCGAGGCGAAGCGGCGTGGCCTGTCGCTCACGCTGGTCCACGTCCTGGAGGCGGTCTCCGAGCCCCTGGCCCTGGCGCGGTTCCTCGGCGGCGAGACGCGGCAGAGGTGGAGCGTACGCATCCCGCGCGAGGTGGCCGAAGGGCTCAAGTCGCGTCACCCCGGCCTGGACGTGTCCGTGGAGCAGGTCCCGGGCCGGCCCGCCGAGGTGCTGACTCGGGCGGCGAAGGACGCCGAACTCCTGGTCCTCGGCTCCCGGGGGCTGAGCGGCATCGGCGGATTCCTCGTCGGCTCCGTGGGTCAGGCCGTCGTGGCACAGGCCGAGCAGCCTGTGGTGCTGGTCCGGGCCGGCGAGCAGGCAGCCGACGGTCCCGTCGTCCTCGGGCTCGACACCGACCATCCCGACGACACGGTGATCGCCTTCGCCTTCGAGGCGGCCGCCCGCCGTGTCACGCCCCTGCGGGTCGTCCACGTCTGGAACCCGCCGCCGTACCTCGCGTACGGCCTGCCCGCCGACCCCGAGCTCGACGCCGCGCTGGGCAAGCAGGACGTCGCCACGCTGGCCGAGGTGCTGCACCGCTGGAAGGAGAAGTACCCGGCCGTCGAGGTCGTCGAGGAGTCCCGTTCCGGCAGTCCCGCCGTCCACCTGGTCGACGCCTCCCGACAGGCGTCCCTGGTCGTCGTCGGCCGCCGGATCCACCGCAGCCCGCTCGGCGCCCACATCGGCTCCGTCACACACGCCGCGCTGCACCACGCCACCGCGCCCGTCGCCGTCGTCGCGCACGACTGACGCACCGGGACCCCGAGGGGTCCTTTCCATCCACCGCGACCGGGCGGAGAACGAACCGGCCGCACACCATCAAGGTCGTTCGTGGCCCCTTGGAGGACCCAAGCCATGCGCATCGTCATCGCTCTCGGCGGCAATGCCCTGCTACGCCGGGGCGAACGCCCCGACGCGGCCGTGCAGCAGGCGAACATCGACCGGGTGACCACCGCCATCGCCGCCCTCGCTCTCGAACACGAGATCGTCGTCACCCACGGCAACGAGCCGCAGATCGGCCTGCTCGCGATGGAGAGCGCGGCCGACCCCGTCCTGACCGCCCCTTATCCACTGGACCTGCTGGGCGCCCAGACCGAGGGCCTGATCGGCTCTCTGCTGGTCCGGGCCCTGCACGACACGCTGCCCGGCCGCAAGATCGCCGCACTCGTCACCCACACCCTGGTACGGGCCGACGACCCGGCCTTCGCGCGGCCCACGAAGCGCGTCGGCCCCGTCTACCCCCAGGACGTCGCCCGCACCCTCGCGCGAAGGCGCGGCTGGCACATCGCCAAGGACGCCACCGGGTGGCGCCAGGTCGTCGCCTCACCCGCGCCCGAGGGCATCGTCGAGACCGAGACCATCCACGACCTGCTCACCTGCGGAGTGCTGGTCATCTGCGCCGGCGGTGGAGGCGTGCCCGTCACCGCCGACCACGACACCGGCGCGCTGCACGGTGTGGAGGCG
This sequence comes from Streptomyces sp. NBC_00310, assembly GCF_036208085.1. Taxonomy (GTDB): domain Bacteria; phylum Actinomycetota; class Actinomycetes; order Streptomycetales; family Streptomycetaceae; genus Streptomyces. The sequence goes on from NZ_CP130714.1 coordinate 9,091,738, forward strand.
GTCGTCGACAAGGACCTCACCGCAGCCCTGCTCGCCGAGGAACTCAAGGCCGACTTCCTGCTCATCCTCACCGACGTCCCGTGCGTCTATGCCGGCTACGGCACCCACGACCCGCAGCCCGTCCTCGACGCCACCCCCGACGACCTGCGCCGCGCGGGCTTCCCGGCCGACTCCATGGGCCCCAAGACGGAGGCCGCCGCACGGTTCGTCGAACGCACCGGCGGCCTGGCCGCCATCGGCGCCCTGGACGCGGCGTACGAGATCATCCACGGGAGGTCGGGGACCCTGGTGCGTCCCGATCTGGCTGTGGGCTGAGCGCCGCCGGAACGCGTGCGGCACCCCCTGACGACCGGACCGGGGCTGCCTGGCCGGACGGGCTGTTCCCGCTCGGTCCGGACCGGGCGACGAGGAGCGGGTCCCTGCCTGACAGGGACCTACGGCCCGGTACGAGAGGGACGGGTGGCGCGCCCCAGGTGCGCCGAGAGGCCCTCCCCGGGGGCACCGCGAGCGACGAGCATCAAGAGCGAAGAAGTTCCACGGCTGAGTGAGGGAGAGACCGGCGATGACGGCAACGGTGACGGCTGGACCCCGTGCGGTGACCGAGGCATGGCGAGGCTTCGCCGGTTCGCAGTGGCGGACCCAGGTCGACGTGCGCGACTTCATCCAGGCCAACTACACCCCCTACGAAGGCGATTCGACGTTCCTGACCGCGCCGACCGAGCGCACGCTCGCCGTCTGGGGCAAGGTCGCCCGTCTGTTCCCCGAGGAGCGCCGCCGCGGCATCCTCGACGTCGACACGGGCCTGCCGTCGACCATCACCTCGCACCGGCCGGGCTTCATCGACCGCGACCGCGAACTGATCGTCGGCCTGCAGACCGACGCGCCGCTCCGGCGGGCGATCATGCCGAACGGCGGGCTGCGGATGGTCGAGAACGGGCTGAAGGCATACGGCTACCAGGCCGACCACTTCGTGAAGCGCGTCTTCGGCACCTACCGCAAGACCCACAACGACGGTGTCTTCGACGCGTACACCCCCGAGATGCGCGCCGCCCGCAAGGCGGGCATCATCACCGGGCTGCCGGACGCGTACGGCCGCGGGCGGATCATCGGCGACTACCGGCGCGTCGCGCTGTACGGCACCGCCCGGCTGGTCGAGGCCAAGCGGGCCGAGCGGGCCCTGCTGGACGCGCGGCCCTCCACCCCGGACGTCATCCGTGACCGGGAGGAACTCGCCGAGCAGACAAGGGCGTTGGGTGATCTCGCGCAGATGGCGGCCTCGTACGGCTGCGATGTCACCCGGCCCGCGGCCACCGCCCGGGAGGCCGTCCAGTGGCTCTACCTCGGCTTCCTGGCGGCGGTGAAGGAGCAGAACGGCGCCGCGATGTCTCTGGGCCGCACCTCCACGTTCCTGGACGTCTACCTCCAGCGCGACCTGGACGAGGGCACCATCGACGAGACGCGTGCCCAGGAGCTGGTCGACGACTTCGTGATCAAGCTGCGGATCGTACGGTTCCTGCGCACCCCCGAGTACGACGCTCTCTTCTCCGGCGACCCGACCTGGGTGACGGAGTCCATCGGCGGCATCGGCACCGACGGCCGCCCGCTGGTCACCCGCACCTCCTTCCGCTTCCTCCAGACCCTCTACAACCTCGGCCCGGCCCCCGAGCCCAACCTGACCGTCCTGTGGTCGCCGAGGCTGCCCGAGGGCTTCAAGCGGTTCTGCGCCCAGGTCTCGATCGACACCAGCGCGATCCAGTACGAGTCCGACGACCTGATGCGCCCGCGCACCGGCGACGACACCGCGATCGCCTGCTGCGTCTCCGCGATGGCGGTGGGCAAGCAGATGCAGTTCTTCGGGGCGCGGGTCAACCTCGCCAAGGCCATGCTGTACGCGATCAACGGCGGCCGCGACGAGATGACCGGCGAGCAGATCGCCCCCGAGACGCCCGCGCTGGCCGGCGAGTACCTGGACTACGACGAGTTGTCGGCGGCGTACGACCGCATGCTGGACTGGCTGGCGGCCACGTACGTCAACGCGCTCAACGTCATCCACTACATGCACGACAAGTACGCCTACGAGCGCATCGAGATGGCCCTGCACGACCACCCCGTGCACCGCTTCATGGCGTGCGGCATCGCCGGCCTCTCGGTGGCGGCGGACAGCCTCTCGGCCGTCAAGCACGCGCGCGTGAAGGTCATCCGGGATGCCACGGGACTGGCCGTCGACTACGAGGTCGAGGGCGACTTCCCGGCGTACGGCAACAACGACGACCGTGTGGACGCGATCGCGGCCGCCCTGGTGGAGTCGTTCATGACGAAGGTGCGCGAGCACCCCACGTACCGCGACGCCGAGCACACCCAGTCGGTCCTGACCATCACCTCGAACGTGGTGTACGGCAAGCACACCGGCAACACCCCCGACGGCCGGCGCACGGGCGCCCCGTTCGCGCCCGGCGCCAACCCGATGAACGGACGCGACCGGCACGGCGTGGCCGCCTCGGCCCTCTCGGTGGCCAAGCTCCCGTACGAGCAGGCCCGCGACGGCATCTCGCTCACGACGACCATCACCCCCGAGGGCCTGGGCCACGACCCGGCCGAGCGCGCCGCGCACCTGGCCGGCATCCTCGACGCGTACATGGCCTCCGGTGGATTCCACATGAACGTCAACGTCCTGGACCGGGCGACGCTGGAGGACGCGATGGAACACCCGGACAAGTACCCGGAGTTGACGGTCCGGGTCTCCGGGTACGCGGTCAACTTCGTTCGCCTGACGCGCGAGCAGCAGCTCGACGTGATCAGCCGCACCTTCCACGGATCGCTGTGAACACCACGGTCGAGCCGGTGACGGGCCGGGTCCACTCCTGGGATCTGTCCACGGGAGTGGACGGTCCCGGGACCCGGTTCGTCCTCTTCGTCAGCGGCTGCCCACTGCGCTGCCTGTACTGCGCCAACCCGGACACCTGGCACATGCGCGACGGCAGGCAGACCACCGTCGACGAGGTGATGGCCGAGATCGAGAGGTACCGGGGCTTCATCACCACCGCAGGCGGGGGAGTGACGCTCACCGGCGGCGAGGCCCTGCTGCAGCCCGCGTTCACGGCCGGGATCTTCCGCCGCTGCAAGGAACTCGGTCTGCACACGGCCCTCGACACCTCCGGCTTCCTGGGCGCCCGCGCGAGCGACGAGCTTCTCGCCGACACCGACCTGGTGCTGCTGGACATCAAGTCCTTCGACGTCCGTACCTACCGGAAGCTGACCGGAGGTGACCTGGCCCCGACCCTCAACTTCGCCACCCGCCTGGACCGACTCGGCGTCCCGGTGTGGATCCGCTACGTCCTCGTGCCCGGCTGGACCGACGACCCCGCGGCCGTCGACGGGCTCGGCGGGTTCCTCTCCGGGCTGGGCAACGTCGACCGGGTGGACGTCCTGCCGTTCCACAAGCTCGGCACCCACAAGTACGACGCGCTGGGCATCCCCTTCCCGCTGCGCGACACACCCGCCCCGGATCCCGACCTGACGGAGCGGGTGCGGGAGCAGTTCCGGGAGCACGGCCTGCGGGCGCTGTGAACGCGGACCCCGGGGTGTCCTGTCAGGCGATCAATCCTTCGTAGGGTTGAGGGTGTTGGGGTCCGGCGCCAAGGAACCGGGTGATCAAGCGGGTGGCCGGCTCCGGTTTGGTGGCGAACCCGGCTTCCTCGCCCGGCCCGGCGGCCCGGCAGCGATCGGGGTCGGCTGTCCAGGAGCGCGGGACGTACGGTTCCCGGTCCACCGCCGCATGACCGCTCCACCGATCCCGGAGGGGTTCACCGTCCCTTCGATCGGCCCGCCAGGGCACGAAAACCGTTCGTGGAACCGCGAGGCGGCCAACTACCGTGCACCGCCGTGGACATCGATGACCCCAAAGACCTGGTCCGGCGTGGTTATGACGCGCTCTCCCGTCACTACGAGGAGGCATACGCTGCCGAGGCGAAGTACCAACCGTGGATCAGCGAATTGTGCGGTCGCCTCCCGACCGATCCGGGTTCGGCTTGGACGCCGCGGCGGCAGGCAGAGCCTCGACAGGTGGGCCCGGCTTCCACTGCCGCCCGGGCCGCGGTCCTCGGGACCGCGGGGCGGAGGCCTGTAGCAGCCGGATTCGGTTGTGTCGGCAGCCCGCGCGGCGGTGACCTTCTGGCGCATGCCGGTCGGCCCTACCGGACCATCGGCGGCAAGGAGTCGTGGAAGAGTGCCGGGGGTAGAGGCCCGGTGCCGGTGGCGCACATGCCGTCGAAGGTGAGCCGCAGGTAGCGCCGCCAGGCCGACGGATCGGCAGCCAGCAAGGGTGCGGCGGTGTAGTGCACGCCGCAGATCAGCAGCATCGGAAGCGTTCCCTCCCGGCCCGCGACTTGTGGTTGCACAGCGATCACCCTCCGAAGGGCTGGAGACGACGTCCCCATATTCGTCGTACCAGGTGACCCGGGCCTGCACAGACGTTGATCTGCACGGCGCTCTTCGGGTCGACGGCTTCGTCGACGGCTTCGTCGACGGGTTCCCTGAAGGTGGACGTCCGGTTTCCGTTGCCCCGGTCCGGTCGGCGAAGTCGGCGAGCGCGTGGCGTCGTCCTGGTGGGCGAAACGGTCGGTGACGGCTCTCGCGCTCTTGTGCTTGCCCGAGCCGGGTCGCCGGCCGCGAAGCTGCACGCCGCCTTGAGAAGCGTGGCGCTCGACGCTGTCGGCACCGACGCACCGACGCACCGACGCGGCCCGGGCGGGGGCGTCCGGGCCGCGGTCGGATCTGGCCGAGGGGGCTTGAGGTGGCCTATTCGGCAGGTGCGCCGGCCGGGCCGTAGTAGGCGGTGCGCATGATCTCCTGCATGTCGTCGAGCATGGGCATGCGCGGGTTGGCGGGGGCGCACTGGTCCTCGTAGGCGTTGAGGGACTGCTGGGGCAGGGCGTCGAGGAAGGCGCGCTCGTCCACACCGAGGGACCGGAACGACGGCTCGATGGCCACGGCGTCGCGCAGCCGCTCCACGGCCCAGGCGAGCGACTCCACGCCGTCGCCGGGTGTGGCGGCGGGCAGGCCGAGGGTGCGGGCGATGTCCTGGAAGCGTTCGGGGGCGCGGTAGCTCTCGTACTTGGGCCAGCCGGTGAGCTTGGTCGGGGCGGTGCCGTTGTAGCGGATGACGTGGGGGAGCAGGACGGCGTTGGTGCGGCCGTGAGCGATGTGGAAGGTGGCGCCGAGGGTGTGGGACATGGCGTGGACGATGCCGAGGAAGGCGTTGCCGAAAGCCATGCCCGCGATGGTGCCGGCGTTGTGCATCTTCTCGCGGGCTTCGGCCGAGCCCTCGCGGTCGTTCACCGCCGCTTCGAGGTGGTCGAAGATCAGGCGGATCGCGTGCAGGGCGAGGCCGTCGGTGAAGTCGTTGGCGTAGACGGAGACGTACGCCTCGATGGCGTGGGTGAGGGCGTCGAAGCCGCTGTCGGCGGCCAGTGCCGGGGGCAGCTCGGTGGTGAGCAGGGGGTCGACGATGGCCACGCTGGGCGTGAGCGCGTAGTCGGCCAGCGGGTACTTCTTGCCGGTGGCGGGGTCGGAGATGACGGCGAAGGGGGTGACCTCGGCGCCGGTGCCGGAGGTGGTGGGGACGCACACCAGGCGGGCGCGTGCGCCCAACGTGGGGAAGCGGAAGGCCCGCTTGCGGATGTCGGAGAACTTGTGCCGCATGTCGGCGAAGTCGGTGTCCGGGTGCTCGTAGAGGAGCCACATCACCTTGGCCGCGTCCATGGGCGAGCCGCCGCCGAGCGCGATGATCGTGTCCGGGCGGAAGTCGCGCATGAGGCGGGCGCCGCGCTGCACGGAGTCGATGCTGGGTTCCGGTTCGACGTTGTCGATGATCTGCAGCGTCACGGGCCCGGGACGGCGCTTGAGGACCCGGTCGACGCGGTCGACGAAGCCGAGACGGGTCATCGTCGCGTCGGTGACGATCGTGACGCGGTGGACGTCCGGCATGTCGGCGAGGTAGCGGATGGCCTGCGGCTCGAAGTAGATCTTCGGCGGGACCTTGAACCACTGCAGGTTGTTGCGGCGCGTCCCGACCCGCTTGACGTTCAGCAACTGGGGTGCGGAGACGTTGTTGGACACCGACGTGCTGCCCCAGGAGCCGCAGCCCAGGGTCAGGGACGGCAGCAGGCCGTTGTAGATGCCGCCGATGGCGCCCTGCGAGGAGGGCGCGTTGACGATGATCCGTACGGTCTTGATGCGCCTGCCGTACGCCTCGGCGAGTTCGCGGTCCTCGGTGTGGATGACCGCGCTGTGGCCCTGGCCGTGGAAGGCGACCATGTCGGCGGCCAGGTCGAACCCCTGCTCCTCGGAGCCGGCGCGCAGCACGGCGAGCACCGGGCAGAGCTTCTCGCGGGTCAGCGGCTCGTCCGGGCCGACCCGGTCGGCCTCGACCAGGATGAGCGAGGTGTCGGCGGGCACGGTGAAGCCGGCCTGCTCGGCGATCCACGCCGGGCTCTGGCCGACGGCCGCCGCGTTGACCTTGGGTTCGCAGCCCTTCCCCGTCCGGTCGGCGGGGAACAGGAACGCCTCCAGCTTCGCCTTCTCCTCGGCGGTCGCCAGGTGGGCGTGCAGGGTGCGGAACTCCGCCAGGGCGGCGTCGTAGATCTCGTCGTCCAGGATGACGGCCTGTTCGGAGGCGCAGATCATGCCGTTGTCGAACGACTTCGACAGCACCAGGTCGTTGACGGCCCGGCGCAGCTTGGCGCTCCTGTGGACGTAGGCGGGAACGTTGCCGGCGCCGACGCCCAGGGCGGGCTTGCCGGCCGAGTAGGCGGCCTTGACCATGGCGTTGCCGCCGGTGGCGAGGATCAGGGAGACGCCCGGGTGGCGCATGAGAGTGCCGGTGGCCTCGACCGACGGGGTCTCGATCCACTGGACGCAGTGCTTCGGCGCGCCCGCGGCGACGGCGGCGTCGCGCACGATCCTGGCCGCCTCGGCGCTGCAGCGCTGGGCGGAGGGGTGGAAGGCGAAGACGACCGGGTTGCGGGTCTTCAGGGCCATCAGCGCCTTGAAGATCGTGGTGGAGGTCGGATTGGTGACCGGCGTGATCGCGCAGACCACACCCACCGGTTCCGCGATCTCGACCATGTCCTCGATGTCGTCGCGGGCGATGACCCCGACGGTCTTCATACGGCCCATGCTGTGGGTGACGTGCTCGCACGCGAACATGTTCTTGGCGGCCTTGTCCTCGAAGAGGCCGCGGCCGGTCTCCTCCACCGCGAGCCGCGCGAGCGCGGTGTGCTGGTCCAGGGCGGCGACCGAGGCCTTGTTGACGATGTGGTCGACCTGTTCCTGCGTCAGGTCCTCGTAGTCGGCGAGCGCCTTGAGCCCGTTCGTGACCAGCCGGTCCACCGCGATGGCGGTCTCGGACGGCTCGCCGCCCGGGGCGGCGGCTCGGGTTCGGGCGTCCTGTGAGGTCATGGGGTTGCGCCTCCGTCGTCGAGGTCGTGGGCCGGAAGACCGGCAGCGTCCGTGTCGGGAGCGGCACCGCGTGGTCGGTACCGCTCGCACCATGACCGTCTCGCAGACGGCAGCCGCTCCCCAGGCGTCGAAGGTCCCGACCGGGGCCCGACCGGCCCGGGACACCAGGGCCGGTCGGCCACCCGAGGGCGGGAGGGGCGCCGGAACGCGGACGGAGACGGGCCCTCGGCAGCGCCTGCGAGCGCCGAGGACGTCCCGGGGAGATGGTGGGGCTATGGATGTCCGCTCCGCCCCGGCGCCGAGTGGATCACACCGGACAGGCCGCGCGGCGGGGGCGGTCGGGGCCGCCGTACCGGCGGTACGGCGCCGAAGGGGCGCCGGGGTTCACCGTTCGGGGAGCCAGTGGTGGGCGATCCGTCGGGAGGGGTGCTTCTCGGGTGGGTGGATGTCGTCGTCGCGGAAGGTGAGGCTGTTCATCACGCCCACCACGCCGTCCACCCGCCAGGTCAGCCGGACGGCCACCGGGATGTCGCTACGGCGTTCCAGGCGTCCCTCCAGCATGGCCGTGCCGTCGTGGACCGAGACGACGAGGGTGTGGGGCGGCAGGCACATGGCGCGGGTCAGGACCTCGTCGATGATCTCCTGACGGATCTCCTCGTCGGTGCGCAGGAAGACCCGCAGCAGGTCCCGGCGGGTGGCGATGCCGATCAGACGGTCCTCCTCGTCCACCACGGGCAGGCGTTCGATGTGGTGACGCTCCATCACCCGTGCGGCTTCCGCGACGCGTTGCTCCGGATGCACGGTGATCGCGGGTGTCGACATCAGCTGCCCGGCGGTCATGGCACGGGCCTTGGCGGCGGCGATACGTGCCTTCCGGCGCAGAGCGGGCAGCCGAAGACGGTCTCCCCGGTCCCGTTCGGCCTGTGCCGCCTGTCGGCGCATCAGGTCGGTCTCGGAGATGACGCCGAGAACCTTGTCGTCGGCGTCCACGACCGGCAGGCCGCTGATCCGGTGCCGGGCCAGCATGCGTGCCACGTCCTTGAACGGTGTGTCCTGGTGGGCCTGGATGACCTCGGGGGTCATCACCTCACCGACCTTGGAGGTCTTCACAGCAGTTCCCTTCTCCGCTGGTGCCCGTGGAGGGCCACTGGTTTTCCCCGCGCACGGCCACCGCGGGCCGATCTCCGTCCCCGCCGCGCCAAGTGCTCCCGCGGTGGGCATCGGGGGCCGGAACTCTCGGGTGAGGGCGACCGGCGGCCGCTGCTGTCCCGTTGGACCGTCCCGGGTGGCCGGCCCCTCGATGCCTCTTCAGCCTCCCGCGCACCGGCTCGACGGGGCAGGGCCGACCGGTCCCGAGCTTCCGGGCCGAACTGCCCCCTTGCCGCCGGGCCGGGCCGGCCCTCGACGTCCGGTGGCCGGGGGGAACCTGGAGGTAAGGGCAGGGCGTACCGGATGCGGGAGGCGCGGTGAGTGGTCTGGTGGCCGTGGGGGTGGACGGGGCCCACCGTCTGGTGGGCGAGGCGGTGGAGCGTGCGCGCGCTGTGGCGCCGGGCGTCCATGTCAGCCACGCGGTGGTGCGCGGGTCGGGCCGGCGAACCGCTCGGCGTTGCGCGGGGCGCCCCGGATCTCGGCGAGGGTGTCGGCCGCACCCAGTCCCGGGAGCCGAAGGGCCGCGCGTCGGATGTGCTCCGGGACGGGGAGTACCCGATGAGTGATCCGGTGATCGCGGGCCTCGGCGGTTCCCCCTCCGGTATCGGCCCGGTCGCCGGCCGCGGCCGGTGAGGCGCACCCGCGCAGCCGCGCACCCGCGCACCCGCGCACCCGGACTCCCCGGCGTTCGGCAGCGGGCGGCGCCGGGTACGCGATCAGAACCGGTACGCGTGGGAATGCGCGAACGGCAGAGGGAAAAGGGCCGGTAGGCCCTGGCCGTTCGGCCCGGAAGCGCGCAAGATCTGCGACAGGGAAGGACCGGTCCCGCCCATCCGGCGGGCTCCGGTACAGGAGACAGACGACACAGGACAGGAGCCGTCGATGGCGGACAGCGAGCGACCCGGTACCGACAACCCGATCCGGGTCTTCCTGCTGGACGACCACGAGGTGGTACGGCGCGGGGTGCGCGACCTGCTGAACGACGAGCCGGACATCGCCGTGATCGGCGAGGCCGGCACCGTCGAGCAGGCCCTGGTGCGGGTCCCCGCGCTGCGCCCGCAGGTGGCCGTGCTCGACGTGCGGCTGCCCGACGGAGACGGCGTGACCGTCTGCCGCGAGCTGCGCTCACGCATGCCGGAACTGGCCTGCCTGATGCTGACCTCGTTCGACGACGAGGAGGCCCTGCTCGACTCGATCATGGCCGGAGCCTCCGGATACGTGCTGAAGCAGATCCAGGGCACGGACCTGGTGTCCGCCGTGCGTACGGTGGCCGCAGGCCAGTCCCTGCTCGACCCCAGCGCCACCGCCAAGGTGATGGCCCGGCTGCGCCATGACCAGCAGCCGGAGGAGGAGCCGGACGCCCTGCCGGGGCTCACCGCCCGGGAGCGGGAGATCCTGGCTCTGATCGGCGAGGGCCTGACCAACCGCCAGATCGGACAGCGGCTCTACCTGGCGGAGAAGACGGTCAAGAACCACATCTCCCGTCTGCTCGCCAAGCTCGGCGTGGAGCGGCGCATCCAGGCCGCGGTCATCGCCACGCAGGCACAGGACCGGCTGCGGCACGAAGGACGCTGAGCCTTCACCGCCGTCGGCACCCGCAGGGCCGAACGAACGCCCCTCACCGGACCCCCGTGCGGACCGGTCCGGGTCTTAGCGCCGGCACGGGTGTGTGGAAGTCCGGAGCGGTCGCTGATCCGAGCAGGACGAGGTCCGTGCGCATCGTGTTCCGTGATGGCCGCGTCGGTGTGCGGATTCCGGGTGCTCGGCGGTGCCGCTGGGCAGACACTGGAATCGGCCCGTCGGGTTGCGGGCCTGAACGCCGCCGAGGCCGTGGTGCCGGCCCCCAGGCCGCCCCGCTGACGCGGTACCTGGTGGGGGCCCGCGGCACGGCGGGGCATGACAGGAGGATTCCATGGCTTCGCGCGAACTCGACGAGAAGACGGTGAGCACGCTCGTGGCCGAGGCCGCCGCGGCTCCGTCCATGCACAACGCGCAGCCCTGGCGTTTCCAGTACGTCGCCGACGAGCGTCTCCTGCTGCTGCGCGCCGACCTCGAGCGGGCCATGCCCCGGTCCGATCCCGGCAACCGGGCGCTGTACATCGGCTGCGGGGCGGCGCTGTTCAACCTGCGCGTCGCCGCCGCGCACACGGACCTCGCCCCCGACGTCCGGCTGCTGCCCGAGCCACAGGATCCGCTGCTGCTCGCGGCCGTCCACCTGGCAGACCCGGACGAGCGACGCTTGCGGGAGGAGGACCTGACGCGGCTGCACGAGGCGATCCGGCAGCGGCACACCAGCCGCCACCCCTTCGCCGAGAAGGACATTCCCGATGACGTCCAGGCCGCCTTGCGGGATGCGGCGGCGCGTGAGTCGGGTGTCCTGCTCTTCCCCGGCCCCTGGCACGCCGAGACCGTGCTCGACCTGGTCCGTGATGCGGAGAGCCGCGACGCGATGGAGCCCGGCGCCCGCGCGGACCTCATCCGCTGGACCCGGCTCGGAGCGGAGGCGGACACCGCCGTCGACGGCGTCCCCGAGTACGCCTTCGGCCCGCGCAAACGGGACGGCAAGGCTCCGGTACGGGACTTCGCCGGACGCCGGCCGGTGGCCGACCGCGGCAGCACCGCCTTCGAGCACGCCCCCCACCTGGCCCTGCTGAGCACCCCCGGTGACGCGCCCGCCGACTGGCTGCGCGCCGGGCAGGCCCTGGAACGGGTTCTGCTGGAGGCCACGCTGGCCGACCTGGCCACCTCCCTGACCTCCCACGCCCTGGAGGCCCGCGACCTGCGCCTGCTGGCCCGCGACCCGGGATGGGGCACGGGCTACGTGCAGATGGTGCTGCGACTCGGCTACGGCCCCCGGGGCCCGGCCACCCCCCGCCGCCCGGTGAAAGACGTTCTCGACGTCGTGTGACCGAGGCCCCCGGCCCCGGCAGGCCAGGTCAGGGCAGGGTAGGAAGACAGGAAGACAGGAAGACAGGAAGACAGGAAGACGTGGCTCTCCGGCCGTCGACGGGTGCGGCGCCGCTCGTGTGCGCCGCGTGTGGTTCGGCCGGCGGCGAGGGGCCGCTGCTCACCGTGTGCCGCGCGCGGCGGCACCGGTGCGTCGATCACGCAGCGCACACGACCGGGCGCCGGTCATGCCGCGGAAGGCGCCCCGGACCCGGACGGCTCCGGGGCGGGGAGCATGGTCAGCAGCATGACGCTGGGCTCGGTGGCACGCACGGTGTGCGGCAGCCGTGCGGGCAGGTGGATCCAGCTGCCGGGCCCCGCCTCGGTCTTCTCGTCGCCCAGGACCAGGTCGAGGCGGCCTTGGACGACCTGGATGACCACGGGGAGGGCGGAGGTGTGCTCGGTCAGTTCCTGGCCGGCGGCGAAGGCGAAGCCGACCACGCGTAGACGGTCGTCGCGGTACAGGACACGGCTGAGGGTGCCGTCCTCGGGCACGGTCAGTTCGGCGGCCAGGTCACTGATCACGGTGGCGGTCATCTCGGGTTCCTCCTCGGGGCCGGGACGGGGTGGGGACGGCGAGCAGGCTGATCGCGCCCAGGTGGGCGCTGTGACGTCGGAACACGCGGCGCATGTGGAGCACACGGCGCAGTGCGGCCGGGTCCCGCAGTGCCCGGCCGGCGATGCGCAGGGCGGGGGCCGGTCCTTCGTCGGCGATGAGGCGACGCGGTTCGAGCAGCGCCATCGGTGCCGTCCTGCGGGCGGTGACGGTGAATCCCTCGTCCGCGAGAAGGTCACTCCAGGCGGTGGGAGTCAGGGGGCGGGCGCCGACGTGGATGGCCTCGCGCAGGTCATGGGTGATCCGTTCGGCGAGTGCCGGGTCCAGGTCGTCGGGCAGCAGGCACAGTTCGTGGATGGCGTAGCGGCCGGTGGAGTCGTCGAGGAGGCGCCTGACCTCTCGTACGATGCGGCGCTTGGCGGCTTCGGGCTGCATGGTCAGCATCGCCTCGCCGTACACGACGGTGGCGTCGCCGTCCGGCAACCGGGTGTCCGCGGCGTCCGACCGTACGGCGCGCACCTGAGTCGCGCCCGGGGCGGTGAGGGCGCTGAGTGCGGCCACGGCGGTGGCGTCGCGGTCGACGGCGGTGTAGGCGGCAGGACGGCGGGCGAGGGTCAGCCGGGCGGTGGCCCCGAGGCCGGCGGCCAGCTCCACGACCCGGTCCTCCGGATCCACGCCCAGGGCGTCCAGCATCCATCGGGTCAGCTCCACACCGCCGGGGCGCAGCACACGCTTGCCCAGCCGGGCCAGCAGCCAGTGGCCGGGCATGCGGGCGGCGTCGAGTCCGTCGCCGGGAAGGGAGATGCCGTTCCGCAGGGCCGAATGGTCTGTCGTTGCCATGCCCGTGCCTCGCTCTCTACGTGCATCGATGCTACTTAGGTAAACCTAACTCGGAGGGGTGGTGGAGTGCGGGGGGCCGAAGGTCCCGATGGAAGGGCCAGTGGGCCCGTCACTGCTTGTGCGGAGGACGGAGTGCAGCGGGCGGAGTGCTCAGGGCGGAGGGCGGCGGTCGGTCAGATCAGGCTGCTCCAGTACGGCCAGAAGCGGGTGAGGACGAGCAGCGCGATCACCCCGTACCAGGCGCCGAGGAGTATCCAGTGCGTGTCCCGGACGACGTACAGCACGGCCCGGGGCACGGGGACGATTCCGCGTTCCAGGCAGTGCAGGGTGACGTACCAGAACAGGGCGATGGTCGCGGCCCAGACGACGGCGCAGTAGGGGCAGAGCGTGCCGAGCTCGTAGAGCGACTGTCCGATCAGCCAGTGCGCGAACACCACCCCGACCAGCGCGCCGGCGTCCAGCGTGAGCCAGAGCCGGCGGTGCAGGCGTGCCCCCGAGAGCACGGCGATGCCCAGAGCGGTCACGGCGGCGAAGGCGCCCAGTCCCAGCAGCATGTTGGGGAAGCCGAACAGGCTGCCCTGCGGGCTGGACATGACGCTGCCGCAGCTCACGACGGGGCCGATGTCGCAGGGTGGTCGGTAGGCGGGGTCACGGAGCAGCCGCCAGTCGTCCACGGTGAGCTGGAAGGACGCGAGCCAGCCGACGGTCCCGGTGAGGACCATCACCCATCCCGTGCGGCGGCTCGCGCCCACCGTGTGCGGACCCGGCGGGGGCGTGGCTTCCGGCACACCCACGCCGGGTCCGTGACTCATGCGGTGACCCATGCGGCTCACCGCGAGCCGGAGGCCGAACGGGGCCGGCCCGCGGCCGTCGGCGCCGCGGCCGGGGTGGCTCGCCTGCGGTAGACCAGGTACGGCCGCGCCAGGTATCCGATCGGGGCGCTCCACACATGGACCAGCCGGGTGAACGGCCAGGCCGCGAAGAGCAGGAACGCGGTGAGAGCGTGCAGCTGGAACAGCAGCGGGGCTCCGGCGATCGCCTCCGGCTGCGGCTGGAGGACGAACAGGCCGCGGAACCACACGGAGACGGTGGAGCGGTAGTCGTATCCGGCGCCGAAGACATTGTGGGCGGCGGTGGCCGTGATGCCGAGCAGGACGGTGGCGGACAGCAGGGGGAACAGGAGTTTGTCACTGCGGTCGGTGCCGAGCCGGATCCGGCGGGTCAGCAGTCGGCGGGCGCACAGCATGCCCAGTCCGGCGACCATGGCGACGCCGGCCACCGAGCCCGCCCAGACGGCCGTGGTGTGGTAGGCGTGCTCGGTGATGCCCACGGCCTCGGTCCACGAGTCGGGGACGGCGAGCCCGACGACGTGCCCGGCGATCACCATGAAGGCGCCCAGGTGGAACAGCGGGCTGCCCCAGCGCAGCCAGCGGTGTTCGAGGAGCTGGGTGGTGCGGGAGGTCCAGCCGAACTGGTCCTGGCGGTAGCGCCAGACGTGGCCGACCACGAACACGGCGAGACAGATGTAGGGGAGGGCGACCCACAGGAGCAGATCGGCGCCGCTCGCTGCGGCAAGGGAGGCAGGCGCGGCGCTCATCGGGGGCCTTCCGGGGTGGAGAGGGGTGGCATGAGGGTGGGCCGGGCCTGGTCGGGCGGGACGAAGGTGCCCGGTGGGGCGAACTCCCCGGCTCCGTACGGGTCGATGCCGACGTCCTCGTTGGGCGGGCCCTGGGCGGCCAGTTCGGCGACGGCCCGCAGGTCGGCCTCGGTGGGCGGCGGCAGGAGGGTCAGCAGCGCGGCCAGGACGTGCCGGTAGGGGGAGTCGGCGTCGGTCAGGGCGCGGTGGATCAGTTCCAGGCCGCGCCGGTGCTGACGCAGTGGCGCCTCACCCGCCCGAGGGCCGGCGAGTGCGGCGAACTCCAGGACGACCGGGAGGTGGTCGGGGAGTTCACCGCCGTCGGTGTCCCATCCGGTGGCGCGGTAGCGCTGGGCGAGGGTGAGCAGGGCCATGCCGCGGCGGCGGGTGTCGCCGTGCAGGTAGTAGGTGAGGTAAAGGCTGCTCTTGCGGCGCAGGTCGAACATCTCGACGTAGTGCCGCTCCAGGGCCTGGGTCTCCTGGCCGCCGCACCAGGCGGTGAAGGCGGCCAGATGCTCTGCGGCGGGTGAGGGCGCCAGCGCCTCCACGGTGGCCGCCAGCACGGGCCGTGCGGCGGCGAGTTCGGCGTCCGGGTACTGCAGCAGCAGCGACAGCAGCCGTAGCAGCAGCGCCCGGTCCTGGGTCTCCTCCGGCGTGAGCCGGGTCGGACGTCCCGGGCGGGCCGCGCGACCCGGGCGGCGCACGGCGGCCCGGACGCGGGAGCGGAGGACGGCGGGAACGGAGGGGAGTCCCCCCAGGCGTTCAGCACCGGGGGAGGGCAGCGGGCTCACGGGTGGCCTCCGGCTGGTGTGTCGGACGTACGGCGGCGCAGGGTGGGGATGCCGAGCATGGTCCTGCGGGGTTCGGCGGTGTCGGAGGACTCGACCGGGCAGCGGTTCTCCATCGCGGTCAGGGCGGCGGCGTCCTCCTTGTGGGCGGCGGGGACGACGTAGCGGTCCTGGTACTTGGCGACGGCGAGGAGCCGGTGCAGGTCCTCGGCCTCGCGTGCGGTGAGGCCGACGGCCTCGAGCGGCGCCTCGTCGCCGTCCTCGCCGAGGGTGCGTTCGCGCATGTACGAGCGCAGCGCGGTGAGCTTCATCAGCACCCCGGCGACGACGTCCGCGTCACCGGCGGTGAACAGCTCGGCCAGGTACTCCAGCGGGATGCGCAGCCGAGTGACGGCGGCGAAGACGTGGTCGGGGTCGTCCTGGTTTCCGCCCGCCGCGTCGACGGCGTCGAGGACGGGGGAGAGCGGGGGCACGTACCAGACCATCGGCATGGTCCGGTACTCCGGGTGCAGCGGAAGCGCCACCTTGTACCTCATCACGAGGTCGTACACCGGGGAGCGGCGGGCCGCGTCCAGCCAGTCCTCGGGTATTCCCGATTCCCGTGCCGCCGCGATCACCTCGGGGTCGCGCGGGTCGAGGAAGACGCCCCGCTGGGCGTCGAGGAGGTCCTTCTCGTCCGGGGTGGCGGCCGCCTCGCCGACGCGGTCGGCGTCGTAGAGGAGCAGCCCCAGATAGCGCAGCCGGCCGACGCAGGTCTCGGAGCAGACGGTGGGCTGGCCGGCCTCGATACGCGGGAAGCAGAAGGTGCACTTCTCGGCCTTGCCGGTGGCGTGGTTGACGTACACCTTCTTGTACGGGCACGCCGTGACGCACATGCGCCAGCCCCGGCAGCGGTCCTGGTCGACGAGCACGATGCCGTCCTCGACCCGCTTGTACATCGCCCCGGACGGGCACGCGGAGACACACGCCGGGTTGAGGCAGTGCTCGCACAGGCGGGGCAGGTGGAAGAGGAAGGTCTGCTCGAACTCGAACCTGACCTTCTCCGCCCATTCCCCGGTGAGGTTCGGGTCGCCGCCCGCGTTCTCGGGTGCGCCGCCGAGGCCGTCCTCCCAGTTGGCGCCCCAGGTGATGGAGGTGGGCCTGCCGGTGAGGACCGAGCGGGGGCGGGCCACGGGGATGTCCCGGCCGGCCGGGGCGTTGACGAGGTTGTCGTAGTCGTAGGTGACGGGCTCGTAGTAGTCCTCGATGGACGGCAGGTCGGGGTTGGAGAAGAGGGACAGGAGCCGCTTGATCCGCCCGCCGGAGCGCAGGACGAGACGCCCGCGCTTGTCCAGCATCCAGCCGCCCTTCCACTGCTCCTGGTCCTCGTAGCGGCGGGGGTAGCCGACGCCGGGCTTGGTCTCGACGTTGTTGAACCAGGCGTACTCGACGCCGGTGCGGTTGGTCCACGTCTGCTTGCAGGTGACCGAGCAGGTGTGGCAGCCGATGCACTTGTCGAGGTTCATGACCATCGCGATCTGTGCCATGACTCGTCCGATAGTGGCTTCGCCACGGGGCATGTCAGTACTCCACATCCTGGCTGCGGCGGCGGATGACGGTGACCTCGTCGCGCTGGTTGCCGGTCGGGCCGTAGTAGTTGAAGGCGTAGGTGAACTGGGCGTAGCCGCCCGCGAGGTGGGTGGGCTTGAGCAGCAGCCGGGTGAGGGAGTTGTGGATGCCGCCGCGCTTGCCGCTGACCTCGGTCTTCGGGACGTTCACGGTGCGGTCCTGGGCGTGGTACATGTACACGGTCCCCTCGGGCATGCGGTGGGTGACCACGGTCCGGGCGGCGACGACGCCGTTGCGGTTGTACGCCTCGATCCACTCGTTGTCCTTGACGCCGATCTTCTCGGCGTCGGCGGTGGACATCCAGATCGTGGGTCCGCCGCGGGACAGATCGAGCATGTACTTGTTGTCCTGGTAGTTCGAGTGGATGGACCACTTCGAGTGCGGGGTCAGATAGCGCACGGTGACCTCGGCCCGGCCGCTCTCGTGCAGATGCTCGTCGCCGTAGTGCCGGGGGGTGTTCAACGGCGGCCGGTAGACGGGCAGTTGTTCGCCGAGCTCGGCCATCCAGTCGTGCTGGACGAAGAAGTGCTGGCGGCCGGTGAGGGTGTGCCAGGGCTTCTTGTGCTCGGTGTTGATGACGAACGGTGAGTAGCGGCGCCCGCCGGTCTCCGAGCCCGACCACTCGTACGACGTCATCACCGAGCGGGGCTGGGTGCGGGTGTCGGCGAACGTGATCCGTTCCGCCTCGCGCTCGGAGGCGAGCCCGACCAGGCCCTCGCTGCCCGTCCGCCGCTCCAGTTCCCGGAAGCCCTCGGTGGCGAGGCGGCCGTTGGTGGTGCCGGACAGGGCGAGGATCGCCTCGCACATGTCGCTCGCGGTGGCGAGCGAGGGCCGCCCGGCGGCGACTCCGTCCCTGACGGTGCCGTTGCGGCGCCGGAGGTCGTCGATCTCCTGGTTCGGGTGGACGGTGACGCCCTTGGTGGTGGTGCCCAGGGTGTCGAGCAGCGGACCCACGGCCCGCATCTTCTGCGCGGTCGCGGCGTAGTCCCGCTCGATCGTGACCAGCTTCGGCATGGTCCTGCCGGGGACCGGTTCGCACTCGCCGGCCTTCCAGTCCCGTACGACCCCGCCGGGCTGGGCGAGTTCGTCCGGGGTGTCGTGCAGCAGCGGTACGGCGAGGACGTCGGTACGGGTGCCGAGGTGCTCGGCGGCCAGTTCGCTGAACCGGTCGGCGATGGTCAGGAACGTGTCGTAGTCGGTGCGGGCCTGCCAGGGCGGGGCGATGGCGGGGGTGAAGGCGTGCACGAAGGGGTGCATGTCCGTGCTGGACAGGTCGTCCTTCTCGTACCAGGTGGCGGCCGGCAGGACGACGTCGGAGAGCAGCCCGGTGGAGGTCATCCGGAAGTCCATGGTGACCAGCAGGTCGAGCTTGCCCTCGGGGGCCTCCGCCCGCCACACCACCTCCTTCAGGCGCCCCTCGGGCGGGGTCTCCTCGGAGCGGACCGCCGCGTCGGTGCCCAGCAGGTGCCGCAGGAAGTACTCGTTGCCCTTGCCGGAGGAACCGAGGAGGTTGGCCCGCCACACGGTCAGTACGCGCGGGAAGTTGGCCGGGTCGTCGGGGTCCTCGGCGGCGAACCGCAGCCGCCCCGACTTCAGCTCGTCGACGATGTGCTCGGCGACCGGACGGCCCGCGGCCGCCGCCTCGTCCGTGAGGTCGAGCGGGTTGCGGTTGAAGCCGGGGTGGCCCGGCGTCCAGCCCAGCCGCACGGCCTGCGCCAGGCAGTCGGCGAACCCCTTGCCCTGGAACCGCCCCTTCCCGAGCGGGGAAGCGAGCTCCTCGGGCCCGAACGCCTCGTAGCGCCACTGGTCGGAGTTCAGGTACCAGTACGAGGTGCCCGCCATGTGCCGTGTGGGCCGCTGCCAGTCGAAGGCGAACGACAGGTGCTGCTGCCCGGTGACCGGGCGGACCTTCTCCTGGCCCACATAGTGCGCCCAGCCGCCGCCGTTGACGCCCTGGCAGCCGGTCATCGTGATCAGCGCCAGGAAGGCGCGGTAGATGGTGTCGGAGTGGAACCAGTGGTTGGTGCCAGCGCCGAGCGCGATCATCGAGCGTCCGTCGGTGCGCTCGGCGTTGCGGGCGAACTCCCGGGCGATCCGGGCCGCCTGCTCCGCCGGAACCGAGGTGATCGTCTCCTGCCAGGCGGGGGTGTACGGCTCCGACGCGTCCTCGTACGAGGACGGCCAGGTGCCCGGCAGACCCGGCCGCTCGACGCCGTACTGCGCCAGCATGAGGTCGAAGACGGTGGTGACCAGGCGCCCGCCGACCCTGCGGACCGGAACGCCCCGGACCATCACCGAGCCGCCTTCGGTGGTCCCCTCGTCGAAGCGGGGCAGCGCGACCTCGGCCGTGTCCTCGGCCCGTTCCAGCAGGCTCAACTCCGGTACGACATCGCCCAGGTCGAGATTCCAGCGGCCTCGCCCGGCCTCCCCCCACCGGAAGCCGAGCGAGCCGCCGGGGACCACCGGTTCGCCGGTGGCCCCGTCCAGGAGGACCGTCTTGAACTCCGCGTTCTCCTCGGTCCCTTCCTCACCGCCGAGATCGGCGGCGGTCAGGAACCCGTCGGGGACGAGTCCGTGGTCGTGCTCGCGCAGGGTCACCAGGAACGGGGCGTCGGTGAACTTGCGCAAGTAGTCCTGGAAATAGGGCACTTCGCGGTCGACGAGGAACTCGCGCAGGATCACGTGGCCCATGGCCATCGCCAGCGCGCCGTCCGTTCCGGGGTGCGGGGCGAGCCATTCGTCGGCGTGCTTGACGTTGTCGGCGTAGTCGGGGCTGACCGCGACGACCTTGGTGCCGTTGTAGCGGGTCTCGGTCAGGAAGTGCGCGTCCGGCGTGCGGGTGACGGGGATGTTCGAGCCCCACATGATCAGATAGCCCGCGTTCCACCAGTCGGCGGCCTCCGGCACGTCCGTCTGGTCGCCGAAGACCTGCGGCGAGGCGATCGGCAGGTCCGCGTACCAGTCGTAGAACGACAGCAGCGTGCCGCCGATCAGCGAGTGGAACCGCGCCCCGGCCGCGAACGACGCCATCGACATCGCCGGGATGGGCGAGAACCCGGCGACGCGGTCGGGGCCGTACGCCTTGACGGTGTGCACCTGGGCGGCGGCGACCAGTTCGCTCACCTCGTCCCAGTCCGCACGCACCAGACCGCCCTTGCCACGTGCCCGCTTGTAGGCGCGGGCCTTGGCCGGGTCGCCGGTGATCTCGGCCCAGGCGGCCACCGGGTCACCGAGCCGCTTGCGGGCCTCCCGCCACAGCTTCAGCAGCGCCCCGCGCACATAGGGGTAGCGGACCCGGCTGGGCGAGTACGTGTACCAGGAGAACGACGCCCCGCGCGGGCAGCCGCGCGGCTCGTACTCGGGGCAGTCCGTGCCGATCGACGGGTAGTCGGTGGCCTGGTGCTCCCAGGTGATGATGCCGTCCTTGACGTAGACCATCCACGAGCAGGAACCGGTGCAGTTGACCCCGTGCGTCGAGCGCACCACCTTGTCGTGGGCGTAGCGGTCCCGGTAGAAGCCTTCCCACTTGCCGTCGTTCTCGCCGAAGACGGCGCGTCCGTCGGCCGACACCTCACTACGCGTCAGCAACCGCCGGGTCGCGAGGGGCCAGCCCCGAGCGGCGCGCGACTCCCGCTGCCGTGCGTTCTGATCGTTCTCCATGGCCCGGAACGCTAGGCGGCGCGGCCCCGGGCGCACCTGGGGCCGGCGGTCCCCGCCGGATGGCTTTCCGGCCCCATCCGGCTGGTCGCGATGGGGCCCAATGGCCCCGGTGGTGGGGTCCGGTCGGCCGGGGAACCGGTGCGGCCGACGTTGCATGCTTGGCATCGATCGAACCGCAGATGCCCCATCCGTACGACCGCATTCCGTGCCTGCCGGGCGGCCGATTCCCCCGTCCCCGGCCGCCGCAGGTGTAGCGCGTACGGCGCGTGGCGCCCGGTCCGGTCGCGCGTCCGGCCGTCCCCCACGGCCGGACGCGGCATCCCTCGAGCACATGAGGAAAGAAGGACACCCACCATGGACGGATCACACCGTCGGGCCGGCACCCTGCTCGGGACGGTCGGTACAGCGCTGGCAGCGGCCGGGCCGGTCATGCTGTGGCGGGGCCGCAGCGGCAGGAAGGAGATCCGTACCGAGCTGGCCGCCCAGAGAATCACCTTCCCCGAGCGCGGGCTGCCCGCCGAACTCGCCGCCCACGCCGGACGCCGTGTGGAAACCGGCCCCGAGGCCCACGCCTACGCCGAGTTCATCCAGGGCAATCTCGCCCATGCCACCGGAGGCCGCACCTACGCCGAGATCAGCGCCGAACTGCACGCCGCCGGCGGCGAGGACGAGAAGCTCGCCGAACTGCGCCGGACCGCGTTCATGGGCCAGTCCCTGCGCGCCTCGCTGATGTCCGCCTACCAGGCATGGCACCTCACGACCCTGGTCATGGGCCTGGGCGCCGCACTGACCGGCCTGGGTGTCGCCATGGTGGCCACCGCGGACGCCCTGGCACCCCGCTCTTCGCACCGCTCCTGAACCGCGGCGGCGTGCACGGACGGGACCCTGGACGCCCGCGTGAGGGCGGCCGGAGGTCTCGCAGGGGCTGCCACCCGGCACGCCGTCGACGGTCGCCCGTCCGACGGCCCCGTCCGGCCCTGTCGCACCAGCCGCGAAGAGGGACCGTCGGCCCTGTTGGAGAAGACCATCGGCCGCCGCGCCGACCACCGCCGCCGGTGGATGCTGACGGCGACCGATCAGGAGGTATCCCGTGCACGACCACGTCGACCGCCCTCAAGGCCGATTCCACCGCTGTCGCTCGCGGTGGGTGCCGCGCACCGTCCCGACCGGTCACCGTCCGGCCGCCCGCCTCGTCTGCCCTGACTCCAGGGCGGCCGGACGCAGCACCAGGGCGCTGGGACGGGCCGTGCGATGAACACCACCGCCCATGCCATCCGCCACCAGCGGCACAACGCGGGGGAACGGCCCTTCATCGTCATCTGGGAATCGACCAGGGCCTGCCCGCTGGCGTGCCTGCACTGCCGTGCCGAGGCCGCGCCCGACCGCGACCCGCGCGAGCTGGACACCGCCGCCGCGAAGGACCTGCTGCGCCAGGTGGCCGCCTTCGGACAGCCCGCCCCGCTGTTCGTCATCACCGGCGGCGACCCGTTCCAGCGCCCCGACCTCACCGAACTCGTCGCCTACGGCAGGGAGGCGGGCGTCCGGGTCGCGGTGTCCCCGTCCGGCACCCCGACGCTCACCACGCGGCGGCTGCGGGACCTGCACGCGGCGGGCGCGACCGGCCTCTCGCTGAGTCTGGACGGCTCCACCGCCGAGCTGCACGACGACTTCCGCGGGGTGCCCGGGGTGTTCCGCTGGACCCTGGACGCCTGGGACGCGGCGCGTGCCCTCGGCATGAAGGTGCAGATCAACACGACGGTCGCCCGGCACAACCTGCACGACCTTCCCGACATCGTCCGCCTCGTCGCCGATCACGGCGCGATGCTGTGGAGCGCCTTCTTCCTGGTGCCCACCGGCCGTGGCCGCGGCCTCGGCGCCCTGACCTCCGCAGAGGTGGAGGACGTCCTCAACTTCGTCTACGACGTGGGCCTGACCGTGCCCGCCAAGACCACCGAGGCCCACCACTTCCGCCGCGTCGCGCTGCAACGGCAGATCCTCACCGCCACCGGCGACGACCATGCGGCGGTGCTCGGACTGGGCTCCCTGTACCGGGAGTTGCGCGAGCGGACGGCCGAGCTGGGCCTGGACGCCGGGGCGCGCCGGGTGCGGCGACCGCCCCTGGACGTCAACGCGGGCCGCGGTTTCGTCTTCGTCTCCCACACCGGCACCGTGCACCCGAGCGGCTTCCTGCCGCTGGGCGCCGGAAGCGTCCGGGAGACGCCGCTGACGGAGATCTACCGCACCGCGGAGCTGTTCACCGGACTGCGGGACGCCGATCGGCTCGGTGGCCGGTGCGGGCGGTGCGAGTTCCGCCGGGTCTGCGGCGGCTCGCGGTCCCGGGCGTACGGCGTCACCGGCGACCCGTACGCCGAGGAGCCGTGGTGCGGTTACGTCCCCGGCTCCTTCCCGCACCAGCGGGAACTGGCCGTACTGCTGTCCGGCGGTGCCGACGCGGAGAGCAGGCCGGCCCGTGGACACACGGCCGGCGGCGCCTCGAAGCAGAACAGCGGCGAGGGTGCGCCCCAGCGTCAGGGAGCGTCATGACCAACATCGCGGCCGGGCCCACCGGGGCCGGAAACGGGAGCGAGTCCACCGGGGCCGGAAACGGGAGCGAGTCCACCGGGGCCGGAAACGGGGGTGAGCCCACCGGGACCGGAAACGGGGGTGAGCCCGGCATGTACCCGAACAGGTTCAGGGCGTCCGGCGTGAAGGCCCGGCATCTGCGCGCCCACGTCCTGGTCGTGGCGTGGCTGGGCCTGGCCCTGCCGGCGGTCGCGGCGCAGGAGACGCTGCCGGTGGCGCGCTGGCTGGCCGTGCACATGTTCCTCCTCGGTGCCGTCACCACCGCCATCCTGATCTGGAGCGAGCACTTCGCCGTCGCCCTGTCGCACGCGAAGATCCCCGACGCGCGATGGAGCGCCGCGCGGCTCGCCACGGCCAACCTCGCCGTGGCCGGGCTGCTCGCCGGAGTGTGGACCGCACGGTCCGTTCTGACCGCGCTCTCCGCCGTGTTGCTGGTCGCCGCGGCCGCCGCGCACCTGGTGGTGCTGGTCCGCCTGGGGCGGGGCGCGCTCGGCGGGCGGCTCAAGCCGATCGTCTCCTTCTACCGGGCGGCCACGGCTGCCCTGATCGCCGGTGCCGTCCTCGGCTGGATGCTGGCCACCGGCGGGGCCGGCGGGCCCGACCGGTACGCCGGGCTGCGCATGGCCCACATCCACGTCACCTTGCTCGGCTGGATCGGGCTGCCCGTCCTGGGGACCCTGTTCATGCTGTGGCCGACCGTGCTGGGCGTACGGATGAGGGACCGCACCGTGAAGGTGTCCCGCTGGGTGCTGTGGCTCACGGGCAGCGGGCTGCTGGTCGCGGTCGCCGCTCTGGCACTCGGGTGGCGCTGGCCGGCCGTGGCGGGCCTCGCCCTCTACGTCGAGGGAGCGGCCCTCGCCGTCAACCTCCTCGTCCGTACCGTACGCGGCAACCGGCCCGTCTCCGCGGCGGCGGCATGGATGCTCGCCGCGGCCACCTGCTGGCTGCTGATCGCGGTCGCGGCGGATCTCGCCTGGCTGGCCACCCGGCCCCTCGCGGCGGCACGGACCGGGATCGACGCTCTGCTGCCGGTGCTGCTCATCGGCTTCGTCGCCCAGATCCTGATCGGCGCGCTCACCTACCTGCTGCCGGTCGTCCTCAGCAGCGGCCCGAAGGACCGTGCGGCCGTACGGGCGCTGCTCGAACGGGGCTGGCCATGGAGGCTGGCGGTGCTCAACACCGGTGTCGCGCTGGTGGCGCTCCCGCTGCCCGGCCCGGCCGCGACGGCCGGGACGCTGCTGGTCGCGCTGGCCGGGGCCGCGTTCCTCGCCCTCGCGGTGCCGGTGCTCGTCCGCGCCGGTCGGGGTCTCCTGCAGGACGCGGACCACACCGGTGCGGCACGGCGCCCGGCCCTGTGGGGCACCGCCGCGGGCGCCGTCCTGACCGTGCTGGCCGTACTCGTGGCCAACAGCGGCGGGGACACGGGCGGGGGGACGAGCGCCGCCGGGGCGTCGGGTGCGGGCGCCGGGACCACCCGCACGGTCGCCGTCACCCTGGCCGACCTGCGCATCCGCCCGGCCCGGATCGAGGTCGCCGCGGGCACCGTACTGCGGCTGAAGGTCACCAACAACGACGCTCAGCGCCACGATCTCAAGGTCGAGGACGGTCCCGCCACCCCGATGCTGGGCACGGGCGACACCCGCACACTCGACCTCGGGCGGATCACCGGGGACCGCGCGGCATGGTGCACCCTGCCGGGCCACAAGGCGGCCGGGATGACCATGGACATCGTCGTGAAGGAAGGGACGGCGACGAAAGGCGGCGAACACGAGGAACACACCTCGGCCGCCGCCGACGACGCCGGTCCGGACCTCTCCGCGGACTTCTCCACCGGCTGGCAGGCACGCGACGCCGACCTGGCCCCCGCGCCCGGTGGGACGGTCCACCAGGTCGAACTGCACGCCGCGCACACCACGGTCGAAGTGGCTCCGGGCGTGAAGCAGCGGATGTGGACCTTCGGCGGCACCGCACCGGGCCCCACCCTGCACGGCACGGTCGGCGACGTCTTCGAGGTCACCCTCGTCAACGACGACCACGGCATGGGCCACGGCATCGACTTCCACGCCGGCTCCCTCGCCCCCGACAGGCCCATGCGCACGATCCGGCCCGGCGAGCGCCTGGTCTACCGCTTCCGCGTCGAGAAGGCCGGGGCATGGCTGTACCACTGCAGCACCGCCCCGATGCTCCAGCACATCGGCAACGGCATGTACGGCGCCGTCGTCATCGACCCACCCGGCCTCGCGCAGGTGGACCACGCCTACGTGCTGGTCTCCTCCGAGCTCTACCTCGGCACCCCGGGCAGCACCGCCCAGGTGACGAAGATGCGCGACGGCACCCCGGACGCCTGGGTGTTCAACGGCGTCGCCGACCAGTACGCCCGGCAGCCCCTGAAGGTGAGGGCCGGAGAGCGGGCCCGCTTCTGGGTGGTCGCCGCCGGACCCGGCGACGGCATCGCCTTCCACATCGTCGGCACCGTCTTCGACACCGTGTACAAGGAGGGCGCCCACCTGCTCGAGCCCGGTGATCCGGGCGGCGCGCAGGTGCTGGACCTGGCGCCGGCACAGGGCGGCTTCGTCGAGACGACGTTCCCCGAGGCCGGCCACTACACCTTCGTCGACCACGACATGCGCCACGCCGAATCCGGGGCGCACGGCATGGTGGAGGTGAGCGACTGATGGACACCGTCGGCTGGTGGTCCCTGGTGCGGTTCGCGCACGTCGCCGGCGCCGCCCTGTGGGTCGGCGGCCAGCTGGCCCTCTCCCTGGTCGTCCTGCCGCTGGCCCGCCGGCTGCTCGCCCCGGAGGCCAAGGACGGCTTCACCGCCGTGGCCGGCCGCCGGTTCGGGATGCTGACCGGAGCGGTGTTCCTCCCCGTGCAGCTGGCCACCGGCTGGGCCATGGCCTGGCACAGGGGCGTCACCTGGGCCTCCCTCGCCGAACCCGGCTACGGCCGCACCCTCGCGGCCAAACTCGCCCTCTTCGTCGTGGTGATGCTCGCCGCGGCCGGCCACGGCATCGCCCACGCCAGGGGCCGCGCCGACCTGGCCCGCGCCCTGGCGGTCGTCTCCCTCGTCGGCTCACTCGGCGTGGTGCTGCTGGCCACGGCCCTGCCCGCCACCTGACACGTGGCCACACCACAGAAGTGGCCACATCCCAGAAAGGGAGGCATCATGCGCGCCCAAGTCCTGCCGGACGCAGCCACCGTGGAGTCGCTCCTGGCGGCGGCCGTAGCGGCCCCGTCGATCCACAACACGCAGCCCTGGCGGTTCCGCCTGGATCGCGACAGCCAGGTGCTGGAGGTCCATTCGGAGCCGGCGCGAACGCTGCCGCTGGCCGACCCGATGCACCGCGCCCAGTATCTGTCGGTGGGCGCGGCGCTCTTCAACCTCCGGCTCGCCGCCGTCCACCGGGGCTGGCGTCCCGAGGTGAGACTGCTTCCGGACCCGCACGTCCCCGGACTGCTGGCCGCGGTGCGGCTGACCGGTCCACTCACCGCGGACGACCAGCCCTGCGACCCCGGCCTCCATGAGGCCATCGCGCGGCGGCACACGAGCCGGATGCCTTTCACCGGCCGACCGGTGCCGGAGCCGATCGTGGCGGAGATGGCGGCAGCGGCGCGTGCCGGGGGAGCGCGGCTGCACGTTCCGGACATCGCCGGAACACGGCGGCTGCTGCGTCTGACCGCCGCGGCCGAGGCACGTCACCACGCCCACCCGGGCCGCACGGCCGAAACCCTCGCCTGGATCAACCCCCCAGGAGCAGGCGCCCCCTACGGCATACCCGTCACCGCCCTCGGCCCCCCGGACGCGGCCGGGCGGATGCCGATGCGGGACTTCACCGGCGCGCTGCCCGCTCTCCGCCGGCCCGCCCTGTGGTTCGAACGCCACGTCCAACTGGCCCTGCTGTGGACGTCCCACGACCGGCGGGAGGACTGGCTGCGAGCCGGCCAGGCCCTGCAGTACGTCCTCCTCACGGCGACCGCCCGCGGCCTGCGCACCTCACTCCTGCACCAGGCCATGGAATGGCCCGACCTGCGGACGGCGATGGCTCTCCCGCGACCCAGGCGGTGCCATCCGCACGTACTGATCCGCTTCGGGTACGGCCCGGAGGGCGCCGGCACCCCGCGGGGACCCGGGATCGTCGCCGAGGCCGCGAGCAGTGCCCGGAACCCGGGCGACCCCCGCACCGCGAACAGCGGGCGGGTGCGCGGCGTCCGGTGGTAGTACGGCGGGCGGTTCCACGGCACGCGGAGGGCTGTGCCTCACCGCGTGCCGAGCGCTCCCCCGAGCTCGCGTCCGGTGACCATCTCGGACTCGATCCGAACGAACACCGCGTCCCGCAGGGGCATCCAGGAGAGGGGGCCGGCCTGCGACAGCCGTTCCTGCTCGGCGGGATCGGTCACCACGGTGGCCCGTCCGGTGACGACCACGCTCCAGCCGGACCGGGTCGCCGCGTCGAAGTCGTCGGCCTCGAAGGCGACCACGACGCCGTCGACGGCGCGCAGGAGGTCCGCGCCCGGCGAGGTGCACAGCAGGACGGAGGCGTCCGTGTCCAGGGAGAAGTTGACGGGGAGGACCGCGGGCAGCGCCTGCCGGGTGTAGACCACGCGGCCGACCGGCACCTTGGCGAGCAGCCGCAGGCACTCCTGCCGGTCGAGTGGGCGAAAGGCGTCGTTCTGGAACATCAGTCCATCCTCCAGGCGCTCGACGTGAGGGGGTAGGGCCGACCGGCCCTACCCCCTCACCGGGACGGCCGGGCCCGGACCCGGGACCGTCCGGCCGTGGGGAGGGACTGATGGCCCCTGACTCCGGTGGGTACTGGCGCGGACAGTGGTGACGGGACGCCGTTCCGCAGGCAAGGGGCCCGCGGTGTGCGTGCGATCCCGGTGGCCCCGTACCACCATGAAGAGGAAAGGGACGGACAACATGGTCCAGCCGTCGAAGTCGAAGAGCGGCAGCTCACCCTCGGGCGCGCCGGTGCCGGGCCGGGCGTGGCTGATGCTGGCCCTGGCCACGGTCGGGTTCGCCGTGAACTTCTGGGCGTGGGCGCTGCTCAGCCCGCTCGGCCCCCGGTTCAAGGACGGCCTCGACCTGTCGTCGTTCGAGCAGTCGCTGCTGGTGGCGGTGCCGGTCGTGGTCGGTTCCCTGGGCCGGATCCCGGTGGGTGCGCTGACCGACCGGTTCGGCGGGCGGGTGATGTTCCCGATCGTGTCGGCGGCCACCATCGTGCCGGTGCTCTACCTCGGCCTGGCCGGGCACTCCTCCCTCGCCGCGCTGCTGGTCGGCGGATTCTTCCTCGGCATCGGCGGCACGGCCTTCGCCGTCGGTGTGCCGCTCGTCAACGCGTGGTTCCCGCCCGAGCGGCGTGGGCTGGCCATCGGCGTCTTCGGCGCCGGCATGGGCGGCACCGCGATCAGCGCCCTGACCACGGTGAAGCTGGTCGACGCGGGCAGCATGTCCACCCCCTTCCTGATCACCGCCGCGGTCCTCGCGGTGTACGCCGTGGCCGCCGCGCTGCTGCTGCGCGACGCACCCGGCCGCACCGTGCCCACCGAGCCGCTGGCCCGCCGACTGGCCGCCACCGTCCGGCTGCCCATCACCCGGCAGGCATCCGCGCTGTACGCGGTCGCGTTCGGCGGCTATGTCGCCTTCTCCGTCTACCTGCCCACCTACCTCAAGACCGGCTACGGTCTCAGCCAGGCCGACGCGGCGAACCGCATGGCCGGCTTCGTGCTCCTCGCGGTGGCGATGCGCCCGATGGGCGGCTGGCTGTCCGACCGGCTCGGCCCGGTCCGCGTGCTGGCCGGCTCGCTGGCCGTGGTCGTGGCCGGTGCCGTGACCCAGTCGTTCACCCTGGCCCTGGCGCCGGTGGGCACCATCGCCTTCCTGGCCATGGCCGCCGCGCTCGGCGCCGGCAGCGGAGCGACCTTCGCCCTGGTGGCCCTGCGCACCCCGGCCGACCAGGTCGGCTCGGTCACCGGCGTGGTCGGCGCCGCGGGCGGCCTGGGCGGGTTCCTGCCGCCGTTGGTGATGGGCTCGCTGTACGGGGCGTACGAGTCGTACGCGATCGGCCTCGCCCTGCTCGCGGTCGTGGCCGCCGTGGCGCTGGGCTTCACCCTCACCACCGTGCGCGCGTCCGCCGAAGGCGGGGAGCGAAAGCCCCGCACCGGTAGCCGGAGCGGGCACGGCACCACCGCCGGCACCACCGCGTAGGGAACATGCACGGGACCGACGGGACCAAGGATCACGGGACCGACGGGGACCAAGGACAGGGAGCAGACCGGTGTGCGAGTACTGCGGCTGCCAGTCCCTGGCGTCGATCGACGAGCTGACCCGGGAGCACGACGAGGTCGTCCGCCTGATCAGCCATCTCCGCCCCGCTCACCAGGCCGGTGACGTGGCCCGGATGGCGCAGGTCGCCCGCGAGATCCGGGCCGTGCTCGGCCCGCACACCCAGGTGGAGGAGCACGGGCTGTTCCCCGCGATGGCCCGGGACTTCCCCGGGCAGATCGCCTCCCTGGAGGCCGAGCACCGCCGCGTCGAGGCCGTCCTGGTGGAGGCCGCCGACGGCGTCACGCCCTCGGATCCGGCCTGGCCGGACCGGCTGGTGGCGGCGATGGCCATGCTGCGCGACCACATCCTCAAGGAACAGGACGGGGTCTTCCCGGCCGCCCTCGCGAGCCTCGGCACCGAGGACTGGGAGGCGGTCGAGGCCGAACGCCTGAGGGCGTGCGGACCCAGGCAGGGGCGCGTGGAGCCCACGTGACCACGCCCGCACGCAGACGATCTCCACCGGGCCATGTACGGGTTGTGGTGTGGCTGTTGACCCTCCGGGGGACAGCGGTCGTAAAGTCGTGTGCGGCCAGAACCGATCACAATTCGAACGGGCAACGGCGCCCGGAGCGGGGTGCACGGTGAGCACGGAGACCAGCCGGCAACGGACGCGGACGGGCCTGGACGGCGAGTTGGCGGAGGCGCTGGTGCGCAGCCGCCGCTTCTTCACCAAGGCGGAGGTCTCCGACGACCTGCGCACCCTGCACCGCGAGGGCGGCCGGCAGGCGGACGACTTCTACCGCGACCGCTGGTCGCACGACAAGGTGGTGCGCTCCACCCACGGCGTGAACTGCACCGGCTCCTGCTCGTGGAAGGTGTACGTCAAGGACGGCATCATCACCTGGGAGGCCCAGCAGACCGACTACCCCTCGGTGGGCCCGGACCGCCCCGAGTACGAGCCGCGCGGCTGCCCGCGCGGCGCCGCCTTCTCCTGGTACACGTACTCCCCGACCAGGGTCCGGTACCCCTATGTGCGCGGCGTCCTGCTGCAGATGTACCGCGAGGCGAAGGCCCGTCTGGGTGACCCGGTGGCAGCCTGGGCGGACATCGTCTCCGACCCCGAACGTGCCCGCCGCTACAAGCGGGCGCGCGGCAAGGGCGGCCTTGTGCGCGCGAGTTGGGACGAGGCGGTGGAGATGGTCGCCGCCGCGCACGTGCACACGATCAAGGAGTACGGGCCGGACCGGCTGGCCGGGTTCTCGCCGATCCCGGCGATGTCGATGGTCTCGCACGCGGCCGGTGCCCGCTTCTACTCGCTGCTCGGCGGGGCGATGCTGTCGTTCTACGACTGGTACGCCGACCTGCCGGTGGCCTCGCCGCAGGTGTTCGGCGACCAGACCGATGTGCCGGAGTCGGGGGACTGGTGGGACGCCGGCTATCTGATCATGTGGGGCTCCAATCTGCCGGTGACGCGGACCCCGGACGCGCACTGGATGGCGGAGGCCCGCTATCGGGGTCAGAAGGTCGTCGCGGTCTCCCCGGACTACGCCGACAACGTGAAGTTCGCCGACGAGTGGCTCGCGGCCCAGCCCGGCACCGACGGGGCACTGGCGATGGCGATGGGGCACGTGGTCCTCAAGGAGTTCTTCGTCGACCGGGCCACGCCGTACTTCACCGACTACGTCAAGAAGTACACGGACCTGCCCTTCCTGGTCGCCCTCGACGAGGCCGAGGGCGAGCCGGGCACCTACACGCCCGGGAAGTTCCTGACCGCCGCCGATCTCGGTGGCGAGGCGGCCGAGGCCGAGCACGCGGAGTTCCGGACCGTGCTCCTGGACGCGGCGACCGGGCAGCCGGTGGTGCCGAACGGCACGCTCGGCGACCGCTACGGCGAGGCCGGCGTCGGCAAGTGGAACCTGGACCTCGGCGACATGCGGCCCGCGCTGTCCGCCGAAGGCGGCGACGAGGCGCCGGTCGCCGTCGACCTGCCGCGCTTCGACGCTCCCGACGGCGGCGCGGGGCGGCTGCGGCGCGGGGTGCCGGTGCGCCGGGTGGCCGGGCGTCTGGTGACGACGGTGTACGACCTGCTGCTGGCCCAGTACGGGGTGGCCCGTGACGGCCTGCCCGGCCGGTGGCCGTCCTCGTACGAGGACGCGGCAGAGCCGTACACCCCGGCCTGGCAGGCGGCGATCACCGGTGTGGACGCGGGGAAGGCGGCGCGTATCGCCCGCGAGTTCGCGGCCAACGCCGAGGAGTCCGGCGGCCGTTCGATGATCATCATGGGGGCGGGCACCAACCACTGGTTCCACTCGGACACGATCTACCGCGCGTTCCTGACGTTGACGACGCTGACCGGCTGCCAGGGTGTCAACGGCGGTGGCTGGGCGCACTACGTCGGTCAGGAGAAGGTCCGTCCGATCACCGGCTATTCGGCGATCGCGACGGCCGCCGACTGGAACCGGCCGGCCCGGCTGATGATCCAGACCGCGTACTGGTATCTGCACAGCGATCAGTTCCGCTACGACCCCTTCTCCGCCGACACCCTCGCGGCGGCGGGACAGGGAGGCCCGTTCGCGGGGAAGGCCACCGCCGATGTGATCGCGCAGTCCGCGCGGATGGGCTGGATGCCGTCGTATCCGACCTTCGACCGCAACCCGCTGGACCTGGCCGACGAGGCCGAGGCCGCGGGCCGCGACGTGGGTGCGCACGTGGTGGAGGAACTGAAGTCGGGGCGGCTGGGGTTCGCGGGTGAGGACCCGGACGCCCCGGAGAACTTCCCCCGCGTCCTGACCGTGTGGCGGGCCAATCTGCTGGGGTCCTCGGCGAAGGGCAACGAGTACTTTCTCAAGCATCTGCTCGGCACCGACTCCTCCGTCCGGGCCACGCAGGCGCCGCCGGATGCCCGTCCGACGGATGTGGTGTGGCGGGAGGAGGCCCCCGAGGGCAAGCTCGATCTGCTGCTGACGCTGGACTTCAGGATGACCAGCACGACCGTGTTCTCCGACGTCGTGCTGCCGGCCGCGACCTGGTACGAGAAGCACGACCTGTCGAGCACCGACATGCACCCCTTCGTGCACGCCTTCAACCCGGCGATCGCCCCGCCGTGGCAGACCCGGACCGACTGGGACGCCTTCCACACCCTCGCCGAGGAGTTCAGCCGCCAGGCCGCCGACCACCTCGGCGTCCGCAAGGACGTCGTGGCCGCACCGCTGCTGCACGACACTCCCGACGAAATGGCCAACCCGCACGGCCGGGTCCGTGACTGGAAGGCGGGCGAGTGCGAGCCCGTTCCGGGCCGCACCATGCCGAAGCTGGTGACGGTCGAACGCGACTACGGCGCCGTCGCCGAGAAGATGGGTGCTCTCGGCCCGCTGCTGGACAGGCTGGGCGCCACCACCAAGGGTGTCACCTTCCACGTGGACAAGGAACTGGACTACCTGCGCCACAAGAACGGCGTCGTGCGCGGCGGAGCGGCCGACGGGCGCCCGTCGATCGCGCGTGACACACAGGCGTGCGAGGCGATCCTGGCCCTGTCCGGCACCACCAACGGACACCTGGCCACGCAGGGCTTCCACACCCTGGAAACCCGCACCGGCAGGCCACTCGCCGACCTGGCGGCCGAGCACGAGGGCAAGCGGATCACCTTCGCCGACACCCAGGCCGCCCCGGTGCCGGTCATCACCTCTCCGGAGTGGTCCGGCTCGGAGACCGGCGGGCGCCGCTACTCGCCGTTCACCGTCAACGTCGAGCGCCTCAAGCCCTGGCACACCCTCACCGGCCGCCAGCACTTCTACCTCGACCACGACTGGATCACCGCGCTCGGCGAGCAACTGCCCGTCTACCGTCCCCCGTTGAACATGGACGCCCTGTTCGGTGAGCCGCGCGTGGGGGACGTCGGGGAGCTGGGTGTGACCGTGCGCTATCTGACCCCGCACAACAAGTGGTCCATCCACTCCGAGTACCAGGACAACCTGTTCATGCTCTCCCTCTCCAGGGGCGGCCCGACGATCTGGATGAGCACGCAGGACGCGGCCAAGGTCGGAGTGCGGGACAACGACTGGGTCGAGGCCGTCAACCGCAACGGCGTGGTCGCCGCCCGCGCGGTCGTCTCCCACCGCATGCCGGAGGGCACCGTCTACATGCACCACGCCCAGGACCGGCTCATCGACGTGCCCCGCACCGAGACGAGCGGCCGACGCGGCGGCATCCACAACTCCCTGACCCGCCTGCTGATCAAACCCAGCCACCTCATCGGCGGCTACGCCCAGCTCTCCTACGCCTTCAACTACCTCGGCCCGACCGGCAACCAGCGCGACGAGGTCACCGTCATCCGCCGCCGCGCCGACCAGGAGGTGACGTACTGATGCCCCATGGCGAAGCCACCATCGGACGGGTGATGGCCCAGATGGCGATGGTGATGAACCTCGACAAGTGCATCGGCTGCCACACCTGCTCGGTCACCTGCAAACAGGCGTGGACCAACCGCACCGGCGTCGAGTACGTGTGGTTCAACAACGTCGAGACCCGCCCCGGCCAGGGCTACCCCCGCCGCTACGAGGACCAGGACACCTGGAAGGGCGGCTGGGAGCTGAACAAGAAGGGCCGCCTCGCGCTGAAGGCGGGCGGCAGGTTCAAGAAGCTGATCCAGATCTTCTCCAACCCCGTGCTGCCGTC
This sequence comes from Streptomyces sp. NBC_00310, assembly GCF_036208085.1. Classification (GTDB taxonomy): domain Bacteria; phylum Actinomycetota; class Actinomycetes; order Streptomycetales; family Streptomycetaceae; genus Streptomyces. The sequence continues at coordinate 9,125,907 of NZ_CP130714.1, forward strand.
CCTCGACGACTACTACGAGCCCTGGACGTACGACTACGAGACGCTGACCAACGCCCCGCTGCAGGACCACACCCCGGTCGCCCGCCCCAAGTCCCTCATCACGGGCAAGGACATGAAAATCGGCTGGTCGGCGAACTGGGACGACGACCTCGGCGGCTCGGCCGCGACCAGCGAGAAGGACGTGCTGCTGAACGAGGTCTCGGAGAAGATCAAGTTCGAGTTCGAGCAGACGTTCATGTTCTACCTGCCCCGGATCTGCGAGCACTGCCTCAACCCGTCCTGCGCGGCCTCCTGCCCCTCCGGCGCGATCTACAAGCGGGAGGAGGACGGCATCGTCCTGGTCGACCAGGACCGCTGCCGGGGCTGGCGGATGTGCGTCACGGGCTGCCCGTACAAGAAGGTGTACTTCAACCACCGCACCGGCAAGGCCGAGAAGTGCACCTTCTGCTTCCCGCGGGTGGAGGTCGGACTGCCCACAGTGTGCTCCGAGACGTGTGTCGGCCGGCTGCGCTACATCGGCCTCGTCCTCTACGACGCCGACCGTGTCCTGGAAGCCGCGTCCACGCCCGACGAGAAGGGTCTGTACGAGGCCCAGCGGCAGGTCTTCCTGGACCCGCACGACCCCCGGGTGATCGCCGAGGCGGAGAAGGCGGGCATCCCGCGGGACTGGGTCGAGGCCGCCCAGCGCTCCCCGGTCCATTCTCTGATCAACACCTTCAAGGTGGCGCTGCCGCTGCACCCGGAATACCGGACGATGCCCATGGTCTGGTACATCCCGCCGCTGTCCCCGGTGGTCGACGCGGTCCGCGACACCGGCCGGGACGCCGAGGACCATCACAACCTGTTCGCCGCCGTCGAGTCCCTGCGTATCCCCGTCGACTACCTCGCCCAGCTGTTCACCGCGGGCGATCCGCAGCCGGTGGACGCGGTGTTGCGCCGCCTGGGAGCCATGCGCTCGTACATGCGCGACATCAACCTCGGCCGCGAGCCGGACGACGCCATCCCCGAGTCCGTCGGCATGAGCGGCGAGCAGATCTACGACATGTACCGGCTGCTGGCCCTGGCCAAGTACGACGAGCGCTACGTCATCCCGCCCGCCCACGCCGAACAGGCCCACAAGCTGGAGGAGTTGGCCACCGAGTGCAGCCTGGACTACGAGGGCGGCCCCGGCATGGGCGGCTCGGGCCCCTTCGGTGAGACCTCCGGCGGCGCCGCCCCGATCGCCGTGGAGAACTTCCACGCCCTGCGCGACCGCCAGACCTCCGACACCCCCGCCACGCCGGGAGACAAGGCCACCCGGGTCAACCTTCTCAACTGGGACGGCAAGGGCTCACCACCCGGCCTGTTCCCCGACAACCCACCCGGCAGCGGAACCGGTGCCGGCGCAGACCGGGACGGGGAGGCCGAGCCGAAGCCGTGAAAGCCATGAAGTGGAAGAGCACGCGCCCCGCCCGGACCGAGTCCTGGCATCCCCTCGCCTGGCAGGCACAGTCCTTGCTGCTCGCCTACCCCGACGAGCGGTTCTCGCAGAGCCTGGCCCTGGCCGGCCGGGTCGCCGGCGTCCTTCCCGACTCCGTCGCCCGCCCCCTGCTCCGTTTCACCGCCCATGCCGAGCGGAGCGCCCCGGCCGACCTGGCCGCCGCCTACGTGGCCACCTTCGACCACCGCAAACGCTGCTGCCCGTACCTGACCTACTACGCGTACGGCGACACCAGGAAGCGCGGCGTCGGCCTGCTGCGGTTGAAGCAGACCTACGCGGCGGCCGGCTGGCGCCTGGGCGACGACGAACTGCCCGACCACCTCGCCGTCGTCCTCGAATTCGCCGCCACCGACCCGGCCACCGGAGTACGCCTGCTCACCGAACACCGCGCCGGCCTGGAACTGCTGCGCCTGGCCCTGAACGACGACGACTCGCCCTGGTCCCACGTCCTGGACTCCGTCTCCGCCACCCTGCCCGCCCTCGCCGGCGACGACCGCGACGCCGTCCTGCGCCTCGCCGCCCAGGGGCCACCCGAGGAGCAGGTCGGCCTCGACCCGTACGCGTCCCCGGTGTTCCTGCCCGATCCCGTCGTAGGAGGTCCCCGATGACCGCGCCCGCGCAGCCCCTCACCCTGGCGGCGGAGGCAGGCACCGGTGGCATCCTGCTGTGGGTCGTGCTGCCGTACGTCGTCCTCGCGGTGTTCGTCCTCGGCCACGTCTGGCGCTACCGCTACGACAAGTTCGGCTGGACCACCCGCTCCTCCCAGCTGTACGAGAGGCGGCTGCTGCGCATCGGCAGCCCGCTGTTCCACTTCGGGATCCTGGTCGTGCTCCTCGGCCACATCGGCGGCCTGGTCATCCCGGAGAGCTGGACCGAAGCGGTCGGTATCAGCGAGGACACCTACCACGTCTCGGCCGTCGTCCTCGGGACGATCGCGGGCGTCGCCACCGTGGGCGGACTGGCCATCCTGGTCTACCGGCGCCGTACCGTCGGGCCCGTGTTCTCGGCCACCACCCGCAACGACAAGGCCATGTACGTCTCCCTGACGGTGACCATCGCCCTGGGCCTGGCCGCCACGGTGGCCGCGAACATCGTGGGCGGCGGCTACAACTACCGGGAGACGATCTCCCCCTGGTTCCGCTCCATCTTCTTCTTCCAGCCGGACCCCGCCCTGATGAGCGAGGCGCCGTTGCTGTTCCGGCTCCACGCGCTCAGCGCCCTGCTGCTGTTCGCGTTCTGGCCCTTCACCCGGCTGGTCCACATGCTCACCGCGCCGCTGGGCTATCTGACCCGCCCGTACATCGTCTACCGCAGCCGCGACACCCGGCTCGGCGCTCGTGCCCCGCGTCGCGGCTGGGAACGCACGGGGTCCTGAGCGGCGGGTCCACCGACCCGCCGGCAGGTTCGGGGCAGGGGCACCCGTGTCCCAGGAACGTCAGGCCTGTGCCTGTGCGGGCAGCGGCACCGTCCAATCCACGAGGGCGCCGGTGGGCTGGTTCGGGGTGAGGGTGAAGCTGCCGCCGAGGTCGGTGGCGCGCCGGCGGAGGTTGTCCAGGCCGCTGCGCCGGGTGACGGCCGGGTCGATGCCGGTTCCGTTGTCGGCGACGCGCAGCCGCAGCCGGCTGCCGTCCGTCTCGGCGGTGACCTCGACAGCGGTGGCGTGCGCGTGCCGGGCCGCGTTGGAGAGTGTCTCCCGCAGCACGGCGAGGAGGTGCTCGGCATGGCCGGCGGGTACGTCGGTGTCGAGCAGTCCGGTCATGCGCAGGGCGGGAGCGAAGCCCAGCACGGCGGCGGCCTGGTCGGTCTCGGCCAGAAGCTTCGCGCGCAGCCCGCCTCGGCTGTCGGTGCGGTCGCGCTCGTGCAGCGCGTAGATCGTGCCCCGTACCGTCTTGATGGTGTCGTCGAGGTCGTCGACGACACGCTGCACACGCTCGGCCACCTGGGGCCGGTCGGAGACGCGGCCGAGTACCGAGTTGAGGGTCAGTCCGGAGGCGAACAGCCGCTGGATGGCCAGGTCGTGCAGGTCGCGGGCGATGCGGTCGCGGTCGCTCAGCACCACCAGGTGTTCGGCCTCGCGCCGGTGCTCGGCGATCTCCAGCGCGAGTGCGGCCTGGTCCGCGAAACCGCTGATCATGCTCATGGTGGCGTCCGAGAAATCGGCCCCGCCGACCCGGTTGGCGACCTGCAGGACCCCGCGGACGTCCTCGCGACCTCCCAGCGGGAGCAGGAACCCCGGCCCCAGGTCGATCTGCGCCGCGGAGCCGCCTCCCGCCTGCGGCTCGTCGGACAGCGCACCGCTGGTGATCCGCTCGTTGGAGTGGTAGACCTTCGCGGCCAGTGTGGTGGCAGCCAGCACCAGCCCCTGCACCTGCTCGGCGCCCTCGCCGTCGGCCGCCTCGATCACCAGCTCGTCGCCGCCGTCGAACGGCACCGCCAGCGTCACCAGATCGGCGCCGGACAGCTCCCTGACCGTCGCGGCGACCTTGTACAGCACCCGGTCCGGGTCGGTACCGGACAACAGGCTGCGGGTCAGTTCGCTGCTCGCCGAGAGCCACCGCTCCCTGCGGCGTGTGTCCTCGTACAGCCGGGCGTTGTCGATCGCGACGCCCGCCGCGGCCGCGAGGGTGCGCAGTACCGCCTCGTCATCGTCGTCGAACTCCGCCCCGCCGCGCTTGTCGGTCAGGTACAGATTTCCGAAGACCTGGTCGCGCACCCGCACCGGCGCGCCCAGGAACGTCGTCATCGGCGGATGGCCCTCGGGGAAGCCCACCGAGTCGGGATGCCGGCCCAGGTCGGCCAGCCGCAGCGGCTCCGGCTCCTTGATCAGCAGCCCCAGAATGCCCTGGCCATCGGGATAGTGACCGATGGTGCGGATGGTGTCCTCGTCCATGCCGACCGTGATGAACTGCCGGATCTTCCCTTCCTCGCCCACCACGCCCAGGGCCCCGTACCGGGCGTCCACCAGGGTGACCGCGGACTCGGTGATCCGCCGCAGCACGACGTCGAGATCCAGATCGGTGCCGATGGCGAGGACCGCGTCCAGCAGCGTGTGCACCCGGTCCCGGGCCGCGCGGACCTGCTCCACCTGTGCCTGCAGGCCCTCCAGCAGCTCATCCAGCCGCAACTGGGGCGCCATCGGGCGGCCTTTGCGCCCCTGTGCTGGACTCTCCGACATTTCCGCTCCCTCTGGAAAAGGTGCCGCTGGCACCTCCTCATCATGCCCGAACGGTCCTGTCGGCATCCGAACGCCTGTAGTAAATGGCCACCCCGGATCCTATGGGCCCATGCCGCCACCTGCTCCCGCCCCGGCCTCCCGTAGCGCCTTCCCGTAGCCGGGCCACGGCGTCCGGGGTGTCGAGGGAGACGTGCGCGGCGGCAGCGCCTGCGGGGGAGACGCGGAACGGGCAGGGCCGGTCAGGACCGCTGGTCCGTTCGGTGACGCCCTGGGCTCTGAGTCGAATCGGCGACCGCTACGTACTAAGCAGGTACGTAGTAGTGGTCGATGATCGGTGAGCCGGAATCTCCGGGTCCCGTGAAGGGGGCGACGTGACAGGACACCTTCTTGGCTGGACGCTGGTGGTGCTGGGAGCGGGCGTGGCCGTCGGGAACCTCGTCCGGATGGCGCTGGTCAGCGGGTGGGCCCGGTACGAGGCTGGGGCCGAGGCCGTCATGGGCGCGGGAATGGCCGTGATGGCGGCGCCCGCGACGGCGGTCCTCTACGGCATGTACGGCATGTGGTGGGCGGCGGTGTTCGCACTGCTCTGTCTCGGGGGCGTGGCCCTGTCCGTACGACATGCCATCCGGGGCGGAGGTGTACGGCAGCTGCGGCACGGCGCCCACCTCGTGATCGGCAGTGCCGCCATGGTGCTGATGACCCTGGCCATGCCCGGCGCCGCATCGGGGCCCGTGCTCGCCTTGGCCGGCTCCTCAGGGCACGGGCACGGGCAGGGAGCCATGGAGGGGATGGAGGGGGCGGGGGCCATGAGTGCCCATGGGGTGACCGAAGCCGCCGCCTCCTCGGGCTCGGCGTTCCTGTGGCGCGCGGCCTTCTGGGCGCTGGCCGCCTACTTCCTGCTCTTCATGGCTCTGGCCGTGCGTGCCCGCCTGCGCGACTCGGGCGGATCATCACCGACCGCGATGGCCGTTCGCAGGGCACGCCACCGCCGGGTGTCCCGTGGAACAGCAGTGATCTCCGTGCCGAACGCTCGTCTGGCCGGGCACGTCGGCATGGGCGGGTCGATGGCGACGATGCTTCTGATGATGACCACGTGACCGCGGGCGGACGATCCTTGCCCGGGGCGGAGGCGTGAGCCGCTGATACGGCTGCGCGACGGCAGGGCCGTCGGGTGCGCTCAGGGCCGGGACGCGGCGAAGTACGGCATGGAGTCCAGGGGGACGATCTCGATGTTCTTGCCGGTGCGTGGATGGCCTTGCCGTTGCCGACGTACAGGCCGTTGTGCTGGTTGTCGTTGTACCAGTAGATGATGTCACCGGGCTGCAGGTCCGCCCTGGCCACCTTGCGGCCGGCGTCGTACTGCTGCTTGACCGTACGGGGCAGCGAGACGCCTGCCGCCCGCCAGGACGCGCCCGTGAGCCCGGAGCAGTCGAAGGAGTCGGGCCCGGTGGAGCCCCATTCGTAGGGCTTGCCGAGCTGCGCGTACGCGAAGTCGAGCGCGGCCTTGGCCCGGCCACTGGCCGGACCGTTGTACGTGGTGGGGGAGTCGCTGACACCCGCGGAGGTGTCCTCGCGTTCCTGGTCGGCCTCCATCTTGGCGCGCTGGGCGGCCGTCAGGCTGTTGAGCAGTTCGCGCGCCTCGGCGAGCTTGCCCTGGACCTCGTCCTTCTTCTCGCCCGCCTTGGCGCGCGTCTCCTCCAGATCCTTCAGGCGCTGCTGGGCGGCCTCGCGTTCCTGGGTGAGTTCCCGCTGCTTGGCCTGCATCGACCGCAGGGACTCGGCCTGCCGTCCGTTCGTACGGTCGAGCATCTGCGCCCGGTCGAGGTAGTCCTCGGGGTCACCGGAAAGGAAGAGCTGCAGGCTCGGGTCGATGGCGCCGTTGCGGTACTGCTCGGCCGCCAACGGGCCCATCTTGTCCCGCAGTTCGTTGATCTCCTGCTGCTTGCGGGCCAGCCGGTCCTGCGTACCGTCCACCTCGCGCTGCAGTTTCCTCTGCTTCTCGCGGATGGCGTTGTACTCCTCGGTGGGAGCCTCGGCCTCCTCGTAGAGCTTCTCGACCTGCTTGCGCACCTCGTCCACCGTGGGCTTGGGGGCCGCCTGGCTCTGCGTGGGCAGGAGGCTGACAGCACCGGCGGCCATACCGAGGGTGGCGATCCGGGCGCGGCTGGGCGGCTTCGGCCGACGGTGCGTTCCCATGCGCGGGCGACTCCTCTGTGGGCGGCGGACGGGGCAAGGGCTGAGGAGCCGGTGCTGTCCGTGGGACAGGTGACTCGTGAGCCTCGTCCGGAGCAAGCCTGTGAGAACTTAGTAGATTAGTAGTTCGGATCGCAAGCGATCTGGAGCCACAGCAGCCCCACGCGGGCTTCAGCCGATGCCGAGCGGGCAGGCGACGAGCAGCGGCAACAGTGGGACGGCCGCAGCCGCAGCGGCCATGGAGGCCCGGAAGGCAGGGTGCGGGGCCTCGCGCGGCCCGAGGACCCGCCGCAGCCGGATCAGAACGGTCTGGCCGGCCGCTGCGAAGGCACTTTTCGGGGTCCGGGCCGCCGCCATCTCGTACATCGCGGTCGCCAGCGCTCCGCCGGAGTGGGTGCGCAGAGCGCGGTCGTCGGCGACCATCTCCAGCAGGAGTGCCGTCTGCTCGCGGGCGTGGCGGGCCAGGGGGAGCCGCCGGAAGACCGAGTGGAACGCCTCCGCGGCGGCGAGCGCCAGGTGATGGCGGCCCGCGATGTGGGCACGCTCGTGCTCCAGGACGGCCGCGAGCTGTTCCGGTGTCAGTTCTCGTACGGCCGCGTCACTGACCACGATCCTGGGGCGGCGGCCGGGCAGGCAGTAGGCGGCGGGGACGTCGTACGGCAGGACGGTGGCACCCAGGCCGGGCGAGCGGCGGCCCACCAGATCCACAGCCTCCCGATGCCGTGTCCGCGCTCTGCGGGCTCGCGCGAGGTGGAAGGCGAAGCTCGCCGCAAGGGCGGTCCCGAGTGCCACAGGCAGGGAGGCGGCGAGTCGGCCCGCGGCTTCGGGGTCGGCACCGCCCGAGCCGATGTCGAGTCCGCAGGAATGCAGCAGTCCCAGCAGTCCCTCGTGTGCGTGCTCGGTGGGCATGACCAGGTTGTACGCGCTCAGCGCGACCCCGAGCGCGAAAGAGACCGTCAGGGCGTGCCAGACCGCCACCGCCAGGGCGGGGGCCCGGTGCGGCCAGCCGGCTCGCAGCAGCAGGCGAGGGGCGACGAAACCCACCGTCGCCGTGTAACCGACCAGGAGAGGTGCCGCGTTCACGTCTTCGCCCGGTGATCCACGGCTCGCAGGGCCTCGCGGAGCGCGGCCTGCTCCGCCTCGTTCATGTTCTCGACGAAGTGGACCAGCGCCGCCGGGCGGTCTCTGCTCTCACCCAGACCGTCCTCCATGAGCGCGGCGGCGTACGCCTCACGGCTGCGCACGGGGGCGTACAGCCAGGCGCGGCCCTGCTTGCCCCGCAGTAACCAGCCCTTGGTGTAAAGGATGTTGGTGACGGTCATCACCGTGGTGTAGGCCACGGGCCGGGTCTCGTTGATGTCGTCGACGACCTCGCGCACCGTCGCGGGACGGTTCCACGTCCAGAGGCGGTCCATGATCTCCGCTTCCAGGTCACCCAGCCGTCGCATGGTCCTGACTCCCTTTCACCATCGGACGCGCAGGCGAATACGCACGGCCATAGTAGATGGCCGAACCTGTGGTGGCCGACGTGTGCGGCCGGATCGACGCCGGCGTCGATCCGGCGCGACGGCGTTCCACCGCTGTCCGCCGTGGAGCTCGCCGGGCGGAACCGCCGCCGGGATCGCGGGTGTTGGCCGTCTCCGTCGCGCACGTCGGCGATGACTGACGAAATCCCGTCGCGGCGCGGTGACTTCCGCCGCGCGAGCGGGATCAAGGCGGTGACGACCAGGTCCTGGCGTCCCATCGTCACGGTGCGCCAGGGCGTGGTCGACCGGTGCGGCGAGCGCCAGGGGCCGGTGACGGTGCCACGAGGCGGGCCGTGTACGGCGCGAGCTTTCCCGGCGCGTGACGGGACGCCTCAGCGCACGTCCGGCCCGGTCGTCCGGGCTTGCCGCGCGGTACGAGCGCCGGGGCCACCGCGGCTCCACCGCCCGCGAGTTCGGCACCAAGGAGACAGCCCGAGGCCAGGCCGGCGTGCCCGATCGGGAGGTCGATCAGGAAACCTGACGCGCTGGTTCCCGCTCCGGGGTGCTCCCGGCCTGTGACGCTCACGCTCCGAGTCACGGCAGGACGGCGTCTCCTTCCCGGCGGCTCGGTGACCCGCCGGGCGGCACGCAAGGGGACGCGTGCCGCCCGGCCACGGGGTCATGCCCGGTAGGCGACGTGCGTCATCATCCCGGCCTCGCCGTGGTAGGCGTTGTGGCAGTGCAGCATCCACTGGCCGGGGTTGTCGGCGTCGAAGAACACGGACAGCCTCTTCTTGGGCAGCACGATCGCGGTGTCCTTCCGAGGCCCGCCGGCGCCGAGCTGGTAGGTGTGGCCGTGCAGGTGCATCGGGTGCCACATGGTGGTCTCGTTGACGAAGTCGAGCCGGACCCGCAGGCCCTCCTCGACCAGGAGCGCGTGGGCGTTCGGGTCGGCCATGTCGAACGGTGTGCCGTTGATGGCCCAGTTGTAGTGCATCATGCCGCCGGTGAGCCTGACCTGGTGCGTGACATCGGTCCTGGCGGACTTCAGCCGCACGTCGTCGGCCGCGCGCAGTCGGGAGGCGGTCATGACCGTGCCGCTGAGCTCCTTCGGCCGAACGGTGGCCGAGGGAGCGCTGCCCGAGCCGGTGCGCACGAGGGCCAGGCCGTTCGCGTTCTTCCCCTCGGCCAGGGCGACCAGGGGGAAGACGCCGTCGCCGAGGGTGACCAGTACGTCGTAGCGCTCGCCCATGCCGATCAGAAGCGCGTCCGCCCGCTGGTGCCGGACGGGGAAGCCGTCGGTGTGGGTGATCGTCATCCTGTGGCCGCCGAGGGCGACGCGGTAGGCGGTGTCGGCCCCCGCGTTGATGATCCGCAGACGCACCCTGCGGCCGGGCTTGCCGGTGTAGACGTCCGGAGCGGCCGGAACACGGCCGTTGACCAGGTGGTGGGGGTACTTCACGTCGCCGGCGTCACCGCCGAGCAGGTCGCTCTCGGCGCCCATGAGCATGAACCTCGACGACATCCCGCCCGACGAGGCGGAGGCGGACGGGGACGCGCCGTCGCTCGTGGTCCCCGTGCCGTGCATGTCGTGGCCCTCCATGCCGGAGCCGGAGTCGCCGCCCATGTCCATGCCGCCCATGCCCTGCCCGAGCTCGGCGAAGACCTCGTCGGGGGTGCCGGTGACGCCGTCGACCCAGTCGTCGAGGACGACGACCCACTCGTCGTCGTACGCCAGCGGCTCGCGCGGGTCCTCGACGATCAGCGGGGCGTACAGGCCGCGGTCGAGCTGGACGCCGACGTGCGGGTGGAAGAAGTACGTGCCGGGGGTGTCGGCGATGAACCGGTAGGTGAAGCTGCTTCCGGGGCGCACGGCGGTCTGGGTGGCCGGGGGCACGCCGTCCATGTCGTTGCGCAGGGCGATGCCGTGCCAGTGGATCGAGGTGGCGGTCCTGCCCGGCAGCTGGTTCGTGAGTTCGGCGGCCAGCGTATCGCCGGCGGAGAGCCGGACCTCCTTGCCGGGCGCACGGCCGTCAAAGGCCCAGGTCCTGGCCCTGATACCGGCGCCCAGGTCGAGCACGGCAGGTGCGGCGGTGAGCGTGGTCCGGTGCTGCCTGCCGGTGCCGGCCCGCTTCTTCTCGGCGGCGGCGACAGCCGAACCGGAAGGGCTGACCAGGGCGGGAGCAGGGCCGGCGGAGTCGGTGCAGGCGGCGAGCGCGCCCGCGCCGGCGGCGCCGAGTCCGGCGAGCAGGACGGAGCGGCGGTTGATGCTGTTCACGATGTGAGTCCTCTTGTCCGAGCTGGCATACGGGTCGCGGCGGAGACGGCACACGGGTGCCGTGGGCGCGGCCTAGATGCGCAGTCGGGAGAGGACCGACAGGTCGGGTGGCGCGCGGCCGACCGTCCCGGCGAGCAGCCGGCCCGTCTGCACCTGTTGCGGGTTCGCCGTCGGTGGGGGAGAACCCGGCGGCGGCACGGGAAGCTTGGACACCTCGATGGTGGCCGAGGCGCAGTGCTGCATCCCGCCATCGGCGCAGGCGCTGCCGTCGGCACCGTGCACGGGGGCGGGTGCGTCGAGGCCGTCCGTGTGAACGGGAGCGGACCCGTGCGGAAGGGCGGCGGCGGACGAGGATGTCGTGCCGGGCATGGCATGACCGGTGTGCGGGGAAGAAGCGGCGTGTCGCGGTGGAGCGGACGTGATCGCGGCCGTTTCGTGGTGGACCAGCACGACCAGCACGACCAGCGCGGCGATGAGAACGGCAACGGCGCCACCTGCCCGGTGGACGGCACCGGCACGGACTGCTGTCATCGCCAACGCCTCCGCCCGGGGTCGTCGTCAGTGAGCCCTGTCGGCATGGCTCGTCGCCTGCTCAATATACCCCCGTGGGGTGTCACCCGCCTTCCGTGTCGCGGGGGAGGCAACCGTCGCAGCGTGCGGCGCGCAGCGACGGTGAGGCCGTCGTCGAGCAGGCCGGGAGCGGCTTCCGCGCGCTCCTTTTCAGCTCGTTCCTTCCAGTCTCCGCCCGGCGACCCCTGCCTCGTAGGGGCTGAACGGCCCACCCGCTCGGGACCGTCCGACCCCCGCACGTCGGCCCCGGCAGAGGCACCATGAAGGCAAGGGCAGAAGCTCCATGAGGCGCCGGACCTCACCGTCCGGGCCCGATCGCCGAACGATCCGAAGCAGGTGAATGGCGATGTTCTGGTACGGCCACGACGTCAGTGGATGGGGCTGGTTCGCGATGTCCGCCGGCATGGTCGTGTTCTGGGCGCTGATCATCACGGTGGGCGTGCTGCTCTTCCGCGCTGTGAACCGGCCTGACGAGCACACCCGTACTCCCGCCGCGCCGCAGACACCCGAGCAGGTTCTCGCAGAGCGGTTCGCCCGCGGGGAGATCGACGACGAGGAGTACCGGCGCCGCCTGAACGTCCTGCGCACCGGCCCTCTCACCAAACCGTGAGAGCGGGCCGCACCGGCTGCGGCCTGTGTCCTGCGCCGGGGGAGGCTCTCGAGGGAGGCCTGCGGGACCCCAGGTCCGTGGGCTCCGCGGTGCCGACGCCCGGGAGTGGACCCAACCTCCCGCGCCTCGTGGGAAGTTCCCCCGCCGACGCGTAACGTGAGGCGGCATGAAGATCCCCGTCACCATCGCAAGCTGTCGGAAACCGCTGTCATCAGCCGGACGGCAAGCCTCTGACCTGCGAGGGGACGGACCCGCATGAAAATCCTCATCAGCGCCGACATGGAGGGCGCCACCGGTGTCACCTGGCCGGCCGACGTGCTCCCGGGGACACCGCAGTGGGAGCGGTGCCGTTCGATGTTCACCTCGGACGTGAACGCCGCCGTGCTCGGCTTCTTCGACGGCGGCGCCGACGAGGTGCTGATCAACGAGGCGCACTGGACGATGCGCAATCTGCTGCTGGAGGAGCTGGACGAGCGCGCGCAGATGCTGACCGGGCGGCACAAGGCGCTGTCCATGGTGGAGGGCGTGCAGCACGGCGACGTGGACGGCATCGCGTTCGTCGGCTACCACGCGGGCGCGGGGATGGAGGGCGTCCTTGCCCACACCTACCTCGCGAACTCCGTCACCGGGGTGTGGGTGAACGACGAGCGGGCCAGTGAAGGGCTGCTCAACGCGCATGTCGTCGCCGAGTACGGGGTACCGGTGGTGCTGGTGACAGGCGACGACGTGGCGTGCGAGGACGCCCTGGGCTATGCGCCCGAGGCGCTCAAAGTGGCGGTCAAGGACCATGTGTCGCGGTACGCGGCGGTGTGCCGCACCCCCGCGAGAACGGCCGCCGACATCCGTGCGGCGGCGAAGGAGGCCGCGGCGCTCGCGGTGCGTCACGCACCGGTTCGGGGCGGACCGTTCACCGTGGCGCTGGAGTTCGACGCCGAGCACCTGGCGATGGCCGCGACCGTCGTGCCGGGTGTGGTCCGTACCGGTGAGCGCAAGGTCGCGTACACCAGCCCGACCATGTACGAGGGAATCCGCACGTTCAAGGCGGTCACCACGATCGTCTCGGCCGCGGTGGAGGAGACATATGGCTGAGTCGGCGATGCCCGGGACGACCGCGGACCCCGTGGAGCGGCGGGCCCTGGACGAGGTCGTCCGTTTCACCTCCGAGCTCATCCGCATCGACACCACCAACCGCGGCGGCGGGGACTGCCGGGAGCGGCCCGCCGCCGAGTACGCCGCCGCGCTGCTGGCCGAGGCGGGCCTGGAGCCCACCCTGCTGGAGCGCACCGAGGGCCGTACGAACGTCGTGGCGCGGATCGAGGGCACCGACCCGTCGGCGGACGCGCTGCTCGTCCACGGTCATCTGGACGTGGTCCCCGCGCAGGCGGCTGACTGGAGCGTGCACCCGTTCTCCGGGGAGATCCGCGACGGCGTGGTCTGGGGCCGGGGCGCGGTCGACATGAAGAACATGGACGCGATGATCCTCGCGGTCGCCCGGCACTGGGCGCGCGCGGGCGTCCGCCCCCGCAGGGACGTCGTGATCGCGTTCACCGCCGATGAGGAGGCGAGCGCCGAGGACGGCTCCGGCTTCCTCGCCGACGAACACCCCGGTCTCTTCGAGGGCTGTACCGAGGGCATCAGCGAGTCGGGCGCGTTCACCTTCCACGACGGCGCGGGCCGGCAGATCTACCCGATCGCGGCCGGGGAGCGCGGCACCGGCTGGCTGAAGCTCACCGCGCACGGCCGCGCCGGCCACGGTTCCAAGGTGAACCGGGCCAACGCGATCACGCGACTGGCGGCGGCGATCGCCCGGATCGGCGCACACGACTGGCCGCTGCGGCTCACCCCGACCGTCCGCGCGGCCCTCACCGAACTCGCCGCGCTGTACGGCGTCGAGGCCGACCTCGACGACCAGGGCGGCGTGGACCGGCTGCTCGACAAGCTCGGTCCGGCCGCCGCCCTGGTCGAGGCGACCGTGCGCAACAGCGCCAACCCGACCATGCTGGAAGCCGGTTACAAGATCAATGTGATCCCGGGGGAGGCCGTCGCCCACGTGGACGGACGGTATCTGCCCGGCGGCGAGGACGAGTTCCGCGAGACCCTCGACCGGCTCACCGGACCGGATGTGGAGTGGGAGTACGAGCACCGGGAGGTGGCCCTCCAGGCGCCGGTGGACTCGACGACGTACGCGCGGATGCGGTCCGCCGTCGAGGAGTTCGCGCCCGAGGGGCACGTGGTGCCGTACTGCATGCCCGGCGGCACGGACGCCAAGCAGTTCTCGCGCCTCGGCATCACCGGCTACGGCTTCTCGCCGCTGAAGCTCCCCGAGGGCTTCGACTACGCGGCGCTCTTCCACGGGGTCGACGAGCGCGTGCCGGTCGAGGCGCTCCACTTCGGCGTCCGCGTACTCGACCGCTTCCTGCGGACGGCCTGAGACATGGGATTCGGGGGACGAAAGGACATGGGGGACACGGTGCAGACCCTGGCGTACGGTTCATGGCCCTCACCGATCACCGCGGCGCTCGCCGCCGCGCACGACGGGCATCCCGAGTTCGTGGACTTCGTCGGCGACGAGGCGTGGTGGACCGAACCACGGCCCACCGAGGGCGGCCGGCGCACCCTGGTACGGCGCACGGCCGACGGCACGGAGGAGTCGGTGCTGCCGGCCCCGTGGAACGTGCGCAGCCGGGTCATGGAGTACGGCGGCCGGCCCTGGACCGGTGTCCCGCGGGACACCGGCCACCTGGTGGTCTTCGTGAACTTCGCCGACCAGCGCCTCTACGCGTTCGAGCCGGGCGGCGAGCCCCGCCCGCTCACCCCGGTGTCGTCCGTGGGCGGCGGACTGCGCTGGGTGGACCCGCGGCCGCACCCGGACCGGGACGAGGTGTGGTGCGTCCTGGAGGAGTTCACCGGGGACGGACCCACCGACGTACGGCGGGTCGTCGCCGCGGTGCCGCTGGACGGCTCGGCGGCCGAGGACCGGGGCGCCGTGCGGGAACTCACCGACGACAGCCGGCGGTTCGTCACCGGCCCCCGTCTCTCGCCGGACGGCCGCCGCGCGGCGTGGCTCGCCTGGGACCATCCGCGCATGCCGTGGGACGGCACCTCGCTGCTCGTCGCCGAGGTGACCGGGGACGGCGTGCTGGGCGAGCCCCGGACCGTCGCCGGCGGCCCGGAGGAGTCGGTCGCCCAGGCCGAGTGGGCCGCCGACGGGACCCTCGTCTGCTCCAGCGACACCACCGGCTACTGGAACCTCTACCGCCTCGACCCCGACGGCGGCGACCGCACGGCTCTGTGTGCCCGCGAGGAGGAGTTCGGCGGGCCGTTGTGGAAGGTCGGCTGGCACTGGTTCGCGCTGCTGGACGGCGGGCTCGTGGCCGTGGTGCACGGGCGGGGTGCCACCGCGCTCGGCATCCTCGACATCGAGACCGGCCAGGTCGTGGACGCGGCCGGACCGTGGACCGAGTTCGCCCCGTCGCTCGCCGTGCACGGCGGCCGGGTCATCGGCATCGGGGCCAGCCCCCGCAGCGCGTACGAGGTGGTCGAGCTGGACGCCGCCACCGGCGAAGCCCGTGTGATCGGGGCCGCGCACGACGATCCGGTGGACCCCTCCTTCTACCCCGAACCCCAGATCCGCAGCTTCCTCGGCCCCGCCGGACGCGAGATCCACGCGCACGTCTACCCACCGCACCACCCCGGCCGTGTCGCCCCCGGCACCGAGCTGCCGCCGTACGTGATCTGGGCGCACGGCGGGCCCACCAGCCGCGCGCCCCTGGTCCTCGACCTGGCGATCGCCTACTTCACCTCACGTGGCATCGGGGTGGCCGAGGTCAACTACGGCGGGTCCACCGGATACGGGCGGGAGTACCGCAACCGGCTGCGCGAGCAGTGGGGTGTCGTCGACGTCGAGGACTGCGCGGCGGTGGCGCTCGCCCTCGCCGACGAGGGCACCGCCGACCGGACCAGGCTCGCCGTCAGGGGCGGCAGCGCCGGCGGCTGGACCGCCGCCGTGTCCCTCACCACGACCGACGTCTACGCCTGCGGAACCATCCTGTATCCCATCCTCGACCTCACGAACTGGGGGGCGGGGGAAACGCACGACTTCGAGTCCCAGTACCTGGAGAGCCTGGTCGGGCCGCAGGCCGAGGAGCCGATGCGGTACGTGGAGCGGTCGCCCACCGAGCACGCCGACCGGATCACCGCGCCCTTCCTGCTGCTCCAGGGCCTCGACGACGTGATCTGCCCGCCCGCGCAGTGCGAGCGGTTCCTGGCCCGGATGGAGGATCGGCGGGTGCCGCACGCCTACCTCGCCTTCGAGGGGGAGGGGCACGGCTTCCGGCGGGCGGAGACGATGGTGCGGGCCCTGGAGGCGGAGCTGTCGCTGTACGCGCAGGTCTTCGGGTTGAATCCTCCTGGTATCCCTACTCTGGAGCTCGCCAAGTGACACCGCCCGCCCCACCCGGCCCCACCGGCCCGTCCCACCCCACCGGCCCGGCCCGCCCGGTCACGCCGCTGACCAGGCCCGCCCGCCTCGCCCCCGGCGCCCGGGTGGCTGTCGTCGCGCCCAGCGGGCCGGTGGCCGAGGAGCGGCTCAGCGCCGGGCTGGACATCCTGCGCGGCTGGGACCTCGATCCCGTCGTCGCACCCCACACCCTGGACCGGCACCCCGAGTTCCCGTACCTCGCGGGCACGGACGCCGACCGCGCCGCCGACTTCCAGGCCGCCTGGTGCGACCCGTCCGTGTCCGCCGTGCTGTGCGCCCGCGGCGGCTACGGCGTCCAGCGGATGGTCGACCTGCTCGACTGGGACGCCCTACGGGCGGCGGGCCCCAAGACGCTCGTCGGGTTCAGCGACATCACCGCCCTCCACGAGGCGTTCGCCACCCGGGCCGGACTGGTCACCCTGCACGGCCCCATGGCGGCGGGGGTCGACTTCCTCAAGAACACCGGGGCCCAGGACCATCTGCGCGCCACCCTGTTCTCCCCGGAGACGGTCCGCATGATCCGGGCCGCCGAAGGAAGCACCGCCCTCGTGCCCGGCCGCGCCCGGGGTGTCCTCCTCGGCGGCTGCCTCTGCCTGCTCGCCGCCGAACTCGGCAACCCCCACGCCCGGCCCTCCGCCCGCGGCGCCCTCCTGTGTCTGGAGGACGTCGGCGAGGAGACCTACCGCCTCGACCGCTACCTCACCCAGCTCCTGCGCGCGGGCTGGCTCGACGGAGTCGCCGGCATCCTGCTCGGCTCCTGGGCGCAGTGCGACCCGTACGACAGGGTGCGGGCGCTTCTCGTGGACCGGATCGGCGGGGTCGGGGTGCCGGTGGTGGAGGAGTTCGGGTTCGGGCACGGGGAAGGGGCGCTGACGATCCCGTTCGGGGTGATGGCGGAACTGGACACGGAGGCGGGGACGCTGACGCTGGACGAGCCGGCGCTGGCCTGACCGCCCTCCGCCGGGGCCTGCGGAAACGGCGCCCACCGGGCGCGTCCCGCCGGCTCGCGTCATTCTGGAGGTATGAGCCCGAAGACATCGGAACGGAGCGGGACGCACAGGCGCAAGCGATGGGGTGACCTGCTGACGCCCGGCAGGGTCGTCGCGGGCCTGCTCGCGGTGCTCGCGCTCGTCTTCGTCTTCCAGAACACCCAGGACACCGAGATCCAGCTGCTGGTCTCCGAGGTCACCATGCCCCTGTGGCTGGCGCTGCTGGGGACGGGCCTGGTGGGGGCGGTGTGCGGGTACTTCATGAGACGGCGCAGGTGACGCCTGCGCCGACGTACCGTGGCGGGGTGTCCGAGAACGTTCGTCATCTCATCGAAGGCCCTCGCGTCGGGATACGGCACTTCAGGCCCGACGACGGGGCCGAGTTCACCGCGCGGGTGCGGGAGAGCAGGGATCTGCACCGGCCATGGCTGTTTCCGCCGGCCACCCCCGCCGCGTACGCCGCTTACGCGGGGCGGCTCATCGAGGATCCGACGAAGGCCGGGTTCCTGGTGTGCGAGAAGGACGGCGGCGGGCTCGCCGGGTTCATCAACATCAACAACATCGTGGAGGGCGGCTTCCAGTGCGGAGCCCTCGGCTACGGGGCCTTCGCGCATGCCGCCGGACGCGGGCTGATGGGGGAGGGGCTCGGGCTGGTCGTCGAGTACGCGTTCACTTTCATGGGGCTGCACCGGCTGGAGATCAATGTGCAGCCCGGGAACGCCGCCTCCATCGCGCTCGCCCGGCGGTGCGGATTCCGGCTGGAGGGGTTCTCGCCGGACTTCCTGTTCATCGACGGGGCGTGGCGGGACCACCAGCGGTGGGCGCTCACCGCGGAGATGAGAGGCCGGGCGGACCGGGCATGAGCCCGCCATCGGAATGATCCGTTCCCGTCCCCGGCGGGCGGCCCGGTCCCGCAGGATGAGATCCATGCGGAGCGGAACATCGTCGTCGACGCCCCCTCGAACCTCGGCCTGCGACCGCCCGCCCCGGGTACCGTGCCCGGTTGCCACAAGCTCGCCGGCGCCCTGCGGGAGCAGGGCATCGTGCGGCGGCTCGGTGCGCCGGAGGGCGGGGTGGCGGTGCCGCCGCGCTACGACCGGGGCTACTGGCGGGAGGGCGACGGGGTCTTCAACGCCGCCGCGATCGCCTCGTACACGCGCAGGCTCGCCGACCGGATCGAGCGGCATGTCCGGGCCGGTGAGCTGCCCGTCGTCCTCGGCGGGGACTGTTCGATCCAGCTCGGCGCGTCGCTCGCGCTGCGGCGCATCGGACGGTACGGGCTGGTCGCGGAGTGGGGGTACCTCCCACGCCCTTAAGGCAGTGGGGGAGCGTCCGCCGACTTCCGGCATCCGGGGAACTCCGACCGGGTCGGGGCGGCCGGTGGCGAGGAGCTGGCGCTCGCCACCGGGCGCGGGCAGCCGGACCTGACCGATCCGGAGGGGCTGGGCCCTCTCTGCGCGACGAGGACGTACGGCTCTTCGGTATCCGGGACGCGTTCGAGGACGAGCGTGGCGAACTGGCCGCGCTGAAGATCCCGGTCGTGACGGTCGGCGATCTGCGCACCTGGACCTGGGGTGCGGACGATGTCGCCCGGGTCACCGCGCAGAGCTTCGAGACGCCTGAACTGGGCGGCTTCTGGGTGCACTTGGACGCCGACATGCTCGACCCGTCCGTCATGCCCGCCGTCGACAGCCCCGACCCCGACGGGCTCCTCCCCGACGAACTGACCGCGCTGCTACGCCCGTTGGTCCGCTCACCGCACTGCGTCGGCCTCAACGTCGCCATCTACGACCCCGATCTGGACCCCGACGGCACGGCGGGCGAGCTGCTCACTGACCTCGTCGTGGCCGCCTTCGCCGAGCCGGCCGGGTGATCGCCCGCCGCCGGGTTCCCCGACCGGTCCCGCGGGCCCGGGACTACCCCGCCGCTCTGCGGTCCGCGTACTCGTAGACCGAGCCGTCGGGATGGACCGCGATGAGGTTGCGGCCGACCGGGGTGGGGATCGGGCCGGCCAGGACGCGGGCGCCGGAGGCGGTGAGAACCTGGTTGGCCTCGTCGACGTCCTCCACCGCGATGGTGGCGGTGACCTTCCGCAGGACCTCCAGCTCCGACTCCGGGCCGCTCATCAGCAGGAAGCACCCGACGGCGGCGACTTGGACGCCACCGCGTTCGAAGCGCATCGCCGGTCCGCCCGAGAGCCTCTCGTAGAACGGGACCGCGGCCTCCAGGTCGTCGACGCAGATACGGAGCGTGGTGCCGAGAATCTCCATGGGGGAAAGCCTAGTTGGGGCCGACCGGGGATGGAGATCGTTTCGGGCGGTTCTCGTTCCCGTCGCCGTCGCGCGCCGCGTTACCCGGGCACGGGCCCGGGTACTCGGGTGCGATGGACCGCTTGGATCATCTGGAACATCTGGACAAGCACCTGGTCGACGAACTGGCGCAGGTGGCCCGCGAGACCGTCCGCGACGAGCTGCGGCAGCAGACCCGTAAGCAGCGTCGTACGGCCACGCTGTACGCCGCGTCCGGGGCGCTCGCCCTGTACGCGGGCGCCGCCCTGGCGCTGGCCCTCGGTCTGGCGCTGTCGCTGGGCCTGCCGGACTGGGCCGCCGCGCTGATCACGGCCGTCGTGCTCGGAGTGGCGGCGTATGCGCTGAGGGGCGCGGCGCGGCCTTCGGCCGGGCGCGAGGGAGAGCTCGCGGCGGACCGTGACCGGGTCGCCGGTGGTACGGCGCCGGGGACGCCCCCGGGTGGGACGGGGCCGGCCGGCTACCCGCCGGTGCCGCCCGTCGCGCCCGGCGGTGGGACCGGGGCCGCGGGCGGACCGGCGCCGGGTATGCCGCCCGGTGCGCCGCCCCCGGCCGGCGTCGACCCCGAGGATCCGCGCCACCGGGGCCGGTGACGGCGGGGTCGCCCCAGGAAGCGGGCGGGGAGCGGGGCCGGGACGGCGAAAGCGTCCCGGCCCCGCTCGCCTTGTGGCCACGTGTGGTCGGTGTGGATCGGGTTGTGGTCGGGACCGACCGTGCGCTCGGCGCTCCACGCGGGGTCGTCGCCTGCCGCCTGCCGCCTGCCGCCTGCCGCCTGCCGCCTGTCGCCATGAGCAGGACATGCACTCGGCCCAGACGATGACCAGACGATGGGGAGAGGTAGCACCGTCTGGGCCGAGAACCCTGGGGGTGGGGCCGGTCAGCGGGGGCCCCGCTCGAGTTGCGGCAGCACCTTTGTGCGGTAGAAGTCGAAGAAGCCGCGCTGGTCGCCGCCGCCTGCGCGACGACCGCCGGGTGGATCCGGGCGGTAGGGCAGGTCACGGCCGTCTCGATGGGCAGCGCCACGGCCTCGGAGCGCGCGCCGATCACCGACCACACGAACGGGCTCCGGCCCTGGGCGTCGT
Source organism: Streptomyces sp. NBC_00310 (assembly GCF_036208085.1). Lineage (GTDB taxonomy): Bacteria > Actinomycetota > Actinomycetes > Streptomycetales > Streptomycetaceae > Streptomyces. The sequence continues at coordinate 9,146,536 of NZ_CP130714.1, forward strand.
TCCACGGGTGGACGTGGTCAGAGATCCACAGACAGTCGAATCCGGCCTGCTCCGCCTCCCCCAACTCTCGACTTCGCTCGAGCCGGGGGGACCCCCACCGCCTGCTCGATCAGCTCCGCGGGACCGAACTCCTCGGTCGCCAGGAAGTAGCCGTACTCGGGCATGGGGGCACCTCCGCGAGGGGTGCGGTCGGGGTCGGGGTCGGGTCGCGGTCCGGGTACCCGGAGGTCACAGGGGAAACCCACGGACGTTCGGGCGCCCAGCCGGTTTGGGCGCCTTGGCCAGGGGGACGCGGAAGGCTCGTACGCCACAGGACCCATACGCCTGAGGACGCTCAGGACCCCTACGCCTGAGGACGCTGAGGACTGCGTATGCGCGACCCCGCCGGAGGCGAACCGTGAGTCGACCCCGCATCGTGATCGTCGGTGCCGGCTTCGCCGGCTACCGGACGGCCCGCACCCTCGCGCGGCTGACCCGGGACAAGGCCGACATCACCCTGCTCAACCCGACCGACCACTTTCTGTATCTGCCCCTGCTGCCCCAGGTCGCCGCAGGCATCCTGGAACCACGCCGGGTCACCGTCTCCCTCGCCGGCACCCTGCCCCACGTACGGGTGGTGCTCGGCGAGGCCGACGACATCGACCTCGACGCGCGTACCGTGCGCTACTCGGACCCCGAGGGCGGCGTCGGCACGCTGACCTACGACCGGCTGGTGCTCGCCGCCGGGAGTGTGAACAAGCTGCTGCCCATCCCGGGCGTCGCCGAGCACGCCCACGGCTTCCGGGGGCTGCCGGAGGCCCTGTACCTCAGGGACCACGTGACCCGGCAGGTGGAGCTGGCCGCCGGCGGAGAGGATCCCGAGAGCTGCGGCGCGCGGTGCACCTTCGTGGTGGTCGGCGCCGGGTACACCGGGACCGAGGTCGCCGCCCACGGCCAGCTGTTCACCGACGAGCTGGTCGGGAAACAGCCGTTGCGGGAGGGCATGCGGCCGCGCTGGATACTGCTCGACGTCGCGAAGCGGGTGCTGCCCGAGATGGACGAGAAGCTGTCGCGGACCGCCGACCGGGTGCTGCGGCAGCGAGGTGTCGACGTGCGGATGGGGACCTCCGTGAAGGAGGCGACGTCGGACGGAGTGCTGCTGACCGACGGGGAGTTCGTCGACACGCGCACACTGGTGTGGTGCGTGGGCGTACGGCCCGATCCGCTCGCCGAGTCGCTGGGGCTGCCGATGGAACGCGGCCGGCTGCTCGTCGAGCCCACGCTGCAGGTGCCGGGCCGGCCCGAGGTGTTCGCCTGCGGGGACGCGGCCGCCGTGCCCGATCTGACCAAGCCGGGCGAGTACACGCCGATGACCGCGCAGCACGCCTGGCGGCAGGGCAAGGTGGCCGGGTACAACGTCGCCGCGTCCCTCGGCCGCGGCGAGCCCAGGCCCTACCGGCACGGCGACCTGGGCTTCGTCGTGGACCTCGGTGGCGTCGAGGCCGCCGCCAACCCCCTCGGCATTCCGCTGTCCGGCCCCGTCGCCGGTGCCGTCACCCGCGGCTACCACCTCGCCGCCATGCCCGGCAACCGCATCCGTGTCGCCGCCGACTGGCTCCTCGACGCGGTACTGCCCCGCCAGGGCGTCCAGTTGGGCTTCGTACGGTCCTGGTCGGTCCCCCTGGACACGGCGTCACCGGAGCTGGCCAGGATGCCGGGCGCGCCGGAGAAGGACAGGGAGAAGGGCAGGGGGACGCCGGAGAGTTCCGGGCGGCGGGGGGCGGTGGAGGAGCGGACCGCGCCCGACCGGGCCGGGGTGTCGAGCGGACCGGGGGCCGCACACAAGGATCAGGCCCCTGACCGGCCGGCGCCACCGCCCCAGGCGCGGCGCGAGGTGTCCGAAGACCGGCAGAAGCCCGCCAAGGGTTCGGAAGGAGAGTCATGAACAGCCGTCAACTCACTGAGCTGGCACAGCAGTTGCGGGTGGACAGTGTGCGTGCCTCGGGGGCCGCGGGCTCCGGGCACCCGACCTCGTCCATGTCGGCCGCCGAGCTGATGGCGGTGCTGCTCGCCAAGCATCTGCGGTACGACTTCGAGCGGCCGGTGCACCCCGGCAACGACCGTTTCGTGCTGTCCAAGGGGCACGCCTCGCCCCTGCTGTACTCCGCGTACAAGGCGGCCGGCGCGATCAGCGAGACCGAGCTGATGACCTTCCGCAAGCACGGCAGCCGTCTCGAAGGGCACCCGACGCCGCGCAAGCTGCCCTGGGTGGAGACGGCCACCGGATCGCTCGGCCAGGGACTGCCCGTCGGCGTCGGCATCGCGCTGGCCGGGAAGCGGCTGGACCGCACCGGCTACCGGGTGTGGGTGCTGTGCGGGGACAGCGAGCTCGCCGAGGGCTCGGTGTGGGAGGCCGCCGAGCACGCCGCGTACGAGCATCTGGACAATCTGACGGCGATCGTGGACGTCAACCGGCTCGGGCAGCGCGGGCCCACCCGGCACGGACACGACCTGGACGCCTACGCCCGCCGCTTCGCGGCCTTCGGCTGGCACACGATCGAGATCGACGGCCATGACGTGGACGCCGTCGACCGCGCGTACGGCGAGGCCGATTCCACCAAGGGCCAGCCCACCGTGATCCTCGCCCGCACCCTTAAGGGCAAGGGCGTCGAGGCCGTCCAGGACCGCGAGGGCCTGCACGGCAAGCCGCTCAAGGACGCCGACGAGGCGATCGCGGAACTCGGCGGTGTCCGCGACCTCCGCGTCGAGGTCCGGCAGCCGCCCGCCGCCCGGATGCTGCACGCCGTACGGACCGGGCACCTGGAGCTGCCGCGCTACGAGATCGGCGACGAGGTCGCCACCCGCGACGCGTACGGACAGGCACTCGCCGCGCTGGGCACCGCACGCGGTGACGTCGTCGCCCTGGACGGCGAGGTCGGCGACTCCACGCGCTCGGAGTTCTTCGCCAAGGAACACCCCGACCGCTACTTCGAGTGCTACATCGCCGAACAGCAGCTGGTGGCCGCCTCGGTGGGCCTCGCGGCGCGCGGCTGGGTACCGTACGCCGCCACGTTCGCGGCGTTCCTCACCCGTGCCCACGACTTCATCCGCATGGCGTCGATCAGCGGGTCCGGCCTCAACCTCGTCGGCTCCCACGCGGGCGCCGCCATCGGCCAGGACGGGCCCTCGCAGATGGGCCTGGAGGATCTGGCGATGATGCGCTCGGTGCACGGCTCGACCGTGCTCTACCCGTGCGACGCCAACCAGACCGCCAAGCTCGTCGGCACGATGGCCGGCCTCGAGGGCATCCGCTATCTGCGCACGTCCAGGGGCGACTCGCCCGTCCTCTACAGCCCGACCGAGGAGTTCCCGGTCGGCGGCAGCAAGGTGCTGCGCGCCTCGGACACCGACCGGCTCACCGTCGTCGCGGCCGGGGTCACCGTCCACGAGGCCCTGAAGGCGGCCGAGGCGCTGGACGCCGAGGGCATCCAGGTCCGGGTGATCGACCTCTACTCGGTCAAGCCCGTCGACCGCCGCACCCTGCGCGAGGCCGCCGAACGCACCGGTTGCCTCCTCACCGTCGAGGACCACCACGAGGAGGGCGGTCTCGGCGACGCGGTCCTCGACGCCTTCCTCGACGGCCGCCCGGTGCCCCGCCTGGTGCGCCTCGCCGTCCGTACGATGCCGGGCTCGGCGAGCCCGCGGGAGCAGCTCCGAGAAGCGGGCATCGACGCGGAGGCGATCACGGCGGCCGGACGGCTGCTGGTGGAGCACGCGATCGCGCCCTGACCGGCCCGTCGACGAGCGGCCCCATACGGCCCCCATGCAGCCCCCATACGGCCCACATACGGAGAGGAGTCGACCAAAAGGTTTGGCCAACGGACGTGGGGCCACTCGGTGTTCGAGGTGGCCATGTCGAACACATCCAACACATCAAAAACACAGAGTTCACGTAAATCCCAAGAACCGGACGAACCGGAAGCGGCACAGGAACGGGCGGACGACCGGCCCAGCCCCATGCAGGTGCTGCGCCACGCGCGGACCCAGCTCGCGGAGCTGACCGGCATGGCGCCCGAAACCGTGTCGTCGTTCGAACAGACCGAGGACGGCTGGACGTTGGAGGTCGAGGTCCTGGAGATCGCCAGGGTCCCCGACACGATGAGCCTGCTCGCGAGCTACCGGGTGGAGCTCGACCCCGAGGGCGAGCTCACCGGATACCGACGCGTCCGCCGGTACGAGCGCGGGAGGGCCGACCCACATCGCCCTGGTGGCCGCTAGGCCGTCGTCCCGCACCAGAACCCACAGACAAGGAGGATCGGCCGGCATGACCGTAGTCCCGGCACAGCAGTCCGGCGGCGGAGGCGGCAGCAGTGGCCTCTACGACGTCCTGGAGCTCATCCTCGACAGGGGGCTCGTCATTGACGCGTTCGTGCGAGTCTCCCTGGTCGGCATCGAGATCCTGAAGATCGACGTCCGTGTCGTCATCGCCAGCGTCGACACGTATCTGCGCTTCGCCGAGGCGTGCAACCGGCTCGACCTGGAGGCGGGGCCGCGCAAGAACCCCGGCCTGCCGGACCTCGTGGGTGAGATCACCGAGTCCGGCGCGCGCGGCAAGTCCAAGGGGGCGCTGTCCGGCGCCGCCGAGACGATCTCCGACGCGTTCAGGCAGTCCCGCGAGGAGAGCCAGTCCGAGTCGCGGCCACGGGCCCGCAAGACCACGAGCTCGCGCAAGAGGGAGGAACAGGAGTGAGCACGTACGTCTACGGCATCACGGCGAGCTCACACCCCGCCCTCCCCGAGGGCATGGGCGGCGTGGGCGACCCGCCGCGCCCGGTGCGCGTCATCGAGGAGGGTGAGCTGGCGGCGATCGTCAGCGAGGCCCCCGAGGGGCTGCGCCCCAAGCGCAAGGACCTGCTCGCCCACCAGAACGTCCTGAGTGAGGCGGGCGCCGGAGGTCCGCTGCTGCCCATGCGGTTCGGCAGCGTCGCACCGGACGACGCGTCCGTCACCGGGGTGCTCGCGGAACGCGCGGAGCACTACCTGGAGCGGCTCCGCGCCCTCGACGGCAAGGTCGAGTACAACGTGAAGGCCAGCCACGACGAAGAGGCCGTGCTGCACCGGGTGATGGGTGAGAACCCCGAGCTGCGCGCCATGACCGAGGCGAACCGGCAGGCGGGCGGCGGCACCTACGAGGACCGACTGCGGCTCGGCGAGATGGTCGTCGCCGCGGTGCAGGCCCGGGAGGCCGAGGACGCGGCGGAGCTGCGGCGGGCGCTGGAGCCGACCGCGGCGGCCGCCAGCGCGGGGCCCGACTCCACCGGCTGGCTGGCCAATCTGTCGTTCCTCGTGGACCGGGAGTCCGCCGCGGTGTTCCTCGACGCGGTGGAGGAGGTCCGCAAGAGCCATCCGCACATCGAGGTGCGGGTGAACGGGCCGCTGCCGCCCTACAGCTTCGTCGAACCGGGGCCGGCGCAGCCCGCTGAGACGACGCACTGACAGCGCGTTCCGCGCGGGTCCACGGCGCGTCGCGCACACGGCGCTCCAAGGCCGAGGAGGCGAGTACATGGGACTGATCACCGAGGTGCTGCTGCTGCCGTTCGCACCGGTGCGCGGCAGCCTCTGGGCGGTGGGACAAGTGGTCACCGAGGCCGAGCGCCAGTACTACGACCCGGCGGCCGTCCGTGCCGATCTCGCCCGCCTCGAGCAGCGGCTCGACGCGGGCGAGATCGATGAGGAGGAGTTCGACCGTCTGGAGGACGAACTCCTGGACCGGCTGGAGATCAGCTCGCAGAGGAGCACAGGAACCGGGAACGGAACGACATAATGAATCGAATCGGACTGGGCCTCGCCGTAGGGGCCGGGTACGTCCTGGGACGTACAAGGAAGATGAAACTCGCGTTCGCCGTCGGCACCATGGTGGCCGGCAAGCGGATGCACCTGAGCCCGCGGGCGCTCGCGGACCTGGTGTCCCAGCAGCTGCTGAACAACCCGCAGTTCAAGGAGATCGGGGACCAGCTCCGCGGGGACCTGCGCGGTGTCGGCAAGGCGGCCACCGGGGCGCTGGTCGAGCGGCAGATCGAAGGGCTCGCCGACCGGCTGCACGGACGCACCTCGCAGGTGCGCGACCAGCTCGCCGGAGTGGCACCGGACCTGCCGGGACGCGGCGGGAAGGACCGCGCGGACGAGTACCCGGACGACGAGTACGCCGACGACGAGTACGCGGACACCCGCGACGAGTACGACGACGAGGGCGACGGCGGCGAGTACGAGGACGCCGAGAGCCGCGGGACGGATGGCGAGGAGCCCGAGGAGGAGCCCTCGCGCAAGCGGCCGGCGAAGAAGTCCCCGCCCAGGTCGGAAGGGAAACCGGCCGCCAGGAAGGCCCCCGCCAAGAAGACAGCCCCTTCGGGCTCGGCCGCGCGGAAGAGCGCGGCGAAGAAGACCGCGGCCAAGAAGACGGCCGCCAAGAAGACCGCCCCGGGCAGGGCCCCGGCCAAGAAGGCCGCTCGCAAGGCCACCCGGTCGCGGACGACGAGGGGAGGCGGCGAAGATGACTGAGACCCTCGGCGCGGCGACCGGCCGCGCGACCAGCCAGGCGACGGACCGGGCGAAGGACGCGACGAAGAGCAACCCGCTCACCGACCTGGCCCACAGCGAGGCCGTCGACCACCTCAAGGCCGAGGCCCAGGAGTATCTGGCCGCCCAGGTCCAGCGGCTCCTCGTCGGCGCGGGCCGCAAGCTCGGCGAGACGACCGGCAAGCTCAACGACATCGCCGAGGGCAACAGCCCCGGCTTCGCCAAGCTCGCCCTCGACGGCGGCCGCAAGCTCGCCGAGGGCAAGGGGCCGCTGCGCACCGCCCTGGAGGTGGGCGCGGGCCGCGCCAAGGACAACGTGGTCGGCGGGCTCAAGAACCTCTTCGGCGGCAAGGGCAAGCGCAAGGGCGGCTCGGGCAGCAAGCCCACGGTGATCATGGAGTCCATCGACGTCGGGGTGCCGCTGCGCACCGCGTACGACCAGTGGACCCAGTACCAGAGCTTCAGCACCTTCGCCAAGGGCGTGAAGAGCGCCAACCCGGCCGACGACACCCATTCCGACTGGCAGATGAAGGTCTTCTGGTCCAACCGCAGCTGGAAGGCCCACACCACCGAACAGGTGCCCGACGAGCGGATCGCCTGGACGTCGGAGGGGGCCAAGGGAACCACGAAGGGCGTCGTCTCCTTCCACTCCCTCGCGGACAACCTCACGCGGGTCCTGCTGGTCATCGAGTACTACCCGACCGGCCTCTTCGAGAAGACCGGCAACATCTGGCGCGCCCAGGGCCGCCGGGCCCGGCTCGACCTCAAGCACTTCGCCCGCTTCATCTCGCTCAGGGGCGAGGCCGAGGACGGCTGGCGCGGCGAGATCCGCGACGGCGAGGTCGTCGTCAGCCACGAGGACGCCCTCGCGGAGGAGGAGCGGGAGGAAGAGCGGGACGACGAGGCCCCGGAGGACGAGGCGCCGGAGGACGACGAGGCCGAGGCCGAGTACGCGGAGGAGGAGGCGGAGCCGGACGAGGAGCCGCGCGACTTCGACGACGAGGCCGACGCGTACGCCGACGAGGGCGGGGAAGGCGACGCGGAGGACGCGGACGAGGCCCCGGAGGAGGAGTACGAGGACCTTCCCGAGGCCGAGGGCGATGCCGGGGAGGACATCGACGAGGAACCGTACGAGGATGAGGACGAGGAACGGGCCGCCACCGTGGGCGGGAGCCGCCGCCGATGACGTTCCCGAGCCGAGTCCCCGAGCCGTACGGGCAGAACGGGAGTGCCAACCTGGCCGACATCCTGGAGCGTGTACTCGACAAGGGCCTGGTGATCGCGGGCGACATCCGCATCAACCTGCTCGACATCGAGCTGCTCACCATCAAGCTGCGCCTGATCGTCGCCTCCGTCGACAAGGCCAAGGAGATGGGGATCGACTGGTGGGAGACCGACCCGGCGCTGTCGTCCCACGCGCGCCGGGACGAACTCTCCCGTGAGAACGCCGAGTTGCGTGCCCGGCTCGCGGAGCTGGACGACGGCGGGTACCGGCGGGAGCCGGAGCCGGCCATCGAGCGCGGCCGCGCCAGAGAGGAGCCCTCATGACCGGACTGCGTTACGTGTACGCCGTCTGCCGCCCCTTCGACGCGGCGCTCCAGTCCCAGCTCACCGGGGTCGCGGGCGCGCCGCCCCGGCAGCTGCGCCACCACGACCTGATCGCCTTGGTCAGCGAGGTGCCGGAGCGCGACTTCGCGGAGCAGCCGCTCCGCGCCCATCTGGAGGATCTGGACTGGCTGACCGAGACCGCCCGCGCCCACCAGAGCGTGATCGACGCGCTCACCGTCGTCACCACGCCCCTGCCGCTCCGGCTCGGCACCGTGTTCCGCGACGACAGCGGCGTTCGGGTGATGCTGGAGGCCCGCGAGGAGGGCTTCCGGCGCACCCTGGACCGGCTGGCGGGGCGGGTGGAGTGGGGCGTCAAGGTGTACGCGGAGTCCGAGGAGCAGGAGCCGGCCCAGGCACCCGCGAAGGTCTCCAGCGGGCGCGACTACCTGCGGCAGCGGCGGCGGAGCCACCGGGCCCACGAGGAGATGTGGGAGAACGCCGAGCGGTTCGCCCGCCGGCTGCACGACACCCTCTCCGAATTCGCGGAGGACACCCGGCTGCACGCTCCGCAGAATTCCGCGCTCTCCGGAGTTCCCGGCCGCAATGTGCTGAACGCGGCCTATTTGGTGTCGCGCGCCCATTCCGAGGAGTTCGTGGAACTGGTGGACCGCACCAAGGGCGAAGAGCCGGGATTGCGAGTGGAACTCACCGGGCCGTGGGCGGCCTATTCCTTCAGCGGAGAGAGCGGAGAGAGTGAACAGAGCGGGGAGGGCGGCCTGTGACCGTGATCGAACGTCGTGAGGTGGCCCTCGTCGATCTCCTCGACCGGCTCCTCGCCGGCGGGGTCGTCATCACCGGTGACCTCACGCTGCGTATCGCGGACGTCGACCTCGTCCGCATCGACCTGAACGCTTTGATCAGTTCCGTGAACGCACAGGTTCCGTCACCCTGGGGAGGCATCGAGTGACCGGCCGCAACCGCCTCGAACTGGAGCCCGACACGGTGGAAAGGGACCTGGTCAAACTGGTCCTGACCGTCGTCGAGCTGCTCCGTCAGCTCATGGAGCGGCAGGCGCTGCGCCGTTTCGACACCGGGGAGCTCTCGGAGGACCAGGAGGAGCGCATCGGGCTCACGCTGATGCTTCTCGACGACCGGATGACCGAGTTGCGCGAGCGCTACGGCCTGCGGCCCGAGGACCTCAATCTGGACCTCGGGCCGCTGGGACCGTTGCTTCCGCGGGAGTGACTGCGGGACTACCGCGGGAGTGAGCGCGGGAGCGAATCCACCTGCGGTACGGGTGAATTCGCCACCTGTACCAGCGGCCCCTTCTTTTCAGACCGTCTTACGGCAGAGAATTTCTCCGTGCAGTACGGCGAACCAGCCGTCCTCCTGCCGCCCCCATTCCCGCCAGGCCGCCTCGATCGCCCGGAGCCGGTCGAGCGTCGCGTGACCGCCCTGTGTGGCCCGTTCGGCGTACGCGGAGGCGACCGTCCGGTCCGCCCACAGCCCGCTCCACCAGGCCCGCTCGTCCGGCGTGGCGTAGGTCCAGGTGGCGGAGGTGGCCGTGATGTCGGTGAGCCCGGCGCGCAGCGCCCATGACTTCAGCCGGCGCCCCGCGTCGGGCTCACCACCGTTGGCGCGGGCCACCCGGCGGTACAGGTCCAGCCAGTCGTCCATGCCCGGGGATCCGGGGAACCAGGTCATCGCCGCGTAGTCGGAGTCGCGGACGGCGATCAGACCGCCCGGCCTGGTCACCCGGCGCATCTCGCGCAGCGCCTGCACCGGGTCGCCGACGTGCTGGAGCACCTGGTGCGCGTGGACCACGCAGAACGTGTCGTCCGGGTAGTCCAGCGCGTGGACGTCCGCGACCGCGAACCGCACGTTGTCCAGGCCGCGTTCGGCGGCCGTCGCCCTGGCCTGCTCCAGGATGCCGGGCGCGTGGTCGACCCCGGTGACCTGCCCCTCCGGGACCAGGGCGGCCAGGTCCGCGGTGATCGTGCCCGGACCGCAGCCGATGTCCAGGATCCTCATGTGCGGCTTCAGCGAACCGAGGAGATAGGCCGCGGAGTTGGCGGCCGTCCGCCAGGTGTGCGAGCGCAGTACCGACTCATGGTGTCCGTGCGTGTAGACGGCGGTCTCCCGTGCCTTCGACATGGCCGTTCCCCTTCCACGAGGTCCGTGAGGTCCGCGAGTTCGTGCTCGAACCGTACGTGACCGTGCCGAATACTGAGACCGCCGTCTTGAATGGTGGACTTGCCCGGTGGTCAGTGCATCGGCACCGGCCGGTAGACCGTCAGCGCCTCCGGGAGCTTCCGGAGCGTCAGATCCCCCTCCACCTCGGTGACTTCGCCGTCGTACGCGAGCAGCGTGCCCGGCGCGATGCCCTCCACCCGGAGCCGCCGTACGCGGACCGCCGCGTGGGCCGGGGTGCGGGTCAGCGGGCCGGCGACGGCCGCCGCCAGCAGCCGCAGACCCGGGCGGCGGCCGCCGTGCACGACCCGGACGTCCAGCAGCCCGTCGGCCAGGTCGAAACGCCGGGCCGGGGCGAGACCCAGCCGGTGGTACGTGCCGTTGCCCGCGAAGAGCAGCCAGATCGGGCGCGGCCGGCCCTCGAAGGTGGCCTGGAGCGGATGGCGGTCGGAGCGCAGGACACGCAGTGCCGCGATCACGCCCGCCGGCCAGCCGCCGATCAACTTCTCCCAGCGTTCGCGCTCCCGCACCAGCTCGGGATAGACGCCCAGGCTGAACGTGTTGAGGAAGTGGCCCTCCGTGTCCCCGGTCGTGAAGTGCCCCAGATCCACCCGGACGGCCTCGCCCTGGCGCACCGCACGGCCCAGGGCGCGCACGTCCTCCACACCGAGGTCGTACGCGAAGTGGTTGAGGGTGCCGCCGGGGAGTACGGCGAGGGGGAGGCCGTGACGCAGGGCCACCTCGGCGGCGGCGTTCACCGTGCCGTCGCCGCCGCACACGCCGAGCACCCGTGCGTGGGCGGCGGCCTTCTCCAACTCGGCCGTCACGTCCTCCGGTTCGCACTCCACGGTCTCGGCGCCGGGCAGCACGTCCCGCAGGGCGCGCACCCGGTCCGACGTCCCCGAGGCCCGGTTGGCCACCACGACCAGGCCGTCGCCGTCCGGCAGCGCGGGCGCGTCCACGTACGGGCGGCCGGGCGGCGGGAGCTGGTCACGGGTCGGCACGATGCCCCGTACGGCGTAGGCGGCGCCCACACCCAGGGCGGCGCCCACCAGGACGTCGCTCGGGAAGTGCACGCCCGTGTACACGCGGGACAGCGCCACCGCGGTCGCCAGCGGTGCGACCGCCGCACCCCAGGCGCGCGACTCCAGGGCGACGCCGGCCGCGAAGGCGGCGGCGGAGGCGGAGTGGCCCGACGGGAACGACGTGGTGATCGGCTGCCGCTTCAGCTGGCGGGTCAGCGGGACGTTGTCCAGGCCCGGGCGGGGGCGGCGGATGGAGCGCTTGCCGAGCGTGTTGATCGTCGCCGAGGCGAGGGCGAGCGAGGCGACGCCCCGGGCGGCCGCCCTACGGGCCCGCGGACTCCGGGTCGCCGCGATCGCCGCCGCCGTGGCGAACCACAGCACACCGTGGTTCGCGGCGCGGCTCAGCTTCGGCAGCATGGGGTGGGCGCCGGGCCAGTCGCGGGTCGCCACCGCGTTGAACAGGCGACTGTCCGCGGCGAGGAAATGGTCGCGGAGGATGTGGTGGCCCGGGGGGCGGACGGTGAGGTCGACGTCTGGGGTCATGTGTCCACGGGTACCCCATGGCGCCGGAACCGTGTCGGGCGGGGTGGGGTGGCTGAGCCTCGGCCGGTCCGGGGCCGGTGGGACCGCTGAGCCTTCGCGGGTCGGGCGCCCGGCGCCGGGGCTGGGCGGGGGTGGGTTCCGCTCACCGGTGCTTGACGGGTGCCGCCGCGCCCACCCGTGCCGCCCCTGGCGGCACGACTGCCCGCGGCCACGTATGGGCGTCGGCGGAAATGGATTTGCCCGGTCGTGCCCCACCTCGGACAATGCGCCCCATGGGACATCTCGAAGCCGCTCATCTGGAGTACTACCTGCCGGACGGGAGGGCGCTGCTCGGGGACGTGTCCTTTCGGGTGGGGGAGGGCGCGGTGGTCGCGCTCGTCGGGCCGAACGGGGCCGGCAAGACGACGTTGTTGCGGCTGATCTCCGGGGAGCTGAAGCCGCACGGCGGGTCGGTCACCGTCAGCGGGGGGCTCGGGGTGATGCGGCAGTTCGTGGGGTCCGTGCGGGACGAGACGACCGTGCGGGACCTGCTGGTGTCGGTGGCGCAGCCGAGGATCAGGGAGGCCGCGAAGGCGGTCGACGCCGCCGAGCACGGGATGATGACCGTGGACGACGAGGCGGCCCAGCTGAAGTACGCGCAGGCCCTCTCCGACTGGGCCGAGGTGCGCGGCTACGAGGCCGAGACCCTGTGGGACATGTGCACCATGGCCGCCCTGGGCGTGCCGTACGAGAAGGCGCAGTGGCGGCAGGTGCGGACGCTGTCCGGCGGCGAGCAGAAACGGCTCGTCCTGGAGGCGCTGCTGCGCGGCACCGACCAGGTGCTCCTGCTCGACGAGCCCGACAACTACCTCGACGTACCCGGCAAGCGCTGGCTGGAGGAGCGGCTGAAGGAGACCCGCAAGACCGTGCTCTTCGTCTCGCACGACCGGGAGCTGCTCTCCCGCGCCGCCGAGAAGATCGTGAGCGTGGAGCCGGGGCCGGCCGGCGCGGACGCGTGGGTGCACGGCGGCGGGTTCGACACCTATCACGAGGCCCGGCGGCAGCGGTTCGAGCGCTTCGAGGAGCTGCGGCGCCGCTGGGACGAGAAGCACGCCCAGCTGAAGAAACTCGTACTGACGCTCCGTCAGGCAGCCGCCGTCAGCCATGAGATGGCCTCGCGGTACGCCGCCGCCCAGACCCGGCTGCGCAAGTTCGAGGAGGCCGGGCCGCCGCCCGAGCCGCCGCGCGAGCAGGACATCACGATGCGGCTCAAGGGCGGCCGCACCGGCGTCAGGGCCGTCACCTGCAAGGGACTTGAGCTCACCGGCCTGATGAAACCCTTCGACCTGGAGGTCTTCTACGGCGAACGCGTCGCCGTCCTCGGCTCGAACGGCTCGGGCAAGTCCCACTTCCTGCGGCTGCTCGCCGGCGACGGCGTGACCCACACGGGGGAGTGGAAGCTCGGCGCCAGGGTCGTGCCGGGGCACTTCGCGCAGACGCACGCCCACCCCGAGCTGGAGGGGCGGACACTGCTCGACATCCTGTGGAAGGAGCACGCCCAGGACCGGGGCGCCGCCATGTCCCGGCTGCGCCGCTACGAGCTGACCCAGCAGGCCGAGCAGGCCTTCGACCGTCTCTCCGGCGGCCAGCAGGCCCGCTTCCAGATCCTGCTCCTGGAGCTCCAGGGCGTCACCGCCCTCCTGCTCGACGAGCCCACGGACAACCTCGACCTGGAGTCGGCGGAGGCCCTGCAGGAGGGCCTCGAAGCCTTCGACGGGACCGTCCTCGCGGTCACCCACGACCGCTGGTTCGCTCGGTCGTTCGACCGGTATCTCGTCTTCGGCTCCGACGGCCGGGCGCGGGAGACACCGGAGCCGGTGTGGGACGAGCGGCGCGTGGAGCGCGCCCGCTGACCGCACCGGCTCCCGCGCGGGTCACTTCCAGCGCAGCAGGGCGCCCAGGCCGCCGACCGGTATCCCGCCGTCCGCGGCCTCGGGCGGGGCCGTCACGGAGAGCGCCGGGGCGCCGGTCGCCACGGCGGACCGCAGCAGGGCGTCGTCCGCGCGGGCCGACCGGGCGTCCTCCTCGGCGAGGCCGAGCGTGCGCAGCTCCGTACGGCGTACGGCCAGCTGGTCAGGGTCCTCGCCGACCCACAGCGCGCGGTGGGTGTCGGGCCCCTCGGGGCGGACGAGGAGCTCGTCGATGCGGTGCTCCCGCGCCGCCTCCACCAGCTCGGCCACGTCCTCCACGGCCCCCGGGCGCCCCTCGGCGTCGGGGCTGCGCGCCGCCACGAACCGCTCGACCTCGTCGGCGGCCCGCCGGCGTGCGTGCTCGGCGCGGATGCGCTCGACATCCTCGTCCAGCAGCCTGCTGGGCGCCCCGTGCGAGGCCTCCGCCACCCGGTCGACCAGCCGCTTCGGCAGCCGGTCCCGCACCGCGTGCCGTTCGCGGTCCTCACCCACGAGGACCAGCAGGTCGGCGCGGGTCTCCTCCTGGCACACGGCGAGCGCGTCGGCGACCTCCGCCGCGTTGTGCTCCCAGGTGTTCTCCACCCGCAGCTGGAAATGCCGCTCGGACCAGTCGGCGGTACTCGTGCGGTGCACGGGCCACTGCCGCCCGGTCACCGCCCCGGCGTCCTCGCCGCCCAGCGCGCCGCGCAGCTCGAACCGCGCACCCCGCCGGTCGATGTACGCCACCAGACACACCGGGGCCTCCCCGGCCAGGTCCAGCAGCGGTGCCGTACGGGGCAGCGGGGCCCAGAACGCCTGGTTCGCCGGTGGCGGCGAGACGAGCACCGGGTCCAGGACGATCTGGCCGTCCCGGGCGAAGAACGCCCTGCCGTACGGCTCGGCGTCGTGGCGCAGCTCCTCCACCGCCCCGCGCACGGCCCGGCTGGTCGCCTCGTCCGCGCCCTGCTCGGACAGCTCACGGGAGACGGCGGCCGCCGTCAGCGACCGCTCGTGGGCCATGGACTCCGAAGGGGCGGACGAACCGACGTACACAGAGGCCCAGGGCCCGGGATGTTCGTACAGTGGATGGAGAAACGCGAGATCCATGGCTCCCTCCCGGATGCCACTCGGGGTAATGCTTGCCGGGCGGGTACCCGGACCTCATGGAGGAACACGAAGATCGGGGTACCACCATGACCGGAGTGCACCCGGACCAGCTGGACGACCAGCAGTTGATGAAGGAGCTGGAGTCGATCCACCGCACGCGGCACGACACGCTGCTGCACGGATCGACCGAGGCACTGCGCACCCACAACGAACGGATGGCGCAACTGGAGGGCGAGTACCTGCGCCGCCACCCACGCCGGCCGGTCGTCCCGGGCCGCACACGCCACGGCGCGCGGGATCGAGGACCGGCGACGACATGATCACGGATGCGAGGACGTGTGCGCTGCTCGACCGGCACACGCAGGCTCAGGACCTCTTCGGGGCGCGGGTCCACGCCGTCCGCGACGACCAGTGGGGGGCGGGTACGCCCTGCGCCGAATGGACGGTCCGGGACCTCGTCAACCACCTCGTGTCCGAGCAGTTGTGGGTGCCGTCGCTGGTGCGGGACGGCTGCATGATCGAGGAGGTCGGCGACACGTTCGAGGGGGACCTGCTGGGGCCGGACCCCGCGGCGTCCTGGGACACGGCGGCGCACTCGGCGCGGGAGGCGTTCGCGGGGCCCGGTGCGCTCGAACGTACGGTTCATCTGTCGTCCGGGGACACTCCGGTGACCGCGTACTGCGCGCAGATGGTCGCCGATCTCGTCGTGCACGCGTGGGATCTGTCGCGGGCGATCGGGGCGGACGAGCGGCTGCCGGGGGAGTTGGTGCGGTTCGCGGTGGAGGAGATCACCCCGTACGCCGGGGAGCTGGAGAAGAGCGGGTTGTTCGGGCCGCCGGTGGAGCCGCGGCCGGGCGCTGACGCGCAGAGCAGGCTGTTGTGCCTGCTCGGACGCAGGCCTTAGGGCCGTGCAGACCCTCAGGGCCGTGCAGGGCTCGGGCCCTGGTGTGCGTTGCGGGCCGCGGGTGCGTGGGGGTGATCGCGCAGTTCCCCGCGCGGCTGAAAGACCGAAGGGCGCCCCTTGGCCCAAGGGGCGCCCCCGTCGTCAGCAGCGGGCCGGTGGGCGGTCCCAGTGGCGGTGGGCCGCGATCGCTGCCACGAACTCCCTGGTGAAGTCGTCGGCCGCCGCGCCCGGGGCCGTGTCCGTCACGATGCCCCGGTCCGCCACCACCCGGTGGAACTCGGAGGAGAGGCGGACGCCCTCGGGCTGGAGGGCGGCGACGATGCCGACGCCGGAACCGAGGGCGGCGATCGGCTTGCCGTGACGGTAGGCGTCGCGGACGAAGCGCATGGCGTCGGGGTCGGTCGACGAGGACGGCGTGGCGACCGGGCCGCCGGGGAGGAACACCGCGTCGTACAGGACCGACGCGACCGTCGGCAGGGCGCGGTCCACGGTGTACTCCGCGCCGTCCGCGCCGCGTACGGTGCCGTCCTGGGCCGCCAGGGCCTCGACGATCGCGCCCTCGGCCGCCAGCACCTCCCGCACGCCGGTCACCTGCTCGGCGTCCACGCCGTCGGCCACCAGGACGGCGATCCGGCGGGTGCGGATGGAACCGGGGCCGCGCTGCGACTCCAGGCTGAGGGCGGGGGAGGTGAGCTTGTACGGCACCGCCTCGGCGTCCGAGGGCACCGGAACGCCGATGCCCTTCGCCACCTCGGTCGCCAACTCCGGATCCACCTTGGCCAGTTGTCCGACCGTGCGGGCGCGGACGGTGAGCGCGCCGACCTTGCCGAGTTCGAAACGGAAGGCTGCCACGATGTGCTGCTTCTCCCAGGGGGCCATGCTGTTCCAGAACATCGCCGGCTGGCTGTGGTGGTCCTTGAAACTCTCGCTGCGGCGGCGGATCTTGGCGCCGTCGACACGTTCGGCGTAGTGGGTGTAGGCGTTGCCGTCGACGCCCGCGTGGGCCGGGCAGCCGGCGCCGAGGGTGTTCGGGGAGTAGTTCGTGCCGCCGTGGATCGCGGACTGGTGGTAGCCGTCGCGGTGGTTGGTGCGCACCGGGGCCACCGGGCGGTTCACCGGCAGCTGACTGAAGTTGGGGCCGCCGAGGCGGATCAACTGGGTGTCCAGGTAGGAGAAGTTGCGGGCCTGGAGCAGCGGGTCGTTGGTGAAGTCGATGCCGGGGACGACGTTGGCGGTGTGGAAGGCGACCTGTTCCGTCTCCGCGAAGAAGTTCTCGGGGTTGCGGTCCAGCACCATGCGGCCGATCGGCCGTACCGGCACCTGCTCCTCAGGAATGATTTTCGTGGGGTCGAGCAGGTCGAAGTCGAAGGCGAACTCGTCTTCCTCCGGCACGAGTTGGACACCCAGCTCCCACTCCGGGTACTCGCCGGCCTCGATCGCGTCCCACAGGTCCCGGCGGTTGAAGTCCGGGTCCCGGCCCTGGCACTCCTGCGCCTCGTCCCACACCAGCGAGTGCGTGCCCAGCTTCGGCTTCCAGTGGAACTTCACGAACGTGCCCCGCCCGTCGGCGGTGACGAAACGGAAGGTGTGCACGCCGAAGCCCTGCATCATGCGGTAGCTGCGCGGGATCGCCCGGTCCGACATCAGCCACATGATCGCGTGCAGGGTCTCCGGCTGGAGCGACACGAAGTCCCACAGGGTGTCGTGCGCCGACGCGCCCGTAGGGATGTCGTTGTGCGGCTCCGGCTTCACCGCGTGCACGAAGTCGGGGAACTTGATGCCGTCCTGGATGAAGAAGACCGGGAAATTGTTCCCGACCAGGTCGTAATTGCCCTCCGACGTATAGAACTTGGTCGCGAAACCGCGTACGTCCCGCACGGTGTCCGCCGAGCCGCGCGGCCCCTGCACGGTCGAGAACCGTACGAAGACCGGGGTGCGGACCGACG
Organism: Streptomyces sp. NBC_00310; assembly: GCF_036208085.1. Lineage (GTDB taxonomy): Bacteria > Actinomycetota > Actinomycetes > Streptomycetales > Streptomycetaceae > Streptomyces. The sequence continues at coordinate 9,164,282 of NZ_CP130714.1, forward strand.
GGTCCTGGAGGAACGCGGCGCGGGTGAACTCCGCGCAGGACTCGTACGGTTCGAAGTAGCCGTACGCGCCCGCGCCCCGCGCGTGGACGACCCGCTCCGGGATCCGCTCGTGGTCGAAGTGGGTGAGCTTCTCCCGGAAGTGGAAGTCCTCCATCAGCGTCGGCCCGCGCTCACCGACGGTCAGGGAGTCGTCGGTGTGGTCGACGGCCACGCCCTGGTCGGTGGTCAGGGGGCCCGACGCCGGGTCGTCCGGGTGGGCGGCCTCACGCTGCCGCTGCTTGCGGTCCATGGGGGAGCTCATCCGGCGGCCTCCTGGGAGAACACATCGAGGAACGCCTCGCAGAACGCCTTGAGGTCGTCCGGTTTGCGGCTGGTGATCAGCTTGCTCGGGCCGTGGCCGCAGATCTTGACCTGCTCGTCGACCCAGGTGCCGCCCGCGTTGCGGATGTCCGTGCGCAGGCTCGGCCAGGAGGTCAGGACCCGGCCGCGGACCACGTCCGCCTCGACCAGCGTCCACGGCGCGTGACAGATCGCGGCGACCGGACGACCCCGCTCGAAGAACTCCCGGACGAACGACACGGCCTGTCCGTCCATACGCAGGAAGTCCGGGTTGGCCACCCCGCCGGGCAGGACCAGCGCGCCGAACGACTCGGCCGGCTCCTCGCCCACCACGGCGTCCACGGGGAACGTGTCCGCCTTGTCGAGGTGGTCGAAGGCCTGGATCCGACCCGGCTTCGTCGACACCAGCACCGGCTCGTGGCCGGCGTTCTCCGCCGCCTGCCAGGGGTCGGTCAGCTCGATCTGCTCGACACCCTCGGGTGCGGTCAGGAATGCGATACGCATCGCTGCTCAGTCTCCTTTCCTTGGCTCGGTCCCTCGCTCATCGGGCCACCACCCGCAGGGTGCGCGGCTCCGGGCCCGAAGAGTCCGGTACGTACATGCCGTGCTCCACACCGGACGTGAGGTACTCCACCACCGCCCGGTCGACCCGCTCGCCCGGGCAGATCACCGGCACGCCGGGCGGGTAGGGACTCGCGGGCTCCGACCGCCCCTCAGGTCGGGGCCCCGCCCGGCCAGGTGTCCGGCGCGGCCCGGCTGATGTGGGCGAGCGCCGACCCCGGTTCCTGCGAGACGGCCAGGTCGCCGAGGCTGACCATGCCCACCGGGTGCCCGCGCTCCATGACGGGGAGCCGGCGTATCGCGTGGTCGCGCATCAGCGCGACGGCGGCGGACACCGCGTCGTCCGGGCCGACCACGACCGGGTTCGGGGTGCAGACGGCCTGGGCGCTCACCGTCAGCGGGTCCGCGCCGTCGGCGACGGCGCGCAGCGTGATGTCGCGATCGGTCAGGACCCCGACGACCCGCCCGTCCGTCGCGACGAGCACGTCCCCGATGTCCTGGGCCCGCATCAGCTGCGCCGCCTCGACGAGCGAGGCGTCCGGGCGGACCGCCACCACACCTGGCGTCATGACTTCCCTCACGAACTCGGCCATGGCTCTTCCGGGCCTTTCGTCGCTCCGCCCCGACCGCGGGGGCACGCCCACATCGGCGTGACGCTGCCCGCAGTACCCGCGAGCAGGGGGCCTATGTGTCCCCGTCGTGTGCGGATTCCGTGCCGCCCGCCGGGGGCCGCGACGCACCGCCCCCAGTCTCGTCCTGGGCGTGGACCACCGCCTCCGCGAGCCGGTGGACCGAGTCGTAGCGCTCCTTGCGCGGCAGCCGCTCCAGGGGCTCCACGAGCCCGTCCGGGGCGTGCCGGTCGCGCAGCACACGGATCAGCTCGGCGGGGCCCGCCGGGAAGGACGTACGGCCCAGGACCCGGCCCAGCTCCAGCCGCAGCGCCTCCACCCGGGCGGGCGCACGGCTCGGCGTCACCGGCCCGTACGTGACCTCCGGGTCGTCCTCGGCGTACGGCTCCGGGTCGTGCCATTCCTCCGTCCGGGTGGGGTGCCCAGAACGGAGCAACCCCTGCAGTTCGTGCTTCATCTCGTCGTCGCGGTGGGCGCTCATCCGGTTGCTGCCTCGCTGCATGACTCCCCTCCAGATCGGTTGGTGGCCCCCCGCGTACCCGAAGACCCTGGGCCGACACGGACGCGACTGACCCGATTCCGGTTGGCGTCCGGGTTTGCCCGTCCGCGCGGGGGAGACCCGGCGAGACACCCCCCACCGCACATTCCCTGGGGAAGGACCGGGCTCATGGCGGTAGTCGCTGTGATCATTCCGCTGCTGATGCTCGGCGTCGTACTGGCGCTGGGCCGCTACGAGGAGATGGTGCTGCCACCCGTCGAGCGGACCGACCGGCCGGAACAGGCCGTGCCGATCCGCTGAACGGGTGACCACGGAGACGGCGCCCGGTGTCCAGGGCCACCGGGCGGGGGCTCCCCGCCGCTCACGACTTCTTTCCGCTGTCGGACGAAAGAAGAAAAGTTCAGTCCCCGTGGCCCTGACCTGGGCACTGAACTCTTCTCTGCATGGAAGGAAGTAGCGACCCTCGCGCGGAACAGTTCAGTGCGCAGCCCACGATCGCACCGGGCCGCCCACCGCACCAGCGGCTCTCGGGTCAGGCTGGGGTCCAGTGCCCTTCTCGTCCAGCCATTCCAGCCCCCACAGTGTCAATGCCCTGGCGGCGGATTCCGGAACGCGTTCGTGGAACTTTCGCCGGGCTTCGGTCACCGAGGCCGCGCTCAGTCCCTCCCAACCTCCGGCGTAGACAGGGGAGTCGTGGGAGGGGCTGCCGGTGAGGGCTTGCCAGATCCACGCTGCGGCGTGGCGTTGCCGCTGGCGAGTAACGCCCATCCGTACCGGACGGAAGATCGAGAACAGGCTGTCATAAGGGACCTCGAGAAGTTCGGATAGCACTCTCCGGCGAGCGGCGTAGTCAATGGCTCCTCGTTTCCACAATAGATCGGCCAAAGTGCAAATTCCGTTCCAAAAAGCCTGAGAGTCAGGGATTCGCTGGGTAGTTTTTCCCCAATTCCCTTTGCGGCGCTGTGGAGCGTCTAGCGAGTCTTCGGCTTGGGCCCAAGTCTCTGCCCCGGCCAGGCGAGCGAGTGCGAGGGAGCAGAAGTGCCTGCCGACGACAGGTGTGGTTCCAGGAAGGTGAACGGCCATGACGTTGCGGTAGTCATCAGCGTCTATCAGATTCGGAATATGCCGGAACTCCAGGGCGACGAATGATCCAGTGGGAACGGCGCCGGCGATTCGGTTCTGGTGGGGAACGATCGCAGTCATCATGCGATGCAGTCCCGCCGGGTGCTGGATGCCGCGCAGCGGGTTGCGGCCACTGTGCCTGGTTTGCCGTTCTGCGGCCAACCTGCGCGCCCAAGGAGCAAGATGGCGTGCCCCAGCACCCCAGTCGGAGGCGTTCAGGATGGGTTCCGTGAGTGCAAGGGCGGCGGCAGCTTCGGACGCGGTGCCCGGCATCACGCCGGACCCACCAGGTACCGCGCGAGGGCTCAGTGCGCGCTGTGTGCGGACGGCGGCGAATGCGTCCGCGGCGAACCCGGGAAGTTCCGCGAGTTCGTCATCGTGGACGACTAGTCGCGCAGCTGCCGTCAGGTAGCGCAGAGCATCGAACCATTCGGCGCCGGAGACAGGCTCGCCTGCCAGCCGGGCCGCACCGCCGTCGGCAATGGCGAGCGCGCACTTGCAGATCAACCAACGCATGTGGGACCGAGAGAGTGGGGATGTCTGTGATCCGCTGGCGGCATACTTAGCCGACACCATGACGGGACTCATCGCCCCCACGGTGGTCACCCTGCTGGATGCGGCAGGCGCGCGCTGACGCCGCGTCCTTCCGGAAGCATCCTTGGCCTCCTGGCTCCGCGCCCGGGGGAGGCCGATGGCGGTGAGCGTGCTACCGAGCATGCCGCAGGCAAAGAAACGTGCCGTCCGGTCGGTATCGGCACCCAGCGCCAGATGCACGCTTCCCAGATCCTCATCCAGCCCGCCCGGACGACCTCGCCGAGCAGGTCGTCGCCCTGCGCCCCGCCGGCCGCCACGATGGCGTATCCCTGCATCTGCATGAGAAGCGTTTCGGGGTGCGTCGAAATCAGCCGCGGTTAAGCGTTCGCCATTGCTCGAAGGGCTGGCGGGCTCCCGTCCTCATGGTGGGAGGCGACGGTCAAAGAGGCCGTCGGCGCCAGTCTGCTCGCTCGCCTATGGCGCTGTGAAGAGCATCGGGAAGCGCAGGCCCAGCCACGGTTTGCGGCCCCAGACGACGACCTTGGCGCGGGCCATGGCGGTGGGGGCGGTCCAGCGGCCCAGGGCGAGGAGGAGGAAGGCGATGGGGGCGATGGCGATCGTGCAGTCGGGCCGCCGGGGCGGGGTGTCGGTGACCGTGGGCACGCCGTCCGCGAAGGTGACGGCGAAGCGGTCGCGGGCGATCCGCAACAGATAGCACGCGTGGTGGCCGGCCGCGTCGGCGTTCACAGCACGCGGCATGGCCAACCGCATGAACGGCAGCGTGAACGCGACTACTTCCCGGTTGACCATGTGGGGCCCGCGCAGCGCGACCGCGATGTCGTATCCGTGCCCGAGCAAGTGCGTGAGCAGGTACGAGCCCAGGGTCGCCATGTCCATCGGCCCCATCGGCGTCAGCACCGCCTCCCGCGGGCTACGGCCGGCCGCGGTCGCAACGAAGGCTCGGGCGGTATCCGCGATCTCCGCGCCGAGGACCGCCGGATCCCGCTGCGGGAAGACGGCCAGAGCCGCACGGTTGGCCGCCGCGAGGCCGCTCGGCGTCCCATCGCCGTACGGGCGGTCCTCTCCCGCCCCGATGTCCGCCATCAGCTTCCCCGCCAGCGCGAGATGAGCCGCCGCCTCCCCTACCGTCCACTCTGCGCCCGGCAGCGGCGTGTGCGGGTCGGCCCCTGCCTGGAGCAGCTCCGCGATCCGGTCGGCAGTGGCGACAATGGCGTCCTCGGGTGTCATGAACGCGATCGTGTCTGCGCTCGGACCTGCTGTCCAGTGTCTTGCCGGCCCCGCTCTCCGCCTGTACACAGCTTCCTGGGCGCGAAGGGCGCTTTGGCCGATGCGATCATGCGGGAGTTCGGTCACGCTGCCCCTGGCGACCAGCTTGGTTCTCGACGTCCCAGGAGTCCTTGGGTGGCGAGTCGGGGGGAGAGAAACGGGGGCCCGCCTCCAGCCCGACTGTGCGGTCGCCCTGCTCGGTGAGCCGAAGGGCGGGGACGGACCGCCGTAGCCGAACCCGCGATGATCACGGCGACATCGTGGGTGGAAGCGTCGTTCTGCTCCTCCTGATTCGGCAGGAGTTCATCCGCGACACGTGCTTCCTCATGGAGGCCGGGTGAGGTCCGGTGGGGTCGCCACGAGACGTCGGTCAATCGGCGAGCCGGTCCCCGCAGGCAGGGTCACCGCGTCCCACCCTCACTGTCAGTCGAGGGTGGTGGTGGACCCGGACGGCGACCAGTGGGGCGTGTCGATCGGCGAGTAGTACGTGTCCTTCTGGTCCAGGCGCTCCATCCGGCGTTCGGAGTGCTCCTTGATCACCTCAGGGTCGAGCGGCGTCTCGAACGCGTTGTTCACGAGGGTGTATTCGGCGGCGAGTCGTCCCACCGGAGCGATGGCACCGAAGTCGATCCGGCCACCCACATAGAGGTCATCTCGGATGTAGAAGCGCACCACATTGCCCCAGACGGCGTTGTTGAGTCCGTCGGGCGCCGAGAAGATGTGCTCGACGGTGCACTCGAACGCGATCGGCGCGCCCTTGATACGGGGCGGGCGAACGGCCTCGGACGGCACCTTCTCCAGCCCGACCGCGTCGAACTCGTCGACGTCGGGCTCGAACTCGAAGGCGCTGCGGTTCAGCCCGTCGATCTGCGGCAGGGTGGCCATGTTGGTGACGAACTCGCCGGTGTCCCGGATGTTGACGAAGCTGTCCTTGAGCGTGGCACCGTCCGAACGCGGCTGGAACGACAGCGAGATCCGCGGCGGCTTGCGCCCGACGACCGTGAAGAAGGAGATAGGAGCCAGGTTGCCCACGCCCTCGGTGGACAGGGTGCTCACCCAGGCGATGGGGCGGGGGATGACGCTGCCGATGAGCAGCTTGTAGGCGGACTTCGCGTCCAGGTCGGCGGAATCGATGATCATGTGGTGTCCTCTGGCTGGCGGCGAGTGGGGGAGCGGGGGATCAGCGGCCCTTGAAGGGCAGGACGGGCCGGGGGCGGCCCTCCTTGAGGGCCTTGGCGGCGGAGACCAGGCCGTCCTTGACGTCCTCGGTCTCGAAGAGAGGGACGGCCAGGTCGAACAGCTGCCGGTCGGCGGCAGGGATGCCGCCTGTGGCCCAGGCGCGCAACAGGGCCTTGTGCACGACGTGCGCCCGGGTGGGGCCTTCGGCGATCTTTTGGGCGAAGGCCTCGGCTTCGGTGCGCAGTTCGTCGTCGGGGACGACACGGTTGATGACCCCGGCCTCGGCCATGACCGTGGCGGGTACCTGCTCGGAGGTCAGTGCCCATTCGAAGGCGCGGGCCCGGCCGGCCCGTTCGGCCACGCGGTGGATCCCGCCGAGGAGGGTGACGATGCCGAGCGACTGCTCGGGATGGCCGAAGCGGGCGCTCTCGGCGGCGAGGATGATGTCGGCCCGCAGCGCGAGCTCGAAGCCGCCGCCGTAGCACAGCCCCTGCACCGCGGCCACGACCGGTATCGGGAGCTGCTCGAACCGGTTGATCACGGACAGAGCGTGGTCGAAGTCGGCCCGCAGGCTTGTGCGGTCGGTGTCGACCCAGGGCCGGAAGTCGCCACCGTAGCTGAAGTCGGGTCCCTCGGCCCGCAGTACGACGGCGCGGGCCTGGCTGCGCGTGAGGGCGTCGACGATCTCGCTGAGCTCCTGGGTGAACTCGGGCGCGAAGCGGTTCTGCGGAGGATTGTCGAGGACGATCGTGGCGACATCGCCATCGATGGAGTGGGTGAGAACAGGCATGACATTTCCTTGGCTCTGGACAGTACGGGCGGGCTCGCGGCCCATCAAGTGAGGCGGTCGCGAAACCGGTTGGGGCGGATTGCGCGACGGTGGGGAAGTGCGTGCTGTGCGGGGCGAACTGGCCTCCGCCGCCGATGAGTGTCAGCCGGCCGGGTTTCAGGACCTGTCCGCGGCGCGCCGGCGCGGGCCCGTCAGCGATACCAGGTCAAGAACGCGTCGAGGTGTGCGGCGATCGCGCCGAGCCGCTCCAAGCGCGTGGCTGCTCTGTCGACGACGGCAGTGCGGGCGGTATGGGGGCGTGATGGCACGACGGGGCCGACACGTTCCACGGTGACGCGGGGGTCATCGGCGGCGCGACAGCGGTGCCGCCACGGTTCTCCCGCTCCGGAGCGCCATGAGGTTCCTGGGCGCTGTGGAGGCTGACGAGCTCATGAGCGACACCCTTCGTGTGGCTGCGTTGCCGATCCAGCTGAAAGGACTGTACGCCGGTAGCTCATTTCATTTCAAGGTGGCAGGGGGTGTCGTACTCTGAGGCAGTGGCCACATGGCCACGGTCATGTCGGCCATGACGACGAGTGAAGGGGGCAGGGCCATGGCGTGGTCCGCATCCACGCGGTACGAAGTCGAGCCCGCTCCCCTCGGGCTGGCGCTGGTGCACGACCTGCTCAACACCATCTCCGCCGGCCGCCCCCGGGCAGCAGATCTTCTGGACGACCTCGCCGACGCGCAGGCATGGGCCGACCAGGCGCTGGAGTGCTGGGCCCAGGAGACGGCGCAGGCCGCCGCGCAGGTGCGGCTCACCGAGAACGATCTCGAAGAACTCCGCGGCCTGCGTGCCGAGTTGAGGCGGCTTCTCGCCGCACCGGACGGCGACGGCCCACGCGGCGACGACACTGACGTGGCGCCCGCCGTTCACGTCGCGGCGGCGGCCTTGCGGATGGACCGCAGCGGGCGGGTCGTCCTGGAGCCGCGCGGACAAGGCTGGCGATATGTGGCCGCCCTGGTGCTCCTCGAGATGTTCCAGGCCCAGCAGGCGGACACCTGGCGCCGGCTCAAGATCTGCCGCAACGCCCGTTGCACGACGGCCTTCTTCGACCGCTCCCGCAACAACAGCGGCGTGTGGCACTCCACCAAGACCTGCGGCAACCCGGAAAACCTGCGAGCCCACCGGGCGCGTCAGCGCGTGCGGACCGCCGGGTAGGAGGCCAGGGTTTGTGATCCGCCCGTTGTCCCTCTCGCGGTTCGGCTGAGGCGATCCCGCCAGAGCGTCAAGAAATCCTCAGTCCTCATGCATCACCGTGACCCGCGCGAGGATCAGGGTGGTGGACCGCTCGCGGTGGCGGGCCGCAGGCCATCCGCGGTGGGGCGTCCGTCGAAGAGAAACGCGGCTGCCGCGCCCGGGCGCGGCAGAACCCACCGAAGGCTCGTCTGCGGGCGGCCGGCGGCAGCCTCGCAGGCTTCGTACGCGCGACAGGGGCGCCCGACGCCAGGCACCCCTGTCCGTCAGCGCGCGGGATCAGGGCGAGACACCGTCCCTTTCCAGCAGGTCCTCCAGGTGGGAGGCGAGAAGGGAGACCGCGGCGCGGTTGTCCTGGTCGGTCATCTGCTGGAGATCGCTGAGCACCGACCCCAGGCGCGAGCCGAGCAGCCATTCGAACAGGGCGGGTGAGCCGGACCACCGGTGCAGCCGCTCCATGCGTGTGCCGAAGAAGGACAGCAGGTCGCGCGAGGAGCTGATATTGAGCACCGGCGGGGCCAGGCTGTTGCGGGAGTCCTCGTCGAGGTCGAGGCACTCGAGCTGCCCGGCGATGGCGGCACTGGGTGCGAGCAGGCACGGCACCAAAGCCTGGAGTGTGATCGCGCTGTCCTCGAAGACGGGTTTCGGCGGTTTCTGCGTGAGACCGTCCGCCGAGCAGTCGATGTACACCGTCCCCGGTGGCGATTGAACACTGCCCTCGTCGAGCCGGACGCCGGCCGAGTCGATGCGGCGTGCCGCCCGGCGAGAGCGTCGGCTGCGCGGGAGCACTCGCCGCCGCCGGCGTGACCTGCTTCGCGTATGCCCGTCTGGAGTGGGTCGCCTGCGATGGCAAGCGCTCCGTGGCGGAGCTCCTCGACCTCGCCATGGACGCCGTTTCTCCGCTGTCCGGGCCGTAGCACCTCCGGCGGCCACCCGGCCTGGCTCACCGCAACCGCGCGGCTCGCGGCACGGCTAGGTCGAACAGGTGCTGGTCGGCGGTTGCGATGCCGCCGGCGGCCCGGGCGCAGCAACGCGTTGTGCACGGCGTGCGCCCGGCGTGGCCTACAGCGATCTTCCGGGCTGAGGGCTCGGCTTGGGTCTGCGTGGCCCCGTCCGGGGCCACGCGGTCGACTCGATGGTCTCCGCCTCGGCCATGACGAAGGCGGTGACCTGTTCCCGACTGCCCGGTCCGGACGTGCAGGCCCGCGACGGGCGGTCCAGGTGATGGCTGGCGGTGCTACGCGTGCGTCGGTCAGGCCGAGACGTCACGTCCGTGCGGCCGGTCGGTGCGTACGGCGGCATCGAGGACGTCGGTGGGGACGGCGTCGAGGAGCAGTTCGGCGCTGCGGAACATCGTGAAGGCGCCGACCTCGTCGCCGGTGCCCCACGAGATGTGGATGCCACCGTCGCGACAAGGTCCCGTTCCTGTCCAGTCCGGCGGGAGTCTTCCGACGGCCGGATACCCGCTGACATGACTGTGATCTATTTGCTCATCTCAAGAGCTACTTGAGCAACATAATCAAAAGGCTTACGCTCATTGCATCCAGTGCAGATCCTCGAGCTCGGGGCAGCCGCTCTTTCGGCTGGAGCAGAACACGCAACCCACTACTCGGTCCGGGCCTGCGGGACCGCGCCGCCGCCAGGGCGGCTTGGAGGTCGAACGCATGACACAGGTGACCCAGCGACCGCCGTTTGTCGAGGGCTCCTCGACCGGCACGTCCCACGCGGCCGATCGTGTCCGTCATCGGACGGTTCAGGCCGGCAGGCTGGAGGTTCCGATCCTCGAGGCCGGCAGCGGGCCACTCGTTCTGTGCCTTCACGGGTTTCCCGACCACGCCGCCAGCTGGGCAGGACTTCTCGACCGCCTTGCACAGGAAGGGTATTGGGCGGTAGCACCCGCACAGCGTGGATACTGGCCCGGTGGCGCGGCACCCGACGGCTCCTATCGCGCGTCCGCGACCGGCCAGGACGTCCTCACCCTGATCGAAGCGCTCGGGCGTGAGCAGGCGGACCTCATCGGTCACGACCTCGGCGCCCGGGCGGCGTACGCGGCAGCCGGCCTCGACGCGACGCGTGTCCGCAAGCTTGTCGGCATGTCGGTTCCCTACAGCCCTCAACTGCGCACCGCATGGGTCACCGACGGCGACCAGCAGCGACGCAGCTGGTACATGTTCTTCTTCCAGACGGCCATGGCGGAGGCGGCCGTCGAGTTCGACGACTTCGCCTTCATCGACCGGCTCTGGTGGGAATGGTCGCCCGGCTACGAGCTGCCGGACGCGGAGCGGGTCGCGCTCAAGGGGACCCTCCGTGCGCCAGGAGTCCTGGCCGAGACCCTGGGCTATTACCGCCAGTTGTTCACGCCTCCCGCCGACGAGGGGACCCAGGCTGCGGAAGCCCGGGCGAGCGGTGCCATCACCGTCCCGTCCCTCTACCTCCACGGGGCCGACGACAACTGCATGTCCGTGGAGTTGAGCGACGGCATGGAGGCCGTGTTCACGAGCGGCTTCGAACGCGTCGTGGTGCCCAGCGCAGGGCACTTCCTGCACCTCGAGCAGCCCAAGGCCGTCGCCGACCACATCCTGGGCTTTCTGAACAGCTGACTGCCGCCCCCGGCCGGTCGGAGGGCACTGTCTTCGTCCTCTTCCTCGTGCCCGTGCTGCTCTGCGAGGCCATATGAAGGGGGAGCTTTGAGCGCAGCCGTCAGTCGTGGGCAGCGACAAGGTCCTTTGCTCCGCCCGACGCCCGACGCTCCGAGGTGCGCGGCGCAGTCGGACACCAATCTCGGTGGCCCCGGGCCGTCTTCCGGGGGACGGTCCGCCGCCGGCGGCGTCGCTGCGCGAAAGGCGGCCCGGTGAACGTGCCCTTCTCGGGCGCGTTCGGGGGCCGCCTTCGCTCAGGCGTGCCCTTTGTGCCCGACGGCGCGCAGGAGAAAGGGCAGGAGGCGGTCGGCGGTCTCCGCCGCGGTCGCCGCGTCCACCTGGTCCGGCGGCAGAGGGGTGAGGAAGAACCTGCTGACCATGGGACCGAGGACCAGGTCGCCGAGCAGGTCGGCATGCTCCACCGGCGGGATCTCGCCCCGCTCCGCCGCACGCTTCGTGATCTCCTCCATGCGTCGGCGCATGGGCAGCACGAACGTGTTCGTGAGGGCCTCGGCCAGCGGGGTGTTGTGCCGGGCCTCCCCGATCAATGTCTGCAACACCCCTCCTTCCTTCCCGGTCAGGGAAGCCGCCTTGTCCCGGAGCAGGGCGCGGAGGTCGCCTTCGAGTGTGCCGGTGTCGGTGTGTGTCGTGAGTTCCTGGGCGTAGGCGGCGGCAGCGTCGACGACCATGACCTCTTTGGACGGCCAGCGGCGGTAGAGAGTGGCGGTGGACACTCCGGCGCGGGACGCGACGGCGGCAGTGGTGAGCGTGCGGTAGCCGCTCTCGGTCAGGACGGCCATGGTCGCCTCCAGCAGCGCACGGTCGCGGGAGGCATCGCGGGGGCGTCCCCGGCGTGCCTGAGCCTCGGTCATCGGACGGCTCCCGAAGAAATCCGGCGGGGCGTATGGGCGGCGGAGCGCGCTGGTCGGGCGGGCTGCCATACGGAACGTTGAGTAAGGGTGCGGTAGGTCACACGACAAGTATACAAGCATACGAAACGAAATGCTTTCGTTTCGTATATGCTCCTCGGTATGAACACCAACGCACCCACCGGCGGTCAGCCGGACATCGCCGTTAAGGCGGCCTCTGCGGCGGGGACCGTCGCGCGACTGCGGGCCACGTTCAACACCGGCCGCACCAAGCCCGTCGCCTGGCGGAGGCAGCAGCTGCAGGCGTTGAGGCGTCTGCTGACGGAGCATGAGGACGTGTTCGTCCAGGCGCTGCAGACCGACCTCGGCAAGAGTGCGACCGAGTCGCGCATGACGGAGATCGGCTTCCTGGTCAGGGAGATCGACCACACCCTGAGTCATCTCGACCGGTGGCTGCGTCCGAAGAGAGCCTCCGTGCCCCTGTCGCTCATGCCGTCCCGGGCCTGGACCGTGCGTGAGCCGCTGGGTGTCGTGCTGGTCATCGCGCCCTGGAACTACCCGCTCAATCTGGCGCTCGCGCCGGTCATCGGTGCCCTGGCCGCCGGCAACGCCGTCGTCCTCAAGCCCAGCGAGGTGGCCCCCTCGACCTCGGCCGTGCTCGCCCACTGGCTGCCCCGGGTCCTGGACCCGCAGGCCGTGGCTGTCGTCGAGGGCGGCGTGCCGGAGACGACCGCCCTGCTGGAACAGCGCTTCGACCACATCTTCTACACCGGCAACGGCGCGGTCGGGCGCATCGTGATGACCGCCGCGGCCCGTCATCTCACCCCGGTCACCCTGGAGCTGGGCGGCAAGAGCCCCGCCGTCGTCGAACCCGGCACCGACCTCGCGACGGCCGCCCGCCGCATCGCCCTGGGCAAGTTCATGAACGCGGGCCAGACCTGCGTCGCACCCGACTACGTGCTGGCGATAGGTGAGGCGGGCGCCGAGATAGAGGCCCACCTGACGCAGGCGGTCCGCGAGATGTACGGCACCGATCCGGCTCGCAGCAACGACTACGGCCGTATCGTCAACGAGCGCCACTTCGACCGGCTGACCGGCCTGCTGAACGACGGCCGGACCGTCGTCGGTGGCGACCACGACCGCGACGCCCGCTACATCGCCCCGACCGTGCTGGCCGACGTCGACCCCGACTCCCCGGTGATGCGCGACGAGATCTTCGGCCCCATCCTGCCCGTCGTGCGCGTCCCCGACCTGGACGCTGCCATCGCCTTCATCACCGGAAGGGACAAGCCGCTGGCCCTGTACGCCTTCACCGCGTCCAAGCGCTCCAAGCGGCGCCTGACCGCGGAGACGTCCTCCGGTGGCCTGGCCTTCGGCCTCTCGCTCCTCCAGCTCGGCGCGCTCGACCTGCCCTTCGGTGGCGTCGGTGAGAGCGGCATGGGCCGCTACCACGGCTCGTACTCGCTGGACACCTTCAGTCACCTCAAGTCCGTCCTCGACAAGCCGCTCAAGCCGGACACGCTGGGCGTGGCCACCCCGCCCTACACCCGCGGCAAGGACCGCATCCTGCGACGCATCACGTGAGCCGGATCGGCCACGAGCAAGAGGGTGCGGCGCGTGATCACCCCCCCCGCAACCAGGAACGACCAGCCTGAACGTCACGACCATCGCCGAGGCGGGCCTCCGGGCCCGTCCTGGCACCGGATGACGGTCGCCGACCGTCGCAAGGATGAAAGGAGCAGGGGAAGAGGCACCCGCGAGGGCGCCGCCTCCCCGACCGCCATGAACAAGATCGACTACCGCACCCAGACCACCTTGATCACCGGGGCGAGCGCCGGACTCGGCGCGGAGTTCGCCCGCCTGCTCGCCGAGCGCGGCTCGGACCTCGTGCTGGTCGCCCGCCGCGCGGACCGGCTGGAGGCCCTGGCCGACGAGCTGTCCGCGAAGTACCAGGTCACCGTCACGGCGGTGCCCTTCGACCTCACCGTGCCAGCCGCCGGCGAAGCACTGGCCAAGGAGGTGGGCCGGCGCGGGATCACCGTCACCAGCCTCGTCAACAACGCCGGGTTCGGCACCCACGCCCCCTTCCGCCAGGAGGACGCGGAACGCGTCCAGCAGGAGATCGGCCTGAACGTGGCCAGCCTGGTCGACGTCACCAAGGCGTTCATCGACCAGCTGACCGGATTCCTGGTCAACGTCGCCAGCTCCCTCGGGTACCAGCCGTGGCCGAACGCCGCCGTCTACGGGGCGACCAAGGCCTTCGTGCTGAGCTTCACCGAAGCGCTGTGGCAGGAATCGCGAGGGACCGGCCTGCGCGTGCTCGCCCTCTCTCCGGGCCCGACCCGCACCGAGTTCTTCGACACGCTCGGCTCCGACGACATGGCCCGCGGCGTCCGGATGCAGACCCCGCACCAGGTGGTCACCACCGCACTGCGCACGCTGGACCGGCGCAACCCGCCCCCCAGCGTCGTCTCCGGCACCTTCAACTGGGTGACCACCCTGACCTCGCGCTTCACCACCCGCCGAGCCAACGTTCTGGCCTTCGGTGCGCTGACCAAGTGGCAGATGCGCTCGAGTGGGCCCAGCCACTGACACGCCTGAGCTTCGCGACGGCACCGGCCCGTGCGAACACGGTGCCCACCCAACCCCCCTGCCCATGGCTCGCCGTGCCCGTCACCGAGCCGATCTGTAGGGGAATCATGCACAGAAAGAGACCGCCATGAAGGTGAAGGCTGCCATCGCGACCGCCAAGGAACAGCCGCTCGTCATCCAGAACGTCGAGATCGACGAGCCCCGCCCTGACGAGGTGCAGGTTCGCCTGGTCGCCACCGGTGTCTGTCACACCGACGCGATCGTGCGCGACCAGTGGTACCCCACGCCGCTTCCGGCGGTACTCGGCCACGAGGGCGCGGGCATCGTGGAGAAGGTCGGCTCCGCGGTCACCGGCATCACGCCCGGCGACCGCGTCGTGCTCAGCTTCGCCAGCTGCGGTGCCTGCGCCGGCTGCAACGCCGGCCACCCCGCCTACTGCACCGACTTCGCCATGCGCAACTTCGGTGGCGCTCGCCCGGACCGCAGTACGGCCTTCCGTGCCGAGGACGGCTCCGCCGTCTCCTCCCACTTCTTCGGACAGTCCTCCTTCGCCGGCGTGACGAACGTCGCCGCGCGGAGCGTGGTGAAGGTGTCCGAGACCACCCCGCTCGACATCCTCGGCCCGCTCGGCTGTGGCGTCCTGACCGGCGCGGGCGCCGTGCTCAACGTGCTCAAGCCGACGCCCGGCTCGAGCTTCGTGCTCTTCGGTACGGGCGCGGTCGGCCTCTCCGGCCTGCTCGCGGCAGTGGCCGCAGGCGCCACGACCGTGATCGCCGTCGACATCGTCGACAGCCGCCTCGAGTTCACCAAGAGCGTCGGCCACGCACACGATCAACAGCAGGAACGAGGACCCGGTCGCCCGCATCAAGGAAATCACCGGAGGCGGCGCGGACTACGCACTGGACGCGACGGGCAACAAGGTCGTCTACCGCCAGATGATCGACTCGATGGGCCTGCTCGGCCACGCCGCGATCGTGGGCTTGGCAAAGCCCGGTACCGAGCCGCCCGTCGACATCGGCAGCTCGATGCTCACCGGTGCCAGCGTGACCTTCGTCCTTGAGGATGACGCCGTGCCTCAGGTGCTGATTCCGCAGCTGATTGCTCTCTACGAGGCCGGCAGGTTCCCGTTCGACAGACTCATCAAGCACTACGACTTCGAGGACATCAACCAGGCCTTCGAGGACAGCGAGGGCGGGGTCACGCTCAAGCCGGTGGTCACCTTTTGAGCACCCGGCACGGGAGAGATCGGCGACCCTTTCCCTTGCCCAGCGGAAACCGGGCGGTTTACAGTGACACCGCCTCAGGATTGTTGAACGATCCTCCTGTCGCCTGACGCGTAGTGCGCCTGGACCACGAAGGGACCGATGTGAGCAGGAACGAGATGAGCGTGCCCCGCTCCGTCCAGGAGGCGGTGCACGCCTGCGCGGTCCGGGCGACGCAGGGCTCGGCGGCCTTGGCCAGGGCGTCGGACGAGGAGATCGACGCCGCCCTGCGGGCCATGGCGGAGCGACTGCACCCGTCGCGCGACCTGCTGACAGCGGCGAATCAGGCCGACCTGCGAGCGGCCGCATCGAGCGGGATGTCGGCGGCACTGCAGGATCGCCTGCGGCTGACCGGCCCGCGGCTCGAGGACATGGCCGCGGCGTTGCGCACGCTGGCGGACGTGCCGCACGAGGCGCGGGACAGGGTTCTCGAGGAGCGTCCCGACGGGCTGGTCCTGCTGGAGCGCCGCCGCCCGGTGGGGGTTATCGGCGCGAACTTCGAGGCGCGACCGAATGTGACGCTCGACGTCGCCTCCCAGTTCCTCAAGTCCCGCAACGGCGGCGTACTGCGCACCGGTTCAGCGGCCCTGCGCTCCTCCCGGGCCCTGGTCACTCACGTGATCACGCCCGCTCTCACCGACGCGGGACTGAACCCGGACGCCATCCAGCTGGTGCCGAGCGAGGACCGAGCAGCGGCATACGCGTTGGTGTCGCTGCCTGACACCATCCCCTTGGTCATCCTGCGCGGCAGCGGCGACAGCACCCGGGAGCTCGGCCGAGAGGCCGCCCGCCACGGTGTGCGCACGCTGGCCCACGCGGACGGCGGCGCAGTGCTCTACGTGGCCCCAGACGCCGACGAGAAGCTGGTGCACGAGCTGGTCACCAGCAGCCTGGACCGGCTGGGCGTCTGCAACCGGCTCAATCTGCTCCTCATCGACCGGGCCGTCCATGACAAGCTGCTGCCGGGCATTCTCAAGACCCTCGAAGACCTGGGCATCGCCGCATCGCTGCCGCCGCACGCCCACCCGCGCGGCTACGAGTGGTCACTGGACTCCGAGCATGCGGCAACGGTGACGATCGACGAGGCGGACGGCCCGGTCCAAGCCGCACGGATCGCCAACGAGGAGACCTCCGGACTGGCGGCCGCCATCGCCACCCACGACCCGGACACCGCAGCCCGGTTCATGGACGCCTACGGTGGCTCAGGCGTCTTCTGGAACTCCACCACACGCCTCCTCGACGGCTTCAAGCTTCTGCGCCTGCCGGAAACCGGCATCAACATCGACCGCGTCCCCGGCCCCCGCGGCCCCGTCACCTACCGCGACCTGTACCTGCGCCAGTACATGGTTCGACCCGCGGCGTCCCCGCACAGGTGAGCGGATGCCGCATCGAGACGCGGTCACCCTTCATCGCCCGGATTTCGGAGGCTGAGCCAGTCAGGCTTTTGGCCCACGGGAATGGAATTTGTTGCTCGTGACTCCAACGGGCTGGCGCCCGAAGGAGCCCGCGCCGAACTCGTTCACGCAGTCAGCTGGCGTGGGCGGCTACGCAGGCGGCGACGCACGTTGGGAGGCGCGGAAGGCCAGGGGGGTCTGGCCGGTGTGGCGTTGGAAGAACTTGCCGAAGTGGGTGGCGCTGGTGAAGCCGAGGTGGGCTGCGATGGTGGAGGCGGGTTCGGTGCCGTGGGCGAGGAGCCGCTTGGCTTCCAGGGTGAGGCGCTGGTCGAGGTAGTCCTTGGCGCTGAGGCCCGCCGCGGTCTGGGTGGCGCGGGTGAGCGTGCGGGTGGAGTAGCCGAGTTCGCGGGCGTAGTCGTCGATGCGATGAGTGCGGGAGAGACCTCGTTCGACAGCGTCGCGAAAGCGCAGGAAGGGCTCGGGGGCGGATTCCTCAGCCTGGCCGTGCTGCTGCAGGTGGGCCAGGCGCAGGAGTACGACGTCGAGCAGGCGGTGCAGCAGGGCGGTGTGCACCGGCAGCGGATGGCGGTCCCACTGGGAGAACTCCGCGGCCAGTTGCTCGGCCGCAGTCGCCAGTACGGGGGCCTCCGAAGGATCGGGGCTGTACAAGGGCATCGGGGCGGTGCCGGTGCCGAGCCCGGCCAGTTCCGCGGTTTCGGGGGCGACGAAGTCCTCCTGGAAGAAGATCAGGACGGCCTCGGCCTGGTCGGGGTTCTGCCACTGGTGTACCTGGCCGGGCCGGATCCACAGCCAGGAACCGGGCGGCAGTACGTACCCGGTGAAGTCGACGCGGTGGCGCAGGGTGCCGGCGGTGACCAGCATCAGGGCGTGGAAGTCCTGCCGGTGCGGGGTGGCGATGTGCCAGGGCCAGTCACGGGTGCGGTCGCGGAAGTCGGCCAGGGTCATGACCTCCATGCCCGCAGGGGTTCCGGCCGGAGGTTGGAAAACCACCTTCGGCAGGCCCGTCTCCCGCCGACCATGCTTCTGCCGCGCTTGTCGCCTGTGGACCATCACGAGACCGCAGCGTACCTCGCTGGACCTTCGGTTCCGGCCCAGTATGGAGTTGTTCCAGGGGCGCGGGCCCGTGGAGTGGAAAGCCAGCGGAAAGCCGACTGTGTCCGTTGCGGCCGATAGCCGGTCGCGAGCCGGCCGTCAGCGATCCGCCCCTCCCCGCGTCCCCTCATCACCGCTCATCCACCTTCCGACAGGAGCACAGTCATGCACGGCACCCTCACGGTCATCGACAAGGGCCAGGTCCGCATCCACAGCTACGTCTCGCCCGAGGACGGCCTGGGCGTCACCACCCAGCTGATCGAGACGCCGTCGCGGATCATCGCCGTCGACGCGCAGTTCGTCCTGGCCTACGCCGACGAGGTCGTCGCCTACGCCAAGAG
Source organism: Streptomyces sp. NBC_00310 (assembly GCF_036208085.1). Lineage (GTDB taxonomy): Bacteria > Actinomycetota > Actinomycetes > Streptomycetales > Streptomycetaceae > Streptomyces. The sequence continues at coordinate 9,182,669 of NZ_CP130714.1, forward strand.
CCTTGGCAAGCCCCTTGACCGCCTCGTCATCAGCCACGCGCATCCGGACCACTACCAGGGCGCAGCCCGCTTCGGCGTCCCGGTGCACGCCCTGCCGGAGACCACCGCGGAGATCGTCGCCATGGGCGCCAAGACGGATCTGCCCACCGGCACCGCGATCCCGCTCGCCGACATGACTCCGACCGTGGAGATCACCCCGGGCACCGAGGTCATCGACGGCATCCCGTTCGTGTTCGAGAAGGTCACCGGCGGCGAGATCCACACCACCCTCGTGATCAAGCTGCCCGAGCAGGGTGTCCTGGTCGCTCAGGACGTCGTCTACAACCACACCCACCTGTGGTTCCTGGACAAGGACTTCGACGGCTGGCAGGCCAACATCGACCGCTTCGCGGCCGAGACCGAGTACGACACCATCCTGCCCGGCCACGGCGAGCCGACCACCCCAGCCGTCTGGGCCGAGCTCACCGACTACGTCAACGCCGGCCGGGAGCTACTCGGTGACGACGGCGACGCCTACAAGAAGGCCATCACCGAGCGCTACCCCGCCTACCAGGGCGCAGCCCTCATCGACGTCGCCAACGCCTACATGTTCGGCCCCAGGAATTGAGTCAGTCCGACCTTCCAGGAAAGCGCACAAGTCCCAAGAGAGGGAACATCGTGACTTCCCACATGCCCAGCCGGGGCATGACCACCCGTCGCGTCCTCGTCGCCACGGTCGCCACGTCCGCCCTGCTGGGCGCCGCGACCGTACCCGCCTTCGCCTCGCCGCCCGTCAGCGCGGGTCACGCCATCGGGCACGTCGACGGCGGCGCCCGGCTCGACTACCAGAAGACCGTTGCCGTACGCGTCCTCAAGGAAGCGTTCGAGCGGGGTGACACCGAGATCGTGGACAGGTTCGTGCGGGCCGACTACATCCAGCACAACCCCCTCGCGTCCGATGGCGCCGAGGCGTTGAAGAACTTCGCTGCCGGGTTGCATCAGCAGTTCCCCGACACCGAGTACGACGTCAAGCGGGTCATCTCCGAGAACGACCTCGTCGTGGTGCACTCCAACCTCGTACTGACGCCGGGAAGCCGAGGCTCGGCCGTCGTGGACATTTTCCGGTTCCTGGACGGCAAGATCGCCGAGCATTGGGACACCCTGCAGGACGTCCCCGACGGCAGCGTCAACGGAAACGACATGTTCTCCACCGTCAGTCGGCCGCAGACCGGGCAACCTGGTCCGCGCTCGCTCACAGCCGCCAACAAGGCGCTCGTCACCAAGGCATTCGACCGGCTCATCGTCGACAAGGATCTCTCCGCGCTCGACCTGTACTGGAGCGCCGGGTACCACCAGTACAATCCCGGCATCGCGGATGGTGTGGCCGGTGCACGGGAGGGGCTCGGGGCGTTCTTCCGGGCGTTCCCGGAGCTGACCGTCTCCCGCAAGCGCGTTGTCGCCGAGGGCGATCTGGTCGCCGTCCACAGCCACTACGTGAACGCGCCCGGCGAGCGCGGGCAGTCGGTCGTGGATCTGTTCAGGGTACAGGGCGGGAAGATCGTCGAGCACTGGGACGTGCTTCAGGACGTGCCGGCCACTTCCGCCAACGACAACACGATGTTCTGAATCTGAGGGGCGTTCAACGAGAACAGAACGCCCCTTTGCGTTCCAGTAGGTTCCTCGGCTGGTGGGTGGGATCTCGCTTTCAGCACGCCGGATCACGGCCGCTGCGGCACACGGGTCGGGACGGCCCTCGGCGAGCCGCCCATCGGTCCGTCCGTGTGCCCCGGCGACCTCGCCCGGACACGCGGACGGAGCTCACCGCAGGGGCCGACGACTGAAAGCAGTCCGCCAGGTCGGTGATGCATGTCCGCAGTCGGCGGCCTGATGGGGAGTACCGGCGCCGGGCCCGCCCCGTTTGCGGCGCCTCCCATCGGCGTGCCCCTGGCCGTCGTGGAGGAGTTCGACTTCAAACGCTTGTCCGAAGCTGCCCGCGGCCCAGATCCGCGACGTGGCCGCCCTGCGCAAGGACCTCGGCGTGCTGGTCAACCGCCGCATCCGCCCACGCGAAGCCCTCGAGAACACCTCTGGCCGGGCGACTTCGGGCTCTGATCTCTCGGCGACTGGGTGGACCCCGGAGAGTCGACTCGTTTCGCCACGCCCTTGCCGGAAGAGGGAGCCGAATCCGCAGGAGGCACGTCCGTAGCGTCAGGGCTCACCTTTGCGGACGTGAGACCTGTCGGGACGCGTTCCTGAACTGGATCGGGCTCTGTCCGGCTCGGGATTGGAAGTATTTGCTGAAGTTGGTGGCACTGCTGAAGCCGAGGTGTGCGGCAATACGGACGGCGGGCTCGTCGCTGTGGGCCAGGCGGCGCTTGGCCTCCAGCATGACTCGTTCGTCGATGAACCCCTTGGCGCTGGTACCGACCGCGGATGCGGTTGCCCTCGTGAGCGTGCGCGGGGAGTAGCTCAGGTTTCTGGCGTAGTCAGCGACCTCACGGGTCTTGGCGAAGTCGCGCTCGACCGCCTCGCGGAATCGGCGGAAGGTGGCGCTGTCTTCCGTAGTGCCGGGAAGCCCACTCGGCTGGTCGGCCAGCCGGAGCACCAGCACGGACAGCAGGTGTCGCAGGACGGCGATGTGCACGTCGAGCGGACTGTCGCCGACGGCACCGAACTCGTGACAGAGGTGCTCGATGGCCAGATCGACGCCGTGGACGTCGACGGCGTCGTACTGCACCGGGCTGCCCGGCGTCTCCAAGCGCGCCGCGACCACCGTGGCCGGATCGAGGAAGTCGCTTTCGAAGAGCACGAGATGCCCCTCGACCTCGCTCAGGTCCCCCCCACCTCTGGGCTTGCCCCGGACGGACCCACAACCAGCTATCGGGGATCGCGTCGTACGCGGTGAAGTCGACCTCCTGCTTCAGCGTCCCGCTGACGGTGGTGATGAGGTGGTGGAAATCGGGGCGCTGTGGCGTGACCCCGTGTCGGCGATGCGGTCGGAGCCTGGAGAAACAGGCCGCCTCCGAGGCACTCTCCGCTCGCCAACCGGCTGTCCTGCGGACGCTCGCCGACCGCGATCGCCGCGGGCGCGCCTCAGATGCTGGCGCGAGCACTGCAACCTGCACCGCCCCAAGCGCTACAGCCACCGCCCGCGACGGGTCTTCTGCACGTCCGCGCTGGCTACACACACGGCGGCGGTGAACGGGTTGGTACGGCACTCGACGAGGCCCATCTCGTGGCCGACCGTGCCAGGTGGCGCGTGACCGTGGCAGCCACGTTCCGGAAGCGCTCCGCCGGGGAGAGAGGCGGCGGCGGTCACCCGCCTGGGGAGGCGGTTCCAGCAGTGGCCGGAACCGCCTCTGTCTCACGAGCCGGTTGAGGCCGGGACCGGGGCGAGGTGAGTTTGGAACCACGACAGCGCGGCGCCGCTGGATTCCTCGAAGTGCACCTTGTAGGCGTCGAAGTGCCCGCCGGGCAGCAGCACCAGCTCCTTCGGGGCCAGCGCCCGCTCGAAGGCGGCGAGCTGGATGTCGGCCGGGATCACCGTCTCGCCGGTCCCGACGATCATCATGAGCGGCTTGGGCGAGACCCGGGTGATCCATACGCCCGGCTCGTACAGCCGCGCGGCCCGGCTGGAGCGCGCCGTCACCGTGTTGTTCTCGCGGCCCGGCGGAACCAGGTCACGGTAGAACCGCAGCGCGTCCGGGCTGGGGTACAGGGCCGGGTCGGCCGGATCGTCGCCGATGGAGGTCTGGTACCGCAGTTCACCGCCGGCGGCCAGGGCGCGTTCGTCCTCGGCCTGGGCGAGTTCGAAGGCGGCGATGCGCTCCGGCGGAACCTTGCGCTGCCACTGCTCGAATCCGCTGATGGTGGGCACCTGCGACACCACGCACTTGATCCGCACGTCGGTCGCGCCGAGCACGATCGCATGACCGCCCGCGAAGCTCGTACCCCACACCCCGATGCGGTCCGCGTCGACCTCCGGCCGAGCCTCCAGGAAGCTGATCGCGCGGCGCCAGTCCGCGATCTGACGCCACGGGTCGACGTCGTTGCGGGGCTCGCCGTCGCTGGCGCCGAACGTGCGGTGATCGTGGACGAGCACCACGAACCCGGCGTCCGCGAACTTGCGCGCGTACGGGTCGAGGCCCATCTCGCGGTTGCCGCCGAATCCGTGCGCCATCGTGATCGCGGGGCGCGGACCCTCGGCGTCCGGCAAGTAGAGCCAGCCGCGCAGCGTCACGCCCCCGTCCGCCGTGAACTCTACGTCGATGCGTTCGGTCATGGTCATTCGCCTTCCGGGAAGTTGAAGTACTCGGCGGGGATGAGGCCGGCCGCGGTCAGGGGCGCCCCGACCTTCGCGTTGATCTGCACCACGGCGCCGAGGGGGCGGTGGTGGATGGCGATCTCCGTGATGAGCCCTTCGTCATCACGTGTGAGGATCGTGATCCCCTTCATCTCGAAGCCACCGAACGCGCTGGCCTCCCACTCCAGATACGTCCGCGGGCCGTCCTGCACCTTCCGGACGAACTCGAGCCGCTCGTACGCGGAGCTCACCGCGGCCATGAGGGCCTCGACCTGCTCCTTGCGCTCCAGGGGCTTGGCGAGGGCGCTCGCCTCCATCCGCACGTTCGGCGAGAGGGCGGCCGCGAAGGACTCCTCGGTGCGCTGCTCGAACGCACTCGTCCAGGCCTTGGCCGGGCGGCCGTCGGCGGGGTTCGACGCGATCTCCTCGACGACCGCCGTGATGACGGCGGCGACGGCTGCCGGGTTCTCGGCGTGCGCCCAGTGACCCGCGCCGGCGATCGTCTGCGAGGCGGCGCCGGGGAAGCGGGGCGCGACATACGCGGAGACGACCTCTTCCGTGACGAAGGGGTCGTTCTCCCCGCGCAGGATGGCGACGCTCCCGTGGAACTTGGTGGGCTGCTGTCCGTCCGGGTGCCCGTTGTTCCACGCCGTCGCCGTGTCGGAGATCGTCGACGGGTCGACGTGCAGCGTCACTTGGGCGAGCCGGTCATTTTCCTCGGCCGGGAACGCGGTGGCGAGAGCGCCGCGGAAGGCACGCTGCGCGTCGAGTCCGAGATCGGGTGCCTGGAAGGGGGCGATCTGCTCCGGGGGAAGGTGAGTGCCCGCCAGCGGGATCGGGTTGACCAGGACGAGCGAACGCACCTGCTCGGCCAGGCGGGCGGCGGCGAGCTCGGCGATCTGGCTTCCCATGCTGTGGCCGACGAGCACGACGGGGCCCTCCGTCGCGCGCACGACGCTCTCGAGGTCGTCGGCCCAGCGGGCGAGTGTGAACGGCCCGTGATCCGAGGCGCGCGTACCCATGCCGGCGAGCTCGAACGCGATCGAGGGGATCGACCGCTCGTCGAGGACGGTGCGGACGCTGTTCCAGATGGCGCCGTCGTCCAGGTATCCGTGGACGAGCACCGCGGTCGGAGCCTGCGTCGCTGGGCTGTTCATCTCGTGTCTCCTTTGACGATCGCTCTCTTGCGGCGACGAATCGGAGCCAGTGGCCCTCGGGATTTCTCGGTCGACGCGAGCTCTATGACGTAAGCATAGGGTCTATGCTTGCGTCAATGTCATCGCTCCGTGAGCGACAGAACGAGGACCGGGCCTTCCGGCTCCCTCCACGTTCCGGCCGGAGTGGGAGCGACCACCCGAGAATCCGAGGAGTCCACCAATGACGTCGAACGCCTTGACCTACGCCGTGCACATCGCGGACGGCATGCCGACCACCAACGCCGACGTGCCGCCCGATCAGAGGGAGCGTTCCTGGTCCCCGACCTCGAGCATCCTCATCTCGAGCGAGGGGGAGGCGCTGCTGGTGGATCCGCTCTTCACGATCGCGCAGTCAGAGGGCCTGCTGCACTGGCTCAACGAGCGTGAGGCCCCTGTGACGAGCGTGTACGTCACGCACGGCCACGGGGACCACTGGTTCGGCCTCGGAGCCGTTCTGCAGCAGTACCCCGGTGCGCGGGCCTTCGCGCTGCCCGAGGTCGTCGAGGATATGGCCTACCAGTCCTCGCCCGAGGTCCTCAAGGTGGTTTGGCGCGCCTGGTTCCCCGAGCAGATCCCTGAGCAACTGGTGCTCGCCGAACCGCTGGAGGGCGAGGTCCTGACGGTGGGCGGGGCGGAGGTCCGCCCGGTCCGCCTGGGACACACGGACAGCGACAACACCACCTGCCTGCACGTTCCCGACCTGGGGCTGATCGTCGCGGGCGACGTGATCTACAACAACGTGCACCTCATGCTGGCGGCGTCGGACGCGGACGGGCGAGCCGAGTGGCTGAGGGCTCTCGACACGGTCGAGGCGCTGGCGCCGACCGCGATCGTGGCGGGACACAAGGATCCGGCCGCCGACGACGATCCCCGTCACATCGAGGAGACCCGTCGTTACATCCTTGATTTCAACAGCGGGGTGCGTCGCACCGGCAGTACCCTCGAGCTCTACGAGTACATGCTCGAGCGCCACCCGTCGCGCATCAATCCCGGTGCTCTGTGGGGCTCCTGCCGGGCCGCGAAAGGCTGAGTAGCCGGGGCTTGTATGGTCGGGCGGCCCTGCGGCGCGTTACGCGCGCGCGGCCGCCCGGCGCTGGCGCGAGGCCCGCAGGTTCACGGCGTTACCGCAGATGCGCACGTCGTGCCAGGCGCCGTTGTTGGGATTCGTGCCGTCATAGAACGCAACCGAGCAGACCCGGTTGCGGCACATCTTCAGACGACGCCACGTACCCGTCAGTTGGGCGTTCGTGATCTCGTTGAGCACGGCCGCGACGACCCACGCGACGTCCTTGCCGTGCGGCGCCAGCGAGAAGACGCCGTCGCCGTCGATCCGCACCTCGAGCGCGCCGCTCACCCCCTTCGGCGCGGATCGGACCGGAGCGTCGCGCACCGCACCGGACACCGTCATCTGCAGCGACGCGCGTAGCTGCTGAAGCCGCACCAGCCCCGGTTCATCGACCTCGATCGCCGGCGCCTCCGCCCCGGTACGTCGGCTCCATTCGTCCAGCGCACTGGAGAGCCATGACGTCGCGGAAGCCGGCGTCGAGAGCAGGTCCTCGAGTGCGGGCTTGCCGGCGGCACGGGTGTTCAGGACCTCCTGGACGAGGATGAGCGGTCCGGTGGCGATGCGGTCGGTGTAGCGTTCGCTCGCAAGTTCAGACATAGGCATAGCTTATTAGCTCCAGTCTTCATTGGCGAGGAGAACGGGATCACCGCCGGAAAGACCCTAACGGCGACGCCGTGTGTTCGACGCGCCGGCGAGTGCGCGGCACCGCGTGGTGACCGTAAGAGCGGGGGCGCTGCACTTCACGCTCATCGAGCCTGTCCGTGGCGCCCGCGCTGTAATTTGACATAAGCATAGAGGCTATGTCTGCGTCGCATGGTGTCGACCTCGGTGCACTGTCACCCCGCAGGCCGGCCATGTGAAATCGCTTGAGAGGTCGCGCGATGCCCGAACGCGTGGAGGAACAATGATCGACAAGACCGTCGAGGACACCGCGGCCGCCGTCTCAGGGATCCGTGACGGCGCCACCGTGATGATTGGTGGATTCGGCCGCGCGGGCCAGCCGGTGGAGCTGATAGACGCACTCATCTCCCATGGCGCACGCGACCTGACCGTCGTCAACAACAACGCAGGCAACGGCGACACGGGTCTTGCCGCGCTTCTCGCGGCGCGAAGGGTACGGAAGATCATCTGCTCGTTCCCCAGACAAAGCGACTCGTAGGTGTTCGACGGCCTCTACCGTGCGGGAGAAATCGAGCTGGAGCTCGTGCCGCAGGGGAATCTCGCCGAACGCATCCGCGCCGCGGGCGCGGGCATCGGTGCCTTCTTCTCGCCCACGGGTGTCGGCACGCAGCTCGCGGAGGGTAAGGAGGTGCGCACGATCGACGGCCGCGACTATGTGCTCGCGTACCCGATCCGAGCCGATGTCGCCTTGATCAGCGCCCTGCGGGCCGACCACTGGGGCAACCTGGTCTACCGCCGGACCGCCCGCAACTTCGGCCCGATCATGGCGGCCGCTGCGGCCACCACCATCGCCCAGGTCGACCAGATCGTGCCGCTCGGGGACATCGACCCCGAGACCGTTGTGACGCCCGGCATCTTCATCGACCACGTCGTCGCGGTGGGAGAACGCCGCTGGCTCGACGAAGGCGTGTTCGTCGGCGGCGTCGACATCGAGGGAAGTCCGCTGGCACAGGAGGAGAGCCGATGAGCACGCGCATCAGCCGCACCGACCTCGCGCGTCGCATCGCGGCCGACACCCCCGAGGGATCGGTCGTGAACCTGGGTATCGGCGCCCCCACCCTTGTGGCCAACTACCTGCCGGACGACACGGAGGTCGTCCTGCACACCGAGAACGGGATGCTCGGCATGGGGCCCGCACCCGAGCCCGGCAGCGTCGACCCCGACCTGATCAATGCCGGCAAGCAGCCAGTCACCGCGCTTGCGGGCTCGGCGTACTTCCACCACGCCGACTCCTTCGCCATGATGCGCGGCGGACACCTGGACGTGTGCGTGCTCGGTGCGTTCCAGGTGTCGGAGAACGGCGATCTCGCGAACTGGTCGACGGGCGAGCCCGGCGCGATTCCGGCCGTCGGCGGAGCGATGGATCTCGCGATCGGCGCGAAGTCGGTCTACGTGATGACCGACCTGCTCACCAAGCAGGGCACGCCGAAACTTGTCGCTGCCTGCACCTACCCGCTGACCGGAGTCGGCTGCGTGACCCGCATCTACACCGATCACGCGGTGCTCGACGTCACGCCCGACGGACTGCGCGTGCGCGAGACGTTCGGCGACAACACGGTGGACTCCCTGGCCGCCCTGACCGGCCTCGACCTCGCCGACGTCACCGACGCTGCGGCATCCCTGGAAGGTATCTGACATGCCCGCGAGCTTCGTGTACGACGCCGTGCGCACCTCCTTCGGACGGTACGGCAAGGCCCTCGCCGACGTGCGCCCCGACGACCTCGCCGCGATCGTCATGCGCGCGACCGTCGAGCGCACGGGCCTGGATCCCGCGCGCATCGACGACGTGATCTTCGACCAGGCAGGCGAGGACAACCGCGACGTCGCACGCTTCGGCGCGCTGCTCGCCGGATTCCCCACCTCGGTCACGGGAGTCACGGTCAACCGCCTGTGCGGGTCCTCGGTCGAGGCCGTCATCCAGGCCTCGCGAGCCGTCGAGGCCGGAGACGCCGACATCGTGCTCGCGGGCGGTGTGGAGTCGATGAGCCGCGCGCCGTACGTCGTCGAGAAGAGCACCAAGCCCTTCCCCGCGGGCAACCAGACGATGTGGAACACCTCGATCGGATGGCGCATGGTCAACCCTCGCCTGCCGAAGGAATGGACGATCTCCAACGGCGAGAGTGCCGAGAAACTTGCCGGGATCCACCGGATCTCACGTGAGGAGCAGGACGCGTTCGCTGCGCGTAGTCATCGCCTGGCCGCCCGCGCATGGGCGGACGGCACCTTCGACCGTGAGATCGTCCAGGTCGACGGTCACCACCTCGCCCGCGACGAAAGCATCCGCGACGAATCCACCGTCGAGGTGCTCGCCGGCTTGCGCCCCGCGTTCGCCGCCGACGGCACGGTGACCGCCGGGAACTCCTCGCCCCTCAATGACGGTGCTTCCGCCGTGCTCGTCGCCCGCGAGGGTGTGCTCGACGGCGAACCCCTCGCCCGTATCGCCGGCCGCGCGACGTTCGCAGACCCAGGTCGCCGCCGACGCGCTGGGACTCGCCGTGCGCGCCGTCGACTTCCGGCCCGGGGATTCCCTGTACCCGCAGACCCCGCCGCACGGCGGCTCGATGACCATGGCGGGGCCGGAGAACCGGTGGCGGGGCTGCTGCGGCCGGGGAACGCGGGCTCCAACATCGCCAGTGATTACATTGAGGCTGCCGAGCTCGCGCTCGCTCAGCTGCCCAAACGCTACCGGCGCGGACGGCAGACACTCATCCGCTGTGACTCCTTCGGCGGCACCCACGAGTTCGTGGCCTGGCTCGCCCAGTGCGGGCGAAGGCTGTCGTGCTCGGTCGGCAGACCATCATCCACGCCGCCGTCATGAAAGTCCCGGCCAGCGCGTGGACGCCGGCCGTCGAGCCGGACGGCGAGATCCGAGATGGCGCCTGGGTCGCCGAACTCGACGGCGACCGCCTCAGGGCTGGCCCACAGGCATGCGGCTGATCGTCCGTAAGGAACGCTCGTACCCCGGTGCCCCCCGGACGTCACGCCACGTGTCGGAGTCGGCTGTCCCGGCCAGCAGTGCTGCAGCGCACCGAGGCCGGTCTGCGCTCCCATGCCCTGGTAGCCGGCATCCGCGAGGATCCCAGGAACGGGTCCTCGGCCAGGAGCTGGGCCAGTCCCAGCTGTCTCGCCTGGGTGATGTCGGCGCAACTGCCCGGCCTACGTAGGTACGGCACTGAACAGTTCACCGCGCTACTGAACTGACCACTGAACTGTTGCGTGCGCAACTGAACTCTTCAGTGCCGTTCAACACCGCCCTTGTCCTTCTCCCGGTTGCCCGGCAGGAACTCCTGCACCTTCGCCTTGAATCCCTGCTTGACCATGGACCCCCGGTCGGCGTCGCCCTTGAGGATCGAGGCGGCCGTGGACTCCATCTGCTCCCAGGTGGCGTGCGGCGGGATCGGCGGCACGGCCGGATCGGTGAGGAACTCGACGACCGCCGGACCGTCCGCCGCGAGGGCCGCGCGCCAGCCCGCCTCGACGTCCTCGGGCTTCTCCACCCGGATGCCGGTCAGCCCCAGGGAGCGCGCGAAGGCGGCGTACTGGACGTCCGGCAGCTCCTGCGAGGGCAGGAAGGACGGCTCCCCGCCCATCGCCCGCAGCTCCCACGTCACCTGGTTCAGGTCGTGGTTGTTCCAGACGGCCACCACCAGCCGCGGATCCTCCCAGCGGTCCTTGTACTTGGCCGCCGTGATCAGCTCCGCCATGCCGTTCATCTGCATCGCGCCGTCCCCGACCAGGGCGATCGCCGGACGGTCCGGGTGCGCGAACTTCGCGCCGATCGCGTACGGCACCCCGCAGCCCATCGTCGCCAGCGTGCCCGACAGGGACCCGCGCATGCCGTCCCGCATGGTGATGTGCCGGGCGTACCAGTTCGCCGCCGAACCGGAGTCCGAGCAGATGATCGCGTCGCCCGGCAGCAGGGGATCGAGGGCGTGGGCCACGAGTTCCGGGTTGATCGGGTCGGCCGACAGCTCCGCCCGCCGGGCCGTCACCTCGCGCCAGCGCGCCACGCCCGCGCACACCTCGTCGAACCACTCCCGGCCCCGCTCCGGATCGATCAGCGGGATCAGCCGTTCCAGCGTCGCCTTCGCGTCCCCGACCAGGTTCACCTCGTACGGGTAGCGCATCCCGACCATGTGCGGGTCGATGTCGATCTGCACGGCCCGCGCCTTGCCGAAGTCCGGCAGGAACTGCGAGTACGGGAAGGACGAGCCGATGGTCAGCAGGGTGTCGCAGTCGCGCATCAGCTCATACGAGGGGCGGGTGCCGAGCAGGCCGATCGAGCCGGTGACGTAGGGGAGTTCGTCGCTCAGCGCGTCCTTGCCGAGGAGCGCCTTGGCGACGCCCGCGCCGAGCAGCTCGGCGATCCGCGCCACCTCGGCGCGGGCCCCGGCGGCGCCCTGCCCGATGAGGATCGCGACCTTGTCCCCAGCGTTCAGGATCTCGGCGGCCCGCTCGACCGACTCCGTCGACGGCACCGCCGTCCAGGCGCCGCCGCCCAGGCTGGAGGGGACCATCTTGAACTCGTGGGTCGGCGCCGAGTACTCCAGTTCCTGCACGTCGCCCGGGATGATGACGGCCGTCGGCGCCCGGCGCGCGTACGCGGTGCGGATCGCCCGGTCGAGGACGTTCGGCAGCTGCTCGGGCACGGTCACCGTCTCGACGAAGTCCGAGGCCACGTCCTTGAACAGGGTGTGCAGGTCGACCTCCTGCTGGTAGGAGCCGCCCATCGCACTGCGGTGCGTCTGGCCGACGATCGCGAGCACCGGCACATGGTCCAGCTTGGCGTCGTACAGGCCGTTGAGCAGGTGGATCGCTCCGGGACCCGAGGTCGCCGCGCACACTCCGAGCCGACCCGAGAACTTGGCGTAACCGACCGCCTGGAACGCGGACATCTCCTCGTGCCGCGCCTGGATGAACCGGGGCCGGTCCTCGGCGCGTCCCCACGCCGCGAGGAGGCCGTTGATGCCGTCGCCGGGATAGCCGAATACCTGTTCGACCTCCCATGCGCGCAGCCTCCGCAAGATGTGATCGGCGACCGTGGTGCTCATACTGGACCTCCCGGGGTGTGATCTCCCGCCCGAGTCACCCGCCGGGGAAAGGGAAAACCTGCATGTGTTTGCCGCGCATGATCCGGGGCAAGCGCAAAGCAGTGCTTCGGACAGGAGGCACGTCCGTGGAAGAGGCGATGTTTCCATCACGGGTGTGCCGTCCGCTGTGCACATCCACGCCCCCACGGTGACCGTCCATCCCAGAGCACCATTCAGGGAGTTGCGACGCACCATGCGTACTCAGGCAAACGCGAAGCACCACCCGCACGACGACGCCCCCGACACCGCGGAGGCGTTCCGGAAGCTGGCCTCGCTTCCCCCCGGCCAGCAGCGGGACACTCTGCGTGAACAGATCATCGAGGCGTGGCTTCCCATGGCCGAACGGCTCGCGGGACGGTTCCGCAGCCGCGGCGAGAGCTACGAGGACCTCCGCCAGGTCGCGTCGCTCGGTCTGGTCAAGGCCGTCGACCGCTACGACCCCGAGCTCGGGAACGCCTTCGAGAGCTATGCCGTACCCACCGTCACCGGTGAGATCAAGCGGCACTTCCGGGACCACATGTGGACCCTGCATGTGCCGCGCCGGGTCCAGGACCTGCGCAATCGCGTGCGGTTCGCCAGCCAGGACCTGTCCCAGACGATCTCCGGGCGGCGGCCCACCGTCGCGGAGATCGCGGCACACGCGAACATGAGCGAGGAGGACGTCCAGGTCGGGCTCGAAGCCCTGGAGAGTTTCACGGCGCTGTCGCTGGACGCGGAGCTGCCGGGGAGCGAGGACGGCTACTCGCTGAGCGACGCGTTGGGATCCCCCGATCCCGCGCTGGACACGGTGGTGGACCGGGAGGCCGTGAAGCCTCGGCTGGCCGCGCTGCCGGAGCGGGAGCGGGCGATCCTGTACATGCGGTTCTTCGGGGACATGACGCAGAGCCGGATCGCGGAGCAGTTGGGGATCTCCCAGATGCATGTGTCGCGGCTGATCAGCCGGTGCTGCGACCGGCTGCGTGATCAGGTGATGCGGGATGCCGTATAACGCCGTCGGGGCGCGGGGCGCGGGGCGCGGGGCGCGGGGCGCGGGCTCGTCCCGCCCACGCGGCCCGGCCGCCGACCGCACGTGAACCCAGTCCCGCGCCCCTAGGCAGGGCTTCTCATGGCCAGTGCGACATGGCGGGACAGCGTGTCCATCGCCTGGGCCTCGGCCATCGAGAAGGCCAGGCGGGCTCCTGAGCGGAAGAGGGTCAGGACGCCCTTGACGTGGCCGTCCGGGGCCGGCAGGGGCACGGTCAGCAGGGAGGTCACGTCCGCTCGCACGAGGACGGGGGCGCCGGAGCTGTCGTGGCCGAAGGCGTCGGGGTCGGCGGGGCGGATCTGGAGGGCGGGGGAGCCGCCTCGGGCGGCGTCGACGACGAGGGGGCAGGTGGCCGGGTCCTGGGCCGCCAGGAGCTTCGCTTCTCCCTCGGAGGGAGCCAGCACCGTCGTACGCGTGAGGGTGGGGCCCGCCGTGTCGGCCACCACCCAGTCGGCGAAGCGGCCGTGCAGGACGTGGGCCGCCCGGTCGAGGGCCGTGCCGGCGGAGGCGGTGAGCAGGGCCGTGGTCATGGCGTCGACGAGATCCATGAGGGCCACGTGCCGGGTGGTCTCGGTGAGGTCGGGCAGCGGGCGGAGATGCTCGACGGTGGGCATCCGGTGCCCGGCGGGTTGCAGGGTGACCAGGACGGTGGTGCGCGGCTCGCTGCCGGGGCGCAGCGCGGTGAGCGTGGCCCGTACCGCCAGTGCGGGGCGCTGCTGGAGGTGGACGTCGATGCTGCGGTCGCCCTCGCCACGGCCCACGGCGGCCACCTGGGAACGGAACGCGCCCCGGTCGGCGTGGGCGAGGAACCCGCTGAGCGGACGGCCCGTCGCATAGCCGGACCGTACGCCGGTGAAGGCGGTCGCGGCCCGGTTGAGACGACGCACCACCGTCTCGCGGTCCACCAACAGGACGGGCAGCGGCAGGCTTTGGAAGACGGTCTTCAGCAACTGGTGCTCCTGCGCGGCGGACGACGAGACGCCGACCGGGCCCGATGTGCTGAGCCGCTCGTACCAGGGCCACAACTGGTTCGCGACATGGTCCAGTTCGAAGATCGCCGCGTCCAGGACCGTCGGGAGATCGCCGGTCGGCACCGAGCGGGCCGTCTTGAGCTCCGCGACACGGCGCACGAAATCCGCGAGTTCTTCACCGAATTCGTCCGTCTGCGTCATGCGACGAACGTAGCGCCTGGCAGGCGTCGAAGGGACGGCCGGATCGAAAGCGGGAACCTCGTTTTCCGTGCAGGTGAGCGGGAAGGCGACCGGAAGAGGGAGGCGCGCATCATGCCGGAAAGCGAACAACTCGGCCGCGTGGGCCGGGAGTCGGCGGAATCCGCACATCCGGGCAGGAGGCTCTCCGAACTCGTCGAACAGGCCGTCCGTTGCACCAGCGACTGCTGCGGCGCCAGCGGCATGGTCTCCGACGCAGGCACCGAGCGGCCCGCCGCCGTCACCCACCCCGACCTCGCCGGACTCGTCGCGGTCCAGCTGCGCTCGGGCGACGGTCCGATCCCGGCCGCGCTGGATCGCGGGAAACCCGTCGACTCCGCCGATCTGCTGCACGAGGAACGCTGGCCGGAGTACCGGGCCGTGGCCCTCGACGCGGGCGTACGCTCCAGCGTCACGCTCCCCTTCAGGCGCTCCAGCCTCACCGTGACCCTCAGCCTCTACAGCTTCCGCCCCCACGCGCTGGAGGACGCCCCGCACGGCCCCGCCCGCGCCCTCGGCGCCCTCGCCGCGACCTGCATCGTCCGCGACCGCTCCTACCGGGCCGCCCTCACCGAACTCGACCAACTCGGCGCCGCCCTGCGCTCCCGCCCCGTCGTCGACCAGGCCTGCGGCATGGTCATGCACGTCCTCGACTGCGACGCCGACGCCGCGTTCACCGTCCTGCGTCGCATCTCCCAGGGCACCAACCGCAAACTGTCGGACGTCGCGTCCGCGGTCGTGGAGAAGAGGGGCAGGGGTCTGGAGAGGGAACTGGTCTCCCTTTCCGGCTGAAGCACCCCGAAGGCGCGCGGGGAACCTCGCGACCGGCCACGACAGATCCGCAGCCCGCAACGGACCGGGACTCCCGAGCCCGCAACGGACCGGCGCTCCCACGGCGCTCGACCGGCACCTGCACGGTGCTCCCACGGCACCCGCACGGCGCCTGCACGGTGCTCCCACGGCGCTTGACCGGCACCTGCACGGTGCTCCCACGGCACCCGCACGGCGCCTGCACGGTGCTCCCACGGCGCTTGACCGGCACCTGCACGGTGCTCCCACGGCACCCGCACGGCGCCTGCACGGTGCTCCCACGGCGCTTGACCGGCACCTGCACGGTGCTCCCACGGCACCCGCACGGCGCCTGCACGGTGCTCCCACGGCGCTTGACCGGCACCTGCACGGTGCTCCCACGGCGCTCGACCGGCACCCGCACGGCACCCGCACGGCACTCGACCGGCTCACCCTCACGGCGCTCATCGGCTCACTCCGCGGAGCGGAACGGCTCACCCTGCGGAGCGGAACGGCTCACCGCGCGGAGCGCACCGTCACCCGGTCGGCTGCCCGCGTCCCGCGAATGGTGCCCGGCGGCGCGCGCCCTGCCCGGCTCGGCGCTCTGATGGACGCGGGGCACGGCGGTCGTGCCCCGTCCGCCGGAGTCGGCCGAAGGAGCCCCGCCCATGCGCCGCAGAGCCCGTGTCCTGTCCGCCACCGCCCTGATCGGTGCCGTCCTGGGCACCGCCGCCCCGCCCGCGTACGCCGAACCGACGGCCGAGGTGAGCCCGTACTCCGTCGAACCGGGCGGCACGCTCACCTTCTCCGTCGCCTGCGACCCCACCGGCGGCCCCGCCCCCGAGACCATCGACGCCAGCTCCCAGGCCTTCGAAGAGGGCACCGTCACGCTGCAACGCCTCCCCGGCGACGACGACTCCGCCGGCGGCCCCTCGTACCAGGGCACCGCCAAGATCGCGCCCGCCGCGGACTTCGAGACCAGCGCCGACGCGGCGGACTCCACCAGCGAGTGGGGCGTCGACGGCCTGTGCCCGGCGGCCCCCGGCGGCGAGGGCACACAGTGGAGCGCCGCCTTCGACGTCTCCCTCGGCGGCGACCAGCCCCACCCCACGCACCAGCCGACCCAACAGCCGACCCAGCAGCCGACGCATCAACCGCCCCACCAGCCCACACACCTGCCCTCCCACCACACCACCCAACCCACCGCTCCGGTGCAGCGCGGCGTCCACGCGGGCGACGGCGGTGCCTTCACCGACTCCGTGCCGGCCATGGTCGCCGGTGGCCTCCTCATCGCGGGGGCGCTCGGCGCGGCCGTGCACCGGCTGCGCCGCCGGGACCGGTGGACGCCATGACCGCGCGGGCGGTCCCGCCGGAGTCGCGAACACCCCTCGGACATCTCGCCGCCGCGTCGGCGCGGCGCATGTCGCCGCTGTGACCGGCGCAACTCGCGGCAGTGCCCTTGGGGCGCGCGAGCCTGGGTACTGACAGGCCGAGGACGCGCACGACGCCTGGCGTGGCACGACGGCGCACACTCGCGGCACGACGGAGCACCATCGACCTCCCGGAGCGATCCCGGAGCGCGAAGCGCCGAACAACGCACCACGACTGCGCGGAGGCACCCATGCGGCGGACGGATCCCGAAGGGCACGGTCCGGTCCGCTACGGCCCACCCCTTCCCGCCCAGGGCCTGCCCGTCCTGCCCGAACTGGCCGCCGTGCTCTCCGCCGCCGCGGGCCACCCCGACCCCGTACCGCTCGGCGGCGATCCCGCCCTCCTGGACGCCGCCTGCGGCTACTGGGACCGGCGCGGACTGCCCACCGCACGGGACAGGGCCGTCGCGGCCCCCGGCGCCCCCGCCCTGCTCCTCGCGCTGACCGCGGCGATCGGCGGCGACGTCCTGCTCCCCCGGCCGTGCGCCGCCTGGTGGGAGCCCCAGGCACGGGCGTTGGGCAGAACCGTCTTCCATGTGGCCACGCCCGCCGAGTGCGGGGGTGTGCCGGATCCGTACGCGCTGCTGGAGACCGTGCGCAGGATGCGGGCCGAGGGCGGCGACCCCCGGATGCTCGTGCTGTGCGTCGCGGACGACCCGACCGCCACCGTGGCCCCGCCCGAACTGGTGCACGAGGCCATGGAGGCGGCCCTGGGGGAGGGGCTGCACCTGGTCAGCGACGAGACCTGGCGCGACACCGTGCACGACCCGCATGACACCGTGCTGCTCAGCCCCGCCGAGATGCTGCCCGACCGGGTCACCGTCGTCACCGACCTCGCCGGTGCCTTCCTGCCGCCGGGCTGGCCGGCCGCCGTCGCCCGGTTCCCGGCCGGCGGGGACGGCACGGGACTGCGCGACCGGGTCCTCGACGTGCTCACCGCGCTGGGCGCCCGGGTCGCCACCCCGGTCGCCGCGGCCGCCGCCCACGCCCTCGACGAGCCCGCCCCCGTCACCGAACGGCTCGCCACCTCCGTACGCCTGCACGCGCGGCTCGCCGCCGCCGCGCACCGTGCCGTCGTGGGCGCCGGGGCGCTCGCCCTGCCGCCGCGCGCCGGACGGCACCTGTACGCGGACCTCGCCCCGCTGCGCTCGTCCCTCGCCGCATACGGCGTCGGTGACGCCCAGGAGGCGGAGGACTTCCTCACCGCCCGGCTCGGGATGCCCGCGCCCGGCGGCCACCGGTTCGGCGACGACCTCGGGGAACTGCGCGTTCGGCTGTCCACCGACACGTTCCTCGGCACCACCGACGCGGAGCGCGCCCAGGCCCTCGCCGCGCCGGACCCGCTGGAACTTCCGCATATGGAACGCGCGTTGGCGGCTTTCGCGGCGGCTTTCGAGGACCTTCGATGACGAGGCACCTCCGGGCCGAGGGGCCCGGCCGGCCTCCGCCTCTCGGCGACGACGACCCCTAGCGTTCCTCAGCGGCCTCAGCGGCCTCAGCGGCCTCAGCGGCCTCAGCGGCCTCAGCGGCCTCAGCGGCCTCAGCGGCCTCAGCGGCCTCCAGCCACCTTCAGCGGCCTCCAGCCACCTTCAGCGGCCTCCAGCCACCTTCAGCGGCCTCCAGCCACCTTCAGCGGCCTCCAGCCACCTTCAGCGGCCTCCAGCCACCTTCAGCGGCCTCCAGCGACCCTCACCGACGACGATCCTTCGTGACGACGCTCAGCGATGGGAGCCTCCTCGATGACGCAGCAGTCCGAGTCGACCACCTCAGCGACCCCTCCCACGACGACCCCCGAGGACACCGGCGGTCCGGCGTCCATGGCACCGTCCAGGTCGGTCTTCGCCCGCCCCCTGGCACCCCCGCCGCTCACCGAGCCCCGCCCGCTCGACGAGCGGCGCCGCTGGCCCCGGTCCTTCGCCGACCGGCTGACCACGCCCCTGCCCGGCCTGAAGGCCTTCGCCCGGTTCGCCCGCGAGGGCTCGGTCCGGCCGGGGGCCGACGGGCTCGCCGACATCCCGCGACTGCCGTACGAGCCCGGCCCGTTGCCCCGGGTGGGCACGCGGACCGTCGCCGTCTCCTGGGCGGGGCACGCGAGTTGGGTGGTGCGCATCGGCGGGCTCACCGTCCTCACCGACCCCGTCTGGTCCCGCCGGATCCTCGGCACCCCGGCCCGGATCACCCCCGTGGGCCTCGCCTGGGAGGCCCTGCCCCGCGTGGACGCGGTCGTCATCAGCCACAACCACTACGACCACCTCGACGCACCCACCCTGGCGAGACTCCCGCGCGACACCCCGGTCCTCGTGCCCGCCGGACTCGGCCGCTGGTTCCGGCGGCGGGGGTTCGGCCGGGTCACCGAGCTGGACTGGTGGGAGGCCGCCGAACTCGACGGCGTCCGCTTCGACTTCGTACCGGCCCACCACTGGTCCAAGCGCACCCTCACCGACACCTGCCGCTCACTGTGGGGAGGCTGGGTCCTCACGGCACCCGACGGCAAACGCCTCTACTTCGCCGGCGACACCGGCTACGGCCACTGGTTCTCCCTCATCGGCCGCCGCTACCCCGGCATCGACCTCGCCCTCCTGCCCATCGGCGCCTACGACCCCCGCTGGTGGCTCAGCGACGTGCACTGCGACCCGGAGGAAGCGGTCCGCGCCTTCCAGGACCTGGGGGCCCGCCACATGGCCCCCATGCACTGGGCCACGTTCGTCCTCTCGGCGGAACCGGTCCTGGAGCCCCTGACCCGCGTACGGGCGGCATGGAACGCGGCGGGTCTGCCCCGAGAGAACCTGTGGGACCTCCCGGTGGGCGGATCCCGGGTGCTGGACTGATCGACGGAGCGCACCCGTGCCCCAGCAACGGGCGCGGGGAACCGCCCGATCGAGCACGACGGACCCGCGGCCCGCGACGCACCGCGAGCCCCGGGCTCTCAGCGGACCATCCGCCGCCAGACGCTCGGCACCACACTGAGCAGCAGCGTCAACGCGACCGCCGCCAGCACCCCTTGCCACGGCTCCTCGAACAGCGACCCGCCCAGAATGCCGATCAACTGATACGTCACGGCCCACGCGAGGCACGCCGGCAGATTCCCCCGCGCGAACCGCCGCAACGGCATCTTCGCCAGCAGACAGGCCAGCATCACCGGGAGACGTCCGGCCGGCATCAGCCGGGACAGCACCAGCACGGCCACCCCGTGGTCGTCGAGCTTCGCCTGGGCCTGGGCCAGCCGGTCCTCCGGCGCCCGCCGCCGGATCGCCTCCAGCCAGCGCGAGCCGTTCTTGGAGCCCATCCCGCGCCGTCCCAGCCAGTACAGCGCGATGTCGCCGAGGAACGCGGCGACCGACGCCACCACGAACACCAGCAGCAGCGCGAGCGGCGCCGTCTGATGGAACGCCACCACGGCCGCCGAACTGACCAGCGCCCCGGTCGGCACCACCGGCACCAGCGCCCCGATCAGCACCAGCAGGAACAGCGTCGGATAGCCGATCGCCTGCTGGGTCGACGCGTACGGCACGGGAGTGCTCGCGGCGGTCAGGACGATCACCGGGCGTCCTCCGTGGCCTCTGTCGGTCCTCGTCTCATCACGCCACCCCCGGTCTTACGCTGCCCCCGTGCTCCAGCCGGTGCACGGCCACGTCGGGGGCGTGCACGGCGGCGAGGCGTACGAACTCCTCGCCGGGGGAGTGGAATTCATGGGGGCGCACAGCGTCCATGCCGATCGGCCAGTACGTGCCGTAGTGCACCGGCACCGCGCTCCGGGGCGCGAGCAGCGCAAGCGCCTCCGCCGCGCGCCCCGCGTCCAGGTGGCCCTCGCCGAGGTACGGCCCCCAGCCGCCGACCGGCAGCAGCGCCACGTCGACCGGCCCGACCTCCTTGGCCATCGTCTCGAACAGCCCGGTGTCCCCGGCGAAATACGTCCGCGCGTCGCCCTCGATGACGAAGCCGAGCGCGGGCGAGCGATGCGGCCCGATCGGCAGCCGCCGCCCGTCGTGCCGGGCGGACACGGCACGTACGACCAGGTCACCGACCCTGACCTCGTCCCCGGGTACCGCTTCGGAGAGCTGTAGATGCGCCAGCCTGCGCAGCCCGGGGACCTGGCGCGCGGCGCCCTTCGGCACCACCAGCCGCGTACCCGGGGCGAGGCGGGCCAGCGAGGGAACGTGCAGATGGTCGGCGTGCAGATGCGACACCAGCGCGACGTCCGCGACCGCCGCCTCCGGCGGGGGCGGCGCACCCCGGCGCCTTCTCAGATGTGCGAGCCGGCGCGCGAACAGGGGGTCGGTCAGCACCCTCGTACCCGAATCCTCCACGGTGCAGGTCGCATGACCCCACCAGGTGATCTCCACCGGCACTCCGTTCGCCTCCTTCGCGCTACTCCCCCGAGCCTACGGGCTGGAGTAGGGTCTGCGGCCTGGGTCTGAGGGGGACACCGTGGGAGACAAGGGAGACACCAGTGGCGCCTCCGGTACGGCGTGCCGGGATGCCGCTCGTGGGTGTGGTGGGGCGGCGGGACGGGCGGCCGTGGTGCGGGTGGCGGCCATAGCGAGCCTGACGCCGTTGGAGGAGCTGGAGGCGGATCCGTTCCTGGTCGACTCCCGCAGCCAGCACGCCATGTGCGCCCGCTGGGCCGCCGAGCGCGGCTATGTGGTGACGCGCGAGCTGCTCGTACGCGGTCTGCGCCCCGACCACGGCGCCCTGTGGGCCGACGTCGACGCCGGCCTCGTCGACCTCTTCGTCGCCCCCAGCCGCCGCGTCCTCGAACGCGCCCTCGCCTCCGTCGACGACTTCACCGCCGAGTGCGCCAGACGCGGCATCCGCGTCGAGACCGTCGGCCGCGCCGAACCCGCCTACGACGCCCAGATGAAGGCCCACGTCCACCGCCGCCTGTCGATGCCGACGGCGGGCTACGACGGCCGCTGAGCGGTGACGGCCGCGCCATTGCGGGCGCCGGATCACCTGATGAGGGGCGCGGGGGAACCGCGCGGCCGGCCACGACGAACCCGCGGTCCGCGACGACCCGCAAGCCCCGAGCCGTCCCCGGACCGTGCCACGCCCCTGCCCCCGTGCCACCCCGAATGCCGCCCCGGCGCCCCCACCCCTTATGACAGGCTGGGCCCACGACAGGACGTGAGGTGGCCGAACGTGGGCGGTGGTCGTTGGCGAAGGGTACTGAGCGGGGTCTGGCGGATGTTCGCCGTCTGGGCGGTGTCCACGCTGACGATGCTGGTGCTCGCGGGCGCGCTGCCCGACTTCCGGCTGCAGTCGGAGACCGGCGAGAGCGCCACGCAGATCGCCGTCACCGCGGCCTTCGGCGCCGGCGCGTTCGGTCTGCTGTCCTCGCTCGTGTGGCCGCTGCTGGTGCGGGCGCTGCTGCTCGTCCCGGCGCTCGTCCTCGGCCTGCTCGTCTTCTTCCTCAACGGCTCGCTCCTCCTCCTCGCCCTGCGGATCAGCCCCTCCGGACAGGGTGAGGCCGCGCCCGAGACCGCCGTGGTGGTCGCCGCGGTGATGTCCGCCGTCGCCTCCGCCACCGGTGGCGCCCTCGCCGTACGCGACGACGACGCGTACCGGCGCCGCCTGTACCGGCTGGCCGACCGCCGCCGCAGGCACGCCGAGGGCCGCCCGGGGCCCGCCGGACCCGGCACCGTCTTCCTCCAGCTCGACGGCGTCGGCCACGACGTCCTGGAGGCGGCGACGGAGAAGGGCCTCATGCCGACCGTGGCCGAGTGGCTCGGCCTTCTGCCACCCCTTCCGCCGGCCGGGACGCTCCGCCCCCGGCCCACCCACCGGCTCACCCCGTGGCACACCGACTGGTCCAGCCAGACCGGCGCCAGCCAGCTCGGCATCCTGCACGGCACCAACCACGACGTGCCGGCCTTCCGCTGGTACGAGAAGGACACCCGGGAGGTGATGGTCTGCAACCGGCCCTCCAGCGCCGCCGAACTCCAGCGCCGGGCCATCGACCGCACCGGCGACGGCGGTCTGCTCACCGTCGACGGCGCCAGCCGCGGCAACCTCTTCAGCGGCGGCGCCGACCAGCTCGCGCTCGTGCTGTCGATCGCGGCCCGCCGGGGCCGGCAGAACCGTTCCCGCGCCGGGTACTTCGCCTATTTCTCGGACCCGGCGAACGCCGTCCGCACCGCCATGTCCTTCGTCGCCGACGTCCTGCGGGAGATCGGCCAGTCCACCCGCGCCCGGTTCGCCCACCAGCGGCCCCGCGTCAAGCGCGGCGGCCTCTACCCGTTCATCCGCGCCTTCGCCACCGTCATCGAGCGCGATGTCGTCGTCTCCGCCGTGATCGGGGACATGTTCGCGGGCCGCGCGGCGATCTACGCCGACCTGGTGGCGTACGACGAGGTCGCCCACCACTCCGGCCCGCACAGCCGTGACGCCGCGAAGATCCTCGAACGCCTCGACCGATCCCTGGCGTTGATCGCCCAGGTCGCCGAACACGCCCCGCGCGCCTACCGGATCGTCCTGCTCTCCGATCACGGCCAGAGCCCCGGCGAGACCTTCCTGGGCCGCTACGGGCTCACCCTCGGCGACCTGGTCCGCGCCGGCTGTGGCCTGCCCGTGCCACGCCGGGCCCAGCGCACCCACAGCGGCGCGGAGGCACGGGCGGCCGTACGGGCCGCGCTGCGCATCCCGGTCGAGGAGGGCGTCGAGGAGTACCGGCCGACGCGCCGCTCCGAGCCGATCGTCCTGGCCTCCGGCAACCTCGGCCTCGTCTCCTTCCCGGACGTCTCCCACCGGATGAGCCGTGAGGAGATCGACGCCCGCCACCCGGCCCTGCTCGCCACCCTCGCCAACCACCCGGGCATCGGTTTCCTCCTCGTCCGCAGCGAGGAGCACGGCGGCGTCGTCCTCGGCGCGCACGGCGCGGAGATCCCGGTCGCCGAACTGAGCGACGAACACCCGGGCCCGCTCGCCGACTTCGGCCCCGGCGCCGCCGACGCCGTACGCCGCACGCACGGCTTCCCGCACACCGCCGACATCATGGTCAACTCCTGGTACGACCCCGCCGACGGCGAGGTCCTCGCCTTCGAGGAACAGATCGGCTCCCACGGCGGCCTCGGCGGCTGCCAGTCCCGCCCCTTCCTCATGTCGCCGCTGGCCCTGTCCGAGCCGGCGGAGGAGGACGAGGAACTGGTCGGCGCGGAGAAGATCCACCAGGTCCTGAGGCGATGGCTGCGCGAGTCGAACGGCCCCCAGGTACCGCTGGCGCACGACAGGGCGCCCCACAGGGGCGCGGGGAACCGCGCGACAAGCCACGACGGATCCGCGCCCGCCAAAGAACAGAACCCAGCAGACGCGTAGGCGCCCGGCCCGCAGAAAACCGGCTGCGGCGAGCGCGGCGCCCGGCCCGCAGAAAACCGGCTGCGGCGAGCGCGGCGCCCGGCCCACACTGTTCGCATCGGACGCCGCACACCCGCGCGCCCCTTTCGCACACCCATGGAGCCCCCGCCTTGCAGGCCGCCGTGACCGTCACACCCTCCCGTATCCCCGAGCTGCTCCTGGGCCTCGCCACCGTGCGCCCCGTCTTCGTCTGGGGTGCCCCCGGCATCGGCAAGTCCTCCCTGGTCAGGGCCTTCGCCGAGTCGCTGGGCCTGGAGTGCGTGAGCCTCCTCGGCACGCAGCTCGCGCCGGAGGACCTGATGGGCGTACCGCAGATCCGCGACGGGCGCTCGGTGTTCTGTCCGCCGGAGGCGATCGCCCGCGACGAGCCGTACTGCCTGTTCCTGGACGAGCTGAACGCGGCCACCCCGGACGTGCAGAAGGCCTTCTACTCGCTGATCCTGGACCGCCGTATCGGCAACTACGAGCTGCCGAAGGGGTCGATCGTCATCGGCGCCGGCAACCGCGCCACCGACAACGCCCTCGCCCGCCCCATCGCCTCCGCCCTGGTCAACCGCCTCACCCACGTCCACCTCCAGGCGTCGGCGAAGGACTGGCTCGGGTGGGCGGAGGGCAGCGGCATCCACCCCTGGGTCCTGGACCACCTCACCGACCGCCCGGACCATCTGTGGTCCAAGCCGCCGAAGAGCGAGGAGCCGTTCTCCACGCCCCGCTCCTGGCACATGCTCTCCGACGCGCTGCACTCCTTCGGGCGCGACCTCGACGAGGAGACCCTGAAGGTCCTCGCGCACGGCACGCTCACGCCCGCGCACGCGGTCGCCTTCTGCGGTTACGTCAAGATCGTGCGCAGCCGGTTCGGCATCGAGGCGATCCTCAAGGGCGAGGCCGGCTGGCCCCACCGACTGGAGGACCGCGACCTGCTCTACTACCTCGCCGACTCCTTCCGCGGCCGGCTGATCAAGGAGCTGCCCGCCAGCAAGCAGCACATGTCGGCGAACGGGCGGCAGACCGCGTACCGCGCCAAGTCCCTGCTCGTGCAGCTCGCCGAGATCTCCGTCGAGGTCGCCCAGACCGTCATCGCCGCCGGTACCGACGGCAACCCCGTGCTGCCCGCCTGGTTCCTCGTCGAGGCGGCCCGGGACATGCCCCGGCTGGTGGAGGCGCGCCGGTGAGCGCGGCCGGCGGCAAGGGGCAGCACAAGCGGAAGACGCAACGGGAGCTCGCCGACGAGGCGTTCGAGGCCGGACTGACGACGGTGCGGGCCAACTCCGCGCTGTACGCGGTCCGTTTCGACACCTGCCGCAAGGAGAAGTGCGATCTCGCGCCCCGCGACGGCCTCGTCCGCGTCGACTCCGAGGGCGTGCTGCACGCGCACCCCGACCGGCTCGCCGCACCCGACGCCTGGGCCTGGGCCATCGCCCACGCCGCCCTCCACCTCGGCTTCGGGCACGTCCCGGCGGCCCAGGGGGAACGTGCGCAGCCCGACCGGTTCGACCTCGCCGCCCGCTGCGTGGCCGTCAACCGCTTCCTGCTCACGTTCCCCGTCGGCCTCACCCCCGAGAACCTGCCCGCCGGCTATCCGGACGGCGACGAGACACGACTCGCCGCCCGCTGGCGCCGCGACGGGCTCCCGGCGGCGTACGGGCACTGCGGCACGGCCGGTGGCGAACCCGACCAGCTCCTCCTGACCCGGCCCAAGTGGCAGGGACAGCCCCCGGACTGGCAGCTCGCCTTCGCGCACGCCCTCACCAGCACCATGTCCGCCGCGATGGACATGGCCGGCGGCCGCCGCGAGTCCCTCTACGACGAGCCGACCCGCAAGCGGCCCTGGGAGAAGGCGCTGAGCTGGTTCATCTCCTCCTACCCGCTGCTCGGCGGCATCGCGGCCGGCATCCGGATCGTCGCCGACGTCGAACTCGCCCACGCCCACGGCATCTCCGTCGCGGCCGTCGACGCGGAGGCCGGCGAGATCTACATCAACCCGCTCCGGCAGTTCGAGGACGAGGAATGGCGGTTCATCCTCGCCCACGAGATGCTGCACGCCGCCCTGCGCCACGGCGACCGCTGCGGCACCCGCGACCCGTATCTGTTCAACGTCGCCGCCGACTACGTCATCAACGACTGGCTGCGCGAGATGCAGGTCGGCACCATGCCCGACGGACTGCTGTACGACTCCGCGCTGGCCGGACTGTCGGCCGAGGAGGTGTACGACCGGATCGTCGGCGACCCGCGCCGGACGCGCCGGCTGTCCACCCTGCGCGGCAAGGGCGCCGGTGACATCCTCGGCGGCCCGCTCGGCGCGCCCCGCGACTACGTGGACCTCGACGAGTTCTACCGCCGGGGCCTCGCCCGGGGGTTCGATCTGCACGAGCGGCAGGAGCGCGGTTTCCTGCCCGCGGGGCTGGTCGAGGAGATCCGTGCCCTCAGTCACCCGCCGCTGCCCTGGGACGCCCGACTGGCCCGCTGGTTCGACGAGTTCGTTCCCACACCGCAGGCCGTACGGACCTATGCGCGTTCCTCGCGCCGTCAGTCGGCCACTCCCGACATTCCGCGCGCCGGACGGTACTTCCCGCCCGAGGAGGTCGCCCGCTGCACCTTCGGAGTCGTCCTCGACACCTCCGGCTCCATGGAGCGGACGCTGCTCGGCAAGGCGCTGGGCGCGATCGCCTCGTACGCCGAGGCCCGTGACGTACCGGCCGCCCGGGTCGTGTTCTGCGACGCCGCCCCGCACGACGCGGGCTTTCTCCCGGTGACCGAGATCGCCGGGCGCGTCCGCGTCCACGGGCGCGGCGGCACGGTGCTGCAGCCGGGCATCGACCTGCTGCACCGGGCCGACGACTTCCCGCCGGGCGCGCCGGTCCTCGTGATCACGGACGGCTGGTGCGACGTGCTGCGCGTGCGGCGTGAGCACGCGTATCTGATTCCACAAGGCGCTCGTCTGCCGTTCACCGCGCGAGGGCCGGTGTTCAGGGTGAGATGAGGCTCGGACCGCCCGGAGTGTGATCGGATGGGGGCAGGCAACCCGGAACCAGGAAACGGCAACCGGGAACCACATGCGAAAGGAATGACCGTGGCTACCACGCGCTCCGCACACACCGTCTGGGAAGGCAACCTGCTCGAGGGCAACGGTGTCGTCACCTTCGACTCCTCCGGTGCCATCGCCGAGCAGCCCGTGACGTGGGCTTCCCGCGCCCAGGACGCGAACGGCAAGACCAGCCCCGAGGAGCTGATCGCGGCCGCCCACTCCAGCTGCTTCTCCATGGCCTTCTCCCACGCCCTCGCCGGTGCCGGGACCCCGCCCACCAAGCTCCTCACCTCCGCCGACGTGACCTTCCAGCCGGGCGAGGGCATCACGGGCATCCACATCACCGTGGAGGGCACCGTGCCCGGCCTCGACGAGGAGGGCTTCGTGGCCGCCGCCGAGGACGCCAAGGTGAACTGCCCCGTCAGCCAGGCTCTCAAGGCCGTACCGATCACCCTCTCCGCCAAGCTGGCCTGACCGACTGCTTCGCACGCCCCATTGACAAGAGCCCACTCAAGTTTTGTGCTGGTGGTGGGGACACTTGGCGGAACCTTGCGGAATCCTGCTGGAAGGGGACGGCGATGGGGCGTGCGGTCGGGGTCGATCTCGGTACGACGAACCCGCACGTCTCGGCGAAGGACCTCGCCACCGGCCGCGAGCAGAAGATGACGGTGACGGGTGGCTCCGTCCTCCCCGAGGACGACATCGACCGCATGATGCGGGAGGCCGAGCAGTACGCCGACGACGACCGCCGGTGCCGCGAGGCCGCCGAGACGCGCAACCACGCCGAGTAACTCGTCGACCGGACGGAGAAGTTCCTCCGCGACAACACCGAGCGCGTCCCCGCCGACAGCCGAGCCGAGGTCGAGTCCTGAAACGCCTCCTGGAAACCGTTCCTAGAGACTGAGCGGGAGTGAGTCCTGTTGCCAGAACTCATGCTCGGCCGAACGCCCCGGACGGTGTTGGGCGTTCTGGTTGCCCGCGTTCTCTCCGCGTCCGGGCGGCACGGATCGTGTCCGTGGTCCGGGAATGCGGCGGCGGGGTTCCTCACGCCCAGGAACAGAACGCTCCTGAACGCACTCCAGCGGCAGCAGCTCCAAACCCCCGAGGACACCGCCGCCCTCCGCGCCGCCACCGAGCACCTGGCAACCGTCAGCCAGCGCATGGGCCAGGCCATGTACGCGGCGGCCGCGGCCTCCGGCGGCCCGGCGGACGAGCCGCCGCCCGGCCCGGCCGACGAGCCGCCGTCCGGCCCCGCCGAGGAGGAGGGCGTCGTCGACGCGGAGATCGTGGACGACGAGAAGGGGCCGAAGGGGGGAGCGGCGTAGGCCGGGGCCGGACCGTACCCGGTGAGCGGCCGGGGTCAGTACCTCTCGCGGTAGTGCCGCAGGATCTCTCTCGTGTGCTCGGCGGAAGCCGCGTGGGCGGCCATGTGGTCGAGGACTTCGAGGTGGAGGGCCACCTCGGTGCGGGAGTCGAGGTAGAGGGCGCCGGTGAGGTACTCGGTGTACACCATGTCGGGGAGTTCGGGTTCGGCGAAGCGGAAGAGGGAGAAGGGGGCGTAGGTGCCCGGGTGGGGCCCGCTGGCGAACTCGCACACCTGAAGGATGACGTGGTCCTTCTCGGTGATCTCCAGCAGCCGGTCGATCTGGTCCCGCATCACCTGGGAGCGGATGCTCACCGGACGCATGAGGGCCGTCTCGTCCATGATCACCCACAGGTGCGGCGGCTTCTCCTGGGTGAGGAGCTTCTGCCGGGCCATCCGCAGCGACACATGGCGTTCGATCGTCTCGGGACCGGTCTGGCCGACGGTCCCGGCCTCCATCACGGCCCGCGCGTACTCCTCGGTCTGCAGCATTCCCGGCACGAAGTGCGGCTCGTACTGCCGGATCAGATGCGCCGCGCCCTCCAGGCTGACGTACACGCTGAACCAGTCGGGCAGCACATCGTGGAACCGCTGCCACCAACCCGGCTTGTTCGCCTCCTCGGCCAGCGTCACGAACGCGGCGACCTCGGGCTCGGCGACACCGTACGTCGTCAGCAGGACCTGGACGTACGGGATCTTGAGCGCCACATCGGCCGTCTCCATGCGCCGCACGGTCGCCGGAGCGACCCGGAGGACCTGCGCCGCCTCCTCGCGCCTGAGCCCGGAGGCCTCCCGCAGTTCCTGGAGCCGTCTTCCGAGCACCACCTGACCCACGGTGGGCGCGGGCCGCCGCTCACTCACGCCACGCCTCCCCACGCGCCGAGATGTGCGAACAGTCTGTCATGCTCCGGTGACATCTCACAGGGCCGGCCGGAACCCGACCTCACAAGGTACGGGGAGCCATGACCTCGGAGGTAATCGACGGCGGTACACCCCGCGCGACAGGGTGGTGTCACGGAACCCGACCACCATGTCGACGGAGAGTGATGTGCCCATGTCCGTACCTCTACCCACGACCCGGCTCGCCGTACTCGCCCGGACCACCGACCCCCGGACCATGCTGCGCCGCTTCCTGGCAGGCGACGCCGTGGTGACCGGGGCGAACGGGCTCGCCTACCTCCTCGCGGCCGGACCTCTCGGCCGGTTCCTCGGTGTCGACTCCGGACTGCTCGTCGCCCTGGGCGCGTTTCTCGCGGTGTACGCGGCGGGCGTCGCCCTGGTGGCCTCGCGCGAGCGTCCGCCCGCGCCGGCCGTACGGGCCGTGATCGAGGCGAACCTCGCGTGGACGGTCCTCAGCCTCGTCGCCCTGGTGCTGTGGCTGACGCCGAGCACGGCGGGCGCGGTGTGGACGCTGCTCCAGGCGCTGACCGTGGCCGGGTTCGCGGCGGCGCAGTACACCGCCCTCCGCGCGGCCGGGAACCGGCGATCAGTTGAGTGAGCGTCAGAACATCAGCGCGTGAAGGTACTTGACCGTCGCCGGGTCGGCCGGGAGGAACGTCTCGATGGCCAGCTCGGCCACGGTCACGTCCATGGGGGTGTTGAACGTGGAGACCGAGGAGATGAAGGACAGCACCCGGCCCTCGTGCTCGATCCGCATCGGCAGCGCGAAGTAGGCGCGCGCCTCGGCCCCGGGCCCCTCGCCGGGCTCGTCGTCGGTCGTGCCCGACGGCAGCGGGTACGCCGCCACCTCCTCGTACAGCGCGCGCAGCGGCGCCGAGCGGCGCAGCGCGATCTGGCGTTCCATCTGCTCCAGCAGATGCCCGCGCCAGGCCCGCAGGTTCCGGATGCGTGGCGCCAGGCCCTCGGGGTGCAGCGTCAGCCGCATCGCGTTGAGCGGCGGTACGAGGAGCGACCCGGGGACGCCGTCCAGCAGCATCGTGATACCCCGGTTGGCGGCCATCACGTCGTACATCGCGTTCATCACCAGCGCCGGATACGGCTCGTAGCCCTCGATCAGCCGTTCCACGCCCTCGCGCAGGGCGTCCATCGACGGGTCGTCCAGTGGGGTCTCCGGGTACTGCGGGGCGTAACCGGCCGCGAGGAGCAGCGCGTTGCGCTCCCGCACGGGTACCTCCAGGTGCTCGGCGAGCCGTAGCACCATCTCCTCGCTCGGGCGGGAGCGGCCCGTCTCGACGAAGCTGATGTGGCGCGCCGAGGAACCGGCGCGCAGCGCCAACTCCAGCTGACTGACCCGCCGTTGCTCCCGCCAGGCCCGCAGCAGCGGGCCCGCGCCCCGGTCGGAAGGGGTGGGGGGACGGCCCGGGGAACCGGTCGGGACAATGGTCATGCGAAAAACGTAACCGAGGCGATCGAGGAGTGGCTCGTGTACAACCCGTGGAACCCGTCCTGGGAGGCGACCGCCGTCTACCGGGCACGGGTACGAGGGTGCCTGCTCGGCGGCGCCGTCGGGGACGCGCTCGGCTATCCGGTCGAGTTCTCCTCGCTGGCGCAGATCCGCTCCACGTACGGAGACCGCGGCGTGACCGGTCTCGTACCGGACGGCGACGGGGTCGTGGGCCGGGTCAGCGACGACACACAGATGACCCTCTTCACCGTCGAGGGCCTCCACCAGGCCCACGAGCACGAGCGGCTCAAGGGCGTCGACGGTGTCTGGTCCGAGCTGGTCCGGGGCGCCTACGGCCGCTGGCTCGACACCCAGCGGCAGCCCGGCCCCGACCCGCGCGCCGTCTCCGGCCTCGCCGCCCGGCCGTGGCTGTACGCCCGCCGCGCCCCGGGCAACGCCTGTCTGTCCGGCCTCGCCAAGCCGTACCGATCCGAACCTGCCGTCCCGCCGGGACGGCCCGGGCCCATCAACCCGGACTCCAAGGGCTGCGGCACGGTCATGCGCTCGGCCCCCTTCGGGCTGGCCCGCGTCCCGGCCGAGACCGCGTTCGAGCGGGCCGTGCAGAGCGCCCGGATGACGCACGGCCACCCCACCGGCTACTACGCGGCCGGTGCCCTCGCCGCGATCGTCGCGCACCTGATGGCCGACGAGTCCCTGGAAGGCGCCGTGCTCCGCGCGCTGCGGCTGCTCGCCCGCCACCCCGGCCACGAGGAGACCACCGCGGCCCTGACCCGCGCCCTCGACCTGGCCGCCGAGGGCGCCCCGACCGCCGAGAAGGTCGAGTCCCTCGGCGCCGGCTGGGTCGCCGAGGAGGCCCTCGCCATGGGCCTGTACTGCGCCCTCGCCGCGCACAGTGTCACCGAGGCCCTGCTCCTGGCCGTCAACCACTCCGGCGACAGCGACTCCACCGGCTCCCTCTGCGGCAACCTCCTCGGCGCCCACTACGGCGACCACGGGCTGCCCCAGGAGTGGGTGGCGGCGACGGAGGGCCGTGCCGAGATCACCGTCCTCGCGGACGACTTCGCGGCGGAGTGCGTACGGATCTGATGCGGCCGAACGTCGTTCGCGCGGCCGGATGCGTACGCCCCGGGCCGTCGGCCGGGCGTCTGACCAGGGACTCGGCGGCCCGCTTGTGGCACGCTGAGAGGGACCGCACGTCACGACGGAGGGGACGTTTCGGAAGGAGTGGGCCATGCCCGTCGAACCCTTGTCGCAGAAGGAGATCGAGGACCGGCTGACGGAGCTTCCCGGCTGGTCGCTGGACGGAGGTCGGATCGCCCGCTCCTACCGGCTGGGCTCGCACTTCGCGGCGACCGCGTTGGTCGTGCACATCGCACAGACACAGGAGGAACTCGGCCACCACTCCGACCTCACCCTCGGTTACCACACGGTGTCGCTGACCATCAGCACGCACAGCGCGGGCGGCGCCGTCACCGAGAAGGACTTCGAGCTGGCCCGCAGGGTGGAGGCGCTCGCGCCCGGCCACGGGGCGAGCTGAGGCGGGTGTTGGACTACGACAAGGAGGCCGGCGACTACGACGCCCTGCGCGGCGGCGAACCCCGCGCCGAGGCCGCCGCCCGCGCCGTACTGGGCCTCGTCCCCGAGGGCACCCGCCGACTGCTCGACATCGCCTGCGGCACCGGGATCGTGACCCGGCGGTTCGCGGCGGCGCGGGACGGGATGCGGGTCACGGGCGTCGACCTCACGTACGCGATGGCGAGCCGGGCCGCCGCCCGGCTGCCCGGCTCCGTCGTGATCGGTGACGGCCGCCGACTCCCGTTCCGCGACGGGCAGTTCGACGCCGTCACCAGCGTGTGGCTGCTGCATCTGCTGCGCGGCCCCGACGACGTACGGGCCGTGGTCGGCGAGTGCGCCCGGGTGCTGCGGCCCGGTGGCGTCTACGTCACCACCGTCGACAAGGGGGCCTCCCACAACGTCGGCAGCGACATCGACGCCGTCCTCGCCCGGCGCCCCCGGGCACCGGCCACGGACCCCTCGGCGGCCGTCGAGAAGTACGCCGACGAACACGGACTGCGCACCGCCGGACAGGCCCGCTTTCCAGGACGCGGGCAGGGCCGCAGCCCCCGCCGGACCCTCGCCGACCTGCGCCGCGGCTGGTTCGTCACCCTGCCGCCCGGCGACCCGCTCGCCGATGACTTCGCGGTACGGCTCGCCGCCCTGCCCGACCAGGACCGGGCGCGCCCGGACCCGGAGTTCACGCTGCGGGCGTTCCGCAAGGCATGAGGGCGGTCGGCCGGTCAGGACACCGTCGTCCGCCTGAACTCCCTGACCCAGCTGGTCAGCCGACTCGCCCCGCCGTTGCCGTACCGGTGGCTCCGGCCTTACCGGTGGTCCCGGCCTTACCGGTGGTCCCGGCGGGCAGGGAATCGGCCAAGTAGGCGTCGAGGTCGGGGTATTGGGGCGTGAGGACGTGGCGCACCCAGGCGTCGCGCTCGTGCTGGATCGGGGGGAGTTCCCAGACGCATCCGATCCATGGCCGGTCGGTGGCGACGAAGTGTGTGGGGTCGGTGTCCGGGCAGCCGAGCACCGGCTGGCCCGCCGCCGCGCCGGCGAAGTGGAGGACGTTGTCCCACACCCAGCTGTAGACGTTCAGGTAGGCGCCGTCGCCGCCGCCCCGGTGCAGTACGACGAAGGTCGCGGGCGGTGTCGTCGAGTCCGGCTCCGGCAGCAGTTCCGGGAGGATCGCGTACGCCGCCTCCGCGACCTCGGGCGCGATGCCGGCCGGGTCCGCGGTGACGTGGTAGCGCTTGATCCGACGGCCGGCCACCTCGACGGGCGGCGGCACGGTCAGCAGTTTCTCGGTGAAGGGCATGGCGGCACGTTAGGGCCGCTTCCCTGCCATCCTGTGTCAGTGAAGGCCGGCCGACTCGTCTCGATCCTCCTGCTGCTCCAGACCCGGGGCCGGATGACCGCCGCCCAGCTCGCCGAGGAGCTGGAGGTGTCGGTACGTACGGTCTACCGGGACGTGGAGGCGCTGGGCGCGGCCGGCGTCCCGCTGTACGGCGACGCTGGCCACGCCGGGGGCTATCGCCTCCTCGACGGCTACCGCACTCGCCTCACCGGTCTGACGAGAAACGAGGCCGAGGCCCTGTTCCTGGCCGGCGCCCCCGGCCCGGCCGCCGAACTGGGTCTCGGCGCGGTGCTGGCCGCCGCCCGGCTGAAGGTCCGCGCCGCCCTGCCCGTCGAGCTGCGGGCGCACGCGGACCGGGTCGCAGGCCGCTTCCACCTGGACGCCCCCGGCTGGTACGCGGAGGGAGACGACACCCCGTTCCTGCCCGCGGTCGCCGACGCGGTCTGGAACGGACGGGTCCTGTACGTCCTCTACCGCCGCTGGGCGGAGCCCACCGACGTACGCCGCCGCCTCGAACCGTACGGCCTCGTCCTCAAGGCGGGCCGCTGGTACGTCGTCGCGGGCCCGGGGCCCCGCACCTTCCGGGTCGACCAGATCCTCGAACTCACCTCCCCCGACGAGGAGTTCACCCGCCCGGACGACTTCGACCTGGCCGCGTACTGGACGGCGTACCAGCGTGACTTCCATGCCCGGTTGCACCGGGGCGAGGCAGTGGTCCGGCTGGCGCCGGGCGTGACCCTCTCCGGGGCCGTACGGGTCGACGGGGGTACCGGGGGCGACGGGCGTGCGGGAGACGATGGGCGTGCGGGGGACGATGGGCGTGCGGGGGACGGCGGGTGGACCACGGTCCGCGTGCCCATCGAGTCGGTCGAGCGCGCGCACGGCGAGTTCCTGCGTCTGGGCGGGGACATCGAGGTGCTGGAACCGGCCGAACTGCGCGGAAGAATCGCCCGGACCGTGGCCGAACTGGCCGAAAGATACGGCAACGTGGCCGGGAACGGCGGCGACTGAGAGTGCGGAACCCGTCCGTCCTTTCTGGAGGTTCGTCACGTGCAGCACCCGCACAGGCACCACAGACGCCGAGCCCTGCGCTCGCTGGTGACGGCGGCGCTCGTCGCCGCCGGACTCACCACGTTCACCGGCACGCCCGCCGAGGCCGCCACCGCCCGCCAGGTCGAGGCCCTCGACCGGGGCGTGGTCAGCGTGCACGTCGACAGCGGCAACCTGGTCAGCTGGCGCTGGCTGGGCACCGACCCCAACGACGTGTCCTTCAACGTCTACCGGGCCGGAACGAAGGTCAACTCGGCTCCGGTCACCGGCTCGACGAACTACTTCCACTCCGGCGCCCCCGCCCAGGCCGACTACACGGTCCGCGCCATCGTGAACGGGGTGGAGCAGAGCGACTCGGTGCACGCGGTCCAACTCCGCACCGGCTACAAGGACGTCCCGATCAGCGCGCCCGCCGGCGGCACCACCCCGGACGGCGTCGCGTACACCTACGAGGCCAACGACGCCTCCGTCGGCGACCTCGACGGCGACGGCGCCCTGGAGTTCGTCCTGAAGTGGCAGCCGACGAACGCCAAGGACAACTCCCAGTCCGGCTACACCGGCAACACGATCATCGACGGCATCAAGCTCGACGGCAC
This sequence comes from Streptomyces sp. NBC_00310, assembly GCF_036208085.1. Classification (GTDB taxonomy): domain Bacteria; phylum Actinomycetota; class Actinomycetes; order Streptomycetales; family Streptomycetaceae; genus Streptomyces. Next base: position 9,218,095 of record NZ_CP130714.1, read on the forward strand.
CCGGTTGTGGCGTATCGACCTGGGCCGCAACATCCGTTCGGGCGCGCACTACACGCAGTTCCAGGTGTACGACTACGACGGCGACGGCAGGGCCGAGATCGCCGCCAAGACGGCGGACGGCACGGTCGACGGCACCGGAGCGGTCATCGGCAGTTCCTCCGCCGACCACCGCAACTCCAGCGGCTACATCCTGTCGGGCCCCGAGTACCTGACCATGTTCAACGGCCAGACCGGCAGGGCGATGCAGAGCGTGGACTACGTCCCGGCCCGCGGCACGGTCTCGTCCTGGGGCGACTCGTACGGCAACCGCGTGGACCGCTTCCTCGCCGGGACGGCGTATCTGGACGGTGCCAGGCCTTCGCTCATCATGGCGCGCGGCTACTACACCCGTTCGGTGATCGCCGCCTGGGACTGGCGGGGCGGCTCCTTCACCCGCCGCTGGACCTTCGACACCAGCTCCTCCACCAACTCCGGCCGGGGCTACGACGGCCAGGGTTCGCACAGTCTCTCCGTCGGTGACGTCGACAACGACGGCAAGGACGAGATCGTGTACGGCGCGATGGCCGTGGACGACAACGGCAACGGTCTGTGGACCACCAGGACGGGCCACGGCGACGCCCAGCACCTCGGCGACCTCGACGCGTCCACCTCCGGCCTGGAGTACTTCAAGGTCTCCGAGTCCACCTCCCAGCCCGCCGAGCTGTACATCAACCCCGCGAGCGGCGCGGTCCGCTGGCAGCTCGCCGCCTGCTGCGACAACGGCCGGGGAGTCGCCGGGGACGTCTACGCGGGCAACGACGGGCCCGAGATGTGGTCCGCCTCCGACTCGTCCATCCGTGACGAGGCCGGCGCGACGAAGGGCCGCGAGCCCTCGTCCGTCAACTTCCTCTCCTGGTGGGACGGCGACCCGGTCCGCGAACTCCTCGACGGCACCCGGATCGACAAGTACGGCACCTCCTCCGACACCCGTCTGCTGACCGGCTCCGGGGTCGCCTCCAACAACGGCACCAAGGCCACCCCCGCGCTCTCCGGCGACATCCTCGGCGACTGGCGTGAGGAGGTCGTCTGGCGCACCAGCGGCAACACGGCCCTGCGGATCTACTCGACCCCGATCGAGACGAGCACGAAGATCACGACCCTGCTCCACGACCCGATGTACCGCACGGGTCTGGCCTGGCAGAACACCGCCTACAACCAGCCTCCGCACACCAGCTTCTTCATCGGCCACAACATGCCGACGGCGCCCCGGCCGACGGTGTACACGCCGTAGGAACCGGTCCGTGGGCGGGCAGGGCTCGGCGCGCCCGGCCCGCCCACGGTCTCCGGTGGGACGGTGAGGTCCTCAGCCCAGCGTCAGCGACGCCTGTACGGGCAGATGGTCGCTGGGGAACTGGCCGTTCGACGCGTAGGTGTTGATGGCCGCCCGGTGCGCCGTGACGCCCGGCGTGGTCAGGATCCAGTCGATGCGGTCGCCGCCCGGGGTCAGCGGGCGGTAGCCGTGGAACGTCGCGTAGAGGTCGCCGCGCTCGGCCGCCGTGTCCCAGCTGTCGACGAGCCCGGCGCCCAGCATCGTGTCGTAGACCGTGTTCCTGTGGGCCGCGACGTTGAAGTCGCCGGTGACGACGAGGGGGAGCGACGGGTCGAATCCGGCGATGCGCCGGGCGATCAGGGCCGCGGCGCGATCGCGGGCGTACTGGCTGGCGTTGTCGAGGTGGGTGTTGAGGACGTAGAACTGTCTGCCGCCGTCCTGCAGATCGCGGAAGCGGACCCAGGTGACCATACGGATGGAGCCGCCGCCCCAGGTGTTCGACGCGGGCACCTCCGGAGTGTCGGAGAGCCAGAAGTGCTGGTGCTCGACGGGCGCGAGCCGGCGGGTGTCGTAGAAGACGGCCATGAACTCGTCGCGGTTGCCGCCCGCGCGACCGGTGCCGATCCAGCGGTAGTGCGGTCCGAGGTCGGTCTCGATGTCGAGCAGCTGCTGGTGGAGGCCTTCCTGGGTGCCGATGACGTGGGGTGCCTCCTGCCGCAGGAGTGCCCGCATCACGGGCCTGCGCACGGCCCAGCTGTTGGGCCGGGTGGTGTTCGCGTACCGCAGATTGAACGACATGGTGTCGAGACGGGGGGCGATGGCGGGTTCCTCCTCCGCGGCGACGGCTGGTTCGGCGGACAGCCCGGCGTGGGACAGGGGCAGCAGCACCGCCGCGGCGAGTGCGGTCTGCAGGCTGAGGCGACGCGTGACTCGTCTGTGGTTCGGCACTGAGGCTCCTTCTGCGGCGGCTTCCGGGCGAGTCGTGCGCACATCAGTGTGGAACGGCTTTCCATGTTAGGCATGAACATGTCGATATATCGAGGTGTACACGGCTCGAAGAGAGCGCGGATACCCGAGCGTTCGAAGAGGGCGCGCGCCGACCCGGGCGCGCGCCCTCTGCCCGTCCCGCTCGGGTGTCAGGTCACCGTGCAGGACTGGTCACCGAGTGTGAACGCGGTCGGTCTGCCGTTCGTCCCCGACCGGCTTCCGGTGAAACCGAAGCTCACCGACGAACCGGCCGCCACCGTGCCGTTCCAGCTGATGTTCCTGGCCGTGACCGCCGAACCCGACTGTGTGTGGGCGGCGTTCCAGATCTGGGAGACGCTCTGGCCGTTGGGGAAGGTCCAGCCGAGAGACCAGGAGGTCCACGCGCTCGTGCCCGTGTTCGACAGCTGCACGTCCGCCTGGAAGCCCCCCGACCACTCGTTGGTGACCTTGTACGTCACCGCGCAGGCTCCCGTCGGCTCGGGGTCCGGATCCGTACCGCCGCCCCCGCCGCCCGTGTCCGAGGAGTCGCCGTAGACGACGCCGCGCCCGTTGGTCGCGACGTAGACCCGCCCGTACACCCTCGGGTCACCCGTGATCGCCGCACCCGTCCAACCCCACTGATGGGCGTCGTCGTTGATCCGGGTCCAGGTCGCGCCCTTGTCGGTCGAGCGGAAGATGCCGCGGACACCGCCGATTTCGGCACTGGTGTAGAGCGTCTGGTACGAGGCTCCCGTGGCCGCCTTGCCGAAGCCGATCGTGTCGGCCTGCTCGACGCCCGAGAGCTTGCTCCAGGTGGCGCCGCCGTCCGTCGAGTGCCACAGGCCGTACGCCCCGTCCGTCGCCCCGCCCGCCAGCCACACATCGCCCTTCACCCCGGGCAGCGCCTTGAAGCGCACGCTGTCGCCGCTCGGCAGGCCGGTCGCGTTCGACGCGGTGAAGGTGGCGCCGCCGTCCGTACTGACGTAGAACTTCCCGGACTTGAAGCCGTAGAACGTCTTCGGGTCCACCCGGTCGGACTCCACGGTCGCGCCTGCCGGGATGCCGCTCGACGCCGACCACGCGTTGCCGAAGCCCGTCGCGTACTGCACGCCCGTGCCCGTCGGGCTCCACACGAACCGGCTGCCGTCCGAGGCCGCCGCGACCGTGCCGCCGCCGCTCACGCCCGACGGGTCGGTGCCCGCGAACCAGTTGGCGCCGTTGTCCGTGGAGAACGCGATGTGCGGACCGGAGTCCAGATTGCCCACGCGCACCACCGTGTTGGGGGTGGACTCGGCGAAGTCCAGGCTGGTCGTCGTCGTGAAGTTCGGCTGCGTGAACATCATCGACGGGACCTTCGTCAGATCCGTGTGCCGGAATCCGCCGATGTCACCGAGCGCGCTGAGCAGCGGGGCACCGGACGGCGGCGAGGCCAGGTCGTTGACGGCCGTCTCCTCCAGGCCCTGCACCATCGGTTTGATGGCGAACTGGCCGCCGCGGTCCCAGTTCCCCAGGTTCTCCGTACCGTAGATCGTCGCTCCCGTCCCGTACATCATCCGGTCGGAGTTGAACGGATCGATCTCCAGCGCCTCGGTCATCCAGCCGAGTTTGGGGGTCTGCTCCGGCGGCGACGGGTTGGCGCCCCAGGTCAGCCAGGGGGAGGACGAGACGTCCATGGTGTAGCGGTTCGAACGGTTCGGGTACGACGTGTAGTCCCAGGCCCGGGTCCAGGTCGCGCCGCTGTCCGTCGAGCGGAAGATCTGGGTGTCGGGCCACCAGGCGCTGTACGCCGTCGCCATGACCGTGCCCGGATCCTGCCGGTCGACGGTCAGCCCGCTGAAGCCGTAGTACGTGTCGGCCTCCGCCACCGGGCTGATGTCCGTCCAGGTGCCCGTCGCGGTCGCGTACCGCCACAGCCGGCCCTTGCCGCCGTCGTACGGCCCGCCCTTGTCGCTGTACGACAGATACAGATGGCCGTTCGTCGCGTCGAGGACGCCCTTGTGGGCCAGATATCCGGTCGGCTGCCCGGCCACCCGCGACCAGGTCGCCCCCGCGTCCGTCGAGCGGTAGACGGCGTTGTCCTTGTCGGCGACCCCGACGTAGAGGGTCCTGGTCGCGTTCCCGGACGTACCGGTGGTCTCGTCGAAGGTGACCCACACGATGCCCTGGTTGTCGCTGGAGTACCCGCTGGTGTCGGACGGGTCGGCCACGTAGTTGCCGACGTTCGGGAAGTTCGTCACCTGTGACCAGGTGGCCCCCGAGTCCGTCGACCGCCACAGCCCCTTGCCGCTCGGCGCGCCCAGATACAGCACGCTGTTCCGGTTCGGGTCCACGGCCAGCCGCTCGCCCATGCCCCGCCCCGGCATGTTCCCGCCCAGCTTGAACGGCAGGTCGGCCTTCTGCCAGCTCGCGCCCCGGTCGGACGACCGCAGGATCGCCCCGTTCCCCGGGTCCCAGCTGTTCGTGTACGTACCGGCCGCCACGTACACCTTGTTCGGATCGACCGAGTCGGAGGCGAGGCTCACGACACCCGTGTGCCCCCAGTCGTCCCAGCCGACCGAGTCGAGCAACGGCGTCCACGTCTTCGACGACTCCACCCAGCGATAGGCACCGCCGATGTCCGTACGGGCGTACGCCAGGTTCCGCTCCTTACGGTTGAAGACGATGCCGGGCACGAAGCCGCCGCCGTCGATCCGGGCGTTCTTCCAGGTGTAGGTGTCGGCGGCGATGGACACCGACGTGTCATTCTTTCCGGCCTTCTCGGCGGCGATCACGGGTGGGGATCCGGCGAGCAGGCCGGCCGCGAGAGCCAGGACGGTGGTGAGGATGCGGGTTCTTCGCACCGTGGGGGTCCTCTCCTGACGAGTGGGGGGAAGTTCTCAGAAAAGGGCACAGCACCCCGCGCCCCGAAGGGGCGCGGGGCTGTGCTCGATTTGCGGCTACCGCCGCGTGGGCGCGACCAGCCACAGACGGCCGTCGGCCGTCAGCCGTCGTGCGACCTCGGCGGCTCTATTCCAGGAGCTCCGCGTACGAACCCATGGCCAAGGCGATGTCCGCCTGAGCCCAGAACCGGTGATACGTGAACGACGGCGCGGCGCCACCGGCCAGGTACGCCTCGATCTTCGACCAGGCCGGATCGTCCTCGTAGAACGACCGGATGGAGTCGAACGTCGACGACGAGTTGATGGCGTCGCCGTTCGGCATCGTCCCGGTCCATCCACTCGGCACGTACACCCGGTCGTCGAACCGGTTGTAGTCGGCCCGGGTCTCCGCGACGGCGATCCCGAGCCCGTCCTGGTGGTGGTCCCACATGCCGTCGAGCAGTGCCTTCGCGACCCGGGCCGCGTCGGCGTCACCGGAGCGGTCGGCGTAGTACGTCAGCGTCTTGGCGTACGCGGCGGCCACCCCCACGTCGTCGGTGTAGTCGGCGACGGTGACATGAAGTCCCGCGTTGGCACCGGGACTTGACGCGCTCCAGGTGTCGGGCGCACCGGACCACTGCAGCGTGGACGGGATCCGGTACGTGCCGTCCGGGTTGATCGTCGTCTTGGAGAGCGCCCAGTCGACCCACTTGTCGAGGACGGTCTTCGCGCCGGCGTTCCCCGTCTGCTGGTAGTACTCGGCGACCCGCTCCATGGACCACGCCTGGAAGCCGAACCACTGGTTGGACGGCGGGTCGTGGTACACCGGCTTCTCGTCGTAGAACATGCCGTAGAAGGTCGGCGTCCCGGCCGGGGGAGTGGCGTACCGACCCGCCCAGCTGTTGGTGGCGCCGCCCGCGATGCCGCCCTCGTCGGACTGCAGCCAGCGGTAGAACTCGATCTGCCGGTCGAGGGACTTGGCCCAGTCCGCCTGCCCGGTCGTCGACTTGGGCTTCAGCGGGGCGTAGTTGGCGAGGGCGTGGGCGGCCAGCGGGTTCTGGTAGCCGCCGTGCGTGTGGCTGGAGCCGATCCGCCAGGCCCAGCCGGCCGCCGTGTCGGTGGCGCCGCCCCACGCGTAGTACCAGGACATCAGGTAGTGGGAGGCGTCCTTGCCGGTGCCGGCCGGGCAGGACGTGGCGCCCACACAGTTCCCGATCTTCTTGAAGTACTTGTCGTACATCGCGTAGCGCAGATAGTCGCCCATCTTCGCGGCCTTGCCGATGGTCGCGGAGACGTCGGCGCCCTTGCCCTGCTCCTTGGCCCAGATGTCCGCCCAGTACGCGGCCTGTACGGCACGCGCGTCGGCGTCCGGGGCGTTGGTGAACTTCCACTGCTTCGAGTACGACGCGTCACCGGTGAACAGGTCCAGGTACCCGTTCGTGCCGCCGTACTTGAACTGGTCGCAGGTGGGCTGCGGGACGGTCTCCCACACGGACTCCTGCGGCCCGCGCTGGAAGGTGTTGATGTACGACGGGCCGGTGTCCGTCGGCCCCGCCTCGCACTTGCCGGGCGAGTTGCCGTAGCCGTAGACGTTGTCGACGTCCTGCAGCCAGTGCATGCCGTACACGTCGTCCGTGCCGTACGCGCTCTTCAGCTCGGCGGCGATGGGGTCCGGGCCGACCGAGACACCGGTGTTGAGCTGCGCCGGATACTCATTGGGGGTGTCGTGCTCGGGTGCGTACGTCGCCGGCTTGGAGGCGTTGTAGAAGGAGTTGGTCGGCTGGTCGGCGTGGGTCGGGATCATGAACTTCTCCATGATGTCCCAGGCCCCGTTGAACTTGGACCAGTCGCCCGTCACCTTGCCGTACATGGCCTGCAGCCACAGGAGGTAGCTGTACGCCTCCGAGGTGGTCTCATGGCCGTGGTCCGGCGCCTCGACGATCAGCGTCTCCACCGAGTGGTACGGGATGCCCTCGGGGGAGAAGTAGCCGTTCGCCGGGTTGGTGATCTTGCCGTAGAGCTCCAGGAAGCGCTCGTCGTACGTGCTCGACGCGGCCAGCTGGGTCACGGTCACCGAGGCCTTGGCGTGGCCGGTGGCCGTCGAGTCGAAGACCGCCGAGCCGGTGCCGGACGCGCCCGCGCCGATGGTCACCTTCTGCGCGGTGTTCCAGTTCGACGACGTGAAGGTCAGCGACGCGCCGCCCGTCACGGAGAGCCCGGTGTTGCCGGACGCCCGCGCGGTCGTCACCGTCACGTTCCCCGACGGCTGTGTCGAAAGTTTCACGTCGTAGGTGCCCGACTGGCCCTGACGCACGCCCAGTTGGGTCGGCGAGACCACCACGGCGGGACCCGAGGCGACCGTGATGCCGACCGGTGTGGAGTTCGCCGACGCGCCCAGGCTGTCGTACGCCTTGGCCACCAGGGAGTGACTGCCCACGGTCAAACCGGTGGCCGAGAAGGTGTACGGCGAGGTCGTGTCCGTGCCCAGCAGCGTGGTGTCGTCGTAGAACTCGACCTTCGTGACCGTCGCGCTGTCCGCCGCGGCGGCGGTGGCCGCCATCGGAACGGCGGTGCCCTGCGAGTACACCGCGCCCGGCGCCGGGCTGGTCAGTACCGTGATCGGCGGCTGGTGCGCGCCCACGCAACTGGTGCCGTTGATCGCGAAGTCGGTCGGCGCGGCGTTCGTGCCGCTGTAGGTGAACTGGGCACCGGTGGTCACCGCGGCCCCGACGGCGATCGTCCCGTTCCAGGACGCGTTCTTCGCCGTCACGGCCTTGCCGGACTGCGACCAGGTGCCGCTCCAGCCGTTGGAGAGCGTCTGGTTGCCCGCGTAGGCGTACGTCAGGGTCCAGCCGTTGATGGCCTCGGTGCCGCGGTTGCTGATCGTGAGCTCGGCGGTGAATCCCGAGCCCCAGTCATTGGTCTTGTAGTCGACGTTACAGGCGACTGCCGCCGCACTGGCGGGAGTCGAACCCGTGCTGAGCATCGTCACGGGGAGGACGAGGGCCGCCACCACGGCGGTCCACAGGCGCCGCGTGGCACGGCGTCTCCTTCTGGGGTGCATGCTCTGGTTCCTTCCGTGCGGCTCTTACGAAGGTGGGGGCGGAGCAGCAACAACAAGCCTTGAACCAGTGGGAGCGCTCCCATATTGAGGAGGGGGCCGCAGAGGGTCAAGGTGTTTGAAGAGTCGAAATGATTCGATCAGGGAGAAAAGATTCGTCGAACGCAATAACGCAACACCTCTGTTTTTTACCGTCACTTGGCGCTACCTTCACCAGCACCAGTGGGAGCGGTTCCATCAGTCGACGCGTTCGTCCCAGACGCGTCCGAGCTGCGAGGGCCGCTCAGAGAACACCCCCAGTGTTCAGGTCTTTTACTCGCCTCGGCGACAGCGCGACGACTCCTCCTCGTACACCCCACTACGGAAGAGGAACCCGCACTCATGAGCCGTACCAGAACAGCACTCCTGGCCGCGTTGGCGCTGGTCGCCGGCGCCGCCGGGACCTCCATGGCCGCCGTACCGGACGACGTCGGCGCCCAGGCGATCCCCTGCACGGTCGACTACAAGGTGCAGAACCAGTGGTCCACCGGCTTCACCGCCGCCGTCACGATCACCAACAACAGCGCCGCGAAGACCTCGTGGGCCGTGAAGTGGTCGTACGCGGGCAACCAGCAGGTCGGCAACGGCTGGAACTCCCGGATCACGCAGAGCGGTACGTCGGTGACCGCCGCGAACGAGACGTACAACGGCGCGCTGGCGACCGGCGGTTCGGTCAGTTTCGGCTTCAACGCCACCTACAGCGGCACCAACGCCCTCCCGACGACCTTCACGCTCGACGGCGTGACCTGCAACGTCGACGACGGCGGCGGTGGCGGCACCGACCCGGACCCGGGCACACCGGGCACGAAGGTGGACAACCCGTACACCGGTGCCAAGGTGTACGTGAACCCCGAGTGGTCCGCGAAGGCCGCCGCCGAGCCGGGCGGCAGCCGGATCTCCAACCAGCCCACGGGCGTCTGGCTGGACCGGATCGCCGCCATCGAGGGCGTGGGCAGCGGCATGGGGCTGCGCGACCACCTCGACGAGGCGCTGCGGCAGAAGGGGTCGGGCGAACTGGCCATCCAGCTGGTGATCTACAACCTGCCCGGCCGTGACTGCGCGGCGCTCGCCTCAAACGGTGAGCTGGGCCCGACGGAGATCGGCCGCTACAAGACCGAGTACATCGACCCGATCGCGGCCGTCCTCGCCGACCCGAAGTACGCCGGCCTGCGCATCGTCACGACCGTCGAGATCGACTCGCTGCCCAACCTCGTCACCAACACCGGCAGCCGCCCGACGGCCACCCCCCAGTGCGATGTGATGAAGGCCAACGGCAACTACGTCAAGGGCGTCGGCTACGCGCTCAACAAGCTCGGTGACGGGGGGAACGTCTACAACTACGTCGACGCCGGCCACCACGGCTGGATCGGCTGGGACGACAACTTCGGCGCCTCCGCCACCACGTTCAAGGAGGCGGCGACCGCCGAGGGCGCCACGGTCAACGACGTCCACGGCTTCATCACCAACACGGCGAACTACAGCGCCCTCAAGGAGAACAACTTCACCATCAACGACTCCGTGGCCGGCAAGTCGGTCCGCGAGTCGAAGTGGGTCGACTGGAACCGCTACGTCGACGAGCTGTCCTTCGCCCAGGCCTTCCGCAACCAGCTCGTCTCGGTCGGCTTCAACTCGAACATCGGCATGCTGATCGACACCTCCAGGAACGGCTGGGGCGGCAGTGCCCGGCCCACCGGTCCCGGCGCCACGACCAGCGTGGACACCTATGTCGACGGCGGCCGCTACGACCGTCGCCTCAACACGGGCAACTGGTGCAACCAGTCCGGAGCCGGCCTCGGCGAGCGTCCGAAGGCCTCCCCCGAGCCGGGCATCGACGCCTACGTGTGGATGAAGCCGCCGGGCGAGTCCGACGGGTCCAGCTCCGCCATCCCGAACGACGAGGGCAAGGGCTTCGACCGCATGTGCGACCCGACGTATACGGGCAACCCGCGCAACAACAACAACATGTCCGGCGCCCTGGCGAACGCGCCGATCTCCGGGCACTGGTTCTCCGCCCAGTTCCAGCAGCTGATGCAGAACGCGTACCCGGCGCTCTGAGCACGCTCGGATGAACCGGTCCGCCAGGGGTCAGCTCTGCTTCCCCAGCCCCTGGCGGACCGGTGGCAGGTCTGTGTGAGGCGCGACACGATGGCGGGGTGGGCGGGTGCGATGAGTTCCGCGCGGTGCGGCGGTCTTCATCGCCGTAAGCCCGTGCGAGAACGAGGAGTGAGAACCCCATGCGCATCGTGATCTGCGAGTTCATGAGCCTGGACGGTGTCGTGCAGGCGCCCGGCGGTCCCGACGAGGACACCGAGGGCGGGTTCGCCCACGGCGGCTGGACGCACCCGTTCTTCGACCCGGAGGTCGTGGGCGGCGCCTGGGACGCCGCGCTGAACAAGGCGGACGCGCTGCTGTACGGGCGCCGCACCTGGCAGATGATGGCCGCGGCGTGGCCCGACCGGGCGGGCGACCCCTTCGCCGACCGGATGAACTCCATCCGCAAGTACGTCGTGTCCGCGACGCTCGCCGACTCCGAGCTGACCTGGCAGAACACCACGCGTATCCCGGGCGAGGAGGCCGTCGCCCACATCCGTGAACTCCGCGAGGCCGACGGCGGCGACCTGCTCGTCATCGGCAGCCCGACCCTCGCCCGCACCCTCCTCGGCGAGGGCCTCGCCGACGAGCTCGTCCTGATCGTCATGCCGGTCCTGCTCGGCGGCGGAAAGACGATCTTCCCAGGCGACGGCGCCAAGCACCCCCTGGAGCTGGTCTCCACGACCACCAGCGGCACGGGCGCGAACGTCTGTGTCTACCGGGTGGCCGAGAAGGACTGAATCGGCACGGGGATTTGCCGATACGGCAAGGGGACTTGCTGATCTCCGGTGCGTCGGAGCAGGCTGGCGGCACCCGGAAGAGAGGGCTCACCGTCATGGGACAGCACCACCACGGCCAGGGTCGGCACGGCCAGGGTCGGCACGAGCAGGGCCACGACCACGGCCACCACCACGGCCATCACGACCGTACCGACATCGACTGGGCCGAGCTGGCCGAGCATCTGGAGGGGCAGGCTGAGCTGTTCGCGCCGCTGAACCGGCAGGCCGCCGCCTGGGTCGCCGCACGGCAGCCCGAGCCGGGACTGGTCGTCGACGTCGGCAGTGGACCCGGGGTCGTGAGCTGTCTGCTGGCCGACGAGTTCCCCGGCGCCCGGGTCGTAGCCCTGGACGGCTCCGGCCCTCTGCTGGAGCGGGCCGACGCCCGGGCCGAACGCCTGGGTCTCGCCGACCGGTTCGACACCCTGCAGGCCGAACTGCCGGACGGGTTGGGTGACTTGGCATATCCCGCCGACCTGCTGTGGGCAAGCCGCAGCCTGCACCACCTCGGTGACCAGCGCGCCGCACTCGCCGCCTTCGCCGAACGCCTCGCTCCCGGCGGCACGTTGGCACTCGTCGAGGGCGGGCTGCCCAGCCGGTTCCTGCCGCGCGACATCGGCATCGGCCGCCCCGGGCTGCAGTCCCGGATGGACGCGGCGGAGGACCGTTGGTTCACCGAGATGCGGGCCGAACTGCCCGGCAGCGTCCCGGAGAGCGAGGACTGGCCGGGGCTGATGGCCGCCGTGGGCCTGCGCGACGCCACGTCCCGCACCTTCCTGCTGGACCTGCCGGCCCCGGTCCCGCAAGCCGCCCGCGACTACGCCGTGGCCTCGTTCCGGCGCGGCCGGGGAATCCTCGCGGACTTCCTCGACGCCTCCGACCTCGCGACCATCGACCGGCTCCTCGACCCCGACGACAAGGCGAGCCTGTACCACCGCACGGACCTCTTCGTCCTCGCGGCCCACACGGTGCATCTGGCTCAGCTGTGATCTCGGCGTGCGGGCGCGGAGCGGCGCGGCGGCGGGCGGGTCGGTGGCGGGCGGTAGGCGGGTCGGTGGCAGGCGGGTCGGTGGTAGGTGGTCGGCCGCCGGTGGCCAGCGGCCGGTGGTCCGTGTCAGCACCGCCCCGTGCGACGGCTCGGCCCTCGCCAAGGGCGTGGCCGACGGGTCCGAACGGGTGTCGGAGGCGGCGGCGCCCCGGCTGTGCGTGGTGCCGCCGTACTGGTCCGTGACGGGCGGTGCTCGCGGGTGTTGCCCCCGTACCGCCCGATGCCGAAGTCGCCCTTCCCCGGCGGCACTTGACTTCGAGAGTGCTCCAAGTGATGGACTCCGCACGTCGACCGGAGTGCAGAGGGTCGGCCGGAACCACAGAGGGGGACATCCATGACCGACGCTCCAGTCGCGCTCATCACCGGCGGCGCCACCGGTATCGGAGCCGCCGTCGCCCGGCAACTGCTCGACCACGGGCACCGGGTGGCCGTCACCGGGCGCAGGGCCGAGCGGCTGCGCGCGTTCGCCGCCGAACTCGGCGACCCGGAGGAGCTGCTGACCATTCCGGGCAACGCGGCCGAGTACGCGGACGTGCGGGCGGCGGTGGACGCCACGCTGAAGGAGTTCGGGCGGATCGACACCGTCCTCGCCAACGCCGGGATCGGCACCCACGACACCGTCGCCGAGGGGGACCCCGCCGGGTGGACGGAGATGGTGCTGACCAACGTGCTGGGGCCGGCCCTGCTCATCCGGGCCGCCATCGACGCCCTCAAGGAGACCCGGGGGCGGATCATGCTGGTCGGCAGCGTCGCCGGCTTCATCCACGGCCCCGGCAACATCTACGGGGCGACCAAGTGGGCGGTCACCGGGCTCGCGGAGAACACCCGGCGGCAGGTCACCGAGTGGGGCGTGGGCGTGACCCTGATCGCGCCCGGCCGCGTGGAGACCCCGTTCTGGGACGCCTACGGCAGCCTGCCGCCCGGCCATCTCCTCACCGCCGACCAGATCGCCGACTCCGTCGTCTGGGCGATCCGGCAGCCGGCCGGAGTCGACGTCAACACCGTCGTCGTACGGCCGATCGGGCAGCCGGTCTGAGAGCACGGCCCATCGGGCGGCCCGTCCGGCGTTTCGGAACCACGGCCGGCCGAGCCCCGGGCCACGGCCCCGCCCCGAACGCACGAGACCGCCCGCCGGAATCATCCGGCGGGCGGTCTCCGCGCTCTCGGCGAGCAGGCGTCGGCCGTGGGCGCGCCCTCAGGCCTGGTTGAACGTCGCCGGGTCCGGGCCGAGGCGCCGGTCCTCGTTCAGCGCGCTGATCGCGGCGATGTCCTCGGTGTCCAGGGAGAAGTCGAAGACCTCGATGTTCTCCTTGATCCGGGCCGGAGTCACGGACTTGGGGATGACCACGTTGCCCAGCTGGAGGTGCCAGCGCAGCACGACCTGGGCCGGGGTGCGACCGTGCTTCTGTGCGATCGCGATGATCGCCGGGACCTCCAGGAGGCCCTTGCCCTGACCGAGCGGCGACCAGGCCTCGGTGGCGATGCCCTGCTCCGCGTGGTACTCGCGGGACGCGAGCTGCTGGAGGTGCGGGTGCAGCTCGATCTGGTTGACCGCCGGGATGACGTTCGTGGCCTCGATCAGCGTGTTCAGGTGCTCCGGAAGGAAGTTGGAGACACCGATCGCCTTCGCGCGGCCGTCCGCGTAGAGCTTCTCGAACGCCTTGAACGTGTCGACGAACGTGCCCCGGGCCGGCGTCGGCCAGTGGATCAGATACAGATCCACGTACTCCAGGCCGAGCTTGTCCAGGGACTCGTCGAAGGCGCGGAGGGCGGAGTCGTAGCCCTGGTCGCTGTTCCAGAGCTTGGTGGTGACGAAGAGGTCCTTGCGGGCGACGCCCGAGGCGGCGATGGCCCTGCCGGTGCCCTCTTCGTTGCCGTAGATCGCGGCCGTGTCGATGCTGCGGTAGCCGGCCTCCAGCGCGGTCGTGACCGCACGCTCGGCCTCGTCGTCCGGCACCTGCCACACGCCGAAGCCCAGCTGGGGCATTTCGACGCCGTTGTTCAGGATGATCGGGGGGACCTTGCTGCTCACGAGCTCTCGATCCTTAAGTCGTCGGGTGGTACTTCCCATCGTCAACGATCACGGGGCGCGATGCATTCCTGAGCGGACCGCTCGCGCCCCGAATCGCAGATTGGCCGAAATGGATCCGGCGGTTCCAGAGTATCGGTCTGGACCATTGACCGACCGCGGTCGCGCGGGGAGCCTGTCCACTGCCGCAACGCGCATCGGTGAATCCCGGTCGCATACGTGAATGGATGGCTCATGACCCCCACGCGAAGGAACGTCCTCGGCGCCGCGCTCGGCGGTGCCGCCGCAGCCGCCGTCGGGCTGTCGGCCCCCGCCGCGCACGCCGCCTCCTGGCAGCTGAAGTGGTCCCCCTCGGCGAGCGCCGACGGACTGCGCGCCTTCGAGACCATCGAGGACGACCGCGCCGACTCGCACACCTCCGCCGCGCCGCACATCTACGCCACCGGCGACACCTGGCGGTTCGACATGCACACCGTCGACCGGGACACCTCCACCGACCGACAGCGCCAGGAGGTCACCGGCCTGCGCACCGGGAGCGGCTTTCTGCGGTGGACGGAGGGCCAGACCTGGCGCGTCACCTACGGGATGTACCTGCCGGCCTCGCTGAAGGCGACCACCAGCTTCACGCACATCATGCAGATGAAGCAGCCCGGCGCCGGCACCTCGCCCCTCGTCGTGCAGTCCCTGCGCCGGGTGAACGGCGCACAGACCATCGAACTGAAGCTGCCCATCGACGACATCCTCATCGGCCGCACCGATCTGGCGCCGCTGCACAACTCCTGGGTCGACGTCGACTTCCAGGTCAAGGTCGGCAACGGCTCGGCCGGTTCGGTGCGCTGGATCCTCAAGAAGGGCTCCACCACCCTCATCGACGTCTCCCGCACCGGCGTCGACACCTTCCTCGCCGACCGGCTGCGCCCCAAGTGGGGGATCTACCGCTCCCTCGGCGACACCTCGGGCTCCCTGCAGAACTGCCACATGCTGCTGCGGGACTTGCGGGGCTACCAACTGGTCTGACCGCACAGCGGGGTGGCCGGCCCGAGCGGTCTCACGCCCGGCACCCCGTGAGGCACCCCGAGCGGTCTCACGCCCGGTACAGCGCCTCCACCTCGGTCGCGTACGTCTTCTCGATCGCCTTCCGCTTCAGTTTCAGCGACGGCGTCAACAGACCGTGTTCCTCGGTGAACTGGTGCGCGAGGATCCGGAACGTCCGGATCGACTCGGCCTGCGAGACCAGGGTGTTGGCGGCGACCACCGCCCGCCGCACCTCGGTCTCCAGCTCCGGGTCGCGCACCAGCTCGGCCGCCGACAGCTTCGACTTGCCGTGCATCTGGAGCCAGTGCTCCACCGCCTCCCCGTCCAGGGTGACCAGGGCGGCGATGTACGGACGGTCGTTGCCGACCACGATGCACTGGGCGACCAGCGGATGGTCGCGTACCCGCTCCTCCAGGATCGCGGGCGAGACGCTCTTGCCGCCCGAGGTCACCAGGATCTCCTTCTTGCGCCCGGTGATGGTGAGATAGCCGTCCTCGTCGAGGGAGCCCAGGTCACCGGTGGCGAGCCAGCCGTCGTGCAGGGTCTCGTCGGTGGCCTTCTGGTTGTTGAGATAGCCCTGGAAGACATTGGGGCCGCGCAGCCAGATCTCGCCGTCGTCCGCGATGTGCACGGTCATCCCCGGGATGGCCTGGCCGACCGTGCCGTACCGGGTGCGCTCCGGCGGGTTGGCGGTCGCGGCCGCCGTGCACTCCGTCAGGCCGTACCCCTCGAAGATGTGGACGCCCGCGCCCGCGAAGAACAGTCCGAGCCGCCGGTCCATCGCCGAGCCGCCGGACATCGCGTACTTGATCCGGCCGCCCATCGCCTCCCGGATCTTGCCGTAGACGACCTTGTCGAAGAACTGGTGCTGCATCCGCAGCCCCGCCGACGGACCGGGCCCGATGCCCCAGGCCCTCGCCTCCATCGCGTCCGCGTACTTCACGGCGACCTCGACGGCCTTCTCGAACGGCCCGGACCTGCCCTCGCGCTCGGCCTTGCGCCGGCTCGCGTTGAACACCTTCTCGAAGATGTACGGCACGGCGAGGAAGAAGGTCGGCTTGAACGCGGCGAGGTCGGGCAGCAGGACGGCCGCGTTGAGCTGCGGCTGATGGCCGAACTTGACCTTCCCGCGGATACCCGCGACCTGCACCATCCGCCCGAAGACATGGGCGAGCGGCAGGAACAGCAGCGTCGCCGCCTCGTCGCCCTTGCGGGACTTGAACAGCGGAGCCCAGCGCTCGATGACCGTGTCCGCCTCGACCATGAAGTTGGCGTGCGAGATCACACAGCCCTTGGGGCGGCCCGTCGTGCCGGAGGTGTAGATGATCGTCGCGATCGAGTCGGGAGTCACCGCGAGGCGGTGCCGGTGCACCACCTCGTCGTCGAGATGCGCCCCCGACTCGTACAGCTCCTGCACCGCGCCCACGTCCAGCTGCCAGAGCCTGCGCAGCTGGGGCAGCCGGTCGATGACCGTGGCGATGGTCATCGCGTGGTCCTCGTGTTCGACCATGGCCGCCGTGCACTGGGAGTCGTACAGCATCCAGAAGACCTGCTCGGCGGAGGAGGTCGGGTAGATGGGGACGACCTGGGCGCCGACGGTCCACAGCGCGTAGTCGAAGAGGGTCCACTCATAGCGCGTACGGCACATGATGGCGACCCGGTCGCCGAACCGGATGCCCTGCGCCAGCAGCCCCTTCGCCAGCGCGAGGACCTCGTCGCGGAACTCGGCGGAGGTCAGATCGCGCCACTCGCCCTGCTCGTCCTTGCGGCCGAGCGCGATGTATGTCGGGTCCTCCTGGGCGTACTCGAAGACGACGTCGGCCAGGCCGCCCACCGGCGGCGCCGACGCCAACGGGGGGTTGGTGAACTCGCGCAAACCCGCTCCTCGTGGCGCTCCGCACAGCGCGTGAAAGCTACCTCACCGGGAGAACGGGCGGGAGGGGTTGTGTAGGAGGCGCATGGGGGCACTCGGCGCGGACCGGAGCCGAATAATGACGCGGATGGGGAGGTATCCGGCGCGGTTCCTGACGGCGCAGTAAGTTCCGGGACCGTAATCTCCACTGAACCCCCACGCCCCGGCCACGGTGAGCGACCTTGTGAACACGGTCTGGCCTGGGGGAACACGAACACTGCTCATGTCTTCCGCGTCTGTGGAGCCGGGGTGCCGACGGGTCCGTGGCTGCTTCCCGCACACCCCGCACACCCCTCACACCCGCACACCCCTCACACCCCTCGCGCACGGCCGTGGAGTCGGTCGCCGCCGGAGAGGACGGCCGCCGCCAGCGCGTCCGCCGCGCTCGACGCGGCCCCCGGGCGCCGACCGTGGACGAGGACGAAGTCGACCTCGCCGAGTTCGGGCAGTCCGGCCCGCTCGGGGACGCGGACCAGGCCGGGAGGCACCAGGCGACGCGAATGCGCCATCACGCCGAGGCCCGCCCGGGCGGCGGCGATGAGCCCGTTGAGGCTGCCGCTGGTGCAGGCGATGCGCCAGGCGCGGCCCTCGCGCTCCAGTGCCTCCAGGGCGAGGGCGCGGGTGATGCCCGGCGGTGGATAGACGATCAGCGGGATGGGCCGGTCGGGGTCGAGGCGGAGCCGTTCCGCGCCGATCCACACGAGCTTGTCCGTCCACACGGGTTCGCCGCGCGGGTCCTCCGGGCGCCGCTTCGCCAGCACCAGGTCGAGCTTGCCCGCCGTGAGCTGTTCGTGCAGCGTGCCCGACAACTCGACGGTCAGCTCCAGGTCCACCTCGGGATGGTCGTGCCGGAAGGCCTCCAGAATCTCCGGGAGCCGGGTCAGTACGAAATCCTCGGACGCGCCGAAGCGCAGCCGCCCGCGCAGCCGGGTCCCGGTGAAGAACGCCGTCGCCTGCTCGTGCACCTCCAACAGCCGCCGGGCGAAACCGAGCATCGCCTCGCCGTCCTCCGTCAGCTCCACGGAGTGCGTGTCCCGTGAGAACAGCAGCCGCCCCGCCGCGTCCTCCAGACGGCGCACATGCTGGCTGACGGTGGACTGGCGCAGCCCCAGCCGCCGGGCGGCCTGCGTGAAGCTCAGCGTCTGGGCCACGGCGAGGAAGGTACGCAAGTGGGAGGGGTCGTACACGAGCACCACCGTACCCGCTTATCGAAGAACGCGATGACAGTCAGTGCGGTATGACGGATTCCCGATCACGGGTCCGGGGAGGACGATGGAGAGGGGCATTCCGGCCCCTGGACGCACTCTCATCGACAGCACGTGGAGCACCGTGAAACGCCTGAAGTGGCCGAGCTGGATGCCGATCGATCCGTACATCGCGCTGTTGCTCGGGACGGTGGGCCTCGCGGCGCTCCTTCCGGCGCGGGGTACGGCCGCCGAGGTCGCCTCGGGCGCGTCCACGGCCGCGATCGCCTTCCTCTTCTTCCTCTACGGCGCCCGGCTCTCCACCCGCGAGGCGCTGGACGGCCTCAAGCACTGGCGGCTCCACGTCACCGTCCTGGCCTGCACGTTCGTCATCTTCCCGCTGCTGGGCCTGGCCGCCCGAGGCCTCGAACCGGTGTTCCTGAGCCACTCCCTCTACACCGGGCTGCTCTTCCTCACCCTCGTCCCGTCGACCATCCAGTCGTCGATCGCCTTCACCTCGATGGCCCGGGGCAATGTGCCCGCCGCGATCTGCGCGGGCTCCTTCTCCTCCCTCGCGGGCATCGTCATCACCCCGCTGCTCGCGGCGGCCCTGCTCGGTGGCAGCGCGGGCGGCTTCTCCGCAGACTCGCTGGTGAAGATCGTGCTCCAGCTGCTGGTGCCGTTCCTGGCCGGGCAGCTCGCCCGCCGCTGGATCGGCGGCTTCATCACCCGTCACAAGCGGATCCTCGGCCTCGTCGACCGGGGCTCGATCCTCCTCGTCGTCTATGTCGCGTTCAGCGAGGGCATGGTGCGGGGGATCTGGAGCCAGGTCAGCCCGCTGCGGCTCGGCGGACTGCTCGTCGTCGAGGCCGTGCTGCTCGCGGTGATGCTGCTGCTGACCTGGTACGGCGCCAAGGCCCTGCGCTTCGGCCGGGCGGACCGGATCGCCATCCAGTTCGCCGGCTCGAAGAAGTCCCTCGCCTCCGGACTGCCCATGGCGAGCGTCCTGTTCGGCCCCGAGGCCTCCCTCGCCGTGCTGCCGCTGATGCTGTTCCACCAGATGCAACTCATGGTCTGCGCGGTCATCGCCAAACGCCGCGCCAAGGACCCGGTGGAGAAGCCGGCGGTCACGGAGCGGCAAGACGAAGCGATACGAACCGCGGTCGGTACAGGGACACGTTCCGAGTGATGTTCAGCTGCGCCGCGGCCGCGTCGGCGTCCAGCCAGTTGACGTCGTAGCTGAGCACCAGCCGCCCGTCGCCGTCGACCGCCCGGTGCGCCTGCGGGTTGTACGCCGCGACCCCGCCGCCCGGCAGCGGCGGGCTGAAACCCTTGGTGGGCCCGTGCCAGGGCCCGGTGGGGGAGCAGGCCCAGTAGGCGGTGACGGTCGTCAGCCCCTCGGTACCGGCCGCCATGGTGAGCAGCACATACGTACGGCCGTCCCGTACCACGGTGAACGCGCTGCCCACCCCCTTGTCCTCCCCGTTCCCGAGCACCGCCGCCGGCCGCCCCCGCACCGCCCACCGTGAGCCGTCCCAGTACTCCCACGCCCCCGGCTCCCCGAGCCGGCCGCGCGGCACCCGGGCGACATAGGCGTGCGAGGTCGGCCGGGAGGCGGCCTGGGCGTCGGTGCCGCCGAAGACGTACGTCCAGTCGCCCGCGTCCACGGCCGTCGTGCCGAACAGCACCCGCCGCGCCGGATCGGCGACCGACCCCTGGTCCAGCACCGTCGTGATCCCCTCCAGCCGCAGATCGGGCAGCGACAGCGTGGCCACCTCGGTCGCGGTGGGCACCCCGTAGATCCACGGCGACCGTCCCGCCGTACGGGTCCACAGCAGCACCCGTACGACCTTCTCGTCCGAGCCGGGGGAGCGGGGCTCGACCCGGGCGGCCACCGGCCAGCGCCACTGCTGCGGGGCCGGGTCCGGGAAGACGGGGGCCGGGAGCGTGGATTCGAGACGGCCCGACGTGGACATCACCACGGCCGAGTTGCGCACCAGGGGCGACGCGATATCCCGCCACGCCACGGACTCGCCTGCCGGGTTGGGCGGTGGGTGCACCTGGCCCAGATAGGTGTCCGAGAACAGCCACAGCACCCGCCCGTCGGGGAGCCGCACCGAATGGGTGCCGTCGCCCCCGGTCCAGTCGTCGGTGCGGGTCGCGTCGTCGCCGTACCGGGTGAACTCGCCGTTCAGGGACGCGTCCGGGTCCCAGTCCCGGACCGTACGGGCCGTGCAGGCGCCGCCGCCCTCCCGGTCGTCGTCCGGGAGGGCGGTGAGCAGCACGGCCGCGAGGGCCAGGACCAGGGCCAGGACGATGACCGGTCCGGCCCCCGTCCGCTGTCGTGCTCCCGCGTCGTCGGGCACGGAAGTGACGTTAGTTGCCTCCGTCCACCCGGTCCATGGGCAGTCGCAGGATCTCGCCCCGCGTCGTGGCGTCCCGAGTGGCGAGCCCGGCCACCTCCACGTCGCTCAACGCCCTTTCGTACAGGCGTACTTCGTCGATGGCGCCGGTGAAGTGGACCCGGCTGTCGACCCGTTGACCGATGTGCACCCCGAACGGCGAGTTGCGGCTGACCGATCCGGGGATGTCGGCGGTGCTGAACGGAGTGCCGTCGACGAAGAGCGTGAGCGCCCCGCCACCCCGCCGCAGCACGAGTTGATGCCACTCCCCGTCGTTGTAGGCGCCCGTCGACCGGACCGACGTGCTCCGGGGCGTCGAGGCCCCGTCCCGCACGGTGATCAGCCCGGTCAGCCGACCCGCCGCCGGTTCCCCGCGCAGCCACACCTGCGGCTGTGTCGTCCCGACCCCGCCCATCCACAGCATCGGCTGCTCCCCGGTGGTCGCCGCGTAGCGGAACCAGAGCGATGCGGTGAAGTCCTTGGTGCCGAGCGGGAGTCGAGGCCGGTACGGCAGTCGTACGGCGTCGTCGGCGCCGTCGAACCCGATCGCGCCGCCGAACCTGCCGTCCGTCGGCAGGGCGCCACCGAGCACGGCCGCCCGTCTGCCGCCGGGCGCCCTGTCGGGCGTCGTCGGGTCCGGGCCCCGGCGCGGCTGCAGCCAGTCCTCCGTGAACCGGGCGAAGCGGATCTCGTCCCGGGCGTCGACCGCCCCGCCCTCGTACAGCAGCCCGACGACGTCGTTGCCACCCTCGCCACCGTCGATCCGGACCAGGTCCGAGTAGCCGGACCAGTCCGTGGTGACGACCGTGCCCCGGTCCACGCTCTCCCAGGTGCGTCCACCGTCGTACGAGGAGCGCACCGCCATCGTCCGGCGGCGGTCGGGGTCGGCCGGGGCGGACAGCAGTGTCCGGTCGCCGAGGCGCAGCACGGAACCCTGCACCTGGGGCGTGTACAGGTCCGGGAGCGCCCGGAAGGGTTCGGCGAAGCTGGTGCCGCCGTCCCGGCTGACCGTCTGGCTGCGATGGCCCGGGTCGGTGCCGTCCTGTTCCCGCCCGCTGACGAACACCGTGCCGTCCGCGCGCTCGGCGAGCGTCAGTTCCGAGGGCTTCTGGCGGAAGGTGCCGTCGTCCGCGATCGGCCACGAGTCCGTGGCGCCGACCTTCCAGTTCTCGCCGCCGTCGTCGCTGGTGACGAGCGCCGCGTGGTTGGCGGTGACCCGGCCGTCCGCCCAGCTCTCGGCGTTGACCCCGAGGACGAGCCGCCCCGCGTGCCGGCCCCGGGTGAGCTGGATGCCGTGCACGGGGCCGGTGGCGTACCAGGAGTTCCAGCCGGCCGGGCGGATCTGGTCGCCGAGACCGCGCGGCTCGGACCAGGTCAGCCCGTCGTCGTCGCTGAACTGGAGATGCGGCGCGCGGTCACAGGGGACGTCACAGCTCGCGCTGTCCAGCCGGCCCTTGTTGTACGTCTGCGTCAGCACGATCCGGCCGGTCCTCCGGTCCACTACCGGCGCGGGGTTCCCGTGGGTGTCGCCCCCGCCCTCGTTGACCACCCGCAGCGGGCCCCAGGTGCGGCCGCCGTCCGTGGACCGCTTGACCACGAGGTCTATGTCGGCCGCGTCCCCGCAGTTCAGGACCCGGCCTTCGGCGAAGGCGAGCAGGGTTTTCTCGGTGGTCCGGACGATCGCCGGGATCCGGAAGCAGGCGTAGCCGGGGTCCTGGGAGGCCTTGAAGAGGACCTGCTGCTCGAACTCGGCGGCGCCGGGCCGTTGTTCGGTCGCGGCTCCGGCGGGGTGGGGGAGGGTGAGGAGAGCGGCGGTGGTGATCACCGCGGTGAGGGAGCAGGTGAGGGTGGTTCTGAGACGTGCGTGAAGACTCGACGGCACGGTGCGGCCAGCCCTTCATCCGTCTGGGCGATGGGACATAGGACGTCCTATGTCCCACGTGCGGCCACAGACGCTACTTGGGGGTTCAGGGGGCTCACAAGAACCGTGCGCCGGTCGTGACTGGGCGTGTCGTACGACGAGGTGACGATCGGTCAGGCGGTCGCGGGACAGCTCGGGGGGTTCGGGTTCGTCGGCGGGTGCGGGTCCGGCGGGGCTGCTCGCGCAGTTCCCCGCGCCCCTAGAAGATCCAGGCCCCTGCGGGCCTGAAGGACCACGGGCCTGCGGGCCTGAAACGCGACGGGTCCGCGGGCCTGAAAAGCGACGGGTCCGCGGGCCTGAAAAGCACGGGGCGCAGCCCCTGCTTTTCAGGGGCGCGGGGAACTGCGCGACCAGCCCCCACCCACCCGCACCCGGCGACGCGCCAGTGGACCAACGACGCGTACCCGGCAGTCAAACGGCGGAGCCCCTGGCGCAGGGGGCGCTCCCCGCCGATGGGGCCCCGCCGTCGTGGACGCGGGGCGCCGCTCAGCCCTGCCCCTGATCGACCGCGGCAGCGGCCCGCAGGGCGATGCGATGCTCACCCGCGTACACGTTCATGGAGGCGCCCCGCAGGAAGCCCACCAGGGTCAGCCCGGTCTCCGCCGCCAGGTCGACCGCGAGCGACGACGGCGCCGACACCGCCGCCAGCACCGGGATCCCCGCCATCACCGCCTTCTGCGCCAGCTCGAACGAGGCCCGCCCCGACACCAGCAGCACCGTCCGGGACAGCGGCAGCGACCCGCTCTGCAGGGCCCGCCCCACCAGCTTGTCCACCGCATTGTGCCGCCCCACGTCCTCCCGGACGTCGAGCAGCTCGCCGTCCTCGCCGAACAGGGCCGCCGCGTGCAGACCCCCGGTCCGGTCGAAGACCCGCTGGGCCGCGCGAAGCCGGTCGGGGAGGCCCGCGAGGAATGCGGGGTCGAGCCGGACCGGGGGAGCGTCACCGCCGTGGGTGTCGTCGATGGCCCAGCGGGCGGTCGTACGGACGGCGTCCAGCGACGCCTTGCCGCACAGCCCGCAGGACGAGGTCGTATAGACATTGCGTTCGAGCGTGATGTCGGGGATCACCACACCCGGCGTGGTCCGCACGTCCACCACGTTGTACGTGTTCGCGCCGTCCGCCGTCGCGCCCGCGCAGTACACGATGTTCTGCAGGTCCGACTGCTCGGCGAGCACCCCTTCGCTGACCAGGAACCCCGCCGCCAGCGCGAAGTCGTCGCCCGGGGTGCGCATGGTGATCGCGAGCGGCTTGCCGTTCAGCCGGATCTCCAGCGGTTCCTCGGCGACGAGCGTGTCCGGGCGGGTGGAGATGGCGCCGTCCCGGATGCGGATCACCTTGCGTCGTTCCGTGACTCGTCCCATGTCGTGTCTCAGTCCCGGTTCTGTACGTGCTGGTAGCCGAAGCGGCCCTTGATGCAGAGGTTGCCGTGGGTCACCGGGTTGTCGTGCGGCGAGGTGACCTTCACGATCTCATTGTCCTGCACATGGAGTGTGAGGTTGCAGCCCACACCGCAGTACGCGCACACCGTGGTCGTCTCCGTCTGCGCCGACTCGTCCCAGGTGCCCGCCGCCCGCATGTCGAACTCCGACTTGAAGGACAGCGCGCCCGTCGGGCAGACCTCGATGCAGTTCCCGCAGTACACACACGCCGAATCGGTCAGGGGAGCGTCGTGTTCCACGGCGATCCGGGCGTCGAAGCCCCGCCCGGCGACCGAGATCGCGAACGTGTTCTGCCACTGGTTCCCGCAGGCGTCCACGCACTTGTAACACAGGATGCACTTGTCGTAGTCCCGCACGTACAGCTCGTTGTCGACCCTGGGTTCCTCGTTCAGCCGGGCCGCGTCCGGGCCGAAGCGGTCCGGCTTCGCCTCGTACTCCTTGATCCACCCGGCGACCCGCGGGGTCGTCGAGAGGTCGACCGAGGAGGCGAGGAGTTCGAGGACGACCTTGCGGCTGTGCCGGGCGCGCTCGGTGTCGGTCCGTACCTCCATGCCGGGCTCGGCCTCGCGGGAGCAGGCCGGGACGAGGGTCCTGGCCCCCTCGACCTCGACGACACAGACCCGGCAGGCGTTCTTCGGGGCGAGCGTGTCGCCCTGGCAGAGGGTGGGGACGTCCTTGCCCGCCGCCCGGCAGGCGTCGAGGATCGTCGAGCCCTCGGGGGCGCGCACCGGCGCCCCGTCGATGGTGAACTCCAGGAGGCGACGCGGCACTCCCAGCGGGATCACGGTCATACGGCGGCTCCGGTACGGCGGGTCCGGCGATGCGTGGTCATTCGTACGCCCCCAAGCGGTCGATCGCGGATTCCACGGCGTTCCACGCGGTCTGTCCGAGACCGCAGATCGAGGCGTCCCGCATCGCGCGGCCGACCTCCCTGAGCAGCACGATGTCCCCGGCGGCGTCGGCACCCGTCCGCTCGACGATCCGGTGCAGCGCCTCCTCCTGCCGCACGGTCCCGACCCGGCACGGCACGCACTGCCCGCACGACTCGTCCCGGAAGAACTCCGCGATCCGCAGCAGCAGCCGGGGCAGCGGCACGGTGTCGTCGAAGGCCATCACGACCCCGGAGCCGAGCGTGGTGCCGGCCTCCCGCGTGCCCTCGAAGGTGAGCGGGATGTCCAGTTCGTCGGGGCGCACGAAACCACCGGCCGCGCCGCCGAGGAGAACGGCCCGCAGCCGGTCCCGTACCCCGGCGAGCGTCAGCAGGTCGCCGAGCGTCGCCCCGAAGGGCAGCTCGTAGATGCCGGGCCGGTCCACGCTGCCCGACACACAGAACAGCTTGGGCCCGGTGGACCGCCCGGTGCCGATCGCCGCGTACGCCGGGGCGCCCATGGTGAGGATCGGCAGGACGTTGACGAGCGTCTCGACGTTGTTCTCCACCGTCGGCTTGCCGAACAGCCCCTTCTCCACGGGGAACGGCGGCTTCGAGCGCGGCTCGCCCCGGTACCCCTCGATGGAGTTGAAGAGGGCCGTCTCCTCCCCGCAGATGTAGGCGCCCGCGCCCCGGCGGATCTCGATGTCGAAGGCGTACCCCTGACCGAGGACGTCGTCGCCGAGCAGGCCCCGGGCGCGCGCCTGGGCGAGGGCGTGCTCCAGTCGGCGCATGGCGCGTGGATACTCGCCCCGCAGGTACAGGTGGCCCTGGTGCGCGCCGGTCGCGTACGCGGCGATGGTCATCGCCTCGACCAGGGCGAACGGGTCGCCCTCCATGATCACGCGGTCCTTGAAGGTGCCCGGTTCGGATTCGTCGGCGTTGCAGACGACATAGTGCGGATGGTCGGGCTGCGAGGCCGTGGCCTGCCATTTCCGGCCGGTGGGGAAGGCGGCGCCGCCCCGCCCGACCAGGCCCGAGTCGGTCACCTCCCGGATGACCCCGGCGGGGCCCAGCTCGAAGGCCCGCCGCAGGGCCGTGTAACCGCCGTGGGCGCGGTAGTCGTCGAGGGAGGTGGGGTCGACGACGCCGACGCGGGAGAGGAGGGTGAGGCCCGGTTGCCCGGCCTGCGGGACCGCCGTCGCGGCCGGGGGTTCCTCGTCCGCCGAGTCGGGCGCGCTCGCCGCGAGCACGGCCGCCTCGACGGTCGCCGGCGCCGACACCGCCGTACGCACCGGCTCCCCGGCCGTGATCGCGAGGGCGGCCGGTGCCCGCTCGCAGAGCCCCAGACACGGGCTCCGCTCCACGCTCACCCCGCTGCCGAGGCCGAGCCGGGCCTCGATCCCGGCGCACAGGCCGGCCGCCCCGGCCGCCGCGCACGCCAGGTCCGTGCACACGTGCAGGACCGTCGCGGGGCGCGGCTTGACCGAGAACATCGCGTAGAACGTGGCCACGCCGTACGCCTCCGCGGGCGGGACGGTCAGCCGGCGGCACAGATAGGCCAGCGCCCCCTCGCTGATCCAGCCGATCCGGTCGTTGATCGCGTGCAACCCCGGCAACAGCAGGTCACGGCGCTCCCGGGCCTCCCTGCCGCCCCGCGCCCACCGCAGATCGGCGGCCCGCATCTCGTCGCGGGCGGCGCCCTCCCAGGACGACTCGGGGGGCCCGAGCAGGGCGTCGACGGCCGCCCGTTCGTCGTCCGTCGGTTTGCTGTCACCGAAGTGCAGGTCCACTTGCGTCACCTCACGATGGTCGCGACGGGCAGCTTCTCGATCCGGATCGCCGACGCCTTGAACTCCGCCGTGCCGGCGATCGGGCAGTTCGCCTCGATCGTCAGTTGGTTGGTGTCCACCTCGTCGGGAAAGTGCATGGTCATGAAGGCGAGGCCGGGCCGCAGGGCGAGGTCGATCCACACCGGCGCCACCACCGACCCGCGCCGCGAGGACACCTGGACCTCCTCGCCCACCACGACCCCGTAGCGCTCCGCGTCCTCCGGACACAGCTCGATGTACTCCCCACGCCGCAGTGGCGAGGCGTAACCGCCGCTCTGCACACCGGTGTTGTACGAGTCCAGCCGCCGCCCGGTGGTCAGCCGGATCGGGAACTCCTCGTCCGTCAGGTCCACCGGCGGATCGTGCCGGACGATCCCGAAGGGTGCGAGCCTGCCCCGGTTCGCGGGGTCCGGCTCCCACAACCGGCCGTGCAGATAGGTCGGTTCGATCCTGTCCGTGTCCGGGCAGGGCCACTGGATGCCCTGCTGTTCCTCCAGACGCTCGTACGTCATCCCGTAGTGGTCCGGTGACACCGACCGCAGCTCGTTCCAGACGGCCTCGGCGTCGGCGTACTTCCACTCGTGCCCGAGCCGCGCGGCCAGGTCGCAGATGATGTCGATGTCCTCGCGGGCCTCCCCGGGCGGGGTGACCGCCTTGCGTACCCGCTGAACCCGTCGCTCGCTGTTGGTGGTCGTGCCGTCCGTCTCCGCCCATCCGGCGGTCGCGGGCAGCACGACGTCCGCCAGCTCGGCCGTCTTCGTCAGGAAGATGTCCTGGACGACGAGGAAGTCCAGCTCGCTCATCCGCCGTACGGCCTGCTCGCTGTCGGCCTCGGACTGCGCGGGGTTCTCCCCGATGCAGTACACGGCCTTCAGCGAGCCCTCCTCCATGGCCTCGAACATCTCCGTCAGGTTCAGCCCGTAGTGCGGCTGGATCGCGGTGTCCCACGCCGACTCGAACTTCAGCCGCGATCGCGGGTCGAGGATGTCCTGGAAGCCGGGCAGCCGGTTGGGGATGGCGCCCATGTCGCCGCCGCCCTGCACGTTGTTCTGGCCGCGCAGGGGCTGCAGGCCCGAGCCGTACCGCCCCACATGCCCGGTCAGCAGGGAGAGGTTGATCAGTGCGCGGACGTTGTCCGTGCCGTTGTGGTGCTCGGTGATGCCGAGCGTCCAGCACAGCTGGGCGCGCTCGGCCCGGGCGTACGCGTGCGCCAACTGCCGTATGGCGGCGGCCGGTACGCCCGTCACCTTCTCGGCGAGGGACAGGGTCCACGGTTCGACGAGCGCCCTGTACTCCTCGAAGCCGGTGGTCGCCCGCTCGATGAACGCCTCGTTGACGAGACCCGCGTGGATGATCTCGCGGCCGATCGCGTGGGCCATCGGGATGTCGGTGCCGACGTTCAGCCCCAGCCAGCTCTCCGCCCACTCGGCGGTGGACGTCCGCCTCGGGTCGACGGCGTACATCCGGGCGCCGTTGTGGATGCCCTTCAGCACGTGCTGGAAGAAGATCGGGTGCGCGAAGCGGGCGTTGGAGCCCCACATCACGATGACGTCGGTGTGCTCGATCTCCTCGTACGAGGAGGTGCCGCCGCCCGAGCCGAACGCGGCGGACAGCCCGGCGACGCTCGGCGCGTGACAGGTGCGGTTGCAGGAGTCGACGTTGTTGGTGCCCATGACCACGCGGGCGAACTTCTGCGCCACATAGTTCATCTCGTTCGTGGCGCGGGCGCAGGAGAACAGGCCGAACGCGCCGCGGTTGCGTTCGATGCCGCGGGCGGCCCGGTCCAGTGCCTCCTCCCAACTCGCCTGCCGGAAGGGCTCGTCGCGGGAGTCCCGGACGAGCGGACGGGTGAGCCGGGTGTAGGTCTTCGGGCTTCGGTCGCGTTTCCTCATCGGCGGTCCCCAGGGTTCATGCGGCGCTCCTCGGAGTTCATGCCGCGCTCCTCAGCGCGAGCAGGTCCGAGATGGCGTGGACGGTGCGGAGCGTGGGCACCTCGACACCCGTGATGTCCGCCAGCTCGACGACGGCGGCCAGCAGGACGTCGAGTTCCAGCGGTTTGCCGCGCTCCAGGTCCTGGAGCGTGGAGGTGCGGTGGTCGCCGACGCGTTCGGCGCCGGCCATCCGGCGTTCGACGGAGACGCCGACCTCGCAGCCCAGGGCCTCGGCGACGGCCAGCGTCTCGGCCATCATCGTCTCGATGACCTTGCGGGTGCCGCCGTGCAGACACATCTGCCGCATGGTCGCGCGGGCCAGGGCGCTGATCGGGTTGAAGGAGATGTTGCCGAGCAGCTTGATCCAGATGTCGCCCCGGATGTCGGGTTCCACCGGGCACTTCAGGCCACCCGCCACCATGGCCTCGCTGAACGCCCGGCAGCGCGCCGAGACCGTACGGTCCGGCTCGCCGACGGAGAACCGGGTGCCTTCCAAGTGCCGTACGACACCGGGTCCTTCGAGCTCGGTGGCCGCGTAGACGACACAGCCGATGGCCCGTTCGGGCGCGAGCACCGCACTGACCGCGCCGCCGGGGTCCACGCTCTCGACCCGGTGGCCGTCGTGCGGGCCGCCGTGCCGGTGGAAGTACCACCAGGGAATGCCGTTCTGGGCGGCGATCACCGCCGTGGTGCCGTGCAGCAAGGGCTCGATCAGCGGCCCGCACGCCGCGTACGAGTTGGCCTTGAGGCCCAGGAGGACGAAGTCGACCGGGCCGATCTCGGCCGGGTCGTCGGTGGCGTGGGCGCGGGCGGTGAAGTCCCCGCGCGGACTGAGCACACGCACCCCGTCCCGCCTCATGGCCGCGAGATGCGGTCCACGGGCGACGAGATGCGTGTCGGCGCCGGCGCGGTGGAGCGCGGCGCCGACATAGGCGCCGATCGCACCGGCGCCGAGAACTGCGACTTTCATGGTGAGGGAGCTCCGTTCGGTCGAGGGATACCGCGGAGATGACACTCGGTTCGAACTCTGTCGACGAAATATTGTCTACAGTATGGAAGTTGGGCCGACAAGACTTCGCGCAACGACCGGGCAAGGCATTACTCGGACATGAAGGTGTCCGGTAGTCGAAGACGAGCCCGGCCGGGAAGCGACCGTTCGGCGCGCGGTGGATACCGTTCATCGCATACGGTCGACGTGCCGCCTTCTCAACTCCCGTGCCACTGCCTACCGTCCGGGATCATGAGTCCCCCCGTCGCACCCCCGGGCTGGAGCCGCTGGCTCGTTCCCCCGGCCGCGCTCTCCGTTCATCTCTCCATCGGACAGGCCTACGCCTGGAGCGTCTTCAAGCCGCCGCTCGAATCCGCGCTCGGCCTCAGCGGCACGCAGAGCGCCCTGCCGTTCCAGCTCGGCATCGTCATGCTGGGCCTGTCCGCCGCGTTCGGCGGCACCCTCGTCGAGCGCAACGGGCCGCGCTGGGCGATGACCGTGGCGCTGATCTGCTTCTCCTCCGGATTCCTGATCGCCTCGCTCGGCGCGGCCACCGAGCAGTACTGGCTGATCGTCTTCGGCTACGGCTTCGTCGGCGGCATAGGCCTCGGAATCGGCTACATCTCGCCCGTCTCCACCCTGATCAAGTGGTTCCCGGACCGGCCCGGCATGGCCACCGGCATCGCGATCATGGGCTTCGGCGGCGGCGCGCTCATCGCCTCGCCGTGGTCCGCCCAGATGCTGGAGTCCTTCGGCTCCGACTCCTCCGGCATCGCCCTCGCCTTCCTGGTGCACGGACTGTCGTACGCCGTGTTCATGCTGCTCGGCGTACTGCTGGTCCGGGTCCCGCGCACCGAGAGGCCGGTCGACACCGGACCGAGCGTCCTGGCGGGCCCGCAGATCTCGGCCCGCAACGCCATCCGCACCCCGCAGTTCTGGTGCCTGTGGGTCATCCTCTGCATGAACGTCTCCGCGGGCATCGGCATCCTGGAGAAGGCCGCCCCGATGATCACGGACTTCTTCGCCGACTCCTCCACCCCGGTCTCCGTCACCGCGGCCGCCGGTTTCGTCGCACTGCTCTCCGCGGCCAACATGGCGGGCCGTATCACCTGGTCGTCCACGTCCGACCTGATCGGGCGCAAGAACATCTACCGCGTCTACCTGGGCGTGGGCGCGCTGATGTATCTGCTGATCGCCCTGTTCGGCGACTCCGCCAAGCCGCTGTTCATCGTCTGCGCCCTGGTCATCCTGTCCTTCTACGGCGGTGGCTTCGCCACGATCCCCGCCTATCTGAAGGACCTCTTCGGCACCTACCAGGTCGGTGCCATCCACGGTCGGCTGCTCACCGCCTGGTCCACGGCCGGCGTCCTCGGACCGCTGATCGTCAACTGGATCGCGGACCGGCAGGAGGAGGCGGGCAAGTCCGGTCCCGACCTCTACGGCATGTCCTTCTTCATCATGATCGGGCTGCTCGCCATCGGCTTCGTCGCCAACGAGCTCGTCCGGCCCGTCCATCCCCGCTTCCACATCCCCGCCCCGAGGGAGGCCGCCGATGTCGTCCAGCGACAGCAGTCCGAATCCGCCTGACCGACGACCCCTGATCGTCTTCGCCTGGGTGTGGGTGGGGGTGCCGCTCGGTTACGGACTGTACGAACTGGTACGAAAGGCTACGCAACTGTTCACCGGGTGAGTGCGCGGATCTCCTGGGGTCTGACAGAAGCCCACAACCCGGGCCACGCATTACTGTCGCCTCACCCGCCCTCGTACCCGCGAGTCACTGATCAGACTGGTGGATCCCGCTGACCACAGGCAACGAGGGGAACCACCCATGAACGGCTCGCGAATCGCCGCCGTCGGCCATTACCAGCCCGCCAAGATCCTCACCAACGAGGACCTGGCGGGCCTGGTCGACACGAGTGACGAGTGGATCACGAGCCGTGTGGGCATTCGCACCCGGCACATCGCAGGTCCCGACGAACCGGTCGACGAGCTGGCGGGCCACGCCGCCGCCAAGGCGCTGGCCTCGGCCGGTCTCGGCCCGGAGGCCATCGACCTGGTCGTGGTCGCCACCTCCACCGCCATCGACCGCTCCCCGAACATGGCGGCCCGGGTCGCGAACCGGCTCTCCATCCCGAACCCGGCCGCCATGGACGTCAACGTCGTCTGCGCCGGGTTCACCCACGCCCTCGCCACCGCCGACCACGCCGTGCGTGCCGGCGCCGCCACGCGGGCGCTCGTCATCGGTGCCGACAAGATGTCCGAGGTCACGGACTGGACCGACCGCACGACCTGCGTCCTCGTCGGGGACGGGGCGGGCGCGGCCGTCGTCGAGGCCGCCGAGGAGCCCGGCATCGGGCCGGTGCTGTGGGGATCGGTGCCCGAGATGGGGAACGCCGTACGCATCGAGGGCACCCCTCCGCGCTTCGCGCAGGAGGGCCAGAGTGTCTACCGCTGGGCCACCACCAAGCTGCCGCCCATCGCCCGCGCGGCCTGCGAGAAGGCGGGACTCACGCCCGCCGACCTCGCCGCGGTCGTCCTCCACCAGGCCAATCTGCGCATCATCGAGCCCCTCGCCATGAAGATCGGCGCGGTCAACGCCGTGGTCGCGCGGGACGTCGTCGACTCCGGCAACACCTCGGCCGCGAGCATCCCCCTCGCCTTCTCCAAGCTCGTCGAACGCGGCGAGATCTCCAGCGGCGACCCCGTGCTGCTGTTCGGCTTCGGCGGCAACCTGTCGTACGCGGGACAGGTGGTCCGCTGCCCGTGAGCAGGGCGTTCGCGGTGATGTGCACAGCGATGTGACGAGGCATACTCGTCGGTCCCCTGGCCATCGCGGGTCGTAGACTGTAGACGAAAGACAATCCATACTGGCTGTTGACTCGGACTTTCCAGTTCTTTCCAGTACGGGCCGTTGACTTTCCGTGTGCAGTACACCCAGTGGTGCTCTGGAGGGGGACCCGATGTTGTCGACCGGACTTCCGCAAGGGGCGGTACCCAAGCTCGAACGCCCCGGTCCCCTGCGGGACCGCGTCTACGAAGCCCTGCTCGAACTCATCACCACGCGCGCGCTGCGCCCCGGCCAGCATCTCGTCGAGAGCGAACTCGCCGGGCACCTCGGGGTGTCCCGGCAGCCCGTCCGCGAGGCCCTGCAACGCCTCAACACCGAGGGCTGGGTCGACCTCCGGCCCGCCCAGGGTGCCTTCGTCCACGAGCCGACGGAGGCGGAGGCCGACCAACTCCTCACGGTCCGCACCCTGTTGGAGGCCGAGGCCGCCCGCCTCGCCGCGGCGAACGCCGGCACGGCGGGCATCACGGCGCTGGAGGAACTCTGCGCGGAGGGCGAGCGAGCCGTCGCCGCCGACGACGTCGACGCGGCCGTCGCCATGAACGCCCGCTTCCACGCCAAGGTCATGGAACTGGCCGGCAACACGGTCCTCGCCGAACTCGCCGCCCAGGTCGACCGCCGCGTCCGCTGGTACTACACCCCCGTGGCCCGCCGGCGCGGCCACCAGTCCTGGATCGAACACCGCGACCTCATCACCGCCATCTCCGCCCGCGACGAACAACGCGCGACGGAGGTCATGCGGGCGCATACGGAGCACACGCGGAAGACGTATCACGAGCGGCCCCGGCCGTAGGCGGCGACGGTTCAGGATCGCGGATCGGACAGATCGAACGTGGCTACGCCTCCATGGCTCAGGGTCACGAACGCGTCCGGGCCGTCGAAGTCGACGTCGATGGCTTCGCTGTGCAGATCGATGTCGACGAGATCTCGGCCGGCGACGCTGCGCACGGTCGGGCGCTGCAACACCTGGAAGGCCATCGGGACGGTGAGGAAGAGCAGCGGCCACAGGCTCGGACTGTCTCTGATCACCGAGAGCATGACGCCGAATCCCAGAAGGCACATCGAGTTGTAGAACCAGTGCCAAGTGCGCGTCACCCGCACAGAGGTGATGCGGACGCTCGATCCCTGAGTCAGCGCCAGGAGTGCGCCGCCACGGATCGGCAGGACGACCGCGAGCCGCCCTGGACTGGCGAAAGCCATGGTGTGGGAAAGGGGTACGGAACGGCTCGGCAGTTCCCCGACCGACATCATCGTGTCGAGCACGTCCTTGCCCGTGACGACGATGAACGACAAGCGCCCCGAGTTGACGACGGCACACTTCTGAACGGCTTCCATGCGGCTGTGGAGGAGCTCGACGGCAGAGCCTGAATCAGAACGCCAAGCCCGGGCGTGAATCGCCTGTTCGAGGTCGAAGAGAAAATCATTGCCGTGATGGAGCCACGTACAGGAGACATCGGCCGAGGAAGGGCTGTCCCTCTCCCAGTTGATTCGCCAGAGAACGCGTGAGGCCTTCGTGCCTATGGACGTGTGCGTTACCGTCGTGTCGTTCGCGCAACTCACGATGGACGGTCGCCCCCGCACTTTTCCGAGAGAGACCGACATCACGGTGTTCCGATGGGCGGATATCACTTCATGGGACCACTCCGCGTCGTCGAGGGTGAAGACTCCGACGGATCCCCGGCGGTCCCCCGCGGCGACCACGAGTTTCCCGCCCAGAAGTCCCGCTGTCAGGGCCGAGATGTTCGACGCGCAGGAGCCTATGTGTTCGCTCGTCGCATCCCCCAGGTTGTACACGAACACTTTCTCCGCAGAGTTCGCGATGAGCAGGGGGGACTCTTCGTACGCCAGACAGACGGATTTCTCCGCAGGGTACGGCAGGTCGTGGCGCGTGATCTCCGCACCGTCGGACGAGTTCCGCACGAGGGCGAAGCCGGGGTGGACCACGACCACGACACGTCGGTCGCCCAGTTGGGCGGTGTGGACGGCGATGGGTTCGCTGAATCGATCCGTACGGCTCACTCGGGCACCTCGGGGAAGTCCCAGATCCGTACGGTGCCGGAGCGCTCCCCGGCCGCGATCACCACATGACCGTGGCGCAGTTCCATGACGCGAACCTGACTCACGGCTGATCGTGTGTCGTAGAAGTCGGAAACGGCGACGTCGGGCCGTGTCAGTGAGAAGACCTCCAACGGCCGTTCGCAGTAGTCGTACCCGGCCACGACGAAGGTGTCGCCGTTCCGCGTGCGGACATCGACGTCGCAGACGCTCTCCGGGCAGGTGCGGATCTGCTGAGGGGCCTGGTTCGGATGGAGCCGGAAGATCCTGTGGGAGTTCTGCCCCACCAGGAACTGCGGCGGGTCTGTCCCGGGGACGATCTGTATGCCTCGTGCGTAGCCGCTTCCGCCGGAGCACTGCCGGGTACGGCCGGTCTCCAGGTCGATGAGCATGACGCCGTACCAGTCACTGACCACGGCCGACAGCCTCCCCGCGACCGCCGTCACCGCGACGGACGCGTTGCTCCGCATGAAGTCGCATGCCCTGTCCAGGCAAAGAGGAGGCAGGGGCGTCGCCCGCAGTACGTCGAACCGATACAGCGACAAGCCGTCGCTCAGGCAGAACAGGAGGAGATCGCCGCCGACCTCGGCAAAGGCCACGGCGGTCGTTTCGCTGTCGTAGCCCGCGTTGTCGACGGGCCGGCTGCACAGCGGCTGCTTCCCGCGGAACATGTCCCACAGCTCGACCTCGGTCGCGCTGCTCGTGGCCATGAAGACACGACCGTTCCCGACCACCATGTCCAGGCCCGTGACGCGCTGGCCGTTGACGACGGTACCCCTGATGACCCGTTGGCCGACATCCACGTTCCACACCTCGATCTCGCCCTTGGTGGACGCGACCGCCAGATGTCTGTCCCCGGCGTACGTGAACGCCGTCATGCGGGTGATCTCGCCCGTGAGCCGGGTGAGGGTGTAGCAGCTGCGCCGGGGCCGCATGTCGACCCAGCGGGCCTTCCAGGGCGACGAGTCGGGGACCGGCTCCATGCGGGATCGGAGCGTACGGGCGTCGTGGGTGCTGACCGCCAGGTCGAGGGCGGCCGGCCGCAGGTCCGGTGTGGAGCGGCGGAAGTCGGCGGCGGCCTGCCGGTAGGCGTTGATCGCCGTTCGGACCTCCGTCATGTCCCGGTCGGCGGGCAGACGGTGACCGTCCAGGGCACCGAGGAGCCGGTGGGGGATCGCGTCGAGCAGATAGGCCGGGTCGAGTACCAGTTCATTGAGGACGTCGTGGCCGCCTGCCTTGGCGATGTGGGTGGCCAGGTAGGCGCGGGTGTAGAAGCTCGCCCGCTGCCAGTCCCGGGTGCCGTCGGCACGGAGAGGTGTGTGCTCGACCAGGAAGTCCACGAAGCACCGGTGGACCGCCTGCGGATCCGGCACCCTGCGCAGATGCTCGGTGAGCGACAGATGGTGGGGGCGGTAGACGTCATGGCCCTGGTCGGTCGACCTGACCGCGTAACTTCCCACGTGCTTGCGCAACCACTGAAGGCTGGTGTGGTCATAGCTCCGCCTCGCCATCCGGCCGGCGAGCGCCGCCCAGATGTCCTCGTAGGGAAGGCCGTTGCCTTCGGCGAAGGCCAACGGGCGCAGGAGATCCAGGGCTTGCGCGGCCTTCTCGTGGCCGAGCCGTTCGGTCAGGTCCCGTTCCAGGATCTCTCCCGGCAGACGCGGCAGTTCCTCCTCCCAGCCAGGTCTGAGGACAGGGGGTTCGGGCAGGCCGGCGAGCATCTGGGACAGCAGACGGCCCACCAGGAAGGACGGCCCCGCCACTCGGGCGATGCCCTCGGCCACCTGTGACACCGTCGCCGGCAGACCACGGAACGGGCTGGCCTCGGTCGCCTGCAACAGGGCGTGCTCGATATGGCGCCGCATGCCCTCCGGATCGGCGAAGTCCCCGTCGAGATCGACGACATCGCACAGGTCACCGAGGCGGGAGGCGAGTTCTGTGCGCATACCGAGGACCAGGCGTACGGAGCCGTCCATGAGCAGTGGCTTCACAACGGCGTCGACCAGCAGATTCGGGTCGTCGGACTCGTCGACCGCGTCGATGAGGACGACCGGGGTGGCCGACGACGCCGAGCGGTGGGCGTGCGACAGAGCGTCGATGACCACGTCCGCCTTCAGCCCGGCCGCGTAGACGACCACGGTGAAGCTGTGAGAGCGAGGAAGCGCTTCCTCGCCCACACCGACTCGATCCTGCGGCACGTTGGGGTGGTGATCGGGGTCGGCCAGGGTTGCCACCAGCCCGAGAACGGCCGTTTTTCCGGACCCCGGCCCACCCGACACGATCAGGCCCGACCGGTTGTTCGTCGAGCCGGCCAGCCATGTCGCGATCCGGCGCAGCGCCTCCTGCCGCCCGGTGAATGCCCAGGTGGCGCCGTCCGACCGGACCGACGCCCTGGCCTTCGGGAGGAAGTGCTGGGTGAAGGCCTCGTCCTTCCACTTGGCGGAGGCCTGCCATCGTTCGACCCCCGCACGCTCGGATCCGGTCCGGAGATCCTCGAACTCGCCCTCCGTCCGTCCCGTCCCGACGTAGACCGTGACGTTGCGCATGTCACCGCCGGAGGCGACCACGCCGACGCCCCTGGCGTTCACGATGTTCGGGCGAAGGAGGCTCGACCGTATGCCCGGGCGGTTCTTCATGACGCCGTCGGATCCCCTTCGGTCACCTTGGTGTGCACGTTCCGTGCGTCGCCTCCCGTGGTGACCGCACCGATTCCGGACGCGCTCACCCCCTCGCCCGGCGTCGGCAGCGGACGGACCGCCGTGAGGGTGGCCGGGCTCAGGGTGACCTCGGTCGAGACGTCGGTCATGCTCCCCGCGCCGGCGATCGACCCGATTCCGGCGGCCGTCACGGACGTCGCCCGGCCGGCCCGGTCCGAGAGCGTCAGCCACGCCTGCAGGCCCGCTCCGATGATCACCAGGACGATCACCGTGGCCCACCAGGCCAAAGCCCAACGCTCCGTGAGTAAACCCGTGAACACGTTCACCGCGGTCGCGAGCACCACCGTCGCGGTCGCGGCTGTCGCCCGCTTCGTACCGTCGCTCATGATCTTCCCCCTCCTTGCCGCGGGGTCACGGGCGCGGCACGTCACGTCCGTCGACCCCTGCCCGACCCCCCCACAGGGGGTGCCGCTGTCACCTACCCCAACCATGCGTCGCACAAGCGAACTATCCCTTCGTGTGCTGATTTGATGCATTGCGACCATGCGGGTCCGAGATCTTTTGGGTATCGAACACTCCTTTGTCCTGTGAGTGGAGAAAGTCGGCGGCAATCTCTGCGTAACTTCTTCCCAGTCCCGGTAGTCGCTGCTACGTTCCCCTGCGAAAGGTCGGTCGTGGGATCTGGCCGGAACCTGACGGACGTAGAGGCCGGTTGAGGCGGGGAGGGGCTTGTGAGACGTATGACGGCTCGACCCGCCAACGCGCATCAGGCCAGGCTGTTGCGTCTGTTGCGGGACGGTGGGCCCAACTCCCGTGCGCAGCTGGGGGACCGGATCGATCTGTCCCGGTCGAAGCTGGCCGTGGAGGTGGACCGGCTCCTGGAGACGGGACTGGTCGTGGCCGACGGGCTCGCCGCCTCGCGCGGTGGCCGCCGCTCGCACAACATCCGGCTCGCCCCCCAACTCCGCTTCCTCGGCGTCGACATCGGCGCCACCTCGATCGACGTGGCCGTCACCACACCGGAGTTGGAGATCCTCGGCCACATCAACCAGCCCATGGACGTACGGGACGGTCCGGTCGCCGTCTTCGAGCAAGTCCTGTCCATGGCAGCCAAGCTGAAGGCCTCCGGGCTCGCGGAGGGGTTCGACGGCGCCGGCATAGGCGTCCCCGGACCGGTCCGCTTCCCCGAGGGCGTCCCCGTCGCCCCGCCGATCATGCCGGGCTGGGACGGGTTCCCGGTGCGCGAGGCGCTCAGCCAGGAACTCGGCTGCCCCGTCATGGTCGACAACGACGTGAACCTGATGGCGATGGGGGAGCAGCACGCGGGCGTGGCCCGTTCCGTGGGCGACTTCCTCTGCGTCAAGATCGGCACCGGCATCGGCTGCGGCATCATCGTCGGCGGCGAGGTCCACCGCGGTGCGACGGGCAGCGCCGGCGACATCGGGCACATCCTCGCCGTACCGGACGGCCGCCCCTGCGCCTGCGGGAACCGGGGCTGTCTGGAGGCCCACTTCAGCGGCGCCGCACTCGCCCGCGACGCCAAGGAGGCCGCCCAGCAGGGACTTTCGGCCGAACTGGCCGCCCGCCTGGAGACCAACGGCACCCTGACCGCCGTCGACGTGGCCGCCGCGGCCGCCGCCGGCGACGCCACCGCGCTCGACCTGATACGCGAGGGCGGCAACCGCACCGGCCAGGTCATCGCCGGACTCGTCAGCTTCTTCAACCCCGGCCTGGTGGTGATCGGCGGCGGGGTGACCGGCCTCGGCCACACCCTGCTCGCCGCCATCCGCACCCAGGTCTACCGTCAGTCACTGCCTCTCGCGACCGGCAATCTGCCCATCGTGCTGGGGGAGTTGGGGCCCACCGCCGGAGTCATCGGCGCGGCCCGTCTCATCAGCGACCACCTGTTCTCACCCGCGTAGGCCCGCGCGAGCGCGCGCCGGCTTCCCCACCGACACAGCACACAGGCACGGCGCACGCTCCGACGCGCCCTGCTCCGCCCTGCCCGAACACGCCTGCCCAGCAGGCGGATTCGCCCTGCAACCGGCCCGCACGCCCGCCAAGGGGAACTCATGGCACCAGAACCACCGCTGCTCACCATGTCCGGTATCACCAAGTCGTTCCCCGGGGTCCGGGCCCTGGACGGCGTCGATCTCGACGTCCAGGCCGGAGAGGTCCACTGCCTGCTCGGCCAGAACGGAGCCGGGAAGTCCACCCTGATCAAGGTCCTGGCCGGCGCCCACCAGCCCGACGACGGCACGATCACCTGGCGGGGCGAACCCGTCACCCTGAAGTCCCCGATCGCCGCCATGGGCCTCGGCATCGCCACCATCTACCAGGAACTCGACCTGGTGGAACACCTGTCGGTGGCCGAGAACGTCCACCTCGGGCATGAACCCACCGCCGCCGGCTTCGTCGTACGGGGCAAAGCAGCTCGTGCGTCAACAGCAGCTCTGCTTAAGCGACTTGGACATCCGGAAGTCGATCCGGCGCGGCTGGTCGGTGAGTTGTCGGCCGCCCAGCAGCAGATCGTCTCCATGGCCCGGGCGCTCTCCCACGACGTACGGCTCATCGTCATGGACGAGCCGTCGGCCGCGCTCGACCCGGACGAGGTCGACAACCTGTTCAGGATCGTGGGGGACCTGACCGCCGACGGGGTGGCCGTCGTCTACATCTCGCACCGCCTGGAGGAGATCCGCCGGATCGGCGACCGGGTGACCGTGCTGAAGGACGGGCGGGCCGTGGCGGGCGGGCTGCCCGCGAAGTCGACGCCGACGCGCGAGGTCGTGGCGCTGATGACGGGGCGGAACGTCGAGTACGTGTTTCCCGATCGCCCGTCCGTGCCGCCGACAGAAGGGACGCCCGTGCTGGAGGTGCGGGGGCTGGCGCGCACCGGCGAGTTCGAGGGGTTCGACCTGGAGGTGCGCCCCGGCGAGATCGTCGGCCTCGCCGGACTCGTCGGCTCGGGACGGTCGGAGATCCTGGAGACGATCTACGGCGCCCGAAAGCCAACGGCCGGTCAGGTCAGCGTCGGCGGGCGGCCGTTGCGGCTCGGCAGTGTACGGGCCGCCGTACGGGCCGGGCTCGGACTCGCCCCCGAGGAGCGCAAGGCGCAGGCGCTGCTGATGCTTGAGTCCGTCACCAGAAACGTTTCCGTGTCGTCGATGTCCCGCTACGCACGCGTGGGCTGGATCGACCGGGGCGCCGAACACCGCGCCGCACGGGCCGCGACCCGCGAGCTGTCCCTGCGCCCCGACAACCCGGACGTACCGGTCCGCACCCTCTCCGGAGGCAACCAGCAGAAGGCGGTCCTCGCCCGCTGGCTGCTGCGCGGCTGCCGGGTCCTGCTGCTCGACGAGCCGACGCGGGGCGTCGACGTGGGTGCCCGCGCCGAGCTGTACGCGGTGGTCCGCCGGCTCGCCGACGAGGGGCTCGCCGTGCTGCTGGTCTCCAGCGAGGTGCCCGAAGTCCTCGGCCTCGCCGACCGGGTGCTCGTCCTGCGCGAGGGCCGGGTCGTCCACACCGCACCCGCCCGTGAACTCGACGAACACCGCGTACTCGACCTTGTGATGGAAGGAAGCCCCGTGACCGCAGAAGGGAGCCCGGCGTCATGACCCAGCCCGTGTCCCCGCCCCGGGGCAGTGCCGACAAGGTGACACCCGTCAGTGAGCCGCCGGCCTGGCGTGCCCTCGTCTTCCGCGCCGATGTCCGCACCCTCTCGCTCCTCGGCGTCCTCGCCGCGCTGATCGTCATCGGCGGCGTCACCAAACCCGACGAGTTCCTCGACACCCGCAACCTCCAACTCGTCCTCACCCAGGCCTCGGTGATCGGTGTCGTCACCGTCGGCATGACCTTCGTCATCACCTCCGGCGGCATCGACCTGTCCGTGGGCGCGATCGTCGCCCTGGCCTCCGTCTGGGCGACGACCGTGGCCACCCAGGAGTACGGCTTCGCCGGAATCCTCTTCACGGCGGTGATCGTCGGCGTCGGCTGCGGCCTGGTGAACGGGCTGCTCATCGCCTACGGCGGGGTGGTCCCCTTCATCGCCACCCTCGCCATGCTCGCCTCGGCGCGTGGCCTCGCCCTCCAGATCACCGACGGCAGTACCCAGATCGTCGGCGTGGACGCCATCCTGGACCTCGGCGAGCGCGACGCGTACATCCTCGGTGTCCCGCCGCTCGTCCTGGTCTTCGCGCTCGTGACGATCATCGGCTGGCTGCTGCTGAACCGCACGACGTTCGGCCGGCGCACGGTCGCCGTCGGCGGCAACGCGGAGGCGGCCCGGCTCGCGGGCATCGACGTCCGCCGCCAGCGGCTCTACCTGTACCTGCTCTCCGGGCTGTGCTGCGGCATCGCCGCGTTCCTGCTGATCGTGCTGTCCGGCTCGGGCCAGAACACCAACGGCAACCTCTACGAACTCGACGCCATCGCCGCCGTGATCATCGGCGGCACCCTGCTCAGCGGCGGCCGGGGCACCATCACCGGCTCCGTCGTCGGCGTCCTGATCTTCACCACGATCACCAACATCTTCGCGCTCAACAACCTGCAGACCGATGTCCAGCAGATCGCCAAGGGCGCGATCATCGTCGCCGCGGTCCTGGTCCAGCGACGTACGGCCAGTTCGACCTGAACCACCGAAGAGCCGACACGGGAAAGGTTCACCGCCATGTCACAGTTCACCAGCCGCAGAGGACTGCTCTTCGGGACCGCCGCCGTCTCGGCCGGCGCCCTCCTCGCCGGTTGCACCAGCAATGAATCCAAGGACGATCCGGCCGGCAACGAGCAGACGGTCGCCG
Organism: Streptomyces sp. NBC_00310; assembly: GCF_036208085.1. GTDB lineage: Bacteria > Actinomycetota > Actinomycetes > Streptomycetales > Streptomycetaceae > Streptomyces. Next base: position 9,260,138 of record NZ_CP130714.1, read on the forward strand.
ACGACAAGCCCGGCAAGGCGGTCACCATCGGCTTCGCCGGACCGCAGGCCGACCACGGCTGGCTCAACGCGATCAACCAGAACGCCAAGAGCCGCGCGGAGCGGTACGAGGACGTCACGCTGGAGATCACCGAGGGCTCCAACGACACCGCCCAGCAGATCGGCCAGATCGAGACCCTCATCAACAAGAAGGTCGACGTCCTGGTCGTGCTGCCCGCCGACGGCAAGGCGCTCACCCAGGTCGGCCTCAAGGCGATGCGGGCCGGCATCCCCGTCGTCAACCTCGACCGGATCTTCAACTCCCCGCAGGCGTACCGCTGCTGGATCGGCGGCGACAACTACGGCATGGGCCTCAACGCCGGGCACTACATCGGCGAGCAGCTCAAGGACAAGAGCGACGCCCGCGTCATCGAGCTCGCCGGGCTCGACAACCTGGAGCTGACCAAGCAGCGCACCCAGGGCTTCGACGACGCGCTGAAGAACTACCCGAACATCAAGAAGGTGGCCCGGCAGGCCGCCGAGTTCACGGTGGAGTCCGGTCAGGCCAAGATGGCCCAACTCCTCCAGGCGCAGTCGAACTTCGACGCGCTGTGGAACCACGACGACGACCAGGGCGTGGGTGCCCTGCGCGCCATCGAGCAGGCCGGGCGCGACGACTTCCTGATGGTGGGCGGCGCGGGCGCGCTGTCCGCGTTCCAGGCGATCAAGAAGGGCGACGGGGTGCTGAAGGCGACCGTCCTCTACCCGCCGACCATGGCCGCCTCCGCGATCGACCTCGCCCGCGCACTCGGCCAGGGCAAGGGGGTCGGTGGTCTCGCCGAGTTCGAGATCCCGAGTTCGCTGACGCTCTACTCGGCCGTCGTCGACAAGGACAACGTCGACCAGTACATGCCCACCGGCTTCAAGTGACGGCTCCCGCCGGACGGGCCCGAACGGCGACGAGGTCCGGGGCAGCGCAGGACGGAGCCCCGGACCACCGACTCGGGCCCCACCCCCCACCGCGCCGCGACCACGAGGAGGACACACGCATGGGACAGCCGCAACAGCCCGACCAGGCCGAGGCGGAGGAGTCAGGAGCCGCGGGGTCGGACGCCGGGGCAGGTCGCAGGGCTGGAGGCGGGATCGTGGCAGGCGGCGGGGGCGGGCCGGCCCAGGGCGAAGCCCGGACCGGGACGACGACCGGTGTCCGTACCCGTGCCGGGGCCGGGCTCGCCGGTGGGCCGGACAAGCCGTCGTTGCGGGTCGGGATGGTCGGGTACTCCTTCATGGGGGCCGCGCACTCGCAGGGGTGGCGTACGGCGGGGCGGGTCTTCGACCTGCCGCTCAGTCCGGTGCTCGCCGCCGTGTGCGGGCGGGACGCGGACGCGGTGCGGGCCATGGCGGACCGGCACGGGTGGGCCGGGACGGAGACCGACTGGCGGGAGCTGATCGCCCGGGACGACATCGACCTCGTCGACATCTGCACCCCCGGGGACAGCCACGCCGAGATCGCCCTCGCCGCGCTGGCCGCCGGCAAGCACGTGCTCTGCGAGAAGCCCCTCGCCAACACGGTCGCGGAGGCGGAGGCCATGGCGACGGCGGCCGAAGAGGCGTACACGCGCGGCAGGTTGGCCATGGTCGGCTTCAACTACCGCCGTGTCCCCGCCACCGCGCTCGCCCGCCGCATGGTCGCCGAGGGCCGACTGGGCGCCCTGCGGCATGTGCGGGTGACGTACCTTCAGGACTGGCTGGTGGACCCGGAGTTCCCCCTCACCTGGCGGCTGCGCAAGGAGTCCGCCGGCTCCGGAGCGCTCGGCGACCTGGGCGCCCACATCGTCGACCTCGCGCAGTACCTGGCCGGAGAGCCGGTGACGGGCGTGTCCGCGCTGATGGAGACCTTCGTACGCGAACGGCCGCTGCCCGCAGGTGCGTCCAGCGGTCTGGCGTCCTCCGGCGGCACGGCCGGACGGGGCGCGGTCACCGTGGACGACACGGCCCTGTTCACCGGCCGCTTCGCCTCCGGCGCCGTCGCGTCCTTCGAGGCGACCCGCTTCGCCACCGGCCGCAAGAACGCCCTGCGCATCGAACTCAACGGCGAGCGCGGCTCGTTGGCCTTCGACCTGGAACGGCTCAACGAACTCGCCTTCCACGACCACACCGAACCCGCCGCCCACGCGGGCTTCCGCCGCATCCTGGTCACCGAGCCCGATCACCCCTACCTGGACGCCTGGTGGCCGCCGGGGCACGGCCTCGGCTACGAGCACACCTTCGTCCACCAGGCGCGCGACCTCGTGCACGCCGTCGCGGCAGGGAGCAGGCCCGAGCCGTCCTTCGCCGACGGGCTCCAGGTGCAGCGCGTCCTCGCGGCGGTCGAGGAGAGCGCCGAGAAGAACTCCGTCTACACACCGACCCACACCCCCACCACGGTCTGAGGAGGCCTCGGACATGCCGCGCGACTTCACGCTCTTCACCGGCCAGTGGGCCGACCTGCCCCTCGAAGAGGTCTGCCGCCTCGCCCGCGACTTCGGCTACGACGGCCTCGAACTCGCCTGCTGGGGCGACCACTTCGAGGTCGACAAGGCCCTCGCCGACTCGTCGTACCTGGACTCCCGTCACCAACTTCTGGAGAAGTACGGCCTGAAGTGCTGGGCCATCTCCAACCACCTGGTGGGACAGGCCGTCTGCGACGCCATCATCGACGAACGCCACCGGGCCATCCTGCCCGCCCGCATCTGGGGCGACGGCGAACCCGAGGGCGTACGGCAGCGGGCGGCCGTCGAGATGGCCGACACCGCGCGGGCCGCCGCCGCCTTCGGCGTCGACACCGTCATCGGCTTCACCGGCTCCGCCATCTGGCACCTGGTCGCCATGTTCCCGCCCGCCCCGGAGTCGATGATCGAGCGCGGCTACGACGACTTCGCGATGCGCTGGAACCCGATCCTCGACGTCTTCGACGCCCAGGGTGTGCGGTTCGCCCACGAGGTCCACCCGAGCGAGATCGCCTACGACTACTGGACGACCCAGCGCGCTCTGGAGGCGGTGGACCGGCGCCCGGCGTTCGGCCTGAACTTCGACCCCTCGCACTTCGTGTGGCAGGACCTCGACCCGGTCGGCTTCCTTTGGGACTTCCGCGACCGGATCTACCACGTCGACTGCAAGGAGGCCCGCAAGCGCCTCGACGGCCGCAACGGCCGCCTCGGCTCGCACCTGCCCTGGGGCGACCCGCGCCGCGGCTGGGACTTCGTATCGGCCGGCCACGGCGACGTCCCCTGGGAGGACGTCTTCCGGATGCTCCGCTCGATCGACTACCGGGGACCGATCTCCGTCGAGTGGGAGGACGCCGGCATGGACCGGCTCCAGGGCGCACCCGAGGCCCTGACCCGCCTCAAGGCGTTCGACTTCGAACCGCCGACGGCCGCCTTCGACGCGGCGTTCGGCGGCAACGACTAGGCCCAGGCGACGCAGGGCCACCTGTCGACCGGGCCCCCACGGCCCGGTCATGTCTCCGGGGTGACGGCGCACCCCGGCGTACCGCACACACCCGTACACCTCCGTACGACCAGCCCCTCTCTGGAGGCATTTCGTGCACCCGTACGACGACGACAGACACCCCACCAGCATCCGCAGACGCCGCAGGCTGCGCGGGCCGATCGCACTGCTGAGCGGTCTGCTGCTCGCGGGCGCCTCGCTCTCGCTCACCGCGCCCGCCGCGGGCGCGGCCGACGCCGACCCGAAGTCCGCCGCTGCCGCCGCGGCCGAGGACTTCCAGCAGGTCACCCTAGCCAAGGGTGAACCGGAGGTCGGCGAGCCCATGTCGCTCGCCGTCCTCCCGGACCGGTCGGTCCTGCACACCTCGCGCGACGGCGAACTGCGTCTGACCGACACGGCGGGCAACACCAGGCTCGCCGGCAAGCTCGACGTGTACAGCCACGACGAGGAGGGTCTCCAGGGCATCGGTGTCGACCCGGGTTTCGCCGACAACCGGTTCATCTACCTGTACTACGCGCCCCCGTTGAACACCCCGGCCGGTGACGCCCCCGAGACCGGAACGGCCGCCGACTTCGCGCCCTTCGACGGCGTCAACCGGCTCTCCCGCTTCGTCCTGAAGACCGACGGCACCCTCGACAAGGCCAGCGAGACGAAGGTCCTCGACGTCCCGGCCTCCCGGGGCATCTGCTGCCACGTCGGCGGCGACATCGACTTCGACGCGGCGGGCAACCTGTACCTGTCGACGGGCGACGACAGCAACCCGTTCCAGTCGGACGGCTTCACCCCCATCGACGAGCGGTCCAACCGCAACCCGGCCTTCGACGCCCAGCGCACCTCCGGCAACACCAACGACCTGCGCGGCAAGATCCTGCGCATCAAGGTGAACGCCGACGGCTCGTACGCCGTCCCCGACGGCAACCTCTTCGCGCCGGGCACGGACAAGACGCGCCCCGAGATCTACGCGATGGGCTTCCGCAACCCGTTCCGCTTCAGCGTCGACAAGGAGACCGGCGTCCTCTACGTCGGCGAGTACGGCCCCGACGCGGGCGCCGCCAACGCCTCGCGCGGCCCGGCCGGACAGGTCGAGTTCGCCCGCGTGACCAAGCCCGGCAACTTCGGCTGGCCGTACTGCACCGGCAAGAACGACGCCTACGTCGACTACGACTTCGACACCGGCACCTCGGGCGCGGCCTTCGACTGCGCGGCCCCGAAGAACACCTCGCCGAACAACACCGGCCTCACCGACCTGCCGCCCGCCGAGCCCGCCTGGATCCCCTACGACGGGGCCTCCGTCCCGGAGTTCGGCGACGGCTCCGAGTCCCCGATGGGCGGCCCGGTCTACCACTACGACGCCGCGCTCGACTCCCCGGTGAAGTTCCCGCAGGCGTACGACGGCGACTTCTTCGCCGGTGAGTTCGGCCGTCGCTGGATCAAGCGGATCACGAGCGACGCCGACGGCACCGTGCAGTCGATCGCCAACGTGCCCTGGACCGGCACCCAAATCATGGACATGGCCTTCGGCCCGGACGGCGCGCTGTACGTCCTCGACTACGGCATCTCCTGGTTCGGCGGCGACGAGCACTCGGCCCTGTACCGCATAGAGAACGCCACCGACGGCCACTCCCCGGTCGCCCAGGCCGCCGCCGACCGCACGTCGGGCCAGGCGAAGCTGAAGGTCCGCTTCTCCTCCGCCGGCACGAGCGACGCCGACGGTGACGCGCTCACCTACAGCTGGGACTTCGGCGACGGCGGCACGTCCACGGCGGCGAACCCGACGCACACCTACAAGAAGAACGGCACCTACACGGCGACGGTGACCGCGAAGGACACCTCGGGCCGTACCGGCAGCGCGAGCGTGCAGATCGTGGTCGGCAACACCGCGCCCAAGGTCGAGCTGCAACTCCCGGCGGACGGGCAGCTGTTCGCCTTCGGTGACGCCGTGCCGTTCAAGGTGAGGGTCAGCGACCCGGAGGACGGTCGGCCGATCGACTGCTCCAAGGTCAAGGTCACCTTCGTCCTCGGCCACGACAGCCACGGCCACCCCGTGACCTCCGCCAACGGCTGCACCGGCACCATCCAGACCAGCGCCGACGGCGGCCACGACGAGAACGCCAACATCTTCGGGGTCTTCGACGCCGAGTACACCGACGGAGGAGGCGGCGGCCAGGCCCCGCTGACCACCCACGACCAGAACGTCGTCCAGCCCACCCACCGCCAGGCCGAGCACTACAACGACTCCTCGGGCATCGTGGTGCAGGCGAAGGACACGGCCCACGGCGGCAAGACGGTCGGCGACATCTCGGGCGGCGACTGGATCTCCTTCGAGCCGTACGTCCTGTCCGACGCCACGAAGATCACCGCACGCGTCTCCTCCGGGGGCGCCGGCGGCAGGCTGGAGGTCCGCGCGGGCTCTCCGACCGGCCGGGTCCTCGGCAGCGCGACCGTGCCGGTGACCGGCGGCTGGGAGAACTTCCAGGACGTCACCGCCGACCTGTCCCGTGCCCCGCGCGGCACCACCACGCTGTACCTGGTGTTCAAGGGGAGCGGCTCCGGCGGCCTGTTCGACGTGGACGACTTCACCTTCACGAAGCGGTGAGGGGGCGTCATGCCGACGAACGGACGTGTGTGGGCCGCGCTGGGTGGCGCCGCCCTGCTGATCGGATGCGTGTCGGGACCGGCCGTGTCCGATGAGGCGGGCGGCTCCGGGGGCCACGGGGACGAGCGCCGGGTGCTCGTGTTCTCCAAGACCGCCGGGTTCCGGCACGATTCGATCCCCGAGGGCGTCGCGGCCGTACGGGAACTGGGCGCCGCCCACGGCTTCGCGGTCGACGCCACGGAGGACGCCGGCGCCTTCACCGCCCGCAACCTCGGGCGCTACGACGCCGTGGTGTTCCTGTCGACGACCGGTGACGTCCTCGACCCGGCCCAACAGGGCGCGTTCGAGCGGTACATCAAACGCGGGGGCGCCTATGTCGGCGTCCACGCGGCCGCCGACACCGAGTACGACTGGGCCTTCTACGGCGGACTCGCGGGCGCGTACTTCCAGGGGCACCCCGCGATCCAGCCCGCGACGGTCGACGTCGAGGACCACGCCCACCCGGCCACCGCCGGTCTGGGCGCGACCTGGAACCGCACGGACGAGTGGTACAACTACCGCTCCAACCCCCGTGAGCGGGCCCATGTCCTCGCCTCGCTCGACGAGTCGTCGTACAGCGGCGGCACCATGAACGGCGACCATCCGATCGCCTGGTGCCAGGACTACCAGGGCGGCCGCGCCTTCTACACCGGCGGCGGCCACACCAAGGAGTCCTTCGCCGAACCCGCCTTCCGGCAGCACCTGTTGGGCGGCATCCGGTGGGCGATCGGCGAGGCCCGGGCCGACTGCCGGCCGGAGAACGGCTACCGGCCGTTGTTCGACGGCACGCGGGCCTCGCTGGACGGCTGGCGGCAGGCGGGCCCGGGCTCCTTCACCCTGGACGACGACGGCACGATCACGTCGTCCGGCGGGATGGGCATGCTCTGGTACGCGGACCGGAGCTTCGGGGCCTACTCCCTGAAGCTCGACTGGAGGATGTCCGGCGCCTCGGGCGACGACAACTCCGGTGTGTTCGTGGGCTTCCCGCCCTCGGACGACCCCTGGTCGGCCGTGAACAACGGCTACGAGGTCCAGATCGACGCCACGGACGTACCCGAGAGGACCACCGGGTCCGTCTACGGCTTCCGGTCCGCCGACATCAGGAAGCGCGACCGCGCCCTGAACCCGCCGGGGGAGTGGAACACGTACGAGATCCGCGTGGAGGGCGAGCGCCTCCGCGTCTGGCTCAACGGCGTGAAGATCAACGACTTCACCAACACCGATCCGGCACGGAGCCTGCGCGACGGTCACTTCGGCATCCAGAACCACGGGGCCGACGACCAGGTGTCCTTCCGCGACATCCGGATCAAGGAACTGCCCGCGCGGGCCGCCGCCGCATCGGCTGCGGCGGCGGCCCGGACTCCGGGCGACTGAACGGCGGCGGGCGGGGGACGCCGGACCTCCGCCCGCCGTCTTCCCCCTTCCCCTCGGAGGGGTCCCGGCTTTCCGCATCACCCGCTCGACAAGGAGGCTGCCCATGCCCGCGTCCGTGTCCGTTTCCCCACCGAGCGTCGGCGTCTGGCTGATCGGAGCACGCGGTTCCGTCGCGACCACCGTCGTCGCGGGCTGCGCGGCCGTCGCGGCGGGCCTGCACACCCCGACGGGCATGGTCACCGAGACCCCTCTCTTCACCGACACCGGCCTCCCCCCGCTCTCCTCCCTCGTCTTCGGCGGCCACGACACCACGGACTGCCCCCTGCCCAAGCGCGCCGAAGCCCTCGCCGCAGGCGGCGTCCTGCCCCATGACCTCCCCGCGGCGATCAGCTCCGAACTGGCCGCCGCCGACCGGGAGATCAGGCCCGGCGGCCCCCTCCCGGGCGACACGAGGGGCCCCGACGAGCTGATCTCCTCCTACGCCGCCGACATCCAGGACTTCGTACGACGCCGGAACCTGACCCGAGCGGTGGTGGTGAACGTGGCCTCCACGGAACCCACTCCCACCGGCACTCCCACCGGCACCGGCACCGGCACTCCCACCGGCACCGGCACCGGCACCGCCATGCCCCCCAGCTCCTTGTACGCGGCGGCCGCCCTACGCGCCGGCTGCCCCTACGTGAACTTCACCCCCTCGACCGGCCTCCACCACCCCTCACTCGCCTCCACCGCCACCTACTCCGGCCTCCCGTACGCGGGTCGCGACGGCAAGACCGGGCAGACCCTGCTCCGGTCGGTCCTCGGCCCGATGTTCGCCCAACGGGCCCTGGCAGTCCGGGCCTGGTCCGGCACCAACCTCCTCGGCGGTGGTGACGGTGCCGCCCTCGCCGACCCGGCCGCCGCCGCTGCCAAGAACGCCGGCAAGGCACGCGTCCTGACCGACAGCCTGGGCGCGACACCCGAGGGCGAGACCCACATCGACGACGTCCCCGCCCTCGGCGACTGGAAGACGGCCTGGGACCACATCGCCTTCGACGGCTTCCTCGGCACGCGGATGGTGCTCCAGACGACGTGGCAGGGCTGCGACTCCGCGCTCGCCGCTCCGCTGGTCCTGGACCTCGCCCGCCTCCTGGCCCGCGCCCACGAAGCGGGCCTCTCCGGACCCTTGCCCGAGCTGGGCTTCTACTTCAAGGACCCGATGGGACAGGGCCCGGCGGCCCTGGGGGATCAGCACGCGGCGCTGGCGGCGTTCGCGGAGCGACTGCGCCCCCGGACACGGCCCGTTCCGCAATTTGGGCGCGAGCCGGGGCTGGGACTGGGACTGGGGCGCGAATCGGGGCTGGGGCTGGGGCGGGAGCCCGAGCCGGGGTCGGGGTCGGGGCGTGAGCCGGAGCGGGGGCGTGAGCCGGGGTTGGACCGTGAGCCCGAGCCGGGGTTGGGGTCGGGGCGTGAGCCGGAGCGGGGGCGTGAGCCGGGGTTGGACCGTGAGCCCGAGCCGGGGCCGGAGCGTGAGTCGGGGCGTGAGCCAGGGGTGTGCGAGGAGGTTCGATGACCCGCCGCCGGAACACCCCCCTCTCCTTCGGCTACGGCACCAACGGCCTCGCCGACCTGCGTCTCGACGACGCCCTTGGTCTCCTCGCCGACCTCGGCTACGACGGTGTCGGTCTGACGCTCGACCACATGCACCTCGACCCCCTCGCCTCCGACCTCGCCGCCCGCACCCGGCGGCTCGCCCGACGGCTGGACGATCTCGGCCTGACCGTCACCGTGGAGACCGGCGCCCGCTACGTCCTCGACCCCCGCCGCAAACACGGCCCCACGCTGCTGGACCCCGACCCCGACGACCGTGCCCGCAGGGCCGACCTGCTGATCCGCGCGGTGCGGATCGCCGCGGACCTCGGTGCCCACGCGGTGCACTGCTTCAGCGGGGTCACCCCGCCCGCCACGGACGAGGACACCGCCTGGAAACGCCTCCCCGACGCACTCACCCCCGTCCTCGACGCCGCCACCACCGCCGGCGTCCCCCTCGCGATCGAACCCGAGCCCGGTCACCTCCTCGCCACGCTCGCCGACTTCCACCGCCTCCGCGAGGCCCTCGACAGCCCCGCCGCCCTCGGCCTCACCCTCGACATCGGCCACTGCCAGTGCCTCGAACCCGTCCCTCCCGCCGACTGCGTCCGCGCGGCCGCGCCCTGGCTCCGCCATGTCCAGATCGAGGACATGCGCCGCGGCGTCCACGAGCACCTCCCCCTCGGCGACGGCGAGATCGACTTCCCACCCGTCCTGGAAGCCCTGGCCGCCGTGGGCTACGGCGCCCTGACCGTCGTCGAACTGCCCCGCCACTCGCACGCAGGCCCCCACTTCGCCGAACAGTCCCTCTCCTTCCTGCACCGAGCGACCGGCCGAACGGCCTCTCCCGGGAGCACCTCGTGATTCACCACCGCACCCCGGCCGACCCGACGGCCCACACAGCCCACCCGGCCCTCGCCACGCCCGCCGACCTGCGCGGCCACCTGAACGCCCACCTCGCGGTCGCCGCCCGCGACTGGCTGCGCCGAGCGCTGGACGAGGCCGCCGACCAGCCGGGCACCCACGGGCCCATCTCCGTCTGGGAGCTGCGCCTCGCCGAGGCGGCCCGGCGCTGCGGTACCGACCACGCCGACGCCGTCCGCGTGCTGATCCTGCACGCGGCCCGCGCCGACACCGACGCGCTCACCCGGGTCTACCGCCAGGGCACCGCCGACGAACGCCGCGCGGTCCTGCACGCGCTGCCCCACCTCGTGCCGGGCCCCGACGCGCTGCACCTCGTCGAGGACGCCCTGCGCACCAACGACACCCGTCTCGTCGCCGCCGCCCTCGGCGCGTACGCGGCCCGCCACCTGGCCCCGCACCAGTGGCGGCACGCCGTGCTCAAGTGCCTGTTCACCGGAGTGCGCGTCGACGAGATCACCGAGCTGACCCGCCGCGCCCACGGCGACCTCGAACTCGCCCGCATGCTCGGCGACTTCGCCGAGGAACGCACCGCCGCGGGCCGTCCCGTACCCGAGGACCTGTACCGCGTCCTGGCCCTGACCGCGCTCCCACCGGCCGACGAGATCGGCACCGACGGCAAGGAGTCCTGATGCGCATCTTCGACCCCCACATCCACATGACGTCACGCACCACCGACGACTACGAGGCGATGCACGAGGCGGGCGTCCGCGCGGTCGTCGAGCCGGCCTTCTGGCTGGGCCAGCCCCGCACCTCCTCCGCCTCCTACCTCGACTACTTCGACTCCCTGCTGGGCTGGGAGCCCTTCCGCGCCGCCCAGTACGGCATCGCCCACCACTGCGCCCTCGCCCTGAACCCCAAGGAGGCGAACGACCCGCGGTGCACGCCCGTGCTGGACCAACTGCCCCGCTACCTGCTGAAGGACCGGGTCGTGGCCGTCGGCGAGATCGGCTACGACTCCATGACACCGGCCGAGGACCACGCGCTCGAACACCAGCTGCACCTGGCCGCCGACCACGGCCTGCCGGCCCTCGTCCACACCCCGCACCGGGACAAGCTCACCGGTCTGCGCCGCACGCTCGATGCCGTGCGGGCCTCCGCCCTGCCCGTCGAGCGGGTGCTGCTCGACCACCTCAACGAGACCACCGTCAAGGAGGCCAAGGCCAGCGGCGCCTGGCTCGGCTTCTCCGTCTACCCGGACACCAAGATGGACGAGGAGCGCATGGTCGCCGTCCTCCAGGAGTTCGGCCCGGAGAAGGTGCTGGTCAACTCCGCCGCCGACTGGGGAAGAAGCGACCCCCTCAAGACCCGCAAGGTCGGCGACGCCCTGCTCGACGCCGGGTTCGACGAGGACGACGTCGACCTGGTGCTGTGGCGCAACCCGGTCGCCTTCTACGGACTGAGCGGCCGCCTCGCCCTCGACGTCACCGCGACGGACACCACGCACGAGGGCAACAGCATCCTGCGCGGCGGGGAGTGACCGATGCGCTTCCGCCACCCCGACGGCTCCACCGTCCACCTCGCCTACTGCACCAACGTGCACCCGGCCGAGACCCTCGACGGTGTCCTCGCCCAACTGCGCGACCACTGCGAGCCCGTACGCCGTCGCCTCGGCCGCGACCGCCTCGGCATCGGCCTGTGGCTGGCCAAGGACGCCGCCGCGGCCCTGGTGACCGACCCGTCCGCCCTGCGCGGCCTGCGCACCGAACTCGACCGGCGCGGCCTCGAGGTCGTCACCCTCAACGGCTTCCCCTATCAGGGCTTCGGCGCCGAGGAGGTCAAGTACCGCGTCTACCGGCCCGACTGGGCCGACCCCGAACGACTCGACCACACCACCTCCCTCGCCCGCGTCCTCGCCGGGCTCCTCCCCGACGACGTCACCGAGGGCACCATCTCGACCCTGCCCCTGGCCTGGCGCACCGCCTACGACGACACTCGCGCCGCCCGGTCCCGCACGGCCCTGCGCACCCTCGCCGAACGCCTCGACGCCGTGGCCGAGCTGACCGGCCGCTCCATCCGCGTCGGCCTGGAACCCGAACCCGGCTGCACGGTCGAGACCACCGCCGACGCCATCGGCCCCCTGACCGACATCGGCCACGACCGCATCGGCATCTGCGTGGACACCTGCCACCTCGCCACCTCCTTCGAAGACCCGCACACCGCCCTGGACGCGCTCACCCGAGCCCGCGTCCCCGTCGTCAAATCCCAGCTCTCGGCCGCCCTGCACGCCGAACACCCCCACCTCCCCGAGGTCCGCGAAGCCCTCGCCGCCTTCGACGAGCCCCGCTTCCTGCACCAGACCCGCACCTCCACCGCCGCCGGCCTGCGCGGCACGGACGACCTCGGCGAGGCCCTCACGGGCGACGCCCTGCCCGACGCCTCTCCCTGGCGCGCCCACTTCCACGTCCCGCTCCACGCGGCCCCCGCCGCACCCCTCACCTCCACGCTCCCGGTACTCAAGGCCGCCCTCACCCACCTGGTCGGCGGCGCCCAGCCCCTCACCCGCCATCTGGAGGTCGAGACCTACACCTGGCAGGCCCTGCCGGCCGAGCTGCGCCCCAGCACGCGCGCCCAGCTCGCCGACGGCATCGCCGCCGAACTCGCCCTCGCCCGCGACCTGTTGACGGACCTCGGCCTCAAGGAGCTGCCATGAACCCCAAGGAGCTGCCGTGACGCCGCCGCGACCCGAAGCCGGTCCCACCCCTCTCCTCGTCCTGGACGTCGTCGGCCTCACCCCTCGTCTCCTCGACCACATGCCCCGCCTCAAGGCCCTCGGCCAGTCCGGCTCCCGTGCCCCGCTCGGCACCGTCCTGCCCGCCGTCACCTGCGCCGCCCAGTCCACCTTCCTGACCGGCACGCTCCCCGCCGAGCACGGCATCGTCGGCAACGGCTGGTACTTCCGCGAACTCGGCGACGTCCTGCTGTGGCGCCAGCACAACGGCCTCGTCGCCGGCGACAAACTGTGGGACGCCGCCCGCCGCGCCCACCCCGGCTACACGGTCGCCAACATCTGCTGGTGGTACGCCATGGGCGCCGACACCGACCTCACCGTCACCCCCCGTCCGATCTACTACTCCGACGGCCGCAAGGAACCCGACTGCTACACCCGGCCCCCGGCCCTGCACGACGAACTCACCGCGGAACTCGGCACGTTCCCCCTGTTCCACTTCTGGGGGCCGGGCGCCGACCTGGTCTCCAGCCGCTGGATCATCGACGCGACCCGCCACATCATCCGCACCCGCCACCCCGACCTGGCCCTCTGCTACCTCCCTCACCTCGACTACGACCTGCAGCGCTTCGGCCCCGACGACCCGCGCTCCCTGAAGGCGGCCGCCGACCTCGACCGGGCCGTGGCGCCCCTGCTCGACGACGCCCGCGCGGAGGGCCGCACCGTCGTCGCCCTCTCCGAGTACGGCATCACCCGCGTGGACCGCCCCGTCGACATCAACCGCGCCCTGCGCCGCGCCGGCCTCCTCGACGTGCACACGCAGGACGGCATGGAGTATCTCGACCCGATGGCCTCACGGGCCTTCGCGGTCGCCGATCACCAGATCGCCCATGTCTATGTGCGCCGCCCCGAGGACCTGGAAGCCACCAGGGAAGCCCTCGCCGAACTGCCCGGCATCGACCGACTCCTGGACGACGAGGGAAAGAAGGCCCATCACCTCGACCATCCGCGCTCCGGCGAGTTCGTCGCCGTCGCGGAGCCGGACGCCTGGTTCACCTACTACTACTGGCTCGACGACGACCGCGCGCCCGACTTCGCGCGCACCGTCGAGATCCATCGCAAACCCGGCTACGACCCGGTCGAGCTGTTCATGGACCCGCTCGACCCGTATGTGAAGCTCAAGGCGGCCACGGCACTGGCCCGCAAGAAACTCGGTCTGCGCTACCGCATGGCGGTCGTGCCGCTGGATCCCTCGCCTATTCGCGGCAGCCACGGCCGCCTTCCCACGAGCGACGACGACGGTCCGCTCATCATCTGCTCCACCCCCCGAGCCGTCGGCGACCGCGTGGCGGCCACCGATGTGAAAGCACTCCTGCTGCGACTGGCCGGTCTCTCCTGACCGGTGACAAGCACCCACACGTCCTGACTGGTCACAAGTGAAGCACTCGCCACTGACAACGCCCGCCCACACAGAGGAGTTCCAGGCATGAGCCGCACCGACAAGACGGATCCCGAACTCGCCCACCGCCTGAGCAGACGAGGCATGCTCGGCGTCGTCGCCGGCGCCACCGTCGCCGCCCTGCTGGGCGCGGCCGCCCCGGCCCAGGCCGCCGCGGGCACCGAAGCCGCCGCCGCGGGCAAGGGCCGGGGCCGCCCCGTCCTCCCGCCCGGCCGCCTCGGCATCCAGCTCTACAGCCTCCGCGACAAGGTCTCCACGCTCGGCTTCGCCCCGGTCTTCGCCGAGTTGGAGAAGTACGGCTACGACGAGGTCGAGTTCGCCGGCTACACCCAGGGCTCGGCGGGCCCCATCACGCTCGCCCAGCTGAAGCGGCTGGCCCGCGATCACGGCCTGACCCCGATCGGCAGCCACGTCGGCTACTACTCCAGCGACCCGAACGCGTACACCTTCGCCCAGAACCTCACCAAGGTCCTGGACGACGCCCAGGCCCTCGGCCTGAAGCACATCGGCACCGCCGCCGGACCCTTCCGCTACGGCATGACCGTGGACGCGATGAAGCGGGCCGCCCACGAGTTCAACACCTACGGCGCGGCGGCCAGGGCGCGGGGCATGAAGTTCTACCAGCACAACCACTCCGAGGAGTTCTCCTTCGCCACCGACAACCCCAAGGTCCGCCTCTACGACGTCCTGCTCCGCGAGACCGACCCCGACCTCGTCTTCCTGGAGATGGACATCTTCTGGGCGTACGTGGCCCAGTTCCGCTTCTCGAAGCGGCCCGACGGCACCTCCGCGCCCTTCGAGCCCCTCGACTACGTCCTCCGCCGCCCGAACCGCTACCCGCTCTTCCACGTCAAGGACGGCGAGAGCGACCCGTCGAACCCGTTCGGCTACCGCATGACGGACGTCGGCGACGGCGACATCGACTACCAGAAGTTCATCTCGGCCGTCACCCGGCTGAGGGGCCACCGCCTCGCCCACCACTGGCAGGCCGAGCACGACAACCCCGCCGAGTCCTTCACCTTCGCCCGCCGCTCCAGCGAGCACCTGCACTCGCTGCGGGAGAAGTGCTGACCGAGGCCGGGGAACCGACGGCAGCAGGCGGCCGCCCCGTGGTGCGAGACCACGGGGCGGCCGCCTGCTGCCGTACGCGCGGGCGTCAGGCCACTTCGTCACCGAGCGGACGGGGGTTGGGAGCGATGTGCCGGGCACGGGGCCGCCCCGGCGGGTGCAGGAAGACGGCCACGCACCCGGCGAACAGCGAGATGGAGCCCGCGAGCACGAAGGCGCCCGCGTAGTCCCAGGCGCCCACGACCACGGCGCCCATGCCGGAGCCGAGCAGGCCCGACACCAGCTTGGAGCTGTAGACGAGACCGTAGTTGGAGGCGTTGTTGTTCTCGCCGAAGTAGTCCGCGGTCATCGCCGCGAACATCGGGAAGATGGCACCGCCGCCGAACCCGGAGATGCTGGAGAACACCAGGAACAGCGGCAGGTTGTTGATGTTGCCGGACCAGAGGATGCCGTACTGCGACAGGCCCAGCACGATACAGACGAAGATCAGGCACTGCTTGCGGCCGTAGCGGTCGGAGAGCCAGCCGATGACGCCGCGTCCGGTGCCGTTGACGATCGCCTTCAGGGACATGGCGGTGGCCACGATCCCGCCCGCGAAGCCGGCCTCGTTGCCGAACGGCACCTGGAAGGCGATACCGAAGATGTTCACACCCGAGGTGCACAGCAGGCAGAACCACATCAGCGCGACCCGGCCGGTCCGCCAGGCCTCGGCCGGTGTGTACTGCTTCACGGCCGGCGGGTTCTTCTCCAGCGCGCGCCGCGCGCGCGGGTCGTCCGGCTTGCGCAGTGGGTCGACCTCGGCCGGCCACCAGTTCTTCGGCGGGTCCTGGAAGAAGTGACCGGCCACGGCGACCACCGCCGCGAGGAACACGCCCACGCAGACGAGCACCCAGCGGAAGTTTGTCAGGTCCATGAACCCGGTGAAGATGAACACGAAGGGCACCGAACCGTAGGCGAAGCCGCCGTTGACGAAGCCGGTCTTGCCGCCCTTGCGCTCCGGATACCACTTGCCGACCATGTTCACGCAGGTCGCGTAGACCATGCCGGCGCCCATACCGCTGAACATGCCGAACCCGACGTACGCGACGACGACGTGCGGTGCGAACGCGAGGGACAGATAGCCGAGCAGGGTGCCGACGGCGCCCAGCATCATCGCCCAGCGGGCGGGCAGCTTGCCGCTCTCGCGGAGCTTCCCGGCCGGGAAGGCCACCGCGGCCTGGAAGAACACCCACACGCCCAGCATCCAGAAGATGTGCTGGTTGCTCCAGCTGTGCGCGGTGTGCAGGGTCTCCTCGGCGGACGCGAACGCGTACTCCGCCGAGCTGATGCCCATCATGCCCACCCACGGCAGGATGACCATCCACTTGCGTGTGCGCCCCATGATGTCCAGGTCGGACTCGCCGATCCGGTACATCCGGCCGCCTGCGTCCGTCACCTCCCGGTAGGGGACGGATGTGGAGATGTCAGTTGTTGCCATGTCGATCGAACCCTCCGCGTGGAAGAAGTCTGGCCAGCGCCCCCTGTCCGTGCTTCTTTGCGCCGGGGCCCGCGGTGAGCGGTCGCCGCGGGCCCCGTGGTTCGAGCCGTCGCTCAGCTCATCGATCGCCCCCCCACAGCCGCGCCGCCCGCGCCCGTCACAGCAACCCCGCGGCTCGCGCCGAGCGAGCTGCGTCACGCCCGGGGGACAACCCCCGGACCCCCGGCCGGACCACAGCGAGCGCGCCCATCACAGCAACCCCGCGGCTCGCGCCCAGCGAGCTGCGTCACGCCCGGGGGACAACCCCCGGACCCCCGGCCGGACCACAGCGAGCGCGCCCATCACAGCAACCCCGCGGCTCGCGCCCAGCGATACTTCGCGCCGAGCACGGCCACCGGCTTCTCGGTCGTGTACGGGTACGCCACGACCCCCCGCTCGAAGAGGTACTGGCAGGCCTCCTCCACCTCGACGTCGCCCGCGAGCGACGCGACGACCGGCTTCTCGATGCCCCGCTCGCGGAACTCGGCCACCACGCGCGCGGTGAGCTCGGCGAACACCATCGGCGGGGTGACGATGGTGTGCCAGTAGCCGAGGACGAGCGCGTGGATGCGCGGGTCCTCCAGGCCCAGCCGGATCGTCGCCTCGTACGTCGACGGCGGCTCGCCCCCGGTGATGTCGACCGGGTTGCCGGCGGCCCCGAACGGCGGGATGAACGTCCGGAATGAGGCGTCCAGGTCCGGCGGGATCTCCATCAGCGTCAGCCCGTTGTCGGTCACCGCGTCCGACAGCAGCACACCGCTGCCGCCCGCGCCGGTGATGATCACGATGTTGTCGCCCCGGGGAGCCGGCAGCACCGGCAACGCGCGCGCGTACTCCAGCATCTCGTTCAGCCCCGGCGCCCTGATGACACCGGCCTGCTTCAGGATGTCCTCGTACACGGCGTCGTCGCCCGCCAGCGCGCCCGTGTGCGAGCCCGCCGCCTTCGCCCCGGCCGCCGTACGGCCCGCCTTCAGGACCACCACCGGTTTCTTCGGGACGGTCGCCCGCGCGGCCTCCACGAAGGCCCGACCGTCCTTCAGGTCCTCCAGGTGCATCGCGATGCACTCGGTGTGCGGGTCCTCGCCGAACCAGGTCAGCAGATCGTCCTCGTCCAGGTCCGATTTGTTGCCGAGCCCGACGATCGCCGACACACCCGTCTTCGTGGTCCGCGCGAAGCCCAGGATGGCCATCCCGATGCCACCGGACTGTGAGGTCAGCGCCACCCCGCCCTTGACGTCGTACGGCGTGCAGAACGTGGCACACAGGTCCTGCCACGTCGAGTAGTAGCCGTAGATGTTCGGCCCGAGCAGCCGGACGCCGTGCCGCTCGGCGATCGCCACGATCTCGTCCTGGAGTCCGTGCTCGCCGGTCTCCGCGAAACCCGACGGGATCAGTACGGCGTTGGCGATGCCCTTGCGCCCCACCTCCTCCAGCGCCGCGGCAACGAACTTGGCGGGGATCGCGAAGACCGCCACATCCACCTCACCGGGAACGTCCGTGACACTCTTGTACGCCTTGCGGCCCAGAATGTCATCGGCCTTGGGGTTCACCGGATGGATCTCCCCGGCGAAACCGCCGTCGACGAGGTTGCGCATCACCGAGTTGCCGATCTTGCCCTGCTCGTTGGAGGCCCCGATCACGGCCACCGACGAGGGCTGCATCAGCCGGCGCATCGATGTGAGGATCTCCTCGCGCGTGTACCTGCGCCGGGGCTTCGGCACCGACTCCGCGAGGATCACCCGGATGTCCGCCGCGACCGCGCCCTCGGGAGTGGCGATCACCGGGTTGAGGTCCACCTCGGCGATCTCCGGGAAGTCCGCGACGAGTTCGGAGACCCGGCGGATCTGCTCGGCGATCGCCCACCGGTCCACGGCGGGTGCCCCGCGCACCCCGCGCAGGATCTCCGCCGCGCGGATCGCATCCAGCATGGAGAGCGCCTCGTCCGGGTCGACCGGCGCGAGCCGGAACGTCACGTCCTTGAGGACCTCCACCAGCACCCCGCCGAGCCCGAACGCGACGACCTTCCCGAACGTCGGGTCCGTCACCGCGCCGACGATGACCTCCTGCCCCTTCGGCAGCAGCTCCTGCACCTGGACGCCCTCGATACGGGCGGCGGGCGCGTACGCGCGCGCGTTGTCGACGATCCGGTGGAACGCGGCCCTCACGTCCGCCGCGCCCTCCACCCCGACGATCACACCGCCCGCGTCGGTCTTGTGCAGGATGTCCGGCGAGACGATCTTCATCACCACCGGCCCGCCGAAGCGCGCCGCGAACGACACCGCCTCCTCGACGTCCCGCGCCAGCTCCTCGCCGGGTACGGCGATCCCGTACGCGTCGGCGACCACCTTGCCCTCGGGAGCGGTCAGCGCGCTGCGCCCCTCGGCCCGTACGGCGTCGAGGAGTCCACGCACCCTCAGCACCCGGTCTTCGGCCATCAATCAGATCACTCCGTTCGACTTGAGCAGGCGCAGTTCCTCGTCGCCGAGGCCGAGCTCGCCGACGTAGACCTCTTCGTTGTGCTCGCCGAGCAGGGGTGAAGTGGTCACGTCCACGGGGGAGTCGGACAGCTTCAGCGGGCTGCCGACGGTCACGAAGTCGCCGCGCTCGGGGTGCGGCACGGTGACGACCATCTCGTTGAAGACCAGGGACTCGTCCTCGATGATCTCCTTGGTGGAGAGGATCGGCCCGCACGGGATGTTGTGGGCGTTGAGCCGCTCCAGCACCTCCCACTTGGGGAGCGTGGACGACCACTCCTCGATGAGCTGGAACATCTTGTTGAGCTTGGGGAGCCGGGCCTCCGGTGTCGCCCACTCGGGGTCGTCCGCCAGTTCCGGCCGGCCGATGAGTTCGCTCATCGGCTGCCAGCCGACGGGCTGCACGATGACGTACACGTAGTCGTTCGGGCCGCCCGGCGCGCACTTGACCGCCCAGCCGGGCTGGCCGCCGCCGGACGCGTTCCCGGACCTGGGAACCTCGTCGCCGAAGTCGTCGTTGGGATATTCACGGAGCGGGCCATGTGTCAGCCGCTGCTGGTCCCTCAGCTTCACCCGGCAGAGGTTGAGGACCGCGTGCTGCATGGCCACATTGACCCGCTGACCGCGCCCGGTGTTCTCCCGCTGGTACAGCGCCGCGAGAATCCCCGCCACGGCGTGGATGCCCGTGCCCGAGTCCCCGATCTGGGCCCCCGTCGCCAGCGGCGGCCCGTCCTCGAAGCCGGTGGTCGCCATCGACCCGCCCATGGCCTGCGCGACGACCTCGTACGCCTTGAAGTTGGTGTACGGGCCGTCGCCGAACCCCTTGATGGAGGCATAGACGATCCGCGGATTGATCTCCTGGATGCGGTCCCAGGTGAAGCCCATGCGGTCGACCGCGCCGGGTCCGAAGTTCTCGACCATGACGTCGGAGCGCCGGATCAGCTCGGTGAGGATCTCCTTGCCGCGCTCGGTCTTGGTGTTGAGGGTGATGCTCCGTTTGTTGCAGTTGAGCATCGTGAAGTAGAGGGAGTCGACGTCCGGGAGGTCACGCAGCTGCTTGCGCGTGATGTCGCCGCTCGGCGCCTCCAGCTTCACCACGTCCGCGCCGAGCCAGGCGAGCAGCTGGGTGGCGGACGGGCCGGACTGGACGTGCGTCATGTCGAGGACGCGGATGCCTTCGAGAGCCTTGGTCGACGTTCCTGCGGTAGGGGTCATCGGGGGCACCTCACTTGTACATCGTCTGGTTCATGGTTCCGGGGGCGTACGCGTCCGGGTCGACCCAGACGTTGATCAGCGACGGCTTGCCCGACTCACGGGCGCGCCGGAGTGCCGGGCCGATGTCGGCGGGGTCGCGGACCTCCTCGCCGTAACCGCCCAGCATCTGGGCGAACTTGTCGTAGTGGACGTCGCCGAGGGTGTTGCCGACGCGCTCGCGCTCCAGGCCGTACTTGGCGGCCTGGCCGTAACGGATCTGGTTCATCGAGGAGTTGTTGCCGACGATGCCGACGAAGGGGAGGTCGTAGCGGACGAGGGTCTCGAAGTCCCAGCCGGTGAGGGAGAAGGCGCCGTCGCCGAAGAGGGCCACCACCTCCTTGTCGGGCCGCGCCTTCTTGGCGGCGAGTACGAAGGGGACGCCGACGCCGAGCGTGCCGAGGGGGCCCGGGTCCATCCAGTGCCCGGGTGACTTGGGCTGCACGACCTGACCGGAGAAGGTGACGATGTCGCCGCCGTCGCCGATGTAGATGGAGTTCTCGGTGAGGAAGTCGTTGATCTCGCTGACCAGCCGGTACGGGTGGATCGGCGAGGCGTCGGACCTCAGGCTGGGCAGCCGCTTCTCGATGGCGGTCTGCTCGGCGGCGCGCAGCTCGTCGAGCCACTCCTTGCGCCTCGACGCGCCCCCGTTGATGCGTCCGGAGGCTGCCTCGGTCACCGACTTCAGAACGAGGCCCGCGTCGCCGACGATCCCGAGGTCGATGTCGCGGTTCTTGCCGACGGTCCGGTAGTCGAGGTCGATCTGCACGACGGTCGCGTCCGGCGACAGCCGCTTGCCGTAGCCCATGCGGAAGTCGAAGGGCGTACCGACGATGACGATGACGTCGGCGTGGGAGAAGGCGTACCGGCGGGAGAGCTGGAAGTGGTGCGGGTCTCCGGGCGGCAGGGTGCCGCGCCCCGCGCCGTTCATGTACGCCGGGATGTTCAGCGTGCGCACCAGATCGATCGCGGACTCGGTTCCTCGCGTCGTCCACACCTGGCTGCCCAGCAGGATCGCGGGCTTCTCGGCGTGCACCAGCAGGTCGGCGAGCTTCTCGATGGCCTCGGGGTCGCCGGCCGAGCGGGTCGAGGCCCGGTAGGCCCCGGCCTTCGGTACCCGCGCCTTCTCCACCGGCACCTTGGCGTCCAGGACGTCACGCGGGATCTCCAGGAACGAGGGGCCGGGGGCGCCGTGGTAGCACTCGCGGAACGCCATCGACACCATGTCGGCGGCGCGGGCGGTGTCCGGTACGGTCGCCGCGAACTTGGTGATCGGGGTCATCATGTCGACGTGCGGCAGGTCCTGCAGGGACCCCATCTTGTGCTGGGTGTGCGCGCCCTGGCCGCCGATCAGCAGCATCGGGGACTCCGCGCGGAAGGCGTTGGCGACACCGGTCACGGCGTCGGTCGTACCGGGGCCGGCGGTGACGACCGCGCAGCCGGGCTTGCCGGTGATGCGGGCGTAGCCGTCGGCGGCGTGGGCGGCGACCTGCTCGTGGCGGACGTCGACGACCTCGATGCCCTCGTCGACGCAGCCGTCGTAGATGTCGATGATGTGGCCGCCGCACAAGGTGTAGATGACCTCCACACCCTCCGCTTTGAGTGCCTTCGCGACGAGGTGACCACCGGAAATGAGGTCCTGGCTGTTGCCGTCGGGCATGGCGAAGTCCTGTCCCTTCGTAGGGGTTTTCGTGGGGTCTTCGTGGGCTCTTCGTGGCGTCTTCGTACGGGTTGGAGCGCTCTCACGGTTGATTGCATACAGTCGACGAATACTGTATGAAGCTTGTTATCCCGCATCCGGTGGGTGGTGTCCAGGGGGCGTGCGGCACTTTTGAGTCAGGAGCCGGAATGGACCTTTTCGAGCACCAGGCAAGGGAACTCTTCGAGGAACACGGCATCGCGGTGCCACGGGCCGAGGTCACCGACTCGCCCAAGGAGGCCCGCGAGATCGCCCGCGGGCTGGGCGGACGCGTCGTCGTCAAGGCCCAGGTGAAGACCGGCGGACGCGGCAAGGCGGGCGGGGTGAAGCTCGCAGCCGACCCCGCCGCCACCGAACTGACGGCACGGCAGATCCTCGGCATGGACATCAAGGGCCACACCGTCCGCAAGGTGATGGTCGCCGAACCGGTCGCGATCGAGAGGGAGTTCTACGTCTCGTACGTCCTCGACCGCGCGGCCGGCCGCTTCCTCGCGATCGCCTCGGCCGAGGGCGGCATGGAGATCGAGGAGGTGGCGGCGACCAGGCCGGAGGCGGTGGCCCGGATCCCCGTCGACCCCGCCGAGGGCGTCACCTCGGCGAAGGCGGCCGAGATCGCCGAAGCGGCGGGCCTGCCCCCGCAGACCGTCGACGTTCTCATGCGGCTCTGGGAGGTACTGACCCGTGAGGACGCGCTCCTCGTCGAGGTGAACCCCCTCGTGCGAACCGAACAGGGGCAGATCCTCGCCCTCGACGGCAAGGTCACCCTCGACGACAACGCGAGCTTCCGGCAGAGCCGTTGGGGTGACGAGGGCCTCGCGCACGACGACCCGCTGGAGGCGGCCGCCGCCGCGAAGGGCCTCAACTACGTGAAGCTGGACGGCGAGGTCGGCGTCATCGGCAACGGCGCCGGACTCGTCATGTCCACCCTCGACGTGGTCGCGGGCTGCGGCGCCCGCCCCGCCGACTTCCTCGACATCGGCGGCGGTGCCTCCGCCCAGATCATGGCCGACGGCCTCTCCGTCATCCTCTCCGACCCGGCCGTGAAGTCCGTCCTCGTCAACGTCTTCGGCGGGATCACCGCCTGTGACGCGGTGGCGGACGGCATCGTGCGGGCCCTGGACAGCGTCCAGTTGACCAAACCGCTGGTCGTCCGCCTCGACGGCAACAACGCCGCACGCGGCCGGGCGATCCTCGACGCCCGCGACCACCCCCTCGTCCACCAGGCCACCACCATGGACGGCGCCGCGCGCCGCGCCGCCGACCTCGCCCACGCGAACTGAGGAGCCCGGACATGGCCATCTACCTCACCAAGGAGAGCAAGGTCCTCGTCCAGGGCATGACCGGCGGCGAGGGCATGAAGCACACCCGCCGCATGCTCGCGGCCGGCACGAACGTCGTCGGCGGCGTCAACCCCCGCAAGGCCGGCCGGACCGTCGACTTCGATGACCGTGCCGTTCCCGTCTTCGGCTCGGTCCACGAGGGCATCGAGGTCACCGGCGCCGACGTCACCGTCGTCTTCGTCCCGCCCGCCTTCGCCAAGGCGGCCGTCGTCGAGGCCGCCGACGCCGGCATCGGCCTCGCCGTGGTCATCACCGAGGGCATCCCCGTCCACGACTCCG
Organism: Streptomyces sp. NBC_00310; assembly: GCF_036208085.1. Classification (GTDB taxonomy): domain Bacteria; phylum Actinomycetota; class Actinomycetes; order Streptomycetales; family Streptomycetaceae; genus Streptomyces. Next base: position 9,283,858 of record NZ_CP130714.1, read on the forward strand.
TCGCCTTCACGGCGTACGCCCGGTCCAGGGGCACCCGGATCATCGGCCCCAACTGCCCCGGCCTGATCACCCCCGGCCAGTCCAACGCGGGCATCATCCCCGCCGACATCACCAAGCCCGGACGCATCGGCCTCGTCTCCAAGTCCGGCACCCTCACCTACCAACTCATGTACGAGCTCCGTGACATCGGGTTCTCCACCTGCGTCGGCATCGGCGGCGACCCCGTCGTCGGCACCACCCACATCGACTGCCTGGCCGCCTTCCAGGACGACCCGGACACCGAACTGATCGTCCTCATCGGCGAGATCGGCGGCGACGCCGAGGAACGGGCCGCCGCGTACGTCCGCGACCACGTCACCAAGCCCGTCGTCGGCTACATCGCCGGATTCACCGCCCCCGAGGGCAAGACGATGGGGCACGCGGGCGCGATCGTCTCCGGCTCCTCCGGCACGGCCCAGGCCAAGAAGGAGGCGCTGGAAGCGGTCGGGGTGAGGGTCGGCGGCACCCCCACCGAGACGGCCCGGCTCGTGCTCGCCGCCCTGGAGGACGAGGCCTGACCTCACTCCCCGCTGTTGTGTCCCCCGCCCCCGACTGTGCACCGAGAGCGGAGAAACCCATGGCACCACCCACAGCCACGCCCACCCTCACCCTCAAATCCGGCACGGCCTGGACCGACGCCTGGCAGCGGTGTCTCGCCGTCGCCCCCGAGGCCTTCCGGGACGACCGGGTCCTCAACCTCTGGAACCGCTCCTGGCAGGCCGACGGCCGGGCTCTGCCGGCCACCAGCCCCGTCGACGGCAGCCCCGTCGCGGGCCCGCCCCGACTGGACGGCGCCACCGCGCATCAGGCGGTGCGCGCCTCCCTCGACCAGCACCGGGCCTGGCGCCACGTCCCCCTCGCCGAACGCCGCGCCCGGGTCGCCGCCACGCTCGACGCCCTCACCCAGCACCGCGAACTGCTCGCTCTGCTCCTGGTCTGGGAGATCGGCAAACCCTGGCGGCTCGCGCAGGCCGACGTGGACCGGGCCATCGACGGCGTCCGCTGGTACGTCGACGGCATCGAGCCCATGGTCGAGGGGCGCGTCCCGCTCGACGGCCCGGTCTCCAACATCGCCAGCTGGAACTACCCGATGAGCGTGCTCGTGCACGCGATGCTGGTCCAGACACTGGCGGGCAACGCGGTCATCGCCAAGACCCCGACCGACGGCGGCGTCGCCTGCCTCACCCTGGCCGGCGCGCTCGCCGCCCGCGAGGGCCTCCCGGTCACCCTCGTCAGCGGCAGCGGAGGCGAACTGTCCAAGGCGCTGGTCCGCGCCCCCGAGATCGGCTGCGTCTCCTTCGTCGGCGGCCGCGACACCGGCGCCGCCGTGGCCACCGCCGTCGCCGACCTCGGCAAACGCCACGTACTGGAACAGGAGGGCCTGAACACCTGGGGCATCTGGAACCACACCGACTGGGACACCCTCACCGCCGTCATTCCCAAGCTCTTCGACTACGGCAAACAGCGCTGCACGGCGTACCCGCGCTTCGTCGTCCAGCGCGCACTGTTCGACGAGTTCCTGGCCGCGTACCTTCCGGCGGTCCGCACCCTCAGGGTCGGCCACCCGCTGGCCGTGGAGCACCCCGACGACCCGCACCCGAAGCTGGACTTCGGGCCCGTCATCAACGCGGCCAAGGCCAAGGAGCTGACCGACCAGGTCGCCGAGGCCGTCGACCGGGGCGCCGTACCGCTGCACCGGGGCCGGCTCGGCGACGCGCGCTTCCTGCCCGGCCAGGACACCGGCGCGTACGTCCAGCCCGTCACCCTGCTGGACCCGCCCCCGTCCTCCCCGCTCCACCACGCGGAACCCTTCGGCCCGGTCGACACGATCGTCCTGGTCGACACCGAGGCCGAACTGCTCGCTGCCATGAACGCCTCGAACGGCGCGCTCGTCGCCACTCTCTCCACCGACGACCACGCGACGTACGAGCGGCTGGCACCCCAGATCCGGGCGTTCAAGGTCGGCCACGGCACACCCCGCTCCCGCGGCGACCGCGACGAGCTCTTCGGCGGCTTCGGCGCGTCCTGGCGGGGCGCCTTCGTCGGCGGTGAGCTCCTCGTCAGGGCCGTCACGCGCGGCCCGGCGGGGGAGCGGCTGCCGGGCAACTTCCCCGACTACCACCTCATGCCGTCCGCCGCCTGACGTGGCCGGTTCGTGACCGTCCGCTCACCCCGGGTGAAGCCGTGCGGACCTGCTCGTCAGAGGCCCGCACGGCGCCGTCCGGAGCCCGGAAACGCAGGTGAAAGGCACCCCGAAACCTTGGTATTGTTGTCCATGTCGCCGCGGGGAACACCCCCGTCCAGGCGACAGACACCTAGTCCGGGTGGCGGAATGGCAGACGCGCTAGCTTGAGGTGCTAGTGCCCTTTATCGGGCGTGGGGGTTCAAGTCCCCCCTCGGACACATCTAGGGACGTTCACGAGATCGTCCCACATCTAGTAGGCGCATGGATGGTGCCGACCGGTTCTCGGTCGGCACCATCCTTTTTTTCATGTTCTCCATGGGGATGGGGCTGTGCCCCGGCCCTGGCTCACGGCGTGTACGGGGCGTCGCTGTGGTGGAGTTCGACCATGGCGGGTTCCGTCACCTGGTAGACGGCGGTTCGCCTGAGCGTCACCACGGCCGTCGGCTCGGAGTCGCCGCGGGTGAGGTAGACGACCGTCGCCTGCCTCACGGGCGCCGCGGAGACGTCGATCGAAACCACCGGCGTACGGTCGCCGAGCGAGACAGCGGCGGCCGGTACCGGGGTCCCGGCGTCGTTGCGCCATGTGACAAGGCCGTAGAACTTGCCCGTGCCCCCTGTGGTGACCTTGATGGCGCCCACGGCATCCGCCGCCGCGTCGCCTGTCATGTCACCGATGCCGCACTGCGGCTGCAGCTCGATCACCACACCGTCGCCTTCCCACCGTCCGTCCGTGAAGGCGACGGTGGTCCCCTCGGGGGCGTCGGGCAGCCGCATGGAGGAGTTCTGCAGCTCGGCGTTCCGCAGCTGATCGCAGGTCAGCGCACTTGCTGAGCCACTGCTGCCCGGCTTCTTCGACGTGTCCGGCGATGCCTTGGCCGATTCTTTTCCCTCGTCCTTGACCGCGTCGCTGTCGGGTTTCTTCGAGGAGGCGGGAGGCTTCGGAGGCTTCGATGCCGAAGCCTCCCCGCCGGTCCCCGTGTCTTGGCATCCCATCGCGGCCGACGCCACTACGAGGGTGGCGATCAACCGCGTTCCCCGTCTCGTCCATCTCCGGGTTCGATTCACCGCAGGTTCCCCCTTTTGTTCGATTCATAGAGCCTCAGGCACGGCCAACAGGGTCGAAGACGCGCCATTTTGCGCCACGGTTGCGGATGTCAGGCGGAATCGTCCCACGAGGTGGTTCGTACGGGTCAGGGGGTCAGGGGCGGCGCGGACGGACCTCACTCTCTCGCCCGTCGGCCACTTCAGCGGTACGTGCGGTGGGGCCGCCGAGCCGGTCGCACATCTGGAGTCGGCGGGGCACGCTGGAAGCAACCACTCGTGACGTGCGGGCGGGCCCGGTGCGGGGACGAGCCCCCGTGCCGGTGCAGGGGAAACAGGACGAGGTGACCACGCATGCTCCATGGGGTGGTGCCACCACTGCGGCGGATGTGCCGCTGCCCTCTCGGCCAGGAGGGGAGCGGCAGTCCTGTCCGGCCTTTCCGCCTGGTCGGACCGTCGGACCTGTAGAGCCCGTGGTGGAACCCAGGGAACCCAAGGGGCCGAGAGAACCCACTCCGAGTCCCCCGGGTGGCGGCCGGCCGGGCAGGCCCGGGAACAGGAGCCACCTCCGCGGCCGGGGGCACCGTTCGACGAGACTGCGCCACTTCCTCCACACCAGGGGCACCCGCGTATGGCGGCGCGGCAAGGAAGTGGAGCTGATGCACAGGGCCATGGGCTTCGCGGCGCTGGGCCTGGTGACGTTCGCCCCGCTGCTGATCGTGGTCGCGGCGGCCGCCCCCGTCCAGGAACGCGGCTTCGCCCTGTGGATCGTGGACGGCATGGGCCTGTCCGGGCGCCCCGCCGACGCCGTGCAAGACCTCTTCTCCGCACCCCGCAAGGTCCTGAGCACGATCAACGTCCTGAGCATGGTGCTGCTCGTGCTCTTCGGCGTGACGTTCGCGGGCAGTGTCCAGACCGGTTACGAGAAGGTCTGGGACCTGTCGGCCGGGCGCTGGCACACGGTTTGGCGACGCGCGGTGTGGCTCGTCGCGATGACGGCCTACCTCTTCGCCGAAGCGCAGAGCGGCGCCCTCCTGGGATCGGGACTCCTGCGCTCATCGGCCCGGGGCGTGCTGTCCGCGCTGCTCGGCGTGCTCTTCTTCTGGTGGGGACAGCGCTTCCTGCTCGGCGGCCGGATCTCCTGGCATGCCCTCCTGCCGGGCGCCATCGCCACGATCATGGGCCTCGGCGGCCTGCGCGTGTTCTCCTACCTGGTCTTCTCCCCTCTCATCGTGAGCAACGCGGCCTCGTACGGTGCGGTCGGCACCGTCCTGATCGTGACGTCCTGGCTCATCGGGGTCGGCTTCGTCGTCTTCGGCGGCGCCCTCGTCGGCCGCTATTGGTATCTCCACGAACCGCACCACATCCCGCATCCCCACAGCCGCTCCCGGAAGCACTGATAGCACCGCACCACCGCACCACCGCACCACCGCACCACCGCACCACCGCACCACCGCACCACCGCACCACCGCACCACCGCACCACCGAAGCGCCGAAGCGCCGAAGCGCCGCCGCGGTCGGCGGTGCCGAGGCACGCTTGTCGGGTGCCGTGGATCGGCCCGCTGAAAAAACGCGGTGCCCCACCCGCGTCCGCTTCCCTAGAATCGCCCCACATCGCGCGCCGCACGACACCGCGGCGCGCGCGTCGTGACGAGTGGACGCAGACCGATCGAGGGGAGCCCGGCCGTGTGTGACCGCACCGCTGTCGTCGTTCCCCGTTCCCTGTACGACGTGATCCTCGTGTCCTCGTCCGTCCGGTGCCCGCTGCGCGGCCGGTACCGGATCTCCGTGACGCACGTCTGACTTCGCACCCGGGTGCCCGCGGTGGAGCGACAGCTCCGGCCGTGCCGCGCCCCTGCCTCGCCGTCCGCGTCCCGCACGGAAATCGCGCTGTCCCGAAACAGCTCAGCTGAAAGGCCACGGGCCATGCGCAGCAACGTCGACAACCGCAACAACCGCAACAACCGCAACAACCGCAACAACCGCGACAACCGCGACAACCGCGGCAACCCCCTGACCGCCGTCCGCAACCTGGGCATCCTCGCCCACGTCGACGCCGGCAAGACCACCGTCACCGAGCGGTTCCTGTACGCCACCGGGACCACGCACAAGCGGGGCGAGGTCCACGACGGCACGACCGTCACCGACTTCGACCCGCAGGAGCGCGATCGCGGCATCACGATCTTCGCGGCGGCGGTGAGCTGCGCCTGGGACGGCCATCGCATCAACCTGATCGACACACCGGGCCACGTCGACTTCGCCGACGAGGTGGAACGGTCGCTGAGGGTGCTCGACGGCGCGATCGCGGTGTTCGACGCGGTCGCGGGCGTCGAGCCGCAGAGCGAGTCGGTGTGGCGGCAGGCCGACCGGCACGGCGTACCGCGCATCGCCTTCGTCAACAAGCTGGACCGGGCGGGCGCCGACCTCGACACGGCCGTCGAGTCGATCCGGCGACGGCTCCATCCGGCGCCGCTGGTGGTGCAGGTGCCGATCGGTACGGAGGACGGCTTCACCGGCGTCGTCGATCTGCTGCGCATGCGGGCCCTGGTCTGGGCGGACGGCGGCGACACGGCCGAGGAGGGGCCGGTGCCGGACGCCCTGCGCGAGGAGGCGGAGCGACGTCGACGGCGGCTGGAGGAGGCGGTGGCGGAACTGCATCCGACGGCGCTGGAGGAGTTCTGCGCGCGGTCCACGCTCTCCGCGCGGACGCTGGCCTCCGCGCTGCGCGACCTCACCCGCACCGGTGAGGGCGTGGTCGTGCTGTGCGGCTCGGCCTACCGCAACCGCGGCATCGAACCGCTGCTCGACGCGGTGGTGGCGTATCTGCCGTCGCCGTCGGACGTGCCGCCCGTACGCGGTACGCACGACGGTACGGAGCAGGAGCGGGCCGCCGACGCGCACGTGCCGTTCGCGGCCCTGGCGTTCAAGGTGAGCGCCACGGCCACGGGACGGCTGACCTACCTGAGGCTGTACTCGGGAACGATCCGGAAGGGGGACACCGTGCTGGACGCGGGCACACGGCGCACCGAGCGGATCGGCCGGATCCTGCGGGTCCGGGCCGACCGGCACGCCGAACTGGACCGGGCGGTGGCCGGGGACATCGTCGCGGTGGTCGGGCTGAAGTCCGCCCGCGCGGGGACCACCCTGTGCGCGCCGGCGGCGCCGCTGCTCCTCGAACCCCCGTCCGTCGCCGACCCGGTGGTGTCGGTGGCCGTCGAGGCACGCAGGAGCACCGACACCGACCGGCTCGCCACGGCCCTGGCGCGGCTGGCCGAGGAGGACCCCTCGCTGGTCGTGCGGACCGACCCCGAGACCGGTCAGACGCTGCTGTCCGGCATGGGCGAACTGCATCTGGAGGTGGCGGTGGAGAAGATCCGGCAGAGCCACGGGCTCGAAGTCGCCGTCGGCCGGCCTCGTGTGGCCTATCGCGAGACGGTCGTCCGCGGGGTGTCCGGTCTGGTCTTCCGGCACGTCAAACAGGACGGCGGGGCAGGGCAGTTCGCCCATGTCGTCCTCGACGTGGCACCCCTGGAGGCGGACGGCGACGGTGACGGCGGCGCCCCCACGGGCTTCGTCTTCCGCTCGACCGTCGTCGGCGGCCGGGTACCGCAGGAGTACGTCCGCGCGGTCGAGGCCGGCTGCCGTGACGCCCTCGCCGAGGGGCCCCTCGGCGGTCACCCGGTGACCGGGCTGGGCGTCACCCTGACCGACGGGGCGACCCACTCCAAGGACTCCTCGGAGATGGCGTTCCGTACGGCCGGGCGGCTCGCGCTCCGGGAGGCACTGCGCACCGGGGTGATGGGGCTCCTGGAGCCCGTCGCCGTTGTCACCGTCACCGTGCCCGCGGACGCCGTGGGCGGGGTGCTCGGCGATCTCGCGGCGCGCCGGGGCCGGGTCTCGGACTCCGCGCCCCGGGCGGGCTCGGTGGTGATCACCGCGACCGTGCCCCTGGCGGAGTTGTTCGGGTACGCGACCCGGCTGCGCAGCCGCACCCAGGGCCGGGGCACGTTCACCACCCGGCCCGCCGGGTACGCCCCGGCACCGGTGGCGATGGCCGGCGACCGGTAGGAGAACGCGACGGTGCCGCCCGTGCTCGGCACGGGCGGCACCGTCATCGTCCTCCGGCCGGAGGAATCGTTCCCATCAGGCCCAGGGGTTCACCGCCGTGAAGGAGCTGTCGGCGCGGAAGGTGTCCGTGGCCTGGTACTGGTCCACGCGCAGCTCGTAGTTGTAGTGGCGGAGGTAGCGGCCCGGGTAGTTGTACGACTCCAGGCGGACCGAGCCGGCGGCCGTGCCCGGCCGGGCGCAGTACGTGGCGTCCTTGTCGAACACGGTCGTGCCGTTGTCCGTGTCGAAGCGGACCCGGAAGTCCCAGTGCCGCAGATAGCGGCCGGCGGAGTCCCGGAAGGAGTAGCAGTTGGCGTCCGCGAGGCCGGGCACGACCGTGAAGGTCGCGCTCTGCTTGACGGCGGTGGTGCTGGAGGAGGTCACCGGGTCGACGTAGCCGAGGCTGTCCGAGCGGACCACGGCGTAGCGGCCCGTGTAGTTGACGGACTGGAGGGACCGGGTGGTGTTGGTCGGCAGGGTGACGCCGCCGGACACGGTCTCCTTGAGGACGGTCAGGTGGCGTACGAAGCCGGTGAGGCCCGGCAGTTCGGTCGGGGTCGACCAGGTGGCGAAGTTGTCGTAGCTGTCGCTGTACCAGTACTTCTGGTCGCCGTAGGCGTCGTAGTAGATCCGCCAGCCGCCATTGTCGAGCTGGACGAGCGCCGGGCCCTCCTTCCCGGAGCCGAAGCCGGCCCAGTTGCCGGTCTTCTGGAAGGTGTACGGGCCGGTGAGGCTGGAGGCGGTCGCGTACTCGATGTACTTCGTCGTCTCGTTCTTGGTGAACGCGTGGTAGGTGGAGCCGATCTTGACGATGAAGGTGTCGATGTAGTTCGGGCTGATGCCGGACAGCACGGTCGGCGCGGACCAGGCGGTGAGGGCGGAGTTGGTCGCCGTCAGCTTGTACGGCTTGAAGATCCACTCTCCGTCGGCCGCGACGGACGCGGACAGGATGATGTTGACGCTGCCGTTGGTGTCGACGAACCACTCGGGCGCCCAGGCGCGCTGCAGACCGCTGATCGGGACCGTGTAGTCATAAAGGAAGGTCCAGTTGAGGCGGTCCGTGGAGCGGGCGAAGCCGATCGTGGTGGAGAGCGCCGACCAGGTGCGGGTGGTGTAGGTGAGGTAGTAGTAGCCGTCCGTGTGCTTGAAGATGCTGGGGTCGCGGATCAGACCGGAGGGCGGGGTGTACGCGGGGCCCTTCCGGAGGGTGAACGCGGTCGCGTCCGGCGAGTCGTAGACGTACATGTTCGACTCGCTGCTGTTGGTGAACGCGGTCATGGTGTACCGCGTCGCCTGCCCCGCCGACGGGTGGGCGGCTCCGGCCGGGCCGGCGAGGGCGGTGGTGAGTCCCAGGAGGGCGGCCACCGAGGTGAGGAGGGCGAGGACCGCCCTGAGGGTTCTGTTCAACGCTCGTCCCATTTCTGCGTGAACTGCCCTGAGGCGTCGGATGTTGTTCGAAATTTCGGCTCTTGTGCGGAACTTCGGTCAGAAGATAAGAGCAGGTCATGGGCGCGTCAATGGATCGCACAGGATTGTGCGAGACGAGATTCCGGTTATCCGCCTCCCGGGCCGACGGCGTTGCCTCCGACCCGGTGTTTCCCCAGGTCATGACCGGTTTCCCGAGCGGCTCACAGGAGGGCAACAGGAAACCTGTCGACCCCGGTGAGCGGCGGGGGCAACTCTGATGACGACAGCACGCAGCAAGACCCACGACCAAGGGGGAACGATGCGCAAGCTCAAGGCGATGCGGACCGCGGCGGCACTGGCTCTGGCCGTCGGCACGATGACCGCGGTGGGCGCGAGCCAGGCCCAGGCGGCTCCGCAGGCCACCGTCCACGGCTGTGCCTCCGGGTATGTCTGCCTGTACCCGGGCGCCGGCTGGAACAACGACCGGCCGACCCTCACCTACTACCGGTACGGCACCTACAACCTGAACAACGTGACCGGCACGTACCGCATCCTCAACAACCAGACCGGCAACGCCTGGTTCCGCACCTGCACCGGGTACAACGGCGCGGGCTGCGAGGGCTACCTGTACCCCAACACCTACATCGACAAGAACATGACGCCGATCAACTCGGTCGTCGTGGGGCAGTAGCCCCGGTTGCCCGATCACGTGCGCGAACGTCCGGAACCGTCGGCCCACGGTTCCGGACGTTCGTGTTTTCGCCACTCCGGGTGAAAGGCTTGGCCCCCCTCACCGCACCGACAGTAACCTGGGCATCCGCCGTCTCACGGCCCGCACTGCCTTGGGGGACACCTTGGGGGACCCGCAGCTCGGAGATGCACCAGACCACCGAAACGACCGGGACCGGACCGCGCTGACCACGCAGTCCTTCCCCGCACAACTGCGACGACTGCGGCGGGAACGCGGACTGTCGCTCACCGACCTGGCACGGCAGACCCACTACAGCAAGGGCTACCTCAGCAAGATCGAGACAGGTACGAAACGCGCCACCGTCGACGTCGCCCGCCTCTGCGACCAGGTGCTGCGGGCCGAGGGCGAGTTGCTGCGGTTGGTGCGGCATGCCCCGCCCCGCGACCGCGAACCCGAACCCGAGGTCTCAGCCGGGCCACGGCAGTCGGGCGGGGCGTGTCCCTACCGCGGACTGGCGGCCTTCACCCCCCAGGACGCGGAATGGTTCTTCGGCCGGGAACGCGCGACGGCCGCACTGGTGGAGCGGATCTTCGAACAGATCGGCAGTGGACCGCTGATGCTGGTCGCCCCGTCCGGCGCCGGCAAGTCGTCCCTGCTCAACGCCGGTCTCGTCCCCGCCCTGCGGCGTGGCGACTTCCCGATGCCGGGCGCCGACCGCTGGCCGGTGGTGCTGCTCACCCCCACCGCACGCCCGCTGGACGAACTCCTGGAACGCACCGCCAAAGCGGTCGGCGGCGACCTCGGCCTCACCGTCGAGGAGGTACGCGACGACCCCGCCGCCCTGCTCGACGCCGTGAGCGCGATGTCGGACGAACCGTCGGCGGCCCCGGGGGGCCGCAGGCCACCGCCCCCGCGGCCCGTCCTGATCGTGGACCAGTTCGAGGAACTGTTCACGCTCTGCTCCGACGACGAGGAACGACGGGCCTTCGTCCGGGTGCTCCGCGCCCTGGCGACCACCGGGCCGACGCAGGACACGCACGCGCCGGCCGTTGTGGTGCTCGGCGTCCGCGCCGACTTCACCGGCAGCTGTCTGGGCCTGCCCGAACTGACCCCGGTCCTCACCGAAGGGCTGTTCGTCCTGGAGCCGATGTGCGTGGCCGAGCTGCGGGAGTCGATCACCCGTCCCGCCGAACTCGCCGGGGTCACCCTCGAACCCGGTCTCGTCCCCCTTCTCCTGCGCGACGCCGGACTGCGCGACGAACCGGGGACGGCACTCCAGGGCACCGCTCCGACCGTCGGCGTCGGCGCCGACGAGACGCCTTCCGGCGCCCTCCCCCTGGTCTCCCACGCGCTGCTCGCCACCTGGCAGCGCCGCACGGACTCCGCGCTGACCGTCGACGGGTACGAACGGGCCGGCGGCATCCAGGGAGCCATCGCCCGCACCGCCGAGAACGTGTTCGCCCGGCTGTATCCGGCCGAACAGAAGACGATCCGCCGCATCCTGTCCCGGCTGGTGCTCGTCGCGGACGGCGCCGGAGCGACCCGGCGCCGGATGAGCGGGGCCGCCCTGATGGAACAGCTCGGCGACGCGGACGGCGCGGCCGCCGCACTCGACGCCTTCGTACGGGCCCGCCTCATCACCATGGACAGCGACACGATCCAGATCACCCACGAGGCCCTGCTGCACGCCTGGCCCCGGCTGCGCGACTGGATCCACGCCGACCGGGCCGGACTCCTCCTCCACCAGCAACTCGCCCACGCGGCCGCCGAATGGGAGCGCGAGGACCGCGACCCGTCCGCCCTCTACCGGGGCACCCGCCTGGACACCGTACGGACCTGGGCCGACGAGTCGGACGGCTGGAGCCGCCTCGGCCCCGGCGAGGAGGCCTTCCTGAGAGCGAGTCAGGCCGAGGAGGACGGCCGCCGCAGACAGGCCGTACGACAGGTCCGGCTGCGGCAGTCCCTGCTCGCCACGCTCGTCGTGCTGCTCGGCCTCGCCGTGACCGCCGGCGGCCTCGCCCACCAGCAGCGGTCGGGCGCTCTCGAGCAGGAGCGCGTCGCCCGGTCCCAGGCCCTCGCCGTGCGGTCCGCGTCCCTCGCCGGGGGTCGGCCGGAGGCGTCGATGCTGCTCGCGGAGGAGGCCTACCGGGCCGACACCACCGTCGAGGCCCGCGGCGCCCTCCTCAGCACCCAGTCCCAGCCCTTCTCCGCCCGCCTCGGCGGCTACCGGGGGCCGGTCAATGCGGTGGCCTTCGCGCCGGACGACCGGACGCTGGCGACGGCCAGCTCCGACGGGACCGTCACCCTGCGCGGCGCGGGCGGCGACCACCGGACGCTCGCCACGTTCGCCGTCCCCGGCCGTGTCCGCTCGGTCGCCTTCGGCCCCGACGGTCGCACCCTCGCCGCCACTTCGACGGACGGGCCGGTGACCCTCTGGGACGTCGCCGGCCGCCGCCGGACGGCCGTCCTCTCCGCGAGTACGAAGGGGGCCCGGGCGGTGGCCTTCGACCCGCGCGGCGGAGCGCTCGCCGTCGCGACGGCCGACGGAACGGTCCAGCTCTGGAACACCGGGCGCACCCCCCGGCGCACGGCCTCGCTCACCGGCCACGAAGGCACCCTCAACGCGCTGGCGTACGCCCCCGACGGCACGATGCTGGTGTCCGCCGGCGCCGACCGGACCGTACGGCTGTGGGACACCGACCGCGCGCGGCGACTCGACGTGTTCGAAGGCCACACCGACGAGGTGCTGGGCGCGGCGTTCTCCCCGGACGGGCGGCAGGTGGTCTCCGGCGGCATCGACCGGACCGTACGGCTGTGGGACGTGCGCGACGGCCGGACGACCGCGACGTTCACCGGCAGCAGCGACGACATCAACGCCGTCGCCTACACACCCGACGGCGCGGCGGTGATCGGCGCGGTCGGCGACGGCACGACCCGGCTGTGGGACGTACGCAGCGGCCGGCAGACCGCCGTGCTCGCCGGACACACCGACTACGTCCTGGGGGTCGCCGTGACCTCCGACGGCGCCCTGCTGGCCACGGCCGGCTTCGACCAGTCCGTCGTCCTGTGGGACCTGGGCGGACCGGTGCTGACGTCGCGTCCGTTCACGGAGGTCTGGCAGGCGGTGTACAGCCCCGACGGGAAACTGCTGGCCTCCGCCGACACCGACCACACCGTCCGGTTGTGGGACGTACGCGGCCACCGGCTCCTGAAGCGGCTCACGGGCCACACCGAGACGGTCTTCTCGGTGGCCTTCGCCCCCGACGGCAGGACCCTCGCCTCGGCGAGCTCCGACGGCACGATCCGCCTGTGGGACGTGGCCGGGCGCAAGCCCCTGGCGACGCTCACCGGCCACACCGGGGAGGTCTTCTCGGTGACCTTCGCCCCCGACGGCAGGACCCTCGCCTCGGCCGGCGCCGACCGCACGGTCCGCCTCTGGGACATCGCCTCGCGGCGCGACGTCGCCGTCCTCAAGGGCCATGAGGACTACGCCAACGACGTCGACTTCAGCCCCGACGGCCGCACCCTGGCGAGCGCCGGCGACGACCTGACCGTACGGCTCTGGGACGTCGCCTCGCACCGCCCCCTGGCCGAACTCACCGGCCACACGGGCGCGGTACGCGGCGTCGCCTTCAGCCCCGACGGCCGCACCCTCGCCAGCAGCGGCAACGACGGCACCGTACGCCTGTGGGACGTCCGCGGACGCCGCCTCGAGACCGCCCTGACCGGCCACACCGGCGCGGCCCGGGGTCTCGCCTTCTCCCCGGACGGCCGCATGCTCGCCAGCAGCGGCAACGACCGTACGGTGCGTCTGTGGGACGTCGCCACGCGGCGGCCGTGGGCGACACTGACCGGCCACGCCAACGCCGTGTGGGGCGTGGACTTCGCCCCCGACGGGCGGACGGTGGCCAGCAGCAGCACCGACGGCACGGTACGGCTGTGGGGCCTCGACCCGGCGGCCCGGCTGGCGGAGATCTGCCGACTCAGCGCGGGGATCGGCCCCGACGAACGCGAAAACCTGCTGCCGGGGGTGCCGGTGTCGTCGGGACCGGCCTGTGACCGCACCTGAGGGCGAGCCTCGGCCGACCGTGGACGGCCCTGCTCACAGGGGTTTCCCGGCTGTTTCCCCGTTGCCCGATCGACCGGGGCGACTCCCGGACCTCGACGGGCGGGGCGTGGCGCCAGCAGGCTGCTCCCTGACCACACCGCACACATCCCCGCCGCTTCAACCACGTCGACAGGAAACGGGGGTCCCGGCATGGTGAGCCGGACCGGACTCATCCGCACAGTGATCGCACTCCTGGCCGTCCTCCTCTGGGCGCCGGTGTCCACGGCCGCCACCGCGCAGGCCGCACCGGCCGCTGCCGCCGACGAGTGCCGCGCCCTCGCGCCCGGCGCCTCCGCGGCCGCCGAGCGGGCGATCGCCGCCGCCTGCGCCGAGGTCGCGGCCGGCACCTGGTACACCTGGGCCGGCGGCCACGGCGCCCAGCCCGGCCCCACGTACGGGCAGGTCGACCCCACCGACCCGGCCAGTGAACACGACCCCGAGCGGCGCGGCTTCGACTGCTCGGGCCTGGTCCGGTACGCGTACGCCCAGGCCACCGGTTCCGACATCCTCAACGGCGTGGCCAGCCAGCAGTACTACACGCACCGCGCCGCCGACCGCTTCACCGCCGCCCAGGGCCTCGCCCCGCTCCTCCCGGGCGACCTGCTGGCCTACGGCACCTCGCAGAAGCTGCACCACATCGCCATCTACCTCGGCGCGGGCAAGATGGTCGAGGCCAAGCAGTCCGGCACCAAGCTGATGGTGAGCGATGTCCGCCTGGGCGGCGGCTACTTCGGCGCCGTCCGCGTCAACACCGGCGAGGTCACCGGCCACATCCACCAGACCTGGGGCACCGGCGTCTGGACCAAGGCCGAGCCCGCCCTCAAGGCCGCCCGCGTCTACGCCTTCCCGAACTCCACCACCATCCGCGTCGAGTGCCAGAAGCACGCGGAGAAGGTCACCGCGGAGGGCTACGAGAACGACGTCTGGTCCTACCTGCCCGACTACAAGGCCTGGGTCACCAACATCTACATCAAGGGTCCGGCCTGGCTGGAGGGGGTGCCCGAGTGCAAGTCCTGAACCTCTGAACCTCGCGCGCTGATCACACACGCGCCGGTGACCGCCAAAGGGGGGCGGTCACCGGCGCGCGTTTGGGCTTGGAAGGGCAGCTGGTGCTGTTCGAGGAGTAAGGAGGCATTCACATTCAGTGCGCAGTGGCGGGGGGAGTAATTTGTTGACGCCGTCAACGAATCTAGTCGTTGATGGCTCCACAGATAGCTGTGTACGGTGTGGGTATGGCAGACACCTCCCCGACATCGACGAATGCGTTGGTCACCGGCGCCGAGATCGCCCGGCTCGCAGGCGTCACTCGTGCCGCTGTCTCCAATTGGAGGCGGAGGCACAGTGACTTTCCCGTGCCCGCCGGGGGCGGTGTGAACAGCCCGCTCTTCGACCTGACCGAGGTGCAGGCGTGGCTGGACAAGCAGCGCAAAGTGCAGGATGTCTCCATCGAGGTCCAGCTGTGGCAGGCGCTGCGCGGGGCGTATGGCGACGAGATGATCGGCGGGCTTGTCGATGTCGCCCGGCTGCTCGCCGGGGAAGAGTGCCCGAAGGATCTGCCGGAGGGCGCTGTCCGGCTTGCTCGAGACCTGATCGGCAGCGGTTCCGCCTCCGAGGTGGTGGGCGCTCTCGCGGAGCGCTTCACCGACTCCGTACGCCGGGCCGGTTCGGACCAGGTCACTTCACCACGCGTGGTCCGTGCCGTGCGTCGCTTCGCCGGTGACGTGGCGGGCGACGCGACCCTTTTCGACCCGGCCTGCGGCATCGGCACGCTGCTTCTGGCCGTGGGGCCGGAGCGAGGGCCCCTGCGGTACGGGCAGGAGTCCGACATCCGCAGCGCCCGCTTCGCGCAGCTCCGCGCGGATCTCACCGGTCGCGAGGGCGTCGACATCGGGACCGGTGATTCCCTGCGTGACGACCTCTGGGCGGACGTCAAGGCCGACCTCGTCGTCTGCGATCCGCCGGTCGGTGACACCGACTGGGGGCGCGAGGAGCTGCTCCTCGACTCGCGGTGGGAGTTCGGCACTCCGTCGCGTGCCGAAGGCGAACTCGCCTGGCTCCAGCATGCGTACGCCCATACCGCCCCTGGCGGCCGAGTCCTCATGGTCATGCCTGCCTCGGTCGCCTACCGCAAGGCCGGCCGCCGTATCCGGGCCGAACTCGTGCGGCGCGGCATCCTCACCCAGGTCACCGCTCTCCCGCCCGGCACCGCGTCCTCCCACGCTCTCCCCGTGCACCTGTGGCACCTGCGCCGGCCGCGCACGCTCGGTGACGCCGTGACCAGCGTCCGCATGGTCGACCTGACCGCGACAGAACCCGACGCGTCCCTGGAGCCGGCCCCCGGCCAGGTGGCGGACGTACCCTTGATCGACCTGCTCGACGACACGGTGGACCTCACACCCGGCCGCCATGTGGCGGAGTCCCATCGTGACTACGCGGCGGAATACGTCGCTCTGCGGCAGGAGTTGACGGAGCAAGTGAGACTGCTGGCCGAACTGCTGCCGGTACTCACAGCGGGCGACGGACCGGGTGCCGTCGACGGGCCCTCCGTCAGTGTCGCCGACCTCGTCCGAGCCGGGCTCATCGAGTACGGCGATCCCGAGCCGGTCTCGGTCAGCGACCAGCTCGACACGGACTACCTCCAGGGCTTCCTGCGCAGCGCCGCGAACACCCGGCGCTCCACGAGCGCCAGCGGCACCTTTCGCCTCGACGGGAAGGGGGCGCGCATTCCGCAGATGGACATCGCCGAGCAACGCCGGTTCGGGGCGGCCTTCCGAGTGCTCCAGGAATTCGAGGAACGCGCCCGCAGGGTGGCTGAACTGAGCCGGGAAGCGGCGTTGCTGGCTCGGGACGGGCTGGGTAACGGGGCGCTGAAACCGGAGGACTGACGATCCACCACTGCCATGCGCGTCACGTCAGTTCGGCTGAGGTACGAACGGACTGGCGATCCCGCTCCATGACACCGCCAGCGCCTCGCGGGCTCGCGTGCACGCCACGAACAGCAGGCACCGCTCCCGCAGCAGATCGGAGTCGTGCTGCAATGCGTCCACGGAGACGGGCGTCACCTCGCGCGCGAACGGCACCGCGCTCGCCGATGCCCCGAGCACGGCGACACAGCGGAACTCCAACCCCTTCATGGCGTGCATGGTGGCGAGCCGAACCCCGTCCACGCCCGGCCCAGGGGTGTCCCTGACGCGGACCACAGGCATCCCGGCCGCGGCCAGCTTGTCGTGGACCTTGTCGAGCAACACATTGAAGCGGGCGCACACCCCGATCTCCGAGGGCCGGATGCCATGGGAGATCCACTCCTCGATCCTCCCGACGAGCGCGGCGACCTCTGCCTGTTCGGATCCGTAGCCGTCCACGTGCGGCCTTCGGCCGTGCAGCAGCGAGCGGTAGCCGGCGAGGCTGTCGCTGCCCGCGCCGCCCAGGTCGTCGACGTTCACCGGGCTGAGGATGCCGGTCGACCAGGTGAGGATCTCCTCCGTGCTCCGGTAGTTGATGCGCAGGCGGTGGGTGCGTCCCGTCACCGTGACGCCCAGCGAGCCGAGCGAGACCTTCGAGTCGTAGATCCGCTGGTGCGGGTCGCCCGTGATGAACAGGTCGTCACTGCCGGACGCCGCCGCACCACGCAGGACGCGCCACTGGGCGGGGTGCAGGTCCTGGGCCTCGTCGACCACGACGTGGTTGTGCGTGGGAGCCGAGTCGGCCAGCAGATCGGCCGCGCGGGCACACACCTTCAGATACGTGGTGGCCTTCTGGAGACGCAGCATCTCCTCGAACAACTCGACGCCGGGCCACAGCTGTTCGCGTCGTGCCACCGACAGCGCACTGCCGCGACCGCGCCGCAGGGCGGCCTTGTACGCGTCCAGTGTGCGCAGGTTCTGCGCGAGTACGACGTGCCGGTACTCCTGAGCCAGGAACTGCTCCGTCCACGGCAGCCCGAGCTTCTTCACGACGCGCTCCCACAGCTGCCGTTCCTCCCGGTCACCGATGGGGGAGGGGGATCTGCCGTCGAGGCGGGTCACGACGCCATGCGCGTAGGCGTCGACCGTGGTCACGTCCACTCGGCCGAGCAGCGACTCGTCGCCGTCGAGGAGCAGGGACAGGTTCTCGCGAAGGGAGGAGGCCAGCGCGTTGGTGTAGGTGGTGAGCAGGACGCGGGCGTCGGGGGAACGAGTGAGAAGGTGCTTGACCCGGTGCAGGGCCGCGACCGTCTTGCCGGTGCCCGGACCGCCCGTGACCTGGACCGGGCCGCCGTACGACACCCGATACGCGACCCGGCGCTGCGACGGGTGCAGGAAGACCCGCCATGCCGCGAACGGCTTCTCCAGGATGTCGGCGAGTTCCTCGGGGCCGGTGATCAGGGTGATGCGGCTCGTGGTGTTGGCGATGGCGATGGCGAGGCTTTCGTCCGGGTCGGGGCCCGCGTCGACCGGCCGACGCACCGCGACCACGTCCCGGTACACGTCCTCGGCGCCGAAGCCCTCCGCGAGGTACTGCAGCACCTCGAACTGGTCCTCGGGCAGCAGCGTGCCGAACGCCTCCAGCTGCGGCTTGTCGACGATGGTCCGCACGGCCCTCAGGACCTGGTCGTCGATACCCAGTTCACGCAGCACGGTGTCGGAGTACTTCGCGAACAGCAGCGAGGGCGCGGCGGCCGCCGCCTTCTCCAGAGCCGGGGTCAGCTGCTCGATGGCCACCACGTTGCGGACTTCCAGCGCCCGCGTCGCGGAGTTCGTCGTGTACAGCCGCTTGGCCGCCCACGTGTACGCGTCGTCGTGCCGGACGACGTTGACGAGCAGGAACACATCGCTGCCGTCGTCCGGTGCGAGGACCACGCCCCGCCAGAAGTCGTTGATGCGGATCGTCCGCATCCGCGGGTCGCGGGCGTTCTCCACCGACTCCAGGTGCAGCCCCTTGTCCGCATGCAGTTCGGGCACGGTGAGCTGCTGGAACTTCTGCATCGCCTTGCGCACGCCGGCCCTGACGGGCTTCTCCAGGACGTCGTAGCTCTCCCAGAAGCTGTTGGCGAACGCGAGCTGCGGCACGAGGTGAACTCCCCACCCTGGACGGACACTCCGCAGTCGATCATACGCGCGGTGTGTTCACCAGCCGGAGGGCGATTGCTTCGATGTCCGTGAGCAGTCCGGCCGGTCCCTGGTCCAGGTCGAGGGCGTGCTGGTGGATGAGGATGCCCGCATGGCGCACTTCATGGGCGGCGTGCGGGGCGTTGCCCTTCGCGTACAACAGGTGTCCTTCGCGCAGGCCGAGGGCCGTGCAGTACGCCAGCATCTGGTACAGGTCGGCGTCCGGGTAGCCACCCCGTTTCTCCGCCTTGTACTTGGCGTCGACGACGGCGCACGGGGGGCCGCCGTCCGGCCCGTACAGCACGAAGTCCGGCTTCATGCGGATCGCGGCGGCTTTGTCGAGGTGGTGAGGGTCCTGGAGCCGGGCGGTGTGACCCGAACCCATGCCTCGGAAGGCCTCCCGCAGGGCGACCGTCACGAAGTCCTCGAAGAGCTTGTTCATGTCGAACAGGAACCCGTCGATGCGCAGCCCGCCGAGCGAGTGCTCGGCGGAGATGCCGTCCAGGACAGCGCGGGAGAGGTGCAGGGCGTGGTGGTACCGGGCGTTGAGGCGGGTGGGCAGCCAGTCGGGGATCGGCTGCCCGCGCACGATCGCGGTCACGTCGGCCAGCCGGGCGCGCTGGTGCAAGAGCCTGCGGCGTACGTCGCGCGGCACACCGGGCAGCCGAAGGAGACGTTCGACGGCCGTACGCAGGATGCGGTTCTCCGCGATGTCGGTGGTGAACTCGTCGTACGCGATCTCCACCGGCAGTGTCGCCCCGAAGCGCCGTCGTATCTGCTCGGCCTCCCGGAGCCGTCCGCGTACGACGAGAGCGGCCTCCTCCGTCGCCTTGTACCCCTGCAGCAGTCCTTGCCGCAGCGCGCGGTCCACCTGCCGCTCCACCGCGTGGGCGAGCGCGGGCACCAGATCACGGTGCTCGGCGACCTCGACCTCCCCGTCCCGCCAACTCGCCTTGGGATCAAGGCTGTAGCCGAGCAGGAAGAAGAGGCGGACGATGGGCACCTTGGGTGTGACACGCACGGTGACCGGCTCGCAGCCCGGCACGGTCACGGCCACCGCCCCGACCTTGCTGCCCGCCCGCAGCGACCAGTGCCCCGGTACGTACGGGTCGGGGGTCGCCTCCACGATGTCGGCGGCGGCGAGCGCGCGACCGACGGGCTCGGGGAGGGCGCGGCGGACGGCCGGCGCGTGCTCCACCAGCTCTACCGGCGCCACGGGCTCGGCAGGGTTCACGGTTTCCGCGGCGGACGTCACCCCAGTGACTCCCGCAGCGCGGTCAGCCCGTACCGCTTCTCGATGTCCACGCCTTCCCCGTAGTGGTGCTCCTCCAGCAGCGGAAGGATCTTCGTCCGCCAGGTCCGCTCCAGACCGCCCTCCCGGTAGACGCCCTTCTTCATCAGGTACGAGGGCCCGATGCGGAAGTCGGCGTCGTCGATACGGGAGTTGAGCGCGTCGAGTAGATCGGCGGGCTCGGTGTCCTTGCCCTCCTTGGCCAGCCAGCGGCGCAGCAGACCGCTCGTGGGCTCTGTACGGGGCGACAGCTCGACGAAGGCGAAGCGGCGGCGCATCGCCGCGTCCACGAGGGCGATGGAGCGGTCGGCGGTGTTCATCGTGCCGATCACGAACAGGTTCGGCGGCAGCGCGAAGTCGTCGCCCGAGTACGTCAGTCGTACCGACTTGTTGCGGTACTCCAGCAGGAAGTACAGCTCGCCGAAGACCTTCGCCAGGTTGGCGCGGTTGATCTCGTCGATGATCAGGAAGTGCGGGATGTGCCGGTTGCCCTCCCGGGAGGCGAGGTCGGCGAGTTCGCGCAGCGGGCCCGCGGTGAGCCGGAAGGCGACCTCTCTGGTCTGCGGGTCCTCCTGGGGCCGGAAGCCCTCGAAAAAGTCCTCGTAGGCGTACGACGGGTGGAACTGCACGAGTTTGACCTGCTCGGGCCCGCTGCCGAGGAACTCGGCGAGCTTCAGCGCCAGGTACGTCTTGCCGGTGCCCGGTGGCCCGTACAGCACCAACTGCCGCTCGTCCCACAGCAGGTCGCGCACCTCGCGCAGCCACTCGGTGTCGTGCACGAGGAGTTCACCGGCCAGCTCGTCCGTCGGCTCGGGCAGCTCCAGCTCGCGGCGGGCGGTGAGCGCGGGGATCTCCACGCTGGGGTCCCGCTCTATGGCTTCGGCCTCCTCGACCAGTTCCTGGTCGGTCAGACCGAGCCCTTCGATGTGGGCCTGGACCGAGGTCAGGTCGACGACGTCGTGCTGGATGGACAACTTCTGCTGGAGCTCCTCCGGAAGCCCGTCGTACGGGTGCCCGGTCGGCTGCCATTCCACCGGCCGACGCAGGTTGGAGCGCCGGTCCTCCGACTCCGTCTGTTCCGGCTCACCGGTGATCTCACCGACGTACAGGTGCCCGCCGGATATGGTGCACACGGTGTCGCCCGGCTTCATCCGGGACAGGAAGGCGTGCAGGTCCTCGACGAGTTGTTGCTGCTGGCTGTATGTGGCCGTGGACTCGTAGTCCTCCTGGACCAGGATGCGCAGCTCGTCCTTGCCGATGCCCTGCCGGACGCCCTGGCGCAGGCGGGAGGCGGCGAGGGTGACGAGTCCCTCCGGAAGCCACCGGCGCCGGACCAGGTCGAGGCCCGAGACGTTCGAACCGCGCACCAGCCAGGGGCGGTTGGGTACGGCCGGCGACTGTCCGACATGGTCGATGAGTGCGCGGCCATCGGCGGATTTCCACACCCCCCACCCGTTGGCACTGCAGCCCATGAGGATTTCGGCGGCGGCCGACGGCGAGGTGCACTCAATGTCCGATACCGTTTCCAGATATCCCCGCCAGCGGTCGGACCTGCGGATCACACCTGTGTCGATCAACTGCTGCCGCGTGTAGTACGACGGTGGTTTCCGCGCGGCGAACGAGGGCACAGTGTTGGCCCGGACCGGAGACCCCGCCGCGACGACGAACATCCGGCTTCCCTTGGCGCCCTTCTCCGGCAGCAGCCGCCCCCGGGCCACCATCTTGCCGTTCGGCAACCTCAGCCGGAACTCCGGCAACTCGTCGGCCATGGAAATCCCCCTCGACACCCACCGCTCCGATCTTGCCTGCAGACTACTGGCCCCCACTGACAGTCCGGTTCCCCTCGTCCATGGCCCGGCTTCCTAGGATGTCCTTTCGCATCCGGGAGGGGATCACATGACAGTGAGCGGTACGGACGGGCTGTCGGAGAAGGAGTTCCGGCAGGGGCGCGCCGACTGGTTGGAGATCAGGGCCGGGGACCTCGCCGCCGTGTTAGAGACCGCCGGACCCAGGTTGTACAGGCTGCTTCCCAGCGATCTGGGGGACCTGACACTGGTGGCGGCGGTGACGGTCGCGCGGGTGGCGGCGGACGAGGCGCGGGCCCAGCCCGTGGCCGAGACCGTCCGATGGCTGGAGCGGCTGATCCCAGGAGGGCACCTCCACGATCTGGAGGGAGCGGTACGAGAACTCCGGTCCCGCCTCGCGGCCGGCGGCGAGCCGGCCCTGTGGTCCTGGAACGCCGAGGGCTGGGAGGAGATGCTGCTGTGGCGGTGGAGGCGGAGTCAGCCGGCTACTGACGACCTGTCACGTGCTCGCGTGGGATGGCGGGTACGTTGGTCGGCGGACATCCCGGGGATGGGTGCCGTCGACTGCCCCGAGTGGGCGCCGCGTCGACATGGCAGGCAACTCCTCACGCCCACCGAGTTCTTCGCCGGTGAGCCGGAGCCGCTGAGGTTGCTGGCGCAGGCAGTGCTGGACGCACCCGGCACGGCCGCCGCGGTCCAGGACGCGGTGCTGTTGCGGGAGGAGCACCTCCAGGGCGCGGGGCACCTGGTGTGGCTGGCCGAGCAACAGGCCGGCGTCGAACAGCTCGAAGCGTGGCGCCGCAGACATCAGGCCACAGGATCGGAGGCCACCCGGGCGTTCCTCGCGGAGCTGTCCGAAGGGGTCAAGAGATACATGTCGCTGGTACTCCAGCCGGTCGTCGACGCCCTCTCCGCGTGCGAGCGTGCCCTGCTCGGCGACAGCAGGCACGGTGCGCGGCGCTCCGCCGCCGACTACCTGGACGCGTTCCTCGACGCGCAGGAACAACCGGGCGAGGAGGCATGGCGGGACGAACGGCTGAGCGCGGACGTCGAACAGCAGGCGCGGGCCCGTCATCTGCTGGGCGAGACGACCTGGCACGGCATGCTCGGCACGGTCCCCGTCTGGTACCGCATCGTCACCTCCAGGGAGGAGAGGGCGGCCGCGCTGGCCTACTCCGGGAAGCCGTCGACGTCCGTCGTCCAGGTCAGGACCGGCGCGGGCGTCCAGAGGAACCTTCTCTCCGACCTGTTCGGGCTCCCGGCTGACGAGCACGAGGAGTGGTACCCCGAACCCGGCATCGAGATCGACTACGCCCCGGACAGCGCCTTCGATCTGTGCGCGCTGCTGGCAGTCTCCCAACTCGGCCACGCCCGGTTGGAGTTCCTGATGCGGGGTGCCGACGGGAGTTTCCAGCGGCTTCGCTCGGTGCGGGCACGGGTCCGGGAGGACGACACCGCCGCCTGGCGGCGCTGGGCGCTCGGGGAGCTGTCGGAGCTGGTCCCGGACCCGGAGGACCTGGCGGACCTGATCGCCCGGGAGGACGACGACGGCACGGACGAGGACGACGCGGCGGATGCCCGGACGCGCGCCGACGACCGTACGTCGTCCGACTCCGGCACGTCCGGGTCCGGCCCCCGGTCCGCGCGCGACGGGCTGCCCGAAGCACTGCTCAACAAGGTCAGGGCGCTGCTGCTGAAGGCGGAGAACCCGGCTGCCACCGAGGACGAGGCCCGCGTCTACCTTGACAAGGCCTACGAGCTCATGGCCAAGTACGGCATCGAGCAGGCCATGCTGGACGACGACGTGACCGAGCCGGAGCGGCCGGTGGACCGGATCGTCGATCTCTACCCGCCCTACGTCAAGGAGGGGCGCCGGCTGCTCGCCAGAATCGGCTACGAGATGCGCTGCCGGTCCGTGTACCCCGGCGGCAAGGACAACCGTCACCGCGTCCACCTCTTCGGTTTCGAGACCGACCTCCAGGCCACCGAGGTGCTGTTCGCGAGCCTGCGCCTGCAGATGCTGGAGGGCGCGGACAACGCGGACCGCCTGCATCGCCCGGAGACCGAGGACGCCCGCGCCTACAAGCGTTCCTGGATGCTCGGCTTCATCCGCGAGGTGACCGCGCGGATCGGTGCCGCCCAGCAGGCCGCGAGGGCGGCCGCCGAGGAGGAAGCAGGTGCGGACGAGGAGGTGACGAGCGGACGCAGTGTGGCCCTCGTCCTCGCCGACCGTACGACCTTCGTCGAGGCTCGCCTCGCCGCGCAGTACCCGAAGCTGAACAAGACGCGTCCGACGAAGTTCAAGGGCACTGGTTACTGGCAGGGGGTTGCCGACGGCCGGCACGCCGACATCGGCGGCTCGGCCGTCGCGGACGAGGAACCGAACGTGCAGCTCACCCGCTGAGGGACCCGGAGCAGGTCTGTGGGCCGGGTCTGAACGACAGGTGGGCCGCCGGGCGAGGTGACAGCGGAGCTGTTCCCTTTCCGGCGGCCTCCTCCCGGCCCGCCGTGCGACGTTGACCGCAGCGACGGTCCAGTGATCTTCGCTGTGTCAGGTGGCAGGTTGCCCGACGTGGATCGCCTCACGGCAACTTGTGCAGAGCACCCGTGTCTTACGGCGCCGCTTGATCACGAGGGCGGCCCAGCCGGGCTGTTGTTCTCCTGGGTTCCCGAGGTCGGCGGGCCTGCGGATGTGGTGGACCTGGACGTTGCCGGGTCGTCCGCACAGCTCGCACCACCGGGCGCGGCGCCGGACCGACCGGCTGGACGCTTCTGAGGGCGTGCTGGGTCAGGAGGAGCGCCAGCGGTTGCGGCCGTCGGAGCCGGGGCCGCAGACCATGGGGGTTCCCGCCTTGGTGACGCCGGTCGCTCCCTGCGGAGAACAGAACGAGCCGGGGTGGACGGTGCCGACGCTGCTGCCGCCGCCGGTGGAGCCGCCGGACGAGGACGAGGAGCCGCCGCCCGTGGAACCGTCCTCCTCCTCGCTGGTGCTGTTGTCGCTCTCGTAGTCGGGATCGTTGGCCGGGATCTTGTAGGTCGTGTCCTTCGCCTTCGGGCAGTCCTGGACGAGGTCGGCGTCGGTCCACCGGCCCAGGTGGAGGCCGACCGTGGTGGTGGCGGTGACCTTGGTTCCCTCGTCCGGGGACTGGAAGCACACCCGCCACTCGGCGCCGTCCTCGGCGGCCTCCTCAGCGGTGGGGGAGTCGATGTCGAGGTAGACGTCGTCGAGCGTGACGCTGTCGAGGTCGATGCCGGCCTGCTTCAGATCCTTGATGGCCGTGTTGTAGGTGGCGCCGACCACGTCCGGCATCTTCGGCCACGGGAGCGGGCCGCCGTCCTTCTCGGGGCACGGTTCCCCGCTCTTGACGGCCGCGAAGTCGATGCTCTTCGCGGCCGTGTCGGCTTCCTGGAAGCACACCGTCCACAGGGACCGCATGATGATCGAGCGGTCGTCCTCGGCCGCGTCGTGGCGACCAGTGGTGAAGCCTGCGGAACGTGCGAGCTTCTCCGCCTCGTTCAGTGGTTTGCCGGTGTAGTCGGCGGCCTTGCGGACCTTCGCGGGGGTCGGGGAGGAGGTGGCCTCGGCACTCACCCCGCCGTCGTCCCGCGCCTTGGCCTCGGGCTGCTTCGTGGCACTCTCGTCGAGTTGCCCGCCCAGGCCCGCGCCGACCGCCAGCAGGACGAAGGCTCCGAACGTCGCGCCCAGTTTGGCGAGCCAGCGCCACTTCGGCAGCACCCAGACCGCCACCATGGCGGCGATCATCGCGACGAAGCCGAGCCCGAAGCTGAACGCGCCGAGCAGCGCGACGAGGGCGAGGAGGCCGAGCACGGCGGGAGTGGTCTTCCGCCAGGGCTGGGATGGGGGCGAGGTGTTGTACGGGTTCATAGGGCGCTCTTGATCTCTCTGGGCCGGACGGAGCTGATCGGCGAGGATCAGCTCCATGGTGCGGTAGGTGCCGTACTTGGCTTCGTCCTTGGGGCGAACGATGGGGAAGGTGTCGAGGATGTGGTCGGCGTCCTCGCGGGCGAGGCGGCGGACCGCAGGGGGCATTGGCCCGGGGTGTCCGGCCCTGGCCCTACAAGGGCGTCACCACGGCAGCATGATCTGCTCACCGCCGTTGTCGTGCAGGGCTCGGTGGGGGGGGCCTCGTTCGGCGAGGAATGCCTTCACCGCGGTCAGGTGGGTGTCGCTCAGTGCGAAGGCGACGAGGCGTCGGGCCCGGGTGACGGCGACGTACAGCACGCGCAGTGCCTCGGCGGTCTCGGGGTCGTTCCTGGCCGTGGCGCCTGTCGTCCATGCCTTGACCAGCAGGTCCGAGCGGCGGTCGTCCTCCTTACCGCTGCCGACAGGCGGGACGACGATCAGGACGGCGTCGGATTCGGATTCCTGGCCTTTCACCGCGACGGCTCGATGAGGCATGCGGGTCGGACACGACGGTGCAACGGGAAGTGTGCGTTACGAGCCTGGCATTAGTATGTTAGCGACGCCAACACACTTCCACTCGCTCGGGACTTGACCGTGTGTGCGCACGGTGATCAGTCGAGTGCGGAGCAGCCGTCGATGGGGCTCCGGAGGACGACACCGCTAACTCCGTTCACAGTCCGAACAGTTGCTAACGTTGCCAGGGAGTCGGTGATCGGAACGGGGGAGACGATGACGTTCGGCGACGAGTGGGCGCAGTTGGTATCGGAGGCCCAGCAACGGCAGTCCGTGGGGATGCGGCTCAACCAGCTGGAGCCGGGATCCGCCGGTGCCGGCATGGATCTGGTGGTCACGCAGGACGATCTCGGGGCGGTCGGTCATGAGGCGTTCCTGCTCCACGGCGAGTTGCACGAGAAGGCGGACATCGTGGGTGCGGGCGCCGACAAGAACGGAGAGGGGTCGACCGCGCGGGCGGCCAAGGAGTTCGCGGACCGCAACATGACCATGGGCGGCGAGCTGTACACCACGCTGTCGGTATGGGACTCGCAGGTGAAGACCGTCCTGCAGATGTGCGCGCACATCTCGAACCACCTCGACTACTCGAAGAAGCTGCACGCCAATGAGGACGCGGCGATCGCGGCCGCCGTCCGCGGCCGGGACGGGACCGCCATGCCGGTTTCCGAGATCTCCAAGTACGTGAGCTGACGAGGAGGTCGCACCACGATGGGCACGTTCACCTATTCCGATCTCATCGCGCTCGATCTCGGCAGACTGCACGCGGCCGTGTCCGACTGGGAGACGATGGTCGGGAACCTCGACAGGCTCCAGGCCGATGCCAGGGACGGACTGCTGAAGAAGTCCGAGGGGGCCCGCTGGCAGGGCGTCAACGCCACCGTCACCAAGGACTTCGTGCGTGGCGCCGCCAAGGAGTTCGCCGATCTCCACAGAGAGGCGCAGAGCATTCACCACGTGCTCGCCGACGCCCACGCCGAGCTCTCGCAGATCCAGAAGCGCGCCAAGGCCCTGACCGAGGAGGCACGCAAGGGGAGTCCGGACCGTAGTCCCGACCCAGACCACGGCCTGCTCGTGACGGACGGCGGGAACGGGACGGTGAAGGTGATCGAGGCGGTGTGCGACGTGAACGGAACGTCCCAGCGCACCAGGGACAGGATGCAGTGGTACGCCGACACCCTGACCGGTCTGGTCGCCCACGCCGCCGAGATCGACGCCGCGGTCACCCGGGCCCTGCGGAAGTCACACGGCGGCGACCCGCACAACGCCGGCCACGCCACCTACACCTCGCTCGACGAGGACCAGCTGCCGCGTGCGATGAAGCTCGCCTCGCTCGGCGAGGACGCGAACGCCGGGCAGCGGGCCGAACTGCGGCGGCTGTGGCAGTCACTGAGCCCGGAGGCGCGCGCCGAACTTTGGAAGGCGCGCAAGGACGACCTGCTGGCAGCCGGACTGCTCAGTCCCACGGTCAAGCAGATTGCGCCCGACAGGGGCTCGGGGCGGCATGGGGCGGAGGAACCCACCTTCACCGAGTTCATGACCAAGGACAAGATGAGGATGCTTGCCTCGGGCTCCGACTGGCAGGGCATGAACGATGCCTCCCGGCACATGCAGCACTACCTCGAGAACTCGGGGGAGCCGCTGGACCTGCCGGTGGACAAGATGCTGCACGACGACGAGGGACTCCGTATCCACGCCGAGGAAGCGATCCGCGGGAAGCAGGACGGGTGGCGGGAACAGGCGCTGGAGGAGTTCCGGCGCAATGGCGGCCGACCCGTCACCATCCCGGTGGAGACCGGCAACAGCGACTACAGCTTCCCCCAGGGCACACAGGACAACTGGTTCTACGCGGTCGGCTCCACCCGTACGAACGTCACCGGCGTGGTGACCGTGGTGCCCGGGGCCGACGGTGAGCCGAAAGTCGGGCTCGACTACCAGGTCAACGCCTGGGACCGCTACAACTGGGACGAGGGCAAGGGCGTCACCATCGGCCCGCTCAGCATTCCGGACGGCCAGCCGGCGCGGCTGCACACCACCGGTCTTGCCCAGGAGTTCGACATGCAGGGCAGCAGTTCCGTGAAGCACTACGATCTCGGTTCCGCGACGCCGAACAATGATCCGCTGCCCGCGCCGGACGATCCCGGCCGTGAAGGCACGAGGCAGGACCCGGGCAGGGAGAGGACGAAACGTTGAGCCGAGCGACCACCGCAGTTCCGCCACCGGAGGGGAAGCGCCGGCCGACGGGCGTGCGCAGGATGCTCGTCGTCCTGGGCGTGGTACTCACGGCGGCGGCCGGAGGGATCGCCGCAGTGGCGCTGCTCGGTGACCGCGCCGTGTCCGAGACGGCGGCCAAGGAGAAGAACTGCTGCTGGGAGAAGGGCGTCACCCCCGCCGGACTCAGTGACCGGATCGGCATCAGAATCCCTGAGGAGGCTACGGACCGAAAGGCCGCGTTGAAGACCAACTCCCGTTACGACACGGGAATCCTGGCCTTCGCCCTGCCCGAGGACACCGCGAACATCTACCTCTCCCGGATGGTGCCCGAAGGCACCAAGATGATCGCCAACATCGCGCCGAAGCCCGACGCGTACAAGGGGGACGCTCCGTTCACGCACCTGGGGCTGACGGAGCCGGAGACGATCACCTCGAATTTGGGGAAGACCGCTCTCTGCCCCGAGGACACAGAGACCCCGGAGGGGAAGTTCCTGCGCAGCTGCGTCGACATCTACGCCCATGAGTTTGAACCGGGCAGTACGAGGATCTATGTCAGGTCGAGTGGCGGTGCGGGCCAGTGAGCGCCCCCGGGGGCGGGGCGCGTACTCCGTGTCGGTCAGTGCAGTACTGAGCCGATCCACTTCGTCGCCTGCTCCGGCGTGCTGCGGGTGTCGACGCCGAGGACGTGGATGGTGCCCAACAGGCCGCTGGGGCCGCGCACCTGGAGGGTTCGCCGGGCGTGACTGCCCGGCTGGGGATGGACGATGACGGCCGTCGAGGCGTCGGCGGACGCGTAGCCGCTTCCGTAGGTGAGGACCTGGTGGACGTCGGCCGCGCTCACGCCGTGGCGGTCGTAACGCTTGTACTTGGCGTCCACAGGCAGCAGCGTGCGATGTGCCGCGTCGTGTCCTGGAAGTCCCGGAAGGCTGAGCAGGAGATCGGGCCGGAAGGTCGAGGCGCTGCCCAGGTCTCCGCGGACCGTGATGCCGACGCCGCTTCCGCCGGGTACGGCGTGGCCGCCGTGCGGGCCGACGGCCTCGGTGCCGAGACGGCGGACGACGGCCTCCCAGAGCGCGGGCATTCTGAGCAGGAGTCCGTCCGCCGTGGTGCCGTGGTCGGTGAGCAGGTCGGTCACGCCTCCACCGCGCAGCAGCAGGCGGGCCCAGGTGTGGGCGGGCCGGTAGCGGGCGTTGAGGCGGGTGTAGTGGGTGCGGTCCAGGGCGCGGAGCGCCGCGGCCGGGGTCGGGGCCTGCGGAAAGGCGCCGGCGGCGCCGTGCAGGGCGCGCGCAAGGTCGGGACTGGCGGTCAGGCCGAGCGCTGCCTTCACTGCGCTCCCCAGAACACGGTTGTCCCAGATGTCCGCCTCCCGGTCGAAGGTGCGGACGTGCAGCTGGTCCAGTTGCCCGTAGCGGCGGGTGGCCTGGGCGGCGATGTCCAGGCGTCCCCGGAGTACTGGTTCGACGCTCCGGCGGCGTACGTAGTCCCGGCGCACTCCCTCGCGCAGCAGCCGCTCGCACTCTTCGTGCAGGGCGGCGGCGACCAGGTCGGCGTAACCGTCGGGGCCGGTGGCCCACCGCCTGGCCGTCGCCGGGACGGGCGCGCCGAGGGCGTAGGCGAGCCAGCTCATGAGCTGCTCTCCGGGAATGGCGAACTTGGGTGCGACGACCACGCGGACACGGTCCAGGACCAGGACCCCGACGGTCGCGTCGGCCTTGAGCCGCCACCCGGTGCGCTCCCTGGTCAGGGTGAGGCAGCCCCGTGCCTGGAGGGCGTGCAGGCGGTCGACGTCCCGGGGAGTGAGCTGATCGGGCTCCAGCGGGGCGGACTCGTACTCGCCGAGCTGGACCGGGGTGCGGTCAGGCATCCGGGCCGGGAACGCCGCTGGTGAACTCGGTCGCCAGCGCGTCCGCCAGGTCCTGCGGGGGCATGAGGAGCGGACGCCCGGTCTCGGCGTCCACCAGGCCGCCGAGGATACGGTGCAACAGGTCCGCCCGGCCGAGGCAGTAGTCCTCCAGGAGCGGGATCACCTCGTGGTGGAAGGCCGCCGCCAGATCCTCCTCGGTGGCGATCGGCTCTCCGTCGCGCAGCAGGTAGGCGTGCCCGATCTGGTGGTCGGCGTCGAGATGGCGGGCGATGCGCATGTTGAGGGACTCGAAGAACGCGGCCAGGTCAAGGGGACCCACGGTCCCGGCAACCGCGTCCGGGTCCGGGCCCACGGGCAGGAAGGCGAACCGGCGGCGGACCGCGGCGTCCAGGTGGCTGATGCTCCGGTCGGCGGTGTTCATCGTGCCGATGACCCGGACGTTCGGAGGTACGGAGAAGCGTCGCCTGCTGACGGGCAGGGAGACCGGCAGGTTCCGCTTGTCGAGTTCGAGGAGCGTGATCAACTCGCCGAAGATCCGCGGCAGGTCACCGCGGTTGATCTCGTCGATGACGAGCAAGAACTTCTGGTCGGGATCGGCGGCGGCCCGGCGGCACAGGTTGTGGAACAGGCCGTCCGTGAGGGCGAGGGTGAGCCCCGGGCCGGTGGCGCTCAGCTCCGGCTTGAAGCCCTCGACGAAGTCCTCGTAGCCGTAGGAGGGATGGAAGGTGACCATGCGGACACGCTCGCCGTGCAGCATCTCGACCTGCGCCTCGGCACGTTGGCGGGCATCGGCACCGAGTACGTCCGCGTGGCCGTCCAGGGCGAGGGCGGCGCCGAGCGCGAGCCGGGTCTTGCCCGTACCGGGCGGCCCGTGCAGGATCACCTGCCCCTTGCGCTCCAGCGCGTCCAACACGGCCTGTACGTCTTCGGGCAGCGCGACCGGCGTGCCCGTCTGCGCCTGGCCCGTATCCGGGACGGAGTCGGAGCCGGAGCCGGAGTCGGCGTTGCGTGCGGTGAACCTGGCGAAGAGGGACGCGTCGACCTTGGCGAAGGTGGACCGCCACCCATGCTGGGGCTTCGGCAGTTTCTGCGCGTGGGAGAGGTCCCAGGTCACCGGGACGACGTGGTGGAACGCCGGCCGGTCCGGGTCGTAGCGGTAGCTCCCGTCCACCCTGCCGGTGGCCAGGACCTCGTCCATACCGCGGTTGGCGACGACCCGGTCTCCCGCCTCCAGGTCTCGGAAGGCCAGCAGTCGGCGGGCGAGGGTCAGGCTGCCACCACTGCTGCGCGGCCAGTGCGCGTCCAATGCCTGCTTCAGCTCGGTGTCGCTCTGGTACTGGCCGAGATCGCCGAGCTCGTCCCACCCGACGCAGATGAATGAGCCGTCCCGGCATTCCTCCCACAGACGGCCGCGCTCGCCGGGCGCGATCTTCCAGATGGTGCGTTGCCGGGGGTTGAAGTGCTTGTACAGGAAGCGCATCACCTCCTGTCCCGTCCAGCCCTCGAACTCCTCACGGGTCCGCACGAGTTCTCGCAGTTGCCGGTTCGTGCGCGAGGCGGGGACGCCGGCCTGCGCCTCGCCGCCGAGCAGCGTGACGAACGTCCGCAGATGCTCGGCCGCGTAGATCGGCAGGAAGTGCTGGGGGAAGTAGGTCGCCAGGGACTTCGTCACCAACGTCGGCCCGTACCGCAGCACTTCGAGGTCGTCCAGCGCCTCGAAGTCTCCTGCCCCGACGGCGTCGAAGGCCCGGACGAACTGTCCGCGCAGTTCCGCCCAGGCCTCCTGCGGATCCATTCCCCTCAGCGGAGCGGCCAGCCGCCATTCGCCGGAGTTGTGGTGGTACATGATGTGCTTCGCGGCACTGCCGCCCCTGATGCTGCCCAGACTCGGGGTGAGGAACTCCAGCAGCCGGCAGTACGTCGGCGCCGACCCGGGCGGCGCGGCCTGCCCGAGCGCGTAGCGCTCCAGCGGCAACTCCGCCCACTCCTCCAACGGGAACTGGGCCAGCACCTGCTTGCGCTCGTCCTCGGCAGTCGCCTCGACGTCCGCCACGGAGGTCCGGTCGAACTCGGCCGCCGCCGTGCGCACATCCACCGCGTTCGTCATGGAGGCCATGATGCCGGAGCGCGCGGTGGCGTCCCCATCGCGCGGCGAGGTTGGGCAACTTCCTGCGTGCGACTCAGGTGGCTGGCACGATGCTCAGCACGTCGAGGTGGCCTCCTGGGCGGCGGGCGCCAGGGCGATGGGAGAGATCGTGCAGGACTGGATCTACATCCTCAATCCGAACAAGGACACCCTCGACGGGGAGCCCTCCGACAAGGAGACCGTGCGCCGTCTCGCCCACGAGGACCCCGAGCTTGACCTCTGGCTCAGCAGACGAAACCGCATGAACCCTGGCGACCGCCTGTGGTTCTTCTTCAGTCAACCTGAGTCTGCGGTGGCCGCGGTGGCCGAGGTCGACAGGGAGCCGCGTGAGGACCCCGACGACCCCGATTTCTCCTACCGGGTCGACGTGACCCTGCTGACCGGGCCCACGGACACTCTGTACGGCAACCCGGTGGGCCGGGGCGACCTGGAACTCGGCCAGGTTCGGTCCGTGCAGAAGGTCAAACCGGCGGCGTTGCAGATCCTGCTCGCGAGAGCCGGCATGTGAGACGACCGTCGCGGAAGACTGGTTGAGGCGATCTTGCGAACGCGCCTGGACGTAGTCGCCGAAGGCTTACCGCCGATCAGCCGTCGACGCGTCGCCCGTGCCCCGGGGAAGGTCTTCGACCCTGGCGAGAACTCCTTCGGACAGCGCCTTGAACTCCTTGAAGCAGGTCTTCACGTACTGCTGGGTGCTGCCCAGCGCACCGTCGGCCGGCCTCAGATCGAACATGGGCTTGCGCGCGTCGTGCGCCAGGGGCATCAGGCTTCGGTAGTTCCTCATCGTGGCGATGCGGTGGCTGTCGTCCCCGCGCGAGGGCGGGGACTCGCCGAGGACCGCCGAGGAGTAGACCCAGGGAATGCGCTGGAGCCATCGCTGGTACGCCTTGACCGGCCTGTCGAGGCGCATTTCCGGCTGCATGATGACGTACCCCAGCGGCTGCATGCTCGCGCGAGGAGCGGAAATGGTCTCGGGCACTCTGGGCAGGACGAGGGACTGCCAGTCGCTGCGCCACTGGCGCAGCGTCGGGCCCAGGTTGCTCAGGCCCTTCAGGGAGAACAGGTCCGCGGCCAGGGGCATCAGTACGGTGTCTGCCGAGATCAGCGCGGCCCGGTTGATGGCACCCAGGTTGGGGCCCACGTCGATCAGTACGATATCGGCGTCCACGGCTCGCGCCGCCTGCTCGATGATGCGGTGGAACGACGTGGACGTGCGAATGGCCGCGACATCGCCCGCATATGCGCGTGACCATTCATTGGACAGTTTGTCCTCGAAACGGCTCAGGTCGAGACTCCCCGGCAGCAGCCATAGGTCCGGCTGGAGCCGGGCCGGCTCGACGACCGCGATGTCGCCCGTGCCCTCCAGGATGGGACGGACGGCGTCGGCGATGGTCTGGCCGCTGCGCACCCGCCCCGTGCCCGGTAGGCCCGCCATGGCCGCTCCCTGGTTGATGAGCTCCGAAGAGTTCTCCCAGAGCTCTTCGATCTCGGTCTCCTCCAGGCACATCGACGTGAGGTTGGCCTGGGGATCGAGATCGACCGCCAGCACACTCAGGCCGAGTCGCCTGATCATGTGGGCGAGGTGATAGGTGAGGGTTGTTTTGCCCACACCGCCCTTGTTGTTGAACAGCGCGATCGAGGTCATGCGGCCCTCCGGATGACGACGGCCCAGGACGTGTCGTCTACCTGGAACTCGGCGGGCGGGTTTCCGTTGGTCTCCAGCGCCTTCCTCACCCGGCCGATACCCCGGCCGAACCGGTTCACATAGCCGAGGCCCTTCATCGCGGCGGCAAGGGAAGGATTGCGGTAGTCGGTGACCCGGTCGAAGTTGTCGTCCCGGACCTGCCCGAAAGGCCCACCGGGGTTGGTTACCTCGATGCGGTCGTCGAACCACACGATGCGGGTCGGCGCGTACGAGGTCTCGTAGTTCCGGTGCATGAGGGCATTCATGCAGAGTTCCCGCAGTGCTTCCAGCGGATAGTCCGGGCGGGGCGTCTCGCGGAAGCCGTCCTCCACGAGGCGGGTGCGCAGATTGCTCCGCAGGAGGGGTTCGAGCCGGGCCGACAGCCCGACCAGGTTCTGCCGCAGTTCCTGCTCGTCCGCGACGGGGGCGTCGAGGTCCGTGCCCTGATAGCGGACGAACTGGAGGTACGCCCCGGGAATGTGGCTCCCGGGGTCGAGGCCGACGGTGAGCAGGCCGAGCACGGTCGGCGTACCTTCCGGCGTCATGAGGTGGAGGGACGACAGCTGGAGGTCCACCGGACGGCCGTTCTCCTCGATGACCTCGGGCGCGACCATGGAAGGCAGATACGACTGCCGGAACAGGTCGAGGTCCAGGTCGTCGAGGCGGGCAAGAGACAGCGGCCGTGTGTCGAACGGGATGTCCTTGGCGCGACGCCGCTCCGCCAGCACGCGCTCGTCCTCGCGGCTCGCCCTGCGCGTGGTGGGGCCGGGACGGACCCAGATGACGCCCTCGAACCGGACTGGTGGGGTCGCGCAGGCCTCGACATGGAGCCGGATGACCGGCTTCCCCCGGAAGACGGCCCGATCGACGGTGAGCGACGGGCGGTCGAGGATACGGCCGTCGTCCCGCAGCTCGGTGAGCTGAAGGAGCGCCCGGTCGCTCAGGTCGACATCGTCGACCGGGCGCCCCTTGTCGTCCACACCGATGAGGACATCGCCGCCCCCACGGCCGCACAAATCGTTGGCCATGGCGCACACCGCGTTTCCGATGGCGTCTCCACGTCTCCCCTCGCGTTTCGCGGTGCGCTTGAACTCAAGGGACGCGGACTCCTGCGTGCCCAGGAGGTCGGCAAGATCCGTACTGTTGTCGCTCACGGTGCCCATTGTGCCGTGCGGGGTGTGCCCAGCAGCGTTCCGAGCCCGGTGGTGGATCGGGGCCGGCGCCTGTGGGCCCGGCGGACGACATCAACCGCCGGGCCCGATCCATCCCCAACGAGGACATCACGGACCGGCGCAATCTGGACCTTCAGAAATCGGTGTCGGAGGCCGCCGATCCTGACACCAGCCACCTGGAGCGGGCTTACCAGGAGTTGGGGGTCACGCTCGGCCGGCAGATGCGACCTTTCCAAGGCGGTCCAGCGCGGCTTCAGCGTCGAGGACCGCATCATCGAGCCGCGGCTGACGGATGAGGGCGAGGAGGGGCGGTCTCTTCGGTTTCCGCTTCTGAGCTGATGTGGCCAGGAGGAGCCCTGCCGCCGTGTGTCATGCTGTGGCGGTTTTCGGAAGGGGAGGGTGAGATGACTGAGAAGCCGCTGACGCACAAGCAGGCGCTCGCCGCGGTGATCCAGGCGCTGGGAGGCACCTGGGACACCGAACGTGCCGTACTGGCTCTACGAGTCGCCGGGTACCGGCCGACGGACGACGAAGCCGCGGGCAAGGAGGCCCGCCGCAACCTGCGCGAGCTCGCCCAGGACAGTGTGATCGTGAGGCCGGACCTGGACCAGGCCGTGTATCGGCCGGCGTAGTCGCCGCCGCAGGGCTCCGTCACTGACCCGTCAAGGGATGAGCTCCGGAAGCCGTTCGTGGTGATGTGTACCTGGAGACCTGCGCCGCTGCCGGAACGGCTCGTGTCCCGGCAGCGGTGTCATCTCTTAACTCGTTGCGGTCAGAGCTCCCATATTTGATCCGGGTCGTCCAGTGCCGCCCGGACCTGAGAGAGGTCTCCGATGTCCGCGAGCGGCGAGCTCTTGGCGATGTCGACGATCCCCCGCACGACGGTGTGCAGCACTTCGCCGTTGCCCTCGTCGAGTGCTCTGTCCAGCCGGGCGAACATCTCCTCGTAGAGGTTGCGTCGTTCCGCGAATGCCTGTGCGAAGTACTCCTTGAGGACGGCTTCAGCGGCCCGGATCCGAGCGACTTCCGTGGCTTCGTAGGCCTCCAGCCGGGCTCTCTTGGTGCTCTCAACCTCGTGAACGTGGATGCACTCTCGGGCGGCGTCGACAATCTGGTTCAACGCGGCGAAGCCGTCCATCGCACGAACGGAGCCCTTGGCCGCGTTGACGACCTTGCCTACATGCACCTTGGGCCGGTCAGCCATCATGAGTCTCCTCGGTCAAGGGTCTGTATCTGATGGTGAGGCTTGCGCTGCGCTCGTCCAACTTGCCTTCACTGTCGACAATCGGAGTCGCAGCCACGTCGCGGACCGCCATGGTCAGTGTCATGGCCCGCTGGAAGCGCGCGGCGTGCCTCGGTGGATCGAACGGCTCGGACTCCAGAAGCTCCAGCGCGTCGAGCACTCGGAAGGTGAGGTCCGTGAGAAGCCCGCGCAGTTCCGCGGCGCGGGCGTCGACGCCCTTCAGGCGGGCGTCCGTCTCGTCGAGCTCAGCCATTGCCACGGCGATCTGCGCCTCGAACTCCCTCGCCCGGGTGAGCGCCTTCGTGCCTTGGCCCTTGACGACCAGTCCACCGACGAGCAGCGCGGGACCGATGGTGACGAAGTTGAGCGCCGTGGCTCCCAGGGCCATCCCGCCGCCACCTGATGCAAGCGACCCACCACCCAGGAAGGCGAGGGCCGCACTTTCGGCCGCGGCGCCCGTCAAGCCCGAGATCGCCACTCCGGTACTCGCGACTCCGAAGCTGCTCGCTGCCGCCGTGATCCCAGCACCTGCGCCCGCTCCTGCCGCCGCGGATCCGAGAGCCCCACCGATCCATCCCACCGCGTCGACATCGAGGCCGCGAAGCCCGGGGATCTTGGTCATGGTGGCGTCGACGCCCTCCACCAGCAGCCGCTCGCTCTCGCGCACCTGCCGCTCGTGGCGACGCAGGAAGTCGCCCATGCGTACGACGACATCGGTGAACGCCTGCCTCTGCTGTTCCCCCAGCGCCTCAAGGGCGGTGTTCGTCGCCGCCAGTTCGTCCTCGGTCTGGGCTCGGCGTCGCTCGTAGCCCTGGCCCGCCTCCTTGAGCCGCTCCCTCGAACGCTTCAGGTCGTGGAAGCCTTTGCCGCCGAGGATGGCCCCGCTACCACCGGTCGCCACACCGACACCGATGAGTAGGACTGGTATGAAGAATGGCACGATCTCCCCCTCAATGACCCATGACCCTGCGCGAACCAGTAAGTTCAACCGCTCTGTTCCCGTTGCTGGGTGCGGCGGAAGGGGCCACGCGTGCTATCGATGCGCGTTGTTGGCGCCTCAAGCATGACGGTAGCTTGTTAACGTCGTCAACGCGCTTGCGCGATTTCCGGGGATCCGAATTTGTGTACGCGCTGGGGTGTCAGCCCAGGCGGTCCTGCCGCTCGGCGGGTACGGCTCCACGCCCCAACGGTCGGCGCCTGGAAGCCCGTTGCCGCGTCGGCGCCGTTAGCCTGTGGGTATGTCGGAGCGTGTCATGCCCGGTCGCACGGACGGCCTGATCACCCTGGGTGCCGCGGACGCTCTGTGGGTCCATCTGACGGCCGACAGTGCTGTGCCGACGGCTTCTGGGGCATTCACCCGCTCTCCTGCCCATGCCCGGGTGGGGTACGTCCTGCTCGGCGGCCATGTGGTGGCGACGCTGAGGGCGAGCGGCGGTCAGTGGAGTGTCCCGGAGGGTGAGGTGCGCCGGGCGGCCGCGGAACTGAACGCGGTGGGAATGGACCGGCAGGACCTGGTCCGCATCGGTCCGTTTCGT
The DNA here is from genome assembly GCF_036208085.1 of Streptomyces sp. NBC_00310. GTDB lineage: Bacteria > Actinomycetota > Actinomycetes > Streptomycetales > Streptomycetaceae > Streptomyces. The sequence continues at coordinate 9,321,913 of NZ_CP130714.1, forward strand.
GGGGCGCCGAGGCAGGAGTGCGACGAGGAGACGCCGCTGCGTTGGCGCCGGCGCATCACGGGGGAACTGCGGGAGGTGGGCGGCCCCGAGCGGGCAGCACGACGTGACCTCGGCCGGCCGTACCATCTGGCGGGGATCGACTGGCGACAGATGCTCGTGGAGCAGACCCGCGACGGGACACAGCGCACGTGGTGGCTGCCGCGCGCCATGGTCAGGCTGCTCGACGCGGCCGAGCACGCCGAAGCGCAGTGGGTGCAGGCCGCGCGGACCCGCCGGGCAGGCGCAGCCGCCACCGGGCCGCCCTCCCACCCCCGGCGGGCCCGAGACGCCGACGGTCGGCGAGACGTCGACGGTCGGCAGACGACGAGCCCCGAGGGCCCCACCGCCTCACCGCGCCCGTACAACGCAGAGCTGGAAGGCCAGCTGTACTCGGTGCTCACCAGGAAGCCCGGTACCTCCCGCAGGGTGGCCGGGTGGGCGTGCGCCGTCTGCCGCACCGCGCCCGCCACGGTGCTCGACCACTGCCACGAACACGGCTACGTCCGCGCCCCCGTCTGCCAGTCCTGCAACACACTGGAACGTCCCGACCACCTGTACAGCAACGACATCCGGGTGGCGAACCGCTACACACGCCTCTTCCACACCGACACCGACGACTGGCTCCGCCACTGGCACCGCTGCCCCGGCTGCCGCGCCCGCACCACCCTGCCCCTGCCGCACCTCGCCGCATGGACCGCCCACATAGCCTGCCGATCGCTGCGCCCGACCCACCGAGCCCCCCGCGGGCGCACACCCTGCGGTGTTCTGCGCGTGTCCTGGACGGGCAGTCAGAACACGCCCCGTTCCTGCCTGCTCACGGTCGCCGTCGACTGCTGCCCCTCCGGCGAGCACCGCGTCTTGGCGCGCGTCCCCTACCGCGAAGCCGTCGAGCGGTTTCGCGTCTGGTTGGCCGAGACGGCCCCCGCCGTGGCCGCCGCGGCCGGTCCCGACCGCGTGGACGACCTCCCCGCCCAGTCCCGGCCAGTCATCGCGGACACCAGCGGCGAGGGCCTGGCACTGTTCTGAGCGGGCACCGGGAGGCCTGACGCCCCAACACCCCAACGTCACCCCGCAGTTACCGGCCCCCGACACGTCACCCCGCACGTCTGGCGAAACGCGCGGCAGAACTCTTAGAACTCCTAACGAAATGATCTTCGAGCTGGTTGGATCACTCCGGGACTGACGACCTGGGGGTGTGCGGTGGCGCGGCCGAAGCCGTGGGAAGCCGAAGACGAGCTGTGGGCGGTGATCGAGCGACGTGCCGGACTTCCGGACGTCGAAGTTGCAGAGATGCGCAAGGCCGTAATGGCGGCGAGATTTCCTGACGGGTCGTGCCGGTGGGGCGGATCAGTGGGTGAAGGCGACAGATTCAGCGAGATCCTTCTGGGTCTCGAGCGCGGTGAGACGTTCGGTGAGTGCCGCGTGGATTGCGCTATAGGTGTCGGAGCCGAGAGTCAGGCGCAGTGGCGGGCTCGGGTGGCGGGTGGTGTCGTAAATGGCGGCGGCGAGCTTGGCCGGATCGCCGGTGAAGACGCTCTCGTCTGCGGTTTCCAGGTAGTGCCGGGTCTGGCCGACGGCATTGTCGCGGTAGACGGTCGTTTCGGTGGTGTATTGCAGGGCCGAAGCGAAGCCTGTGCGGGTGGCGCCGGGCTCGACCAGAGTGAGGTGAATGTTGAAGTCGGAGACCTCGCGGCTGACGCTCTCGGTGAAGCCCTCCAGCCCCCACTTGCCCGCGTGATAGGAGCTGTGAGTGGGGATACCGACCTGGCCGCCCACGCTGGAGATCTGGATGATCCGGCCACCGCCCTGCTCGCGCATCGGCTGCAGGAAGGCGCGGGTGATCACCATCGGCGCGAGCAGGAGCACCTCGATCTGGTCGCGAATCTGCTCGACGGTCATTTCCTCGGCGGCGCCCACAACCGCGTATCCGGCATTGTTGACCACAATGTCCACCGGCCCGGACCGGAGCGTCCTGCCGACCACCTTGTCCACATCGGCCGGCCGCGTGAGGTCGAGGATCTCGACAGCCAGCCGGTCGCCGTGTGTCTCGCGCAGGTCTTCCAGAGCTGCCGGGCGGCGGACCGTCGCCGTAACGCGGTCGCCGTTCCGGAGGGCGTGCTCGGTGAGATGGCGGCCCAGTCCACCGGAGGCTCCGGTGACGAACCAGTGACGTGAGGCCTTGTCGGAGGGAGCGGGCATGGGGGTCTCCTGAAGTAGAGTGATACCGGAATCTGTTCCGTTTAAAGCTAAGCGGAACGGATTCCGGAAAGCAACTGGAGACCGACACCGAAGGAACCCGCATGCCCGCCACGCCCCGCCGCACCAGGAGTGACGCGCTGCAGAACCGGGAGCGCCTGCTGGAGGTCGCCGCGCAGGCCTTCGCCGAGCAGGGGCTGGACACCGCGCCTGCCGCCATCGCCAAGCAGGCGGGCGTCGGTGTCGGAACGCTCTACCGGCACTTCCCGACTCGGGAAGTCCTCATCGACGCCGCCTACCGGCGTCAACTCACCCAGGTGTGCGAGAAGGTGAACGACCTTCTCACCCAGCACCCGGCCGCCGAGGCCACCCGGATGTGGATGGAACACTTCATCCGCTACGCCACGGCAAAGAGCGGAATGTCCGAAGCCCTCAACGCGGTCATCGCCTCCGGCATCGATCCATACTCCGACAGCCGCGCACTCCTTACCGACGCCGTCGCCAGCCTCCTCGCGGCCGGCGCCCGAGACGGAAGCCTGCGCACGGACGTCGCCCCGGACAATGTCCTACTCCTCATGGGTGGCATCGCCTATTCCGTGCAGCACGGCACCGAAGAGCAAGCCCGTCCGCTCGTCGACCTCTTCATGGACGCGCTGACCAAGGACTCGACCGCGAGCTGAACCCGAGCTCCCGGACCGGCACGCCAACGCGAGCGCAGCCACGGTCAGTTCATCGAGTGGCTCCGTCGGCACTCACGAGGTTCTGGACACATGCCGCGCACCGAGTTCTGAGCGCATTCCGTTAGGAGTTCTTACCGGAACTCATGCAGAAGGCGCCAGCGTTCACACCGGGGTGAACGCTCGATCCTCGCCAAAGTCGGCTGGCTCAACTCCGCGCGCACGGTCAACTCCCGCGTTCCGTGGGCCATGAAGTGGCCCCGGTCGGCTACGGAGGATCCCGGCCGGGGCCGTGCCGCGACTGTCAGGCGCGGGCCTGGACGACGAGCGTGCCGATGTGCCCGGCTTTCGGGGCATCCACCACCGTCGCCTCAGCGGACGTGAAACCAGCCCGGAACAGGTGCCGCTCCCACACGGCGGGCTTGTAGCTGTACCGGTACGTGAACATGGCCTTCCCCGCGAACCCGCCCTTGTACATGCCCTGCGGCCCGTAGGCGCCCGGGATGGCCGGCGGCTGGGAGAACACGAAGACGCCGCCCGGGACGAGGTGCTTGTGGACGAGGGGGAAGAGGCGGGACGGGTCGGTGAACCAGGCCGCGCCGAAGATGGAGTACACGGCGTCGTACCGCCCCTCGTCGGCGGCGAGCCAATCGACGATCTCTCCCGGCTCGATCCGCACCCCGAGCGGCGCCCACTTCTCGCCCGCGAGCGCCACCATGCGCGGCGACAGGTCGACCCCGGTGGCCTTGACGCCTTGTTGTGCGAGGTGGGCGAGAGCGCGGCCGGTGCCGCATCCGATCTCGAGCACGGTCTCCGGGCTGCCGAGGAGTTCGGGACCGGGGCCGTGGCCGGCGTACTGGGTCCAGCAGAACGACGGCTCGGCGTCGTCCTTGAACGCGGACTCGGCGTACGCGTCCCACAGTTCGGTCTCGGCGGCGATGTCGTGCGGCACGGGCACAGCTGTTCCTCTGGTCGTCGGGATGCGGGAGCCCCCGCCCTCGGGGAGCCGTGAGGGCGGGGGCGACTGTAGTCGGGGCCAGTGGCTGTCGGGGACCTTGTCGTCGCACGGTGAGCAGTCCGTGCCGTCGATGGCCCACAGCTCCTCGTCGATCGCCCAGCCCTGGGAGCACCGTTTGTTTGTAAGCACCTGTTTGGTCTCCAGTGCACGGGGGTGAAGTGGCTCCGCGGAGTGAGAAGTTGATCTGGCTCCACTTGGCTGTCGGCGGCCACTTCACATTCCCCAGGTACGGCCAGATACGTGATCACAGTCGGTGATCGATGAGGGCTGGGTCACAGCGGGCCTCCGAGAACGCCTGGTAAGCACGGCGTATGGAGGAACTTGCACGGCTCAGCGATATCGAGCAGGCCGCAGCCGGCGATGGACATCCGGTCTGGGCCGCCCAGGGACAAGGCGGTGACGGCCTGGGGCCGGGGGTACGGGCCTGGTGCCACGGCGCGGCGCTGGCGGTGGCGAGCCCGAACCCTCAACAGGACCGGCTTGCGGTCAAGGGCGACGGCACCGACGTGGCCGTGTTGGTGCGGCGGATCCTGGAGGAGATCGGCCCGTCCTACCGAGTCCTGGGGGAAGCTGCCTTGATCGATGCGCTGGTGCGGCAGCTGCCCAACCTGGCGCCGGTCCACAACTTCTTCTGGATGGAGGCCACGTCCCCATCCGGTGCCGCCGCCGCAGGCGTGCGATGGCTGAACGCCCACGAGGAGAAGGAGGCGACCTCGCTGTTCGACCGCTTCTTCCCTGACTCCTACGCGCAGCCGGGACGCGCGGGCATGCGCCGCTGGGCCGGGGTCGTCGGCGAGGTGGACAGCAGCGTCGGGGCGGAGCCGCTAGCGGTGGCGGCGGACGCGTGGTCCGCGGCCGGGTGCGGGTTCATGGGCGGGGTGGTCACCCACCCCGCCGCCCGCGGACGCGGTCTTGCGCGGGCCGTGTCCGGCTTCGTCGTGGACGCCCTCGTCAACCAGCACGGCCGCGCCGCGCTCATGGTGCTCACCGGTAACGCGCCGGCCATCGCCACGTATGAACGCCTCGGCATGGCCAAGCGCCTGTTCGGGGCGGCGCACATCGTGGCCCGGTGAGGCCAGGGCTCCACCTGGCAAGCCAACGCCAGCCCGCTCACGCGGAGTGATCACTGGCGGCCAGATAACCGTCCCGGCCAGCGGAACCACCCGATCGAAGTGGGGCCGAATCACCTTGCTACAGGGGCGCGAACACCCTCCCCGCACGCCCCCTCGAGCCTGCCCATGGAGCCAAAGGAACTCGGTGCAGCGGAGCCCAAAGAAGTGCTTAGAGACACCGTTTGCGGACAACCGTGCCCTGATCCAAGTGGACCTGCAGGGACCGCTCCACGCGATCAAGAACGTCGTCAACCAGTTCAACCCGCAAGTCGACGGCACGCGCCGAAGGTACCGAGAGCGTCATACGGGCGACCGTAGCAACGGGACAGCCGGCAGCGGGCCATCCCGGCCACAACCACGGTCCTCGCGGGCCTGTGCACTGTGGTTCCTTGCTCTGGCCGGGCAGCACACGGCCCCCAGAGCCGAGTTGAGCTCTGGGGGCCGTGGCCCGTGCCCCCTCAGCCGAACGGCCGGCCGGGGCTACTTGGCGTGCCTCGCGGGTGGGCGCCGTCCACGGGCCGTCTGCGGGAGCCGCTACCGGCCGAGTGGACCGTGGCCGGTCCGGCAGCGCGGGCAGCGGCACGGGGGCCACACGAGGGACACCGGCTGGAGCGTGGCTGTGCCGGGGGCGTACGCAGTCGCAGCCACGCTGACCCGGCGCCCGTCGTCATCGAGGCGGTAGGTGCTGATGGTTATGCGGGACTTGCCCGGTTCGGGAGGGGTTCCGGCCTTCACCGTTCATCCCCCGACGTGTGGCAGGGGGCGTGCAGTGCCGCATCGGCAGGAAGCCGACCGCCCCGGGCCGGAACACGTCCGTCACGCGTCTGACGGCACGCTTCGTGCACCGGGCCGTGGCCGAGGGGCGGGACTCTCACCGTGTGCCCGCGGCTCACCGCTCGCCACCGCCGCGGTGGGACGCGGGCGGCAGCGACAGGACATCAGGCACGGGCGGGAAGTGCGGGGCGCAGTCCCGGCACGCGTACACCGTGAAGCCGGGACCGGAACCCTGGTGCACCTCGGAGACGACGACCGGCGTTTCGGTGATCGCACAGCAGCGCACACACATACGCACGGGCACGCGCGTCCCACCCGGGACGGTCTCGGGGCGCTCGCTCCGCTCGCTCATCGGGCCACCGCCTCAGCGCCGACCACATGCCGGTCAAGGTCGATGCCGAAGTCGGCGGCCATGACCATGACGACACGGCGCTGCTGCTGCCGTGCCCGCTCACCCTCCCGCTCAGCGAGAACGACATACGGTCGGACCACGGTCGTCGCCTCGCCGGGCAACGGCTCTTCGAGGCCGTACGGCGACCGCCGCACCGGAGGCCAAGGCGCAGGCGGGCGGGGCGTCTCCGGCATACGCGCGGGGGTTAGGCAGACGGCGCGCCCGGCCGCGCGGCGCCTGCCCGTGCCGGGCGCGAACACACCGGCCGAGACGCTGCTGCGGATGACGGAGGCCGCCGCCTGGTGCTCGGCCGACCCACTGTGCGCCGAACACACAGGTCAGGGATTCGGCAACCTCAACCGGGCGGCCTGCCACGCCTGTGCCCTGCTGCCCGAGACCAGCTGTGAGACCGGCAACACCCTCCTCGACCGTGCCCTCGTCGTCGGCGGCGAACACGTGCCGGGCTACCTGGAGTCCATCGTCGCCGCTGCCCGTTCCGCAGCCGCCGACGCCCTGGAGGAGACATGACACTCACCTACCTCGACCTCACCACGGAGCAGCGCTCCAGCCTCGACGGACTGCCCTTCGACGGTCATCACCTGATCAGCGGCCCGCCCGGCAGCGGCAAGAGTCTCCTGGCGGTCCAACGGGCCGTCATGCTCGCCCTCACCGGCACCCCGACGGTGCTGCTGACCTACTCGAATCTCCTGCGCCAGTCACTGGCCGGGGCCGTGCACACGCTGGGCCCGGCGGACCGAAGCGTGCGCGTGAGGACCGCGCACACCTGGCTCGCCGAGTGGTACGGCGGCACGCCCCCGAAGAGCGACGACGGATGGTTCGACTGGCCCGCGCTCTTCGAACGAGTCGTGGAGGGCGGGCCGGTCCCGGGACTCACCCTGGTCGTGGACGAGGGCCAGGACCTGCCGCCCGAGTTCTATCGCCTGTGCCGACTCCTGGGAGCACGGATGACGGTGTACGCGGACGAGTGCCAGCGGTTGGCCGACACGAACTCCACACTCGCCGAGATCGCCGGGCGCCTCGGCCGGTGCGGCCGGTACCAGATCGATGGCAACCATCGCAACACGTACCAGATCGCGTCTCTCGCGGCCCACTTCCACACGGGAGCCGGCTCCCCTCCGCTTCCCGACCGGCAGGGACCCCCGCCGAGACTTCATCACCTGCCCGAACGAGGCGCCGCCGACCTGCTGGTCCTGCTGGCGGAAAGGCATCCGGGACGGAGCATCGGCGTCATCGTCCACTCGAAGCACACCCAGTTCTCGTTGCTCGGCACCCTGAAGCGCAGAGCACCGCGGCTCAAACCGCAGCTGTACACCTCCGATGCGAGGGACGGCCGTTACCGCACGCTGGACCTCGGCCGTCCCGGCATCGTGCTCGTCCACCGCAGGAGCGCCAAAGGGCTGGGGTTCGACACGGTGGTCATCCCCGACACGCACGCCGACTCGGCAGCCGATCCCACGTCGGCCGCGCTGCGCATGACCTACTACGTGCTTGCCACACGTGCGCGCAGCGAACTCCATCTCGCGTACGAAGGGGATGTGGAACCGCCCTTGATGGCGCAAGTGGGGTCGGGTGTGTTGTTGCGTGGGTGACGGACCCATCGGGAAGTCCTCGCCCGGCGGTGGAATGTGGAGAACCGCTGTGCGGAGTTATGGGGCCTGGGCCCGTGCCGCACCATGGTGAGCGGCGACCCTGCCCGACCTGGCCCGGGCTTCGGGGGCGCCGCCCGCTTGGAGCGATGCTCGTAGTACCCGCCCACCCCTGCCGCGAGCCCTCTCCCTGCCGCGAGCCCTCTCCCTGCAGGGAGAGGGCTCGCGGCAGGGGTGCGTCGAGGCGTGCTCGGCCCGTGCCTAGGCGGCCGCCCCCCGCACCTCGTCCAGCCGCACCGGCCGGTGCTCCGCCACCGACAGGGTCGCCGCCTCGGCGATCCAGCTGGCCTCCAGGGCGTCGGCGACCGTGCAGGGGGAGGTGCGGGTGCCGGCGACGACCTCGGTGAACGCGGTGAGTTCGGCGCGGTAGGCGGGGGCGAATCGGTCCATGAAGAAGGTGTGCGGGGGACCGGCGGGGAAGGTCACGCCCGGCTCGGCGGAGCGCAGCGGGAGCTGGGTGTCGAGGCCGGCGGCGATGCTGTCCTTCATGCCGTGGACCTCCAGACGGACGTCGTAACCCCGGGCGTTGTGGCGGGTGTTGGAGATGACGCCGATGGTGCCGTCGTCGAAGGTGAGGAGCGCGGACGCGGTGTCGACGTCACCCGCCTCCTTGATGTACTCCGCACCCTTGTTGCCGCCCGTCGCGTACACCTCGACGACCTCGCGGCCCGTCACCCAGCGCACCACGTCGAAGTCGTGCACCGCGCAGTCCCGGAAGATGCCGCCCGACACCGCGACATAGGCCGCCGGCGGCGGGGCGGGGTCGAGGGTGGTCGACCGTACGGTGTGCAGCGCGCCCAGCTCACCGCTGAGGACGGCCTCGCGGGCGGCCACACAGCCGGCGTCGAAGCGGCGGTTGAAGCCGATCTGGGCCTCGATGCCACTGTCGCGCACGGCACGCAGCACGGTGAGGCTCTCCTCCACCGTCTTCGCCACCGGCTTCTCGCAGAACACCGGGATGCCCGCCTCGACGGCGGCCAGGATCAGTCCCGGATGCGCGTCGGTGGCGGCGGTGATCACGACCCCGTCGATGCCGGAGGCGAAGACGGCCTCGGGCGAGTCGGCCACGGTGGCGCCGTACTTCTCGGCGGCGGAGGCGGCGGCCGCGGCCAGCGGGTCGGAGACCACCAGCTGTTCCACGACGTCCAGCCCGGCGAGAGTCCCGGCGTGGAAGGCGCCGATGCGGCCCAGCCCCAGGATGCCAATGCGCATGACGAGTGTCCCTTTCGAAAGTGCAGATGAACCAGGTTGACAGGCAGGTCAGTGGTCAGTCCGAGGCGCCGACGACGTTCTGGTCCCAGTCGATCACCGAACCGGTGACCACGCCGCTGCGGTCGGACAGGAGGAAGACCACGAAGTCGGCGATCTCGTCGACCTGGCCGAGCTTGCCCATCGGGAGGCCCGCGGCGGCCCGTTCCCGCCAGTCGTCGTCCGCGTCGTGGAACTCGCGCTGGATCGCGTCCTCGCCCTCGGTCTCCGTCCAGCCGATGTTGAGGTCGTTGATCCGGACGCGGTCCCAGCGGTGGGCGTGGGCGGCGTTGCGGGTGAGTCCCGCGAGGCCGGCCTTCGCGGCGGAGTACGGGGCCAGGTGCGGCGGGCCGCCGTGCGCGCAGTTCGAGCCGATGTTGACGATCGTGCCGGGCGCCGTGCGGGACACCAGGTGCTCGACCACGGCCTGCATGGCGAAGAAGGGGGCGCGCAGGTTGATCGCGATGTGCGCGTCGAACAGTTCGGGCGAGGTGTCGAGGAGCGAGCCGCGTGAGGTCAGGCCGGCCGCGTTGACGAGGCTGTCGACCCGGCCGTGTGCGGCGATCACCCGCTCCACGGCGCCGCGCACCTGCGCCGGGTCCGTCAGGTCCGCTTGGACGAACGTCGCGCCGGTGTCCGCCGCGAGCCGCTCGCCGACCTCGGCTCGGCGGCCGGTGAAGGCGACGGTCGCGCCCTCGCGCAGGGCCGCCCGGACGACGCCCGCGCCGACGCCCTGGCTGCCGCCGTTGACGAGGACGACTTTGTCCTCCAGTAGTGCCATGGGTTTTTCCTTTCGATCGGCTCCGGCGGGTCGTGCCGGGGCCTGTGGCGGGCTGGGCGTAGGGCCTTTCATGGCTTCCACAGCGCCTCCGCCTCTGTCAGTCTTGGGGCGCGGGGCCCCTCGTACAACCCGCAGCGGACCATCAAAAACCCATCATCCGGTTAGCCGTCGCCCACCATCGAGATCCAGGACACATCGCCATGGCGCACCCCTACACGATCCGGGAGATCGCCCGGCAGGCCGGGCTGAGCCAGGCCACGGTCGACCGGGTCCTCAACGGCCGGGGCGGGGTGCGGGAGAGCACCGCCCGTGAGGTGCACCAGGCCGTCAAGGACCTGGACCGGCAGCGGACGCAGGTGCGCATCGGCGGCCGTACGTTCATGGTCGACATCGTGATGCAGACCCCGGAACGCTTCTCCACGGCGGTCCGGGAGGCGCTGCAGGCCGAGCTGCCGTCCCTGCACCCGGCGGTCGTGCGGTCCCGCTTCCACTTCCGGGAGACCGGGTCCGCCTCGGAGATGGTGAGGGTGCTCGACCGGATCGGGCGGCGCGGCTCGCAGGGCGTGATCCTCAAGGCGCCGGACGTCCCGGAGGTCACCGCCGCCGTCGAACGGCTGGTCGCGGCCGGGGTCCCGGTGGTCACCTACGTGACGGACCTGCCGAACAGCCCGCGCGGCGCGTACGTCGGCATCGACAACCGGGCCGCCGGGGCGACCGCCGCGTATCTGCTCCGGCAGTGGCTGGGCGACCGGCCGGGCGCCGTCCTGGTGACGATAAGCCGCAGTTTCTACCGCAACGAGGAGGAGCGCGAGATGGGCTTCCGCGGGGTGATGCGGGCGGTCGCGCCGGGGCGGACGCTCGTCGAGGTCACCGACAGCGACGGCCTCGACGCCACGCAGCGGGACCTCGTCCTCGACGCGCTGAAGCGGGAGCCGGGGATCGCCGCCGTCTACTCCATCGGCGGCGGCAACACCGCGACACTCGACGCCTTCGCCGCGCTCGGCCGCGCGCCGCACGTCTTCGTCGCCCACGACCTCGACCACGACAACACCCGGCTGCTGCGCGAACACCGGCTCTCCGCCGTGCTCCACCACGACCTCCGGCAGGACGTGCGCCGCGCCTGCCAGGCCATCATGCGCGCCCGCCAGGCCCTCCCCGACGAGGGCCCGTTCCTGCCGTCGGCGATCCAGGTGGTGACGCCGTACAACATGCCACCGGGGGCCGGGGCCGTCACCCCCTAGCCGGGGAGGGCACGTCGGCCGCCGCGCGGCACGTACGCCGCTACGTCGGCGGTCGTACTCCGGTTGCCGCGTGCAGGTGTTTGCGCAGGGACGTGCCCGTGGCGGAGCCGAGGTGGCCGGCGATCTCGTCGAACGGGAGGTCGGTGGAGTCCAGGAGGTGGCGGTGGGCGTCCTGATCCACACCGCCGCCGGGGGAGTGGGGACACCTCGCCCTGCAGATCGCCCAGGCGCGCGGCGCGTACGTCATCGGCACCGTCGGCATGAGCAAGCACGAGCTGCCGCGTGAGCCGGGCGCGGACGAGCTGATCGACTACCGGAGCACCGACTTCGCGGTGGTCGACGGGACCTTCCCGCTCGCGGAGGTGGCCGAGGCGCACGCCCACGGGGAGACCGGCTGCCGGACGACCGGGAGGGTCGTCCTCACCGTTCGCCGCGTCCCTGCCGCGCTTCCTCTGGTCGTGGGGCCCCTGAGCCGGGCCCCGCGCCGGATCGGCTCGCGGCGGGCGGGCGCCGCCGGCAGAGACGGTCAGCTCGTGACGAGCTCGGCCGTCCGGCGCTCGGCGGGGGCCTCCACGGACACGGACACGGCGACGGTCACCGTCTCGGTCACGGTCGCCGGGGCCGTCGTCAGCGCGTCCCGGCCCTCCCGGTTGCGGAACAGCCAGGCGATGTCCCGCCCGAACGACCAGAGCAGCGAGCCCAGCGCCAGCGCGACCAGGCCGAAGCCCGCCGCGTACGGCAGCAGACCGGAGGCGGCGACCAGCAGGAAGACACCCTGGACCGCGGCGACCGTCTTGCGGGCCATGCTGTGCGGGAGGGAGTTGTTGAGCCACGGCATGACCTTGGCGGCGACGACGAAGACGTACCGCATGAGACCGATCAGCAGCACCCACGGACCCATCGACATGGAGACGTACACGCTCAGCACCAGGATCAGGAACGCGTCGACCTCCATGTCGAAGCGGGCGCCCAGCGCGGTCGAGGTGTTCGTGCGCCGGGCCACCTTGCCGTCGACACCGTCGAGGATCAGGGCCACGGCGGTCAGGCCGACGAAGAGCGAGACGGGCGGCGAGCTCTCGAAGGAGTCGGCCACCAGGGCGGTGACGGCGCCGACGAGTATCGCCCGCCCGAGGGTGACGCGGTTGGCGGGGCCGAAGGTGCGGGTCCGGGTGCGCAGCAGCGCGCGGTTGAGGACGGCCCAGGTGGCGAGCCCGAAGGCCAGCCCGGTCAGCCAGCCCGCCGGGCCCAGTCCGATCGCCGTTCCCAGGTAGGCGAGGAGCAGCACCTGGGCACCCGCGCCCACCGTCGTCTCCGACAGCAACAGTCGGCCGTCGTATGTGTTGATCAGGGCCACCGCATACCTTCCGAACGTGTGACAAGTGGATCATCGCCGCGTACCGTGTCCGCGACTCCCACCGCTGCGTACGTGGCGAACCGCTCGACCGTTCACGGAGACGCACATGAAACCGACAGCCAAGGCCTTCTGGCTACGCGCCCCGGGGCAGGGCGAGATCCGTGCGGAGACCCTCGCCGCACCCGCCGAGGACGAGGTGCTCGTCCGCGCGCTGTACTCAGGAGTCAGCCGGGGCACCGAGACGCTCGTGTTCCGCGGCCACGTGCCCGAGAACCAGCACGCGACCATGCGCGCGCCCTTCCAGGAGGGTGATTTCCCCGCTCCCGTGAAGTACGGCTATCTCAGCGTGGGGCGGGTGGAAGAGGGGCCGGACGCACTGGTCGGCAGGACCGTCTTCTGCCTGTATCCGCACCAGAGCCGCTACGTCGTTCCCGTGAGCGCCGTCACCGTCGTGCCCGAGTCCGTGCCGGCGGCGCGGGCCGTTCTGGCCGGGACCGTCGAGACCGCCGTCAACGCCCTGTGGGACGCGGCTCCGCTCGTCGGGGACCGGATCGCCGTCGTCGGCGGCGGCATGGTCGGCTGCTCGGTCGCCGCGCTGCTCGCCCGCTACCCCGGCGTGCGGGTCCAGCTCGTCGACGCCGACCCGGCGCGCGCCGACATCGCCCGCGCGCTCGGCGTCGACTTCGCGCTGCCCGAGGAGGCGCTGGGGGAGTGCGACCTCGTCGTGCACGCCAGCGCCAGCGAGCAGGGACTCGCACGCTCCCTCGAACTCCTCGCCGCCGAGGGCACGGTCATCGAGCTGAGCTGGTACGGCGACCGCCGGGTCGCCCTGCCGCTCGGCGAGGCCTTCCACTCACGCCGGCTCACCATCCGCAGCAGCCAGGTCGGAACCGTCTCCCCGGCCGGACGCGTCGGACGTACGTACGCGGACCGGTTGGCGCTCGCCCTGGAACTCCTCGCCGACGCCCGCTTCGACGCGCTCGTCACCGGAGAGTCCGCCTTCGAGGAACTCCCGGACATCATGCCGAAGCTCGCCGGCGGAGAGCTGCCGGGGATGTGCCACCGGGTGCGCTACGACGCCGAGTGAGCCAGAGGTCGAGCGTTCCGGTCGCCCCACCCGCCCCTGAACTGCCCGAACGGAACGCTGACCTCCGAAGAAACCGGAAAACTCGGCTGAACAACGGGTAGGGAGCAGCCGTACTACACGGCATGCCCCGGCCCGGGGGCAGACGCACCGCACTGGAGGGTCGTCCGTTGTTCAGCATCACCGTCCGCGATCACATCATGATCGCCCACAGCTTCCGCGGGGAGGTCTTCGGACCCGCGCAGCGCCTTCACGGCGCCACCTTCCTCGTGGACGCCACCTTCCGGCGCGCCGAACTGGACGACGACAACATCGTCGTAGACATCGGGCTGGCCACGCAGGAGCTCGGTGCCGTGGTGAGCGAGTTGAACTACCGCAACCTCGACAACGAGCCCGACTTCGCCCACACCAACACCTCGACCGAGTTCCTGGCCAAGGTGATCGCCGACCGCCTCGCCGAGCGGATCCACAAGGGCGCCCTGGGGGAGAACGCCAAGGGCATCGCGGCACTCACGGTCACCCTGCACGAGTCGCACATCGCCTGGGCGAGTTATGAGCGTGCCCTGTGACCGACGTGACCATCGACCGGGCGGCCGTCGGCACCGCCCAGGCATACGGCAGCGCTGTCCAGGCAGACGGGGGAGAGCAAGTGAGGCTCGGCTATGTGCCCGTGCAGAACGCGGCGCTGAAGAACGCCGCGATCATCCCCATGTCGCTGCGTTCCGTGCACTTCGTGATGCCGGGCGGCGTCGACGACCTGGCCCGCCCCAGCGGCGGCAACGCCTACGACCGGCGGATCTGCCTCGACCTGCCCGGCTTCGGCTGGCAGGTGCACAAGCACGCCATCGACGGCAGCTGGCCCAGCCCGTCCGAGACGGCCCGCGCCGAACTCGCCCGTACGCTGCGCGAATTCCCCGACGGCACGGTCGTCCTGCTCGACGGCCTGGTCGCCTGCGGCGTCCCCGAGATCATCCTCCCCGAGGCCGAGCGCCTCTGCCTGGCCGTGCTGGTGCATCTGCCGCTCGGTGACGAGACGGGCCTGGAGCCCGAACTCGCCGCCGAACTCGACGCCAAGGAGCGCACGACCCTGCGGGGTGTGTCCGCCGTGATCGCGACCAGCGACTGGGCGGTCCGCAGACTCGTGTCCCACCACGGGCTCGCCCCCGAGCGGGTCCATGTCGCCGCCCCCGGCGCCGACATCGCGCCCCTCGCCTCCGGCACCGACGGCGTCTCCCGGCTGCTGTGCGTGGCCGCCGTCACCCCGCGCAAGGGGCAGCACCGGCTGGTCGAGGCCCTCGCGACCGTCACCGAACTGCGCTGGAGCTGCGTGCTGGTGGGCGGCCTCGACCAGGAGCCCGAGTACGTCGACCACATCCGCACGCTGATCGCGAAGTTCGGCCTGGAGGACCGCTTCCACCTCGCCGGACCGCAGGCGGGCGCGGAACTCGACGCGAGCTACGCCGCCGCCGACCTCATGGTCCTCACGTCCTACGCCGAGACGTACGGCATGGCCGTCACCGAGGCCCTCGCGCGTGGAATCCCCGTCCTGGCCACGGATGTCGGCGGTCTCCCCGAGGCCGTCGGCCGCGCCCCCGACGGTGGCGTCCCCGGCATCCTCGTACCGCCGGAGAACCCCGCGGCCATCGCGGCGGAGCTGCGCGGCTGGTTCGGGGAGGCCGACGTACGGCGTCGGCTGAAGGCGGCCGCGCGCGGGCGCCGGGCCGCGCTGGACGGGTGGGCGACCACGGCCCGCAGCCTCGCCCATGTCCTGGGCCGGCTGCGGCACGAACCTCGGAGGGCCGCATGACCACTTCTGCCGATATGACCACAGCCGCGGGCGGACCCCGGTCCCAGGGGGCGACCGCTTCGGCGGGTGCGTCCGCGGCCGCCGGGCCGACGGGTTCCGCCGGCGCGTCCGGCACCGGCGGGGCCGCGGCCGTTCCCGGGGCGGCGCTGAGCATGGCGGGGCGCGGGGGCGGGACGCCGGAGCCCGAGGGGCATCAGTACGCGCCGCAGTGGCTGGAGTTGCGCGAGAGCGCCGACGCCGACGCGCGGGCGGTGGACCTGCTCGACCCCCTGCGGATACGCCTCGCGAACCTGCCCGGTCGAGCCACCGCGCTGACCGTCCACGACCTTGGCTGCGGGACCGGCTCGATGGGCCGCTGGCTCGCGCCCCGGCTGGACGGTGCCCAGCGGTGGGTCCTGCACGACCAGGACCCGAATTTGCTGCGCCTGGCCGCCGCGCGGGCGCCCCGCGCCGCCGCCGACGGCAGCCCCGTCACGGTCACCACGCGGCGCGGCGACATCGGGCGGCTGACGGCGGACGACCTCGCGGGTGCGTCGCTGGTCACCGCGTCCGCGCTGCTCGACGTCCTCACCCGCGAGGAGATCGAGGCGCTCGCCGCGGCCTGCGCGGGCGCCGGTGTTCCCGCCCTGCTGACGCTGTCGGTCGTGGGCCGCGTGGACCTCGTCCCCGCCCACCCCCTGGACGCCGAACTGGCCGAGGCGTTCAACGCCCACCAGCGCGCGAGTGATCTGCTCGGCCCGGACGCGATCACCATGGCCTGCGAGGCCTTCGCCCAGCAGGGCGCCACGGTCCGGGTCCACCCGAGTCCCTGGCAGCTCGACGCCCGGCACACCGCCCTCACCGAGGAGTGGCTGCGCGGCTGGGTCGGCGCCGCGTGTGAACAGCGCCCCGACCTCGCCGAGCGCGCCGACGCCTACCTCCGCGACCGTCTCCGGGCATGCGCGGCCGGCGAACTCCGCGTCGTCGTCCACCACAGCGACCTCCTGGCTCTGCCCCGGCCCAGGGGCGGAGCCTCATGACGGCGCCGGTGGAGGAGACGGTCGAAACCCACCCGCCGACGACGGGGGACCGCGTACGGGTACGCCCGCGCGGAGTCCGAGCCCGCGTGCAGGCGAGCGCGCCCGGGACCCGGGCGAGGGTGCGCGCGATCACGTCCGGCGCGGGCCCGCGGGAACTGCCGGCCGCCGTGGCGGCACCGGGCGGGGACCTGCGCGAGTCGGCCTCGGACGCGGGTGGCGAAGTGGCCTCCGCCACCGCGGACCGTCGTATGCCGTCGGCGGAGGCCACCGGCTCGGACGGCGCCGCCGACGCGACCACGCCGGCCCGCGGTGCGGCCTCGGTGGCGGTCGGCTCGCACGCCGCTTCCGACACGGTCACGCCCGCCCGCCCCACGGCCCCGGCGGAGAACGTCCCGGCGGAGAACGTCCCGGCCGGGAGCGGCTCGGACGTGACGTCCGCGAAGTCCCGGTCCGGCGGCCGGAGCCGCGTCGAGGCCGACGCGGTGCCCCGCGAGGCGACGGCCCGTGCGACCGCGAGCGTGGCCCCGCACGGGGCCCCGGCGGTGTCCGCCGTGACGCCGGGCGTCACCGCACCGGAGACCCCCGCCGCGTCCCGCCCCCGCTCCGGGTTCACCCGCGTCCTGCGCACCCACTTCGGCACGCTTGCCGGAACGGTCATCCTCGCCGTCGTCCTCTGGCGGATGGGAACCGGCGTGTTCGTGGACGGTATACGGCGGATCGACGGGGGAACACTGGCGGCGGCGGTCGGGATCGGCGTGCTCACCACGGTGTTCAGCGCGTGGCGCTGGTGCGCCGTCACCCGCGCGCTCGGGCTCCGGCTGCCGCTCGGGCCGGCCGTCGCGGACTACTACCGCGCGCTGTTCCTCAACGCGGCGCTGCCCGGCGGTGTCCTCGGCGACGTGCACCGGGCCGTGCGGCACGGGCAGAGCTCCGGTGACATGGGCCGGGGCGTACGCGCGGTGGTGATCGAGCGGACCGCGGGTCAGTTGGTGCTGGCAGCGGTGGGCGTAACGGTCCTGCTGGTGCTGCCGTCACCGGTGCTGGAGCAGACCCGCCACGCGGCGGGAGTGACGGTGCTCGCCGCTCTGGGCGCCCTGGCGATCTGCGCGGCGGTCCGGATGGGCCGGAAGCCGGGCGTGGGCGGAGGCAGGGGCCGCCGGGTCCGCGCCGTCCTCACCGAGGCGCGCGGCGCGCTGCTGAACCGCGACAGCGGATTCGCCGTCCTGATCTCGTCCGTGGCGGTACTGGCCGGATACGTGGCGATGTTCCTGCTCGCCGCACGCGTCGCCGGGTCCACCGCGACCCCGCTGGAGCTGCTGCCGCTCGCGCTGCTGGCCCTGATCGCGATGAGCCTGCCGCTCAACGTCGGCGGCTGGGGCCCCCGGGAGGGCGTCACCGCCTGGTCCTTCGGCGCGGCCGGCCTGGGCGCCTCCCAAGGGCTGACCGTGGCCGTCGTCTACGGTGTCCTCAGCTTCGCGGCCGCCCTGCCGGGTGCCCTCGTGCTCGTCGGGCGCTGGTACGGCTCCGTGCGGGCCCGCCGTCAGTCGACGGACGTGCTCGCGGAAGAGGGCGCCGACGCAACCGCTCCCGTCTCCCAGGTGTCCGAGGTGACCAACGAGAAGTACGCCCCGAAGGAATGGACGAACCCCGCCAGCAACTCCTTCCCCTTCGCGGCGGATGCCAGGGACGGACGGCCGATGACACCGGAATCGGTGTAGGCCGACATACCGAGGGAGAGGAGATGACGGCGGTCGTCGGCAAGGAAATCGGTGGTCTCGTGACCGGGCCGGACCAATTCGGGATGGCAATGCAGAAGTATGGAGGTCTCTATTTCTCCCGCATGCATATCACTGAGCAACGAGGTCTGTACGCCCGCCCGTTCGCGCGCGGCGTCCCAGTCCTCCATCGCCGGGAAAAGAGCCATTCGATGTCCCTCCGCGGTGGATTCCTGGACGACATTGCCCAGAACATAATTCCCGCCGTGACCGTTCACCACCACCAGTGCCTCGACGCCCGACCGGCGCAGGGACGCGGCGATGTCGCGGACCATCGCGTGCAGGGTCGTCGCGGAAATGCTGACCGTGCCCGGCCAGGCCGCGTGCTCGTGCGAGCAGGCGATGGTCACGGGCGGCAGGAGGTGCACGGGGTACGCGGCGGCTATCTCCCGGGCTATGGCACACGCGACGAGCGTGTCGGTGGCCAGCGGCAGATACGGGCCGTGCTGCTCGTAACTGCCGACGGGAAGCACCGCGACCTGTCGGCCGCCCTCCGCCCCCCGCGCGCGGACGTCCGAGGTGGTGTCCGTCGGAACAAGACTCGAACTGCTCATCTTTTCACGGCCTTTCGTCTCTGCTGATGCTCCGTCATTTTCGCATGACGCCAGGGCTTACCAGATAGGAACCAGATCATGACAGAAAATGTTGGTGTACTCGGCACGAATGCCCAGTCCTCCGGCGCCGTACGTGTGGTGAACGCCCCCCTGCCCACGACCTACGGTGACTTCGAGGCCGTAGGTTATCTCGACCAGGATCGCGGCGAGGAACAAGTGGCGTTGGTGTACGGCGACATCAGCGGCGGTGAGGGAATTCTCATCCGGCTGCACTCGGAGTGCCTGACCGGTGACGCGTTCGGTTCCCAGCACTGCGAATGCGGCGAGCAGCTCGACAGCGCGCTCAGGGCCATAGTCGCCGAGGGCCGAGGGGTTCTCGTCTATCTGCGCGGCCACGAGGGGCGCGGCATCGGCCTGCTCGCCAAGCTCCAGGCGATGAAGCTCCAGGCGGAGGGGCTGGACACCGTCGAGGCCAACCTCGCCCTCGGTCTGCCGGTGGACGCCCGCGACTACCGGGTGGCGGCCGAGATGCTGCACGACCTCGGCGTAAGGTCGGTCCGGCTGATGTCGAACAACCCGCGCAAGCGGGAGGCGCTGCTGCGCCACGGCATCGAGGTCTCCGAGCAGGTGCCCCTGCTCATCACGCCGTGCGAGGACAACATCACCTACCTGCGCACCAAGCGCGAGCGGCTCGACCACTACCTGCCGCACCTGGACGCGGTGGTCCGCTCGTCCTGAGCGCCGGGGTTCGCGCGGCGGCCGCCTCGGAGGCGACTCCGACACCGGCCGTCGCGCCCGCCGGGCGTCCGTCTTGGGACGCGCTCCGCATGAACGTTCGCCTGTGGTGGAAGACCTGACTCCGTCGGGCCATCCGGCCACGGTCGGACGAAGGGAGCGTTCGTGATCCGCAGCGCACGGGTCGTCGTCATCGGCGGAGGCGTCATCGGGACGAGCATCGCCTACCACCTGGCCGCCGCCGGGGTGGACGACGTCGTCCTCGTCGAACGCGACGAACTGGCCTCCGGATCGACCGCGAGGGCCGCCGGCGGGGTCCGCGCGCAGTTCTCCGACGAACTCAACATCCAGCTCGGCGCCCGCAGCCTGGAGGCGTTCGGCCGCTTCGGACAGGAGCTGGGCCACGACATCGGACTCCACCGGGTCGGCTACCTCTTCCTCCTGACGACCCCCGACGAGGTCGCCCAGTTCGAGGCCGGCGTACAGCTCCAGAACGACCTGGGTGTGCCCAGCCGGATGCTCGACCCCGCCGAGGCCCGGCGGCTCTCCCCGCTGATCTCCACCGAGGGCCTGCTCGCCGCCGCGTTCTCGCCCGACGACGGGCACTGCACCCCCGAGTCCGTGGTCCACGGCTACGCCGCCGGGGCCCGCCGCCACGGCGCGACCGTGCTGCGCAACTGCGAGGCCCTGGGCATCGAGACCTGGCGGGACACGATCACGGCGGTGGTCACGAGCAAGGGCCGCATCGTCACCGACACGGTGGTGTGCGCGGCCGGCGCCTGGTCCCGTTCGGTCGGCGCCATGATCGGCGTGGACCTTCCGGTGGAACCCCTGCGCCGCCAGATCGCCGTCACGGAACCGGTCCCCGGCCTCCCGCCGAACCTGCCGATGACGATCGACTTCACCAGCAGCCTCTACTTCCACACCGAGGGCCCCGGCCTGCTCGTCGGCATGTCCGACCCCGACGAACGGCCCGGCTTCGCCACCGACACCCACGACCGCTGGATCCCGCGCCTGTACGAGGCCATGGAGCGCCGCGCGCCCGGCCTGCTCGACCTGCGCCGGACGGGCGGCTGGGCGGGGCTGTACGAGATCACGCCGGACCACAACGCCCTGATCGGCGAGGCCGGTTCGTGCTCCCGCTTCCTCTACGCGACGGGGTTCTCCGGCCACGGGTTCCTGCAGGGCCCGGCGGTCGGCGAGGTGGTCCGCGACCTGTATCTCGGGCGCGTACCCTTCGTCGACATCAGCCCGCTGAGCGTCGACCGGTTCACGGCCGACTCCCTGCGCCCGGAGGCCAATCTCGTATGACCGATCTCCACCTGTGGCTCCGCCACGAGACCCGCACCACCGAACGCCGCACCCCGATCGTGCCGTCCGACGCCCGGCGGCTCGTGGAGAGCGGAGTGCGGATCACCGTCGAGGACTCCCCCCAGCGGATCTTCCCCCTGGAGGCGTACGAGGAGGCCGGCTGCCAGGTCGCCGACCCCGGCTCGTGGGTGTCGGCGTCGGCGCGGGCGGTGATCGTGGGGCTCAAGGAACTCCCGGACGCTCCCGCCGAACTGACTCACCGTCATATTTTCTTCGGGCACGCCTACAAGGGGCAGCCGGGCGCCGAGACGCTGCTGCGCAGGTTCGCGGCCGGGGGTGGTGCGCTGCTCGACCTGGAGTACCTGGCCGACGACCGGGGCCGCAGACTCGCCGCCTTCGGCTTCTGGGCCGGCTATCTGGGCGCGGCCCTCGCAGTGCTCCACCACCGGGGTGTCCTGCGGGCCCCGCTCCAGCCCACCTCCAAGGAGGCGATGGAGGCCGAACTCCGCGCGTCCACCGGTGACGTGAGCGCGCTGGTCATCGGCGCCCTGGGCCGCAGCGGCCGGGGTGCGCGGGTGGCGCTCGGCGAGGCGGGCGTCGAGCCGACCTGCTGGGACCTGGCCGAGACCCGCGACCTGGACCGACCGGCCCTGCTGGCCCACGAGTTGATGGTCAACACGGTCCTGACGACCAGCCCGGTCCCGCCCTTCCTGACGGACAAGGACCTCGACGGACCGGACCGCCGGCTCAGGACCCTCTCCGACGTCACCGTCGACGTCGGCTCTCCCCTGAACGTCCTGCCCGTCTACGACACGACCACGGAATGGGACCACCCCGTACGGCGGCTGCGCGAGCACCCTCCGCTCGATCTCATCGCCATCGACAACCTGCCCTCCCTGCTGCCCCGGGAGGCGAGCACCGACTTCTCGGCCGCGCTGCTGCCGCAGCTGCTGGACTTCGAGACCGGCGGCGCATGGGGCCGCTGCCTGGACCGGTTCCGTCAGGTGAGCCTCGAACTGGGGCTCACAGAGAGGTAGTTGCCCGATGACCGAGGTGGGTCCCGCGAGCGGCACCGTCCACTGGGTCGGTGCCGGCCTGTCCACGGGCAGCGGCCTGGCGGCGCTGTGCGACACCGCCGCCCGGGTGCGGCTGTGGCACCGTACCGAGGAGCGCGCCGAAGGGGCCCTGGCCGCGCTGGGCCTGGCGGGCCGCGCGGAGCCCCGCGCCTTCACCCTGCCGGCGCTCGTGGCCGAGCTGGCCCCCGGGGACATCGTGGTGTCGATGCTCCCGGCCCCGGACCACGCCCCGCTGCTCGACGCGTGCGTCGGGGCGCGGGCCCACTTCGCCTGCTCCAGCTATGTCTCGGACGCGGTCCTGGAGTTGGTGCCGGCGGCCGGGGCGGCGGGGCTCACCGTCCTCACCGAGGCGGGCCTGGACCCGGGCATCGACCACCTCTTCGCGCACAGCCTGATCGCCCGGGCGACCGAGGCGATCGGACCGGAGACGGCCGCCTCGTACACCCTCACCTCGTACTGCGGCGGTGTCCCGGCCGTGCCCAACGACTTCCGGTACCGCTTCAGCTGGGCACCGGCCGGCGTGCTCAACGCTCTGCGCTCACCCGCCCGTTACATCGAGGACGGCGCCGAGACGACGGCCGACCGCCCGTGGACGGCCACCCGCCCCCACGCCGTCGACGGCGAGAGCTTCGAGGTCTACCCCAACCGTGACAGCGTCCCCTTCGTCGCCCAGTACGGCCTCCCACCGGCCTGGAAACCGCAGACCTTCGTCCGTGGCACGCTCCGCCTGGACGGCTGGCTGACGGCCTGGGCGCCGGTCTTCGCGGAGCTGGCAGGCGACGACGACCAGCGCATCGCCGCGCTGGCCCGTGAACTGGCGGCCCGCTACCCCACGACCGATGCGGACCGCGACCGCGTCGTCCTCGCGGTCTCCCTCGACGTGCATGCCGGTTCGGGCGAGGCGTGGTCCGGCCGCTACCTTCTCGACACCGTCGGCACGGAGAGGGAGAGCGCGATGGCCCGCCTGGTGTCGCGCCCCCTCGCCCTCGGGGTGGGGCACATCCTGGACGGCTCACTGCCGACGGGGCTGAGTCGGGCGGCGGAGACGGGCGAGCGGTCACAGGCGTGGCTGGGGGAGCTGGAGCGCGCGGGGATCGACTTTTCGCTGCGCGTCGGGGAGTGAGGGGGTGGGGGCGGTTCGAGGGCCGCCCCCAGAGGTGGGTCAGGCGGCTGCCGCCACGTAGTCGCCGTACATCACGATGATCGTCGGGATGCACGTAAGGGTTGCTATTGCGATCATCGCAAACCTTCGCGGCGTGGCGCGTGGCGCCTTGGGGATCTTTCTCAACGGATACCTCTCGGACAGGATTAGCTCACTTGTTCCCTGCTGGAATGGCTGTTCGCAGCATGGGAAGCCTAGCGAGCTCCGCCTGTGCGCGCATCCAAGATCGCGAAGTTGTCGATCATGACCGCAGTAACTTACGCAACCTATCAAACTCGATCACTTGTGAGCGGATACGTTCCAGTCCGGCCCCGGCCCGTGCCTCTTCCTCATCGGCATGGATGCGCCGGGCCGCCTCCAGCGCTTCCCCGAAGTGGTGTTCCGCGGCCGTCGGCCGCCCGCGTGCGAGCTCGCAGTCGCCGAGGGCGAGCTGGGCCTGGACCTCCTCCAGGGCCGCACCGATGCTCCTGGCCAGGGAGAGCGCGCGCCGGATGAGGTCCTCGGCCCGGTCGGTGTCGGACAGGTCCTGGTAGGCGCGCCCCAGCCGGGTGAGGGCGATCGCCTCGTTCTTGCGGGCGCCCATCCGTCGGAAGACCGGAAGCGCCGCCCGGCACAGCGGGACCGCGGCCGCGGCGTCGCCGGTGGCCAGGTGGATCTCGGCGATGTTGATGTGCAGGATCGCTCTGTCGGACGGGCTCCCCGTGCGCTCCGCGAGGCGCAAGGAGTGCTCGGAGGTCCGCCGGGCGCCTTCCGGGTCTCCGGTCCGGAGATACAGATGGCCGAGGTTGTTGAGCGTCTTCGCGAGCATGCGCTGGTCGTCCGTGGCCTCGAACCCCGCGATCGCGCCCCGGAACCAGGAGAGCGCGTCCTCGTGCTCACCCAGGTACAGCAGACA
Source organism: Streptomyces sp. NBC_00310 (assembly GCF_036208085.1). Classification (GTDB taxonomy): domain Bacteria; phylum Actinomycetota; class Actinomycetes; order Streptomycetales; family Streptomycetaceae; genus Streptomyces. Next base: position 9,345,829 of record NZ_CP130714.1, read on the forward strand.
GATGGCGATGTTGTTCTGGCAACGGGCCTCGGACCACCGGTCACCCGTCGCGGCACAGAGCGTCAGGCACTCCTTCTGCAAGGCCAGGGCCTGCTGGTTCAGGCCCAGGTGCCAGTGCAGTATGCCCAGTTCCCGCAGCGCTTCGGCCTGGACGTCCCGGTCGCCGATGGCCCGCGCCCGCTCCAGTGCCTCCCGGGCGGTCCGGTCCGTTTCCGCGAACCGCCCGGTCGCCGTGTACGCCGTGCTCAGATCCAGCAGGGCCCGGCACAACGCGTCCTCGCGTCCGACCGCGCGCCAGTACTCGGTGGCGGCCTCGTGCAGCCGCACCGAATCCGTCCAGTAGCACTCGCCGTCGAGGAAGCCCGCCAGCACATGGCTCAGCAGGGCGGCGCGATCCCCCGATCCGTGCTGCCGCAGCAGGTGTTCGGCGCTCAGCAGGTTCTGTCGCTCGGTGGTGAACCAGGACAGGGCTTCGCCGACGGTGGAGGCCTCGGGGACCGCTACCGCGGTGGTGGCCGGTGCGGCCGGGGACGCGATGTCCGCGTCGGGCACGGCCAGGCGTATCCGGCGCGGATACAGCACCCGGTCGCAGTGGTCCGCCGTACGGAGGTAGTGGTCCGCCAGCCGGGATCGTGCCGCCCCGCGGTGTTCCTCGGGGTCCTGGGCGGTGCAGAGCAGATGGGCGTACTCGCCCAACAGGTCGTGGAAGCGGAAGCGGTTGGGGACCGGCTCCTGGAGCACGTGGCTCTGCAGGAGTGACTCCAGGAGACGTTCCGTCTCGTCGAGGGGGCGGCCCAGGAGGGCGGCGGCCGCGCAGGAGCCGAACTCGGGGCCCGGATGGAGGCTCAGCAGGCGGAAGGCGGACTGCTCGTCGGAGGAAAGGGTCTGGTAGGAGACCTCGAAGGCGCGGGCGATCTCCGAATAGCCGTCGCGGATCTGCGCGAGGCGGTCGGTGGGTCGGGAGAGCAGTTCACGCAGCACGGTGAGGTCCCAGGACGGGTGCGCGCTCAGCCGGTTGGCCGCGATCTCGATCGCGAGGGGCAGATGACCGCACAGACCCACGATCCGCTCGATCTCCGCCGTGTCGTCCGGCCGCCCGCCCGGGTCCTCGGGACCGCGGACCTCTTCCAGCCCCGCAAACGCGCGGAACAGCGCCACCGCGTCCGCCGTCGGCAGTACGTCCAGTGCCAGAGAGCGTCCGCGCGGCAGGCCGACCAGCCGGCGGCGGCTCGTGATGAGGACGAAGCACTCCGTCGTGCCGGGCAGGAGCGGCCGCACCTGTTCGGGACCCGCGGCGTCGTCGAGGACGATCAGTGCCCTCCGGTGGCCGAGGGCCTGACGCCACAGCGCCGCCCGTTCCTCCACGTCGGAGGGTATGTCCTGCGGCGGTACTCCCAGATAGCGCAGGAGGGTCGCGAGTGCCGCCGCCGGGGCGAGGGGCTCCTGGCCCTGGGCGTGGGCGCGCAGGTTGAGGTAGATCGAGCCCTCGGGGAAGCGATCGCCGAACTCGTGGGCGGCGCGAATCGCCAGCGCGGACTTGCCGATCCCGGCCATCCCCGAGATGGACTCCAGCGTGACGATCGCGCCGTCGCGCGAGGCCGTCTCGATGGCGGAGCGAATCCGGTCGATCTCGGTACGGCGGCCGACGAGACGAGCCTGTCGGGGGAGATGGTCGGGCACCGGGCGCGGTCGGGACGGTTCGTCAGGGGGCGGGACCCGGTCGTCCGCGGGTCTTCGGGTGAGTTCGTGGAGGGGGGCCCTGGCGAGGATGTGCCGGTGGATACGGGCCAGTTCCTCACCGGGGTCGGTGCCGAACTCGGATCTCAGAATCCTGCGGACGCTCTGATGGACGTGCAGCGCCTCCGCGTGCCGTCCTCCGCCGTAGTACGCGATCATGAGCCGGCCTGCGAGGGTCTCGTCGCCGCGGTACTCGTCGACCAGGGGTGCCAACTCGCCCGCCACTTCGGCGAACCGGCCGAGGCGGAGCTCCACGGCGGTCCGCGCGGTGATGACACCGCGTCTCCGCTCCGCGAGGGTGCTCCGGACCCGCCGTGCCCACAGGCCGGGCAGGCCGGCCAGCGGCTCCTCCCAGAGGCCTTCGGCTTCCTGGAACAGCGTCGCCGCCCGTGTGTCGTCGCCCTCGGCCGCCAGCGTTCCGGCCCGGTCGGCGAGCCGGAGGAAGCGGTGCCAGTCCACGGTCTCGGGGTCGGCGACCAGGGTGTACGTGTGGGTGCGATGGGTGATGGCCGGGGTCGTCGAACCCGGTGCCGCGGTCCGGATCGCCCGGCGGACGCGGGACACATAGGTGTGGACGTTCTCCCGAGCGCGTGCCGGAGGGTCGTCCCAGAGCCGGTCGACGAGGGTGTCCAGGGGTACGGGGCGGCCCACGTCGAGGGCCAGGGCAGCCATGAGCAACTGCTCCTTGACGGAACCGAGACCGAGCCGGCGCTCCGGGAAACCGAGGCCGACGGGGCCGAGAACATGGATCTCCACCAGCGTTCCTCTCGCCGGCACACCCGTTCCAGGACCGCGCAGACTGCACAGGATGACACCTCGTCACCTGGGAAACCAGACAGTCATCGAACTGTCGGCCGAATCTTTGTCCTTTATCCGGGAGCCGTGGCGGGTAGGCCACCTCTGATCTGTGTAGATGGCACACGTCGGTGCCCGTCGCGGGCTCGGATTCGACCACGGGGGCGGAGAGAATGAGCGGCGACATCGAAGGAACCGGCCGGACCAGCAACCTCGTCGGCGGAGCCGCACGGGTGTCGGGCGTCGTGGTCCAGACGGCCGAGGTGCACGGTGGCATCCACACCCACATGTGGCAGTCCGCCGCGGCGCCGGTCACCCCCCTGCCCGTGCCTCGTCAATTACCGCCCGCCATACGCCACTTCACGGACAGACAGGGCGACCTCGACGCACTCGGGCGGCTCCTGCCGCACCGCACCGGGCTGGTCGTGGTGACCGGGCCGGCCGGGGTGGGCAAGTCCTCCCTGGCGACTCGGTGGCTCCGCCGCATCGGCGACGACTTCCCCGACGGGCAGCTCTACGCCGACCTCCGCGGCCACGACCTCGCGGACGCGGCCGGACCGGGCGAGATCCTCGGACGGTTCCTCCGTTCGCTGTATCCCGGCCCCGTACCGGCGGACACGGCCGAACAGAGCGCGCTGTGGCGCTCGCTCACCTCCGGGATGCGGCTCGCCGTCCTGCTGGACAACGCCTGCACCGCGGCCCAGGCCCGGCCGCTGCTGCCGGGATCCGACGAGAGTCTCGTGGTCGTCACCGGCCGCCGCAGACTGACCGGGCTCGGCATCGACGGAGCGGTCTTCCACACCCTCGATGTGATGCCACCCGACGCGGCGGAGGAACTGCTGATCAGAGCCGTCGGCCGGGAGCGGGTGGCCGACGACCCGGCGGCCGCGCGCGAGGTGGTCAGCCTGTGCGCGGGGCTGCCCCTGGCGGTGTGCGTGGCATCGGCCCGGTTGGCGGCCCGCCCCCGGCAGCCGCTGCGCGTCCTGGCCGACGCGCTCGCCCGGCCCGGTGACCGACTGGCCGTCCTGGCCGTGGAGGGAGAGACAGCGGTGTGCGGAGCACTGGACGAGTCCTACCGGGCGCTGCCCGCCCCGGCCGCCCGGCTCTACCGTCTGCTGGGACAACTGCCCACGCCCGAGCTGGACAGCCGGCTCGCGGCGGCGGCGGGCGCCCTCACCCTCGACGAGGCGGACGGACTGCTCGATGTCCTCGTCGAGTCCCACCTCCTCCAGGACCTCGGTGAGGACCGCTACCGCTTCCACGACCTCATCCGTCTCCACGCCCGCCAGCACGGGGCCGACCACGAACGCGACGAGGCGCTGCGCCGCTCGGGCGACTGGTACCTCGCGGCCGCCACCGCCGCCCAACAGCTGATCACTCCCGCGCAGTTCACCCTGGAACGCGCCGACGAGCGGTGGCCGGATCTGGAACCGCCGTTCACCGACGAACCGGGCGCCCTGAACTGGCTCGAGGGGCACCACGTGAATCTGATGGCGGTACTGCGCGACGCCGCCCAACGCCACTGGTCGACGCTGACCTGGCAGCTCGTCGACGCCATGTGGCCGCTCTTCCTGCGGCTGCGTCACTACGATCTGTGGATCGAGGCCCACGAGCTCGGGCTCGCCGCCGCCCGGCGCGCCGGGCACGCCGAGGCGGAGCGCCAGATGCTCAACTCCGGTGCCATCGGCCTGAGCGCGGCCCGGCGTACCGAGGAGGCCATCACCTGGTACGCCGCCTCGCGCGACGCCGCTCGGGCCGCAGGAGACCGTCGGGACGAGGGGCAGGCGCTGCTGGGCCTGGGGGCCGCCCACTACGAGACGGGACGACTCGCCGAAGCCGTGACGCTGTTGGAGGAGGCCGTCTCCCTGTGGGAGGACGTGGGGTATCCGCGCGGCACGGGGCTGGCCCGGACAGTGCTGGGCGAGATCGCGTCGGCCTCGGGTGAACCGGCTGCGGCCGTACGGCACTTCGAGCGCGCCCACGCCATCCTCACGGCCGTGCGCGACCCGCATGACGCCGCGCGGGCGCTGGCCTTCCTGGGGCGGGCCCGAGCCCGGTCCGGTGAGATCGAGGAGGGTATGGAGCAACTCCGCGTCGCCCTGGGAACGTTCGAGCGGTCGGGTGCCGTTCACTGGCAGGCTCGCACCCTGGAGATGCTGGGGCAGTCCGCGCAGGACGCGGGCGACCCGGAGGCCGCCCGCGACTACTACCGGCGGGCGCTGCCGCTGGCCGCGACCGTCGGCGCGGACGACGCGCGCCGGGTGAGCGCGCGATGCGAGGGGCTGCCGGGGGAGTGACCGGTCCGGGCCGCGGCCAGCCACGTTCCACCCGTCAACGGCAGGACGACCAGGAGACAGCCGGGGTGCGTGGCCAGCAGTCCGCTCGCCTCCCGGCCGGCCACGGCGGCGTTCGGCCTCGGCCGTCGGCCGACGAGTACGTCCGCCAGGTCCCGGCGGCAGGTGCGATCGTCGACGTCGCCCCAGAGGCACTCGGCGAACCACGCGGCGCCGGCCGCCCCGCGAGCGTGTCCGGTTTGGGGCGCCGTGGGCCCGTGGGCGACCACGCGGCTGATGGCTGTTCGGGACAGGTCGCGCGGTCCCCCGCGCTTCTTCCCGGACGCCGTCACGCCGACACGCCCATGCCGGCGCCCGGCCAGATCCTGGAGGCGTCCGGTGCCGGAAGGGGCCGGGTCGCCGGAGCGTGGGCCGGCTGGCCCAGTCCCAGCAGGCGGTACAGCAGTGCCCGCATGTTGCGGTTGAAGCGGCCCGGTTGCGAGGTGATGCGGCCCGCGATCCGCTCGTACGCGGGACGGCGGTACTCGGCGGTCGCGTACGCGAACTGCCCGGTCAGGGGATGGAACGGGGAGAGGGCCGGAGCCAGCAGAGCCAGGTCGGCGGCCGGCGAGGCAGGGTTGGTCTCGCTCTCCGCCGCACCGGCCAGCAGGATCGGGGCCTGGGTCAGTGTGCTGTACAGCGTCACCGAACCGTGGTCACCGACGACGAGGTCGGCGGCGCAGAGGACGGGACGCCAGTCCATGTCGGGGGGTACGACACCCAGTCCCCGCTCCGTCCAGGACGCGAGCCACGCGCGTACCTGGCGGGAGCCGTGGCCGGACCACACGTTGGGATGGACGAGGGCGACGAGACGATGGCTGTCGTCGCGGAGTTCGTGGACGAGGCGGGGCAGGAGGGTCTCGAAGCGGGCGAAGGCCGACTCGGGGCCCCAGGTGGAGGTCACCGCGATCAGGCGCCGGCCGCCGTGGAGGCCCAACGCCCGCCGGTAGGCGTCCCGTTCGGGCAGGCTCGCGGCGATGCGATCGTGCGCCGGGTCGCCGACCACATGGGCGACGGGCAGCGCCTCGGGGCAGGAGCGGGCCAGCGCGTCACGGTCGGCCTCGTGGGCCAGGACGACCGCGGCCGGCGGCTCTCCGCCGGGGCACAGATCCTCGCGGCGCAGCCCGAAGACCGCCGAGTCCGGTGCTCCGGCGAAGCGCTTGAGGAAGCAGGCGCCGTGCGGCAGCAGCACCACGCGGGCCCGCACGCGCTCCATGACACGGGGACCCGCCGCGACCGCGAGGTCGAACTCGGTGCGCGCCGCCTCCTTCCAGGGCAGCACCACGCCGCCGGACCGCCTCAGATAGCGGACGGTGCCGTCGCTGAGTTCGTGCGGCGGGACGGTGAACACCACCTGGATGCGGAAGTCCGACTCCAGCAGCGCGACGACGTCGAGCAGGCGCTTGACGTAGGTGACCGTGTGCGCGACCACCAGGACGGTTCTGCGCCCGGTCAGCGTCAGCCACTGCCGGGCCGGAGCCCCGTGGATCCGCGGGAGGCGCGAGGACTGAGCGGGTGTACCGAATGCCGACATGACATCCCCCGTGTCGTACAGCCGATTGGATACGAGCGCTCATGCCCGCGCGACTGGACGGTGCCCTTGCCGGTTCCTTGCAGAATCCTTGCCCCGGCCCCGGGAAGCGGTCGGCGTGGCCCGGATCGGGCTCAGCCCACGACGGCCTCGTGCACCAACCGCTTCAACTCCGGATAGACGGAGAACGACGACCGCCGCCGGACCTGCGTCATGAACTGAACCGTCAGGTCACGGCGCGGATCCACCCAGAAGGTCGTGGTGGCGGCGCCGGTCCAGCCGAACGTGCCCGGGGAGGACGGGCATTCGGTCGCGGAGGGGTCGATCACCACGGAGACGCCGAGCCCGAAGCCGACGCCCACATTGCCGGGTTGGCGGTGGAAGGCACTGCCGTACGTGTGGATGTCGACGCCGCCCGGCAACTGGTTGGTGGCCATCATGTCCACGGACTCGGGGGACAGGAGCCGTACGCCGTCGAGTTCGCCGCGGCGGCGCAGGAACTCGGCGAAGCGGTGGTAGTCCCGGGCGGTGGCGACCATGCCGCCGCTGCCGGACAGGAAGCGCGGCCGGCCGCGCAGCGGGAGACCGGGCACGGGCGCGATCGACCCGTCCTCCTGCTCGCCGTACAACTCGGCCAGCCGGGGCGCCTGTTCGGGGCTGACCCGGAAGCCCGCGTCCGTCATGCCGAGCGGGCCGAGGATCCGCTCGGCGAAGAACGCGTCGAGGTCCTGCCCCGACACCACCTCGACGATCCGGCCGAGGACGTTGGTGGAGACGGAGTAGTTCCACTGCGAGCCCGGCTCGAACTGCAGGGGAAGGCTCGCGTACTCCGCGCACGTCGTGGCCAGGTCGGCGCCCGGCCGTACGGAGTTCTCCAGGCCCGCGTCGCGGTAGAGCGCGTCGACGGGGTGGTCGTAGTAGAAGCCGAAGGTCAGGCCCGAGGTGTGGGTCATCAGATGACGCACGAGGATCGGCTGCTCGGCCGGGCGGGTCCGGACGCCGGCGCCCTCACCGGACTCGTACACGCGCGGTTCGGCGAACTCCGGGAGGTGGCGGGAGACCGGGTCCGTGAGCGACAGCCGTCCCTCCTCGATCAGTATCAGCGCCGCGACCGACGTGACGGGCTTCGTCATGGAGTAGACCCGCCACAACGTGTCGGTCTCGACGGGGAGCCGGGCCTCGCGGTCGCGCTGCCCGTACGTCGTGAGGTGGGCGACGCGACCGCCGCGGGCGAGGGACAACAGGTAGCCGGGCAGCCGGCCCTCGTCGACCTGAAGGCCCAGGTACTCGTCCAGGCGGGCCAGGGTCTTCGGGTCGAGGCCGGCCTCGCGCGGCTCGACGTCTCGGCTCAGTCGTTCCATGGTGGTTCTCCTCCGGTGGCCCGGGTCACGGCTCGCGTTCATCTTTCTTGCCTTCATCGTTCCGTACTGATCGCGTTCCATCCCTCGCGGGGCGGGCGGGTCGGGGCATTCGCAGGGCAAGAGGCGCACCGAGCGCGGCCACACCGGCCAGGAACAGCAGCGCGGGGCCCGAGCCGAGCGGCATGAGCGTGGTCGCGGCCGCCACCCCCAGCGTCGGGCCGACGTTCATCGCGGTCTGCTGCAGCCCGCCGGCCACCCCCGCCGACTCCGGCGGCGCATGCCGTACGACGACGGCGGTGGCGGTGACCATCAGCGCGCCGAAACCGGCACCCAACAACAGGAACCCGCCTCCGGCCAGCACCGTCGACGACCCGGGGCCGAGCCGGGACAGCGCCAGCACACCGAAGGTGAGCAGCGCCGTCCCTGTGAGAGCCGTGGGACGGGCGCCCCACCGGCGCAGCAGTACGGCCGAGAGCGGCGCCCCGAGCACCATCGTCACGCCGCCGGGCAGCGCGACGAGGCTCGTGCGCAGCGGGTCCATGCCGAGCACGTCCTGGAGGACGAAGCTGCACACGAACAGCGCGCCGAGCATCGCCGCCGACGCGACGACCAGCATCCCGAGCGCCGCGCACACCGTGGCCGAGCCCAGCACGGCGGACGGCAACAGCGGCTCGGGGGTGCGCTGTTCATGGCGTACGAGGGCGAGGACGCATACGGCGGCGATCAGCAGGCCGAGCACACCCGTGGCCGTCCAGCCGTGCTCCGGCACCCCGACCAGCGTGTGTACGACAGCCGCCAGGGCCACGGCGAGCAGCGCGGCGCCGGGCAGGTCGAGGCGGGCGCCGGAAGCCTGCCCCGCCGACTCCGCAGGCCCCTCCCACCCCGTCTGCGGGGCGCGCACCGTCAGTGCCAGCAGGCCCATGACCAGCGCCGGTACGACGTTGAGGAAGAACACCGCCCGCCAGCCCACCTGGGCGACGAGCACACCGCCGACCAGCGGACCGGCGGCGACGGCCACGCCGATGGCGCTGGTCCGCAGCGCGATGGGCATCCCCAGCCGGTCGGGCGGGAACGCGGCCCGCAGCATCCCGAGCGTGGCGGGCTGCAACAGCGCGCCGAAGACGCCCTGGACGACCCGCAAGCCGATCACCCAGCCCACACCGGGCGCGAACCCGATGCCCGCGGAAGCCGCCCCGAAGCCCAACACCCCCCATGCGAACACCCGTTGATGCCCGAACCGGTCCCCGATCCGCCCCGCGAACACCAACAGCCCGGCCACCGCGATCAGATAGCCGGTGCTGGTCCACTGCACCTCGGTGAGGGAGGCGTCGAGGTCGCGTCGCAGGGTCGGCTGAGCGATCGTCAGCACCGTTCCGTCGAGGGCGACGATCACGGCACCGAGCACGCTGTTCGCGAGGGTGAGACGGCGGTGCGGAGCGGATATTCGCCCACTCCGGTCGACACCGGCCTGCGTCGTGGGTGCCGTCATCGCTCCTCGCCGCCCAGGTGCGCGTCCAGCGCGGTGTGCAGCAGGGGTGCGAAGTCATCGGCACCCGTGGTCAGTTGGAGGCTGCCCCACGTCCACAGCTGGGCGATGCCGTAGAGGTTCGCCAGCAGCGCGCCGGCGACGAGCCGGGCGTCGGCGTCCGGCCGGGCCCGCCCGACGAGGTCCACCAGCAGGGTGAAGATCGGCAGACTGCTGTCGCGCAGCCCCAACTCATTGCTCTCCAGCAGATCGTGACGGAACATCAGTTCGTGCATGCCCCGGTTGGTGAGCGCGAAGTCGAGATACACGCGGCCCAGCGTCGCGATCTGCTCACGCGGGCTCGCCGTACCGTCCCCGAGCGCCGCGACCCCCCTGACCGCCAGTTCCTCGAATCCCCGGCGCGCGATGGCCGACAGCAGTTCCAGGTGGGTCGGGAAGTATCGGCGCGGCGCCCCGTGTGACACCCCCGCCCGCCGCGCGATCTCCCGCAGGGACAGCGCCTGCACACCCTCGGCGGTCACCAGCTCGACCCCGACATCGACCAGCCGGGACCGCAGCCCCGTGTTCGGCTCGCTCATGGACACTGTCTACCAGGAGGATGTAGACAGTGTCTACTGAGCAGGCTGCCCGCTGGTCCGCTCGCCCGCCTACTCCTTGGTGCGGTCGGCTGCCCTTTCCAGTACGCACAGCCGGCCCTCGTCGGGATCGCCGATGTACATCCACAGGACGGGGTGCTTCGACGTGCCCCGGGCCTCGTACTCCGTCCACACCGTGCCGGGTGTGAAGGTCAGTTGAACCTCCGACGAGGGTTCGCCCGAGTCGGGGCCGTCGTGGGTGTAGAGCTCCCAGGTGCCCGCGCCCGGATCCGGCGCCACGGCGGCGTTGAGGTCCCCGTCGCTGAAGTCGCCGCAGATCCCGTCCGAGGCGAACGTCCCGTTCTCCTCGAGCGTCAGCCGCCCGCCCTCCTCGTCGACCCATGTTCCGGTGATCTCGGCCGTGCTCATGGCCAAGGGCTCGCCGTCGGGAATCGGGAACGACAGGCGGCTCACCAGCAACAGCAGGGCCATCGCGCCGATCCCGAGCAGGAAGAGCAGGCCGCACCCCGCCGCGCCGACGAGCGGGACGATCAGGGCGATCCGCCAACGCCGTCGGCTCGTCTCGGCCGACGGCCATCCCCACCATGGAGGCGGGGCGGCTCTATAGGGGTCCTCGCCGCGCTTCAAAATCGTCCCCCCGTGGTGTGGTGCCGCGTGGTCGCGGCAGTGCGGTCATCATGCCGCTGAGCTGCGCGGGCCTCCGCGTCAGGGTCGTTCTCGCGGGGCCCGCCGCCACGCACGGGCCCCCGGACACCTCGGGGTGTCCGGGGACCCGGAGCGGGACTCGGTCGTGGCTCAGGCCGCGACGCGCTCCCGGTCGTTCTTCTCGCGCGGGGCGCGGGTGCCGAGGAGTTCGGTCGGGATCCTGTGGGTCTCGCGGGCGGTGAGGACGGCGAGAACCGGGGGGACGCACAGGGCCGTGGTGAACAGGGCCACGGCGAACCAGTCGTCGCCGTCCGGGCCAGCGATCTGCGCGGCGAAGGTGACGGCGAAACCGGCGATGGCGAAGCCGATCTGGGTGCCGATCGCCATGCCGGACAGCCGGACCCGGGTGGAGAACATCTCGCCGTAGAAGGAGGGCCAGATGCCGTTCGCGGCGCTGTAGACGACACCGAAGGTGACGATGCCGAGGATCAGGACCAGCGGGTAGGCGCCGGTGGAGATCGCCCACAGGTAGACGAACATCATCACCGCGCTGCCGGCCGCGCCGATCAGGAACACCGGGCGGCGGCCGATGCGGTCGGAGAGCGTGGCCCACAGGGGGATCGCGGCGAGCGCGACCAGGTTGGCGAGCGCGCCCACCCACAGCATGGACGAACGGGACAGGCCGACCGACTCGCTCGTGCCGTACGCCAGCGCCCACACGGTGAAGATCGTGGAGACCGAGGCGACCAGCGCGCCCGCGATCACCCGCAGCACGTCCGCCCAGTGCTCACGCAGCAGGACGACCAGCGGCAGCTTGGCGACGCCCTCGGACTCGGTCTGCTGGGTGAAGGCCGGGGTCTCCTCCAGCGTGCGGCGGATGACATAGCCGACGACGGCGACCGCGATGCTCATCCAGAACGGCACGCGCCAGCCCCAGGACAGCAGCTGGTCCTCGGGGAGCGCGGCGATCGGGATGAAGACCAGGGTGGCGAGCAGCTGCCCGCCCTGGGTGCCGCTCAGGGTGAAGCTGGTGAAGAAGCCGCGCCGGTCCGCCGGTGCGTGTTCCAGCGTCATCGAGTTCGCGCTCGCCTGCTCACCGGCGGCCGATATGCCCTGGAGCACACGGCAGAGCACCAGGAGGACCGGGGCGAGGGTGCCGACCTGGTCGCGGGTGGGGAGGCAGCCGATCAGGAACGTCGACACGCCCATCAGGATCAGCGTGAAGACCATGATCTTCTTACGGCCCAGCCGGTCGCCGAAGTGCCCGAGGAACAGGGCGCCGACCGGCCGCGCCGCGTACGCGACACCGAACGTGGCCAGGGACAGCAGGGTCGCGGTGGCCGGGTCGGACTCGTCGAAGAAGACCGTCGGGAAGATCAGGGCGGCGGCGCTGCCGTAGATGAAGAAGTCGTAGTACTCCAGGGCGCTGCCGATCCAGGCGGCCGTAGCGGCCTTCTTGGGCTGCCCGGGAGGTGCGGCGGGGACGGACACGGCGTGCTCCTTCGAGGGATCTCCCCCATGAGAGAGGAGTGAAGAGGAGGAAGGCAAGGCGAGACGGGCGAAGCGGGGGGAGGGGGCTGGGGGCCGGGTCCCTGGGGTGATGGGGCGGCCGCGCCGGGTGCTACCCGGCTAATTAACGCACTGGATAGTTAGTAGCGGTTGGCTACGGATGTTGCGCCGACGTTTCCCGGGTGTCAAGAGGTCATGCCGAAGGATCTTCCGGACGAGACCCGACCGAGACCGTTCCGCTTCCCCGCGGGCGGGCCACGATGCGTTGCCCTGCCCCTGCCCCTGCCCCTGCCCCTGCCCCTGCCGCCGGCCTGCCGTCTGCCGGCCCTCGGTGCGCGGCCGGTCCGCCGTCAGTCCGACGCGCGGTCCGCCGTCAGGTACGCGATCACCATGTCGCCCAACATCTGGCGGTAGTGGTCGCGCCGGCCGGGGGCGACCAGGTCGCGGCCGAAGAGGGCGCCGAAGGTGTGCCTGTTGGCGACCCGGAAGAAGCAGAAGGAGCTGATCATCGCGTGCAGGTCGACGGCGTCGACGTCGGCCGTGAACAGGCCCGACCGCCGGCCCGACTCCAGGATCCGGCGGATCACGTCCAGCGCGGGCGAGCCGATCTTGCCAAGCATCTCGGAGGAGGCGATGTGCTCGGCCTCGTGGATGTTCTCGATGCTCACCAGGCGGATGAAGTCGGGGTGCGCCTCGTGGTGGTCGAACGTCACCTCGGCCAGTCGCCGGATGGCCGCGACCGGGTCCAGATGCTCGACGTCCAGCTCCTGCTCCGTCTGCCGGATCACGGAGTACGCCCGCTCCAGCACGGCGGTGAACAACTGCTCCTTGCCGCCGAAGTAGTAGTAGATCATCCGCTTCGTGGTGCGGGTTTGGGCGGCGATCTCGTCGACCCGGGCCCCGGCGAACCCGGAACGGGCGAACTCCCTGGTCGCGACGTCGAGGATCTCGGCCTTGGTGCGGGCGGCGTCACGGATGCGCCCGTTCGGTCGTGCCGGTTCTTCGACGCTGGTCATCGCGTTCCTTCGGGCAAGGGGCCAGTGACCGCGATTGTAGAAGCCCGCGCTCGTCGGCTCGGCGCCGCGTTCCCGGACGCGTTCGCGAGGAGGACTTCCCCTGCGCGATCCCGGCTGCTATGACTAACGTACTAGTTCGTACATTAGTGAGCCGCTCAGGAGGCCCCGCCGTGCCCAAGGTCTCGAACCCTGTCTCTTCGCGGGACTCGTATCTCGTCGGCCTCATCGGTTCCGGAATCGGGCCCTCGCTCAGCCCCGCCCTGCACGAGCGCGAGGCCGACCGGCAGGGGCTGCGCTATCTGTACCGGCTGATCGACATCGACGACCTCGGCGTCGGGCCGGAGGCGGTGGGCGACCTCGTGCGCGCCGCCCGTGACCTGGGCTTCGACGGGCTGAACATCACCCACCCGTGCAAGCAGCTCGTCATCGAGCACCTCGACGGGCTCGCCCCGCAGGCCGCCGCACTCGGCGCGGTCAACACCGTCGTCTTCGAGGACGGCCGCGCCATCGGCCACAACACGGACGTCACCGGCTTCGCCGCGTCCTTCGCCCGAGGCCTGCCCGACGCCCCGCTGGAGAAGGTGGTGCAGCTGGGCGCCGGGGGCGCCGGCGCGGCCGTCGCCCACGCCACGCTCACCCTCGGCGCGGAGCACGTCACCGTCGTCGACCCGATGCCCGACCGGGCGACCGACCTCGCCACCTCCCTCAACCGCCACTTCGGTCCGGGGCGGGCCGCCGCGGCGACACCGGACGCGCTGCCGGTGCTGCTGGGCGCGGCCGACGGGGTCGTCCACGCGACGCCCACCGGGATGGCCGCGCATCCCGGGCTGCCCTTCGCCGCGGAGCTGCTGCATCCCGGGCTGTGGGTGGCGGAGGTGGTGTACCGGCCGTTGGAGACGGAGCTGTTGCGGGTCGCCCGGGAGCTCGGCTGCGCCACGCTCGACGGGGGAGGGATGGCGGTGTTCCAGGCGGTGGACGCGTTCCGCTTGTTCACCGGGCGGGAGCCGGACGCCTCGCGGATGCTGGCCGACATCGCGGAGCTGGCCGGTGTCGCGGGTGTCCGTAACTGAGCGCCGTAGGGGCGCGCCGGCCTGTCGGACGCGGGTTGTCGGTGGCTGGTCGCGCAGTTCCCCGCGCCCCTCACGGGGCGCCCGATGACGAGCGCGCTGCCACACCATTGAGCCTCGAAGGAGCACCACCATGCGTACCTCCATCGCCACCGTCTCCCTCAGCGGGTCCCTCACCGAGAAGCTCACCGCCGCCGCGCGGGCCGGCTTCGACGGGGTGGAGATCTTCGAGAACGATCTGCTGGCCAGCCCGCTCGCGCCCGAGGAGGTCCGGGCTCGCTGTGCGGATCTGGGGCTGAGCATCGATCTCTATCAGCCGATGCGGGACATCGAGGCCGTGCCGGCGGAGGTGTTCGACCGCAATCTGCGGCGGGCCCGGCACAAGTTCGAGCTGATGGGCCGCCTCGGTGTCGACACGGTGCTCGTCTGCTCCAGCGTCCATCCGCTCGCCGAGGACGACGACGCGCTCGCCGCGTACCATCTGCGTCAACTGGCCGATCTTGCAAAGGAGTTCGGGATTCGGGTCGCGTACGAGGCGCTGGCGTGGGGGCGGCACGTCAGTACGTACGACCATGCGTGGCGCATCGTCGAAGCGGCCGACCATCCCGCGCTCGGCACCTGCCTGGACAGCTTCCACATTCTCGCCCGCGGGTCCGACCCCAAGGGAATCGAGGACATCCCCGGCGAGAAGATCTTCTTCCTGCAGCTGGCGGACGCCCCGCTGATGGCGCTGGACGTGCTGCAGTGGAGCCGGCACTACCGGTGCTTCCCGGGACAGGGCGGCTTCGACGTCACCGGGCTGGTCAGGCATGTGAGGGCCGCCGGATACGACGGGCCGCTGTCGCTGGAGGTCTTCAACGACGTCTTCCGGCAGGCCGAGGCCGGGCCCACCGCCGTGGACGCCCACCGCTCGCTGCTGATGCTCCAGGAGGCGGCGGGCATCGCCGCGCTGCCGGAGCGGGTGGTGCCCACGGGGGTCGCCTTCGCCGAACTGGTCACGCCCGACGCCGAACCCGTGGGCGCGCTGCTCGGTGCGCTCGGCTTCGCGCGCACGGCCCGGCATCGGAGCAAGCCGGTGGACCTGTGGCAGCAGGGCGAGGCGCGGGTGCTGGTCAACACCGGGCCGGCCGCGCGGCGCGACGGCACCCAGCTCGCCGCGATCGGACTGGAGTCACCGGACCCGGCCGGCGCCGCCCGCCGGGCCGAGTCCCTGTTCGCGCCGGTGCTGCCGCGCCGCCGGGCCGCCGAGGACGCGGCGCTGGACGCGGTCGCCGCGCCCGACGGCACGGAACTCTTCTTCTGCGCCACCGACCGTCCCGAACTCCCCAGCTGGACCGGGGACTTCCGGCCCGTGGAACATGCGGGGGACGCGGGCCACGTCCACCGCGTCGACCACCTCGCGCTGACCCAGCCCTGGCATCAGTTCGACGAGGCCGCCCTCTTCCACCGCACGGTGCTCGGCCTCCATGCCAGCGACAGCGTCGATGTCGCCGACCCCTACGGCCTGTTCCGCAGCAGGCCGGTGACCAACGAGGACGGCACCGTCCGGATCGCCCTCAGCGTCGGTCCGGCTCCGACCGACGACATCGCACGCGCCCAGCACATCGCCCTGACCACGGACGACGTCGTCGCCGCGGCCCGTGCCTTCCGCGCGGCCGGGGGCCGGCTGCTGGCCGTCCCCGCGAACTACTACGACGACCTGGCCGCACGGTTCGAGTTCGCCGACGGCGAGCTCGAGACGTATCGCGCACTCGGCGTCCTCTACGACCGTGACGCGGACGGCGAGTTCCGCCACTGCTACACCGAGACCGTCGGCCGCGTCTTCTTCGAACTCGTCCAGCGGGACGGCGGGTACAAGGGCTACGGCGCGCAGAACGCGCCCGTGCGGCTCGCCGCCCAGCACGCCCAACGGCCGCTCAGGTAAAGGGAGTCGGGGGCTACTGGCGGCTGACGGTACGCGTCACACCGGTGACGACCGTCGTCGCCAGGATCCAGCCGGTGATGATGAGGACGTACGACAGCCACTGAGTCGGGCCCTCGGGCGCGTACGCCCGCTCCTGTCCGAAGTCGATGATCGGCAGAAGCAGGTCGAGGGTGTAGAAGACCGAGTTGAAGACCGGAGCCTCGTCCGCCTTGAGCGGGCTCGGCGGGTGCACCGCGTACGCCACCGAGCCCACCGCCATCAGCGACAGCAGCCAGACGGCCGCACGCAGCGGACGGAAGCCGTAGCCGACCGTGGCGTCCTGGGCGTAGCCCCAGAGCCGCCCGTGCCACCGGAGCGTGGCGCGATGGCGGCGTTGCTTGGCGAGCTGGACGCGCCGGGCCGCGTCGTCGTCGCCGATCCTGCGGTACGCGGCGGTCAACTGCTCGTAGGAGTACGGCAGATAGCTCTCCGCGTCCCGTTCCAGCATGGGCAACCGCCGCTGGGCGGGCTCGTGCGGGATGAGGGAGGTGTAGGTGAGGCTGTTCAGGAGCACCTTCTCCGGCAGCATGTCCGGCTCCAGGACCAGTACCTCTATCTGGGCGCGGCGCATGTTGAGGACGCCCTCCATCGGAGGACCGTCGCGCAGCCACAGTTCGCTGATGACGGAACTGCTCACCCGCAGCGCCATGGCGCCGGGATTCGACAGCCGCGCGTACGCCAGGTCCAGCTGGCCGCCCACCCGGGCCCCGCGCAGCTCGATCCGGCCGCGTACGTCCGCGTGCCGCAGCACGACATCGGACTCGGTGGCCAGTGTCTCCGCGGCGAGGGCGGTGCCGCCGGGCCGGTGCAGCCGTGCGTGCCTGAGGTCGACGGTGCCGGCGACATGGGCGCCGCCGAGCCGGACCTCGCCGTCCGCGCGCAGCCCGGGGGCGCACAACTCCTCCCCGATCTCCGCCTGGTTGAGCCGCAGTGCGGGCTCGTCGTCCGCCGCGGTGAACTCGGCCCGCTCCATGAACAGCGTTCCGGAGATCTGCGCCCCGGTCAGCTTCACCGGTCCCCGGAACCGACAGCCCGTCAACCGCAGCCCGCCGTCGACCCGCACCCTCGCCGAACGCAGGCCTGGCAGCACGGACTTGGTTAGATTGAGGTAGGTGAACTGTGCGCCCGAGAAGTCGGGAACCTCGTCGAAGTGGCACTCGCTCAGGCGCACCACACTGCCGACCGTCGCGTACTTCAGCTCCAGTCTGCCGGTGATCCGGGCGCCCGCGATCTTGAGGGCGGCCACCTCGCCCTCCTCCTGGGGCGCGGTGAGCAGCAACGCCCTTAGCACCCGGGCCCGTACGGTCCGCTCCGGGCCCCACCCGGCGCCGGCCGCCGCGTCCTCGGCGGTCGTGACCTCCATGGTCCCGAAGTCCACCGCCGCGCCCAGCGGAAAGGCGTCCCACACCCGGCGCTCGGCCACCGTCAGATCGTTGATCATCATCACCGGGAATCTCACCCGCAACGCTTGTACCTGTCAACTACCGGGATCCGGCCCCGCGTTCCTGGCCGGATCCCGGTCGGTCGCACCGGCCCCCCGTCCGCTAGTGCCCCCAGGCCTCGGCATGGCCCCGGTGCGCGTCCGTGAGGCCGTTCGTGAAGAACCGCTCGTAGTACTCGTTCTCCACGTGGTGGACCTGGAGCCACACGCCCGGGACATGGATCGCGTCCGTGTGCGCCGGGAAGCGGCCGTGTGTACGGAGGATGTACTCGCAGATGTCCCGGGCGCAGTCGATCACCCGCTCCTCGTACTCACTGGCCTCAGTTAGATAGCGCTGCCCGTAGTCCTCCCGGTAGATGCGGGCGAAGACGTCCCGGTCGGTGTAGACGCCCTGGGGGCCGAACTTCTCCTTGATGACCGTCTCCACGGCCTCCGACATGGTCCCGAACGTGGGCGGGCACGCGGCGGCGATCAGCGGGGCGCCGCCGTCGGGGGAGGGGAGCCGCACCGGGTGCGAGCGCACCTTGGCGTACTTCGGCAGGGGGACGTGCCAGCGCCAGATGTCGGCGGGGCGCCAGCGCGGGGTGACGAAGTCGAAGCCCAGCATCCTGCCGTACGCCCGGGAGAACTTCGGGTCGCCGAGGGCGATCTGCGGGTTGATGGTGGCGTGGATCCAGGCGCCCAGGCCCATCGCCTCGGCCGTGAGCATCAGGTTCTGCAGCAGCAGGTCCGCCTCGATCTGGGTGCGCATCGGGCCGAGGGCACCGAGGGGCAGCTTCAGATCCCCGTTGAGGAAGCCGTTCTTCACCCACTTCCTCACCCCGGCGGGCCGGTAGAAGTTGCGGTCGTCGACGAGGGTCGGGCGGGCCCCGTCCGGCTGCGTGAGCAGATACATCAGCGCGTTCACGTACTGATGGGAGAGATCGACCACCGGGAACAGCAGGGTCGTTCCGGCGAGGTTGGACAGGAAGCGGTTGGAGTCCAGGTACGCCGGGAAGTCCCGCTTGCCGGGAGCGACGTCGAGGCGGTGGTCCAGGACCTTCACCTTCGCCTCGCGCGCCCGCGCCATCAGCGTCTGGGCGTCGAACGGCTCGTCGGGCGCCGGCTTCAGCCTGCGCAGGAAGTAGGTGCCCGAGTCGTTGACGAGGAAGAAGTGGGTGCCCTGTGCGTTGTCCGGGCTCCCGGCGGTGCGGCCCGCCATCGTCAGGTTGGGCTTGGACATGATGGGTGTGCCGTTGTCCGGGTCCTCGAAGGGCCGGTCGGGCATGGTGAGCCCCGTGGTGCCGGTGATCGCGATCAGCACCGCCTCCTCCAGCTCGGAGAGCGGCTGCACCGCGTTGCGGGACGTGTAGGTCATGGTCCCGGCGGACACCTTGGCACCCCGGCTCACGCGGTGGGTCCGGCGGCGCCACACGGTCCGCAGCAGCGGGCGCCCGAAGAGGTCGGCGAGGCCCGGGTGCGTGGTGGCGACGGTCGTACCGGGCTGATCCTGGACCGCGAGCTGCTCGCCGGCCCCGGGTATCGCGGACAACCCCTGGGATCCGGGCAGCTCGGACTGCTCGTCGGTGAACGTCATTCGATTTTCCCCCGTTGTGTGGTTCGGACCCGGGGGCGTGTCACACCCCCGGGTCGTGTGTCACGGCGTCATGGTGAACCGCCGTCGCTCGCAGGGCCGTTGCTCGTCTCCCGAACCGTCCGCCACGGCGCGAACGCGCTCGCCCCGCGCGGCAGGAGAGGCGCCAACTCCGGGCAGTGGCGCAGGACCACGGAGTTCATGCCGCCCTTCTCGACCCAGTCGATGCCGAGCGGTGTGTAGACCTCCGGCCGGTAGTCGACGGTCAGGAAGCGGTCGCTCTGCAGCCGTCGGCTGGCCATCAGGATGAAGATGCGGAACGCGGTGTCGCTGAACCCGAAGCCCTCCGGCGGGTTCTCCGCGAACAGCCCGACCACCGTGTCGATCTCGTCGACGCCGCGGTAGACGTCCTTCAGCCGCGCCAGCGTCTCCGGGTTCTCCGTCAGCTCCTCGAAGGAACGGATCCGCCCCCGGTGCAGTCCGGCCCGGAAGTCGTTGTAGCGCGGCACCCCGCGCCGGCGCGTCCGGACGAGGTCGACGACCGACAGGTCGATGATCTCCCCGTCGCGCTCGAAGCGCTGCAGCGAGCGCGGGAAGTTGTGCAGCGTGATCGCACCCGGGTGGGCGATGCCGAACGAGTACAGGGCGTTCGCGAGGCCCGTCTTGCGGATCTGTGCCTCGGCCGCCCCGCCCTGGATGTCCAGGAAGCCCACCGTCTCCAGCCGCCGCCCGAACTGGTGCTCCCGCAGCTCGAAGTCGTCCGGGATCAGCGGATGCATGCGGTAGACGGTCGTGAAGTCCTCGGTCAGCGAGTACGGCGCCGCGTGGTGGTCCGGCAGCGTCTTCGGGATGCCGGTCAGCGAGTGCGCCTCGAACAGCCACAGACCCAGCTGGTTGAGCCAGTTCCTGGGCGGGCCGGACCAGTTGGTGTGCAGCGCCAGATCGATCGCCTCGGTGGCGAGGATCGCCGGCGTCCACTCCACGGTGTGGATCTTCGCGATCAGCGCCGACACCACGAGCCGGGCCGTGTGGTAGACCTTCTCCTCGCTCATCGACGGGTACTCGGCACGCAGCGCGTCGCACACCGCGTTGTGCTCCCGCGCGAACAGCGTGTGCAGCGAGCTGAGCCCCATCCACCAGCTCTCGTTGAATCCGGTGAGCGGAATGCCGTTCGGGCTGCCCGGCAGGTGGCCGTCCTCCAGACGGAGTTTCGAGCCGCCGTCCGGCTCGCGCAGGAAGCGCGCGGTCCGCTCGTCCTCGCCGTACACCTCGGAGCCGTCCCACCAGTGCGAGGCGGAGTTGGCGAACAGGATCGGCGGGCGGCCCGGCGCCTCGATGCCCTCGTTCTCCGCGAACCGCATCACCCGTTCCGACGGCCCGCCCGGCACGTTCCGCCAGTCACCGTCGAAGCCGGGCGGTAGCGGCACCTCCACGCTTCGGTCACCGGTCTTGTACCGCCGGTGGTTCACCCAGTCGTGCACCTGGAACTGGATCCACGCCGCCGCCAGCACGTTCAGCGAGGTCGCCGGCACGAAACTCTCCCGGTACAGCAGCTGCCTGCTGACCGTGACCGGGTTCGGTGTGTCGAAGGTGTCCGGCCGGTAGTCCGGCTTCAGGTTCCGCCCGAAGGCGGCTCCCACCGCGCCCATCCCCGGGGCCGACAGATCGTTGTACGTCCCGTCGTACGACCGCTCCGTGCGCAGCCGCTCCGGGACCGGCTCCGGCACGGGCTGGGCCTTCGGCGGCGCCTCGCGGACCTCGGTGTCGATCAGGTTCAGCTTGCGCAGCACCCTCCGCAGGAACACCAGGTTCAGCAGACTGAGCGACAACGGCAGCCGGTGCCACGGCACGACACGGTTCAGCAGCCCGAAGACGGCACCCACGGGACGACCGAGCACCCTGTTGCGCCACGGTTCCGCGGTGACGAAGCGCAGCCCGAGACGGTGGGCGCCACTCGCCTGGTACCCGGCCTTCCGCGCCCGGTTGATATGGCCCAATGGCCGGAAGTCGTCCGTCGTGTACCAGGGATTGAAGGTCAGATCCTCGATCCGGCGCGCGGCCGCGCGTGCCTCGGCGCCGTCCAGCTCCTGGGCGGGGATGGTGAGCCGGGCGACCGGCACCGCCGGCGCCACCGCGTCCTTCCACTCCACCGCCGCGTCCTCGATGGGCGTGCGCCGCTCGTCCACGTACCGCTGCACACACAGATCGAACGCCACGTCCGCCTGCCCGAGGCGTCGCGCCAGCTCCCGGTGCAGAAAGTCCGGGTCCCGGCGGTCGGGCGCGGCCGCCGTCGGCGTACCGGGCACCGGCCGCAGCAGATACCGCACGGGCCCGGCCTCGCCCCACAGAATGGCCCCGCGGCTCCAATAGGTCTCGTTGGCAAGGGAGTCGACGGTCCGCCGGGTGGCCGCCCGCACATTGCGCCGCATCCGCGTGGCCGTCGCCGGCCCCACCGCCAACGGCAGCTTCACGAACAGCCCGAAGGCCTTCTGGAGCGGACTCCGGGCCCCTGCCATGGCCTTGGCGAACGCCACGAACTCCCGCGCGTCGCTCGCGTGCGACACCGGATGACTGGTGGCCAGCAGGTCATGGCTCACGCCCTCCGCCACCTGGATCCGCACCGCAGCGCCCCGCAGGTCCGGCGAGCCGTCGCCCTGCCGGATCCCGCTCGCGTTGGACAGCCGGACCACCGCCGGATAGTCGGCGCCGGGCTGCGCGAAGCCGACCCGCAGCGCCACCGGGAGGTCGTCGTGGAAGCGCAGCCGCGCGTTCTCCACGCCCAGCGGCGCCTTCGCGTGGAACGCCCGCGCGGTCCCGCCGCCCCCGGCCCGCCGGTTCCTGACCTGGACCTCCATCAGCTCCCGCGCCAACCGCTCGAACACGAGCCGCTCGGCCTCGGGGCTGCCCCCGTCGTACCGCTCGTACCGCTGATCGTGCTGCCCGGTCTCGGCCATCGGCGTTTCCTTCGTACGGACGTACGGATGCGTGCGGAATGCATGCGAAGCGCATACGGGACAGGGGCCGCACGCTACCGGCGGCGGGGTTCCGGCCACAGCGACAGTTCACGCCATGTGCACATCTGACAATAATGCGGGTGAATATCGCATTCCGCCATGTCGCGGTCGCGTTCGAGGGCAGGGGCTAGCGTGATCGGCATGACTGTCGAGGGTGGGGCGCCGGACTTTCCGTACGGCGGCGAAGCGCTCATCGGTGGCTCGGTGAACGCCGGTGCCGTCTTCCGGCGGGGCGCCCACGTCGACCGCCCCGCGCCGGCCGCCGCGCCCGCCCTCCACGCCCACCTCCACGCACTGCGCAGGCACGGCTTCGACGGGGCGCCGCTTCCCGTCGGCCTCACACCGGACGGCCGCGAGCGGCTGACCTTCGTCCCCGGCGAGGTGCCGCTGCCGCCGTTCCCGCCCTGGGCGCTGACGGAGAGCGCCCTCGCGTCCGTGGGGACTCTGCTGCGCGACCTGCACGCGGCGAGTGCGGCCCTCCCGGTCGACACCGGTGCCGCCTGGCCCCGGGACCTGGCCGACCCCGAGGGCGGAACGATCCTCTGCCACAACGACGTCTGCCCCGACAACGTCGTCTTCCGCGACGGCCGTGCCGCCGCCCTGATCGACTTCGATCTGGCGGCCCCGGGCCGCCCACTCTGGGACGTGGCCATGACGGCCCGCTACTGGGTCCCCATGCTCGACCCCGAGTCGGCGGCCGCCCTCTACCCGGGCGGTGCCCTGGACGCGCCCCGGCGCCTGCGCGTCCTCGCCGACAGCTACGGCCTCCGCGCACCCGATCGCGCGGCCCTGCCCGACGTCATCGAGCAGGCCACGGAGGCCTGCCGGGCCTTTGTGGCCGCGCGAGTCGCCGAAGGCGACCCCGTCTACCGCCGGGTCCTCGCGGAACGGGGCGGCTGGACTCGCTGGGATCGCGTCCGAACCTGGCTGACGACCCACAGGGACACCTTCACCACCGCCCTGCTGCCCTGAGGAACGTCAGCCACCCGCGCCCCGAAGGGACGCGGGGAACCGCGCGACCGGCCACGACGCTCCGGCACGCACCACGCACCATGCACCGAAGGCGCCCCAGCCTTGCTTCGTCGCTTACTCGTCGCTACTTCGTCGCTACTTCGTCGACTCGACCGCGTGCCCGCCGAACTGGTTACGCAGCGCGGCGATCATCTTCATCTGTGGGGAGTCGTCCTGGCGCGACGCGAACCGCGTGAACAGTGACGCGGTGATCGCCGGCAGCGGCACGGAGTTGTCGATGGCGGCCTCCACCGTCCACCGCCCCTCACCCGAGTCCTCGGCATAGCCGCGCAGCTTCTCCAGGTGCTCGTCCTGGTCGAGCGCGTTGACGGCGAGGTCCAGCAGCCAGGAGCGGATGACGGTCCCGTCCTGCCAGGAGCGGAACACCTCGCGGACGTCCGTCACCGAGTCGACCTTCTCCAGCAGCTCCCAGCCCTCGGCGTACGCCTGCATCATGGCGTACTCGATGCCGTTGTGGACCATCTTGGAGAAGTGCCCGGCCCCGACCTTGCCGGCGTGGACGTAGCCGTACGGCCCCTCCGGCTTGAGCGCCTCGAAGATCGGCTGGAGCCGCTCGACGTGCTCCTTGTCGCCGCCGACCATCAGGGCGTAACCGTTCTCCAGGCCCCACACGCCCCCGGAGACACCGGCGTCGACGAACCCGATGCCCTTGGCGCCCAGCTCGGCCGCGTGCTTCTCGTCGTCCGTCCAGCGGGAGTTGCCGCCGTCGACGACGGTGTCGCCGGGCGACAGCAGCTCCGCCAGCTCGTCGACGACGGACTGGGTGGGGCCGCCGGCCGGGACCATCACCCAGACCGTGCGCGGGCCGTCGAGGCGCTCGACCAGTTCGGCCAGGCTGCCCACGTCGGAGACGTCGGGGTTGCGGTCGTAGCCGACGACGGTGTGGCCGGCGCGGCGGATCCGCTCGCGCATGTTGCCGCCCATCTTGCCGAGACCGATCAGGCCCAGCTGCATCGCTGTCATGTCAGTTCACTGCTCCCTGCGCGTCATGAACGTGTCGAAGTGTGCGGTAGGCGGCCACCAGAGCGGCCGTCGAGGCGTCGAGGCCGGGCACGTCGGCACCCTCGGCCAGGGCGGGCTCCACCCGTTTGGCGAGGACCTTGCCGAGCTCGACGCCCCACTGGTCGAAGGAGTCGATGTTCCAGATCGCGCCCTGCACGAACACCTTGTGCTCGTACAGCGCGATCAGCTGACCCAGCACCGACGGGGTCAGCTCCGGCGCCAGGATCGTCGTCGTCGGCCGGTTGCCGCGGAACACGCGGTGCGGTACCTGTTCCTCCGGCACTCCCTCGGCCCGCACCTCCTCCGCGGTCCTGCCGAAGGCCAGCGCCTGGCCCTGCGCGAAGAGGTTGGCCATCAACAGGTCGTGCTGCGCCGCGAGTTCGGGGCCCAGCTCGGCGACCGGCCGGGCGAACCCGATGAGGTCGGCCGGGATCACCTTGGTGCCCTGGTGGAGCAACTGGTAGTACGCGTGCTGCCCGTTGGTGCCCGGTGTCCCCCACACCACCGGCCCGGTCTGCCACTCCACCGGCAGCCCGTCCCGGCCCACGTGCTTGCCGTTGGACTCCATGTCCAGCTGCTGCAGGTAGGCCGTGAACCTGGAGAGGTAGTGCGAGTACGGCAGCACGGCGTGCGACTGGGCGTTGTGGAAGTCGCCGTACCAGACGCCCAACAGGCCCAGGATCAAAGGGGCGTTGGCGTCGGCGGGGGCCGTGCGGAAGTGCTCGTCCACGATCCGGAAGCCGGTCAGCATCTCCCGGAAGCGGTCCGGGCCGATCGCGATCATCAGGGACAGCCCGATCGCCGAGTCGAAGGAGTACCGTCCGCCGACCCAGTCCCAGAACTCGAACATGTTGTCCGGGTCGATGCCGAACTCGGTGACCTTCCCGGCGTTCGTCGACAGCGCCACGAAGTGCCTCGCCACCGCCTTCTCCTCGCCACCGAGCCCGGCGAGCAGCCAGGAGCGCGCCGAGGTGGCGTTGGTGATCGTCTCGATCGTGGTGAAGGTCTTGGACGCGACGACGAACAGCGTCTCGGCCGGGTCCAGGTCCCGCACCGCCTCGTGCAGGTCGGCGCCGTCCACGTTGGACACGAACCGCACGGTCAACGACCGGTCCGTGTACGCCCGCAGCGCCTCGTACGCCATCGCCGGGCCCAGGTCGGAGCCGCCGATGCCGATGTTGACGACGTTGCGGATACGGCTGCCGGTGTGGCCGGTCCAGCCGCCGGAGCGGACCCGGTCGGCGAACGCGGCCATCCTGTCGAGCACCGCGTGCACCTTCGGCACCACGTTCTCGCCGTCCACCTCGACGACCGTGTCACGCGGGGCCCGCAGCGCCGTGTGGAGGACGGCCCGGTCCTCCGTCACATTGATGCGCTCGCCCCGGAACATGGCGTCCCGCAGCCCGAACACATCGGTGGCGGTGGCCAGTTCCTGGAGGAGGGCGAGGGTCTCGTCGGTGACCAGGTGCTTGGAGTAGTCGATACGCAGATCGCCGACCCGGACGACGTACCGTTCCGCCCGCCCGGGATCCGTCGCGAACAGTTCGCGCAGGTCCGCTTGGAGCATCGGGCCGGCGCGATGGTCCTCCAACTCCGCCCACTCGGGGCGCCGGTCGAGCCGGGGCGTGTCAGTCATGGGTGGCTGCCTCCCCGGCGCCCTCGCCGCCGCGCAGGGCGACGGCGTACATCTCGTCGGCGTCGAGGCGCCGCAGCTCCTCGGCGATCAGCTCCGAGGTGGCGCGCACCTTCAGGGCGAGGGTGCGGGACGGCTGGCCCGGCAGGGTGAGCGTGGCGAGCGGGCCCTCGGGGCGGTCGATGACGATCTCGCCCTTCGCGGTGCCGAGGCGCACCCCTGTCACGACCGGCCCGGCGGTCAGCACACGCTCGACGGACACACCGAGACGGGCCTCCAGCCAGCGGGCCAGCAGTTCGGCGCTCGGGTTGTCGCCCTCGCTCTCCACGGACGCCGTGGTGATGGGCTCCTTGGCCTGGTCGAGGGCGGCCGCGAGCATCGAACGCCACGGCGTCAGCCGGGTCCAGGCGAGGTCGGTGTCGCCGGGGGTGTAGGAGGCGACGCGCTGTTCGAGCGCGGCGAGCGGGGTCTCCACGGCGTACATGTCGGTGATCCGGCGCTGGGCGAGCGCGCCCAGCGGGTCCTTCGCCGGGTTCTCCGGCGCGTCCACCGGCCACCAGACGACCACCGGCGCGTCCGGCAGCAGCAGTGGCAGGACCACCGAGTCGGCGTGGTCGGACACCTCGCCGTACGTCCGCAGGACGACCGTCTCGCCGGTGCCGGCGTCCGCGCCGACCCGCACCTCGGCGTCCAGGTGCGACTTGGTGCGGTCCTTCGGGGTGCGGGCGTGCCGCTTGATGACGACCAGGGTGCGCGAGGGGTGCTCGTGCGAGGCCTCCTCGGCCGCCTTGATCGAGTCGTACGCGTTCTCCTCGTCCGTCACGATCACCATCGTGAGGACCATGCCCACGGCGGGCGTGCCGATGGCCCGGCGGCCCTGCACCAGCGCCTTGTTGATCTTGCTTGCCGTGGTGTCAGTCAGGTCGAATTTCATGGCCTGCGCCAGCTCCGTCCGTCTCGTGCGAGCATCTCGTCCGCTTCCCCGGGGCCCCAACTGCCCGAGGCGTACTGCGCGGGCCTGCCGTGCTTGGCCCAGTACTCCTCGATCGGGTCGAGGATCTTCCAGGACTCCTCCACCTCCTGGTGGCGGGGGAAGAGGTTGGCGTCGCCGAGCAGCACATCCAGGATCAGCCGTTCGTACGCCTCCGGGCTGGACTCGGTGAACGACTCGCCGTACGCGAAGTCCATGGTGACGTCCCGGATCTCCAACGAGGTACCCGGCACCTTCGAACCGAAGCGCACGGTCATCCCCTCGTCGGGCTGGACGCGGATGACGATCGCGTTCTGCCCCAGCTCCTCGGTGGCCGTGGAGTCGAACGGGGAGTGCGGGGCGCGCTGGAAGACGACCGCGATCTCCGTGACCCGTCGGCCGAGGCGCTTGCCGGTGCGCAGATAGAACGGCACACCCGCCCAGCGGCGGTTGTCGATGCCCAGCTTGACCGCCGCGTACGTGTCGGTCGTCGAGGACCGGTCGATGCCGTCCTCCTCCAGATAGCCGGGCACCTGCTCGCCGCCCTGCCAGCCCGCCGCGTACTGGCCGCGCACGGTGTGCCGGCCCAGGTCCTCCGGGAGCCGTACGGCCTTGAGCGCCTTCAGCTTCTCGGTCAGCAGCGACTCGGCGTCGAAGGCCGCCGGTTCCTCCATGGCGGTCAGGGCCAGCAGTTGGAGCAGGTGGTTCTGGATGACGTCACGGGCCGAGCCGATGCCGTCGTAGTACCCGGCGCGACCGCCGATGCCGATGTCCTCGGCCATCGTGATCTGTACGTGGTCGACGAAACTCCGGTTCCAGATGGGCTCGTACATCTGGTTGGCGAAGCGGAGCGCCAGGATGTTCTGGACGGTCTCCTTGCCGAGGTAGTGGTCGATGCGGAAGACCTGTTCCGGGTCGAACACGTCGTGCAGGACCGCGTTCAACTCGCGGGCGCTGGCCAGGTCGTGGCCGAACGGCTTCTCGATGACCGCGCGCCGCCAGGAGCCCTCGGGCGGACTGGCCAGCCCGTGCTTCTTGAGCTGCTTGACCACGTTCGGGAAGAACTTCGGCGGCACGGAGAGATAGAACGCGAAGTTCCCGCCCGTGCCCCGGGAGCTGTCCAGTTCCTCGACGGCCTCGCGGAGCCGCTTGAACGCCTCGTCGTCGCCGAAGTCGCCCGGGATGAACCGCATCCCCTCGGAGAGCTGCTGCCAGACTTCCTCGCGGAACTCGGTGCGGGCGTGCTCGCGGACCGCGTCGTGCACGATCTGGGCGAAGTCCTCGTCCTCCCAGTCCCGGCGGGCGAACCCCACCAGCGAGAAGCCCGGCGGCAGCAGACCCCGGTTGGCCAGGTCGTACACGGCCGGCATCAGCTTCTTGCGGGACAGGTCACCGGTCACCCCGAAGATGACGAGCCCGGACGGGCCCGCGATCCGGGGGAGCCGGCGGTCGTCCGCGTCCCGGAGCGGGTTGAGCCACTCGTCGGTCATTCCCCATCAACTCCCTTGCTGTTCAAGGACTTCGCCACCGCGTCCAACAGGTCCTGCCACGCTGCCTCGAACGTGGCGACACCCTGGTTCTCCAGCAGGCGCACGACCTCGTCGTAGGAGACACCGAGCGCCTCCACGGCCGCGAGGTCGGCGCGGGCCTGCGCGTAGCCGCCGCTCACCGTGTCGCCGCGGATGACGCCATGGTCCGCGACGGCGTCGAGCGTGGCCTGCGGCATCGTGCTGACGGTGCCGGGCGCGACCAGCTCGTCCACGTACAGGGTGTCCTTGTACGCCGGGTCCTTCACGCCGGTCGACGCCCACAGCGGGCGCTGCTTGTTCGCCCGGGCCCCGGCGAGGGCGGTCCAGCGTCCGCCGGGGTGGGTCGTGCGGCCGGCCTCGCCGAACACCTCTTCGTACGCCTCGTAGGCGAGCCGCGCGTTGGCGAGTGCCGCGCGGCCTCTGAGGGCGAGCGCCTCGTCCGTGCCCAGCAGGCTCAGCCGCTTGTCGATCTCGGCGTCGACGCGGGAGACGAAGAAGGAGGCGACGGAGTGGATGGCGGACAGGTCGAGGCCCGCCGCCTGCGCCTTTTCCAGGCCCGCCAGATAGGCGTGCATCACCTCGTAGTGGCGCTCCAGCGAGAAGATCAGCGTGACGTTGACGCTGATGCCGAGCCCGATGACCTCGGTGATCGCCGGCAGACCGGCCTTCGTCGCCGGGATCTTGATCATCACGTTCGGGCGGTCGACGAGCCAGGCGAGCTGCTTGGCCTCGGCGACCGTCGCCGCGGTGTCGTGCGCCAGCCGGGGGTCCACCTCGATGGAGACCCGGCCGTCCCGGCCCGCCGTCGCGTCGTACACCGGGCGCAGGACGTCGGCGGCGGCGCGGACATCGGCGGTCGTCAGCATCCGTACGGCCTCGTCGACCGTCACCCCGCGCACGGCGAGGTCGGCGAGCTGGTCCTCGTAGCCCTCGCCCGAGCCGATGGCGGCCCGGAAGATGGACGGGTTGGTGGTCACGCCGACGACGTGGCGCGTCTCGACGAGCTTCGCGAGGTCGCCGGAGGTGACGCGTTCGCGGGAGAGGTCGTCGAGCCAGAGGGAGACGCCCTCGTCGGAGAGGCGCTTCAGGGGTTCCGTGGCGGTGGTCGCCACGGCTGGTTCGGTGGTCACAGTGATCATCTTCCTTCAGGCGCTCGCGTCAACCGCGGACGGCGTCGGGCCGAGTCGTCGCATCGAGCACGGCCTTCGCGGCGGCGACGACGTTCTCGGGGGTGAAGCCGTACTCGGCGAACAGGGTCTTCGCGTCGGCGGAGGCGCCGAAGTGTTCGAGGGAGACGATGCGGCCGTGGTCACCGACGTAGCGGTACCAGGTCAGACCGATCCCCGCCTCGACCGCCACGCGGGCCTTCACGGACGGTGGCAGCACGCTCTCGCGGTAGGCGCGCGGCTGTTCCTCGAACCACTCCACCGACGGCATCGACACCACCCGCGCCCCGACCCCCTCGGCCTCCAGCCGCTCGCGCGCGGCGACGGCCAGCCGCACCTCGGAGCCGGTGGCGATCAGGATCACGTCAGGCGTCCCGGTCGAGGCCTCCCGCAGGACGTAACCGCCCTTGGCGGCCTCGGTGTTGACCGCGTACGTCGGCACGCCCTGGCGGGTCAGCGCCAGTCCGTGCGGGGCCGGATTCGTGGCATGCCGCTTCAGGATCTCGGCCCACGCGACGGCCGTCTCGTTGGCGTCGGCCGGGCGGACGATGTTCAGGCCCGGGATGGCCCGCAGGGAGGCCAGGTGTTCGACCGGCTGGTGGGTGGGGCCGTCCTCGCCCAGACCGATGGAGTCGTGCGTCCAGACATAGGTCACCGGGAGCTGCATCAGCGCGGACAGGCGGACGGCGTTGCGCATGTAGTCGGAGAACACCAGGAACGTGCCGCCGAAGATACGGGTGTTGCCGTGCAGCGCGATGCCGTTCATCTCCGCGGCCATCGCGTGCTCACGGATACCGAAGTGGATCGTGCGGCCGTAGGGGTTCGCCTCCGGCAGCGGGTTGTCCGCCGGCAGGAACGAACTGTCCTTGTCGATGGTCGTGTTGTTCGAACCGGCGAGGTCGGCGGAGCCTCCCCACAGTTCGGGTATCACGGCGCCCAGCGCCTGGAGCACCTTGCCGGACGCGGCCCGG
Organism: Streptomyces sp. NBC_00310; assembly: GCF_036208085.1. Taxonomy (GTDB): domain Bacteria; phylum Actinomycetota; class Actinomycetes; order Streptomycetales; family Streptomycetaceae; genus Streptomyces. The sequence continues at coordinate 9,376,199 of NZ_CP130714.1, forward strand.
GTCGCCACCTGCGTGCCCTCCTCGAACACGGGCAGCGCCCGCTCCCAGCCCTCGGGCAGCCGGCCCGCGACGACCCGGTCGAACAGCCCGGCCCGCTCGGGGGAGGCGGCCCGCCACTCGGCGATCCGCTTGTCCCAGGCGGCGTGCGCCTCGGCACCCCGGTCGAGGGCCCGGCGGGTGTGGGCGAGCACGTCGTCGGCGACGTCGAAGGTCTTGTTCGCGTCGAAGCCGAGGACCCGCTTGGTGGCCGCGACCTCGTCCTCGCCCAGCGCCGAGCCGTGCGCGGCCTCGGTGTTCTGCGCGTTCGGCGCGGGCCAGGCGATGATCGTGCGCATCGCGATGATCGAGGGGCGTCCGGTCTCGTCCTGCGCGGCCCGCAACGCGTCGTACAGGGCGTGGACGTCGATGTTCCCGTTGAACGCGGGCTCGATCCGCTGTACGTGCCAGCCGTAGGCCTCGTACCGCTTCAGTACGTCCTCGGAGAACGCGGTGGCCGTGTCGCCCTCGATGGAGATGTGGTTGTCGTCGTACAGGAAGACGAGGTTGCCGAGCTTCTGATGGCCCGCCAGCGACGACGCCTCGGCGGAGATGCCCTCCTCCAGGTCGCCGTCGGAGACGATCGCCCAGACGGTGTGGTCGAACGGGGACGCCCCCACGGGTGCGTCCGGGTCGAACAGGCCGCGTTCGTAGCGGGCGGCCATCGCCATGCCCACGGCGTTGGCGACACCCTGGCCCAGCGGGCCGGTGGTGGTCTCGACACCGGCGGTGTGCCCGTACTCGGGGTGGCCCGGCGTCTTCGAACCGTGCGTCCGGAACGCCTTCAGGTCGTCGAGCTCCAGCTCGTACCCGGCGAGGAAGAGCTGGGTGTAGAGGGTCAGTGAGGTGTGGCCGGGGGAGAGGACGAAGCGGTCACGGCCGGTCCACTCGGGGTCGGCGGGATCATGACGCATCACCTTCTGAAAGAGCGTGTACGCGGCGGGTGCGAGACTCATCGCCGTTCCCGGGTGCCCGTTGCCGACCTTCTGCACGGCGTCGGCGGCCAGCAGGCGGGCGGTGTCGACGGCGCGCCGGTCGAGTTCTGTCCAGTTCATCTTCAAGAAGTCCTCGATGGATACGGCGGAACTGCTCGGACGTCTTCAAAAGTAAAAGTCTGACTTATATTGGGGAAGGTCGCGGTGTGCCAGCCTTCGGTGAAACTGGGACACCGACGACGCGGCGGCGAGGACATGACGGACAGAGACTTCCCGGACGGCGACCGGATCAAGACCTTCCCGTTCCCCGTCGACCGCAGTCTCTCCGGCGTCGGCATGCAGGTCGGCCCGATGGACGACCGCGGACCCTGGAGTGCGGACATACCCCTGGAAGGGGTCCACCGCATCGACTTCCACGTGGTGCTGCTGTTCGACGGCGGCCCGGTGCGCCACATGATCGACTTCACCGGGTACGAGGTGGGTGCGGGCGACGTGTTGTGGATCCGCCCGGGGCAGGTGCATCGCTTCTCACGCGCGACCGAGTACCGCGGGACCGTCCTCGCCATGCAACCGGGCTTCCTGCCCCGCGCCACTGTCGAGGCGACCGGCCTCTACCGCTACGACCTGCCGCCGCTGCTCCGCCCCGACGATGCCCAACTGGCGGGCCTGCGCGCATCGTTGGCCCAGCTCGAACGCGAGTACGTCGATACCGGCACGCTGCCGCTCAGCCTCCACACCGCCGTGCTGCGCCACTCCCTGACGGCCTTCCTGCTGCGCCTCGCCCATCTCGCCGCCAGCTCGGCGGAGGCGCCGCGCCGGCCCGACGACACCACCTTCACCCGCTTCCGGGACGCCGTCGAGCGGGGTTTCGCCGACAACCACAGCGTCAGCGCGTACGCCGACGCCCTCGGCTGCTCCCGTCGCACCCTCGTCCGCGCGGTCCGCGCCGCGACCGGCGAGACCCCCAAGGGCTTCATCGACAAGCGGGTCGTCCTGGAGGCGAAGCGGCTGCTGGCCCACACGGAACTGCCGATCGGCCGCGTCGGCGTGGCCGTCGGCTTCCCCGACGCGGCGAACTTCTCCAAGTTCTTCCAGCTGCACGCCGGGACGACGCCGGTGGCGTTCCGGGCGGAGATGCGGTGACCCTCCGGGAGGGGAACGCGGACGACCGGCCGAAGTGACCGTCGGCGGTGACGGTGACGACCGGCGTGGCATGCCCAAGGGGCCCCGCGCGTCCGCGCGAAGCCCCTCGCAAGGCGCCGACCCGACCCTCAGCGGCCGAAGTTGAACCAGTTCACGTTCACGAAGTCCTGCGACTGACCGCTGGTGAAGGTCAGGTAGACATCATGGGTGCCGGTGATCCCGCCGATGTTCGCGGGCACCGTTCGCCAGGACTGCCAGCCACCGGTGTTGGCGATCGAGAAACTGCCGACCGGTGTGCTCGTACGGCTGTCGAGTCTGACCTCGACCAGGCCGCTCACCCCGGCGTTGGCGCCGGAGGCCACCCGGGCGACGAACTGGGTGGCGGCCGTGGACCCGAAGGTGACGTTCTGGAACAGTGCCCAGTCGCCGTTGGCCAGGGAGCCGATGTTCTGCCCGCCGCCGGTGTCGGTGGTGGTCTCGGTGAGGGTGCCGCTCTGGCTGTTGTACGACTCGGCCTGGATGGCGCTGTACGCGTCACGGGTGCCCGTCGGCGGCGGTGTGGTGGTTCCGCCGCCGGCCGACAGCACCTGCACGTAGTCGACGACCATGGGGACACCGGACCGGGTGTCGCCGTCCAGCCCGCCGCCGAACGCGTCCGGGAAGGCGCCGCCCATCGCCACGTTCAGGATGATGAAGAAGCCGTGGTTGGTGGCGTTGGACCAGGTGGTCGCGTCGACCTGGTTCGCGTTGACCGAATGGAACTGGGTGCCGTCGACCGAGAAGCGGATCGTCTCGGGGGTCACCGAGCGGTCCCACTCCATGGTGTACGTGTGGAAGCCGGACTGGCAGGTCGTGCCCGGGCAGGCCGTGGAGTTGCCGATGCCGGTCGTCTCGTTGCACGGGCCGCCGGGGTTGGTGCCGCAGTGGATCGTGGCCCAGACCTGGTTGCGGCCCTGGACGTTCTCCATGATGTCCAGCTCGCCGACGCTCGGCCAGTTCTGGTAGTTGCCCCGGTAGGGGGCGCCCAGCATCCAGAACGCCGGCCAGTAGCCCTCGGCGGCCGTGCCGGTGACGTTCGGCATCTGGAGCCGGGACTCGACCCGTAGCTTCCCGCCCGCCGGGGGCTGGAAGTCGGTGCGGTTGGTCTCGATCCGGCCCGAGGTCCATCTGCCCGCCGAGTCGCGGATCGGGGTGATGCGCAGGTTGCCGTTGCCGTCGAGGGAGACGTTGTTGGTGCTGTTCGTCATCGTCTCGACCTCGCCGGTGCCCCAGTTCGCGGGGCCGCCGGGGTAGGAAGTGCCGGTCGCGTACTGCCAGTTGGAGGTGTTGACGCCGGTGCCGGCGGTGCCGTTGAAGTCGTCGACGAAGACCTGGGTCCAGCCGGCGGGCGGTGTGGGGGCGGCTCCCTGTGCGGTCGTCGCCCAGGCCGTGGCCAGCGCCAACGCGCCGGCCACGGCGAGGAATACGCGCCGGAGCGGGCGGCGGCGTCCGAGGGGTATGCCGGGGGTTTCACTCATAGCGGCCTCTTCGGGTGTACGGAGTGAAATGCGCGGGTGGGGGGAGCGCTCCGTGGAGTCCCGTCCTGAGAGCGCTCTCAGAGAAGAGCGTGCGGTCAATGTGCGCTCCGGCGCTGCGGTCGTCAAGAGTTAAAGCGGAGAAAGTCCGTGAGGGAGGGGCGAGTTCACCTTGTGAAGGTCGGCTGTTCTCGGGCGGTAACCGGCCAAGGGGGCGGGATGACGGCCGACCGGCCTCCCGGCGGCGGCGCTCAGTCCCCGGCGGCGGACGCGGACGGCCGGGACTCCGGCTCGTCCGGGCTCACCGAGAGCGCCGTGTCCCCCGCCACCGCCACGATCGCGTCGTCCACGAGCAGCACCCGGGGCGGGGCCTCCGCCGCGATGTCCCCCGGGTCGTCGAGCGCGTCCGTCCGCCACAGCTCGGCGCCCGTGCCGCCGTCCAGGGCCAGCAGCCGGCCGAACCGGTTGGCGAAGTAGATCTCGCCACGGGCCTTCGACACCGCCGGAGCGGACAGGTTCTCCATGTCGGTGGCCCGTTCCCACAGTTCCTTGCCGCTGGTCGCCGACACGGCGGTGACCGACCCGCTGGTCCGCACGAAGTACACGACCCCGTCCACCAGCGTCGCCGAGCCGCGCAGAGCCCGCTTCAACGGGATCCGGGTGACCTTCCCGGTGTCCGGGTCCACCCGCAGGAACGCGTTGTACGGCCGCTCGTACCCGGCCTGGTACACCTCCTCGGTGGTCTCCGCCGCGAGGAACAGCGGCCGTCCGTCGACGGCGCCCAGGGCGAGTGACTTCTTGGGCAGCGCGGCGAGTTCCTGCCGTGTGCCGCCGTCCGGATCGAGCCGTACGAGCGTGAACGGGCTGGTGTCGAGGAACTCGCGGCCCTTCCAGCACAGTTCGTACGGGTCGTCGCCGAGCACCGAGGGAACGCAGCTCACGTCGTCGGGCACGGGCGTCCGCCACAGTTCGTCGCCCGCCGTGTTGTAGGCGACCAGTCGCCGGTGGTCGGGCGCGAGAGCGAGGATGCCGCCGTCGTAGAGGTAGGGCGGGTCGCTGGCGCTGATGGGCCGGGCCCAGCGCTGCTTCCCGGTCGCGGTGTCCAGGGCCACCAGGCGCCGGGTGGTGGTGTCGGGTTCCGCGTAGACGTAGACCAGGCCGTCCCGCACGCCGATGGGGTGCGAGGTCTGGGGCAGGGTGCCGTACCGCCAGCCCATCTTCCCGGTGGCGGCGTCCACCCGCGTGACGACGAAGCCCGTACCGCCGCAGTACAGGTCCGTTCCGTCCGTCAGACACCCCGGTTCCTGGTAGCCGGTGGCGACGTATTCGGCGGGGAAGCCGTCGTCGTTGCGCAGCGGCGTGCGCCACGGCTGCCAGCCCTGGGGGAGGGACACGGAACGGTAGTCGGCGCCGGCGCCGGCGCCGCCGCCGGACGACGTGGAGCTGTCCTCGGCGGCCGCGTACACGAGCAGCGCGGCGCTCAGCGCGGTGACGGTGAGAGCGGCGCCGAGGCCGACGAGGATCAACTGCCGTTTGGCGCGGCGCTTCACACGGCGTCCGTCCGCCGGTCGGTCGTTCGCGGGTCGGTCGTTCGCGGGTCGGTCGTTCGCCGTCCTGGCGTCCGCCCGTCCGGCGTCGGTCCGCCCGTCGTTCGTCGGCCGGTCGAAGGTCGGCACGTCCTGCGTCGGCCGGTCGAGCGGCATGGACGCATGTCCGGCGACAGCTGAGCGCGCCTCGGACGAGGTCGGCAACTCCAGGAACTGACGGTGCAGTTCGGCGAGATCCGGGCGGGCGTCCGGGTCCTTGTCGAGGCAGCGCTCGGCGATGCTCCGCACCGGCTCGGGCACCGCGTCCAGCTTCGGTGCCTCGAACATGACCTGGTAGCCCGCCAGATAGGGGCTCTCCGCCTTGAACGGGCTGTGCCCGCTGGCCGCGTACACCAGCAGCGACCCCAGGGAGAAGACGTCCGACGCGGCGGTGACGTCCCTCGGCGAGCGCAGCTGCTCCGGCGACATGAACGGCGGCGTGCCGATCACCCGGCCGGTCACGGTGAGCGGCAGGTTGTCGACGGCGCGCGAGATGCCGAAGTCGATGACACGCGGGCCGTCCTCGGCCATGAGGACGTTCGCCGGCTTCAGGTCCCGGTGTACGACACCCGCCCGGTGGATGTCCCGCAGCGCCTCGACGAGCCCGAGCGCGAGGCCCCGGATGTCGGCCCCGCTCAGCGGACCCTTCTCGCGCACCAGATCGGAGAGGGTCGGCCCCGGCACGTACGACGTCGCCATCCACGGCCGGTCGGCCTCCGGGTCGGCGTCCACGACGGGGGTGGTGAACGCCCCGCTCACCCGGCGCGCCGCCGCGACCTCCTGGCGGAACCGGGAGCGGAACTCCTCGTCGTCGCGGTACTGGGAGTGCACCAGCTTGATCGCGACCAGTCGCCCCGACGCGGACCGGGCGAGATAGACGACCCCCATGCCGCCCGCGCCGAGCCGGTTCTCCAGGACGTACCCGCCTATGACGGTGGGATCGTCGTCCCTCAGCGGCATTTCCCACCACGCTCTTGTCCGTACGGCAGCTGCGGCGGATCAGCCTATGGGATGGGGGAGGGGCTGCCGGACCAGGGGCGCCGGAGAGCGGGGCCAGGCCGTGGCACCGATCGGTGCCACGGTGTCGGAGAGCGCTCCCGGCGGAGCGTCCTGCCCGAACCGGTCGGCCGCGAGCGCCTGGTGCGGGCGAACACCGCCCTCGTGAGCCTGAGGGCCGGCGCCGACATCGCGGGCCGTGGCGCCGACGGCTTCCTGGTCCGGTTCTTCGACGCTCCCCTGGCGGTGCTCGGCGGGTCCGTCGCCTACCTGGCTTCCGCCGTCGGCCCCACCGGCATCGTCCGACGACGCGCTCCCGCAGCGGAACGGGCGACGGAGAGGGCGACGGAAGGGGCGGAGCCAGCGGCCGGCCGACGACGGCTGCGCGTTTCGGCTGCCGACGTCGAGATCCGCGACGACGTCCGTCGTCGGTGCCTCCCGTTTTATTCGATGGCTCCGCCCGGTGCGACCCGTTACCTTCCCCTCATGGCGTTGACTCACGGCACGTGCACGGACCGGTTCGCCGCGGTACGCGAGGCGTTGGCGGCCTCGCTGGACGACAAGGACGTGGGCGCCTCGGTCGCCGTGTACGTGGACGGCGAGCCGGTGGTCGACCTCTGGGGCGGGTACACCGACGCGGACCGCACCACCCCGTGGGAGCGGGACACGCTCACCCCTGTGTGGTCCACCACCAAGACGATGACGGCCCTGTGCGTGCTGATGCTCGCCGACCGGGGCGAACTGGACCTGCACGCGCCGGTGGCGACGTACTGGCCCGAGTTCGCGGCGGCGGGCAAGGAGAACGTGCGCGTCAGCCATGTGCTCGCGCACACGGCCGGCCTGCCCCGCTTCGTCGCGCCCACGACGCTGGAGGACCTGTACGACTGGCCGACCGTCACCTCCCGGCTCGCCGCGCAGGCGCCGGCCTGGGAGCCCGGTACCCAGGCCGGCTACCACGCGGTCACCCAGGGGTATCTGCTCGGGGAGATCGTCCGTCGGGTCACCGGCCGCAGCCTGGGCACCTTCCTCGCCGAGGAGGTCACGGGCCCGCTGGGCGCCGACTTCCACATCGGACTCGCCGCCGAGCACGACCACCGGGTGGCGCCGATCATCCCGCCGCCCTCCTCCCCGCCCCGGGGCGGCCCACGGCCCAACCCCGAGATACGGGGCGGCACCGCCAACACGACCGCCTGGCGACGCGCCGAGATCCCGGCAGCGAACGGTCACGGCAATGCCCGCTCGGTCGCCGCCGTGCAGTCGGTGCTGGCTTGCGGCGGAGCGGCCCGTGGTGTGCGGCTGCTGTCGGAGAAGGGGTGCGAGCGGGTCCTGGAGGAGCAGTTCGACGGCACGGACAACGTCCTGCGCGTCCCGATGCGCTATGGCATGGGCTACGGCCTCAACGGCGGTCAACTGCCCAACCCCCGCACCTGTTTCTGGGGCGGCTGGGGCGGCTCGATGGTCCTGGTCGACCTCGACGCCCGGATGACCGTGGCGTACGTACCGAACCAGATGATCGACGAAGGAGTCGGCGACGACCGGGCCTTCACGATCCTCGCGGGCGCCTACGAGGGCCTGTCGGCCTGAACCCGACGGCGTAGCCGTATCGGCGGCATCAGCTCACCGGCCCAGGGGCTTCCCCTGGGCCGGTGAACTGCGCGGCACCGGCCTCTGGCAAGATCATCTGCTCTCGGGGGAACCAGAACCCCGCATTCCCCCTCTTCCAGGGTCGGGGGGCGCCGAGTTGATCACCGCGGTCACCGCGGTCTCCACGGTCTCCGCCGACCTGCCGCAACAAGGTGTTCATGCCCTGTGCATGGTCCTGCTCCGAGAGTCCCGTCCACCATCGGATCACGACCACCCGCCGATCATCACCCAGGAGTCCGCATGTCCAGCCGCCGTCGTTTTCTCGCCGGTACCGCCGCCGTCGGCGCGACCGGGGCGGCGGCCGGATGCGTCGCGCACGAGGGACGCGAGGCCGGTGTCCGCGAAGCCGCCGCTCCCGAGGTGAGCCGGCCGTCCGCGCCGGTCGTGCCCGCCGCCCGGACCCCGTCACGGCGGCCGAACTTCGTCGTCGTCCTCGCCGACGACCTCGGCTACGGCGAACTCGGCTCCTACGGCCAGAAGCTGATCGACACCCCGCGCCTGGACGCCCTGGCCGCCGAGGGGCTGCGCTTCACCGACGCCTATGCCGCCGCCCCGGTCTGCGCCCCCTCCCGCTGCTCCCTCCTCACCGGGCTGCACAGCGGCCACGCCACCGTCCGCGAGAACCCCTGGGGCCCGGGCGGCCAGGGCGCGCTCACCGAGCGGGACTTCACGTTCGCGGAGGCCCTGCGCGCCCTCGGCTACCGCACCGCGCTCATCGGCAAATGGGGCTTCGGCCCCGAGCGTCCGAACCAGCCGAGCCACCCCAACTCCCGGGGTTTCGACCAGTTCTACGGCTATCTCACGCACAAGCACGCGCACGAGTACTACCCGACGTACCTGTGGGACAACGGCGAGAAGCGGGACATCCCCGAGAACCGGGACGGCGCCCGCGAGATCTACGCCCCCGACCTCATCGAGGACCGGGCGCTCGGCTTCGTCGACGCCCACAAGGACCAGCCGTTCCTGCTGTTCCTCGCCCCGACCGTGCCGCACGCCCCGAGCCGTGCCCCGAGGCTCGGCGCGTACGCCGACGAGCCCTGGACCCGGCCGAACAGGGCGCACGCCGCCCAGGTCACCGGCCTGGACACCCTCGTCGGCACCATCGTGGACCGGCTGAAAACGCACGGCATCGACCGGCGCACCGTCGTCCTCGTCACCAGCGACAACGGCCCGCACGAGGAGGGCGGCACCGACCCCGACCTCTTCGACGGCAACGGCCCGCTGCGCGGCTACAAGCGCAACCTGTACGAGGGCGGCATCCGCGTCCCCCTCATCGCCTGGTCCCCGCAGCGCGTCCCGGCCGGCACCACCGACCGGCCGACCCCGCTGACCGACCTGCTGCCGACCCTCGCCGAACTCGCGGGCGCGCCCGCCCCGTCGGACATCGACGGGCTCTCCGCGGCACCGCTGCTGCGCGCCGGCGGCGCCGAGGCCGCGCGCCACGGCCATCTGTACTTCTACCGCAACCACAGCGGCGTCACCGGCCGCGCCGACCGGGTCGACGGAGGCCGGGCCCGGCGGCTGGCCGAGGCGGTGCGGCGCGGCGACCTCAAAGCGGTGAGGTTCGCACCCGGCCAGGACCGTGAGGTGCCCGACGACCGGTGGGAGGTCGAGCTGTACGACCTCGCCCGGGACCCCGGTGAGCGGAACGACCTCGCGGCGGCGCGGCCCGCCCAGGCCGACGCGCTGGTGGGGCTGATGCGGTCCTCCTGGGTCGACGACTACCGGCGCAAGCCCTACGGCGTCACCCTCCAAGTGGCTTACGAAAGCGGGAAGTTCCTCGTCACCGCGCACTTCGCCAACGGCTCCGCCCGACCCTGGACCGCCGCCCGTCTCGCCCTCACCGCGCCGAACAGCTGGCAGGTGCGCGACCTCGGCACGGTCACCACGGACCGCATCCGGCCCGGTGGCCGGTTCGCCGCCCGCTGGGAGGTCACCCCGGCCGCGGACACCGCCCAGGGGTGGCTCACGGCCCGGGGCACCGCCACGCACGCGGGGGCCGCGGTGACGTACACGGCGCAGGCACCGGCCAGGAAGTAGGCGTCGGAGGACCGGCCGCCGGTGAGGAAGTAGGCGTATCGGAGGACGGCCGCCGGTGAGGAGGCAGGCGTCGGAGGACTGGCCGCGGTCAGGAAGCGGACGTCGGACGTCGGCCGCCGGCCGGGACGCGACGCCGGCGCCGGTCAGGAAGGGGCAGTGCCCCGGCCCGGAATCAGGGCCCCCGGCGGGGTTCGTCCGGCCGCCAGCCCAGCGCGCGCGAGATCCCCCGTGCCGCCACCCGTACAGCGGGTGTCAACACCGGTACCTGCGCGCCTGCTTGGGGTACCACGACCGACACGGCGGCCACCACGGCCCCGCCCGGACCCCGCACCGGGGCGGCCACCGAGAGCGCGTCCTCGGTGACCTGACGACTGCTCACCGCCACGCCCGTGCGCCGGACTTCGGCGAGGGTGCGGCGCAACCGGGACGCGTCGGTGATGGTGTACGGCGTGAAGGAGGTCAACGGCCCCTGGCAGTAGGTCTCCTGGGACGACGGGTCGCCGTGCGCGAGGAGCGCCAGGCCCACGCCCGTGGCGTGCAGCGGCCAGCGGGCACCGACCCGGATGTGGACGCCGACGGCCGAGCGTCCGGAGAGCCACTCGATGTAGACGACCTCGTCGCCGTCGCGGACCGCGAGCTGCACGTTCTCGTGCGTCGCCTCGTACAGGTCCTCCAGGTACGGCAGCGCGATCTGGCGCAGCGCGAGACCGCGCGGGGCCAGCGCCGCGAGCTCCCAGAGCCTGAGCCCGACGTGGTAGATCCCGTCCGTGTCCCGCTCCAGGGCGCCCCACTCGGTGAGCGCGCCCACCAGGCGGTGGGCCGTGGTGAGGGTCAGCCCGGCCCGGCGGCTGATGTCGGTCAGGGAGAGCGCCGGGTGGTCGTGGTCGAAGGCGGCCAGCACGGCGAGCAGCCGGTCCGGGGCGGACCGGGCGGTGCCCGGCGGCGCGGCCGGCCGGGGTGCCGTCCCCGGCGACGGCAGTGCGTCGGTGGTCATGGGCATGGCGTCACCCCAGTCCGGCTTCGGCGACCTTCTGCAGCAGCACGTGGAGCGTGTCCCGCTCGGTGGCGTCCAGGGGCTCCAGCAGTTCGTTCGTGACGCGCTGCCCGGCCTCGTCGGTGTCGCGGAGGAAGGACCGGCCGTCCTCGGTCAGGACGATGATCCGGCTGCGGCGGTCGTCGGGGGAGGGTCGCCGCTCGGCGAAGCCCAGCTTCTCCAGGTCGTCCACCAGACCGACGATCGCGCTCGGGTCGTAGCCGAGCGACGCGCTCAGCTCCCGCTGGAGCACGCCCGGGGAGGTGGCCAGGAAGCGCAGCAGCGCGTAGTGCCGCAGCCGCAGGCCCGACTCCTGGAGGGAGGAGTTGAACAGCTGCCCGGACCGCAGGCCCAGGCGGTACAGCAGATAGCCCGTGTCCGCGTGCAGTCCGCGCATCCACGGCTCGTGCGCGTCGATCGAGGCGGCGTCCTGTGTCTGCTGGCGGGCGATGGCGGGCTCCCTGGTCGAGGCCCCCGGCGTGGAGGCGGTGCGTACGTACCGCCTCAGCATGACGCAACGCCCGGGGAACAACAACTATTGACGTCAACAACTATTGCTCTTAGCTTCGATCTCGTAGCCGCAGTCGGCAGACGCTCGGCAGCGTCGGCCGTCGCACCCCATCCGAAGGGACCCCCTCGTGCCCAGCATCGATCTCACCGGCAAGGTAGCCGTCGTCACGGGCAGTGGCCGTGGCCTCGGCCTGGCCTACGCACAGGCCCTCGCCGCCGCCGGCGCCTCCGTCGTCGTCAACGACATCGACGAGGCCGTGGCCGAAGCCGCCGTGAAGTCCATCACCGAGGCGGGCGGCAGGGCCGTGGCCGAGGTGGTCCCGGTCGGTACGACCGAGGCGGCCGACCGGCTGGTGGGCCGCGCGGTGGAGGAGTTCGGACGGCTCGACATCCTGGTCACCAACGCGGGCATCCTGCGCGACAAGGTGTTGTGGAAGATGTCCGACGACGACTTCGACGCGGTGATCACCACCCACCTCAAGGGCACCTTCACCTGCGCCCGCGCCGCCGCGATCCGTATGCGCGAGCAGGGCGAGGGCGGCTCCCTGATCCTCGTCGGCTCCCCGGCCGGCCAGCGCGGCAACTTCGGCCAGACCAACTACGCCGCCGCCAAGGCCGGCATCGCGGCCTTCGCCCGCACCTGGGCGATGGAGCTGGGCCGCGCGAACATCACCGTCAACGCGATCGTCCCGGTCGCCGCCACCGCGATGACCGAGACCATCCCGGTCTTCGCCCCGTACGTGGAGGCCCTGCGCGAGGGCAAGCCGTTCCCCGACTTCCTGCGCAAGGGCGAGGGCTTCGGTACCCCCGAGGACTGCGCGGCCCTCGTCCCGTTCCTCGCCTCCGAGGCGGCGCGCGGGGTCACCGGCCAGGCCATCGGCATCGGCGGCGACAAGGTGGCACTCTGGTCGCACCCGCAGGAGATCAAGACGGCGTATGCGAACGGCGGCTGGACCCCCGAGGCCCTCGCCGACGTCTGGCCGACCTCGCTGGGTGCCGAGCCGCAGACCGTGGGCGTCCCCGCCCCGAAGATCCCGGAGGCGTGATGAGCCCCGCAACTCCCGCCATGAACGTGGACGAGCTGGTCGCGATCGACGTCCACACCCACGCGGAGGTGTCGTCGAAGAAGGGCACCTCCTCGCTGGACGACGAGCTCCACGACGCCTCCTCCGCCTACTTCAAGGTCGAGGGCAAGCGGAAGCCGACCCTGGAGGAGACGGCCGCGTACTACCGCGAGCGGAAGATGGCCGCCGTGATCTTCACGGTGGACGCGGAGTCCGCGACCGGCACCGAGCCCGTCCCGAACGAGGAGGTCGCGGAGGCGGCCGCCGCCAACGCGGACGTGCTGATCCCCTTCGCCTCCATCGACCCCTTCCGCGGCAAGGCGGGCGTCAAGCAGGCCCGCCGCCTGGTCGAGGAGTACGGGGTGAAGGGCTTCAAGTTCCACCCCAGCGTCCAGGGCTTCTTCCCCAACGACCGCGCGGTGGCGTACGCCCTGTACGAGGTCATCGAGGAGACGGGCACGATCGCCCTCTTCCACACCGGCCAGACGGGCATCGGCGCGGGCGTCCCCGGCGGCGGTGGCATCCGGCTGAAGTACTCCAACCCGCTGCACGTGGACGACGTGGCCGCCGACTTCCCGCACCTCAAGATCATCCTGGCGCACCCGTCCTTCCCCTGGCAGGACGAGGCGCTGGCGGTCGCCACGCACAAGCCGGGCGTGCACATCGACCTGTCCGGCTGGTCGCCGAAGTACTTCCCGCCGCAGCTCGTGCAGTACGCGAACACCCTGCTCAAGGACAAGGTGCTCTTCGGCTCCGACTACCCCGTCCTCACCCCCGACCGCTGGCTCGCCGACTTCGAGAAGCTGCCGATCAAGGACGAGGTCAAGCCGAAGATCCTGAAGGAGAACGCCGCCCGGCTGCTCGGACTGACGAAGCCATGACGACGCCATGAGGAAACCGTGAGGGACCACCCCATGTGCAATGACGGACAGGGGCACAGACATGCGCAATGAGGGACTGGGGTCGTGGCCCGCCCGCCGGGCCCGCAAGACCCCGCAGCGCACCGCGCTGATCCACGGCGACACGAGCATCACCTACGGGGAGCTGTACGAGCGCACCACGCGCCTCGCCCACGCCCTGCGCGCCTCCGGCGTACGACGCGGCGACCGCATCGCCTACCTGGGGCCCAACCACCCCTCGTACCTGGAGACGCTGTTCGCCGCCGGCACCCTGGGCGCGGTCTTCGTCCCGCTCAACACCCGCCTCGCCGGGCCGGAGATCGCCTACCAGTTGGCGGACTCCGGGGCCAAGGCGCTGGTGTACGGCCCCGGTTTCACCGGGCTCGTCGCGGGACTGCCGGGCGACACCGACGTCCGTACCTACGTCGAGACCGGCACGGAGTACGAGGCGCTGCTCGCCGGGGCCGAGGCCGAGCCGATCGACCAGCCCGTCACCGCCGACGACACCTGCATCATCATGTACACCTCGGGGACGACGGGCCGCCCCAAGGGCGCGATGCTCACGCACGGCAACATCATCTGGAACGCCGTCAACGTGCTCGTCGACCAGGACGTCATCACCGACGAACGCGCCCTGGTCTCCGCCCCGTTGTTCCACACGGCCGGGCTGAACATGCTCACCCTGCCGGTACTGCTCAAGGGCGGCACCTGTGTCCTGGTCGAGGCCTTCGTCCCGGAGGCCACCTTCGACCTGATCGAACGCCACCGGATCACGTTCATGTTCGGCGTGCCGACCATGTTCGACCACCTGGCCCGGCACCCGCGCTGGGCCGACGCCGACCTGTCGTCGCTGCGGATGCTGTCCTGCGGCGGCTCACCGGTGCCGACCCCGCTCATCGCCAGGTTCCAGGAGCGCGGGCTCACGTTCCTCCAGGGCTACGGGATGACGGAGGCGGCCCCCGGCACGCTCTTCCTCGACGCGGAGCACGCCGTGAGCAAGGCCGGTTCGGCGGGCGTGCCGCACTTCTTCAGCGATGTACGGGTCGTACGGCCGGACATGACCCCGGTCGACGTCGACGAGCCCGGCGAGGTCGTGGTCCGCGGACCCCATGTCATGCCCGGCTACTGGGGACTGCCCGAGGAGACGGCCGCGGTCTTCGCCGACGGCTGGTTCCGCAGCGGGGACGCCGCCCGGATCGACGAGGACGGCTATGTCTTCATCGTCGACCGCATCAAGGACATGATCATCTCCGGGGGCGAGAACATCTACCCCGCCGAGATCGAGGACCAGCTCCTCGCCCACCCCGACATCGTGGAGTGCGCGGTCATCGGCGTACCGGACGACAAGTGGGGCGAGGTGCCGCGTGCCGTGGTCGTGCCCCGGGAGGGCTGTGCCCTGGACGCCGACGAAGTCCTGGCCTCGCTGGCCGGGCGGCTCGCCAAGTACAAGATCCCGAAGTCGGTGGTGATCGCGGACGAGCTTCCCCGCACCGCCTCCGGAAAGCTCCTCAAGGCCCGGGTGCGCAAGCGCTACGGCACCAACTCTTAGCTAAGGAACGTCATATGGGCATCACCGTGAACGGCATCGACGAACTCAAGAAGCTCGCCGGCAGCGACCTCGGCACCAGTGAGTGGATCGAGGTCACCCAGGAGCGCATCAACACGTTCGCCGACGCGACCGGGGACCACCAGTGGATCCACGTCGACCCGGAGAAGGCCGCGGAGGGCCCCTTCGGCGCGCCGATCGCCCACGGCTATCTGACCCTGTCGCTGTTCATCCCGCTGTTCACCGAGCTGCTGGACGTCGAGGGCGTCTCGACGAAGGTCAACTACGGCCTGAACAAGGTGCGTTTCCCCTCCCCGGTGAAGGTCGGCTCGAAGATTCGCCTGGTGGGCAGGCTGGCCTCGGTGGAGGACGTACCGGGCGGCGTGCAGATCACCGTCGACGGCACGATCGAGATCGAGGGCGCCCCCAAGCCGGCGGCCGTGCTGCAGAGCCTGTCCCGGTTCTACGCCTGAGAGCGTCCGGCAGCACCGGAGCGCCGTCGAGCCTGAAACAGCCGTAGGGCGGAGCACCCCGAGGGGTGCTCCGCCCTACGCGTGTCCAGAAACAGACGTCGCCGGAGGCACAGTCGACCGCGGTGGGAGCTGCGCAACCGTCCCACGGCCGAATCCAGGGCATGAAACGAGCCACTGGTATGTCTCCGTACAAGGGGGGTGGTTCGTGCTGCCGGGGCCCGAGGCCGGTAATCGGTGGCAGGCCGGTGCAACGGTTCCGTGCCTGGTGGGACGCTGGGACGGCCGTGCCGCGACCGGCGTGCGACATCCCCCGGCCGCTGGTACGGCGCTGGGGCGCCATGGAAACGGAGGCCGGCGATCCGTGGCGGAAGTGGCTGGAGTTGGCTGGGTTCCTGCGGCCGGTTTCTGGCACAGTGTGCTCGGGCGCGGGGATCGGGGGATCCAGGGGGCGCCCTCTCATCTCCGTACACACAGCGCTGCCGTCTGACCCACGTGCCGCGCCGCCGTTCAGCACGGCAGCAAGTGAAAAAAAGGGGGACGCCCGTGTCTGCGTGCACGGAGTCCGAGCGGTTCGCCGCCTGTTTGCGCTCGCTCAAGGAGCGATCGGGACTCAGTTACGCGGCGCTCGCCGCGAAGGCCGGAACAAGTGGGTCCAGCGTGCACCGCTACTGCCTGGGCAGTTCGGTACCGCAGGACTACGGCACCGTCCACCGCCTCGCGGTGGCCTGCGGCGCCAGCCCGGAGGAGCTACGGACGCTGCACCGCTTCTGGGCCGTGGCGGACGCCGCCCGGGATCCGGGGCCGACGGATCCGGGGCCGACAGGGCCGGGGCCCATGGATCAGGAGCGCACCGGGCCCGAGCGCACCGGGCCCGAGCGCACCGGGCCCGAGCGCACCGGGCCCGAGCGCACGGAGCCGACGACGTCGCCGGAACCGGAACTCGCCCTGCTGGAACCGGTCATCGGGCCGCCGGAGCCCTCGCACGGTTCCGGGGCCGTGGGCCGGAGGCGTCGACGGATCCGCGCCGGCATCGCCGTCGGCCTGGCGGTGCTGTTCCTCGGCGGGATGGCGTGGAACCTGCCGTCGCTCGGCCCGGCCGAGGGAAGCGAAGGCGGCCCCGGCCAAGTCGCCGGGGAACGCCCGAAGGAGGACGGCCGGCCGCTCTTCACGTCCGGGTGCCGGGAGGTGGTGGCCATGGGCCAGCACGACACCTGCGTGCGCGAGGTGCAACGACTGCTGCACGCCAAGGGCGCGGTGATCGACGTGGACGGTGACTTCGGGCCGCAGACCCTGCGCCGGGTGACCGCCTTCCAGGTGTTGGCGGGGATAGATCCGCCCAACGGTGTGGTCGGCGACTCCACCAAGCGGGCGCTCTACCGGTCCGGGGCGCGCATGGACACCTGGACGCAGGACGAGGTGCGGCGGCGCATCCGCGCGTGTTCACCGAGGCACCGGACCGCGCGGTCGCGATCGCCGACTGCCAGTCCTTCCTCGACCCCCCCGCACATCCTGCCGAACACCAACGGAACCCGGAACTGGGGCCTGTTCCAGATATCCGACGCCCGTCTGAAGGAGCTGGGCGGCACGCCTGGCAAGGCGCTCGATCCGGAGTGGAACATCCACGCGGCCAAGCGGTTGTGGAGCCGGGACCGGGGCTTCGGTGACTGGCCCCACTGCGATCGGGCGTTCCGCGGCAGCCCCAGCCCCAGCCCCTCGCCGTAGCGGCTGAGGGGCGTGGGGGACTGCCGGCCGGCCGTGGCTGGTCGCGCGGTTCCCCACGCCCCTGCGAACGTCATGCTCAACCGACGTCCACGAACACGGGGTTCGAGTAGAACCAGGTGTCCTTCCAGGGATCGCCGTCGCCCGGCTCGTGCGGGATCGGACCGTGCGGATCGACGGACGCGCCCAGGTAACCCGTGCCGTTCCTGTTGCCGTCGCTGCCCCGCAGCCGGAGGTAGAAGGACTCGTCCCCGGCCGTGATCGGGACGCGGAGGGTGTACGTGCCCTCGCGGCCGCTGACGTCCCTGGTGTGCACGACCTTCGTGTCGGGGGCCTGCCAGGCGTCCCGGTCGGTCACCGGACCGCGCACCGCACCCCGGATGACGTCGACGTGGGCCAACTCCGGCAGGATTCCCTGGGGGTTGGCACGGGAGGCGGTCGTCACCGTCACGTTCAGGGTGAGCTTCTCGCCCTTGCGGACACGCAGCCGGCCGCCCAGGGTGACGCCGCGTCCGTCGTCGCGGTCCCGCTTGACGCGGACGTCGAGGCCGTCGAGCAGATGGCCGTGGTCGAGCCAGACGCGGCCCGCCCGCAGGCCCGCCATCACCGACCCGTAGCCGTAGCGGGTGACGCCCACGTGGGTGCGGCTGAACTGCCCGGGCCAGAAGTCGCTGCCGGGCTGCGGGGTGTCGGTGTTCACCGGGTCGGGCAGCCTGCCGGTGTTGTCGAAGTTCTGCCCGGCCGGCCAGTCGCCGTTCTTCCAGGTGTCGAAGACGATCCGGTGGGCGTCCGAGTTGGTGGTGATCGAGAACAGCTTGCCCTCGGCGAGCATGGCGTCCCAGAGGCCGCCCACGGTCGCCGTCGACCAGTCGAAACCGCCGTACGTGAGGAATGCCTCCGCCGGGTAACCGGGCCAGGACTGGGCGGACGGCTTGTTCTCGTACTCCCCGCGCACCGCGGTCGCGCCCCGCCAGCCGGGGATCGCCGCGCCCTGGGCGCCGGGCGCGCCCTCCATGCCGATCATGATCTCGGGGGCAGCGTCCCGCCAGCCGCGCAGCTCGTGCGGGGAGTCGATGCCGAGGCGCAGGGGGTGGTTGGCGAGGACCAGCACGTCGTCGACGTAGCCCGAACGCCGTTGCTGGGCAAGCCACTTGATCGCCTTGACGGCGTGCGTCTCGTTACGGGCGGTGTCCGCGCCGCCCACGGAACCGTCCGTGTAGCCCAGCAGCTTGCCGTCGTAGTCGCGCTCGAAGCGGGTGAGGAGGTCGACCTCGTGCCGGCCCGGGGTCGTGAAGACGGTGCAGTGCTCGGCGGCCGGGATGTACCACTCCAGACCCTGGAAGATCAGCTGCCGCGGGTTCTCGGCCCGGGCCCTGAGGACCTCCTGGTGTTCCAGTGCGGCCCCGAAGTCGGCGTGCCCGAAGTTGGAGTGCTCGGTGAACACCATCCAGTCGAGCCCGTACTCGGCGCCCGCCGCGGCCAGTTGGGAGAACGTGTACTTGGCGTCGTGGCTGTAGACGGTGTGGATGTGGTGGTCGCCGACGAGGTAGGCGAGCCGCGGGTCGTCGCCCCCGTAGGGGCGGGAAGCGGCGGAGGCCGGTGCCGCCAGGGAGCCGCCGGCGCCCATCGCGAAGGCGGCGCCGAACAGGCCCGCACCGCGCAGGAGTCCGCGGCGCGACACGCCCTGCGGGTCGAGGTCGGCGGGGGAGACGGACGGATCGGCCCAGGTGGGCAGTTGTCGCTCGTAGGTGTCGGATATGTCAGATGGATTGGACATGGTGTGTGGTTCCTTCGCGTCTCAGTGGTTCATGAACGACTTGACGGGAAGCGCCCGTTCGACGATGCGGACGTCACCGAGCCGCCCGTACAGGATCTGGTCGATCTCCCCGCCGTACTCGTAGCCGCCGAGGATCCAGGGCAGGCCCACGGAGGTCAGCCCGACGGCGTTCGCCTTCGGGTTGCGCACGACCGGGCAGCCCTGGACGTAGAGCGTGGTGTGCTTGCCGTCGTTGACGACCGCGAGGTGCCACCACGTCTCCAGCGGGGTCTCCTGGCCCCAGTTGGTCGCGATGCCCTGCTGGTTGAGCGGGCGCACCGCCCACTGCGGCTCCCGGTCGTTCGACAGCGACAGCGTGGCCAGCGGCTCGTCCGGGTCGTCGGCGGTCTTGCCCGCCGCGCCGCCCGTGCCGGTACGGCCGAGGACGCCCGCCCAGGCGTGGTTCGACGGGTTCCAGTCGGCGGGCAGCCGGTAGAACGCCTCGATGGTGTAACCGCCCTTGAACGTCGCCGAGTTGATCGGGGCCCCGTCGACCGTGCGCAGATACGCGCCCTTCAGCGGGGGCTTGCCGCCGTGGAACTCCAGGCTGCCGTGGCCGGGCTGGTCCGGGTGGTGGTCGGCCGACCAGGTGAGCGTGGCGCCCCCGACCGTGACCAGGCTGAGGTCGTTGCCGCGCCCCGAGCGGTCACGGATCGTGCCGCTGACCGCCGACCCGTCCTCCTGCCCGTCGAACCGCCAGTACGCGACCGTGCCGGGCACCAGCATCTTCGCGACCGGCCGCGACGCGCGCGCGGGCACCGGCGCGAAGCCGGCGAACCGCTTCTCGAAGTCGATCCCGACCGTGAACCGGTCGGCGTCGCCGGAGAGTTCGCTCTCCTGCCGCTCCAGCTCGTTGAGGCCCTCGGCGGCCCTGCCCAGGATCCACGGGGAGATCGTCTCCACGTCGACGGTGTTCCGGTCGAGGTCGAAACGGTAGAGACGGATCATCGCGGCGCCGCCGAAGTACCGGTTCTGGTAGTTCGTGAGGTGCAGATGGACATCGTTGTCAGCGGCGTTCTTCCGGGTCGTGCGCGCCGCCGGCCAGTAGTGCCCGTTGAGGGTGAGGAAGATCTGGTCGTGGTCCTTGATCAGTTGGTCCCACAGCGTCTGCCCGTACGAGGAAAGGGAGTCGTCCCCGTCGACCAGTTCGTGTGTGGTGAGGACGACCGGCGTCCTCGGGTGCCGGGCCAGGACGTCCTTCGCCCAGGCGAAACCCTTCGCGGACAGCCGCCAGTCCAGGGCGAGCACCATCCACTGCCGGCCGCCCGCCTCGAAGAGGTGGAAGGAGTTGTAGCCGTCCGGGGAGGCGCCCCCGAAGGTCGGCCTGCCCTCGAAGCGGGCGGGCCCGAAGACGTCCAGGTACGGGGTCGAGCCCCGCTGGTCGTCGGTGGACGAGCGCACGTCGTGGTTGCCCGCGAGGACGCTGTAGCCGACGCCCCTGCGGTCCAGCAGCCGGAAGGCCTCGCCGATCGCCGCGGTCTCCTGGGCGGTGCCGTTCTGGGTGAGGTCCCCGAGGTGGGACAGGAACACGATGTTCTCGTCCTCACCGTGTTCCAGAAGGTAACGCAGGGACGCCTCGACGGGCTTCCCGTCGATGCTCGGTCCGTCGAAGAGGTACTGGGTGTCGGGCATGACGGCGAGCGTGAAGCGGCGGCTCGCGGGGTCGGGCTCGCGGCGCCGCACCGCCGCCGCCTGCGCCGCGGCGGTGGACAGCGTGACCGTCGCCGCCGCGCCCAGCAGGGCGGTGGCACGGAGGAAGTTACGTCTGCCCGAGTGGGTCTGGGCAGAGTCCTGCCCCGGTTCGTGCGAGGTGCACACAGTGACTCCGTAGAAAGGGTTCGTGGGTCAGAGCGCCCGCAGCGTCCACGACCAGCGGTGGACGCCCGGCGGGACGAGATACGCGGGCGAGGTGTCGGGTCCGCACGAGGCGGTGCCCAGTCCCCGGTGCGCCGCGTCGATGTGGACCACGCAGCCCGGCCGGGGCGCCAGTTCGTCGTGGTGCGCGGCGGAGGTGAGGTCCTCCGCGCGGTGGCGGGTGACCGAGACCTGGCGGGGTCCGTCCAGCCGTACCGACAGGACGTGGTCGTCGCCGGAGAGCGTGAAGTGCCGTACACCGTGCCGGCCCCCGCTCTCCTGCGGTCGCAGATAGGGGGTGAACAGCTCGTCGACGGGGGCCGAGTGGTGGCCGACGGGCGCACCGGCCGCACGGTCCGGGTAGCTCTCCCAGGGGCCCTGTCCGTACCAGGCGAGGCGGTCGAAGTCGTCGACGGTCTCGAACACCGTGCCGACGCGGGCCACGTCCGTCAGCTCCTCGGGCAGCACGGCCGTCTCCTCGACGAGCACCCGGCCGTCCACCAGCGCTGTGAACGCCTGTTCGTGCTCGACGGCGCCGGCACCCGTCGTCCAGCGGGACCGGACCCGCACGGTGGCACCCTTGAGCTCCACGGAGACCGGCTCGCGCTGCGCGCGGTCCAGGCCCAGGTCGCGCCAGCGCTCGGCCATACCGCCGAGGACGTCGTTGTCGGTCGGGGCCCGCCACAGGCTCAGGGCCGGCGGGGAGGCGAGCAGCGGGTGCAGCAGCAGCCCGTTCTCGTCGGTCTCCGGCGGCGGGATGTGCCCGAGGTCCTCCTCGGCGCCCACCACCGGCTCCCGCTCGTCCGCCTCGTACCACTGGACCTGCGGCAGGCAGACCTCGGTGCCGCGGGGTGCCCAGGGCTCGTCGGCGGCCGTCGTCACGCGCAGGGTCAGCCAGATCTCACCGGCCCCGCCCGGTACCTCGGGCCGGTCGATCACGGCCGAACCGCCGGGCGGTACGGCGGGCAGCCGGGCCGGCAGCGTCCAGGTGCCGCCGTCGGCCGCCGCGAACTCCCACTCGGCGGCCAGCCACGACAGATCGCGGAAGTGCTGCCGGTTGTGCACCCGCAGCACCCGCCAGGTGCCCTCGCCCTCCACGGACAGCCGCACCGGGGCGGCGATCTCCCGGTGCTCGAACATCACCGGCTTGGGCGTGCGGTCGGGGAAGACGACCCCGTCGGCGATGAAGGCGCCGTCGTGGACGGTCTCGCCGAAGTCGCCGCCGTAGGCCCAGCGCAGGCCGGGGCCCGCGACTCCGTTCTCGTACAGCCCGGCGCCCCCACGCCCGGCCGGTCGTCCGTCGTTCACACGCTGGAGGATGCCGTGGTCCCAGAACTCCCAGATGAACCCGCCCTGAAGACCTGGGGTGGCCTCGATGGCGGCCCATGTGTCGGCCAGGGTTCCGTTGCTGTTGCCCATGGCGTGCGAGTACTCGCACTGGATCAGCGGCCTGGTCTGCTCGCCCGACAGCGCGTGCGCCACACAGTCCTCGATGGGCGCGTACATCGGGCAGGCGATGTCGGAGGCGTCGTCCGTGGCCGCCCAGTCCAGCTTCGCGGCCCCCTCGTACTGAACCGGCCGCGTCGGATCGTGCCGCCGCAGCCAGCCCGCCGCCGCGTCGTGGCCCGCGCCGTAGTCGGACTCGTTGCCCAGCGACCAGACGATCACCGACGGATGGTTCTTGTCCCGCAGCGCCATCCGGGAGACCCGGTCCACGAAGGCGCCCAGATAGCGCGGGTCGTCGGCGATCTCGTGGGCGTGGTCGTGCGACTCGATGTCCGCCTCGTCGACGACGTAGAAGCCGAGTTCGTCCGTGAGGTCGTACAGGGCCGGGTCGCCCGGATAGTGGGAGGTGCGGATCGCGTTGAAGCCGAACCGCTTGAGCGTCAGCAGGTCGGCGCGCATGTCCTCGTACGACACCGTCCGTCCCGTCAGCGGATGGAAGTCGTGCCGGTTCACGCCCCGGATGTAGACCCGCTCGCCGTTGACCAGCAGGTCCCGGCCGCGGATCTCGACGTCGCGGAAGCCGACCCGGTGGTACGAGGTGTCGGCGACCGTGCCGTCGGCCCGGTGCAGGCGGACGGTCAGGTCGTACAGCTCGGGGGTCTCGGCGTTCCAGGTCCGTACGTCGGGGACGACCGTCTCCATGCGGGCCTCGCCGAGGAAGTCGGAGACCCGGTCGTCCTCGGCGTTGGACCGGTCGAACTCGCGGTCCTGGGTGAGGAGTTCACCGTCCAGCTCCCCGCTGACGTACCACCCGGCGGGCAGCGTCCCCGTCCCCGCCCCCGCCCCCGAGCGCACCCGGCAGTCCACCCGCAGCTCCCCGTCGCGGCGCGCCCGCACGCTCACGTCCGCGAGATACAGCGGATCGGTGGCGTACAGCAGTACCGAGCGGGTGATCCCGCCGAGCCACCACTGGTCCTGGTCCTCGATGTGCGAGGCGTCGGACCACTTCACCACCGTGAGCCGCACGGTGACCTTCTCCCCGGGACGCACCAGGCCGGAGAGGTCGAACTCGGCGGCCAGATGGGAGTCCTTGGACACACCGGCCGGCCGCCCGTCCACATGGACGAGCAGCACGCTCTCGGCGGCGCCGACCTGCAGGACGATCCGGCGGCCGGCCCACTCGGCGGGTACGTCGACCTCCCGCTCGTACACCCCGGTCGGGTTCTCCGCCGGAGAGTCCGGCGGGAACTGGGGCCACGGCATACGGACGTTGGTGTACCGAGGTGGGTCCTCCGCCACCTGGAGGGCCCAGGAACCGGGGAGCTGGGCCCAGGACCAGCCGGGGCCGGGTTCCCGGTCGGGCGAGGGCAGCAGCTGGAACCGCCAGCGGCCGTCGAGCGACAGCGCCCGGTCGCGCCGGTCGACGGCGTTCATGGGCAGCCGCCCCCAGGAGGTCACCTCGGGTGCTTCCCAGGGGCGCAGGGCGAAGAGTGCGTCGGTCATGACCGTTCCGAAGTGGGTGGTGACAGGGGGGACATGGTCGGCCGGGGCAGGATGCGGCCCCGCAGGCCCCAGGCGGGGTCCACGGGGATGCCGAGACGGTCCAGGACGGTGGGGGCGATGTCGACGAGGCGGGGCGTGTCCAGCAGAGTGCCGCCGGGCATGCCGGGTTCGGCGAGGACGACGAAGACCTCTCGCTCGGCGCGCGTGTCGCCTCCGTGGCCGCCGGTGTCGAGATGTCCGTGGTCGGTGGTGACCAGGACCGTCCAGTGCTCGTCCGCGCGGACGGGGTCGAAGCGCCGGGCGTCGACGGCGGCGAGCAGCCGCCCGAGGTGGGCGTCCTGGGCGAGGAGGGCCCGGTCGTAGGCGGGGCTCAGGGGACCCGTGGCGTGGCCGGCCTCGTCGGTGGCGCCGAAGTACACGAACACGACGTCCGGGTCGTCCTCGGTGAGCCAGCGCACGGCGGTGCGGGCGACGAGGCTGTCCGCGCTCTCGTAGCCGTCCCTCTCGCCGTCGTACCGGACGCGCCGGCCGATGGCGGGGCCCAGGGTGCCGCGCAGGACCAGTTCCGGCCAGGACACCGCGGCCATCGTGCGCAGACCGGGCCGCGCCGTGACGGCGCGGGTGAGGAAGTCGGGGTGGCGGGCGTAGTCGGCGCCGGTGAAGTCGTTGCCGGTCACCCCGTGACGGTCGGGCCACACCCCGGTCAGCACGCTCGACCAGCCGGGCCCGGAGTCGGTGTAGGCCATGCTGGTGGACGGCCCGTCCTCGGCCTGACCGTCCACCTCGCCGTAGGGCAGCAGACCGCTGCCGTGGGCGCCCGCGGCCATCAGGCCGTGCAGTACGGGTGCCGTGGACGGCGGGCGAAGCGGGACGGGGCTCCCTCCGGCCGGCGGCCGGGGGAGGGGCAGCCGGTCGAAGCGCACCCCGTCCATCCCCACCACGAGCACCTTGCCGCGCCCCGGCCGTCCTGAGCCGCCGACATCCACCATCGCGCACCTCTCTCCCGGGGAGCGGTTCAGCTGCCCTGTACCGCGCCCTCGGTGGCGCCCGCGATGAAGCCGCGCGCGAAGATCGCGAAGACCGCGACCAGCGGCAGGGACGCCATGAGTACACCGGCCATGACCATGCTGTAGTCGGTGTTGTGGCCGACGTTGAGCTGGGCCAGCTCCACCTGGAGGGTGACGTGCTCGGGATTGGTGAGCACGATGAGGGGCCAGACGTAGTCGTTCCAGGCACCGACGAAGGCGTAGATGGCGAGGAAGGACAACGCGGGCTTGATCATCGGCAGGGCGACGTTCCAGTACTGACGGAAGAACCCGGCGCCGTCGATGCGGGCCGCGTCCAGCAGTTCGTCGGGCACACCGTTCTCGATGTACTGGCGCAGCCAGAAGATGCCGAAGGCGTTGGAGAGCGCGGGCCAGACCAGCGCCTTGAGCATGCCGACCCAGCCGACCTCGGACATCAGGATGAACTGCGGCAGGACGGCCAGCTGGAGCGGCAGCATCATGAACACCAGCAGGGTGCCGAAGAGCCACTTGCGCCCGGGGAACTCGAACTTGGCGAAGGCGAAGGCCGCCAGGGAGTCGACGAACAGCACCAGGACCGTGGTGACACACGCGACGACGACCGTGTTGAGCATCGACCCGAAGAAGTCGATGGTGTCCAGCACATGCCGGATGTTCTCCAGCAGATGGGAGCCGAAGGTCAGCTTCGGCGGGCTCTTGTAGATGTCCCGGGTGGTGTTGGTCGCCATCACGATCGTCCACACGAACGGGAACACCGAGATCAGGACGGCCAGGACGAGGAAGACGTGCGCGGACAGGCCCTTGGGGCGGCGCTGGCGCTTGGCGCCCGTGGCCGGCCGCGGCGTGACGGCGGTCGTCATGACTTCCTCCCTCGTTGCACGATGCGCCAGTTGATGACGACGAGCACGATGATCAGTACGAAGAAGGCCCACACGATGGCCGCGCCGTAGCCGTAGTCGTTGTCGAGGAAGGCCGACTGGTAGAAGTACAGCAGCGTGGTCAGGCCCGCCTGGCCCGGACCGCCGAGGTTCTGGTTGGCGGCGTTGCTGGCGAAGAGCACCTGGGGTTCGCTGAAGCTCTGCAGGCCGTTGATGGTCGAGATGACGACCGTGAACAGGATGATCGGCCGCATGATCGGAATGGTGATCTGGAAGAAGGTGCGGACGGGGCCGGCGCCGTCCATCCTGGCCGCCTCGTAGACCGAGTTCGGGATGGACTGAAGGCCGGCCAGGTAGATGATCATGTTGTAGCCGGTCCACATCCAGGTCATCAGCAGCGCGATGACCACCTTGATCAGCCACGGGTTGCTCAGCCACGGGACGGGCGAGATGCCGACCATGCCCAGGATCGCGTTGACCAGGCCGAAGTCGTTGCTGAACACCGCGCCGAAGAAGATCGCCACGGCGACGATCGACGTCACGTTCGGCACGTAGAGGGCGATGCGGTAGAAGCCCTTGAAGCGGCGCACCGAGTGCAGCAGCGTCGCCAGGACCAGGGCGCCGAAGAGCGTGGGAACGGTGGACAGGACCCAGATCAGCAGGGTGTTGCGGATCGACAGCCAGAAGACCGGGTCGCTCCAGAGGAACTCGAACTGCTGGAATCCCACGAACTGCTTGGTGCCCAGGCCGTCGTAGCGCTGGAAGGCCAGATACAGCGAATAGAAGACGGGGACGAAGGAGAAGACGACGAAGATCAGGTAGAAGGGCGAGATCGCCAGGTACTGCCGCCAGTACGACAGCACCCCGCGACGCGCGGGCCGCGCGACGCCCGCGGGCGGGGTGCGCCGCGGGCGGAAGCGGGCCGGGCCCGGCCCGCCACGGTGCTCTGGCACCGTGGCGGGGCCGGTGACCGGAGGTGATGCCACCTCAGTTCACCCCCTGTCGCCGGGCGATCTGCTTGGCCTGGGAGACCGCGTCCTTCCAGGCGTCGTCGGGCTTCTTGCCCTTGGCCTCGATGCTGGTCAGCTCGGCCATGAAGGGAGCCATGACCGCCGAGTCGGCGGGGGCCTCGTAGCTCACGGGAATGGCCTCGGCGGCCGGGCCGAAGACCTCGATGATCTTCTGTCCGCCGAAGAAGGCGTCGGGGCCCGTCATGGCCGGCATCGCGTACGTCTCCGGGGAGGCGGGGAAGATGGCGGCGTCGGTGAAGCTCTTGGCGTTGTTGTCCGGGCTCAGGATCCAGCTGATGATCTTGAATGCCTCTTCGGGGTTCCGGCACTGCTGGGGCAGGGTCAGATAGGAGCCGCCCTGGTTGGCCGGTCCGCCCGGGGTCGCGCAGACCCGCCACTTGCCCTTGGTGCCCGGGGCCGCCGACTCGATGTCCAGCGCGTGCCAGGCGGCGCCGACCTCGGTGGTCAGGCTCTTGCCGACGGCGGCGTTCCAGCTCTGGTCGTTGATCTTGGCGTCGAGGCCGAGGGTGTAGGCGCGGACCGCGGTGTCCCACGCGGCACGTATGTGGTCCTGGTCGCCGATGAAGTGGTTGTCCTGGTCGATGAACCGCTTGGTGCCCTGGCCGACCGCGATGCTGAACACCGAGCCCATGTTGTTGATCAGGAAGGTGCCGGGCAGCGCCTTCTTCAGTTCGGTACCGAGCGCGAAGTAGTCCTCCCAGGTCTTGGCCTCGGCCGCGACCTTGGCCGGGTCGCTGGGCAGCCCGGCCTTGTCGAACTGGTCCGCGCGGTAGAAGAGCGCGGTGGGGCCGATGTCGATCGGGAACCCGATCTGCTTGCCGTCCTCGGTCTGGGCGAGCTTGGTCTTCCACTCCAGGTACTGCGACGAGATCTTCTTGAAGCCCAGGTCGTTCAGGTCGAGGAAGCGGTCGGCGTTGGGCAGGAAGGAGGCGATGTCCTCGCCCTTGATGCCGGTGATGTCCGGCACGGAGGAGCCGCCCGCGGCGAGGGTGGTGGTGAGCTTCTGCTTGAAGTCGCCGCCTATGGAGGAGCTGGTCAGTTTGACCTGGCCCTTGAAGTGCGTCTTGGCCTCGGCGACCACCTTGTCGCTGAGGGCTCCGCCCCAGTACCACATGGTGAGGTTCTTGCCGTTCTTGGTGCCGCCGGATTCCGAGTCGCCGCCACAGGCGACGGTCAGGCCGGAGGCCGCCGCGGTGAGCACGGCAGCCTGGAGGAAGCCTCTACGGGAAAGGTCCACGGGTCACTCCTGTTTGTTCCTGTTCGTGGTACTAAGGGGCGTTTTTTCGTGGGGCTCAGTGCGGCCGGGCGGGCGGGGTGACCGGGGCGTGACGCACCGGTGGGCCGAGGTCCGCCGGGATGCGGTGCGGGAGGAAGCCGTAGGCCTTCATCAGGTCGGGGTCGGTCAGCGAGCGCCACCAGCGGTCGACGCCGTACCAGCCGGGCGCCGCCAGGCCTCCGCCGTGGTGGCCCACGGACAGTCCGGCGGACAGGACGGCGAACCGCAGCCGCTCCACCAGCGGCCAGCCGCCCAGGGAGGCGGCGACGAAGCTCGCGCCGAAGACGTCGCCGGCGCCCGTCGCGTCGAGCACGTCGACGTCGAGGGCCGGGACCTCCGCGTACTCGCCCGTCGTCTGGTCCACCGCGACGGCGCCATCGCCGCCACGCGTGACCACGGCCACCGGCACCAGCTCGCTCAGCGTGCCGAGCGCGGCGACCGCGCTGTCGGTCCGGGTGTACGCCATCGCCTCGGTCTCGTTGGGGAGGAAGGCGTGGCACAGGGCGAGTTGGTCGAGCAGGTCGCCGGACCACTGCTGGGTGGGGTCCCAGCCGACGTCCGCGTAGATGTGCGTGCCGTTCGCGGCGGCCTTGGCCAGCCACTCGCGCGGCTCGGCCTCGATGTGCACCAGTGCCGTGCGCGACTCGGGCGGGTCGCCCATCAACACGTCCTGGGAGTAAGGGGGTTCCTGGCCGTGGGTGACCAGGGCCCGGTCATGACCGTGGGCGAGGGAGACGGTGACGGGGGTGTGCCAGCCGTCCGCGGTGCGCGAGAGGGAGAGGTCGACGTTCTCCTGGCCGGCGAGGACGTCACGGCAGTAGCCGCCGTAGTAGTCGTCGCCGAAGACCGTGGCCAGGGAGGTCCGCAGGCCGAAACGGGCCGCGGCCACCGCCAGGTTGGCGATGCCGCCCGGACCGCAGCCCATGCCGTCGGTCCAGATCTCCTCGCCGGGTGTGGGCGGCTTTCCCAGCCCCGTGAGCACGAGGTCGTAGAAGAGCAGCCCGGTCAGCAGCACATCGGGCCGGTCGTCGTCCACGCGTGCACCCTCTCGTCGAGACTTTCGAGGATCACTCTTCAAAAGTCTTCAATTTCGGTGCACAGATCGTGCGCGCCTCCGAGGTGTTTGGCAAGAGTCAAGCAGAAGTGAGCATAGAAATGATTGGGAATGACGAGTACTGTTCAGCGCGTGCTGGCAGAGCGACGACACCAACTCATCCTGCGGGCCCTGCGATCAGGCGGCCCGGCGGCGGTCACCGACCTGTCCGAACAGCTCGGCGTGAGCCCCGCCACCATCCGGCGTGACCTCCTCAGGCTGGAGGAGGAGGGGCTGCTCACCCGTGTGCACGGCGGCGCGGTCGTGGACGAGGGCGACCAGCCCTTCGCCGAGGTCGCCGAGGTGCGGGTGGCCGAGAAGGACGCGATAGCGGCGAAGGCCGCCTCGATGGTCCGCGACGGTCAGTCCGTGCTCCTCGACATCGGGACCACCGCCTACCGCCTGGCCCGGCAGCTGCACGGCCGCCGTCTCACCGTGATCACCAGCAACCTGGTGGTCTACGAGGAGCTGGCCGACGACGAGGGCATCGAACTGGTGCTGCTCGGCGGCATGGTCCGCCGCGAGTACCGTTCCCTCGTCGGCTTCCTCACCGAGGACAACCTCCGGCAACTGCACGCCGACTGGCTGTTCCTCGGCACGAGCGGGGTGCGGCCCGGCGGACAGGTGATGGACACGACCGTCGTCGAGGTCCCGGTCAAACGCGCGATGATCAAGGCCGGCGACAAGGTCGTCCTGCTCGCCGACTCCGCGAAGTTCCCGGGTACGGGGATGGCGCGGGTCTGCGGTCCCGGGGAACTCGACGTGGTCGTGACCAACGGGTCGGTGGACCCGGGCACCCGGTCCTCGTTCGAGGACGCGGGGGTCGAAGTGGTCACGGTATGACCGCCCCCGCGGGGGGACGGCTGACACGTGTCGGGACGGCCCGCACAGACGCACGATCGGCAAAGGTGGTAGTTGCGTGAAGCTGACGATTCTGGGCGGCGGAGGATTCCGGGTGCCCCTCGTGTACGGGGCGCTCCTCGGGGACCGCGCCGAGGGCCGGGTCACCCATGTCGTGCTGCACGACCTGGACGCCGAGCGGCTCTCCGCCGTCACCCGCGTCCTGGCCGAGCAGGCGGCGGACGTGCCCGACGCCCCGGCGGTGACCGCCACCACCGACCTCGACGAGGCCCTCACCGGCGCCGACTTCATCTTCTCCGCGATCCGCGTCGGCGGCCTGGAGGGCCGCGCGAACGACGAGCGGGTGGCCCTCGACGAAGGCGTCCTCGGCCAGGAGACCGTCGGCGCCGGCGGCATCGCCTACGGCCTGCGCACGGTCCCCGTCGCCGTGGACATCGCCCGCCGGGTGGCCCGGCTCGCCCCCGACGCCTGGGTCATCAACTTCACCAACCCGGCCGGCCTGGTCACCGAGGCCATGTCCCGCCACCTCGGCGACCGCGTCATCGGCATCTGCGACTCACCGGTGGGCCTCGGCCGCCGTATCGCCCGTGTCCTCGGGGTGACGAACCCCAAGGAGGCCTGGATCGACTACGTCGGCCTCAACCACCTCGGCTGGGTCCGCGGCCTGCGCGTCGCCGGCCGCGACGAACTCCCGCGCCTGCTCGCCGACCGCGACCTCCTCGGCTCCTTCGAGGAGGGCAAGCTCTTCGGCGTCGACTGGCTCCAGTCCCTCGGCGCGATCCCCAACGAGTACCTGCACTACTACTACTTCAACCGCGAGGCCGTCCGCGCCTACCAGGCGGTCGAGAAGACCCGGGGCGCCTTCCTCAAGGACCAGCAGGCCCACTTCTACGAGGAGATGCGCCGCCCCGACGCCCACGCGCTCAAGGCCTGGGACCGCACCCGCGCCGAGCGCGAGGCCACCTACATGTCGGAGAACCGGGAGACGGCCGGCGCCGGCGAACGCGACGCCGACGACCTGTCCGGCGGCTACGAGAAGGTCGCCCTCGCCCTGATGCGGGCCATCGCCCGCGACGAACGCACCACCCTCATCCTCAACGTCCGCAACAAGGGAACCCTCTCGGCCCTCGACACCGAGGCCGTCATCGAGGTGCCCTGCCTGGTCGACGCCAACGGCGCCCACCCGGTCGCCGTCGCCCCCCTGCCCGACCATGCCACCGGCCTGGTCTGCGCGGTCAAGGCCGTCGAACGCGAGGTCCTCGCCGCCGCCGAGGCGGGTTCCCGTACGACCGCGGTGAAGGCCTTCGCCCTGCACCCGCTGGTCGACTCGGTCAATGTGGCGCGCAGGCTGGTGGAGGGATACATCGAGGTCCACCCGGGCCTGGCGTACCTTAAGTAGGCCCACCGCCGGAAAGCGCTTTCCCCCGCTCGCTCCCTCTCTGGAGACCCGTCATGCACGACGAACGCCGCCGCATCGAGGAACGCGTCGAGCGCGTCCACACCCAGCGCGTCAAGCCCGCCGTCTACGCGGCCTCCGTGCCCTTCGAGGTCGAGGCCTGGCAGGCGCCGGGCGAGCCCGTCCCCTTCGAGGAGGCCGCGGGCGCCTCGTACACACCGTTCGCGATGGACACCCCCTGGGGCCCGCCGTGGGGCACGACCTGGTTCCGGATGCGCGGACAGGTGCCCGCCGCGTGGGCGGGCCGCCGCGTCGAGGCGGTCATCGACCTCGGCTTCGTCGGCGACTGGCCCGGCAACCAGGCCGAGGCCCTGGTCCACCTCGCCGACGGCACCCCGCTGAAGGCGGTCAACCCGCTCAACCAGTACGTGCCGATCGGCAACCCCGTCCGGGGCGGCGAGACCATCGACTACCTGGTCGAGGCGGCGTCCAACCCCGACATCCTCGCCGACAACTTCTCGAAGATCACGCCGATGGGTGACATCCTCACGGCCGGCGACAAGCCGCTCTACACCTTCCAGCGCGCCGACCTCGCCGTCCTCGACGAGGAGGTCTTCCACCTCGACCTGGACCTCCAGGTGCTGCGCGAGCTGATGGTCCACCTCGGCGAGCACGAGCCCCGCCGCCACGAGATCCTGCACGCCCTGGACCGGGCCATG
Organism: Streptomyces sp. NBC_00310; assembly: GCF_036208085.1. Lineage (GTDB taxonomy): Bacteria > Actinomycetota > Actinomycetes > Streptomycetales > Streptomycetaceae > Streptomyces. Next base: position 9,408,235 of record NZ_CP130714.1, read on the forward strand.
GACGCCGTCGACCTGGACGACGTCTCCGGCAGTGCGACGGCGGTCCGCGAGATCCTCGCCCCGGTCCTCGCCAAGCCCGCCCATGCCAGCGCCCACACCATCTCCGGCGTCGGCCACGCCCACATCGACTCCGCCTGGCTCTGGCCCATCCGCGAGACCAAGCGCAAGACGTCCCGCACCTTCTCCAACGTCACCGCGCTGGCCGACGAGTACGAGGACTTCATCTTCGCCTGCTCCCAGGCCGTGCAGTACGAGTGGGTCCGCGACAACTACCCGCAGGTGTGGGAACGGATCAAGAAGGCCGTCGACAAGGGCCAGTGGGTACCCGTCGGCGGCATGTGGGTCGAGTCCGACGGCAACCTGCCCGGCGGCGAGGCCATCGCCCGCCAGCTCGTCCACGGCAAGCGGTTCTTCATCGAGCACTTCGGCATCGAGACCAAGGGCGTCTGGCTGCCGGACTCCTTCGGCTACAACGCCTCCTACCCGCAGCTCGCCAAGCTCGCCGGCAACGACTGGTTCCTCACCCAGAAGATCTCCTGGAACCAGACCAACAGGTTCCCCCACCACACCTTCTGGTGGGAGGGCATCGACGGCACCCGCATCTTCACCCACTTCCCGCCGGTCGACACCTACAACGCCCGCTTCAGCGGCGAGGAGATGGACCGCGCCGTCCGCAACTACCAGGAGAAGGGCGCCGGCACCCGCTCGCTGGCGCCCTTCGGCTGGGGCGACGGCGGTGGCGGCCCCACCCGCGAGATCATGGAACGCGCCCGCCGCCTCGCGGACCTGGAGGGCTCACCGAAGGTCGTCGTCGAACACCCCGACGAGTTCTTCGCCAAGGCCCGCGCCGAGTACGAGGACGCCCCCGTCTGGAACGGCGAGCTGTACCTGGAGCTCCACCGTGCCACGTACACCTCCCAGGCCCGCACCAAGCAGGGCAACCGCCGCAGCGAGCACAAGCTGCGCGAGGCCGAACTCTGGGCGACCACGGCCGCGCTCCACGCGCCCGGCTACTCCTACCCGTACGAGAAGCTCGACCGCCTCTGGAAGACGGTCCTCCTCCACCAGTTCCACGACATCCTGCCGGGCTCCTCGATCGCCTGGGTCCACCGCGAGGCGGAGGCGGAGTACGCGCGGGTGGCGAAGGAACTGGAGGAGCTGACGGCTCAGGCGATCTCGGCGCTCGGCGGCGGAGACCCGCGGGTCTTCAACACCAGCCCGCGCGACCGGGCCGAGGTGGTCCGTACGCCGGCGGGTGCACCGGTGTACGTGACGGTACCCGCGAACGGCAGCGCGCCCCTCACCGCCGCCGAACCCCCGCACCCCGTCACCGTCTCCGGCCGCGTCCTCGACAACGGCCTGGTCCGGGTGGAGATCGCCGAGGACGGCACCCTCGCCTCCGTGCGCGACCTACGTGCCGACCGCGAGGTGCTCGGCGACACGGGCAACCTGCTCCGTCTGCACACCGACCTCCCGAACTACTGGGACGCCTGGGACGTCGACAAGCACTACAAGAACCGCTACACGGACCTGCTGGACGCCGAGTCGGTGACCGTGGTCGAGGAGGACCCCCTCCTCGGCGCCATCCGCGTGGAGCGCTCGTTCGGCAAGGGATCCCGCATCACCCAGACGATCACCCTGCGCGCCGGCAGCCCCCGGATCGACTTCGAGACGGACATCGACTGGCACGAGGCCGAGAAGTTCCTCAAGGCCGGCTTCCCGATCGACGTCCGCGCGCCCCACTCCTCCGCGGAGATCCAGTTCGGCCACATCCAGCGCCCCACCCACACCAACACCAGCTGGGAGGCGGCCCGCTTCGAGGTCTCCGGCCACCGCTGGGTGCACGTCGCCGAGCCCGGCTACGGCGTGGCGGTGATCAACGACTCCACCTACGGCCACGACGTCTCCCGCACGGTCCGCGAGGACGGCGGTACGACCACCACGGTCCGCCTCAGCCTGGTCCGCGCCCCGCGCATCCCGGACCCCGAGGCCGACCAGGGCAAGCACCGCATCACCTACTCGCTCCTGCCCGGCGCGAGCATCGAGGACGCGGTCGCCGAGGGCTACGCCCTCAACCTGCCGCTGCGGGTCGCGGACGCGGCCGGCGCCCCCGAGCCGGTCGTGTCCGTGGACGGCGCCGGAGTGACCGTCGAGGCGGTCAAGCTCGCCGACGACGCCTCCGGCGACGTCGTGGTCCGGATCTACGAATCGAATGGCGGCCGGGCCCGGGGCGTCCTGCGCACCGGCTTCCCGCTCGCCGGTGCCCAGATCACCGACCTGCTGGAACGCCCCCTGTCGGAGACGGCCACGGACGGCGACGGCGTCCCGGTGACGCTGCGCCCGTTCGAGGTGCAGACCCTGCGGCTGGCGGTGGGGGAACGGTGACCGCCGTTCCCGTCAAGAATTAAGAAAGGCATGAAACAGCTGGTCGCGGCGGGCACCTTGCCCGCCGCGACCTCTTCTCGTTCCCTCCACGCCACCTGGAGTTCGCTCGGTGCCCGTGTGATACGGGAGAACGTGAGAGAGAGTGGTGAGGTGTCATCGTGCGAGATCCGCGCATGTCCGCGATAGGCAAGGGGCTCAGGCGCCGCGGCAGACTGATCGCCGAGGCGGTGAGCCCGCCGCGCAGGCCGCTGGACGCCGTCCCCGCACCCCGGACCGACCCCGCGCCCGAGGAGCCGCCGTACGTGGCGCCGCGCGCGTCCCGGCTGGTGGACGCGCCGGTGTTCGTCCTCTCCTCGGTGCGCTCCGGCTCGACGTTGCTGCGGGTGATCCTCAACAGCCACAGCCGGATCCGCGCCCCGCACGAGATGCATCTGCGGACGGTCCACGTCCATCTCTCCCGGGACTTCACCGGGGACGCGATGAGGGCGCTCGAACTCGACAGGTCCGAGCTGGAGCACGTCCTGTGGGACCGCATCCTGCACCATGAGCTCACCCGCAGCGGCAAGCAGGTCATCGTCGACAAGACCCCGCCGAACACCCTCATCTGGCCGCGCCTGCACCGATGTTGGCCGAACGCCCGCTACCTCCTGCTGCTGCGTCACCCCGGCGCCGTCGTCCAGTCCCTCACGAGCCGCCGCACCGACCCGGACCACGAGGCGATCCGGGCCGAAGTCCTCTCCTACAGCGAGAAGCTGGAAGAGGCCCGCCGGAACCTCCCCGTCCACGTGATCCGTTACGAGGAGCTCACCGCCGACCCCGAGAAGGTCACCCGGGGCATCTGCGACCACCTCGGCGTCGACTGGGAGCCGGGGATGCTCGACTACGGCACCAAGGACCACGGCACCTACCGCCCCCAGCTCGGCGACTGGTCCACCACCATCAAGTCCGGCCGCATCCAGCCGGCCCGCACGGCGGACCCGACAGCGGAACTCCCGCCCCGCCTACGGGAGCTGGCCGAGGAATGGGGGTACCAGGCTTGATCGCGCCCCGACAGGGGCGCGGGGAACTGCGCGAGAACCCCCCACCACCCGCACCCGACCACCCCCCTCAGCGGGGGCCCGGGGGCGCAGCCCCCTGGGACGGGACGGGTAGGGGCGGCGGGGGCGAGAATCCCCGGCGCCCTCAGACCGCCAACGGACGGTCGGCAGCCGGCTTGCACACCACGGGGGCCGAGACGGCCACGGGCCGCGCCTCCATGGCGACCGGCACCTCCGACACCTGGTGCGGCATGGTCACCGACCGCACCGGCCGCGTCCCCGACACCACCGTGTAGTCCTGGCCCAGCCGCGTCGGCATCACGTCCCCCGGGTCCTCCCCGAGCGCCAACTGCACAGCCGCCCAAGGGGCGTTGATCCCGCACAGCGCGAGCTGGTGCAGCCCGCCCGCCGGACGCGTGTTGACGTCCATGAGGACCGGCTCGTCGCCGTACATACGGAACTGGATGTTCGTCAGGTAGTGCAGCTCGAACCGCTCCGCGATCCGCCGCGCGGGCTCGATCCACGCGGGGTTGAGCGTGAAGCCACGCCGGCGGCCGTTCTTGGTGCGGCCCACGGCCATCCGGACCCGCCCGTCGGGTCCGGTCAGGCAGTCGACGGACACCTCCGGCTGTTCCAGCCGCGGCATCACCATCCAGTCCACGGGCTCCTCGGCCTCCCGCACCGCCTCCACGACCATGTCGAGCTGTACGTACGGGCTCGGGAATCCGCTGAGGTGATCGAGCGAGAAGGGTGCGCGTGTGATGACCCGGAAGCCCACACCTCCCGCCCCGGCCGCGGGCTTGAAGCACGCCCTGTGCCCGCCGTCCTCCAACTCCTCGACGGCGGCGGTGAGTTCATCGGTGTTCGTCACCCGGAACCACGGCGGCACCGGGACCCCGTGGGCCTGGACCGCCTCGTACGCGGTCACCTTGTCCTCGAAGACCTCGATGGCCTCGGCGGTCGGCGCCAGCAGCGCCGTACCGACGGCCGCGAACTCCTCGCGGTGCGCGGCGAGGGCCGCCTGGTGCAGCCGGGGCACGAACACGTCGATGCCGCGCTTGGCACACTGGTCGAGCGCGTACTCGACGTACGCGGCGGGGGAGAGGCCGTCCGGCTCCAGGTCGGCGGTGTCGGCGGCGGCCAGTACGGGGGAGTCGGCGTCGGCGTGCGTGGCATGGATGTCCACCGGACGAGCGTGCGGATTATGCCGCAGCTGATCCATGAAGAAGACGTTCTCCGCGTACGTGCGGTTGAGCCAGACGCGTACGCGAGAGACCATGCAGGCCGCCTTTCAGGGTTCGCGGGCAGGGCGGAGCAGGCCGTGCCCGGCCAGGGGGGATGGAGGTACGCCGAACCGCCGTACGCGAAGCAGGGGCGTGGCGGTGGTGTAGGACGGATCATACGGCCACTGGGACCCTGGTTTCTGTCACGCGCGTGTTAATCCTGGCGCGGCGGGGCGTCCGGGACACGTGTCGGGCCGCTCGGCACGTCGGTCTTGTCCACCGGTGTGCCCGTGTGTTCTCGTGTTGATGTTCGGTGTCCAGGAGGGAGCACGGGTGGAGTCGAGGGTCGGCCGTCACGGAAATCTGCTGGCCATCAGTGATCTGCACGTCGGCTATCCCGAGAATCGCGCCCTGGTCGAGAAAATGCGCCCCGAGACCGACGACGACTGGCTTCTCGTGGCCGGTGACGTCTCCGAGGCCGTCGCCGACATCCGCTGGGCCCTGGAGACACTCGCCGGCCGCTTCGCCAGGGTCGTGTGGGCGCCGGGCAACCACGAACTGTGGACCCACCCCGGCGAGACCGTCCCGTACAAGGGCGTCGAGCGGTACGAACACCTCGTCGCCCTCTGCCGGGAGCTGGGCGTCGTCACCCCCGAGGACCCGTACCCCCTCTGGGAGGGACCCGGCGGCCCGGTGGTGATCGCGCCGCTGTTCCTGCTGTACGACTACTCGTTCCTGCCCCAGGGCTGCGCGACGAAGGACGAGGGCCTGGAGTACGCGCACGGCACCGGAGTGGTCTGCGTCGACGAGCACGTGCTGTACCCCGACCCGTACCCGAGCCGCGACGACTGGTGCCGCGCCCGGGTCGCGGAGACCGAACGCAGGCTCGCCGAACTGCCGCCCGACCTGCCCACGGTGCTGGTCAACCACTACCCACTGGACCGGCACCCGACGGACGTCCTGCGCTACCCCGAGTTCGCCATGTGGTGCGGCACGGGGCTGACCGCCGACTGGCACCGGCGCTTCAACGTCGAGGTCATGGTCTACGGCCATCTGCACATCCCGCGGACCACCTGGCTGGACGGGGTCCGCTTCGAAGAGGTGTCCGTGGGTTACCCCCGCGAGTGGCGACCGCGTCCGGAACCCCCGGGCAGGCTGCGCCGCATTCTGCCGATGGAGGTCGGAACCGGTGTTCGAGGAACTGCTCCCGGGAGCGGTCGTGGTCGTGGAGGCGCACGCCCATGACGCGGCCGCGGCCGTCGAGGGGATCGAGCTGTACCCCGAGGAGGAGGCGGTCGTGGCCCGGGCGGTGCCGAAGCGGCGCCACGAGTTCACCCTCGTCCGCGCCTGCGCCCGGCAGGCCATGGAGAAGCTCGGCGTGGCGCCGCGGGCGATCGTGCCCGGCGAGCGCGGCGCCCCCGGCTGGCCGGACGGGCTCACCGGCAGCATGACCCACTGCGAGGGGTACGCGGCCGCCGCCCTGGTCCGCGCCGCGGACCTCGCCTCCCTCGGCATCGACGCCGAACCCCACGACGCCCTGCCCGAGGGCGTCCTGACGGCGATCGCCCTCCCCGCGGAGGAGATCCGACTGCGCCGTCTGACCGCCGACCACCCCTCGGTCCACTGGGACCGGCTGCTCTTCAGCGCCAAGGAGTCCGTCTACAAGGCGTGGTTCCCGCTCACCGGGCGGTGGCTGGACTTCGCGGAGGCCGACATCGAGGTGACCGTCGACCCCGGCGGCCGCTCCGGCGCCCTGCGCGTCGGACTCCTCGTGCCCGGACCGGTGGTGGACGGTCGTCGCATCGACGCCTTCGCCGGACGCTGGACCGTCCGGCGGGGGCTGGTGGCGACGGCGGTTTCGGTTCCCTTCCCCACCGCGGAGGACGAGGACGCCAGATGAGCACCCTTTCCTGTGCGGAGCTGCACAGACAGGTCGCGTCGGAGATCGACGCGGAGATCGCCACCGCCCTGGAGAGCCTCGGGCCGTCGTCCGTGGCGGTCCGAAGATCCATATCCGGGCTGCTGGGCCACCAGCAGATGAAATACCCCCTGTCCGTGCTCCCGCTCCTCGTGCACGCCTCCGAGACCGGGGTCCCGGGACCGGCCGTTCCCCTGTCGGCCGTGCACGTCCTGTGGTGGACGTCCGCCTGCTACCTCGACGACCTGGCCGACGGCCACGGCACCCACACCCCCGACGGACTCGGCACGGACGAGGCGCTGTTGGCGTCCGTCCTCAGCGGACAGGCCCTTCCCATCCGGGTCGTACAGGCCCAGTCGGTCCCGGACGCGGTGCGCAACGCCCTCACCGGTGAGATCGTCAACTGCTGGATCGACGCTGTGGAAGGCCAGTTGCGGGACCTGCGCGGCGACATGGAGAACGCCTCGCGGGACGCGGTCGTCGCCGCCTATCGTGGGAAATCCGGCGCCCCGTTCGGGATGATCACGGCGATGGCCGCGATTCTCTGCGGCGCCGGGACCGAACGGACCGAACGGTGGCGGGAATTCGGCGCCGTCTTCGGAATTCTCTGGCAGCTCTTCAACGACCAGGAGGACCTTCTCTCCGGCCGCGACGAGGATCTGCTGAACGGCACGGTCACGTATCTCCTCGCCTGCGCCCTGGAGGAGACGCCACCCGGATCGAGGACGCGGGTCGCTGAACTCTCCGCCGCCGCACGGTGTTCCGAAACGGCCCGCGCGGAACTCCGCGCCCTGCTGCTCGCCCCCGGCGTGCTCCGGCGCTTCGAGAAGGACCTCGCGGCGTTCCGCGACGACGCGTACCGCGTGCTCGACGAACTGGGCGGTGACGAGACCTACGTGCCCGCCCTGCGCCAGTTGGTGGCTCAGGCCTCCGGGATGTACCTGACCTAGCCTCGATCTTGCATGACGGTCCGCCGACGGAGTCGGTGGGCCGTTTCGCTTTCTGTGGCTGATGGCGGGAATGCTGGTGGCCCGAGTGTCGTGTCGGGTGGGCGCCGGATTTTACTGTTCCGGGGTGGGTCCTCGTTTCGTAGGGACGGGGGAATCCGCTGTTCATCCGGGGTTCGGCAGGAGGGCGAGCCGTTCGAGCCGAAGAGGGCCGGCTCAAGGATCAGGAAGCGGCCGTGAAATGGGTCGAGGGTGTCCTGGATGCGTTCCAGGTACTCAAGGACATCAGGGTGGTGGCCGCGGTCATGTAGATGCGCAAAGCCATATGCGGGCACGTCCGCTTCCTTCGTTCGCTCCGGTACGACGACTTGAACGTAGCCACGCTCTGCGTACGCCGCGCTTACCCCTCCGAGGTAAGCGCCGGACAAGCCGCTCAGACCCGACTTCGGTCGTTCGGGAAACGGAGCCGTAGCTGCCCCTTCCGCAACCCACCACTCACCTCGGCTCCCATCCCGTCTGCCGTCGACCCAACACCGTGGAGCGGGCCTGATTCCTGGCGTCCAGGTGGAGGGCGCCACTGTGCGAACGACCTGGACGCCAGGTCGCCCCCGCGACAAGACCCCGTGGCTTCCCGCACGATCCGGTGGGACGGGAATGACACGGCCCGCCTCGTCGAGCGGTCCGGGCAGAGGCCGGACCTTCACAGTGGATAGGAGGTCAGCACGTCGGCTCGGGGGCGTCGTACATCGGTGGACTGCCCGGCGTAGGCGTATTCAGGTTGGCGGCCGCTCATGCGCAGAGGCGTCGCCCGTTGCGTCCGACTCCCTCTCCGGGGTCGTGGGCGGATGGGAACTGCCCACTGCCTCAATCGTCTTCCGCCCGGGAGCGGACTCCGGCGGAGCGTGCGGTGGGGCCGAGGAGAAGAGTGCGGGATCCCTGGACAGTGCCCGGGTCAGCCATGCGCCGGCGAGCTGCGAGGTGAGGATGGACAGCAGCACGAGGGCGACGAAGAACCGGCCATTGATGACGCCCGCGCTGAAGGTCACCGAGGCCAGGATGATGCCGGGGCCGCCGCGGGCGTTCATCGCCACCGCGAAGTGGGTCGACCAGGACGGTGACTTGCCGGCCATGCGGGCCCCCAGCCACACGCTGCCGAACTTGACCGCACAGGCCAGGACGAACAGCCAGCCGAAGAAGACCAGGTCGAGGTCGTGGACTAGGTCGAGGCGGAAGCCCACCAGCGCGAAGTAGATGGGGATGAAGAAGGCCAGCGAGAATCCACGTACGGCCTCCTCCCCGGGGGACGCCGTTTCGTGACCCGCCATGGCGATGCCCGCCATGAGCGCGCCGAAGATCGGGTCGATGCCCAGACCCATGCAGGACAGGCAGAGGGCGAAGAGGAAGACCAGGCGGAACGCCGCTGGGCTGCGCAGTTCCAGCACCTTCAGGGTGCCCGTGGCGAGCCGTCGGAACGCCGCACGGCCCCCAGCCAGGCAGACCGTGAAGAACAGCAGCGAGGCGCCCACGTAGTAGGCCACGTCCCAGCCGATCCCCTCGACGGGGAGCAGGGCGGGCAGGCCGTAGGCGGTGTCCGCCTGGATGCGGGCCAGCCCGAGGATCACGGCCAGGACCACGTAGAGGAGGACGTCCTCGATCACGGCCACCGTGAGCACCATTCGGGCGAAGAGGCTGCCCATGATGCCGAGGTCGATCATGATCCGGGATATGACGGGGATACTCGTCACCGCGATGGCCAGTCCCAGGACCAGGGAGATGCTCGCCGCGGACCCGTGCGGGCCCGCCAGGTCACCTGGGTCGACCCCCTGGGCGATGGCCAGTCCTCCGGCAAAGGGAATCACCAGGCCGGTGGCGGTGGTGAACACCACGGTCCTGCGCTCCGCACCGAGACCGCTCTGGCGCATCTCCAGCCCGGCCAGGAAGACCATCAGGATCGTGCCGAGCTGGTAGACCGCCCCCAGCGTGTGGGCGGTGGCGCTGGAGGACGGCACCAGCCAGGCGCTCACCGAGGGAGCCATCAGACCCAGGGCACTGGCCCCGAGCAGCAGTCCCCCCGTGATCTCGCCGATCACCGGAGGCTGGCGCAACCGGGCGAAGACGTAACCGCCCACGTGCGCCGCGACCAGAAAGCCGGTCAGCACGATCAGAATCCTGGCCGTATCCGAAATCGTCAGGGACATGGGCACGCCTCCGGACCATCGAGAAGTGACGCTTTGTACTGGAGGCGTGGGGGAGGCTCCAACGATCAATGCAGTGCATTTATCGGATGATGCTTTTACGTCAGGGATACCCGAGCGTGTTCCGATGAACCCTCGAAATGGCCGACTTATCGGCATCCCATTCCCTCGATGCCGCTTCGAACTAAATAAAGCTATTATATGAATTTGAGTTATTGTTGACGGCTGTCAGGCCCACGTGTTCGTCGAGCCGCAGAGGCCCCAACATTCTGTGTGGTCACTGCAATTGGCTTCCGTCTCTTGGTCGATGGTTTCGAGACCTTTTCCCCGCATGGTCCGCTGTGGCGCTATTCCTGGCGACTCTCATCAATAGACGGGTGGTACCTGGATATATGCCTCGGTGTGAGTGCGTATCGCATTGCTGTCAGGCAGCCACGCTGGGGGCGACGCATTGGTCATTGCGCTCCTCCCCGTCTCCCCGTCTCCTCGGCCGGAGGCCTTCACCGCAACCCCGCCCCGGCCGCCGCCCCGGACGGCGCACCAGCCCCCGTCCCGCCCGGACCTCGGCCGGGGATGCTCGCGCCGCCTCCGGTATGGGTGCTTTCCGCGTTTCACCGCCGGTGTCCGGTGACGGTCCGCCGGACACAGCCGGCGGACCGTCACTTCGCGCGCTCAGACCTCCGGGCACCAGCTCCGCAGCAGCTGGAAGAACTGCTCCTCGTTGCCCGAGAGGCCTGCCGCCGCCAGCGCCCGCTCCGCCTCGGCGAGCGCGGCGGGCGGCACCACGGGTGGTCGGCGGGACTCCGGCGGCCCGTCGAAGGCTGCTCGTACGGTCCCCAGCAGCCGCAGATAGGCCTGTACGGCGGCGCGCTCGCGGTCGGTCAGTACGGCGGTCGGCATCGAACGGCTCTCCCCTGGTCGGATCGGCGAAACTCGGTGCCGGCCCCGGCAAACGGGTGGCACACTCCCAGCTTGCCGTCCCCCACTGACAATCCCGCTCTTCCGCGCGGGGATGTCGCCCGGGGCTACCGCGGTGCCGTGCCCAGCACCGTCTCCCGCTCATGCTCCGTCAGCGGCGGTTCCGGCGGCGGGGGTTTGACGGGACCGCGCAGGACCGCCAGGACGATCTCGGGTCTGACGAGGGCGCCGATCGGCTCGGTGAGGGTGACCACGCCGAGGTACGCCTTGAAGACCAGGGGCCGTCCGAGCGCGGTCCGGATCAGCCGTTCCACATAGCGGCCGAACAGCCTCTGCACGGTGTTCGGCCGCTTGCCGATGGCCTCCGGGTAGCGGATGTCCGTGCCGGTGGCCAGCTCCCAGGCGAGAGTCACCGGCACCGCCACGGCCTTCTGGACCCGGCGCGCGAGCCCCGGCGCCGTGAGCCCGTGCGCGGCCACCCGTTCACGCAGCGCGAGGGCGCTCTGGGCGGCGACGGACATGCCGTGGCCGTAGATCGGGTTGTACGTGGCCACCGAGTCGCCGATCGCGACGAAGCCGTCGGGCCAGCCGGACACCTTCTCGAAGAAGCGTCGCCGGTTGATCGTGCTGCGGGTGACCACGACGTCCGTCAGGGGCTCGGCGCGGGAGATCAGCTCCCCCACGACCGGATGCCGGACGGTGCGCGCGAACTCCTCGAACTCCTCGGCCCGGGCGGTCGGCTGACCCCCTCGGGTGCCCGACAGCGTCACCAGCCAGCGCCCGTCCTCGATGGGCACCAGCGTCGCGCTCCGCCCCGGGACCGGCTGCGACCCGTCCGGCTGCACATTGACCACCGGGTACTCCTCGGTGCCCGCGGGCGCCCGGAAGATCCGGCTGGCGTACACGAGACCGGAGTCGACCTCGTCCATCGGCGCGGGCGGGACGCCGAGCGCGTCGAGCCAGGCCGTGCCCCGCGAACCGCGCCCGGCGGCGTCCACCACCAGATCGGCGGTGAGTACCCGCTCCTCGCCCTCGGCGGGGCGCACCCGTATCCCCGTCACCCGGGAGGCGTCGCCCTCCAGGCCCAGGATCTCGGTGCGGTCGAGCACGGTGACCCGGGGGCCGGCGAGGAGCCGGGCGCGGACGACCGTCTCCAGCAGATCGCGGCTGCACGCGATCATGAACGCCATCTCGGGCCAGCGCCGCACCCAGCCCTGGGCCGACAGGGAGACCAGACCGGTCGGCAGCGGGATGCGCCGGGCGCCGGCCGCCAGCCAGGCGTCGGTGACCCCCGGCAGCAGGTTCTCCATCGCCCGGGCCCCGCCGGACCACAGCAGATGGGTGTGGCGGGCCTGGGGCACGCCCTTGCGGGGCTCGGGCCCCTCGGGCAGCGCGTCGCGCTCGACGACGGTGACCTCGGCGTGGTCGCGCAGGGCGGCGGCGGCCAGCAGGCCGGCCAGGCCCCCGCCGACGACGACGGCACGCCGGGGAGACGTGACCGCGCGGTCGCGCGGGACGCTAACGGGTTCGCTCATGGAAGTCGCTCTCTGACCTGGTCGCGGCGGCCCATTCGCGGGCAGCGGCTACAACGGGTGACTGACGCAGGGCGATGGACATCCGTACGAGGTCACGGGGGTTCTCGGCGGGCGGGGCGGGGGCGGGTGCGTCGGCCGTGGCCGAGCTGATGACCCGGCCCTCCGGGTCGTCCTCCCTGGCCCGCACCGCCGCCGTCACCATCGCCGCGTCGGCCTCGGCCCGCGCCTGGACGGGCTCGGAGCCCGCCGCGACGGCGGCGTCGTACGCCTTGGCCCGTACCTCGGAGTCGAAGTACGGGTACAGGCTGAGCATGCCGTCGTGGATGTCGGACTCCCGCTGTGTCATCTGGAGCCGGGCCGGCGCCCACCAGGAGATCCGCACCTCGTGACTCGCCTGGGCCCAGACGGGCCGCAACTCCCGCCACAGCGGCCCGAGCCGACGGTACATGGACCAGATGGTCCAGGAGTCGCCGAGGCGCTCTCCGGCCAGCGGCAGACAGAAGCCGACCGCGCAGATCTGCGCGCCGACGGACGACAGCACGGGGGCGACGTACGTGCTCAGGTAGTCCAGGTCGCCGCCCTGCCAGCGGGCGACCACGGCGACCAGCTTGACCGCCGCGAAGGGGACGTTGAGCATGAAGCCGAACGCGATGATCAGCAGCCCGGCGCGCAGCCAGCCGCGCACCTGGAGCGCCCAGCGCCAGCACATGACGTTCATGGCGACGCCCGCGACGGTGAACCCGATCAGATAGAGCACGATCATCTCGCGCAGGAACGGGGTGTTGGCGTAGTACGTGTCGAAGTCCCGCACCCGCTCCACCGGTGCCTCGCCGAGCACGAACATCAGCACGATCGCCGCGCACACCGCGCCGTACCCGGCGATCCAGCGGTGCGAGAGGCGGCGTGTCGCCTGGGGCGGGCCACCGCGCCAGTTGGTGATCAGCACCAGACAGGAGCCGCTGAAGGCGCTCAGCAGGACGTAGACGAGGGCCGCCGAGACGTTGGTGACGCCGGTGGCGCGGTTGACCTCGGCGATCGTCGGCGGCGCGGCGAAGCAGAAGACCAGGGCGGCCAGCGTCATCAGCGCGCACACGGACCGGATCAGGGGATCGCCCCAGTTCCGCAGCAGCGCGGGCGTCTTGAGGGCGAGGGCGATCGTCATCGCGACGGCCGGAATGTAGTAGCTGGACCCGTCCATGTCTTCGGCGTCTCTGCGTCTCTGCGTCTCGGAGTCGCTGCGTTTCCGGCCGCTCAGCCCTGCGGCCCGCGGTAGCCCAGCGAGGCCCCGATGCGGCCGGCCAGGTGATCGCGACGCACCGGCCCGCGCAACGCGGAACCGGCGAGCCACGCCCGGCACTTGCTGGCCAGCAGCAGTCCGAAGCTCTCGGCGTCCTGCTCGTCCGTCAGGTCGAAACGAGTACGGGCGGCGACCCTCAGCACGGTCGCCCGCAGATCGGCGTCCTGGTTCAGTAAGCGCGCGGCGACCGAGGCACCCTCCACGTGCCGGCCGCAGTGCCCGGCCTGCATGTGCCACAGCTCGTGGCCGAGGATCACCAACTGGTGGTCGGGCGCGGTGCGTTCCTCGATGACGACCAGGTCCTGCTCGGCCATGTCCAGCCACAGCCCACTGGCCGTGCCCGGCGGGAAGACGGCCGTACGGTAGTGGACGGGGCGGCCGCGGCGTCTGCTCATGGCGTCGCACAGGGCGGCGTAGAGGTCGGCGGGGTCCGCCGGCGCCGGCAGCGTGAGTTCGCCGACCAACTCGCCGCACAGACGGCGCATTTCCTTTCCGATGCCCACAGATCTCCCCCGGTCAGGACTCGGGCCGCTTGACGCTCTCCAGCAGCATGTCCAGCCACTCCGCCACCTTGTCGCGGTGCTGGTCGGTGGGCAGCTGCGCCGCCCGCCAGGCGATGGAGCGCACACCGTGGTTCTGCAGCAGCCGCTGCAACGGGTCGTCCGCGGCCTCGGCCGCCGCGCGCTCACGGTCGGCGAGCTGCTGGAGAAGCTCCTGCTCGGTGCGCATCAGGGCGCTCGCCAGCGCCTCGGGATCCTCGGCGGTGAGGAAACCGGCGTGCACTCTGAAGAAGCGCTGGATGGCGTCGCAGTGCTCCATCGTGGGACGGCGGTCACCGTTGATCAAGGCCCCCGCCTGCTGGCGCGACATGCCGGCGCCGTCGGCGATCTCCTGCTGGGTGTACTTGCGGCCGCCCGGCTTGAGCCGGGTGCGTCGCAGCAGGTCCAGGCGCTGCAGAAAGCGGGCCTGGACGTCCGGCTCACCGGCGCGCTGCCCGCTCAGCAGGGCCTTCACCACCGCCTCCGGCACACCCGAGGCCACCGAGAGCCGCCGGGTGTCGAAGACCTCCGCGTGCCCCACGCGCAACTTGTCCGCCAGCGCGGTGACACGGGCCACGACGGCCGGCAGCAGAACCGTCGCCGCGGCGTCCGGAACCTCGAAGCCATCCGTCACCGACAGATCTCCTACGTCTCTCTCAGGCCAATTTCGCGGTACTGCGGAATCCGTGGAACCAAGCCTGGCGCGAGACCCTGGTCCCGGCAAGTACACCGTGAACTGCGGGGAGACTAGCGGTTTTGTCGAACTCACATCCAGGCATCGCCACAACTGTGGCGAGATTCAGCCGTCAACCGTCGCCGAATGCCACGATAGTTGACACGACTCCGCCCAGGGCAGGAGGATCAAGGCGCCGCGTGAAGGCCGCATAGGCAAGAGGGGTGACCTCCCGATGGCACATCAGGCAGGAGGGCAGCGGTCGGTACCGCGGCCCGTCCCCGACACATCCGAAGCCCAGGAAGCACAGGCGTACCTCCAGGACTACGCCGCGCTGCTGGAGTCCGTGACGTTCCCGTCCGTCGTCCTCGACCACCGCTGGGACGTCGTCCTGGCCAACTCCGCGTTCCGGACACTCTTCAACGGCGTGGGACCGCACCCGACGGCCATGCCGGGCGACAACTTCCTCCGCTTCGTGCTCTTCCACCCGGACGCCGCGACGGTCCTCGGCGACCACGAGTCCAGCTGGTGCCTGCCGATGCTCGCCCACTTCGCCGCCGCCGTGGAGTGCCACGGCCAGGACCGGGGACTGCAGTCCATCCGCCGGGAGATCGCCCAGGACCCCATCATGGACGCCGCCTACCGCCACGGCCTCCCGCACTGGCTCCGCACGGTCGGCCCCCAAGCCGGCCGGCACGACGGTGCCGTACGCCCCCTGGTCCACCCGGACCCGCGCTGGGGCGCCACCCACTGCCGGGTCGTCAGCGAGAGCCCCGACACCCTCCGCGACCTGGGCTATCACCGTATGACCCTCGTCCTGCGCGAGGTGGGCCGCCCGACCGACCCCACCCGCAGGACGCGCCGCCCCCGCCGCGCCACGTCGACCCACCTGAGCGTGGTGCCCTCTCCCGAGAGGTGAGCCGCACGCCCTCCGGCGCCGCCGGCGTTCAGGTCGCCGACGGCGCCGGAGGTCACTCCTTGTCCAGCGACGGCGCCGGAGGTCACCCCTTGTCCAGGGGGACACCCCGCTTCGCCGCCTGGATCTGCTCGTACACACGCGTCCGCAGCTCCGCGAAGCGCGGTGCCACGCGGGTGTGCAACTGGTCGCGTTCGGTGGGGAGGTCGATCTTGAGCTGTTCCTGTACGACGGTGGGGGAGGCGGAGAGGACCAGGACGCGTTCACCGAGGTAGACGGCCTCGTCGATGTCGTGGGTGACGAAGAGGATCGTGATGCCCCGCTCCCGCCACAGACCCCGCACGAGGTCCTCCAGATCGGCCCGGGTCTGGGCGTCGACCGCCGCGAACGGCTCGTCCATCAGCAGCACGTCCGGTTCGTACGCCAGCGCGCGGGCGATGGCGACCCGCTGCTGCATACCGCCGGACAACTGCCAGGGGTAGGCGCCCGCCGCGTCGCCCAGGCCGACCGAGGCGAGCGCGTCGTCGACCAGCTCACCCCGTCGAACCTTGCTCAACTTTTTCTGTTTCAGGGGTAGTTCGACGTTGTCGCGGACCCGCATCCAGGGGAACAGGCTGCGCCCGTACTCCTGGAAGACGACCGCCATGCCCGGCGGCGGCCCGTCCACCGGCCGTCCTCCCAGGAGGACTTCACCGGCCGTCGGGTCCAGCAGCCCCGCCACACACTTCAGCAGGGTCGTCTTGCCGCAGCCCGACGGGCCCACCAGACAGACCAGTTCACCCGCGTCGACGGTGAAGGTGAGGTCCCGCACCGCCTCGACCCGGCGGCCGGAACCCTCGTAGACCTTCCTGAGGCCCGATACGTCAAGCAAGGCGTGCATCGCCTGCCGCTCCTTCTCGAGTTTCACTACGACCGCCGGGAGGACGCGCGCAGACCGTGGTACCAGCCGAGCACACGCCGCTCGACCAGCCGGAAGACGACGGACAGCAGGAACCCGAGCAGACCGAGGACGAGGATGCCGGTCCACATGTCGGGGACAGCGAAACCGCGCTGGAACTGGACGATGGTGTAGCCCAGTCCGTTGCTGGACGCGGTCATCTCGCTGATGACCATGAGGATGATGCCGATGGACAGCGCCTGACGCAGCCCCGCGAAGATCTGCGGGCTCGCCGAGCGCAGGACGACGTGGCGCAGCCGGGCCGCGCCCGTGATGCCGTACGACCGGGCCGTCTCGGACATGACGGAGTCCACCGCGCGCACGCCCTCGACCGTGTTGAGCAGGATCGGCCACACGCAGCCGCTCGCGATGACGGCGATCTTCATCGTGTCGCCGATGCCCGCGAACAGCGTGATGACCGGGACGAGGACCGGCGGCGGCACGGCCCGCAGGAATTCGAGGACCGGTTCGCACACCGCCCGCACCCGGCGGTAGGAGCCGATGACCGTGCCGAGGGCGACTCCTGCCACGGCCGCCAGGGCGTAGCCGGCGGTCAGGCGCACCAGGCTGGGCAGGACGTCGGCGCGCAGCCGCTCGGCCGTCCAGACGTCCGGGAAGGTGCCGAGGATCGTGCGCAGGGGCGGCCAGAACACATCGGTGCTGTCGTCCGACGCGAGCCACCAGACGATGACCAGGACGAGAGGGAGAGCGAGCGCGACCAGCGGCCGGAGCAGTACGCGGCTCACACCGCCACCTCCCCGCGCACCGACTGGTGCCAGGCCAGCGCCCGCCGCTCCACGGTCCGCGCCCCCACGTTGATGAGCAGCCCCAGCAGCCCGGTGACCACCACCAGGGCGTACATCTCCGGCACCGCCTGCGAGGACTGCGCGACCGAGATGCGCTGGCCCAACCCCGGTGCCCCGATGACCAGTTCGGCGGTCACGGCCAGGATGAGGGCCACGGCCGCGGCCAGCCGGACGCCCGTCATGACGTACGGCAGGGCGGTGGGCCACAGGACGTGCCGGACCCGTGCCCAGGTGCCCAGACCGTAGGAACGGGCGGTCTCCTCGGCGACCGGGTCGACGTCCTGGACGCCGTACAGGGTCTGGATCAGGACCTGCCAGAAGGACGCGTAGACCACCAGCAGGAGCACCGACTGCAGTTGGCTGCCGTACAGGAGGACGGCGAGGGGGATCAGGGCCACCGAGGGGATCGGGCGCAGGAACTCGATCGTGGAGGACGTCGCCTCGCGCAGATGCGGCACGACGGCGATGACCCCTCCGGTGAGGATCCCGGCCGTCACGGCGATCAGGAGCCCCACCGCCCAGCCGGTGAGGGTGTCC
This sequence comes from Streptomyces sp. NBC_00310, assembly GCF_036208085.1. Lineage (GTDB taxonomy): Bacteria > Actinomycetota > Actinomycetes > Streptomycetales > Streptomycetaceae > Streptomyces. The sequence goes on from NZ_CP130714.1 coordinate 9,426,098, forward strand.
CCGAGCGCCGTCCAGAAGGCCCCGTCGGCGAGTTCGCCGGCGAGGGCGCCGGCGACCCGGCTGACCGGAGGGAGGTAGTCGTCCTCGACGAGGCCGAGCCGCGGGGTCGCCTCCCAGAGGGAGAGGAACCCCGCGAGCCCGGCCGCGCCGAGAGCGGCGTCGGCTCCTCTCACGGGAGCAGCTTGTCCAGGTCCGGGGCCTTCTCGAACAGGCCGTCCTCCTGGCCGAGTTCGGCCAGCCGCTCGATGGAGGCACGGTCCGGCTCGGCGGGCCAGCGGGGCAGCACGACCGTCTCCAGCAGGCTCTCCGGGATCTTCGTGTAGGAGGTGATGATCTCCCGTACCTCCTCCGGGTGTTCGTCGGCGTACGCGAGGGACTCGGCGGTGGCCTCCTGGAACTTCTTCACCAACTCCGGGTTCTTCTGCGCGTATTGCTGGGAGGTGAAGTACATGGCCACGGTGAGGTCCGGGGACACGTCGACGAAGTTCGACGCGAGGACGGTGCCGCCCTGGGACTTGATGGTGGCGAGCGCGGGCTCCACGACGCAGGCCGCGTCGACCTGGCCCTTGGAGAGCGCGGCCGGCATCTGGTCGAACGGCATCTCCACGTACTCGACCTTCGACGGGTCGCCGCCGTCCTTGCGGACCGACTCGTTGACCGAGGTGTCGCAGATGTTGCCGAGGGTGTTGGCCGCGACCTTCTTGCCCTCCAGGTCCTTGGCGGACTTCAGCGGGCTGCCCTTCGGCACGGCGATCTCCGCGAAGTCGGCGCCCGCCTCACCGGTGGAGGCGACACCGTTCACCACGGCCTTGACCGGCACGTTCTTCGACTGGGCGACCAGCAGGGAGGTCATGTTGCTGAAGCCGAAGTCGAACTGGCCGGAGACGACACCGGGCACGATCGCCGCCCCGCCCTGTGCGAGCGTCGGCTCCAACTCGAGACCGCGTTCGCTGTAGAAGCCCTTTTTCTCGCCCAGGTACAGCGGGGCGACATCGATGATGGGGATGACGCCGAGCTTGAGCGTGGTGGTGCCGCCGGAGCCCGCGTTCCCGCCGTCCGAGCCGGAGCCCGACGAACCGCAGGCCGTCGCGGTGACGAACAAGGTGCCGGCCGCGAGGCCGATGAGCAGACGACGCATGATTCCCCCATATGGGACCGCTCTTCGACAGGCTGTGCGCACACCGCACAGAAGTGCTCAGCCGGAAGGTAGAACGCCACCGGTTTCGGGTCAATGGCCTTGCCGTGCACGGTCGTTGACAGTTGCAGAAGTGTGCTCCTAGCGTGCGCAGAGCGCACCCCCGTGCGTACGGAGCGCATGTGCCGCGCTTCGTTCGTGTGGTTTCCGTGCGGCTTCCGTGCTGTTCCCGTGCGGCGTCCGTGGGGCGTCCGAGCGGCTTCCTGGAGGCGACGATGCCCGATCGAGACCGGTTCGTCGGAGCCCGTGAACCGCACTTCGTCCGGTCCCTGGAGCGGGGCCTCGCGGTCATCCGGGCCTTCGACGCCGAACATCCCGCGCTGACCCTGAGCGAGGTCGCCCGGACCTGCGAGCTGACCCGGGCGGCCGCCCGCCGCTTCCTGCTCACCCTCGTCGACCTCGGGTACGTCCACACCGATGGCCGGCTGTTCCGGCCGACCCCGCGCGTGCTCGAACTCGGCTACGCGTATCTGTCCGGCTTCACCCTCGTCGACCTCGCCCAACCGCATCTGGAGCGGCTCGTCGCGCAGGTCGGGGAGTCGTCCTCGCTGTGCGTCCTCGACGGGGACGACATCGTGTACGTGGCGAGGGTCAGCGCGAGCCGCATCATGACGGCGACGATCACCGTGGGCACCCGCTTCCCGGCCCATGTCACCTCGGTCGGCCGGGTGATCCTCGCGCATCGGCCGGACGAGGAGATCGACGCCAGGCTCGCCCGCGCCGACCTCGAACCCCGCACCCGGCGCACCCTCACCTCCGCCGACCGGCTCAGGGCCGAGCTGCGCCGCGTACGACGCCAGGGGTACGCCCTCGTCGACCAGGAACTGGAGGAGGGGCTCCGATCGGTCGCCGCTCCGCTCCGGGACCGGGACGGCGAGGTGGTGGCCGGTGTGAACATCCCCGTCCACGCCGGCCGCACCTCCGTGGAGTCGGTACGCCGCGACCTGCTGCCCCACCTGCTGGCCGCGGTCGCCCGGATCGAGGCCGACCTGTGCGTGACGGGGACGGCCGCGGGCCGGCTGCGCGCCGTGGCCCCCGGCGCCGCCACGGGCCTGGCGGACGCGGCGACCGGCCGGGCCGACGCTGTCACCGGCCGGACCGATGTCGCTACAGGTCGAGCACCAGCCGCGACCCCTGACACCGGGACACACAGATGAGCATGGTCTCCCCGGACTCGCGTTCCTCGTCGCTCAGCACCGAGTCGCGGTGGTCGGGGGTGCCCTCCAGCACGTCCGTCTCGCAGGTCCCGCAGGTGCCCTCCGCGCAGGAGTACAGCACCTCGACCCCGGCGGCCCGTACGGTGTCGAGCACGGAGATCCCCACGGGCACCGTCACGGTCTTCCCCGTCCGCTCCAGCACGACCTCGAACTCGCTGTCCGGGCCCGTCTCCTGCTCCTTCGGCCGGAACCGCTCGACCCTGAGCGCCTTCCCGGGGCACCGCTCCTCGACCGCGTCGAGCAGCGCGCCGGGCCCGCAGCAGTAGACGAGGGCGTCGTCGGGAAGGCCGTCCAGCACGGACCCGAGGTCGAGCAGCCCGGCCTCGTCCTGCGGGGCGACGGTCACCCGGTCCCCGTACGCTCCCAACTCCTCCTGGAACGCCATGGATTCACGGCTGCGCCCGCCGTACAGCAGGGACCACTCGGCGCCCGCCGCCTCGGCCGCGGCCAGCATCGGCAGGATGGGGGTGATGCCGATGCCGCCGGCCACGAACCGGTAGCGGGGCACCGGCTCCAGGGCGAAGTTGTTGCGCGGCCCGCGCACACGGACCTTGTCGCCCTCGGCCAACTCCGTGTGCATGTAGGCCGATCCGCCGCGCCCGTCGGGCTCCCGCAGGACACCGATCCGCCACACCTCGCGGTTCGCCGGGTCGCCGCACAGGGAGTACTGCCGCTCCAGCTCAGGGCCCAGCAGCACGTCGATGTGAGCCCCCGGCTCCCAGACCGGGAGTTCCTCGCCCAGCGGGTGCCTCAGGGTGAGGGCGAGCACGCCGTCGGCCGCGAACTCCCGCCTTTCGACGATGAGTTCGGCTTCGTACGACGACGAAGGCGAGGGGGACGAGGTCATGTGCTGTTTCCTTGCGGCTCGTGTCCTTGGGGGTGGGCGAGCATCCACTCCCACATCTCGATGGGGTCCTGTGCCGTGTGCTCGCGTCCGCAGTGACAGGTGCCGTGCAGGATGTCCGTACCCGGCAGCCAGTCGATGCGGTAGACCTCTCCGGTCCGGAAGGTGGGCGGTGTGCTCACTGGACCTTCTCCACCGGCTTCTCACCCTGCTCGACCAGCCGGGCGAGGATACGCCGGGCGGCCAGACCGCCGGTGTCGATGTTGATGCTCAGCTCCTGGTAGCCGGTGCGCTCGGTGCCCAGTGTCTTCTGGAGCAGGTTCAGCGCGTCGACGTCCTGCATGACGACCGTGTGGTTGTTGCCCCTGAGGAACTCGGTGACCTCGTCGTTCTCGGTCGCCCAGTCCCGGGAGACCATCCAGAAGTCGTACACCTTGCCGTCCGCCGACGGGGTGATGGCGTAGGTGATCTCGGTGTGGAAGCCGTTCGGGTCGCTGCCGTCCGCCTCGGGGACCACGCCCACGGGGGCGATCCGGCTGTGCAGCAGGTACAGGCACGGGGCGAAGTACTCGATGTCCTGCCAGCGGGTGATCCGCCCCTCGATACCGGTCGACTTCGCGTAGAACGGCGGGCACTCGGCGTCGTCCATGTGCCGGCTCACCCGCACGACGCCCGCACCCTCGTCGACCTCGGTGGTGATCGGCGTCTCGGCGACCTCGGGGGTGCCGATGTAGCCGCCGTGCAGATAGGTCTCGTGGGACAGGTCGAGCAGGTTGTCGACGAGCAGTCCGTAGTCGGCGTCGATCGGCTCCATGCCGCGCACGGTGACCCAGCCGGGGGTGGCCAGGTGCTTGGCGCGCGGGATGGTCTGCGGGTCGGCGAGCGCCGGGTCGCCTATCCACACCCAGATCAGCGAGTCCTGCTCGACCACGGGGTACGAGGCCACGCGCGCCGTCCGCGGGATCCGCTTCTGCCCCGGCACGTACACACACGCGCCCGTCGTGTCGTACGTGAAGCCGTGGTACCCGCACACGATCCGGTCCCCGTCCAGCCCGCTCTCCGACAGCGGGTACCGACGGTGCACACACCGGTCGTGCAGCGCGACCGGCGTGCCCTCCTCCGCCGTGCGGTAGAAGACGATCGGCTCACCCAGGATCGTCCGGCCGAGCAGCTCCCGCCCCACTTCTTCGGCGTAGGCGGCGACGTACCACTGGTTCCTGGCGAAGGCGGTCATGTGAGGCATGGGGGTTCCCGTCCCTGTCGGCGGGGCGTCGTCGCCCCGCGTGCCGTGGTTGGGATCAGGTTCCTGACGGGTGCGGTCGCCGCGCAAGGCGGCTTCTGCCAGGCGGAAGTGTCTCTGTGAAAGGGCTGCTGAGGGCTTTGCCGAGCGTCTTGCAGAAGTGGGTGGGGGCAGCAGGGCGGAGCGAGGTGAAGTGATGAGGCCGGACCGGGGACGGGTGGGCTCGCGGCGCCCCGCACGCCACGTGTCCCTCGGCCACGGCATCCACTCCATCGGGGCACCGCTGGCCCGCTTGGAGGCGTCGATCGCGCCCGCGGGTGCTGCTGACCCGCCTGCCGGAGATGGCGTGGGCCCGGCCGACGGAAGGCGTCACCCGGCTGCCCGCGGGCATCACCCGGGGGCCGGTGCGCCTTCCTGCCACGTTCACGCCGGAAAAGGGTTCGGACGTGGCCTGATCTGCCCTGATCCGGCTGGGCACGACCAGGCAGGCAGCCTGTGCGCCGTGTGCCGCCGCCGCGGGTGGTGGGGCAGCGACCGACGGATCACTTCTAGCTAGACGCCTCATAGACGGTTCATAGACGGGCCTGACCGAGGATCACACCGGAGCCACGGACATCCGTCGCGACGACGAGACACAGACGTGAGCTGTCGAAAGGGTGGGGGAGGACGATCGTGCGGGTCGATGACAGGATGGGTGACCGATCAGAGGTCAGCCCCGGAGCGCCGGGGCTGCTGGGCCGCAGTGTGGAGACCGCCGCGCTGCGGGATCTCGTCCGGCGAGCCTGCGCCGGCAGCGGCGGCGCCCTCGTACTGCTCGGCGAGGGAGGCATCGGCAAGACCACCCTGCTCGACAGCGTGCACGCCGAGCACCGGACACTGCGTGTTCTGCGCCTGGAGAACACACAGAGCGAGACCGAGCTTTCCTTCGCCGGACTCCAGCACCTGACCGGTCCCTTACTGCGCCATTTAGGCGGCCTGCCGCAGCCGCAGCGCGACGCGCTGGGCGTCGCGCTTGGACGCCGCTCCGGCTCGGCCCCCGACCCGCTGCACCTGAGGCTGGCCGTCCTGAACCTGCTGTCGGCCGCCGCCGAGGAGCAGCCGGTCGTCTGCCTCGTCGACGACGCGCAGTGGATGGACCCCGGTTCGCTCGCCGTGCTTGCCTTCGTGGCCCGGCGTGTCGCCGCCCAGCGCGTTGCCCTCGTCTTCGCCGCCGAGGACATCGGCTGCCTCGGGGAACTGGCCGGCCTGCCGACGCGTGACGTCAGGCCGCTCGGTGACCGGGACGCACGGAAGCTGCTGGACGGCACCGTCCGCGCCCCGCTCGACCAGCGGGTGCGCGAGCGTGTTCTGACGGAGGCGCACGGCAATCCGCTGGCTCTGCTCCATCTGCCCCGCTGGATCGGACCGACGGAGATGGCGGCCAGGTCGGTCGGAGGATACAGGGGAGGGCCGAAGCGGCTGGAGGAGTCCTTCCGCATCCGCTTGTCCCAACTCCCCACCGACACACAGCTGCTGCTGCTCCTGGCGGCGGCGGAACCGGACGGCAATCCTCTCGTGGTGCGCCGGGCCGCGGCGCGGCTGGACATCGGCCCGGACGCCGCGGCGGTCGCGGAGGCCGCGGGCATCCTCGACACCAGTACGCGGATGTCTTTCCGCCACCCCCTCCTGCGGTCCATGGTCTACGCGGCGGCGTCCTCGACCGAGCGGCGGCGCGCGCATGCCACCCTGGCCGAGTGCTGTGACGCCATGCAGGAACCCGACCGCCACGCCTGGCATCTGGGGCAGGCCGCCGCAGGCTTCGACGAGGAGGTGGCCGGCCGTCTGGAGGATGCTGCGCGCAGTGCGGCGCGGGGCACCGGGGCGGCCGTCGCCTGCGGCTTCTGGGAGTTGGCCGCCGCTCTGACGGTGGATCGCCGGACCAGAGCGTCGCGGCTGCTGTCGGCGGCGTGCGCCAAGCGGGAGACAGGCGCGTTCCGCGAGGCACTCGCCATGCTGGCCTCCCTCAGACACGAACCGATGCCCGCCGCGGACCACGCCCGGGTTGCCTTGCTGCACGCGCGCACGGCGTACGCCGTGCAGCGTGACGAGGAGGCGGTGCGCCTCCTGGTGGACGCGGCACGTCTGGTGGCGGACGAGGACCCCGTTTCCGCTCGGCACGTCCTGCTCGACGCGTTCGCGGCCGTCGCCTACTCCGGACGACACCTGCCCCGGGAGCGGATCGTGGACATCGTCGCCCAGACGCAGCGGATATGCCCTGACCTGGCCGTGCCCCCGGACCCGTCCCCGGACACGGACGACTCGGCCGACGCCGAAAGCACAGAAAGCACAGAAAGCGCAGAAAGCACCGACGGCACTGACGGCACTGACAGCACCGCAAGCGCGGACGGTGTCGTGAGCCTTGTGCTGCGGGCCCAGATGGCCTCCGTCTCGAAAGGGCCCGTGGCCGCCGCAGCGCTCATGGCACGAGTGGTGCGGCGGTCTCTGGCCGAGGCCCGTTCCGATGCGCTGGACGACCCGAACGTGGCACGTCTCGCCAGCGACGCCGCCCTGTACGTGGGTGACGCGCGGGCGTGGCAGCGGCTGGTGGGCAGGCAGGTACGGAGCGCGCGCGAGAGACGGGACCACGCCGCACTGTCCATCGCGCTGAACCACCAGGCCATGGTGGACCTGCACTTCGGCCGTCTGGACGAGGCGGCGGAGCGGGTGGCGGAGGCCCACGGCATCACCGACACCCTCGGGATGGCGCCGCTGCGTTATGCGGATCTCGCGCTGGTCGCGTGGCGGGGCGACGAGCAGAGGGGTGTCCCGCTCATCGATCTCGCGGCACGTGAGGCCGCTGACCGCCGGGAGGGGCGGCTGCTGACGGCCACGGAATACGCCCGCGCAGTCCTGCACAACGGAGCGGGTCGGCCGGAGGCGGCGCTCGCGGCCGTGGGGGAGCTGTACGACGGTGCCGGTGCGGGGTACCGGGCCCTGCTGGCGGCGGAGTGCGCCGAGGCCGCCGCGGCCTGTGGGCAGACGCTCTCGGCCCGGTCTGCCTGCGAGGTGCTTCGGGACAACGCCCGGGCGTGCGGCACCCCGTGGGCCGAGGGGCTGTATCTGCAGACGGAGGCGCTGTTCCGGGACGGCCGGGAGAAGGAGGAGTCGTATCGGCGGGCCGTGGAGGAACTGACCCGGGCCGGTGCCGTGCTGCAGGCGGCCCGTGCCCACCTGCTGTGGGGCGAGTGGCTTCTGAAGACCGGGCGCCGCACTCAGGCTCGCCAACCGCTGCGGCAAGCATGGACGGTGTTCTCCGGTGCCGGAGCGCGGGCCTTTCGGACCAGGGCCGCCATCAGGCTCGGTGCGGCGGGCGAGCGGTCCGTGCGTCCCAGCACGGGCGTGCACACGCTGACGGCCCAGGAGTTGCGCGTTGCCCGCATGGTGGCGTCGGGAGAGACCTCGCGCGAGGTCGGCGCGGCCCTGTTCGTCAGTCCCCGTACGGTGGACGCTCACGTCCGCAGCATCCTGCGCAAGCTCGACGTCCCCTCGCGGCGTCAGCTCCGCCACGTGGAAGGACTGCGCCCGGCCGAGCGGAGCGAGCTGTGAACCCGCTACGGAGCCTGCGGCGGCCGCGAACCGGTCCACCGGCCGGGACCACGCCCCCGGCGCGAGGACACGGATGATCACGTCCCCTGCCGGGCCGGCCGGAGGCGTGGGACCTTGCGTACAGGAGGCGAGCCCGCCCACGGCGACGCTCCTTCCGGCGGCGCGGCGCGCCGTCCGAGCCCGCCTTTCGAGTCCTCGGCCGCAGCGGCCATTCGGACGGTTCCTGGGAGTGGTACTCCCAGGTACACGGCGGCCTGGTGCGGGAGACAGGACGCGACGACGGTGGTTGCAGCCGGCCCGCCCAGGTGTCGGCGGTGTCCCTCCGATCGAATGTGGGTGTGTCTCATGTATCTCGACGATTCCGTACGCAAGGGCCTGCTGGACCGGCTGAGCGCCTCGGCCGGCGACCGTGACAGGCGTGTACTGCTCACGGGGGCCACGGTGGTCACCATGGATCCGGCTCTCGGAGTGCTGTCCAGAGGCGATGTACTGATCGAGGGCGAGGTGATCGCCGCGGTGGGCGAGGACCTGCGGGCGCAGGGCGCCGCCACGGACGCGGTGGTGATCGACGCCACGGGATGCGTCGTGGCACCGGGGTTCGTGGACACGCACCGACACGCCTGGGAGACGCAGTTGCGCCGCGTCATGCCGGACGTGGACGACCTGGGCGGTTACGTGACCACCACGCTGTTGGGATACGCACAGGTGTACCGCCCGCAGGACATGTATGTCGGCACCCGGCTGGCGGCCCTCACGGCGCTCGACAGCGGCATCACCACCATGCTCGACTTCTCCCACAACTCGCGCACGGCCGCGCACTCCGACGCGGCGGTGCAGGCGCTGGCGGACTCCGGGATCCGAGGCGTGCACGCGGCGATGGCCCCACACTTCGGTGACTGGGACAAGCAGTGGCCCTCGGACGTGGCGCGGCTTCAGAAGGAGTACGGCAGCGGCCTCCTCACCTTCCGTATCGCCACGCTGGCGACGGGTGAGATCGCGGGCCCGGAGCTGGAGTACGGGCCGCGGCTGGCCGCGGCGGCCCGCGAGCTGGGTGTCGGAGTGAGCGTGGACGCGGTCTTCGGGCTGCCGTCGTCGCGGGCGATCCTGGAGTGGGAGCGGCAAGGACTGCTGGGTCCGGACCTCACGCTGATCCACTCCACCGGCCTGACCCCGGACGCGTGGCGGGCCATCGGCGACAGCGGGACCACGATCGCGCTGGCGCCGACGTCGGACGCGCAGATCGGCCTGGAGTCGGCGATCCCGGCGGTGGACGAGGCGCTGGCGGTAGGGGTGCGGCCGGGACTGAGCATCGATGTGGAGGTCGCGTTGGCCAGCGACATGTTCACGCAGATGCGGGCCCTGCACGCCATCCAGCGGATGCGGGCGGTCAACGCCGCCTACGGCACCGATGCGCGGCCGCGCCGGATCAGCACCCTCGACGTGCTGGACTTCGCGACTCTGCAGGGGGCCCGGACGAACGGGCTGGGTGAGGTGACCGGTTCGCTCACGCCGGGCAAGCAGGCCGACGTGCTCGTGGTCCGCGCCGAGGACGTCAACAACATGCCGCTGAACGACGCGGTGGGCACGCTGGTGCTGGGCACCGACGCCCGTAACGTCGACACCGTCTTCGTCGCCGGGCAGGTCCGCAAGTGGGACGGACGCCTACTGGACGTCGACCTCGCCGCCCTGCGCGACGACGTCGCCACCTCCCGCGACCACGTCCTCAACGCCGGTACCACCTCCTGACCCTCGCCCGGCCCCGCGGGCAGACGGCGCCACCGTCGGGTGGCGCCGTCCTCGCGGGTGAGGGGCCACCAGGCGCGCCGCTGCCCTACGGGCTCGTCCGTGCCACATCACATCTGCCGGGCTACCGGCCGACGTGGAAGCAACCGTGCCCGGCCGGCCCGTCCCGAGCGGCCGGCCCGGCTCGGCGTCCGCCGGCGAGGGGGTGTCACCGGCCCCGACGGAGACAGGGACGCCTCCCCTGCGGCGTCGCGTGCGCGGACTCGGCGCACCCGGCCGCAGGCCTTGAGCGGCCTCGGGAAGATCCGGCGTGGGAGGGATCCCCCCTGGAAGCCGTGGACAGTGCCGAAGCGCCGCCCGGCGTTCCCGTCCGCACGGGCCCTGGGCGATCTCCTCACCGGTGCGGCCGATGGAGTTCCACCGCAGGAGATCTTCTCGTCGAACGGCTCACTGCCCAGGAGCAGCAGTCCGCTCTCGGTGACGGCCCGCCGGGGAGCTCCCGGCGGCCGCACTCCCAGGTACAGCGGGCAGGGCGGCAGGCCATCGAGGAAGTCGCGCCCCGGCACGCCTCGCCGCGTCCGGGGCGCACCGTCGCCGCGCCCCGGACGCGGCGACGGTGCGCCGGCTCTTCTTCGACCCCTTCACCGGCCGGCAGGTACGCCAGTTCGGTGAGTTCCTCGACCGCGTCCTGACACGGGTCGACGCGGAGACGGCGGACCCGGCCCGAGCGCCGCCCACCGCTGAGCCTGGGTGGAGCGCACCCAGGAAACACGCGGCCTGGTACCGGCCGGTGCCGCGGGCGACGGTGGATGTCATGAACACCAACGACGCCTCTTCGCCCGCCCCGCACCCCTACGTCGGCATGTGGGTCACCGCCGACGGGCACATCCGCCAGGAACTGCTGCCGGACAGCCGCTACGACGAGGCCCGCGGCACCCGGCAGAGCGCCTACACCGGCAGCTACACCGTCACCGGCGATCACATCGACTACGTAGACGACACCGGCTTCACCGCCACCGGAGACGTCCGCGGAGGTGTCCTCTACCACGAACACCTGGTCCTGTACCGCGAGGACGAGATGCCGGCCCGCGACGGCCGCTGATCCGGCTGTCCCGCCCCGCGCACGGGCGGGACAGCCTTCCTCTCCCCCGCACTTCGTCCGCCCCGGAACCATGGAAGGCACACGGACATGGAGAACCTGGAACTGGTCGTCGCCGTCGCCGCGGCCGTGCTCGTCACCGGATGGACCGTCCGCCGCACCGGCCTGAGCGAACCCCTGCTTCTGCTGGGGGCCGGCTGCCTCATGGGCATGACGCCGCCCTTCGACGCCGTCACCCTCTCGCCCGAGACGGTGTTGCTGCTGTTCCTGCCCGCCCTGTTGTACTGGGAGGCGCTGACCTCCTCGGTGCGGGAGATCCGCCACAACCTGCGCACCATCGCCCTGCAGTCGACCGTGCTGGTCCTGGCCACCGCGCTGGCGGTGGCGGCCGTGGCCCACGCCTTCGGCTACCCCTGGCCCCTGGCCCTCGTGCTCGGCGCGGTGCTCGCGCCGACCGACGCCGCCGCCGTGGCCGCCGTGGCCCGCGCCATGCCCCGGCGCATCCTGACCGTGCTGCGCACCGAGAGCCTCCTCAACGACGGCACCGCTCTGGTGCTGCTCGCCGTCGCCATCGAGGTGGTCGCCGAGGACGTTCCCTTCAGCTGGGCGGGGACCTCGGTGCGCTTCATCGAGTCCTACGTCGGCGGCATAGCGATCGGCGTGGCCGTCGCCCTGCTGCTCAGGTGGGTACGGCGTCGGCTCGACGATCCGCTGCTGCACAGCGTCCTCAGTGTCGCCACACCGTTCTTCGCCTTCCTGCCCGCCGAACTCCTGCACGTCTCCGGTGTCCTGGCCGTCGTCACCTGCGGACTGGTCAGCAGCCGGTACGGACCCCGGGTGATCAGGCCTGACGCCCGTGTGCAGGCCTCCGCCTTCTGGGAGGTCACCAGCCACCTCCTCAACAGCGCCCTGTTCGTCCTGGTGGGCATGCAACTGCCCGCCGCGGTCCGGGCCCTGACCTCCACGGACCTGCTGCAGGCCGTCGCGGTGGCCCTCGCCGTGAGTGCCGCGGTGGTCGGAACGAGGTTCCTGTGGTTCTACAGCGTCCCCTACGCGGTACGTCTGGTGGACCGGCGGCCTGTACAGAAGGCGCGCCGGATCGGGGCGCTGCAGCGACTGCCGCTGGCCTGGGCCGGCATGCGCGGCGCCATCTCCCTGGCGGCCGCTCTCACCATCCCGGCGGTGACCGCCGAAGGACGTCCCGTGGATCACCGGGACGCCATCGTGTTCACGACCGTCGTCGTCATCGTCGTGACCCTCGCCGTGCTCGGTCCGACCCTGCCGGCCGTGGTCCGGTGGGCACGGAGCGACGCCGACGACGAGCAGACCGCCGAGTCCGTCCTCGCACACCGCCACCTCAGCGCTGCCGCGCTGCGCGCACTGCCCGCACTGGCCCGCCGCCACGGCGTCGAAGCGGGCACGGTCGCTCAGCTGGAACGCGACATCAGCGACCGCGTCCACGGCGGGGAGGCCGCCACCCGGCGCAGCCACAGCGCCCACCAGCTGGAGGCCGCGCTGCTCCGGGTCAAGCGGCAGGCGCTGACCGAGCTGCGGGACGCCGGGCACATCGACGACATCGTGCTCCGCGGCGTTCAGGACGTGCTGGACGCCGAGGACGTACGGCTGTCGCTCAAGGCGGCGCGGATGCCGATGGTGACCGGCGCACCGAATCCGGAGGCGGTGCCACCACGCTCTCCCTAGCCGGAGTTCCGCGTACACCAGGCTCTTCCCTCGCACGGCGGCGCTCCCGACACCCGGGAGCGCCTTTCGTGGCGCCGGGCCAGGGCGGATGTTCCTGCGGGACCGGTCAATCGGTGACCACGGCGGGCGGGCGTCGCCCGCACACCCCGCCGTCCACGCTCACACCGCCCGCGGCCGCCGCGCATGGGCGGCCTGTGCCCAACCAGCAGGCGGGTCGGCATCGCGCCGACCGGTCGGCTGCTTCTCCCTCGTCGACGGTCGTACCTTCCAGGGTCCGTCGCGTCGCTGGCAGCGAGAGGTGACGATGATCATGTGGCGGGATGAAAGGCAGCTCAACGCATAGGATGTGACGCGCTTTCGCTACTTCGCATACCAGTAAACATACGAACTGCTCCTGAGCGCCGAAGCTGCTCGGCGTCTCGCACACGATGAGGGATCATGGGGGGATCGGGTACGTCACGCCTTCACTTCGCGGTGCTCGGCCGGCTTCGGGCGAGCCGCGACGGCATACAGCTGGACCTCGGACCGCCCCAGCAGCAGGCGGTGGCCGCGGTCCTGATCCTGCGGCAGGGCCGCGTCGTGAGCAGGGACGACCTCGTGGGTGCCCTGTGGGACGTCCCGCCCCGGCGCCCGGAGACCGTGGTGCGTACATACGTATGGCGCCTGCGTAATCTCCTGGAGCCCGATCGCGCGTCTGGCGAGCCGTGGCGTGTTCTGCGGTCCGTGCCCGGCGGCTACTCGCTGAGTCCGGCCGACGGCACGCTGGACCGGGAGATGTTCGAACAGCAGGTGGCCGAAGCGCGGATCCGCGGCGCGGCCGGTGACTCGGCGGGAGCCCGGGACCTGTTCGACACCGCCCTGGCGATGTGGCGGGAGCCGACACTGACAGGGATACCCGGTCCCTTCGCGGAAGCCGAGCGCTCCCGGCTGGAGGAACGCCGCCTGGACGTGGTCGAGGCCCGCCTGGAGGCGATGGTGGAGCTCGGCGAGTGTGCTGACGCCGCCACCGATCTCAGCGCGCTCGCCGAGATCCACCCGCTGCGCGAAGGCCTGCACTATCTGCTGATGCAGGCGCTGCACCGCACCGGCCGCCAGGGCGAGGCACTGGCGGCCTACCGCCGGGCGCACCGCCTGCTCGCACGCGAACTGGGCATCGAGCCCAACGCCCGCCTGCAGCAGTTGCACGCCGACATCCTCGGCCGCACCGCTCCTTCCGCCCGGCCGCCCGAGGTCGTCTCCCGTCAGGAACGGGCGCCCCGTCAGATCCCCCATGCGGTGGCCGACTTCACCGGCCGCGCCCGGGAGACCGAAAGCATCAGGAACGCTCTGTCGCACCCTCCGGCGCAGGCACTGCCCATCGTGCTGGTGACCGGAATGGGAGGCGCCGGGAAGACCTCCCTGGTCATGCACAGCGTGCAGAGCGTGCTCGCCGCCTACCCGGACGGGCAGCTCTACGTCGACCTGCGTGGAGCCGACGGAACGCCCGCCGACCCCGGCACCGTGCTGGCGTCCTTCCTGCGCGCCCTGGGCGAGCGCGACTCCTACATCCCGACGGAGCTGAACGATCGGGCCGCCCTGTACCGCTCCCGGCTGGCCCAGCAGCGCGTGCTGATCGTGCTGGACAACGCCGCCGACATGGACCAGGTGACCCCGCTGCTGCCCGGCGCCCCCACCTGCGCCGTGGTCATCACCAGCCGCAGCGGCCTGGCGACCCTCCCGGTCAGCCTGCGGATCGTCCTCGGAGCACTGCCCCTGCGAGAGGCGATGGGACTGTTCACCCGGCTCATCGGGGCCGCCCGCGTCGAGGCGGAGCCACGTACCGCGCACCGCATCCTCACCGCCTGCGGGGGACTGCCGCTGGCCGTGCGGATCATCGGATCCCGGCTGGCCGCGCGCCCCGCATGGAGCCTGGCCGACCTGGCGGAACGCCTCGCCGACGAACAGCACCGACTGTCCGAACTGACAGTTGACACGGTCACCGTCGAATCCAGCTTCGCCCTCGGATACGGCCAACTCGACGACCTCACGCGCCGGACCCTGCGGCTGCTCGCCCTGCCCGCCCACGGTGTGTACGACCTGACGACCGCGAGCGCCGTGCTCGACTTTCCGGCGGAGACCGCCAAGGCCCTGCTGGAACGGCTGGTCGGCGTCGGGCTGCTGGAGTCGCCCGCGCTGGAGCGCTACCGCTGTCACGACCTGGTCCGCCTGTTCGCCCGACGCCTGGCTGCGGAGACGGACCCCGAACAGGTCCGCCACGCCGCGCTGGGACGCCTCCTGGATCTGCATCTGGTCGCCGCCGCCGAGTCCTACCGTGTCATCCGGCCCGGTCACACAGTGGCGCGCACGGCACTGCCCGTCGTGCCGGGAGGAACGCGCTTCGCCGGCGTCGACGAGGTGCTCGCGTGGAGCGCCTCCAGTCTCGACGACATCCTGATGCTCCTGACGCAGACAGCGGCCACGCACACCGACCGCGCCGCGACGCTGCTGCTGATGCTGGACGCCGTGCTGATGAACGCCCACCTGTGGCACCAGATCATCCCGGTGGCCACCCTCGTCGCCGACGCGGCCGCCCACGCGCACGACGGGCGTTCCGAGGGCCGTGCCCGCTACATCCTGGGCGGAGCGCTGTCCCAAGTCGGGCGGCTGAGTGAGGCGGAAAGCCAGGTGGCCCGGGTACTGCAGTCGTCGTGTGAGGGGGATGAGGACGTCCGCGCCATGGCACTGAACGTTCAGGCCATGGTCGTCGGTCACCGCGACCCGGTTCGCGCTGTCCGTTTGTTCCGAGAGGCCGCCGCCCTGGCCGGACGGCGAGGCAACCGGTCCCTGGAGTCGATGGTGCTGGGCAACGCAGTCCAGACCCGGCTGAGCAGTGAGGGCATCGACGAGCAGACCGTGGCCGAATCGGAGCGCCAGGTCGAGCTGTCCCGACAACTCGGCGACCGGCAGGGAGAAGCCCTGTCGAACTACCGCTACGGGCAGGTGCTGGTACGCCAGGGTTTGCTCGATGAGGCGATCGCCGTCTATCAGCACGTCCTGGGGCTGCTGGTCGAAGGGGATTGGGACTTCGTACGCGCGGGTACCCTCATTCGCCTCAGCGAGGCGTACACCGCGGCGAACCGCCTGCACCCGGCCGTGCGGTGTGCCGAAGAGGGGCTGAAGCTGACCAGGGCGGTCCGGCATGAGCAGTTGGAGGCTCTGTCCCTGCGCGCGCTCGGCGACGCCCTGGCCGCGATGGGCCGTGCCGAGGAAGCGGTGGAGCACTGGCGGAAAGCCCTGGCCATCCTGCGCCATCTCGGTTTCCAGGGCGACGCCGCAACCGTGGAGGAACGTCTCGCCGCTGCTGCCCCTTGACACCGCTTCGGACCTGCGCCACTCCGCCGCGCGATCCCCTGACGCATGATCAGCCCTTCGCACGCGCCGCGGGGTCTTCCGGCCCGCGAACGGGAACTTGCGACGATCGGCGACCTCCTCGCCGCGTCCGGTGCGGGCCGCGGCGGCACGCCGGTGGTCGCGGGTGAACCCGGGCTCGGCAAGACGGCCCTGCTGCGACGGAGTGCCGACGACGGGGGAGGGTCACGCGGTGTCTGATGGCTCCCCTCTTCGGCCGCCGATCTCCGGCGCACTGACGACGCGCAGGGTGGCGGCGCGGGCAACGGGTGCGGTGATGAAGCCGACGGGGCCCGGCCAGCCGAGTCCGTACTTCTGCGCATAGGCGGCATCGATCCGCTCCAGCAGGGGGAGGTCCGGCACGGGTTCGAAGTGCGCCTGCACGATGCCGTCCGCGCACCATACCTGTGCGGAGGAACCCGCCACCTGTCGGTGCCACCACGTCCGAACCCCGGACAGGGCCCGGACATACACATCGTCGTCCACGCTCACGATCCACAACTCACAGGTTCGATCCGTGTCTTGAGCCGTCGTGACACGTAGCGTGACCTGCATGTGCCGCCCCAGCCGAACCGACCGTTCCACGTGCAGCCTCCTCCGGATTCCGTCCGCCGCCACCGGGCGGAGGCTCGGTGACGGCCGACGGAACATGCGCAACGGCAGGAGGCCGACCCATGGGGGTACGGACACGTGGCCTTCCAGCCGTTCGTGCGATCGGGAACACCACTGTGTCGGAACCGCGAAGAGGCCGCTTCGGTGAAACTCGCCTAGCCCGACCCGGTTCGCGGTGTGCGGGGCGGGTCGAGCGGTGTGGGTGCGGCTCGGTGTGCTCAGACGGACCGGGGTCAGACGGAGTCGATCACGAGCGCGCCGGCGGTGGCGAAGGTGTGCCGGAACTCCTTGAGGGGCTTGTAGTCCTCGGAGTGGTAGAAGTCGAGGACGGCCTGCTTGTCGGGGAACTCCAGGATCACTCCGATGCCGGGACGCTGGTCGGCTTCCAGGACGATGCATTCGGTGTCCCGGGCGATGGGCCTGCCGCCGTAGCGGGAGACCACGTCGAGCGTCCGGGACTCGTAGTCCCGCATCTTCTCGTCGTCCTGGGGGGTGACGCTGATGACCATGTAGGCACTCAACTGACCGCATCCTTCGTTAGTTCGCAATGACGTGAACTATTGAACTGTAAGGCACCTGCGAGGCAAAACGCCAGGTCTGTGAATCGGGGCACATGGATTCGTCAGTCCGCAAACTTGCGTACACTCGAAGAGTGAAAGCGCTGACGCATCCCGCCCGGACCGAACTGCGCATCGAGTCGGTGCTGGACGCGATGGCCAACCCCACGCGGTTGAGGATCATCGAGCGCCTCGCCCGGGGCGAGGAGCTGACCTGCGGGACGACGCTGCCCGACGTCTCGGCCTCCACGGCCAGCCGCCACTGGCACGTCCTGCGCGAGGCCGGCGTACTGAGGGCCCGCCGGGAAGGCCGGATCATCCTGCACAGTCTGCGCCGGGACGACCTGGACGCCCGCTTCCCCGGCCTGCTCGACAGCGTCCTCGCGGCCGTACGCGACGCCCAGGAGACAGCGGCCGAGCCGGACGGCCGCTGACCCGGGTGCCTTCGTCGCGCGGAGCGGGCGGCACGCACCGCAGGTGCGGATCCGCCCTCCTTGCCGGGGCCTCGGGGCCGCGGCTTCCCCTCTCGGCACCGCCCGGCGGCGCCGATCACCAGTCGCAGGTGCTCGACGGCGCGGGTGCCACCGACGCTGCCGTGACTGACGAAGCCGGCGGCCTCGTTGTTCCACTCCTTGTAAAGGAAACCGATGGCGGGCGGTGGAGCGCGGGCTTACAGCTCGCCCGGGCGCCCGTAGCGGTAGAAGAAGGGACCGATCTGCGCGGCGAGGGCGCGGGTGAGCGCCGAGCTGTTCTCCAGCAGCCGCGCACCGGGGTCGAGGTCGCCCACGTACAGCGGGTCGAAGCCCGCGTCACGGATGAGCCGCTCAGTGACTTCCTTGGCGCCGGGTTCGGCCGCGAAGAGGTTGCTGGGCACGACCCGCTGCGCGTCGATCTGCTCGTACGCGGCGGCGAAGACGGTGGAGAACGACTTGGCGGTGGGCCCCCCGATGACCGCCTTGATCTGGTGGGAGAGAGACGGGTAGGTCTCGTCCCGTGTTCCGTAGAGGTTGGTGGCGTCGACGGTCACCTGGCCGGCCAGCCCGGTCACCTTCCCCAGTGCTGCGGCGATCGCGTCTCCGGGTACGGCCACGACGACGACCTCGGCGTCGCAGGCATCGCCGCCCTCGCGTCCCAGCGCGGTCACCTGGTGGCCGGCCTGCTGCCATCTGCGGGCGAGGCCACCGCCGACGCGACCCCGGCCGATGACGGTGATGTCCATGCTGACCTCCTTGTTGATTCATCAATGAATTAGCCCGGTGATTGCTGGCACGTCAGCAATCGCTGTGCGCCGAAAGACGATCAGCCGAGCAGCGTCCGCCGCAGCCACGCCGCCCTGGCCGCGCGTGCCCGCTTCGACAGCTCGGCGTCCGGGGCGAGCGCGTCGAAGCCGTGGAAGCCCCCGGGCCACACGTGCAGCTCCGCCTCGCCCCCGGCCTGCCAGACGCGCGAGGCGTAGGCGACGACCTCGTCGCGGAACGTCTCGGCGGAACCTACGTCGATGAAGAGCGGCGGCAGGCCGGACAGGTCCTCGGCGCGCGCGGGCGACGCGTAGGCCGTGACGTCCGGGCCGCCGCGCCGCTCACCCAGCAGCGCCGTCCAGCCCGTGTCGTTCGCGGTGCGGTCCCAGGCGCCCACACCGGCCATCTGGTGGGCGGACAGGCTGTCGTTGCGGTCGTCGAGCATCGGGCAGACCAGCAACTGCCCCGCTGGCACGGGGCCGTCGAGGTCCCGGGCGAGCAGCGTCAGGGCCGCGGTCAGGCCACCGCCGGCGCTGGGCCCCGACACGACCAGCCGGCCGGGATCGACGCCCAGCTCGTCCGCGTGGTCCACGGTCCAGCGCAGCCCCGCGTACACGTCCTCCAGCCCCGCGGGGAAGGGGTGTTCGGGGGCCAGCCGGTACTCGACGGACACGAGCACGACGCCCAGCTCCTGCACCCAGTCGAGCATCTCCCCGATGAGGTTGCGGTTGTCCCCGAGGATCATGCCGCCGCCGTGGGTGAAGTAGACCGCGGGCCGTGGCCCGGTGGAGCCGGCCGGTCGGCAGATCAGCAGCGAGATCTCGGGAGCGCCTTCCGGCCCCGGGACCCGGCGCTCCGTGAAATCGATCGCACCACCCCGGTGCAGCTCGTCGTCGGTCGGCGCCGTGGCCGCCATGAACGCGCGCAGGGCCGGGATCATCTCTGGCAGGACAGCCGACGGCATGGTGTGTGCCAACTCCGTGAGAACGGGCACCAGTTCGGGGTCGAAGGGGGGTGGCGGTCCGGGGCGGGACGTGTCGGTCATCGGTGTCGGTGCACTCCTGTCGGGCGGGACGGCACGCGCGCAGGGGCCGAGCACCCGGACTGCCTGCCGTGACGGACGGAAGAAGGCCGACCGGCCGCCGTGCGGGGCGGCCGGGGCTTCGGACATGGCTCGGGCCCGGCCCCGGCCTGGGGCAGCCAGGTGGGGGCGAGCCGCGGGTGGCACGGACCGAGCCGTTGCCGTGCCACCCGCGCTCCTCGTCCCCCTGGGACGAGGAGCGCTGCTCAGCCCTTGTTCTGGCCGAGCAACTGGAGCTCCCAGGCGAGGCTGGTGCCGAAACTGCCGCCGTGCTCCAGAAGGATCTCGGTCATGCCGGGAACGGTCTCCTCGCGGGCCCAGTCCCGCTGCCACTCGGAGATGACGGTGCCGGAGCAGGTGGGTATGACACCGGCCTGGATCATCCGCTCGATGCCGCGCTCATGAGCTTCGGTGGTGGTGGCCCCCGAGGCGTCGGTCACGGCGAAGACGCGGTAGCCGTCGGCGAGGGCGTGGATGGCGGGCCAGGCCAGGCAGATGTCCGTCCACAGACCGGCGATGACGAGGTCCTTGCGCCCGGTGGCCGCGACGGCGTCCACGACGCGCTGGTCCTCCCAGGTGTTGATCGCCGTACGGTCGATCGGCGTCTGCTCCGGGAAGACGTCCTGGAGCTGGCGGATGATGTGGCCGCCACGGTCCTCGACCACTGTGGTGAGGATGGTGGGGACGTCGAACAGTTTGGCGCCCTTCGCCAGCGCGGTCACGTTGTTGACCACCAGGGTGGCGTCCATGCTGCGCATGCCCGCGAACTGGGCGCCTTGGTGGTCGATCAGCAGCAACACCGACTTCTCAGGGGTGAGAAGGGCGTCGAGGCCGGTGTACGTGATGCCCTTGGCTGCCATGAATTCTCCGATGGTTGTCGAGTGACGGACGACCCCGGATGCGGCCGCCTCGACCAAGGTCGCACCGGCGGAGCCGGCCCCGCATCGGTGACGAGTACGTACGTGATGACGCACCCTCGTCGGACCGTTCGGTACGTACCTGAAGTCCGGGAGGGAGGACGACTGCCGCAACGAGGCAACGAGGCAACGAGACAACGAGGCAACGAGGCAACGAGGCAACGAAGCGGCGACGCGACGGCCGAACGCGTCGCGCACAGGCGGCCAGTGCGGCCAGTGCCGGTCGGCGACCCCACGCTGCCCACACTGCGCGATCCACGGACCTTCGACGGCCTGACCCGTCTCCTCCTCTCCGGCGGAGCCTGGCCGGCCGACGATCCGCAGCCGGTGGGCGAGGTGCACGTCATGGCCGGTCTCGACAACCGGTGGAGCCCCACCGCCGACACGGCGGCCCCGTCGTCACCGGCCTGGTGCGGGTGGGCGACATCCTCGTCCGCACGAACCCGACCCTGACGCAGGGCATCTCCCTCGCCTTGTGGGCGGCCGCACGGGTGGCCCATACGGCCCACCACGCCACCCGCCACGAGGAGTTCGCCGGGTCCTACGACCGGTGGGCGCACACCGTCCTCAACCCCTGGTTCGACCCGCGGGTCGCGGCGGACAAGCCTGTCGGCCGACGGAGTCGTGGTAGGCGCGGCGTGCGGCCCCGGCGGTCTGGTCGTAGTCCGCGATGGGGTCCTGCGTCTCCTGGGAGGAGCCGGCCCAGTCGGTGCGGAACGCGGACGGCTCGACGGTCATGACCGTGATGCCGAGAGGTTCCACCTCGTGCCGCAGGCTCTCCGAGAGGCCTTCGACGGCGAACTTGGTGGCGCAGTAGTAGCCGACGGCGGGATGCCCGACCAGTCCGCCGATCGAGGTGAGGTTCACGATGGTGCCCGAGCGCCGGGCGCGCATGCCCGGCAGGACCGCGTGAATGACGCGGGCGACACCGTGGAAGTTGACGTCGAAGAGACGTCGCGCGGTCTGCGGGGAGGGTTCCTCCACCGCTGCGAACTAGCCGATGCCGGCATTGTTGACCACGACGTCGAGCCGGCCGAAGTGCTCTTCCGCCCGGCGTACCGCTTCCGTCACGCCGACGTCGTCGGCGACGTCCAACGCCACGGCGAACGCGTTGTCGCGGGCACCGAGATCCTTGATCTGCTCGGTCCTGCGGGCGGTGACCACCACACGAAACCCTTTGTCGAGCAGGTGTGCGGCGATGCTCCGCCCGAATCCGGTCGAGCAACCCGTCACCAGCCAGACCGGCGCATCTTGCCTGCTTTCCATGATTTCTCTCCTTCAGCTCTGTCGAGGACCGATATCCGGTTGCTCGGGAACCCCTGAGAAGAGAATGGCCGTTGCGCTTTCCGACAGGCAGGCCACGATTTACCTGGGAGAAGGACTCCTGGGAAAGGCTGTCCTGGACCGCCCGGGAAAGGGCGCGCGACGCAGCGCACCGCCGGGCCCTCCCCGGGGCCGGCGGTGCGCGGAACGCCCTTTCTCAGCTGTCGGTACTCGGCTCCTGCCGGCTCGGAAACGTCGGCGCTCCGATGGAACCGAGCAGGGACAGCGCATCGGCCGACGCGGAGCCGGGTTCGGTGTGCAGGACGACGAGTTGCTGTCCGGGCGCGCTGCGGATGTGCAGTGCTTCGTGGCGTAGTTCCAGGTCGCCGATGGCGGAGTGGCGCATCTGCTCGACCTCGTACGGGGGGACCCGTGAGTACTCCCGTGCCCAGAGGGACCGGAACTCGCCACTGCGCACCGACAGTTCGCCGACGAGTTCGAGGATACGCGGATCGTCCGGCGTCTCCGTGGCCGTCTGCTGCAGGTCGGCCACGGCTCGGTGCTCGGCACGCCGGGGATCACGGTAGAAGGCCTTGGCCGCGGGGTCGAGGAACAGCATGCGCAGGACGTTGTCCTGCTGGGCGAAGTCCGAGTACAGGGCCTGCGCCAGGTCGTTGGCCGCCAGGATGTCCTGGGCGTGGCCGATGACGAAGGCGGGTGTCCTGGTCCAGCTCTCGATCAACTGCCGCAGTGGAGGGTGGGCGCGCTCGACACGGAAAGGAGACCTCGTGCGGCGTGTGGTGGGCCGTGCCGTGCGGAGGAGGTGCAGCCGGTCCTCGTCGCTCAGTTGGAGCACGCGAGCCACCGCTTCGAGGACCCTTCGCGAGGGGTTGAGTTCGCGTCCCTGCTCCAGCCGCACGTAGTAGCCGGCGCTGACGCCGGCCAGGGCCGCGACCTCGTCGCGACGCAGCCCCGGCACCCGTCGGCGGCCGGTACTGGGCAGTCCTACGGCCGCGGGGCTGAGGAGCTCCCGTCGGGAGCGGAGAAACCGGCCCAGCCCTTCCACCGTGGCAGGGTGCTCTTCTTTGTCCATGTCATCGAGGCTAGAGGGAATCTGCCGTGAAAGGGCACGCTGACCGTGGGTGCATCACTCCCAGGATCGAGGGAGGCAACGGTGGTCGGCGGGTATTGTCGAACCGGTGGGCCGAAGCCGGGCCGCGAGACCAGCCGCTGCAGGTGGTGAGGGCCGAGAGCGAAGATTTGCCACCTTACCTGTTCGAAACTCAACATCAACCGTATTCGGTCTACCCTTTGCGCATGAGCAACGGGACGCCTTTGGGTGAATTCCTCCGAGCCCGTCGAGAGGCTCTCAAGCCGCATGACGTCGGTCTGCCCGAGCACGGGCGGCGCCGGGTTCCGGGACTGCGCAGGGAGGAAGTGGCGCTCCTGGCCGGAGTGAGTTCCGACTACTACATCAGGCTCGAGCAGGGCCGCGAGAACAGCCCCTCGCCTCAGGTCGTCGAAGCGGTGGCGCAGGCGCTGAAGCTGAACGCGGAGGCCACCGACCATCTCAACCGACTGTGCCTTTCCGCCTCGCAGCGCCGACGCGACCACGGCCACGCAGCGGTGAGCGGCCAGCTGTTGCAGCTCATGGACGGGTGGCAGCACACGCCCGCCTTCGTCCTCGGACCCGCTCTCGACGTCCTTGCCGGCAACGCGCTGGCCACTGCGCTGCACAGCGGCTTCGACCGGTTCGACAACCTGGCCCGGATGGTGTTCGTCGACCCCGCGGGCCGGGACTTCTACCAGGAGTGGGAGCGTGCGGCGCACTCCTGCGTCGCTGAGATCAGGGCCGCCTACGGCTTCGATCCGGACTCGGCGCGCATCGCCGAGGTGGTCGAGGAACTCTCGGTGCAGAGCGAGGAGTTCACGGAGCTCTGGCAACTGCACGAGGTCAAGAGCAAAAGCCAGGAGGGCAAGCACCTGAGGCATCCGCAGGTGGGGGACCTGCACATCGCGTTTGCCGCCTTCACCGTCAACGGCGCGCCGCACCAGCAGCTCGTGGTGTACCAGGCGGAGCCGGCCAGCCCGACGGCGGCCGCCTTCGAGGCGTTGCGCGCGATGGCCACCGCGCCGAAGCAGGAGGAACGGGGCACGACCGAACCGGCGTTGTCCTCCGCCGAGGCATGAAACGGTTCCGGAGCCGTCCCTGATGCATCAACGACATACTGCGGTGGGCTCCCGCCCGGGAGGTTCCCTCGCGCAGCGACGCCGTGCGTCCCGAGCCCGGGGACACCATCGTCGTGTCGGCCGCCACCGGAGGAGTGGGAACATTCGCCGCACGGTCGGCCCGCCTGCGCGCCGCCACCGCGATCGGCACCGCGCGACCGCACAACGCCGACTTCCTCCGCTCGCCAGGCGTCACCCCCGTGTACCACAGCCTCGACGCGTGGGGTACGCCGAGGCTGTGGCGGCGACTGATCCAGGTGGCGCGTGTCCACGACGACCGGTGCACCGAGAGCGCCCTCGACCACGTCCCATCAGCGCTGGAAGGGCATCGTCCAGCAGTTGGACGTGGTCGGGTCGCCTCCAGACGTTCGGTGAGCCAGGAGATCGCCTCTCCCTGGTCGGCGATGAGGGGGCGAGGCGGTTGGTGAGGATCCTGTCGCCGAGGTCGGGCAGGTCGACTGCCGCGTAGGTGATGTTGCCGTCCTTGCGGCACCAGTCCACTGCCAGTTGGCGGGCCTGGCCGTGCGGAACGATGTCGTCCTGGACACCGGTGGCCACCCGGACCGGACCGGCCGGTCTCAGCGTCCCGATGCGCTGCTCGTCGAGGACGGCCTCGGGCCCTGGAGGCCGAAGCGCATCGGCTCGGTCGGGTGCCCCGGCTGCGGACGACGGCGGTGTTGTCGTCGCGGGGGCGGATCTCCACGATCTCCATCGTGCCGTGCAGCACGTCCCCGGGCCGGACCGGCGCCCGCATGCGCAGGGAGTCGAGGTGGCGCGCCCGCCCGGCGGTGTTCGCGCGGCGGTCCCCGGCGCGTCACACCCGCGCCACGACCCCTTCCCCGGCGTTCGTTCCTCTTGGACCATTCCTTGCGCGCAGGTCACATCCGACGCACCACGTCAGGACAAGAGGTCATCCACCCATGCCTGAAGTCAACCGGCGGCGATTCCTCCAAGTCGCGGGCGCCACAACGGCGTTCAGCGCACTGTCGGCCAGCATCCAGCGGGCCGCGGCGCTGCCCGCGCACCATCGTTCCGGCACGATCGAGGACGTCGAGCACATCGTCGTCCTCATGCAGGAGAACCGGTCCTTCGACCACTACTTCGGCTCGCTGAGAGGCGTACGGGGCTTCGGCGACCCGCATCCGGTGACGCTGGACAACGGCAGGAGCGTGTGGCACCAGTCGGACGGCACGAAGGACGTGCTGCCGTTCCACCCCGAGGCCGACGATCTCGGCATGCAGTTCCTGGAGGGCCTGCCGCACAGCTGGCCGGACGGCCACGCCGCCTACAACGGGGGCAAGTACGACAAGTGGGTGCCGGCCAAGGGCACCACGACGATGGCGTATCTGACGCGCGAGGACATCCCGTTCCACTACGCCCTCGCCGACACGTTCACCGTCTGCGACGCCTACCACTGCTCGTTCATCGGCTCGACCGACCCGAACCGCTACTACATGTGGACCGGGTACACGGGCAACGACGGCAAGGGCGGCGGTCCCGTCCTCGGCAACGACGAGGTCGGCTACGACTGGACGACCTACCCCGAGCGCCTCGAAGAGGCCGGGATCTCCTGGAAGATCTACCAGGACATCGGCGACGGCCTGGACGCGGCCGGCTCCTGGGGCTGGATACAGGACGCCTACCGGGGCAACTACGGCGACAACTCGCTGCTCTACTTCAACAAGTACCGGGGCGCCAAGCCCGGCGACCCCTGGTACGACAAGGCCCGCACCGGTACGAACGCGAAGGCCGGTGACGGCTACTTCGACCGGCTGAAGGCCGACGTCAGGGCGGGCGAGCTGCCGCAGATCTCCTGGATCGCCGCGCCCGAGGCGTTCTCCGAGCACTCCAACTGGCCCTCGAACTACGGCGCCTGGTACATCTCCCAGGTCCTCGACGCGCTCACCTCCAACCCGGCCGTCTGGGCGAAGACGGCGCTGTTCATCACCTACGACGAGAACGACGGCTTCTTCGACCACCTCGTGCCGCCGCTGCCGCCGCGCGACGCCTCCCGCGGCAAGTCCACGGTCGATGTCGGACCGGACCTCTTCGCGGGCAGTTCGACGCAGGTCGCCGGACCGTACGGGCTCGGACCACGGGTGCCGATGCTGGTCGTCTCCCCCTGGAGCAAGGGCGGCTACGTCTGCTCGGAGACCCTCGACCACACCTCGATCCTGCGGTTCATGGAGCGCCGGTTCGGGGTGAAGGAGCCGAACATCTCGCCGTGGCGGCGGGCCGTCTGCGGCGACCTCACCTCCGCGTTCGACTTCTCCCGCAAGGACAGCCGGCCGGCCGCGCTGCCGGACACCGACGCGTACGAGCCGCCGGACCGCGAGCGCCACCCCGACTACCGGCCGGCCGTGCCGGGTGACCCCAGCATGCCGAGGCAGGAGCGGGGGCTGCGACCGGCCCGGCCGCTCAAGTACGCGCCCAGGGTGGACGGTTCGGCCGATCCGAAGGCCGGGACCCTCACCCTCACGTTCGCCTCCGGCGGCAAGGCGGGTGCGGCCTTCCTCGTCACCTCCGGGAACCGTACGGACGGGCCGTGGACGTACACCACCGAGCGGGGCAAGGCCGTGTCGGACACGTGGAACTCCGCGTACTCCGGCGGCTCGTACGACCTGACGGTGCACGGGCCGAACGGCTTCCTGCGGGTCTTCAAGGGGCCGGGGAAGACCTCGGCGGCCGGGCCCGAGGTCACCGCGCGCCATGTCGGCGACGACGTGGAGCTGACCTTCACCAACAAGGGGTCCGGCACGGTGAGTCTGAAGGTCACGAGCGCCTACGGCGGCCGGTCCCGCACGGTCGGGGTGCGGGCGGGGGCGACCGTCCGACAGGTCGTGGACCTGCGGGCGAGCCGACGCTGGTACGACCTGAGCGTCACCGCCGACGGGGGCTTCCTCCGGAGGTTCGCCGGGCACGTGGAGAACGGGCGGGCGGGGGTGAGCGATCCGGCGCTGGGGTGGCGGTAGGGCATCTGAGAGGGCGGAGAGCTCGGGGGCGAGTGTCCCTGAGTGACTGCGGCTCGCACGTGGTCGCGCGTGCAGTTCCCCGCGCCCCCTGAAGGCCTACGGCCCAGGGTGCGCGGTCCTGCTGCCGACACCGCCCCAGCAGCGGCAGTCGTGCCGCCGGGTGCCGCCATGCCTGCCGTCCGCACTGCGGGCAGTCGTGCCGCTGGGGCGGCACGGGTGGGCGCAGGCGGCGCCCTGTCAGCGCCGGTAAGCGTCTCCGGCTCCGCTCTCAGAGGGGGGTGAGGTGTCCCGGCGCCGGGGAGCCCGGCAGGCGGGGGAGCAGCGACGGTTCCGTCGGGGCGTGTCGGGCTTCCAGGGCGAGGACGGCCGCCACCGGGTGGTCCTCGTCCACCGGGGCAGGACCCATCGGCCGGATCTCGACCGCCGGCGTCACCCGGGTCAGCAGCACCACACCCCGCGCCGCCACGCCCGCTCCCGCCACGGCGAGCAACACCCCCGCGACGCCGCCCCGCAGGCCCTCGCCGAGGAGCGAGAGGCCGATCACGGCGGCGGCGAGCGGGTTGGTGAGGGTGACGACCGCCAGGGGGGCTCCGAGCCCGCCTCGGTAGGCCGTCTGGGAGAGCAGGAGGCCGCCCACGGCGAACGCGGCGACCAGGAGGGCCACCACGACGACCTCGACGTCCAGGAGGGAGCCCGAGCGGTCGGTCGCGGCGACCGTGACGGTCTGGGTGAGCGCGGAGGCGACGCCCGAGGCCAGGCCGGACGCGCCGGCGTGGCGCAGTCCGGACGTGGTGCCGCGACGGGACAGGAGCCCGACCAGCGCGGCGGTGGCGCCGGCCACGGCGAGGGCCTCCGGGACGCTCAGCACGTCGTCGGGGGCGGGGCCGGACGCGGCGATCAGGATCGCGGCGAGGCCGGCCAGCGTGAGCGCGGTGCCACGCCACTCCGCCGCGGTGACCCGGCGCCCGGCGACTCGCGCACCGAGTGGCACCGCGGCCACCAGGGTGAGCGCGCCGAGGGGCTGTACGACGGTGAGGGGCCCGTACTTGAGGGCCACCACGTGCAGCAGCGCGGCGCCCGCGTTCAGCGCGACCGAACTCCACCAGGCACCGCTGGCGAGCATCCGCCGTACGCCCGTGTCGGCGCTGCGGGAGGCGAGCCGCTCCTGGGCCACGGCGGCGGTCGCGTAGGCGACGGCGGAGACCAGGGACAGGGCGACGGCGAGGAGTGTGGCGTTCATCGGCCCGCTCCCACCAGGACGGGCTCCTCGGCCGGTACGAGGGCCTTGGAGTGCTGCCCGGCGGTCGTGGCCGTGCGGTGCGGGAGCTGGATCACGGCGAGCGCGAGGGCCAGCAGGACGCCCGCCACGATCGCGTCCAGCCAGTAGTGGTTCGCGGTGCCGACGATCACGATCAGGGTCACCAGTGGGTGCAGCAGCCACAGCCAGCGCAGGCGGGAGCGGGTCGCGGCGATCAGGCCGACCGCGACCATCAGGGCCCAGCCGAAGTGCAGGGAGGGCATCGCCGCGAACTGGTTCGCCAAGGAGTCGGTGGCCGGAGCCGCCGAGTAGACCGTCGGCCCGTACACCTGCCCGGTGTCGACGAGACCCGCGACGTCCAGCATCCGCGGCGGGGCCAGCGGGAACGCGAGGTGCAGCAGCAGGGCGGCGGCGGTGAGGGCGGCGAGGACCCGGCGCGCCCAGACGTAGTGCGCGGGGCGCCGCAGGTACAGCCAGACCAGGAAGGCCACGGTGGCCGGGAAGTGGACGGTCGCGTAGTAGACGTTCGCGAAGTGGACCAGCGTGTCGCCGTGCAGCAGCGCGGACTGTACGGAGCCCTCGCCCGGCAGGTCCAGGGCGCGCTCCCAGTCCCACACCTGGTGGGCGTTGCGGAAGGCCTCGGCGGTGTGGCCGCCCGCCAGCAGTCGGCCGAACTTGTAGACGAGGAAGAGCCCTGCGACGAGCAGGAACTCACGGACGAGGGGTGGCCGCGATATCGCGGCGGCCCGCTCCTGCACAGGCTCGGTGCGGCATTCCATCCCCCGGCCCTTTCACTGACGGCGCTGGTGGCGCTGGTTCCCTGGACGGCACAAACGATCGATACGCGGCAGTACCGAAACGCGGCAGTACCGATACGAGAGTGTACCGATACGCCACTGTACCGAAACGGGGGGGTATCGATACGGCACTGTACCGATACGGCGGCGTTCCGGTACAGTGGCGTTTCGACAGGCTTTTCGGCATGGGGACGACCGAAGGAGACAGGGGCCATGACGTCGCAGGCAGCGGACGGGCCGGAGACGGCCGTCGCCTCGCGCCGCTCCAAACTCACGCCCGAGCGTGAGCAGGAGTTCTTCGACGCCGTGCTCGAACAGATCCGTGCGTGCGGGTACGACTCGGTGACCATGGAGGGCGTCGCCGCGACCACGCGGTGCAGCAAGTCGACGCTCTACCGGCAGTGGAGGACGAAGCCGCAGTTCGTGGCGGCCGCCCTGCGCGCGCGCCGCAGTGTCCGCTTCGCGGGGATCGACACCGGCAGCCTCGCCGGTGACCTGCGCGAGGTGGCCCGGCACGCCGGTGAGGGCTACGTTCTGGAGGGGCGGCTGTTCCAGGCCCTCGGCCACGCGGCCGTGCAGGACGAGGAGTTGCGGGCGGCCCTGCGGGACGCGCTGGTGGACCCGGAGATCGACGCGCTCAAGGTCATGATCGACCGCGGGGTGGCCCGGGGCGAGGTCCCCGCGGACCATCCGGCGCTGGAGTTCATCCCGGCCCAGATCTTCGGCGTCCTGCGGGCCCGCCCGGTTCTGGAGGGCCAGGACGCGGACGAGACGTACATCATCAAGTTCATCGAGGCGGCGGTGCTACCGACGCTCGGCCTCGCGTGAGACTCGGGCCGCCGTTCGTGGGTTGAACCGGACGACGACCTGATCGCGCCGCACCGTGGGGACGGGGGCGGCGCGTAACCCCGGCCGGGTGGGATTCCTCTGGAGCGGAGAGGAATCCCACCCGGCCGACTTTTCCGGGTGCACCGGGCCGTTCGGGAGTGTGCGGGATCACACGTCCTGGCCGCTGCCGCCCCCGCTGATCGACGCCTCCTTGATGCCCTTGGTGATGTCGTCGATGACCGACTGCTTGGGCGCCTCGTCGCTCACGTCGATGCCGAAGCGGACCACGACGAGCCGCGAGGAGTCGGCCGGGGAGGGGAAGGCGAGCGACTCGACATAGCCGTCGTCGCCCTTGCCCGTGACCACCTTCCAGCGGACGTAGTAGCCCTTCTCGCCCGCCACGGTCACCGCCTTGGAGGCCAGCTCCTCGTGGGAGGTGATCTTCCCGTAGCCCTCGGAGCCGTAGGCGGCCTCGGCGGCCTGGGAGATGTCCTCCTTGGCGGCCGCCTCGGCGGTGGTGGCCTTCAGCTTCAGCAGCTCGGCGGGCGACGAGTAGGCGCCGCCGCGTGTGCAGGTCTTCGTGGCGTCGGCCGGGCACTCGTACGACGCCTCGGTCGTCACCTGCGCACCGGCCTGCAGGGCCGAGCCGACCCAGTCGTCGGGCACGGGGATGCTGATGCCGCTGGTCGTGTCGGTGGCGTACCCCTCCTCGGTCTGCGGCGGCTGCCCGGACCCGTCCGGCGCCGGGGTCCGGCCGCCGGAGCCACCCGATCCACCGGGTCCGCCCTGGCCGCCGGAGTTGCCGCCCGGTCCGCCCTGGCCGCCGTCCGCACCGCCCTGGCCGTTCTGCCCGCCGGGGCCCTGGGACGTCGTACTGCCCTCGCCGCCTCCGTCGTTGCCGGCCAGGGCGTACACGCCGACCCCGATGCTGGCCAGCACCGCCGCCGCCACGGCCACGGCTATCCCGGTGCGCAGGCCGCGCTTCGGGGCGGGGGCCGGGTACCCGGGATAGCCGGGGTATCCGGGGTGGCCCCCGGCCCCCGGCGGGTACGGGCCCGCGCCCGGCGGGTAGGCCGGGGGACCGAACCCCGCGGCCGGGCCCACGGGCCGGACCTGGTCCGTCCACGCCTTGCCGTCCCACCAACGCTCGAGGGCGGGAGCGTCATTTGTCTGCCCGGGGTCGGGATACCAGCCGGGAGGAGTCACCTGCGTCATGGGGCAACCGTATGAGGCCGGAGTGAAAAGCGGATGAGAGGGGACGGTAATTGGCACGCCCACCGCCCGATTTCCCTGCCGACCTGCCGACTTGCCGACCTGCCCACCTGCCCACCTGCCGACCTGCCGACTTGCCGACCTGCCCACCTGCCGACCTGCCGATCCGCCGCCCCGCTGTGCCGTCGACCCGCCGCCCTGCCGCCCCGCCGATCCGCCGCCCCGCCGATCCGCCGCCCCGCCGCCCCGCCGATCCGTCGACCCGTCGTGCCGTCGACCCGTCGTGCCGTCGGTCTGCCGACCCGCCGTGCCCTCAACCTGCTGGCCCGCCGACCCGCCGACCCGTCGCCCTGCCGCCCCGCTGTGCCGTCGACCCGCCGCCCTGCCGCCCTGCCGCCCTGCCGCCCCGCCGATCCGCCGATCCGTCGACCCGTCGTGCCGTCGTGCCGTCGATCTGCCGTGCCTCGGTGCCCTGGCCCTGCCGCCCCCGCCGCCCCGCCGCCCCGCCGACCCGCGGAGTTCGACGGCAGCAGCCGCTGCGGCGACTCGCGGGAGGGGTGACCGGCGGAGGCGTCGGCCGAACGGGCCGCCGTCGCCACGGGTGCCGCTCAGGACGACCGGCGGCCCCGGCGAACGGTCGGATGTCCGGCCACCCCGGCAGATTTCCCGCGCGACGGCCGGGCGCGGGGGTGACGCCGAGGCCGCCTGCGGCTCACCGGATGACGAGCCGCACCGGCGGCCGCACGGCACATGGCACACCCGAACGCCCCGGCGGAGGCAGACCCCGGCGCCCCGGCGTCACCGAACCCAGCACACTCGGGTGCCGGGCTCCCGTGCTCGACGGGTCCGTACCCGGTAGCCCGTGGACGGTCAGGAAGCCCAGGACGGCGAAGGCGTACGCCTCCTTCGCGTCCGCCGGGAGCCCCAACTCGTCCGACACCCGCAGCGGTACGCCGGCGAGCTCGGCGCCGAGCATCCGCATCAGCGTCGGATTGCGGGTGCCGCCGCCCGACGCGATCACCTCGGTGCCCCGCACCGCGCGGGTGGCGGCCGCGACCGTACGGGCGGTGAGGAGCGTGAGGGTCGCGACGACGTCCGCCGGGCGCAGCCCCGTGACCTCGGCCAGAGCGGAGCGCAGGTAGCCGTCGTGGAACAGTTCCTTGCCCGTGGTCTTCGGCGCGGGCAGCGCGTAGTACGGCTCGGCGAGGAGCCGGCACAGCAGCGGCTCGTGGACGGTGCCACGGGCGGCGAGGGCGCCGTCCACGTCGTACGACAGGTGCCCGCCCGTCGAGTCCCGCACGGCAGCGTCGATCAGGGCGTTCGCGGGCCCGGTGTCGAAGGCGGTGCCGTCGGGGGCGGTGAGGTTGGCGATGCCGCCCAGGTTGAGGGCGACCGGTGTGCCGGGCCTGCCGCGCAGCCACAGCAGGTCGACGAGGCTCACCAGGGGCGCGCCCTGGCCGCCGGCGGCGATGTCCCGGGGCCGGAAGTCGGCCACCACGGGCAGCCCCGTCGCCTCGGCGATCCAGGCGGGCTGCCCGAGCTGGAGCGTACCGAGCACCTCGGTCCCCTCGCCCGCCTCCGTCCCCTGGGTCCAGTGGAAGACCGTCTGGCCGTGCGAGGCCACCAACTCGGCCCGCCCGTCGCAGAGTTCACGGTCGGCCTCGACCGCCAGCGCCGCGAACGCCTGTCCGATGCGGGTGTCCAGCCGGCACACCTCGCCGACGGTGGTGGCCGCCGGAGGGAGCGCTCTGGTCAGCGCCTCGTGGAGATCGTCGTCGTACGCCCGGCTGACCAGTCCGAGCGGCTTCAGGGCGAGGGTGTCGCCGTCGAGGTCCAGGTCGGCCGCCGCCGCGTCGACGGCGTCGTACGACGTCCCGGACATCAGCCCGATCACCCGCATGCCCACTCAACTCCCCTGTTCCTCGCGAGGCTTACGGAGCGTCAGCAGCGTGAGCGTGCTCACCGCGCAGGTCGCGGCCGCGTAGTACGCCGGGATGTCCACGCTGCCCGTCCGTCGAATCGTCTCCGTGATGATGAGGCCCGCGCAGCCCGAGAACACGGCATTGGACAGGGCGTAGGCGAGTCCCAGCCCGGTGTAGCGGACGCTCGTCGGGAACATCTCGGAGAGCATGGCCGGACCCGGACCCGCCATCAGCCCGACGACCGCCCCCGCCGCGAACACGGTGACCGCCTTCGCCGTGGTCGAAGTACCCGTGTCCTGCAGGAGGTTGAGAAGCGGCAGCGCCAGGACGGTCACCGACAGGGTGCCCGTGAGCATGACCGGCCGCCGTCCCACCCGGTCGCTGAGCCACCCGGCCGGGACGATCGTGACCGCGAAGCCGAGATTGGCCGCCACGGTGGCCAGGAGGGCCTGCTGGAAGGTGGCGTTCAGACTGCCCTGCAGATAGGAGGGCAGCACGACCAGGAAGGTGTAACCGGCCGCCGCCCAGCCCATGACGCGGCCCGCACCGAGCGCGATGGCCCGGGCGGTCTCCCGGACCGGCGGCCGTACCGAGGCCCCTCCTGCCGAGGCCCTTTCGTGTTCTTGCCGAAAGGCCGGCGTCTCGTCCAGCCGCAACCGCAGCCACAGTGCGCCCAGGCCGAGCGGCAGCGTCAGCAGGAACGGCAGCCGCCACCCCCACGACTCCAGTTCCCCCGGGGACAGGGCGGATGCCAGCAGGGCGGCCACTCCGGCCCCGCCCAGCAGCCCCAGCGCCACCGTGAACGACTGCCACGACCCGTACAGCCCCCGTCTGCCCGCCGGCGCGAACTCCGTCATCACCGACACCGCGCCCCCGAACTCCCCTCCCGCGGACAGCCCTTGGAGCACCCGCAGGAAGGTCAACAGCCAAGGCGCGACGGCGCCGATCGTGTCGTACGTCGGAAGCGCGCCGATCAGGGTCGTCGCGACCGTCATCAGGACGATCACCAGAACCAGCACCGGACGGCGGCCGATCCGGTCACCGAGCCTGCCGAACAGCGCGGCGCCCACCGGCCGGAAGAAGAACGCCAGCGCGAACGAGGCGTACGTCCTCACCAGCGCCTCGACCTCACTGCCGCCCTCCGGCGTGAAGAACCGTGCCGCGATGATCGTCGCGAAGTACCCGTAGACCCCGAACTCGTACCACTCGATGAAGTTCCCCACCGCCCCCGCGAACAGGGCCCTGCGGGACCGCTCGGGCCGGCCGGGGCGCGGCTCCGGCCCGCGCGCGGATGCGGTCATTCCGTCTCCTGAAGGGGTGGGGCCCGTCGACACCGGAAGACCGGAAATTCAGCCTCGGACCACGGGAAGTTGACTGTCCATCACGTCAACGCGGCAGGCGGGCGGGCGGATGCGTCGCCCCGGAGGCATGCGATGTCACCCGACACGGCAATAGGTGTCCGGACCAGCCTCCACTTCGGCAGCCGGAGGGCTACGCTCAATGACCTGTACGTCGTTCGGGCGACGCTGGGGAGGTAGCGGGATGACGGAGGGACGGCCCGATGCGGCCGCCTCGGCTTCCCTGTGGGAGCGCGACGCCGAGATCGTCGCCATCACACAGGCGATCGACGAACTCCGCGTCGACAAGGCTTCCCCGGGCAGTGTCCTGGTGTTCAGCGGTGAGGCGGGCATCGGCAAGACCGCCCTGCTCGCCGAGGCCCGCCGGATCGCCGGGGACCGGGGCTGCACGGTTTGGTACGCACGTGGCGGCGAGACCGTCACGTCCGTCCCGTTCAACGTCGTACGGCAGTTGCTGCAACCCGCGCTGATCGGGCTGATGGAAGAGGAGATCCGCGAGTATCTCGGCGACTGGTACGACATCGCCGGTCCCGCCCTGGGGCTTACGGAGCCGGGCGCGAGTCCGGCCGACCCGCAGGCCGTCTGCGACGGGCTGGTCGCCGCCGTGAACCGGCTCTCCCGGCGGACCTGGCCGCTCGTGCTGCTCATCGACGACGCCCACTGGGCCGACCAGGAGACCCTGCACTGGCTGTCCGCCGTCACCGAGCGCCTGGCGGAGATGTGCGTCCTCGTCGTGGTGGCCCGCCGTCCCGGTGAGGTCACCGGCGAGGGCGCGCGGCATCTCGCCCAGGTCGCCGCCAGAGCCCGCCCGGTCGCCACGCTCCGGTCGCTCACGCCGGAGGCCACCGCCGGACTCACCCGCGCCACGGTCGGCGAGCACGCGGACGACCCGTTCTGCCGCGAGGTGTGGGCGGTGACCGGCGGCAACCCGTACGAGACCGTGGAACTCCTGGCCAAGGTGCAGGACAGCGAGCTGGAACCGGCCGAGGGCTCCGCCGCCGAACTGCGCGCCCTGAACCGGACGGCGCGTGGCCGCGGTCTCGTCGCGCGGCTCGAGACACTCGGCGTCGACGCCACCCGCTTCGCCTGGGCGGCGGCCATCCTGCACACCGGCATATCGGTGGAGATCGTGGCCCGGCTCGCCTCGCTGAGCCGGGAGACGGCGGCGGAGTGCGCCCACCTGCTGACCTCGGCCCGCATCCTCACCGAACCCAGTCCGGTCAACCGCAGGGCGGAGGACGGCGATCTCGAGTTCGTGCACCCGCTGATCGCCACCGCGGTCTACAAATCGATCCCGCCCGGCATCCGTACCGCGTTCCACGGCGTGGCCGCGACGGTCGTCAGTGAGTCCGGGCGAGGCGCCGCGGCGGCTTCACGCCACCTCGTCGAAGTGCACGCCGACGGCGACCCCGAACTGGTCGAGCAGTTGCGCGCCGCCGCACGCGAGCACCTCGCCGTGGGTGCCCCGGACGCCGCCCGCCGCTGTCTGGAGCGGGCCCTGAAGGAGCCGCCGCAGCAGGATGTCCGCGTCCGCGTGCTCTACGAGCTGGGCTGCGCCACTCTCCTGACCTCGCCCGCCACCACCGTCGAGTACCTCCGCTCGGCACTCGCCGAGCCGGGCCTCGACAGCGCCGAGCGCGTGGACGCGGTGTTCCGACTCTCCCAGGCGCTGCTTCACAACGACCAGTTGGAGGAGGCCGTCCGCACGGTCGACGCCGAGGCCGCCCGGCTGGAACCGGGCCCGGCCCGGATGCGGCTCCAGGCCGCCCACTACATGTGGGAGGTCATCCACGCCGACGTGGACCTCTCGCCCACCCACTCCCAGGAACTCTCCGCCCTCGCCGCAGCCTGTACGGGGAGGGACAACTCCGAGCGTGCGCTGCTCATCCTGCGCGGATTCGACGCGGTGGTGCGGGGCGAGAGCGCCGAAGAGGTCGTCGAGTTCTGCGACCGGGCCCTCGTCAACGGCCGACTGGCGCCGGGCCTCGGCTGGACCGACAGTGAGTGGGGCATCGAGCTCCTGCTGATGCTGGCCATCGCGTACGCCTACGCGGACCGGCTCGACCGGGCGGAGAGCCTCTACACGGAGGCCGTGCGCACCTACGAGAGCGTCGGATGGAGCGGCGGCCATCTCGCCCTGGCCCACGCCTATGTCGGACACGGCCATCGCATGCGGGGGCGTCTCAAGGCCGCGGAGGAATCCCTGCGCAAGTCGCTGGCCTTCGCCGAGCGAGTGGGCCGTGGGCTGCCCCTGCACTGGTCGTCGACCTGCAACCTCGTCGACACGCTGCTCGCCCGCGGCCATGTCCAGGAGGCCTGGAAGGTCGCGGAGGAACACGGCTTCGCGCCTCCGTACCCGTCCACCCTCGTGCTGCCCGACCCCCGTTCCGTACGGGGCCGGCTGCTGCTCGCCGTCGGCCGCACCAAGGACGGCATCAATGAACTGGAGGCCGCCGAGAAGGCCGCGGCCGCCCGGGGGCACCACAACACGGTCATCGCACCCTGGGGCGGAGACCTCGCCCGCGCCCTCGCCACCGAGGACCCGCGCCGCGCCGCCGAACTCGCCATGAGCGTCCGCCGCCGTGCCGAACGCCTCGGCACGGACACCGCCATCGGCGAGGCACTCCGTGTCGAGGCCTACCTCGCCACCGGCAAACAGGCCGCCTCCCTGTACGCCAAGGCGGTCACCTACCTGGCGGCCTCGCCCTCCGCCTACGAGCACGCCGCGGCGCGCGTGGACTACGGCATCGCCGTCCGCTCGGTCTCCGAACTCAACCGGGGCCTGACGCTGGCCGCCTCCTGCGGCGCGGACGGCCTGGTCAAACGGGCGAGGGAGGCACTGGAC
The DNA here is from genome assembly GCF_036208085.1 of Streptomyces sp. NBC_00310. Lineage (GTDB taxonomy): Bacteria > Actinomycetota > Actinomycetes > Streptomycetales > Streptomycetaceae > Streptomyces. The sequence continues at coordinate 9,463,198 of NZ_CP130714.1, forward strand.
CAGCTCCTGTAGCTCCAGCTCCTGTAGCTCCAGCTCATGTGGCTCCAGCTCATGTGGCTCCAGCTCATGTAGCTCCAGCCCATGTGGCTCAGGTCCGGCCCGCGTCCTCCTCCGCCAGCACCCGCTGGGCCGTGGCGAACGCCGAGTTCGCCGCTGGGACTCCGCAGTACACGGCGGTCTGGAGGAGTACGGCGCCGATGTCTTCCGAGGTGAGGCCGTTGCGGCGGGCCGCTCGGATATGCATGGCGAGTTCGTCGTAGTGGCCGTGGGCGATCAGCGCGGTCAGTGTGATCATGCTGCGTTCGCGGCGGGACAGCGTGGGGTCGGTCCAGATCTCGCCCCAGGCGTACCGGGAGATGAAGTCCTGGAAGCGCTCGGTGAAGGGCGTCTGCCGGGACTGGGCACGGTCCACGTGCGTGTCGCCGAGGACTTGGCGGCGCACCTCCATCCCGCGCTTCGCGTACCCGTCGAAGTGTCCGCGCAGCGCGGCCAGTACGGCCTCCGGGCGCTCGGCGGGGGCGAGATGGGACGCGCCGGGGATCTCCGTGAGCGACGAGCCGGGCACCGCGTCGGCGATCTCCCGCAGATGCGCGGGCGGCGTCGCCGGGTCCTGCCGGCCGGCGACGAGGAGAGTCGGCGCGGAGATTCCGGGCAGGTCCGCGCGGATGTCGAACGCGGCGAGCGCGTCGCAGCAGGCGGCGTACGCGCGCGGGTCGGCGTTCCGGTGGTCGTCGACCAGCTCCGGCACGGTGAAACCGGGAGTGAACCAACGCGAGTCGGCGGATTCCGCGAGCCCGGCCAGCCCCTCCCGGCGCACCAGCTCCGCCCGCTCCTGCCACGCCTTGGCGCCGTTGAAGTGGGCCGAGGAACAGATCACGGCGAGGGACGAGACCCGCTCCGGGTGGTGCGCGGCCAGGTGCAGCCCGACCGCGCCGCCCAGGGACACACCCGCGTAGGCGAACCGCTCGACGCCCAGCGCGTCCGCCAGGGCCAGCACCAGGGCGGCCAGGTCGCCCACCGTCGCACCCGGAGCGATCAGGCCGGCGGGGGAGTCGCCGTGTCCCGGCAGGTCCCAGCGGATCACCCGGTGCGTGATCGACAGCTCGGGCGCCACCTTGTCCCACAGCTTGGTGGAGGTACCGAGGGAGGGGCCGAGCAGCAGCGGGGGAGCGGAGGTCGGGCCCTCCGCACGGTGGTTGAGCAGCTTGTCGGTCAACGTCGCTCCAGGGCACGGTCGGTGAGGGCTCCGGCGGAGCCGGTGTAGCGGGTGGGATCGGTGAGGTCGGTGATCAGTGCCGGGTCGACGGCTTTCAAGTCCGGCTCCTCGGCCAGCAGTTCGCCCAGCGACCGGCCTTCGGCGTAGACGCGTTCGGCCGTCCTGGTGAGCAGTTCCTTGGCGCGGGCCCTGCCCAGCACCGGAGCCAGCTCGACGGCCAGCCGCTCGGAGACGATCAGACCGTGGGTGAGGTCCAGGTGCCGGCGCATCACGTCCGCGTTCACCCGGAGCCCCCGTGTGAGTTCCACCGCGTCCCGGGCGGCTCCGCCGACCAGTCGGAGCAGGTCGCGCAACGGCTCCCACTCGGCATGCCACGCCCCGGCCGGCCGCTCGTCCTCGGCCGCCAGCGCGCCGTACAGCGTGGCCGCCAGTTGGGGCGCGCGCCGGGCCGCCGCCGCGATCAGTGTCGACCGTACGGGGTTCGCCTTGTGCGGCATAGCCGAAGAACCGCCCCCGCCGCCTTCGGCGACCTCCGCGATCTCCGTACGGGCCAGCGTGAGCACGTCCACCGCGATCTTCCCCAGGGCCGCCGCGGCGAAGGTCAGCGCTCCGGCCAGGTCCGCGATCGGGGTGCGCAGCGTGTGCCAGGGCAACTCCGGCTCATGGAGGCCGAGTTCGCGAGCATAGGCGGCGACGAGGGCATGCGTGTCGACCGGGGCCGGGGCCGGGGCGTCCGCGGCGGCCTCGATTCCGATCGGGTGGTGGACATCGGCCGAAGCCTGAGCGCCGGTCACCGCCCCGAAGGCCGTGAAGGCCGCCAACGTGCCCGCCGCGCCGCCGAGTTGGGCGGGCAGGGTCGCCCGTACGACCGCGAGCCGGTCCCTGGCGTCCAGGATCAGTGAGCGCCAGCCCGCCGCTTTCAGCCCGAAGGTCGTCGGCACGGCGTGCTGGGTGAGCGTGCGGCCCGGCATCGCGGTGTCCCGGTGCGCGGTGGCGAGCGCGGCCAGCGCGGACTCCGTACGGCCGAGGTCGGCCAGGATCAGGTCGAGGGTGCGCGCGGCGACCAGCATCGTCGCCGTGTCCATGATGTCCTGGCTGGTCGCGCCCCGGTGGACGTACGGGCCGTACTCCGTGCCGACCGCCTTCGTGAGGTCCGCGACCAGCGGGATCACCGGGTTGCCGCCGCCGCGGGCGCGTTCCGAGAGAGACCGGATGTCGAAGGCGGCGGCCTCCGCCGCCGAGGTCACCGCGGGGCCGGCCGCGGCGGGGACCAGCCCCAGTGCGGCCTGGGCGCGGGTCAGCGCGGCCTCGGCGTCGAGCAGCGCCCGCAGGTAGGCGGTGTCGCCGGTCGAGGCCGCGGCCGGGGAACCGGTCCACCCGGGGGCGAGCAGACCGGTGTCGGCGTCGGCAGAAGTCACTGGAACTCCAGGAAGACCGTCTCGCCTTCGCCCTGAAGGCGGATGTCGAAACGGTAGGTGCCGTTGCCCTGGTCCTCGGCGATCAGCGTGCCCCGGCGCGCCTCGTCCACCCGGGAGAGCAGTGGGTCGGCGGCGAGCGCGGCCTCGTCGCCCGGCAGATAGATCCGGGTGAACAGGTGGACGAGCAGGCCCCGCGCGAAGACGCACACGCTGAGGTACGGCGCGTTCCGCCCGCGCGCGCCCGGCCGCAGCGTCCGCGCGGTCCAGTGGCCGCCTGCGTCGGTCTGGACGCGGCCCCAGCCGGTGAACTCCACGCCGTTGCGGCCCAGGAAGCCACCGCTCGCCGGGTCGCGCCGCATGGAGCCGTCGACCTGGGAGAGGTTGCCGTCCGGGTCCGGCCCCCACAGCTCCAGGAAGGCGTCCGGCAGCGGGTTGCCCTCGCCGTCGAGGATGTAGCCCTGGAGGGAGAGGGTGTCGGGGTGGCCGACGGGGGCGATGTCGCCGCCGCCGGGGAAGGGCAGGGCGTGGCCGTAGAAGGGGCCGACGGTGTGCGACGGGGTCGGGAGCACCGTCTCCGGGCGGCTCGTGTCGATCTTCGTCATGGCAGGTCAGCGTCCTTCTTCGATCCAGGTGGCCTTGGGGCCGTCGAGCACGATGTCCCAGACGTACCCCATCGAGAACTCCGGCACGGACAGGTTGTGGTCGTAGGTCGCGACCAGCCGCTGCCGGGCCGCGTCGTCCGTCACCGACTGGATGATCGGGTCGTACGGGAACAGCGGGTCGCTCGGGAAGTACATCTGGGTCACGAGCCGCTGGGTGAAAGCCGAGCCGAAGAGCGAGAAGTGGATGTGGGCCGGGCGCCAGGCGTTGAGGTGCTGCCGCCACGGGTACGGGCCCGGCTGGATCGTCGTGAAGTGGTAGTGGCCGTCGGCGTCGGTCAGGGTGCGGCCGACGCCGGTGAAGTTCGGGTCCAGCGGCGCGTCGTGCTGTTCTCGCTGGTGGGCGTAGCGGCCGGCCGCGTTGGACTGCCAGATCTCGACCAGCTGGCCGCGCAGCGGGCGTCCGTCGCGGTCGAGGAGCCGGCCGGAGACGGTGATGCGCTCACCGATCGGCTCGCCGTTGTGCTGCCGGGTCAGGTCGTTGTCGATCTCGGTGATGTCCCGCTCGCCGAAGGCGGGGGAGGCCAGCTCGACCAGCTCCGGGTCCTTGGTGACGTCGATTCCGATGAGGGGCTGCTTCGGGTGCCGCAGCACCGAGGACCGGTACGGGGCGTAGTCACGGCGCGGCTGATGCTCGACCGGCGCACCGTCGGCCACGCGCTTTTCGTAGGCGGCGTGCTCGGCCGCGATTTCCTGGTCGATGTCGTGCTGGGTGAGTGTCATGGGGATTCCTGAGGGTTCTGACGGTGTCGTCGAAGTCGGGCTCGAATCGCGCCCCGGCAGGGGCGCGGGCCGTGGTCCATGTGAGGCTCCGCCGCGCGGGCGCGACCAGCCACGGACGGCCGGCGGTCTCAAACAGTGCTCAGCGTTCCAGGACGAGTGCGAGTCCTTGCCCCACCCCGATGCACAGCGTGGCGACGCCGACGCCACCACCCCTGCGCGCGAGCTGATGGGCGACCGTGCCGGCCAGCCGCGCACCCGAGGCGCCCAGCGGATGGCCAAGGGCGATCGCGCCGCCCTGCGGGTTGAGGATCGCCGGGTCGAACTCGGGCCACTCGGCGACACAGCCGAGCACCTGCGCGGCGAACGCCTCGTTCAGCTCCAGGACGTCCAGGTCGCCGAACCCCTTGCCCGCCTTCGCGAGCGCGCGGTTGACGGCCTCGACGGGGGCGAGCCCGAAGTAGTGCGGGTCGATCGCGGAGACCCCGGACGCCGAGACCCGGGCGAGCGGTTCGCGCCCGGTGGCCGCGAGCCCCTCCTCGTCCACCAGCAGCAGGGCGGCGGCCCCGTCGTTGAGCGGCGAGGCGTTGCCCGCCGTGACCGTCCCCCCGGAGGTACGGAACGACGGCTTCAGCTTGGCCATGGCGGCGAGGGACGCGTCGGCCCGTACGCACTCGTCCGCGCCGAAGACAACGGGGTCGCCCTTGCGCTGGGGAATCGTGACCGGCGCGATCTCGCCGTCGAACAGCCCCTCGGTCCGCGCCTCGGCGGCCTTCCGGTGGGAGGCGAGGGCGAACTCGTCCTGCTGCTCCCGGCTGATCTTGTGCTTGTCGGCGATGAGTTCGGCCGACTCGCCCAGCGGGATGGTCCACTGCGGGTCCATCCTCGGGTTGACCATGCGCCAGCCCAGCGTGGTCGAGTACAGCTCGGTGTGTCCGGCGGGGAAGGGCCTGTCGCTCTTGGGCAGCACGTACGGGGCGCGGGTCATGGACTCGACACCGCCGGCGACGGCGATCGAGGCGTCGCCGAGCGCGATGGCACGGGCCGCCTGGATGACGGCCTCCAGACCGGAGGCGCACAGCCGGTTGACGGTCACGCCCGGGACGGAGGTGGGGAGTCCGGCCAGCAGTGCGGCCATGCGCCCCACGTTGCGGTTCTCCTCGCCGGCGCCGTTGGCGTTGCCGAAGTACACGTCCTCGATCCGCGCCGGGTCCAGGTCCGGCGTACGGGCCAGCAGCTCACGGATGGCGTGTGCGGCCAGGTCGTCGGGGCGCAGGCCCGCCAGACCGCCGTTGTAGCGGCCGATCGGGGTACGGACCGCGTCGACGAGGTAGACGTCCTTCGGACCGTTGATCGGACCCTTGCTCATGACGGGATCTCCTCGGGGATGCGAACCTTGGCGGCGGTCCTGGCGACGATCTCCTCGACGGCCACGCCGGGCGCGGTCTCCACCAGCACCAGGCCCTCGTCGGTCACGTCGAGCACGCCCAGATCGGTGATGATCCGGTTCACGCACGCCTTTCCGGTCAGCGGCAGCGCGCACTCCTGAAGGATCTTCGCCGAGCCGTCCTTGGCGGTGTGGGTCATGACCACGATGACCGTACGCGCGCCGTGCACCAGGTCCATGGCACCGCCGATGCCGGTGATCATCTTGCCGGGGACGGCCCAGTTGGCGAGGTCACCGCCGGCGGAGACCTGCATCGCGCCGAGGACGGCCACATCGATGTGGCCGCCGCGGATCATCGAGAAGGACAGCGCCGAGTCGAAGTACGCGGCCCCGGGCAGGACCGTGACGGTCTCCTTGCCGGCGTTGATCAGATCGGGGTCGACCTGGTCCTCGGTCGGGTACGGGCCGGTGCCGAGGATGCCGTTCTCCGACTCCAGGATCACCTCGACGTCGTCCGGGAGGTAGTTCGGGATCAGCGTCGGCAGGCCGATGCCGAGGTTGACGTACTGGCCGTCCTGCAGCTCACGCGCGGCGCGCGCGGCCATCTGTTCGCGGGTCCAGGCCATCACTCGCTCACCGTCTCCCGTGCCGCAGGCGCGGAGACCGTGCGCCGCTCGATCTTCTTGTCGGCCGCCTGCTCGGGGGTGAGGGCGACGACCCGCTGCACGAAGATGCCCGGGAGGTGCACCGCGTCGGGGTCGATCTCGCCGGGCTCGACCAGCTCCTCGACCTCGGCGATGGTCACCTTGCCGGCCATCGCGGAGAGGGGGTTGAAGTTGCGGGAGGACTTGTTGAAGACCAGGTTGCCGTGCCGGTCGCCCCTGGCCGCGCGGACGAGCGCGTAGTCGGTGCGGATGCCGCGCTCCAGCACGTACTCGACGCCGTCGAACTCGCGGACCTCCTTCGGCGGCGAGGCGAGCGAGACGCCGCCGTCGCCGTCGTAGCGCCAGGGCAGCCCGCCCTCGGCGACCTGGGTGCCCACGCCGGCCGGGGTGAAGAACGCCGGGATTCCCGCGCCGCCCGCGCGCAGCCGCTCGGCGAGCGTGCCTTGCGGGATCATCTCGACCTCCAGCTCACCGGCGAGGTACTGACGCGCGAACTCCTTGTTCGCCCCGATGTACGAACCGGTCACCCGGGCGATCCGGCCCGCCGCGAGGAGCACCGCGAGGCCGGACTCCATGGCCCCACAGTTGTTCGACACCACGCCGAGGCCCGAGACCCCGCGCTCGTACAGCGCCTGGATCAGTACGTTCGGCACACCGCTCAGCCCGAACCCGCCGACGGCGAGTGTCGCGCCGTCCGGCACATCGGCCACCGCCTCCACGGCCGTGGCGACCACCTTGTCCATCCGTGAGGCCCCATCTCGTCCGAGCACCCGGTGACCAGTTAATCAGGGCACTGAGCATTTCAGTGAAGTTTCCTTCACGCTGCCACTCGTCGGCTTCCTCGTCAAGACCCACGAGAAGGGCGAGGTCAGCTGCGTACGTGGATACCGTGGGTATGGACACGCCGCGGTGGATGGCGCGTATTGTTCAGTGCACGAACGAATTGCCGACGAATCGCCGGCCACGTCCGACACTGTGCCGAGCCGAGGAGCGAACATGACCGCGGTGGACCTCTCCACCCACCCCGGGCACCTGGCCCGACGGCTGCAGCAGGCCCACTACCTGCTGTGGAACGTGATGGTCTCCGAGGAGATCACCTCGCCGCAGTTCGCGGTCCTCAACACGCTCGTCGCCGAGCCGGGGCTCGACCAGCGCACGGTGGGGGAGCGGGTGGGGCTCGACCGGTCGACCATGTCCGAGGTCATCAGCCGGCTCGGGCGCCGGGGGCTCCTCGACAAGGTGCGTGATCCGCAGGACGGCCGACGGTTTCTGCTGCGGCTCACGGAGGACGGGGTGCGGACGCATCGCAGGCTCACGGTGCGGACGGCTCGGATGAACCAGGTGTTCCTCGCGCCCTTGTCGGCGGAGGAACAGGGGGTGTTCTTCGAGTTGATACGGCGGGTCGCCGACGCGGCGGAAGAACTGCGCAGCCCGGCCGAGTCTCTGGGCGCCCGGTAGCTTCGTCGGCGGGTCGTCGTTCGAGGCGGGTCGTCGGCGGTCGTCGCTCGGCCGCGGGTCGTCCGTGGCCGGTCGCGGACGACCCCGCGTCCCTGAGTGGGTGCCCACTTCGGGGCGGGCGGAGGCACGCTCACGCCTTCGCGTACACCACCCATACCTGGCCCTCCGCGAAGTTCATCGGTGTGCCGTCCGTCGTCGTGAAGGCCGTGCCGTCCGTGGGTGTGGGGCGTTTCCAGTTCCCGTCGTAGACCCGGCCGTCCCGTAGGACCTCCGCGCGGCCCGAGCCGACCGTCTCCGTGTACGGGGTGTTGTTGCCCAGGTAGTCGTGGAACCGGGACGCGCGGATGGTCACGTACTGGACGACCACCGTGGCCGGGGCGACTCGGGTGTCGTCGGTGGTGATCGTCGGGGTGCCGTCCATGGAGACCTGCCAGCGGCGGCTGTCGTCGGACCAGGTGAAGGTGAAGCGGGCGGCCGGGTAGCGGACGGTGCGGGAGTCCTCGGGAGTGCCGCCGGCCGGGGCGGCGCCGTAGCGGAAGCCGGTGGTCAGGGCGTCGGCGCCGGGCGGGGAGCCGATCAGTTTCCCGGGGCGCAGGTACAGGTTGTGCGGGGCGGGCTTCTCGTCGCCGCGGAAGTACGCGTCGTCGGCGTCCTCGGGGGTCTTCGCGTGCAGGGGCGCGTTGCCTATCAGCGGAAGGAGCTTGCCCTGCGCGCCGGAGAAGGCGAGGGTCGGCTCGTCGAACTGACGCAGTAGCTCCAGGTCGGACTCGCGGGCGCTGCGCACCGGGCCCACCGTCTCCGGGAACTTCGTCGCGTACACGGCCATCAGTCGGCTGAGACCGCCCTCGACCTGCTCTGCGTAGACGACGTCCGCGGCGTCGAGGCCGGTCTGGGGGCGGGCGGCGGAGACGTTGTCGATCTTCACGGCGAGCACGGATCCGGTGGGCGGCGCACTGCCCCGGTCGTCCCGGCGGCCGTCGCCCCGCCCCCGTTCGTCGTCGCCGTCCGAGCCGGTCACCGTGCAGCCCGCCAGGAGGGCCGCCGCGGTGAGAGCGGCGAGCAGCGCGGTCGTCCTCCCGCGGTGTCGCGCCCGTCGCACCGTCGGTCCCCTGCGTGGCCTGGTCATCTCGTCCATGTGTCTTTGATTGTGCGCTTATAAGTCCATAGATGGCCACACCCGTTTGTTTCTGATCGCGTCCGTTCTGCTGGACCGATCGGGGCGGCGGCCGGTCCCGGGCCCCGGTGGGCCGGGTGGTTCGGGGGTGGGGTGCCGGGTACTCGTGCGGCTCCTGCCGGCCGAGGCGAGGGAACGGAGTGTGGGCGCGATGAAGGCAGTGACATGGCAGGGCAAGCGGGACGTGCGCGTGGAGACCGTGCCCGATCCGGTGATCCAGGAGCCGACGGACGCGGTCATCCGCATCACCTCCACCGGGCTCTGTGGCTCCGACCTGCACCTCTACGAGGTGCTCACGCCGTTCATGACACCGGGCGACATCCTCGGTCACGAACCCATGGGCATCGTCGAGGAGGTCGGCGCCGGGGTGCCCGACCTGGCGGCCGGCGACCGGGTCGTCGTACCGTTCCAGATCGCCTGCGGCAACTGCTGGATGTGTCTCACCGGACTCCCCACCCAGTGCGAGACCACCCAGTGCACCGGCGAGGGCATGGGCGCGGCCCTCTTCGGCTACACCCGGCTGTACGGCGCGGTCCCGGGCGCCCAGGCCGAGTATCTGCGCGTGCCCCAGGCACAGTTCGGGCCGATCAAGGTGCCGGAAGGGCCGCCCGACGACCGGTTCCTCTACCTCTCCGACGTACTCCCCACCGCCTGGCAGGCGGTCGAGTACGCGCACATCCCGCCCGGCGGCAGTGTCGCCGTGCTCGGCCTCGGCCCCATCGGAGACATGGCCTGCCGGGTGGCCCGGCAGCATGGCGCCGAGCAGGTGTTCGGGATCGACCTGGTGCCCGAGCGGTTGCGCCGGGCGCGCGAGCGGGGTGTCGAGACGTTCGACCTCAGGGACTTCGACAGTGAGAAAGAGCTGGTCAGCGCGGTCCAGGACCGGACAGTCGGCCGGGGGCCCGACTCGGTGATCGACGCCGTCGGCACCGAGGCCCACGGCAGTGCGGCCGCCCGGCTCGTCCAGAACGCGGCCGGTCATCTGCCCCGGGCGGTCAGCGCGCGGTTCGCCGAGCACTTCAGCGTGGACCGGCTGGCCGCTCTCCACACGGCCATCGACCTCGTACGACGCGGCGGCACCCTCTCCCTCTCCGGCGTCTACGGCGGCAAGGTCGACCCGCTGCCCCTGCTCACCATGTTCGACAAGCAGATCCGGCTGCGCATGGGCCAGGCCAACGTCCGCACCTGGAGCGACGACATCCTGCCCCTCCTCACGGACGACGACCCCCTGGGCGTCGACGACTTCGCCACGCACCGGGTGCCGCTCACCGAGGCCCCGCACGCCTACGAGATGTTCCAGCGGAAGGAGGACGGGGCGGTCAAGGTGCTGATGGAGCCCTGACCGTCACCGTCCGGATTCCTCGCCGTTCGGCCCTTCACCGGTCGACCGGCCGGATCCCTCACCGTTCGGCCCTTCACCGTACGATCCCTGGCCTGTCCACCGGCCGGATCGCTCACCGGCCGGATCGCTCACCTGCCGCCGGCGGGGCCGAGGATCTCCGCCAGGTCGTAGGTCACCGGCTCCTCCAGTTGCGCGTAGGTGCAGCTCTCCGCCGTGCGGTCCGGGCGCCAGCGGCGGAAGCGGGCCGTGTGGCGGAAGCGGACGCCGTTCTCCATGTGGTCGTAGGCCACCTCGGCGACCTGCTCGGGTCGCAACGGCACCCAGGAGAAGTCCTTCTTCGTCGACCACCGGCTCGGCGCGCCCGGCAGCCGCGCCGTCTCGTGCGCCGCCTCGTCGGACCAGGCCGCCCAGGGATGCTCCCCGACGTCCTCCATCCGCAGCGGCTCCAGCTCCTCCATCAGTTCCGCGCGCCGCTTCATGGGAAAGGCCGCGCACACACCGATGTGCTGGAGGGTGCCCCCGTCGTCGTACAGGCCCAGCAGCAGGGAGCCGACCACCGGCCCGCTCTTGTGGAGGCGGTACCCGGCGACCACCACGTCCGCCGTCCGCTCGTGCTTGATCTTGAACATGGCCCGCTCGTCCTGCCGGTAGAGCAGCTGGAGCGGCTTGGCGATCACCCCGTCCAGGCCCGCCCCCTCGTACTGCTCGAACCACTGCTCGGCCAGTTCGCGATCCGTGGTCGCCGGGGCGATGTGCACCGGGGCCGTGACCTCGGACAGGGCCAGCTCCAGAAGCGCGCGCCGATCGGTGAGCGGGACGTCGAGCAGCGACTCGTCGTTCAGGGCGAGCATGTCGAAGGCGACGAAGGAGGCGGGGGTCGTCCGCGCCAGCATCCGGACGCGGGAGTCGGCGGGGTGGATGCGCTCGGTCAGGGCGTCGAAGTCCAGCCGTCCGTCCCGGACGATCACGACCTCGCCGTCCATCACGCAGCGCTCCGGCAGCCGCTCCCGCAGCGCCTCGGCCAGCTCGGGGAAGTACCTGGTCAGCGTCTTGCCGGTACGGCTGCCGATCTCCACCTCGGGCCCGTCCCGGAACACGATCGCCCGGAACCCGTCCCACTTCGCCTCGTAGTGCATGTCCGGCGGGATCTTGGCCACGGACTTGGCGAGCATCGGTTTCACGGGCGGCATCACCGGAAGATCCATGCTCCGATTCTGCGACCGTGCGCCCGGATTCGCCCGGTGTGCGGCATAAGGGCGTTCCGCCTACCGTGGCTCGCATGGGTGAAGCGGTGGAACTGGAGGCGGCGGGGCGGACGGTACGGCTGTCCAGCCCGGGCAAGGTCTTCTTCCCGGAGCGCGGCTTCACCAAGCTGGACCTCGCCCGGTACTACATCTCCGTCGGCCCCGGCATCCTGCGGGCCCTGCGCGACCGGCCCACCACGCTGGAGCGCTACCCGGAGGGCGTGACCGGTGAGAACTTCTTCCAGAAGCGGGCCCCCAAGAACATGCCCGACTGGATCCCCACCGCCCACATCACCTTCCCCAGCGGCCGCAGCGCCGACGAGATGTGCCCCACCGAGGTCGCCGCCGTCGTATGGGCCGCCCAGTTCGGCACGCTCACCTTCCATCCCTGGCCGGTCCGTCGAGGCGACGTCGACCGCCCCGACGAACTCCGCATCGACCTCGATCCCCAGCCCGGCACCGACTACCACGACGCGGTCCGCGCCGCGCACGAGCTCCGTGAGGTCCTGCACGAGTACGGCGGTCTGCGGGGCTGGCCCAAGACCTCCGGCGGCCGTGGCCTGCACGTCTTCGTGCCGATCCGGCCCGACTGGACCTTCACCCAGGTGCGCCGGGCGGCCATCGCCGTCGCCCGCGAGCTGGAGCGCCGGATGCCGGAGCAGGTGACCACGGCCTGGTGGAAGGAGGAACGCGGCGCGAAGATCTTCGTCGACTACAACCAGACCGCCCGCGACCGCACCATCGCCTCCGCCTACTCCGTGCGACCCCGCCCGCACGCACCCGTCTCCGCGCCCCTCACCTGGGACGAGGTGGGCGTCGCCGTGCCGCGCGACTTCGACCTGGGGACGATGCCGCCGCGCTTCGCCGAGGTCGGTGACGTGCACGCCGACATGGACGACCACGCGTTCTCCCTGGAGGCGCTGCTGGAGCTGGCCGCGCGGGACGAACACGACCATGGGCTCGGTGATCTGCCGTATCCGCCGGAGTATCCGAAGATGCCGGGTGAGCCGAAGCGGGTGCAGCCGAGCCGGGCGAAGAAGGAGTAGCGCTCCGCCGGGTGCGCCACGACGAGACGTGGTGATGACGCCGCGCGCCGGTGGGGCTTGTCGCGCAGTTCCCCGCGCCCCTTTCGGGGCGCGGGGATGCCGGCGGCCCTACAGTTCCTTGATCCGGATGTCCCGGTAGGAGACGACATCCGTCGTGCCGTGCACCTGGAGTCCGACATGGCCGGAGGCGAACCGTCGCCCGTCCGTGCCCGGGTCGTCCGAGCGGGGCGGGGTGAAGTCCTGGCCGCCGATGTTGTCGAACTCGTTGATCAGGACGCCGTTGCGGTAGACCGAGTAGTGCTGGTCGACCACGCGGATCTCGTAGTCGTTCCAGGTGCCCTTCTGGGTGACGCCCGCACCGGCGAGCCCCACCCGGTCGAAGCCGTAGACCGACCCCGTCTTGTACATGTCGCCGTCGGGCCGGTCGAGGACCTGCACCTCATGGCCGTACTTGATGGCCACCCACTCCGGCCGCGACTCCTCCGGGTGGTCGTGGACCCCGGGGAAGCGTACGAACACACCGGAGTTGGCGTTGGACGTGCCGGGCGCGTCGTCACGCCACTGCAGGCGCAGCGAGAAGTCGCCGTACTTCCGCTCGGGGAACCACAGCATGCCGAGCCCGGCCTTCGTCGTACCGGAGGTGATCGAGCCGTCGGGGTTCAGCCCGAACGAACCGCCGCCCACCTGCTGCCACTTGGCGAACGACTCGGCGGTGCCGTCGAGGATCGTCCGGTAGCCCTCCGTCTGCCCGGGCCTGCCGATGCCCGACTCCGCCGCCGCTTCCCGCACGGCGTTGTACTCGCGCAGGTCGACGACCCCTTCCCTGAACAGCTTGTCGAGGACGGTGTCCACGTGCTTCAGGAACAGCGCGTGGGACGTCCATTCCTTCTCGTCCTCGATCAACTCGTTGATGCGGCACCGGTTGTTGGTGACCCGGTTCGGCACACCCGAGTCGACCGTCCCGACGAAGACCGTCAACCGCTCGTCGTACTCGGCGCAGTTGGGCGCGGGAACGCCGCCGCCCGAGACGACCGTGAAGCTGACGGAACGGGCCGCGGCGGTGTTCCCCGCCTTGTCGCTCGCCCGGTACGTCACCGTGTGCGTGCCCGCGCGGTCCACCGACACGGGTGCGGTGTAGGCGAGATAGGGGCCGCCGTCCAGTGAGTACTCGATCGCGGCGACACCCGAGCCGCCGTGGTCCGTGGCGCTGACGGTGACCTTCGCGCTCCTGAGGTACGCGCCGGCGGAGTTCCGGTCGCCCTCGACGGTCACGCCGGTCACCGGGGGAGTCGTGTCGTCGGCCGGCGGGGCGACGACGGTGAAGCCGACGCTCTTCTCGGCCGCGACGTTCCCCGCCTTGTCCGTGGCCCGGTACCGCACCTTGTGGGAGCCGACCTCGTGCACCATCACGGGCGAGGTGTACGGCTGCCAGGCACCCGAGTCACCGAGCGCGTACTCGACGGTGTTGACCCCCGAGCCGGTGTCCGACGCGGAGACGGTGACCGTCGCCATGGACACGTAGTCGCCCTGCGGGTTCCGCTCCCCGGCCACCGTCGCCGAGGTCTCCGGAGCCGTCGTGTCGTCCGTCGGCGGGGCGACGACGGTGAACCCGACGCTCTTCTCGGCCGCCGTGTTGCCCGCCTTGTCGACCGCGCGGTAGCGGACCTTGTGGGCGCCGACCTGATCGATCACCACGGGCGTGGTGTACGGCAGCCAGGCGCCGGTGTCGCCGATCGCGTACTCGATCCGCTCGACACCCGAGCCGCCCGTGTCGGTCGCGCTCACCGCCACGGACGCCGAACCGACGTACGCCCCCTGGGAGTTCTGCACCCCGCTGACCTGGGCCGCCGTCTGAGGCGCGGTGGTGTCCTCGCCGGTGCCCTCGTTCACCACGAGGATGCCCTGCATCTGACCGTGCCCGGGGATCGTGCAGTAGAACCGGTAGCGGCCCGGGGTGAGCGTGACCTCGGCGGTGTGGCGGCCGCCCTGGTCGTCGCCGGGGTTGGCCAGGATGTTGAGCGGGACGTCGTTGTTGTACTCCGGATCGGAGACGTCGAACGTCAACGTGTGCGGCATCCCCATGGTGTTGCCGGTCGCCGTGCTGTTCTCGAAGACGATGGTGGTCGGGCCCGCCACCGCGGTCCGCGGGGCGGTCAGGTACTTGGTGATGTCGTCGCCGGCGGTCCAGGTCAGTACCTGGGCGGCGGCGGCCGGGTCCCGCGCCCCCTCCGTACGGCCGGACGCGGGCGTCGACGTGAGCCCGAGCACCATCAGCAGGGCCGCCAACAAGGCCGCCCACAAGCGTCTCTCCCGCATCACTCCGCCTTCCTCGCCAGCTCGTCGGCGGCCGGCGTCGGACCGCCGCCCGTGTAAGTGACGCGCCACAACGCCGACTTGGCGTCCGAGGTGAAGAAGCCGCGCCCGTAGTCCAGGACGTACAGCGCGCCGTCCGGCCCGAACTTCCAGTCCATGAGGTTCCTGATGCCGTCGGTCCCGACGGGCACGATCTTCTTCAGCGACTCCGCGTGGATCGGGAGACCGCCGCTGCCCTGGTTCTTCGGGTCGGTGAGCACCGCGTGGCGCGGCTGGTCGGCGTCGTAGAAGTCGCCGACGAACCACTTGCCGTCCCAGTAGGCGGGCCACCGGCCGGAGTCGGAACCGGACGCGGAGTACCGGTAGACCGGGCCGTTCATCGTGGCCTGGCCGCCGCCCTTGAGCCACGGCAGCAGGTACGTGGCCTCCTCGTTCTTGTACGAGGGGATGCCGTCCGCGTCCCGGGGGAAGTCGGGGGCGCCGCCCTGCGGGGAGTACCAGATGTTGTTGCCGGTCACCGGGGGCAGGTTGACGAGGCCGTCGTTGTTCGGGGACTCGTTCTTCGGGTGGTCGCAGTCGTACCAGCCCAGCGGCTTCGACGGGTCCGGCAGGTTGCGGTCCCGGTAGGGCTGCTTGTTGCCCATGCAGTACGGCCAACCCCGGTTGCCCGCCTCGGTGATGGCGGCGAACGTGTCGTACTTCGCCGGGCCCCAGGTCGTCGACGGCGCGCTCGCGTCCGGGCCGACCCAGCCGGCGTAGAGGACGTCGGTCTGCCGGTCGACGAAGATCCGTGCGGGGTTCCTGACGCCCATCACATAGATCTCGCCGCGTGTCTTGCCGCCGCCCTCGTCCGTTTCCTCGCCGGTGAAGAGGTTGCCCGCGGGCAGGGTGTAGGTGCCGTCGGGCTCCGGGTGGATGCGCAGGATCTTGCCGTTGAGGTTGTTGGTGTTGCCGGCGGTGCGACGGGCGTCGGCGAACGAGACGCCCTTGTAGTGGGGCTCCGGGTTGTTGCCCGAGTAACCACCGCTGAAGCCACTGGAGTTGTTGTCGCCGGTCGCGATGTACAGATTGCCCCGGGAGTCCCAGGTCATCCCGCCGCCCGCATGGCAGCAACTGTGGATCTGCACCGGCCACTTGAGCAGCACCTTCTCGCTGCCCAGGTCCAGCCTGTTGGTCGCGAGGTCGAGGGTGAAGCGGGAGACCCGGCGCTCGGCCATCCGGGTGTCACGGTTGATCCGCGAGTGCGGTGTGTAGTGCAGGTACACCCAGCCGTTCTGCTGGAAACCCGGATCCAACTCGATCCCCAGCAGGCCCTCTTCGACCTTGATCAGCTCGTCGCCGCCGCCCTTGTTGCCGAAGACCGTGAGCGCGCCCGCGAGAGTGACCCTCTTCGTCCTCGGGTCATAGACGTGGACCTCGCCCTTGCCCTTGCCGATGTCCGGACTGTTCCAGTCGGTGACCACGGGCTGGGACGAGTCGGCGCCGCCCCGGCCGATGTAGAGGACCCGCCCGTCGGGTGCGGTGACCAGGCCGTGCGGCTCGCCGATCTGGTCGTTCTGCCCCGGCTGGTTGGGCTGGGTCAGCCGCTCCGCCTTGTAGTTGGCGTCGATCGTCGCCTTGCAGTCCGCCCGGGTCAGGCGGGACGTCCACAACAGGGCGCCACGCAGATGCGTACGGAAGTCCGTCTCGTCGTACGCCGAGACCGTCCCGCCCATGCCTGTGTAGAAGGAACGCCCGCCGTCGTAGTCTCGGCACCAACTCACCGGGTGGTCCCACCCGTTGGCGCTCGTTCCCGGCTGGTACGTCGACTCGCGCACCCGGGCCACGGTGTGGACGGTGCCGGACGGGTTCTTCGTCCAGTTGAACCACTTGTCGGGCCGCTTCCACTGCACCGGCAGGTCCTTGGTGGCCGGATGCCGCCGGTCACCGACCTCAACGGTCGCACGCTGTACGGTCGTCGGGCTGGACGTTGCCGGGCGGGCACCGATCAGGCCCGTGAACCAGTCCGAGTACGGCTCGGCGCGGGCCGCGTCATGGACACCGAGGAAACCGCCCCCCGCCTCCATGTAGGCCTCGAGTCCCGCCTCCTGCTCGGGGTCCAGGACGTCACCGCCGCCGGTGAGGAAGACGACGGCGTTGAAGCCGCTCAGCCGGGTCTCGTCGGTGAAGACGGAGGCGTCGCCGGTGGCGACGACCCCGAAGCGTTCGGAAGCCGGCCCGGACAGCCCGATCCGCTCGATCGCCTCGATCCCGGCGTTCACGACGGGCGACTCGTCCCCGGCCGCCGCGGAGCCGTGGAAGATCAGCACCTGAGGACCGGAGCCGCCCGGCGGCGACTTGATCGACATCGTTGTCAGCGGTGGTTCCGGCGCCGGGCGCGCCTGGGCCGCGGGGCCCGACAGCAGTCCCGCCGTGACGACCGAGGCGGTCAGGGTGGCCGCCCAGGCCCGTCTCCTCGCGTCGCTCAACCCTCGTAAGTACATGGGCACCTCCTCGGTCACAGCAACAGCGCCAAGGAAGCTAGCCCCCTTTGATGCGGCTCGCCAATACCTATGACCTGAATGGTCTGAACTTTGTCCTGGGTGTGGATAAACAGTCGGGCGGCCGCTACCGTCTCACAGGTTGATCACAGGTGCGTCTCCGCAAGATCCGTATCAGGGTGGGGAGTTCCGCATGGACGGGATGGACAGACGAGGGTTCAACCGGAGGGTGCTGCTGGGCGGCGCGGCCGCCGCGACATCGTTGTCCGTGGCCATCGAGACCGTCGGTACTCCTGAGGCCGCGAGTGCCGCCACGCGGGCGAGGACGGCCCCGGCGGGCGGCGAGGTCAAGCACCTCAAGATGTACGCCGAGAAGCTGCCCGGCGGGCAGATGGGCTACGGCTTCGAGAAGGGCAAGGCCTCGATCCCGGGCCCGTTGATCGAGCTCAACGAGGGCGACACGCTGCACATCGAGTTCGAGAACACGATGGACGTGGCGGCGAGCCTGCACGTCCACGGCCTCGACTACGAGACCTCCAGCGACGGCACCAGGCTGAACAGGAGCGACGTGGAGCCGGGCGGCACCCGCACCTACACCTGGCGCACCCACGCCCCCGGCGCCCGCAAGGACGGCACCTGGCGCGCCGGCAGCGCCGGCTACTGGCACTACCACGACCATGTCGTCGGCACCGAACACGGCACGGGCGGCCTCCGCAAGGGTCTCTACGGCCCGGTCGTCGTCCGCCGCAAGGGCGATGTCCTCCCCGACAAGACCGTCACCGTCGTCTTCAACGACCTGCTCATCAACAACAAGCCCGCGCACTCCGGCCCCCACTTCGACGCGACCGTGGGCGACCGCGTCGAGTTCGTCGTCATCACGCACGGCGAGTACTACCACACCTTCCACATGCACGGTCACCGCTGGGCCGACAACCGCACCGGCATGCTCACCGGCCCCGACGACTCCAGCCAGGTCGTCGACAACAAGATCGTCGGCCCCGCCGACTCCTTCGGTTTCCAGGTCATCGCGGGCGAGGGCGTCGGAGCCGGCGCCTGGATGTACCACTGCCACGTCCAGAGCCACTCCGACATGGGCATGGTGGGCCTGTTCCTGGTGCGCAGGACGGACGGGACGATTCCCGGGTACGAGCCGCATGCGCCGCACGGCGCCGCCGACCCGGATGCGTCCGGCACGTCCGGCACGTCCGGCACGTCCGGCACGTCCGGCACGTCCGGGGCGTCCCACGAGCACTGAAGGTCCGATGGTGAGCCCGCGTCCCGGGAAAGCTTCGCGGGGACGGGTGGAACCCCGCGTCAGGGACAGAGCTTGATGTTGCCCGTTGCCCGTTGCCCGTTGCCCGTTGCCCGCTGCCCGTTGCCCGCTGCCCGCTGCCCGCTGTCCACGACGCGCGGGCGAGCCCTCGGCGCTACACGAGGCGGATGACGCGCTTGCCGCGGGCGTGGCCGGTTTCGGTGGCTCGGTGGGCGTCCTGGATCTCGTCCAGGGGATACACGCGCTCGATGACCGGGCGCAGGTCTGCCTTGTCGACGTGATCGGCGAGGGTTTTCAGGTCCGCGCGTCGGGGGAGGGCCGCGAGCAGGCGTACGCGGGGGCCGGGCAGGACGACGGACAGCAGGGCGAACGGTATGGCGCTGGAGGACGTCGTGGCGATGCGACCGCCGGGGCGGAGGGCTCGGCGGTAGTCGCGGAGCGAGGAGCCGTGGCAGTCGAGGATGGCGTCGAACTCCTTCTTGAGGGCGTTCGGTGGGGTGGTGGCGTAGTCCAGGGCGACGTCGGCGCCGAGTTCGCGGCAGAACGGGGCGTTGGCGGCGCCGGCGATGGTGGTGACGTGGGCTCCCCGGGCGTGGGCCAGTTGGATCGCCGTGCTGCCGACGCCGCCGCTCGCGCCGACCACGAGCAGTCGTTGGCCCGAGCGCAGGCGCAGGGTGTCCCGCAGGGCGCGCAGTGCGGTGACGCCGACCGAGGGCAGGGCGGCGGCGGCCACCAGGTCGGTGCCGCTGGGTGCCGCGCTGATGGCCTGGGCTTTGGCCAGGATGTACGCGCCGGCCGCGCCCTCCCGTCCGGAGAAGTCGCCGAGAATGCCCCACACGTGTTCGCCCACCGTGAGGTCGGTGACCTCGCTGCCGAGTTCGACCACCTCCCCGGCGAAGTCGAGGCCGGTGCGTTTGGGGAAGCGTCGTCCGGTGATCAGACGCATCGCGCCGGAGCGGATCTTCACGTCGATCGGGTTGACGCTGGTCGCGTGGACCCGAACGAGCACCTGGCCCGGCCCGGGGGACGGACGCGGGACGGTACGGACGGAGAGCACTTCGGGGCCTCCGTAACGGTCGTACTGGACGGCGCGCATCATCAACGGGTCAGGCGACATGGGAGGGCTCCTGGGCCGGCGATTCGGTGGAGTTGAAGGCGGCGAACAGGCCGATGGTGGGCACGATCAGGTCTCTTCCCGTCAAGCGACGGATGTCAGGAGCAGGAGACGGCGACCTTGCCCGGGGTGCTCGCGCCGAAGGCGGCGAACGCCTCCGTGGCCCGCTCCAGCGGGTAGGCGGCGGTGACCGGCACGCGCAGCCCGCCCGAGACGACCTGCTCGGCCAGGAAGGTCAGGGTCTGGGCGTTGGGGCCGGCCATGATCGTGTGGACGGTGATGTCCTGGCCCTTGACGTCGTCCTGGGTCAGGCCGGTGGCGGAGGCGAGCTGTCCGCCCGGCCGCAGCAGACCCGCCAGCGCCGCGCCGTCGCCCGCCAGGTGCAGCACCGCGTCCACGCCGTCCGGGGCGACCGCGCGGACTTGGGCTTCCAGGTCGCCGGTGAAGTCGACCACGTGGACTTCGGCGTCGGTCAGGCCGGTGACGAAGTCGGTCTGTGTGCCGGGGCGGGCGGTCGCGATCACCTTCACGCCGCGGGCGGCGGCGAGCTGCACCGCCAGCGCGCCCACCCCGCCGGAGGCTCCCGAGATCAGCAGCGTCCCGCCCTCGGCCGGGGCCACGGCGTTCAGGCTCTCCAGGGCGGTCGCCCCGGCCACGGCCAGCGCACCCGCGTCCTCCGCCTTCAGGCCCGCGGGGATGTGGGCGACGCCGTGTCCCGCGGGCACGGTGACGTACTGGGCCAGCGACCCGGCGCCCAGGTACGGCTTCATCACCGCGCCGAAGACCGCGTCACCGACCGCGAAGCCGTCCGCGTCCTCACCGACGGCCTCGACGGTGCCCGCGAAGTCCTGGCCGAGCACGAGCGGGAACCGATGCTCCATAAACGCTTGCGTGTAGCCGGCGGCGGTGGCGGCGTCGATGCCGTTCAGTGAGGCGGCGGCCACCTTCACCAGTAGTTCCCCGGCCTCCGGGCGAGGCATGTCCACCTCGGTCACGGCCGGGGTCGAGGGAACGGATTCGAGCGTGACAGCGCGCATGACGGCACCCTTCGGTAAGTGAAACGGCCTCCCCGTTTCCACCGCGCACAGCGTAACAACAAAAATGGGTAACCCGTTCCACTTGGATGGAGTGAAGGCATGACTTCTTCCCCGACTCCCGGCGACACCCCGGACCGGCAGCCCGGAGCGGGACTGCGCGCCGACGCCGAACGCAACCGCTGCCGCATCCTGGCCGCCGCCCGCAGCCTCTACGCCCGTGCCGGACTCGGGGTGTCCATGGCCTCCATCGCCCGCGAGGCCGGCGTCGGCCAAGCCACCCTCTCCCGCCGCTTCCCCTCCAAGGACGACATGGTCGCCGCCGTCTTCGCCGAACGCATGGACGCCTACGCCGCCGCCGTCACCGCCGCCCTGGACGACCCCGACCCCTGGCACGGCTTCACCGGCTACCTCCACGCCATCTGCGCCATGCAGGCCGCCGACCGCGGCTTCGCCGACGTCCTGACCATGACCTTCCCCACCGCCAAGACCCTGGAGATCCGCCGCGCCGAGGCGTACGACCGGCTGCTCGAACTCATCACCCGCGCCAAGGACACCGGGCACCTGCGCGACGACTTCACCCACCAGGACGTCGTCATCCTGCTCATCGCCAACGCCGGAGTCGTCACCGCCACCGGAGACGCCGCCCCCGACACCTGGCGCCGCCTCGTCGCCCACATGGTCCGCTCCTACGCCGCGCCCGGCGCCCCGGTCCCCCCGCTGCCCGAAGCGCCCCCGCCCGCCGCCCTCCACCGCGCCATGATCCGCCTCACCCGGGACACCACCGTGTGAGCCTCAGTCCGCCGGGCGCGGTACCGCCCGCCCTGCGGGAAGCAGGCGCCGGGGCGCTTCACCCCCGGCGGCGGCTCCGTGGACCCCGTGCCGATGTTCGGCGACGTCGACGCGGTCGCAGCGGCCCCGCGCTACCGGGTCATCAACCTGCACACGATGCCGGCCGGCACCGGAGTGACGGCGCCCACGGGGCGATCAGCGGCTGGATCAAGGGGCGGTTCCTTGTCGTCGTTGCTCGGACGGGGGATTCGGATGGACGGGCATGACCGAGGTGGTGAGGTCGCCGCGATCGGCCGAGCGGATCGTGACGGGCAGGTCGGGCCCCCGCAGATCGAGCATCACGTCGGGCCCGACGGCGGTGCTCACGGCCGGATAGAGCGTGGTCACCTCGAACCAGATGTCGAGGGCCCGTCCCGTCACGGCGGCCGGCAGCGGCATCGCGGGCTGCTCGTCACCGCCCACCAGGATCTCCGTCCCGTGATCGGCCACGTGCAGGGCGACCTGTTCGCCACCGCACGCCTCCAGCGCCCGCAGGGCCCCGTCCTTCGAGAGCGTCACGCGGGTGGTGACCTCGGGCAGCGACGCGAGCATCAGCCGGAAGTCAGGGAACTCCTGCGGAAGCAACCGGCAGTACTGGTCCTCACGGTCCGCCCTGCGCAGCCAGATCCCGTGCGCCGTCGCTTCGACGCGCACCAGAGCGCTGCGGCGGACCTCGGCGACCGCGGCCCGCAGTTCGTCGCCGCTGACCGTGCCCGCCCACGTGGTCGTCGGCGGCTCGGGCGGCATCAGCGTCCGGGTCGAGAGCCGGTAGCGATCGGTCGCGGTCAGGGTGACCGCCTCGTGATCCGTCTCGATGCGCACACCGCCGAGTACCGGCAGGTCCGGCTCCCGCGTGGTCGCGGTCAGTACCTGCTCGACCGCGTCGGCCAGCACGGGCCCCTTCAGCGTGGCGATCGGCAGCCCCGGCACGTCACCGAGGGACGACTTGATGAGAACGGCCGTACGCCGCGCGGCCGCAGCGTCCCCGAGAACCCGGGCGACATGGTCGTCGATCAGCCGCGTCGCCTCCTCGGGCCCGGCATCGAGGACCGCCTCGACAGTGGTGAGCGGCATGGAGATCTCCCGCAGCCGGCGCAGGGCGGTGGCCCGGTTCATCTGGTCGGCGGTGTAGTAGCGATAACCCGAGGCCGGGTCGACCTCGGCGGGATGCAGCAGCCCGGAGTCGGCGTAGAACCGCAGCGCGCTGGAGGTCAGGCCACTGCGTCGCGCGAAGTCACCGATCGGCATCAGTTCGGAATCTGGCATCCGGCCATCCTTGGGCTTCGACCAACTCGAAGGTCAACACCCACAGCCGGGTCGGCCGCCCGCCGCCGATCCGGGAGCGCTCTCAACGCCTTCGCCCACGGGGCTATCCTGATCGAAACCGCCCCGGAGGAGTGTTCCGAAGTGACCGAGACAGCGTCGCGTCCCACGCTGGAGGCCGTGGCCGCGCGGGCCGGGGTGTCCAGGGCGACGGTCTCGCGGGTCGTCAACGGGGGCGAGGGCGTTCGGGAGCCGCTGGTCGAGCGGGTGCGCAGGGCGGTCGAGGAGCTCGGATACGTGCCGAACCAGGCCGCCCGCAGTCTCGTCACCCGACGACACGACGCCGTGGCCGTGGTGATCGCCGAGCCGGAGACCAGGGTCTTCGCGGATCCCTTCTTCGCCCTCCAACTCCGGGGAATCAGCAAGGAGTTGACCGCGCACGACTCACAGCTCGTGCTGCTGCTCACCGAAGGGCCCGAGGACTACGCGCGGGTGGGCCGGTATCTCGCCGGCGGGCACGTCGACGGGGCGCTCGTGTTCTCGCTGCACCTCGACGACCCTCTGCCGGGACTGATCCGGGGGGCCGGCGTCCCGACCGTGTTCGGCGGCCGGCCCGGCTGGGCCGACGGCACGCGCGGCGACACGCCCACCGTCTATGTCGACAGCGACAACCGGGGTGGCGCGCGGGACGCCGTACGCCATCTCGTCGGCCTCGGCCGCACCCGGATCGCCCACATCACCGGGCCCCTCGACCAGACCTCCGCCGTGGACCGGCTCGACGGGTTCCGGGACGTCATGGTGGACGCCGATCCCCGGCTGATCGTGGAGGGCGACTTCACCCCGGCGGGCGGGGAGCGCGCCATGCGGGAACTGCTCGACCTCTGCCCGGAGTTGGACGCGGTGTTCGCCGCCAACGACGTATCCGCGTCCGGCGCGCTGAGGGTGCTGCGGGAGAGCGGGCGGCGGATTCCCGAGGACGTCGCCGTGGTGGGCTTCGACGACATGTTGCCGGTGGCCGAGCAGTCCGATCCGCCCCTGACGACGGTCCGTCAGGACATAGAGGAGATGGGGCGGTTGATGGCCCGACTGCTGCTCCGGGGGCTCGCCGACGCGCCGTCCAGTGTCGTCCTGCCGACCACACTGGTACGACGCGCCTCCGCGTAGAACCAGCGCCCCGTAAGGGGCGCGGGGAACTGCGCGACCAGCCACGACGTTGGTGGTGCGGACGGCGATCGCGGCTTTTTTCAGCGGAGCGCTCAGGCGCCCACCGTCACCGTGAACCGGCGAGGGTTGCCGTCGTGGGCCGCCCCGGACACGTCAGGCTGACCGTCGGGGCGTACGTCGTCGTACGGAAAGGCGTACCCGATGGGCGAGTTGGCGTGCACCACGCGCGACCAGTGGTTCGTCACGGTCCCCCGGTAGTAGTCGGCCGCCGTCGCCCCGTTCGGCTGTGTGGGGTGGGTGAGCATGATCGAGCGGTTGAAGCCGGCGGCGAGACGGGCGAGGAGGGCCTTCGTGTCGTCGGGATCGCCGGGGTTGTTGGCGAACGGGCCGTGGTTGCAGGTGAAGATGTCCTTCGAGGTCGGCTTGGCGAAGGAGTGGCCGCCGGTGAAGGTGAGGGTGTCGCCGGAGACCCGGCCGGCGAGGACGCCCCGGCCGCCCTGGAGGTCGATCCTCAGGTCCGTCCCCCGGTACTTCTCCCACACCTGGTCGACGTACGCGTTCCAGTAGGCGCGGAACGGCATCCGGTCGGGCTGCCCGAAGTACGGCGCCATCAGGTTCTGCGGCGAGATGACCCGCAGCACCCTGCCGTCGCCGCCCCGGATGACGAGCTGGTCCCACGGCTGGCCGTCCCGCGCCGACTGCGCCACCAGGTCCGCGGCGATCCGGTCCACCGCCCCGTCGGGCAGCGGGGCGACCGTGTGCGTGGTGTCGCCCTCCAGCGTGAGCCCGATCGGCAGGGCCGTCACCAGGTCGACGTAACTGATGTTGGCGAACAGCTGGGTGGAGTTGAACGTGAATTCGCAGAACGACCACGTCTTGCCGTAGTTGCGGTCGGCGGGCGTCGCGAAGGCGGGCTCGACCAGCGCCGGGCCCGGGTTGAGGAAGAACTCCAGGGTGTTGTCCCGAACGAAGTAGACGCGGGCGCCGAACATATGAGGCAACGTCAGCACAATGGGCGCCGAACCGGCCGCGCCGAGCGGGATCGCGCAGTCGACCGGCAGCGGTGTCTGCGGCGCCGAGGGCGAGGCCGGCCGATAGACGCTTCCGTCGGCCCGCAGCAGCACCCAGGCGCCCGTCGACTCCTCGTGCCCGGTGACGTACGCCCGGACCGTGCCCGGCAACGAGGCGTTGTGGAGGGCGAGTTGACAGCTCGCCGGCGCGGCCTGGGCGGGAGCGCCGAGGGCACCCCCGACGGCGGTGGCGCCGACCGCGGCAGCGGTCGTGGACAGAAACGTACGGCGGGAGATCACGATGGCCTCCTGGGACGTGGGGGAGTGGAGGCACAGCGGATGGGGCCCCTGCTGTGGTGCACCCACTGTTCCCAGGGGAGGTTGAGGCGTCAAGACTTATGACTGAGAGCGCTCTCAGGAATGTGCCGCGTTCATGAGGTGACGACAGGCCGAACGGCGTCCGGGCACGGCCCCGCGCCGTCGGCCGACTCGGCCTCAGCCCTCCGGTTGCTCGCTCCTGATCACCGCGAACCGCGCCCCGTAAGGGTCGGCGAGCTTGGCGAAGCGCCCCGCACCCGCGAGGTCGGTGGCGGGCAGCCGGACGCTGCCACCCAGCTCCCGCGCCCGGCTCACCACGGCGTCCGGGTCCGGGACCTCGAAGTACGGCAGCCAGTACGGCCCGGATCCGGTCTCGCTCGGGTCCTCGTCGATCGGGACGATGCCGCCGAACATGGACCTCGGTTCGGTCCCCGCCGGGTTCACACAGGTGTAGCTGCCGCCGGCGATGTCGATCGCGGAGGTCTCCCAGCCGAACACGGAGTTGAAGAACCCGGCGGCAGCGGGCAGATCCGGCGTGTACAGCTCCAGCCAGCACAGCGCTCCGGGGTCCGTGACGACGTCCAGGCCCGTGATGCGGTGGGGCTCCCAGACGCCGAAGGGCACGCCCGCCCGGTCGGCGAGGATCGCCATCCGGCCCTCGTCCGCCACGTCCATGGGCTGCGACAGCACCGAGCCGTGGGCCTGCTCGACGGCCTTGGCCGTGGCATCGGCGTCCGGTGTCCGGAAGTAGATGTTCCAGGACGGCGGACCCTGCTCCGGGGGGTTCTGCATGCCGGCCGCGGCCGTGCGGCCGTCGAGCTGGAAGAAGCCGTAGCCGCCCATCTCGGGGCCGGCGGACCGGAACTGCCAGCCGAAGAGGTGGTGGTAGAAGGAGGCGGCGCCTTCGATGTCGGGGGTGCCGAGGTCGATCCAGTTCGGGGCGCCGGTGACATAACGGGTGGTGAGCATTGCTGCGCTCCTCTGCAGGGGTCTGAGGGGCCCGTTGCCCGTACTGCCGAGTCTGGCACCGCCCACGGACCAGCGCCCGCGCATCGGCCGGACCCGGCCGCGCGCGCCGTCGTGCGTTGCCCACCGGCCCGGGGAACACTGAGGGCCGGAGGAGGACCGGGGCGCCGTGTTGATGTCGCGTTGATCGAACGTTTTTCGGCGCGCGGCACGATGCTGTGCATGCACAACGACACGATCACCCCAATCGACAGTGCCTGGCAGGCGCGGGCGCTGTGTGCGCAGACGGGGGCCGACTTCTTCTTTCCGGAGCCCGGCAGCTCGGTGCGTGAGGCGAAGCGCATCTGCGGCATGTGCGAGATGCGGACGGCTTGTCTCGAGTACGCCCTGTCCCACGACGAACGGTTCGGTGTCTGGGGCGGGCTGTCCGAGAAGGAGAGACTGCGGCTCCGGCGCACCGAGAACGGCTGACTCGACCGCGCGGACACCGCTGACCGACCGCGAACCGCCGTGCTCCGCAAGCCGGTTCGATGAAAATGCGTTAGGCGCCGTCCAGGGCGGGCGCATAGGATCCGGCAAGCGGTCCGGACGTAGCGCAGAGGCAGGCGCACCGCCTTGTCAGGGCGGAAACGCCGGTTCGAATCCGGTCGTCCGGACCGCGCTCGACGGTTGCGCACCGAGCACCACGCTCGGCGTTCCGCGGATCCGAAGGCCGCGTGGGTCGCTCGGAGCAGAGGTACACGGCACGGGACACGCGGGGCGGGGCACGTATGGGTGACGGCGGCGAGATCACCGAGAGGATCACCGAGGAAGAGCTGGCGGCCTTCCACCGTACGGTCGGCAGGCTGCGGGCGCTGCCCGTCGACGACCCCGTGCGGCTACGGGCCGAGCAGGTCGCCGCGTCGTTCGCGCGCGACAGCCGACTTCGTCGTCGTAAGGCCCTCGGCGCCGAGAAGTCCGCCGCGGACGCCGCCGTGATGGCCGCGACCGCCACCGGCGCCCTGGAGCGGCGCGAGGACGCGCCGCTGGCCGCCTCCGTGCCGGGCGGGGGCGGAGTCTTCCTGAAGCCGCGCACCTGTTATGTCTGCAAGACGCCCTATCGACAGGTCGACTCCTTCTATCACCGGCTGTGCCCGGAGTGCGCCGTCGACAACACCGCCCGCCGCGCCCTGAGCACCGACCTGAGCGGCCGCCGGGTGCTGCTCACCGGCGGCCGGGTGAAGATCGGCTTCCAGCTGGCGCTGATGATGCTGCGTGACGGCGCCGACCTGCTCGTCACCAGCCGATTCCCGCACGACACCGTGCGGCGCTTCCGCGCCGAGCCTGCCAGCGAGAAGTGGCTCGACCGGCTCACCGTCGTCGCCGTCGACCTGCGGGATCCGCGCCAAGTACTGGGCCTGTGCGAGCAGTTGCGGCAGGAGGGCGTACCGCTCGACATCCTGGTGAACAACGCGGCCCAGACGGTACGGCGGCCACCGGAGTCGTATGCGCTGCTGTCCGCCGGAGAGTACGAGGCGCTGCCCGAAGGGGCGCGGCAGGCACCCGGGTTCACGCCGATGCGGATGCTGGAGGACGGGGCCGCCGCCCTGCCGGTCGCGTTGCGCGAGGCCGACGAGGCAGGGCTGCTGCCCGACCCCTCACCGGAGAACTCCTGGTCGGCGCGGCTGGGCGAACTCGACCCGGCGGAGGTCCTGGAGACCCAGCTGGTCAACTCCCTCGCCCCGGCGCTCCTCTGCGACCGGCTGCTGCCGCTGCTGCTCGCCGCCCCGCATCCTCGCCGTTACGTGGTCAACGTGACCGCCGTCGAGGGCCGGTTCGCGGTGCGCAACAAGACGGCCGGGCATCCGCACACCAATATGGCCAAGGCCGCCCTCAACATGCTCACCCGGACCAGCGCCGCCGAACTCGCGGGCCAGGGTGTCCACATGTGCGCCGTGGACACCGGCTGGATCACCGACGAGAACCCCGCCCCGAAGAAACACCGCATGGCCGGCGCCGGCTTCCGCACCCCGCTCGACATCGTCGACGGCGCGGCCCGCGTCTACGACCCGATCGTGCGCGGTGAGGCGGGCGACCCGGTGTCGGGGGTGTTCCTGAAGGACTACAGGGAGGCGGAATGGTGAGGGGGACGATCGGCCGAAGCGCCGTCATCCAGGGCGCGGGGCTGTGTCGACCTGCGGCTCCGCCGCGTGGGCGCGACCGGCCCCCAC
Source organism: Streptomyces sp. NBC_00310 (assembly GCF_036208085.1). Taxonomy (GTDB): domain Bacteria; phylum Actinomycetota; class Actinomycetes; order Streptomycetales; family Streptomycetaceae; genus Streptomyces. The sequence goes on from NZ_CP130714.1 coordinate 9,491,503, forward strand.
GCACCCGCGGACGAACGACTAGGCTTGATTCCCAAGGCGGGGCCGTAGCGCAGAGGCAGGCGCGTCGGTCTCCAAAACCGGAACACGCTGGTTCGAATCCAGCCGCCCCGCCCCCTGCGCCTCACGCCACCCGCGATGAGCGGTTACGCCCCGGCGGCCCGCGCGGCCATCCGCGCCTTGCGCGCCGCGAGCTTCTCGTCGAACTTGCGGGCCTCCGCGTCGAGGCCGCCCATGTAGAGGCCGAGCTCCTCCTGGGCCTTCATGCCCTCGGGGCCGAGGCCGTCGATCTCCATGATCTTCAGGAAGCGGATGACGGGCGCGAGGACGTCGTCGTGGTGGATGCGCATGTTGTAGACCTCGCCGATGGCCATCTGCGCGGCGGCGCGCTCGAAGCCGGGCATGCCGTGGCCGGGCATGCGGAAGTCGACGACGACGTCGCGGACGGCCTGCATGGTGAGGTCGGGGGCGAACTCGAACGCGGCCTTCAGCAGGTTCCGGTAGAAGATCATGTGGAGGTTCTCGTCGGCCGCGATGCGCGCCAGCATGCGGTCGCACACGGGGTCACCGGAGTGGTGACCGGTGTTGCGGTGCGAGACACGGGTGGCGAGCTCCTGGAAGGCGACGTACGCGACCGTGTGGAGCATCGAGTGCCGGTTGTCCGACTCGAAGCCCTCGCCCATGTGGGACATGCGGAACTCTTCGAGCTTGTCCGGGTCCACGGCGCGCGAGGCGAGCAGGTAGTCGCGCATCACGATGCCGTGCCGGCCCTCCTCCGCGGTCCAGCGGTGCACCCAGGTGCCCCAGGCGCCGTCACGGCCGAAGAGGGTGGCGATCTCGTGGTGGTAGCTGGGCAGGTTGTCCTCGGTCAGGAGGTTCACCACGAGGGCGATCCGGCCGACCTCGGTGACCTTCGACTGCCCCTTCTCCCAGGCCTCGCCGTCCTCGAAGAAGCCGGGGAAGTTGCGGCCGTCGCTCCACGGCACGTACTCGTGCGGCATCCAGTCCTTGGTGACCTTCAGGTGCCGGTTGAGTTCCTTCTCGACGACTTCCTCCAGCGCGTACAGCAGCCGCGCGTCGGTCCACTCGTTGGACGGGCTGCCGAGGTGAGGAGAAGTGATCGACACAGACGCTCCAGGGGACAAACAGGGGGCAAGTTCTCGTGGGCGGTCACGGGCGGGTGACCTCAACCTACGGCATCGTAGGCTACGAACCCGTAGGTTACGATGCCGTAGGTTAAGTGCGCTGTAAAGAGCCCTGATCAGCGGGGTCCCGCCGACGATCGGCGGGCACGCCGAAGGCCCCGTTGACCCGCAGGTCCCGGGGTCGACAGGGCTGGGGGATCACCCGTCAGGCGTACAGCTCCCGCAGCCGCACCGAGAGGCATGTCACACAGCCCTCGAGCTTCTCGAACTCGCTGATGTCGACCACGACGGGCTCGTACCCGAGGTCGGAGTACAGCTCCGCCGTCTTCGGCGCGCTCGCCGCCATCAGCAGCTTGTCGCCGCCGAGGAGCACCACGTGCGCCCCGGCCTCCTCGGGCACCGGCAGGAAGCGCCCGAACAACGACGGCGTGTCCATCTTCGGGATGTGCCCGACCACCGTGCCGTCGGGCAGCGCGGTGATCGCCGACTTCAGATGCAGCACCTTGCTCACGGGCGCGGAGACCACCCGCGCCCCGAGAGGCTCGAACGCGGCCCGCAGCTGCTGGACCCCGGCCGCGTTGGTGCGCCCGCCCCGGCCCACGAACACGGTGTCGCCGACCTTGAGGACGTCGCCGCCCTCCAGCGTGCCCGGCGCCCAGACCCAGTTCACCGAGCAGCCGAGCGCGGCCACGGCCTCCTCGATCCCCTCGGTCTCGTCCCGCCGGGACTCGGCGCCGGGGCGCGCGATCAGGGCCACGTTCTTGTACATGACCACGGTGTCCTCGACGAACACCGAGTCCGGGCAGTCGTCGGCCGGGTCCACCTCGATCGTCTCCCAGCCGTGGTCGCGCAGGGCCTCCCCGTACGCCTCCCACTGCTCGACCGCGAGGTCGACGTCCACCTTCGTGCGTGCGACGTGCGTGACGAGGCCTTCGGCCAGGCGGGGGCTGGGGCGGCGGACGAGGGCCTTCTTGCTGGGCACGTGTGGGACTCCGAATCGAACGAGGGCTTTCCGGCGCCCGTGAAGCGACGCCGGTCCGCCATCATGCAGCCCCGGTCCACCCGGACAAAACCCCCGTGGGCAGGCTGTGGCCCTCCTGAGATACTCGGCGGTAGCCAAGCCGGCCCTGGGCGCCCCCGCCGGTCGGCCGGGTCAGCCGGTCGTCCCGATCTCCTCCGGCGTGGTCGCCCGCAGCTCTCCCTCCTCCATCAGCAGCCACCGGGTGATCCCGAGCGACTCCAGGAACGGCAGGTCGTGGCTGGCCACGATCAGCGCGCCCTCGTACGACTCCAGGGCGGTCGTCAGCTGCCGCACGCTCGCCATGTCCAGGTTGTTCGTCGGCTCGTCCAGCATCAGCAGCTGCGGGGCGGGCTCGGCGAGCATCAGGGCGGCCAGGGCCGCCCGGAAGCGCTCCCCGCCGGACAGCGTCGCCGCCGGCTGGTCGGCGCGGGCGCCCCGGAACAGGAAGCGGGCGAGGCGGGCCCGGACCCGGTTGTTGGTGGCGTCCGGCGCGAACCGGGCCACGTTCTCGGCGACCGTGAGCCCGTCGTCGAGGACGTCGAGCCGCTGCGGCAGGAACCGCATCGGCACATGCGCCCTCGTCTCGCCGCTCACCGGCTGGAGCTCGCCCGCGATCGTCCGCAGCAGCGTGGTCTTGCCCGCGCCGTTGCGGCCGATCAGCGCGATCCGCTCCGGGCCGCGCAGGTCGAATCCACCCCTCACCCGGGCGCCGTACCTCAGCTCCAGGTCCAGCAGGGTCAGGACGGTACGGCCCGGCGGTACGGCCGTGTACGGCAGTTCCACGCGGATCTCGTCCTCGTCCCGTACGGCCTCCACCGCCTCGTCGAGCCGCTCCTTGGCCCCGGCGAGCCGTTCCTCGTGCAGGAGGCGGTGCTTGCCCGCGGACTCCTGGGCCGCGCGCTTGCGGGCCCCCATGACGATCTTCGGCTCGCGCTTCTGCTCGAACATCTTCTGCCCGTACCGCTTGCGGCGGGCCAACTTGACCTGAGCGTCGACGAGTTCACGCTTCTGCTTCTTCAGGTCGGACTCGGCGACCCGCACCATCCGTTCGGCGGCCTCCTGTTCGGCGGCGAGTGCCTCCTCGTACGCGGAGAAGTTGCCGCCGTACCAGGTGACCTCGCCGGAGTGCAGATCCGCGATCTGGTCGACCAGGTCCAGGAGTTCACGGTCGTGGCTGACCACGATCATGACTCCGGACCAGGACTCGACGGCGTCGTACAGCCGGCGCCGCGCGTACAGGTCCAGGTTGTTGGTCGGCTCGTCCAGGAGGAGGACGTCGGGGCGGCGCAGCAGCAGCGCGGCCAGGCGCAGCAGTACCGACTCGCCGCCCGAGACCTCGCCGATCGTGCGGTCCAGATCGACGTGACCCAGGCCGAGTTGGCCGAGGGTCGCCAGCGCGCGCTCCTCGACGTCCCAGTCGTCGCCGACCGCCGTGAAGTGCTCCTCGGCCACGTCGCCCGCCTCGATGGCGTGCAGCGCGGAGCGGGCGGCGGCGATACCGAGTGCCTCGTCGACCTTCAGACCGGTGTCGAGCGTGACGTTCTGCGGGAGGTAGCCGACCTCGCCGGCCACGCGAACGGTGCCCTCGGACGGAGTGAGTTCACCGGCGATCAGCTTCAACAGGGTCGATTTTCCCGAGCCGTTGACGCCGACGAGCCCGGTCCGGCCGGGACCGAACGCGATCTGCAGATCGTCGAAGACGGGGGTGCCGTCGGGCCAGGCGAAGGCCAGGGACGTGCAGGTGAGGGAAAGGGGACTAGACATGAGGAACCTCGCGAGTGCGGGAAACGGCCAGGGGCGACGCGTTCGAAACACCGCGAGGGGCGACACGACGAGGGCAGACGGAGGCAAGAGAAAAGCCCGCTGCCGGAGGACGGCTCGTACGCCGAGGTCGCACGCTACGCACACAGCGATGCCGGGAAACGGCAGGGTGTGTGACGCGGTGTCTCAGGACCTCAGACGAGCAACGTCCTTCTCCAATCGACGGCAACATTGACCGTGGAACAACGTACGGACGGGGCCGGAAGGGTGTCAACGCATTAATGCGGCACCCGGCTCAGAGCGGCACCCGGCTCGGTGCGGCACCCGGCCGAGAGCGGCGCGGATCGGCGCCCGGGCCGGCCGCCCCCGGGCGGAGCCGGGCGGGGCGGAGCGGGGCGGCGTCTGGAGGCACGACCTCAGCAGGCGTCCCGCATCAGCTCCGCGAGGTCGTGGTCCAGGTCGACCTGGTGGTGTTCCAGGCCGAGCGGCACCAGCTCGGTGGAACGCTCCAGGAAGCGCCGTACCTCGGTGGCGTGGACGTGCACCACGGCGGTGCCCTCCGGGGCGTGGAACTCCAGGACCAGCCGCTCGTAGCCGTACGGGCGGACCCGTACGTCCCCGTAGCCGACCGATTCCTCCATGCCGGTCACGAGGAGTTCGCGGGCGAAGGTCCAGCAGACCTCGACACCCTCCAGCGTGGCCGGGGCGGGGAAGGTCATACGGACGGCGAAGGGATCGCGACGGTCGTAGTGGAGCGTTGCGGGAATGCTCGGCATCCGCGGCGCGGCGGCGACGAGACGGGCCTCTACGGGCTGCTCGATGACGGTGGACAACGCCTTGCTCCCTTGTGACGGGTGGACGGACTCCGGATGGCTGGGGCCGGGCATTTCAGAAGACGCCGGATCGGGCCGATCCGTGCACATGAGGGTCGAGTGACCTCTGTCACCGAGCCCAATCACTGAGGTGATCCATTTCTCATCCCGTGTACCGGGATATGGGAGAGGACACCGGACACCGTCCGGCGGTTCCCGGCCGAGGGCATCTGGACGGCACCGGATCGGTGCACTAGCTTCGCCCGCCATGAGGGGCTTGGGGCAGTCGAGACGGATGAGTCGGACGAGTCGGACGATGACGACGGGCCTGGCCGCGGCGGCACTCGCCGCCGCCCTGGCGGTGCCCGCACAGGCGCACGGGGAGGGCCGTCCACCCCACTGGGAACTGAAGGAGACCGGCACGGACGTGCGCTTTCGCGGTCTCGCCGCCGTCAGCCGGAACAGCGCGTGGCTGGCGGGTTCCGCGGGGACCGTGCTGCGGACCGGCGACGGGGGCAGGACCTGGCGCAACGTCTCACCTCCCGGCGCACAGGATCTGCAGTTCCGGGACATCGAGGCATTCGACGCACGCAGGGCGGTCGTGCTGGCCATCGGTGAGGGCGAGGCCTCCCGCGTGTACCGCACGGGCGACGGCGGCGCGACGTGGACCGAGTCGTTCCGCAACACCGATCCGCGCGCCTTCTACGACTGCCTCACCTTCTTCGACCCCCGCCACGGACTCGCCATGAGCGACCCGGTGGACGGGAAGTTCCGCATCCTGTCCACCAAGGACGGCGGCCGCTCCTGGAAGGTCCTGCCGAACGAGGGCATGCCGCCGGCCCTGGAGGGCGAGGCGGGCTTCGCGGCGAGCGGGCAGTGCCTGGTCAACTCCGGCCCCCGTGACGTGTGGCTGGCGACCGGAGGCGCCGCCCGCGCGCGGGTGCTCCACTCCGCCGACCGAGGGCTGACCTGGACGGTCGCCGACACGACCGTCCCGGCAGGCGACCCGGCCCGGGGCGTCTTCGCGCTCGCCTTCCGTGACCGGGCGCACGGCATCGCCGTCGGCGGCGACTACCGCGCCGACCAGCCGTCCCCGCGGGCCGCGGCCACCACCGGCGACGCCGGCCGCACCTGGACGACCGCCGCGCAGCCGCCGCCCGCCTACCGCTCCGGCGTCGCCTGGCTCCCGTACAGCCGTACGACCGCCCTCGCCGTCGGCCCCACGGGCACCGACCTCACCGCCGACGGCGGCCGCACCTGGCGCACGGTCGACACCGGCTCGTACGACACCGTCGACTGCACTCCGGACCGGGGCTGCTGGGCGGCGGGGGAGAAGGGGCGCGTGGCCCGCCTGGAGAACTGACCGGCACGGGGTTGGACCGGCCGAAACGGGTACTTGTGGCGTGTTCGAGTCACGAAGGGAGTGAGCGACCATGCCACGCGGTTCGAGCCCCAAGAGGGAACGCCAGTACGAGCACATCAAGGAGGGCGCCGAGGACCGCGGTGAGAGCGAGTCGCGCGCCAAGGAGATCGCCGCCCGGACCGTCAACAAGGAACGCGCCCGGTCCGGAGAGTCCAGGACCGCGAGCCGCACCTCCACGCAGGACATGTCGTCGGGCAGGCGCGGTGGTCAGCGCTCGCACAAGGGATCCGCGGGGCCCACGTACGACCAGCTCTACGAGGAGGCCAAGCGGCGGGGCGTCCAGGGCCGTTCGGGCATGAACAAGAGCCGGCTCAAGCGCGCCCTGGGCGACAAGTAGCCCCGGGCCGCGCCCGCGCGCCGGGATGCGTACGCTCGTCAGCACCATGACGACCGTACGCATCCCCGCGGGCTGGCCCGCCACCGAAGAGCAAGCCCTCGCCGTGCAGGACGAGTTGCGGGGGAGGACGGTCCTCGACGAGACCGGACCGCCGCCCGGTGGCGGGCACGTCACCGGCGTGGACGTGGCGTACGACGACGAGCGGGACGTCGTCGCGGCGGCGGCCGTGGTCCTGGACGCGGCCACGCTCGACGTGGTGGCGCAGGCCACGGCGATCGGGCAGGTCTCCTTCCCGTATGTCCCCGGCCTGCTCGCGTTCCGGGAGATCCCGACCGTGCTGGCGGCGCTCGACGCGCTGCCGTGCGACCCCGGTCTGGTCGTCTGTGACGGCTACGGCCTCGCGCATCCCCGCCGCTTCGGCCTCGCCTCGCACCTGGGCGTCCTCACCGGGCTCCCCACGATCGGCGTCGCCAAGAACCCCTTCACCTTCACGTACGACGACCCCGGCACCCCGCGCGGCAGCGCCTCCCCGCTTCTCGCGGGCTCGGAGGAGGTGGGGCGTGCCCTGCGCACCCGCGACGGCGTCAAGCCGGTCTTCGTCTCCGTCGGCCACCGCGTGAGCCTCGCCAACGCCTGCGCCCACACCCTCGCCCTCACCCCGGCCTACCGCCTGCCGGAAACCACCCGCCACGCCGACTCCCTCTGCCGCCGGGCTCTGAAGGACACGACCGACTGAACCTCCGGGCCGACCGGTCCGCAGGAGGGGCTGTCGGGACGCTCCCGTACGGGCGGGCGGGCGTACCGACCACGTACCTGAGTACGAACTGAGTACGTGTACGGATGTCGGCGCGGCGTCATGATCGGCAGGCTGTGCCGTATGACGACGCACCGAGCCCCGAAGCCCGCCGCCAGCCACACCCAGTCCGTCGAGCGCGCCGTGACGACCGGACTGCTCCTCGCCGTGATCGCCGGACTGGCCTGGATCACCGGCATGGTCTACACGGTGACGGGGTGGGCCCAGTAGGGCCCGCACGCGTACGCCGAGCGGGCTCGTTCGTTACTGGGACGCCGCCACCCGGAACGTGATCCCCGCCGCGCGCAGCCGCTCGATCAGCGCGTCGCCCATCGCGACCGCCGTCGTGACCTGCCCCGCCGTGGCCGGGAGGTCGTCGAGGGCCAGGCACAGCGCGGACTCGGCGAACATCTTCGCCGTCTCGCCGTAGCCGGGGTCGCCGCCCGAGACCTCGGTGAAGACCCGGCGCCCGCCGCCCTCGCCGACGAACCGGACCGAGAACCAGCTCTTCGCCCGCTTCTCCGCGCTCGGCCCCTCACCCGGCTTGAGCCGGTCGCCCAACCACCGCCGCACGGGCGGCACTTGGGCCGCGGCGACGACCGCGCCGACGAACGCGACCCCGCCCACCGCGAAGGGGAGGGTCTTGACGGCCGCGTAGTGGCGGTAGCGGAAGTCCGGCCCGTAGCGCTGCAGGGCGCGCGCCGAGCGCTGCACCACCTGCGCGTCGATGGTCGGCAGCGGAAGCGCCCACGCCCCGACCTCCTTGGCGAACCGGGGCGCGCCCACCGGCGCGTACGCCCGTCGCCCCACCATGCGCGGTTCGTGCCGCTTGCGTTCCTGCGCGGCGGCCATCGTCTGCCGGGTGCGCGAGAACCCGGTGAGCGCGGAGTTGAACGTACCGCCGGAGAACATGCCCTCGGCGCGCACGAAGCCGTCCACGGTGATCGGCACGTCCTTCGGGAGCTGCCGCACCGTGAAGTACGCGCCCAGGTCGTGCGGTATCGAGTCGAAGCCCGCCGCGTGCACGATGCGGGCGCCGGTCTCACGCGCCCGGGCGTCGTGTCTGACGAACGTCAGGTCGACGAACTCGGGTTCGCCGGTGAGGTCCAGATAGTCGGTGCCCTCGTCGGCGCAGGCGGCCACCAATTCCTCGCCGTGGGTGATGTACGGGCCGACGGTCGTGGCCACCACCCGTGTCTGCCGGGCGAGTTCGCGCACGGCCCGCGCGTCGGAGCCGTCCGCCTGGAGCACGCCGATCTCCGTGCCGCCGGGCAGCCGCTCGCGCAGCGCCGCGAGCTTCTCCGCGTTGCGCCCGGCGATCGCCCAGCGCAGTCCGTCGGGCGCGTTCTCGGCGAGATACTCCGCGGTGAGCTCCCCGACGAACCCCGTGGCCCCGTAGAGCACGATGTCGTACGCCCGCTCGGCCTTGCCCTGCTCACTGCTCATGGAACCCCTCAGCACTCGCACACGACTCGTCCACGCGCCGTTGTCGGTGGCTGAGGCTAGCGTGAGGGACGAGCAGCCGAGCGCGCGGGATCCGGAGGTGGCCGTGACCGTACCGAAGAGCGCCCTGAAAAAGTGGGAGAAGGTGCGCGAGTTCGCCCTCGGGATGCCCGGTGCGGTGGAGGAGTTCCCGTGGGGCGAGAGCGTCGCGAAGGTCAACAAGAAGGTCTTCGTGTTCCTCGGCACGGATGACGGCGGCTATCCGCTGGGCGTCACCGTCAAGCTCAGGGACGAGGAGAGCCATGCCCACGCCCTGACCTGCCCCGGTGCCGAGCCGGCGGGGTACGGCCTGGGCAAGGCGGGGTGGGTGCGCGTCCCACTGGAGGAGAAGGGCGCCCCGGGCGCGGAGCTGCTGTGCGACTGGGTCGAGGAGAGCTACCGCGTGATCGCACCGAAGAAGCTGATAGCCGAGCTGGAGGCCCGCTGAGATCGGACACGGAGGCCCGGTGAGGGCGGGCTGACATGTCCCGCGACTCCGGGCACAATGACTAAGCGTTTGCTCATTCGGGGCTTGTGTGGAGTGGAACGCGTTCTTGGCATCACTGGTGTTACATCGTTTGTGTCACAGAGCTTGGGGGCTCGATGGCAGTGGCGAAGACGCCCGGGCACGGTCCGCTCACCGGTGTGCGCGTGGTCGAACTCGCGGGCATCGGCCCGGGACCGTTCGCCGCCATGCTCCTCGGCGACCTCGGTGCCGACGTGGTCCGCGTCGACCGACCGGGCGGTGCCGGCCTCGCCGTGAATCCCCTGTACGACGTCACCAACCGCAACAAGCGGTCGGTGATCGTCGACCTGAAGTCCCCGGACGGCCCGGACGCCGTCCTCGACCTGGCGGAACGCGCCGACATCCTGATCGAGGGCTACCGGCCGGGCGTCGCCGAACGCCTCGGCGTCGGCCCCGAGACCTGCCACGCCCGCAACCCGAGGCTCGTCTACGGCCGGATGACCGGCTGGGGCCAGCAGGGCCCGCTCGCCCAGCGCGCCGGCCACGACATCGCGTACATCGCCCTGACCGGCACCCTCGGCATGACCGGCGCGCCCGGCACCCCGCCCGTCGCTCCCGCCAACCTTCTCGGCGACTACGCGGGCGGCTCCCTCTACCTGGTCGTCGGCGTCCTCGCCGCCCTCCACCACGCCCGCGCGACCGGCGCGGGCCAGGTCGTGGACGCGGCCATCGTCGACGGCACCGCGCACCTCTCCGCGATGATCCACGGCATGCTCGCCGCCGGCGGCTGGCAGGACCGCCGCGCCGCCAACCTCCTCGACGGCGGCTGCCCCTTCTACGGCACGTACGAGACGGCCGACGGCCGGTACATGGCCGTGGGCGCGCTGGAGCAGCAGTTCTACGCGGAGTTCGTCGACCTGCTCGGCATCGGGGACCGCGCCCCGGCCCGCAAGGACACGGCCGCCTGGGGCGAGCTGCGCGAGACGGTCACGGCCCGCTTCAAGACCCGTACGAGGGACGAGTGGACGGCCGTCTTCGAGGGCTCAGACGCCTGTGTGGCCCCCGTCCTCTCGTTGCGCGAGGCCCCGCAGCACCCGCATCTCGCGGCCCGGGGCACCTTCACCGACTTCGGCGGCATCACCCAGCCCGCCCCCGCGCCCCGCTTCTCCGCCACCCACACCTCGGTTCGCGGCGGACCCGCCCAGCCGGGCGCCGACACGGCTGACGTGGCCCACGACTGGGGCATATCGGGCCTCCTGAAGGACGCCTCCTGCCAGGACGCCTCCTGCCAGGACGCCTCCCGAAAGGACGGCTTCTCGACAGGCGCACCCCCGCCGGACGCCTCCGTGCCGGACCCCGATCGACATCGGCCCCCGGGCCGCACCCTCCCGCCACTCGAAAGGCCAGACTCGTGAGCACCGAAGCGTACGTGTACGACGCGATCCGCACCCCGCGCGGCCGCGGCAAGGCGAACGGCTCCCTCCACGGCGCCAAGCCCATCGACCTCGTCGTCGGGCTGATCCACGAGGTCCGAAGCCGCTTCCCCGGCCTCGACCCGGCCGCCGTCGACGACATCGTGCTCGGTGTGGTGGGCCCGGTGGGCGACCAGGGCTCCGACATCGCCCGGACGGCCGCGATCGCCGCCGGACTGCCGGACACGGTGGCCGGCGTACAGGAGAACCGCTTCTGCGCCTCCGGGCTGGAGGCCGTCAACCTGGCCGCCGCGAAGGTCCGCTCGGGCTGGGAGGACCTGGTGCTCGCGGGGGGCGTCGAGTCGATGTCGCGGGTGCCGATGGCCTCGGACGGCGGAGCCTGGTTCAACGACCCGATGACCAACCTGGCCGTCAACTTCGTGCCCCAGGGCATCGGCGCCGACCTCATCGCCACCGTCGAGGGCTTCTCCCGGCGTGATGTGGACGAGTACGCGGCGCTGTCCCAGGAACGGGCGGCGGCCGCCTGGAAGGACGGCCGGTTCGACAGGTCGGTCGTCCCCGTCAAGGACCGCTCCGGCCTCGTGGTCCTCGACCACGACGAGTACCTGCGGCCCGGTACGACCGCCGACTCGCTCGCCAAGCTGAAGCCGTCGTTCGCGGACATCGGCGAGCTGGGCGGGTTCGACGCGGTGGCGCTCCAGGAGTACCACTGGGTCGAGGAGATCGACCACGTCCACCACGCGGGCAACTCCTCCGGCATCGTGGACGGCGCGGCCCTCGTCGCCATCGGCACCAAGGAGATCGGCGAGCGCTACGGCCTGCGCCCGCGCGCCCGGATCGTCTCGGCCGCCGTCTCCGGATCCGAGCCCACCATCATGCTCACCGGCCCCGCCCCCGCGACCCGCAAGGCCCTCGCCAGGGCCGGGATGACCATCGACGACATCGACCTGGTCGAGATCAACGAGGCGTTCGCGGCCGTCGTCCTGCGTTTCGTGCGGGACATGGGCCTCTCGCTCGACCAGGTCAATGTCAACGGCGGCGCGATCGCGCTCGGCCACCCGCTGGGCGCGACCGGCGCGATGATCCTCGGCACCCTCATCGACGAACTGGAGCGGCAGCACAAGCGGTACGGGCTGGCCACGCTGTGCGTGGGCGGCGGCATGGGAATCGCGACGATCGTCGAACGCCTCTAGACGTTCCCGCAGCGGCACAGACTCTGACACTCACGGAGACCCTCACATGACCGAGAGCACCACCATCCGCTGGGAACAGGACCGCACGGGCCTCGTCACCCTCGTCATCGACGACCCGAACCAGTCCGCGAACACCATGAACCAGGCGTTCCGCGACTCCCTCGCGGTGATCACCGACCGCCTGGAGGCGGAGAAGGACACCGTCCGCGGCGTCATCATCACCTCCGCCAAGAAGACCTTCTTCGCCGGCGGCGACCTCCGCGACCTCATCAGGATCACCCCCGAGACCGCGCAGCAGCTGTTCGACGGCGGCCTGGAGATCAAGCGCAACCTGCGCCGCATCGAGACCCTCGGCAAGCCGGTCGTCGCGGCGATGAACGGCGCGGCCCTGGGCGGCGGTTACGAGCTGGCCCTCGCCTGTCACCACCGCATCGCCCTCGACGCCCCCGGCTCGAAGATCGGCTGCCCCGAGGTCACCCTCGGCCTGCTCCCCGGAGGCGGCGGCGTCGCCCGCACCGTACGGCTGCTGGGCATCGCCGACGCCCTGCTCAAGGTGCTGCTCCAGGGCACCCAGTACACCCCGCAGCGTGCCCTGCAGAACGGCCTCGTGCACGAAGTGGCGGCCACCCACGACGAGTTGATGGACAAGGCCCGCGCCTTCATCGACGCCAATCCCGAGTCGCAGCAGCCCTGGGACAAGCCCGGCTACCGCATCCCCGGCGGTACCCCGGCCAACCCGAAGTTCGCGGCGAACCTGCCCGCCTTCCCGGCGACCCTGCGCAAGCAGACGAACGGCGCGCCCTACCCGGCGCCCCGCAACATCCTCGCCGCCGCCGTCGAGGGCGCCCAGGTCGACTTCGAGACCGCCCAGGTCATCGAGGCCCGCTACTTCGTGGAGCTGGCCGCCGGGCAGACCTCGAAGAACATGATCCAGGCCTTCTTCTTCGACCTCCAGGCGGTCAACTCCGGTGCGAACCGCCCCAAGGGCATCGCACCCCGCCAGGTCCGCAAGGTCGCCGTCCTCGGCGCCGGGATGATGGGCGCGGGCATCGCGTACTCGTGCGCCCGCGCGGGCATCGACGTCGTCCTGAAGGACGTGACCGCCGAAGCGGCCGCGAAGGGCAGGAACTACTCGGAGAAACTCTGCGCCAAGGCGGTGTCCAAGGGCCGCACCACCCAGGAGAAGGCCGACGCCCTCCTCGCCCGCATCACCCCGACCGCGGACCCGGCCGACCTCGCGGGCTGCGACGCCGTCATCGAGGCCGTGTTCGAGAACACCGAGCTCAAGCACAAGGTCTTCCAGGAGATCGAGGGGGTCGTGGCACCGGACGCCCTGCTCTGCTCCAACACCTCCACCCTTCCCATCACCGAGCTGGCCGAGGGCGTCGTCCGCCGGTCCGACTTCATCGGCCTGCACTTCTTCTCGCCCGTCGACAAGATGCCGCTCGTCGAGATCATCAAGGGTGCGCAGACCGGCGACGAGGCCCTGGCCCGCGCCTTCGACCTCGTCCGGCAGATCAAGAAGACCCCCATCGTCGTCAACGACTCACGCGGCTTCTTCACCTCCCGTGTCATCGGCCACTTCATCAACGAGGGTGTCGCGATGGTGGGAGAGGGCATCGAGCCCGCGTCCGTCGAACAGGCGGCGGCCCAGGCGGGCTACCCCGCCAAGGTCCTCTCCCTCATGGACGAGCTGACCCTCACCCTGCCCCGCAAGATCCGCGCCGAGTCCCGACGGGCCGTGGAGGAGGCGGGCGGCACGTGGACCGTCCACCCCGCCGAGGCCGTCATCGACCGCATGGTCGACGAGTTCGGCCGCCCCGGCCGCAGCGGCGGCGCCGGCTTCTACCACTACGCCCCCGACGGCCGCCGCGCCAAACTCTGGCCCGGCCTCCGCGAGCACTTCACCAAGCCGGGGTACCGGATCCCCTTCGAGGACATGCAGGAACGCATGCTCTTCTCGGAGGCCCTGGACACCGTGCGTCTGGTGGAGGAGGGCGTCCTCACGTCCGTCGCCGACGCCAACATCGGCTCCATCTTCGGCATCGGCTTCCCCGGCTGGACCGGCGGCGTCCTCCAGTACATCAACGGCTACGAGGGCGGACTGCCCGGCTTCGTCGCCCGGGCCCGCGAACTGTCCGCCCGCTACGGCGACCGCTTCACTCCGCCGGCCCTGCTGGTGGAGAAGGCGGAGAAGGGGGAGCGGTTCACGGACGCGTGAAGCCCCGGGCGAGCGGGGGACTTCACTCGCCCCCGCCGCCCCTACCCGTCCCTTTCCCAGGGGTTGCGCCCCTTCGACCCCACCCGCGGGTCCGTCGTGGTTGCTCGCGCAGTTCCCCGCGCCCCTGAAAAGGGGCGCGGGGAACTGCGCGAGAAGCCCCACCCACCCGCAGCCGAACAACCCACCTGGGCGGGGTCAAAGGGGCGGCAGCCGGCGGCGGGGGCGAGCGAAGCGCGGGCCCGGGTCCCCGCACGCCGATGATCCGCACAGCCGCTCAGGACTCCGCCAGCCACTCCCTCAGCTCGTCCTTCAGCGACCGCTGAAAGGTCGTCAACAACGCCTGCACGACCAGGGGTTGCATATGGGCCGACAGGGACTTCACGGCCTGCGGATCGCGTTCCGCCATCGCGTCGCGGAAGAGCACCGACAGCTCGTGCGCCGCCGCACGCGAGTGCTCGATCAGTACGGTCCGCGCGGCGAGGATCGACTCCTCGGACAGCGGTACGTCGAGCAGTTCCACGCCGAGCCGCAGCAGCCCGGGGTCCACCCGAAGACCGTCGCCGTCCCGCTCGACCACGCCCATCGCCACGAGCCGTTCCACATCCTCCTCGCCCAGGGACCGCCCCGCCCGCCGGTCGAGCTCCTCCCGTGTGACCGTCTCCACCGCGTCCGGCACCCAGGAGGCCACCACCGCACGCTGGAGCGCGAGGTCACGCGGGGTGAGGTCCGGCGGCAGTTGTCGCAGATACCGCTCGATGGCCGCGAGGGTCATGCCCTGCCGCTGCAACTCCTCGATCAGCGCGAGCCGCGCGAGATGAACCCGTCCGTAGTGACCGACCCGGCGCGGGCCGATCACCGGCGGCGGCAGCAGACCCCGGGTGCTGTAGAAGCGGACCGTACGCACCGTGACGCCCGCCCGCGCGGCCAGCTCGTCGACGGTGAGAACGATCTCCCCGGAGCCGGAGCCGGAGCCGGAGCCGGAGCCGGAGCCGGAGCTCTCTCCGATGTCGGTCGTCATGCACAGCAGTATCGCTGTCTCACCAGTGCTGTGACACCTCGGGCGAGGGGATTGTCAGTGCCGCCCCGTACGGTGGCGTCATGTCGGGGATCACCTACGTCCGGGGGGACGCCACCGTGCCGCTGGGCAAGGGCGTCAAGGTCATCGCCCATGTCAGCAACGACATGGGCGGCTGGGGCAAGGGCTTCGTCCTCGCGCTGTCCCGCCGCTGGCCGGAGCCGGAGACCGCCTACCGCGCCTGGCACCGCGACCGCGCGCACAACGACTTCGGACTCGGCGCCGCCCAGTTCGTCCGGGTCGGCACCTACCTCTGGGTCGCCAACCTGATAGGCCAGCACGGCACCCGCACCGGCAGCAAGGGCGTGCCCGTCCGCTACGAGGCCATCGACGCGGCCCTCGGCCTGCTCGCCGACAAGGCCCTGGAGCTGGACGCCTCGGTCCACATGCCCCGCATCGGCTGCGGACTCGCGGGCGGCAAGTGGTCCCGCGTGGAGCCCCTGATAGCCGACCGACTGATCCGGCGCGGGATAGCGGTGACGGTGTACGACCACGGGGACTGATCCCGGGCCGAAGCGCGGTACCTCGCGCGGGTGAGCGGGTAAGGCACCCTCATGGACCTTCTCCCGATGGACATCGGACCGTTGAACCCCGTCGTAGGGGAACTCGTCGTCGCGGCGGTGCTGTTCGCGCTCGTGTTCCTCTTCTTCGTCCGGCTCGTCCCCCGGATCCAGCGGGTCCTGGCGGAACGGGAGGCCGCGACCAAGGGAACCGAGGCACAAGCCGAAGCCCTGCGGGAGGAGGCCCGGATCAAGCGGGCCGAGGGGGCGGCGGCCCTGGCCGCCGCCCGCCACGAGGCCGCCCGCATCCGTCAGCGCGCCTTCGAGGAGGGCACCGCCCTGATCGCCGAGGCCCGCGCCGACGCCCACCGCGCGTACACCACCCTCCTCACCGAGGGCCATGCCCGCCTCGCCGCCGACCGCGCCACGGCCGAGGCCGAACTCCGCGCCCACGCGGCGGAGCTGGCCTCGAACCTGGCGAGCAGAATCATCGGCGAACCCATCGAGGCGAAGGTCCACCCGCGCCCCTGAAGGCCGCAGGCCTCCCAGGGCCGCGGGGAACTGCGCGACAAGCCACGACGAACCCGCGGCCGGGAGCCGGAATCACCTCCCGAGCTCTCAGCGCCCGTCCCCACCCCCACCCCCACCCTCACCCTCATGCTCATGCTCATGAACGGAGTTCGTCGCGGCGATCTTCTTCCACGACCTGGGCGCCGCGGGAGCACCGCCCGCCGAAGCGAGGGCCCCCCGCCCCGCCGCGGCAGCACTCGGCTTGACCGGCCGGTACAGCCACGTATCGACCAACGTCCCCAACGACTCCCCGGACACCTCCTCGGCATACGCGACGAAGTCACCGACCGTCGCGTTCCCGTAGGCGTACTTCCCCGGCCACCCCTTCAAGATCTCGAAGAACGCCTCGTCCCCGATCTCGTTGCGCAACGCCTGAAGTGCCAGCGCTCCCCGGTCGTACACGGCGAGATGGAACTGGTTCTCCGGCCCGGGATCACCCGGCCTGACCGTCCAGAAGGGATCGTCGGCCGGATGCGACGCGTACACGTAGTCCGCGATCTCCTGCGCCGTCCCCTCGTTCTCGTGCTCGGACCACAGCCACTGCGCGTACCGCGCGAAGCCCTCGTTGATCCAGATGTCCTTCCACCCGGTGACGGAGACGAGGTCGCCGTACCACTGGTGGGCCAGCTCATGGACGACGACGGACACGTTCGATCCGTTCGCGAACTGCCGCGGGCTGTAGAACGGCCGGGTCTGCGTCTCCAGCGCGTACCCCACCTGGGGGGTGTTCGGTACATACCCGCCGAGCGCGTTGTACGGATACGGCCCGAAGAACTCCGCCAGCCAGTCGGCGACTTCGCCCGTGCGTTCGACGCTGGCCCGGGCCGCGCCGTAGCTGTCGCCGATGTCCTTGCTGTACGCGTTGATGATCGGGATGCCGTTCTCGGTCCGCCCGGTCGTGACGTCGAACCTGCCGACGGCGAGCGTGGCGAGATACGTGGCCTGCGGCTTGTCGGACCGCCAGTTGTAGCGGGTCCAGCCGGCGCGTGAACTCGTCGACTGGAGCCTGCCGTTGGAGATGGCCTGCGAGCCGTCCGGTACGAGCACGGACACGTCGTACGTGGCCTTGTCGAGCGGATGGTCGTTGCTGGGGAACCACCACCAGGCCGCCTCGGGCTCGCCCGCCGCGACACCGCCGTCGGGGGTCCGCAGCCAGCTCGTGAAGCCGTACGCCTCCTTCGACGACGGGACCCCGCTGTAGCGGACCACGACGGTGATCTCCGTGCCCTTGGGCAGCGGGTTCCTCGGCGTGATCTCCAGCTCGTGCTCGCCGGAGGAGGCGAACGTGGCCCTGGCGCCGTTGACCCGGACCTCGCTCACATCGAGCAGGAAGTCCAGATCGAAGCGGGAGAGGTCCTGGGTGGTCCTGGCGAGCAGGGTCGCCGTGCCCTCCAGTCTGTCGGTCTCCGGCTGGTACTTGAGCCGGAGGTCGTAGTGGGAGACGTCGTATCCGCCGTTGCCGTAGGCCGGGTAGTAGGGATCGCCGATCCCCGGCGCTCCGGGCGCGCTGTGCTGTGTGGGGGATTCCCCCGCACCCCCTGCGTCCGCCGAGGCCGGGATCGCCAGCAGCAGGGAGGCCACGAACGCGCCCGGGGCGATGAGTCTGCGGTGCACGAATCACTCCAAGTCGTCGGTGAACGGTTCCGCGAGAGTCTGTGCGGAGCCTATTCAGTCCCTGTGGACCCGGCCGTGTCCATGGCCGCCTCTGTCACACGATCGCCATTCGGCCGACACGAGTGACCCCGTCCCACACTCCTTTCAGGCCACACCGTGGCCGAAGCCCCGCGAGCCCCAAGAGGGCCTCTTCTCCACGGGAGTTGACCGCAGTACCGTCCGCGCATGCCGATACCTGTGCGACGCATGCGCTTCACGACCTGGAGACCGCTCGCGACGGCGGCCACGGCCGCCGCCCTCACGGCCGCGTTCCTGACCCCGGCGGTCGCCGGCACCCCGACCCCCCGGAAAAGTGAACCGGTCTACTCGTACGACGACGCCATCCGCGAGGCCGTCTGGGTGGACACCGGGCTCGACGGCGACCGCGACGGGAGGACGGACCGGGTCGCCGTCGACATCGTCCGTCCGAGCGAACCCGACCGACGGGGCCGCGAGATCCCCGTGATCATGGACGCCAGCCCGTACTACTCCTGCTGTGGACGGGGCAACGAGAGCCAGCGCAAGACGTACGACGCGAACGGCGACGTCGTCCAGATGCCGCTGTTCTACGACAACTACTTCGTGCCCCGCGGCTACGCCTTCGTCGCCGTCGACCTCGCCGGAACCAACCGCTCCGACGGCTGTGTGGACGTCGGCGGCCGCTCCGACATCCAGTCCGCCAAGGCGGTCGTCGACTGGCTCAACGGACGCGGCAGGGCGTACACCACCCGGACGGGCACCACGCGGGCCAAGGCCGGCTGGACCAACGGCAGGACCGGCATGATCGGCAAGAGCTACGACGGCACGATCGCCAACGGGGTGGCCGCCACCGGCGTCGAGGGCCTGGAGACCGTCGTCCCGATCGCCGCGATCTCCTCCTGGTACGACTACTACTTCGCCAAGGGCGCTCCCCTCTACAACTCGGGCCCCGAGTGGCTCTCCGACTACGTCGAGAGTCCCGACGCCCGCGCCAAGTGCGGCCATGTGCAACAGAAACTGGTCGACGGTGCCCCGCGCACCGGCGACCGGACCCCGCTGTGGACCGAGCGCGACTACGTCAAGGACGCCCGGAAGATCGACGCCAGCGTCTTCGTCATCCACGGCCAGCAGGACCTGAACGTCCGCCCCAAGCACTTCGGGCAGTGGTGGGACGCCCTCGCGAAGCACGGCGTCGAGCGCAAAATCTGGCTCTCCCAGACCGGCCACGTGGACCCGTTCGACTTCCGCCGCGCCGAGTGGGTCGACACCCTGCACCGCTGGTTCGACCACGAACTCCTCGGCTACGACAACGGCATCGACGACGAGCCCATGGCCGACATCGAACGCCGTCCGAACCAGTGGGAGACGTCCCGGATCTGGCCGCCGCGCCCCATGCACGCCACGACCCTCCGCCCGGCCGGGGGCAGCGAGCCGGGCGTCGGCTCCCTCGGCCTCCGCAAGCGGTCCGGCACCGAGACCTTCACCGACGACCCGGCGCTGAACGAGACCGACTGGGCCGCGCACGTCGACCGGTCCACCCCCGACAAGGCGGGCTTCGTCACCCCGCCCCTCACCCAGGGCCTGCGGCTGTCCGGCTCCTCCAAGGTGACCGTCACCGCCACGCCCACTACCTCCACCGCCCACCTCTCGGCGGTCCTCGTGGACCTGGGCCCGGACACCATCCGCGACTACTCCACCGCGGGCGAGGGCATCACCACCCTCACCGAGCGCAGCTGCTGGGGCCCGAGCACCACCGGCGACAGCTCCTGCTTCCGGGAGACCGCGGCCAAGACGGCCGATGTCGACTACACGATCGTCAGCCGCGGCTGGGCGGACCTCGGCAACCACTCCTCCGACACGGGAGCCCCGCTCACACCCGGCACCCCGTACACGATCACCCTCGACCTGCACGCGAGCGACCACGTCGTCCCGGCGGGCCACCGGCTCGCCCTGATCATCGCGGGCACCGACGAGGACCTCATCGACCCGCCCTCCAGCACCCCCACGCTGACCATCGACCTCGCGCGCACCTCTGCGAAGGTCCCGCTGGTCGGCGGTGCCGAGGCCTTCAGGAAGGCGACCTCCGGCTCCATCGGTCACCCGGCGGCCTCGGTCCTCGACGGCGTACGCGACCCGAGCCGGGCCGCCCGCGTCCCGGGCGGTGCCGCATGAGGGCCCGTATCGCGGCGCTGATCGCCGTCGCGCTGGCCGCACCCCTGCTGTCGGCGCCCGCGTACGCGGCGGACACCACCGCGCCGCGCACCGGATTCGAGCGGTCGGGCGGCGCCCGCTGGACCAGTCAGCCGGAGGAGCAGGAGTTCCTCGCCGCCGTCGACCGGGCGAGCTCCCGTGTGTCGACGACGCGTATCGGCACGACCGAGCAGGACCGTCCGCTCCAGCTCGTCCGCATCGGCACCCGCCCCACCACGCGCACGGTCCTGCTCATCTGCAGCCAGCACGGCGACGAGCCCTCCGGCCGTGACGCCTGCCTCACCACGATCCGCGACCTCGCCTTCGCACAGGACGAACGGACCGAGCGGCTGCTGAGGTCCACCACCGTGCTCGTCGTGCCCACCGCCAACCCCGATGGTCGGGCCGCCGACACCCGGGGCAACGGCGACGGCATCGACATCAACCGCGACCACCTCGCCCTGCGAACGGCCGAGGCGCGGGCGCTCGCCGCCGTCGTGCGCGACCGCAAGCCCGACGTCGTCTACGACCTGCACGAATACGGCGCCACGCCCCAGTACTACGACAAGGACCTCTTCGACCTCTGGCCGCGCAACCTCAACACCGACGCGGCCGTCCACACCGAGGCCCGCAACCTGTCCCTGGATCACGTCCGCCCGGCCGCGTCCGCCGCCGGCCACTCGACCGGCACGTACGGCATCTGGACCGACCCGGTCACCGGCGATCCCATCCGCCAGGTCGCCGGCGACGGCCAGGAACGCATCCTGCGGAACATGTCCGGAATCAAGCACTCTGTCGGGCTGCTGATCGAGAGCCGGGTGGAACCGCTGACGGCCGGCACCGAGGAACCGGCCAACAACCTGCGCCGGGTGAACTCCCAGCTCGCCGCTCTGAAAGGCCTGTTCCGCTTCGCGGGAGAACGCGGTCGGCAGGTCGACCGGGTGACCGGCGCGGCCCGGCTCGCCGGACTTCGCGACACCGGCCCCGTCTACGTGGGCGGCGCCGACAACGACCCGGCCGAACCCGCCGAGGTGATCCAGGACCCACCCTGCGGCTACCGGCTCACCGAACAGCAGTACGAGGAGTTCGCGGACGAGCTGGCCCTGCACGGCGTCCGCGTACGGGCCGGGAAGAACGGCGACGGCGTCCTCGTACCGCTGCGCCAACAGGTGCGCGCGCTCGTGCCGCTGCTGCTCGACGAGCGGGCGCCGTATCGCCTGACGGCGGGGGTGCCCGACACCGCCTGTTGAACAAGAAGGGGTCGGCGTCACATGCGGTAGGGGTTCCTGGGCAGGAGTAGGTCAGTTCCAGCCACCCGCGGAAAGGTTCCACCTGTGACGCACGATCATCGCACCACCCACCACGGGGGAGGCGCGCTTCCAGGATCGGAGGCGGGCCTCTCCGGCGGCGGGCGGCCCCGGACGGACCGCGTCGTGTTCGGCGTGACGGCGGCGCTCACCCTGGCCTTCGTGCTCTGGGGCGCCATCTGGACCGACTCGCTCGAAACCGCCTCCGGCAAGATGCTGAACGGCCTGATCCACAACGGTGGCTGGGCCTTCATGCTGGCCGCCTCCTGTTTCGTCGTCTTCGCCCTGTGGCTCGCGGTCAGCCGCTACGGCCGCATCCACCTCGGGGTCGAGGGCGAGAAGCCCGAGTTCCGCACGGTCTCCTGGGTCGCCATGATGTTCAGCGCCGGCATGGGCATCGGCCTGATGTTCTACGGCGTCAGCGAGCCCCTCGCCCACTACACCTCGCCCCCGCCGGGCACGAACCCCGGGGGCTCCGGCGAGCGCATGGAAACGGCGATGGCGACCACGCTGTTCCACTGGACGCTGCACCCCTGGGCGATCTACGCGGTGGTCGGCCTCGCCATCGCCTACAGCACGTTCCGCAAGCAGCGCCGCCAGACCATCAGCGCCGTCTTCACCCCGCTGATCGGCGAGAAGCACGCGAACGGCACCAGCGGCCGGATCATCGACATCCTGGCCATCGTCGCCACGATCTTCGGCTCGGCGGCCTCCCTCGGCCTCGGCGCCCTCCAGATCGGCTCCGGCTTCCAGGAGCTGGACTGGATGAACAAGGTGAGCACCGGTCTGCTCGTCGCCATCATCGCCGTCCTGACCCTGGCCTTCGTCGCCTCCGCCGTGTCCGGTGTGGAGAAGGGCATCCAGTGGCTGTCCAACACCAACATGGTGCTGGCCCTGGTGCTGGCGGTCTTCGTCTTCGTCGCCGGTCCGACCATCCTGGTCCTGGACCTGCTGCCGACCTCGGCCTTCGCCTACCTCGGCGACCTGCCCCAGCTCGCGGGCCGCACCGAGGCGTCCGGCGGGGAGGGCGTGGCCGACTGGCTCGGCAGCTGGACCGTCTTCTACTGGGCGTGGTGGATCTCCTGGACGCCCTTCGTCGGCATGTTCATCGCCCGCATCAGCCGCGGCCGCACCATCCGTCAGTTCATCGGCGGCGTCATCCTCGTCCCCAGCTCGGTCAGCCTCGTCTGGTTCGCGGTCTTCGGCGGGACGGCGATGAAGCTCCAGGAGCAGGGCCGGCTCGGTGAGGAGGCCACGCCGGAGGGCCAGCTCTTCGCGGTCCTCCACGAGTTCCCCATCGCCACGGTCTCCAGCCTGCTCGTGATGATCCTCGTCGGCATCTTCTTCGTCTCCGGTGCCGATGCCGCGTCCATCGTCATGGGCACGCTCTCCCAGCGCGGCGCCCTCGAACCCGGCCGCTTCGTCGTCGTCTTCTGGGGCGTCGTCACCGGGGCCGTGGCCGCGATCATGCTCCTCGTCGGCAGCGGGCAGGGCGACGCCCTCACGGGCCTGCAGAACCTCACGATCCTGGCGGCCGCGCCGTTCGTCATCGTCATGATCGGCATGTGCGTCGCCCTGATGCGCGACCTGCGTCGGGACCACGTGATCGTCCGCGAGGAGATGGCCTCCGAGGCGGTCGAACTCGCCGTCATCGAGGGCCACAAGCGCTACGACGGCGAGTTCGAGATCAGGGTCGGCCCGGGCCAGGGCACGGAGATCGAGGGAGACCCGATCGGCCAACGCCCCGAGTGAGAACTCCGCGGGGCCGGCGTGCGGCGCCCCCATGAGGGGCGCGGGGCTCTGCCGATGTGCGGCTCCGCCGCAGGGGCGCGACCAGCCCCCGCGCCCCCGCGGCCGACCGACGGCCCGGTCTCGCACAGCCGCGCTCACACGGTGGCCGGCTCACACGGTGGCCAGTCGCGCAGCGACCCCCGCACACCCCCACGCCACCGTGACCCCGGCCCCGCCGTGACCGTAGTTGTGCACCAACACCCGCCCGCCCGGCAGGACTTCCCGCTCCAGACGGACTGCCGGGCGCGCGGGCCGCAGGCCCACCCGGTGCTCGATGATCCGCGCCCCCGCGATCTCGGGCCGCACCGCCGCACACCGCTTCACGATCCGCTCGGCGATCACGGGGTCCGGCGTCAACGACCACGCGTCCTCCTCCGCCGTACCGCCCAGGATCAACCCACCCGGCTGCGGGATGAAGTACGTGCTCTCGGAACCGGGGTGATCCACCGACGTGAGCCAGGTGGCGACCCCGGGGTTCTCCACGACGACCAACTGCCCCCGCACCGGACGTACGGAAGGATCCGGCACCAGCTCCCGCGCGCCGAGCCCCGTGCAGTTGACGACGACGGGAGCGTCGACCGCCGCGAGGTCCGTGACCGTACGCTCCTCGACCGTCCCGCCCGCCGCGACGAACCGCTCGCGCAGCCACCGCAGATGGACCGGCATGTCGATCAGCGGCAGGCGCGCCCACAGCCCGACTCCGGGATATTCCTCGGCCGTCGCCGGGCGCAGACCGGCCACCCGGGAGGCCCACGCGCCGAGCTCGTCCAGCGCGGTCCCGCCGTGTACGCCCTCGACCATGCGTACGCCCGTCTCGTCGGGCCGGGCCGCCAACTCCTCGTACACGGCCAGGCTGACGAGCGCCCACTCGCCGACGGCTTCCTCCGGCTCGATCCGGTAGGGCCACCACAGCCCGCCCGCGACGGCGGACGTCGTCCGCTCTCCCGGCTCCCGTGCCCAGATCCGGACCCGTCTGCCGCTCTCCGCCAGGACCACGGCCGTCGTCAGACCGACGACTCCGCCACCGACCACGATCAGGTCACTGTTCGATTCCTTGGTCACGCAGGGACGTTAACGGAAAATGTCATGCAGTGCTCACAAGTCTGCCTTTGTGGGGATACTCACACCATGTCTGCCGAGTACGCGACCTTCGGCCTGGCACCGGCGATGCGAGCCGGTGGCGTCCTCGCCGACGGTGCCTACCAAGTGCACCGGGACTTCGTGGACTTCATCGTCGACGGACGCCCGCTGCTGTTCCAGCTCTCCGACCTCGACGCCGTCTCCCCACTCGCCTCCGACGTCCCTCCCTCGATCTTCACCGCCCAGGTGCGCAGCCTGCTCCTGGAAGCCGAAGCACCACTGGCACACGGCCGCTACGTCATCTACGGCTGCCCCGAATGCGCCGACCTCGCCTGCGGTGCCGTGACCGCGGTGATCGAGCGGGACGGCGACGACTACGTGTGGCGGGACTTCGCCTGGCAGACGGAGGAGGAGGCCGACCTCAGACTCAACGGCTACACGGGCATCGGTCCTTTCCGGTTCCACGGTTCCGAGTACCGCGGCGCGCTGCGGTCCCTGCTGCGGGAGTCCGCCGCCGAGCCGTCGGCCCGCCGCCGGGTTCTCCTCATCGGTGCCCGCGTCGCCGTCCTCGCCAAACTCGCGGCAGCCCTGCGCGCCATCGGTATCGGTGCCGACATAGCGCACGACGCCACCGGCGTGCCCGTCGAGGAACTGCGCACCTACGGTGCCGTGGCCTTCGGACGGGCCGTCGGCGCGGCGGACCGCGAGGCCGTACGGCTGGCCTTCGACCGCGCGGGAGTCCAGGTCGCGTACGTCGACGGGCTCGCCCCGATCATCCCGCTCCTCGTCGCCCAGATCGAACACGCCCTCGACCGCAGCCCCGCGGAACAGCGTCGCCTCACCCGCCTCGTCGCCGCCGGGGGACAGGCCGGCATCGAGATCACCTCCACCTGCCGGGTGGAGCTCACCGCCTACCGCCTCGACCGGCTGTACCGCCCCCACACCTACCGCTTCTTCGACGGGATCCTCCCCGCGGGCCGGCACCGCATCGGCCTGGACCCGAAGGCCGTGAAGGGAGAATCGTTCATCGTGGCCCGCACGTCGGGGACCGTGCTGGTGGAGCCGATGGCGCGGTGAGTGACCGCTGCCCCTTCGACCCCGAGGGACGCATGCGTCGGCTGCGGGCGGGTGGGGCTGCTCGCGCAGTTCCCCGCACCCCTTCCGGGGGCGCGGGGAACCGCGCGAACGGGGTCCGGGGCGCAGCCCCAGGGATGGGGGCACCTCCCGCTCGAGCGAAGCCGAGAGTGGGGGAGGGACGGGTAGGGGCGGCGGGGGCGAGAAAAAGAAGGACACGAACTGACCGGACGCGGCTCGATCGGTGGATGCGGCCCCCGCACGACGCCGCTAGGAGGACCCGCCCCCCTGTCGTTAGGATCGCCCCTCGTGACCGCCACCCTCGTCGTCAAGAATCTCGCCGCCGGCCACGGCGACCGCTCGCTCTTCTCCGGACTCGACCTCGTCGTGGCCCCCGGTGATGTGATCGGGTTGGTCGGTGCCAACGGCGCGGGCAAGTCCACGCTGCTCCGGCTGCTCGCCGGCCTGCTCCCGCCGGAGGAGGGCGAGCTACGGCTGTCCCCGCCCACGGCGACCGTGGGGCACCTGCCGCAGGAGCCGGAGCGCCGGGAGGGCGAGTCCGTACGGGAGTTCCTCGCCCGGCGTACGGGTGTCGCGGAGGCCCAGCGCGTCATGGACGAGGCCACCCAGGCGCTGGTGGACGGTGCGCCGGGCGCCGACGACGCGTACTCGGTGAGCCTGGAGCGCTGGCTCGACCTGGGCGGCGCCGACCTCGACGAGCGGGCGGAGGAGGTCGCCGACTCCCTCGGCCTCGGCGTCGACCTGGACCAGCCGATGACCGGCCTCTCCGGTGGCCAGGCGGCCCGTGCCGGACTCGCCTCCCTCCTCCTCTCCCGCTACGACGTCTTCCTCCTCGACGAGCCCACCAACGACCTCGACCTGGACGGCCTGGAACGACTCGAACGCTTCGTCTCCGGCCTGCGCGCGGGCACGGTCGTCGTCAGCCACGACCGTGAGTTCCTCACCCGCACCGTCACCAAGGTCCTCGAACTCGACCTCGCCCAGAACCAGATCAACCTCTACGGCGGCGGATACGAGGCCTACCTGGAGGAGCGCGAGACGGCGCGCCGGCACGCCCGCGACGACTACGAGGAGTACGCCGACAAGAAGTCCGCCCTCCAGGACCGAGCCCAGATGCAGCGCTCCTGGATGGACAAGGGCGTCAAGAACGCGCGGCGCAAGGCGAACAACGACAACGACAAGATCGGCCGCAAGTTCCGCAGCGAGGCGAGCGAGAAGCAGGCCGCGAAGGCCCGGCAGACCCAGCGCATGATCGAACGGCTGGACACCGTCGAGGAGCCGCGCAAGGAGTGGGAACTGCGGATGGAGATCGCGGCTGCCCCGCGGTCCGGTGCCGTGGTCGCCACGATGCGGGACGCCGAGGTGCGGCGGGGAGACTTCGCCTTCGGACCGGTGTCCCTGCAGATCGACTGGGCGGACCGCATCGCCATCACCGGCGCGAACGGCGCGGGCAAGTCGACGCTCCTGGGCGCGCTGCTCGGCCGGGTCCCCTTGGACGCGGGGCACGCCGCCCTCGGCTCAGGCGTCCTCGTCGGCGAGGTCGACCAGGCCCGCGGCCTCTTCCTCGGCCCCGAGTCGCTCCTCGACGCGTTCTGCGCGGCCGTCCCCGACACCGAACCCGCCGAGGTGCGCACCCTCCTCGCCAAGTTCGGCCTCAAATCCACCCACGTCCTCCGCCCGGCCGTGACCCTCTCCCCGGGCGAACGCACCCGCGCGGCCCTCGCGCTGCTCCAGGGCCGAGGCGTCAACCTCCTGATCCTCGACGAGCCCACCAACCACCTGGACCTCCCGGCGATCGAACAACTCGAATCCGCCCTCGACTCCTACGAGGGCACACTCCTCCTGGTCACCCACGACCGCCGCATGCTGGACGCGGTACGGGTGACACGCCGCTTCGCGGTGGAGGCGGGCAAGATGACGGAGAGCTGAGAGAAGCGAACGACACCGCTCCGCGCGCCCCTGACGAAAGCAGGGGCGCAGCCCCCTGCTTTCGTCAGGGGCGCGCGGAACTGCGCGAGAAGCCCCACCGGACCCGCGGACGGGGGTCGAAGGGGCGCAGCCCCTGGAGGAGGGGACGGGTAGGGGCGGCGGGGGCGAGAAACCCCCGCCGCAGCGCCTCAGCGGCGCTTCTTGTCCACCAGCCCCGCCCGCCGCAACGCATCCGCCATCGCACTGTTCGAAGGCGCCGGCGCGGAAGCCCCCTGCCGGGAACCGCCCCCACCCCCACGCCCCTGCTGCCGAGGCGGCTGAGTCCCACGCGCCCCCCGCTGAGGCCGAGACCCCCCACCCGACTGCCCCTGCCCTTGTCCCTGCCCCTTGGGCGCGGCCTCGTCGTCCAGCCGCAGCGTCAGGGAGATCCGCTTCCGCGGAATGTCGACGTCGAGAACCTTCACCTTGACGATGTCCCCGGGCTTGACCACATCACGCGGGTCCTTGACGAACGTCTTGGACAGCGCGGAGACATGCGCCAGACCGTCCTGGTGGACACCGACGTCGATGAACGCCCCGAAGGCCGCCACGTTCGTCACGACCCCCTCCAGGACCATCCCGGACACCAGGTCGGAGATCTTCTCGACACCCTCCTTGAACGTGGCGGTCTTGAAGGCGGGCCGAGGGTCACGCCCCGGCTTCTCCAGCTCCTTCAGGATGTCCGACACGGTCGGCAGACCGAACGTCTCGTCCACGAAGTCCCCGGGCCTGAGCGACCGCAGCACCCCCGTGTTGCCGATGAGCGACGCCACCTCCTGACCGGAGGTCTTCACCATCCGCCGGACGACGGGATACGCCTCCGGGTGCACGCTGGACGCGTCCAGCGGGTCGGTGCCGCCCCGGATCCGCAGGAAGCCGGCGCACTGCTCGTACGCCTTGGGGCCGAGCCGCGCCACCCCCTTCAGCTCGGAGCGGGAGGTGAACGGTCCGTTGGCGTCGCGGTGGGTCACGATGTTCTCGGCGAGCCCGGAGGAGATGCCGGAGACACGGGCCAGCAGCGGCGCGGAGGCCGTGTTCACGTCGACGCCGACGCCGTTCACGCAGTCCTCGACCACCGCGTCCAGCGACCGCGACAGCTTCACCTCGGACAGGTCGTGCTGGTACTGCCCGACGCCGATCGACTTCGGGTCGATCTTCACCAGCTCGGCGAGGGGATCCTGCAGGCGGCGGGCGATCGAGACGGCGCCGCGCAGCGACACGTCCATGCCGGGCAGCTCCTGCGAGGCGAACGCGGAGGCCGAGTACACCGACGCGCCCGCCTCGGACACCATCACCTTGGTGAGCTTCAGCTCCGGGTGCTTGGTGATCAGTTCACCGGCGAGCTTGTCGGTCTCCCGGGACGCCGTGCCGTTGCCGATCGCGACCAGCTCGACCGCGTGCTCCCCGGCGAGGCGGGCGAGCTTGGCGACGGCCTCGTCCCACTTGTTGGCCGGGACGTGCGGGTAGATCACGTCGGTGGCGACGACCTTGCCCGTCGCGTCGACCACGGCCACCTTCACGCCCGTACGGAAGCCCGGGTCCAGCCCCAGCGTCGCGCGCGTACCGGCCGGGGCGGCGAGGAGCAGATCGCGCAGGTTCGCCGCGAACACGTTCACCGCCTCGTCCTCGGCGGCCGTCCGCAACCGCAGCCGCAGATCGATGCCGAGGTGGACGAGGATGCGGGTCCGCCAGGCCCAACGGACCGTGTCCGTCAGCCACTTGTCGGCGGGCCGGCCGCGGTCGGCGATCTGGAAGCGATGGGCGACGATCCCCTCGTACGACGAGGGGCCGGGCTGCTCGGAGGGCTCCTCCGGCTCCAGGACGAGATCGAGGACGTCCTCCTTCTCGCCGCGCAGCATGGCCAGGATGCGGTGGGAGGGCAGCTCGGTGAAGGGCTCGGCGAAGTCGAAGTAGTCGGCGAACTTGGCGCCCGCCTCCTCCTTGCCGTCCTTCACCTTGGCGGCCAGCCGGCCCCGCACCCACATCCGCTCGCGCAGCTCGCCGATCAGGTCGGCGTCCTCCGAGAACCGCTCGGTGAGGATCGCCCGGGCACCGTCCAGCGCGGCCTGCGGATCGGCGACGCCCTTGTCGGCGTCCACGAACGCCGACGCGGCGGCCAGCGGCTCGACCGTCGGATCGCCGAGCAGGCCCTCGGCCAGCGGCTCCAGACCGGCCTCGCGGGCGATCTGCGCCTTCGTACGCCGCTTCGGCTTGAAGGGGAGGTAGATGTCCTCCAGCCGCGCCTTGGTCTCGGCACCACGGATCCGGGCCTCGACCTCGGGCGTCAACTTGCCCTGCTCGCGCACCGACTCGAGGATCGCCGTCCGCCGCTCCTCCAGCTCCCGCAGATAGCGCAGCCGTTCGTCGAGGGTGCGCAGCTGCGCGTCGTCGAGCATCTCGGTCGCTTCCTTGCGGTAGCGAGCGATGAAGGGCACGGTCGAACCGCCGTCGAGCAGCTCCACCGCGGCCCTGACCTGCCGCTCCTGTACGCCGAGCTCCTCGGCGATCCTGCCTTCGATGGACCCTACGAGGGGTGTCGTCACGATCCCGTACCGCCTTCTCCACTGGGGTTGCGCGGCAATTGTGGCAGGTGGCACCGACAGCGGGGGCCAGGGCGTGAGACTCGTACGGTCGGCTTCGGACAGACGGGGAGCCGGACGCGTGGTCGCGTCCGGCTCCGAAGGTCGCGGCCCGGAGTCCTCAGGCCCGACGGGCCCGTCCGGTGCGGCGCGTCGAACTCGACGCGCCCCCGAAGAGGCGGGCCACGGCCCGGAACGGCAGCGTGACCACGGTCGCGACGGCCCCACCGATCTGCCGCAACACGTCTGCGATCGCACGGAACACGTATTTCCCCTTTCGTCTCCCGGCTGGCTGGGCCAGGAACGATCGGGTACCGCGCCCCGCACCGTTCATACCTGAACCGATCCGATCAGCGCTTGCCGATCATCCCCGCCGGGAACGCCCCCGCGCCGACCATCGTCGTCACCAGGCCCGTCATCAGCTCGGTGAGGCGCTCCACCCCGGCCGCGCCCAGATGCTCGTACGGCGCCAGGTCGAGGCGGTCCGTCGCGTCCTCGATCTCCGCGCGAAGCGCGACACCCGCCCCGGTCAGCTCGCCCTCGGCGTCGAGCAGCCCGCGTGCCCGCAGCCGCGCCCGCGCCGCGTCCCACTCGTCCCGGTTCCAGCCCCGCGTGCCGAGGACCCACTTCGGGGACATGCCCTTGCCGGTCGCGGTGTGGCTGGCCAGCGCCTCGACCGGGTCGAGGCCGGCGTCGAGGAGCGCCGCGAGATGCCCGTCGCCCCGGTGCTCGCGCAGCAGCGTGGTCGCGTGCCAGAGCGCGAGATGGGGGCGCTCGGGTACGGGGAGATCGGAGTGCGCGGCGTACAGGGGGCGTGCGGTCCTCGTGCACGCCTCCGCGGCGCGCAGCGCCAGCTCCGCCGCCTCGGCGACCTCCTCGGAGGCGAGCAGCTCCTCGCCGAGCAAGCGTCGCAGCGTGGCGTCGACGGCCCGCTCCCGTGCCGCCAGCACCACCGACGGGGACGCCGCCTCCCACACGGCGGGCACATGCCTCGCCACCAGTTCGTACCGGAAGTTGAAGAACGTCGCCGTCACCACGCCCGGGCCGACCCCGCCCATCGGCGCGGCCCGCACCGCGAAGTACGCCGCCCCGGAGTCCTCCACCCCCACGGCGGCCAGCTCCGACCCGAGGTCCGGCGAGAAGTAGTGCGCGGAGTGGTACGGATTCAGGAAGCTGTAGCAGCGCCGCCCGGCGCGCTCCGGAAGAGAAGAGGTCATGCCCGGCACGTTACCGACTGGTCGGTTGGTGCGAGGAAGGCGGGCCCCGAGCCGAGCGGGAACCCCACCGCCCCAGGCGGCGGCCCGTACGGCTCCGTGGCAGGAAAGGTGGGGTACTCGTCATTGCGGACACGGTCCGGCCGCCCAAGAATCGAGGCATGCGAACCGTCCTGGTCGTCCTCTTCGACGGCGTACAGAGCCTCGACGTCACGGGCCCGATGGAGGTCTTCGCCGGCGCGGAGCAGCACACACCGGGGACGTACCGCATCGGCACGGCCTCCCCGGACGGCTCTCCCGTGCGCACCTCCAGCGGCCTCACCCTCGTCCCGGACCACACCCTCGCCGGCGCCCCCGCCCCGCACACCCTGCTCGTCCCGGGCGGCCAGGGCACCAGGAACCCTGCCCCCGAGATCGTCGACTGGCTGCGTGAGCACGGCCCGCGCGCGGAGCGTCTGGTCTCGGTCTGCACCGGCGCGATCCTGCTCGCCGAGGCGGGCCTCCTGGACGGCCGCAGGGCGACCACGCACTGGGCGTACTGCGACACGCTGGCCCGCCACCACCCGGCGATCGAGGTCGACCCGGACCCGATCTTCATCCGCGACGGGCACATCGCCACCTCCGCCGGGGTCACCTCCGGCATCGACCTGGCCCTCGCGCTCGTCGAGGAGGACATCGGCCGCGAGGCCGCCCTCGCCATCGCCCGCCATCTCGTCGTCTTCCTGCGCCGCCCGGGGAACCAGGCCCAGTTCAGCGCCCAGCTCGCCGCCCAGACCGCGCAGCGGCGACCACTGCGCGAGGTCCAGCAGTGGATCACCGAGCATCCCGGCGACGACCTGAGCGTCGAGCACCTGGCAGCCCGCGCCCGGCTCTCGCCCCGCCACTTCGCCCGCTCCTTCCAGGCCGAGACGGGCATGACGCCGGGCCGGTACGTCGACCGCGTCCGCCTCGAACACGCCCGCCGTCTCCTGGAGGACACCGCCGACGGAGTTGAGGAGATCTCCCGCACCTGCGGCTACGGCACCTCCGAGGCCATGCGCCGCGCCTTCGTGAAGGCCCTCGCCACCTCCCCGGCGGAGTACCGCCGCCGCTTCCGCCCGGCTCCGACCCCGTAACACCCGGGCGCCCCGCGCGCCCCATCCACGGAAGGGAACCCCATGCAGATCGCCGTCGTCCTCTTCGACCGCTTCACCGCCCTCGACGCGGTGGGCCCCTACGAGACCCTCGGCCGCGCCCCGGACGCGGAACTGGTCTTCGTCGCCGAGCGGACCGGACCGGTCCGTACCGACCAGGGCGCCCTGGCGATCACCGCCGACAAGACCCTGGCCGAGGTGCCGAGCCCCGACATCGTGATCGTCCCCGGTGGCCCCGGCCAGAGCGCGCAGATGGAGAACGAGGCCCTCCTGGGCTGGCTGCGCACGGCCGACACCACCAGCACCTGGACGACCTCCGTGTGCACCGGCTCGCTCCTGCTCGCCGCCGCGGGCCTGCTGGAGGGCCGCCGTGCGACCTCGCACTGGCTGGCCCTCGACGAGCTGAAGCGGTTCGGGGCGGAGTCGACGGGGGAGCGGGTGGTGTTCGACGGCAAGTACGTCACCGCGGCCGGCGTCTCCTCCGGCATCGACATGGGCCTGACGCTGCTCGGCCGGATCGCGGGCGACGACCACGCACGGGCGATCCAGCTGGCGACGGAGTACGACCCGCGGCCGCCGTACGACGCGGGCTCCCCGGAGAAGGCACCCGCCCACCTCGTCGAGTGGTTCCGCGAGAACAGCCGTTTCGTCCTGCGGTGATCCCTCCGGCCGACGGGCCGGATGTCCGGCCCGGCAAGGAGGTTCAGACGTTCCAGGTGAACTTCGGCTGTCTGCGTTCCAGGAACGCGGCGACGCCCTCCGCGGTGTCGCCGCTGCCGCGCGCCTGCTCGGCCCAGTGGACGTCACGGTCGGTCCGGCCGTTCGCGAACTCCTTGGCGGCCGCCTGTGTCAGCTGGGAGCGCGAGACCAGTACCCGGGTGAACTCCGCCACACGCTCGGCGAGTTCACCCGCGCGCAGCACCTCGTCCACCAGCCCCGTGCGCAGCGCCCGCTCCGCGTCGATCAACTCGCCGGAGAACAACAGGTACTTGGCGGTACTCGGCCCCACCAGCGACACCAACCGCCGGGTGGAGGAGGCCGGGTAGACGAGCCCCAGCTTCGCGGGCGTGATCCCGAACAGCGACCCCTCCTCCGCGAACCGCAGATCGCAGGCCGCCGCCAACTGTGAGCCGCCGCCCACGCAGTGCCCGCGGATCGCCGCGAGGGTCGGCTTCGGGAAGGCGGCGAGGGCCTCCTCGGCGGTGCCCGCCCACCTCTGGGCCTCACCCGGGGACTCCCGGAGCGTGGAGATGTCGGCCCCCGCGCAGAACGTCCCGCCCTCCCCGGTGAGCACCAGCGCCCGTACGCCCGGGTCGGCGGCCAGCCGGTCGAGCAGCGGCGGCAGCGCCCGCCACATCCCGGCCGTCATGGCGTTGCGCTTGGCCGGGTGGTGGACGACGACGGTCGCGACCCCGTCGGCGACGGTGTCCAGCAGCTGAGGCTCCATGCACCGGATGCTAGCCACCCCGCGCGTCCCCACGATCAAGAAGGGTCCCGGAACACGGAGAGTGAGCGGCCGGCGGGGGCGGCGGGCGGGTCCGGCGCCAAACCCGTACAACCCGAATAGTTCCGAAAGCGGCACGCCCCGGACAAGGGCGGTCGTACGGCTGGCTGAATCCCTCACGGGCGATCCGAAAGTCGACGATACGCGCTGACTTCTGTTCAGTTCTCCGTGTGCGGAGCTGAGTTACCAACACTCGACATGTGGTGACAATCGAGCGCAAGGGTGGCGACCGGACAATGGACGACCAAGGGCGCGGGAGCGACCCACGCCCTGGAGGCGTCGGGCAGGGGCCCGACGACCCGAGGCCGCCGGAGCCACTGCCCTACGAGGGGGTCTGGCGGTTCACCGCCGCCGCCGTGGATGCCTCGGTACCGCAGGCGCGGCGCGCCGTCCGGGACCTGCTCGCCCGGCAGGGTGTGCCGATCTCGGACGACCTCGTCCAAGGACTTCTGCTGATCGTCTCCGAGCTGGTGACGAACGCCGTGAAACACGCGGCGCTCCTGTCGCCCACACTGGCCGTCGAGGTCGCCGTCGGAGCCGAGTGGGTGCGCGTCTCGGTGGAGGACAACCACCCCTACCGCCCGACCGCCCTGGAGACCGACCACGGCCGGCTCGGTGGCCGAGGGCTGCTCCTGGTGCGCGAGATCACCCTGGAGGCGGGCGGGGTCTGCGACGTCGAGCACACCGCGAGCGGCGGCAAGGTGATCTGGGTCGCCCTGCCGCTCAAACCCGCACACCTGATCTAAGGGTGAGATGTCACCGGTCCCGGATCGGGACCACTGATCCGGGGGTCGTCACCAGCCCGCGGCCGGACCCGTCAGCTCCCTGACCGCCGGGCGGGCCGCGTCCAGGACCGTCATGAACCAGGCGGAGAAGGTGTCCTTGGCGTGCCGCTCCGTCAGCTCGGCCGGAGTGACGAACGCGGTGGCCCCGACCTCGTCCGGGTCCGGCCGGAGCGGGGACTGCAGCAGCCCGACGAACAGATGGTTGAACTCCTGCTCCACCAGGCCGGAGTCCGGGTCCGGATGGTTGTAGCGGACCGTGCCGGCCTCTCCGAGCAGCGCCGGGGAGACTCCCAGCTCCTCGTGCGTCCGCCGGGCGGCCGCCGCGAAGGGGGACTCGCCCGGATAGGGGTGGCCGCAGCAGGTGTTCGACCACACACCGGGGGAGTGGTACTTGCCGAGGGCACGCTGCTGGAGCAGCAGCCGCCCGCGCTCGTCGAAGAGGAAGACGGAGAACGCCCGGTGCAGTCGACCGGGCGGTTGATGAGCGGCCAGCTTCTCCGCGGTGCCGATCGTGGTGCCGTCCTCGTCGACCAGCTCCAGCAGGATCGCTTCCGTGGTGCCGTTCTGCGGACTGTGCATCGCGGTGGCAGGTGTGATCGGCATGCCCATCCTTCGCCTCGTTCTTCGAGCCTCAAGTCTGCCGCACGAAACCGGCACTCCCGGCACTTCGCGCCAACCCGCATGTCCTACCCGGGCACCGCGCCGAGGGACACCCGCCGCTCGCGCGTCACACTCCGAAGGCGGCCGGATACCTGATGGTGCCGGGTGCCACCGACGCGGAACCGTCCAGTACAAGGGCCATCATCGCCGCGTCCGGCACGTCGAAATCCGGCCGGATGCCGTACTCGGATGCACGTACGAAGCCGAAGCGCGGGTAGTACTCGGGATGCCCCAGGACGAGGACGAGCCGCTCCCCACGCGCGCGTGCGGCCTCCAGCGCGGCGCGGACGACCGCGCCTCCCGCCCCTCGCCGCTGATGGTCCGGCAGCACCGCGACGGGGGCCAGCGCCAGCGCGGGGACCTCGTCCACATGACAGCGGGTGATCAGCGCGTACGCCGCGATCGTGCCGTCCGGTGCCTCGGCCACGTACGACAGCTCCGGCAGCCAGGCGTCGGGGTCCTCGCGCAGCGCGTCGACCAGTCCGGCCTCCGCGTCGGTCCCGAAGGCGGCGGCGTTGACGCCGTACACCCCCTCGCGGTCGGCGGACGTCTCCGGTCGCGTGATCCAGTCGGTCGTCAGTGGCACAGCTTCGCCTCGTGTTCCGCGTGGCCGACCGGCTCCAGCTGGAAGGTGCAGTGCTCGACGTCGAAGTGGTCGCCGACGCAGCCCTGGAGGTCGTGCAGCATCTTCTCGTGGCCTATGGAGTCCAGCGTGTCGGAGCTGACCACCACATGGGCGGAGAGCACCGGCATGCCGGAGGTGATGGTCCAGGCGTGCAGATCGTGGACGTCCTCCACGCCCGGCAGCGCCAGTATGTGGGCGCGCACCTCGGCCATGTCGACGTTCTTCGGGGCCGCCTCCAGCAGGACGTCGAGCGTCTCGCGCAGCAGCTTCACCGTGCGCGGGACGATCATCAGACCGATGATCAGCGAGGCGATCGGGTCGGCGGCCTGCCAGCCGGTGAGCAGGATGACCGTCGCGGAGATGATCACCGCCAACGAACCGAGCGCGTCCGCGGCCACCTCCAGGAAGGCGCCCCGTACGTTCAGGCTCTCCTTCTGGCCGCGCATCAGCAGGGTCAGCGAGATCATGTTCGCGACCAGGCCGATCGCGCCGAACACGACGGTCAGGCCGCCCTGGGTCCCGACCGGTGTGACGAACCGCTGGACCGCCTCGTACAGCACATAGCCGCCGACGCCGAGCAGCAGCAGACAGTTCGCCAGCGCCGCGAGTATCTCGGCGCGGGCGTAACCGAAGGTGCGGTTGCCGCTGGCCGGGCGGTTCGCGAAGTGGATCGCGAGGAGCGCCATGCCCAGGCCCACGGCGTCCGTCGCCATGTGCGCCGCGTCCGCGATGAGCGCCAGCGAATCGGCGAGGACACCGCCGACGATCTCGACCACCATGACGGTGAGCGTGATCGACAGCGCGATCCGCAGCCGCCCGCGGTACGCCGCTGCCGCCGTACCACTGGTCGGCGCGTGATGCGCGTGCCCGTGATCGTGCCCAGCCCCCATGGAATCCGCCTTCCAGATGCGTCCGTGTGTTCGGCTCCGGATCACAGTGAACTACGGGTGGGGGGTATCCGGCAACGCGGCACTGAACACCGTTGTCATGTGCTCTGACCTGCGGAAACGATGCGCAGGTCAGAGCGTTGCCATGATCGGGGGCGGGTCAGAGGCCGCGGTGCAGCCGCCAGCCCGCCCAGGCCGACTCGACCATCTCGCGTACCCCGCGCCGGGCCGTCCAGCCGAGCTCCCGCTCGGCCCGCGCGGCCGAGGCGACCGCGCGCGGCGCGTCGCCCGGGCGGCGCGGTTCGACGAGCGCGGGACGGCGGTCGCCGGTCACCTCGCCGACGAGATCGATGAGTTCGCGGACCGAAACGCCTTCGCCGCGGCCGATGTTCACGGTCAGGTCGCCGGTCACGTCACCGGAGGTGAGGCGTCGGGCCGCCGCGAGGTGGGCGTCGGCGAGGTCGGCGACATGGATGTAGTCCCGGACGCAGGTGCCGTCCGGGGTCGGATAGTCGTCGCCGAAGATCCGGGGGGCCTCGTCGCGGGTGAGACGGTCGAAGACCATCGGGATGACGTTGAAGATCCCGGTGTCGGCCAGGGCCGGGTCGGCGGCGCCGGCCACGTTGAAGTACCGCAGGCACACGGTCGCGATGCCGTGCGCCTGCCCCGCGGCCCGGACCAGCCATTCACCGGCGAGCTTGGTCTCGCCGTACGGGCTCATCGGGGCGCACGGGGTGTCCTCGGTGATGAGATCCACGTCCGGGTTGCCGTAGACCGCCGCGGAGGAGGAGAAGAGGAAGCGCTCGACTCCGGCTCCGGCCGCCGCCTCCAGGAGGGTGGCGAGACCGCCGATGTTCTCCTGGTAGTAGCGGGTGGGCTGGGCGACGGATTCGCCGACCTGCTTGCGGGCGGCGAGATGGACCACGCCGGTCACCGCGTGCTCGGCGAGGACGCGCTTGAGAAGGCCGCCGTCGAGGGCGGAGCCGTGGATCAGGGGAATGCGTTCGGGGAGGCGGCCGCGGACCCCTGCGGAGAGGTCGTCCAGCGCGATGACGTGTTCGCCGGCGTCGGCCATGACCTTCGCCACGTGTGCGCCGATGTAGCCCGCCCCGCCTGTGATCAGCCATGTCATGGGGTCACCTTATTCGGGGTGCGTCGCGGGGGCTGTGTTGTGTCTGTTCGTCGTAGAGGACGTGCAGGGTTGGCGGGTGCGGTCGTGTTCGTGGCTGGTCGCGCGGTACCCCGCGCCCCTTCAGGGGGCGCGGATCGCACCCTCTTCGAAGAGGGCACACGCTCTCGCTGTCCCCTATCAACCGATATGCGGACCGGAGTTTGTGGCGCGACCCCCAGATCCCCGATGATGATCGCGGCGGAGGGCCGACGGCTTGAGCAGGTCGAACCGATCAGGCCGTGAACGGGCGGTGAACGCCCGCTTCTCTTCATCCGATAACCTCTGCCGACACGCCGCCGGGCCCCAGGGCCTGTCGTCGGATTCCCGTCTGCCACGCGGCGCCATGCACGCACTCTCGCCGCACCGGGCGCAGACCCGAGTACATCCAGTACAAGGGTCCACGCCCGGCACGCCGAGAGCACGCGCCTGACGCCGCGAGGCCGCCCTCCGGGCGACGGGAGTTCGACGACGGCCCTGGACCTGGGCGTCCCCACCACGCACATGCCCGGCGCGGTCGCGTCGGCACCCAGGGAGTGAGTTCGTCTGTCGACCGCCATCCTCACCGGTCAGCCGGTGCCCGGATCGTCGCTGGAGGGCGATCTGCGGTCGCTCGGCTTCGACGTGCGGGTCGCCTCCGACGCCGGTGACGCCGAGACGTTCCTGGCGACGGTGCCCGCGGACCAGCGGGTCGCGATCGTCGACACCCGGTTCGTGGGCCATGTGCACGCGCTGCGCCTGGGACTCACCGACCCCCGCTTCGAGGCCGCCGCCCTGCCCGGCGCCGTGACCGTGCGGCCCGCCGCCCGCCAGGCGCTGACCCGGGCACTGGCCCGCGAGAGCTCCGCCGCGAGCGGCAGCACCGCGGTCGCCGTCGACAGCCTCGCCGACCGGGTCGTCGCCGCCCTCGACACGGACGGCGTCAGCCTGTACCGGCCCGAGCTGGGCACCCTGGTCGCCGTCGTCCCCGCCGACCCGCAGGCCCGCAACGAGGCCCGCCAGGCGGTCGACGCCGTCGACGACGAGGCCGTACGGCTGCGCACGGCGGTGAAGTCCCGCGACGGCTTCTTCACCACGTACTGCATCAGCCCGTACTCCCGCTACCTCGCCCGCTGGTGCGCACGCCGGGGCCTGACCCCGAACCAGGTCACCACGGCCTCGCTGATCACCGCCCTGATCGCGGCGGGCTGCGCGGCCACCGGCACGCGCGGCGGCTTCGTCGCGGCCGGCCTGCTCCTGATCTTCTCCTTCGTCCTCGACTGCACCGACGGCCAGCTGGCCCGCTACTCGCTGCAGTACTCGACGCTCGGCGCCTGGCTCGACGCCACCTTCGACCGCGCCAAGGAGTACGCCTACTACGCGGGCCTCGCCCTCGGCGCCGCCCGCGGCGGTGATGACGTCTGGGGGCTCGCCCTCGGCGCGATGGTCCTGCAGACCTGCCGCCACGTCGTCGACTTCTCCTTCAACGAGGCAAATCACGACGCCACCGCCAACACCAGCCCCACCGCCGCCCTTTCGGACAAGCTCGACAGCGTCGGCTGGACGGTCTGGATCCGCCGGATGATCGTCCTGCCCATCGGTGAGCGCTGGGCGATGATCGCGATCCTCACGGCGGCCACCACACCCCGTATCACCTTCTACGCGCTGCTCGTCGGCTGCGCCTTCGCCGCCACCTACACCACGGCGGGCCGCGTACTGCGCTCGCTCACGCGCAAGGCGCGGCGGACCGACCGGGCGGCGCGGGCGCTGGCGGACCTCGCGGACAGCGGGCCGCTCGCGTCGGGCGTGGCGCGACTCCTCGGGAAGTTCAAGGCCCATCCTCCGTTCGGCTCCCGCGCTCTGGTCGCGCTGCCCGGCGTGGTGCTCCTCATCACAGCGGCCTGGCTCGCGCCGTACGGCAGTTGGTGGCCCGTCGCGGCCGCCGCGTTCTACGCGGTCGTCTCCGGTGCCACCGTCGCGCTGCCCCTCAAGGGCGCCCTCGACTGGCTCGTCCCCCCGTTCTTCCGCGCCGCCGAATACGGCACCGTGCTGTTGCTGGCAGCCAAAGCCGATGTGAACGGAGCCCTTCCCGCGGCTTTCGGGCTGGTGGCCGCGGTCGCCTACCATCACTACGACACGGTGTACCGCATCCGCGGCGACGCCGGCGCGCCACCGCAGTGGCTGGTGCGGGCGATCGGCGGACACGAAGGCAGGACCCTGCTGGTCACCGTCCTGGCCGCGCTGCTCGCGCCCACAGAGTTCAAGGTCGCGCTCACGGCTCTCGCCGTGGCCGTGGCACTGCTGGTGCTCGTCGAGAGCATCCGCTTCTGGGTGTCCGCCCATAAAACCGGCGCACCCGCCGTACACGATGAAGGAGAACCCGCATGATCGGCCTCGTGCTGGCGGCCGGCGCCGGACGGCGTCTTCGC
This sequence comes from Streptomyces sp. NBC_00310, assembly GCF_036208085.1. Lineage (GTDB taxonomy): Bacteria > Actinomycetota > Actinomycetes > Streptomycetales > Streptomycetaceae > Streptomyces. Next base: position 9,531,758 of record NZ_CP130714.1, read on the forward strand.
CCCTACACCGACACCCTTCCCAAGGCACTGGTGCCGGTCGGCCCCGAAGGCGACGAGGAGAGCCTCACGGTTCTCGACCTCACCCTCGGCAACTTCGCCGAGATCGGCCTGACCGAGGTCGCGATCATCGTCGGGTACCGCAAGGAGGCCGTCTACGAGCGTCGTGAGGCGCTGGAGGCCAAGTACGGCCTCAAGATCACCCTCATCGACAACGACAAGGCCGAGGAGTGGAACAACGCCTACTCCCTGTGGTGCGGCCGTGACGCCATCAAGCACTCGGTGATCCTCGCCAACGGCGACACCGTGCACCCGGTCTCCGTCGAGAAGACCCTGCTCGCCGCCCGCGGCGACGGCAAGAAGATCATCCTCGCCCTCGACACGGTGAAGTCCCTCGCCGACGAGGAGATGAAGGTCGTCGTCGGCCCCGAGGGCGGCATGACGAAGATCACCAAGCTGATGGACCCCGCCGAGGCGACCGGTGAGTACATCGGCGTCACCCTCATCGAGGGCGAGGCCGCCGACGAGCTGGCCGACGCCCTGAAGACGGTCTTCGAGACGGACCCGCAGCAGTTCTACGAGCACGGCTACCAGGAGCTCGTGAACCGCGGCTTCCGCATCGACGTCGCGCCCATCGGTGACGTCAAGTGGGTCGAGATCGACAACCACGAGGACCTCGCCAAGGGACGTGAGATCGCGTGCCAGTACTGACGAGGCTCATCCCCTCGCCGGTCGTCGTGGACATCCGTCCCGGCGCGCTCGATGATCTGGCGACGATCCTGTCGGACCAGCGCATCGCGCCGTCGGGCCGGCTGGCCTTCGCGATCAGCTCCGGCTCCGGCGCGGCGCTGCGCGACCGGTTCGCCCCCGCCTTTCCGGAGGCGGACTGGTTCTGCGACGCCGACGGCACCATCGACGGAGCGGTACGGCTCGCCGACTCGATCAAGAAGGGCGGTCACTACGACGCCGTGGTCGGGCTCGGCGGCGGCAAGGTCATCGACTGCGCCAAGTACGCCGCCGCGCGCGTCGGTCTGCCGCTGGTCGCCGTGGCCACGAACCTGGCCAACGACGGTCTGTGCTCCCCGGTCGCCACGCTGGACAACGACGCGGGCCGCGGCTCCTACGGTGTGCCGAACCCGATCGGGATCGTCATCGACCTGGACGTCATCCGTGAGGCCCCGGTGCGCTTCGTGCGGGCCGGTATCGGCGATGTGATCTGCAAGATCTCCGCCGTGGCCGACTGGGAGCTGTCCAGCCGGGAGACCGGCGAGAAGGTCGACGGACTGGCCGCCGCCATGGCCCGCCAGGCCGCCGAGGCCGTCCTGCGCCACCCCGGCGGGGTCGGCGACGACGACTTCCTGACCACGCTCTCCGAGTCCCTCGTCCTGTGCGGGATCTCCATGTCCGTGGCCGGCGACAGCCGTCCCGCCTCGGGCGCCTGCCACGAGATCAGCCACGCGTTCGACCTCAGCTTCCCCAAGCGCAACGCCCTGCACGGCGAACAGTGCGGTCTCGGCGGCGCGTTCGCCACGTTCCTGCGGGGCAACCGCGAGGTCGCGGGCCAGATGGTCGAGGTCCTGCGCCACCACGGCCTGCCCGTCCTGCCGGACGAGATCGGCTTCACCGTGGACGAGTTCGTCCAGGTCGTGAACTTCGCCCCGCAGACCCGGCCGGGCCGCTACACCATCCTCGAGCACCTCGAACTGAGCACCGACCAGATCAAGGACGCATACGCCGACTATGCCAAAGCCATCGGTAGCTGAACTCCGCCCGGTCGTTCACCCCCCGGGTGTGAAGGACCGGCGGAGCGGCGAACACTGGGCCGGCCGGCTCTACATGCGCGAGATCTCCCTGCGCATCGACCGGCACCTGGTGAACACCCGGGTCACGCCCAACCAGCTGACCTACCTGATGACCGTCTTCGGCGTCCTCGCCGCCCCGGCGCTGCTGGTGCCGGGCATCACGGGCGCCGTCCTCGGTGTGCTGATGGTCCAGCTGTACCTGCTGTTCGACTGCGTCGACGGCGAGATCGCCCGCTGGCGCAAGCAGTACTCGATCGCCGGCGTCTACGTGGACCGGGTCGGCGCCTACCTGTGCGACGCGGCCGTGCTCGTCGGCTTCGGGCTGCGCGCCGCCGACCTGTGGGGCACCGGGCGGATCGACTGGCTGTGGGCCTTCCTCGGGACCCTGGCCGCCCTCGGCGCCATCCTGATCAAGGCCGAGACGGACCTCGTCGGGGTCGCCCGGCACCAGACCGGCAAGCCGCCGGTCCAGGAGTCGGCCTCCGAGCCGCGCTCGTCCGGCATGGCGCTGGCCCGCAAGGCCGCCGCCGCCCTGAAGTTCCACCGGCTCATCCTCGGCGTCGAGGCCTCCCTGCTGATCCTGGTCCTCGCGATCGTGGACCAGGCTCGGGGCGACCTGTTCTTCTCCCGCCTCGGTGTCGCCGTACTCGCCGGCATCGCGCTGCTCCAGACACTGCTGCACCTGGTGTCCATCCTCGTCTCCAGCAGGCTGAAGTGAGCGGCGGCATGAAGGTCGGCGCGGTGATCATCACCATGGGCAACCGCCCCGACGAACTCCGCGCCCTCCTCGACTCGGTCGCCAAGCAGGAGGGCGACCGGGTCGAGGCGGTCGTCGTCGGCAACGGCTCGCCCGTCCCGGACGTCCCCGAGGGCGTACGGACGGTCGAGCTGCCCGAGAACCTCGGCATCCCCGGCGGCCGCAACATAGGCATAGAGGCGTTCGGCCCCAGCGGCCGGGACGTCGACGTCCTCCTCTTCCTCGACGACGACGGCCTGCTCGCGCACCACGACACCGCCGAACTCTGCCGCCGGGCCTTCGAGGCCGATCCGAAGCTCGGCATAGTCAGCTTCCGCATCGCCGACCCCGACACCGGTGAGACCCAGCGGCGCCATGTGCCCCGGCTGCGGGCCGCCGACCCGATGCGCTCCTCCCGGGTCACCACCTTCCTCGGCGGCGCCAACGCCGTACGCACCCAGGTCTTCGCCGAAGTCGGCGCTCTCCCGGACGAATTCTTCTACGCACACGAGGAAACCGACCTGGCATGGCGGGCCCTCGACGCGGGCTGGATGATCGACTACCGGTCCGACATGGTGCTGTACCACCCCACGACCGCGCCCTCCCGGCACGCGGTCTACCACCGCATGGTCGCGCGCAACCGCGTCTGGCTCGCGCGCCGCAACCTCCCCGGCCTCCTCGTCCCGGTCTATCTGGGCGTCTGGCTGCTCCTGACCCTGCTCCGCAAGCCCTCCGGCCCGGCCCTGAAGGCCTGGTTCGGCGGCTTCAAGGAGGGCTGGACGAGCCCCTGCGGCCCCCGCCGGCCCATGAAGTGGCGTACGGTGTGGCGGCTGACCCGGCTGGGCCGACCGCCCGTCATCTGACAAGCTCGAAATCTGAGAGCATTCGGCCGTACCCGGTCCAGGTTTCCGCCTCGGCCCGACCAGGCTGCGCACTTTGAGGACGAAAGTTTCCATTTGTGAGTGAGACAACGCATGACGGCAGGGTTGTGGTGAGCGACCGTCCGTCGCCCGACGACGGGCTCTCCGCGACGGAACTGGCCACCAAGTACGGGCTCGCCGTGAGCGGCGCCCGGCCCGGACTCGTCGAGTACGTCCGCCAGATGTGGGGGCGGCGGCACTTCATCCTCGCCTTCTCCCAGGCGAAGCTCACCGCGCAGTACAGCCAGGCCAAGCTCGGCCAGCTGTGGCAGGTGGCCACCCCGCTGCTCAACGCGCTCGTGTACTTCCTCATCTTCGGCCTGATCCTCAACGCCGACCGGGGCATGTCGCGCGAGGTGTACATCCCGTTCCTGGTCACGGGTGTGTTCGTGTTCACCTTCACGCAGAGCTCGGTGATGGCGGGCGTGCGCGCGATCTCCGGCAACCTGGGCCTGGTGCGCGCCCTGCACTTCCCGCGTGCCTCGCTGCCCATCTCCTTCGCGCTTCAGCAGCTTCAGCAGCTGCTGTTCTCGATGATCGTGCTGTTCTGCGTGGCGGTCGGCTTCGGCAGCTATCCGCGGCTGTCCTGGCTGCTGATCCTCCCCGTGCTGGCGCTGCAGTTCCTGTTCAACACCGGCCTCGCGCTGATCATGGCCCGCGCGGGTGCCAAGACCCCGGACCTCGCGCAGCTGATGCCGTTCGTGATGCGGACCTGGATGTACGCCTCCGGCGTCATGTTCTCGATCCCGGTGATGCTCGACGGCCACCCCGAGTGGATCGCCGACGTCCTCCAGTGGAACCCGGCGGCGATCTACATGGACCTGATGCGCTTCGCGCTGATCGACGGCTACGGCTCCGAGAACCTGCCCCCGCACGTGTGGGCGGTCGCCGGCGGCTGGGCCGTACTGATCGCGCTCGGCGGCTTCGTGTACTTCTGGAAGGCCGAGGAGAGGTACGGCCGTGGCTGAGTCACTCATCCCCACCGTCATCGCGGACGAACTGCACATCGTCTACCGCGTCAACGGCGCCAAGACCGGCAAGGGCAGCGCGACCGCTGCCCTCAGCCGCATCGTCAAGCGCGGCGAGGAGCGTGGTGTGCGCAAGGTGCACGCCGTCAAGGGCGTCTCCTTCATCGCCTACCGGGGCGAGGCCATCGGCCTGATCGGCTCCAACGGCTCCGGCAAGTCCACCCTGCTGCGTGCGATCGCCGGTCTGCTCCCCGCGGAGCAGGGCAAGGTCTACACGGACGGCCAGCCCTCGCTGCTCGGCGTCAACGCCGCCCTGATGAACGACCTCACGGGCGAACGGAACGTCATATTGGGCGGCCTCGCGATGGGTATGTCCCGCGAGCAGATCAGGGAGCGCTACCAGGGGATCGTCGATTTCTCCGGCATCAACGAGAAGGGCGACTTCATCACCCTGCCGATGCGCACCTACTCCTCCGGCATGGCGGCCCGGCTGCGCTTCTCCATCGCGGCGGCCAAGGACCACGACGTGCTGATGATCGACGAGGCCCTCGCCACCGGTGACCGCGCGTTCCAGAAGCGCTCGGAGGCCCGCATCCGCGAACTGCGCAAGGAGGCCGGCACGGTCTTCCTGGTCAGCCACAACAACAAGTCCATCCGCGACACCTGCGACCGCGTCCTGTGGCTGGAACGCGGCGAACTGCGCATGGACGGCCCGACGGACGAGGTCCTGAAGGAATACGAGAAGTTCACGGGCAAGTAGGACAGGCCCTGTCCCGACATGACCGGCCCCACCGGAACTGTTCCGGTGGGGCCCGGCGTCTGCAAGGGATACCGGGGAGCGCGTCCGCAAAGAGAACGCCGACTTCGGCAGGGAAGCGTCAACTCCGGTTACCCCTGGGAAGCTTGGGTGCAATCGGTGCTTTCTTGTGATGTGCAGGACACCCCGACGGAGCATGGTGCGTTGTACAACGTAAGCTGTACCGGTGCCGAATCGCGGCAAGTGGGTCCATAATGCGCGACACCCGGCATCAGCCGCAGACGCCGCCCACTGGGCGGCGTGTCCGAAATAGTGCGTATTGGGTCGGCAGTGTAGAACGGGAGATGTGACGGCCATGGCTACGGAGACTCCCCAGCTCAACCACGCTTCTGCCGTTCCCGCGCCGGGTGACGAGCGGTGACCGAAGCCGGGACGGCGCGCGCCGGGGACCCGGAGCGCGACACCCTCGACAAGGCCGGGTCCGAGAACTTTCCCGTCGCCCCGTTCTTCCTGCCCAGGGCCTGGCGCGACGACCTCATGGCCGTGTACGGCTTCGCCCGCCTCGTCGACGACATCGGTGACGGCGACCTCGCCCCCGGCGGCGCCGACGCCCGTCTCCTGGGCGTCTCCCCGCAGGACGCCGACGACCGGCTGCTCCTCCTGGACGCCTTCGAGACCGACCTCGCCAAGGTCTTCGACGGCACCCCGAACCACCCGCTGCTGCGCCGACTCCAGCACACCGTCCGCAGCCGCTCCCTCACCCCCGAGCCGTTCCTCGCCCTGATCGCCGCCAACCGCCAGGACCAGCTGGTCAAGCGGTACGAGACCTACGACGACCTGCTCGCCTACTGCGCGCTGTCCGCCAACCCGGTCGGCCACCTGGTCCTCGCCGTCACGGGCGCCAGCACCCCCGAACGGGTCCGGCACTCCGACGCGATCTGCACCGCGCTGCAGATCGTCGAACACCTCCAGGACGTGGCCGAGGACCTGGGCCGCGACCGTGTCTATCTGCCCGCCGCGGACATGAAGCGCTTCCACGTCCAGGAGACGGACCTCGCCGCGCCCACCGCAGGCGCGTCGGTGCGCGCACTGGTCGCGTACGAGACGCGACGCGCCCGGAATCTCCTGAATGACGGCACCCCCCTCGTGGGTAGCGTCCGCGGCAGGCTGAGGCTGCTCCTCGCGGGGTTCGTGGCGGGAGGAAGGGCGGCCGTCCACGCGATCGCCGCCGCCGAATTCGACGTACTTCCCGGCCCGCCCAAGCCCGGCAAGCTCCGGCTGCTGCGCGAGGTGGGCGCGACCCTGCGAGGAGAGGGGTGATCCGGACCGTGGAGTCGGAACCACACGCGTCCGCGCCGGTACTCGCCGCCTACAGCTACTGCGAGGCCGTCACCGGACAGCAGGCCCGTAACTTCGCCTACGGCATCAGGCTGCTGCCGACGCCCAAGCGTCGCGCGATGTCCGCGCTGTACGCGTTCTCGCGGCGCGTCGACGACATCGGTGACGGCGCGCTCGCGGTCGAGGTCAAGGCGGCCCGGTTGGAGGAGACCAGAGCGCTGCTGGCCCGGGTCCGGGTCGGTTCCGTGGACGAGGACGACACGGACCCCGTCGCGGTCGCCCTCGCCCATGCCGCGACGGCCTTCCCGATCCCTCTCGACGCCCTCGACGAACTCATCGACGGCGTCCTCATGGACGTACACGGTGAGCACTACGAGGCCTGGGAGGACCTGAAGGTCTACTGCCGCTGTGTCGCCGGAGCCATCGGACGGCTCTCACTCGGTGTCTTCGGCACGGAACCGGGGGTGCGCGGTGCGGAACGAGCACCGGAGTACGCCGACACCCTCGGGCTCGCGCTCCAACTGACCAACATCCTCAGAGACGTTCGGGAGGACGCGGAGGGTGGGCGTACCTATCTGCCCGCCGACGACCTTGCGAAATTCGGCTGCTCGGCGGGGTTCTCCGGGCCTCTCCCGCCGGCCGACTCCGACTTCGCGGGTCTGGTGCACTTCGAGGTGCGCCGGGCCCGCGCCCTGTTCGCCGAGGGCTACCGGCTGCTGCCGATGCTCGACCGCCGCAGCGGCGCCTGTGTCGCCGCCATGGCCGGCATCTACCGGCGGCTGCTCGACCGCATCGAGCGCGAGCCGGATGCCGTGCTGCGCGGCCGGGTCTCGCTGCCGGGCCGCGAGAAGGCGTATGTCGCCGTACGCGGCCTCTCCGGTCTGGACGCCCGCCATGTGTCGCGCCGTACCGTCAGGAGGCGTGCCTGATGGACAATCCGGTCCAAGGTGAACCCATCGGGGAAAAGTGGTACGCAACCCTCCGCGGCACCAGGGCGTCCCTGACTGCAACGGCCGCCCGCGGACCAGTCCGGCGCCCCGGCGGGCCGGCAGGGGAGGGTGCACGATGACCGACGGCGCGCAGTCCGAGGGACTGCCGGACGCGGACCGTACGGGCCGCCGCCGGAGCACGGCCGTGGTGGTCGGCGGCGGGCTGGCGGGCATCGCCGCCGCGCTCTCGCTCGCCGACGCCGGCGTCCACGTCACCCTTCTGGAAGGGCGGCCCCGCCTCGGCGGACTCGCCTTCTCCTTCCAGCGCGGTGATCTGACCGTCGACAACGGACAGCACGTGTACCTGCGGTGCTGCACCGCCTACCGCTGGTTCCTCGACCGCGTCGACGGGGCCGCGCTCGCGCCGTTGCAGGATCGTCTCGACGTGCCGGTTCTCGACGCCGACGGCCGGCCCGGACGGCGGCTCGGCAGACTGCGGCGCGACGCGCTGCCCGTCCCCCTGCATCTGGGGCGCAGTCTGGCCACGTACACCCATCTCTCGCTCGCCGAGCGCGCCAAGGTGGGGCGCGCCGCACTGGCGCTCAAGGCCCTCGACCTCGCCGATCCCGCGCTGGACGAACGGGACTTCGGCGGCTGGCTGGCCGCGCACGGTCAGTCGGCGCGGGCCGTCGAGGCACTGTGGGACCTCGTGGGGGTCGCCACCCTCAACGCGGTGGCCCAGGACGCCTCTCTCGGGCTCGCCGCGATGGTGTTCAAGACGGGGCTGCTGTCCGACCCGGGCGCGGCCGACATCGGCTGGGCCCATGTCCCGCTGGGTGAACTGCACGACAAGCTGGCCCGCAAGGCGCTCGACTCGGCCGGGGTCCGCACCGGACTCCGCACCCGCGTCACCTCCATCTCCCCCTCGGAGAAGGGGAGTTGGCGGGTCGAGATGCCCGGCGAGAGCCTCGACGTCGACGCGGTCGTCCTCGCCGTACCGCAGCGCGAGACGTACGACCTGCTGCCCGAGGGGGCGCTCGACCGGCCCGGGCGGCTGCTGGAGATCGGCACCGCGCCGATCCTCAACGTCCATGTGGTCTACGACCGGAAGGTGCTGGGCAAGCCGTTCTTCGCGGCGCTCGGCTCGCCGGTGCAGTGGGTCTTCGACCGGACCGAGGCGTCCGGGCTGCGCGAGGGCCAGTACCTGGCGCTGTCGCAGTCGGCCGCGCGGGACGAGATCGACACGCCCGTGTCCGTGCTCCGCGAGCGCTATCTGCCCGAGCTGGAACGGCTGTTGCCCGGCGCGCGCGACGCCGAGGTGAAGGACTTCTTCGTGACCCGGGAGCGCACCGCGACCTTCGCTCCCACCCCCGGCGTCGGACGGCTCAGGCCCGGCGCCCGCACCAAGGCACCCGGCCTGTACCTGGCCGGAGCGTGGACCGCCACCGGGTGGCCCGCGACCATGGAGAGTGCGGTCCGCAGCGGCATCGGCGCGGCGGACGCCGCCCTCGCCGCGCTGGGCCGGCCCCGGGATCACCTCTTCGACTACGAGGAGGCCGCGTGACGCTCGAAGCGCACAGGACCGGTTCCCGCACTCTCGGTACCACGAACACATCGACATCTGGAGAGACTGTGCCCACTGTGCCCCCGGCCGTGACGGCCGCTGCGAGGACCGCGGTGGACGTGACCGCGCTCCTGGAGCGCGGGCGGACCCTGGCCACCCCCGTGCTGCGGGCGGCCGTCGATCGGCTGGCGCCCCCGATGGACACCGTCGCCGCCTACCACTTCGGCTGGATCGACGCCCACGGCAACCCGGCGGACGGCGACGGCGGCAAGGCCGTACGTCCCGCGCTCGCCGTCATGTCCGCCGAGGTCACCGGCGCCGCTCCCGAGGTCGGCATCCCCGGCGCGGTCGCGGTGGAACTGGTGCACAACTTCTCGCTGCTGCACGACGACCTGATGGACGGCGACGAACAGCGCCGCCACCGCGACACCGTCTGGAAGGTCCACGGCCCCGCCCAGGCCATCCTCGTCGGCGACGCCCTGATGGTCCTCGCCAACGAGATCCTCCTCGAACTGGGCACCGCCGAGGCGGCCCGCGCCACCCGCCGCGTCACCACGGCGACCCGCGCCCTCATCGACGGACAGGCCCAGGACATCTCCTACGAGCACCGCGAGCGGGTCACCGTCGAGGAGTGCCTGGAGATGGAGGGCAACAAGACCGGCGCCCTGCTCGCCTGCGCCTGCTCCATCGGCGCGGTCCTCGGCGGCGCGGACGACCGTACCGCCGACACGCTGGAGAAGTACGGCTACCACCTGGGCCTCGCCTTCCAGGCCGTCGACGATCTGCTGGGCATCTGGGGCGACCCGGTCTCCACCGGCAAGCAGACCTGGAGCGATCTGCGCCAGCGCAAGAAGTCCCTGCCGGTCGTGGCCGCGCTCGCCGCGGGCGGCCCGGCCTCCGAGCAACTCGGTGAGCTCCTCGCCGCCGACGCCAAGAGCAGCGACTTCGAGAGCTTCTCCGAGGAGGAGTTCGCCGTGCGCGCCGCCCTCATCGAGGAGGCGGGCGGCCGGGAGTGGACGGCCGAGGAGGCCCGCCGCCAGCACACGATCGCCATCGAGGCCCTGGACTCGATCCGGATGCCCGAACGGGTACGGGACCAGTTCGCGGCGCTCGCCGACTTCGTCGTCGTACGGAAGAGGTGATCGCCATCCCCCAGGAGTCGACCGCCATCGGTCGAATAGCCCTCGCGTAGTCGCCGGCCGGTGCTCGTCACCGGACACGCACCGGCCGACGGCTGACCCACCGCAGAGAGATCCGTCCACTGCACGAAGGGGAAGCCATGACAGCGACGACCGACGGAAGCACCGGGGCACTGCCGCCCCGCGCCCCCTCGGCCAGCGACTCCGACCACGACACCCCGGTGGCGGCCGGGGTCCAGGAAGCCGCCGCGCAGGCCATGGGGCGCGCCACCGACTTCCTGCTCTCCCTGCAGGACGCCCAGGGCTGGTGGAAGGGCGACCTGGAGACCAACGTCACCATGGACGCCGAGGACTTGCTGCTCCGTCAGTTCCTGGGCATCCGCGACGAGAAGACCACCCAGGCCGCCGCGCTCTTCATCAGAGGCGAGCAGCGGCCGGACGGAACCTGGGCCACCTTCCACGGCGGCCCGCCCGAACTCTCCGCCACCGTCGAGGCGTACGTCGCGCTGCGGCTGGCCGGCGACGACCCGGGCGAGCCGCACATGGCGCGGGCGTCCGCGTGGATCCGGGAGCGGGGCGGGATCGCCGCCGCCCGGGTGTTCACCCGGATCTGGCTGGCGTTGTTCGGCTGGTGGAAGTGGGACGACCTGCCGGCGATGCCGCCGGAGATCGTCTACTTCCCGAAGTGGATGCCGCTGAACATCTACGACTTCGGCTGCTGGGCACGCCAGACGATCGTGCCGCTGACCGTCGTCTCGGCCAAGCGTCCGGTGCGGCCCGCGCCGTTCCCGCTCGACGAGCTGCACACCGACCCCGGGCGACCGAACCCGACCAAGCCCCTTGATCCGCTGGGTAGTTGGGAAGGTGCCTTCCAGCGCCTCGACAAGGTCCTGCACGGCTACCACAAGGTGGCGCTGAAGCGGTTGCGCAGGGCCGCGATGAACAGCGCGGCCCGCTGGATCGTCGAGCGGCAGGAGAACGACGGCTGCTGGGGAGGCATCCAGCCCCCGGCCGTGTACTCGATCATCGCGCTGCACCTGCTCGGCTACGACCTCCGGCATCCCGTGATGCGGGCCGGGTTGGAGTCCCTCGACCGGTTCGCCGTGTGGCGTGAGGACGGGGCCCGGATGATCGAGGCGTGCCAGTCCCCGGTGTGGGACACCTGCCTCGCCACCATCGCGCTTGCCGACGCGGGCCTGCCCGCCGACCATCCCCAGCTCGTCAAGGCCGCCGACTGGATGCTCGGCGAGGAGATCGTCCGACCCGGCGACTGGTCGGTGAAACGGCCCCAACTTCCCCCGGGTGGCTGGGCGTTCGAGTTCCACAACGACAACTACCCTGACATCGACGACACCGCCGAGGTCGTCCTCGCGCTGCGCCGGGTCGGACACCACGACCCGGAGCGGGTGGAGAAGGCCGTCCGGCGCGGGGTGCGCTGGACCGTCGGCATGCAGTCGAGGAACGGGGCGTGGGGCGCCTTCGACGTCGACAACACCAGCCCGTTCCCCAACCGACTGCCGTTCTGCGACTTCGGCGAGGTCATCGACCCGCCGTCCGCCGACGTCACCGCGCACGTGGTGGAGATGCTCGCGGTCGAGGGCCTGTCCCGCGATCCGCGCACCCGGCGCGGCATCGAATGGCTGCTCGCCGAACAGAAGCCGAACGGCGCGTGGTTCGGCCGCTGGGGCGTCAACTACGTCTACGGCACCGGGTCGGTGGTCCCCGCGCTGGTCGCCGCCGGCCTGCCGGCCGCGCATCCGGCGATCCGCCGGGCCGTGGCCTGGCTGGAGACCGTGCAGAACGACGACGGCGGCTGGGGCGAGGACCTGCGCTCCTACCGTGACCCCGCCGAGTGGGGCGGCAAGGGCGCCTCCACCGCCTCCCAGACAGCCTGGGCGCTGCTCGCGCTGCTGGCGGCGGGGGAGCGGGACGCCAAGTCCACCGAGCGTGGCGTCGAGTGGCTGGCCCAGACCCAGCGGGAGGACGGGTCCTGGGACGAGCCGCACTTCACCGGGACCGGCTTCCCCTGGGACTTCTCGATCAACTACCACCTCTACCGGCAGGTCTTCCCGCTCACCGCGCTCGGCCGGTACGTGAACGGCGAGCCGGCCGTCCTGAAAGCCAAGGGAAGCTGATGAACACGCCCGCCGCCTCGGCCCCGCTGCTGATCGCCTGCGCGCTCGGCATCGAGCAGCTCGCCCTGCGCAGCGGCGACCGGGGCGGCGCCGGGGGGCCGGTCACCGTCCTGCGCACCGGCATGGGGCCACGGGCCGCCGAGCGGTCCGTCACCCGACTGCTCGCCGACCCGGGGCTGCGCGACGCGGCCGTGCTGGCCACCGGGTTCTGCGCCGGACTCGCCCCGGGCATGCATCCCGGCGACCTGGTCGTCGCCGAGGAGACCCGGGGGCCCGACGGCGTCGTCACACCCTGTGTGGGCACCGAACTGCTGGTCAAGGAGCTGGTGAGGGCCGTGCCCGGGCGTACGGTCCACACCGGCCCGCTCACCGGATCCGATCACGTCGTACGCGGTCAGGAACGGTCCGCCCTGTTCGCGACCGGCGCGCTCGCGGTCGACATGGAGTCCGCGGTCACGCTCCACTGCGCCGTGAGATCGGGCGGCCGCCCGGTTGCGGCCGTCCGGGTGGTCGTGGACGCTCCAGAACATGAACTGGTCCGGATCGGCACGGTACGCGGTGGAATATCAGCCTTCCGCGTCCTTCGTGCCGTCCTTCCCGCTTACTACGAATGGCACCGTTCCTTGCTGCTCCCCAGGAGGTGAGCCAGATGGCCATGCCGCTCCGCCAGTCCATCAAGGTGGCGACGTATCTCGCTGAACAGAAGCTCCGCAAGAGGGACAAGTTCCCGCTGATCGTCGAGCTGGAACCGCTCTACGCCTGCAATCTCAAGTGCGAGGGCTGCGGCAAGATCCAGCACCCGGCGGGCGTGCTCAAGCAGCGCATGCCGGTGGCGCAGGCTGTGGGCGCCGTCCTGGAGTCCGGTGCGCCGATGGTGTCGATCGCCGGGGGCGAGCCCCTGATGCACCCTCAGATCGACGAGATCGTGCGGCAGTTGGTGGCGAAGAAGAAGTACGTCTTCCTCTGCACCAACGCCATGCTGCTGCGCAAGAAGATGGACAAGTTCAAGCCCTCGCCGTACTTCGCGTTCGCCGTGCACATCGACGGGCTGCGGGAGCGGCACGACGAGTCGGTGGCGAAGGAAGGCGTGTTCGACGAGGCGGTGGCGGCCATCAAGGAGGCCAAGCGGCGCGGCTTCCGGGTGACCACCAACTCGACCTTCTTCAACACCGACACCCCGCAGACCATCATCGAGGTCCTCAACTACCTCAACGACGACCTCCAGGTCGACGAGATGATGATCTCGCCCGCCTACGCCTACGAGAAGGCGCCCGACCAGGAACACTTCCTCGGCGTCGAGCAGACCCGTGAGCTGTTCAAGAAGGCCTTCTCCGGCGGCAACCGGGGGCGCTGGCGGCTCAACCACTCGCCCCTGTTCCTCGACTTCCTGGAGGGCAAGGTCGACTTCCCGTGCACAGCGTGGGCGATCCCCAACTACTCGCTCTTCGGCTGGCAGCGGCCCTGCTACCTGATGAGCGACGGGTACGTCACGACGTACCGGGAGCTGATCGAGGACACCGACTGGGACGCGTACGGCCGGGGCAAGGACCCGCGCTGTGCCAACTGCATGGCGCACTGCGGTTACGAGCCGACCGCCGTCCTCGCCACCATGGGATCGCTGAAAGAGTCCCTGCGCGCGATGCGCGAGACCGTCTCCGGCAGCCACGGGAACCACGGGAAGCAGGGGTGATGTGATGACCGCCGTGTCGCTGGGCGTTCCGGAGATGCCCGTCCGACCGGTCGCGGAGCGCCGCCTCTCGCGGCGCATCCAGGTCGGTCCGGTGGCCGTGGGGGGCGGGGCCCCGGTGTCGGTGCAGTCCATGACGACGACCCGTACGTCGGACATCGGCGCCACCTTGCAGCAGATCGCCGAACTCACCGCGTCCGGCTGCCAGATCGTCCGCGTCGCCTGCCCCACGCAGGACGACGCGGACGCCCTCGCCACCATCGCCCGCAAGTCGCAGATCCCGGTGATCGCGGACATCCACTTCCAGCCGAAGTACGTGTTCGCGGCGATCGAGGCCGGCTGTGCGGCGGTGCGGGTGAACCCTGGCAACATCAAGCAGTTCGACGACAAGATCAAGGAGATCGCGCGGGCGGCGAAGGAACACGGGACCCCGATCCGGATCGGGGTCAACGCCGGCTCGCTCGACAAGCGGCTCCTGCAGAAGTACGGCAGGGCGACGCCCGAGGCGCTGGTCGAATCCGCGCTGTGGGAGGCGTCGCTGTTCGAGGAGCACGACTTCCGGGACATCAAGATCTCGGTCAAGCACAACGACCCGGTCGTGATGATCGAGGCGTACCGGCAGTTGGCGGCCCGGTGCGACTACCCGTTGCATCTGGGGGTGACCGAGGCCGGTCCGGCGTTCCAGGGCACGATCAAGTCCGCCGTGGCCTTCGGGGCGCTGCTCAGCGAGGGGATCGGCGACACGATCCGGGTCTCGCTGAGCGCCCCTCCCGTCGAGGAGATCAAGGTCGGCATCCAGATCCTGGAGTCGCTGAACCTGCGGCAACGGCGGCTGGAGATCGTCTCGTGCCCCTCGTGCGGACGGGCGCAGGTCGATGTGTACCGGCTGGCGGACGAGGTGACCGCCGGCCTCGAAGGCATGGAGGTGCCGTTGCGCGTGGCCGTCATGGGCTGCGTCGTCAACGGACCCGGGGAGGCGCGGGAGGCGGACCTGGGGGTCGCCTCCGGCAACGGCAAGGGGCAGATCTTCGTGAAGGGCGAGGTCATCAGGACCGTGCCCGAGTCGAAGATCGTGGAGACCCTCATCGACGAGGCGATGAAGATCGCCGAGCAGATGGAGAAGGACGGCGTCGCGTCGGGGGAGCCGGCGGTCACCGTGAGTTGACAACGGGCTGAGAGAGCACGGATCGAGAGGGGGCCCGACGTGACGATACTGGAGAGCATCCGGCAACCGCGCGACCTGAAGGCGCTGACCGAGGCGGAACTCGGTGAACTGGCCGAAGAGATCCGGGAGTTCCTGGTGCACGCGGTCGCCAGGACAGGTGGTCACCTGGGGCCCAATCTGGGGGTGGTGGAACTCTCCATCGCGCTCCACCGGGTCTTCGAGTCACCCGTCGACCGCATCGTCTGGGACACCGGTCATCAGAGCTATGTGCACAAGCTTCTGACAGGACGTCAGGACTTCTCCAAGCTGCGCGGCAAGGGCGGCCTGTCCGGCTACCCCTCGCGCGAGGAGTCCGAGCACGACATCGTCGAGAACAGCCACGCCTCCACCGCCCTCGGCTGGGCGGACGGCCTCGCCAAGGCCCGCCAGGTGCGGGGGGAGCAGGGCCATGTGGTCGCGGTCATCGGCGACGGCGCCCTGACCGGCGGCATGGCCTGGGAGGCGCTCAACAACATCGCGGCCGCCAAGGACCGGCCGCTGATCATCGTCGTCAACGACAACGAACGCTCGTACTCCCCGACCATAGGCGGCCTCGCCAACCACCTCGCGACCCTGCGCACCACCGACGGCTACGAGCAGGTCCTCGCCTGGGGCAAGGAGGTCCTGCTGCGCACCCCGGTCGTCGGCAGGGAGGTCTACGAGGCGCTGCACGGGGCGAAGAAGGGCTTCAAGGACGCCTTCGCGCCGCAGGGCATGTTCGAGGATCTGGGCCTGAAGTACGTCGGTCCGATCGACGGGCACGACACCAAGGCGGTCGAGTCGGCACTGCGCCGCGCCAAGCGCTTCCACGGGCCGGTCCTGGTGCACTGTCTGACGCAGAAGGGCCGCGGGTACGAGCCCGCGCTCGCCAACGAGGAGGACCACTTCCACACGGTCGGCGTCATGGACCCGCTGACCTGCGAGCCGCTCACCCCTGCCGGCGGACCCTCCTGGACGTCGGTCTTCGGCGACGAGATCGTACGCATCGGGGACGAGCGCGAGGACGTCGTGGCGATCACGGCGGCCATGCTGCACCCGGTGGGGCTCGGCAGGTTCGCGGAGAAGTTCCCGGACCGGGTGTGGGACGTGGGGATCGCCGAGCAGCACGCGGCGGTGTCGGCGGCCGGCCTCGCCACGGGCGGCCTCCACCCGGTCGTGGCGGTCTACGCGACCTTCCTCAACCGGGCCTTCGACCAACTGCTGATGGACGTGGCGCTGCACCGGTGCGGGGTCACCTTCGTCCTGGACCGGGCCGGTGTGACGGGTGTCGACGGAGCGTCGCACAACGGCATGTGGGACATGTCCATCCTCCAGGTCGTGCCGGGGCTGCGGATCGCCGCGCCCCGCGACGCCGACCAGCTGCGGGCCCAGCTGCGGGAGGCGGTCGCCGTGGACGACGCTCCCACGCTGATCCGGTTCCCGAAGGAGTCGGTGGGGCCGGAGATCCCGTCCCTGGAGCGGGTGGGCGGCATGGACGTCCTGCACCGCTCCCCGTCCTCGGAGTTCTCCCCGTCCTCCTCGGAGTCGTCTCCGACCTCGGCGTCCTCCCCGTCCCCGGACCGTCCGAAGGTGCTGCTGGTCGCCGTCGGCGTCATGGCCTCGGTGTGCCTGCAGGCCGCCGAGCTGCTTCAGGCGCGGGGCATCGGCTGCACCGTCGTCGACCCGCGCTGGGTCAAGCCGGTCGATCCGGCGCTGCCGTGGCTCGCCGACGAACACCGGCTGGTGGCCGTCGTGGAGGACAACAGCCGGGCGGCCGGGGTCGGTTCGGCGGTCGCACTGGCGTTGGGGGACGCCGAGGTCGACGTGCCCGTACGACGGTTCGGGATTCCGGAGCAGTTCCTCCCGCACGCCAAGCGCGGGGAAGTGCTGGCGGACATAGGTCTGACGCCGGTCGAGATCGCCGGACGGATCAGCGCGTGTCTGGCCGTCAAGGGCGAGCTCGCCGAGGACGACCTGTCCGAAGCCGTGCCTTCCGAGGGGACACCGTAAAATGACCACCGCGGAACCCGCCGCCGGTGCCGAGGAGTTCGACCTCGGCAGACTCCTGGCCGAGCGCGGCGCCGAGCGCTACGAACTCCACACCCGGCACCTCAACCACCAACTCCCGCGCATGCTGCACACCATCGGCTTCGACAAGGTCTACGAGCGGGCCGAGGGCGCGTACTTCTGGGACGCGGACGGCAACGACTACCTGGACATGCTCGCCGGGTTCGGGGTGATGGGGCTCGGCCGCCACCACCCCGTGGTCCGCAAGGCGCTGCACGACGTGCTCGACGCGCACCTCGCCGACCTGACCCGCTTCGACTGCCAGCCGCTGCCCGGGCTGCTCGCCGAGAAGCTGCTCGGCCACAGCCCGCACCTGGACCGGGTGTTCTTCGGCAACAGCGGCACGGAGGCAGTCGAGACCGCGCTGAAGTTCGCCCGGTACGCCACTGGCAGACCGCGCGTCCTGTACTGCGACCACGCCTTCCACGGGCTCACCACCGGCTCGCTCTCCGTGAACGGCGAGGACGGCTTCCGGGACGGCTTCGCACCGCTGCTGCCCGACACGGCCGTACCGCTCGGTGATCTCGACGCCCTGGCACGGGAGTTGAAGAAGGGGGACGTCGCCGCCCTCGTGGTCGAGCCCATCCAGGGCAAGGGCGTGCACGAGGCGCCGCCCGGCTATCTGCGCGCCGCCCAGGAGCTGCTGCACCGCCACAAGGCCCTGCTGATCGTCGACGAGGTGCAGACCGGGCTCGGGCGGACCGGGGACTTCTACGCCTATCAGCACGAGGACGGGGTCGAGCCGGACCTGGTGTGTGTGGCCAAGGCGCTCTCCGGCGGCTATGTCCCGGTCGGCGCGACCCTCGGCAAGGAGTGGATCTTCAAGAAGGTCTACTCGTCGATGGACCGCGTCCTCGTCCACTCGGCGAGCTTCGGCTCCAACGCCCAGGCCATGGCCGCCGGCCTCGCGGTTCTCTCGGTCATGGAGAACGAGGAGATCGTGGCCCATGCCCGGGCCACGGGGGATCTGCTGAAGGGCCGGCTCGCGGCACTGGTCGACAAGTACGAACTGCTCAGCGACGTACGCGGCCGGGGCCTGATGATCGGCATCGAGTTCGGCCGGCCCAAGTCGCTCAAGCTGCGCAGCCGTTGGGCGATGCTCCAGGCGGCCCGCAAGGGACTCTTCGCCCAGATGGTCGTCGTACCGCTGCTGCAGCGGCACCGCATCCTCACCCAGGTCTCCGGCGACCATCTGGAGGTGATCAAGCTGATCCCGCCGCTGGTCGTCGGGGAGCGGGAGGTGGACCGGTTCGTCGAGGCCTTCACCGAGGTGATGGACGACGCGCACAGCGGGGGCGGGCTGATGTGGGACTTCGGCAGGACGCTGGTGAAACAGGCGGTGGCCAACCGGTAGAGGGGCCTGTCGGGGAGCGACTCCGCGGGCACGGATGGCTTTGCCTCTGAGGCAAGAAATTTGCCGCAGAGGCAAACCTCCGGCTGAATGGAGGGCATGAGCCCCTCCGAGGGTACGGACCCTCCCGAGCCCCCGCTGAGCGGGGAGCTGCCCGCTGTCGCCCCGCAGTTGCGGGCCCTGCGGCGCAGGGCCGCCCTCACCCTGGAGGCCGCGGCCCGTGCCGCCGGGATGTCGCCCGCACACCTCTCCCGGTTGGAGACCGGGCAGCGCCAGCCCTCGCTGCCGATGCTGCTCGCGCTGGCCCGTATCTACGGTACGACCGTCTCCGAACTGCTCGGTGAGACCGTGGCCGAGCGGGACGCCGTGCTGCGCGCGCCCGACATGGAGCCCACCCGGGCCGGCGGCTGGACGTACTGGCAGGCGGGCGCGTCCGGGCGCGGGATGCAGGCGCTGCGCGTCCATGTGCCGTACGGCTCGCAGGGCGACATCGTGCGGGTGCATCCCGGCGAGGAGTGGCTCTACGTCCTCAAGGGGCGGCTGCGGCTGCGCCTCGGTGACACCGCGCATCTGCTGGCGCCGGGGGACAGCGCGCACTTCGACTCGCTGACCCCGCACCGCATCGCCGCCGCCGACCACGACGGCGCCGACCTCCTGTTCGTCCACACCCTTCTGCAGAGCCCGACCGCCGCGCTGTGCCTCGGGCCGATCACCCCCGGAGAGACCCCATGACCGACCTGGAAGAGAAGTTCCCCCGCGCCCTGTGGGTGCGGCTCATCATCTACATCGCGGTCGGCCATGTCTTCGCGGCCTTCGTCTACCTGCTGTTCGAGGTGGGCGCCAAGCAGTAGCCGTATGACCGGCGGGTCGGTACTCCGGGTCGGTCCTCCGGGTCGGTCCTCCGGGTCGGCCCTCTGCCGGTCGGGCAGGCGGCGCCCTAGTCGAGCAGGCGGTCGCGCAACCGGCTCCGGACCTCAGGAGTCACCTTCAGGCCCTTGTCCAGATAGGTGTCCACGTCGCCCCAGGTCTCGTCGATCGTTTCGAAGGCCGCCTGGAGGTATTCGGCGCGGGCGTCGAAGAGCGGGCTCAGCAGATCCATGACCTCCGGGGAGTACGCGCTCGCGTGGCTGCTGCTGCGGTGCACCTTGTAGCGGCGGTGCTTGGCGTTCGACTCCAGGTAGTCGGCGACGACGGCCTCGCGCTCGACGCCCAGGGCGAGGAGCGTGATGGCGATGGACAGGCCCGCGCGGTCCTTGCCCGCGGCGCAGTGCATCAGCACGGGCACACTGTCCTCGGCCACCGCGTGCAGCACCCGGGAGTGTTCGGCCGTGCGGTGCTTGATGATCGTCCGGTAGGAGGCGATCATCCGGCCGGCCCCCTTGCCGCCGTCCAGCAGAGCACGCAGCTGGTCCAGGTCGCCGTCGCGGACCATCTTCCAGAACTCGGCGCCGTCCGCCGGGTCGCTCAGCGGCAGGTTCACATTGAGCGTGCCGGGCAACTCGACGTCCGGGCCCTCCAGCTTCTGGTCGGCCGCGTTGCGGAAGTCGAAGATCGTGTGCAGGCCCAGGGAGGTCAGGAACGCGGTGTCCTCGTCGGTCGCGTGCGCGAGATGGCCACTGCGGAACAGCACCCCATGACGCACCCGGCGGCCGTCCACGGTCGGCAGACCGCCCACATCGCGGAAATTGCGCACTCCGGTCAGATCGGGCTCGGTCGACGGGATCTGCTGCGTCACTGGGGCTCCCTCCCATCCGTCCGTCGGCGCCGAACGTCGACGGGCACGCACTCGACACCGAGGCGCGCACTCGACGATACGACATGGGTGCGTACGCCAATGAGTTGTCCACAGGAGGCGCGGTGGAGCCCGTGGTGCTTGTCCACAGGCGGTTCGGCCGACGCGTCGGCAGTTGTCCACAGGCGACACCGAGCGCCTGCGGCGACCTGCGATGATGTTGAAGCCCGATCGCACCTGTTCGAACCTGTGGGGGCTTGATGTTGGAAATCGGCGCAGACAGCCGGACCTGGCTTCTCACGGGGCCCCGGAGCAGCTATGCCCTGCGGCTCACGGAGAACGACGAGCTGCTGCACCTGCACTGGGGTCCCCGGATCGCGCTCGCCGACGCCGAGGACTTGGCCGCCAGGCAGCAGCTGCCGTACTGGCCGTTCGAGGCCCCGGTCGACGGACACGAGGAGTACCCCGTCGAGGGCGGTCCCCGCTTCACCCGTCCCGCTCTCTCCGTGCGCACGGACGAGCGGCGCGGCACCGAGTGGACCTTCCAGGCGTACGAGGCCGAAGGCGACGAGCTGCGGCTGCGGTTCACCGACGGCGGACTCGGGATCACGCTGCACTACCGGATGCGCGACGACGTGGTCGAGCGCTGGGTGACCCTCGCCAACGAAGGGCCGGCGGTGGAGCTGCTGCGGGCCGACTCGGCGACCTGGACGCTGCCGCCGCGCGCGGAGGAGGCCTGGCGGCTGTCCCAGCTGCACGGGCGGTGGGCGGCCGAGTCCCGGCTGGTGCACGGGGACCTCACGTACGGCGAGAAGGTCATCGGCAGCCGGCGCGGGCACACCGGGCACCAGCACCTGCCCTGGGTCGCCCTGGACACCGACGCCACCGAGGAGCGCGGCGAGGTCTACGGCTGTGCCCTCGGCTGGTCGGGGTCCTGGCGGATCGCGGTCGCCCAACTCCCGGACGCGCGCGTGCAGATCACCGGCGGCGCCGGATACGACGAGTCCGGTCTGCTGCGGCTGGAGACGGGCGGGACGTTCACGACGCCCGTCTTCGCCGGCCTGTGGAGCGACGGCGGCTTCGGCGGGGCGAGCCGTGCCTGGCACACGTATCAGCGGACGTACGTCATCCCGGACGCGGAGCAGGACCGGCCGGTGCTCTTCAACTCCTGGGAGGCCACCGAGTTCGACATCTCCGAGGAACAGCAGGGGACGCTCGCGCGGCGGGCGGCAGCCATCGGGGTCGAGCTGTTCGTCGTGGACGACGGCTGGTTCGGGGCGCGCACCAGTGACCGGGCCGGCCTCGGCGACTGGACGCCCAACCCGGACCGCTTCCCGAAGGGGCTGAAGCCGCTCGCCGACTACGTGCATGCCCTCGGGATGCAATTCGGCATCTGGGTCGAGCCCGAGATGATCAACCCGGACAGCGAGCTGTACCGGGCGCACCCCGAATGGGCGCAGTACCAACCGGGGCGAAAGCGGACGGAGCTGCGTAATCAGCTCGTCCTCAATCTCGCGCGCGAGGACGTCCAGGAATACCTCTGGGAGCGGCTCGACGCACTCCTGTCCAGCGCGCCGATCGACTATGTGAAGTGGGACTTCAATCGCTGCTTCACGGACGCCGGCTGGCCCGGTGAGCCGTATCCGCAGAAGCTGTGGGTCGAGCACGTGCACGCCTTCTACGCCCTGCTGGACCGGCTGCGGGCCGCGCACCCCGGGGTGGCGTTCGAGTCGTGCTCGGGTGGCGGCGGCCGTATCGACCTCGGAGTGATGGCGCGGACGGACCAGGTGTGGACGTCCGACAACACCGACCCGCTGGACCGGCTCGCCATCCAGCACGGCTTCAGTCAGGTCCACCCGGCCCGGATCATGGCCGCGTGGGTCACCGACAGCCCGAACAACCAGCTCAACGGCCGGGTCAGCTCGCTGCGGTTCCGGTTCGTCAGCGCCATGGCGGGTGTGCTGGGCGTCGGCGGCGACCTCACCGAGTGGACGGAGGAGGAGCTGGCCGAGGCGCGGGGCTGGGTCGAGCTGTACAAGGAGATCCGGCCGGTCGTGCAGCGCGGCGACCTCTACCGGCTGCGGCCGCCGACGGGCGGGCTGAGTGCCGTGCAGTACGTCCACGGTGACGAGGTCGTCGTCCTGGCCTGGCTCCAGGCCCAGCACTACGGCGAGCCGCTCGCCCCGCTCCGCCTGCGCGGGATCGACCCGACAGAAAAGTATGAATGCCGCGAAACGGGTGAAGTGCACCGGGGTGCCGTGCTGTTGCACCACGGATTGCGGACGGGGCTGCGCGGTGACTTCGATGCGAAGGTTATCCGCCTGCGTCGCACTTGAGTGAACTGTCCGAAATGGAGCTGTAATTCCAACAAGCCCTGGAATAAAGCCTACTGGGTCGTAGGCGCGTGAGCAGCGTCATATTCGTGACGTTCCGCTGTCGCCATGTCCACGTAATTCGTAGGCGATTCCAGGGCGCTTGGAAATACCCAAGACCTGTCTTTTACGGAGCGTGATGGTGGATTGATGTAAGGATCAGGTGGAAAGGCGCACAGGAAGTCCCAATGGTTGTCTCTGTGGGCACAAGTCGCTTACGTTCGGCGTCAATCCGGACGGACGCCCAATCCTGCCGCCGACCGGAGCCGCGTACCGACCTGATCCACGGCAGGAGCGGGGGACCCACAGGTATGACCGCCTGTTCCGGTCTCCGGAACGGCTAGGGGTATAGCCGTGCGTCAGCACGGCCGGACATCTCCAGTCCGCACCCGACAGCTCACCTCGCAGGCGCCGGAGAGGAATTCGCCATGCCCGCGAAGGGTAAGCACCGCCGTCCGAAGTCCCAGCGTTTCACCCGTTCGATCGCCGCCGCGGGGACCGGTGGCGCGGCGCTCGCGCTGCCGCTGATCGGAGCCGCCGGCGCCCATGCCGCGACCCCGACGGCCGCCGTTTCCGGTGTCTCCGAGAAGACGGCCTCGGTCGCCACCGAGAAGGCCGCGGCCGAGGCGGGCGCACGGATCGAGGCGGCCGAGAAGGCCGCGCAGGCGGAGAAGACCGCCACCAAGAAGGCGGCGACCAGGACCTACTCGGTGAAGGTCGGCGACTACCTCGCGAAGATCGCGGACGAGCAGGACGTCGAGGGCGGCTGGAAGCAGCTGTACTCGGACAACCGTGAGGCGATCGGCTCCGACCCGTCGCTCATCCACCCGGGCCTCAAGCTCGGCATCGGTGGCCGGGCCACGTCGAGCGGTACGCCGCAGGCGTCGACGAAGCCGCAGCTGTCGCAGTCCTCGAAGTCCGAGGAGTCGTCCCAGTCGTCGAAGTCCTCCGGCTCGTCGACGCAGACGCAGGAGTCGAAGGACACCCAGGCGTCGACCTCCACGTCGAGCGGCCAGTCCTCGTCGTCCAACAGCTCCGGCTTCAGCCTGCCCATCCAGGGCGCCACCGTCGGCACCGCGTACAAGACCGCCGGCAGCATGTGGTCCAGCGGCTACCACACGGGCGTCGACTTCGTGGCCCCGACCGGCACCTCCCTCAAGGCCGTGGGTGCGGGCACCGTCGTCTCCGCCGGCTGGGGCGGCGCGTACGGCAACCAGGTCGTCATCAAGCTCGCCGACGGCTACTACGCCCAGTACGCCCACCTGTCCTCGATCTCCGTCTCCGCGGGCCAGTCCGTGAGCGGCGGCCAGCAGATCGGCCTCTCCGGCGCGACCGGCAACGTCACCGGGCCGCACCTCCACTTCGAGATCCGTACCACCCCCAACTACGGTGCGGACATCGACCCGCTGGCATACCTCCGCTCGAAGGGCGTCAGCGTCTGACGCACCGCCACCGCTCCGCACTGAAGGCCGGACCCCGACATCACGGGGGCCGGCCTTCGGCGTTCCCGGAGGGGGTCCCGATCGTGGCCGTCCACACTGGCAACGGCTCGAAGAGTGCGCCATCCGGCCAGGTTCTTTCCCGCCCCTCCCTCGCTCCCGCCCCGCTCCGGCTTTCGCTCCGCTCCACCCCGCTCCGCTCCGTTCCACCCCGCTCCGGCTTTCGCTCC
The DNA here is from genome assembly GCF_036208085.1 of Streptomyces sp. NBC_00310. GTDB lineage: Bacteria > Actinomycetota > Actinomycetes > Streptomycetales > Streptomycetaceae > Streptomyces. Next base: position 9,556,104 of record NZ_CP130714.1, read on the forward strand.
GCTCCGCTCCGCTTTCGCTGCCCCCGCCCCCTGTCGATTCGTGATCACCGCATTGCGGTCTTGTGGCATGGCCGATCCAGGACTCGACAGCTGTACGAGGGCGAGTGCACAGTGATCTCAGCAAGCGCTTTCTGTACGTCGTAGGTCTCCGTGTCCGGCGTCCAGCGCCCCAGTTCGACATCCGTGGCGCCCACGTGGACCCCGCCGATGTGGGCCCGCACGGCAACCACAGAAGGAGCGTCATGACCACCCGCAGAGCTTTCGGAGCCCTCGCGGCCGGTGCCGCCCTCGCGGCGCTCGCCCCGGCGGGGACGGCGTCCGCGACCCCGCACCGGCGCCGCGGCCGGCTGATCGCCGCCGACGACTTCCGGCACGGCCTCGGCCAGTGGGCCGTGGAGTTGGAGAGGGGCGGTGCGGTCACGGCCTCGCGCGGTGCGCTGGAGGTCGACGTGCCGGCCGGGGCCACCGTCTGGTTCAAGCGGAAGCTGGCAGGGCCCTACGTCGTCCAGTACACGGCCACCCCGGTCTCCGCGGGTGGGGTCAACGATCGGGTCTCCGACCTCAACAACTTCTGGAACGCCGTCGACGTGCGGTCGCCCGGTGATCTTTTCGCCACCCCGCGTGGGGGTGCGCTCGCCGAGTACGACCATCTGAAGACGTATTACGTCGGGTACGGCGCCAACACCAATACGACGACACGGCTGCGTCGGTATGTCGGCGAGGCGGGTGTGCGGCCGCTGATCTACGACTACACGGCGCCGCTGCTCGTCGCGAACGAGCCGCACCGCGTCCGGATCGTCTCCGACGGGTCGAAGGTGCAGTGGTGGAACAACGGGCGGCTCGTGTTCGACTACATCGATCCCGAGCCGTACACAAGTGGGCATTTCGGTTTCCGGACCACCTGGAGTCACTTCCGGATCGAGGACTTCCGGGTGTGGAGATCCGTCGGCCGCCGCTGAGCGGTCGAGGGGAGAGGGAGGCCGGGGTGGTGGGGTGCCGCCAACCCGACCTGGCCTGTTCCGTGTTGACCAACACTTGACTCGTGGTCTATCTCACCGTCCGTCAACCTCTTATTACGGTCGCGTAGGTCACATCAGAAGGTGAATCATGGGGCGATGTGGCAGACGATTCGAATGACAGCAGAGCAATGATCGGGTCGTACGTGGCGGTGGGGGACAGCTTCACCGAGGGCGTCGGCGATCCAGGCCCCGACGGACGGTTCGTCGGCTGGGCCGACCGATTCGCGGTGCTCCTCGCGGACCGTGTGCCCGAGGGTGCCTTCGACTACACCAACCTGGCGGTACGGGGGAAGCTCCTCGACCAGATCGTGGAGGATCAGGTGCCGCGGGCTCTGGAGCTCGCGCCCGATCTGATCTCCTTCTGTGCGGGCGGCAACGACATCATCCGGCCGGGCACCGATCCCGACGAGGTCGCCGAGCGGTTCGAGCGGGCGGTGTCCCGGCTCACCTCGGCTGTCGGCACGGTCATGGTGACCACCGGCTTCGACACCCGTGACGTCCCGGTGCTGAAGCATCTGCGGGGGAAGATCGCCACGTACAACCTGCATGTGCGGGCCATCGCCGACCGGTACGGGTGTCCCGTGCTGGACCTGTGGTCCCTCAAGACGGTCCAGGACCGGCGGGCCTGGGACCTCGACCGGCTGCACCTGTCGGCGGAGGGGCACACACGGGTCGCGCTGCGGGCCGGGCAGGTGCTGGGCGTCGACGTCCCGGCCGACCCCGATCAGCCGTGGCCCCCGCTGCCGCCGCGCGGCACGCTGGAGATGCGTCGGGACAACATTCAGTGGGCGCGGGAGTATCTGGTGCCGTGGATCGGGCGGCGGCTGCGGGGGGAGTCGTCCGGGGACCATGTGTCGGCGAAGGGGCAACTGTCGCCGTACGACATCAAGCTGCGGATCGAGTCGGTGGCCTGACCGGGGCGCCCTCGGGTGTGCCGGGCGCCGGGCCGTCAGCGGGTTGCCGCTGTCAGGGTTTCGCGGGTCAGGCCCAGTTCGTGGGCCAGGGCCTCGTCGGCCCAGTCCTGGGCTCGGGCGCGGGAGACGGCTCCGTCGTAGGCCGTCATCTGTACGGCCAGGCCGTCCAGGAGGGCGGTGAGGCGGAGGGCGGTGGCCGGGGGATCCGGGCAGTGGAACTCGTCGGCCGCCACGCCTGCCTCGATGACCTCGGTGAGGGCGGCCTTCCACTGTCGGTCCAGGTCACGGGTGACCTCGCGCAGGGCGGGTTCGCGGAGGGAGGCGGCCCAGCCTTCGATCCACAGGCGCCAGCCCTTGGCCTGGCCGGTCGGGGCGTACCAGCGGACGGCCGCCCGGAGCCGGCGCAGGGCCGTGGTGCGGCGGCCCAGCAGTTTGCGGAGGCGGGCGAGGTCGTCCTCGGCGGCGTGGCGGAAGGCCTCGGCCACCAGTCTTTCCTTGGTCGAGAAGTGGTAGAGCACCAAGGCGCTGCTCACCCCGAGGACGGCGGCCACGTCGGAGATCCGTACCGCCGCGACGCCCCGCGCCTCGATCTGCTCGATGGCGGCCCGGAGCAGCTCCGCACGCCGCTCGGCCACACTCAACCGCACCCTGCCCACGCGGCAACCCTACCCAGGCCCACGGACAGCCACCGGAGTCTTCGAGCCACCTCGAATCGGGCCGGTATCCGCCGGATGTGGGATCGCGTGGGGCCGGTCGTCCGTCAGCGGTGCCAGCCGAAGCGCTCCGTGATCGCCGGCAGGCGGTCTGCGGCGAGGGCGTGGGCGGCGGTGCGGGGGGTCGTGCCGTCGGTCTCGGCCCGGGTGAGCATCAGGTCGACGAGGGCGCGCATGGAGTGACGGGTGTGGGTGAACGCCTCGTCGGCGGTGGGGCCGATGTCCCCGAACAGGGTCCACCACCACCAGGCGTTCGTACCGGAGTTGACGACGACGTCGGGCAGGACGGTGACGCCGCGAGCGGTGAGCAGTTCCTCGGCCGCCGGGAGGACGGGCATGTTCGCCGCCTCGGCGATCAGCCGGGCGGTGACGTGGTGGTGGTTGGTGGTGTCGATCGCGTACGAGACCGCCGCCGGGATCAGTACGTCGGCCTCGGTGGTGAGCCAGGCTTCGCCGGACGCCTCGTGGTCGTCGGGGCCGAGTGCGGACCGGTCGACCGTGCCGTGCCGGTCACGGGCGGCGAGCAGTGCTTCGACGTCCAGGCCGGTGGGGTTGGAGATGGTGCCCTTGATGTCGGCCACGGCCACGATCGTGAGTCCGGCACGGGCGAGAAAGCGGGCGGTCGCCCCGCCCATGGTGCCCAGGCCCTGTACGGCGACCCGCGTCCCGGCGTACGGCACCCCGGCCCGGTCCAGGGCCGTGAGCACGGACTCGGCGACGCCGCAGCCGCCGACCAGCTCGTCGAGGCCGATGCCGTCCACCTGGACCGCGAAGGCGTCCGCGAGCCGTCGCCGGGCCGTCCGCTCGTCGTCGAGGAGGGGGTACACCGCCTGGATCGTCGACACGAGGCCCGCCTCGGCCGCCGCGCGCTCCATCAGGTCCTGGGTGAGCCCCAGGTCCTCGCCGGTGGTCCAGAACGTCTCGATGTACGGGCGCATCGCGCGCAGGTAGCGCACCAGGACGCCGTACGCCTCCGGGTCACGGGGATCGCAGTCGATGCCGCCCTTGGCACCGCCGAGCGGGACGTAACGACCCTCGGGGGCATAGTGCAGCGCCTCCTTCATGGTCATGCCTCGGGCGAGTCCGGCCACCTCGTCGAGGGTGCAGCCCGGACGCATCCGCAGACCGCCGCTGGAGACCCCGCGCACCAGCCGGTCCACCACCAGGAAGCCCCGCTGACCTGTGACGTGGTCGGTCCAGGTGAGGGACACGAAGGGGGTGGTGGGCATGGGGCTCCTCGGGGTGGCCTGGGGAGGCCGAGGGGAGAGGCGGAGAGGGGCGAGAGCGGGAACAAGAAGAGCTACTGAAGAGTTGGTCAGTATTGCATCGTGCGGGGTGGGGTTGGACCCGGCGCTGTCGGAGGGGCGGACCATAATGGGATGCCTGAGCGAATCCACCAGGAGGTGCCGTGTCCGGTTCCGGATCCCGTTCTCTCAGCTCGGCGCTGCGCGCAGCGCGGCCCGCCGCCTTCGGCGCGGACCCGAGCGGTGCCCGTCTGGAGCGGATCCGCAGATCCCCGCACTTCGCCGACGGGGTCTTCGTGAATCCCGAGAGTGCCCAGGTCCGCCCCTCCGGCGGCGCCGCCATGGAGATGGCGAAGAGCTACTTCCGCAAGGACGAGCGAGCGCGGCGGGCACCGGCGGGGCTGATTCCCGTGCACTCCACGACCCTCGCCGACCTGGCCAGACCCCCGGTGAGCGGGCTGCGGATCACATGGATGGGCCATTCGAGTGCGCTCGCCGAGATCGACGGGCACCGGGTGCTCTTCGACCCCGTGTGGGGTGAGCGCTGCTCCCCGTTCGCCTTCGCCGGGCCCAAGCGGCTGCACCCCGTGCCGGTGCCGCTGGCCGCGCTCGGCCCGGTCGACGTCGTCGTCATCTCGCACGACCACTACGACCACCTGGACATGCCCTCGATCAAGGAGCTGGCCGGCACGGACACGGTCTTCGCCGTGCCCCTCGGCGTCGGCGCCCATCTGGAGCACTGGGGCGTCTCCGCGGACCGGATCCGCGAGCTGGACTGGCAGGAGGCGACGAAGGTCGGCGGCCTCACGCTGACCGCCACCCCCGCCCGGCACTTCTGCGGACGGGGTCTGCGCAACACCCAGCACACGCTGTGGGCCTCCTGGGTCGTCGCCGGTGACGAGCACCGGATCTACCACAGCGGCGACACCGGGTACTTCGGGGGCTTCAGGGAGATCGGCGCCGAGCACGGACCGTTCGACATCACCATGATCCAGGTCGGTGCCTATTCGGAGTTCTGGCCCGACATCCACATGACTCCCGACGAGGGGCTGCAGACGCACCTCGACCTCCAGGGCGGCGAGCCCGGCGGCGTGATGATGCCGATCCACTGGGCGACGTTCAACCTGGCGATGCACGCCTGGGCCGAGCCGGGCGAGCGCATGATGTGGGCCACGCACGACGCGGGGGTCGCCATGGCCGCACCGCAGCCGGGGGAGCCGTTCGAGCCGAAGAACACACCGCCGGTGAACCCGTGGTGGCGTGCCGTGTCCCAGCAGCCGGTCGGCGGCTGGGCCGCCTGGCCGCCGGTGGGGGAGCGGCTGGACCTGGTGGCGGAGAGCTGACGGGCGCCCACCGTCGGATTCCGGTGGCGGCGGAGACCTCGGGGCAGGGACACGTACTCGAACCGCTGCCTCCGCTGACCATGACCACGGTCGAAGGGAAGGAAGCCGCGGACACCCTCGTCGAGGTGGTGAGCGGCACCGTGAACGGGTCGAGAATTCTCCCGACAGGGTGATTTTTCGATTGACGTCGAGGGCCGGGGAGTGAATTGCTCCCCGGCCCTCGACGTTTGTTATCGACCTATTTTGACCAGCTCTGATCGAAATCCGGACGTAAAAAGAATCCGACAGGAACAAGCGTCCGAAGAATTATCGGACTGTCGCACGAAGCCTCATATCAGAGCGGGACGCAATACGGAGGTCTTTGTCAACTGCGCACCGCACATGACGCGTTGGCGACTACTGTGAGTTGCCGTCGGACGACGCTGGGCTGAATTCTTCGACTCTCGCGACCGACACGCGAGGGCGCATGCCCAAGTCGCCCGGACGCGGCACCCCCCACGCCCCAGACGGACCAGTACGAGGACGCTGATGTCTCACCTTCGCGCACCGGCCGCACGCGCAGACCGCCGTGAGGGCGGGCGGCACGGGCGATCGGCCACCCGTGCCGTCCCCTCGCTGCCCGAGATCCACATACGGCCACAACTGGTGCGCCTCGCGGTCCTGCCCCCCACAGCGGTCGCCCTCAGCGCCTGCGCCGCCGTGCTCTTCACCTTCCGCGCCGGCGGCGCCCGTCCCAGCCTCACCCTGTGGGCGGTGCTCGCCGGAGCCGCCGCGGTGGCCCTCACCGGCATCGCGATCGCCACCGTGGCCGCCGGCCGCACCGCCAAGTCCGTCCGCGAACGCCTCGGCGCCCTGCGGCAGGTCAGCACCAAGAGCGAGGACGACCTGCGGGCCCTCGTCGACGCGCTCCGGCGCGGCGACCAGCCGCCCGCGCGCGGGCCCCGCGCCGAACCCGCCGCGGACGCCGACGACTTCGAGCTGCTCACAGCCGACCTGGCCCGCGTCCACGACAGCGCCGTCACCGCCGTCGTCCAGGCCTCCCAGCTCTCCAGCCACGCAGGCAGCGAACAGAAGCTCGAAGTCTTCGTGAACCTGGCGCGCCGGCTCCAGTCCCTGGTCCAGCGGGAGATCTCCATCCTGGACGACCTGGAGAACGAGATCGAGGACCCGGATCTCCTCAAGGGCCTCTTCCACGTCGACCACCTCGCCACCCGCGTCCGCCGCCACGCCGAGAACCTCGCCGTCCTCGGCGGCGCCGTCTCCCGCCGTCAGTGGAGCAAACCCGTCTCCATGACCGAGGTACTGCGCTCCGCGATCGCCGAGGTCGAGCAGTACTCCCGGGTCAAGCTGGTCCCCCCGGTCGACGGCACCCTGCGCGGGCACGCCGTCGCCGACGTCATCCACCTCCTCGCCGAACTCGTCGAGAACGCCACGGTGTTCTCCGCCCCGCACACCCAGGTCCTGCTCCGCGCCAACCTCGTCACCTCCGGGCTCGCCGTCGAGGTCGAGGACCGGGGCCTCGGCATGCCCCTCACCGAGCAGAACAAGATGAACGCCCTGCTCGCCGACCCCGACCAGGTCAACGTCGCCAGCCTCCTCCAGGACGGCCGCATCGGCCTCTTCGTGGTCTCCCAGCTGGCCCGCCGCCACGGCATCCAGGTCCGTCTCCAGAGCAACATCTACGGCGGAGTCCAGGCCGCGTTCGTCGTCCCCCAGGGCCTGCTCGGCACCGAACCGGGCGACCTGCCGCAGACCCAGCCCCACGCCGAGTACACCACCGCCGTACGACGGCCCGCCGGGCCCCAGCACGCCCAACCCGCCGCACCCCGGCGGGCGTCCGCACCCGGGCCCGCCGACCGCCCGGCGACCGACAGGCCGGCACACGCCGGGATCGACCGGCCCGGCCGTCCGGCACCCGCGCAGCCCGCGCGCCCCGAGCCCGGCCACCGGTCCGCCCCGAGCCCGACGCGTGCCTCCGTGCCCCGCCAGCAGGGCCCCGGCCGGGGCAGCGGCCGGCAGGGTCCGGGCAGAGGCAGCGGCGGCCCGACCCCGCTTCCGGTGCGCGGCGCCCGGGACGAGCGGCCCAACCCGGCCGAGGCCGTGCCCGGCGTCCACCCTGACGACCGGGGGACGGTCGCGGAGAACCCCGGGACACCCCCGACCCCCCGCGTCGGCGGAGCCGTGCGCGGCACCATGGGCAAGCCCCAACTGCCCCGTCGCCGCGCCCAGCAGCACATCGTGCCCCAGCTCCGCGGCGGCCCCGCGCCCGCGCCCCGCCAGGACCCCGACCACTACATCGGCCACGACCCCGGGCTGATGGCCGCCTTCCAGCGCGGCATCGGACTCGCCGAGGCCCGCCAGATGGAGAACTCCGACTGGGACACCTCCACGCTGGACACGGCCTCCGCGGACTTCGCGCCCCCCGCCCCCGACGCCGCGTCCCGCATCGACACGGGACAGCCGCACCCGGGCCACCCGGCCCCGACACCGGCCGGCGGCACGGGCCGCATCGACGCACTCCGCATGGAACTGGCCCCCATGGACGCCCCTCACAAGGACGCCGCCCAGCCCCTGGGCGGACACCCCAGGGGCGTCGCCCCCACAGCCGTACCGCCGTCGGCCCTCGACGCGGCACACGACCTCACGCCCCGGCAGGACGGGAGCACACCGGCCGGATGACCAACCCCCTCACCACCCCCACCACGGTCCCCACCCCCTCCGCTCCCGCAGACCAACGCACCCCAAGGAGTCGATCCACCATGGCGAGCGATGCGCCGACCGGCCATGTATCCGATCTCGACTGGCTGATGAGCGGCCTAGTCCAGCGCGTACCGCACACCTCGAGCGCGGTGCTGCTCTCCTGCGACGGGCTCGTGAAGTCGGTCCACGGCCTCGATCCGGACAGCGCCGACCACATGGCGGCCCTGGCCTCCGGCCTGTACTCCCTCGGACGCAGCGCGGGCGTCCGCTTCGGCGACGGCGGCGACGTCCGCCAGGTCGTCGTCGAACTCGACTCGACCCTGCTGTTCGTCTCCACCGCGGGCTCCGGCACCTGTCTCGCCGTGCTCGCCGGCCGCGAGACCGACGCCGCGGTCCTCGGCTACGAGATGGCCATGCTCGTGAAGAGCGTCCGCCCCTACCTGGTCACCCAGCCCCGTCAAGCAGTCGAACCCTCCGCGATGAGGCCTTGAACGTGCCCACGGCCGGCGACGGACCTCTGTACGACGACGCCGCCGGGCGTCTGGTACGCCCCTACACCGTCATCAACGGCCGGACCCGGCCGACCACCGCGCTCGATCTCCTCTCACAGGTGATGGCCACCGGGGCGACCCCCCTCGGCTATCTCGGCCCCGAGCACGCAACCGCACTCGACCTGTGCCGGGCACCCGTCTCGGTCGCCGAGGTCGCCGCCCACCTCACGCTGCCGGCGGCGGTCACCAAGGTGCTGCTGTCCGACCTCGTCGACTGCGGCGCACTCACCACCAAGCCCCCGGTTTTCCACCACAACCCGACAGACCGGTCTCTTCTGGAGGCAGTGCTCGATGGACTACGACGACAGCTCTGACCCCTTTCCCACCGCACTCAAGATCCTGGTGGCGGGAGGGTTCGGGGTCGGCAAGACGACCTTCGTCGGCGCGGTGAGCGAGATCGCGCCGCTGAGCACGGAGGAACTGCTCACCACAGTGAGCGCCGCCACCGACCATCTCGACGGCATCGAGAACAAGGTCGAGACGACCGTCGCGATGGACTTCGGCCGCATCACCCTCGATCCGCGGCATGTGCTCTATCTGTTCGGCACCCCCGGACAACAGCGGTTCTGGTTCATGTGGGACGAACTCTCCGAGGGCGCCCTCGGCGCGGTCATCCTCGCCGACACCCGCCGGCTGGAGGACTGCTTCGCCGCCGTCGACTTCTTCGAGCAGCGCGGCCTCGGCTTCATCGTCGCCGTCAACGAGTTCGACGGGTCCTTCCGCTACGACGCCGACGAGGTGCGCGCCGCCCTCGACCTCGATCCCGAGATCCCCGTCGTCTGCTGCGACGCCCGCATCTCCAGCTCGGGCGTCCAGACCCTGCTCACCCTCGTCCGGCACCTCCTCGCCCACACCCCGGCCCAGCTCCCGAGCCACGGAGCCCACACGTGACGTACGACCCGCCGCGTCCGGTCAGCCGGCTGCTGCTCACCCCCGAGGACCGGGACGCACCCGAGCGCGTGGAACGGCTGCGGCTGCTGGGGCTCGGAGAGTACGCCGAAGCGGCCTTCGACGCCTTCGCGGACCGGCTCGCCGGGATCGCCGCGGTGCCGTACGCGATGGTCAACTTCATCGACGAGAAGCGGCAGTTCTTCGCCGGACTGCATGTCTCGGCGGCGCCGACGGCGGACACCACGGTCCTCGGGGTCGATCGCCACCTCGCCCGTGACCACGGCTTCTGCCCCTATGTGGTGGTCCGCCGCAAAGGGCTCGTCCTCGAAGACGTGAGCGAATACCCGAAGTTCGCCGGAAACCCCGTCGTCGACGACCACGGCATCCGCTCCTACCTCGGTGCCCCGCTGCTCGACCGCACGGGCATCGCCCTCGGCACGGTCTGCGTCCTCGACGTCCAGCCGCGCCCCTGGGGCAGGGCCGGACTGGAGACCATCAAGTCGATGGCGGCGGAACTGGCCGCCGGGATCGAGGGACGGGAGGCGTTCCCGTAACGCCCGCAGGGCCCGCGGGGGAGGGCACATCATGGCGGATCCCGTGGCCCGGCGGGGTGTGAAGGAAAGCTGCGGCCGAGGTTAAGAAAACCTCGATGGACCGGGGTGCCGCCGTAAGGCAGATTGATCGGCGAACCCACCCCTCTCCCCGGTACGGGCCTGTTCGTCATGCCCGGCGCCGGGGCGTACCCACAGGAGCCGTAGCGTGAAGGCGCTGGTCAAGGAGAAGGCGGAGCCAGGGCTGTGGCTCGTCGACGTCCCGGAGCCCGAGATCGGTCCCGGCGACGTACTGATCAAGGTTCTGCGGACCGGGATCTGCGGCACCGACCTGCACATCCGGGCCTGGGACGGCTGGGCCCGGCAGGCGATCCGCACCCCGCTCGTGGCCGGCCACGAGTTCGTCGGCCGGGTTGTGGAGACTGGCCGTGACGTCACCGAGATCCAGGCCGGCGACCGGGTCAGCGGTGAGGGCCACCTGGTGTGCGGCAAGTGCCGCAACTGTCTCGCCGGCCGCCGCCACCTGTGCCGTGCCACCGTCGGCCTCGGGGTCGGGCGCGACGGCGCCTTCGCCGAGTACGTGGCCCTGCCCGCGGCCAACGTCTGGGTGCACCGCGTTCCCGTCGACCTCGACGTGGCCGCGATCTTCGACCCGTTCGGCAACGCCGTGCACACCGCGCTGTCCTTCCCGCTCGTCGGCGAGGACGTCCTGATCACCGGCGCGGGCCCCATCGGCCTGATGGCGGCGGCGGTGGCCCGGCACGCGGGCGCCCGCAACGTCGTGATCACGGACGTCAGCGAGGAACGGCTGGAACTGGCCCGTAAGATCGGGGTCACCCTCGCCCTCGACGTGCGCGAGTCGACCATCTCCGACGGGCAGCGCACCCTCCGCCTGCGTGAGGGCTTCGACATCGGCCTGGAGATGTCCGGCAACCCCGTCGCGATGCGCGACATGGTCGCCAACATGACCCACGGCGGCCGGATCGCCATGCTCGGGCTGCCGTCCGAGGAGTTCTCCGTCGACTGGTCCCGGATCGTCACCTCCATGATCACCATCAAGGGGATCTACGGCCGTGAGATGTTCGAGACCTGGTACGCGATGTCGGTCCTCCTGGAAGGGGGCCTCGACCTCGCTCCCGTGATCACCGGCCGCTACGGCTACCGCGACCACGAGGCGGCCTTCGCCGACGCGGCGAGCGGCACCGGCGGCAAGGTCATCCTCGACTGGACCGCGTGAGCGTAAGCGTTCGCTCGACCGGCGCAACCCCCTTCCGCGTAAGCACTTTAGGAGCTTCCTGATGTTCGACTCCGTGCGCGACGACCTCCGCACCACCCTCGACGAGATCCGCGCCGCCGGTCTGCACAAGCCCGAGCGGGTCATCGGCAGCCCGCAGTCCGCGACCGTCGCAGTCACCGCCGGCGGCCGTCCCGGCGAGGTCCTCAACTTCTGCGCGAACAACTACCTCGGCCTCGCCGACCACCCCGAGGTCGTCACCGCCGCCCACGAGGCCCTCGACCGCTGGGGCTACGGCATGGCCTCCGTCCGCTTCATCTGCGGCACCCAGGAGGTGCACAAGGAGCTGGAGGCGCGGCTGTCCGCCTTCCTCGGCCAGGAGGACACGATCCTGTACTCCTCCTGCTTCGACGCCAACGGCGGTGTGTTCGAGACGCTGCTCGGCCCCGAGGACGCGGTGATCTCCGACGCCCTCAACCACGCCTCGATCATCGACGGCATCCGGCTGTCCAAGGCCCGCCGCTTCCGCTACGCCAACCGCGATCTGGCCGACCTGGAACGGCAGTTGAAGGAAGCCACGGAGGGCGGCGCCCGCCGGAAGCTGATCGTCACCGACGGTGTCTTCTCCATGGACGGCTATGTGGCCCCGCTCGGCGAGATCTGCGACCTCGCCGACCGCCACGACGCCATGGTGATGGTCGACGACTCCCACGCCGTCGGCTTCACCGGCCCCGGCGGCCGCGGCACCCCCGAACTGCACGGCGTGATGGACCGCGTCGACATCATCACCGGCACCCTCGGCAAGGCCCTCGGCGGCGCCTCCGGCGGCTACGTCGCCGCCCGCGCCGAGATCGTCGCCCTGCTGCGCCAGCGCTCCCGCCCGTACCTCTTCTCGAACACGCTCGCCCCGGTGATCGCGGCGGCCTCCCTGAAGGTGCTCGACCTCCTGGAGTCGGCCGACGACCTGCGCGTCCGCCTCGCCGAGAACACCGCGCTGTTCCGCCGCCGGATGACCGAGGAGGGCTTCGACCTCCTCCCCGGCGACCACCCCATCGCCCCCGTCATGATCGGCGACGCCGCGAAGGCCGGCCGCCTGGCCGAGCTGCTCCTGGAGCGCGGTGTCTATGTGATCGGATTCTCCTACCCGGTCGTCCCGCAGGGGCAGGCCCGCATCCGCGTCCAGCTCTCCGCGGCGCACTCGACGGCGGACGTGAACCGCGCGGTGGACGCGTTCGTGGCGGCGCGGGCCGAGCTGGAGGCCTGAGCCAGGACCTCAGCAGGGGAAAGCGCGCATTTGAGAGAATCGGTCACATGATCGAAGCGCGGCGGCTCCACATCCTTCGTGCGGTGGCCGACCACCGCACGGTGACGGCGGCTGCCGCCGCGCTGTACCTCACCCCGTCCGCGGTCTCCCAGCAGCTGACCGCGCTGGAACAGGAGACGGGCCATCGCCTGGTCGAGCGCGGCGCGAAGGGCGTACGGCTGACCCCGGCCGGCGAGATCCTGCTCGGCCACACCAACGTGGTCCTCGCCCAGCTGGAGCAGGCGGCGGCGGAACTGGCCGCGTACAGCTCGGGCCAGGCGGGCACCGTCACGGTCGCCTCCTTCGCCACCGGCATCGCCCAGGTCGTGGCGCCCGCGCTGGCCCGGCTCGCCGGTTCCGCGCCCGGCATCCGCCTCCGCGTCCAGGACGCCGAGGGGGACGCGAGCCTCCCGATGGTCCTGGACCGGCAGGTCGACATCGCCGTCGCGGTCGAGTACCGGGGTGCCCCGGCCGCCGACGACCCCCGCCTCACCCACGTCCCGCTGTACGCCGAGCCCTTCGACGCGGTCGTGCCCGTCAGTCACCGCCTCGCCGACGCGGCCGAGGTGCCGCTCGCCGAACTGGCCAAGGACCCCTGGATCGGCCCCTACCCCGGCAATCCCTGCCATGACGTCGTCGTCCTGGCCTGCGAGAACGCCGGCTTCCAGCCACGCCTCGAACACTCCTCCGACGACTTCCGTGCCGTCGTCGCCCTCGCCTCCGCCGACGCGGGCGTCGCCCTCGTACCCCGCTCGGCCCTGCGCGGCACGGACCTCACCGGCGTGGTCGTACGCCCCGTCGACGGCGTGGCCCCCACGCGCCGCGTCTTCGCCGCCGTACGCCGTGGCGCGGAAGGCCACCCGCTGATCCGGCCGGTGCTGGAGGCGCTGGGGGAGGCGGCGGAGTGAGACGGCGCACATCGTAAACCCGTGCCCCATATCCGGGATAGCATCCCGAATATGGGAAGCGTCGAAGACATGGCGGCACCGGACCCCGTCGACCTCCGTCTGGCCGCCCGCCTGGCCGAGCTGCGGGCCGAACGCGGTTGGTCCCTAGGGGAGTTGGCGGACCGCAGCGGGGTGAGCCGCTCGACCCTCTCCCGGGCCGAGCGCGCGGAGACCAGCCCCACGGCCGCGCTGCTGAACCGCCTCTGCCGGGTGTACGGCCGGACGATGTCCCAGCTGCTCAGCGAGGTCGAGTCCGAGCCGGTCTCCGTGGTGCGCGCGGGGGAGCAGGCCGTCTGGGAGGACAGGGCCGCCGGATTCGTACGGCGGTCCGTGTCACCGCCGGCGGCCGGCCTGAGCGGTGAACTCGTCGAGGGCCGGCTCACGGCGGGCGCGGACATCGCCTACGACGGGCCGTCCGTCCCCGGCCTCGAACAGCACATCTGGGTCCTGAACGGCACCCTCCACGTCACCGACCGGGATGTGGAGCACCGGTTGGCGGGCGGGGACTGTCTGCGGATGCGGGTGTGGGGGGCGACGCGGTTCCGGTGCCCCGGGCCCGGGGACGTGCGGTACGCGCTGGTGGTGGTGAAGCCGTGAGCGGATCCGTGACCGATCCCGAGTCCGTGACCACATCCGAGTCCGGAGCCGGAGCCGGAGCCGAGACCGGGACTGGGGCCGGAAGCGGGACCGGGACCGGGACCGTGATCTTTCGGCTCGTCGACGCGCAACTCCCCTCCCTGATCGAGGAGTTGGCGGACCTCCTGGTCGACACCGTGAACGGCGGGGCCTCGATCGGCTTCCTCGCGCCGCTCGACCGGGCGGCTGCCGTCACCTGGTGGAAGGCGCGCGTCGACGCGGTGCCGGCCGGTGGGCTCGACGTGTGGGTGGCGCGCGACGGCGACCGGGTGCTCGGCACGGTCGGTCTTGTCTTCCCGGACAAGCCCAACAGCCGTCACCGGGCCGAACTCGTCAAGCTGATGGTCCACCGGGACGCCCGAGGACAGGGCCTGGGCCGGACCCTCCTCGCGACCGCCGAGCGGGCCGCCGTCGACGCGGGCATCACCCTGCTCCACCTGGACACCGAGACAGACAGCCCCGCCGAGCGCCTCTACGGCAAGGCCGGCTGGACCCGGATCGGGACCATCCCGGACTACGCGGCGGACCCGCACGGGACGCTGCGCCCGACATCGATCCACTACAAGCAGGTGGGGCCCCTGACGCCCGCCCGCTGAGTGTCAGTGGTGGACGTTACGGTGCCTCTCATGCCGGATGCCGAAGACGTACGACGTGTCGCCCTCTCCCTGCCCGACACCACGGAGAAGGTCGCCTGGAACATGCCCACCTTCCGGGTGGCGGGAACGATGTTCGCGACCCTGCCGGAGGACGAGACGTCCATCGCCGTGCGCTGCCCGAAGGAGGAGCGCGACGAGTTGGTCCTCGCCGAGCCGGGCAAGTTCTGGATCGCCGACCATGAGGCGGGGTTCGCGTGGGTGAGGGTGCGGCTCTCCGCCCTGGAGGACGAGCCCGAGCTGCGCGACATCCTGGCCGATTCCTGGCGCCAGGCCGCCTCGCCCGGACTCCTCGCCGCCCACCCGGAGTTGGGGCTCCCGGCCGCCGACTGACGAAGCTCGGCCGCCCACGCTGCGGCGCCCCTCGCGCGCGGTGCGGAACCGCTGGCCGCGCACCGGGAGGACCCACCCGCCGGGATGCCGGCACGTGCACGGTCCAGCCGCCGCCCTCTGCTCCCCGATAAACGTGTGCGCGACCACCGGCCTGAGTGCGGTATTGTTTCGGTGCACGTTCAGCCAGGGGAAACCCCAGGTCAGACGGGCAACGGGACGTGGCGCAGCTTGGTAGCGCACTTGACTGGGGGTCAAGGGGTCGCAGGTTCAAATCCTGTCGTCCCGACTTGCTGAGGAGCAGGTCGGAGGTCATTTCCGGGTCACCGGAAATGACCTCTTCGTCGTTCTGGCGCACGCGCGGGGTCCGCGAGAGGCGTGCCGCAACCACCCGACAGAGCCGAAGTCAGCCTGCCCTCCCTCCGCGCCCGCAGGATCCTGGAGTCGGCGAGTCGGCGAGTCGGCCCCGGCAGTCGATGGGTGATTCGGTGCGTTATGTGCTTGATGTTGCCTTATGTGGTCTTTAGTGTTCGCCAGGGAGAAACGCTGCCAGGTCCGAGTCCCGTGCCACCGTCCGGAAGCGAGGTGTGGAGCGCGTGCACGCGAGGTGCGGCTGCCGACCGGTTTCGGGTCGGAGAGGACGTCCCAGAGGGACGCGATGGCTGCGGGCGTTCGCCGTACTGCCGTTGCTGGCGTCGGTGCTCGCCGCCTGTGGCAGTGACGAGGGCTCCGGTAGACCCACCCTCAACTGGTACAACTTCCCGGACGACTCGGGTGCGCTCCAGAAGGCGGCCGACCGGTGCAGCCAGGCGTCGGGTGGCCGCTACAGGATCAGCTACAACAAGCTCCCGCGTGCCGCGGACGGCCAGCGCCAGCAGCTCGTCCGCAGACTCGCCGCCGAGGACGACTCGCTCGACATCCTGGGCCTGGACGTCACCTGGGCGGCGGAGTTCGCCGAGGCACGCTGGATCCGGGAATGGACCGGGGCCGCGAAGCGCCAGGCCGTCGAGGGCACCCTGCGCGTACCGCTGCAGACCTCGACCTGGAAGGGCAGGCTGTACGCCGTCCCGTACAACACCAACACCCAACTCCTCTGGTACCGCAAGGATTTGGTGCCCACCCCACCCAGGACCTGGGCCGAGATGCTGGACATGGCAGGCGCCCTCGCCCAGCAGGGCAAACCGCACTTCGTGGAGATCCAGGGCGCCCAGTACGAGGGCCTGACCGTCTGGTTCAACACGCTGATCAACAGCGCGGGCGGCTCCATCCTCAACGCGAGCGCGACCGAACCCTCCCTCGGTCCTCCGGCCGTACGGGCCGCCGGGGTCATGCGTGATCTGGCGAAGTCGCCGGCCGCGGACCCCTCCCTGCCCAACCAGATGGAGGACCAGAACCGCCTCGCCATGGAGTCGGGGACGGCGGCGTTCGAACTCAACTACCCGTTCGTCTATCCGTCGATGAAGGCGAACAACCCGGAGCTGTTCAAGAACTTCCGCTGGGCGCCGTACCCCCGGGTCGACCCGAACCGCCCGGCACGGCCCACCATCGGCGGCATCGATCTCGCGGTGAGCGCCTACTCGCGCCACCCCGACCTGGCCTTCGAGGCGGCACTGTGCCTGCGCAACCGGGAGAACCAGCTCAGCGCCGCGATCGAGGGCGGTCTGCCGCCCACCCTGCGCGCCCTGTACGACGAGCCCGCGTTCATGAAGGAGTACCCCTTCTCCCAGGACGTGCTGGCCGGCCTGGAGTCGGCGAGCGTGCGCCCGATCACTCCGGTCTACCAGAACGTGTCGATCGCGGTCTCCCACACGCTGTCTCCGCCGTCCGGGATCGAACCGGAGAGCTCCGTCAACACCATCAGGGAGCAGATCGACGATGCCCTGCGATCCGAGGGTGTGATCCCGTGAACCACCTCCTCCCGCACCACTTGGTCGGTCGGCGCCGCGGCGCGCGGGCCGCGTCCACGGACGGCCCGAGATGAGCACGCGGGCGCGACCGGCCGGAACCCCGCCGCCCTCCGACGCGCAGACGGAGCAGGCGGGGCCGGACCGGGCGGCACTCTCGGCGGGCGGCAGGCAGGAGCGGCGGCTCGGCTGGCTGCTCTGCGCACCCGCCGTCGTCGTCATGATCGCCGTGACCGCCTACCCCATCGGGTACGCCGTCTACCTGTCCCTCCAGCGGTACGACCTGCGCTTTCCCGGACGGGCCGAGTTCGTGGGCCTGAGCAACTACGGGGCGGTGCTGTCCTCCCCGTTCTGGTGGGACGCCTTCTGGGTGACGCTGTTCATCACCGCCGTGTCCGTGACGATCGAACTCGTCCTCGGCATGGGGCTCGCCCTGGTGATGCACCGCACGATCTTCTGGCGCGGCGTCGTCCGTACCTCGGTCCTCGTTCCCTATGGGATCGTCACCGTGGTCGCCGCCTTCTCCTGGCAGTACGCCTGGACCCCGGACCTCGGATACCTGGCCGAGTTGTTGCCCAGCGGAGAGGCCCCGTTGACCGAACAGTGGCCCGCCCTCTGGCTGATCATCCTCGCCGAGGTGTGGAAGACGACACCGTTCATGGCGCTGCTGCTGCTCGCGGGCCTCGCGCTGGTCCCCGAGGAGACCCTGAAAGCGGCCATGGTGGACGGTGCCACCGCCTGGCAGCGCTTCGTCAAGATCATGCTGCCGCTGATGAAACCGGCCATCCTGGTGGCACTGCTCTTCCGCACCCTGGACGCGTTCCGGATCTTCGACAACATCTACATCCTGACCGCGGGCGCCCAGGGGACCGGCTCTCTGTCGATCCTCGGGTACGACAACCTGTTCACCGCGCTGAACCTCGGCATCGGGTCGGCGATCTCGGTCCTGATCTTCATCTGCGTCGGGATCATCGCCTTCACCTTCGTCAAACTGTTCGGCGCCGCTGCACCCGGCGCGGAGGTGAAGCGCTGATGGCCGCCGTGGGAAGGACGCATGCCGCCCGCTGGGGTGTCATGAATGTGGTCGTGGTGCTGTACGCCCTGTTCCCGGTGTGGTGGATCGCCGCGCTGTCGTTCAAGGACCCCGCCACCCTGACGGACGGCAACTACATCCCCACGGACTGGACCTGGGAGAACTACCAGGGCATCTTCGAGACCGCCGAGTTCACCCGCGCGCTGGTCAACTCGATCGGTATCGCCCTGATCGCCACGGTGATCGCGGTGGCACTGGGCACCATGGCCGCCTACGCGGTGGCCCGGCTGCGTTTCCCCGGCAAGCGGGTCCTCATCGGCATGTCGCTGCTGATCGCCATGTTCCCCCCGATCTCCCTGGTCTCACCGCTGTTCAACATCGAGCGGATCATCGGGATCTTCGACACCTGGGTCGGGCTGATCATCCCGTACATGACCTTCTCCCTGCCGCTCGCGATCTACACGCTGTCGGCCTTCTTCCGGGAGATCCCCTGGGATCTGGAGAAGGCCGCCAAGGTCGACGGGGCGACGCCCGCGCAGGCCTTCCGGATGGTCATCGTGCCGCTGGCCGCGCCGGGCGTGTTCACCACGGCCATTCTCGTGTTCATCTTCTGCTGGAACGACTTCCTGTTCGCGATCTCGCTGACGTCCACCGAGTCCGCGCGCACCGTGCCCGCCGCGATCGCGTTCTTCACCGGGAGCTCCCAGTTCCAGCAGCCCACCGGGTCGATCGCCGCCGCCGCTGTGGTCATCACCATCCCGATCATCGTTTTCGTCCTGTTCTTCCAGCGGCGCATCGTCGCCGGACTGACCTCCGGGGCAGTCAAGGGCTGAACGGGGAAGGCAAGGAGGCACCATCCATGGCCGAGATCATCCTCGAGGGAGTCACCAAGCGCTTTCCCGACGGGGCCCTCGCCGTGAAGGACGTGGACCTCGAGATCGCCGACGGCGAGTTCGTGATCCTGGTCGGTCCGTCGGGATGCGGCAAGTCCACCACCCTGAACATGATCGCCGGGCTCGAGGACATCACCGAGGGCACCCTGCGCATCGGGGACCGGGTCGTCAACGACCTCGCCCCCAAGGAGCGCGACGTCGCCATGGTGTTCCAGAGCTATGCCCTGTACCCGCACATGAACGTCCGGGAGAACATGGGCTTCCCCCTGCGCCTGGCCAAGGTGGACAAGGCCACCATCGACGCCAAGGTGACGGAGGCCGCCCGGATCCTCGACCTCACCGAGCACCTGGACCGCAAGCCCGCCAACCTCTCGGGCGGTCAGCGCCAGCGGGTGGCCATGGGGCGGGCGATCGTCCGGGATCCCAAGGCGTTCCTGATGGACGAGCCGCTGTCCAACCTGGACGCGAAACTCCGGGTGCAGATGCGCACCCAGATCTCCCGGCTGCAGCGGCGCCTCGGCACGACCACCGTGTACGTCACCCACGACCAGACCGAGGCGATGACGCTCGGCGACCGGGTCGTGGTGATGAGGCAGGGCCTGGTCCAGCAGATCGGCACCCCCGCCGAGTTGTACGACCTGCCGCGCAACATCTTCGTCGCGGGCTTCATCGGCTCCCCGGCGATGAACTTCGTGAACGCCACTCTGGAGGACGGCGCCCTGCGCTCCTCCCTGGGCGACCTGACCCTCGACGACCGTACGAGGCAGGCGCTGGAACGACAGAACGCGCCCCGCGAGGTCATCGTCGGACTGCGGCCGGAGGCATTCGAGGACGCGGCCCTGGCACACGACCGGGACCGGACGGGCCCGGTCTTCACCGCCACCGTGGAGGTACTGGAGTCGCTGGGCTCCGACGTGTACATCTACTTCACCGCGGAGGGCGGGCCCGCGACGACCACCGAACTGGAGGAGCTCGCCAAGGACTCGGGCCTGCGCGACACCGGCGCCGACACCCACCACATCGTGGCCCGGCTGGACGCCGCCACACGTGCCCGCGAGGGCGAACCCGTGGATCTGCGGGTCGACATGGCCAAGGCCCACGTGTTCGACCCGACGACCGGAGCGAACCTCACCCATCCGGTGAGCGCGGCCTGACGACGGTGCGTCAGGCGACCGGGGACCGTCCGCGCCGGTCGGGGCGCAGCAGGGCCGCGCCGGTCGGGGTGAGAGTGTGCAGGACGGTGTTGGGGCGCCGGCTCTCGATGAGGCCCGCGTCGCGCAGGACGGTCGTGTGATGGGTCGCGGTGGCGGGGGAGACGCTGATGGCGCGGGCGAGTTCCGAGTTGGTGACCCCGTGGGCGACGATGCTCAGTACGGCGGCACGGGTACGCCCGAGCAGCGCGGTCAGGGACGCGTCGGACCGGCCGGGCGAGGTCTGGGCATCCGGCCTGCTCACGGGATAGACGAGGACCGGCGGCAGCCCGGGGTCCGCGAAGGAGACCGGGGTGCGCCAGCAGAAGTACGACGGGATGAACAGCAGACCGCGACCGTCGAGATGGAGCTCGCGCGCCTCGCAGTAGTCGACCTCCAGGACGGGAGGGCGCCGGCGCATCGGGGGCGGCAGGCCGCGGAGCATGCTGTCGGTCCCGCCGCTGAGGAAGGCTCGGGCCAGCCGGGCCCGTTCGGCGTCGACGCACGCCTGCATGCGGTCACGGTAGGGGGCGATGACCGCGTCGTCGTACGCTCTGAGAACCCGTACCAGCTCTTCGCGGGCAGCCCTGTCCACCAGGCCGTGGACGGCCGCCGGGGTGTCGGTGGTCTCGGCCAGTCTGCCGATCTCGTGCCGGACCCGCGCGTGGACGCGCAACATCTGTTCCCCCGGTACCGTTCCTGTGGACTGAGCGGGTGTGAGCCCGTTCAGCCGCGCGCCCCGAACGGTCTTGGGCGAGCTGGTCCCCGGCGTACTCGACCCGGGGGCGGCGACACGCATCCTGTGCGTGGTCCGGGCCCCGGAGGCCGGTTCCCTTACGACCTGGCCAATTGGGTACGGCCAGAGGCGACGGGGAGGCCCTGAACCATCCTCTGGTGGAGCAGGGGCCCCGCACGCTGACGCCGTACCCGGTGTCCCAGGTCGCACGATCACGTCAGCCCGATCAGCCCAGGGCACCGCAAGCCCGCAAGCGGACGATCACACGATCGAGCTCATTCGGCCGTGTGGGCACTCCTTGGTGAGCAGTTCCAACCCCCCGGAAGCAGCCGCCTCGTACGGCAGCCGCGTCACGGGTCCGACGATGCCGGACGGCCCCGGTCCGGACAACGCGAAGACCGGCCATGTGCAGGTCGGGAGAACTCAGGTGCGGTACGGTGTCACGCGATCAGGTCGGCGACGTCGGCGCGGATCGCCGGCAACTGCGCGTACAGCACGCCGCCGGGGCAGTCGGTGGCCGCCCAGTCGAGGTGGCCGGAGACGGCGGGCCCGTCCCAGATGGCGCCGTTGACCGGGTTGACGTAGACCACCTTCTCCCGCAGGGGGTCGATGGAGTGCCGTACGGCGAGCTCCGCGAGCAGCTGGACGAGTGCACCGCGCGCGGCGGCCGTGGGCGGGCCGGCGGTGAACGTCCCCAGCAGGGCGATCCCGACGTTGCCGGTGTTGTACGTGCCGATGTGCGCGCCGGTGACCAGCCGTCCTGCCGCGTTGTGCGCGGGATCCCCGTCGGTGCCGGACCAGCGTCCCTCGTAGACCAGTCCGCCCGCGTCGATCAGGTAGTGGTACCCGATGTCGCCCCAGCCGTGGGCGACCGTCTGGTCGCGGTAGATCGTACGGACCCGGGACGCGGGGTTGGCCTCGCCGTTCGCGCTGCCGGTGTGGTGCACCGACAGGGTCTGCACGGGGTGGTATTCGGGCGACCAGGTCTCGGTGCCGTCCGGGCCGAAGCGCAGGCTCTCGTCCGCGCCCCAGGCCTGCCGCGACAGCAGGACGTAGTCGGCGGCGGACCGGGAGCCGGCGGCCGCGGCCGGACGGGCGACGGCACCGGTCACGGCGACGGCGCCGAGAGCCCCCAGCAGCGTGCGCCGGGACAGTACCCCGTCACGACGGCCTGTGTCCGCGGAGCCGGCGGGAGCGGAGGAGCCGGCGGGAGCCGTGTGTCCGAAATTCATGTCAGCCCTTCTGGAGCGGTGGTGCTCGACGGACGAGAGCGGTGGTGCTCGACGGACGACAGTGACGCGCGTCCGTCGCGGGCGGGACCGCGAGGGACGCGCGTCGGCGGTGGTGGGCCGGCGATCAGGGCAGGTCGAGGTTGCAGATGTAGCCCGAGCTGTTCGCCCAGGAGCGGAGCCGCGGCCAGGTGTCCGGGCCTTTGTACCCGTCGTCGTCGATGCGGGCGCACTGCTGGAAGCGCACGGTCGCCCGGTTCGTGTCCGGTCCGAACCTGCCGTCGACCGTCAGGTTGTCGCCCGACATGGAGAGGTTCAGATAACACTGGGCGAGCATGACGGCGGAGGGGCTCGTCGTGTCGACGTCACCCTGATTGACCTCCGGCGGGGGCCGGCTCGTGCCCCAGTAACTGCCGCAGACACCGTCGATGGTGGGTGCGGCACTCGCGGTCTGGACACCGCCGATTCCCCCGGCCAGCAGCATGGCCACGGCGGCGCCGAGCACCGCGATACGGCAGTCCGCTCAGGCGGAGTCGTTCCGGTCTGACTTGATGTTCCGGCGGTCCGCGACGGCTGTCACGCTCGTTCGACCCTGCCGAAAAGACGCAGGCGGGAGCGGGTGAAGGCGGAGGAAGGGGATGCCGCGATTCCATATCGCGGGCCCGGAAGCGGGCCCGGAACCGGCCCTTGATCAGAAGCTGTCGCCTGGCCCCGGCCAGGCGGCCCCGGCCTTTGTCGGGTAGCCCGCCGTGGCGATCCGGACGAACGAGCGGACCAGGGGATCGGTGTCGGCGCTGTTCCAGGCGACCACCAGGCGGCTGGGTGGCATGTCGGTCAGGGGGACGCAGGTGAGGCCCTGGGGGAGGGCATCGACCAAGGGGGCCAGGCCGATCGTCCCGTTCCACAGGACGGCCTGGACACACTCGTGGACGGTGCGTACCACCGGGCCGTCCCGCACGTCGGCGGCGGGCGCCGGAGCGGTCCAGTAGGCGCGCCAGGCCGGGTCGGTTCCTTCGGGCAGGCGGAACCATCGACGGTCGGCGAGGTCGCGCGGGCGGAGGGACGCGCGTCCGGCGAGGGGGTCGTCGGCGCGCAGGACCACACCGACCGGGTCGGAGCGCAGTACGCGGGTACTGATCCCGGTGTCGTCGAACGGGGCCCGGGTGAGCGCCACATCGACGAGGCCGGCCCGCAGACCGGTCGTCGGGTCCGTCAGATCGGCTTCCCGGATGCGGACGTGGACATCGGGATGGCGCTCGCGGAACGTGGCGACCAGCCGCGTACCGGCCTGTTCGGCGAGGGTGCCGAGGACGAGCGTCGCGGTGCGGGCGGCGGCCGCGACCCGGGCGCGGGCCTGCTCGGCCTGCCGCAGCAGCGCCCGTGCCTCGTCGTAGAGCGCCCGGCCCGCCGTGGTGAGCGTGACCCCGGCGGAGGAGCGGTGCAGCAGGACGGCGCCGAGATCGGTCTCCAGCTGTTTGACGGCCCGGCTCAGCGGCGGCTGGGTCATGTGCAGCCGGGCGGCGGCCCGGCCGAAGTGCCGTTCCTCGGCGACGGCCACGAAGTAGCGCAGCGATCGTAAGTCCATGACCGGCGACGATACCCGCGCGGTATCGGGCGTACGGGATGGGTGTTGGACGGTCCGGGGGTGCTCGCACTGGACTGGGAACGATCCGAACCCCCACGCGGGACCGCCCAGTTCGAGGAGCCGTCGACATGCCCGAACGCACGATGTCAGAACGCACGATTCCCGAAATCATGATGTCCGAACGCGCGATGTCCGAACGCGTGATGTCCGGACGCACGATGTCCGATCCCGTCGTGCAGACCGCCGGAGTACGGGAACTCGCCCGCGACCTGGTGGTGATCCCGAACCGTGGGGTGCAGCTGGTGCCCAACATCGGGATCATCGGCGGCACGCACTCCGTGCTCGTGGTCGAGACAGGTCTGGGGCCGGGCAACGCCGAGACCGTACTCGCGTTCGCCGCCGAGTACGCCGAGGGCCGCAAGCTCTATCTGACCACCACGCACTTCCATCCCGAACACGCCTTCGGTGCCCAGGTCTTCGCCGACGAGGCGACCTATCTCGTCAACGGGGCCCAGGCGGAGGACCTGGCCACCAAGGGCACCGGCTACCTGCACATGTTCCGTGGTCTGGGCGAACCGGTCGCGCGGCGACTGGAGGGGGTCGAGCCGGCTGTCCCGGACACGGTCTACGACGACGCCTTCGACCTCGACCTGGGCGGACGGGTGGTGCGAGTGCGGGCCACCGGCCGGGCGCACAGCAAGGGCGACCAGGTGGTGAGCGTTCCCGACGCCGGGGTGATGTTCACCGGCGATCTCGTCGAGGCGGGGCAGTTCGCGATCTTCCCGTGGTTCCCGCCGCACGACACCGACGTCTCCGGCATCCGCTGGATCGAGGTGATGAGGAGGCTGTCGGCGGAGCAGCCCCGGGTGGTCGTGCCCGGCCACGGCGAGGTCGGCGGCGCACGGCTGCTGGACGACGTCCGCGCCTGTCTGGAACTGCTGCGCGACGAGACCTGGCGGCGCCGTGACTCGGCCATGGGCGAGGCGACGATCGTCGAGGAGGTCAGGTCCCTGATGATCGCGCGTCATCCGGAGTGGGCCGGCGAGGAGTGGATCGAGCGGGGCGTCGGGTGCCTGTGCGCCGAGTATGCCGAGCACGCCGAGCACGCCGATCACGTCGGCGTCCCGGATTCCGAGTGGCCGACCGCGGTCGGCACGCGTGCGCCGGGAGGATCGGCTCCTCGCGGCGCACGGTGGTGATTCGGGGTGCGTCGGGGGTGCTCGGTGGACTGGGCGGAGTGCCGGTCGCTTTGATGGGGGGCGCGGGGTGATCCGTGCCGTCACGGGTCGACGACCGCGGGCCGACGACACCCGACACGCGCCGGAGATGAGCTGCCATGGTGACCGACCGGTACGGCAACCGCCTGTACGAGTGCACCGCCGAAGGGGCGGAGTACCTGGACCGGGCCGTGGAGGGGCTGTTGTTCTTCCGGCCCGACTTCCCGACCGCCGTCCAGGACGCCGTGGCCGCGAGCCCGGCGGCGCCGCTGGCCCAGGCGTTCGCGGCCTATCTGGGGGTGCTCGGGACAGAGTCGAGGGACGCCGACGAGGCGGGCCTCCGGTTCGCGGACTTCGGCGCAGGGCTGGACCGTGCCGCGCTGCCCCGGCGGGAGCGTATGCACATGGCGGCGGCGGAGGCCTGGCTCGGCGGTGATCTGGGGCGCGCCGGTCAGATCCTGGAAGAGCTGGTCGTGGAGTGCCCGCGTGATCCGCTCGCCCTGGCGGTGGGGCATCAGCTCGACTTCTTCACCGGCGACGCGACACGGCTGCGGGACCGGATCGGCGGAGCCCTGCCCGCGTGGGACACGGACGACCCCCACCGCGGGCCGCTGCTGGGCATGTACGCGTTCGGCCTGGAGGAGTCGGGACACTACGACCGGGCCCAGGAGGTGGGCCGGGCCGCCGTCGAGCGGAACTCCCGTGACATCTGGGCCATCCACGCCGTCGTCCACGTGCACGAGATGCAGGGGCGCTTCGCCGAGGGGCTCGACTTCCTCGGCGCACGTCTCGACGACTGGGCGAGCGGAAGTCTGCTGACGGTGCACAGCTGGTGGCACTACGCCCTGTACGCGCTGGAGGCGGGTGACACCGCGACGGCCCTGCGGATCTACGACGCCGTACTGCACCACAAGGACTCGACCGGGTTCGTCATGGAACTCCTCGACGCCGCCTCACTGTTGTGGCGGTTCCTCCTGGGCGACCTGGACCAGGAATCCCGCTGGCAGACCCTCGCCGACGCGTGGGCCGCGCGCGAGGACCCGCCGTTCTACGCCTTCAACGACGTGCACGCCGTCATGGCCTTCGCCGGAGCGGGGCGGCTGGATACGGCGGACGAGTTCGTCGCCGACCGGCGGCGCTGGCTGCGGGCGGCGCGGGACGACGGGCGCACCTGCACCAACCGTGTGATGACCGGCGAGGTCGGCCTGCCCGTGTGCGAGGCGCTGGTGGCGTACGTCCGCGAGGACTACGCGGCGGTGGTGGAGCTGCTGTGGCCGGTCCGCCGCCGACTGCACACCTTCGGCGGCAGCCACGCCCAGCGGGACGCGATCCAGCGGACCCTGCTGGAGGCGGCCCTCCGCGCGCGCCGGGCCGACCTGGCCAGGCTCCTGCTCGGCGAACGCGCCGGCCTGAGCCCGCACAGCCCCTACAACTGGCTCGGCCGGGCCCGGCTCGCCGACGCCCTCGGCGAAGCGGGCCGCGCCGCCGTCGCCCGCGACACGGCGGCCGGACTCGCGGCCCCCGCCGCGGCGAGGCTGAGCGGGAACCCGCACGACAGGTATCTCGCCCGCAGGCCCTGAGCCCCGGCCGGCCGGACCCGCTCCCGGCTAGTGTTCTGAGTCGGGAATTCTGTTCAGATAACTGGCGAGGCGTTCGAGGATCTCGTCTGCGGTCTTCGTCCAGACGTAGGGCTTCGGGTCGGTGTTCCAGGCGGCGATCCAGTTGCGGATGTCCTTCTCCAGGGCTTGGACGGACCTGTGAACGCCGCGCCGTATCTGCTTGTTGGTCAGTTCGGCGAACCATCGCTCGACGAGGTTCAGCCAGGACGAGCCGGTCGGTGTGAAGTGCAGGTGGAAGCGGGGGTGGGCTAGGCAGCCACTTCTTGATGGCGGGGGTCTTGTGGGTGGCGTAGTTGTCGCAGATGAGGTGGACATCCAGGTCGGCGGGCACCTCTTTGTCGAGCTTGGTGAGGAACTTCTTGAACTCCTCAGCCCGATGTCTGCGGTGCAGGGAGCCGATCACTTTGCCGGTGGCGGCCTCGAGGGCGGCGAACAGGGTGGTGGTGCCGGCGCGGACGTAGTCGTGGGTCACCCGCTCGGGAACCCCGGGCATCATTGGCAGCACGGGCTGGGATCGGTCCAGGGCCTGGATCTGCGACTTCTCGTCGACGCAGAACACCAGGGCCCGCTCGGGCGGGTCCAGGTAAAGGCCGACGACATCGTGGACCTTGTCGACGAAGTACGGATCGGTCGACAGTTTGAAGGTCTCCGACCGGTGCGGCTGCAGGCCGAAGGCCCGCCAGATCCGTGAAACCGACGACTGCGAGAGGCCCGTCTCCTTCGCCATCGACCGCGTCGACCAGTGCGTTGCGTTCTTCGGAGTGGATTCCAGCGTCTTGGTGACTACCGCGGCGACCTGCTCGTCCGTCACGGTCCTTGGGCCGCCCGGACGCGGCATGTCACCCAGACCGGCGATCCGGTACTGCGCGAACCGGGCCCGCCAGCGGCCCACCGCATGGGGTGTGGAACCGAGCTGAGCAGCCACGTCCTTGTTCGAGGCGCCCTCGGCGCAGGCCAGGATGATCCGACACCGCAACGCCCATGCCTGCGGCGTGGAACGTCGCCGCACCCACTCCTCGAGTGCGGCCCGTTCTTCGTCCGACAGTGTCAACTCGGCCTTCGGCCGCCCCGTCCGTGCCATGGAGCAAGCCTATACATCTGAACAGAATTCCCGACTCAGAACACTAGGACAGACAGCCCACGTGCGCCAGGGCCTGCTTCAGCAGGACTCCCTGGCCGCCCGGCATCTCGTTCTGCACGGAGGGCGACGCCGCTTCCTGGGGGCTGAACCACACCAGGTCGAGCGCGTCCTGCCGGGGGCGGCAGTCGCCGGCCACGGGGACGATGTAGGCGAGGGACACCGCGTGCTGACGCGGGTCGTGGAACGGGGTGATGCCCTGCGTCGGGAAGTACTCGGCGACGGTGAAGGGCTGCAGGGCGGACGGGACGCGGGGCAGCGCCACCGGCCCGAGGTCCTTCTCCAGGTGGCGCAGGAGCGCGTCCCGCACCCGCTCGTGATGCATCACGCGGCCGGAGACCAGATTGCGGCTGACCGTCCCGTCCGGGCCGATGCGCAGCAGCAGCCCGATGCTGGTGACTTCGCCGCTGTCGTCGACGCGCACGGGCACCGCCTCGACGTACAGGATCGGCATCCGGGCGCGCGCCGACTCGAGCTCGTCGGACGGCAGCCAGCCGGGCGTGGTTTCGGTCATGTCAGACATTGGCCGATCATACTTTCAACGTCAGGCGGAGCGCGCGTCGCTCCGATCACACCTGTCAGAGATGCCCCCGTCGCTCCGCTCGCATGCGCCGCGTCGACGATCAGTCGTCCCGCTCGCTCGAGCCGCGTCGACGATCAGTCGTGCGCGGCCCACATTCCGCGCACATGACCGAGGTGGCGGGTCATCACCGCGTGTACGGCGGCCTCGTCGCGGGTGAGGAGGGCGTCCAGGAGTTCCAGGTGCTCCTGCGCCGAGGACAGCAGCCGGCCCGACTCGGCGAGCGCGGTCAGGCCGTAGAGACGGGAGCGTTTGCGCAGGTCGCCGACCACCTCGACGAGGTGCGCGTTGCCCGCGAGGGCGAGCAGACCGAGGTGGAAACGGGTGTCGGCCTCGACGTACGCGATGAGGTCCCCGGCGGCCGCGGCGGCGACGATCTCCCGGGCGGCGGGCCGCAGCGCCTCCAGGGAGACCGGATCGGCGGTCCGGGCCAGGCCGACGGTGGTCGGGATCTCGACGAGCGACCGGACATGGGTGTACTCGTCGAGCTGCTTCTCCGTGACGGCGGTGACCCGGAACCCCTTGTTGGGCACGGTGTCGACCAGGCCCTCCTTGGCCAGATCCAGCATGGCCTCGCGCACCGGCGTCGCCGAGACACCGAAGCGGGCGGCGAGCGCGGGCGCGGAGTACACCTCGCCCGGCCGCAGCTCTCCGGCGATCAGCGCGGCCCGCAACGCGTCCGCGACCCGCTCGCGGTAGCTGCCCTTCTTGCCGCCGAGCACCGGCAGGGCGGGGGCCGGGGGAGCGGCGGCGGAAGCGGCCCGGGCGGACGGGCTGCCGGTGCGCTGCGAGGCCATGGGGGGCATGCGGTCTCTCCTGGAGTCCTGAGGTCCTGAAGTCCCGGGATCCTAGAGGACGAATCCGGACGGGAACGGGTCGGACGGGTCGAGCAGATACTGGGCCGTGCCGGTGATCCAGGCACGGCCGGTGAAGCTGGGCAGTACGGCCGGGACACCGGCCACCTCGGTCTCGCCGAGCAGTCGTCCCGTGAACCGGGTGCCGATGAAGGACTCGTTCACGAACTCGGTGTGCAGCGGCAGTTCGCCCCGCGCGTGCAGCTGCGCCATGCGCGCGCTGGTGCCCGTGCCGCAGGGCGAGCGGTCGAACCAGCCGGGATGGATGGCCATCGCGTGCCGCGAGTGCCGGGCGGTCGCGCCGGGCGCGTACAGGTGCACGTGGTGGAGGCCGTGGATCGACGGGTCCTCCGGGTGAACGGGCTCCTCCTCGGCGTTGACGGCCTCCATGAGGGCGAGGCCCGCCCGCAGGATGTCGTCCTTGCGGTCGCGGTCGAAGGGCAGCCCGAACCGCTCCAGCGGCAGGATGGCGTAGAAGTTGCCGCCGTATGCCAGGTCATATGTCACCATCCGCCCGTCGGCCAGTGTGATCTTACGGTCGAGGCCGACGGAGAACGACGGCACGTTCTGCAGGGTGACCGCCTTCGCCGCGCCGTCCTCCACCTCCACCTCGGCCACGACGGGACCCGCCGGGGTGTCCAGGCGGATGGTGGTCACGGGCTCGACGACCTCGACCATGCCGGTCTCCACGAGCACGGTCGCGACGCCGATCGTGCCGTGGCCGCACATGGGCAGATAGCCCGAGACCTCGATGTAGACGACGCCGTAGTCGCAGTCGGGGCGGGTCGGCGGCTGCAGGATCGCGCCGCTCATCGCCGCGTGGCCGCGCGGCTCGTTCATCAGCAACTGCTTGACGTCGTCGCGGTGTTCACGGAACCACAGCCGGCGTTCGTTCATGGTGGCGCCGGGGATCGTGCCGATCCCGCCGGTGATCACCCGGGTGGGCATGCCCTCGGTGTGCGAGTCGACGGCGTGCAGGACGAGTTTGCTGCGCATGACCGGTCCTCCCTTTCTGAGGTGGTTACGCGAGGCCCGCCGCGACGGCCTTCTCGGTGGCCGCGCGGATCACGGCCTCCTGCTCCGGCAGCAGCTCCACCCGGGGCGGACGGCAGGGTCCGCCGTGCCGGCCCACGAGGTCCATGGACAGCTTGATGGCCTGGACGAACTCGACCTTCGAGTCCCAGCGCAGCAGCGGGTGCAACTGCCGGTACAGCCCCTTGGCCGTCGCGAGGTCGCCGTCCACCGCCGCGTGGTACAGCTCGACCGTCGCGGCGGGCAGCGCGTTCGGATAGCCGGCCACCCAGCCCTTGGCGCCCGCCGTCGCCAGCTCCAGCAGGACGTCGTCCGCGCCGATCAACAGGTCCAGTTCCGGCGCGAGTTCAGCGAGCTGGTAGGCCCGGCGGACATCGCCCGAGAACTCCTTCACGGCCCGGATGCAGCCCTCGCCGTGCAGCTTGGCGAGCAGTTCGGGGACGAGGTCGACCTTGGTGTCGATCGGGTTGTTGTACGCCACGATCGGGACGCCCGCCTTCGCGACCTCCGCGTAGTGCGTGAGCACCGACCGCTCGTCGGCGCGGTACGCGTTCGGCGGCAGCAGCATCACCGAGGCGCAGCCCGCGTCCCGCGCCTGCTCGGCCCAGCGCCGGGACTCGGCGGACCCGTACGCGGCGACCCCCGGCATCACACGCGCGCCGCCGATCGCGGCGACGGCCGTCTCGACGACCTTGGCGCGCTCCTCGGGCGTCAGTACCTGGTACTCGCCGAGCGAGCCGTTCGGCACGACACCGTCACAGCCGTTCTCGACCAGCCAGGCGCAGTGCTCGGCGTAGGTGTCGTGGTCGACGGAGAGGTCGTCGCGGAAGGGGAGTGCGGTGGCGACGAGGACGCCGCGCCAGGGACGGTTCTCGGTGACGGTCATGGTGGGTTCCCTCTCAGTGGGGTGTGACATATTACTGGTGGTCGCAGGGCGTCAGGTCGGCTTCTGGCAGGAGGGGTGTCACCCCGGTGGCGAGCCTTCAGGGCTCGCGGTCTCTCCCGCCCGGGCCAGCACGCCCAGCGGCACCGGTCGGGCGAACGGCCGCCGGGCCACGGCCTCGTCGCACCCGGCGAGCCCCGCGACCGCCGGCCCGCACATCCGGCCCTGGCACCAGCCCATCCCGGCACGGGTGAGCAGCTTCACCGTCCGCACGTCCCCGGCGCCCAGCTCCCCGACGGCCTCACGGACGGCCCCGGCGGTGACCTCCTCGCACCGGCAGACGACCGTGTCGTCGGTGACCTGCTCGGTCCAGTGCGCCGGCGGAACGTACACGTCGTCGAGCACATCGAAGAACTCCCGCAGTCTTCCACGGGACTTGGCGGCTGCCGCCCACTCGGCCGGGTCCGGAACCCGGCCCCGGAGCCGGGCGGCGGCCGACCGCCCGGCGATGTGCCCCTCGGCGAGGGAGAGGGCCGCGCCGCCGATCCCCGTGGTCTCGCCCGCCGCCCAGACCCCCGGCACATCGGTGCGCTGTTCGCCGTCGGCCCACACCCGTGACCTGGCGGACTCGACACGGCAGCCGAGCGTCTCGGCGAGGTCGGTGTGCGGCAGCATGCCGTGGCCGACGGCGAGCGTGTCGCAGGGGATGCGCCGCTCGGTGCCGGGCCGCACGCGCCCCTCGGTGTCGAGCGCGGCGACGGTCACGGCCGCCAACCGGTCGCCGCCCCGCGCCTCGACGACGGTATGGCGGACGAGGGTCCGCACCCGGCGGCGCAGCAACCCCACCGCGTATCCGGCCCCTTCGGCGAGCTTGTCCGCCCGGCCCGCCAGCGCTCCGGTCCGCCGCACCAGGGCCCTCGGGTCCGCGGACTCGACCAGCGCGGCCACCGTGACGCCCGCCGCCGCGAGCCCGGTCGCGACCGGCAGCAGCAGCGGACCGGTCCCGGCGACGACCGCCGTACGGCCGGACACCACGAGCCCGCCCTTCAGCATGGCCTGCGCGCCCCCGGCGGTGACCACGCCCGGCAGGGTCCAGCCGGGGAAGGGCAGCACCTTCTCGTAGCCGCCGGTCGCGAGCAGGACGGCGTCCGCGTGGACCTCGGCGGGCTGCTCCTGACCGGGGCCCAGCAGGGCGTGCACGGTGAAGCGCCCAGGGCCCTCGGGGTGCCGCTCCACGCACCACACGTGGTGGTCCGCGAGGTGGGTCACGCGCCCGGCGGCGACCTGCCGTTCGAGGCCGTCGCGCAGCCGCCGCCAGGTGCGCCACCCGTGGTGCAGGGCCTGCGGGCGCCGCGCGCCGAGCCCGGCCGCGGGCTGCCGGTAGAACTGGCCGCCGGGTGCCTGGGCGGCGTCGACCACCGTGACCCGTACGCCCTGACCGGCCGCCGCCAGCGCCGCGGCGAGCCCGGCCGGGCCCGCGCCGACGACCGCGAGGTGGGGGAGGGGTGGCGTGTGTTCAGTGCTCATGGCCCGTCCCCTCCTGGGTGCGGATCGTGTCGCCCGGTCGGACCGGAACCAGACAAGCCCGTTGATTGGGGCGGTCGTTGACGGTGACCAGGCAGTCGAAGCACACGCCGATGCCGCAGAAGATCCCGCGTGGCCGGCCCTCGCCCCGGGTGGTGCGCCAGGACGTCACCCCGGCGGCCCAGAGGGCGGCCGCGACCGTCTGGCCGGGCAGCGCCTCCATCTCCCGGCCGTCGAGGGTGACGGTGAAGGCGGGGCCCGGTACGGCCCGCGCCCACTCCAGCGGGTTCATGCCGCGTCCCCCTCGTACGCTTCGAACCGGTCCGGACGGAACGGTGTGAGGTCCAGATCGGGTGTCCCGCCCCCGAGCGCCTGGGCGATCAGCTGCCCGGTGCCGGTGGCGAGCCCGATCCCGGCGCCCTCGTGGCCGCAGGCGTGGAACAGGCCCGGGACCCGGGGATCGGGTCCGATCGCGGGCAGATGGTCGGGCATGTACGGCCGGAAGCCGACGTAGGTCCGCAGGGCGCGCACCCGCTCCAGGAACGGGAACAGCCGGGTCGCGCCCGCCGCCAGCGCCCGTACGACGGGCAGCGAGAACGACCGGTCGAAGCCGACCCGTTCGCGGCTCGCGCCGATCAGTACCGGCCCGGCGGCCGTGCCCTCGACGACCGGGGAGGTCTGGAGCGCCGCCGAGTCGCTGGCCACGTCGGCCACGTAGTCGGCGGCGTACACCTTGTGCCGCACCATCGGCGGCAGCGGCTCGGTGACGAGGACGAAGCCGCGCCGGGGGAGGACGGGAAGGGTGACTCCGGCGAGCGCGGCCAGTTCACCGCCCCAGGTGCCCCCGGCGTTCACCACCGCCGGAGCGTGGAGGTCGCCCCGGTCGGTCCGTACGCCGCGGACGGCACCGTCCGGTGTGCGCAGCACCTCGGTCACGGTCCGGCCGGTGAGCAGCCGGGCGCCGGAGGCCCGTACGAGATGGGCGGCGGCCAGGGTGGGCATCACCTGGGCGTCCTGGGGGTAGTGGATGCCGCCCGCGAGGCCGGGCGCCAAGTGCGGTTCCAGGTCGGGGAGTTGGGGCGCGGTGACGGCAATCGCCTTGACGCCGGCGGTGCGTTGCCCGGCCGCGAACCGCTCCAGCGCCGCGAGTCCTTCCGGCGCGGAGGCGACGACGACGCCGCCCTTCGGCTCGTACTCGATCGCCGCCGCCAGACCCGGCTCGGCGGCCAGCTCCGCCCACAAACGGTGGGACAGCAGGGCGAGTTCGAGCTCGGGGCCGGGCTCCTTGTCGGAGACCAGGAGGTTGCCCTCGCCGGCACCGGTCGTGCCGCCGGCCACCGGGCCACGGTCCACCACGACGACGCCCAGACCCGCCCGGGCCGCGTACAGGGCGCAGGCCGCGCCCACCATTCCCGCTCCGACAACCACGACGTCGCAGGTCAGTCGCTCGGTCACCTCAGTACTATGTCACATGGTGCTGAGTCGTGGAATACCTCGGCGAGGCGTTCGGGGCGAGTCGCGGGCTACTCTTCAGCCACCCCGACCCACCCCACCCCCAACCCACCTCGGTCCCACCGCAGTCTCATCCCGCCCACCCCCATCCCCCTTCCTTCCTGAGGACAGTGCGATGTCACACGACAGGTCTTGCTGCGCTCCAGGCCGCGAGCCGGTGGCCGGGGCGCCCGGTGGTCCGGTCGATGTTCCGTCGGACGTGACTCCGGCGGTGCCGACGCGGGACGGCGAACGGTTGACGGCACTGCCCGGCGGGGTGTTCCTGATGGGCACCGAGGACGAGGTGGGGTACCCGGCGGACGGTGAGGGCCCGGTCCGTGAGGTCGAGCTGAGGCCGTTCCGTATCGCCGCGACGACCGTCACCAACGAACAGTTCGCGGCCTTCGTGGACGCGACCGGATACATGACCGAGTCCGAACACTTCGACTTCTCCTTCGTATTCGAGGGCTTCCTCCCCGCCGGGCTGCTCGCCGTCTCCCCGCGCGTCCCGGGCACTCCGTGGTGGCGCGGCGTCCGGGGCGCCACCTGGCGAGAGCCGGCGGGCCCCGGTTCCTCCGTCGACGCGATCCTCGACCACCCGGTGGTGCACGTCTCCTGGAACGACGCGCGGGCCTACTGCGCCTGGTCGGGCACCCGGCTGCCCACCGAGGCGGAATGGGAGTACGCGGCCCGCGGCGGCCTGGAGCAGCGGCGTTATCCCTGGGGTGACGAACTCGCGCCCGACGGCCGTCACGCCTGCAACATCTGGCGCGGCACCTTCCCCACCGACAACACCGCCGCCGACGGCTACCGTGCGACGGCCCCGGCCGACGCCTTCGAGCCCAACGGCTTCGGCCTGTACAACACCGTCGGCAACGTGTGGGAGTGGTGTGCCGACCGGTTCAGCCCGGACTTCCACGTCACCGGGCCGCGCACCGACCCGACGGGGCCGTCCGACGGCCCGGCCCGGGTGATGCGCGGCGGCTCCCACCTGTGCCACGCCTCCTACTGCAACCGCTACCGCGTGGCCGCCCGCTCCTCCAACACCCCCGACAGCGCCGCCGGGAACATCGGCTTCCGGGTCGCGGCGGCGGCCTGAACCACCGGGCCCGGCCGATCCGTTCCGTCCTCGTCCGCTTTCGGCAGCGGAGGCAGCGGAGGCGGTGGAGGCGGTGGAGGCAGTGGTGGGCCCGGTCGGCGGGCCGTCGCGGTCAGGTCCGCGGCGTCGACCGCTGGACCGCCCTGACCCGGCGGTCGAACTCACGGTTGAGCAGCGGCATGAGAACGCTGCCGAAGCGGGCCAGCGCGCGGGTGCCCGTGTCCGGGCAGATCGTGAAGCGCCGCTGATCGATGCCCTTCACGATCGCCGCCGCGACCTTCTCCGCCGTGAGGGGCTTGATGGTGCCGCCGACCACACGGGTCTCCTCCGGTTTCCACAGGTTCTCCTCGGCGAGCTGCGGGGTGTCCACGTCCGGCGGGAACACCACGCCGACATGCACGCCACGCGGGGTCAGCTCGGCCCGCACCGACTCCATCAGGCCGCGTACGGCGAACTTGGCCGGGCCGTACGCGCTGTAGCCGAAGATGCCGAGCAGCCCGGCGGCGGACGACACCGCGACCACGCTGCCGTACCCGCGCTCCACCATGCCGGGGGCGACGGCGCGCAGGGCGTGGAGGGTGCCGAAGTAGTCGACCTCGATCATCTGCCGGAAGACGTCGTCGGGCAGGTCGAGGAAGTGCCCCGGGCGGGCGAGCCCCGCCGAGGTGACCAGGATGTCGCAGGGCTGCGCCTGTTCGTCCTCCAACTCGGCGATGGCCCTGGTGAGGGCCCGCTGATCGGCCACGTCGGCGGTCCGTGCGGCGACCGACGCTCGTCGTGCGGCGGCTGACACGTCCTTCGCCGCCTCCTCCAGGCGCTCCGCGCCCCGCGCGACGAGCGAGAGTTTCGCTCCGCGTGCAGCCAGCAGCCGGGCGGTGGCCAGACCGATGCCGCTCGACCCGCCGGTGACGATGACATGTGTCGAACCGATGTCCATGGGACGGGTGTTCCGCAGTCTCATGGCGGGGAGCGTAGCGGTCGTCACCGTGGGAGAAGAGGCCTCGGGCCCGGCCGGTCAGAGTCCGAGTCCCTGCACCATCTCGTCCACGACGACGCGGCATCGGGGCAACGGGCGCCGGTCCGCTCGCGAAGGAGCAGTGTCGTCGTCGGCCGCTCGGGCGGCTCGGTCCGTCGGCGCGGCCACCGGGATCTCCCGCAGCCACTGCTGGACCACGCGCAGCGGGAGGTCGTGGCGGCGCGCGGCGTCCCCTGCCGTGAGCCTGCCGGAGAGGATGTCCGCGAGGATGCGGATCCGCTCGGTCGGGGAGAACTCCGAGGCTTTCAAGGGCCGGTCCTTTCCGTGGGCGTTCACCGATGTCGCAGTCGAGCCGTCGGAACCCGGGACGAGGTCGTCGTCCCGTTCCCGGATGACCGTGCGCCGTGAGCAGCTTCGGACCGTGCGCGGGAGCGGCCCTGACCGTGGCGTTGCCCGCGGCCGTCAGGAAGGTGAAGAACCTCGGTCCCCGCCCTCGCTCCCACACCCGGTCACCCTCGCGGCCGAGTACCGGGGTGGCCCCCGGTCAGTCCTCCCGCGCACGGGTGCGACGGGCCCATGACCGATTCCGTCGCCCACCGCCCCGAGCCGCCGCCGCAGGCTCCCGGCCCGACCCCGGTCACCGAGCGGATCGCCGAGAAGCGGATCGCCGAGGAGAAGGCAGCGCCCGTCACCGGCGCGGGGAACCGCGCGATCAGCCACACACGGCCGGTACCGACAACGCGCCGACGCCCTCACCCCCCCACACACACACCCTCGCCCCCACACCCCCACACCCCCATGCCGAGACTCGAACGCCCCGCCCGGCATGCCCCCACCCCCCGACCCCCTGAAACTGACCCCATGCCAGGACCCGCCCCCGACCCCCGCACCAAACCCAGCCGCATCGAGGACTACGCCCTCATCGGCGACCTCCTCACCGCCGCCCTCGTCGGCAAGGACGGGAGCGTCGACTGGCTCTGTCTCCCCCGCTTCGACTCGCCCGCCTGCTTCGCCGCCCTGCTCGGCGACGAGGACAACGGCCGCTGGCGCATCGCCCCGGCGGACGAGAACGGTCCGTACGCCCGCCGCCGCTACCGGGACGACACGCTGATCCTGGAGACGGAGTGGGAGACGGCCGGCGGCCAGGTCCTGGTCACCGACTTCATGCCGTGCCGCCAGGGCGCCCCCTGCGTCGTACGGATCGTCGAAGGGCTCTCCGGCACCGTCGACATGCGCATGGACCTGCGGCTCCGCTTCGACTACGGCCGGGTCCTGCCCTGGATGCGCCGCCGGGACGGGCATCTGACGGGGACCGCGGGGCCCGAGTCGGTCTGGCTGCGCACCCCCGTGCGGCCGGTCGCCCACGGCACCGTCCACACCGCCGTCTTCCCCGTCACGGCAGGCGAACGGATCCCCTTCGTACTGACCTGGCACCCCTCCCACCTGCCCGCACCGGAAGAGGTGGACGCGTTCGAGGCGCTGCGCACCACGGAGGCGTACTGGCGCCGCTGGCTGCGCAAGCTGACGTACGACGGGCCGTACCGCGACGCCGTCGCCCGCTCCCTGATCACCCTCAAGGCCCTGACGTACCAGCCGACCGGCGGCATCGTGGCCGCCCCGACCACCTCCCTGCCCGAGGAGATCGGGGGCGTCCGGAACTGGGATTACCGTTTCTGCTGGCTGCGGGACGCGGGCATGACGCTGGAGGCGTTGCTGCGCAGCGGCTTCAAGGCCGAGGCGGACGCCTGGCGGGGCTGGCTGGAGCGGGCGGTGGCGGGGCGGCCCGAGGACGTGCAGATCATGTACGGCATCGCGGGGGAGCGGCGGCTCACCGAGTGGGAGGCCGACTGGCTGCCGGGCTACGAGGGGTCGCGCCCGGTGCGGATCGGCAACGCGGCCGCCGCGCAGCGGCAGCTCGACGTACCCGGTGAGGTGATGGACGCCATCCATCTGGCCATCGGCTGCGGACTGCGCCCACGCCAACACCTGGTCTCCCTGCAGGCGGTCTTCCTGGACCACCTGGAGCAGGTGTGGACCGAGCCGGACCAGGGGCTGTGGGAGATGCGCGGCGCCCCCCGCCACTACACGCACTCCAAGGTGATGTGCTGGGTCGCCTTCGACCGGGCGGTCAAGCTGGCCGAGGCGCACTCCCGCCCCGGCCCGGTGGAGAGATGGCGGGCGGTCCGCGACCGTATCCACCGAGAGGTCTGCGAGCAGGCCTTCGACCCGGCACGGAACACCTTCACCCAGTCGTACGGCTCCCGCGAACTCGACGCCGCGCTGTTGCAGATCCCGCAGACCGGGTTCCTGCCGCCGGACGACCCGCGGGTGATCGGCACCATCGAGGCCGTGCGGCGCGACCTCCTCAACGACGGGCTCGTGGCTCGCTACTCGGCGGGCACCGACGACTCCCCGGACGGCCTGACCGGCGGCGAGGGCGCCTTCCTCGCCTGCTCGTTCTGGCTCGCGGACGCCCTGCGGATGATCGGCCGGGAGGACGAGGCCCGCGCCCTGTACGAGCGGCTGCTGGAGCTGCGCAACGACGTCGGACTGCTCGCCGAGGAGTACGACCCCCGCGCCCGCCGCCAACTGGGCAACTTCCCGCAGGCGTTCACGCACGTCCCGCTGATCCGGGTCGCCTACGAGCTCGACCGTCACGCCTTCCACGCGCGCCGCGGCAACCCCAGGGCGGCGCCCGGGACGCCCCCCGGACCGAAGGAGGGATGAGGAGTGCCCCGGGTTCCTCGGCAGGGCCGTCGAGCTCCTGCTCGGCAGGGAACGCCGGGGCCCGCCCCCTCCATCTCAAGGCGGCGGGCGGCGCCACCGCCGTACTCGTCGAGGTGATGCTCCTTGGCTCCTGGGCCGTGACCGCCGCCGAGCACGGCGCGCCGCGTGCCAACCTGCCCTCGTACCCGAAGGCCCTGTGGTGGTCCATCGAGACGGTGACCACCGTCGGGTACGGCGACTGACCGGTGTCCACGCCTCGGACGTCGCAACCATTCCTCGGACACCCTCTTGACGCACGGCGTGGGCGGCTCGACACTCCAGGTGGGGTATTTCCTAGTGAACAGGTAGGGAATGATGGGGCGTCTGGAGCCGGTGGTCACTCGTGTGCCGCGCACACGCCGGCAGTCCCTCCTTCTGACCTCCCGCCGTCACATCGATCTGCTGCGCGTCTGCAGCGCGAGAAGCCCCCTGAGCTGAGCTGACCTGAGCCGAGCCGAGCCGAGCCGAGCCGCGGCGTGGCGCGCCGCAGCGCTCGCGCGTCCGTGTACTCGCGTCATCGCGTCATCGCGTCATCGCCGCGTCATCGTGCAACCGTGCACCAGAACCCCCGGGGAGACACATGTCCGCCATGCCCGTCCATGCCCTGAACGCCGTTCCGTCGCCGCGGCCCCTGCCCTCCTTCCGGGGGCGGATCGGCTGCGACGCCCGCAGTGGTCACTACGCCGTACCGCGCCGCTACCGGCTCCATCTCTCGCTGTCCTGTCCGGGAGCCCTGCGCATCGCCGTCGTGCACAGCCTCCTCGGGCTCGCCGACGCCTGTCCCGTGACCCTCCTGCCCGCCGTGCCCGACGGCCTGAACGGCGAGCACTCCGCGCTGCGCCCGCTGTACGAGGCGAGCGCCCACCGCTACTCCGGGGCGGCCGTGGCGCCGGTGCTCAGCGACGACTGGTCCGGACGCATCGTCAGCACCCATGCCCCCGACATCATGCGCGACCTCGCCCGACGCTTCGGCGGCGGCCGCCCCGAGCTGTACCCGGAGGGGGCGGAGGCCGAGATCGAGGGTGTCGCGCGCCTCTGCGAGCAGGGCATGGACGCCGCCGCGCAGCGCGCCGGCCGCGCCGACGCCGACGACCCGGAGCGCCGTGAGGCGCTCGGCTCCCTGCTGCGCACCCTGCGCTCGCTGGACGCCCGGCTCGCCGGACAGGAGTACCTCCTCGGCGACGAACTCACCGCTGCCGACGTCGAGTTGTGGGTGGCGCTGGTGCGGCTCGACACCGTGCACCGCTGGCACCTGGACGCCTCCGCCGTGCACCGCGTCGCCGACCACCCGCACCTGTGGGCGTACGCGCGCCGACTCGCCGCCCACCCCGCCTTCGGCTCCCACCTCGACCTCGACGGCATCGCCCGCCGTCATCACGCGCACTGTCGGGGCCTGGAGGCGGCGGGTGCCGCCGTACAGATCCTGGACTGGGCCTCCCACGTCCCGGACCAGGCCGTATCGACAGGCGGACAGGCGTCCCATGTGCTGGACTGACGTTGACAGCGGCCCGCGGAGCCTGAGTTACTTACGGCCACCCGAAGAGCACGAGGCCCCCTGGGCCGGAAGAGCGATGGTGACGGACATGTACGCAACCCCGAGGCACGCCGCATGGCGCCGCCAAGGTTGCGTACCGCTCTGCGCCGACCGCGCCGTCGATCTGCTCCGGGTCAACAGCGCACTGTGTAGCGCACGCTAGCGCGGTCCGGGCCCGACCCGGCGCCGTGCTCCCGTCGAGGCTGACGGTTCCCCCGAACCTCTGAGGCGCCGCACCAGCGGTCCGTCCTCTTTCGCCAGCCCCGGTGTCGTGCGCATCCGTGTGTCTTCCGTGCCTCCGTACGGCGAGTGGTCCCCGCCCGCCGTGCGACCGACGAGCGGTCCCGTCCGCCGTACGGCCGAAAGCGCCCGCGTCGCCTGGGGTTCTCGCCACCCTCGACTACGTGAGCTCCGGCCGCGCCGGCCTCCGGGTGCAGATCACCGCCCGGCCGAACGAGGCCGCCCACTTCGGCCGCCGTACCGTCCCGCGCATCGAGGCCTACGACAGCCCGGACGCGCAGGAGGTGGTGACCGAACTGTTCGACGAGGCCGCCGACTACGTCGAGGTCGTGCGCCGCCTCTGGGACAGCTGGGAGGACGACGCGGAGATCCGGGACGTGAGCACCGGCCGCTTCATCGACCGCGACAAGCTGCACTACATCGACTTCGAGGGCCGCCACTTCAGCGTCAAGGGCCCCTCGATCACGCCACGTCCTCCGCAGGGCCAGCCCGTCGTGAGCGCCCTCGCCCATGACACCGTCCCGTACCGGCTGGTGGCCCGCCAGGCCGACATCGGCTACGTCACCCCGCACGACACCGACCAGGCGCGTGCGATCGTCGCCGAGATCCGCGCGGAGCAGCGGGCCGCCGGGCGCGCCGACGAGCCGCTGCACGTCTTCGGCGACCTGGTGGTCTTCCTCGACGACGACCCGGCCGAGGCGGCGGCCCGACGCGAGCGCCTCGACGCGCTCGCGGGTGAGCCGTACACCGGTGACGCCCGGATCTTCACCGGAACACCGGCCCAACTGGCCGTCCTGTTGCAGGAGTTGGCGGCTGTCGGTCTGACGGGCTTCCGGCTGCGGCCCGCCGTCGTGGGCCACGACCTCCCGGCGATCACCCGCGGTCTCGTGCCGGAACTGCAGCGCCGCGGCGTCTTCCGCCGCACCTACGAGGCCGAGACCCTGCGCGGACTGCTGGGCCTGCCCCGCCCCGCCGACCAAATATACGACTTGGATGTCGTCGGCCGTCCCGACACCTTCACCGTCCTCGCCGCGCTCGCCGCCGTCACCGAACGTCTGGGACTGACCGGCACCATCAACTCCACCTTCAACGAGCCGTACGAGGTGGCCCGCCAGTTCGCGAGCCTGGACCACCTCTCCGACGGGCGCGCCGCGTGGAACGTCGTCACCTCCTGGGACGCCTTCACCGGCGAGAACTTCCGCCGGGGCGGCTTCCTGCCGCAGGAGGAGCGTTACTCCCGCGCCAAGGAGTTCCTGGCCACGGCGAACGAACTCTTCGACTCCTGGAACGGGGACGAGATCGTCGCCGACCGGGAGACGGGCGTCTTCCTGCGGGACGCCAAGGCCGGAGCCTTCGTCCACACCGGGCGGCACTTCGACATCGAGGGCCGGTTCAACGTCCCGCGCTCACCGCAGGGCCGCCCGGTCGTCTTCCAGGCGGGCGACTCCGACGAGGGCCGCGAGTTCGCCGCGTCGAGCGCCGACGCCATCTTCAGCCGGTACGCGAGCCCGGACGCGGGCCGGGCCTTCTACACCGACGTCAAGAACCGGCTCGCCCGCTACGGCCGCCGCGACGACCAGCTGCTCATCCTGCCCGCCGCGAGCTTCATTCTCGGCGACACCGACGAGGAGGCGGAGGAGCTCGCCCACGACGTCCGCCGGCAGCAGGTCAGCGGCGCCACCGCGATCAAGCACCTGGAGTTCGTCTGGAACCGGGACCTGTCCTCCTACGACCCGGAAGGCCCGCTCCCCGACATCGACCCGGACGTCAGTGACACCCATATCTCCAAGGGCCGTGCCCAGGTCCGCATGTACCGCGATCCGCTCGCCACCGCCCGTGAATGGCGGGAGCTCGCCGCCGCCCACAACTGGTCCATCCGCGACCTGGTCATCGAGACCGGCAACCGGCAGAACTTCATCGGCACCGCCGAGACCGTCGCCCACACCATCGACGCCTACGTCCAGTCCGACGCCGCCGACGGCTTCATCCTCGTCCCGCACATCACTCCCACCGGCCTGGACACCTTCGCCGACAAGGTCGTGCCGCTGCTCCAGGAACGGGGTGTCTTCCGCGCGGACTACGAAGGCACGACGCTCCGCGACCACCTGGGCCTGGACGCGCCTTCCTAGCCGCGCCCGGGTGGTCCCGTTCGGGCGAGGACGTCACCCTCGTGGCGCTCGCCGCCAAGTCCCGTTGCCCTCGAAGTCGCCCGGCGACCGGCCGAGGAGGGCGTCGACGTCGAGGTGATCGACTCGCGCGGCTGGTGCCCCTGGACACGGCCACCATGCTGCGCTCACGCCGTACGAGACCGACCGCTCCAGCAGCTTGTGCAGCGGGTGCGCCCCACCGTCGGCCGAGTCATGAGGACGGTCCGCGACCTCGCCGCATACTGACTGCCCGTCAGCTTTCAAGCGGACCCACCTCTGGGAGGAACGGCGATGACCAAACGGATGCTCCTGCGCTCGGGCCATGTCGTCACGATGGATCCCGTCATCGGTGACCTGCCCAAGGGTGACGTCCTCGTCGAGGACGGCACGATCACGGCGGTCGAGCGCGAGATCGGCGCGGACGTGGACGCCGAGGTGCTCGACATGGCCGGCCGTATCGTCATCCCCGGCTTCGTCGACACCCACCGGCACACCTGGGAGGCGTCGATCCGCGGCTGCGCCCCGGACGCCACCCTCGACGACTACTTCGTCGACGTCCTCGACACCTTCGCCCCCGTCTACACCCCCGAGGACGTCTACGCCGGCAACCTGGCCGGCACCCTGGAGTGCCTCAACGCGGGCATCACCACCCTCGTCGACTGGTCGCACATCAACAACACGCCCGAGCACCCGGACGCCGCGATCCAGGCGCTGACGGAGACCGGCATCCGGGCCCAGTACGCGTACGGCAGCGCCAACACCTCACTCGCCGACTACTGGTTCGACAGCAGCATCGCGGTACCCGGTGACGACGTACGCCGGATCCGCGACCGTCACTTCGCCTCCGACGGCGGCCTCCTCACCATGGCCCTGGCCGCCCGGGGCCCCGGCTTCTGCACCGACGACGTCGTCACCCAGGAGTGGGGACTCGCCCGCGAGCTGGGCATCCCGATCACCGTGCACGTCGCCATGGGGCGCCTGGCCGGACGCTTCGGCATGGTCAAGCAGTTGCACGGACTCGGGCTGCTCGGCTCCGACACGACCTACGTCCACTGCTGCCATCTCAGCGAGGACGAGTGGCGGATGGTGGCCGACAGCGGTGGCACGGTCTCCATCGCCGCCCAGGTGGAGACCCAGATGGGGCACGGCTGGCCGCCCGTGGCACAGGCGATCGAACACGGGCTGCGGCCGTCCTTGAGCATCGACGTCGTCACCACCGTGCCCGGCGACATGTTCACCCAGATCCGGGCGGCCTTCGCCGCCGAACGGGCCCGGGTCAACGCCGACTGCTGGACGGCCAACCTACCCGTACCGGCCACCATGTTGACGGCACGTCAGATGTTGGGGATCGCCACGCTCAACGGGGCCCATGTGGCCGGCGTGGAGGACCGTACCGGCTCCCTCACCCCCGGCAAGCGGGCCGACATCGTCGCTCTCGACGCCACCGCCGTCAACATGGCGCCCGTGCACGACGCGGCGGCGGCCGTGACCCTCAGCGCGGACGTCTCCAACGTGGACACCGTCATCGTCGACGGCGTGGTCCACAAGCGCGACGGCAGGCTGCTCGCGGACGTCGGCCGGGCCCGCCGTCTGGTCGAGGAGTCACGCGACCGGCTGCTGGCGGCCGTGGCGGCGAGGAAGCAGGACGCGTGACGAACCACGCGATA
The DNA here is from genome assembly GCF_036208085.1 of Streptomyces sp. NBC_00310. GTDB lineage: Bacteria > Actinomycetota > Actinomycetes > Streptomycetales > Streptomycetaceae > Streptomyces. The sequence goes on from NZ_CP130714.1 coordinate 9,600,470, forward strand.
CGACGAGCCGCCGAGATCCCCCGACTGCCGTACGGCAGTCGGGGGATCTCGGCGGAGCGCGATCAACGGCGAGGAGGACGGCGTCGTTTACACCGGCTTCGGCATCCGAGAACTATGGCCGGACGGCGGCCGCTACTGGCTCGCCGCCGGCGGCACGATCGGTGCCCCTCCCGGCCCCGCGAACTCGCCGGCGCCCTGGCGTGGCGCCGACGGGCCGCCTCTCGACCATGCGGGACGCGGTCGGCGCCGTGGACTTCCTCCTCGGCAACCGTTCGGTGGACGCGGTGAACGTGAATGCCGACGCGGGTGGCTGCTGCCCTGACACCGCGTGCCCGCCGCGCTCTCAGTCCTGGCGCGGCCAGTTCTCGGCCTCGAACATCCACCGCTGCTTCTCCAGCTCATAGGTCAGGGAGATCAGCAGGTCCTGCGTGACCTTGTCGGCTTCCTCCGTGGCGTCGATACGCTCGCGCAGCCGACCGATCGCCGTCTCCAGCGCCTCCACCAGTAGCCGTACGACCTCGTCGTCCCGCAGCCAGCCCTCCTTCGGCCCCTGCAGGGCGAACCGCGCCGCCACGGTCTCGGGCCGTCCGTCCGGGGCGACCCCGAGCGCCGCCGCGCGTTCGGCGACCTGATCGGCGAACGACCGTGCGGTGGACACCACCTCGTCGAGCTGGAGGTGGATCGAACGGAACCTCGGTCCCACGATGTTCCAGTGGGCCTGCTTCCCGATCAGCGAGAGTCCCAGCAGATCCACCAGGCTCTCCTGCAGCGCGTCGCCCGCGATCCGGCGGGCGGGCTCGGGAAGGGTGCTCCTCACTATCGTCATGACGCGTTACTCCTCATCGCTTCGTACCGGCGAACGCCTCGTGCCGGGCGGCGTCGGCGCTTCCCGCCCTGCGGAGCAGGTCGGTGCGTTCCTCCTCGCCCATGCCGCCCCACACGCCGGCCGTCTGCCCGCTGCCGAGCGCCCAGTTGAGGCACTCGCGGCGTACCGGGCAGCGGGCGCAGACGCGCTTGGCGGCGGCGACGTCGTCGAGCGCCGGTCCTGTAGTGCCCACGGGGAAGAACAGTTCGGGGTCCTCTCCCACGCAGGCCGCTCTCAGCAACCACTCCATGCGGGGCCGGGTGCCCCGGTCGGACAGGGGGAAACGCGGCATACCGCGCGCGTGGAACCAAACGCTCCGCGGACTCGGCGCGTATCGGCGGCCCCGGTGGGAGCGGGTCTCAGCGCCCCAGCACGTCGTCCACGAACTCCTTGACGTCCGCCAGCACTTCGCCCTTGTTCGTCTCGTTGAAGACCTCGTGCCGGGCGCCCGGATAGACGCGTTCGGTCCACTCGGTGCCGCGGAACTCCTCGATCCCCGTGCGGCTGCCGGGCAGCGGCACGATCCGGTCGTCGTCGCCGTGCAGCCACAACAGCGGAAGCGGACCGATGGACCCGCTCTTCGAGATCGTCTCCAGGGCGCGGTCGATGGCCTCCAGCGTCGGCCGTTTGAACGGGCCGTGCCACACCAGCGGATCGTTCGCGTACGTGGCGCCGACGGCCATGTCCCGGGAGAGCAGCTTCGGGTCGAGCGGGACGTCGGGCAGCTCCGGCGCTCCGAGCAGCACCCGCAGGGGCTCCCAGATCCCGATCAGCGGCCCGGACAGCACGACCGCGGCGAGCCCGGCGCCGTACCGCTGGGCGTATCGCGCGGCGATCAGCCCGCCCATGGAGTGGCCGATCAGCACCAACGGCAGACCCGGATACGCGGCCCGGGCCAGCCTCTCCACGGCGTGCACATCGGTGACCACGGCCTCGAAGTCCTCGATCAGCACCCGCTCGCCCGCCGACCTGCCGTGCCCCATGTGATCGGGCCCGAAGACCGCCGCGCCGTGCCGCACCAGGGCATCGGCGACGTGTTCGTACCGGCCGACGTGCTCGCCGTAGCCGTGCACCAGCAACACGACGTACCGCGCCCCCTCGCAGGGCCATTCCCGTGCGGTGACACCGCCCCGCGTACCGGCGAAGCTGTGCTCGCGCGAGTCGGCCATGACTCCTCCAACCACGTCGGGGAAGGTACCCGGGGGATCTTGCCAGCCCGTCGGACGATGGTCCATGGGCCGTCCGGGGCGAAAGGCCGAACCGGACGGCAGGATCAACTGGCGAGACGGTCCTGTCGTGCGCAGATAGGTGCGCATAGCATCGGACCCCGCATGAACACGATGACTCTCTGGCACCTGTCCACGGCCGAGTTCGCGGCCCTCGCCTTCGCCGCCCTGCTCGTCGGCTTCTCGAAGACCGCCGTGAGCGGTGCCAACACGGTCAGCCTCGCGATCTTCGCGGCGGTCCTGCCGGCCCGCGCCTCGACCGGCGTCCTCCTGCCGATCCTCATCGTCGGGGACGTCCTCGCCGTACTCACCTACCGCCGACACGCCCACTGGCCCACCCTGTGGAAGCTCTTCCCGGCGGTCGGCGCCGGCGTCGTCTTCGGCACCCTGTTCCTGATCTGGGCCGACGACCAGATCGTCCGCACCTCCATCGGCGCGATCCTGCTGCTGATGACGGCCGTCACGATCTGGCGCCGCCGCACGGTCGACAAGGACGACGAACCCGACGCGATCACCACCCGCGCGGGACGCGTGAAAGCCCGTTCGTACGGCGTCCTCGGCGGCTTCACCACGATGGTCGCCAACGCCGGCGGCCCCGTGATGTCCATGTACCTGCTCTCGGCGGGCTTCCGGAAGCTCGGCTTCCTGGGCACGTCGGCCTTCTTCTTCCTCATCGTCAACGTCTCCAAGGTCCCCTTCAGCGTGGGCCTCGGCCTCATCGACGCGCACTCCCTGCTGCTGGACGCCGCACTCGCCCTGTTCGTCGTGCCGGGCGCCTTCCTGGGCAAGTGGGCGGTGAGCCGCATCAACCAGAAGCTGTTCGAACAGCTGGTGATCGTCGCGACGATCGCGGGCGGCCTGCAGCTCCTGCTCCGCTGAGGTCGCCGAACTTCCCCCTCCGTGTCCACCGCTGTCCGGCGTGTCGGTGCGCCCCCTCCGTGTCCACGGTCGTCCGACGCGCCGGTGCGCCCCCTCCGTATCCACCGGCGTCCCCACCGGTGTCCGGGACGAGCCGTCGCGTGGCCGCGCCGCCCCAGTCCCCGCGCCGCCCTAGTCCCCGCGCAACCGGGGAGCCCAGGCTTCCGCGTCCACCGCACGCCCGTCCCGCTCCACGACGCCCGCCAGCCGCCGTGCCCAGGCTCCCACCCCGGCCAGATCGACGCCGTAGGGACGAGGCCGTCCGTTCCCGGCCCCCCACTCCTCGACGGCCCCCGCACCGCGCCGCAGCAGCCGCGCCCCGCCCCGTACGTTCCCGCGTGCCGAGTGCGTGAGCCCCACCGCGAGCTGGGCGAGCCCCCGCCACAGCGCGCGCTCCTCGTCGGGCCCGGACTTCCAGGCGTCCTCGAAGACCTCGTGCGCGTGGAACGGCTTCCCCGCGTCCAGCAGCGCCTGCGCCTCGACGACCGTGTCCCGGGGATCCCGCACGACTCCCTCGGGCTGCCGCTCCACACCCGGCGCCCCGTACGGCAGCGGGCGCCCCAGCCCGTCCCGGGGCCGTGCGCTCCGCGCCCGCCCCTCCTCGTCCCGGTCCCGCCCCTGCGCCGTCCCGTCATCCGCTGTCCCGCTCATGCCTCGATTGTCCCCCGCCGCTCACCGGCTGCGGGGCAGGGGCCGACGTACGGTAAAGTTCTCAGTGCGCGATCACGCGGTTCACCGCGGACAGCGCACCGGGACGTGGCGCAGCTTGGTAGCGCACTTGACTGGGGGTCAAGGGGTCGCAGGTTCAAATCCTGTCGTCCCGACTCGAAGGAGTCGCAGCTCAGGGGCTGTTTCGGAGCTATCCGAGACGGCCCCTTCGCCGTGTGCGCTCACACGGGTTGCGGGGCGAAGGGACGCAGTTCGTCCGCTCCGGACCGGACGACGCCGTAGGTGCTCTCGGGGACCTCGTTCCAGGCGCCGGGCAGATCTCCCAGGGGTTCGGAGACGATGAGGCGGGTCTCGTCGGACACGTCCCGCAGGAACGCCAGGTCGGGGTGGAGCGAGCGCAGTGTCTCCACCCGGGTGCTGTAGAACAGCGAGCGTGACGTCTTCTGGCTGGAGTAGCGGAAGGCCCACAGCGCCTCTCCGTCCGTCACGGCGACCGTCATCTGCAGCGGGAACTCCACCCCGTGCTCGTGACCGGTCCGCTCCACCAGGCCCGCCATCCGCGCGACCGCGCCCGGAGGGTCCTCCTCCAGACCGAGCGTGAGCGCCAGGTAGAACATCAGCTCGGAGTCCGTCTGTCCTTCGATGTCGGCGAAGAGCTCCGGGGCGACGGCCATGGAGAGGTCCCGCCGGAGCAGGTGGAAGTCGGTGATCGCGCCGTTGTGCATCCACATCCAGCGGCCGTGCCGGAACGGGTGGCTGTTGGTCTGCTGCACCGCCGTACCGGTCGAGGCCCGGATGTGGGCGAAGAACAGCGGGGAGCGGACGTGGTCGGCGATCTCCCGCAGATTGCGGTTGCTCCATGCCGGACCGGTGTCGCGGACGACCGCGGGCGTCTCCAGGTCACGTGAGTACCAGCCGATGCCGAAGCCGTCACCGTTGGTGGTCTCGACGCCGAGCCGGGAGTGCAGGCTCTGGTCGATCAGGGAGTGCGTCGGCCTGTAGAGGATGGTGTCGAGCAGGACGGGTGTTCCCGAGTAGGCGAGCCACCGGCACATCGGTTACCACCTTCCTGCCGAACGGGCCGTTGTGCACGTTCGGGCCGTTCGGGTCGAGGCGTGAATCGGCCTTCCCATGGTCGTCCGACAGCCCTTTGATCGCCACACGACGAGCACTCCGGTCGGCATCCGCGCAGACGCGCGTCCGTGTGCGAACAGGTACGAACATGTGCGACGGTCAGCTTCGATAACCCCGCAGCTTCCGGTACAGCGTGGCCCGGGCGATGCCCAGGGACGCCGCCGTACGGGCCTTGTTGCCGCCGTTGCGCTGGAGGGCCTCCAGGATGGCGGAGCGCTCGGCGTGCTCCATGGGGCTGAGGCGCCGGGTCGCGGGGCCCTCGCGCACGGGGTCCGGCAGTTCGGTGCGTCGGACGGGGCCGGAGGCCCGTCGGTGTTCGGTCAACGCCCGTACGAGATGGACGAGTTCGGTGACGTTGCCGGGCCACGGATGCCGTTCCAGGGCGCGCAGGGCGTCCAGTGTCCAGGTGAGCGGGGGCTGCCCGGGGACCGGCTTCGGAGCAAGGGCGGTCAGCAACTCCCTTATGTCCTCGGGTCGTTCACGCAGCGCGGGGAGGGTGACCGAGCGGGCTGCCAGGGTGTCCAGGAGCCGTTGGAGGCAGGGGCCCGGCGCTGCTCCGGGGGTGTAGGTGGCCAACAGGGGTGTGCCCGGATGCGTTTCGAGGAGTGAGTTGAGGGTCGCGGTGTCGGGCTGTGCGAGGCGTTCCACATGGCGGATGAGGAGCGCGTGGCCCTCCCTCAACACGTCGATGGAGGAGCCGAGTTCGCCCTCCGCCGCGTCGACGACCAGCAGTTCGGGGGCCAGTTCGTGTGCGAGCGCGGTCTTTCCGGTGCCGCGTTCGCCGACGAGCAGCAGCGGCTCGGACGACCGGGCCAGCTCCGTCGCACGGCCGACCGCGTGCCGCCACGGCACCGAGTGTCCGGCGAGTGTGACGACACCCCGCCCGACCGGCACGGCGGCGCCGGCTCCCAGCGGCTCCAGCACGGCGACCGCGCCGATGACCGACCCCTGGTGCGGCACCAGGGCGACCGTCGCGGAAAACCTCGCCCCGTCCGGCAGCCGGATGCGGTACGCGTGCGAAGCCACGTCGGTCACGGACACCGCTTCAGCCGCCGTTTCAGCTGCGATTTCAGTCACCGCTTCAGCCGCCGCTTCAGCCACCGTTTCGGGTCCCGGCGTGGAATCGGCTCCGGTCGTACCCGAGACGCGACGGAACACGGCTTCCGCTTCCGTTCCCGGCTCACCGTCCGGCTCGGCCGTACCCGAGACCGTGTCGGACACCGCTTCGGGTGCCGACTCGGCGTCACGCCCGGCCGTCGTACCCGAGCAGCCAACGCCTTCGGGCCTCCCCTCGCCGTCCGCGTCCCGCAGCAGCGCGACCACGCTCCGCTCCAGGGCGTCCAGCCCCTCCGGTGACAACAGTCGCCCCGCGGCCTCGCTGACCAGACGGTTGCGGCCGTCCAGGGCGACGACGGCCTGCCCCTGCTCCCGCGCGGCCCGCAGATACGCGTCCAGCAGGACCCGCTCGGCCGGTTGTGACCGTGCCAGGAGCTCCGCCTCGACGGCACCGGCCGCGGCCTCGGCGAGGGAGGCCCACGGATGCGGAGCGCACTCGGCGCAGAGACCGGAGGTGACGGTGACGGTGACCGTGCCCAGGGTCCGCCCGGTCTCGGGCGCGAGCACGGGCACGCTGACCGCGGACACGTCCTGCCACAGATCGAGGAAGTGCTCCGGGCCGTGCACCTCGGCGCGGCGGCGGGTACGCAACGCGAGCGCCGCGCTGTTGTTGCCGACCACCTGCTCGGAGAGGTCCTCGCAACAGGGGGCGCCCGGCGCGCACCCGGTCGCCCACAGGACGCGCAGCCGCTCGTCGGTCAGCAGGAGTGCCGTCCGCCCGGTGCCGACGGCGGGAGCGAGCCGTTCGAGCACCGGCCGGGCCGCCGCCAACAGGGCGGACGCGTCCGGTCGTACGGCATCGCGGGGTGTGTCGGAGGAGGCCTGGTGCGGCGCGGCGGTCGCGGAGCCCGGCAGGTCGTGTCGTACGCCGAAGAACCGGGCACGCCGCCAGGCGGCGACGACCTCCTCCGGTACGCCCTCCGGCAGTCGGCGTCCTTCGAGGAACAACTCACGGGCCCTGCGCAGCGACGCCGGGGCAGGGTGGACGGGGAGACGCTCTGCGGTGGTCACGACACCACTCACCGTACCCGGCGAGGTTGAAGAAGCAACGACCACCCCGGGAGCCGTCGGCGGGCCGGTGAGCCCGCATCCACCCGTCCGCTTGAACGGGCCCCGTCCGCTTGAACGGGCCCGGCCCCGGCGCCGTATCCCGTACGACGCCCGCCCGGCAAACGGCGCGCACTGTCTCTTACCGTGCGCACTGTCTCTTATTGAGACACCCACGCTCCCGCGCGGCCCTCCATGATCTTGAACGGTCGGTGCCTGTTCTCATCCCTGGAGCGTCTGCCGTGCACACCGTCGAGCCGGATGTCGTGACCGATGTACTGATCGTGGGCAGTGGCCCCGCGGGCGCCTCCGCCGCGCTCGCCCTGAGCACGTACGGCGTCCCGAACATCGTGGTCACCCGCTACGCGCGTCTCGCCGACACGCCCCGGGCGCACATCACCAACCAGCGCACCATGGAGGTGCTGCGCGACCTCGGCGTCGAGGCCGAGGTCGTCGCGCAGGCCACGCCGCAGCGGCTGATGGGCGACACGACCTTCTGCACCAGCCTCGCGGGGGAGGAGCTGGGCCGGGTCCGCTCCTGGGGCAACGATCCGCTCGTCCAGGCCGCGCACGAACTGGCCAGTCCCACCCGTATGTGCGACATGCCGCAGCACCTCATGGAGCCCGTGCTCGTCGACGCGGCCGTCGCACGCGGCACCCAGCTGCGCTTCAGCACGGTCTACAAGTCCTTCGTCCAGGACGACGAGGGCGTCACGGTCACCGTCGAGGACCGGCTGCGCGGCGACGAGTACACCATCCGCGCCAAGTACCTCATCGGCGCCGACGGCGGCCGCTCCCAGGTCGCCGAGGACGCCGGGCTGCCGATGGGCGGCCAGATGGGCGTGGCCGGCAGCATCAACATCGTCTTCGACATGGACCTGTCCAAGTACACCGCGCACCGGCCGTCCACCCTCTACTGGGTGCTGGCCCCCGGCGCCACCGTCGGCGGCATCGGGGCGGGCCTGGTGCGGTGCGTGCGGCCCTGGAACGAGTGGCTGATCGTCTGGGGCTACGACGTCACCGCGGGCGCCCCCGACCTGACCACCGAGTACGCCGAGTCGATCGTCCGCAGGCTGGTCGGCGACGACGAGATCCCGGTGACCATCAAGTCGTCCGCGGCCTGGACCGTCAACGAGATGTACGCGGAGACCTACGCGAACGGGCGGGTCTTCTGCGCCGGCGACGCCACGCACCGCCACCCGCCGTCCAACGGCCTCGGCTCCAACACCTCCATCCAGGACGCCTACAACCTGGCCTGGAAACTCAAGCTCGTCCTCGACGGCACGGCGGCTCCCAAGCTGCTCGACACCTACACCACCGAACGCGCCCCGATCGGCAGGCAGATCGTCACCCGCGCCAACAAGTCCATCGGCGAGACCGCCCCCGTCTTCGAGGCGCTCGACGGGCTCTCCCCGCAGACCCCCGAGCAGCTGTGGGCCAACATCGCCGCCCGCAAGGACGACACCGAGGCCGCCGAGAAACAGCGGGCCAGGCTCCGCGAGGCGATCGCGTTCAAGGTGTACGAGTTCAACGCGCACGGCGTCGACCTCAACCAGCGGTACGTGTCGGAGGCGATCGTCCCCGACGGCACGCCCGACCCCGGCTTCGACCGCGACCCCGAGCTGTACCACCAGCCCACCTCCCGCCCCGGCGCCAGACTCCCGCACGCCTGGATCACCTCGGGCACCCGCACCCTGTCCACCCTCGACACCGTCGGCCGGGGCCGCTTCACCCTGCTCACCGGCATCGGCGGCGCCGACTGGATCCGGGCCGCCGGGGCCCAGGACCTGGAGATCGCCACCGCCGTCATCGGCCCCGGCCAGGAGTACGAGGACCCGTACGGCGACTGGGCACGGCTCAGCGAGGTGGCGGACGGCGGAGCCCTCCTCGTACGGCCGGACGGGTACGTCGCCTTCCGCCACGCGACGGCGACCGCGTCCCCGGAGGAGGCCGAGCGGTTGCTGACCGGGGCGGTGCGGCGGATCCTCGGCCATGGCTGACCGGAAGGGCCCCCAGACATGACCACCGAATTCACCACCCGTCTCACCGAGGCGGTCGTCGACAGCCTCGACGGCACGGCCGACCCGCGCCTGCGCGAGCTGCTCGCCGCTCTCACCCGCCACCTCCACGCCTTCGTCCGGGAGACCGAGCCCACGATGGCGGAGTGGGAGCGGGCGATCGACTTCCTCACGGCGACCGGACAGACCTGCACGGACACCCGGCAGGAGTTCGTCCTCCTCTCGGACGTCCTCGGCGTCTCGATGCTCGTCGAGACGATCAACAGCGACGAGCGCGCAGGCGTGACGGAGTCGACGGTCCTCGGGCCGTTCCACATGACCGAGTCCCCGGCCCGGGAACTCGGCGCGGACATCGACCTGGTCGGCGGCGGCGAGCCCTGCGTGGTCAGCGGGCGCGTACTGTCCCGGGACGGCACCGCACTGCCCGGCGCGGTCCTCGACGTCTGGCAGGCGAACGCCGAGGGCTACTACGACGTCCAGCAGCCCGACGTCCAGCCGGCGGGCAACGGCCGGGGACTGTTCACGGCGGACGCCGAGGGCCGCTTCTGGTTCCGCACCTGCGTGCCGAGCCCGTACCCCATCCCCACGGACGGCCCCGTCGGTGACCTGCTCCGGGCGACGGCCCGGCACCCCTACCGCCCGGCCCACATCCACTTCATCGCCTCGGCCGAGGGACACACTCCCGTCACCACCCACATCTTCGTGGCCGGCAGCGACCACCTCGACTCGGACGCGGTCTTCGCGGTCAAGGACAGCCTCGTCCAGGACTTCACGGAGACCGACGATCCTTCCCTGGCACGGCGGTTCGGCATCCCGAACCCCTTCCGCCACGCCCGCTTCGACCTCGTACTCAACGCGGCCGGCCCACTCGAACCGCACAACTCGGGGCGGTCGTGATGGAGTTCGTGTACGAGGCCCAGCCCATGCGGGTCGTCATGCGTCCCGGCGCGGCGGTGACGGCGGTGCCGGGGGAGGCCGAACGGCTGGGACTGCGGCGGCTGTTGGTGGTGTGCGGACCGAGGGGGGCCGAGACGGCCCGGGCTGTCGCGGACTCACTCGGTGACCTGTGTGCCGGACTGTTCGCGGAGGCTCGCCAGCACGTACCGGTGGAGGTGGCGGACCGAGCGGTGCGAGCGGCGCGGTCCGTGGACGCGGACGGCTGCGTGGCCGTCGGCGGGGGCTCGGCGATCGGGCTGGGCAAGGCGATCGCGCTCCGCACCGAACTGCCGTTGATCGCCGTGCCGTCGACGTACTCCGGCTCCGAGATGACCCCGGTCTGGGGCCTGACCGAGCACGGCGCCAAGCGCACCGGCCGCGCTCCTGCGGTCCTGCCGCGCAGTGTCGTCTACGACCCCGAACTCACCCTCTCCCTCCCGGTGCCCCTCTCCGTGACCAGCGGCATCAACGCGGTCGCCCACGCCGCCGAGGCCCTGTACGCGCCGGACGCCTCGCCGCTGGTGTCGCTGACGGCACAGGAGGGCGCCCGGGCCATGGCGGGCGCACTGCCCGGTGTGGCGGCTGGCCCGGGGGACCTGGAGGCGCGCGGCCGTGCCCTCTACGGTGCCTGGCTCTGCGGTGCCGCGCTCGGCGCGACCACCATGGGCCTGCACCACAAGCTGTGCCACGTCCTCGGCGGCACCTTCGGCCTCCCCCACGCCGAGACCCACACGGTCGTCCTCCCGTACGCCCTCGCCTACAACGCCCCGGCCGCCCCCGACGCCCTGGCGGCACTCGGCCGAGCCCTCGCCACCGACCACGCCGCCCAGGCCCTGTGGGACCTGTCGGGCACCCTCGGCGCGCCCCGATCGCTGGCCGAACTCGGCCTCACACAGGCCGACTTGGCGGCGGCCGCAGTCGAGGTGGCGGGGCAGGCGTACCCCAACCCGCGCGAGATCACCGCGGCGGACGCCCTGGAGGTCCTGCGGGCGGCGTACGGCGGCGACCGGCCTCCGGCGTGGTCCTGAGCGACGCGAACGGAAGACGCGAACGGAAGACGCGAACGAGGACGCGAACCGAGAACGAGGACGTGAACCGACGGCGCGAACCGACCACGCGAAGAGAAGACGAGAACCGAAAGGTGAACACCATGCCCCTCGGACTGCTCCGGCGGCGATTCAGGAATGCCCCCGGAGGCGCCGCGGGCGCCACGATTCCGGTCCCGGACGGCGCGGGTGTCGTCCTCCGCGAAGTACTGGACCCGGTGAACCAACCCATGGGCGCGGCCGATGTGATCGTGACGGAACTGCGCAGCCACCGCGTCGCGGCCCGCGGCGCCACGGACCCGTACGGCTTCTTCATGGCCGTGCTGCCGCCGGGCGCCTACAGCATGCTGATCATGGCCGAGGGACTGGAACCGCACCGCGAGACGGTCGAGATCGTCGCGGACGCCGGTGTCTCCCGGGAGCGGGTGTGGCTCCAGTCGGCCCGCGCCCTCGAACTCCCGCCCCCCGGGACCTGGCTCTTCGACCCGCCGCACACCGCGATCCGCTTCATCGCCAAGCACGTCGGAATGGCCCATGTGCACGGCCGTTTCGAACGCTTCGAGGGCGGCCTCGCGGTCGCCCAGGACATGACCCGGTCCCGCGTCCAGGTGCGCATCGACGCGTCCAGCATCAACACCGGCAACAACACCCGCGACACACACCTGCGCTCCGCCGACTTCCTCGACGTCGAACGCTTCCCGTACATCGACTTCACCAGCACCCGCTTCGCCTACCGCGGCGGCAGCAAGTGGACCCTCCAGGGCAGCCTCACCATGCACGGCGTCAGCCGCTCCGTGTCCCTGGACACCACCTACCTCGGCACCGTCAACGGCGGCTACGGCGAGGAACTCCGCTGCGCCGCCCTCGCCAAGTCCGAACTCCACCGCGAGGACTACACCCTCAACTGGCGTTCCATGCTCGCCCGTGGCATCGCGGTCGTCGGCCCGACCATTCAGCTGGAACTGGACGTCCAGGCGATGTACCGCACGCACGACACACCCACGCCGCCGGAGTAGCGGGCAAAGTCCGCGCGATATCCGCTCAATCCCCCTGTCCAAAACCGGTCGGCCATTTCCTGTCATCCACTGCCGAGAACTCGACGGTCATGTATGCCCATTGGGCTACGTGGCAAGGAATGGCCGAGGGGGCTCCCTGACGCTCCCGAGGGAATACATCCGAGCGGGGCAGCTTCGCCGCGCCCATCGGCTCTCAGGGAGGCGGCAAGGCATGGACGCGCCTCGGAACAGCCACATCAGTACAGAGCTGGCCGACATCCGCGAAGTGTCGCCGGCTCTGCTGGAGGCGGAGGCCGGCAAGGACATGGCGTTCGGCCAGGCCGTACGGCGGCCCTGCTGGCCTCCCGCCCCCTCGCGTCCATCTCCTGCTGCCGCACGGCACTTGGGACACCCCACCCCCTGGACTCGCGGATCGGTGGCACCGGATACCCCCGCCCCGCCGGTGACCGCCCAGGGAACGCCGGCCTGCCCGGGGAAGGCGCCGTACGCCGACTGGCTGCGGCGGGTCTTCGACCGTTGGTACGACGCCCCCGCACGGGAAACGGGAAACGGGAGTCCGGCTCTTCGAAGAGCTGATGGTGGGCGTTCTCGGGAGCTCGATGCGCACCGAGTCCGTGGGGCCGGCCCCGGCGACGCCGGCCGTCATCGAGACCGACGGTTCCATCGAGCAGTCCGACTCCCTCAAGGTCGCGTACGAAGGCGCGCCGGAGACGGGACTCGACGTCTTCCGCCACAGCCTCGACGACGTTCTCGACGAGCCACTGATCCGTCAACGGCAGGCGGGCGCGGACGGGTTGGGGCCCGCCTGCGGGCGCTGCCCGCTGGTCGCCGTGTGCGGGGGTGGGCTCTTCGCCCACCGGTACGCCGCCGGGAGCGGCTTCCGTAACCCGTCCGGTCTACTGCGCCGACCTGGCCCCGCTCATCCTGCACATCCGGGCCCGGGTCCGGGCCGATCTCGCCGTACCACCGCAGGGCCTGCCCGAACTGGACGTCAGGGGTACGTAGGGTAGGGTTTACCTGCGCGTTCACACACGACATCGTGGACAGCGCGACGGGACGTGGCGCAGCTTGGTAGCGCACTTGACTGGGGGTCAAGGGGTCGCAGGTTCAAATCCTGTCGTCCCGACTTGCGGAGCAGCAGGTTGGAAGCCGTATCGGTGCATGCCGGTACGGCTTTTTCGTCGGTCGCCACGGCCGGGCGCGTCTCGGTGGAGCGACGCTCTCAGGATCTGGTCGGAATCGGAATCGGAATCGGAATCGGGATCGGGGTCGGCGTCGGGGTCGGGGTCGGGGTCGGGGTCGGGGTCGCGCTCGTGCCGGGGGAGGGGGAGCCGTTGTACGCGCGCTCGCAGTACGGCCAGTCGTCGAAGTCGCCCGCGCGTTTCCACAGGCGGTGGGCCGCCTGGATGTTCCACTCAGGATCCAGTGCCTTGCGCTGGGTTCCGCCGAGCTTGCCCAGCCGGGCGTCGGAGATCTGGATGGCCACCACCCGGGCCGCCGCGAGTGGGACGTACAGCGGGCTCGCGTACGTCTACGGTGGCGACACCTACCGACGGGGACGGTGTCACGAGGCTCGCCGGCTACAACTACCACACCTGCTCCTGACACCACGCGCCCGCCACCGGCGGCGCGTCACGCGGCCGACGCTCCGTGCATGCCTCTCCACGGCCACGGGGAGGGGCATGCGCGGTGGCCGTTCCCGCCGCGCTCAGCCACCGCCGTCGAGGTCGGCCCGTCGGCGCAGCACGCTCAGCTCGTGGCCGAGGAGCCGCATCTCGTAGAGCTTGCCGCGCGCGTTCTCGAAGGGGCGGTGGAGGATCAGCATCAGGCGTCCGTCGAAGGTGTGGAAGAGCATGCCGTGGCCGCTGTCCTCCCGGACCAGGGGCCGCTGTTGCTCCCACGGCCCCGTCAGGTCGCCGGACCTGGAGACCGCGTAGGTCTGCACATAGCCGCCGCTGACGGTGCCGTCGTCGCCGGCCACGTTCTTCTCGTACGTCGACCACAGCATGAGCAGGGAGCCGTCGGGCGTGCGGTACAGCTGGGGGCCGTCGGTGATGTAGGGCGCGAGCTGGTGCGGCACCCCGGCGGGGATCTGCTCGGTGAGCCAGTTCGCGTCCGAGGCCTTGAACAGGAAGACCGGGTCGCCGATGGTCCGGGTCAGGTCCGGGGCCAGCCGGATCGCCTCCATGGTTCCGTCGACGGTCTGCAGCCACTCGTGCGCGTACACCATCCAGGGCTGCCCGGACGGATCGACGTGGAGGGTGCCGTCGAGGGTCATGAGGTTCTCGGGCGGAGTGGGGCGTGCGGGGTCCACGACGGTGAAGGGGCCCAACAGCGAGTCGGAGACGGCCGTGATCGTGCCGCGCATGTGGTTCGGGAGCTGGAAGGGCGAGCCCCACCTGTTGGCCGGCGGTACCTTGAGCGGCTTGTCCTGGTCGTGCAGCGTGGTGAACAGGTAGTGCTTGCCGTCCCAGGAGTGCACCTCCGGCGCCCACGCCCCGTCGGTCGCCCAGATCCCCTGCTGCTCGGCCGTCCGGAAGACCACGACCGGGCGCGTCCAGTCCCGCAGGTCGGCGCTGCGGTAGACCATCGTGCCGGTGCCGTCCACGCCCGAGACGGTCGGGTCGTTGGACGTGTAGAGGTAGTAGGTGCGGGTCTCGTCGTCGGCGACTATGAACGGATCATGCAGCGGCATGTCGGGGAGCCGCATGTCGGGTAGCCGTATCGGTTCGGTCTCGGTCACCGTCGAAGAATAGTGAGCGAAGAGCGTTGACTTCGCGTGCACTTCAAGTTGAAGACTGCCGTTCAGGCCCGGGAGCCGGGCGGAACGGGAGGCAACGGCATGAAGTACCGCACGATGGGCAGTGACCCGGCGACCCGTCGCGAGGTGAGCGTGCTCGCGCTCGGCGCGATGCTGTTCGGCTCGCGGACGGACGAGAGGACCTCCTTCGCGATACTCGACCGCTACGTCGAATCGGGCGGGAACTTCATCGACACGTCCGACAACTACGCCTTCTGGCTCGACGCGGGGCAGGGCGGCCAGAGCGAGGAACTGCTCGGACGGTGGCGGCGCAGCCGGGGCGTCGGGGACGAGATCGTCATGGCCACCAAGCTCGGTGCCCGGCCCCTCGCGCCCGGCACCAGCTATGTCGACAACGCCGAGGGGCTGTCGGCGAAGGTGATCCGGGAGTCGGCGGAGCGCAGCCGCGAGCGGCTCGGGGTGGAGCGGCTCGACCTGCTCTACGCGCACATCGAGGACCGTACGGTGTCGGCGCGGGAGACCGTCGAGGGGTTCGCGGAACTCGTCGCGGAGGGCACGGTCGGACTGCTCGGCGTGAGCAACCACGCCGTGTGGCGGGTGGAGCGGGCCCGCGCCCTCGCCGCCGCGGCCGGGCTGCCCGGCTACGAGGTGCTCCAGTACCACCACAGCTATCTGCGTCCGCGCACCGACGTCCCGAGCGACCTCTGGGCGGACGGCACCCTGGGCGCGGCCACGGCGGACCTGCTGAGCTACCTGGAGGCGGAGCCCGACCTCACCCTGGTCGCCTACTCCCCGCTGCTCAAGGGCGGGTACGTACGGCCGGCGGAGCTGCCCTCCGACTACGACCACCCGGGCACCCCCGCCCGGACGAAGGTGCTGGGCGAGGTGGCGCGGGAGACCGGGGCCACCGTCAACCAGGTGGTCCTCGCCTGGCAGTTGGGCGGGCGGTTCCCGATCGTTCCGCTGGCCGGGGTGTCGTCGGTGGCGCAACTGGAGGAGAACCTGGGTGCGGTGGAGCTGGAGCTGACGGAGGATCAGCGGGCCAGGCTGGACGCCGCGCACTGAACCGCGCGGGTCCGGCGCGCCCGCGCTCGGGTCAGGCCTGACCGACGTTCGTCGTGAGGAGCCGCAGCAACTGCTTGGTCATGGTGTGCTGTTCGGGCGTCAGCCCCATGGCCTCGCCGATGTCCACGGGGACGGTCCGGGCCCGCTCCTCGAGCTGGGCGCCGGACTCGGTGAGCCGGATGGCGACGGAGCGCTCGTCGTCCGTGCGGCGCTCGCGGCGGAGCAGGCCGCCGGCCTCCAGGCGCTTGAGCAGGGGGGAGAGGGTGCTGGACTCCAGCTGGAGCGCGGCGCCCAGGTCGCGTACGGAGATCGAGTCCTGTTCCCAGAGCGCGAGCATGACCAGGTACTGCGGATAGGTCAGCCCCAGCTCGTCGAGCAGCGGCCGGTAGCGGGCCGTGACCGCGCGCGAGGCGGCGTACAGGGCGAAACAGAGCTGGTCGTCCAGGAGCAGGCTGTGTCCCGGTGTCGCCGCCGGGTCCTGGGTCGTCCCGGTCGTGCTCGCGATGTCGCCGGCTGTGCTCACGGTGTCGCTCCTCGGTCCCGCGCTCTGGATGACGATCTCCCACCCTACCTTCGAGTCTCCTCGATTATATCGACCACATAATAATCGGACGTTAGATAGTCGGGCAATAATTAGTTGTGCACGACCTAGTCGCACGCTACTGTTGTGCTGTGCCGCCGACCCGGCGAACGACGCCGAACGAGCCTGCCCGCGGTACCGGATCCGAGGAGATCGCCATGTCCGAGACCACCACCGGCCCCCGTCCCGTCCTGGAACCCGCCGCCGCGGAGTTCGCGGCGGCGACCGCGAATCCGCCGTACCTCTTCGACCTCGGCCCGGTGGAGGGCCGTAAGACCGTCGACGAGGTGCAGTCGGGCGACATCGGGAAGCCGGCCGTGGACGAGGAATGGGTGACCGTGCCGGGCGGCCCCACCGGTGAGGTCAAGGCCCGTATCGTCCGCCCGGTGGGTGCCAAAGGTGTTCTTCCGGTGATCCTCTACATCCACGGGGCCGGCTGGGTCTTCGGCAACGCCCACACCCACGACCGGCTGGTGCGCGAGCTGGCCGTGGGCGCCCGGGCCGCGGTGGTCTTCCCCGAGTACGACCTCTCGCCCGAGGCCCGCTACCCGGTGGCCGTCGAGCAGAACTACGCGGTGGCCCGCTGGATCGTCGCCGAGGGCGCCGGCCACTACCTGGACGCCACCCGCATCGCCGTGGCCGGCGACTCCGTCGGCGGCAACATGGCCGCCGCGCTGACCCTGATGGCCAAGGAGCGGGGTGACGTCCCCCTGGTCCAGCAGGTGCTCTTCTACCCGGTCACCGACGCCGCCTTCGACACCGGTTCCTACCGCCAGTTCGGCGAGGGCTACTTCCTGCGGCGGGACGGCATGCAGTGGTTCTGGGACCAGTACACGACCAGTGAGAAGGAGCGCGCCGAGATCACCGTCTCACCGCTGCGCGCCACCCCCGGGCAGCTCAAGGGCCTGCCCCCGGCCCTGGTGATCACCGCCGAGGCCGATGTCCTGCGCGACGAGGGCGAGGCGTACGCCGCCAAACTGCGGGAGGCCGGGGTGCCGGTGACCGCCGTGCGCTACCAGGGCATCATCCACGACTTCGTCATGCTCGACGCCCTGCGGGGGACGCGTGCCGCCGAGGCCGCGATCGGCCAGGCGGTCGCCACCCTGCGCACGGCCCTCGGCACCGACTGACCGTACGACCCGGGGAAAAGCGCGCCGCCCCGGCCGGGAGTGATCCCGGCCGGGGCGGTGGTGTGCGGGCGCGCGGGCCCGCACGGGGTGTGTGGGGTCAGGCTCAGGCGAAGTTCGCCAGCGCCTCGTTCCACGTGGCCGACGGGCGCATGACCGCGGCGGCCTTGGCGGGGTCGGGCTGGTAGTAGCCGCCGATGTCGGCGGGCTTGCCCTGGACGGCGATCAGCTCGTCGACGATGGTCTGCTCGTTCGCCGAGAGGGTCTCGGCGAGCGGGGCGAAGGCCTTGGCCAGGTCGGCGTCGTCGGTCTGGGCGGCCAGCTCCTGGGCCCAGTACAGGGACAGGTAGAAGTGGCTGCCGCGGTTGTCGATGCCGCCGACGCGACGCGAGGGGGACTTGTCCTCGTTGAGGAAGGTCGCCGTGGCGCGGTCGAGGGTGTCGGCGAGGACCTTGGCGCGGGCGTTGCCGGTGACCGTCGCGTACTGCTCCAGGGACGGGACCAGGGCGAAGAACTCGCCCAGGGAGTCCCAGCGCAGGTAGTCCTCCTTGACCAGCTGCTGGACGTGCTTCGGGGCGGAGCCGCCCGCGCCCGTCTCGAACAGGCCGCCGCCCGCCATCAGCGGGACGACCGACAGCATCTTGGCGCTGGTGCCCAGCTCCAGGATCGGGAACAGGTCGGTGAGGTAGTCACGCAGCACGTTGCCGGTCACCGAGATCGTGTCCTCGCCGCGGCGGATGCGCTCCACCGACAGCTTGGTGGCCTCGACCGGGGCGAGGATACGGATGTCCAGGCCCTCGGTGTCGTGCTCCGCCAGGTACGCGTTGACCTTGGCGATCAGGTTGGCGTCGTGCGCGCGGGTCTCGTCCAGCCAGAACACCGCCGGGTCGCCGGTGGCGCGGGCGCGGGTGACGGCCAGCTTCACCCAGTCGCGGATCGGGGCGTCCTTGGTCTGGCAGGCGCGGAAGATGTCACCGGCGGAGACCGTCTGCTCCAGCACCACGTCGCCGGCCTGGTCGACGAGGCGGACCGTGCCGGTGACCGGGATCTCGAAGGTCTTGTCGTGGGAGCCGTACTCCTCGGCCTTCTGCGCCATGAGGCCGACGTTCGGGACCGAGCCCATCGTCGACGGGTCGTAGGCGCCGTTGGCGCGGCAGTCGTCGACGACGACCTGGTAGACACCGGAGTACGAGGAGTCCGGGAGCACCGCGAGGGTGTCGGCCTCCTGGCCGTCCGGGCCCCACATGTGGCCGGAGGTGCGGATCATGGCCGGCATCGAGGCGTCGACGATGACGTCGGACGGCACGTGCAGGTTGGTGATGCCCTTGTCGGAGTCGACCATCGCCAGCGCCGGGCCCTCGGCGAGCTCGGCGTCGAAGGAGGCCTTGATCTCGGCGCCCTCCGGCAGGGCCTCCAGGCCCTTGTGGATGCCGCCCAGACCGTCGTTCGGGGACAGACCGGCCGCGGCCAGCGTCTCGCCGTACTTCGCGAAGGTCTTCGGGAAGAAGGCGCGCACCACGTGACCGAAGACGATCGGGTCGGAGACCTTCATCATCGTGGCCTTGAGGTGCACCGAGAACAGCACGTCCTCGGCCTTGGCGCGGGCGACCTGCGCGGTCAGGAACTCGCGCAGCGGGGCGACGCGCATGACGGAGGCGTCGACGACCTCGCCGGCCAGGACCGGTACGGACTCGCGCAGTACGGTGGTCGAGCCGTCGTCGCCGACCAGCTCGATCTTCAGCGCGCCGTCCTCGGCGATGACCGCGGACTTCTCGGTGGAGCGGAAGTCGTCCTCACCCATGGTCGCGACGTTCGTCTTCGAGTCGGCGGACCAGGCGCCCATGCGGTGCGGGTGGTTCTTGGCGTAGTTCTTGACCGAGGCGGGGGCGCGGCGGTCGGAGTTGCCCTCACGCAGGACCGGGTTCACGGCGGAACCCTTGATCTTGTCGTAGCGGGCGCGGATCTCGCGCTCCTCGTCGGACTTCGGGTCGTCCGGGTAGTCCGGCAGCGCGTAGCCCTGGCTCTGCAGCTCGGCGACCGCGGCCTTCAGCTGCGGGATCGACGCCGAGATGTTCGGCAGCTTGATGATGTTCGCCGCGGGCGTCTTGGCCAGCTCGCCCAGCTCCGAGAGGGCGTCGGGGATGCGCTGGCCCTCCTCCAGGTACTCCGGGAAGACCGCGATGATGCGCCCGGCCAGCGAGATGTCACGGGTCTCGACGGAGACACCGGCCTGCGAGGCGTACGCCTTGATCACGGGCAGGAACGAGTGGGTCGCCAGGGCGGGCGCCTCGTCAGTGTGCGTGTAGATGATGGTCGAGTCAGTCACCGGGTGCTCCGCTCCACGTCTGCAACATTGCTCGACATCAAGATATCTCGTGACGGGGCCGGACTCGACAGGGGCCGGGGTGTGGGTGTGCGTGGCACCACGGATGTTCTTCGCCCCCGCCGTCCCATCCCCAGGGTCTGCGCGCCCCTTCGACCCCCGTCACGGACTCGGGGCTCCGCCCCGGACCCCGTTCGCGCAGTTCCCCGCGCCCCTGAAAAGGGGCGCGGGGAACTGCGCGAGAAGCCCCACCCACCCGCAGCCGAAGAACCGGCCCGCGCGGGGTCGAAGGGGCGGCAGACCCTGGGGAGGGGACGGGTAGGGGCGGCGGGGGCGAAAATCCTAGGGCGTGACCTCGACCGACGCCTCCCGCTGGTGCGGGATCTCCACGCCGGCCCCGCCGGTCTGGAGCGTGATCGCCCGCCGCGGCACCGGAACACTGATGCCCTCGGCCCGGTACCGCCTGTGCAGCCGCTTGATGAACTCGTGCTTGATCCGGTACTGGTCGCTGAACTCCCCGACCCCGAGGATCACGGTCATCCCGATGCGGGAGTCGCCGAAGGTGTGGAACCGCACGGCGGGCTCGTGGTCGGGGACCGCGCCCTCGACCTCCTTCATGGTCTCGGCGATGACCTCGTTGGTCACCCGCTCGACATGCTCCAGGTCGCTGTCGTAGCCGACACCCACCTGCACGAGCAGGGTCATGTCCTGCTCGGGCTGGTTGAAGTTGGTCATGTTCGTGCCGGCGAGCTGACCGTTGGGGATGATCACCAGGTTGTTGGAGAGTGACTTGATCGTCGTCTGCCGCCAGTTGATGTCGACGACATAGCCCTCCTCGCCGCTGCTCAGCTTGATGTAGTCGCCCGGCTGGACGGTCTTCGAGGCGAGGATGTGGATGCCCGCGAAGAGGTTGGCGAGGGTGTCCTGGAGGGCGAGGGCCACCGCGAGACCGCCGACGCCCAGTGCGGTGACCAGCGGGGCGACCGGAATGCCCAGCGTCTGCAGGATCACCAGACAGCCGATGGCGAGGACCGTGACCCGGGTGATGTTCACGAAGATCGTGACCGAGCCCGCGACCCCGGCCCGGGACTGGGCGAGCGTGCGCACCAGACCGGCGATCACCCTGGCCGCCGTGACCGTGGCGACGAGGATGAACAGCACCGTCAGGGACTGGTTCACGTTGTGCTGCACGGTCTTCGTCAGCGGCAGCACCGCCGCCGCGGCCGCCGCGCCGCCGACGAACGCGCTCCACGGCACCAGGGAGCGCAGCGTGTCGACGATGAAGTCGTCACCGCCCCAGCGGGTCTTCGTCGCGTGGCCGCCGAGCCACCGCAGCAGCAGCCGCAGCAGGAACGCGGCCAACAGGCCCGCGGCCAGAGTGATTCCGGCCACGAGGTAGTCGTCGAGGGTGAGGGCCCGGGTCATCGGTCGCCTCCCGAGGGACGGGGGGAGCGACCGGCGGGCCGTATGTCAGCTCCCGTGGGCCGTATGTGATGTGTCGTCACCTTGCCACCTGCTCGAATCCGGAATGCACGATCACGCCTGCCGGACGTGTGTACGACGTCGGGCGCGACCGCTCATCCTGCCGCATCCGTACGGCTGATCGGCACCGGACCTGCGTGGATCGGCCGACGACCGGCCCCGCGCCCACGGGAATGTCCGGATGTGCACCGCCGGGACGGCTCCCCCGCCCCGACGCCCGACTCCGAGGTCAGATCACCTTCAGCCGGACCAGCGCGCCGAGCGTCAACGCGCCCGGCAGCAGCGGCAGCCAGACCGTGATGATCCGGAACGCCAGCACCACCGCGGTCGCCACGGCCGCCGGACCGCCCGCCGCCACCAGGGCGACCACGAGCGCGGCCTCCACCGACCCGAACCCGCCCGGTGTCGGTACCAGGGCGACCGCGACCGTGGCGGCGAGATAGGCGAGCGCCATGTGCGTCACCGGGATGTCGAGCCCCAACGCCAGCCCCACGGTGACCAGTACGCCCGCCTGGAGCGCCGGGAACGCCAGCGAACCGCCCCAGAGCGCCAGGACCCGCGCCGGCCGCGCGTGCACCGAGCGGGCCTCGCCCAGCGCCGTGCGCACGAAGCCGAACACGGCCGTACGCAGCCGCCGTACGAGGAGAACCACGGCCACGCCCCCGCAGGCGACGGCGACGGCCGTGACCAGCAAGGGCGTTGACGCGCCGTCGGGGAGGAGGGGGCCCGGTCGCAGCGCCCGGGGGAACGCGAGCAGCAGGGCCAGCAGCAGGCCGACCCGGGCGACGGACTCCGCGAGCAGATACAGCGCGAGCGCCGCCGACGAACGGGACAGCGACACCCCGCACACCGTCATGAACCGCAGGTTCACCGCGCTCGCGCCCAGCCCGGTCGGCAGCAGGTGGTTCGCCGCGCCCGCCGCGAACTGGGTGGCCAGCAGCCGCCCCGCCGGCAGCCGCTCCACGAGCGCCCCCTGCCGGGTCACGGCCGCCGCGACCCAGGTCAGACAGGTGACGCCGATCGCCGCGACCAGCCAGGGCCACCGCGCGGTCGCGAGACGGGCGAAGCCCTCGACGAGCACGGAGCGGTGCCGCACGGCGACCACCAGGACCAGGACGAGGGGAAGCAGACAGAGGATCCGCCGCACCGGAACACACCGGCCGAGCCCCCGCCCCCGGCCGTCCCGCTCCGGGACCGGGCCCCGGCCCTCCGCCGCGCCCGGCTCCCGGCTTTCGCCCCGCTCCTGTGTCCGGCTCGCGGGCAGTCGTATCGCGCTCACACCGGGAGAGGTTCTCCGGGCCCGGCCAACGGGGGGTTGCGGGCGCGGGGCGGGCGGTTGACCGGGGAGCGGACTTCACCGCGCCCGGGCGTACGCCGTCTCGCGCCTTGACCTCAAGCTTGGTCGAGGTTCTAACGTCCTCCGCATGAGTATGGAGACCACCGCCTGGACCCAGCTGCAGGGTCTGATGACCGCCCGGCAGCAGAGCCGTCCCTTCGCCCGCGCGACGCTACGCCGTATCGGCGCCTTCGCCCGTCCACATCGTCGCCGTATCGCATGGTTCGTCGCCCTCAGTGTCGTCACCGCGCTGCTCGCCGTGGCGACGCCGGTGCTCGCGGGGCACGTCGTGGACGTGATCGTGTCGGACGGGGACGAGGCGGTCGTCGTCCGCCTTGCCGTGCTCATCGCCCTCATCGCGGTCGCCGAAGCGGCGCTCGGGCTGCTGGGCCGACGCCTGTCTGCGACGCTCGGTGAGGGACTCATCCTCGATCTGCGGACCGCCGTCTTCGATCATGTGCAGCGCATGCCGGTCGCGTTCTTCACACGTACTCGTACGGGAGCGCTCGTCAGTCGTCTCAACAACGACGTCATCGGCGCTCAACGGGCGTTCAGCAACACCCTGTCCGGAGTGGTGAGCAACCTGGTCACCCTGCTGCTCACCCTCGCCGTCATGCTGACCCTCTCCTGGCAGATCACCCTCCTCTCGCTCGTCCTGCTGCCCGTCTTCGTGATCCCCGCCCGGCGCATGGGCAGCCGTATGGCCCGGCTTCAGCGGGAGGCGGCCGACCTCAACGCGGCGATGGGCACCCGGATGACCGAGCGCTTCTCGGCGCCCGGCGCCACCCTGGTCAAGCTCTTCGGACGGCCCGACGACGAGTCCGCCGAGTTCGTCGAACGGGCCCGCCGGGTGCGGGACATCGGCGTCCGTACGGCGATGGCGCAGTCGGCGTTCATCACCGCCCTCACCCTCGTCTCGGCCCTCGCGCTCGCCCTGGTGTACGGCCTCGGCGGCTGGTTCGCGCTGCGCGGCACTCTGGAGGCGGGCGCGGTCGTGTCCCTGGCGCTGCTGCTGACCCGGCTGTACGCACCGCTGACCGCGCTGGCCGGCGCGCGCGTGGAGGTCATGAGCGCCCTGGTGAGCTTCGAGCGCGTCTTCGAGGTGCTGGACCTGAAGCCGCTCATCGAGGAGAAACCGGACGCCCGCGAGGTCCCCGAGGGCCCGGTGGCCGTGGAGTTCGACGACGTCCGCTTCGGCTACCCGTCCGCGGACAAGGTCTCCCTCGCCTCCCTGGAGGAGGTGGCCTCCCTCGACACCCGTGGCGGCACCGAGGTCCTGCACGGTGTCTCCTTCCGCGCCGAACCCGGCCAGACCGTCGCCCTCGTCGGCTCCTCCGGCGCCGGCAAGTCGACCGTCGCCCAACTGCTGCCCCGGCTGTACGACACGGACACGGGCACCGTGCGTATCGGCGGCGTCGACGTGCGCGACCTGAGCGCGGCGTCGCTGCGCGGCACCCTCGGCATGGTCACCCAGGACGGCCACCTCTTCCACGACACCGTCCGCGCCAACCTGCTCCTCGCCCGCCCCGGCGCCACGGACGACGATCTGTGGGACGTCCTGCGCCGGGCCCGCCTGGACGACCTCGTCCGCTCCCTGCCCGACGGCCTCGACACCGTCGTCGGCGAGCGCGGCTACCGCCTCTCCGGCGGCGAACGCCAGCGCATGACCATCGCCCGCCTGCTCCTGGCCCGCCAGCGCGTCGTCATCCTCGACGAGGCCACCGCCCACCTCGACAACACCTCGGAGGCCGCCGTCCAGGAGGCCCTCGCGGAGGCGCTGGAGGGCAGGACCGCCGTGGTCATCGCCCACCGCCTGTCGACCGTACGGACCGCCGACCAGATCCTCGTCGTCGAGGCCGGCCGGATCGTGGAACGCGGCCGGCACGAGGAACTGCTGGCGGCAGGCGGACGGTACGCGGAGCTGTACCGGACCCAGTTCGAGAAGTCGGGGACCGACGAGCCGGCGGTGGCAGCGCCGGTGGCGGCGGTGTAGGAGCCGAGCGGTCCCCGGGGTTCAGTGCTCGACGCCGGTTCCCGGGGTTCAGCCCTCGACGCCGGTCGCCGGGTGGGCGGCTCCGACCCCACCGGGCGCTACGCGCCGCCCACCCCTGAACCGTGGCCCCGGTTCACCGGCAGCTCGTACACCGCGAAGGCACGCCGGATGACGGGCTGGGCGACATTGCGCACCCGCACACCACCGCTCGTGATGCCGTGCTCGGTACCCAGATGGGCGTGGCCGTGGACGGCGAGGTCGGCGCCGGACTCGTCCATCGCCTCCGCCAGGAGGTAGCTGCCGAGGAAGGGGTAGATCTCCAGCGGCTCACCGACGAGTGTGTCCGGTACGGGGGCGAAGTGGGTGAGCGCGATACGGACCGCGCAGCCGTCCTCCGCCAACTCGTCGAGGGCGCGACGCAGTCCGTCCGCGAGCCCCCGGGTGTGACGGACGAAGGCCTTCATCTCGGGTTCGCCGAACTCGCTGCCGCTGCGCCCGGCGAAGCCGCCGCCGAACCCCTTCGTCCCGGCGACCCCGACCCGTACCCCGTCGACCCGGACGACGGTGCCCTCACCCTCCAGGACGGTCACGCCCGCGTCCCGCAGCACGGCCGTCACGTCCTCGGGGCGCTCGGCGTGGTGGTCGTGGTTCCCGAGGACGGCGATCACCGGCACCGGCAGCCCCGCCACCTCCTCGGCGACGACCCGGGCCTCCTCCGGTGTGCCGTGGCGGGTGAGGTCCCCGGCGAGCAGCAGCAGGTCGGCGTGGTCGGGCAGCGTGTCGAACGCCGGGCGGAGCAGACCTCGGCTGTCCGGCCCCAGATGGATGTCCCCGACGGCCGCGACCCGGATCACGACAACTCCTCGGAACGGTCCGGGGCGGTGACGTCGGCCAGCGCGATGTCCGCCCGGACGGCCACGCCCGGCAGTTCCTTCGCCGCGATCCGCAGGATCGCCTCGCGATCGGCCGCCGAGGACGCCGTGCCGGTGATGTGCACGGCGTCGCCGCGCGCCTCGATCCGCATCCCGAGCTCGGCCAGATCGCTCCGGGCGAGCCGCTCTTCGAGGTGGGCTATGCGGTACTCGGTGTGCGCCGACGCCGGCGGGCGGGAGGCGCCGCCGCCCGGTCCGGTCCGCGGTCCGTTCTCATGTTCTGTCTCATGTCCTGTCGCCATCGCCGGTCTCCTCCGGCTCGATCACATGAAGGCGCTCCAGCAGAAAGAGGAAGGCCGCGGGCATCGGTTCGGCTCCGCACTCGTGCCGCACCCGGCTCCAGTCGATCTTCTCGCGCAGGGTGCGGGCGATCGGCAGCACGGCACCGAAGTCGCAGTAGTGCTCGGAGAACGCCAGGAGCCGCCCGACGAGCAGATCCGTCGCCGCGAGCACGGGCATCCACACGGACTGGACCGACAGCACCTCCGCCCGGTCCAGCAGGTCGCGGCTGACCGGCGCCCGGGACGGCCGGAAGATCAGGTCGACCTCCTGGCCCTGGCTCCGGGTCTTCAGCAGCCAGTCCTCGGGCGGTTGGACCACCTTCAGCCCCGCGGCCTCCAGCGTGGAGGTGACCGCGTCGATGTCCTCCGGCAGCACACAGAAGTCGACGTCGTGCTGGAGCGTGCCCGGGCCGCCGTGGGCGTACACCGCGACGCCGCCCGCCAGCGCGAAGGAGTGCCCACCGGCCTTGAGCAGCGAAGCGACCTCCTTGGCCGCTTCGAGGATGGCCTGGGTCCGATCGGGAGGGAGCCCGTCGTCGTCCGGGCCGGCGAGATCGCCCATGCCTTCCACGATAGTGCGGCCCCGGCCGATGGCCAGACGTGCACCGCAGCTCACAGTGACCGGCGAGCGACCCTCAGTAGCGTGGGCAACAGCCCTTGACCTGCAAGAACGCAGGCAGGGAGCCTGGTTTTCGGGAGTGCCCCATGCCGCGCGTCACCAACGACGGATCGAGGACGCCCGCCGCGCCGACCGGGGTGGCGGCTACGCCGCCCACCAGGTGGAGGCACACGTGATCCTGCGCGAACTACGCACGCTGAGCCTCGCGATGCTGCCCGGCCGGGCGGGCCAGCGCGTCGACGGTCGCGGAGAACAGCCACGGCAGCCGCTGTGCCAGAGGAACCAGCGCCGCGCGAACCGGCGGCACCCGCGTCGCGCCGAGCAGCGCGTGGGTCAGCCAGCGGTAGCGCCGTGTGAGCTGCCGCCACTCCCGCTCGTAGCCCGTCACGTCACCGCTGGTGACGGCCCGGACGGCCGCCGGCGCCTGCGCGAGCGCCAGCGCGATGCCCTCACCGGTCAGCGCGTCGACGTAGCCGGCGGCATCGCCGACGAGCAGCACTCGGCCGGCGGTGCGCGCGCTCGTGTCCTGGCGGAGCGGGCCCGCCCCACGCACCGGTCCGGCGTGCCGGGCCCCGGCCAGCCGCTCCCGCAGCTCGGGGAAGTCGGCGAGGTGGTCGTCGAACGATCCGCGGGCCCCGGTGAGCACCGCGACGCCCACGAGGTCGCCGGCGACCGGGGTCACGTAGGCCTCCGCGCGGCGGGCCCAGTGCACCTCGACGTGGTCGCTCCAGGGGGCGAGCTCGTAGTGGCGCCGCA
The DNA here is from genome assembly GCF_036208085.1 of Streptomyces sp. NBC_00310. Classification (GTDB taxonomy): domain Bacteria; phylum Actinomycetota; class Actinomycetes; order Streptomycetales; family Streptomycetaceae; genus Streptomyces. The sequence continues at coordinate 9,627,716 of NZ_CP130714.1, forward strand.
GCCCGTGCCGCGCGCGGGCCCGGCGCGGCCGGTCGAGGCCCAGGGCCCGGCGGATCGGCGAATGCAGGCCGTCGGCCGCGACGAGGTGGCCGGCCCGGGTGCCGTCGACCGACACACCGTCCTCGTCCTGCTGGACGTGGTGCGCCGTGCGCCGCTCGATCGGTACGCCCGCGGCCAGCACCGTCTCGCGCAGAGCCGCGTGCAGTGTCGTGCGGCGTACCCCCCGGCCCGGGCCCGCCCCGAAGTCGGCATCGACCCGGCGCGGTCCGGCGACGTAGCGGATGCCGCGCAGGTCGTGACCCGGCGGGCGCACACCGAGTGCCGTCAGGGCGGTGACGGCACCCGGCATCAGTCCCTCGCCGCAGGCCTTGTCGACGGTACCGGCGCGTCGCTCCCACACGGCGACGTCGAGCCCCGCCCGGGCCGCGTGCAGGGCCGTGGCCAGGCCCGCCGGCCCTCCGCCGACGACGAGCAGGTCCATGTGCGCCTCCTTCAGGCCAGTTGTGCCAGGGCGGTGTCCTCGGTGCGGATGCGAGTGGCGAGCAGGAACCCGTTCAGCGCGGTGAAGACGACCGCCGTGACCCAGGCCGAGTGCACCAGGGGCAGCGCGAGCCCCTCCGCGACGACGGCGACGTAGTTGGGGTGCGGGATCCAGCGGTAGGGGCCGCCCGTCACGCGCGCGGCACCCGGCACGACGATCACCCGGGTGTTCCACTGCCGTCCCAGGGTCGCGATGCACCACCAGCGCAACGCCTGCGAGGCCGCGACGAGGGCGAGCATGCCCCAGGCGAGGACCACTGCCGTGTCCGGTCGGCGCATCCACACCTCCACGACCGCGCCGACGAGCAGGCCGGTGTGCAGCACCACCATGAACGGGTAGTGCCCCCGCCCGGACTCCACGCCGCCCCGCGCGAGGCTGAGGGCGGCGTTGCGCCGGGACACGGCCAGCTCGGCGACCCGCTCCAGACCGACGGCCAGGACCAGGACGGTGAACAGAACCTCGCTGCTCACCGCTCACCACCCGGAGCGCGCAGGAGCACGAACTCCGAACAGAAGCCCGGGCCCATGGCGAGCATGAGCCCGTAGGAGCCGGGCGGGGGCGGACGGTCGGCGAGCGTGTCCGCCAGGACGTGCAGCACCGAGGATGAGGACAGGTTGCCGATCCGGCGCAGCGAGTCCCAGGTCATGCCCAGGGCGTCCCGCTCGACCCCGAGGGCGTCCTGCAGCGCTTCGAGGACCTTGGGGCCGCCGGGGTGCGCGACGTACCAGCCCAGGTCGTCGCGGGTCAGGCGGTGGTCGGCGAGGAAGCCGCGGACGTCGTCGCCGATGTGACGGCGCACCAGGTCGGGGACCGAGGGGTCGAGAACGATCCGCAGCCCGCCGGAGCCGACGTCCCAGCCCATCATGTGTTCCGAGTCGGGGTAGAGACGGCTGCGCGACGCGAGCACCTCGGGACGAGCCGGGTCGTCGGACTGGGCGAGCGCGTGCTCGGGTCCGACGGCGACCACCGCCGCGGCGCCGTCCCCGAACAGGCCGCTGGCCACGAGGTTGGCGGCCGAGGTGTCGTCGCGCTGCAGCGTGAGCGAGCACAGCTCGACCGACATCAGCACCGCGACCCCGTCCGGGCGGCCGCGCAGCAGGTCGTGCAGACGGGCGATACCGGCCACGCCCGCCACGCAGCCGAGGCCGACGAGGGGAAGGCGCACCACATCGGGCCGCAGCCCGATCTCCGCCGCGACGCGAGCCTCGAGGGAGGGGACGGCCAGGCCGGTCACCGTGCACGACACGATGTAGTCGACGTCGGCCGGTGTCAGGCCGACGCCCTTGAGCGCGTCGACGACCGCGCGAGCGCCCAGCTCGACGCCGGCCCGGATGAAGACGTCGTTCGCCTGGCCGAAGCTCTTGAGCCGGGGGTACTCCTCCAGCGGGAGCACGGTGTGCCGGGTCTCGACGCAGACGTTGCGGTGGAACCGTTCCACGATGCCGCGGTTGACCGTGTCCCCGACCAGCGTGGTGGTGAAGGACTCGGTGATCTCCTCCTGCCGATGGCGGTGCTCGGGCAGGGCGCCGCGAACGCTGAGGACGCGCATGGTCATGCTGGCTCCTGTGGTCGGCTGGGCGAGCGGGTGGGCGCGACGAGCGCCCGACCGAGGTCGAGCGCGACGGTCGGGGTGAGCCGACCCCGGGCGAGCCCGAGCCCGGCGAAGCCGTCGAGGACACGCCGGTCGGCGGCCGAGGCGCGCAGTCCGGCCCCCAGGCCCCGCGTGTTGCGGGCGGGGCGGGCAGGGTTGGCGGAGAGAACGGCGTGGCACGACCGGGCAGCGAAGTCCGCCAGGTCCAGGAGGGCGACGTGCGGCCTCGGCGCGGCGCACCTGGCCCAGGGCGGTGGCGGCGCCGGCCACCGAGAGGCCCGAGGGGTGAGATGAGGGTGCCATCAGCCGGCCGCCACGAGCAGGACGACGTCGAGCAGGGCGATGGCCACCGCGGCCCGGAAGGGAGCACGACCGCGGGCGACCAGTGAGAGCAGTGCGAGGACGGTCACCAGCGCGACAACCGCCCACGCCCACACCGGGGGCGTTCCCGCGGGGCCGAGCACGGCGAGCAGCGAGGCGGCGGGCAGCAGCACGGCGGCAAGCACGCGCGAGCGGCGTTCGCCGATCCGGTGCGGGAGGCCGCGGACGCCGGTCCGTTCGTCGTCGGCGAGGTCGGGCAGCGTGTTGAGCAGGTGTGCCCCGACACCGAGCGTGGCGCCGGCGCAGGTCATCCACCAGGGTGCCCAGCCCTGGGCGGGGCCGGCGAGGGTGACGACCGAGGGCAGCGTCCCGAAGGCGCAGGCGTACGGCGCCCAGGACCACGCGGTCGCCTTGAGCCCGAGGTTGTAGGCGTGGCCCGCACCGGTGGCAAGGGTGGCGTTGACCAGCGCGCTGCGCCAGCCGGCGAGCGCCGAGAGCACGAGGCAGGCGACCGCGGCCACGACCAGGGCCCGCACTACGAGGCTGACCGGGAGGACCCCGATGGCCAACGGCTTGTCGGTGCGGCCGACGACGCGGTCACGACGGAGGTCCAGCAGGTCGTTGCCCCAGCCGATCGTCAGCTGGCCGGTGAACACCGCCGCCGTGACGGCGACGGCGTCGAACGGGAGCAGGCCGGCGCGGAGGGCGAGCAGGCCCGTGACGGCGGTGACCGCGAGGGTGGGCCCGCCGTGGGCGGTGGCGAGCAGCGCGGGCAGGGGCGGCGGTCCGGGGCGCGCCGGGACCGCGCGGGTGGTCACGGGCATCGCCCCACCTCGACCGGCCTACGACGGGTCGTGGCGCCGAGCGCACAGGGCGCGCCGAGCGCCGTGCGCGGGCGCGGCACGGGCGTTCTGCCGTACGCGGCGTCCCTCAGGCGTCGTACGACCGTGGAGCCGGTACTCCCCGTCGCACCTGTGACCACGATGGACATGCAGGATCGCTGCCACGTTGCCCGCCTGCTCACACGAGGCACTCCGGCATCCGGAGGAACGCCGGTGCGCAGCAGATCGGAACGCGCACGGAGCGGGGACGCCTCGGGCGCATGGGAAGGCAGCCATGACAATTCAGTACACGGGCCCCTCGGCGCCTTGGCCACATCTAGCGTTAACTCCGTCAACGAATGCATGCATTGATAGGGGGGTGGGCCCTGTGTACGGTTGCCCGTATGACGGACACGCCCGCCCCCATGGCCACCCCGCTGGTCACCGGCTCCGAGATCGCCAGGCTCGCGGGCGTCACCCGCGCCGCCGTCTCGAACTGGCGGCGCCGTTACGACGACTTCCCCACGCCGACCGGCGGGGGTGCCAACAGTCCGCTGTTCGACCTGGCTGAGGTGCAGGCCTGGCTGGACAGGCAGCGCAAGGGGCAGGAAGTCTCCGTGGAGGTGCAGCTGTGGCAGGCGCTGCGCGGCGTGTACGGCGACGACATGCTGGGCGGGCTCGTGGATGTGGCCCGTCTCCTCACCGAGGGAGAGGCACCTGAGGAGCTTCCGGCGGAAGTCGCCCGGCTGGCGCGGGATCTGGCCGAGAGCGGTGGCGCGGCAGACGTGGTGAGCGTCCTCGCTGAGCGCTTCACCGACTCCGTGCGCCGGGCCGGATCGGACCAGGTCACCTCACCGCGCGTCATCCGGGCCGTACGCCACTTCGCCGGTGAGGTGGCACCTGACGCGACCCTCTTCGACCCGGCCTGCGGCATCGGCTCCCTCCTGCTCGCCGTCGGTCCGGAGCGAGGCCCTGGGCGCCACGGGCAGGAGTCCGATGCCCGCCGGGCCAAGTTCGCGCAGCTGAGGGCCGACCTCACCGGGCGAATCGGTGTCGGCATCGTCACGGGGGACTCCCTGCGGGACGACCAGTGGACGGACCTCAAGGCCGACCTGGTCGTCTGTGATCCGCCCGTCGGCGAACCCGACTGGGGGCGTGAGGATCTGTTGCTCGACTCGCGCTGGGAGTTCGGCACCCCGTCTCGTGCCGAAGGCGAACTCGCCTGGCTGCAGCACGCCTATGCGCACACCGCGCCCGGCGGTCGTGTCCTCATGGTCCTGCCCGCCTCGGTCGCCTACCGCAAGGCCGGCCGCCGTATCCGCGCCGAGCTCGTACGACGGGGCATCCTCACCCAGGTCACCGCCCTTCCGTCCGGCACGGCGGCCTCGCACGCGCTTCCGGTCCACCTGTGGCAGCTGCGTCGCCCGCGGACCCCGGGGGATGCCGTCACCAGTGTCCGCATGGTCGATCTGACGGCGGGCGATCCGGACGGCTCACTGGAACCGGACCCCGAGCAGATGGCGGAAGTCCCCCTGATCGATCTGCTGGACGATGCCGTGGACCTCACGCCCGGCCGTCATGTCGAGGATTCCCATCGCGACTACGCGGTCGAATATCAGACCTTGCGACGGGAGTTGACGGAGCAGGTGAGGCTGTTGGCGGAGTTGCTGCCCGCGTTGGTCGCGGGCGACGGCCCCAGCTCTCTGGACGGACCTACCGTCGGCGTCGCCGACCTCGCGCGTGCCGGGCTCGTCGAGTACGGCGATCCGGAACCGGTCTCGATCAGCGACCAGCTCGACACCGACTACCTCCAGGGCTTCCTGCGCAGCGCGGCCAACACCCGGCGCTCCACGAGCGCCAGCGGCACCTTCCGCCTCGACGGCAAGGGCGCCCGCATCCCGCAGATGGACATCACCGAGCAACGGCGGTACGGGGCAGCCTTCCGCGCGCTTCAGGAGTTCGAGGAGCGAGCGCGGAGAGTGGTGGAGCTGAGCCGGGACGCGGCGACCCTGGCCAGGGACGGGCTCGGCAACGGCGCGCTCGCTCCCGACAGCTGACGGGGAGCGTCACCCTGCCGGTGTCACCTCGCGGGCGAACGGCACCGCGCTCGCCGTCACTCCCAGGACACTGACGCAGCGGAACTCCAGCCCTTCTTGGCATGCATGGGAAGAGGTCATCGCTGCCGGGTGCCACCGCGCCGCGCAGGGCACGCCACCGCGCGGGGTGCGGATCCTGCGCCTCGTCGACCACGACGTGGTCGTGCGTGGGTGCCGACCCGGCCAACGGGAACGTCTGCATCGCCTCGCGTACGCCTGCCGTGCCGGGCTTCTCCAGGACGCTGGACGCCTGGCGGGACGAACGGCTCGGCGCGGATGTCGCACAGCAGGCGCGGGAACGCCATGAACGGGGCGAGACCACCTGGCACGGCATGCTCGGCACGGTCCCCGTCCGGTACCGCGTCGTCACCTCCCGGGAGGAGCGGGCCGCCGCGCCGGCCTACTCCGGGAAGCCGTCGACGTCCGTCGTCCGGGTCAGGACCGGCGCGGCGACCCACAGCCTGCTGACCACCGGTGCCGCCCAGCGGACGGCGAGCGCCGCCGCCGAGAAGGGAAACGAAGCGGACCGGACGGGTGGCCGCAGTGTCGCTCTGGTCCTCGCCGACCGGACGACGGTGGAGGCGCGGCTCGCCGCCCAGTACCCGAAGCTGCACAAGACCCGTCCGACGAGGTTCAAGGGCACCGGCTACTGGCAAGGGGTCTCCGACGGGCGGGGCGCGGACATCGGTGGTCCGGCCTTCGACGAGGAGGCCGAGGCTGCCCGGCTCATCCACTGAGCTCACGGGTGGACGGATGTGGGACGTCGGTGTGGGCCGGGGAGATCCCGGCCCACACCGTCTCGCCGACTGGTCCGGGCCCGGTCCGGGCCTGGACTCGTATGGGCTGGGGGGCGGACTGTCGGCCGGGGTGCGGCGGTCGCTGTGGGTGTGGACGCCTCAGGTCATGGTGTTGGTCAGATGCGGGCCCATGTAGCCGACGTAGATTCCGTGATCGGTACAGGCGCCGTCGTAGTAGTGCAGGCGTGGCGCGATGGTGTTGCCTCCGCCGATCCGCAGGTGGGCACCCATGAACAGCCTGCCGTCCGGATGCACGTGGCGGGGTACGGGGAAGGTGCGTGCCCGGCTCCAGTCGCCGTTCGCCTTCACGGACTTCGACTCGTCCCTGACGACCTTGCGGGGCGAGATGACGTGCGCTCCGTCGGGCGCGTCCGCACACCACTGCTTGAAGTCGCTGTTCGCCTTGCCGCTCGCGACGGCTTCCGCGAAGTCCTGGAGTGCCAGCAGGGCGTCCCAGGCCATCCGGACCCAGGACGAGCCGTAGGCCTGGTCGTCGAGTTCCAGGGTGTACTTGCGTCGGCCGCTGAAGTGGACGCGTCGCATGTCGCCGATCCGGTCCAGGATCTCGGCGAAGGACGTGGGCGCGTTCACGGAGGGGTCCACCATCGCGTAGGCCTGCTCGGCGGCGCCCAGCTTCAGGAGTTCTCGCTGCAGTTCCCGTATCTGCGCCTTGGCCCGGTGGAGTTCCTTGTACTGCTCGTCGTAGTCGACGACGACCTGGGCCTCGTTGCTCTCCGCCTGACGCAGTTCCCGCTTGAGGTCACGGATCTCGTCGGCTCTGACGCGCTGTTCGCGTGCCGCCTCCTCCAGGATCTCGTGCAGGGCGTCGTTCTCGTCGCGCAGTCGTTCCTGTTCGGAGCCGCCGACCCCGTCCCTGGCCCGTGTGCGCATGAGCGGCACGGAATCCAGGGCGTCGGGCAGCGGCAGTCGGGTGGCGAGTCCCTGGGGGAGCTGGTTCAGGATGCGGGCGGCCAGTCGGGGGTTCTCAATGATCAGCCGTTTCGACATCACACGGTGCCGCTGGCCGTCGGCGGGCCAGGCCGGGTCGACGCCGGGCAGGTAGGTGCGGATCCCCCCGTTGTACACGCGGTGGTGTTCCAACGCCCGGTTGAAGACCGACTCGGCTCCCGGGGTGAGCACGTAGAGGATCGCCAACCCGACCAGGGGACGGACGAGAGGGTCGACCGTTCCCTCGAGCCAGGCGTCGAAGTCGACGTCGTTCGGTGTGCTCGCCATGACGACGGGAAGGCGTCGGTCGGCGTCGCACAGTTCGTCTATGACCGCCTCGACATCATCCGCCTCGACGACTTGGGGCATGGCCGTCACGTCCGCCAGGCCGTCGTGTGCGTCGAGCGCCTCCAGCAGGTGTTTCGCGAGCCGGGGTGTCTTGGCGGGCACGGGGGCCGCCTCGGCGTCGTCGGGGAGGTGCTCGACGTCGAGCTGGACCCAGGTCGGCCTGTCGGAGATCTGCCGCGTCACGACGGTGGTCTGCCAGGTGCCGCCGGGCGCGGTCTCCCGCAGCCGCCATCGTCCGTAGGCGCCGGTGACACCGGTGACCGAGTCGTGGTCGAGGGTGACTCCGCGGGCTATCTCGTTGCGGCCCTCGGCGAAGGCGTCGACGTTGTAGCGCTTGGGTGGTTGGGCGAGCCAGTGGCGCAGCTGCTCGTCGACGAGTGCACCGGTCCGTACGTAATCGGTCCGGCTGGTGACCACCATGCGGTAGCGGCGGGTGTCCATCGTGCTGTTCCTCACGTGTACGGGGAAGGGCGGCGTGGTTCAGGCGGTGGCGGTGGCGGTGGCGGCGGCCAGGACGCGGAGCAGTTCACTCACGTCCTGGTGCCAGGCCCGTACCTCGGCGGGGGTCGGAGGCAGGTCGTACGTGTGGTGGTGACAGGCGGCGCTGAGGCCGGACCAGACGGTGTACCACTGGCGTGCGACGGAGGGGGTGACGTACCACTGCAGGCAGAGCATGCGGGTGCGGCCGGTGCTGCGGGTCATGCGAGGGCTGACCGACCGCCAGAAGGCGTCGAGGGTCTCGTCGAGGGCCAGCCGGAGCAGGGTGGCCGCGGCGCGCGCCCGGACGCCGGGGGAGAGTGCGGTGTCGTCCGAGGGATTGAGCAACTGGTCTGCTGACGCCAGGAGTTCGTTCGTGGGGAGAACGCGGGTGGAGCGCGGGGGAGTGGTCACCGGGCCAGCACCTCCTTGGCGAGGCGCTGCGTACGGTCGACCAGGGCCACGCGGTCACCGACGGGCGTGGTCGGCGCCTGGTGCGCTGCCTGGTTCAGCCCCTGGATCAACTCCCTGGCCCACGGGCCGTGGTCACGGGCGACGGCGTCCAGCACCTCGCGCCCCTCCTTGCCCCGCATGCCCATCGCGAGGGCCGCGAGGCCGGTGAGAGGTCCCGGCCGGGTGACCCGCTCCTGGATGTCGCGCTGCCCCATGCCGGCCTCGCGCAGGGCACGCCGCGCGGTGTCCTGGTAGGCGGCCTCCAGCGCCAGACGGCACATCGAGGGGAGCACCCGGTCGGCGACCTCCGGCGGCAGGTGCGGATCGAGGGCGACGGCCCGTGCCTCCGCCAGGGCCTGGCTCACCGGGTCGCTGACGGAGGAGACGCGGACGACCGAGTCGGTCTGCCGGGACACCCGCATGACCGTCGCCCGCAGACCGAGGCGCTGGATGGCCTCTTCGAGCCGGGTGTCGTGGGTGAAGACGACGACCTGCCGGTGCCGCGCGTACAGGTCGAGAACCTTGGCGAGGCCGTCGACCTTCTCCGGGTCCATGGACTGCACCGGGTCGTCGATGACCAGGAAACCGAAGGGACTGTCCTGGTGGGTGGCCCGCGGGATGAACAGGGAGAGGGCGAGTGAGTGCAGTTCGCCCTGGCTCATGACGCCGAATGCGGGCGCGTCGGCATCGTCCACGGAGACGGGAAGACTGACCTGCCGCTGCGGACCGACACCGGTGAGTCCGATCGCACCCAGCGAGACGCTGCTGCGCTCGCACAACAGTCGCCAGATCTGCCCGGACTGGTCGGCGAACGGCTGGAACCGGGCGTCCCGCAACTCGTCGGTGAGCGCTCGCACCCAGTCACGTACGGCCTTGACCTGCTTGCGGGCGGGCTTCGCCGCCTGCGCGGCCTCCGCCTGGCCCAACCACCCGGACAGGCGTACGGCCACGGGCTGCCAGCGTCCGTCCTGCGCTGTGACGCGTCGGCGGGCGTCCTCACGGACCTGATCACAGGCATCACCGAGGACCGCCTCGGCACGTTCCGCACGGTCGGCCAGCTCACGCGGGTCACGTACCGTGCGGCAGGCGACCAGATCCCGCCAGAGCGCGGCGAGGGAGGGCTCGTCGGCCTGGAGCCGGGCGGGGGCCGGACGCATCAGGTCGTGCGCCTCCCGCACCGCGTTCACGAGTTCGCGGTGTGCCGCCTCGGCCTCGGCGGCCTCCGTCTGGAGCCTTTCGACCTGCGCGCGCGTCCGTTCCGCCCAGGAGCGGTCCAAGAGATCCGTGCTGCCGCATACGGGGCAGTCGGAGACTTCGGGATGGCGGCGGTGCTGCTCCAGCGCGGCGTCGAGCAGTGTGATCAACTGCCGGGCGTCCTCGGCGGACCCGTGGCGTGCGTCGTCCGCCGCGGCGGACGCCGAGCGCAGCCGGGTCACGGCCTTCGCGATCAACGGCCGGTCCGGGCGCTCCAGATCGGCCAGCCGGCGCAGCCGTGCGAGGTGCGCCGCGTCGGCGGCGCCGTGGCCCTGCAACAGGGCCCGGACGGCGTCCAGGTCGGGGGTCCTGCCGGAGAGAACCGTGATCGCCTCCTCGGCGCGCGGGTCGTCCACCTCCGACAACTCCCGGATCACCGTGGCTGTGAGGGCCTTGGCGGCGTTCTCGGTGTCGGTCAGGGTCTTGGCCCGAGCCCGCGCCGCGGCGTCGGTGTCGCTGAGCAGTTCGAGGCCGAGAATCCGGGAGATCTCGTCGTGCAAGGTGGTCAGCGGCCCGTTGATCACCGCACCGAGCTGGGTGTACGGGAGGAACGGCCGGTACAGCGACAGTTGCTCGGCGTCGATCACCTCGTGCACGGCTTCGCCGGTGGCCTGTCCGGCTTCCTCCACGACGGTGCGGGACTCCTCGAGCCCTTCGCCGTACCAGATCCGGCGTACGGTCACGGGCTCCTTGGCGCCCTCACCGTCACTGCCGGCGTCGAAGCAGAGCTCCACCGCGACCTCGGGGGCGGAGTGCTCGTGGAGGTTGCGCCAGCCCTTCTTCCATACCTGAGTGCGCCCCTGCCAGCGGAAGTTGTCGCCCGTCAAGGCCATCTCCGCGGCCTCGGCGAAGCTCGACTTGCCGGAGCCGTTGCGGCCCGCCACCAGCGTCAGACCGGGGCCGGGATTCAGCCGGACAGTGGCGGCGGGCCCGATACCGCGCCAGCCGGAGGCCGTGATGGACCGCATGTACACGGCCCCGGAACGGCCACCGCTCCGGGGCCGGGCCGCAGGCAGCAGATCGCGCAGCAGCGCCTGCTCCTCGACGGAGAGCCCTGATCCGGGCAACCGGGCGAGGAGCAGGTCACGGAGGCTGGTGTCGCTCATGGCTCGGATTCCTTGGGTGCTCAGGATGGCTGCGGCGGGCGTGCCCAAGGCGACGCGAGGGGACGATGAGCCGTTGTCAAGCCGAGCATGACGGAAGCGTGTTAGCGTCGTCAACAGACTTCAATGAATTCACGAGGCTAGATTTTGTGTACACATGTTCTAGTGTCCCGCCCGGCACGGAAATGTGTTCGGCCAGCGGATCCGCGGGGCGCCGCGGGTGGGTCGGGGCCTGCGGAAAGGTGTCGGTGGCGCCGTGCGGAGCGCGCGAGGTCGGGGCTGGCGGTCAGGGTGAGCGCCGCCTTCGGCGCGCTTCCCGGGTCCGCCGTGCGCTGGGCCCTGAACGGCGACGACGGCTGCACCAGCCGCCGCAAGCGTCCGCTGCGCACCCTGAATGCGGCGGTGTCCGGTTATCGCCGTTCCGCGTTAAATGCCTGGACTGAGGACTTCCCCGGACGGGACACTTCCGACTTCCGAACCTCCGGGAGTGTGATGGGGACAACAGATACGCAAGGGCCGACGCCGGGCAGGAGCGCGGTCGTTCTGGCACTGCGCCGCTACGGCCGGGAACTACTGCGACTACGACGGCTGGCCCTGCCCGCACTGCTGCTGCCGGCCGTGGGCAACATCGGCATCCGCTACGTCGCCCCCCTCCTGATCGCCAAACTGGCAGGCCAGGCCGCCGACGACGGCGGTCTCACCCTCAGCTCGGCGCTGCCGTACGTGCTGGGCTTCGGCGTCACGCTGCTGCTCGCCGAGGCCGTGTGGCGGGTCGGGCAGCACTGCCTGAACCGCGTGGACGCCCTCGGCATGGAACACCTGTACGTGAGTGGCATGGACGAACTCCTCGCCAAGGACGCGGCGTTCTTCCACGACAACTTCGCCGGCTCCCTGACCAAACGGGTGCTGAGCTTCGGCAAGCGCTTCGAGGACTTCGTCGACACCGTGACGTACCGGATCGTGGGCAGCCTCGTCCCCCTGGTGTTCGGTGCCGTGGTGCTGTGGAGCTACGAACCGATGCTCGTCGCCGGCCTTCTCGTGATGATCGCGCTGACCGTCGTGGCCGCCACGCCTCTGATCCGTCGCCGGCAGCGGCTCGTCAACGCCCGTGAGGCGGCGATCGCCCGGGTCTCCGGCCACGTCGCCGACAGCCTCACGAACATGGAGACCATCCGGGCGTTCGCGGCCGAGGGGCGGGAGGCCGACGAACACCGCAGCCGTGTCGCGGATTCCCGGCGCCTGACGCTGAGGTCGTGGGACTACGGCAACCTGCGCGTCGACACCCTGATCGCCCCCCTGTCCGTGCTGACCAACGTGCTGGGTCTGTTGGTCGCCATCGCCTTCGGTGGCCCGGGCCAGGGAGTGGAGGAGGTCGTCGTCGCTTTCACCTACTACTCCAACGCGACCCAGATCATGTTCGAGTTCAACCAGATCTACCGGCGTCTGGAAAGCTCGATGACCGAGGCCGCGCAGTTCACGGAGCTGCTGCTGGATCCGCCCACCGTGCTCGACCCGACGGAGCCCGAACCGCTCGCACCGCGGGACACCGGCATCCGCTTCGAGGCGGTGACCTTCGCCCACGCGGGCGCGAAGCCGATCTTCCAGGGACTCGACCTGGACGTGCCCGCGGGCGCGCGGATCGGTCTGGTCGGCAGGTCCGGCGGCGGCAAGACCACACTCACCCGGCTCCTGCTGCGGATGTCGGACATCGACGACGGACGCATCCTGATCGGCGGTCAGGACATCAGCCGGCTGCGCCAGACCGACCTGCGCTCACTGATCGCCTACGTCCCGCAGGAACCCGCCATGTTCCACCGCAGCCTGCGGGACAACATCGCCTTCGCCCGGCCCGGCGCCACCGACGAGGAGATCCACGCCGCGGCCGCGGCCGCGCACGTCACGGAGTTCGCCCACCAACTCCCCGACGGCTTCGGCACTCTGGTGGGGGAGCGGGGAGTGAAACTCTCGGGCGGCCAGCGCCAGCGCGTCGCCCTCGCCAGGGCCATCCTGCGCGACGCCCCGATCCTGCTGCTCGACGAGGCCACCAGCGCGCTGGACTCGGAGAGCGAGCTCCTCGTCCAGGACGCCCTGTGGCGGTTGATGGACGGGCGTACGGCCCTCGTGGTCGCCCACCGTCTGAGCACCGTCGCCGGCATGGACCGCCTCGTCGTCCTCGACCACGGAACCGTCGTCGAACAGGGCACCCACGAGGAACTGCTCACGGCGAACGGCGCCTACGCCAAGCTGTGGCAGCACCAGTCGGGCGGCTTCCTCGGCGAGAGCGCCGAGTCGGCCCTCGGACGCCCGCTCCCGGAAGCCGGTCCCAGCGGGCTGCCCGGACCGACCGACCCGGCGCCGGACGGGGACCGCAGGACGTCGTCGCATGTGCGTACGAGCACCGGGTCCGCATGATCGAGTCGGTTTCCGGACATCCTCGACCGCGGGCGGCGTCACGCTGATACGTCCGTCGGATGCGGCAAACCGCGAAGCGTCGGGGGACACGACCGCTGTTTCCCGGACCGGCTGACGCGGTCCGGGAACGGACGGGAGGAAGACCCATCCCTCCCAGTCGATCGGTAGGTCAGGGATCAGGCCGGGGCCCGGTCGGGCGTCACGCCCTCGTACCTTCGGTCATCGACGCATGCGACGTGGGTCGAGAAGCCGTCCCTGCTGGGCGAGGTGAACCAATCCGGTCACAGCCCAGTCCCGCGGCTGAGCTCCTCCCGACGGCGCCGCTCCTGCTCGCCACGGTGAGCCGGCAGATCCCGGTTGATCTGCCGGCTCTTCGCGTACTGCTCGACGAACGTCTCGTTCGATGTCGTCGATGCCTTGTCGTCGATGCCTTGCGCATGCCGCCTGTCGAGGGCGGGCCGGAGATCCTGGTGTCGCAGCGGCCCAACGGCCCGTCAGCAGGTCGTGGTCACGCCGACCGTCGTCCCCGCACCCGCTCCTCGGCTACGCGTAGAGCTGGATCACATCGGCCTGATTGTCGGCGGCCACCTGCGCCTCGTACGTCCCACCCGGGCCGCCGAAGATCCACTCCAGTTGGCCGCCGCCGCCCGAGGTGACCCAGTTCTTGCCGACCATCCAGGCGCCGCCGGTCTGCGCGTTGTAGTAGGAGCTGACCCGGTCCTGCCAACTGGAGCCGTCGGACAGCGTGTAGTTGGACAGGGTGTAGGAGCCGTAGTAGTAGAAGTCCAGGCGGTAGCCGGTCGCGTCGCGGTACTGCCACACACAGGCATAGCCGGTCCGGCAGTCGCCCGTGCCGGCGGCCCCCGCACGGGCGGACGGTACGACCGACATCTCCACGCCCGGCTCCAACCGCACCCGATCCTTCCCCACCCGCTCCGCACCCTCGTTGTGCCGCAGCAGGCCCTCGATCTGCCGCTCCAGCCGCGTGTCCGCCGTCCGGGCCGACGAGGCGGCCTCCGCCGGCGCGGCGGACGACGGGGTGGCCAGAGCCGTCGTGAGCACGGATGCGGCGACCAGTCCGAGTGCGAGGGAAGTAGGGCGCGTTCTCAGCGGATTCAGCAGCTTCAGCGGATTCATGCGTCTCTCCCGTTGGTGTGTGGCCGGAACCGTTGCTCCTGCGACCACCCCAGGATCAGCGGCGTCGCTCGGCCCGCGCCACGCGTTTCGAGCACGGCCGAATACCGCTGGTCACCCCGCACATCGGCAGGTGTTCGCCGTTGGTCGGTGACCGAGTGCGGGACGGCACCGCCGATCCCACCCACACATCCGGAAGACACCCCTCCCACTCAGGGTCGAAGAAGCCCTTCACTTCATCCCACAGCAGTTCAGACACCAGGCAATGCTGACCGCGGCCCGAACACACAGCACCCGGATTTCCTTGACCCAAACGCATCGGGGGCCCCGCAGAACTGGATTCGCATCGCCGATGTGGACCTGGACCACTATGAGGTTGTCTCACGTGGCAAGTTTCGCGAACTTCTTGTAGCAGGTCAGGGCGGCGGCCATGGCCAGGCCTCGGCTCTGCCAGTCGTTGCGGACCACGTACGGATCTTGAGACCACGAGCAGCCCATGGCAGGCTCATGCCGCATGATCGATGAATTCGCGAAAGTCAACCTGCACGGGAGACTGCGGCGGGACCGCAAGGCGCTGCTCTGGAAACTCGACGGCTTGTCCGAATACGACGCACGCCGACCTTTGACAGCGACCGGGACCAACCTCCTCGGCCTGGTCAAACACGTGGCCACCGTCGAGGCCAGGTACTTCGGCGAGGTCTTCGACCGCCCTTCCCCGGAACGGCTGCCCCGGTGGCAGGACTACAACGGCAGCGATCTGTGGGCGACCGAGGACGAGACCCAAGATCAGATCATCGGGTTCTATCGGCGCACGTGGGAACACTCGGACGCGACGATCAACGAGCTTCCCCTCGACGCCCCCGGCCACGTGCCGTGGTGGCCGGAGCCTTATCCCAACATGAACCTGTTCGCCATCATGGTCCATGTCCTCGGCGAGTCCATCCGGCATGCCGGGCACGCCGATATCCTGCGCGAGGGCCTCGACGGCCGGACCGGGGTGCGCGCCGAAAACGAGAAGCAGATCGACGAGGAAGCCCGTGCAGCCTACTGCGCGAAGATCGAGCAGGCCGCCAGGTCGGCCGCACCAATCAAGGCCTAGAGGCCTCTAAGCACCTCTAAGCAGGGAAAAGCAATGACTACTCAATTCACGTGCTGTGACTGAGTACTTCAGTGGGCCGTTGAGCTGATCAGGCGGCCGCGTCTGCCGTCGTCTGGCGGAACCGTCCCTTCCTCGTGCGCGATCCGTAACAGACGTACGAGGCATACGCGCCCAGGGCGATTCCTGCTGCAGACTCTGCTCGCAATCGAGAGTCGAGCGCGGACGCGTTCGGCCGACCACGGGGGAAACGATGAATGCTGCCGTCCGCAAGAACCACCAGAGCCCCAGGGGCTGGAAGTCCTACGTCCTCGGGACCGCGGCGGTCGCCGCGCTGCTCGCGTCCACGGCGTGCGAGCCCGGCTCGGCCGGGGGCTCGGATGACGCCAAGGGTTCGGACCAGCCCAGCGCGACGAGTTCGGCGAAGCCGGGGGAGACGGCTTCGCCGAAGCCGGGCGGCGGTTCGAGCGCGACCGGCGGAAGCGACGACGACGGCGGCGGGAACGGCGACAGCGGCACCATCGCCGCCTGCACCGCGGACGAACTCGGGGTCTCCGCCACGCTGGAGCAGGCGGACAGCGAGGACGCGAGGCACGTCCTCATCACCGTCCAGAACGCCGGCGACAAGAAGTGCAACGTCTACCACTATCCCTACATAGAGATCGGTGATGCCCAGGCCCCGGCCCCGGTGATCGAGGACAGCCGCGGCCCGGACCCGGTGGAGCCCACGACCATCGCTCCGGGTGAGGAGGCGCACGCCGCCCTGCTCGTCGCCGGCGGCGCCAGGGATGACTACGAGGCGAAGAGCATCACCCTCACGCTCCAGGGCGGCAAGCTCGGCAGCAAGGCGGGCGAGCCGATCGACGTTCCCATGCCCGTCGACACGTTGTACGCGGACGACGGTCAACTTGTCACCTACTGGACGACGGCTTCCGGCGTTGCCCTGGACTTCATCATGTCGAAGTGACGGACCTTGATCGGGACCACGTCCTCGGCCACGTGCGTGCCCTCATGGGGAACTCGCCCTCATGGGGAAGGGAAGAGGACCGGAGTGCTCGTGACGCGGCTGACCGGCCGACGTGAGGCCCGGTGCGCCACGATGCCAGGTGCCCCGCCCGGTGAACCGGTAAAGCCGTGCGGGGCACCTGGCCGGTGAGGGACCGCGGTCAGGCCCAGGGGCTGACCGCCTTGAAGGAACTGTCGGCGCGGAAGGTGGCGGTGTCCTGGAAGGGGTCGACGCGCAGTTCGAAGTTGTAGTGGCGGAGGTAGCGGCCGGGGTAGTTGTAGGACTCCAGGCTGACCGAGCCGGTGGCCGAGCCCGGCCGGGCGCAGTAGGTGGCGTCCTTGTTGAAGACCGCCGTGCCGTTGTTCGCGTCGAAGCGGATCCGGTAGTCCTTGTGGCGCAGGTAGCGGCCGGTCGAGTCACGGAACGAGTAGCAGGTGGAGTCGGCCAGGCCGGGGACGACGGTGAAGGTGGCGCTCTGCTTGACCGCCGTGGTGCTGGAGGAGGTCACCGGGTCGAGGTAGCCGAGGCTGTCGGAGCGGACGGCGGCGTAGCGGCCGGTGAAGTTGACCGACTGGAGCGAGCGGGTGGTGTTCGTCGGCAGAGTGGGGAGCGGGGCGATGCTGCTCAGGGTGGGCACGACCTTCTTCAGCAGGCCGTCGGCGTCGAACTCCAGCTTGTCGATGGTGGTTTCGCGGTGGGTGCCGTCGCCGCCGGGGATGGCGAAGCGGTGGTAGACGATGTACCAGTCGTCGGTGTTCGGGACGTGGACCACCGAGTGGTGGCCGGGGCCCTTGATGCCGAGGGCGAGGTCCTTCTCCAGGATCACGCCTCGCTTGGTCCAGGGGCCGGTGGGCGAGGAGCCGGTGGCGTAGGCGACGCGGTAGTTCTCGTCCCGTGTGTCGTTCTCCGACCACATGAAGTAGTAGGTGCCGTTGCGCTTGATGACGAAGGTGCCCTCGTTGTAGCCGCTCGGGGTGATGTCGGTGACCTTGGAGGCGTCGAAGGAGACCATGTCGTCGTTCAGCGGCACGACGTACGCCCTGCCGTTGCCCCAGTAGAGGTACGTCTTGCCGTCGTCGTCGGTGAAGACCGCCGGGTCGATCATCTGGCCGGTGAAGGCGCCGCGGGCGATCAGCGGCTTGCCCAGGGGGTCCGTGAAGGGGCCGGTGGGAGAGTCGGAGACCGCGACGCCGATGTTCGTGTCGGCGGAGTAGTAGAAGTAGTACTTCCCGTTCCTCTCGGCCGCCGTCGGGGCCCAGGCCCGGGCGTCGGCCCAGCTGACGTCGGGTCCGAGGTCCAGGATGACGCCGTGGTCCGTCCAGTGGACCAGGTCCTTGGAGGAGTACGCCTTGAACTTCGTGCCGCTCCAGCCCGCGAAGCCGTCGGTGGTCGGGTACATGTAGAAGGTGTCGCCGAACCGGACGATGTTCGGGTCGGCGGTGAGCCCCGGAAGCACCGGGCTCCTCATCTCCAGCGCCTCCACCGTCCAGGTGCGCTTCTCGCCGTCCGGGCCGGTCACCTCGTACGTCACGGGCCGGGTGAAGTCGCGTGGGGTGCCGGAGGCGGGACTGATGGCCGCGCCCTGGGCGATGGTGAACTGCGGGGCGAGCGTGGTGAGGTCGGTGCCCTCGGTCAGGGGGAGGGTGACCTTGCTGTTCGCGTCGTCGACGATGGCGTCGATCTTCAGCTTGGGGTGGGTGGCCGCGCCGATGCCCGTGGTGTTCCCGCTGAGATCGAGAACCTCGCCGGGTGCCAGTGCGCGGTCGTAGACCCGGAAGTCGCGGATCTTGCCCTTGAAGAGCTTGTCACTGGTGTAGACCGACTTGCCGATGTAGTTGGCCGTGGTGATGCCGGACCCGATGGAACCGGGGGTGAGGGTGACCGAGGTGTTACGGGCCCTTTCCACGCCGTCCTCGTAGAGGACTCCCGTGTTGCCGGTCTGGGTGTAGGTGACGTGCTTCCAGACCGAGCGCTGCAGCGCGGCGGAGGTCCGGGTGTTCTGTTCGGTGGACGAGTTCCCGGAGGCGATGGCGGCCCGGAACGAGTTGCCGGTGGTGAACAGGTACCCGTTGCCGGTGCCGCTGCTCGCGGTGTTGCCGAAGCCGTAGAGGAAGTAGGGCGTGGCCTGGGTGGCGTCGATCTGCACGTCCATCGAGACGGTGATCGCGTTCATGCCGCTCATGATGTTGTCCGGCACCTTGACGTAGGTGCTGGACCCGTTGAACGTGAGCCCCTCACCGTTGCCCGACCAGCCCGCGGTGCCGTTGACGGTGCCGTTCCGGCCGTGGCCGGAGGAGTCCACCGCCACGGTGCCCGAGGAGGCGTCGAGTTTGTACCAGAGAGCCAGGCCGTCGGTGATCTCCGCCGCCTGGACGGGGGCCGCCGGGCCGACGACGCCGACCATGAACGAGGCGGCGGCCACGACGGCCAGAGCGCCCTGCCGGTATCTCCGGCGGCACTGAAGTCTCACGCTGTGCATGGTTCACATCCCTGAAGAAGACATGCCTGAGGAGGGGGACGCGACGCCTCGGCCGAGGTGCCGCGTGCCGCCCGAATGACATCTGGTGTCGCGTTGCGCTCGCGGGTGGGATGCCGACGCCTTCCTCGCTTGAGGGCGGGCGGCAGCCGGGGCGTCGCCCGAGGGCGCCGGCATCCCCGTCAGGTCAGCTCGTCAGACGGAAGGTCGCGTCGCTGCGTCCCGTCGCGGTGGTGATCGTTTCGAGCTTCAGTTCGTACGCGTAGTGCCGGATGTACCGGTCGGGGTAGTTGTACGACTGGAACGAGGACCAGGCCGAGTCGGCGAGCCCGGCCACCTGACGGAACGTGGCGTCCGCGGCGAACTGGGTGGTGCCGTCATTGTGGACCAGCTGGAAATCGAATCCGGCGTGCCGCAGGTAGTAGCCGGGGAAGTTGACCGACTCGAAGGAGACGGTGCCGGACCCGGCCAGGCCCGGTCGCGGCCGGAACTTGGCGTCGTCGTTGGTGATGTTCTGGTCGATGCGCACGTCGAAGTTGGCGTGCCGCACGTAGCGGTCCTGGAAGTTGAAGGACTGCAGCCGCTTGGCCGGGGTGTTGGCCCAGCGGGCCTGGATCCGGGCGTCCTCGGCGGCCGTCAGGTTCAGGATCGAGCCGTGGCGCTTCTTGGTACCGCCCAGGGAGTAGGTTCCGGACGTCGGGAGCTTGTAGGTGCCGGTGGCGGACGGGTTGGTCGTCGTGACCGGCATGTATCCCTTTCCGGCCGCGTACTGGTCGAGGTAGAGGGTCCATTCGTTGCGGTCCCGGAACTTCATCCACATCGGGCCCTCGACCTGGGAGCCGGTCAGGCCGATGCCGGAGAGGTTGCCGAGGTTGGTCCAGGTGCCGAGGATCGAGTTGCTGCCCTCGAGGGTGATCTGGCCGTCGCCGGAGGCCCGTACGTAGCGGTAGTCGCCGACGCCGGAAGGGACCTCGACGATCTGGGTGTCGATGATTTCCTGGGTGCCGGGGCGGTCGATGTAGAGCTGCGGCGTGGTGATCGTGCGGAAGTCCGTGGTGCGGGCGTAGTAGATGCGGTGCTTCGTCGCGCCGTTGAGGGGCTTGTTCGTCGCCCAGTACAGGACGTAGTCGTTGCTGGCCGGATCCCAGATCGCTTCCGGCGCCCAGGCGTTGCGCCCGTCGGGGATCGCGCCGGCGACGTTGAGCAGCCACGGCGCCGACCAGGTGACCAGGTCACTCGACTCCCACACCACAAGGCTGCGGCTGCCGTCGTTGATGGACGAACTCCACGTCTGGCCGCAGTCGATGCACAGGTCGGTCGCGATGATCCAGTACTTGCTGCCGTCGGGTGAGCGCACCAGCGCGGGGTCGCGCACCCCGCGGGTGCCCACGGTGGAACGCAGGGTCATGCCGCCGCCGTTGAGATCGGTCCAGTTCAGTCCGTCCGCGCTGTACGAGAAGTACATCTGCTGACCGGTCGCCCCCTCCCCGATGAAGTGCGTCATCAGGTAGCCCGGGTCGGCGGCGGCGGCCCGCTGAGGTGTGGTCACGGCTTGGGCTGTGAAGAGCAGGCAGGCGGCGACGAATACCGCCGCCAGCCGGGAGAGAACCGCGGGCATATGCGTTCCTGTCTTTCTGGAGTGCCATGATCAGGTGCAAGTGAGGCCGAGGGTGAGGCCCGGCCTCCGAACCGTTGAGGCAGGACCGGTTCCCGCGCGACGTGGGACGCCGCGTCATGCCAGGTCAGCGGCCGAAGAGCCGCGGTTTCCGCGTGCACATGGCAGCTGTCGGAGACCCCGCGGCGGCGGGCCGGGTGACGAAGGCAGCGGAGAGGGCCGACAGAGCCGGCTCGGGAGTGCGCCGGAGGCGAGTGCGCGACACGGGCTGTCCCCTTTGACGGCCATGGTTCGAAAAATCGAACATTGTTCGCAAGTTCGAGCAGAAGATAGATGTCGGCCAGGAGCACGTCAATGGAACTGGCCAGTTCGATCCCGGACGAGATCGGCATCAAGGAGCACGCCGAGGCCCTTCGGCGGGCGCGAACGATCCTGTGCAGGCGGTCCAACTCCCCTGCCTCTGTGCGAAGACCGCAGCCATGCAGCCACTGGTCCCCGAGGACCCCTCGCACATCGGCCCGTACCGTCTCATCGCCCGTCTGGGCTTGGGTGGGATGGGGCGGGTCTACCTGGCCCGCTCGCAAGGGGGCCGTACGGTCGCGGTGAAGCCGGTGCACGCCGAGTCCGCGCTGCACCCGGCGTTCCGGCGGCGTTTCGCCCGCGAGGTGGCCGCCGCGCGGAGGGTCGGCGGTGAGTGGACCGCGCCCGTGCTGGACGCCGACACCGAGGTCGAGCACCCATGGGTGGCCACCGGTTACGTGCCCGGGCCGCCGCTCGACAAGGTGGTGGACGGGGACTTCGGCCCGCTGCCGCCGGCCTCGGTGCACGTCCTGGCACACCGTCTGACACTCGCGCTGCAGGCGATCCACGAGGAGGGCCTGGTCCACCGGGACCTCAAGCCGGCGAACATCCTGCTGACCGTCGACGGCCCCCGCGTCATCGGCTTCGGCCTCGCCCGCGGCTACACACGGCCTGCCTCGGCGGCAGCCTCACCGAGCCCGGAACGGTGCTCGGCACCCCGGCGTTCATGTCGCCCGAGCAGGTGCGCGGCGAGACGGTGACCAGAGCGAGCGACCTCTTCTCCCTCGGGTCCGTCCTCACGTACGCGGCGACCGGACGGCTCGCATTTCGTGGTACACGCGGCCATGGCGTGCGGTGTTCCGCCGACAGAGGTATGACTGAGGAGTCCGGCGGAAGGGGCAGGAGTGGATCTTGCGCTGCCGCCGGAAGGAGCCCCGGTATGCCTGAGCGAGAGACCCGGACTGGGAACGGCCGGCAGGACCGCATCACTGCTGCGCCTGGTGGGCTGCTGGACGTGCTGCGGGTGGCGGCCCTGGTCCTGGGCAGCGACGGCCGGATCGCGCTGTGGAGCCCCGAAGCCGAGTCGTTGCTCGGGTTCTCCGCCGCGGAAGCGCTGGGCCAGGACGCGGGCGCACTGCTCGTGGCCCCGGAGAACCGGGCACGGGCTCACGAGCTGTTCGATCGCGTGCGCACGGGTGCGCGCTGGGCGGGGGTCTTTCCGGTGCGGCACAAGGACGGCTCCACGCGCCGGGTGGAGTTCCGCACCATGCCACTGCGCGATGCCCGTGGCGACATCCACGCCCTCGGTCTGGGCACCGACGCCGAGACCGTACGGAACGTGGAGCGGGACCTGGCCCTGTCCCACATCCTGGTCAGCCAGTCGCCGGTGGGCATCGCGGTCTTCGACACCGACCTGCGGTGGGTGCGTGTCAATGCGTCACTGGAACGCATCAACGGCGTCCCCGAGGAGGCCGTGCTGGGCCGCCGCGTCGGTGAGGTGCTGCCGGCCCTCGACGTGGAGGCCATCGAGTCGCGGATGCGGCGGGTCCTCCGGACCGGTGAGCCGCTACTGGATCAGCAGACGGTCGGCCGAACGGCCGCCGACAGCGAGGATCACGCGTACTCGGAGTCGTACCACCGGATCGAGGACGCGAACGGGCGTGTGCTGGGCCTGGCGATTTCGGTACTCGACGTCTCCGAGCGGCAGCGGGCGGCGGCCGAGGTCGCGAAAGCGCGGGAGCGTCTGGCGGTGATAGCCGACGCCGGCGTCCGCATCGGTACCACGCTCGACCTGAGCCAGACGGCACATGAGCTCGCGGACGTGGCTGTTCCGGAGCTTGCCGACCTCGCGGCCGTCGACGTACTCGACTCGGTGGCCAACCCCGGAGGCACGGCCCCGGTGCGGGCGGACGACTCCCTCGGCTTTCAGGCGCTCGCCCTCAAAACAAGCCGTCCCACCGATGCGATCAAGGCCGCGGAGCCAGTGGACGCGTCCGCCCTGTACAGCTCCTTCCGGATGATCACCCAGTGTGTACGAGAGGCACGGCCGATCCTGCTGGAACACGTGACCGGCACGGAGATACGGCGTATCGCCGGGGACGACTCCGCCGCCGAGACGCTGCGGCGCGCAGGCGTCCACTCCTATCTGGCCGCTCCCCTCATGGCCCGCGGCGAGGTGCTGGGCACGCTCAGCCTGTGCCGCACGGTGAACCCCCGGCCGTTCGACGACCAGGACCTCACCCTTGCCACCGAACTGGCCGCGCGCGCCGCCATCTGCATCGACAACGCGCGGCTGTACGGACGCGAACGCAACACCGCACTCACTCTCCAGCGCAGCCTGCTGCCCCAGGACCCACCGCACTACGGCGACATCGAGATCGCCTCCCGCTATCTGCCCGCGATCAGCGAGGTCGGCGGGGACTGGTTCGATGTGCTTCCCCTCAAGGACGGCAAGGTCGGCCTCGTCGTCGGCGACGTGATGGGCAAGGGCGTGCACGCCGCGGCGATCATGGGCCAGCTCCGCACCGCCACCCGCGCCCTCGCCCGGCTCGACCTGCCTCCGGCCGAGCTGCTGCACCACCTCGACGACCTCACCGCCTCCCTCGGCGACTCCGACATGCTGGCCACCTGTATCTACGTCGTCTGCGACCCGAGGCACGGCCGATGCGAAGTCTCCCGCGCGGGCCACCTGCCACCGGTACTGGTGGAACCGGACGGGAAAGCCGCGTTCCTCGACATCGCCGGCGGGGTGCCGCTCGGGGTGGGCGGCGTGCCGTTCACCGTCGAGGAGCGCGAACTCGGCGAAGGCGCACTGCTCGCACTGTTCACGGACGGCCTGGTGGAAAGCCACGCAATGCCCGTCGACGCAGGGCTGCAGAACCTGCTACGCCTGCTGGACGGCACCCGCCTCCCCCTGGAAGAGACCTGCGACATGCTGCTCGGCGCCCTGAACCGCGAGCCGGAGGACGACGTGGCGCTGCTCCTCGCCCGGCGCAGGAGTTGACACCCTTCAGGGACAGGTTCCACTCGGCGGTGGTCGGCCCGCGGAACGGGATCGGAGGTCGGCCTCGCTGTGGCGATCGTCACGGAGGTCTTCGGGGGCTGTTGCGTACGCTGATCCCGGTCGTCGGTGAAGGGCGGTCCGGGGGAGTGAAGACGATCCCCGGCGCCCCCTCACCCACGTCTGATGCACCGTCGGAAAAGTCGGCATCCGGTCAGCACGAGTCCTGGGGAACCTGAGCGAAGCTGCCCGAACACGCGACTCGCCGACGGTGTGGAAACCGCCCTTGACCCGCAACAACGCGGGCAGGGAGCCTACTTTCCGGGAGTGCACCGATGCTGCGTACCATGTTCAAGTCCAAGATCCACCGTGCCACGGTCACCCAGGCCGACCTGCACTATGTCGGATCCGTGACCATCGACGCCGACCTGCTCGACGCCGCCGACCTGCTGCCGGGCGAGCTCGTGCACATCGTGGACATCACCAACGGCGCCCGGCTGGAGACGTACGTCATCGAGGGCGAGCGCGGCTCGGGGGTCGTCGGGATCAACGGTGCCGCGGCCCATCTCGTGCACCCCGGAGACCTGGTGATCATCATCAGTTACGCTCAGGTCTCCGACGCCGAGGCCCGCACCCTGGAGCCCAGGGTCGTGCACGTGGACCGCGACAACCGGATCGTGGCCCTGGGCTCGGACGCGTCCGAGCCGGTCCCGGGTTCGGACCAGCGGCGCAGCCCGCAGGCCGCCACCCTCTGAGGCCACGCGCGGCCGCCCGGCGTCCCGATCCGCACGCGAGGAGTGCCATGAGCGACGTACAGATCCGCGACGACCGGGCGGCCGGCCGGCTGGAGGCCCTCACCGGCGACGAACTGGCCGGTCACATCCAGTACTTCGTCCTCGAATCCCCGCGGGGCGCGCTCGTACCGGTCCACACGATCGTCGAGCCCGCGCACGAGGGCAAGGGTGTCGCGGGCTCGCTGGCCCGGGAGTTGTACGGCATCGCGGCCCGCGAGGGCATCGTCGTCGCGCCCCTGTGCCCGTACGTCGTCAGGTGGGCCGAACGCCACCCCGAGGAGGCGCCGGCCGCCGATCCGGAGCTGCTGCGGGCCGCGAAGGACTGGCTTCTCGCCCATCCCGAGGGGTTCTGAGGAACCCGTCGCCGAGATGGTCGGTGCAGGCTCGGCCGACCGGGTGACTGCCCGCGCGGGCGACGGGTACCCGTGGCACAAGTCCATGGCCGACGTACCCACTGGCTGGAGGACGCGATGACGCATCCCGACCCGGACCCCGTGAAGCCGGGCCCCACCCCGGGGCCGGGCCCCGACCGCCCGGAACCCTTCCCGCCGACCCCGTTCCCCGACCCCGTCCCCACCCCCGAGCCCCGTCCCACCCCGACCCCGGACCCGGTCCCGAACCCCCCGGGCCCGGACCCGGTGCCGGGGGAGCCGAGGCCGGGACCCTTGTCGTAGCAAGTGGTCAGGTGGCAGAAGAAAGGCCCGGCATGGACGTTTCCATGCCGGGCCACATCTCCAACCTCAGGGGCGCGGGGAACTGCGCGACCAGCCACGAACGACCCGCAGCCGCCAATCGATCCGCACCCCCACCCCTTTAGGCTTCGACCTCACCGCGGCCCTGCCCCCACAGCGTGTGGAACGACCCCTCCCGGTCCACCCGCCGGTACGTGTGCGCCCCGAAGAAGTCCCGCTGCCCCTGCGTGAGCGCCGCAGGCAGCCGCTCGGCACGCAGCGCGTCGTAGTACGCCAGCGCCGCCGCGAACCCGGGCGTCGGGACACCCTGGCGCGTCGCGGCCACCAGCACCTCACGCCAGTCGTCCTGCGCCGCCGCGATCTCCTGGGCGAACGTCTCGTCGGAGAGCAGGCTCGGCAGGTCGGGCCGGGCGTCGTACGCGGCGCGGATGCGGTCGAGGAAGGCCGCCCGGATGATGCAGCCGCCGCGCCAGATCGAGGCGACCTTGCCCAGGTCGATGTTCCAGTCGTACTCGTCGCGGGCCGCGTCGATCTCGTGGAAGCCCTGGGTGTACGACACGATCTTGGAGGCGTACAGCGCCTGCTCGACCCGGTCGGCGAAGGCACCCGCCTCGGCCGCGCTGAGCGGGGTGGCCTTCGGGCCGGCCAGCGAGCGGGAGGCCTCGCGCAGCGACGCGTGGCCGGACAGGGAGCGCGCGAAGACGGCCTCGGCGATGCCGGACACCGGAACGCCCAGGTCCAGCGCGATCTGGACGGTCCAGCGGCCGGTGCCCTTCTGCTCCGCCTGGTCGACGACCACGTCCACGAACGGCTTGCCCGTGGCCTCGTCCACGTGCGCCAGCACCTCGGCCGTGATCTCGATCAGATACGAGTCGAGCCGGCCGGTGTTCCAGGTGCGGAAGATCTCGGCGATCTGCGCGGGGGTGTAACCGGCCACGTCGCGCAGCAGCTGGTAGGCCTCGCCGATCAGCTGCATGTCGGCGTACTCGATGCCGTTGTGGACCATCTTCACGAAGTGCCCGGCTCCGTCCGGCCCCACGTGCGTGACGCACGGCGCGCCGTCGGAGGCCTTCGCGGAGATCTTCTCCAGCATCGGGCCGAGGGAGTCGTAGGACTCGACCGGACCGCCCGGCATGATGCTCGGCCCGTTGAGCGCGCCCTCCTCGCCGCCGGAGATGCCCGCGCCGACGAAGTGGATGCCCTGCTCGCGCAGCGCGGCCTCGCGGCGGCGGGTGTCGGCGAAGTGCGCGTTGCCACCGTCGATGATCATGTCGCCGGGCTCCAGGAGCGGCGCGAACTCCTCGATCACCGCGTCCGTCGGTCCGCCCGCCTTCACCATGACGACCAGGCGCCGGGGCCGCTCCAGTGCCTGTACGAAGTCCTTGGCGGTCTCGGCCGCGATGAAGTCGCCCTCGTGCCCGTGCTCCTTGATCAGCGCGTGGGTCTTCGCCGCGGAGCGGTTGTGGACGGCGACCGTGTAGCCGTTGCGGGCGAAGTTGCGGGCGAGGTTGCTCCCCATGACCGCGAGGCCGGTGACGCCGATCTGGGCTGAAGTGCTCATACGGTTGGCTCCTATGGATCCTGATATCGGTGGTGCCGTTCCTGCCCGCCAGTATTGTCCTTCCGGCCATCCTGACGTGCACCGGCCCCGTCCGCACTGCGCGGCCTGCCGGGCTTGAGTACGCAGGAAGGGCCCTACCTGCCTCAATGGGGCGCGCAACCCGAGGCCTTGCGCGCCGTCCCTGGTCACTCGCGCGCCGGACGGGGGCACTTACGCGCCGGAGCAGGTCGCATACCCGCCACGCGCGGGACGGGAGCGGCTGATTTTTCGTCTTGTCATGGCCGGTTCGCGGCACTTACTTTTGCGGCTCATGGCATAGGGCGAGGGGGGCTTTTCCATGGCCGTACGCGGTCGGCACCGCCGGTACCAGCCGAACAGGATCAACCGCGCCTCACTCACCGTCACGGCGGGCGGCGCGGGAATGGCGCTCCCGCTGATCGGCACCGGGGTCGCGGAGGCGGCCGATGCCGAGACCTGGGACAAGGTCGCGGCCTGCGAGTCCACCAGCGACTGGAACATCAACACCGGGAACGGCTACTACGGCGGCCTGCAGTTCAGCCAGTCCACCTGGGAGGCCTTCGGCGGTACGGCCTACGCCGCCCGCGCGGACCTGGCCACCAAGGAACAGCAGATCGCGATCGCCGAGAAGGTCCTCGACGGACAGGGCCCCGACGCCTGGCCCGTGTGCTCGGCCCGCGCGGGCCTCACGATCGAGGACGTGAAGCCGCAGACCACGCCCCAGTCGCAGGCCGGCAAGGTCGAGATGTACACGGTGGTCCGGGGCGACACCCTCTCCGAGATCGCCGACTCCCGCGAGGTCAGGGGCGGTTGGCGCAAGCTCTACGAGGCCAACCGCAGGACCATCGGCTCCGATCCGGACGTGATAGTCCCCGGACAGAGGCTCAGCCTGAACACGGCGGGCCAGAAGAAGGACCCGAAGAAGGAACAGAAGAAAGAGCAACGGAAAGAGCAGCAGAAAGAACAGCAGAAAGAACAGAAGAAGGTCCAGAAGGAGCAGAAGGAGCAGACGTCCGAGCGGCGGCAGGAGTCGGCGTCCTTCGTCGCCCCCGTCAGCGCCTCCCTCGGCACGCCCTACCGCGCCTCGGGCTCCTCCTGGTCGAAGGGCTACCACACGGGCGTCGACTTCCCCGTGGCGACCGGCAGCACCGTGAAGTCCGTGGCCGCCGGGGAGGTCGTCAGCTCGGGCTGGGGCGGTTCCTTCGGCTACCAGGTGGTGATCCGCCACGGCGACGGCCGCTACACGCAGTACGCCCATCTGTCGGCGATCTCCGTGAAGACCGGCCAGAACGTGGGCGCGGGCCAGCGCATAGGCCGCTCGGGCTCCACGGGCAACAGCTCGGGCCCGCATCTGCACTTCGAGGTGCGGACGGGGCCCGGCTTCGGCAGCGACATCGATCCGATCGCCTATCTGCGGGCGGGAGGGGTTCGGATCTGACGCGGTGCGGGAGGCCCGCTCGGGGCCTCCCGCTCAGGATTTCACGCGGTCGCGATGCCGGTCGCGATGACGGTCGAGGAGCGCCCTCGGCACATACAGCTCGTCGTGGAACGGCCGCAGCAGCAGTCCGGGCGGAGCGTCGTCCCCGTCCGTGGCGCCGCTTCCCAGGAACGGGGCCGGGACGACCACGCGCTCGTCCAGGTCGATCGCGTCGCCGACGGTGTCCGGCACCTCGGCGGACTGCCGCGGCAGCCCCGCGAGCAGCTTTTCCAGGGCGAGCGACTCCCGGTCGGCGGCCGTGACCGTGACGTCCTCGTCGGTCCGCTCCGCCTGGACCTCGTCGCCGAGGCGCTCGGTGGTCAGCAGGATCAGACCGCCCGCCGCGACGACTCCGCAGCCCAGTGCGAGGAGGGTGCCGGTCGTGCCGTAGCGGAACGTCTCGCCGAACATCGTGATGCCGACGGCGGCCGCCACCACCGGGTTCACCACGGTCAGCGTGGCGAGCGGGGCCGCGAGGCCGCCGCTCCGGTAGGCGGCCTGGGACAGCAGCAGACCGGCCGCGGCGAAGACACCGATGACGGCGAGGGTCGGCACGTCGGAGAGGGCGACGCCGTCCGTCCAGTCCACGGCGACCGTCTTCGTGAAGACCGAGGCCATGCCGAACGCGACACCGGAGGCGACCGCCAGCAGGATGCTGCGCACCGCCGGGTGCCGGTGCGCCGCGCGCGCCGTCACCATCAGCGCGGCCACCGCACCGGCGCTGACCACGGCCACCAGCACCCGCTGGGCGTTGTCCAGCGACTGCACGTCGGCCGAGCCGACCAGGGAGAGCAGGCCCGCCAGACCCACCGTCGCCATGATCGCGCCCCGCCAGGCCGTGGCGCCGGCCCTGCGGCCCACGAAGAGCGCCGCCATGGGCAGGGCGAAGACGATGGTCAGCGCGCCCAGCGGCTGCACCAGGCTCAGCGGGCCGTAGGCCAGGGCCACCACGTGCAGCAGCCCGCCGAGGCCGTTCAGCCCGACGGCGGCCCACCAGCCCGGCCGGCGCAGCGGCGCGTAGACCCGGCCGGGCGAGGACACCGCGACTCGCTCCTGGACGATCGCCCCGCCCGCATACGCGACGGCGGAGACGAACGACAGGAGTACGGACAACGCGAGGGCGCTCATATTCGGCTCCTCAGCGCAGCGCGGGGGCTCCTGGCCCGGCGCGGTGAACGCTCGGCTTTCATAATGACCACGATGCCTCGGATGCGCATGCGCCGTCGTCGTCCCTGAGCACTCAATGGGTCCTACTGCCGATGGAGTACGACGGGCCCGCCGTCATACCCAGGGTGGGCGACACGGAGTGCAGGCCTCCAGGTGAGTGCGCCCATCGGCCCTGGTACTACTCGTCCTCGTGGACCACGACCCGGGCCTCTCCGCCCTCTCGGCACTCGGCGGCTTCTTCGTCCTACGCACGGGCGAACCGCCGCACGGGCCGCCGCCCACGCTGGCGGAAGCCTATGCGGCACGCGATGCCGATGTGGAACCGGAGGTTTACGCGAATCCCGTAATTTTCCGCGTCCGGAAAGTCGCGAGGAGTGTGCGGGCTCCCGAGCCGCGGGTGGCCGCCTCCCTCGCCCACCTCGGCTTCGCCGCCCGCCTGTGGTCGGTGGCTCTCGGGGCGGCCGCCCTGTACGGCCGCGTCCCCGACCTCGACCCCCGCCTCCTGCGCTGGGACGCGGACGCGAGCGCCCCGGACGACCTGTGGCTGACCGAGGTGCGGAGCCTGCCCGCAGAGCGGATCGGCGAGGTCGTACGGGACGGCCATCTCGTACCGCTGGCGGCGGCTCTGCGCGCTCAACTGCCCCTGTCCGAGCGCCTGTTGTGGGGCAACGCGGCATCCGCGCTGATGGGCGCCGTGCGCCAGATCGACCGCTGGGCCGCCGCCAACGGCCGCACGCGGGAGGCGAGTCGGGCCCGCGCGCTGGCCGCCGACCTGTTCGCGCAGCCCGACCTGGCCGGCACGCTGGACCCGGCGACCCACCGCCGCCGCAGCTGCTGTCTCTACTACCGACTGCCCGGCGGCGGGCTGTGCGGCGACTGCTGCTTCGACCGGCCGCCCGGCGCGCCACCCTCCCACGGTCCGCGCGCCTGACACCGCGCCTGACACCGGGCGTGCCCCCGCGGGAAAATCGTGGTCTTCCCCATCGGACCCTTCTGGGTGACCATGTGGGAACCAGCCGCTGAGACAGGGGGTTCCGGGTGCGAGTCGGCCTGCTGACCCGGGAGTATCCGCCCGACGTCTACGGTGGCGCGGGCGTCCATGTCGAGTTCCTCGCCCACGAGTTGAGAGCCCTCGTCGACCTGGACGTGCACTGCTGGGGCGAGGGCGCGGGCGGCGGCGTCGTACGCCACCGGCCCTGGTCCACGCTCGACGCCGCCAACGACGCGCTGCGCACCTTCTCCGTGGACCTCTCCATCGCGGCCGGTCTCGAAGGCCGCGAACTGGTCCACTCGCACACCTGGTACGCCAACCTCGCCGGCCACTTCGGCAAGCTGCTGCACGGCATCCCGCATGTGATGACCGCCCACTCGCTGGAGCCGCTGCGCCCCTGGAAGGCCGAGCAGCTGGGCGGCGGCTACGCCCTGTCCAGCTGGGCCGAGCGCACCGCGATCGAGTCCGCCGACGCGGTGATCGCCGTCTCCGGTGCCATGCGCGACGACATCCTCGGCTGCTATCCCGCGCTGGACCCGGCGAAGCTCCACGTCGTGCACAACGGCATCGACACCTCCCTCTACCAGCCGGACCACGGCACGGCCGTCCTCGACCGCCTCGGCGTCGACTCCGCCCGGCCGTACGTCCTCTTCGTCGGCCGTATCACCCGGCAGAAGGGCGTGCCCCACCTGCTGCGCGCCGTGCGGGACATCGATCCGGCGGTGCAGGTCGTGCTCTGCGCGGGGGCGCCCGACACTCCGGAGATAGACCAGGAGTTCCGCGATCTGTTCGCGGAGCTGAGCCGTGCGCGCGAGGGCCTGTTCTGGATCCCGCAGATGCTCCCGCGCCCGGACGTGATCCAGCTCCTCACGCACGCCGCCGTGTTCGTCTGTCCGTCGGTGTACGAGCCGTTGGGTATCGTCAACCTGGAGGCCATGGCCTGCGGCACGGCCGTGGTGGCCTCGCGGGTCGGCGGTATCCCGGAGGTGGTGGAGGACGGCGTCACGGGCCTCCTCGTGTCGACGGAGGACGACTTCGAGGCTCAGCTGACCCGCGCCCTCGACGCGGTGCTCGCCGACCCCGGTGCGGCCGCCCGGATGGGCCAGGCCGGGCGGGAGCGCGCGGTGCGCGAGTTCGGCTGGGACGCGGTCGCCCGGCGGACGGCCCAGCTTTACGAGGAAGTCCTCAAACAGGGGTAGTCGAGACGCAGGGTTCGGCACAACCAGGTGTAGAGCACAAGCAGGTGTAGAGGGGCGGCGGCATGCGGCGCGGTGGACCTTCGGTGCTGGGAATCGTACTGGCGGGCGGTGAGGGCAAGAGGCTGATGCCCCTGACCGCCGACCGCGCGAAACCAGCGGTGACTTTCGGCGGAACATACCGCCTGGTGGACTTCGTCCTCTCCAACCTCGTCAACGCGGACATCCTGCGCATCTGCGTGCTCACGCAGTACAAGTCGCACTCGCTGGACCGGCACATCACCACGACCTGGCGGATGTCGAGCCTGCTGGGCAACTACGTCACGCCGGTCCCGGCCCAGCAGCGGCTCGGCCCGCGCTGGTATCTGGGCAGTGCGGACGCGCTCCTGCAGTCCCTGAACCTGGTGCACGACGAACAGCCGGAGTACGTCGCCGTGTTCGGCGCCGATCACGTCTACCGCATGGACCCCCGCCAGATGCTGACGCAGCACATCGAGGGCGGCGCGGGCGTGACGGTGGCCGGCATCCGCGTACCGCGCACGGAGTCGTCGTCCTTCGGTGTGATCACCCCCGGCTCCGACGGCCGGACCGTGGAGCGCTTCCTGGAGAAGCCGGCCGACCCGCCGGGCCTGGCCGACGACCCCGAAACCGTGTTCGCCTCGATGGGCAACTACCTCTTCACCACCAAGGCCCTGGTGGAGGCGCTCCAGCGGGACGCCGAGGACGAGGACTCCGTCCACGACATGGGCGGCTCGATCCTGCCCCAGCTCACCGAACGGGGCGAGGCCCAGCTCTACGACTTCAGCGCCAACCACGTGCCCGGCGAGACCACCCGCGACCAGGGCTACTGGCGGGACGTCGGCACGCTCGACGCCTACTACGACGCCCATATGGACCTCATCGCCGAGCGCCCCGCCTTCAACCTCTTCAACCGCAGCTGGCCCATCTACACCAGCTCCGGCCAGCTCTCCCCGGCCCGGTTCAACGCGGGCGGCATCGCCAGCGAGTCGATCATCAGTGCGGGCTGTCTGATCCGCGGCCAGGTGACGAGGTCCGTGCTGTCCCCGGGAGTCGTCGTCGACCCGGGCGCCGTCGTCCAGGGCTCGGTCCTGCACGACAACGTCCACATCGGGCGGGGCGCGGTCGTACGGGGCGCCGTGCTCGACAAGAACGTCCAGGTGCCCCCGGGTGCGACCATCGGAGTCAATCCCGAGCGGGACGCCGAGCTCTACACCGTCTCCCGGGGCGGAGTGATCGCCCTGGGCAAGGGGCAGCAGGTGCCGTAGGCCTTCAGGGTGACCACGGTGAACACGGATGTCGCATGAGTCCCGCTTTCGTCATGTGGCGGGACTTAATCTGCTGTTAACTATGCGTAGCTTGATCGTACTTGACCGTAATCGGCCAACAGCGATTGACTGCTGACTCACCCGTCGTCGACGCGAGGCAAGCCATTGAATTCTGACCCGCTCGCCCCACTCGACCTTGCGTTCTGGAACATCGAGACCGCCGAACATCCCATGCACCTGGCCGCCCTCGGCGTCTTCACGGCGAACTCGCCCACCGCGGGAGCGCACGCCGCCGAGCTGCTCGCCACGCGGGCCGCCGCGGTGCCCGGGCTGCGGATGCGGATCCGGGACGTCTGGCTCCCGGACGTACGGCTGCCGCTGGCCTTCGGCGGTGCGACCCGTGAGCCCGTCGCCGACTTCGAGCCCTTCGACCACGTACGGCTGCACGCGCCGACCGCGGACTTCCACGAGGTGGCGGGGCGGCTGATGGAACGCCCGCTGGAGCGCGGCCGACCGCCGTGGGAGGCGCATGTGCTCCCCGGGGAGGACGGCACGACCTTCGCCGTGCTGTTCAAGTTCCACCACGCCCTCGCCGACGGGCTGCGGGCGCTGACGCTCGCCGCCGCCGTCATGGACCCCATGGACCTGCCCGCGCCCCGGCCGCGCCCCGCGGAGCCGCCGCGCGGCCTCCTCGACGAGGTGCGCAAACTGCCCGACCTGGTCCGGGGCACCTTCTCCGACCTCGGCCGCGCCCTCGACATCGGCGCCTCCGTCGCCCGCACCACGCTCGACGCGACCCTCGGCGCCCGCTCCTCGACCGCGCTCACCTCCGAGGCCAGCGGCACCCGTCGTACCGCCGGGGTGCTCGTGGACCTCGACGACGTGCACCGGATCCGCAAGACCGTCGGCGGCACCGTCAACGACGTCCTCATCGCCGTCGTGGCGGGCGCGCTGCGCCGGTGGCTGGACGAGCGCGGGGACGGCAGCGAGGGGGTCGCGCCCCGGGCGCTGATCCCCGTCTCCAGGCGCCGCCCGCGCACCGCGTACCCCCAGGGCAACCGGCTCTCCGGGTATCTGATGAAACTGCCGGTGGACGACCCGGACCCGCTCGGCCGACTGCGTACGGTGCGCATGGCGATGGACCGCAACAAGGACGCCGGGCCCAACCGGGGCGCCGGCGCGGTCGCCCTCCTCGCCGATCACGTACTGCCCCTCGGCCATCGGCTCGGCGGTCCGCTTGTCAGCCAGGCCGCCCGCCTCTGGTTCGACATCCTCGTCACCAGCGTCCCGCTCCCCAGCCTCGGCCTCCGCCTCGGTGGCTGCCCCCTCGAGGAGATCTATCCGCTGGCCCCGCTCGCCCACGGCCAGTCCCTCGCCGTGGCCGTCTCGACGTACCGGGGGAGCGTCCACTACGGCCTCGTCGCCGACGCGGAGGCCGTGCCGGATCTGGAACTGCTCTCCCGGGCGGTCACCCGGGAGGTCCAGGACCTGCTGGCGGCGTGTGAGCTCTGACACCAGCGGTGACGCCCGACTTTCCTCGTTTTTTGGTGACCGGGGCCGTCGCTCCGTAGAATTCCGCGTTCGGTGGCGGACGCGGTCGGCGTGCCGCGGGTGATCAGGGAAACGGCAGCGCGATGACGGTGACAGAGGACGGCCCGGCGACCACGGACGAGGTCGCGTACGGCCCCGGCATCGACCCGGAGCGGCTCGCCGTGTGTCTCGGCGTGCTGGAAGAGCTGGACAAGCTGGAGGTCGACCACCCCGACGCGATCGCGGTGCGCCGGGCGACCGCCGGTGTCTACCGCACGGTGAAGCAGCGCCGCCGCCAGGAGCGCCGGGCCGCCAAGACCGCGCACGACAAGGCGGTCACGGAGTCCACGGCCACCGGCTCCGCCCAGCGGATCGACGACGAGACCGAGGGCATCCTGCCGTCGTCCGTGACCGAGGAGGGGAAGATCGCGGGGATACTCCAGCGCCCGCGCTCCTGCTACACCTGCAAGGCCCGGTACGTGGAAGTCGACTACTTCTACCACCAGCTCTGTGCCGACTGCGCCCGCCTGAACCGCGGCAAGCGCGACGCCCGCGCCGACCTCACCGGCAAGCGCGCCCTGCTCACCGGCGGCCGCGCCAAGATCGGCATGTACATCGCCCTGCGGCTGCTGCGCGACGGCGCGCACACCACCATCACCACGCGCTTCCCCAAGGACGCCATCCGCCGTTTCAAGGCCATGGACGACTCGGCGGACTGGTTGCACCGCCTGGAGGTCGTCGGCATCGACCTGCGCGACCCGGCCCAGGCCGTCGCCCTCGCCGACCAGGTCGCGGAGGCGGGCCCCCTCGACATCCTGATCAACAACGCCACCCAGACCGTTCGCCGTCTGCCCTCCGCCTACGCCGCCCTGGTCGAGGGGGAGAGCGCCCCGCTGCCCGCCGGCGAGCTCCCCCCGCACCGCGTCATCGGCGCCTTCAACTCCGGCGCGGTCGACGGTCTGACCGCACTGCCCGCGGGCATCAGCGGCCTCGACGCGCAGCAGGTCGCCGACCTCGCCCTGGTCGCGGGCAACGCCAGCGTCGCCCGACACCTCGACGGCACCGCCATCGACGCGGGCGGCCTCGTCCCCGACGTGGTCGACAGCAACACGTGGGTGCAGACCATCGAGCAGATCTCCCCGGTGGAGCTCCTCGAGACCCAGCTGTGCAACTACACGGCGCCCTTCATCCTGATCAGCAAGCTCCGCCCGGCCATGGCCGAGGCCGCGCGGAAGGCGGCCAGCGGCCGCGCGTACGTCGTGAACGTCTCGGCGATGGAAGGTGTCTTCGGCCGCGGGTACAAGGGCGCGGGCCACCCGAACACGAACGCCGCCAAGGCCGCGATGAACATGGTCACGCGGACCAGCGCCCAGGAGATGTTCCAGACCGACGGCATCCTCATGACCTCGGTCGACACCGGCTGGATCACCGACGAGCGCCCCCACTTCGACAAGCTGCGCCTGGCCGACGAGGGATTCCACGCCCCGCTCGACCTCGTCGACGGCGCGGCCCGCGTCTACGACCCCGTGGTGCTCGGCGAGCAGGGCGAGGACCTGTATGGCGTCTTCCTGAAGGACTACGCGCCCGGCAAGTGGTGATCCGCCCTGGCCCGGTCCGACACCAACTCCAGTACCGTCCGCCAGTCCTCCAGGACCCCGGCGTCCACGCCGGGGGTCCGGCCCGCCTCGTCCGCGTGCCGCAGGGCCAGCACGTCCTCGACGAGCGTGGCGTCCGCCCAGCCGCCCGCGTGCAGGCGCACGAGATCGTCCGCGCCGAGGGCGTGCAGCCGTACGAGACGGGCGACCCGCTCGCCGAGCAGCGGGCGTACCGTGTCGGCGGCCAGGTCGGCATGGCTGGTGTCGTCACCCGGACGGAGTAGATGCCCGAGGGTGTGCACCAGGCCGGCCACCTGGAGCTCCTTGTCGGCCGGCCGCCCTCGGCGCAACAGCGCGGCGGTCCGCAGCGCGTGTTCGTACGGATCGACCGGAGTGCCCCCGTGGTGGTCCGCCGCCCCGCCGCCGCCCCGGCGGGCGTGCAGCAGGTCCATCAGCTCCTCGACGCCGCGCAGTTCCATCCGCCGGTCCTCCCGAGTCCGCCCGCGAGAAATGCCGTTGCGACACATGAGCAGATCATGGTCGGCTTGCGATTCGGCCAACGGGACCTGAACTACATGCCGAGGGCAGCGATCCGATGGGTCGTCGGCTCGGTGCGTGGTGCGAGTGCTGAGCCGAACGGGTGATGACAGATCGGGTAAATGGGTCAAATTGCCCTAGGGTGAGGCCTGCTGGGCGCTGAACGACTCAAGACAGTTACCTCTTGTTTTCAGCCCCATCGAGCGGCTGCCCGCTCATTTGGTTACTCTGTACCGGACGGACAGCCTTATATGGGTCCCACCCACACCCACGGTCCGTCCCGGGACAAGCCGGTCACCACGGCCTGCTCTCACATCCAGGTAAACCGGCGCCACCGCGTCCGAACTGACATCGACTCAGACCCGAGCGGACGTCAGGCGCACAGCGGCAGGCTGGGCCGATGTCCCGAGGGTGACCCGACACATAAGGAGTGCGCGGTGACACCAGAGAAGACGAATCGCGATCAACGCCCCGAGGAACACACCGAGGGCGGTGGCCGGTCGAAGAAGGAACTCGGCAGCCTGGACGTGTGGGC
This sequence comes from Streptomyces sp. NBC_00310, assembly GCF_036208085.1. Classification (GTDB taxonomy): domain Bacteria; phylum Actinomycetota; class Actinomycetes; order Streptomycetales; family Streptomycetaceae; genus Streptomyces. Next base: position 9,664,885 of record NZ_CP130714.1, read on the forward strand.
CAGGTCCGCCCCGATCCGACTGGCGGGCTACGAGGACGACCTCGCCGAGCCCCACATCCTGCCCAGCGTGGACTGACGGCAGGATCTTCGCGATCGCCCTCTGCATGGGCGTGCCGGACTCGCGCCCATGCAGACCGGAGAAGCCGCGGCCCACGACCGGCCCGGCTCCGGCCGCTCTGGCGCCCCACCGCGGTGGCCCTGCCGCCCGCATCGAGACCCGTACCGCCGTACGGCTGCTGGGCCTCCCTCGGCCTCACCGTCCGCGCACGCCCCGGACCCGTTCGAGCTCCCGAAGGACGGCCGGGTGGGGCAGCACCTCATGGACGAGGCGCTCCGGAAGGGCGCGTCGGCGGTGCGTCGCCGACCGGAGGAGGCCGTCGGTCGTCCCGGGTCAGCCGATCGGCGCCGTCCGGCGCCACGGGTTCAGCTCCTCCAACCGGCCCGCCACCTCCAGGAGTTCGAGCTCCGAACCCGGACGGCCCACCAGTTGCACCGCGCAGGGCACGCCCGACGCGAGCGTGCCGAACGGCACCGACATCGCCGGCCAGCCCGTGAGATTCCACGGCGGGGTCAGCGGCGAGTAGGTGGTGTTCACCAGCAGAATGCGCAGCCACCCCCGCTCGTGCCAGTTCGTGGCGGCGGGCCCGCGCCGGGCGAGCGCCGGGGTGAGGAGCACATCGTGCTCGGCGAAGAACGGCTCCAGGCGTCGGCGCAGTTGCTCCCGGCGGTCGCCCGCGCGGACCCCCTTCACGAAACGTCGCCCCACGGCCGCGTGCACCCGCGTGCGCCGGGTGAGCAGCTCCGGATCGAGGCCCTCCGCGTCCACCGCCGTCCCCGCCGTCCAGTGCGCCAGCGAGGTCGTGCCCAGCCAGACGGGATACGGCGGATCGGCCGGCCGGACCCGAAGGCCGGACCCGGCCAGCGACTCGGCCGCCCGGCGCGCGGCATCGGCGTACGGGCGGGTGACGGTCACGCCGAGAAGGGGGCTGCGTACGGACAGGGCGATGTCCGGTGAGCGCGGGGTGGTCCCGGAGGGTTGTCCGGCGTCCGTTCCCGCCAGTATCCGGAACATCAGCCGGGCGTCCTCGACGGTCGTGGCGAGCGGGCCGTTCTCGGACATGCCGAACCAGTCGCCGTGCCCGATGTCCGCCGGGACGACCCCGAAGCCCGGCTTGAGGCCGAGCAGACCGCAGTTGGCGGCCGGTATGCGCAGCGAGCCCATGCCGTCGTTGCCGAGGGCCAGCGGCACCAGCCCGGCGGCGACCGCGGCGGCGCTGCCGCCCGAGGACCCGCCGGTCGTGCGCGAGGTGTCCCACGGGTTGCGGGCCGTGCCGTGCACGCCGTCCGTGGTGCCGAAGACACACAGCTCGGGCACGTTCGTGAGCCCCACGACCACCGCGCCGGCCGCCCGCAGCCGGGCCACCGTCACATGGTCGTCCCCGGCCGGCGTGTCCGGGGTCGCGGCGGACCCGTTCCGGGTGGACTCGCCCCGCACGGCGAGGTTGTCCTTGATCGCCACGGGCACGCCCGCCAGGGGCAGTTCCGCCAGATCGGTCCGGCCGGCCACCTCGTCGGCCTCCGCCAGGGCGGCCTCCGCCCGGACCTTGCGGAACGCTCCGACCCGCCCGTCCAGCGCCTCGATCCGAGCGAGATGCCCGGCCACGACCTCACGCGGCGTGACCCGCTTCTCCCGCACGGCGGCGGCTATCTCGGCGGCGGTCCGGCCGACCCAGCTGGTCACGGGCGCTCCCTGGCGATGTCGTGCGCGTCGGTGTCGTACGCGACGGAGGGGCGTACTCGTGAGTAACGATCGAGTACGGGAGCACTGTGCCCTGTGTGACGGCCCCGCGTCGAGAGGCCGCCGTGAGGAGACGCGTCCGCGGCCGCCCGGCTACGACGTCCTCGCGGGCGACGTGGCCAGCCGCGTCGGCGGCATGAACTCCCGTACGTACGTCCGCTCCCAACACGCCCCGGTCTCCCGCAGCTCGCGCCAGGTCGTATAGCGGTAGCGGAAGAGGCGGGCGCGGACGTACCGGGGCGGGGCGTCGGCGGGGAAGGGGGAGCGCCGGAGCAGCCGGAGGGTGTCGCGGTCGTTCTCCAGGAGGCGCTCCATCATGGCCCCGAACCAGGAACCGGCGTACGCGGGGGAGAGCGCGGCGAACCACATCAGCCAGTCGAGCCGCAGATGGTAGGGGGCGAACTGGCGCGGCCAGCGCCTCGGATCGCCCGGCTTGCCCTTGAACTCGTACTCCCGCCACCGCGAGTCCTCGCGCGGCACGTCGTCCGCCGTCCCCTCCACCACCACCTCGTACCGCACCCGGCTGACGCTGCCGAACGCCCCGTAGGTGTTGACCAGGTGCAGCGGGTCGAAGGAGCGGTTCATGACCTGGCGGCGGGAGATCATGTTGCGGACCGGGTGGTAGCTGAGCCAGAGGACCAGCGCGGCGACGGCGAGCACGACGATCGAGTACCAGAGGGGTGCGTCGGGGGTGTCCGGTGCCGCCGTCCCGAAGTCGACCGCCGACAGGGCCAGCACGATCGTGATCCAGTTCAGCCAGGAGAAGTTGCCCGACAGGACCAGCCACAGCTGCGTCAGGATCATCAGCGAGGCGGCGGCCGTGGCGATCGGCTGCGGTGTGAACAGCAGGAACGGGACCACGAGCTGGGTGACGTGGTTGGCGGCCACCTCGACGCGGTGCAACGGCTTCGGGAGGTGGTGGAAGAACCAGCTGAGCGGGCCGGGCATCGGCTGGGTCTCGTGGTGATGGTCGAGGCAGGTCAGCCTCCGCCAGCATTCGTCGCCGCGCAGCTTGATCAGCCCGGCGCCGAACTCGACCCGGAACAGCACCCAGCGCAGCAGGAACAGCACGACGACCGGCGGTGCCACCTCGTCGTTGCCGAGGAAGACGGCCAGGAAGCCGACCTCCAGGAGCAGCGACTCCCAGCCGAACGCGTACCAGGTCTGACCGACGTTCACGATCGACAGGTACATCGCCCACGGCACGAGCCACATCACCAGGCCGGCCCACAGGGGCAGCAGCGAGTCCAGCCCCGCGACGAGCGCCACCGACACCGCGCAGCCCGCCCAGGCCCACACCGCGAAGAAACGGTCCGAGTAGTGGTGGTGGAACACGCTCGGCGACCGCCGGAACGGCACCCGCTCGACGAAGCGGGGCACCGGGAGCATGCCGCGCTCGCCGATCAGCGCCCGGAACTGCAGAGCGGCCCCCAGAAAGGCGACCAGATAGAGGGCGGCCAGGGACCGCTGGAAGAGCAGTCGGCCGAGCCAGTAGTCGGGTGCGGTGAACCAGTCCACGGTACCGACGATAGTGAGCGGATCGACGGCCGTCCCTCCACTCGATTAATCGGGCAATTGCTGGCAAAGTGGCCCCATGGTTGATCGGGGAGCGAGCGGCTCGGACGTCCCGGACGACTGGCTCGCCCACCCGGACCCGGTCCTGGCGCTCAACCTCATGGGCACCTTCGACTGGGACCTCGACGCCGGTGCGTTCCACATGGACGCCACCGCCCACGAGATCTTCGACGTGCGCCCGGACGAATACGACGGCACCCCGGAGAGCCTGTCGCTGCGGGTGCCCCCGATGGAGGGCCGCAGACTCGACACCCTCGTCTCGCAGGCCCTCAAGGACGGCAGCGAGAACTACGGCGCCTACTTCCGCATCCGTATGCGCGACGGCACCATGCGCTGGACCCACACCCAGGGCTACATCCGCCGCGACGAGACGGGCCGCCCGTACCGTGTCATCGGCATCGTCCGCGACGCCACCCGGGAACTCCGCGAGATCCGCTCCCGCACCCAGCGGACCGCGGGCGGCGAGGCCCGCCGCCGGCAGGCCAACGTCGTCCAGATCATCACCGCCGCCCTGGCCCACGCCCGGACCGTCCAGGACGTGATCGACGTCCTGGAGGACACCGACGGCCTCACCCACCTCGGTGCCACCAGCCTGGTCATGGGCCTGGTGGAGGCCGGGCGCATCCGGATGGTCGCCGCCGGCCCCCAGGACAGCTACGTGCCCGGCACCCGGATCACCCGCCTCGACGTGAAGTACCCGATGAACGAGGTCGTACGGCAGCTCGTCCCGCACTTCATCGAGTCGCCGGAGGAGTTCGCCGAGTCGTATCCGCTGCTGTGGCCGCACATCACCGACCTCAAGATCACCTCGGCCGCGTATCTGCCGCTGATCGTGCAGGCCCGCCCCATCGGCGCGATGGGGCTCCTGTACAACGACCGGCGGGGCTTCACCTCCGAGGAACGCGACGTCCTCATCGCGCTCGGCAGCAGCATCGCCCAGAGCCTGCAGCGGGCCATGTTCTACGAGCAGGAGAAGGACCTCGCCGAGGGCCTCCAGCAGGCGATGCTGCCCCGGTCCATCCCCAGCTTCCCCGGCGCCGACATCGCCGTCCGCTACCGGGCCGCCTCCTTCGGCGGCTCGCTCGGCCGGGACATCGGCGGCGACTGGTACGACCTCATCCCGCTGCCCGGCGGGCGCGTCGGCGCGGTCATCGGAGACGTCCAGGGCCACGACACGCACGCGGCGGCCGTCATGGGCCAGCTCCGTATCGTCCTCAAGGCCTACGCCACCGAGGGCCACACCCCGGCCACGGTGATGGCCCGCGCCTCCGCCTTCCTCCACGAACTCGACACCGACCGCTTCGCGACCTGCCTGTACGCGGAGGTCGACCTGTCCACCGGAGTGGTCCAGATGGTCCGGGCCGGGCACATCGACCCGCTGATCCGGCACACCGACGGCTCCTGCCACCGGGTGACCGTGGAGGGGGGCCTGCCGCTCGGGCTGTCGGCCGAGTTCGGCGGCCTGGAGTATCCGGTGACCGCCGTCGAGCTGGACTCCGGGCAGACACTGCTCCTGTGCACCGACGGCCTCATCGAGGAGCCGGGCGCCGACCTGGACGACGGCCTGCGGACCCTGCGGGCGCTGATCGCCACCGGGCCGGACGACGTCGACGATCTCGCCGACCGGCTCATCGACGTGGCGGAGGAGAGGGGCGGCGACGACGATGTGGCCCTCCTCCTGCTGCGGCGCCGCAGCAGCAGTGCCGAGCAGCCCGGCGGGCGGCTCCAGCAGCACGTCGGGGCGGGCGACCCGGAGGCACTCACCGAGGCGCGGCACATGATCGGCGCGGCGGTGCGCACGTGGGGCGCGCGGGACCGGGCCGACGAGATCGAGCTCGTCGCCGATGAACTGATCACCAACGCGCTCATGCACACGGAGGGGTCCGCGATCGTGACGCTGCGGGCGCTGGCCGGGTCCGACCGGCGGTTGCGGGTCGAGGTCGAGGACTCCTCCAGCGCGCTGCCGCGACGGCGGGAGGCGGGGGAGGCGGGGGTGTCGGGGCGGGGGTTGCTGCTGGTCGATCGGCTGACGGACGTGTGGGGGGTGGAGGCGCGGGGCGGGGGGAAGTGCGTGTGGTGCGAGTTCGTGCTGCCGGGCGCGCGCCCCTGAAGAGCAGGGGTCGCGCCCCCTGCTTTCGGCCCGTGGGGCCGTGTCGTCGAGGGGCGCGGGGAACTGCTCGACCAGCCCCCACGCACCCGCACTCACCCACCGGCCCGAAGTGCCCCGTGGCACTCTGGATGTATGCCTGAATTGCCCGAAGTGGAGGCGTTGCGGGACTTCCTGGTCGGGAGCCTCGTCGGTCACGAAGTCGTCCGCGTGCTGCCCGTGGCGATCAGTGTGCTGAAGACGTACGACCCCCCGGTCACCGCCTTGGAGGGGCGGCAGGTCACGGGCGTGCGGCGGTACGGCAAGTTTCTGGACATCGAGGCGGACGGCGGGGAACTGCACCTCGTGACGCATCTGGCCCGGGCCGGGTGGCTGCACTGGAAGGACCGGCTGCCGGACGGTCCGCCGAAGCCGGGCGGCAAGAGCCCGCTCGCGCTGCGGGTCGCCCTGGAGACCGGCGAGGGCTTCGACCTCACCGAGGCCGGGACGCAGAAGCGGCTGGCGGTGTACGTCGTACGGGACCCGGCGGAGGTGTCCGGCATCGCCCGGCTCGGCCCGGACCCTCTCGCCGACGAGTTCGACGTGACCCGCTTCGCCGGGCTGCTCGCGGGCGAGCGGCGGCAGATCAAGGGGGCGCTGCGGGACCAGAGCCTGATCGCGGGGATCGGGAACGCGTACAGCGACGAGATCCTGCACGCCGCGAAGATGTCGCCCTTCAAGCTGGCCTCGTCGCTGAAGCCGGAGGAGACCCGGCATCTCCACGAGGCGCTGCGCGCCACGCTCACCGAGGCCGTCGAGCGCTCCCGGGGGCTGGCGGCCGGGAGGCTGAAGGCGGAGAAGAAGAGCGGGCTCCGTGTCCACGGTCGCACCGGCGAGCCCTGCCCGGTGTGCGGCGACACCGTCCGGGAGGTCTCCTTCAGCGACTCCTCGCTGCAGTACTGCCCGACCTGCCAGACGGGTGGCAAACCGCTCGCCGACCGACGGCTGTCGCGGTTGCTCAAGTAGTGCGTCCGCGTGGCCCGGGAGCACCGGAAGCGGCCCGGAACCGAGCCCGACCATGATCCGCAACCATTGAAGGTACGGACCAATCGGGTGGCCGCCTCGGTGTGGAACGGGCGGCGTATCCGGCGGACCTGTTCAGCCCGATTCAGCGCCAGGCCGGGGCCTTGAGGGTCACCAGAAGCTCGCCCTCCTGGCTGCGCACCTCGAAGCGGCTGATGTCCTCGCGCTGCATGGCGGTGCCGCCCACCATCTCGGAGGCCTTGTCGGCGCCCTCGGGAGACTTCCAGTTGGCGACCGTCTCCTCGGAGCCGTCCTTGCCGATGGCGACGAGCCGGCAGGCGTGAGCGCCGTCCGCCTCCTTGACCTTCAGCACGATGTCGCTGCCCCAGTCGTGGTCCTCGGCCTTGACCTCGGCCCACACGCCCGTCTTGGCGTCGGTGGCGGCGACGGTGTCCGGAGCCTCGCCCGGACCTGCGAGAACGGCCACGGCGGGGCCGCCCACGGCGATGACCACGGAGGCGGCCAGCGCGAACAGCCAGCGCCTGCGCTTCGCCCGGTGCCGGGCGGCCACCTCGTCGAGCAGCCGTCCCAGCATGCGGGGACCGGGCGCCGCGAACGGGTGCACGGCACGCGGGGTCGCGTTGCGGTACAGCATCAGCTGCCGGGCTGCCGGACGGAACTCGGTGACCTGTACCGCGCACTGGGGGCAGCCGCGGACATGGTCCTCGAAGTGGAACGAATCCACCTCGTCCAGCACGCCCAGCGCGTACGCGCCGACGTCGTGATGACGATCCTGGGACCACATGGCAATTCCTCGGGCCGGTGTGCGGTGGGGGTTGCTTCCTGCCCCCACCGGTACGGACCAGACCGGCGAATCACTCAAGCCCCACGACCAATGCCAACCAAAAGATTCGGAGCCCTCCACCGCACGGATTGGTCCGGCACCGAAAAAGATGGTTCACCAAGGCCGTGACAGGTGGATGGCCGACACCTGAACACGGGGTGGCGGGGCTAGAAGAGGTGGATCGCCAAGTGTCCCAACGGCAGACCGAGCCGCCAGGCCGGCGTCCAGACCTTTGGGCCGTCGTCCTCACCGAGGACCGCGCCGCCGCCCGGCACCGCGTCCAGGTCGGGTGCGAGCAGCTCCGTCTCCTCCAGCCAGCGCCAGGCCGCGTCCGCCAGCTCCAGGTCCGGCGACGGGTCGCCCGTCTCCAGCGCCTCGGCGGCCAGGTGCGCCATGCGCTCGGACACCCAGTCCTGCCACGGCTGGTCGTACGCGGTCAGCGACAGCCAGGTCTCCAGCTGGGTCACGACCCGGATGCCGGAGAGCTCACCGCCCGCGTCCGAGAGGAAGATGGTCAGCGCCAGGGCGTCCCGCCCCGCACGGAACTCGAAGGACGTCGGCGGCATCAGGTCACCCGTCCGCAGCAGCTCCTCGGCGATGTACTCGGCGTAGAACCACGCCATCGGGACGGCCAGTTCGCCGCCGCCGGCGCCGTCCGTGCTCTCTTGACCTCTGTGCAGCATCCCTTCCTGCCTTCCTCCGGTGCGTGCGCGTCGCCCGACCCCGGGCCTGGAGACCAGGCCCCGGCCCCCATCCGGAACACGGATAGAAGACAGCTGATTGCTCAACTGGGGTCTTAGCAAGGCGCTTTACGGAGGTTTGACTCGGCCATGGGTTTCACCGCAGGTCGGCCGCGTATCCCGGAAGCACCCGGCGTAGGGCGCGCAGCGCGTAGTACGCGCGGGACTTCACCGTACCGGGCGGGATTCCGAGGGCTTGGGCTGCTTCCGCCACACTCGCCCCCTGGAAGTACACCTGCACCAGTACTTCGCGGTGCTCGGGAGTGAGTGTCTTCACAGCTTCCCGCACATCGAGGGTCGCCACCGACCGTTCGGCGTGATCGGCCATCACACGCGCGTTCTCCAGCACCGCGTCCCCCACCTCGGCGGGACGCGCCTGCCGGGCCCGCCGCGCGTCTATGGCGAGCCGCCGCCCGACGGTGAGCAGCCAGGGGCGTACGGAGTCGAAGTCGTCGGCGCGTAGCGCCTCGGGGTGTTGCCAGGCGCGCACGAAGGTCTCCTGCACCAGGTCCTCGGCGCGATGGCGGTCCCCGTCGGAGAGCCGCAGCAGCAGGGCGAAGAGGGGGCGGCCGTGTTCGCGCTGGAGCTCGGCCAGCTCGTGTTCGGCGGTCGTCCCGTGGGTGATCGTGGTTCCGGCCGTCATGGCCGTATGGGAACGCGGGGCGTGTCGCGTGGACAGAGGCCGGTCACGGATGTGCGGCGGGCGGTCGAACCTGTCGACGAACGGTGCGACGAACGGTCTGCCGGTGGCCGGGGGCTCTGCCCTCGGGCCCCCCGCTTCCCCCTCGTCGCCTCCGGCGATGTGTTCCCGCACGTGTCGATCACCGAGAAGCAGCACGGGTACGACGCGTGCTCCGCGGCCTCCGGCCCCACGCTGGACGACGGCGCGCCCGGTATCCGCCGCACGCCGGACGTGCCGCCGTGCGGCCGTCCTGGGCCCGCCCTCGGCCCCGTCCGGCGGCCGGGGGTCTAGGGCGTGTTTCGGAAGTCCCTTCTGCTCTGCGACGCCCGGCACGCTCCCCCACTATCGGCTCCGCTCGAGCGGGAGGGACCCCCACCGCCGCACCGGACGAAAGGCCAAGTACGCCCAGTACGAGGCCTTTCGTCCGGCGCGCCGAGAGCACGCACCGGACGCCGCAGAGCCGCCCTTCGGGCGACGAAGGGACTTCCGAAACACGCCCTACGGGACCACTGTCACCGGCCAGCGGCCCGCCTTCACCAGGCGCAGGGCCACCGAGCCGACGATGCGGTGGCCGGCCTGCTGGGAGGCGCCGACCACGACCGCATCGGCCTTGAGCTGGTCCGCCGCCGTCACGAGGCCGTTGTACGGGTCGCCGCGGAAGGTGTGGAACTCCCAGCGCACCTCGAAGATGCCCTTCACCTGCTCGGCGGCCTGCCGGATCTCCGCGACCAGTTGCGCGGCGATCTCGTCGGTCGTCCCGGCGACGGGCACCCCGAGCGCCGCGCCGGCCGCCAGCACGGGCTGCACGTACACGATGGCCAGCAGCGCGTGCTGGCGGCGGGCGAGGCCCGCGGCGTAGGCCACGGCGCGCAGGGAGGTGTCGGAGCCGTCCAGTCCGACGAGGACGACCTTGGGGCCGTCGGTACCTCGTTCGAACCGGTGTGCTTGCTGATCGGTCACGGTCGCGAGGCTATCCGAGCGCCTTGGCTCCGGCGTGCTCCGGGTTTACTCCGGGCGTGCGCCGGGAGAGCGTCGGGGGCGCGGAGAACTACTCCCATCGAGTGGTTCCCAGCCGCCGCACCGGTGTCGTGGTGGTGCGCCGTCCCCGCCTTGGTCGACTGATCAGTCATGACGAAGGATCAGATGTTCACGCGTCGCCACCTGTTGACCGGCGCCGCCGCCCTGCTGGGCGCGGCCGGTATGGCGGGCACCGCCGCTCTGCTCATCGGCGACGGGGCCTCCGGTCCGGCACCGGGCGCCCTCGCCCCGGCAGGCGGTCCGGGGGCGCGTCCGGCGCTCAAGCCTTCCACGTACCGGCTGCGGCCCATCGCCGGGTACGGCCAACCCGTCAGGCGTCGCACCCTTGTCCCGGCCGCCGTCCGGCGCGAGCCGTTCCTGCGGGTCGACGGGCGCGGCCGGAGCATGGTGCTGAGCTTCGACGACGGCCCCGACCCCCGCTACACCCCGGACATCCTGCGCATCCTCCGCCACCACGACGTCCGGGCGATCTTCTTCGTGTGCGGCGAGATGGCGGTCCAACACAGGGACCTGCTGCGGGAGATGGCCGACGACGGCCATGTGGTCGGCAACCACACCTGGTCCCATCCGCTGCTCACCACCCTGTCAAGGCCGAGGATCCATGCGGAGATGGCCCGCACCAGCGAGATCATCGAGAAGGAGTACGGCGAACCGCCGCTGTGGTTCCGCGCTCCGTACGGAGCCTGGAACCGGGCCGCGTTCCGGTTCGGCGCCGCACTCGGCATGGAGCCGCTGGGGTGGACCGTGGACACCCTGGACTGGCGGACGCCGGGCGCGCGCACCATCGCCGAGCGCGTGGAGGACGGCGCGGGCCCCGGTGTCGTCGTGCTCTCCCACGACGCGGGCGGCGACCGGTCACAGAGCGTGGAGGCCCTGCGCGACTATCTGCCCGAGCTGCTGGAGTCCGGCTATCGCATCACCGTGCCCCAGCGGCGATACGCCTAGTGAGCCGGTCTTGAGGTCTGGTCTCGCCACGTGAGTCGTGTTCCGTTTCAGATCACGGTTCAGCCGGTGACAGTCACTGTGGTCTGCGGTCTGCTGTTGCCATGGGGGACAACAGGCTGGAGCCGCTGGTGTTGTCCGAAGCCGAGCGGCTGACGTTGCAGGGGTGGGCCAAGCGCCGAACTACAGCGCAGGGCCTGGCGAAGCGGGCACGGATCGTGCTCGCGTGTGCCGACGGGCTGAGCAATACCGCGGTGGCCGCCCGGCTGGAGACCGACCGCAAGACGGTGGCCCGGTGGCGGGCCCGGTTCCTGCGTGACCGGCTGGACGGTCTGAGCGACGAGCCGCGCCCGGGGGTGCCACGCACCATCACCGATGCCCAGGTGGAACAAGTGGTGGTGCGCACCTTGGAAGAGGTCCCGGCCGGGGCGACGCACTGGTCGAAGCGTGAGCTGGCCAGGCGGGTGGGGATCTCGCCGTCAAGTGTGCTGCGGATCTGGCGGGCATTCGGGCTACAGCCGTGGCGCACGGAGAACTTCAAGATCTCCCCGGATCCGCTGTTGATCGACAAGATCCGGGACGTGGTGGGCCTGTATCTGGCGCCGCCGGCGAACGCGGTGGTGTTCGCGGTGGACGAGAAGCCGCAGATCCAGGCCCTGGAACGGACAGCGCCTGTGCTGCCGATGGTGCCCGGCACGCCGGAGCGGCGCAGCTTCGACTACGTCCGGCACGGCACCATCGACCTGTTCGCGGCGCTGAACATCGCCACGGGGAAGGTGATCGGGAAGCTGTCCGCACAGCACCGGGCGGTCGACTTCCGCGGCTTCCTCGACGAGATCGACCGCCAGACCGAGCACGGCCTGACGGTCCACGTGATCTGCGACAACCTCTCTGCCCACAAGGCGCCGGCGGTGCACGAGTGGCTGCTCGCGCACCCACGGTTCCATCTGCACTTCACACCCACGTACTCGTCGTGGATCAATCAGGTCGAGCGATGGTTCGCCGAACTGGAGCGGCGCTGCCTCGAACGAGGTGTGTTCTGCTCCCTCGACGAACTCAAGACCGCGCTCGAAGACTGGATCAAGACCTGGAACGAAGACGCCAGGCCGTTCAAGTGGACCAAGACCGCCGACCAGATCATCGACCGGATCTGCCGCTACTGCGACAGGATCTCCGGACCAGCTCACTAGCCCCCATGGACGCCCATCCGGAGCGGCACTCCCGTGGGCTTTCGCCCGCCCGGCCGGGGAACGCTCAGCGAACCTCGACCAGGCGGGCGAACACGACGACGTTGCCGTCGTAGCCGTTCTGCTGGGAGAAACCGCCCCCGCAGGTGATGACCCGCAGTTCGGGAACTCCGCTGTTCCCGTAGACCCGGTCGCCGGGGAAGTCGTTCTTCTCGAACACCTCGATGCCGTAGATCTCGAACACGGCGGTCTTTCGGTCCGCGCGCCGGATCTCGACCTTGGCGCCCTTCTTCAGCGCCCCGAGTCCGTAGAACACGGCGGGTCCCTGGTCGTTGTCGACATGGCCGACGACGACGGCGGTGCCCTTCTCGCCGGGGGAGACCGCTCCGGTGAACCAGCCCGCGAGGTTCGGGTGCCGGGCGGGCGGCGCGTCCACCCAGCCCTGCGCGTCCAGCCCGACGGCCATGGCCGGCGCGTCGACCCGGATCGAGGGGATCCGCACCCGGTCGACCATGGCGTACGGCAGCGGGTCCGGGACATCGGCGAAGGTGCCGCGGGGTGTGCTGCGGCTGTCGGCGGCCGCCGCCGACGCGGGCTGTGGCGGTCCCACGTCGAACTCGCCCGAGCCGTTCCGGATGAGAGCGAGGCCGGTCAGCAGAACAAGCGCTATCACGCCCCACGGAGCGCGCTTCTTGCGCCGCTCCTCCCATTCGGCCTCGGCCGGTCCGGACGAAGACATTCGCCATCCCCTCTCGACCCGGCCGTCGCCGTGTCCGTCGCGCATACGACGAACGCTAAGCGTGCCGCACGGCGACGGCGACGGGGCAGGTGCGAACGGGTGGCGGCGAAGGGGAGTCCTGCGCCATCCGAGTTGCGGACCACAGGAATTTTCTGACGGTGCGTGACCTGCGGCGATATCCGATCATGCGGAGATATCCCGGCGTGTCCCCTCACCAGGACGGACCATCGCCGAAATGCGGCCCCGCGCACGGCATCTGAGGGTCTTTCTGGGAGGCGCTTTCTCGCCGATCGACCGGGGACGGGACCCGGGGCGCCTTCCGCGGAGGATCACATGCGTACTACTCGTGTCCTGGCGGCCTCGGCCGCCGCGGTCGCCCTGGTCGGTGTCGCCGCGCCGACGGCCGCCGCCTGGGACCAACCGAGCTCGGTCACGGCCGCCCCCAATGCCATCGCCCGTGGCGGGCAGCTCGTCCTCACCGTCAGCGGTGGTGACGCGTGCGCGATCGCCGGCAGCACGATCAGCTCGAACGCCTTCCCCACCACCAACCTCACCTCCATGGGCGGCACGACCGCCACGGCCAGGGTGCGGGTCAACTCCGACGCCAGCCCCGGCTCGTACAGCGTCACCACCCACTGCGAGGGCAAGCGGAAGACGTTCACCAGCACCTTCACCGTCATCGGCGGTGTCCGTGGCGGCCTCGGCGGCAGCAGCGCCACCGGGGCCACGACCACCGACATCGCGATCGGCGGCGGACTGGTGACGGCGGCGGTCGTCGGCGGTGGCGTCTTCTGGATGCGCCGCCGCTCCGAGAACAAGATCTGAGCCCGAGAACACGATCTGCCCGAGAACCGGATCCGAGTCCCGAGAAACAGATCAGCGCCCGACAACGGATCAGCGCCCGAGAACGCGATGTGGCCCGCCCCGCGGAGCGCGGATCGTACGCCGCACAGCCCTTCGCCCCGGAACCCGTGAGGGCCCGGGGCGAAGGGCTGTCGACGGTGGCGTGCGGAACGGCGGTCAGGTCTGGCTGCCGTCCTCGGGGCGGCGGCGCGACCAGCGCCAGGCCGCGCACAGCGAACCCGCGACGAGCGCGGCACCCAGGCCGATCTCCTGGAGGTCGAAGCCCGCGAGGGTGCCGCCGGCCCCGGCGTGGGAGCCGCGGGTGGGGTAGTGCGTGGGGTGATGGGTCGGGTGGGCGATGGTGAGATCGGTCCGGCCGCTCTCGTCGCCGCACTGGAACGTCACCTCGTACACCGTGCCGGGCCTGGCGTCCCGGTCGACGGTCGCCGTGGCCGAGGACTGGCCCCTGGGGAGGGTGACGGTGTCGAAGACGCCCGAGGAGACGGTCGTCCTGCGGTGGCATCCGTCGACGCGCAGGGTCACCTGCCCGCCGGGGGCGACCGTCGAGGGCATGACACTGAAACCGAACGACGTGATGTCGCCGGCCCGTGCCGCGTGCGCGGCCGGAGCGGTGAGGGAGAGGGCGGTCACGCCCAGCAGAGCGGCCGAAGCGACGCGTATCGCGCGCATGGATGAGCCTCCGGGTCCCCGAGGAGCTCGCTGCGGACCGTTTCCGCCTGCGCCTGAAATGCACCTCGATGACGGAAACGCTAGGAAGGTGAGCCCGGTGGCGCGATCGCAGTCGCGCGAATGGGGCAAGCGTGTGCTCCGTACGGGGGACCGGCTTGCGTACGGCCGGGCTTGAGCGACCGTCACCCGCCCGCGTTCGGGAACAGGGTCAGGAACGGATCCGCCGTGGCCGAGAGCCCCCGGCTGTAGGGCGCGTCGAAGTCCCAGACGAGGAACAGCAGGAACGCGATGAGGGCGGAGAACAGACCGGCGAGGATCAGCTCACGTGGCGTACGCCGGATCTGCAGGGCGAACACCATGCCGACCGTCACGACGGCACCGGTGATCAGGCCGAACCACACCACACCGGGCATCGTCTCGCCGGTGGAGTCGGCGCGGCTGCCGCGCGCGGCGTCGGCCGTGGCCACCTGGTCGAGCAGCGGCTGGTAGGCCTGCGCCTCGAAGTCGTCGCGCGGCTCGTAGTCGGTGACGTCGTGCCGGACCGTCTCGAACAGTTCGGTGCCGCGCTCGGTCACCTCGCCCTTCTCGGCCATGACCTTCCACTCGGTGGTCACGACGTGGCCGACATACGCGTCGATGTCGCCGCGGATGCGGTCGCGCACGTCCTCGGGGTACACCCGCACCCGTTCGCTGATCTCGTGCAGGGCCTGCGCCTCCGTCTGGACCTGGTCCTGGGCGGCGCTGCGGGCCTCCCAGACACCGGCGATGGCCAGACCCAGCACGATGGCGTACACCACGCCGATCATCATGGTGATGTACTCGATGACGTCCGGGGTCTCGGACGGGTCCTCGTCCGCCGGTGCGGCGTGATGCCGTACTACGGCCACGATGAGGACGACCAGACAGGCCGCCCCCATCGCGAGGGTGAGAACAAGCCATTCCGACAAGAGGTTCCTCCAGAGGTCAGCGCGGACGCAGGGCGGCGGCGGCGAACACCGCGGGCACGGTGACGAGCAGGGCGAGCGAGACGAGGGACGGGCCGGAGCGCTTGGCCGCCGAGTGGGACGGGGCCCGGTACGGCGGGTAGCTCACCGGGGTCGGTGACGCCTCCGGACGTGGGCTCGGCGTGGGCGTCGGTTTCGGCCTGGGCGTGGGCGTCGGGGTGGGGGCGGGCCGGGGCGCCTCGGTGACGGGCGGCGGCGGTGGGGCGGGCCTCGGGGGCGGTGTGGGCGTCGGCTTCGGAGTGGGAGTGGGGTCCGGGGTGGGGGTGGGCGCCGGCGGCTTCGGCCGCGGTGGGGGAGTCGGGGTGGGCGTCGGCTCCGGGGGGCACGAAGGAGTCGGTGCGGGTGTGGGCGTGGGGGTGGGTGACGGAGTGGTCTCCGGAACCGGCTCGCAGGAGTCGGTACCCCCGACCGCCACGGCGACCGCGCCGCCGCTGTCCGGGCCGACGGTGGCGTACGCGCAGGCGTCGGCGACCGCCGTGCCGCTCGGCGTTCCGGTGAGGAACCAGGTCAGTGCGAGCAGGGCCGACAGCCGCAGGGCGAGAGCGGATCGGGTCCGCTGGGGTCCTTGCACGTCGGAGATCATCCGTGGCCGCGCGCCCGCGTACGCGGGAGCACCTGGGGATTGCTCCGAACGAGGGAAGAACGGGCCCTGAAGGTTTGAGTGCGGGTGCCCGACGCTGACGCCTCGTTCGATGCCTCCGCAGGCCGGCGCCGCGCACCGCGTCACAGACTTCGGAAAGAAATTCGCGCAGCGTTGAACACATCAGCCACTCCCGCCCGTACCTAGGACCAGCAAGCGGCGCAGTAGGGCGCTGCAACACCCACCGGATACACGGGGAGTTGGAATGAAGACCTCCTGGCGGAGCGCCTCACTCGTAGCGACAGCTGCGGCTGTACTGGTGCTGACGACGGCGTGCGGTCAGGAACAGGGGTCGACGTCCTCGCAGAACGTGGGCGCCGCTTCCACGCCGACGCTCGGTGCCGGCACGATCGCGGGCACCGGGGCCGGTACGGCCGGCGCCGGCGCGGCCGGTTCCGGTACATCGGACCAGGCCCAGTCCACCACGGCGGCCTCCGCGGGCCAGCTGACGGTGTGGAACAGCGACGAGTACGGCAAGGTCCTCACGGACAGCGCCGGACGCACCCTGTACCGCTTCGACAAGGACTCCTTCGAGCCGCCGAAGACGACCTGCGAGGGCGAGTGCGCCACCACCTGGCCGCCGGTGCCCGCCTCGGGCGCCACCGCCGCCCAGGGTGTCGACAAGGCGCTGCTCGGCGAGGTCAGCCGCCCCGACGGGACCAAGCAGCTGACGGTCGGCGGCTGGCCCATGTACTACTTCGCCAAGGACACCAAGGCCGGTGACATCAAGGGCCAGGGCCTCAAGGGCACCTGGTTCGCCTCCGCCCCCAACGGCAAGAAGGCCTCCACCAAGGGCGGCGGCGCAGCCACCGGCGGCACGGGTGGCGCGGGCGACACCGGTGGCGGGGCGGTCGAGCAGGCCGGCCTGACCACGCGCAAGGACGCCAAGCTCGGCGAGATCGTCGTCGACAAGAACGGCATGACGGTCTACCGGTTCCTCAAGGACACCCAGTGGCCGATGTCGACCAAGTGCACCGGCGCCTGCCTCGACAAGTGGCCCGTCGTCGCCCCGGTCGACAAGAACGACACCGAGGGCATCCTGCTGAAGGGCTACACGGTCTTCGACCGGCCCGACGGATTCAAGCAGCAGACCATCAACTGCATCCCGCTCTACACCTTCGCCAACGACAAGTCCCCCGGCGACACCAACGGCCAGGGTGTCGGCGGTACCTGGTTCGCCATCAACGGCGACGGAGAGCCGATCGGCGCGCAGAAGTAAGGATCACCTTCCCCAGGGTAGATCGCCTCGCCATTCAGAAAACCGCACGCGGAAGGGAGTGGACGAGAAAAAGAGTGCCGGACGCACCCCATCAGCGCGGCCGATCCAGGTCCGCCCCCTCCGCACCGCACGGAGGGGGCGGGCCCTTTGGCATGCCCGGGTGTGGCCGAACAGGTGTGCCTGGGCGCGGTGTTGTCGGGCCGGTGTCAACGTCCTGAGCCGAACAGGCATGGTCGGGGCGGCGGTTGGGCATGTGCCATCGGCAGCGGCATTGAACGGACGGTCAATTTCCGTTTTCGCTCGCTCCTTCGGCGGACGATCAGTAGCCTCAGCTCGAACACCGGATCGCCTACGCCACCCCCGACGCGTTGGAGAGCACAGATGGAGCGTCCCGCCTGGGCGCCGCGGAGCATCGACATCTCGATGCCGTCCGTGGCCCGCATGTACGACTACTACCTGGGCGGTTCGCACAACTTCGAGGTCGACCGGGAAGCGGCGCGCAAGGCCATGGAGTTCATGCCGGGCCTGCCCAAGATCATGCAGGCGAACCGGGCGTTCATGCGCCGCGCGGTGCGGTACGCCGCCGGTTCGGGCATCACCCAGTTCCTGGACATCGGATCCGGGATCCCCACCTTCGGGAACGTGCACGAGGTCGCCCAGGACGCCAGCCCCGGCGCACGGGTCGTCTACGTCGACCACGACCCGGTCGCCGTAGCACACAGCCAGGCCGTTCTGAAGGGGAACGACGACACGGACGTGGTCGCGGCCGACCTCCGCAAGCCCCGCGAGATCCTCACGAGCCCCCACGTCGAGCGACTGATCGACCTGAACCGGCCGGTGGCCCTGCTCCTGGTTGCCATACTGCATTTCGTGGAGGACACGGACGACCCGTACGGAGCGGTGGCCGAGCTGCGTGACGCGCTCGCGCCCGGCAGCGTACTCGTCGTCTCGCACGCCTCCTACGAGGGGATTCCGCTTCCCCAGGAGCGGGCCGAGGGCGCGGTGGACGTGTACAAGGACATTCGCAATCCGCTGATCATGCGCTCTCGAGGTGAGATCGCGCGGTTCTTCGAGGGGTACGACATGGTGGAACCCGGAGTGGTGCCGATGGCGAAGTGGCGGCCCGACACGGCTCCCGAGGACGAGGATCCGTACGCCTTCTCGGCGTTCGTCGGCGTGGGGACCAAGGCGTGAGGGCGGAGCCGGACGGGCCGGAGGACAGACTCCGCCGGTTCGCGACGATCTGGAGCCGCGCCGTCTTCCCCGCCACCTCCACGTCGCTGACCCGGCCCGAGTTCGAGGAACAACTCCTGCCGCTGGCCCGCAGACTCAGCGAGGCGCTGCGGGCCAGGACGTACGACGCCGGGGAGGGCAGGGCCGTCGGTGCCGCCCTCGTCGGGGCGCACTGCACCGAGCCCGAGGCGCTCGGCCGGACCCTGGACTGCGTCGACGCCTACCTGGTGCTCTACTGCGGCGGCGACGGACTCCAGGAGGATCTGCGGGCGCGTGCCGCGCGGCTGCAGTCCGCGATGGCCGCCGGATACGCCGAGGCGCTGCGGCAGCGGACCCTGGCCGAACAGGAGGCGATCGCCCGCGCGGCGCTGGAGGCCCAGGGCGTGGTCGCCCGCGCGCTGCACGCGACCGAGGCCCGCTTCCGCGCGGTGTTCGAAGGCGCCGCCATAGGCATCGGCATCGCCGACCTCGAAGGCAACATCCTGCAGGTCAACGGTGCTCTGCTGCGTATGTTCGGCGTCACCGAGCAGGCGATGCGCGGGCGCAGCGTCACCGAGTGGACGCACCCCGACGACGCGCCCCAGGTCTGGCGCCTGTACGACGAACTGGTCGGCGGTGAGCGCGAGCACTACCACACCGAAAAGGCGTTCTCCCGACCTGACGGAACCGTCCTGTGGACCAACCTGACGGTGTCCCTGCTGCGGGACGCGGACGGCCGGCCCCAGTACCAGCTGGCCCTCATGGAGGACACCACCGAGCGCCGGCTGCTCAACCTCCGCCTGCGCTACGAGGCCACCCACGACGCGCTCACCGGACTGCCGAACCGCACCCTGTTCTTCGAGCGCCTGGAGAAGGCCCTCGCGGCGGGCGACGGCCAGCGCTTCGGCCTCTGCTACCTCGACCTCGACGGCTTCAAGACCATCAACGACAGCCTCGGCCACGCGGCCGGCGACCGCCTGCTCGTCGAGGTCGCCGACCGGCTGCAGTCCTGCGCGACCGCGCCCGGCGAGATGGTCGCCCGGCTCGGCGGCGACGAGTTCGTGGCGCTGACCACCGGCACCGACACCGAACGCGAGGTCGACGACCTGGCCGACCGCATCATGAACGCGCTGGTCACCCCCGTACGCATCGAGGGCAGGGAACTCCTCGTCCGCGGCAGCATCGGCATCGTCGAGGGGCCGGCGGGGGAGCGGGGCCCGGCGGAGGTGCTGCGCAGCGCCGACATCACGATGTACCGGGCCAAGTCGGCGGGCGGCAACCGCTACGAGATGGCCGACGCGGAGGCCGACGCCCGCGCCATCACCCGGCACGGGCTCACCACCGCGCTGCCCGCCGCGCTCGACCGGGGCGAGTTCTTCATCGAGTACCAGCCGCTGGTCCACCTCGGTGACGGGACCGTGCGCGGGGCCGAGGCCCTGGTCCGCTGGCTGCACCCGCAGCACGGCGTCCTCGGCCCGGACCGCTTCATCCCGCTCGCCGAGCGCACCGGGCTGATCGTGCCGCTCGGCCGCTGGGTCCTGGAGCAGTCGGTGCGTCAGGCCCGCGCGTGGCAGGAACGGCACGGTGGCACGGGCGCCACCGGCCCGCTGCGGGTCAACGTCAACCTCTCCCCGTGCCAGCTGACCCATCCCGGACTGGTCCAGGACACGGTGGACATCCTGGAGCGCGCCGGACTCCCACCGGACGCCCTCTGCCTGGAGGTCACCGAGTCGGCCCTGATCGGAGCCGACGACGACCTGCTCAAACCCCTGCGCAGGCTCTCCGAGATGGGGGTCGACATCGCCCTCGACGACTTCGGCACCGGCTACTCCAACCTCGCCAACCTCCGCCGACTGCCGGTCCGCGTCCTGAAGTTGGACCGGTCATTCACCCAGAGCATGCAGCAGTTCCCGGCCGACCCCGTCGACCTGAAGATCGTCGAGGGAATCGTCGCCCTCGCCCACAGCCTCGACCTCGCGGTCACCGTGGAGGGCGTCGAAACCGGCGCCCAGGCCGAACAGTTGCGCATTCTCGGCTGCGACACGGCCCAGGGCTGGTACTACGCCCGCCCGGGCCCGCCGGAGCGGCTGCACGAACTGGCGCTGGTGGACGCGACGGGATAGGGGTTCTTCTCAGCCGACGGGGCGTGCAGCGCGCCCTTGAGGGGCGCGGGGAACTGCGCGCTCAGCCACAGTGAACCCGCAGACCCCAGAGCGGCGCTCACGACCAACGGCGCGACCGGGACCACCGATACACGCTCACCGCTCGACCAACATCCGCTGCAACTCCCTCGCGGCCCTCGGCGGAGCCACGTCGCTGCGGTGGGCCAGGGCGATCGTGCGGTGGAGACCCGGGCGGGCCAGGGGAGTGACACGCAGGCCCCGCCCGGAGCGGGTGGCGACCATGCGGGGGACGACGGCGACGCCCAGGCCGGCCCGGACGAAGCCCAGGACCGCGTCCATCTCGCCGCCCTCGACCGCGAAGTCCGGCTCGAACCCCTCGGAGCGGCACGCGGCGACGGTGAGTTCGCGCAGGTCGTAGCCGTGGCGGAACATGACCAGCCGCTCGCTCTCCAGATCGAGGACGCGGACGGTACGGCGCCCCTCGCCGGGCTGGGGGGCGTCGGGGGAGGAGACCACCACCAGGTCCTCGCGCAGCAGCTCCACCGTGGTCAGGGCCGGGGACGGCGTGGGGAGGGGCAGGACGACCAGGGCCAGGTCGAGGGCGCCCCGGGCCAGCTGGCGGACCAGGTCGTGGGAGCCGCCCTCCTCGATCATCAGCCGGATGCCGGGGTAGCGGTCGTGGAAGGCACGCAGGACGTCGGGCAGCAGGCCCGTGCACAGGCTCGGGGTCGCGCCGAGCCGGACCCGGCCCCGCCGCAGCTGCACCAGCTCCTGCACCTCGTGCCGGGCGGTGTCCGTGTCCGCGAGGATGCGGCGGGCCAGCGGCAGCAGCGCCTCACCGGCGTCGGTCAGCGTGATGTTGCCGCGCGCCCGCTGGAAGAGGTCCGCCCCCAACTCCCGTTCCAGCGCCTTGATCTGCTGTGAGAGCGACGGTTGCGCCACATGGACCAGCTCGGCGGCCCGGGTGAAATGCCTGGTCTCGGCCACCGCCACGAAGTACTGGAGCTGCTGGAACTGCATTCCTCCACGATACGGGACGATAGTCTCCGGCTATCGAATCAAGCTGTTCCATGTCTTGGACCGATGAGGTGACGCGGCTCTAGCGTCGTGGGCATGGCTCTGGCAACGCGGACGGAACGAAAACCGTCCATGGCACGCACGGTGTGGGACAGCTCCGTCGGCAAGAAGACGGTGATGGCCGTCAGCGGACTGATCATGCTGGCGTACCTGGTCGTCCACATGCTGGGCAACCTCAAGATCTTCTTCGGTTCGGACGAGTTCAACGGCTACGCGCACTGGCTGCGCACCCTCGGCGAGCCCTTCCTGCACCACGAGTGGGCCCTGTGGATCGTCCGCGTGGTCCTCGTCGCCGCGGTCGTCGCCCACGCCACGGCCGCCTACCAGCTCAGCCGCCGCGACATCAGGGCCCGGCCGGACAAGTACGTCCACCGGAAGCGCCGGGCGAGCTACGCGACCCGCACCATGCGCTGGGGCGGCGTCATCCTCGGCCTGTTCATCGTCTGGCACATCCTCGACCTGACGACCGGCACCGTCCACCCGAACGGCTTCGAGGCCGGACACCCCTACCAGAACGTGATCGACACCTTCTCCACCTGGTACGGCAACGTCATCTACCTCGTCGCGATGCTCGCGCTCGGCCTGCACGTCCGGCACGGCTTCTGGAGCGCCGCACAGACCCTCGGCGCCGGCAGCCGCACCCGCGACCGCGCCCTGAAGACCACGGCGAACGTCCTGGCCCTGGTGCTGACCCTGGGCTTCGTCTCCGTACCCCTCGCCGTCATGACCGGAGTGGTGAGCTGAACATGACTACGTCCTCCGAGTACGCGGACTACGTGACCGGTGAACCGGTCGTCGACGGCAAGGCGCCCGAGGGCCCGGTCGGCGAGCGCTGGGACAGGCGCCGCTTCGAGGCCAAGCTGGTCAACCCCGCCAACCGCCGCAAGCACACCGTCATCGTCGTCGGCACGGGCCTCGCCGGCGGCTCGGCCGGCGCCACACTCGCCGAACAGGGCTACCACGTCGTCCAGTTCTGCTACCAGGACTCCCCGCGCCGCGCCCACTCGATCGCCGCGCAGGGCGGCATCAACGCCGCGAAGAACTACCGCAACGACGGCGACTCGGTCCACCGGCTGTTCTACGACACCGTCAAGGGCGGCGACTTCCGGGCGCGTGAGTCGAACGTGCACCGGCTCGCACAGATCTCGGTGGAGATCATCGACCAGTGCGTGGCGCAGGGGGTGCCGTTCGCGCGGGAGTACGGCGGTCTGCTCGACACCCGCTCCTTCGGCGGCGTACAGGTGTCCAGGACCTTCTACGCCCGGGGGCAGACGGGGCAGCAGCTCCTGCTGGGCGCCTATCAGGCGCTGTCGCGGCAGATCGCGGCCGGGAACGTGGAGATGCACCCGCGGACCGAGATGCTCGACCTGATCGTGATCGACGGGCGGGCGCGCGGGATCGTGGCACGCGACCTGATCACGGGGAAGATCGACACCTACTTCGCCGACGCGGTGGTGCTGGCGAGCGGCGGGTACGGGAACGTCTTCTACCTCTCGACCAACGCCATGAACTCGAACGCGACGGCCGTGTGGCGGGCGCATCGGCGGGGCGCCCTGTTCGCGAATCCGTGCTTCACGCAGATCCATCCGACGTGCATTCCGCGCACCGGCGACCATCAGTCCAAGCTGACGCTGATGAGCGAGTCGCTGCGCAACGACGGGCGGATCTGGGTGCCGAAGGCGCAGGGGGACCAGCGGCCCGCGAACCGGATTCCCGAGGAAGAGCGCGACTACTACCTGGAGCGGATCTACCCCTCCTTCGGCAACCTGGTTCCGCGTGACATCGCCTCCCGTGCCGCGAAGAACGTCTGCGACGAAGGACGGGGCGTCGGGCCCGGCGGGCAGGGCGTCTACCTGGACTTCGCCGACGCCATCGCGCGGATGGGACGGGGGGCCGTCGAGGCCAAGTACGGCAACCTCTTCGACATGTACCACCGGATCACCGACGAGGATCCGTACGAGGTGCCGATGCGGATCTACCCGGCCGTGCACTACACGATGGGCGGGTTGTGGGTGGACTACGACCTCCAGACCACCGTCCCCGGCCTGTTCGCGATCGGCGAGGCCAACTTCTCCGACCACGGGGCCAACCGGCTCGGCGCGTCCGCACTGATGCAGGGCCTCGCCGACGGGTACTTCGTGCTGCCGGCGACCATCAACGACTACCTCGCCCGGCATCCGAAGCCGAGCGGGATCGGCCCCGAACACCCCGTCGTCCAGGAGGTGCTGGCCGAGACCGAGGACCGGCTGAACCTGCTGCTCGCCGTCGACGGGGACCGTACGCCCGACTCCTTCCACCGTGAACTCGGCGAGCTGATGTGGGAGTTCTGCGGAATGGCCCGTACCGACAGCGGGCTCAGGAAAGCCCTGGAGCGGATTCCGCAGATCCGCGCGGAGTTCTGGCGGCGGATCAAGGTCCCGGGTACGGGCGAGGAGTTCAACCAGTCCCTGGAGAAGGCCAACCGGGTCGTCGACTACCTCGAACTCGCCGAGCTGATGTGCCTCGACGCGCTGCACCGCGGCGAGTCGTGCGGCGGTCACTTCCGTGAGGAGTCCCAGACGGCGGACGGTGAGGCGGAGCGCCGCGACGAGGAGTTCTCGTACGCCGCCGCCTGGGAGTTCACGGGGACCGGCGCGGCCCCCGTGCTGCACAAGGAAGACCTGGTCTTCGAGTACGTCCACCCCACCCAGCGGAGCTACGCATGAAGCTCACCCTGCGCGTATGGCGGCAGCGGGCCGCCGACGCCGACGGCGCCATGTCCACGTACGAGGTGGACGACATCTCGCCCGACATGTCCTTCCTGGAGATGCTCGACACGCTCAACGAGGAACTCATCCTGCGCGGTGACGACCCGGTGGCCTTCGACCACGACTGCCGGGAGGGGATCTGCGGGGCGTGCTCGCTGGTCATCAACGGGGACGCGCACGGGCCCGAGCGGACGACGACCTGCCAACTGCACATGCGGTCCTTCGCGGACGGCGACACGATCGACGTGGAGCCGTGGCGGGCGTCGGCGTTCCCGGTGATCAAGGACCTGGTGGTGGACCGGTCGGCGTTCGACCGGATCATCCAGGCCGGGGGATACATCACGGCGCCCACGGGGGCCGCGCCGGAGGCGCATGCCACGGCGGTGCCGAAGCCGGACGCGGACTTCGCGTTCGAGCACGCGGAGTGCATCGGGTGCGGGGCCTGCGTGGCCGCCTGTCCCAACGGGGCGGCGATGTTGTTCACGTCGGCCAAGATCAACCATCTGAACGTGCTGCCGCAGGGGGCGCCCGAGCGGGAGACGCGGGTGCTGGACATGGTGGAGCGGATGGACGAGGAGGGGTTCGGGGGGTGCACGCTGGCCGGTGAGTGCGCGACCGCTTGTCCCAAGGGGATTCCGCTGGTGTCCATCACGAGCATGAACAAGGAGTGGCTGCGGGCCGCTCGCAAGGCCGGTAAGCGGTAGCGCTCCGCTGAGTGCCCGTCTGTTTCGGGGTGCGGGCCGTATGTGGCTGGTCGCGCAGTTCCCCGCGCCCCTGAAGGGGCGCTGATCGTTCGCCGAATCGTGCGGACGGGCGGGGCCGGGAGTGGTGCTCATCCCCGGCCCCGTCTGGATTTCCGGGCGTCGGTAGGCTGCGCGCATGATTTTCGGGCGCAGGGGGAGGGAGCGGTTCCTCGAGGCTGTCGCCTGCTTCGATGCCGCCGTGCGGGAGCGGGACGGTGCCCGGCTCCAGCGTGCGTACCAACAGATGCGCCGGCGGTTCGAGGGAGCGGGGGAGCAGGAGATCGCCCAGGCGGCGCCCCGGCTGGCCGCGTTGCTGCCGGAGCTGCCCGCGGGGCCCGACACCATGGTCGCCATCGTGATCGGTGCCTGTGTCGAGCGGGGCGCGGACCCGGCCGACTGCGCGCCGGCGATCTTCCACGGGCTCGAGTGGGCACTCGGCGCCGCCGGGGAGTTCTGCGAGCGCTGGTCGGCGACCGGCGGCGGCGACTTCCCCGAGCCGGACGACGGGGATCCCGATCCCGCGGTCGTCGAACGGGTCGGCAGGGAGGCGGCCCTCGGCTGGTGGCTGCTTCCGCGCTGGGAGATGGCGGCCGTCGCCCAGCTCAACCACGCCGCCGTACGGACCGGGCTGGGCGCCGGGCCGCGTGCGCGGCTGTTCCGGGCCCTGCGGACCGTGGAAGAGGCGTCCGGACACGACTTCAAGTGCCTCGCCTACGCCCTGCTCGTGCTCGACGACGAGCCGCTGGTCGTGCTGCACCGGCCGAGCGGCACCGGCTACGCGATGCGGATGAGCGGGATCGGGGACAACTTCCAGCTGCACACGCTGCTCGCCGGGGTTCTCGTCGGGGGCGGTCGGGTGGACGGCCGGGCGCCGTCCGCACAGGAGGTCGCCGTGTGCCGGGACGAGCCGGGGCGGGTGCCGACGACCGGGTCGTTCAATCTCGTGACGCCCGGCGGGGAGTGGGTGTGGAACGAGGGGACGCCCAGCGACATACCCGTGGTCGACGGCGTACGGCTGCTGGTGCTCGATCCCCCGCCGTACGAGCGGAGCTGGCCCGCCGGGCGGTTCTTCCCCCGGATGACGGGCGATCTCGTCCTGGAGCGGGTCCTCGACGCCGATGAAACCCGCACGTGGCTCGGGGGTTGCGTTCCGGCCAAGTGACCGACACCGGGACCGTTCCGTTCAGCAAGCGCACATCCGGGCTCCCGCCACCGGTCACGCGAAGGCCAGACGGCGTCGGAAGAACAGGTACGCGCAGGCCGCACCCGACCTGCCTGTCCTTCCGCTCAGGCCGAACCGGCCCGTGACCTGGAGTGAGCCATGACCGCCGTATCCGCTCTGGACACCCCTCCCCTGCCGTCCCCGTCAGCGGTCCCCACCCGCTACTCCGTCACCCTCGCCCGCGACGAAGCCGACGTCCGTGCCGCCCAGCGGCTGCGGCACGACGTGTTCGCCGGAGAGATGGGCGCCCTGCTGGCCGGCCCGCGGCCGGGGCTCGACGTCGACCCGTTCGACGCGTACTGCGACCACCTCCTCGTCCGGGAGACGCTGACCGGGGACGTGGTGGGAACCTACCGGCTGCTGCCGCCGGAGCGGGCCGCCGTCGCCGGACGGCTGTACTCCGAGGGCGAGTTCGACCTCACCAACCTCGACGCCGTCCGGCCCGGCCTCGTCGAGGTCGGCCGCTCCTGCGTCCACCCCGGCCACCGGGACGGCGCGGTCATCGGCCTCATCTGGGCGGGCATCGCCCGCTACATGCTCGACCGGGGCCACGAGTGGCTGGCCGGCTGCTGCTCGATCCCCCTCGCCGACGGCGGCACGCTCGCCTCCGCGACCTGGGACCGGGTGCGGGACAGGCACCTGGCGCCGGAGGAGTACCGGGTACGGCCGCTGCTGCCCTGGGTCCCGCAGGACGAGGCCCCGGCGGCCCGAAGGGAACTGCCGCCGCTGCTGCGCGGCTATCTGCGGCTCGGTGCCTGGGTCTGCGGCGAGCCCGCGCACGACCCCGACTTCGGTGTCGCCGACCTGTACGTGCTGCTGTCGATGCGCCGGGTCGACGCCCGCTACCTGCGGCACTTCCTCTCCCTCGTACCGGCGGCGTGACCCGGTGAGCGGGTGGCTGCCCAGCGCGCCCTGCAGCCCGCAGGCGTGTGTGGAGGCGACCGGGCCGGTCGCCGCCCTGCCCCGGGCCGCCGCGCGGTTCACGGCGGTCGTGGCCCTGGTCGCCGTCGGGGTCCTGGTGCGTCTCGTCGGCCTGCGGGTGCCGCCCGGAGTCGTGCGGCGGTGGTGCCGGTGGACCGTGCGGGCCTCGGGGGTCCGCATACGGATCTCCGGCGCCGCACCGCCCACCGGCGGGCTGCTGCTCGTCGCCAACCACGTCTCCTGGCTGGACATACCGCTGCTCGGCGCCGTGCGTCCCGCGCGGATGCTCGCCAAGTCGGACATCCGGCGGTGGCCGGTGCTGGGCGCGCTCGTCGCGCGGGGCGGGACGCTGTTCATCGAGCGGGACCGGATCCGCGCGCTGCCGGAGACGGTCGCGCGCGTCGCCGAGGTCCTGCGCGGCGGCGCGGCCGTCGTCGCCTTCCCCGAGGGGAGCACCTGGTGCGGCCGCGCCCAGGGCCGCTTCCGGCGGGCCGTGTTCCAGGCCGCGCTCGACGCCGGCGTGCCCGTGCAGCCGGTCCGCCTCCGCTACCGGTTCACCGGGGGCGGGGCGAGCACCGCCCCCGCCTACGTCGGTGACGACTCGCTGCTCGCGTCGGTGTGGCGGGTGGTGTCGGCGGGCGGGGTCGTCGCCGAGGTGGACGTACGGCCCGTCATCGACCCGGCCGGCCCTCGCGACCGGCGGGCCCTGGCGGGAGCCGCGCAGACGGCGGTCGTCGACGTGGAGGCCATGGTCGAGCACGTACCGGGTCCGCGCGGCGGTTGCCGGGGCGCACGGCCGCGCTCCGCGACGGGGTCTCGGCCCCGGCCCGCACCGGCGACCGAGATCGCTTCCGCTCCGCGACCGGGGGTTGGCTGAGGTCCGTGACGGGGGCTGGTCGCGGTCTGTCGGCTGGGGGTTGGCTGAGGTCCGTGACGGGGGCTGGTCCCGGTCTGTCGGCTGGGGGGCAGTCCAGGGCCGCGACATGGGCTCGTCCCGGTCTGTCGCCTGGGGTCGGCTGAGGTCCGTGACAGGGGCTCGTCCTGGTCTGTCGGCCGGGATCAGTTCAGGCTCGCGGCAGGGGCACGCCCCAGCCGTCCGAGCGGGATCAGCCCAGGCCCGCGATCCGGGCCAGACCCCGGTAGGACTCCAGCAGCGCCTCGCGGTCGTACGTGCTCGTCGTGACCAGGATCTCCTGGGCACCCGTCTCCTTGATCACCGACTCCAGCTCGTGCGCGACCTGCTCCTCCGTGCCGTACACCTGGCCGGTCAGCCCGGACTCGTAGAAGCCCCGCTCCTTGGCCGTCATCGTCCGCCGCTCGACCTCGTCCGCCGGGGCGAGCGGCGGGAACGTACCGTGGGTGCGGGAGTACGCCATGGCCCAGGCCTCCGGAAGGAGGACGCGGTGGGCCTGCTCCGGGGTGTCGGCCACGGCGACCGTGCCGGAGACGACGACGTACGGCTCCTCGGCCCAGGCGGACGGGCGGAACCCGGCGCGGTAGCGGTCGATGCCGCGCCGCATCCTGTCGCGGTCGCGGAGGTCGCCGATCACCATCGGCAGGCCGGCCCGCGCGGCGATCTCGGCACCCTCGCTCATGGCGAGGACGAACGGGGGTACGGCCAGGCCCTCCGGCGGGCGCGCGTGCACCCCGGTCGGGGACGTCCCGCCGAACCAGCCGAGCAGCTCGTCGAGCTGACCCGCGAAGTCGTCGGCATCGTCCTTGTCCCGGCCCAGAGCCCGGCGTACGCCGTCCGTGAAGCCGACGGACCGGCCGAGCCCCATGTCGATCCGCCCCGGGAACAGGGACTCCAGGACGCCGAACTGCTCGGCCACGACCAGGGGGCGGTGGTTGGGGAGCATGACCCCGCCGGTGCCCACCCGGATGGTTCGCGTGGCCGCGGCGACGGCTGCGGCCAGCACGGTGGGGGCGGAGCCGGCCACGCCGGGTACGCCGTGGTGTTCCGACACCCAGAAGCGGTGGAAGCCGAGGCGCTCCGCTTGCTGGGCCAGGCGCACGGTGTCCCGGAGGGCCTCGGGGGCGGTGTGGCCCTCGCGGGTGCGGGAACGGTCGAGGACGGAGAAGCGGGTGGAGGAGAGGGCCGGGCTCATATGGGGTTCAACATTCTGGGGGCTGGGCGATTCCCTGACGTTGCGGGCTGCGGGTCCGGTGGGGGCTGGTCGCGCAGTTCCCCGCGCCCCTGAAAAAGCCGGGGCTGCGCCCCTTGCTTTTTCGGCCCGAGAGGGCCGCAAGGCCCTTAAGGGGCGCGGGAACTGCGCGACCAGCCCCCACCGGCGCCGCGGATGGCCACCCGCCCCACACCCCTCAAACCGAACCGCGCCCGGAAGGGATCCGGACGCGGCTCGGTTCAGGTGTCGCTGGACTCGGTGTTACTTGCGGCCGATGGTGACGCCCTTCGTCTTCGCGGCCGTCTTGTTCTCGTAGACGACCGTGCCGGTGGACTTCTTCCAGATCTTGATCTTGAAGGTGTCGGGGCCGTCGGTGGCGGTGATGCGGAAGGCGTAGCCGCTCTTGCCGTTGACCGTGCCGGAGCCCTGGTAGACGGCCTTGGAACCGGTGACCACGAACCAGTCGGAGCCGGTGGAGCGGAACTTCAGCTTGGCCCGGGCGAAGTCGAGCGAGGCCTTCCCGGACGGCTTGGTGTCGCGCTTGCCGTACTTGGCGGTGAAGGAGAAGCTCGTCGTGCCGGTCAGCTTCGGGCCTGCCGGGAAGGCCCCGGCGGGCGAGGTGAAGCTGCTGATGCCCGTCGCGGAGCCGGCCGGGTCGTAGACGATCAGCTCGGGGAGCGTGCTGCTCGCCGAGGCGCCGTCGTCGTCGGTGACGGTGATCACCGGGCGGAAGACGCCGGCCTTGCGGTAGGTGTGCTCGGCCTTGCAGCCACCGGCCGCGACCTTGCCGGCCGTCGGCTTGGTGCCGTCCTTCCAGTCGACCGTGCAGGTGTGCGTGTCACGGGTGCCCGGGTCGGTGAACCTGGCCGTGACCGACGTGCCCTTGCCCACCGCCACCGGGGACTTCGGGCCGGTCGCGGAGGTGATCTTCGGGGCCGCGTTGGTGACGGTCACGGTCGCCGAGTCGGTGCTCCGGCCACCGGTCAGGGTGACCTCGTAGGTGCCGTTGTCGGTGCAGGTGAGGGTGGTCTTCGCCGACTTGGCGTCCGCGAAGGTGCACGGCGCGCCCTTCTCGGTCGTCCACTTGCCGGTGCCCGCACCCGAGATCGTGCCGTTCAGCTCGATCTTGGCGCCCTCCTTGCCGGAGGCGTCCGGGCCGGCGCGGACGATGGTGACCGGGTCGATGCTCTCCAGGGTGGGCACGACCTTCTTCAGCAGGCCGTCGGCGTCGAACTCCAGCTTGTCGATGGTGGTTTCGCGGTGGGTGCCGTCACCGCCGGGGATGGCGAAGCGGTGGTAGACGATGTACCAGTCGTCGGTGTTCGGGACGTGGACCACCGAGTGGTGGCCGGGGCCCTTGATGCCGAGGGCGAGGTCCTTCTCCAGGATCACGCCTCGCTTGGTCCAGGGCCCGGTGGGCGAGGAGCCGGTGGCGTAGGCGACGCGGTAGTTCTCGTCACGTGTGTCGTTCTCCGACCACATGAAGTAGTAGGTGCCGTTGCGCTTGATGACGAAGGTGCCCTCGTTGTAGCCGCTCGGGGTGATGTCGGTGACCTTGGAGGCGTCGAAGGAGACCATGTCGTCGTTCAGCGGCACGACGTATGCCTTGCCGTTGCCCCAGTAGAGGTACGACGTGCCGTCGTCGTCGGTGAAGACCGCCGGGTCGATCATCTGGCCGCTGTACGCGCCCGCCTTGAGCAGCGGCTTGCCCAGGGCGTCCGTGAACGGGCCGGTGGGTGAGTCGGAGACCGCGACACCGATGTTCGCGTCGGCGCAGAAGTAGAAGTAGTACTTGCCGTTCCTCTCCTCCATCGCCGGCGCCCAGGCCCTGCTGTCCGCCCAGGAGACGTCCGGACCGAGGTCCAGGATGACGCCGTGGTCCTTCCAGTGGACCAGGTCGGTCGAGGAGTACGCCTTGAACTGCGTACCGCTCCAGCCCTCGAAGCCGTCGGTGGTCGGGTAGATGTAGAAGGTGTCACCGAAGCGGACGATGTTCGGGTCCGCGTTGAGGCCGGGGATGACCGGGCTCTTCAGCTCCCGCGCCGACACCGTCCAGGTGCGCTTCTTCCCGTCCGAACCGGTGACCTCGTACGTCACCGGCTTGCTGAAGTCCTGCACGCTGCCGGAGGCGGGGCTGATCGCCGCGCCGTGGGCGAGGGTGAACTCCGGTGCCAGCTTGGTGAGATCCGTACCCGGCTTCATCGGCAGGGTGATCCGGCTGTCGGCGTCGCCGATGATCGCGTCGGTCTTCAGGTCCGGGTGGGTGACCTTCGCGATGCCCGTGGTGTTGCCGCTGATCTCCAGGACCTCGGCGGCCGTCAGGGCCCGGTTGTAGATCCGGAAGTCGTCGACCTCACCGCCGAAGTACGGGTCGGGGGAGTACATGGACCGGCCGATGTAGCCGCTGTAGTCCTTGTTCGCGTCGTACAGCTCGGACGGCTTGACGACGACGTCGGTCGCGCGGGACACCTCGATGCCGTCCGCGTAGAGGACCGCGGTCTTGGAGCCGGCGTCGATGGTGACGGTGACGTGCTTCCACTCGCCGACGGGGAGCCGCGCCCCCGACAGCTTCTTCTCCGCGCCCCAACTCGCCGCCGTGATGGCCGAGTAGAGGGACGAGGAGCCGTTGGACGGGCTGGCGAAAAGGTACTTGTCGCTGTCGGGGCCGAGGCCGAACAGCCACTGCCAGTTGTCGCCGCCCTTCCACTTCGCGTACGTGGCGACGGTGATGCTGTCGGCGTTCTTCAGCACGCCGTTCGGGATCTTGACGTACGGGGAGGTCGAGCTGCTGGAGCCGCCGGACATCTTGAACGAGCCGCCGTCGACGCCGGTGCCGAAGTCGGGCGTACGGACGTAGGTGCCGTGGTAGCCGTGGCCGCTGGAGTCACGGGCGATGTTGCCGCCGGTCTCTTCGAAGCCGTAGTGCAGGAGCAGGTCGGCCGGGACGTCCGGGCCCTCGGCGGAGACCGTGACCTCCGCGGTGACCTCGATCGCCGCGTCGCCCGGCAGGTCGCCCTTCACCGTGAAGGTGCCGGCCTGCGCGTACTGCGAGGCGTCCACGTCCTCCCAGGTGACGGCGACGGGCCGCTTGGCGCCGTCCGCGAACTCCGCGATGACGGTGGCCGGCAGGACCGGGGCGTCACCGATGCGCGTCTCGACCTTCGTGTCCTCGACGCTCGTGACGATCTGGTCCGGCTGGTAGGTCTGCAGCAGCCGGTCGTACTCGGCCTGGGTGACCGGGAGCACGGTGCCGTGCCGGGGCTTGGACGGCAGGTCGTAGTCGCTGGACGGGGTCCAGACGCCGGAGGCCAGGTCGGTCGTCTCGAAGGGGATGTAGCCGCGACCGCCGAACTCGTCGAGGAACGCGTACCACTTCTCCTCGGTGTTCGACTTGAACACCAGCGGCCCCTCGGCCGCGCTCATCTCGCCCTTGCCGATGCCCTCGGCGACCGCGGTCCAGGAGAGGCTGCGCAGCGAGTCGCTCTTCTCCTCGAAGATGAACTTGCTGTTGGGCGTGGAGGACGTGTTGTTCCGCTCGTCCTTGGAGAGACGGAAGTACTCGCCGTCGTGCTGGATGACCGTGGAGTCGATGACCGAGTAGCCGCGGTCGACCCAGACCTTCGGCTCGCTGAAGGTGTAGAAGTCACGGGTCGTCGCGTACATCATGCGGTTGTACGTGTCGCCGGAGTGCGCCTCGTTGTCGTACAGCTTCGACGCCCAGAAGACGACGTACTCGCCGAGCTGCTCGTCGTAGTACGCCTCGGGGGCCCAGGTGTTGCCCGCCGAGTCGGGGGAGACCTTCACCAGGCGCTGGTTGGTCCAGTTCACCAGGTCGGTGGACTCCCAGACCATGATGGACTTGCTGCCGGTGCGCTGGGAGGCGTCCCAGTCGCCGTTGCCGTAGATCCTCAGGTCGGTGGCGATCTGGTAGAACTTGTCGCCCTCGGGGGAGCGGATGATGAACGGGTCGCGCAGGCCCTTCTCACCGAGCGTGGAGGTCAGGACGGGCTTGCCGTCGTTCAACTCCCGCCACTTCAGCGGGTCGTTGCCCTTGCTCAGAGCCGCGTAGAGCTGCTCGCCGTCCGAGGTGCCCTCGCCGGTGAAGTAGCTGAACATGTAGCCCTTGTAGGCCTGCTTCGCGGGCAGTTCGGGCACCTTCGCGGTGAAGTCGCGGG
The DNA here is from genome assembly GCF_036208085.1 of Streptomyces sp. NBC_00310. Classification (GTDB taxonomy): domain Bacteria; phylum Actinomycetota; class Actinomycetes; order Streptomycetales; family Streptomycetaceae; genus Streptomyces. The sequence goes on from NZ_CP130714.1 coordinate 9,698,281, forward strand.
TGGTCTTCGCGTCGCCCTTGGTGACGGTCGCGGTCAGCTCGACGGTCGTGGCGCCGTCGCCGTGCGCGGGACGGTGGACCTCGCCCTCGGCGGAGACGACGTCCGCGTTCGCGGAGGACCAGGAGACCTCGGTGCCGAAGTCGCCGTCGGTCGGGAGCGTGAGGTTGCCGCGGGCGTCGTCCAGGTTGTGCACGGTCAGTGCCTCGGCGGCCTGCTTGACGGCGGTCGTGTCGTCGAAGGCGGGCAGGACCGTGACCTCGAAGGTCTTGGTGGCGCTCGCGGTGCCCTTCTTCAGGGTCGCCGTCAGCGTGGCGTGGCCGTCCGGCTCACCGGCGGCGGGGCGGGTCACCGCGCCGGAGTCCGAGACCACGTCGGTGTTGTCGCTCTCCCAGCTGATGGACGAGCCGCCGGCCGTGCCGGTCTTCGGCAGGTCCAGGTCGGTGGTCACCGCGCTGGTGTCGCCCAGGGTGAGGGCCGCCTTGTCGGCGGCGACGCCCTCCTCGGCGATGGGGAGCGAGAGCTGCTCGACCTCGGAACCGGCGAGGGCGCGGTCGTAGACCCGGAAGTCACGGATCTTGCCCTTGAAGAGCTTGTCGCTGGTGTAGACCGACTTGCCCAGGTAGTTGGCGGTCGTGGTGCCCGAGCCGATGGAGCCCGGGGTGATGCTGACCGACGTGTTGCGGCCGACCTCCACGCCGTCCTCGTACAGCACGCCCGTGGTGCCGGTCTGGGTGTAGGTGAGCTGCTTCCACACCGAGCGGGTCAGGTTGTGCGAGTCGGAGGGCCGGGTGTTCTGCTCGGTCGACCAGTTGCCGGACGCGATGGAGGTGCGCAGCGAGTTGCCGGTGGCGAAGAGGTAGCCGTTGCCCGCGCCGCCGCTGGTGTTGCCGACGCCGTAGATGAAGTACGGGCCGGTCTGCGACTCGTCCATCAGCACGTCCATGGAGACGCTGATCGAGTCCATGCCCTTCATGACGTCGTTCGGCACCTTGACGTAGGTGTCCGAACCGTTGAAGGCGAGACCCTGGCCGTTGCCCGTCCAGCCGGCCGTGCCGTTCAGCGTGCCGTCCCGGCCGTTGCCGGAGGCGTCGGCGACCGTGGTGCCGGAGGCGGCGTCGAGTTTGTACCAGAGCGCCAGACCGGCGGTGAGGTCGGCGCTGTCCGCGGCGGCCGGCGCGGCGGGCCCGGCGAGGCCCAGAAGAAGTGACGCGGCTGTCAGTCCGGCGAGCGGACCCGCCCAGCGTCTCGCGCGGCCGCGCAGACGTTCTATGTACGTCATATCGAGTTATCCCTGCTGAGAGCACGGCTGATGAAGAGGTGGCGAAGGCAAGGGGAAAGCAAGGGGGAGGGGGTCGAAAAGGGGCGGGAGCCCTCGCCCCGGGCTTCCCGCTGTTTCCACCATGTGACGTCGTGTTGCGAGAGTGTCAATCGGCGTGTGGTGAGGCGTCAAGAGGTTTCGAACAATGTCCGACAGGTCGAACGCGAAGCCCCCGTTCCCAGAGGGAACGGGGGCTTCGTCGTGGCCTGACGGGGCGTCGACGTGCCGCCCCTCCGTGTCCTGCCGCCCGGCTCACTCGGCCGGGGTGCGCTCCACGGGGCGTATCAGCTCCCAGGTGTCCACCGCGAAGTCCCGCTTCATGCCGTGCCGTTCGTAGAGAGCGAGGGCGCCGCTGCTGTTGTCGGTGTCGACGCCGAGGCCGACGCGGTCGCGGCCCAGCGCCGCGTAGTGACCGAAGGCGTGCCGGAGCAGCAGGCTCCCGAGGCCCCGGCCGCGGGCCTCGCTCAGGACGCCGATGCTGGCGATCCAGGCCATGGCGGAACGGTCGTTGCGGGACCGCAGGGCCGCCACGTCACCGAGACCCCCGACGTGGGCGATCCAGATCAGCGACCAGTCGACGTGTGCGGCGTCGATGTCGTCCAGCCACTGTGCGTACGTACGCGGCTGGAAGTCGAAGTGGTCGGCGAAGGCCGTCTGGAGCAGGGCGTGGGCCTGCCTGCGGTCCGCTTCGGCGGCACAGGTGCGCAGGGTCACGCCGGGCGGGAGCACCGGCAGAGGCTCGGTGGGGGAGAGCGGGCGGGCCATGACGTTGTAGCGGCGGACCGTGCGCCAGCCGCGCCCACGCAACGCGTCGAGGTCCATGGTCGGCGCGATGTTGAGGTGCATGTGCACGACGGCCCGGTCCGCCCCGTTGGCCGCCGCGCGCTCCGCGGCCCGGGCCTCCATCAGGTCGAACAGGTGCAGCGCGCCGAGCGGTTGACCGGGCAGGGTGTAGTGGTCCATGTCGATGCGCTCGCCGCCGGACTCGTCCCACTGCAGCCCGTACGCCACGAGCCGGTCCCCGTCGAACAGCAGCCAGGAGTCCTGCTCCAGGTCCGCCTCGGGGTGCTTCAGATCGGCCTGCACCTCGCCCAGCTCGGTCTCGGCGCGGCCGATCTCCAGGACGTCGATCTCGTTGAGCAGCGCGCACACCGCCTCCGCGTCGTCGAGCGTCGCCGGGCGCACGGTCTGGCCGGGCGGCAGGGGGGTGGTGTGCGTCGTCGTCATGGGGTCACTGTCACGGGGCGGGGGTGGGGACCGCAACGGGATTTCGGGGCGGCCGGCGGGCGGCACCACGGCGGGCTGGTGGGATCGCGGCGGGCAGGTGGCACGGCGGCGGGGCGGTGGGGCCGTAGCACCTGGGCGGTGGGGCCGCACCAGGTGGGTGGGGCCGTAGCACTCGGTCGGTGGGGCCGTACCCGGTGGGTGGGGCCGTACCCGGTGGGTCGGGTCGCAGCCGGTCGGTGGGATCGGGGGTCACCCGTCGCGGTACCACGCCCGGTACGCGGCCACGGCGGTCGGTAGCGTCGGGAAGACCAGGTCTTCGCCGACCGACTCGGCGAGGCCGTACGCCTCCAACTCGTCGAGCAGGTCCTGTTTCACGCGGGCGAGGGCGAAGACGATGCCGCGACGGGTCAGTTCGCGGCGGAGTTCCTCGACCGCGTCGAGGGCGGTGATGTCGACCTCGACGTTGGCCTCGGCGTTGAGCAGGAACCAGCGCACCGTCTCCCCCCTCTCCTCCTGTTCGTCCACGACGGCGAGGGCGCGGCGGCGGAAGTCCTCCGCGTTGGCGAAGAAGAGCGGGGAGTCGTAGCGGTAGACGAGGAGCCCGGGGATCGTCCGGGCCTCCGGGTAGTCGTCGACGTCGTGCATGCCGGCCACACCCGGCACCAGTCCCTCCACGGCGTCATGGGGACGGGCCACCCTGGTCAGCAGCTCGGCCACCGACAGACCGACGGCGACCAGGACGCCGTACAGGATGCCCCAGGCCAGCACGCCGGTCAGACAGCCGACCGCGAGGAGCAGCTCCCGGTGCCGGAACGTGGCCAGTCGGCGGAAGCCGGCCAGGTCGACCATGCGGGCGGCGGCGTAGACGACGATCGCGCCCAGCACGGCCGACGGGGTGCGGGTCAGCAGCGAGCCGAGGAAGAGCAGTACGGCGAGGACCGCCACGCCGGAGACGAGCGCGTACACCTGGCTGCGGGCGCCCGCCGAGGCGGCCAGCGCGGTACGGCTGGCGCTGCTGCTGACCGGCATGCCGTGCAGCACCCCGGCGCCCAGGTTGGCGGCGCCCAGCGCCAGGAACTCCTGGTTCGGGTCGAACCCCGGGCCCTTGTCGGCGCGGTCGGCGAACGCGCGGGCGGTCAGGACGACGTCCGTGTAGCTGACGAGCAGGACCCCCAGGGCGGGCAGCAGCAACGACGGCAGCTCGGCCAGGTCCGGCACGGCGAAGCCCGGCAGGCCGGACGGGACCGCGCCGATCACGTCGATGCCGTACCGGTCGTCGAGGTCGAGGACGACGACGGCGGTCGTACCGAGGACGACGGCGAGGAGAGGGCCGGGGAGAGCGCCGGAGAGGCGGGGCACGAGAAAGAGGAACGCGATCGCGACCGCCGAGAACACGACGGTGGCCGGGCGGGCGTCGTCGAGGTGCCGGAGGAAGGACCACAGCTTCGGGAAGAACTCCGAGCCGGACGCCTCGACCCCCGCGAGCTTCGGCAGCTGATCCATGACCATGATGAGCGCCAGGCCGGCCAGATATCCGATCAGGACCGGGCGGGAGAGCAGCTCGGCGACGAAACCGAGTCGCAGCGCGCGGGCCAGGAGACCGAGCAGGCCGACGGCGATGGCGAGGACGGCGGCGAGGACGGCGTAGCGGTGCGGGTCCCCTGCCGCGAGCGGGCCGATCACCGCCGCCGTCATCAGGGCGGCCGTCGACTCCGGGCCGACCGACAGGAGGCGGGAGGAGCCGAGGAGGGGGTACAGGGCGAGGGCGGGCAGCATCGTCCAGAGGCCGGTCACGGGCGGCAGCCCGGCGACGACGGCGTACGCCATGACCTGCGGGACGAGGTACGCGGCGACCGTCGCGCCGGCGAGCAGGTCTCCGCGTAGCCATGAGCGCCGATAGCCAAGGAGCGTGGCGAGGCCCGGGAGAAGGCGGCGCCATGCCGCTGCGCGCTCGGCGGGGGCGTCGGCCATGCGTCTCCCTTCGGCCCGGGGATCTCAGGATCTACCGCGGGTGGGGGGAACGCGACGGGGGTGGCGGGGCGGTGGCGGTGGCCGTGGGGCCGATCGGCCGGGGTGCGGAGGTGCGCGGCGGCCTGGGCTGGGGCGGGGGCGCTCACCGCGGCGGCCTGGGCTGGGCTGAGGGAGGGGGCGCTCAGCGCGGCGGCCTGGGCTGGGCTGGGGGAGGGGGCGCTCACCGGCGCTGGCAGGGTGCCGCCGCGCCCACCCGTGCCGCCCCAGCGGCACGGGTGGGCGCAGCTACGCGACCGCTTCAGGGGCGCGGGGAACTGCGCGACCAGCCACGCACTTCCCGCGCTCGCCGAACAAACCGCGTCCCGTGCTGTTCGGCGCCCCGGACGAAAATCCAGCGGCTCGCCCATCGAGCCGTACCCCGTGCTGTTCGGCGCCCCGCACGCACACCCAAAGGTCGCCGAACGGGCCGCACCCCCGAGCGATCAGGCGCGCCCCCCTCAGGCCGCCACCGGCAACCCCGGCGTCCGGAACACCCGCTGCCGCGCGTCGACCGCGAAGATCTCGCAGCCCTCCCGGGACGCGGCCCACTCGATGCCCTCCGTGCCCATCGCGAACGCCGCCGTGGCCGTGGCGTCGGCCTCGGTCAGGGTCGGGGCCACCACCGTGAGGCTCAGCAAACCCGTCGCCGGGCGGCCGGTGCGGCCGTCGAGGATGTGGTCACCGCGCTCGTAGCGGGCGGAGGTCGCGACCGCGCCGTCCGTGAGGGACAGGACCGTACAGAGGCGGTCGGCCCGTTCCGGGTGCCGTACGCCCACCCGCCACGGACCGCCGGTCGCGGCCACGTCACCGCCCGCGTTGAGGCACAGCCTCTTCGCGCCCAGGTCCGTCAGCAGTTCCGCCGCCCGCTGCACGGCCCATCCCTTCACCATGGCGCAGGGGTCGAGCCCACGCCCCGGCAGCCGTACGTCGAACGCGCCACCCGTCGCCACCCGGTACTCCTCGCAGAGGGCCAGCACCTCGGCCAGGTCCCGGCCGACCTCGTCCGGTGCCAGCTCACCCCGGTCCAGCCGTGACACCTCGCTGTCGGCGCGGAACGGGCTGAACCGCGCGTCGACCTCGCGCAGCCAGTCGAACGCGGGCTCCGCGGCCTCGGCCGTCATCGCCCCGTTCTCGCCGTCCTCGACGAGCAGCGAGATGGGGAACCCCATGATGTGTTCGACGCGGCGCACCGGATCAGGCCTTCGCGTCGAGCGCGGCCTGGAGGGACTCCCGGTAGCCGTCGCTGGTGATCGTGGCGCCCGAGACCGTGTCGATGTCGGCGCTCTGCGCCGCCAGGGTCTCCTTGATCAGCACCGGGACGGCCGCCTCGGTCTGCGGGTGGTTCGGCTGCTTCAGCATCTCCACGGCGGTGATGTCGTCGCCCTCGAAGGTCACCTGGACCTGGACGTCACCCTTGGAGGTGCCGACCGTCGAGCCCGCGACGGTCCGGCTCGCGCTCTCCGCCGAGGACTCGGAGTCGGACGCGGAGTCGGAGTCGGACGCGGAGTCGGAGTCGGACGAGGACGCCGACTTCTCGTTCTCGTCGAGGGCGGCCTGCAGCGACTCCCGGTAGGCGTCGCTGGTGATCGTGGCGCCCGAGACCGTGTCGATGTCGGCGCTCTGCGCCTCCAGCGTCTCCTCGATCAGTACCGGCACGGCGGCCTCGGTCTGAGGGTGGTCCGGCTGCTGGAGCATCCTGACGGCGGTGATCTTCTCACCCTGGAAGGTCGCCTGGACCTGGACGGGCCCCTTCTCGGTGTCGATCGTCGGGCCCGAGACCACGGTGGAGCCCGCCGCGGCGGACGGGGCCGACTCGGCCGTCGCCGTCGTGGACGTCGTGTCGGTCGAGGGCGCGTAGCGCCAGACGGGGACCAGCGCGGCGGCGCTCAGGACCAGGGCGGGTATCGCTCGTTTCACAGTGCTTTCCTCGTGTCCCGGTGTCCCTCAGCCGGCCAGGCTGAAGCGTTCGAAGTGGATCTGCGGCTTGGGCACGTCCAGCTCGCGCAGGCTGCCCAGGACCGCGTTCATCATCGGCGGCGGCCCGCACAGGAACACGTCCCGGTCGGTGATGTCCGGCACCATGCGCTGCAGCTCGCGCGGTGCCAGCAGGTCGGGGCTGGCGGGGCCGGAGACCAGGTGCAGTTCGGCGCCCTTGTCGAAGGCGAGCTGCTGGAGCTCGTTGTAGAGGACCGCGTCCTGCTCGGCGGCCACCCGGTAGATGACCACGGCGTGCCCCTCGATCTCCTCCAGCAGGGCCCGGATGGGGGTGACGCCGACGCCGCCCGCGATGAGCACGGACTCCGGCCGGGTGCGGTGCATCGCGGTGAACGCGCCGTACGGACCCTCGGCGAAGACGCGGGTGCCGACCTTCACGTGGCGCAGGGCGGCGGAGCCCTCGCCGGCCGCCTTCGCGGTCAGCCGCAGCTGCTTGCCGTCCGGCGCGGCCGACAGCGAGAACGGGTTGGCCTGCCACCAGCGGTCCCGGGTGAGGAAGCGCCACAGGAAGAACTGGCCGGCCCGGGCGGGCATCCGGTGCAGGTCACGGCCGGTCATGTAGATCGAGACGACGTTGTCGGCCTCGGGGACGACCGCCGTGACGCGGAGCTGGTGACGCCAGTTGCGCCACAGCGGGAGCACCAGCCGGCCCACGAAGACGGAGGCCAGGGCCACGCCCCACAGCACGTACCAGTACGCCGTCGCGGTCTCCGACGAGGCGAACGACGTACCCGCCGCGACCTGGTGCGTGAAGGCCAGCACCACCGCGACGTAGGTGTACAGGTGGATGAAGTGCCAGGTCTCGTAGGCGAGCCTGCGCCGGGCGAAGCGGGCCGAGACCACGCCGATCACGATGATGATGCCGAGCGCGACGATCGCGCGCAGCACGCCCTCGACGGTCTCGGCGAGGTCGACCAGCTGGCTGAGCGGGTCCATGTCCGAGGACTGGGCGTAGCCGAAGGCGATGAACACACCGTGCGCGACCAGCAGCCACAGCACGGAGAAGCCGGTCCAGCGGTGCCAGGAGGTCAGCCGGTCCATGCCGATGCGCCGGTCGAACCACGGCAGCCGGGCCACCAGCAGCAGCTGGAAGGCCATCAGCAGCCCGCCGTAGAGACCGGCCAGGCGGCCCAGCACGATGAGGGCGTTGGAGGCGAAGCCGGCCTGCACGAAGAAGAAGGTCACCACGGCCACGTTCGCCGCCAGCACCGTGTACAGACCGGTGCGGGCGACCACTTTGGGGCGCGCTCCCGAGCGGCTGACCGCCGCGGGGGGTTGTTGGAGAGTGGTCACGGGGACAGCTCCTTGATCGGGTGGGGGATACGAGCTTGTCCGGCGGGAGCTGTCGTTTTACTGTCGGACAACTTTCAAGTATTTATCGATCTGCGGCCGAGCTGTGAGCGGCTATGGCGTGAAGCGACCGGTAGCGCAGTATGAGCACGTGGAAAAAGTGCGACTTCTCGTGGTGGACGACGACCCGCCGATCGCGGACCTGGTGGCGACCGTTGCCCGCTACGAGGGCTGGGACGCCGTCACGGCGCACTCCGGTGAGGAGGCGCTCAGGCAGGCGGCCGAGTTCCATCCCGACATCGTGGTCCTGGACCTGATGCTGCCGGGCGTGGACGGCTTCGGCGTGCTCGACCGGCTGCGCCAGTCCGGGACGATGGTGCCCGTGGTGTTCCTGACCGCCCGCGACGGCGTCGCCGACCGGGTCGCCGGCCTCACCCGGGGCGGCGACGACTACCTGGTCAAGCCCTTCGCCGTGGAGGAGTTGATGGCCCGGCTGCGCACCGTGCTGCGCCGCAGCGCCGGGCCCGCCTTCCAGCGGTCCGTGCTCCAGGTGTCGGACCTGACGATGGACGAGGACACCCGCGAGGTCCGCCGGGGCGACAAGCTGCTCACCCTCACCCCCACCGAGTACGAGGTCCTGCGCTACCTCATGCGCAAGTCCCCGACCGTCCTCACCAAGGCGCAGATCCTCGACCACGTCTGGGAGTACGGCTTCGGCGGTCGCTCCAACGTGGTCGAACTGGTCGTCAGCCGGCTGCGCCGCAAGCTCGAGGACACCGGCGAACCCCTCATCCACACCGTACGGGGCTTCGGCTACGTCCTGCGGCAGGCCACCGAGTGATCGACCGACTCAAGCAGACCTACCGCGGCATGCGCCTCGGCACCCGGCTGGCCCTCGGCCTCGGCGCCCTGGCGCTCGTCGTGTTCGCCGTCGTCGGCAGCGCACTGACCGTGTACATGCGCGACTATCTGTCCGCGCAGCTCAACGAGCAGCTGAAGATCGCCCAGATCGCCCAGTCCAAGAGCATCGCGGACTACGGCACGCTCCAGGGCAAGAAGTACTACCGCTGGTACTACGCCGTGTACGACACGTCGGACGGCTCCCCGGTGCTGCGGAAGCCCGAGGACCCCGGCGACCTGCCCGAGGACATCGACGACTTCACCCTCGTCGCCAAGGCGCTCACCGTCGAGGGCACGGAGGTCACCCGCACCGAACACCTCAAGGGCCAGGGCCAGTACCGGCTGCGGGCCTGCGAGGTCGAGCCCGGCGTGGTCCTGGTCAGCGCCGCGCCCATGGACGACATCGAGGACACCGTGGGCCGGCTGATCACGATCCAGGTCGTCACCTTCGTCCTCGCCCTGATGGCGCTCGTGGTGTTCGGCCGGGCCATGCTGCGGCGCGGCCTGAAACCGCTGAGCGACATGGCGCACACCGCCCGCGGTATCACCTCGCACGACCTGACGGACTCGGCGCGGCTGCCGGTGCGCCACGACAACCGCGACGGCGGTCCCGAGGTCGAGGAACTGCGCACCGCCTTCAACACCATGCTGGAGCACATCGACGACGCGCTCGCCGTCCGTACCGAGGCCGAGCAGCGCCTGCGCCGCTTCGTCGCCGACGCCTCGCACGAACTGCGCACCCCTCTGATGTCGGTACGCGGCTACGCCGACCTCTTCCAGTACGCCGCCGCCCACAGCCCCGAGGAACGCGACAAGCACCTGGCCCGGTTGCGTGCCGAGGCCGCGCGGATGGGATACCTGCTGGACGACCTGCTGATGCTCGCCCGCCTCGACGCCGCCGACGTGGAGACCCCGCTGCGGCTGGAGGAGGCCGACCTGGTGCGGTTGGCGCTCCAGGCGGCGGACGCCTTCCGCGCGGGCCACCCCGGCCATCCGCTGACCGTGACGACCGGCTCCGACCCCGTACGGCTGCGCCTGGACCCCCTGCGCCTGCGCCAGGTCCTCGACAACCTCCTCACCAACGCGGCCGTGCACACCCCGCACGGTACGAAGGTCCGCCTGGAGGTGTCCGTCGACTCCGGCACGGCCGAGGTACGGATCACCGACTCCGGGCCCGGCATCCCGGCCGACGACCGGGAGCGCGTCTTCGACCGCTTCTACCGCGTCGACAAGGCCCGCAGCCGCGACCGGGGCGGCAGCGGGCTCGGCCTCGCCGTCGCCCGCTCCCTGGTCCGCGCCCACGGCGGCACGATCGACCTGACCAGCCACCCGGGCGCGACCACGTTCACGGTGCGATTGCCGAGGGGCGAGGGGGAGAGCGACGGCGATGGTGGGGGCGGGGCCTGAGTGCCGTCGGCAATCGCACCGTGAACGTGGCCGCGGTGTGGTGCGCAGCCGAAGCACGGTGCGGGCGCGGGCGGGACGGCGCCGCGATCATGAAGGTGGGTGCGCAGCCGAGGCGAGCGGCCCGTGTCGGCGGGCTGCGCCACCGGAGGCCGAGGGCCCGCCCCGGACTCATGGCCCCCGCCGGACTCTCCGGCACGGGGTGATCAGTGGCTCACCCCGTGCCGCGTCGCCCGCCCCGTCCGGTGGCCTAATCTGATCGGCATGGGCAAGACGGTGCGGCAGGCCGCGCGGGCCACGCTCCAGTTGGGCATCGCCGCCGCGATGGCGTTCGGCATGTACCTGTTCATCACGGTGCTGCTGGTCACCGCGATCGCCACGCTCGCCGTGGTGGGTGCCTGGATATTGCCCGAGACCGTGACGCTGGTCCGTCGCATCGCCGGCGCGAAACGCCACCAGGTGGCGGCCTGGACCGGCCGGGCCGTCCCCGAGGCCTATCAGCCGATCGAGGGCACCCTGCGCGAACGCCTGCGCATCGCCGTCCGCGACCCCGGCACCCGCACCGACGCCCGCTGGATGCTCGCGTACTACGTCTACGGCGCCCTCTTCTTCCTCGCGGTACCCCTGTGGCCACTGGGCCTCGCCGTCGACGGCGTGTGGAGCGGACTGCTCCGCCGCGATGCCCTCGTCCTGCCGCTGATCAGCCGTCTCGCCGACCTCGACGCCCACTGGTCCGAGACGCTGCTCAAGCCCTCGCCCAGGGCCCGCCTCGCCGAACGGGTGGAGGAGCTGACGGCGACCCGCGCCGACGCGATCGCCGCCCACGGTGCCGAACTCCGCCGTATCGAACGGGACCTGCACGACGGCGCCCAGGCCCGCCTGGTCTCGCTGTCCATGCGGATCGGGCTGGCCCGGCGCGCGTACGACCGCGACCCGGAAGCCGCGCGCAGGCTGCTGCTCGACGCCCAGGACCAGGCCGAGGCCGCGCTCATCGAACTCCGCCACGTCGTACGCGGCATCCACCCGCCGATCCTCACGGACCGCGGTCTCGCCGGAGCCGTACGGGCCCTGGCGGCCAGCAGCGGCCTCGAAGTGGCCGTGGACGTGCGCGGGTTGGAGGACACCGACGGGCCGCGCCCGCCCGCCGCGGTGGAGGCCGCCGCCTACTTCGTCGTCGCCGAGGCTCTGACCAACGCCGCCAAGCACAGCGGCCGCGACCACGCCAAGGTCCGTCTCGCCCGCACGACCCGGGGCGTCCGAGTCCTGGTACGCGACGACGGCCGGGGCGGCGCCGAAGGTGGCGCCGGTACGTCCGGTCCGGCTGCCACGACGAGCGGCCCCGGCACGGCCGGTCCGGCTGCCACGACGAGCGGCCCCGGCACGACCGGTTCGGCGACGGTCACGGGCCGCCCCGGCCCCCCGGCCGTCGGCGCCCCCGCGATGGGCGGATCCGGACTCCTCGGTATGCGGCGGCGGGTCGCCGCGCTCGACGGGAGCATGGCCGTGACCAGCCCTGTCGGGGGGCCCACCGTGATCGAGGTGGAGCTGCCCTGCGTATGGTGAGCGAAACGGGATCAGCGGCCGATCCGGGGACATCGCGTACGCGGCGGTCGAGGACAGAGGTGGGACTGCCGTGCGTGTGGTGATCGCCGAGGACAACGCCCTGCTGAGAGAGGGCCTGGTCCTGCTGCTGACCTCCTCCGGACACGAGGTGGCGGCCGTCGCGGGCAGCGGCCCCGAGGTGCTCCCCGCACTGCTGGAACACCGCCCGGACGTCGCCGTCCTGGACGTCCGGATGCCGCCCGGCTTCCGTGACGAGGGGCTGCGCGCCGCCCTGGAGGCCCGCCGGGAGATTCCCGGCCTGCCGGTGCTGGTCCTCTCGCAGTACGTGGAGGAGTCGTACGCCGCCGAACTGCTCGGCGGGGGAGCGAGCGGCGTCGGCTATCTGCTCAAGGACCGGATCGGCCGGGTCGACGAGTTCCTGGACGCGCTCGACCGGGTCGCGGCCGGCGGTACCGCGCTCGACCCGGAGGTGGTCACCGAGCTGCTGTCCCGCCGCAAGGACTCACCGCTCGACTCGCTCACCCCACGCGAGCGTGAGGTGCTGAAGCTGATGGCCGAGGGACACGACAACGCCACCATCGCCAGGACCCTGGTCGTCACCGAACGCGCGGTCAGCAAGCACATCGGCAACGTCTTCCTGAAGCTCGGCCTGCCCACCAGCGACAGCGGACACCGCAGGGTGCTGGCCGTGCTGGCCTACCTGAACAACACATAGCCGCCCCGCTGGTCGCGGCGCGGACGGGGGTTCTGCTGCTCCTCGCCGGGCACGGGACGACGGCCGGCATGGTCGCCCTCGGCACGCTCGCGCTGCTCGAACACCCCGACCAGTCGGCGGAGTTGCGGAACACCGACGCCCCGAGGCGGATCGCCGCCGCCGTCGAGGAACTGCTGCGCCACCTCGACATCACGCACACCGGACGGCGCCGGGTGGCCACCGAGGACATCGAGATCGCCGGGTGGACGCCGAGGACATCAAGATCGCCGGAGAGGCGGTCCGCGCCGGGGAGGGCATCATCTTCCCCGACGATATTGGCGACCGCGACCCGGAGACCGTCCCCGACCCGGACGCCGTCACCGACCGGAGGCCGTCACCGACCGGAGGCCGTCACCGACCCGGAGGCCGTCACCGACCCCGACCGGCTCGGCCTCGGCCGCGACGCCCGCCGCCACATCGACTTCGGCTTCGGCGTCCACCAGCGCCCGGGCCGGCCGCCGGCCCGCCTGGAACTTAAGGTCGTCCACGGCACCCTCACCGCCGTATCCCCACCCGCCGCCCGGCCGCCGACAGGGACCGCCTCGCGTTCAAAAACGACGGGTCGGTGTACGGCGTGTACGGGCTGCCCGTGGCCCGGTGACGACCGCGCACGCGAGGGGCCTGCCACCGGCGACCACCGGCGGCAGGCCCCTCTCCCGTGGAGACGCCCGAGATGCCCGAGACGCCGAGACGCCTGAGACGCCCGAGACGCCTGAGACGCCCGAGACGCCTGAGACGCCCGGGGTGCCCGAGACGCTCGGGGCGCCCGGAACTCCGGGGACGTCTACTCGTCTACTCGTCGAACGTCACGACCACCTTCTCGGCCGCCCCCGGCGTCAGCGCCAGCTCGAAGGCCCGGTCGACCTCGGCGGCGGGCACCCGGTGGCTGATGAGCTTGGCGAAGCGCTCATGGTGCTCGACGATCTCGGGGGTGACCTCGAAGATCTCGGTGGGGTAGCCCTGGGAGGCGACGAGGGTCAGCTCGCTGCGGAGCATGCCGCCGAGGTCGATCTCCGAGCCCTTCTTCTGCACGGCGACCATGACGAGCTTCGCGCCCCACTTGGCCGACCCCACCACGGTGTTGAACACGGCGGGGACACCGGCCGCGTCGATGAAGATGTCGGTTCCGGGCCGGGGCTGGCCGAGCGCGTTGGCGGCCTGCCCGTGCAGTTCGGTCAGCCGTGCGGCGACATCCTCCTTGCCCGAGTCGATGACGGCGTCCGCGCCCACGGCCAGTGCCTTCTCCAGCCGGGAGGGGATGACGTCGGCCACGACCACGTGCTTCACACCGCGCAGCTTCAGCCAGATCGCCGCGCCGAGGCCGATGGGCCCGGCACCGAAGACGACGACCTTGTCGTCGGGCCCCGCCTCGGAACGGTTGACGCAGTGCCGGGCCACGGCCATGGGCTCGTTGAGGGAGGCGATGTCGAAGGGCACGGAGTCGGGGAAGACCGCCACGCCCTTGCCGACCTCGGCGTTCTCGATCAGCAGGTACTCGCTCATGCCGCCGTACCTGCCGCCGCAGCCGATGATGCCGGTCGGCGCGTCCTGCGGGTTGACCACCACCCGGTCACCCACCGCGAGGCCGGTGACCTCGGTGCCGACCTCGACGACCTCACCGGCCGGCTCGTGGCCGAGCGGCACCGGCACCATCTCGCCGCCCTGGTGACCGCGGGACGGCATGCCTCCCATGTGGAGGAAGGTCACGTCGGTGCCGCAGATGCCGCAGGCGCGTACGCGGACGAGGGCGTCCTTGGGGCCGGGCACGGGACGCTCGACGTCCACCACCTCGACCTTGCCGACGCCGGCGGTCTGGACGGACTTCATCGTCGCCATGGGGAGACTCGCTTTCTGGAGGTGCGGGACAGGGATGCCGCGGAGTGGGATGTGTGGAGAGGTGTTGCCGGTCGGGTCCGGCCCCGGACGGGTTCCGGGAACCGTGACCCGACCGGGTCGGGCCTGGGCGCGGGCCGTCAGACGGCGGCCCAGGCGTCGTCGACGGGCAGGATCACGCCGTTGACGAAGGCGGCCGCGTCGGAGGCGAGGAAGAGGATGGCGTCGGCCTGCTCCTCGGCCGTGCCGAGGCGCCCCATGGTGGCGCCGATCAGCCCGCCGACGACCGCCGGGCCGTGGGCCTTCTGGTCGGCGTCGACCTGGATGTTGGTCAGCGTGGGGCCGGGGGCGATCGCGTTGGCCCGGATGCCCTGCTTGCGGTACATCACCGACAGGCTCTTCACCAGGCCGACGACGCCGTGCTTCGACGCGGTGTAGGCGGCGCCGGCCGCGCTGCCGCGCAGCCCGGCCTCGGAGGCGGTGAAGACGATCGCGCCGCGCTCCGCCTTCAGCATGTGCGGCAGGGCGGCCCGGGTGAGCAGGAACGGCGCGGTCAGGTTGACCCGGATGACCCGCTCCCACTCGGCGTCGTCGACATCCGCGAGGGCCGACATCCGGTCCATGATCCCGGCGTTGTTCACCAGGACGTCCAGTCCGCCGAAGGCCTCCACGGCACGCTCGACGACCGCGTCCACGACCGCCTGGTCGCTGAGGTCGCCGACGACCGCGACAGCGGTGCCGCCGGCGGTCCCGATCGTCTTGAGGGTCTCCTCGGCGGCCTCCTCGTTGAGGTCGGCCACCAGGACCTTCGCGCCCGCCGCGGCGAACTTCAGGGCCGCGGCCCGGCCTATGCCGGAACCGGCGCCCGTGACGACGACGCTGCGGCCGTCGAGACCGATACTGCTCATGAACTGTCCCTCTTTCGTCGGGTGGGCCGGTCGCCGGGCCGGGGAGTGTCCGCCCCGGTCGGCCCACGATCAGTCGTCCGATGGTTCATGGGCGCGCCCCCAGGGCGTGCAGGACCGCGTCGGCCATGCCGCGCTCACCGCGCTCGTTGGGGTGCACGGAGGCCGCGGGGGAGCGCGGCACAAGTGGCTCGATCCAGCGGGTGCCCTCGGCGGAACAGGCGTCGTGGCCCTCGGACGCCCCGTACGTGTCGACGTACCGAGCCCCGGCGGCCTCGGCGCGTCGGCGCAGCATGGTGTTGAGCTCCCGCTCCTTGCTCCGGACGAAGGCGAGGTCACCGGGGGCGAGGCCCAGCTCGCGGCCGCAGTCACCGCCGTCGGACGGCAGGATCGCCGGATAGCCGACCACATGGACCCGTGCCTTCGGCGCCCGCCGTCGGACCTCGTCCAGCGCGCGGGCGAGGCGTTCGCCCGCCGCCTCGATCTTCTTCCGGATTTCGTCGCGGCCCCCGTACGTGTACAGCTCCGTGCACGGGGCGTCGCCGTCGCCGTCCCGGCCGCCGGTGACCTCGTACAGCACACCGCTCGTGACGCACCGCCGGATCACCGAGGCGAAGCCGATGTCGTTGCCGCCGATGCCGAGGGTGACCAGCCGGGTCGCGCCGGACAGGGCGTCGAACTGGGCGGGGTTGGTGCCGTCGTCGGTCGACTGGGGTGCGGACAGGTCGGCGATGGTGGCTCCGGTGCAACTGACGTCGCGGAAGTCGGACGCCTTGATCTTCAACTCCGCGGCGACCAGTGAGGGGTAGTTCCGGCCGGACCGCTCACACCCGGCGGGGCTGCCGCTCTGGTCCGGGATCCTCGGCCCGGCCGTGTAGGAGTCGCCGAGGGCCACGTACGGGCCTGTCGGGGGCGCCGGGGCACGGCCGCCCCCGTCGCCGTCCCGTCCGACACCGATCGCGATGACCAGTACTCCGCAGGCGAGCGCCCCAGCCAGGCCGGCTCGTAGAAGGGTCCTCATCGCTGTGTCCTGTCTTCCGTCTGCTGTGGTCTCGTTCGCTCGGCCGGGGGAGGAGCGGCTGGGGCGGCCGGGCGAGTTCGGGTCGTACGGGGTCGGGCTCGGCGTGCGTGAGGCACCGGGGGTATGAGGGTGTCCCCGGGCCCGGCGCCGTTCGGGGGGAGGTGATCGGCTGCCGGGTCCGGGGACGGCGCCGGGCCCCGTCCCCACGGGTGCGGCGCGTCGGGGCCGTTCCGCTCGAACGGCCCCGGTCCTTGGTCGCCCGCGGCCGGGGAGGCCGAGGGCGAGGGTGGGTCTTCGCTTCGTCCGTCCTCCGGCCTTCTTCCGGAGCGGACCCTGTCGTCTTGCTTGAGTTAGGCAA
Source organism: Streptomyces sp. NBC_00310 (assembly GCF_036208085.1). Lineage (GTDB taxonomy): Bacteria > Actinomycetota > Actinomycetes > Streptomycetales > Streptomycetaceae > Streptomyces. The sequence continues at coordinate 9,714,859 of NZ_CP130714.1, forward strand.
ACACATGTGACTTACTTGAGTCAAGCAATCGAGCGAACGGGATTGCTTGAGTTAGGCAACGAGAAGGGTAGGGTGATGTTCATGTCCCCATCGCCGCCGACGGCCGGTCCCGCCTCCCCGGAAGTGATCGAGATCGAACGGGCTCTGACGCAGATCACCTATCTGAGCACCAGGGCCCGGCAGCACGAGCGGCTGATGGCCCTGGCCGGAGTGCCGCTGGACCGGGCCGCCGTGGCCCTGTTGCGCCAGGTGGCCGACTCCGAGCCGCTGCGCCCGGGGGAGCTGGCGGGTCGCCTCGACGTCGAGGCCTCCCATGTCACCCGCCAGGTCCAGCAGTTGGAGAAGTCCGGCTACGTCACCCGGGTCGCCGACCCCGGTGACCGCCGTGCCCTGCGCATCCGCCTCACGCCCACCGGTCAACAGGCCGTCGACCGCATCCGCGATGCCGGCGCGGTCGGCATGCGCATGGCCCTCGCCGACTGGTCCCCCGACCAGATCCGCCAACTCGCCACGCTCTTCCACCGCATGGCCGAGGTGTTCCTCGCCCACGCCGTCGACGAGGGCCAGGGCCCCGACGCGGGTCCCCCCGGCCTCGCCGACTGCCCCCGAAAGGGGCGCGGAGAACAGTGCGAGCCACCACGACGGACGGAACCCCGCCCCCACGGCGGCACCCCCACGGCGAGCAGGCTCTCAACGCCCCCAAGGCCTTCGGCCACGCACGACACCCGGCCCAAACCGCCGGCGGCAACCCATGCCGAAGGCGCCCCCAAGGAAAGAGCCCGACACGAATGGCCTTAACCATGTACGGCAGTGCCAGTGAGAATCCGTCGCTCCCCCGGGGCGCGGGGCAGCACGTCCTGATCGTGGTCGACGACCCGGACGTCGCCGAACTACTGTCCACGACCCTGGAGTTGGCGGGATACCGCATCCATGCGGCGGAGTCGGGCACGGAGGCGGTGGCACGGCTCACCGAGCAGCGGTTCGACCTGGTGGTGCTCGACCTGGCGCTGCCGGACCTGGAGGGCCTCGGCAGGGAGCGCCGCCCCGTCGCCCACCGCCCGCCGGTGCTGTTCCTGACTCAGTACGACTCCCTCGGCAAGCTTCTCCCCGAAGTCGGGCTGGGGGAGCAGGACTACGTCACCAAGCCCTTCCGCATCGCCGAGGTCCTGGCCCGCGCCCAGGTCCTGCTGCGCGGCCGAAAACCCGTCCGTCGGGACAGCGAACTCTCCTACGACGACCTGGTCCTGGACGATCCCGCCTGTCAGGCCCTGCGTGCGGGGCGGCCGTTGAACCTCACCCCGGCGGAGTACCGGCTGCTGCGCTACCTCCTCGTCAACGCCCACAAGGTGCTGTCGAAGGAGCAGATCGGCCGCTATGTGTGGGGCGACTTCCACGGCGACAACGCCATTGAGCAACTAGTCTCCCGGCTCCGCCGCAAGGTGGACCGCGAGGGCCCGCCACTGATCCACACCCGCCGGGGCTTCGGCTACTGGCTCGGTGGCTCGGGCGGCCAGGAATGAAGCTTTCGTGGACACTCCGAGAAGCAAACGCGCACTGACCACGTCGGAATGCGTGACACTCCGCGACGTCGTCGGCAGGGCGGCGCCAGAACACTCCGGCGCCGCCCTGCTCCGTCCCCGCGGCCCCCGCTCCGGACACTTCTGTGGACGTCAACTCATGCCCGGTGAAAGCTGGTTGCGGTCGAATGCGCGATCCGCACGGCCCGGCGCCCCAACTCGGGATGTGATCCGGCTCACGTCAGCTTCTTGTCAGGTAACTGGCCGGGAGGCGTCAGACCGCTCTGTTTGCATGTGTTCATCGAGGCCTCGAAGCAGTCCCCCGGCGCTCCCCACCGGAGCCCCCACCACCGAGGAGAGACCATGGCCGACACACTGACCGACGCCGCGTCCGACACGAGCGGGCAGCTCCCCGAGTATCCGATGCCCAGGGCGACGGGCTGCCCGCTCGCACCGCCGCCGGCCGCGGCGGAGCTGCGCGGCGACCAGCCGATCACCAAGGTGCGGATCTGGAACGGCAGCACCCCGTGGCTGATCACCCGCCACGCCGACCAGCGGACCCTGCTCACCGACCCGCGCGTCAGCAACGACGACCACGAGCCGGACTTCCCCCACGTCAACGCGCACCGCGCGGCGATCGCCCCGCACACCCCGAAACTCATCACCAACACCGACGCGCCGGAGCACACCCGGCTGCGCCGCTCGGTCAACGCGCCGTTCCTGGTGAAGCGGATCGAGGCCATGCGCCCGGCCGTACAGAAGATCGTCGACGACCTGATCGACGACATGCTGGCCGGCCCCAACCCGGCCGACCTGCTCACGGCCCTGGCCCTGCCGGTGCCCTCGCTGGTCATCGCCGACCTGCTCGGAGTGCCGTACAAGGACCACGAGTTCTTCCAGGAGAACAGCAACCGGGCCCTCGACAGCGCCCTGACGGCGGAGGAGGCGTCCGCGGCGGGCCGCAACCTGGGCGGGTACCTGGACGCCCTGTTCCGGGAGAAGCTCGTCGAGCCGGGTGACGACGTGCTGTCGGAGATGGCCGGCCGGGTCAAGAACGGCGAGATGGCCCACGAAGAGGCCGTCAACATGGGCGTGGCCATGCTGATCGCCGGGCACGAGACCACCGCGACGATGATCAGCCTCGGCACGCTCGCCCTGTTCGAACACCCCGACCAGCTGGCCGTGCTGCGCGAGACCGACGACCCGAAGGTGCTCAACGGCGCCGTCGACGAGCTGCTGCGTTACCTCTCCATCGTCCACTCGGGGCTGCGCCGGGTCGCCAAGGACGACATCGAGATCGGTGGGCAGGTCATCCGCAAGGGCGACGGGCTCCTGTTCGACCTCCAGACCGCCAACTGGGACCCGAACGCCTTCCCCGAGGCCGAGCGCCTGGACCTGAGCCGGCCCGCCCGTCAGCACAACGCGTTCGGCTACGGCCCCCACCAGTGCCTCGGCCAGAACCTGGCCCGCCTCGAACTCCAGGTCGTCTACGGCACGCTCTACCGCCGCGTCCCCACCCTCCGCCCGGCCGCCCCGATCGAGCAGCTGGCTTTCAACCACACGGGGACGACGTACGGCGTGAAGTGCCTGCCCGTCGCCTGGTGACACCCCCCCCACGAGTACGCGAGAGTCAAGGAGCAACCCATGCGTGTGGAACTCGACGAACCGAAGTGCGTGGCCTCCGGCCAGTGCGTGATGGCCTCGCCCGAGGTGTTCGACCAACGGGACGACGACGGCGTCGCGATCCTGCTGGAGGAGCACCCCGCCGACGACCTCATGGACGGTGTGCAGGAGGCCATCGCGATCTGCCCCGCCGCCGCGATCCGACTGGTGGACCAGTGAGGCGGATCCTCGTCGTGGGTGCCTCCGCCGCCGGACTGGCGGCGGCGGAGACGCTGCGCCGCGAGGGCTACGACGGCACGCTCACCCTCGTCGGCGACGAACCCCACGCCCCGTACGACCGGCCCCCGCTGTCCAAGCAGCTCCTCGCGGCGGAGTGGGACACCGACCGGCTCACCCTGCGCACCCCGGCCCATCTCGACGGACTCGACCTGGACCTGCGTCTCGGGGCCGCCGCCACCGGCCTCGACCTCAGGGAACGCGAAGTACGGCTGGCCGACGGCTCTTCGGTGCCGTACGACGGACTGGTCATCGCCACCGGCGTGCGGCCGCGGCGGCTGCCCGGTGAGGGCGCGCATGTGCTGCGCACCCTGGACGACGCGCTGACGCTGCGGGAACGCCTGACACCGGGGACGCGGCTGGTCGTGGTCGGCGCCGGGTTCCTCGGCGCGGAGGCCGCCGCCGTCGCCTGGCGGCTGGGCGCGAAGGTCACCCTCCTCGAACCGGCGCCGGTACCGCTGGCGCACGCGGTCGGCGGGGAGGTCGGCGCGGTGTTGTCCCGGGCCCACCTCGACCACGGGGTGGACCTGCGGACCGGTGTCACCGTCACCGAGGTGGCCGAGGACGGGGTACGGCTCGCGGACGGTGAGACGATCGAGGCCGACGAGGTGCTGGTCGCCATCGGCTCGCTGCCCAACACCGAGTGGCTGGCGGACAGCGGCCTGGGCGTCGGCGACGGCGTGCTGTGCGACGCGTACTGCGAGGCCGCGAGGAACGTGTACGCGGCCGGTGACGTCGCCCGCTGGTACAACCCGCTGTTCGGTACCTCGATGCGCATCGAGCACCGGACGAACGCGGCCGAGCAGGGCATGGCGACCGCCCGCAACCTGCTCGGGAGCCAGGCGCGCAAGCCGTTCGCGCCGGTGCCGTACTTCTGGTCCGACCAGTACGACATGAAGGTCCAGGCCTACGGCCATCTGCGCGGCCACGACGAGGTGTCGGTCGTCGACGGGGACCTCGCCGAACGCCGCTTCGTGGCCGTCTACCGCACCGGCGACCGGGTCACCGGCGCCCTCGCGGTCGGTATGCCGCCCAAGGCGATCCGGCAGTGGCGGCAGGCCATCGCGTCCGGCACCGGATGGCGCGAGACGTTCCCGTCGGAGAGACCGGCGGCAGAGGGGGAGGTCGACCATGGTGGAACAGTTGCCCGGCCCGTCGCGTGACGTGGTCGTCGTCACCGGCGCCGGCGGGATGGGCCTGGCGGTCGCCCGTCGGCTCGGCAGCGGGCGGACCCTGTTCCTCGCCGACGCCTCGCGCGGTCAACTCGACCGGGCCGTCGCCGCGTTGCGCGACGAGGGGTACGCGGTACGGGGCGTCCTGACCGACGTGTCCGACCGCGAGTCCGTGGACAGGCTCGCGCAGGAGGCGGCCGGTGAGGGCCGGGTGGCCGCCGTCGTGCACACCGCGGGGGTCTCCGCCGTCCAGGCTTCGGCGAAGACGATCCTGGAGGTCGACCTGCTGGGCACGGCCCATGTCATCGACGCCTTCGAGGCCGTGGCCACGCCGGGGACGGCCATGGTCTGCGTCTCCAGCATGGCCGGCCATGTCGCCTCCCTCAGCGCGGAGGACGAGGCCGCCCTCGCCACGGCCCCCGCGGAGGAACTCCTCGGGATCGGCGCCGTCGAAGCCGTCGGGGACAGTTCGACGAGGGCGTACGTCGTGTCCAAGCGGGCCAACCACGTGCGCGTCGAGGCCGCCGCGCTCGCCTGGAGCCGGCGCGGCGCCCGTATCAACAGCGTCAGCCCGGGGATCATCGCCACCGCCATGTCGAAGGCGGAGGTCGAGGGCCCGAGCGGCGCGCGCATGCTCGCGATGCTGGAGGCGAGCGGCGCGGGCCGCACCGGCACCCCGGCGGAGATCGCCGACGCCGTGGCATTCCTCATCGGCCCCGAAGCGGGTTACATCACCGGCACGGACCTGCTCGTCGACGGCGGGCAGGCCGCCTGGCTACGGCGCCACCGACCGGCCTGACCCCACGGCGCACGAGCGCACCACCACAACCGCACCACCCCGACCGCACCACAGTCGTACAAGGACCGCAGAGAGGACACCGATGTCCACCCCCCACACGCCGTCCGTCCCCACCTCCTTCGACCCCACGGCCTTAGACCCCGACGAGCTGGGTTTCGACCCGGAGGCGCTCCGCGCCCGGTACCGGGCCGAGCGCGAGCGCCGGATCCGCCCGGACGGCGGCGCGCAGTACCAGCGGATCGCCGGTGAGTTCGCGTACTACGACGACGACCCCTACACCGACCAGGAGTTCACCCGCGAGCCGCTGCACGACCGGGTCGAGGCGATCGTCGTCGGCGGCGGCTTCGGCGGGCTCCTCGCCGCGGCCCGGCTGCGGCAGGCGGGCGTCGAGTCGATCCGGGTGATCGAGAAGGGCGGCGACTTCGGCGGCACCTGGTACTGGAACCGCTACCCCGGCATCCACTGCGACATCGAGTCGTACATCTATCTGCCGCTCCTCGAAGAGCTCGGCTACGTCCCGAAGTGGAAGTACGCCCCGGGCGAGGAGATCCGGCAGCACACCCGGGCCATCGGCCGCCACTTCGACCTCTACCGGGACGCGGCCTTCCAGACCGTCGCCACCGAACTGCGCTGGGACGAGACGGAGTTGGAGTGGACCGTCGCCACCGACCGTGGTGACCGCATGCGGGCCCGCTACGTCGTCGTCTCCAGCGGCACGCTCAGCCAGCCGAAGCTCCCCGGCATCCCCGGCATCGAGACCTTCAAGGGCCGCACCTTCCACACCAGCCGCTGGGACTACGACTACACCGGCGGCGACGCCAGTGGCGGCCTCACCGGGCTCGCCGACAAGCGGGTGGCCGTCATCGGCACCGGGGCCACCGCCATCCAGGTCGTCCCCCACCTCGGGGCCGACGCGGCACACGTGTACGTCTTCCAGCGCACCCCCTCGACGGTCGACGTACGCGGCAACGGGCCCACCGACGAGGAGTGGGCGAAGACGCTCACCCCCGGCTGGCAGCGGCAGCGCATGGACAACTTCCTCAAGACCGTCACCGGCGTCCGGGTCGAGACGGACCTGGTCGACGACGCCTGGACCAGCAGCGCCCGCCTCCAGGAGAAGCTCATCCCGACCGACGCCTACGCGGACGTGCCGGAGGACGAGCGGGAACGGGCGTACGAGATCGCCGACTTCCAGAAGATGAACGAGCTGCGCGACCGGGTGTCGACGATCGTCGAGGACCCGGAGACCGCCGCGAAGCTCAAGCCCTGGTACCGCTACATGTGCAAGCGGCCCACCTTCAGCGACACCTACCTGCAGACCTTCAACCGTCCCAACGTCACCCTCGTGGACACGGCCGACACCCACGGCGTCGAGCGGATCACCGACAAGGCGGTCGTGGTCGGCGGGGTCGAGTACGAGGTCGACTGCGTCATCTTCGCCACCGGCTTCGAGGTCGGAGTCTCGGGGCTCCTGTCCGGCCGGCTCCCGGCGTACGGCCGGGACGGCGTGGGCCTGCTGGAGACCTGGATGACGGCCGGCCCGAAGACCCTCCACGGCTTCTACAGCCACGGCTTCCCCAACCTCTTCCAGCTCGGCCCCATGCAGAACGCCAGCGCGGTCAACTACGTCCACATCCTCGACCAGCAGTCGATCCATGTCGGCGAGGTCGTCGCCGAGGCCCGCAGGCGCCGCGCCCGGTACGTCGAGCCGACCGCCGAGGCCGAGGCGGCCTGGGTCGCCACGATCCGCGAGAAGGCCGCCGACCTGCACAAGTTCCAGGCGGAGTGCACCCCCGGCTACTACAACAACGAGGGCCGGCCCAGGAAGCGCAGCGAGTCGTACGGCGACGGGCCGGTCGCCTTCCACGAACTGCTCCGGCGCTGGCGCGCGGACGGTGGCATGGACGACGTCCTCGTCGGTGCCGAGTGAGAAGGGAGGGAGGAGACATGACCACCCTGGGAGAGGACTTGAGCATCCGGCACCGGTGGGCGAAGGCGCCCAACCGGTACGACGAGAGCGGTGATCTCCGTACCACCAGCGCCCGTTGGCGGGCGCGCCGGCTCAACCCGCCCAATCCGCTGTGGGGTTCCAACGGTGTCGCGTTCGGCCCCGACGGGCGGCTGTACGTGGCGCAGTTCCTCGCCGGGCAGATCAGCGCCGTCGACCCGGCGACCGGGGACGTCGACGTCGTCGTCCCGATGGACAGCCCGGTGCAGTCGCCGGACGACCTCGCCTTCGGCGCCGACGGCTCGATGTACATAGCCGACCTGGTGCCGGGCCGGGTGTGGCGGCGGAGCCCGGCGGGGGAGTACGGCCTCGTCTCCGACGAGGTGACGAACCCCAACGGCATCACCTGTATCGGCGACCGGCTCTTCGTCAACGAGATGAAGCCCAACGGCCGTCTGATGGAGCTGTTCCCGGACGGCGGCGACCCGGTCGTGCTCACCGACGGCCTGGCCCTCGGCAACGCGATGCAGCGCGGCCCGGACGGCTGTCTGTACTACCCGCACATGATCACCGGCCAGGTCTGGCGCATCCCACCGGACGGCGGGACGCCCGAAGTGGTCGCCGAGGACGTGCACGAACCGGTCGCGGTCCGCTTCGACCAGGGCGGTGTCCTGCACGTCCTCTCCCGGGGCGTCGAGGGCATCGTCACCCGCATCGACCTGCACGGCAGCGGCACCCGCACCCTCGTCACCAGCGGTCTGAAGGGGCTGGACAACGCGGCGTTCGACACCGAGAACCGCATGTTCGTCTCCAGCTTCGCCAGCGGCGGCGTCACGGAGCTGCACCCCGACGGCCGCACCCGCGAGATCGTGCGCCGCGGCCTCGACGGCCCCTACGGAGTGACGGTCGACCTCGGCGGCACGGTCTACGCCGCCGACCACTACCGGCTGGCGGGCCCGGCGGCCGACGACGAGGGCGAGCCGGTCGGTACGTCCGCGGAGGCGGGGCCCGGCGGGGTGCGGACCCACCTCCTGCTGCCCTTCGCGCACGGCATCACCGCCGACGGCGAACTGCTGCACTACACCTCGCAGTTCGGCATCGTGCAGACCTACGACCCGGCGAGCGGGGCGCTTTCGGAGCGGGCGCGGGGGCTGAACCGGCCCATCGGCATCGCGGTCGGACCGGACGGCTCGCTCGTCGTGGCCGAGACGGGCGCGGGCCGGGTCGTGGCCGTCGACGCCGAACCCGGGTCGGAGCCCGGCACCGTCACCGTGCTCGCCGAAGGCCTCGACCGTCCCACGGACGTGGCCTTCGACGCGGAGGGCCGTCTCTACGTCAGCGAGGAACGGCTCGGGTCGGTGCTCCGGATCGAGGCGGACGGCGGGACTGTCGTCGTCGCGGACGGGCTCGGCGCCCCGCAGGGGCTGGCGGTCCTCGGGGAGGAGCTGTTCGTGGTGGAGACCGGGCACCGCAGGCTGTGCGCGGTCGACCTCACCACGGGGGAGCGGCGGATCGACGCGGAGGATCTGCCGGTCGGGCCGCCCCCGGGCGTCGTCCCCCGCACCGAACCGGCGCTGTTCGCGGACGTCATGCCCGGTATGGCCCGCCGCTTCGCGGGCCTCGCCGCCGCCCCGGACGGGACCCTGCTCCTGTCGGCCAACGGCGAGGGCACCGTGCTGCGGCTCTCGCCGAGGGCGGGGGCTCAGCCGGAGCGGTAGAGCGCCGTCAGCAGTTCGATGGCGGCCGGGGTGGCGGGATGCGGGTCGTCCCGCCACCAGGCGAGCCGTACGGCGATCGGCTCGGCGTCGCGCACCGGCCGGTAGACGACGCCGGGCCGCCGGTACTGGTTGGCGGTGGCCTCCGCCGTCACGCCGACGGCGCGGCCCGTCGCGATCGTGGTGAGCCACTCGTCGACGTCGTGCGTCTTCTCCGTCGCCGGACGGGAACCGGGCGGCCACAGATCCGTGGTGGTCGTGCCGGTCCGGCGGTCGACCAGCAGTGTGTGCCCGCTCAGATCGGCGAGCCGCACCGATCTGCGGCGGGCCAGTGGATCGTCGCTCGCCATCGCGCACAGCCGCCGTTCCAGCCCCACGATCGCCGAGTCGAAGCGGCGGTCGTCCACCGTCCGGCGGACCACGGCGAGGTCGCAGGAGCCCTCCGCCAGCCCGGCCGTCGGGGAGTTGGCCCGCACGAACTGCAGGTCCGTCTCCGGATGCGCGGTACCCCAGCGGCGCTGGAACGTCAGCGTGTGCCTGCCCAGCGCCGACCAGGCGTACCCGATCCGCAGCCGCACGTGGCCCGAGGTCGCCTCCCGCACCAGGTCGTCCACCTCGCCGAGCACCCGCCGCGCGTGCGCCACCACCCGCAGTCCGGTCGGCGTGGGCGTCACCTCGCGGGAGGTCCGCCGCAACAGGCGTACGCCCAGGGCCCGTTCGAGCGAGGCCAGGGTGCGGGACACCGCCGCCTGGGAGACGCCGAGCGCCATGGCCGCGTCGGTGAAGGTGCCCTCCTCGACGATGGCCACGAGACACCGCAGCTGCCGCAGCTCCACATCCCCGGCGACGGGGCCCGTGTCATCCATGACTCCAGCGTATAGATCGGGACGCGGATGCATTTTGCGCAAGGGTCGTCCGGGCGCACGATCGGCGCATGGACACCGCCTCCGCTCCCGCTTCGTCCGGCACGGTCCCCGCGTCCCCGCCCTCGTCCCCGTTCCCCTGCCCGTCGCCGGCTCCCGGCTCCGCTTCCGAGTCGGGCGGGGCCCGCCTGGCCGGTGTTCTCACCATGGTCGGCTGCGGGGTGTCCAACCAGGTCGGGGCCGCCCTCGGGTCGCTGGCCTTTCCCGTGCTCGGGCCCGCCGGGGTCGTCGCGATACGCCAGTACGTCGCCGCGATCGTCCTCGTGGCCGTCGGCCGGCCACAGCTGCGGTCCTTCACCGCGCGGCAGTGGTGGCCGGTGGTGCTGCTGGCCCTGGTGTTCGGGACGATGAACCTGTCGCTGTACACCGCCATCGACCGCATCGGTCTCGGACTCGCGGTGACCCTGGAGTTCCTCGGTCCGCTCGCCATCGCCCTGGCCGGCTCGCGCCGCAAGGTGGACGCGTGCTGTGCGCTGATCGCCGCGCTGGGCGTGGTCACCCTGATGCGTCCGCAGCCCTCCGCCGACTACCTGGGCATGGGCCTCGGGCTCCTCGCCGCCGCCTGCTGGGCGTCGTACATCCTCCTCAACCGCACCGTCGGCCGCCGTATCCCCGGCGCGCAGGGTTCCGCGGCCGCCGCCGGGCTCTCCGCCCTGGCCTTCCTGCCGGTCGGCATCGGCGTCATGGTCGTGGCACGGCAGCCGCCCACCGCCGGGGCCGTCGGCTACGCCGTCGCCGCCGGGATCCTCGCCTCGGCCGTGCCGTACCTCGCGGACGTCTTCACCCTGCGTCGCGTACCCGCCCAGGTCTTCGGGCTCTTCATGAGCGTCAACCCCGTCCTGGCCGCGCTGGCCGGCTGGATCATGCTCGGGCAGGACCTGGGGTGGGTCGAGTGGGCGGCGATCGGCGCGGTGGTCGCGGCGAACGCGCTGAGCATGCTCGTGCCCGTCCGCCCCTCCACCGGGTGAGGGATCCAGGGCCGGATCCGCTCGCTGCGGTGTTCATGGACACTTGCTCATTTATTGACAGGTGTCCATTATCGTCGTCATGAAGCCGGAACCCGCCGAGTCGTCGACGCCTCGGCCGCCCATGGACCGCAGGGTCCGCCGCTCCCGGTCCGCGTTGATGCGGGCGGCGATCGCCCTGGTCACCGAGCGGGGCACCACCGCCGTCCCGGTGTCGGAGATCGCCGAGGCCGCGGATGTGAGCCGGCAGGTGCTGTACCAGCAGTTCGGCGACCGTGACGGGCTGCTGCTCCAGACCGGGCTCGACCTCGCCCGGCGCGAACTGATCGAGGGCCCCGCGTACGACCCGGCGGACATGACCGACCGCACCGGAGTGCTGGCCATGGCGCGGCACTTCGCGGAACACCGCGGCTTCTACCGCGCGATGTTCACCGGGTCCTGCGCGTTCGCCCTGAACAAGGCGCTGACCGAGCTGATCACGCCGGTCAACCGGGAGGTCGTACGCCGGCGGTACGGCACCCGTCTCGACCCCGAACTGGTCGACGACCTCGCCACGTTCCTCACCGGCGGCGCCTCCGCCGTCGTCAACACCTGGATCGTCGAGGGCGAAGAGCCGCTCGACCCCGAGGAGTTCACCGACCGGCTCCTGCGGATGGCGCCCGTGGTCGCCGCCGTGCCGGGCCGGCCCACCACGCCCGCACCGAACCAGGAGCAACGCCGGTGAACCTGAGCAGTCATCTCGTCCAGCGCGTACTGAAACTGCCCCCGCCGCTCACCCGCGACCTCGTCGTCGAGCGGGACCTACGGGTGCCGATGCTCGACGGGGTCGACCTGCTGGCCGACCGCTGGGCACCGCGCACCGGCGGCGAGGGCCTGCCGACCGCGTTGATCCGCTGCCCGTACGGCAGGCGGGGCGTCATCGCCCTCGGGGCGGTCAGGCCGTTGGCCGAGCGCGGCTACCAGGTGCTGATCCAGAGCACCCGCGGCGGCTTCGGCTCCGGCGGCACCCCCGACCACATGCGGCAGGAGCGCGCGGACGGCCTGGCCACCCTGGACTGGCTCGTCGAGCAGCAATGGGCCGGCGACGCGATCGTGCTGATCGGCACCAGCTACATGGGCTATGTGCAGTGGGCGGTGGCCGACCGGGTGCCGCCGCAGGTCAAGGCCATGATCCCGCACATGACGGAGTCGGCGCTGACCCTGGAGTTCCTGCGCGGGGACGGGATGTCGCTGCAGACGCCGTTCGGCTGGGGCGCGATGATCGCCCTGCAGGAACGTCCGTTCGCGATGGTCCGCCAGCCCTTCGAGCTGAAGGGAATCCGCCGCGCCCTCGACACCCTGCCCCTCGCCGACGCCGACCTCGCCGCCCTCGGTCACCGCTCCGACTACATCCAGGCCATCCTCGCCCACGACGCCGACGACCCGCACTGGGCCGCCCTCGATCACCGGGACCGGGTGGCCGACGTGACCGTCCCGGTCAGCTCGATCGGTGGCTGGTACGACATCTTCCTGCCCGGCCAGATACGCGACTTCACGACCCTCCAGGCGGCCGACCGGCCCGCCCGGCTGACCATCGGGCCCTGGACGCACACCTCGCTCGACAACACCCTGACCCGCGAGGCCGTCGAGTTCGGCCTCGCCCACGCACGCGGCGAACAGCCCCCGGAGCGCGCCCCGGTACGGCTGTACGTGACGGGGGAGGAGGCCTGGCGCGACTTCGCGTCCTGGCCGCCGCAGGGGTACGAGGGGCGGCGCCTCCACCTCCACCCCGGCGGGGCCCTGGCCGTCGAACCACCCACCGCGCCGCGGTCCGACGGGTACCGCTACGACCCGGCGGACCCCACGCCCTCGGTCGGCGGGGTGACCATGCCGCCCGGCGCCGGACGCGTCGACAACACGGCGCTGGAGGCCCGCCCGGACGTGCTCACCTACACCACCCCCGTGCTCGACGAGGACGTCGAGGTCGTCGGTGAGGTGAGCGCCGAGATCTGGTTCCGCTCCAGCCTGCCGTACGCCGATGTCTTCGTCCGGCTCTGCGAGGTCGACGCGCAGGGCCGCTCGGTGAACGTCTGCGACGGCCTGACCGGGCTGACCGGTGCCGACGAACTCGGCCGTGCCACCGTCCGGTTGTGGCCGACCGCCCACCGCTTCCGGCGCGGGCGGCGCATCCGGGTCCAGGTCTCCAGCGGCGCCTTCCCGCGCTACGCCCGCAACCCGGGCACCGGCGAGCCGCTCGCCACGGCCACGACCCTGCGGGCGGCCGACCAGAGCGTCCATCACGGTCCGGAACACCCCTCGGCGGTGATCCTGCCGGTGCGCGTAGCCCTGTAAACCGTGCGAACCCTGTGAGAACAAAATTGTTGACAATTCTGTTGGCTTAGATTTACGTTCGACAGGCACTCACTCAGGGAGGGCACGATGCAGGAGGAAGCCCGTCCGGGCACCGGGGAGCAGGCCAAACAGCTCGCGTTGGCGAAGCTGCGGCAGGCGATCCTGCATGGCGAGATGGCACCGGCCCAGCGGCTGGTGGAGAACGAACTCGCCGAGCAGTTCGGTGTGACACGGGCCAGCATCCGTGCGGCACTGATCGATCTGGAGGCCGAGGGACTGGTCGAGCGGATCCGTAACCGTGGCTCGCGGGTGCGGGTGGTGACCGTGGAGGAAGCGGTCGCCATCAGCGAGTGCCGCATGGCTCTGGAAGGGCTGTGCGCGGCGAAGGCGGCCACCCTGGCCACCGACGACCAGCTGGCCGAACTGGCCGACATCGGTACGGCGATGACCAAGGCCGTGGCCGACGGCGAGCCGGTGACGTACTCCGAGCTGAACCAGCGGCTGCACGCCCGCATCCGGGAGATCTCCGGTCAGCGGGTGGCGGTGGAGCTGTTGGAGAGGCTCAACGCCCAGCTGGTGCGCCACCGTTTCCAGCTCGCGCTGCGGCCGGGACGGCCCCAGCACTCCCTGGGTGAACACCTGGCCATGATCGAGACGATCACGGCGAGGGACCCGCGGGCGGCCGAGGAGGCCGTCCGCGCCCACCTCACGAGCGTGATCACCGCGCTGCGCGAATAGCGCGTCGCGCACGACGCTCCGGGGTGGCAGACAGGCCTGTTCGGCCTGTCCGGTCCGTCCACCGAGGAGATCCGACACATGACCGACGGCACGGCGCACGCCACCGCACCACCACGATCGACACTCGTCGTCACCGCGCACGCGGGGGACTTCGTGTGGAGGGCCGGCGGCGCCATCGCCCTGGCGGCCTCGCGCGGCGAGAAGGTCACCATCGCCTGTCTGACCTTCGGTGAGCGCGGCGAGTCCGCGAAGGCCTGGCGCGAGGGCCGGAAGCTGGACGAGATCAAGGAGATCCGCCGGGAGGAGGCCGAGAAGGCCGCCGCCACCCTCGGCGCCGGCATCGTCTTCTTCGACGCCGGCGACTACCCGCTGATCGGCACCCCCGAACTCACCGACCGCCTGGTCGCCGTCTATCGCGCGGCCCAGCCGGACGTCGTCCTCACCCATCCGCTGGAGGACCCCTACAACGGGGACCACCCGGCCGCCGCCCGGATGGCCCTGGACGCCCGGGTGCTCGCCCAGGCCATCGGCTACCCCGCCGAGGGAGAGATCATCGGCGCCCCGCCGGTGTTCTTCTTCGAACCGCACCAGCCCGAGATGTGCGGCTTCAGGCCCGAGGTCCTCCTCGACATCACCGAGGTCTGGGAGACCAAGCGCAAGGCCATGGAGTGCCTCGGCGCCCAGCGGCACCTGTGGGACTACTACACGGACCTCGCCGTACGCCGGGGCGTCCAGCTCAAGCGCAACGCGGGCCCCAACCTGGGCCTCGCCCACACGACCATGGCCGAGGCGTACATGCGCCCCTACCCGCAGGTCACGGGGGTGCTGGACTGATGGGCGGCGTGATCGTCACCAACCCGCCGAAGGCGCGGGCCGAGGACGTCGAGGCGATCGGCCGGTACGGCGTCGCCACGGTCCACGAGGCGATGGGCCGCACGGGCCTGCTCGGTACCCACCTGCGCCCGATCCAGCAGGACACACGGATCGTGGGCACCGCCGTCACGGTCCTCTCCTGGCCCGGCGACAACCTCATGATCCACGCGGCCGTCGAGCAGTGCGGCGAGGGCGACATCCTGGTCGTCACCACCACCTCGCCCTCCACCGACGGCATGTTCGGCGAACTCTTCGCCACCGCGCTCAGGCGCCGTGGCGTACGCGGCCTGGTCATCAACGCCGGCATCCGCGACACCGCCGAACTCCGCGCGATGGACTTCCCCGCCTGGGCCGCCGTCGTCAGCCCGCAGGGCACGGTCAAGGCCACCGGCGGCTCCGTCAACGTCCCCGTGGTCATCGGCGGCCAGGTCGTCCGCCCCGGCGACGTGATCCTCGCCGACGACGACGGCGTGGTCGTCGTCCCCCGCGAGAAGGCCCGGCGCACGGCCGAGGCCTCCGAGGCCCGCGAGCGGAAGGAGGCCGCCTCCCGCGCGGCCTTCCTCGACGGCCAACTCGGGCTGGACCGCTACGGGTTGCGCGAGACGCTCGTACGCCTCGGCGTGACCTACCGGTCCTACGAGGAGTACGCGGGCGAGGAGGCGGACTCGTGACGCCGTACGGGATGAACGTCGGCGAGCGCGGCCAAGTCGTGCGGCCGCACAGGGTGTACGCCGGCGGGGAGGCCCGGCCGTGACCGGGTGGCCGGAAGGGATCCGCTGCACGCTGATGCGCGGCGGCACCTCCAAGGGCGCCTACTTCCTGGCCGAGGATCTGCCGGCCGACCCGGCCGACCGCGACGATCTGCTGCTGAGGGTCATGGGCAGCCCCGACCCGCGCCAGATCGACGGCCTGGGCGGGGCCCACCCCCTCACCAGCAAGGTGGCCCTGGTGTCCGTGTCGGCCGACCTGCGGGCCGACGTCGACTACCTGTTCCTCCAAGTCGGCGTCGAAGAGCCGGTGGTGAGCGATCGTCAGAACTGCGGCAACCTGCTCGCCGGAGTCGGGCCGTTCGCCGTCGAACGCGCACTGGTGACCGCCGGCGAGCAGGAGACGTCCGTACGTGTCCGCATGCTCAACACCGGTGACCTCGCCGTCGCCACCTTCCCCACCCCCGGCGGCCGGATCGCGGTCACCGGGGAGGCGGGGATCTCCGGGGTGCCGGGGACGGCCGCGCCGGTGCTGATCGAGTTCCCGCGCGGCGGCGGCCCGCTGCTGCCGACCGGGAACCCCCGGGACGTCGTCGCCGGTACGGAGGTCACCTGTGTGGACAACGGCATGCCGACCGTCCTGATCCCCGCCACCGCCCTCGATGTCACCGGTCACGAGGCTCCCAAGGACCTGGAGGAGGCCCAGGCCCTCGCCGACCGGCTGCGGGAAATCCGGCTGGCGGCAGGCCGGTTGATGGGCCTCGGCGACGTCGAGCACACCACCGTGCCCAAGCTCAGCCTGCTCGCCCCGCCCCGGGACGGCGGCGCGGTCGCCACCCGCACCTTCATACCGGTGCGCTGTCACACCTCCATCGGCGTGCTCGGCGCCGCGAGCGTGGCGGCCGGGCTGCGCGTGCGGGGCGGCGTGGGGGAGGGGATCGCCCAACTCCCGCCCACCGGCGGCCGGTTGCGCATCGAGCACCCCACCGGCTTCCTCGACGTCGAGACCGACGTGGCGTACGGCGCCGACGGCAGCCCCTCGGCGAGCCGCACCGCCGTCGTCCGCACCGCCCGCAAGATCTTCGACGGCACGGTCTTCCCCCGGCCCGCCGACCGCTCCTTCCGCCCCTTCCGCTCCTGAGGAGTCACCGATGACCCCGCCGCTCGGCGACATCGCCCACCTCGGCCATGTCGAACTGCTCACCCCCGACCTCGACCGCAGCCTCTGGTTCTTCACCGAGATCCTCGGCCTCACCGAGAACGGCCGCTCCGGCGGCTCGGTCTACCTGCGGACCTGGGACGACTACGAACACCACAGCCTCACCCTCACCGCCCACTCCACCAACGGCATCCGCCGCACCGCCCTGCGGGCGTCCAGCGAGGAGGCCCTGCAGCGGCGGGTCAAGGAGCTGGGGAACACCGGGCGTTCGGGCCGCTGGGTCGAGGACGAACCGGGCATCGGCCCGCTGTACGTCACCACCGACCCCGACGGCCACGAGATCGCCCTGTACTGGGAGAGCGAGTGGTACGAGGCACCGGCCGACCTCAGGCCGGGGCTGAAGAACCAGCCCCAGGCCAAACCCGGCCACGGCGTCGGCGTCCGCCGCCTCGACCACGTCAACTTCCTCGCCTCCGACGTCGACGCCAACGCCACCTTCACCCGCGAGGTGCTCGGCGCCCGTCCCACCGAACAGATCGTCCTCGACACGGGGAAGGTGGCCGCCCAGTGGCTGACCTTCACCAACAAGTCCTACGACGTCGTCCACACCGAGGACTGGACCGGCTCGCGCGGCCGCCTGCACCACATCGCGTTCGCCACCGACACCCGCGAGGACATCCTCCGGGCGGCCGATCTCTGTCTCGACCAGGGCGTGTTCATCGAGACCGGCCCGCACAAGCACGCCATCCAGCAGACGTTCTTCCTGTACGTCTACGAGCCGGGCGGCAACCGCATCGAGCTGTGCAACCCGCTCACCCGGCTCGTGCTCGCCCCCGACTGGCCGCTCATCACCTGGACCCAGGAGGAGCGAGCCAAGGGCCAGGCATGGGGGCTGAAGACCATCGAGTCCTTCCACACGCACGGGACACCGCCGGTCGACTGACGGGCTCCGCTGACGGGCTCAGCCGAAGGGCCGCTCCGGGCCGGACGGAACTCAACTGTCGCCAAGATTGTTGACAAAGACTCTTGCTTGCGGCTGCCTAGCGTGTGGCTCACCCTCCGAGTTTTCCTGGTCCGAGAGCGTCGGCGTCTTCGGCCTCGGCCGCACCCTCGCCGGCATCGGCCTCGGCGGTCTGCTGCCGACCGCGATCAGCATGGTCTCCGACTACGCCCCGCGCGGCCGCGCCGCCCTCACCATCGGCATGCTGATGACCGCCCACCACGCCGGGCGGCATCCTCTCCGCGTACGTGGCCCTGTGGGTCGTGGAGCCCCTCGGCTGGCGCGCCGCCTTCTGGATCTGTGTGACCCCGCTGCTGTTCGTGCCGGTGCTCGCCCGGTTCATGCCCGAGTCGCTGGGCTTCCTGGTCGCCAAGGGCCGTCTCGACGAGGCCGGGCGGCTGGCCTGCCGCTTCGACGTCGACCTGCCCGCCGCGCGCGCCGGGAAGGCCCCCGCCGACCGATGCCGAGCGATCCCGAGAAGTCCCTGTCACCCACCGGCTGACCGCGGCGAAGGGCCGCTCGTGACCACCCCACGAGTCGACCCTTCGCCGCGGTGACGGCGTCCTACGACGCCCCCGCGCCGAACGCCCGCCGCACCCGCTCCGCGATCAGCGGATACACCGCGCGGGCCCTGGTCTCGTCCTTGGTGTCGTAGCCGTGGTCGGCGCCGCTGACGTCGTGGTGACCGACCAGGGATCCGGCCGTGCGCAGCCGGTCGGCGTAGGCCACGCCCTCGGCCTTGAGGAGGTCGTACTCGGCGGTGACGACGAAGGCCGGGGCGATGCCCTTGAGGTCGGCGGTGTCCGAGGGGTGCGCGGGCGAGACGAGGCGGTCGGCGCGCTGCTTCGGGTCCGGGACGTACGCGCTGTCGAAGACGTCCGCCATCCACGGGCGCAGCAGCGGCTTGGCGATGGCGGCCCGCTTGTCGCGGGCGGCGGTGGCGAGGTCGAGCGGCGGGTAGTGCAGGACCTGGAGGGCGATCGACGGTCCGCCCTCCTCCAGGGCCTGGCGGGCCACCGCCGCCGCGAGACCGCCGCCCGCGCTCTGCCCGCCCACCGAGAGCCGGGCGCCGTCCCAGCCGTGCTCGCCCCCGTGCTCGGCGGCCCACCGGACGACCTCGAACGCCTGCCGGGGCGGCGCGGGGAAGGGGTGCTGCGGGGCGACCACGTAGTCCACGTTGAGCACGGCCACACCCGCCTCCACGGCTATGCACCGGCACAGCGCGTCGTCCAGCTCGATCTGCGGCATGACGTAGCCGCCGCCGTGGAAGTTGACATGGACCGGCGGGGGAGGGGTGCCCTCGGCGTCAGCGGGCAGGTACAGCACGGCGCGGGCCGGGCCGTACGCGGTGGGGACGGTCAACTCGCGGGTGGCGCAGGCGTATTCGGGGAGGCGGGCTTGCCACGCTGCGGTGGACCCCGGACCGTCGGCTCGGCGGTTCGCCAGCGCCGCGAGCCGTTGCATCGCCTTGGCCGCGAAGGCGGCCACCGCCGGGCGGGCGAGAAGGGACATGGGGGCTCCGTTCGGTCGCGGGGGGCTGCCCCGGGGCGATGAACTTACTTGAGTCAGGCAACAAGATGGTAAAGTAGATCCCATGTCCCCATCACCGCTACCCTCCGACCCCGCCTCCCCGGAAGTGATCGAGATCGAGCGAGCCCTCACTCGCATCACCTACCTCAGCACCCGGGCCCGGGCGCACGAGCGTCTGATGAGCCTGGCCGGCGTACCGCTGGACCGTGCCGCCGTGGCCCTGCTGCGGCAGATCGCCGACTCCGAGCCGCTGCGCCCGGGAGAGCTGGCCAACCGGCTGGGCGTCGAGGCCTCCCACGTCACCCGGCAGGTCCAGCAGCTCCAGAAGACCGGCTACGTCACCCGCGTACCCGACCCGGACGACCGTCGCGCCCAGCGCATCGAGCTGACGGCGGTCGGCAAGCAGGCCATAGGCCGGATCCGCGAAGCCGGCGTCCGCGGTATGCAGATGGCGCTGGCCGACTGGTCGCCGGAGGAGCTCCAGCAGCTCGCCGGACTCTTCCACCGGATGGTCGACGACTTCCTCGCCCACGCCAACGAGCTCGTGGAGCAGGAGCCGGCGGCTTCGGTCCGGGCCGACTGACCCGTTCGAGGTGGGGTGCTCGGCTGCGGGTGGGTGGGACCGCGTGCGGCCACGACCCGCCCGCACCCGGCACACGAGCGTCGTCAGTAGCCGAGCTGCTTGCGTATGTACGGCGTCATCAGCGTCTTCGCCTTCGCGAGGGTGGACGTGCGAGCCCCCAGCACGGCGGTCTCGCCCCCGGGCACGGGCAGGAGGGTGAGTCCGTCGGCCGGACCGAGGGGCACGATCAGCGGGGTCCGCCTCAGCGGCCGGTACGGACGTGGTTCCTTGCGGTGTCTGCCCGAACTCCCCAGATAGGCGCGGATGTTGTGGGCGACGATGTCCGCCTGGGCGAACGCGACGGGGGAGATCTTCAGCTCGGAGACGTCGTTCACGTCACCGACCGCGAACACGTCGAGCCGGCCGTCGACCCGCAGCATCTGGTCGACCTTGACCTGCCCGGCGTCGTTCAGCCAGTCCCCGTGCCCGGCCAGCCGCAGCCAGAGGGTGTTCGGCGTGGTGCCGTTGGCCCAGAACGAGAGGTCGGCCTCGATGAGGTTGCCCCGGCCGTCCCGGTAGGTGCCGAAGTCGGGTCCGGGTGAGATGAACGAGTCGAGCCGCACCTCCACGTCGTGCGACTCCAGCCAGGTCAGGGCGCGCCGCCCGGCCCACTTGCTGCCGGTGGAGCCGAGCAGCTCCGTACCGGCGTGCGCGAGGGTGACCCGTGCGTCCGGCCGGGCCAGCCGGATCTCGGCGGCGAGCTCCACGCCGCCCGGCCCGCCGCCGACGATCAGGACGTGCTCGGCGGCGGCCACGCTCTCCTGGTGCGCGGCGAACGTCTTGGCCGCCTCCTCGGTGGTGGTGCCCAGGAAACGGGCCGGCTCCGGGTAGTCCGCGCCGGTCGCGATCACCACCACGTCGTACGGCAGCCGCTCACCCGTGGCGAGCCTCACCTGCCGCT
Source organism: Streptomyces sp. NBC_00310 (assembly GCF_036208085.1). Classification (GTDB taxonomy): domain Bacteria; phylum Actinomycetota; class Actinomycetes; order Streptomycetales; family Streptomycetaceae; genus Streptomyces. The sequence continues at coordinate 9,735,658 of NZ_CP130714.1, forward strand.
CGCCGGTGTCGATGTCGATCGCCTTGCCCACCACGACACGGCCGTTGCGCAGCAGCCGGTTGTACGGGATGAAGGGTGTTGTCGTCCATGCCCTGTGCACGCCCGCGCGCAGCGCGGCAATGCGGTGGAAGAAGACCTCTTTGCGGTCCACGAGGGTGACCCGTGCGACCTCGTCCAGCTGCTTGGCGAGGCGGATGCCCCCGTATCCGCCGCCGATCACGATGATTTCGCCGTCAGGCACGCCGATTCTCCTGTGCTGTGTGGGGGGAGAGACGACGAGCGTAACGCTTGAAACTTAAAGCTATGGACGGAGTTCGTGTTTGTTGTGTGAAGCGACGACGGACGACACGAGTCATCTGCTGCCTAGGCTGGGGCCGTGACCGACAACGACCGGCCCCTCGCCGTATTCGACCTGGACAACACCCTCGCCGACACCGCGCACCGGCAGCGGTTCCTGGAGCGGAAGCCGCGTGACTGGGACGCGTTCTTCGCCGCCGCCCCGCAGGATCCGCCGCTGGACGAAGGTGTCGCGCTGGCACGGGAGAGCGCGCGGGAGTGCGAGGTCGTGTATCTGACCGGGCGCCCCGAGCGCTGCCGCCGCGACACCGTCGACTGGCTCGCCGGGCACGGGCTGCCCGAGGGGAGGATCTGGATGCGCCGCGACAACGACCGCAGGCCCGCCCGGCGCACCAAACTCGAGATCCTCCGCCGGCTCGCCCGTACGCGCGAGATCCGCGTCCTCGTGGACGACGACGAACTCGTCTGCGAGGACGCGGAACGCGCGGGCTTCACGGTCGTACGGGCGCGGTGGGCCGCCGGCTCCGCCGCGCTGAAGGTGGCGCAGGAGCGGGAGGGGCGGACCTGAGCGCCTGCCGTGACCGCCCGGTCAGTCGCTGTCGTTGTCCAGCCGGAAGCCGACCTTGAGACCGACCTGGTAGTGCGCGATCTGTCCGTCCTCGATGTGCCCCCGGACCTGCGTCACCTCGAACCAGTCCAGGTTGCGCAGGGTCTGGGCGGCGCGGGCGACGCCGTTGCGGATGGCGTGGTCGACGCTCTCGCCCGAACTGCCGACGATCTCGGTGACCCGGTAAACGTGGTCGGTCATGCGGGTTCTCCTTGTCGCGTACTCCGCCGTGGCCGGTGCGCCACACATCACTCCACGGTGCCTCAGAGTGCGCGGGTCCGCGAGACGTCGGATCCGATCGCCCCGCCGCCCCCGAGGGGTGCGTTGTCGGGTGCGGGTGGGTGGGGGCTGGTCGCGCAGTTCCCCGCGCCCCTGAAAGACACGGCCCCTGCGGGCCGAAAAGCATGGGGCGCAGCCCCTGCTTTTCAGGGGCGCGGGGAACTGCGCGACCAGCCCCCACCGGACCCGCGCCTGGGGGTCGAAGGGGCGCAGCCCCTGGGGGATGGGACGGGTAGGGGCGGCGGGGGCGAGGAACCCGCTACGCCACTCCGCTCAGCGACAGCGCGAAGCGGCCCTCCTCATCCGTCCACCAATGCGTCAACTCCAGCCCGATGGAGGCAAGTTCGGACCGCACGCCCTCCTTCCTGAACTTCGCGGAAACCTCCGTCCGCAACTCCTCCCCGGCCCCGAAATCGACCGCGAGGTCGAGCGCCGGGATCTTCACCGTCTGGGCCGTACGGGACCGCAGCCGCATCTCGATCCACTCGCACTCGGCGTTCCAGAGGGCGACATGGTCGAAGGCACCGGGATCGAAGTCCGCCCCCAGCTCCCGGTCGACCACGTTCAGCACGTTCTTGTTGAACTCGGCCGTCACCCCGGCCGCGTCGTCGTACGCGGCGACCAGCACCGCCTCGTCCTTGACCAGGTCCGTGCCCAGCAGCAGCGCGTCACCGGGCGCCAGCAGCGCGCGGACGGCGGCCAGGAACGCGGCGCGCTCCACGGGCACCAGATTGCCGATGGTGCCGCCCAGGAACGCCACCAGGCGCGGCCCGGGTGTCTCGGGCAGTGCGAGCCCGGCGGTGAAGTCGGCGATCAGGGCATGCACGTTCAGCCCCGGCCGCTCGGCGATCAGCGCCTCGCCGGCCTGCCGCAGCGCGCTCTCGCTGACGTCGACCGGCACGTACGTGTGCAGGTCCGGCATCGCGTCCAGCAGGTGCCGGGTCTTGTCGGAGGAGCCGGAACCCAGCTCGACCAGGGTGCGCGCACCGCTCGCCGCGGCGATCTCGGCCGCCCGGTCGACGAGGATCTCGCGCTCGGCCCGGGTCGGGTAGTACTCGGGCAACCCGGTGATCCGCTCGAACAGTTCACTGCCGCGCGCGTCGTAGAACCACTTCGGCGGCAGCGTCTTCGGGGTCCGGGTCAGGCCGTCCAGGACATCGGCGCGCAGGGCGGCGTCGGTGGCGTCCTCGGGCAGGGTGCGGGTGAGGAGGAACGGACTCACGCAGGGGGCTCCTTCGGACGTACGGGCGAGGTGTCGTCGTGCGGGCGGCTGGATTCCTCCAGCTCCTTGAGCGGGGTGAGCAGCACGTCCGTACGGCTCGCCGCGAGCAACGTGCGGTCCGGGACCTCCACCCAGTGCGGATCGTCGTCGTACGGCTCGGACGCCACGACCGTGCTGCGGCCGGGCTCGGCGCGATACCACAGCGTGTCGCCCCAGGCCGTCGCCGCGATGGTCTCGCCGTTGGTGAGCAGCAGGTTGAGCCGCGAACCGGGGGCCGCCCGGGCGACCTCCAGGACCGTGTCGGCCAGCGCCTGGCCCTCCTCGTCGCCCGCGCGCAGCCGGTTCAGCACCAGGGCCCACACCAGCGCGGAGTCGTTGCGGGCCTCCATCGACAGCACCTCGACGGCGGGCAGGTCGGCGGCGAGCGGCGCCAGGGACCGGGGCCACCCGGCGACCGCCCCGTTGTGGCTGAACAGCCAGGGCCCGGCCGTGAACGGCGCCGCCGCGGCCTCGTCGTCCGCGCCCGCCACCGTCGCGTCCCGTACGGCGGCCAGCAGCGCCCCGGTGCGGACGACGCGGGCGAGGTCCGCGAAGGACTGGTCGCCCCAGATCGGCCCGGCCCGGCGGTACCGCCCCGGCACCGGGTCGCCCTCGGCGTACCAACCGACCCCGAAACCATCGGCGTTGACCGTCCCGTACCGCTGCCGGCGGGGCGCCCACGACTGACGGAACAGACTGTGCGGAGGGTCCACCAGGACCCGGCCCAGCGCCGAATCCGGTCCGAGATAAGCGATGTGACGACACATCAGACGACCTCCGGTGAAGCGTCCCGCGCCGTGCGGAATCCGCTGAAGATCTGCCGCCGGATCGGATAGTCCCAGTTGCGGAACGTGCCCCGGCACGCCACCGAATCCACGGCGAACGCGCCACCGCGCAGCACCTTGTACTCGGGGCCGAAGAACACCTCCGAGTACTCCTTGTACGGGAAGGCGGTGAACCCCGGGTAGGGCAGGAAGTCGCTCGACGTCCACTCCCACACATCACCGATCAACTGCCGTACGCCGAGCGGTGATTCGCCCGCCGGGTAGCTGCCGGCCGGTGCCGGGCGCAGATGCCGCTGCCCGAGGTTGGCGTGCTCGGGCGCCGGGTCGTCGTCGCCCCACGGGTAGCGGGTCGAACGGCCGGTGACCGGGTCGTGCCGGGCGGCCTTCTCCCACTCGGCCTCCGTGGGCAGCCGACGCCCCGCCCAGCGGGCGTACGCGTCGGCCTCGTACCAGCACACGTGCAGCACCGGCTCGTCGGCCGGGACGACCTCGGTGACGCCGAAGCGCCGCCGCAGCCACTGCCGGCCGTCGCGCCGCCAGAACAGCGGCGCGTGGATGCCGTGCGCGCGGATGTGCTCCCAGCCGTCGGCCGTCCACCAGCGCTCGTCGTCGTAGCCGCCGTCGTCGATGAACGCCTGGTACGCGCCGTTCGTCACCGGCGTGGTGTCGATGTGGAACGCCGGGACGATCCGCCGGTGCGCGGGCCGCTCGTTGTCCAGCGCCCACGGCTCGGTGGAGGTGCCCATCGTGAACTCCCCGCCGGGCACGAGGACTTCGGTGGGCCCCGTGAACAGCGGGACGGGATCCGGGTCCGGCGCCGACAGCACGGCCGGTCCCCTGCGGAGCTGATGGGTGATCAGCATCGTCTCGTCGTGCTGCTGTTCGTGCTGGGCGATCATGCCGAAGGCGAAGCCCGCGTCGGTGAGCCGGGTGCCGTGGAAGTCGGCGCTCTCCAGCACGTCCAGGGCCCGACCGCGCACCTCGTGCAGATACTGCCGGGCCTCCTCGGGTGCCAGCAGCGGCAGCGAGGGCCGCTCGGCACGCGGATGCTCGAAGGCGTCGTACAGCCCGTCGATCTCGGGCCGCATCGCCTCCCGCCCGGCGACGTTACGCAGCAGCCACAGCTCCTCCTGGTTGCCGATGTGGGCCAGGTCCCACACCAGCGGGGACATCAACGGCGAGTGCTGCGCGGTGAGATCGGGCTCGTCCACCGCGGTCGTCAGGAGCGCGGTGCGGGCCCGGGCCGTCGTCAGCGCCGCCAGCGCGCGCTCCCGGAGTATGTGAGGGTCGGCGTCGGCCGTCGTGGCCGGCGTCTCGGGTGCGGTCATGCGGGGCTGTCCTTCCCGTGGAACAGGTCGAGCAGATCGTCGGCGGGGCAGCGGCCCCGGGCCACATAGCGGTCGGTGTACGCGGCGACCGCGTCCAGCACCTCGGAGCTCGCCCCGAGTCTGGGCAGCGCCTCGACCGCCGCGGCGAAGCAGACGGCCGCCGCCTCCCGCAGTTCGGGATCGGTGAGGCCGTCCCGCGTGGCCGCGTCCCACAGCGGATTGCGCGGCGGCGGCTGCGAACCCGCCCGCTCCGCGAGGGGTTTGACGGTCCGATAGGCGGTCTCGGCGGCCTCCGGGTCGTCGAACAGCGCCGTCGTCACGGCGAGCGGCACGATCCACCCGTCCTCGCCCGGCTGCGCGTCGATCATGCGGAGCTCCAGGTGGCCGCGCGGGCGCACCGGCGGGAACAGCGTCGTCAGGTGATAGTCGAGATCGGCGCGGCTCGGCGGGGTGTCGGACCTCGTCCACTCCCGGAACGTCATCGCTCCGGGCACACCCCAGGGGCCCTCGTCCGCCCGTACGCACATCACCGGCGCGTCCAGCACCAGCCGGGCCCACGCCCCGCGCGGGTCGCCGTCCAGCGCCGGGGCGTTCGTGCGGGCCGGGTCCATCGCCGCCCACAGCGCCTGCCGGGTCGAACGCCAGCCGGTGATCCGGCCCCGCGCCAGCGGCGAGTGCGCGAACGCCGCCACCAGCACCGCGCCGAGCTGGTGCGCGAGCCACCAGCGCCGCCGATGGCCGAGAGTGCCCGGCTCCTCGTGCCCGGCGTCGAGACACACCTGCACCGAGGCGGACGAGCACATCATGGCCCGGCCCTCGGGTCCGAAGCGGTCGAGATAGATCTCCATCGCGTCGTACCGGGGCTCGTGGAGATAACGGGTCGGGGGGTTCCAGGGTTCGTGACCGAAGCCGCTGATGCCGAGATCCGCCTCGCGCAGCGTGGCGCGTACGGCGGCGAGGTCGGCCGAGACGGACCCGACGCACTCCATCAGGGAGGCGGCCGGTGCCGAGCTGAGCTCCAGCTGGCCGCCGGGCTCGACGGTCAGCGGCGAGTTCAGGGTCAGGGTCCGCAGTGCGGCGTAGGCCGCTTCCAGTCGTGCGGGTGTTGCCGGGAGCCGCGGATCACGCAGCTCGTGGACGTGCCATTCCAGCTCGACACCGAGGGTGCGGGGTGGACCGGTCTTGAAGCAGATGCCCCGTACCAGGGCCTCCACCTCCGCCTCGGTGACCGCGGAGTGTCGCTCCGTACAGTCACTCAGCGAATCTGACATGTCGGGATCCTCCTGAGATGCCATCTCGTTGGCCAAGCCGCCGATCCGTTCCCGATGAGGGGCGGCCCGGCAATGCTCGTACCACCCAAAACCCTCGTGCCGCTTTCGCACAAGGGGGCACATCATGGCAATGCGGATCGACGATCTCTGTTTTTGTGAACTCCAGGCACCTCTTCCCGCTCCCGTACCGGGCCATTCCCACGAGAAAACTCCGTTGCGGTCACTCACCAGCATCGCCCAGGATGCGCCCATGAGCACGACGGGGGAGTACGGGCGGGCAGCGCCCGCGCCGCACATGGGGGCGACGCCTTGAGCGCACGCCTACGAGGAATCGCCCACGAGACCGAGAAGATCGTCGCGGCGGGCGGCTATCGGGCCCCCGCCGGCCACGACGTCTCCCTGGCCGCCGGGATCGAGACCGCACGGTCCGGCACCCGCCTGTACGGCCCGGACCCGGTGGAGACACCACGGATCGGCCCGGTGACATCGGTCATCGAGGTCACCGGCGAGAGCAGCCTGGAGGCCGCCCACCGCCTCACGGCCACCGACGGCCCCGTGGCCGTCCTCAACTTCTCCTCCGCCCGCAACCCCGGCGGCGGCTACCTCAACGGCGCCCAGGCCCAGGAGGAAGCCCTCTGCCGTGCCTCCGCGCTCTACACCTGCGTCCGCGAGGCCCGCGCGTTCTACGACCACCACCGCACCCACCGCGACCCGTTCTACACGGACCGCGTCATCCACTCGCCCGCCGTCCCCGTCTTCCGGGACGACCGAGGCACCCTCCTCGACACCCCGTACACCGCCGGGTTCCTGACCTCCGCGGCTCCCAACGCGTCCGTCGTCCTGCGGACGACGCCGGAGCGCGCGGCCGAGCTACCACGCGCCCTGGCCGTACGCGCGGAACGCGTACTGGAGACGGCGGCGGCCCACGGCTATCGGCGACTCGTGCTGGGAGCCTGGGGCTGCGGTGTGTTCGGCAACGACCCGAAGCAGGTGGCGGCGGCGTTCCGAGCGCTCCTCACCGAGGGCGGCCGCTTCGCGGCCCACTTCGAGCACGTGGTGTTCGGGGTGCTGGACCGTACGAAGGGCGCGGTGGTCCGGAGCGCCTTCGAACAGGAGCTGAGCACCGGGTCCTGAGGGGCGCGGAGCTGTGTCGACCTGAGGCTCCGCCGCGTGGGCGCGACCAGCCACAGGCGGCCGGCAGACGGACCAGCGCCCGCAGACGGACCAGCGCCGGCAGACGGACCAGCGCCGGCAGAAGGACCAGTGCCCGCAGACGGACCAGCGCCCGCAGACGCACAGGCAGCCTGCAGACGGCCTACGGCCTAACGCCACCCATACCGTTCCCGCAGCCGGTGCACGACGGCGTTGAACCGCATCCGGTCCAACGCACAGGCCTCCCGCCGCATCCCGGCCTCATGCAGCCGCAGCACCCGATCCACAGCCACCCAGGAATCCCGCCCCGACCGATCCCACGGCCCACTCCCGATCGGCACCCACTCGCGGTCCCCGTCATGCCGCTTGCTGGACAACTGCACGGCGAGCAACGTCCCTGCGGCCTCCCGGGCCACCACGAGCACCGGCCGGTCCTTCCCCCGCCCGTCGTTCTCCTCGAACGGCACCCACGTCCACACGATCTCCCCGGGATCCGGATCCCCGTCATGCGCGGGCGAGTACTCGGTCCGCACCCGCCCGACATCACGGGGATCGGCTTCGGCGGTGGCGGTGGGCCCGTAGCGCCCGGGCACTTCTTGATCAGCGAAGGAAGTCACAGCCACACGCTAACCCGCGCCCCTTCAGGGGCGCGGGGCACCGCGCGACAAGCCACCGTCAACCCGCGGCCGACGACTCACAGTCGAGGCCGCGGCGGCTATGACTCCCTGTCGACCTGCACCTTCTCCACGGCCACCTTCTCCACAGGCACCCCATTGACCCCGGCCGGGCCGCCGGCGGGCACCGCGTTCTGGTTCATCGAGGACAGCAACTGCCGGGCCAGCCCCAGCCCCGTCCCACCCATCGTGAGCGCCTTGGCGAACATGTCCGCCATCCCGTCGGCCCCGTTGAGCAGCACCATGTTGTCGACGTTCCCGAAGGCGGACGCACCCGCCTGCACGATCTCCGGCCACTGCTCGGCCAGTTGCTGCGCGATCACCGCCTCCTGGTTCTCGGCCAGCGCGGCGGCCCGCGCCTTGATGCCCTCGGCCTCGGCGAGCCCCTTCGCCCGTGTGGCCTCGGCGGCGGCGAGCCCCTTGGCCTGCCGGGCGGCGGCCTCGGCCTCACCGGAGATCTGGGTCGCGGTCGCCTCGGCGGCGGCCGCGAGTTCGGTCTCCTTGGCCTTGGCCTGCGCGGCGGAGATACGGGCGTCGCGCTCGGCCTCGGCGAGAGTGCGTTTCTCGTAGGCCTTGGCGTCCGCCGGCTTGCGGACGTCCGCCTGGAGCTGCTGCTCGCGCCGGGCCGCCGCCAGCTCCGCCACCCGGGTCTCCTGGACGACGACCTCCTGCAGGGCGGCCGCCTCGGCGAGCGGGCCGGCCTGCTTGGACTCCGCGGCGGCCTTGTCCCGCTCGGCCTGGTAGCCGGCCTGCAGGATCTCGCTGTCCCGGGTGGCCTCCGCCATCCGTGCCGCGGCCATCTGCTCGGCCTCGGTGGCGAGCCGGTTGGCCTCGGCCTGCGCGATACGGGCGTCCCGCTGGACGGCCGCCGCGTGCGGCATGGCCAGGTTCTTGATGTAGCCGGTCGGGTCCTCGATCTCGTGGATCTGCAGCGAGTCGACGATCAGACCCAGCTTCTCCATCTCCGTCCCGCACGCCGCCCGTGTCTGACCAGTCAGCTTGTCGCGGTCGCGGATCATGTCCTCGACCGTCAACCCGCCCACGATGGACCGGAGATGACCGGCGAACACGTTGTGCACCCGCTCCGAGACCCGCTTCTGCTGATCGAGGAAACGACGGGCCGCGTTCGCGATGGACACGAAGTCGTCGCCCACCTTGAAGATGACGACACCACGGATCTTCAGCGGAATGCCCTGATGGGTCACGCAGTCCACGGAGAGCTCGGTCTGGTTCAGGTCGAGCGAGAGCTTGCGCACCGCCTGCACACCGGGCAGCACGAGCGTGCCGCGCCCCGTGACGATGCGGAAGTTCATGCCCTCCTCCAGGCCCTCCATCTTGGTCTTGGAGCCGGAGATGATGAGCGCCTCGTTGGGTTCGGCGACACGCCACATGAGTTTGAACAGACCGACCATTACCAGGACGGCGCCCAGGGCCGCCCCCGCGATCATGCCGATGAACATCGGCACACCCCCTCTGCCAGGTGCCCTTTCGGCACCGAACGTCGGGAGTGTCCCGCGTGGTTCAGCGATGGACCAGACATCCGGGGACCGTTGTTGCAGTCCTGATGCGAACCGGTGCCAGAAGGCCGACAGACCGGGAGCCGCCGACCTGTCGGACCGTCAACCGTCGTACGCCGCCGACACGTACACCGTGCGCGGCGGCAGATACTCCATCACCATCACGAGCGTCCCCGGCGCGATGCGGTCCTTCGCGGAGGCGGGGTACGCCAGAAAGTGCTCGGCGCCGCCCCGCACCCGGACGATCACCTCGCCGACGAGCCCGGGACCGACCGCACCGGTCACCCGTCCCATCAGCCCGACCATCGACGCTTCGTCCATGGTCACAGCGTACGGGTCGTATCCCGGGCACCGGACCCGCCCGCGCGACCGGCGCCGAACCCGCCGACGTCGCGCGGGCCGAACGCGCTCACACGGCGGGGGAATCCGCGGTGGTCCGCTGCGGCGGCCACAGCTCGTGCCAGCGCTGGTCCGCCTCCAACTGCGCGGCCAGCGACAGCAGGAGAGGCTCGCTGTTCGCCGGGCCGAGCAACTGCGCGCCCACCGGCAGTCCGTCGTCCACGAACCCCGCCGGTACGTTCACGCCGGGCCAGCCCAGCACGTTCCACGGCCAGGCGTACGGGCAGGCCGCGATCATCGCGCGGTCGGTGCCGAGGCCGCCGAGGTTCAGCATGGAGCCGACACGCGGCGGGGGAGCGGCGGTCGTCGGCGCCAGCAGCACGTCGTACGACCGGAAGAGCGCGCCGATCCGCCGGTGCAGCGTGACCTCCGCGCGGCGGGCCAGTCGCAGCGGTGCCCCGCCGAGGAGCCGGCCGAGGCGGGCGGCGTCGAGGGTGCGCCGGTCGAGGAGGCTCTGCTCGGTGATGGCGCCGACCCGTTCGGCGATACCGGCGGTGGCGCGCGGGATGAACGTCAGCCCGATCTGCCCGTAGCGGGGCTCCGCCTCCTCCACCACGTGTCCGAGCGCGGCGAGCCGCTCCGCGACGGCCCGCACCCGCTTCTCCACGCGGGGGTCGAGGCGTGCGGGCAGCGCGGTGAAGGGCGGCCTCAGGGACAGGGCGATCCTGAGCCGCCCCGGATCCCTCCCGACGGCCTCGGAGGCGTTGACGGCGGGGGGCCGGTGCAGGTCGCCCTCGTGGTTGCCGGCGGCCGCGTCGAGCAGGAGGGCGGCGTCGGCGACCGTGCGGGCGAGGGTGCCGTTGACGGTGATGCCCTGGAAGGACTCCGCGTGCGGCCAGGTCGAGACGCGGCCGCGCTGGGGCTTGATGCCGATGAGATGCGTCCAGGCCGCCGGGATGCGGACCGAACCGGCGCCGTCCGAGCCCAGCGCGGCCGGCACGAGCCCCGCGGCCACGGCCGCCGCGGAACCTCCGGAGGAGCCGCCGGGCGTGTGGTCCGGGTGCCAGGGATTCCTGGTTGCCCCGAAGGCCGGCCCCTCCGTGAACGGCCACTGCCCCAGTTCGCAGGTGTTGGTCTTGCCGACGACGATCGCCCCGGCCGCGCGCAGCCGCCGTACGGCCTCGCCGTCCTCCGGCAGCGAGGGGAACTCACCCTGGCAGCCGAACGCGGTCGGTTCGCCCGCCACGTCCATGTCGTCCTTCACGGCCACGGGCACGCCGAGCAGCGGCCGCCGCCCGCCCGCCGCCAGCTCCTTGTCCGCCGCGTCGGCCTCCACGAGCGCCGCCTCGGCCCGCACCCGCCGAAACGCGTTCACCGTCCCCTGACTCGCCTCGATCCGGGCGAGCGTCCCCTCCACGAGCGCCCGTGACGTCACCTCCCCGGCGGCCAGCGCACGAGCACACTCCACGAGACCCGGCGCACGGTCGACACCCATACGGAACACCTCCGGAAGCAGACTTTCTACCGAACGGTAACGTCCGCACGGTCGCGAAGATACGGGGAGGACAAGTTGGCTGACGGGGGCGGCGATTCTTGGCGAGGGGCGAGGGGCGAGGGGCGAGGGGCGAGGGGCGAGGGGCGAGGGGCGAGGGGGACGGCTGGGCTCGGCTCCGGTGAGCCGCACCCGCACCCGCACCCGCACCCGCACCCGCACCCGCACCCGCACCCGTAGCCGTCCCCGCCCGCCGGACGCGGTCGCTCAGCCGCGTGCCAAGTGCCGCATGGTGAGGGCCAGATGGAGCCGGAGCCGGCCCTGGGGGGTGCGGACCGGCCAGCCGAGGAGGGCCTCCGCATGGGTCAGGCGGTCCTGGAGGGTGGAGTGGTGGACGTTGACGCCGACGGCCGCCGCCCGCAGGCTGGCCGTCGAGGCGACCGCGTGGAGCGTGGCGAGCATCCAGGGCGAGTCGGCCGCAGCCCGCTCCAAGTCCCGTACGTCCGGCGGCGGTTCGGCCCCGGGCCCGATCAGTTCGGCGAGGAGGGCGATCCCACCGAGGTCGTCGGCGTGGACCACCCGCTCACCGGGGTCCTGCGCCGTGCCCTCGGCGGTGAACCGCAACGCGATCCGCGCGCCGTCCCAGGAACCCGGCAGCCCCAGCACGGGCACCGCGGGCCCGACACCGACCCGCCCACCGGGAAGCCCGGTCTCGCCGAGCCTGCCGCCGGCCGCCCGATCCCGCGGTCCACCGTCGCCGGGCCCGACGACGGCTCGACGACCATGTGCCTCCCCATCGCCGAGCCCGCCTTCCCCACGACCACGCGCGCTCCTGCCACCGGGCCTGCCGTCCTCCCGATCGCGCGGGCCGTCATCACCGGGCCCGTCGTCCCGAAGACCGGGCGCGTCGTCCTGACGACCAGGCCCGGCACCGTGCCGGTCACGCGCCTCGCCGTCGGCGAGCCTGCCGGCTCCGCGGGCGCGTCGCGCCTCGTCGTCGGTCGCTCTCCCCTCCCGGCGTACGCGCAGGATGCGGGGCCGGCCGCGGAGTGGCGCGAGGGCGCGGGCCAGGGTCGTGGGGTCGTCGGGGTCCAGGCCGAGGCGGCGGGCGGCGTGGAGGCGCGCCTGCTCGGTGGCGGTGGCGTCGAGGACGGTCTCCACGAGCGCCGGGTCGTCGGCGGGGGAGAGGGGCGCCCGGCCCCGGGTCCGGTCCAGCACCAGCCGGAGGACGCCGGCGGCCCGCTCCAGGATGACCGCGTCCACCACGCTCGGCTCGGCGTTCCCGGCCCGTTCCAGCCACAGCGCGGGTTCGCCGCCCGGGACGAGCGGGGCGGACGGCCAGGTCGGGTCCGGCGGCAGGTCGCTGTCCTGGCGCCGCCCGTCGGGCTCCACCCGCACGTGCACGCGCCGCTCGGTGTCGACCAGGCGCGCGGGACACCCGGCCAGCACGGCCGCCCCGCGCACCAGCGCCTCCAGCCCGGACCGCCCCTCGGCCAGCGTGTCGAAGTAGGCGATGACCCGCACGGCCGCACCGGCATCCGGATCCACCGCCGTCAGTCGCCCCGCCAGCTCTTTCATACGACCCATAGTGCGGCATGGGCCACGCCGCACTATGTCCGCGCCCCTGAAGAGCACGGGGCGCAGCCCCTGCTTTTCAGGGGCGCGGGGAACTGCGCGCCCAGCCCCCACCGACCCGCAGACGGGGGTGGAAGGGGCGCAGCCCCTTGAGGCTGGGACGGGTAGGGGCGGCGGGGGCGAAATCCATCGAGGGCCCCAACGCACCGCCCCCAAGGCACCGCCCCCAACTCACCACCCCCGACGCACCGCCCTCACCTCACCACCCCCGACGCACCCCCCACCTCACTCCCCGAGCAACCGCCGCAACCACCGCACATGCGCCTCCCGACAGTCACGAGACACCGCCGCCTGGGGCGCGAGCCCGTCGAACCCGTGAAATCCGCCAGGCCAGACATGGAGCTCGGCGACCCCACCCGCCTGCCACAACCGAGACGCATACGCGACGACCTCGTCCCGGAACGTCTCCGCGGACCCCACATCGAGAAACGCCGGAGGCAACCCCGTCAGATCCTCCGCCCGCGCGGGCGCCGCGTACTCGGACACGTCCGGCCCACCCCGCCGCTCACCCAGCAGCGCCGTCCACCCCGTCTCGTTGGCCGTCCGGTCCCACACCCCCCGCCCCGCCATCTGGTGGGCGGACGGGGTGTCGTTGCGGTCGTCGAGCATGGGGCACAGCAGCACCTGCCCGATCGGCCGAGGCCCCTTCCGGTCCCGCGCGAGCAACGCCAGCGCGGCGGTCAGCCCACCACCCGCACTCGCCCCCGCGATGACGATCCGCTCGGCATCGCCGCCGAACTCCTTCGCGTGCGCGGCGGTCCACAGCAGACCCGCGTAGACGTCCTCGACGGGCGCCGGGTGCGGATGCTCGGGAGCCAGCCGGTACTCCACGGACACCACGATCGCGCCCAGCTCCCGCGCCCAGGCCAGCGGCTCGTCCACCCCGACCCGGTTGTTGCCGACGACCATGCCGCCGCCGTGGACGTGGTAGATCACCGGCAGCGGGCCCGGCGTCGCCGGGGCGGCCGGGCGGCAGATCAGCAACGAGATCTCCGGCGCACCCTCGGGCCCCGGCACGATCCGGTCCTCGACCTCGTAGAACCCGCCCATGGTGAGGTCGAGCTGCGCCAGCATCTGGATGCCCGGTCCCTGGCGCATCGCGGGGATCTCGTCCATGGTCAGCGCGCGCGGAACCATGTCCTTGATCGCCTCCAGAGCCGCGGCGAGCTCCGGATCGAACGGGGGAGGGATCATGGTCATGGCTTCTCCTCGTGCGGGTACCGCGTCCACGGTTCGTCCGTACCGCGATGCGTGCCAACGGTTCGTACCGCGATGATGCGCGCGACGGCAGGGCGGGCGGACGCCGTCGTACGGCGGTGGATGCCCGCCATCCGGCGGGTGGCCCGCGGGAAACCCGGGGAGAGGCGGCCGGCGGAAGCCCGTAGCGGCGCGTCCGGCGGAAGCACGCAGCGGTGCGGTCCGTGGGTGTGCCGACCGCTGCCCGTACCCACATCGAACACACAGTTCACGCCATAGCTTTCGAGCATCACCACCCCATGGCGCCCGGAAGTGGCCGGTCGCCGGACAGGGGAGGCCGGCCCCCGCGCTCGCCGTCCGGGAGCCGGTCGCACGTGTCGGCCAGGCGTGACACCCGTACCGGCCGCCCCCGCAGACCAGTGGGTCGGGTACGGCCACCAGCGGAACCCCGGTCCCTCGGCCGCGTCGCGCGACCGTGGCGGTCTCCGGGCGGAGGTCGGTCGCCCATACACCGAGCGGAGGTGGAAGACTGACCGATCGTCTGTTCGGGGCCATCTTCGCCACGCTTGTGGAGATGGCGCGAAATAGCTGTCGGGTTGCACAGATTTCGAACACATTCGCCAAACTGCCCAGCCACAAAGATCGGTGGCCCGAACCCGAGCTCCCGCGTGGCCGGTACTCCCCCGGCCGGAACGACCTTCACCGCTTCTGCAAGGATGCCGTCCTCATGGTGCAGATACCGAAAGAGCCCGCCCCGCCCTCGCCCCTGCAGCGATCCGTGCCCACGAGCGCCGATGTGGCACGACTCGCGGGTGTCTCACGCGCGACGGTCAGCTACGTCCTCAACAACACCAGCGCCGTCCGTATCAGCGAGCCCACCCGTCGCCGGGTCCACGAGGCCGCCAAGGAACTCGGCTACGTGCCGCACGCGGCGGCCCGCAGCCTGCGCGCCGGACACAGCCGCCTGGTCCTGATGCCCACCCCGAACGTGCCCATCGGCCCGCTCTACAGCCAGTTCATCAACGAGATCCAATGGGCCCTCAGCCGTCTCGACTACACCGTCGTGCAGCACGGCGGCATCGGCCTGCGCGGCGACGACGCCGCCCGCGCCTGGGCCGAACTGCGCCCGGTCGCGGTGATCGTGCCCGGCGTCGGCCTGGGCCCGCAGGGTGTGGCCGTCCTCAAGCGCTCCGGCGCCAAGGCCGTCGTCACCCTCACCCCCGAACCCGTCGAGGGCGCCCACGCGCTGATCCTGGACCACGCGGGCGTCGGCCACAGCGCCGGCCGGCACCTGATCGAGCGAGGCCGCCGCCGGATCGGTGTCGTCGTGCCCGAGGAGCCCGGCCTCGGGGTCTTCTCCCAGCCCCGGCTCGCCGGCGTACGGCGCGCGGTGCAGGGCACGGAGGCGACGATCACCGAGCTGCCGCTCGCGTACGACGAGGCGGCCGCGGCCCGGCTCGCCCGCGACTGGCGCTCCCTGGGTCTGGACGCGGTGTTCGCGTACAACGACGAATACGCGATGCTGGTGATGCGGGCTCTGCAGGACGAGGGCATCGGCATCCCCGGGGAGACGGCCGTGGTCGGGGCCGACGACCTGATGCTCGGCCGGCTGCTGCGGCCGCGCCTCAGCACCGTCCACTTGGAGCTGCCGTCCGGACGTCACCTCGCGGAACTGGTCGACCGCGTGGTGCGCGACCCCGCGTCGGTCCCCACGACCCACGACGTACTGGGTGCGAGGATCGTCCACCGCGAATCGAGCTGAACGGCGACCGTCCGAGGCGAACGGCGATCATCGCGCTGAGCGGACAGGGCAGGACCGGACCCCTCGCCTCGGGAGGCGCGTCATGCGCACGACGGTCGGCATCATCGGCGGCGGCCCCGCCGGGCTCCTCCTCGCCCGGCTGCTGCACCGGGCGGACATCGACTGCGTGGTCCTGGAGAGCCGGACCCGCGCGTACGTGGAACAGCACCTGGGGGTACCGCCGGCCGGAGGCTGGGGGAGCGGCTAACGCTGGAGCAGGGCACGGTCGACGCGCTGCGCGCGTGCGGCGCCGCCGAACGCCTGGAGATCGAGGGCTTGGTGCACCACGGCATCGAGCTGCGCTTCGACCGCGAGCGGCACCACCTCGACTTCCCGGTCCTCACCGGCGGCCGTACGGTCACGATCTACGCCCGGACGGAGGTCTCGTGAAGGACCTCGTCGCCCTCCAACTCGCCGACGGGCCACCGCTGTTGTTCCAGGCGGAGGCGATCGGCGTCGAGGGCGCGCTCGGCGAGCGGCCGGTGGTGCACTTCGTCCACGACGGCTACCAGGAGAAGCTGTCCTGCGAATGGGTGGTCGGCTGCGACGGCTTCCACGGCATCGCCCGCCATGTCTTCCCGGCCTCGACCCGCCGGGTGTACGAGCACGAGTACCCGTACTCCTGGCTCGGTGTCCTGGCCGAAGTCACTCCGTCCTGCGAGGAGTTGATCTACGCACGCGGCGAGCACGGCTTCGCCCTGCACAGCATGCGCCCACCCGTCTCCCGCCCCCACCCTTCCGGGGAAGGCGCTTCGCTCCCGGTGCGCTCGCCGGTGTCCCGGCTCCACCTTCAGGTCCCGAACGGCACCGACCCCGCCGAATGGCCCGACGTCCGCGTCGTGGCACGCGCCTTCACCGAGCTGTACGAAGGCGGAAAGGCGCAACTCCTCTACCGCTAGTCGCAGTTGTGCCTCGACCGGGTCTGGCAGGCGACCCGCTTCTCGTACGACATGACCAGGATGCTGCACACCCGGCCGGACGGCGGCGCCTTCGACCGCCGCCTCCAGCTCGCCAGGCTGCGCCGGATCACGGCGTCCCGGCAGGCGGCCGCCGAACTGGCCGCCAACTACACGGGACTGCTCCTGACCTGGTGAACCGGCCGGCTCACTGACCGTTCTGCTCGACCTGCGCCTGCTGCTCGGCGACGGCCTTGCGGACCTCGTCCATGTCCAGCTTGCGAGCCTGCCCGATGACGTCGGTCAGCGCGGCCTCGGGCAGCGCGCCCGGCTGCGCGAACACGGCCACCTGGTCACGGACGATCATCAGCGTCGGGATCGACTGGATACCGAAGGCCGCGGCCAGCTCCGGCTGCGCCTCGGTGTCCACCTTGCCGAACACCAGGTCCGGGTTGTCGTCGGCGGCCTTCTCGTAGACCGGGGCGAACTGCCTGCACGGCCCGCACCAGGACGCCCAGAAGTCGATCAGGACGAACTCGTTGTCGGTGACCGTCTGGTCGAAGTTCTCCTTGGTGAGCTCCACGGTGCTGCTCATGGCGTGCATCCCTCTTCCTGGTATCGGTGCTCGGGGCGAGCCGCACTCGACAACGCCGCCCCGCGGTGGCGTATTCCGCGCGCGTACCCGTTTGGCCACCGCGCACACCAACAACCAGACTGACCCCATGACGGATACGGAGAACACCGAAGGCGCCGCAGGCGAAGCGACGCCGACCGAGTACGACGTCGTGGTGCTCGGTGCCGGACCAGTGGGGGAGAACGTCGCCGACCGCACCCGCGCGGCCGGCCTGTCCACCGCGATCGTGGAGAGCGAGCTGGTCGGCGGCGAGTGCTCGTACTGGGCGTGCATGCCCAGCAAGGCCCTGCTGCGCCCCGCGATCGCCCGCGCGGACGCCCGCCGTGTACCCGGCCTGCGTCACCTGGTCGACGGCCCACTGGACACCGCCGCCGTGCTCGCCCACCGAGACTACGAGACCGCCCACTGGAAGGACGACGGCCAGGTCGGCTGGCTGGAGAGCGTCGGGGCGAAGCTGTATCGCGGCCAGGGGCGCCTGGCCGGGCCCCGCCGCGTGGTCGTGGACGCCCCCGACGGCGGCCGCCACGTCCTCACCGCCCGGCACGCCGTGGTGGTCTCCACCGGCAGCCGCGCCCTCCTGCCCGACCTGCCGGGACTCGCGCAGGTCAGGCCCTGGACGAGCCGCGAGGCCACCAGCGCGCGGACGGCCCCCGGCCGGCTGATCGTCGTCGGCGGCGGTGTCGTCGCCGTCGAGATGGCCACCGCCTGGCGGTCCCTGGGCTCCGAGGTCACCCTCCTCGTCCGCGGCAAGGGGCTGCTGCCCCGGATGGAGCCCTTCGCCGGTGAACTGGTCGCCGAGGCGCTGGCCGAGGCGGGCGCGGACGTCCGCACCGGTACGTCGGTGACGGCGGTGTCCCGCGAGAACGGAACCGTGGTGGCCCTCACCGACACCGGCGACCGCCTGGAGGCCGACGAGATCCTCTTCGCCACCGGACGCGCCCCGCGCACCGACGACCTCGGCCTCGACACCGTCGGCCTGGAACCCGGCTCATGGCTGCCCGTCGACGACAGCCTCCGGGTGACGGGCAGCGACTGGCTGTACGCGGTCGGGGACGTCAACCACCGGGCGCTGCTCACCCACCAGGGCAAGTACCAGGCCCGGATCGCCGGGGCCGCCATCGCCGCCCGCGCGGCCGGGGTCCCGCTCCTGGAGAGCGACCCCTGGGGCGCCCACGCGGCCACCGCCGACCACGCAGCCGTCCCCCAGGTCGTCTTCACCGACCCCGAGGCCGCCGCCGTCGGCCTCTCCCTCGCCGAGGCCGAACAGGCCGGCCACCGGGTCCGCGCGGTCGACGTCGAGTTCTCCTCCGTCGCGGGGGCGGGCCTGTACGCCGACGGCTACCGGGGCCGCGCCCGTATGGTCGTCGACCTGGACCGCGAGATCCTGCGCGGCGTCACGTTCGTCGGCCCCGGCGTCGGTGAACTCATCCACTCCGCCACCGTCGCCGTCGCCGGAGAGGTCCCGATCAACCGGTTGTGGCACGCGGTGCCCTCGTACCCGACGATCAGCGAGGTGTGGCTGCGGCTGCTGGAGGCGTACCGGGGCTGAACCGGCCGGCGCGACGGGGCGGACGTCGCCTGTCGTGGCGCCACTCGGGGCGCAAGTCGGGGCGCTAGCTGTTCTGTTCGGGGAGAAGGAAGCCGAGGGCGCGGGCGGCGTCGGCCGGGGTCGGATCGTTCCAGCGGTCGGCCATCGCCTGGTTCGAGGAGAGGGAGCGCAACTCGGCGTGGTCGAGGTAGAGCATGCCGTCGAGGTGGTCCGTCTCGTGCTGGACGATCCGGGCGGGCCACCCCGAGAACTCCTCGTCCACCGCCCGCCCGTGCTCGTCGAGCGCGCGTAGGCGCACCTTGGCGTGCCGGGCCACCACGGCCTGCCAGCCCGGCACGCTCAGACAGCCCTCGAAGAACGCGTCCCGGGACGGGCCCACGGCCTCGTACGCCGGATTGACCAGGACGCGGAACGGCTGCGGGACCCGGCCCCGGGCCAGCCGCACCTCCTCGGGGACCGGCGCCGGGTCCTCGATCACCGCGATGCGCAGGGGCACCCCGACCTGGGGTGCGGCGAGGCCGACGCCCGGGGCCGCGTGCATGGTGGCGCGCAGGGCGGCGACGAAGCGGGCCAGGAGGCCCGGGGCCAGCTGGCCGTCGAAGGGCTCGGCGGTGCGGCGCAGGACCGGATCACCCGCGGCGACGATCGGCAGCGGCCCCTCGTGGGCGAGGAGCTCCTCGACCTGGTCGCTCAGGGGGCGGGACTCGGTGCGATCACGTTCGAAAGGCATCGGGCCAGGATGCCAACCCCGATCGCGCGACGCGAGGCGGCTCTCGCGGAGACCAGCCCGCGAAGGGACGAGAAGTACCGGAGTTGGTACGTGACCCGCATCACACAAAGCGCCGGGAACTCGGAGGCCGCACGCCCCGACTACTGAACCGCCACGTCGTCCCCGCAACCCGGAGCGTCCGCCGATGACCATCGCCCCCTCGACCGAGACGGACGAGCCCCAGAAACCCGTCGCCAAGCCCGACGGCGCCACGAAGGGCTGGGCCTCGCTCAGGCCCCTCGTCCTGCGGCTGCACTTCTACGCGGGCGTCCTCGTCGCCCCGTTCCTGCTGGTCGCGGCGCTGACGGGTGGGCTGTACGCCGCCTCGTTCTCGATCGAGGACATCGTCTACGTGGACCGGACGACCGTCGCGAAGGTGGGCGACGAGAAGCTGCCGATCTCCGAGCAGGTGGCCGCCGCCCGCAAGGCGCACCCCGAGGGCACCATCGCCGCCGTCCGCCCCTCGCCGGAGGACGACGCGACGACCAGGGTGATGCTGACGGGCGTCGAGGGCATCGACGAGACCAACACCCTCGCGGTGTTCGTCGACCCGTACACGGCTCAGGTGCGCGGCGCCCTGGAGCAGTACGGCTCCACGGGCGCGCTGCCGGTGCGGACCTGGATCGACAAGTTCCACGCCAACCTCCAGCTCGGCGAGACCGGCCGCCTCTACAGCGAACTCGCCGCGAGCTGGCTGTGGGTCATCTCCGGCGGCGGCCTCGTGCTCTGGTTCGCCCGCCGCCGCGCGCAGCGCAAGGTGCGCGGCACCAGCGGCCGCCGCCGCACCCTGGGCCTGCACGGCACCGTCGGCGTCTGGGCCGCCGCCGGGTTCCTCTTCCTCTCGGCGACGGGCCTGACCTGGTCGACGTACGCGGGGGCCAACATCGAGGTCCTGCGCACCGAGCTCCACCAGGCGACCCCGGCCATCTCGGCCGCCGCGGGCGACCACGGCGGCCACGACGAGGCCGCGGCGGACGGAGGGGCCGCCGCGGAGGGTGACCTGGACAAGATCCTCGCCGCCGCCCGCGCCGAGGGCCTCGGCGACCCGGTGGAGATCGTGCCGCCCGCCGACGAGTCCTCCACGTACGTCGTCAAGCAGGTTCAGCGCAGCTGGCCCACCAAGCAGGACGCGGTGGCCGTGGACCCCGCCACCGCCGAGGTGACCGACACGCTCCGGTTCGCCGACTTCCCGATCCTCGCCAAGCTGTCCCGCTGGGGCATCGACGCCCACACCGGCGTCCTGTTCGGCCTCGCCAACCAGCTCCTCCTGATGGCCCTCGCGCTCTCCCTGGTCATGCTCGTCCTCTGGGGCTACCGCATGTGGTGGCAGCGCGGCCGCGCCTCGTCCTTCGGCCGCCCGATCCCCCGCGGCGCCTGGCAGCAGGTACCACCCCAGATCCTGGTCCCCGCCCTCGCCCTCATCGCCGTCCTCGGCTACTTCGTGCCCCTCCTCGGCATCCCGCTCGCCGTGTTCATCGCGGTGGACGTCGTTCTGGGCGAGATCGCGCATCGGCGCGGGAAGCGGTCGTACGAGGGCCGGGTGGAGGCGAAGTAGGTCCGCCGGGGGAGACGGGACAGGTCTCTTGGCGGAGGCAGGAACAGGTTTTGCGGCGGAGGCCGGAACGGGTCTCCCGGCGGAGGTGAAGCAGCGCGAGGGGGCGCGTCCGGTCGGACGCGCCCCCTCGCGCTGTGACGTCGTCCACAGCCGCTCGACTCTCGGGCTACAGCCGCTCGAAGTCGCCCGAGAGCGCCGAGGCGATCCGCAGATGGGACTCCGCCTCGTCGTGGCGGGCCTGCCGCTGGAGTGTGCGGCCCAGCATCAGCCGGGCGTAGTGCTCCACCGGGTCCCGTTCGACGAGAACGCGCAACTCGGCCTCGGCGCGGCGCAGTTGGGCCGAGTGGTAGTAGGCGCGGGCCAGCAGCAGCCGTGGGCCGGTCTGTTCCGGAACCTCCTCGACCAGCGGGCCGAGGACGCGCGCGGCTGCGGCGTAGTCCTTGGCGTCGAAGAACATCCGGGCGCGTTCCCAGCGCTCGGCCGATGTTCCGTGGTCGTAGTACGTCGTGTCCACTGGTGACCTCCTTCGACGGCCCACAACCCCCACTGTCTGTTGAATATTCCACTACTTCATCGCGGCCAGCTCCGCGTTGGCCCGCTCGGTGATGAGCGTCAGTACGCGCCCGGCGGCCGCCAGGTCCTCGGCGGGGATGTCGGCGTAGATCCGGGCGGAGATGGGTGCGGTCTCGGCGGCGGACCTGGTGAAGGATTCCCGTCCGGCGTCCGTGATCCTGAGCCGGGACGGCTGTGCCGGGTCCGTCTCCACCAACTCCGCGGCGACCAGCTCCTCGACGACGGCCCGTATGTCGGTTTCCCCGACCTTGAGGGCGTCGACGACCTGGTCCACGAGCCGGTCGCGGTCGACGGGTTCGTCGGCGACCGCGACGACCCGGAGGGTCACCGACTGCGGGAACGTCAGGCCGTGGCCGGTCAGCACCCTCTCCAGTACCGCGCGGCCGGCGTAGTGGGCGAGGGCGATGACCCGGGGGTTGGTCGTGGGTGCGACGGCGGTCATGACTGCTCCTTCTCGTGTGCGTGCTCGGTGGAAGGGGTGAGCGGTACGTCGAGCAGGGTGGTCAGCTCGCGGGCGAACTGGTGCGTGCGGGCGCCGTCGAGGCCGCCGAGCGGCTCCAGCAGCCGGTGCAGCAGCCCCTGGACGACCTCGATCGCGCGCCGGGTGACCTCGCGCCCCTGCTCGGTCAGCTCCAGCCGCACGGCGCGGGGGTCGCGGGGGTCCCGGGCGCGTTCCAGGAGGCCTGCGGTCTCCAGGGCGCGGGCGAGCTTGGAGACGTACAGGGCCTCCAGCCCGGTGTGGTCGGCGAGCTGCCGCTGGCTCGGCCGCTGTCCGGCCCGGTGCATGCCGTACAGCGACGCCACCAGCGCGTACTGCGCGTGCGTCAGCCCCAGCGGGGCGACCGCGCGATCGACCGCGACCCGCCACTTCATGGACAGCCGCCAGACGAGAAAACCGGGCGTCCCGCCCTCGAAAGCCGCACTCATGAGAGATACCGTACATGGCTACTATGGCCATGGCTACTATTTTTGATCGAGGCGGCGGGCGGGCCGGATGCACGCCCCGCGCCGTTTCCGAGTCACGTGACCCGGGGCGGGAGGGGGGATGGCTGACGGTGGGAGCCGGACGGGTCTAGGTTGTGGAGCATGAGCAATCTTGATCGCGAGGCGGTGCCCGCGGTGTGCGGTGGCCGTGGCTTCGTGGTGGCCGAGCCGGTTCGTGAACTCCTCAGCCCCCGCCGGGTGAAGCTCGGCGAGTCCACCGAGGTGCGGCGTCTGCTGCCCAACCTGGGCCGCCGCATGGTGGGAGCGTGGGCCTTCGTCGATCACTACGGGCCCGACGACATCGCCGACGAGCCCGGCATGCAGGTGCCGCCGCACCCGCACATGGGCCTGCAGACGGTCAGTTGGCTGCATCAGGGGGAGGTGCTGCACCGCGACTCCACGGGCAGCCTCGCGACCATCCGCCCGCGCGAGCTGGGACTGATGACCTCCGGGCGGGCCATCAGCCACTCGGAGGAGAGCCCCAGGTCGCACGCCCGTTTCCTGCACGGCGCCCAGCTCTGGGTGGCGCTGCCGGACAGCCACCGGCACACCGACCCGCGCTTCGAGCACCACGCCGAACTGCCCGTCGTCACGGCGGCCGGCCTGAGCGCCACCCTCATCCTCGGCTCCCTGGACGGCGCGACGTCACCCGGCACGACCTTCACGCCGATCGTCGGCGCCGACCTGACCCTGGCCGCCGGCGCCGACCTGCGCCTCCCTCTCGAACCCGACTTCGAGTACGCCGTCCTCTCCATGTCCGGCGAGGCCCATGTCGACGGCGTCCCCGTCCTCCCCGGCTCCATGCTCTACCTCGGCTGCGGCCGCACCGACCTCCCCCTCCGCGCCGACTCGAACGCCTCCCTCATGCTCCTCGGCGGCGAACCCTTCGAGGAGGAGCTGATCATGTTCTGGAACTGGATCGGACGGTCGCAGGAGGAGATCGCGCAGGCGCGTCGGGACTGGATGGAAGGGACGCGATTCGGGGAAGTGAAGGGGTACGAAGGGGACCCGTTGCCGGCCCCCGCACTACCGCCGACGCCTCTGAAGCCGCGAGGAAGGGCTCGCTGACCTGCGAATGTGGCTGATTGGTCGGTGACGGGTGGGTGACTCGCCGCCGTGCGTTGGCTTCCGCGGTTCCTTCGTCTGCGGGAGGGCGGCTGGGCGCGGCGTAAGCCCGACGCGGGTGCTGAGCCATTCCACGGTGTTTCCGTCTTTGGGTGGCTGTGGCAGGACGCTTAACCCTTTGCCAACCGTGCTGACGCGTCATCAGATGTCGGTAGGGGTTGGTGTCCTGCCTTTGCGGGGGTAGGGCGGTCGCTGCAGGCCGGGTGGTCCCTGGACGACTTCCGACTTGGCGAGTGACCGAGTCCCAGGCGGGCAGGGGGACTTGGTGCGCGACCTGATTCGACGACGCCTCCGTCGCCGAGGTCGTGCCGGCCTTCGAGCGGATGGCAGCGACCGCGGTTCCTCGCCAGCTGCCGCTGGACAGCCCGCCCCTCGTCCTGGGCGCCCGCCTCACCCGCGGAGGCGCCAAGGCCTCGGGAGTACGGCGTCGGCTCTTCACTGCGACGTTCGATGTCGCTGGTAGATGGGGTTACTGCAGGACCGCGGCGCCGACTGCCGCCGCTGGTGCCGGGGGCGGCACTGGTCGCATCCGTGGTAGGCGATGGTTGACTGCGTGCGACCCTGGTGGCTGGTCGTGCTCAGGGCCGCGGTGGCTGCATATCCCGGTGGGGCCGTGAGCGATGTCAAACTCCACGCTGTGAGGGGGGCGGCCCTGTCGGTGAATTGGGGTCCTGGACCGATGTTCACGGTCGGACGACGGGCCGCCGCACAGCCGGCTCCCAAGCCCTTGAGGTACGCCGTTTTGCGGACCCGGCATTCGAGCAGAGCGCGGGAGCGGTGAGCAAGCGGTAAGCGCCGGATGGCCTCCCCCTCGCTGGGGTGCAGCGTGTGCGGCAGTGTTGCCTCGGTAGAGTCGGCGGCTGCGAAACCGATACCCACGGGTGTCCGGGCGAGGGCGATCACGACGGTGGTGCGCGCGTGTCGCCGTTCAGTGAAACAACCGTGGTTCTGGATCACTTTCCGTGCCAGAGCCACGGAGGGTCACCACAACCGCGATCATGAACGGCCGTGGGTGATGTGTTCCTCCAGGACCTGTGGTTCCACCGGGTCGAAGGCGTTGTGCTCGAAAGTGCAGTGGTCGACGGCGAGTTGGTGATCGTGCGGGCCCGCGCGTCGGCGGAGCGGGCTGCGTGTCCTGCTTGCTCGACGACGTCGGGCCGAGTGCACAGCCGATACGTACGCCGCCTCGCCGACACCGCAGTCGGCGGTCGTCACGTGGTGATCGAGTTACAGGTCCGGCGGTTCCGCTGCCGCGACCGCGCCTGCCGGCAGGCCACGTTCGCCGAGCAGGTCGACGGGCTGACCTTCCGGCACGGGAGACGAAGCGCTGGGCTGCAGACGGTGCTGCAAAAGGTGGCGGTGATGCTGGCGGGCCGGGCCGGCGCCCGCCTGGCGGACACGCTCGCGGTCCGGGCGAGCCGGTCTACGCTCCTGCGGCTGATACGCCGCCTTCCGGAGCCGGAAGTGCACACACCACGGGTGCTCGGAGTGGACGAGTTCGCCCTGCGCAAGGGACACAACTACGGCACGATCCTGGTAGACATCGACACGCGCCGTCCGGTCGACCTGTTGCCCGACCGGGCCACGGCAACGGTGGCTGCCTGGCTCACCGACCATCCCGGCGTCGAGGTGATATGCCGTGACCGGTCGACCGCTTACGCCGAGGCCGGACGGCTCGGCGCCCCGGATGCGATCCATGTCGCGGACCGGTGGCACATCTGGAAAAACCTGGTGGACGCCGTCGAGAAGACGGTCATCCAGCACCGCGCCCTGCTGCGCGAGCCGGAGGAAACTCCCCCGGTCCGCGCTGAGCCCCTCGAGAATCCGGCTCTTATGCCGCGTTCCCTGGATGAGCCACGACAGTCAGGCCGTCTGTCCGATCGGGTGCGGGAGCAGCACTCGGCCGTCCATGCCCTGCTGGATGAGGGGCTCGGGCTGCGGCCGATCGCCCGCCGGCTGGGCCTGGCCCGCAACACCGTCCGCCGACTCGCGAATGCGGCCACCGCGGACGAGCTCCTCGTCGGACGGTGGACCGGCAGGACCAGCATCCTCGATCCCTACAGGCCCTACCTGCATCAGCGGTGGGCGGAGGGCTGCACCGTCGCCCGCCGCCTGTTCGAGGAAGTCCGCGAGCGCGGCTATCCCGGTGGCGAGAGCGTCGTGAAGAAGTACGTGCAGCGGCTCCGCGAAGCCTTCCCGCACGACGATCCGCCCCGCAAAGCGCCGTCCGTGCGGGACGTGACCAGCTGGATCACCCGTCGCCCCGACCGCCTCACCGACGACCAGGCCCAGCAGCTCAAGCAGATTCTCGCCCGCTGCCCCGCCCTCGGTAGAACCGCCGAACACGTCAGTCTCTTCGCCGAGTTGATGAACGACCGCCGGGGCCGGGACCTCAGTCAGTGGACAGAGCGCGTGCAGGCTGACGACTTGCCCGCCCTGCATGGCTTTGTCACCGGCCTCGGCCAGGATTTCGATGCCGTCGTCGCCGGGCTCAGCCTGCCCTACAGCTCTGGAGCGGTCGAGGGCCACAACAACAAGATCAAGATGCTGAAGCGGCAGATGCTCGGCCGCGCCAACTTCGACCTGCTCCGCAAGCGGGTCCTCCTCGTAGCGTGAGGCCGTTCATGATCGCGGTTGTGGTGACCCTCCGTGGCTCTGGCACGGAAAGTGATCCAGAACCCGTGCAGGTCTGGCCCAGAACATGGGAGTGCCAGTTGGTGCGCGCGCCCGGTGAGAAGCGGACCATGTCGACGCCAATCCGGGTCGGCTCCTGGCCGTCGTGGACGACGTCCCACCAGACGTCACCGGTGAACCAGCCCGACGGGGCCTCGTTGCTGGGCTGCTGCTTGACGAACTGCATGGCGCCTCACACATCGTCGCCTGCGAGCGGGGTTTGGGATGCCGGCCCGACGACGCCGTCGCGGCCCGTCCCTATCGGGCGACGTAGCCGCCGTCGACGGGGAGGGCGACGCCGACGACGAAGCCGGCTCCGGGGCTGCACAGCCACAGGACGGCGTGGGCGATCTCCTCGGCGGTGCCGAGGCGGTTGATGGGCTGGTTGGCCTCGGCCTCGGCGCGGTCGAGCTCCCCCTTGGTGATCATGTCGCTGACCATGGGGGTGTCGATGGTGCCGGGGCAGACGGCGTTGACGCGGATGCCGCGCGGGGCGTATTCGAGGGCGGCGCTGGTGGTCAGGCCGATCACGCCGTGCTTGGAGGCATGGTAGGAGGCGCGGCCGGGGAGGCCGACCAGGCCGCCGAGCGAGGAGCAGTTGACGATGGCGCCGCTGCCCTGGGCGCGCATGTGCCGCAGCTCGTGCTTCATGCAGGCCCACACGCCGCGGAGGTTGATGGCGTTGACGCGGTCGAACCGCTCGGCGGGTTCCTCGGCGGCATCGCTGGGCGGGATCTGGATGCCGGCGTTGTTGTAGGCCATGTCGAGGCGGCCGAAGGTCTCGACCGTGCGGTCGACCGCGGCGGCGACCTGTTCCTCGTCGCTGACGTCGCAGGTGAGGGCCAGCACCCGGTGGCCGACGTCGGTGAGGTCCTTCGCGGCGGCGTGGAGAGCGGCTTCGTCGACGTCGGTGAGGGCGACGGCGGCCCCGGACTCGGCGAAGGCGCGGGCGGTCGCCAGGCCCATGCCTGAGGCGGCTCCGGTGACGAGGGCGACCTGACCGGTGAAGTCGTAGGTGGGGTTCACGTCGTGCTCTCCCATCGTGGATGATCTGTGGTTCTGGAGTCCCCCGTTCCGTTCATGGCAGGGGGCTGCTCGCTTGCTTTGTGCGCTGGGTCGCGTCAGGTGTGCGGCGGTCAGGGCTGGGGTCAGCGATGCGACGGTGTCTGTACCGGCTCGTCATCCAGCGCGTGGGCCGGGGCGGCAGGGTGCTGGGCCACGATGCGGCTCCTGCCGGAGGTGCCACGGACGGCGAGGGCGATGAGCGGGAGCAGGGTGAGCGCGGCGATGACGGTGCCGACCAGGGGCGGGCCGGTCACGCCGAGGGAGGAGTCCAGGGCCGCACCCGCGATGAAGGATCCGCCGGCCACGCCGACGTTGAAGGCGGAGGTGGTCAGCGCGGACGTCAGGGTCGGGGCGTCACCGGCGAACCGCATGGCGAGCGCCGTGACGACGGGGTTGACCGCGAAACCGGTCAGGCCCATGAGGAAGACCAGGACGGTGGCCGTGACCGCGTTGGTGGACAGCGGGATCATCAGGAACAGGACCAGGGCGGTGGCCGCTGCGGCTGTGATGGTGGTGCCCATCGGACGGCGCTCACCCAGACGGCCACCGGTGGTGGTGCCGCCCAGGGCGCCGATACCGAAGGCGATGAGGACGAACGGGACGGCGCCCGCCGGGATCCCGGCGCGGTCGGTCAGCAGCGGGGTGACATAGCTGTAGGTCGCCAGCACCCCGCCCATGATCAGCATGGCGGCGCTCAGTGCCAGCCACAGCCGGCCCTGGCGCAGAGCGCCGAACTCGGCGCGCGGCGAGACGGTCACGCGGTGTTCCTGGGTGGGGATGAAGCGGCCGATGAACACGGCGGCGAGCGCGGAGAGAGCGGCCAAGGCCCAGAACGGGCCACGCCAGCCGACGAACTGGCCGGCGAAGGACCCGATGGGCACGCCGACGACGTTGGCCAGGGTCAGCCCACCGATCATGACGCCGGTCGCGCGGGTGGCCCTCTGTGGGCCCGCGGCGGCGGTGGCGACGACGAAACCGACCGACCAGAACGCTCCGGTGGCCAGCGCGGTGACGACGCGGGCGGCGAGGACGACGGAGAAGGAGCTGCTGAGGGCAGCCACCACGTGACCGAGGCTGAAGACGGACAGGGCCAGAAGCAGCGTCTGACGCTGGGGCAGGCGCAAGGTGGCCATCGCCATGGTCGGCGCCCCGATGATCATGCCGATGGCGAATGCGGTGATGAGCAGTCCGGCCTGGGAGGTGCTCACACCGAGGCCGGTGGACAGTTCGGGAAGCAGCCCGGCGATGACGAACTCGGTGGTGCCCATCAGGAACGTACCTGCGGCCAGCACCCAGACGACGAAGGGGAGCTTGCCGGGGGTGGTCCCGGATGTGGAAGGCATACGGGTGGACTCTCCTTGAGCGGAATGGCGGATCGGAATGTGGTCAGGCCACGGGGACGGGAAGGCCGCCAGAGCGGGCGGCGGCCACCTGTTTCAAGGTTCCACGGCCGAAAGGGGGCGGAAACGGGAGAATGTTCTCCCCCCTCTGGGTCGCTGGCCGCATGCTTGCGGTGGCTGTCGGCCGGGTCAGGGGGCGGCTTCGATAGTGATGTGTTTGGCGTCGGCGAGCCGTTGGGTGTCGCTGTCGTCGACGTGGCCGAGGATGATCAGGTCGGCCGAGGCGGAGTCGCCGTCGCGGTAGAACAGCGCCATGTTGCCCCAGGGTGCGTAGTAGGTCAGGTCGCCGGCCTTCGGTGCTGCCGGGGCCGGGGCGCCGGAGGTGTCCAGCTTGCGCGGCAGATAAGCGATCCGCTCCGTCTGGTGGAAGTCCTCCAGATCGAGGCTGAGCGGGAGCAGGGAGGCGAAGTCGCGGGCTACGGCGTTGTCGTCGAGGGTGGCGTCGACCGGTTGGCCGTCGAGGGTGAGCCGGATGTCCATGGCGGTATTCCTGTCGGACGATGCGGTGGATGTCGGGCGGGTCGGCGTCTGTTGCCGTACGGAAGGGGACGACGCGGAGGGCGCGGAGGGGGTGGCGGGCGAGTTGTCGGTGCAGGCGGTGACGGCAAGCAGCAGGGCTGTGGCTGCGGCGCCGCGGGCCGCCCAGGTCGGGAGGGTGGTCGGCATTACGGGGCGTCCAGGGGGTTCAGTCGGGCAGGGGCTCGGAGTAGTGGCGGAAGCCGTCGCGCTCGGTGTGGATGTCGTACAGGCGCCGGGCCAGGGCGTCGGGGCTGCTGTGTTCGGCGTCGGGCCGGATGGCGCCGGGGACGATCAGCTGGGCGACGTGGATGTTCTGCGGGGCGAGGGTGTCGTGGAGCAGGTGGGCGTAGGCGCTCTCGGCGGCGAAGGCGATGGAGGTGCCGGCCACGTTCGGGTTGGGGCGTACGGCGCTGGAACCGTTGACGAACAGCAGGGTGCCGCGGCCGAGTTCGCGCATGCCGGGCAGGACGGCGTTCACCGCGGTGACGGGGCCCTTGACGGAGAAGGCGAGGGGGGCGTCGAGGTCGTCTGCGCCGGTGTCGAGGACCGGTTTCATGAAGTCGGCCCGGGGCACGGGGCTGTACTGGAGAATCTCGACGGTTCCCAGCGAGGTACCGGCCGCGTACAGGGCCGCGGTCAAGGACTCGATGTCGAGGACGTCGGCGGCGAAGCCGCGCGCTTCGATGCCGTCGCGGGCCAGCTCGGCCGTGAGGTCGTCCAGGTGCTGGGTGTTGCGGGCGATGAGGGCGACGCTGTGGCCGGCGGCTCCGAAGCGGCGGGCGCTGGCGAGCCCGAGGCCGGGTCCGGCCCCGATGAGCGCGAAGGTGGTCACGGTGAGTCCTTGGTGGAGAGGGGCAGCGCCGGGGCCGGGCTTCGGATGCCCGGCCCCAGTGGCGGGACGGGGTGCGGTCAGGGCTTCAGAAGGGCCTTGATGGCGCGGCGTTCGTCCATCGCCTTGTAGCCTTCGGCGACCTTGTCCAGGGGCAGGGTGAGGTCGAAGACCTTGCCCGGGTTGATCCGGCCGGTCAGGACCCGGTCGATCAGGTCGGGCAGGTATCGGCGCACCGGGGCGGGGCCGCCGCGCAGGCCGACCTGGGAGAAGAACAGCTCCTGGCCCTCGACCGCAACGTCGTGCGGGACGCCGACGAAGCCGACGTTGCCGCCGGGCCGGGTCGAGTGCAGGGCCTGCCGCATGGACTCGGCCGTGCCGACGCACTCCAGGACCGAGTCGGCGCCGATGCCGCCGGTGAGGTCCTTGACGCGGGCGATGCCTTCCTCGCCGCGTTCGCTGACGATGTCGGTGGCACCGAACTCCGTAGCCAGCTTCTGTCGCGATTCGTGGCGGCTCATGGCGATGATCCGCTCCGCCCCGAGCTCCTTCGCGGCGATGACACCGCACAGGCCGACCGCTCCGTCGCCGACGACGACGGCGGTGGAGCCGGGCTTCACCTCGGCGGCGAGGGCGGCGTACCAGCCGGTACCCATCACATCCGAGACGGCCAGAAGACCAGGCACGAGCGCGGCGTCCGGGTGCTCGTCGGTGGCAACCAGCGTGCCGTGGGCGTTGGGGATCCGCACGTAGTCGGCCTGGCAGGTGCTCATGAACTCGCGGTGCAGGCAGGAGGACTGCCAGCCGTTCAGGCAGTTCGCGCAGGTGTTGTCCGAGGTGGCGAACGATCCGACGACGAACTGGCCCGGCTTGACGTTGGTGACCTCGCTGCCGACCTCCTCGACGATACCGACGTACTCGTGTCCCATCGGGTGGGGCTCGTCGACGGGTTCCGCGCCACGGTAGGGCCACAGGTCCGAGCCGCACACGCAGGTGGCGACCGTGCGGATGACGGCGTCGGTCGGCCGGCTGATCGTCGGGTCGTCCAGGGTCTCGAGGCGGACGTCGCCGGGGGCGTGAATGACTGCTCCGCGCATGATGGGTGTTTCCTTCGGCACGAGGGTCTGGAACCGCAGCCCGGACATCTGGGACGGCTGCTCGAAATCGAGCCTCGCACGCGAGGGCAGGCGCGAAAAGCGGAGGAATCTATCCGGGGAGAGGGACATCCAGGGAGGAAATTCTCCCCCCTTCCTCAGGTGCGATCGATGTCATGCTGGGAAGCATGACCAGCAATCTCGCCTCGAACGAACTGGGAGAATTCCTCAAGAAGCGCCGTTCGGAACTGAGCCCACGCACGGTCGGGCTGCCCGAGACGGGCGGGCCCCGCCGGGTGGACGGGCTGCGCCGTGAGGAGGTCGCCCAGCTCGCCTCGATCAGCACCGACTACTACACGCGTCTTGAGCAGGGCCGTATGCAGGCGTCCGCCCCTGTGCTGGACGTCCTCGCCCGCGTACTGCACCTGGACGACGACGAGCGGGGCTATCTGTTCCAGCTCGCGGGCAAGAACACCACCCGCACCCGGCGTCACGGCAGGCAGAAGGTACAGCCCCAGCTGCAACGCGTGCTGGACGACCTCACCGCCACCCCGGCCATCGTGCAGGGGCGGCGCGGTGACATCCTGGCGTGGAACGCGCTGGCAGCCGCCCTGGTCACGGATTTCTCCCGCATTCCGGAGAAGCACCGCAACTACCCGCGGCTCATCTTCACCGAGCCGGCGCTGCGCAGCCTGTACGCCGACTGGGAGGGCTCGGCGCGGATCGCCGTGGCGCAGGTGCGGATGGAGGCGGCGAAGTATCCCCAGGATCCCCGTCTCATCGAGCTGGTCGGTGAGCTCTCCACGCGGGACAAGCAGTTCGCCCAGTGGTGGGGCGATCACAGGGTCGCTGCCCGCACGGTGGGCACCAAGACTCTCAACCATCCGGTCGTCGGCGAACTCGTCCTGGACTGGGACACCCTCACCGCCAACACTGACCCCGACCAGCACCTGACCGTCTGGACCGCCGCCCCCGGCTCCGCCACCCACGAGCGGCTGCGCATCCTCGCCTCGTGGGCCGCCGACCAGAACCTGGCGCCCTCGCCTTCCCTCCGCTGACCGGTGCCGCCCCTACACCGACGGTGTGACCCCACCGGGCTGAACCTCACGCTCGGTCGGTCCGCGAGCGCGACCTGCTGCTCACGTGTGGGACGAGTCGAGCGCCGCGTCAGCCAATGTCCTGAGTGCCGCAGCTGACCGGCTGGTCTGCGACCGCTTGGGGCTGAGGCGGGGACGTTTCGGTGCGGGTGGCGCGCATCAGCGCAAGTACGGTCAGCGGTACGAGGGTGAGGGCGACCGCCATCGTGCCGACCAGCGGGGGCCCTGCTTGCCCCAGCGGTGAGGTCAGGGCGATGCCTGCCGTCCAGGAGCCGATGGCGATGCCCACGTTGGGCGCCGAGCCGCTGAGGCCGGAGACGAGGTTGGGCGCGGAGCTGGAGAAGCGCAGGGCCAGCGCGCCGAGCACCGGGGTCGCGGCGAAGCCGGTCATCCCCATGAGTGTCACCAGAATGACGGCCGCCACGGGGTTCGGGGAGAGCAAGGTCAACAGCAGCAGGACCAGTGTGGTCGTGGCAGCGGAGGTGATGAGCGTGGCAAGGGGGCGGCGGTCGCCCAGGCGCCCGCCGACCGTGGTGCCCAGCAGGGCGCCCAGGCCGTAGCCGGTCAGGACCATGGGCACGGCTCCATGGGGGATGCCGGCCCGTTCGGTGAGCAGGGGCGAGATGTAGGTGTACGTCGCCAGGACACCGCCCATCAGCAGCGTCATGGAACTCAGCGTCAGCCAGACCCGGACATCGCGCAGCGCGGCGAACTCGGCCCGGACGGAAGGCGCTTCGCGCCGCTCGTCGGCAGGGATGTACCGGCCGATGACCGCCGCCGCGCCGGCCGACAGCGCGGCGAGTACCCAGAACGGCCCGCGCCAGCCCGACAGCTGTCCCAGCCACGCGCCCAGCGGTACGCCGGCCACGGTGGCCACGGTCAGACCTCCCAGGAGCATGCCCAGGGCCCGTGACGTAGCTGCCGGTCCTGCCGCGGTCGTGGCCACGATCGCGCCGACGCACCAGAAGGTCCCGGTGGCCAGCGCGGTCACCACGCGGGCCGCGAGCACAAGGGCGAAGGACGAGCTGAGCGCGGCGACCAGGTGGCCGAGGGCGAAGACGACGAGCGCGAGGATCAGCGTGGAGCGCCGCGGCAGGCGCAACGTCGCAATAGCCATCACCGGGGCCCCGACGATCATGCCTGCAGCGAACGCCGTGATCAGCAGACCTGCCTGAGAGACGCTGACATGCAGATCGTCGGCGATCTCGGGCAGCAGGCCCGCGATGACGAATTCGGTGGTGCCCATGAGGAATGTTCCGGCGGACAGCACCAGGACGACGAAGGGCAGTTTGTGGGGTGGGCCGTCGGCCGTGGGTGACATTCGGTGGCATTCTTTTTTAGGGCGATGTGCGACCGCTGCGAGGTGGGGATGCCGTAGAGCATCGCACCGCACGGGCGTTCTGTGAGGGGGAGGAATTTCTCCCTGCTTCGTAGCGGACCAGGGAGTGGTCTCCCTTTTCGGCAGCTGCCGCTTCACGGGATGAGGAACTCACTTGTTCCGGCAGAGACGTGGCAGCGGTGCGTCGGCCACCCAGGTATTGGAGGGGCCAGAGACCAGCGGCACAGCCTGCGCTTTGGGGCTGTGCCCGTTTCCGTGGCGCCTTGTCGGCCGTCGGCCAGGATCTGCCGCCTCTTCCCTCAGCCGGCCGTGGTCGGACTTCAGTGGGGGGAGCGGCCGGTGGATCGGTCCGGTGGCCTGGGACAGGGGCAGCCCCGTGACCCGGTCGGTGTGGGCGATGATCTCCGCGGGGATGGAGAGGGCCGTCTCCTCGGCGGTGTGGGCCCCGAGGCCGAGCCGATCGGGGAGTGCAGGCGGGGAGTTGGTCCTCGGCAACGTCGGCCTTGCTCAGCAGGCGGAGGCGTTCGTCGTGTCGAGGGTCTGCTGCTCGGCGTGGACGCGGAGTTGCAGGTCGCGGAGTTCTCGTGGGGGAAAGCCCACGGTCCGGGATGCTCCGTGCACCGGGTGTAGAAGTCGGCCCGGACCGCCACAACCACACACGGTCGGCTGTTTCGATCACCTGCGGCCAGCAGCAGGTCGATGAAGCGGGTGCGCTCCGCGGAATCACGGCACAGGGTGAAAATTTCCTCGAACCGACAACGATCACCCAGCCCTCCGGGTCGTCCTCGCCCAGGGTCAGCAGCCGCCCGTAGGTTCCTGCAGGCTTCGCTCCGGGGGTGAGCACACGCAACACGGCGGGTGAGTGCCGACGGGTGATGTGCGCCCTCAACCGGGGTATCAGCCCGGCCCTCAGGTGCGATGACGTGCCGCTGCCGGACGGGCCTGGGACCACGGCGAACCGGCGGTCGCGCCCCATCTGCAGCAACTCGTCAGCCAACCGGTCCCGCCCGAAGAACGACGCGCTGTCGTCGGGCTCGAACCGGGCCGGTCCGCGGTACGGCGCAGTGTCGGGTCTCGATGCCGCGCTCACCGGGCACTTCGACGCCACCGACCGATGAGGCGACCCGGCCACCGTCGCGGACCGCGCCGATGGCGAGGCCGGCGACGCCCGCGGTGTCGACGAGTCCGTCGGCACCGTCGGGTATCTCCCTGCGCACCAGCTCCGGGAACTCGGTACCGCGAGGCAGGACCACGTCAGCCCCGAGCTCCTTCACCAGTGCCTCGTCCTTCGGCGCCGCGTCGGCGATCACCCGGAGCCCGTCGGCCTTGGCCAGCTGGACAGCGTAGCCGCCGACCGCGCCGGCCGCTCCCGTGACCGCCACGGTGGCGCCTGCGGGAAGTTCCAGCAGGTCCAGCGCCATACGGGCCGTCAGTCCGTTCATCGGCAGCGTGGCGGCCTCGACATCGGTCGCGCCCGCAGGTACGCGGACCACCGACTCGGCGGGGACGACCAGGTGCTCGGCGTAGGCGCCGTGTGTTCCGGAGACGACCACGACGGCCATGACGTGGTCACCGGCCTTGAGATCGGTGTCGGTTCCCTCGCCGATCTGCTCGACCACGCCAGCCGCGTCCATCCCTGGAACGTAGGGCGGCTCGGCGTCGGAGACGAAGGCGATTCCGCGGCGTACCAACATGTCGACGGGGTTGACTGTCGCCGCGTGCACGCGGATCCGGATCTCGCCCGGCCCGGCCTCGGGGACCGGAAGGTTAAGGACCCGCAGTACGTCGGGTCCGCCGAATTCGGTCAGTCCTATGGCCTTCATGGGAAGTCCTTCCTCAGAGATGAGTCATTCGACCGCCGCGCCTCCCGACAGGCGGATCTCTTCGCTGTCGAGGGCGGCCTGCTGGCGGCGCAGTACGGTGTCGTCGATCTGGCGCTCGTCGCGCAGCCGTACGACGGTGGCGCGTTTGTTGGCGATGAGGGCCAGGCGCAGCGCGAGGTAGTCCTGGTGCTGGAGCACCGCGGGGTCGTCGTGGGCGCCCGCGCTCCGGGCCCGGACGGACGCCAGGTGGGCCTCGTACTCCTGCCGCAGCCACTCGACGATCTTCGGATCGCTCTGCAGGCCGGCGGCGAGTCGGGGTATCGCCTTGATCGCCTCTTCGATGGCGGTGGCCTCCGCGAGGCCGTGTTCGTCGTCGACCGCGGTGTCGGGTGGCAGCTTCGCCCAGCGCACCGCCACCGGCAGCAGCAGGCCTTGCACCACCAGCGTCACGAGGATGACGCCGGAGGTGACGAAGACGATGAAGCTGCGGTCGGGGAACGGCTCGCCCGAGTCAAGTGTCTGCGGCACGGAGAGCACCATCGCGAGCGAGACCGCGCCCCGGAAGCCGGCCAGCCCGCTGACCACCCGGGTCCGGTGACCTACGCGGAGCATGCGTTGCCGGGGGCGGCGGTCGAGCGCGCGGACCAGGTAGGTGGAGGCGTACAGGAACGCGAAGCGCACGGCGACGAGTACCACGCAGATGACACCGACCGCGATCAGCGCGTCCCGGAGATCGGCACGGCCCAGGTCGCGGACCGCGTACTGCAGTTCCACCCCCACCAGGACGAACAGCGCCCCATTGATGATGAAGGTGGCCAGCGGCCAGAGCGCCAGTGCCTGCGTGCGGTGTTCGGCTCGGATGATACGCGGGGCGACCTGGGACATGATCAGACCGCTGACGACCACCGCGAGGACGCCGGAGGCTTCGATGAGTTCGGCGAGCAGGTAGGCGGTGAAGGGCGCAAGGATCATGACCAGGTTGCCCAGCAGGGGATCGGTCAGGCGGCGCCGCAGGTTCATGTTGACCCACGCGACCGCCACGCCTACCGCGGCTCCGCCACCGTAGGCGAGCAGGAACAGCCCGCCGACGTGCGGGACGCTCAGGTGTTCCTCGCCGACCGTGATGCCGACGGCGAGGCCGTAGATGACCAGAGCCGTGCCGTCGTTGACCAGGCTCTCCGCGCGCAGGACAGTGACCTGGCGGCGCGGCAGGGCGCGGGCCAGGACACCGACCGCCGTCGCGTCCGTGGGCGCCATGGCCGCGCCGAGCACCCACGCCGGCCCCCACGGCAGGCCGAGGGCATGCCCGGCCGCGGCGACGGCCCAGGCCGTGAGGATGACGAGTACGGTGCTCAGCTGCAGGATGCCGCGCAGGTTGGTGCGGATCTCCCGCAGGGAGGTGGTGAGGCTCTCCCAGTACAACAGGACCGGAAGGAAGAGCAACAGAACGACTTCCGGGGGCAGGTGCGCCTCCCGCACCGCCGGGACGAACCCCAGGAGCACACCTGTCACGAGCAGGACGACCGGCGGGGCGATGCCGAGGCGCTGTCCCACGGCGTTGCCCACCAGCACGGCCACGCCCAGGACCACGACGAGTTCGAGACCGAGCAAGGTGTTTCTCCTGGAGGGGTGAAAGAGCTGCCGTTCAGCGGGGTACGAGCTTCAGGGTCGTGTCCCGCGATGCCACCATGGGATTGACGTAACTCGCTCCGTACCGGCCGTACTTGGTGCGGTAGGCGGTGTCGATGCGGTCGTTCACGCCGGGGTCGGTGACCTCGACGAAAGTGACGTCCTTGTCGACGCCGCCGGAGCGGATACGGCCCTCGTGGCGGGCCCTGGCCGCGCGGTACCAGGCGCCGTCGCTGCCGCGGAAGGAGCGGACGTAGAGGTCGTCGCCGTCGCGGACGACCCAGATCGGCACGGGTGTGCGCGGCGTTCCGTCGCTGCGCGAGGGGGCGATCCGAAGTTCCTCGGCGTGCCCGATCCGGGTCAGCTCGTCGTTCGTCCAGGTCGTCATGGGCTTGCCTCCTCTCGACCGTTCGATGGGGTGTGCTCCCGTGGGCGTGAGCACAGGCTGGGGCAGCTCATGGCCACGAGGCGGCGCGTCAGGGCGTGAGGAGGGTCTTGATGGCGCGGCGTTCGTCCATCGCCTTGTAGCCTTCGGCGACCTGGTCCAGGGGCAGGGTGAGGTCGAAGACCTTGCCCGGGTTGATCAGGCCGGTCAGGACCCGGTCGATCAGGTCGGGCAGGTATCGGCGCACGGGGGCGGGGCCGCCGCGCAGGCCGACCTGGGAGAAGAACAGCTCCTGGCCCTCGACCGAAACCTCGTGCGGGACGCCGACGAAGCCCACATTGCCGCCGGGACGGGTCGAGTGCAGGGCCTGCCGCATGGACTCGGCCGTGCCGACGCACTCCAGGACCGAGTCGGCGCCGATACCGCCGGTGAGGTCCTTGACGCGGGCGATGCCTTCCTCGCCGCGTTCGCTGACGATGTCGGTGGCACCGAACTCCGTAGCCAGCTTCTGTCGCGATTCGTGGCGGCTCATGGCGATGATCCGCTCCGCGCCGAGCTCGCGCGCGGCGATGACACCGCACAGGCCGACCGCGCCGTCGCCGACCACCACGGCCGTCGAGCCGGGCTTCACCTCGGCGGCGAGGGCGGCGTACCAGCCGGTGCCCATCACGTCGGAGACGGCGAGCAGGCCGGGCACCAGCTCGCCGGACGGGTGCTCGTCGGTGGCGACCAGGGTGCCGTGGGCGTTGGGGATGCGGACGTAGTCGGCCTGGCAGGTGGACATGAACTCGCGGTGCAGGCAGGAGGACTGCCAGCCGTTCAGGCAGTTCGCACAACTGTTGTCCGAGGTGGCGAAGGAGCCGACCACGAACTGTCCCGGCCTGACGTTGGTGACCTCGCTGCCGACCTCCTCGACGACACCGACGTACTCGTGGCCCATGGGGTGGGGTTCGGTGACGGGTTCCGCGCCTCGGTAGGGCCACAGGTCCGAGCCGCACACACAGGTGGCAACCGTACGGATGATCGCGTCCGTCGGCTTGACGATCTTGGGCTCGGGGACGTCCTCCACCCGGATGTCACCGGGGGCGTGGATCACAGTTGCTCGCATGTCTTTTCTCCTGATGCGTTTCTCGGGTGGGGGTGGCTCCGGTGGGGGTGGCGCGGGTGGGGTCTTCGCGCCGGTGGGTGGCCCTTGCCGGTCGGCGGCCGCTTCAGGAGTTCCATCGTGCTTCTCTTCGTGCGTTGCTGTGGCGCTGCTGCTTGGGCAGCGGTGACACCCGGACGTGACGGATTCCTCGATGATGGCCAATGGGGTATACGGAAGCGTCGACGGCCTGTGAAAAAGAATTGCCGGTCTCTCGCTGCTGTCACCGCCCGCAGGGCCCGTACACAGGAGAATTTCACCCCAGGGAAGAAGTAACCAGGGATAAAACCTTCCTACCCAGCAAAGTGGCGGACAGCGCACACTGGCCAGTATGAACAGCAGTGCGCACCGTAAGGAGCTGGGGCAATTCCTCAAGGCCCGCCGGGCCGAGCTCAGCCCCCGCACGGTCGGTCTGCCCGAAACCGACCGGCGCAGGCGCGTGGCCGGCCTGCGCCGGGACGAGGTGGCCGTGCTGGCCGCCATCAGCACCCGTTACTACACCGGCCTGGAGCAGGGTCGCATGACCCCTTCCGCGTCCGTGCTGTCCGAGCTTGTTCGCGCCCTGCACCTCAGCGACGACCAGCGGGATCGTCTGTTCGAGCTGGCCGGAAGGGAGGCCGGCGGGGCGCGGCGGCGTGCTCCGCAGAAGGCGCACCCCCGGTTGCATACCGTGCTGAACGAGCTCAGCGTCGCCCCCCGGCATGATCCTGGGCCGGTACCTGGACATCCTGGCGTGGAATCCGATGGCCACGGCCTTGCTCGGCACCGACTTCGCGAAGGCCCCCAAGCAGCAGCGCAACTACGCCCGGCAGCTCTTCACCGATCCGGCCATGCGGACGCTGTACGCCGACTGGAGTGACTCCGCTCGCAACGCTGTGGCCGTGTTGCGACAGCAGGCCGCGGCCTGCCCCGACGACCGGAGACTGACCGCCCTCGTCGGTGAGCTGTCGGTCCAGGACGACCAGTTCTGTCAGTGGTGGGGAGGCCGCCATGTGGCCCCCCGCCCCGGAGGCACCACGATGTTCAACCACCCGGAAGCCGGTGAACTCACCCTCGCCTGGGACGCCCTCACCTGCGTGGCCGACCCCGACCAGCAGCTGATCGTCTGGAGCGCCGAACCCGACTCGCGCACCTACGAGGGGCTGCGCTTCCTTTCCTCCTGGGCTGCGACCCAGCACGACGACTCCGCGGTCGACACCCTCAGCTGACGGGTGCTGTCGCCTTTCCCGCCCGCACAGGGAAATGACAGAGGGATCCCAGTGTAAATAGCCACTGGGATTCCTGCGTGCCGCCTTTGCACTTCCTCCCAGCCAAGAACAGTTCCCGACCAGGGACAGATCCTTCCTACCTTCGCAGTCGAATTGCGTGCCATGCTTTTTTCAGAGCACGATTCGCACAATCCTTTTCGAGGAGCAATAGCGTCATGTCTTCCTCCCGCCCCGCGGTCGCCGTGGCGTTCCACTCCGGCTACGGCCACACCGCTGTCATGGCCGAGGCCGTGGCGCGCGGTGCCGCGGAAGCCGGTGCCGAGGTGATCTCCATCTCCGTGGACACGATCACCGACGAGCAGTGGACGCAACTGGACGCCGCAGACGCGATCATCTTCGGCGCCCCCACCTACATGGGCACCGCCTCCGCCGCCTTCCACACCTTCGCCGAGGCCAGCAGCAAGCGCTGGTACACCCAGACCTGGGCCGACAAGATAGCCGCCGGCTTCACCAACTCCGGTGCCAAGAACGGCGACAAGTCCTCGACCCTGGGCTACTTCTTCACCATGGCCGCCCAGCACGGCATGCACTGGGTCAGCCTCGGCGTGCAGCCGGGCTGGGCCTCCACCGAAGGCAGCGAGGACGACATCAACCGTCTGGGTTACTTCGTCGGCGCAGGCGCCCAGACCCCGGTCGACGCCGGCCCGGAGGCCGTCCACAAGTCCGACATCGCCACCGCCGAGGGCCTCGGTGCCCGCGTCGCGCAGCAGACCGCATTCTTCCTGGCCGGCCGTAGCGCTCTCGCCGCCTGAGACAGACCGTCCACACACATCCAAGGAGCATCATCATGTCCGACTCCCCGAACGTCGCTCTCGTCCGTCGGCTCTACGACTCCGGTATGGCTCCGGACGTGGCCGCCGAGGTCATCGACCCCGACGTCGTCTGGGACATCACCCCCGGCTTTCCGTACGGCGGCGTCTACAAGACCTGGGCGAGTGCCGGGGCCGACTTCTTCGGCCGGCTCGCGCCCAACTTCACCTCCTTCGGCGCGGTGCCCGAGGAGTTCTACGGCTCCGGTGACCACGTCTTCGTCCGCGGCCACTACCACGCCGTGTCCAAGTCGGGCCAGGAATCGGACGCGCGCTTCATCCACCTGTGGACGGTCGGTGGCGGCAAGCTCACCCACCTGATCCAGGCCGCCGACAGCCACGTCGTCCAACAGGCCGCGAACGGCTGACCGCACTCACTTCCAGGGAGAAACCCAATGGCAAAGATCCTCTTCCTCATCACCGCCGCCGACCACTGGACCCTGGCCGACGGGTTCGAGCAGCCGTCCGGCTTCTGGGCCGAGGAGGCCATCGGTCCGTACGGCGTCTTCAAGGAGGCCGGCTACGAGGTCGCCGCGGCCACCCCGGGCGGCGTCCCGCCGACCGCCGACGCGCTCAGCCTGACGCCTGAATTCAACGGCGGCGAGGAGGGCGCCGAGCAGATGAAGACCGCCCTGCGCGAGGCCACCGAACTGGCGAACCCGATCCGCATCGAGGACGTCCGGATCGACGACTATGACGCCGTCTTCGTCCCCGGCGGCTGGGGCCCGATGGAGGACCTGTCCGACGACCCCGCGGCCGGCAGGCTGCTGAGCGACTGGCTCGCTTCCGGCAAGATCGTGTCGCTCGTGTGCCACGGCCCGGCCGCCCTGCTGTCCACCGTGGACGCCGACGGCAAGTCCCCGTTCCACGGCTACCGCCTGACCGGACTGTCCAACTCCGAGGAGATCCAGAACGGTCTCGCCGACCGGGCGAAGTGGCTGCTCCAGGACCGTCTCGTCGCGGACGTGGGCGCGGACTACCACAAGGGCGAGGAGAACTTCGCCCCCCACATCGAGGTGGACCGCACCCTCATCACCGGCCAGAACCCCGCCTCGGCCGTCCCGCTCGCCCAGGAAGTCGTCAAGGCCCTCGGCTGACACCCC
This sequence comes from Streptomyces sp. NBC_00310, assembly GCF_036208085.1. Lineage (GTDB taxonomy): Bacteria > Actinomycetota > Actinomycetes > Streptomycetales > Streptomycetaceae > Streptomyces. The sequence continues at coordinate 9,777,555 of NZ_CP130714.1, forward strand.
GCACCGCCGCTCAAAGAAAAAGAGGCAGTACCGATGGACAGCAACGTGACCCTTCCCAGCGTGGGGCAGACCTGGCTGGCGGACCTCGGCCCGGACACGCCGCTCGGCCACTTCACCGTGGAGATCACCTTCGACTCGGCGACCCAGGTCACCTTCGAGGTGACGGGCGGTGCCATCAAGGGCCGGAAGCAGACGATGGAGTACACCACCACCCAGCTCCGCGACGGCCTGTACGTCGTGCGCTGGACCGAGCCCGACGCCGGTGACCACGTCACCCACATCGAGGACTACACCGAGGGGACCTGCATGGCCAGCTCCGTCATCGGTGGCGAATTCGTCCAGCTCCATGGAAAGTGGAGCCGCGTCCGCTGAACCTGTGGATGTCAGCCGCAGGCCGCGCATCATCCTGGCGGTGAGGCTTCCAGGGACAGATCTCTCCCCCTGACAACACTGCTCTGCGATGGCAGGGTGATGGCATGAACCGCGATCCTCACCGCCATGATCTGGGGGAATTCCTCAAGGCACGCCGTGCCGAGCTCGACCCGGCCGCCGTCGGCCTACCCGACGGCGGCCCGCGTCGTGTCGCGGGCCTGCGCCGTGAGGAGATCGCCGTACTTGCGGCCATCAGCACCGACTACTACGCCCGCCTCGAACAGGGCCGTATCCAGCCCTCACCGTCCGTGCTGGAGTCCCTGGCCCGGGTGCTGCACCTGGACGACGACCAGCGCGCCTACCTGTACGAGCTCGCGGCCAAGGACGAATACCGCCCGCACCGCCGACAGCCGCGCCCCAGGATCCAGGCCCAGTTGCAGCGCATGCTCGACGACATGGCGCACACCCCCGCCTTCGTGATCGGACCGCGCACCGAGATCGTCGCCTGGAACGCCATGGGCGCCGCCCTGATCACCGACTTCGCGAAGATCCCCGAGAAGCAGCGCTACTACATACGGCTCCTCATCACCGACCCCATGATGCGCCGGCTGTACGCGGACTGGGAGGGCGTCACCCGGCTCGCCATCGCCCAGATGCGGATGCACAACACGAACAACCCCGGGGACGCGCGGCTCGCCGCTCTGGTCGGCGAACTCTCGGTCCGGGACGACCAGTTCCGTCAATGGTGGGGCGCCCACAACGTCGCCGTCCGGGACACCGGGACCAAGCACCTGCACCACCCCGTGGTCGGAGACCTGCATCTCGACTGGAACGCCGTCACGTGGGCCGCCGACCCCGACCTGCAGATCATCGTCTGGACCGCCGAATCCGGCACGCCCACCCACGACAGCCTGCGCATGCTGGCGTCCTGGGCCGCCGACCCCAGCCACATGACCAGCGGCAGCTCCGCCTGACCGTCCCCAGTATTCCTCCGAGAAATGGGAGAGTCCTTTCTCCTACGCAGCGCGCATACAGGAAAGGGCTCTCCCTTCTTCACTCGGTGCTGGACGCCATCGCCCGGGTGCTGAGGCCGAGCACAGCCACGTCACCCGCTGAAGCAGCACAAGAAGCCGGCGGCGGCGCAGACCCAGCGGGTGCGCGGTGTGCTGCGGCAGTCGCTCGACTCGATCGAGGGCGTCCCGGCCTACATCATCGGTCGGCGCTCGGACATCCTCGCCTGGAACAAGATGGCCGGACCGTGTTCGGAGACTGGTCGGAACTGCCGATACTGCCACCAGCGGTCCACGTCCGCCGGTGTGGCGGCGGTGGCTGAGCACCACAGCCAGACCGGTTTCGGGTCGCGGTCGCCCGGCAGGCGCTCGACTTCGAGGCGCACCAACGTGCCGTGCAGGACGGGCAGTTCCTCCTTGGCGTGGTCCAGCCAGGGGCCGCGGTGGGTGAGTCTGGGGTGCATCCGGTCCCAGGCCCGGCGCCTCGGCGTTGCCGTAGCGGGTGGTGTCCGTAGCTGTGGTGACGTCGGGCTGGTGCCGGCTGTCGGGCTTTGGGAAAGTGAGGACGCCGTCGTGCCGACGGGGCCGCCCGCCCTTCGGGCCAAAGCGCGCGGTGCCCGGGTCGCGGAGCATGACCCGGTCCGAGCGCAGGTGCCCGACCAGCACGACCGGCAGGTCGGCCAGGGCGTGGGAGAGACGGGTGACGTCGCAGCCGGCGTCCATCACGATCAGGATCTCCGGGTCGCCCGGCCGCCAGTGCCCGGCCTGCATCAACCGCTCGACGACGCCGCGCAGTTGGGCGGCGGTCAGGAGCGTCGCGTCGTCGGCGGACCCCAGGCGCACGGCGTCCAGCAGCGCGACCCAGGAGGTGCGGCCGGACTCCAGCGCGGCGACGAAGGAGTACGGCCAGCCCGGCACGAACTGGTCCGTCTTGCGGTCGCCACGCCCGTACACATGGCAGAACAGCCGGTCGTCGCTGGTCGGGGCATCGGGGCGGAGCCAGTTGCTCACGTCCACGGCCGGCACGACCCTGCCGTCGGCCGCCGTCGGCAGCGGCAGGCCGGCCAGCGTGCGGCGTAACCGCGTCGGCTCCGGCCAACCCCGGTCCACCGCCGCGTACAGCGCACCGTGCCCGCGCCGGTGCTTGAGGGCCAGCGACAGCTCGACCAGCGAACTCACCGGCCCGTCCGCGCACAACACCGCGTCCGTGAGCTCGAAGAGCGCGTCCGCTCGGGCGTAGAGGCATTCGTCGAACTCGACCCGAAAGCGGGACAGGATGCCCCATGCGTCGCCTGCGGGCGCGTCGACCGGGAGACTCATACGCAGCGGCCGTTCTCTCGTGCTTCATGACTCGACATCTCGAAGCGTGGAGGACGGCCGCCCCTGCTGTCCCGGGAGGAACCGCAGATCAGCAGGTCGGGTGACCTGCGAGGTTGAACGCCAAGCTAAGCGGCGGCGTTGGTCATGTCCTCCGGCGGGTTGGAAGGGATCTCCCGGGAAGCGTGGTCCCCCTTCGGCTCGCCCTGAAAGGCCGTGCCGAAGCGAGGGCGGCGAATCCGGGCGCGGCCGGCCGTCGGGCACAGAGAGTATCCGTCTGCTCATTCATGCCGCCCCCATGGAGGGGCGATCACGCTCGCGGGCAGGGAGCCGGGTACGCCGTCACGGGCATGGGGGGCTGTGGAAATGCCGACCGGCCTCATACCGCTGCTGGGGAAGTGGCATCCGCCCCCGCGTCCTTCCTCGCCTCGTTCGCGCGCCACACGCCTTTCGGCAACGAACAGAGGACGGCCCACGGGGTGGGGGACTCCAAGGGGATGTCCTCCAGTAGCCTGAGCCGGTCCCGGGCCGCGCCGATGCCCCTGCGACTGTCGCGCGTGCCCACAAAAGGGAAAACGTGGTCCCGGGATCACATCATCCAGGGAGAAAACTGTCCCTCCCTCTGCCCGGGTGAACGGTGGCAGACTCGCGGCCATAACCAGTAACGTGCCGGATGCGAGTGGGGAGAATTCTCGCGAGATGCCGTGTCGAATCGAGTTCGGATTCATCGATGTCGGCCGCGTCAGGAACCCTATTTCGGACCCGCCGCGCACGCCCGGAGTCTGCCGCTCCTCTCGGCTCGACTGATCCCGTCAGCTGGTGTGAATGAAATGCAAGGCCATCCTGGGATGAAAACGCCCCCCTCACAATGTGGGGATTTCGTGTGAGAGTGACTTGCATGGAGAGCAGCACACATTTGAACGAGCTGGGTGCGTTTCTCAGAGCCCGGCGAGCGGAGCTGAGCCCGCGCACGGTAGGGCTGCCGGAGTCGGGAGCGCCGAGGCGCGTGCCAGGTCTTCGGCGGGACGAGGTCGCCCGGTTGGCCGGGCTCAGCAGCCCGTACTATGCGCGCCTTGAGCAGGGGCGTGTAGTACGGCCGTCGGCGGTGGTGCTTGCGACGCTCGTCCGTGTCCTGCACCTGGATGACGAACAGCGGGATTATCTGTTCGAGTTGGCGGGCGAGGTGGGAGTCAAGGTGTGCCGACGCCCGGCGCAGAAGGTTCAGCCTCAGGTGCAGCGGTTCATCAACGATATCCCGTTCACCCCGGCACTGGTGCTGGGCCGGTACATGGGCATCCTCGCCTGGAACTCGTTGGCCGCCGCCTTGGTCACCGACTTCTCCCAAATCCCGGTCAAGAAGCGGAACTTTGTCCGGCTGCTCTTCACCGAGCCCGCCATGAGGGTGCTGTACCCGGACTGGGAGCGTGTCGCCCACGCGTGCGTCACGCAGTTGCGGATGGAGGGCGCCAAGTGCCCCGGAGACGCGCAGCTGACCGAGCTCGTGGGTGAACTGTCGGTGGCTGACGCCCACTTCCGCCGATGGTGGGGAGCGAAGCACGCCACGGTGCTGAGCGTGGGAACGAAGACCCTGCGGCATCCGGTCGTCGGGGACGTCACCCTTGACTGGGACAGCTTCACCAGCGTCACCGATGGCGAGCAGCAGTTGGTGATCTGGACCGCCGAACCAGGAACGGCATCTCACGACAACCTGCGTCTTCTCCAGGCCTGGACTGCGCGGCCGTCGGAGGCATGAGCGGCTGCATGCATCCGAGCCATGCCGGACACCCAACGTGAGACATCATGGGCTCGGCGAATTGGTGAATGCTACATCTTTCTCGGCTGCGGTCGTTGCTCGATAGTGCCACACCCGATTTGATCTGTTCCACTGCCGGGCAAGCGGAGCAGAGTTCCCTTCGAGGGAAGAATATCCGGGGAGAAAACTCTCCCTCCCATGGGTGATGCCGGTGGTGCAAGACTTCGGGGCGTGACCAACCGCGGTCGCACAGCATGTGCGCATTCTGAATACGCGGTGGTGACGAAGTCGTGGGATTCGCCCAGCTCCCTGTCGCCGTGCAGGCCAGGTGCCCCATCCACCGAGTCCGAAGGCCTATGTATGTCCTCCCCTGAGTTCACTGACCCAGATGTTCCACCCTCCACCGCCTCCACCGAGTCCACCGACTCCGAGGCCCGCACCGCGCCGACACGACGCACCTTCATCGCCACCAGTACCGCGGTCGGTGGTGCCGTCGTCGTCGGTGGCGTGATCGGTGGGTCCTTGCTCACCGCCGGGGAGGAGGTGGCTGCCGCCGAGGCGCCCCCGTCCAGCCGTGTCTCTCTGACGGTCAACGGCACCCGCCGGACCGTGGCGGTGGACAACCGCACCTCGCTGCTGGACCTGTTGCGTGAGCACTTCGATCTGACCGGTTCGAAGAAGGGCTGCAACGCGGGTGCTTGTGGTGCGTGCACGGTGCTGGTCGACGGCCGGCGGGTCAACTCCTGTCTGACGCTGGCCGTCCGCCTGGAGGGCGCCGAGGTCACCACCATCGAGGGCCTGGCCGACGGTGACGAACTGCACCCGTTGCAGAAGGCGTTCATCGAGCAGGACGCGTTCCAGTGCGGTTACTGCACGCCGGGCCAGATCATGTCGGGCGTCGGCTGCATCCAGGAGGGCCACACCGACTCGCCGGAGGAGATCCGCGAGTGGATGAGCGGCAACATCTGCCGCTGCGGCTGTTACGTGAAGATCGTGCGCGCGGTCGACCAGACCGCCGGCCGGAAGTAAGGAGCCGCTGACATGCATCCCTTCTCCTTCACGAAGGCCGCGAACACCCGTGAAGCCCTCGACGCCGGTCGGCGCGGCGGCCGTTACATCGCCGGGGGCACCACACTCGTCGACCTGATGCGCGAGACCGTCGAGCGTCCCGAGGCGCTGGTCGACATCTCCGGTCTGCCGCTGGACGAGGTCACCGTCACCGAGCGCGGCGGGCTGCGCATAGGTGCGCTGGTGAGCATGGCCGAGACGGCCGCGAACCGGAAGGTGCGCACCACGTACCCGGTCATCTCCGAGGCGCTGGAGCTGAGCGCGTCGGCGCAGCTGCGGAACATGGCCACCATCGGCGGCAACATCATGCAGCGCACCCGGTGCACGTACTTCCGCGATGTGACGGCCGACTGCAACAAGCGTGATCCGGGGTCGGGTTGTGCCGCGCTGAACGGCCACAACCGCACGCACGCGATCCTCGGCACCTCCGACTCCTGCGTGGCCACCCACCCCTCCGACGTCGCCGTGGCCTTCGCGGCGCTGGAGGCGACCGTGCACCTGCTCGGCCCGGACGGGGAACGCCGTATCCCCTTCGCCGACTTCCTGCTGCGGCCCGGCACTACTCCGAACCGCGAACAAGCCCTCCGAAAGGGAGAGTTGATCACGGCAGTGGAGATCCCGGCTCTTCCACGTCCCCTGCGGTCGGGCTATCTGAAGGTGCGTGACCGGCAGTCGTACGAGTTCGCCCTGACGTCGGCGGCTGTCGCCCTGCATGTGCGCGGCGGGGTGATCCGGGAGGCGAAGGTGGCGGCCGGGGGAGTGGGCACGGTGCCGTGGAAGCTGTCCGCAGTCGAGCGGCACCTCATCGGTGAGCGTCCCTCGGGGGCGTTGTGGAAGGCTGCCGCCGCGAAGGCGGTGGCAGGTGCCCGTCCCCTTGACCACAACCGTTTCAAGGTCGAGTTGCTGAAACGGACCGTTGAGCGTCAGCTGCGCATCGTAGGAGGTACGAAGTGAGCCCCCAGCCGCAGGCAGCCGTAGGCGCGCCGCTGTCGAGGGTGGACGGCCGGCTGAAGGTCACGGGTAAGGCGGTGTACGCCGCCGAGCACGACGTTGACGGGGTGGTGCACGCCGTCATCGTCGACGCGAGCATCGGCCGGGGCCGTATCACCTCCATCGACACCGGTGATGCCGAGAATCATCAGGGTGTGCTGCGGGTGATCCACCATGGCAACGCGCCGAAACTGCCCTACCGCGACAACGCCGGCTCCAACAACCCACCCGGTCGCAGACTGCGGGTGTTCCAGGACGACCGGGTGCTCTTCCACGGTCAGCCGGTCGCCGTCGTGGTCGGCACGACCCTGGAGGCCGCGCAGCACGGGGCGAGTCTGGTCAAGGTCCGCTATGACGCGGAGGAACCCTCGACCGATCTGCACGAGGCCGAGCGGGACGAGCCGACGGACTACGCGCGCGGTGACGCGGAAGCGGGCCTGCGCTCCTCGGCCGTACGCCTGGACCTGACCTACCAGTTGGCGCGCAACCACCACAACCCGATGGAGCCGCACGCCACCATCGCCCGCTGGGACGGCGACAAGCTCACTGTCTGGGACAAGACGCAGTGGGTGGTGGGCACCCATGACGAGCTCGCCGCCGTGTTCGACCTGCCGGCGGACGCGGTGCGGGTCATCAACCCGTTCGTCGGGGGCGGCTTCGGCAGCGGGCTGCGCTGCTGGCCGCACACGATCGTCGCCGCCCTGGCCGCGCGGGAGACGAAGCGTCCGGTCAAGCTGGTGCTGAGCCGCAGGCAGATGTACTTCGGCACCGGCTACCGGCCGTCGTACGAGTACCGGCTGCGCCTCGGCAGCGACCGGCGCGGCCGGCTGTCCGCCGCGATCCACGACATCGACGCCGAGACCTCGTCGTACGAGACGTTCACCGAGGCCGTCATGGCGGCGGGGCAGATGATGTACAGCATGCCGAACGTCAGCCAGGCGTACCGGCAGGTTTCCCTGGACGTGAACACCCCGATCTGGATGCGCGGCCCTGGTCTCGCCACGGCGTCGTTCGCCATCGAGTCGGCCATGGACGAACTCGCGCACGAACTCGGCCTCGACCCGATCGAGTTGCGTCGGCGCAACGAACCCAGCGAGGACGAGTCCAACAACCTGCCCTTCTCCAGCCGGCGGCTGCGCGAGTGCTACACGATCGGCGCCCGGGAGTTCGGCTGGAGCCGCCGCTCCGCCCGGCCGCGATCAAGGCGCGAGGGCGACTGGCTGATCGGTCTGGGCATGGCCGCCGGTGTCTACGATCCCGGGCGTTTCCCCGCGGAGGCCCGGGCGCGTCTGGATGCCGACGGCACCGCCGTGGTCGAGGCGGCCACCAGCGACATGGGGCCGGGTACCTACACCTCCCAGACCCAGGTGGCGGCCGACGCCCTCGGGCTGACCATGCGCACGGTCACCTTCCGGCTCGGCGACTCCCTCTATCCGCCGACCGGCCCGCACGGCGGCTCGGCCACCATGGCCAGCGTCGGCACCGCCGTCGTCGACGCCTGCGACAAGGTCCGCGAGCAGGCGATCAAGCTGGCCGTCGAGGACCGCGAGTCACCGCTGTACGGGGTGGACGCCGGCGATGTGGTGGTGCGCGGCGGCCGGCTGCACGTGCAGGGCAACCAGGCGCGCGGCGAGACGTACCGGAGCCTGCTGGCCCGCAACGACCGCTCGCATCTGGAAGCGAGCGGCTCCTACGCCGGGCCGCCCAGTCCTGCACGGCGCTCCTACCACGCCTACAACGCCACCTTCGCCGAGGTCGCCGTGGACGCGACCCTGGGCCTGGTGCGGGTGCGGCGGATGCTCGGGGTGTACGACGCGGGCCGCATCATCAGTCCGAAGCTGGCCGAGAGCCAGGCGTTCGGCGGCATCGTGGGCGGCATCGGCACGGCCCTGCTGGAGCACACCGCCACCGATCACCGCGACGGACGGATCGTCAACGCCAACCTGGCCGACTATCTCGTCCCGGTCAACGCCGACGTCCCCGAGGTCAGGGCGATCTACCTGGACGGCGAGGACAACGACGGCAACGCGCTGGGGGTGAAGGGGCTCGGCGAGGTCGTCCAGGTGGGCGTGGCGGCCGCGATCGGCAACGCGGTCTTCAATGCCACCGGCCGCCGGGTGCGTGAACTGCCCATCACGGCCGAGGCGTTGCTCTGACCTCAGCACGCCCATCGACCGGTCCGGCAGCAGCTCCACTGTCCGGCTGCCGGGCCAGACAGGGTCGCCGCCGCGCACAGATGCTCCCCCGCAGCGCGGCGGCGGCCCGCCCCACGTTCCCCCGGCGAACCACGGAGAAAGACTCATGCTGAACATCGCGGACACACTGCACCGCTGGTGCCGCGAAGCACGCCCCTTCGCCCTGGCCACCGTTGTTGACGTCACCGGCAGCGCTCCTTTGCCGATCGGCACGTCGGTCGCGGTGGACGCCGACGGCAACGCGGTCGGCAGCATCTCCGGCGGCTGCGTCGAGGGCGCGGTCTACGACCTGTGCCGACAGGTCCTGCACGACGAGGGTCCTGTCCAGCGCGCCTGGTTCGGCTACTCCGACGACGACGCCTTCGCCGTCGGACTGACCTGCGGCGGCGAACTCGATGTCCTCGTCCGGCGCATCGACCCGGCCACCGAACCGCATCTCGGTGCTGCCCTGGACGACATCGTCCAGGGCAGGCCGACCGCCGTGGCGCAGGTCGTCGACGGCCGCCACGACCTGCTGGGCCGCATGGTCTGCGTCCTTGCCGACGGCACCGCCTCCTACGGAACCCTGGACGGAGGGCCGACGGACCGCGCGGTGACCGCACAGGCGGGCGCCCTGCTCCGGTCCGGACGCACCGCGCGCGTCGAGCTGGGCGGAGACGCCGACACCTGCCCGGACCGGCTGTCCGTCCTCGTCCATGTGGCCGCCACCCGCCCCCGCCTGATGATCTTCGGTGCCGTCGACTTCGCCGCCGCGCTCAGCCAGGCCGGCCGCTTCCTCGGGTATCACGTCACCGTGTGCGACGCTCGCCCCGTCTTCGCCACACCGGCACGCTTCCCGGACGCGGACGAGGTCGTCGTCGACTGGCCCCATCGCTACCTGGAGCGCACGAGCGTGGACGCCCGCACCGCCGTCTGCGTCCTCACCCACGACGCCAAGTTCGACATCCCCCTGCTACGGCTGGCCCTCGATCTGCCCGTCGGCTATGTCGGGGCCATGGGATCGCGGCGCACACACGAACAGCGTCTCCGCCTTTTGCGCGAACAGGGCATGTCCGACGCTCTCGTCGCCCGCCTGCACTCGCCGATCGGCCTCGATCTGGGGGCTCACACACCGGAAGAGACAGCTGTCTCCATCGTGGCGGAGATCATCGCCTCCACCAACCTCGGAAGCGGCCTGCCCCTCTCCCGGCGAACGGGACCGATCCATCGTGCGATGCCCCCGTCGCCAGGCGCGACCGATGCCCTGCCCACGCTCGATGGGACAGCCGCACGTGCCGGTGTGTGAAGCGGCACGGTCTCGCGGATGATCAATGGTGTGCCGGGGCAGCGACGAGGCCCGGCGGCCCCATCTGAGGCGGTGTTCCCGCAGCCGAACCCGCCGCCCTCGCGGAACCTTGACCGCTGAACACGCTCGATCCGCAGACGTTTCCGTCCAGCAAGTGCGCCACAAGCACATCTGTGGAGCGACGCTTCGCCCCGGCCAGGGGCCCCATCCCTGTGAGATTGGCTGACATGACTGGCAGTGCACCCCATGAGTTGGGTGACTTCCTGAAACTCCGGCGTGCGGAGCTGACTCCCCGGTCCGTGGGGCTGCCCGACTCGGGAGCGCCGCGTCGAGTCCCCGGCCTGCGCCGGGAGGAAGTGGCAGTGCTGGCCGCGATCAGCACCGACTATTACACACGGGTGGAACAGGGACGCATGCATGTCTCCGAGCCCGTGCTGGAGGCCATCGCCCGAGTGCTGAAGCTCAGTGACGACCAGCGGGAGTACGTCTTCGAACTGGCGGGCAAGGACGCCGGCCGCCCGCACCCGCCCGAGGCTCAGGTCGTCAACCCGCAACTGCAGCGGCTGCTCGACGACCTCATGTCCATCCCGGCCATGGTCCTCGGACGCCGGATGGACGTGCTGGCCTGGAACGAGATGGGTGCTGCCCTGGTGGGCGACTTCGGGCGCATCCCGAAAGGGGACCGCAATTACGCGAAGATGATCTTCTCGGACCGCATGAGGGGCCTGTACGCCGACTGGGAGGCCGCGGCCCGCCTCGCTGTCGCACAACTGCGCAGGGAAGCGGCCCGCAACCCCGGCTCGACGAGACTCGCCGCACTGGTCGACGAGTTGTCGGAGCGGGACGCGGACTTCCGGCGGTGGTGGGCCGAGCACCTCGTGGCGGCCCGGAAGGTCGGTGCGAAGACGCTGAACCATCCGATCGTCGGCGAACTCACCCTCGAATGGGACACCCTGACGTGCAGCACCGACCCCGATCAGCAACTGACCATCTGGACGCCCGCACCCGACACGGCCACGCACGACAGGCTGCGCAGCCTTGCGGCCTGGGTGGCTGACGGGCACCCGGCCGCCCCCGGTACGGCGAACTGACGACGACATCGCGCGCGGGCGAATCCGGTTCGCCCCACTCAGGCGCCGCCCACTTCGCCGGCGGCGCGGCGCCTTCGAGGCGTGGTCCGGAGGTTTGCCGACGTCACCGCGAGCGAGACAGCCGGTTCACAGAGAGCGAGTGTCAGGTGGGTGAAGGGCGGCCAGGGTGAGCTCTGGCCTGCACGCCCTAGGGTCGGCGCCGGCGTCCGGCCCTGCAGTCGGCGAAGTACCAGCCGAGCCGCATGGTCACTGCTGCTTCCAGGTCGGCGTCCTCCCGGATCTCTCCCTGGTGGTGGGCGGGTGCGGAGAGCAGGGGTCCCTCCCTGGTTGCAAACATCCAGGGAGGGACCCCTTCCCCGCACAGCCACTTACCCCATGATGCCGTCAGCCGAGGCCGTCGTGGGAGATGGTCTGCACCTCGGCCCGCAGGGCGTGGCTGGCCCGGTATCGCGGGTCGTGGTACGACGACCAGAGGGCGTCGAGCAGCTCGAGCACCCTGCGCGTGGACCACCGCGCGCTCCAGGCGAACGGGCCTATGGGGTAGTTGGTGCCCAGGAGCATCGCGAGGTCGATGTCGTCCGGGGTCGCGACCCCGTGGTGGGCCGTCTCCCATGCCTCGTTCGCGATCATCGAGAGAACTCGGGCGACCACGAGCCCCGGGATGTCGGCCATGGGGAAGGCGTGGATGCCGGCGCGATCCAGCAGGGCGACGACGACGTCCGTGAGGGCGGCATCGGCGGAGGCGAGGGCGAGAGCCGTCGCCGTCGAGGGATCCAGGCAGCGATCGAGGAGGAGTACAGGCTCGCTTCGCCGGGCGGACTCCTCGCGTGCGCTCCGGCCGCGAGTGACCATGACGGACCCCAGACTGACGAATTCGATGCGGGCGGTGTCGCCTACCTCCCGGCCGAACTCGAGGCCGCTACGAGTGAGCACGGCCTCCAGTTGGTCGTCCGACCCGTGCAGGACCACTCGCGTGGCGCCTGTCACTGCTTCGGCCTTCACTTCCGCGGCGAGGGGACGTGCTCGCTCGGCGCTCTCACCGTACTCGTAGAAACCCTGGCCGGTCTTGCGACCGAACCGTCCTGCGGCGATGAGTTCGCTCTGGATGAGGGAGGGTGCGAAACGCGGGTCGTAGTGGTACGACGTCCAGACGGACTGTGTCACCGCGAAGTTGACGTCGTTGCCGATGAGGTCCATCAGTTCGAACGGGCCCATGCGGAATCCGCCGGCGGAGCGCATGAGTTCGTCGATCGTCTCCGGAGTGGACGCACGCTCCTCGACGAGTCGGAGGGACTCCCCGTAGAAGGCCCGGGCGACCCGGTTGACGATGAACCCGGGTACCGAGCGGACGTGGGCAACCGACTTACCCCAGCGTAGGGCGAGTTCGGCGACGGTGTCGACGACCTCGTCGGAGGTCTGCAGGCCCCGGACGACCTCGACGAGCCTCATGACGGGGACGGGGTTGAAGAAGTGCATGCCGACCACGCGTGACGGATCCGGCGTGCCGGCGGCGATGGCGGTGACCGACAGCGACGAGGTGTTCGTCGCGAGGACGCACGTCGGTCCGAAGTGTTCTGCGGCGCGCCGCAGAACCGCCTGCTTGATGTCGAGGCGCTCGAGGATGGCCTCGACGACGACCGTGGGTGCGTCCGTCGGCGTCTGGGTGAGGTCGGTGAAGGTACGCAGCCGTGCCTTCACCAGGGCGGGTGCCGCCGGGTCTCTCCGGCTGAGACGTGCGGTGATGTCGGACCCGGCCACCTTCAGCTGCGCCTCGTCCGGGTCGACCAGGTGCACCGGGTGACCGGAGGCGAGTGCGACCTGCGCGATCCCCCGGCCCATCGTGCCCGCTCCGATCACGCAGATGTGGGCCAGTGGTTGTGACATCAGGGGCTCCTCGGCGTCGTCCGTGGATCGCCGCCGCCGTAGTGCCGCGGACGATCCCCAAGATCCTTGACATGGTTCCTCGACAGAGTATCGTAATGTCAAACTTTTGCAGGTGTATGAAAAACAGATCAGGGTGTGAGGTGTTCGTCAGGTGAACGCGCCGTGACGCGAACCAGTCGCATTCCGTACGGGCCGACTCGTCGAACCAGGAGCTGAGTCCATGAGCTACGAGGACATCACCGTCGCCGTCCATGACGGCGTCGCGGTGATCACGATCAACCGGCCCGACCGGGCCAACAAGCTGAGGTTCGAAACAGCGCGTGAGCTGCTCGCAGCGTTTCAGCACGTGCGGCAGTCGCCCGACATCGACGTGGCGATCCTCACCGGCGCGGGCGAGAAGTTCTTCTGTATCGGGGGAGAGCACGAGGAGCCCACGTCGCTCGACTACTCCAGCGTGATGCCGGTCATCGATCTCTACGAGTTCATCGACGCGATGCCGAAGCCGGTGATCGCGGCGGTCAACGGATACGCCGTCGGCGGGGGGAACGTGCTCCAGGTCGTGTGCGACCTCTCGATCGCCGCCGACCACGCCGTGTTCCGCCAGGTGGGTCCGATGGTCGGCAGCTTCGACGCCGGCTTCGGCACCTGGTACCTCGAGGAGACCATCGGGCGGCGGCGGGCGAAGGAGATGTGGTACCTGAACCGCAAGTACCCCGCGCAGGAAGCCCTGGACATGGGCCTGGTCAACGAGGTGGTGACCGGCCGCCCCGTCCTCGACCGCGCTGTCGAGGTCGCGCAGGACCTGCGTCGACGCGGCCCGTTCGCGCTGGCCGCCCTCAAGACCGCCTTCTCCAGCCGCCACACCGGTGTCGTCGGGCAGGCACGCCTCGCACACGACCTCCTGCTCACCGCCTACCGCAACACCCAGGAGGCGGCCGAGATGTCGGAGTCCTTCGAGGAGCGCCGCGACCCCCGTCGCGAGAGGTTCTACCGATGACGGGGCGCAATGCGGAACTCGACGACTTCCTCGAGGTGCTGACGAAGCGTCTTGTGTCGGTGGAGTGGAGCGACGCCCACGCCATTCGCGCCGCGCTCGCCGCGGCGGATGTCCTCGATCTGGCACAGGAGGCGGCCGAGCTCGACGACGCCGTCGACTGGCTCGTCGCAGCCGTGCGTACGACCGCGCACTTCTCGCCCGCAGCCGCGTTCGCCCTCGCGGGCCGGTTCACCGCGCAACGTGGTCTCGCCACTTCGGACGAGGACGGCCGCGAAGTGCGGGACGTAACCTCTGCGGTCACCAATCCCACCGCACCCGACCCGTGGACGGCCACTGTGCCGACCTTGTTCGCGCCCGGCGCGGTGGTGCTCTTGGACCGCTCCACGGGACGGGCCGTGCTGGCCCGCCGGGACGCGTTGGTGGGGGAGCCCGAGGGAACACGGCGCAGCGGACTGCGCGAAGCCGCCCTGCGGACGGTCCGGCTCGACGACACGGTCGTGACGCTGCCGGAGGCTGTCACGAGGCGCACCGCGCGCGACTGGGACCTGTTCACCTCCGCTGCGGCCCTCGGCCTCGCCGAGACAGCGCTGCACACGGCGGAGACGTACGCCGGTGAGCGGCGTCAGTTCGGTTCCCCGATCGGTACCTTCGCGGGTCTGCGCGCGATCCTGGCCGAGATGCGGATCCGTGTCCGCACGGTGCACGCGATGCTCGACGGCGCGGTCGCCGGCGACCTCGACACGGCAGAGCTGCTGGCCCAGGCGGGCAGGACCGCCGTCGACGTCTGCCTGGACGCGATCCAGGTGCACGGCGGCTACGGGTACATCGACGAATACCCCGTGGCCGGTCTGCTGCGCGACGCGATCAGCCTCCGGGCCCGCGGCGGCGGCCGCCGGACCGTCCTGGCGCAGGTCGCCTCTCGACGCCTCGGCAAGCCCGGGGGCGATACGTGAAGGCTCTCGCACACTCCGCGCCCCTGAAGCACCACCCGAGGAAGGAGGCCTCATGAACGCGTCTGCCGGCCCGCTGCACGGGATCACCGTGGTCGACATCTCGTCGTCCTACGCAGCACCGACCACTTCCATGTACCTCGGCGACATGGGAGCGGAGATCATCAAGATCGAGCCCGTGCGCGGAGACGACGCCCGTGGATGGGGACCACCCTTCCTCAACGGCGAAGCCGCGTGGTTCCTGTCGGTCAACCGCAACAAGAAGAGCCTGTGCCTGGACATACGCGGTGAGCAGGGCCGTGAGGTGCTCTTCCGGCTGCTGGAGACCGCGGACGTGTTCATCGAGAACCTGAATCCGGCCAAGCTCGAGCGGCACGGCCTGGGGCTCGACGCACTGCGTGAACGCTTTCCCCGGCTGGTGATCTGCGCGCTGTCGGGATTCGGGCTCGACGGCCCTGACGCCGCGCTCCCGGGATACGACCTGATCGCCCAGGCCCGCTCCGGGATGATGAGCGTCACCGGTGACGCCGGAGTACCGCAGCGCGTCAGCACCGCTCTGTCCGATGTCGCGGCCGGCACCGTCGCCGCGTACGCCATCGCGGCCGCACTGGTCAGGCAGCAGAGGCACGACGTCGGCGAGATCATCGACGTCGCCCTGCTCGAAGCCGACCTCGCCTTCATGTCCCCCCGGATCGCCAGCTTCCTCGCGGGCGATCCCGAACCCCGCCCCTGCGGCGGCACCGACTCGGTGGTCGCGATCTACCAGACGTTCCGGACGAGCGACCGCCCCATCGTCGTCGCCGTGGGCAACGACAAGATCTGGCTCCACGCCTGCGCGGCACTGGGCCTGGACGAGCTGGCCCAGCGGCCCGACCTGGCCACCAACGCCGGACGCCGCGCGCGCCGGGACGAGGTCGTCAACGCCTTCCAGTCGGTGCTGACCACGAGGACCTCGCAAGAAGCTCTCAAGGCTCTTCAGGACGTCGGCGTACCGTGTGCGCGGATCAACTCGCTGTCCGAAGTCGTCGACGACCCTCAAGTGGAGGCTCGCGAGGCGATCGTCAGCCAGGAGCATCCGCGTGCGGGCGTCTTCCGGGGCGTCGCGAGCCCGTGGCGTCTCGGTTCGCAGAGGAGTCGGGCGCCCCGCCTGCCGGCGCCGCTCCGGGGCGAGCACGGGCGCGACATCCTTACAAGTGCAGGATTCGACGACGAGCGGATCGCCGATCTCGCGGAGGCGGGTGTCGTATGGGTTCCCTGATCGGGGTGGACGACGACGGGCGGGTGCGGACGATCACCCTGAACCGGCCGGACCGGCTCAATGCCCTGAACACCTCCGTACTGGACGCACTGGCCGAGGAGGTCCGGCGGGTCGCTGAGGAGAACAACGGAATCCGGTGCCTGGTCATCCGAGGCGCAGGTGACCGGGCGTTCAGTGCCGGCGCCGACCTTGAGGAGATCCGCGGCCTCGACGCCGACCATGCGCAGGCCTTCATCCGGCGGGGCCACCGCGCGATCGGCGCGATCGAGCGCTCACCCGTTCCGGTGATCGCCGAGGTCGACGGCTTCGCCCTCGGCGGCGGATTCGAACTCATGCTGGCGTGCCACGTGGTGATCGCCTCGGACCGCAGTCAGTTCGGCCTCCCGGAAGCACGGATCGGCTGCATCCCGGGATTCGGGGGCACCCAGCGGCTGCCCAGAACCGTGGGCAAGGCGGCGGCCTTCCATCTGATGCTCACCGGCAGCCGGATCGACGCCGAGCGTGCCTGGCAGATCGGTCTGCTGTCGGTCCCGCCGGTTCCCACCGCCGAACTGCCCCGTGAGGTGGCGGAGACGGCGTTTCTGATCGCGTCCGGGAGCCGCACCGGTCTGGCCAACCTGCTCGAAGCCGCGCGGCAGAGCACGTCCGGCCCAGCCCTGGAACACGAGGCGGCACTCGCCGCCCTTTCGATCGCCTCCGTCGACGGCCAGGAGGGCATCACGTCCTTCGCCGAGCGACGCGAGCCCGTCTTCACCGAGGAGTGACGGAATTGAACACTGTGCCTGAGCATCCACCCTCGGCGGACCGCACCACCGTCCTCTCACTCCTCGATGGCGTCATCGCGCACACCGTGACGCCGGCCGCAGTGGCCGTGGACCGGGACAGTTCCTTCCCTTCGGCGTCCGTCCAGGCGCTCGCCCAGGCAGGTCTCGGCGGGCTTCTGATCCCGACCTCGCTCGGAGGGCGAGGCACGTCCACGGCGACGTACGCCGAGGCACTGTCCCGGATCGCGGCCGCCTGTGGATCGACCTCGACGGTCTACATGACCCAGATGCACTGCGCCCACCCGATCCACCTCCAAGGGCGGCCCGACCAGCACGAGGCGTGGATTCCCGCGCTCTGCGAGGGCACGGCCATCGGAGCGATCGCCCTGACCGAGCCCGAGGCGGGATCGGACGTCGCGTCGATGCGTACGAAGGCGCGCCGTGACGGCGACTCCTATGTGATCAACGGCGAGAAGACGTTCATCTCCAACGGCGATGTCGCCGATGTCATCGTGCTCTTCGCGACGGTCGACCCGAGTCGCGGCAAGGACGGCATCACGGCCTTCCTCGTCGACACGGAGTACGCACGGGGTCTCGAGGCCGGTAAGCCGATGAAGAAGCTGGGCCAGAAGGGCGCCTCTACCGTCACGCTCGGATTCCAGGACTGCCGGATCCCCGTGGAAGCGCGCCTCGGCGCCGAGGGCGAGGGCTACCCCCTGCTGTTGCGGTCGGTCACGAAGTCGCGTATCAGCGCCGCAGCCCAGGGCGTGGGCTTTGCACAGGGTGCCTACGACGCCACCGTGCGCTATTGCGCGGAGCGAGATCTCCTCTCTTCCCGTACCCGCGGTGCCCAGGACCTCCAGTTCGAACTGGCCCGCCTGCGGGCGGAGATCGCGGCCGGGCGGTCGATGCTGAGGGAGGTCTGCGATCTGGTCGACGCCAGCGACGAGGACCCCACGGCCGAGGTCGCCATGGTCAAGCTGCACTGCACGACCCTGGGCGTGCGAGTCGCCTCGGCCTGCGTCGAACTTCTCGGCGAGGACGGAGATCGCGACGACATCGGTGCGGAGCGCCGACTGCGCGACGGGAAGATCACCGAGATTTACGACGGGACCAACCAAGTCCAAAGCATGCTCGTCGCCCGGGACATCCGCCTCTCGGCGATGCCATGACAGAGCAGGTCTGCCGACGCCGCCGACTCACACGAGTCTTGTCCACGAGGAGAGGTCCATGATGTGGGAGGGCCGTTACGACCGCCTGTTCATCGGAGGGCGGTGGGTTCCGGCACACGGTGAGCATCTGAGGATCGTGTCGCCGTTCACGGAAGAGGTCGTCGCCGAGGTTCCCTCGGCGTCTTCGAGCGACATCGATCGTGCCGTCGCCGCGGCACGTGACGCGTTCGACAACGGGCCGTGGCCGCGTATGCCGCTGGAGGCGCGCATGGCGGTACTACGGGAACTGCGGCGGCTGCTCGCCGAGCGGCAGGAACCGATCGCACAGCTCATCACTGACGAGATGGGCTGTCCCATCACGCAGTCCCGCGCCATCCAGGCCGCCAATCCGGTCCGGGTGATCGACGCGTGTCTCGATCTCGCGCTGGACTACCCGTTCCGGTCGATCCGTACGGCAGAGACGGGCAGCGCGCTCGTCACCCGGGAACCCGTCGGCGTTGTGGCCGCCGTCGTTCCTTGGAACGTGCCCATGAGCATCAGCGTCCAGAAGGTCGTTCCGGCCGTGCTGGCGGGGTGCACGGTCGTTCTGAAGCCGGCCCCGCAGACGGCTCTCGACGCGTACCTCCTGGGCGAGCTGATCGAGCGGGCCGGGTTCCCGGAGGGCGTGGTCAACATCGTTCCGGCGGAGCGCGAGAGCAGCGAGCACCTCGTCGCGCACCAGGGTGTCGACAAGGTGTCCTTCACCGGATCAACCGCTGCGGGTCGTCGGATCGCGGCGCTGTGCGGTCACGATCTGCGGCGCGTCACGCTGGAGCTGGGTGGAAAGTCGGCCGCCCTCGTTCTGGATGACGCCGACCTTGACCGGACCGTCGAGGCGATGCGCCTCGGGGCGTTCCGCAACAACGGTCAGGTGTGCACTCTGAAAACCAGGGTGCTTGTCTCCGAGGCGCGTCAGGCCGAGCTCGTCGAGCGGCTCCGCTCCCTGATCGACTCGATGCCCGTGGGCAGTCCCTACGACGAGGCCACGCAGATCGGGCCGCTGGTCTCCCACCGGCAGCGTGAGACGGTGGAGCACTACGTCGCCACCGGTCTCAAGGAGGGCGCGACCCTCGTCACAGGTGGCGGACGTCCGGAGGGTCTCGACCGCGGCTGGTTCGTGGAGCCGACCCTCTTCACCGGTGTGCGGCCGGATATGACGATCGCTCAGGAAGAGATCTTCGGGCCGGTCCTCGCCGTCATGACCTACCGGGACGAAGCCGAGGCGGTCGAGATCGCCAACAACTCGCCTTACGGTCTCAGCGGGGCAGTGTTCACATCGGACCCCCGCCGAGGGCTGGAACTCGCGAGCCGGATCCGCACCGGTGTCGTGGAGCTGAACGGGCACCCGGTCGGGCTCAAAGCACCGTTCGGTGGGTTCAAAGCCAGTGGCATCGGGCGCGAATACGGGCCCGAGGGGCTGGACGTATACACGGAGTTGAAGTCCATCGGGCTGCCCCCGGACATGGCGACATCGTTCGCGTGACCGACCGAGCTGGGCCCGGGACAACCCGAACGCTCTGCACCCATCGCCCCTGCTGACCAACGGGTCGCGGTTGTCGGGACGACGCCGTGGCCACCGGACTGAGAGGAACGGACCATCAGATGGATCGTCTTGCCCACACCGATGAACTGACCGAGGACCAGCGGGAGATCCTCAAGGTGGTCAGACAGTTCGCCGAAGAGAAGATCATGCCGGTCGCCACCGAACTCGAGCACAAGGACGAGTACCCGACCGACATGGTTGAGGGACTGAAGGAGCTCGGTGTCTTCGGCCTGATGATCCCGGAGGAGTACGGCGGGCTGGGTGAGTCGCTCCTGACGTACGCGCTGTGCGTGGAGGAGATCGCACGAGGCTGGATGAGCGTCTCGGGTGTGATCAACACCCACTTCATCGTCGCGTACATGCTGATGCAACACGGCACCGAGGAGCAGAAGCGGAAGTACCTCCCGCGGATGGCCACCGGCGAGGTGCGGGGCGCCTTCTCGATGTCGGAGCCAGGCCTCGGCTCCGACGTCTCGGCCGTGGCCACCAAGGCCGACAGACTTCCCGACGGCTCCTACTCGATCACCGGCCAGAAGATGTGGCTCACCAACGGCGGTTCGTCGAACCTGGTCGCGGTGCTGACGAAAACCGATGAGGGCGCGGCCTCGGTCTACAAGAACATGACCACGTTCCTGGTCGAGAAGCAGCCCGGCTTCGGCGAGACCGCCCAGGGCGTCACCGTCCCGGGAAAGATCGACAAAATGGGTTACAAGGGCATCGACACCACCGAGATGATCTTTGACGGCCATCGGATCGAGGGCGCCCAGATCCTCGGGGGAGAGCCCGGCCAGGGCTTCTACCAGATGATGGACGGTGTCGAGGTGGGCCGCGTGAACGTCGCCGCGCGCGCGTGCGGCATCGCCGTTCGCGCCTTCGAACTGGGCATCGCGTACGCGCAGCAGCGTGAGACGTTCGGCAAGCCGATCGCGCAGCACCAGGCGATCCTGTTCCGCCTGGCGGAGATGGCGACCAAGGTCGAGGCCGCCCACGCGATGATGGTCCGCGCGGCCCGCAAGAAGGACTCCGGCCGGCGCAACGACGTCGAGGCCGGCATGGCCAAGATGCTCGCGAGCGAGTATTGCAAGGAAGTGGTCGAGGCGTCGTTCCGCATCCATGGCGGGTACGGCTACTCCAAGGAGTACGAGATCGAGCGGCTCTACCGTGAGGCGGCCTTCATGCTCATCGGCGAGGGTACGTCCGAGATCCAGAAGATGATCATCGGCCGCAGTCTGCTCAAGGAGTACGCGATGTGACGAGCCCAGGGACAGCCGGCGCATGCCTCCCCACCGGTAGTCCGGTAGGGAGGCTCTCGATCAGCAGGTTGAAGCACGACATTTTTCGGTATGACAATTTACCGACCCTGGTCATATACTGCGGCTTTGGATCAGGCCTTGTGTACGTCCGAACGTGACGGCGTCGGGCATGTCGACGGTTGGGGAGGCGTGGTATGGCTGAAACGGGGTCTGGGGCGGCGGAGAAGTTCCGGGCGCGACAGGTGACGCGGCCGCGTGATCAGGTGGAGCAGCAGATCAGGGAGGCGATCCTGGAGGGTCGTTTCGCCCAGGGGGAGAAGCTTCCGCCGGAGACGGAGCTGGCGAAGCAGTTCGGGGTGAGCCGTCCGACCGTGCGTGAGGCGTTGGGTGCGCTGGTGAGCGGCGGCCTCATCCGGAAGATTCCGGGCATGGCCGGCGGGAGTTTCGTCAACACGGTCACTCCGGATTCGCTCAGCCGGATGCTGAGTGAGTCGGTGGACACCATTTTGCGCCTGGGTGCCTTGGACATGCTCGAGCTGACCGATGTGCGGCGGGTGTTGGAGGTCCCGGCCGCCCGTCTGGCCGCTCGGCATCGGAGCGAGGAGCAGGTGGGCGAGCTGCGGTCGATCGTGGAGCGGCAGAGGACGACGACCATCGATGATCCGGGGATCCCCGGCTACGACCTGGCGTTCCACACGACGATCGGGCAGGCGTCGGGCAACCGGCTGCTGGCGGCGTTCATCGCCGCGGTGCACGATGCGACGCATCCGGCGCAGTACCTGGACGTGACCGCGGAAGTCGGGAAGCGGACGGTGAAGCAGCACATGGTGATCCTCGCTGCGATCGAGACCGGGGACGAGGACGCGGCCGCGGAGGCGATGCAGTCGCACCTCGACTACGTCCTGCGCTATTCGACCGCCCAGCCCAAGGCATAGTTCCACGCACGGCGACCTGAGTGACTCGTCCGAGTCGGCATCGCTCATGCACGCACAAAAGCTGGTGTTCATGCGTGTGCCCTCCCAGCCGGCAGGCTGGGAGGGCACACGCATCACCGGCGTCAGTCGGCGTACCACTCCGCCATGAACCGGCTCTGGTCCGCGTCGGGGCCGAAGCGGTCAATGGCCTCCATGGTGAACTCCTCGACGAGGTGCCCGATCGGGGTGGCGTGCCCGAGGCTTTCCGCCATCTCGTTGGCCAGGTGGAGGTCCTTGAGCATCAACTGGAGCGTGAAGCCCTGTGCCCTGTAGGAGCCGCCGCTGAGGAGCTGGGGGAACGTGTTCTCCGTTGTGTAGTTCCGGCTGCTCGACTTGTTGATGACCTCGACCACGGTGTCCTGGTCGATTCCGCACGCCTGCCCGAGACGAACGGCCTCGAGCGCGGCGAAACGGTTGCAGCTGTTGAGCAGGTTGTTCACGAGCTTCATCGCGTGTCCCGTGCCCGCGGGACCCACGTGGAAGACATCAGGGGTCACGGCCATCAGCAGGTCCCGGGCCTTGGCGAACGCCTGCTCGGAGCCTCCGACCATCAGGGTGGCCGTGCCGGCCCGGGCCCGTTTGACGCCCCCGGCGATCGGCGCGTCGACGAAGTCGACGCCGAGTTCGGCGAGGGCGGGAACGATCTCCCTGTCCGTCGTAGGTGCCCCGGTGGTCGTGTCGATGACCAGAGTTCCCGGCGCGAAGTGCCGTGCGATTCCCTGGTCGCCCAGGAGGAGTTCGAACACGTTCGCCGGTCCCGGCAGCGAAAGGAAGACGTACAGGCAGCGCTTCGCTGTCTCGTCCGCCGACATGAAAGTGGCGCCCTGGCTCACGAGCTCGTCAGCAGCCTGCCGGTTCAGATCGCTCACGTACAGATCGTGATCCGCCACGAGACGGCTCGCGATGGCCGAACCCATGGGGCCAACGCCGATGAACCCCAGTTTCTCGGACAATGGGTACCTCACTACCTCACTACCTCACGGCCGACCCGGAGTCGACCAGCTCATGACCGTCGGTCGTGCTTGCGGGGAGGGGCGGGCCGGGTTCCGGGCCGCTTCCCAGGGTCAGGCCCGCGGGTTGAAGGGGTCCTTGATGGTGTTGCCGGTGTCGATCCAGGCGGACTTGACCTCGGTGTACTCGTTCACGGCATGTATGCCGTTCTCCCGGCCGATGCCGCTCTCCTTGAAGCCGCCGAACGGGGCGACGTAGTTGACCTTGCGGTAGTTGTTGATCCACACCGTGCCGGCGCGCAGGCGCTTGATCATCCGGTGCGCCAGCGCGATGTCTCGGGTCCAGACGCCTGCGGCCAGACCGAAACTGGTGTCGTTGGCGATGCGGATGGCGTCGTCCTCGTCACGGAACCGGATCAGTGAGGCCACCGGCCCGAACACTTCCTCCCGGGCGATGCGCATGTCGTTGGTGACCTCGGTGAACACCGTCGGCTCGACGAAGAGCCCCTTCTCCAGGGCGGGATCGTCCGGGCGCTTGCCTCCGGCGGCGAGCACCGCGCCCTCGGCCTTGGCGATGTCGATGTACCGCAGCACCTTGTCGTACTGTGCTCGGCAGGCGACCGTCCCCATTTCGCTCGCCGGGTCGCTCGGATCGCCCAGCCGGATCTGCGACGCCCGGGTGGCGAGCGCCTTGGCGAAGTCGTCGTAGATGTCGTCGTGGACCAGGACGCGGGACCCCGCCATGCAGGTCTGGCCGGTGGCCGCGAAGATTCCGGCCATCACACCGTTGACGGCGTTGTCCAGATCGGCGTCGGGAAAGACGATGTTCGGTGACTTGCCCCCCAGCTCCAGCGACACACGGGCCAGCCGAGCGGCCGCAGTGGCCGCGATCTGCTTGCCGACCGAGGTCGAACCGGTGAACGAGATCTTGTCCACGCTTGGGTGAGCCACCAGGGCGGCTCCAGTCTCGCCGGCCCCGGTCACCACGTTGACCACACCGTCGGGGAAGCCCGCTTCCTTGATCAGTCGTGCGAACACCAACGTCGAAACCGGTGTCACCTCCGACGGCTTGACCACCACCGTGCATCCGGCGGCCAGCGCAGGCGCGAGCTTGGCCATCAACAGCATCAGCGGGCTGTTCCACGGCGTGATCAGGGCCACCACGCCGATCGGCTCACGCATCGTGAACGCCTGCATGTTCGGCACGCTCGTCGCCAGCGTCTCACCGATCGGGCTCTCGGCCACCCCGGCGAAGAAGTAGCAGTGGTTCGCGAGTGCCTTCGCCTGGTCGGCCACTTCGCGGATCAGCTTGCCGTTCTCGCGTACCTGCACCGTCGCCAGTTCGGCGGCGCTCTGTGTGATCAGGTCGCCCAACCGGCGCAACAGGCCCGCACGCGCCAGGGGAGTCGCGCTCGACCACGGACCCTCCTCGAAGGCCCGTCGTGCTGCGGCCACCGCGGCATCCACGTCATCAGTGGTCGCCGTCGGCACCTCCGCCCAGTCCTCACCGTCGAACGGACTGGTGCACCTGAACGTCGAGCCGTCGGCGCTCGCCCGCCACTGACCGTCGATCAGTATCGAGAAGCTCTCGATCGGCATCTTGGACCTTCCTTTCCTGGGTGTGCGCCATGCGGCGCCGGGGTGGGCAGCGGGAGTGGTCCTGCGCGTCAGGGGCGCGGAGGAGGAAGGAGCGGCCGTGAGACGGCCGGACCGGTACGAGGACGACTCGGCGAATGGCATGCAACTGCTGCCCACCTCGCGAATCTAGCTCTGGGCCTTCAGTCGGTCAACTGTCAGACAAAGGCAAGTGTGCATGCGATCCTGGCCTGCAGCCGTAGTCATTGGGCGGCCCGGGGCTCAAGCCGACCGCCGGAGGTGAGCCTGCGGATTTCGCGGCTGGATCCGGTCGTTGCGGGCGGGAGGATCCGCACAGAACGGCGCGAGCGTACGGGCGTCGCTCTCTCGCCGTGGCCGCCCGCATCCAAAGCCAAGGAGGCATTTCTCCTTCGCTGATGGTTGCCGCGCGGATCCGGGACGGTCTCCGCGAGTACGGCGCCGCTAAGTCATTACCATGAGAGGCAACGGCATGGCCAGAAATGGGCTGATGTGGATGGGTGTACCGACGGCTTACCGGTGCCTCGGCGCAGGACCGGGAAATGTGCTGCAGGGGCCATGTACGGCCACTGCGGTCGTGGATGGCCAGGGCAGCATCTCCCTGTGGAGTCCGGAGGCGGAATCTCTCCTCGGCTATCGGGCGAGAGACATCTATGGCACGCCCGCGGTGGATCTGCTGATCACCCCGGCGGACCGTGAAGCGGCGCTGGCAGCCGGCCGCCGACGGGGTGGAGCCGGGCAGGGCTGGGACGGTGTGCTGGCCATGAGACACCGAGACGGGCATGCGGTCCGGGTCGCGCTGCGCGTGCGTCCCGTGCTTGGTGGTCAGGGGCAGGCCGGCTGGTCGGTCGGCGCCGTCGACGTGCGGCAGGTGGAGCGGTCGGAGTTCGATCAGGCGGTCCTCAAAGCGCTGTTCGAACAGGCCCCGATCTCCATCACCGTTGTGGGCACCGATCTGAAATTCCGCGCGGTCAATGCCGTGGCCATGCGCGATCTGGACCTGCCTGCCGAGCGGATCATCGGGCGCCGCAACCACGAGGTGGCACCGGAGATCGACTTCCAGATAGCCGAGGAGCGCCTGCGCCGGGTGCGGGACACCGGCGAACCGGAGATCGGTTTCCCGGTGCGCGGTCGACTCCCGTCGGACGTGGAGCGCGAGGGTATGTGGTCCTCCTCATCGTTCCGGCTGACGGACTCGGCCGGCCACGTCCTCGGTATGTGCCAGACGTTCGTCGACGTCACCGAAGGTTATCGGGCCCAGCAACGGCTGGAACTGCTGACCGAGGCCGGGGCGCGGATGGGCACCACGCTGGATGTGGAGCGCACCGCGCAGGAACTGGCCGACGTGGCCGTTCCCGGGCTGGCGGACTTCGCCGTCGTCGACCTGCTGGAGGCCACGGTGCGCGGGGAGGAGCCGGCTCCCGTGCCGGTGGCCGCACCGGCGCTGCTTCGCCGGTCGGGAGTCCGATCGGTGCGGCCGGGGAATCCGGAGGCCGCGTATGTCGTGAGCGAGAGGGTGACGTTTTCCCCGGGCACACCACAGGCTCGGTGTCTGGTGGGCGGGCGGCCGGAACTCATGCGGAAGCTGGATGACGGCGAGCAGTCGACCTTCGATCCGCGCATCGTCGAGAAGATACGTGCGTCCGGCACCCGCTCGGCCATGGTCGTGCCGCTGCGGGCACGCGGGATCACGCTTGGTGTGGCTGTCTTCGCTCGCCACCGCGACTCCCCTCAGTACGATGAGGGGACTCTGGCCCTGGCCGAGGACTTCTGTTCGCGTGCCGCGGTGTGTATCGACAACGCCCGCCGCTACACCCGCGAACACACCACCGCTCTCGCTCTGCAGCGCAGCCTGCTGCCGCGCGAACTGCCTGACTCTCCTGCGGTGGATACCGCCTACCGGTACTTGCCCGCCGCCGCCCACGCCAGCGCCGGCGGGGACTGGTTCGATGTTCTGTCCCTGTCCGGTGCCCGGGTCGCCCTGCTGGTCGGCGACGTCACCGGGCACGGCCTGCATGCGGCGGCCATCATGGGGCGACTGCGCACCGCCGTCCACACCCTGGCGGATCTCGACCTCGACCCCGACGAGGTCCTCGCCCACCTCGACGATCTCGTCGTCCGCCTGGCTGAGGAGGATCCCGACTGTCAGGGCGCCAGCTGTCTGTACGCCGTCTATGACCCGGTCTCCCGCCTGTGCACCTTCGCGCGCGCCGGCCACCCCCCACCCGCCCTGGTACGCCCCGACGGAGCTGTGGAGTTCCTCGACGCCGTCCCGCCGGGCCCGCCGCTCGGCCTGGGCAGCCTGCCCTTCGAAACCGCCGAGTACCAACTCCCTGAGGGCAGTCTGCTCGCGCTGTACACGGACGGTCTCATCCAGGACCCGGGGCGCGACGTCGACGCCGCGCTGGATCGGCTGGCCCGCGTGCTGGCCGGTCCTGGCCGACCGCTGGAGCAGCTGGGTGACGCGGTGATGTCCGCCCTCGTCGCCGAACGCCGCTCCGACGACGTGGCCCTGCTCCTCGCCCGCACCCGTGTCCTGGCAGCGGACCGGGTCGCCTCCTTTCAGCTGGCGGCCGACCCGGCCCTGGTGGCCCAGGCCCGATCCCTCGCCACCCGCCAGCTCGCCGAATGGGGCCTGGAACAGCTCGCTTTTGCCACCGAACTCATCATCAGCGAGCTGGTCACCAACGCCATCCGGCATGCACGTGGCCCCATCGCGATGCGTCTCATCCACACCCAAACGCTCATCTGCGAAGTCTCCGACAGCAGCCTCAGCGCCCCGCACCTACGCCATGCCCGGACCACCGACGAGGGAGGTCGTGGCCTTTTCCTGGTCGCTCAGCTCGCCTCCCGCTGGGGCACCCGCTACGCCCACGACGGCAAGACCATCTGGGCCGAACAGCCCCTGCCTCCCGCCGAGGTGCCGGGTGTGCGGATGGACGAAGCGGTCGACCTCCGGACGGGCTGATCCGCGGGAACGCAGACTCGTTCAGCAGGTGGCTGGCTTCGTCTTTGGTGTTGCGCACATGCGGTACGCCGGGCCACCGAGGGGGCAGGGCCGGTACGGAACCGAAGGGCCGCCCAGCCTGTGTCCGAAGACGATGACGCCCTTGCCTGCGGACTGTCTGTCGAACTCTGCGTACGCTTCCACGACCTGGTCCCGCCGTCAGAGGGTCAGAATTCAGGCGTCGCCGAGAGACGCCGCTGCGTGCACAGCCAGAAGCGGGCCGACAGCCCGCGTGGCACGCCGCAGGCCAGGAGGTAGTGAGCAGATCCTGGCGACGGCGGGCGTTCTCTTTTTCCGCTCGCGCATGGCTGAGTGAGGGCCACTCGTACGGCGCGCCGTGCACGCCTGGGCCTCGCCTACCCGGCGAGCTGGAACCGTTGGGCACGGTCGGCTGGGGAGGCCTGCCGGGTTCGATGCGCCGCGACCTGCCAAGACGCCGATGCGCTTGACTGTGGAACCACTCGCTTACATCTTGACAGTGAGTTGAATGTCAGACATCTTGTGGGCATGTCCACACAGGTAGCCATCGTCACGGGCGCGGGCCGAGGCCTCGGTCGCGCCGTCGCCCACAGCCTGGCCCGCCGCAAGGTCGCCGTCGTCCTCGCCGGACGTACACCCGAGCATCTGGCGGAAGTCCGGGACGCCGTGCTCGACGAGGGCGGCGCCGCGCTGGCCGTGCCGACCGATGTCTCCGACGCCGCGTCGGTCCAGGCCCTCTTCGACACCTGCCTGGAGGAGTACGGGCGTCTGGACGTCCTCGTCAACAACGCCGGTGTCACCGCGCAGGTGCAACTCGCCGACATGACCGAGGGCGACTGGGACCGTATCTTCGACATCAACGTGCGCGGCATGTTCCTGTGCAGCCGGGCGGCGGCCCGGCACTTCGCGTCGACGGGTTCCGGTCGGGCGATCAACGTCGCCTCGGTGTTCGGGCTGCTCGGTCGGCCCGGGTTCACCGCCTACGGCGCGTCGAAGGGTGCCGTCATCAACTTCACCCGTGCCGCGGCCGCGGAATGGGCGAGGTTCGGAGCGCAGGTGAACGCTGTGGCGCCGGGCTACTTCGCGACGGACATCAACGCCGAACTGCGTGACGACGAGGCCGCGGTGGCCAAGGTGGTGCGGAGGATCCCCGCCCGGCGCATGGGGCGGCCCGAGGAACTCGCCGATCTCGTGACCTACCTGTCCCTCGACGCCCCGGATTTCCTGACGGGGCAGACCATCGCCATCGACGGCGGAGAATCCAGCGTCTGACCACGCCTCAAAGGAGTCGTACTAATGTTCGAGGCCGTCATCTGTGAGCCTGTCCGTACCCCGGTCGGGCGCTATGGGGGCGTGTTCAGGGACGTACCGGTCACCCACCTCGCCGCCACGGTGGTCAAGGGCCTCGTCGACCGCACCGGCGTCACCGCCGACGCCATCGACGACGTGATCTTCGGCCAGGGCTACGCCAACGGGGAGGCAGCGGCCATCGGCCGGATCGCCGCCCTGGACGCGGGCCTGGACATCACCGTTCCTGGCCTGCAGATCGACAGGCGTTGCGGATCGGGGCTGCAGGCCGTGATCTACGCCTGCATGCAGGTGGCCACCGGCGGCTCGCAACTCGTGCTGGCGGGTGGCGCGGAAAGCATGAGCCAGGCCGAGTACTACATCCCCGGTATGCGATGGAACCAGGGGCGTCAGCCCCAGCTGCTCGACCGGCTTGCCCAGCCGCGTGGCAACTCGGGCGGCCGACGCTTCCCCGTGTCCGGCGGGATGATCGAAACCGCTGAGAACCTGCGTGCCGAGTACGGCATCAGCCGCACGGAACAGGACGAGTGGGCGGTCCGCTCGCACGCCCGCGCCGTCAGCGCGATGGAGCGCGGCCTCTTCGCCGACGAGACGATCCCGGTCGTGGTGCCGGCTCGCAAGGGAGACGACCTCACGGTCACCGCCGACGAGCACCCCCGGCCGGGGACCACGGTCGAGTCGCTGGCCCGGCTACGGCCGCTGCTCGAGGGCACCATCGACGGGGCGACCGTGACCGCGGGCAACTCCAGTGGCCAGAACGACGCGGCCGCCGTCGCCATCGTGACGACGCCGCAGCGCGCCGAGCAGCTCGGACTGCGTGCATACGCCCGGCTGGTGAGCTGGTCGCTGGCCGGGGTGGAGCCGCACCGTATGGGTATAGGGCCCGTACCCGCGGCGCAGCGAGCGCTCGAACGAGCCGGGCTCCAGTGGTCCGATCTCGACCTGGTCGAGCTCAACGAGGCCTTCGCCGCCCAGGTGCTCGCCTGTCTGCGCGAGTGGAAACTCGGCAGTGGTGACCTGGAGCGGGTCAACGTCAACGGTTCGGGTATCTCCCTCGGCCATCCCATCGGCGCCACCGGCGGCCGGATCCTCGCGAACCTGCTGCGGGAACTCGACCGGCGCGACGCGCGCTACGGAATGGAGACCATGTGCATCGGCGGCGGCCAGGGGATCGCGGCGATCTTCGAGCGGGTCGCGCGATGAGCCGGCGACGTGTCCTGGTGACCGGGGCCGCCGGATTCCTCGGCTCGCACGTGGTCGAGCAACTCAGTGCGGCCGGCCACTACGACGTGGTGGCCACGGATGTAGTGCGCTCCGAGCGCGCTGAAGCACTGGCCGCCCTGAAGCATGTCGAGTTCCTGCCCATGGACCTGCGCGACACCGACGCGCTTGACAAGGCCGTCAGTACCAGCGACACGGTGATCCACCTGGCTGCGGTCCGTTCCCACGCCGCCTCGGCGTCGCCGCGCGCCGCACACGACGTGAACGTGGGCGCGGCGTACGACCTGATCAGCCTGTCGGCCCGGCACGGTGTCGAGCGCCTGGTGCTCGGGTCGACCCACCTGGTCTACGGTCCCTTCGACGACCCGGCCGCGCCCCCCTTCACCGAGGACCAGGCGTCGATCCGTCGCGGCCTGAACATGTACGCGGCGGGCAAACTGGCCGCCGAGGCCTTCGCCGAGGCCTTCGCCCAGGCCGGCGGTGCTCCGTACGTGATCCTCCGCTACGGCACGATCTACGGACCGCGGGCCAACCGTGACGGCAACGCCGGCATCCTGATCGGCATCCTCGACGCGCTCGACCGCGGCGAACGCCCGTCGGTGCCCTGGCAGAAGGACTCCGTGCATGCCCTCATCCACGTCCACGACGCGGCACGGGCCACGGTCCGCGCGGTCGAGGCGGCCGGCGTCGAGCGTACGGCGGTCAACGTCGTCGGCACGCCGGTCACGGCGGAGGAGCTCTACACCGCGCTGGTACGCGTCGAGGGCTCCGATCCGGACGTCATCGACTGGCGTGCCGAGCGCACCAGGTACCAGCACGTCAGCGCCGGGAGGCTGGCCTCGGTGCTGGGCCTCACCGCGACGACCGACCTGCTCAGCGGCCTGCGGGAGTTCGTCGACTGGTACCGCGAAGACGTCAAGGGCGTCGACCGAGCCCAGTGACCGGAACCCAGAGATCGGAAGACGAACCCTGTGACCCGCATCCTGTATCTGAGTCTGTCCAACGCCGCGTACTCCTCGAACTACTTCCCGTTCCTGCGCCGGTACATCGATGACTTCGTCTCCGAAGGCACCGAGGTCGAACTGAGGGGGGCCCGGGTCGGACGCATCGACAGCTTCCGGTTCTGGGAGGCCCTCGACTCCGTGTCGATCCTGGATTCCGTGCTGGACGCGGAGCAGTCCGGCTTCGACGCGGTCGCGATCGGGAACATCCTGGACCCCGCGCTGCGCGAGGCCCGCTCCATGGTCGACATCCCCGTGCTCGGCTACGGGGAGACCTCGATGCTGACCGCGTGCCTCATGGGCAGCAAGTTCGCCCTGGTGGGCGTCAATCCCTACTTCGGGGGACGCTTCGAGGAGAACGTCGCCAAGTACGGGCTGCGCGAACGACTGGCCGGCATCGAGTGCATGGACCTCACCCCGCACGAGCTGGACGCCTGCTTCTCCGACGACGAGGGCCGCAAGCGTGCCACCGACTCGTTCCTGGCGGCGGCCCGGGCGACCATGGCCCGCGGGGCCGAGGTCATCATCCCGGCGGGCGGCCGTATCACGGCGTTCCTCAACTCCGTCGGTCTGCGCGAGGTGGACGGCGCGCCCGTTCTCGACGGCACGGCGACCCTGCTGGCCATGACCGAGTCGGCGGTACGGATCCGTGCCGCGGCGGGTTCCTTCGTCAGCCGGCGACGCCTGTACGCCAAGGCCCCCACCGACGTGATCGGGGCAGCGGCGGCCGAATACGCCGAGAGCTACGGGCTGCCCGCACTGGCCCGGCTCGCAGACCCCGCCACCGAGGCCCCTGAGGAGAAGAAGTGAGCGCGCCCCAGCCCATCGGACCGCCGGTCTACCCCCTGAGCAAGCAGGACACCTTCGTGTCCAACCTCGACCGGCTGAGGGAGACCTCGGACGCCGTGGCGGACGCGTTCCGCGGACTGCGTCACGCGGCCGACGCGCACGGCACCTTGGACGCGAAGCAGCGCGAACTCTGTCTGCTGACAGGCTTCGCCGTCACCCGCAACGAGGGCGGGTTCCGCGTCCACTGCACCCGCGCCAAGGACGCGGGCGCGACGATGGAGGAGATCGAGCAGGTCGTCATCCTCATGCTCGGCACTTCCATGGGCCTGGTCCCGGTCGTCGAAGCGCTCAGCTGGGCGCACGACGAGCTGAAGTGACCAGAAACGTTGTCCCACTACCCGCAACGCCCCCTTCGGAAGGCCGAAGGCATCGACAGGAGGACATATGGCCGACGTCAATCAGCCGAAGAAGGCTCTCGTGGTGGGCGCCGGCTCCGGCATCGGACGCGCCACGGCCCTGCGCCTGGCGGACACGGGCATCACCACCGCCGCGGCCGATCTGAATGCCGAGGCCGTCCAGACGCTGGCGAAGGAGCACCCGAACATCGTCGCCCTGGGTGACAAGCCGTGGGACGCGACCGACCCGGAAGCCTGTGACCGCATGCTCGAGGAAGCCGTCGATGCACTGGGACACGTCGACCACGTGATTTCCACTGTGGGCTGGACGGCCATCACACCGTTCCTCGACGAGTCGCCCGAGTACTGGCGACGGATCATCGACGTGAACCTGATGTCGAGCATCTACCTCTCGGCGGCGGCGGGAAGGGTGCTGCGCGAGAACGGCGGCAGCATCGTCCTCACCTCGTCCGAGGCGGGCACGGTGGGAACCTCGGGCGAAACCGTCTACTCCGCGGCCAAGGCGGGCGTCATCGCACTGGTCAAGTCACTCGCCCGCGAATGGGCCCGCCACGGCATCAGGGTCAACGCGGTGGCCCCCGGGATCACGGCCACGCCACTGCTGGAGAGCCAGGGCGGGGACTCACTGCTGTCGAAGATCGTGCGGGGGGTCCCGCTGCGCAGGGCGGGCGAGCCGGAGGAGATCGCCGCCGCCCTCACGTTCCTCGCGCTCGACGACGCGAGCTACATCACCGGCCAGACCCTGTGCGTGGGCGGCGGTCTGACCATGGGGTCGTAGACCCGGACACACATGACGAGTGCGGTGCGGCCGGCGGCGGCACGCACGGACAACTCCCGTTGGTGAGGACAACATGGAACTCGACAGCAAGACGATCATCATCACGGGTGGTTCTCGTGGCATGGGACGGTGCCTCGCGCTCCGGCTCGGAGGCGAAGGCGCCAACGTCGTCGTCAACTACCGGCGCGACGCCGAGGCGGCGGAGCAGACCGTCGCCCGTATCGAGGAAGCCGGCGGCAGTGCCCTGGCCGTGCAGGCCGACATCTCGGACACCGAAGCCGTCGAGGCGCTCGTGGAGACCGCGGCCGACCGATTCGGCAAGATCGACGTCATCGTCGCCAATGCGGCAGCCAGCGCGTTCAAGCCGCTGACACAGATCCACTCCCATCACATAGCCAAGACGATGGGCATCACGGTCCAGGGCTTCCTCGATCTGGCGCGCGCCGGCGCCCAGCACATGCCGCCCGGCGGGAGGATCGTCGCCGTCTCGGGATGGGACAGCTTCCGCGTCCTCCCGGGACATGGACTCCTCGGCGCCGCGAAGGCCGCCATGGAGACGATCGTGAAGTACTTCGCGATCGAACTGGGCAGCCGCGGCATCACCGCCGTCGGGGTCTGCCCGGGGCCCATCGACACCGATTCCTTCCGGTACTACGCCGGCGAGGCCTGGGAGGACTACGAACGCCACTGGCTGGCCCAGACACCCTCCGGCGCCTACCCCACGCCGGAAGAAGTCGCCGAGGTCATGGCGTTTCTCTGTTCCCCTCGCAGTGCGGCCATCAACGGCCAGACGATCGTCGTCGACGGCGGGCTGTCGCTCGCCACGATGCCGATGTCCTTTGGGCAGGGGCTCAAGCCATGACTACCGCAACCAACGACGCGGCGCAGACGGTCGTCCAGCTCATGAGCCAGATCGAGCGCCGACCCCGCCACTCCGTCGTGGTCGAGGGACCCGACGGCCGGCACCGGCTCACCGTCGCCGACCTGACCGAGGCGTCGAACCGGCTGGCCAACGCCTTCATCGGCCTCGGACTGGCCCCGGGCGACCGGGTGGCCTACGTCGCGCAGAACCACGTCGAGTACGTCGTGCTCGAGTTCGCGCTGCTGAAGGCGGGACTGGTCAAGGTCCCGCTCAACCACCGGTTCACGCCGCACGAGCTCCGCCGGTGCATGGAACTCGCCGACGTCCGCCTCGTGGTCGCGGACGGTCCGGCTGCCGCCGCTGTCGACGAGGTCGTCGACGGCGACGAACTCCTGAAGGTCGTCCTCGGCGAACGGCCGGGCTGGCGTTCGTTCGACGCATTGGCCGCCGCGGGTTCGCCACTGCGGCCACGGGTCCACGTGGGGCCCGACGACCTTTACCACATCAGGTTCAGCTCCGGTTCGACGGGACGGCCCAAGGGCATCGCCATCTCGCACCGTGGGGCACGCGCGGCGATCCTCGGCAACACCTGGGTGATGAGCACGAGCGGACCGACTCTCGCTCCCCGAACCCTTCAGGTGGCGCCCCTGGTGTACGCGGGCGGCTGGAGTGTTCTGCCCACGCTGCTGTGCGGGGGCACGAACGTGGTCCTGCCACGGTTCGACGCGGACGAGACACTCCGGGTGATCAAGGACGAGCGGATCGACTGGATGTTCGCCGTTCCCACCATGCTGCGCCGGATCAGCGCTTCCGACGAACTCCCGCTGCTGCGTGACGCACAGCTCTCCTGCCTGATGCTGGCCGGTGAACCCGCCGCCCTTCCGGCGCTCGAGACCGTCAGCGAGCATACGGACGCACTGCTCCAGTGCTGGGGACAGACCGAGGCACCCGCGTCCACCACACTGCTCAGCCGGCAGGAGATGAGGACACCCGCGTTGTGGCCCTCCATCGGCCGGCCCGTTCCCGGCGTGGAGTTCTCCCTCCTCGTGGGCGGTGAGGTGCTCGAGGAGGTGGCGCCCGGCACCCAGGGAGAACTGGTGATCCGCACCCCGAGCATCACCACTGCTCTCCTCGGCGCGGAGGCCGAGCACGCCGAACGCCTTCTTGCCGACGGCTGGTGGCGCACATCGGACCTGGGCCACTTCGACGAGGAGGGCCGGGTCTTCATCGTCGGCCGCGCCAGCGAGACGATCATCACCGGCGGCACCAACATCCAGCCTGTCGAGATCGAACGCGCTTTTGAAGAGCATCCCGGAGTGCGTGAGGCCGTCGTGGTGGGCGTTCCCGACGAGCAGTGGGGCGAGACCCCGGCGGCGCTGGTCCACGCACCCGACCTCGACGCCCTCAAGCCGGAGGAGCTCACCGACTGGGTGCGCGGCAAACTGGCCGGATTCAAGAATCCCCGCCACGTCTACCTCTCGAGCGACCCGATTCCTCGGGCCTCCGGCGAGTCCAAGATCGCTCGCGGCGACATCAAGCGGATGCTCCGCGCGTGGGTGGCGGATCCCGCCCACGTCCCTGCCAACGTGACAAAGGTGGTGACCCCTCGTGGATGAGGTCGTGGTCGACGGTACGGACGTGATCGGTTCGGTGCGGCTGAACCGTCCGGAACGTGGCAACTCGGTGACGCCGGTCGTCGCTACGGAACTCGGTGACGCTGTCCAGAGGCTGTGCGACACGGACGGGGTCAAAGCGGTCGTGCTGACCGGGACGGGTTCGGTGTTCTGCGCCGGGGCCGACGTCCGGGAGATGTTCGACGTGTACCAGGGCGACGGCGCCGACGGCCTGATGGACTACCTCGCCGACGTGTGGATGCCCGCCGTACAACGCACCATCCGCCTCATCTGGGGCGCCTCGAAGCCGATCGTCGCCGCGTTCAACGGCGCGGCCACGGCCGGTGGACTCGATTTCGGCCTCGCCTGTGACGTGCGTGTGGCCGCTTCCACCGCGCGTTTCGCCGAGAGCTACGTCAACCTTGGGATGGTCCCCGTGGCCGGCGGCGCCTACCTGCTTCCCGCGGTGGCGGGCCTGCCCGCCGCCACCGCTCTGCTGGCATCGGGCGCCTTCGTCACCGCCGACCGGGCTCTCGGCCTCGGCATCGTGAACGAGGTGTGCGAGCCCGACGAACTGGATGCCTGCGCATTGCGGTGGGCGACGGAGATGGCTCACGGGCCCG
This sequence comes from Streptomyces sp. NBC_00310, assembly GCF_036208085.1. Lineage (GTDB taxonomy): Bacteria > Actinomycetota > Actinomycetes > Streptomycetales > Streptomycetaceae > Streptomyces. Next base: position 9,813,631 of record NZ_CP130714.1, read on the forward strand.
TCGAGACCTTCGCGCGGGTCAAAGGCATCGCCCGCGGTGCGTCGACACCGGCCTTCGAGACAGCCCTGCGCGACAGCCTCGCCGCGAACATCGAACTGATCGCGCGCCCCGAGGTCCGAGAACGCATCGTCGCCGTCATGGAAAGGTTCAGTCTCGCGACGGCACAGCGCGGCTGACTGCTTCAGGTCGTCAGGCAGGCCGTCGCCTGCGGGCCGTGGAGGACGGCGCGCCAGTCAGGGGCCGTGCACGCGGGAGGCGGCCTGAGCGCGTAGGTGAGCTGCGGTCGGTGATCGGCCGGCTTCGTGCACTCGGGGGTGAACAGCCGCAGCTCGGCGTTACGGGACTTTCGCATGTGCCTTCCGACACTCCTCTCGCGCTTCGCGCGATCCCCGCCGTCGCACCGTTCGGCGGTGAGCAGCGGCCTGCCGTGACCTGCGGATCGGGGAGCACACTGCTCAGGGCGCAACGGTGCAATCGGGGTATACACACCGTCTTCGACGGCCGTAACGGGCCTTGGGCGGGTAAACCACGAGCTGCCGGTGAGCAGCTGCCGTTGTTGAAGCGTCACGGCCCTTGGCGGTGCGGTCCACGATGCTGATCAGCCCCCGATTGCCGACATGGGCCTGTCGGGCTGGACGAAGGACGGGTCGTCCAGGCCCGCTCCCGCCTTCTTGCCCCACATCGCCAGGCGCCAGATGCGGGCGATCTCCTCGTCGGGGGCGCCGGAGCGCAGGGCGGCGCGCAGGTCGGTCTCCTCGCGGGCGAAGAGGCAGGTGCGGACCTGGCCGTCGGCGGTGAGGCGGGTGCGGTCGCAGGCCGAGCAGAAGGGGCGGGTGACGGAGGCGATGACGCCGACGCGGTGCGGGCCGCCGTCCACCAGCCAGCGTTCCGCCGGGGCCGAGCCGCGCTCGTCCTGGCCCTCGGGGGTCAGGTCGAAACGGGTGCGCAGTGACGTCAGGATGTCGCCCGCCGTGACCATGCCGTCGCGCTTCCAGCCGTGCTGGGCGTCCAGGGGCATCTGCTCGATGAAGCGCAGCTCGTAGTCGTGCTCCACGGCCCAGGCGAGGAGGTCGGGGGCCTCGTTCTCGTTCAGGCCCGGCATCAGGACCGAGTTGACCTTGACGGGGGTCAGGCCGGCGTCGCGGGCTGCGGCCAGGCCTTCGAGGACGTCCTTGTGCCGGTCCCGGCGGGTGAGGGTCTTGAAGACGTCCGGGCGGATGGTGTCCAGGGACACGTTCACCCGGTCCAGGCCCGCCGCCTTCAGGGCCGTCGCCGTGCGCTTGAGGCCGATGCCGTTGGTGGTCAGGGACATCTGGGGGCGGGGGGCGAGAGCCGCCACGCGCTCCACTATGCCGACCAGGCCGGGGCGCAGCAGCGGCTCACCGCCGGTGAAGCGGACCTCCGTGACGCCCAGGACGCGGACGGCGATGTCGATGAGACGGACGATCTCGTCGTCGTCGAGCAGGTCGGGCTTGGCCAGCCACTGCAGGCCCTCCTCGGGCATGCAGTACGTACAGCGCAGATTGCACCGGTCGGTCAGCGAGACCCTCAGGTCGGTGGCCACTCGGCCGTAGGTGTCGATGAGCACGTGGGCCCCCTCCCTCGTCGGACCGAACACAAGGCCCTGGAAGACGTGTCCGGTCGAACCGCATGTCGGCAGACATTTTTGGTCCGAATGAATGATCAAGAATCCAGTGGTGACTACACACCGTGCCGACGAACAGCGCTGTGCCGCCAGCCACTCGGCCCTCCAGCTCCGCCCCTCTGCGGTTTGAGTAGGCAGCCGCGAATGCGGGGTCGACGGCAGGTCGGAATCGCCGTCTGGCAGAAAGTGATGGCATTGCCGCTTCCCGCGCCGTCACTTCCATGGCGTCGGGATGCTGTTGCGCTCGCTGGGCTCAGTGTCCGACGAATGCCGGGCTCGGCAAGCAATCACCGACTGCCCGCCAGCATGCCATCGCGTACGACTGCGGTGGGAGGGAGTCTTTTGTCCCTGGCTACGGCGCAGCTCGAGGCGCGCTCCGTTTTCCCTGACGCTTTGTCATAAGGAGGTGGATTACGGCTTGGGAACGGGCGGGGAGGGCTTCGTGGTCGCGGGCCAGGTGTTGGTGGAACGTGCCGGGGTCTTGACGGACTCCAGGAGGAGCTGGGCGACGTCGACGACCGTGATGGACTCCTTGGCCTTGCCGCCCGCGGCGGAGCCGCTTTCGGCTGCAGCCTTCTTGCCGTTCACGGAGTCCGTGAGCATGACGAGGCAGAACGGGCAGGCGGTGGAGACGATGTCCGGGTTGAGGGAGAGGGCTTCGTCGACGCGCTCGTTGTTGATGCGCTTGCCGATCCGTTCCTCCATCCACATCCGCGCGCCGCCGGCGCCACAGCAGAAGCCGCGTTCCTTGTGGCGGTGCATCTCCTGCTGGCGCAGGCCCGGGACGGCGGTCATGATCTCGCGCGGGGGCGTGTAGATCTTGTTGTGGCGGCCCAGGTAGCAGGGGTCGTGGTAGGTGATGAGGCCCTCGACCGGGGTCACCGGGATCAGCTTGCCCTCGTCGATGAGGTGCTGGAGCAGCTGGGTGTGGTGGATGACCTCGTAGTCGCCGCCGAGCTGCGGGTACTCGTTGCCGATGGTGTTGAGGCAGTGCGGGCAGGTGGCGACGATCTTCTTGGCCGACTTGGGCTTCTTCGACTCGGGCGTGACGTTGCCGTCGTCGTCCATCTCCTCGCCGAACGCCATGTTCAGTGCCATGACGTTCTCCATGCCGAGCTCCTGGAACAGGGGCTCGTTGCCGAGGCGGCGGGCGGAGTCGCCGGTGCACTTCTCGTCGCCGCCCATGATGGCGAACTTGACGCCCGCCATGTGGAGCAGCTCCGCGAAGGCCTTGGTGGTCTTCTTGGCCCGGTCCTCCAGGGCGCCGGCGCAGCCGACCCAGTACAGGTACTCGACCTCGGAGAGGTCCTCGATGTCCTTGCCGACGACCGGGACCTCGAAGTCGACCTCCTTGAGCCACTCCAGGCGCTGCTTCTTCGCCAGGCCCCAGGGGTTGCCCTTCTTCTCCAGGTTCTTGAGCATCGTGCCCGCCTCGGACGGGAACGCGGACTCGATCATCACCTGGTAGCGGCGCATGTCGACGATGTGGTCGACGTGCTCGATGTCGACGGGGCACTGCTCGACGCAGGCACCGCAGGTGGTGCAGGACCACAGGACGTCGGGGTCGATGACGCCGTTCTCCTCGACGGTCCCGATCAGCGGCCGCTCGGCCTCGGCGAGAGCCGAAGCGGGCACGGAGGCCAGCTGCTCCTCGGACGCCTTCTCCTCGCCCTCCATGGTCTTGCCGCCACCGGCGAGGAGGTAGGGGGCCTTGGCGTGCGCGTGGTCCCGCAGCGACATGATCAGCAGCTTGGGGGAGAGCGGCTTGCCGGTGTTCCAGGCCGGGCACTGCGACTGACAGCGGCCGCACTCGGTGCAGGTGGAGAAGTCGAGGATGCCCTTCCAGGAGAACTGCTCGACCTGGCTGACACCGAAGACGTCGTCGTCACCGGGGTCGGTGAAGTCGATCGGCTTGCCGCCCGACGTCATGGGCTGCAGACCGCCCAGCGCCGTCGCGCCGTCGGCGTTGCGCTTGAACCAGATGTTCGGGAAGCCGAGGAAGCGGTGCCAGGCGACACCCATGTTGGTGTTCAGCGAGACCGTGATCATCCAGATCAGCGAGGTGCCGATCTTGATCATCGCGACGAAGTACACCAGGTTCTGCAGGGTGGAGGGGTCCAGGTCCTTGAAGGCGAGGACCAGCGGGTACGAGGCGAAGTACCCGGCCTCGTAGTGGTCCACGTGGTGGATGGCGCCCTCGAGGCCGCGCAGCACGTAGATCGCGAGACCGATGGTGAGGATGACGTACTCGACGAAGTACGCCTGCCAGGCCTTGGAGCCCGCGAAACGCGACTTGCGGCCGGCCCGGGAGGGCAGGTTGAGCAGCCGGATGGCGATCAGCACCAGGATGCCGAGGATCGTCATCACACCGATGAACTCGATGTACATCTCGAACGGCAGGAAGCCGCCGATCACCGGCAGCGTCCAGTCCGCCTGGAACAGCTGGCCGTACGCCTGGGCGAGAGTCGGCGGCAGCGTCAGGAAGCCGATCGCGACGAACCAGTGGGCGAAGCCGACGATCCCCCACCGGTTCATCCGGGTGTGCCCGAGGAACTCCCGGGCCAGGGTGATCGAGCGCGCCTTCGGGTCATCCGTACGGCTGCCCGCCGGTACGGGCTGACCGAGCTTCACGAACCGGTAGATCTGCGCCACGGCCCGCGAGATCAGCGCAACGCCGACCACGGTCAGGACCAACGACACGATGATCGCGGCGAGTTGCATGAGGGGATCACTTTCTCAGCGAATCCGAACGGGGTCGGGTCGTGCGCAAGGGTGACTGTGGCGCCGAGCCGGGAATACGCACGTCTCAGCCCTTGCGGGTGTTGATCTCCTCGGTGAGCTGGGGGACGACGTCGAAGAGGTCGCCGACGACGCCGTAGTCGACCAGGTCGAAGATGGGGGCCTCGGCGTCCTTGTTGACGGCCACGATCGTCTTGGAGGTCTGCATGCCGGCGCGGTGCTGGATGGCGCCGGAGATGCCGTTGGCGATGTACAGCTGCGGGGAGACACTCTTGCCGGTCTGGCCGACCTGGTTGGTGTGCGGGTACCAGCCCGCGTCCACCGCGGCGCGGGAGGCGCCGACGGCGGCGCCGAGGGAGTCGGCGAGGGCCTCGATGAGTCCGAAGTTCTCGGTGCCGTTGACGCCACGGCCGCCGGAGACCACGATCGCGGCCTCCGTCAGCTCCGGGCGCCCGGTCGACTCGCGCGGGGTACGCGCGGTGACCTTGGTGCCGGTGGCCAGCGCACCGAACGTCACGGCCAGCGCCTCGACCGTACCGGCGGCCGGGGCGGCCTCCACGGCGGCGGAGTTGGGCTTGACGGTGATGACCGGGGTGCCCTTGGAGACACGGGTCCTGGTGGTGAAGGAGGCGGCGAACACCGACTGCGTGGCCACCGGACCGGAGTCACCGGCCTCCAGGTCGACGGCGTCGGTGATGATGCCGGAACCGATGCGCAGCGCCAGACGGGCGGCGATCTCCTTGCCCTCGGCGGAGGACGGGACGAGGACGGCGGCCGGGGACACGGCCTCGACGGCGGCCTGCAGCGCGTCGACCTTCGGCACGACCAGGTAGTCGGCGTACTCGGCGGCCTCGTGGGTGAGAACCCGGGTCGCGCCGTGCTCGGCGAGGGCGGCGGCGGTGCCGGCGGCGCCGGCACCGAGCGCGACGGCGACGGGCTCGCCGATGCGGCGGGCCAGGGTCAGCAGCTCCAGGGTGGGCTTGCGGACGGCACCGTCCACGTGGTCGACGTAGACGAGAACTTCAGCCATGGGATTGCTCTCCTGCGGATTGCGAAGGCCTAAAGGGGGGCGGGGCGGGGCGGTGAAGGGTCGGGCCTCGGCCGGACCCACGGGTCGCGGCGGGCCACAGGGCCTTAGATGAACTTCTGGCCCGCGAGGAACTCGGCGAGCTGCTTGCCGCCCTCGCCCTCGTCCTTGACGATCGTGCCGGCGGTACGCGCCGGGCGCGCGGCCGCGGAGTCGACAGCCGTCCAGGCACCCTCCAGACCGACCTCGTCCGCCTCGATGTCGAGGTCGGACAGGTCCCAGGCCTGCACCGGCTTCTTCTTCGCCGCCATGATGCCCTTGAAGGACGGGTAACGCGCCTCACCCGACTGGTCGGTGACCGACACCACCGCCGGCAGCGACGCTTCAAGCTGCTCGGAGGCGGTGTCACCGTCACGACGGCCCTTCACCACCCCGTCCTCGACGGACACCTCGGACAGCAGCGTCACCTGCGGAACCCCCAGACGCTCCGCGACCAGCGCCGGAACCACACCCATCGTGCCGTCCGTCGACGCCATACCGGAGATCACCAGGTCAAAGCCGGCCTTCTCGATCGCCTTCGCCAGCACCAGCGACGTACCGATCGCGTCGGTGCCGTGCAGGTCGTCGTCCTCCACGTGGATCGCCTTGTCCGCGCCCATCGACAACGCCTTGCGCAGCGCGTCCTTGGCGTCCTCCGGACCCACCGTCAGCACGGTGATCTCGGCGTCGCCTCCTTCCCGTTGGCACTCCTCCGCGATCTGCAGCGCCTGCTCCACCGCGTACTCGTCCAGCTCGGAGAGCAGACCGTCCACGTCGTCACGGTCGACGGTCAGGTCATCGGCGAAGTGCCGGTCGCCAGTGGCGTCGGGCACGTACTTCACAGTGACAACGATCCTCAAGCTCAATGCATGCCCCTTCACAAACGATCTCTACAGTCGTGCTCTTTATTGACAATGCGAGAAGAGTATGACATTTAAATCCTAGTCAGATCAATACTGACTGCTCTCGAAGCACCCCTACGGACCGACGCATCGGCCATGGCTGGGCGGCTCACGCCAACGCCCGTGGATGCCTCGACACCGGGCGTGCCGGACGTAAAGGAGGACGCCGTGCTCATCGGTGTGGTGAAGGAGTCCAAACCGGGCGAGACGAGGGTCGCGACCACGCCGACGACCGCCGCGCAACTGCTGAAGCTCGGCTATGACGTGGTGGTCGAACCGGGTGCGGGTGAGGCATCCAGCTTTCCCGACGACGCGTATGTCGAGGCGGGCGCCACCATCGGTGATGCCCTGGCGGCCGACATCGTGTTCGGGGTGAACCCGCCGTCGGTAGACCAGTTGGACGAGCTGCGCGAAGGCGCCACGCTCGTCAGCCAGTTGGGGCTGACGGGGGAGCCCGACCGGGTGGAGGACCTGGCCGGGCGGCCGATCACCGTGCTCGCCATGGACGCCGTACCGCGGATCTCACGTGCCCAGTCTCTGGATGTGCTGTCCTCAATGGCCAACATCGCCGGCTACCGGGCCGTGGTCGAGGCGGCCCATGAGTTCGGCCGGTTCTTCACCGGCCAGGTCACGGCCGCGGGCAAGGTGCCTCCGGCCAAGGTGCTGGTCGCCGGTGCCGGTGTCGCCGGCCTCGCGGCGATCGGCACCGCCGGCAGTCTGGGCGCAGTGGTGCGTGCCACTGACCCGAGACCGGAGGTGGCCGACCAGGTCAGGTCACTCGGGGGCGAGTACCTGGCGATCGAGTCTCCCGAGGCGGCGGTCAGCGCGACCGGGTACGCCAAGGAGATGGGGGACGGCTACAAGACGCGTGAGGTGGAGCTGTACGCCACGCAGTGCCAGGACGTCGACATAGTCATCACCACCGCCCTCATCCCCGGGAGGCCGGCGCCGCGACTGATCACCGCCGAGATGGTGGCCGACATGAAGCCGGGCAGCGTGATCGTGGACATGGCCGCGTCCAACGGTGGCAACGTGGCGGGCTCCGTCGCGGGTCACAAGGTGGTGACCGACAACGGGGTGACCATCATCGGCTACACCGACCTCGTGGGCCGGCTTCCCGCCCAGGCCTCCCAGTTGTACGGCACCAACCTGGTCAACCTCATGAAGCTGCTGACGCCGGACAAGGACGGCACGCTGGTGCTGGACTTCGACGATGTCGTGCAGCGTTCGATGACCGTCGTGCGCAAGGGGGAGCTGACCTGGCCCCCGCCGCCGGTGCAGGTGTCGGCGACTCCGGCGGCGGCGCCTGCGGCGGCGACGGCGGTTCGGGGCGACAGCGCGGCTCCGCGAGTCGCCTCACCCGCCAAGCGGTTCACGGCGGTCGCGGCAGTCGGCGCACTGCTGTTCGTGACGGCCGCGTTGTCGCCGCGTGCACTGCAGGGCCATCTGACCGTCTTCGCTCTCGCGATCGTGGTCGGCTACTACGTGATCGGGCATGTGCACCATGCCCTGCACACTCCGCTGATGTCGGTGACCAACGCGATCTCCGGCGTCATCGTGGTCGGGGCGCTGCTGCAGATCGGCCACGGGGACACGGCGATCACGGCCGTCTCGTCCGTCGCGATCCTGCTCGCCGCCATCAACATCTTCGGTGGGTTCGCCGTCACCCGGCGCATGCTCGCCATGTTCTCCAGGAGCTGACCCCGCATGGCTGTCGACACCGCCGCACAGGCGGCATACATCGTCTCGGCACTGTTGTTCATTCTGGCCCTGGCGGGTCTGTCGAGGCACGAAACCGCCAAGGCCGGCAACACCTTCGGCATCGTCGGCATGGCGGTGGCGCTGATCGCGACGGTCGCGCTGGCCATCGACCAGGACCTGGAGAACTCCGGCCTCGGCCTGCTGATCGGCGCCACCGCCGTCGGCGCCCTCATCGGGCTCCGACGGGCCAAGGCGGTGGAGATGACCGGTATGCCGGAGCTGATCGCGCTCCTGCACAGCTTCGTGGGGCTGGCCGCGGTGATGGTCGGCTGGAACGGATACCTTCACGTCGAGGCGGACCTCGACGGCAGCGGAGCGCAGGCGCTGCGCGTCACGGACACCCTGGGCATCCATCATGCCGAGGTGTTCATCGGTGTGTTCATCGGCGCGGTGACGTTCACCGGTTCCGTCGTGGCCTTCCTCAAGCTGTCCGCACGGATGAAGTCCGCGCCGCTGACGCTGCCCGGCAAGAACGCCCTCAACGTCGGCGCCCTCCTCGTGTTCGCCATGTTGACCACCTGGTTCGTGATCGAGCCGAGCCTCTGGCTCCTGGTGGCGGTCACCGCGATCGCGCTGCTGCTCGGGTGGCACCTGGTGGCCTCGATCGGCGGCGGTGACATGCCGGTCGTGGTGTCCATGCTGAACAGCTACTCCGGCTGGGCCGCGGCCGCGTCGGGATTCCTCCTGGAGAACGACCTGCTGATCATCACGGGTGCTCTGGTCGGTTCCTCCGGCGCGTACCTGTCCTACATCATGTGCAAAGCGATGAACCGGTCCTTCCTCTCCGTGATCGCCGGTGGCTTCGGGATCGAGGCGGGCCCGGGTGGTGACCGGGACTTCGGGGAGCACCGGGAGATCGGTGCCGAAGGCGTCGCAGAGATACTCACCGGCGCCGACTCGGTGATCATCACCCCCGGCTACGGCATGGCGGTCGCGCAGGCGCAGCACGGTGTGGCCGAACTGACCCGCATCCTGAGGGAGAAGGGCAAGGACGTCCGCTTCGGGATCCATCCGGTCGCCGGGCGGCTCCCCGGCCACATGAATGTGTTGCTGGCCGAGGCCAGAGTGCCCTACGACATCGTGCTGGAGATGGACGAGATCAACGACGACTTCGACGGCACGTCCGTGGTGCTCGTCATCGGCGCCAACGACACCGTCAACCCGTCGGCGACGGACGACCCCGGCAGCCCGATCGCCGGTATGCCGGTGCTGCGGGTCTGGGAGGCCGACAACGTGGTGGTCTTCAAGCGGTCCATGGCCTCCGGTTACGCCGGCGTGCAGAACCCGTTGTTCTTCCGGGAGAACTCGGCGATGCTCTTCGGCGACGCCAAGGAGCGTGTGGAGGACATCCTGCGCGCACTCTGACGCAGTCGCGGCCGGCCGCTGACACAGTCTCGGCCGGCCGCGACGCGGCCTCGTCCGATATCCATCACGCTGTCTTTCCCGAGCTTCCCTCAACCCACCGCCGGGCCACCAGGGCCGGTCACGTCATGCGCCGTAGGTGCGACGACCTGGCGCCGCCCTCGTGTTCGACGAGGAATTCTTCCTCTACGTGAGTCCCGCTGTCGGAACGATGGCGGCCTTCGCGACCTACGGTGCGGGGTTGGAGTTCTTTTGGCCGTGACGACGGAGTCGCCGGGGGAGCGGCCGTCACGATGCCGCCCAATCCGCCTTCTTCACCGGCCTGTTCGGTACGCGCGTACGCTGCAGCGGTGTCTGGCTCGGCCGTGAGAGCGGGACGAAGGTGGGGGAGGCCTGACACCTATGCTCGCCACGGCCCTGCTGCCCTGGGTGAACTCTGTGGGGCGGCCGCTGGGTACATGGTGTTGACCAGTCTTGTCGGATGCACGGCCGTCTTCCTGGCCTGACCTGCCGCCGACTGCGGGCGGCTCAAGAGACCACTCCACGAGTCGAACAGGAGTGAGCCCGGGCTGAGAGCCACGGCGAGCACATGGGGGCACCGTATGACGAGGTATGGGCTGCACATTGGCGGCTATTGGGCCGGCCCCGACCCGACGGCGGCGAGTGGCTCGACACCGAGGATCCGTACTTGGGGGCGGCCCTGGGCCGGATCTCCCGCGGGAACGGCCAGGATACTTCGCTTACCGTGATCGCCGTCCGCGATCAGCGTGGTGATCGGCGGACGACGAAGCTCCGCCGAACATCTTCGTGAGGCGGTGCCAAGCGTCAAAGGGGTGGTTCCGGAGGCAGGCGGTCACCCTCAGTTACCGCCTGCCTCCGGCTCGCACCACCGCGCCCGGCGTTCCGGGCCTCGCGGTGCGGGGCGAGGCCCGGAAGCCAGTGGATCAGGGCGCGGGGTGGGAGTCGTGGGTCTGGCCCAGAAGCCGCCTGGCTCTCTCCAGGACGGGCTTGTCGATCATCCGGCCGTCGACCGCGGTGACGGAGTCCCCCGCGGCGATGACGGTGCGCGCCCACTCCAACTCGGCCTCCGACGGGGCGAATCCCCGGCCGACTGCCTCGACCTGGGCCGGGTGGATGCAGAGTTTCCCGGTGAAGCCCAGGCGGCGCGCGTGCATGACGTCCTCGTGCAGGACCTCGGCGTCCTTCACCGCGGTGGTGACCCCGTCGACCGGTGGGCAGATGCCGGCCGCGGCGGAGGCCGAGACGAGCTTGGAGCGCGCGTACGCGAGGGCGGCATGGTCGTCCCAGGCGACACCGAGCTGCCCAGCGAGGTCGACGTTGCCGAAGGCCGCACGGGCGACGCCCACCGTGGCGCACACCTCCCACGCCCGCTCCACACCCGCCGCCGTCTCGATGAGGGGAACGAGCTCGCAGCGTCCGGCGACCCGGGCGGCGACTTCCGTGAGTACGGCCGGATCATCCGCCTTGGGCACCATGACGGGGCAGCCGTGGCGGGCCGCTTCCGCCAGGTCGGACTGGAACCACGGGGTTCCCGGCGGATTGATCCGGACGACCGCGTCGTTCCCCTGAGCGAGCCAGGCGGCGGCACTGGCGCGGGCCTGCGCCTTGTCCTCAGCCGCGACGGCGTCTTCGAGGTCGATGATGACCAGGTCCGCACCAGCAGCGGCGGCCTTGGAGAAGCGGTCCGGGCGGTGTCCGGGGACGAAGAGCCAGCTACGAGCCGACGAGATGTACCTGCTGCCGATGGTCATGCGAACGTCACTTCGGCGGTGGCGTGCTGGGCCTCTCGGCCAGAGGCGATACGCAGCTCCGTCCGGCCGCCCACCGGAGTGCCGGCGGCGAGAAGGCGCTCGCCCGCGAAGGCCGGGCTGCGCAGACGATAGGACACGGATCGCACCTGTCGGGCCGGGGCGTTGCGGTGGACGAGATCCATCATGAGCAGCACCAGAAGGGGGCCGTGGACCACCAGCCCCGGATAGCCCTCCTCGTCCCGGGCGTAGGGCAGGTCGTAGTGGATGCGGTGGGCATTGGAGGTGAGCGCGCTGAAGCGGAACAGCAGGGGCGGGTCCGGCTGCAGTGAGAGCTGCCACGCGTCGTCGGCCTGGGGTTCCGCCAACGCTTCGAGCGCCGCGGGAGTGCTCCGGGTGGGGCCGCGTCCGGACCGGTAAACAATGTCCTGCTCCTCGACGAGACAGGTCCGGCCCCCCTGCTGGAACTCGTTGCGCTGGGTCACGAAGAGCAGTTCACCGGTTCTGCCGTGCTTGACCTCGACGCTCTGAACGCTGCTGACCCGCTCGGCCTTCTCACCGAGATGCAGGGGTTCGGAGACGGTGCAGCGCCCTCCGGCGAACATCCGCTGACGGTCAGGGACGGGGGGCAGGAAGTGGCCGTGAGCCGGGTGGCCGTCGGGCCCGAGATCGCGCTGGGCGGGCCAGTCCAAAAAATAGAGCCAGTGCCAAAGCGCCGGGAGAGGAGCCCCCGAGCCTGCGACCGGTTCGGGTCTGTCGAGCAGCGCCGCCAGCGCCGCGGCGGGTCCTGGGAGCAGCGGGTCCTCGCAGGTGACCGAGCCCGGCTTCCATGACTCCACGTGCGCTTGCAGAGGACTCGTACTGAGCTGCATCGGTCCGTCCTTGGGAGCGGTGGGGTGCACGCGGGCGCTGCGCCGCTGATGGGCCCGGCCCGTCGACTGACGACCTTGACATAGTTGTAAGACAATTACATGATTGTCAATAGAGGGGCGCTTGTGGGCGCACGGTGAAAATGCCCGCCCAGCCTGGAAGCAGGGCGGTTGATTCCTCTTGACCGGTTCCCTCTGGTCCAGGGTGTCCAGCGGTTCTTGTGTGCTGTGGAAGCACCTGCAGTGCGCCGTTCCGCAGAAGGGAATCACGTTGACGCCATCACCCCGGCCGCTCGGCGGCCTGCGCATCGTCGAAGGCGCTTCCTTCGTGGCCGGCCCCTCGGCGGGCCTGGCTCTTGCCCAGCTCGGGGCGGACATCATCCGGGTCGACCCTCCGGGCGGTGGAAGCGACTTCCTTCGTTGGCCGCTCTCCTCCACCGGGCACAGTCTGTTCTGGGCCGGCCTGAACAAGGGCAAGCGGTCCGTGACGATCGACCACCGTACTGAGCAGGGACGGGAACTGCTGCTCGCCCTCGCCACGGCGCCCGGAAGCGGGGCCGGGATCTTCCTGGACAACATGGTCGGCAGGCACCGGCTGACGTACGACGAACTGCGTGCTCGGCGCAAGGACGTCATCCACGTGCACCTCCAGGGCAGGAGTGACGGGTCCCCGGCCGTCGACTACACGATCAACGCGGAAGTGGGAGTACCGCAGATGACCGGCCCCCAGGGCGGGGAGCAGCCGGTCAATCACGTACTGCCCGCCTGGGACCTGCTGTCCGGAATGGTCGTGGCCTCGGGAATCCTGGCCGCTGTCCTCCATCGTGAGCGTGAGGGGCAGGGAGCCCAGCTCGAACTCGCCCTGGCGGACGTGGCGTTGGCCGGCGTCGGCAGCATGGGATGGCTGGCGGAAGCGGAGATGAGGGGCGGTCCGCGGGGCCGGCAGGGAAACCACATGTACGGCTCCTTCGGCGTGGACTTCGAGACCTCGGACGGTCGTCGGCTGATGGTGGTCGCCCTGACCGAGGGGCAATGGCGCGCACTGCGCGACGTCACCGAGACGGGTGCCGTCTTCGCCGCGCTGGAGCGGGCCCTGGGCGCGGACCTGAGCCAGGAGGGCGACAGGTATCGGCTGCGGGAGACGATCGCCGCCGTGCTGAGGCCATGGTTCGCCCAGCGGGACTTCGGCACGGTGCGCGAACTGCTGGAGCGCGCGAAGGTCCTGTGGAGTCCGTATCTGGACATGGCCGAGGCGGCTCGCGCCGCACGCGCTGACGAGACGTCGGTGGCGGCGGAGATGGACCAACCCGGGATCGGCCCTCTGCTGGCTACTGGCCGACCACTGCGGTGGGCCGGAACCGGGGCGCCTCCCGTGCCGGCTCCACGCCTCGGCGAACACACCGAGGACGTGCTGTCCGACCTCCTCGGCCTCTCGAGCGAGGAGATCGGCCGACTGCAGGACGCGGGTGTCGTCCGTGTGAGCGGCGATGGCAGCCGGCGGAGTCGACGGTCGCCCTAGCCGCGACAGCGCAGTCTGCCCGCGCGGGCGTGACCGCCCCCGGAACTCGTGCTCCGGTGGCGACGCCGGTTGGCGGTGCTGGGTCCGGCCGCAGGCCGCTCTTCTTTGGTGCGTGCCGGTAGAAGGGCGGGCCTTTGTGGTCTTCTGTCAGCCTTGATCGACACACCGGCAGTGACGGTTGTGTGGCCTGGCACGGTGAACGGAGGGCCCGTGACGGTCGTGTCAGGGGACCCTTCCTGAGTGTCCGGCCGGATTCCCTCCTCGTCGGGGCCGTACACGACGACGTCGCACCGAACGGTTCGACCGTTGCTTCCTCGGCTCTGACGACGCCGGTGTATCGGACGGTGTCGGAAGTGTTTCGATCTCCGTCATCGACGAACGCCGCGACGTCCTGACGTTCTCGATCCGGCAGACCGGCGACTGAACGCGCTTCCGAGTTGCTGTCGCCCACCGGCAGCCCCTGCCCTCGACGTGATCTTGTACAGCCGCGTCACCAACGCCCCCCGGCTGGCCGGCCACTCCGCTGGCCGCAGAGCCACCCGTGCTCGTCAGGCGCTGTTCGGACGGCCCGTGGCGGTGGGCACTCCTGCGGCAGTAGGGAACGATGCGGCGTTCGACGGTGAGGTCGAGGAAAACGCGTCCATCACGAGGTGGCAACAGACCCGAATGTCACTGCCAGGCCTCTTGACGGACAGTTGTTACGCAGCTTTGAATGCAGTCTGACATTAGCTCGCTTGGTAGAAGTTGGGCCAGGCGCTCTGCAATGAGGCGGTGTGCTGATGAAGGTAACGCGCTGGGATCTGCCGAGGGTGGCCGTGGACGCCCCCTCTGCCGATGCCGCCGCAGTGGCTGCGGCTGAGCGTGCGGGCCGGCTCACAGACTTGAAATATCGCTGGCCCGCTCGCTACCGGGCGAGCTGGGCCGCGTTCCTGATGCTCGCCGCGGTGGTGCTCTTCGCGGCACCGCGCACGCTCAGCAGCGCGTCGCTCGAAATGGTCACCGCGCTCGCCGGTGTGCTGGCGATCGCCGCGATCGGACAGATGCTGATCATCATGCTGGGTTCGATCGATCTGTCGGTCTCGGCCATCATGTCCGTGGCGGCCGGCATGATCGTCCACTACGGCGGCCCAGGGGCGAGCGTGCCGACGGTGATCGCCTTCGCGTTGGTGATCCCGGTCGTGTTCAGTGTGGTCAACGGAGTGCTCATCGCAGTTTTCCGGCTCAACGCACTGATCGTCACCCTGGCGACGTTCGGCATGATCTCCGGTGGGATCACGCTGTGGACGAGCGTGTCGCTGTCCGTCTCCGGGCAGGCGCCACAGTCCCTCCAGGACTTCGCACAGAAGACGTTCTTCGGCGTCAATGTCGTCTTCCTGTTCGCGCTGGTCGTGGCCGTGATACTCGCCGCGATCCTGACCAAGACCCGCTTCGGCCGCCGGATCGCAGCCGTCGGCGCCAATCGGCGATCGGCGCGCGCACTCGGAATCCGGGTCACCGCGGTCGAACTGTCGACGTACGCCCTCGCCGGGCTGCTCTACGGCATCGCGGGCGTGCTGCTGGCCGGGTACATAGGGACGCCGGACGTCTACGCGGGCGCACCGTACCAAATGGCCACGATCACGGCGGCGGGCATCGCGGGAGTGATCTTCAGCGGAGGGCCGGCGAGCGTCGCCAGCGTCGTGATCGCCGCAATCTTCCTCCAGTTTCTCGACCAGGCGCTCTCCCTCATGGGCCTTTCGGCCGGGGCGCGCGTGGTGATCCAAGGACTTGCCCTCGTGGTCGCCGTCGCTGCCATCACCCTTGGTCAGTACGGCGCCTCGAGCTTCAGGCGTGGCTTCAAGAAGGCCGGACGCCCCGTTGCCGGCGGCTGACCCCAAGCAGTGTCATCCGCCGCATCTCCGTTACCTGCCATGCCGATAGGAGCACATCAATGACGATGGGCAAGCAGGCCTGCGTGCGTAGTCGTAAGACCCGCCAAAGGCTCACCATCACCACAGTCGCCGCGATACTCGCGCTGACCGCCTGTTCCAGCACGACAGCGAGCAACTCCGCGAACAACGCGGGCTCGGCGGACGCGTCCGCAGGGTCCTCCGCGCCGGTCGACGAGAAGGCCGTCGCCACGACCATCACGCGCATGTTCCTGAAGGACATTCCGGTCGAAACCATGGACCCGGTCGTCCAGGAAGCCATGAAGACGGCCGCCGTCAAGTTCACGCCGAAGATGGAGTCCAAGCTCCAGGAGTGTCTGACGAAGAACGTCTGTGAGACCGGCACCGGCTCGCTCACGATCGGCTTCCCGAACGACAACATCAATCCGTGGCGGCAGACCTTCCGCGCCGAACTCACCGCCCAGGCGATCTCCTCGGGCCAGGTCTCGAGGATCATCTACAGCCTGGGTTCCGATGTCGCGAGCTACCTGGCGAACTTCAAGAGCATGATCGCCCAGAGGCCCGACATCATCGTGATGGACACGATCTGGGGAGCCGCCGTACTGCCCGTGGTGCAGCAGGCCAAGGCGGCCGGCATCACCGTCGTCCAGGTGGAGACACCGGTTCCGGACGCGGTCGCGAAGGCGGTGGACGTCTACGCGCCCGCCGACCTCTGCGGTGCCTACACCGACGGTGCGAAGCAAGTGGCCCAGATGGTCGGCAAGCCCGGCACCTACGGTCTCTACACCGGTGTTCCCGGCAACGCCAGCGCGGCGGCATGGCAGCCGTGCCTCCAGAAGGGCCTGAAGGACGCGGGCTGGCGCAAGTCGATCGAGGGCTTCACGCAGTGGACACCCCAGGGCATGACGCAGGCGGGTAATTCCCTGTACGCCTCCGGCCGGGCCCCTGAGGCGGTGGCTTACGACTACACCCTGGAATACTTCATGGCCCCGTACCTCAAGGCCGACCGTACGCCGCCGATTCTGATGTCGGACGTCGTGAACTACGCCTTCCTCAAGCAGTTCAAGCAGGCGCAGGAGGACGGCGTCAAGGCAACCGCGTTCGTCGCCAACAGCCGTGTGTGGTACGGCCGCATCGGTGTCACCGCCGGAATCATGGCCAAGCAGGGCCAGAAGGTCGACCACGAGGTGTCGATTCCGTACCCGATGGTGGACATCAGCGAGGTGATGCCGAGCTACGACCCGGCGATGCCGGCGAACGCACCGGTCCCCACCCTCTTCAATGCCAAGCAGGCGGCCGCGGTTCTTGCGGCAGGTTCGTGATTCCTGAACGACCTGGTGGTTCTGGCCGGACCGGGCGAGGCCCGGTCCGGCCAGAACCGAAGAATCGAATCAGCCAGCGGAGGAATCCTTGATGGAGAAGATCATGCCGCGTACAGACGATCTCGCCGAGGACAGGACCCCCGGCACTACGGACGTGGAGCGCAGCGTCCCCGCCGTCACCCTCACCGGGGTCACGAAGTCGTTTCCCGGCGTTCGCGCACTGTCCGACGTCGACTTCGACTGTCGCCCGGGCGAGGTCCACGCCCTGGTCGGCGAGAACGGCTCCGGGAAGTCGACCCTGATCAAGATCGCGTCGGGTGTCCTGGGCGCGGACGAGGGCACTGTCCTCATCGGCGGCGAGGAACTCGGTGCCGGCGGAGTGCAGCGGGCCCGGCGCCTGGGACTCATCACCGCCTACCAGGACACTTCACTGGTCCCCGAGCTGAGCGTGGCCGACAACATCACCCTCAGCTTCAACGCCGTCGGCGAGTCGCGGCCGCCCGACCTGGACCGGATGCTCGCCCGGTTCCACCTCCCGTTCAAGCCCACGGACCTGGTCTCCGCTCTCGGCCCGGGCGCCCGCCAACTGCTCGAAGTGGCGAGAGCGATGGCCCACCGCCCCCGCGTACTGATGCTCGACGAGCCCACCGCCGCGCTCGACATGCGCTTGGCGGAGCAGCTCAGCGATCTCATCAAGCAGGCCCGCGACGAGGGCGCCGCCATCGTGTACGTGAGCCACCGACTGGCCGAGGTCAAGCGCCTTGCCGACCGTGTCACGGTGCTGCGCGACGGCGTCATCCAGGGTACGCACGAATCGCGGGACTGGGACGTCGACGAGATCGTCGAACTCATGGTCGGCGCGCCGACCGAACTCGAGTTCCCCACGCGTACGCCGCCGTCTTCGTCGCCCGTCCGGCTGGACATCCAAGAGCTCTCCGGTCGCGGGTTCGGGCCGGTGTCGATCAACGTGCGTGCGGGCGAGATCGTCGGCGTCGCCGGGGCCGAAGGCAACGGCCAGCGAGCGCTGCTCCGCGGCGTCATCGGCATCGACCGGACCGGCGGATCCAGCAGCGTCGACGGCAAGAAGCTGCGCCGCGTCACGCCGGCGACCGCGCTCGACGCCGGCATCAGCTTCCAGAGCGGCGACCGGGCGGCCGAATCGGTCTTCGAGTCGATGTCGGTCATGGACAACGCCACGATCCAGCTGGGCCCCGATGCCGGGCCCGCCGGGTTGTCGCTCAGTCGACGGTTGCTGCCTGCCTTCCGGCAGGCGAAACGTGATCTGGGCATCGTCGCGGCGTCGCCGTATCAACCCGTCAGCGGACTGTCGGGCGGCAACCAGCAGAAGTCCGTGCTCGCCAGGCCCGCGCTGCGCCAGCCGAAGGTGCTCATCGTCGACGAGCCCACGCAGGGCGTCGACGCGCGGGCCCGTATGGACATCTACCGCGTCCTCGCGTCCGCTGCCGACGAGGGCATCGCGGTCCTTGTGAACTCCTCCGACTCGGCTGAACTCGCGGGGCTCTGCGACCGTGTGTACGTCATGTCGCGCGGACGCGTCGTCCAGGAACTCAGCGGGCCGACGACCGAGACCGAGATCGTGCGCGGCTTCGTCAGCGCGACCGATGTGGCCGAAGAGCAGGGACCCGCCCTGATCCAGGGCCAGGGACTGCTGCGGCGGCTGGTCGGCCGCGTGTCGGCGCACCTGCCCATCGCCATCCTGCTGCTGCTGATCACCATGGTCGCGCTCTACACCGGCACGCAGTCCGACGTGTTCTGGACGAAGACGAACCTGGCGAACCTGCTGATCCTCACGTTGCCGCTGGCCTTCGTCGCGATCGGTCAACAGTTCGTGATGTTCACCGGCCTGCTGGACATCTCCATAGGTTCGACGATGAGCCTGACGGTCGTCATCGTCTCCATGACGTTGCCCGACCTCGGGTTGTCATCGCTCCTCTCCACGCTGAGCCTGTTGACAGTGGAAGTCCTGGCGATCGGCCTGTTCAACGTTCTACTGATCGAAGTTCTCAAAGTGACACCGATCGTCGCGACGGTGGCGACCATGGGCATCGTTCAGGGCATCGCGATCGTCCTGCGTCCGCAACCGGACGGTGCGATCGCCCCGGAACTCGTCACACTCGTCGCTCAGGGCATCGGCTTTGTTCCGGCCGCGTTCATCATGCTGGTGGTCATCGCGGGCGTCACAGAGCTCTGGCTCCGTCGAAGCCGCGGCGGGCTCGCCCTGCGCGCTGTGGGATTCCACGGCGAATCCGCTCGTCGTGTGGGGACACGCGTCGTCCGGGTACGTGTGCTCAGCCTCATTCTCTGTGCCCTCGGCGCCGTAATCGGTGGCGTCTTCCTCGCGAGCCAGACCGGCTTGGGGTCGAACGCGGTAGGCGCCGGCTACACCCTTCCCTGCTTCGCCGCCGTGTTCCTCGGCGGAGCGGTGCTCAGCGGTGGCCGCGGCTCGTTCGTCGGCGCCATGCTCGGGGCGCTGTTCCTGGGCCTGCTGAACAACGTCACACCGCTGCTGCACATCCCGGACGCCTGGCAGCAGATCCTTTACGGGGGCATTCTGCTGGTGGCCGTCGCTGCCTACGCCTCGCTCGAGCGCGCCCGCAACCGCGGCGTCCGCACAGCCTGACAACCCAATCGGCTCGCACTGGAGAACAACGGTGACCTACGAGATCAACACACTGATCCCCAGTCGGACCTTCGTGGAGGCGCCCCGCTGGCACGAGAACCGGGTCTGGTTCTCAGAGCTGTACACATGCAGCGTCATGTCGGCCAGGGAGGACGGCTCCGACCTTCGCGTCGAGGCGACAGTCCCGGCACAGCCGTCCGGCCTGGCCTGGCTGCCCGACGGCCGACTGCTCGTCGCGTCGATGAGGGATCGCACGTTGTTGCGTCGCGAGGCCGACGGCAGCATGGTGGTGCATGCCGACCTGAGCGGACATGTCAACGGCTTTTGCAACGAAGTCATCGTCGACCGGCACGGCCGGGCTTATGTCGGCGACTTCGGATTCGACCTGGACCACCGGGCCCCGATGGCACCAGGCTCGCTTCACCGGATCGATCCGGACGGCCGGATCACCCGGGTCGCCACCGACCTCTGGTTCCCGAACGGCTGCGTCATCACCGAAGACAACGTCTTCATCGTCAACGAAACCTTCGGGAACCGCATCTCCGCCTTCGACCTGACTGACGACGGGCGGCTCGTCAATCACCGGGTGTGGGCCGAGTTCGGTCCGCTGCCCAGAACGACGGAGTTCGCCCAGGCCGAGGCGGAGTTCCTCGTGTGGCCTGACGGCATGTGCGTCGATGCCGAGGGTGCGCTGTGGATCGCCGACCTCGGTTCCGAAAAGGTCCTGCGCCTGCGCGAAGGGGGCGAGGTGATCGACGAGATCGTGCCCGGCATGATGCCCTTCTCGTCCGTCATCGGAGGGGAGGACGGCCACACCATGTTCATCTGCGCCGCACCCAACTTCGACGAGCAGGAACGCCGGAGCACGACCGAGGCGAGGATTCTGACGACGCGCGTGTCGGTGGGGATGGCAACGGGGACGATGGAGAGCCGGCCTGCTGAAGTCAGGTAGCCCGTGTCGTGCTGCTTCGCTCCGCACCAGGCGACGGCTGTCAGGGCGTGTGTCGAAAGTGGATCTTGTCCGTGAGGTGATCCTGATTCGTGGCGCATGGAGATCTCACCGACGAACAATGGGCAGTGCTGGAGTCGCTGTTGCCGAACGGACGGAAGCCCGGTCGGCCACCGATATGAAGTCGGCGACAGCTGATCAACGTCAATTCCAGCGCCTGCCGGGCTCACACCAACACACCGCCGGGGCGCGGAAAAAAGGGGACTTGCATAAGGAAAACCGCCCGACGGCGTCGCCACCGAGCCGGCCGACCACAGCCTCGGACCCTCGCACGGAGGACTGACGACCAAGCTCCTGCTGAAGGTGCCAGGTCAGTCACTGAAGGTGCCCTGGACGTACCTCTCACGGCAGGGACTCCCTGATCCTGGGAGAAAATTGACCCTCCTTCGCAGGGCGTCTGTTGAGGTTCACTGACTGCGGCACACCCCAAGCCCTCCCAAAGGATCGACTCGGTATGCACTTCATCACCATCGCCGCACCCGTGGCTCGCACCGGCGCCCGTCGCGTCAGGCTGGCGACAGCGTCTCTGGTCTCCGCGACGATGCTCATCATGTTTTCGGCGGGTGCCGCACAGGCGCACCACGGGTTCGACGACTTCGATACCGATCGCCTCTACTACATCTCGGGTACCGTCTCGCAGGTCCGCTGGGGCGAGCCGCACTCCTACTTCAACGTGACCATCGACAGCGATCTCCCCGCTGACACCCCCGAGCGCGATCTGCCTGAGGGACTGCGGGACGCCGCCGACAGCGACCCGATCAACGCCGCACCGTCCTACAGCGGTTCTCACGAGGAGCTGGAGGTCACCATCGCGCCGCCGAGCTTCACGGGGATGTGGGGCCTGGACCGCGAGCTCGAAGACGGCGAACGGATCGAAGCCGTCGGTTACGTCGGCAGGAGTCACACCGACGAGTTCCGTCCGGTCGTGTTCTGGTACGAAGAGGGGAAACCTGTCAACCAGGTGCTCAACGAGGAACTCCCGGCGACGCCGCTGCCGGTGCCGTATCCGGAGGGCGACGCACCGTCCGCCGACGCCGACCAGGATTCCCCGTCTGCCTCAGCGGACTCCGAGGGCACGTCACCGGTCGCGGTGTGGGCCACGGTCGGTGGCGTACTGGTCGCCGTCATCGCAGGTGGAGCCTTCTACCTGCGACGACGCTCGCCCCGAGCGTGATGGCGCTCGTCATGGACAACGTCTTCTCCTGGCTGGAGGACGGCTGGTTCGCCGAGGCCGTCCGTGGCACGGCCTACCTGTACCCGATGCTCGAAAGCGTCCACATCATCGGCATCGCCCTCCTCATAGGGCCGGCCGCAGCATTCGATCTTCGGCTGCTGGGGCTCGGCCGACGGGCACTGCGGGTGACGACCGCGGCCAACTACCTGCTCCGCCTGTCGCACCTCGGCTTCCTGATCGCGGCAGCCACCGGCATGGCCATGTTCCTGCCCGGCGCGAGCCTCATCGCCGACCGTGGCAGTGCTCCGTGGAAGCTCGGCCTCATCCTGCTCGCAGGTCTGAACATCCTGATCTTCCATCGACGGACCTACCGCAGCGTGGCCGACTGGGATATGGACCAGCCGACGCCTGCCGCCGCCCGGCTCGCCGCGGTCGTCTCCCTCACGTCGTGGTCGGGTGTCACGATCGCGGGAAGGCTCCTGGCCTACACCTGACCGCCACAGCGGACGGAGCCGAGTCCAGCGGACGGAGCCGAGTCGCTGGTGACCCCGTGCCAACGCTGAGTGGACTCCAGGACACCGGAGGCCGCGACCTCCGAGACCAGCAAACGAGCACGATGCGCAGGAACACGCGCGACGAAGCGCGAACTTCTCCTCGATCGCGCCTCGGCTGCCAGTCCGGGCCTGTTCAGGGTGTGACCTGGGAGCTGGTGTACATCAGAGGCGGAAGACGAGTTCGGCCTGGTCGCGCTTGGTGGTGTGCAGGTACCAGTAGACGGGGGAGATCTATCTCCTCGGGCTGGGCCGTCGGGAATCCGGGGACGGCCGACGTGCCGATCGACACGTCGATACCGACGTGGGCCGCCTGGATACCGATGCCCGCCAACTCCTTCTGCAAGTTGATCACCCAGTTGCGCAGCGCCGCCGCAGCCGCGTTGACATTGCCGACCTGCGGCACGGGGTCGATCGAGCCGGCGCCGGTGGTGTACAGCGGAGTTCCAGCTCCGGCCTCCCGCCTCGCGGCCAGCACCGCCTTGGTGGTGGTGATGGCCCCGTAGAGCTGGAACTCGATCTCGTGCTGCACATGAGACGGTTCGGTGTCGGCCGGAGTGGTCAGTACGGTGGAGTCGGATCTGCCGACCGGGGAGTATTCCAGGACGTCGATCCCGCCGACGCGAGGACGGGTTCGCCCCCGGCTGAAAGCGGCCCCGGGCCGCGGAGTACCGCGCGCGTGCTCGCCGGGTCCAGAGGAATACCCCGTCGTGCAGCACATGGCGCTGGGCGGCATCGGATCATTCCGCACCTTTGGACACATCAGCGGCGCTGGTTCTCCATCAGGCGTTCCGAAATAGTCGTTGCTGCCTGCTTGACGGCGAGCACTGCGTGCTCGACCTCGACATCGCGCCGTTCGCTCTCGTTCCAGGCGACACCCACGCTGCCCAAAGCGGTCTTCTGATCGGTGAGAATGGGTGCGGCGACGCCGTAGACGCCTGGGTTGAACTCTCCCATGGTCAAGGCGTAGCCGTCTTTCTTCATCTTCCCCAGGGTAGTGCGGAAGTCACTCCACGTGCCGCCCAGCCCTGAATTCTCAATTTCGCTCTGCTGGCGAGCGTAAATTGCTTTCAGGCGGTGATGAGGGAGATGGGCCAGGATTATCTTGGAAATTGCCCCTTGGAACAACGGGCGCCGCTGCCCACGGCTGAACCGGTTTTCAGGGCTCAGTGGAGCGCGGTATTCGTCGACACACAGGACCGAATCACGAAACGCGGTGCACAGCAGGGCCGAGTGCCCGATACGGTCCACCAAATCCTTGAGTACGCCTTGGCCCGCCAGGAGCAGGGGGTCCGTCAGACGCATCTGCAGGTCCATCTCTATGATCCGCGGGCCGAGGGTGTAGTGGCCATTGCGCACCGCCTCGAGCAGGCCCGCCTCATGTAGGGCCTTGATATAGCGATAGCCTGTCGACCTGGAGGTCTCCAGAGCCTCGATGATGGCCGTTGTGGACCAAACGGGTTCAGCTTCGCTGAACAGCTCCATGATGTGGAGCATTTTGGCCAGGCTCGCGCTGCCTTGAGTCACTGTCACCATGACATGGTATCTCACCATATGGGATATTGTGTAGAGATTCCCGGCTTGCTTGGAGCAACGGTCTCTGGGGGTGGGCGCCCCCTTCGGCAGGCGCGGTAGGCGCCCGCGCGGACCTTGTCGCCCGCGAGAGCTGCCACGCGCCCCTGAAAGGCGAGACCCTCCAGGGCGCCCGCGACCAACCGCGATCCCACCACCCGCTACACCACGGCCTCCGCCTGGCGGGAAAGACCGCTTCTGTGGCATGGACAGGTTAGAGCCTGATTCAAGCCGTCTGCTCGTGCAGCACACGTACCGCGTTCTCCGCTCCGCTGCGCGGGCTGGAGAGAACCGGCTTGCCGACGGCTTCGGCGATCGTGGGGGCCAGCCGTGCCATGGACGCCTGGGCCAGCACGATCGTGTCGACCTCTGCGGCCAGCGCCCGCGCGCCGTCCAGCACCATCGTGTCGTGGCGGTCGCGGTCACCGGACATCAGCACCGAGAAGGCGCCCTCGCAGAGCCGCTCCCGAACGGTGACGTCGCGACCGGCCGCCCGTGCCTTCTCCTCGACGAGGGAACGGGTCGGCGGCAGTGTCGTGGGGACCGTCGCCAGGAGGCCGATGGTGTCCGCGGTCTTGACCGCTGACGCGGTCATCGCGTCGTCGATCTTGACGATCGGGACGGAGACCAGGCGTCGGGCCACGTCGATGGCCGGACCGAGCGAGGAGCAGGCGGAGAAGATGACATCGGCCCGCGCGGCCTCCGCGGCCTGGGCCAGGTGCACCATGCGCTGCGTGCTGGCAGGTGAGATCTCACCGTCGCGCATCACGGTTGCGAGGACGTCGCTGTCGACGAAGTGCAGGACCTTGGCGTCCGGCGCGAGCTCCGCGAGGTAGTTGTTGATGACCGGCTCGACGCTGACGAACACCAGGCTGGTGTGCAGCACGGCGATCGAGGGAGTGGTGGACATGGTGGCTCCTTCAGGATGCGGCATCGGCCCGCGTGCCGAGGAGGGCACGAGAGCGTGGGACAGACGGCGCGAACCGCCCCGGGTTCGACAGAGACGTCAGAGCGTGGTGGTGCCCTGGGGTTTCGTCGATCGCATGGGGTGGCCGGTCTCGTACGCGGCGGGCGGGACGTGGCCCGCCTCGCCCTGGAGGGAGAGCGTTTCCCCCTCGGCGCGGGGGCTCAGGCGGCCGATGACCTCCAGGGCGGCGTCCCGGACCGCGTCGCGGCCCGCCGCCCACAGGGAGACGACGTCGGAGCCGGGCAACGTGGACGGGAGGGCCGCGCGGACGGCCTCCAGATAGGCGCGGCGCAGTTCGGCGTTGACGTTGACCTTGGCGACGCCCCGCGCGAGGGCGCCCTGCAGCTCCTCGACGGGCAGACCGCTGGCGCCGTGCAGGACGAGCGGGACCGGTACCACCTTGTGGAGGGCGGCCAGCCGCTCCAGGTCGAGGCGGACCGGCTCCTTGGTGAAGCCGTGGACGTTGCCGACGGCCACGGCGAGGGCGTCCACTCCCGTGGCGGCCACGAACTCGCCCGCCTGCCGAGGGTCGGTCATTGCCGCGGTCTGGGCGACGGCGTCGGTGGAGACGTCCTCGTCACCGGGCAGGGCACCGAGTTCGGCCTCCACCCAGGCCCCGTGGTCCCGGGCCCGCCGAACCGCCTCCTTCGTCAGAGCGATGTTCTCGGCGAACGACAGGTCTGAGCCGTCGACCATGACGGAGGTGTAACCCGCCTCCAGGCAGGCCGTGATCTCTTCCAGGTCCCGGCAGTGGTCGAGGTGGACACCGAGTCGGGCGGCGGAGTGAGTGGCGGCGTCCAGCGCAAGCCACATCAGGGCCTGGCGCCCGGCGTGCTTGAAGGGGCTGGACCCTGCCTGGATCAGGACCGGCCGCCCGGCGGCCTCGGCGGCGGCCACGATCCCCTGGAGTGTCTCCAGGTTGTAGGTGACGAACCCGGGCAGCGCGTGACCGGAGGCCGCGGCCTCTTTCAGGGCATCGGTTCCGTGCAGCAGCATCAGGCGCTCCGGAGCAGGTCGAGGGCGTCGGCGAGGGCGTCGGTGCCCCCGACGTTTCCGGCGAAGACGATGTAGGGGATGCCGACGGAGGGGCCGTCCGCGGGCTCCCAGAGCGAGACGATGCCGGGCAGCAGCGTGCCCCGGGCCCAGGCACGACGGATCTCCAGGCCGTGGGTGGCGGTGTCGCTGGAGGTGATACCGCCCTTCGCGACGACGAAGGCGGGCCGCCGGGTGGCCCTCACCTGGCGCACGGCCTCCACGAGCGCGGCGGAGACCCGGCGGGAGATCGCCAGACTGTCGTCCGCGTCGACACCCGGCACCAGCACACGAGAGGTGCGGATCACGGCGTCGGCTGAGTCCAGCGCGCCGGCGGCCGCGGTCGCGACCTCGGCGATGTGGGCGTCACGCCGCTGCTCGTCGAGCAGGAGGGCCACGTCCAGCTCGTACTCGGCGATCCCGCCCCGCTCCCGCAGCCGGTCCAACTGCCGTGTCGTCAGCGCGACATGAGACCCCACGACGATGAGACCGTGCGGTGCGTCCCCGCGCAGCGGGCGCAGTTCCGCCGGGCTGAGCGGGGCCCGCCCCTCTTGTCCGGCGCGGGCCCTGACGAAAGACGGCCCGACCCGGTACAGCAGCCGCGTGCCGTTCTCCTCCGCCTGGGCGAGGGCTAGGGCGAGGACCCGCAGATCGTCGTCGCACACCGCGTCGACCACGGCCGTGCGTCCGCCGCGCAGCGAGGACAGCAGTCGCGCCGTGTGCGCCGGGCCCCCACCTCGCAGGTCGTCCAGCGTGATGCGCAGGACCTCGTCCGCGGGCACGTGCCCGCCCGTCTTCTCCTCGACCCACTCGGGCAGCGACGAACTGCGGTAGCCGAAGGTGGCGTCGCGGGCGAACTCGCTCTCGCCGACCGGCAGCAGCCCGTCGGCCGTCCGCATCCAGTGCTGTGAGCCGACCGTCAGTCGGCCCGCCTCGATGTAGGCGGGGACCAGTACCACTCCGTCCGGCGCGCCGACGCCCAGCTCGGTCAGCTCCTCGGCGAGGACATCGGTCTCCAGCGGGAAGTGGCCGCGCAGGGTCGAGTCGCCGCGGCTGGCCAGGACGTAGCCGGTGCCCTCGGCCGCCGCGGCCTCGTGCAGTGCGCGGACCACCTCGCGGTTGCGGGCGGCGGCGTCCTGCGGGGACAGGCTGCGGGTGTTGGTGAGGACGAAGAAGGCGGTGCTGTCCTGGCGCAGCGCCCAGCGCAGGTCGTCCACCGTCCAGGAAGTCAGGACGGGCACGTCGGCGACCGTCTGGGTGCCGGTCGGATCGTCGTCGAGGACGACAAGACGGGGGCCGCCGGACAGGCGGGCGGCCACTTCCGCGGCGCTCACTTCGCGGACTGGAGGCAGACCTTCCAGCACTGCGGCCTCGGGGACGGTCCGCGTCTGGGTGTGGAGGGGGAGAGACATGGCGAATTCCTGGCCTGTTCCGAGTAGTTGAGGGGGGGGAACGTCAGTCGAGATCGCGCTTGATCACGTGGGTGCGATGCGCAGGTCGTCCGCGGCCTGCATTCGTACGGCCGTCCAGGGCGGTCCCGCGGACGCGGGACCGCCGGACTCTCGGGCGGCCGATGCCGCCTCGTGGCACGCGACGGTGTTCCTGCGGGTCCCGAGAACGGCAGAGGTCTGCCCACGCGAGCGTCGGCTTGCCCGGCTTTCGGCACATGTCCAGTACAGCGGTATGCGCATCGCGGGGGGCCTGGCCGTGAGGACGGTGCCCACGGGGCAACGCGGGCCGTGGACCGCGTTGCCCCGTGGCGAGTCAGAACGTGTGCAGGACCATGCGCAGGAACTCGGTCGGCTCGATGGCCTCGACGGGCACCGGACCTTCGTTGGCGAGGAATTCGTATCCGGTCTCGGGGCCGTACTCCTCACCGCCCGCCGTGACCTTGCCCTTGGTCTGGAACAGGATCTCGATGGAGGGGAACTGGCCCGCCTGGTACACCGCGCCGGGTTCCAGGCGCACGAACCCGATCCGCAGGTCGCGCTCCGTGAAGTTCCCCAGCCACTTCTCCGAGACGCCCGCCTCGCCCTGCGGCAGCCAGTCATAGGCATCCGGGTCCATCGCGATGACATCGGTGTACCGCGGGGTCGCGAACTCGAGCTTGCCTCCCATGGCATGCTCGAAGATCGCCAGCGAGCCGTCCACGGTCTGGGTCACACCGTTGCCGTCCGTGTAGTGGTACATGCCCTTCTTGAACTCGCCGGTCTTGGCCAGCTCGGCGTTCGTCGCCTCACGCTGCGCGACGCTCAGGTAGCCGGCGCCGCTCGCGCCGCCGCACTGCAGGACCATGGTCCGAAGACCCTCGGCACGCTCCTGGGGGCCGTAGTGGATGCTCTCGGGGAAGTACCCCACCCACCCTTCCTTCAGCACGTCGTTCTCGGTGTAAGGCAGCGTGCCCTGGATGACGTAGCGGATCTGGTCGAAGTTGTGCCGGTGGCGAGGGGTCCGCCAGCCGCCACCGCCCGTGAGACCCATGTTCAGGTCGTAGTTGTTGGGTGAGCCGTCTTCGCCGAACAGCAGGTGCTTCTGGTCGAGCTTTCCCTCACGCATGCTTCCGACCTGCTCGACGCCGGTGTCCGATGCCTTGCCTACGCGCATCTCTGCTCCCTCACGCAATTGATCTCACCCCGCGGCGAGAGTCGACGGGCTGTGACGTCCCGTCCGCCCGCAGGTGTCCTGCATCAGCTCAGGGCCAGTCGCCTGTCGTTGACGATATCCCATAATACGGGATACTGTTCAAGAGCTGCTAGGGGTGCCTCTCCACTGGATTGAAAAGATCCCACGATGCAAGACAGATTGAACTTGCGGCTGTCTGGAGGCGGGCCAGGTGAGGCGGGAGCGTGGCGGCCAGAACAACGCCCTCTGTCCACCCCCTGCCGCACGTCCACCACGAAGCGCGAGCCACGAGGATCGACCATGACGGCACCCCTGACTCACACCCCCTATGACTCCGGCGTGCCGGCGTTGGCGCGGGACTTCAGCGTCGAAGGGCGGGTGGTCCTTGTCACCGGTGCCGCCCAGGGCATCGGCCGCGAGTTGGCGCGGCAGTTCGCGGCGGCCGGAGCCCTTGCCGTGGTGGCCGACCTCGACATCGACAAGGCGGAGGCCGTCGTCAAGGAGATCCATGACGCCGGTGGGGCTGGTCTGGCCGTCAGGGTCGACGTGGCCGACGAGGCGTCCGTCCAGGCGATGGTCGACACCGCCATCGAAAGGTGGGGCCGGGTCGATGTGCTGATCAACAACGCCTCGATCTTCGCGACCCT
Source organism: Streptomyces sp. NBC_00310 (assembly GCF_036208085.1). Classification (GTDB taxonomy): domain Bacteria; phylum Actinomycetota; class Actinomycetes; order Streptomycetales; family Streptomycetaceae; genus Streptomyces. The sequence goes on from NZ_CP130714.1 coordinate 9,842,689, forward strand.
CGAGAAGGGGCCGTTCGACCAGATCCCCGTGGCGCAGTGGGAACTGGTGCTGAAGGTCAATGTCACCGGCAGCTATCTGTGCGTTCGGGCGGTGGCCCCTCATATGCGCGCGGCGGGCTTCGGCCGCGTCATCAACATCTCATCCGATTCGGTGACCCGTGGCGTCGTCAACTACCTGCACTACGTCACCTCCAAGTCGGCGTTGATCGGCATGACCAACTCCCTGGCGCGTGAGCTGGGCGGTCACGGGATCACCGTCAACTGCGTGCGGCCGGGCATGGTCGCCACGGAGGTCGAGCGCACCGCCAACCCCACGGTCGAGGCCCGTGAGCGCGCGGCGTCACAGCAGTGCATCCCACGGGGGATGGTCCCCACCGACCTGGTCGGCGTCATGTTCTTCCTGGCCGCACCGGCGTCCGCGTTCGTCACCGGCCAGACGATCGCATGCGACGGCGGTTACACCCACAGCAGTTGACCCGTCCGACAAGCCACCACGCAGCCCGAGGAGACGTCGCCGACCATGAAGCAGTACCCGCACCTATACATCGACGGTCGCTGGACCGAACCGATCGAACCCCACGAGCGGGAGCTCGACGACCCCACCCGTCAGGAGGTTTTCGCCCGGGTGGCTCTGGGGAGCGCCGCGGACGTGGACCGTGCGGTCGCCGCGGCCCAGCGCGCGTTCGAGAGCTTCTCCACCACCTCGGCGGACGAACGGATCGCTCTGATCGACCGTGTCATCGCCGTGTACGAGTCGTACATCGACGACTTCTCCGAACTGATCGCGCGCGAGGTCGGCATCCCCGTCAGCAGCCGCGCTCAGGTCACGGGCCCGGCTGAGCACATGAGGGTGGCCCGCGACCTCCTGCGCGACTACCCCTTCGAATCGCGGGTGGGCAGCGCCATCGTCCGTCGCGAGCCGATCGGTGTCAGCGCGCTGATCTCACCGTGGAACTGGCCGGTCCAGACCGGCATCATCAAGACCATCTACGCTCTGGCCGCCGGGTGTACGGTGGTTGCCAAGCCCAGTCTCAACTCCGCCGCGAGCGGCGTGCTCATGGCCCAGGTGCTGCACGAGGCCGATGTGCCGCCCGGCGTGTTCAACCTGGTGAACGGCACTGGCCGTGAGGTGGGCGACGCGCTGTCCCACCACCCGGGCGTCGACATGATCTCCTTCACCGGGTCCACCGGCGCCGGCAAGCAGGTGGGCGCCGCCGCCGCGGGCACCGTGAAACGGGTCTGCCTCGAACTGGGCGGAAAGTCGGCCAACATCGTGCTGCCCGACGCCGACCTCGAACGGGCCGCGCGCTGGACCATCCAACGCTGCTTCTTCAACGCCGGTCAGTCCTGCCACGCCCCCAGCCGGCTGCTGGTGCACGAAAGCCAGATGGAGCAGGTGCTGCCCTTCCTGGCCGACGAGGCACGCAGCTACCGTCTGGGTGACCCGCTGGAGATCTCGACGACCATGGGTCCGCTCGTCAGCGCCGCCCAGTACATGTCGGTCCGAGGTCACATCCAGAGCGCTCTCGATGAGGGCGCCCGCCTCGTCACCGGTGGCGTCGAGCGCCCCGACGGTCTCGACCGGGGCTATTTCGTGCAGCCCACGGTGTTCGCCGGAGTCACCCCGGACATGAAGATCGCCCAGGAGGAGGTCTTCGGCCCCGTCATGGCGGTTCTGTCCTACCGCGACGAGGACGACGCCCTGCGCATCGCCAACGATTCGCCCTACGGGCTCGGAGGCTATGTCTTCGGCGGCGACCGGGCGAACGCCCGCCGCGTGGTGAACGGACTGCGCGCCGGACGCGTCAGCTACAACGGCGCGCCCACGGATTCCTGCACGCCCATGGGCGGATACAAGCAGTCCGGCACCGGCCGCTCGATGGGCAGGTTCGGGCTCGAAGAATATCTCGAAGTCAAATCCGTGTACGGGTTCGAGGACGAGGCGCAAGCGCTGCCGACTCTGTTCGGCTGAGACACCCCGAGTCGGTCAGGAGCCGTCAAACATGAGCAACGAAGCCACCCGCCTGCTGCGCAATCCTGTCAAGGAGAAGCTGTCCAGGGGCGAGACGGTGTACTCGATGACCGTCCGGCTGGTGCGGACCGTCGACATCGCCGCCATCGCCCACACGGCCGGGTTCGACTCCGTCTACATCGACATGGAGCACAGCCCGTTCTCCCTGGAAGCCGCGAGCCAGATCTGCATGGCCTGCAATCATCTGGGCGTCACTCCACTCGTCCGTGTCCCCGGCCTGGACCCGTCCTTCATCGCCAGAGTCATGGATGCCGGCGCCATGGGGATCATCGTGCCCGGCGTGCAGTCGGCTGACGAGGCACGCACCGCGGTCCGTGCCGTGAAGCACGTGCCCTTGGGAGAGCGCTCCCTGGCGGGTGCACCGCCCCAACTGCACTACCGGTCCTTCCCCGCCGATCAGACCATCCGCGAACTCGACGAGTCATCCATGGTGGTGGCGATGATCGAATCCCAGGCCGGTCTGGATGCCACGGACGCCATCGCCGCGGTAGAGGGCGTGGACATGCTCCTCGTGGGTGCGAATGACCTCAGCGTCGAGCTGGGTGTCGCGGGGCAGATGGACCACCACCAGGTGCACAAGGCGTTCCTCCACGTCATCGAAGCCTGCCGAGCACACGGGAAGACCGCGGGTATCGGTGGCCTGGGAGGGCGGCCCGATCTCATCCGTCAATACCTGGAACTCGGCGCCGGCTATGTCTCGACCGGCAACGACATCTCGTTCCTGAGCGCCGCCGCGGCGCAGAAGCGTCGGCAGTTCGACTGATCAAAGCGTCACGAAACAGTACGTCACGGAACAGGAAGCGCACATGAAAATCTGCGTGTACGGAGCGGGGGCCGTGGGCGGGCACATCGCCGGACGCCTCGCCGCTGCCCAGGCCGAGTTGTCGCTGATCGCCCGTGGTGAGCAGCTGACCGCGATCCGGCAGCACGGACTGCGGGTGAAGACCCGTGACGGAGAGCTGGTCTCCCACCCGGTCGCCACCGACCGGCCCGGCGAGCTGGAGCCGCAGGACCTCGTCATTGTCGCGGTCAAGGCCCCCACCCTGCCGGCCATCGCCGTGCACATCGGTGCCCTGCTCCACCAGGACAGCCTGGTGCTGTTCGTCAACAACGGCATTCCCTGGTGGTACTTCCACTCGCACGGCGGGGCCTTGGACGGCACCCATCTTCGACGGCTGGATCCCGAGCGGGCGCTGTGGGACCGCATCGGTCCGCAGCGCGCCGTGGGCGGCGTGGCCTACACCGCCTGCAGCGTGATCGCACCGGGAGTGATCCACGCCGAGAATCCACGTAACCGCCTGATCGTCGGACGCCCTGACGGCCGGCCCGACGCGAGGCTCGACGCACTGGCGTCGCTTCTGAACCCGAGTGGTCTGGAGGTCACCGTCACATCGGAGATCCGTGACGCGGTCTGGGCCAAACTGCTGATGAACCTGATCGGGGGGTCGCTGGGCATCCTCACCGCCTCAGCCATGAAGGACGTCCTCGACAAGCCCTCCATCGCCGGCACCGCCAAGGCGATGGCAGCCGAGGGCGCCGCCATCGCTCGTGCCCTGGGCTGCGATCCGGGTGATCCCGACGAGGTTCTGAGCAAGCAGGCCAAGTCCGGCCATCTCCAGAGCATCGCGCAGGACATGCTGGCCGGCCGGCCCATGGAGATCGACGCCATGTTCCGGGTCCCCCTCGACCTGGCCGAAATGGCGCAGGTCCCAGTACCCAACCTTGACCTAGTGATCGAACTGGCCACGCAGCGGGCCCGCGCCGCGGGTCAGTACCACGACACCAGTAGCTGACCTCGCGCGTCCGTCGACCCGGGCGCCCGCATGTTCTTGGACTCGTTCGACAACACGGGATTGTGATCATGAAAGCAGTTCTCTTCCTGGGCGAAGGCAAGCTCGATCTCCGTGAGGTCCCCGATCCGGTGCCCGGGCCTGATGAAGTGGTGATCCGTATGAAGGCCTCCGGCATGTGCGGGAGCGACCTCCATCACCTCCACGGCCCGCTGCGCACCGGATCCGAGCTGGTGATCGAAGGACATGAGCCGTGTGGGACCGTCGAGCTTGTCGGTGACGCCGTGCGCCCCAGCGAGGCCAAGGACGGGGACCGGGTCATGGTCCACCACTACGACGGGTGCCGTACCTGCCGATACTGCCGTTCCGGCTGGACGCAGCACTGTCCGAATGCGCGCACGGTGTACGGCGGGCTGGACGGCGACGGTGGACACGCCGACTTCATGAAGGTTCCCGCGCACACGCTCATCCGTCTGCCCGGCGCACTGTCGTTCAAGACCGGTGCGGCCATCTCATGTGGCACCGGAACGGCCTTCGCGGCCCTCAAGAGGGTCGGCCTGTCCGCCGACGAGACGGTGGCGATCTTCGGTCAGGGGCCCGTGGGTCTGAGTTGCACCATGCTGGCCAAGGCCTTCGGTGCTCGGGTCGTCGCCGTCGACGTCGAGCCCTCCCGGCTGCATATGGCCAAACAGTTCGGTGCCGACCACGTCGTCAACGCGCAGGAGCATGACCCTGTGGCCGCTGTTCGGGAACTGACCCGCGACGGCGAAGGGGCGGACAAGTCCCTCGAATGCAGCGCCAACCCCACTGTGCGTCGTCAAGCCGTCCAGGCACTCCGACGCTGGGGAACCGCGTGCATGGTCGGAGTCTTCGGCCCGATCGAGCTGGACAGCGAGGAACTCATCCAGCTGCAGAAGACCGTCGTAGGCTCACTCACCTTCAGCAAGAACCTGCAGGAGGAGTGTGCCCTGTTCGTGGCCGAGCGCGGCCTGGACGTGGAATCGCTGTTCACGCATGAGTTCCAGCTGGACGAGGCGGAGCGGGCCTACGAGCTGTTCGATCGACGAAAGATCGGCAAGGGCGTCTTCATCTTTGACTGACGCAGCATCACAGGTTAGGTGAGAGGACACCCATGACCACATCCCAGCAAAGCTCCCCTCTGTGCGAGCAGGCCCGGCGCTTTTTCTCCCGCGACGTGCACCAACTCTTCATCGACGGCCAGAGCGTCCCGGCCGCGTCTGGACAGACACTGACCACCGTCAATCCGTCGACCGGTGAGGTCCTGACGCTGCTTGCCGCCGGCGATCAGTCCGACGTCGACCGCGCGGTCCTCGCCGCACGCAAGGCATTCAACGGCCGGTGGAGCACCTGGACTCCCTACGAACGCCAGGCGTTGCTGACGCGCATCGCCCAGATCCTCGACGAGAGATTCGAGGAACTGATTCAGATCGAGGCCATGGACATGGGCGCCCCTGTCTCCAGGCTGCGCAACAGCAAGCCGGCCCTGATGAAGATGTTGTCGTTCTTCGTCTCTCAGGCGGCGAACATCACAGGGGAGACCCTGATGAACGGTATCCCCGGCAATGTCGCCACGATGACGTTGAAGGCCCCGGTCGGGGTCGTCGGCGGAATCATTCCCTGGAATGGCCCCCTCAACGGGCAGTTCTGGATCATCGGTGCTGTTCTGGCCAGCGGGTGCACGGCTGTGCTCAAGCCGTCCGAGGAGGCATCTCTGTCGGTGCTGCGGGTGGCCGAGATCCTGCACGAAGCCGGAGTGCCGGCGGGGGTCATCAATGTCGTCACCGGTCTGGGCAAGGAAGCCGGCCATGCGCTGGCGGCCCATCCCGATGTAGACCGCATCGCTTTCACCGGTTCGACCGAGACCGGCCGCAGCATCATCCGGGCATCCGCCGTGAACATCAAGAAGCTGCAGCTGGAACTGGGCGGCAAGTCGGCGGACATCGTGTGCGCGGACGCGGACCTGGACAAGGCGGTGCCGGGAGCGGCGATGGGAGTCTTCGCCAACTCCGGTCAGATCTGTTTCGCCGGGACTCGGGTGCTCGTCCAGCGGTCCGTCGTCGACGAGTTCACCGAGCGGCTGCTGACGTTCATGGATACCTTGCGGGTCGGAAACAGCCTGGACTCCGCCGTCACGTTGGGCCCGGTCGTCTCCCAGCCCCAGTTGGACAAGGTGCTGTCCTACATCGATGTCGGGCGGGACGAAGGGGCTGAACTGCTCCGCGGCGGCGGGCGGCTCGGGGGTGAGTTCGAGAACGGATACTTCGTGCAGCCGAGCGTCTTCGGCGGTGTGACCAATGAGATGCGGATCGCTCGCGAAGAGATCTTCGGCCCCGTTCTGTCGATCCTGCCGTTCGATGACGTGGACGAGGCCATCGCCGTCGCCAACGACAGCGACTACGGTCTCGGCGGAGCGGTGTGGTCACAGAATCTGTCCACCGCACTTCGCGTGGTCCACGGCGTGCACACCGGCACGATGTGGGTGAACTGTTACGGCCACATCGATCCACTGGTCGGATTCGGCGGAACGAAGCTGAGCGGGTACGGCTCCAAGGGCAGTGCCGCGCACATGGACACCTATCTGTACACCAAGAGTGTCTACATGGAACTGTGACCGTGCGGCCCCGTGTGCTGTCGGCGTCATAAGTGAGGTTCCCCCGCTGCGCGGGAGTGGCTGACTAGCGGGTCAGGGCGGGTTGACGTGGTTTCAGATTCACTGGTTCGGCCGTTGTCTGGTCGGCGTAGTGCTTCTCTTCGAACTCGATGGGGCTGAGGTAGCCGAGGCGCTTTTGGGATGCGGCGGGGGTTGTAGAAGCCGTCGATGTACTCGAAGAGCGCGAGATTCGCTTCGGCTCTGGTGCCGAAAGTCCGTCCGCGGATGCACTCGGTCTTGACCAGCATCCACAGGTTCTCCGCCAGGGCATTGTCGAAAGAGTCGCCGACCGAGCCCATGGACGCTTGAACACCTGCTCCGACCAAGCGTGTTGTGAGCTTGATGGACGTGTATTGACCGGGTTCAACCATTCGTAGCAACACTCCTGTTCAGAGAGGTGTGTTGTGGGACGACCAGCGGGTTGGATGACGGAGTTGACGGGTCGGTCGCCGATGAAGTCGCCGGGGCGGCCCACGACTCTGCGGGAGAAGGCGTCGCGGATCGCCGACAGCCACAGTGGCCCCTCCAGGGTGGGGATCATGGTCAGGTCGGTGACCCACAGCCGGTTCGGCGCGTGTGCCGTGAAGTCGCGTTGCACCAGGTCAGGGGCGAGGTCGGCGTCCGGATCGCGGCGGGTGAAGCTCTTGCTCCTGCGGGGGCTGATCCCGGCCAGGCCGGCCTGGCGCATGAGCCAGGCCGGCCCGCTTGCGGCCGACATGGACGCCCTCGCGCTTCAGGACGGCATGGATCCTGGGCGATCCGTAGATCCCGCCGGAATCCTGGTGGATCTGCCGGATCTGCCCGGTCAGCTCGGTGTCCTGGTGGATCCGCTCGCAGGGGTCCTTCTCGGCCTGGCGCCAGCGGTAGTAGGTGGAAGAGGGGATGTGCAGTTCCCGCAGCACGGGCTCGACCCCCAGGTGCGGGTGCTCGTCAGCCGCACCATGCGGCAGCTTTTGAAGCCCTTGCGCCGGTCTTTGGCGGGGCCGCGGTCGAGGTGGATGCGGTAGATCAGCCGGGACCGGTGGCCGGACTTGGTGCAGATCAGCGCCGCCATGGCGACGCGCTTGCTGCCCACGGCGGTAACCCGCACGACGGGTGTGTGCCCGCGTCGGCCCCAGGTACGGCCCTTGGGCGGCCTCAGCCCCTGGCCGGCTTCGTCTTCGAAACAGAGCCAGGCGCCCAGGTCCGCCGCCGTCCTTATATGACGGGCCACTGCTCGTCCTTCCAGGCGGCGATCTTCTCCTCATCCCGCTCGGTGGCCTTGCGTGAGGGGACCTGCACACTCCAGCCGATGCGGTGCAGCAGCAGGTCCAGCCCGGCCAGGTTGTACTCCACGCCGAACCGGCGTCGCACGACCTCCGCGATCCTCGCAAGAGTCCAGCACTGGTCGCTCTAGCCGGCAGCGACCGGCCCGGCATCCAACACCATTTCCAGAACACGCAGTTGACTCGCATCGAGCTTACAGCGGGCACCGCCGGGCCCTTGGAGGACCAGGGCCTGCTGGCCGCCCGAAGCCAACGCCCGCCGCCAGCGGTTCGCCGACATCCGGGTCACTCGGAACCGCCGGGCCACCTCCCGGTCACTGGCACCTGCCTCGATCAGATCGGCGGCCGCCAACCGGACCCGCTCACGCCGAACCCGCTCGTCAGCTGTCAGCCCTCCGCCATCGGGATACCTCATCCCTCTGGCATAGCGCGGCCCACGACAGCCGTCACGACCCCGCGTAACCCACACCCTTAAAGATCTCTAGCCGTTCTGTCGCTCCAAGGCTTCGAATACGGGGGCGTTGTCCACGTAGATCCGCTGATCGACGAACTTGCCGTCGGCAATGGTGATCTTGGAAGCCGCCTTGATCTCGATCACCGTCCCATCGTGAAGCGTCCAACGGCCGATGGACTCGAAGAAGACGACCCCGCCCTCCTCCTCCCACACGTTCACGAGGTCGTGTCCGAGCGAGAGGACCTCGTCGAGCTTGCCGCGCAAGGCGGAGATGATGTTCTCTCGCCCCTTGATCTCTGGGCTGTTTCCGAACGTCAGCGTCATTTCCTCCGCGTAGTAGGAGCCGAACTCCTGGGGGCTGTTCGCCTCCATGGCCGCGTAGTACTCGGTCAGCAGCCTCACTGTTTCGGTGCTTGCGCGCAACGCGATCAGACCTTTCCGTGTAGATCTTTGCCGGGCTGCCCGCATTGTCCGTAACCCCTGTCACTCCGCCGCAGGCGGGCCGACCAGTCGAACCATTGACTGAATCCCACAATGCAGGATAACGTCCGGCTTGCAACGAGGGAATGTGTGCACCGTCACAGCTGAGCCGGGGGCGCTTCGCCCCAACTGTCAAGGCAGAGCAAGCAGCTTGCCTTGATCAAGACGGTCCACCTCGGCGCGAACGAGCCGTGCACCCACAGGGCGTCACGTCCGTGCCACTGGGCACCGAAACACCAGGCCAAAGGCAGTAAGACGCATGACCGAACAATGTCGATCGACCCGTGCGGAACTCATACCCTCAGCCCGGCCCACAAGGTTGTCCCGTGCGGGGCATGAGTTATCGGGTCAGGGCCAGGTTGTGGAGCCGAGCGATGCCGAGCAGGCCCCCCGCCCTGGTAGCCGACGTCAGCGATCGTCGGTGCACCGCGGCAGGCCCGGCCGATCCCGGATTTCCGTGCAGGCCCGACAGTCGCTCGACCGCCGGGAAGCGGGCCGACCGCCATGGCCGAGCGGCTGTCGACGGCGACGACGACCTGGGAGCTGGTAGAAAAGCGATGGTTCGTGCCGTTTTTGTGGGAGACGGCGTCCTTGCGGAGCCGACGGCCCGCGAGATCGCCGGCAAGGGATCGAGGATCCGGCCCGCCGCCGGCCTCGACACCTCGGACTACGGCGCCACCTGCCGCAGCGCGCGGTTGCAACGCCGACAGGTCGCCACCACGAGCACCACACGGTCGGCCAACGGCAGCCACCGCACCCCGCCCGGCTGAACATCACCACCACGCCGCCGCACCAGCGCGACGAGTTCGGCGATCGCACCTTGATCAGTCCGAAGAACGGCCCGATCCACTTCGGATCTTCAGCCGAGAACACCCCCGCCCATACCCGACCAACGCACCAACCATCACCTCGTGGTTACGGGACGACCTCTAGGGAGACCTTGTGTCCGACACCTCAACCCCCACACAAATCCTGACCCCCACGGGTGGTCGCGAGGACCCGAGAACATTCATGCTCCGGCTGACCGTGATCGCCAGCCTGGGTGGTCTGCTCTTCGGTTTCGACACGGGCGTGATCGCGGGCGCGCTGGTGTACCTCAACGAGGACTTCCAGTTGACCGCCGTCACCGAGGGGCTTGTCGTCACCTCGCTGCTCTTCCCCGGTGCGACGGCGGGTGCGCTTCTGGGCGGCCCCATCGCTGACCGTGTGGGGCGGAAGAAGTCGCTGGTCATCGCCGGCGTGATCTTCGTGATCAGTACGGTCGCCTGTGCTCTGGCTCCCAGCGTCGCCTTCCTGATCGTGGCGCGCATCGCGCTCGGCTACGCCGTCGGCGTCGCATCCGTCGTCGTTCCGCTGTACCTCGCCGAGATGGCGCCGGCCTCGCAGCGGGGCCGCATCGTCACGGTGAACCAACTCATGCTGGTCATAGGCCTGTTCCTGGCATTCGTCATGAACGCGGTGCTCGCCAACCTGATCAACGACCATGTCGTGTGGCGCTACATGCTCGGCGTCGCTGTCATTCCGGCCGTCGGGCTTCTTGTCGGCATGCTCAGCCTGCCCGACACCCCTCGTTGGTACGCGAGCAAGAAGATGTGGTCGGAGGCAAGACTCACTCTGCAGCGGGCGCACGTCGCCAGCCGGGTGGAGGCCGAGTACAAGCAGATCACTGCCATCGTCGAAGCGGACGAGATCCAGGGCAAGATCTCCGTCTTCGCCACTCTGCGCAGTGAGCCGTGGATGAAGCGTCTGATCCTGATCGGCATCATCCTGGCGATGGCCCAGCAGACCACAGGCATCAACGTGGTCATGTACTACGCGCCGACCGTGCTGGAGGACTCCGGCCTCACCCGATCCGCGTCACTGCTCGCCTCCGTCACCGTCGGCATCACGATGATCGTCTGCACGGTGGTGGGTATGTGGATTCTCGGTGTGATGGGGCGTCGCAAGATGATGCTGCTCGGTTTCGGTGGTGTCGCCGCCTCACACCTGGGGCTCCTCGTCACGTATCTGCTGCCCGACTCGGACCTGCGCTCGTACCTGATCCTGTTCTTCATGCTGCTCGTGACGGCGTTCATGGTGACCTTCCTGGGCACCACAGGCTTCCTCGTGCTCTCGGAGCTGTTCCCGTTGCCGATCCGCGGCTTCGCCATGGGCGCTTCCCTCGGCGGGCTGTGGCTCGCCAATTCCCTCATCTCGTTCCTCTTCCCGATCCTCGCCGAGCGGATCGGATCGATGGCAGTATTCTCCGGATTCATGGTGCTCAACGTTCTGGCGGCGCTGTTCGCAGTTCGTTGGATTCCGGAAACCAAGGGACGCACCTTGGAAGAGCTCGAGGTTGAACTGCGTGACCGTTACACCGGCACGGTTACCGAGCGCCCCTGACCTGACGCCACCCCGCCCTCCTCGGTATCTGCCGGTCCGACCCGCCGGATCGGCAGATACCGGGTTCCCTCATGACAGAAAGTGAGACCCAAGATGACTGCACGCAGGTTCGCCGGAAAGGTCGTCTTCGTGACCGGGGCCGGTAGCGGCATCGGCCGCGCCACGGCGACAGCGTTCGCGGCCGAAGGCGCCGACGTGGTGGTGGCCGATATCGACACGGTCGGCAACGAAGAGACGGCTCGGATCGCCGCCGAGCACGGTGGCCGGGTGCTCGCCGTCAAGTGCGACGTGACCTCCTCCAGCGACATCCAGGCCGCTGTCAATCGGACGGTCCAGGAATTCGGTCGCCTCGATGTCGCGTTCAACAACGCCGGCATCGAACAGCCGCCGGCCCCCCTCGTCGACATCTCCGAGGATGAGTGGTCACGGCTGCTCGACGTCAACCTGCGTAGCGCTTTCTTGTGCATGAAGTATGAGATCCCCGCAATGCTCGAGAACGGCGGCGGCTCTATCGTCAACACCTCGTCCGGCGCGGGCGTCGTCGGTATCGGAGGTCAGGCCGCGTACGTCGCCGCCAAGCACGGACTGATCGGCCTGACGAAATCGGTGGCCCTGGACTATGCCGCGCAGGGCGTCAGGGTCAACGCGGTCTGCCCGGGCATCATCGAGACCCCGATGATGGACAGGTTTTCCGGCGGCACCCCCGAAGGCCGGGCCCGAGTGATCGGTCAGGAACCCGTCGGCAGGATGGGCAGGCCCGAGGAGATCGCTTCCGCGGTGCTCTGGCTTTCTTCTGATCTCGGCGCATTCGCGACCGGCCATGCAATGGTCATCGACGGCGGCCAGACGGTCGGCATCTGACTCGCGCCTGTCCGTCGGTCCGGACCCATCACGAGGGTTCAGGCCGACGGAATCGCGAGATGCGACTTCGTACGAGGCGCGGTCGTCCGCCGGAGCAGACCCGCACCAGGGAGCCGCGACCTCCGGACGTCGGGGCGGAGTGCGCCCCTTGTCCTTGATGTCGGTGAGGGCTCCTTCCCGATCGTGGCCGTCACCGAGTCGTCGCCATTCCTGAGGAGCGCGATGTGCTCCTGAAACGGCGGAGGCTGCGGTATGCCCGCGCTCTCCGCCGGGCGGTGCGTTCACAGTGTGCTCCGCCCCCGCCTCGTTCGGTGGAATACAGATCACAACATGGAAGGGTCCACAATCATGGCTGGAGAGCATCGCGAATTTCAGTCGCGCTTGATCGTCACCGCACTTGATGCCGACGGCAGGTCGACGTTCGTGAGTGACGGTCCGACGACTGACCGACTCGTCGCCGACGGCTACACCCGCAATCACCTGTGGCAGGCGACGCAAGTGCCGACGCCGGTGATGGCGCCGAACGGTCCCGGCGGCGCCTCGATCATCCCGCCGCCGCCGGCCGGGTACAACTACGTCATCACGGCCTTTGCTCCCGACAGTGAATGGGACTACGAGGGAGGCTATGCGCGGATCCTGGCGGAGTCGGGTGCCGGGGACGCGGTCGATCCCACGGATGCCCCCGGTATGCACACGACGGACACGATCGATATCGTCACCGTGATTTCCGGGGAGGCGTGCGTTCTGCTCGACGCGGGCGAGACGACCATGAGACAGGGCGACACCATCATTCAGCGCGGCACCAAGCACGCCTGGCGAAATCGGACCGACAGGCCCTGCGTGGTCTCAGCGGTTCACATCAGCGTGATCCGCTGACCCTCCATTGACCTCTTGCAGCGTTGCCACTACAGGGTGCGGACGGCTGCGGCGGTGAACGACAACAGGGTGACGATGACACCGTGACCCACTGGGCCACGGCGTGAGGCAGGTCGAGCGCGGCAGAACAGGGAACAACGCGGCTACTCCACCTGTGGGTTGACGCTCCCAACCCGTCGCCCGTCGGATGAGCACCTGTGCACCCGTGGATGCCCGCGCCACCAGAAGGGACAACCCCATGCACCGCGAGAACCCTGACCTGTCCCCCTTTGCTCGTCGCGTGATCGTGGGCATCAACGACACCGGGGCGTCCACGGTCGTCGCCGACGAGCGGGACATGCCCTGCACTCGGCTCCCCAATGGAATCCTGCTGCAGGAGGTGTGGCAACAGCGAGGTATCCCCGCCGCAGCGGACGATCGGCCGAAGCCCGACTGGACGCTGGGGCCTGCCGCACCGACCGAAGGAGCATCGTGCGGATCCTTACGGTGCCGACCGCGAACGGCGACGAGCTCGCAGAACCGGATCTCCACACAGACCCTTCTTTGCATGTGATCACGATGCTCAGCGATGAACTGATCGTCATCCTGGAAGACGGCGAGGTGACGCTCGGCGTCGGAGACTCGGTCGTATTGCGGGATAGCATGCATGATCTCCGAAATGTGCAAACCCGACCGGCAACGTTCGTGTATACCTCCGTTCCTCTTACCAGGAGTGGGTCAGAGTGCTGAGGGGACTGAGGGGACGCAGGAAGATTCCGCGCCGGACGAGCCTCCGAGGAGCATCGCGTAGATGAACCGGTAGATCGCCTCGGGTGCGCCCCCCGGCCCGGACACCGCCGTGTCCCCGTTCCCGAGCCTCAGCAGCCGCTGCCGCCCTCTTGTCTCCACATGCGGAAGCAACAGCGGGAACTTCACAGATAGTTGATCACGAGCTCATCACGAGTCTCATCCGGATGCGTCTACCGCACACTCAGGAATCGGGGGTGGTTCGGGAGGACCAGCCATGGCTGATGCCCAGACGCCGGTGTGGTGACGTTCGTCGCATGGCCACCTGCTCCTCCGGGACGCTGTGACGTGCTGGTTGAGACTGCGGTCATCGCTCCTTGGTTGATCGCCGCGGTCCGCGACGCGGCCGAGCGCCTGCGATGGCGGTGGACCTGCAGGGCAGGATCGCCGCCCTGCCACCGGTCATGTTCGCCGCACCCGGCCGGCACGTCACCTATGTGCCGCGCCGAAGCGTGAAGCGGGCCTCCGAGGGCTATTGCGGCGAGGGAAAACGGCCGCCAAAGACTCTCTGATCATCGCGGACACAGCCTGCGTGCGCCGCCTCCGGACAGGGCTTTGGTCGGCTCGATGGCCGCCTCGATGCCTTTGAGGGCCGGGGACCGGTGCAGGCCGCGACACGCCCTGAGGCCCCGGTCAGCCGGTCTCGCCGACCGGCAAGGGTGCCGCTTCAGGGGGCACCGAGTTCGGCGCTGATCTTCGCCGCACACCCTCGGACCTTCTCGACGGAGCTGTCCAGTTGCGGCTTCGCCGGCCGAGAAGCGGCGCCCGAGATGGCCACTGCCGCGATCACTTCACCGGTGCGGTCGTGGATGGGTGCCGCCACCGCGCGCAAGCTGTGTTCGTACTCTTCGTCGTCGAGCGCGAACGCGCTATCGCGAACCACTGTCAGATGCTTCCGGAGCTCCGCGGCGGTGGAGATCATGGTGTCCGTGCGCCGGATCAGCGGGCCGTCCGGGTAGAGCGCGTGCAGCTCGGACTCCGGCAGGGCTGCCAGCAACACCTCGCCCATCGCCGTGGTGTGGGCCTCGTCGCGTTTGCCGACCCAGGAGTGCATGCGCACGGCGTACGAGCCGTCCACTAGGGCGACTGTCACGGCGGCGTGCCCTTCCAGCACACCCACGTGGCACGTCTCGCTCAACTCCTCGACCAGCGCCTGCATGTGGCGTTCCGATACGGTCGCCAGATCAGTGCTTGCGGATGCGAGGGCCCCGAGCTGGATCAGCTTGCCGCTGAGCCGGAAACCGGGCCCACTGGCGACTGAGCTGCTCCGGCTTTTGTAGCGTCCGGTGATCTTGTTCGTCCATCCCCTCCCTTGCTTCCCGGGCTTGGGGGGCCGTGGACGCGACCATCACCTGCATTCGCACGCGTGCAGCGGCCGAGCCTGGCCAGGGAGGGCAATGCCGATGGCGCAAACGTGAGGCCGGCCGCCGACCTGCCTCCCGGCGTCGTTCGGGAGCAGTGGCACAGTGGCGCGCGTCCACCGCGGTATGCGATGCGCCCTCTGATGCTGAGGAAGCAGGCTCCTCACGCGAGACGCCGACTGATCTCAGCAACGTCGGCAACGGATTCCAGGTTCTTGATCAGTTCGATGACGACCTCGACCTGTTCAGGCGGAGGAGGGCATGCCGCAGCGGCTGCGCAGTCCCGGAACTTTCCTGACAGGTCATCCCACGTGGTGGGCTTATCCGGACTACCTGGATAACCGGCCCCGTGCTTGGCGAAAGTCCGGCCGTCTGTGGTCGTCATCTCGATGCGCCCCGGAGGGAGTTCGAGCTTCCAGTCGAGGGAACTGTCCTCGACGGGGACGACCTTGGCGGCTGTGGCGCGGACTCGCCGGTCGCGGACTCCCTCCTCGGTGAAATGTGCGAGCCTGACCGACCCATGAACGGCTGCCAGTGCAATGAGGTACGGGAGGCTGAACTTTGCGTCGACAAGTGTCTGCGGCGCCCTTCGGACGTCCAGAGGGGTGCACATGAGGTTGTGGTAGTCCCCCACGAAGACGCGAATCTCCTCGATGGCTTCTGGCTCCAGGTCGTGTTCCGACATGAGCTCGATCGTCGCGTGAATATGGCTGTGCGATGTTCCGACCGAGGGCCAGGTTTTGTACAAGGTGCCTGCGCCTCGGTAGTCGCTACCGAGTTCGGCCAGCATCAGCTCGCGATCGTACTGACCAGCGAAGAAGGTGTTGAAGACGCCGACGGGGCCTTCGAACAGTCGGTCAACGCCAGTTAGGCCCTTTTCGGCCAGCAGCGCAGCTGTGACGGCGCCTCGCGCCGAGAATCCCGCATAGAGCGCCCTGAGGTCGCTGCCCGTGCCGGCGATGACTTCCATGACCCCGGCGGACTGCTGACTTGCGATGCCGAGCGCATGCTGGAGGGCGGAGCCAGACAGGCCCAGCACGCGGGACGCCGCGGCAGTCGCGGCGTAGATGCCGAGAACGCTGGACAGGTTCCAGTCCTTGCGCCATCCGACGTGGCACCGCAGGCGGGCGAAGATGTCCTGTCCGGCCGCGACGGCAGCGATCAGGTCGGCGCCGGTCACCGAACCCTTGCGCTCAGACACAGCCATGGCAGTCGGCACCACCGAACTCGCGGCGTGTTGACCCCAGGGCGTTTGGTCGTCGAAGTCCAGACAGTGAGCCAAGCCGCCGTTGGCGAAGGCGGCGTTCACCGCCGGGACCCGCAGACCCAGCCCCCATACAGACGCTTCGCCCCGACCGCCGTCCCCCTTCACCAAGTCAAGGAGAGCTTGGGCCGCCGGTTCCGCACCACTCGCTGCCAGGGCGACACCCAGGGTGTCGAGGATGCTCATCTTCGCCGCCTCGATCGCAGGGCTGTCCAAAGCCTCGATGGTGACGGTCGCTGCCATCGCTGCGAAGTGGTGAGAGGCGTCTTGTTCGGTTCCGGGCATGCCGCACCTCGTTCCGTGAGAGTGCAAGACACTTTACGATATGTCTATGGTCTGACAGTATCCCTGATGTGATAGTTGTGATGCCTGGTGAAGGTGCAATGTCCCAGGCTGGAGGGCGACCATGACCTGGACTTCGCAAACAAGGTGGCCTTCGTCGCCGGAGCGTCGAGCGGGCATTGGCCGCGCCGCCGCGCTGGCCTTCGCGCGCGCCGGTGCCTCGGTGGCAGCGGTCGACATCGACGAGGAGGGTGCAGCGGAAACCGTTCGCCAGATTGAGAAGGGCGGCGGAACCGCGATCGCGCTCACCTGCGACGTGACCTCTCAGGCGGCGGTCTCGGGAGCGGTCCAGGCGACCCTCGACAGTTTCGGCCGACTCGACGCAGCGTTCAACAACGCCGGGATCGAGCAGCCGGTCGCACCCCTGGCCGAGATCAGCGCGACCGACCTCGACCACTTGATCGCGGTCAACCTCAAGGGCGTCTTCCTGTGCATGCAGAGCCAGGTGCCCGCGATGCTCGCCGGAGGTGGAGGCACCATCGTCAACACCGCCTCCGGCGCCGGCGTGGTCGGTATCGCGGGCCAGGCCGTCTATTGCGCGACCAAGTTCGGGGTGGTCGGCATGACCAAGGCGGCGGCTCTCGACTACGCCGCGCTCGGTGTGCGGATCAACGCCGTGTGCCCCGGGATCATCCAGACCCCGATGATGGACCGATTCACTGGGGGCACCGACGAGGGCCGTGCCCGGGTTGTAGCGCAAGAACCAATCGGCCGGATGGGGTCCCCCGAAGAGATCGCCGACGCGGTCCTGTGGTTGTCGTCGGATGCGTCGTCCTTCGTCGTGGGCCACGCCATGGTCGTGGACGGCGGGCAGACGGTTTGACGCCGTCCAGCCCGAGAGCGGTTCGGACTCGACGAGAAAGAGATGTGGATGGCCAGGATCGGCTTCATCGGAGTGGGCGCGATGGGTTCCTCGATCGCCAGTCGGCTGGTGAACGGTCACGACCTCCTGGTCAGCGACCACAACCCTGCTGCTGCCGCGGAGTTGGTGACTCAGGGGGCTCGATTCGCGACACCGGAAGAGATCGCTGAGGAGTGCCGGACCATCTTCCTCTGCCTTCCCGGCCCTCTCCAGGTGAAGGATCTGCTGCTGGGCCCCAAGGGCCTGGCGTTCGGCCTCACAGCGGGAACGATCATCATCGACACCACCACGGGCACCCCCGCCACAGACGCGGAGTTGGTGGCAACGCTCTCGGAACGGCAGGTGACCTACGTCGACTCCCCGATCGCCGGTGGCGTGCGAAGGGCGCGCGAGGGAACCGCCACGCTCATGGTTGGTGCCGACCCCGATGTCTTTGCCGGGATCCAGGACCTGCTTCATGAAGTGACGACCGAGGTGGTCAATGTCGGCCCGGTCGGGTCGGGTCACGCGATGAAACTCGTCAACAACCTGCTCAACGCGTGCAACCGCTTTGCAGCGTTGGAGACCATCCGTCTGGGAGTCGCGGCAGGGATGAGGCAAGAGGTCGTCGTCGACGTCATCAACAGGTCGAGCGGCCGGAACTACGCCACGGAGTACACATTTCCGCAGCTGCTCTCAGGAGAAGCGTACAAGCCACAGGGGTTCACCCTCCAACTCATGCTCAAGGACGTCCGCCTGGCGAACGAGCTCGCGGAGGCCCTTGGCCACTCGACTCCGATCGGCAACCTGGTGCAGGAGTTCACACAGCAGGCGATCGAACGTTTCGGCCCCACCGCTGACCAGAGCCGGATGATGGCCGAGTGGTACGACGCATGACCGACACCGGACATACGAGCACGATGACGCCCGACGCAATGCTGATCGACGGCGAATGGCGTCAAGCCTCCGACCGGGGAACTTTCGAGTCCTTCAACCCTGTGACGGGGCTGGCGTGGGCAACCTGCCCACGTGCCACGAAGCAGGACGTGGACGACGCCGTCGCCGCTGCGCGCCGTGCCTTCGAGCACGGACCTTGGTCGACTTCCACCCCTCTCGAGCGAGCGCGTCTTCTGCGCAGACTCGGGGACCTTGTCAGCGAGCATTCCGAGGAGCTCGCCCGGCTTCAGGTCCAGGAGAACGGCAAGCTATGGCGTGAGGTCGCGGATCAGGCCAAGGCGCAGGCCAACGCCTGCTATTTCTTCGCCGGGCTTGCGGAGCATCCGATCGGCCATACCCTCGCCGTGAGCAATCCCGACATGCAGGCCTTCACGCTCCGCGAGCCGGTCGGTGTCGTGGCTGCGATCACCCCGTGGAACAGCCCCATCGCCCAGCTGATCGCCAAGCTCGCTCCCGCCCTGGCGGCCGGCTGCACTGTGGTTGCCAAGCCTTCGGAGATCACACCCGTCTCCACGCTCTATCTCGCCCGGCTGATCGAAAGAGCGGGATTCCCCCCGGGTGTCGTGAACGTCGTCTCGGGCGGCGGTAAGCGGGGCGCCACTTGGTGGAGCACCCACACGTCGACCACATCTCGTTCACCGGGTCCACCGCCGTGGGGAAGCAGATAGCGGCAACAGCCGGCTCCCGTTTGGCGCGGGTGTTCTTGGAACTGGGCGGGAAGTCCCCCAACATCGTCTTCCCGGACGCTGACCTTCCCAACGCCGTCAACGGAGTCATGGCGGGGATATTCGCGGCGACCGGGCAGACCTGTATGGCGGGATCGCGAGTGCTCGTTCACAACGACATCTACGACGAGTTCGCCGACGTACTTGCACAGCGGGCCTCGGAGATCAAGATCGGCGATCCGATGGACCCCGCGAGTGAGATGGGCACCGTCGCATGCCGGTCGCAGTACGACAAGGTCCTCGGTTACGTGGACATCGCCGTGCGAGAAGGCGCACGCCTTGTCACCGGAGGGAAACGTCCCGACGCTCCTTCGCTGAGCCGTGGCTTGTTCATTGCGCCGACCGTGTTCACGGAGGTCACGAACGACATGCGCATCGCACGGGAGGAGGTCTTCGGCCCGGTCGCGGCACTGATTCGCTTCCGGGACGAGGACGAGGCTGTGCAGATCGCCAACGACACCTCTTTCGGCCTCGCCGCCGGTGTCTGGACGAATGACGTGTCGCGGGCTCATCGACTGATCCGACGGCTCCGAGCCGGCACAGTCTGGATCAACAACTACCGCAAGGTCAACTACGTCGCCCCGTTCGGCGGCTTCAAGGAGTCGGGTGCCGGGCGAGAGAACGGCGTCGACGCGCTTCACGAGTACACCGAAGTGAAGACCGCGTGGATCACTACAGGGGGAACGATCAACGACCCGTTCAACCCACGCGCCTGACGAAGGGCGTACCCACTCAGGGAAGGTCCGAGGACGGGCCGTGGTCAGCACACATCGAAGCGGACGGAAACAGGAGCCACTGTGGATCTGAGCCTGAGAGGCAAGACAGCCCTGATCTCGGGAGCCAGCGCGGGCATCGGGCGAGAGACCGCGAAGACGCTGGCCCGCGAGGGAGTACAGACCATCGTGGTCGCCCGGCGAGCCCCCGAACTCGAGGCGTTGGCCGACGAGATTCGAGCGGAGGGTGATCCGGCACCCGTGCTGATCATCGACGACCTCCTCGATGACGGGGCCTTTGGCCGTGTCACAGCGAGACTCATGGACGAGTTCGGCGGCGTCGACATCGTCGTCAACAACCTGGGGCAGGCTCGACCGTTCGACCTGGAGACCACTGAGGCGGAATGGAGCGAAGCGTTCCGTCTCAACTTCACGACTCCAAGAAGGCTCACCACGCCATTCATCGCGGGCATGAGGGAACGGGGGTTCGGACGAATCGTCAATCTCACCGCGACATCGGAGCCGCAGCATGTGAGTGGCTCACTCACATCCAAGGCGGCCGTCCTCATGTGGGCGAAGGGCCTTTCCCGCCTGGTGGCAAAGGACGGCGTGACTGTCAACTGCGTCTCGCCCGGTTACCTGCTGACCGACCAGATCAAGAACAACTTCATCCCTCAGTTCGTCCCTACCGAAAAGGATCAGCAGGACTGGCTCGAGCGGGAAATCCCAACCGGGCGCTTCGGAGATCCCGCCGACGCGGCCAACCTCATCACTTTCCTGTGCTCTCCGCTGGCCGGGTACATCACAGGACAGCGGATCTATGTCGACGGTGGATGGAACCGGCACGTGTGACCGACATGGGGCCTGGCTCCGCGAACAGGGCTCCGGTGTCGTCGTGTGACGCCCGGTGAGTGGCGGCCTTGTCAGCTCGGTGGCGCCCAGGATCGCGGCTCGGTACGTGCTGCCAAGACCAGGGGTGCGCCCCGCGATTCGTGGAAGACCGTGCATGCCGGCGCATCTACGCTGATCCGGCGGGCCCTTGGCCAACTCCGTGAGCACCCGAGGCCGTATCCGATGAGGTCCCGCGCTGCTGGAGCGGCTGGCCGAGGTACCCCACCTATGAGGTCCACTCGGCGTACGGCGCGAAGCCATCCAGCCGGTCAGCACTGCCGAATGCGTCCAGGTCGCTGCCCGTTGCGGCGATGAACTCGGCGCCCAGCTTTGCATCATGCAGAGCAGGCTGCGGGATACCTCGGCCGCAGGACGCTCGCGAACCTCGCCTCGATGAGGCCCGTCCAGCTCGGCGAGGGCCATTACGCCCTTCGCATGGCGGCCCCATGGCAGCGTCGAGCTACTCGGTCGGCGTCATCGACCGCACACGCAGCTCAACCGCTCCGGGCCCACAGGGGGGCGCAAGTTGGTGGCGATCCCGTCATCACTGGGCGGCAGCGCTTCCAGGTCCGGACGGACGCAGTCGAAAACGTGATCAGCCCCAAGAGCATGCCGCGCCTGTCAGTCACTGACTACCGCCCTCCCTCCTCGGTGTCTCGACCGCGGGCTCGAATCGCCAGCTGGTGTTGGGCATGAGGGGAAAGGCTTGCCAAGCAAGGTACAGTCTGACTATTGTCTGACTGAATCGCAGTATGCAAAATCTTTAACTATGGTCGGGAACGGCCCTGTCGATCGCAGCGCATCCTTAGGAGCGGCATGCAAGGGATCGTGTTTCGAGGCGAGCGCAAACTCGAACTGGTGACTCTTCCGGACCCGACACCGGGACCCGATGAGGTCGTCGTCCGGATCGAGGCGTCGGGTATGTGTGGGTCTGATCTGCACATGTACCGCGGATCCAGGAGTGGGACGCACGGCAGGATCGCCGGCCATGAACCTGCCGGTGTGATCGTCGAAGCGGGCTCGGAGGTTCCCGGAAGCTGGCTCGGCCGGTCGGTCATGGTTCACCATTACTTCGGCTGCGGCAAGTGCGACCAGTGCCACGCCGGCTGGACCCAGATGTGCCGCAACGGAGCTGTGGCCATGGGTAACACCGCACACGGATCGCACGCCGACCTGGCCAAAGTGCCGCTCAGTGCGATCCTGCCCATGCCTGACGGTTTGTCGTACCTAGCCGCTGCGGCCATCAGTTGCGGCACGGGAACGGCCTGGGGGGCGCTCAAGCGCCTGAATCTGACTGGCGACGACACCATCGCAATCTTCGGTCAGGGCCCGGTCGGACTGGCCGGCACTCAGCTCGCCGTCGCCATGGGTGCCCGCGTGGTCGCCCTCGACATCTCGCCCGCCCGCCTGGAACGGGCGCACGAGTTCGGTGCGTGGCGGACGATCAACCCCGCGCAGGTGGAGTCGGTCGCCGACGCCGTCCGCGATGTCACCGGCGGCCGTGGCGTCTCGAAGAGCTTGGAGACCTCGGGCGCGTCATCCGCCGCGCAAGCCGCGCTGCACGTGTTGGACCTGTGGGGTGCCGCCTGCTGGGTCGGAGTCGGTTCGACCATCCACTTCGACCTCGCCGAGCACCTGTACAAGCAGATCACCGCGACGACTTCGTGGACGATGTCCATTCCGGCGATGGAGGCCTGCGCCAACTTCGTCGTCGAACGCGGCGTCGATGTCGATGAGCTCTTCACCGAGCGCTGGAAGCTCACTGATTACGCGAACGCCTATGAGCTGTTCGACAAGCAGACGTCGGGCAAGGGCGCCTTCATCCCGTAGTAACCCCCGCAAAAAGAACCGCCCATGACCGGTTGCCCTGATCAACGATTGTCGGCGACGACTTTGCAGCCACTCGTGTGATGGCGGCCTCCTTCCCCATCGGCCGGATGGTCATGTCGTAGATGCGGTGCGCGAGCCGTACTAGCGACCCAGAATGCGTTGCCGTGGTGGATCGGACATGGTGAACCATATCGACGTAACTGAATCGCTGCCAATCAGGGTAGCTTCCGTATTTGTCCGGACGATTCAACCAGAGCCACGTCAGTCGACGTGATGTACAGAAAGGGAAAAGAGGATGGAAGACCGCGTGCCCGAACTCTCCGGGAAGAATGTCCTCATCACTGGCGCCCTCGGCACAATTGGGCAGGCGCTGGTCGCCCGCTATGCCGAAGAGGGTGCCAACATAATCGCGCTGGATCGGCCGGACGCGCCCGATCCGCAAAAGGTACTGGACGGCATTGCTCAGGGCGTGCGTTATTTCGGCTCCGATCTGAACGACTTGGCCGGACTGGAGGCCAATGTGGCAGCGCTGGCCGACGAGGTCGGCGGAATCGACGTGCTGGTCAACAATGCAGCGCTGGTTATCTTCAAGCAGCACGATGAGTTCTCCATCCAGGAATACGAGGACCAGGTTCGGGTGAACTCATCGGCCGCCTTCGTCCTGTCACGTGTCTGCTCCCAGCAGATGAAGATGAAGCGCTACGGGAAGATCGTCAACATCACCTCGTTGACCCTGACAGGTCGATGGGACGGCTATGTGCCGTACATCGCCTCCAAGGGGGCCATGTACGGCCTGATCAAAGGGTTTGCCCGCGAGCTCGGTGAATACCTGATCAACGTGAACGGCATCTCGCCTGGTGCAGTCGTCTCGGAGGCTGAATTCCGGGACCGAGGTGAAAAGCGCGAAGAGTACCACCAGTGGATCCTCGAGAATCAAAGTATCAAGCGCCGAATCGAGGCCGTTGACATCGCCAACGCAGCCGTATTCCTGTCGACTTCGGTGTCGGACCTGATCTCTGGCCAGAACATTCAGGTCGACGGCGGTTGGTAGTCGGCCGAGAGAGGACTGGCGACCGGGTATCCTCAAGCCGTCCCGGAAGCGTTGTCGAGCCAGACAGTAAAGTCCTGCTGGAGTACGTGATCGCACCCACCGCGAGAGGGGCTCACTAGCCTCGAAATTTGTGACGGCTCGCCGGTTCGACTGGCGGGCCGTTTGGGTTTGTTCGGAGGCCGGTGGGCAAGTTGAGGGCCCCGTCTACCGCGTCGGATGGGCGCCGGGTTCCACGGCTCCGGCGGGGGTGATGCTGCTCGCATGGACGGCAGAGTGCTGGTCGGGCGGGTGCGGCAGGGCGGCGGGCGGCCGGCCCTGGTCGTTCATGATCACCTCGGTCCCGCCGGTGGGCTGTGAGGCGGAGGATGCGAAGGCGTCAGGTGACGATCATCGAATGGCGTGTTCTTGACAATTAACCTTTCCTGGCGCTTTGCCCGTCTTTGGTCTGTTCTTTGCAGGGATTGAGGCATCCAGGGAGGAAACTCTCCCTTCCGGAGGCAGAGTGGGCGATGCGATTCTTTCGACGTGACCGGGCAGCGAATCCCTATACGGGGGATTCTGTTGTCAGCGGTTACGGCCAGGCGTGTCCCACCGATCGATGGCAACCGAACCGCCGCTGCGTTTGCGGGAGGTATTCCATGACTTGGGCAACCGGGCAATCGGTGCACCGCAACCGCAACCGCAACCGCAATCTGGGATCTCTGTCGAATCCGGGCGGTTTGCGCGGGGGGGCATGCATGTTCACGAATGGCGGGGATCTGCTACTCGCCGCTTCTATCATCTGAGAAGTCTGAGGAGATCGACGAAGCATGATGACAAAACTCAGGGTTCCGCGACTCTGGCTGGCGCTGGCGCTTGCGCTCCTGGTGTCCGTACCTTTCTTCGCTCAGGCCAGCGCGACTGAGCGCGGTACGGGTTCCCTCGTTGGCGTGTGGCGTATGACATCCTTGGAAGTCGGCACCGAGGGAAACCTTCAACCTGTGCCCTACTCCGGCCAGATCGTTTTCACCAAGTCCGGCACGATGTCGGTGCAGGCGATGAACCCTGACGCCAACGCTCCCGACACGCCATACACGAAGAACGGGTACGAAGCCTTCTACGGGGCTTTTACCATCGACAAAGCCGCCAGGACGTTCGTTGTGACCGTCGAATCGTCATTGGCGCGTGACCTCATCGGGCAGAGCCTGACGCGCGCGTTCCGAGTATCGGGCAACACCCTCGTCCTGACACCGCCGAATCCGGCAGAAGGCTGGCGCGCCACTTATCAGCGCGTCTGATCGAACAGGACCTGCTCACCAGGCCTCGATTGTTCATGAGTCCCCGTCAGATCTCTGACGGGGACTCTGTGGTGTCTGGGTGGTCAGTGAAGTTGATGTTCGGGGCGCGGTATTCGGCCTACCGCGGACCGGCTCGTTCATCGGCATGCCAGACCCCGCCCACGCCGAAGTAGAAGTTTCCACCGCCGCCCCAGGGGCGCGCGGTCCGGAACCAGTTCAGCAGGAGTGTGTGATGCTCCGCTTCTTACAGACTTTCGGTCGCCGAGACCGTCCACGTTGGGGACGAACGAGGACGTCATCAAGAATGTCCTGTAGTCGTCATGGCCAGGAGTGCTACTGATTGCGGTTGCTTCGCTGCGCGGGGTCGAAGGAGGCTTGGGCCCCAACCGCCGAAATGGACGGCTCGCCAGACGGTACAGGGGCGCAGTAGGTAGCCGTCGACGGTGCCGTGTCTGTGCGCGTACCACTCGATGGCCTGCCGCACCCGGGTCGTTGTTGACGTGCCGTCAGGTGAAGGTGCGAGGTTCCTTCCGCGGCTGTGTCGCCTGCGGGGTAAGTGGCAGCTTCGGGTCGGTCGAGTCCGCGTCCGCGTCGGCGCTCGGCCGTGCGAGCCGCGATGGCTCCGGGCAGCGTCGACGTAAGGTCGGCCACCCGGGGTGGCTACGGTCACAAGTCCGCCGTGAGCAAGACCCCGGCTGCATGGCCGAACTCAGCGGTGTGCCGCGCCGTCCGCTCCACGAGCGTCAGGGCAGGCGCCCCGGCCCCGTCGCCTGGAAATCGAATTCCAGGCAGCGAAGAATCCTCTGCTCGCACGTTTGTCATGCGGGGGTGCTCTGCGTGTTTCGTAGCGGTGCCGTCTGCGGTGCGCGACCATACGGACGCCGACATCACATTCATCGGCATGGTGCGTGGAATCACCGAGACAGAAAGAAGGACGACGTGTCCGGCAGCGAAAGCGAGAACCCGGCAATCGCCTCCCCGACCCCCACGGCGACTCGGCCCAGGACGAACCGGGACTGGTGGCCGAATCAGCTGGACCTTCAAATTCTCCACCAACACTCGTCCCGCTCCAATCCGATGGACGAGGACTTCGACTACGCGAGAGAGTTCGCGACCCTCGACCTCGACGCACTGAAGCAGGACGTCTTCGAGGTGATGACGACGTCACAGGAATGGTGGCCTGCCGACTACGGCCACTACGGGCCGCTCTTCATCCGGATGAGTTGGCACGCCGCGGGCACGTACCGCGTCGCCGACGGTCGGGGCGGTGGCGGCAGCGGCGCTCAGCGCTTCGCCCCCCTCAACAGTTGGCCGGACAACGCGAGCCTCGACAAGGCGCGCCGTTTGCTGTGGCCGGTCAAGCAGAAGTACGGACAGAAGATCTCCTGGGCCGACCTTCTGGTTTTCGCCGGTAACTGTGCCATGGAATCGATGGGGTTCAGGACGTTCGGGTTCGGATTCGGGCGAGAGGACATCTGGGAACCCGAGGAGATCTTCTGGGGGTCCGAGGACATCTGGCTCGGAGATGAGCGCTACAGCGGCGACAGGGAACTCTCCGCTCCCTTCGGTGCCGTGCAGATGGGACTGATCTACGTCAATCCGGAGGGGCCCAACGGCAATCCGGATCCGATGGCCGCCGCCCGGGACATTCGCGAGACATTCGGGCGCATGGCGATGAACGACGAGGAGACGGTCGCACTCATCGTCGGCGGCCACACGTTCGGCAAGTGTCATGGTGCGGTGGACCCCGCGTACATCGGTCCGGAACCCGAGGCCGCACCCGTCGAGCAGCAGGGTCTCGGCTGGCGGAACACGTACGGCAGCGGCAAGGGCGCCGACGCGCTCACCAGTGGGCTCGAGGGCGCATGGACCTCCGAGCCGACCAGGTGGGACAACGGGTACCTGGACAACCTGTTCGGATACGAATGGGCGCTGACGACGAGTGCCGCCGGTGCCAAGCAGTGGACCCCCACGGATCCTTCGGCCAAGGGCACGGTGCCCGACGCTCACGATCCGTCGAGGAGGCACGCTCCCATGATGCTGACGACGGACCTCGCGCTGAAGCTGGATCCGGTCTACGGCCCGATCTCGAAGAGCTTCCACGAGAATCCGGACAAGCTCGCGGTGGCCTTCGCCAAGGCGTGGTACAAGCTGTTGCACCGCGACATGGGGCCCGTCACGGGCTACCTCGGCCCGTGGGTTCCCGAGCCGCAGCTGTGGCAGGACCCCGTCCCCGAGGTCGATCACGAACTCGTCACGGACCAGGACATCGCTGCTCTCAAGAGCAGGATCGTCGCCTCGGGACTGTCCGTCTCCCAACTGGTCACCACCGCTTGGGCGTCCGCGGCGAGTTTCCGCGGCACCGACAAGCGCGGCGGGGCCAACGGGGCACGGATTCGCCTCGCGCCGCAACGGGACTGGGAGGTCAACCACCTGCCCGAGGTGGCGGAGGTGCTGCAGAGGCTGGAGCAGATCCAGCAGGACTTCAATCTCTCACATGCCGCCGGCACGAGGGTCTCGCTCGCCGACCTGATCGTCCTGGGCGGGTGCGCGGCCGTCGAGCAAGCCGCGAGGAACGCCGGTCACGACATCACCGTCCCGTTCGCACCGGGGCGTACGGACGCCTCGCAGGAACAGACCGACGTGGAGTCGTTCGCCGTGCTCGAACCCAGGGCCGACGGATTCCGGAACTACGTCCGCGCGGGAGAGAAGCTGTCGCCGGAGACGCTCCTGCTGGACCGCGCCAACCTGTTGACGCTGACCGCCCCCGAGATGACGGTGCTGATCGGCGGCATGCGGGTGCTGAAAACCGGCTACAAGCGATCCTCGCACGGCGCCTTCACTCACCGGCTGGCGGCACTGACCAACGACTTCTTCGTCAATCTGCTCGACATGGGCACGGAGTGGAAGACGTCGACTTCGGACGAGAACGTGTTCGAAGGCCGGGATCGCGCCACAGGCGAGCTCAAGTGGACCGCCACCGCGGTCGACCTCATCTTCGGCTCACACTCCCAGCTCCGAGCCGTCTCGGAGGTCTACGCGTCCCAGGACGCGGGAGACAAGTTCGTACGTGACTTCGTGGCCGCGTGGGACAAGGTGATGAACCTCGATCGGTTCGACCTCTCCTGAATCCGATGTCCCGGCCGGGGCGGTGACGCCGATCGCTCAGAGCTCCCGCAACGCTTCCACGGCGGGCACGCGCGCTCCACCCACAGCACGCGTGCCCGCCGTCCGGGGCTCCACTCGCACCACAGCGGCTCTGCGGCACCGTGGGGTATCCGACCTTGTTCCGGCAGCCGGAGAGCGACATCCGAGCAATGCCGCACGGGGCCCCGATCGTCAGTGCTCCTGGAGCACGGAGAGAACGTTCCCGGCGGGGTCGGTGAACCAGGCGATCGCCGCAGGACCGCCGTCACCGACCCGGACGACGCCCTTCCCGTCATGGTCGAATCCGGGATAGCGCTCAAGGTTCACACCGCGCCGCTCCAGTTCATCGACGGCGGCCTCGATGTCGTCCACAGGAAAGTTGAGAATCGTGAACGTTGCGGGGACGTGCGTCTCCTTCGGGTAGACGAAGACGCGCGCGCCGCTGCCGAGTGTGAGGGTCAGCATCCCCATGTCCCCCTGCCCGGTCTCCTCCACCTGGAGACCGAGGGTCTCACCGTAGAACCGGCGGGCCTCGCCAAGGTCGTCGACCGCGAAGCCGCTGAACGCCTGCGACTGTCCGAACATGCCGTGTGTCTCCTTCACGGGTGAGCCGTCACAAGCTCTCAGGGCACACCACACGCACCACGGTCAACAGCACGCCGCGCGGTCGACACCCGGATGGTCGTGCGCCCTTCACCCTCACGAAGCGATGGCCGGCCGCCGCCTGTGCTCCGCAGACGGACAGTCACCGGAGCCGATCACCATCGGCCCCGCACAGACCGACGCTGAAATCGCAAGCCGCGCCGAGCCGGGCCCGCACCCCGCCGCAGGTCAGCGCATCGGCCTGGAAGGGGACGGTGGATCTTCTCCGGCCGCGTCCTGGGTCCGATCGCCTCCCCTCCGAGTCAGAGGTGTCTCTACGCCGTTGGCGACCCCATCAGGGCCCGGTGCCGGCCGACTTCGCCCAGGAGGCGCTCGACTTCGGCTGACCCGACGACAGCGGGGCCGGACTGGGTCGCCCTGTCCACGCGAGTGCCACCCCGCACGACCGACAGGCCGACTCACCCGCCCGCAGTCGGCGTTCCACGCTCACCGCTCACCGCTCACCGCTCACCGCTCACCGCATCGGCGTCGACGATCGGCACGAGGCGGCCCCGGTGTCAGCGGCGGGACATGTAGAGGGCGAGGGCCTTGTGCAGCACCTTGTTGAGCGGGAAGTCCCACTCACCGAGGTATTCGACGGCCTCGCCGCCGGTGCCGACCTTGAACCGCAACAGTCCCAGCAGGTGGTTGCTCTCTTCCAGGGTGTCGGTGATGCCCCGGAAGTCGTAGACACCGGCGCCGAGCGCGTGGGCGTCGCTCATCATCCGCCACTGAATGGCGTTGTTCGGCTGGACCTCGCGCTTGCGACTGGTGGAGGCGCCGTAGGAGTACCAGACGTGCTCGCCGACCATCAGCATCGTGGCCGCCGCGAGCACCTCGCCCTCGTGGTGGGCGAGGTAGAGGCGCATGCGGTCCGGGTCCTCAGCTGTCAACGCGGTCCACATCCGCTGGAAGTAGGCCAGCGGGCGGGGAAGGAACCGGTCCCGCTCGGCGGTCTCCACGTAGACGCCGTAGAAGGCGGGCAGGTCCTCGTAGTCGCCCTGGACGACCTTGACGCCGGTCTTCTCCGCCTTCTTGATGTTGCGGCGCCACTGCTGGTTGAGACCCTGCTGGACCTCCTCCAACGACCGCCCGGCGAACGGCACTTGGAAGACGTAGCGCGGCTGTCCCGCGGCGAAGCCGTCCTCGCCGCCGGGCTCTGTCCGCTGCCAGCCCATCCGGCGCAGCCGGTCGGCGAGGTCGAGGGCCCGCGGCTCGTGCACGGTCGCCTCCACGTCCCGCAGCCGCCCCGCACGCGGGTCGGCGATCGCGGCCTTGACCGCCTCGGCACTCCAGCGGCGGGCCACCACGGGCGGCCCCATCTTCACCGAGAACGCCCCCTGCTCCTTCAAGTACGCCAGCATCGGCTCAAGCCACCGCTGAAGATCCGGCGCAGCCCAGTCGATGACCGGCCCCTCGGGCAAGTAGGCGAGGTACCGCTTCAGCTTCGGCAACGGCCGCAGCAGCACCAGTCCCACGCCGACGAGACGGTCGCTCTCGTCGAACCAGCCCAGGCTCTCCGCCCGCCAGTCCGGCTTCACGTCGCCCCACAAAGGAACCTGCATGTGACTCACCGCAGGCCGGGCCCGCACGAATGTCAGATGATCCTCGCGGGTGATCGCCTTCAGGCGAAAGCTCATGCGCAGGGCTCCTTTGCTCGACGCACAAGCCTACTGAGGCATACGGCACGTCCAGGTCCTTCACACACCCGCTGTCGTCGTGCGCGAAGCGGGAACAGGCCGCCGGCAAGATCACAGATCATGCTCATCGCGCGTGTCGCGAACCCGATGCCTCATCACCATGCGGAGATGTCAACCGACGTCGAAGAGATTCGGCAGGCGGAGGAGGTAACGGGTGCGGTCG
Organism: Streptomyces sp. NBC_00310; assembly: GCF_036208085.1. Lineage (GTDB taxonomy): Bacteria > Actinomycetota > Actinomycetes > Streptomycetales > Streptomycetaceae > Streptomyces. Next base: position 9,873,190 of record NZ_CP130714.1, read on the forward strand.
TGGCGTTTGAGTGCCTCGAACTCGGGGGCCCGGTACAGCGGGGTGATGGTGCATCGTTCGGCGGCCGAACCGATCTCGTCCAGCAGGGCGTTGACTGCCTGCCGGGCCGAGGTGTTGGCGCCTTCCATGGTGGCCAGGTCGATGGGCACGGCCACATAGTCGCCGGACAGGAAGAGGTTGGGGATCTTCGTGGCCGACCGCGGACGGTGGTGAAAGGTCCCCGTCGGGTGGATCAGCAACTGTTCCTCGTTGGCCGGGTTCGGAGTACCGAGTCCGGTCACGGCCGGATCGAGGAACCAGGAGTGCAGCACGGAGTCCTTCAGGACCGTACGGCCGCTGTCGTTGAGCGCCGCCTTCAACTGCGCCCACACCTCGCGGGCGACTTCGGCGCGGGTGCACTGCTTGGCCGTCTTGCCGTACAGGATGCCCGGCCGGTCCCACTCGGAGACGTCGACGGACAGGCAGTCCGCGACCGTCCCGTCACCGAAGTCGGCGGGGAAGTCGTGGCCCGGCCAGTGCTGGGCCTGGGCGATCGCGGTGAGCGACCAGGGTGAGTCGATGAGGTCGAGATGGCCGTGCAGGATCGGCGTACGTTCGGTCAGATAGAACTGAATGCCGGTCATCCAGTCCGTCTCCAGCCGGTCGCACGCGGCCAGTTGAGGATCGGCGGCGCGCACGGCGGAGTTCCAGGTGCGGCGGGCGTGCTCGACCGGCATGGCCGAGATGTAGTGGTCGGCGGTGACGGTCCGGCGGGCACCTTCCGGATCCTCCACGACGGCCCCGGCGACCCGGCCCGCGTCCAGGGTCAGGTCCCGTACGGTCCAGCCGATGTGGAACTCGACCCCGAGTGACGTCAGATAGGTCACCCAGGGGTCGATCCAGGCCTCGTTGGTGGGCGCGTTGAGGATCCGGTCCAGCGGTCCGTCCGCGCCCCGCCCCAGGAGGTTGAAGGCGAACGCCTCCAGTAGCGTGCCGACCGTACGGGTGCTGGCCTCCTCCGCCTTGGTGGCCACGATGTTGCGGGTGATACCGACGGCGAGGATCCGTTGGTAGTCGTACGACATCCGCCCGGCCCGTACGAACTCCCACCACGGCGTCTGCTCCCAGGTGTCGTCGCGGCGTTCGTCGCAGCTGGTGAGGAAGACCAGGAGGCGGTTGGCGAAGTAGAGGGCCTCGTGGAGGGGGAGGTTGAAGGCGGTGTCCAGGACGGAGGTGAGGGCCCGGCGGATTTCGTCGGGGGTGAGTTCGGCCGGGGTGCTGTCGGGCCAGGGAAGCGGGATCCGGATGTCCTCGCGGCCGCCCGAGCGGGCGAACAGCATCTCCTTGGGGGCGACGAGGTTGTCGTGGACGCCGTTGGGGTTGCCGGGGAAGGGGATGCGCCGCATGGTGTCGGGCAGGTTGTGATAGATCCCCGGGATGAAGCGGAAGCCGTGCTCTCCGGGCAGAGGATCGCGCCCGCCCGTGCTGCTGTCCGGCACGTCCATGCTGCGGGCCTTGCCGCCCAGGGCCTTGCGTTCGTAGACCGTGACCCGGAAGCCGCGTTCGGCGAGTTCGTGCGCCGCCGTGAGCCCGGCGACGCCCCCGCCCAGTACGGCCACGGTGTGTGGGGTGGCGCCGCTCCGGGCCGCGGCCTGCTGAGGCGTTCCGAGGGCGATTCCGCCGCCGGCGACCGCGGCCGCACTGAGGAACCCTCTGCGTGTGGTGCCGCTCATCCCCACCCCTTACCTTCGGTAACCGTTGGCGCACGAGGATAGGAGCGACGCACCGATCTCGGAAGGCGACCGACGGCGCGGGGATCACTTTGGCTTGATGCCGCATCACCACGACGCCACGCGACGGCGTGCGGCGAAGGTATTCCTCGTCGCTGGATCACCCGGCACGCAGTGGCAGGCAGACCCCGAACAGCGGCGCGAGCTGCCGTATGGTCAGGTCCGGTAGTAGACAGCCACCGTCAGTACCCGGTCGGTAGGCGGCAGACAGCACGCCGCCCGATCCGGGATCCGTCGCCACCCCGCGCGCGACGAACTCGACGACGTTGTCGGCGACCGCCCGGAGAACGGGACTGTCCAAGACGGCTCCGACACCGTGATCACATCGGCCACCTCGAGATCCGTCCACCGCGGCTGATCCCTCCGGCCCGTGAGGGGCGGGGGCCGGTCACGAAAGCGAGGACGTCGCGGACCGCTTCGAGCAGGCTGCCGAAGTGACGCTGCGCGCCGTCCACCGCCCCTGCAACCTCCGCTGGCCGAACGCGGCATCGACTTGTCCTCCAGCCAGGTCTACCGGCTGGTGACTGAGCGACCCGAGCGACTGAGCCTGAAAGTTCTCATGGCCTTGCTGGACATCCTGGACTGCTCGATGGACGACCTCATCGAGCCAGTAGCGTCGGCCTCCTCGACTGCCAAGCCGAAGCGGGCAGTCGGCGACGCCGACACCAGCGTCGGGTCGTTCCGCCCCAAGCGGGCCCGGATCGTCCCGCGGCCAGAGACGTGACCCAGCCCGACCGGGTCCTCACTGACCCCCTGCGGCACCATCGTGGACATCGTCGCGCCCGTCGAGCCTGATCTGACTGTGGAGTAAATCCGGGACGCGGTGCCCGTACAACTGACACGGTGGCTGTGAGGACACCGCGCCGGCGGTGACCGAAAGCCGTTTTCGCCGCTGATGGACCAGGGTCTGTCCGGCGCGCTCCCGCTCCGGGGGTGGCCGCGCACTGCCGTGTCGTGATCAACCTGCTGGCCGCGGGTCTGCCGGGTGCGCAGCCATTAAGGGGTCCTTGCAGAAAGATCGTGTTGTGGCACGGTGGAGATGTACGTGATCCCGTCTTTTGTGGGGTGCGACCATGGCGCGGCGGAAGCCGTGGGAGGTCAGTGACGAGTTGTGGGCGGTGATCGAGCCGCTGTTGCCGAAGCATGAGCGGCGGTTCCGGTACCCGGGGCGCAAGCGGATCGATGACCGCAAGATGAAGCTCCCCCCTTGACCTGGACAGCCTGATACTGGGACGGAAGGTCCCGGAGGAAGCAGTCACAGGTAGTGAGCAAGAAGAGCAACATGAGCAAGCGGTACACGGCCGAGTTCAAACGCGACGCCGTCGCGCTGGCGCTGTCGTCGGACAAGACGGTCACCGAGGTCGCCCGGGACCTGGGGGTGAGCCCGGAGGGTCTGCGTGGCTGGGTGAAGCAGGCCAAGGCCGACCGGGGCGAGGGGCCCGCCGGGACTCTGACCAGCGCCGAGCGGGAAGAACTCGCCCAGCTGCGGCGTAAGGTCCGCGAGCTGGAGAAGACGGTCGACATCCTGGGAAAAGCGACCGCCTTCTTCGCGCAGGACAAGATGAGGTAGACACCGCCACGCGGTGCCGCTTCATCGACGCGGAGAAGACATCGGACGACAATCACGCAGGTCACAGCGTCGCGCTGCTGTGCCGTGCGCTCGGAGTGCCGCGCTCTACCTACTACGCGCACCGGGCGGCCGCGTCAGCGCGCCGGGTCGCGCGGCGCGAGGAGGAACGCCTGGTGGACGAGATCCGGGTGCTCCACGCCGGATCGCGCGGCGCCTACGGGGCCCCGCGGATCCACGCCGCCCTGCGGCGGGCCGGGCGGGCGGTGAACCCGAAGAGGGTCGAGCGGCTGATGCGCAAGTACCGGATCGTCGGGATCACCCGCCGCCGGCGTCGGGGCCTGACCAGGCAGGCCAGGCGGGCGGTGTTCGCCGCCGACCTGATCGGCCGGGACTTCACCGCCCCCCGTCCCGGGATGCGGCTGGTCGGTGACATGACCGAACTCGTCACACGGGAAGGGAAGTTGTATCTGGCGACCTGCATTGATCTCGCGACGCGGGAGGTGATCGGCTGGGCGATGGCCGACCACCACCGCGCCGAGCTGCCGGTCGCCGCCCTGCGGATGGCGGCCGGACGCGGTGGTCTGGAGGACGGCTGCATCATGCACACCGACCGCGGCAGCGAATACACGAGTGATGAATTCCGCACCGAGATACGCAAGTTGCGCATGCGACAGTCGATGGGACGTGTCGGCTCTTGTTACGATAACGCTGCTGCGGAAAGCTGGTTCGCCGTCCTGAAAGCGGAGATCGGAACCACCGTCTGGGAGACCCGCGAGGCCGCCCGGGCCGACGTCTTCCGCTACATCGAGATCGAGTACAACCGCAGCCGACTCCGCAGACACCCCGAGCATGGGTACGTCACCCCACTCGAAACGAGAACCTTGCTCAGGCAAGACCTCACCCCCGCAGCGTAAACACCCGCTGTCCAGGGCCCGGGGGGAACTTCAAGACGCTCCAGGGTGTGCTGTTCGTCCTCTACACAGGTGTCCAGTGGGAGTTCCTGCCGCAGGAGTTGGGGTTCGGTTCCGGTCCTACCTGCTGGCGGTGGCTGGCCGAGTGGCAGGAGGCCGGGGTATGGGAGGCACTCCAGCGGGTGCTGCTGGACGGGCTACGGGCGGCGGACCGTCTCGACTTCTCGCGCGCCACCATCGATGCCTCTCATGTGCAGGCCAAGCGGGGGTTGTGAGCCGGGGCAGGTCCTTGTCCCACCAGTCCCAGATCTCCACCGCGCGGAACCCGGAGTCGGCCGCGGCGCGTGCCCGGTCGTCGAGCGGCCGGTCGCCTTCGGGGAACATCAGCTCGATGCAGGCGGAGAAGTCGATCACGCGAGGGCCTTCCTCGCCACAGCCGTACCCGCCCTGAGCGCGGCGACGGGATCGGCCGCCTCGTCCAGTTCGATGAGTATCGTGCCGGCGCCGGGTGTTCGGGACATCGCGTCGGCCCATCCTTTCCAGTCGACGATGCCCGTGCCGAGTTCGGTCATGTAGGGCTGCTGCTGGGCAAAGACCGTTTCGTCGATGGTGAGTTCGACGTCGATGGGCTTTACCGCGTCCTTCCAGTGCACCAGGGTGATGCGTGGCGCGTGACGGCGTGCCACGGCGACGGGGTCGCCGCCGCCGAGGGCGATGTGGCAGGAGTCGGGGCACAGCCAGACGTAGCGCGGGTCGGTCAGGGCCATGAACAGGTCGATGTCGCGCTCGTACCAGAGCGTGCTGTTGGACTCCGTGTGGAAGGCGAGCCGCACGCCCTGTCGGCTGACGGCCTCGCCGACCATGTGCGCGATGTCGGCCATGCGGGTCATGTACGCGGCGTCGACGAAGAAGGGCGGGCGCGTCCCGAACGTCGTACGCATGGGCAGTCCGGCGACGAGAAGGTCCGCCCCGACCTCGGCGAGGAAGGCCACGCGCCGTTCGGTGTCGGCGACGATCGCGGGCAGGTTGTCGCCGCGGCGCCAGTCGGGGGCGTCGCTGTCCGCGGTGAACGCGCTGACGACGGACAGGCCCCGGCCCGCCAGCTCGCGCCGGAAGGCGGGCGCGCTGCCGAACGCCCGCAGGGCGGACTCGATGTCGCCTGGTGCGAAGGTCAGCTCGATACCCGTCACACCGGCCTCGGTGAGCGCTTCCATCACCCGGTCCCAGAAGTCTTCGGGGTTCGCCGACGCCCAGTCGCGTACGGCGTCGGCGGAGGTGAGCCCCCAGAAGTCCGGGTGGTAGAAGGTGACCACGTCGGTGGCGAAACGCGGTGTCACGGCTGTCGTTCGGCACCGCCACGGGCGTTGTAGACGACGATGCCGTCGGCCGAGTCGACGGCCTTGCGGTAGTTGCGGAACACGGCCAGCGCCTCGTCCCGGAGTACGTCTCCTACGACCTCCATGCCGCGTGCCTCGGCGCCCTTGGCCGGGCCTTCCAGAGTCGCGTAGCGGAGGGTGGTGCCGTCGGCCGCGTAGGTGTTGCGGAAGACGACCCCGTTGTCGACGTGGAAGATGAAGGACTTCCCGGCGTAGGTGAACTCACTCATCGCGCTTCTTTCCTTGCGGGCGGTGTGCGGCCTTGGTGCACGAACCGCCTACTCAGAACAGGCCGTTGGCGTGGGGCAGCTCGGCCGGGATCGGGGTGATGATGTCCCAGTGCTCGACGATCTTGCCGCCCTGGACGCGGAAGAGGTCGTAGTACGCGACGGGGACGCCGAACTCGCCCTCGGACTGGAGCAGGACGAACTCGCCCTCGGCGATGACCTTGTGGACGGTCTGGTAGACGAGGTTCTTGCCCTGCTCGCCCCACTTCGCGGCAGCCGCGCCGAAGCCGTCGAGGCCGTCGGCGGCCTCCGGGTTGTGCTGGTGGTACGTCTCGGTGGAGATGTAGTCGGTGAGCACCGAGTAGTCGGCGCCGACCAGGACCTTCTGCGCGAACTCGGCGACCAGGGCCCGGTTGGCCTCGGCCTCCTGGGGCGCGGTGACCTCGGTGGGGCCGTCGGTCTGCGAGCGTCCGGAAGCGGTGTCGGTGACCAGCGGGGTCAGGGCGTCCCAGTGCTCGGCGAGCCTGCCGTCGGAGTCGACGCGGAAGACGTCGAAGGCGATCAGCGGGTCGGGCCCGAAGCCGTGGTAAGTGCCGTGCAGGGCGACCAGGTCGCCGTCGGCGATCACCCGGGCGCCCTCGTAGCGGAAGCCCTCCGGCAGACCGGCGACAAGCCGGCGCAGGGCCTCGGGGCCGTCGGCGGCCAGGGTGCTGTGCTGGGTGTAGTCGGCGGCGACCCAGCGGTCCACCGCGCTCGGGTCCTTCTGGCCGAACAGTTCGCCGGCTGCGCTCAGGACGGTGTTCTTGGCGTTGCTCATGACGGTTCTCCTCGCAAGGGCAGGTCGTGGATGGGGACTTGAGGGATGGGGACTTGAGGGATGGGGACGTGAGGGATGGTCGTGGTCAGCCGCTGGTCGAGGGCGGAGGTCGGGAAGTCCAGGCCCGAACTCGCCGGCTGTGTCCCGGTAGACCTCGGTGTCGGACAGGCTGCGGCCTTCGATGGACCACGCCCGCTGCATGGCCTCGGCCGCGTCCAGTTCGCTGATGCCGGGCTGGTCGCGCAGCGCGGCCGGCCCCGCCGCCGCGGCGGCGGAGTCGAGCACGGTCGTTCCCCGCGCCAGGGCGCGGTCGTAGCCCGTGCCGAGGCGACCCCGGTCAGGCGCGTGACGGTGCCGCGTTCGGCCGACAGGTGCGGATAGGCCGCCACCGGCAGCGCCCGGGCACCGGTGTAGGGGCCGGCCGACACGACAGTGAGCCGGATGCGGTGAGCGTTGTGCTCGGCGAAGGCCCGCAGGGTGGGGCCGAAGCCGTAGTACCAGGCGCAGTACGCGTCGAAGACGTACGTCAGGGAGGCCCGTTCCGCCGTAGGCATCACATGCCCTCCTCTCTGACCAGGCTCTTACCGCTTTCCGACAACGATTGATGCCGGATGGGCTGACAGCTCCAAGCTAGAGTGGTTGAACAGGTTGAATCGGATACGATGGTGACTGGTGATGGTCAAAAACCGACATGATGTCGATCGAGGGATCCCGGAGGTCTCCTTCGCGGCGCCCGCCGGCACCCCTGCCGGGGTCGAGGTGCTGTCCCTCACCGAGCTGCGCCACCGCGTACCCGACGAGCGGCTCACGGCCCCCCAGCGCCCGGACTTCCACCACCTGGTCACCCTCACGGGCGGAACCCTCTGGCACACGGTCGACTTCACCGCCTATGCCCTCGAACCCGGCTCATGGCTGTGGGTTCGCCCCGGCCAGGTTCAGCAGTGGGGCGACCCCACCCACGCCGACGGCACCCTGATCCTGTTCCGCCAGGACTTCCTCGACCCGGCCACCACGGCCGGCGCCCACGTAGAAGACCCGCACGCGCCGATCCTGCGCAGGCCCCCGTCCGCGGACGCCCAAGCCCTGCGACTGGCCGCCGACCATCTCGCCGCGGAGTTCCACGCCCTCGGACGCCTGCCCCTGGAGATTCACACCGCGGCCCTGCGCCACCTGCTGGCCGTTCTCGTCCTGCGACTGGCCCACCTCACCGCGCCTGTCGGCAGCGCCGCCCCCGAACCCGACGCCACCTACCTCCGCTTCCGTGACGCGGTGGAAAAGGACTTCGCCCGCACCCGCCGGGTCGAGGACTACGCCGAAGCGCTCGGCTACTCGGCCCGCACCCTCGCACGCGCCACCCTCGCCTCAGCCGGCCTGGGCGCCAAGGAGTTCATCGACCGCCGTGTCGTCCTCGAAGCCAAGCGCCTCCTGGCCCACAGCGATCAGGCAGCCGCCCGAATCGCCGACCGCCTCGGCTTCTCCAGCGCCACCCACTTCAGCAAGTACTTCCGCCAGCGCACCGGCCAGACCCCGATCACCTTCCGCGAAACGGTCCGCGGGCACACCCCGGGTTGAGACATCTGTCCGGCCGTGCTCGCAGCTCTCGACACCGATGCGCTGCTGACCCACGCCTGCCGCTGCAAGAACGGAAACCGGCATACAAGGTGCCCTGGACGAGCACCTGATACTCAGGTGCTCCGTGACCTGAGACTGCGCGCGGGCGAGTTCGGCTCATAACGGCGACTGGTCCTGGGGTAGTTGCCTCATGACCGGCCTGGACGGCGCAGCACGGTGTCGCGTTTCGCGGGCGGCAGGACGGGGGCGCTGTCGCCGTCTGCGGTTCAGGACCGATCCGCCTGGGAGCCCGGCGTGTTGAGCCGCGGTGAGAGCGCCCGGCGGAGATCGTCGAGGCGGCGGTAGTGGAGGGCGGTCATCCCCGCTGCGCGGGCCGCAACGACGTTGTCTGCGGTGTCGTCGACGAACAGGCAGCGGTCGGCCTGTGTTCCGAGGCGCTCGGCGTCGATGTCGCAGAGCACGGCGTCGTAGGCGAGTTGTGGCATGTCCTTCACTCCTGCGCCGTTGATCGGCGGCTGATCTCGTCTGCGTAGATGCCCCAGTCTCCGGCGGCGGTGCGCTGCCCTTTGACGGCGACGGCGACGGCGACGGCGACGGCGACGGTGATGTCGATGTCGATGCCGAGGGCGCGGGCGCGGGCAGCGGCGGGCAGCTCGGTGGTGAGCCGTAACAGCGCGGTCGACCGGCGTTCCCCGAGCCGGATGCCGAGTCTGCGGAGCCGTTCGCCCACGGCCCACGGCCCATGCACTGGTCGGGCGGCCGGGCCGGCCTCCAGGAAGGAGCCAGTGCGAGTCTGTCCGGGCGAGGACGGCATGGCTGTCGCGGGGTGGCGGTCGGCAAGCAACCTCGCGGGGCGGGGGGCTGGACACCGCACGGGACTGCGCGGCCGGTCCGTGACTGCGGCCGGACCCCGTCCTCGGTCCGCCGCAGCACGGTCCGGTGGCCGTCCTTCTCCAGGCTTCGCCATGTCTCATGGGACAAGGGCGCTGCGAGGATCTCGGGTTCGCGTCCCGTCGCCTCAACACTCTGCGGCTTGCGGCCACAGAGTTTTCCGGGCCCTGGCCCGGGGGCCCAGGGGGCGCTTGCGACGATCGCCGGGGAGATGAGCCCCAGAGCGTCGTTGTCCTTGCCGTCCCGCATGTGGTCCAGCCAGCGTTCGTACCAGGAGAGGAAGTCCTGGGCCGAGGAGACGTTCGGGGGCCAGAAGCCGTCCGCGTTCCCGGTGAGCACGCGGCCGGTGAGGGGGCCGGTCACGCCGATGATGCACAGGTCGGTACAGCCCATCTCGATGATGTGGAGGAACAGGTCTCCTTGCAGCGCCTCCGGGTGGTCCACGTGATGGAATCCCCGCGGGGTGCCGTCCGGCGGTTGCCGGTCCATGGTGTACAGCCTGCACTCCGCCAGCGGAAGCAGACCGTAGAAGGGGCCGGCACCGCTGCCCCCGAGCTCGACAAGGAACTTTCGGTAGGCCGACGGCAGTTCGATGTGGTGTTCGCCCTCGAAGACGTCCGCCCGCGCGGAACTGATGCGCGGGCCAACGCGAAACGCGTGACGCTCGGCGCCCATCGAGTGGCTGCGCCGCACCTGGTACGGGACCTTCGCCAGCTTGGAGCGTATGCGCGATATACGGGAGTCCATCGGAGGATCTCTTCTCTCGTCCGCGGCCACTCTACGGGCCCGTCCGAAGGAGACACCTCCGGATTTCTGGAGAACCCTCCAGTCTCGGCTCCGCCGCCTGGTTCACCCGGCCTCCGCCATGGCCGGCGCCAAAGGACGTACGGAGTTTCCCAAGGCCGCGACCATGCACGGTTGAACGGGTGACGTTCTTGGTCTCGGTGGCACCGGGTTCAAGGCTGAGAGACCATGGTTCAGGGGCTCCAAGCACTCCACGCCGGGGAGCGTGATCATGAACACCAAGCCTGCCTGTGGGCCCGAGCGCGACCCTGACTTCTTCGAGGAAGTCGACAAACTGTTCGCCAAATACCCTGAGGCCGCTGACAGATATGCGGTGAAGTGCAGAAGGCTGGAGGTCGACATACTGAAAATCGACTTCAGCAAGCAGGTAGGGGTCCGGCGTATCGAGGACGGCCGCATCGTCACGGAGTTCGTCGATCGAGACAAAGCCGAGCATTCTTCCAGCGGTTGCTGCGAGTGGCCGCGCACCGACGACGGCCTCTGCAACGAGCAGTGTCAGGTTTGATTCAGGCTCCTGGGACGTCGATGGTGTCCGGGATGCAGTACGGGCCTGCTGGTTGAGGCGTCATGAGGGAGCGAGCGGCGGAGTGCTGGCGCCGTCGGCCGGTGCGAGGGGTACGTCGAGGCGTGCCGCGAGGTCGTCGTAGGTGATGCCGAAGGTTTCGAGCACGGTGGTGCCTTCGGGGCCGACACGGAACGTCGCGAGGTCGGTGTAGACACGGTCGACGCACCCCAGCCCGGTCAGCGGGTAACCGCATTCCCGTACCAGTTTGGGTGCGCCGTCCTTCGCGAAGAGGGTCATCATGACGAACACCTTCTTGGCGCCGATCGCGAGGTCCATCGCTCCGCCGACAGCCGGGATCGCGTCGGGCGCGCCTGTGTGCCAGTTGGCCAGGTCGCCGACAGCCGAGACCTGGAAGGCACCGAGCACGCAGATGTCGAGGTGGCCGCCGCGCATCATCGCGAAGGAGTCCGCGTGATGGAAGTAGGCCGCTCCGGGTAGCTCGGTGACCGGGATCTTCCCCGCGTTGGTGAGATCGGGATCCGCTTGGCCGGACTCGGCCGCGGGGCCCATGTTGAGCATGCCGTTCTCGGTGTGCAGCACCACCCCCGATCCCTCGGGGAGGTGGTCGGCGACCAGCGTGGGCTGGCCGATGCCCAGGTTGACGTAGGAGCCGTGCGGAATGTCGCGGGCCACCATGGCGGCCATCTCGTCCTTGCCCAGCGGCCCTCGGTCGAGGTGCTCCACCAGCGAAGCGATCGGGTTCACGCGCCCACTCCCGTCTGCACGACACGGTCGACGTAGATGCTCGGCGTCACGACGGTCTCGGGGTCGATCGCACCGACCTCGACGATGTCGCGGACCTGTGCCACGACCGTCGTCGCGGCGGTGGCCATGACCGGACCGAAGTTGCGGGCCGTCTTGCGGTAGACGAGGTTGCCCATCCGGTCGGCCCGGTGGGCGCCGATCAACGCGACGTCGCCCTTGATGGGGTACTCCAGGATGTGAGTGCGGCCCTCTATCTCGCGGGTCTCCTTTCCCTCCGCCAAGGGCGTACCGGCGCCCGTCGGCGAGAAGAAGGCACCGATGCCGGCGCCTGCCGCGCGCATCCGTTCGGCGAGGGTGCCCTGTGGCACCACCTCGAGCTCGATCCGTCCCGCCCGGTAGAGACGGTCGAAGACCCACGAGTCGGACTGGCGGGGAAAGGAGCACACGATCCTGCGGACCCGCCCCTTGTCCAACAGCGCGGCCAGCCCCGTGTCTCCGTTGCCGGCGTTGTTCGACACCACGGTCAGATCGGTCGCGCCCTGCCGGATGAGCGCGTCGATCAACTCGACCGGCATGCCGGCCATGCCGAACCCTCCGACCAGCACGGTCGAGCCGTCCCTGATCCCGGCCACGGCCTCATCGGCATCCGCACACACCTGAACAGTCATCGGGCCCGCTCCGTCACGTTCTCCAGGACGACCGCGAGGGCCTGTCCGACACCGATACAGATCGCGGCGACGCCCCACCGCTGCCCCGACTCGCGCAACCGCGCCGCGAGCGTGCCGATGAGCCGGCCGCCGGAGGCGCCGAGCGGATGGCCGATCGCGATCGCACCGCCCTTGGTGTTCACGATGGCCGGATCGATCTTCCAGGCGTCCACGCAGGCCAGCGACTGAACGGCGAACGCTTCGTTGAGTTCGACCGCCGACACGTCCGACCAGGAGATCCCCGCCCGTTTCAGTGCCCGATCGGCCGCCTCGACCGGCGCGAACCCGAACATCTGCGGTTCCAGTGCGGATACCCCGCGGCCCGCGATGCGGGCCAGCGGTGCGAGGCCGATGCGCGACGACGCCTCCTCCGAGCCGATCAGTACGGCGGACGCGCCGTCGCTCAGCGGTGAGGCGTTGCCGGCGGTGATGACGCCGTCGGGCCGGAACGCCGGCTTGAGGCCGGACAGCTTCTGCGGCGTGGATCCGGGCCGGATGCCCTCGTCACGGGAGAGAAGGACCTCGCCGTCCGGCGCGACGGGAACGACCAGGTCGTCGTAGAACCCCGAGTTCCAGGCTTCGTTCGCGAGCTGGTGCGATCGCGCGGCGAACTCGTCCTGCCTGCCACGGGGGACGGCGAACCGCTCGGCCAGCTGCTCGTTCGCCTCGCCCAGGGAGACGGTCCATTCCTTCGGCATGCGCTCGTTGACCAGCCGCCACCCCAGAGTGGTCGACACGGCGGTCACGTCGCCGGCGGGGAAGGCGCGTGACGGCTTCGGCAGGACCCACGGCGCACGCGTCATCGACTCCACCCCGCCCGTGAGGACGATGTCGGCGTCGCCGCTCTCGACGGCACGCGAACCGATGATCGCCGCGTCGAGCGAGGAGCCGCACAACCGGTTGACGGTCGTGGCAGGCACCGAGGTCGGCAGCCCCGCCAGCAGGACCGCCATCCGGCCGACGTTCCGGTTGTCCTCGCCCGCGCCGTTGGCGTTGCCCCAGACGACGTCGCCGATCAGCGCGGGGTCCAGGGACGGTGCCTGGGCCAGGGCTCCCGAGACGGCGACAGCGGCCAGGTCGTCGGGCCGGACTCCGGCGAGCGCTCCACCGAACCGCCCGAACGGTGTTCTCACCGCGGTGTATACGAAGCTTTCAACCATGGGATCACCGTAGGTTCCGGGATTGATCTCGTCCAATATTCAGTTCCGCTTGATTGATCAGTCTTCGAGATAAGATGTGGTCATGGAACTCCGGCATGTCCGTTACTTCCTCGCTCTCGTCGAGGAATGCCACTTCGGCCGTGCCGCCCAGCGCCTGCACGTGGCCCAGTCGGCGCTCTCCCAACAGCTCAAGCAGTTGGAGCGACAGCTCGGGACGCCGCTCTTCACCCGGTCCACACGGCGGGTGGAGCTCACTGAGGCGGGCCACCATCTGGTGCCTCACGCGCGGTCGATCCTGACCGAGGTGGAGCGGGCGGAGGATCAGATGGCACTGCTCGCCGCCGGGCGGGTCGGCCGCGTGTCCATCGGGTTCGTCGGAACCGCCACGTACGACGTCCTTCCGCGGATCGCCCGTACGGTCCGGGCACAGCTGCCCGGGGTGTCCCTGGAACTCCGCGGTGAGCTGCTCAATCCGGAACTGGTCGAAGGCCTGCTCCAGGGCACCTACGACCTCGCCCTGTTGCGCACCGGCACTCCGGTGGACGCCGCCGTGGAGGTCACCACCCTCCGGTCCGAACGGCTGGTGGCTGTCCTGCCCACCGCTCACCCCCTGGCGGGCCGCCAGGACATCGCCCTCGCGGCACTCGCCGACGAGGCGATCGTCGTCCACCCGTCGCGCGACCGCTCCTCCATGCACGGCCGGGTTCTCGCAGCGTGCGCCCGTGCGGGCTTCGAGCCCTCCGCTCTGGTCGAGGTCGGCGAGACGGCGACGATGGTCGTGTTCGTCGCCGCGGGTCACGGCGTCGCCCTGGTTCCGGAGTCGGTACAGAGTCTCCGCGTCGACGGCGTGACCTACCTGCCGCTCGTCGAGAACGAAACCGTCGACCTGGGCCTGGCGCGCCTGGCGGGCCGGAATTCACCGGCGGCCGACCAGGTCGCAGCGGTCATCGAGGCATCCGTGAGGCACTGAGCCATGCCCCGGAACGGGGCGGCAGAGCCCCGGGCGGCTCGGATCGTTTCGTGATCCGAGCGGCGGCAGCGCGGCTTGCGCAGCCTGGGGTGCAAGCGAACGCAGCCTGGGGGGCAGGCGAACGCAGCCTGGGAATCGGCTCGGCGTACTCCCGAAGAAACCGGAAGTGTGTGCATCTTGCGGGTCCGGGTGGCCAGGTAGACCCGTCAGGGGTTCTCATGTCCCGTCGCCGGACCCCAGGCCCCGGGAGATGCCCCGGCCGGCCAGTACGACCGCGGGCACCAGCAGATGGGTGCGGGCGTCGGCGCCCACCACGGACAGGGCCGCGACCACGCGGCCTTTCGAGTCGGTGACCGGCGCCGCCACCGAGTAGGCGTCCGGGCTCATCTCCTCGCGCACGACGGCGGCGCCGGTCCGCCGGCATTCCGCCAACGCCACCCGCAGTGCGGCCGGGTCGGTGACGGTCCTGGGCGTGAAGCGGGCCAGACCGTCCCGTACGACCTCGGTGAACAGCTCCGCGCCCGCGTGGGCCAGCAGTACCTGGCCGACGGCGGACGCGTGCAGGGGGAGTCGGCCGCCGACCCCGGAGACCACCGGAACCGCTCCGGTCGCGGAGATCCTTTCGACGACGAGGGCGTCGGTGCCGTCGAGGACGGCCAGTTGCACGTGCTGCTGCGTGGCGGCGTGCAGGTCTTCCATGACGGGCATCGCCCGGACCCGCAGCGGCAGTCCACGGGGATTGAGGGCGCCCAGCTCCCACAGGCGCAGGCCGATGACGTAGGCGCCGCCGGTGACGCGCTCCAGGGCTCCCCACGCCGTCAGTTCTCCGACCAGCCGATGGGCCGTGGCGTGGCGGAGGTCGGTGAGCCGGCACACCTGGGCGAGTGTCAGCTCCGGGTGTTCCGGCGTGAACGCGCCCAGGATCGCCAGGGCTCGCGAGGTGACCGTGCGGCCGCGGTCGCTGCTGTTGGCCGTTTCCGGCTCCTCTCACCCACGGTGACGGGGTTGCCGCCCGTCCCTCCTCCTGGCTCGCGGACGTATGTGCGCGCAGGAGAGTGTCCATTCACCGGACATCGTACTGACCGTCGGGGGGTCGGTGCCCCAATCTCTGTCCCGGGCCCTGAGGCCCTCATGGGATGGGCGGGACGTGGACGGCGGACCGGAACGGGACTTCGGACGGAGTCGGCTGCCTCCCTCGCGACGTGATGTCCCGGCCGGGTCCCGCCGACCGACCGGGCTCCGGACGGGGACGAGCGGTCCTACCCGATGACGAGCCGGACGCGGCCCCTGGCCGGACGAGCGAGCCGCCGCTGCCGCTGGTCGGCGACGTCGTGCCCGTCCCGCTCAAGGATGAAAGGAGTCAGACATGCCTATGACCGGGACGTCGCGAGCCCCCGGCGGCCGTGACGCCGACTCGGCGTACAGGTCGTCGACGCGGTTCGAGCACGAGACTCTGCCCCAGAGGGTGTGTTTCGCCTCGGGCGAGGCGGCGGCGACGGTACGAGCCGAGGTGCAACGGCTCGGCGCCACACGGGTGATGGTGATCGCGGCAGCCGCCGAGGCGGAGCTCGCGCAGCAGGTCACCGCCGGTCTACCGGTCGTGCTGCGGTGGAGCGAGGTGGTCATGCACGTTCCCGTGGAGGTGGCCGAGCGGGCGCGCGCCGCCGCGGCCCGAGGCCACGTGGACTGCGTGGTCAGCGTCGGTGGGGGATCCACCACCGGCTTGGCGAAGGCGATCGCGCTGACCACGGACCTGCCCCTCGTGGCCGTTCCCACCACGTACGCGGGCTCGGAGGCCACCAGTGTGTGGGGTCTCACCGAGCAGGCGCGCAAGACGACAGGCGTGGACGCGCGGGTCCTGCCGCGGTCCATCGTCTACGACGCGACCCTGACCGTGTCCTTGCCGGTACCGATGAGCGTCGCATCGGGGCTGAACGCGCTGGCGCACTGCGTCGACGCGATGTGGGGCCCCCGCGTGGATCCGATCGACCGTGCGCTGGCGGCGGAGGGAATCCGCGCGCTGGCGACCGGACTGCCCGCGGTGGTCACCGACCCGGCAGGGCTGTGGGGCCGCGAGCGGACGCTGTACGGGACCTACCTGTCGGCGGTGGCGTTCTCGTCCGCGGGTTCGGGGCTGCACCACAAGATCTGCCATGTCCTGGGCGGCATGTACGACCTGCCGCACGCCCAGACCCACGCGGTGGTGCTGCCGTACGTACTGGCGTTCAACACATCCGCCGCCCCGGAAGCCGAGCAACGGATCGCGGCCGCGTTCGGCGCGGAGTCGGCGATCGAAGGCCTGCAGCGCCTGCGGCACGACGTGGACGCGCCGAAGGCACTGCGCGACTACGGGCTGGAGGAGGCCGATGCCGACAACGCCGTGCAGGCGGTCCTGGACGTGGTCCCGGACAGCAATCCCCGTCCGGTGACGGCCCACGATCTCCGGCGCCTGCTGCGTTCGGCGTGGGCCGGCACGGACCCGAGCACGATGACCGATGGCAAGGAGGACTGATGATGAGTGGGCAGAGCGGCGACGCCGGCGCACAGGCGGCCGCTGACCAGCAGGCGCGTGAGCAGGCCCTGGTCGAGCAGGTCGTGGCCTCGTTCGAGACGGCCGAGGACCCACGGCTGAAGCAGATGATGCAGGCGCTGACCCGGCACCTGCACGCGTTCCTGCGCGAGGTGCGCCTGACCGAGGGGGAGTGGGCGTCCGCCATCGAGTTCCTCACCGCGGCCGGACACATCACCGACGACAAACGGCAGGAGTTCATCCTGCTGTCGGATGTCCTCGGGGCGTCCATGCAGACGATCGCGATCAACAACGAGGCCTACGCCAACGCGACCGAGGCGACGGTGCTCGGCCCGTTCTTCGTCGAGGGCTCGCCCGGGATCCCCCTGGGCGGGGACATCTCCTTCGGCGCCGCCGGACAGCCGTGCTGGGTCGAGGGCACGGTCACCGGCACCGACGGCGCACCCGTCCCGGGGGCACGCATCGAGGTGTGGGAAGCCGACGAGGACGGCTTCTACGACGTGCAGTACGACGACGACCGCGTGGCGGCACGGGGTCACCTCGTCGCCGACGACAACGGCCACTATCGGTTCTGGGCGATCACCCCGACCCCGTACCCCATCCCGCACGACGGCCCCGTCGGCGCGCTGCTCGCCTCCGTCGGCCGTTCCCCCATGCGCGCCTCGCACCTGCACTTCGACGTCCGGGCCGGGGGAAAGCGAACGCTGATCACCCACATCTTCGTCCGCGGCGACGAACTCCTCACCCGTGACGCCGTGTTCGGTGTCAAGGAATCGCTCATCCACGACTTCGTGGAGCACCCTGCGGGCACCCCCGCCCCCGACGGACGCGATCTCGCGGACCGTGCCTGGTCCAGCGTCCGCTTCGACATCGTCCTCGCGCCCGCGCACACCGCGGGGCCGGGCGTCGTTTCCACCGAAGGAGCCAGTGAATGACCAGCCAGGGCAAGAGATCCGCGCCGGGCCCGCGCGTGGCCGTGGTCGGCGGAGGAATCGGCGGTCTGGCCACCGCGGCGTTCCTGCACCGCGCCGGGATCGAAGCGACCGTGTACGAGCAGGCGCCCGCGCTGACCGAGGTCGGTGCCGGCCTCGTCGTCTCCCCCAACGCGGTGCGACTGCTGCGCAGCCTCGGCCGGCTGGACCGTTTTCGCGAGCGCGCGGTGCCGCTGCGGGTCGGGTGGGAGTTCCGGCGCTGGGAGAACGGGCGGGTGCTGTTCTCGCAGGATCTCGGCGAGGAATGCGAGCGGCGCTTCGGCGAGCAGAGTTACGTCGCGCACCGCGCCGATCTGCTCGACGCGGTGCGCGCGGCGGTCCCCGAGCCGTCACTGCGCCTGGGGATGCGGCTCGCCGGCCTCCACCGGATGGACGACGGCGTCGAACTGACCTTCACCGACGGATCACGGGAGTTCGCCGATGTCGTGGTCGGCGCCGACGGCGTCCACACCACGGTGGGCCGCTACGTGGCCGAAGCGGGAGCACCGCGGCTCTCGGGCATCTGTGCCTGGCGATGCCTCGTACCGGCCCAGCTCGCACCGGCCTTCGCGCGCCGTCCGGTCCAGACGCTCTGGCTGGGCCCCGATCGCCACCTGGTCCACTACCCGATCTCCGCGGGCACGCAGATCAACATCGTCGCCTTCGGGCCGGCGCACGACTGGACGACGGAGTCGTGGTCGGCGCAGGCGCGGATCGAGGACCTCCGCGCCGAGTTCGCCGGGTGGTCGGACGATCTGGGGGCGCTGCTCGCGGCCGCGGAACGCGTCGGGCGGTGGGCGCTGCTCGACCGGGACCCGCTGCCCCGCTGGACCCATGGGCCCGTCGCGCTGCTGGGAGACGCGGCGCACCCGATGTTCCCCTTCTTCGCGCAGGGAGCGGCGCAGGCGATGGAGGACGCCGCCGTTCTGGCAGGGTGCCTCGGCGACCGGCCGGAAGACCCGGCTGCCGCGCTGCGCCGCTACGAGGACATCCGCCGCCCGCGCGCCACCCGGGTGCAGCAGCTGAGCCGCGGCAGGGCGGAGAGCAACCACCTGCCCGACGGGCCGGCCCAGCGGGCCAGGGACGCGTCGTTCGCGAACGCGGACCCCTTCGCGCACAACGGGTGGATCTATGGGCACGACGCGGAGCTGACCGCGCGCGAGGCACTGACGACGCCCTGAGCGCACGTCCCGGCCGCTGTCATCGTGGGCGGAAACCGGCCGCGGCCGGCATGAGCACCAGCCGCACCGTCACCGTCACGAGCACCAGCCGCGCCGTCACCGTCACGAGCACCGGCACGAGCGCCAGCCTCACCGTCATTATGATGGTATGGGCGATTCCTTCCGAGAGTGGTGGTATCGCCGGGGCGCGTCCGTAGTCGGGCAGGAGGTGCGGTGACGGCTGAGAAGGGTGAACCCGCGAGGGGCCCCGAGCAGTCCGAGCGGCTCCGGCCCGTCTTCCCGTGGGCCCCGGGCGACGACATCTGGGGCGGCGGGGAGCGGGACACGAAGACACTGGACGTCGTCCTCGAACACGCGACGACCTGTCTGGGCGGCCTGGGTGCCATGGTGCACCGGCACGACGGTGCGGCCGGCCGGCTCCGCCTGGTCGCGGCCGGCGGGCTCGCCCGGGAACGCGCGGCAGTGTGGGCGGATCTGCTCGACCAGCAGGATGTGGCGCCCGCGCTCGCCGTACGGCGTCGTGCGTTCGTCAGCGTCGCGGGAGACAGCCTGGGCGTCGGCGCGTCCGGCACGGCGGCCGTACCCCTTCCCGGCGCCGACGGGCCGGCCGGTGTGCTGTCCGTGCTCACGGCAGAACCCGGTGAGCCCGACGAAACCCAACGGTCCCTGCTGCGCGCGTTGGCCGGGTGGGCCGGTTCGCGCCTGGGCGGTGGGACCGGGACCTCGCCCGCCTCCGGCCCGGAGGCAGGCGCCGGGCGATCACGATCAGTACGCATGGGGGAGCTGACGGCCGCACTCGCCGAGGCCGTCACCTCGCGTGACGTCGTGCGGGCCGTCGCCGAGTTCGTCCTCGCTCCCTTCGGCGCCGACGGGCTGATATTCCAGGTGCTCGAAGGGGACCGCCTGACAGTCGTCGGCGCTGCCGGGTATCCGCAGGAGTACCTCGGCATGGTCGACGGGATCACGCTCGGCGCCCATACCCCGATCCAGGACGCGGTGCGGACGCGTACTCCTCTGTTCATCGAGTCGAGAGCGGAGATCGCCGGGCGCTATCCGACGCTGAGGCGTCTGAACGACGCCTCTCCGAAGGAGGCGTGGGCCTTCTTGCCCATGATGGCCTCGGGACGGGTCATCGGCCTGTGCGTGGTGTCCTTCAGCGAGCCACGCTCCTTCAGCGACGACGAGCGCTCCTTGCTGACGGCTCTGAGCGGTCTGGTCGGTCAGTCGCTGGAGCGGGCCCGTCTGTACGACATGGAGCACGCCCGAGCCCGGGAACTGCAGCGCGGCCTGCTGCCGAGGACGCTGCCCCGCCTGCCCGCCGCCCGCGCCGCCGCCCGGTACCTGCCCGCGGGCCGGGGCGAGGAGGTGGGCGGTGACTGGTACGACCTGATTCCCCTGTCCGCCGACCGGGTCGCGATGGTGATCGGCGACGTCATGGGCCACGGCATCACCGAGGCGGCCACGATGGGCCGACTGCGCACGGCGGTACGCACCCTCGCCGACCTGGAGATGCCCCCCGACGAGCTGTTCAGCCGTCTCGACGACCTGGTCTCCGACCTCGGCGAGGACTTCTACGCCACATGCCTCTACGCCGTCTTCGACCCTGTCGCGCGCACGTGCTCGTACTCCCTCGCCGGCCACCCCCCGCCGGTCGTCGTCCAGCCCGACGGCACCGTCCACAGCCCCGACGTCGATCCGGACCCGCCCCTGGGCGCCGGTAGGCCGCCCTTCGAGACGCACCAGCTGCATCTGCCCGACGGGAGCTTTCTCGTCCTGTGCACCGACGGTCTCGTCGAATCCGCCACCCGGGACACCGACGAGGGACTGGCCCAACTGCGCCAGGTGGTCTCCCGTGCCACGGCCGACACCACCTGTTTCGAGGCCACCGACGAGGACGACGACGTCCGATGTCTGGAGGAGTTGTGCGACAAGATCGTGTCGGCTCTGCTGCCCGACCACGAACAGACGAATGACGACGCCGGCCTGCTCGTCGTCCACATCCGGTGCACCCCGGCCCGGGATGTCGCTTCCTGCATCCTCCCGGAGGATCCCCGGTCGGCCGGGCAGGCCCGGGACTACATCCGCCGACAGCTGAGCGCCTGGGGACTGGACGATCTCACGCTGACCACGGAGCTGCTGGCGAGCGAGCTGGTCGGCAACGTGGTCCGCCACTCCAAGGGCCCCGTCCGCCTCCGTCTGCTGCGCAGCCGCTCCCTGATCTGCGAGGTCTACGACGGCAGCCTCACCACCCCCCGTATCCGCCACGCCAGTCACACCGACGAAGGCGGACGTGGCCTGCAGCTCGTCGCCGCTCTCTCCCGGCGCTGGGGCGCCCGCTATCTCTCCGACGGCAAATGCATCTGGACGGAGCAGGACCTCCCGCCGTCGTACGCCGCCGAGAATCCTGAAGCCACAGGCGTTCCCGTGCCGCCTCCCCTGCCGGGAGAGTGACCGGAGGCGGCGGCCGGGTGCGTCGCTTTCAGCAGTCGATGGTGAGGGAGGCGCCCGCGACGCGGGAGACGCAGGAGCACATCGCCCGGTTCTCCGCCCGCTGATGTTCCGAGAGGAACACGTCCCGGTGATCGACCGTGCCCGTCACGTCGAGGATCGCGACCCTGCACAGGCCGCACTCGCCTCGGCGACAGTCGTACATCATCTCCACCCCGGCGCTTTCGAGGGCGTCGAGGAGGCTCGTGCCGACGGGTACGTCGAAGCTCAGCCCGCGTGCGGGAACCTCCACGCGGAACGGTGCCGCGGGAAGGGCCCCACTCGTGCCGAACGTCTCGAAGCGGAGTCCGCCGGGTGGCCTGGCGGCGCGTTCCCAGGCTGCCCGTACGGCCG
The DNA here is from genome assembly GCF_036208085.1 of Streptomyces sp. NBC_00310. Lineage (GTDB taxonomy): Bacteria > Actinomycetota > Actinomycetes > Streptomycetales > Streptomycetaceae > Streptomyces. The sequence continues at coordinate 9,894,757 of NZ_CP130714.1, forward strand.
ACAGCAGCCCCATCGGGCCGCAGACGTACAGCACGCCCCCGTCGCCGAGGGAGGCGACGAGCTCGTCCGGGTCGACGAGGTCGCCGTCGATGTCCTCGACGACCCGCACCCTGCCGTGGTGTTCCCGCTCCAGGTCCTCGACGAAGGCCATGTGCTCGCGCGACCGGCCGGCATAGACGAGCCGATAGTCGGCGCCCCTTGCACGCAGGGCGGAGGCGAGCCCGACGATGGGTGTGATGCCGATGCCTCCGGCGAGCAGCACACTCGGTCGGCGCCCCGGGCTGAGCGGGAACCCGTCGATCGGGCCGGTGAAGGTGATCTCCGCGCCGGGGCGAAGGCCGTGCATCCACCGCGATCCTCCGCGGCCGTCCCGCTGGAGGCGTACGGCGATGCGGAGCAGCCCGTCGTCACGGCCGTGGTCCACCAGCGAGTACGAACGCGTCTCGGGCCCGCCCGGCAGGGGGACGGTGATGTCGAGATGACTGCCCGGAGGGACCGACTGAATCGGTCTGGACGGGCGCATCACCAGTTCGACGATGTCCGGCACGATTTCGGTACGTCCCACCACGACCGCGGTGTGGGCGGTGGCGCCATGCGGACCGGAACCGGGCGGCTGTGTCGAGGTGTCGGCGGCGCTCGTCATGCCGTCTCCCTCGTCGTGGACGCGACGGCGGCCAGGCGGCTCGGGGGCGTGCGGTCCCGTCCCTGTTCCCGGGCGACCTGCGCGTCGATGATCCGGCGCACCCACATCCCGCCGGCGTCGATGTTGAGGTTGTAGAACTCGTGTCCCGGGTTGGCCTCGATCGCCCGCTGCTGCGCGTTGAGCATCTCGGTGTCCTGGCCGAACACGTGCGACACGTTCTGGCGGAGCAGGGTGGTCAGGCTCTGGTCCCGGAGGTGGTAGTCGCGGGTGAAAGCCCAGAAGTAGTGGCAGGTGCCGGCGGTGGCGGGTGTCACCGTGTTGAGCACGCGGCCGTTGACGCCGGCGCTCCGGTCGCCCTCCGGCGCACCGGTTCCGGCCGGTGCGACACCGACATCGATGGTGATCGTCGAGGGAGCGGTGTAGTGGATGACCTGCCACCGGTCGACGGGCCCCTCGTAGTCGGGGTCCTTCCGGCGCAACTGCATGCCGAGGAAGGGGGGTGCCTCGATTCCGCGCATCCACCGGGTGAGCGTGACCGAACGGTCGTCGTGGGCCACCTCGGGCTCGGACTCGGAGAGCTCGTCGCTGGCGAGGCTGTCGGCGTGCAGGAACTGCTCGTGGGTGAGGTCCATGAGGTTGTCGAGGACCAGTCGGTAGTCGCAGTCGAGGACGATGCTCTCGCCGTCCCCGGCCCACTGCGGATCGTCGTTCCAGTGCAGGTCGGGGACGAGATCGGGGTCGGCCGCCGCGGGGTCGCCGAGCCAGACCCAGACGAACCTGTGCCGCTCCACGACGGGGTACGAAGCGACCGCGGCGGACGGGTTGAGGGTCTCCTGGGCAGGCATCCGGGTGCAGCGGCCGTTCGGTCCGTAGGCGAGGCCGTGATAGCCGCAGACGACGTCGTCACCGTGCAACTCGCCCATCGACAACGGCACGAGACGGTGCCAGCAGGCATCGGCGAGCGCCACCGCCTCCCCGGACGTGGTGCGGTAGAGCACGAGGGGGCGCTCGCCTATGGTGCGCGGCAGCAGGGTACGACCCAGTTCGGTGTCCCATGCCGCGGCGTACCAGGTATTCAGCGGGAACATGACGGTTCTCCTCCTCCGGGTTGGTGACGCGCCGCCCTCGCAGAGCGAGAGCGGCGACGGGGATTCGGGTGGCGTGCGATCACGACCTGCGCGGTGGGAACGGGACCGGCACGCGGCTCGAGCCGGTCTCGTTGTCACGCCACCAGGCCGGTGTCCACCTGCTCCCTCGGGGGAGGGGTGCCTCCGGTCACCGACACGCTAAGCACCCACGAGGTATGAGTCCAATGAATACTGGAAATGATTCGCAATCACATCGTCAATGGACTGTCGCCGATGACAATGGGCTGTCGCCAATGAACCGTCGTCAATGAACTGCGCGGATCAGCTGCTCCCGCAGCCACGCGAGTCCGGGATCGCCGGCGCCGCGCGGGTTCCACACGAGATCGACTCCGAGGGGCGGCAGGGGGAGAGGCGGCTCCATGATGCGCAGCCCGTTGCGCGGCGCCAGTTGCTGAGCCAGTCGGCGGTGCAACAACGCGATCATGTTCGTGCCGCTCACCACCGAGGGGATCATCAGGAACTCGAAGACGACGACCTGCACGATGAGATCGGGGATCATCCGGGCGAGGGCCTGCTGTGCGCCGACCCGTCCTCGCTCCCACTCGAACACCACATGAGGCAGCCGGGCGAGGTCATCGACGGTCAGCGTCGCCCCGATGCGGTCGTTGTTCGCGTCGGCGACCACCACCCAGCTCTCGTCGTAGAGCCGTTCCCTCGGGAGCGAGGTCGGCATGGTGTCCGGCAGCAACGCCACGTCGGCGGTCGCCTCACCGCGGGTGAGGTCCATCGACGACGCGGGCGCCTCCAGGTGGAGACGAACATCCGGAGCGGACACGGCGACCATCGCGCTCAGGGCGGGCAGGACCGTCAGAGCCGAGGCGCTGGACGCGGCGATGCGGAAGGTGCGGCCCGATGTCGCCGGATCGAACGTCGGAGGCGTGAGGACCTGGCTGGTGGCGGTCTCCAGAATCAGGTTGACCGGTTCGATCAGCGCGTCGGCACGCGTGGTGAGTACATAGTCCCGGCCGACCCGGACGAGGAGCTCGTCACCGAGCGTGCGCCGTAGCCGCTGCAGGGCGTTGCTCATGGCCGGCTGCGTCAGCCCGACCGCCTGGGCGGCGCGCGTGACACTGCGGTGCTGGAGAAGGGCGGCGAGCAGGGGGAGCAGATTGAGATCGACGCGATGCAGGCCGGCCATGGGGCGCGACGGCCGGGACTCGGTATTCACCTCATCTATATATCGCATGCGAAAGGATCATTCGACCGAGGGTCGGTGAGGTACTACCGTTCGGCTGTCCACAAGCCCAGGCCGATGCCGCCGCCTCGGGGGCGTTCCAGCCCTGCTCGACGCCGTCTCCACGCAGCCCCTGGGCGACATTCCGCTGCGTTCGTCGCCGACCCGATGGCGGACAAGCCCGGATCGATCCCATCCGGACGCCGTCGTACGACACCCATGGAGGTCTCTCATGCCGACAACCGAGACAGATCAGCACGAGCTCCGCCGGCTCGTCGAGAACTGGGCACTGTGGCGCGACGCCGGCGACTGGGAACGGTTCGCCACCGTGTGGCATCCCCTCGACGGCTGGATGACGGCCACGTGGTTCCAGGGGCCTGCGACGGACTTCATCGCCGTCAGCCGGGAGGGCTTCGACAACGGCGTCAGCATCCTGCACTTCCTCGGCGGACACACCGCCGACGTCGTGGGCGACCGGGCCGTCGCCCAGACCAAGATGACCATCAACCAACGGGCCGAGGTGGATGGGGTCGAGGTCGATGTCGTCTGCACCGGGCGCTTCTACGACTTCTGCGCGCGTCACGAGGGCGCGTGGAAGATCGTGCGTCGGCAGCCCGTCTACGAGAAGGACCGTCTCGACCTCGTCGATCCGTCCGCGACGCTCAGCCTGGACCGGGAGTTGCTGGGCCGTTTCCCCGTCGGCTACCGCCATCTCGGGTACCTGCAGACCAAGGCGGGCTTCACGGTGAAGACCGGGCTGCCGGGCCTGACGGGTGACGTCGTGCAGCGCCTCTACGAGGAAGGCGCGAAATGGCTGGCCGGCTCGGCCACTCCGGGCGATCCTCACTGACGCGTCGCGCTCTTCCGGGCTCTGGAGCGGGCCCTCGGCCTGGGCAAGAGGCGATGGGCCGCAACGAGCAGTCGGCCGAGGGAGGACCGGCCGAGGGACGACTGCGTGCCGGTCGCATGACGCCCGGTGGGATCGCGGTCTTGATCAACGCAGCCGTCGTTGGTTCACTTGCTGGTTGTGGAGAGCATGCTGGCAGCGCTGATAGCGGTGGCGGGAACCTTGCTCGGCGTCGTCGTGACGAACAGGCAGCAGAACAGGCGTGCCGACCGGAGCGAGAAGATCGTCGCCGCCGAACGGCTGCGGCAGGAAAGGATCACGGCCTACGCCGAGTTCGCCCGTACGGTGATGGAGTTCAGGATGTCCCAGTACCGGCGCTGGCGCCGTCGTCAGGACGACTACGACAGCCCCTCCTACGAAGAGGCCCGGTACGAGTCCCATCAGCACAGGGCGCAGGCGTGGTACGCGCTCTACCGAGTCCGTCTGGTCGCGGCGGGCGAACGCGACCTGGTGGAACTGGGCAAGACGGCGATGACCCTCGCGACGCGCATCGACGAGGCGGGTGACCTGGAGGAGCTCAAGAACATCGGCTCCATGACCCGGAACGCGGTGGAGGAGTTCATCGACGCGGCCTCCCTCCAGGTCTCCTGATCCACGAGGGCGGGTGAATACCGGGTCTTCCGCCCGCGCCGCGGGGACGGCGCCGATAGCCTGAAGCAACCCCGGTGTGAGGGCGAAGAGTTACCTGACGGAAGGGCTGCGGATGGGTGGCGGTGCGGTGGGCGAGGACGAGCCCGAACCGGAGACCGGTGACTTCAGATTCGGCGACGAGGGCGAGGTGGAGGTGTTCGACGGATCCCGGTGGACCGTCCACCTCGGCCTGCCCGGCGACGACGCCGGAAGCGCCATGCGGGAGGACCCGGAGACCGATTCCGTGACGCCACCGCCCGGCAGTGACTGAGGCGTCCGGCGAACCGCCCGTACCGGAGCGGAGCGACGTGCCGCGGCGGGTACGGGACCCCGAGGCCCGCCGCACGCTGGAGGCGTGGCTGGCCAGGACCGGGACCGTGCTGTCCTACGCGGGCTGGGAGGACGCCGGGAACTCCGGCGCCCAGGTCTTCGCGGTCTACGCGCGACGCCGTCACGAAGGGCGGCTCACCGACGCCCGCAAGCTCGTCGTCAAGGTGCTGCCACCCCGCGCCTCGTCGGTCCGTGAACCCCAACGCCACGCACGCGCCGAAGAGTTGTCGACGCCCTACTTCGTCGAGCGCCGTCTCGCACGGCAGTTGCCCGACTATCCGCCCCAACCCCTCGGCGGCAACGGCTGGATCATGTTCCAGGAGATCGCGGGCGGCAGTCTGACGGACTACCGGTCGTTGTCCGCGCTGATGGAGTCCGAGACCGTGGGCGGCCCCGCGATCGCCGCGCTCTGCGGGCGGGTCGTCGAGTCGGTCCTGAACGAGTGGAACACGCCACAGACCCTGGGCTTTCACCGGGGAACCGTCTCGGACGTGCTCACGGGGCTGCTCGGTCCCCGTATCGAGGAGGGCGGAACACTTCACACCTGGGCGCGTCACGACCCCGGTCTGTTGGAGAATCCGCGCCCGTACCTCGCGCTGCCCGGTGAGTCCCGCCTCTTCCCCAATCCCTTCGCCCTGGTGACCGGGCCCCGTATGGCCGGCGACGAAACCCTGTCGCTGCTGGCGGGCCTGGGACACGGCGATCTGCACCCGGGCAACGTGGTGTGCCGCCATCGGCCCGGGCGGGCCGCGGACGCCCACCGGTTCATCGATCTGTCGAGGTTCAGCGATGACGCGCCCCTGGTGTGCGACCCCGCCCACTTCGTTCTCTCCATCGTGGCCTCGCAGTTGGCCAAGGAACGGGCCCCCGAGGTCCGCACCGACCTCGCCCGGTATCTCATCGACCCCGACGGGCATCCGGGGCACGACGTCCGCGTCGGTCTGCGCGAGGTGATCCGCTCGATTCACGAGGCGGAGAAGGGCTGGGTCGAGAACAACGGCCGCGGGCTGTACGCGGAATGGAAGAGCCACCGGCTCCTGGCCCACCTCGCCTGCGCACTCGTCTTCAGCGGGCGCGCCCGGCTCCGCCCGGAGGACAGACAGTGGTTCTTCGAACTCGCCGCGCGCGCGGCAGGGGCGTACCTCGGTCACCAGGACGAGCGGCGCACCGAGCGGCCTGCCGGACCCACCACCGTCGGTTCGCGGGGCACCCGCCACATCGCTACCGAGCCCGGCCCCCCTGTGGTGTTCTGGCGGACCGAACGGCCCACCGCCCCCCTCGGGTACCACGTGGCCCGCGAGCGGGAACTGACCGCCGTCGGCCGACTCCTCGCTCAGCGGGAACAGCCGGTGATCATCACCGGACCGCCCGGTACCGGCAAGTCGCAGCTCGCCCTCGCGTACCTGGACCGGCACGGCGGCGCGTACGACTTCGTCGCCTGGCTGCCGGCCCAGCGCGAGGAACTGCTGTCCCAGGTGTTCTCCGACCTGGCGCGGCTCTGCGGTGTCGAGGCCGAAGCCGCCGCCGGGGCCGATGCCGTCGTGGCGGCTCTGGGCCGTATGGGCAGCTGGCTCGTCGTCTTCGACGACGCCGACCGGCCCTCGGCCGTCCGCCGCCACCTCCCACGACCCGGGTCGCGCTTCACCGTACTGATCACCTCACGCAACCCGCTCTGGTCCCAGATCGGGCACCAGCACCGGCTCGGTGACTTCGACCGCGCCCAGTCCACACTTCTGCTCACCCGCAGGGTCGAACAGCTCTCCGTGCCCGACGCCGACCGTGTCGCCTCCGTGCTGGGCGATCTGCCGCTCGCCGTGGACCAGGCCGCGCAGCAGCTGGAGGGCTCGCCGATGAGCGCGGACGGATACGTCGCGCTCATCGAGAAACACGCCAAGGACACCCTGGCACGCGGGCTCGACGAGGACGTCTATCCCGCCTCCCTGGCCGCCGTCGTGCGGATCGCCGTCGACCGGCTCCAGGAGCGGGAACCCGACGCGGCTCGTCTCGTCCGGCTGACGGCCTGTTTCGCGACCGCTCCGCTGCCGTTCTCGCTCCTCGACGAGGCTGCCGAGCTGCTGCCCCCCGTACTGCGCGGCGCCGTCGCACAGGCGCCTGACCGGCTGTCCGACCTGGTGATAGCCGCGTCCCGGGCCGGCCTGGTGCAGGTCGACCGCGGTGACCTCCACATGCACCAGTTGTTCCGCAGGCTCGTCCGTGAGGAATGGGCTCCCGAGGCGGACATGGACCGTTCGGCGGCGCGGAGAATACTGTCGGCCACCGATCCGGGCGATCCCCGGGACCCCGGCACCTGGCGGACGTACGCGGTGCTGCTGCCCCACGTCCTCGAACTCGACCTCCCCGCCGCCACGGATCCCGCGTGTCACCGGATGTTCCTGCGGATGGTCCACTTCCTCACCGTCAGCGGCGACGCCCGGACCGCCCGGGAACTCGTCCTGGCCGCGATCGAACGCTGGCGCACCGAGTACGGGGCCGAGGCGGACATCACGGTGTCCGCCACGGAGCACCTGGCCCGCGCCCACGTCCAACTCGGCGACCACCGTACGGCGGTGGAACTGGACCGACGTGTCCTTGAGCATCGCACCCGCCGGTCGGGCGCCCAGGACGCCGAGACCCTCACCGCCGAGCACAACCTCGCGGCGGACCTGATCACCCTCGTCTCCCACACCACCGGGCTGTACAGCGACGACGGCGACCACGCCCTGCGGCTCCAGCGAGACGTGGTGGACCGCCGTACGGAGCTGCTCGGAGGGGACCACCGGGACACCCTGCTGTCGCTGTACAACCTGGCCCTCGTCCTGCGGGGTGCCGGCCACGACGTCGAGGCCCGGGACACCCACCGCGGCGCGTACCTGGGACTGGCGCGGATCCTCGGCAACGACCACCCCGAAACCCTTCGTGCGGCCCACGGATACGCGGTCGGCCTCAGGGACGCCGGGGCGCTCACGGAAGCCAGGAACCTGCACGAGGACACCTACCGGCGGCGCAGAACGGTCCTGGGCCCTCATCACCCCGACGTACTGCAGTCCGCCTGCAGCTACGCCCGTGCCCTCGGCGGCCACGGGGACGACGCGGCGGCGGTCGTTCTCCTGAGGGACGCCCACGGTCGTGCGCTGACCGTCCTGGGGCAGGACCATCCCGACACCCTGCGCTACGCCCACTGGCTGGCGGTGAGTCTGCGCCGTACGGGCGAAGGAGAGGAGTCCGCCCGGCTGATCGAGGACACCTACCGGCGACGGCTGCGCCTGCTGGGCGAGTCGCACCTCGACACCCTGCGTACGGCGTCCGTCCACGCGGCGGAGCTCCGGTCCGCCGGTGACATCGACGGGGCCCGTGAGCTGGAGCGGGCGATCCGGCGCCGGCTGGCGCTGCTGGCCACCCGTACCGCCTGAACCGGGGCGGCGCGCCGACCGGACGCGCGCAGGGCGTCGTCTCAGCCCTGGTCGCCGAGTTCGTGTGCCGTGCGCACGGCTTCGACGAGAGCGTCCGCCGCCGAGGACTCGACCGACGCCGAGAGCAGTTCCCGGAACCGGGGGTCCCCCAAGTCCCGTGCCACATCCGAGAGTTCGTACAGCGCCATCGTGGCCACCGGTGTCTGCGGTCCGCACTCCAGCCCCGCGACGAAACCGCGCAGGGCCAGGCCGAAGGCGGTCTCGGGGCTTCCCCCGAGCCGCTCCCGTTCACTGAGCGCGGACAGGGCCCTCGCCTGGCCGTCATGGTCCTCGATCGCCTCGAAGGTCTCCAGGGCCTGTTGATGCCAGGACACCGCACCGGCCGCGTCGTCCTCGATGGCGGCCAGCAGTCCGAGCTGGTGGCGGGAACGGCCCGCGCCGTACCGGTCCCCGCACTCCTCGGCGACGGTGAGGGCCCGTAGGTACAGGTCCCGGGCCCGGTCGATGTCGCCCGTGCCCTGAGCCAGTACGCCCAGTTGGTGGTGGACGGTGCCCACCGCCGCGCGGTCGCCCGCCAGGGTCAGAAAGGCCAGTGCCCGTTCGTAGTGGGCCCGTGCCTGCTCGGGTTCGCCGGCGTCGGCGGCGATCATTCCCAGCAGGTGTTCACCGGCCGCGGTTCCGGCCACGTCGCCCACCTCGTCGCCGATGCGCATGGCGCGCCGGCACAGTGCGGTCGCCTCCGCGAGGTCGCCCTGTTCCCGTGCCAGCAGCGCGAGTTGGAGGTAGCCGGAGGCCATCGCCGTCCGGTCGCCGAGCTGTTCGTGCACGGCCAGCGCGCGCCGGTAGTGGCCGTCGGCCTCGTCCAGTCGGCCGCAGTTGTGTTCCACCACGCCGAGTTGGTGCAGGGCGGCGGCCGTACCCGCCGGGCTCTCCTCGTCGGGCCGGGAGGCCTCCAGGTCGAGAAGCGCCTCGTAGTGCCCTCGGGCCGCGGCCGTGTCCCCCGTGAAGATCGCCACACTGCCCAGATAATGCCGAGCGCGCTTCACCTCCTCCAGGTCGTCGAACCCGGTGAAGGCCACCAGCGCACGTTCGTAGCGCTCCTTGGCGGCCGGGTACTCTCCCATCGCCTCTTCCAGCGTGCCCAGTTCGATGTCGGCGGTCGCGGCCTCCTGGTCGAGACCGGCTCGGGTGAACAGCTCAAGTGCCCGCTCCCGATGGCCCCTGGCCTCGGTGAAACGTCCGGTGTCCTGGGCGGCGCAGCCCAACGCGTCGTGCAGGACGGCGGTGGCGTGGTCCGTCAGCGGTGTCCACTCCAGGGATTCCCGCGCCAGACGCTCCATCTCGGTGAAGGCGCCTGTGGGCCGCAGCCGGTCGACCAACGCGGCGGTCATCGCGAACGCGTCGTCGATCAGGCCCGCTTGCCGGAAGTGGTGTCTGCTCTCGGTCAGATCGCGCACGATCCTGGGGGTGTCGCCCTTCTGCCGCTGGATCTCCAGCCAGTGGTGTGCGGCCCGCTCATGGGCCGCGGCCAGCCGATCCGGCGGCTCGGACCCGGTGAGCAGCGTGGCCAGCCAACGGCAGACGAAGTAGGACGGTTCGGTGTCTGTGTCTGTGTCCGCGTCGGTGGCGGCGGTGGACGACAGCAGGCCCTGGCTCTCCAGTACCGCGAGCGTCTCGCGTGTCGGGGCGGTTCCGGTCCCGGGGGAGGCCGCGAGGTCGTCCGGATGTACGGGGTGACGGTGGACCGAGAGCGAGACGAGGGCCGTGTACTGCGCGGGCGTGAGGTCCCTCAGCAGTCTGTCCGCCCCGGTGTCGCGGGCCAGGAGCCGGCGCGTCGAGCGGATCGCGGCACCCAGTCCGCGGGAACGGGCCGCCGCGCGGGAACGGCCCTCGGCGGCCAGCCAGTCGGACAGCCGGGCGTCCAGCCCGGGAAGGACCGGCGCGGCGCCGCGCACCAGCGCGTCCAGGAGGCCGAGGCCGGCGGGGTGGCCGCCGATCTCGGTGAGGATCAGCGGCACGGCCTTGTCGGGGAGCCGGCTCAGGCCGGGCAGTCGGCCGATGAGGAGCCTCGACTCGGCCGGTGACAAGGGGCCGAGGTGGAAAGTCGCCGTCGCGCGGCCGGTCCGTGTCGGCAGCCGCAGCCGGTGCCGACCGGTGATGATCAGACGGCACCGGTCCGGCCGGTCGGCCCAGTCGGCCAACTGCCGGGCCAGCAGGGGGTCGACGCACCGGGCGTACGGGTGGCCGGGTTCCGGTTCGGTCTCCACGTCGTCGACGACCACGATCAGCGGCGCCCCGCCGGGCGGGGCCTCGGCCACCCGCCGGCGCGCCCCGGCCAGGACGGACGCGTCCGCCGCACCCCCGATCCGCACCACGTCCTCGGCACGGGGCGCGAGGCGCTGGAGGAACTGCGTGACGAGCGTCGACTTGCCCACCCCGGCGAGCCCGTGCACGACCAGCCCCGCACCGCCGTCGTCCCAGAGCCGCATCAGATGACGCAGGACGGCACGGCGGGCCACCGGCTGTACGTCCCGCCGTGGGTTCGGGGGCGTCGCCGGCCCGGGGCGAAGCACGGTGTCCCGGGGCGTCGGCCGGGGTTTCGCGGGGAGGGGCGGCACGCCGAGGAACAGGGCCGGAGTCGGCCATTCGCACAGGTCGGTCGGGCTGCCGTGGTCCTCCGGGCGCCGCTTCTCCAGCCGATGCCGGGCCTCGGCGACGGCGTCGAGGACGGCCTGTACGTCCGCGACGCCGTCCCGCGGGCGCGGTCGGCCGAGGACGGCGTACACCTCGGCGCAGAAGGCGGCGGCGTAACTGTCGCTCACCGCCGCGGTCATGGCCAGTACGCACCGTACGCCGGCCGCGACGAGCTCGGCGGCGAGTCCGGTGAGCCGTTCCTCGTGGTCGGCCGAGGTCCGTGCCGGGCCGTCCGAGGGACGTCCGGCTCCCGTGGAGCAGCCCGCCAGCACCACGAGCCGGGGCGCGCCGTCGGCCGGGAAGGCGTCGGCCAGGTCCCGCGCGGTGACCGGGCGGGTGCGGCCCCGGCCGTCCTCCAGCAGCAGTGCGTCCGCTCGCGCATGGCACGACAGGTGCAGGATGTCGCAGGGCCTGCGCCGGATCGCCCGCCGGATCTCGGTGAGCGTGTCGGGCCCGTCGATCATCTCGACGTCGATGTGCCGTTGCCGCACCCCGGCCTCGACGGCGCCGACGATCCGCCGTGCGTCCGCCTCCAGGTCCAACGCGGGCCCCTCCAGGTCGTCGAGCGGGTCCGCGAAGGCGGCCAGGATCCGCAGGCCGTCCGCCCCGGCGGGTTCGTGGACGGGCCCCGGCCGGCCCGTCGGCGCGCGGTAGAACCGGACCCGGGGCGACATCGCGAGCGGTGTCGGTGCCCCGGGCAGCAGCACGGTCTCCCACGGAATCCCGGCGAACTCCGGTACGGACACGGCGATTCCGATCCACACGGGCTGCTCGGGACCGCTCCCGTCCAGCGCGCGGGCGACGGCTTCGCCGGCCGGCCCGCCGAAGAACGCCTCTCCGATCGCGATGCCCAACGCGTGCACGGCGTACCGGGACGCGGTGGACACGGGGGTGGTCCTGCTCGTGGCCGGATCGAACCTGGTCAGCGACGGGCGCCCGGCCCGGGACCGGGTGAGCCTCCACAGTCGCTCCTGCACGGCGCGGGTGAGCCCGCGATGCTCATGGGCGACGACGGGGGTGCCGTCGACCGACACGGCCGTCTCCCCGCGGGTCACGGTCACCAGGACGGAGACCGGTCGCGCAGCGGAGTTCGGTCGCGTGGCGGAGTTCGGTCGTGCGGTGGAGTTCGGGCCGGCCTCGGACCTCACTGTCATCGTTCCCTCGGGGTTGGGGGCGTCCACGACACGGTGCGCGGCGTATCGCGTCGGCTCATCCGGCTGTGAGCGGCGTTCCCGCGGGTTCCCGGGGGCCGCGGGAGTGGTAGCGGGCGGCCGCCGCGGGACGGCCCAGGTCCTGGAAGCAGTCGCCGATGACGCGATAGGTGTCGGGCCGGTCGCGTGTCTCGTCGGTGCGGCGGAACAGGGCGAGCGCCTCCCGGGCTTTGGCCAGCCCCGCGAGCGGACGGCCGCGTTTGCGGTCGAGGGTGGCGAGCCGGGTCAGACACTGCGCCTGGCCGACCACCCTGCGCAGTTGCGTGTTGAGGTCCAGCGCGGCCCGCACATGGTCCTCCGCGATGTCGAGAGAGCCTTGACGCTCCGCGCAGATGCCCAGGTGCTGGTGGGAACGGGCGATCTCCTCGGTGGCGCCGCGAGCGGTGGCGATGCGCAGCGCCGCGTCGAATTCGGTGTGGGCTTCGTCGAGTTCGCCGGCGACCACGTGCAGGGTGCCGACCTGGTTGCGGATCTCCATCTCCTGCATCTCGTCGCCGGTGTCCCGGCACAGGCCGGCCGCCGTGCGGCAGTGCGCCATCGCGGTGGTCACGTCGTGGGCGTCCTGGGCGACGTAGGCCAGGCTGCGCAGACAGGCGACGACGGCACCGGTGTCGCCGGCCCGTTCGAAGGCCGCCAGGGCCTCTTCGTAGCCGGCCCGGGCCCGGGCCGCGTTCCCTCGGTACTCGTCCAGCATGGCCAGTTGGTAGCGGGACGCGGCGGCGTCCCGGTTGAGCCCGAGACCCTGGAACACGTCGAAGGCCCGGCGGTAGCGTCTCTCGGTGTCGGCGTAGTCGCCGAGTTCGTGGAGCACCGAGCCGAGCTGGTGCTCGGCGAAGGCGATCCCCAGGAGGTCACCGGCCGCGTCGCTCACCGTCAGCGCACGCTCCAGGTGTTCCCGTGCCTCGTGCATCAGTCCCCGGTCGCGGGCGACCAGACCGAGCTGTCGATGGGCCTGTGCCGCCTGCTCGGAGCCGGGTTCGACCCAGTCCAGCACGCGCCGGCACAGCTGTTCCTCGGCGGTCCAGTGACCCACCGCGTGCAGCAGCCGGCACACGCGCTGGGCCACCTGCGCGGCTTCCGCGGGCCGGTCGCAGGCCTCGTGGTGGTCGATCGCCTCGAACCCGGCGTGGACGCGTTCCCGTTGGGGCAGTGTCTGCCGGTCGAGGACGTCCGCCCAGTGGATCGCGGCCCGTTCGTGGCCGGAGCGTGCCGACCGGGCGTCCAGCGCGGCGAGTTCGGCCGCGGTCCAGCGGTGTACCGACCACAGGGGCTCGCCGTCCCGTCCGACGCCGTCCGGGGCCAGGAGACCGGCGGAGACCAGCTCGTCGAGGGCGTCCGCGACGTCCTCGGCGTCCGTGAACGCCCGCTGCGGTACGGGCGAGCGGTGGACCGCCGCGTACGTGAGCAGGGTCCGGGAACCGGCGTCGAGGGTGGCGACGAGTTCGCCGAGCAGGGTGTCGGCGGCGGTGATCCGTAACGCCTCCCGCAGGGCGCTGCGCGTACGCCCCGCGACCCGGGCCCGGGTGGCGTCGATGCCGCCGGTCAGCCGCTGGAGCCGGTGAGCCAGATCGGTGTCGGTGACGGAGGTCCGTCCGAGCAGGGCGTCCAGATAGCCGTAGGCGCGGGGATGGCCGCCCACGGCTTCTTTGAACCGGTGCCATTCGCTCCGCGGCAGCCGCCGGGTCTGCGGGAGTCTGAGGCGGAGCAGGTCCGTCTCGGCCGACGTCAGCGGTGGCAGGGCCAGGTGCGGCAGCCGTGCCGCGCCTTGTCGTGCGGGCGGGAGTGGGTGGCGGGAGGTGACGAGTACGTGGGTCCTCGTGTCGAGGTCCGCCCACGCCTCCAGGAACGCGCCGAGTTCCGGGTCGGTGAGGCCGCCGGCCCCGCCCGTGCCGGGGGCGAGGTTGGCCTCGAACTCGTCCAGCACCAGGACGGGCGCCGGGGTGTCGGGGTCGGCCGCCGCGCGGGCGAGTTCGCGCAGCCGGTCCCGCCACGGTCGTCGGGCCTCGGTGAGGGGGCCGGTCCCGTCCACCGCCCCGGGCAGCACGGCCGTGATCGCGTGCAGGATCTCCTCGACATCCGTCCTGCCCCGCACCAGCGCGACGGGACGGTCGGCCGCGTGGAAGCGCAGCAACTCCCCGACGAAGGCGGACTTTCCGCCTCCGCCGACGCCGTGGACGACCAGCCCCGCCCCGTCCGTCCCCAGGGCGCGCGCGGCGATCCGCAGCTGGGGCCGGCGCCCCACGAACGTGCCGAGGGGCAGGGCCAGCGGCGGCCGTACGGCAGGCGTCGTCGCCGGGCTCCTGCGGCTGTGCCGTGCGTCCCGGACGTCCCCCGTCTCTCCGGTCCGTACGTCGGACACGGGCGCCGTGCGGGCGGCGGCGTACAGGACTGGGATGTGCCACTCGGGAAGGGCGGCGTCACCACCCGTCTCCTGCCGGGTCCCCTCAAGGGCGACCCGTGCGGAGTGCAGGGCTTGGAGCGGGCCGCTCCCGGCGGCGAGGCCGGTGTAGAAGGCGGCTGTCAGCTCGCCGGCGTACACGTCCCGGACTGGTGCGGACATGGCGACGACCGCGGGTATTCCGGAGGCGGCCAGCTGCTCGGCCATTCCGGGCAGGAAGGCCGTGCCGCCGCCGTCCTGGCCCGGCAGGCGTCGCGCGGAGGCCGTCGAGCAGCCGGCCAGGACCAACAGCGGCGGCGGACCGGCCGCGGACACCACGCGGTACAGGTCTTCGGCCGTGACCGGGGCCGGAGCCCCGTCGACGGTCTCCAGCCGGAGGTGTCCCGGGCGGGCATGGCAGACGATGTGGACGAGGTCCGCGGGCGCTTCCTTCAGGGCCGCGGCGAGAGCGTCCAGGCTGCCGGAGCTGAGCAGCCGCAGGTCGACCGGGGTGGCGGAGCCGGTCACCGCGGCAGCCAGGCGGGCCGTCTCGGCCTCCAGGTCGAGCAGCCCCTCCTGTGGCGTGTGCGCGGAGGAGGGACCGGCCAGCAGCGCCACCAGCCGCAGCGGGCGCGCCGTGCCCGGGGCGGCCACCCGAGGGGGGACCGCGTCGCCGGGGCCGGTGCGAAAAGGGCGGATGACGGGGTGCAGGGCGAGGGGGGCCGATGCGCCGGGCAGGAGCAGCGTCTCCCAGGGCAGTCCGGCGAGCGGTCCCGGCTCGACGTCCAGCGCGAGCGACAGCGTCTCTCCCCGCTGGACCGCGTCCCGCGCAGCGTCGGACAGGGCCCGGCACACGGCGTTCCCGGCCCGTTCGGCGAGCAGCTGCCCCATCCGGTCGGTCAACTGGACGGCCTCTGCGATCCGTTCGGGGTCCAGGGCCTCTCGTGACCGCTCATGGAGCCGGGCCACGGCCCGTGCCGTCTCCACCAGCGGGAAGTGCGGGGCCGTTCGCGGCGCGTGGGCGACGGCCCTCTCGCCGGCCCACAGGGTGACGTCCGCGTTCCGTACGGACAGACGGTGGTTCACCGGGGCACCGGTACGCGCTTCGCGCTTGTGCTCTTGGCTCACAGATCGACTCCTCGACCCGGCAGGACGGTGCGGAGCGTCACCGGGGTCCGTGCGGACACGCCCACCCATTGTGGGCTTCACAGGCGCGGCCCCGCGCCGACTACGCCGCAATTGCGGGAAGTTGATCGAGAATGGCCGACGCCCCTCGCTACGGCGGCCGGCCGCGTCGGGCCAGGCGCGCGCTGATCCGGGCCGTCTCCCCGTGAACCGGGCCGGGCCCCCGCGGGCAGCGCGGCCACACGTATCAACCGGGCCCGGTACGCCGACGTGCCGGGTAGCGGTCCAGCGCGGTGTGGACGAGCCAGCCCGCTGCCGCACCGACCGCGTACCAGAACAGGTCGGGTGGGTTGAAGGTGGAGCCGAGCACGAGGCGGGCGACGGCGCTGTTCCGGGCGAGCTCCGCGGTCACCCCGCTGAGTTGAACGAACTCGACCCCCCAACTGACGGCCAGTGCGCTACCGGCGGCCGTCAGGGGCGTCACTCGTGGCGCCACCAGCACGACGAGGGCGAGCAACAGGACGGTGTACAGCGCGTCTCCGCCGTATTTGGCCAGGCTTCCCGAGGCCACCGCCCGGAGCCCCAGCCCCGCGCCGACGGTCACCACCGCGGCCCCGGCCGCCGCGAGACGGATCCGTGCCGGTTCGACGGCGGTGTCATCGGTTCCGGGGATGAAGGGCACAGGGGCATACTGCCGGACGTCCGGTGCGCGCGGCGGACCACACCACGGGCCGGACGGGAACACGCGGACGTCGCCTGTCGGTTCGGCAGGGGTGCGGGTGGTGGCGAGGTCTTCGACGGTGGCCGCGCGGAGCCGAGGGCCGGTGATCTCTCCGTCCTCGGGCAGCCTCCCTTAGGCAGTACGAGTGAATGAGCTGATTGTTCAGTTCGGGGCGGGTGGTGAGTCTTCTACGGTCTCTGCATGGATCCGGGGTTGCGGGAAAGGCCCTGCGGGCGGGGGACCGGTGGAAAGGCGCACCTGATGTCGGGGTTGGGGAAGTCGCCGGACGTGCTCAGGGCCCGGCTGGGCCGCTGTCAACGGAACGGGGCGTGGGTCTGGGGCGCGGTGGGCGTTGCCTGTCTCGTCGCAACAGCGCTGACTTTCAGCGGGCCTTGGGCGAACGGGAGCGTGGCGGCGCGGATGGTGGCTTTCGGGCCGTCCACCGGTTGCTGGGGGTTGGCGGCCTCCCTGGTGCTCCGTGCCTGGGGGACGAGTGGACGGGTGCGGACGCGCCTGCTGCTGTTGGGCGGTTCGGCGGTGGCCGGGGGTGTGTACCGGGGGGCGGTCCACGTGCTGTCGGCGCACCCTCCGGGTTCGGGACGGGGCGGGGGATCACTGCTCGGTTCGGTGGTGGTCACCGGAGTGACGCTGACGGTCGGCCTGGGGATGGCCGGTCTGGTGGTCGCGGCCGATGCCGGCAAAGGCCGGCAGGTGTTGCTGCGGCGCGTGCTGGACGGGGTCGTCACGGCCGGGACCGTGTTCATGACGGGATGGGTACTGCTGCGGGGCGCCGGTGACGGCTGGCGGCTGGGGACGGGGATGGTCGGTGTCCTGTGGACCGCGGAGGTCGTGTTCCTCAGTTTTCTGTTCGCCCTGCGCCGTCTCGTACGGAGCGACCAGAGAGTCACGTTGTGGGTGGGGACCCTCGGGCTGTCTCTCATGCTGATCGGCGACACCCTGCGGCTGTGGACGGTCGGCCCGCACAGTCCCGAGGCGATGTCCTGTCAGCTGGTCGACACCTGCACCACCGCGGGCCTGCTGGTGGCTGCCGTCGGCCCTTGGGTGAACGGCGGGGCGACCATGCTGGGCACCGCTCGGCCGACGTTGCGCTGGGGGATGGAGGGTGCGGCGGCGTTCATTCCCCTGACGGTCTGCACGGTCACGGCACTGGGCTATGTGTTGGCTCCTTCCGCGCATGATCCGGTGCCGCTGCTGGTCGGTGGGACGGTGCTGCTGAGTCTCTGGGCACGCAAGACGTTCCTGCCGCGCGAGAACACCGGAGACGACGACTGAGTTCCCGTGCGGCTGCCCTCCCCTGCCGGACAGGCGTGGTGGGGCTGCGGGCCGGCGGTCACAGGGCGGCTCGTGCCCCGACGAGTTCGCGTCCGGTGACCATCTCGGCGGCGATCCGCACGAAGACTTCGTCCCGCATCGGCATCCAGGAGGTGGGGCCGCTGCGGGAGAGACGTTCGTGCTCGGCCGGGTCGGTCACCACGGCGGCCCGCCCGGTGACGACGACGCTCCAGCCGGAACGGGTGGCCGGGTCGAACTCGTCCCCCTCGAAAGCGACCACGACACCGTCGATCGCGCGCACGAGGTCGGACGTCGCCGACGTGCACAGCAGGACGGAGCCATCGGTGTCGAGGGCGAAATTGACCGGCAGGACCGCGGGCAACGCCTGTCGGGTGTACACCACCCGGCCGACCTGCACCTTGGCCAGCAGACTGACGCACTCCTGCCGGTCGAGAGCGCGAAAAGCATCGTTCTGAACCATCCGTCCATCGTCAGTGCGGCGATCGAACACGGGTAGGGCCTGTCGGCCTCTTCTGGGTCCCTGTGTGGCTGCGGAACGGGTGCCGTGGTCCGGTCGTCGACGAGGGAGAGCGTCGGTGCGTGGTCGGGAGGCGCGTGCTCGGCCGGGACCGGCTGATGCCGGCCCCGCTCCGGTTCATGGCGGCGGCGCCGTCCATCACGGCACAGGCGTCCCTCGTGGCCCTGGGCCGCGCCTGGGGCGTACGGGGTACGACGTGCGTGTGACGGGTGGGCCGACCGCGAACGGCGGATCATCGGCCGGGGGGAGGGGCGCGTCGGCCACCCGGGCCGAAGCCGGGCAGAGGCACGGTGGCCGGGTGCGAGGCGGGGGTTACCTCCTGCGATGCTCGTCCGTCTCCGGTTGATCCAGGTGGGACGCGAGGACCGCGGCCTGGACGCGGCGCTGGACGCCCAGCTTGGCGAGCAGGCGGGAGATGTGGTTCTTGACGGTCTTCTCGGAGAGGAAGAGCTTCTTGCCGATCTCGCGGTTGGTGAGGCCTTCGCCGATCAGCGCCAGGATGTCCCTCTCGCGCGGGGACAGGCTCGCCAGCTCGGACGGTACGGCGGGGGCGCTGACGGGTTCGGCGCGCAGCGAGCGCATCAGGCGGGCCGTGGTCGCGGGGTCCAGCATCGACTGGCCCGAGGCGACCGTGCGTACCGCCGAGACGAGGTCGGAGCCCTTGATCTGCTTGAGAACGTAGCCGGAGGCGCCGGCCATGATCGCGTCGAGCAGGGCCTCCTCGTCGTCGAACGAGGTCAGCATCAGACAGGCCAGCTCCGGCATCTGGCTGCGCAGCTCACGGCAGACCGAGATGCCGTCTCCGTCCGGCAGGCGCACGTCGAGGACGGCGACGTCGGGGCGCAGCGCCGGACCTCGTACGAGCGCGTGCGCGACGGTGCCGGCGTCGCCGATCACCGAGATGTCCGGCTCGGAGTCCAGCAGGTCGGCCAGACCCCGGCGGACGACCTCGTGATCGTCCAGCAGAAACACGCGGATCGGGTTCTGCTCGGTGTACGTACGCGGCTCAGGCATCACGGCCCCTCGTTCCCCGGTGGAAGTGAGAGTGAGAGGACAGATCGCGGGCTGTCCATGATGACGATCATCACGCGCCCGGGCCGAATGCACCAGGGCCGATCGGCCCCACTCACACAGCGCCCCCGCCGAGGGCGGCCGCGTGGGCGGGGCCGACCGGTCCGGTGCCGTCCCACAGCCGTGGGGTGTCCTGGAAACTCATGCAGGGCGGACCTCCTCGGCCGGGTCCGCGGACGCCGCCGCCGTGGCCGGTCCGCCGGGCCGTGTGACGTCGAACCGCACATCCACGACCCCCTCGACGGCCCGCACCAGCCGCGCCGCCACCGGCACCAGCGAGGTGTCACGGACCCGGCCGACGAGCTTCACGACGCCGTCCCGCACCTCCACGCGCACGGACGAGCCCGGTGCGGGGAACAGGTAGGACACGATCTCGCGGCGGACCTCCTCGGTGATCTCCTCATCGGTGCGGAGGAAGACCTTGAGCAGGTCGGAACGGCTGACGACGCCTTCGAGCATCCCCACGGCATCGACCACCGGGAGCCGCTTGACCTTGGCCCGGGCCATGGTGCGGGCCGCTTGGGCGAGCGTGGCGTCCGGGCGCACGGTGAGCGCGGGAGAGGTCATGACGTCCTCGGCGGTCACCCCGCCCGCCTTCGCCAGATCGCCCAGGCGGCGCAGTTGCGTATACCGGTCGGGGTCGCTGTCGCGGAACTCCTCCTTGGGCAGGAGGTCCGCCTCGGAGACGACGCCGACGACACGGCCCTCGCCCTCGATGACGGGCAGGGCGCTGATCTTCCAGTCCTGCATGAGCCGCACGATCTCCTTGAAGGTCGCCCCGCGACCGACCGCGGCGACCGTGTGGGTCATGACATCGCTGACGATGTGCGGGGTGCCGTGCATGGCCCCTCCTTCGTGCCGTGCTTCGGGCTTCGTGCCCTGCTTCGGGGCGGGGTCAGATGGCATTGCCGGCGCCGTAGGGGGCGTACAGGTCGAGCAGTCGGGTCCGGGCCGAGCGCAGACGGTGCGCCAGCACCTGGCCCACCCACTGGCTGACGTCATTGCCCAGGGCCGGGTCGTCCCGGCACATGGACCGGACGGCGACGGCGTCGAACTCGTAGGCCCGGATCGGAGTCGTCGCCTCGGCTCCCATCTGCCAGGCGTGGGGTGGGAAGAGCCAGGACCAGCCGACCAGTTCGTTGTGCCCGAGACTCTCGATGACCGCCGCCCGCCGGCCCGGCACCCGCATGTCGAGCTCGATCGTGCCGGTGCGGATGATCCAGAAGCGGTCGGCGTGTCCGCCTTCCTCGAACAGACGCGTTCCCTGGGGGATGGACACATCCCTGGCCAGACGCATGAGCCGCTGACGGTGCTCGGCCGTCAGTGCGCGCAACATGCTGGGGGTGGGGGGAGCGTTCATGATGTCCTCCGCTGCCGGGTGAACGGACTTCCATCACCAGGGTGTTCCGGGGCGTCGGCGCGGGCCATGGGCCACTCGGGCCCTGGAACGGGCCGGTCGGTCCCGGAGGCGGGGTTCCGGGACACCGGCTCGTGGAGTGGGGCCGAGGAGCGGGGCGGACGGGCCTCTCGGACCGGGACCTTCGGGACTCCGTGGGCCGTACGGCCGCCCGGCTCCGACCGCCCGGCGCGCACGACCGGCCGACGGCGCACGAACGGGCTGCGGCACGTCGGTGTGCGCTGTCCGGCACTGCCCGCGCAGGCGGCGTCGGCGGCGCCGCCTGGGACGTCCCGGGCCTCGGCAGGCTCTGGGCCGGGCTCCCTGAACGGGGTCCCGCCGCGCCGGGCCGTGTCCGAGCCCCGCAGAGGGTCCTTCGGCCCGGGATCGGGACCACTGGCCCCTGCCCGGACGAGCCCCTGAACACCACGCTGGAATCGAATTCCTCGCCCTGGAGGAATTCGCCCTGGAGGTGGAGAGCATGCCCCGTACCGTCACCGTCGGCCTCGACGGCTCGCCCGAGAGCCGGGCCGCCGCCGAGTGGGCCGCTCGCGAGGCGCGGCTCCGTGACCTCGCACTGAAGATCGTCCACATCTGGGAGCCGGTACCGGACCCCATCGCCCAGGCGCCCCTCCTGGGCTCCGAGACTCACCAGCACTGGACCGAGCGCATTCCCCGCGAGGCCGCCGACGGCATCAGACTGCGTCACCCCGGCGTCGAGGTGACCAGCGAACACGTCGACGGCCGTCCGAGCGAGATCCTGGTCGAGGCGACGAGGAACGCCGAACTGCTCGTCCTGGGCTCCCGGGGTCTCAGCGGGATCGGCGGGTTCATGGTCGGTTCCGTGGGCCTCGCCGTCGTCGCCCACGCGGAGTGCCCCGTGGTACTGGTCCGTGCCCTGGAGCTGGCCGCGGACGAGCACGAGATGGACCCGGCCGGCATCCCGTCCGCCGCGACCCCGTTCCGGCCCGTCGTCCTCGGCCTCGACGTCGAGAGCCCGAACGAGGAGCTGATCGAGTTCGCGTTCGCGGCAGCCGCCCGTCGCGGCACGTCCCTGCGCGTCGTCCACGGCTGGAACCCGCCCCCGTACTACGCCTACGGCCTCGCCGCCGACCTCGAACTCCACGCGGAGCTCACCCGCCGCGAGACCACCGCGCTGACCGAGGTCCTGCGCCCGTGGCGCGAGAAGCACCCGGACGTCGAGGTCACCGAGGAGCCCCACTACGGCACCCCCGGCAATCACCTCGTCGACGCCTCCCGCGAGGCCTCGCTGGTCGTCGTGGGCCGCCGCGTCCGCCGCAGCCCGTTCGGTGCCCACATCGGCCCCGTGACGCACGCCGTCCTGCACCACTCCACCGCCCCCGTCGCCGTCGTCCCCCACCACTGACCCACCCCGAGGAGCAGTCACCATGAAGGCAGCGGTCGTACGAGCATTCGGCGAGCCCCTGGTCATCGAGGAACGCCCGGACCCCGAGCCCGGTCCCGGCCAGGTCCGTGTCCGCGTCGAGGCGTCCGGGCTGTGCCACACCGACATCCACGCCGCCCACGGCGACTGGCCCGTCAAGCCGAACCCGCCGTTCGTGCCCGGTCATGAGGGCGTCGGCCTCGTCGAGAAGCTCGGCGACGGCGTCACCCACCTGAGCGTCGGACAGCGGGTCGCCGTGCCCTGGCTCGGCAAGGCCTGCGGACGCTGCGAGCACTGCCTGTCCGGCTGGGAGACGCTGTGCGAGCAGCAGATCAACACCGGCTACGGCTGCGACGGCGGGTACGCCGAGAAGATGCTCGCCTGGGCCGACTTCGCGCAGCCGGTGCCCGAGGGCGTCACCGCCGTCGACGCCGCCCCGCTGACCTGCGCCGGCGTCACCACGTACAAGGCGCTCAAGGTCGCCGAGGTGCGGCCCGCGCAGCTGGTCGCGATCTCCGGCGTCGGCGGACTCGGCCACCTCGCCGTGCAGTACGCCAAGATCGCCGGCGCCACGGTGGCCGCGATCGACGTCACCGACGAGAAGCTCGAACTCGCCACCGAACTCGGTGCCGACCTCGTCATCGACGCCCGCAAGGAGAATGTCGGCGAGGTGCTCAAGCGGCACGGCGGCGCCCACGCGGCCATCGCGCTCGCGGTCAACGACGCGGCCTTCGCGGCCGTCAACACGGGCCTGAGGCGTGGCGGCAAGCTCGTCATGGTCGCCCTGCCCGCCCACGGCACCGTCCAGGTCCCGATCTTCGACACGGTCCTGAACGGTACGAGCGTGATCGGCTCGATCGTGGGCACCCGACAGGATCTCGCCGAGGTCTTCCGGCTGCACGCGGCCGGCCGGACCAGGGTCATCTGCGAGACCCGCCCGCTGGACTCAGTCAACGACTCCATCGCCGAAGTGCTGCGCGGCCAGGTCAGGGCCCGGATCGTGTTCGACCTCGGCGCGGGACGGTGAGGGAGATGACGATGGACCTGCCGATCGTCGTCGGCGTCGACGGCTCCGAGCCCAGCCTGCGGGCCGTGGACTGGGCGGCCGACGAGGCCGCCCTGCGCGGGGCGCCGCTGCGTCTGGTGTACGCCTCGCTGTGGGAGCGGTACGAGGGCGCCCACCTCGCCGAGGAGCTGGACAGGCCGGCCGAGCGGGTACGGGCCGAGGACATCGTGGAGGGCGCCGCCCGACGCGCCCGCCTGCGCCGGCCCGAGGTGAAGATCGCCACCGACGTACTGCCCGAGGAACCCGAGTACACGCTGCTGCGGGAGAGCCGGAACGCGTCTCTGCTGGTCACGGGCACCCAGGGCCGCAGCGCCCTCACCGAGGCGCTGCTCGGCTCGGTCAGCCTGACCGTGGCCGCCCATGCGCACTGCCCGATGATCGTCATCCGCGGCAGCCACGACAACCAGGCCCTGCCCGCCACCCACGGCCGTATCGTCCTCGGCGTGGGGGAGAAGCCGACGTCCTCGGCGGCGGTGCGCTTCGCCTTCGAGGAGGCGCGGCGACGTGGGGCGCGGGTCGACGCCGTACGGGCCTGGCGGTGCCCCGCGCACGAGACCAGCGACCACCCGCTGCTGGCCGGGGAGCCCGCGCGTCTGCACGAGCAGCGGGCCGCGGACGCCCTGGAGGCGGCCCTCCAGGACGCTCCCGCCGATGTCCGGCTGCACCGCCGTACGGTCGAGGGCCACGCCCGGAACGTGCTGGCCGACGCCTCGCGCGAGGCCGACCTGCTGGTCGTCGGGGCCAGGCGCCGCAAGCGGAGCTTCGGCCTGCAGCTCGGCCGGGTGACCCACGGCGTGCTGCACCACTCCGCCTGCCCGGTGGTGATCGTGCCCGAGCCGGAGTGAGTACGGTGACCGGCTGCTCAGAGACCCGCCGCGTGATCGGGGACGTACGTCTGCAGATCACGCGGCGGGCGCTGGTAGCCGGTCGACGGCGGTCGCGGGGGCAGCTCCAGCACCGGTGGCGGGACCTCGTGGTACGGCACGGAGGCGAGCAGGTGGGCCATCATGTTCAGTCGCGCCCGGCGCTTGTCGTCGCTCTCGATCACGTACCAGGGCACCTCGGAGATGTCGGTGTGCACCAGCATCGCGTCCTTGGCCCGCGAGTACGCCTCCCAGCGGGCGATCGACTCCAGGTCCATCGGCGACAGCTTCCAGCGTCGCAGCGGGTCCTCCAGCCGCTTGCGGAACCGCTCCTGCTGCTCGGTGTCGCTCACCGAGAACCAGTACTTGCGCAGCAGGATCCCGTCCTCGGTCAGCATCCGCTCGAAGATCGGGCATTGGCGAAGGAAGAGCTGGTACTCCTCCTTCGTGCAGAAACCCATCACACGCTCGACGCCGGCCCGGTTGTACCAGGACCGGTCGAACAGCACGATCTCCCCGGCGGCCGGCAGATGCTCGACGTAGCGCTGGAAGTACCACTGGGTGCGCTCGCGCTCCGTCGGCTTGGGGAGAGCCGCGATCCGGGCGACACGCGGATTGAGGTGCTCGGCGACCCGCTTGATCGTGCCGCCCTTGCCCGCCGCGTCCCGCCCCTCGAAGATCACGACCAGCCGGGCGCCCTCCGCCCGCACCCACTCCTGGAGTTTCACCAACTCCGTCTGCAGACGCAGCAGTTCCTTCTCGTATGCCGCGCGCGGCACCTTCGCCGCCTGTTTGTCGGCCATGTCGCCTCCACCGCCCTCTGACCCCCGTCGATGAGTTCCGGAGTCACCCATGACCAAGGTCGAACACCAGAACGTCACCGTACTTTCCGACGACGAGCTGCGCACCCTGGACGCCCACTGGCGGGCCGCCAACTACCTGGCCGCGGGCCAGATCTACCTGATGGGCAACCCCCTGCTGACCGAGCCCCTGCGTCCGGAACACATCAAGCCCCGGCTGCTCGGCCACTGGGGCACCTCGCCCGGCCTCAACCTCGTCTACACCCACCTCAACCGGGTGATCAAGGCGCGCGGGCTCGACGCGCTGTGCGTGTGGGGTCCCGGGCACGGCGGCCCGTCGGTGCTCGCCAACTCGTGGCTGGAGGGCAGCTACAGCGAGACCTACCCCGACGTGTCGCGCGACGCGGAGGGCATGGCACGGCTCTTCCGGCAGTTCTCCTTCCCCGGCGGCGTGCCCAGCCATGTCGCCCCGGAGACACCCGGCTCCATCCACGAGGGCGGTGAACTCGGCTACTCGCTGGCCCACGCGTACGGCGCCGCCCTCGACAACCCCGACCTGCTCGTGGCCTGCGTGATCGGGGACGGCGAGGCGGAGACCGGGCCGCTGGCCGCCGCCTGGCACTCCAACAAGTTCCTCGACCCGGTGCACGACGGAGCGGTCCTGCCGATCCTGCACCTCAACGGCTACAAGATCGCCAACCCGACGGTGCTCTCCCGCATTCCCGAGGCCGAACTGGACGAGCTGTTGCGGGGATACGGCCATGTGCCCATCCATGTGACCGGCGACGACCCGATGCGGGTGCACCGCGCCATGGCCAGGGCTGTCGACGAGGCGCTGGACCGCATCGCCCTGATGCAGCGGTCCGCCCGCGAGGGCGGGGTCGCCGAGCGTGTGCACTGGCCGGTGATCGTGCTGCGCACGCCGAAGGGGTGGACCGGCCCCGCCGAGGTCGACGGGGAGCCCGTCGAGGGCACCTGGCGTGCCCACCAGGTCCCGCTCGCCGGAGTGCGTGAAAACCCTGAGCACCTCGGGCAGTTGGAGACCTGGCTGCGTTCGTACCGGCCCCAGGAGCTCTTCGGCCCGGACGGACGGCCCGCCGAGGACGTCCTCGCCTGCGTCCCCGACGGCGCGAAGCGGCTCGGTTCCACCGCACACGCCAACGGCGGACTCCTCGTCCGCGACCTGCCCATCCGGTCCCTCGACGACTTCGCCGTGCCGGTCGAGAAGCCGGGCACGACGCTGCACGAGCCCACCCGGGTCCTCGGCGACCTCCTGGAACAGGTCATGAAGGACACCCGCTCCCGCCGGGACTTCCGGGTGGTCGGCCCGGACGAGACCGCCTCCAACCGGCTCCAGGCCGTCTACGACGCCAGCGGCAAGGCATGGCAGGCCGAGCACCTGCCGGTCGACGAACACCTGGACCGGCACGGCCGGGTGATGGAGATCCTCTCCGAACACACCTGCCAGGGCTGGCTGGAGGGCTACCTCCTCACCGGACGGCACGGACTGTTCTCCTGCTACGAGGCGTTCGTGCACATCGTCGACTCCATGGTCAACCAGCACATCAAATGGCTGAAGACCTCACGGGACCTGCCCTGGCGCGCCCCCATCGCCTCCCTCAACTACCTGCTCACCTCGCACGTGTGGCGCCAGGACCACAACGGTTTCTCCCACCAGGACCCCGGCTTCGTCGACCACGTCCTCAACAAGAGCCCCGAGGTCGTACGGGTCTATCTGCCCCCGGACGCCAACACCCTCCTGTCCGTCGCGGACCACGCCCTGCGCAGCCGCGACTACGTCAACGTGATCGTGGCCGGCAAACAGCCCTGCTTCGACTGGCTGTCCATCGAGCAGGCCCGCGCGCACTGCGCGCGCGGCGCGGGGGTCTGGGACTGGGCCGGCAGCGAGAACGGCGGGGAGCCCGATGTGGTGCTGGCCTGCGCGGGAGACGTACCCACCCAGGAAGTGCTGGCCGCCGCCCAACTGCTGCGCCGCCACCTGCCGCGGCTCGCCGTGCGTGTGGTCAACGTCGTCGACATGACCCGGCTGCTCCCGCGTGAGGAACACCCGCACGGGATGAGCGACTTCGAGTACGACGGCCTGTTCACCACCGACAAACCGGTGATCTTCGCCTACCACGGCTACCCGTGGCTGATCCACCGGCTCGCCTACCGCCGCACCGGCCACAAGAACCTGCACGTGCGCGGCTACAAGGAGTCCGGCACCACGACCACGCCGTTCGACATGGTCGTCCGCAACGACCTCGACCGCTACCGCCTGGTCATGGACGTCATCGACCGCGTCCCCGGCCTCGCCGTCCGTGCCGCCGCCGTACGCCAGGCGATGGCCGACGCCCGCACCCGCCACCACGCCTGGATCCGCGAGCACGGAACCGACCTGCCCGAGATCGCCGACTGGAGCTGGAACGCCTGAAGGTCCGGTCGGCGGCCCAGAGGGGGTCGAGCGACCCGCTCGACCCCCTGCCGGGGTCCGGTGCCAGGGCCTGGTGCCGGGACTCAACCGGCCGAAGCGGAGACGGAGTCGGCGACCGGCGATCCGACCGCCTCCTCGGGCAGTCGGGTGCGGATGTCGAAGACGCCGGTCAGATCGGCATGGCGCAGGATGCGCAGGAACGGGGCACTGTTCGTGACCAGCCGTAGCCGGCCGTCTCGGGCCTGCGCGTGGTTCCGCGCCCGGCACAGCACGCCCAGCCCGGCGCAGTCGATGAAGGAGACCGGACGCAGGTCGAGCACCAGATCGGGGCGCGGACCGGAGGTCAGCGAATCCAGGCAGGCCGCGAGCGAGGGAGCCGTCACGATGTCGATCTCGCCCCGCAGAGTCACGACGGTCGCGCCACCGACGGTGCGATGCGTGCGGTACCGCGCGGACCTCGTGTGGTTGTCGTCCATGGAACGAGACAACCCGTGCCGACAGGGTGCGCGGAAGGGCCGTTCGGTCCCTGTCGCCCCGTGTTCGACAGGGCCAGTGGGCCCTCCCCGCCGAGGTGCGTCCAGGGAAGTGGTGACCGGGAACGCGGGCGCGTATCTCCGGCCGACGGAGCGACACCGCGGGGGATCGGTGCCGCTCCTGCCTCCAGTGTCCCTCGGATCACCCGCGCCCCCCAGGGCCGATGGTCCCGATCCTGACCGACTCGCCGCCGTCGGGGACCGGGCGACTCGGAGGGATCCGCTACCGCCCCCGGCTGCCGACGACTAACTTGGCACGTGACCGGACCGGTGGGGGTCCGTCGTACCAGGGGATCTGGAGGAACAGCAGGTGGGAAGCCCCGACGAGGCCCGCGTACGGCTGCCGCAGCTGAGACTGGACGAGCTGCTGGACGAGCTCCAGGCGCGCCTGGACGCGGCCCGCGGCACCCGCGACCGGGTGCACAGCCTGCTGGAGGCGGTGCTCTCGGTCGGCCGGGAGCTGGACCTGGAGCAGGCTCTGCGCAGCATCGTGGAGGCCGCGGCGGTGCTGGTCGACGCGGAGTACGCGGCGCTCGGAGTGATCGGCCCGGACGGCAAGCGGCTCTCCGCCTTCCACACGGTCGGTGTGTCCGAGGAGCAGATCGCCCGTATCGGACCGTACCCGGAAGGCCACGGCATCCTGGGCGAGCTGATCCACCACCCGGAGCCGTTGCGCCTGGCGAAGATCTCCGAGCACTCGGCGTCGTACGGCTTCCCGCCCCACCACCCACCGATGAACACCTTCCTGGGCGTCCCGATCCGGGTGCGCGACCAGGTCTTCGGGAACCTGTATCTGACCGAGAAACGGGGTGGCGCCCAGTTCGACGAGGAGGATGTCTCGGTCACGCTCACGCTGGCCGTGGCGGCCGGAGTGGCCATCGACAACGCGCGGCTGTACGCGGAGTCGCGGCTGCGGGAGCGGTGGCTGCGGGCGAACGCCGAGATCGTCCACCGGCTGATGGCGGGCGGGGCGCGTGCCGAGGTCCTGGGGCTGATCGCCGAACAGGCCCGGGAGATCACCGGTGCGGCCCTGGCCGTGGTGGCGATGCCGATGGAGGAGACGGAATCCCTCTCCGTGGAGCTCGCCCTGGGCCAGGGAGCGGACGCGATCCGGGGCATGATTCTGCCGATGGACGGCACCCTGATCGGCGAGGCTCTCTCCGGTGCGACCGCCGTCACCAGCGCGGACGTCCTCCATGACGAACGAGTCCTGGCGGGCTCCCTGAGGTTCACCGGCCTAGGGCCGGCCGTGGCCGTTCCCGTCGGAACGGGCGAGAGCGGCGTACGAGGTGTGCTCCTCCTGGTGAGGGAAGCGGGGCGGACCGCGTTCTCCGAGAAGGAGATCGACCCCCTGAGAGGCTTCGCCGCGCAGGCGGCGATCGCGATGGAACTGGCGGAACGCCGCCTGGAGGCCGAGGAGGTCGCGGTGCTCAAGGACCGTGACCGGATCGCCCGTGACCTGCACGACCTGGCGATCCAACGACTGTTCGCCACCGGCATGACCCTGCAGAGCGCGGGCCGTTTCATCGAGCACGCGGAGGCGTCCGAACGCGTGTCGCGGGCGGTGGACGACCTCGACGAGACCATCAAGATCATCAGGTCGACCATCTTCGGCCTGCGTACGCGTGAGGGAACCGAGGGGAGCGGCCTGCGGGCCCGCGCCGTGCGGGTGGTCGGGGAAGCGGCGCCGGTGGTGGGCTTCGCCCCCAGCGTGCGGATGGAGGGCCTCCTGGACACCGATGTGCCGAAGGAGATCGCCGACAACGTGGTCGCCGTACTCTCCGAGGCCCTGACCAACATCGCCCGGCACGCCCGAGCCGACCACGCGGATGTGGTGCTCGCGACCGACGGGCGCGAGGTCCGGCTGTCGGTCGCGGACAACGGCGTGGGCATTCCGCCCGAGGGCCGCCGCAGCGGCCTGCGCAACATGGCGGAGAGGGCCGAGCACCTGGGCGGCCGCCTCGAACTGACGCGACCCACCGACGGCGGGACCTCTCTGGTGTGGCGCGTACCGGTGAAGAAGGCCTAGGGCCCTTCTGGTGGATCTCCGTGGCGTCGCGACGCCCGGCACGCACGCTCGCCGCGCGGCGCGAAGGGACAGGTGGCTCCGCCACATGACCCTCCACGCCGCACGCCGATCGCACGCACCGAACGCCGCTCCTTCCTCCACGGAGATCCATCAGAAGGGCCCTGGCCGACCGGCCGTCAGGCGCTGTCGGTGGTCGCGAGCTCTGTCAACTGGCTTCGCCACGGGGGATTGGGGCCGGCGACCGAGCAGGTCAGGGCCGCGACCCGGGTGCCGAACCGGCAGGCTTCCGCGACATCGTCGATTCCGAGTCGGGTCAGCCGGCCACCGAGGAGGCCGCGGGCTGCGAGGTGGTGCAGCAGGCCGGCGGTGAAGGAGTCGCCCGCGCCGACCGTGTCGATGACCCTGGTGGTCACCGCGGGCACCCGCAGCCGTTCGCCGTCGAGCGAGGCCACGACGCCGTCGGCGCCGAGGGTGATCACGACGAGCCGTACCCCCGCGGCGTGCCAGAGGTCGCACGCCTGCTCGGGCGGGGTGCCCGGCAGGAGCAGTTCCAGGTCGTCCTCGCTCAGCCGCAGGATGTCGGCGAGACCACACCAGTGCGTCAGCCGGGCGCGGTAGGCCTCGGGGCGCACCAGCAGCGGCCGCACGTTGGGATCGATGCTGATGGTGGCCCGCGGAGCCGCTGACGCCACGAACTCCTCCACCACCGCCCCGCCCGGCTCCCGGATCAGCGCCAGCGACCCGGTGTGCAGACAGGCCGTTCCGGACAGATCCACCCGGGCCAGTTCCCCTGAAGTCCACTGCCAGTCCGCCGTGTTCCGGGCGTGGAACGAGAACGCGGCCTGCCCGGTGGCGTCCAGCTCCGCCACGGCCAGCGTGCTGGGCTCACCGGCGGCGACGGCGCACGACAGGTCGACCCCGGATGCCTCCAGATGGGCCCGGAACAGGCGGCCGAACACATCGCCGGACAGACGGGCGAGGAAGCGGGCCGGCGTGCCCATCCGGGCCAGGGCCACCGCCGTGTTCGCGGGTCCGCCGCCCGGCAGCACCCGCAGGGCGAGTTCGTTCGCGGCGTTCGCCGGTTCGGTGAAGGCGTCCGCGACGCACTCTCCCAGAACGGTGATCCGTTGCCGGCTCATGGGCTGCTCTCCCTCGGAAAGGCTCGAAGAGATCGGGGACGAAGGGGGGAATCAGTGGGGGCCGGACCCGGACTTCGCTCGGGTCCGGCCCCCGCTCGACAGGTGCGACCGGGCGAGGCGTCGAGGAAGACGACGAGCGCACCGGCCGAGGTGGCGTCAGGGCAGTACGACGATCTTGCGTCCTTGGCCGGCGGCGAACTGGTCCAGTGCCTGCGGGTACTCCGACAGCGGCATCCGGTGGCTGATGAAGACCTGGGGATCCAGCACCCCGGTGGCGAAGAGTTCCGCCGCCCGCTCGTAGCTGTGCAGCACCGCCATGGAGCCGGTGATGGTGATCTCCTGGTTGTAGATGCGGTACGGGGAGATGGTGGCTGTCGTCGCGTAGTCGGAGACGCCGAACTGCAGGAACGTCCCGGCCTTGGCGACCCGCTCCAGGCCGTCCTGGATGGCGGCGGCGTTGCCCGTCGCGTCGACCACCACGTCCCAGCCGGCCGGCCGCCCCAACTCCTCGGCGGAGAGCGCCGTTCGGGAGCAGCCCAGCTTCGCGGCCGTCGCCAGTCGCTCCGGGTTGACGTCGACGACGTCGACCGACGAGGCGCCGGTGCGCTTGGCCAGCTCCAGCATCATCAGCCCCATCGTCCCGCTGCCGTAGATGAGCACGTGGGAGCCGAGCCTGCTGTTGAGGACGTCGTAGCCGCGTACGGCGCAGGACAGCGGCTCGATCAGGGCCGCGTCCTGGACGTCCACGTGGTCGGGCAGCCGTACACAGTTGGCGACGGGCGCCACGGCGTACTCGGCGGCGCCGCCGGACCGGGTCACCCCGATCGCCTGCCACCGGTCGCAGAGGTTGTTGCGTCCCAGGCGGCAGTAGCGGCACTCGTTGCAGTACAGCGAGGGGTCCACGGCGACCCGGTCGCCGAGCGCGAGTTCGGTGACGTCTCTGCCGAGGCCCACGACCTCCCCGGCGAACTCGTGACCCGGCACGACCGGCAGCGTCGGTGCGAACTCGCCCTGCAGGATGTGCAGATCGGTCCCGCACAGCCCGCAGGCCGCCACATCGACCACGACCTCGCGCGGCCCGGGTGTGGGGTCGGGCACCGTGGTGACGGTGACCTTGCCGGGGGCTTCGATGACAGCGGCTTTCACTTGACTGCTCCTAGGGACAGGCCGCGGACCAGTTTGTCCTGGGCGGCGAAACCGGCGATGAGGACCGGCAGGGAGACCAGCGTGGCGGCGGCGCAGAGCCGGGCGAGGAACAGTCCCTCGTTGGTGATGAAGCCGACGAGGAACACCGGGGCGGTCGATGCCTGGGTCGCGGTGAGGTTGACGGCGAACATGAACTCGTTCCAGCTGAAGATGAAGCAGATCAGCGAGGTGGCGGCGAGTCCGGGCATGGCGACCGGCGCGACGATCCGCAGCAGCACGGTGGGCAGGCCCGCGCCGTCGACCTCGGCGGCCTCCAGGATCTCCTTGGGGACCTCGGCGAGGAACGAGCGCATCATCCACACCGCGATCGGGAGGTTCATGGCGGTGTAGAGGACGACGAGTGTCCACACGTTGTCGAGCATTCCGGCGTCCTTGACGATCAGGTACACGGGAAGCAGGGCGGCGATGGCGGGGAGGAACTTGGTGGACAGGAAGAAGAACATCACGTCGGTCCACTTCTCGACCGGCTTGATGGACAGCGCGTAGGCCGTCGGCACCGCGAGGGCGAGCACCAGCAGGGTCGAGATGACGCTGGCCATGGCCGAGTTGAGGAGGAAGGGGGTGATGTCCCGGCTGAAGAGGAGTTCGTACTGGTCGAGGGTGAGGGCGGCGAGGGGGGTCGGCGGGTTGGTCGCCGCGTCCGCCTCCTGGTGGAAGGAGGTGAGGACCATCCACGCCACCGGAGCGAAGAACGCCAGCGTGGCCAGCCACGCGACGAACGTCCACAGGGGGGAGAGCCGGGGCGCACCACCTTGGTCGTCGCGTCGGCGGAGGAGTTTCCTGAGCTTCGCCCCGGGGGCGGCTGCGGTGTGCGCGGTCATCGGGACACCTCCTCGCGGAACAGCGACGCGATGGTGCGCAGGGCGAAGGTCGCGATCACGATCGAGCCGAGGACGACGACCACTCCGGCGGCCGCGGCCTCGCCGTACTCGAATTTGCGGAACATGGTCAGGTAGATCTCGTAGGGCAGGTTGGTCGTCCGGGAGCCCGGTCCGCCCTGGGTGATGGTGTAGACCGCGTCGAAGGTCTGCACGACGTAGATCGTGCCGAGCAGGATGCCCAGTTCGAGGTACTGGCGCAGGTGCGGCAGCGTGATGTGGCGGAAGGTCGCCATGGCCGAGGCCCCGTCGACGCGGGCCGCCTCCAGGACGTCGCCGGGCTGCGCCTGCAGACCGGCCAGGAGGATCAGCATCATGAACGGGGTCCACTGCCACACCAGCGAGATCACGACGGCCGGCATCGGGTACGACGAGATCCAGTCGATGGTGGGGCCGTGGTCGGCGCCGAAGAACCGGTAGACGGTGTTCAGGGTGCCGTTGAGCAGGCCGTAGTCGGGGTTGTAGATGGCGTGCTTCCACAGCAGCGCCGCCGCGACCGGCATGACCAGAAACGGTGCGATGAGCAGGGTGCGCGCCAGCCCGCGGCCGACGAATTTGCGGTCGAGGAGCATCGCCAGCCCGAGGCCGAGGAGCACGCTGATGAGCACCACGGAGGCGGTGAGCACGATGGTGTTGAGCACCGCCGCGCGCAGCCGCTCGTCGGTGAAGACGAACGTGAAGTTGGACAGGCCGACGAAGCGCCTCTCACCCGGCTTGAGGATGTTCCACCGGAAGGTGGAGATGACGAGCGTGGCCACGAAGGGCAGCTGCGTGACGACGATGGTGAAGACCAGCGCCGGCAGCAGCGGGAAGCGGCGCTTCCACTTGCTGACTTCGGTGGAGGTGCGTTTGCGGCTGGGCGGTGGGGCTGTCTTGGGTGCAGCGCTGAGCGCGGTCATGAGGGTTCCTCTGCCGATGACGGCCGGGGTGGGGGAATCGGCGCCCGGCCGGGGGGAGGGCCGGCCGGGCGGTTCGGGCGGGTTACCGGTAGTTCTCGGCGACGTCCTCGGCGAGCTTCTGGCCGTCGTCGAGGGCCTTGTCCACGCTGGTCTTGCCGGCGATGGCGGCGGAGATCTCCTGGGTGACCTTGGTGCCGAGGTCCTGGAACTCGGGGATGGCCACGTACTGGATGCCCACGGTCGGCCGGGGCTGGACGCCCGGGTTCGCCGGGTCGGCCGCCTCGATGGACTTCAGGGTGATGTCACCGAACGACCCGGAGGCCTTCTGGTACGCGGGGTTCTCGTAGGTGCTGGCCCGCTTGCCGGCCGGAACGCGTGACCAGCCGAGCTTCTCGCCGACGAGGTTCTCGTACTTCTTGCTGGAGGCCCACAGCATGAACTGCGAGGCGGCGTCGGCGTTCTTCGTGGTCTTGGGCATGGCCCACGCCCAGCTCCACAGCCAGCCGCTGCTCTTGGTCTCGACGGTCGGGGCGTAGGCGTAGCCGACCTTGCCGGCGATCTTGCTGGACTTGGCGTCCTCCAACGACCCGGCCGCGCTGGTCGCGTCGTACCACATCGCGACCTTCTTCTGGCTCATGGCGTTGAGGCACTCCGTGAAGCCGGCCTGTGCCGCTCCCGCCTGCCCGTGCTTCCTCACCAGGTCGACGTAGAAGTTGGTGGCCTTCTTGAACTCGGGGCTGTTGACCTGGGCCTTCCAGTCCTTGGTGAACCAGGTGCCGCCGAAGGTGTTGACCATGGACGTCAGCGGCGCGCCGAGCTCGCCCCAGCCGGCCAGACCGCGCAGGCAGATGCCCTTCATGCCGGGCTCCGCGCCGTCGACCTCGGCCGCGATGTCGGCGATCTGCTGCCAGGTCGGGTGCTCGGGCACCGTGATGCCCTTCGCCTTCATGACGTCCTTGTTGTACATGAGCATCGAGGACTCGCCGTAGAACGGCAGGGCGTAGAGCTTGCCGTCCGAGCCGGTGAGCGACTGCACCATCGGCTTGAGCAGGTCGGCCTTGTCGAAGCTCGTGTCCTTGTCGGCGTAGGAGCCGAGATCGTGCAGCCAGCCGTTCTTCTCCCAGATGGGCACCTCGTAGGCGCCGATGGTGGCGACGTCGTACTGGCCGGCCTGGGTGGCGATGTCCTGGGTGACTTTGTCGCGCAGCTCGTTCTCGGGAAGGATCGTGAAGTTGACCTTGATCCCGGTGTCCTTGGTGAAGGTGCTCTTCGTCAGCTTCGCGATGTCCTCCATCTGCGGGTTGCCGACCATCAGCACATTGATGCTCTCGCCGTCACCGCCGGAGCTCGAGGAGCCGCCCGCGCCGCTGCAGGCGACCAGCAGCGAGCTTGTGGCCGTGGCCGTGGCGAGGACGTGGATCATTCTCCGTGTACGCATGACTGACTCCAGGGTGTTCGAGGGCGTGGGGAAGCAGGCCCCCAGGCTTGCGAGGGTGGCGGGGAGGGTGGGACAGGGAGCTGAACCGCGGCTCAGGCGCGTATGACCTCGGGGCCCAGCAGCGAGTAGCGGTGTGCCTCGGAGGCGGGGAGCCCGGCGTCGGTGACGATCGCCTCGAACTCCGTGACCTCCGCGAAGCGGCAGAAGCTCGCGGCACCGAACTTCGTATGGACGCCGGAGAACACCCGGCGCCGGGCGGCCCTCATGACCTGGGCCTTGATCTCACTGACCGCGGGGTCGGGGGTGGTGAGCCCGTACTCGCGGGAGATGCCGTTGGCACCGACGTACGCCAGGTCGATGACGAAGCCGGAGAGCATGCGGGTCGCCCAGTGGTCGACCGTGGCCAGCGTGCCGCCGCGCACCCGGCCGCCGAGCAGCAGCACGGTCATGTTCTCGGCGGAGGCCAGGTCACCGGCCGTGGCCAGTGAGGAGGTGACGACGGTCAGTGGCCGGTCGCGGGGGAGGGCGGCGGCGATGAGCTGTGGGGTGTAGCCCTCGTCGATGAAGACGGTCTCGGCGTCTCCGAGCAGGTCGGCCGCGGCGGTCGCGATCCGGGACTTCTCGGGGACGTGCATGGTGGTGCGGAAGGCGAGCGTGGTCTCGAAGCCCGCGCTCTCCACGGGATGGGCGCCCCCATGGGTACGCCGGACCAGCCCGTGTTCCTCCAGGACGTTCAGATCACGCCTCACGGTCTCCTTGGAGACCCCGAGATCGGCGGCGAGCTTTCCGACGTCCACGGAGCCGGCACGGCGTGCCGTCTCCAGAATCCCGCGCCTTCGTTCCTCGGTGTCCACGGCGACACCTCCGTTCCACGGCTCCGCGCGGTGTGCCCACGCCGGCTGATTTCCCGGAGGCCCTGCCCGTTGGGGCATCCGGTGGCTAATTTCTACAGGCGGACCACCCCGCTGGCCAGGCTCTCAGTGGAGCGCTTCATGACCGAATGTGCCCGTTTGCCGAAGGCCGGAGGCCCTGGACGAGGCGGTGGAGGGCCCTGGGGAGTGCGAGCCCGCTGCCCGCTTTCCCGCTGGGTGTGCCCGTTCGCTGCCCGTGTTCCCGGGGGAGGGCGATGAGGCGTCGAGGTCCCGGTCCTGGGCATGCACCCGGCGGGCGCGGGTGCGCCTGACGGGGCCGTCTCGGTGTTCCTGGTGTTCCTGGTGTTCCTGGTGTTCCTGATGGGGGGTGGCCGGGTTCGTCGGCGTACCCCGCATGATCGACCGCGTCACCGACCGCGCCCACGGTGCGGCACTGGCCGCCGACGCGAACGTCTGCGCCTCCACCCTCGGCAGCGCCCTGACCTCCGTGGTCGTCATGGCCGTCGCCGCGCACCGGGCCAGGGCGCCCGGGGCTGAGGGCGAGGCGGAGTCAGGACACCGGTTCGCCCTGCCGCAGTGCCGACCGCATGAAGCGGAAGCGGTCGAGGGCGCGGCGACGCATCCACAGGATCCAGGAGCAGAACGCGAACACGCCCACGGCGAAGGCGAGCGGCGGGGCCCAGGAGCCGGAGGCCACTCCGAGGACGAGCAGGCCGACCGCGATCAGGCCCATGACGCCCAACCAGTACGGCAGCCACCGGGCTCCCCGCTCCATCTGCCCCAGTTGCTCGGCGACGAGTCGGCGCATGGCCGCCCGCTCCTCGGGCTCCCTCGGCACCTCGCGGCGCCGGAGCTTGCGCTGGAGCTCGGCGATGCCGCGGGCGTCGGTGCCGACGGCACGGCCGGTCTTCCGGCGCTGGACGGCCAGGACGGTGAGGGTGACGGCGGACAGGAGCCCACCCTGAACCACCCAGTACACCGGATGCTCGTTCGGGCGGAACAGGGCGGCCAGACCCACAAGTACGGGAAAGATCAGAAACGCCTGTGCGGTGAGACTGTGGTCGAGCCAGCGCTTGACGGAGCGCACGGCACGTACCTCCTCGGACTCGACGGGATCCGTTGAACTCCCCGAGTACCCGGCCGAGTCCGGCGCACCGGCGCCTCTTCCGGCCATCGACGGGACCCATCGACGGGACCCATCGCCGGAACCCATCGACGGAACGTCCCTCGTGTCACGAGCGCCGCACCCGTGTCTCGCGACTCGGTTCGTGGCCGCTCCGACCGGTCCGGCGTGATGCTCAGCGGTAGCAGGTGGTGACCCCCGGGCGCCACGGGCAGGCGAGGGCGGCGAAGCCGCCGTTGGTGGTGACGTCGACGGTGAACGTGTCGCCGCCGCGCAGGACCTGCCTGTCCTGGACGAGGCCGTCGGCGCCGTCCCGGATCGTCTCGACCAGCCAGCGTCCGGAGCCGAGGGACAGCGGGACCTCTGCCGTGCGCGCCGCGCCCGCGTACACCCCGCCCAGGAACCAGCGGTCGCCGCTGCGGCGGGCGAGCACCGCCTCCTGACCGGGCTGTCCGGCGAGCAGCCGGGTGTCGTCCCAGGCGGCGGGGACCTGGTCGAAGTAGGCGCGGGCGAGCGGCCGGGCGTCGTACGACTCGGGGGTGCCCGCGAACATCTGCAGGCCCGACTCGTAGGCGACGGAGAGCCCGACCTCGGCCGCGTCGGAGTTGGGGCGCAGTCCGACGCGCTGGAAGGCACCGGGGGTGAAGTCCATGGATCCGATGACGTTGCGGGTGAAGGGCAGGGTGGTGAGGTGGGCGGCGGTGTTGGTCCGCTTCTCCTCGCCCGCGACGCCCTCCAAAGTCATGACGTGCGGCCAGGTGCGCTGGATGCCCTTGGGGATCGTGGAGCCGTGGAAGTTGACCAGGAGATGGTGGGCGGCGGTCTCCGGGAGGATCGCGTCGTACCACCGAAGCGTGGCCTGCGCCTCGGAGTCCATGAAGTCGATCTTGACGCCCTTGACGCCCCAGCGTTCCAGGGTGGGCAGCCACCGCGCGCGTTCCTCGGCCGTGTCGAGGTCGCGCTGATGGATCCAGACGATGATCCCGACGCCCTTGGCCCGCGCGTACTCCACCAGTTCGGGCATCCAGCTGTTGGTCTGCCAATCCGGGTCGGTGGTGTCCCACGCGTCGGACCTGAAGTACCAGCCCGCGTCGACGGCCTCGTACGGCCAGCCGCGTTCGGCGGCGTAGTCGACGTAGGCCTTCTGCGCGGCGAGGCTCTGGCCCGCCGGGCGGCCGCCGGCGAGCCAGGTCCACAGGGCGGTGCCGGGCCGGATCCAGGAGCGGTCGCCGACCTCGGCGGCGGGGGCGAGGTCGTCGGTGAAGGTGGAGCGGGTGACGGTGGCGAGGTCGCCGGTGACCATGGCCCGCCAGGGGGTGGCGAGGGGGCCGTCGGCCCGGACCCGGTCGTCGGCGAGCTTGACGCGGTAGGTGCCGGTGCCCTGCTCGTGGGTGAGCCGGGCGCCGGAGTAGGCGCCGGTGAGGTCGGACTCGGCGAGCAGGGTGTAGCCGCCGTCGGTCGCGAACAGGGCCTGGTCCGCGTACGCGCCGGTGGGCGCGCTCGCGGCGGTGTACTGAACGAACTGCCCCTCGTTGTCGGCCCGGTAGGTGCCGAGCCACGCGTTCGCGTCCGCCGGCAGGTTGAACGCGGAGGTCTCGCCGAGCACGTCGCCGTACCCGGCGGGCAGGACGTACCGGTAGGCGACGCCGTCGGCGGCGGCACGGACGACGAGGTCGAGCCGGGCACCGTCGGGGGTCGCGAACGACAGACGGCTCTCGTTCATCCGCACCCGGCGGTCCAGCCGCTTGCCGGCCTTCGTCCGGTACCGCTCGTCGATCACCCTGTCCTCGCGGCGCAGGAAACGCAGCCCCTGGGACAGATCGGCCTGTTCGGTGACGATGCCGACGGGCGACGGCTCGACGACCGTCCGGCCGGCGCGGGACACCGACAGGCTCAGGGCGCCGGTGGTGGAGTCCAGGGACACCCGGGCGCGCGGCGCGTGTGCCGCCGCGGACACCGCCCAGGCGCGGTCGTGCTGTTCGGCCCGCGCGGGCACGGTCGTGAGAAGTGTGGCCACCAGTGCGGCGCAGAGTCCGGCGCTGAGCCCGGTGACCGCGGTCCTGATCGGAACCGCCATGAGAATCCTCCCTGTCGATGCGTACGTGTCCCTGGGACGGTGGCTGTTACGGCAGTCCCCAGGCCGCGCCCGGTTCGCCGACGGTGACGGGCGCGATGACGAGGTCGGGCCGGGCGCCCGCGTGGACGAGCACCTCGCGGCCCTTGGGCAGATCGATGGCGAGGGTGCCGTCGCCCAGGTCGTGGGTGCGGGCCGGGGTGCCGTCGTCGAGGAGCACGGTGAGACGGCCGGTGAGGCCGTGCCGGAGCTTGAGCGGCTCGCCGGCCAGGCTCCTGATCCGGACGAACCGGGTCGCCCCCGCCTGCCGGACCGCGCTGACCAGGAAGGCGCCCTGGGTGCGGAAGTCGTGCAGCGTGACGTCCGCCCAGGTGGACGGGACGGCGGGGAAGACGCGGATCACGCCGCCCCAGCTCTGGCAGAACATGTCGTGCAGCGACTGCGAGGCGGACAACGGCGTCTCGATGACCGGACCGGCCTCGGTGTAGTGGGTGTTGGCCTGGCAGGGGTAGCGGGTGGTGGGGTCGAAGAACTTCCGCAGATAGGTGATCGCGGTGTCGCCGTCGCCGGTCATCGCGTACATCGAGGCGGCCCCCGTGTAGCTGTAGCCCCGGTGAGCGCTGGGCAGCGCCTGCCAGCGGACCACCGACCTGGTGATCAGGTCGCGGTTCTCGGGCTGTTCCCAGTTGACGAGGTACAGCGGATAGACCATCAGCAGATGCGAGTAGTGCCGGTGGGACTGCGCGTACGGGGTGTCGGCGCCGATCATGAAGCCGTTGTCGTCGACCGGGTACGGGGTGAGCCGGGTCAGCACCTCCTGCCAGCGCGGGATCAACTCGTCGTCGGCGCCGAGCAGTTCGGCGGACTCGAGGAGCGTCCGACATCCCCAGCGGATGAGCGCCAGGTCGTAGTTGGTGTCCTGCGGCGGTACGACCGGGTACTCGGGGGAGAGCGTGCTCGGCAGATGCAGCTTGCCGTCGCTGCCCGGGGTGAGGAAGTGCAGGTAGTAGGAGATCGCCCGGCGCAGCACGGGGAAGACCGTGTCGCGCAGCAGCGCCTCGTCCATGGAGTGCCGGTAGGTCAGCCACACGTTGTGCAGCGCCCAGGTGAGGTTGCCGACCTCGGTGCCGCTGCCCGGCCGGCCCACGCCCCGGTTGGCGAACATGTCGGAGCTGCGGCCGACGCCGGAACTGTCCGCGCGGTAGGCGGCGGGCACGTTGGCGATCAGCTGTTCCTGGTTCTGCCGCACGGTGGTGGCGAGCGCGTCGAGTTCCAGGTGGTTGGAGCCGTGGACGAGCCAGTACTCCAGCTGGATGTTGAGGTTCCACCACACCGCGGGCCACGGTGTCGGCTCCAACCAGGGCCCCGAGGTGGCCATGACGGGGCCGCCCGCGCGGCTGGCGGAGGCGACCTTGTAGAGCTGGATCCAGTGAAAGCTCTGCAGTCGCCTGTCGGGGAACGAGACGAAGCTCTTCGGGTAGAAGGCGTGCCACCAGCGGCGGTGGCGCTTCCGGAGCGAGGCGTACGACCGCGCGCGCCGCAGATGCCGTAGCGAGTCGGCCTCGGCCGCGGTCTCGGAGGGCGCGCTGTGGCCCACGCCGAGCAGCAGTTCGTCGCCGTCGCGACGGTACGCGGTGGCGGTCTGGCCGCCGATGAGCGGCTGGAGCACCTGCTCGGTGCCGTCGGCGGTCGTCCGGGTCGTCCAGGGCGGGTGGGCGGTGTAGCCGGTGGGCGGGGCCTCGCTGATCTTCCGGGGGCTGATGGCCTCCTCGGGGTGGAAGGTCCAGACGACCCGTTCGCCGCCGTCGGCCGTCACCCGGGCGGCCAGGACCTCGTCGTGGATGAGGGCGGAGAGGGTGAGGGTGCCGGCGGTGGTGGTGACCGTGCCGGTGAGTTCGGCGTTCCACAGGCTCAGCCGCCAGTCGACGGCGGTGATGGTGCCGACCGGGTCGAGGGTGAGGTGGCCGACCGGCAGCCGGCAGGTGCCCCAGCCGCTGCCGAACTCGGGCCGGTGGTCCTGGACGCGGCCGTGCTGGACGGTGAAGCGGATCCGGTTGGCGCCCGGATCCTGGTAGACCATGCTGCCGAGCAGCCCGTCGCCGAGGAACGGACCCTCGTACCAGCGGGTGGGCAGCCTGCTCCAGCGCAGGTCCTGGTCGCGCAGGAAGCGGTCCCAGGAGCGGTCGGTGGTCATGGTGTCGCGGAGACTCCACGGGCGTCTGCCCTTCGAGGCCGGCGCATCGGTTCCGGCGGACGGTGCCGCCGTGGGTGCCGTGGGTGCCGTGGGTGCCGTGGGTAAGGACTGTCCGGCATGGGCCGTCCCGGGCAGGGCCGCCACCGCCGCTCCGCCCAGCGCGGTACCGAGCACGGCACGGCGGGGCAGGGGTGAGTGCCTCCCGGACTGCGAGGTCATCATCGTCCTCCAGACCTGATGGTCATCATGGCCATCGATACATCGGGTGTATCGGCGAACCTAGGCAGGGTTCGTGTACCTGTCAATGGCGGAGGTGATGGCGATATTCAGCCCAATCCGGGCCGAAATTAGGCTGTGGGGGAGCGGGATTGGGCCCCATGCTCACTCTGGCAACATGGTCCAGACGTTTGACCCCTCCGATGTATTAGCAGCGGAAAGGACCCATGATGAAGAGGCGAACCGTCTTACGGGCGGGAGCCGGCCTCCTGGCCGGCGGTGCCGCGCTGACCCTGCCCCAGTTCCCGCTCACCGGCGCCGCGACGGCGGCACCGGCCGCCGACCCGACCGACGGCTGGACGCGGACCTCGTTCACGTACAGCTGGCAGAAACCCTGGAATCTCGACCTCGGCGACCGGCACGGCTACAGCGGAGGTGTCCACCGCATGTGGGTGTACGCCACCGACGAGCCGTTCGAGGAGGGCAACTCCACCGACCCCCGCACCGAGATGCGCTGGAAGAACGACTACACGACCGGCGACCACATGTGGGACGCCGACGTCTACCTGCCGGCCGGCACCGACCGCGCGTCCTTCGTCCAGATCCTGCGCACCCGCCGCCCCTCGGGCACCCCGGCCACGGACATCATGCTCAACGCCCACAACACCGGCGGCGGCACCGTGCGGCGCTACGACGGCACCGTGCTCAAGACCAACGCGTACGACACCTGGTTCAACGTGAAGATCGCCCACGAGGCGAGCGGCGGGACCGGCACCATCAAGGTCTACCTCGACGACTCCCTCGTCCTCACGGTCGACGACCGGGGCCCCGCCACCCGCTACTTCAAGAACGGCGTCTACAACCACGGCTCCGGCCGTGCGGAGGCCCGCTTCCGCAACATCGCGTACTGGACGCGCTGATGGCGCCCGGTGCCGGACCGCGAGGGGCGGATGACGCGCACCCGGGCCCAGGCGTGCAGGTCACCGCCCAGTAGAGTGCGCCTCTGTCGTCCCCGAGAGCCGCCCCCGAACCGCCGAGGTACCGCGCAGTGACCCCCGCACGACCAGGACCGCCGTACGCCGTCACCGTCGTCGGGCTCGGCGCCGACGGCTGGCCGGGTGTCCCGGACGCCCACCGGGCGGTCCTGCGGGACGCCGAGGTGCTGATCGGGGGCCCACGGCAGCTCGACCTGCTGCCCCCGGAGTGCGCGGGCGAGCGGATCACCTGGCCCTCGCCCCTGCGCCCCGCCGTCCCCGCCCTGCTCACCGCGCACGCAGGCCGCCGGATCGCCGTCCTGGCCAGCGGCGACCCCATGTTCTACGGCATCGGCCGCGCCCTCGCCGAGGAGGCCGGTGACCGGCTGCGCGTCCTGCCGCACCCCTCCTCCGTCTCCTACGCGGCGGCCCGCCTCGGCTGGCCGCTGGAGGACACCGAGGTCGTCACCCTCGTCGGCAGGCCCGCCGCCCGTCTGGCCGCCGCGCTGCACGACCGCCGACGGCTTCTGGTGCTCAGCGCGGACGCCGGCACGCCCGCCGAGGTCGCCGCCCTGCTGCGGGACCGGGGCTTCGGACCGAGCCGGATGCGCGTCCTGGAACAACTCGGCGGCGAGCGGGAGCGGACGGGCGACGCGACCACCGCCGACGACTGGGCGGCACGGACGCACCCGCCCGGCGACGCCCTCAACATCGTCGCCGTCGAGTGCCGGCGCGCCCCGGACACCCTGCGGCTGGGCGCCGTACCCGGCCTCCCTGACGAGGCGTACGAGCATGACGGGCAGCTCACCAAACGGTATGTGCGCGCCGCCACGCTGGCCGCGCTCGCCCCGGCACCCGGCGAACTGTTGTGGGACGTCGGCGGCGGGTCGGGCTCCATCGCGATCGAGTGGATGCGTACGCACCCCTCCTGCCGGGCGGTCACCGTCGAACGCGACCCCGTGCGCGCCGAACGCATCACCCGCAACGCCGACCGGCTCGGCGTCCCCGGACTACGGATCGTCACCGGCGCCGCGCCCGGTGCGCTGGCCGAACTGCCGCCGCCGGACGCCGTGTTCATCGGCGGCGGACTCACCGCGCCCGGCCTCCTCGACGCCTGCTGGCAGGCCCTCGCCGTCGGCGGGCGGCTCGTCGCCAACACCGTGACGCTGGAGTCCGAGGCCCTGCTCGCCGACGCCCACCGCCGTCACGGCGGCGAGCTGGTGCGGCTCGCGGTGGCGCAGGCCGTGCCCGTGGGCGGCTTCACCGGGTGGCGGCAGGCGATGCCGGTGACCCAGTGGACCGTACAGAAGACCCTCGACACCGTTGACACCGTTCCGGGAGCAGACAGATGACCGTGTACTTCATCGGCGCCGGCCCCGGTGCCGCCGACCTGATCACGGTCCGCGGCGCACGCAGGCTCGCCGCCTGCCAGGTCTGCCTGTACGCGGGCAGCCTCGTCCCGCGCGAACTGCTCGCCGAATGCCCGCCGGACGCCCGGCTGGTGGACACCGCCCAGCTCGACCTGGACCAGATCACCGCCGAGTTGGTCCGCGCGCACGCGGAGGGCCACGACGTGGCCCGGCTGCACTCCGGGGACCC
Source organism: Streptomyces sp. NBC_00310 (assembly GCF_036208085.1). Taxonomy (GTDB): domain Bacteria; phylum Actinomycetota; class Actinomycetes; order Streptomycetales; family Streptomycetaceae; genus Streptomyces. The sequence goes on from NZ_CP130714.1 coordinate 9,939,167, forward strand.
GTCCGTGTTCAGCGCGGTCGCCGAGCAGATGCGGCGGCTCGACGCGGCCGGGGTGCCGTACGAGGTGGTGCCGGGGGTGCCCGCCTTCGCCGCGGCGGCGGCCGCGTTGAAGCGGGAGCTGACCGTGCCGACCGTCGGCCAGACCGTCATCCTCACCCGGATCGCCCAGCGCGCCACCGCCATGCCCGAGGGCGAGGACCTGGCCACGCTCGGCCGCAGCGGCGCGCTCATCGTGCTTCACCTGGCCGCCCGGTATGTGGACCGTGTCGTCGAGGAGCTCCTGCCGCACTACGGCGCCGACTGCCCCGTCGCGGTCGTCGCCTACGCCTCCCGCCCCGACGAGCTGATCATCCGGGGCACGCTCGCGGACATCGCCGGGCAGGTGAAGGAGGCGGGTGTGCTGCGCACGGCTGTGATCATGGTCGGCCGAACGCTGGGTGCGCGGCAGTTCCGGGACAGCCACCTGTACTCGCCGGAACGGGACCGGCACAGCTGTTGAGCGGGCCGGTTGGGTGCGTTGTCGGGTGCGGCTCCGGTGGGGCTTCTCGCGCAGTTCCCCGCGCCCCTAAAGGATTCAGGCCCCTGCGGGCCTGAAAGACCACGGGCCGGTGGCCTGAAGGCGACGGGCCGGTGCGTGTGAAGGCGACGGGCCGGTGGGCGTGAAGGCGACGGGCCGGTGGGCGTGAAGGCGACGGGCCGGTGGGCGTGAAAAGCACGGGGCGCAGCCCCGGCTTTTCAGGGGCGCGGGGAACTGCGCGAGAAGCCCCACCGGACCCGCAGTCGCCAACGAACCCAAGCCACCCGAGCTCGAAGGCGCCCGGTACCCGGTGTTACGCTCCCTTCGCCTCCCGCGGGGGAAGTCCGGTGAGAACCCGGCGCTGACCCGCAACGGTGTGCGCGACGGCCGGAACCGGCCCGTCGCGCGAGCCCGATCGCCCGTGGGTGGTGCGACCCGTTGAACGCTCGCCGTGGACTGCGAGAGGGGACCGCACGGCCCCCGCGCCGTACGGGCTGCTCCTGACCGACGTCCGAACAGGCGGCCCCAGGCGAAGGACCGCCCTGACCGTGCGCCGCAGCCCCACCCCCAGCCGCATCCCCCTGCCCCCACTGATACTCGGCCTCGCCCTGCTCCTGCTGCTGTCGCTCGTCGCCGGCACCGGCCTGGGCGCCGCCGGCATCGGGTGGCCGGACGTCCTCCGGTTCCTGTGGGCCGGTCTCACCGGCGGGACCGTGCACGCCGGTGACGCCGCCTCGTACACCATCGTCTGGGAGATCCGGCTGCCCCGCGTCGTGCTCGGTGCCGTCGTCGGTGCCGGGCTCGCGGCCGTCGGGGTGGCCGTGCAGGCGATCGTGCGCAACGCGCTCGGCGACCCGTTCGTACTCGGTATCTCCTCCGGCGCGGCGGTGGGCGCCAACGCCGTCATCCTGCTCGGCGCGTTCGCCGGGCTCGGGATCTGGGCGCTGTCCGCGTCCGCGTTCCTCTCGGCCCTCGCCGCCATGGCGCTGGTGTACGCCGTGGCCCGCTCGCCCCACGGCCTGACCCCGCTGCGGCTGGTCCTGACCGGTACGGCACTGGCGTACGGCTTCGAGGCGGTCACCACGGTCATGGTGTTCGGCGCGGCCCGCGGCGAGGCGGCCCGGTCGGCGCTGATGTGGCTGCTGGGCAGTCTGGGCGGGGCGACCTGGGCGCAGGTGCCGCTCGTCGCCGCGACCGTGGCGGCGGGATGGGCGTGGCTGCGCGGGCGGGCCGAATCGCTCAACGCCCTCGCGATGGGCGACGAGACCTCGGCCGCGCTCGGCGTCCGGCCGGAGCGGCTGCGCCGGGAGCTGTTCCTCGTCACCGCCGCGATGACCGGGACCGTGGTCGCGGTCAGCGGGGCCATCGGGTTCGTCGGGCTGATGGTGCCGCACGTCGTGCGGATGCTGGTGGGCGCCGACCACCGCCGGGTGCTGGCGGTGGCCCCGCTCGTCGGCGCCGTACTGCTGGTGTGGGCGGACGTGCTGTCCCGGATGCTGCTCGCCCCCGCCGAACTGCCCGTCGGAGTGATCACCGCCATGGTGGGGGTGCCCGCCTTCCTGCTGCTGATGCGGCGCGGCGGCTACGCGTTCGGAGGCCGCTGACCATGCGACTCGACATCGACGGCGTGACGGTCGAGGCCGCCGGGGCCCGCCTGGTCGACGACATCCGGCTCACCGCCGACAGCGGGGCGTTCGTCGGGCTCGTCGGCCCCAACGGCAGCGGCAAGTCGACGCTCCTGCGCTGTGTGTACCGCGCGCTGCGCCCGGCCGCCGGCGTGGTGCGGCTGGACGGGGAGGACGCGCACGCCATGCCGCCCCGGGCCGCCGCCCGGGTGCTGGCCGCGCTGCCGCAGGAGTCGTCGGCCGAGTTCGACTTCACGGTCGCCGAGGTGGTCGCCATGGGACGGCTGCCGCACCGGGACCGGACGGCCGCCTCCGACGCGGAGATCCGCGCGCGGGCCATGGGCCGCACCGGCGTGGACCACCTCGCCGACCGGGGGTTCCTGGCCCTGTCCGGCGGCGAGAAACAGCGCGTCCTGCTCGCCCGCGCCCTCGCCCAGCAGCCCCGGGTGCTCGTCCTCGACGAACCCACCAACCACCTCGACATCGCCCACCAGCTGGACGTGCTGTCCCTGGTGCGCGACAGCGGCGTCACCGTGCTCGCCGCCCTGCACGACCTGAACCTGGCCGCCGCGCACTGCGACGTCCTGTATGTGATCGCGGGCGGCCGGATCGTCGCCTCGGGCCCGCCCCACGACGTCCTCCACCCCGACCTGCTCGCCGAGGTGTTCGGGGTCCGCGCGCATCCCGTACGGCACCCGGCGACCGGCGCCGTACAGCTCCTGTTCGACCTGCTCCCGCCCACGACCTGAGGACCCCATGCGCAAGCTGCTCGCCGCCGCCCTCTGCCTCGCCGCGACCGCCACCGGATGCGGCGCGACCGTCGAGCCGGCCAAGGACGCCAAGTCCGCCGAGAAGGCGGTCACCCTCACCAACTGCGGCCGCGAGGTGACCTTCGACAAGGTCCCCCAGCGGGTCGTCACCAACGACGTCGGCATCACCGAGCTGATGTTCGCCCTCGGTCTGGAGGACCGCATGGCCGGGTTCGCCATGCCCGACGACAAGGGCGACCTGAGCGGCGTGCCGTGGAAGGACGGCTACGACAAGGTGAAATGGCTGTCGAAGGACCAGCTCACCAAGGAGAACGTCCTCGACGCCCGCGCCGACCTCGTCTTCGCCGGCTGGAACTACGGCTTCCGCGAGGACGCCGGGTTCACCCCCGACGCCCTGAAGAAGCTCGGCGTCCCCTCGTACGTCCTCACCGAGTCCTGCCGCAACGGCCGGACCGAGACCTCGCGCGGCATCATGCCGCCCCTGGACGCCCTGTACACCGACCTCACCAACCTCGGAAAGCTGTTCGGCGTCGAGAAGCGGGCCGCCACCCTCATCGCCGACTTCAAGAAGCAGATCGCGGGTGTGCGCGCCGAGGCGCCCGCGAAGAAGCCCAAGGTCTTCCTCTACGACAGCGGCCAGGACCAGCCCTTCACCTCCGGCCGCTACGCCGCCCCCGAGCAGATCATCACCGAGGCCGGCGGGGCCAACGTCATGCACGACGTCGAGGACTCCTGGACCACCGTCGGCTGGGAGAGCGTCGTCCAGCGGGACCCCGACGTCATCGTCATCTGCGACTACGGAGACGTCGGTGCCGAGCAGAAGAAGAAGTTCCTGCTCTCCTACGCCCCGCTGCGCGGCATCTCCGCGATCAAGCACAAGCGGATCTTCGTCCTCGACTACGTCGACCTGGTCGAGAGCCCCCGCAACCCGTCGGCCATCGCCCGCCTCGGCACCTACCTGCGCACGGCGGCCAAGAACTAGGCAGCGCTAGCGGACCGCGCTGCGGCCCACGACCGTGCCCGCGCGGTCGATGCAGATGACGTCGACCGCGACGGGCGCGCCCCGCAGCACGGCCAGAGCCTCGTCGCGGGCCGTCGTGGCGACCAGGTCGCCGAGCGGTACCCCGGCCGCCATGCACAGCTGGAGCGCGGCCAGCCCGGTGTTGGCGCCGGCCACCTCGGCGGCCAGCGCCTCGTCCGCGCCGCCGCGCCGGGCCAGCTCGGCGAGGAAGCCCTTGTCGACCTGGGAGCGGGCGGAGTGCAGGTCGAGATGGCCGGCGGCGAGCTTGGAGAGCTTGGCGAAGCCACCGCAGATCGTCAGCCGGTCGACGGGATGCCGGCGCACGTACTTGAGCACCGCGCCCGCGAAGTCGCCCATGTCGAGCAGCGCCTCCTCGGGCAGCGCGTACTCCGCGACGACCGTCTTCTCCGACGTCGACCCCGTGCACCCGGCGACATGCCTGCGCCCGGCCGCCCGCGCCACGTCCACGCCCCGCCGGATGGAGTCGATCCACGCCGAGCACGAGTACGGGACGACGATCCCGGTCGTCCCCAGGATCGACAGGCCGCCGAGGATGCCGAGGCGGGGGTTCCAGGTGGAGCGGGCGATCTCCTCGCCGTGGTCCACGGAGAGAGTGATCTCGACGTCGCCGGTGCCGCCGTGACGGGCGGCGACCTCGGCGACGTGGTCGCGCATCATCTGGCGGGGGACCGGGTTGACCGCCGGTTCGCCCACGGCCAGGGGGAGGCCCGGACGGGTGATCGTCCCGACCCCGGGGCCTGCCGTGAACACCACTCCGGCCCCGACGGGCAACCGCCGTACGGTGGCCCGGACCAGCGCGCCGTGCGTGACGTCCGGGTCGTCGCCCGCGTCCTTCACGATCCCCGCCATCGCGCTCCCGTCCGTCAGCTCCTCGACGGCGAGCGCGAACGACGGCGTCTGCCCCTTCGGCAGGGTGATGGTCACCGGGTCGGGGAACTCACCGGTCAGCAGCGCGGTGTACGCGGCCGTCGTGGCCGCCGTCGCACAGGCGCCGGTGGTCCAGCCGTGGCGCAGCCCGGTGTGCTTGAGTTGGGCGGCACGACCACCCTTGGCCTCGCCGACGTCTTTCGCTTCACCGCTCATGAACGGACCCGGACTTCCATGCACATACTGATTCTCGGCGGAACCACGGAGGCCCGCCGTCTGGCCGAGCTGCTGCACGGCACCCCCGGCCTGCGGCTGACCAGCTCCCTCGCCGGACGGGTCGCCAGCCCCCGGCTGCCCCCGGGCGAGGTCCGCGTCGGCGGCTTCGGCGGGGCCGAGGGGCTGGCCGCCTGGCTGCGCGCACACGGGGCGGACGCGCTCATCGACGCCACCCATCCTTTCGCCGGGACCATGAGTTTCCACGCGGCACGGGCGGCCGCCACCACCCATGTTCCCCTGCTCGCGCTGCGCCGGCCCGGCTGGGTCCCGGCCGCCGGCGACGACTGGCACGACGTCGGCTCCCTGGAGGAGGCCGCGAAGCAGCTGCCCACGCTCGGCCGCCGCGTCTTCCTGACCACCGGGCGCATGGGCCTTGCCGCGTTCGCCGCCCTGGACGACCTGTGGTTCCTCGTACGGTCCGTCGACCCGCCCGAGGCCCCGCACCCGGCCCGGATGGAGGTCCTGCTCGACCGGGGCCCGTTCACCCTCGACGGGGAACGGGAGCTGCTGCGCCGCCACCGCGTCGACGTCGTCGTGACGAAGGACAGCGGGGGAGCCGCCACCGCGCCGAAGCTGACCGCAGCCCGTGAGGCCGGGGTGCCCGTCGTCGTGGTGCGCAGACCGCCCGTGCCCGAGGGCGTCACCGTGGTGACGGACCCGGAGACGGCGGCCCACTGGGTCGAACAGCGTCTTCCCACCCGCTGAACCCCAGCGGCCTCCGCTCGCGCTCCCGCCCCGCTCACGCCTCCGGATACCGGCGGGGCGTCCAGACGATCTGCTCGCCGTCCCCGCGCCGTACGACCTGGGTCTGCGAGGAGCCGACCAGCAGGATCGTGCGCATGTCGACCTCGGCCGGGTCCAGCTCGGCCAGCCGTACGATCCGCACCCGCTCGCCGGAGCCGCCCACGTCCCGCGCGACCACGACCGGGGTGTCCGGCGCCCGGTGCTCCAGCAGCAGTTCGCGCGCCTTCCCCACCTGCCAGGTGCGGCTGCGTGAACCGGGGTTGTACAGGGCCAGCACCAGGTCCGCCGAGGCCGCCGCGCGCAGCCGCTCGGCGATGACCTCCCACGGCTTGAGCCGGTCGGAGAGGGAGATCGTGGCGTAGTCGTGGCCGAGCGGTGCGCCCGCGCGGGCGGCGGCCGCGTTGGCGGCGGTCACCCCCGGCAGCACCCGCACGGGGACGTCCGCGTACTCCGGCTGCGAGGCGGCCTCCAGCACGGCCGTCGCCATGGCGAAGACCCCCGGGTCGCCGCCGGAGACGACCGCGACCCGCCGCCCGCGCCGGGCCAGGTCGAGGGCGAACTCGGCGCGCTCCGACTCGACCCGGTTGTCCGAGCCGTGCCGGACCTGCCCCGCCCGCTGCGGCACCCGGTCCAGATAGGTGGTGTAGCCCACCAGGTCGTCGGCGGCGGCCAGCGCGCCCCGCGACTCGGGCGTCAGCCACAACGGACCGGCCGGCCCGGTCCCGACCACGACGACCTCGCCCCGCTCCCGGGCCTCGGGCCGCCCGGCGTCGACCTGGCTGGGCAGCACGGCCACCGAGAAGTACGGCACCGACTCCGCGTCCACGTCCGCCAGTTCGCCGAGCCGCTCCCCGGGCATGGTGGCCCGCTCGACATAGCGGGCCTCGGCCAGCCGTCCCGAACTCTCCAGCGCGCTGCGGACCTTGGTGAAGGTCCGGCCCAGCTTCATCACCACGGCCACGTCCGTCGCGGCGAGCCGTGCGGTCAGCTCCTCCTCGGGCAGGGTGCCCGGCAGGATCGTCAGCACCTCCTCGCCCTCGACGAGCGGCGTACCCAGACGGGCGGCGGCGGCGGACACGGACGTGACACCGGGGATGACCTCGGTGTCGTAGCGGTCGACGAGCCGCTTGTGCATGTGCATGTAGGAGCCGTAGAACAGCGGGTCGCCTTCCGCGAGGACCGCGACCGTACGGCCCGCGTCGAGATGCGCGGCCAGCCGCGCCGACGCCTGAGCGTAGAACTCCTCCATCGCGCCCTTGTAACCGCCCGGATGATCGGTGGTCTCCGTCGTCAACGGGTACATCAGCCGCTCCTCGATCTGGTCGGCGCGCAGATGCTTCGCCGCGATCGAGCGGGCGATGGAACGGCCGTGCCGGGCGCAGTGATACGCGATCACATCCGCCTGGGAGATCACCTCGACGGCCCGCACGGTCATCAGGGACGGGTCACCGGGGCCGAGCCCCACCCCGTACAGCTTGCCGCTCACTGGCTTGTCGCTCACTCTTCCTCACTCGCGATCGCGTTGAGCGCGGCGGCGGCGATGGCGCTCCCGCCACGACGGCCGCGTACGACGATGTGCTCCAGGCCCGACGGATGCGCGGCCAGCGCCTCCTTGGACTCGGCGGCGCCGACGAACCCGACCGGCACGCCGATGACGGCGGCGGGCCGGGGCGCGCCCTCCTCGATCATCTCCAGCAGCCGGAAGAGCGCGGTGGGCGCGTTGCCGACGGCCACGACCGAACCCTCCAGCCGGTCCCGCCACAGCTCCAGGGCGGCGGCGCTGCGGGTGGTGCCCAGCCTCGCCGCCAGCTCGGGGACAGCCGGGTCGGAGAGCGTGCACAGCACGTCGTTGTCGGCGGGCAACCGCTTGCGGGTCACGCCGCTGGCCACCATCCGGACGTCGGTGAAGATGGGCGCGCCGGCGCGCAGGGCCGCACGGGCGCGGGCCACCACGTCGGGCGTGTACGCCAAGTCCCGTACGAGGTCGACCATTCCGCAGGCGTGGATCATCCGGACCGCGACCTGGCTGACGTCGGCGGGCAGGGCCGCGAGGTCCGCCTCCGCGCGGATGGTGGCGAAGGACTGCCGGTAGATCGCCGGGCCGTCCTTCTCGTAGTCGTACGTGGTCACGGTGGTCTTCTCGCTGCTCTCGGTCGTCATGAGGGTGTCGTTCGTGCGGGTCGTGCGCTTCTCGGGGCTGATGAGGTGATCGCCGCCAGAGCGGTGTCGAGGAGGCCGGGGTCGGCCATGGACGTGGTGCGTGGGTCCTGGCCGGAGGTGGTGCGGGAGAGCTCGTAGCCGCCGCCCGGCACGGCCACCACGTCGATCCGTTCGCCCCGGGGGTGACCGCAGCGGCGCTCGCATCCGGACCAGTACAGGGGGAGTCCGGCGCGTCCGGCCGCGTCGAGGCCTCCGGTCGCGTCCGCCCGCACGTCCGCCAGGGACTTCGCGCAGCCGGGCCGCCCGATACAGGCGCCGACGCGCAGCCAGGGGGAGGCGGGATCGGTGACGAGGCCGGTCACGGAGAGCCGGGCGAGCGCGTCGGACGCCTCGTCCTCGCTCATGCCCGGCGTGGGGACGACGACTCCGCGCCACGGGGTCAGCCGCAGTTCACGGCGGGAGGTCGCGGACGCGAGGTGCGTCAACTCGCGCCACTGGAGGGCGGTCAGCCGACCCAGGGGTGCGTGTACGCACAGAGCGTCGCCGGCGGCTCCGGGGGGCGGGCCCTCGGCTTCGACCGTGGTCGTCCCGGTCCGGGCCCGGCTCACGGCGTCGATGCCGTCGGCGGCCAGACGTGCGCGGATCAGGCTGAGCAACTCGCTCTGGAAGGGGAGTTCGGTCACACGCCAGACCCGGGAACCGCTCTCCCGCGCGGCCTCCACGAACGTCTCGGCGGCCGTGAGCGCGGCCCGGGGAGCGTCCTCGGCGGCCATCGACAGGACCTCGTCGGCCGTTCCGAGGGCCAGCAGCGCACTGCCGTCCCCGGCCGCCCGGACGGTCACATCGGCGTCGAGCCCGGCCACATCCCCGCGCCCGTCGTCGAGCGCGAACAGGAACCGGCCCGACAGCTCCCGCGCCGCCTCGCTCGCGCACAGCGCCGCGTCGAGGGCCGACAGCCAGGGCCGGACGTCGCGCAGACCCCGCCCGTCGAGGCCGGACAGGGGCGAGGCGACGATGTTGCGCACCCGTTCGTGCCCGGCGGAGGGCAACAGCCCGGCCGCGTCCAGCGACTCGGCCAGCGCGGCCCCGCAGCCGTCGGTCAGTCCCCGCAGCTGCACATTGCCGCGCGAGGTGAGGTGAAGATCACCGTCGCCGAGCCGTCGCGCCGCCTCGGCCAGCGCCTCGGCCTGGCGGACGGTCAGTACACCACCGGGGACCCGGACACGGGCCAGCGCCCCGTCGTCCGCCGCGTGCAGCCGCAGTGTCCCCGGGCAGGCGTCGCCACGGTCCCGTGTGACCGCTGTGGCCTGGGACGATGAACGCAGGGGAGGCGTGGACATGGCGGCGAGCATACCCACCGTCCCCACGGACGTATGCTCCGCCCTTTTGAGGCGACCCTTACTATGCTGTTTGGTGGATCATCCGGTCCGCCGACGCCACCACGGCGCTAGGGTCTGTCGTCACATTCCCGTCGTCGCCCGAAGGGCGGCCCCGCGGCGTCCGGTGCGTGCTCTCGGCGTGCCGGGCGAAAGACCTCGTACTGGACGTACTTGGGCTTTCGCCCGGTGCGGCGAGAGTGCGTGCCAGACGCCGCGGGGCAGACGGGAATGTGACGACAGACCCTAGGGGAGGAAGCCCGGTGTGAGTCCGGCGCGGTCCCGCCACTGTGAGCCCGTCCCAGGAGGGTCGGGCGAGCCAGGAACTCCCTTCCCCGTACCCCTCGGTCCCGCCCGAGCAGGGGAGACTCCGATCCGACACCGCCCGGGGCGCGGACCCCGAGGAAGGCCAGCCGCCGCATGCAGCCATCGCCCGGGGAGCGCTCCGCGCAGCCCCACATCCTGCTCCTGTCGACGTCCGACACCGACCTGCTCAGCGCCCGCGCGGCCGACGGCCCGGTCCCGTACCGCTTCGCCAACCCCTCCCGCCTCGCGCTGGAGGACCTCCCGGCCCTCCTCGACGGCGCCGGCCTGGTCGTCGTACGCCTCCTCGGCGGTATCCGCGCCTGGCAGGACGGTCTCGACCTGCTGCTCGCCGACGGCCGCCCCGTCGTCGTCCTCACCGGTGAACAGGCCCCCGACGCCCAGCTGATGGCCGCCTCCACGGTCCCCGTCGGTATCGCCGCCGAGGCCCACGCCTATCTCGCCCACGGCGGCCCCGCCAACCTGGAGCAGCTCGCCCGGTTCCTCTCCGACACGGTCCTGCTCACCGGCCATGGCTTCGACGCGCCCGCGCCCGCCCCGTCCTGGGGCCCGCTGGAGCGCACCCCACGCGCGGGCACCGACGGCCCGACCGTCGCCGTGCTCTACTACCGGGCCCACCACATGAGCGGCAACACCGCCTTCGTGGGCGCCCTGTGCGAGGCGATCGAGGACACGGGCGCCCGCGCGCTCCCGCTGTACGTGGCCTCCCTGCGCGCCCCCGAGCCCGAGCTGATCGAGGAGCTCCGCGCCGCCGACGCCATCGTCACCACCGTCCTCGCCGCGGGCGGCACCAAGCCCGCCGAGGCGTCGGCCGGCGGCGACGACGAGTCCTGGGACGCGGGCGCCCTCACCGGCCTCGACGTCCCGATCCTGCAGGCCCTGTGTCTGACCGGCTCGCGCGCCGCCTGGGAGGAGAACGACGAGGGCGTCTCCCCGCTCGACGCGGCCAGCCAGATCGCCGTCCCCGAGTTCGACGGCCGCCTGATCACCGTCCCGTTCTCGTTCAAGGAGATCGACGAGGACGGCCTCCCGGCCTACGTCGCCGACCCCGAGCGCGCCGCCCGCGTCGCCGGAATCGCCGTACGCCACGCGCGACTTCGGCACATCGCCAACGCCGACAAGCGCCTCGCGCTCGTCCTGTCCGCCTACCCGACCAAGCACTCCCGCATCGGCAACGCGGTCGGCCTGGACACCCCCGCCAGCGCGGTCGCCCTGCTGCGCCGACTCCGCGACGAGGGCTACGACTTCGGGGGCGCCGACGTCCCCGGACTGGCCTCCGGCGACGGCGACGAGCTGATCCGCGCGCTCATCGAGGCCGGTGGCCACGACCAGGACTGGCTCACCGAGGAGCAGCTGGCCCGCAACCCGGTCCGTATCCCGGCGGCCGACTACCGCCGCTGGTACGCCACGCTCCCCGAGGAGCTCCGCACCTCCGTCGAGGAGCACTGGGGCCCGGCCCCCGGTGAGATGTTCGTCGACCGCAGCCGCAACCCGGAGGGCGACATCGTCCTCGCGGCCCTCCGCTTCGGCAATCTGCTGATCCTCATCCAGCCCCCGCGCGGCTTCGGCGAGAACCCGATCGCGATCTACCACGACCCGGACCTCCCGCCCTCCCACCACTACCTGGCCGCCTACCGCTGGATCGCGGCCCGTGCCGACGACGGCGGCTTCGGCGCCGACGCGATGATCCACCTGGGCAAGCACGGCAACCTGGAGTGGCTGCCCGGCAAGAACGCGGGCCTGTCCGCCGCCTGCGGCCCCGACGCCGCCCTCGGCGACCTCCCCCTGGTCTACCCGTTCCTGGTCAACGACCCGGGCGAGGGCACCCAGGCCAAGCGCCGCGTCCACGCCACCCTCGTCGACCACCTGGTCCCACCGATGGCCCGCGCCGACTCCTACGGCGACATCGCGCGCCTGGAGCAACTCCTCGACGAGTACGCCCAGATCTCCTCCATGGACCCGGCGAAGCTCCCGGCGATCCGCGCCCAGATCTGGACCCTCATCCAGGCCGCCAGGCTCGACCACGACCTCGGCCTGAACGACCGTCCGGAGGACGACGGCTTCGACGACTTCCTGCTGCACGTCGACGGCTGGCTGTGCGAGGTCAAGGACGCCCAGATCCGCGACGGTCTGCACGTCCTCGGCAACCCGCCGACCGGCGCCGACCACGTCAACCTGGTCCTCGCCGTCCTACGCGCCCGCCAGATCTGGGGCGGCACCACGGCCCTGCCCGGCCTGCGCGAGGCCCTCGGCCTCGACGAGTCCGCCGCGACCCGCACCACCGCCGACGAGGCGGAGGCGAAGGCGCGCACGCTGGTCCAGGCGATGGAGGACGCGGGCTGGGACCCGGCCGCCGTCCCCACCGAGCACGGCGAACAGGTCGCCGCGATCCTGGAGTTCGCCGCCCGCGAGGTCGTGCCCCGGCTCGCCGCGACCACGGCCGAACTCGACCACAGCGTGCACGCCCTGAACGGCGGCTTCGTCCCGGCCGGCCCCTCGGGGTCACCCCTGCGGGGCCTGGTCAACGTCCTGCCGACGGGCCGCAACTTCTACTCCGTCGACCCCAAGGCCGTCCCCTCCCGCCTCGCCTGGGAGACGGGCCAGGCCCTCGCGGACTCCCTGCTGGAGCGCTACCGCGCCGACAACGGCGAATGGCCCACGTCGGTCGGGCTGTCGCTGTGGGGTACGAGCGCGATGCGTACGGCGGGCGACGACGTGGCGGAGGCGCTGGCCCTGCTCGGCGTCCGGCCCGTCTGGGACGACGCCTCCCGCCGTGTGACCGGTCTGGAGGCCATCCCCTCCGAGGAGTTGGGCCGCCCCCGCATCGATGTCACCCTGCGCATCTCGGGCTTCTTCCGCGACGCGTTCCCGCACACCATCGGCCTCCTCGACGACGCCGTACGCCTCGCCGCGTCCCTCGACGAACCGGCCGAGACCAACCACGTCCGCGCCCACGTCCAGGCCGACCTGGCGGAACACGGCGACGAACGCCGGGCCACCACCCGTATCTTCGGCTCCCGCCCCGGAACGTACGGTGCCGGTCTGCTCCAGCTCATCGACTCCCGCGACTGGCGCACCGACGCCGACCTCGCCGAGGTCTACACGGTGTGGGGCGGCTACGCCTACGGCCGAGAACTCGACGGCCGCCCGGCCCGCGAGGAGATGGAGACCGCGTACAAGCGGATCGAGGTCGCCGCGAAGAACACGGACACCCGCGAGCACGACATCGCCGACTCCGACGACTACTTCCAGTACCACGGCGGCATGGTGGCCACCGTCCGTGCCCTGCGCGGCACCGCCCCCGAGGCGTACATCGGCGACTCCACCCGCCCCGAGACGGTCCGCACCCGCACCCTCGTCGAGGAGACGTCCCGGGTGTTCCGCGCCCGCGTCGTCAACCCCAAGTGGATCGAGGCGATGCGCCGCCACGGCTACAAGGGTGCCTTCGAACTCGCCGCCACCGTGGACTACCTGTTCGGTTACGACGCCACCACCGGCGTGATCGCCGACTGGATGTACGACAAGCTCACCGAGACCTACGTCCTGGACGAGACCAACCGCGAGTTCCTGCAGCAGGCCAACCCCTGGGCCCTGCACGGCATCGCCGAGCGGCTGCTGGAGGCGGAGTCGCGCGGCATGTGGGAGAAGCCCGACCCGGCGGTGCTGGAGGGGCTGCGTCAGGTGTACCTGGAGACCGAGGGCGACCTGGAGGACGGCGACAGCTGACGACGGGCGGGGGTGCGGGGCGGTCCACCTCCCCGCACCTCCCGCGCGGGGAGGTCAGCGCCGGTCGCCGGCGGCCCGTACGAGGGCGTCGAACAGGCCCTGCTGCGCGGGGTCCTCGTGGGCGGTGTCCTCGGGGTGCCACTGGACGGCGGTGAACCAGCCGGGGGAGCCGGGGAGTTCGAGCCCTTCCACCGTGCCGTCGGCGGCGCGGGCGGTGACCTCCAGTCCCTCGCCCAGCCGGTCCACCCGCTGGTGGTGGTAGCAGGACACCTCCACCTTGTGCGCGCCGGTGGCCCGCTCCACCACGGTTCCGGGCCGGAGTTCCACCGGGTGCGAGAGATGACGGTGTTCGCGGCCGGGCCCGCCCATGTCCTGCTCCAGGGTGCCGCCCAGGGCGACGTCGACCACCTGGAGGCCCCGGCAGATCGCCAGGAGCGGTAGGCCCAGGTTCAGGGCGGCACGGGCGATGTCGAGATCGAAGGCGTCCTGCGTCTCGTCCACGTCGTACACGGCGGCGTGGGTGTCGGTGGCGCCGTAGCGGTGCGGGGCGAGGTCGCCGCCGCCGGGGAGGAGGATCCCGTCGAAGCGGGCGAGACGCGCGGCGACATCGCTGTCGGCCGGGTGGATGCTCGCCGGTTCTCCGCCGGCCCGCCACACGGCCTCGATCAGGGCACGGGCGTTGACCTCGGCGGCGTACCGCAGCGCGGAGGTCGTGGCGGAGAAGCGGGCGGGAACCGCTATCAGGGGCCGGGTCACAGCTGGATCCACGTCGTCTTCAACTCGGTGTACTTCTCCAGGGCGTGGGCGGACTTGTCACGGCCGTTGCCCGACTGCTTCATGCCGCCGAAGGGGACGGTCAGGTCGCCCTCCTCGTAGCAGTTGACCCACACCGTGCCGGCCCGCAGCGCACGCGAGACCCGGTGGGCGGTGGACAGGTCGGAGGTCCACAGCCCGGCGGCGAGACCGTACTCGGTGGCGTTGGCCAGCCGTACGGCCTCGTCGAGGTCGTCGAAGGTGAGGACGGACAGGACCGGGCCGAAGATCTCCTCGCGGGCCAGCCGCATACCGGGGTCCACCCGGTCGAACACGGTGGGGCGCAGATAGCTGCCGCCGGTGTCGGCGAGGGTGCGCTCACCGCCGGCCCGCAGGCGCGCGCCGTCCGCGACGCCCGTGCCGATGTGGTCGAGGACCCGGTCGAGATGGGCCTCGCCGACCAGCGCGCCCATCTCGGTGGCCGGGTCGAGCGGGTCGCCCACACGCAGCTCCCGGGCGCGGGCCACGATCGCCTCGGTGACGCGTTCCGCGACGGAGGAGTGCACCAGGAGCCGGGAGGGGGCGGTGCACATCTCGCCCTGGTTGAAGAAGATGCCCCAGGCGGCGGTGGCGGCGGCCTTCTCCAGGTCGGGGGCGTCGGGGAGGATGATGTTCGGCGACTTGCCGCCCAGTTCCAGCCAGACGCGCTTGAGGTTGGAGTCGGCGGCGTAGCGCAGGAAGTGCCGGCCGACCGCAGTGGACCCGGTGAAGGCCAGGACGTCCACATCGGGGTGGAGTCCGATGGCCCGCCCGGCCGTCGGCCCGTCACCGGTGACGACGTTGAGGACGCCCGGCGGCAGTCCGGCCTCGGTGCCGATCCGGCCGAGCAGCAGGGCGGACAGCGGGGAGTTCTCCGAGGGCTTGAGGACGACCGTGCAGCCGGCCGCCAGCGCCGGGGCCACTTTCCAACCGGCCAGCGTCAGGGGGAAGTTCCACGGCACCACGGCGCCCACGACACCCGCGGGTTCGCGGGTGACCAGGGCGAGGGAGCCGGGGGCGGTGTGGGGTGACTCGTCGGTCAGCTTGTCGGCCAGCTGCCCGTACCAGCGGAAGGTGTTGATCGCGGCACGCAGTTCGATGTCGTGCGCTTCCGTGTACGGCTTGCCCATCTCCAGGGTGATGGTCAGGGCGAGCTTCTCCCGCTGCTCTTCGAGGAGTTCGGCGACGCGGAGCAGGATCCGGCCGCGGTCGGCCGGGGCGAGGCGGGGCCAGGGGCCGGAGTCGAAGGCGCGGCGGGCGGCGGCCACGGCCAGGTCGACCTCGGCGCTTGAGGCGTCGGCGACCTCCACGAGGACGTGCCCGTCCCGGGGCGACACGACGGCGAAGGAGGCGCCCCCGCCCGGTTCGTCCACCCCGTCGATGTGGTGCCGGTCGGGCAGATCCAGTGCCTTGGCGCGACGGAGCAGGTCGTCGTGGGCGAGGGCGGGCATCAGCTCTCCTCTTCTTGTCCTGGTGAGGGGTTCGTCGTGAGGGGGGTGAAGGAGGGGGGTGAAGGAGGGGGGTGAAGGAGGGGTTCGAATCGGTGGAGGTGAGCGGTGGTCAGTCCGTGACGGTCCGACCGCCCCGGGTCACCCGTGCCACGACGAGACCCAGGACCAGCACCGCCGGAACGGTCAGCTGGAGCCACACGGCGGTGGCCCGGTCGCCGCCGATGAGCGTGGTGAAGTTCTCGATGATCAGCCAGATCGCCCCGGCGATGCCGAGCGCGCCCAGGACCGGTGCGATCAGCGTGTTCCAGGGCCGGGTGTCGGCACGGGAGCGGCGGAAGAAGACGACCACGGAGACGGAGGTCAGGAAGTAGAGGAGCATCATCGCCAGGACGGCCACGCCGCTGAACCAGGAGAAGAGCGTCAGCACGGGGTCCTTGCCCAGCAGAGCGAACGGCATGACCAGGGCCACCGCGATCACGGTCTGGACGAGGCCCGCCGCCCCGGGGGAGTGGCGCCGGTTGAGCGTGGTCAGCCCGCGCGGCAGCAGACCCTCGCGGCCCAGCGAGAACAGGTAGCGGTTGGCGGAGTTGTGGAACGCCAGGATGCCGGCGAACAGCGAGGTGGCCAGCAGGACGGGCAGCACATCGCCGGTCCACGCGCCGAACTCCGCCGCGATGGGGGCGAAGACCCAGCCGGTGGCGTCGCCGCTCTCCAGCGCCTTGCCCGCCTCGGCCGTCGCCTGCGACGCGCCGTGCGCGGAGACCAGCATCCACGAGGTGAAGGCGAAGAAGCCGGTGACCACGGCGACCGACACGTAGGTGGCGCGCGGGACGGTCTTCCTGGGCTCCCGGGCCTCCTCGCCGTAGATGGCGGTCGCCTCGAAGCCGAACATCGACGCCACGGCGAACATCAGCGCCACACCGGGAGCGCCCTGGAGCGCCGCGTCCGGCGAGAAGCTGTCGGCGATGCCGAGCCCCTCGGGGCCGCCGCCCTTGAAGAAGGTCACGAAGGCGAAGGCGATCAGGATGCTGAACTCCGCCAGGACGAACAAGGCCAGGACCTTGGCGCCCATCTCGATCCCGGCGGCGCCGAGCAACTGGACCACCACCATCGTGACCAGCGCCCACACCCACCATGCGATGCTCACGTCGGCGTAGTGCTCGACGAGGCCGCTCACCGTCGCCCCGTAGAGCCCGTACATGGCGGCCTGGATGGCGCAGTAGGCGAAGAGCGCGACACCGGCGCTGCCGGAGCCGGTCGAGCGGCCCAGCCCCTTGCCGATGTACGTGTAGAACGCGCCGGCGTCCACGACATGGCGGCCCATGGCGACGAAGCCGATGGAGAACAGCAGGATCACGACGCCGGCCGCGAGATACGCGGCGGGGACGCCGGCCCCGTTGCCGATGACGACGGCGATGGGGACGGCTCCGGCGATGCCGGTCAGCGGGGCCTGGGCGGAGAGGACGAAGAAGAGGATGCCCAGGACGCCGAGGGAATCGGGCTTGAGCCTGCCTGCCGTGGATGGATCGTGTGAGCTGTGCGGGGCGACCGCCGTCTGACTGTCCACTCGGATCACCTGTCGGGGGACGGGGAGGATGGTTTCATTTCGTTTAGGCCCAAACGAATTGCCTCATGGTGGGCCTGAACTATCCGTTTGGCAAGGGGCCCCGTGAAGATTTTCGCCCGGCTTCTCCGTCGCGCGCCGGGACGGCGAAAGGCCCCGGACGCCGAACGCCCGGGGCCGGAACCGCTGAGGCCAGAGGCTATGCGCGGGCTTCGCCCACGCCGCCGTCCTGGGGCCCGTCGCCGTTGGCGTCGAGCAGTCGCAGCAGTGAGCGCAGCTCCTCCAGGGCGGCGTCCGTGACGTCGGGCTCGCCGAGGACGAGCTGATGCAGCACCAGCCCGTCGAGCGCGGCGAAGACCAGCCGGGTCAGCGCCTTGTCCGCGCCGGCCGGCAGCATCCGGCCCAGCTCGCGCCGGGCGGCGTCGAAGTACTCGTCGTACAGCTCACGGATCTGCGGCAGCAGCTCCGGGCGGCGCCGGGATTCGAGCAGCAGCTCGTACTGGAACGCCTGGGTGTCCGGATCGGCCGTGACCATCTCGGAGAGCCCGGTGGAGAAGTCCGCGACCTTGCCGGTGCCCGGTTCGAGGGAGCTGGTGTTGAGCGAGGTGCGGATGGTGTGGGCGAGGGCCTCCTCGATCAGGGCGTCGCGCGATCCGAAGTGGTGCACGACGAGCCCGTGGGTGACCCCCGCCTCCTCCGCGACGGCCCGATACGTGAGCTTGCGCAGCCCGCCCCGCGCCACCACGTGCACGGCGGCGTTCAGCAAGGCTTCGCGCCCCTCGCCGTAGTGGAGGCGCTTGCGTGGCCGTCGGCTCTTCGGGGCGTCGGCGGAGTCGGTCATGCGCGTGACCCTACCCGCCTGCCTCCTGCCTGCCTCCAGCCCGTCTCCGCACCCGGGCTTCACCGCTGGGGCGGGCGGATGCCACGGAACTCCCAGTCGCCGCCGAGCGCCGTGGAGAGAACTTCCTCGGACTCGGTGGGCTGCGCGCCGACGTCGGTGCGTACGGGGGTGGGGCCGGTGACGATGTGGTTGGTGAGCCGGCCGAGGCCCTCCACCTCCACCTCGACGACGTCGCCGGGCTGTACGGGCCGGGAGTTGGCCGGGGTGCCGGAGAGCAGGACGTCCCCCGGGTACAGCGTGATGGTGCGGGCGATGTCGGCGACGAGGTAGTGCATGTCCCACTTCATCTCGTCCGTCGAACCGTCCTGGACGACCTGGCCGTTGACGTACGTCCGCAGCCGCTTGCCGTGGAAGTCCCAGTCGGTGACGAGCCCCGGGCCGAGCGGGCAGAGGGTGTCGGAGCCCTTCACCCGGAGCATCGAACCCGCGTCGGTGTCGCGGAAGTCGTGCAGGCCGTAGTCGTTGGCGACGGTGTAGCCGGCGATGTGGGCGCCCGCGTCCTCCGGCGCGATGTTCCGCGCGGTCCGCCCGATGACGATGGCCACCTCGCCCTCGTAGTTCAGCCACTTGCAGCCGTCGGGGCGGACGACGGCGCCCTGGTGGGAGTTGAGGGAGGAGGTCGGCTTGTGGAAGTACGTGGGGGTCCGCGGAAGGTCGATCCGGAACTCGTCGACGCGGCTGCGGTGGTTGAGGTGGACGGCGACGACCTTCGACGGCACGACCGGCGGGAGGTGGTGGGCCTCCTCGATCTTGACGCGGCGGCCGTCACCGGCGACGAGCTCGTCGCCGTCGACGGTGACCTGGACGGTGGCCCCGTCGAGGAGGATGCGGCGGTACTCGGGCATGAAGGCTCCTGGATACGGCTAGCTGTGGGTGTGTGGGGTGCGCGGGCCGGCGGCCGCGGGGGTGCCGGCACGGTCGTCGCCGGTCCAGCCGTCGGCCGGGCGGTCGAACCAGAGATGGACCTGGCCCGTGCCGATGGAGTTCTCGTACTCCCCGTACTGCCGGGCCCTGGCGACACACGCCCGCTCGCCCAGCGCGCCCGCCATCATCAGGTAGTGGAAGAACTTGGCCTCGGGCTTGAACTTCCAGAACTCGTCCATGGTGTCGAGGACCTTGTCGTGCCGGCCCTCCTTGAACCAGGCGATCCGCTCCTGGTCGGCCTCCCGCGCTTCGGGCGTGAAGATGTGCACCGGATCGCTGGCCTCGTGGTCACGCAGTTCGCGCAGCGGCCAGAAGGTGTGGGAGAGGGCGCCGGAGGCGATGAGCAGGACCCGTCGCCCGGGGGTGGCGGCGATGCCGTCGGCGAGCGCCCGCCCCAGCCGCAGATGGTCCTCCATGTCCCCGGTCTGGCAGACCCCGATGGTCACCCACCGTTTGTCGGGCAGGCCTTCGCCGAGGAACTTCCAGAGGTTGATGGTGGCGTAGTAGATCGGCAGGTACTCGTCCTCGATCGCGGTGATCCAGGTGCCGTGCTTGTCCGCGAACTTCTCGATGTTCCGGGCGAGTTCGGGATCGCCGGGGAAGTCGTACGGCATCCGGCACATCCCGCGCGGCAGCTCCTCGGAGGTGAAGAGACCGGCGCGGCGGGCTTGCGCGGTGACCACGAACTCGACGGTCGTCGCCCAGTGCGAGTCGAGCACGACGACGGTGTCGTACGCGTCGGCGGCCTCGCCCTCGAAGACGTCCTCGCGGAGCCGGCGCAGGCCGGTGACGAGGGTGATCTCCTTGCCGTGGTTGAGCTCCAGCCGGTCGGCCTCCGGCAGGACGATGGTGGGCACGTGCGCGAGGAGTCCCGCCCCGACGATCTCACCCATGGTTGTTCCATCCGTTCGGTGCGGTCACGGTGTTCCTCAGATCGCAGTAGAAGTCGAAGCTCCAGGTGCCGCCCTCCCGGCCGACCCCGGACTGACGGGAACCGCCGAAGGGCGCCCGCAGATCGCGTACGAAGAAGCAGTTCACCCACACCGTGCCCGCGACCAGCCGTTCGGTGACCCGTGCGGCGCGCTCGGCGTCGCCGGTGGCGAGGGTGGCGGCCAGTCCGAAGCGGGTGTCGTTGGCGAGCCGGACGGCCTCGTCCTCGTCGGTGAAGGTCTGCAGGGTGAGGACCGGCCCGAAGACCTCCTCCTGCACGATCTCGGAGTCCTGGGCGACCTCGGTGAGCAGGGTGGGCGCGTAGTACTGCCCGTCCTCGCGGTGTCCGCCGATGACCGCCCGTGCCCCGGCCGCGACCGCCCGCCGCACGAACCCGTCGATCTTCTCCAGCTGCCGGGGGTGGATGGTGGGCCCGATGTCGGTGGCCTCGTCACGCGGGTCACCCTGCTTCAGCGCCGAAGCCTTCTCGACGAACCGCCGGGTGAACTCCTCGGCGACCGTCTCCTCGACGAGGAAGCGGGTGGCGGCCAGGCACACCTGCCCGGCGTTGTCGTACTGCTCCACCGCGAGGTCCACGGCCAGGTCCAGATCGGCGTCCGCGAACACCAACAGCGGTGACTTGCCGCCCAGTTCGAGGCTGAGTGGAGTGAGGTGGGGCGCTGCCGAGGCGGCGATCCGCCGGGCCGTCGGCACCGATCCCGTGAAGCTGATCCGCCGTACGTCCGGGTGCGAGGTGAGGGCGTCGCCGATCTCCGAGCCGTAGCCCTGAACGACATTGAGCACCCCGGCCGGCAGCCCCGCCTCGGCGGCGATGTCCGCCAGCAGCGACGCGGTCAGCGGAGTCCACTCGGCGGGCTTCAGAACGACCGTGTTCCCGGCTGCCAGCGCCGGGGCGACCTTCCAGGTGGCCAGCATCAGCGGCGCGTTCCACGGTGTGATCAGCACGGACGGCCCCGCCGGGTCCCAGCTCACCTGATTGGTGTGCCCGCGCGTCTCGAAGTCCTCGTGCTCCAGCGTCAGCAGCCAGTCCGCGAAGAACCGGAAGTTGTGCGCCACCCGGGGCATCACCCCCCGCCGGTGCGACCGCAGCAGCGCCCCGTTGTCGTTCGTCTCGACGATGGCCAGCTCTTCGAGCCGCTTCTCGACACCGTCGGCGATGGCATGCAGGACGCGGGCGCGTTCGGCCCGGGAGGTGGCGGCCCAGGCGGGAAAGGCGTCACGGGCGGCGGCGACGGCGGCCTCGACCTCGCCGGGACCACCACGGGCGATCTCGCCGAGGACACGGCCGTCTATGGGGGAGACGTCGGTGAAAGTGCTGGTGGAGCCGATCCGCTGCCCACCGATCCAGTGCCGGGTGTCGACGGGGACACCGGCGACGACGATTTTGTCAGACATGAAAGGGGATTCCTTTACAGAGAAGGGCCAGACCAACTCACCCAGGGGCAGGGGCAGGGGCTGTGTGGATATGCGGCTCCGCCGCGTGGGTGCGACCAGCCCACGACAACCCGTACTTCGACGACGGCCTTACTCGGCGCTCGCCCCCGACGACCCGGACTCCAACAACCGCCCGCCGTCCCAGACAACCCCCACCTGCCGGTAGTACGCGGCGATCGGCTCACGAACCTCCAAGCGAGCCAACTCCTCCGTAGGCGCCTCGAACAGCTCCAACTCGGCCTCGCCGACCCACGGCTGACCCCCCTGGAAGGAAGCCGCGCCGGTCTCGATCAACTCGTCCAGCGCCAACCCCTTCCCCTTCTCGATCGACGGCAGCCACCGGTGATGAGCCATGGGATGCGCGTTCACGAACCCGTTCGTCTCCGCCGGCTCCCGCAGCGTCACCACGGCCTGCGCGAGCCGCCGATCCGCCGCGGCCAACGTCGCCCCGAACCGCGCCCCCGCCTCGATCCGCGGAGCGGGCCCGTACGGATGGGGCCGCGTCTGGTGGATGGACCCGAGCTTCTTCGGATACCCCTGGTGCAGCCCGCGGGCGATCGCGAAGTCCTTGTCGACCCAGATGTGGACGCACCGCGAGTACGTCCGCCCCTTGTACGCGCAGCGGACGACCGCGAAGGCCTCCTTGTACTGGGAGAGCACGGGGTCGAGCAGCTCCGCCCCCGAAGCCGAGCAGGACTGCCAGTCGGCCCAGATCAGCGCGACGGCACCGGGGTCCTCGTCAGCCAACTCCAAAGGCTCCGGCAGCAGTTCACGCACCCGCGCGGGATCCGTGCGGTACTCGACGGTGAGCAGGTCGCCCGAGTAGTGCCAGGGAGGGGACGGAATCAGCGACGAGGCACCGCTCGCCGTCTTCGGATGGAAGTATCCACGCACACTGGTCATGGTCAGGAAGGTCCTTATGCGGTGAGGGCGGGCTGCTGGAGCAGTTCGGCGCGGTAGCGGGCGGCGGCGGACACGGTGGCGGGGCCGCCGAGCGCGACGACTCCGACCAGCCGGCCGTCGTGGTGGTAACCGACCAGGACGTCGGCGGCCGGGTCGCCGTCCAGGACCCGCACGTCGCCCTTGCCGAGCACCGGCGCGCCGAAGGACTGGAGGCGGAAGTCGTGCTGGTCGCTCCAGAAGGTGGGCAGCGGCGCGAAGGGTGGCACCTCGACGCCGGTGAGGACCTTCGCCGCGTGCTTGGCCGTGTCGGTGGGGATGGACCAGTGCTCGACCCGGCGGGGCACGCCGTCGTAGCGGGCGTTGGGGAATCGGGCGACATCGCCGACGGCGACCACCTCGGGGCGCCCGCCGACCCGCAGCCGCTCGCAGGTGAGCACGCCGTCGGACAGGTCGAGACCGTTGCCCTCCAGCCACTCGACGTTGGCGACCGAGCCCACCGACTCCACCACCACGTCGGCGGGCAGCACGGTCCCGTCGCCGAGCACCACACCCGTGACCCGGTCCTCGCCCTCGAACCCGGCGACGCCCGTGCCGAGCGCGAACCGCACCCCGCGCTCCTCGTGCCGCCGCAGCAGCGCGCGCCCGAGCAGCTCGCCGAGCGGACCGACCATGGGCAGCGGCAGCGGATCGACCACGGTCACCTCGGCGACACCGAGGCCCACGGCCGTGGCGGCGACCTCGCAGCCGATGAACCCGGCGCCGATCACGACCACCCGGGCACCGGGCCGGGTCAGCGAGTCCCGCAGACCCTGGGCGTCGGCCAGCGTACGGACCGTGTGGCGGCCGGCGAGCGGGCCGGAGCAGCCGAGCCGGCGGGGCCGCATACCGGTGGCGACGACCAGACCGTCGTACGACAGCGTCGAGCCGTCGTCCAGCTCGACGGTCCGCTCGGCGAGGCGCGCGGCGACGACCTTCGTGCCGAGCCGCCACTCCACGTCGGCGACGCTCGCGCGGGGACGGAAGGCCAGCGACTCGAAGGGCGCCTTCCCGGCCAGCACCTCCTTGGACAGCGGGGGCCGGTTGTAGGGCATGTGGGGCTCGTCGCCGATGACGGTCACGGCCCCGGTCCATCCCGCCGCCCGCAGCTGCTCCGCGGCGCGCAGACCGGCCATGGAGGCGCCCGCGACGACGATGCGGCCTGTCCCTGCTCCTGTCCCCGTCCCCGTCCCTGTCGCTGTCCCTGTTCCTGTCATGGGGCTCAGCCCTCGATCCGGATGGCCTGGAGCGGACAGACGTCGGCGGCCTCCTCGACCTCGTCGAGGAGCGCGTCGTCGGGGTCGCTGACGTAGGCCAGGCGCCCGTTCTCGTCGAGCTGGAAGACGTCGGGGGCGGCGAAGACGCACTGTCCGTGGTCCTGGCACTTGTTCATGTCGACGACGACCTTCATGGCCGGTCCTCCTGGGAGTCAGGGCGTCGGGCGGGGTGGAGAAGCGAACGGAGAAGAAGTTCGTTTGGCTTCAAACAACATAGGAAGCCGTCTTCTCCTGGTCAATACCTGTCCAGGTGGATAATTTTTTGTGGCCGACCCCTTGCGGGCCGATGGAGTCGTTCTTATCGTTTGGCATCAAACAATTGACCTCAGCCGCCGAGGAGACAACGGTGAGCGCATCCGAAACACCGGCCGTCGGGCACTACCAGGAGCGGCTGGCCGCCGAGGGGATCGACGTGGTCCGGGTGACCTACCCCGATCTCATCGGCACCGACCGGGCCCGCGACGTGCTGCTCGACCAGCTGCCGACGGCGTGCGAGCACGGGCTCGCCTTCTGCCGGGCGGTCTACCACACCTCACCCCAGGGGGACGTCGTCCCAGTGGCCGGAGGCCTGGACGCCGGCCTGCCCGACATCCACGTGCGCCCGGACCTCGACACCCTGCTCGCACTGCCCTGGGAGCCCGGAGTCGCCACCTGCCTCGGCGAGAGCATCGACCCCGCGACCGGGGCACCCGCCCCCGAGTCGCCCCGCGACCTGCTGCGCTCGGTGCTCGCCCAATGTGCCGAGCACGGCCTGAGCCCGGTGGTCGGACCCGAGCTCGAGTACTTCCTCTGCGACGAGGACCCCGCGTCCCCGAGCGGCTGGAAGCGCTACTCGGGCGCCACCGGCGTCGTCTACACGGCAGGTCTGCGCGCCGACCCCGACAACCACCTGCTGCGCACCCTGCGTCACCTCCGCGATCTGCGCATCGGGGTCACCACCGGCAACCACGAGTTCGACGGCGGCCAGTTCGAGATCAACCTGACGCATTCGGAGGCGCTCTCGGCCGCCGACCGCTCCTTCCGCTTCAAGGCCGCGGTCAAGGAACTCGCGCGCAAGGAGGGCCGCCTCGCCACCTTCATGGCCAGGCCCTTCAACGACGCGGGCGGCTCCGGCTTCCACCTCCACCTGTCCTGCGACGACGAGCAGGGCCGCAACGCCTTCGACGACCCCGCGGGCCGGTACGGGCTGTCCGGCACCGCCCGCCAGGCCATCGCCGGCGTCCTCGCCCACGCCCCGGCGCTCGCCGCCCTCGCCAACCCGACGGTCAACTCCTACAAACGGTTCGGCCCGGACACCCTCGCGCCCTGGCTCATCGACTGGGGGCTGGACAACCGCAGCGCCATGCTCCGCATCCCACCCGAGCGCGGCCCCGGAGCCCGGCTCGAACTGCGCCTCGGTGACGCCGGCGCCAACCCGTATCTGCTGATCGCGGGCACGATCGCCGCCGCGCTGCTCGGCGTCCGGGCCGGCGAGGAACCCCCCGCCCCGCTGGAGGGCTACGGCTACGACACCGCCCGAGCGGCCGTACTGCCGATGAGCCTGCCGGCCGCCCTCGACGCACTGGAGGCCGACACCGCTCTCACCGAGATCCTCGGCAAGGACTTCACCACCTCGTACCTCAGCTACAAGCGCGACGAGGTCGCACGCTTCCAACGGCACGTCACCGACTGGGAGTTCACCGAGTACGCCTACCACCTGTGACGCCCGGGAGACCCACGACCATGACCACTTCCGCCCACCTCCCTCCGGTAAGCGAAGCCGTCCAGGAGCCCATGGCACTGGACGACGTGGACCTCGCCGACCTCGACAACTTCACCGACGGCGTCACCCCGTGGCGCATGTTCCACACCCTGCGCCACCAGGACCCGGTCCACTGGCAGCCGGAGGAGGCCCCCAACTCCGGCTTCTGGGCGGTCACCCGGCACGCCGACATCGCCCAAGTCGACCGCGACGCGGAGACCTTCACCTCGACGAAGTTCGTCAACCTGGAGGAGGTCGACGAGGACCAGATCAAGAAACGCGCCTCCATCCTGGAGCTGGACGGAGTCCGCCACCGCGCGCTGCGCAGCGTGATCCAGCGCCAGTTCGGCGCGAACGTCATCAACAGCTACACCGACTTCCTGCGCGGCCTGACCGCCACCACCCTCGACACGGCCCTCGCCAAGGGCACCTTCGACTTCGTCGCCGACGTCTCCGCCGACTTCCCCATCAACGTCCTCGCCCGGCTCCTCGATGTCCCGCCGGAGGACAACCAGCGGCTCATCGACTGGGGCAACCGCATCATCGGCAACACCGACCCCGACTACGCCGACGTCCTCCTGCACAGCGCGGAGAGCGAGCGGTACCGCGATCTGCCGTTCCGCTCGCCCGCCTCCCTCGAAGTCTTCGAGTACGGCCGCGACCTGGCCCGGCGGCGCCGCGGCGGCGACGGCACCGACCTGGTGTCGAAACTCGTCAACACCACCCCGCGCGACGGCATCCCGCTCTCGGAGCAGGACTTCGACAACTACTTCCTGCTCCTCGTCGTCGCCGGCAACGAGACCACCCGCCACACCATCACGCACTCCATGCTGGCCCTGCTCCAGCACCCGGAACAGCTCGCCCGCCTCCAGGAGGACCCGTCCCTGATCCCGGTGGCGACCGAGGAGTTCCTGCGCTGGGCGTCCCCCGTCTACCACTTCCGCCGCACCGCGACCCGTGACGTCGAACTCGGCGGCAAGCAGGTCAAGGAGGGCGACAAGGTCGTCATGTGGTACGCCTCCGGCAACCGCGACGAGGAGGTCTTCGCCAACCCGTACGACCTCGACGTCGCCCGCGCCGACAACGACCACGTCACCTTCGGCAAGGGCAGCCCGCACCTGTGCCTCGGCAACCTGCTGGCCCGCACCGAGATCCGCATCATGTTCGAGGAGCTGATCCCGCGCCTCGCCGGCATCCGCCTCGTCGGCGACGTCCCGCGCGTCCGCTCCAACTTCGTCAACGGCATCAAGAAGCTGCCGGTCGAGGTGACCCTGGCCTGACACGCCCTCGGGCACCGGCGGGGGAGATGCCCGTCGGTGCCCGAGTCACGTCGTCAGCGGGCGAGTTCCTTGGTGATGCGGTCCCGCATGAACGCGGACGACTCCTTCGCCCGCTCCTCCCAGGCGAAGACACAGGCGGTGGCCACACCGTCGAAGTCCAGCTCGCGCAGGGTGCCGAAGAAGGCGTCCCAGTCGACCTCACCCTGGCCGATGTCCAGATGCTGGTGGATACGGGCGGTCGTGCCGGGCGGGTTGAGGATGTAGCGCAGCCCGCTGGAGCCCTTGTGGTTGAAGGAGTCGGCGATGTGCACATGCTTCAGCCGGTCGCCGGCGTACCGCATCATCGCCGCGATGTCCGCGCCGACCTCCGAGGCTCCGGAGAGGTGGAAGGAGTGCGGGGCGCAGTACAGATAGTTCACCCAGGGCTTGTTGATCGCGCGGACGAGGTCGACGGCCGGGGTGTTCTCCTCGCAGAAGTCGTCCGGGTGTGCCTCCAGGTTCAGGGCGATGCCCTCCCGCTCGAACAGTGGCAGCAGCTCCTCCAGCGAACGCCAGAACGCGGCCTCGCTCTCGGCGGCCCGCTCGGGGCGGCCGTTGAACTCCGAGTTCATCAGCGGGCAGCCGAGGTCGGCGGTGATCTCGATCATCCGCTTCCAGTGGCGGACGGCGGTCCGCCGTTCGGTCTCCTCCGGTGAGGACCACTTGTAGAGCGGCAGCACGGAGGACAGCTGGACGCCGTGCGTGCGCAGGGAGTTCTTGAGTTCCGCGACGCGTCCGTCGTCCGCCCGCGGATGCAGGAAGAACGGCATGAAGTCGTCGCGCGGCGACAACTCGAGGTACTCGTAGCCGAGTTCGGCGACCGTGCGCACCATGTCGTCGATGGGCAGCGCGCGGAACATGTAGGGGTCGAGGGCGATCTTCACGCGATGCCTCCGTAGAGTGCGGGCCGGGGCTTGAGGTCGGTGGAGACGACACGGCCCGATTCCAGGGCCTCGACGGTCGCGCCGGTGATGACGGTGGCCGCGTAGCCGTCCCAGGCCGAGGGGCCGGTGGGTTCGGCGCCGGCGGCGACGCCCGCGATCCACTCGCGGAACTCGGTGTCGAAGGCGTCCGTGAAGCGGCCCACCCAGTCGGTGAGCACCTCCGTGCTGTGCCGCCCCGCGCTGCGCAGACCGACCGTCGCCGGGTCGGGCAGCCGGACCAGCCCCTCCTCGCCCACCGCCTCGCACTGGATGTCGTAGCCGTACTGGCAGTTGACGAAGACCTCGAGATCGACGCGGACACCCTTGGCGGTCTCGAAGAGCATGATCTGCGGGTCCTTGAGATGGGCGAACCGCCTGCTCGTGGCACGCGGTGTGACCACCTGAGTGGACACGATCTCGTCGTCGAGCAGCCAGCGCAGCACGTCGACCTCGTGCACCGCCGTGTCCAGGGCGGCCATGGCGGAGGTGTACGACTCCGGGACGGTCGGGTTGCGGTGGGCGCAGTGCACGATCAGCGGCTCACCGATGCGGCCGGAGTCGATGACCTGCTTCATCTGCCGGTAGCCGGCGTCGTAGCGGCGCATGAAGCCGACCTGGACCAGTCGGCGGCCGAGCGCCGTCTCGGCCTCGACGACGCGCAGACAGTCCTCGGCGGTCGTCGCCAGCGGTTTCTCGCAGAACACCGGCTTCCCGGCGGCCATCGCGTGTCGCACGTGCTCGGCGTGCGTCGGCCCCCAGGACGTCACGAGGACGGCGTCGACGTCGTCCGCCGCGATCAGGGCCGCGCCGTCGGGCGATACCCGGGCCCCGACCGGTGCCGCCGCTTCCTCGGCGCGGGCGGCGTCGATGTCGGTCACGGCGGTGACGCGGGCGCCGGTGACGGTGTGGGTGAGGCGCCGGATGTGTTCCTTGCCGATCCAGCCGGCGCCGATGACGCCTACACGTACGGTCATGGTCGTTTTCCTCTGATCCGTTGGACAAGGTGAGCGAAAGGTCAGGAGAAGCGCGCCCGGAGTTCGGCTTCGAGGGATTCCAGCGAACGCCCCCTGGTCTCGGGGACGTAGCGCTTCACGAAGGCGAGCGAGAGGACTCCCGCCACCACGAAGAGGAAGAAGGTGTGGGAGACGCCGATCCCGGAGACCAGGGACGGGAAGACCAGTCCGATCAGGAAGTTGGTCAGCCACAGCACCACCGCCGCCACACCCATGCCGAAGCCGCGCATCCGCATCGGGAAGATCTCCGACAGCATCAGCCAGGTCACCGGTGAGATGGCGCCCTGCTGGAAGGCGAGGAAGGTGACGGTCATCGCGAGCACGGCGTACGCGCGGCCGTCACCGGCGGGCAGGGTGAGGGAGAAGACCCCGATCAGCAACAGGGCGGCCGTGGTGCCGACCTGACCGGTCATCAGCATCGGTCGGCGGTCGACTCGGCCGAGCAGCCAGATACCGACGAAGGTGGCGAGCACCGAGATGACACCGTTGGCGATGTTCGCGGTCAGCGCGCTGTCGGAGGCGAAGCCGGCGTCGGTGAGGATCTGGGTGCCGTAGTACATGATCGTGTTGACGCCGGTGATCTGCTGCACGATCGCGATGCCGAACCCGACGAACATCAGCCTGCGCACCCACGGCGTGGCCCGCATGTCGTGCAGGCCGCCGAGCTTCTCCTGCTCCTCCTTGACCGCGAGCGCGGACACCTCGCTCAGCTCGGCCTCGGCCCGCTGCCGGGACCGCACCTGCCTGAGCACCTCCAGGGCGTCGCCGAAACGCGCCTGGGAGGCCAGCCAGCGCGGGCTCTCCGGCATCACCAGCATGCCGAACCAGAGCACGACGGCCGGAAGCGTCGCGAGCACCAGCATCCAGCGCCAGACACCGCCGGACTCGCCGCCGACCCGTGCGATGACCGCGTTGGAGGTGAAGGCCAGCAACTGCCCGGTGACGATCATCAGTTCGTTGCGGGTGACCAGCGCGCCCCGCCGCTCGGCGGGGGAGATCTCCGCGAGGTAGACGGGCACGGTCACCGACGCGCCGCCCACCGCGAGGCCGAGCACGAAGCGGGCCACGACCATGACCGCCGTGTTCGGCGCCAGCGTGCAGCCCAGCGCGCCGACGAAGAACACCACGGCCAGGACGAGGATCGTCCGGCGGCGCCCGCGCGCGTCCGACATCCGGCCGCCGACGACCGCGCCCAGGGCCGCCCCCAGCAACAGCGAGCTGGTGACCATGCCCTCGGTGAAGGGCGTCAGACCGAGGTCGTCGGTCATGTACGGCAGGGCACCGTTGATCACGCCGGTGTCGTAGCCGAAGAGGAGCCCGCCGAAGGTGGCGATGAGTGTGATGAGCCGCAGCCGCCGGGAGACGGCCGGGGGCGCGTCGTCCGAGACCGTGGTGGCGGATGTCGTGCCGTCCTTGGCGGTGCCGTCCTTGACAACCATGGGCGCTCCTACCGTTCGAGGGTCGGACGCCGGGTACCCGTCAGCCCGCAGCCCGACAGCTGCTCACGGGTGCGTACGGCGATGGGCAGCGGCACCTCGGGCGCGCACGGGTACAGGTCCTGCTCGACGATCACGAACAACTCGGCGTCCAGCCGGGCGAGTTCGGCCACCACGTCGGCCGGGTTCGGCACCCCGGAGGGTGGCGAGACGCACACCCCGCGCCTGACGGCTTCGCCGAACGACAGGTCCTCGGCGGTCACTTGGGCCAGGACGGCCGGGTCCATCTGCTTGATGTGGACGTATCCGACGCGCTCGCCGAACCGGCGGATCAGGTCGAGGTTGTCGCCGCCGCCGTAGGCCACGTGCCCGGTGTCCAGGCAGAGGTTGGTGTACCGGGCGTCGGACTCGTTCAGCAGCCGCTCGATCTCCGGCTGGGTCTGGAGGTGGCTGTCGGCGTGCGGGTGGACGACGAGGCGTATGTCGTACTCGTCGAGGAGCAGCCGGCCGAGCCGGTCGGCGGCGCGCCCGAAGCCGGCCCACTGTTCGGCGGTCAGCTCCGGCGGCTCGGTGAAGGCGCCGGTCTTCTCGTCCCGGTACATCGGCGGAATGAGGACCAGGTGGTGGGCGCCCGCCGCCGCCGTCAGCGTGGCGACCCGGCGGACGTGGGCGAGCGTCTCGTCCCACGCCTCGGGCCGGTGCAGCGCGCCGAAGGCGGTACCGCCGGACACCTGGAGCCCGCGGGCGTCGAGTTCGTCCTTGAGCCGTCGAGGGTCGGTGGGGAGATAGCCGTACGGCCCGAGCTCCAGCCATCGGTACCCGGCCTCGGCCAGCTCGTCGAGGAAGCGGGGGTACGACACCTGGTGCTCGTCCTCGGGGAACCACACGCCCCAGGAGTCGGGGGCGGAGCCCAGGCACAGGTTGCCCGCGGTGGTGCGGAGTGGGGTTGGCGCCGTTGCCATGACGTGTGTCCTTCGGGGAGAGGGGCAGGGACGACCGGAGGGTGTCGCGCTCTACTAGCGCGCTCTAGTTCGAGTACGATGGCCCCTGTCCAAATGTCATGTCAATAGCCTGTCGTCGGGAGATCGCGTGACCACGGACCTCTCGTGTCCTGCGTGATCCACACGACTCCTGCGTGATCCACAGGACAGGCCCTAAGGTGGGCGGCGAACGGAGGGTGGGTTCACAGGTGGATGCATCGGGCAGGCGGCGGCCCACGATGGCGGACGTCGCCGCGAGGGCGGGCGTCTCCCGGGCGCTCGTCTCGATCGTGTTCCGCAACCAGCCGGGAGCGAGCGAGGAGACCCGGGAGCGGGTGCTGAGGGTCGCCGACGAGATCGGCTACCGGCCCGACAGCGCGGCCCGGCTGCTGGCGCGCGGCCGCAGCCGCACGCTCGGCGTGATGTTCACCGTCCACCAGACCTTCCACACCAACCTCATCGAGGGCATCTACCCCGAGGCCGAACGCCTCGGCTACGAGGTCCTGCTCTCCGGCGCCACCGGGAGCCGCAGCGAGGAGAAGGCCGTCGAGGCGCTGCTCAGCCACCGCTGCGAGGCCCTGATCCTGCTCGGCTCCTTCGCCGAGCCCGACTTCCTCGAAGGCCTGGGGCGTCGTACCGTCGCCGTCTCCGTCAGCCGCCGGGTCCCCCGCGCCCACGTCGACTTCGTGCACTCCGCCGAGGGCAAGGGCGTACGGCAGGCGATGGACCACCTTGTCGAACTGGGGCACCGGCGGATCGTGCACCTCGACGGCGGTCGGGGCCCCGGCTCGGCCGAGCGGCGGCGTGCGTACCGGGCGGCGATGCGCCGCCACGGCCTGGAGCCCGAGGCCCGTGTCGTTCCCGGTGACCACACGGAGGAGTCGGGCATCGAGACCGGCCGACTTCTCCTCGCCGAACGTGACCGGGGGCAGCCCCTGCCGACGGCCGTCCTCGCCGGCAACGACCGCAGCGCGATGGGCCTGTTGATGTCCCTGACCCGATCCGGCGTCGAGGTGCCCCGCGACCTGTCCGTCGTCGGCTACGACGACAGCCATCTCTCCCATCTGATGCCGATCGGTTTGACCACCGTCCGCCAGGACGCGGTGCTGATGGCGGAACACGCGGTGCGGTTCGCGGTGGAACGGCTGGAGAAGCCCGAACTGGAGCCGCGTGAGGCGGTGTTGGAGCCCAAGCTGGTGGTACGCGGGACCAGTGGGCCGGTTCCGGCTGACGGTGCGTAGCTCCGGGCCCCGGGCAGGTGGAGCGGCCGGCATCGCGTGGGCGGTGCCGGCCGCTCCTGGCGGTGCCGTCGAGCCGATGCGGGCCGCAGGGGTCAGCGGGTGCCCTTCGCCGCGAACTCGGCGACGTCGTCCACGTTCTCCTCGGTGATGAACGCGGGGCCCGTGAGGACGGGTGCGGTGCCGCCGCCGCTGAAGTTGCCGTTGTTCCTGTACAGCCACAGGCCGTCGACGGCGAGGTAGCCCTGGAGGTAGGGCTGTTGGTCGACGGCGAACTCGACGTCGCCGTCCTTGACCGCCCGCACCAGATCCTCGTTGAGGTCGAAGGTCGCGACCTTGGCCTCGCTGCTCGCGTCGGACACCGACTGCACGGCGGTCAGGGCGATCGGGGCGCCCAGAGTGACCACCCGGTCGATGGAGGAGTCCTGCTTGAGCTTGGCGGTGATCGTCGCCTTCACGGAGGGCATGTCGGTGCCGTTGACGTAGAGGATGTCGGTGGTGCCGCCGAAACCCTTCTTGAGACCGGCGCACCGGGCCTCCAGGGCGACCTGCCCCTGCTCCTGGATGACACACAGGGCGTGCTCGGCGCCTGCCTGGTCCAGGCGCTCGCCGAAGGCCTGGCCGGCGATGTTCTCGTCCTGGCCGAAGTACTCCAGCATGCCGAGTTCCTTCCAGTCGTCGACGCCTGAGTTGAAGCCGACGACCGGGATGCCCGCGGCGGTGGCCTTGGCGACGGCGTCCTTCATGGCGTCGGGCTTGGCGGCGGTGAGCGCGATGCCGTCGACCTTCTGGTCGATCGCGTTCTGTACGAGGTTGGCCTGGTTGCCGGCGTTGGGGTCGGCGGAGTAGACGAGCTTGATGTTGTCCTTGGCGGCAGCCGCCTGGGCGCCCTTGCGGATGAGGTCCCAGAAGGTGTCGCCGGGGGAGGCGTGGGTGACCATGGCCACGGTCATACGCGGGGTGTCGGCCCTGCCCGCGGCCGTGGAGTCCCCGCCCTCCTCCGACTTCTTGCCGCCGGAATCGCTGGAGCAGCCGGCGGCGAGCAGGGCGCCGGTCAGGACGGTGGCGGTCAGAGCGGCGACTCGATGGTGTCTGTGCATGTCCCTCGCACCTCGCTGTGCTGGTCAGGGTGGGTGTGCGGACCTGACGTCCGACGACTAGCGCGCTTCACTAGTGCGCTCTAGTGGCATGACTATGGAGCCGCCCCAACGGGGATGTCAACGGGTATGTCAGGACGTCTCAACAAAGTGGGGTGGCAGGGGCTCGCGTGCGGCCGTGGAAGTCGAGCGAGGTATTGCATGAGGAACGAGCGCGAAAAGCCTCCGGCCACACCACGCCCGAAAGCGTCATGGCCGGCTGGATGGACAGCGGCGGCCACCGCGCGAACACACTGAGCCGCCGGTTCGAGGAGGGCGGCGTCGGCCTCGTCCGGTCCGGCAACTCCAGGACCCGGGACTTCGGCACGGCCCGCCAGGAGTCGACGGCGACCGCGGTCGCCGTACCCGACCGGAGCGGGCACAGGATGTCGGGTGCGGCAGGGTGGCTGCTTCCTAACGTGGTGATCGAAAGGAAGGAGGCCGGGGTGCTGGAGCGGCTGAACCAGGCCATGGAGCACATCGAGCGCCATCTCGACCAACCGATCGAGGTGGCCGACCTGGCACGGATCGCGGTGACGTCGGAGTACCACCTGCGGCGGCTCTTCTCCGCGCTCGCGGGCATGCCGCTGTCGGAGTACGTGCGGCGTCGGCGGCTGACGGTCGCCGGCGCCGAGGTACTGGCCGACGGGCAGACCCTGCTGGAGATCGCCGTGCGCTACGGCTACGGCTCGGGGGAGGCGTTCGCGCGGGCGTTCCGTGCCCTGCACGGCGTCGGCCCCGGAGAGGCCCGGCGCACCGGTGCCAGTCTGCGGTCCCAGCCCCGGATGTCCTTCCGCCTCGTCGTCGAAGGGAGCAGCAGCATGCAATACCGAGTCGTGGAGAAGGAGGAGTTCAGGGTGGTCGGGAGGAAGACCCGTGTCCCCCTCGTGCACGAGGGGATGAACCCGGCGATCGCCGACTTCATCCGGAGCATCGGGCAGGAGACCCTCGGCCGGATCGAGAGCCTCTCCGATCAGGAGCCGAAGGGAATCGTCTCGATCAGCGACAACCTCGACGCCGGCCGGGCCGAGGGGACCGAACTCGACTACTTCCACGGGGCGGTGACCCGCGCCGCCGTGCCCGAGGACATGGACGAGCTCACCGTCCCGGCGGGAACCTGGGCCGTCTTCGAGAACTCCGGGCCGTTCCCGCAGGCGCTGCAGTATCTGTGGCGGGACGTGTTCACCCAGTGGTTCCCGTCCAACCCGTATCGGAGCCGCCCCGGCCCCGAGATCCTGCGGACCCGGCTGTCGCCGGACGCGACGCGGGCGGACGCGGAACTGTGGATTCCGGTGGAGCGGACCCCGGTCTGAGCGCCGGGCGCGCGGCGACTTCACGTCGTCGCGCGCCTGCCCCCGGTCCTCGTCCGCCGGTAGCGTGGAACGACGTCGACCTGAGGTGGGGGCATGAGGGCGATCGTCGTGGGGGCGGGCATCGGGGGACTGGCCGCGACACTGAGTCTGCGGCGCGCCGGGTGCGAGGTGACGCTCGTCGAACAGACACCCGAGTTCACCGAGATCGGTGCGGGGATCCAGCTCGCGCCCAACGCCACCCGCGTCCTGCGCCGGCTCGGACTGCTCGACGCGGTCGCCGCCCGGTCCACCCGGCCGTCCCGGCTGAGCTTCCGTACGTGGTCCGACGGCGGCGAGATCTGCCACTTCGCGCTCGGGCGTGCGGTCGAGGACGCCTTCGGGGCGCCGTACCTCCAGGTCCACCGGGCCGATCTGCACCAGGCCCTGGCCGCCGCGGTGCCGCCCGCGTCGGTGCGGCTGAACACCGTGGTCGTGGGCATCGGGCAGGACGACAAGGCGGCGCAGGTGACGACGGCCGACGGGGAGCACCTGGTGGCGGACCTGGTGGTCGCGGCGGACGGCGTACGGTCCTCGGCCCGGCAGTGGCTGTTCGGCGCCGACGAGGCGTTGTTCTCGGGGACCGCCGCGTACCGGGCCCTGCTGCCGGCCGAGCAGGTGGCCGACCTGGACCTGCCGGAGTACGCGCTCTGGCTCGGCCCGGGACGGCACTTCGTGCACTACTGGGTGCGCCGCGGGGAACTGCTCAACGTCGTGGGCGTCGTCGGCACCGACAGGGCACAGGAGTCCTGGACGGCGCGGGCCGAGCCGGAGGAGCAACTGCGCGCGTTCGACGGGTGGGATCCCCGGGTGCTCGGCCTCCTGGGCCGGACGGGGACGGTGCTCCGCTACGGCATCCACACCCGCGCCCCGCTCGCCCGCTGGAACATCGGGCGCGTCACCCTGCTCGGCGACAGCGCCCACGCGATGGTGCCGTTCCAGGCCCAGGGCGCGGCGCAGGCCCTGGCCGACGCGGCCGTGCTCGGCGACTGCCTCACGGACGCGGCACCGGCCGACGTACCCGACGCGCTGGACCGGTATGCGAACCGACGGCTGGCCACCGCCACACGGGTGCAGGCCGGGTCCGCGCGGGCCGGCGAGGACTACCACCTGCCGGACGGGCCGGAGGCACACGCCCGCAACGCCCGCCTGGCCGCCCAGGCGGACGAGAACGGATTCGGCCCCCATGCGGCGGCGTGGGGGGTCGACGCGTTCGACGAGCAGACGTCGTAGGACCTGCCCGCCGCGGTGAGGCGGTCGGATCGGGGCGAGGGCCGTCGTCGGGCCCCGCGCCCCCGTCGCATCGCAGGACGAGACGGGCAAGGAGGGCCCGATCCAAGCGACTTGAGGCTCGGGTCCCTTCCCGCCCTCGCGGTCCCCCGGAGTCCGACTTCCTGGGAGAGCGGGCCCGGGGAGCGGATGTGCGGCCGGTCGTCGGGACCGGCGCGGGTGACGGTGGCCCGCGCCGTGGACGTCGGCGACCAGTGACTCGGTGAGGACGTCGTGCCGGGTGCCGGCGGCCACGACGTGCTACCCGGCCTGCCCGCCTCCGCCCCGCCATGTCATCCCACCGTCAGTCGATGACCGCGGTGGCCTCGATCTCGACCAGGTGTTCGGGGATGTCCAGGGCCGCGACGCCGAGGAGTGTGGCGGGCGGGACCGGGGTCGTTCCCAGCTTCGCGGTCGCCCGGGAGATCCCGTCCATGAGGGCGGGCATCTTGTCGGGCGTCCAGTCGACGACATGGATGTTGAGCTTCGCCACGTCGTCGAACGAGGCGCCGGCCTCGGCCAACGCGGTGCCGACGTTGAGGTAGCACCGCTCGACCTGGGCGGCCAGGTCGCCCACGCCGACGGTGACTCCGTCGGCGTCCCACGAGACCTGCCCGGCGATGAAGACCAGCTTCGAGCCGGTCGCGATCGACACCTGCCGGTACGCGTCGATCTTCGGCAGTCCGCCGGGATTCACCAGGGTGATGGCCATGTCGTACGCCTCCTTGTCATGAGCGTCCGTGGGATCCACGTGCTCTCCTGTGGTTACTCGGGAACCGTAGGAGAGTGGCCGGCGACCGGGAAGAACGCACTTTTCGGTGACCGGGGAACCTCGTGGTGACCCAGCAGCTCAGCGGCCTGCCCGGGACGCGGACCTGTCCGGTGCCGAGGCTCCCTGACCACTCGTCAGGCGGCCGGCTTCCAGCCCGGGAGCGTCGGCAGGACCTTTTCCGCGACGCGGAACAGGGCCTCGTCGTCGGGTGTCTGGGAGTCCTGGCGCCAGATGACGAGTTCGAAGGTGCTGCCGCTGTCCTTCGGGTCGGTCGCCACCAGCAGCCGGCGGGCGACGCCGCCGGGGCCGGACTGGGGATCGCTGCCGTCGAGTCCGAAGGAGATGGCGATGGTCCGGTCCGAGTAGAGGACCGTCGGGTGTCCCAGGACCGTCCTGGTCTCGGCTCCGGCGCCCAGGTAGCCGACCGACTCGGTGACCGGGAGGTCCTCGTAGGACGCCGAGAGCTCCACGGTGTAGGTCTCCAGGTCGACGGTCGCCTCGGGGGTGACGGTCTTGGTGCCGCTCGCCCAGGTGGACTCGCTCTCGCCGCCCGACGCGGTCACCGCCTGTTCGGTCGGTGTGCCGAGGAGCTTGGGCAGGTCGGAGCGGTTCAGCGCGGTGCAGAGCTGCGCACCGGAGGCCTTGCCCCGGGGCGCAGGCGAGGCGTCGTCCGAGGACGAACAGACGGCCGGCCCCACGCTCTCGGGCGTCTGGTCGAGGATCTCCGTCAGGAACCACATGGCTCCCACGATCATCCCGACGGTCGCCACCGCCGAAAACACCTGGGCCCCCGTGCCCATTTCCTGTCTGGAACCGGATCTGGAACCGGATCCGGAATCGGTAACGGACGCCGTTCCGGATTCGGCCCCGGAAGTCGCTCCGGAATCGGCGAAATCGTCGGCCATGTCCCCCACGTCCCCCATGCCCCCACCTTGATGTGCACACGCCCCCCGTGCGCCGGGGGAGCCTAACCGGTGATCGTCAGGAGGGGAAACGGGATTCCGCCGAGCGCGCGGTCACGACGAGCCGTACGGCGCCGCGCGGCGGATCGGCGTGAAACGACTGGTGCGGATCAAACCGCGCCCCCAGCGGACGCGAGCGGACAGCTCCACCGCGGCGGCGAGCAGCCGGTGCTCACCGGGCCCGCCTTCGTCGACAAGGACAATGTCGCCGAGGTCGCGGAGCTCGCCGAGTTCGCCGAGTTCGCCGCGAAGGGCACCCGCCGACCGCCGCGAGCGCGGCCCCACGAAAGGAAGAAACGGATGTCTGAGCAGGGCTCACTCGGTGTCGCCGTCATCGGCACCGGCCGGATGGGCGCCGACCACGTGCGCCGGATCACCGACGTGATCAGCGGCGCCCATGTGGCCGCCGTCGTCGACCTCGACACCGACCGGGCCAAGGCGATCGCCGCCGGCATCGAGGGGTGTGTGTCCTACGGCGACGCCGCCGAGGCGCTGGCCGCACCGGGCGTGGCCGCCGTCCTCGTGGCCTCCCCGGGCCCCGCCCACGAGGCGGCCCTGCTCACCGCCTTCGAGCACGACCTTCCCGTCCTGTGCGAGAAGCCCCTCACTCCGGACTCCGCCTCCGCGCTGCGTCTGCTGGAGGCCGAGCAGCGGCTGGGTCACCGCAGGGTGCAGGTGGGTTTCATGCGCCGCTACGACCGCGAGTACGTCAAACTCAAGGCCCTGTTGGACAGCGGCGAGCTGGGCCGGCCGCTGCTGCTGCACAACCGGCACCGCAACGCCGAGGCCCCGCCCGGGTTCACCGACGCCCTGGCGATCAACGACTCAGTGGCCCACGAGATGGACGTCACCCGCTGGCTGCTCGGCCAGGAGATCACCGCCGTCACCGTGCTGCGGCCCCGGCCGTCCGCGTACGCCCCCGAGGGTCTGAGCGACCCGCAGTTCGTCGTCTTCGAGACCGACGGCGGTGCCGTGGTCGACGTCGAGATCTTCCTCAGTGCCCGCTACGGCTACCAGGTCCAGGCGGAGGCGGTCTGCGAGAACGGCACG
This sequence comes from Streptomyces sp. NBC_00310, assembly GCF_036208085.1. Taxonomy (GTDB): domain Bacteria; phylum Actinomycetota; class Actinomycetes; order Streptomycetales; family Streptomycetaceae; genus Streptomyces. Next base: position 9,978,015 of record NZ_CP130714.1, read on the forward strand.
GCCCGCATCGGCGACGGACACGACATGCTCGTCAACACGGCGGGACGCTGGGGCGGTACGGTCACGCCGAGCTACATCGAGCGCTTCGAGGACGCCTACGACCGTCAGGTCCAGGCCTGGGTCGACGCCACCCGCCGCGGCGAGGTCACCGGACCGAGCACCTGGGACGGGTACGCCGTCGCCGCGGTCTCCGAGGCGGGCGTCCGCGCCCTGACCGAGGGCGTCCGCGTCGAGGTGGAACTCGTCGAACGCCCCGCCCTCTACCGCTGACCTGCGACGGCTCAGCGCCGAGCGGCCCGCCGCGCAAGGCCTCGTCCTGCGGCGCGGCGGCGTCCGGAGGGCCGCGCAGCCCCCGGGACCTTCACCGCGGCCCGACGTCTGCTCACGCCTCCCCGGACAGATCCAGCAGCACCTTCGACGCGACCGTGCGGTCCTGAGCGGTGTCGAACGCGGTGACGGCCCGCTCCAACGGGAACGTGTGCGTGACGACCGGGTCGACAGGGAGGCCCTGGGCCAGCAGGGACAGGGCCTCGTCGAACTCGGTGTCGAAGCGGAAGGACCCGCGCAGTTCCAGCTCACGGGTGACCACGACATTGCCGAGCAGCCCGATCTCCCCGGGCGGCAGCAGCCCGAGCATGACCACGGTGCCGCCCCGCCGTACCCGCTCCACACAGCTCCGCAGTCCGGCCGGTGCCCCGGACGCCTCCACGGCGAGGTCGAAGACACCGGCCCAGGCGGGATCGTCGGGCCGGTCCGCCCGTGCGAGGGCGGTGGCGCCCACCTCGCCGGCGATCCGCAGCGGCTCGTCGTGGAGGTCGCTGACGACGACCTCGGCGGCGCCGGCGTGCCGCAGCGCCGCCACGACCAGACAGCCGATCGGACCGGCCCCGGTGACCAGGACCCGCCTGCCGCTCACCTCGCCCGCCCGGCGTACGGCGTGCAGCGCCACCGACAGCGGCTCGGCGAGCACGGCACGGCGCAGATCGAGCCCGGGCGGGAGCGCCCTGACCTGGTCGGCGGGCACGGTGATGCGCTGCGCGAACCCGCCCTGCACATGCGGGGTGTGGGCCGCGCTGCCCAGATAGCGGGTGTGCGCGCAGACGTGGCGCGTGCCGCGCGCGCACTCGGGGCAGACCCCGCAGGGCGTCGCCGGATGGACCGCGACGGCGGAGCCCACCTCCGGAGCGGTCGGCCCCGCGACGCCGGGGCCGAGGGCGGCGACATGGCCCACCACCTCGTGGCCGAGCACCAGGGGCTCGCTCACCGCGAAGTCGCCCACCCGGCCCCGGTGGTAGTAGTGCAGATCGGAACCGCAGATCCCGCCGAGGGCGACGGCGACCGCGATCTCCCCGGGTGCGGGACCGTCGTACGGCCGTTCCTCGACCCGGAGGTCGCCGACTCCGTGGACAACACACGCGCGCATGGGGACTCCTTGAGGGGGCGGCAGGGTCACAGGACAGACAGCATGCCGCCGTCGACGTACAGCAGCTGCCCGTTGACGAAGTCGGAGGCGGGAGAGGAGAGGAAGAGCAGGGCGCCGACCAGGTCCTCGACCTTGCCCCAGCGGCCGGCGGGGGTCCGCCCCCGCACCCAGGCGCTGAACTCCTCGTCCGCGACCAGCGCGGAGGTCAGCTCGGTGTCGAAGTAGCCGGGGCCGATGCCGTTGACCTGGATGCCGTGCGGCCCGAGGTCGGCGCACATGCCCTTGGTGAGCATCTTCAGGCCGCCCTTGGTCGCCGCATAGGGCGCGATGCCGGGGCGTACCGCCTCGCTCTGCAGCGAGCAGATGTTGATGATCTTGCCGTGGCCCCGGGGGACCATACGGCGGGCGACCTCGCGGCCCACGAGGAAGGCGCTGGTGAGGTTGGTGTCGAGCAGGCCGTGCCAGTCCTCGTCGGTGAAGTCGAGGAAAGGGGCGCGGCGTTGGGCGCCGGTGTTGTTGACCAGGATGTCGACGGGGCCTGCCCCGTCCTCGATCCGGGTGACGGCGGCGGCGACCGAGGCGGGGTCGGTGACGTCGAAGGCCTCCGCGAGGACCGCCTCTCCGAAGGTCTCGGCCAGCTCCGCGCGGGTGCTCTCCAGGGCGACGGCGTTTCGGCCGTTGAGAACGACCGTGCAGCCGGCCTCCAGCAGACCGACGGCCAGCGCCCGGCCGATGCCGCGGCTCGATCCGGTGACCAGGGCGACCTTGCCGGTGACGTCGAAGAGGGGGTGGCTCACGAAGACCTCTTTTCCCACTGAGTGGAAACTCTGTCTACTCAATGGAAAATATCGTCGGCGTGGCGGGTGGCCGATGTCAACCACGGGGTGGCGTGCCGTGCACGAGCGCCGAGTGCCCCGCTCAGCGGGAGGCCTTTCCGGTCAGTGGTAATTTGCCGCTGTGAGTGGCGGCGAGGTACCGGCGGATGTGGTCGGACGGGCGATCCGGCTGCTCGTCCTGGTGGGCGAGCACCCGCAGGGCATCACCCTGTCCGAACTGGCCCGAGCCAGCGGCGTGCCCGTCAGCACGGCCCACCGGCTGGTCACCTCACTCCGCCGCGAGGGCCTGGTGGAGTTCGAGGCCGACGGCAAGCGCTACAAACCGGGCCTCAAGCTCTTCCAACTCGGCCAGCAGGCGGGCCAGGTGTACGGATTCGCCGGCACCGCCCTCCCCGTGATGCAGCGCGTGACACGGCAGACCGAGGAAGCCACCCTGATGTCCGTCCTCGACGGCACCCGGCATCTGTACGTGCACTACGTGGACGGCCCCCTGCCGGTCGGCGTCCGCAGCGAGCCGGGCCGCCACGGTCCGCTGCACTGCACCTCGATGGGCAAGGTCCTCCTGGCCTTCGCCCCCGACGACGTACGCGCCGACCTCCTGGACCGTGTCGAGCTGACCCCGCACGGGCCCCACAGCATCACCGACCGCGACGTCCTGCGCGCCCAGGTCGCCCGCGCCGCCGAACTCGGCTACGCCACGGCCGACGAGGAACACCACCCCGGACTGCGCGCCGTGGCGGTCCCGATCCTGCGCCCCGACGGCACCGTCTTCGCCGCCCTGTCCACCGCCGCGCCCGCCTTCCGCCGAGGCATGGACGACCTGGTCGCCATGGTGCCGCTGCTGCGGTCGGCGGCGGCCGAGCTGGGCGTCCGGCTGCCCGCCCGCTGACGCACCCTCCCCACGGGCCCCGGAGGAGGGGGATCCTCACTCCGGGAGGCGCGTGGGGCGCACCCACGGCCGGGAGGGCGGACGGGCATGGGCAACCGCGACGGACAGCGACAGCGCACGGGACCGCTCGACGGAAAGACCGCGCTGGTCACCGGGGCCGGCACCGGCATCGGCCGGGAGACGGCGCTGATGCTCGCCGAGGCGGGCGCGACGGTGGTCCTCGTCGGGCGCCGCAAGCGCGTCCTCGACGAGGTCGCCGCCGTCATCGAGGACGCCGGAGGCACGGGGCTCACCCACTCCACGCATGTCGAGAGCGCCGACGAGGTACGGGAGTTGATCGAGTGGACCCGGGAGGCCGCCGGACCCGTCGACATCCTCGTCAACAACGCGGGCGGCGCCGGCAAGGTGGTCGACGTCCGCTGGACCGGCGAGGACGAGTGGAACGCCGTCCTGGGCGTCAACCTCACCGCGGTCTATCTCCTCACCCAGGCCGTCCTCCCGGACATGCTGGCGCGCGGCGGCGGCTCGATCATCACGATCTCCTCCCTCGCCGCGCTACGCCCCACGCTCCTCGGCGGAGCCCCGTACGGCGCGGCCAAGGCGGGCGTGCGCAACTTCATGACCTATCTGCACCACACCTTCCGCAACGACCTCGTCCGCGCCACCTGCATCCTTCCCGGCGAGGTCAACACCCCCATCCTGGACAGCCGGGCCGCCCCGCCGAGCGAGGAGCGGCGGGCGGTCATGGTGCAGCCGGAGGACGTGGCACGGGCCGTACTGCTGTGCGCCACCCTCCCACCGCGGACGGTCGTCGAGGAACTGGTCATCGCCCCCACCCTGGTGCGGGACACGTCCGCCGACGTCGAGGCGAGCCGCTGGACCGGGGCCCCGGCGGACGCCCGCCCGGCGGACTGAGACGACGGGTGCGTGCGTGAGCGTCCTCCGCGTCCGGTTCCTCGGGCGGGGTGACGTACGCGGCGGCGTCGGACGACGGAGGCCGGAGGCCGGAGGCGAGCACGAAAAACGTCCGGGCCGGCCCCGCGAAGGGCCGGCCCGGACGCCGTGATCGGGTCGATCAGGCCAGGACGATCAGACCAGGTCGAAGCGGTCCAGGTCGGAGACCTTGGCCCACGCCGCGACGAAGTCCTTCACGAACTTCTCCTTGGCGTCGTCGCTCGCGTAGACCTCGGCGAGGGCGCGCAGCTCGGAGTTCGAGCCGAAGACGAGGTCGGCACGGGTGCCGGTCCACTTGACCTCGCCGGTGGCCGCGTCACGGCCCTCGAAGAGGGTCTGGTCGGCGGACGTGGACTTCCAGGTCGTGCCCAGGTCGAGCAGGTTGACGAAGAAGTCGTTGGTGAGCTTGCCCGGGGTGTCGGTGAAGACGCCGTGCGAGGACTGGGCGTGGTTGGCGCCCAGGACACGCAGACCACCGACGAGGGCCGTCAGCTCGGGGGCGCTCAGGGAGAGCAGGTTCGCCCTGTCGAGCAGCAGGTACTCGGCGGGCAGGCGGTTGCCCTTGCCCTGGTAGTTGCGGAACCCGTCGGCCGTCGGCTCCAGCGCGGCGAACGACTCGGCGTCCGTGTGCTCCTCGGTCGCGTCCACGCGGCCCGGGGTGAAGGGCACCTCGACGTCGTAGCCGGCGTCCTTGGCGGCCTTCTCGACCGCGGCGGCACCGCCGAGGACGATCAGGTCGGCCAGGGAGACCTTCTTGGCGCCGGAGTTGAACTCCGACTGGACACCCTCCAGGACGCTCAGGACGTGACGCAGCTCGTCCGGGTTGTTGACCTCCCAGCCGCGCTGGGGCTCCAGGCGGATCCGGGCACCGTTGGCGCCGCCCCGCTTGTCGCTGGAGCGGAAGGTGGAGGCCGACGCCCACGCGGTGGACACCAGCTGCGAGACGGTCAGACCCGAGGAGAGCAGCTTGGTCTTGAGCGCCGCGATGTCGGCGGCGTCGATGACCGCGCCCTCGGCCTCCGGCAGCGGGTCCTGCCACACCAGGGTCTCCGCCGGGACCTCCGGGCCGAGGTACAGCGACTTCGGGCCCATGTCACGGTGGGTCAGCTTGAACCAGGCGCGGGCGAAGGCGTCCGCGAACTGCTCGGGGTGCTCGTAGAAGCGACGCGAGATCTGCTCGTAGACCGGGTCGAAGCGGAGCGACAGGTCGGTGGTGAGCATCGTCGGGAGCTTCTTCTTCGACGCGTCGTGGGCGTCGGGGATGATCGCCTCGGCGTTCTTCGCCACCCACTGGTTCGCGCCGGCCGGGCTCTGGGTGAGCTCGTACTCGTACTCGAAGAGGTTCTTGAAGAAGTTGTTGCTCCACCGCGTGGGCGTCTCCGTCCACGTCACCTCCAGGCCGGAGGTGATGGCGTCGCCGCCCTTGCCGGTGCCGTAGGTGCTCTTCCAGCCGAGACCCTGCTCCTCCAGCGAGGCGGCCTCGGGGTCGTTGCCCACGTTGTCCGCGGGGCCGGCGCCGTGGGTCTTGCCGAAGGTGTGACCACCGGCGATGAGGGCGACGGTCTCCTCGTCGTTCATCGCCATGCGGCGGAACGTCTCACGGATGTCGCGGGCCGCGGCGATCGGGTCCGGGTTGCCGTTCGGGCCCTCCGGGTTGACGTAGATCAGACCCATCTGGACGGCGCCGAGCGGGCTCTCCAGCTCGCGGTCGCCGGTGTAGCGCTGGTCGTCGAGCCAGGTGGTCTCGGGGCCCCAGTAGACGTCCTCCTCGGCCTCCCAGACATCGGCGCGGCCGCCGCCGAAGCCGAAGGTCTCGAAGCCCATCTGCTCCAGGGCGACGTTACCGGTGAGGATCATGAGGTCGGCCCAGGAGATGGACTGGCCGTACTTCTTCTTCACCGGCCACAGCAGACGGCGGGCCTTGTCCAGGTTGGCGTTGTCCGGCCAGCTGTTCAGCGGCGCGAAGCGCTGCTGACCGGCACCGGCGCCACCACGGCCGTCGCTGATGCGGTAGGTGCCGGCGCTGTGCCAGGCCATACGGATCATCAGCGGGCCGTAGTTGCCGAAGTCGGCCGGCCACCAGTCCTGCGAGGTGGTCAGCACCTCGGCGATGTCCTGTTTCACGGCGGCGAGGTCGAGGTTCTTGAACGCCTCGGCGTAGTCGAACTCCTCACCGAGGGGGTTCGCCACGGCGGGGTTCTTGGCGAGGATCTTCAGGTTGAGCCGCTCCGGCCACCACTGACGGTTTCCACCGCCCTGGGTCGGGTGCGCGGCGCGCCCGTGAGCGACCGGGCAGCCTCCCGTCTCCTCGGGCTTCGAGTCTGTGACGATCGCGTCGTGGTTCTCAGTCATGGGAGTCCTTCCGGAACTGGTGGATCACGGTGCTGAACTGCTGGCTTAGGAACATGAGGGGCACAGGCCCCAGTAGATGACCTCGGCCTCGTCGATCGCGAAGCCGCGGTCGTCGGAGGCGGTCAGGCACGGGGCATGCCCGACCGCGCAGTCGACGTCGACCACGACACCGCAGGAGCGGCACACGAGGTGATGGTGGTTGTCGCCCACACGGCCCTCGTACAGGGCCGGGCTGCCGGGTGGTTCGAGGCGGCGTACGAGTCCGGCACCGGTGAGCGCGCTGAGCGCCTCGTACACGGCCTGGAGCGATATGTGGCCCACACGATCGCGCACCCCTGAGGCGATCGCTTCGACGCCGAGGTGGTCGCCGTGCCGGACGGTTTCCAGCAGCGCCACGCGCGCGGCCGTCACCCGCAGGCCGGCACCGCGCAGCTCCTCGGCGGTGTTCGGAGGCTGGGATGCGGTCATGCGGACCAACCTACCCTCATAAACACGAACAGTTCAAGAAAACGAACCATCCAAGTTTGCCGTGCGACCCCGGCCACCGTCCGTCACCGCCGTACGAGCCCCATGGCGCCGCCCGTACGGCCTCCCACCTGGGACGATCTCCGCGCACATGCCCCGGGGCGCCGTCAATCCAGGGCGAGCAGGGCGACAGCGGGCGCGGACGGTATGCGCCGCCCTGCGGCACAGAGGTGGAGCGGTGCGGCCCAGAGGCGGAGCAGGGAGAGCGTGGCGAAGTGCGCCCGGCGGAGGAGGGGGTACCCGGGAACGAGCCCCGAGCCGGCCCCGGCGAAGCGCTCGGGTCAGGCTCCCCGTGAAGCCGCTCCGGGCAGGCTCCCGCGAAGGAGGTGGCCTCGGATGAGCCCCACGCAAGCACCCTCCCCGCGCCCGCGGGCCTACGACGGCCCGCGCCCGCGGGCCTACGACGCCGAGCCGTATCTCCCCGGCCGTGGCGGCCTCCCCGCCCACCGCCGGGCCGCGGCCGACTGCCGAGGCTGTCCGCTCCACGAGGACGCCACCCGGACGGTCTTCGGCAAGGGAGACGAGTCCGCGCGGCTCCTCCTCGTCGGTGAACAGCCGGGGGACCAGGAGGACAGACGGGGTGAGCCCTTCGTCGGCCCCGCCGGGCGGCTGTTGCGGCGGGCTCTGGAGGAGGCCGGGATCGACATGGACACGGCCTATGTGACCAACGCGGTCAAACACTTCAAGTTCACCCGGCCCCCGGGCGGGGGCACACGCCGTATCCACAAGGCCCCCGACCTGCGCGAGGTCGCCGCGTGCCGCCCCTGGCTGCTCGCCGAACTGCGCCTTGTCCGGCCCGAGATCGTGGTGGCCCTCGGCGCGACCGCCGGCAAGGCACTGCTCGGCAGCTCCTTCCGGGTCACCAAGGACCGCGGCGCGCTGCTGTCCATGCCCCCGGAGGGAGGCGGATTCCAGGGATCGCGGGGGCCGCACGTCGTGGCCACGCTCCACCCGTCCGCCGTTCTGCGCGCCGACGACCGCGAGGGCGCGTACGCGGGACTGGTGTCGGACCTGAAGGTGGCCGCGGAAGCTTTGGCCAAGAGTGAGCCGTAATTCCGGCGCCCTTCGACCCATGGTGACCCTCGACCCTTACGGCTTGCGTCCCACACCGCCGAAACTGTCCACTTCCCACGGCTCGTCGGAGCCGCCCCGCTCGGCCCGCCACTGGGCCACGGACACGAGCCCCGGCTCGCTCAGCTCCAGCCCGTCGAAGAACCGGATGAGCTGCTCGGGGGAGCGGTTGACGCGCGGGTTGTCGCTCGCCTCGTTCCAGTGCTCGACCATCACCCGCATCGCCTCGGGCCGGTACACCTCCGTGCTGTCGCCGAGCACGAGGTGACTGCCGGAGGGCAGGGCGTCGAGGAGCCGGGCGACCACGCCGTACGCGCTCTCGTCCGGCACATGGGCGGTGATGCCGAGCAGCATGAGGGCGACGGGACGGGTGAGGTCCAGCGTGTCGGCGGCGCGTTCGAGGATGGTGTCCGGGTCGCGCAGGTCGGCGGCGACGAAGGCGGTGGCGCCCTCGGGGGTGCTGGTGAGCAGAGCCTTGGCGTGGGCGAGGACGGTCGGGTCGTGGTCGACGTAGACGATGCGCGCGTCCCGGGCCGTGCGCTGGGCGACCTCGTGGGTGTTGTCCTCGGTGGGCAGCCCGGTGCCGATGTCGAGGAACTGGCGTAAGCCGGCCTCCTCGGTGAGGTGGGTGACCGTCCGGCGCAGGAAGGCCCGCTGGGCGCGGGCGATGTCGACGATCTGGGGGTTCACCCCGCGGATCTGGTCACCGACCCGCCGGTCGATCTCGTAGCAGTCCTTGCCGCCGAGCCAGTAGTTCCAGATCCGGGCCGAGTGCGGGATGGTGCTGTTGATGACCGGACGGTCAAGTGGCATGGAAACTCCCCGTGTTGACGCCTGTAGCAGCCACCCAACCTAGCAAGATCGCCATGTACTTGATCAGCGGACAGTCACGGGAACGACCGTCCACCGTCGAGATCCGGACGACCACGGCCTGGCCGCGCCGCCGGGCGGCCCCGGACGCGACGCCACGTCCAGGAGGCCCGGGCCCAGGGCCTTCTAGCCGCCGCTCCCGGTCACCAGCACCACCTCCAGGGTGCGCGGGCCGTGCACCCCCTCCACGCGGTCCAGTTCGATGTCGCTGGTGGCGGACGGCCCGGAGATCCAGGTCAACGGGCGTGTCGGATCGAGCAGTTCGAGGGCCTGCGGCACCGACGACACGACCTGTTCCGGTACGCGTACGACGCAGATGTGGTGGTCGGGCACGAGGGTGATCCGGCGGCGGCCCTGGTCGGGGGAGCCGTCGAGGACGATGGTGCCGGTCTCGGCGATGGCGAGGGCACAGGCGGTGACCACGCTGTCGACCCGGTCCAGCTCGTGCGCGGTGCTCGTGGCGCGGTCGTGCACGCGTGCCGCGTCGACCGCCTTGAGCCAGTACGGCGGCAGGCCGGGCGGGACCAGCACGGTCTGCGAACCCCGCCCGGCCAGGAGTCGCGTGAGCAGCTCCGGCAACTCCTCGTCCGCGCACCGGTGCACGATCGCCCGGTAGTCCGCCAGGTTCTCCGCCAGCAGTTCCACCGTCTCCGCCACGCTCCGCCCGCCGTGCTCACGGAGATAGTCCCGCTGAACGGCCTGCTGGTACGGCGTGTCGTCCCGTGGCACGTCGGCGAGGGCGCGCCGCACCCGGCCCAGGATCAGATCCCTGCTGCTCACTTGCCGGTGTCCTTTCCGCCGTTCGTGGATCCGGTCGTCCGTCCGCCGGTGGTTCCACCGCCGGTCGATCCTCTGCCGGTCGATCCTCTGCCGGTGGTTCCTCCGCCGGTGGTTCCTCCGTCGTTCGTCCGTCCGCCGTTCGTCCGCTGCCACCAGTCCCGGAACGGCTCGGCCGGCAGCGCGGGAAGATCGCGGCTGGCGCTCCACGCCTTGCCGGGGCCCGGCAGCGTACGGGGGTGGAAGCGGCGGGTGCGGGACGCGAGCCGCTGCCCGGTGCGCAGCGCGCCGGGGTGGCTGAACGCCCAGCGGGCCGCGCGCATCGCCGCCCGCTCGGCGGCGTGCCCCTTCGCGGGCTTGAGCACGACCTTGTTGCCCTGCTCCGTCACCGGGCCGCCCTGCACGACCCGCTCCCGCAGATGCACCAGCACCTCCGGGATGTCGATGGCGACCGGGCACACCTCGTAGCAGGCACCGCACAGCGAGGACGCGTACGGCAGCGAGGCGTCGATCTCGCTTCCCGTGCCCCGGAGTTGGGGGCTGAGGATGGCGCCGATCGGGCCCGGGTACACCGAGCCGTACGCGTGGCCGCCCGCCCGCTCGTACACCGGGCAGACGTTGAGGCAGGCCGAGCAGCGGATGCAGCGCAGGGCCTGGCGGCCGACCTCGTCGGCGAGGGTGTCGGTGCGGCCGTTGTCGATGAGGACCAGGTGGAAGGTCTGCGGTCCGTCCTCGGCGGTCGTGCCCGTCCAGGTCGACGTGTACGGGTTCATCCGCTCGGCCGTGGAGGAGCGGGGGAGGGTCTGCAGGAACACCTCCAGGTCCTGCCAGGTCGGCACGATCTTCTCGATGCCGACGACGGAGATCAGGGTCTCGGGGAGGGTGAGGCACATCCGGCCGTTGCCCTCGGACTCCACGACCACCAGCGTGCCGGTCTCGGCGACCATGAAGTTGGCGCCCGAGACACCGACCTTGGCCCGCAGGAACTTCTCCCGCAGATGCAGCCGCGCCGCGTCCGCCAGCTCGGCGGGCGTGTCGGTCAGGCCCTCCGGGGCCGGGCGGCCCCACTCACCCATCTCGCGCGCGAAGATGTCGCGGATCTCGCCCCGGTTGCGGTGGATCGCCGGGACGAGGATGTGCGAGGGCCGGTCCTTGCCCAACTGCACGATGAGCTCGGCGAGATCGGTCTCGTAGGCATGGATGCCCTCGGCCTCCAGCGCCTCGTTCAGCCCGATCTCCTGCGTGGCCATCGACTTGACCTTGACGACCTCGCTCTCCCCGGTCGCCTTGACGAGATACGTCACGATCCGGTTGGCCTCGTCCGCGTCGGCGGCCCAGTGGACCGTGCCGCCCGCGGCCGTGACCGCCTCCTCCAACTGCACCAGATACCGGTCGAGATGGCGGAGCGTGTGGTCCTTGATCTGCTTTCCGGCGTCGCGCAGCGCGGCCCAGTCGGACACCTCCGCGACCGCGGCCGCGCGTTTGGCGCGGATGGTGTGGGTGGCGTGCCGCAGATTGCCGCGCAGGGTCGTGTTGTGCACGGCTTCGTGCGCGGCCTTCGGAAACGCCGGCATCCCGAGATACGTCCCGCTCATGCCGGCGGCTCCTCTTCCGTGCTCGCCAGGATCTCCGCGATGTGGACGGGCCGCACGGCGGTGCGCAGCCGCGTCATCGTGCCGCCGATGTGCATCAGGCACGAGTTGTCGGCCGCGCACAGCACCTCGGCGCCCGTCGACTCGGCGTTGCGCACCTTGTCGGCGCCCATGGCGGCCGAGACATCGGAGTTCTTCACGGCGAACGTGCCGCCGAAGCCACAGCACTCGTCGGCGCCGGGCAGCTCCACCAGCTCCAGCCCCTTCACGGCCTGGAGCAGTCGGCGCGGCCGGTCGCCCAGGCCGAGGCTCCGCAGCCCGTGGCAGGTCGGGTGGTACGTCACCTTGTGCGGGTAGTACGCGCCCACGTCGGTCACGCCCAGCACGTCCACCAGGAACTCGGTGAGCTCGTACGTCTTCGGCACGACCGGCGCCAGCGTCCGCGCCAGGGTGTCCCCCCGCCCCTCCGCCCGCGCCCGTTCGCCCATCCGCGGATACAGCTCCCGCACCATCGCCCCGCACGAGCCGGACGGCGTCACGATCGCCTCGTACTCCCGGAATACATCGGAGAACTGCCGGGCCAGTGGCTCGGCCTCCCGTCGGTACCCGGTGTTGTAGTGCGCCTGCCCGCAGCAGGTCTGACCCATCGGGAAGTCGACGTCGACACCCAGCCTGGTCAGCAGTTTCACCACGGCCCGGCCGGTGTCCGGATAGAGCGTGTCGTTGACACAGGTCAGGAACAGGGCGACACGCATCGCGGCTCCTCGGGGGTCGGTCATCGGATGAGTGCAGAGTACGACGTGAGCACGCCGAGGGCGAGGGGCTTCGCCCGCGGATCGGCGGGCTCGGGTGAACCCTTGCGCCGATCGCCGCCGGAAACGGCCCCGCCGGGGAGGACCCGGCTCACCGCTCGGTGAGCCGGGCCTCCGCCGCGCGCCAGGCCGCCGGGTCGCCCTGCGGCTCGTACCGCACCAGCGGCTGGGTGCGGGCGAGGAGTTGCCGCATCGAGGCCCGGTCGCCCACCAGGCCGTGGGTGCGGGCCTGGACGAGGACGTTGCCCAGGGCCGCCGCCTCCGCCGGTCCCGCCACCACCGGAAGCCCGCAGGCGTCGGCGGTGAGCTGGCAGAGCAGGGCGTTGCGGGTGCCGCCGCCGACGATGTGGACGACGTCCACGGGGTGATCGGCGAGGGCCTGGGCCTCGGTGACGGCCCGCCGGTGGGCGAGGGCCAGTGAGTCGAGGATGCAGCGGGTGATCTCGGCGGGCGTCCCCGGAACGGGCTGCCCCGACTCCCGGCACGCCTGCGCGATCCGCTCAGGCATCCGGCCGGGCGCCAGGAACGCCGCGTCCCCGGCGTCCACGACCGACCGCCGCGCGGGCACCGTCGCGGCGGCGCGCAGCAACTCGCCGAGATCCGGGTCCCCCCACTCCCGTACGCACTCCTGGAGCAGCCACAGCCCCATGATGTTCCGGAGGTAGCGGACCGTGCCGTCGAGCCCCAGTTCGTTGGTGAAGTTGGCCGCCCGGCTCGCCTCGGTCAGCACCGGGGCCTCCAGCTCCAGGCCGGCCAGCGACCAGGTGCCGGTGCAGATGTACGCGAACCGCTCCCCGGCCGCCGGGACGGCCGTCACCGCCGAAGCGGTGTCGTGCGACCCGACCGTCGTCACCGGCACCGGGCCCGTCAGCCCGGTCTCCTCCAGCACCCGCTCCTGGAGCAGCCCCGCAGGATCCCCGGGCCGCCGCAGCGGCGCGAACAGTTCCAGATCGATCCCGAGCCGCTCGGCCACGTCGGAGGCCCAGCCACGCGTCCGGGGGTCGATCAGCTGCGTCGTCGAGGCGTTGGTCAGCTCGGTGCCCTGCTCGCCGGTCAGCCAGTACGTCAGCAGATCGGGGATGAGCAACAACCGCTTGGCGTAGGCCAGTTGGGCGGACGAGCGGGCGGCGACCAGCTGGTACAGGGTGTTGAAGGGCGCGTACTGCAACCCGGTCGCCGCGTACAGCTCGGCGGCGGGCACCGTGGCCCACACCTTCTCCGCGACACCCTCGGTACGGGCGTCCCGGTAGTGCACCGGATTGCCCAGGAGGGCCCCGTCACCGTCGAGCAGCCCGTAGTCGACGGCCCAGCTGTCGATCCCGACGGAGTCGACCTGCCCGGCGGCCTTCAGCCCGTCCAGGACCCCCGCGTACAGCGAGAGCACGTCCCAGCGCAGCCCCTCGGGCGTCCGCACCGGCCGGTTCGGGAACCGGTGGGCCTCCACGAGCTCCAGCGAGTCCCGTCCCGCGCGGCCGACCATGACCCGCCCACTGGACGCACCGAGGTCGACCGCCGCGTACGACTTCACGGCCGTGCTCATCACAGTCCCGCTCATCGGAGGAAGGCGGCGGCCACGCCGGCGTCGACCGGGACGTGCAGACCGGTGGTGTGCGTCAGCTCCCCGCCCGTCAGCGCGAACACCGCGTTCGCCACGTGCTCCGGCAGCACCTCGCGCTTGAGGATGGTCCGCTGGGCGTAGAACTCGCCCAGCTTCTCCTCCTCGATCCCGTAGGTCGCCGCGCGCTGGGCACCCCAGCCGGCCGCGAAGATCCCCGAACCACGCACCACGCCGTCGGGGTTGACCCCGTTGACGCGGATGCCGTGCTCACCCAGCTCGGCGGCCAGCAGCCGCACCTGGTGCGCCTGGTCGGCCTTGGTGGCGGAGTAGGCGATGTTGTTGGGCCCGGCGAAGACGGCGTTCTTCGAGGCGATGTAGACGATGTCACCGCCCAGCCCCTGCGCGATCATCACCCGGGCCGCCTCACGCGACACGAGGAACGATCCACGGGCCATGATGTCGTGCTGCAGATCCCAGTCCTTCGCCGACGTCTCCAGCAGCGGCTTGGAGATCGAGATACCGGCGTTGTTGACGACGAGGTCGACCCCGCCGAAGGCCAGCGCGGCGGCCTTGAAGGCCGCACCGATCTGCTCCTCGTCCGTCACGTCGACGGTCACGGCGACGGCCTTGTCGGCCCCGCCCAGCTCCTCGGCGACGGCGGCGGCGTTCTCGGCGTTCAGATCGGCGACGACGACACAGGCCCCCTCGGCGACCAGCCGATGGGCGATGGCCTTCCCGATCCCGCTGCCCGCACCCGTGACGAGCGCGACCCGCGTGGCGAGCGGCTTCGGCCTGGGCATCCGCTGGAGCTTGGCCTCCTCCAGCGCCCAGTACTCGATACGGAACTTCTCCGACTCCTCGATCGGCGCGTACGTCGACACCGCCTCGGCGCCCCGCATCACGTTGATCGCGTTGACGTAGAACTCGCCGGCCACCCGCGCGGTCTGCTTGTCCTTGCCGAAGCTGAACATGCCCACGCCGGGGATCAGCACGATCGCCGGGTCGGCGCCGCGCATCGCGGGGGAGTCGGGGTCGGCGTGCCGCCGGTAGTAGGCGGCGTACTCCTCCCGGTACTCGGCGTGCAGTTCCTTGAGCCGGGCGATCGCGGCGTCGAGATCGGCGGTCGGCGGAAGATCCAGCACCAGCGGCCGGACCTTCGTACGAAGGAAGTGGTCGGGGCACGAGGTCCCCAGGGCGGCGAGCCGCGGGTGCTCCGCACTCGCCAGGAAGTCGAGGACGACCTCCGCGTCGGTGAAGTGCCCGACCTGCGGCTTGTCCTGCGAGGCGATCGCCCGGACGTGCGGCGCCAGCGCGGCGGCCCGCTCCCGGCGCTCCGTGGCGGCGAGCGCGGCGTACCCCTCGACGGCGGGCCCGAACGGCTCGGCCTTCCCGCGCTCGACGAGGAACTGCTCGGCCGTACGAATGATGTGCAGCGAGTTCTTCTCGCACTCCTCGGCGGTGTCACCCCAGGCGGTGATCCCGTGCCCACCCAGCACACACCCGATGGCCTGCGGGTTCTCCCGCTTGATCGCCGCGATGTCCAGCCCCAGCTGGAACCCCGGCCGCCGCCACGGCACCCACACCACACTGTCCCCGAAACACTCGGCGGTCAGCTTCTCCCCGTCGGCCGCACAGGCGAGCGCGATTCCGGAGTCGGGGTGCAGATGGTCGACATGGGCGGCGTCCACCAGCCCGTGCATGGCGGTGTCGATCGACGGCGCCGCCCCGCCCTTCCCGTGCAGGCAGTAGTCGAACGCGGCCACCATCTCGTCCTCGCGCTCGACACCCGGGTACACGTCGACGAGCGCCCGCATCCGGTCGAGCCGCAGCACGGCCAGCCCCGCCTCGGTGAGCGTCCCGAGGTCGCCGCCGGACCCCTTCACCCACATCAGTTCCACGTCACCCCCGGTGACGGGATCGGTGTCCGTCCCCTTGGCGGACGTGTTACCACCGGCGTAGTTGGTGTTACGCGGATCGGCACCGAGCCGACGGGACCGGGCGAGAAGGGCAGCGGCTTCGGGATGGGTTGCCATACGAGATCAATCCTTACAGTGACGTTTGTACGAAGGGGGACTGCGGCGCCCCGTCAGGGGCGCGGGGAACTGCGCGACCAGCCACGAACCGGCCCGCAGCCCGCGACCGGCGGAATCCGGCAGGCGAGAGGCGGCAATCGGCTTCAGCCCAGCGCAGCGGTCACGCCCCCCACCCCGCCTGCTCTCCACCGACCCGCTCCTCGACGATCTTCGAGGCCCACCCGGACCGGCGGTACGCCCCCATGGGGTCCGCGTCCAACCCCATCTCCTCGCGCACCTCACGAAGCAGCGGCCGTACATCCGTGTTGTACGCGTCCATCACCACGGCGTTGGCCTCGAGTACGTCCCCGGCCCGCTGGGCGGAGCGCAGCGCGTCGCCGTCGACGAGCAGCGCCTTCGCCGTGGCCTCCTGCACGTTCATCACCGACCGGATGATCGCCGGGATCTTCGCCTCGATGTTGTGGCACTGGTCGAGCATGAACGCGACCTCGGGGGTGAACCCACCCCCACGCACGACCTCGTACATGATCCGGAACAGCTGGAACGGGTCGGCCGCGCCCACCATCAGGTCGTCGTCGGCGTAGAACCGCGAGTTGAAGTCGAACGCGCCGAGCTTCCCCTCCCGCAGGAGCGTCGCCACGATGAACTCGATGTTCGTCCCCGGCGCGTGATGCCCGGTGTCGACGACCACCTGCGCCTTCTCGCCCAGCTTCAGGCAGTGGGCGTAGGCGGTACCCCAGTCCGGCACATCGGTCGTGTAGAACGCCGGCTCGAAGAACTTGTACTCCAGCAGCATCCGCTGCTCGTCCCCGAGCCGCTCGTACACCTCGGCGAGCCCTTCGGCCAGCCGGTCCTGCCGCTCACGTATGTCGTCCTGGCCGGGATAGTTCGTACCGTCCGCGAACCACAGCTTCAGGTCCCGGGACCCGGTCGCGTCCATGATGTCGACGCACTCCAGCAGATGATCGACGGCCTTGCGCCGGATCGCCGCGTCCGGGTGGCAGATGCTGCCCAGCTTGTAGTCGTCGTCCTGGAAGGTGTTGGAGTTGATCGCGCCGAGCTTCACACCCCGCTGCTCGGCGTGCTTGGCGAGCGCCGCGTAGTCGTCGACCTTGTCCCAGGGGATGTGCAGGGCCACGGTCGGGGCCACGCCGGTGAACTCGTGGACCTTGCCGGCGTCGTCCAGCTTCTCCCAGGGATTGCGCGGAACCCCCTGTTGGGCGAACACCTTGAAGCGGGTTCCGGAGTTTCCGTACGCCCACGACGGCGTCTCGACGGCCTGGGTCTTGAGGGCGGCCTTCACCGCGGCGAGCTCGGTCACGTCAGGGCTCCTACCGACTTCGATGTCTGAAACGATTCAGTACCGGAAACTATGAGCGGCTCGCCGGACTGTCAACCCCCCAGGTCAACACCGTTCTCCGTGACCCGGTCGTGACCTCAACGGTCGAAAGAATTTCGACCGAAACCCATTGACGTGACCTGCGACTGGTGCCTAACGTCCCGGCAACCCAGTTGAAACCTTTCACGGCGCAGTGAGGCAGCTTCTCCGCTAGCCACCGGCCGTCGTCGAGGAGCCCCCAATGACCCACCGGTCCGACACGGGTCCGGCCCCCGTTCTCGCATTGAAGGGCATTTCCAAGTCCTTCGGCGCCGTACGCGCCCTGCGGGACGTGTCCCTCGAACTGTTCCCGGGCGAGGTGCACGCACTCGCCGGGGAGAACGGCGCGGGCAAGTCGACCCTGATCAAGAGCCTCGCAGGGGTGCACCGACCGGACTCCGGTCAGCTGCTCCTCGACGGCGACCCCACGGTCTTCCACGGCCCGGCCGACGCCCGGGACGCGGGCATCGCCGTCATCTACCAGGAGCCCACGCTCTTCCCCGACCTGTCGATCGCCGAGAACATCTTCATGGGCCGCCAGCCCCGGCGCGCCCTCGGCCGTATCGACCACAAGGCCACCCACACGGCGACCCTCGCGCTGATGCAGCGGCTCGGTGTCGAACTCGACCCCGACCGCCCGGCGCGCGGCCTGTCCATCGCCGACCAGCAGATCGTCGAGATCGCCAAGGCGCTCTCCTTCGACGCCCGCGTCCTGATCATGGACGAGCCGACGGCGGCCCTCACCGGCAGCGAGGTGGCCCGGCTCTTCGGCGTCGTCCGCACGCTGCGCGAGCAGGGCTCCGCCGTCCTCTTCATCTCGCACCGGCTGGAGGAGATCTTCCAGATCTGCCAGCGGGTCACCACCCTCCGTGACGGCGCCTGGATCTCCAGCGAACCGATCGACGGCATGACCGAGGACGACCTGGTCCGCCGCATGGTCGGCCGCGACCTGGAGGAGCTGTACCCGAAGCAGGAGGTCGAGCCGGGCGACGTCGCGCTGAGCGTGCGCCGACTGACCCGCGAGGGCGTCTTCACCGATGTCTCCTTCGAGGTCCGCCGCGGCGAGATCGTCGGCCTGGCCGGCCTCGTCGGCGCCGGCCGTACGGAGGTGGCGCGGGCCGTCTTCGGCATCGACCGCTGGGACGCGGGCGAGGTCGACATCGACGGGAAGGCGCTCACCAACGGCGCCCCCTCCACCGCGATGGCCGCTGGGCTCGCCCTGGTCCCCGAGGACCGCCGCGCCCAGGGCCTGGTGATGGACATGTCCATCGAACGGAACATCGGCCTCACCGGACTCCGTACGACCGTCAGGGCCGGGCTGATGGACCGGGGCGCCGAGCGCAGCCGCTCCCTCGACTGGGCCGTCAAGCTCCAGGTCAAGTACGCCCGGATCGCCGACACCGTCAACACCCTGTCCGGCGGCAACCAGCAGAAGGTCGTCCTCGCCAAGTGGCTCGCCACCGGGCCGAAGGTGCTGATCGTCGACGAGCCCACCCGGGGCATCGACGTCGGTACGAAGGCCGAGGTGCACCGCCTCCTCAGCGAGCTCGCCGCCGACGGCGTGGCCGTGCTGATGATCTCCTCCGACCTGCCCGAGATCCTCGGTATGGCCGACCGCGTGCTCGTGATGCACGAGGGCCGGCTCACCGCCGAGATCCCTCGCTCCGAAGCCACCGAGGAATCCGTGATGGCCGCAGCCACCGGGAGGGCCGCCGCATGACGGTGACCACCCCTCAGAACACCCCCGTCGCCGAGGTGCCCAAGTCCAGCGGCACCCGGCTCGTGGACCGCGTCTTCAAGATGCGTGAACTCGCCATCCTGGTCGTCTTCCTGGTGATGATCGTCGTCACCCAGCTGGGCAACAGCGAGTTCCTCACCGAGCAGGGCATCAAGGACCTGCTGCTCAACGCGACCATCCTGGTGCTGGTCGCCGTCGGTCAGTCGCTGGTCGTCATCACCAGGAACGTCGACCTGTCGGTCGGCTCCACCCTCGGCATCAGCGCCTTCGCCGCCGGTACGTACCTCCAGGGCGGCGGGAACGCGGTCGTGGCCGTGGCTCTCGCGGTCCTGATGGGCATCGGCTTCGGTCTGCTGAACGGCCTGCTCGTCAGCCTCGGCCAGGTGCCTGCCCTCGTCGTCACCCTCGGCACGCTCTACATCATCCGGGGCATCGACTCGATCTGGGTCGGCTCCCGCCAGATCGTCGCCTCCGGCCTCCCGGACGGCTTCGTCGACTTCGGCTCCGGCGGCATCTACGCGGTGCCCTATCTGGCACTGATCGCGGTGGCGGTGCTGGTGGCGACGGCGTACTACCTGAAGCACTTCGGCAGCGGCCGCGAGCTGTACGCGCTCGGCTCCAACCCGGAGGCCGCCCGGCTCGCCGGTATCCCGGTGCGCAAGCGGATCCTGGTCGCGTACACCTTCTGCGGCGCCCTCGCCGGCCTCGCCGGAGCGCTGTACCTGGCCCGCTTCGGCAACGTCGACTCCAGCACCGGCAACGGCTACGAACTCACCGTCGTCAGCGCGGTCGTGGTCGGCGGCGTCGTCTTCACCGGCGGCTCCGGCAGTGTCTACGGCGCGGCGCTCGGCGCTCTGCTGCTGACCTCCATCAACAGCGTGCTGCCCGCCCTCGGCGTCAGCTCGGTGTGGGTGCTGGCCATCAACGGCATCCTGCTCATCCTCGCCATCGCCGTGGACCGTGTGGTCGCGCTGCGGGTGGCCACCGCCCTGAAGAAGAGGAACGCCCGCCATGGCTGATTCCACCCTGTCGCGCGCGATCCGCTGGGACACGGTGGTCGGCGCCCTCCTCATCGTCGTGCTCCTGCTGTCCTTCACCACGGTGGACGGCTTCGGGAACGCGCTCAACCTGTCCTTCCTCATCGGCAACACCCTGCCGATCGCGCTGGTCGCCCTCCCCATGACCCTTCTCGTGGTCGCCGGCGAGATCGATCTGTCGGTCGCCTCCACCGCCGGCCTGTCCGGCGCGGTGATGGGCGCCCTGTGGAACCAGGGCCTGACCATCGAGGCGATCATCCCGATCTGTCTGGCCCTCGGCGTGGTCTGCGGACTGATCAACGGCCTGCTGGTCACCCGGCTCGGCCTGTCCTCCCTCGCCGTCACCATCGGTACCCTCGCCGCCTACCGGGGCATCGCGCAGATCGTGCTCGGCTCCGACGCGGTGACCGACTTCCCCACGCAGTACCTGGACTTCGCGGCCGGCCGGATCGGCGACAGCTTCGTCCCGCAGGCCTTCATCCCCTTCCTGGTGCTGCTCGTGGTCGCCGTGGTCGCCCTGCACCTCACCCCGTTCGGGCGCTCCCTCTACGCGACCGGCGCCAGCGAGGAGGCCGCGCGCTTCTCCGGTATCCGCGTCAAGCGGCAGAAGCTGATCCTCTTCACGGTGACCGGCCTCATGGCCTCCCTCACCGGCATCTTCTGGGCACTGCACTACGCCAGTGCCCGCTACGACAACGCGACGGGGCTCGAACTGTCCGTCGTGGCCGCCGTACTGCTCGGCGGCATCGACTTCGACGGCGGCAAGGGGACGCTCGGCGGCGCGATCGCCGGAGTGTTCCTGCTCGGCACCCTGCAGAACGTGATGAGCCTGCAGGACGTCTCGGCGCAGTCGCAGATCGTCGTCACCGGCGTCCTGCTCGTGCTGTCCGTGCTCGGGCCCCGGGTGGCACGGCAGGTCGCCCTCGCGAGGGCGGGACGAAAATCCGCCGGCGATACCACCGCAAAGGCCGTCGGTAGATCCGTCGCCTGAAAGCCGCCGGTCGTCAGCGGCCGGTCGCGCCCACGCGGCGGAGCCGCACCTCACTACAGCCCCGCGCCCCTGAAAGACAGGGGCGTGACACCACTCCTCCTCGTAAAGGAACCCTCGTCATGCGCAAGGCAACCCTCCGTCGTTCCTGTGCGGCGCTCGCCGCCGTCACCTCCTTCGCCCTCGCCGCCACCGCCTGTGGCGGCACCACGAAGAGCGACGTCAAGGACGACTCCGCCTCCGCGGCGGCCACCGGCAAGGCCGACCCGAACGCCGAGCTGAAGAAGGGCCTGACCGTCGGCTTCCTGCCCAAGCAGGTCAACAACCCGTACTTCACCTCCGCCGACAAGGGCGGCGAGGCGGCCCTGAAGGAGCTGGGTTCCAGCTACAAGGAGGTCGGCCCGTCCAGCGCCACGGACACCTCCGGCCAGGTCAACTACGTCAACACGCTCACCCAGCAGCAGGTCGACGCCATGGCCGTCTCCGCGCAGGACCCGGGTGCCCTGTGCACCGCGCTCAAGCAGGCCATGAGCAACGACATCAAGGTCGTCACCTACGACTCCGACACCAAGCCGGAGTGCCGCAACGCCTTCGTCTCGCAGGCCAGCGCCGAGGACCTGGGCCGCACCGAGGTCCAGCTGCTCGCCGAGCAGATCGGCTACAAGGGCGAGATCGCGGTCCTGTCGGCCGCGCAGACGGCGACCAACCAGAACACCTGGATCGAGTTCATGAAGGACGAACTCAAGGACGCCAAGTACAAGGACATCAAGCTCGTCAAGGTCGTCTACGGTGACGACGACGCCCAGAAGTCCTTCCAGCAGACCCAGGGCCTGCTCCAGGAGTACCCGAACCTGAAGGGGATCATCTCCCCGACCACGGTCGGCATCAAGGCCGCCGCCCAGTACCTGTCGGGCTCGAAGTACAAGGGCAAGGTCAAGCTGACCGGCCTCGGCACCCCCAACGACATGCGCAAGTACGTCAAGGACGGCACGGTCGAGGGCTTCGAGCTGTGGGACCCGGCGAAGCTCGGCGAGCTGGCCGCCCGTACCGCGGTGGCGCTGGTCTCCGGCCAGATCACCGGCAAGGAGGGCGAGACCTTCACCGCCGGTGACATGGGCGAGTACACCATCGGCAAGGACGGCGTCATCAGCCTCGGCAAGCCGACCGTCTTCACCAAGGACAACATCGACAAGTTCAACTTCTGATCCGCGACCCCGCGTTACAGCCACCCCCCTCACCCCAGGAGCGGTATCTCATGCAGCGCGTCTGCTTCCTCCTCAAGGTCCGTGCGGAACGGATCGACGAGTACCGCGAGCGGCACGCCGCCGTGTGGCCGGAGATGCTTCAGGCGCTCTCGGCCACCGGCTGGCACAACTACTCCCTCTTCCTGCGCGACGACGGCCTGCTCGTCGGCTATCTGGAGACCGAGGACTTCCAGGCCGCCCTGGCCGGCATGGAGGCCGCCGAGGTCAACGCCCGCTGGCAGAAGGAGATGGCGCCGTTCTTCGAGTCCCTCGACGGCGCCCGGCCCGACGAGGCCATGAAACCCCTCACCGAGGTCTTCCACCTCGCCTGACCCCCCACGCCGCAGCACCCTCCCCCTCCCCACCTCGCTCGACAATGGAGTCCCCGAGATGAAGAGACGTACGCTGCTCGGCGCCGCACTCGCCGGTGCCGTGGTGACCCCCGTCCTCGGCGTCACCACCGCCCGCGCCGCCGACCCCGGTCCTTCGGTCACCCTGACCGGCACCACCACGCTCGACACCCAGGCCCTCTTCTTCGTGTCGTACAACGGCCTGGTCAACAACAACGCGTTCCAGAAGAACGCGATGCTTACCTACAAGGGCTACCAGTACGCCGTCTGGTACACCGCCGACCGCAACGCCGTCGTCGGCCGCCGTGTGTTCGGTTCGAACACCTGGTCCACCGTCAAGGTCGGTCACACCCTGCGGTACGACGACTCCCACAACGTCATCTCCATGGGCATCTCCAAGGTCGACGGCCGACTGCACCTCAACATGGACTCCCACAGCGACGGCTTCACCTACGTCAAGTCGGTGGCCGGCCTCATGGACAACCCCGGCGGACTGAGCTGGACCACGAGCCGCTTCGGCGCCCCCCAGTCCACCCTCGACGGGCTCGCGCTCACCTCGCAGTTCACCTACCCGCAGTTCATCTCCACGCCCGAGGGCAAGCTCCAGCTGAGCTACCGCGTCGCCATCTCCGGCAACGGCCGCAACGCCATCGCCGAGTACGACGGCACGTCCTGGACCAACCTCGGCGAGTGGACCAGCTCCACCGGCACCTACACCAGCGAGCACGGCTCGAGCACGGCCCGCAACATGTACCTGCACGGCATCGACTACGACGCGAACGGCCGTCTGCACTCCTTCTTCACCTGGCGTGAGCAGAACGGCGCCGTGATGTGCAACAGCGGCGGCATCACCAACCACGACACCGGCTACGTCTACTCGGACGACCGCGGCCGCACCTGGCGCAACAACGCGGGCACCGTCGTCGGCACCACGGGTAGCTCCGACCGGGTCTCCGTCACCGACAGCGGTCTGGTGATCGACTCGCTGAACCCGGACCACTCCCTGATGAACCAGGAGAGCCAGTGGACCGACTCGGCGGGACGCCCTCACGCGATCATCAGCTACGTCCCCGGCCGTTTCGGGCAGTGCACGACGAACTACGTCACCGACCGCACCAACAACGGCCGTGCCTTCCACGTCCGCAAGAACGCCTCCGGCACCTGGCAGAAGACCGAGATACCGGTGCCGCTGAACTCCAGCCAGCGCACCAAGCTGTTCCTCGACAAGTACAACAACGCCTACGCGATCTTCCCCTTCCTCCGGATCGCCGGCGCTTCCGCGGCCTCGGGGTATACGGACTGGACGATGCTGTACGACGGTGTCGGCGCCGGCCTGAACGCCTTCGGTGAAGTCGTGTTCGACGAGAGCCGGATCGGTCAGGACCACTTCCTGTCGGTCATGTATCAGGTGAAGTCCAGCGGAACGACGCCCTCGGCGCTCCGCTCCCTGAACTTCAGCCTGCCCGCGTGATCTGACGCAGTCCCCGTGGCGGGTGTGCCCAGGTCGCAGGCTTTCTGTGACGGGCACGAAGGTAATGTGAGGGCGCACCCGCCGCCCCAGCCCTTTTGGAGGTCCTGCCCGATGGCCCAGTCGGTGGGTATCAAGGACGTTGCCCGCGTCGCCGGCGTCTCCGTGGGTACGGTCTCGAACGTGATCAACCGCCCGGACACGGTGGCGTCCGAGACCCGTGCCCGCGTGTTGTCCGCGATAGACCGCCTCGGCTATGTCCGCAGCGAGTCGGCGCGCCAGCTGAGGGCCGGGCGGAGCCGCATCATGGCGTTGCTCGTGCTCGACATGGGCAACCCCTTCTTCGTCGACGTCGCGCGCGGTGCCGAGCGGGCCGCGCGCGACGCCGGACTGGGCGTGATGGTCTGCAACAGCGCGCAGAGCGCGGGCGAGGAGGCCGAGTACCTCTCGCTCTTCGCCGAACAGCGGGTGCGCGGTGTGCTGCTCACCCCGGCCGACGCGACCGGACGCAACATCGAGGCGTTCCGCCGCCACGGCATCCCCTTCGTCCTCGTCGACCGCGTCGCCGAGGGCACCACCGAGTGCTCGGTCTCCGTCGACGACGTCGCGGGCGGCGCGCTCGCCGTCCGCCATCTGGTCGACGCGGGCCACCGTTCCATCGCGTACGTCAGCGGACCGGCGGGCCTCAACCAGGTCCGCGACCGCCGTACGGGTGCCCTGGGCGCCCTGCGGGAGGCTGGACTCGGCGCCGACGCGCTGCGCGAGCTGCCCACCGAACGCCTCGACGTGGCCGCCGGCCGCGACGCGGGCGCCCGGCTCCTCGGCCTCGCCGACCGCCCGACCGCCGTCTTCTGCGCCAACGACCTGCTCGCCCTCGGCGTGCTCCAGGCCATGTACGCGGCCGGCGTGAGCGTTCCCGAGGACCTCGCCATCGTCGGCTACGACGACATCGAGTTCGCCGCCGCGGCCGCCGTCCCCCTCACCTCCGTACGGCAGCCCGCCGTCACCATGGGCGCTCTGGCCGCCGAACTCCTCCTGGAGGAGACCGAGGCCGACACGGCGCCCGCCCCGCACGAGCACCGACGGGTCGTCCTCCAGCCGGAGCTGGTGGTGCGGCGCTCCAGCCTCTCGGCACGCTGAGCCGTCGTTCAGTAGGGCTGCCGGGAATTTCTTGATCCACGGGGGTCGGCCGGGCGAAGAATCTGTGCTGGACTGGACCACGGCCCGGAATCCGTCCGCTCAGGGAGCCCTGTTGTCCGTCAGCTACCGCCAGCCCGGTGTCGTCCTCACCGACCGCCGCTTCACCGTCCCCCTCGACCACGACGACCCGGCGGGGGAGCGGATCGAGCTCTACGCGCGCGAGGTCGTCGCGAGCGACAAGGCGGACGCCGAACTGCCGTGGCTGGTCTATCTGCAGGGCGGCCCCGGCTTCGGGGCCAACCGCTTCGTCGGCCGCGAGGCGTGGCTGGACCGGGCCCTCAAGGAGTACCGGGTCCTGCTCCTCGACCAGCGCGGCACGGGTGCCTCCACCCCCGCCAACCGCCAGACCCTCCCGCTGCGCGGCGGCCCCGGCGAACAGGCCGACTACCTCGCCCACTTCCGCGCCGACTCCATCGTCCGTGACTGCGAGGCCATCCGCCGCCAGGTCACCGGCGGCGCCCCCTGGGCCGTCCTCGGCCAGAGCTTCGGCGGCTTCTGCGCGGTCACCTATCTGTCCCGCGCGCCCGAGGGCCTGAGCACCGCCGTCATCACCGGCGGACTGCCCTCCCTGGACGCCAACGCCGACGACGTCTACCGGGCGGCCTACCCGCGTGTCGAACGCAAGGTCGCCGCGCACTACGCCCGCTACCCGCAGGACGTCGAGCGGGCCCGGCGGATCGCCGATCACCTGCTCCAGCACGACGTCGTCCTCCCGAACGGCTACCGGTTCACCGTCGAGGCCTTCCAGTCCCTGGGCATCCTCCTCGGCCGCGGCGACGGCAGCCACCGGCTGCACTTCCTGCTGGAGGACGCCTTCGTCCGCACCCCGCGGGGCCCCGGCCTGTCCGACTCCTTCCAGGAGCAGGCCCAGGGGCTGCTGTCGTACGCGGGCCACCCGCTGTACGCGCTCCTCCACGAGGCGATCTACGGACAGGACCCGGGCGCCACGGACTGGGCGGCGGAGCGGGTGCGCCACGAGTTCCCGCAGTTCGACGCCGCCAAGACACTGACAGGCGACGGCCCGCTGCTGTTCACGGGGGAGTCCGTGCACCCCTGGATGTTCGACAACGACCCCGCCCTGCGCCCGCTGCGCGAGACCGCGGAGGACCTGGCGACGCGGCGGGGCTGGCTCCCCCTGTACGAACCGGATCGTCTCGCCGTCAACGAGGTCCCGGTCGCCGCCGCGGTCTACCACGACGACATGTACGTCGACACGGCCCACTCCCTGCGGACCGCCCGCGCCATCCGGGGCCTGCGCACCTGGGTCACGGACGAGTTCGAGCACGACGGCGTACGCGCCGGCGGGCCGAGGGTGCTGGACCGGTTGCTGGCGCTGACGCGGGACGAGGAGTGAGCGACGGCGGCTGAGCCGGGCCGTGTCCGTCCGGCGCGGTCGCCGGCGCCGCGGGCTACTGTGCGGGCATGACCGACCCGCGGAAGGACCAGCCGG
Source organism: Streptomyces sp. NBC_00310 (assembly GCF_036208085.1). Lineage (GTDB taxonomy): Bacteria > Actinomycetota > Actinomycetes > Streptomycetales > Streptomycetaceae > Streptomyces. The sequence continues at coordinate 10,004,560 of NZ_CP130714.1, forward strand.
ACCAGCTCAAGCCCATGCCCGACGACTGGCGACGCGCCCTCGCCGTCGTGGCCCACCCGGACGACCTCGAGTACGGCTGCTCGGCGGCGATCGCCGCGTGGACCGACGAGGGCCGCGAGGTCGCCTACGTCCTGGCGACGCGGGGCGAGGCGGGCATCGACACCCTGGAGCCCGCGCGGTGCGGCCCGCTTCGGGAGCGGGAGCAGCGGGCGAGCGCGGCCGTCGTGGGCGTGTCGGAGGTCGAGTTCCTCGACCACGAGGACGGTGTCATCGAGTACGGCCCCGCCCTGCGCCGGGACATCGCGGCGGCCGTCCGCCGGCACCGCCCCGAACTGCTCATCACCCTCAACCACCGCGACACCTGGGGCGGGGTCGCCTGGAACACCCCCGACCACGTGGCGGTGGGTCGCGCCACGCTCGACGCCGCCGGCGACGCCGGAAACCGCTGGATCTTCCCCGAACTCGTCGAGCAGGGCCTGGAACCCTGGAACGGCGTCCGCTGGGTCGCCGTCGCGGGGTCCTCCACCCCCACCCACGCCGTCGACGCCACCCCCGGCCTGGACCGCGCGGTCGCCTCCCTCCTGGAACACCGCACCTACCTGGACGTGCTGACGAAGGAGGACCCCGAGACGTACGTACGCGACTTCCTCACCGGCTACGCCCGCACCACCGGGGAGCGCTTCGGGGGTACACCGGCCGTGGCCTTCGAGGTGTTCGCCCGCTGACGCCGCGCACCCGGAGGCCCGTCGGCGATTCTCGTAGGGTGACCCGTATGGAACAACGATCCGGTGAGCCCCTCCCTCCGCATGACCTGCGCGAACTGCGCGCGGACTGCGCCGGCTGCTTCGGCCTGTGCTGTGTCGCCCTGCCCTTCACCGCCTCGGCCGACTTCGCCGTCGACAAGGCCGCGGGCAAGGCGTGCGGAAACCTCGGGGAGGACTTCCGGTGCGGTATCCACACCCGGCTGAGGGACGAGGGCTTCACCGGCTGCACGGTCTACGACTGCTTCGGCGCCGGGCAGAAGGTCTCCCAGGTCACCTTCGGAGGCGAGAACTGGCGTACGGGCGGCCGCGAGCACGCCCGGCGGATGTTCGACGTGTTCCCCGTCGTGCGTCAACTCCACGAACTGCTCTGGTACTTGACCGAGTCGCTGACCCTGCCCGCCGCCCGCCCGGTGCACGCCGACCTCCGCCGGGCCCTCGACGAGACCGAGCGGCTGACCCGGCGGACGGCCGAGGAACTGGGAGAGCTGGACGTCGCCGCGCACCGGCAGCGCGTCAACGAGCTGCTGCTGAGGGTCAGCGACCTCATGCGAACGGGCGCCGGACGCAAGCGGAACCGGCGCGGCGCCGACCTCATCGGCGCGCGCCTCAAGGGCGCCGACCTCAGAAAGGCCAACCTGCGCGGTGCCTACCTCATCGCAGCCGACCTGACCGGCGCCGATCTGCGCGGCGCGGACCTGATCGGCGCCGACCTCCGTGACGCCGACCTCACCGACGCGGACCTGACCGGCGCCTTCTTCCTGACCCAGCCCCAGCTCAACGCGGCACGCGGCAGCGCCGGGACCCGGCTGCCGACGTCAGTCACCCGCCCCGGTCACTGGACGACGTGACGGCGATGAAGGCGACGGCGACGACGGCACCCGCGGGGCGCCGGGCCCCGTGCCCACCCGCCGCTCCACGTTCAGCCGCAGCCCGTCCGGCATCAGCGTCAGCCGCTCCGCCACCCGCAGCCGGTACGCCGGCTCCGGGCTCAACTCGTATCGGCGCAGCATCAACCCCAGCACCAACGTGGCCTCGTGGAGCGCGAACTGGCGGCCGATACAGGCCCGCGCACCCGTGCCGAACGGCTTGAACGTGTGCGGGGCCCGGGCGCGTACGGCCGCCGCGTCGAAGCGGTCCGGGTCGAACCGCTCGGCGTCCGCGCCCCAGACCTCCGGATCCCGGTGCAGCATCGCCGTCAGGACCAGCGCCCAGGCGCCCCGCCGCATCGGATGGACCCCGCCGAGCACGGTGTCCTCGCGGGCCTCCCGCGAGAAGGCGGGCGCCGTCGGCCACAGCCGCAGCGCCTCGTCCAGTACCCGGCGCACATATCGCAGCCTGGCCACCTGCTCGTAGCCGGGCCGCACCGTGTCGCCCCACACCCGGTCCACCTCGGCGCGGGCGCGGGCGGCCAGGTCCGGATGCCGGGCGAGGTAGTGCAGGGCGAAGGACAAGGCGCCCGAGGTGGTCTCGTGCCCGGCGATCAGGAAGGTGATGACCTGGCGTCGGACGTTCTCGGCGGACAGCCGCTCCCCGGTCTCCGGATGCGCGGTCTCCAGCATCCGGTCGAGCAGGTCACCGCCACCGTCACCGGCGCCACCGTCACCGGCGCCGCTGCCACGAGCGCGACCCCCGCCACCGCTGCCGGTGCCGCCGTCACCGGAGGACCGCCGCGCCCGTACCACCGCGTCGACGGTTTCGTTCAGGTACGCCATGTCCGTCCGGTTGTGCCGGGCGGCGCCCCGCAGCAGCAGCGGTACCAGCGGGTCGGGGACGACGTTGCGGCGCTGGGCGTACGTCAGGGTGCCGACCATCGCGGCGACGAAGGGATGCGGCCGGGTGCGCTCGAAGGAGCCGAAGTCGTGGCCGAAACCCGTGCGGGCGATCGTCTCCAGCGTCAGCTTGGTCATGTCGCCGGGTATGTCCACGGTGTCGCCCGCCGCACCCGCCCGGTCCCAGTGCTCCATCAGCCGCTCGGCGACGTCGAGCATCATCGGGTGGTAACCGGCCATGGCCTCCCGGCTGAAGCCGGGGGCGAGGACGTCGTGCGCGAGCTGCCAGTTGGGCTCGTGGTTGTACGCGGTGAAGAGCCCGTCCCCGGCCACCGGGCGCAGATTCGCGACCCCCAGGCCCACATGCTTGGCGAACCGCGACTCGTCCGCCAGCTCGGCCGCGAGCCCGGCGCCCCCGACGAACACGATCTCCTTGCCGAACGCCTTCCGCCGGAAGATCGGCCCGAGCCGCCGCCCGAGGCGCAGGGAGTCCTGGATCGGCGTCCGCACGTTCGTGCCGAGCGCGTCGCCGATCACGGGCAGCCGGTACGGCGGGTGCGGTATGCGGTGCAGCTCGGGCCAGCCCAGCTCCGCGCTGCGGAAACCCCTGGCGGTCGCGGTCCCCGTCGTCGCCGTCATGACCACATCTCCCTCGCGCGTACGCCGTGCCGAAGCCGCCGCGGCTGTTGTACTCGGGTTCAATAGCGGGCTCAGTCTCGTCCCGTTGTTGAACCCACGTCAAGTAAGGTGACGGCATGGCAGCCGGACAGGAAGAGCGCCCGCGTCGTCGGCTCAGTACCGGGGAACGGCGGGAGCAGCTCCTCGCGGTCGGGGCCCGGCTCTTCTCGGAGAGCCCGTACGACGACGTCTGGATCGAGCAGGTGGCCGAGATCGCCGGCGTCTCCCGCGGGCTGCTGTACCACTACTTCCCGAACAAACGGGACTTCTTCGCGGCCGTCGTGGAGCGCGAGAGCGAGCGGATGCTGCGGATCATGACCCCCGCTCCGGGCCGGTCGGCGCGCGAGCGGCTCGCGGCCGGGCTCGACGCGTTCCTCGCGCACGTCGAGGAGCACGCCCACGGCTTCCGGGCCTTCCACCGTGCCGACGCCACCGGCGACCAGGCCGTGCGCAAGGTCTATCAGCGGGCGCTGGCCGCGCAGGAGGCGCAGATCCTGGCGGCGCTGGCGTCGGACGCGGAGTTCGCGGCGGCGCTCGACGGGCGGCCGGAGATGCGGCTCGCCGTGCGCGGATGGCTGTCGTTCACGACCGCCGTCTGTCTGGAGTGGCTGAGGGGCTCGGAGTTGACCCGGGAACAGGTGCGGGACCTGTGCGCACGGGCGCTGTTCGGGGTGCTCGCGCCCTGAGTCCGGCCCGCTCGCGAACCGCCTGCGGTGCGCCGCGGCGAACCGGGAACGCACGGAAGGGCGGGCGGTGGTTGGCGTACGCCCCGATCTTCGATAGGTTAGGCAAGGCTTACCTAATGAGGGAGGTTTGGGATGGGTGACCGTCACACCTGGACGGCCGCGCCCGCCGCGGCGGAGCGTGCCCGCTCGGTGCTCGCGGCGGCGTGGTCCTGCGCGGTGACCGCCGAGGGCGGCCGCGAGGAGTTCGTCGGCGCGCACACCGTCACCGAGGACGGCCGGGTGATCCTGCGCGTCCCCGAGGACAGCACGCTCGTCGCCGCCGCGATCTGCGCACCGCGCGGCGAGCCGTCCGCCGTGCTGGAGTTCGCCGACGTGGCACCCGTCCCCGTCCGCAGTCGTATCCGGGCCCGGCTCTGGATCGCCGGCTGGTTCGCGCCCAAGGACGGCGACCTGGAGTTCCGGCCCACCCGCATCGTGCTGCGCGAGCCGTCCGGCGCGGTCGTGGTCGACCTCGACGACTTCGCCGCCGCCCGGCCGGATCCACTGGCCACGGCCGAGTCCCGGCTGCTGACCCACCTCGCCGACGCGCACCCCGACGCCGTCGAGCGCCTCACCCGGCTCGTCCCGCACGACAGCCTGCACGGCGCCGTCCGCGTCCAGCCGCTCGCCGTCGACCGGCACGGTCTGACCCTGCGCGTCGAGCGGGCCCGCGGCAACGGCGACGTCCGGCTGACGTTCCACAAGCCCGCCGACGACATGGCGCAGCTCACCGAGCGGATGCACATCCTGCTCTCCCAGGCGAGCGCCGCGTCCTGCCCGCGCGCCCTACAGCGGCAGCGCACAGACGGCGACGGGTGACGCGAACGGCCCGCCCGCGCTCCGCAGTCCACCAGTCTTCGGGTCGACCCGGAAGACGCTGACCGCGCTCGACCGCTGAAGCGCGGCGAACAGCAGGCCCCCGTCCGGTGAGAGGGCGATCTGACGCGGGAAGTCCCCGCCGACCGGCACGGTGTCCAGCAGCTTCAGCCGCGCGCCTGACGCCTCGACCGCGTAGCGCGTCAGGCTGTCGTGTCCCCGGTTGGCGAGATACGCGTACGAGCCGTCCGGCGTCACCACCAGCTGCGCCGGGTAGTTCGTGCCCGAACCCGTGCCCGTGGACTGCGGATCGCCCGGGGTGAGCCGCCCGCTGCCGGGATCGTAGGAGCAGACCACGACCGTGTTGTCGACCTCGTTGGCGAGATAGGCGTACCGGCCTCCCGGGTGGAAGGTGAGGTGCCGGGGCCCCGCGCCCGACCGGGTGCGCGTCCGCGAGACCTCGGCGAGCGTGCCCCGGGACTCGTCCAGGCGGTAGGTGTAGACCGTGTCGGTGCCCAGATCGACGGCGAGGACATGACCGCCGTCGGGGCTCGTGATGATCTGGTGCGCGTGCGGCCCCTCCTGCCCCGGGCCCGGCGCCGGACTGCTGTGCACCACCAGATCCGTGCGCTCGCCCAGTGCGCCCGACGCCTGAACCGGATGCACGGCGACACTTCCCGAGCCGTAGTTCGCGCTCAGCAGCCACCGCCCGCTCGGATGCACCGACAGCTGGCAGGGTGCCTCGCCGCCGCTGCTCCGGGTGCCGAGGACCTTACGGTCGGACAGTCGTACGGCGGTCACCCCGCCCTCCGGCCGCTCGTTCACGGCGTACAGCGTTCGGCCGTTCGGGTGTACGGCGAGGTACGACGGGTCGCCGACACCGGTGATCGTCCCCTTGCCCGCGATACGGCCACTGCGGGCGTCGTACGTCGCCACACCGATACCGGTGCCGCCCCCCTCGGCCGAGGTGTACGTGCCGATGTAGAGGGGTCGGGGGCCGGTGGGGGAGGGCGAGGCGGTTGCGGACTCGGTTCCCGTCTCCGTCTCCGCCTCCGCCGATGGGGCCGTCGGGGCGTTCGGAGCGGGCGAGGACGACGTGGACCCGTTCGTCCCGTCGGAGCCCGCGCAGCCGGCCAGGGCGGCCGTACCGGCCGCCCCCGCCATCAGACTCAGGACATGGCGCCTGCTCCAGCCGCCTCGGTCCCCAACCGCCTCACTCGTCATAGGTGCACCTCGGGTGTCGCTCGTCTCGGCCGTCACCACCTTGACGGGTACGAGCGCCCCGGCGCAAAGACGGCGGCGGGCGTCGCGCGCCATGCGACACCCGCCGTCGTCCTCGCGCCGGCCGTCGGGACCGGCTACCAGTCGCCGTCCTGGATCGGACGGCCCGGCGCGTCACCTAGCGGCTTGATCTGGCCGGGGGCGGGTGCCTGCCATGGGTCGAGGTCGTCGCCGAGCCAGTCGCCGACCGGCTTCACCGTGCCGAGGGCGTCGGCCGGGGCGAGGTCGTGGGCGTCCTGGTCGTCGTCGTAGTACTCGAACCACGGAAGCCCGGCCCGGGTGTAGGCCGCGCGGTCCACGGGCGACGGCGGCGGGGCCTCCCCGGTGATCCGGCGCCACTCGGGCGGCGTGACGAGGTGCACGAAGATCCGCCCGGCCGGCTGCTCGGCCCAGCTGCCGCGCGGCCAGGTGTCCCGGTAGACCTCCTGACGCATCGAGCCGCCGACCCCGAGGCCCATCGCGGCCGGAGCCCGGGAGGGGGCCGCGGGCGCGCCGCGCATCGGGGCAGCGCCGGGGGCCGCCATCGGGTACGCGGCACCCGGAGGCATCGGCCCGCCCGGCGCAGGGGGCAAGGGGGCGCCGGTGGACGGGGGCGCCATCGGGACGGCACCCGGCGGCGGCATCGGCACCGCGCCCGTACCGCCGTAGCCGCCATAGCCGCCGACCGGGCCGATGTTCCGCTCCCGCTCGGCGCGCAGTCGCTCCTCCCGCCGCCACACGGCGAGCTGCTCGTCGTTCAGCGGGAACGACTGCAGCTGGACCCCGCCGAACACCTCCTCGCCGGTGACCTGGCCCTCGACCGTGGCGCCCAGCCCGAGGGGGACGGCCACGAACTGCCTGACCGTGCCCTTGCCGGAGTTGACGCCGTCCAGCCACGGCTGACGCGGCAGCACCACGTAGTTCTGCGGATCACGGGAGAGGGTGCCGCTCCACGGCTTGCCCGACACCGCGCACACCTTGCCGACGCCGACCTGGAGCGCGGCCGGTTCCGTGGAACCGCCGAAGTGCAGCCACATCGCCTCGCGCAGGTACACGGGGAGCATCACGCCGCCGCGCGCCCGCATCTCCTGCGGAGCGGTGTGCGGGTGGTCCTCGACCCGGCGGATCGGGAAGTCGCCCAGGCCGGGCGGGAGTTGGTGCGTGCCCGTCTCCGGCAGACGCAGGGTCCGCTGGAAGCGCACCTGTACACCGCCCGGCAGATGCAGTGTGGTCCCGTCGATCCGCACGGCGCCTTCGGCCATTCCGCACGCTCCCCTCGATATCGCTTCGTGCTGTGTCACTTGGTAGGACGTGACTTAGCACGACCGGCGAGGCCCGACCGGTTCCGCCGAAGGGGGCGTGGGATGCGCACGCGGTCGCGGAGGCGCGTGAGCCGGGGTGAGCGCTCGCGCTGTTCACGGGTGCAGCGGTCGAGCTCCTCCAGGAGCCGCTGGGAGCGGTGCTCGGTGTCCAGCTCGTCCAGTATGCGGTTGACCTCCGTCAGCACGGCACCGTGCAGTTGCCAGTGACCGGGGTCCCGCTGGACCCCTTCGAGGAGCAACTGCGCCAGCTTGTCGCGGGTCGCGGTGGCTGTCGACAGCTCGGCGGCGAGCCGGTCCTCCGCGGACTCGGCGCTCCGGCTGACGTCGGTCGTGACCAGCACCGCGAAGCTGACCACGGCGTCACCGATCTCGGCGAGCAGCTGCTCGATGGCCGCCCCCACCTGGGCGGAGAACAGCGGACTCGGCTCGCGCTCACGGGCGAGGTCGGTCAGGGTGCGGGCCAGCACCCTGAGGACCACCGTGCAGATCTCCAGCGTGTCCAGCCCGGTGCGCAGCACCACCCGGTGCAGCAGACCCTCCCGTACACGCGGATTGAGCTTCAGGCTGTCCTCGGCCTGCTTGAGGGCCGCGTCCACCTCGACGATGTCGAAGTCGAGTTCCCGGGCCTCGTGGAGCCGGGCCGCCGCGGCCTCCGCCGGGGTGCGGCCCGCGGCCTCCTCGCCGACGCGGATCATCAGCCGCCGCATCCGCCGGGCCAGGTCCTCGATGGACTCACCGGCCGCCTCCACCCACACCGGGGGGGCGAGCAGGAGGTTGAAGGCGAGCCCGACGACCGCGCCGATCAGCGTCTCCACAACCCGCGCCCACGCCGTGTCACCGACCCGGGTCACCCCGAGCACCAGCATCGCGCTGATCGCCACCTCGGGCACGAACTCGCTCACCCGCACCAGATGCCCCACCGCGAGCGAGGCCAGGATGATCAGGGCGAGGCTCCACCAGGTGAGGCCGACCAGGACGCTGAAGCCGATGGCGATGACCACGCCGGCCACCACCGAGTTCACCCGTCGGATCCCGGTGGTGAGCGTGGCGTAGAGGGTCACCTGCACGACGAGGAGCGCGGTCAGCGGAGCCGTCAGGGGCGCCGCCTCCGGACTGAGCTGCAACGCCACCACATAGGCCACCGTGGCGGCCGCCGCCGACCGCACCGACTGCACGATCACCGGGTCCTGCCGCCATTTGGCGACCCGGGTGCCGATCAGGTCCCACACACCACGTACGTCTCGCATCCTTGCGCTGTTCCCGTTCCGCCGCTCCACCGAACTCCTGACCGAGGACAGTAGTCACCTGGGTCATTCGGCAGAAGGCCGGTGGACGAGGAGGTCAGGGCGCCGGAGGTGGCGACAGCCCGCCATCCGTCTCCACGACGTCGAGGCGGCGCGGATGCCGGAGCGGTAGGTCAGCCGTACAGCTTGTCCAGGAAGGCGGACAGATTGCCCACCGTCCGGGCGATCTGCTCGTCCGTCGTGAGGCTCTCCTCGAACCGGCTGCCCGCGTCGAGGGCCTTCTTGCCCCGCACATACAGCGAACAGGCCAGGTCGGCGCACATGTACAGGCCTACGGAGTTCCCCTCGCGCCCGGCCGCGCCCGCCTTACGAGCCGTCATCAACGAGACGCCGCCGCCCCGGTGAGTCGTCAGACACAACGAGCACATGCTGCGGTGCAGAAAGCCGCGCTGCGCGGAGGGGAAACGCAAGGTGACACCGACGAGCCGCCCACCGCGCTCGGTGACGAGATAGCTCCGGTCGGGCGCGCCCGGGTCACGCCAGCCGAGGAAGTCCAGGTCCCCCCAGGGCCGTTGCTCCAGATCACGCGGCACGGAGATCCGCTTCGCCTCCCCCTTCGAGCAGTTGACGAACGAGGTGCGGATGTCCTGCTCGGTGAGCGACTTCATGGTGGGTCCTCCGGTGAAGGGGTTATGTGTCCGGACCTGAAACCTAGTGGCACTAGGTATTGCCCTAAGGTACGTGTCTCTCTGGGGAGGGGCCAATGGTTTTCTGGCGCACAGGCGCGGGCGGTGGTGGCGCCGCCGGCGAGGAGGGCCAGGGGGCGGGCCTCGGTGGCGGTCGACGGTGCCGCCTTCGTCCAGCACCGGATCGCCGCCGAGGCCGACGAGGTGTGGGCCCTGCTGGACGTCGGCGCCCGTGTCTACGTCCGCGGTGACGGCTTCCGCAGGGCACCCGGCGTCCGTGAGGCCCTCCGTACGATCCACGCCGAGCGGAACCCCGGCGCGGACTCCGGACCGTGGCTGGAGGACCTGATCGCCTCGGGCCGCTATGGGGAGGACGTCTGCGCGGCCGGATGAACCGGGACCCGGTCTCCCCGCCGCCGGAGCGTTGAAAAGCGGTTTCAGCCGTGCCGGCCCACCTGGCAGAGTGGGCCGGCACGGCTGTACGCGACGAGGGGGCCACGGTGGACGACGGGGAGCGCGCGCGGCGTGTCCTGGCGGCGGCGGGGCTGCCGCCCGAGAGCCTCGCGGAGCGGCTGCCGCTCGATGGCGGCACGTACAACACGGTCGAAGAGCTGCGCCTCACCGACGGCACCCGGCTGATCGTCAAGGTCCCCCCGCCGTCCACCACCCCCGGCCTGGCCTACGAGAGCGAACTCCTCGGTGCCGAGATCGAGTTCTGCCGGGCCGCCGAGAGCGTCGGCGTCCCCGCGCCCCGGGTGGCCGGAGCCGCCCTCGACGAGACCGCGCCGACCGGCCGCCACCTCCTGCTCACGTACTGCCCGGGCGGCGGATGGGACGGACTGGAGCCCACCCAGGAGGCGTCACTGCGGCGCGAGTTGGGCGGTCTGGTGGCCCGGCTCCACCGGGTGACCGGCCCCGGGTTCGGGTACCCGTCCGGCACGTTCGGCCCCCTCGCCGCCGACTGGCGCACCGCCTTCACCGCCATCTACGACGGTGTCCTCGCCGACGCCCGCCGCTTCCGGGCCTGGCTGCCCCTCCCCGTGGACGAGGTGGCCCGTACCGCGAAGGCCGCGTACGACGCCCTCGACGAGGTGACCGTGCCGCGGCTGGTCCACTTCGACCTGTGGCAGGGCAACATCCTCGTCGAGCGCGGGGAGACTCCACGTGTCGGTGGTCTGATCGACGGTGAGCGCATGTTCTGGGGCGACCCGGTCGCGGACTTCGTCTCGCTGGCTCTCCTGGGCGACATCCGGCAGGACGCCGATTTCCTGACGGGCTATCAGGAGGCTGGCGGAGAAGTCGAGTTCACGGCTTCGGTCCGCAGGCGCTACGCCCTCTACCGCAGCTACCTCTACCTGATCATGCTGGTCGAGGTGGTGCCGCGCGCCCTGGACGACGGAGACGTCGCCTGGCGGCGGGAGGCGGTGGCGCCGCAGCTGACGGCGGCCCTGGACGAACTGCGCGACCTTTCCTGACGGGACGCACAGGACCGGACGCACGCGACCACGGGACACCCGGGTTTGAGTCGATCGGGCGGAGGTACTCGCGCCCGGTGGACGACAGGAAGGAGCACGCCGTGACCGATCACCGGCTGGAGGGTCCCGGCGAGCACGAGGACCCCGTACCGAGGGACATGCCCGACCAGCAGGCGAACGGGAGCGAGGACCCGTGGGAGGTGGCTCGGACGCGCGTCACCGACGACGAGCGGGACATCGACGCGGCCGACGACACCGCTGACCTGCCCGACACGGACGAGGCCGGCACCGGCCGACAGGGCGCACCGCGATCGGGCGCCGTCAATCCCGAGCAGCCCGTACCCGACGAGCCGTCCGGCTGACCCCCGGCCCCTGGTCCTTCTGGTCCTTCGGTCCAGGGCATTCCCGAGACTCGGCGCCTCCCCGGTGGGACCCGGGGAGGCGCCGTCACGTCTGCCGCGTGCTCACGGGCGCACCCGGCCTCATGGGCGGCCTCGGCCTCGGCCTCGGCTTCAGCCGACCTTCCGCCCCCGCAGCGGCTCCGTCTCCGCCCCGGCGCCCTGCCGCAGCCCCTCCAGGAACTCCTCCAGCACCTCCACCGCTGTGCGCTCGGGCCGCCAGTGGAGCTCGTCACGAGCCCTGCTGCAGTCCATCAGCGGCAGCCGCAGGACGGCGTCGAAGAGATGCGGTGAGGCGGGCAGCAGCCGCAGGTTCCACGCGGCGGCGACCGCCGAGCGGGCCGCGACCCGGGGCAGCTTCACCGGACGGGCGTCCAGCACCTCGCTGAGCAGCGTGGCGTCCACGGGCGACTCCGCCGCGAGGTTGAAGGCACCGCGGACGTCGGTGTGCAGCGCCAGCCGGTACGCCTGCGCGGCGTCGTCGGTGTGCAGCGTCTGCACCTTCAGCCCGGGAATGTCCGGCAGGAACGGCAGCAGCTCGGGCCGGGCCAGCTGTCCCGGCAGGAAACGCCCGCCGAAGATGCGGCGCTGCTCGCTCGCCGACTCCCGCTTGAACAGGAAGGCGGGCCGCATCCGCACCACCCGCACCCCGGGGTTCTCGTGCTCGAAGGAGTCCAGGGCACGCTCCAGATACGCCTTCTCCCGGCAGTACGCGGCGTCCGGCCAGCCGTGGGTGGGCCACGACTCGTCGACCGCGTGACCCTTCGGTCCCGGTGAGTAGGCGCCGACCGACGAGGCGTGTACCAGCGTCGGCACCTCGGCCGCCGCCACCGCCTCGAAGACCCGCATGCTGCCCAGCACGTTGGTTCGCCAGGTCGCGGCGGGATCGTGCGTCGGCTGGAACGCCCAGGCGAGATGGACGACCGCGTCCGCCCCCTCGAACTCCTTGACCAGATCGGCCTCCTCGGATCCCACGTCCACGGCCGACCAGTCCGTCTTCGCGGGCGCCCACTCGGGAACCCGACGGGCCAGTCCCCGTACCTGGCCTACCTCCGCGTCCTCCGCGAGCAGACGCACCAGACTCGTCCCCACATTGCCGGTGGCGCCGGTGACCACGATCCTGCCGCCGGATTCTCCGTTCACAGCCGACTCCTCTCGCGCGTTCCGTTCCTCCAGGGCCGCCCACGAGTACCCGGGCGCCGCCGATGCACGCGACCGCAACCGGCCACACCCCCCGGGACGGGCCGGGCCACCGTCCTGGCCGATTCCGGCGGGAACCGGCCGACCGCACGAGATGATCAGCTCATGACCGAGATCATCCTGATGTCCGACCCGAAGGTGGCGGCCGTACCCGTCCACGACCTGGACGAGCCGCTCGTCGACGTACGCCGGGCCGGCCCCTTGCTGGTCGACGAGCGCAAGGCCGACGCCACGGGCGCCTACGCCCATCTGCGCGTCGGCGTGCTCGACCGGCTGGTCAAGGCCCAGACCCTGCTGCCGGACGGGCTGCGCCTGCTGTTCGTCGAGGGCTACCGGCCGCCGTCCCTGCAGCGCGCGTACTTCGAGGAGTACGCGGCCGAGCAGCGCGCCCTGCACCCCGACTGGCCCGCCGACCGCATCCACGCGGCGGCCAGCCGCTACGTCTCCCCGCCCGGGATAGCCCCGCACTCCGCGGGCGCCGCCGTGGACCTGACCCTCGTCGACGCCGACGGCCGTGAAGTGGACTTCGGTACACGGGTGAACGCCAGCCCCGAGGAGAGCGCCGGCGCCTGCTACACGGGGGCGGACGGCATCTCCGCCGAGGCCCGCGCCCACCGCGAGACGCTCGGCGCCGCCCTCACCGCGGCCGGCCTGGTCAACTACCCCACCGAGTGGTGGCACTGGTCGTACGGCGACCGCTACTGGGCCCTGATGACCGGCGCTCCGGCAGCGCTGTACGGGCCGCGCGAACTCGGTGCCTGAGCGCTCCCGGCGCTCCTGACCGTTTCCCGGCGCTCCTGACCGCTTCCGAGGCACCCGAGCGCTTGCGGAAAGGGAGAAGCCCCGACCGGGACGGGGGAATCACGGTCGGGGCGGTCTGTGTGTGGGTGCGGATGGCGGTCGCCTCTCGGCGAAAGGCTCCACAGGGCTTCAGCCGAACGATCGTCCCTGTGGGCAAAAGGTGAGGCCCGGGGACACTGTCCCATCCACACCCACAGCTGATTTAACGGGAAAGTATCAGCGGGTGTTCCTTCCGTATCCGGACATTGCCGGTGATCTGCGTCACGTCGCGCAAGGCGGCCCACAGCGGCCGTCACCAGGTCATTCCTCCCGGCCCAGCGGGCTCTCCTCCAGTGCGGCCAGCAGGTGGGCCGGATTCCGGAACACCGCCTCAGCGCCGGCCGCCTCCAGTTCGGGCCGGGGAATGCCGCCGCAGAGCACCGCCACGCAGTGCACCCCCGCCCGGGCGCCGGCGCGCATGTCCCAGACGGTGTCCCCGACGAACACCGACCGCTCGGCCTCCGCCCCCGCCAGCTCCAGGGCCTGCTCGACCGGATCCGGCGCGGGCTTCCCCTCGGCCACGTCATCGGCGCTCGCCGTCGCCGTGATGGCGTCGTCGGCCCCGATCGCCCGCCGCAACGCGGCCAGCTCCGTCCCGCTCGCCGAGGTCGCCAGCACCACGCTCCAGCCCTGCCCGTCGAGCCGCCGCAACAGCCGCCCCGCGTCCGGCAACGCGGGCAGCCGGTCGAAGTACGTCCCGTACAGCGCCTTGTGCGCCGCACTCAGCGCGTCCTTCTCCTGCGGATCCCGCTCCTCACCCAGCAGATGCGTGATCAGATCCCCGGACGGCAGCCCCACCGCCCGATGGATGTCATGCATGGCCACCTGATGCCCACCCTGCCGAAACGCCTCCCACCAGGCGACGACATGCACATGGTTGGTATCGACAAGGGTCCCGTCGACATCGAAAACAGCAGCCCTACCCATGGCACACCTTCCTGGAAACTCCGACACACGCGCCCTTCAGAGGCGCGGGGCTGTATCCATATGCGGCTCCGCCGCGTGGGCGCGACAAGCCACGACGCACCCGCACACGCCAACGCAACGAACCCCCCGAGCTCCTAGGCACCCCCCACCCCCACCCGACCAGGAACCTCCCGGTCCCGAGCCCACCCGAGAAGCTCCTCCACCCCCCACGTCGTCACCACCCGCTCCGCCGGCACCCCGCACTCCTCCGCCCGAGCACACCCATGCACCTGCCACGTCAACTGCCCCGGCGCATGCGCATCCGTGTCGATCGAGAACAACACCTCCGCCTCCACCGCGGCCCGCAACAGCCCCCGAGGCGGATCCAGCCGCTCCGGCCGGGAGTTGATCTCCACGGCCGTCCCCGTCTCCGCGCACGCCGAGAACACCGCCTCCGCGTCGAACTCCGACTCGGGCCGCCCTCGCCCGGTGACGAGCCGCCCCGTGCAGTGCCCCAGCACATCGGAGTGCGGATCACGGACCGCGGCGACCATCCGCCGGGTCATCGCGCGCGCGTCCATCCGCAGCTTGGAGTGCACGGACACCACCACCACGTCGAGCCGGTCCAGCAGCTCGGGCTCCTGGTCCAGCGAACCGTCGTCGAGGATGTCGCACTCGATGCCGGTGAGCAGCCGGAACGGTGCCCACGTCTCGTTCAGCGCGGCCACCACGTCGAGCTGCTCCCGCAGCCGCTCCGGGGACAGGCCCCGGGCGACGGTCAGCCGGGGGGAGTGGTCGGTGAGCACCGTCCACTCGTGGCCGAGGCGCGCGGCGGTCCGGCCCATCTCCTCGATCGGGCTGCCGCCGTCCGACCAGTCCGAGTGCACATGGCAGTCTCCCCTGATCAGCTCCATCAGCTCCGCGCCACCGCCCGTGAGCGGGGCCTCGGCCTCCTGTTCCAGCTTGCGCAGATAGCCCGGCACCTCACCGGCCAGCGCCTCGCGCGCCACCTGAGCGGTCTTCGGCCCGACCCCCTTCAACGACTCCAGCGAGCCGGTCGCCGCCCGCTCGGCCACGTCGTCCGCCGGCAGCGCGCCGAGCACGGCGGCGGCCGTACGGAACGCGCGCACGCGATAGGTGGGGGCCCGGTCACGTTCCAGCAGGAAAGCGATCCGGTCCAGGGCCTCGACGGGATCCATGGCACCTCCAGCCTCCCGCTTCCAGCGTCGCCCAGCCCCCGGGTACCCGCACGGCGGCCGTACGATCACGGGCGGGCCGGACTCACCCGCCCGGACCTCACCCGGCACCGATGGCCGGAATCGCTCTACGCTCTAGACATGACCGAAAGCGCGAGCCCCTACATTTCCCACCCTCGGGTCATGGTGCTCGGGGTCCAGCCCGGTACGCCGCCGTTCCGGATCGTGGAGATCGACGGCCAGGTGGTCGGCGAGGCGAAGACGATGACGGACGTGCTGCGGGCCGCCGCCGCCTTCGGGGTCGTCGTCCACGACCTCGACGACCCCGACCAGGTTCGCTGGGTGGGTGGCGACAAACTCACTTGGACCCTGCGCTAGCCCCCTTGC
This sequence comes from Streptomyces sp. NBC_00310, assembly GCF_036208085.1. Taxonomy (GTDB): domain Bacteria; phylum Actinomycetota; class Actinomycetes; order Streptomycetales; family Streptomycetaceae; genus Streptomyces. The sequence goes on from NZ_CP130714.1 coordinate 10,020,226, forward strand.
GGCCGACGCGCAGCCGCTGGGTCCAGCGGCCGCGCGGAGCCTTCGGCCGGGCCGGGTCCTTCCGCTGGGCCGGCGCCTTCCGCCGGGCCTGCGCGGCCTTCGGTTCGCGCGGGGCTCGCGCGTGCACCGCCCGGCCGAGGCGCCGGCCCAGCAGCAGATAGCCCAGCAGCGCACCCGTCGTGTTGAGGATGACGTCGTCGATGTCGAACGCGCGTCCGGTGACGAGCGCGCCCTGCACCAGCTCGACCAGCAGCATCATCAGCGCGGTCAGGGCGGGCACACGCAGCAGGCCGCGCGCGCCGGGCGCCAGTACGGGCAGCAGGATCCCGAACGGCAGGCCCAGCAGGATGTTCCCGCCGACCTGTTTGAGCGCGTCGCGGGGGTCGGGATGGTGCCAGTAGAGCTCCAGGGAGCTGCCGGGGCGGAGGTTGCTGTGGGTGAGCGCCTCCGACGCCGGGGACGGCTGGAGGGTGAGCCCGGCCAGCACCGCGCCGAACGCCACCATGACCATGAAGGCGAGCGCCATCGCCAGCAGCCGCAGGGGCAGCGGGAGTGGTCGTCGACCCTGTGGGGCCGCCGGGGAACGGCGGCCGGAGGTCGTGGAACGGGAACGTGCCGTGGTACGGGCCATGCAACCCTCCCGATTTCAACTTCCCTCTGTCCCAAGGTGGTTACCCCCGATGCGGCCCATGACTCCCGCCGGTGCGAGAAGTCGTCAGCCGGCCTTCGCCGGGTTTTCCCTCGCCCTTCCTGGGCACTCCGGGCGGGGAGCGACAGAGGTCCGCTCCCGTTCGAGGGGCGCCGACGAGGCGCCCGGGAGTGGGCGGGCGCGGGAGGGCGCGGACGTGCGGAGTCGGCGGACGAGCCGACGTACGACGCGCCCTCCCCGAACCCGGGGAGGGCGCGGGGAGGACGCCGGTGACCGGTCAGGACCCGTACGTCACCTTCACCTCCTTGAAGCCGAGGGACTTCAGCAGCCCTTCGAGCATGTCGGTGGTGTTGGCCTCGGCGCGGTCCGTGAGCTTGCTGTCCTTCGCGGCGTCGCCGATGTGCTTGACGGCGAGGCGCTGCACGGCCTGTTCGCTGTTGGGGTTGTCGGAGAACAGATCGCCGAAGCGGTCGAGCAGCCCGCGCTGCTTGGAGACGGCGTAGGAGTGCTCGGTGTCGAGGGCCGGCTTGCCCAGCTGGGCGTGCGGGAGGTTGATGGTGGCCGACGTGCGGTCGTCGTTGACCTTCACGTCGTTCTCGCCGACCTTGCCGAGGTCGACATAGGCGTCGACGGTGCCCGCGCCGACGTACAGCGTGCGGGTGCCGCGGATCGCGTCCGGCAGGTACTTGGCGTCCTTCTCCAGGTCGACGACCACCTGGAAGTTGCCCGAGGCGGCGTCGTATCGGCTCATGTCCTGGATGGACTTCAGGAGTGTCGGCCCCGAGCGGTCGTGCTCCTCGGTGCCGAACACGTCGTCCAGCCCCCCGAAGACCAGCATCCGCAAGGCGGCCAGCAGCACCACGATGAGGATGACCACGGCGGTGAGCAGCTTGGCCCAGCCGGGCAGACGCGTGCGCTTGATGGACGTCGTCATGTCGACGGTCCTCCTTCCTCTTTCAACGAATGCCCTCAAAGGCCAAGGGAGAACGCCGGGTCGGTGATTGTCCGCACTTCGCCGTAGAGCGGGGGTGCGGCTCGTCCGGGCCGCCGTAGCGAATCGGCGTATGCCGGGCGGCCAGTAGCATGAGCCGCGCAACCCGTAATGATCATGTTCATACGAGGAGCCGACCGTGCGTGACATCGCCGTCTTCACCGGCAGCGCCCATCCCGAACTCGCCGACGAGGTGTGCGCGCACCTCGGGGTACCGCTGAGCCCGTCCCGGGTGAGTCGGTTCGCCAACGACTGTCTGGAGGTGCAGCTCCAGGCCAACTGCCGGGAGAGGGACGTGTTCCTGATCCAGCCGCTGGTCGCGCCGGTTCAGGAGCATCTCGTCGAGCTGCTGCTGATGTGCGACGCGGCGCGCGGCGCCTCGGCGGGCCGGATCACCGTGGTCATGCCGCACTACTCGTACGCCCGCTCGGACAAGAAGGACGCCCCGCGGATCTCCATCGGTGGCCGGCTGGTCGCCGATCTGATGGTGTCGGCGGGCGCCAGTCGCGTGCTCGCCATGACCCTGCACTCACCGCAGGTGCACGGCTTCTTCTCGGTGCCGGTCGATCATCTGCACGCGCTGCGCGAGCTGGCCGCGCACTTCCGGCGGTACGACCTGACGCGTACGACGGTCGTGTCACCGGATCTGGGCAACGCCAAGGAGGCGGCGGCGTTCGCGCGGATGATCGGCGCGCAGGTCGCCGCGGGTGCCAAGCAGCGGTTCGCGGACGACCGGGTGAGCATCAGCTCGGTGATCGGCGAGGTCGCCGGCCGGGATGTGATCGTCCTCGACGACGAGATCGCCAAGGGCAGCACCGTCCTGGAACTCCTGGAGCGGCTGCGGGAGTTGGGGCCGCGCTCGATCCGGGTGGCGTGCACCCACGGACTCTTCGCGGCGGGGGCGCTGAAGCGGCTGAGCGAGCAGCCCGACATCCTGGAGATCGTCTGCACCAACACCGTGCCCGTCCCGGTGGAGGAGCGCACCGAGAAGCTGAAGGTGCTCTCCATCGCCCCCGCGCTCGCGGAGGCCGTGCGCCGCATCCACAACGGCGAGTCCGTCAGTGCCCTGTTCGACGCGCCGGCGAGCGAATAGGGCGAAGAGGGCGAAGGGCGAAGGGCGAAGAGGGCCGGCGGGCAGGGTCATAACGTGCCGGACGCGGCCTCGGGCTGCTCCAGGGCCGCGTCCAGCGACGGGGCGGGCGGCAGCAGCCGGGCCAGGCCGGTGACCTTGAGGACGCGCAGGGTGAGCGGGTGGGTGCAGACCAGGCGCAGCTCGCCGTCGCGGTCGAGCACCCGCTGCCGGGCCCGGTAGAGCAGCCGTAGTCCGGAGCAGTCGAAGAACTCGACGTGCCTCAGGTCGATCACGATCCGGGCGCCGGGGCGGCCCGTCGCCGCGTCGAGGTGCGGAATGATCTCCACCGCCGCCGCGATGTCGATCTCGCCGTGCAGTTCGAGCACGGTACGGCCGCGGTCCGTGCGGACGCGCAGGTACCCGATCGTGGGCGGTGTGGGGTCGCTCGACACGACGGCATCGCCTCCAACCGGACTCTGTGAGGACAGGCGCGAGGGCAAGTCCCGTCCCCGCTCTGCAAGTTACCCTCGTTGGAGTGAATTTCAGCATGTTCGATTGACATATGTCTTCGATTTCTCCGGCAATCGGTCCGGAGTTGTGCGCAGAGCCCCCTAGGACAGGGCGTGCCACGCCTTCGACAGTGCCAGCCGGAACTGGTCGGCCTGGTGCGCGGTGAGGTCGCGGATCATGCGTTCCTCCAGGTCGCGCATGGGCTCGGCGTAGTGGGCGAGCAGCTCGCGTCCCTCGTCGGTCAGCAGGATCAGCAGCTCGCGCCGGTTGCGCGGGTTGCGCTCCCGGCGCACGAGTCCGCGGTTCTCGAGACTTCGTACGAGATCCGCGATGGACTGGGCCGTGACGAACGAGTCGCGGGCGAGCTGGGCGGCCGAGAGCCCGTCATGCCGCTCCAGGACGGTGAGGGACGTGTACTGCAGGGCCGTGATCCCGGCCGGTTTCACCAGCTCGTCCAGGCGCGAGCGGACAACGAGCTCAACCTGCTTGACCATGTAGAGGAGGGAGGGAGGTGCCTTGGTGCCGACCATGGGGTCAGCGTAAGGCATTGACAGGAAACCTGTGTGTAATGAAACTGCGAACCAACAGGAATCCTGTTGGTTGAAGACTTAGCGATCAAGGCTGAGGAGTGGGCAATGACGACCACCTTCGAGAGCGAGCCCGGGCGGCTGTTCATCGGTGGACAGTGGCTTGAGGCGACTGACGGGGCACGCGCCGACGTGATCGACCCGTCCACGGGCCAGGTGGTCACGACGGTCGCGGAAGCGGGTGCCGCCGACGTCGACGCCGCCGTGCGCGCCGCGCGCGAGGCCTTCGACAACGGCGCGTGGTCCGGACTGAGCGGTCGCGAGCGCGGCCGGATCCTGAACCGTGTCGCCCAGCTGATCCGGGAGAACGCCGACGACATCGCGGCCATCGAGAGCCGTGACGTCGGCAAGCCCATCATGCTGGCCCACGCCGTGGACGTGACGAACGCGGCCAACGACTACGAGTACTACGCCTCCCTCGCCTGGTCGCTGGACGGCTCCGCCCGTGACGTTCCGGACAACCGCCTCGCCTACACCAGGCGCGGCCCGATCGGTGTGGTCGGCGCGATCACCCCGTTCAACTTCCCGCTGATCCTGGCCGGCTCCAAGATCGCCCCCGCGCTCGCGGCCGGCAACACGATCGTGCACAAGCCGGCCGAGGAGACCCCGCTCAGCGCCCTCTACATGGCCGGGCTCCTGAAGGAGGCCGGCGTCCCGGACGGTGTCTACAACGTCGTCACCGGCACGGGCCCCGTCGCGGGCGAGGCGTTGCTGCGCAACCCCGGCGTCGACAAGATCGCCTTCACCGGTTCCACCGCGACCGGCCGGCACGCGGCGAGCGTCGCCGGCGAGGGCCTGAAGCAGGTCACCATGGAGCTCGGCGGCAACGCGGCGCACCTCGTCTTCGAGGACGCCGACATCGAGAAGGCCATCGGCGCCATCATCAAGGGCTTCGTCTTCAACACCGGCCAGTTCTGCATGGGCGGCCCCCGCCTGCTGGTCGCCCGCCCGCTCTACGACACCGTGGTCGGCATCCTCGCCGACGCCGTGCCCGGCGTGCCCCTCGGCGACCCCCGGCAGCCCGAGACCGTCATCGGCCCGATGGCGGGCGAGCGGCATCTGAAGAAGGTCGAGGAGTACGTCGAGCTGGCCCGCAAGGAGGGCGGCCGCATCGTCTGCGGCGGCGAGCGCCTCGACCTGAACGGCGGCTACTACTACAAGCCCACCGTCATCGCCGACCTCGCCAACGACTCCCGGGTCGTCCAGGAGGAGGTCTTCGGACCGGTCCTCACCGTGCAGCCCTTCGACTCCGAGGACGAGGCGGTCGAGCTGGCCAACTCCACGCCGTACGGACTGGCCTCGGGCATCCAGACCACCAACCTCACCCGCGCCCACCGCGTCGCCGACCGCCTCCAGGCGGGCATCGTCTGGGTCAACGACTGGCCGATGCTCGACCCCGCCGTGCCCTTCGGCGGCGTGAAGGCCTCCGGCTTCGGCCGCGAGTACGGCCCCGAGGCCCTGGAGTCCTACACCAAGGTCAAGTCCGTCGTCGTCTCGCTCGACTGAGCGCCTCCCCGGGATCACTCGTGAGCCGCGGGACCGCTCCGGCGGCTCACGGACAGACAAGGAGTTCGAGAATGTCCACCACCACACGCGCCGCCGTGGTCGAGTCCGGGGGCGCCCCCTTCACCCTCTCCGAGGTCGTCCTCGACCAGCCGGGCCAGGGCGAGGCCCTGGTCCGCATGGTCGCCGCCGGGCTGTGCCACACCGACCTCGGTGTCGCCAGCGGCGGGCTGCCCTTCCCGCTCCCCGGGGTCCTCGGCCACGAGGGCGCCGGTGTCGTCGAGGCCGTCGGCCCGGGCGTCACCTCCGTCGTGCCGGGCGACCACGTCGTGCTGTCCTTCACCTCCTGCGGCGCCTGCCACAACTGCCGTGACGGGCACCCGGCGTACTGCGCCACCTGGCTCCCGCTGAACCTGCTCGGCGGCCGCCGCGCCGACGGCACCAGCACCATCAGCCGCGACGGCCAGGACCTCGGCGGCCACTTCTTCGGCCAGTCCTCCTTCGCCGAGCGGGCCCTGGTCGACGAGCGCAGCCTCGTCAAGGTCGACCCGGACGTACCGCTGGACTCCATCGCCCCGCTGGGCTGCGGCGTGCAGACCGGCGTCGGTGCCGTCTGGAACGTCCTGGAGCCCCGCGCGGGCAGCACGATCGTCGTCCTCGGCGCCGGAGCCGTCGGCCTCTCCGCCGTGATGGCGGCGGCCCTCACCCCCGCGACCACGGTCATCGCCGTGGACAAGGTCGGCGAGCGCCTGGAGCTGGCCAAGGAGCTGGGTGCCACGCACACGGTGAACGGCGGCGAGGTCGCCGACCTCACCGAGGCGATCATGGAGATCACCGGCGGCCGCGGCGCCGACGGCGTCGTCGAGACCACCGGCAGCGTCTTCGTCCTGCGCAAGGGCGTCGACTCCCTCGCCGCGCGCGGCACCCTCGTCATCGTCGGCGCCCCGCCGTTCGGCACCGAGGTCTCCCTCGACGTCAACGGCATGCTCGGCGGCAAGCGCGTCGTCGGCCTCACCCTCGGCGACAACGAGATCCAGACCGCCATCCCGGTCCTTGTCCAGCTGGTCAAGGAGGGCAAGCTCCCGCTCGACCGGCTGATCAGCCGCTACAAGTTCGAGGACATCGACCAGGCGGTGGCGGACATGAGCGGCGGCAAGAGCATCAAGCCGGTGCTGACCTTCTGACGTCGCCGGCGTTCCGAGGAGCCGTCTCCCGCCGGGGCGCGTCCTCCCCCGCGTGACCCCGGCCCGGTGGGTGACCTGCTGTCCAGGTCACCCACAGGGCCGTCGAACGTCCTTGGCCCCTTCGGCGTCGTAGGGGGAAGGACACTGAGTTCGTGGACGAGCACGGGGGTTGGAGATGCGCAGGGGACTCGCGGCAACGGTGATCGTGGCGGCCGTGGCGGCCGTGGCGGCGGTGGGGTGCGGCGCCGGGAGCGGGGGCGACCTCGTGGTGACCGGGACGGCACCGGCCACGCCGTACGCCGGGCCGCTGTACGTGCCGCACCAGGAGGTCGACGAGGACGGCGTCGAGGCGATCAGGACCGAGTCGGGCGCGGCAGGCCGGGCGCTGGAGTGCGACGGCGAGATCTACGAGGGCGGCGGCGGGCCCGGCGGCTGGGGCAGGGACGATGGGGGAAAGACACCCGAGGAAGGGCTTCGGGCGTACTTCGACATCGAGGTGCCCGACGTCCCCGAGGAGGGCTACCGCCTGGAACGCCGGGAGAAGGACCGGGCCCTCTTCTCGTACGACGTCGACGGCAGGACCAAGGTCGCCGTGATCGTCGCCAAAGACCGCGAGGGCAGCCCCGGCTGGGGGCCGGAGACCAGTGCCTCCTGTGACCCGGCCGAGCTGCCCGCGAGCTTCACCGACTCCCGGTCGTACGAGATCTGGACCGACCGCGACGGCGACCGCGTACCGATCACCGAGGTGCACACCTCCGTGGGCTCGGAACACTGCGACTGGCAGAAGGCCCACTTCCTGTCGAGGGGCGGCGACGCCGACGGGAAGGGCCGGCTGTACGGCCGCGACCCCGAGGGCGTCCTGCCCGACGGGATGCTCACCTCCGCCTACGACGGTGACGTCCCCATGCCCGTGCACGCGCGCGACACCGGGTACCGCCACGAGGACCGGGCGCTGTGGCTCGTCGAGCGCGACCCGTCGAAGGTGTACGTCCGCACGCCCGACGGGGTCGAGATCTGGCCCGAGGTGGCGAAGGGCATGGGCTGCGCCTGAGCCGACGGCGTGTTCACCGGCTGCGGTGCAACGCCACCAGCAGCTGCCACGCCTGGTCGGCGATCTCCTGAGGGGTGCCGTCGAGGAGGCCGTGCAGCCAGTCGGCGAGGACCCCCGCGAAGGTGGCCGCCACGGCGGAGGCCACCAGCGGGGCGTCCGCGGCCCCCGCGAGCTCGCGTTCGCGGAGGCTGTAGGCGCGCAGGTCCCGGTGCAGCACCCGGCCGAGCGGGCCGCCGCCACCGGGCGCCAACAGCGCGCGGTACAGGGCCGCGTGCGGGGCCAGCCCGGCGAAGAACTCCGGCAGCGCCGCGGGCGCCCGCACCGGGTCGGGGCGCCCGCGCCAGGCGTGCAGGGCCTCCACGGCGTCGCGCACGACATCGGCGCAGGCGTCGACGGCCAGCGCCTCCAGGTCCGGGTAGTGCACGTAGAACGTGGCCCGGCCGACCCCCGCCCGGCGGACCAGCGAGGCCACGCCGACCTCGTGCAGCGGGTGCCGGGCGCATTCGTCGAGGAGGGCTTCCCGCAGCCTGGCCCGGGTGCGGGCGGCCCGGGGGTCCGCCGTGGCCCGGGGGTCGTCCGTGGCCCGGGGGTCGTCCGGGGTCATCCCGCGACGAGGACGGCGGCCAGGGCGAGCGCGCCCGGGAGCGCCTGGGCGACGAGGATGCGGCGGTTGGCGGTGGCGGCGCCGTACACACCGGCGACGATCACGCAGGCGAGGAAGAAGATCTGCGCGCGGTAGCCGGTCGGGTCACCGGCGATCAGGCCCCACACCAGTCCGGCGGCGAGGAAGCCGTTGTAGAGCCCCTGGTTGGCGGCCATCGCCGCCGTCCGCTTCGCCATCTCCGGGTCCAGCCCGTGGAACGACATCCCCGGCTTCTTCTGCCACAGGAACATTTCCATCACCAGGATGTACGCGTGCAGCACCGCCACCAGCGCGACCAGCACGTTCGCCAGGATCTCCATGGTCAGCAGACTCCGTAGTCACTCGATGCCCCGGAACTTCCTGGACAGGTGTCCACTATAGCTGGACGGCTGTCCAGGAAGTCCACCCGGGGTGCCCACGATCGTCGCCGACGGGTTGTCAGAGCCTGCCGCTAGGTTCCCGTCCATGAGTGAGCAAGAGGTGATCGTGCGGCGCGCCCGCGCCGAGGACGTACCGGGGATCGTCGTCTCCAGCTCCTGGCTGTTCGCCGAGGACGGCGGGGAGCGGGACCCGAGCCTGAACGTGGACTGGCCGCGCCGGCACGGCGCCGAGGCCTTCACGGCCGCCCTCCACGACCCCGGCCGGCTGCTGCTGGCCGCGCTGCACGACGGCGAGGTGGTGGGCCATCTGTCGGGCTCCCTGTCCGGACCCTCCGCCATGCGGCCCGTCGGGTCGGCCACCCTCATGGCGCTCTACGTCCGTCCCGCGCACCGGCGCGCCCGGGTCGGTGCCCGGCTGGTCGACACCTTCCTGGCGTGGGCCCGGGAACACGGCGCGGTGCACGCGGAGGTGACCGCCTCGGCGGCCAACGCGGACGGTATCCGGTTCTACGAGCGGGAGTCGTTCCGGCCCCAGGCGCTCACGCTGCGGCTGAACCTGTAGTCGGCGGGTACCCGGGGAGCGTATGGGCGGCGGCGGACCGTCCCCCGCGCCCGGGATCCCGTACGGAGGAGACATGGCACTGGTACAGGCGGGCCTCGTGGTGCTGGACTGCGCCGAGCCGGAGAAACTCGCGGTGTTCTACAAGGAACTGCTCGACGCCGAGGAGACGGACGCGACCGCCAACCGCGTCGAGATCGAGGGCGCCTGCGGCGCCCGCATGGCGTTCCGCCGGGACGTCAACGCCACCCCGCCGAGCTGGCCCCGACCCGAGAACTCCCTCCAGGCCCACCTGGACTTCTACGTCGACGACCTGGACGAGGCCGAACGGCTGATCGTCTCCCTAGGCGGACGCCCGGTGGACACCAAGGACGCGAGCGGGCCGTTCGAGGAGCGCGGCTACTCCGACCCGGCCGGCCACTCCTTCACCCTGCGCCGCGAACACCCCACGGCCCCCAAGCAGGGCTAGCACCCTCCCGGCACGGCCAGGTCCGGGGCCTGTTCCGGCGATCCGCGAGGGAACCGCCGGAACAGGCCCCGGACCTCAGTCCCGGCCGCCCTTCTCGGTGGTCGGCCACACCCCGGTGGAGCGCTCGATGGCCTTCGCGCCGGTGCGGTCCACCGCGCTGCGCACGACCGCGAAGATCGCGCCCTGCACGGCCGCCGCGAGCAGGACCTCGCCCCAGCCGCGGTCCCGGTCCAGCGCGTCGGGCGCGTCGTCCTCGTGCCGGATCAGCTTCCAGGTCTTGCGGAACGCCAGCGAGGCCAGCGCACCGCCCGCCCAGCCGAGGGCGAAGCCGAGGGGCTGATAGGCGAGGGGGAGCTTCTTCTTCTTGGACATCTGGTCTTCCTCCTTCACGTCGTGAGGTCGCCCGGTCAGGGACGACCCTGCGGGGCCACGACCTCGGCCGCGGGCACCGGCCCCGGAGCCGTGCCGTCGCCGAACGGGCTGCCGCCCAGGTCCTCACGCCCGTGGGGCGTGAGCCAGCCCGCCAGATCGGGCCCCAGCGGCACCACGGCGGTCGGGTTGATGCCCGTGTGCACCTGGTAGTAGTGCCGCTTGATGTGGTCGAAGTCGACGGTGTCGCCGAATCCGGGGGTCTGGAAGAGGTCACGGGCATACGCCCACAGCACCCGGTCCTCCGCCAGCTTCCAGCGGTTGCACTTGAAGTGACCGTGGTAGACGGGGTCGAAACGCACCAGTGTGGTGAAGAGCCGGATGTCCGCCTCCGTGATCGTCTCGCCGACGAGATAGCGCTGTCGTGCCAGCCGCTCCGACAGCGCCTCCAGCCGCCGGAACACCCCGGCGCAGGCCCCCTCGTACTCCTGCTGGCCCGTGGCGAAGCCCGCCCGGTACACCCCGTTGTTGACGTCCTGATAGACCTCCTCCATCACCGTGTCGATCTCGTCGCGCAGGGCCGCCGGATACAGGTCGGGCGCGCCCTCGCGGTGCAGGTCCGTCCACTCGGTGGCGAGGTCGAGGGTGAGCCGCTGGTAGTCGTTGGTGACCAGCTCGCCGCTCGGCACGTCGACGATCGCCGGGACGCTGACACCGCCCGGGTAGTCGCTCTCCCGTGCGTCGTACGCCTCCTTCAGGAACCGGATGCCGAGCACCGGGTCGCGGTCGTCCGGGTCCAGCGTGAACCGCCAGCTGCGGTCGTCCTGGATCGGGTCGGTGACGGCCATCGACAGGGCGCCCTCCAGACCCAGCAGCCGCCGCGAGATCACCGCCCGGCTCGCCCAGGGGCAGGCCCGGCTGACCACCAGCCGGTAGCGGCCCGCCTCCACCGGCCAGCCGTCCCGGCCGTCGGCCGTGATCCGGTCCGTGAAGTGGCTACGGGACCGCTTGAACGCCTTCCTGCCGTACGCCTCGTTGCCCTCGCCGACACTCATGCCGTCCGTCCTCCCGGTCCGTCCGGATACGTATGCCCTGATGAGTTCCCCGATTTCCGCGACCCCCACGGTGTGAGCGCGACCGGTCGGGGCAATCGGCGAAGGTGACCCGGACATCAGCAGACACCGAGACGACGGACGACCAGGGCGGGGCGGTTCTCGAAGGACCGGGGACCCGTCAGGAGGACCGGGAGGACAAGGCACGCGCGGACCACAGGACCCGGATCACCGTCCTCGTCGCCCTCGGCGCCAACCTCGTGATCGCCGTCGCCAAGACCATCGGCGGACTCCTCGCCGGATCACCCGCCCTGCTCTCGGAGGCCGCCCACTCGGTCGCCGACAGCATGAACGAGGTCTTCCTCCTCGCCGCGCTGCGCCGCAGCCGTCGCCCCGCCGACAGCCGGCATCCCTTCGGCTACGGCAAGGAGCGCTTCTTCTGGTCCCTGCTCGCCGCCGTCGGCATCTTCGTGATGGGCGGCTGCTTCTCCTTCTACCAGGCGTTCCACGCCCTGACGACCGGAAGCGAGGAGTCCTACGACGGTTACGTCGTCGGCATCGCCGTCCTCGGCGTGGCACTCCTGTCCGAGGGCGCCTCACTGCTGCGCGCCCTGCACCAGGTGCGCCGGCAGGGCGGCGTCGGCGGACTCCGGGACCCGGCGCTGCGCACGGTCGTCGCCGAGGACGGCACGGCGGTGCTCGGGGTGACCCTCGCGATCGCCGGGATGGCCCTGCACATGGTGACCGGGCAGGTGATCTGGGAGGCGTCCGCCTCCTTCGCGATCGGGGCGCTGCTCGTGTACGTCGCCTACTGGCTGGGCCGGGACGCCCGCGAACAGCTCATCGGGGTCGCCGCGGACGCCGAACCGAGCCGGAAGATCCGCTCCCTGCTGGCGGCGCAGCCCGAGATCGACAGTGTCGAGGCCCTGCTCACCATGCAACTCGGCCTGGACTCCACCCTCGTGGCCGCCCGCGTCGACCTCGTACCCGGCCTGGACAGCGAGGAGGTCGAGGAGGTCGCCGTCCGCATCAAGCGCTCCATCGCCCACGTCGTCCCGGAGGCCGACCAGATCTTCCTCGACGTGACGGACAAGGCGGGGCAGGGGGAGCGGACAGGGGAAAGCCCCGCCGCGACGGGGGAACGCGGCGGGGCCTGAGACTCGGGTGCCCGGTGCGCGAGGGATCATGCGCGACACGTCGAAGAAATTCCTCCGAGCGTCCCGGCACCCACGACACGCCCTACGACCGGCGGGTCCTCACCCTTCCACCGGCTCCAGCACGAAGACGGGAATCTCCCGGTCGGTCTTCTTCTGGTAGTCCGCGTACGCCGGGTACGCGGCGACCGCCCGGTCCCACCACTCGGCCTTCTCGTCCCCGGTGACCTCACGCGCGGTCAGGTCCCGGCGTGTGGGCCCGTCCTGGAGCTCCACACGCGGGTCGGACTTGATGTTGTGGTACCAGACCGGGTGTGTGGGCGCGCCGCCCAGCGAGGCCACGGCCGCGTACCGCCCGTCGTGTTCCACCCGCATCAGCGGGGTCTTGCGGAGTTTCCCGCTCTTCGCGCCGCGCGTCGTGAGCACGATGACCGGCAGACCCGTGTCCATCAACGTCGTCCCCTGCGTGCCGCCCGAGCTCTCGTACAACTCGACCTGCTCGCGCACCCACTGAGTGGGGCTGGGCACGTACTCGCCCTCAAGAGGCATGGCAACCGTCCCTTGCTCTCGCGTACAGACTGTCCCCCGCATTCAACACCTGCCTCTCCCGGAATCATCCTCATCGCGCCACACGCACGCGGCACTTGCACACCTTTCACGCACCGGATGCCGGCCCCGGCGTGAGCACCGCCAGTACCGCCAGCACCGCGATCACGGCACTCGACAGCAGCCCGGTGACCAGCTGTCCCCGGTGTCCGGTCAGGGTCCGGCCGAGGAGTGCGCCACCGCCCGCGAGCAGCAGTTGCCAGCTCGCGGACGCGAGGAACGCGGCAAGGACGAACACCGTCTGGTCCAGGGCGCTCACGGCGTCGGTGGCGCGGCTGCCGAGCACGAGCGCCGCGAAGTAGACCACCGTGGTGGGGTTGAGGAGGGTGATCCCCAGGAGGGCGACATAGGCGTGTGCCGGGCTCACCGGGTCCCGCCGGGGGCGGGTGGCGAGCCGCCGGGCGCGGTACCGGCGCAGGGCCGTGACCGCGCCGCGTACGGCCAGGGCGAGGAGCACCAGGGCGGAGGCCCAGCGCAGGGGCACCAGCACCGGTCGCAACGTGGCCGCGAGGGCGGTGCCGCCGAGGGTGGCGAGCAGGGCGTACAGTCCGTCGGCCGTCGCGACACCGAGCGCGGCGCAGGCTCCGGTGCGCGGGGACGTACGGGCGGTGAGGGAGACGAGGTAGGTCGCGACCGCTCCGACGGGGATGGCGATGCCATAGCCGGCGAGGAGGCCCGCGACGAGCGCGGCCGTCACGACCGGGGCGGAGTCGGCCCCCACGGTCGGCCGGGCCGCTGCTGACCCCGCACCGACGACGCGGTGACGAGGGACAGCGGCAGGAAGGCGTCGATGAGGAACATGGGCGGATCCTGGGGCCGGGCGCTCCGCGCGCGCAAACGAATTACCGGCAGCTCTTGACCATGGTTCCGTGCCTGCCTATTTTGTTTGCATCCAAACGAAATGGGGTCGGAGGTGGCGCGTGGGTGGACACGGTCACCGCCGGCCGTGCGGGCGTCAGGCCTTCGGGCGCCGACCGCTGCGACGGGGCGCCGGCGCGGCGCCGTTCAGCAGGGTGCGGCGGCGCTCCTCGCCGTGCTCCTCGACCTGGAGCACGACACTGCGCAGCCCCTCCGCGAGACTCCGGCACTCCGCGTCGCTGAGCTGCCCGGTGACGAAGGACTCCTCCTCGTTGAAGGCCGGGAACACCCGCCGCATCAGCTCCTCACCCTCGTCGGTGAGGGTGAGCAGTACCAGTCGGCCGTCCGTCGGGTGGTCGGCCCGGCGCACCAGCCCGCGCGACTCCAGCGTGCGCGCCACGCCCGTGAGCGTGCCCTTGGAGATGCCCGCCTCCTCCGCGACGTGCCGGGTCTCGGACTCGCCCCACACCCACACCACCCACAGCACCACGAAGGCCGTCCAGGTCAGGTCGGAGCCGCGCAGTACGGAGTTCTCCAGGTGCTGCCGCACCGCCGAGGCGGCCCGGTAGATGTTCGCCACCGCCGCCATCTGGTCCCGGCGGATGGGGAAGTCCCCCAGCTTCGCCGCGGCGAGCTTCTCGGCTTCGGTGATGGATCGCTGGCCGGGCACGGGCGCTCCTTCGCTCTCACGGCCGGACCGGACGGCCCTGTGCGGCCACCCCGGTCCCGGCCCGTCGTTCGTGCGGACATTCGGTCGTTCGGTCATTCGGGACCAAATTGTACGGAGAAGAGGGAATCCACCATGAGCACCACCCCCCGCATGCTGCTGGTCCTCAGCGAGAACTGGACGCTCACCGGCGGCCGGGCCGACCTGCACGCCGCCGTACGGTGGGCGCGCGAGGCCGAGGACGCCGGGTTCGACTCCGTCATGGTCAGCGAACACATCGTGCTCGGCCCCGACGCCGCCGTCGACGGCATCATGGGCAATCCCCGCGACTACGCCCTCCCCGGCAATCAGGACCCGTACACCCCCTGGCCCAACTCCCTGCTGCTCCTCGCCTCCATCGCCTCCGTCACCGAGCGCCTGCGACTGGCCGCCGCGGCCGTCCTCGCCCCGCTGCGTCACCCCCTGCTGATGGCCCGGGAACTCGGCACCCTCGATCTGCTCAGTGAGGGACGGCTGCTGGTGCAGCCCACGGTCAGCTGGAGCAAGGACGAGTACGACGCGCTCGGCGTGCCCTTCGGCAGGCGCGGCCGGCTCCTCGACGAGCACCTGGAGGTCTGGGCGAAGGCCTGGGGACCGTCCCCGATCTCCCACGACAGTGAGCACTACCCGTTCCGCGACGTCTACTTCGAGCCGAAGGCGTACCGCCCCGAGGGCCCGAGGCTGTGGTTCGGCGGACAGCGCCTGCACGGTCCCGTGCTGCGCCGGCTGGTCGAGTACGGCCACGGCTTCCACCCGCTCGGGCGGCCGACCCCCGAGGACCTTAAGGCGCTCGACGCGGCGATGGCCGCCGCCGGCCGGGACGCCGCCGACCTGGAGATGATCGGCGGCACCCAGGCGGTCTTCCCCGACGACCACGCCCCGGCGGACCTCGGGGCGGCCCTGGCCTCGATACCGGAGCAGCTGGAGCAGGGGTTCACCACCTTCTGCGTCAAGCCGAACCAGTTCATCGACGACCCGGACGGGGTGGGCGCCTTCTGCGCGGAGGTCATGCGGCGGGTCACGGCGCTGACGGGCTGACGGGCTGACGGGCTGAGGGGCGGACGGGCGGACGGGCGGCACGGCGGGGCCGGCGCCGCTCGTGCGGCGCCGGCCCCGCCGTGCGTGCCCCGGTTCAGCGCTCGAAGACGACCCCGCCGTCGAACACCGTCATGTCGACCTGGATCCGAGTGATGTCACGCGGGTCGACGTCCAGCAGCGGCCGGTCCAGGACACACAGGTCGGCCACCTTGCCCACCTCCACGGACCCCTTCCACTCCTCGGCGAAGTCCTGCCGCGCGGGGTTGATCGTGTACGCCCGCAGCGCCTCGGCGAGTTCCACGCGCTGCTCCGGTCCGCTGACCCGGCCGCTGGCCTTCGACTCGCGCAGCAGCATCCCGGCGACACCCTGCCGCCAGTCGGGCTCGGTGATCGGCGCGTCCGAGCTGGCGCACACCGCGACGCCCGCGTCGAAGGCCGAGCGCGCGGGCCACTGGTACGCCGACCGTTCCGTGCCCACGACCTCCGCCATCAGGTCGGAGATCGTCCACTTGATGGCCGGGTTCATGTTGACGCCGTAGCCCTGCGTGGCCAGTCGGCCGAGGCTGTCGGCACCGATGAAGTCGCCGTGGATGACGTAGTGCCGGGCGTCCGGGCGCGGCGCGGCCTTCTGCGCGGCCAGGAACGCGTCCACCACGATGTCGATGGCCCGGTCGCCGGTCACATGGACGCCCAGCTGGTAGCCCGCCTCGTGGGCGACACGGATCATGTCGAACAGCTCGTCGACCTGGAGCTCGGGCGTGCGCCCGTGCACGCAGAGGGAGCCGTGGCCGCCGTCGAGGTAGGCCTCGTTCATCCAGGCCGTACGGTTCGGGGGCACCCCGTCGGCGAAGATCTTCACACCGATGGCGTTCAGCAGCCGGGGGTCGGCGGACTCGGGGCGGTGGAGTTCGGCGAGGCCCTTGCGGACGTCGTCGGCGGAGCCGCCCATCGGCGCGGGCAGGAGAAGGACGCTGACCCGCGCGTGCAGACCGCCGGTCGCGGCCAGGTCGGCGTACGCGGTCCAGTTCTCGGTGCTCAGCCCGCCGAACAGGGTCTCGGAGCCACCGGGGCCGAGGCCGGGCTCGGTGTAGCTGGTGATGCCGCGCGTGTGGAGTTCGGCGACGACGTTGCGGATGGCCTGGCGGCGCTGGGCGACGGTGGGGGAGGGCAGAGCGGCCTGGAGCAGGACACCGGCGGCCTCGCGCAGGATGCCGGTGGGCCGGCCGTCGGCGTCGCGGTCGATGACACCGCCGTCGGGCGCGTTCGTGTCGGCGTCGATCCCGCACCGGCGCAGCGCCGCGCTGTTCGCCCACACCATGTGCTGCGAGAAGTCGGTCAGACAGACGGGGTGGTCGGGCGCCACCGCGTCCAGGTCGGCGCGGCGCGGGAGACGGCCCGGATCGGCGAGGCACTCGGCGAGATAGCCGGCGTCCCAGCCCAGGCCGACGATCCACTCGCCGGGCGCGGCGGCCCGCGCCGCCGCGCCCACCGCCCCGGCGATGTCGGCGATCGACCCCACCGTCGGGTGGCCGACGTCGAGGGCGAACGGCGGCCTGCCCAGGCCGTACGCGGCGCCGTGCAGATGCGAGTCGTTGATGCCCGGCAGCACGGTCCGCCCGGCCAGCTCGACGATTCTCGTCGTCGGCCCGGCCAGCGCGCGCATCTCGGCGTCCGTGCCGACCGCGACGATCTCCCGGCCGCGCACGGCCACACCCTCGGCGACCGAGAAGCCGGCGTCGACGGTGATGACCTGACCGCCGGTCAGGACGAGGGAGGGGGAAGTGTCGCTCACGAGGACCTCTCTGGGGTGTCTGAACAAGCGGGGGAGGCTGGAGTGTCTGAACGAGCAGGGGAGGCTGCGGCGTCTGAACGAGCAGGGGAGGCTGGGGCGTCTGAACGAGTGGGGGAGGAGAAGGGAAGGGAGAAGGGGGAGAGCGGGGAACGGGCGGGAGCCGAAGGCGCGGGCGCGTTGTCGGTCACCGGGTCGCGCGGGGACCGAAGTAGGCGAGCGCGGCGCCCGCCACCAGGGCCACACCCTGGGCCATCTGCTGCCAGAACGTCGGCACGCTCAGCAGTGTCAGCCCGTTCTGCAGACAACCCAGGAACAGCACGCCGAGCAGGACCCCGAGAACCGAACCGGAGCCGCCGCTCAGCGCCACCCCGCCCAGCAGCACGGCCGTGAGCACGGTCAGCTCGAAGCCCGTGCCCGAGGTGCCCGCGACCACGCTGTCCAGCACGGACGCCTTGATCGCCCCGGCCAGCGCGGCGGCCGTACCCGTGACCACGAACAGCGCGAAGGGCGTACGGCGGACGTCGATGCCGGAGAGGTACGCGGCCTCCCGGTTGACCCCGATGGCGAACACATGCCGCCCGGTCGGCGTGTACGCCAGGAACAGCGCCCCGGCGACCAGCACGACGGCGGCGATGACCACGGGCGCCGCGATCCCCGCGATCCGAGCCCCGCCCAGCCACGCGAAACCGTCGCCGAACCCGCTCAGCGGCAACGGGAAGAGCTGCTGCGCCAGTCCGCGTACGGCCGCCAGCATGCCCAGCGTCACGATGAACGGCGACAGCCCCAGGTAGCAGCAGAGCACCCCGTTCACGGCGCCGACCGCCGCGCCGACGGCGAGCGCGCCGAGGACGGCTACCACGGGGGACTGGGCCTGCTCACCCGCGAGCCAGCCCGCCGTCAGGGCCCCGAGCGCCAGCGTCGAGCCCACCGACAGATCCAGGTAGCCGCTGATGACCAGCAGGGCCAGCGGCACGGCGACGATCGCGAGGGCGGCCGCGTCGGTGGCGATCCCCCGCAGGTTGCCGGCGTCGAGGAAGCTGCCGGTGGACAGCTGGAACACCAGCACCAGCAGGGTGAGGACGACGAGCAGGGGATGGCGGCGCACCGTCGTCAGCCCGTGCGCGGCCAGCGCGCGCGGGCCGGGGACGACGCGCTCGGCGGCGGTCACGGTGGTCATGCTGCTCCTTCGTGGGACGGTGCGGTCTCTGCTGCCGGGCCCGCGTCGTGCACGGCCGCCAGCAGGGACTCCTCGGTGAGGTCGGTGCCGGAGAGCTCGGCGATGATCCGGCCCCGGTCGACGATCAGACAGCGGTGGGCGAGCACGGCCGCCTCCTCCGGGTCGCTGGAGGCGAACAGCACGGCCGTGCCGCGCTGTTCGGCGAGCGTGGCGACGACGTCGTAGATCTCCTGACGGGCGCCGACGTCCACGCCCTGGGTCGGCTCGTCGAGCAGCAGCACGTCGACGGCTCGCACTTCGTTGATCCAACGGCCGAGCAGCAGCTTCTGCTGGTTGCCGCCGGAGAACGCGGAGGCCGGCAGTCCCGGGCGCGCGGGCCGCAGCCCCACCGCCTCGGCGAGCGAGCCGAACACCCGCCGCTCCGCCCCGAGCGCCCGCACCCCGCGCCGGGCGAGCGTCCGCACGCTCGGCAACAACACGTTGTCCTGCGCGCTCAGCCCCGCGAAGAGTCCCTGCGCCCGCCGGTCGGCCGGCACGAGCGCGATCCGGGCGGCGAGTGCGTCGGCGGGCCGGACGGGCGAGACGGCCCGCTCGCCGACGCGGACGGTTCCTCCGGATGCCCGACGCCTGCCGAACAGCGTCTCCAGCACCCGCGTCCGCCCGGATCCGATCAGCCCGTACAGCCCCACGATCTCGCCCTCACCGACGGTCAGGTCGACAGGGCCGAAGCCGGGGCCGCACAGACCTCGGACGGTGAGGCGGGCGGGGAGGGGGATACCGGGCGTGGGGCGGGCAGCGGCTGCGCCGGATGCGGCGGTCGGACGTGCCGCCGGCCTGTCGAGGCCGGGCGGACGCCCTCCCTCGACGGACCGCCGGGGGAGGGCGTCCGCCCCCGGCGACGGAACGTCCTCGCGGTCGCCATGACCGGCGTGGCTGTGCTTCCCGCGACGAGGGACGTCAGGATCCGCGTCCCCCGCGTCCCCCGCGGCCCCGGTGCCAGGGCCGCCCGCAGCCGCCGTAGAGGGTGCGTCCGATGCCCCAGGCCCGGACTCAGAGCCTCCCGCCCCCGCCCCCGCGCTCGCGCCCGCGTCGGTCGTCGGCCCGTTCGCCGGGCCACGCGCTGCGGCCAGGCGGCCCTCGGCGGCATCCGCCGACACCGCTCCCCGTCCTCCCGTGATCGCCTCCACCAGGTCCCGGCGGTTGTGGCCCCCTGTCGCCGCATGGTGGGCGACCCGGCCGTCGCGGAGCACGGTCACCGCGTCCGCGAGGCGTTCGACCTCGGCCAGGAGATGGGTGACGTAGACGATGGCGAGGCCCTGGGTGCGGAGATCCTCCACCCGGGTGGCGAGGGCGTCGCTCTCGGTACCGGAGAGGGCGGCCGTGGGCTCGTCCAGGACCAGGACCGAGGCGCTGCGGCTGAGGGCCTTGGCGATCTCGACCAACTGCTTCTGGCCCATGGGCAGTTCACCCACCCGGTCGCGGGGCGAGGAGCTCGCGGCGACACGGTCGAGGAGTTCGGCGGCCACCCTCTCCTGGGCCCGGCGGTCGATCCGGCCGTACCGGGTCCACTCCTGGCCGAGGAAGATGTTCTCGGCCACGGTCAGGGAGTCCACGACGCTCAGCGTCTGGAAGATGATCGCCACCCCGGCCGCGATCGATTCGCGCGGGCTGAGCCGGGTGTACGGGACACCGCCCACCTCGATCGTCCCGGCGTCCGGCGGGAAGGCGCCGCCGAGGCACTTGATCAGCGTGGACTTGCCGGCGCCGTTGTGCCCGAGGAGCGCGTGGACCTGCCCCGCGGGCACGGTGAGGTCCACCCCGTCCAGGGCCCGCACGCCACCGAAGGACTTGCTCAGGGAAGTGATCCGCAGATTCGGCGGATTGGCCACCGGGGCCGTCCCAGCCGCTGCTGTCGCCCCAGCGGCTGCCATCGTCCCGGCGGCTGCCGTCGTCCCGGTGGTTTCGCTCGTGTCGCTCGTGTCGGCCATCGCGCGGCCCTACCCGTTCTGGGCGAGCAGCGCGTCGATCTCCGCCGTGTCGCCGCGCTGGATCAGCTTGACCGGCACCTCGACGCTGGGGTTCGCCTTCCCGGCGGCGACCGCGAGCGGCACGTCGACGATCGCGTTGGCGATGTCCAGCGGGGCGAGGGCGGCGGAGGCCCGGTAGAACGTGCCCTGCTTGATGGCGAGGAGGGAGGGGGCCGAGCCGTCCTGGCCGCCGACGAACGTCTTCTTGTCGCCGTTCTTCCGCCCGGCCTGCTGCAACGCCTTGAACCCGCCGTACGCCGCCGCGTCCGTGATGCCGAGGATGATGTTCAGGTCGGGGTGCTTGGCGAGGAGCGCGTTGGACTTCGACAGCCCCGTGTCGGGGTCGATGGCCTGCTCCTGCGCCACCACGTCGACACCGGGCGCGAGCTTCGTGAACGCGTCGATCATGCCCTTCGTGCGCTCCCGGCCCAGCTCGATCGTGTTGTCGACCAGGAACGCGATCTTCCCCTTCCCGCCCAGCTCGTCGTTGGCCCACTTCGCGGCCGACTCGCCCAGCAGCGTGCCGCTCTCGCGGAAACTGAACCGGATGTCGGCGCTCTGGTTCTCCAGTGTCCCGCCGTACGTCACCCAGATCAGGCCCGCGTCGAGCGCGGCCTTGGCGATCGACTCGGTGGCCTCGAAGACCATCGGGAACGACACGATCGCCTGCGTCTTCCGCGTGACCCAGGTGTTGAGGTTGCTGGCCTGGGTGTCGGGGTTGCTCGCGTCGCTCGTCGTCAGCAGCTTGACGTCGTGCTTCTTCGCGGCCGCCGTCGAGAGCTTCACCAGGGTGCTGTAGAGCGGGATCTGGGTGAAGGGGTAGTCGAGGCCGATCTGAGTGAGCTTCTTCGCGGAGGGGGACGCGCCCGCCGCCTTCGCCGAACCGGAGCTGCTCTCCGGGGCACTGCAGCCCGTGGCGGCCAGTCCGGTCGTGGCGATAGCTCCGGCGGACCACGCGAGGAACTGCCTGCGCGAGGCCGGGGTGACGGAAAGGGGGCGTCTGGTCATGGCGGGGATCTCCAAGGGGGACGGGGCCCGTCAGCGGCGGGCGTCCTGCTGTGCCGAACAGGAAAGACCCCGGCGCCCCGCCCCACCATCCGTACAAATACCGAGTGCGTACGGCGGGCGGCCGGCAGCGGGCCCGTACGTCACGGATCGGTGAATGCCTTGTCCACCGATCCGAGCCCCTCTATCGTTAGGGCCCAAAAGACCTCTCCGGTCTCGGGGCGGCCCCGGGAGGCTCGCATGCTCACCCATCACCAGATCGCGGCCGCCGCCCGTATCGGTATGCTCACCCGCGAACGCGACACCGCCTCCGCCTGTGCCGAGGCCCTCCACGAACTCGGCCGCGCCCTGCCCCTCGACGCCGCCACCCTCCTGGAGATCGACCCGATCACCGGCACCTACGTCCAGGTCGCGGGCGTCGGCTACGACGCCGACGTCTCCGAGGCCCTGGCCGCCGAGTTCGTGTCGACCCCCTGGTACGCCAACGTCCTGCGCAGCGAGATCCCGCCGTCCATCTGCGAGGACGTCGAGGACCCGGGCGAGCGCTACCGCGACGGCTGGTTCTACGCCGAGCGCATGCGCCCGGCGGGCGTCCGTGACGCGGTGACGGGCGCCCTGCGCCACCACGGCCGCCTCGTCGGCCTGATCACCCTGTCCACCGCGACCCCCGACGCCTACGACACCGGCACCCGCCACCTGCTGGCCTCCCTCCTGCCCGCCCTGGGCGTCCTCGCGGACCCCACCGCGCACGCGGGCGACCTCCCCGACCTCCCGGCGGAGGGCGGGGCGAGCCTGGTCGTCGCCGACGACACCCTCGAACTCCCCGGCCGGGACCCCGCCGTGGTCCTCCAGGACACCGAGTTCCACCGTGTCCTGCGTGCCTTCGCCGACTCGCACGGCAGCCGGCTGCGCCTGCTCTGGCCCGTCGGGCCCGACTGGTACCGGGTCACCGTCCGCCGCCACACCCTCGGCACGGCCGTCGTACGCCGGGCGGTCCTCGTACACGAGACGCCCGCCCCGCTGCCGTACGGCCTCAGCCCGCGCGAACTGGAGGTGCTCACCCGGGCGGCCACCGGTCAGACGAACCAGGCCATCGCCCAGGCGCTGTTCCTGTCCCCGCGCACCGTGCACACCCACGTCGAGCACCTGCTGCGCAAGACCGGCGCCGCCTCCCGCGCCGAGGCCACGGCCCTCGCCGTACGCGACGGACTGCTCCGGCCGACCGCCGCGGACGTCGAACGCTTCGTCGAGAGGTGACCCGGAGGCCGAGCCCCGTTCTATAGGGTTCGACGGTGACTGCGACTGGAGAAGCGACCGGAGCCGGGCCCGGACAGGGCGGGAGGCCCTTCCTCTACGTCGTCGTCTGCGCCGCCGGGATCGCCGTGGAGGTCGGCAAGCTGATCACGGCCGCCCAGGAGCGCGGCTGGGAGGTCGGGGTCATCGCGACCCCCGTCGCCATGGGCGGCTTCTTCGACACGGCCGCGATCGAGGCGCGGACCGGCCGCCCGATCCGCTCCGCCTGGCGGTCACCGGGCGACCCGCGCCCGTTCCCGCCGCCGGACGCCGTCGTGGTGGCGCCCGCCACCTTCAACACCGTCAACAAGTGGGCCGCCGGCACCGCCGACACTCTCGCCCTGGGCACCCTGTGCGAGGCGTACGGCCTCGGCGTCCCGATCGCCGTCCTGCCCTGTGTGGCCGACGCGCTCGCCGCCCACCCGGCGTACGGCGCGAGCCTGGAGCGGCTGCGCGGCATGGGCGTCCGGTTCGGCGATCCGTACGCCGGCGGGGTCGAGGAGGACGGCGGGCGCAAGACGTTCCACTGGGAACGGGCGCTGGACCTGCTGGAGGCGGGCGACGACGAGGGGACGGCCCTCACACGCTGAGCTCCGTCGCCGTCCCCATCGGCAGCCAGCGGAAGACGTCGCGCACGGCGGCCGGAGCCTCGGAGAGCGTCCGCTCGGCCGCCGCGCGGGCCTCGCGGAAGTGACTCCACCCTTCGTAGTGCACCGGCACGACGGTACGGGGACGGAGCAGCCGGCAGACGCTCACGGCCTCGGCGGCGGTCATCGTGTAGCGGAGCGGGCCGGTGACCGGGAAGCCGACGCCGCCGAGGTGGAGCAGGGCGGTGCCCACGGTCAGGCGGCGGCCCACCTCCCGGACGCCCTCGAAGAGGACCGTGTCGCCGGAGATCCACAGCACCCCGTACCGCTGGCCCGGCCAGCCGAGGGCGAATCCGGTGACCTCGCCGACGACGGGGCGGGACAGGGGCGGGCCGTGCCGGGCGGGGGTGGCGGTCACCTCGACGGTCGTACCGTCGGAGGAGGAGAGCTTCCAGGTGTCCCAGGGGGCGAGTCCGCGTGCGTTGCCGCCGAGCCGCCGGGCCCCGGACGGGGTGGTGAGCACGGTCTCCGTGCCGGGCAGCAGGGCGCGGCCGGCGTCGTCGAGGTTGTCGCCGTGGTGGTCGTGGGTGAGCAGCACCGCGTCCACCGGGGGCAGTTCGGCGGCGGACAGCGCGGGGCCGGCCGTCTTGCGGGACGACGTGCCCCAGCCGAAGGCGTAGCGGCGCCCCGGCGGGTCGAACGTCGGGTCGGTGAGCAGGCGCAGCCCGCCGATCTCGATCAGGGTGGTCGGGCCGCCGATGTGCGTGACACGGACACCGGTCATACGGAGATCCCTTCCGGAAGGGCCCGGGACGGCCGTGCCGACGGCCATCCCGAGGCACGAGAGCTACCGCGCGTGCGAGACCGCCCAGTCGAGGGCCTGGTCCGCGATCGCCTCCCAGCCGGGCGCGGCCGGCAGCAGATGCGGCATCCCGGGGTACTCCTTGACCTCGGTGACCGTGTGCGACTTGTAGTGCTTGGCGTTGGACTGCTGCACCTTGGGCGGCATCAGATGGTCCTTCTCGCCCGCGACGAACAGCAGGGGCGCCCGGTCGTCGTTGTGGTAGTTCACGTACGTGCTCTGATGGCCGGGACGCAGGGTGGCCAGGGCGCTGTCCCAGAAGATGCTGCCGGACGCGGGGACGGCGTACCGCTCGTACAGCGCCTTCGACTCCTCCTCCGGGAAGGTGTTGGTGAAGGCGTAGTGCCACTGCTCGAAGGTGAGACCGACCGCGCGGTGCCGGTTCGCGGGGTTCTTCAGCACCGGGAACGCCGACTTGATCTGGGTCAGGGGGAGTACGGCGACCCCCTCGGTGGGCGCCGAGTTGATCGCCACGCCCGCCGCGCCGAGGCCCCGGTCGAGGAGGAGCTGTACGAAGACGCCGCCCGCGGAGTGGCCGATCAGGACCGGCGGCTTGTCGAGGCCCTGGACGAGGGTCACCAGGTTGTCGACGATCTGGGGGACCGTCACCTTCTCGATCGGGGTGGTGTCGGCGTTGAGCGACTCGACCTCCACCTCGAAGCCCGGGTAGGCCGGCGCGAGGACCCGGTAGCCGCGCTTCTCGTAGTGGGCGATCCAGTGCTCCCAGCTCCGGGGTGTCACCCAGAAACCGTGGATCAGGACGATCGTGTCGGGACTGCTCATCGTTTTCCTTCCAGGGGCTGGAACGAGGTGAACGAGGTGAACGAGGTGACCAGGGCGAACAGGGCCTGTGTGCTCAGGAGTTGAGGAACTCCAGCAGATCCGCGCCGAGTTGCTCCTTGTGCGTGTCCGTGATGCCGTGCGGGGCGCCCGGATAGACCTTCAGCGTCGCGTTCTTGATCCGGGCCGCCGACGGCTTGCCGCCCACCTCGATCGGCACGACCTGGTCGTCGTCGCCGTGGATGACGAGGGCGGGCACGTCGACGGCGTCGAGATCGGGGCGGAAGTCGGTCGCGGAGAAGGCCGCGACGCATTCGTACGCGTTCCGGTGCCCGGAGTGCATGCCCTGGAGCCAGAACGAGTCCCGCGCTCCCTGCGACACATCGGCCCCGGGCCGGTTGTTGCCGAAGAACGGGCCGTCGGCGAGGTCCCGGTACAGCTGCGACCGGTCGGCGAGCGACCCGGCGCGGATCGCGTCGAACACCTCGACGGGGACGCCGCCGGGGTTGTCGTCGGTCCTGAGCATGAACGGGGGTACGGCGGAGACCAGCACCAGCTGCGCGATGCGCCCGGTGCCGTGCCGGCCGATGTAGCGGGTCACCTCGCCGCCGCCGGTGGAGAACCCGACGAGCGTGACGTCCCGCAGGTCGAGGGTGTCGATCAGCATGGCAAGGTCGTCGGCGTAGGTGTTCATCTCGTTGCCGTGCCAGGTCTGGGTGGACCGGCCGTGACCGCGCCGGTCGTGCGCGACGACACGGAACCCGTGCGTGGCCAGGAACAGCTGCTGCGCCTCCCAGCTGTCGGAGTTCAGTGGCCAGCCGTGACTCAGCACGACCGGGCGGCCCTGACCCCAGTCCTTGTAGTGGATCCGTGCCCCGTCTGCTGCGGTGACGTACGGCATGGGGTGCTCCCGTCTGCGGGCGTGTCCGACCCGTGCATCCTCCGGCGGGCCGGGGCGGCGCCGAATCCCGTGGAACGCGTAGTCATGACACGGGCCGTGCGTCGACGCTATGCCGCGGCTCCCCACCCCGCCACAGCGGCCTCAGAGCTTCGGTACCCGCGACAGCTGCCGCCGTGAGGTGACGTCGAGCTTCCGGAAGATCTTCCGCAGGTGGTAGTCGACCGTGCTCGCGCTGATGAACAGCCGGGCGGCGATCTCGGCGTTGGTCGCGCCGTCCTTGGCGAGCCGGGCGATGGTCAGCTCCTGCGGGGTGAGCGCGCTGCCCGCCCCCGCCGCACCGCGTCGCGGATGCTCGCCGGTCGCCGCCAACTCCTGCGCGGTGCGCGCCGCGTAGCCCTTGGCGCCCATGCCGTCGAACAGGGCCAGGGCCGTACGCAGCTGCTCACGGGCGTCCTTGCGGCGCTTGCGACGGCGCAGCCACTCGCCGTACAGCAGATGGGCGACGGCGAGATCGGCGCGGGCGCCGCTGCCGGAGAGCAGGGCGATCGCCTCGCGGTACAGCGCGTCGGCGTCGCCCGCGGGCGCGAGCAGGGCCCGGCAGCGTGCCAGCAGGCCGAGCGCCCACGGGGTGCCGGTGGCCGTCGCCCGCGAGGCGAGGGTCCGCAGGGTGGCCGTCGCGAGGACACGGTCGCCGCAGCGGACGGCCGCCTCGACCAGGTGGGGGAGGAGCCGGGAATGGTAGGCGAACACGTCGTGGCCGGTCAGCTCCTGGGTGATCGCGCGGGCCCGGGAGTAGTCGCCGGCGCCGAGCGCGAGGACCGCCATGCCTATACGGGCGATGGACTCCACCGCGCCGTTGCCCAGCCAGGTACCGGCCTCCATCGAGCCGCGCAGGACCGACTCCAGCTCCTCGGCGTCCGCGTGCCAGGCGAGCAGCTCGGGGTGCCGGTAGAGCTCCCACATGTCGTCGGTGGCGCCGATCGCGGCCCGTATCTGGTGGCCCTGGGCGTGCAGCTCGTCCGCGAGGGTCAGTTCGCCGAGGTTCGTCTCGTGCATCACCGAGCAGTACAGGGCGGTGTCCAGCTGCGACAGGGCGCCCGTGCCGCGGGCGACGTCGGCGGCCCGGCGCATGACCGCGCGCTGGGCCTCCTCTTCCCACAGCATCATCGTCAGAGTGGTGGTGGGCAGATAGGCGCGCAGCACGTCCTCGTCCGAGGTCCGCGGGTCCCGCAGCATCTCGTGGGCCCGCCGCATATGGGGCACGGCCCGCTCGTAGCCGTCGGTGACGAGGACGGCGAAGGCGCGCAGCACCACGTCGACGCCGGTCGCGGGCGTCGTGCGGGGCAGCAGGTCGTCCACGGCACGGGCGATGTCGGCGACAGTCGTGTCCCGCATGAGGTGCTCGGCGGTGATCGCCCGGTCGACCGCCCGCAGCAGCGCCTCCCGGGCCAGCTCCGGCGCCCCGTCGGCGAGGGCCCGCGCGGCGCGCAGACACAACGCGGGCGCCGCGGCGAACGAGCCCGCGTCACCGAGGAGCGTGACGGCGTGGGCGCGCACCAGCAGGGCCCGGCCCCGGCCGACATCGCCGAGAAGCCCGACGTCGATCGCGTCCAGCAGCGACTCCGCCTGGAGCGGGGCCCCCGCCGACAGCGCGGCCTCGGCCGCCGCCAGCAGCCGGCCGGCCCGGGCGACTTCTCCCGGGGTCAGCTCGGCGGCCCGGCCGAGGAAGGTGGCGCGGGCCGCGTAGCCGCCCCGGGAGCCCGCCCGGTCGGCCGAGCGCTCCACCTCGGCGGCCACCGCCTCGTCCGGCCCGAGGGCGGCCGCCGCCAGATGCCAGGCCCGCCGGTCGGAGTCGGCCGGCCGGTCCGTCACCTCGGCCAGCGCCCGGTGGGCCCGCCGCCGCTCCACGCTGGTG
This sequence comes from Streptomyces sp. NBC_00310, assembly GCF_036208085.1. GTDB lineage: Bacteria > Actinomycetota > Actinomycetes > Streptomycetales > Streptomycetaceae > Streptomyces. The sequence continues at coordinate 10,047,946 of NZ_CP130714.1, forward strand.
GCACCGCCGTACACCGCCGACCGCACCAGCGGATGCCGGAACTCGGCGGCCGTGCGCAGCACCACCAGCCCTGCCGCCTCGGCGGGACCCGAGTCCTCGGGCCCGATCCCGAGCAGCCGCGCCGCGCTCGTGACGTACCCGACGTCGCCGCCGGGTGCGGTCGAGGCCAGCAGCAGCCAGGTCTGTGCCGCCTCCGGCAGCTCGCGCACCCGCCGGAGGTAGTGCGCCTCCAGCCGGCCGCCCACGGGCAGCGGTTCGGGCAGGGCGAGCGAGCCGGACAGCTGGTCGGCGGTGAGCTCCTGCCCCAGGTCGGCCAGCGCCAGCGGGTTCCCGGCGGTCGCGGCCACGATCCGCGCGCCCACCCGGGCGTCCAGCGGCCCGGCGACGGCTTCCCGCAGCAGTTCCAGGGCGAACGGCTCCTCAAGACCGGCGACCTCGGTGACCGGCAGGCCCGCGGGCGCCTCGAACCCGGTCCGGGCCGCGAACAGCAGCCCGACCCCCTCGGCGTGCACCCGCCGCCCCACGAAGGCGAGGACGCCCAGCGACTCGTCGTCGAGCCACTGCGCGTCGTCGGCGCAGACCAGCACCGGCCGCTGTTTCGCGGCCTCCGCGAGAAGCGTCAGCGTCGCGAGCCCGACCAGGAACCGGTCGGCGGGCGGCCCGTCGGCCAGCCCGCACGCCACCCGGAGTGCCTCGGCCTGCGACGCCGGCAGCACACCGGGCTCCTTCAGCCCGTCCAGGAACGACGCGAGGAGCCGCTGCAACGCGGCGAACGGGAAGCCCGACTCCGACTCCACGCCCGCCACCCGTAACACCCGCAGATCGGCGGCCTCCCGGCCCGCGTGATCGAGCAGTGCGGTCTTGCCGATCCCGGCGTCGCCCCGCAGCAGCACGACCCCGCTCAGCCCCTGCCGTACCTCCGCCACCAGCCGGTTGAGCCGCTCACGTTCGCTGACCCGCCCCTTGAGAACCACGCCGACGCCCTTCAACGGGGGCCTCCTGTGAAGGCCGTATGAGGTTTTGGTGGAGCCGCCTCATTCAATCAGCGCGCGCCCCGGCGCACGCGGGCATCGGGCGAGAGCGGTACGGGGTGATCGATCCGTGACGGATGAGGCGCGGGGACGGGGTGCGGGGACGGGGTACACGCTCGCCCAGGAACGCGCCGGCAGCCGCATGCTCCTCCAGGCCGCCGACCGCGACTGGGACCGCCGCCCCGACCTCGCCAGGACCCAGGTCCGTGCGGTCGTGGACGCGCTCGGCGCCAACCTCGCCGAGACCCGCACCATCATCAGCGACCTCACCCCGCCCGCCCTGGAGCACGACGACCTCGGTACCGCGCTGCGCATCCTCTGCGCCCGCACCACGGCCACGCCCTCGCGGGTGGTGTTCCGCACCGAGGGCGAGCCGGGCGCCCTGCCCAGCGACCGGGCCGCCGCCCTGCTCCGCGTCGCCCAGGGCCTGCTGGCCAACGCCTGCGAGCACGCCCGCGCCCGGCACGTCTGGATCACCCTCGACCACCGCGACGACACAACCGTCGCCGTCGAGGTACGGGACGACGGCGTGGGCTTCGACACCGCGAGGGCGACGGCGAAGCCGGGAGACCGGGGCCTCGGTCTGACGGCCGGCCGGGAGCGCCTGGGCGCCCTCGGCGGCTCGCTCACCGTCCGCGGCGCACCCGGCCGCGGCACCCTCGCCCGCGCCAGCCTCCCCGTGGACGCCCTCGCCCTGGCGGGCAGCCGGTGAACGCCCCGAACGGCACCCCGCTGCGCGTCCTGATCGTGGACTACCACGTCGTCGTACGCGCCGGCCTGCGGGCCCTCCTCACCGGTGAACCCGGCTTCGCCGTCATCGCCGAGACCGGCGACGGTGAGGAGGCCGTCGGTCTCGCCACGCGACTCCGCCCCGACGTGGTGCTGATGGACCTCCGCCTCACCGACGACACCGCCCCCGGCGCCCGGGTCAACGGCCTCGACGCGACGCGGCGGATCACCGCCGAGGCCCCCGGCAGCCGGGTCGTCGTCCTCACCGGCTCCGCCACCCAGGGCGACGTCGTCCGGGCGATGGCGGCCGGCGCCCGCGGCTACATCCTCAAGGCGGGCCCGCCCGAGGAACTGTTCCGGGCCGTGCGCGCCGCCGCGGCCGGCGGCATGGGACTGGCCCCGGAGGCCGCCGGACACCTCGCCGGTCACCTCGCCGACCCCGGGACCGCCCTGAGCGACCGGGAGATCGAGGTCGTACGGCTGCTGGCGCTGGGGCACAGCAACCGGTCCATCGCCGCCTCCCTCCATCTCGCCGAGGCCACGATCAAGACCCACCTGGTCCGCGTCTACCGCAAGCTCGGCACCGAGAACCGGGCGAGCACGGTGTCCGAGGCGGTCCGGCGGGGACTGCTCGAACTGGGTTGAACCGGGGCCGGGGCCCCCGTCAGTGGGCGCCCATCGGCTCGAACTCCGTGCCGCACGGGCCCGCCCCCTCGCTCTCCGGCAGCGACACGGAGTCGCCGCTCATCGTCAGCGTCTCGTAGTAGCGGCCGATGCGTTCGGTGGAGCGGCCCACGTAGTGGCCGATGAAGGAGCGGCGGAAGCGGTCGGCGGTGCGGTTGGGCTGGGAGCCGTGGACGAGGCTGCCGTTGAAGAAGAGGACGTCGCCCGGGGCCATGTCGACGGGCACGGCGGTCAGGCCGGGCGGCGGCGCCACGTACTCGCGGACGAAGGACACCTCCGCGTCCGCCTCCTCCGGGCAGAACAGATCCATACGATGCGTCCCCGGCACGACCTCCAGACCGCCGTTGTCCCGGTCGATCACATCGCAGGCGATCCACGCGGCCACACACGTCCCCGGCTCGACCCGCAGATAGAAGTTGTCCTGGTGCAGCGCCTGCCCCCGGGCGCCCGGCGGCTTGAAGTAGAACATGCTCTGCGCGGCCAGGACCTCCTCCCCGAGCAGCCCTTCGAGGATGTCCCGCAGCCGTGCGTCGAGGAGCACCCGCAGCGAGAGGTCGTCGATGCGATGGGGGTGCATGACGCGGGGATGGACGTGCAGCGGGTCGGCCGGCGCGTCCGCCGTGGGCGGGCGGGGCTGGAAGTGCCCCGGGATCGGGCCGCCCTCCCGCAGGGCCGAGAACCGGTCGCACAGTTCCTCGATCTCGGCGGGCGAGAACAGTCCCCGCACCACCAGATAGCCGTTCTCCTCGAACCGCACCTTGTCTGTGGCTGCCATCCGCGCATCCCTTTCCGCCGTCGTCCTACGTGCCTCACGCTAGGTCCGCGACCCTTTGGGGAGGATGCCTGTGCATGCTGACGACCTGCCTGGAACTGCTGCGCCCGCGGATCCGTCGCCGCCGCCCGGCCAGGTGATCATCGGACGCTTCGACCAGCGGCCGCCGTACGCCGTGCACCGGCCGCGCGGCGCGGACAGCTGGCTGTTCACCTGGACCACGGGCGGCGGGGGACTGCTGCGGCAGGGCACGGCCGCGACGCCGGCCGCCCCCGGCGACCTGGTGGTCCTCGGCCCGGGTGTGCCGCAGCGCTACGCGGTCCGCCCCGGCGCCGGGCACTGGGCGTTCTGGTGGGTGCACTGCCAGGCCCGGGCGTCCTGGACGGCCTGGCTGCGCCCGTACGAGACCGCGGACCGGCTGTACGCCGTGCCGTCGGCCCCCGGCGGCGTCCGTGCACGCGTCGACGCGGCCTTCCGCCGGATGCTCGCCGACGCCCGCTGGACCGGTGAGGGCACACCGCCGACGCCTGTCACCGCCTCGGTGGGCGCCGAGGACACGCGGTCGGCGGCCGCTCCCGCCGGGCCGGAGACGTCGAAGCCCGGGGCCGTCCCGCTCGGCGGTGAGGTCGCCGTGGCGCACGGCACCGCCGCCCGCGAACTCGCCCTCTGCTCCCTGGAGGAGGTCGTGCTGCTCACCGCCGCCCGGGCCGAGCCGCGCCGGTCGGGGGCGGATCCGAGGATCCGCCGGGCGGAGGACCTGATCGCCGCCGACCCCGGAGCCCCGCACACGGTGCGCTCCCTCGCCGAGCGCGTCTCCCTCTCCCCGTCCCGCTTCGCACACCTGTTCACCGAGCAACTGGGCCACTCCCCGATGCGTGCCCTCCGCCACGCCCGCCTGCTCCACGCCGCCCGGCTCCTGGAGGCCACCGAACTGCCCGTCGAACGAGTGGCCGCCGCCTCCGGGTTCGGCAGCCCGTTCCACTTCAGCCGGGTGTTCCGACAGCGCTACGGGGTGCCGCCGGGGGAGTACCGACAGGGGCTGCGGGACGACGACTGACGGTCACCTCCCTCGTAGCCCCTCGCGCGTGGTCGTCTCAGCCCCCGAAGGCGAGCAGCGACAGCCACAGCGCCACCACCGAGGAGACCAGCGCCGCCGGGACGGTGAGCAGGCCGAGGCGGGTGAACTCGCCCAGGTCCACGTCGTGGTCGTGCTGGTGGACGATCCGGCGCCAGAGCAGGGTGGCCAGGGAACCGGCGTAGGTGAGGTTCGGGCCGATGTTGACGCCGAGGAGTACGGCGAGGACGGCGCCCGTGCCGAGCGGGGCGGCCGCCGGGATCAGGACGAGGACCGCGGGCAGGTTGTTGATGACGTTGGAGAGGAGCGCGGCGAGGGCGGCGACGCCGAGGAGGGCGAGCAGGCCGGTGCCCGACGGCATCACGCGGCCGAGCGCGTCGGCGAGGCCGTTGTCGACCACCGCGCGCACCACGACGCCCAGCGCCAGCACGAACGCGAGGAAGGGCAGGGAGACCGACCGGAACAGCGCGCCCGGGCTCGTGGTGCGGCGGACGAGCGCGCGGACCGACAGCACCACGGCCCCGGCCAGCGCCGCCCACACGGGCTCGATCCCGAGCGCGGACGTCACCACGAACCCCGCGAGCGTGCACAGGACGGTGACCAGCGCGAACATCGGCAGCTCGGGCGCCTCGGCCGGCTCCTCGGCAGACGGTGCCCCGGCGTCCAGATCGGCCGCGAAGAACCGGCGGAACACCAGGTACTCGGCGGCCACGGCCACCGCCCACGGCGCCGCCATCAGCAGCGCGAACCGTGTGAAGGTCAGCCCGCTCGCGGTGAACGCCAGCAGGTTGGTGAGGTTGGACACGGGCAGCAGCAGCGAGGCCGTGTTCGACAGGTGCGCGGTGGCGTACACATGCGGCTTGGGGCGGGCGCCCAGCCGGGCCACGGTCGCGAACACCACCGGCGTGAGCAGCACGACCGTCGCGTCCAGGCTGAGCACCGCCGTGATGCCGGAGGCCAGCGCGAACGTCGAGCCCAGCAGGTGCCGGGGCCGCCCCGCCGAGGCGCGCGCCATCCACGCCCCGCACGCCTGGAAGAGCCCCTCGTCGTCGCAGAGCCTGGCCAGCACGAGCACGGCGGCGAGGAACCCGAGCACCGGGCCCAGCAGTTCGGCCTCGGCACGGGCGTGGTCCAGGGAGACGGCACCGGCCGCGACGGCGATCCCGGCGGCCGGTACGGCGACCACCGCCTCCGGCAGTCCGAACGGGCGGGCGACCGCGCAGCCGAGGACGACGACGAGCAGGACGACGGACAGGACCTCGGCGAGGGCGGTGTTCACGGCGGGACTTTCGGGACGTTCGGGGGCGCGGAGACCGGTGCACCCTACAACTGCCCCCGGCCCGTCGACGAACGCGCGTGCGGCCCTACGGTGAGGCCCTTCTCACTCCTCCGACAGCGTCAGCTCCGCCCAGATCGTCTTGCCGTCCTCGGTGTGCCGGCTGCCCCACCGCTGGGTCAGCTGGGCCACCAGCAGCAGACCGCGACCGCCCTCGTCGAAGGTCTTGGCCCGGCGCAGATGCGGGGCGGTGCCGCTGCCGTCCGACACCTCGCAGATCAGGGTGGTGTCGTCGTGGATCAGACGCAGCTGGATCGGCGGGGCGCCGTGCCGGACGGCGTTGGTGACCAGCTCGCTCACCACCAGCTCCGCTGTGAACGCCGACTCGCTGATGCCCCACAACGCCATCTGCGTCAGCACGTACTGGCGGGTCCGGGCGACGAACGCGGGGTCGGCGGGTATCGACCAGGTCGCGACCCGCTCCGCCCTGAGCCCACGGGTACGGGCCAGCAGCAGCGCCACGTCGTCGGGGGCGCCGTTCGCGGGGAGCAGGGACTGGACGACGTCCTGGCAGATGTCGTCCAGTGGTCCCTTGCGGCCGGACAGGGCACGGGCCAGTAGCTCCTGACCGGCGTCGATGTCCCGGTCCCGGGTCTCGATCAGCCCGTCGGTGTAGAGGGCGATGACCGTGCCCTCGGCCAGTTCGAGCTCGGCGGACTCGAAGGGAAGTCCGCCGAGGCCCAGGGGCTGTCCCGACGGCACTTCCACCTCCATCGGCCGCCCGTCCGGGTCCAGCACGACCGGCGGCGGATGCCCGGCACGGGCGAAGGTGCAGCGGCGGGTCACCGGGTCGTAGACGGCGTACAGACAGGTGGCGCCGACCTCGCCGGTCACGCCTTCGCTGCCGGCTTCCGCGGACAGCCGTACGACGAGGTCGTCGAGGTGGGTCAGCAGTTCGTCGGGGGCGAGGTCGACGTCGGCGAGGGTGCGTACGGCGGTCCGCAGGCGGCCCATGGTGGCGGAGGCCTGGACGCCGTGGCCGACGACGTCGCCGACGACCATGGCGACCCGCATCCCGGAGAGCGGGATGACGTCGAACCAGTCGCCGCCGACCCCGGCCTGCGCCGCCGGGAGATACCGGGAGGCCGCCTCCAGGGCGGGCATGCGGGGGAGGGTCTGGGGGAGCAGGCTGCGCTGGAGGGCGAGGGCGGTCTCCCGCTCGCGGGAGTAGCGGCGGGCGTTGTCGATGCAGACAGCGGCCCGGGCCGTGACCTCCTCGGCCAGCAGCTCGTCGTCGGCGGTGTACGGGTCGAGCCGCTTGAAGCGGGTCAGGACGGCCACCCCGAGGGTCGTGCCCCGGGCCCGGATCGGCACCGACATGGTGGTGTGGACGCCCAGCTCCTTGACCCGTCGGCTGCGTATCGGGTCCCAGTCGAGCCAGTCCACCAGCGTGTTCGCCGGGTCCGTCGCCACGATCGTGTGCCCGACCGACAGGGACGCCGCCTGCGGGGAGGTGGCCGGGTAGACGTCGGTGCCGCCCACCTCGACGACCGCCTCGGGGCAGCCCGGGGTGACCGACTGATGGGCGGCGCGGCGCAGCGTGAACGGCGCGGAGAGCGGGCCCTCGTGCGGTTCGTCGCCGTGGTCGAGGGACTGCATGAGGTCGACGCTGACGAAGTCGGCGAGGACCGGGACGCACACGTCGGCCAGCTCCTGGGCGGTGCGCCGCACGTCGAGGGTGGTGCCGATGCGGATGCTCGCCTCGTTCACCAGCTGGAGCCGCTGCCGTGCCAGGTACTGCTCGGTGATGTCGTGCCCGGTGACACAGACCCCGATCGGCACCCCGGAGTCGTCCATGAGCGGGGCGATCGCCGCCGACCAGGCGTGGGCGCGGTTCTCGTCGGCGGCCCGCAGGAAGGTCTGCACGTCCTTGCGCCGGCCCAGGGCGAGCACCTCGCGCAACTGCTGCTCCAGCTGCTCGCCGCGCCGGCCGCCCACGATCTCGGACATGTGCAGGCCCCGGAGATTCTCCTCGGGCATCCCCACGGCGTCCGCCATCACGTCGTTGATGCCGCGCAGCCTCAGCCGGTCGTCGAAGACCGCCATGGCGCACGGTGACTGGACCATGACCGCCGCCGCCAGCGGATCGTCCTGCTTCAGAGGGCCGGGGTCGTCCAGCGGGCAGAGAACCAGCCAGCCACCGGTGCTGTCGCCGTCCTTCGGGCTGCGGTGGTGCGCGAGCAGCCAGGCGGTCACTGTCCGGCCGTCGCGGTGACGCAGGGTGAGCGTGCCGCTCCAGCTGGGGCTGCCCGGCGAGGGCGGCAGGAAAGGGTGCCCCGGAGCGAGCAGTTCTTCGGCGGGGCGTCCCACGACCTCCGCCGCGGGCCAGCCCAGCAGGCGTCTGGCGCCTTCGTTCCACTCGACGATCGTGCCGTCGCCGTCCATGGCCGCCCGCGCCGTGGCGGCACCGTCCAGGGCATACGCAGGGGCATCACCGTGCGTTACCTTGCGGCTCCTCATCGTCGCGAGTTCCATTCCGCCGGACCGAACGGGCTTACGGGTGAATTCAAGCCTATGTGCTCCGCCGGGAAAGCGGACTGGAAACCGTATTCCCCCCGGGATTTGTCGCACCCGTGTTCCCCGAGTGAGGTGAGGGGCTCTTGACGTCTCTGAGCCGCGTCGTCAGATTTTGTTTGGTCACGATCAATTGTGATGGCTTGTGGGGCCTTGCGCTTCACGGCTCCCCGGAACGTCCACCCGCACGTTCGACGAAGGGAACACCATGACCGTCACACGCAGGTCCTTACTCATCGCGGGCACCTCCGCCCCGATGGTGGGAGCACTGGCGGGCACCGCGGCCGCCGGCCCCCGGGCGAGACCCTCGTCCGCCGGCCGGGCCGTCCCGCTCCGGGACGGCTGGCGCTTCGCCCTCGTCGACCCGGACGGCATCACCGACCCGACCGGCGAGTACGCCGACGCCGCGAAGCCCGCGTTCGACGACTCAGGCTGGCGTCGGGTCGCCGTCCCGCACGACTGGAGCATCGAACTCGCCCCGACCACCCGGCACGGCACCACCAGCGGCACCGGCTTCTTCCCCGGCGGCCTCGGCTGGTACCGCACCACCTTCACCCTGCCGCCGTCTCTCGCCGGGAAACGGATCTCCGTCGAGTTCGACGGCGTCTACATGGACTCGTACGTCCACTGCAACGGCACCGAGGTCGGCCGCCACCCCTACGGCTACACCGGCTTCGCCTTCGACCTCACCGACCTGCTGCACACCGACGGCACCACCGAGAACGTCATCGCGGTCAAGGTCCAGAACCGCCTGCCCAGCAGCCGCTGGTACTCCGGCAGCGGCATCTACCGCGAGGCCCGCCTGGTGATCACCGACCCGGTGCACGTGGCGCGCTGGGGCACGTACGTCACCACGCCGGACATCACCGACGAGCGTGCCCTCGTCCGCGTCCGCACCTCCGTGGTGAACGTCTCCGGCGCCGGAGCGGACGTCGAGGTCGTCTCCCGGATCGTCGACGCCCGTGGCCGTACGGTCGCCCGTACCTCCTCCACGGTCGCCGTCACCGACACCGAGACCGAGACCCACGAACTGACCGTCCGCGAGCCGAGGTTGTGGGACTTCGCGGACCCGCACCGCTACACCCTCAGGACCGAGCTGCGCGTCGGCGGCAGAACGACCGACACCCATCGCACGCCCTTCGGCATCCGCACCTTCCGCTTCGACCCCGACGAGGGCTTCCACCTCAACGGCACCGCTCACAAGATCAGGGGCGTCGACCTCCACCACGACCTGGGCGCGCTCGGGGCCGCCGTCAGCGCCGACGCGATCCGCCGGCAGATGACGATCATGAAGTCGATGGGTGTCAACGCCTTCCGCACCTCCCACAACCCGCCCTCGCCGGAGATGGTCGAGGTCTGCGAAGAGCTGGGCATCGTGATGATGGTGGAGGCCTTCGACTGCTGGAGGAGCCCCAAGACCCGCTACGACTACGGGCGTTTCTTCGACGAGTGGGCCGACCGGGACGTCACCGAGATGGTGGAGGCGGCCCGCAACTCGCCCGCCGTCCTCTTGTGGTCGATCGGCAACGAGGTCTCCGAGTTCACCTCCACCTCCGGCCTGGCCATGGCGGACCGGCTGATCGCCGCCGTCAAGGCCGCCGACGGCACCCGCCCCGTCGTGATCGGCTCCCACCGCCACCGCAGCGTCCCCGCCCCCGGCACCCCGGGCGATCTGATCCTGGCCAAGCTCGACGGCCTCGGCCTCAACTACAACACCGCCAAGTCGGTGGACGCCCTGCACGCCCGCTACCCGAACCTGTTCCTCTTCGAGTCGGAGTCGTCCTCGGAGACCTCGACGCGAGGCGTCTACCAGGAGCCCGAACACCTCAACACCGGGGAGAACCACACCCCCGGCAAGCGGGGCGTCTCGTCGTACGACAACAACCTCGCCTCCTGGACCATGAGCGGTGAGTACGGCCACAAGAAGGACCGCGACCGGAAGTGGTTCGCCGGGCAGTTCCTCTGGTCGGGCATCGACTACATCGGCGAGCCCACGCCGTACGACGTCTTCCCGGTGAAGGCCTCCTTCTTCGGCGCGGTCGACACGGCCGGCTTCCCGAAGGACATGTACTACCTGTTCCAGAGCCAGTGGGTCGGCGAGCCGATGGTTCACCTGCTGCCGATGAGCTGGAACCACGACAAGGGCGACACCGTCGAGGTGTGGGCGTACTCCAATGTCGACACCGTCGAGCTGTTCCTGAACGGAAAGTCGCTCGGGACAAGGAAGTTCGACGAGAAGAAGACCGTGGACGGGCGCGCCTACCTGGAGACCACCGAGGCGACCGGCGACGACAAGACCTTCACCGACGGCCCCTACCCCGGTAGTTACACCAGCCCCAACGGCAGCGCGGGCAAACTCCACCTCACCTGGAAGGTGCCGTACACACCGGGCGAGTTGAAGGCCGTCGCGCGCCGGAACGGCAAGGCCGTCGCCACCGACGTCCTGCGCACGGCCGGCCGGCCGCACGCCGTGCGCCTGACCGCCGACCGCAAGTCCCTGGCGGCGGACGGGCGTTCCCTGGTCTTCGTCACCGCCGAGATCGTCGACGCCCGGGGCGTGGTGGTCCCCGACGCCGAGCATCTGATCTCCTTCGACGTGCGAGGAGGGTCCCTCGCCGGGCTCGACAACGGCCGTGAGGAGAGCGCCGAGCGCTACCAGGCCTCCACCCGTACCGCGTTCGGCGGCAAGGCGCTCGCGATCGTACGGTCCGGGGTCGAACCCGGTGCGGTGAAGGTGACGGCGCGGGTGGAGGGCCTGCGGACCGGGAAGGTGGACGTCCGGGCCACGTCGGCGCGCGCCGAGTCCACCACCCCCGCCGCCGAGTTCACCCCCGACCACCCGGCCGCCGTGACCTATCCCTTCGCCGATGCCAGTTACTCCGGTCGCCCCGACACCCTGCCCGCCGCCATGCTGGACGGCGACCCCGCCACCGGCTGGTCCAACGCCTTCCTCAAGGCGGCCACCGCACTGCTGCCCGCGTTCGGCGGGGCGCGCCCCGAGGACTGGGTGTCGGTCGACTGGGGGCGGGCCGGGACGGTCGACCGGGTCGAGGCCTCCTTCACCGTCGACGCGGGACACACACTGCCCGAGGCCGTCGGCGTGGAGGTGTGGGACGGCGAGCGGTACGTCCCCGCCGAGGGCGTGAAGACCGACTGGGCCACGACCTCCGACGCGCCCACGGTGATCACCTTCGCTCCGCTGCGCGGCTCCCGGATCCGGCTCACGCTGACGAGCCGCCATCCGGGCGAGGCGCGCGGCGCCGTGCGGATCAGCAGGCTGGACGTCCTCGCACTCTGACCGCGTGGGGAGACGTCACTTCGGTCCGGACGGGAAACCAGTCCCGTCCGGACCGTTGACGGGCTGTCATGTCTCTAACAGCATGGCCAACGTCCGCATCTGGGAGCGCTCCCACGCCTCTCTTGGTCCCCTGCGCCATCCGACACGACCCGTCAACGCTGTGCGCCCCCACCTCCCCCGAGGAGCCCAGACGTGAAACGACGCAGAACCACCCTGCTCGCCCTGACGGCCCTCCTCGCGGCGGCGCTCACCGCGCTGCCCGCCGGTCCGGCCCAGGCCGAGGAGGTCGAACAGGTCAAGAACGGCACCTTCGACACCGGCACCGCCCCCTGGTGGACGACCGGCAACGTCACCGCCGGCCTCACCGACGGCCGCCTCTGCGCCGACATCCCCGGCGGCACCACCAACCGCTGGGACGCCGCCGTCGGCCAGAACGACATCACCCTCGTCAAGGGAGAGTCGTACCGGTTGAGCTTCTCCGCGTCCGGCACGCCCCAGGGCAACGTCCTGCGGGCCATCGTCGGCCTGTCGGCGGCCCCCTACGACACGTACTTCGAGGTGAGCCCGCAGCTGAACGTCTCGGGCGACTCGTACGCGTACACCTTCACCTCGCCCGTCGACACCGCGCAGGGCCAGGTCGGCTTCCAAGTGGGCGGCAACGCCGACCCGTTCACCTTCTGCATGGACGACGTGTCGCTGCTCGGCGGGGTGCCGCCGGAGGTGTACGAGCCCGACACCGGGCCCCGGGTGCGCGTCAACCAGGTCGCCTATCTGCCCGCCGGGCCGAAGAACGCCACCCTGGTCACCGAGGCCACGGCGAAGCTGCCCTGGCAGGTGAAGAACGCCACGGGCGCCGTGGTCGCCCACGGGCAGACCACCCCGCGCGGCCTCGACGCCTCCTCCGGGCAGAACGTCCACGCGATCGACTTCGGCGCGTACCGGGGGCGCGGCACCGGCTTCACCCTGGTCGTCGACGGCGAGAGCAGCCGCCCCTTCGACATCGACCCGGGCGCCTACGAACGCCTGCGGCTCGACTCGCTGAAGTACTACTACACCCAGCGCAGCGGCACCCCGATCAGCGACGAACTGCGCCCCGGCTACGGCCGCGCCGCAGGGCATGTCGACGTCGCACCCAACCGGGGCGACGGGAACGTGCCCTGCCAGCCCGGTGTCTGCGACTACACGCTCGACGTCACCGGCGGCTGGTACGACGCCGGCGACCACGGCAAGTACGTCGTCAACGGCGGTATCTCCACCTGGGAGGTGCTGAGCACCTACGAGCGCGCGCTGCACGCCCGTACCGGGGAGCCCGAGAAGCTCGGTGACGGTTCGCTGGACATCCCGGAGAGCGGCAACAAGGTGCCGGACCTGCTGGACGAGGTCCGCTGGCAGCTGGACTTCATGCTCAAGATGCAGGTGCCGACGGGGCAGCCGCTCGCCGGCATGGCCCACCACAAGATCCACGACGAGCAGTGGACCGGCCTGCCCCTGATGCCCGCGGACGATCCGCAGAAGCGCGAACTGCACCCGCCGAGCACCGCGGCCACCCTGAATCTCGCCGCCACCGCCGCACAGGCGGCCCGCCTCTACCGCCCCTACGACCACGCGTTCGCCGCGAAGGCGCTCGACGCGGCCCGCACGGCCTGGGCGGCGGCCCTGGCACACCCCGCGGTCCACGCCTCCGAGAGCGACGGCATCGGCGGCGGCACCTACTCCGACAACAACGTCACCGACGAGTTCTACTGGGCGGCCGCCCAGCTGTACCTCACCACCGGTGAGAAGGCGTTCCGGGAGTACGTCCTCACCTCGCCCGTGCACACCGCCGACATCTTCGGCCCCGTCGGCTTCGACTGGGGCCGCACGGCAGCGGCAGGCCGCCTCGACCTGGCGACCGTGCCGAACAAGCTCCCCGGCCGTGACAAGGTCCGCCGGTCCGTGGTCAAGGCCGCCGACCGCTACCTGGCCACCCTCAAGGCCCACCCGTACGGCATGCCGTACGCACCCGACAACAACCTCTACGACTGGGGCTCCAACCATCAGATCCTCAACAACGCGGTCGTCATAGCCACGGCGTACGACATCAGCGGGGCGTCGAAGTACCGCGAGGGCGCGCTGCAGAGCATGGACTACCTCTTCGGCCGCAACGCCCTCAACATCTCCTACGTCACCGGCTACGGCGAGGTCGACGCCCGCAACCAGCACAGCCGCTGGTACGCCCACCAGCTCGACCCGGACCAGCCCAACCCGCCGGTCGGCACCCTCGCGGGCGGCCCCAACTCGAGCATCCAGGACCCCTACGCGCAGAGTAAACTCCAGGGCTGCGTCGGCCAGTTCTGCTACATCGACGACATCCAGTCCTGGTCGACCAACGAACACACGATCAACTGGAACGCGGCGCTGGCCCGCATGGCGTCGTTCGTGGCGGACCAGACCTGACACCTCGCTGCCCCTGTACGCGGCCGACGTCCTCCGGGGCGTCGGCCGCCCTGTTGTGGTACCGCGCCACATGCCACTTGACCTGCGGCTATTTACGAGTAAGTACCCGCGCGGTACCGTTGGCGCATGCCAGCTCTGAATGTGGAGTTCAGCGACCGCGAGCTAGAGGATCTGCGGCAGATCGCCAAGGAGCGCGGTACGTCGATGAAGGCGCTCGTGCGGGAGGCGGCCGCGGCCGACATCGTGCGACACCGGGCGCTGAAGGAGGGCGCGGAGGCCTTCCGGCAGTTCTTCACCGCGCACGCCGACGAGTTCGCCGCCGCCTTCCCGGACGACGAACCCGCCGCCAAGGTGGAAGGACGGGCCGTCTGACCGATGGCTCCCGTCATCCACATCGACGTGCCCTGGCTGCTCCAGCGACACGAAGAGGTCATGCCCGAGCAGCCCACCATCAACGACTTCTCCGCGCTCGTCGCCGCCGTCGCCCGGCATCGCGTCGACCCCCCGCGTCTCGGTGTCGACTCCGACCCGGCCTGGCGGGCCGCCGCGCTGCTGCACACCCTCGCGGTGCTCAAGCCCCTGCCGGCCGCCAACGCCCGTTTCGCCTGTGCGACGGCCGTGGCGTACATGTTCGTCAGCGGTGTCGGCATCGACCCGCCGTACGGGTCCCTCGTGGACCTCGCGCGCGACCTGATCTCCGGGAGGACGGACGTCTACGGGGCGGCGGACCGGCTGCGGTCCTGGCAGATCTGAGCGAGCCGGAGCCGACCTGTCTCCGGGGCCGCCGACCGAGGGCGGGAGGATCAAGGTCGGCGGCCCGTTTCGCGCGGGAGAGCCGCCGTTCCGCGCGGGGCCTTCCGAGTCGGCCACCCCAAGTGAACAACGAACCGTCGGTGCGCCGGGAGCGTGCGCGGGCGGTCGGGGTGTGCGTACGGTTCACACGGGGTGCTTGAAGCCTTGAATATCCAGGATCCGGAAGGCTTCGTTCTGCGAAGCGGAATCGCTCGTACCGGTCATCTGACCTGCTTTTAGTGATGCGGATGTTGCACAAGTGCCTTGTTAGTCATGAGTAACTTGTGCAAGGGTGAACTTCCTGCGCAGGGCAATGGCCCGGTCAGAAAGGCCACTTGGCTTTTCCGGTCGCCGAAGGGCCCAAAAGGCTCAAGGATCACGGTCATCGAGCGGCTCCGTCCCCGGCCGCTTTCCCAGCGCCCGCCAAAAAGGTACGCACCAATCCAGGGCCCTTTGCGGCGGCCAGAACTCCGTGTGCCATCTTGTGCCTTGGAAGGAACCCGCTCTGTGCACACCCCCCACCCTCCCCGTCCCGCTTTTCCGCCCGCTCCCGGGCCGGTTCCCGGAGAGTCCGACGAGACTCTCGCCGCCCGGCTGAGAGGCTGGCCGGAGGGAGGCACCGGCGATCCCGTCGCCCTGTTGATGGCACGGCACTGGCAGTCGACGTACGACTACGCGGTGATCTGCCTCGCCACCCAGTCCGGTGTCGCCTCGATGGTGACCGCGACCGCCTTTCACCGGGTGCTCGACGGCCTGATGCGGGGCGAGTCGGGCGTCGCCCTGCGGCCCCGGCTGCTGGTGGCCGCGCGCGACACCGTCAAGGAGTGGTCCGCGGAAGGGGGCGTCTCCGGTGTTCTGCCGGATCTGAGGAAGCCCGCGGGCGGGCGCGGTATGCGGGCGGCGAAGTCCATGACGCCCGAAAACCGCAAGCTCGTCGAGCGCTCATTCCAGGCGCTCCCGGCGGTCGCCCAGTGCCTGCTGTGGCACACCGAAGTAGAAGCCGAAATGATAACCATACCCACTGGTCTGCTGGGGCTGGACACCGACAGCGCGGTGGCCACACTGGAGCAGGCGCGCGACAAATTCCGCGAGGGATGCGTCCGCGCCCATCGGGAACTCGCGCCGTCCAAGGATTGCCGCTTCTACAACCGGCTGCTGGACGTGCCCATTCGCCGCGGTGGCGCTCTGCTGCCGGATGTCCAGCAGCATCTGCTGGAGTGCCGCTACTGCCGTTACGCCGCCGAGCAACTCAGCCATTTCGAGGGCGGACTTGGCGGGGTCATCGCCGAAGCCGTACTCGGCTGGGGCGCCCGGCGCTATCTCGACTCCCGGCCCGGCCGGTTGCCGCAGAAGGGGAACTCGAGACGTCCGGGGAGCGGCGGCCGGCACCGCCTGCTCTCCCAGATCCCCGCGCAGCGCCGCCGGATCACCTCCGGAACGCGCAATCCCAGAGCCCTGATCACCGTCGGCATCTCCTCGGGGGCGCTGCTCGCGGCCGTCCTGGGTGCCGCGTTCCTCTCGGACGACGGCAGCGGAGCCGATCCCGCCGCCTCGACCAGCGCCACCGGCGGCATCGCCACGGCGCCGGACACCGGCAACGACACCACCACCGACACCGCGTCGCCGACCCCGCCCGCCATGGCCGGACGGCCCACGGCACCCCAGCAGACGCGGCTGCGCAACCAGGCCGCCGACCTGTGCCTCGACATCCACGGCGGCAAGGCCGAGAAGGGCGCCTCGACCGAACTCGCGGAGTGCGACTCCGCCTGGACCCAGAAGTGGTCCTACGAGGAGGACGGGCTGCTGCGCAGTGTCGCCAACCCGGAACTGTGCCTGGACTCCCAGGTCGACGCCGGAGTGGTCGTCCTCAACAAGTGCGCCGACGAGGACTCCCGGCGCGGCGACGACGTGCGCTACGACTTCACCGTGCAGGGCGAGTTGCTGCCCCGGTGGAGCGAGGGACTCGCCGTCGCCCCCGTCACCACGGACACCGAGGCCGACGTCGTCGTCAAGGTCCGGGACGACTCCAGCACACAGCGCTGGCTCACCGACGGCGTGACCGCCAGCCCCGAGTCCCTCTCCGTCTCCGGCTCCGGGGCGCCCACGCCCGAGAGCGAGCCGATCTCCGAGGACCCGGACGCCGACGAGGTCTCCCCGGCGCCGGGAGCGGAGAAGTCCGGCTCTCCCGCGCCCGGTGCCTCCCCGGATGCCGAACAGGGCGGTTCCATCATGTCCGTGGGCGACGACACGAGCACGGACACGGAGCCCGGGACCGGCGACGAGCCGGTGCTGCCCCTGACGTCCGTCCGGCTCCCGGACCTTCTGACGGGGCTCGGGCTCTGAGGGGGGCCGGTGCGAGGGCGCGGGCCGGGTGTGGTCGCCCGCGCCGTTCCCCGCGCCCCTGAGAAGGGGGGGGCGGGGGTGGCCATCGGCCCTCAGACGGCCCCGTCGACGAGGCTGTCACGGTCGATCGTGGCGGGCGTGCGATGGCCGGACAGGGCGAGCGTGAGGTCGAACTCCGCGAGCAGACAGTGGATGACGTGTTCCACGCCCGGCCGTCCGTCGAGGGCGAGACCGTAGACGTAGGGCCTGCCGAGCGGTACCGCCTTGGCCCCGAGCGCCAGGGCCTTGAAGACATCGTGACCGGCGCGGACACCGCTGTCGAAGAGTACGGTCAGCCGGTCGCCCACCGCTCGCTCGGGCCACCCGCGGCAGCGCCTCGGCGGCCCCGACGCCGCCCGCCACCTGCGGCCCCCGTTTCGCCGACGATCCTGACGAGCCGGGCGGGCATCGTCCACCGTTGTGCGCACGCACGCACCCACGCACGCACGCACCCAAGCACGCGCACGGTCGGCCGGAGCCGGGGCGGAAGGGGCCCCAGGTCGCCCTGTCGCGCTCCCGCCGGGCCGGTGACCGCCCCTCGGCTCCCCTCAGCCTCCTTCGGCGGCGAGTACCGGCGCCGCGGTGTCCGTCGGTGCCCCCGGCCCGGTGATCGGCGGCACCGGCACGTCGGCCGTACGGACCAGCCGGGCGCCCTCGGGGCCGTACACCGCGCGCGGTTCGGGGAACAGGCGGAGCAGAGTGAGGAAGAGGACCGCCGACACGGCCAGGGAGAGAGGGAGGCTGATGTCGACGCCGCCCGCGAGGTCGCCGAACGGGCCCACGAACTGGCCCGGGATGTTGGTGAACAGCACGCCGAGCAGGGCCGAGACCCACCACGCGGTCATGCCGCGCCAGTTCCAGCCGTGCGCGAACCAGTAACGCCCGCCGCGCTGGCGGCGGTTGAAGACCTGGAGCGCCTCGGGGTCGTACCAGCCGCGCCGGGTCCAGAAGCCCAGCATCATCACGACCATCCACGGAGTGGTGCAGGTGATGATCATCGTGGCGAAGGTGGAGATGGACCGGACGAGGTCCAGCCCGAACCGGCCGACGAAGATGAACCCGATGGACAGGACGCCGACCAGCACCGTCGCCCGCACCCGCGACAGCCGGGGGAAGACCGAGGAGAAGTCCAGACCGGTGCCGTACAACGACGTCGTGCCCGTCGACAGGCCGCCGATCAGGGCGAGCAGACACACCGGCAGGAAGAACCAGCTCGGTGAGATCGCCAGCAGTCCGCCGACGAAGTCGGGAGCCGCCGGATCGACGTACTCCGGGGCCTTCGCCGCGATGATGCTCGCCGTGGACAGTCCGAAGAGGAACGGCAGCAGCGTCGCGATCTGCGACAGGAACGCGGCCCCGATCACCTGGCGGCGTGGGGTGCTCGCCGGGATGTAGCGCGACCAGTCGCCCAGGAACGCGCCGAACGACACGGGGTTGGACAGCACGATCAGGGCCGCGCCGATGAACGACGGCCAGAACAGCGACTGGGTCGCCGCGTCCGCCGAGTCCGTGAAGACACCGGCGTACGACGGGTCGAAGTCACCGGCGAAGGCGATCGCGCCGAGCAGGAACAGCAGGCTCGCCGAGGTCACCGCGACCTTGTTGACGAGGAGCATGAACCGGAAGCCGTACACGCACACCGCGAGGACGAGAACCGCGAAGAGGGCGTACGCGACGACGTACGAGGGTGTCGAGCGCTCCAGGCCGAAGAGCCGGTGCGCGCCGCCGACCAGGGCGTCTCCGGAGCTCCACACC
Organism: Streptomyces sp. NBC_00310; assembly: GCF_036208085.1. Classification (GTDB taxonomy): domain Bacteria; phylum Actinomycetota; class Actinomycetes; order Streptomycetales; family Streptomycetaceae; genus Streptomyces. The sequence goes on from NZ_CP130714.1 coordinate 10,066,750, forward strand.
GAGAGGGAGAAGAACGCGACGGCCGTCAGCAGGGAGAGGAAGGAGCCGACCACCCGGCCGTGCACACCCAGATGGGCGGACGAGGAGACGGCGTTGTTGGTGCCGTTGACCGGGCCGAACACCGCCATGGGGCAGAGGATCAGCGCGCCGACGACGACGCCGAGGAGGGTGGCCGCGAGCCCCTGCCGGAAGGAGAGGCCGAACAGGATCGGGAAGGCGCCCAGCACGCAGGTGGAGAACGTGTTGGCGCCGCCGAACGCGAGCCGGAACAGGTCGAGCGGTGTCGCGGTGCGGTCCGCGTCGGGGATGCGCTCGACGCCGTGCGACTCGACCTCCGTCAGGGGCGGAGGCGCTACGGCGGGGGAGTGCTCGGTGGTCGGGGACGTCTCGGACAAGGGGGCTCCAGCGGAGGACCGGCGGCGGGGCGTGTCGTGGCGCGGTGGGCGGGAGGGGCCGGTGTGTCGCAGGGTGAGCGACAGGAGCGGGAGCCGTCCTCAGGGGGGTGAGGCGACGTTAAGGGGCCCCGTCACGCCGACACCAGAGGGCGCTTCGTCCATTCTCCGGGGCCGAAGTGGATGAAGCGTCCATCACCCCCGGTCGCGCGGGGGTCGTTCGGGGGGTGGTCGCGAGGGGAAGCGGAATGTTTCAGGCCGATTGCTCAGCCGGGGAGATCCGGCCATTCGTGATCATGTGGCGATCGGGAACCGCTCAGAATCGGGGTTCGCGCGGTCGGGTTCTGTTACTTCGAGCCACTGATTCAATACTCAAAGTTACCGAAACCTGTGGGTTCGATGTGTGTTCCGGCCCAGGACCCGGCAGACTCGCGCTCGCCGATCCGGCACCGTCCGGGCCGGCTTCGTACACGCGACCGATGTGACGGGGCCGTCCGGGCACTCCTACAGAGCGGAAGGATGCACACCATGCCGAAGACCGCGCGTTGGGCAGCGACTCTCACCCTGACGGCCACCGCCGTCTGCGGTCCCCTCACGGGCTCCGCGCTCGCCGCCCCCGAAGCCGCCGCGTCCGGGCTCTACGCCCCCTCGGCCCTGGTTCTGACCATGGGCCACGGCGAGACCTCGGCCACCGTCACCCCCGAGCGCGCGGTCACCCTGACCTGTGCGCCGAAACCTTCCGGCACGCACCCGGCGCCCGTCGACGCCTGCGCCGAACTCCGTCTCAGCGGCGGCGACTTCGACGCCCTGGCCGGCCGTGCCGGGGTGATGTGCAGCAAGCAGTACGACCCCGTGATCGTCACCGTCCAGGGCGTCTGGCAGGGCAAGCGCGTCGCGTACGAGCGCACCTTCGCCAACGAGTGCCTGAAGGACTCGGCCGCGAGCGTCCTGTACGCCTTCTAGCCGCCGCGTCGGATAGGACCAGGCCGCTTCGCGGCCGACAGACCGGGGGTTGCGTGGCCCCGTGAGTGATGAGCGAGGGCCCGTGGCTGGGGAGCGCGAGCCCTGTCGCGGTGTGTCACGCGATCCCCGTCCGGGGGCCGGCCAAGCGGAGTGGGGCCGCAGGCCGGCCCCCGGCATCGCATGCCGGGGGCCGCCGGTCGGTCACTCGGAGGATACGGTCCAGCGGCCGACCTCCTGATGGCCGGAGTCGTACAGGGGCTGGCCGTCCCCGGGTTTGATCTCGCAGTGCCGGAGGTTGCCGCCCCAGTAGCGCAGGATGCGCTCCAACTCCTGGACAGTGGTGCCCTCGTCCCAGTCCGTGCTGTCCAGGTCGACTTCGAGAAGGAACTTCACTTCGCGCGTCTCCACTTCTGTATCGCTTCTGTATCGCTCGGATTCCGTGCCGGTGGTGGCCGGAACGGTGTGTGCCTGCCGCAGGTCCTTCAATCGTTTCATTGAACTGCTACTTGAGACTTGGCCGTTGCGGCGGCGGGGACGGCGGAGGGGGACCGGGCGGAAGGTCCGGGAGCGGCGGGAAGCGGCCGAGCAGCCGGGCGGCGCGCAGCAGCCGGTACATCCGGGGCTGGTCGGCGACGAGACGGAGGCGGCCGCCACGCGCCGTGGCCGCCGCCTCCGCCCGGCACAGCACGCGCAGGCCCGAGCAGTCGAAGAAGGAGACGCGGCGCAGGTCGACGAGCACGTCCGGCGCGGCGGACCCGGTGGCGGCGGCCGTCAGATGCTCGGCCACCAGGCCTGCGGACGCCATGTCGATCTCGCCGGCGACCTCGATCACGGTGAACGGGCCGATCCGGCGGGTGCGGGCGTACGGGTTCGCCGCCACCGTCGGCTCGGGTCCGGGGCCGGGTCCGGGGCCGGTGGCCGCGTCCTCGGGCCGAGGGGCGGCACGGTCATGGGCATCCGGAGTCATGGCGGCTCCACCTCGTCAGGGGTAGGGCGCATTCGATCCCGGTGACTACCCCGGCACGGACCCGCCCACCCCTTTCGCACCCGGCGCAAGATCTACGGCACTCGAAATGGTGAATTCCTGTTCCGCGTATTGACTTTCAAGGTCTGTTGTCGCAGGTCGGCGACCCGACCGGCGCGGACGCGCCGGAGGGGTGCGGGCGCGCCAGGGGATGCGGTGCGGGATCGTCGCATCGCCCGCTGGCCGTGGTGGGAATCCTCCTGTGCGCGCTCGTTGGGCGTGACCGCGTCGCCCGCCTCCCCGCCTCGCCTCGGCGCCGCCGTCGCCTCTCGGAGTCGGTGACGCGCGTCTCGGCCTGCTCCGCCTCCCGCAGGACGTCGTCCCAAGCCGTGTCGGGCTTGTCGTGGCCGCTGTGCTCGTCGTGCCCGTCGTGCCCGTCGTGCCCGTCGTGCCCGTCGTGCTCGTAGTGCTTGTTGTCCGGGTTCCGCTGGTCGTGGTGGGTCATGAGGGTGCTCTTTCCAGCGAGGTGAGGTGAGGTGACGTGAAGGGAGGTGTGAGGTCGGGTCAGCGGGCCGGTGCGGCGATGCGCAGGGGTACCGCGCCCGGCGCGCTCGAACCGGCCCGCCCGGTGTCCTCGATGTCCCGCGCCACCTCCGACCACCACGCCGGGCCGTCCTCGATGTGCCGCAGCAGTACGCCTTCGCGGATCGCCCAGGGGCAGATCGTCACGGCCTTCAGACCGGCGAGCTTCATCGTGGTGTGCCCGACCAGCGCCCCGGCGAGGCTCTGTGTGGCCCGGGGCGCGGAGATGCCCGGGAGGGCGGCGCGCTCCGCCGCGGGGAGGGAGGCGAGGCGGGTGATGGCAAGACCCAGGTCCGCGCACCTCAACTCCCGTTCCACGAAGGGCCCGTGGCGGCCCGGCGCGGATCCGCACAACCGGGAGAGCTGTTGGAAGGTGCGCGAGGTGGCCACGGCCGTGCGCGGCCCCTCCCAGCGGATGCGCGCCGATACGTCCCGGAGCTGATGACGGACCTTGCGCCGCAGTGCCTTGATGCTGTCCGCCGACGGCGGGTCCTGCCCCTGGAAGAACTCATGGGTCAGCCGGTTCGCGCCCAGCGGCAGCGAGGCCACGAAGTCCGGCAGCCGGCCCCGCCCGAAGGCCACCTCCAGCGAACCGCCCCCGATGTCCAGCAGCGCGAGCGGCCCCGACCGCCAGCCCATCCACCGCCGGGCCCCGAGGAAGGTGAGTTCGGCCTCCACCTCGCCGGGCAGGGTGCAGATCAGCACCCCGGTCTTGGCGCGCACGGTCCGCAGTACGTCCCGGCAGTTCGGCGCGGAGCGCACCACGGCGGTCGCGAACGCCAGTGGCGTCGACGCCCCCCATTTCTCCGCCGTGCGGGCCGCCGCCGTGACCGCGTCGCACAGCTGTCCTACCGCCTCGTCGGGCACTTCGCCCCCGGGCGGCACCGACTGGGACAGCCGCAGGCGCCACTTGGCGGTGTGCACCGGCAGCGGCACACCGCCCTCGGCGTCCGCCACTACGAGTCTCACGGTGTTCGATCCCACATCCACCACGCTCATCCGCATGCCCCACGGAGTACCCGGTGGCAGCCTCAACACGCGTGTTCCGCACGGCGGCTGGTGGCACAGGGGCGCATCGAGGCGACTGTGCGCCACCGCTCACCATCCCGGTGGAGGGTCGGCCGCTCGGACCGCTGGTCGGATGATCAGACTTATTGCCTATGATGCGCAGGTGCAGAACTATGACATCAGGGTGGCGGGACCCGGCGACCTCGACGGCGCCCGTACGGTGATGCTCGACACCGTCTACCGCGACTTCGGCACGGGCTATGTGCCGCGCTGGCACGAGGACATCATCGATCTGCGCGGCGCGTACGTCGCCCCCGACCGGCATGTCCTCCTGGTCGCGGTCGACGGGCGGGACGGCGCGGTCGTCGCCACCGGCGCGCTGGACTCCCGGGGCCCCGCTCATCCGCCCAACCCCCGCTGGCTGGCCGAGCGTTACCCCTCCGGCGAGACCGCCCAGCTGCGCCGTGTGTATGTGCGGGCAGAACATCGCAGGCGGGGGCTGGCCCGGCGGCTGGTCGCCGCGCTGCTGGACTTCGCGGCGGCCGACGGTGCTTACCGCTCCGTCTACCTGCACACCGACCCCGGGGTGCCCGGCGCCGAGGACTTCTGGCGCTCGCAGGGCGTGGCCGTGTGCGACGAGCGCGAGGTGACCGGAGAGCGGGTCGTGCACTTCGAGGTCCCGGTGCGCGCGGGGGCCCGCACTCTCACCGCTTAGATGAAAATCATTCTCATGTAGGCTGCGTCGCGCCCCACCCGCCGCTCCCGTCCCCCACCCGCGTCCCCCACACAGAACCAAGGACCATGCGCTCTCCCCGCCGCCGTCGCGTCGCCGCCGGCCTGCTCCTCGCCCCCGTACTGACCGGCTGCTTCGCCTCGGGCGGTGGCACGTCCGACGACGACTCCGCCGACGGCTCACGGCTGCGCGTGGCCCTCGCCTTCCCGCCCGCCGAGAACTTCTCCCCCTACGGCGCCGACGCCACCCTCCTGAGCCGGCTCGGCGTCACCGAGGGCCTCACCAAGCTGGACGCGAACGGCGCCCCGGCTCCCGCACTCGCCGAGTCCTGGACGCGCGAGAACGACCGGAACTGGCTTTTCACCTTGCGTGAGGCCACCTTCCAGGACGGTACCGAGGTCACCCCGGCCACCGTCGCCGCCGCCCTCGCCCACGCCGCCGAGGCCGAGCCGGTCACCGCCGCGCTCTCCGGCATCACGCTCACCGCGAAGGCGAGCGGCGACCGCCAGGTGCGCGTCACCACCGAGGACCCGGACCCCGCCCTGCCGTTGCGCCTCACCGGCCCCGGCCTCGCGATCCTGTCCGCCAAGGCCTACGGCGGCAAGCGGGTGAACCCGGTCGGCACGGCCACCGGCCCGTTCGAGGTCACCGAGGTCACCGGCACCACCGCGGCCACCCTGGACCGCTACGACGCGTACTGGGGAGGCCGCGCCCAGGCCTCCGGCATCGACGCCAAGTTCATAGCCGACGGCTCCGCCCGCACCAACGCCCTGCGCACCGACCAGGTCGACATCGCGGAGGCCGTTCCCGTGGCGCAGGCGTCCACCCTCGACAAGGGCACCCGGCGCGAGACGGCCACCACCCGCACCACCAGCCTCCTCCTCAACACCAAGTCCGGCGCCTTCAAGGACCCGAAGCTCCGGGCCGCCGCCCGCGAGGCCGTCGACGGCTCCGTCCTCGCCAAGGACGTGTACGAGGGCTACGCCGACGCCGGCGTCGGTGTCTTCGGGCCCGCCGTGACCTGGGCCGTCGGCAAGCGGGTCGAACCGGCCGGGCGCGCGAAGGCCGCCGACCCCGACGGCACATCCGTGACCATCGCCACGTACGACAACCGTCCCGAACTGCCCGAGGTAGCCCAGGTGCTGCAACAGCAGCTCCGCCGGGCCGGATTCAAGGTGAAGCTGGAGATCCGCGAGTACTCGCGGCTGGAGAGCGACGCCCTGGCCGGGACGTTCGACGCCTTCGTCGGTGCCCGCAACTCCCTGCTCGACACCGGCGACCCCGTCTCCGTCCTCGCCGGCGACTTCACCTGCGACGGCAGCTACAACCTCGCCCTGCTGTGCGACAAGAAGGTCGACCGGGCCGTCGCCGCCGCCGAGAAGGAGTCCGACACCGCCAAGCGCCGGCAAGCGGCCATGAACGCCGAGGCGGCCATCCTCGGCACCGACGCCACCGTCCCGCTCGTCCACCAGCAGATCATCACCGGCGTCGCCGGCTCGGTGCGGGGCGTGATCCTCGACCCCTACGAGCGCACACTGGTCGGAACGGGGACCCGGCGCTGATACGGGCACTCTGGCGGGCCCTGCTCGCCGCCACGCTGCTGTGCGGCATCGGCCTGCTGCCGTGGCTGTCGCGCACCGACCCGGCGCTCACCGTCCTCAAGGCACGCTTGGCCGAACGTGATCCCACGCCGGACGTGCTGGCCGCCGTACGGGACGAACTCGGCCTCGACGCCGGCCCGTCGAAACTGCTGGGGGAGTGGTTCGGCGGGCTGGCGCGCGGTGACGCGGGCCGCTCGTGGATCTCCGGCGCCGAGGTCACCCCCTCCGTCGTCCAGGCCCTCGGTGTCTCCCTGCTGCTGATGGCCGCCGCGCTCCTCGTGGCGACGGCCACGGCCGCGGCGGTCTGCGCCCGCACCCTGTGGCTCGGCGCGCACCGCCGCCTCGACGACCGCAGCGGCGGCGGCAGCGTGGCCGCGATGCTCGCCGCGCTGCCCGAGTTCCTCACCGCGTCCGTGCTGGCCGTCGTCGTCGGGGTGCATCTCGGCTGGCTGCCCGCGCTCGGCTGGTACGGGCCGCGGTGGATGGTGCTGCCCGCCCTCGCCCTCGGTCTGCCCGCCGGCGCGCTGCTCGGCCGCATGCTCGACGACCTGCTGCCCGGCGCCTTCGCCGAGCCCTGGGAACTGGCCGCCGCCGCACGCGGCATACCCGGGCGGGCCACCGCCCGCCAGGCCGTACGCCGCTGTGTACCCGGACTGCTGCCCAACCTCGGCCTGTTCGTCGTCGGCCTCACCGGCGGCGCCGTCACCGTCGAGCAGATATTCGACATCCCCGGCCTCGGCCGCACCACCCTCCAGGCAGCCATCGCCCAGGATCTCCCCGTCCTCCAGGCCGGCACCCTCGCCCTCGTCCTGCTGGCCGCCCTCGCCGGAGCCCTCGCCCGCCTCGCCGCCCGCCAACTCATCGGCCCCGCCCTCCGCGATGGAGCCCTCCACTCCCTGCACCGCCCGAAGCCGCCCGCACCACGCCGCACGCCCCTGCTCCACGGCACCCTGCTGCTCGCGGTCGTCGTGTTTGGCCTGACCCGCGACCCGCTCGCCCTCGACACCGGCGACCGGCTCCGACCCCCGTCCTGGGCCCACCCGTTCGGCACCGACGCGCTCGGCCGCGACCTCCTGGCCCGCATCGGCCACGGGGCGTTCACCACCCTCGCCCTCGCCGTCACGATCAGCGCGGCCGCGCTGCTGACGGGCGTCCTGCTCGGGCTGCTGCCCCGCCTCTGCGGACCCCTCGTCGACACCGTCAACGCCGTACCGGCGGTCCTCGCGGGCCTGCTCGTCGCCGGAGTGGCCGGCAGCGGAGCGGCGACACCCGCGCTGGCCGTGGCCGCCGTCGCCTGGGTGCCGCTCGCCGCGCACACCACGGCCCTGCTCGAACAGGAGCGGGCCACGACACACATCACGGCCACGAAGGGGCTCGGCGCGGGTGGTGCCCATCTGCTCCGCCGCGAACTGCTCCCCGCCGTCCTGCCGCCCGTCGCCCGCCACGCCCTCCTCCGACTGCCCGGCGTGGCCCTCGCCCTGACCTCCCTCGGCTTCCTCGGCCTCGGCGCACAGCCGCCGGACCCGGAATGGGGCCTCCTCCTCGCCGAGAACCAGCCCTACGCCGAGCGCGCCCCCTGGGCCGTCCTCGCCCCCGCCACCGCCCTGGCCGTCCTCGGCGCGCTGGCGGTCACGGCGGCGGGCGGGGTGCGGTGGCCGCGCCGCCGCTTCGCCGGAGCCGTACGCCGACCCGAGCCCGCCGTCGCCACGACCGTCGGAGAGACCGGATGACCGAGCCGACCGAGCGGCGACCGAGCGGGACGCCCCGGCGGCGCTCGGCCGGGGAGACGGCCGCGAGGTGGGCGCCGAGCGAGGAGCGGGAGAGACGAGCGGTGGGTGAAGTGCCCGAGAGGAAGGTCGAGAGGAAGGTGACGAGCAAGGTGCCCGATCAGCAGGCGGCGAACGAGACGCGGGCGGCGCACGAGATGCCGGGGCCGCGGGCGGCGCACGAGATGCCGGAGACGCGGGCGGGGAGCGGGGTGCCGGGGCCGCGTGACGTGCCCGGGGGGTGTGAGGGCAAGCCCTCCCGTCGCGGTACCTGGGCGCGTCTCGATCCGCTGCTTCGCTTGCTGATTCTCACCCAGCTCGCCTTCAACATCGGCTTCTTCGCCGTGCTGCCGTTCCTCGCCGAGCATCTCGGCACGGCGATCGGCATGGCCGGCTGGATGGTCGGTTTCGTGCTCGGGCTGCGGACCTTCAGCCAGCAGGGGCTGTTCGTGGTGGGCGGTGCGCTGGCCGACCGGTACGGCGTACGGCCGGTGGTGCTGGTGGGGTGTGTGCTGCGGATCGCCGGGTTCGCCTGGCTCGGGTACGCGGACGCGGACTGGTCGGTCATCGGGTCCGTTCTGCTGATCGGATTCGCCGCCGCGTTGTTCTCCCCGGCCGTCGAGTCCGAGGTCGCCCGGCAGGCGGTGGTGTGGGAGGAGTCGGGCCGCGGTCCCCGTACGAGCGTGCTGGCGCTGTTCACGGTGGCCGGGCAGGCCGGGGCGTTCGTCGGGCCGCTGATCGGCGCGTTGCTGCTGGCCGTGGACTACCGCGTGGTGTGCCTCGCGGGGGCCGGGGTGTTCGTCCTCGTCCTCGCCGGGCACGTCTGGTTGCTGCCCCAGCACATTCCGGGGCGGGAGCGGGTCGAGGTGAAGGGGGGCCTCGGCGGGCTGCTGCGCAACCGGCGGTTCCTGGCGTTGTGCTGCGCGTACGGGGCGTACCTGCTGGCGTACAACCAGCTGTACCTTCTGCTGCCCGACGAGGTGGAGCGGGCCACGGGGTCGCAGTCGGCGCTGGCCTGGCTGTTCGGGCTGTCCTCGCTGCTCGTCGTGACGGCGCAGCTGCCGGTGACGCGGTGGGTGGCGGAGCGGCTGGATCTGCGTCGGTCGATGACGGTGGGGCTGTTGCTGATAGCCGCCGGGTTCGGGGTGGTGGCCGTGGCGCTGCCCGCCGGGTGGACGGGGGGTGCGGGGCTGTTGCCCGCTGCCGGGTTCGTGGTGTTGCTGACGGTGGGGCAGATGTTGGTGGCTCCGGCCGCGCGGGCGTGGGTGCCGGATCTTGCGGCCGAGGGGCGGCTCGGGCTCTATACCGGGGCGCTGTCGTCCGTTTCGGGGTTGATCGTGTTGGTGGGGAGTGCGGGGGCCGGGGCCTTGATGGACGCGGAGGTGCCGGGGGTTGTGCCGTGGGTGGTGCTCGCGGTGGTTCCGGTTGCCTCGGTGCTGCTTCTGCCGCGACGGCATTCCACTCGGCCGTAGGTGACTTCGCGGGTTTTCCCGCCCCCGCCGCCCCTACCCGTCCCGTCCTCCAGGGGCGCTGCCCCTTCGACCCCCCGGCGCGGGTCCGGTGGGGGCTGGTCGCGCAGTTCCCCGCGCCCCTGAAGGGCCTACGGCCCTTTCGGGCCGAAAAGCACGGGGCGCAGCCCCTGCTTTTCAGGGGCGCGGGGAACTGCGCGACCGGCCCCCACCCACCCGCACCCGACGACGAACCCCTCGGGGTCGAAGGGGCGCGGCCCCTGGAGGACGGGACGGGTAGGGGCGGCGGGGGCGAGAGTAGAGGCCCTCAGGTCATCTGGCGGCGTACCAGCTCATGCAGGCGGCCCGTCGGGTTCGCCAGCAGCTCACCCGGTGCCCCCACCTCCGCCACCTTCCCGTCCTCCATGACCACCACCCGGTCCGCGTCCATGACCGTGGACAGCCGGTGGGCGATGACGATGCGGGTCGCGTTCAACGCCCGCGTGCTCTCGATGACCGTCCGCTGCGTCTCGTTGTCGAGCGCGCTGGTGGCCTCGTCGAAGAAGAGGATGCGGGGGCGGCGGATCAACGCCTGGGCGATCATCAGGCGTTGGCGCTGTCCGCCGGAGATCGCGCCGTTTCCCTGCACGATGGTGTGCAGGCCCATCGGCATGCGCTGGATGTCCTCGGCGAGACCCGCCATCGCGGCCGCCGCCATCGCCTCCTCGGGCGTGAACGGCTCGGTGCCGCAGATGACGTCCAGGATGGAGCCGGTGAACGGCTGGGCGTGCTGGAGGACGACACCGCACTGGCGGCGTACGGCGGACTGGTCCAGGGCGCCCAGGTCCTGGCCGTCGTACAGGACGCTCCCGGAGACCGGCTTGTCGAAGCCGATGAGCAGACGCAGGAGGGTTGATTTCCCACAACCGCTCGGGCCGACGATCGCCACGAACTCGCCGGGCTCGATGGCGAAGGACACGTCGTCCAGCACCAGGGGGCCGTCGTCCGCGTAGCGGAAGGCGAGACGGCGGGCCTCCAGCGCGCCGGACAGCACACCCGGGCGGGTGCTGGCCGTGCGGACCTCCGGGGTCGCCTCCAGCACCGGCTTGATCTCCTCGAAGAGGGGGAGCACGGCGACCGCCGACACGAACGCGCCGGTGAGCTGGGTGACCGAGGTGAGCAGCATCGTCACCGAGGTGTTGAAGGTCAGGAACTCCGCCGCCGACATCGAACCCCGGGCAGGGCCCGCCAGCAGCATGAACATCAGCAGGGTGCAGAGGGGGAGATACACGGTGCCCAGTACCGTGTTGAGGTTCTTGATGCCGCCGACCTTCTGCTGGAGCTCCCGGCTGCGCGCGAACTCGCCCGCCCAGGCCGCGTACGCGTAGTTCTCGGCGGCCGCCACCCGGAGCTTCGGCAGACCCCGCAGGGTCTGGAAGGCCTGGTTGTTCAGTTTGTTGCTCAGCACCACCAGGCGGCGCTGCCAGCGGACCTGCCACAGACCGAGGCCGAGGAACACGGCGGCCACGACCGCCAGCATCCCGATCGCCGCCAGGGCCATCGGGACGCTGTACCAGAGCAGCAGACCGAGGTTCACGGCACCGACGGTCACCGACTGGGCGACCACCGGGCCGACCCCGGCCAGGGTGCGGCGGATCGCGCTGATGCCCATGGCCGCGCTGGCCAGTTCACCCGTCGAGCGGGAGGCGAAGAACTTCGTGGGGAGTCTCAACAGGCGGTCCCAGACCGCCGGTTGGAGGGTCGCCTCGATACGGCCCTCCATGCGGAGGATCGTCAGATTCTGGAGCAGCAGGAACGCGGCCGACACCACACTCGCGAGCATGATCGCCAGGCAGACCTGCACGATCAGGTTCTCCTGCGCCTTCGGCACGTACTCGCCGAGGATCTTGCCCGTCGCGATGGGGACGAGAGAACCGAGCACGACCGTCACCAGGCCACTGAGCAGCAGGCCCGTCATGTCACCGCCGGTGCCGTGGAGGCTCCAGCGCATCAGGCGCAGCGGGGTCGGTACCCGTTCGGGCAGCGGCCGGTAGAACATCACCGCCCGCGGCTCGAACTCCGCCGCGTTCGCCTTCTCGATCGGCGTCTCCCGGCCGGACGACGGCTGCACGGCCACGTATCCGCCGCGCCGCCACAGCAGCGCCACCGGAGCACCGGACAGGGCCCGGTGCCCGACCAGCGGGCCGACGTTCTCCCGCCACCAGCTCCCGGCGAGGCGTACGGCGCGGACGCGGACGCGGGAGGCGAGCGCGATGCGTTCCACCGGGTCGAGCCGGTCGCTCTCGGTGCCGCTCTGCGCGGGCTCGGACAGGGCGATCCCGGCCGTCCGGGCGACGAGTTTGCAGGCCGCGTACGTGGCGTCCGCGTCGGCGGCCGTGGTACGCCGGGACGCGGAGGACTTGCCGATGGACGCCAGCAGTGTGCGGTCGGCCTGGACGCGTACGGCCTCACCGGCCTTGATACCGGCGGCCGTACGGTCCTCGTGGGTGCGCTCCAGCTGCTCGATCCAGCGGTCCAGCGTGGCCAGCAGCCGGTACTGCTGGTCGACCATGCTCTGCCAGACCCCCGGGTCCATCAGCAGATCGGCCGCCGCCTCCGCGCCGTACAGCGAGCCGTACTGGACGCTGCCGGGCGGCACCTGCATCCAGAAGACGTCGTCGTCGGTGGGCGCGGCGGCCTGTTCGGTGGCCATCGGCGCCTGGAAGAGGATGGAGAGGCCGCGGCCGACGCCCAGGGCGAGGGCGTATTCGAGGGGGCTCGTCCGCGGGGGCACCAGCTGGGGGTTGCCCCACGCGTCGTACGACCAGGTCTCGGTGTTCACCTGCTGGTACAGCTCGCGCAGGCCGATGCGCCGGACCACGCAGTCGCGGAGCGGGCGGGCGACCAGCGTGTGCTGGGGCCCGGCGACCGGGCCGAGCAGCAACGAGCCCGCTTCGAGACGGCCCAGGTGGTGCCAGTGGCCCTGCTGCCCGGCGTCGACCGCGAACAGGTCCAGGGCGCCGGAGGCCACCAGCCACAGGGTCTGCGGGCCTTCGAGGTCGAGGCGGGTGTGGCCGGCGCAGTCGAGGGGCGTGCCCATGGCGCCGAGCGCACCGAGGACGAGGTCGCCGTCGGGACCGCCGGGCCCGCCGTGGCCTCCCTGGCCCCCGTGACCGCCCTGGTCCCCATGACCTTCGTGGACGGAGGTCATCTCATTGCTCCCTGACCAGCTGGGCGTACGCGCCGCCGCGTGTCACCAGCTCCTCGTGCCGGCCGCGCTCCACGATCGTGCCGTGCTGCAGGACGACGATCTCGTCGCTGTCGCGGACCGTGCTGAGCCGGTGGGCGATCACCACGCAGGCGCAGCCGCGCTTGCGCAGGTTGTCCATGACGGTCAGCTCGGTCTCCGCGTCGAGCGCGCTGGTCACCTCGTCGAGGACCAGGATGCTGGGCCTGCGGACCAACGCCCGCGCGATCTCCAGGCGTTGCCGCTGACCGCCGGAGAAGTTGCGGCCGTCCTGCTCGACCCGGCTGTTGATACCGCCCGGGCGGCGGGTCACCACGTCGTACAGGGCCGCGTCCCGCAGCGCCTCCACCACGGCCTCGTCCGGGATCGACGGGTCCCACAGGGCCACGTTGTCGCGGACCGTGCCCTCGAAGAGGAAGACCTCCTGGTCGACGAAGGAGACGGAGGCGGCGAGCGCACCCCGGGGGATGTCCTCCAGACGTCGGCCGTCGATACGGATCACGCCCTCCCAAGGGGTGTACAGGCCCGAGATCAGCCTGGACACCGTCGACTTGCCGCTGCCGGAGCCGCCGACCAGCGCCACCTGCCGGCCCGGGCCGACGGTGAGGTCGAAGCCGGTGAGCAGGGGTTTGTCGAGGGGGCTGTAGCCGAAGGTGATGTTCTCCAGCTCGACGTGGCCGTGCAGCCGGCGGGTGGACTCGGCGGCGTCCGGGCGGGCGTACAGCGGGTCCGCCTGGAAGTTCTCGACGTCCTTGAGACGGGCCACGTCGGCCGCGAAGTCCTGGATGCGGCCCGCGACGCCGTTGAGCCGGGTGATCGGCGCGGTGAACCGGGTGACCAGCGCCTGGAAGGCGACCAGGAGGCCGACGGACAGGTGGCCCTCGACCGCGCGCATGCCGCCGATCCAGAGGATGAGCGCGCTGTTGAGCGTGGCGAGGGTCGGGGCGACGACCCCCAGCCAGGCGCTCGGCACCCCGAGCCGCTGCTGCTCCTCCAGCGTGGTGGCGTGCTGCCCGGCCCACTTGCGGAAGTAGCCCTCCTCGCCGCCGGTCGCCTTCATCGTCTCGATCAGCTGGAGGCCGGTGTACGCCGTGTTGGTCAGCCGGGCGTTGTCGGCGCGCAGCTTCGCCGTACGGGTCGCGCGCAGCCGGATCACCACCCGCATCGCCACCACGTTCAGCAGCGCGACCGCGATGCCGACGAAGGTGAGCTGCGGGTCGTACGTGTAGAGGAGTACGGCGTAGAGGACGACGACGACCGCGTCCACCCCGGCCGCCGCGAGATCGCGGGCCAGGGTCTCGGCGACCGCGTCGTTGGACTGGAGCCGCTGGACGAGGTCGGCGGGGCTGCGCTGCGAGAAGAAGGTGACGGGCAGGCGGAGCAGGTGCCGCAGGAAACGGGCGCTGGACAGGGTCGAGGAGATCAGCCGGCCGCGCAGCAGGTTGGCCTGTTGCAGCCAGGTCAGCAGGACCGTCAGCAGCACGCAGGCGCCCATCGACGCGAACAGCACGCCCAGCAGGGAGGTCTGGCCGCCGATCAGGAACATGTCGATGTAGGTGCGGCTCAGCGCGGGTACCGCCGCACCGACCGCCACCAGGAGGAGGCTGGCGAGGACGGCGGCGGGCAGGGTGCCCGAAGTGCCGCGCATCCGGGCGGGCATGGCGCCGAGGACACCGGGCCTGCGGCCGCCCTTCTCGAAGCCGTCGTCCGGCTCCATGACGAGGACGACACCGGTGAAGCTGGAGTCGAAGTCCTCCATCGGCACGAACCGGCGGCCCTTGCCCGGGTCGTTGATGTGGACGCCGCGCCGGCCGAAGCGGCGCCCCATGCCGTCGTAGACGACGTAGTGGTTGAACTCCCAGAAGAGGACGGCCGGCGCCTTCACCTCGGCGAGGGCGGCCACGTCCATCTGCATGCCCTTGGCGGTGAGGCCGTAACTGCGGGCCGCTTTCAGCAGGTTGCTGGCGCGCGAGCCGTCCCGGGAGACACCGCAGGCGATGCGCAGCTCCTCCAGCGGGATGTGCCGTCCGTAGTGGCCGAGGACCATGGCGAGGGAGGCGGCACCGCACTCCACGGCCTCCATCTGCAGGACGGTCGGCGTGCGGACGGTCTTCTGCCGGCCCTTGGGCACCGGGCGCTTCTGCGGGGCGGCCTTGCGTCTGCCGCGCGCGGGTGGCGGGGCGGTGTCCTGGGATGCGGTCACGGGAGCAGCCAATCGATCGGACGCTCGTCGGCCAGCCGGATCGAGCCCGTGGCCATGGTCATGGAGGTCAGCTCGAACGGTGGCCCGTCCTGCGAGGACCACCGGTAGCCCGACTCGGTCGACGCCTTCCGGTCCAGCCGTACGGTGACGGCCACCGGCCGGCCCTTCTTGGTGAACTGCTCGCCCAGCTGGTCGTCACCGAGGAACGCGGCGATCGACTGCGGGGTCTGCGTGGTGCGGTCCACCTTCTTCACATGGCCGCGCAGCACGCCGTACCGCTGGGTGGGGACCGACTGCACGGTCAGGTCGACCTCGGCGTCCTTCGGGATGGAGGCGGCGTTCTCGGCGGGGACGTACACCGTGGCGTAGAGCGGGTCGTCGGCGTCGGCGACCTTCTCGATGGCCGCGACGTCGGCGCCGGTCTGGATGATCTGGCCGATGGTGGCGGCGAGCGCGGAGACCCGGCCGGCCGCGACGGACCGGACGACGGTCTCGCCGTCGGCGGTGGCGACCTTCAGGACGGGGGCCCTGGCGGCCAGTCGCCGGCCCTGCTTCGCGAGTACGGCGGTGACCTGGCCGGCGACCGGGCTCTGCAGCACGTAACTGCCCTGCCCGTGGGTGAGGACGGCGGGCGCGCCGACCGTGGACGCGACGGAACCCGTGACGGCCCACACGGACGCGGCGGCCATGGCGACCACCGTCACGGACAGCACCAGCCAGCCCTGTGGGCGTGCGAAACGCACCGGAAGGTCGAGTTCCTCCGGCGACTGGAGCTTGGCGAGGGCCTGTTGGCGGAACTGCACGGGACTTCCCTCACCTGCGCGACTCGGGACAGCGGACGTTCGGGCACCCGAGAGTCCCGGAACCAGTCAGGCGGTTCCGGGACTCAGCGGCGCCAGGGCTCGATCAGAGACCGGCGACCAGGCTCGTGACCGGGGCGGTGTTCAGACCGGTGACACCCTCGACCGTGCCGACGGCCGTGTTGACCAGGCCGGAGACCGGGGCAATGCCGTCCACCAGGCCGGTGACGGTGCCGACGGCGTTGACCGACAGGCCACCGGAGACGGCGTCGAGGGCGGAGTCCGAGATCTCGGCGGTCTCAACCTGGGGGGTGGAGTTCATGATGGAACTTCCCTTCGTATAGCTATTCATAAGGGGGGAGCGGCCCCCTTCTGGGGACAGAACGACGGCCGCACACGTGGGTAACCACTTCTCGTTTCCGAGAGCTTGGCGGCCCCCGCGGTGCGATGGATCAAAGCAGATCGCCGCCGCGCACATCCAATCAACACGGCCCCTCACCAGGGCACTTGGTGACCATGACGGTTCATTGGTGCAGGCCTGCGCACGCGTTGGGGGCAGCTTCTTCACACGGATCGCGGCATCGTCATAGGTCGTTCATTGCCAGCCGGAAAACGAATTGGACAGTCCCGCCTCAAAGGCGCGGTGCGCGAGTCGCCCTTGTGCAGAACCCCCCTCGGGCGTGACCTCACTGGGCATTCGGTGTGGAGATTCGCTGAAGCCGGTTTCCCGGCCGAAGTGGGGAACAGGCCGCTACCGGCCGGTCGCTGTACGTGGTGTCCCGGGGGTGGGTCGTCGGGCGCCGCCGATTCTCCGTGGGGAGCGCGGGCGGGAAGTCGTGACATGCCCGGCGAACGGGGGGCGTAGCGCACTTTGCGAAATGGAAGATCGAAATCTTTTTGCGGAGCGTTGAACACCCCACCGGAACCATCCGTACCAACTGGCAACCAGGCGCCCCCAGTTCACCCGCCGGACGGCGGCACGGACCCCGTCCCCAGGAGGTCAAGAGTTGAGTCACAAACGAGCCACCAAGCGTAAGGCGTTCATAGCCGCAGGCGGCGTGGCGGCACTCGGAGCGGCGGCGCTCATCCTGCCGAACGCCATGGCGTCGCAGACGGAGTCGAACGAGGCTGCCCCGAAGACGCTCGCCGCGAGTGACGCGCCGGATCTGGCCGCCCAGCTGCAGGAGTTGCTCGGTGACGCGTTCGCAGGCGCGTACTACGACTCGGGCGAGAAGCAGCTCGTCATCAACGTCATCGACGGCCTCGAGATCGACGGCGACGACAACAACGTGATCATCCAGGCCAAGCAGGCCGGCGCGGAGGTCCGTGAGGTCGACAACAGCTGGTCCGAACTCCAGGAAGGCGCGGCGACGCTGAAGGAGCAGGCCAGCGTCCCGGGTACCGCCTGGGCGATCGACCCCCGCACGAACAAGCTCCAGGTCACCGCCGACTCCACGGTCACGGGCGAGAACTGGGACACCATCGAGTCGACCGTCAAGTCGCTCGGCACGGGCATGGCGACCATCAAGAAGTCCGCCGGCACGTTCAAGACCTTCCTGGAGGGCGGCGACGCCATCTTCGGCGGTGGCGCACGCTGCTCGGCCGGCTTCAACGTCGTCAACGCCGAAGGCGCCCCGGCCTTCCTGACCGCCGGTCACTGCGGTGTCGCCGAGGCCGAGTGGTCCGAGGAGGAGGGCGGCGCGCCGATCGCCACGGTCGACGCGGCGACCGCCACGTTCCCCGGCGCCGGTGACTTCGCCCTGGTCAACTACAACGACCCGGCGACGCAGGCGGCCAGCACGGTCGACCTCGGCAACGGCCAGACGGTCAACATCAACGCGGCCGGCGAGGCCGCGGTCGGCCTGCAGGTCTTCCGCATGGGCAGCACCACCGGTCTCGCCGACGGCCAGGTCACCGGCCTCGAAGCCACGGTGAACTACCCCGAGGGCACGGTCACCGGCCTCATCCAGACCGACGTCTGCGCCGAGCCCGGCGACAGCGGCGGCTCGCTGTTCACCGAGGACGGCCAGGCCATCGGTCTGACCTCCGGCGGCAGCGGCGACTGCACCGTCGGCGGCGAGACCTTCTTCCAGCCGGTCACCACCGCCCTCGCGGCGGTCGGCGCGACCCTCGGCGACGCCGGCGCGGGCGCCGGTGAGGAAGCCGCCGGCGGTGCCGGCGACGCCGCGGGCGCGGGCGAAGCGGCCGACGGTGGCGCGGCCGCGGCCGCGGGCGCGGGCGAGGAAGAGGGCGCCGCAGCCGCCGGCGCCGGTGAGGAAGAAGGCGCTGCCGCAGCGGGTGCTGGCGAGGAAGAGGGCGCCGCGGCGGCCGGTGCCGGCGATGCCGCCGGTGCGGGTGACGCGGGTGCCGCTGCCGGTGCCGGTGACGCCGGCGCGGGCCACGAGCAGGGGCAGGGCGTCGACGAGCAGGGTGTCGACGAGCAGGGCGTCGAGCAGTAGGCGCACGCCACCCAAGACCCCAAGACGTGGACGACGGCCCCGGGTTCAGCGGCCACTGACCCCCGGCCGTCGCCCCACGACCCACTTGTCGGCCACACCACAGCGGTTCCGTCCGACAGGTGGAACGGTCCGGCTCTCCGGCGGGAGGGCCGGACCGATTCTCGTTCCGGGACCCGTGGATCCGGGAAGCCGTCGCAGGGGCTCTCAGGCCCAGGACGGGGGCGAATCCCCTCCAGCGGCGCGAGGAGCCACGCGATCAGCCACGACGCACCCGCGGCCGGTGAACGAACCGGCGGCCCCCGGGCTTCACGCTCACCCGGTGCCAGTAGCCCGAAGCAACAGCAACGCCACGTCGTCCGCCCGCTCCTCCGCCGCAGCGATCTCCCGTACGAGACTGTCGGCCAGTTCGTCCAACGGCCGTTCCCCGGCCGTCGACAGCCGCTCCCCGAGATCCGCCAGCGCGTCCTCGATGTCGACGCCGGGCGACTCGATCAGCCCGTCGGTGTACAGCGCCAGCACGGACCCCTCGGTCAGCGCCACCTCGGTCGTCGGATAGGTCGCCGCCGCGTCGATGCCGAGCAGCGGACCGCCCGCGAGGTCGAGCACCCGCACCTTCCCGTCCGGCCGGCGCAGCAACGGCGGCGGATGCCCCGCCCGCGCCATGACGGCCGTTCCGTGCTCCGGGTCCAGCCGCAGATACAGACAACTGGCGAACAGCTCCGAACCCAGGTCGATCAGCAGCCGGTTGGTGCTGCTCATCACCTCCTCCGGCGCCTGCCCCACGGTCGTGTACGCGCGAACCGCCGTACGGATCTGCCCCATCAGACCCGCCGCCGTCACGTTGTGCCCCTGCACGTCGCCGATCACGGCCGAGGCCCGCCCGTGCGAGAGAACCAGGTCGAAGAAGTCGCCGCCGATCTCCATGCCCCGGGTGGCGGGCAGATAGCGGGAGGCCGCCTCGATCCCGGGGATCGACGGCAGCGAGTGCGGCAGCAGCGCCTGCTGCAGCCCGTGCGCCAGCTGGTGCTTGGCGTCGTACAGCAGAGCCCGCTCCAGCGCCTGGGCGATGAGACCGCTGAGGCTGGTCAGCACCGCGCGCTCGTCGGCCGGGAAGGGATGCGGCTCCGCGTACCCCAGGACCCAGGTGCCCACCGGCCGGCCCGAGGCGATCAGCGGGATGTACGCCCAGGCGCCCAGCCCGTCCGGGGTCTCCCGCCGCATCGGATAGAGGTGCTCCAACTGCTGCCGGGACTCGAAGAAGGCGGGCACCCCGGTGGTCAGGGCGTGCGCTCCGGGCATCGGCGCGGTGAGGGGCATCCCGTCGAAGCGTTCCACGAGGTGCGGGTCGGCGTAGCCGCGGTGCCCGAGCACATGCAGGCGCCCGGCACGCGAGCCGAACATCACGAGGGCCTGGCTGCCGATGGCCGGGGCGATCTCGTCGGCGACCAGTTCCACCACGTCCTGCACGCTCACCGCCTCGGTGAGCGCGCTCGCCAGCGCCAGTACGTGGTGGATGGTCACCAGGCGGCCCGGCCCGTCGTCCTCCACCCGCCCGGCACGCTCGGCCTCGGCGACCGCCCGGGCGCGCGAGATCCGTACGCTCAGCCCGTTCGTCCCCGGATACAGGCGGAACGACAGCCAGTCGCTCGGCGGTCTGAGTGCCACGAACGACGTCACGTGCTGGCTCATCAGCGCCGCCCGGTACCGGTCCTCGTACGCGGGATCGTTGAGCCACGGCACGGACACCCAGAGCTGGGTGCCCAGCAGACCGCTCACCGGGATGCCGAGCAGCTCGGCCGTGGCCGCGTTGGCGAAAGTGATCCGTCCGTGCAGATCGAGCGCGCACATCCCGTACGGCAGCCTTGCCACCATCCGCGCCGCCTCCACCGTGCCGAGCGTCCCCGCGACCGTGGTCGCCGACGGCGCCGACAGGTCCGGCTCGGGTCGCACCGGCCGCCCCTCCTCCTCCGCGCGCCGCAGCCGGACCGCGAGTCGGTCGCAGGCCGAGGTGAGATGGTCCCGCTCGCGGTCGCTGAGTTCCGGCGGGTGGGAGCCGGGCCAGGTCAGGAAGACGGCGCCGTAGGTCGTGTCCCGGGTCGCCACCGGCAGCGCGGCCAGGGCGAACGGGTAGGGCAGGACCACGGCGATCCGGGGATAGCGGCGGGCCATCTGCTCCTCGCCGTTGACCCACACCAGCCGCTGCCCCCGTACGGCCTCGGAGACCGGGACCGGCGCGCTCAGCCCCACCCGCTCCCACGGCGCGGCGAACGATCTCGGCAGCCCCGCCATGACCGCCATCTCCAGGACCGGCTCGTCGGGCGCCAGCAGATACACCGCGCCGGAGTGGGCCCCGACGTCGTCCATCATCGCGGCCAGCGCCAGCGACAGCAGGGGATGGCCGACGCGGGACGTCTCGACGGTCGTCCGCCCTCCGGACGCGTGGACGTCGGACATCGCCGACCACCTCCTCGCACGACCGCGCGACAGCCCCAGGGTCAAGGCTCCCCCCTGCGGGCCGCCCGCGCACGGCGAGCGCCGTGCGCGGGCGGCCCG
This sequence comes from Streptomyces sp. NBC_00310, assembly GCF_036208085.1. Lineage (GTDB taxonomy): Bacteria > Actinomycetota > Actinomycetes > Streptomycetales > Streptomycetaceae > Streptomyces. The sequence continues at coordinate 10,087,469 of NZ_CP130714.1, forward strand.
CCGTACCCCCTCTTTCCCGCGCCATGCCCCCTCGGTGATGCGCGGCAACGCGCGCGGGCGCTGTGAGTGCGCCCCCACGCACCCCGATGGCTGGTTCTTCGCGCCCGGGCGTGGTCGGGGGCGCCAACAATGGGCACGCGCTGAGGCGAAGGACATCGGTGGCCGGGAGGCGGAGGGCGAACGTGATCGGGGTACTTCTCGTGCACGACGAATGTCTGGTCAGGTCGGTACTGGCGGAGTGGCTGCGCCAGGAACCCGACCTGGTGGTGTACGACGCGTCCTGGCGTGCGGCACCGGGACGCGTACGGTCCCTGCGGCCCGACGTCTGCGCGGCGGACCTGGACTGCGCGGACGCGGTCGGTATCCCGCCCCTCGCCGACCTGCGCGGCGCGGGCGGCCCCGCCCCCGGCCTCCTGGTCCTCGCCCACGCAGGCAGACCCGGGCTCCTGAAGCGTGCGGCGGAGGCCGGGGCCCTCGGGTACGTGGACAAGGAGGGCTCGCCGCAGCGGCTGGTGTCCGCGATCCGCGAGGTCGCCCAAGGGAAACGTTTCGTCGACGACTCCCTCGGCTTCGGTTTCCTCAAGGCCGCCGAGATGCCGCTGACACGCCGTGAACTGAGCGTCTTATCCCTGGCCGCCGAGGGGGCCTCCGTCGCGGAGATCGCCGGCAGCCTGCACCTTTCGCACGGGACCGTGCGCAACTACATGGCCGCCATCACCCGCAAGACGGGGGCGCGCAACAGGATCGACGCCATCCGGATCTCGCAGGGGGAGGGCTGGCTCTGAGGAACGCCCGCCGCGTGGACGCGGCGAGCCCGACACGGGGGACCAGGCGCCGACCAGGTCACGGTAGAGCGGCGAGCGGGCCAGCAGTTCGTGGTGCTCCCCGTAGGCGGCGCACCGCCCGTCCATGACCAGCACCTTGTCGGCGCGGCGGGCCGAGCTGACGCGATGGGCGACCACCAGGAGGGTCGTACCCGGGCGCCGGGCGAAGGCCCGCTCGGCGCGTTCCTCCGCCTCCGCGTCCAGGTGACAGGTCGCCTCGTCGAGGATCACGACCGACGCGTACGACAGGTACGCCCGGGCCAGTGCGACGAGCTGCCGCTCCCCGGCGGACAGCGCGCCCGGGTCCACCTCGGCCGCCGGACCGCCCAGCCGGACCATCACTTCGGCGAGCCCCACCGCTTCCGCGGCGGCCCACAGCTCCTCCTCGGGCACGGGTTTCGGCCGCAGCTCGCCGAGGTTTTCCGCGAGGGATCCCCTGAAGACGTACGCCTCCTGCGGAATGAGCACCCGGTGTGCGCGGGATATGGCGCCCGGTACCGGCTGCCCACACAAGCGGACGGTGCCGCGCCGGGGGCGCAGGAGACCCGCGACGAGCCCGGTGAGGGTGGACTTGCCGATGCCGCTGGGACCGACGACGGCCAGATGCGTGCCCTGGGGGAGGCGGAGGTCGAGATCGTCGATGACAGGGGCGCCGGAGGAGCCGTAGGCGAACGTGACGGAGGAGAGGACGAGGGCGTCGAGGGTGTCGGGGGTGTCGGGGGGTGGGTGGGGCGGGGGAGAGGTCGCGCCGGGGCCGGGGCCGGAGCCGGGATCGGTGAGTGGGCCGGGCCGCGTGGCGCTCGCGGTCCGCGGCGAGCGGGCTGAGGCCGACGAGGGGTTCGCCGGGGACGGGGAGTGGGCCGGGGGCGGGGCGTGCGCCGTATGCGGAGGGTCGCTCGATGGGACCAGCCTGCGCAGCACCACCGCGAGGCGGGAGCCGCTGGTGCCCAGGCCGTGGACCAGGTTCTGGAGGGCGGGGAGGAGGGACTGCGTGACGTAGGCGAGGGCGCCGATCAGGGCGCCCGCGGTGACTCCACGGTCCAGCAGCCAGGGCGTGGTGGCCAGGAGCAGGACGACGGGCAGCTGGCCGCCGATCGCGAGGGCGGCGACCCGTACGACGCCCCACCGGGCCAGTGAGCGTGCGGCCCGGTGCTCGGCGTCGACACGGCGACCGGCGTCGGCGGCGACCATGTCCTCCGCACCGGCCGCCGTGATGTCCCGCAACCCCGGGCAGACGGTGCCGAGTCGGTCGGCGAGGGCCTCGTCGGCGACGAGGAAGGTCTCCTGCCGGCGGGCCAGCGGCCTGAGCGTCGCCAGGAAGAGGGCCACGCCGACGACCAGCGGGGGGCCCACGACGAGCAGCAGGGGCGGGGCCAGCGAGAAGAGGCCGAGGAGCGCCCCGGCGGAGGTGAACAGGAACGAGCGGGACACCATCACCAGTCCGGCGAAGGTGTCCCGGGCGATCTCCACCTGCTGGGTCAGCCCGGACAGGGCCCCGCCGTCCGCCTCCCGCACCCCCCGCTCGACCACCCCTCGCACCAGCCGGTCGCGCAAGGGCTCCACCAGCCCCGCCACGCACCCGTAGACCGGCCCGGTCCCCAGTGCCCCGACGACCACCGCCCCCGCCCCGACGCCCAGCCAGCCCAGCCCGACCCCGGCCCGCCCCGCGAGAAACCCGTCTTCGAGGGCACGCGCGAGGGCGTACCCCATCAGGAACGTCTGGCCCATCTCCAGCACGGACCACAGGGCCAGCCGCACGACGACACGCACACGCCGCCGCAGATAGCGCAGACCGCGCCGCGGGAGGCCGAGCGGGGGGACGTGACGTCGCGGCGCCCCGTGGACGTCCCGGGTCCCTGCGGGAGGCGGGGGCGGGGTGACTCCGGACTCCGCACGGGGACCCGCCGGTTCGGCGGAGCTCTCGATCCACTCGGATGCGGGGTCCGCACGGCGCGACGTCGGACCCGGCGCCGCCGCCGCTCCGGCCTTCAGCGGGCCGGCGGACCGCGGCACCTCCCGACGGCCCTTCACCGGCCCCCTCCACCCGAGGAACCCTGCGACCCGGCGGCGCCCCGGGCGATCTCCGCCCCGCCCATGCCGGTCCCTGCCCGGGTACCTCCCTCCGCCTCACGCTCGCGGCCCGGCCGGCCGGCCGCGTCGGCTGATGCGCGGGCGCCGCGCTCCGGCTCACGCTCGTGGTCCGGCCCGACCCGCGCGTCGGCCGATGCGCGGGTGCTGTTCGGGGCCTCGGGTTCGCTGTCTGTCCCGTCGCCGCCGGTGCCGGTCGTCGTGGGGGCACCGATCTCCGCCTCTCGTCCGCCGCCGGACGCGTCGGCGCGGTCGTCCGCCTCGGTGTCACCCTCCGCCCCGAACAGTTCCCGGTACCCCGCCACCCGCCACAGCTCCGCGTGCGGGCCCGTCGCCCGTACCTTTCCCCCGTCCAGCCACGCCACCGTGTCCGCGCGGGCGGCTGTGGCGGCGCGGTGGGCGATGATCAGGCGGCTGCCGCCGGTGGTGGGGCGCAGGAGGACGTCGGTGATGTGGTGCTCGGTGACGGTGTCGAGGCTGGAGAGGGCGTCGTCGAGGACGAGGAGACGGCCGTCCCGGGCGAACGCCCGGGCGAGGCCCAGGCGTTGGGCCTCACCACCCGACAGGGGGGCGTCGGCGCAGGGGGTGGCGTAACCGTCGGGGAGGCGGCGGACGAAGGCGTCCGCGTGCGCCGCGCGGGCGGCTTCCCGGATGCGGGCGGGGGAGGGGCGGGGGGAGCCGAAGGCGATGGTGTCCTCCACGGAGTCACCCAGCAGGGCCGGCCGTTCGAAGGCGTGGACGATCGCTCGGCGCAGCTCCCGGCGGTCCAGTTCGGGCAGCGGCACCCCGTCGAGCCGTACCTCTCCCTCGTCCGGATCCACGAGCCGCCCGGCCACGGCGGCGAGCAGCGACTTGCCCGCCCCCGAGCGGCCCACGACGGCGAGCGTGGTCCCGGCCGGCACGACGAGGTCGACACCGTCCAACACGGCGCGCCCACCCCGCCGGACGGTCACGGAACACAGCTCCAGCCGCCCCGGCCCGCAGGGGTTGTCCGACTCCGGGCGCCCCGGGCCGGAAGGCGGGAGCAGGCGATCGCCGTACGTGGTCGGCGGCTCGGTCAGTATCTCGGCGAGGCGTTCGGCCCCTGCCCGGGCGCGGACCAGGCCGGAGAGTTGGCCGACCAGCACGCCGACGCCCGCGGCCAGCACGGCGTAGCGGGACGCCGCCAGCAACTCGCCCACGGAGAGGTGCTGTCGGGTGAGCAGGACGCCCGCGGTGGCCACGACGGCGAGCTGCGACAGCGGCGCCACGGCGGCCGCCCGCGCGGCGGCGCGGCCCTGGACGTGCCACATGCGGTGCCCCTCGCGGGAGAGTTCGGTGAGGGGTCGCAGGACGCGGGCGACGGTCCGGTCGGCGGTTCCGGCGGCGGCGATCGTGCGGTGCCCGGCGACGGCCTCGGCCAGGCCGCCCGCGATACGGCCCTGGGCCCGCTGGTAGCGCGTCACGCACGCGGAGGAGTCCCGCGCGAGGGTGCGCAGCACCAGGGCGAGCAGCGGGGCCCCGATCACGAACACCGCGGCGAGCCACGGGTCGATGAGTCCCAGTGCCACCACCGCGCCCAGCGGCCCGGCGAGCGCGGCGAGAAGCGCGGCGACCGTGGCGGGTGCCGTTCCCGCCTGGGCCGCGTTCCCGACGAGCCGGGCCACCAGGTCCCCCGGCCCGAACCGGGCGACGGCCCGTGGCCCCGCGGCCAGCACATGCCCGACCAGACGGTGGCGCAGCCACGCGGTGGCCCGGGCGTCGGTGGTCCCGCCGAGTACGGTCTCGACCGCGTCCAGGGCGGCTACGGCGAGGATCAGCCCGGTGCACCACAGCACCCGGCGCGAGCCGTCCGGGTCGCCGGCCAGCAGCAGATCCAGGGCCCCGCCCAGCGCGACCGGCAGCAACAGGTTCGCCCCCGTCGCGGCCAGGGACACGAGCGCCAGGGCCGTACAGCGGGGGCCGGAGTGCCGCACGGTCGAGCGCAGCAGGGGGACGGACGTGGCTGCCGGGCCCGGGGCGCCGGCTTCGGTGAGGGTCGTCGTCATACCCGTCCTGACGTGGGATGACCGGATGAATGAGCGGATGAGTCGATCGGAATGGGCTGATCGGATGGGCTGATCGGATGAGTGAGCCCCGGACGGCCCCTCCCCGGACAAGGGAGAGGAACCGTCCGGAGCCGCCGGCGCGACTCAGCTGCCGCTGCGGTCCGACGGACGTCCTGAACGAGCCGGACGCCCTGTTCGGGTCAGAGGCAGAGCGTGATGCTGGCCGCGCTCACACAGGACAGCACGCTCAGGGAGCTGGGGCCGCCGGTGCCGGTCGTCTCGTCGGCTTCCATCGTCTGCAGGTCGAGAAGTGCCATGTCGATTCCTTTCGATCGGTGGCCCGCACAGGGCCCTTGGGGACGGGGGTGTTGCGTCACGACTCCGCCGGGGGCGGAACCGCGTCATCGGGGCCGCCGTCGCAGCGGCGGCAGGAAGGGCAGTCGGGCCGTGGCGTCGTCGTCGGCGGCGGCGTGTGCCGCGCCGAGCGCCAGCAGGCACCCCGCCGTTCCGGTACCGAGGTCCATGGAGAGCCGCATCAAGTGGTTGCCGGGGAAGGCCAGTTGCCCTTGGTAGGGCATCGAGTGCCAGCCGAGCGCGGCGATCTGTCGCGTCAGCTCCGCGCGCGGGGCGCCTGTCCGGGCGAGGTGGAGGATCATCCCGGCGCGGCCCTCGAACAGCCCCGGCTGCGCGTAGAAGCGGTAGGCCGCGGCGGTCAGGACGCCCGCACGGATCCGCGTGAGCTCGTCCGTTCCGGTGCCGGTCGCGGCCAGGTAGTCGTCGAGCACCATGCCCACGCCCACGCTCCCGTCGCCGAGGTAGGGCATCGTCCGCCAGCCCTCGTCGACGGCCAGCCCGCCGTTCTTCTGCTCGACCAGGCACTCCAGGTCCTGCCGCAGGGCCTCGCCCGCCGCGTCGAGCAACGCGGGGTCGCCTGTCGTCTCGTACCGGCGCAGCAGGAACAGCGCGGGACCGCTCGCGCCGCGCAGCAGGCCGGCGCGGCGGCGGGGCGGTGCCGGGCGGGGCTCGGTGAGGCGGCGTACGAGGAGTCGTGCGGCCTCGGCCGCGTGGTCGCGCAGTGCGGACTCACCGGTGGTCCGCGCCAGCTCGTCGAGGACCAGACCGAGCCCGGCGAGCCCGCCGCGCAGGTCGGACGACAGCTTGTGCCACTTCTCGGAGAGGATCTGTTCGACCAGGTCCAGGGCGCGCTGCCGGTGGCCGAGCCGGTCCAGGGTGTGGGCGACGCCCGCGAGACCGTCGTACAGGCCGAGCGGGGTTCCGATCGGCACCGGGTCGGTGTGGTCGAGCAGCCAGCGCTCGCCCTCCTCGTAGCGCTCGGCGCCGACCTCCGCGAGCGTGTACAGGACGCCCGCCGCGCCGTGCGCGAGTCCGAGGCCACCGCCGTCGGAGAACTGGGCGACGTCCCCGGGGAAGAGCCGGTCGTCGCGCTCCGGCGTGGCCGAGGCCAGGATCGCCTTGACCATCGAGTCACGGCTGTACGGCCAGTCCGCGGGCTCGGCGAGCGACCAGCCCCCTTCGAGGACGCCCGCCCCCTCCGCACGCGCCCGGGCCCGCTCCTGCCGTACCGGCGTGTGCTCCAGGGCCCCGCTCCCACGGGTGATCTCCGCGACCGCCTCGTCGAGGAACGCGCGCGGCACCTCGGGAAACTGCCCCGCGACGACCGCGGCCAGATGCGCGGCCTTCTCCCGTTCCACCACGAACAGGGACGTGACCGGCAGGAACAGCGCCAGGCGCAGACACGCGAGGGCGTAGCGGTCGACGGCCGGGCCGGTGCGGTCCGGGGGTGCCAGGAAGCCGGGGTGGGCGACGATCTGGCGGCCGTCCTCCTCGGCGGGCGCCGCCGCCTCGAAGTCCAGCAGGGACACCGACCGGTCGTCGGGCGCGACCATGATGTTGAAGACGTGCAGGTCGTTGAAGACGATCCCGCGCGAGTGCACCGCCTCGACCGCCTGCTCGACGGCCCGGTGGACGTGCAACGCCCAGGCCGTGTACGCGGCGACCGCACCGGGCTCGGGGTCCGCCGCCAGCAGGGGGTGCCGTTCGGCGACGCAGGAGTTGAGCGGGCGGCCCTCGACGAAGTCCATGACGAGGAAGCGGTGGTCGCCGAGGGTGAACCAGTCGCGCACCTCGGGGACGACGCCCAGCCCGGCCAGCCGCTCCAGCGCGGCCTTCTCCCGTTCCAGCCGGGTGACGGCGTCGGCCCCGTCGGCGGCCAGCCCGGCGTGCGGGCGCCCCTCCTTGAGGACCACCCGGCGGCCGTCACGGGTGTCGGTGCCGACGTACACCCCGCCGCCGTTGGAGAAGTGCAGCGCCTTCTCGATGCGGTACGGCAGATCGCCGACCGTGGTCGTGTTGCGTGCCGCCAGCTGCGGTTCCAGGAAGGCGGGCAGGGTCACCCAGTCGGGCACATGGAAGGTCGGCTTCCGCTGGTCCGGCACCAGGGTGCCCTCGCCGTCGCGGACGGCCGGGACGAGCGTGCCGCGCTCGTCGACGACGAAGGAGCGGGCGAATGCGCCGTAGCGGACGTACAGCGGTCCGTCGTTCCAGCGCAGGTCGGTGAGGATGTACGGCCCGTCGAGGCCGTCCAGGAGCGCGCCGAGCTCGCGCAGGACGAGGTGCAGCTGCTCCTCGTCGGCCGGGTACACCGTCACGAACTTGCCGCTGGTGTCGCGGGCCGCGTACTTGGCGTTGCGCAGATGCAGCAGATGCGGGCCCGGCACGAACTTGAACGGGATCAGCCGGGGCACGCAGTAGTCCCACACGATCGCCGCGATCCGGTCCGCGTTCGCCCGGGTGGCGGAGGCGTGCACTTTCCATCCCTGGGTGGGTCCGGGACGGGGCCGTCCGCCGTCGTCGACCGGGGTCAGTGTCAGCCAGTCCCCGATCCGGGCGGCCCGCCAGCCCTCGGGGACCGCGCGGCCGGCCGTCTCGTAACCCGGCGCCGCCGTGCCCGCGCGGTCACCGGCCGACAGCCGGTCGGGTGTCTCGTAGAAGTGTCTGTCGGCGAGCGCGTAGGCCTCGTACCGCTTGTCCACGCCAGTCCCCCCGCCTCGTGTGCCGTCGCCCCTGGGCCTTGGTGACGACGAGCCTTCCAGCCCGCCGGAGTGCCCGACAGTCACGGCTGTCACCAGAAAGCCGTCACGGCTGTCACGCGACCACCGTGCGAAACGCATGCGTAAAGATTTGTTCGGCGCCTTTCGAGGCTGGGCGCGCCCAGTGGGGCCCGCGGGCCCCGCCGAACCGTCCCAGGGGCTGCGCGCGCGGGCTGGAAGCGCTGTAATTGCGGACGTGGTCAGTGAGGGCGCTGCGGAACACGGAACGAGGACGCTGCGTGCCGAACTCGCGCTCAAGACGCTCGGCGGCGAGCTCGATCCGCAGGAGCGCCTGCATGCCATTCTCGAACAGGTGCTCGTCTTCACGGGTGCGACCGTCGCCGCCGTCTACATCCCGGACGGCGAGGGCGACGCGCTGTCCCTGGCAGGCGCGGCCGGGGTACCGAGGACCCTCTACGGCCTCCGCGACAGCTACCCCGCCTCGGGGACCGCCCCGGTCGCCGAGACCTGCCGTTCGGGCCGGCCGCGCTGGCTCGGCTCCGGCGACCTCCAGCAGGACGCCGACGTCCGCCGCGCCCACGCCGAGGACTTCTCGCTGGGCGTGCTGCCGCTGCGCGAGCGAGGCTGCCTCGTGGCCGTCGGCGACGGCACGGACGGCTTCGACGCCGAGGAACGCCACTGCCTCGACCTGTTCGCCGAGGCGGTCATCAGCGTCGCCCCCGCCCCGCCCGCCGGGCCCGGCGCCTCGTTCGACCTGGCCATGGACACCGGACGGGTCGTGGTCGACGACGGACTGCTGGAACTGTTCGGCATGGGACCGGACGACTTCGACGGCCGGGTCGAGACGCTGATCGCGCTGACCGTCCCCGAGGACCTGCCCGCGCTGATGTCCGTCGTGGAGGCGGACCACATGTCGATCGGCGACCGGGAGCTGGAGTTCCGCATCCTGCAGCCCTCCGGCGAGCAGCGGTGGCTCAGGCTGCGCGGCCGGATGCTGTCCGGGGGCGGGGACCGGCCCACCCGTCTCGTCGGCACCGTCGCCGACGCCTCCACCCTGCGCACCGGCCGCGGCGACGTGGCCCGCATCCAGCGCCTCGCCGCCGCCCTGGCCACCGCGGGCACCGTGCGTGACGTCAGCCAGGCCGTCGTGACCGCCCTGCGCAAGCCCCTCCGGGCCGACCGGATCGCCCTCGCCGAACTGGAGGGCGACCGTCTCGTCGTCACCGTCCTCGATCCGCCGCAGCCGGAGATCTGGCCCGAGGTGTGGCGCTCCGAGTGGCGTTCCGAGTGGCCGGACGCGCCGGTGCGCACCATGCCGACGCTCGCCACCGCGCTCCGCGAGGGACGCGCGGGGATCTGGCCCGCCGGGGCCGATCTGGAACCGGCCCTCGCCGACGTCGGCCCCGGCGGCCTCGCCGTCCTCCCGCTGCCCGCCGGCGGCGGCCGTATGGCCGGGGCCTGTCTGATCGGCTGGGACAACCCCCACGACTTCGGCCCCGAGGAGCGCGCCCTGCTCACCGCCGCTTCGGGCCTCGCCGGGCAGGCCCTGATGCGCGCCCACGCCTTCGACGCCGAGCACGAACTCGTCGGCATGCTCCAGCGCACCCTCCTGCCACGCCGGCTGCCGCAGCTGGCCGGCGCGGTCGCCGTCGCCCGCTATCTGCCCACCACCGCCGGTCTGGAGGTCGGCGGCGACTGGTACGACGTCATCCCGCTGCCCGACAACCACGTGGCCCTCGTCATCGGAGACGTCCAGGGCCACAACGCGGGCGCCGCCACGATCATGGGCCAGATGCGCACCGCCCTGCGCGCGTACGCCGTCGAGGGGCACCCCCCGGACGTCGTCGTCTCGCACGCCAACCGGCTCCTCGTGGACATGGAGACCGACCTCTTCGCCACCTGCTGCTATGTCGACATCGACATGGAGGAGGGCTCCGCCTGGTACGTCCGCGCCGGACACATCCCGCCCGTGCTGCGTCACCCGGACGGCAGCACCGAGATCAGCATGGTGGAGGGCGGACCGCCGCTCGGCGTCGTCATGCGGGCCGACTTCCCGATGAGCCCGCTGCGCCTGGTCCCCGGCACGCTGCTGGCCCTCACCACGGACGGCCTGGTCGAGTCCGCCGACGTCGATGTCGAGGACGGCCTCGACCACCTCGCCGCCGAACTGTCCGCCGCCGACCCCGCCCACCTCGGCACGGTCGCCGACACCCTGCTGGGCGGCGCCAACCGCGACGACGACGTGGCCCTGCTGCTCGTGCGCTACGACGGCATGGCCCTGCGCCCCCAGCGCGAGAACTGGAGCGTGTGGCGCGTCCCGCAGGCGGTCGGACAGGCCCGCCGCTACACCCGGCGCGTCCTGCGCCGCTGGGGCGTCGAGTCCATGGCCGACACCGTGCTCCTCGTCGTCTCCGAACTCGTCACCAACGCCCTCGTCCACACCGACGGCCGGGTCCGCCTCGACCTCACCCTGCTGGCGGACCGCCTGCGCGTCGCGGTGGCCGACTCCTCACCCCGTACGCCGATGAAACCCACCGTCATCGGCTGGGAGGCCACCGGCGGCCGCGGCATCCTCCTCGTCGAGGCCGTGTCCTCCGCGTGGGGCAGCGTCCCGGTCAGCGGCGGCAAACAGGTGTGGGCGGAGATCCCGATCGAGTGAGCCGACGGGCCGGGGCGAGCTGTCCGCCTGCCGCGGATGGCCGCGAGGCCGGCGGTTCAGCGTGTTTGCGGGTGTGTTTGCGGGTGCGGGTGCGGTGCGGGTGGTGCGTGGTTGCTCGCGCGGTTCCCCGCGCCCCTGGAGCCCGCGCCCCTGAAACCCACGCTTCTGCGGGCCGGTGGAAGAGCAGGGGCGCGGCCCCTGCTCTTCCAGGGGCGCGGGGAACCGCGCGGCCCGCCCCCGCCCCCGCTCACCCCCACCCCGTGGGTCGTCGTACGGCCGCGTCCTCCGGCAGGCGTGGCGCCGTACCTCCCTCGCGTGCGGCGCTTCGCCGGATGGGACCCTGGTCCCGTGCGCCTGCTTCTCATGTCCGACACCCACCTGCCCAAGCGCGCGAAGGCGCTCCCCGAGCCGCTCCTCGCCGAGGTCGCGGAGGCCGACGTGGTCGTCCACGCCGGCGACTGGGTCGACGAGGCCACCCTCGACCTCCTCGAAGCCCGGTCCCGCCGGCTGATCGCCGTGTACGGCAACAACGACGGCCCCGCCCTGCGCACCCGACTCCCCGAGGTGGCCCACGCCGAACTGGCCGGCCTGCGCCTGGCCGTCGTCCACGAGACCGGCCCCGCCCGGGGCCGCGAGCCCCGCTGCGCCGCCCGCTTCCCCGACACCGACGTCCTCGTCTTCGGCCACAGCCACATCCCCTGGGACACGACCACGGCCACCGGCCTGCGCCTGCTCAACCCCGGCTCCCCGACCGACCGCCGCCGCCAGCCGCACTGCACCTACATGACCGCGACGGTGGCGGACGAGCGGCTCACGGACGTACGCCTGCACCGCCTGCCGCCCCGGACCTGAGCCCGGACCTGAGCCCGGCCCTCGCCCACCCGGTCACCGGGACGGGTCCGGCGGATGGATCACCCCGGTCGTCGCCGTCAGCGGCACCCCGCTGCCGCCCCACCTGAGCGCGACGATCTCCGCCGCGACCGACACGGCCACCTCCTCCGGCGTACGGGCGCCGAGGTCCAGGCCGACCGGGGAGCGCAGCCGGGACAGCTCGGCCGCGTCGAGCCCGGCTTCCCGCAGCCGCCGCAGCCGCTCGTCGTGCGTACGGCGGCTGCCCATCGCCCCGATGTACGCGGCCGGGCGGCGCAACGCCTCCTCCAGGAGCGGCACGTCGAACTTGGGGTCGTGGGTGAGGACGCAGAGGACCGTGCGGTCGTCGGTGGGGGTGTCGCGCAGATATCGGTGCGGCCAGTCGACGATCACCTCGACGGCGGCGGGAAAGCGTTTCGGGGTGGCGAAGACCGGGCGGGCGTCGCACACCGTGACGCGGTAGCCGAGGAAGTCACCGATACGGGCCACCGCCGCCGCGTAGTCGATCGCGCCGAACACCAGCATGCGGGGCGGCGGCGCGAAGGAGTGCAGGAAGACGGTGACCGCGTCCTCGCGCCGCTCGCCGTCCGGCCCGTAGTGCCGCTGCCCGGTGGCGCCCTGCGCCAGCTCCCCGCGCGCGTCGGCGGCGACCGCCGCGTCCAGCCCGGTCGAGCCGAGCGTGCCGGACGCCGTGTCCGGCCACACGGCGAGTGCGGCGCCGCGCGGTGCCGGGCCGTCGATCACGGTCGCCGAGGTCACCGGGCGCCCGGCACCCACCGACTCCACGACCGGCCCGAACGACGGGTCCTCGGCCGCCGTCACCCGCCGTACGAGCAGAGTGATCTCACCCCCGCAGGTGAGCCCCACGGCGAACGCGTCCTCGTCGCTGTACCCGAAGGTCGCGAGGCGCGCCTCGCCGGACGCCACGACCTCCTGGGCCAGCTCGAACACCGTGCCCTCCACACAGCCGCCGGACACACTGCCCACGACTTCGTCACCGGGCCCGACCGCCAGGGCGGCCCCGGGCCCGCGCGGCGCACTGCGGCTGACCGCGACGACGGTGGCGAGTCCGAAGGGGGCGCCCGCCGCGTACCACTCGCCGAGCGCCGGGAGGATCTCACGCATGCCTTCCGCTCCTCTCACCACCACCGCCCCCACCCGTCCCATCCTGCGGCTCCGCCCCGGACCCCGCGCGGCAGCGACGCCCGGCCCGTCCGGCGTCCGGGGACCACGGTTAATCCCGTTGCGGCCGCTCACCGCCCTCTGATGCACTGCGGGAGAAGCCCCACCGAGCGACCAAGGAGCCCCGATGCGCGCCGCGTTCATGTCCACCCAGGAAGGAACCACCCCCATCTCGAAGGACATGACGCTTGTCACGCACACTCAACCTGGGCATCCTCGCGCACGTCGACGCAGGTAAGACCAGCCTCACCGAACGCCTGCTGCACACCGTCGGAGTCATCGACGAGATCGGCAGCGTCGACGACGGCAGCACGCGTACGGACTCCCTCGCGCTGGAACGACAGCGCGGCATCACCATCAAGTCCGCCGTCGTCTCGTTCGAGATCGACGACATCACCGTCAACCTCATCGACACGCCCGGCCACCCCGACTTCATCGCCGAGGTGGAGCGCGTCCTGAACGTGCTCGACGGGGCCGTTCTCGTCGTCTCGGCCGTCGAAGGCGTCCAGGCACAGACCCGCGTCCTCATGCGCGCCCTGCGACGCCTGCGCATCCCCACGCTGATCTTCGTGAACAAGATCGACCGCCGGGGCGCGCGCCACGAGGACCTGCTGAAGAGCGTCGCGGCACGTCTCACCCCGGCGATCGTGCCCATGGGTGAGGTCGGTGAACTCGGCACACCGCGGGCTCACTTCACCCCGTACGACCCCCTTCCGTCCCGGCTCCTCGAACTCCTCGCCGAGCACGACGACGGTCTGCTCGCCGCCTACGTCGACGACGGGACGGCCGTCCCCGTCGCCCGGCTGCGCGCGGCACTCGCCGCCCAGACCGGCGGGGCCCTGGTCCACCCGGTCCTCCACGGTTCCGCGATCACCGGCGCGGGCATCGGCGAACTCATCGACGGCATCCGGGAGTTGCTGCCCGCGACGGACGCAGAAGCCGACGCCCCGGTATCCGGCACGGTCTTCAAGGTCGAACGAGGCCCGGCGGGCGAGAAGATCGCCTACGTGCGCATGTTCGACGGGACGGTGCGCACCCGGGACCGGCTGACCTTCCGTGACGGCGAGCGCGAGGGCAAGGTCACCGCGATCAGCGTCTTCGAAGGCGGAACGGCCGTTCGCGGGGCGGCCGTCCCGGCCGGCCGGATCGCACAGCTGTGGGGCCTCGCCGACATCCGGATCGGCGACACCGTCGGCGTACCGCGCGAGCAGGCGCCGGCCGGGCACCACTTCGCTCCGCCCACCCTCGAAACGGTCGTCCTCCCCGCCCGCGCCGAGGACAGGGGAGCCCTCCACCTCGCCCTCACCCAACTCGCCGAGCAGGACCCGCTGATCGGCCTCCGGCACGACGACCTCCGGCAGGAGACGTCCGTGTCGCTGTACGGGGAGGTGCAGAAGGAGGTCGTGCAGGCGACGCTCGCCGACGAGTACGGCATCGACGTCGCCTTCCGCGAGACGACGACGATCTGCGTCGAGCGCCTCGTCGGCGCCGGCGCGGCCGTCGAGTTCAACAAGAAGGACGGCAACCCGTTCCTCGCGACGGTCGGGCTGCGGGTGGACCCGGCGCCGGTCGGCTCCGGAGTCGACTTCCGGCTGGAGGTGGAGCTCGGATCCATGCCGTACGCGTTCTTCAAGGCCGTCGAGGACACCGTGCGGGAGGGCCTGGAGCAGGGCGTCCACGGCTGGCGGGTCCCCGACTGCGCGGTGGCGATGACGCACTCCGGTTACTCGCCCCGGCAGAGCCACGCCCACCAGGGCTTCGACAAGAGCATGTCGAGCACGGGCGCGGACTTCCGCGGACTGACCCCGCTGGTGCTGATGGACGCGCTGCGGCGGGCCGGTACCCGCGTGCACGAGCCGATGCACCGCTTCCGTCTCGACGCCCCGGCGGACACCCTGGGCGCCGTCCTGCCGGTGCTGGCCGCGCTGCGCGCCGTACCGCAGGACACGCGGACGACCGGGACGGCCGTACGGCTGGAGGGACTGGTGCCGGCCGCCCGGGTGCACGCGCTGGAGCAGCGGCTGCCCGGAGTGACCGGGGGCGAGGGCGAGTTGGAGACCGCCTTCGACCACTACGCGCCGGTCGGCGGCCCGACGGTCCCCGAACGGCCGCGCACCGACCACAATCCCCTCGACCGCAAGGAGTACCTGCTGCACCTGACCCGGCGGGTGGGCGCCTGAGGGGCGCCGGAGGATCACGAGGGGCCTTTATCGGGTCCGCGCGCGGGCGTGCAAGGCCCCACCGGGTCGCGCAGAGCAAAGAATCGGCCGTGACAGGTGAACTCTCTTGCTAAAACGGGTACTTACTCGTGCGTCAGTTGCTATTGACGGCCAGCCTGCCTATTGGGACGGTAGTGCACATGTCGAATGTGGCGGACATGTCAAGATTGCGCACTCGTCTGCTCGGTGTCCTGGTACTCGTCACCGGCTTCCTGACCACGGCGGGCCCCACCCAGCCCGCCTCCGCTCTCACGGACGAACTCTGGTTCGACTCGCAGGCCGCGGCCACCCTCACCGTCGAGGGCGGCCGCTTCAAGGACGGACTCGGCCGCGAGGTCGTCCTGCGCGGCTACAACGTCTCGGGGGAGACGAAACTCAAGGAGAACAACGGTCTGCCCTTCGCCTCGGTCGCCGACGCGAAGAAGTCGGCGACCGCGCTCAGGGCGCTCGGCGGCGGCAACTCCGTCCGCTTCCTGCTGTCCTGGGCGTACGCCGAACCGGTG
Organism: Streptomyces sp. NBC_00310; assembly: GCF_036208085.1. Lineage (GTDB taxonomy): Bacteria > Actinomycetota > Actinomycetes > Streptomycetales > Streptomycetaceae > Streptomyces. The sequence goes on from NZ_CP130714.1 coordinate 10,102,912, forward strand.
CGCGGGCAGGTGAGCACCTCCTACCTGGCGGCGGCCACCGCGCAGATGGGAGCGTTCCTGGACGCCGGGATCCGTGTCTACCCCGACTTCCACCAGGACCTCTACTCCCGCTGGCTGTTCGACTCCGACAGCTGGTACACCGGCGACGGCGCCCCCAAGTGGGCCGTCGACCTCGGCGACTATCCCGACGAGTACTGCGGGATCTGCCCGTTCTGGGGCCAGAACATCACGTCGAACGCGGCCGTGACGGAGTCCACGTACGACTTCTGGCACAACGCCTACGGGCTCCAGGACTCCTTCCTGGACACCGCCCAGAAGACGATGACGTACGTGAAGTCCAACCTCACGTCCGCCCAGTTCCAGGGCGTCGTCGGCTTCGACCCGTGGAACGAGCCGCATCCCGGCATCCTCGACTCGGGACAGACCAGCAGGACGTGGGAGAAGGACGTCCTGTGGCCGTTCTACGTCAAGTTCCGCTCCCGGATGGACGCGGCGGGCTGGCAGTCCAAGCCGGCCTTCGTCGAGCCGAACCTCTTCTGGAACGCCAACATCGACTTCCAGAAGCAGGAGGGCGGACTCCTCGACGCGGGCACGATCGGACCGCGCTACGTCTTCAACACCCACTTCTACGACCAGAAGGCGATCTCCGGTGTCTTCATGTGGGGCAAGGCGGAGAACGGCCAGTACGTGAGCGACTTCGGTACCGTGCGTGACCGGGCCACCGCCGGCGGCACCACGGCGATCATCAGCGAGTTCGGCCACCCGCTCAGCGGCTCGGTCTCCGACAAGGCGCCCACGGTCTACAAGGCCATGTACCAGGCGCTGGACTCCCGGGTGAAGGGCGTCAACTGGTGGTCGGACCCGGCCTCCTCGGGCCCGGTCCTCTCCGGCTCCCAGTGGCAGTGGGACATCTACTGGGGCCGCCACCACGAGTTGATGAACGACAACCCCGACGAGGTGAAGGTCGAGGGAGACGCATGGAACGACGAGGACCTCTCCGCCGTACGTCTCGACGACTCCGGTACGGCCGTGCTCCGCCAAGACGCCCGGATGCTGGACCGGATCTACCCGAGCGCCACGGCGGGCAGCACGGTCGCCTTCACCTACGAGGACCGCTCGCGCGACGGCTCCACGACGCTGACGTGGAACCCGGTGCCCAGCTCCCTGCCGAACGTCTCCTCGCTCGTCGGCTCCGGCCAGTACTCCCTGCTGGTCTGGCGCTCGGACGGCAGCACCGAACCTACCGAGCTGCACCTCCCGGCGTCCTTCCCCACCGCGTCCACCACGGTGGTGTCCGACCTGGGGGTGACCGCCGCGCCCCCGGCGTACACCACGTCCACACCGATCGCCGCCGCCAAGGAGCCGGGCGGCACCGGCAGTCGCCGTCTGCTCCTCACCGCCGCCGACACGGGCAAGCTCCACTACGCCCTGGTCACCAACGGCGCGACAGCCCCGTCCGCCACGCAGCTCAGCGCGGCACGGACGGAGCTGTCGAACTGGCTGACCTCTGAGTTCAGTTAGCCGAGGGTCCGGTCCAGTTGGCGGGCACCTGCGCGAGACGCACTCGCTGCGGGTGGTCGCCGACTGCGACGGACACGGTCTTCCTCCCGGTGGCGAAGTCGATCACCGTGACCTGGTCGGCACCGCTCTCGGAGACCACGCAGGACTTGCCGTCACCGCTGACGGTGGACCAGTACGGCTTGGAGACGGGGACGAGCGGTCCCTCCTGGAGGGTCGCGCGGTCCACGACGGTCGCGTAGTCGTCCATGGTGCCGGCGATGCACAGCTTGGTGCCGTCCGGCTTCATCGTGAGGCCGTGGTGGCGCGAGTCGTTGACGAAGGTGGTGCGGTCGTCGCTGACCCCCGCGGACTTCGGCAGGGTCTTGGTGCGGGTGATCTTGTCGGTGGCGATGTCGTACTCGAAGAAGCCGTTGAAGAACGACACCTGGAAGTACAGCTTCGTCTCGTCGGGCGAGAACGCGGCGGGCCGGACCGCGTCCGAGTAGTCGGACAGCCCGATGGCGTTGAGCCGCTCCCGCATGTCGATCACCTTGACCTGCTGGAAGGTGCTCGTGTCGACGACCGTGATCTTCCGGTCACCCTTCGTCCAGTCCAGCCAGGGCGCGTCGGTCTGGGTGTTCACATCGCCGATCGCCATGTTCCAGATGTACTTGCCGTCGCTGGTGAAGATGTTCTCGTGCGGCTTGTCGCCGGTCTTGAACGAACCGAGCTGCTTGCCGGTGACGATGTCCAGCACATGCACCGTGTTCGACGTCGAGGCGGAGACGGCGACCCGCTTGCCGTCGGGGGAGACCGCCATGTGGTCCGAGCGGTAACCCGCCACCGGGAAGCGCCAGTTGATGGCGCCGGTCGTGAGGTTGATGGAGACCACGTCGGCGAAGCTCGGGCGGGAGACGACCATCGACGCGCCGTCCGGGGTGGAGTACATGTCGTCCACGAACTGGTCGTGGCCCTCGCCGACGCTGTTCCGGATCGTCATGAAGGCGATCCACCGGATCGGATCGGCGTTGATCTCCGCCATCCGTGCGTCCTTGTCGGGGATGACGTTGACCCGGCCGACCTTCGCGAAGTCGCCGGAGGACTTGATGACGTCGGCGGTGCCCTCCCAGTTGTTGCCCACGAACATCACCTCCCGCAGATCGGCCGCGGCACTCGCCGGGGTGGCGGTCACGGCGGCGGAGGCCGTCAGGGCGAGTGCGGCGGCGACGGCACCGAGGTGGCGGTTTCCGCGGCGGCGGGGAGTGCGGGTGTCGGACATGGTCGGTTCCTCCTGCTTGCTCAGGGCATGACAACGAGCTCAAGGGGCGTGGGGAAGAAAAGGGAAGCGGGAAGTCTGAATACCTTGGCTTTCAAATGTACTTACTGGAAAGTAAGGAACGGTCCCGCTTCACCACAAGACCAGGGACACGACAAAATCGGGCGACGGCCGATCCGGCCGTCGCGTCGAGTGGCGATCCGTCGGGAGGAGAAGCGTGTCGGGCAGGCTCAAACAGCCCACCGGCCGTTACGGGGGCAGGTCCGCGGCGGAGCGCCGTGCCGAGCGCCGAGGCCGCTTCCTCGACGCGGGCCTCCAGCTCTTCGGCGACAGCCCCGGCTTCCGGGGCACCACGATCGCCGCGCTGAGCGAGGCCGCCGGACTGTCGACCCGTCAGTTCTACGAGGAGTTCCACACCCTGGAGGACGTGCTGGCCGCCCTCCACCTCCAGGTCAACGACTGGGCCGAGGAGGCCGCGCTCACGGGTCTCGCCACGGCGGACGGCCGGCCGGTCGCCGAGCGCGCCACCGCCGCGTTCCGCGCCTACGCCGCCAATGTCACCGGCGACCCGCGCCGACTGCGCATCACGTTCACCGAGATCATCGGCGTCAGCCCCCGCATGGAGCGCCAGCGCCTCGAACGCCGCTCCCGCTGGATCGACTTCATCTGTGCCGAGGCCACCGCGGCCGCCGAGCGCGGCGAGGCCGCCCACCGCGACTACCGCATCGCCGCCGCAGCCTTCATCGGCGGCGTCAACGGTCTCCTCCACGACTGGCAGGCCGGCTGGGTCGACGCCCCCCTCGACGAGGTCGTCGACGAACTGGTCCGACTGCTGCTGGGGATACTGCGGCCGGCGGAGTGGCGCCCGGAGGAGGGCTGAGGCGGAAGACCGGCGCTTTTCGGGGAGCCGGTCACCGGTCTCACGCGAGCCGGTTCACCGCCGCCAGGACCGGCTGCACCCCGTCCTCCGCGCGCAGTTCCCCGGCCAGGGCCCGGGCGCGACGGCCGTACGACGGGTCGCCGGTCGCCCGTCGCAGCGCGGCCTCCAGCGCGGTGGCCGTGAAGCCGCGCAGGGGTACGGCCGCGGGGGACACCCCGAGGGCGACGAGGCGGGCGGCCCAGAAGCCCTCGTCGAACTGGACGGGCACCGGCACGGCCGGGACCCCGGCGCGCAGGCCGGCCGCCGTGGTGCCCGCGCCCGCGTGGTGGACGACGGCCGCCGTCCTCGGGAAGAGCAGGGAGTGCGGCACCTCGCCCACGGTGAACATGTCGTCGCCCTCGCCCCGCAGTCCGCCCCAGCCGCGCTGGATCACCCCGCGCAGCCCGGCCGCCCGCAGGGCCCGCACGACCTCGTCGCTCATCCGCTCGGGATCGGGCACGGTCGCGCTGCCCAGGCCGACGAAGACCGGGGGCGGCCCGGCGTCGAGGAAGTCCAGCAGCGGGGCGGGCAGCCGGTCCTCGCGGTCGTACGGCCACCAGTAACCGGTGACGTCCAACCCCGCCCGCCAGTCCCCGGGGCGGGGCACCACCCGGGGGCTGAAGCCGTGGAACACCGGCCGGCCCAGCCGGTCCCGGGTGCGCCGCGCGGCCACCCAGCCGGTGTGCGGCAGCCCGTACTCGGTGCGCAGCCTGCGCACCTCCTCCGTGAAGATCCACTCGACGGCGGCGTTCACCGCGTGCCCGGCCGCCCGGTTGACGACCGGGCCCCAGGAGCGGACCCCGGTCATCGGCGGGGCGAACTCCCGTGTGGGCGCCAGGGGTTGGAGGTTCACGCCGAGGCTCGGGAGCGACAGCCCCTGGCCGATGGTGTGGCCGAGGGGCGCGAGGGTGCCGGCCAGCAGCAGGACGTCACTGCCACGGGCGGCGGCCACCAGATCGCCGGCCATCCGCCCCACCACGCTCCGGGCCATCTCCACCGCCCGGTACAGCTTCCCGGCCCCGGTGGAACTCCGGTGCAGCCCCTGCCCGCGCTCCGACTCCAGCTCCTCCCGCGGATCCACGGGCATGGAGTGGAAGGCGACCCCCGAACCCGCCACCAGCGGCTCGAACCGGGCATGTGTCACCAGCGTGACCTCGTGCCCGGCCCGCACCAGCCCGTGTCCCAGCCCGGTGTAGGGGGCCACGTCACCCCGGGAACCCGCCGTCATGATCGCTACACGCACGCCCGTCAGTATGGCGTCGCGACCCCGTCGAGGCAGGGGGACCGTACCGCGATGACCCGAAAGCGCCCCTGACGGAGAGCGCCCCTGACCGAAAGTTCCCCTACCGGCCGGGGGAGCCGATCGGCGGCCCTCACCACCCCGGTCGGTGCTCCGCCGCGGTCACCGTCCGCTCCGGCGAGCGCGGTGATCGTCGGGTACGACGGTCGCCCGGGCGCGCGGCAGTGCGGCGGGTACGGCGGGCCGCTCGCCGGTGGCCCCGCGCGCCTGTGTGGCCTCCGCCCACCGCCGGCTGCGCCGGAGCGCCGCCACCCACCCGGCGCTCCCGGCCGACTCGTCGAACTGCTCGCTCAGGACGAGGACTTCGTGGTCCGGCTGATGATCTGCGAGAACCAGCCGGACGCACCGGCGGACACGCTGCCGCGGACGGTCCTGGAGTGGCACGGCTACTCCACCTACGACATGGTGCGCATGCCGCGGTTCCCGAGGAAGGGCCTCGCCCGGTACGCGGACGACCCGACCCGGCCCTACGACGGCTCGCCGTGCACGACCCCGACGCCGCGGCGGAGTTGATCGAACGCCACTGCCATGACGAGGCCCCTGGGTACAGAAGGCCGCGGTGGTGGATCCCCGGCTCCCGGCCGCCCGGATCGACGAGTTGCCGCGGCAGTGGGACACGGCCCAACAGGCGGCGTCCGACCCCGCGCTCCCGTGGCGGAGATGCACCGGCTCCTGGACGAACTGGGCATCCCCACCTGACCGGTGACTCGTCCTACTCGTCCCAGGCCTGGATCATGGTGTGGTCGATGATCTTGCCGTCGCGCAGGGAGATCATCGAGCTCGCCAGGACCCGCACCCCGTCGGGGTACTCGCAGGACTCGGTGAAGGCGACCTGATCGCCCTGGACGACACACTGCTCGACCTTGTGCGTCATCTCCCGGCTGCACACGTCGTCGTACATCGCGCCGATCTCGGACCGGCCGTGCATGACCTTGGGGTGGCTGGGCTGGGTGTTGCGGTCCACGACGCGCAGTTCGGCGTCGTCCGCGTAGAGCGACGTCAGTGTCGCCGCGTTCGCTTCCTCCGTGCCCCGGCGCAGCGCCTCGGTGTCGAAGGCGGGGCTTGTCGAGGTGCCCATGGGTGACCTCCTTCGAAGGCCGTGGCCCGGCAGGGGGGAGCGGGCCGAGAAAGGCCTCTCCCTGAAAGGCTCCTCCGTCGCGCGGCACCCGGCAAGCGCAGCCGGGGACGTGCGCCTCGCAGTCGGGGTGTGCGCCGCGCGGCCGGAGGCATGCGCCTCACGGGTGAGCGGCCGTGACCGTCCGGGGCCGGCGGCCGTTGCTGAGGGCATGATCTCAACTCGACGTATCGTCGCCGCCGTGGGTCTCGCCGTCGGTGTCACGGGCCTGGCCGCACCGATGGCGAACGCGGACGCCACCGCGGACGCGACCACGTTCAGCCCGATGGCCGCGCTGGACTCGCTCGCCGCCAGTGATCTCCCGGAGGAGCAGAAGGAGACCCTGCCGCGTCCCTCGCAGCAGCTCAAGAGCCTCAACCAGGTCCACGAGCTGAACCGGCTGAACGAGCTGCACCAGGTCACCGACATGGCCGCGCCCGCCCTCGGCCTGCTGGGCGCCATCGAGTAGCGAAGCCGGTCGTACCGGACCGGGAGCCCCGCCGCGTGGACACCGCGGTGGGGCTCTTGACATTCCCGGGGGCCGGGCAGAGCATCACGGAAAAGTAAAGTAATTGAATTTCGCACTACGAGCGGTCATGAGCGATCATGCTCGATCGCGTACCGTCGTCGCTACGTACCCCGAGGAAGCCGCACCATGGCCATGACCCGTGACCTGTTGATCGGCGGCAAGGACGTGCCCGCCACGTCCGGCCGCACCGCCGAGGACCTCGACCCGTACACCGGGGAGGTGTACGCGACCGTCGCGGCGGCCGGGCCGGAGGACGTCCGGCGGGCCGTGGACGCCGCCGACGCCGCGTTCGAGGACTGGGCCGCGCTCACCCCCTTCGCCCGGCGGGCCATCTTCTTCAAGGCCGCCGATCTGCTGGAGGGCCGGGGCGACCAGGTCGCCGACATCATGGCCCGGGAGGCGGGCGGCACCCGGCCGTGGGCGTACTTCAACGTGGCACTCGCGGCGAGCATCCTGCGCGAGGCGGCGGCCGCGATCACCGCTCCGCGCGGCGAGGTCCTCAGCAGCCAGAAGGAGGGCGCGCTCAGCCTCGCGGTACGCGAACCCCTGGGCGTGGTGGCCGCGTTCGCGCCGTGGAACGCGCCGGTCATCCTCGGCGTACGGGCCGTGGCGGCACCGCTGGCCGCCGGCAACACCGTCGTCGTCAAGCCCAGCGAGGACGCGCCGATCGCCTGCGGGCTGCTGGTCGCGGACGTGTTCCGGGAGGCGGGGCTGCCCGACGGCGTGCTGAACGTCGTCACCAACGCGCCCGAGGACGCCGCGGAGATCGCCGAGGCCCTGATCTCCGACGAGCGGGTGCGCGCGGTGAACTTCACCGGCTCCACCGGCGTCGGCCGCATCATCGGCGAGCACGCGGCCCGTCATCTCAAGCCCGCCGTACTGGAACTGGGCGGCAAGAACTCCGTCATCGTGCTCGACGACGCCGACGTGGACTACGCGGTCGACGCCGTCACCTTCAGCGTCTTCATGAACGCCGGGCAGATCTGCATGTCCGGTGACCGCATCCTCGTCCACGAGTCGCTGGCCGAGGAGTTCGCGCAGAAATTCACCGCCAAGGTCGGCACCCTCCAGGCCGGTGACCCGAACCACCCCCACACGGTGGTCGGTCCGCTGGTCAGCGCCGACGCCGCCCAGCGGATCGCGGCGCTGGTGAAGGACGCCGTCGCCAAGGGCGCCACGGTGCTCACCGGGGGCGGGCAGCCGGAGGGCGCGGTGCACCCGGCGACCGTGCTCACCGACGTCCCCAAGGACGCCGACCTCTACTACCAGGAGTCCTTCGGCCCGCTCTGCGTGCTGGAGACGTTCGCCTCCGACGCCGCCGCCGTGGCCGTCGCCAACGACACCGACAACGGCCTCAGCTGCGGCATCATCACCGAGAACGCCACCCACGGACTGGCCGTCGCGCGCCGGATCCGCACCGGCATCGTGCACGTCAACGACCAGTCGGTGGCCGACGAGCCGATGGCCCCCTTCGGCGGTGTGAAGGCCTCCGGCTACGGGCGCTTCGGCGGCCGCTGGGGCATCGAGGCGTTCTCCAACACCCGCTGGGTGACCATCGCCACCCAGCAGGCGCACTTCCCCTTCTGAGCCGTCTTCTGAGCCGTCCGGCGCCCCGGCTACCCGGCCGTCGCGAGGAACTGAGTGGCCGCCAACTCCGCGTACAGCGGGTCGGCGGCCACGAGTTCCCGGTGGGTGCCGACCGCGCGGACCCGGCCCGCGTCCATGACCACGATGCGGTCGGCCATCGTCACCGTCGACAGCCGGTGGGCTACGACCAGCACCGTCGTCGTACGGGCCACATCGGTGACCGTGTCGCGCAGCGCCGCCTCGTTCACCGCGTCCAGCTGGCTCGTCGCCTCGTCGAGCAGCAGCAGCCGGGGGCGGCGCAGCAGGGCCCGGGCGATGGCGACCCGCTGGCGCTCACCGCCCGACAGCTTGGTGCCCCGGTGGCCGACCAGGGTCTCCAGGCCCTGCGGGAGCCCCGCGACCAGACCGTCCAGCCGGGTCGTCTTCAGCACCCGCCGGAGGGCCGCCTCGTCGGCCTGCGGATCGCCGAGCAGCAGGTTGTCCCGCAGGGTCCCGGACAGCACGGGCGCGTCCTGCTCGACGTAACCGATCGCTGACCGCAGCCGGGACAGCTCCCACTCGGCGACATCGCGGCCGTCGACCGTGATGAGGCCCGCCTCGGGGTCGTAGAACCGCTCGATGAGCGAGAAGACCGTCGTCTTGCCCGCGCCCGACGGGCCCACGAACGCCGTCATGCCCTGCGCCGGGACCTCGAAGGTCACCCCGTGGTGGACGTACGGCAGATCGTCGGCGTACCGGAAACGGACCTCGTCGAAGGCGAGCGCGGCGGGTGCCGCGTCCGGGGCCGGCAGCGGTGCCGGACGGGCGGCCGGTTCGGCGGGCAGCCGCAGCGCCTCCTGGATGCGGGAGAGCGCGGCGGCACCGGTCTGGTACTGGGTGATCGCGCCCACGACCTGCTGTATCGGCGACATCAGATAGAACACGTACAGCAGGAACGCCACCAGGGTGCCCACGTCGATGGCGCCGGTGGCGACCCGGGCGCCGCCCACCGCCAGTACGGTGATGAAGGCGATCTGCATGGCCAGCCCGGCCGTGTTCCCGGCGGCGGCAGACCACTTGGCGGCCCGGACGCTCTGCCGCCACGACTCCTCGGCCGCCGCGTGGATCGTCTCCTCCTCGCGGTGCTCGGCACCGGACGCCTTCACCGTGCGCAGCGCGCCGAGAATCCGCTCCAGGGACGCGCCCATGGCACCGACCGCGTCCTGCGCAGCCCGGCTGGCCTTGTTGATGCGCGGCACGATCACCCCGAACACCAGGCCCGCGCCCACGATCACGCCCAGGGTCACGGCCAGCAGCACCGGGTCCACCAGACCCATCAGCACCACCGTCGCGACCAGCGTCAGCCCGCCCGTGCCCAGGCCCACCAGGGTGTCGGTGGTCACCTCGCGCAGCAGGGTGGTGTCGGAGGTGATCCGCGCCATCAGATCGCCCGGCTCGCTGCGGTCCACCGCGGTGATCCGCAGCCGCAGCAGATACGACGACAGGGCGCGCCGCGCGCCGAGCACCACGGACTCGGCGGTGCGCCGCAGGACGTACGAACCGATCGCGCCCACCGCCGCGTTGGTGACCACCAGCGCGGACATCAGGACCAGCGCCCAGGTGATGGTCCGGTCGTGCGACAGGTCGTCGATCAGCTCCCGGGCCACCAGCGGCAGGGCGAGGCCGGTGGCGCCGGTGACGAGGGACAGCAGCGCGCCCAGCAGCAGCGCCCAACGGTGGGGCCTTACATAGCCGAGCAGCAGCCGCCAGGTGGGCGGCTGCCGCTCGGCCGTGGTCTCAGGGGTGCTCACAGGGCTCCTCGGCAGGTCGGTCGGGGAGTGGGGACGGGGCGCGGAGCTTCAGCCTACGTCGGTGGCGTGAGGCACCGGGAACGACTTTCGACCGCCCGGCGGTGCTCCCCGGTCCCGGGCCCGGCGCGTACGGCCGGCGCCTCGTCGCCGCCGTCGTCGACGGGCGGCCCGCTCGCCGATCATCCGCGCCGAGACCTCGCCCGGCCCGGTTCGAGGTACCTCCCCACCCCGGCCCGGCGGAACCGGCCGACCGCGCCCGCGAAGCGCGCGGGATCACGCGACGGGTCCTCGCCGTGGGCGCCCCCGGACCCCGTGCTGCGCGCCACCGCCGGACCGGACAGCCTGCCGGCCGTGGGCAGACGCGGACGGCCTGGACGAGAGCGGGATCGCCCAGGCCGTACGGGACCTCATGCGCTGACGGGGCCGGCTATCGCCCCCCGGGCGCGGCGAGCGTGGCGGCGAGATCCGCGGGGCGCGGGCGGTTGTGCGGCAGCTTGCTCGGGAGCGACGCCATGCCGCAGGTGTCGGTGAGCGCCGAGACGACGAGGCCGCCCGCGACCCCGGCCGACAGCGACAGCCAGGCCGGGTGCAGCAGTCCGAGGCCCAGCCCGGCGAGGACGAGCGCACCGGCGGTGAACCGCCCCTGACGCTCCATGGCCCAGGAGGCTCGCGCTCCGCCGGACGGGCGGTGCAGCGCGTGGCCTCCGGCTGTCCAGGCGTTCGTACCGCCGGTGAGATCGGCGGCCGTGACGCCGTGTTCGGCGAGGAGGGCGCACGGGTGTCGCGGGCCACCTTTTCGGCCACGGCTCCGCCCGCCCCGGAGGCCCTACTCGCTGGTCAGTCCGTAGGGTGACCATGGGCGGGCGACCGCCCCATCTCGGAACGACGGAAGGGTTCACCATGGCGCAGGAAGTACGCGGCGTGATCGCACCGGGCAAGAACGAACCGGTGCGGATCGAGACGATCGTCGTGCCCGACCCGGGGCCGGGGGAGGCCGTGGTGAAGGTGCAGGCGTGCGGGGTGTGCCACACCGACCTGCACTACAAGCAGGGCGGCATCAACGACGACTTCCCCTTCCTGCTCGGCCATGAGGCCGCCGGTGTGGTGGAGTCGGTCGGAGCGGGTGTCACCGATGTCGCCCCCGGTGACTTCGTCATCCTCAACTGGCGTGCGGTGTGCGGCAATTGCCGGGCCTGTCGGCGCGGGCGCCCCTGGTACTGCTTCAACACCCACAACGCCACCCAGAAGATGACCCTCGCCTCGACCGGCCAGGAACTGTCGCCCGCGCTCGGTATCGGCGCCTTCGCGGACAAGACGCTCGTCGCCGCCGGGCAGTGCACCAAGGTCGACCCGGCCGCCGCACCGGCGGTCGCCGGACTGCTGGGCTGCGGTGTGATGGCCGGCATCGGCGCCGCGATCAACACCGGCAACGTCGGCCGGGGCGACACCGTCGCCGTCATCGGCTGCGGCGGCGTCGGGGACGCGGCCATCGCCGGGTCCCGGCTGGCCGGCGCCGAGAAGATCATCGCCGTCGACATCGACGACCGGAAGCTGACCACCGCCAAGAGCATCGGTGCCACCCACACGGTCAACTCCAAGGACACCGACCCCATCGAGGCGATCCGCGAGCTGACCGGCGGCTTCGGCGCCGACGTCGTCATCGAGGCGGTCGGCCGCCCGGAGACGTACAAGCAGGCGTTCTACGCCCGCGACCTGGCCGGCACGGTCGTCCTCGTCGGCGTCCCGACCCCGGAGATGAAGCTCGAACTCCCGCTCCTCGACGTCTTCGGCCGCGGCGGCGCCCTGAAGTCCTCCTGGTACGGCGACTGCCTGCCCGACCGCGACTTCCCCATGCTGATCAACCTCTACCTCCAGGGCCGCCTGGACCTGGAGGCGTTCGTCACCGAGACCATCGGACTCGACGACGTGGAGAAGGCCTTCGAGCGGATGCACGGCGGCGACGTCCTGCGCTCGGTGGTGACGCTCTGATGGCCGCCCGTATCGAACACCTCGTCACCTCGGGGACGTTCTCGCTGGACGGCGGCACCTGGGACGTCGACAACAACGTGTGGATCGTCGGCGACGACCACGAGGTCGTCGTGATCGACGCCGCCCACGACGCCGACGCCATCGCCGAGGCGATCGGCGACCGAAGGCTGTCGGCCATCATCTGCACCCACGCCCACAACGACCACATCGACGCCGCCCCCGCCCTCGCCGAGCGCACCGGCGCGCAGATCTGGCTCCACCCGGACGACCTGCCGCTCTGGAAGCAGACCCACCCCGACCGGCTGCCCGACCACTGGCTGGCCGACGGCCAGGTCATCGAGGCCGCCGGCGCCGACCTGACCGTCCTGCACACCCCCGGCCACGCACCGGGCGCCGTCTGCCTGTACGACCCGGGCCTCGGCACCGTCTTCACCGGCGACACCCTCTTCGCCGGCGGCCCGGGCGCCACCGGCCGCTCCTACTCCCACTTCCCGACGATCATCGACTCCCTCCGCGGCCGTCTCCTGGCCCTCCCGCCCGACACGGTCGTCCACACCGGCCACGGCGACAGCACGACGATCGGGGCCGAGGCCCCGCATCTGGAGGAGTGGATCGCGCGCGGTCACTGACCGCTGACGACCTCGTCGGGGCCCGGCTGCCGGGAAGGCATGGCAGCCGGGCCCCGACCCTCAAGGGGTCCGGGGAACGGCGCGACGGCCACGGACAAACCCGCAGTCGCCCGACGACCCGTGCGACCGATTTCCCGGGCGCCCACCGGAAAACCCGACAGAGGATGTCCGGCTTCCACGACACCCTCGTGTCCGGGGACGCCGAAACACCCCCGGCGTCCGCCGAGGTGGCGCCCGTACGCACAGGAGGTCGGACATGTCGAAGCCGCTGGACGGCAAGGTCGCACTGGTCGCGGGAGCCTCCCGCGGGGCCGGGCGCGGCATCGCCGTGGAGCTGGGGGCGGCCGGTGCCACGGTGTACGTGACCGGGCGCTCCACGCGCGAGCGGCGCTCGGAGTACGACCGCCCGGAAACCCTGGAGGACACCGCCGACCTGGTCACCGAGGCGGGCGGCCGGGGCATCGCCGTACCCACCGACCATCTCGAACCGGCACAGGTCAGGACCCTGGTGGACCGGATCGCCGAGGAGCGGGGCCGACTCGACGTCCTCGTCAACGACGTCTGGGGCGGCGAGAAGCTCTTCGAGTGGGACACCCCGGTCTGGGAGCACGACCTCGACAACGGCCTGCGGCTCCTGCGCCTCGCCGTCGAGACCCACGCCATCACCAACCACCTCGCACTGCCCCTGCTGCTGCGCCACCCCGGCGGCCTGGTGGTGGAGATGACCGACGGCACGGCCGACTACAACGGCACCCACTACCGGAACTCCTTCTTCTACGACCTCGCCAAGGCCTCCGTCCTGCGGATGGCCTTCTCCCTCGGCCACGAACTCGGCCCGCGGGGCGCCACCGCCGTCGCCCTCACACCGGGCTGGATGCGCTCGGAGATCATGCTCGACACCTTCGGCGTCACCGAGGACAACTGGCGCGACGCCCTCGACCGCGTCCCCCACTTCGCCATCTCCGAGACACCCCGTTACGTGGGCCGGGCCGTCGTCGCGCTCGCCGCCGACCCCGAGGTCGCCCGCTTCAACGGCGACTCCCTCTCCAGCGGCTCCCTCGCCCAGACCTACGGCTTCACCGACCTCGACGGCAGCCGCCCGGACTCCTGGCGCTATCTCGTCGAGGTCCAGGAGACGGGCAAACCGGCGGACACGACCGGCTACCGCTGAGCCGCGCTCACGTGTGATGCGCCGGAGTCGACGGCGTGGGCGTCGGGGCCGGCGACAGCCGCCAGCGTGCCGAGTGGCCGGGCGGGAGCGCCAGGTCCTCCCGTACCGCGGTGTAGTAACCGTCCCGGCAGGCCCGCTGCCGCTCCAGCAGAGCCTGCCAGGCCTGAGGGTCCCGGGTCCCGGCGCGCAGGAACCCCTCCATCTCCATCACCGTGACGACCCATGCCCGGGCCTTCGCCACCACCTCGGGGCTGCCGAGGAGCAGGAGCGCCTCACCGGAGGGGTCCCGGGCGACCGTCGCCTCCGCCAGAAGGGGCGCGGCCTCCTCCGGTGACAGCGGGTGGGGGTGCGGGTCGTTGCCGAGGTGGGAGGAGACCCGGTAGCTCAGGGTGACGGATTGCTTCAGGGCCCGCGCCCAGTCGGCGTACACCGTGAGCCGCCGCTCCTCCCAACGGGCGGCCTGCTCGCGCCGGAACCGGACCTGCTCGCCCCGCATCACCACCAGATACGAGCCGAGCGCGCCTATCACCACGCCGAGCAGGGCCGGGAGTTGCTGAACGAAGGTTGACATGCCCGCACGGTAACTCGGACGAAGATCGCGTCGCAGCTGTCCCGGTGATCGGTCGCGCAGTACGTTCTGCCCGTACGTTCTGCCGGTACGTTCTGCCCTATGCATGCGACGGGACGCTTCGAGGGGTACGGGGTTCTCATCACGGGCGCGGCGCGCGGGATCGGCGCGGCGACGGCCCGGCGGCTGGCCGAGGAGGGCGCCCAAGTGCTCGTCACCGACGTGGACTTGGCGGCGGCCGAACAGACCGCGACGGAGCTGCGGGGGCAGGGGCTGGCGGCCGAGGCGTACCGGTGCGACGTCGGGGACCGGGAGTCCGTCGAGGCGGCGGTCGCGCACGCGGTGGCGGCCTTCGGCTCGCTCGACGTCCTGGTCAACAACGCCTTCGGCTGCACCCCGGACGTGCCGCTCTTCGAGGACACCCCGGACGAGACCTGGGCCCGCGACCTCGACCTCACCCTGACCAGCGCGTTCCGCTGCTCCCGCGCGGCCCTGCCGCACCTGGTGGCGTCGGGACGCGACGCCATCGTCAACATCGGCTCCGTCAACGGCCTCCAGCACTTCGGCAACCACGCCTACAGCGCCGCCAAAGCGGGCCTCATCTCACTCACCCGCACCCTCGCGGGCGACGCCGCGCCCCGCGGCGTCCGCGTCAACCTGGTGGCCCCCGGCACGGTCCGCACCCCCGGCTGGGCGGGCCGTGAGTCCCACCTCGACGACCTCGCCGAGATCTATCCCCTGGGCCGCGTCGGCGAGCCGGCCGACATCGCGGCGGCCGTGGCCTTCCTCGCCTCCCGGGACGCCCCCTGGATCACCGGCACGACCCTCCGCGTCGACGGCGGCCTGCTCGCCGTCAACACCTCCTTCGAGCGGGCCGCACGAGCCTGGCGGGAGCAGGATCAGGGGTAGGGCAGCTCATGGCCCGGCGACAGCCGCGGTGGCCGCCGTCGCCGCGAGCACGGCTTCGAGGACCCGCTCCGTGTCCGCCTCCGTCGTACGCCAGTTGCTGAACGCGGCGCGCAGCGCGTGTGTGCCGCCGAAGACGGTCGGTGTCACGAAGGCCTCGCCGGAGGCGGCGATCGCGTCGGCCAGGGCGTGTACCCGTTCCCGGGTGGGCCGTTCGGCGAGGGTGAAGCAGACGACGTTCAGCCGGACCGGTGCCGACAGGGTCAACTCCGGTGCCTTCGCGAGGCGTTCACCGAGGGAGCGGGCCAGCGCGATGTTGCGCTCGACGATCTCGCGGTGCCCCGCGCGGCCGTACGCCATGAGGGAGAACCATGCCGGGAGGGCGCGCAGCCGACGGGAGTTCTCCGGTGTGAGGTGCAGGAAGTCCGGGTCGCCGGTGGGCAGGCCGAGGTACGGGGAGGCGTTGTGGAAGACGCGTACCTGGAGGTCCTGGCGGCGGGTGAACTGGACGGCGGCGTCATAGGGCACGTTCAGCCACTTGTGGAGGTCGACGCAGATCGAGTCGGCGGCGTCGAGACCGTCGGCGAGATGCGCGTACGTCGGCGACAGTGCGGCGAAGCCGCCGAACGCCGCGTCCACGTGGAGCCAGAAGTCGTACCGCTCCTTCAGCGCGGCGATGGCACGGAGATCGTCGAAGTCGACCGTGTTGACGGTCCCGGCGTTGGCCACGACGATCGCCGGGCGCCCGTCGAGCGCGTCCAGGTCGGCGGCGAGGGCGTCCACGTCCACGGCCTCACGGCCGCCGGGGAGGAGGGGGACCGTACGCAGCCGGTCGCGGCCGATGCCGAGCACGGAGAGCGCCTTGCCGATGCTGGAGTGCGGGCTGCCGGACAGCACGTCCACCGGGCCGAGGGCGGCCATGCCCTCCCGGGACACGTCGACGCCCAGCCGCTCGCCGAGCCACTCGCGGGCGACGGCCAGACCCACGGTGTTGGAGACGGTCGCGCCGGTCACGAAAGCGCCGCCGTACTCCTCGCCCAGCCCGAACAACTCGCGCAGCCACCCCAGGGTCTCCCGCTCCAGGGCGGTCGCGGAGGAGCCCGCGGCACCGGAGACGTTCTGGTCGTACGCGCTGGTCAGCCAGTCCCCCGCCACGGCCGCCGGGGTGGCCCCACCGGTGACGAAACCGAGGTACCGGGGCCCGGCCGATCCGGAGAAGCCGCCGGCCCACCGCTCGGCGAACCCCGCCAGCGCCCCTTGCGCCCCGACGCCCTCGACGGGGAGCGGCACGGCCTCGGCCCGGTCGCCGATTTCGGCGACGGGCCGGTCCACGACTCCCGCCACCTCCCGGGCGGCGACATCACGGGCGGCCTGCAACAGTTCGGGAAACCGGGAGAGATCGCCGGCGAGTACGGAGTCCATGATCGGGAGCGTAGGACGGGAGGACGGCCGTGGTCCCGGTCCACTTGGGGGGAACTGGACTTGGAGCGGAGTCGACCTCGACCGCGCTCTACCCCATCGCCGCGACGATCCCGTCCCAGAAGCGTGACCTGGCCTCCAACGCCAGCGTCGCCGTCTCCACGGCCTCCTGCCACCGCGCGTCCTCGCCCCCGCACAGATCCGCCACCATGGCCATCGCCATCGGCGTGTGCTCCTCCCCGTCCACCTCGATGTGCCGCGCGAGATAGTCGCAGAACAACGGGAACCGCTCCGTGCCCTCCTTCTTGATCACCTGGTCGAACATGTCCGGGATGAGGTCCTCCCGGGAGAACGCGAAGGCGGCGGCCCGGCAGTGCAGCGGCCGTTCCCCGATGATCTCGAAGGTCGTACGGACGAACTCAGCGGCGGGACCCGGCACTTGGGCGACGCGCAGCGCCGCCGGCACCTCGTGTCCCTCGCCGATGAGCCCGAGGAACGTGTCGAGCCGGGAGGTGTCCGCCCCGGCCTCGCCCATGCCCGACCGGTACAGCTCGAAGTGACTGGTGAACCCGCCGTTGAGCTCGTCGCTCTCCTCGACCAGCACGATGTCGTTGATGAGCCGTCGGCTGACCTCGGACCCGCGCGGCACCCAGGGGACGTCCACACAGGTCAGGTCCCGCTGGAGGGACTTGAGGAGGGACATGAAGTCCCACACCGCGAATACGTGGTGCTCCATGAACACCGCCATATCGGTGCGGCTTTCGATACGCTGGTAGATCGGGTGTGCGGTGACTTCTTTCCGTGCGGGTTCGATCGCTGAGCGCGCCCGGTCGATTCCCTCGTGGTTCATATCCCAGTCGTACCTGGACATGAGTCTCCTTCACTTTCATGCCAATTCCCCCGGACCCTGTAGGTGATGGTGCGCCTGTTTCGCGTGCCCGGGCAAGCGCTTCCGGGAATTACCGGAAGTTACTCCGGCGTACTCCTCGACAGAGTCGACCAAGGCGGCCGAAAGGTCGCCATAGGTGTACGATCCGGACACCTTGAAAAACTTCGTTGAAGGTTTGAACGGGGCCCGGTGCCTTCGCGTATTCGACGGTGTGAGCAGGAATCCCGTTACCGTCACCGTCGCGTACCACGTGGTGCCGGGGCGTGAGGCCGACTTCCATTCCTGGGGGTGGGCCGCGCTGCGTACGAGTGCGCAGCAGCCGGGTTTTCTGGGGGGTGGCGTACTCGTCGACGGAGAGGCGGAGTGGCATGTGGTCTACCGCTTCGACAGCGAGGATTCGGCTCGGACCTGGGAGAACTCCGTGGTCTGGGCCCAGTGGTCGGCCCGCGTCGATGGACTGGCCCGGGAGACCGGCCGCCGGAGCATCGTGGGGTCCAAGGCCTGGTTCGACTCCCAGACCTCCCGGGCCCCGGCGCCGGCCGCCCCCCCGGGGCCACCCCCGAAATGGAAACTGTGGTTGGTGAATATGAGTGCGGTCTTCCCGCCCGTGCTCTTATTCAACCTTGCGATACTTCCCTATCTCAACGACCTGAATCCGCTTTTCCGTACACTTCTGCTGTGTCTGTCCGTGACAGCCATCGTCACCTGGATTCTCATGCCGAGACTCCAGCGATTCCTGAAGAAATGGCTGTACCCGCCGCTGCAGGCGCTGCGCGGCCGGCACAAACGACGGACCGCCTAGGTCCGAGAACGATCAGAGGGGGGTGGGCGGGTGAAGACCCTGCTCATCGACAATTATGATTCGTACACGTACAACCTGTTCCAGCTGATCGCCGAGGTCAACGGCGAGGAGCCGGTGGTGGTGCTGAACGACGCTCCGGTCGGCGACATTCCGGAGCTGCGGGAATTCGACAACGTGGTGGTGTCGCCGGGACCCGGCCACCCCTCGGAAACGCGTGACTTCGGAATCGCCGCCCGGGTGATCGCCGAGGCGGAGATCCCCGTACTGGGCGTCTGCCTGGGCCATCAGGGCATCGCCGTGGGGGAGCGGGCCGATGTCGAGCCCGCCCCGTGGCCGCGCCACGGGCACCTGTCCACGGTCCGGCACGACGGGCGCGACCTGTTCCACGGCCTGCCGCAGAACTTCACGGTCGTCCGCTACCACTCGTTGTCCGTGCGCGAGCCGCTGCCGCCGACCCTGGAGGCCACCGCCTGGTCCGAGGACGGCGTCCTGATGGGCCTGCGCCACCGCGAACGGCCGCTGTGGGGCGTCCAGTTCCACCCCGAGTCGATCCTCACCGACCACGGCCACCGTCTGCTGATCAACTTCCGCAACCTCACGGCGGAACGGGCCGGCAGCCCGCGGACCAAGAACACCGCGGTCGCCCCCGTCGCCGGTACGAACCACACCGCGGCAACCCCTCTGACCGGCGCGATCCCCCGCCCCCGGCGGGCCCCCGGGTCCGCCTACCGGCTGCACACCCGCCGGATCGCCGGCGCCGTCGACGCCGAGGCAGCCTTCACGCGCATGTACGCCGACGCGCCGCACGCGTTCTGGCTGGACAGCTCCCGCGTCGAGCCCGGCCTGTCACGGTTCTCGTTCTTCGGCGACGGCAGCGGTCCGCTCGCCGAGGTCGTCCGCTACGACGTCGACAGCGGCCTGTGCGAGATCGAACGGGCGGGGCGGCCCACCCGCCGGGTCCAGGCGAGCGTCTTCGACTATCTGAAGCGTCAGCTCGCCAGCCGCAAGGTCGACGCGACGGGCCTGCCCTTCGACTTCACCGGCGGCTACGTCGGCTACTTCGGCTACGAGCTCAAGGCCGACACCGGCTCCCCGAACCGGCACCAGGCCGAAACCCCGGACGCCACCTGGCTGTTCGCGGACCGGCTGATCGCCGTGGACCACGAGGAGGGACTCACCTACGCGGTCTGCCTGTCCGAGGACACCCCCGCGGCGTCCCGCGAGGCCGGCGACTGGCTCGACACCGCGCTGGCCCAGCTGACCTTCGTCGCCTCGGACGCCACGGTCCCCCTGCGGCCGGCCACCCCGCCCTACCCGCGTGCCGCCGAGCCCTGGCTCGTCCGCGACCGCGCCACCTACCTCGCCGACATCGAGGCCTGCAAGGCGGAGCTGAACGCGGGCACGAGCTACGAGGTCTGTCTGACCAACGCGGCCCGGTTACCCGCGCCGTACGACCCGTACGACTTCTACCGGGTGCTGCGCCGCATCAACCCGGCCCCGTACGCCGCCTTCCTCAGGTTCGGCGACCTCGACATCGCGAGCTCGTCCCCCGAGCGCTTCCTGCGGATCACCCGCGACGGCGTCGCCGAGGCGAAGCCCATCAAGGGCACCGCACCCCGGGGGAGCACCCCGGAGGAGGACGACCGGCTGCGGGACGAACTGGCGGCGGACGCCAAGACCCGCGCCGAGAACCTGATGATCGTCGACCTGCTCCGCAACGACCTCGGCCGGGTCTCCCGGACCGGCTCCGTCAAGGTCACGCGTCTGATGGCCACCGAGACCTACGCCACCGTGCACCAACTGGTCTCCACCGTCGAGGGCAGACTGCGCGAGGGCACCGACGCCGTCGACTGCGTCCGGGCCTGCTTCCCCGGCGGGTCGATGACCGGGGCGCCCAAGATCCGCACGATGGAGATCATCGACTCGCTGGAGACCGAGGCGCGGGGCGTGTACTCGGGGGCCCTCGGCTACCTCGGGTGCAGCGGCGGCGCGGACCTGAACATCGTCATCCGTACCGCCGTGTTCCAGGGCGGCCGTATGCATCTGGGCGCGGGCGGCGCGATCGTCCTCGACTCCGATCCGGCCGCCGAGTACGACGAGATGCTGCTGAAGACCGCGGCACTGATGCGGGCCCACCGGGAACACGCCTCCGCCCCGGCCGTCACCGAGGAGCCGACGCGATGACGATCACGACGACATTCCAGCCCACCCGGCTCCACGCCGACGCCGGCGCCCCGGGCAACCTCGCGGCCCATCTCGCGGCCCTCGTCGAGCGGCGCGGCTGGGCCGACCGGCCGGCCTTCCACCAGGGCCACCGGGCCTACTCCCACGGCGAGGTCCACGACCTCGCGGCCCGCGCCGCCACCGTCCTCACCGACCACGGCGTCCGCCCCGGCGACCGCGTCCTGCTCGCCCTCCCGGACTCCGTCACCTGGGTCACCACCTTCCTCGCCCTCGCCCGCCTGGGCGCGGTGGCGGTCCTGGTCAACCCCGAACTCACCCCACCCGAACTCCAGTTCATGGCGGAGGACACGGAGGCGGTCCTGTGGGTGACGGGACCGGGGCTGGACAGCTACATCCCGTCGCCCCGCAAGGGACGCGAGGAACTCCGCGACCGGCCACGCCCGGCCCGCGGCGGTGCCACGGCCCCGACCCGGCGCCTCGGGTCCGACCAGCTGATCGCCCTGAGCACCACGGCGGCCCCCACCACGCACGCCCACCCGGTCGACGCCCACAGCCCCCTGTACATCCAGTACACCTCGGGAACGACCGGCCGCCCCAAGGGCGTCGTGCACGTCCACGGCGACCCCAAGACGTACCACGACCTCATCGGCCGCCGACTGCTCCGCGTCACCCCGGACGACGTCACGCTCTCCGTCTCCCGGCTGTACTTCGCCTACGGCTTCGGCAACGCCCTCGTCTTCCCGCTCTTCTCCGGCTCCTCCGCCGTCCTCGCCGACCGCCGTCCCACCCCCGCGGCGGTCGACGAGCTCGTCGCCCGCCACCGCGTGACCCTCCTCTACTCGGTGCCGTCGGCGTACGCCGCCCTCGTCGCCGACCGAGCAGGCGGCCACGAGGGCTGCTTCGCCTCGGTGCGCGCGGCCGTGTCCGCCGGCGAGGGCATGCCCGCCGGACTCGGCGAGCAGGTCACCGAACTGCTCGGCGCCCCCGTCCTCGAACAGATCGGCTCCACCGAGGCCGGCCACGCCTTCTGCGCCAACGGCTTCGACCACAACCACCCCGGCACGGTCGGCCGCCCCGTCCCCGGCTTCGAGGTCGAACTCCGCGACCGCTCGGGTGCGCAGGTCACGGACGGCGAGGCGGGCGAACTCTGGGTGCGCGGCCCGACGGTGACCCCCGGCTACCTCAACCGGCCCGAGGAGACCGAGCGCACCCTCGTCGGCGGCTGGCTCAACACCCGGGACCGGGCCGTCCGCGAACCCGACGGCACCTACCGGCATCTGGGCCGGGCCGACGACATGGAGATGGTCGGCGGCATCACCGTCTCCCCGCTGGAGGTGGAGGCGCTGCTGCGCACCCACCCCGGGGTCCGGGACGTCGCCGTCGCGGCCGTCACCGACGAGCGCGGAGCCAGCAGGCTACGGGCCTTCGTCATCCCCGTCCCGCCCATCGGGGTGGGCCTGGAGGCCGAACTGATCTGCATGGCCCGCGGCAGGCTCGCCGCCTTCAAGGTCCCCCGCAGCGTCAGCTTCGTGCCCACGCTGCCCCGCACCGCGACCGGCAAGCTCCGCCGGCACCTCGTCCGCCAAGGGGCGTGGTGAGCCATGGCCGACACCCTCACCCCCGCAGAAAGGTCCGGTCCCATGCGAGACCAGCTTCAGGCCGATCGGCAGCCCGCCCTCGCCGGCCGTGGGTTCTACCTGGGTTCGATGTTCACCGAGGCCGCCCGACGTCACGGCCATGTCTTCGTCACCCTGGACCGGCCGCTCGACGTCGACCCCGGCCTCGGGACCGACCTCTCCTACACCACCCTCGCCGACGTGGTCGACGAACTCTCCGGCCGCCTCTGGGAAGCGGGCGTCCGCCCCTCCGAGGAAGTGGTCGTCCACAAGACGGACAACGTCGACATCGTGCTGCTGACCTGCGCGGTCTCCCGTATCGGCGCCGTCCCCGTCCTGCTGTCGCCCGGACTCGCGGGCCCGGTGGTCGGACAGCTCCTCGAACGCCTCCACCGGCCCTGGCTGATCACCGACCGGGCGAAGCTCGACGGCCCCCTGAAGGACGTCGAACTCACCGGCCTCGTACGGAGCACGCTCTCGGTCGACGACGCCCCCGGCGCCGAACCGCTGCAGAAGTACGCGGGCGCCCCGACCCCGGCCGCCGTCCGCCTCCACCCCCGCGACCCCTCCCTCATCACCCACAGCTCGGGCACCACCGGCCTCCCCAAGCTGGCCGTGCACTGCCCGAACACCATGTGGAACCGGCTCGTCCCGCAGAAGGCCATGGGCTGGCCCACGCGCGGCGAGACGGCCGCCCTGCACATGTCGTTCGTGCACTCGCGCTTCTACCACCTGCTCGGCGTCCTGCTGCACTTCGGCAGCCCGCTGGTCCTGATCACCGACCCGGAACCGTCGAACGTGGGCCCGCTGCTGGCGCGCCACCGCCCCGGCATCGTCGAGACCCACCCCAACACCTTCGTGCTGTGGGAGGAGTTGGCCGACGCGCCCGGAGCACCCCTGTCCCGCGTCCGCTCGTACGGGTCCACCTTCGACGCCATCCACCCGCGCACCGTGCAGCGGCTCCTCGACGCGTCCGAGCGGCGCTCACCGTGGCTCATCCAGTTGTACGGGCAGAGCGAGACGGGGCCGGTCGCCTTCCAGTGGTTCACCCGTCGCAGCGCCGCCCGCGCGGACGGCCGCCGGGTCGGCATCGGCATCCCCGGGTTCACCCGCGTCCGGGTGGCCGACGACGCCGGGCGGAAGGTCGCCCCCGGCACCGCCGGCCGGATCGAGGCCCGCACCCGGGGCCGCATCCTCACCTACCTCGGCGCCCGGGAGCGCTATCTGCGCCAACTCGACGGCGGCTGGTGGCAGATGGGCGACATGGGCTACCAGAGCCGCTGGGGGGCGCTGTACCTCATCGACCGGGAGATCGACCAGATCGACTCCGTGCACAGCAACCTGGAGGTGGAGGACACCCTGATGTCCCGCCTGGAGGAGCTGCGCGAGGTCGTCATCGTGCCCGGCGTCGACCGCGAACCCGTCCCCGTGGTGTGCGTACGCGGCGAACGGCCCCTGGACCTGCGGCGCTGGCACGAGGCCACGGCCGACCTGCCCACCATGGCCGAGCCCCGGCAGTGGCGGTTCGAGGAACTGCCGATGACCTCCACCTGGAAGGTCAAGCGCGTCGAGATCACCCGCATGCTCACCGAAAGCACCCGCGCATGACCACCCCCGTCCCCGTCCCCGTCCTCGTCGTGGGCGCCGGCCCCGTGGGCCTCTCCGCCGCCCTCGCCCTGCGCGCCCACGACCTCCCCGTCCGCCTGCTCGAAGCCGATCCCGAGAGCCGCGAACGCCCCGGCAGCCGCGCCCTGTTCGTGCATCGCGAGACCCTGGAGCTCCTGGAGGGGATCCGGCCGGGGCTCGCGGGCGAGATCGCCGCGTACGGCCGGACCTGGCACACCAGACGCACCCTGTACCGGGGCCGCGAGGTCTACGCCCGCACCTTCCCGCCGCCCACCGGCACCCCGCCCTTCACCAGCCTCCGCCAGGTCGACACCGAGCGCTTCCTGCTCGCCGCCTGCCGGGACGCCGGCGTGGAGTTCGTGTGGGACGCGCGCATCACCGGCGTACGGACCGACCCGGACGGAGTGACCCTCACCGGCGAGGGCGGCCGTACCTGGACGGGCCCCCACGTGGTGGCCGCCGACGGCGCCCGCTCGGCCGTACGGCGCGAACTGGGCATCCCGCTGGAGGGCACCCACGGCGAGGGCTTCCACGTCGTCGCGGACATCGCCGACATCCCCGGCGCCGAACTGCCCCTGGAGCGGGTCTTCCACTACGAACATCCGGGCCTCGGCGGCCGCAGCGTCATGCGGGTGCCCTTCACCGGCGGCTTCCAGCTCGACCTGCAGTGCCGGGACGACGACGCGACGGAGGAGTTCGGCACCCGGGAGGCCGTACGGCGCTGGCTGCCGGAGGTCGTCGGCGACGGGTACGCCGAGCGCGTCCTGTGGGTGTCCACCTACCGCTTCCTGCGCAAGGTCGCCGCCGTGTTCACCGACCCGCACCGCCGGGTGCTGCTGGCCGGCGAGGCGGCCCATCTCTTCCCGCCGTTCGGGGCGCGCGGGATGAACAGCGGCATCGCGGACGCGGTCGCCGCGGCCCGCGCGATCGCCGACGGCACGCCCGAGGCGGCCGACTCCTTCGCCGAGGTCCGGCGCTCTGCGGGCCTGTTCAACAGCGCCGCCGCCGGCACGGCCCTGGACCATCTGCGGCCCCGGCGCCGTATCGTCCGCGTCAAGCAGCGGGCGGCGGCGGCCCTCGCTCCCGTGGTGCCGCGCTGCGGCGCCTGGCTGGAGCACGCGCCCTACGGGCCCCGGCACGGCTCCCCGGCCGTCGCGGGCCGCAAGTACTGACCCGAAGACCGACAGGAGCACCGAGTGACACAACCCGCCATCGCGGAAGGTCTGCTGACCTGGTCACCCGAACACGGCCTCGTCCCCGGCCAGGCACAGGGCGGACGCCTCCTCGTCGCGGACTCGTGGCTGCTGCGCGAGGGACGGGTGCGCGGTTTCGACCGGCACCGCGAACGGTTTCTGCGGTCCTGCGGCGAGTGCGGCGCACCACCCCTGGCCCAGGTCGTCGACTTCTGGCAGGACATGACCCGCGCCCTGCCGCGCACGGGGGAGTGGTTCCCCCGGGTCGAACTCGCCTCCGGGTCACTGGAGCTGAGGCTCCTGCTGCGCCCCGCGCCGCCCCGCACGGCCGAGGTCCGGGTGTGGGCGGCCGGCCAGCCCGATCCGCGTACCGTTCCCCGCCGCAAGGGGCCGGACCTGGACGCCCTGGCCCGCGTACGCAGACGGGCGTCCGGCGCCGACGCCGACGAGGCCGTGCTCATCGCGCCCTCCGGCCTGGTGCTGGAGGCCGCCAACTCCAGCCTGTTGTGGTGGGAGGACGACACCCTCTGCCTGCCGCCGCCCCGCCTGCCCCTCCTCGCCGGAGTGACCATGGCGCTCGTCCAGGAGCGGGCCGCCCGCACCGGCGTCCGGGTGGCCCATCGCGAACGCTCCCTCGCGGAGCTGGACGGCCGCGAGGTGTGGCTGATCAACGCCCTCCACGGCATCCGCCCGGTCGTCGCCTGGACCGGCCGCCCGATGAGCGCGGGTCCGGCCGTCCACGCCCCGGAATGGCGGAAATGGCTGGACGGGCTCATGGAGCCACTGCCGGACCACTGAATTCACCATGATATAAGGGCGCGCAGAAGCGCCGGGCCGAAGTGATTTCGGCCCGGCGCCAAAAGTCGTTCTTGAATTACCGGAGAAGGCGGCTCTGGGAGTTCCGGACTACTTCTGGACGGGCTGATAGGCGCCCGGGACCATCCGGGTCGCGATGGCGATCCGGTTGTACGCGTTGATCACGGTGGCCGCCCAGATCAGCGCCGCGACCTGCTCCTCGTCGAACACCTCGGCGGCCGCCGCGTAGACGTCGTCGGGCACGTGGCCGTCGTGGACCAGGGTCACGGCCTCGGTCAACGCCAGGGCGGCGCGCTCGCGGGCGGTGAAGAAGGGGGTCTCGCGCCAGGCGCTGAGCGCGTAGATCCGCTGCTCGGTCTCGCCCTGCGCGCGGGCGTCCTTGGTGTGCATGTCCAGACAGAACGCGCAGCCGTTGATCTGCGAGGCGCGAATTCTGATCAGTTCGAGGATCTCGGGCTCGACCTTCGCGTCCCGGGCCGCGGAAACGGCGGCGCCGTGCAGGGAGCCCATCGCTCCGGACACATCGGGGGTGATTTTCTTGAGGGCCACACGAGATATGGAATCGCTGTTGCTCATGGGGAGAACTCTATATCCGAATTCCCGGCTGTGTAACTGTTTCGTCTCGACGCGAGCTTTCCCACAACCGTTGTCCCCCTATCGGCTGTCTAGGCAGGCAGGACCAGTGGAGCGCGCGAAAGGGAAGGCCCGCCATGGGGGACATAGGCAGAAGAGGCGCAGTCGCACTCACCATCACCGGACTGCTGACACCGCTCACGCTCGCGTGGGGCACCGCGCCCGCGCAGGCGGCGAGTTGTACGACGTCGACGGGGCCGTACCAGAAGCAGGTGGAGAAGTTCCTCGGCCGGCCGGTCGACGGCAAGCAGTCCACCGCCGACTGCAAGGCCATCAGGGCCTTCCAGACCAAGCACGGCATCACGCCGAACATCGGCTACGCGGGATCCGTCACCTGGGGCGTGATGGACCTGATGAACAAGCAGAAGGCCGTCGGCAAGAACCCCAACAAGGCCGGCAAGTGCCCGACCAACAAGGGCCGCATCGCCTGTGTGAACCTGACCCTCCAGCTGACCTGGATCCAGGACGGCAAGAAGCTCGTCTACGGGCCCGTGCCGGTCCGCACCGGCCGCGACGGCTACGAGACCCGCACCGGACTGAAGCAGATCTACTGGCGGAACATCGACCACGTCTCGTCGATCTACCACGTGCCGATGCCCTACAGCCAGTTCTTCGACGGCGGCCAGGCCTTCCACTCCGTCGGCGTCAGCATGTGGAACCCGCCCGGCTCCCACGGCTGCGTCAACATGACCAGGACCGACGCCAAGAAGTACTGGTCGCTGCTGAAGAAGGGCGACGACGTCTACGTGTACGGCCGCAAGCCGGGCACCTGACAGGCGGTCGGGAGCCCGGCCCGGCGACGACGGTGAAACGTCACGCCTCGGGCGCGTCCCCGAAGTCCGGGATCTCCAGCCGCACCCCACCCTGCCGCGCCGACTCGTGCGCGACGATGCCCGGCAGGGTGTAGCGGGCCGCCACCCAGGCGTTCACCGACGGCAGTGTCCGGGTGTTGACGGCGGTCACGAAGTCGTCCACCAGGAAGTGGTGGCTG
The DNA here is from genome assembly GCF_036208085.1 of Streptomyces sp. NBC_00310. Classification (GTDB taxonomy): domain Bacteria; phylum Actinomycetota; class Actinomycetes; order Streptomycetales; family Streptomycetaceae; genus Streptomyces. The sequence goes on from NZ_CP130714.1 coordinate 10,130,359, forward strand.
CCCTCGTGCCCGTTGTGCAGCTCGTCGAACTCCCGCGGCAGCCGCGCCCGGTCGTGCACCGGCGCCGACCCGGAGGTGAAGGCGGCCCGCAGATCCGGCGCGATGTGCTGGAGCGAGGGATCGTCCGGGGACAGGGTGGGCTTGGGCGCAAGGAGTTCGCTGATGTCCTCGACCCCCTTCTTGTCCTGCCAGAACGCCACGGTGGCGAGCTGTTCCATGCTGGCGTCCGTGCCGAAGAACCGGAAACGCGACTCCCGGATCTGCGAGGGGTAGCCGACCCGCCGGAACTCGTTCGTACGGAACGAACCGCCGCCCGCGACCTCGAAGAGCGCGGTCGCGTTGGAGAAGTCGTTGCCGAACTGGCTGACGTCCTTGTCGAACACGCCGTCCCCGCGCCCGTCCACGACCCCGATCGCCGACACGCTCACCGCGTGCGTCTGCCAGGCGCCCAGCACCCCGCCCACCGAGTGCGTCGGATACAGCAGCGGGGGATAGCTGGCGGTCTGCTTCCAGTTCTCGCCGCCGCTGTACTGGTAGGCCTCGTAGAACCCGAGGTCCATGTCGTGGACGTAGTCGCCCTCGGCGTAGAAGATCCGCCCGAACGCGCCCTTGGCGATCTGGTTGCGGGCGTGCACGGTCGCCGGGTTGTACTGGCTGGTCTCACCCATCATGTACGTCAGCCCGGTCGCCCTGACCGCGTCGATGATCGCCGCTATCTCGTCGGCGGTGATCGCCATGGGGACCGCGGAGTACACGTGCTTGCCGGCGCCCAGGCCCTGGAGCACCAGCGGCCCGTGGGTCCATCGCTGGGTGAAGATCGCGACCGCGTCGACCGCCGGCGACTCCAGCATCGCCTCGTACGACGGGAAGGTGCCGGCCAGCCCCTGGGCGGCCGCGAGTTCTTCGGCCCGCTCGGGCAGCAGGTCCGTGACATAGACGTCGCCGACGCCTGGGTGGGCCTGGAACAGCGTGGCGAACTGGCCGGAGAACTGGCCGGCGCCGACGATGCCGAGGGAGAACGTCATGGAGGGAATGTCCTTCGCTGGTCGAGTGACGGGTCGAGTGACGGGTCGGGGTCCGGCCGCGGTCACTGGTCGAGAATGAGGTTGATCTGGTCGTTGGTGTCGTCGAGGCCGCTCACCGGAGCGCCGTTGCCGTAGATGTCCTCCATCGCGGGCTGCATGAGCGCGGTGACGTCCGCGGCGTAGTTGGTGATCGGGTAGGAGAAGGTCCGGAAGTTCTCCTTGTCGGCCACCGGTTCGGTGAAGGCCGAGACGTCGAGGCCCTTCTTCTCGTACGCGGCGACGGCGGCCTCGGTGCCGGCCGGGGTGGCCGGGAAGACGACCCCGTACCGGCCCACGACGGTCTGGCAGGCGTCGGAGGCCAGATACGCCACCCACTTCCGGGCGCCCGGCTTGTTCTCGGAGGCCTTGGTGATGGAGTCGGCGAGGCCGTTCATCATGGTGGCGCGCTCGCCGGTGGGGCCGGCCGGGGTGACGGCCGTGCCGATGTCCCTGCCCTTGAAGCCGTCGTAGGTGGAGATCATCCAGGCGCCGTCGAAGGTGACGGCGGCCTTGCCCGCGGCGATCTGGGTGTTGGCCTGGTTGGACTGGACGTTGTAGTCGGCGAAGGGAACCATGTAACCCTTCTCCGCCAGCCCGAAGTACCACTTGACCACGGACTGGAAGGTCTCGCTGTCGTACTGGTACTGCGTGCCCCAGCGCGCCTTGTCCGTGTAGCTCCACCCGGCCGAGCCGGTGAAGGGGCTCCACTGGGTCTGCCCGTCGGCGTACCCGCCGCCGTTGCTGGCCAGGCCGTACACCTTGACGTCGTGCTTGTCGAAGCCGGGCTCGTCGCCCCGCCTGCCCCTGCCGTCGACGGTGAGATGGGCGATGGCCTTCTCGAAGCTGCCGCCGTCCTCCGGGTTCCAGGAGAGGTCGTTGAGTTCGTCGGCGCTCAGACCGGCCTCCTTCACCCTCTCCTTGTCGTAGAAGAGCGCGACGGTGTCCCAGTCCTTCGGGGCGCCGTAGCGGTGCCCGTCCTGGCCGATCCAGTTGGCGGCGAGCCCCGGCTGGTAGTCGGAGTCCTCGATGCCCAGGTCGTCGAGCGGTTCGAGTACCCGCAGATCGGCGAACTGGCCGAACTTCTGGATGTGGTCGGTGAACACGTCCGGCTGGGTGCCCGCGATGAACCCGGCGGTGAGCTTGGTCCAGTAGTCGCTCCACCCCAACTGGGTGATCTTCACCTTCAGTCCGGGGTTCTCCTGCTCGAATCCCTTCGCGCAGGCCTGGTAGGCGGGCAACTGGTTGGCGTCCCACAGCCAGTACGTCACCGTGTTCGAGGAGGCCCCGGTGCCGTCGCCCTGGGCGCAGCCGGTGACCAGGGACAGCGTCAGCGCTCCGGCCCATGCGGTCAGCGTACGAAGTCGCATCAGAGTTTCCTCACTTGATCCCGGTGAAGCCGATGGAGCTGACGATGCGGCGGGCGGAAGCGGCGAAGAGCACCAGCATCGGCAGCGCGGCGATCAGCGTCGCCGCCGTGAGCCCCGACCAGTCCACGCCGGTCGCCGGGGTCTGCGCCCGGAAGATCGCCAGCGCCACCGTCAGCACCCGGGAGCCGTCGCTGTAACTGACCATCAGCGGCCAGAAGTAGTCGTTCCAGGAGGTGATGTACGTCAGCACGGACAGGGTGAGGATGGGGGTGGACGCCATCGGCAGGATCACCCGGAAGAAGATCCTGACCTTCCCGGCCCCGTCGAGCAGCGCCGCCTCCTCGACCTCGTGGGGGATGTTCATGAAGAACTGCCGGAGGAAGAAGACCGCGAACGGCGTCATGAAGAGGCTGGGCAGCGCGATGCCGAGCAGCGAGTCCACCAGGTGCAGTTGCTTGATGAGCACGAAGTTCGGCAGCAGGGTGAAGATGGTCGGCACCATCAGCCCGGCCAGGAACAGCCCGAACACCTGGTCCCGGCCGCGCCAGCGCAGCCGTGCGAAGGCGTACGCGGCCATCGCGGAGAAGAAGATCTGACAGCCGGTGATCAGCGTCGACACGATCACCGAGTTGAGCAGATACCGCCAGAAGTCCAGCCCGCCGCCGGCCCCGCCCTGTGCGATCGCCTCCTCGGCGGACTGCAGACCGAGGGCCCGTTCGAAGCCGCTGCCGGTGAGATCGACGGGCAGCGGGTTCGCGGGGTCCGCGTTGAGCCCGGCGTTGGAGGAGAGCGCGGTGCGCAGGATCCAGTAGAACGGCAGCAGGGTGATGAGCACGATCAGACCCATCACGGTCCAGGCGGCGGCCCGCCCGACGGAGAACCCGCGCCTCACCGGCCGAACGGCCGGAGTCGGTGTCGGTGTCGAAGCCGGTGGCGTCGAAGTGGTCGTCACGGCAGCCATGTCGGTGTCTCCCTTCCGTCAGCCGAGGTCGCTCTGGCCGGCCCTGGTGAGCCGGTACTGCAGGACGGTGATCGCGCTGAGCACGACCAGCAGGGCGACGGACATCGCCGAGGCGTAGCCGAACTGGAAGCGGCCGAAGGCGGAGCCGTAGATGTAGAACTGCAGGACGTTCGTGGCGTTCGCGGGACCGCCCGCCGTGGTCACCGCCACGGTGTCGAACACCTGGAACGAACCGATCACCGTCATGATCAGCACCACCGCCAGCACCGGACGCAGCAGGGGCATGGTGACCCGCCAGAACATCCGCCACTCGCTCGCGCCGTCCACCCGGGCCGCCTCGTACACGTCGTTCGGTATCGCCTGGAGCCCGGCGAAGAGGAGCAGCGCGGTGTAGCCGACGTGCCGCCACACGTTGATCAGGGCGATCGTGGGGATGGCCCAGGTCTCGTCGGCGAGGAAGGGGACGCGGTCCACACCGAGGGCGCCGATGATCTCGTTGCCTATGCCGAGCTGGGTGTCGAGGATCCACAGCCAGACCAGACCGGCGACCACGTTCGACATCAGATAGGGCGTGAGGACGATGCCGCGCAGCAGGGCCGACTGGGTCAGCCGCTGGAGGAGCACGGCGATGGCGAGCGCGGCGACCGTCTGCACAGCGATGTTGAGAACCACGTACTCGACCGTGACCGTCAACGAGTCCCAGAAAATGGGGTCGTTGACCATCCGGACGTAGTTGTCGAGGCCCACCCACTCGGCCGGGGTGAGCAGGTTGAAGCGGGTGAAGCTCAGATAGATGCCGCGCAGCGTCGGCCAGAGCAGGAACACCAGGAAGCCGAGCATCGCCGGGGCGATGAAGACGGCGGCCAGGACGCCGTCGCCTCGCCTGCGGAACGGTGGACTGCTGGAGGCGATGGTCATCGGTGCTCCCTCATCGGCGGCGGTGCCTCAGACTCAGGCCACTTACTTTTGCTGCGAAAGAATTGTGGCGTCAAGAGGCGTGCGGACATGTTTTTTGGGGAGCGACGATGGGGCTAGAGTGAGCTTGTTATTTCCGTGACGGAAGAAACGTGGTGTGGGAGTCTGACCCCTATGACCGCACTCGCTGCCAGCTGGCTGCCGCTCAGTCCCGGGGAACGCGCGGTGGCGATCGAGGTGTTGGTGCACGGCCCGCTCTCGCGCACGGACCTCGCCCGGCGGCTCGGCCTGTCCGCGGGCAGCCTCACCCGGCTGACCAAACCGCTGATCGAGTCGGGGCTGCTGATCGAGACCGCAGAGGGAGCCGCGCTCCCCGAGGTCCGTCAAGGGCGCCCCTCGCAGCCGCTGGACATCGTCGCCGAGTCCCGTTCCTTCATCGGCTTCAAGATCACCGACGACATGGTGTACGGCGTGGTCACCACGCTCCGGAGCGAGATCGTCACCCGCTACGACCGCCCGCTCACCACGCACGAGCCGGAGCGGGTCGCCGATCTGCTCGCCGAGATGGCCGCCGAGCTCGCGCGCTCGCACCCCTCCCTCGCCGGTATCGGCATCGGGGTCGGCGGTCTGGTCCGGCGCCGCGCGGTGGTCGGGGAGTCACCCTTCCTGTCGTGGCGTGACGTCCCGCTGGCCGAACTCGTCGAGGAGCGCACCGGGTTGCCGGTGATCGTCGAGAACGACGTCGCCGCGCTCGTCGAGGCCGAGACCTGGTTCGGCGCGGGGCGCGGCCTCGACCGGTTCGTCGTCCTCACCATCGGCGCGGGCGTCGGCTACGGGCTCGTCCTGGGCGGCAAGCGGGTGGCGTACGCGGAGGAGGACCGGGGGTTCGGCCGCCACTGGATCGTGGACCCCGCCGGCCCGCTCACCCCCGACGGGGAGCGCGGCAGCGCCGTCTCACTGTTGAGCATCCCCAGCATCCGGTACCAGGTCCAGGCGGCGACCGGCCGCGAGGTGACGTACGAGGAGATCCTGGCCGGTGCGGCCGAGGGGGAGCCGATGTGTGCGCGGGTCGTCGGGGAGGCGGGGCGGGCACTGGGGACGCTGGTGGCCCAGATCGCCAACTTCGTGATGCCGCAGAAGATCCTGCTCGCGGGGGAGGGGGTCGGGCTGATGGGGGTGGCGGGGGAGGCCGTGGACGCGGCCGTCCGGGCTCATCGGCATCCGCTGGCCGCGCCCGTCCCGCTGGAGACGAAGGTGTCCGACTTCCACGACTGGGCGCGCGGGGCGGCCGTGCTGGCCATTCAGATCCTCGTGCTCGGAACCGTGGAGCCGTAAACGCAGAGTGATCAGCTTCACGGTCCGTAATGTCGGAAGTGGCACCTTTACTCACATCGGCTTCACGTTCGAGGACATATGGTTTACACCATGTCCACTCCCCCTGATGTCGTCCTGGAAAGATCGGAAGTACCGACGAGAACGGCCGCCGAGGTCAACGAGGAGATCCGGGCGCTCTGGTTCCGGAGCGGTGGGACGTTGAACAGGGAGCAGCGGAGCGAGTACGAGCGCCTCGTCCTCGAGTGGGCCGCCGCCTCGTAGCCTTATCGGTATCGGTATCGGTATCGGTATCGGTATCGGCTGCGGGCCGGTGGAGCCCGGGCCGGTGCGGGACGCTCGCGCGGCTCTCCGCGCCCCTTCGTGGGCGCGCCCGGCGGGCGCGCCCGATCATGGGTCCCTCTCAGCTCCAGGTCTGTGAGTACTGGCGGCGGTATGCCTGCCTGTCCTGTTCCGTGCGGATGAAGCGGGTGGCCGCCAGGGCGACCATGCTGCCCGCGATGACCAGAAGGCCCGGGCCGACGTTGCGGGGGTCGGCGAGGCGGTCGAGGAGGTCGGAGGCGACACCGATGGACTCGACGGGCTCCACGGAGCCCGGTTCGACCGAGCCGGGGGCGGCGCCCTGGGCGTCCTCGTCCTCGGAGCCGTCCGCCGCGGCGGACGGCTGGGCGGCGGACTGGGGCACGCCGTTCAGCTGGACACCGAGGTCGTCGAGGGCGTCGGACAGCGGCTGGAAGAACGTCGTACCGCCCTCGTCGCAGTCGCCGTTGCCGCCCGAGGTCACCCCCAGGGCCACGCCCTCCGAGAACATCGGGCCGCCGCTGTCGCCCGGCTCGGCGCAGACCGTGGTCTCGATGAGGCCGCTGACCGTGCCCTCGGGGTAGTTGACCGTGGCGTCGAGGCCGGTCACCTCGCCGTTGCGGAAGCCGCTGGTGCTGCCGCTGCGGAAGACCCGCTGGCCGACCGCCGCCTCGCCGACCGAGGTGATGCGCACCCCGCGGCCGTCGCCGACCGAGACGACGTTGGTCTTGTTGCTCGGCGCGTCCTGGAGGTACTGGACGAGCGAGAAGTCACCGCCGGGGAAGTTCGACTCGGTTGTCCGGCCGATCTCCTGCTGCCCCTGGTTGTCCGCGAACCAGACGGAACCGGTGGGACCGCAGTGCCCGGCGGTCAGCATGAAGTCGTTCTCGCCGTCGGTCACGTTGAAGCCGATCGAACAGCGGCCGCCCGTGCCGAAGATGGGCTGGGCGCCGTTGAGCCGCATCGTGTACGTGCCCTCGGTGCGCTCCATCCGCACGGACCCGCCGATCTCCTCGGCGAGGTCGGTCAGGCTCGCCCAGTCCTTCTTGGAGACCGTGCTGTCGGCCCGCACCACGACCTCGTTCGAGGCGGGATCGACGGCCCAGGAGGTGCCCGACACCCGGGGCGCCGAACGCAGCGCCTCCGTGGCGGACTTCAGGTCCTCGCCGCTGTACTCGACCATCTTGGGGCGGGCACCCGCTTGCTTGACCTCGGCCGCCGCCTTCTCGTCGGTGACCGCGACGACCGGGCTGCCGTCATCGGCTATCCAGGTGCCCGCCGTGCGCTCGGAGCCGAGCTCGGTCACCAGACCGTTCCCGGTGCCCGATGCGGCCAGCACCGCACTGCGGGTCGCGGGCGGGGTGACGGCGGGTTCGGTCGCCATCGCCGCCTGGGTGACCATCAGGGCTCCGCAGATCAGTCCACCGGCGGCCGTCAGCCGCGCCACCCGCTTCACGACTCGTCGTCGTGCGTGCCTCATTACCTGGCTCCCGAACCCCGTCCGACACGGTGTCAACACCGCCAGGGCGTCCGGTCCTTGAGCGCCCTCCTTCCATACGTGCCGCGGTCGGCACATGTTCACCAGAGCGCGTCGACGTATCCCAACGTCCGGTTCATGGCGATCGCACGTGTGTTGGCCGGATGGTGGACCGTGCGGACGGTGCTCACCCCGCAGATGCCGGCGAACCCGATGCCGAACGTCTTCATGGCCACCGAGATGCCCCGGCCCCGGTGAGCGGCCCGTACCCCGGTCATCTCGTTGAACACGAACCCGGACCGCCGTCGGTCCGAAGTGGCCGCCATACCGATCCACCTGTCGCCGTCGAGGGCCAGCACCACACCGCGCGGATCGTAGGCGGGCACCTCGAAGCGGAGCCGGTGGTACTCGTCGTACTCGAAGAAGGCGCCGCGCCCCGGGATGTCCGCCGAGCACTCCTTGTTGAGTTCATGCAACGCCCGGCGGTGCTCCGGGGTGTCTCCGAGCTCGGAGAGGGTCGTCAGCCGGACGCCGGAGGTACGGCACTTGTCGACGTACGGCTGGAAACGTGCCAGGTCGAAGTCGGTGACGTCCAGTTGGAGCCGGACCCAGTCGATCGCCATCAGCGCTTGCCTCCCACTCCGCAGTACATGGCCACTTCCGCCGGTTCCCCGGAGAGGCACCCGTCGGCGAGGTCCGGGCGCCAGCGGGAGCACGAGACGACACCGGGGTCCAGCAGGTCCAGCCCGTCGAAGAACCGGGCGACCGCCTCCGGCGTGCGCTGGGTGAGCCGAGGGGTGCCGTGCGCGTTCCACCACTCGACGGCGGCGTCCACCTCGGGCAGGTCCGGACCGGTGATCGTGTGCGAGAGCACCAGATGGCTGCCGGCGGGCAGCGCGTCGACGAGCCGGCGCACGATGCCGTACGGGTCCTCGTCGTCCCCGATGAAGATCACCACGCCGAGCAGCATCACCGCGACCGGCCGGGTCAGGTCGAGGGTCCTGGCGGCGTGTTCGAGGATCGAGTCGACGTTGCGCAGATCCTCGTCGACGTGGTCCGTACGCCCCTCGGACGTGCTCGTCAGCAGGGCGCGGGCGTGCGCCAGGACCAGCGGGTCGTTGTCGACGTAGACGATCCGGGACTCCGGCGCGATCCGCTGCGCCACCTCGTGGGTGTTCTCCGCCGTCGGCAGCCCCGTGCCGATGTCCAGGAACTGCCGGATACCCACGTCGGTGACCAGATGCCGGACGGCCCGCCCGAGGAACAGCCGGTCCGCGCGGGCGTAGTCCCCGATGCTCGGATGAAGTCGGCGTATCTCGTCCCCGGCCTGCCGGTCGACCTCGTAGTAGTCCCCGCCGCCCAGCCAGTAGTTCCAGATCCGCGCCGCCGTCGGCCGTGTGGTGACGATGCGGCCGCTCAGCGACGAGGAGGGGAAGTCCGAGGCTGCCGGGTTGTCCGTCACGGCATCGACTCCTGGATCTTCGGTGAAGGTGTTGTCGTCCAACGGGCAATGTAGACCCGCCGGTTGGCCTTTGCCGACACTTCGGCGATCTTCACAGGGCTCAGGTTCGATCCAGGTTTCCCGGGCGCCGGACAGCGATCGTCAAGACCTCTCTACCAATCAGTAACTCGGAGGTGGTCTTTCGGCCATCAATGGGCATGACCATGACGAGTGCGGCGAAGGTTCCAGTGACCTCGCCGCTTTGACATGAGAAAAAAGGGGACGAACATGACAGCAAGCGGTGTGGGACGCCGCATCACGACGGTCACCGCGGTGGCCGTGCTGGGCCTGGGTGCGTCGATGACCGCGGCGGTTCCGGCCGCCGCGGCGCCGAGCGAGGCCGCGGTCGCGGCCGCCGCCGAGGTGGACTACGCGACCTGGCAGACGGACGTGAAGGCCGTCGTCGACACGGCCACGCCCTACATACAGCAGCGCACCGCGAACTCCTCGGGGAAGAAGCTCGCCATCGTCTTCGACATCGACAACACGACGCTGGAGACGCACTACACGCCCTGGTACCAGCTGCCGACCCCCGCGCTGAAGCCCTCCCTGGCGCTGGCCAAGTACGCCAAGTCCCGTGGGGTCGCCGTCTTCTTCGTCACCGCCCGGCCGGGCATCATCGAGAGCGTCACCGAGTGGAACCTGGAGACCGTCGGCTACCCCGTCGACGGCCTCTACGTGCGTGACCTGCCCGACCTGTTCGCCGAGGTCTCCGCCTACAAGACCGCCTCGCGCGCGGACATCGAGTCCGACGGCTACACGATCATCGCCAACGTCGGCAACAACACCACCGACCTCGTCGGCGGCCACGCCGAGCGCACCTACAAGCTGCCCGACTACGACGGGCTGCTCGACTGACGCCGCTCCACCGTTCGGTCCTGTGTGCACGGCCGCCGGTCCCCGCCGACGGCCGTACACCTAGACTCCCGCCATGGCCGACGACACCTCGCTCGACGCGCTCGGCGCGGGCAAGTACCTGCTGATCACCACCTACCGCAAGAACGGCACCACCGTCCCGACACCGGTGTGGGTGGTGCGGGACGGGGACGCGCTCGGCATCTGGACGGTCGCGGACTCCTGGAAGGTCAAGCGCATCCGGAACCGCGCCGACGTCCTCGTCGGCCCCTGCGATGTGCGCGGCAACCCCACCGGCGACTCCGTCCCCGCCCGTGCCGAGATCCTCGACAGCGCCGGCTCCGCCGCCTACCGCAGGCTCATCGCCCGCAAGTACGGCGTCCTCGGCCGCCTCACCCTCCTCGGCAGCCGCCTGCGCCGGGGCGCCGACGGCACGATCGGCATCCGCGTCACATTGACGAAGTGAGCGCCCGTCAGGCGTAGAACGGCCCCGGTGCCGTCCAGGTCGTCCTGCCGAAGACATTCGGGTCGTCGATGCTGATCTTCACGTCGGTGACCTTCAGGCCGTACTGGGTCGCCGTCGTACCCTCCGGGCAATTCACTTCCACCGGCGGGAAGTTGACGAAGAAGGGCGGGCCGAAGTCCTGGTCGGGATAGCTCCTGAACTGGGTCAGGAGCCAGTTGCTGTCCGGCTGGTAGTACACCGGCGACAAGGGCTGCTGTTCCGTGCGGACGACGAAGCTCGTGCTGTGGTCGAAGGTGCCGTCGGGCAGCAGACAGCCGAAGGTGCGGGCCGTGTCCGCGTGCGCGCCGAAGTAGCCGCCGGCGCTGCTCAGCCCGGCGAGATAGCCGGGCTGGTCGCGGACGTCATGCAGGGTGACGCCGAGCGCGAAGCCGCCGCAGCCCGGCGTCGCGTAGTACTCGTGGTACCGCAACAGGCACTGGCGGTCGCCGTAGGAGGCGGTGGGGTCCGGGTTGTAGGGCTGGGGCACGACGGTCCGGTGGAACACGACGGTGGCCGAGATGCCGCCCTGGGAGGGTGCCGGGATCTCGACCGTGGTGTCGGCCTGTGCCGACCCCGGCCCGGCGAGGACCAGGCCGGCCCCCGCGAGCAAGGCGACGGCCAGTCGCGCCAGCAGTGCGCGCACGCTTCTCATATGTCGGATGTCCCCCCTCGTGCACCGGGTGCACGCTCACTCGAACAGTGACATGGGCACGCTACCGGCACAGAGGGAGCTCACCCGGCAAACACCCCAACCCTCACAAACGGAACGCGGGTCCCTTGGCACTCCGGGCGGACCGTCGTCAACGGTCGCCCGCGTGCCCCGTCCGCCACGCCCATGCCGCGATCTCCACCCGGTTCCGGGCGGCGAGCTTCAGCTGGATGCTGCCGAGGTGGGTCTTGACCGTGGAGAGGGAGACGAACATCGCGGCGGCGATCTCGGCGTTGGTGCGGCCCAGCGCGACCAGACGGACGACGTCGAGTTCCCGGTCGGTCAGCGGCTCCTGGGGGCGCGCGGCCTCGGGGCCGGGGGCGGCCTCCTTCTCCGCCGTGACGTGCTTGAGGAGCCGGACCGTCACCGACGGCGACACCAGGGAGTCGCCCACCGCCGCCGCCCGTACGGCCTCGGCCAGCAGGGTCGGCCCGGAGTCCTTGAGCAGGAACCCGCAGGCACCGCCGCGCAACGCCCCGTAGACGTACTCGTCGAGGTCGAACGTGGTCACCACGACCACCCGCAGCGGATCGGCCACCCCCGGACCGGCCAGCAGCCGGGTCGCCTCCAGGCCGTCCAGCCTCGGCATACGGATGTCCAGCAGACACACGTCGGGCCGCACCTCGCGGGCCAGCCGCACGGCCGTCTCGCCGTCGGCGGCCTCGGCGACCACGGTGATGTCCGGCTGCGCGTCGAGGAAGAAGCGGAAGCCGGTGCGGACCATGTCCTGGTCGTCGGCGATCAGGACCCGGATCGGGCGGCGGTCGTTCATGGGCGCATCATGCCTGAGGAAGAAGGAGGGAGAAGGAGGGAGGAGGGGGGGGCTCGATGAGGGTGTGTCAGTCGGGGTCCTGCGCGCGCTCCGCCGTCACCTTCCGCAGCAGCGGCCTGCTCCCGGCGAGCGCCGCGAACATGGTGACCGTGCCGAGGCCGACACAGAGGGCGAGCCGCACGGCCCCCGACGCGTCCGGCTCCAGGTGGAACATCTCGTTGACCTTCGTCGCGGCGTAGACCCCGGTCGCCGTCGTACCGCCGGCGAGGACCACCAGGGGCAGCGCGGTCTCCCGCATCCGCGCACGGTCCAGCACCTTCAGCGGCGTACCGGCCAGCCGCAGCAGCCCGTACACCCGGCGCCGGTCGAGCACCGTGGCCGCCGCGGTGAGCCCGGCGGAGGCGGCGGCGACCAGGAACCCCAGGGCCAGGACCGCGAGCCCCATCTCGCCGATGAGCCGGGTCGTCGTGTCGCCCTCGGCGTTGACGTAGTCCTGGGTGAACGGCAGGTTCCCGGGGGAGAGGGAGGACAGCGCGGTCGACGCGGTGTCCACCTGCTCCTGGCCGCCGCGCACCCGGACCACGACGCCCTGGTCACCGTTCAGGATCCCGTCCCACGCGTCGGTGCCCGCCGTCCGCACAGTCGCGCGCACCTGGGCCTCGTCGAGCAACCGCCGTGCCTGTACGGCGAGTTCACGCGGGTTCCCGTGATCCGCGCGCACCGCCACCTGCCCCGGATAGGCATAGCCGACGATCCCGACCTGTCCGACGGTGAAGAACCCGGCGACGAGCCCCGCGAGGACCAGACCGCTGACCGTGCGCCAGGCGCCGCGCGGATCGTCACTGAGTCGGCGCGCGGCCAGCAGCGTCGCCGGGCGGCGCGCGAAGCGGCTCAGCAGCCGGCCCAGCATGTCGACGACCCAGGGACCGAGGGTCCAGAACGCCCCGTACACCAGGACGATCAGCGCGAGCGACTGACCGGTGCTCAGCCCGCCGCCATGGGCGGTCGTCGCCACGTACAGCCCGATGGCGACGAACAGCACCAGCCGGATCAGCTTCGTCCGGCGCGGATCGGCCTGCTGGGCCACGCCCAGCGGGGAGCGGGCCACCCCACGCAGCGTCGTCATGGCACTGACCGAGGTGAGCACGGCCACGAGCGCCACCACCGCGAGCAGCCGGGTCGGGCCGACCCACAGCTGTCCGGCGTACCAGGTGCCGATGCCGTACGGCACCCGCGCGAGGACCGGCACCAGCAGGATGTGGGCGACGGCGCCCAGGAAGCCGCCGGCCAGCCCCACCGCCGCCGACTCGACGCCGGTCATGGCCAGGATCTGCCGCGGGGTCGCTCCGGCCAGCCGCAGGGCCGCGAGCCGCTGCTCCCGGCGTGCGGCACCGAGGCGCCCGGCGGCCGAGGCCAGCACGACCACGGGAACGACGAGGAGTGCGCCGCCGAGCACCGATGCCTGCTGGTCGAAGGAGGTGAACACGCTCGGCCTGGTGCCGCTGAAGCCGTCCACGCCGGCGCGGGCGGCGAGGGTGTCCAGGGCGCTGCCCCGCGCCGCGTGGGTGATCGCGGGGTCGGTGGGGGTGCGGCCGACGACCGCGACCAGCTCCTCGGGGGCGGCGAGACCGGCTTCGCCGATCGTGCCGTAGTCGGTCTCGCCGGGGAAGCGGTCGGCGAGTCGCTCGGCGGGCAGCTCGCGCATCAGCTTCGCCAGGGCGGGGGAGAGGGAGGTGCGGCCCGGGGCCGGGAATCGGTCCAGGCCGGGTGGGGCGGGGGTGGTCGGTCGGTTCGGGAGCTGGGCCAGGGAGACGACGGTGACGGGGCGGTGGCCCACATACGTCGTGCCGAGGGTCTGGACGGCGGTGGCCCGCTGGGCCGGTACGGCGTCGGGGGTGCGCCAGGCCGTGCGGTCGGCTCGGGCGCCGGAGCCCAGGTAGGCGGCGAGGAGCGTCAGCAGGACCAGGGCGCCGGCCGCTGCCGCGCCGACGGACAGGAGGTGGCTCTGCAGACCACGCCGTCCGGAGGAGCGGGCCAGGTGCCAGGTCAAGGGGAGGACGGGGGAACGCATGCGTGTCTCCGGGGAACGGTCGGTGCCTGAGAGCTCGGTCGGATCGGTGGGAGGGCGGGTGTGGGCCGTTCGCGGCCGGTCGCGCGGGTCCCCGCGCACCTGTGCGGGCCGGGGCCACATGCCAGGTGTCAGGCGACCGTGTGCCGTCACCCAGGTGTCAGGCGACCGTGTGCCGGCTGTGGCCGATCACCCGGCCATCCCTCATCTGGAGGACGCGGTCGCAGTGGGCGGCCACGTCGGCGTCGTGGGTGACCATGACCAGACAGGCGCCCTGGTCGCGGGTGACCGAGGTGAGGAGGCGGATGACCTCCTCGCCGGTCGACTGGTCGAGGGCGCCGGTGGGCTCGTCGGCGAAGACGACGTCGGGTTCCACGGCGAGGGCGCGGGCGATGGCGACGCGCTGGGCCTGGCCGCCGGAGAGCTGGCCGGGGCGGCGCTGCTCCAGGCCCGCGAGGCCGAGCGGCGCGAACCAGTGGCGGGCCCGCCGCACGGCCTGGCGGCGGGGCACGCCCTCCAGCATCAGGGGGAGGGCGACGTTCTCCTCGGCGGGCAGTTCGGGCAGCAACTGGCCGAACTGGAAGACGAATCCGAAGCGCCTGCGGCGCAGGGCGCTGAGCTTGTTCTCGCCCCAGTGGTCGATGCGCTCCCAGCCTTCGGCCGGGGGGACCCCTTTCTCGCCTCGCTCGCCGCGCAGCAGCACCTGGCCGCCGTCGGGCCGGATGATGCCGGCGAGGGTGTGCAGGAGGGTCGACTTGCCCGAGCCGGACGGGCCCATGACGGCGAGGGACTCGCGCTCGGCGACCGCCACGTCCACGCCGGCCAGAGCCGTGATGGGGCCGTACTTCTTGATCAGGCCGTTGCCGGCCAGGACGGTGCTCATGAGGTGGTGACGGGTCCTTTCCGGTCGGACTAGGCGCGCTCGAACTTCCAGGTGACGCTGGAGGCGTCGGCCCTGACGACGGTGACGGGGATGGAGAGGTCCCTGCCGTCGCCGTCCTTCGCCGTGCACGTCACCTCGGTGCCGGCCACCGCCTTGAGGTCGGGGCACTTCAGGTCGGACGTCTCGCCGCCGATCCAGGGCAGCGGGCTGTACTTGGACGCGATGCGGCCGGCCGCGATGGTGCCGCTCAGCCCTTTCTCGCCGTCCACGGTCACGGCGCTGTACCGGTCGAGCCCGGTGGTCGACTCCGTACCGCTCATCGCGTAGGTGAGGGCTCCGCCGCCGGCGGCCACGGCCGCCAGCGCGACGCCGGTGATGAGGAGGGGTCTGCGTTCCATGAGGTGCTCCTGGCGCGAAGGGGTGGGGTTGCGGCACCCAACCTCTCCCGGCGGCGGGAGTGCCCGCCTCGGCCGAACGGCCAGGCTTACGGGTCGCCGGACGCGCTCCCTCAGCCGTACGGCCGATACGGGACCCACCGGGGCTGCCTACTGTGATCTGCGTGAAGCTCGTGCTCGACACCAAGGAACCCGCGGGCGGCGCCACCGGACGGCCGGTGCGCCCCGCCAAGCCGGGCTGCGTACGCGTCGGCGGCATCGTGGCCCTGTTGCTGGCCTGCGGGTCCGACGTCCTCCTCCTGGGGGCGGAGGGGGTCGCCTTCCTGTGGCTGCACCTGCTCGCGCTGGCGGTCGGCCTCGCGGCGCTGCTGTGGCCCGAGCGCCGCCGGCCCGCCTGGCTCACTCCCCAGGTGCGCACGGGTGCCCCCGCCCTCGCCGCCGCCGCGAACGTGGTGACCCTGCTCGCGGCCCGGGAGAAGGGCGGCTTCGGCCCGGGCCTGGCGGCCGTACTGCTGTGCCTGCTGGTCGTCGCCGTCCGCACCTGCCCGCCCGGCTGGGCGCTGGCCTGCGGACTCCTCGACGGTCTCGTGCTGCTCGCGCTGCCGCTGCCGTACTACGCCGTCGAACCGGACGCCAGCCTCGCCGGCGTGACCGCGCTGCTGCTGCTGTTCGGCGGGGTCACGGCAGCCCTCGCGGCCTATCTCCGCACCCTGGACCACCGCCGGACCCAGATCGTCACCGAGACCCGCCGGGCGGAACGCCTCGCCATGGCCGCCGACCTGCACGACTTCGTCGCCCACCATGTCACCGGGATCCTGGTGCAGACCCAGGTCGCGCGGATGATGGCCGGCACCGAACCCGACCGTCTCGACCCCGTCCTCGCGGGCATCGAGCGGGCCGCGACCGAGGCGCTGGCCTCGATGCGCCGCACGGTCGGTGTGCTGCGCGACCACGACGACGGGGCCGGGACCGGGACCGCCGACCGGCGCCCGGTGGGCGATCTGGCGGGCATCGACGAACTGGTGCGCGGCTTCGACGGTGTCGGCGGCGTCGACGGCCACGCGGCCGTGCTGCGCCACGACCCCGCCGTCCCCGACGACCTGCCGCACGAGGTGCAGGCCGCCGCCTTCCGCGTGGTGCAGGAGGCCCTGACGAACGTCCGGCGGCACGCCGCCGACGCCACCGAGGTCACCGTCGACCTGCGCTACGCCCGCGGTGACCTGGAGGTCTCGGTGCGCGACGACGGCCGCGGCGGTGCCCGGCTGCCGGAGGCGGCCCGGGGCGGCGGCTTCGGGCTCGTCGGCCTCACCGAACGGGTCACCGCGCTCGGCGGCCGGCTCCGGGCCCGCCCGCGCGAGGACGGACCCGGCTGGGAGGTGGTCGCCGTGCTCCCGGCCGCCCCCGTGGCCGCCGGATGAGCTGAACCTCCCGGCCCGGCTTCCCGTATCTCCTCTCGGGGATGGCGGGAGACCGCGTGCACGGAAGGAGAACAGCGTGTCGAAACCGCCCGAACCGGGCCGGACGACGAAGCGTCCCACGATCGAGCCCACCTACGTCATGCGCCGACGCAGGACCGAGGCCCTGGCCGAGCTGCTGCGCGAGTTCGAGCAGTACAAGGGGACGACAGCCCCGAACGACGAGTACGAGACCGTCGCCGTACCACCGACACCGACACCGAGGCCCGCACCCGCACCCGCACCCGAGCCGAAACCCGCTCCCGAGCGGATCCTGCCACGGACGGAGTACGAGACCGAGGAACTGCCCCCGGTCATGGCCGGCGAGGACTTCGGCTCCGACACGGTCCCGAGCGGCGAGCGGCGGCGGCGTCCGGCGCCCGGCGGCGGATCCGGTCTGAAGCGCGCCGCGGTCGTCGTCGGCGTCGGCGCGGCCGCCCTCCTCGGCTTCGGCGCCGCGCTCCTGCTGCCCGGCGGCGGCACGGAGAAGGAGGCGCGCACCGTCACCCCGACACCCGCCCCGTCGGCACCCGCGACCTCCGCCCCCGCCCAGAACGACGGCACCGACCCCGACGGCCCCGGAACCCTCCGCGAGGGCGACAGCGGCCCCGAGGTCTCCGAACTCCAGCAACGGCTGCTCCGCATCCCGAACGTGTACGACAACGGCTCCACCTCGGGCCGGTACGACGGCGTACTGAAGGAGGCGGTGGCGCGCTTCCAGCTCTGGTACGGCATCCGGGGTGACGAAACGGGCGTCTACGGCAACGACACCCGCCAGGACCTCGAATCCCGCACCGCGCTCTAGTTCTAGTCGCACGGCGGGGCCGCGCATCCGGTGCGCCACGGGCGCATCCGGGTTGTTGCCCCGCCTCGAACGGACCATCCTGGCCATATGGTGACAAAGGCGTCCGGCGCGTCGCGGGCTGCCACGGCCGGTGAGGCGATGGCGGTGGTCGACGCGCGCGGCCTGGTCACGGGGTGGAGCGAGGGGGCCAGGCGACTCACCGGGCACACCGCCGGGGACGTGACCGGGCGGCCGGCGGCGGACCTCGTCGACGGGGACGCGGCGACGGTGTGGCGGACGCTGCTGACGCACGGCGACACGGTCGTGGACCTGCGCTACCGGGACGGGCGGCGGCAGAAGGTGGCTCTGCGGATGTGCCCGCTGCGGGGTGCGCGGGGCGAGGGGCGGAGGTTCGCCGTCACCGCGACACCGGACCGGGCCGAGCGGGGGCTGGGTGAGCTGGCCTTCGCGCAGGCCTCGATGTCCATGTCCGTCTTCGACACCGAGCAGCGGTATCTGCGGATGAACGACTGGGCGTGCCAGGTCATGGGACAGCCCGAGGAGGAGTTCCGGCACCAGTACTTCCTCGACACCGTGGAGGACGCCGAGCACAGCCGGGGCTTCCTGCGTCATCTGGAGATGGTCGTGGAGACCGGACAGCCGGTCCGCTACGAGAGCTGGACCCGTTCGCCCTCCGGCCGGCGCATGCACGCCTGGACCTCCGAGATGTGGCCACTGCGCGGCCACTCGGGAGAGCTGATCGGCACCGCGCTCGCCGCGTTCGACAGCAGCGAGCAGTTCTGGGCACGCCAGCGCCTGGCCCTGCTGAACGAGGCGGCCGGTTCCATCGGCACCAGACTCGACGTCGTCCAGACCGCCCGCGAACTCGCCGAACTGGTCGTACCCCGGCTCGCCGACTTCGCCAGCGTCGACCTCCTGGAGTCCGTGCTCCAGGGCGAGGAACCCGAGATGGGCCCCGTGGACGGCGGTGTGGAACTGCGCCGGGCCGCGCATCACTCCCGTACGCCGGGTGTCCCGGAGGCGGCGATCGGCCTGGGCTCCGCCGATGTCTACCCGCCCACCTCGCCGCCCGCCCGGGCCCTGTTCACCGGGTCCCCCGTGCTCGCCCGCACCGGCGACGACGCCCTCGACTCCTGGTTCGCGCGGCACGGCGCCCGCTCCACCAAGCTCCAGGAGGCCGAGGACCACGACCTGTCCCTGATGGCCGTACCCCTGGTCGCACGCGGTACGACCCTCGGCGTGGCCGTCCTCGTGCGCATCCTGACCCCCGAGCATCCCGACGCCTTCGACCAGGACGACGTGTCGCTCGCCGAGGAACTCGCCAGCCGGGCGGCCGTCTGCGTCGACAACGCCCGCCGCTACACGAAGGAAAGGACTACGGCGCTGGCGCTCCAGCGCAGCCTGCTGCCGAAGACGGTCGCCGGACAGGCGGCCGTCGAGTTCGCCTCCCGCTATCTGCCGGCGCTGTCGCAGGCCGGGGTGGGCGGCGACTGGTTCGACGTGATCCCGCTGTCCGGGACCCGGGTGGCGCTGGTCGTCGGGGACGTCGTGGGCCACGGCATCCACGCCTCCGTCACCATGGGCCGGCTGCGCACGGCCGTGTGGGCGCTGGCCGACGTCGACCTGCCGCCCGACGAGTTGCTCACCCACCTGGACGACCTCGTCGAGCACCTCGCGGCCGGTGACGGCACGGGAGACGGGGAGATCGGCGCGACCTGTCTGTACGCGGTGTACGACCCGGTGGACCGCAGCTGCTCGATCGCCTCGGCCGGGCATGTGCCGCCCGTGATGGTGCGGCCCGACGGCAGTGTGGATGTGGTGGAGGTGGTGGCCGGACCGATGCTCGGCGTCGGCGGACTCCCGTTCGAGGCCAGGGATCTGGAGGTGCCCGAGGGCTCGGTCCTCGCGCTCTACACCGACGGCCTGGTGGAGGCCCGCGACCGTGACGTCGACACGGGCACCGCCGCCCTCTGCGCAGCGCTGGGAGGGCCGGTGGGCAGCCTGGAGAGCGCCTGCGACACCGTGCTGACGTCACTCCTGCCCGACACCCCGGCCGACGACGTGGCCCTGCTGCTCGCCCGCACCCGCGCCCTCGACGCGGAACAGGTGGCCGTCTGGAACCTCTCCGACGACCCGGCGCTGGTGGCCAACGCGCGCCACCTCGCCACCGAACAGCTCACCCGCTGGGGCCTGGAGGAGGCCGTCTTCGTCACCGAACTCGTGGTCAGCGAACTCGTCACCAACGCCATCCGCTACGGCGGCGCCCCCATCCAGCTGCGCCTGATCCGCGACCGCACCCTCATCTGCGAGGTCTCCGACGCCAGCAGCACCTCCCCCCATCTGCGCCGGGCCCGCAGCTTCGACGAGGGGGGCCGCGGCCTGCTCCTGGTCGCCCAGCTCACCGACCGCTGGGGCAGCCGCCCGAGCGGCGCGGGCAAGACCATCTGGGCCGAGCAGGCCCTGCCACCGGTCCCGTGAACGCGTGTTGGGGGCGGCTCACGCCACCCCCAACAGCCTTACCGGAGAAGGAAGGTCACTTCTTCCGCAGCCGCACCGACACACCGTGCGCCGTGAAGACCTGCTCGGCCGTCCAGCCCTCGACGGCCACGGAGACCTCGGCGAACCGGCCCTGCAGGGACCGCGCCCCGATGACCGCCACCGTGCTGCCGGACCGCGGCGCCTGCTCGGCGTCGAAGCGGACCACCAGCTCGCTGCCCCGCTCCAGGACCGCGCGCCCGTCCACCACGAGGGCCGGGTCGGTGCCCCGGTCCAGCGTCACGT
Source organism: Streptomyces sp. NBC_00310 (assembly GCF_036208085.1). Lineage (GTDB taxonomy): Bacteria > Actinomycetota > Actinomycetes > Streptomycetales > Streptomycetaceae > Streptomyces. Next base: position 10,150,503 of record NZ_CP130714.1, read on the forward strand.
CGAGCACGCCGGCCTGGACATAGCCGCCGCGCACCCGGACGGAGTGGTCGCCCGTGGCCAGCGTGCCGCCCTCGACCCGGACGTCACCGCGGCCGAACGCCTCCTTCGAGCCCGCCGCGAGGACACCGGCCTCCACGACGGTGCCGCCCGTGTACCGGTTGGCGCCCGCCAGCGTCAGCGAACCGCCGCCCCGCTTGACGAGGCCGCCCCGGCCGTCGATGTCGTTGCGCCAGGTGTCGGCCGCGTGGAAGCCGCCGAGCGCGGCGTCCAGCGTGACGGTGACCTCCGCGTCGAAGGCGCCGTAACCGTCCGCCGCCTCGAACAGGTTGAGCCGGCCCCACTGCTCCCAGCCGTCCAGCAGGACGTACCCGGACGGCAGCGCGGTCGTGCGCAGCACCTCGCGCCGCTGCGCCGCGTCGAGGTAGGGCAGCCGCGTCTCCAGCAGGACCTCGGCGCCCTTAGGCACGGTCAGGTCCTCGGAAGGGCCGCGCCGGGTCAGCACGTATGTCAGCTTCGGCTCGACCAGGCGGGCGTTGGCCCGGCGGTCGGCGTACGGGTCGGTGTCCGTCCCCGCCGAGTGCGCGTAGGCGAACAGCGTGTCGGCCGTCGTGCCCGTCTTCGCCTGGAAGTACTCGGCGGCCTGCTTGCGCGCGGCGGCCTTCAGGGCGGCGTTCTTCGGGTCGGCGAGCGCGGCGGCGGCCAGCGCGGTGGCCATGACCCGGCCGCCGAGGACGTCGACCGCGGAGTGCATGCCCGAGATGATCCGGTCGTGGCTCGCTTCGAAGGCGCGGGTCACCATCTCCTGGAAGCGCTCCGGGACGGCGTACGCGTAGGCCAGGGCCGCCAGGTGGAGGGCGTTGGTGTGGCCGCTGGGGAAACCGCCGTCCTCGGCGGGGTTCTCGCCGCGCTGGCGCAGCAGCTGCGGGACGACGATCACGTCGGAGTCGTACACCGGAAACCCGAACGCGTCGGTCCTGCCGGTGTCGGCGACCTCGCTGTTCTCGTTCATCCGCCAGGGGCGCGGGTACTGGTACGAGAACTTGGAGGGGTTGCCCGACGCGAACGGCCCGCGCACGGTGTTGACGAGCTCGGCCACCTTCCCGAGCTCGGAGGTGGTGGACCCGGCGCCGTTCGCGGATCCGGCGGGGGCGTCGGCGGGGACGGAGTCGCTGATCTTGCCCGCCGGGGTGCCCTCCGGGGCGGAGGTGATCGCCGTGACCGCCATGGCGCCCGCCTTGTACAGCTCCGCGAGCGGGCCGAGGCCGGTGATCACCGAGTAGCTCTGGTGCTGCCGGTCGGTGATGAACGCCTGGCGCGCCTGCGCCTCGGTGCGCCGGGAGGTGACACGCGCGCAGTAGCGCATGTTGGCGCGCAGGATCTCCGGCAGCAGCGGGGTGCCGGTGTTCCAGGCGCTTCCCGTCTTCCAGATCTCGGCGAAGCCGCCCAGGGCGCGGACCACGGCGTTGGTCTCGGGGGTGAGGTTCGCCGTGGTGTTGGTGGTGTAGTCGTCGACGAACGCGGCGAACGCGGTGGCGGCCTTGCTCTCGGCCGCGGAGGCATGCCAGACGGGAGCGAGGGCCGGAGCGGCGATCAGGCCGGCCGAGACGCCGAGGGAGTTCCTGAGGAAGACGCGGCGGTTGAGTCTGTGGTGCCCGGCAGATGACGGCATGGAGCGCCGCTCCTTTCGCGAGGTGATGATCGGGTGCGGGCTGAGCGTGGAGTTGACGGGTGACCGGTCGATGTCCGGTCGGCGACCGGACGGTGGTCAGCGGGTGACCGGTCGGAGGAGAGTACGTGAGAGCGCCAACGCCCCTTCGACCGGAGGCACTTGAAGCACTTGCGGTCGCGCGGACGGTACAGCCTCCACGAGCGCTTCGGCGAATGCCGCGTACAGGGCGGGCCGGGAGAGGATCGTCCCGCCGGCCACCACCACGTCGTCCACGGCGACGCCACGGGCGGCGAGCCGCGTCACGAGCGAGGCGAGCGCGCGGCCCCCTTCGGCGATCACTCGGCGGGCCGGGGCGGAGCCCTCCTCGGCGGCCTCGAACACCACGGGCGCGTGTCTGCCCCAGTCGGCGGACACGTCCGTGGCGGCCTCCAGCGCCCCGCCGAGCGCCGGGACTTCGCTCACCCCGAAGGCGGCGACGAGACGGTCGGCGAGCGGGTCGGGCGCCTCGCCCCGGTCGTGCGCCGCCCATACGGCACGGGCCGCCTCACGGACCAGGCCGGCGGCACCGCCCTCGTCGCCGAGGACCGCGCCCCAGCCGCCGACCTGCACCGAAGTGCCGTCGGCGGACCGGCCGACGGCCACCGAACCGGTGCCGGCGACCAGGCCCACCCCCCTGTCCAAACCGGCGGCGGGCACCAGTAGCTCGGCGTCGCCCACCACCAGGCACGGCACCTGAAGCCGTTCCTGGAGGGCGAGACGTATCCCCTCGCACTGCCGGGGCGTCTCGCAGGCGTGAGCACCGACGGCCACGGCGGACGGGAGGGTGTGCGCGGGCAGCGCCTCCCCGACCAGCGTGGCCAGCCATGCGGTCGCGGCAGCCGGGTCGTGCGGCCGCCAGCCACGGCTCGTACGGACGTGATCGGCGACGCGGTCCGTCCCCGTGACAGCACGGAGATGGGTCTTGGTGCCGCCCACGTCGATACCGACCGCGACGGGCCCGGAGTCCTGCACGAAAGGCCTCTTTCGTCGTTGCGTTGCGATGGCGCAGCGACGGCTGGGCGAAGCCGTTCCTGGACACACAGGGTCTGTGGGGGGTGCTAGGGAAGCCCCGGGACGGGCCTCTGCGGGTGCGGTAGGCGAGTACCGCTTGACTTCGTTAGGAAATTAACTAACGAATAAGAGTGCGTCAAGGGTTCGGACCCGGATACCGCACGACCGTGCGGCCGGATGATCGCGGCACGACTGGGGAGAGCATGCAACTGAGCGAGAGCGCCCGCGCTGTCTTCGCAGTACTGGCCGCGTCGAGGACCGCCACCCGCCCCCAACTGGCCACCGGGGCACGGCTTTCCAAGCCGACCGTCTCCACCGCCGTGGCGGAACTGGAGGCCGCCGGTCTCGCCGCCCGCTCAGGCACGATTTCCGGCGGAACCGGCAGGTCGGCGGCCGTATACGACCTCGGGCTCGCCGCCGGTGCCGTACTCGCCGTCGACCTCGGCCCCAGCGTCACCCGGGTGCGGGTCTGCGCCCTGGACGGCACCCTGCTCGCCGAGGGCACCGGCCTGCGGGCGGACACCGTCGACGTGGTCACGGAGGCCCTCGCGCGGCTGTCGGCCGGCGCGCCGCTGCGCGCCATCGTCGTCGCCGTCGGCGACGTCACCATCCAGAGCCGGGAGGGCACGGCCGTGCGCCCCGCCACCGCCAAGGCGGGTCCCATCTTCGACGCCCTGGCCGTCGCGCTCCCGCCCGGTGTGCCCGTCCACGTCGAGAACAACGTGAACTGCGCCGCACTGGCCGAGCTGCACGAGGGCGCCGCCCGGGGCCGGGACACCTTCGGCTATCTGCGGATCGGTGTCGGCATCGGTCTCGGTGTCGTCATCGGCGGCCAGGTGCTGCGCGGCGCGAACGGCGCCGCCGGTGAGGTGGCCCGGCTGCCCTACCCGTGGGACGCGGACCGGGAACCGCGCCACGAGGGCCTGGAGGCGCACATAGGAGCGGGCTCCCTGCTGCGTCGGGCGGCGGGCGCCTGGCAGGGCGTGGACGGCCCGTGCCCCGACACCGTCGACGGGCTGTTCGCGCTGGCCGACGCCGGACACGCCACGGCGTGCGCGGTCGTCGGCCGGCACGCCGCCGACGTGGGCAGACTCGCCGCCGCGGCGACCGCGGTCCTGGATCCCGGCCTGATCGTGCTGGGCGGCGCCGTCGGCTCCGAGCCCCGGCTGCTGCCCGGCGTACGGGCCGAACTGGCCCGGCTGAGCTGGCCGACCGAGGTCGTGAGCAGCGCGCTCGGCGACAGCGGCACCGTCGTGGGGGCCAGTCGGCTGGCCGTGGCCCGGGGAATCCAAACCGTGACCGCAGGGGCGGCGGTGAAGCATTGACGGACTCCACCGGCATCTGCCAATGTCCGGACAAGCGCTTTCTAAGTCGGCCGGGACGCCGACTTGGGGCGAGCCTCCCGCCCGTACTCGACGTACGGCAACCGCACGAGGGCGTGCCCGTGCGGTGACGGCCAGAACGGCCGGGGATGCCGCCCCGCGTGGACGACGCGGTCGGGCGAGGCCGTGCCCCCCGGAAAGCAGCTTTCCTGCAAAATGCACCCGTGCCGCCTCGGTCGGCCCCGTGCTCCGTCCCCTACCGAAAAAAAGGGATCGAAGATGACCACTGTGGGTGTGCGGCGTTCCCGCCGACTCGGCCGCGGCGGTATGCGCCGCCTGGCTCCCCTCGCTGCCGTTGCCACGGCAGGTGCCCTGCTGCTCTCCGCCTGCGGAGGGGGCTCCGACTCGGGCGGGACCTCCAAGTCGCTGACGTTCTGGATCTCCACGGTTCCGGGGCAGGACGCGGGCTGGAAGAAGATGGTGGCGCAGTACGAGAAGGAAACGGGCGTCAAGGTCAAGCTCGTCAACATCCCCTACGACGGCTACGCGACGAAGCTGCGCAACTCCGCGCAGGCGAACTCGCTGCCCGACGTGGCGGCCGTGCCGGCGCTGGACCCGATCTGGTCGAACAAGCTGATCGACCTCAAGGACATCGCCAACAACAAGACGAACAAGATCAACGCCAACTTCGTCGCCAAGGACTCGTCCGGGAAGGTGCTGTCCATCCCCTCGGACGTCACCGCGTCCGGCATGTTCATCAACAAGTCGCTCTTCGAGAAGGCCGGCGTCGACTACCCGACCTCGCCCGACAAGACCTGGACCTGGGACGAGTTCATCAAGGCGGCGAACGAGGTCCGGGAGAAGACCAAGGCCAAGTACTCCCTGACCTTCGACCAGTCGCCGTCCCGGCTGCGCGCCATGGTGTACGAGATGGGCGGGAAGTACGTTCACGCCGACGACTCCGGCAAGTTCTCGGTGGACGCGGCGACCAAGAAGGCCGTGAACACCTTCGTCGGATGGAACGACGACAAGACCATGCCGAAGTCGGTGTGGACCAGCGGCGCCGACCCGTCGGCCATGTTCCAGAGCGGTGACGTCGTCGCCTACTGGTCCGGCGTGTGGCAGGTCGCCGCCTACGCGGAGAGCATCACGAAGTTCGAGTGGGCGAGCGTCCCGACCCCCGCCCAGCCGGTGCAGGCCAGTGACGTCAACAGCGGCGGCATGACGGTGGGCTTCAACAACAACGCCGACGCGGCCGCCGCCGCGCAGAAGTTCCTGTCCTGGCTGTACGAGCCCGACCACTACCAGGCGCTGTGCGAGGCCTCCGGCTTCCTGCCGGTCGAGAGCGGTCTGACCCCGAAGTACCCCTTCGAGTCCGAGGCGGCGCAGGCGGCGTTCAAGCTCTACAACGAGTCGATCCCGCTGTACGACCCCATCTCCGGCTACTTCAACAGCGCGCAGACGAACTGGGTGCTGAAGGGCAAGAGCCTCGCCGACGACCCGACCAAGGCGGAGCTCGGCAAGGCGATCAACGGCGAGCAGTCGGCCGACAAGGCCCTGCAGAACATCGTGGACGGCTACAACCAGCAGGTCGGCGGCTGATCACAGGCCGACAGTCCCGGGCGGCGGGGTCGAGACACCGCCGCCCGGGCCCGCGGACCCCACCCACGTGATGCCGGGCCCATGACCTGAGCCCCCAGGATCCAATCCACCAGCACGGAGTCAGGAAGATGACAAAACGCGCCCCGGACGCTTCGGACGTGTCCGTGAGCCCGCCCAGGAGACGAAGCAAGTACACCCTCGCACCGCTCGTCCTCATCACGGGCAATGTCGTGCTCTTCGCGCTGTTCTTCGTCTGGCCGGCGGTGATCGGGCTCGTCTACTCCTTCACGAACTACACGGGCGTGGGGGCGTTCCAGTTCGTCGGACTGGACAACTACCAGAAGCTGCTCGGGGACTCGACCTTCTACTCCGCGACGACCCGCACGCTGCTGTACACCGTGCTCTTCGTCCCGCTGAACTTCGTGTTGTCGCTGCTCATCGCCAACGTGCTGGTGAGCAAGCACGCCAAGGGCGCGTCGGTCGCCCGCATCTTCTTCTTCATCCCGTGGCTGCTGTCGCCCATCATCGTGGGTGTCCTGTGGCGGTGGCTGTTCGGTGAGAACTTCGGACTGGTCAACTACTTCATAGAGAAGGTCGGCGGAAGCGCCGTTCCCTGGCAGTCGAACGCGGACCTGTCACTGCTCGTGGTCGTGGTGGCGGCGGCCTGGGCCTGGACGGGCTTCTCCATGCTGCTGTTCATCGCGGCGATCAAGAACGTACCGACGTCGTACTACGAGGCGGCGGCGCTCGACGGCGCCGGTCCGTGGCGCCAGTTCATCAGCATCACCCTGCCGAGCATCGCTCCCACGTCCTTCATCGTCATCCTGCTCAACACGATCCACGCGATGAAGGAGTACGCGGTCTTCGCCTCCCTCAACAACGGTGGACCCGGAACGTCGAACAACCTGCTTGTCCAGTACATCTACCAGACGGGGTTCAAGTCGGGCCAGATCGGCTACGCGAGCGCCGCGTCGTTCGTGCTCATGCTCATCCTGATGGCCGTCGCGATCATCCAGATGATGGTCAACCGGCGGGTGGAGAACCGATGACAACCACAGACATGCCGCGCAAGGTCGACGCCGACTCCGTACGGGCCGTCTCCAAGAAGAGGCCCCGTGGCTCGGCAACCGGAGGGCTTCGGCGCGCGATCGCCCCGACCACTCTGCTGTGGGTCCTGGCGGGCCTCTACGGGCTGCCGGTGCTGTGGTTCGTCCTCAGCTCCTTGAAGCCGGCGGGAGACCTGTTCTCCCTTCCGCTGACGCTGTTCCCGGACGACCCCACCGTGTCGGGTTACAAGGAAGCGTGGGCAAGCGCCAACTTCTCCGGGTACTTCATCAACACGATCATCGTGTGCGTGATCGCGACGATCCTCACGGTGGGGGTCAGCTGCTGCACCGGGTACGCGCTGGCCAAGTACGACAACAAATGGCTCAAGGCCTTCTTCCTCTGCATCCTGGCCACCACGATGCTGCCGGCCGAGGTCATGCTCGCCCCGCTGTTCCTGGTGGTCCGCGACCTCGGCCTCTACAACTCGCTCTCCGGCATCATCCTCCCGGCCCTGCTCACCGCGACCGGGTGCTTCATGTTCCGCCAGTTCTTCCTGACGGTCCCCGACGAGCTCATCGAGGCCGCCCGCATCGATGGCGCGCGTGAGCTGTCGATCTTCATGCGGATCATGGTGCCGCTCTCCCGGCCCATCATGCTGACGCTCGCCATCCTGTCGTTCCAGTGGAGGTGGAACGACTACATCTGGCCGCTGCTGATGCTGAACGACCCGGAGAAGTTCACGGTGCAGATCGGCATCCAGAGCCTCGTCGGCGCGCAGAACATCAACTGGTCGGTGCTGCTCGGCGGATCGGTCATCTCCATGGTCCCGCTGATCGTCGTCTTCCTGGTGTTCCAGAAGTACGTCATGAACGCCGACATCAACGCCGGACTGAAGGACTGACCTTGCCCACCCCGCTCGACCACGAGTTCGTCCGCGCGGCGGCCCGCGCCGCCGACCAGCAGGCCGCCCCGCTCGCGGCACGCCCCGACGAGGAACCCGCCGGTGTGCCGCACCGTGGTCTGGCGCGGCGGGTCAAGACCCTGGTCGCGGCCTACCGTTCCCCGGACTCGGCACTGCACGGCAGAGGGCAGGCCGTCGCCGCCGCGACGACCCATCTCCGCGCCCTGCGGGCCACGCAGACCACCACCGGCCTCTTCGCCGGCGGCGACAACGTGCAGTCACCGCCGGACTCCGCCTTCACCGTCAACGACGTGTGCGACGCGTACGTCCTCGCCGCCGACGCGGGCCCGGAACTGCGCGACGTCACGGCCGCGCTCGCCGAGATCGCAGGCGCCGCCTCCGGCAGCCTCCTGACGGGCGGGGTGCACACCCCGAACCACCGCTGGGAGCTGTGCGCGGCGCTGGCCCGGCTGCACCGGTCGTTCCCGGACGACCGGCTGCTCGACCGCGTCGAGGAGTGGCTCGCCGAGGGCGTCGACATCGACGCGGAGGGCCTGTACTCGGAACGGAGCGCCAACTACGCGGCCCATGTGTCCAACCCGTCGCTGCTGCTGCTGGCCGAAGTGCTCGGCCGCGCCGACCTGCTGTACGCCGTCGAACGCAATCTCGCCACGACCCTGGACCTGATCAGGCCGGACGGCACGGTGGAGACCGTCCACTCGCGACGGCAGGACCAGTACCACCCGTTCCCGCTGGCGCCCTACCTGCCGCACTACCGGCTGCTCGCGATCCGCACCGGCCGGGGCGACTTCGCCCGGGTGGCGCGGCTGGCGGCTGCCGGCGGTATCGACGACCCCGACCTGCTCGCCGAGACCCTCCTCACCCCGGACCTGTGCCGCGCCCTGCCGGCCCCGACCGCGGAGACCCTTCCGCGCGACCGGTACCTCACCACCGCACGCCTCGCCGCACGCGCCTCGGCCACCGCGCACACGGTGGTGTACGGCGGCTCCGACGTGCCCGAGCACCGGCGCATCCGCTCGGGCCTCGCCTGCAACCCCACCTTCCTGCGCCTGTTCGCCGGCGACGCCGTCCTCGACGCGGTCCGTCTCTCGCGGGGCTTCTTCGACATGGGCCCGTTCCGCGCCGCCGACATGGAACAGCTCGCCGACAACCGGTACCGGCTCACCGAAACCCTCACGGCCGCCTACTACCAGCCGCTCCCGAAGGACGAGAGGCGGGACGACGGCGTCTACCGGCTGGTGGACGACGGACGCTTCTCGGCCTCGATGGCCTTCCCGGACCGGCCTCGGGACGAGGTCTCCCACACGACCCGCGTCGAGGTGGACCTGCGGGAGGACGGCGCCGACCTGCGGATCGACATCAGCGGACCACGGGTGCCCTGGGCTTTCGAACTGACCTTCCGGCCGGGCGGTGTGCCAGAGGGCGCCGTACCGATCGGCGACGGACGCTGGTGCCTGACGAACGGGCCGATGACCTACCGGGTCGGTGACGACGAGATCCTGGTCGAGGCCGGCGTCGAGGCGGGCGAACCGCTCGCCGGGCCGGACCGGAGCGAGGTGCTGCGGTACGACCCGGGTCAGGACCACACCGTGGTGGGCGGCACCGATGCGACGACCGGGAACCGTGTCTACATCGGTGGACTCGGCCCGCACACACTGACCGTCGCACTGCGCGCCCGCAGGCCCGCCCCCGTCGTGTGACTCCGACGAACCATGCCATGACCACCCTGGGCATGAAGGGCTGATCGGAGGCGTACGACGCGGTCCTCGCCGATGTCGTCGAGCAGGCACTCGCGCGCATCACGCCCGAGGGCGAGTCCGCACGGAGGCGTTCACCGCTCTCGTCGGGGACCCGGCGGGCGACGAGCGGGGCGAGGCGACGTTGATGCTCCGCACCTGACCACCGGCCCTACCCGGGCAGCCCGACGATCCCCGCGGACGTCGGGCTGCTTCGTCTACGCCCCCGCATCCACCGCCGGCATCGCCGACTCCGGCACCACCAGGTCCGCGTGACGCCTGGTCGCCGTCACCAGGTCGGCGTTGCGCTGGTCCGTACCGAGAACCCAGGCGACCGCCTCGTCGTGTCCCTTGCCGAACTCCTCGTGGCGGGCGACGAGCCGGCGTAGGCGCTCCCTCTCGTCGAGCTCGCAGAACCAGACCTCGTCGAGGCGGGAGCGGACGCGCGGCCAGAGGCCCGCGTCCACCAGGAGGTAGTTCCCCTCGGTGACGACCAGACGGGCGGTCGGCGGAACCGGGATCGAGCCCGCGACGGGCTGCTCCAAGGTGCGTTCGAACCCCGGCGCGTAGACGACGACATCGTCCTCGTCGCCGCGCAGCCTCTCCAGCAGGGCCGCGTACCCCGCCGCGTCGAACGTGTCCGGTGCGCCCTTGCGGCTCCTGCGGCCGAGGCGGTCGAGTTCGACGTCGGCGAGGTGGAAGCCGTCCATGGGGACATGGGCGACCCAGGGCTCGCCGTCGCCGTTGAGTTCCCGGGTCAGCCGCTCGGCCAGCGTGGTCTTCCCCGCGCCGGGGCCGCCGGTGATCCCGAGGAGGGCGCGATGACCGGGGCGGGCCAGGGAGGCGGCCCGGTGCAGCAGGTCGTCGAAGGTCAGGGGCATGCGCACGACGGTAGACCCCATCCGGCGTACTCGGGCCGAGACCGGGCAGACGAGCCCTGCGTCGGTCTGAGCGAGAAAGGCGGAAGGTGCCGGATGAGAGAGAGGTCCTGGTCGGAGCCCCACGACGAACACGAGGCGGTGCCGGAGGAACTGGCGCGGCTGCGCGCGGAGGTACGGCAGCTGCGCACCCGGATGGAGGGCCGGCCGCTGGTCGCCCAGGCCCAGGGCATGCTGCGGGAGCGCTATGTCCTGCCGGACGCCGAGACCGCGTTCGCGCTGCTCCAGCGGGCCTCGCAGCAGTACAACGTCAAGCTGCGCACCCTGGCCGAGGCGGCGGTGAGCGCACCGCGTCCGGACGGCCGGAGCGCCCTGTGGTTCCCCGGCCGGGCCCGGCACGCGGAGCCGACGCTCAGCTTCGAGGAGGCCCGCAACCGCCGTGTCGGACGCGGTAACCGGAGCCAGGTCCTGACCGCCCTCCTCAGCCAGACCCTCGCCGTGGTCGGCACCGGCATGGGCAACGTCCAGGTCGCCGACCGCGCCGAGGGCGGACTGCGCATCGAGCGGCACACGGGACACACGGCGGACTTCGTCGACTTCTTCGCGTACGTCGGCGAGGAGGGCACGTCCTGCGCCAAGGCCGCGCGGGACCTCACCCAGGTCACCGTCCAGGACGTGGCTACGGACCCGGTGTTCACCGAGGACGCCCGCGCGGCGATCCTCAGGGCGGGCAGCCGCGCCTGCCACAGCGTGCCGCTGACCACCCCCTCCGGACTGTGCGTGGGCATGGTCTCGGCCCACTTCGAACGTCCGACGCAGGGGCTGACACGCGCTCAGACCAAGGCGTTGAGCGTCGTGGGCGCCGAAGTCGGCGAGTGGCTGGCCTGGTACGACCGGACCGTCGTCCTGGACGCCCTGGAACACCTCCACACCCTCGGCCGCGCCCACGGCGGCGGCAGCATCAGCCGACGGTGAGCGGTTCCCGCGGGCCCGGCCCACTGAACGGACCCAGGCCTCGCCCCGTCAGGCCGTCAGCCGCAGAACGTGGACTCCAGCGTGCGGTTGACGGTCGTGTACACCGTGCTGTTGTTGGACGTGTTGGCGAACGACGTCACGCTGCGCTTGCCGCTCTTCGAGGTGAACGCCCAGGTGTAATAGCCCTGCACGGTCCCCGTGTGCCCGTACACCGAGACGCCGCACGACAGATCACGCCGGCGCAGTCCCAGGCCGTACGCCTGGGTGCTGTTCACCGGCGTCCACTTCAGCATCTGCTTCAGCTGGGCGGCCGAGGTGAGCCTCCCCTGCACCAGCGCGGCCATGAACTTGTTCAGGTCCTTGGCGCTGGACACCAGGGCCCCCGCGCTCTGCGCCCACGACGTCGTCTGCAGCGTCGAGTCGATCTTCTTCCCGGTGGAGTCGGCGGTCATGTAGCCGCGGGAGTGCTTGCCGGGGATCGTGTTCTTCGGGTGGACGTAGAACGTGTCGGCCAGCTTCAGCGGCTTGATGATCCGGTTCTGGTACTCGGTCGCCACCGACTTCTTGGTGAGCTTCTCGATGAGCATGCCCGCGACCACGAAGTTGGCGTTCGAGTACGAGTAGACCGCGCCCGGCTTGCCGGTGAGCGGCTCGGCGAGCGACAGGTCCATCAGCTGGCGGTAGGTGAAGACCTTGTTGCGCACCTTCTCGAAGCCCGACACGCTGGGGGAGAAGAGGGTGTTGGCGTAGTCGTACAGCCCGCTGCGGTGGCTGAGCACATGGCGCACGGTGATCCGCTTGTCGGGGAGCAGCCCCGGCAGATACGTGTTGACGGAGGAGTCGAGCTTGATCTTGCCCTCGTCGACCAGCTGGAGCAGGACCACCGCCGTGAACGTCTTGGTGATGCTGCCGACGCGGATGCGGTCCCCGGTGCCGAGGGCCCGCTTGGTGGACCGGTCCGCGACACCTTCGGCCAGATGATGCACCGTGCCGTTGTCGTCGATCCTGGCGAACGCGCCCGGCGCCCCCTGCGACAGCGCCGTGCGCAGGACTTTGCGTAGTCCGGCCGTATCGGGGCCCGCGGCCGGGGCAGCCTGGGCGGGGACCGTCAGGAGGGACAACACGACCGCGCCCAGCGTCGCCACACCCGTGCCCACCGTTCTCGAAACCATCTGATTCGTCTCCCGTTGCTTTCCGTCATCGACAGATTGCATTGGAGTCGAGCGATCACGGAGAGTCAAGTAGCCTGGTGCGCAGGCGAGTTGAGCGACTCGAAAGAGGGACAGTCCGATGGATCGGTTTCAGCCGCCGAAGAGCTGGGTCCAGTACGTGCCGGCCGCGCCGCCTCCGGCGAAGCCGATACCTATATGGGTGAAACCGGGTTTGAGGATGTTCGCCCGGTGCCCGGGGCTGTTCATCCAGCCGCGCACGACCTCGGCGGCGGAACGCTGGCCGCATGCGATGTTCTCCCCGATGGACCGCCGGGTGGAGCCGGCCGCCGCCGCGCGGTGCCAGGGTTCGCTGCCGTCGGGGGAGGTGTGCGCGTAGAAGGCCCGCGCCACCATGTCGGCGCTGTGCGCCTGGGCGGCGTCGGTGAGGAGGGGGTCGGGGGCGAGCGGCGGCAGTCCGGCGGCGGCACGCTCGGCGTTGGTGAGGGTGATGACCTCCGTGGCCGTCCGGCGCAGGCCGTCGGGGGAGAAGGGGTGGGCCCACAGTGCCGTCCAGAACACGGTTCCTGAGCGGGGGTCGGTCGCGTGGCCCAGGCCGGTCTCGCTGTAGGTGGGTTCGCAGAGGGTCTGCCTGGCCTGTCGGTCGGAGAGGCAGTAGTCCACGAACTCGGCGGGGGTGCGGGGGCCGGAGACCAGGTGTTCGCCGATGGTCAGATAGGCGTAGCCGCCGGTGGTGACGCGTCGGTAGACGGACACGCCGTCTCCGCCTTCCGAGGCGAGTCGGCGCTGTGCGGCCATCGCCGCGGCGTGGGCCTGGGCCGCTGCCGACAGCCGGGCGTTGAGGGAGACGGGTGGGGAACCCGCGGCGGTGCGGGTGGAGTTGACCAGGCCGAGGAAGCCGTTCGTGGCGGGTGCGGGCGGGGCGGTCCGCGCGGTGCGGGCCGGTGGGGTCCGGTCCGGCGGTTCCCCGTGCCCCTGTCGGTCCGGCGGTTCCCCGTGCCCCTGTCGGGGCGCGGGTGTGGGCGCTTCTTCCTCCAGCACCTCCACGCCGAAGTCCCTCGCGATGCCCGCCAGGCCGTCCGCGTAGCCCTGGCCCAGTGCCCGTAGCTTCCAGCCCCCGCCCCTGCGGTACAGCTCCGCCAGGAGCAGTACGGTCTCGCGCTGGGGCCGCGGCGGTGTGAAGCGGGCGACGGTGCGGCCGGCGGGCGCTGTGACGAGCAGGGTGGGGGCGGGCAGGTGGCCCAACGGCGTGTCCGGGTCGGCCGGGCTGATCGCGAGGGTGAGGCGGGTCGCGCCGGGACGGAGTCGGGGTGGGTCCACCGCCAGGGTTTCGCCGGTGAGGCGGGCGCCCGGGGCCGTGGGCTGGTTGTAGAAGACGAAGTCGGCGTCGCCGCGGACCTTGCCGGTGTCGTCGGTGATGAGGGCGGACAGGTCGAAGGGGCCCGGCACCCTGATCGTCAGGGTGCCGTTCGGCAGGGGGAGGTTGCCCCCCGGTGTCAGCTCGCTCATCGGTGCCGTCCGTCGCAGTGACCGTCAGCCCGACAACGTCTCATCCCCGCAGGGCGGTTCCCGTGCCCTCCTGCCGCTCGGCGGCCAGGGCGTCCTGGCGGCCGGAGCGCATGGATTTGAGGGCCAGGAGGAGGACGCCGATGTCGTCCAGGTAGACCGGGTCCGGTACGAGGTCGGTCGGGAGGACGAGATAGAGGACGGCGCCCCAGAAGACCCACTTGGGGCCGGTGGGCAGGCCGGCCCGGTTCAGTTCGCGCCGGGTGCGGACCAGCCGTAGGAGCAGCCAGACGGCCACGCCGAGGACGGCGGCCGCGATCAGCGCGATCGCGACGATCACACCCCATGTCCAGGAATCCATCGGTCCGCCCCTCAGTAGGGCCGGGCGGTGTGCCCGGCCTGTGCCCTGCCCATCGTCTTCCCTCCGGAGGCGCCGTGTACCGCGGCGCGCGGGGAGCGGCGCCGGGTCAGTTCGAGGCGCGGGCGAGGTTGTGGTCCACCAGGGCCTGGCTGACGGCCCGGATGGAGCGGGCCATGTGGTTCAGCTGCATGACCTCGGCGGCGTACATCTTGATGGTGTGCTCGATGACCGACTCGGACATGCCGAGGCTGGGCAGCTCGGAGCGGGCGGTCTGCAGGGCGGTGCGGGCGACCCGGATCTCGTGCTGGACCTGGATCTGGGCGTGGCGGGCGAGCAGCACGGGGTGGCGCATCATCGCCGGGTAGGTGCCGTAACGGGCCGGCACCAGCTCGCGCAGCCACTTGGCGGCGGACCTCTCCCAGTCGTAACTGCCGGGTGTCTTGACCTGACACGGCCAGTCCGTGCGGAGGGGCGAGGAGGTGAGGGCCATGTTCAACGCTCCGGTCTTGCATCGACGCCATTGGGTGCAGCGGGTGTGGAGTCTGGGCGGCCCCGGTCTAGGGGATGGCCGGGGCCGCCTCACCCGGGGCGCCGTTGCGGGTAGGAGCGGACGGACCCGGGTGGACGTCGCGATCCGGAATCCCACCGGGTCGCGATCCGGGAGCAGTATTTATATATACCGATGAGTTTGCAAGAACATGAAAAAATTCATGAAGAACGGGCCCATTCCCGGCTCAGTCCCGGAGGAAGAACTGGTGGTGCTCCGAGACCTGCTCGTACGCCTCCAGACGGGCCTGGGTGCGCTCGGGGTCGGCGTCGGTCATGGCCTGGAGCAGGGCGGAGGACATCATCACGGGGGCGGCGTAGGAGTCGAAGACCAGGCGTGAGCCGGTACCGGTGGCGAAGACGGCGTCGGCCTCGTCCGCGAGTGGCCCGAGCGCCAGGTCGGTGACCAGGGCCACCCTCAGCCCGGCACCGTGGGCGACCCGCAGTGCGGTCAGGGTCTCCTGCGCGTGCCGGGGCATGGAGAACGCCAGCACCCAGGTGCCGCCCGCCTCCCTGGACTGCAGCAGGGCGTCGTAGGCGACCGTGCCGCCCTTGGTCACCAGTCGGACGTCGGGATGGATACGGCGGGCGGCGTACGCGAAGTACTCGGCGAGCGCTCCGGAGATCCTGAGGCCGAGGACGGTCAGCGGGGCCGAGCGGGACAGGGCCCGGCCGATCTCGATCACCTGGTCGGGGTCGGCGAAGTCGCGCCGCAGGTTCTCCAGGTTCTCGATCTCGGCGTCCACGGCGGCCTGGAGTTCGTTGCTGCGGTCCGCGGCGGAGATGCCCGGGGCGCTGCCGAGGGTGGCGAGGGCGATGGCCTGGAGCCGCTCGCGCAGCGCGGGGTAGCCGCTGAAGCCGACGGCCGCGGCGAACCGGGTCACCGAGGGCTGGCTCACGCCGACCCGCTCCGCGAGATCCGTGATCGACAGGAACGCGGCCTCGGTGATGTGCTCGATCAGGTACTGGGCGATCCGCCGCTGCCCGGGGGAGAGCCGGGGGCCGTCGAACAGTTCCCTGAGCCGGGACGTGGGCGACTGCTCGGTCTCCGGGGCGGTCCGTCCGGACGTGATCGCTGATGCCTGCGCACGTGCCTGCTGCGGCGATGGCACCCGCGTGCCTCCTTCGTCTCCCACGAGCACTCAACATAGCCCACGGCCCGTGCGGCCCCCGGCGGATCGGGCCACGCTCCCGGGCGGCGGGGCGGCGGGGCGGCGGGGCGGCGGGGCGGCGGGGCGGGCTTCGCCATCGGCCGGGTGCCCTCGGGCGCGACCTGCGAGAACCCCGTTTCGGGCACACCATGGGGGTACCCGGGGTACCCGCACCCTGTCGTTCACACGAGGGAGAAGGCTCGTGACCCTGCCCAGTCTGCCCGTGTCCCAGGTCGAGGTCGTGCTCTGCGACTGCTCGGCCCAGGACGCCGAACGTGTCTTCGCCTGTCTGCGCACCCACTTCGAGACGGACCGGAGCCCCGACGACCCGCCGCACGAGACCGGCACCGACCGGCCGACGATGTGGACCGGGATGTACGACACGGCCGCGGCCGTCGCCGCCGGCGCGGGGGAACACCCCGAGCCGCCGTCCGCGCCCGTCACGGTCGAGGTCCAGGGCAGTCCACCGGCCGTACGGCTGCTGCGGGAGGCCCTGGAGGAGGCGTACAGCGTCAGCCAGGTGGGCGTGGACGCCGGTGACCAGGAAGTTCAGCTCCAACTGCGGGTCGAGGGGCGGGAGGGGCGCGGCTGATGACGACTCTGGGGGTGGGGCGCGGGCGTGCCGCGCGGGGTTCGGTGACGGAGGGCGCGGCCCGGGCCGGGCTGACCGCGCGCGGCGTCATCTATCTGCTGGTCGGGGCGCTGGCCCTGCAGATCGCCTTCGGCGGGAGCTCGGAGCAGGCCGACCGGCAGGGCGCGCTGGAGGAGATCTCCGAGAAGCCGCTGGGTTCGGTGATGCTGTGGGCCCTGGGCATCGGCCTGGTGGGCATGGCGCTGTGGCGGCTGTCGGAGGCCGTGTTCGGCGCGGCGGGCCAGGACGGCCGCAAGTGGACCAAACGCCTGGCGTCCGCCGCGCGCTTCGTCTTCTACGCCTTCGTCGCCTACTCGGTGCTGACCTTCGCGGCGGGTGAGGGCGGCGGGGGCGGCGGTTCCAGCGACGAGCAGTCCCGGGACGTGACGGCCCGGGCCCTCGAACTCCCCGGCGGCCAGTGGCTCGTGGGCGCCGCGGGCGTCGGTGTGATCGCCGCGGGCGGGTGGATCGGCGTACGGGCCGCGATGCGCTCGTACCACAAGCACCTCAGGTTCGGCGAGATGTCCCGGCGGACACGCCGGCTCGTCGACGTGACGGGTGTGGCCGGCGGGGTCGCGCGCGGCCTGGTGTTCGCGACGGCCGGCGTCTTCGCCGTCCGTGCCGCGATCGCGTACGAACCGGACGAGGCCAAGGGCCTCGACGACACCCTTCGCTCCTTCGCCGAGTCCCCCGTCGGCCCGGCGCTCCTCGCGTGCGTCGCGTTCGGGCTGATGCTGTTCGGGCTGTTCTCCTTCGCCATGGCGCGCTGGCGCAAGGTGTGAGGGTGAGGGTCGGGAGCCGATTCGCTCAAGGGAGCCGATTCGCTCAAGGGAACAGTCGGTCGAGGAAGGTGTTGCCGTACACCCGGTGCGGATCGAGCCGGTCCAGGATCTCCGTCGCGCCGTCCCAGCCCGGCCCCTCACCGTCGTCGAAGGACTCCGGTACGACGGTGCCGAGCACCTCCTCGTCGCTCCAGGCGGCCTCGTCCGTGTAGGCCCACCCCTTGGACCACTCGACCCGGGTGAGGGCATGTCCACCGTCGTACGTCGTGAGCAGGAACCGCTCCAGCTCGCGGAAGAACGCCTCGGCGTCCGGTGTTCCCGGCAGGGTCAGCACGTCCAGCCACACGGCGGTGTCCCATGCGGGCCGGTCGGCGCGGGGCCGTAGCGCCGACAGCAGCGGGGCACGGGCGCCGGCCACCCCGACGTCCGCGGGGTCGTCGAGCCCGGTCACCCGGATCTCGACCGAGCCGTTGACGGGGTACCGCCCCTGGGCCGCGTACGTGGTGAGCCGTTCGCGGTAGAACGCGGCGAACTCGGAGACCACGCGCTGCACCTGGTCCCGCGAGGTGAGCACCGCGTACCCGTTCGCCGTCACCCGCAGCGTCGTCGGCTTCAGGTAGAGCAGCGTGTTCTTCGACGGCCCCCAGATGTCCGCAGACAGCGTGGTCGTCAGCCCCAGCGAGGCCGTGGTCAGCTGCGCGTTGCCCAGCACCGGGGCCAGATACCAGGCGGCGTCGGACGTCATCCGCCCGACGAGGTCGGCGACGACGGTCGGCACGTTGTCCGAGAAGGGATAGTTGTACGGCGAGGTCACGCGGCGGGAGGCCGGCGGGCGGGTCGGCTCGACGCTCCACACCTTGAACCAGGGGAACTCGGTGAACGCGAACCAGATCGCCTCCAGGCGCCCCGCCTCGTCCAGGAAGCTCGCGAAGGTACGCCCGTCGCCGCCGGGCGCGGCGAACAACTCCGCAGCGGGAATGTCCGTCCGGCTCAGGCACCGCAGATTGCTGTTCGCCCCCACCCGCAGTACGAACTCGGTGACCAGCGCCCGCCCGACATGGGTGAGCAGCGCGGCACCGTCCGCGTCGTCCCGCGTGAACGTCCGCAGCACGTACGCGCCGCTGTCGGCGTCCCACACCACCGCCGTCAGCGACAGCACGAGATTGCTGAGCGAGCCGTACGTGTGACCGGGCGGCCGCGTCTCCCCGTCCGCCGGTACGGCCGTGCCGTGGGCGTCGACGGCGAGGGCGCCGCCGATCGAGAGGTCCCCGGGAGCCGGGCAGGCCGTCACCCCGAGGCCATGGCCCTCCAGGAAGGTCAGCAGCCCTTCCAGCGTGGCGCCGGAGCCCACGCGGACGGCGGCGGGGTCGGTCGACTCCAGAGTCACGCCGGTGAGGTGCGCGGTCGTGTCGACGAGCATCACCGGGGCGCCGGAGCCGGTACCGGGGGTGATGGTGAGCGGCGACCAGCCGTGGGAGAGGCCGCGTGCCCGGACCGTCCAGCCCTGCTGCCGGGCCCAGTTGACCACCGCCACCACCTGGTCCGCGTCGGCGGGCGCGCACGCCCACAGCCCGGCGGCGGTGATCTCCCCGCCCCAGTTGCGGTACGCCGACCTGTACAGCTCGACGTCCGAGGGGAAACCGGGCAGTTCGGCCGCTGCGGCGGCCGGGTCCTGGCGGACGAACTGCGGGGTGAGGGCGAGCACGGCCGCGCCGAGGAGGAACCCCCGGCGGGACGTTTCTGAAGAGTCGGTCACCACAGCCACGCTAGGCCGGGAATTGACACAAGTGACCGATCCGCCAACTGGATTCACTCGTGAGAGTGAACGAGGGGGGTGTGTGCCTGGTCATCGGGGGCACAGCGCCAATGAGGGAAGGGAACATCGACCCAACCGGGAGGATGCGTGACCGAGGTGCAGGGCAGCCAGGGCAGAGGCCGGGACGAGACCGAGGACGAGCGTGCCGACCGCCGCTGGAGCGAACTCATCCAGGAGGTGCGGGTCGCCCAGACCGGTGTGCAGATCCTGTTCGGCTTCCTGCTCACCGTCGTCTTCACCCCGCGCTACGACGACCTGGCGCAGACCGAGAAGACCATCTACATCGTCACCGTCGTCCTCGGCGCCGCCGCCACCGGGGCTCTGATCGGCCCCGTCTCCTTCCACCGGATCGTCGCCGGACGCCGCATCAAGCCGGCCGCCGTGAAGTGGGCGGGGCGGCTGACCGTCGTCGGCCTGGTCCTGCTGCTGGCCACCATGACGGCGGCGCTGCTGCTCATCCTGCGCGTGGCCACCCACGACGAGTACGTGCCCTGGCTGGTGGGATGCGTGCTCCTGTGGTACCTGCTGTGCTGGTTCGTGCTCCCGACAGCGATCCGCCGCCGCCACGCCGGCGACTGACACCGGGCGCCGTCACACCGGCGGGTGACATCCGCCGTTGGCGTGAATGGCGGTGTTGCCCGTGCGCCGTGTGGTACGCGAGCGTGCGGTGCCATGGACCGTGACCAGAGTCGCCTCACCCCGCCCCTGACCCGCCGTCAACTCCTCGCCGCCACCGGGGCCACCGGGGCCGCCGCGGTCCTCGGCACCACCGGTACGGCGGCACCCGCCGTCGCCCGGCCCCACACCCCCGGCGCCGGTCCGTCCCTCACCTTCACCCGGGTCACCAACGGCTCGGCGACCCTCGCACCCGCCGGCGACACACTGATCGCCGAGATCCAGAGCGGCCTGTGGTCCCTGCCGCGCGGCGGCGGCAAGGCGGTCCCCCTCACTCCGGCCGGCCTCGAACCCAACCGGCCCACGTACTCCCCGGACGGCGGTCTCATCGCGTTCTGCGCCTACCAGGGCGGCGGCTTCCACATCTGGACCATGCGCCCCGACGGCTCCGAGCTGGAGCAGCGCACCGACGGGCCCTGGGACGACCGGGGCCCGGCCTGGTCGCCCGACGGCACCCTGCTCGCCTTCGGCTCCGAACGCGGCGGCGACCCCGGCGGTCCCTCCCACGCAAGCCCGTACCGCGTCCACGTCCTGGACCTCGGCACCGGCGACATCACCCGCGTCACCGGCCTGCCCGGCCAGGACGGCCCCCTCCAGGACGGCCCGTGGGAGGACTTCGACCCCACCTGGTCACCGGACGGCACCCGGCTCCTCTTCGTGCGCGCCAAGGTCGTCACCTCGGGCACGACCCCTGCCGTCGAGTCCCGCACCGTGGCCGCCGTGGCCGCGGACGGCACCGGCCCGGTGACGGTCGAGCACACCGAGACCGCTGCCGCCCAGGTCATGACCCCCGCCCTCGCCCCCGACGGCCGCCTCGCCTATCTGCGCACCACCGCCTCCCCGAACGGCTCCTGCACCCTCGTCGTCGCCGGAGAGCCCGTCCCGGTCGACGGCGACCTCGCCCCCGTACCGCCCCGCTGGACGGCCGACGGCGAGCTGCTGCTCACGCTGGACGGCCGGTTCACCCTCGTACGCCCCGAGGAACCCGCGCGGCCCGAAGCCATCCCCTTCGAGGGCGTGCTCCCGGTGGACCGGCCGCGCTACCGGGTCAAGGAGTACGACCTCGGCCAGGCGCGCGTACGGCCCGTGCGGGGCATCCACCTGCCCGCACTGTCGCCCGACGGCCGCAGAATCGCCTTCGCCGCACTCAACTCGCTCTGGCTGGCCGGTACTTCGGGCGGGCACCCGCCGAAGAGGCTGCGGAAGTCGCCGCCCACCCGCTGGCTCCTCGCGCCCACCTGGGCACCCGACGGCAGGTCCCTCGTCTACGCCGACGACCGCGACGGGCTCCTCGGCGTGTACCGACACGATCTGGCCACCGGCGACGAGACCGCGCTCGCCACCGGCGGCCGGGTCATGCCCGCACTCTCGCCCGACGGTGAGCGCCTCGCGAGCCTCGACATGGCCGGACGACTCGTCGTACGGGACCTGACGAGCGGCGAGGAGCGCGTCCTCGTGGCGCCGCTCGGCGGGGGCGGAATCCCGGGCAGGCCGAGCTGGTCGCCCGACGGCCGCTCCCTCGCGCTGTGCGATCGCAACCGCCTCGGCGCCCGCTTCCGCGAGGGCTACAACCTGATCCGGATCGTCGACGCCACGACCGGCGCCGACCGGCTGCACGCGGTCGCGCCCCACACCTCGATCGCCGACCGGTACGACTCCGGGCCCGTCTGGTCGCCCGACGGCCGCTGGATGGCCGTGATCGTCGAATCCGCGCTCTGCCTGCTGCCCGTCGCTCCCGACGGCACCCCGCGCGGGAAACTCCGCACCCTCACCACCGAACCCGCCGACCACCCCACCTGGTCCGGCGACTCCAGGACCCTCCTCTACCAGTCGGGCACCCGCCTGCGCCTCATCGACGTCTCCGGTGACCACGCCCGAACCGTCCGGGTGCCGCTCGACCGCACGCGGCCGACACCCGCCGACACCGTCGTCCACGCCGGGCGCCTGTGGGACGGCACCGGCGAGACGGTCCGCGACGACGTCGACATCGTCGTACGCGGCGGCCGCGTCACCGCCGTCGAACCCCACCGGGGCAACCGCCGGGCCGCCCTCCGCCGGGTCGACGCCTCCGCGCACACCGTGCTCCCCGGCCTGTGGGACACCCACACCCACCCCTGGCAGAGCACCTACGGCGGACGCCAGGCCACCGGACAGCTCACGTACGGCATCACCACCGCCGTGTCCCTCGGCGGATTCGCCTACGAACAGGTCCGCATCCGCGAGGAGGTGAACGCCGGCCGGCTCGCCGGACCCCGGCTGCTCACCACCGGCGAACTCCTCGACGGCGCACGGGTCGCGTACAGCATGGGACGCGCCCACCGGACGAAGGCGGGCCTGAGCCGCACCTTGGAACGCGGCGCCGCACTCGACTGGGACTTCGTCAAGACCTATGTACGGGCGCCCGGCTGGGTGATGAGCGAGGCCGCGCACTTCGCCCACGACCGCCTCGGCGTCCGCACGGGCGGGCACCTGCTCTCCCCGGGCGTACAGCTGGGCCAGGACCTGACGACCCATCTCCAGGCCACCCAGCGTGCCGAGTTCGGCCACGCCATCACCGCGAGCGGACGAGCCCACGAGGACGTGGTGGAGATCTACACCGGGCAGGGCGTGGACTTCTCCCTCATCGCCACCCCCTTCACCGCCGCGCCGCTCATGGGCGCGGATCCGACCCTCGCCGACGATCCCCGGGTCACGGTCGTGATGACGCCGTGGGACGCCGCCCTCGTGCGACAGGGCGCGGGCATTCCGCCGACGCCAGCCCAACTCGCCGCACTGCGCGCCGAGACCGACATCTACCGGCGGATCCTGGCGGCCGACGGCATCGTCGCCCTCGGCACCGACCAGCCGCTCGGCCCCGTCGGCCTCTTCCTCCACATCGCCCTGCGCGCCCTGCACGCCGGCGGCCTCACCCCCGCCGAGACCCTGCGTACCGCGACCGCCCTCCCGGCCCGTCTCTTCGGCCTCGACGACGACCTCGGCACGGTCGAGACGGGCAAGCTCGCGGACCTGACCGTCGTCGACGGCGACCCCTTCACCGACTTCGCCGACCTCGTCCGTACGGTGTCGGTCCTGCGTGGCGGAACCCCTTACACCACCGAGGAGTTGGTGGCCGCGTACCGGCCCACGGCCCGGCGCGTGAAGGCCGCCGGGACCGAGGAGGACTGGCTGGAGGTCGGACGGCTGATGCGCCGGGACGGCTGCTGCCACGACGGCCACTGAGGGAGGTCCGCCTCAGCCTCAGGGGCCCGAAGCCCGGGCGGTCGCCGGCCGAGGGCCCTGAGACGCGGCCTTGCCAGGGTCTAGTGGTCGGTCTCCTTGCCGATGAACAGTTCCGCGAACGTCGACGCCGCGGCGGGGGAGCCGAGGACGCGACGGAGCCGGGCGGTCGCGGCGCCCGCCCGGAACGGATCGCCGGACGACGGCCCGTGGAGCAGCTCCGCCAGCCACTGCGAGAACTCCTGGTAGTGCCAGACCCGGCGCAGACAGGCCTCCGAGTAGCCGCGCAGCCCGCTGTCGTCACCCTTGCCGAGGGAGGCGATCAGCGCGTCCGCGAGAAGCAGGGAGTCGTGGAGCGCGAGGTTCATGCCCTTCGCGGCGATCGGCGCGACGAGGTGGGCCGCGTCCCCCGCGAGGAACAGCCGGCCGTACGCCATCGGCTCGGTGACGTAGTTGTGCAGGTCGAGCACCCGCTTCTCGACGAGTGGGCCCTCGGTGAGCGGGCGGGTGCCGGGGACGGCCAGCCGGGTGTGCAGCTCGGACCAGACCCGTTCGTCCGGCCAGTTCGCCGGGTCGTCGCCGGCCGGGACCTCCAGGTAGTAGCGGGTGACCTCGGGGCTGCGCGCCATGTGCCCGGCGAAGCCCCGGGCGTGCACCCCGAGGATGACGCAGTCGGACGACGGCGGCGCCTCGGCGAGCAGTGCCAGCCATCCGACGCCGTGGTCGTGCCGGGCGACAGTGGCGTGCTCGGCCGGCAGGGCGGCCCGGGTGACACCGCGCGCGCCGTCGCAGCCGGCGACGAACTCGCAGTGCAGGAGGCGTCGTTCGCCGGTCGCCGGATCCACGTACGACACGGACGGCCGCTCGCTGTCGATGTCGTGCAGCCGGACATCGCGCACGCCGAAGCGGATGTCGCCGCCCCGGACGTCCGCGTACTCCCTGACCAGGTCCGTCACGAGCAGCGGCTGCGGGTACACGTAGTGGTGATGGCCGGTGATCTCCGTGTACGGGAACCGCCGCCGCTCACCGGCGAAGCGGAACTCGAACTCCGTGTGCACCGGCGCCCGTTCCAGGAGCCGGTCGGCCAGTCCGCGCCGTTCCAGCGCGCGCACCGCCCACTCCTCCAGGAACCCGGCCCGGGGCCGCCGCTCGATGAACTCCCTGCTCTCGGTCTCCAGCACCACACAGTCCACGGCGGCGGCCCGCAGGATGTTGCCGACGGTCAGCCCGGCGGGTCCGGCACCGACGATGACGACCGGGGTGCGCTCGGCCGGGGCGGAGCCCGAGAGGGGGGTGGGGGTGGTCACCCGAGCATTATGCCGGGTGCCGGGTGAGCGGCTTCAAGTGACGGTGAGCGGCTTCAAGTGACGTGGAGGGCAAGGCTGTTGAGAGCTCCCGGCGGCCGGGCCGGCCGGGGTCACGTCAGCCCGAACTGCCGCGCCCAGTCCGTGATGTCGGCCGGGGTCGCGTTGCCGCCGCAGACGACGAGGCCCAGCCGGGCGCCGTCGCCGACCCGCTCCAGCACCTGCCGGGCGGCGGGCAGCAGGCATCCGGCGGCGGGCTCCGTCCACACCTTGGCGTGCTCGGCGAAGTCGAGGACGCCTCGCACCGCCTCCGCGTCGGAGACCACCAGGACGTCCTCGACGAGGGCGGCCACGTGGTCGTAGGTGAGCTGGGAGGCGGAGGGGGCGCTGAGCGTGGTGACGACGGAGGAGAGGGGGACCGTGACGGGGCCGCCCGCCGCGAGCGCCTCGGTCATGGCCGTGGCGCCGACGGTCTCCACGCCCCAGACGCGGACCTCCGGACGCAGGGCCCCGAAGGCGGCGGCGACACCGGCGACGAGCCCGCCACCACCGATGCTGACGAGCACGTCGGTGAGCGCTCCGCCGTCTCCGCTGCCTCCGGTGTCCTCGGCGAACTCCAGGCCGACGGTGCCCTGACCGGCGATCACCAACGGGTCGTCGAACGGGTGGACGAGGGTGAGCCCCTCCGACCGCAACCGCTCGGTCAGCGCGAACGCCTCCGCCATCCCGTCGGTGAGCCGCAGCGAGGCCCCGGCCGCCTCGACGAGGTCGGCGGCCCGCCTGGGCGCGGTCCTCGACATCACCACGGTCGCCTTGATGTGCAGCGCGGCCGCCATGTGCGCCAACGCGATCCCGTGGTTGCCGCCACTGACCGCCACGACCCCGGCCGCCCGCTCGGCGTCCGTCAGCGCCAGCAGCTTCGCCGTCGCCCCCCGGGCCTTGAACGAGCCCGTCCGCTGCAACAGCTCCAGCTTCGCGGTCACCGGGACACCAAGGAACGCGGACAGCCCCGGGCTCGGCACCGTCGGCGTCCGCACGACATGTCCTGCGATCCGCTCGGCTGCGTCCCGGATCTCGGAGATCCCGATCAACACGTCCACCCCGTTCCGACGGTCCGGCGACCGCTGGTCGATCCGGACGCCTGTACTTCTGACCTTGATCGACCGACGCCCTGAGGTCAAGGGGAGTTCTCCCGCCCCCGCCGCCCCTACCCGTCCCCAGGGGCTGCGCCCCTTCGACCCCGAGAGGTGGGTTGTTCGTCTGCGGGCGGGTGGGGGCTGGTCGCGCAGTTCCCCGCGCCCCTGAAAAGCAGGGGCTGCGCCCCGTGCTTTTCGTCTTTCAGGGGCGCGGGGAACTGCGCGAACAACCACACACCACCCGCACCCGCCAACGCACCCTCGCCCGCGCGCTGTAAGAGCCCCAGGGGCGAAGGGGCGCAGCCCCTGGGGATGGGACGGGTAAGGGCGGCGGGGGCGAGAACGCCCCGGCGTCACCGCAGAAGCTCGGTCCAGTTCGACGGGACGCGCCCCGAAGGTCCCGGCGTCGGCTGGTCGGCGGGATGGCTGAGGGGCGGCGCGAGATCGGGCCCCGACTCGTACATCTCGGAGGTCTCGTAGTTCCAGTACCAGGACTCGCCCGGCTCGTAGCTCTGGACGAAGGGGTGTCCGGTGGCTCCCACGTGGGCCGTTGCGTGCTGTGCGGGAGAGGAGTCGCAGCAGCCGATGTGGCCGCACTGGGCGCAGCGTCGGAGGTGGAACCACCAGCCGCCGGCCGCCTCGCACTCCACGCATCCGTCGCCGCTCGGCGGGACGGCGGGATCGATTCCGGCGGGCAGGGTCATGAGGTCTCCTCGGGCGCGTCGGGGGCGTGGTCAAGGCCGTCGTCGGGGTCGTCGGCGAGCGTCAGGTCCAGGTCGGCCGCGGGTGCCGTCAGGGGCAGGAACACCTGGAAGCGGGTCTCGCCCGGGCGGGACTCGACCTCGATGTGGCCGTGGTGCTTGTTGACGACGATGCGCCAGGAGATGTCGAGGCCGAGGCCGGTGCCCTGCCCGACCGGCTTGGTGGTGAAGAACGGGTCGAAGATGCGGCCCCGGATGTCCGCCGGGATGCCGGGGCCGGTGTCGCGGAACTCGATCAGCACCTGGTCGCGGTGGTCGAGCGCGGTCCGTACGGTCAGCGTGCCCGCGCCACCCGTGTCGTTGATCGCGGCGACCGCGTTGTCGATCAGGTTCGTCCACACCTGGTTCAGCTCACCCGGGTAGGCGGGGATGCGCGGCAGCGTGCGGTCGTACTCCTTCACCACCTCGATCCGCTCGCCCATCTTCCCGGACAGCATCAGCAGGGTGCTGTCGAGGAGTTCGTGGACGTCGGCGTTCTGGTAGGGGGCGCGGTCGAGCTGCGAGTACTGCTTCGCCGCGTCGACGAGCTGGCTGACACGGGTCGTGGAGTCCTCGATCTCGTTCATCAACAGCTCGGTCTCGACCGTGTAGTTGAGCCAGCGGACCGCCCCTTCGAGGGTGTGCTCGTCCACGGCGGCCGCCACCTGGTCCAGCCAGTCGGTGCCGAGCCCGGCCTGCACGAAGTTCGGCGCGAGCTCCCAGCCACCGGCGATGCCGTGGTCGTCGAGCCAGTCCGTCAGCTCGTCCTCCCGGTCCGAGGCCTCCAGCGGACTGAGCGGGGTCGCCTTGGCGACCTGCTCGGCCGTCCGCTCCTGAAGATCGACCAGTGACTCCAGCATGGCCCGCTTGTACGGCCCGGCGGCGATGACCCCGAGCTTGTGCCGCATCCCGGCCACCCGCTCCCGAAGCGCCGAGGTGGCCCGGACGGCCGCCGCCGCGGGGTTGTTCAGTTCGTGCGTCAGTCCGGCCGACAACGAGCCGAGCGCCAGCAGCCGTTCCCGCTGGTTGATGGTCCGCTGGGTGTTCTGGCTCCCGAAGAACAGGCCCTCCAGCAGATGGACGGCCATGGGGAACCAGTCGCGCATGATCTGGGCGAAGGCGGCCGCGGGGAGGACGAAGAAGCGGGAGGGGACGGTGGCCCGCATCGAACCCTTGTAGCGGGCCTGGTCCGCCTGGTCGCCGAGATATGCCTGGAAGGCGCCCGCGTACACGCCCACCTGGGAGCTGCGGCTGACCTCCACGTCGTCGTCGCCGACCTGCCGCGACAGCACCACCGTGCCCTCCAGGAGCACGAAGAAGCAGGTGGCCGGCTCGCCCTCCCGGTAGACATGACCCGGTTCGAACCGCTCCACCCGGCCCTCACGGCACAGCCGGTCCAGCTGCTCGCCGTCCAGCTTCTCGAACAGGAACAGCCTGCCCAGCTCGGCCCGGTCGCACGGCGACGGCTGCCCGCTCACGACGACGCCCTCACGGTTCTCATGACTGCTCCAGATACCTGTGCACCAGCATCACGGCCATGGCTCCCTCTCCCACCGCGGACGCGACCCGCTTCGCGGACTCCGACCGCGCGTCCCCGGCGACGAACACACCGGGCACATTGGTCTCCAGGTGGTACGGCGGCCGGTCCAGCTCCCAGCCCGCCGGCGGACCCCCGTCACTGGTCATGTCGGGCCCCGCCACGATGAACCCGTGCTCGTCGCGGAGCACGGTCCCCTCCAGCCAGTCGGTGCGCGGCTCGGCCCCGATGAACACGAACAGCCACTGCGCGTCGACGAGTTCCTCGCGCCCGCTCGCCACGTCCTTGAGCGTCAGCTGCTCCAGCTGGTTCGTGCCGTGCGCGGCCTCGACGACCGTGCCGGGGCGCACGAAGATGTTCGGCGCCTCGGCGAGCTGCTGGATCAGATAGTGCGACATGGACGCGGTCAGCGACTCGCCGCGGACGAGGAGGGTGACCGACTTCGCGCCACGGGACAGGTACATCGCGGCCTGCCCGGCCGAGTTGGCGCCGCCCACGATGTACACGTCGTGCCCCTGGCAGCCGGCGGCCTCGGTGAGCGCGGAGCCGTAGAACACACCGCAGCCGGTGAGGTCCGCGCAGCCCGGCGCGGCGAGCTGCCGGTACGACACTCCGGTCGCGAGGATCACGCTGTGCGCGGCGACCGCCGAACCGTCGGAGAACCGGATGGTCCGCGCCGCCCCGTTCACCTCAAGACCGCTCACCTCGCGCGCGGTGAGGATCTCCGCCCCGAACTTCGTGGCCTGCCGCCGGGCCCGGCCGGTGAGCTGGCCGCCGGACACCCCGTCGGGAAACCCGAGGTAGTTCTCGATCCGTGAGCTCTGTCCGGCCTGACCGCCCGTCGCCGACCGCTCGACGAGCAGCGTCCGCAGCCCCTCGGAGGCCCCGTACACGGCCGCGCCGAGCCCCGCGGGTCCGCCGCCGATGACGACCAGGTCGTAGAAGTCCTGGGCCGGCGTCGTCGCCAGCCCCACCCGCTCCGCCAGCTCCGGGTCCTCCGGCGCGACCAGCGGCGTACCGTCCGGGGTGACGACCAGCGGCAGCCGCTGCCCGTCCGCGCCGGCCGCCGCGAGCAGCCGCCGCCCCTCCGGCTCGTCCGACGAGAACCAGCGGTACGGCACCTGGTTGCGGGCCAGGAACTCCCGTACGCCCGACGACCGTGCCGACCACCGGTGCCCTACCACCTTCGTCGTGCCCACGCAGGTGCGGTCGGCGGCCCGCCAGGACTGCAGCAGGTCGTCGAGGACCGGGTAGAGCTTCTCCTCCGGCGGGTCCCACGGCTTCAGCAGATAGTGGTCGAGGTCGATGACGTTGATCGCGTCGATCGCCGCGCTCGTGTCCGCGTACGCCGTGAGCAGGACCCGTCGCGCCGCCGGGTAGACGTCCAGCGCCTGCTCCAGGAACTCGATGCCGTTCATCTCCGGCATCCGGTAGTCGGCCAGGATCACCGCCACCTGGTCCCCGCGCAGCTTCAGCTCCCGCAGGGCCTCCAGCGCCGTCTGCCCGGACTCCGCCCGGACGATCCGGTACGACTCGCCGTACCTGCGCCGCAGGTCCCGCGCGACCGCACGGGACACCCCCGGATCGTCATCCACGGTGAGGATCACGTTCCGTGCCGGACCGACAGCCTGAGTCATACGCCTCCACCCCGAGCCAATGGGGTCATCGTATTCGACCGTCCGGGTTCGCGCGGTTCCGGGGAGCCGCAGGCCGGGGCCCTCCCGAGGCCTCAACTCCTCCGCGGGGCCAGTACGCAGAACTCGTTGCCCTCCGGGTCCGCGAGCACGACCCACGGCTCGTCACCGGTCTGTCCGACATCGGCGTGCCGGGCGCCGAGGGCGAGGAGGCGGGTCACCTCCGCCTCCTGGTCGTCGGGGCGGAAGTCGAGGTGGAGGCGGTTCTTGATGGACTTGGCCTCCGGAACGAGCCCGAACAGGATGCCGGGCAGGCGGTCCGCGGCCGGACGGATCTCGTACTCCTCGGGAGAGTCGTCGACCACCACCCACCCGAGCGCCTCCGCCCACCAGCGTCCCAGGGCCACCGGATCGGCCGAGTCCACCAGCAGTTGCTCCCACTCCAAGGTCATGCGTCGAGGGTAGTGAAGACTGGGCACGTCAGCCATGGAGAGACAGAGAGGTGGCCGATGACGACGCGCCCGATCACCGCCGCAGTGGACGGTACGACCGAGAGCCTCGCCGCGCTGGCGTGGGCCGGCCGGGAGGCCGTACGCCGGGGCCTGGCGCTGCGGGTGGTGCACGCGTGGCAGTGGGAGCCGCACGAGGCGATCACCGTGGACCGGGACGGACAGGCGCGGTGGGCCCGGGAGGCGCTCGCCGGGGCGGCGCGAGCGGTCGCCGAGCGGCACCCGGAGCTGGCGGTGACCACGGACCTGGTGGAGGGACCGCCCGTCGACACGCTGGTCGGCGCCGCCGAGCACGCCGAGACCCTGGTGCTCGGCTCGCGCGGGCACGGCGCGGTGATGGGCTTCCTGCTGGGTTCCGTCGGGCAGCAGGTGATCGTCGAGTCGCCGCGTCCCGTCGTGCTCGTCCGCGCCGAGGACAGCCCCTCCGGTGAGGCCGCCGGACGCGAGGTCGTCGTGGGCCAGCAGGGCACACCGCAGGACAGCGCCGACGTTCTGCGGTTCGCGTTCGAGACGGCGGCGGCCCGCGGGGCGTCCCTGCGGGCGGTCCGGGCGTGGACGCTGCCTCCGCTGTACGCGTACAGCCCGGGCTCCCTGAGGCTCCTCGACGAGGCCGGGGGCCTGGAGCCGTACGAGAAGAAGGCCCTCTCCGCCGCGCTGGAGCCGTTGCGGGAGCGGTTCCCCGACGTGCCGGTCACCCAGCACGTCGAGATGGGCAGCGCCGGGCAGGTCCTGCTGTCCGTGGCGCAGCGGGCCCAGCTGATGGTGGTCGGACGCCGCGCCCACCGTACGGCCGTCGGCGCCCGGATCGGCTCGGTGGCCCACGGCGTCCTGCACCACGCACACTGCCCGGTGGCCGTGGTCCCCCACAGGTGACCGGGCGGTGAGCCGGGCCCGGCGGCTCACCTGGGGGTTGGCGGCTGCTCGCTGGGGAGTGTGCACGAGGGTGGTTTAGCTCGATCGTGTGATGGTCGGCTTGCGGGCTTGCGGGCTTGCGGGCTTGCGGTGTTCTGGGCCGTTCGGGCTACGGTGGCCGTGCGATCCGGGACGCCGGGTACGGCGCCAGTGTGCGGGGCCCCTGCTCCACCGGCGTGATGGTTCAGGGCCTCCCCGTCGCCTCTGGCCGTACCTCTGTGGCCAGGTCGCGCAGGGCGGGCCGTGTTCATCAGCGGCCTCCGGCCGCGGGGGCTTCCCGGGCCCGGACCACGCACAGGATGCGTGTCGCCACCCGGGGTCGAGTACGCCGGGGACCAGCTCGCCCAAGACCGTTCGGGGCGCGCGGCTGAACAGGACTCACTCCTGCTCAGTCTTCAGGAACGGTGACGTCGTCCACCGTGGGCGGCAGCAGCGCCTGCGTCCTCGGCAGGACGTTGTCGATGAAGTCCTTCACCGCCGTGTCCAGGCCGATGTCGTGCTGGGCCCGCTCGGACAGGTACCAGCGGTGTTCGAGGAGCTGGTGGTAGATCTCCGCCGCGTCCATCGAGCCGCGCAGTTCGAGCGGGACGGCCCGCACGGTCGGGCGGAACACCTCCCGCACCCAGCGGTGGGCCAGTACCTCGGGGCGGGCGCCGAGGGGGTCGCCCGGGGCGTAGTCGTCCTGGGTGGCCATCCAGCTCTCCAGGTCGTTCAGGAGCCGTCGGGCCTGGTTCTCCTCGGTGTCCAGCCCGGTCAGCCGCAGCAGCTGCCGCTGGTGGTGTCCGGCGTCGACGACCTTGGGCACGAAGGTCACCGTGTCGCCGTTGTCGGCGTGCTCGATCTGCATCTCGGCGACGTCGAAGCCGAGGTCGTTGAGACGGCGGATCCGGCGCTCGATGTAGTGGTACTTGCCGGCCGGATACACCGACCTGCGCGTCAGCTCCTCCCACAGCTTGTGGTAGCGGGAGCAGATCTCGTTGCCGAACTCGATCGGGTCCACCGAGGGGTGCAGCGCCCCGGACGCCTCCAGGTCCAGCAGTTCGCCGCTGATGTTCACGCGGGCGAGATCGAGGTCGTACTCCCGCTGTCCGCTGCTGAGTTGCGCGTGCAGGTCGCCGGTCTCGGCGTCCACCAGGTAGGCGGCGTACGCGCCCGCGTCCCGTCGGAACAGCGTGTTGGACAGGGAGCAGTCGCCCCAGGCGAACCCGGCGAGGTGCAGCCGGACCAGCAGGACGGCGAGGGCGTCCATCAGACGGTGCATGGTGGCCGGACGCATGGTCGTCTCGAACATCGAGCGGTACGGCATCGAGCCGCCCAGGTGCCGGGTGATCAGTACCGGCTCCAGCGGCTCGCCCGAGCCGTCGAGGCGGCCGGTGACCACGCCGAGCGCGTCCACGGCGGGGATGCCGAGCCGGTCCAGGTCGCGCAGCAACTCGTACTCGCGCAGGGCGGGGCGCTCGGCGAGTTCCTTGACGGCGACGACCTCGTCGCCGGCGCGGGCGTAGCGCACCACGTGGCGGGAGATACCGCGGGGGAGCGGCACGAGGTGGTGCTCGGGCCACTCCTCCAGCGGCAGGTGCCACGGCAGTTCCAGCAACAGCGCGGGGTGTTCCGGGTTGGTGGCGCTGATCTGCAGTGCCATGGGTCCTCGTCCTCTGCCTTCGTCTCACGGTGGTGCGGAGCGCTCGCGGACAAGCGGTTTCCCGCTTCGCCTGGAGCATCTCCGCATCCGGAGGACCGTTTCGTCAACAGCGGCCCGCCGCATACCGTGCCGCCACCGTGGTGAACACGACCCCAGTCGTCAGTGCCGGACGCGGCGGAACACGTCGTCGGAGTCCGAGTCGTCCCAGCCCGCCATCTCCTCCGACGCGGTGCGACGGGCGGCCCGCGCCGAGGTCGCGTACATCGCCTCGATCTCGGCCTCGTACCGCTGCACGATGGTGTCCCGGCGCAGCTTCATCGACGGGGTGAGCATGCCGTTGGCGAGGTCGAAGGGCTCGGGCAGGATGCGGTAGACACGGATCGACTCCGAGCGCGACACCGTGCTGTTGGCCGCGGCGATCGCCCGCAGCACCTCCTGCCGCAGCGCGTTCTCCTCCCGCGCCTCCCGGCCCAGCAGCTCCCCCGGCGCGGACAGCGACCCCCGCCAGTGCGCGAGGAACTCCGGGTCCAGCGTGATCAGGGCACCCACGCAGGGCCGGTTGTCGCCCACGACCACCGCCTGATGGATCAGCGGATGCGTCCGCAGCTGCTCCTCCAGCGGCGCCGGGGCCACGCCCTTGCCCCCGCTGGTGATGATGATCTCCTTCTTGCGGCCGGTGATCGACAGATAGCCCTCGGAGTCCAGCCGCCCGATGTCCCCCGTGGCCAGCCAGCCGTCCTGGAGCGCGGCCCGGGTGCCCGCCTCGTCGTTGACGTACCCCTGGAACACCGAAGGCCCGTTGACCAGGATCTCCCCGTCGCGCGCCACCCGGATCTCCGTACCCGGCAGCGGACGGCCCACGGTGCCGAACTTCTCCCGGCCCACCGGCTGGGCGGTGATCCCCCCGGCGGTCTCGGTGAGGCCGTACCCGTCGTGGACGAGAATGCCGATGCCGGCGTAGAAGAGCGCGAGATCGCGGTTGAGGGGAGAGCCGCCGGAACAGCCGCCGCGCACCCGGCCGCCGAGCGCCGCGCGCAGCTTGCGGTACACCGTCTTCTCGTAGAAGGCGTGCTGGAGCCTCAGATCCATGGCGGGACCGGCGCCCGTGTCCAGCCGCTGCCGCTCGACGGCGAGGGCGTAGTCCTGGGCGATGCGCACCGCACGCTCGAACAGCGGTCCCCGGCCCGCCTGTTGGGCCTTGCGCAGGAAGTTCTTGTAGATCTTCTCGAAGACATAGGGGACACCGAAGAGGAACGTCGGCCGGAACGACCGCAGCGCGGCGGACAGCGCCTCCTCGGTCAACTCCGGCTCGTGCGCGAGGAGCAGCCCGCCGCGCAGACACATTCCCTGGATCATCAGGCCGTAGACGTGCGAGAACGGCAGGAAGGCGAGGATCGCCGGCTGTTCGCCGGGCGCCGCGGCGGTCTGCCGCCACCCGGTGAGCAGGACGTCGCAGGGGCTGGCCAGGCTGCGGTGGGAGAGCGCGCAGCCCCGGGCCCGGCCGGTCGTGCCGGACGTGTACGCGATCACGGCGGTGGAGTCCGGCATGACGATGCGGCGCAGCGAGTCCACCGTCGCGTCCGGCACGTCCCGGCCCGCCTCGACGAGGTGGGGCAGGGACTCGGTGTCCAACTGCCAGACGTGCCGCAGCAGCGGGAGCTTGGCGCACACCGAGCCGACCGTCATCACGCCCGGCTCGTCCTCGACCACCACGCCCACACAGGCCGCGTCCCGCAGGATCCACTCGATCTGGTCGCGCGACGACGTCGGATAGATCGGCACGATCTCGGCGCCCACGGACCACAGCGCGACGGCGAGCACCGTCCACTCGTACCGGGTCCGCGCCATCACGGCCACCCGGTTGCCCGGCCGGATCCCGGACGCGATCAACCCCTTGGCCAGAGCGGCCACTTCGTCCCGCGCCTCGGCCGCGCTCACCCGTGTCCAGGTGCCGGGGGAGGTGGTGTCGCGGCGCGCGATCTGCGGCAGAGCGGGATCACGGTCCGCCGTCTCGAACAGCGGATCGGCCAGCCCTCCGGTCATGACCGGGCCCGTCGGTGGAGCAATACCGAAGTTGCCCATGCGACGCTCAGAACCTTCCCTGCACGCGACCTCGCCGATGGTGCGGTAACCGGCGGTGATCGAACGTAGCGTACGGCGCCGACGCCCGCGCGGGGAATCGGCAAGTCGGCCACCGCATATCCGCACTGTGGGCCGTGAACGTGATGTGCGGCACGTGAGGGACCCCCTTCGGCGGGCCCGCCCGGGAATCGTCGCTGAACACGGCTTGATCACCTCTGACCGGCGGTAACGCCCCAGACCCGGACGTCTGACGGGTGTGGCACTGTGGTGCGCGCGAACGCGGGAGATGTCCCGCCGATGTGGAGAGGTGGACGGTGCGCGAGCCCAACGTGATCGGGGACTGGCAGGAGTACGACGGCGATCTGGCCGGCCTGCGCGTGCGCGTCCATGGCGTCGAGTGCGCGGAACCTCCACGGGGACGCGACGACGCCGCCGAGGGCCTGACGTACTTCCGGTTCCGGGTGACCGTGGAGAACCGGGGCACCGACCATGTCGGGCTCCACCTGGAGGACGGCCAGCTCGACATCCGAACCGGCCCCGACGGCGAGAGCGCCTTCCTCGACTGGCGCAACTCCCGGTTCATCGAGGGCTTCGACCTCTACCCCCTGCGCCGCGCCACCTCCGTCCTGTACGCGGCCGCCCCCGAGGCACACCTCACGCAGTTCGACATCCAGGTCCAGCTGCGCGCCGACGAGGAGTGGACCGAGCGGTATCTGTGGACCGGCGGTATCGGCGTCGACGAGGACCTGCTCGACCAGGCGGCCGGCACGGGCCGGGAGGGCCTCGCCGGACAGATCAGCGCGTTCCTCCACGAGGAGGCGGAGCGCGGCGCGAGCTGATCGGTCGGCGGTGGCTCACCCCACCGGCGTGTCCGACCCCGTCGATGCCCGGCTCCCCGCGCGCCGTCGATGCCCGGCCCCCCGCGCGCCGACGGCGCCCGGCTCACCGCGTTCCGGCGGGCGTGCGGTCGCGGTCCCGGGTCACCAGCCGCTTCAGCAGCGGCCAGGCCAGCAGCACGGCGATGATCGCGTACACCGTCACCGAGAACGGTGTGTTCACCAGGCCGGAGACACTGCCGTCGCTGATCTGCAGGGCGCGCCGCAGCTGCTGCTCGGCGCCCGGGCCGAGGATGACGCCGATGACGGCGGGCAGCACCGGCAGACCGTAGCGGCGCATTCCGAACCCGATCAGGCCGATGATCAGCAAGATCACCAGGTCGATCACCTCACCGCCGACCGCGTACGCGCCGACCGCGGCGAAGAAGAGGATGCCGGCGTAGAGATACGGCCGCGGAACGCGCAGGAGCTTCGCCCAGAGCGGGGCCAGCGGCAGGTTGAGCGCGAGCAGCAGGACCATGCCGACGAAGAGCGAGGCGATCAGGCCCCACACCAGGTCGGGCTCGCGTTCGAAGAGCAGGGGGCCGGGCTGGATGCCGTACTGCTGGAAGGCGGCCAGCATGACCGCCGCGACCGCCGTGGTGGGCAGGCCGAGGGTCAGCATGGCGACCAGGGTGCCCGCCGCCGAGGCCGACGCCGCCGACTCCGGGCCCGCCACCCCCTCGATGGCGCCCTTGCCCCACTCGTCCTGGTGCTTCGACAGCCGCTTCTCGGTGACGTACGACAGGAAGGTGGGGATCTCGGCGCCGCCCGCCGGGATCGCGCCGAACGGGAAGCCGATGAACGGGCCCCGCAGCCATGACTTCCAGGTCCGCCGCACATCCGAGCGGCCGAGCCAGGGCCGGCCCACCGGGATCGGCTCGGGCGGACTGCGGCGCAGATGGGCGGCGACCCACAGGGCCTCGCCGATGGCGAAGAGACCGACCGCGACGATCACCACGTCGATGCCGTCGGCCAGTTGCAGGGAACCGAAGGTCAGACGCTGCTGTCCGGTCATCTGGTCCAGGCCCACCAGGCCGATCGTCAGGCCGATCAGCAGGGAGGCGAGGCCCCGGATGCGGGACGAGCCCAGCACGGACGTCACGGCGATGAACGCCAGCACCATGATCGCGAAGTAGTCCGGGGCGCCGATGTCCACGGCCAGTTCGGCGACCGCCGGCGCCAGCGCCACCAGCAGGATCGTGCCGACCATGCCGCCCGCGAAGTGCCCGATGGCGGCGGCCGCCAGTGCCTGCGCGCCGCGCCCGGCCTTGGCCATCGGGTTGCCCTCCATGGCCGCGACCACGGCCGCGCTCTCCCCGGGGGTGTTGAGGAGGATCGAGGTGGTGGAACCGCCGAACATCGCGCCGTAGTAGATGCCCGCGAACATGATGAACGCGCCGACCGGGTTCAGTCCGTACGTCACGGGCAGCAGCAGTGCGACCGCCATGGCCGGTCCGATGCCGGGCAGGACGCCGATCGCCGTGCCGAGCAGGACGCCGATCGCGGCCCACAGGATGTTGATCGGGGTCAGGGCCGTACCGAAACCGTCGAGGAGGGAGTTGAGGGCGTCCATGTCAGAGCACTCCCATCAGCGGGCCGCCGGGCAGCGGCACCCCGAGCAGGTTGTTGAACACCGCGTACGTGACCAGGGAGATGACGGCCGCGATGAGCGGATCGCGGTCGAGGCGCCGGCTGCCCAGGGCGTAGGCCGCGCCCCAGAACAGCAGGGCGCCGGCTATGGGGAAGCCGAGCGGTTCGATCAGGACGGCCGCGCCGAGGAACACCCCGGCGAGCAGCAGCACCGTCCGCCAGTCGGCGGGCTCGGACAGGTCGATGTCCTCACCGGCCTCGGCCTCTCCCCGGCCGCCGCGCAGCACGTCCACGGCGAGCAGGGCGGCGATCAGCAGCAGCCCGGCGCCGACCACGATCGGCACGGTCTTCGGGCCGACGGGACCGCGCTGCGCGATGTCGACGTCCATGGTGAGCGCGTCGGTCAGGACCAGGACGCCGAGCGCCAGCAGCAGGACGCAGACGCCGAGCTCGGAGCGGTCGCGCAGCCAGGAGCGGCGTTCGGCCGTGGGCGCCGGGGGAGTGCCGGTGGTCTCCGTGGTCACAGTCCCAGCTCCTTCAGCACCGACACCACGCGCTTGTCCTGGGCGTCCAGGAAGTCGCCGAACCCGTCGCCGGTCAGGAAGGCGTCGTCCCAGCCGTTCTGCTTCAGCGACTGCCGCCACTCGGGAGAGTCGTGCAGTTCCTCGATCAGCCGGGTGAGCTTGTCCCGCTCGGCCTCGGTGAGACCGGGCGGGGCGACGATGCCGCGCCAGTTGGTGAAGTTCACGTCGTAGCCCGCCTCCTGGAGGGTCGGCGCGTCCAGCCCGTCCACCCGCTCCGGGCCGGTCACCGCGAGCAGCCGCAGCTCGCCCGCCTTGATCTGGTCCAGGTACTCGCCGACCCCGGACACCCCGAAGGCCACCTTGTTGCCCAGGATCGAGGCGAGCAGCTCACCGCCGCCGTCGAAGGGGATGTAGTTGACGTCCTTCGGCGCGATCCCGGCGGCCTGCGCCATCAGCATCGGCGCCAGATGGTCGGGCCCGCCCGGTGCCGACCCTCCGCCCACCGGCAGTTTGCCGGGGTCGTCCTTCCAGGCCCCGACGAGGTCGTCGATCGTCTTGTACGGCGAGTCCTTGGCGACCACCACGACGTCCTGCTCCTCGGTGAGGCGGGCGATCGGGGTGGTGTCGGCGAGGGTCTTCGGCGCGTCGTTGGAGCGGACGGCGCCCACGACACCGAGCCCCATCGACATCGCGAGTTTGCCGTTGCCGTGCTCGCTGACCAGCCGGCTCAGACCGACCGTGCCGCCGGCGCCGGGCAGGTTGAACACCTCGATGTTGTGGGTGAGCCCGGCGTCCTCGGCGTTCTTCGCGGCCGTCCGCGCCGTGATGTCGTAGCCGCCGCCGGGCGTGTTCGGCACCATGAAGCGCAGACCCGGTATCTGTGTGCCGGTCTCGGCCCCGCTGCCGGTCGTGAGCAGCGGCGGCCCCACGAGCACGAGTACGGCTGCCCCGAGCAGGGCGAGGGGTGTGCGCAGCTGCACGAATGCCACCACCTGTCGGTCTGTGTCGAGGGGAAGAGTGATCTGGGCCACATCGTGCCCGCGCGGGGTGGGCCCGACGCACTTGCGGAGGCAACGGAGGTTGTGGTCGTTGTGGTCACGAAGCCTGTCACCTTATGGGCACGTCGCCCACACCTCTCTTTCCCGGATCGCACGCGGGCGCCATGATTGTGCGACCCACCGCACAAGGCGGCGCCCGAGCCGCGGGACGCCCGACGTGGCGTCGGCACGAGACAAGAGCGAGACGCCCGGGGCGGCGTCGGCACGAGAGAAGAGCGGGACGCCCGACGTGGCGTCGGCACGAGAGAAGAACGGGACGCCTGGGACGGCGTCGGCACGAGACAAGAGCGAGACGCCCGGGGCGGCGTCGGCACGAGAGAAGAGTCCGTCGTGGTGTTCCGTCGCCATACCCTCGCAGGCGAGATGCTGGTCCTCCAGCTCGCCATCGTCGTGGTGGTGCTCCTGGCGGTCGCGGCGGTCTCGCTCACCCAGTCCGCGGCGACCTTCAACCGTGTGGAGGGCCGCCGCGTCACCGCGCTCGCCGAGCAGCTCGCCGCCAATCCCCTGGTCCGCGACCGGCTAGCCCAGCCCGTCGCGCACGAGGCCCTGGCGCCCCTGGTGAACTCCACCCAGACCCAGTCGGGGGTCACCTCGGTCACCGTCGCCGACGCGGACGGCCGGATCGTCAGCTCCACCGACCCCACCGTGATCGGCGACCCGATGCCCACCGGCGAGGGCGCCGTCGCAGGCCGCGGCTGGTCCGGCTCGCTGGCCCTGGACGGCAGCCGCGAACTCGTCGCCCAGGTGCCCGTGCTCGGCGCGACGACGAACGACAACCTCGGGCGGCTGCTCGGCACGGTGATGATCGGCGAGGCCTCCCCGACCGTGTGGCAGCGCCTCAGCGGCGCCTCCTCCTATCTCCTCGCCTACCTCGGCATCGCCAGCGGCCTCGGCCTCGTCGGCTCCTGGCTGCTCGCCCGGCGCGTCAAACGGCAGACCCTCGGCCTGGAGCCGCAGGAGATCGCCGGCCTCGCCGAACACCGCGAGGCCATGCTCTACGGCATCGCCGAAGGAGTGATCGCCCTGGACCCCCACCACCGGCTGACCCTCGTCAACGAGATGGGACGCCGCCTGCTCGACCTGCCCGAGGACTGCGTCGGCAAGAGCCTCGCCGACCTAGGCATCGAGGGACGGCTGCGGGACGTCCTGGCCGGAGCGCAGGAAGAGGCGCCCCACCAGCGCGACGAGGTCGTCATACGCCGGGGCCGGGTCCTGGTGATGAACCGGATGACCGTCACCAAGGACGGCCGCCCCCTCGGCTCCGTCACCACCCTGCGGGACCGCACCGAGCTGGCCCGCCTCGAACGCGAGATCGGCTCCTTCCGCAGCTCCGCCGAACTGCTGCGCGCCCAGGCCCACGAGTTCGCCAACCAGCTGCACACCATCTCCGGGCTCATCCAGATCGGCGAGCAGGACGAGGTCGTTCACTACATCCGCGCGCTGAGCCGGCGCCGCCACTCCCTCGACGTCACCCTCAGCCGCCGCGTCCGCGACACGGCCGTCGCCGCCCTGCTCATGGCGAAGACGTCCCTCGCCGCCGAACGCCGGGTCACCCTGCGGATCTCGGACAGCACGGCACTCGACCGGCTCGCCCCGGAGGACGCCGCCGACGTGGCCACCGTGGTCGGCAACCTGGTCGACAACGCCGTGGACGCGGCCGCCACCACGACCGCACCCGACGCCCCCGAACCCTGGGGCGGTGCCGACGGCCGCGAGGCCTGGGTCGAGGTGGAACTGCGTCAGGACGCCTCCAGCGTGGAGATCGTCGTCCGTGACTCGGGCCCCGGCGTGGCCCCCGAACTCGCCCGCGAGGTCTTCTCCCACGGTTTCACCACCAAGGCCGCGCGGGAAGGCGAACGCGGCATCGGCCTGGCTCTCACCCGGCTGGTCTGTGAACGCCACGGCGGTGAGATCTCGGTGACCAACACCCCCGACGGTGCCATGTTCACCGCCCGCATGACCGTCAGCCACCTCGCCGACGCGGTGGCGGAAGGAGCAACACCATGAGCGGCACGAACGGTACGAGCAGCCCGCCCGGCACCATCGACGTGCTCGTGGTCGACGACGACTTCATGGTGGCCCGGGTCCACCGCACCTTCGTCGAACGCGTCGAGCCGTTCCGCGTCGTCGGCGTCGCCAGCACCGGCGAACAGGCGGTCACCGCCGTCGACGAACTGCGCCCCGACCTGGTCCTCCTCGACCTCTACCTCCCCGACGGCTTCGGCCTCGACGTCATACCCCGGCTGCGCACCGCGGGCCACGACTGCGACGTCATGGTCATCAGCGCCGCCCGGGAGGCCGACAGCGTGCGCGGCGCGGTCCGCCACGGCGTCGTCGACTACCTCCTCAAACCCTTCGAGTTCGAGGAACTGCGCTCCCGGCTCCAGCGGTACGCCGCCCAGCGCGGCCGTCTGCTGACCACCGTCGTCCGCGGCCAGGCCGACGTCGACCGCGTCCTCGCCGGGGCCGCCGCGCCGGCGGCGTCGGCGGGCGCCCTGCCCAAGGGCATGAGCGTCGAGACCGCCGAGCTGATCGAAGGCACCCTGCGCGGCACGGACGGCAGCCTCTCCGCCACCGAGTGCGCCACCCTCACCGGTATCTCCCGCGTCAGCGCCCGCCGCTACCTGGAGTACTTCCACGGCACCGGCAGCGCGGACGTCTCCCTCCGCTACGGCGTGGCCGGGCGGCCGGAGCGGCGGTACAGCTGGCGGGTGTGACGCACCGGCCGGTACCCTCCGCCGTCCCCCGGCGGCTACAGCCCCAGGTGCCGTCGTACGACGTCGACGACCTCCTGCGGCCGGTCGTTGAGGTAGAAGTGGCCGCCGGGGAACACGCACAGCTCGGTCGGTCCGTCGGTGTGGTCCGTCCAGGCACGGGCCTCCGCCACCGTGGTCACCGGGTCGTCGTCGCCGGTGAGGACGGTGACCGGGCAGGTCAGCCGGTCGCCGGGGCGCGGCTCGTACGTCTCCAGGGCACGGTAGTCACCGCGCAGCGCCGGCAGCACGAGCTGGAGGAGCTCCTCGTCCTCGAAGACCTGTCCGTCGGTGCCGCCCAGCCGACGCACCGCCCGGAGGAGCTCGGCGTCACCGCACTCGTGCAGCTTCCTGCCGACGCGGTGCGTGGAGGGGGCACGCCGTCCTGAGACGAAGAGCCGGACCGGCGCCCGCCCGCCCGCCGCCAGCGTGAGGGCCGTCTCGTAGGCGACGACCGCGCCCATGCTGTGCCCGAAGAGGGCGAGCGGCCGGTCGTCGTCCCCGACGACGGCCTCGACGATCCGCTCGACCAGCTCCCGGATGCTCTCCGCCGGCGGCTCCGCGTAACGGTCCTGACGTCCCGGATACTGCGCGGCCAGCACATCGG
This sequence comes from Streptomyces sp. NBC_00310, assembly GCF_036208085.1. Taxonomy (GTDB): domain Bacteria; phylum Actinomycetota; class Actinomycetes; order Streptomycetales; family Streptomycetaceae; genus Streptomyces. The sequence continues at coordinate 10,192,463 of NZ_CP130714.1, forward strand.
CCGCGGGGGCGAGGGCCTGCGCCATGGGGTGGTAGTAGCTCGCCGAGCCGCCCGCGTGCGGCAGGCACAGCAGCCGGACCGCCGCTTCGGGCGCGGGCCGGTAACGACGTATCCACGCGCCGCCGTTGACCGCTGAGGTCATGGACGAACTCACTTCCCGTTCCTGGTCGAGATCCGCGCACGCACCGACGCTCACAGGCTACGCCCGAGATCCACCCGCTGAGGAGGAAGCCCGCGTCGCGCCTCCATCGTCGGTACGCGTTCCAGGACGCCGCCCGCGAAGACGTCGTAGAGGGGGAGCGTTTCGAGGTGGACGTATCCGATGTGGCAGTCGCAGACCGCCAGCGGGCACGGACGGGGCGCGAGTGCCGCGCGGAAGGAACCGTCGTAGAGGTTGCCCAGCTCGGCCTTGACGAAGTGGCAGCGCCGCACCGTCCCCTCGCCGTCCACCGACACGACCGTCGAGCCGGTACGGCACGCGCTTCCCGCCGAGCGGTGCGGATGGCGGCTGAAGGGGAAGAGGGGGTCCAACCCGCTCCACAGCGCCGCCTCTTCGTCGGTGTACGTGTGCCCCTCGGCGGCGTTCACCCACAGATACACGTGCTCCGGCAGCTCCCCGCGCAGCCGGCGGGCGTGCTCCAGATGCCCGGGCAGACCGACGATCCCCACGCTGAAGCGGATCCCCGTCCCGGCCAGCCGACGGGCCTTGCCGAGGAACCGCTCGTACGGGGTCTGCCCGGGGTGGTACGTGCACCACAGGGCCACCGTGTCCGGGTCGGCCTCCGCCAGCCACTCCGTGCGGCAGCTGAGGTTCGTCTGGATCGCCACCCGGTCGATGTGCGGTTCGTGCGAGAGGTCCACCAGGGCCTTCCGGTACCAGGAGCGCACCAGCCCCTCGCCCCACGGCGTGAACAGCACCGACAGCCGGTCGCCGCTCTGCTCCCGCGCCCAGGTGGTGAACCGGTCCAGGGAGTCGCGGTCGGCCCGCAGCTGGGCCGTCGAGTCGCGGCGCTTGGCGAACGGGCAGTAGGGGCAGTCGTAGTCGCAGGAGGCGAGGGGGCCCCGATAGAGGATCGTCAGGTCCATGGGCGCCGTCACTTCGGCTCGTACCCGGCCATCGCGGCCCTTACGGCGGGGGAGAAGAAGCCGGGACCGATGGCGTCCGAGTGGGCCAGCCCCTCGGGGGAGAGCCTCAGCCGCCCGGCGCCCGCCTCCGCCAGCCAGCCGCGCGCCGCCAACAGGTCCAGCTCCACGGCGAAGTCCGCGCACGGGTCCGAGCCGAACCGCCGCCGGTAGTCCGCCACCGGCAGCCCCTGCGCCTGGAGCAGCGACTGCAGCAGATGGCGGCGCCGCGCCTCGTCCTCGTCGACCTCGCGGCCGTGCACGGCCCGGCCGAAGTCCTCGGTGACCGTGTAGTCGTCGATGATCGTGCGGATCTGGCTCATGCCGACCGCGTAGTCGAAGGAGTAGTGCAGCTTCGACGTGTACGAACGGGCCCCGCAGCCCAGGCCGATCATGCCGTCGGTCTGGCAGGCGTAGTCGTCCGGGCCCTGCGGCGGCGCGTCCACGCGGCGGAACATCCGCATGGACACCTGCTCGTAGCCGTGCGCGAGCAGATGGTCGCGGCCCTCGCGGTAGCGCCGCAGCCGTGCCTCGTCCCAGTCACGGTCCGCGGTCTCCGGGTCCGTGCCGCGGCCGAGACCCGTCAACGGCCGTACATACAGCGGATAGAGGTAGACCTCCTCCGGCCGCCAGGCCAGGGCCGCGTCCAGGGACAGCCGCCAACTGGCCGCCGTCTGCCCGTCGATGCCGTAGATCAGGTCGATGTTGAGGACCGGGATACCGGCGTCGCGGATCCGTGACAGCGCCGCCTCCACATCGGTCCGCCGCTGCGGCCGTACGGCCGCGCGCGCCTCCTCGGCCACGAAGCTCTGCACGCCGAGGCTCAGCCGTGTGGTGCCCCGCTCGGCCAGGACGGCCAGCCGGTCGGCCGTCGCCGTGGCCGGGGAGGCCTCGACCGACAGCGGGATCGCCCGCAGGTCCGCGCCCAGGTGCCGCTCGGCGATGTCGCACAACCGCTCCAGCTCGGCGGCCTCCAGATAGGTCGGGGTGCCACCGCCGAACGCGGCGTTCGCGAACCGCACCGGCTCCGCGTCCCCGAGCGCCTCCCGCACCGCGATCGCCTGCCGTTCGAGCGCGTCGAGATAACGGCCGGTCAGCCCGTCCGGCGCGCCGATCCGGGTGAAGAGGTTGCAGAAGCCGCAGCGCACCTCGCAGAACGGTATGTGCGCGTACAGCGACAGCGCCTGCCGGGACTCCCCGGCCCACAGGTCCGCCAGCCGCGGGGCGCCGGGCAGCTCCCGGTACGCCGTCTTGTGCGGGTAGGCGTACACGTAGTGCTGATAGGGACGGCCCGATGTCTCGGTCAGGCTCTCGGTCTCGGTCACGGTCATGCGGACGGCTCCAGGAAGAAGTGGCTGTAGGGGACGGTCCACACGGCCTCGTGGCCGAGACGGTGCCCGGTGTAACCGTCCTCGCCGTAGGTGGTCCCGTGGTCGGAGCAGACGACGGCGAAGCAACGGCGCCGTGCGCTCATCGCGGCGAAGAGCCGCCCGACGTGCCGGTCGATGTACTCGAGGGCCGCCGCGTGCGTGACCAGGCTGTCGCCCGCCTCGCGGGTGGCGCCCGGCAGATGGAACCAGTTGGGCTGGTGCAGCGCCGAGGCGTTGAGGAACAGGAACAGCCGCCGCCCGGCGGGCAGTTCGGCCACGACCCGCTCGGCACGGGCCACCTGGGACTCGAAGGACGTCGGTGACGCAACGGAGAACTCCGGCTCCCAGTGGCTCTCCTGGAACAGGTCCGGCAGGACACTGCCCAGCGCCCCCTGCTTGTTGAAGAAGCCGACACCACCGATGCACACCGTGCGATAGCCGTGCTCGGCGAGCGCCGACACCAGGTCGGGGCTGTCGAAGACGAAGGTGCGCCCCTCGGTCGTCTCACTGCCGGCGAACCGGCCCGCGAAGAGACGCGGATGAGGTCCGGGTGCCGCCGGGGTCGGCAGGAAACCCGCGAACATCGCCTGGTGCGAGGCGTAGGTGAAACTGCCGGGCGCGTGCCGCTTCTCCCAGGTGCCGCCGGGCAGACGAGCGGCCAGGTTCGGCAGCCGGCCCGCCGCCGCGAGCTCCACGGCCACGTCGTACCGCAGGGTGTCGAGGGTGAGCAGCAGCAGGTCGTCGCGGCCCACCACCTCGTTCATGTCGGGTGCGCCGGCCGGGCCGGACGGCTCAGAAGGGTGCATGGTCTTTCCTTGCCTGGGGGTGGTGCGAGGGTGCCGGGAGCGTCGCGCGGCGCACCGCCGCGAGCTGCGCCGCATAGGTGTCCAGGCCCTCCGCCGGGCCGCCCGGCAGCCCGGTGAGCCGGGGCAGCAGATCACCGAACGCGTTGACCTCGCCGACGGTGAACCGGCGCCAGCCGATCGCCGGCAGCAGGTCCACGCCGACGCACAGCGTGTCCGGGAAGCAGGCGGCGGCCCGCTCGCAGATGTCGAGCGCCTGCCTCCAGCGGTCACCCGCCGCGTCCACGACCGACGTCAGATCGCCCCGCGCCCCGCCGAGATGGAGGTTGGTCATCGGGAAACGGCTGGTGCGCACGACCGCGTGCGTGGCCCGGCCCGCCACGACCAGGACCCGCAGATCGGCGGACCTGCCGTGCGCGGACGCCTTCGGGAGCCAGCGCTCGATGTGCAGACCGTCGGCCGCGAGGGCGTCGACGATCCCGGTGATCAGCCGTTCGTCCGTGTAGCGGCGCACCCGCAGGGAGTTGTGCAGCCGGAGCGGGGCGTGCGGCCGGCCGTCGGCCGCCACCTCCACCGAGGTGGTGGCCCTGATCCGCCCGCTCGCCGCCGACTCGACGGCCAGCACACCGGACGCGGAGGAGCCGTGGGCCGGCTTCACGAAGACCCGCGCCATGCCGTGCTCCCGCATCGCCTCCCGTACGTCGTCCCAGCCGCGCACCGGCGACGCGTCGCCCGAGGTGGGCGACGGCGGCACCGGAACCCCCGCCGCGTCGAGCCGGGCGTGGCACAGCCGCTTGTCGAACAGCACCGCCAGATCCGCGGGGTCGTCCAGCCGCACCCCGCCCCGCAACGAGCCCACGGCGGCCAGGAAGCGGGCGTACCAGGTGGCCGAGCCCTCCACCCGCGTCGGATCGTCGACGCCCCGCAGCAGCCGGTCCACCTCGGCGTTCTCACCCGGCGAGTCCAGCCGGACGACCTCGTCGTCGGCGAACCGGTGGCCGCCGTCGCGCAGCACGTCCCGCCACTCGACGACACGCGGCGTCCCGACACCGGCCGCCTCGGCCGCCGCGACGAACAGCCCGACCCGCCGGTTCTCCCCGTTCCCGACGACCACCCACCTGTACGGGCCGAGCCCCGCACCCACCGCACCGGTCCGACCGGCCACACCGACCCCCCTCCGCCCGCGCTTGCCTACGCGCTCACTCACCCACCGCGACGAACCGCCAGACCGTGCCGTCCTCCTCCTCGTCCGACTCGGCGTCGTCGGCGTCGACGTCGACCTGGACCCCCTCGGCCTCCAGGGAGTCCCGGAGGCGGTCGCGTATCGCCGGGCTCAGGTAGTTGTGGTGCAGGTCCAGCGTGGTCAGATGGGTGAGCGGCTGGCCCGTGAGCAGCGCCGTCGCGCCGTCGTCGGTGAGGACGCCCATCGACACGTCGAGGACGTCGAGGCGGGCCACCACGGGGGCGGAGGCCAGCGCCGCGCAGATGTCGTCCTGCATCTCGCTGTTGCGCAGCGCCAGATGCTTGAGCGCCGGCAGCCGGGTGCCCGCGAGGATCGGCGCCAGGTCGGCGACCTCGCAGTCGCCGCCGTACTCGGACGTCCCCAGCCACAGGTCCAGTTGGACCAGGGCCGGCAGATCGCTGCCCGCGACCCCGCGGACCGCCTCGACGGGCATACCGCCGGTCTCGACCGTCAGCGTCCGCAGCCGCTCGTGCCGCACCGTCGGGAAGACGAGTTCCTGACCGCCCCGCACACCGAACTCCTCCAGCTCCGGGAAGGCGTTCAGCAGCGGGCCCACGTCGCCCTGGTGGATCCAGGAGATCTCGCACTCCTCCATCACGATGTCACCGAGGAACAGCGCGCGCAGCGCGGGCAGCCGGTCCTTCGCCGCGACCAGGGCCCGGACGATCTCCTCGGGGCCGTTGTCGTACGCGTCGCTCCAGGCGCCCACGACCAGCGCCCGCACCTTCTCGGTGTCGACCGAGGCCAGGAACCGGGCGAACGCCTCCTCCCACGCCTCCTCGCTGTCGTACGAGTCCACGGCGATGCTCCAGGCCACCGACTCGGGAGCGGGCAGATGCCCGGCGCCCTCCGGTCCCTTCACCGAGGAGGGGAAGCGGTGGACCGGCAGGTCGTGGAACTCCTCCAGATGGCTCCCGATGGTCATGTGCGCCCCGCCCCTTCGTTCCATGTCCATGGGCGGCAGTCGAGTCCGTGCACGGTCCGCCCGTTGCGCACCCGGAGCGCACAGCGCCGCCGGATACCGGAGTTCTACCAAGCCCCACTGACACCGTGTGCGGCGGACCCCCGTCCTGTGGACGAACCGTCGTGCCCGACCCGGCGAACCGTCGTGCGCGGGCCGATTGAAGACAACCCAGCAGGGTGTCAGTCAGTGGCAGAGCCACGACCACCGGAATCCGCTACGAGTATCAATGTCAGTGGCTGCCTCTACGGTTTTTCTCGTGGCACGGCGAGTGCCCGACGGGAGGGAGACCCATGTACCGGCAAGGAGACGTCCTCATAGCGCCGTTGGCGCAGAGCGCCGTGCCCGGCGACGCGCTCGACGCCGCGTCGGAACCGCGCGACGGGCGCGGCCGGCTCGTCCTCGCCCTCGGCGAGGTCACCGGCCACGCGCACGCCGTGGTCGGCCCCGGCCGCCTCGTCCGCGAGGCGGGCGCGTTCGGACCGATGCTGCTGCACGTGCCGGAGGGCGCCCGCGTCGTCCACGAGGAGCACGCGGCCATCTCCCTGCCCAAGGGCTGGTACCGCGTCATACGCCAGCGCGAGTACGTACCGGGCTCGGTGCGGATCGTCGCCGACTGAACCCGCCGAACCGACCGAACCCGCGAGGGAAACGGCGGCCGTGGTGTACGGCCGCCGCAGACAGGCATCGAGAGCCAGGAGGAACGGCGTGACGGAACGGGTGGGTTGGCGGGCGGTGGCGGCGGCCACCGGGGCGGGCGACCGGGCGCGGGCCGAGGCGGGCGTACGGCTCGCGTACCGGCGGGCGGGGCTGCGGGAGCCCGAGCGGATCGTGTGGGCCCGCTCGCCCCTGGAGGCGGTACGGCTGCTGTCGGGAGCACCGGCGGCGGGCGGCGAGGCCCTGCCGGCGACCGGGGCGAGCGTCCGCGACGCGGTCCGCAACAGACCCGTCGCCGCCGAACGCGCCCGGCTGCACACCCGGCTGGGCCCGGCCGGCTGGAGCGATCACTGGCGTGCGACGGGCGCCGACCTCTGGGAGACGACCCGGCCGCTCGTCGACCGCGTCCGCACCGGCGTCGTCGAGGCCCTGGCCCCCGCCGGCCGCGAGGAGGAGACCGGCATCCGGCTGCTCCTCCTGGACGCCGTCCTGGGCCAGCACGACGCGGCCTGGCTGGCCTCCTTCGACGCCGCCCCGGGCCTCGACGGACTCGCCGAGGTGGCCCGCACGGCCGGCTGGTGGTGGCCCTACGAACACATAGCGATCGTCGCCGAGCGGCCCGTGGAGCTGCACCGCGACGAGGCGGGCCGACTGGACCGCGGTGACGGACCCGCGCTCGCCTACGCCGACGGCTTCGCCCTGCACGCCTGGCGAGGGCTGCCCGTCCCCGGCGCGTTCCTCGACCGGCTGGACGCGTTGACTCCGGCGGAGATCCGGGCGGAGGAGAACGCGGAGCTGCGTCGCGTGATGCTGGAGTTCTACGGCTACGACCGCTACCTGGAGGAGTCCGGGGCGCAGCCGGTGCACCGCGACGAGACGGGCGTGCTGTGGCGGACAGCCCTGCCCGGCGACGAGGACGTGGTGATGGTCGAGGTCGTCAACTCCACGCCGGAGCCGGACGGCACGAGCCGCACCTACTGGCTGAGGGTGCCGCCCACGACGACCACGGCCCGGGAGGGAGTGGCCTGGACGTTCGGCCTGAGCGCCGAGGCGTACGAGCCGCTGCGGCAGACCTGAGCGCCGCCGGGGGCCCGGCCGTCACTCGAAGCGTGAGGTGTCGCCCGCGCCCTTGCGGATGATCTCGGCCTCGCCGCTGGAGAAGTCGATGACGGTCGTCGGCTCCGTACCGCAGTCGCCGGAGTCCACCACCGCGTCGACCAGGTAGTCGAGACGTTCCTTGATCTCCCAGCCCTGCGTCAGCGGCTCCTCCTCGTCGGGCAGCAGCAGGGTGCTGGAGACGAGCGGCTCGCCGAGCTCCGCGAGCAGCGCCTGGGCCACCCGGTGGTCGGGGATGCGCACCCCGACGGTCTTCTTCTTGGGGTGCAGGAGCTTGCGGGGCACCTCCCTGGTCGCGGGGAGGATGAAGGTGTAACTGCCGGGCGTCGACGCCTTCACGGCACGGAACACGTCGTTGTCGACGTGCACGAACTGGCCCAGCTGCGCGAAGTTCTCGCACACCAGGGTGAAGTGGTGACGGTCGTCGAGCTGCCGGATCGTACGGATCCGCTCGATGCCATCACGACTGCCCAGCTGGCACCCCAGCGCGAAGCAGGAGTCCGTCGGATACGCGATGAGCCCACCCTGACGGATGCTGTCGGCCACCTGTCCGATGGCACGCGGCTGAGGGTTGTCGGGGTGCACGTCGTAGTACTTGGCCATTGGACGAGCTTATGCCTCCGGGGGGCGCGCGCCTGCTCTTGGGGCCGCAGGCCCCCTCGAAGGGGCGCGGGGAACTGCGCGACCAGCCACGAACCACCCGTAGCCGGACCACGGTCGCACAGCCCCCCACGCTCTTCGCGAGCGCTACGCGCCGCTGGCCCGCAGCATGTCCTCACGCTCGACGATCTTCACGCGTGCGCGGCCCTGCGGCTCACCCAGCGCCTTCTCGGCGGCGTCGAGCTGGTACCAGCCCTCCCACGTCGTGAAGCGGACGTTCCGCTCCGCGAGGAAGGCGTCGACGTCCTCCGGGGCGGGCGCGGACGGCTCGTGCAGCCGGCCGTTCGCGAAGTCGTCCAGGAGGTTGGAGACGGTCTCGTTGGCGTCGCCCTTGGTGTGCCCGATGAGGCCGACCGGACCGCGCCGGATCCAGCCGGTGACGTACGTCGACTGCAGGTGCGCGCCGGTCTCCTCGATGACCCGGCCGCCCTTGTCCGGGACGGTGCCCGTCTCGACGTCCCAGGGCAGCTTGGGCAGCTTGTCCGAGAGGTAGCCGACCGCGCGGTAGACGCCGGTGACGTCCCAGTCCTTGAACTCGCCGGTGCCCTTGACGTTGCCGGTGCCGTCGAGGGCGGTGCGCTCGGTGCGCAGGCCGACGACCTTGCCGTCCTCGCCGAGGATCTCGGTGGGCGACTCGAAGAAGTGCAGGAACAGCTTGTGCGGGCGGTCGCCGGTGTCGCGGATCGCCCAGTTCTCCAGGGTCTTGGCGACCATGTCGGCCTGCTTGTTGCCGCGCCGGGTCGCGATGGAGCCCTCGTCGTAGTCGATGTCCTCGGGGTCGACGATGACCTCGATGTTGGGGGAGTGGTCCAGCTCCCGCAGCTCCATCGGGGAGAACTTCGCCTGCGCCGGGCCGCGGCGGCCGAAGACGTGGACCTCCAGCGCCTTGTTGGCCTTCAGGCCCTCGTAGACGTTCGCGGGGATCTCGGTCGGCAGCAGTTCGTCGGCCGTCTTGGCGAGGACACGGGCCACGTCGAGGGCGACGTTGCCGACACCGAGGACGGCGACCTTCTCGGCCTCCAGGGGCCAGGTGCGCGGGACGTCCGGGTGGCCGTCGTACCAGGAGACGAAGTCGGCCGCGCCGTACGAGCCGTCGAGGTCGATGCCGGGGATGTCGAGCGCGCGGTCGGCCGTGGCGCCCGTGGAGAAGATCACGGCGTCGTAGAACGCGCGCAGGTCGTCCAGGTTGATGTCCGTCGGGTAGTCGACGTTGCCGAACAGCCGGATCTGCGGCTTGTCGAGCACCTGGTGCAGGGCCGTGATGATGCCCTTGATGCGGGGGTGGTCGGGGGCCACGCCGTAACGGATCAGTCCGAACGGGGCGGGCATCCGCTCGTAGAGGTCGATGGACACACCGGGCTCGGTGGCCACGTCGGACTTCAGCAGCGCGTCGGCGGCGTAGATCCCGGCGGGTCCGGCTCCGACAATGGCTACCCGCAGAGGGCGGGGCATGTTCAGGTTCCCTTCGAGCGGAGAAAAGCGACTCGTCGGCAACCCTAAACTAAGGTAACCCTTACCAGGTACGCGGGTCGGGTCTATGACCTCATAAGGCGATCTTATGCCATGCGGGGGAATGGGTGGACGCCGGGGAGGTGCGCGCGGCCCGTCCGGGAAGACCGGGTCGACGTGATGTGTTTGCCCTGGCGGTGAACGGCAACGCGGTTTCCATGAATCGACCGAACAAGGACCCGAACGAGAACTCCGCGTCCGCCGAGACGGCGGCGGCCAAGGCCCGCCGCACCACCAGCAAGGCCACGGCCCCGGCCACCGAGTCCGCGAAGACGGCCGCGATCAAGGTGGACGACGCCGCGTCGTCCACCAAGGCCGGTGCCGGACGCGCGGCCGACGTGACCAAGCGCGCCGCCGACAGCACGAGCAGTGCCGTGCACAGTGCGGTCAAGGGCGTCGAGGCGAGCCGCCAGGCGGTGGTGCAGGCCTCCGGCCAGGTGGCCGCCACCGCCAAGACGGCCATGACCGTCATCGCCCACCGCAAGCTCGTCGCCGCCGGCGTGGGCGCGGGCCTGACCGCCCTGACCGCCGCGTCCTACGCGGTCGGCCGCCGGTCCGGACGCCAGGTCCAGGGCCCGCTCACCCGGCTCACGGGCGGCCGCATCTAAGCGCCCGCCGTACCGTCCACACCACGCGCGGGAAGCGGCCCACCGGGCTCCTTCCCGCGCGACGGCGCCTGAGAGCCAGGTCGGCGCGAGGGCGTGGCAGGGACACGTCCGGGCGACGGGACCGCCGGGCCGGGCAGCGCGGCCCCGACGCGGCCTCGCCGATCCGAACGCCCGCCGCTTCGTCGCCTTGTCTGCCGACCTCACGCGGCGCGCGGTGCCGTCGGGGACGCGCAGGCGCGGCCCCGCTGCGCGGCCTCACCTGCGCGGCCTCACCTGCGCGGCCTCACCTGCGCGGCCTCACCTGCGCGGCCGGACCACCGGGCCGTATCCCGGCTGCATCCGGGCCGTGTCCGGCGTGGCGGCACCGTCGGCCTCACCCCCACCGCCCTACCAGCGGCCTTCCACCTGCTCCTTGATACGCCGGTCGTACAGCTCCCGGATCGCCGTGAGCGTCTCGCCGGACAGCGGAGGCAGCGCGGCGGCGGACGCGTTGGCGCGGGCCTGCTCGGGGGTGCGGGCGCCCGGGATGACCGTCGTGACGCCCGGCAGCTGGATGATCCAGCGCAGGGCCAGCTGGGCCGGGGTGAAGCCCTCGGGGGCGAGCGCGGCGAACTCGACGGCGGCCTCGACACCCGTGCCGTAGTCCACGCCGGAGAAGGTCTCGCCCTGGTCGAAGGACTCGCCGTGCCGGTTGTACGTGCGGTGGTCGTTCTCCGCGAAGACCGTGTCCTTCGTGTACTTGCCGGACAGCAGCCCCGAGGCCAGCGGAACACGCGCGATGATCGCGACCCCCGCCTTCTCGGCCGCCGGAAGGACGTCGAGGAGCGGCTTCATCCGGAACGGGTTGAGGATGATCTGCACGCTCGCCACGTTCGGCCGGGCGATCGCCGTCAGCGCCTCGGCACAGGTCTCCACGCTGACGCCGTACGCGGCGACGCGCTCCTCCTCCACCAGGGTGTCCAGGGCGTCGAACACCTCGTCCGAGGAGTAGACCGGCGTGGGCGGGCAGTGCAGCTGGACCAGGTCGAGGCGGTCCACGCCGAGGTTGCGGCGGGACCGGTCGTTCCAGGCCCGGAAGTTGTCGAGGACGTAGTTCTCGGGGATCTGGTCCACGCGACGGCCCATCTTCGTCGCGACGAACACATGGAGGTCGGGCCTGCTCCGCAGGAACGTGGCGATGGTCTGCTCGCTGCGCCCGTCACCGTAGACGTCGGCCGTGTCGAAGAAGGTCACCCCCGACTCGGCCGCCGCCTCCAGCACCCCCAGGGCTTCCTTGTCGTCGACGTCTCCCCAGTCGGCGCCCAGCTGCCATGTGCCGAGACCGACCACCGACGCGTGCTGACCCGACCTACCGAATGCGCGTTCTTCCATGGCGTCAGTCTGTCACCTGTTCCGCACGGTCAATGCGGGAAGACGCGCGGCCGGCGCTGCCGGGGCAGCTCGTCCCGGAACTCGGCGATGAGCGAGCTGATCTGCCGGGTGAGTTCGGTCTTCTCCAGCTGGTCGAGGTAGAGGTTGCGGCCGGCGAGGCCGACCGCGTCGACGCAGAAGTACATCGCCATCAGCGGGTTGATGAACAGCTCGCTGTTCCGGGTCCGGTCGGTGAACCGGACGTCGCCGAACTCGCCCCGCACGGCCGCCGCGATCGAGCCGTTGACGATGCTCGGGTGGCGCGGCGTGGACCGCTGGGCGTGGGCCACCGCGTCCAGGTAGAGGGCGCCCTCGCGGCTGTCGCGCGGCAGCGAGAACGCGCCGAGATAGGCGCCGTCGCGGTCCAGCGCGGCCAGGTTCTCCAGGACCAGCGAGTGGTTGACCCCGTGGTAGGAGTCCACGCCGAAGCCGAGGCAGGCCACCAGCCGGTGCGGGACCTCGTCGAGACCGGCGACGGCACCCAGACTCGCCATGTCCTCCTCCGGCGTGCCGAGCCCGTGCTCGTCTCCGCGCATCAGGATGTCGGTGCCGCCGTCCACCAGGACGACGGCGTCCACCCCGCCCAGATGGTCGATGAGCGCGCGATAGGCGGCCCGCAGGGGCGCCACGCCCGTACGGGAGAGCGCGTACACCGTGCTGGGCAGCCGGTGCAGGTCAAGCCACCGGGCGAGGGACTGCTCGGGGAAGTAGTCGCCCCGGAACGTGGTGTCCGGGCCGATGGCCGCGACGTCCTGTTCGAGCCACACGTCCAGGCTCAGGCCGTACAGATCGGCGAAGGAGAGGTTCGCGAGATGGACCTCCTTGCCCGCCGACCGCAGGGCGAGGGCCAGAGGGAGGCCGGCGTAGACGTCGAACCCGCCACCGGCACCGGCTATGAGCACGCGGCGCGCGTCGTGCAGCCGGGTGAAGAACGGGGGTTGTCGCAGGGAGAACACCGGGGGAAGTTAACAGGTCGACCACCGGCACGGCTTCTCATATTCCTGGGTGAACGACGGTGACGCGAGGCCGACCCGCCGGATACCGTACCGATCAGTAACCGCACCGCATCGCAGCCGCATCGCAACCGCACCGCAGGAGGCCCCATGCCGAAGCTCGAAGTCGACGGCGCCGCGCTGACGTACGACGACGAGGGCCCCCGCGAAGGCGACGGCGTGCCCCTGGTGTTCGTCCACGGCTGGACCGCGAACCGGCACCGCTGGGACCACCAGGTGGCGCACTTCGCCGAGAAGCGCCGAGTGATCCGGCTCGACCTGCGCGGCCACGGCGAGAGCAGCGGCGCCGGGGTGCGCACGATCGAGGAACTGGCGACAGACGTGCTCGCCCTCCTCGATCACCTGGAGATCGAGCGGTTCGTCCTCGTCGGCCACTCCATGGGCGGCATGATCTCCCAGACCATCACCCTCGCCCACCCCGAGCGGGTGGAGCGCCTGGTGCTGGTCAACTCCATCGGCCGCATGACCTACAGCCGGGGCCGTGGCCTGCTCATGGCGGCCTCCGCCCGCGTCCCCTTCAAGCTGTTCGTCGCCGCCAACATCCAGCGGGCCTTCGCCCCCGGCTACCCCCGCGAGGAGATCCGCGAGTACATCCGCGCCTCCTCGGCCACCCCGCGCGAGGTCGTCATGACCCTGTACGGCGCCATGCGCGCCTTCGACGTCCTCGACCGCCTCGGCGAGATCGGCACGCCCACGCTCCTCGTGCACGGCTATCACGACATCCAGCTCCCCGTCTCCCAGATGCTCCGCATGGCCAAGGCCTACCAGGACGCCGAAGTGCGCATCCTGGACGCCGGCCACGAACTCCCGGTGGAGAAGCCGGCGGAGCTGACCGCCACCCTGGACCGCTTCCTCACCGGCGCCCGCCCCTGAGCCCCGCCGTCGACCGGGACCGGCCGGGTGTGGTCACACCGCCTCGCGCGAGCGTGCCTTCCCCCGGCCGAGGAGGCCACCGAGGGAGCGCGGCCGGCCGAGTACGGCGCCGACGAGCGCGCGGGTCCTGGGCAGCCGGTCGATGTCCGCGGCGAGGGACAGGGCGGCGCCCGTCCAGGCGAAGCCGAAGGACCAGACGGAGAGCCACTCGCACAGGTACAGGGGCGTGACCAGCCAGTCGTCGCCCACCTTGGTGGCCGCCGCGGTGACGGCGAGTGCCATGAAGACGAGGATCAGCACACCGGCCACGAGGTAGGGGCGCCGCACATAGGACCGTTCCTTGATGCCCGGAGCCCCGTACATGAACAGGCAGAAGGCCGCCATCGCGGTCAACAGGGCGACGGCGAAGACCTGGTGGAACACGGAGGCCGTCTGCTGACCCGCGTCGCCTCCGGAGCCCGGCGCGGTGGGGAAGAGGGCGACGCCGAGGGCGCAGGCTCCGGCGATCGTGCCCAGGACGTCGTTGAACCTGTTGAAGCGATAGACGATCAGGAAGATCCCGAGGGCGCACAGCGCGCCGACGAAGATGTCGCGGGTGGCGGTGTAGTACGCGCCGCTCATGGAACCGGGCCAGGCGTCCTCCCCGGTCCGGCCGTCGAGCCGCGCCGCGATCCAGTTGCCCGCCGGCAGCGCCAGGGGCAGCAGGACACCGATCGCCCCGACCCCCAGGCGCAGCCGCATGACCGTCCGCGCGTCCTGGTCCTTCTGCCCGGCCGCCACCCTGCGCCGCAGGGGCTCGGCGGCGTTCCCGTCCGTCGCGCTCACGGGCACCTCCTCACCGAAACGCGCGAGGCGAAGGCGTGCCCGCCACCGAACGATGTCCGGTATCGGTGGAACTCAAACTTGAACGCAGGCCCGGGAGTCGGGCGTATCAGCCGGTCAACTGCCCTTCCGCGGTGGCCAGTAGCTCCGTCACCCGCAGCGCGAACGCGGCGTCGCACGGATGCGGGCGGCCACTACGGGCAGCCGCCAGCAGCGCGTCCCCCGCCCGTACGAGAGCCGGTACGGCACCTTCGTCGGACGTGGGCAGTACGGTCGTCCCGGTCCGGCCGCGCAGCTCGACCGTGGCGCCGGAGGCCGCGGACGGGGCGGTGAGGCTGAGGGTGACCGTGCTGAACGCCCCGCCGGTGTGCAGGAGGACCAGATGGACCGTGTCCCTCGGCCCGCGCACGGCGGCGGCCACCTTCTCGACGTCCCCGAGGACCGGCAGCAGCACGGACAGGGCGTGCGGGCCCACATCCCACAGGGCCCCCTTCTCCCGTCGCCACGGCGAGGCCGCGAAGGGGCTGTCGCTCTCGTCGTCGAACAGCGACCCGAACCACTCCGCACGGCCGGTGAACCAGCCTCCACCGGCGGCCTGTTCGGTGATCCACGTGTCGATCGCGGTCTGGAAACGGGCGGTGAAGAAGACGACGGAGGCGACCTGGGCCTCCTCGACCGCCTCGACGACGGCCCGCCCCTGCTGGACGTCCGTCGACAGAGGCTTGTCGAGCAGCAGATGGCAGCCGGCCCGGGCGGCACGCACCGCGAGCGGTGCCTGGACGGAGGGCGGCAGGGCCACGGCGACCGCGTCCACGTCGGCGAAGAGGGCGTCGACGTCCTCGTAGACGGGCAGACCGCCGTGCCGGTCGGCCAGTTCCTTGGCCGCCTCCGGGCGCCTGCCCCACACCCCCGCGAAGTCCAGCTCCTGGTGCGCGCTCAGCGCGGGGGCGTAGGCCATCTCGGCCCACGGCCCTGTTCCGAGCAGTCCTATACGCATGCTCCGGTCTCTCCTTGCGCGGTGGGAGCCCTGTCCTTCGGGACAGGGCTGTCCGACGACCTTCAGGGCAGTGCCTGTTCGGTCCAGATGGTCTTGCCGGTGGGGGAGTAGCGGGTGCCCCAGCGCTGGGTGAGCTGGGCGATGAGGTAGAGGCCTCGGCCGCCCTCGTCGGTCGTGGCGGCGTACCGCAGATGGGGCGAGGTGTGACTGCCGTCGGTGACCTCGCAGATCAACTGGCGGTCGTGGATGAGACGGACCCGGATGGGACCGCCACCGTAGCGGATGGCGTTGGTGACCAGCTCGCTGAGGATCAGCTCGGTGGTGAACTCCAGCTCCTCCAGACCCCATTCGGCCAGCTGCCGGGTGGCGTCGGAGCGTGCCCGGGCGACGGCCGCCGGGTCGCCGGGGACCTCCCACTCGACGACGCGCCCGGTGTCCAGCGCGCGGGTGCGGGCGACGATCAGCGCGATGTCGTCGCTCGCCCGGCTCGGCGGCAGCGCGTCGAGCACGGCCTCACAGGTGCCCTGCGGTGAGGCGTCGGCCCCGGCCAGCGCGGTGCGCAGCAGTTCGAGGCCGTCGTCGATGTCCCGCTCCCGGTCCTCGACGAGCCCGTCGGTGTACAACACCAGTCGGCTGCCCTCGTCGAGGTCCAGCTCGGCCGTCTCGAAGGGCAGCCCGCCCAGACCGAGCGGCGGACCGGCCGGCACCTCGGGGAAGTCGACCGTGCCGTCGGGCCGGGCCACCGCGAGCGGCGGATGGCCCGCGCGGGCGACGGTGCAGCGCCGCGACACCGGGTCGTAGATCGCGTACAGACAGGTCGCCCCGGTGATGGGCGCCGTGCCGTCGAGCACCGCCTCGTCCTGGTCGATACGGCTGACCATCTCGTCCAACAGGCCGAGGATCTCGTCCGGCGGCAGGTCCAGCGCGGTGAAGTTGTGGACCGCGGTGCGCAGCCGTCCCATCGTGGCCGCGGCGTGCAGTCCGTGGCCGACGACGTCGCCCACGACGACCGCGACCCGGGTGCCGGACAGGGGCAGTACGTCGAACCAGTCCCCGCCCACCCCGGCCTGCGCGGGCAGATAGCGGTAGGCGACGTCCAGGGCGCTCTGCTCGGGAAGGTTGCGTGGCAGCAGGCTGCGCTGCAGGGTCTCGGCCATGGTGTGCTCGCGGGTGTAGCGGCGCGCGTTGTCGATGGAGACCGCCGCGCGGGCGACCAGTTCCTCGGCGAGGGCCAGCTCCTCCTGGTCGAACGGCTCGGGCTTCTCCGAGCGCCAGAAGTTGGCGACACCCATCACCAACTGGCCCACGCGCAACGGCACGGTGATCAGCGAGTGGATGCCGTACTCGACGACCTGCGCGGACCGTTCCAGGTCCTGCGCCCGCCAGCCGGGTGCCCGGCTGAGGTCGGCCACGAGGGTCGAACTGCCGCTGTCGATGCTGCCGGCCTGGGGCGAGGAGGGGACCAGGTCGATCCTCTCGCCCACCTTGTACAGCGGCGCGTCCTTGCGGATCCCGCTGAACGCCGTGCGGCGCAGCGTGGTGGCCGACTCGGGCTCGTCGCCGCTGAGCGCGGCCGGAGCGAGATCGACGGTGACGAAGTCCGCGAACCGGGGGACGGCCACCTCCGCCAGCTCCTCGGCGGTACGGGTCACGTCCAGGCCGGTACCGACGCCCACTCCGGCGTCGTAGAGCAGCCTCAGGCGCTCCCGGGCGGCCTCCGCGCGGCCGGACAGGGCGCGCAGCTCGGTGGAGTCGCGGAGCGTGGCGACGCTGCCGGAGGGCTCGCCCTGCAGATCCGTG
Source organism: Streptomyces sp. NBC_00310 (assembly GCF_036208085.1). Classification (GTDB taxonomy): domain Bacteria; phylum Actinomycetota; class Actinomycetes; order Streptomycetales; family Streptomycetaceae; genus Streptomyces. The sequence continues at coordinate 10,209,427 of NZ_CP130714.1, forward strand.
GCACGCTGGTTGACCGCGATCAGCCGGTCGCCCACGAGGTGCACCTCGTCGTTGGCGACGCGGCCCGAGGCCAGCAGATCGGCCATGTGCGGTTCGAGGCCCAGGGCGAGGACGTCCTGCCCCTCGGCGTCCGTGGGCAGGTCCAGCAGGCGGTGCGCCTCGTCGTTGGCGAGCAGCAGTCGGCCGCCCCCGCCGATGATGATCACACCCTCCCGCACGGCGTGCAGCACCGCGTCGTGGTGCTCGTACATGCGGGTCATCTCGGAGGGGCCGAGGCCATGGGTCTGGCGCAGGAGCCGCTTGCTGACGAGCGCCGTGCCCGCCGTGGCCAGGGCGAGGGCCGCCGCGGCGGCGGCCAGCACGAGGGGCAACTGCTGTTCCGCGACGCCGCCCACGTTCTCGGTGGTGATCCCGGCCGAGACCAAACCCACGACCGTGCCGTCGGGATCCTTGATCGGCACCACGGCCTGGACGAGCGGGCCGAGGGTCCCGTTGATGTCCTCGGTGAAGGACTCGCCCTTGAGCGCGGGTTCGATCGTGCCGACGAACTGCTTGCCGATGCGGTCCGGCTTCGGATGGGTGTAGCGGATCCCGTCGGTGTTCATGACGACGATGAAGTCCACCTTGGACTGGACCCGGGCGGCCTCGGCCCTCGGCTGGAGCACCGCCGTCGGATCGTCCGCGTTCAGCGCCTCCCGGGTGCCCGGCGCGTTGGCGAACGTCTCCGCCACGGCGAGCGAACGGTTGTGCGCTTCCTTGGTGCTGTCGTGCCGTACCTGCAGGACCAGCGCCACCACGGCCGACACGACCAGGACCAGCACGATCACGACCTGCAGCAGGAACACCTGCCCGGCGACACTGCGGCCGCTCAGCGCCGATCGCAGCCCCGCGAGCGGGCCCCATCCGTGTTCCGGCTCCGGACTTGCGCCGCCGTTCGATCCGTGCGGTACCCGCCGGGCGCGGTCGTCCCGGCCCTGCGTAGGCCGGCCCTGGGGACGGCGGGTCGACTGAGAGCGAGATCGACCCAGGAGACGGACCATGTGCCCATGTCTACACTGCCCCGCGCCCTGAAGCGAGAGGGGGTCACGCCCTGTCACGGTCGGTGCCGTCGCCCGTACGGCCGGGAGAACACCCGTGGGTGCTTTGACCACCTGTGACGTGCCTCTTCCCATGAGATTCCTGTGAATTCACGCGGTGCTTGAACGCACCGGGGTCCGGCTCCGTATGGGGCTGGGGTTCTTCATGCCCGGACTCGGCCACGACGTTGTAGGAGCTTTCCGTGGGACGCACCACCAGGCGCAGACGCCCATCAGGAGCACGGCGCGCGACCTCTGCCGCGATCGCGCTGATCTTGGGCGGAGGCGGGCTCGTGGTCGTCAACGTCTACGCGTCGGCCACCGAGGACGGCTCGCCCGACGACTCCGTCCAGCAGGTCAATTCCGCCGCCGGCACGATCGACTGCCCGGACGTCGGCGGCGAACTGACGGAGGTGCCCGACGGGGCGCGGGCGGAGGTCGACAAGGAACTCGCCGCCCTGGACCAGCAGATAGCCGAGGCCTACCAGCGGCTGCAGAACTCCGTGCAGGCCCAGCAGCAGGACAGCGGCTTCGCCGACAACGCGATCATGAACCCGTTGAAGGAGAAGCGGGGCGCGACGATCGAGCGGATCGCGATCGCCATCGACCGCGTCGGGGACCGCCCCGACGGGCTCGACTCCCTCGCCGCCTGTGAACTGCGCCCCGCCGAGAACCAGAACGCCGGCCAGAACGGTGGCGAGCAGGACGGCGGTGACCAGAACGACGCCGGTCAGAACGACGGTGGTGACGGGCAGGACCAGGGCGACCAGCAGGACGGTCAGGACCAGCAGGGCAACGGCGGTCAGGCGGGCAACGGGCCGGTGGCCGCGGACTACGCCGACATCACCTCCGTCCAGCCGAACGCGCGGAACGAGGGCGGCCGGCAGGGCTCGACCGGCAGCTTCAGCACGGCCTGCGGTGTGAACGCCAATGGCGTGTTCAACTCGGACAACGTCATCGTCGCCCCGGGTGTCTCCAACGGAGCCCACCACTTCCACGACTACGTCGGCAACCAGGGCAACAGCGCGTTCGCCAGCGACGAGGACCTCGCCGCCGCCGACACCAGCTGTGAGAACCAGGGCGACAAGTCCTCGTACTTCTGGCCGGTGATCCGCCTCCAGAACGGCACCGCCGAGCAGGACGCCAACTCTCCCGGCGGCGGCATCGAGGGCAACGCCGGTGAGATCGTGACGCCCAAGGACGTCACGATGACGTTCGAGGGCAGCCCGCGCGGTGAGGTCGCGGAGATGCCGCGGCTGCTGCGCATCATCACCGGCGACGCCAAGGCCTTCGTCAACGGCACGGCCAACGCCAACGCGTCCTGGAGCTGCACCGGCTTCGAGGACCGGCAGCTGAAGGACAAGTACCCGCTCTGCCCCTCCGGCAGCGACGTCGTGCGTACCTTCAAGTTCCAGAGCTGCTGGGACGGCCGCAACATCGACAGCGCCAACCACCGCACCCACGTGGCCTTCGCCGCCGCGGACGGCAGCTGTGCCGCCGGCTTCAAGGCCATTCCGCAGCTGGTCCAGCGCATCGTCTACGACGTCGACGCCCCGAGCCTCCAGGACGGCGGCCGTACGACCCCGCTGTTCGCCGTGGACTCCTTCCCCGAGCAGCTCCACAAGGCCGTCACCGACCACGGCGACTTCATCAACGTCTTCGACGAGGACCTGATGCGGGAGATGGTGGACTGCATCAACGACGGTCGCGAGTGCGACGCGGCCGACGTCGGCGGTGACCAGGGCGATGGTGACGACCAGGGCGACGGCGGCGACGCCGGTCAGGGCGATGACCAGGGCCAGGGCCAGGAGCAGCCGGGCAACGACCAGGACCAGAACGACGGCCAGGACCAGAACGACGGCCAGGACCAGGACCAGAACGACGGCCAGGACCAGGAGCAGCCCGGCGGCGACCAGGACCAGGGCCAGGACCAGGGCCAGAACGAGAACCAGGACGAGAACACGGCCGAGCCCACCGAGACCGCTCAGGCACCCGGCGGCGGTGACGACGAGGCGAACCAGGGCGGCGACAAGGAGCCCCAGGTCCTCGGCTCGTTGAAGGCGACCCAGCGCGGCAACGCCGCCGGGGGCGAGGGCGGCGACAAGGGCGCGGACAACGCCGGGGACGGCGGCGACGCGGCCGTGGCCCCCGAGCAGACGACGCCCGTCGCCAACATCCCGTCGGCCGCCGGCCAGCCCGGATCGCAGGGGTCCGAGTCGGCTACGGGCGACCTCGCCGAGACCGGGGCGCAGTTGTGGCCCACCATGATCGGCGGCGTGGCCGTGCTCGCCGGAGTCGTCCTGCTCCGCCGGGTCAGCCGCCGGGGCTACTGACCCCGGGACGGCCGTCCGGACGCGATCCCCATGCTCCGCCAACCTGGTCGGTCCGAACGGGAATCGACCTGTATCCGATGACTCGGACTCGGGGCGGAGCATGGCGGAGGTCCGGGCCCGGCGGCTGCCGCTGCTCGGCGATGTGGCGTCGGCCGCCGTGGTGCTCATGGCCAGGGTGGCCGCACGGCTGGGCTCGGAAAGCGGCGCCGACACCTCCCTGCCCGTGACACCGGCGCTCGGCGCGGCGATCGCCGGAAGCCCGGCCGTCGGATCGGCCCCCCTCGGGGAGGCCGCCTTTGGGAGCGGTCACCGCCCACGCCGGCCGCGCCCCGTACGACCCTGTGCGGATCCCGGACCGGGGGCGGAAAAAACCCCGCTCGTCGAGCGAACCGGGCGGTGACCCCCGTGCGTCAACAGGCTGTGGGACCTGTACCTTTCACGCACCGACGGGCGGTGCGGACGACGCTTTCGCGCCATCTCCCGGGCGGTGGTCACGAATGGAAATCGATCTCTGCCGGCGCCCGAGAATCACCTGTCGCGGCATCGAGTTTCGGCCGTACACTGACAATTCGTAAGCATGCGGGTGGAGTTGACGGGGGGATCCGAGATGTCCGGGGATCAGTACGGTGTAAGAGACCAGGACGGCTGGAGCCACAGCTTCGTCGTGCCGCCCGTCCCGCCCATGCCACCGGGGCCGCCGCCCGGCCCGGCGGACGGCTGGCGGGCCGTCGGGGTGGGCCTGCTGAACCTCAGCGGTCTCGGGCTCGGCTATGCCCTGATGCGGCGTCCCCTTCTGATGCTGGTGTGCTGGGTGGCCACCGGTCTCCTGCTCTTCACGGTGCTGCCGGCCGACCCTGACGGCGTCTCGGGCGCCACCCTCACCGTCTACGGCCTGTTCCTCCTCCTCGTCGCCGTCCACAGTGCCTTCCTGGGCCTGCGCAACCGCCTGGTGTGGCCCGCGCAGTCCCCGCTCGCCATCGTGCTCGGCGTCCTCCTCCTCGGCGTACCGGTCGCGAGCGGTCTGCTCTACGAGACCGCGCGGAAGGAAGCCGTCGAGGAGATGCTCCTGGACCGGCTGGAGAAGGCCGACGACCTGGTGAACAAGGCCTCCGGCGAGTCCTTCTCCACGACCCAGTCCGAGTACCGCAAAGCCCTCACCGCATACGACGACCTCAGCACCGACCACCCCGACTCCCGTGCGGCCGAGAAGGTCCCCGACCGGATGAAGACCTTCTACACGACGGTCGGCGCGCCCTACGAGGAGCAGGAGTACTGTGACGCGGTCGCTCCCCTCGAGTACCTGCGCACGGTCCCGCAGACCGTGAGCAAGAAGGACCTCGGCTCGCTGGCGACCTGGCCCGACGACCGGCTCGCCACCTCGCTGTACGAGTGTGCCTCCGCCGGTCTGGCGGGCGGCACGGCCGGCTGGCAGGACCAGTTCAGCGACCTCCTCACCACGTTCCCCGACTCGGACCAGGCGGCGAAGGTCGAGCCGGACGTCAAGCGGGCCGTGGACAAGGCGGTCAAGGCCGTGGGCGGCGACGACCCGTGCACCGCCGTGGACCAGCTGGAGACGCTCGGCTCCCAGGTCAAGGCGCTGCCGGGGGACAAGGCCGGCGTGGCCGACGCCCTCGCCGCCGACGCCGGACGGGCCGAGGACTCGGCGTCCGCGGGCGTCTACACCTGCGGCGTGGACCAGTACCGGGACGGCGACTTCGCCGAGGCGGTGACCTCGATGAACGACTTCGTCGACGCCAACAAGAAGCACAAGAACGCGCCGCGCGCGAAGAAGATAGCGATCGCCGCCGAGATCGCGCAGGAGGTCCCGGAGGCGGGCAAGAAGCTGCCCACCACACGCTCCGGCGGCAGCATCTCCGTCACGGTCAAGAACGACAGCCCCGACGAGATCCAGGTCATGTACACCGGCCCGGTGACCGGCACCTTCACCCTGAAGGGCTGCGGCAGCTGTTCCAGCTACGACTGGAGCAGCACGCTGAACCCCAGCTTCAAGCCGTGCAGCGGCAACGACAACTACCCGCAGCGCACGATCAGCCTCCCGGTCGGCACCACGTACTTCCTGCACAAGCCGAAGGGTGACAGCGCGTCCAGCGCCGCCTCCGACACCGCCAAGCTGGAGTCGGGCTACATCTACACAGAGTGCGCCTACGTGACCTCGGGCTACGGCCTGAACTCCTGACGCACCCGGGCACGGTGACCGGAGGGCCGCAGGGGCGGCTCAGCTCCTGCGGCCCTCCACCCACCCGGCGACGTCGTCGAGGTCCTTCGCGACGGCCTTGCGCACGGCCCGGGCACCGATACCGCCCATGACCTTGGTGAGCAGACCCGCGACGGCACCGGTCGACTGCGCCGAGAACGTCAGCCGGATCGCCGTCGAGGCCGGTTCGTCGGCCCGCAGCAGCCACTCCGACACATAGCGGGAGCCGTGCGACTCGGCCTCCACCACATAGCGCTCGGGCGGCTCGCTGACGGTCACCCACATCTCCTCGGTGGCGTCCTTGCCGAACATCCGCCGGGTCTCCCGCCACCGCGTGCCCACCCCGAAGCCCCCGTCCGTGAGGACCTCGACCCTCGTGACACCGCTGAGCATCCGATGCATCCCGCCGAGGTCCGTCAGGGCCTCCCACACCCGCCCCTGAGAAGCGGCGACCCGCCGCTCGACTACGACACTTCTGCTGGTCATGACTCCCATCCCTTGTTCTTCGCAGGGAATCCCGGCCTTTAGGCCGGGCGGGAATGCGATCCTCGGCCCGGAGGCGCGGAGCGCCGGAGTTCTTTGCGCTCTTTTGTTCTGACGGTCAGGTCGGCCGCTTCTGGTTTTCGATGTAGTCCTTGACGATGCTCAGGGGTGCTCCGCCGCAGGATGCCGCGAAGTAGGACGGGGACCAGAACACGGACCCGGTGCCGGTCCGGTTGATCCGGCCGGTGTACTCCGCACGCAGGTAGCGGGAGCTGACGCCCTTGAGGCTGTTGACGAGCTTGGACAGGGCGATCTTCGGCGGGTAGTGCACGAGCAGATGGACGTGATCGTCTTCGCCGTTGAACTCGCGCAGCTCCGCGCCGAAGCTCTCACACACCTCCCGCATGATCTCCTCGCAGCGCGTCAGCATCTCGTCATTGAAGACCTCCCGCCGATACTTGGTGACAAACACCAAGTGTGCATGGAGGTTGAAAACTACATGATTCCCTCGACGGATATCGGGATCTGGTTCCCAGCGCGGTGACATACACCAAGTGTAGTAACATCGGGTGGACTCGACTGGAGGGGGTGGGCTGGATGATCCGTGCGTACAAGTTCCTCCTGCGGCCCACCGTCCGTCAGGCCCAGGCGCTGGCCGAGATGCTGCGCGATCACTGTTCCCTATACAACGGGGCCTTACAGGAACGGCGTGACGCCTACCGGCACGTCTCGAAGACGAGCGTCAACTACGGCGGCCAGTCGGCGCAGCTCAAGGAGATCCGGGCGTTCGACCCGGAGTGTCAGGGCCGCTGGTCGTTCAGCTCGCAGCAGGCCACCCTGCGCCGTCTCGACAAGGCGTTCGCCGCGTTCTTCCGCCGGGTCAAGTCCGGGGAGACACCTGGCTATCCACGCTTCCGGGGGGTGAACTGGTTCGACACGGTGGACTTCCCGAAGGACGGGGACGGCTGCCGGTGGAACTCCGCCCCGCACGACCCGGCCACCCGCGTCCGCTTCCAGGGCGTCGGGCATGTGAAGGTCAACCAGCACCGGCAGGTGCCTGGCAAGGTCAAGACCGTCTCGGTGAAGCGTGAGGGCCGTAAGTGGTTCGTCGTAGTGACCGCCGAACAGGAGCGGCCCGAGCCGCTGCCGGCGAGTGGGTCCGTGGCCGGGATCGACCTGGGCATCGCGAACTTCCTCGCCGACTCCAACGGCGACTTCGTGCCCAACCCGCGCCACGGGCGTAAGGCCGCCGCGAAACTCGAAGCAGCACAGCAGGCCCTGTCCCGCTTCCCGCGATGCAAGGCCAAGGACCGCACCGGCAACCACCGGCGCGCCGTGGAGAAAGTCGCCGAGCTGCACGGCAAGGTACGCCGTCAGCGGCTCGACCACGCACACAAGACCGCCCTCGGCCTGGTCCGCGCGCACGACGTCATCGCGCACGAAGACCTCAGGATCCGCAACATGAGCGAGGCCCCCGCACCCAGGCCCGACCCCGACAGTCCGGGCACGTTCCTGCCCAACGGGGCCGCGGCGAAGGCCGGGCTCAACAAGTCGATCAGCGATGCCGGTTGGGGGGTGTTCCTGACGATCCTGCACGCCAAGGCTGAAAGCGCCGGACGGGAAGTGATCGCCGTGGACCCCCGCAACACCTCCCGCACCTGCCCCGAATGCGGGCACACCGACAAGGAGAACCGGCCCACCCAGGAACAGTTCCACTGCCTCGCCTGCGGCCACGCCGCGCACGCCGACACCGTGGGCGCCATCAACGTATTACGGGCCGGGCTGGTCCGTCGCAACGCCAACCCGGCATAGCGAGAAGCCCCCGGCTTCAGCCGGGGGAGGAGTCACGAAAGCACCGGGCACCGACACCGACACCCGCCCCAGGACGGCCACCACCCCGGCCGACGCGCCAGGTTGCGTAGGCGGGGTGCGTAGTTCTACGGACGACCGCGCGGGAGACGTTCTGCGAGGCTTGGATCTTCAGATTCTGCCTGGGCCCGTGGGGCCGCATGGAAGGGATCCGGTCGCGGGTATTTCTCCTCCACGCGTGCGAACACGACACTCCGCCGCCTCGTCCGGCGGCCCGGCGGGGCGAGTTCCGGCTCCGCCGCCGCACCCCGTCCACCACGAGCCGTCGCGCCCCATCCACCACGACACGAGGAGAAGCCGATGACCGAACGCCCCGAGGGTGCGCCGGCGCAACCGCAGCCGCAGGACCAGCCGTCCGCGTCCCCGGCCTGGCCGCCCCCGGGACAGCCCGGTCCCCAGGCCCAGCCGCAGGCGGCCCTGCCCGCCGGTCCCGCCGCACAGTCCCCGCCGCAGGCACCGGCCCCGGTGCCGACACCGACTCAGGCGGAGATACCGGTCCCGGCGCAGGCCCAGACGCAGGTACCGGCCCAGGCGGCCCAGAGCGCCTACCCCTACCCGAATCCCCAGTCACCGGCCGGCTACGGCCCCCCGGTCGCGCCGGCACCCGCCCAGGGCCATCCGTACGGCCAGCCTCCGGGCGGTTATCCGCCGGGCGGCTACCCGACCCTCGGCGCCCCGCCCTCGACGGGCGCCGGCGGACGCGCCGTGCTGTGGGCGCTGGTGGGCGCCGTGGTGGCCTCCGCGGCGTGGGCCGGCGGTGTCTTCCTGCTCGGCAAGGACGACGCCGAGGCGGACCTGCGCGGTTACCGGGCCCAGTCCGACCTCTGCTCCTCGGTGGACTACTCGTCGTTCAAGAACGAGTACCCGGAGGAGGACAGCTCCCCGGTGGACCAGTCCCTGGAGCACACGGCCCTCGACCAGAGCTACTGCAGTATCTCTCTCAAGAAATCCTCGGCCTCCTCCCTCTCCGACGCGTACTTCTCGGTCGAGGTGAACCTTCACAAGAAGACCGACCCCGGCCCCGAGTTCACCGCCCTGTGGTCCGAGTACGACCAGAGATACGAGGACTACGACGTCGAGAAGGTCACCGGCCTCGGTGACGAGGCGTACCTCGTCACCGAGGACACCACCTCCGGCGACGACAACAGCGGCAGCCGCGCGGCCACTCTCGCGGTGCGCGACGGCTGGATGACGTACGAGATGAGCTGGAGCGCCTACGGCTCCACCTACGACGACGTGACCATGCCGGACGTGGACGACGTCGAGGGGTGGCTCAAGAGCGACACGAACGCGACGCTGGACAACCTGCGGGAGTCCGACGGGATCTAGAGCCGATCCGGGCGCACGCCCGCCCGTCCGCCCGCGCGCGGACAGATGGACGGACGGGCGGACGGGTGGACAGACGGACGGACGGGTGGACAGACGGACGGAGGCGGGGCGCGCACGCCACCGCCTCCGCTCCCTCTCGCACCCGAATCGACTCAGTCGTCCTTCGCCTTGGCGTAGTCCTGCGCCATCTGGCCGGCGAAGTCGTACAGCAGGCACTGCTCGTCGCCGACGACCCACGCGTCGTGTCCCGGCGGGCACACGAAGGCGTCGCCCGGCCCGACCTCGCCCTCACCACCGTCGTCCATGCGGATGTGCATGCGTCCCCGCACGACATAGCCGTTGTGGTGGACCTGGCAGCTCTCCGTGCCCGCGATGGGGGCCACGGACTCGGACCAGCGCCAGCCCGGTTCGAAGGTGGCCACGGCGAAGTCGAGGCCCGTGAGGTGCACGGCCTCAAGGTGCCCCCGTGGGAAATCTCGCCGTTCGTCCGGCTTCTCGACCGTCTTGATCTCCAGCATCACGGCTCCTTCCGCTAGGCCGCCCCACCTCCCCATCGTCCGCCTGTCAAGCCGGAGCCGCCAACCGGGGGACCGGCCTCCGCTGACGTGCCGGGCCGCCGGGAGCGTCGTGTAATGGGGTCCGGGAGATCGCTCCCATGGGAGAGACGATGCGCTCAGGTCGTTCCGGCGGGGAAGGCGGCGCCGAGCCCGCGGCGGGCAGACTGCGGCGACTCGGTGAATGGTGCGCCCGGCACTTCGTGGTCGTCATCGTCGCCTGGCTGGTCGCCCTCGCGGCCCTTCAGGTGCTGAACCGGTCCTACGGCGGCGACTACTCGGATGACTTCTCCCTCCCGGGCGTGCAGTCCCAGGAAGGCCTGGAGGTGCTGCAGAAGCACGATCCGGCGGCCGGCGGCTACAGCAGCCAGATCGTCCTGCACGACAAGGACAAGGCGCTCACCTCGCTCGGCTCGCAGATGTCCGACACGGTCGACGACCTGCAGAAGCTGCCGCACGTGCTCTCGGTGCAGAATCCACTCACCGCACCCGCCACACAGCCGTCGCAGTCGTCGGGGCAGTCGCAGCAGCCGAACGTCGGCCCGCTGTCGTCCGACCAGAAGACGGCGTACATCACCATCCGCTTCGACGTGCAGCCCTCGACCCTCCAGGACAGCTATCTGGACGGCGTGGACGACTCCGTCCAGCCGCTGCGGTCGGCGGGCGCCGAGGTCGAGTACGGCGGACCGCTCGGCGAACTGGCCCGGCCCGCGGCCGACGACCGGGTGAGCGAACTCATCGGGTTCGCGGTGGCGATCGTCGTCCTCCTCGTCGGCTTCGGCAGTGTGATCGCGGCCGGGCTGCCCCTGGTGACCGCGCTGCTGAGCGCGATCGGTGGCCTGGCCTGTCTCGGGCTGCTCGCCTCCGCGTTCACCTTCGCCACCGTGTCCCCGACCCTGGCGACGATGATCGGCCTCGGCGTGGGCATCGACTACGCCCTGTTCCTGATCACCCGGCACCGGCAGAACCTCATGGACGGCGCCGACCCGGTGCGCGCGGCCGGGTACGCAGCGTCGACCAGCGGCCGCGCCGTCCTCGTCTCGGGCTGTACGGTGATCATCGCCCTGTGCGGGCTGTACGCGTCCGGCGTGAGTTTCATCGGGAAACTCGGTCTCGCGGCCGCCGTCACCGTCGTCTCGGCGGTCATCGGCGCCCTGACCCTGGTCCCGGCCCTGCTGGGGCTCATCGGCCGCCGGATCGACCGCTTCCACGTGCGCGAACCGGTCGCCGAGACCGGCGTCGAGGAGGGGGCCGAGATCCAGGGCACCTGGCACCGCTACGCCCAGCGCGTGGAGCACCGGCCCTGGCGGTTCCTGGCCGCGGGCGTCACGACGATCGCCATCCTCGCGATCCCCGTCTTCTCCATCCAACTCGGCCACATCGGCGACGGCGCCGACCCCACCTCCTTCACCGACCGGCGCGCCTACGACCTGATGACCGACGCCTTCGGCCCCGGCTCCAACGGCCCGCTCACCGTCGTCATCGACCAGACCTCCGTCCCGTCGTCCGACCGTCAGACCCTGCAGAGCACCGCGCAGAAGAACCTCGACGCCGTGGAGGGAGCGCACGCGGTCACCCCGCTGTCCGCCACCCAGGACGGGGACGTCCTGGTCGGCACGGTCTATTCGAAGGAGTCCCCGCAGGACGCCGACACCACGGACCTGGTGAACCGTCTGGTCGACGACACCCTGCCCGCCTCGGTCTCCGGAACCAAGGCCGAGGGGTACGTCACCGGCACCACGGCCTCCCAGGTGGACTTCCGCGACATCGTGGCGAGCCGGCTGCCTCTCATCATCGCCGTCGTCGTCGCCCTGGCCTTCCTGATCATCCTGATCGTGTTCCGGGGCCTGCTGGTCGCGTTGAAGGCGGCGGCCCTCAACGTCCTGTCCATCACCGCCTCGTACGGCGTGGTCGTCGCCGTCTTCCAATGGGGCTGGGGCGGCCCGGCACTCGGCGTCTCCGGCAAGGTGCCCATCGAGAGCTATGTCCCGATGATGATGTTCGCCATCATCTTCGGGCTGAGCATGGACTACGAGATCTTCCTGCTCTCCCGCGTCCACGAGGCCTGGCTGCGCACCGGCGACGCCCGCGCCGCCGTCGCCCACGCCCTGGAGATCACCGCGCGCGTCATCACCTGCGCCGCCCTGATCATGGTGAGCGTCTTCGCCGCGTTCATCATCAGCGACAACATCGTCGTCAAGATGCTCGGCCTCGGCCTCGCCGTGAGCGTCCTCATCGACGCGACGGTCGTACGCCTGCTCCTCGTCCCGGCGGTGATGACCCTCCTGGGCCGCCACGCCTGGTGGACGCCGCACTGGCTGGACCGCGTGCTGCCGCACATCGACGCGGAGGGGGACACGGCCGAACGGCCGGTCCCGCAGGGGCGGGACCGGCCGCTCAGCAGCTGACTTGCTTCAGTGGAAGAAGAGTTGACGCATCGTCAGAGAGCGATCGTCAGAACGTCAGCTTCCAGCTGTTGATGTGGCCGGTGTCGAGGCTGGCCACGTCCTGGACCCGCAACTTCCAGGTGCCCGCAGCGGTTTCGGCGGAGGCGTCCACCGTGTACGTGGCGACCACGTTGTCGGCCGAGTCGGACGAGGCGGAGTTCTTCAGCCGGTACGCCGTGCCGTCCGGGGCCACGAGGTCGATGACCAGGTCACCGCGCCAGGTGTGGACGATGTCCACATCCACGGTGAGCGCGCTGGACGCCGCCCCGGCCCGGTTGACGTTGATCGGGGACTCGACGGTGGAGTTGTCGGGGATCTGGTAGTCGGCGGTGTTCTCGAACACCGACTGGTTCCCCTCCTCGTCCACCCGCCAGGCGAAGCTCGCCGTACCGGTCTCGTCGGCCGAGTCCGTCACGGTGACGGTCGGCGTCCAGTTCCCGGCCGTGGTCGGCGTACCCGAGATACGGCCCGTGGTGGCGTCGATGGACAGCCCGTCCGGGAGACCGGCGGCCGCGTACGACAGGGCGCCGGCGTTCGTGGACGACGCCTGGACGTCCAGGGTGACGGCCTGGCCGGTCAGGGAGTACTGGGCGGCCGGCGGGACGACGGTCACGCCGTCGAGGATCCGGGAGCCGACGTTGATCGCGGCCCAGGCGTTGGCGGTGTTGTTGTAGGTCACCGAGCCGAGCCCGTACAGGTCGGCGGCGGCCTGCAGGGTGGCGGTGCGGGCGGCCGCGTAGTTGGTCGTGGACGTCATGTACGTGGTGAGCGCCCGGAACCAGATCTTCTCGGCGGCGTCCCTGCCTATCGGCGTCACCGGAAGCCCGTCGAAGGTCGGCGAGTCGTAGGAGACACCGTTGACGACCTTCGCGCCGCTGCCCTCGGAGGCCAGGTAGTACCAGTGGTTGGCCGGGCCCGAGGAGTAGTGGACGTCGACGTTGCCGAGCGTGGAGGACCAGTAGTCGCGCGAGGAGCCGTCCTTGCTGGGCTTGTCCATGTAACGCAGCGGCGTACCGTCGCCGTTGATGTCGATCTTCTCGCCGACGAGGTAGTCCCCGACGTCCTCGCTGTTGCCGGCGGCGAACTCGACCGCGGCGGCGAAGATGTCGGAGGTCGCCTCGTTCAACCCGCCGGACTCACCGCTGTAGACGAGGTTGGCGGTGACCGATGTCAGGCCGTGCGTCATCTCGTGCGCGGCCACGTCGATCGAGGTGAGCGGGTTGGCGTTGCCCGACCCGTCGCCGTACGTCATGCAGAAGCAGGAGTCCTGCCAGAACGCGTTGACGTAGTTGTTGCCGTAGTGGACCCGGCTGTACGGCGCGACCCCGTCGTTGCGCAGTCCGTTCCGGCCATGGACGTTCTTGTAGTAGTCCCAGGTCAGCGCGGCCCCGTAGTGCGCGTCCGCGCCCGCGGTCTCCAGGTTGGCGGCGGTCCCGTCACCCCAGACGTCGTCGGTCCCGCTGAACAGCGTGCCCGTCCCGGACGAGCCGCGGTTCAGGTTGTACGTACGGTGGTTGCCCCGGTCCGCGTCGGTCAGCGTGTACGACGAACCCGACTGGCTGGTGCCGAGCGTGACCGTGCCGCTGTAGCGGGTGTTGCCCGTGCCGGTGTGCACGGCCTCGTACTCGTACAGCTTCTTCCCGGTCTGCGCGTCGGTGATGACGTGCAGTTCGCTGGGCGTGTCGTCGTGCTGGAAGCCGCTCACGACGGTCTCGTAGGCGAGGGTCGGCGTGCCCTTCGCCGCCCAGACGACCTTGCGGCTGCTGTCCGCCTCGGTCTTGGAGGAACCTTCCTCCTTGGCCGCCGCGACCGCCTGCTTCTCCGCCGCGGCCTTGCTGACCTCGGCGCTGAGGTCCGACACCTTCAGCTCGGGCTTGTACGCCCGGGTGACACTCTCGACCGCGCCGCTCCTGGCGGCGTGGACGACCAGGTCGCCGCCGAGCACCGGGAGTCCGGCGTAGGTGCGCTCGTAGCGGGTGTGCACGGTGCCGTCGGCGTCCTTGACGACGTCACGGACCCGCAACTCCTCCTGGCCGCCGAGGCCGAGGCGGTCGGAGGTCTTGTCCGTGGCCTTCTCGGCCTTCCGGACCAGGGTCTCTCGCTGAGCGGGAGTGAGCTGTGCGGGCAGTGCCCCGCGGTCCGGCTTCGCGGCCGCGGGACGGGCGGTGCCTTCGCCGCCGTCACCGCGTGCGATCGCCGGGGCGCCCGGGACGGCGACGGCGAGGACCGCCGCCGCGACGACGAGGGCGGCCGTGGCCGTGGTACGTCTGTGGGGGGTGGATCTCACGCGAACTCCTTTGCTGCGGCCGACGTTGGACGAGCGGCCGTACGAAGGACCCGGTGCACGGGTCGAGGCACCGGGTAGTGCAGGGAGTACTGCGATGCGGGTGCGCGTGCGCCGTCGTGAGACGGAATGCGCACAGAGTGACAGACGTCGGCCGCCTATGTCAGGGGCATATCAAGTGTTTGGCCGGAAAGTGATCGATCATCGGCCAGAGGGCTGAGGCGCTCCGTACGGGCGCGCACGTTCGTACCCTCATGCGCCAATGCGCCAATGCGCCAACGCGCTCAGGCCCCGCCCCCGTTGCGCTCTGAGGCTCGGGGAAGGCGGATGCCCGGGCGCGGATCGCTCCCGGGCATCACGACGTGTCGTCAGGGCTTGCGGGCGAGGCCGCCGTGTTCGGCGATGACTGCCGGGGTCGGGTCGGTGGGGGCCGGGCGCCAGTGGGGGACCGAGACGACGCCGGGGTCCAGGAGTTCCAGGCCGTCGAAGAACGAGGTGATCTCGTCGACGGTGCGGAGGTTGTAGGGCACGGCGCCGCTCTCGTTGTACCCGTCCTGGGCCTCTTCGAAGATCGGGTCGATGCCCCGGGAACCGTCGTTGATGGAGAGGTAGCTGCCGGACGGCAACGCCCCCATCAGGCGGTCGATGATCGAGCGTGCCTGGTCGTGGTCGGCCACGTGGCCCAGGATGTTGCTGAGGATCAGCGCGGTCGGTCGGCTGAAGTCCAGTGTGTCGGCGGCGGCCGCGAGGATGCGGTCCGGGTCGAGCACGTTGGAGTCGACGTAGGAGGTCGCCCCCTCCGGCGTGGAGTAGAGCAGGGCGCGGGCGTGGGCCAGGACCATCGGGTCGTTGTCGACGTAGACGATCCGGGTCTCGGGGGCGATCCGCTGGGCGACCTCATGGGTGTTGTCGGCGGTCGGCAGGCCCGTTCCGACGTCCAGGAACTGCCGTATGCCGGCCTCGGCGACCAGGTAGGTGATGTTGCGGCGCAGGAAGGCCCGGCTGCTGCGCGCGATGGTCACGATGCCGGGGAACACGGCGGTGTACGCGTCGCCGGCCTGTTCGTCGACGGGGTAGTTGTCCTTCCCGCCCAGCCAGTAGTTCCAGATACGGGCCGAGTGCGGCACCGAGGTGTCGATCTTCTGATGCGCCGCCGGTCCGGGCGTGGTCGCGTGGTCGGTCATGTCTACCGTCCGTCTTTCAGCCGAAGCGAGGAGTTCCGGACACAACCTACGTCCCGACACCCGTGTTCCGTACGCCAGTTCACATTTCCGGTGGGCCCGAGCAGGGGTTTTCACAGCGAAGCCCCAGTGTCGGTCGGTGGCTCGGTGGCAGGGTGGCAGGGCGGCCCCGTGGTCCTGCCGGCGGAGGCTGATGGCAGCCTGGTGGCGTGCGGATCGAAGGATACGAGGATCTCGGCGGCCCCTTGTTCGCGGGTGAGCCACTGACGGCTCGCCCGGGCTTCTGGTCGAATCAACTGCTGGGCCTGTGCGCCCGTGGACCGGGTGGCGAGCCGGAGTGGTTCGGCGACGACGGAGCCGACGCCGACGCCATGTCCGACGTGCTCTGGAACCCCGAGGGCCGGCCGGTGTTCCGGGTGCCGCTCGCGAACGGGCACGGGATCGCGGTGATCTACCGCAACATCGTCGGGGACTACGGCATCGACTACGTCGCCACCCGTCCCGGCGGGCACCACGCCCAGCAATTCGCCACCTGGGAGGGGGACTTGGTGGGCGACACCGTGACCTGGCCCGAACTGGTCCGTATCGCCGCCGACACCCCGAGTGCCCCGGCGGACGGCCTCACGGACCCGGCCGCCCGCCTCCTTCTCCTGCTTCCCCTGCTCCGCGACCCTGCCCCGCCGACCGAGGCGTCGACGTACCTCACCACGGTCCTGATCACAGCGGGGGCCCCGCAGCACACCGCCCCGGCCACGGCAGGACACCTCCTCGACCACGCATCCGCCGCCGTATGGCACGACCCCACCTGGCCCTCGCCCCTGAGCGGCGGCACGAGCCCTGTCCGCCCCACCGGGAGCGGACTTCTGACGCGGCTGGGCGTCATCCCCGTTGTCCCGACGCGAGATCGGGCGTGATCCGCTGAGGGCGGGCGCGGTTCTTCGAGCCGGGGCCCGCGACCAGGAGCGGTGGTCCGCTCTCCGTGGCTGCGGCTCGCGCACGGACCAGGGGGAACTTCTCGGCTCGAACTGGCGTCCTTCGGGTAGAGGTTCCACGCAC
The DNA here is from genome assembly GCF_036208085.1 of Streptomyces sp. NBC_00310. Classification (GTDB taxonomy): domain Bacteria; phylum Actinomycetota; class Actinomycetes; order Streptomycetales; family Streptomycetaceae; genus Streptomyces. The sequence continues at coordinate 10,226,254 of NZ_CP130714.1, forward strand.
CTGGTGCGCGAGGGAAGTGGGTTGCCATGACGACGAACGACCCGGGCAAGATCGAGACCACCCTGGCCGACGGCCGGCGCATGACCCTGTCGCTGCCTCCGACGGACGCGGGATGGGCCGCCGACGGCATCAAGGCCCTGCGCGTCGTCCCGCCCACGCACACCGGCCGCGGCCAGAACCCTCCCGCTCTCCCCGAGCGTCCCGCACTCCCTCTCGAAGTCGCCCTGCTGGGCTTCGCTCTCTGACAGGCCCGGGAACGGTCGACGACGGCGAGGGGCCGCCGCCCGGTGGGCGGACGTCGTGGCGCCGCACGTCGACACACCCACGGACCCCTTCCTCGCGCTGCCGGGGTCGAGCCAGGGCCTCGTCTGTTCCTCGAACCGGAACGCCTCGGCGGGGAGCTGGAGTTGCGGGACCGGCCCAAGCCGGGGCCTGCGGAGGAGTACGTCGAGGAGTCGCCCGACCCGAGTAGCGTGCCCGTGCTGACGCGTTGGGCGAGTGAAGGGAACCGGCATGCCCGAGGGGTGGGAATGGGACCGCACGCTCTTCCGGGGAAGCGCGGCCCATTACGAGCGAGGCCGGCTCCCCTACGCTTCCGGTTTTCCCGAGTCGCTCGCGGAGGCCCTCGCTCTGGACGGCCGGGGCAGACTCCTCGATGTCGGCTGCGGCCCGGGGACCGTGCTGCTGCCGATGGCGCGGTTCTTCACGGAGGCCGTCGGTGTCGATCCGGACGAGGACATGCTGGCCGAGGCCGAGCGACAGGCCGGACGCCGAGGGGTGACCAACGCGCGCTGGGTGGCCGCCCGCGCCGAGGACCTGCCGGCGGGGCTGGGGGAGTTCCGGGTCGTGGTGTTCGCCCAGTCCTTCCACTGGACCGATCGTGACCGCGTCGCGGCCACCGTGCTGGAGATGCTGGAGCCGGGCGGTGCGTTCGTCCACGTGAGCGACCTGAAGGACCCGCCTCCCGGGACGACGGGACTGCCGTCGCCCGCGCCGCCGTACGACCGGATCGGTGACCTGGTACGTCGCTGGCTGGGCCCGGTGCGCCGCGCGGGACAGGGAAAGCTCGTCAACGGCACACCGGGCGGGGAGTCCTTCGTCATCGCGCGTGCCGGGTTCGGGAACTTCGGCCGACTCGTCGTGCCGGCCGGGGAGGTGGTCACCCGCACCTCGGACGACATCGTCGCGTGGGCGTTCTCCCGGTCCGACGCGGCGCCGCACCTGTTCGGCGACCGGCTGCCCGACTTCGAGCGGGAGCTGCGTGCCCTCCTGGAGGAGACGGCCCCCGACAACCGTTTCGCGGAGCGCCTTCCGGCCACCGAGATCAGGACGTGGCGCAAGCCGCCGGCGTGAGCAGAGGAGTCAGCGGCGGGCCGCGGCGCTGTCGGTGGCCGCTGTTACCCCCCCGGGTCGGGGAAAAGATCGACTGACGCCCGTCGGCGCGGACGGCCGTCTTCTTCTCCGCCGCCGGATACACCCCCGCCAGGCCCGCACCTGGGCCCGCACCTGGGCCCAGACCAGCGGCACCCTCCTGTTCCGCTTCGACCGCCAGGGCGGAGTCGAGGCGGTCGACACGGCGCCCACGAACTGTTGGCAGAAGCGGACGCCCGAGGACGGTGACCGGCGGGCAGCGGAGAGCCGGCACCGCGATGCCTGATCCCGCCCGAGAGACACGGTCCCGCCTCGTGGAGCGCCGGGCCGTGACGGTGTGCGTCGTGGAGTGCCGGGCCGTGACGGTGTCCGGAAGCGCGACGGGTAGGCTCGGCTGGCCCAGGGTGCCGGCAAGCTCGGGGCTTTGCGCGGCGGCCGCGCCCACCTGGCTCCTGTTCGGAGCGGGGGCCGTCTCATGACGGATGGCCGCCGGTCGCCACGTCCGGAAGGAACGAACGAGATCATGCGCGTTCTCGAGGCCGCCCGAGGCCTGACAGAGGCAGTCGCGGTGGAGGCAGCCCGATGACCGGCGGCGACGAGCCCGTCCTGCTGCACACCGTCGGCCGGACCGCCCACCTCACCCTCAACCGCCCGAGGGCCCTCAACGCCCTCAACCACGCCATGGTGCGGCGCGTCGACGAGGCACTGACCGCCTGGGAACACGATCCGGCCGTGGAGAGCGTCGTCATCACCGGCGCGGGGGAGCGCGGGCTGTGCGCGGGCGGCGACATCCGCGCCGTCCACGACGACGCCCGCGACGGGGACGGCAGCGCCGCGGCGGCGTTCTGGCGCGACGAGTACCACCTCAACGCCCGTATCGCCCGCTATCCCAAGCCCTACGTCGCCTTCATGGACGGGATCGTGATGGGCGGCGGCGTCGGAGTCTCCGCGCACGGCACCGTCCGTGTCGTCACCGAGCGGTCGCGGATCGCCATGCCCGAGACCGGCATCGGCTTCGTCCCCGACGTCGGCGGCACCCGGCTGCTGGCCCTGGCGCCGGGCGAACTCGGCACCCTCCTCGCCCTCACGGGCACGCAGATCGGCGCCGCCGACGCCCTGCTGTGCGGACTCGCCGACCACTACGTCCCCTCCACGTCGCTCGGGCACCTCCTCGACGACCTCGCGGACCTGCCCGTACAGGACGCCGTCGCCCGGCATGTGCGGCAGCCGCCTCCCGGCGAGCTGGCGGGCCGGCGCGAGTGGATCGACGCCTGCTTCGCCGCCGACACGGCCGAGGAGATCGTCCGGCGGCTGCTCGCCCACGGCGACCCGGCGGCGAAGGAGACCGCCGAGACCCTGCTGGCCAAGTCGCCCACCGCCGTCAAGGTCACCCTGACCGCCCTGCGCCGCGCCCGGCGGCTCGGCTCCCTGGAACAGGTACTGGACCAGGAGTACCGCGTCTCCTGCGCCGCCCTGGCCACCCCCGACCTGGTCGAGGGCATCCGCGCCCAGGTCATCGACAAGGACCGCAACCCCCGCTGGTCCCCGGCCGCTCTCACCGACGTCACCGAAGCCGACGTGGACCGCTTCTTCGAGCCGCTCGGCGCACGCGAACTCGGCCTCGCCCAGCACGAGACCATGCAGGAGACGGCCGGGTGAAGGGGCCCCGGCCGCGCACCGGAGAACACCTGTCACCCGGCCCCCACCAGGCTATCCCCGTGACCGACACCCCCCACGGCATACGCATCAGACCCGGCGGCCCGGCCGACGCTCCGGCCATCCTCGGCATGCTCGACTCGGCGGTGGCCTGGATGAACGACCGCGGCAACACCGAGCAGTGGGGCACGATCCCGTACTCGGAGCGGCCCGACGGGGCGGCACGGGTCGAGCGGTACACGACCGAGAACACCCCGTACATCGCGGAACTGGACGGAACACCTGTCGGCGCCCTGGTCCTGGACTCCGGCCCCAGCCCGCAGATGCCGATCGCGCCGGCCGGTGAACCCGAGCGATACGTCCGCCTCCTCGTCTCCGACCGCCGCCACGCCGGCCTGGGCATCGGCGCGGCCCTGCTGGCCCACGCCGCCGAGGAGACCCGCCGGGCCGGCGTACGACTCCTCCGCGTCGACTGCTGGGCGGGCGGCGACGGCCGTCTCGTCGCCTTCTACGAACGCCACGGCTTCACCCCCACCGCCCGGTTCCTCTCCGACACCTGGCCGGGCCAGGTACTGTCCCGCCGCGTCGACTGACCGCGCCACCGACCCTCACCGACGGTCGCGGCATCCGACGAAGGAAGAATCCGTGCCGCGTGCGGCGGCCGGGTCGCAGACTGCCACGCCGATCGTCAACCGCGACGACTTCGGCATGCGTCCCGCGATCACCACCTGGCGGCGGCCGACGCCATGCGACTCCTCGCTCGGCGGCCCGGGACTCCGTTCGGGATCCACCTCACCGACCCGCACTTCCTGAACAGCTTCTCCCCCGCCACCGAGGAGAAGGTCGCCGTCAGTGAGGGATGCCGTCGATGAGCTCCCGGGCGCCCTGGCGGAGCAGCGCGACCGCGACGGAGGTGCCCAGGGTCGCCGGGTCGAGGCGGCCGGCCCATTCGTGGGCGTTGAGGACCGTCTTGCCGTCGGGGGTGAACACGGACGCGCGGAGGGAGAGTTCACCACTGCGGTCGGTGCCGGCGAAGCCGGCGATGGGGCTGTTGCAGTGGCCCTGGAGGACATGCAGGAGCATGCGCTCGGCGAGGGTCTCCCGATGGGTGTCCGGGTCGCCGAGGCCGCTGACGGTCTCGATGGTGACGGCGTCGTCCTCCCGGCACTGGAGCGCCAGGACGCCCGCGCCGATCGGCGGCATCATCGTCTCGACGGAGAGGATCTCGCTGATGACGTCCGCACGGCCGATCCGCTCCAGACCGGAGACGGCCAGCAGCAGCGCGTCCGCCTCACCGGCGGCGAGCTTCTCCAGTCGGCGGTTGGCGTTGCCGCGGAACGGGATGCAGTCCAAGTGCGGGTGGGAGGCTGCGAGTTGCGCGGTACGCCGTACGGAGGAGGTCCCGATGCGCGTACCGGCGGGCAGCTCGTCCAGGGTGCGCCCGGCGGGGTCCACGAGCGCGTCGCGGATGTCGTCCCGCTTGAGGAACGCGGCGAACATCGTGCCGGCCGGGAGGGGCCGGTCGGCGGGGATGTCCTTCACACAGTGCACGGCGAGATCGGCCTCGCCCGCGATGAGCGCGGCGTCGACCTCCTTGGTGAACGCCCCCTTGCCCTCGACCTTGGAGAGGTCGCCCATCCACTTGTCCCCGGTCGTCTTCACGGGGACCACTTCGGTGCGCAGCGCCGGGTGCAGTACGGCGAGTTCGGCGCGTACACGCTCCACCTGGGCCAGAGCCATGGGCGAGTCTCGGGAGACGATGCGAATCAAATCCTGCGACATGAAGGCACGATAGCCCCTCGGACGAGCCCCCGATGACCACCCTCGCCCCCGGCCCCGCCCTCACCTTCGACGACCGGCCCGGACGATCAGCCTCGACGACCGGCCGCGACGACCCGTCTCACACGTCCGCCTCCTGGTACTGCCCGAGAAAGTCGAACTCCCCTTCGGCCGCACGGAACAGGAACAGCGCGTCGTGGTTGTATCCGTTGTCGGAGGTGTACGCGACGGTCCGGCTGATGCCCTGGTAGGCCACCTCGTGCATCCGGCGCACGACAGCGCCGCGTTCCCTCAGAGGCGACGCCTCGCTCGCACACACCTTGGCCAGGAACAGCACCGCGTCGTACGCCTCCGCCGCGTACCGGCCGGGGCGTTCCCCGTACCGTGCCTCGTACGCCTCGGTGAACGCGCGGGCCGCCGGGGTGGCCGTCGGATCGATGAACGTGGTGGCGAACACCCAGCCGTCGGCGGCCGGGCCCGCGCTCTTCAGGAACCGTGTGCCGAAGGCCCGTTGGGTCGCGACCCGGACCCCGGAGAACCCGGCCTCGCGCAGCGCCGCCGCGAAGACGCCCGCCCGTTCCTGACCCCCGCTGAACACGACCGCGTCCGAACCGGCCGCGATCACCTGCCGGGCGAGCGCGGTGTGGTCGAGCTTCCCGGCGGCGACGCTGGTGACGCTCGTGTCCCTCCCGTCACGGCCCAGCGCGCGCTGGATGAAGTTGCAGAGGGTCCAGGCGAAGTCACCCTCGGCCCGGTCGTCCACCAGGAACACCTTGCGGGCGTCGGCCTTGCCCGTGAGATAGACGTTGCACGGGGCGGCCAGCAACTGATCGGTCGGCCCCAGTTGCGCATGCGAACGGAGAGTGGACAGACCGGCCTCCCTGACCTGCGGCGTCACCCCCACCGACACCGAGACGACGGGCAGCACGGCCTTCGTGTACGTGGTCTCCGCGGCGAGGAAACAGTCGTCCGTGGTCGGGCCCAGCACCGCGAGGACCCGCTTGTCCGCCACCAGCCGTCGCGCCCGGTCGAGGGTTCGCTCGGGCGCGCCCCCGTCGTCGTACGCGCGCAGCCTCAGCCGTAGCGGGCGGTCGTCGTCGGCGTTGACCCGCGCGACGGCCAGCCGGGCGCCGTTGAGCTGGGCGCGTCCGACCTCGCCGGTCGCACCGGAGAGGTCGCCCTGGAAGGCCACGACGAGGTCGGTGCGCGGAGCGGACGAGGGCGAGGCACCCGCACCGGTCCTCCGGTCGGCGCGGCTCCGCCACCACCAGGCTCCGCCGCCGACCGCCAGCACCCCCGCCACCGCCCCTGTGGAGCCGAGCGCCAGGAAACCGCGGCGGCTCGTGGCCGGGCCGCCGGATCCCGGTTCCTTGAGGGACGTCACCGTCACCGCGTCCGACCGCACCGGCCCGTTCGCTTCCGCGTGTGCCGGATCGTTCGCCTCCGCGATCGCGTCCGCCGGTGCGGTCGAGGCCGGTGGGGGCACCCGGGTCGGCTCGATCGCGCCCATGGCGAGCACCACGGCGGACCGGTCCGCGATCAGCCGGGTCACCGGCTCCGGCAGCCACCGCTCCCGGTCGGCTGGTACGGCCGCGTCCAGCGCCAGGCCGACCTCGACGGCGGTCGGCCGCCGCGCCGGATCCTTGTCGAGGCACGCCCGTACGACCGGTTCCAGCGCCTCCGGGATACCGGGCAGCTCCGGCTCGTCGTAGACCGTGCGCAACAGCATCCCGGCGGCCGCGCCACTGCCGAACGGCCGTACGCCGGTCGCGGCGAAGGCCAGGACGCAGCCCAGCGAGAAGACATCGCTGGGCGGACCGACCCCCGCGCCGCGCGCCCGCGCCTGTTCGGGCGACAGGAAGCCGGGCGAGCCCACGACGACGCCGGTGGACGTGAGCGCCGTACCCTCCGGCGTGCGCGCGATACCGAAGTCGATCAGGCGCGGGCCGTCCGGGGCCAGCAGCACGTTGCCCGGCTTCACGTCGCGGTGCACCAGACCCGCCCGGTGGACCGCGTCCAGTGCCTCGGCGAGCCGCAGCCCCAGCACGCACACGGACGCGGGGGACCACGGCCCGTGCCCCTCCAGCGCCTCCGCCAGCGAGGGACCCGGCACGAACGCGGTCGCCAGCCACGGATCCTCCGCGTCGGCGTCCGCCCCCAGCAGCGGGACCACCCAGGGGCTGTCCACCTGCCGGGCCACCTCGATCTCGCGGCGGAACCGGGCCCGGAAGCCCACGTCGTCCGCATAGGACGCCCGTACGACCTTCACCGCGGCGAAGGCCCCGCCCGGCGCGCGGGCCAGGAAGACGACACCCATGCCACCGGCGCCGAGCCGTCGCAGCAGACGGTAGTCGCCCAGCCGCGACGGATCGGCGGTACGCAGCGGCTCCATCAGGCCGTCAGCGGCGCGGGGCCGCCGTACACGAACGCTCCGTCCTCGACGCGCCAGAGGTAGCCACCGGTGCCGTCGATGGTCGGCAGGCCGTTCTTCTGGAACCCGTACGTCCTGGTGATGCCCTGGTACTTCGCGGCCCGCAGCGCGGCGAGCAGTTCCTCGCGGGTGCGGCTCTTGGACGGGAGGTCCGCGAGCGACGTGAGCACCATGGACGTCACGTCGTAGGCCTCGGCCGCGTACCGGGGCGGCGCCTGCTTCCACCGCTTCCGGTAGGCGTCCACGAACGCCTTCGCCTCGGGCGTGTTCGCCGTGTCGACGACCGGTGCGACGATCGTCCACCCCTCGGCGGCCTCCTTCGCCTCCGTGAGGAAACGCGGGTCGAGCAGGGCCGGTCCGGAGGCGCGGGCACCGGAGAAGCCGCGCTCGTGCAGTGTCCGGGCGAACGACGCGGCCCGGTCGGGCAGTCCGGCGAAGGCGATCGAGTCGATGTCGGCGGCCAGCAGGTCGTCCACCGCGTCCCCGAAACCGGACCGCATGGGGCTGACCACCCGGGGCAGGAACGGCTGCCCGGCCGTCTTCAGCTGCTTGCTCAGGGTGCTGCTGATCTCCGCGCCGTAGTTGTCGGCCGCCCGGTCGACGACGACACCGACCTTGCGCGGGCGGGTTCCGCGCAGGACCGCGTCGAGGTAGACGGACAACACCGTGTCGGGCAGCCGTGCGTTCAGGAACGAGCGGAAGCCCTGCACGGCGAGGCTGATCGCGCCGGGGGACACGGTGAGCACGGGCAGGAGGCCCGCGTCGTACGCCGCCAGCGCCGACTGGGCGGTCGCGTCCGTGGTCGGACCGACCACGGCGAGTACGGAAGGGTCGTCGGCGAGCTGCTTCGCGAGCCGGGCCGCCTCGGCCGGGTCGCCGGCGTCGTCCACGGCCCGTACGTCCACCTGGAAGGGGGCGTCCTTCCGGGCGTTGAACTCCGCGACGGCGAGCCGCAGTCCGCGTTCCTGGGCCTCGCCGGTGGCGCGCTGGTCGCCGCTGAGGTCGCCGTGCAGTGCGACGGTGTGGGCGGGGCGCCGGGAGGAGGTGGCGGCCGGCTTCTTGTCGCCCGATCCGCCGTCCCGGCCCAGGGCCCACCAGGTGGTCCCGCCGCCCGCGGCCAGGAGCGCGCCCGCGCCGGCGAGCAGGACGCGGCGCCTCGCGGGGGCTTCGGGCGTGTCGGTGGCGGCCGTGGGCACGGTGTCTCCGGCGCCGGGCGCCGGGGACGCGGTGTCGTCGTCGGAGGCGGAGCGCTGCGGACCGGTCCCGCTCGGGGAGTCGCCGCCCCGGACGGCGGCCGCGCGCGAGGCGTCGCCCGAGATCTCGGTGTGGTCGATGTCCGGCAGCGCGAGCGCTTCGGTCGAACGCCGGGCGATCAGCCGGACGACCTCATCGGGCAGCCAGGAGGCGGGGGCAACGGCGCCGGGCCTGTCGGCGGGGGCGTCCGCGGGCTCCTCCGACGTCTCGCCGTCCTCACCGGACCTTGCGCCCGAACCGTCCGCCGACTCGGTGGAGGCCGAACCCTGTACCGCCGCTCCGGAGGCCGAACCCGCCGCCGCCCCTCGGGAGGCCGAGCCCTCCGCCGTCTCTTGGGGAGCCGAGCCCGCCGCCACATCCTGGGAGGCCGAGCCCTCCGCCGCCTCTTCGGGCAGCAACTCCCTTACCAGTTCCTCCACTTCGGGCCGACGGGCCGGGTCCTTCTCCAGGCAGCGGGACAGCAGTTCGACCAGCGGGCCCGGAACGCCGTCGAGGTCGGCCGGGTCGTGCACGGCCCGGTAGAGGAGGGCGTCGAGCGCCCCCGTGCCGAACGGTGGACGGCCCGTCGCCGCGAACGCCAGGACGCAGCCGAGCGAGAACACGTCGCTGGGCGCGCCGATGGTCCGGCCGTCCCGGCCGTCGGCCTGTTCCGGCGAGAGATAGCCGGGTGTGCCGACCACGAACCCCGTCGCCGTGAGCGCGGTGTCCTCGGGCGCCCTGGCGATACCGAAGTCGATGAGCCGGGGCCCGTCCGGGGCGAGCAGGACGTTGCCCGGCTTGAGGTCCCGGTGGACCAGCCCAGCCCGGTGGACCTCGCCCAGCGCCAGCGCCAGCCGGCCCCCGAGGATCCGCAGCCCGTGCTCGCCGAGCGGCCCGTACGCGGCCACCGCCTCGGCCAGGGACGGGCCGGGCACGTACGCCGTCGCCAGCCAGGGCGCCGCCGCCTCCGCGTCGGCGTCCACCAGCGGCACCGCCCACGGACTGCTGATGCGCCGGGCGACCTCGACCTCACGCCGGAACCGCGCCCGGAAGCCCGCGTCCTCGGCGTACTCCGTCGCCAGTACCTTCAGCGCCACCAGCGAACCGGCCGACGTACGCGCGAGGTACACCACGCCCATGCCGCCGGCGCCGAGCCGGCCGAGCAGACGGTGGTCGGCGATCCGTGCCGGGTCGGAAGAACGCAGTCGCTCCATCAGCCTTCGCCCCCGCCCAGCTCGTATCTCACCCGGTCGAGCATGGTGGTGGTGCCGCGCGTCATGTACTGCTCCAGTTCGGCGACGGTGTATCCCTCAGCGCCCTTCAGCGACACCGTCACGTTCACCTGGCCGAGCCGTGTGACCATCCACCGGTACATGGCCTCGCCGCTGCCGGTCAGATAGACGCCCGTCTCCAGGATCGAGTCGTCGGCGTAGTTGTTGCCGCGCATGCCGCGGGGGGTGCCCACGGACATCAGCTTCTCGATCCGCTCGTCGGCGCGTACCTGCTGCTCCGGGCAGCGCAGCGCCTCCTCCAGCGTCTCGGACAGCTGGTCGTCGGCGCCGAGCACCGTCGTGTGGACCGTCACCGAGGCCGTCACCTTGATGGTGCCGCGTTTCCCGGTGCCCGGCAGTTCGCTGTAGAGGGAGAGTGAAGCGAGCACGCCGTCGGGCAGTGCCCGGCGCTGCCACCGGCACTCCTCGTCCAGTGCGGCGACCGTGCCCTCGGCGCTGCGCGCGAGCGGCTGCGCCTCGAAACCCGCGCCCCAGTCCTGCGGCCGCATCACGACCGCCTCCGCCAGCGTGGCGCCCTTCCGCCTCGAACCCGGTACGCGGTCCGGGTCCGCCTCGAATGGCGTCGTGGACGGTGTCGCCGACGGCTCCTCGCCCTCCGCCGCCACCTGCCCGGAGGCGGAAGCGGAAGGCGTCGGGGAGTCCGACGCCTTGGTGCCGGGCTCGGCCGCCCGCTCCGACGCCCCCGCACTGCATCCGCCGAGGAGCACCGCCGCCGCAGCCCCCGACGCGGCGGCCCTCAGCCGCCAACCACCTCTTCGTCCAGCCGTTTTGTCGTCCATCGCCGCCCCTCCACCGCAGTTCCCCGTGCGTGACCGGTGATCGTACAGAGGTACGCAATCCCGGCGGGAGCGGTTCCCGAGAGTCTCTTCGCACATGCCCGAACCATTGACGCGGAGGATGAACTCCCTCACCCTGAACGCATGTTCAGAACAAACGTTCAGAACGCGGCCCGGAACGAGGCTGGTTGTGGTGACGGGCGTGCCGACCGTGGTGCCGACGCGTGCGCCGATGTGGCGGTGATCGGCGGCGGAATGGCCGGGATGGCGACGGCGTTGCGCCTGCAGGCGGCGGGGCTGTCCACGACCGTGCTGGAGGCGCACGGCCACGCGGGCGGCTGCGCGGGCTACTACCGCAAGCGCGGCTTCTCCTTCGACGTCGGCGCGACCACCCTGGTCGACTTCGGCCCCGGAGGAGTCGGCGGTGAACTCCTGGACAGTGTCGGGATCCCACCACTGGACGCGCAGGAACTCCCCGGCTATCAGGCTCATCTGCCGGACCGTCGGATCACACTCCATCGCGACCAGGCCGCCTGGCACGCGGAGCGGCTGCGCACGCTCGGCGACAGCGAGCGGCATCGCGCGTTCTGGGACCTGCTCGACCGACTCGCGCACACCTTCTGGCGCGCCAGCCGGGCGGGCGTACGGCTGCCGATCCGCGGCCCCGCCGACGCCCTCCACGACCTGCGGGCGGTCGGATGGTCCGGACTCCCGTACGCCCGCCACCTGAACCGGACCCTGGGCGACGCGCTGCGCGAGCACGGTCTGCGCACGGACGCCGCACTGGTCGGGCTGCTCGCCATGCTGGTCGAGGACACCGTCCACACGGGTGTCGACGACGCGCCCCTCATCAACGCGGCGCTCGGGGTGACCATCCGGGGCGCGGGCCTGAGCAGACACAACGGCGGCATGCACGGCTTCTGGCGCGTGCTGGTCGGACGCTACAGAGAGCTGGGCGGCACACTCCGGACCGCCTGCCGCGTCACACAGGTCCAAGGGTGGCCCGGCGCCTACCAGTTGACGACCCGCCAAGGAGACTTCCGTGCCCGCCGGATCGTCTGCGCGGTCCCCGCCGCCACCACGGCGACGATCTGCGCGGCGCTCCCCGTGGCCGCCAGACTCCGGAGATATCTGGAACGCGACGCCGATGCCCTCGGTGGCGCGGCCGTCGTCTTCCTCGGCGTCCCCGAATCCGAGGTCACCGGACAGGAGTTGACTCACCATCAACTTCTGCAGTCCTACGACCGCCCCCTGGGCGACGGCAACAACATGTTCGTCTCCGTGTCCGCGTCCGGAGACATCCTCAGCGCACCGCCCGGCCACCGCGCCGTGATGATCTCCACCCATACCGACCTCGCCGACTGGCGCGACCTCGACCCGGCGGCGTACGAGCAACGCAAGAAGGAGACCGGGGAACAACTCCTCGCCCGCGCACGGAGGGCGTACCCCCGTCTCGGGGAGCGCGCCGTGTTCGCCCGGACCGGAACACCGCGCAGCTACGAACGGTTCGGCTTCCGTCCCGAGGGCGCGGTCGGCGGCGTACGCCAGCGCCTGGCCAACACCAACCAGCACGCCGTACCGCACGACCTCGGCGGCCCCGGCCTGTGGCTGGTCGGGGACTCGACCTGGCCGGGTCTCGGCACGGTCGCCTGTGTGCTGGGCAGCCGCATCGTCGCCGAGGGACTGCTGAAGGAGAGGGGACGCGCCGGATGACCGCATCCGACAACCCAGAACCCCCAGAACGCACGGGACCCCCAGAACCCACCGGACCCACCGGACCCACCGGACCCACCGGACCCACCGGACCCACCGGACCCACCGGACCCACCGGACCCACGGGACCCCCGGCCCCCGGTCTCCCGACCCTGGCCGAACTCGGTGAGGATCTGCTCGTCACCACGCGCCGGCAGCGGATCGTCGCGCTCGTCCGCCCGGGTGCCGGGGTATCTGGTGTTCGCCGGCGCGGTGTGGCTCGGCTGGTGGTGGCTGACCCCGGTGATCGTGTTCGGGGTCTTCGTCGCGGTCGTGACCGTCACCCACGACGTGGTGCACCGCACGATCGGCCTGTCACCCCGGGCCACCGACTGGGCGCTGTTCGCGACGGGACTGGTCCTGCTGGAGAGCGGGCACGCCTACCGCGCCACGCACACCCAGCACCACCGCCTCTTCCCGCACCCCGACGACCCGGAGGGCCACCCCGCCGAACTGTCCCTCCTGGGCGCGGTCTGCTACGGCCCCGTCTTCCTCGTACGCCTGTGGTTCTGGTCCTACCGGCGCGGCCGGGACCGTCGCTGGCTGGTGGCGGAGGCGGTGGCCCCGGTCGCCGCGCTCGCCGGGGGAGTGCTGCTCCTGCCTTACACGCCGGGGCTGTTGGTCTATACGGTGATGGCGATCGTCGGGAGTTGGGTGTATCCCCTCCTGACGGTGTATCTGCCGCACCACGACTACGGAGACACCCCGTTGACGCAGACCCGCACCCTGCGCGGGAGGATCATCCCCGCCGTCTTCCTGGAGCTCACGTACCACCTGGAGCACCACCTCTACCCGCGGGTGCCCAGCCACCACCTCCCGGAGCTGTCACGCAGGCTCGAAGGCCACTTCGCCGCCCATGGTGTACGGCCGGTGCGCGTTGTCTGACACACGTGACGCCGGTGACGGCCGCAGCCCTCGTGGCACCCGTGACCGCGTCCTGGAAGCCGCCCTCGTCTGCCTGGTCCGCAACGGCTACGGCGGGACCACCGCGCGGGCGATAGCCCAGGCCGGTGGCTTCGCGCCCGGAGTGATCTACTACCACTTCGCGGACCTGGACGATCTGCTGGTGGCGGCGCTGGAACGGACCAGCGGAGCCCGCATCGCCCGGTACCGAGCCGAACTGTCCGGCATCGACCGCGCCGTGCCCGCGATCGCGCGGCTGCGCGAACTGTACGACGAGGACACCGGGACAGGGCACATCGCCGCCGTCCAGGAGCTGTACGCCGGGGCGCGGCCCGGAACGCGGCTGGCCGCCCAACTGGCCCTCGAAACCCGGAAGTGGGAGGAGCTGGCCGAGGAACAGCTCACGGTCCTCCTGCGCGGCAAACCCCTGGCGTCCGTCGTCCGGGTACGCGTACTCGCCGGCGCGGCGGTGGCCTTCTACCTCGGCATGGAAACCCTCACCCACCTCGACGGCGACCGCTCCCGCCCGGCCACCCTCTTCGACCAGGGCGCACGACTCGCCGCGATCTTCGACCGCGTACCCCGTCTGAAGCGACGGGCCCGCCGGGTGAGATGAGCGAAGGAGAACCCGTGAACCGCCACCACCGGCCCCCGCCGCCCACCCCGAGGCTCGCCTTCCGCCGGATGACGCGGGACGACCTCGACGACATGGCCGCGCTGCTCGGCGACCCGGGCGTGATGCGCCACTATCCCCGCCCCCGGACCCGGGAGGAGGCCCTGGCCTGGATCGACTGGAACCAGGGTCTGTATCGGGAGGAGGGGTACGGGCTCTGGCTGGTCACCCTCCGCGCCACCGGGGAGTTCGTCGGCGACTGCGGCCTGACACCCCAGGAGATCGAAGGAGTCACCGAGTTGGAGGTCGGCTACCACGTCCGGGCCGACCTCCAGGGGAACGGCTACGCCACCGAGGCCGCGGCGGCCTGCCGCGACCACGCCCGCGACGTCCTCCAGGCGAAGCGACTCGTCGCCCTCATCCGCCCCGACAACCATCCGTCCCAGCGCGTAGCGGAGAAGATCGGCCTCCCCTTCGAACGCGAAGCCACCTCCCGCTCGGGCCTTCCCGTCCAGATCCACGCCACGTCCCTGTGACGGCCCCGCCCCGGACCCTCGGCCCGCGCCTCCGCGAGCGGTACGGAGCCGAAGCGAGGTGAGTTCGAGGGCGCGGTCGTCCGGTCCCTCAGCCATGCGAACCAGCCACCGCTCGTACCGGACGAGGACCGTCGCCTGCTTCTACCGGGCGTCACCCGTCGCCAACCTGCCCTGCGCACGGGCGGGTTCGCCCGAACCCGAACCCGTCCCCGAACCCGAACCCGTCCCCGAATCCGACCCCGTGCCACCGCCGCTCCTGCGGATCAGCGCCACCCCGAGCACCGCGAGCAGGGACGCCGCGGACAGCGTGTACAGGCCCCCGTTCGTCGTGCCGGTCGTGTCCTTGAGGTAGCCGAAGAGGGTGGGGGAGACGAAACCGCCCAGGTTTCCGATGGAGTTGACGACCGCGAGGCCGGGCGCGGCGATCTTCAGGTCGAGCCCCGACTGCGCCATCGGCCAGAACAGGGTGGCCGCGCACTTCCCGCCGACCGCGGCCATTGTGATGGCCGCCAGGCCGAACCAGGGGGAGCCCAGCGTGGCCAGGAAGGTGCCCGTGGCGGACAGGACCAGGGCGGCGGCCAGATAGGGGCGGCGGTCGGGGGCGCGGTCGGTGAACCGGCTCATCGAGTACATGGCGATCACCGCGCAGATCCACGGGACGGCCGACAACAGACCGACCTGGAACGGCGACAGCCCGCCGATCTCCTCGACCAGACTGGGCAGCCAGAAGGTGATCGCGTACCCGGTGAGGGCCATCGCGAAGAACACCGTGGTCAGCAGCGCCACCTGAGGGTGGATCAACAGCTTCAGCCGCGACACCCGCGGGGCCCGGCTGCGCGCCTCCTCGTCCCGTGCGACCGCCGCGCCCAGCGCGTCCTTCTCCTCCGCCGTGAGCCAGGAGGCGTCCTTGATACGGGAGACGAGGAAGAACCCGGCGACGAAGCCGACGACGATCGACAGCAGCCCTTCGAGCGCGAACATCCAGCGCCACCCGGCGAATCCGCCGACCCCGTGCAGCTCCAGCAGCGCGCCCGTGATCGGCCCGGTCACGATGTACGCGGTGGCCGAGCCGCCCAGGAAGATCGCGCTCGCCCGGCCCCGGCTGGAGTCCGGCAGCCACTGGGTGAAGTAGAGGAGGACGCCGGGGAAGAAGCCCGCCTCCGCGACACCGAGCAGGAAGCGCAGCCCGTAGAACATCCATACGTTGTGGATGAAGCACATCGCCACGATCACCAGTCCCCAGGTGATCATGATGCGGGTCAGCCAGACCCGGGCGCCGAACCGCTCCAGGAGCATGTTGCTCGGCACCTCGAAGAGGGCGTACCCGATGAAGAACAGGCCCGCGCCGAGTCCGTACGCGGTGGCGCTCACCCCGACGTCGGCCCGCAGCTCGTCCTGTACGAAGCCGACGTTCGTCCGGTCCATCTGGTTGATCAGCAGCATCAGGACGAGGATCGGCAGCATGCGGCGCAGGAACTTGCTGACGGCACGGCGCTCGGCATCGGGTTTCACGACTTCTGACATCGTTGTCTCCCTCTGGCTGTTCACATGCGTGAACTGTCATCACGTACGTAGGAATGGCGGGAACCTTACGGAGGGCTCGCCTCCGGGTCAATGGGTCGGTTCCGTGATCACATATGTGAACGATAGGGAGGGTGAGGCGGTTCCGCGGACGGACGAGGCGATCTCTCACGCCGGGTGGATGAGGAGCAGCGCGATGTCGTCACTGCGGGGCGCGGAGCGGCGGGCGTGCTGGACGAGCGTGTCGGCGACGGCGTTCATGGCGCGGGGGCCGGCCGGATCGGCGCGGGCGAGTGCGCGGGCGAGGTCGCCGACCGCGTCGTCGATGTCGATGCCGGGGGCTTCGACGAGTCCGTCCGTGTAGAGGGCCAGGACGGACCCGGGGGGCAGCGGGATCTCGGTGGACGCGTAGCCGGCGTCGGGGTCGATGCCGAGGAGGAGCCCCGGCGGCAGGCGGAGGGGCTCGGTGGTGCCGTCGGGGTGGCGCAGCAGCGGGGGCGGGTGTCCGGCCGTCGCCAGGCAGGCGGTGTGCGCGCCGAGGTCGAGGTGGACGTAGAGACAGCTGGTGAACAGGTCGGGGTCGAGGTCGGTGAGGAGCCGGTTGGTGCGGGCGAGGACTTCGTCGGGGGCCGCCCCGGCGGTGGCGTGGACGGCGGTGCGGACCTGCCCCATGAGGGCGGCGGCGTTGACGTTGTGGCCCTGCACGTCGCCGATGGCCGCGGCGGCCGTGGTGGGGCCGAGGCGGATCAGGTCGTAGAAGTCGCCGCCGATGTCCATGCCACGGGTGGCCGGGAGGTAGCGGGCGGCCACGTCCAGCCCGGCGACGTGGGGCAGGGTGTGGGGCAGCAGCCCTTCCTGGAGGTTGTGGGCGAGCTGGTGCTTGGTGTCGTACAGCCGGGCCCGGTCCAGGGCCTGGGTGATCAGCCCGGCGGTGGAGGTGAGGATGGCACGCTCCTCCGGGGTGAAGGGGTGTGGCTGGTCGTAGGCCAGGACGAGGGACCCGACCGGACGCCCCGAGGTGATCAGGGGGAGGAAGGCCCAGGCGGCCCTGGTGTCCGGGAGCGCGGCCGGGGGATAGGCGAGCTTGAGCTCGGCGGAGGTGGCGAAGAACGTGGGAACGCCCGTGGCGAGGGCGCGTACGGCGGGAGTGTCCGAGGTGAGCGGGGTGGCGTCGAAACGTTCCATCACCTCGGCGGTGTAGCCGCGGTAGCCGATGACCCGCAGCCGGCCCTCCTCCGCCGTCATCAGGGCCAGGGCCGCGGCGCCGAACGCCGACAGGACCTGCTCGGCGACCTGGTCGACCACGTCGCGTACGCCGACGGCCTCGGTGAGCGTGGCGGCCAGGTGCATCAGGTGGTAGAGGGTGTTGGCTCGCCCCGTCGCGGCGGCGGAGTACGGACGAGGCCCGGGAGGAGCCGTGACCGGAGCGTGGGCGTGGGGCGAGTGGGTGGGCGAGATGCGGACGCTGATGCCGGAGGCGTCCGGCACGAGACTGAAGGACAGCCACCGGTCCGGCGGGCGCAGGGCGATGAAGGACACCGGTTCGCGGCTGAGCATGGCCGCCCGGTAGCTGTCCTCGGCGGTCGGGTCGTCCAGCCAGCGCAGGGCATCCCACGGCTTGGCGCCGAGCAGGTCGGGGATGTCGACGCCGAGCAGTTCGGCGGCCTTGGTGCTGACGAAGGCGATCCGTCCGTCCACGTCGAGCGAGCAGCAGCCGCCGGGGATGCGCTCGGCGAAGTCGACCGCGGCCTGTGCCTCGGCCGGTCCCGCCGTCCGGCTCCGCAGCGGAGGCAGCATCACCGGCTCGGCGGCGGGTCGTACCGGGTGGCCGTCGTCGGCCGCCTTCCGCAGGATCAGTCCCAGACGGTGACAGGCGTCGGCGATCTCCTCCCGCTCCCGGGGGCTCGGCTGCGCGGGGTGCGACGCGGGCCACTGGAGCACCAGCCCGCCCCAGGTGTCCGAGTCCGTGCTGATGGGGGCGGCGGCCATCGTGAAGCGGTACGGCGCGACCAGCGCCAGCCGTGGGTAGCGGCGCGCCATCTCCTCCTGGCCGCTCACCCACACCAGCCGGCGCCCCCGCACCGCGTCGGACACCGGGGACGAGGCCTTGAGCGCCACCCGCGCCCAGGGCATGGAGATCTCCCAGGGGACCCCGCCCAGCACCGCCAACTGCAGCACCGGCTCGTCCGGCGCCAGCAGATACACCGCCGTCACCGACGTGGCGCTCTCCCGGGCCACCTCGATCAGAACGGACTCCAGCGCCTCCGGACCGACGGCGCCAGGGCCGGGCACGCCCTCATGCACACCCTCACCTGCCCCGGACCGGTCCGGCGGAGCGAACAGGCGGCCACCGCACCTCACCCATATGCGGACCATACGCCTGCCGCGCCGCGGCAGCATGCCGGTGAGGCCGCCCACCGGGGCTCGCCGCCCACCGGGGCTCGCCACTCACCGGGGCTCGGCGCCGTGCGGTGCCCGGCACGGCGGTGTCCCGCCGCCACGCCGTGCCGTACGGCGGTGTCCCACCACCCCCCGATGCCTGTAGGGCGGCGTTCGATGCCCGCCGGTTCCCTTCGACAGCCGTACGTCGGCGTTCGACAGCCGCGTCCTCACTTCATCATCCGTTGGCCGGAGTGCGGTGGCCGCCCGGTCCGGCCGTCAGCTCGGTCCGGCGGGGGGCTGCTCGTCGGGCCCGGCACCCGGATCTCGTACCGCCAGGAGAGCCGCGCCGATGTGTGCCACCGCTCGCGGATCGGAGAGGGACCGGTTCGTCAGCTCCTCGATGCGGCGCAGCCGGTAGCGGACGGTGTTGGGGTGGACGAAGAGGCTCCGGGCCGCGTCGGTGGCCGAGCCCGCGGCGGCGAACCAGTGTTCCAGGGTCTGCAGCAGGCGAGCACGTTCCACCACCGGGAGGTCGACCACGGGCCGGAGGACGACCCCCACCAGGTGCGCCGCCTCGGCCGGAGCGGCGGCGACCACCATGGCCAACGGGTCGTCGTCGAACCGCGCCACACCCGGACCGGTGCCCCGCAGCCCGGCCAGAGCCAGCCGGGCGAAGCGCAGCGCCTGCGGGGTGTCCCGCAACGAGTCGAAGCACGGACTGACCCCCACACGGGCCCGGGTGCCACGCAGGACACCCAGGCACGTGCCCTCCGCCGCAGCCGTGGGCAGGGCGATCAGACCGATCTGCTGGTCGGGCAACAGCCGCCATGCCGACGGAAGTTGGGCTTGGCGCAGCCCGGCCTCGACCCCCGCCAGCGGCTCCTCGCCCGGAGCGCCGGCCGCCGCCGCGGCGACCGCGTAGGGCCCGCGCTCGGGCAGGCCCAGCTCGCGGGCGGCCTCCCACAGCGTGGTCCGGTCCGCGATGACACCGGTGAACAGCGCCTCCACCAGCGCCGAGCGCCGGGCCTGCCCCCGCGAGGTCAACTCGGCGGCCGTCTCCCGGTAGGCCGCCGCGACCGCCTCCGCGTACAGGCCGAACAGCGCCCAGATCTCCGCCGACTTCGACACCAACCGGTCGTCGGAGACCTCGGGATGGGTGCGTGCCTCCACCAGGATCTCCGTCCACAGGAGTTCGAACCCGACCCGGTACGCGTGCAGGGTGTCCGCCAGCGGCACGCCCTGCTCGGCTCGGACACGTCCCGTCTCGCGAGCCGGGCTCGCGTCGGGGGTGGCACCCTCGCGGAGGTGGTTCAGGATCAGGTCCGCGTTGGCGGTGCACGAGCGGCGGAGCGAGTCGAAGGGGATCAGTGACTCGTCCGCGTAGGCGTCGACGTCCGAGCGGATGCGCCGTGCGATCCGCTCTCCCAGCTCCGGAAGCCTGGAATGGAGTGCCGCTGCCACACCCGAGATGTCCATCACCGCAGCTTAATGCTCTCTTTTTGTTCCCCGGAACAACCCCAGGGGGGAGCTGCTGTCGTGCGGTCCATAGGCCGTCGCCGTGTACGGCAGCACGATGTCGTCGAAGTGAACAGCGGATTTCGACGGCGACTTTCGTGGAGGTGGGTCATGGCCAATCTGGCGGAGTACCTGGTGGAGACGGCACAGCGGCAGCCGGGGCGCCCCGCGCTCCGCCTGGGAGACCGGACCATCGGCTACGCGGAACTGGACGAGCGCAGTGCCCGCGCCGCCGCGCTGCTGCGGGCCGAGGGCGTTGGGCCGGGGGACCGGGTCGCCCTGATGCTGCCCAACGTTCCCGAGTTCGTCGTCCTGTACTACGGCGTGCTGCGCGCCGGAGGCGTCGTCGTCCCCATGAACCCGCTGCTCAAGACACGGGAGACCGAGTACCACCTGAGCGACTCCGGGGCGGTGCTGCTCTTCGAATGGCACCAGGCGCCCGGTGAGGGCGCGCAGGGTGCGGCCGCCGCCGGTGTGCGGCATGTGGCTGTCGAACCGGCGGCCTTCGCGGACCTGCTGGCCGGACACGAACCGCTGCCCGGTGTGGCAACGACGCCGGACGACGACGTGGCCGTGCTCCTGTACACCTCCGGCACCACCGGCCGCCCCAAGGGCGCCACGCTCACCCACGGCGGACTGCGGCACAACACCGAGGTCAACACGGTCCATGTCCAGCGGATGACACCACAGGACGTGGTGGTCGGCTGTCTGCCGCTGTTCCACATCTTCGGCCAGATCTGCACCATGAGCGTGGCCGTGCGCGCGGGCGCCTCGCTCACCCTGATCCCCCGCTTCGAGCCGCAGGCGGTGCTTGATGCCATCGCCCGCGACCGGGCCACGGTCTTCGAGGGCGTTCCGACGATGTACGCGGCGCTGCTGCAGCACCCGTCGGAGGCGGACGTGTCGACGCTGCGGATGTGCGTCTCCGGCGGAGCCTCGCTGCCGGTGGAGATCCTGCACGGCTTCGAGCGGCGCTTCGGCTGTGCGGTGCTGGAGGGCTTCGGCATGTCCGAGACCAGCCCGGTGGTCACGTTCAACCACCCCGACCGGCCTCGCAAGGCCGGCTCCATCGGCACCCCGATCCAGGACGTGGAGGTGCGGCTGCTGGACGACAAGGGCCAGGACGTCGCGCCCGGCGAGGTCGGCGAACTGGCCGTACGGGGGCCGAACGTGATGAAGGGGTACTGGAACCGCCCCGAGGAGACGGCGGCCGCGATCCCGGACGGCTGGCTGCGCAGCGGTGACCTCGCGCGGCAGGACGAGGACGGCTATCTGTACATCGTCGACCGCAAGAAGGACATGATCATCCGCGGTGGCTACAACGTCTACCCGCGCGAGATCGAGGAGACCCTCCACGAGCACCCGGCCGTCGCCCTGGCCGCCGTGGTCGGCGTGCCGCACACCCACCTGGGCGAGGAGATCGCGGCGGCGGTCGTCCTCCGGCCGACCGCCCACGCCACCCCCGACGAACTGCGGGAGTTCGTGAAGGACCGGGTGGCCGCGTACAAGTACCCGCGCGAGGTGTGGATCGTGGACGCTCTGCCGACCGGCCCCAGCGGCAAGATCCTCAAGCGGGAGATCACCGCACCGGCGGGATGAGAGGAGGGGCGGAGCCAGGCCGCCCGTCTCGTGACCCGCTCCGCCGGTATCGGGAAGAAGGCAAGAAGGCAAGAAGGCAAGAAGAAGTGAAGCCCCGTACGGCACCTTCGCGCCCCCGGACAGGTCAGAGCGGGCCGCCGCCGAGACCGATCTCGTTCCCGTCGGGGTCGTGGTAGGTGACCTTGCGTACGCCGTTCGCGTAGGTCTCGCGGCTGCTGGGCTCCAGCCCTCGATCGGTGATCCCGGCGACACGGGTGTCGAGGTCGTCGACGAAGACGGTGTGCAGGGCGTGGCCGGCGCGCCCCGGCCGATGCTCGATGTACACATAGCGGTGCTCCGCCAGCTCCCACACCGCCTCCGTGTCGTTCGGGAAGAACGTCGGCGGGGAGCCGAGCAGCCGCTCGTACCAGGAGAGCGCCGCTGTGTAGTCGTTCACCGGAATGCCTGCGAAGAGGACGACCGCCATGACGCCATGGTAGGCCCGGCGACGCCCCGCCTCATGCGTCGACGCCGCGTTCCGGGTGGACGTGGGGTCGCACACCGTCCGCACCTCGACCGGGGGAGCGGCGGGTGCGGGCGGGGTGCGTGCCGTGCGGTCGCGCGGGGTGCGTCAGGCGCCGATCCTGGCGGCGATGACCGGGGCGAGGCGGTCGGTGATGGCGCGGTGTCCCTGGTCGTTGGGGTGGACGGAGTCGGTGAGGTCGCCGGAGCCCAGCCAGCCCGTGGTGTCGACGAAGGACACCCGGGAGTCCCCGCCCGAGATCGCCCCCTGCACGGCCGCCTCGGTCTGCGGGACGAAGCGTCCACGGAAGGTCTCCAACGCGAAGATCCAGGCCTGCGGATGGGCGGCGCGGACCTTGCGCAGCAGACTGGTGTAAGCGGCCTGGAACTGCGCCGAACTCACCCCGCGTCCCACGTCGTTGGTGCCCAGGTTGATGACGACGGCGTCGGCCCGGTAGCGGGCGGGGTCCCAGTCGGGTGTCGCCGCGTTGGGGTTGAGCCTGGTGTACTGCCGCTCCAGGCCCACACATCCGTCCGCCGCGGCCACGAGGCAGGCGCCGCCCTGGGCGATCTGCGTGTGCTCGGTGCCGAGCCGTTCCCCGATCAGCCAGCCGTACGCGGTACGGGCGTTCTGCGAGGTCGTCGTGCCCACGGTGATCGAGTCGCCCACGAACTCGACCAGCTTGGTCGGCGCGGACGGGGCGAAGGTCGTCGCCCCGCTGTCCAGGACCAGCCCCTGGAAGACGGCGTCACCCCGGTAGGAACCCGCCACCACCTGGTAGTTGACCTGAAGGGTGTGGCGGCCGGCCGACAGCGCGGACGGGGTCAGGTTCACCGTCCCCTTCACGTCGTCGTAGAACTTCACCGGTCCGTCGTCGATCCGGGCCCAGAAGTCGATCGTGCCGCGCTGCTTCAGCTGGACGGTCCGCCCGGTGAAGCCGACACGGTAGTAGGCACCGGCCCAGTACGGCGTGTAGGCCGTGGCGGAGGTCGTGGTGTCCCAGCGTCCGACGAACTTGATGTTCGGGTCGCCGGGCTGACCGGGAGCGGCCGCCTTCACGGAGGCGGACGCCGTGCCGTTCAGGGCGGCGCCGACGACAGGGGCCAGACGGCCCGCGAACTTGGTGTGGCCGGCCTCGTTGGGATGCCCGTTGCCGTCCTCGTAGTCGGTGCCGTCGGTGAGCCAGCCGGTCGTGTCGACGTAACGGACCCTGGCGTCACCGGCGTTGTTGCGGGCTGTGACAGCGGCCCTGGTCTCGGTGACGTACCGCTTCTTGAGTGTCTGCACCGCGAAGAGGACCGCGTCCGGGTACTTGGCGCGGACGTCCCGCAGGAAGGCGGTGTACGCCGACTGGAACGCGGCACCGGACACCCCGTGTCCGATGTCGTTGGTACCGAGGTTGATGACGACCGCGCTCGCGCGGTAGCGGGCGAAGTCCCAGTCCGTGGTGCCCGTACTGGCCGACTTGAAGAACTGACCGCTCAGACCGGTGCAGCCCGACTGCGCGACGAGGCAGTAGCCGGAGCGGGCGATCTGCGTGTGCCGCATGCCCAGCCGCTCGCCGGTCCTCCAGGCGTACGAGTCGAGCGCCAGCCGGTCGGTGAGGGCACCGGCGGTGATGGAGTCGCCGACGAACTCGATCAGCCCGGCCGACGCCCCCGGAGCGACCGTACGGGCCCCGGAGTCCAGGACCAGGCCCTGGAAGGCCGTGTCCCCGGACCGGTAGGTGATCCGCAGGGTGTGCGTGCCCGACGCCAGGGGCTGGGGGGTGAGGTTCACGGTGCCGCGTACGCCCGCGTGGAAGACGTCGGGCCCGCCGTCGACACTGACGTAGAAGTTGACCGCGTCCCTGGCCTTCACCTTCACCGTGGTGCCGGTGAAGGACGTCTGTACGTACGCGCCGGTCCAGTTGGCGACGGCCGTCGTGCCCGAACTGGTGTCCCAGCGGCCGACGTAGGCGATGTTGGGGTCGGAGACCGAGCCGTCACCCGGTGCGGCGTGGGCCCTGGTGATGCCGGCCAGCGACAGCAGACAGGCGACGAGAACGGCCGTGAGGACGGCCGCCGGGCCGCGTCTGCCGGACCTGTGGGGGGAGGTCTGCATGGGGATCCTTTCTCACCGGAAGTGGGAGCGCTCCCATGAGCAGCCTTCCCACGGAACCAGTGAGGCGGATCGCGGTCAAGGGGGTCTGCGGGGGAGGAAGTCGGCCGCTTCCCTGAAGGAAGCGGCCGGTTGGATCCGGGCCGGCGCGGCGTGGCGCGCGCGTGGCGCGGACGCGGTGTCAGCCCGCCGCCTTCCCGATGAGCTCGACGAGCCGTGCCTCCGTGTCGGCGGTCAGCTCCGTCAGGGCGTAGGTCGTGGGCCACAGGGTGCCGTCGTCCAGCCGTGCCTGGTCGCTGAAGCCGAGCGTGGCGTACCTGGTCCTGAACTTCTGCGCGCTCTGGAAGAAGCAGACGACCTTGCCGTTCCTGGCGTACGCGGGCATGCCGTACCAGAGCTTCGGCGACAGGTCCGGCGCGGCGGACCGGACGATCTCGTGCAGCCGCTCGGCGAGGGCACGGTCCGTGTCCGTCATCCCGGCGATCTTCGCGAGCACGTCGCTCTCCCCGTCCGCCTTGGCCGTGCGCGGGCCGCGACGCGCGGACGTCTTCAACTCCTGCGCGTGCTCCTTCATCGCGTCGCGTTCCTCGGCCGTGAACCCGTCGAACTTCTTCTCGGCCGTGCCGCTGCTCCGGGTGGCCTTCCGCGTGTTCGTCATGTCAGGTTTCCTTCCTCGCGCTGTGTGATCGTCGATGTCGTTTCGCCGACTTCGTTCCGGGACGCGTCGACTTCGTTCCGGCGGCGCGTCGGTGCGTTCCGGGGACGCGCCGACGCGATGGTCAGCCGAGCCAGCGGCCGCCGCGCATCAGCTCACGCCCCGTCAACTCGTCGGCCTCGCACCAGGCCTGGACACGGCGCGGGGTGATACGGAACCAGTGGTACGGCGTGACCGACGCACGCGGGTCGAAGCCGGTGCGCGCGGCGAACCGGTCACCCCGGTCCTGCGGCAACGCGTCGATGCCGAGGACCTCCACCTCGCCCTCGATCATGGACACGTCGCGGGTGAGGCCCAGCGCCAGCCGAGCGGTCCGGGTCGCGGCCAGGTTCCGGCCGGTCGGGCTGTCGGCCGGCGTGGCCACCAACAGCGTTCCGCCGTCCCAGTCGAAGGACAGCGGCACCAGATACGGCACCCCGTCCACCGAGGCACTGGCCACCCAGACATCGACGTCATGGGCGAGCCGGCGCTCGGTGTCACGGCGACGCACCGCACGGGGGCGCGGCCCGTCACTCGTCCGGTCGGACGAACCGGTCATGGTCACTCCTAAGTTCCTGAACTCCTGAACTCCTGGGTTCCTGAGTTCCTCGGTTCCTGAGTTCCCGGGGTCCGGGGTCGGGGGTCCGGGGTCGGGGGTCGGGGGCCGCGACCGGTCCGGTGGGTCCGCCGGGTCCGATCGCCGTGGTCACAGGCTCTCCCGGCGGGGCCACGGACCGCCTCCGTGGTGAGCACGGAATCCACCACTGAGACGCCACGGACCAACGGATAATGACCCGGTGTCCAGTCCAGTGATCTCGACCCGGGAAGCCGAAGTGCTGGCGTTGCTCGGGGAGCACCTCAGCAACGCGGAGATCTCCGCGCGGCTGTTCATCTCCGTACGCACCGTCGAGTCACACGTCTCCGCCCTGCTGCGCAAGCTCGACGAACCGGACCGGCGGGCGCTCTCCCGGCGCGCGGCCGAACTCGCCCGCGCCGAGCGGCCACACCTGGCACCCGCCCTCCCCACACCGCTGACCGCGTTCATCGGCCGGGTACGGGAGCGCGCCGAGCTGGCCGAGGCGGTCAAGACACGCCGGCAGGTGACCGCGGTCGGTCCGGGCGGGGTGGGCAAGACCCGGCTCGCGCTGGCGGTGGCGGCCGACGCGGCCGGTGACTTCGCCGACGGGGTGTGGTTCGTCGACCTGGCCCCGGTCACCGACCCGGGACGGGTGGCGGCGGCGATCGCGGCGGCCGTGGGTGTGGGCGAACAACCCGGCCGCGGTATCGACGAGTCGGTGGTGTCCGCCCTGGTCGACCGCCAGGCGCTGCTGGTGCTGGACAACTGCGAGCAGATACGCGACGGGGTCGCGCCGTTCCTGGAACGGCTGCTGCTCGCCTGCCCGAAACTACGGGTCCTCGCGACGAGCCGGGCCCGGATGATGGTGCCGTTCGAGTGGGTGTTCCTCGTTCCGCCGCTCTCCTGGGAGGGCGGAGCCGACTCGGACGCCGTGACCCTGTTCCTGGAACGGGCGGCGGCGGTCGGCCTGCCACCGGAACCAGCCGTACGCGACCGGATCGCGGCCATCTGCGAACGGCTCGACGGCATGGCGCTGGCGATCGAACTCGCGGCGGCACGGTGGCCCACCCTCGGACTGGACGGGCTCACGGCCGGCCTCTCCGACCAGCTGCGGATCCTCGCCGGAGGCCCCCGCGCGGACGACCGGCACCGGTCGGTGCGGGCCGCGCTCGACTGGAGCCACGACCTGCTGGAGCCGCCGGACCGGGCGCTGCTGCGCCGGATCTCGGTGTTCGTGGTTCCCTTCACCGCCGAGGCGGCCACTACCGTGGCCGGGTTCGGCCCGCTCGACGCGGCCGGGGTCGCCGACGGACTCGGCCGGCTCGCCGAGCAGAGCCTGCTCACCGCGACACCGACCGCGACCGGCACCCGCTACCAGGCGCTGGAGACCATCCGCCAGTACGGGACCGAACGGCTCGCCGACGTCGGTGAGCTGGCGGACGTCCGGTCCCGCCACGTCGACTGGTGCCTGGCCGGCGCGACCGCCCTCACCGAGGCCGAGGCCGAGGGCGCGGATTGGCGCGCGCGTTTCGACGCCATGGCCGACGACCTGCGAGCGGCCCTCACCTGGGCCGCCGACCAGCCGGACCAGCGGCCGTCCGCCCACCGCCTCGCCCTCGCCCTGGCCGGACTGGCCTTCACCCGCAACCTGCTGGGCGAGTCCCAGCAGCGATACGAGCAGGCGGCGGCGCTGGCCGGGGGTGCCGGTGGTGCGAGTGGCGGGGGCGGTGCGGGTGGGGCAACTGGGGCCGCTGGGGCTGCCGGCACAGGTCGGGAGACCGTCGAGGTCGTCGGCGCTGTCGGTGAAGTGACCGGTGCTGTCGCCGGAGCCGTGGCGCTGCGGGAGGCCGCCGGGGTGGCCGGCTGTCGGCGGCTCGGCGACGACATGTTCCGCCTGCATCGTGCCGCCGCCGAGGCCGCCCGCCGGGCAGGGGACACCGCCGGCGCGGCTCGCGACCTGGCGGCCGCCGCCACCGTCGCGTACCGCTTCTCCAGCGAGTTCACCCGGCTCCCCGCCGTGGACGAGGTGACCGCCTTGCTCACGACAGCCCGACGACTGTCCGACGCCGTCGCCCTGGCGTCCGAGGAGCGGGCCGATCCGCCGTCCGAGGCGCGGGTTGACCCGTCGGCCGTGGCGCGGGCCCATCCGTCGTCGGACGCGATCGTCGATCCGTCGTCCGACGTGCGGGTCTACCCGTCGGTCGTGGCGCGGGCCGACCCGTCGTCCGACGCGCGGGCCGACCCGTCGTCCGACGTGCCGGCCGACCCGCTGGCCGACGTGCGGGTTGACCTGTCGGTCGTGGCGTGGGCCCATCCGTCGTCCGACGCGCGGGCCGACCGGCTGGCCGACGCGCGGACCGCCCTGCCGCCCCCTGCGTCAACCGAGGCATCGGCCGATCCACCGACCCCTCTCCCGGCCGAACTCCCCGCCGTCCTTCCGGTCGAACCCCCTGCCGTCCTCCCGGCCGACCTGTTCGCCCATCCGCCGACCGACTCGGCTGTCGCCACCGCGGCCGCCCTCGCTCTGGCCGAAGCGGCGGTCGTCGCGGATGCCTTCGGTGCGGTGCAGGGAGACGCGGACAACACCGCGCAGGAGACCGTCAGGTATGCCGAGCGAGCCGTCGACCTCGCTCGGCGGGCGGGCGACCCGGTGGCCGAGTCCGCCGCTCTCGACGCGCTCTCCGGTGCCCGGACCTGGGCCGGCGAGCCCTTCGGCGCGGCGGCCGCGGCCCGGTGTCGTATCGACGTCCTGGCCTCGGTGCCGTGCACCCCCGCCAGCACGCACGAGCGGATGGACGCCCTCGCCATGGCCGCCGGGACGGCCCTCGGCGTGGGTGATCTGCCGCGGGCCCACCGGTGGGGCAGGCAACTCGCCGACCACCCGCTGCTCGCCGAGGTGCAGCACCACGCCCTGTCCTGGCTGCTGGTCGCGGACGCGTTCGCGGGCAACGCCACCGACGTACTCACCGGCAGCGAACGGTTCCTCGACGCCTGGCGGCGGAGCGGCCGGCACCGGTCGTTCTCGCTCGGCCCCGCCGCCGCGTCGGTCGCCATGGTCCACGGTCTGCGGGGCGACCACGCCGCGCGGGCGGCCTGGCTCGCGACCGTCGACGAGGCGGGCACCGCGTCGGAGCACCACCATGGCTACGGCGCCGTCTGCGACGCCATGGTCCTCCTCCACCACGGCGACCCGGACGCGGCCCTGGAACGCGTCGCACCCGAGCCCGAGCAGGTGTGGAAGTGGGTCTCCTGGATCTGGCTGCACTGGTACGCGGGCCTCCGGGCCGAGGCCTCGGTCCTGGCCGGTCACCCGGAAGCCCGCGCCCGGGTCGCCGCCGCCCGGGCCCTGGTCACCGGCAACCCGGTCGCCACCGCCCAACTGGACCGGGCACAGGCGCTCCTGGACGGCGACCTGCCCGGCCAACTCGAGGCCGCCAGGGCGTTCGACGCGGCGGGATGCGCGTACCAGTCGGCCCGCACGCTCCTCCTCGCCGGCGACGGCCACACCGCCGCCGGCTCGGCGGCACTCGCCGCCCTCGGCCTCGCGCCCAGCTCCCGCTGAACGCACCCGGTGACCCCCGATGAGGTGTGGCGCTCCGCCGGGTCCACACCTCACGAGAGCCATCCGTCGGTGCCCTACGTGACCGACGGCATCGAGAGCGCGATGGCACGGGCGAAGGCCGCGGCCGGGGACCTGGACGTACTGGTCCACGGTGCCTACACGGCACGGCAGGCACTGGAGGCCGGAGTGCTCGACGAGGTGGAGATCCACCGGATCCCGGTGCTGTTCGGCACCGGCCGCCGGCTGTTCGACGCCCTGCCCACGCGGACCGAGCTGGAGATCGTCCGAGTGATCGACACCCCGGAGGCCACGCACACCCGCTACCGCGTCCGCCGCTGAGCGGGTCGCTGCGACGGATCCCTCCGGCGTCAGCGGCCCTTGCGTACCCGGGCCGCCGCGCGGGCCTCCGCGGTCCTGCGGGCCTCGGCGGTCTTGCGGGACTCCTTCGCGGGACGTCCCGGACGGGTGCCGAGGCCGCGGAAGGGGGCGTTGCCGCTGCTGGACTTCGTCCCGTTCGGCGGACGCCTCGCCCCGGTGATGGCGGTCAACTGTGCCTCGCCGGAGCGCACTTGGGTGACCGTCGGGCGGATCCCGGCGTCGGACATCATCCGGTTCACGTCGCGCCGCTGGTTGGGGGTGACCAGGGTGACCACCTTCCCGGACTCCCCGGCGCGCGCCGTGCGCCCGCCACGGTGCAGGTAGTCCTTGGCGTCGGCGGGCGGATCGACGTTGACGACGAGGTCGAGCGCGTCGATGTGGATGCCCCGCGCCGCGACGTTCGTGGCCACCAGCACGGTGACCCCACCGTCCTTGAACTGGCCGAGCGTGTGCGTGCGCTGCGGCTGCGACTTCCCGCTGTGCAGGGCGGCGGCCCGTACACCGCTGGTCCGCAGATGGCGTGTGAACTGGTCCACGCCGGCCTTGGTGTCCAGGAACATCAGCACCCGGCCGTCCCGCGCGGCGATCTCGGTCGCCGTCGCGTACTTGTCGGCGGCGTGGATGTTCAGCACATGGTGTTCCATCGTGGTGACCGAGCCCGCGAGCCGGTCGACCGAGGCGTGCACCGGGTCGTGCAGATAGCCGCGCACCAGCTGGTCGACGTCGCGGTCGAGCGTGGCGGAGAACAGCAGCCGCTGCCCGTCGGCGGGGACCTGGTCCAGGATCTCCGAGACCTGCGGCAGGAAGCCCAGGTCGCACATCTGGTCCGCCTCGTCCAGCACCGTGATCCGCACCTGGTTCAGAAGGCAGTCCCGGCGCGACACCAGGTCGGCGAGCCGCCCCGGTGTCGCGACGACCACCTCGGCCCCGGTCCGCAGCAGCGCCTGCTGCTTGTTGATCGACAGCCCGCCGACCACCGTCGCCAGCCGCACCTTCAGCGTCTGCGCGTACGGCTCCAGCGCGTCGCTCACCTGCTGGGCGAGTTCCCGGGTCGGCACCAGGACCAGCGCGAGCGGCCGCTTCGACTCCGCCCGCAGGCCTGCCGTCCGGACGAGCAGCGCGAGCCCGAACGCCAGCGTCTTGCCCGAGCCGGTCCGTGCCCGGCCGAGGACGTCGCGGCCGGCGAGCGCGTTCGGCAGCGTCGCCGCCTGGATCGGGAAGGGCTCCGTCACCCCGAGGTCGGTCAGGGTCCGCAGCAGCTCCGGCGGCAGCCCGAGCGCGTCGAAGGACTCGGCCGGCGGCAGGTCCCGGGACACCGCCTCCGGCGTCGACAGGTCGCCCCGCGGCGCTGTCGCACGCCGGGGGGTGTCGGAGGGGGAGAGCCCGGAGGCCGACGGCTTCGCGTTCATGGGGAACCTTTCCTGGTCTGGCGCCCGGAACGCGCCGGGGCCCGTACCCCTCGGTACGGGCCCCGGCGGTGTCGAAGCGTGACCCCCATTTTACCAGCGGACGCCTACCGGTGGACCGGCCCGCGCACGGGCGGCCCGCCGGCTAGAAGCTGCCGTAGTTGACCTGCCAGGTCGGCAGGCCCATCCGGCGCCACACGGCGACCACCCGGTCGCGGTCGTCGAGGGAGACCCGTACGGCGAACCGGTGGCGTACATGCCGGTCGAACAGCTCGGCCTTCACCACGTCGTCGCGGCGTTGGTCGCCCGCGGCGCGCATCCACAGTTCGTCGTACGGGACCTCGTGCGCACGCAGCCACGCCTCCGTCCGGCCCCGGTGCTCCTCACCGCGGCCGGAGAGCAGGACGACGACATCGCCCTCGGCCTTCCGGAAGGAGCGCAGCGCCCCGCGCACCGACACGTTGAGCAGGTCCTCCTCGCAGCGTGTGAAGTCGTAGGCGCCCCGGTCGCCCCTGAGGGCGAGCGTGCCGTCGATGTCGCACATGACCGCCGAGGGCAGCGCCGGGTCGGCGACGTACGGCTCGACGGCGGGCTCGTCGTTCAGCCACTCCGCGGTGAGCCGCCAGCCGCCCCTGCGGGACTTCGCGTGCTTGTCGGCGAGGATCCGGATGATCTCCTCGCCGACCGGCCGCTCCCGCCCGGCGTCGCGCCGCAGGCACTCCTCCACCGGCACGTCGGTGAAGTCGTGCACGACGAAGGTGGCCAGCCCCGCCACCGCAGCCTTCAGCCGCTTCGGGATGTGCGGCGTCATGTGCGTGTTGTCCACCACGACGTCGAAGCCACCGTCGACGGCCGCCCGCACCGCCGCGTCCTGGATCGCCAGCACGGTCTGCTCGTGCGCGTACGACCGACGCTCGGCCCCCTCGGGCAGCGGCACGTCGAGCATCGTGCGCAGATCGTCCAGGTTGACGCGGCGCATCCGGCCCTCGGACTCCGCCTGCAGCTTGCGCGCAGCGGTCGTCTTCCCCGAAGCGGGCAGGCCCGTCATGACGTGTACCACGGGCACGGTCAGTTCTCCTCGTCGTTCTTGAAGGGGTCGGACGCCTCCGGCCGGGTGGAACGGTATGTCACGAGCTCGGTCGGGCGGCCGTCCAGGCGCAGGAACATGGCGGGGCGCACGGCCGCGTCGGGCAGTTCCCGCACCGCGCGGGCGAAGGCGCCCCGGTCGCCGGCGAGATGCGCGACGGACCGGAACGCCTCGTCGATCGCCCGTTCCCGGTCCTCCACCTGCTTCTCGATGCCCGCGACGACACCGCGAACCCAGGCGTCGAACTCGTCGGGCACCTGCTCCAGCAGCGCGTCCAGCGGCCGGCCTCCGGTCGCGACGATGTCCTCGGCCGAGCAGTTCAGCGCCTGCGCCACCTGCTTGGCGGGCAGCCCCGCGAACCGCTGGATGCCGTGACCGCGCCAGATGTCCCGCTCGGTCACACCGGTGAGCACCTTGTGGAGCCGGACGTACTCGGCGAACTTGGCCTTGGCCCGTACGCCCGAGGCGAAGCGCAGCACGAAGCCCTCCGCGTCGGTGCCCGTGGCCGC
This sequence comes from Streptomyces sp. NBC_00310, assembly GCF_036208085.1. GTDB lineage: Bacteria > Actinomycetota > Actinomycetes > Streptomycetales > Streptomycetaceae > Streptomyces. The sequence continues at coordinate 10,258,428 of NZ_CP130714.1, forward strand.
CGTTCCGCCGGGCAGCCGGTTGGCGTCCGTCATGGCCAGCAACTCGCCAAGCGGCACCGCCGGCCACACGGTGACGACGGAACCGATGCCGCGCCAGCCGGTCGCGGCCTCGGACAGGGCGACCTCGGTGCCGTCCTGGGCGAACGCGGCCAGCAGCACGATGTCACGACGGTCGCCGTAGTCGACGACGATCCGGTTCTCCGGGTACAGGATCTCGGCCAGGTAGGTCACCCCGGGGACGAGACCGGAGGTGTCCTTCCCGTCGAGCAGCCGCTGCGCCCAGGTGGCCTGCACGCTGACGAACGAACCCTTGGACGCGACCCGCCACCGGCCGGCGTAGTGGAAGACCACCGCCAGACTGCCGTCGACCTTGTCGTACACCTCGAACGGCTCGTCCGGGAGGCTCGGGGCGTACGGCTGACCGGCCTCGTGCTCACCGACGTTGAAGAACTTCGGCAGCGGAAGCGCGACGATCTCACCGGTGCCGTCGTCGGCCACGAGACCGCGGCAGCGCGTGGTCACCCGGTTCCACACCCGCTCGTACTGGCATGTCCTCGTGTACGTGTAGATGGACAGCGGCAGTTCCGGGTGCGGCTTGCGCGTGACGTGCCCCGCTTCGAGCGCCGCCGCCAACTCCTCAGGCGGCAGCAGCTCATGAAGAGTCAGGTAGGCCTGGCTCATGTGTTCCTCCCCTTGCTGGTCCCTGATTGTCACGTGGGGAAGGGCGCTCGCACACCGGATTTTCCGCGGTCCCGGAGAGAGGACGGACAGGTCACAGCCCACGTCGGCCGAGAAGGACACGCGCACCTCACCCGCCGGGGGCCACCGCCCGCGGCACCCGCGCCAGGAGCGACTCGACCTCCGCGCCCCAGCGCGAGCTGATCACCGGGTCGCGCGCCGGGTCGGCCCACAGCAGATGGCTGCCGCCGTTGCCGCGGGCGCAGCGCGGCGGTGGCGGGTGCCGAGGGCCACACCGTGCGGTCGTCGTTGAGCCACCAGGACAGGCCGTAGTTCGGCTTGACCCGGCAGGGCGTCCACAACTCCTCGACCCAGCGCCGCGAGACGACCCGCCGCCCGCCCCACACCCCGCCGCGCAGGCAGAGTCGGCCGATGCGGGCCAGATCGAGGGCACTGATCCACAGGCCGCCACCCCAGTGCGCACCACCGGACACCACGGGCACCCGTACGCCGTCGACCTCGGTCACGGATTCTCTGTCAAATTCACCGTGTTGAAGTGAAGCACCCTCCAGACAGCTCAGTTGACAACTGCGCTTGGGCGTTCGACCAGGATCCGGCCGCGTTGGCTGTTATGGCGGCCAATGCGCTCGCGGTACCCCAGAACCCGGCCCGCTCGTGCACGGCCAGACTGGCGATGTTCGCACCCCCCATCTGGTGCTGTCAGCTGTCTGACCAGGTCCACGTGAGGCACGGCTTCGGTGCGGGAGGCGTGCTTGCGCGACGTGCCGGGGGCCGTGCGCCGCACGGCCCCCGGCGTGGTGTCTGCGCTGTGAGGGCTACGGGGTGAGGTGTTCCAGGAGCCGGGCGACAACGGCCCGGACGGTGCCGGAGACGGCGCCGCGCACTGCGGCAGCGGCCAGGAGCAGGCGCTCGCGGCGGGTCAAGTGGGTGCGGGACATCGGCTTTCTCTCCACGAGGTCATGGTGGGCGGCTGGGTAGCCGGCTGGCTCGCTGTCCACGCTGGACCCCGTACGAAGATCAACTCTGGGTTGCGACAAGCCGTCAACGAGTCCGGAAATTTCCGCTGTTCACGCCATGCCGTAGTCGGGGCGGGGAGAAGATGGTGCGATGAGTGGCGATACGGCGGCGGACGGGTGAGCGTGAAGCGGCCGCGGGTGCTGGGGCGGGCGCGGGTGGGCTGGCCTCGTGCACTGCGGGAGCTGAAAGAGCTGCTGTATGAGGTGTATCTGGCGGCGGACGCTCCCAGCCTGGATGAGATCACCGTGGCCATCGCCACCGATGACGATCTGGCGGGATCGCCGGAGCGGGACACCGTACGCCGCTGCATCAGCGCCCCGTCCCTGCCAGCCAAGCAGGCTGATGCCGTGTCCGTGGCCACCGTGCTGGCCCGCCGTTCGGCGTGGGATGAGCAGGACCTGGCGGCGCGGGTGCGTGATCTGTGGGTCCGGGCCCGGATGGCGCAGGGCGTCGGCCGCCCGATTGGCGAGTTCGATGACCAGCTCATCCTGGCCGACCTGGAAGTCCACGCAGCCCTTGGTACCGGTGACGCCCGCCAACGGTTCGGGGCCCTGCCCACCTACCTCCCACGGGAGCATGACACGCGTTTGGAAACGGTGGTCGCCGCCGCTGCGGAGGCTGGGCGCAGCGGAATCGCGGTGCTGGTCGGTGGCTCGTCCACGGGCAAGACCCGCGCTCTGTGGGAGGCAGTACGCAGCCTGCCGAAGCCCTGGCGGCTGTGGCATCCGATCAGCCCCAGCCGCCCGGATGCGGCCCTGGCCGACCTTGAGGACGTTGCCCCGTACACCGTGGTGTGGCTGAACGAGGCCCAGGACTACCTTGCCGCTGACCCAATCGGGGCACAGGTCGCCGCAGGTCTGCGCAGCCTGCTCCACGACCCGTCACGAGCTCCTGTGCTCGTGCTCGCCACCCTGTGGCCCGAACACTGGAACACCCTCACCAACCGCGCCTCCCCCGATCAGTACGCCCATGCCCGTGAACTCTTGGACGGGCACAAGATTGATGTGCCGGACGCGTTCACCCCCGCCGACCTCGCCGCACTCGCCGGTGTCGGCGGAACCGATCCCCGGCTCACCGAGGCCGCCGAACGTGCCCAGGATGCCCAGGTCACCCAGTACTTGGCCGGAGTTCCCGTCCTGATGGACCGCTACAACACAGCGCAGGGCGCTACCCGGGCCCTGATCCATGCCGCCATGGACGCCCGCCGTCTTGGCGCCGGCCCCTACATCCCGGTGGCCTGGCTGGCCGACGCCGCCCCCGGCTACCTCACCGAGAGCGAATGGAACGCCGCCGACAAGGACTGGCTCACCCAGGCCCTCGACTACGTCACCCAGGAATGCAACGGCATCCCCGGCATCCTCACCCCCGCCAAGACCACCACCCGCAATCAACGCAACCACCGCCCGGCCACCACGACACCTCTCTTCCCCCGTCCGTCCAGGGCACTCAGGGGCCCCACTATCTGCTGGCCGACTACCTCGACCAGCACGGCCGCGGCCACCGCGCCGACCAGATCCCGCCCGTCGACTTCTGGATCGCAGCCGCCCATCACGCCCACCCCACCGACCTGAGCACCCTCGGTATCGCCGCCTGGAACCGCGGCTTGTACCGCGACGCCGCCCAACTCCTGAAGAAGGCCACCGCTCACGGCGGCGACCCCTACGTGGCGCGCACCCTTGTCAGTAAATTCTCACGACTGCATCTCACTGATCGCCGACCCGCCGAGTGGACTGTGACCCAGTGGCTCTTGACGCCCCCAGCGCTGTGGCGGATCTGCTGGGTGGGCTGAGCGAGGTCGGGGCGAAGGAGCAGGTTGCCGCTCTGGCCGCTCGGGCCGCCTCCCACGTGGCTCTTGACGACCCCAGGGCCGTGGCCGTGCTGCTGGGCGGGCTGAGGAAGGTTGGGGCGGAGGAGCAGGTTGCCGCCTTGCTGGCCCGAGACCCCGCCGCCCATGTCGCTCTTGACGCCCCCAGCGCTGTGGCGGATCTGCTGGGTGGGCTGAGCGAGGTCGGGGCGGAGGAGCAGGTTGCCGCTCTGGCCGCTCGGGCCGCCACCTTCAGCGACCCCAGTGCCGTGGCTGACTTCGTGGGCAATCTGCACTGGGGAGTGTCGCTTAGGCAAGGGACCAATTGGATCACTGGGGCCGCAGCCTTCGGTGCCTTCGACGACCCCTGGGTCGTGACCGCGCTGCTGCGTAGGCTGCACTGGCCCGGAGCGGATGAGCAAAAGGCTGCCCTATTGGCCGGCGGCCCCGCCTCCCACGTCGCGCTTGACGACCCCAGGGCTGTGGCCGAGCTGCTGCACTGGTTGCGCTGGGTCGGAGCGAAGGAACAGGTCGCCCTTCTCGCTGCCCGGGCCGCTACCTACGTCGCTCTTGACGACCCCAGCGCTGTGGCGGATCTGTTGGGCGAGCTGAGCAGCCTCGGGGCGGAGGAGCAGGTTGCCGCTCTGGCCGCTCGGGCCGCCTCCCACGTGGCTCTTGACGACTCCAGGGCGGTGGCCGTGCTGCTGCGCGGGCTGCACCAGTTCGGGGCGCAGGCGCAGATTGCCGCCTTGGCTGCGCGGGCTGCCGCCCACGTGGCTCTTGACGACTCCAGGGCGGTGGCCGTGCTGCTGCGCGGGCTGCACCAGCTCGGGGCGCAGGCGCAGATTGCCGCTCTGGCCGCTCGGGCCGCCTCCCACGTGGCTCTTGACGACCCCAGCGCTGTGGCCGTGCTGCTGCGCGGGCTGAGTGGGATCCGGGCGAAGGCGCAGGTTGCCGCGTTGCTGGACCGCGACCCCGCCTCCCACGTGGCTCTTGACGACCCCAGCGCTGTGGCCGTGCTGCTGCGCGGGCTGAGTGGGATCCGGGCGAAGGCGCAGGTTGCCGCGTTGCTGGACCGCGACCCCGCCGCCCACGTGGCCCTCGACGACCCCAGGGCGGTGACCGCCCTGCTGCACGGGCTGCGCGGGGCCCGGGCGAAGGCGCAGATTGCCGCCCTGGCTGCGCGGGCTGCCGCCCACGTGGCTCTTTACGACACCAAGGCGGTGATCGCGCTGCTGCACAGGCTGCGCGAGATCGGAGCGGAAGAGCAGGCGGCCACTCTGACTGTCCGGGTCGCCGCTCAAGTTGCCCTTGACGACCCCACGGCGGTTACCGCGCTGCTGCGCGAGCTGCATTCGTCCGGGACGGAGGAGCAGGCCGCTACTCTGGCCGCACGGGCCGCCTCCCACGTGGCCCTTGACGACCCCAGCAGGGTGGCTGGCTTGCTGGACGAACTTCGCCGGGCCGGGGAGATCGAGCAGATCAGCGTCCTCGTCTCCCGGCTTTCTGCCGCAGGGCACTTCGAAGAATTCATCGAGCTCTGCGGTAGCTCGGAACAGTTTCGGCTCGGGCGTGAGCCCGACGGGAGCATCGCCCCTTCGTGGACGTGGGACGACCTTGAGTGATGACGCCGGGGGAGGCGTATGCCGGTAAGGCCGTCGTCGGCCAGCAACGCCTGGGAGCCTCGGCGGTATCGCCGCCTGCTGCACAGCCGAGGACCGGAACTGCCCTCCTGCCCGGGCGTATGGGGCGGGGGCGCTGGACGCTGTATCGGTGATGGAGGTGCCGCCTTCTTGGCGCCTCGGGCCGGAGTGGTGGTGGAGCGCTTCCGCCCCGCCTGCGGCAGGGTGGGATGAGTGCCCTCTACGGGGGCGCGATCATCGGGGCGGCGAGTTCGTCGACCCGGGCCAGCCGCTTATCCCACAGTTCCGGATCCTCCCCGGCAGGTACGGCCTCCGGCGACGCCTGAGGGCTTCTCCAGGGACGGGGAGGCCGGCAACGCGCCGACTGAGTGCGTTGTGTCAAAGGGAGTCCCTGTTCGATGAGCAGGGGCTTCTTCGTGTGCGGGGCGTGATCACGACGGGGTAGGGGCAGGCAGCGGACGGCTTGCTGTTGATCGAGGAGGTCGCGATGCCGTCGGTGCTGGGGTTGATGGAACAGCGTGAGGCGCGGGCGAGGCAGGATCTGGAGTCCTGGACGGAGGTCCTGGAGCAGGCTCAGGCGGAGGTGGATGCCGCGCGGGAGCGCGTCGAGCGGGCCCGGGTGGGGCGTGAGGAGCTCGTGTCGGTGCTGGCCGAGGAGAGCCCGGTGAATACGCCGGCTTCCGTGCCGTCTGGTGGTGAGGCTGTTGCGGTTGGGGGTTCGAGCGGCTCCGGTGCGGGCCATGGTGAGCGGCCGCCGGTGTGGCGGTCGGGCATGGGTGAGGAGGTGCTCAGCGGTGTGTATCGGGAGGTGTTCGCCGCTGCGGTGGCTGCTTCGGGGCCGGTGAACGGGGTGGAGTTGACGCGGGCGGTGGGCCGGAAGGCGGAGATCAAGAACGAGGTGGAGAAGATCCGTCACCGTGCCTACGTGCTGGAGAAGCGGGGCTGGCTGGTGCGGGCGGAGGACGGACGGTTCATGCCCGCGCCCGGGGCAGTCGGCCGGGGCGTTTCTCCGGCCAGCGCGGAGCGTCTGCGGCCAGGCGCCGGGACAGCCTGATAACGGCTGCCCACCACACCATCTGCTGGTGGTGGTCGGGGCGGCGTTCGTGGTCGCGGTTGAGGCGGCGTGAGCGGGAGAGCCAGCTCAGCGTGCGCTCCACCACCCACCTGCGGGCCAGTACGACAAATCCGCGTTGCCCGTCGGAGCGGCGCACGACCTCGATCCGGACTCCATGGCGGGCGAACGCCGCCGTGAGCGCCGGGCCCTGGTAGGCGCTGTCGACCCACACCAGCTTCAGCAGCCGGCCCGGCTGGTCCATGAACGTCTCCAGCAGCGCGGGAGCGGCCTTGGAGTCGTGCACATCGGCTGTGGTCACGGTCACCTCCAGGAGCAGTCCCTCGGTGTCGGTCAGGATGTGGCGTTTGCGCCCGTCACGTGACTTGCCGCCGTCGTATCCGCGACTGTCCTCGCCGACGGTCTCGGACCCGCGAGAAACACGGCCGCCGCACCCGCTTCCGGCAACTGATCTCCGGCATGCCCACCGGCAGGCTCCGCGCCCGCCTGTCCTCGATGGCGGATCAGACGGGTATCGCGGTCATCGCCGTGGACCCGGCCTACACCAGCCGCTGGGGCGCCCAGCACTGGCAGAAACCCCTCACCACCACAAGCCGCACCACCACCCGCCACGACGCTGCCGCCGTGGCGATCGGAAGTCGCGCCCAGGGACACCCGATCCGGCGACGGACGGCACCGCCCCCACAGCACCGGAGTGATGCGGTGGGGCATCGGACCGTCCAGGCCCGACCAGGTGTTCCTGGGCGTGAGGAACCCCGCCCCCGCATCCCCGGACCACGGACACGATCCGTGCCGCCCGGGTGCGGAGTGAACGCGGGCAACCAGAACGCCCAACACCGTCCGGGGCGTTCGGCCGAGCATGAGACCTGGCAACAGGACTCACTCCCGCTCAGTCTTTAGAAACGGTTGAGAAGACACTGTTGGCGAATCCGGCCCGCCGGGTTCCCGCACACCGGGACGACCCAGCCGAGACCCGAGAATACGCACCCGCTGGTTTAGGGCCTGTCCGATGGGTCGGCCGGGCGATCTGCCGTGACCAGCCACGATGTGCTGCGCAGCCGGACCGTGCCGTCCGTCGCCTCGTGGTCGCGCAGATGTTCCGTCAGGGTACGGCGGGCGCGGGCCCGTGCAGCCGCGTCGGCCTGCTCCATCAGGTGGCGACCGGGGCCCGTTCCCAGCAGGAACTCCGCCGCGTCCTCGGCTCCGCGTCCCCATGCCCCGTTCACCTGCGCCTGGGTGATGGTGATGCCGGTGAATCCAGCCGCGATGAGGACGTCACGGATGCAGTCCGGGGCGGCTAGGGAGAACATTCCGGGCAGCCCCGACTTCCCGAAGTCGCCGACCGGCAGGAAGTCGCGCAGCGACGCCACCGCCGTCACCCAGCCGTTGAGCATGGCATCGGCCGGGCAGACGAACGCCAGGCGCCCACCGGGTCGCAGTGCCCGGCCGACGTTGCCGAAGGCCGCTACGGGGTCCGCGAAGAACATCACCCCGTAGCGGCTGATCGCCGCGTCGAACGCGCCAGGGTCGAAGGGGTACACCTGCGCGTCGCCTTGCGTGAAGGACACGTTGGTGATGCCGTCCTTCTCCGCGCGGGCCCGCGCCTCAGCCAGCATCGGGCCGGACAGGTCGAGGCCCAGCGCGCTCCCTTGGGGTGCCCGGAGCGCGGCGAGGCGCGTGGTCTGCCCGGAGCCGCAGCCGAGGTCGATGGTCCGATGAGCCGCGGTTATCGCAGCGGCTTCGAGTAGCGGTTCGTTGAAACCCTCGTTCACGGCGTTCCAGCGGTCCTGGTTGCGTGCCCAGTGGGCGCCTTCGGGGCCATTCCATGCCTTTGCCTGGTCGGTGTTGACGACGTCTGACACGGGCGCCTCCTGAGGTGGGACGACGGAGAATGGGCGTGCGCCCAAACTGTATGGGCGCGTGCCCAAATAGGCAATTCCAGCTACCATTCAAGAAGTTGTGCCCCATGTGGGCGATGGCGGCAGAACGGAAGAGAGGCCCATGTCACCGCGCGGAGTGGCGACGCCGGACGTGCGCGAGCGGCTGTTCGCGGCCGCGGAGCGTGTCGTGGAAAGGGACGGCCCCGGCGCGCTCACCAGCCGGTCCGTCACCACCGAGGCGGGCTGCGCCAAGGGGCTGTTGCACGCGCACTTCGCAGGGTTCGACGAGTTCGTGGCCGAGCTCTGCCTCGACCGGTTCGCGCGGACGGCGGCGCAGGCGCAGGCGCTGTCGGTGCTCGCCGGGCAGGGCACGGTGGCGCGGAACCTCGACGCTGTCGTCCTCGCGCTGTTCGACTCCGGCGGCCCCGCCCTGTCGGGCCTGGCCATGACTCGCCCTGCCGCCGCGTTGCGCATCCGCGCGGCCCTGCAAGGCGGGGCACCGGGCTTCACTGCGATCCAGGAGGCCATCACCAGCTATCTGAAGGCCGAGCAGGGGCTCGGCAGGGTGGCGGAGACCGTCGACCCGAGCGCCATGGCTCTCGCGATCGTAGGTACCGCCCACCACCTTCTGATGACCAGCTGGCCCGGCACGCCTGACCCACGGTCCGCCATGACGCGCCTGGTGGCCTCGTTGGTGGACGGCTAGCTAGGGACTGTCCGCCGAGTCAGAAATCGACTCAGCAGGCCGAAGGGCTGCCACGTGTGATGTTCGAGTGCGGGCCTTTGGGGTGTCGTTCCACCATGCGTTGAGGCGGTGAAGGTTCATAGGAGTCGAGGGGCACGGTGACCGTCGCGCACCGCAGGTCGGCGGGGAGCTGCGGGCCGGTGCCGCAGCTCTGCCACGCGGGCCGCTGATGGTAGTACCGGCCCAGGCCGACGGGGAGGGAATGGTCGGGTCCGGGGCCGGCCGCTTGACGATTCTCATCTGCGGGCGCGGCTGGAAGGGGGAGCGGTCACGCTCGGGTAGCCGGGCCGGGTCGTTGAAACGTCCGCCCGGCGCCGGCCGCTACGCGGCGAGTGCGGCCGGTTCGCCGAGGCGGGCGGCCGCCGTGCGCCAGGCGGCCGTCACCGCGGCATGTGCCTGCCTCGTGTTCGCGGTGTGGCCGCCGGTGAGGGTGAGCGGTGCCCCGACGTGGACGTGCAGATCGGGGCGGCGCAGGGGTGCGGTGAGCAGTCCCGTGAGTTGCTTGACCGTGTTGCCGGAGGTGACCCGGCGTGCCCCGGCCTGGCCGACCGGCACGACGGGCGCGCCGGTGCGCTCGGCGAGCCGGGTCAGACCGCTGCGGAACGGTTCGGGCGCGGCTTCGGCGGCATCCTTGCGGAGCGGGATGCCGCCCTCGGCGTAGATGAGAACCGTCCGGCCTTCCGCCAGTGCGTCGGCGGCGAGATCGAGTGCGTCGGCGGCGCGCGGGTCCCCGCGGTACACCGGGATGTGCCCCTCGCGGGAGAGCGCACGGCCGAGCAGGGGGATCCGCCACAGGCCCGCGGCGCCCATGGCGACCGGCTGGACGCCGAGGCGGTGCAGCGCGGCGAGCACGATGGCGGGATCGGCGAGCGAGGTGTGGTTGGCGGCGATGATGCTGCCCGGCGCCACCGCGGATCCGGCGTCGGTGGTCACCGTGAGACGACCGACGGCGGGTACCAGGACGTCGGCGAGGCGGCTGAACATGGGGTCTCCCGGGCTTGACGAGGCAGATCCACATCGTCGGCCCGCTCGCCGCGCGGAGCCTGAGTGCTCGTACTCAACTACGGGGGTGCCGGTACCCAGGCGGCACGGGTTTGGGTCCCCAGGCCGAGATCATCGGGGACGTCGCCAGGGGCAGGCCGCCCGGCCTCGCCGAGGGCGTCGGCCCCACCGTCCCCGGCCGCCGGTCGCGGTGACCCGTATTGAGCCGCGCTGCGTACACCTCGGGCCACCCTGGGCGAGCGCGCCGCTCATTCGGCCGGGCCCGCGGAGCCCGTCCACTGTCCACGGTCGTCTCGCGTCGGCGGCGGACCTTGGTAGCGGGGGCAGTCGTGCGAGGCCGTGCAAGCTCGCCCGAACGCCACGGGTCGGCGGTGTCCGAAAGGACGTGGACATCGGCCGGTTGCCCAGCAGGACGGGTACGTCTTCCCGGGACGCACCCTGCGGCGACGGTCCCACGGACCGGTTCGTCGCGTGCACGGATGTTCCGGCCGAGCGCCGTCGCGGAGGTTCCGGCCCAGCGCCTTCGCGGAGGTTCCGGCCCAGCGCCTTCGCGGTATCCATCCCCTGCGGTACCAGGGAGTTCGTGCCTGTACTCGGACGCGTCAAGCGCTGATCTCCAGTTCCGTGCGGCGCACGCCGTGCGCGAGCGGCAGGCCGGCGGCGAGCCGTTCCAGTTCCTCCACGACGGTGCCGCCGAGGCGGGCCAGTTCGTTGCCGAGGGAGCCCGCGATGTGCGGGGTGAGGAAGACGTTGGGCAGGCGGTAGAGGGGCGAGTCCGCGGGCAGCGGCTCCGGTTCGGTGACGTCGAGCACCGCGCTGATCCGGCCCCCGACCAGCTCGTCGGTGAGGGCCTCGGGGTCCACGAGGGCACCGCGCGAGGTGTTGATCAGTACGCCGCCGTCCCGGATCAGCGAGAGTCGTTCGCGGTCGAGCATCCGGCGGGTCTCCGGAATGTCGGGCGCGTGCACGCTGACGATGTCGCTGGTCCGCAGCAGCTCGTCGAGAGGCAGTGACACCGCGCCGAGCGCCGCCGCCTCGGCCTCGCCCACGTACGGGTCGTACAGGCCGACGGAGAGGTCGAAGGGGCGCAGGAGTTCCAGCACCCGGCGGCCCACGCGCGACGCGCCGATGATCCCGACCCGTCGTCCGAGGTTGCCGACGGCCGCGTACGCGGCCGGGGCGGGATACACGTGCTCGGTCCGGAAGCGTTCCCGCAGCCCGAAGGCGTCCTTGCCGGCGAACAGGATCGCGGCGAGCGTGTATTCGGCCACGGGAAGCGCGTTGGCGAGGACGGCACTGGACACGGTGAGTCCCCGCTCCCAGACGGTTTCGCCGATCAGGCCGCGCACACTGCCCGCGGCGTGCAGCACGGTCCGCAGCCGGGGCGCCGCGTCCAGTACGTCCGCGCCGACGCGCGGACAACCCCACCCCGTGATCAGCACCTCGGCCCGCGCCAGCGCGCGCAGGGCCGCCGGATCGGTGAAGTCCTGGACGACGAGACCGATATCGATGGTCACGAGCTGCCGTAGCCGCGTCATGAGCGGGGCCGGGAAGAGCTCCGGCAGATGGACCGGGTCCATGGCGAACACGGCGGGTGGAAGCGGTTGCGGGGGCATGGCGCTCCTGCTCGGGCACGAGGGCGGGGGAGAGGTCCGATTGAACCTCGCTCGGGTAAACGGTTTCTACGCTAGAGAGCCATCGGTCCTCAGGTCAATGGTCGGCGAGGGGTGCCGCTCGATCGGGATGAGGGCTCACTCTCAGTGATATCGGTGGGAAAAATGCAGGTCGAAATGATAGCCAGGTAACGCTGTTGAAAGTCGGACGAAACAAGCCGGCCGCCCCCTCTTGTGGTTCTGGCCGCTCACGTCCTACGGTCCACAACAACCGGTTACTACCCCTCGGGAGGCGTCACCGCGTTTCTGCCTTCCCTGCCTCACCGCTGACCGCGCCGGTTCCCCCACCCCTAGGGCGTGTTTCGGAAGTCCCTTCGTCGCCCGAAGGGCGGCTCTGCGGCGTCCGGTGCGTGCTCTCGGCGCGCCGGACGAAAGGCCTCGTACTGGGCGTACTTGGCCTTTCGTCCGGTGCGGCGAGAGTGCGTGCCGGGCGTCGCAGAGCAGAAGGGACTTCCGAAACACGCCCTAGCGCCGTCCTGTTTCCGTTCGTGGAGGACCGATGTCCCAGTTCCGTGCCAGAGCCCTCGCCGCGGCGGCCGCCGCGGCGTCCCTGTCCCTCCTGCTGGCCGCCTGCGGGGGCGGCGACGCCGACTCCGACTCCGCGGCGAAGGCCACCAAGGGCAAGGTCACCCTGGAGTTCTGGAGCTGGACCGACGGCATCGAGGCCCAGACCAAGGTGTGGAACAAGGCGCACCCCGACACCCAGGTCAAGTTCGTCAACCCCGCGGGTGAGACGGCGTACCAGAAGCTGCGCGCCGCGGTGAACGCGGGCACCGCGCCCTGTCTGTCGAAGATGGACGGGATGAACCTGGCGAACTTCGCCGCCGACGGCCTGCTCACCGACGTCACCGAGGTCGCCGGGCCGTACAAGGACACGTACACGCCCGCAGCGTGGAACGCGGTCAGCCCCGGCGGCACCACCTTCGGCATCCCCATGGGCTCCTCACCGCTGTTCACCGCCTACCGCGCGGACCTGTTCGAGAAGTACGGCATCGAGGCGCCCAAGACCTGGGACGACCTGATCGCGGCCGGCAAGAAGGCGCAGAAGGAGAACAAGAAGGTCAAGATCTTCAACATGGCCGGTGAGGACCCGAGCACCCTGGTCGACCTCTCCTGGGAAGCCGGCGCCCAGTGGTACAAGGTGGACGGCGACCACTGGGTCGTCGACTTCACCTCGCCCGAGGCACTGCGGGCCGGTGACATCGTCCAGCGGCTGGTCGACAACGACCTCGCCTCCAACGCCTCCTACGCCGACCCGGGCGTCTTCAAGACCTGGGACCTCGGGACGACCATCGCGATGACGACGTCCACCTGGCAGCTGCCGATCTACGACACCAACTTCCCCAAGTCGAAGGGCAAGTGGCAGCTCGCGGACTCGCCCGTCTTCGACACCGCGAAGCCGCGGACCTCCAGCAACTTCGACGTCCTGGCCGTACTCAAGGGCTGCAAGTACCCGGACCGGGCCGCCGAGTTCGCCGCCTGGCTGTCCAGCAGCGAGGAGTCGCTGACCACGCTCACCGACCCCGCCTCCAAGTCCGGTCTCTTCCCGGCGGTCCCGGACGTCTCGCCGTACGTCGACAAGATCATCCCCACCGAGATGTTCAACGGCGAGTCCGACAGCGCCGAGGTGATCACGACCGCCGCCTCCCGGGTGGGGGAGCAGTGGCAGTACGGCCCGAACTACGCGGCCATGTACTCCGAGATGCAGAAGCAGTGGGGCAAGGTCATGAAGAAGGAGATCACGGTCGAGGAGATGCTGACGAGCATCGAGAAGTGGACCGTCGACGACCTCAACGACAAGGGCATCAAGGCGGTCGCGGGCAGCTGACCCCCGCCGGGAGCCGCGCGGTCGCGCCCCGCTCCGCCGACAGCCGACCCACCCTCACCCGGAGACATTGGAGACACCCGTGTCCACCCTGACGCGACCGGCGAAGGCCGCGACCGACTCCCCGGTCCGGCGGCCCTTCCCCCGCCGGGCCGGGAGGCGGGGAGCCTACAAGGGGCTGCTGTTCATGCTCCCCTTCCTGCTGGGCTTCATGGCCACCTACGTCGTGCCGATCGGCTACGCCTTCGGCCAGAGCCTGCACGAGAAGAGGAGCAGTGGCCTCGGCTTCGGCCCGACACGGGTCGTCTACACCGGCTTCGCCAACTTAGCCTCGGTTCTCGGGGACAGCGCCTTCTGGACGGGCATGGGGCGCACCCTGCTGTTCGGCGCGGCGCAGATCACGGTGATGCTGGGCATCGCCCTGCTGCTGGCACTCCTGCTCGACGGGGTGGCCGCCCGCGCGGTGCGCTTCTTCCGCGCGGCACTGCTCATCCCGTACGTCATCCCCGCCGTGGTCTCCACCCTGATGTGGCTGTTCCTCTACAGCCCGACGGGCAGCCCGCTGCTGGACCTCGCGGAGCGTTTCGGCGCGGAGATCACGTTCTTCGGCGGCCTCAACACGTACCTCTCGCTGGGCAATCTGCTCACCTGGCAGGGGATCGGCTTCAACATGATCCTGATCTCCGCCTCGCTGCAGGCACTGCCCCGCGAGCTGTACGAGGCGGCCCGGCTGGACGGCGCGCGGGAGTGGCGGATCGCCTGGTCGATCAAAGTGCCGAACATCACCGGGATCCTGGTGCTGACCGGCATGTTCTCCCTGATCAGCCGGCTCCAGCTGTTCGGTGAGCCGCTGATCATGCGGCAGATCGCACCGGAGTCCATCAACACGGACTTCACACCGATGATGGAGATCTACGACAAGGCCTTCAAGGTCGGCGACTACCAGTACGCCGCCGCCGAGTCCCTGGTCCTGGCCGTCGTCACCGGCATCCTCGCCTTCGTCTTCTACCGCGCCACGAACAGGAAGATGTCATGAGCAGTGTTGCCTCCGGGGGCGGCGTGCGCCCCTCCCGCCGCGCGGTGGTGCTCACCACCGGTCTGCTGGTGGTCTTCCTGCTCTACTCGCTCGCCCCGACCTGGTTCCTGATCGTCTCCGCGACCAAGGACCAGACCGACCTCTACTCCACGTTCGGTCTGTGGTTCTCCTCCAACCACCTCGGCGACAACCTCCAGGACATCGCGACCTACCACGACGGTGTGTTCCTGCGCTGGATCGGCAACTCCGTCCTCTACTCCACCCTCGGGGCGGCGGGTTCCACCCTCGTCTCGCTCGCCGCCGGGTACGGACTGTCGAAGTTCGACTTCCGCGGCCGAGGCGCGCTCTTCGCCGTCATCGTCGGCGCCTCGCTGCTGCCCAGCACCCTGCTGGCGTTCCCGCTGTACCTGGTGTTCTCCGAGATCGGGCTCACCAACACCATCTGGTCGGTACTCATCCCATACTTCATCAACCCGTTCGGGGTCTACCTCGGCAAGGTGTACGCCGACAGTTCGGTGCCCACCGAACTGATGGAGGCGGCCCGCATCGACGGCGCCGGCGAGCTGCGGATCTTCTACGCGGTCGCGCTCCGGCTGATGAGCACCGGCGGCATCACCATCTTCATGCTCGAGTTCATCAACATCTGGAACAACTTCTTCCTCCCCCTGTTCATGCTCAACGGCGAGCGCACCTTCCCTGTCACCCTGGGCCTCTACTCATGGCTCCAGCAGGCGCAGACCGCACGCGACATGAACACCCTCGTGCTCACCGGGTCCCTGCTGTCGATCGTTCCGCTCGCGATCTTCATGTTCACGCTCCAGAAGTACTGGCGCAGCGGAATTCTCATGGGCAGCCTCAAGTAAGAAGGAACAGTGTCGTGTCCCACGCCCCCAGAAGACGTGAAGTGCTCAAGTACGCCGGGACGACCGGCGTCGCCGCCGGCCTCGGCCTGCTGACCTCCCAGCCCGCCGCCGCGGCACCGGTCACCGAGTCCGACGACTCGGCCGCGTTCAAGAAGGCCGTCTGCCAGCCCCTCGACATCGTCGTCTTCGGTGACGCCGAGTCCGAGGCCGCGCACGACCTCACCGCCACCCTCTCCGACACCGTCACCGGCGGCCTGGGCCAGAGCGCCCGCGTCCTCAACCCCACCGCACCGGCGAGCTACTGGGGCGGCACGCTGACGTTCGACGTCGCCGTCAGCCCGACCGACACCACCTACGTCACGGTGCGCCTGTGGGGCGACGACCACGACGACACCGCCGAACAGGCCGGCTCCGGCACGAACATGTGGCGGCTGCAGCTCTTCGTCGACGGCCGCCAGGTCGGCTACCAGGACGAGGGAGCCGTCGACAGCCTCGACATCCTCGACACCGCCCCGCGCACCCCGGGCCGCTTCTTCTTCCACACGCTGCCGCTGCCGGAGAGCATGACGTCCGGGAAGAAGAAGGTCACGCTGGAGATCCGCGCCATGGGGCGCATCTGGTCGTACGGCCAGAACCCCGAGCAGCTGTACCGGAGGATGACGACGCCCTCGCGCGGCATCTATCGCATCTACACCCACACCGAGCCGTACTTCGTGCCGCCGAAAGGCGAACAGCAAGGACCCGCACCGGAGTTCAAGCCGCGAGCGGTCGAGGGCGCCGAGGTGCTGGAGGCCGTGCGCCGGCGCGTCGCGAAGGACCAGAAGCACTACCTCACCACGGCGAACCCGGCCGGCATGGACGCCTTCGCGTTCCAGTCCCTCGCCGAGGGCTATCTCTGGTCCGGCAGCCCCGCCCACCAGAAGCCGGCCGCCCTGGACCGCGTGCTGCGGGCCATCGACGGCCGCTACATGGCCTGGAAGTCCGACGCCTCGGTCCTCACCGGCTCCGACCAGCAGTGGCAGGGCTTCGGCCGCGTCGGCCTGACACTGGCCCTGCTCTGGGAACACCTCGGCGACCGCCTCGACCAGCGGGTCACCGGCTCCCCGTACGAGATCACCAACCCGGGCTTCGAGGAGGGCGACGAGACCCCCATGGGATGGTCGGCGCCCGGCTGGGGGCAGACCTCCGGCGCCACCTGGTCGCGGGACACCACGGCCTCCCGTACCGGCTCCGCCTCGCTGAAGCTCCAGGTGCCCGCCTCCGGCGGCAACATGTACACCTACTCCAGCCCCAAGACCCGTATAAGAAAGGGTACTTACACCTACGGGACCTGGATCCGGACCGAGGGCGTCACCGGGACCGGCGCGCACATCGACCCGCTGTTCTACGACGCCGACGGCAAGCTCGTCGGCAGCGACCACAAGAAGTTCGCGACCACCGGCACCCACGGCTGGGAGTACGTCTCCATCGACCTGGAGACCCCGTCCGGTGCCACCCAGGTGGAGATACACCTACGGCTGTCCGGCCCCGGCACCGCCTGGTTCGACTCCGTGGAGCTGGTCGAGCCGACCGAGATACGCAACCCCGGCTTCGAGCAGGGCACCGCCACCGTGCCCACGGGCTGGACCGTCCCCAGCTGGGGCAGGACCGCCGACGCCACCTGGTCCCGGGTCACGGACGTCTCCCGCTCCGGCTCCGCCTCGCTGAAGGTCGCGGCGACCGCGTCGAACGGCTTCGTCACCGCCTACAACACGGCGAAGTTCCAGGTCGGCGAGGGCACGTACACCTACAGCGCCTGGATCAAAACGGACGGCGTCACCGGGACCGGTGCCCATGTCGACCCGCTGTTCTACGACGCGAACGGCAAGCTCGTCGGCAGCGACCACCGCGAGTTCGCGGCCACCGGCACCCACGGCTGGGAGCAGGTCTCGATCGACCTGGAGACCCCGTCGGGCGCCACCCAGGTGGAGTTCCACCTGCGGCTGTCCGGCCCCGGCACCGCCTGGTTCGACGACCTGACCGTCACCCCGCCGAAGAGCGCCGGCCCCGCCGAACAGCCGGTGCGCCGCGCCGCGTACACCGACATGCTCAAGTCCAGCCGGGACTACTGGCGGCAGCACTTCCCGCACTACACCAACCAGTCGCAGATCTGCGCCATCGGCCTGTACCAAGCCAACCGGGGCCTGAGGCTCCTCGCCCCGGACCTCGCACTGCCGGAGGACAGGGCCCGCGACTACATGTACCAGTCGCTCGGTATGAAGCCCTACCTCGGCCGGGAGGACAAGGACGGCAACCCCACCAAGCCGCTCGGCGAGACCTACCATCAGGTCACCCGGGCCGGTCTGACCCGCGAGTTGGGCTATGTGGGCAGCTACGGCGAGGTCATCGACTGGCTGGTCATGATGTACGAGTCCGTCACGCGCGGCCACGACGCCCAGGAGGCGCCCGAACTGCGCGAGCAGATGGTCAAGATCATCAAAGCGCGCGGCCGGTTCCGGGTCGTGGACGTCGACGAGACGGGCGCCCGCGTGTCCCGGATCGAAACGGTCATCGGCTGGCGCAACGAGGTCTACCCCGGCGAGATCGCCTACGCGTCCCGCACCGCCTGGGACTCCAACCCCGTGATGTCCGCCGCGGTCTTCAAGGACCCGGACATCGTCGGCTGGACCCAGGAGATGGTGGACGACGGCCAGTTCTTCCGGCAGCTGGGCCTGCTCGTCAACCACACCTGGACCCGCGTCGGCCTCTCCGCGCTGCGCCTGGTCTCCCGCGACTGGGACGCCTTCCAGGCCCTCGCGAACCGCCCCGCCCGCATCCCCACCGCCTGGGAGCAGCCCGACTTCGTCTTCACCGACGAGGAGAACGGCTGCCTGGCCGTCAAGAACGGCGAGGAGCTGCTGTTCGCCTCCCTCTACTGGCGGTCCCGCCAGGGCGTGAACAACTACGCCCGCATCCACCACCTCACGCCCGTCGACCAGCGCTCGGCGACCGTCCGTGAGCGCAGTGCGGGCACGACGGACGAGACGTTCACGGCCCGCGACTGGATCCTCTGGGACTACGCCATCAACGACCCCGGCGCCGGACATCTCCCGCCGGGCGGTTTCCCTCCGCCGGGCGACACGCTCCACCAGTCGCAGGAGGGCGACGTCTACCGTCTCGCCCCGATCCCCGACGACATCCCCGACCCCGCCCTGGGCGTCCACTTCGACGGCGTGGAGACCATGCTCGTCGGCCGCGCGCCGTTCTACCTCTGCGAGTACGGCGACTACCTGATCGCCATGAACACCACCACCGACAGGACGTTCACCCTGCCCGCCCGTCAGGACTTCGGCCCGGCCCGTGACCTGGCCACCGGCAGGACGATCGGTGCCGGGCAGCGACCGAAGCTCGGCCCCCTCAGCACCCTGGTGCTTCACCGGGGCCGCTGACCGACCAGCGGGCCGGTGCGGCGCGGGGGACCGCACCGGCCCCCGTTCGCCTCCACTTCCGCACTCAACGTCGAGTGAAAGAGGACCGACAGCCCATGGCAGAGCCGCGACCCTCCACGACGCCGGGCACCCCCGGCCGTCGGCGCTTCCTCCAGATCACCGCTGCCGGCGTCGGCACCGCGGGCTTCGCCGGAGCGTCCCTCGCCGGGGCGAACCCGGCCGCCGCCGTCACCTCCGGCCTGGCCTCCCTGACCCATCCCGGGGTGCTGCACAGCCGTGCCGACCTCGACCGGATGCGCGCCAAGGTCGCGGCCGGCGCCGAACCCTGGCTGAGCGGCTACAACGTCTTCAAGAACGACTTCTTCTCCCGCTCCACCTACACCGTGGCGGGCGGCCGGGCCACGGTCACCCGCGACCCCGCCGGCGATCCCGGCAACGCGGAGCTCTGGTACGACTGCAACGCCGCGTACCAGAACGCCCTCATGTGGTACATCACCCGCGACACCGCGCACGCCACCAAGGCCCTGAGCATCATCAAGTCCTGGACCGACGCCCTCCAGGAGATCAACGGCAAGGACGCCGGACTCGCCGCCGGAATCTACGGGGCCAAACTCGCCGCCGCCGTCGAGATCATGCACTACACCGGCCCCGCGGGCAGCTGGACGGCCGCCGAACTCGCCGACACGGTCGCCATGTTCGAGAACGTCTTCGTCCCGCTCATCAACATCTACGGCGACGGCGCCTACGGCCTGATGGGCCTCAAGGGCATGCTGCAGATCGCGGTGGCCTGCGACAACCTCACCCTGTTCGACCACGCGTACAACGCCTTCATGACGCACACCTGCTGCGGACTCACCAAGCTCATCCAGTCCGGCACGGGCCAGTGCTGCGAGTCCGGCCGCAGCCAGGGGTACGCCCAGCTGATCCTCGGCTCGCTCGCCGAGATCTGCCAGACCGGCTGGATCCAGGGCCTCGACCTGTTCGGCGCCTCCAACTCCCTGCTGCTGGCGGGCTACGAGTACACGGCGAAGTACAACCTCGGCAACACCGTCCCGTACGACGCCACGTTCGGACGGTGCGACTGGCACTGGTCGACCATCTCCACCGACGGGCGCGGCACCTACCGCGCCATCTACGAGATCGCCCACAACCATTACGTGAAGCGCGCCGGCAAGTCCGCCCCGTACACCGCCCAGGTGGCGAGCCGACTCCGGCCGGAAGGCGCTCCCCAGCAGTGCGACCACCCGGGTTTCGGCACCCTGCTGTTCACCCTCTGACTCCGATCACTCACTGCGGAGCTTTTCGTGATCCACAACCCCGTCCTGCTCGACCTCGGCCGCATCCGTGTCTTCTGCACGTCCCTCGGTCCGGACGACGCCCCGGCGCTGCTGCTGGTGCACGGCTGGGGCGGCGACGGACGGGAGTGGTCGCCCCACGCCGAGGCACTGGCCGACCGGTTCCGCGTCCTCGTCCCCGACCTGCGCGGCCACGGCCGCTCCGAGGTGCCGGACGAGGGCAACACCCCGGCGGAGATGGCGGATGACCTGGCCGCGCTGATCGGCTCCCTGGGCGTCGGGCCGGTCGTCGCCGTCGGTCACTCCATGGGCGTGCAGGTCGTCAACCTGCTCGCCACCCGCCACCCGCGAACCGTACGGTCGGTCATCGCCCTCGACCCCGCGCACGGCGCGCACGGAGCCGAGGTCGCGAAGATCCCCGCCCGCCTCGCCGAGTACCGGGAGCACGGCGCCCGCGCCGCCGCCTCCTTCGTGGCCGGTGCCTTCTCCCCACAGGCCCCGCCCGGCCTTCGTACGGCGCACATCCGCACCATGCTCGGCACACCGGACCACGTCGTCGCCCAGGCCTACGCGGGCATGTACACCGACCCCGGCGCGGTGGGCGCCCGCCCCTACAGCGAGGCGTATCTGCGCCGTCGAACGCAGCCGGCGCTGACCGTGTGGACGTTCGACAAGGCCGCCGAGTGGGAACGCGGCACACTGCGGGTGCCCGGCTCACGGGTCGAGCACTGGCCCGACACCGGCCACTATCTGCACGAGGAGCGGACCGAGCGCACGATCCGGCTCATCCGTGACTGGGCGGACGGGGAGACGCCCGGCTGAGGGTGGCGCCCGCGCTCGGCCGTCCGGTTCGACCACGGAGTCCGACGACTACACAGCCGGGTACGCGACCTCACTCACCGGCCCGGCGGCCTCGCACAGGTAGAGGCCGGCCGAGCCGCCGAGGACGATGCGGTCGTCGTGCGGGTGGAACGCGCAGGAGGACAGGTGGTTGTCCACGCGAAGGCGGCACGGCTCGGCCGCCGACTCGGTGTCCCAAAGGAAGGCGGAGCCTTCCATGGTGACGGCGACCAGACGGTTCCCGTCGCGTGACAGGGCTACGGACCACACCGCCGTGCCGTCGCCCTCGAGCACGCGGCGGGGCTCTCCCGTCGCCGGATCCCACAGCAGCGTGTAGCCGTCGTACCCGGCGGTGGCCAGGTGCCGGCCGTCGGGCGACCAGGACACCGAACTGATCGAACCGACATGACCGTCCCACTCGCCGACCGTGCCCGTGGGCCGGCCGGTCGGGTCGAGAGGGACGACGCGCAGCTCCATGGACGAGGTGGCCACGGTCAGTCGGGACCCGTCGGGTGCGAACGCCAGGGCGTTGACACTGGCGCCCACCGCAATGGTGCCGGCCCGCTGCCACTCGGTCGTCCGCCACAGCAGCACATCGGTGCCGTCCCCGGCGGCCACCCAGCGGCCGTCGGCGCTCCAGGCGACCGCGCCCGGATAGGTCAGCCTCCGGGCCAGGACGCGGATCACCTCATGCCGTTCGGCGTCCCACAGCACCAGCCGGTTGTCGTCACCGGCGGTGAGCAGTCGCCGCCCGTCCGGCGACCAGGCGACGGCCCGCAGGTCGCCTTCGTGGGCGGACACCGCGTACTCCGACCAGACCGGCAGGTCCGCGACACCCGCCGGTGTCGACATCAGCTGTCCTCCGGTGTTTCCGGCGGCCAGGGCACCCCTGGAGGACCAGGCCACGGTGTTCACCCGGTCGGCCAGTCCGGCGTCGGGGGAGTCCTGTCGCTCGGGGATCCAGAGGCGCACCACGGGCTGACGGGTGCCGACGGCGATCCGGTCCTCCCGCGGATGCGGAGCGATCGCCTTCGCCTGGACACCACGGGCGGAGAAGCTGTCGGTGAGCTCCAGCCGCGGTGTGTTCGCCCACCAGGAGACCTTCCAGACGAAGACGGTGCCGTCGTTGTCGCCCGTGAGCAGGGTGTCGCCCGACCGCGTCCAGGCCAGCGACTGGAGCCAGGTCGCCCGGGAGGGGTCCTCTCCGTGGATCCGGGCCACGGCGTCGGACCCGGCGCAGTCGACGAGGGTCACCTTCGCCGAGTGCCCGGCGACGGCCAGCAGGTTCCCCTCCGGATGCCAGTCCAGGGCCTGGACCACGGACTGCCCGGTGCCGAGCACCGCGGGTTCGCCCGCCGGCTCCCCCCGCCACAGCTGGACCCCGCCGTCGCCGAGGCCGACGGCCAGCCCGCCCCGCTCGTGCCAGCCCACTACGGTGCAGGTGGCGTCGCGTCGGCCGGGCAGAGGCGGCCCCAGACTGTCCTCGGTGAACGGCGCGTGCCAGAGCCGCACGTCGCTCCCGCAGGCGACGGCGACGGCCCGGGAGTCGGGAGCGAAGGCCACCTGGACCCGGGGACGGTCGTCGTCACCGACGGTCAGCCGCCGCACGATCCGTCCCTCCGAGGGGTCCACCAGCAGGACGTCACCCCAGTCGGTGCCCACGGCCAGGAACACCACGTCCGGGCTCCACGACAGGCCGATCACCGCGCCGTCGTCGCCCGCCGCGTCCACGCCGGGTTCCGGTCCGCCGCCCGCCGCGTCCACCACGAGGTCCGGTCTGCCGTCCTCGTCGACCCAGCGGATCCGCACCGTGCCGTCACCGCCGCCGGTGGCCAGCAGCCGGCCGTCCGATCTCCAGCACAGGGCGTGCACGGACCCCGTATGACCGGTCAGCACCCGCAACAACCGCCCGTCGGGACCATCGGGGAAGGGCGCCTTCGCGATCAGCCCTCCGGCCAGGACCTCATGGGAGTGGTGCAACCGCCGCATCACCTCGGGTGAGGCCAGGCAGCGGCTGTACAGGGTGACGGCCAGGTCGACGCGTCGCGCGTGCCCGGTCAGCAGATGGGCCTCCCCGTAGACCAGCGAACCGAGTTCCGCCGCGTAGATGTCCATGCCCAGGGGCAGGAAGACCTGCCTGCGGCGCACCGCTTCCGCCTCCAGGGCCGTGGGGCCGCTGCGCCAGACCCGTTCCACCAGGAAGCGGAAGTCGGTGGTGGTGTGGCCGATGCCGATGCCGATGCCGTCGTCGGCTGCGGCGAGGTGGTACGTGACCTGGTCCAGGAACTCGGGGTCGGCGTCGGGCTCGGCCAGGGCGTGCCAGCCCGCTCCGCCGCACAGCGGGGCGTGCGCGTCCAGCAGGGTGCGATGGGCCCGCCGTACCGCGTGCGGGTCGCGGCGGCGGAGGACGTCACGGATGACGTCGTGGAGCCGTACGCCCTCGGCGTCGAGCTGGGCCAGCAGGGAGTGGTCGTCCAGGCGGAGGCACTCCTGCCGCGCGGTCAGCTCGGACACTCCCCAGAGCCGGGCGAGCCAGCGGTACGGGATGTGCTGGTCCTCCGGGAAGCAGGCCGTGGCCAGCAGCCGGGCCAGGGAGGCATGGCCGGTGTTCCGGATCCGGGCGAGTTCGACGAGACTGAGGTCGACGGTGGCTTCCATCGTGCGCGTGTGGGGGTCCGGGTCGGTGTGGATCGGATCCCGCAGCCCTCGGCGGTCCAGTTCGTCGGTCATGGCGCGCACGACGTCCGCCAGGTCCATACCGCTGCGCTGCACCATGCTGCGCAGCACGCCGTTGAACAGGCGCAGTGCCAGCGGCCAGCGGCCGGAACGCTCGGACAGGGGCAGCACGGTGGTGTTGTCGGCCCCGTCGATTCCCGCCGTCAGCAGGTTCAGCGACTGGGCGAAGGACATCCGGTCCACGCGGATCAGCGGCGCCGACCGGTCCAGGACCCCGGGTCTGCGGGTGGTCACCAGCCGGACGCAGCCGCTGCCGCCCCGCAGGAACGGTTCCAGGTCCTCGCGCCGCCACACGTCGTCGACGACGAGCAGGACGCGCCGTCCGTCGAGCGCCGCCCCCAGTTCGACCCCCGCCGCCTCCACGGTCGCGTAGGCCGGGGGTTCGGCGCCGGTGAGGAGGGCGACCAGGTCACGCGCCACGGCGATGATCCGCTGCTGCGACGCGTCCTGGCCGAGCTGTACCCACAGCACGCCGTCGGGGAAGGCCGCCAGTACGTCGGGGTGGTGGCAGGCCCAGGCGGCCAGCGTGGTCTTGCCGAACCCGCCGGTGCCGTGGACGCCGGTGACGGTGGAGGTCAGGCCCACGGCGGAGGGGGCGTCGGCGGGACAGGCCCCGCCCTCCGGCGCCGCTGCCTTCAGCAGCGACCTGACCACGTCGTCGCCCTGCTCGGGCCGTTCGACGAAGTCCGAGGGGACGGGGGGCGCCATGTGCGGCATGCCCCTCGGCCGCCGCGAGCCGGAGGACGGGGCAGCCTCCACCCCCGGCCCGCGCGCGGGCCGGCCGGGCACGGTCACGGCGCCCGTGGACGGAGGCGGCACGATCTTCATTGCGGACGGTGGCCGTTCCACCTCGTGCCGCGCCAGCAACTCGCCGCCCGCGTAGGCCGCCAGACGGAAGAACCGCCATCTGCGGGTGTCGCCCAGGTTCGTGTAGGTGGTGAAGCGCAGGGCCGTCGCCTGGACGGACAGGAGCCGCTGATCCGCCCACAGGTCCTGCCAGCTGTCCGGGACGACGTCGGCGCAGGCGGTGTGCATGCCGTCCACGAGCTCCCGCAACCAGGGGACGAGATGGGGGACATGGGCATCCCGGGGGTTCACCACGTGGGACAGCAGCGCGTGTTCCTGCCGCGGGTCGAGGTCGACGGGCACCTTCTCGTCGGCCAGGACCGACAGCATCAGCGTCGCGAGGTCCCGCGTCAGCGGGGCCTCGTCGGAGAAGTCGGGCAGATCGATGAGTCGATAGGAGTCGGGGCGCAGCGTCCCTCCGGGAGAGGGCACCATGACGTTCTGCAGATGCAGGTCGGAGTGGGCCAGACCGTGCACCACGTGGAACAGCGGGTCGGCCGGCCGGGGGTTCTCCCCTGCCATGAGCAGCGGGTTCGGTACGACGACGCCGTCGATCTCGATCCACCCCGGCTCGTTCGGGTCCAGCAGACGCGCGTCGACTCCGGCGGCGTACGCCCGTACCTCCCCCTCTTCCTCGACCAGTGCCCCGAGTTCACCGCGCAGGAATCGGGAGACGGGTACCTCCTGGGCCTCCCGGTCCCGGACTCCTCTGTTCCAGTCGGTCACCAGCCCCGTGACCACGGCACGGAAGACGGACAGCAGTTCCTCCGGGCCCAGGCGGGCCATCGTCACCACATCGCGCAGGCTGCCGCCGGCGGGCTTCTGGAAGGTGAGCAGCCGCCCGTCGCCCACCGGGTACGGCGGGAAGACCTGCTCGGTCAGGTGCCGTTCGGCGAAGTCCCCTCGGAGCCGGGAAGCGCGGAACGCGTGCTCGTGCGTCGCGTGTTCCGCGTGCTGGTCGGCGGGACACAGCTTGACCACGACGATCCCCGGCCCCGGAATGACCGTCACGGCCGTGAGCGCCGCGCCCGTGTAGCCCTTCCCCGACGGTTTCCACCGGGGCCTGACCGGCGTGACCTTCGACCCGTTGACGTCGGCCCACCGCAGCAGGGCCCGTGCCGCGTCCTCGTCCTCCAGGCACGCGGTCAGCTCGACAAGTTCGGTCATCGTCCCCCCGCGCGAAGGCGCCGGTACGCCGGTCATGGCTCGCCACGCATCGATCGGAGCCATTGTGGCACCGCCGAGGGCGGCGGCCGGCCCATGCCCTGTGTACACCGGACCGCGCGGCGGGCACAGTTGAGAGTACGGCCGAGGACGAGGGGGACGTCATGGGCAGTGAGCCGGTCGGGGGCTCCCGCATCCTGTCGGAACAGAACGAGGAGGCGGCCCGGCACCGGCTGCGGGCCATGACGGTCTCCCACCGCAGGGCCCAGCGTCTGGCCAACGCTCGCCTGGGTGTGTCGGTACTGCTGGCCGTCGCGGGACTCGGCACCGCCCTCCTTCCCGAACTCACCGTCACCGTGACCGTGTTGGGCGGAGTCTGGGCCGTGGCGCACTCCGTCGGCCTCACCTCGTGGGAGAGCAGCGAGTCCCGTCGCGCGGCGCTGCTGCAGGAGTCGTTCGACGTCCGGCTGTTCCACCTGGAGTGGAACGGCGCGATGGCGGGATCCCCGCCCGCCCCGCAGCTGATCAGCAGCCTCAGCAGGCGTTTCACGGGCGACGAGGCCGAACTGCGCGACTACTACGAGATTCCCGAACTGCCGCACCCCTACGACGTGCTCGCCTGCCAGCAGCAGAACCTCGGGTGGGGTGCCCGGGTCCGCCGCCGCTACGCCCGGACCGTGCTGACGGCCCTGCTGCTCTGGCTGGGCACGGGGCTCGCCGTCGGCCTCTCGGCACGCATGAGCCTGCTCGACCTGCTGCTGTTGTGGTACGTGCCCTCCCTCGGCGCGGTGATGATGGGTGTGGAGGTGTGCCGTACGCAGTGGCAGGTGGTCGCGGACCGGGAGCGCGTGATGGAACTCCTGGAGGCCAGGGTCGCCGCCGGCGGTGACACGGCCGCCCTGCTGCTCTTCGCCCGGCAGGTGCAGGACGTGATCTTCCAGTCCCGGCAGCGGCACACCCGTGTGCCCGGCTGGTTCTTCCGCCGCTTCAAGAGCGCGGACCGGGTCGACTTCCAGGCCGCGATGCACGACCTGCAGACCGTCGTCGCACGCACGACACCACAACCCAACTGACAACGGGGCGACTTGGTACGACAGGAGGGCTGGGGAGGCCTCGACGCTCCCGTGACGGCGGTCCGGTGAAGCGATGTACTGTCAGCGTCTGCTCAGGTGGACGCGTCGTCCGGACACCCGCGAAGCCGAAGCCGAGCGCGGCGTCGGGCGCGGACGGGTCCTGGACGGGGGAAGGCTCGGTGGAGAACGAGGACGGCCTTCACAGGGATCTGTTCGACGACGAGCCGGCCTCCGACGCCCTGGTCCAGTGGGCCCGCCACGGAGGGCACGGCGGCACCGTCCGGCCGCTCGCCCCCCGCTGGCGGCCGACCGGAGTGAGCGCCAGTGGGGCCCTGCTCATCGCGGTACTGGTCGCCCCGCGCCCCGGTGCCGTGGTGGTCAAGGTGTCCACCGCCGAACAGGCCGGCGAGGGGCACACCCACGCCCGCGCCCAGCGGACGGCACCGGACCGCGTCGCCCCGCTGCTCTGGACGTGGCCGGTGGGCGACGGGCGCATGCTGACGTTCCAGTCGCCGGCCGGCGAGAGCCTGTACGACGTGGACACGATGGCGTACCTGGGTACCCGCGAACTGCCGGACGCCTGCGCCTTCGTGACGCGGTGGCTGTTGACGGAGTGGAACGACGGACCGGCAGTCCGGGAAACCGTTCCGACGACCCTCTCGACGCTCCTGCGCGGCGAACTCGGCGCGCTCACCAGGTCAGAGCTTGTTTCGTGAGCGCGCGCACGGGCGGGTGGGAGCCTTCCGGAAGGCCGTCGGCCCAGGACTCTCGAACCACCGCCGCATCGCGGCCCCGGGCCCGTCGGGGCGGCGTACGCCCTCGTTCCCGGCGGACCGGAGGTCCCCGATTTCGGCGTGCGGGCGCACGACGACTCCCGATCGCGTGAACTGCAACCGCGCTTGAGGGGCGTCACGAACCGACGTCGTCGCTCCGCGCCTACACCAAACCGTCTCTCAGCACACGATCGAGCGCTGCCCGGCCCGCGGGTCCCCATGTCGGCTTGCCGCCAGGAAGTCCCCGGTCCCCGTTCTGGCCCATCAGCATGAGGAACAGGCACTTCATCGCAGCCAGCCCGCGGGCGCGCCGGATCGTCGCCTCGTCCGCGTGCGCGTACACGTCGAAGAAGCGTGAGGCGGCGCCCGCGGGAAGGATCACCCATGCGGCCGCGAGGTCCCATGCCGGATCGCCGGCGAACAGGGCATCGAAGTCGATCACGCCTGAGAGCGTCCCGTCCGAGACGACGACATTCGCGGGATGAAGGTCACCGTGCACCCATACCTGCGGGCCTTCCCACTCGGGGGCCGCGACGGCGTCGTCCCAGACGGCCCGGACCTCGTCGGCGATGTCGCCGGGTGCGACGGCTCGAAAGAAGTGGTCGAAGCCGTCCGTGCACTTGTCGGGATGAGCGCCGCGGTCCGAACTGGCCGGCGCCTCGGCGGGAGCCTCCACGTGGAGCGCCCTGAGGAAGCCCGCCAGATGGTCGGCCGCGTGGTCGCCGCAGCTGATCGAGGTGTGGTCCAGTGGCTCGCCCGGAACCCACGTCATGATGGTCCAGGGCTTCGGGAAGCGGGCGGACGGTTCACCGATCCGTACAGGCCGGGGGACCGGGAGCGGCAGGCGCGGAGCCAGGACGGGCAGCCACCGGTACTCCTTGCGCAGGAGGTCCGGGGCATCTTCTGTACGCGGCATGCGCACAGCCAGGTCGTCCCCAAGGCGCCACATCTGATTGCCCCACCCACCCGCCACTTCGCGGATGGCCAGCCCCGCAAGGTCCGGATGCTGCTCCCGCAGCAGGTCATGGACCAGGCCTGCGGTGATCTTGATTTCGGAATCGGTCATGCGAAGCCACAGTACTGGGGCGCCGTGTTTCAGGGATGAGAAACCCAGCGGCCTCCGTCCCGAGGGGCCCGGCTGGTACACCACCCCGACCCTGGCGTACGCCGAGGAGCTCGGCTGCGAGATCCGCCCGGTCGAGGCGTATCTGCGTCGCGACACGGGCGCCTACCTGGACCCGTGGCACGACCGGCTCAAGAACGCCTACCTCACCACCAGCGAACGGGCTCGCCAGGTCTGCCGATGGTCGTCACGCGTGACATCGCGGCGACGCGGATGCGGGCCGAGCGGGCCGAGCGGGCCGAGGTGATCTGATGCCGATCGCCGTCGAGTGCCGACCGGCGACCTGCCGCGCCGGAAAACGGAGAAGATGCGGTCATGACCGATCACCCGAGGTCCCCGCTGCTCTTCCTGGACGTCGACGGAACCCTCCTGCCCTACGGCGGAGCGCGACTTCC
Source organism: Streptomyces sp. NBC_00310 (assembly GCF_036208085.1). Lineage (GTDB taxonomy): Bacteria > Actinomycetota > Actinomycetes > Streptomycetales > Streptomycetaceae > Streptomyces. Next base: position 10,287,360 of record NZ_CP130714.1, read on the forward strand.
GGCAGTCGCCGAAGAGTGGGACGCCTGGCAGCACACGTCGAATCCCCAGCTGGCGAAGATCGACCTCAGTCACGGTCCACGTCTGCTGGGACTGCCCTGTGCGCTGATGTGGGCCACCGCGTGGATGGACGACGCCAACGCGGTCATAGCGCCGCTCCTCGGGCTGCCGGAGCTTCCGGTCGTGGACCTGCCGGAGGAGGACGGCACGGACCTGTTGCACTGGAAGACCCGAGCCCTGGTCCGGGCAGCCGCCGGACGCCCGTTCATCTGGGTCGACGACGAGATCACCGACCTCGATCGCGCCTGGGTGTCACGGCATCACCGAGGGCGGGCCCTCCTCCACCGCGTCGAACCCGAGGTCGGCCTGACCTCTGCGGATTTCACCGTGCTCCAGGAGTGGTTGGGCGGCGCCTGACAGGAGCCGCCGCCACGCCGTCGTCAGGCGGTCGCCGCCCGCATCGGCTGAAACCCCGTCGAGCCACCGAGCGGGGAGGGAACCGGAACGGTTGGCGGCCCGCCGCCTCAGGCCTCGGAGGTGGTGGAGGGGTTGGTGGAGACGAGCACGCGGACGTCCCACGGCCCGAGTTCCAGCGGCGCTCCCGCCGGGAGGGACGTGCCGGTCAGGACGTCGGCCAGGGACGCCGGGACGGGGACGCGCGCGGGCTCCCAGGCCCAGTTGTGGACGATGTGGACGCGGCGTCCGTCGGGCGAGGTGCCGGTCGTGGCGGTCACGGACGGCGGGAGGTCGCCCCAGGCGTGCCGGGCGGACGGCGTGAGCCACTCGGCCAGTGCCCGGCCGAGATCGCGGCCGGGGACCGTGCCGACGCAGGTGACCCGGCCCGCGCCGTGGCGGCGGGTGGTGACGGCGGGCCAGCGGCCGAAGTGCGGGTGGTCGTAGGTGACGAGCACGTCGGCGTCGGTGGCGGTCAGGCCCTCCGCCCAGCGTGTCGCCGTCGCGCTCTCGGGGAGGCGGAGCGGCCCGCCCGGGACCGGCCGTACGGGCACCTCCCGCGCGAGGTTGCCGAACTCGTCGTAGCCGACGCCCGCGGCCTCGGTGAGGCGCCCGGGGGCCCGCTCGGCGCGGGCGCGGGCCTCGTGGTCGGCGTAGCCGGTGCGCGGGCCGAGGACGAGGTGGCCGCCCGCGTGGGCGTAGGCGGCGAGCCAGTCGAGGGTGGAGTCGGCGGCGATGTACAACGCCGGGACGACGAGGACCGGGTGGCGGCGCACGGCCTCCTCGGGGGAGAGACCCTCGCGCTCGCCGCTCGGGTCGTGCAGCTGGCGGGCGTGGACGATGCGGACCTGGCGGCCCGCGTCGAAGGCGCCGCGGTAGAAGGGGTCGAAGATGCGGTGGTAGGCGGTGGGGTCCGGCTCGCCGTCCGGCTTGGCGAGCGGCGGGTACTTCTGCATGAGCCACTTGCTGGGCGTCGAGTACACCATCGTGATGTCGGAGTCCGGTTCGAGTCCGGCGACGAGGGGGCCGGCCGCCTCGAACTCCGCGCCGAGGCGGGCGAGTTCGGCGTACGTGCGGCCGGGCTGCCCGGTGTGGGGGAGGATGCCGCCCCAGTAGGTCTCGGCGCCGAAGTGCAGGGTGTGCCAGTGCCAGTACTCGATCATCCGGGCGCCGCGCGAGACGAGCGCCCAGGCGGCCTGCCGCCACTGGCCGTCGTAGCCGGGGCGGTTGTCCCAGGCCATGCCGATCGAGCCGGCGTTGGTCTCGGTGACGAGGAACGGCTCCTGGCGGGAGGAGAACATCCAGTCGGCGGTCTGGTAGAGCGACCACACCCCGGTGGTCTTCCACTTCTGCTCGTGGTCGTCGGGGGTGGGGTCCGGCAGAAGGAGTCCGTCCTGCATGTCGTAGTAGGGGTTGCCGGAGGCGATGTCGAGGCGGTCGGTCAACTCGTCGTCCTCCACTCCCTGGCGGGTGTAGGAGATGCAGGTGGTGACGAACTGCTCCGGCCCGGCGTACTCGCGGACCAGGTCGGCCTGCCAGCCGATGAACTCGGTGACCTGCCGGGCCTGGAACTCCCGCCAGGCCACGTCGTACTGCGGCTGTTCGTTGCCGTCCGGCGTCCACAGGTCGGCCCAGGTCGACAGCCGGTGGGACCAGTAGACCAGGCCCCATTCGCGGTTGAGGGTCTCCACGTCGCCGTACTTCTCGCGCAGATGGTCCACGAAGCGCTGGAAGACACCCTGGTTGTGGAAGAGGTGCAGACCGGGCTCGTTGTCGACCTGGAAGCCGATGACGGCGGGGTGATCGGCGTACCGGCCGACGACCTTGCGGATGATCCGCTCGGCGTGGAAGCGGAAGGCGGGGTGGGTGAAGTCGACCTCCTGCCGGGCGCCCCAGCCGATGCGCTCACCGGTGCGCCGCTCGCCCGTGATCTCCGGGTACTGGCGGGCCAGCCACGGCGGTGCCGCGTACGTCGGGGTGCCGAGCACGACGGAGATGCCGCGTTCGTGGGCACCGTCCAGGACGGGCTGGAGCCAGTCGAGGTCGAACTTCCCGTTCTCCGGCTCCCAGGTGGACCACACCGACTCGCCGACCCGGATGACGGAGACATGCGCGTCGGCCATCAGGTCCAGGTCGGTCTTGAGGCGTTCGGCGGGCCGTTCGTAGGGCTGGTATTCGTGGTAGTACGCGGCGCCGAACAGGACGCGGGCAGGCAGAGCCGCCATGAAGGGAAACCTCCGGGTCGGTGGGGGAGAGGTACGAGGGCTGCGTGCCCTACTGCTTGACGCCGCCGGTGGCCAGACCACTCTGCCAGTACCGCTGCAGCATGAGGAAGGCCACGACGAGCGGGACGATCGAGATCAGAGAGCCGGTCACGACCAGCGCGAGCATGTCGCTGCTGGCGCCGGCCCCGCCGTTCTGCGCCTGTGCGGCCCAGGAGGCCAGGCCCACGGTGATCGGGTACAGATCGGGGTCGTTGAGCATGATCAGCGGCAGGAAGTAGTTGTTCCAGGTCGCCACCAGGGTGAACAGCAGGACCGTCACCACGCCGGGACCCATCAGCCGCAGCGCGATCCGGAAGAAGATCCTGGCCTCGCCGGCACCGTCGATGCGGGCGGCCTCCAGAATGCTGTCCGGGACGGCGTCCTCGGCGTAGACGCGCATGAGGTAGAGACCGAAGGGGTTGACCAGCGAGGGCAGGATGATCGCCCAGGGGGTGTTGGCCAGGCCCGCCTGCGCGAAGAGCAGATAGGTCGGGATGGCCAGCGCGGTGGTCGGGACCATGACGGCGCCGAGGACGAGGTTGAAGGCGGCCCGGTCGCCGCGGAAGCGGTACTTGGCGAAGCCGTACCCGGCGGCGGCCGCGAGCAGCGCGGCTCCGACCGCGCTGACTCCGGCGTACATGACCGTGTTGAGCAGCCAGTGCACGAAGACGCCGTTGTCCGCGCTGAAGGTCGCCTTGATGTTCGACAGCAGTTGGGGGGCGTCGGAGAACCACAGGCCGAAGCTGTTGAAGAGGTCCTGGGTGCTCTTGGTCGAGGCGATCAGCAGCCAGAACAGCGGAAGGAGGAAGTAGGCCAGGGCGGCCAGCATGGCGATCGTCAGCGGGGTGCTGCGACGGGCCGGGCGGCCCTTGCGGTGTGCGATGCGCGCCGGCTTCTTCGCCGTGGCGGTGACCGTGGGCGCCGGGGTGGTCGTCGTCACGGGGTCCTCCTGCGGTTCGCGGTGAGCAGGACGCCGTAGGAGGCGATCACGATGACGAGGCCGAGGAGGAAGGACACCGTGGCCGCGTAGTTGACCTGCTGGCCGGTGAAGGCGAGCGTGTAGGCGTAGAGGTTGGCGGTGTAGGAGCTGCTGATGACGTCCGGGGCGATCTTCATCAGCAGGTTCGGCTCGTTGAACAGCTGGAAGCTGCCGATCACGGAGAACAACAGCGTGAGCAGCAGGGCAGGGCGGAGCGCGGGGAGTTTGATCGACCAGGCGATGCGCCAGGCCCCGGCGCCGTCCATCGCGGCCGCCTCGTACAGCTCATGGGGGACCGTACGCAGGGCGGCGTACAGGATGATCATGTTGTAGCCGACGAACTCCCAGGTCACGATGTTCGCCAGACTGCCGAGCATCCAGCCTTCGCTGAGGAAGGCGGGGGCCGGCAGGTCCAGGTTCCGGCTCAGCTGGGCGAACGGGCCGAAGTCCGGGCCGTACAGATAGCCCCACATGAGCGCGGCGACCACGCTGGGTACGGCGTACGGGACGAAGATGCCCAGCCGGATCACGCGCGACAGCCGTAGCAGTCCGCTGTCGAGTGCGAGGGCGAACAGCAGGGCGAGCAGCAGCATCACGGGGACCTGGACCACGAAGAACAGTGCGACGCGGCCGACTCCGTGCAGGAACTGGGAGTCGCCGAAGGCCTTGACGTAGTTGTCGAGGCCGACGAAGACCGTCCCGCCGATCAGGCGCTCCTGGAAGAGGCTGAGGTAGGCGGCGTAGCCGAGCGGGGCGAGGAAGAGCAGGAGGAACAGCACCAGGAACGGTGCGACGAACAGTGGTCCCGCCGAGCGGTGACGGCGTGCGGCGGCCATCTCAGCTCCCCTTGACGGTGAAGCCCTGGTTCTTGGCGTACGTGGTCAGCCGTGACTGCCAGGTGCCGAGCGCGCGGACGGTGTCGGTCTTGTCGGCGAGGGACTTGCCGACGGTCTCGGTCCAGTCGGTGGCCGCCTGGTCGAGGAACGGCGGCCACTGGAAGGAGGGGTCCACGGTGGCGCTGATGTCGGCGAACAGCTGGTTGACCTTCTGGCCGCCGTAGAAGGACGGCGCGTCCGAGACGAACTCCTTGTCCGTGAGCAGGGCCTTGGTCGCCGGGAAGAAGAACTGCTCGGTGGCGAACATCCTGGCGCTCGCGGGGTCGGTGTTGAGGAACTGCGCGAACACGGCGGCCGCGATGGGGTTCTTGGTGGAGCGGATGACCGCGGTGGTCGAGCCGCCCCAGTTGCCCGCGCTGGGCTTGGCGGCGTCCCACTGGGGGAGCGGGGCCGCGCGCCACTTGCCGGCGGTGGCCTTGGCCGAGCCGGAGAGGAAGGCCGGGCCCCACGCGGCGGTGAGCCAGGTGGCGTACTTGCCCTTGTTGAGCCCGGCGTACCAGCCGTCGGTGAAGTCCGGGTCGACGCTGATCACGCCTTCCTTCGCCAGTCCGCCCCAGTACTCGCCGAGCTTCCGGGAGGCGGCGTCGTCGACGCTGATGGTGATGTCACTGTCGCCGGAGGTGGCGTACGGTTCGGCGCCGGCCTGCCACTGCAGGCCGTGCCAGGCGGCGGGCTGGTTGGCCGCGAGGTTGGTGAGGTAGACGTCGGGGTCGGCCTTGTGGAGCTTGCGTGCCGCTTCGGCGAACTCGTCCCAGGTCTTGGGGACTTCGATGCCGTGCTTGTCGAAGATGTCCTTGCGGTACAGCATGCCCATCGGGCCGGTGTCCTGGGGGATCGCCCACACCTCGCCGTCGCTGCCGCTGACCTGGCCCCAGGTCCAGTCGACGAACTGGTCCTTCAACTTGTCGGCGCCGTACGGCCGCAGGTCCAGCAGGCTGTCGGTGATGGTGAACGTCGGGATGGCCTGGTACTCGATCTGCACCATGTCCGGTGCCCCGCTGCCCGCCTTCAGCGCCGTACGCAGCTTGGTGTACTGCGGGGTGCCCTGGCCGGCGTTGACGACCTTGACCTTGATGGCCGGGTACTTCTTCTCGAAGAGCGCGATCTCCTTGGCGATGTTCGGGACCCAGGTCCAGAACGTCAGCTCGGTGGGCGTCTTCATCGCCTTGTCGATGTCGGCCTGGCCGACCGGCTCGGCGGAGCCGGAGGAGCCGCCGGAGTCACCGCCGCCGCAGGCGGTGAGGGCGGCCCCGAGCGACAGGGCACCCGTCGTGGTGAGGAACAGCCGACGGCTCATGGAGGAGGAAGCGGCTGTGAACGTGTTTCTGGACATGGTGAACTCCGGCATGTGGCGAGGGTGGCGGCACGCCTGATGAGGACGTGCGGAAGTGTGTGATGCGAAGGGGCGGACGACGACCGGGCTCGAACGCCGACGTGGTCGCCGATCGCGTCCTCGTGTACGGAGCCGACGACACACACCGAGCGCTGCGGGCACGGCGGGGATCGTGGCCGGGGAGAGAGGGGCGAGGGTGTCCGGGGCAGGTGCGGGGACGCGGCTCCGGGCACACCGCTGGATACGGGGGCGGCCCTACGGCGACTGCGTGCGGGGCGCGCCGGGGCGGGGCGTGACGGGTACAGCGGCTCGTTCAGGGGTCACGCGCCGGCCGTGCGTGGTGCTGTCCGGGCGGGCAGGTGGCGGTCAGTGTCGTGGGGCGGCGCCTCCGTACGGAACGGGCGGGGCGGATGTGGCCCCTCGGGGGCGGGAGGCGGTGCGCCGTGCGCGAGCCGGGGTCCTCCGGCTGGGCGGTGGCGCGGTCGAGGCGCGGACGACAAGGTCGACCGGTGGGTCGCTCGGCGGCAAGGGGTCCGCGTCGGGGTTCTCGATGGCGTGCACGAGTCGCTTGAGCCCCTCCTGCGCCACGGCGTCGAACGGCTGCCGCACCGTGGTCAGGGGAGGTGTCACATAGGCGGCGACCGGGATGTCGTCGAAGCCGACGACGCTGACGTCCTCCGGGACCCGGCGCCCGGCCTCCGCCAGCGCGCGGATCAGGCCGATCGCCATGTCGTCGTTGGCGGCGAAGACCGCGGTGACACCGCCGTCCTCGGCCAGTTCGCGCCCGGCCGCGTACCCGGACGCGGCCGACCAGTCCCCTCGGACGACATCAGGCAGATCCCTCCCCTGGGCGGTGAGGGTGGCCCGCCATCCCTCCAGACGGTCCCGGGCGGCGTACCAGCGCTGCGGACCGGCCAGGTGATGGACCGTCGTGTGGCCCAGCCCCAGCAGGTGCTCGGTGGCGGTACGCGCCATCAGGTCGGCGCCGTCACCCGCGTTCAGCACCGCGGGCGCGGTGACGAACGGCGGGGCGCCGATGACCAGCACCGGCACGGCGACCCGCAGCGTCGGGTCACCGTCCTCTCCCGACTCGTCGATCGGCTCGGAGATGACGATGCCGTCCACGCCCTGGTCGAGGAGCGAGTCCACGGCGCCCGCGACACCCGCCGGATCACCCTCCACGGTGTTGACCACCCGGAGTGCGTAGCCCGTGTCCCGGACGACCCGCTCGACTCCCATGAGCAGCGAGGCCGGACCGTACAGAGCCGTCCCCAGCGTCACCACTCCGATGGAGCGGGTCCGCCCCGAGGCCAGTGCCCGGGCGGCGTTGTTACGCCGGTAACCGAGCCGCTCGGCGGCTTCCGTGACCCGCCTGCGCACCTCGGCGGAGACGTACGGCTCGTCGTTGAAGACCCGCGACACGGTCTTCTGCGAGACCCCGGCCAGCCGTGCCACATCCGTGCTGCTCGGCGCCGCGGGGCTGCCGCCCCGTCCCGTACCTCGCGTCATGGTTGCCTCCCGGTGACCGTACGAACCAGCCCAATGATGTCAGACATCACCTCTCTGACTGCGCTGTCATGTCTGCGTAGTCATGTCTACGCAGTCACACGGCTGTCGTCAAGAGGTCGGGACGCATCCGCCCCGACCGGGGCGTCGGGTGCCGGGAGCCTCGGGCATCACGCGTCGGGAGCCGCGTGCACGCGTTCTCCCTCCACGAAGGTCTGCAGGACCCGGGTGGCGGCGATGCCCTCGGGCGGGCCCGTGAACGGGTCGCGGTCGAGGACGACCAGGTCGGCCGCCCTGCCGACGGTGATGCTGCCGGTGAGGGCGTCGAGGTGGTTCACGTAGGCACTGCCCGCCGTGTAGGCGGCGAGGGCGGTGCCGAGATCGAGGCGCTGTCCGGGCAGGAACTCCGGGGTGCCGTCGGGGGCGTCCGGGGAGACGCGGTTGACGGCGACATGGAGGGCCTGGAGCGGGTCGGGGCTGCTGACCGGCCAGTCGCTGCCCGCCGCCAGCGTCGCCCCGGCGCGCAGCAGGTCGCCGAACGGGTACTGCCGGGCGCCGCGTTCGGGGCCCAGCAAGGGCAGGGTCAGTTCGTCCATCTGCGGCTCGTGGGCGGCCCACAGCATCTGGAGGTTGGCGGTGGCGCCGAGTGCCCGGAACCGTCGTACGTCGTCGGGGTGGACGACCTGGAGGTGCGCCAGGTGGTGGCGGGTGTCGCGGTGCCCGTTGGCGGTACGGGCGGCCTCGACGGCGTCGAGCGCCTCGCGCACCGCCCGGTCGCCGAGGGCGTGGAAGTGCACCTGGAAACCGAGCGCGTCGAGCTCGGTGACGTACTTCCTCAGCTCGCCCGGTTCGACGAAACTGAGGCCGCTGCCGTCCGAGGCGCACCCGCAGCCGGTGAGATAGGGGTCGAGCATGGCGGCCGTGCGGTTCTCGGCGATGCCGTCCTGCATGATCTTCACCGTACCGGCGCGGAACCGGCCCCCGCTCAACTCCGCGCGCCGCGCGACGAGTTCGGGGATCTGCTCGGCACCGCGTTCACGGTCCCACCACAGGGCGCCGGTGACGCGCGCGGTGAGGAGCCCCCGGTCCAGAGCCGTGCGGTACGCGGGCGCCGGGTCCGTCATGGTGGCGTACGCGCCGACGATGGCGTCCTGCCAGGCGGTGACCCCGTGGGCGTGCAGCACGGCCTGGGCGCGCAGCAGGGCGGTCAGCTGTTCCTCGGGGGTGGGGTCGGGCACCAGTCGGCCCACGAGGTGGACGGCGCCCTCCTGCAGCATGCCGGTCGGCCGGCCGTCGGCGTCGCGTTCGATGCGGCCGTCGGCGGGGTCGGGGGTGCGGGCGTCGATGCCGGCCCGTTCGAGTGCCCGGGTGTTGACCCAGGCGCCGTGGTGGTCGCGGTTGGGCAGGAAGACGGGCCGGTCGGGGACGATCGCGTCGAGGGTGGCGGCGGTGGGGGCGCCGCCGGGGAAGGCCTCCAGGGACCAGCCGCCACCGGTGATCCATTCGGCGTCCGGGTGCTCGTCGGCGTACGTCCGGATCCGCCGCAGGTACTCGGTGGGGTCGACCGAGTCGGCGAGGTGGCACAGGCCGAGTTCCAGGCCCGCGCCCTGCGGGTGCACATGGGCGTCCTGGAAGCCGGGCAGCAGCAGCTTTCCGGCGAGGTCGACGACCTCGGTGCGGGGCCCGACGAGGGCGTGCACCTCGTCGTGGCCGACGGCCGTGATCCGCCCGCCGTGCACGGCCACGGCGGTGGCGCGGACGCGGGCGGGATCGACGGTGTGCACGGGCCCGCCGGTGAGGACGAGGTCGGCGGGGCCCGTGGCCTGGGACTGCGACATGGGGGTGGACTCCGTGGAGGGGGTCGGGGCGAGGGCAGGGGCGTCGAGCGGCCGGGGTGAGGTCGCCGGCCGGGAGCGGGCGGCGGGCTCAGACGGGCGTGCGGTCCATGGGGAGGTCGATGGCCTCGGCGTCGGTGCCGCGCCCGGTGGCGAAGTACGGCGACCGGCGGACGTGCTTGGCGATCGCGGCCATGACCAGCCCCACGAGGACGATCACGGCGGGCAGGGAGAACATGAACCACCCGTTGTCGGGGCTCAGTTCGAAGTGGTCGCTCATGGTCAGGTAGGAGTATCCGAGGTAGCCGCCGAGGCCCAGCAGCACCAGGCCGGACACGCCGGGCACACCCACGGCGAGCACCGCCGTCCGCGGCCCCTCGCGCAGGGCGGACCGGAAACGGACGGCACACGCGAGCGCGGTGAGGCCGTAGTAGAGGGCCACGAGCAGGCCGATGGCGTTGACGGCGGCCAGCAGCATGTCGCTCAGCCGAGGCAGGGCGACGGCCAGCAGGGCGATCGCGGCGGCGATGGACAGCACGACGACCGTGCCGGCGGCGGGGGTGCCGTACCGCGGATGCACCCGGGTCCACACCGGGCCCATGGTGCGGTCCCGGCCCATCGCGAGCAGCCCGCGTGCCGTGGGGATCAGCGTGGACTGCACGGAGGCCGCGGCGGAGAACATCAGGGCCACCAGGGGCAGGGTGGCCCAGGGCTCGGCGGCCAGCTTCTGCCCGAGGTACGGCAGGGCCTGCGGGCCGTTCCCGATGAGCTCGGCGAGGCTCATCTCCCGCTGGAAGGCGATCGAGGCGAAGAGGAACAGGCCGAGCATGGCGAAGAGGGCGATCAGCCCGCCGCGGGCCGCGTCGCCCGGCTTCCTGGTCTCCTCGGTGACGCTGAAGGCCGCGTCCCAGCCCCAGAAGAAGAACACCGCGAGCACCATGCCCTGGGCGAAGGTGGTGCCGTCGGCGATCTCGAAGGGGTTGAACCAGGAGAGGGAGAAGGACTGCCCGCCGGTGACGAGCGCCCAGCCGCAGAACCCGATCAGCACGGCGTATTCGAAGACCAGCAGCGCGAACTGGAAACGGGTCGTGGCGCGTGTGCCGGTGACGGCGAGGGCGGTGAGGCCGAGCAGGAGCACCAGCCCCACGGCCGTACTGACGCCGGTGGACGCCGGATCGAGCGCGACGCCCCCCAGGGTGTGCAGGCCTGCCTTGTTCGCGAAGACCAGGGTGACCGAGCCCATCACGGCGCTGGTGTAGGCGCAGAAGATGACCGATCCGACGATGGTGACCCAGCCGGTCAGGAAACCGGGCCAGGGGCCGAGGGTCTTGCCGACCCAGGTGTAGCCGTTGCCGCAGTTGGGCTCCGAGCGGTTGAGGCGGGCGTAGGCGGTGGCGATGCCGAGCACAGGCAGGAAGGCCAGGAGCAGCAGCGCCGGGCCCTGCAGGCCCACGATGGTCGCGATCGTGCCCATGCCGATGGCGATGCTGGTGGTGGCGGCCGTGCTGGAGGCGGCGATGGCGACGCCGTCGACCACGCCGAGGGAACGGCGCAGCCCGGAACCCGGTCCGACGGCCGGGGCCGGGGCCGGGGCCGGGGCAGGGGCCGGGGCCGGGGCCGGGGACGTGGACGGGGCCGGGGACGAGGGCGAGGGCGAGGGCGAGGCCATGGGCGACATGGACGGTTGGGGAGGCAGGGACGGCATGAAGGGCTCCTCGTGGGGAGGGTGACGAGGGTAGAGCCGCGGCGGGACTGTGATGGAACACCTGGCATTCGTCTTGCGTCAATCCTGTTGACATAAGGGGACCGGGCCCCTTCACTGCCGGTACGCGGTCCCGACCGACAGGAGCCCCGGAATGCCCACCCGTGTCCCGCAGGAACGCAGACGCCGTCGCCCCACCCGCTCGGGCGTGCTGCTCTCGGCGGAGCTGATCGTGGAGACCGCGCTGCGGCTGATCGGCGAGCACGGCCCGGAGGCACTCAGCGTGCGCCGGCTCGGCACCGCCCTCGGCTGCGACCCCAGCGCCCTCTACCGCTACTTCGACGGCACCGACGACCTGGTGCTCGCCATCGCCGACCGCATCATCGGCGACGCCATGGCGGGCTTCGCCCCGGGGGACGACTGGGTGGCCGCGTTGCGCGAGATGGCCCTGCGGGTCCGCGCCGGCTACCTCGCCCACCCGCGCGCGGCCGCCTTCGCCTCGTACCGGGTCACCCGGCGCCCGAACGAGATCCGCGCCGTCGAGACCGGAATCGGACTGCTGCTCTCCGCGGGGTTCGGCCCGGCTGACGCGACCCGCCTGTACCTGACGTTCATCGACACCGTGCTCAGCCACGCGGCCATGGACGCGGCGCTCCAGGCACTGCCGCGGCGACAGCGAGAGGCCGACGAGCGGGCGTGGCTGGACGTGTACCAGGGGCTGGACCCGGCGTCGTACCCCGCCCTGACCAGCGTGCGGCAGGACCTGCGCACCGTGGGCGACAGTTCCTTCGAGGAAGCGGTCGACCTGCTCCTGGAGGCCCTGGCCGCCCGCGCCCCTACGGGGTGACCTCCGGGCCCGGCCTCGGCCTCCATCCCCTCTGACATGTTCGCGTTCACGCTGTTCCCGCCGCCCTGGTCCGAGCCCGTCGCGACAGTGGATGCCGGTCGGCCGGAATGCCGCGGGGCCGGCTCAGTCGCCGCCGGGGACGAGGACCAGGCCGCTCGCTCTGTGAAGGTGGTGAAGCACCCGCCGGTCGCGGTCGATCACCACGGCACTGCACGTGATGTGCGTCGGCATCGTCGTACGGCTCGTGGGGTCGCCCGCTGCGTCGAGAACTGCCGGCAGCGCTTCTATGACGGCGTTTTCGGCGGGGTGGTGCACCAGGTATGTCCGGACGAGAGCGCTGATGGCAGTTGGGGCGGGCGGCATGTCAGCACCTTTCAAGAGCCGGGGAACAGGATTCGGCGGGCTCGGCGTACGAGCCGGCGGCCGGGAGCACTCGGCTGCCGAGGCGCCGTCGTCCACAAGCCCCATGCCAACTGGGGCGCGGGACCCGTTGTGGGCGCGGGACGGGCGCCGGATTCGTAGGTCACGCGGTGCGGCTTCGCTCTCGAGCCCTGCTCCAGGAATCCGCCTTGCACGAACAGCCCGATGGCCGGGGTGGGTCCGCCTGTCGAGGGCAGGAGAGCCAACCCGCTGGTGTGGATCTTGAAGCCCTGGTCTTCTTCGCGCCAGGTCTGCCGCTTTCTGGGGAAACCGGGGCCGTTGGGATCAGCGCGGTACCCGGCTTGGCCCAGGATCTCTCGGGCGGCTGATCACCGAAGAGCCGCCGGGCCATCCACCAGTGCTCGACGTAGCCTCGACCAGGTCATCCGCCAGCGTCGGTGGCCGCCCTGCGAGTTGAGCGGCAGCCGTGAGCAGGACGAGCCGGTCGGGCTGCTGGTGTCCACCGGGGCAGTGTGCGGTGTCGCATCTCGGAGCGCGGCGTCTGCGCAGCCGTCGGCCCTCCCGTGGGGAGGACGGGAGGGACGGCGCGGCCCCGCCCAGGTGAAAGCACACGGGCGGGGCCAAGGGTCGGGACCTCCGTCGGTGGACTGGGAGGATCACCGCGGTCACAGCATTGCACCGGATTCGGCCACGCAACAGGGTCGTGACTGGAATCAGTGGCATGGCGGGTGGGGTACGGGTACCTCCCCCACCCCTGGGGGAGGGGAAGGAGCACGACGATGTCCGATGCCAACGTCCGAACCCCATGGAAGTCGAGGACCGGCTGGCCGCCGTAGCTGCTGCTGAGGGGCTGTCGCTGCGCGCGTATCTCGCTCGTCCCGCCGAGACGCTGCTGACTCCGGCCGAGCGTGCCGAGCGTGCCGCGAGGGCGGAGAAGGCCCCTGGCCGCGTTTGACGGAGTGGAACGGCTACGCGCCGACCGCTGCCGAGGAACAGGACCTGGACAGCGAGCCGGACCGGCGCCTGGCCCAGGTGACCAGCCGGTGAGCGACGCTGTGCACATCGTCCTGGACGACACCGCGATGGCCGCAGCCGACCAGGGCAACGTCCTCGCTTCCCGTCTGATCCACAGGCGTACTGCTCGCCACCGTGACGCCCTGCCGAAACCCGGTTGAACGGTGACCATCCCAGCGTCTAACTTCGGCGGTCAACGGCGTGTAGCTCAGCAGCAGAGCACCGGGCTCGGGACCCGGAGGGCGCAGGGGCGGAACCTGCCACGTCGGCTTATGAACGACAACGCTGAGCAGCAGCCCCTCACCGCGGCCCCGTCCTATGCGGCGGCCCAACTGGCCAAGGCCTTCACGACCGCGCTGACCCACGAGGACGCCGGCACCCGGCGCCGCGCCGAGGCACGCGGGCAGCGCTGGCGGGAGGTTCTCGCGGGCTTGGCCGCGGGACGGCTGACCGTCGGCTCACGTACCCCGGTCGCGGGGCTTCCGGCCTGGGTGACCCCCGAGGTGGTGCGGGGTGGCTTCGCCACCGGGACCGCGAGCGGGGGCGGTCCGCTCCAGCAGTACGAGACCGAGGCCGCGCGGAGTTTCGGCGTGCCCGCCGAGCGGCGCGCGCTCTTCGCGCACTGCCTCACCGCATCCGGACTCGCCTGGCTGTGGGCCCGGTTGGACAGCGGCCACTACGAGATCTGCGTACCGGAGGAGGCGGCGCTGCTCACCATGGCGTGGCTGGTGCGGCACGGGGAGACGGACGCGGCGCTGGACCTCGCGGCGGAACTGGAGCCGTTCGCCGACCGGCTGCGGTTCCTGCCCCGCCCGGCGGACGGGCCCGCGCCGGACGCCACCGCGGCCGTCCACCGGCACACCGTCTCCGACGCGGTCGACACCCTGATACGGCGGCGGCCGAACGAGGCCGTCGAGACCCAGCGCGAGGCGCTCGCCGTCTGGCAGCCGTTCGGCGACGAACTGCTCGTTCACTGGCTGCGGACGGCGCGGGACGGCCGGGTCCTCGAACTCGCCCCGGACGCCGACTGGTTGGCGCGCGGCGAGGTCCTGCTCGGCCGCTACCGGCTGCTCGCCGCAGAGCACACCCGCTGTACCAAGCACCGCAGCCCCAAGGAGAACCTGGGCATTCTGCGCGGCGCGCTGGAGGAGCTCGTCGCCGGACGGCCGCTGGACGCGCGCCGGCTCGGTCTGCTGCGGCATGCGGTGGCGTCGATGGTTCGGCGGCGCGGTCTGCCCGGATCCGCCGGGCATACGGCCCTGCGCCGGAGCCAGGCCGAGCAGGCGGCGCGCCCCTCCCACCACGCCCTGGCCCAGCTGATGCTGCGCCGGCTCGCCGTACTCCCGCAGGAGACGGGCATCCGCGATGTCGCCCCGCTTCTTCGCGCGGTGACCGAGGAGGAGAGCCGGGAGACCGGGCTGCCCGCCGCGGCTGCCGTACCGCCCACGATCGGCCAGGTGGTCGAGTCCGCGCTGAGCGCACCGCTCGGCACACTCGTGGAGCGGGGCGTCGTCCCGTCCGCCGAGGTCCTGGCCGAGCTGGTACCTCAGCTGGTCGCCGCCACCACCGCGCAGGCGTACCGCGACGAGGCGCTGCGGTCGCTGATGGCCGCGAACTACCGGGCGTTCCGCGACCGCCGCTCCCTGCTGCTGCTCAACCTGGAACGGCAGGTGCGCGTCGAGGAGCTGCCCTGGGTACGGGCGGTGTCCGGGCAGCGGTCCGCGGTGCCGGGCACGTCGGACGGCGAAGGTGCGCTCACCGTGCTGCGGCAGCTGGGCGAGCTGGCTGTGCAGGCCTTCCCGGGCACCATCCTGCCCAATCCGTTGGTCCGTGAGCTCGGTGTCCTCGAGCGCGAGTGCGACCTGGGCGCACCGTTCGTGGAGGAGCTGGCCGCCGACATCTTCATGGGCACGTTCAGCCCGAAGTTCCTCACGGCGGCGCGGATCGCGGGCGAACTGCTCGGCGGCACGCTGTACGAGCGCTACTACGGCATCGACTACGCGGCGATCCGTAATCTGGCGATCGCCGAGGCCGGCACGGCCCTGATCCGTTCTCACGGCGCCCGTACCTCTCCCGGTTTCGCGCGGCTGTGCGCCGAACGGGCCGGGACGACGTCCGGGGCCTGGTCGGTCGCCGCGAACGGCACGGTGATCGAGCAGGCGCAGATCCTCACCACCCACAACCTGGCCACGCTGGTCCACCGGGTGGGCATCGTCCCGCGGCCCGGCCGGGCCGACCTGGCGCGCCGCTGTTTCGTGACCGTGTGCCGGCTGACCGCCCGTGTCCACCACCACCCGCGTCCCTTGGGCACGATCAAGGACGCTGCGTACGCGTGGCGCCAGATGGTGTTCCACCTGTCCCTGTGCCCGACGGAGGACCAGCGGCGGATCATCGCCGACCTGGACGAGGAGACGGCGCGCCACTCCGCCCAGGTCGCGACCCGGCTGGCCCCCGCCCTGGCAGGCCTGGCCCTGGTCGCCGAGGGCGGCACCTTCGGCGGGGACGGAACCACGGACGGCGGCCGCGCCCGGCGCTTCCTGGGATGGAGCACCGACGGGCACTGGATGCGCTGAAAGGGATCCGAACCAACCCGCTGCCGCCCGGCCGTCAACGAGGCAGGCAGCGGCGAGGGGCGCACCCGTGCCCCGCAAGGAGCGACGAGGGGGTGCAGGGGGCAGAGCGTGAGGCAGTGAGGGTGAGCCGGTGCTCGGCCGTCTGCATGGGGGCGTATCGAATTTCCCTCTGCCCAGGGAGGTGCTGCCCGTAGGCGACCCCATGGGGGAGGACGCGGCGGCCGGATGTCCCCGGCGGAAACCCCGACTACCTCGTCGAGAACGTGGCGGCGGGGCGATCCGGCTCACGGATGCGGAGGTGAGGCGGCTCGACGTGCTCGCGTGAAACACGGTCACCCGGTCCACGGTCACCCATCGTGTTCGAATTGACACGCGGAGGCATGCGTCGCGTACTGGACATAAAGGACTTTTCCCCCGGGGTTCGCTCCTGGAGCGGCAATGACCGTGCAGCAGCACGCGATGACCCAGACGGTTCTCGTGTACGAGGACGATCCCGGACCTCCTCTGCAGGAAAATGTGCCGGTGCGACACCCGGTTCCCCAGCTCGACACGCAGCCCTTTCCGACGGTCATCGCCGAGGCCGTGCCGCAGCCGGACAGTGCCGGGCCGGGCACGCCGGCCTTCCGCTACTGGGTGGCGGCCGACGCGCTGAGCACGGGTTGCCAGACCTGGGGTCCGCTGGTTCCCACGGGAACTCAGTGGGTCCCGTCGGTCGGACGCGTCCTGTCCGTGCATCTCGACGAGGGGGTCGACCTCAACGCCTTCTACGACCGGCGGAGCCTCAAGTTCTTCCACCAGAGGGTGGAAGGAGTGGACGTCTTCTCGGGCGGAAGCCCCGAGATCGTCCGGCACGAGTTGGGTCACGCGGTCCTCGACGCCCTGCGCCCCCAGCTGTGGCACGCGGCGATGCACGAGGCCGACGCCCTGCATGAGGCGTTCGGTGATATCAGCGCCCTGCTGACCGCACTCCAGATGGAGTCGCTGCGGACCGCCGTCCTGACCCATACGCAGGGCCGCATCGAGCAGTCCTCCCGCATGTCGCGGCTGGCCGAACAACTGGGCTGGGCGCTGGACAAGGTGGCACCGGGCGCGGCCGAACCCGACTGCCTGCGCAACATGTCCAACCGCTTCTTCTACCGTGACCCGGTGGAGCTGCCGCCGAGCGGACCCGCGAACATGCTCACCAGCGGGCCGCACTCGTTCTCCCGCGTCTTCAGCGGCGCGTTCCTGAAGATCGTCGCGGGGATCTTCCGCCAGCAGGACAGCCAGGACCAGGCGGCGCTGGCCGAGGCGGGCAGGATCGCCGGCCAGCTGCTGGTGGACGCCGTCGTGGCCGCGCCGGTGGTGGCGGGCTACTACGCGCAGGTCGCGGGCCACATGATCGCGGCGGACCAGCGTCGCCACAGCGGCAGGTACGGTACCTCCCTGCGCTCGGCGTTCACCCGCCACGGCATCCTCTCCCTGAACGCCGCCACGTCCCTCACCGCGCAGGAGATCGCACTTCAGGGCGCCGCCATGGCCGAGGCGACGCCGGGCGGCCGGGATGAGGACGGTCTGACGGCCGTCACGGTCCAGGGGGCCGGGTACGGCATCACCGGACCGCTCACCCTCTACGCCCCCGGGGAGTCCCGACGCTTCGGCGTCGCCGGCTCCGACCCCGCGGGCGGCTCGGTGCGGCCCGCCGACCCCGAACAGGTCGCCACGTCGTATCTGGAGGACCTCCTCCGGCGCGGCCGGGTCGAGATCCCCGCCGAGAACCGTTCCCACGTCGCGATCGTCGACGACAGCCCCCGCCTCAAGACCCACGAGATCGTCCGGAGCGAGACCGCCGACGGCCTCGCCCTGGTCCGGCGCTGCTTCGACTGAGCAGCCGCCGCCCGGGAAGTCAGCCGTAGCCGAGAAAGCGCAGACGGCGGACGGTGAGCCGTCCGTCGTCCTCGCGTTTGACGACGTGGGTCGTCCGGGACGTCGGTTCCTCGCCCTCGAACACCGCCTGGCCCCGTGCCAGCAGATCGCTGACGTACTTCTCGGTCGCCCGGCGCTCGGCCTCGTCGTTCTGCTCGTGGTCGTGCTCGTGCCCGCCTTCGCCCGAGGCTGGGTTCGTGTCATTGTCCGTGCCCATATGTGAACTTTATTCCGTCGGGTCCTACAGTCCGGCGAAGGTCAGAGCGGTCGCCGTGACCGACCTGGCGAAGGTGGCGGCGAAACCGGTGTCGTGGTCCTCGTCGAGGAGCGTGTCGCCCGGGGTGTGGTACTGCCGGGTGCCGGTCCCGGTCGCGCCGTCGGGGGTGGAGAAAAGGTCCTCGGAGACGGCGACGGCGGCCCATCCCCGCTCAAGGAAGCCGGCGTGGTCACTGCGTCCCACCGCCGGGTCGCCGGGGCTCGTCAGGTGCTGGACGGTCACCGTGGGATCGAAACCGGCGCGGGCTGTTCGGGTTCCCAGCCGCCGCTGGGCAGTTCGATCCAGCGCGAAGCCTTCCCGTCGCCGTCGGCCTCGACGGTCTTGAACGCGACATCCTTGGCGTCCGGCAGCTACCGGACCTTGATCGCGTGCGGCGTCGACCCCGGTCTCCTTGGCCGGGCCGCCGACGATGTAGCCGTCGTCGGTGGCCCTGAGCTTCCAGTCCTTGGGCGCCTCGGCGAGCGTCACGGCACGGGGAGCGATGCCCTCGGGCGGCGCGACGCGCAGTTCGGTCAAGCCTGCCGCGTCGGACTCGGCCTCGGAGCGACGGTGAGGCTGACGTTCTCCGCGAGGGCCTGGGGCTCGTCGGCCTGGACTCCGGGTGCGCGGCTGCCGACGCGGCCGGCCCGAGCACGGCCGTCAACGCGGCGGCACCGACGAGCCCGGCCCGACGGCCGGCATACGGGTGGATGAACATGGACACAGGGGGAGTTCCTCGCCGGTGGATGAAGGGCCGGACCCGCGACTGACGGGACCGGTGAAGGACCGACGGTGCTCCCGGCGCGGTGGTCCCCCTGCGCACCACCGCGTGGTGCAGTGCCTCCCTCCAGACATGTCCCTTCGACGGCGTGAGAGCCGTCGAAGGGACAGCTGGGGTGCATGGCCCGTGGACCGCCCGGTCGCGCGACCGCCCGATCCCTGGACGTCAGCCCGCCGTGCCGCTCAGGAGGGCGTCGAGTTCGGCGGTCGCGTCGGCGCCGCCGTCCTCGAAGACGACCTTGTTCAGCAGTGCGGGCAGCCGGCCGGCCGGCAGGTCCAGGAAGGGCCCCAGCCGCCGGGCCAGTTGCGCGGAGTCGTCCCCCAGACCGTGCCGGGCCAGGACGGCTGCCGTGCGCCCCCAGAGGCCGGGCTCGTCCATCAGGTCCCGCACGGTGACCACCTCGGGCGGCGCCGGGGCGAGGCAGGGATCGTCGACGGTCCACGCGTGCGTGCCGTGCGCCACGGTCACCGGAGGTGCCCCGGGACCCGGAAGGTGGACGGTGGCCCGTGTTCCCGCGGGCACGACCACCTCCAGGTCGAAGCGGCCGTCCTCGCGCCGCCAGCACACCGACACCTCGCCGTACGGAGTCAGATGCCGGGCCGCGGCGTGGGTCAGGGACCGGTCCGGCAGCGGGCGTACGAGGATCTCGCGGTAACCGGGCGCGGCCGGGGCCAGTCCCGCCACGGTGCGGTGCATCCAGTCGGCGACGGCCCCGAGGGCGTAGTGGTTGAAGGAGGTCATCCGGCCGGGGTTGACCGTGCCGTCGGGCAGCATGCTGTCCCAGCGTTCCCAGACCGTGGTGGCACCCATCGTCACGGGATACAGCCAGGAGGGGCAGCCCTTCTCCAGCAGCAGCCGGTGGGCGAGGTCCGGGTGGCCGGCGGAGGTGAGGGCGTCGGTCATCAGCGGGGTGCCGACGAAGCCGGTGGCGATGCGGAAGCCGTTCGTGCGGACGAGGTCGGCGAGCCGGTGTCCGGCGGCCTCGCGCCGGCGCGCGGTGGGCAGCAGATCCCACTGCAGGGCCATGGCGTACGCCGTCGGGGAGTCGCCCAGCACGCGCCCGGCCGGGGTGACGAACGCGCGGGCGAACGCCGCACGGGTCCGGTCGGCGAGTCCGGAGTACCGGGCGGCCTCCTCGGCGTGGCCCAGTACCTCCGCGGTGCGGGCCA
Source organism: Streptomyces sp. NBC_00310 (assembly GCF_036208085.1). Lineage (GTDB taxonomy): Bacteria > Actinomycetota > Actinomycetes > Streptomycetales > Streptomycetaceae > Streptomyces. The sequence goes on from NZ_CP130714.1 coordinate 10,307,252, forward strand.
CGACGTCGGCGCACCGGACCAGACAGGCGGTGGCGACGACATCGGGCGGTGTACGGGCGGCGAACGGGTCCTCGGGCGGGGCGGCCGGGTCGAGCCAGTCGCCGAACTGGAAGCCGCCCGCCCACACCCCGTCGGTGGTGAGCGAGGCGATCTTGTCGACCCAGCCTCGGGCGCTGGTGAACTGCCGCCGGAGGACGCCGGCATCGCCGTAGCGCTCGTACAGCACCCAGGGCACCACGGGCGCCGCGTCGCCCCAGGCCGCCGCCGTCGGGGCCTCGGTGTCCAGGACGTCGGGGACCACCCAGGGCACCGCGCCGTCGGTGTGCTGGTCGGCGGCGAGGTCGGCGAGCCAGGAGGACAGGAAGCCGGCCGAGTCGAAGAGGAAGGAGGCGGTGGGGGAGAAGACCTGGATGTCGCCGGTCCAGCCGAGCCGCTCGTCACGCTGCGGGCAGTCCGTGGGGATGTCCAGGAAGTTGCCTCGTGTGCCCCGGACGACGTTCTCGTGGAACTGCTCCAGGTCCGGGTCGGAGCAGGAGAACCAGCCCGTGCGGCGCAGGTCGCTGCCCACCACCACGGCGTGCAGGTCCTCGCCGGCCGGGTCCGGTACGCCGGTGATCTCGGCGTACCGGAAACCGTGGAACGTGAGCGAGGGTTCGAGGACGGTCTCCTCGGCGTCGGCCAGGAGGTAGGTGTCGACGGAGTCGGCCGTCCGCAGCGGCCTGGTGCACAGCTCCCCGTTCTCCAGGACCTCGGCGTGCCGGACGACGACCTCCGCGCCGGCGGTGGCGTCACGCACGCGCAGCCGGACCCGGCCGACGATGTTCTGCCCGAAGTCGACGAGCGTACGGCCGGACGGCGACTGCCAGACCCGCAGGGCCGGCAGCACCTCGGTGACACGGACGGGCGGACCCTCCGGGGCCACGAGCCGGGCGAGGTCCGCCTCCTCGTCGGACAGCACGTCCACCGGGCCGTCGGCGGCGCCCGGTGTGAACCGCAGGTCGGTGCGCTGGCCCTTGTAGAGGTCGTCCGTGACGATGCCGGTGTCCCGGGCCCGCCACTCCTCGTCGGAGCCGAAGACCTCCACCGATCCGTCGGTGTAGCGGACCTCGAGCTGCGCGAGCAGGGCCAGCCGGTCGCCGTACCGGGCGCGGGCGCCCCACCAGCCGAGGTGTCCGCGGTACCAGCCGTTGCCGAGCACGACCGAGAGAGTGTTCTCGCCCTCGCGCAGCAGTGCGGTGACGTCGTGCGTCTGGTAGCGCAGCCGGTGGTGGTAGCTGGTCCAGCCGGGGGCGAGCACCTCGTCGCCGACCCGGCTGCCGTTGAGGGACGCGGTGTAGACCCCGTGGGCGGTGGCGTAGAGGCGGGCGGAGGCCACGTCCGTCCGCAGCACGACCGTCCGGACGAGCTCCGGAGCCGGCGCGTCCAGGGCGCCGTGGTGGCGGGGGGTGATGAAGCGGGCGGTCCAGTCGTCGGGGCGCAGCAGTCCCGTCTCCACGGTGGCGGGCGCGCTCCAGTCGCTCCAGCGCGCCGCGGAGGCCACCCGGATCCGGACGCTCGCCCGGCCGCGCGAGGCCAGGGGCGCGAAGGGCCAGGGCACCAGCACCTGTTCGGCCGACTCGACCCGTGCCGTCGTACCGCCGTCCAGCTCCACCTCGTACGCCGTCTGCCGCCAGGCGGGGTCGTCGGTGCGGACCTGCCAGGACAGGCGGGGTTCGGGGGTGCCGACGCCGAGCGCGTCCTCGCGGTGCTCGAAACGGATCGACACCACTGCGGTGCCGGGTTCCGGACGCTCAAGACTCATGCCGGCTCCTTGCTCGTGTGGAACGTTCCACGCTTGAAACGAGTCAACCGTGAGGTGAAGACGCCCGGCGCGTCAAGAGGGGGCGCGGGGGATCCCGCGGCTCCGATCGCCCGACGGCCACCGTCCGCTCGGTCGTGCGAGGACCGGGGGCCGAGCGTCGGGGCCCGGGTCAGGTGCGGGGCGGTGCCGTACTGCCGCGCGTCACCAGGTGTGGTGTCGACGCCATGACCAGGGAGCGCTCACGCCGCTTCTCGATCCGCTCCAGCAGCAGCCGGGCGGCCGTCTCGCCCATCACGGCGCCCGCCTGGTCGACGCTGGTCAGGCTCACCGGCGCGAGTGCGGCGACCGAGGTGTTGTTGTATCCGGCGAGCGAGAGGTCGTCGGGGATGCGCAGGCCGAGCTCGGAGGCGGCACGGAAGACGCCGGTCGCCGCCACGTCCGCGCCGGCGAAGATCGCGGTGGGCGGGCGCGTGGAGGTGAGCAGTTCCATGGCGCCGCGGTACCCGCCCTCGTCCGAGTACCCGGACCGCACCACCCGGGCCAGGTCCGCCAGGCCGTGCCGGGTCATCGCCGCCCGGTAGGCGGCCCGGACGTGGTGCTCGGGCCGCTGCTCCCACTCTGTGCCGCGCGCCGTCGGATGCGATACATGGGCTATGTCGCGGTGCCCGAGGGCGACCAGGTGGTCGACGACGAGATCGGCGCCGGCGCCGTCCTGGTTGACCACGCAGTCGTACGCCGGGGAGGGGTCGTGATGGCCGATCACCACGGTCGGCACTTCGGTCGCGACGCGCACCACCTCCGTGCGGGGCACGGCCGGCGCGATCAGGACCAGGCCGTCCATCTGCCGGTCCACCATGGCGTGGATCAGCTTGGTCTGGTCCTCCATCTCGGAGGAGCCGCTGGAGCCGAGGAACAGCGCGTACTCGGTGTTCCGCAGGGCCGCGTTCATCCCGTCCAGGAGGTCGGCGTAGAAGGCGTTGCGGATGCTCGCGAGAAGGACGCCGAGCGTGTACGTACGGCCCCTCATGCCCCGGGCGGCGGCGTGCGGGCGGTAGCCCAGCTCGGCCATGGCCGTCCGTACCCGGTCGTGCATCGCCGGGCTCACCCCGTAGGCGTTGTTCAGGACCTTCGACACCGCCGAGGTGGACACGCCGGCGACGCGCGCGACATCGGCGATCGTGACTCTCTTCGAGCCGCCCGCTGGTTGCACTGGGGGTCCCCACCTCCGTCGTCATGACCGCTCCGCCCTGTCCGGCGTTTCGGGAACGTTACTCGCAGATGGCTTGACGGCTCCGGCCTCTTCGCCTCAACCTTTGGGTCGTCCCGTTGTGGCACGTTACACGAAGGCGGATCGCGTCGGCTGCGCCGCGGCCGGGCCGCCCGGAGTCCCAGGGGCAGTCGACCGTGACCGGGGTGTCGACCGTGGATTCACCTCACGAATTGAATCGTTTCATCCCTGCCGAACTAAGGAACGTCATGAGGTCAAGCACCCTCGCCAAGAGAAGAGCGGCCCTGGCCGCGGCCGCCGTTCTGCCGCTTCTGCTCAGCGCGTGCAGCGCCGGCTCTCTCGGCTCGTCCGGCGGGGACGGCGGCGCCACGACGATCAAGCTGCTCGTCGACAACGCGCCCGACAACCTTCAGGCCGCCAAGGAGCTGGCGAAGGACTTCGAGGCCGAGAACCCGAAGATCAGGGTCAGCGTGGAGACACGCCCCGGCGGAGCCGACGGCGACAACCTCATCAAGACGCGGCTGCAGACGGGCAGCATGAGTGACGTCTTCGTCTACAACGTGGGTTCGCTGTTCCAGCAGATCGACCCGGCGAAGAACCTCACGCCGCTCACCCGGGACGCGTACGTCGAGAACCTCGACCGGTCGTTCGTCAGCCAGGTCACCGCCGGCAGCCAGACGTACGGCGTCCCGCTGGGCTCGGCACTCGGCGGCGGCGTCCTCTACAACAAGAAGGTCTACGCCGACCTCGGCCTGAAGGTGCCCAGGACCTGGGCGGACTTCATCGCCAACAGCAAGAAGATCAAGGCCGCCGGGATCGCCCCGGTCATCCAGACCTACCAGGACACCTGGACCTCCCAACTCCTCGTCCTGGGCGACTTCCACAACGTGGCCGCCGCGGAACCGGACTTCACCAAGAACTACACCGAGAACAAGGCGAAGTTCGCCGCGGACCCGAACGCGATCAAGGGCTTCCAGCACCTCCAGCAGATCCACGACCTGAAGCTGCAGAACTCCGACTTCGCCTCGGCCACCCTCGTCAAGGGCCTGCAGATGCTGGCCACCGGCAAGGGCGCCCAGTACCCGATGCTCTCCACCGTCATCAGCGGGATCAAGGCGAGCAACCCCGACCAGCTCAACGACATCGGGTTCTTCGCCCTGCCCGGCGACGACGCCGCCGACAACGGCCTGACGGCGTGGTTCCCGAACGCCCTGTACGTCCCCAAGACCACCACGGGAGACAAGCTCGCCGCGGTCAAGAAGCTCCTCGCGTTCGCGGCGAGCCCGGCCGGCTGCGCCGCCCAGGCCAGGGCCTCCACGCCGACCGGGCCGTACCTGGTCAAGGGGTGCACCCTGCCGGCGGACGTCCCGACGATCACCAAGGACGTCGCCGCCTACTTCACGGACGGCTCCCAGAGCCCGGCGCTGGAGTTCCTCTCCCCGGTGAAGGGCCCGAGCCTCGACCAGATCGCCGTCCAGGTCGGCTCCGGCATCACGAACGCGAAGACGGGTGCCGCCCAGTACGACAAGGACGTCCGGAAGCAGGCTCAGCAGCTCGGCCTGCCGGGCTGGTAGAGAGGCCGACCGATGACCACAGTTGTACCGACCGGGCCGTCGACGGCCGAGCGGCCCGAGGCGAAGACCAGGACCGAGCCGCCTCGGTCCGCGCGGACGCACAGCGCCTATCCCACCTGGTTCTACCTGCCGGCGGCGGTGATCTACGGGGCCCTGTTCCTCGTCCCGACCTTCGCGTCGTTCTACTTCAGCCTCACCCGGTGGACCATCTTCAAGTCGACCTTCATCGGGCTGGACAACTTCACCGAGTTCTTCCAGGAACCCGCCCTGGTCAAGGGGTTCGTCAACACCTTCCTCTACGCGGTCGTCACCTCGGGCCTCAAGGTGGTCCTCGGCCTCCTCCTGGGAATCCTGCTGACCAGCCAGATCCGCGCCCGCGGCTATCTGCGCTCGGTGGTGTTCTTCCCGGTGCTGGTCAGCACCGTGGGCGTCGGCATCACCTTCACCGCCTTCATGGACCCGTCCACCGGTGCGATCAACAAGACGCTCGCGGCGCTCGGCGTCGACGGTCCGGGCTGGTTGACGGACCCCTCACTGGCGTTGTTCTCGGTGGCCCTCGTCGACGTCTGGAAGGGCGTCGGCCTGGCCACCGTCATCTACATCGCCGGCATCGTCTCCATCCCGCAGGACTACTACGAGGCGGCGCGGATCGACGGGGCGGGTCCGTGGCAGCTGTTCCGCAACGTCATTTTGCCGCTGAGCCGGCCGGCCACCTCGACCGTCATCATCCTGTCGCTCATCGGCGGCCTGCGGTCCTTCGACCTCATCTGGGCCATGACCCGCGGCGGCCCCGGCTTCAGCTCCGACGTGGTCGCCTCCGTGATCTACAAGCAGTACCAGGCGGGCTTCTACGGCCTGTCGACCGCCGGCAACGTCATCCTCTTCCTCGTCGTGACGGCGATCATCGTCCCGCTGTCCCGCTTCCTGGCCCGCAAGGAGGTGGAGCGATGAACAAGCCCGCCCGTACGGGGCTCGCCGTTGCGTCGGTCGCCGTCAGCCTCGTCGTCTTCGTCGTCCCGTTCGCGTTCATCGTGCTCACGGCCGTGAAGGACCCGCAGCAGGCCGCGCTGCTCGACTTCTCCTGGCCGCGCGACTTCCGACTCGTGGACAACCTCGTCCAGGTGGTCCAGGCGCGGGACTACATCCTCGTCATCGCCTTCATCAACAGCGTGATCCTGACCGTCGCCAGTGTGGCCGCGATGGTCGTCCTCGGGGCGATGGTCGCGTTCGTGCTGCAGCGGCGGATCACCCGCTGGACGGGACTGATCAACTTCCTGGTCCTGTCCGGGCTGATCATCCCGCCGGCGGTGGTGCCGACCATCTGGGTCCTGCAGAAGGCGGGTCTGTTCGGCACGCTCCCCGGGCTGATCCTCGTGGAGATCGCGTTCGGCCTGTCCTTCTCCATCCTGCTCTTCCGCGCCTTCATCGCCACCATCCCGCGCGAACTCGACGAGGCCGCCATCATCGACGGGGCGTCCCCGCTGCGGCTGTTCTTCCGGGTCATCCTCCCGGTACTGCGGTCGGTGATCGTGACGGTGATCGTCGTGCAGTCGGTGGCCGTCTTCAACGACTTCACCAACCCGCTGTACTTCCTGCCAGGCGAACAGAACGCCACCGTCCAGCTGACGCTGTTCAACTTCCAGAGCCAGTACAGCACCAGCTACAACCTGCTCTTCATGGACATCCTGCTCATCACGATCCCGCCGCTGGTCATGTTCCTGTTCTTCAACCGGCAGATCGTGTCGGGCATGACGGCCGGAGCGGTCAAGGGCTGACGAGGCGCCACCGCACGCCGGGCCCCGCAGGGGACAGCGCTCGCCCCGCCTCATCCACAGCGACACAAGCGACACAAGCGACACAAAGGAGTCTCGCATGCGCGTCCACAACCACCCGGGGCCGCGCCCCGGCGCAGGCGCACGACGCGGCCGGCCCGCACTCGCGGCGGCCCTGGTGGCCTTCCTGACCGTCCTCGGCCTGGTCACCGCCTCTCCCGCGCGGGCGCTCAGCGGTGACCTCCGCATGCACGACCCGAGTGTCATCAAGGTGGGCAGCTGCTACTACGGCTTCTCCACCGGGTTCGAGAACGACCCGCTCAACCCCAGCGGGGCCATCACCCTCCGCAAGACGTGCGGCGGCACCGCGGCATCCGGATGGACGAAGGTGGGGAACGTCTGGGGCGCGACGCCGGCCTGGATCACCGAGAAGCTCGGCTCGACGCCACCGAACATCTGGGCCCCGGACATCAAGTACTTCAACGGCAAGTACCACCTGTACTACGCCGGTTCCCGCTGGGGCACCAACTACGCCGTGATGGGCCTGGCCACCGCCACGAACATCGAGGGCCCCTGGACCGACCAGGGCATGGTCACCGACGTCAACTACCCCATCGACCCCAACGTCGACTGGGGCCCGGACGGCCGGCTGTACGTCTCCTGGGGCTCCTGGACCGGCTCCGGCACCTATATGCACGTCCTGGACCAGTCCACGGGCAAGCTGTCCACCACCGACCACAACCTCTGGCGCATCGCCGTCGACATCGAGAACCCGACGATCATCCTCAACGGCGGCTACTACTACCTCTTCGGCTCCAAGGGCCTGTGCTGCAGCGGGACCAACAGCACCTACTACACCGTGGTCGGCCGCTCCACCAGCATCACGGGACCGTACCTCGACCAGAACGGCACCGACATGGCCTCCGGCGGCGGCACCACCGTCCTCACCGGTGCCTACCCCAGGGTGGCCGCCGGTGGCGCCGACGCCTACGACGACGGCACGTCCAAGTTCCTCGCCTACCACTACTACGACGGCGACAACTCCGGGCGGGAGACCCTCGACATCCGCCAGGTGACCTTCGCGGGCGGCTGGCCCGTCATCGCGAGTCCGCTCGGAGCCGCGAACAACCACCTGCTGAACCGCAACAGCGCCAAGTGCGCGGACGTCTGGTCCCTGAGCACGGCCGACGGCGCGCCGGTGAACTCCGGCAACTGCAACTCCGGCGCCAACCAGCAGTGGGTGCCCACCGCCGTCGGCTCCCACCACCGACTGGTCAACGTCAACAGCGGCAAGTGCCTGCAGATCTCCGGCGCCTCCACCACCGACGGCGCGGTGGCCGTCCAGTCGACGTGCACCGGGGCCTCGCACCAACTGTGGACGAGGACCGCGGTGATCGGCGGCTACGTCACCTTCACCAACGTCAACAGCGGCAAGTGCCTCCAGGTCGCCGGAGCGTCGACCGCCAACGGCGCGGCCCTGGCCCAGGCGACCTGCACCACCGGCGCGAACCAGCAGTGGATGGTCGTCTGACCCGCGCCGAGCCACCCCGTCCGACGACCGCCCCCTCGAAAGTAGGAGAGCCACCATGCCCGACCTCACCCGCCGGTCCGCCCTGCGCTCGGCCATAGCCGTCGCCCTCGCTCCCACCCTGGGTTCCCTCCTCCTGCCCCGACTCGCTTCCACGGCGTCCGCCGCCGTCTCCTGGACCGCGAAATGGATCTGGGCCCCCTCCAGTTCGACGAACCAGTGGGTGGCGTTCCGCAGATCGCTCACCCTGGGCGCGGCGCCGACGAAGGCGGTGACGCGGATCGCGGCGGACTCGAAGTACTGGCTGTGGGTGAACGGCACGCTGGTGGTCTTCGAGGGCGGGCTCAAGCGCGGCCCCAACCGTACGGACACCTACTACGACGAGATCGACCTCGCCCCTTACCTGAGAAGCGGCGGCAACACGGTGGCGCTGCTGGTGTGGTACTTCGGCAAGCAGGGCTTCTCGCACAACAGCAGCGGCAAGGGCGGCCTGCTGTTCCAGTCGGACATCGAGGCCGGCTCGACCACCACCCGGCTGGTCAGCGACACCGGTTGGAAGCACCGAGTCCACCCCGGCTACTCGAACAACACCAGCGGTACGCAGGTCAACTTCCGGTTGCCCGAGTCCAATGTGCACTACGACGCCCGTGCCGCCGCTGTCATGTCCGGCTGGCGGTCGCCCGGTTTCGACGACAGCGCCTGGACCGCGCCGACCGACTTCGGCGCCGCGGGCGCCGCGCCCTGGAACGGCCTCGTCGAGCGCCCGATCCCGCAGTTCCGCTACTCCGGCCTGAGGACGTACACCAACGCCTCGTCGCTGCCGACCACGGGGCGCGGATCCACCGCGATCTCGGCCACGCTGCCGTCGAACATCCAGGTGACGCCGTTCCTGAAGGTGGACGCACCGGCCGGAGCCGTGATCGGCATCCAGACCGACCACTACGACGACGGCGCGGGCCTGACCGGGATCGAGCCCGGCACGCAGTACAACATGCGCGCCACCTACATCTGCGCCGGCGGGGTGCAGGAGTTCGAGTCGCTGGCGTGGATGAGCGGTACGGCGGTGCGGTACACGATCCCCGCCGACGTGACGATCCTGGAGCTGAAGTACCGGGAGTCGGGCTACGACACCGACTTCGCCGGGTCGTTCAGCAGCAGCGACCCCTTCCTGGACACGTTGTGGACCAAGGCCGCGCGCACGATGTACGTCAACATGCGGGACAACTACATGGACTGCCCCACCCGTGAGCGTGCCCAGTGGTGGGGGGACGTGGTCAACCAGCTCAAGGAAGGCTTCTACACCTTCGACACCAAGTCCCACGCACTCGGTGAGAAGGCCATCGCCCAGCTCGCCGCCTGGCAGAAGTCGAGCGGCGCCCTGTACTCCCCGGTCCCCTCGACGATCTGGACCGCCGAACTGCCCGTGCAGATGCTGGCCTCGGTGTGGTCGTTCTGGACGTACTACCTCTACACGGGCAACGCCGACGCCGTGACCGTCGCCTACCCGGCGGTGAAGAAGTACCTGGACCTGTGGACCCTGGACGGCGACGGTCTGGTCAACCACCGGGCGGGGGACTGGGACTGGGAGGACTGGGGCTCCGACATCGACGCCCGGGTCCTGGACAACTGCTGGTACTACCTCGCCCTGGACACCGCCGCCAAGCTGGCCGACCTCAGCGGCAACAGTGGCGACGTGGCCGGCTGGAAGTCCAGGCGCGACAGCATCAAGGCCAACTTCGACCGCGTCCTGTGGAACTCCTCGAAGAACGAGTACCGCTCGCCCGGCTACACCCGCGACACCGACGACCGCGCCAACGGCCTCGCCGTCGTCGCGGGCCTGGCCCCCGCCTCCCGCCACCGGGCGGTGACGGAGGTGCTGCGCACGCACCTCAACGCCAGCCCGTACATGGAGTTCTACGTCCTGGAGGCGCTGTATCTGATGGGCGCGGCCACGGTCGCCGAGGAGCGGATACGCAACCGGTTCGCCGCCCAGGTCGCCGACCCCGCCTGCCACACCCTGTGGGAGCTGTGGACCAAGGCCGACGGGACCGACAACCACGCCTGGAACGGCGGCCCGCTGTACGCCCTGTCCGCCTACGCCGCCGGTGTCCGCCCCACCAAGCCCGGCTGGGAGACGTACGAGGTCGTCCCCCAGACCGGCACCCTCACGAAGATCAACACCGTCGTGCCCACGGTCAAGGGCGACATCCGCTTCGGCATCACCCGCGACGGCACCCAGGCGACCCTGACCCTCACCTCACCGAGCGGCACGACGGCCCGGGTGGGCGTGCCCACCTACGGCGGCTCCCAGCCCGTCATCAAGGCGGGCGGCACGACGGTCTTCAGCGGTGGTTCCTCCACCGGGAGTGTCAGCGGTCTGACCTATGACGGCAAGGACGCCTCGTACGTCTACTTCCGGCTCCAGCCGGGCACGTGGACCTTCACGGTCACCGGCGCGGGCCGTCTCGACAACCTCGCGCTGGGCCGCCCGGTCACCAGCAACAACAGCCTGGAGAACGCCAACTGGGGCCGGAACCGGCTCACCGACGGCAAGCTGACGAGCGTGAGCGGGGCGAGGGGCTACACCAGCAACGAGTTCGCCTCCGCCGACGTCGGTGCGACCCCCGTCTGGGTGGAGGTCGACCTCGGGGCCGACACCGACCTCGACGCCGTTCGTCTCTTCCCCCGCACCGACACCGGGGGAGCCGGGGGCGGCACGGCGGGCTTCCCCGTCGATTTCACGCTCCAGACCCGTGTCGACGGCGCCACCTCCTACACGACCGTCCGTACCGTCACCGGGCAGGCCAACCCCGACGGCCGGGTCCAGACGTACGGCTTCCGTACCACCACCGCCCGGTACGTCCGGCTCCAGGCCACGCGGCTCGGCACCCCCGCGTCCGACGAGGCCGCCAAGTACCGTCTCCAGCTCGCCGAACTCGCCGTCCCGACCGCCGCGACCACCGTCACCGGCAACTGCACGCTGGAGAACGGGGACTGGGGCAAGACCAGGGTCCTGGACGGCACCCTCACCAGCGTGACCGGGGCCAAGGGCTTCACCAGCATCGACTTCCCCTCCGCCGACGTCGGCGGCACACCCGTGTGGATCGAGCTCGACCTCGGCGCCGACCGGGCCATCGGCTCCGTCACCCTCCACCCCCGCACCGACACCGGCGCTTCGGGCGGCGGGACGCCGGGCTTCCCCGTCGACTTCACGCTCCAGACCCGTGTCGACGGCGCCACCTCCTACACCACCGCCCGCACCATCACCGGTGAACCGAACCCCAACGGAGCCGCCCAGACCTACACCCTCACCTCCACCACCGGCCGCCATCTGCGCCTGAAGGTCACGAAGCTCGGCAGACCCGCCTCGGACGAGACCGCCAAGTACCGCCTCCAACTCGCCGAGATCCGCATCGGATGACAGCACAGCCGCTTCCCGCGTCGGGTCCTAGGTCCAACGCCTCATCGAGAACAGATCGCTTCTGCTGTTAACTTGCAGCTGCATACTATTCGCAATAAGGTGAGGACGTCGGCCATGGCGGTTTACACGCTCCCGGAGCTTCCGTACGACTACACGGCGCTCGCGCCCGTGATCAGCCCCGAGATCATCGAGCTGCACCACGACAAGCACCACGCGGCGTACGTCAAGGGCGCCAATGACACGCTGGAGCAGCTCGCGGAGGCGCGGGACAAGGAGACGTGGGGTTCGATCAACGGTCTGGAGAAGAACCTGGCCTTCCACCTCTCGGGCCACATCCTGCACTCGATCTACTGGCAGAACATGACCGGCGACGGCGGCGGTGAGCCCCTGGAGAAGGACGGCGTGGGCGAGCTGGCGGACGCGATCGCCGCGTCCTTCGGTTCGTTCGCGGGCTTCAAGGCGCAGCTGACCAAGGCGTCGGCGACGACACAGGGCTCCGGCTGGGGCGTCCTCGCCTACGAGCCGCTGAGCGGGCGGCTGGTCGTCGAGCAGGTCTACGACCACCAGGGCAACGTCGGTCAGGGCTCCACCCCGATCCTGGTCTTCGACGCCTGGGAGCACGCCTTCTACCTCCAGTACAAGAACCAGAAGGTCGACTTCATCGACGCCATGTGGGCCGTCGTCAACTGGCAGGACGTGGCCAGGCGCTACGCCGCGGCCAAGGAGCGCGGTGACAGCCTGCTGCTCGCCCCGTGAGGCCGTGAGGCCGTAACACCCCGCGGACGACCTGCTCGTGATCGTCTTCTCCGCCTTCACCGGGCAGGCGGCACCACGAAGGGCTCCCACAGGGAAGGGACTGTGGGAGCCCTTCGTCATGCGCTCGACTCCCGCGCCGGGCGCCCCCGTTCGCCGTCGAGTGAACCGTTGGGGGAGTCTCGTCCGATGAGGGGGTGTGAGCGAAATGAAACGGGGGAGTCCGGGCGACGCCGAGCTGTTGCGGGCGGTCGCGGACGGGGATCGTCGGGCGTTCGAGGAGCTGTACCGCCGGTACGCACCGTGGCTCGTGCTGCGGCTGCGCGGGCGGTGCGCCGACCCGGTGCTGGTCGACGACGTCGTACAGGAGACGTTTCTCGACGTGTGGCGGGGAGCCGCCCGCTATCGCCGTGAGGGTGACGTGACGGGCTGGCTGTGGCGGATCGGATCGCGTCGCCTGGTGGACGCGCTGCGGGGCGACGGGGCCCGTGGCCGACTCCGCCAGGCACTCGCCCGGCTGCGGCAGCGCGACGAGGCGTCGGCCGAGGAACAGGTGCTGGCCCGGGTGCAGCACGGCGACCTGGCCGGTTCGCTGGCCGGGCTCTCGCCGGAGCTGCGGGCGGTGCTGCAGGCGACGGTGATCGACGGCCTGACGACACGTGAGGCGGCGGTCCTCCTCGGCATTCCCCCGGGCACGGTCAAGACCCGGGCCATGCGTGCCCGGAAGCAACTGCGGGAGGGCCTGACATGAGCTGGCACGCCGATGACGGGGACCTGCGGGAGTACGCCCACGGAACGCTGGCGGCCCCCCGGCTGTGGTCCGTCGAGACCCACCTCGCCGCCTGCGCCGACTGCCGGGCCGCGCTCTCGGCCCATGTCCCGCCCGCCGAGATCAGCGCGGGCTGGGCCCGGCTGGACGCCGAACTGGACGCCCCGAGGCCCGGCTTCGCCGAGTCGCTCCTGATCCGGATCGGGGTCGCCGACCACACCGCGAGGCTGCTGGCGGCGACCCCGGTGCTGCGTCGCTCCTGGCTCGGCGCGGTGGCGCTCACCCTGCTGCTCGCGGTCGGTGTGGGACTGGCCGCGTCGCCGCTGATGCTCCTGGCCACGGCGCCGCTGCTGCCGCTGGCGGGGGTGGCGGTGTCGTTCGGGCCGGGGCTCGACCCGACGTACGAGATGGCCGTGGTCGCGCCGATGCACACCTTCCGTCTGCTGATGGTGCGCACGGTCGCGGTGCTGTCGACGACGACGGCACTGAGTGGGCTGGCGAGTCTGGCGCTGCCGTCGTTCGGCCTGGCGGCGCTCGGCTGGCTGCTGCCGGCGCTCGCGCTGACCTCGACCGGCGTCGCGCTGACGGCCCGGCTGGGACCCGTACTCGCACCGGCACTGGTCGGCGCCGGCTGGACCGCCCTGGTGGTGCTGAGCCGTCTGTTGGCGTCCGGGACGCCGCTGCCCTTCACCGCCGAGGGCCAGGGTGCGGCGGCGGTGGTCGCGTTGCTGGCGACGGTGCTGCTGGTGGCGGCGCGGGACCGCTTCGACAGCGGCCGCCCGCTCGGTCCTTCCTTCCGGTCCCTTCGATTCGCAGCCAGGAGGCTGTCATGACACGACCCACGGTCTCGGCCGCCGGGCTGACCCTGAGCTTTCGCGGTACGAGAGCGGTGGACGAGGTGACGCTGCGGCTCACCGAAGGGGTCACGGGTCTGCTCGGGCCCAACGGCGCGGGCAAGACGACGCTGCTGCGGATCCTGGCGACGGCGACGCCCCCGGACAACGGCGCCTTCACCGTCCTCGGGCACGATCCGAGCACGGTCCACGGCCGCCAGGACACACGAAGGGCCCTGGGCTACCTGCCGCAGAACCCCGGATTCCATCCGGACTTCACCGCGTTCGAGTTCATCGACTACGTGGCGATCCTCAAGGAGATGACGGACCGACGGGCCCGGCACGCCGAGGCCCGCCGGGTCCTGGGCGCGGTCGGTCTCGCGGAGCAGCGCGGCAGGCGGATACGACGGCTCTCCGGCGGTATGCGGCAGCGCGTGGCGCTGGCGGCGGCCCTGGTCGGCGACCCGGGCTTCCTGGTCCTGGACGAGCCCACGGTCGGGCTGGACCCCGAACAGCGCATGCGGTTCCGGGAGTTGATCGCGGAGGCCGGCGAGGGACGGACGGTGCTGCTGTCCACCCATCAGACGGAGGACGTGGCGATGCTGTGTCACCGGGTGGTGGTCATGGACAAGGGCCGGGTGCGGTTCGACGGCACGGCCGCGGAGCTGACGGCGGTGGCGGCCGGCCGGGTGTGGAACAGCGGGGAGCGGCAGCCGGGCGCCAGAGCCGGATGGCGCACCGGGACGGGCGAGTTCCGCAATGTCGGCGACCCGCCCGCGGGCGCCCGGCTGGTCGAACCGACGCTGGAGGACGGCTATCTGCTGGCGCTCGGCGGCGACCCGGTGGCGGAGGTGGCGGCATGACGGCCGTGGCGGGGACCCGGGTCGCCGTGCCGACACCGAAGCCGGTGCGGGTCCGGGGCGGTCGGCGGGCCATGCTCGCGCTGGCCCGGGTGGAGGCGCGGCGTCTGCTGCTGCACCCCCTGGTGGTGGTCGCGTCGGTGGCGTACCTGGCGCTGGTGCTGTGGCCGAGTGGTGAGTCGGAGGACGCCTATCCGGTGCTGCAGGACATCGACCGCGAGACTCAGATGGGACAGCTGCTGCTGGGCCTGGCGGTGATGATCGCCGTGAACCTGGCGGTGCTGCGCTCGCACCGGCGGGGCACGGACGCGTATTTCGGGGTGCTGGTCCTGTCTCCGTGGCGGCGCACGGTCGCGCATGTGCTGTCGGTGCTGCCGACGGTGCTGGTGGGGGCGTTGCTCGTGGTCGGGCAGTTCACGGCCGCGGCGCTGAAGCCCGGGGCCGTGGGCCATGCGTCGGTGTTCGAGCTGGCGACCGGGCCGCTGCTGATCCTGCTGCCCGCGGCCGTGGGCGTGCTGCTCGGCCGGGTCGTCCGGTCGGCGTTCGTGGCACCGCTGGCCTCGGTCGCCTTCCTGGCGGTGACCGTGGTCTTCGTCGCCGGCTCGGGGAGCGCGGCCTGGCTGCGCGGGATGGCCCTCGTGGTGTTCGACGAAGGCGCACGGCCGCTGCCGTCCGACCTGCTGGGCCGGCCCGCGGGATGGCACGCGCTGTACCTGCTGGCACTCGCGGTGCTGGTGGCGGCGGGTGCGGTGCTGGTGAGCGGCGGCCGGACGCGAGCCGTACGAGCCACCGCGCTGGGGGCACTCGGCGCGGTCGTGACCGCCGTGGTCCTCCAGGGCACGGCGCCGTCGGACGCGGTCCGCGAGGCGCGCGAGGTGGCGACCCGTGACCCGGCGAAGGTGCAGGACTGCGAGCGGCACGGGGCGACGACGTACTGTGCGTTCCCCGAGTTCACGCCCTGGACCGACGAGTGGGCCCGGGTGACGGACAAGGTGCGGTCGCTGGCCGGCGACCCGGCGACGACGCGGCCACTGACCGTACGGCAGAAGGTCGCGGCACTCGACGGACCGTCGGGCACCACGGCGATCTCGCCCGCCGCGCCCGGCGAGTCGACGGCGACCACGGCGTGGGGCGGCGAACGGGAACTGGAGTTCGCCGCGAGCGTCGCCCGGGGGCTGGTCGTGGGGGACGAGCGCTACCGGGGAGCGTACTGCGACGCGCGGGGCGTCCTCATGGTCTGGCTGGCGGTCCGCGCGACCCGGGACGGCGAAGCCATGTTCGAGAAGACCGGGGAGGGCTTCAACAGTCCCGGCGTGATTCAGGCTCCGGCGACCGCGATCGCCCTGCGGGGCCGCGAACTCGCCGTGTTGCAGCGGCTGTTGGCCGAGCCCCAGGGGGAGGTGGAGCGCAGGGTGAAGGCGTCGTGGAAGGAGCTCTCCGCCCCCGGTACGACCACCGACCGCGCGGCGGCCCTGCTGGGCGTCACCGCCCCGGCCGAGACCGCCGACGACCGGGAGTACCAGTGCGCATGAGACAGCGGCTGCTGGTGGTCGCGGCCCTGGTGCGGCCCACGGTGCGGTCGCTGCCGTGGGCCCTGTTCGCCGCCGGCTGGGGGCTGGGACTGGCCCTCGCCGCCGTACCGGTGCTGTTCTCGGTGGACCTCCCCGCTGAGGTGCTGGTCAACCTGGTACGGGCGGCCGCGTTGTGCGGGGCCGTGGGGATGGCGTTCCTCCTGGACGACCCGGCCCGGCACACCACCGGCGTCCCTCCCGTGCCGCGTCCGCTGCGGCAGGCGTTGCGCGCGGCCGCCGTGTCGCCGGTCTGCGCGGCATGGTGGGCGACGGTGCTGGCCGTCGTACGGGCGGGGGCCGGCCCCGGGCAACGGGCCGCGCTGCCGTGGGGCGCGGTGACGGTCGAGGCCGGTGCCCTGTCCGCGCTGGCGCTCGCACTCGCCGCGGCGACGGTGCGGTTCAGCGCGGTCCGTGTGCCGGGCCCGGCCGTGGCGGGCGCCGTGCTGGCCCTGCCGGTCACGGCCGGTGCGCTCCTCCCACCCCGCTTCGCCCTCTTCGTACCACCGGGCGACCCGCGGTGGGACGACGCCCACGTGCTGTGGGCCGCCGTTCTCACCGCCGTTCTCGCCGTCTGGCTGGTATGCGCCCCGGAGCCACGCCGCCGCTTCAAAAGCGTGCGCCTCCCACGCGGCGCAGGCGGTTGACCCGCGCTGTCCGCCAGTCCGCCAGTCCGCCAGTCCGCCAGTCCGCCAGTCGGCCAGTCCGCCAGTCCGCGAGTCGAAGCGCTCCGGTGTAGGGACCCCGTCCGTCACGACCTGATGGCTTCGACCGCCTGGCGCAGCGAAGTGACGCCGTCGGAAGCGAGGAAGTGACCGGCTCCGGGAACCACCTTCGCACGGACTCCGAGGAGGTCGGCAAGCCGGTCGGTGTGACCAGTCGGAACGTACGGATCGGCGTCGGACCTGATGATCGTGAGCCGGTCGATGTGACTGCTCATTCCCTCCACGTCGCAGCCGTCTTCGATGTAGGCGTCCAGTTCCGGGAGGGCGGGCAGCGGATCGACGAATCCGGAGACCAGCACGAGGGTGCCGAGGCGCCAGGGGCCGGCAAGGGAGCGCAGACAGCGCAGCACGGTCAGACAGCCCAGACTGTGCGCGACGATGATCGAGTTCTCGTCGACGGCCCCCAAGGCGGCACGTGCGGCGTCCGCCCACTGCGCGGGGTGCGGATCCTGTGGGTTCGGCAGAGCCGGAATCGTGGTCCGGACGCCGTCCGCGTGGAGTTGCTCGGCGAGCCGGCCGAACCAGTGGTCTTCGGGGGTCGCACCGTAACCGTGGATGATCGTGGCACGCCGCTGGGTTGTTCCCGTCGTCATGTCACGGGACGGTAGGGGTTCACGCCGGCGTGAAGGTCAAGCCGGTGGGGAGGAATCGACGGTGCTGATCAGCGAACTGGCAGAGTTGACGGGCGTGAGCGCACGAGCGCTGCGTCATTACGAGGACCGAGGACTCTTGGTACCCGCTCGCACCACCAGCGGGTACCGGGTCTACTCCGAGTCCGATGT
Source organism: Streptomyces sp. NBC_00310 (assembly GCF_036208085.1). GTDB lineage: Bacteria > Actinomycetota > Actinomycetes > Streptomycetales > Streptomycetaceae > Streptomyces. Next base: position 10,324,866 of record NZ_CP130714.1, read on the forward strand.
CACCCGCGTGGCCCAGATCAGGGCGATGCTCTCCGCCGGGCTGGGAACCTCGCTCATCCAGCGGTACTTCGACTGCGTCCGCACGGGCGCTCACGGCACGTTCCTCGAGATATGCCCCGACCTGCGGGCAGAGCTGGACGCCGTGGCCCGACGCCTCGACACCGAACAGGCCGAACTCCGTGAGAAGCGGCGCCGGTTGAGCGTACTCACGGCACAGGACTGAGGCGCCTCGACGCGGCGTCGCCCGCCCCGCGGCCCGCAGGTGCTTCCGCAGCCGCGTGCCGTCGAGCGGCGGACGCGCGGCGAACTGCTCGATCACGGAGTGCTGCATCGTGTGACATGAACGCTCCTCTCCCGAACGGCACGGGCTGCGCGGATAGTTGCTGCGGGAAGAGGCCCGCCGGTTCGGCCGACGATGCTCCCCCGCCGTCCACCCCCTTCACAGTGACCAGAGCCCCCGCACCACCGCGCTGATCCGGCAACTCCAGGCCGACAGCAGGCAGTTCACCGATCAGTGCGGCCAACACGAAGTCGGCGTCCCCCAGGACGACTACACGACCGGTCGTCCACCCCGAACTCGGAAACCTCCACCCGCACGGCCAGACCCTGCCCCAGGCGGACGCCCGCGCGCCTCACCGGTCTACGGCCACGGCAGATCCAGCCACACCCCGCACCCCGGCGACGCCCTCCAATTCGGCGGCGAGGCCCCTGCGCCGCCGACCCTTCCCCAGCTGCCGATCCGTAACGAGGGGCCGTGGACCCGCCATCCAGGGGAGGGGCTCACGCCTTCCGTTCACCCGTGAGTACGAGGCCGCGCTGCTTCGGGAACGCACCGGTCGGGCGCGGGAACAGATGTGGGACCAGGCCGGCGTCCCGTTGGTCACCCGTGGCGGCGCGGGTGCGGACACCGGTCGGAGGGGAGAGCCTTGGCGGTACGGTCCGCGGATGTCGTGGCCGAGCCCCCGGGGCGGGCGAGACCTCCGGGCGAGGCCTCCTGCCGGGGTGCCTGGCGGCCGTCGTCCGGGGTCCGCTGGACCCGGAGACCGGCCGTTCGGGCAGCGCGCCGGCCGCCGGGGTGCTGCGGGCCGTCGGCACCCAGGCACAGACCGACCCCCGGCCGACCTCCTACCGAGCATCGAACGGACCCCGCCCGGACGCGGCGCCGGCGTTCACCGCACCCCTGGCCCGCTGACGCCGAGACCACCACCCCGAGGAGACCGACCATGACCCGACCGGCCCACGCATCCTCGCGCGGGGTGCGCCGGATCACCCTCGACGCCGCGGGGCTACCGCTGTCGGCACTGATCAGCGAGCCGCCCGGCGGCTCCGCGCGCGCCGTCGTCGTCGCCGTGCACGGCGGCGGCATGAACGCGGGCTACTTCGACTGCCGGGCCCACCCCCGGCAGTCGCTGCTGACGCTGGGAGCGGACCTCGGCTACACCGTCCTGGCCGTGGACCGGCCGGGCTACCGGCACTCCGCCGCCCTGCTGCCCCAGGGCCAGGACCTGGCGGAGCAGGCCGCCTCGCTGCGCGCGGCTCTGCACGACTTCACCTCTCGCCACGACACCGGCGCGGGCCTGTTCCTGCTCGCCCACTCCTATGGCGGCAAGGTGGCACTCACCGCCGCCGCGGACCCTGGTCTGCCGCACCTGCTGGGGACGGACATCTCCGGCTGCGGCCACCTGTACGCCGTGGAGCCGCACGAACTGCCCACCGTCCACGACGACGGGGGCCGACTGCGCAGAAGCTGGGGGCCGCTGCGCCTCTACCCATCGGGCACCTTCAGGGCCAGCGGCTCGATCGTCGAGCCCGTGCCCGCCCTGGAACGGGCCGAGCTGGCCCGCTGGCCGCTGCTCTTCCGTGACACCGCGCCCCGCGTCCGCGTGCCCGTACGGATGACCTTCGCCGAACACGAGGCCTGGTGGCGCCATGACGACGAGGCCCTCACCGATCTGGCCGCACACTTCACGGCCGCCCCGCGCGTGAGCGTCGACCGTCAGCCGGAGGCCGGGCACAACATCAGTCTCGGCTGGGCCGCCCGCCCCTACCATCTGCGCGCCCTCGCCTTCCTCGAAGACTGCCTGACCTCCCGCGAAACCACCCTCACTCCACCGCGTGCCGTCCGCCCCCTGCCGCCCGCGGTGGTCTCCTGAGCATGCCCGGTGTGCTCAGGACAGCCTTCCGCTCGCTGTCGGTCCGTAACGTCCGGCTCTTCGCGTTCGGCTCCGGGAGCGGTCACCGCCGCGCAGTTCGCTCCGATGCTGCTGCTCACGCTCTACGGCGGCCGGATCGCCGACCGGTACGACAGGCGCCGGTCGCTGATGGTGTGCAACCTCGTCTCCGGCGGCTGCGCGCTCGCGCTCGCCGTGCCGGACCTCGGCGGGGCGGTACGGCTGTGGCATGTGTTCCTGTTCGCCCTCTGCCTGGCCACGGTCGACGCGGTCGAGGTCCCCACCCGGATGTCGTTCGCGGCGACTGCTCGAACCGCGTCGTCCGTGTGCGCTACCGCGTCGTCTCCGCGCGGGCCTCGCTCGGGGTGAGGCCGAACCTGGAGCGGAAGAGACGGGCGAAGTGGGCCTGGCTGGAGAACCCCCACCGGTGCGCGACATCGGCGATCCTGGCCGACGGCGCTCCGGGCCCGGTGAGTTCCTGATGCGCCCTGACCAGGCGACGTTCCGTGATGTGCCGTGCCGGAGACCTGCCGGTCGATGCGAAGATCCGCCCCAGGTGCCGTACCGAGATGCCCATGACGCCGGCCACCTGCGCGGCTCCGAGACCGGGGTCGTGCAGGTGCCGGTCGATGTAGTTCTCGGCCACCATGAGCTGCGACCGGTAGGCGTCGGACCCCGGACTTCCTCCCGTACGCTCCCCGGTGAGCTGCCTGAGCAGGTCGAGTACGGCCCCCACGGCGTCGGCGGGGTCGTGCGGCCCGCCACGCGACGAGGTCAGCCCCGTGAGGTGGGAACCCAGCGCGGCCACGAGCGCGCCCTCCCGTGCCGTGCCCCGCCCGAACAGCATCGGCCCGGGCAGCCCGCCTCCCAGGCACGCTTGCGCGAACATGTCACGCGGCACGTCCACCAGGATCTGGCGCATCGACGAGGAGAAACCGAAGAGATACGGCCTTCGCGTGTCGTAGACGAACAGTTCGCCCGCGGCGGCCGCGAGGCAGCCGTTCTCGTGCAGGAACGCCGCCTCTCCCTTGAGCAGGAGTGTCGCGAACACCGAGTCCTTGGGCGCCGACCTGACGGTCTGCGGGCTGCGTTCGATGGCGTGGGCGTTGCCGGCGATCTCGGCGAGACGCAGTGCGCCCAGCTCGATGTTGGTCTGCCTGGCCAGCAGACCCTGCTCGGAGTAGGAGGTGCAGGACAGGCCCACCAGAGCCTTGCGGTTGTAGTCCTCCCAGTAGTGGATGCGCTCGGCGGGTGCGATGTGCTCGGTGGTGGCCCGGGAGATCACGGAGGGGGCGGACACGTGACCTCCCATGTGCGTCCATGTCAGGGGGCTCAGCCTAGGTGATGGGTCACACGGCCAGATAGCCTCCGTCCACCGGGACGACCGCGCCGGTGACGTACGAGGCCGCCGGGGAGCACAGGAACGCCACCACCGAGGCGACCTCGTGCGGCTGCCCGAGGCGCCCGGCCGGGATACGGGCCAGTACCCGGGCCGTGGCCTCGGGGTCGTCGAGCACCCCCCGCGCCAGCGGGGTGACCACGAAGCCGGGCGCGACGGCGTTGACCCTGATGCCGTCGGCGGCGTACTCGGCGGCCAGCGACTTCGTGAGCTGGGACACGCCGCCCTTGCTCGCGCTGTAGGCGGGCCGGTCCCTGCTGCCGGAGAAGGCGAACATGGACGAGACGTTCACGATGGTGCCGCCGTTCTCGGCCAGGGCCGGGCGGGCGGCCTGGCAGGCGGCCATGGTGGCGGTGAGGTTGATCTCGATGACCCGCTGCCAGCGGGCGAGGTCGTACTCCTCGCGGTCGTGGCTGACGCCCGCGCAGTTCACCAGGGCGTCCAGCGGCTGGTGCGCGGACAGCAGACCGGTCAGCCCGGCGCGGTCGAGCACGTCGTGCTCCACGACGCGGACGCGGGCGTGGTCGGGCAGGTCGCCGGGGTCGGCCGGTGCCAGGCCGAGCGCGGTCACCTCGGCGCCCAGCTCGGCGAGGAGGACGGCCGTGGCCGCGCCGATCCCCGAGGTGCCACCGGTCACGAACGCCCGCCGCCCCGCGAACTCGCCGCTCACGGACGCCGCTCCCTTGGTCGTACCAGCACTTTCACCTGCTCCTCGCCGCGCAGCAGCGCCTCGAATCCGTCACGTACGACGTGCTCCAGAGAAATGGTGGACGTGACGATCCCCGCCAGGTCCACGCCGTCCTCCGCCACCATGCGGATCAGCTCGGGATAGACGTCGCGATATCCCACGCTGGTCATGATCGTCTGCTCGTGGTTCACCAGGGCGAAGGCGTCCAGGCGGACCGTGCCGGCCAGGCCGAGGAACATCACCCGCCCGCCCCGCCGGGTGGCGGCCAGACAGGCACGCAGGGTGTCCTCCGAGCCGACCGCCTCGAACACGACATCCGCTCCCTCGCCACCGACCACGTCCGTGAGGTCCGCCCCGGTCTCGGCGGCTCCCCGGCGCAGCGCCGCCACGCGGCGGGCCGCGGACCGGTCGGCGGCCACGACGCGCCCGGCGCCGTACCGGGCCGCGAACTGGGTCACGAGCAGCCCGATCGGGCCCAGACCCAGGACGGCGACGGTCTCGCCGGGGCGGATCCCGGCCCGCCGCACCGCGTGCAGGGCGACGGCGGCCGGCTCGAACACCGCCGCCTGCTCCAGGGAGACCCGCTCGGGCAGTACGTGCAGCATGTACGCGGGCACGGTGGCGTGCTCGGCCAGCCCGCCGTGCCCCATCAGACCCGCGAACCCGAAATGCCGGCAGATGTTGTATTCCCCCGCGAGGCACCGCGGGCAGCTGCCGCACCGGTAGTGCGGCTCCACCGCCACCCGGTCGCCCGGGGCGACAGCGGTGACACCGCCGCCCACCCGGGTGACGGTGCCGCAGAACTCGTGCCCCAGGATGAGCGGGGCGGCCACGCCGGACTCCGGATGCGGGTCGCCCACGGGAACGGCGTGCGGGCCGTCGGCGTACTCGTGCAGGTCACTGCCGCAGATCCCGCAGTAGGCGACCTCGATCGTCACCTCGCCGGGCCCGGGCGGCGTCATGGGCACGTTCTCGACGCGGATGTCCTTGGCCCCGTACCAGACCGCTGCCCTCATACGGCCCTGCCTTCTTCAGTGCGTCCCGGGAGTTCGCGCCGTCGGGGCGGCGCGGGTGGGACAGGAATGGGTGTCGTGGCCGGCTGCCCTCGACGGCTCGGGCGGCTGATCGCCATGGCTCAGCGGAACAGGGAGTTGACGTAGTCGGCGCCGATCCCGACCTTCTCGTAGTGCTCGCGGCACATCTTGATGTAGTCGTGCACGTCGAAGAAGCCGTCGGGCTCACCGTTCTCGTCCAGCCAGACGAGCGGGCCCTTGACGATGAAGAACGCCTTCATCGGCTCGTCGCTGTCATAGGCGACCAGCGTGTGGCCCTCGCCCGGCGCCTCGTAGACGAAGTCGCCCGCAGTAGCCGTCCAGGGCCGCTCCAGATAGCCCCACTTGCCGGAGATCGTGTACGCGAACACCTCGTGCGGGTGGTAGTGCCGGTTGACCAGCCCCGCCTCCTTGGCCCGCAGGATGTCGGCCCAGCTGTTGTCCTTGACGTTGATCCACAGGGGGCGGGAGCCGACGGTCTCGGTGAACGGCACGTAGTAGCGGTCGTCGTCCGTGGCCACCTTGGACAGGTAGACCTCGGGGAGGGCATCGGGGCGCAAGGAGTTCTCGATCGGCCTGAGGTCCTTCCAGAACTCTCCGGTGGGCGTGTCGGGCATGTGACGGCCTCCTTCGTCGCGGACTTCCCGGAGTGAATCCCAGAGGGATCGGTGCCGTCTTTCCCGTGGCGGACCTGGCCGCTTGCAGATTCAGGACATCGGGAAACGCGACGGCCGGTCGGACTCCGCTCGGACACCGACCGGGGTGGTGAGCTACGGCGGGGAGCCGGTCGGCGACCCGGTGGCTTCGCCGGCCAGGTCGTCGGCGAGCCCGATCGCGGAGCGACGCAAAGGTAGCGACGCAAAGGTAAGGGGTGGGCTCGCGACCCCGTCGGCGTCGCGAGCCCACCCGAGACATTCGACGACTCAGGAAACGAGCTGGGGTTCCTTCTGGTCCGTCGCCGGAGCCTTCTGCAGGCTGGTCCCTTCGACGTCGAGGTCGGGCAGGATCCTGTCCAGCCAGGCCGGCAGCCACCAGGCGCCCCGCCCGGCGAGGGCGAGCACCGCGGGTACGAGCGTCATGCGCACGGCGAAGGCGTCGATGGCCACGCCGACGGCCAGGGCGAACGCGATGGGTTTGATCAGGGAGTCGTCCAGGGGGAAGAACCCGGCGAAGACGGTGAACATGATCAGTGCGGCCGCGGTGACGACCCGCACGCTGTGGCGGGCGCCGTCGACGACCGACTGGCGGGCCCGGCCGGTGTGGGTCCATTCCTCGCGCATCCCGGACACGAGGAACACCTCGTAGTCCATGGCCAGTCCGAAGAGCACGCCGATCAGGATGATCGGCAGGAAGCTGACGACCGGGCCGCTGTGGGGCACGTCCAGGATGTCGGCCAGCCAGCCCCACTGGAAGACGGCGACGACCAGCCCGAGCGAGGCGCCCACCGAGAGCAGGAAGCCGACGGCGGCCTTGACCGGGATGACCAGTGACCGGAAGACGATCATCAGCAGGAGCAGGCTGAGGCCGACGACGATGGCGACGAAGGGCAGCAGCGAGTCGCTGAGTCGGTTGGAGACGTCGATGTTGACGGCGGTGGTGCCGGTGACCGCGACGGAGGCACCGGTGGTTTCACGGAGGTCGGGCGCGGCCTCGCGGATGTCACGGACGAGTTGGCCGGTGCGGACGCTGTCCGGGCCGGAGGCGGGCAGGACGGTGATGACGCTCTGTGCCGGGTCGCTGGTGGGCTGGGGTGGCAGGACGGCCTTGACGTTCTTGAGGGTCTGCAGCTTCCGTGCGACCTGAGCGCCGGCCCGTGCGCTCGCGGCAGCCGTGCCGTTCTCGGTCTCGGCCAGTACGAGGAGCGGGCCGTTGTAGCCGGGACCGAACTCGTCGCTGATCGTGTCGTAGGCCTTGCGCTCGGTGGAGGCCTGGGGGGCGGAGCCGTTGTCGGGAAGAGCCAGGCGCATGTCCGTGGCGGGCAGGGCGAGGGTCACCAGGATGCCCGCCACGGCCAGCACTGTCAGCAGCGGCTTGGCGATGACCCACTTGGTCCAGCGGGTGCCCATGGTGGTGTGACCGGTGGAGCCTTCGGTGTCGGCGGTCCGCCGGGCGGTGCGGCTGCCGGGCCTGGGGGTGAGACGGGAGCCGGCGAATCCCGCGACGGCGGGGACGAGGGTGATCGCGGCCAGAACGGCGATGAGGACGGCTCCGGCGGCCCCGAGACCCATCGTGGTCAGGAACGGGATGCCGATGACGCTCAGCGCGGCGAGCGCGATGATCACGGTGGCGCCGGCGAAGACCACGGCGCTTCCGGCCGTGCCGGTGGCCAGCGCGATGGATTCCCTCGGGTCGGTGCCGCGGGCCAGCTGCTGTCGGTGGCGCGAGAGGATGAACAGGACGTAGTCGATGCCGACGGCCAGGCCCAGCATGAGGGCGAGCGTGACGGCCGTGGACGAGATGCCGACCGCGGGAGTGAGAGCGAGCAGCCCGGCCAGGCCGACCGCCACGCCGATCAGTGCGGGCAGCAGCGCCATGCCGGCGGCCAGCATTGAACCGAACGTGATGACGAGCACGAGCAGGGCCACGGCCACGCCGATGATCTCCGACGGGCCGACGTGGACGCCTTTGCTGCTGTAGACGGACCCGCCCACCCAGGTCTTCAGCCCGTCCCGCTCCGCCGCCTCGGCCGCGTTCTCGATCGCGTCCACCGACGAGGCACGGACCTGTGCGTTCTGCACGGGGTACTGGATCTGGACGATCGCCGTGGTCCGGTCGGCCGAGACGGCGCCGGAGGCGCGCGGGTCGACGACTTCGCCGACCTGAGGAGCCTTCTCGGCCTCCGTCACGGTCCGGGCGATGGCTGCGGCGTAGCGGGCTTCGGTGACCTGGTGGCCCTTGGGGGCGGTGAAGACGATCTGGGCACTCGCGCCGGATGCTTCCGGGAGGGTCTTGCTCAGGCTGTCCAGCGCACGCTGCGACTCGGTGCCGGGCACCGCGAAGCGGTCGTCGAGTTTGCCGCTGAAGACGCTGACGCAGGTGATGAGCGCGGCCAGGACGAAGAGCCATATGCCCAGGACGAGCTTGCGGTGCCGGTAGGCGCTGAGGCCCAGCCGATGGAGCAGGACGGCCATGACGAACTCCCTGGGACGGTGGGGATCTCCCGGCCCGGGCGTGGACACGGGCGGGGGAAGGGGAAGAGGAGGTGACTCCGGTCGGCCTCCGGTCAGGGTGAACAGGCCGATGCCGACGGAGCCTCGATCGATAGGGCGACTTTATCAGCTGCTCAAGTCGAACGACCGAGTCATTCGACATCGAGAGGTGGAATGGTTGCGGGAAGTCCAGGTCACAGGCCATTCACGGATGATGAAATCGATCGACCTTGTCGAGTGACAGCGTCTTCTGGGTGCCGCCCAGCACGCGGGGCACGCAAGCCGTCGACGGGCACGGGGGCCGAGAGGTCGGCGTCGTCGATCGGTGCGGTACTGGTGGGGGCGGCCGAGACCGGCCGACGGTGCGTACCGGGCCGATGGGCATGGGTCGGAGGGGCTGCGCACGCGGCGGTGCGGCCGGGCGGTTCTTCGGGGGCGCCCATGTATGTGCCGCCCGCGTCGGCCAAGCAGCCTGCAGGGTGTCCCCGGCGGCGGCGTGGCCGGCTGGACCGGCAGCGGCCGCTCTTCGGCACGCCTGTGAAGCTCATGGCCGTACTCGGTACGCCGATCCGGCGGCGGACGGCCTGCGCGGCCCGGGTCGGCTGCGAGCGGGATCACTGGATCCGCGACATGTTCGGCAAGGTTCCGCCCGGCGGAGAACGGGCGTGCTCATGGACCTTCTCAGGCGTTCATCGCCCGAGCGCCGCAGCAGGGCGCACCCGTGCCTGCCTGGGTGCGCCCTGGTCCGGCCAATCAGCTCGCCGGCACGGACACCAGGTCCAGTCGACCGCCGGCCATGGCCACCACCGCGGACACGAAGGCCTGGAGGCAGGTGTGCTCGGCCTCCTCGTCGGGGAGTGACAGGCGTTGCGTGGTGAGCCCGTCGAAGCCGGCCAGGAAGAACCGCGCGATCGTCTCCGCGGGCTGGGCGAGGGGCCGGCCGGTGCGTTCGGCCGCCTCGGTCACCAGCCTCGCCGTCACCTCGATCACCCGGCGGTAGTGACTCTCCAGGGCCTCGTTCAGCGCGGGGGTGCGGAGCGCGAAGTGGGTCAGTTCCGCGAGGAGTTGATGGCTGGCGGGCTGCGCACGCACCGTGCTCCACAGTGCGGAGGCCAGCGTGGCGGCCGTCTCCTCGAATCCGGCGTCGGCCGGGGCGGCCTGCTCCACCTGGGTGATCAGATCCTGGGTGAGCTGCTCCATGACGGCGCGGTACAGCCCTTCCTTCGTGCCGAAGGTGTAGTGCACCGTGGCCTGGGCCACCCCCAGCTCCGCGGCGATGGCGCGGGTGCTCCCGGCCGCGACCCCTTCCCTCGTCATGAAGTCGATGGCCGCTTTGATCAGCTGAGGGCGGCGCTCGGCCGCGGAAACGTGAGCCATGACCGCATCCTACTGACTTGGTCCTGTGAACAAGTCGTCCGAACGAGCCGGACTTCGCGCAGACCTGCGTCGTGCCGACGCGGCCGCTGAGGTCCGGTCTCGTGCCGACGCGGCCGCTGAGGTCCGGTCCGTGGCCGCGCGGGTCAGTTCCCGCCGAACGGCACCTGCATACGTTTCCTCCAAGACCCGTGCAGCGGGACGAACGAGGAGGCAGGCCCGTGAAGGAAAGCCAGTTGGATACGTGCGTGATCGGGGCGGGACCTGCCGGGCTGGCGGTCGCCAGGGCCCTGGCGGAGCGGAATCTGCCGTACACGCATCTGGAGCGGCACACCGCGCCCGGCGGTATCTGGGACATCGACAACCCCGGCAGCCCGATGTACGAGTCGGCCCATTTCATCTCCAGCAAAACCCTGTCGGGCTTCGGCGGCTTCCCGATGCCCGACCACTTCGCCGACTACCCGCCGCACCGGCAGATCCTGTCCTACCTGCGGTCCTTCGCCGACACCTACGGGCTGACGGACCGCATCGAGACCGGCGTCGACGTCGTGAGCGTGGAGAAGAACGCGGACGGCACGTGGACGGTCACCCGGGCCGACGGGCGGGAAAGCACGCACGGACAGGTCGTCGTGTGCACGGGCTCGCAGTGGCACCCCAACATCCCCGAACTGCCGGGGGAGTTCAGCGGGGAGATCCGGCACACCGTCGGCTATCGCAGCGCGGAGGAGCTGCGGGGCAAGCGCGTCCTGGTCGTGGGCGCGGGGAACTCCGGCTGCGACATAGCCTGCGACGCGGCCCGGACCGCGGACCACGCGGTGATCAGCATGCGGCGCGGGTACTGGTTCATCCCCAAGCACCTGTTCGGCCGGCCGGTGGACACCATCGCCAACAGCGGGCCCCACCTGCCGATGTGGCTGGCGCAGCGGGTCTTCGGCGCTCTCCTGCGGATCATCAACGGCGACCCGACGCGGCTGGGGCTGCCGAAGCCGGACCACAAGCTGTTCGAGACCCACCCGGCCATCAACTCCATGCTGATCCACCACCTCCAGCACGGGGACATCACCGCCAAACCCGGGATCGCCCGCACCGAGGGCAGGACCGTCCACTTCACCGACGGCACGAGCGACGACTTCGATCTCGTCCTGCTGGCCACGGGCTACGTCCACAAAGTGCCGGTCGCACAGCGGTACTTCGGCGACGAGCAGCATCCGGACCTGTATCTGTCGTCGTTCTCGCGCGAACACGAGGGCCTGTTCGGCATCGGTTTCATCGAGACCAACTCCGGTGCGTACCAGCTCTTCGACTCCCAGGCGCAGTTGATCGCCGGGTACATCCACGACGCGCGGCACCGGCTGCCGAACGCGGAGCGGTTCGCCCGCATGATCCGCGCCGACCGCCCGGACCTGACCGGCGGGCTGAGATTCGTCGACTCACCCCGCCACACCGGCTACGTCGACAGTGGGGCCTTCGTGAAGTACCTGGGCAAGGTCGCGGGCGAGATGGGCTGGCGCACCGAGGGCCAGCCGCCGCCCGTGCGGTCCCCGCGGCGCGCGGAGGTGACGGCATGAGCGGGTTCGACTTCACCGACAAGGTCATGCTGGTGACCGGCGGCGCGGGCGGCATCGGCAGCGCGCTGTGCCGTCGCTTCGCCTCCGGCGGTGCCCGTTGCGTAGTCGTCGACATCGACGCGATCCGCGCCATGAAGGTGGCGGCGGACCTTCCGGGCGCCGGTCACACGGGCATCGGTTGCGATCTGACGGACCGCGCCCAGGTGGAGCGGCTGTTCGAGATGGTCGCCGATGACCACGGTCGCCTCGACGTACTCGTCAACAACGTGGGCATGACCAGCGCGGAACGCTTCGACGTCCGCAGCGTCGAGAGCATCGAGCGGGAGATCACCCTCAATCTGACCTCCCCGCTGGTCGCGACCCGGATCGCCATCCCCCTTCTCCTGGCTGCCCGGGACGCCCGGGTGGTCACCACGGTCTCCCTCGGCGGGATCCTCCCGCTGGGCGAGACCCCGATCTACACCGCTTCCAAGTTCGGGTTGCGGGGCGCGATGCTCGCCATCGGGCTCGATCTGAGGAGCAAGGGCATTCTGGCCGGGTCGGTGCTCCCGTCGGCGACCGACACCCGGATGCTGCGCCAGGAAGCCGTGGACGGCGGGAACTCGATGCAGTTCCAGGACCCGCCCCAGCAACCCGCCGACGTCGTCGCGGCCGTGGTGAGCCTGCTGGACAAGCCCCGGCTGGAGGCCTACCCCCGGCCCGGCGAGTCCCGTCTGGTGCGGTGCGCGATGCTCGTGCCGAACCTGCTGCCCCGGGTCTTCCCGCTGTTCCGCAAGCGCGGTGACCGCGGCATGGCCCGCTATCTGGAGGAACTCCGCCGACGGGGCCTGGCCCGCCGGACCGACGGGCGCTGGGAGCTGGTGGAGGAAGCATGACCACGAACGAGACGCTGCACGTCGTCAACCCCGCCACCGGGGAGCCGATCACCACCCTGCCCGCCGCGAGCGCCGACGACGTCGCCAAGGCCGCCGAGCAGGCCCGGCAGGTCCACGACTCCGGGGTGTGGTCGCGGCTGCCGGTCCGGGAACGCGGCGCGGTGCTGCTGCGGCTGGCCGACCTCATGGAACGCGACGCGGAGATCCTCGCCCGGCTGGACAGCGAGGACGCGGGCAAGCCGATCACGGAGTGCCGTACGGGCGACGTACCGGGGGCCGTCGAGTCGATCCGCTGGTTCGCCGAGGCGGCCGACAAGGTCTTCGGCCGCATCGCGCCGAGCGGGCCCGACGGTCTCGGTCTCATGAGCCGCGAACCGGTCGGGGTCGTCGCGGCGATCCTGCCGTGGAATTACCCACTGGCCATGACCGCGTGGAAGGTCGGACCGGCCCTGGCCGCAGGCAACTGCCTGCTGGTCAAGCCCGCCGAGGCGACCCCACGCTCGGCCCTGCACCTGGCCACCCTCGCCGCCGAGGCCGGCCTGCCCGACGGGGTGCTCACGGTGCTGCCCGGATACGGCGGGGAAGCCGGCGCGGCCCTCGCCCGCAACCCCCTCGTGGGGGCGCTCTCCTTCACCGGGTCCACCGCGACCGGCCGCCGCATCCTCAAGGACGCCGCCGACAGCAACTTCAAGCGTGTCTCGCTGGAGATGGGCGGCAAGAGCCCCCAGGTGCTGATGGCCGACGCGCTCTCCTACGGCGACGAGCTCATCGACCACATGATCGAGGCCGCGTTCCTGACGATGGGGCAGAACTGCACGGCCGGCTCCCGGGTTCTGGTGCACCGCAGTATCGCCGAGGAGGTCCTGGAGCGGTTCACCGCCGCGGCGCACGACCTCGTCATCGGCGATCCTGCCGACCCGCGCACGCGGCTGGGGCCCCTCATCGACCACGCCGCCTTCGACCGGGTGGCGGGGGCCGTGGAGGCCGCCCGGGCCGGCGGAGCCCAGATCCACACCGGGGGGCTGCCCCACGGCCTGCCTTCGCGCGGCGCGTACTACCCGCCCACCGTGATCACCCGAGCCCCCGACGGCAGCGACGTCCTCACCAAGGAGTTGTTCGGTCCCGTCGTGACCCTCCAGACCTTCACCTCCGAGGACGAGGCGGTACGCGGGGCCAACGCCACCGAGTACGGTCTCGCCGCCTCGGTCTGGACCCGCGACCTCGACACCGCGCTGCGGCTGGCCCGCGGCATCGAGGCCGGCGTGGTCTCCGTCAACGCCTACAGCGAGGGTGACATCACCACCCCGTTCGGCGGCTGGAAGCAGTCGGGATTCGGCGGAGCGGAGAAATCCACCGACGCCTTCGACCAGTGGACCCGGCAGAAGACGATCTGGATCCGCACCCGCTGACCCCGCCCTCAGAGGCGAGCCCTCAGAGGCGATCCGAACGCATCCGCTCCCGCAGCTGGACCGGAGAGGTACCGTGCCAGCGGCGTACCGCGCGCCGCAGCGCCCGTTCGTCGGAGAATCCCGCCCGGCGGGCGATGTCGCGCAGGGTCGGTTCCGGGCGGAGCAACAGCTGTTCGACACGTTCCCGGCGCACTCCCTCGACGAGTGCCTCGTACGTCGTGCCGCAGTCGGCCAGCCGGCGGCGCAGCGTCCGCTCGCTCGTCGCGTGCCGCCGCGCCTGCTCGCCGAACGAAGGCACCACCGGGAGGCTCTGCGCGACGGAGATCTCCAGCACCTCCAGCAGATCCTGCTGGTCACGGCGGGAAGCCAGCTGCGCGTCGAGCAGCTCCCGCGTCGACGCGTAGCTGACCGGATCCCGGCCGGGCATCCGGGCACGGGCCCACGCGGGGTCGATGACCATGCGGTTGGCGGGGGCGCCGAAGCGGACCGGACAGTCGAACAGGGCGCCGTGCAGGTCGAGTTGGCGCGGTGGCGGAAAGGAGAACTCCACCGCTCTCGGTGTGAAGGCCGGGCCGACGGCCAGTCGGGACAGGGTGACCACGGAGGCGAACGCCTCCTCGCTCAGGAAGGAGGCCACGGCCGGGTCCATGGCGGGATCGGGAAGATCGGCGCGCAGGACGAAGGCGTCGTCCTCCTCGCCCGCAGCGGCCGACCACACCACCATCGCCCCGGACAGGTTCTGGTACGTCACCCCGGTCTCGATGGCGTGCTGGAGCGTGTCGTCGGCCATCAGGGCGAAGCCGAGCAGTCCCCACGCGGTCAGATGCTGCGCCGCGCCGACCCTCAGCCCCAGGCGCTCGTCCCCGGTGAGCTCCAACGCACGACGGATGACCGCGCTGCCCTGCCGGTACGACACCCGCAGAGCGGCTGAGCGCATGACCGTCTCGTCCAGACCCATCTGCTTCAGCAGGGGCCGCAGATCGACGCCGAGTTCGTCGGCGACCACGACGAGATAGCGCAGGATGTTCGGCTGGATCGTCGCCGACGTGCTGCGGCTGGTCCCGGGCGGATCCGCCGGGCCGGGGGCAAGGGACATCGCACTCACTTTCTCCTCGGCGACCACCGTAGGCAACGGGCGTCACCGGTCGCGCCCGCTGGCCCCCAAAGTCCCCTGCACGGCCCCTCACGTCCTGAGCCCGCCTTCGGCGCCCGGCTACGGTTTTCGCAACCCGCACCGCATTCGACATCCGACATGCGACTCGCTGCTCCTCGACCGGTCACTCCGGCGCACACAGGAAATGAAGGCGCGACAGAGCATGTCCTTTGACGCTCCAGCCCGGGCGGGGGCGGGCACCCGGTCTCCAGGACCGGCGCCCGAAGGTCGCGACCCTCGCGTTCGCCGCACAAGGGGTGTCCGTCGCCGCCGTCTACACGACCGTCCCCGCCGTCACCGAACGCCTGGAACCGGCCCCGCTCCTGACCACTTGCCCTGATGGTCGCGGCGGCGCTGACGGCAGGGGGCGGCAGCTTCCTGGGTCTGGCCGCGATCCGCCGTGCCGGTCCCGTCGCCACCACGCGCGGGGCCGTGCTGACGGCCGCCGCCACGCTGGTGCTGATCGGGTGGGCCCCCGACGAGGCGACCGTTTGGCGCTGCTTCTCCTGGCCGCCTCCCGCCATTTCACCCAGCGGCCTGCTGGCTCGGCCGGTGCGGAAGAGTCCCTTCCCTCGAACGGGCAGCCCCTCGGCCACTGGGCTGACACGCCGCGGATCACCGTCACCACGCCGGCCCGCCCCGACGCCGCCCACGACACGCTCACGGGGCTGTTGTGACCATCAGGGAGGCCGGGCGGCGCAGTGGTCGTGTGGTGACCGGCCTGTGCGACGGGGATTCCCTTCCCTCCCACCCCCTCGCGCCGCTCCGCGGGATTTCGTCCGATGCCCGCGCGGACCGCGAGGGGGATTGGAGATCGGGGAAAATTATGGATACCTTGTATCCGAAAAGTCGGGCGCCGCTGGTCCCGATCACCGGTTTCGGCATGGGTTTCACAGTCCGGAGCCACCGCGGAGCGCGGTGCGGTTCCAGAGACAGGGAGAACAGCGATGAAGGCAGCAGTAGTGACGACGGCGGGTGCGGCCCCCGAACGCCTCGACTTCGCGGACCCGGAGGTCGGCGAGGGCCGGCAGATCGTCGACCTGGTCGCGTCGGCGATCCACCCCATCGTGCGGGCCAAGGCGTCCGGCAGGCACTACAGCAGCACCGGGCGCTATCCGCTGGTGCCGGGCGTCGACGCGGTGGCCCGCACCGCCGACGGCACGCTGGTGTACACCGGCGACATCGAGGAGCCCTGGGGCACCTTCGCCGAGCGGATGGCGGTCACCCTGGCCCTGCCGCTGCCGGACGGCGCCGACCCTGTCGCGGTGGCGGCGGGCATGAACCCGGGCATGTCGTCCTGGATGCCGCTGACCGCCCACGCCGACGAGCTCGGCACACCGGACACGGTGATGATCCTCGGGGTGACCGGAGCGGCCGGCGGTCTCGCCGTGCAGAACGCCTTGGCGCTGGGCGTGCGGCGTGTGATCGGCGTCGGCCGTGGCATGGACGACCTCAAGCGGGTGGCGGGGCTCGGTGCCGAGATCGTCGAGATCGTCGGCGACCAGGGCGTGGACGCGGCGGTCATCGGTGCGGCCCTCGACGGCCACGCGCCCGACCTCGTGCTGGACTTCCTCTGGGGTGGCGTCGCCGAGGCCGCCTTCGAGGCACTGGCGGAGATTCCCGGCGCGCACGCCACCAGCTACGTGGAGATCGGCTCCGCCGCCGGCGAACAGGCCGCCGTGCCCGCCGCACTGCTGCGCAGTCGCCCCTTCCGTCTCAGTGGCAGCGGCATCGGGTCCTTCGACATGCGCCGCTACTTCGTTCAGGTCGCCGCCTACCTCCAGCTCATCGCCGACGGCGACGTGAAGGTGGACGCGCAGGCCTACCCACTCTCCCGCGTCGGCGAGGCGTGGACGGCTCCTGCGGGCCCCCGCCCTGTTCTGGTCGCCGGCTGACGGTGCGGAGGAACGGCCGTCGCTCGCTCACGGGGCCGACTCCGGCCGGCTGACGCTTCGGCCGGCCTCGCCGGAATCGTCGGCCCGACCGGGCGATGCCGTGCGGGTCGGACGACCTCGGCGGCTGGGAGCGTCAGGACGCGGAGCTGCTGGCCGCCGTGGACACCCTGCCGGCCACCAGTCGGCTCACCGCACAGCAGTGGGCGGGCCCGTCCGCGCGGTACGGAACGAACGCGGTACGGAACGAACGCGGTACGGAACGAAGGGGGCGGTCGAAGCGGTGATGCCGGCCGGTCACTACGTCATGCCGGCCGGACTCCTCAACAGCGCGGACACGCAGGTCGAGCCGGGCCTGGAGGCGCCGATCCCGCTCGGCTGAGCCGCCACGCCGCTCGTCGGCCCGAGCGGCGCCGAGTACGGCTGGGCGGCGGCCTTCGGGCTCACCGCGCAGGCGGCGGCCCGCTGGGCGACCTGCCGGGCGGCCCGCTGGACGACCTGCTGGGCGACCCGCCCACGAGGGCATCGAGCCGCGTAGCCGTGCCCCCGTTCGCTTCCGGCTCTCGGCCGTCTGGTCCAGAAGCACACGCGCGTCCCGGCGCCCGCGCGTCCCGGCGCCCGCGGGTGCCAGCGCCCGCGGGTGCCAGCGCCCGCGCGCGCCGTCGAGGCGCGTCCCAGCGCCCGCGCCGGGACGCGCCTCGACGGCTGCCCGGACAGACGCGGGGGCTTGACGAGGGGGACCGCGTGAGCTGACGGGGTCAGTGCCCGACGGCGTCGCCGCGCACCGGAGACTCCCTGAGTCTGGCCTGCTCCAGACCGTCGAGGAGCAGCTCCAGGCCGAACCGGAACTCCTCGTGAAGCGGTACGGAGGTGAGGTCGTCGACCGCCGCTGTCGTGGACGGGTAGGCGGCCGGGTCCAGGGAACGGTAGTAACCCCGCAGCTGCGTCTGGTCCTCGGGACGGGGAGTGCCGGGACCGTACTGCTGGATGGCGAAGCCCGTCACGTAGTGCCCCAGCGCGGTGTAGGCGCGGGCGGCCAGGCCGACCGAGAACCCGTGGCTCAGGAACAGCGTGAGGAGCCGCTCCCTGGCGCGCAGACCGTTGGGGCCGACGGGAACCTGGGCCGCCAGCAACGGCACCGCACGGGGGTGTCGGCACAAGGTGGCGTGGAAAGCCTCCGCCGCGACCGTGGCCGCCTCCCGCCAGGACCTGTCGGCCGACCCCTCGGGCGGGACCCGGACCTCGCCCAGGACTCTGTCGGCGACCAGAGCGAGCAGTTCGTCCTTGCCGTTGAAGTGCCGGTAGAGCGTTGCCGTGCCGGAGTCCAGGGCGTCGGCGAGCATCCGCAGTGTCAGCGCCTGGGCCCCGACCTCGTCGATGAGTCGCAAGGCCGTCTCGATGATCCGGTCGACGTCCATCGGGGGGCGGCCGCGCCGATGGGCGGGAGCCGACGGCCGGCTCGCCCACCAGTCAGGACTGCCCGGGACGGGTGGTGTCGCCGAAGCCATGGAACGGTCACCCTCTCAGCGGCCGATGCGCCCCTACGCGCGCCGGAACCTGTTTCGGCGTCATCGTATGCGTGATGGGGTGGTGCGGAGTGGGCCTGCCGTGCCGTCGGGGCTTCCGTGCGAGGGGCCCCTGCCCGGACCCCCGCTGGTCATCGGGATGTGGGGCCGGGCCAGATGGCGGAGGCGTCGTCGCGGTGGGGGTCGGGCAGCCGGATCGGGCGTACCGGAATCGTACGGCTGTGCCCTTCGGTGACGGCTGTCCACGGGGCGGGGTGACCGGAATAGCACAGGGCCGTGAGGACGAAGACGTTGTCGGCGTAGACCTCGACGTATTCGCCGACGGTGAGGACACGCAGGGTGGAAGCGGGTTCGGTCAGGACGGTCTCGCCGAGTCGGGTGCCGTCGGGGCCCGTGATCCACAGGTTCTTGCCGTCGCAGCCGACGGCGAGGGCGGCGCGGCCGTCGTCCGGGGTGCGCGTGCGGAGGGTGATCTCGACGGGTCCGGTGACGTCGATGTCGCCGAGCGCGTGCAGGGTGGGCTGTTCGGTTTCCTCGCCGAGCCAGGTGTCCAGGCCGGGCCACCATTCCAGACGTGGCGCGAAGTCACCCTCCACGACCAGGGACTTGGGCTGGGCGAGCATGCCGCGGCAGCGTTCGCCGGTGTCGGTCAGCCCGACCTGGCGGGGAGTGGTGTGCAGGACGACGCGGGAGCCGTCGGGCGCGGCGATGACGCGGGGGGCGTAGGAGCCGGTCGGACCGAGCGGGCCGCGCCGGGTCCAGGGGCCCCGCAGGCGCGGGGCAGTCCACGCCTCGAAGCCGCGGGTCGCGCCGATGGACCCGAGCAGCAGCCAGGTGCCGTCGTCGAGGCGTTCCAGGACCGGGCACTCCAACTCGTCCACGTCGCCGGGTGAGATCAGTGGCGGATGGACGGTCCAGTGCTCCAGGTCGTCGGAGGTGGCCCAGGCGACGCAGCCGCCGGCCTCGACGGGGAGCGCGGCGTCGTTGGCGCAGACCACCATCACCCAGCCGTCGGACTCGTCGTCGCGTACGACGAAGGGGTCCCGCCAGCCCATCTGCTCGCCGGTGCGATACCAGCGCGGGTCCGCCTCGACGACCGGCGACGTGCCGTGGCGCCGCCAGCCGGTGCCGTCCGTGCGATCGGAGTACGCCAGGCCGACGGACTGGAGCGGCCAGCCGTCCGGCGTCAGCCCGGACACCCCGGTGTAGAACATCGCCATTCCGTCGCCGTGCCGGACGGGGTGCATGGTCCACACCGCCTGCTGGTCGAAGCGGCCGGGCAGCCCGACCCCGAAGGCCGGCCCCTGCGGCTGCCAGCCGACCAGGTCGGTGGAGGTGGCCCGGCCGTACGAGGTCTCCATCCGCAGGTGGTCGAACTCGGCCGTCCAGGGCCCCTGCAGGTGCAGCACCGTGTATGTACCGTCCTCGTCCCGCAGCAGGGCGAAGTCGTTCACGCACAGTCCGGGCGGGGCGTATCGCATGGGCGGTTCCTGTCGGCTCACAGCGCCAAACGCGTGCGCTGACCATCGATCAAAACGGACTCACTCGGAAGTCGGCCCAAGTAAATATGAACGCAAACGCTTGCGCAACAAGGAGGTCGGGTTTACGGTCACGTCACCCACAGATCACACCGACGTGAATTCAACGGGAGGAACTGAGCCGTGACGGCCAGCATCAACGACGTCGCCCGGGCGGTCGGCGTCTCCGCGTCCACCGTGTCCCGCGCCCTGCGCGGCCGGCCGGGCGTCTCCGACGAGGTGCGGGACCGGATCGCGGCCGTCGCCACCCAGCTCGGCTACACCGCGTCCCGCTCCGCCTCCAGCCTGGCCAGCGGCCGCACTTACACCATCGGCGTGGTCGTCCCCTACGTGGGCCGCTGGTTCTTCGGCACGGTGCTGGACGCGGCCGAGAAGGTGTTCAGCTCCGCCGGGTACGACGTGCTGCTGTACAACCTCGGCTCGCCGGAGACACGCAAGCGTTTCTTCACCAAGCTGCCGGTCCGCAAGCGGGTGGACGCGGTGCTGACCCTCCTCATCCCCGACGAGGAGGAGTCCGCCGCACTGCGCTCACTGGGGGTGCCGCTGGCCACCACGGTCGGCGGAACCCGGCCCGGCTTCACCGTCGTCGGCATCGACGACCGGGCCGGCACCGAGAGCGCCGTACGGCATCTGGTGAACCTCGGCCACCGCCGCATCGGCATGATCAGTGGGACCAGCGGGCCGCAGCACTGGACCACCCCCGTCGAACGCCGCAACGCCTACCTGGACGTCCTGGCCGACGCCGGGATCGCGCACGACCCGGCCCTGGAGGCCGACGGCGACTACACCGTCGACGGCGGCGAGCGGGCCATGACGGAACTACTGGCCGCCTCGCGGCCGCCGACCGCGGTGTTCGCCCAGTCCGACGAGATGGCGATGGGCGCGCTGCGCGCCCTGCGCCGTCACCGGCTGAAGGTCCCGGACGACGTGTCCGTGGTCGGCTTCGACGACCACGAACTCGCCGACGTGCTGGGGCTGACCACCGTCGCCCAGCCGGTCGCCGAACAGGGCGCCGAGGCCGCCCGCCTGCTGCTGCGCCAGCTCGACGAACCTGCCGGCGAGCGCCCCGCCGAACAGGTGCAGATGCCCATTCGCCTCGTCCTGCGCGAGACCACCGCCCCACCCCGTCCCCGCGGGCCCCAGTGACCCCCCTCCATCGAGCCCCACACCCCCACACCCCCACAGCCCACACCCCCACGCCGCGAAAGCTCCCCGCACCATGAACCCTCGCCACAGCACGGAGGCACAGATCATGCGCTCGACCAGCAGAAAGTACCGCCGCACAGCAAGTACGGGCCTGGCTCTCGTCCTGCCCCTGGCGGCACTGGCCGCCTGCGGCGGGGGCGGCGGCACCGACGCCTCCGCGGAGGCGGGCAGCGGCACGGGCACCATCAGCGTCTGGGCCCACCAGGGGCAGAAGAGCGAGGACGCCGCCCTGCAGGCCGCGGTGAAGTCGTTCAACTCCTCACAGAGCAAGATCAAGGTCGAGCTGAAGCTGCTGCCCGGCAACGACTACACCAAGACGATCACCACGACCGACGCCTCCAAGCTGCCGGACGTGCTGGAGTTCGACGGCCCGACCATGGCGAACTTCGTCTACAACAAGAAGCTCGCCGCGGTCGACGACTACGTCTCCGCCAAGACGATGGACAACGCCACCGACGCGAGCAAGTCGCAGGGCGAGATCGGTGACAAGCACTACGGCCTGGGCATGTACGACTCCGGCCTCGGGATCTACGGCAACAAGAAGCTGCTGGACGCCGCCGGCGTGAAGTACCCGACCACTCTGGACGACGCCTGGACGGTGGAGGAGTTCACGGCCGCGCTCAAGGCGCTCAAGGCCGAGGACTCCGACGGAAAGGTCCTCGACGTCCAGGAGGGCAACGGATTCGCCACCGAGTGGGGCACCTACGGCTTCGCCCCGGTCGTCTGGTCGGCCGGCGGCGCCCTGCTCAAGGACGGCAAGGCCGAAGGCGCCCTCGACTCGCCGAAGTCGGTGTCCGCGCTGAAGACCCTCCAGTCCTGGAAGACGTACGTGGACCCCAACACCGACGGCAACGCCTTCGCCAAGAGCCGGGTGGCGCTCAGCTGGGTCGGGCACTGGATGTACCCCACCTACGGTGAGGCCCTCGGCGACGACCTGGTCGTACTGCCGCTGCCCGACTTCGGCAACGGACCCAAGACCGGCCAGGGTTCGTGGGCCTGGGGCATCGGCGCGGACACCAAGAACGCCAAGGCCGCCGGCGCCTTCATGGACTATCTGCTCAACGACACCAACGTCGCCGCCATGACGAAGGCCAACGGCGCCCCGCCCGCCACCAAGACGGCTCTCGCCGCGAGCGAGCTGTACAAGCAGGGCGGCCCGCTCCAGCTCTTCGCCGACCAGCTCGCCAAGCCCTGCGGCGACAGCGACATCACCTCCTCCTGCGTCGCCGTCACCCGCCCCGTGACCGCCGGATATCCCACCGTCACCGCGAAGTTCGGTGAGGCTCTGAACTCCATATACGGCGGCGCCGACCCCGAGGACGCCCTGTCGAAGGCGGCCCGCGCCATCGACCAGGACTTCTCCGACAACGCCGGCTACGAGATCCCGTAGGACCCATCGGCCGGGGCGGGCGCGGTGCCCGCCCCGCCCGCCCCGTCAGGAACAGGACCCCCGTGACATCCGTGAAGCCCGCGCGCCCCGCGCCCGAAGCCCGGGAGAAGGCCCCACCCGTGACCTCCGCCAAGCCCGCGCGTCCCGCGCGCGCCGTGCGCAAGAATCGCGACTGGCTGCACGGACTGCTCATGTCCACGCCCGCCGTCGCCGGACTCATAGCCTTCGTCGGCATCCCCTTCTGCTACGCCGTCGTCCTCTCCTTCTACAACGTGCGCCTCGGCTCCCCGCTGGAGCCCACCTTCTTCGGCGTCGAGCAGTACCGGCGGCTGTTCACCGACCCCGACCTCTCCGGCCCGTTCCTCAGGGCCCTGCTGAACAACCTGACCTTCGCCGTGGTCGTCGTCCCCCTCCAGACAGGACTCGCCCTCGGCCTGGCGATCCTGCTCAACCGCAAGCTCAAGGCGATCGGCCTGTTCCGCTCCTTCTTCTTCATGCCGGTGGTCTTCCCGATGGCGCTGGTCGCGGTGATCTGGCGGCTGATCCTCGCCCGCAGCGACCAGGGCATGCTCAACTCCGCGCTGGACGCGGCGAGTTTCGGCAACTGGGGTGCCTTCGACTGGCTCGGCGACGGCCTCACCGCGATGGCCTCGATCATCGTGCTGTCCATCTGGCAGGGCGTCGGCTTCCAGATGGTCATCCTCCTCGCCGGGCTCCAGCAGATCCCGGGCGAGCTCTACGAAGCCGCGGAACTCGACCGGGCCTCCCGCTGGCAGCAGTTCCGGCACGTCACCCTGCCCGGCATCCGCGGCACCCTCGTCTTCGTCGTCATGCTCACCTCGGTCCTCTCCTTCCGCGTCTTCGACCAGGTCTACGTCCTGATCCGCGGTGGCGGCCTCGACGAGGACGCCACCCGCACCGTGATGTACCAGGCCGTCACCACCGCCTTCGACCAGAACAACATCGGCCAGGCAGCCGCGATCACCGTCGTCTTCTTCCTGATCGTCGTCGCCCTGACCCTCATCCAGCGCCGCGTCGTCCGGCCCGACAACGAGGACTGACCATGAGTACGCACACGGGCGGCCTGACCCGCACACCCATGCGCCGCTTCCTCGACTACGCCGTCCTCAGCGTGTTGGCCTTCGTCTTCGCGCTGCCCGCCATCTACCTGTTCATCGGCAGCCTCAAGCCCTCGGACGAAGTCCTGGACGGCCTGTCCGGCTTCCTGCCCACCCACCTGTCCTTCGACAACTACGCGGCCGTCCTCAGCAGCCTCAACTCCGACAGCACCGGCTACTTCTGGCGCTTCATGGGCATCTCGTTGGTGCTGGCCTTCGTCGTCGTCACCGGCGGCCTCTTCGTCAACTCGATGGCCGCGTACGGACTGTCACGCCTGCGATGGCGCGGCCGCAACGCCGTCTTCTCGCTCATCCTGCTGCTGATGCTGATCCCGTTCGAGTCGGTGGCGGTCCCGCTGTTCTACCTGTTCAACGACCAGCGCAACACCCTCTACATCCTGGCGCTCCCGTTCATCGCCAACGCCTTCTCCGTGTACCAGTTCCACACGTTCTTCCGCTCGATCCCGCCGAGCATCGAGGAAGCCGCCCGCCTCGACGGCGCGGGCCCCTGGCGCACCTTCTTCGCCATCATCGTCCCCATGTCGAAGCCGGCCTTCGCCTCCGTCGCGATCCTGACCTTCCTCACCCAGTGGGGCTCCTTCCTGTGGCCGGTCCTGATGGTCTCCGACCCCTCGGTCCGGCCCCTGCCTCTGGAGATGAGCGTCTTCCAGGCCCAACTGCCCCCGGACTACGGCCAGACCCTCGCCTTCGGCGTCCTGCTCGTCCTGCCCGTCCTGATCATCTTCGTCTTCTTCCAACGCTGGTTCGTCCAAGGCGTCGCCAGCTCCGCGGTCAAGGGCTGAGCCGGGCCGCCCGACGGCTCGGAGCGCCCGACGGCTCCGCGGCAGGGGCATCGGCACCTGCTCTGTTCACGGTCGCGCGGCTGTCCCGCGCCGCACCACCGCGTGGGCGGTACATGGGGGTCGTGCCCCCATGTACCGCCCGGGATCGCCTGACACCGTAGAACCGGTTCGACGCACCGGCGGTGCGCGGCCAGGTCGATTCACGCGAGCGAGAGGGAGCCCATGGGCAGAAAAGCGTTACTCCGGGTCTTGGTGGTCACGGCGATGGCGGGTTCCGCGGTGACCCTGACCGGAGGGTCCGCGAGCGCGGCCACCGGTGTGTTCAAGAGTGGGACCAACGTGGTCGTGAACGCGGCGGCGGGCCGCGCGAACAACATCACGGTCAGCCTGTCCGGGAGCAGCGTCGTCATCCAGGACACCTCCGACACCCTGACCGCCGGTGTCGGATGCTCGGTCCAGGGCAACGGCTCGGTGGCCTGCCCGGTGAACCTCAACAACGACACGGTCGTGGTCAACGCCGGTGACGGCAACGACATCATCACCAAGACCGGAAACGTCCGCGGTGACCTGAAGGGCGAGTCCGGCAACGACGTCATCAACGGCGGCCCCAGCCCCGGCAGCAACATCCTCAACGGCGGCGCGGGCAACGACACCCTGAACGGCGGCGTCACCTTCGACCTGCTCATCGGCGGCACCGGCGCCGACCGGCTCAGCGGCGGGGGCGGCACCAGCGACATCGCCAGCTACCTGGAGAGCGGCTCCGGCGTCGTCGTGGACATCGACAACGCCGCGGACGACGGAATCGGCGGGGAGGGCGACAACGTCCTCATGGACGTCGAGATCGTCTACGGCAGCCCGTCCGGCGACACGCTCACCGGGGGAACGGCCAACGACATCCTGTCCGGCTTCGGGGGCAACGACCTCCTGGTGGGCGGAACGGGCAACGACACCCTCGTCGGCGGCGCCGGCAACGACACCCACAGCGGCGGGGCCGGCAACGACACCCTCGACGCCGTGGACGGCGTGTTCGGAAACGACTCCCTCAACGGGGGCACCAACTCCGACACGTGCACCGCCGACACGAGTGACACGAAGAGCGCCTGCGAGGCGTGAGTCCCGCGGCGGGGCCGGACCGCGAAGCCGCGGACCGGCCCCGCACCGCCGACCGAGGGCGTGACGCCCGACATGGCTGAGTCGCCGTGTATGCCGTAGAAGTCAACGTGCACAATCTGGCCAGGGCGTGCAACTGCCGACGGCTGAAACTCGTCCCTTCCTCCCGAGCCGACGAGGCTCACGGAGACCTCGAACACCCACGATGGGGGACGCATCATGAACCTGACGCCGAGGAAGAGCCGCCGCAGACCGGGCGCCGTCAAGGCAGCCGTGTTGAGCGTATGCGCCGCAGGGGCGTTGGGTCTCACGGGCTGCTCCGGTGGCGGTGGTACGGGTGGTGCCGACAGTGACGCGAAGGCGACCGCGTCGGCGACGAGCGGCACCAAGGACAAGACGGGGGCGTCGGCCGACACGACGGGCAAGAAGCCCGGCGCGGCGGCTTCCAAGGACCCGGGCGGCGGGGGCAAGACCGCTGGGGGCGTTCCGGTCACCTCCAAGTCACCGGCCCCCACGGCGTCGCCCTCCGTGGGCGCGGACGGCGACGCCGACGACTGCGACCACAAGATGCCCATCTCCCCCGACGAGATCGCGGTCTACCGCTACACCCCGGAAGGGGGATTCCTCAGCCTGATCGTCAAGCACGGCAACTGGGGATGCGGCACCCCCGATTCGGACGGCGCGCCGTTCGAGACAGTCGGCGAAGAGACCTTCATCCCGATGGATCAGGCCGCGAACATCACCGTCACCACCCCCATCGTGGAAAGCACCGAGAATCAGCCCATCGGCGTCCAGGAGTTCCTCGACTGGCTCGAGGCACACCCGAACTCCGGCCTGGTCTTCACCTACCACCTCGGCGGCGACGGGGCCATCGACCGGCTCGACGAGGTCTTCACACCCTGACCGAGTGCGGTGCGGTGCGGTGACCGGGACGGCCCGGGTTCCGGGTGCCCGTGGCCTTCCTGGTGGCGGACTTCCTCCCCTTCATGCATGTGCACGTGGGCTGAGTGTCGGCTCAGCCTTCCCGCATCCACGCCCGGGTTCCGAACGAGGCACATGCCCGCGCGGCCACGACGGCGGCGCCGCGCAGGGCCTCGGCGAAGTCCTGCGACGTCATGTCGTCCTGAGCCGCGAGGCCATGGGTGAGGGCGCCGTGCAGGACGTCACCCGCGCCCAGCGTGTCCGCCACCCGTACGACGGGTACGTCCACCGCGCCCCCGCTGGCGGGGCCCGCCCATACGAGGGGCTGCCCGCCCCGGCTGACCGCCGCCCAGCCGACCCCGTGGTCCCGCAGGAACCGCAGGGTCCCCGTCGGCGTGCTCGTCGGCGTGTCGGTGCCGGGCGGGAGGAAGTCGTGCGAACAGACAGCCACGTCGATCGACGACAGCAGCCTCTCCGTACCGGCCTTCCAACTTCCCCCGTCCAGAACGGTCCGACGGCCGGCCGCACGCGCTGCACGGGCGGCTGCCACGGCCAACTCCATGTGGTGACCGTCGAGTTCGACGATGTCGCAGGCCGCGACCAACGCGTCGAGATCGTCCGGCGGATCGATCCGGTATCCCGCCGCATTGGTCGAGGCGACGGCACGGTCCCCGCTGGACGCGGTCACCAGAACGGACGAGACGGCGGGCGGCTCGACCGAGTCCGCCGCCAGGTCCACCACGGTCACGCCCAGCCGGTCCAGGTCCGCCGCGACGGCGACCCCCAGCGGATGACGGCCGATCGCGGTGAGCAGCGTGGCCGCGCCGCCCAGGTGGGCGAAGGCGACGGCCGCGTTCGCCGCCGGTCCGCCCGCGGCGACGACCTGCTCACGAGCCGTCAGCTTCTCGTTCGCCCCCGGCGCGTGGTCGACGAGCTGAATCACATCGAGCGTGCACAACCCGACGAACAGCCCTCGCGGAGCCCCCCGCCCCACCACCGGCTCATGCCCCGTCTCCGCCACAGTGCCCTCACCCTCCTGCCGAACCGCTGTCCTGTGGAGCCGCTCCACGAGGAATCTCCGTGCTCTCAGCCGGTGCGGAGGATCCGGAAGCGATCGGGTTCCGCCGGATCCCGATCGACGACCTGGACGGGCGGCCAAACCCATTGCCACACGCCGATGCCTGGCGTGCGGGAGAACCGGATCTGCCCGCGCGTGCCCTCGACCGCGACGCGCGGCCAGGATGCGGCAATGTGCGTCCGGTCCGGGGCCGTGGCGTGCGTCCCGTCCGTGCCGTGGGAACGCAGCACGTCGGCGAGGACGACGACCGTGTCGTAGCCCTCGAACGCGACGAAGGAGGGCGCTTCGGTCAGCCGCTCGCGGAGGGCCGTCTCGACTCGTGCGCCGAGGGGGCCGAGGCGCTCGGGCAGGTAGCGCAGGAACGGGATCGCCGCACTGTCGTCGCCCAGCAGCGTCGCCCATTCGGCGAACTCCGGTTGCCCGGCCGGAGCACCGATCAGGATCTCGGTCAGGCGTGGGTCGTGGCGGACGGACTTGACGATCGACACCGCCGGCTCCGGGTGGCCGACCAGCAGGAGGAGGGCTGTCGCGTGGTGCTCGACGAGTTCGTCGCACACGGCCGTGGGGGTGAGGGCGTTCATGTCGAGTTCGATGACGGTGCCGCCGCGTGCCGCGAGGTGGTCCCGCAGGATACGGGTCCCGGACGCCCAGTAGACACTCGGCTGGGCTGCCACGGCGATGCGGCGGTGGCCCGCGCCGAGGAGGAAGTCCGCGTAGACCCGCCAGCCGCGGGACTGCGGCGGGGAGAGGCGCGCGACCCATTCCGTCGGCTGTTCGGTGAGCGCGTCGAGAACCGCCGACGAGCAGAGGTACGGCAGGCCCAGGGCGTCGGCCCGGGTGGCGGCGGCGCGAGCGACGACGCTGTGGTACTCACCCGCCAGGGCGGCCACGCCCAGGCGAGCCAGTTCGTCCACGGCCGCCTCGGCCGTCCGCGGATCGGCCGCGGTGTCCCGGACCACCAGCTCCAGGGGCCTTCCGTCGATCCCGCCGGCCTCGTTGACCTCGTGAACGGCCAGCTCGAGCCCGGCCAGCAGGTGTCGGCCCGCCCCGACCCAGCCGGGCCGGGTCAGGGGAAGGAGAACACCGATCCGGACGGACGATCCGTCTGATCCGTCAGCTCGCGCCGCTCCAGCAGGTGATGATGGCGTTCTCATGCGCGGGCGCCTCCCGTGTGGCCAATCGGCTGCCGCTTGCCCCCATCACGGAGTGGCAGGGCCCGGTAGCGCGCGTACATCTCATCTCGCCCTGGCGGGCGCACCTGGGTGATCATGCCGGACATTGCATCCACCACCGTCACCGACAGGCAATCGATTATGCGCGGGGTCCCACGCGATGGTCGTTGCCGCCCCTCAACTCCCGCAGGGCGGGCGGTACGTCCACTGGGGGAAGTACGGGCGCCATTCGGCGCGAGGACCGCCGGCGCGGCGCCGAAGGGCACCGTGCCGGGTGAGGCACCCGCCCCCTCCCGCCCCTCGGTCGCGCTGTCGGCGCTGGTGCAAGGGAGCGCCCGCGAGGCATGCGGCGTGGCAGGGTAGGGACCGGGCGTTTCGGATGGTCGCGCGCCATGCGTGGCGTGCCCGGCGCACAATGAACCCTGGAAGTAGTGCCCTGCAGTCGATCTGTGAGCCCATTGACGACGGCTCCGGTCGTAGGAGAGAAGGAACGATGGGCGAGCACGGTGTCGCCTCGGCCGCGGTCGACGCCAGGGGGCTGGTCATCGCGTGGAGTGCCGGCGCGCGACGGGTGCTCGGCTACACGCACGGGGAGGTGGTCGGCCGCCGGGCGGTCGACCTGCTGGCCGAAGCCCTTCCGGACTCGGCCCGCAGCCGTCTCGCCGAGCCCGCCGACTGGCGTGGCCCCGTCCACGCGCGGCACCGGGACGGCCACGACGTGGAGCTGGAGCTGGAGGCACATCCGCTGCTGGGCTCGGCGGGTGAGGCCCAGTGGTTTCTGACGGCCACGGTGCCGGAGCCGGCCGCGCGGCTGCGGCGGTGGGCCCTGGACCAGCTCCCCGTTCCGATCGCGCTCTTCGATCAGGACGGACTCGCGGTGTCCGCGAACTCCGCGATGGAGGGGGTGATGGGCAGGCCGCAGGAGGACCTGCTCGGTCGACGGGTGGGGGTGTCGGCCGACGGGATGCGTCGGCTCCCGGGTTTCGAGGAGCTCGACGACGCCGTACAGCGCGTACTGCGAACGGGTGAGCCGATGCCGTACGAGGCATGGCTGCGCGCGCCCGGCGAGACCCACGAACACGCGTGGCTGGTGTCCCTCAGCCCGTTGAAGGACGGCGCCGGCGACGTCCGGGGCATGTGCCTGGCGGCGATCGACAGCACGGAGCAGTTCCTGGCCCGCCGGCGGCTGACCATGCTCAACGAGTCCAGCAACCGGATCGGCTCCACCCTCGACGTGACACGCACCGCCGAGGAACTCGCCGAGGTGTGCACCGACCATCTCGCCGACTTCGTCGTCGTGGACCTGCTGGACTCGGTGCTCGCCGGCGAGGAAGCCACTCTCTCGCCCGGTGCCGCTCCCCTTGTCTTCCGCCGCACCGCCCAGCGGTCCGTGCTGGAAGGCTGCCCCGAAGCCGCGGTCCCCGTCGGGAGCAGGCACACCTACCACGAAGGATCGCCGCCGGGCCGCGCGCTGACCACCGGCCGCGCCCTGCTGTACGAGGTCGACGACGTCACCGCGGGGCTGTGGGCGGCGGGCTCACAGGAGCGGGCCCGCAGCATCGAGGTCCATGGCATCCACTCGATGATGGCCGTGCCCCTGCGCGCCCGCGGTATCACCCTCGGCCTGTCGATCCTCTCCCGCCACCGCACGCCCGAGCCCTTCGGCGAGGACGACCTGCTGCTCGCCGAGGAACTCGCCGCCCGCGCCGCCGTCTGTGTGGACAACGCCCGCCGCTACACCCGCGAACGCGCCATCGCCCTCGAACTGCAACGCAGCCTCCTGCCCCACCGCGCGCCCCGGCAGGCCGCCGTCGAGGTCGCCTCCCGGTACCAGCCGGCCAGCACGCGCGCCGGGATCGGAGGCGACTGGTTCGACGTCATCCCGTTGTCCGGCGCCAGAGTGGGGCTGGTCGTGGGCGACGTCGTCGGCCACGGAGTCCAGGCGTCCGCCACCATGGGCCGGCTGCGTACGGCCGTACGCACCCTGGCCGACGTGGACCTGCCGCCGGACGAGCTGCTCACCCAGCTCGACGACATCGTCCTGCGCCTGGACTCCGAGCGGACGGCGGA
The DNA here is from genome assembly GCF_036208085.1 of Streptomyces sp. NBC_00310. Classification (GTDB taxonomy): domain Bacteria; phylum Actinomycetota; class Actinomycetes; order Streptomycetales; family Streptomycetaceae; genus Streptomyces. The sequence goes on from NZ_CP130714.1 coordinate 10,355,528, forward strand.
CGAGGCCGAGGATGCGGAGAGTCCCGGCGAGATCGGGGCCACCTGTCTGTACGCCGTCTACGACCCCGTCTCGCGCCGCTGCTCCATGGCCCGGGCCGGTCACCCGCCACCGGCCCTGATCTCCCCGGACGGCGAGGCCGCGTTCCTCGACCTGCCGATCGGGCCACCCCTGGGCGTGGGCGGGCTGCCCTTCGAGACCGCGGAGTTCGACGTGCCCGAAGGCAGCGTGTTCGCCCTCTACACCGACGGCCTGGTCCAGGCACCCGACCGCGATCTGGACGACGGGCTCGCCCGGCTGCGCCAGGCGCTCTGCGGCACGGGCCGCCCCTTGGAGGAGACCTGTGACGGGGTTCTGGGGAGCCTGCTGACGGACCGCCCCGTCGACGACGTGGCCCTGCTCCTGGCCAGGACCCGGGCGCTGGACGCCGACCGGGTCGCCACCTGGGACGTGCCCGCCGACCCCGCGTTCGTCGGGCATGCCCGCAAGCTGGCCTGCGAGCAGCTCGCCGCCTGGCGGCTGGAGGAGGTCTCCTTCGTCACCGAACTCGTCGTCAGCGAGCTGGTCACCAACGCCATCCGCTACGGCGGCTCCCCGATCCAGCTGCGTCTGATCCGCGAGACCACACTCATCTGCGAGGTCTCGGACTCCAGCGGTACCGCTCCGCACATGCGCCGGGCCCGAGCCTTCGACGAAGGCGGACGAGGCCTCCTGCTCGTCGCCCAGCTCACGCAGCGCTGGGGCACGCGGCACACCCGCACGGGCAAGACCATCTGGGCCGAGCAGGCCCTCCCCGGCACGGTGCGGGACGCGTAGCCCCCGGGCGAAGCGTGGGTGAGGCGCGGCCGGGCCCCAGGGCCCGTCGCGGTCACGCCCCGCGCCGTACTGCCCGTCGACTCCTTGACCCCCGGTCGGCGCTCCACGATGCTGTGTTGCGGTACGCGCGCTGCGTGCCGCAATAAGCAACTTCAGTCTCAGGTCTCGATACCGCCGAGGAGTGGCCATGGCTCACCAGGTCCGTGCTGTCGTCGCACGGGGCAAGGGTGCCCCTGTCAGCCTGGAAACGATCATCGTGCCCGACCCCGGCCCGGGCGAGGCGCTGGTGAAGATCGAGGCCTGCGGGGTCTGCCACACCGACCTGCACTATCGGGAGGGCGGCATCAACGACGAGTTCCCCTTCCTGCTGGGGCACGAGGCCGCGGGCGTCGTGGAGTCGGTGGGGGAGGGGGTCACCGATGTCGCCCCCGGTGACTTCGTCATCCTCAACTGGCGTGCGGTCTGCGGGCAGTGCCGGGCCTGTCTGCGCGGACGCCCGTGGTACTGCTTCAGCACCCACAACGCGAAGCAGAGGATGACCCTCCTCGACGGCACCGAGCTGTCGCCGGCGCTGGGCATCGGCGCGTTCGCGGAGAAGACGCTGGTGGCGGCGGGGCAGTGCACGAAGGTCGACCGAGCCGCGTCGGCGGCGGCCGCCGGCCTGCTGGGGTGCGGCGTGATGGCGGGTATCGGCGCTGCCATCAACACCGGGAACGTCGGACGCGGTGACAGCGTCGCGGTCATCGGCTGTGGCGGCGTCGGGGCCGCGGCGGTCGTCGGGTCGAACCTGGCGGGCGCGGCGAAGATCATCGCGGTGGACATCGACGACGCCAAGCTGGACACCGCCAGGAAGCTGGGCGCGACCCACACGGTCAACTCCAGGAACACGGATGCCGTCGAGGCGATCCGCGAGCTGACCGGCGGCTTCGGCGCCGACGTCGTCATCGAGGCGGTCGGCCGCCCGGAGACGTACCAGCAGGCCTTCTACGCCCGTGATCTCGCCGGCACGGTCGTCCTGGTCGGCGTGCCGACCCCGGAGATGAAGCTGGAACTGCCGCTGCTGGAGGTCTTCGGCCGGGGCGGCGCGCTGAAGTCGTCCTGGTACGGCGACTGCCTGCCCTCCCGTGACTTCCCGATGCTCATCGACCTGTACCTCCAGGGCCGGCTGGATCTGGACGCCTTCGTCACGGAGACCATCGCGCTGGACGACGTGGAGAAGGCCTTCGAGCGGATGCACCGGGGCGACGTCCTGCGCTCGGTGGTGGTCCTCTGATGGCCGCCCGCATCGAGCATCTCGTCACCTCGGGGACGTTCTCGCTGGACGGCGGCACCTGGGACGTCGACAACAACGTGTGGATCGTCGGCGACGACGAGGAGGCCGTCGTCATCGACGCCGCGCACGACGCCGACGCCATCGCCGAAGCCCTCGGCGACCGCACCCTGCGGGCCATCGTGTGTACGCACGCCCACAACGACCACATCGACGCCGCGCCCGAACTCGCCGCGCGCACGGGAGCCCCGATCCTGCTCCACGCCGACGACCTGCCGCTGTGGAAACAGACCCACCCCGACCGGGCACCCGACGGCGAACTCGTCGACGGCCGGGCCCTCACGGTGGCGGGTGTCGAGCTGACCGTGCTGCACACCCCGGGCCATGCTCCCGGGGCGGTGTGTCTGTACGCGCCGGACCTGACGGCACTCTTCAGCGGCGACACCCTGTTCGCGGGCGGGCCGGGGGCGACGGGAAGGTCGTACAGCGACTTCCCGACCATCGTCGACTCGATCCGCGAGCGGCTGCTGACGCTGCCCGGCGACACCGTCGTGCACACCGGACATGGGGGGACGACCACCGTCGGCGCGGAGGCCCCGCACCTCCAGGAGTGGCTCGACCGCGGCTTCTGACCGCCGCCGCGACATCCTCGGCTCGGCGCCCGTACCGCCTGTTTCCGCAGGTGGTACGGGCGTTTCGAGCTGCCCTGGCGACGGTCGGCGGTCCCGTCCGAAGCGGGCTCCTGGACTCCTTGACAAGGATTCTGGGCGACCTCAGACTGTTGTTGCGCTTACCGCAATCCGTTTCGCTATACGCACCCGAGGTGTCATGATGATTCCCGCGTGCCGTCTCGCAGATCTCCCGCGAGGCGAGGCCCTCCGGCTCGACATCGACCCGCCGGTCTCGGTGTTCCATACCGACGACGGCGAGCTCTTCGCCATCGACGACACCTGCACCCACCAGGACGCCTCGCTCGCCGACGGCTGGCTGGAGGGCTGCGAGGTGGAATGCCCGCTGCATGCTTCGAAGTTCGACCTGAGGACCGGTGCCGTCGACGCTCCACCGGCCAAGCTCCCGGTCCGGACCCATGACGTCCTGATCGAGGACGGCATGATCTATGTCCGGGTGTCCACGGACGCCCCCAACCTGCCGCCCTGCGTCGCCGCGCGGCTCGCCGGAGGTCCCGCGTGAGGACCGTGGCCGTGGTGGGCGCCTCGCTGGCCGGACTGTCGGCGGCGCGCTCCCTGCGGAAGCAGGGCTACGACGGACGGCTGGTCGTCATCGGCGACGAGCCCCACCGTCCGTACGACAGGCCCCCGTTGTCCAAGGAGTTCCTGGCCGGCGGCATCGGCGAAGCCGATCTCGCCCTGGAGACGGACGGCGAGGACCTGCGGGCGGAGTGGCTGCTCGGAGCCCGCGCCACCGGCCTGGACCGCACTCGGCGTGCGGTCCGGCTCGCGGACGGCGGCGAGATCCGGGCCGACGGCCTCGTCATCGCGACCGGCGCGGCAGCACGGCAACTGCCCGGTTCCGACGGCCTGGCCGGAGTCCACGTCCTGCGCACCCTGGACGACGCCCGCGCTCTGCGGGACGACCTGGCGCGAGGCGGCCGGCTGGTCGTGATCGGCGGCGGGTTCGTCGGCGCCGAGGTCGCCTCCACCGCCTGTGCCCTCGGACTGGAGGTGACGGTCGTCGAAGCGGCACCGACGCCGCTCGCCGGCCCGCTCGGCCAGGCCATGGGAGGCATCGTCTCCGCTCTCCATCTCGACCACGGCGTACGGCTGTTGTGCGGCGTGGGCGTCAAGGGACTCGGCGGGGAGCGCAAGGTCGACGCCGTCCTGCTGGAGGACGGCCGCAGCATCCCCGCCGACATCGTCGTCGTGGGGGTGGGCGCCCGCCCGTGCGTCGACTGGCTCGAAGGATCCGGCGTCATCCTCGAGAACGGGGTGAAGTGCGGCGCGGACGGCCGCACCAGCCTGGCCGGCGTGGTCGCGGTCGGCGACTGCGCCTCCTGGTACGACCCCCGGGCCGGCCATCATCGTCGCGTCGAGCACTGGACCGGCGCCCAGGAACGCCCGGCCGCGGCCGTCGCCACCCTGCTGGCCGGGGGAGCGGTGGAGCCGGGTGTGCCCCGGCCGCCGTACTTCTGGTCGGACCAGTACGGCGTGAAGATCCAGTTCGCCGGCCACGCGGCCGACGCCGACAGTGTGACGGTCGAGGAAGGCGCACCCGACGACCGCAACGTCCTGGCGGTCTACCGGCGCGCCGGTCGTCCGGTCGCCGTGCTCGGGATGAACCAGCCGCGGCTGTTCACCCGTTGGCGCAAGCAGCTCGCCGCCGCGTCTTGACACCACGCATGCGCCCTCTCATGCTGTCGTTTCGCATGGTGCGCAGCGTTGCTCCACACACAACGTCGTCCGGAGTCGCTCTTCCCGGCGCGTGACCGCCCGATCCACGACGTCCCCGAGGAGTGCACCGTGACCTCGACCAGCCTGCCGGACAGCCTGATCGCCACCCTCCCCGGCTCCTCCTACACCGATCCCGCGATCTTCGCCCTGGAACAGGAGCGCATCTTCGAGACGATGTGGTTCTGTGTCGCCCGCTCGTCCGACCTGGCGAAGCCCGGCGCCTTCCGTACCGTCGACGTGGGTCGCGAGAGCATCCTCGTCACCCGCGCCCGGGACAACTCGGTCCGCTCCTACTTCAACGTCTGCCGCCACCGTGGGGCCAAGCTCTGTACGGAGGAGAGCGGCGAGGTCAAGCGGGCCTTCCAGTGCCCCTACCACGCCTGGACCTACGGCCTGGACGGCAAGCTCGTCGCGGCGCCCAACCTCACCAAGATGCCCGACGTCGGCCGCACCGAGTACGGCCTGGTGAGCGTGGCCACGCGTGAATGGCTCGGCTATGTGTGGGTGTGCCTGGCGGAGAACCCGCCCTCCTTCGAGGAGGACGTCATCGCCGATGTCGTCAGCCGCCTCGGCGACGTCGAGTCCATCGAGCACTACGGCGTCGAGGACCTCTCGGTCGGCAAGCGGATCGTCTACGACGTCAAGGCGAACTGGAAGCTCATCATCGAGAACTTCATGGAGTGCTACCACTGCGCCACGATCCACCCCGAACTCACCGAGGTGCTCCCGGAGTTCGCCGACGGCTACGCCGCCCAGTACTACGTCGGGCACGGCGCGGAGTTCGGTGCGCAGGTGCAGGGCTTCACCGTCGACGGCTCCGAGGGCCTGGACCGCATCCCCGGAGTCTCCGAGGAACAGGACCGGCGCTACTACGCGATCACCGTCCGGCCGCAGGTCTTCATCAACCTCGTCCCCGACCATGTGATCTTCCACCGGATGTACCCGGTGGCCGTCGACCGCACGATCGTCGAGTGCGACTGGCTCTACCTTCCGCATGTCGTCGACAGCGGCAAGGACGTCAGCCGGTCCGTGGAGCTCTTCGACCGGGTCAACCGGCAGGACTTCGAGGCGTGCGAGCGCACGCAGCCCGGAATGCACTCACGGTTGTATGCCAAGGGCGGTGTGCTGGTGCCGAGTGAGCACCACATCGGCGCGTTCCACGACTGGGTGAACGAGCGCCTGGGCATGCGGCAGCCGCAGTAGCGGCCAAGGGGCGGGTCAGCCCAGGTAGCCCATGCGGTGGCTGATCTCGTCCGCGCCCTTGCGCAGCACCGGAGAGAGTTCGTGCAGACGCTCCTCGGTGAGCCGGTACGAGGGTCCCGACGCGCTCAGCGCCGCGATGACCGTGCCCTCCCGATCGCGGATCGGAGCGGCCATGGCGTGCAGGCCGATCTCCAGCTCCTCGCGCGCCCAGGCGTAGCCGGCCTCCCGGGCCTCGGCGAGGTTCTTCTCCAGCTTCGTCTTCGCGGTGATGGTGTGCGGAGTGACCTTCTTCAGGCCGGCCTCGGCGATCAGGGCGGCGCGGTCCTTGGCGGGCAGATGGGCCAGCAGGATCTTGCCGCTGGAGGTCGCGTGCAGTGGGGTCAGCTGGCCGACCCAGTTCTGCGCGGTCACGGCCCCGGGGCCGCGCACCTGGTAGAGGTTGACCGCGTAGTGCTCCTGCAGCACCGCGATGTTGACGGTCTCGCCGAGTTCCTCGGCCAGGCTCTCGCAGACCGGGCGGCCCTGCTGGGTGATGTCGATACGGCCCGTCACCGCGCCGGCCAGGCGTACTATGCCGAAGCCGAGGCGGTACTTGCCGCGCTCGCCCGCCTGTTCCACCAGCCCGCGTGTCTCCAGGGCGCCGAGCAGGCGGAAGGCGGTGGACTTGTGAACATCGATTTCTGCGGCTACCTCACTGACGCCCGCCTCGCCCCGTTGGGCCAGGATCTCCAGGACGCTGATGGCGCGGTCCACCGACTGCACTCCGCCGGCCTGCGAGTTCGAGGTTTCTGTGTCGTTGCTGTAGTTGCTCACAGTGAAACTATACGCGTAGTAAACAACACCATTGCAAGTAACGGCGTCGAAACAATGACCTTGCAAGTTGCGATGCGCGCAACCTGGTGCGTATAGCGCTACCGGACTAGCATGCTCGCGTATCTATGGCGCGAGCGAGACGAGGCACCATGGCTTCCTTGCAATACGACTTCGTCATCGTCGGCGGCGGATCGGCCGGCTGTGCATTGGCGAACAGACTCTCCGCGGACCCGGCGAACCGGGTGCTGGTGCTGGAGGCCGGCCGGTCCGACTATCCGTGGGATGTCTTCATCCACATGCCCGCGGCGCTGACCTACCCCATCGGCAGCCGGTTCTACGACTGGAAGTACGAGTCCGAGCCCGAACCGCACATGGGCGGCCGACGCGTCTACCACGCACGCGGCAAGGTGCTGGGCGGCTCCAGCAGCATCAACGGCATGATCTTCCAGCGCGGCAACCCCATGGACTACGAACGCTGGGCGGCCGACGCGGGGATGGAGAACTGGGACTACGCGCACTGTCTGCCGTACTTCCGGCGCATGGAGAACTGTCTCGCGGCCGACCCGGACGACGAGTTCCGCGGCCACGACGGCCCCCTCGTCCTCGAACGCGGCCCCGCGACCAACCCCCTCTTCGGCGCCTTCCTCAAGGCCACCCAGGAGGCGGGCTACGCGCCGACGGACGACGTCAACGGCTACCGGCAGGAAGGTTTCGCCAAGTTCGACCGCAACGTCCACCGCGGACGCCGGCTCTCGGCCTCGAAGGCGTACCTCAAGCCCGCCATGAAGCGGCCCAACCTCACCGTCAGGACCCGCGCCCTCGTCACCCGCGTCCTCTTCGAGGGCAAGCGGGCCGTCGGTGTCGAATACCGGCGCGGACGCGGCGCGCTCCACCAGGTCCGCGCCAAGGAGGTCATTCTCAGCGGCGGCGCGATCAACTCCCCGCAACTGCTGCAGCTCTCCGGCGTCGGCAACGCCGAGGAACTCGGCGCCCTGGGCATCGACGTCGTCCACGACCTCCCGGGCGTCGGCGAGAACATGCAGGACCACCTGGAGGTCTACGTCCAGTACGCCTGCAAGCAGCCGGTCTCCATGCAGCCGTACATGGCGAAGTGGCGTGCCCCCTTCATCGGACTGCAGTGGCTCTTCCGCAAGGGCCCGGCCGCCACCAACCACTTCGAGGCCGGCGGGTTCGCCCGCAGCAACGAGGACGTCGAGTACCCCAACCTGATGTTCCACTTCCTGCCGATCGCCGTCCGCTACGACGGCTCCTCGCCGGCCGGCGGCCACGGCTACCAGGTGCACGTGGGGCCCATGTACTCCGACGCCATCGGCTCGGTGAAGATCAAGAGCAAGGACCCGCGCGAACACCCCGCGCTGCGGTTCAACTACCTCTCCACCGAGCAGGACCGCCGCGAGTGGGTCGAGGCGATCCGCGTGGCCCGCAAGCTCCTCAACCAGCCCGCGATGGCCCCCTACAACGACGGGGAGGTCTCGCCCGGCCCGAAGGTGGAGTCGGACGAGGAGATCCTCGCCTGGGTCGCGAAGGAGGGCGAGACCGCACTGCACCCGTCCTGCACCTGCAAGATGGGCCCCTCCTCCGACGAGATGGCCGTCGTCGACCCGGACAGCCTGCGGGTGCACGGGGTGGAGGGCCTGCGCGTCGTGGACGCGTCGGTGATGCCCTACGTCACCAACGGCAACATCTACGCGCCGGTGATGATGATCGCCGAGAAGGCCGCCGACCTGATCCTCGGCAAGGAGCCGCAGGCGCCGTCGACGGCCGTGTACTACCGCCACCGTGACGCGCAGAGTCAGGCCGGGTAGACCTTGGGCACCACAGGGCTTCGGGCGCTGCTGCGCGGCGTCCGCTACGAGGTGCTGCCCGCGAAGGCGACCGAGGACAAGGTCCTCGCCCATGTTCCGCGCGACGTCGTGGTCACCGTGACGGCGTCGCCGGTCAAGGGCCTGGAACCGACCCTCGACCTGACCGCCCGGCTCGCGGCGCACGGCTACCGTGTCGTCCCGCATGTGCCCGCGCGGCTGCTGCGGGACGACGCGCACCTGAAGGACGTCGTCGACCGGCTCCGGGAGGCGGGCGTGGACGACGTCTTCGTCCCGGCGGGCGACGCCGACCCGCCGGCCGGAGGCTACGAGGGTGCCCTGCCGGTGCTCCGCAGGCTGAGCGAGCTGGGCGGGCCCTTCACGCACGTCGGTGTCACCGGATATCCCGAGAGCCATCCGCTCATCCACGACGACGTCACGGTCCAGGCCATGTGGGACAAGCGGGAGCACGCCACGTACCTCGTGAGCAACCTGTGCTTCGACCCGCGTGTGCTGGGGGAGTGGATCGTCCGGATCCGGGGCCGGGGCATCGGCCTGCCCGTGTACGTCGGCGTCGCCGGTCCCGTGCAGCGGGCGAAGCTGCTGTCCATGGCGACGAAGATCGGCGTGGGCGAGTCGACGCGGTTCCTGACGAAGCACGCGTCGTGGTTCCTGCGGTTCGCGGCGCCCGGGGGCTACTCGCCGGAGAGGCTGTTGGCGCGCTCAGAGGGGGTGCTCACCGGGACTTCGGCGGGGGTGGCCGGGCTGCACCTGTTCACGTTCAACCAGATCGCCGAGACGGAGGCGTGGCGCCGTGCCGTGCTGGAGCGGCTCGGGGGCTGAGCTCTGGGATGTCGCCCCCGCCGCCCCTACCCGTCCCGTCCCTGAGGGCTGCGCCCCCAGCCCCCCGTTTCGGCCTGAACGGCCTCGTCCTCACACGCCGGACGGGCTGGTGGTGCCGCCCTGCCCCCATGGGCAGCCCGATCGCGCAGCCTTTGTGCCGCACCCGAGGACGTATACGACGCGGGGCGGGACCGGATTCCGGTCCCGCCCCGCGATCACGTGTTCCTCAGCGGAAGACCACCGTGCGATTGCCGGCCACCATGACGCGGCTCTCGCTGTGCCACTTCACCGCGTGCGCGAGGACCTGGGCCTCGACGTCCCGGCCGACGGTGACCAGGTCTCCGGGGTCGAGCGAGTGATCTACCCTGACCACGTCCTGCTCGATGATCTGCCCCTCGTCCAGGTCCGGGGTGACGTAGTGGGCGGTCGCGCCGACGAGCTTCACCCCGCGGTCGTAGGCCTGGTCGTACGGCTTCGCGCCCTTGAAGCTGGGGAGGAAGGAGTGGTGGATGTTGATGGCGCGGCCCTCGAACTGCTTGCACAGGTCGTCGGAGAGGATCTGCATGTAGCGGGCCAGCACCACCAGGTCGATGTCCAGTTCCCGGACCAGCTCCAGCAGGCGGGCCTCGGCCTCGGCCTTGGTGTCCTTGGTGACCGGGATGTGGTGGAAGGGGACGCCGTAGGTCTCCGCCAGCCCCTCCAAGTCACGGTGGTTGGAGACGATCGCGGGGATCTCGATGTTGAGGGCGCCGGTGCGCTTGCGGAAGAGCAGGTCGTTGAGGCAGTGCCCGAACCTGGACACCATGATGAGCGTCCGGGTCGGGGTCGCCGCCTCGCTCAGGGCCCAGGAGATGCGGTACGCCTCGGCCACGGGACCGAACCGGTAACGCAGAGTTTTCACGTTCGCGTCCGGATCCGAGACGTCGAAGTGGACCCTCATGAAGAATCGGCCCTGGAGTCGATCATCGAACTGCTGGCTCTCCAGGATGTTGCCCGAGTTCCTGACGAGGAAGCCGCTCACTGCGTGGACCAGTCCGGCGCTGTCGGGACAGGAGAGGGTGAGGATGTACTCACGGCCAGGTTGCGGTCGAGGGAACCTAACAGACACGGTGGCCTCCGTCGGTGCGTATTGCACAACATGGTGAGCGATACGCAACATGGTCGGCTCGGTGCCGCTCGCGGTCAAGAGTGGCCGGGCAAGTGCTCTCATGGCGAAATCGTCATCAGTCAACCCCTTGACGTAGGTCTATGGCGTTCGCAAAGGTGTTCCACCACAAGCAATTGAATGCATGATGCGCAACGCAGCAGCTGAAGGGCTTGGCGAGTGGCAGACCTGTATATGGCCGGGAAGTGGCGGGACGCGGTGGCCGGAGGCCGCCGGGAGATCCGCTGCCCCGCGGACGGATCGCTCACCGCGACCGTCGCGGAGGGGACGCGCGCCGACACCGACGCGGCGATCGACGCGGCCCGCCGCGCCTTCGACGAGGGGCCCTGGCCGCACACCCCCGAGCGGGAGCGCGGCGCGTTGCTGCTGCGCACCGCCGACCTCATCGAGCGCGATGCCAAGGAGTTCGCCCGCGCCGAGTCGCTGGACTCCGGAAAGCGGCTGGTGGAGAGCGAGTACGACATCGCCGACGTCGTCTCCTGCTTCCGCTACTACGGCGGCCTCGGCGGCACCGACGCCGGCCGGGTGATCGACACCGGGCGCGACGACGCCGTCAGCCGGGTGATCTACGAGCCCATCGGTGTCTGCGGGCTCATCACTCCCTGGAACTACCCGCTGCTGCAGGCCAGTTGGAAGGTCGCCCCGGCCCTCCTCGCCGGCAACACGATCGTCCTCAAGCCCAGTGAGCTCACCCCCTCCACCTCGATCCTGCTGATGAGGGCGCTTGAGGAGGCAGGACTCCCGGCCGGCGCCGCCAACCTCGTCCTGGGCACCGGCCCCGAGGTGGGCGCCCCGCTCTCCGAGGACCCGCGCGTCGACATGGTCTCCTTCACCGGCGGCCTGGAGACCGGCAAACGGATCATGGCCACCGCCGCGGCCACGGTGAAGAAGGTGGCGCTGGAACTCGGCGGCAAGAACCCCAACGTGATCTTCGCCGACGCCGACTTCGAGACGGCCGTGGACTTCGCCCTCACGGCCGTCTTCCTGCACTCGGGCCAGGTCTGCTCGGCCGGCGCCCGCCTGATCGTCGAGGACTCCCTCCACGACGCGTTCGTCGACGAGGTCGTCCGCCGCGCCCGGCAGATCCGGCTCGGCGGCCCCTTCGACCCCGAGGCCGAGACCGGAGCGCTGATCTCCGCCCAGCACCGGGACAAGGTCGAGGCGTACGTCGCGGCGGGGGTCGCCGAGGGCGCCGTACTGCGCTGCGGCGGCGCCCGGCCCGACGACCCGGCCCTCGCGGACGGCTACTACTACCCGCCGACCGTGCTCGACGAGTGCCGGCAGGACATGCGCGTGGTGCACGAGGAGTCCTTCGGGCCCGTCCTCACCGTGGAGCGCTTCACCGACGAGGACGACGCCGTACGCATCGCCAACGACACCGAGTACGGACTCGCCGGAGCCCTCTGGACGCAGGACGCGGGCAAGGCCCAGCGCGTCGCCCGGCGACTGCGCCACGGCACGGTGTGGATCAACGACTACCACCCCTATGTGCCGCAGGCGGAATGGGGTGGCTTCGGGCATTCGGGCGTGGGCCGGGAGCTGGGACCGACCGGCCTGAACGAGTACCGAGAGCCCAAACACATCTGGCAGAACATCCAACCCCGGCCGCAACACTGGTTCCGCGGCTGAATGCCGAGAAGAGGTCGATCGTGACCCCAACACAGACCGAGGCGCCGCAGCGGCGCAGCACCCCCGAGGACTCGGACGGTACTCCGGTCATATCCGTGCGCCGGCTGTGGAAGGTGTTCGGGCCGAAGGCCGACCGGGTGCCGGAGTCCGAGGAATTGTGCGGCCTCACCCGTCGAGAACTCATGGACCGTACGGGATGCACCGCCGCCGTGCGCGATGTGAACTTCGACGTCCGCAGGGGCGAGGTCTTCGTCGTCATGGGTCTGTCCGGCTCCGGCAAGTCCACGCTGGTGCGATGTCTGACCCGACTGATCGAACCCACCGCCGGGGAAATCGTCTTCGAGGGCGAGGACATCCGAGAGGCGGACGCCAAACGCCTGCGCGACCTCAGGCGCCGTAAGTTCTCCATGGTCTTCCAGCACTTCGGACTGCTGCCCCACCGCCGCGTCGTCGACAACGTGGCCTTCGGCCTGGAGATCCGCGGCATGAGCAAGGCCGAACGCACCAGGCGGGCGCTGGAGGTCGTCGAACTGGTCGGCCTCTCCGGATACGAGAACTCCTACCCCGACCAGCTCTCCGGCGGTATGCAGCAGCGTGTCGGCCTGGCCCGCGCGCTGGCCGGCGACCCGGACGTCCTCTTCTTCGACGAACCCTTCTCGGCGCTCGACCCGCTGATCCGCCGCGACATGCAGAACGAGGTCATCCGGCTGCACCACGAGGTCGGCAAGACCATGGTCTTCATCACCCACGACCTCTCCGAGGCCCTCAAGCTCGGCGACCGCATCCTCATCATGCGCGACGGCAAGATGGTCCAGTGCGGCACCGGCGACGAGCTGGTCGGGGCCCCGGCCGACGACTACGTCCGTGAGTTCGTCAAGGACGTCCCGCGCGGCGACGTGCTCACCCTGCGGTGGATCATGCGCCCGTTGGAGGACGGCGACGCCCTGGACGGCCCCGAGCTGGGCCCGGACGTCGTGGTACGGGAGGCCACCCGGGCGGTGCTGGCGGCCGACAAGCCGGTCAAGGTCGTCGAGAACGGTGAACTGCTCGGCATCGTCGGTGACGAGGAGATCCTCGCGGTGGTCGCCGGGCAGGAAGGCGGCGTGTGATGACCGTCGCCGTGGAGAAACAGGACCAACCGCGGAAGCCGGAACCACCCCGGAAGGCGGACTCCGCGCCCGCGGCCACCTCGACCGCCGCCCGCGTGCGCCGCGTCGGACGCGGCACGGTGGTGGCGGCGATCCTGATCGCCTGGCTGGTGCTCTTCGCCGTGCTGCGCGGCAAGCAGACCCTCACCCTGGCCGCCGCCGACCTCACGGATCTGCACCGGTGGATCAACGACCTCAACGACTCCATCGGCGCCAACCGGAACTCCAACCCGCTCTTCCTGTACTTCTTCAACGAGATCCGTCTGGTCATCGACACCCTGGTGACCTTCATCCAGGAACTGATCTCACAGCCCTCCGCCGACCGTCCCCTCCCGCAGATCGGCTGGCTCGGCGTCGTCGGCATCGCGGGGTACGTCTCCTGGGCCGTCGGCAACTGGCGGGTCGCCCTCCTGGCCGTGGCCGGCTTCACCTTCTTCGGGCTGCAGGGCCTGTGGCAGGAGAGCATGGACACCCTGGCGCTCACCCTCTCCGCGGTGTTCGTGGCGCTGCTGTTCGCGATCCCGCTGGGCGTCTGGGCGGGGCTGTCCGAGCGGTTCAACCGGTTCGTGACGCCGTTCCTGGACTTCATGCAGACGATGCCGACCTTCGTCTACCTCGCCCCGCTGACCCTGTTCTTCCTCATCGGGGGCGCCTCCGCCACGATCGCCACCGTGATCTACGCGGCGCCGCCCGCGATCCGCATCACCGCGCATGCCATCCGGTCGGTGCCGGAGACGACGGCCGAGGCGGCCGAATCGCTCGGTGCGACACGCCGGCAGGCGCTGCTGAAGGTCCTGCTGCCGATGTCCAAGCGGACCGTGGTGATGGGCGTCAACCAGTCGATCATGGCCGCCCTGGCCATGGTGACCATCGCGGCGCTGATCGACGCGCCCGGCCTCGGCAAGACCGTCCTGCAGGCCCTGCAGTCGCTCGACGTGGGCACGGCCTTCAACGCGGGCCTCGCCATCGTCGTCATGGCGATCGTCCTCGACCGGGTCACCACCGCCGCCAGCGCGCGGGAGGAGTCGGCCCGGCGTGCGGACGGCCGGTTCGTCACCTGGCGGCGGCCGCTGCTGGCCGCCGGCGGTGTGGTCACGGCGGTTCTCGTCTACATGTCGCACACCTACGTGTGGGCCGCCGAGTTCCCCGGCGAGGGCGGCGTCGGCTCCTCCATCGCGCGCGCGGCGGACACCACGACCACCTGGGTGCAGGACAGCCTCTCGGGTCTCACCAACGCCTTCCGCGACGCCATCACCAACGGCCTCCTCAACCCGTTCCAGTCGTTGCTCACCGACTCCCCGTGGTGGCTCGTCGCCGCGGTGCTGATCGCGCTCGGCACGGTGCTCGGAGGCTGGCGCGCGGGCGTCACCGCGGCCGTGTGCGTGGGTCTGCTGCTCGGCACGGGCCTGTGGTCGGACAGCATGACGACGCTGGCGTCGACCCTCGTCGCGACGGTGCTGGTGATGGTGCTGGGCATCGTCTTCGGCGTGTGGATGGGACGCAGCGCGCTCGTGGACCGGCTGCTGCGGCCCACCCTGGACGCGGCGCAGGTCATGCCGCCGTTCGTCTATCTCGTACCGTTCCTCGCACTGTTCGGCGCGACCCGGTTCACGGCCATCGTCGCCGCGATCGTCTACGCCGCACCGGTGGCCATCAAGATCATCGCGGACGGGGTGCGGGCCGTGCCCGCTGCCACCGTCGAGGCGGCCACCTCCGCCGGGTGCAACACCTGGCAGATCATCACCAAGGTTCAACTGCCCATGTCACGCAGTGCTTTGACGCTCGCCACCAACCAGGGCCTGATCTATGTACTGTCGATGGTCGTGGTGGGCGGCCTGGTGGGAGCGGGCGCCCTCGGCTACGACGTCGTGGCCGGATTCTCCCAGGGGCAGCTGTACGGGAAGGGACTCGCGGCGGGGCTCGCCATCGTCCTTCTCGGAGTCATGTTCGACCGGATCACTCAGGCCGCCGCGCGACGCGTGAGCGCATAAGGAGCAACTGACCATGGCAACACAGGTACGACAGTGGAGAGCCGGCGTGGCCGGACTGGCCGTCCTCGGCCTCGCCCTCACCGCCTGCGGCGGTGCGAAGGTCGGTGACAGCTCCACGGACGCGGACAGCTCGGGCGACTCCGCCAAGTGCGGCACCTTCAACCTGGCCGTCAACCCGTGGGTGGGCTACGAGGCGAACGCGGCGGTCGTCGCGTACGTCGCGGAGAACGACCTCGGCTGCAAGGTCACCAAGAAGGACCTGAAGGAGGAGATCGCCTGGCAGGGCTTCGGGACGGGCGAGGTCGACGCCGTCATCGAGAACTGGGGCCACGACGACCTCAAGAAGAAGTACATCACCGACCAGAAGACCGCCGTCGAGGCCGGTGCGACCGGCAACGAAGGCCTGATCGGCTGGTACGTGCCGCCGTGGCTGGCCAAGGAGCACCCGGACATCACCGACTGGAACAACCTCGACAAGTACGCCGACAAGTTCCGGACATCGGAGTCGGGGGGCAAGGGCCAGCTCCTCGACGGCGACCCGTCGTTCGTCACCAACGACGAGGCCCTGGTGAAGAACCTGAAGCTGGACTTCAAGGTGGTGTACGCGGGCAGCGAGACCGCCCTCATCCAGGCCTTCCGCAAGGCGGAGAAGGACAAGGAATGGGTGATCGGCTACTTCTACGAGCCCCAGTGGTTCATGGCCGAGGTGCCGCTGGTCAAGATCAAGCTGCCCGAGTACAAGGCGGGCTGTGACGCCGACGCGGAGAAGGTCGCCTGCGACTACCCCGTGTACAAGCTCGACAAGATCGTCAGCACCAAGTTCGCCAAGTCGGGCAGCCCGGCCTATGACCTGGTCGAGAACTTCACCTGGACGAACGACGACCAGAACACGGTGGCCAAGTACATCGCGGTCGACAAGATGACGCCCGAGGCGGCGGCCAAGAAGTGGGTCGAAGCCAACCGCGCCAAGGTCGACGCCTGGATCAAGTGACCCGGGGCCGGTAGGCGGTCGAACATGCCCGGTGGGCGGCGTGCGCAGGTGCGCGCCGCCCACCGGGCATCGCCGTGTTCGGGCCCGTTTTCCTCGGGTCGCGGACCCCTTGACACTCCCTCCCCGAGGCAGGCACATTGAGTTGCGCAACCTGAACCATGTTGCGCACACAGCAACTGAACCGGCTGGACTGGTTTTCAATCGGAGGTGCGGCGATGGCGGGACCCCGAGTGGTCATCATCGGAGCGGGCGTCGTGGGCGCGGCACTCGCTGACGAGATCTCCGCGCGCGGCTGGACCGAAGTGACCGTGGTCGACCAGGGCCCGCTCCCCGCCACCGGGGGCTCCTCGTCGCACGCCCCGGGCCTGGTCTTCCAGACGAACCCGTCCAAGACCATGACGGAGCTGGCGCGCTACACCGTCGAGAAGTTCTGCTCCCTCGACGTCGACGGCGAGCCCTGCTTCCTCCAGGTCGGCGGCCTCGAAGTGGCCACCACCCCCGAGCGGCTGACCGAACTGCACCGCCGCCACGGCTGGATCACCGCCTGGGGCATCGAGTCCCGGCTGCTGAGCGCCGACGAATGCGTCGAGCGGCACCCGCTGGTCAACCGCGACAGGGTCCTCGGCGGCCTCCTGGTCCCGACCGACGGCCTCGCCAAGGCCGTCCTCGCCGTCGAGGCGCAGATCCGCCGGGCCACCGAGCGCGGCGTGAACTTCCTCGCCCGCCACGAGGTCCTCGATGTCCTGCACACCGACGGCGAGGTGACGGGCGTCCTCACCGACCAGGGCGAGATCCCCGCCGACATCGTCGTGTGCTGCGCCGGCATCTGGGGCCCGAGGATCGCCCGCATGGTCGGCATGAACCTCCCGCTCACCCCGCTCGCCCACCAGCTCGCCTGGACCGGCCCGGTCCCGGCCCTGGCCGGCCAGACCGAGGAGGCGGTCCGCCCGATCCTGCGCCACCAGGACGCCGACCTCTACTACCGCGACCGCTTCGACGGCATCGGCATCGGCTCCTACGGCCACCGCCCGATGCCCATCTCCGCCGACGACATCCTCTCCGTGGACGAGGCCGACACGATGCCGTCGGTCCTGAAGTTCACCGAGGAGGACTTCGCCGACGCCTGGACCGAGACCCAGTCCCTGCTGCCCGCGACGGCGGAGGCCAAGGTCGAGGAGGGCATCAACGGCCTGTTCTCCTTCACCACCGACGGCTACCCGCTCCTCGGTGAGTCCCCGGACGTCAAGGGCTTCTGGGTCGCGGAGGCGGTCTGGGTCACGCACTCGGCGGGCGTGGGCCGGGCCGTAGCCGAATGGCTGGTCGACGGCTACTGCTCCTCCTTCGACCTGCACGAGTGCGACGTCAACCGCTTCGAGCCGCACCAGCTCTCCCCGGAGTACGTCCTGGCCCGCGACTGCCAGAACTTCGTCGAGGTCTACGACATCCTCCACCCCCTCCAGCCCTCCGGGAAGCCCCGCCCGATCCGCACCAGCCCCTTCCACGCCCGCCAGCGGGAGCACGGCGCCGTCTTCCTGGAGGCGAACGGCTGGGAGCGCCCGCAGTGGTACGAGGCCAACGCAGGGCTGGTCGAGGGCCGCAGCATCCCGACCCCGAACGACTGGGCCGCGCGGTACTGGTCGCCCATCGTCGGCGCCGAGGCCCAGGCCACCCGCGAGACCGTCGCGATGTACGACATGACGGCCCTCAAGCGCCTGGAGGTCACCGGCCCCGGTGCCGCCGACTTCCTGGAGCGACTGGTCACGAGCAAGGTCGCCAAGTCCGTCGGCTCGGTGACGTACACGCTGCTGCTGGACCACGACGGCGGCATCCGCAGCGACATCACGGTCGCCCGCCTCGCCCGCGACGTCTTCCAGGTCGGCGCCAACGGCAATCTCGACCTCGACTGGTTCACCCGGCACCTCCCCGCCGACGGCACCGTCCAGGTCCGCGACATCACCCCCGGCACGTGCTGCATCGGCCTGTGGGGCCCGCTCGCCCGCAAGGTCCTCCAGCCGCTCACGGACGAGGACTTCTCGGGCGACGGCCTGAAGTACTTCCGCGCCCGGCGCGCCCACATCGGCTCCGTCCCCGTCACGGCCATGCGGCTGTCGTACGTCGGCGAACTCGGCTGGGAGCTGTACACCACGGCCGACCTCGGCCAGAAACTCTGGGACACCCTCTGGGCCGCCGCCCAGCCGCTCGGCGGCGTCATCGCCGGGCGCGGCGCCTTCAACAGCCTCCGCCTGGAGAAGGGCTACCGCTCCTTCGGCACCGACATGACCTACGAGCACGACCCGTACGAGGCCGGCGTCGGCTTCGCCGTCAAGCTCGACAAGGACGACTTCATCGGCAAGGCCGCGCTGGAACGCCGCAAGGCCGACGTACGGCGGAAGCTGACCTGCCTCACCATCGAGGACCCGCGGGCGGTCGTCATGGGCAAGGAACCGGTGTACGACGGCGACCGGCCCGTCGGCTACGTCACCAGCGCGGCGTACGGCTACACGATCGGCAAGGGGATCGCCTACGCGTGGCTGCCGACGGAGTCGGCGGTGCCCGGGGCCACGTTGCACATCGGGTACTTCGACCAGCGCGTCGAGGCGGTCGTGGCCGAGGAGCCGTTGTTCGATCCGACGATGTCCCGTCTTCGTGGGTGAGGGGTTCGAAAGGGGGTGCCCGGACGGGTTGTCGGGCGGCCTCGGGTGGGTGGTGGCTGGTCGCTCCCCCACTCTCGGCCTCGCTCGAGCGGGAGGGACCCCCATCGCGGCGGAGCCGCATATCGACACAGCCCCGCGCCCCTTCAGGGGCGCTACGGCTCGGGTTCTTGGAAGGAGTGCCGTCCGTGACCGCACAGGTGCTTGACGGGAAGGCGACCGCTGCCGCCATCCGCCGTGAACTCGCCGAGCGCGTCGCCAAGTTGACCGCCAACGGTGCGCGTCCGCCCGGCCTCGGGACCGTCCTGGTCGGTGACGATCCCGGGAGCCGTGCCTACGTGGCCGGCAAGCATCGGGACTGCGCTCAGGTGGGGATCGCCTCGCTGCGTCGGGAGCTTCCCGCCGACGCCACGCAGCGGCAGGTCGAGGACGTCATCGACGAGCTGAACGCCGATCCGGACTGCACCGGTTACCTCGTGCAGCTCCCGCTCCCGCGCCACCTGGACGCCAACGCCGTACTGGAGTGCATGGACCCGGCCAAGGACGCCGACGGACTGCACCCCGTCAGCCTCGGCCGGCTCACCCTCGGCGTCGAGGCCCCGCTGCCCTGCACCCCGCGCGGCATCGTCGAACTGCTCCGCCGTTACGAGGTGCCGCTCGCCGGTGCGCGGGTCTGCGTGATCGGACGCGGCATCACCGTGGGACGCCCCCTCGGCCTGCTCCTCACCCGCAGGTCCGAGAACGCCACCGTCACCCTCTGCCACACCGGAACCAAGGGCCTGGCCCGGCACACCCGCGAGGCGGACATCGTCGTCGCGGCGGCCGGCTCGCCCGGGCTGATCACCCGGGACATGCTGCGCCCCGGCGCCGCCGTCCTGGACGTCGGTATCACCCGCACCGACCAGGGGCTGGCCGGCGATGTGCACCCGGACGCCGCCCAGGTCGCCGGATGGTTCGCGCCGATGCCCGGGGGCGTGGGGCCCATGACGCGGGCGATGCTCCTGGCCAACGTCGTCGAGGCCGCCGAGAGGAACGCGAACGCCGTATGAACGCGAAAGCCGCACTGACCGCGCCGGCCCCCAACCGCCCGCTCTGTCCGCACCTCTCACAAGACGGAGACGTCCGATGAGCCCCCGTACCCCCGGCGCCGAGCTGCCCGAACATCCCGACTGGCTGTGGCGCACACCCGAGCCGAAGCGCTCCTACGACGTGATCGTCGTCGGCGGCGGCGGACACGGCCTCGCCACCGCCCACTACCTGGCCAAGAACCACGGCATCACCAACGTCGCCGTGCTGGAGAAGGGCTGGCTGGCGGGCGGCAACATGGCCCGCAACACCACCATCATCCGCTCCAACTACCTGTGGGACGAGAGCGCCGGCATCTACGAGCACGCGCTCAAGCTGTGGGAAGGCCTGGCCGAGGAACTCGACTACCCGATCCTCTTCTCCCAGCGCGGCGTGCTGAACCTCGCCCACAGCCTCCAGGACGTCCGCGACAGCGTGCGCCGGGTGGAGGCCAACCGTCTCAACGGCGTGGACGCGGAGTGGCTCGACGCTGACGGGGTCAAGGAAGTCTGTCCGATCGTCAATGTCTCGCCGGACGTGCGCTACCCGGTCCTGGGCGGTACCTACCAGCCACGGGCCGGCATCGCCAAGCACGACCACGTCGCCTGGGGCCTGGCCCGCTCGGCCGATGCCGCAGGCATCGACATCATCCAGAACTGCGAGGTCACGGGGCTGGACGTGGTCGGCGGCCGGGTGGTCGGCGTCCGGACGAACCTGGGCCCGATCGCGGCGGGCAAGGTCGCCCTCTGCTCGGCCGGCCACACGTCCGTACTGGCGGCCATGGCGGGCATCGAACTGCCCGTCCAGAGCCACCCGTTGCAGGCACTCGTCTCCGAGCTCCTGGAGCCGGTGCACCCGACGGTGGTCATGTCCAACGCGGTCCATGTGTATGTCAGCCAGGCACACAAGGGCGAGCTGGTGATGGGCGCGGGCATCGACTCGTACAACTCCTACACCCAGCGCGGCGCGTTCCACATCATCGAGGAGCAGATGTCCGCGGCCCTGGAGCTGTTCCCGGTCTTCGCCCGCGCCCACGTCCTGCGCACCTGGGGCGGCATCGTCGACGTGAGCCCCGACGCCTCCCCGATCATCGGCCTCAGCCCGGTCGACAACCTGTACCTCAACTGCGGCTGGGGAACGGGCGGTTTCAAGGCCACCCCGGGCGTCGGCTGGGTCTACGCCCACACCATCGCCCACGACACGCCCCACCCCCTCAACGCCCCCTTCTCGCTCGACCGTTTCACCACCGGCGCGCTCGTCGACGAGCACGGCGCGGCCGCGGTGGCCCACTAGGACCACTGGAAGCTTTGGGAGCCGAACCATGCTGCTCATCACCTGCCCGTGGTGCGGGCCCCGCGACGAGGCCGAGTTCCACTACGGCGGTCAGGCCCACGTCCCCTACCCCGAGACCCCGTCGACCCTCACCGACGAGGAATGGGCCCGCTACCTCTTCTTCCGCGACAACCCCAAGGGCCCCTTCGCCGAACGCTGGAGTCACGCGGCGGGCTGCCGCCAGTGGTTCAACGCGGTCCGGAACACGGCGACCAACGAGATCCTGGCGGTGTACCGGCCGGGGGAGCCGCGCCCGGCCGTGGAGGAACCGGGGCGCGCGGCGAACTCCGCGCCACGCGCGGCATCTCTGGGCCATTCGGCGACTTCTGAGTCACGTCCGGCGTCTCCGGATTGTCCGGCCGCTTCCGAGCCGGGGCCGGCATCATCAGCCCGTCCGGCGTTCGAGGACGAGGCCCTTCAGGCCGAAGGGGAGTCTGGGGGCGCAGCCCCCAGATGGGGGTCCCCCCGCTCGAGCGAAGCCGAGAGTGGGGGAGGGACGGGTAGGGGCGGCGGGGGCGAGGAGCATCCGTTCCGCCACCCCACCCGAGGCCGAGTGAACCGTGACCTCCCCCTCACCTTCACCTTCGACGGCACCGCCTACCAGGGCTACCAGGGCGACACCCTCGCCTCCGCCCTCCTCGCCAACGGCATCGTCCAGACCGGCACCAGCATCAAACTCGGCCGCCCCCGAGGCATCTTCTCGGCCGGAGTCGAGGAACCCAACGCCGTGATCCAGATCGAGGCCCCCTTCCCGGAGCCGATGCTCCCCGCGACGGCCGTCGAGCTGTACGACGGCCTCGTGGCAAGCAGCCTCCCCGGCCAGGGGCGCCTCGCCACCGAGCCCGATCCGGCCCGCTACGACGCCGTCCACGCCCACTGCGACCTGCTGATCGTCGGCGCCGGCCCGGCCGGCCTCGCCGCCGCGGCCGCGGCCGCACGCAGCGGCGCCCGGGTCGTCCTCGCCGACGACCAACCGCACCTGGGCGGCAGCCTCCTGGGCACGGGCGAACACCTCGACTGGGCCGAAGAGATCGCCGAACGACTCGACACCGCCCCCGAGGTCCGCGTCCTGCGCCGCACCACCGTCTTCGGCTACTACGACGACAACCACCTCCTCGCCGTGGAACGCCGCACCAACCACCTCGGCGCCGAGGCCCCCGAGAACGTCTCCCGGGAACGCGTCTGGCGCATCCGCGCCCGCCGCGTCGTCCTCGCCACCGGCGCCCACGAACGCTCCCTCGCCTTCGCGGACAACGACCGCCCCGGCGTGATGCTGGCCGCCTCGGCCCGCACCCACGCCAACCGCCACGGCGTCCTGCCCGGCCGCCGCGCGGTCGTCTTCACCACCAACGACAGTGCCTACGAGGCCGCCCTGGACCTCGCCGAGGCGGGCATCGACGTCACGGCGATCGTCGACACCCGCCCCGACGCGGGGGAGTGGGCGCGGCGCGCCCGCGAGGCCGGCATCGAGGTGCTGACCGGGCACGCCGTCACCGGTACGGAGGGCGACCCGCGCGTCACCGCCGTGACCGTCGCCCCGTACGGGGAGTCCGCGGGACAGCGGCGGTTCGCCGCCGATCTCCTGCTGGTCTCCGGCGGCTGGAACCCGGTGGCACACCTCTTCAGCCAGGCGGGCGGCACACTGCGCTACGACGAGACGCTGGGCTCCTTCGTCCCCGACACCTGCCGGCAGGCGGTCGAGGTGGCGGGCAGCGCGAGCGGTGTGTTCGACGTCGCCGGCGTTCTCGCACAGGGCGCGGGCGCCGGTGCCCGCGCGATCGAGGCCGAGGGCTACACCTCTGAGGCGCCCCGTCTGCCGCACGTGGCCGCGCAGCCGCAGACGCCGCCCATGCATGTGTACGTCGTCCCGGGCGCCGACGGCGCACCCCGCTTCGTCGACCTCCAACGCGACGTGACCGTCGACGACCTGACCCGGGCGACCGGCGCCGGCATGCGCTCGGTCGAGCACACCAAGCGCTACACCACGGCCGGCACCGCCAACGACCAGGGCAAGACGTCCGGTGTCCTGGCCAGCGGTGTCGTCGCCGAACTGCTCGGCGTGGACATCTCCGCGCTCGGCACCACGACGTTCCGTCCCCCCTACACCCCGGTCTCCTTCGCCACGCTCGCGGGCCGCGACCGAGGCGCGCTGCACGACCCCATCCGCACGACGGCCCTGCACACCTGGCATGTGGAGCACGGGGCCCTCTTCGAGAACGTCGGCCAGTGGAAGCGCCCCTGGTACTACCCGCAGGCCGGCGAGGACATGGAGACGGCCGTGCTGCGCGAGTGCGCCGCAGCCCGCGACGGCGTCGCCTTCATGGACGCCTCCACCCTCGGCAAGATCGACGTCCAGGGCCCGGACGCCGGTGCGTTCCTCGACCTGCTCTACACCAACATGATGAGCACCCTGAAGGTCGGCATGATCCGCTACGGCGTCATGTGCCGCCCGGACGGCATGGTCTTCGACGACGGCACGGTCATCCGCCTCGCCCGGGACCGCTTCCTGGTCACCACCACGACCGGCAACGCGGCCGCCGTACTGGACTGGATGGAGGAGTGGCTCCAGACCGAGTGGCCCGAGCTGAAGGTCCACTGCACCTCCGTGACCGAACAGTGGGCCACCGTCGCCCTGGTCGGCCCCCGTTCCCGCGACGTCCTCGGCTCACTCGCACCCCACCTCGCCGTGTCCAACGACGACTTCCCGTTCATGGCCTGGCGCGAGACGACCGTCGCCGGCATCGAGGCCCGCGTCTGCCGGATCAGCTTCTCCGGCGAACTCGCCTACGAGATCAACGTGTCACCGTGGGACGCCCTCACCCTCTGGCAGGCGCTGTACGAGGCCGGAGCCCCGTACGGCATCACCCCGTACGGCACCGAGACCATGCACGTCCTGCGCGCCGAGAAGGGCTACCCGATCATCGGCCAGGACACCGACGGCACCGTCACCCCCCAGGATCTCGGGATGAACTGGGTGGTCTCGAAGAAGAAGCCCGACTTCATCGGCAAGCGCTCCCACGCCCGCGCCGACACCACCCGCCCCGACCGCAAACACCTGGTCGGCCTGCTCCCGGAGGACCCCGGCACCTTCCTCCCCGAGGGCACCCACCTGGTCGCCGACAGCGTCCTGCCCGCCCCGCCCGTCCCGATGCTCGGCCACGTCACCTCCAGCTACCGCAGCGCCGCCCTCGGCCGGACCTTCGCCCTCGCCCTGGTCAAGGGCGGCCGGGACCGCATCGGCGAGCGCCTGTACGCCCCCGTCGGCGACCGGCTGGTCCCGGTGACCGTCGCAAGCCCCGTCCTCTACGACCCCGAGGGAGCCCGCCGCGATGGCTGACACCGCACTCACCGCCCCGCCCCGCAGCCCCCTGGCCCACGCCGCCGACCGCCTGGCCACCGCCACCCGCACCTCCGGAGGCGCGATCCGGCTGGCCGAACTCCCCTTCCTGACCCAGCTCGACATCCGCCTCGACGCCAAGGGAGCGGCGGCCGACGCCATCGGCCTCGCCCTGGACCTCCCCCTGCCCCTCGAACCCAACACCGTCGTACGCGCCGGGCAGCTGACCGCGCTGTGGCTGGGCCCGGACGAATGGCTGCTGGTGGGGCCGCCCGGCACCGAGCGGGACCTGGAGAGCCGGATCCGAACGGCCGCGGGCGACGAACCCGTCTCCGTCACCGACGTCTCCGCCCAACGCACCGCCCTCCTCGTCGCGGGCCCCCGCGCCCACGACCTCCTGTCCCACGGTTGCGCCCTGGACCTGCACCCGCGCGCCTTCGAACCCGGACGCTGCGCCCAGACCACCGTGGGCCGCACCCAGGTCATCCTGGTCGCCCGCGACGCACCCGGGTCCGGCTTCTGGGTGCTGGTCCGCTCCTCCTTCGCCGGCTATCTGACGGACTGGCTGCTGGACGCGGCGACGGAATACATCTGAACGAGCTCAGTGAGGCGACCCGTCTACTCAGAAGGGGGGCACGGACAAGAGCGCCGGCGGAGAGCCGGCGCTCCGACGCCGCGTCGTAGGGGCTGAACCCGGGTCGTCGACGAGTGAAGCGCCCGGCCCGTCGACCGCGACGGACCGGGCGCTTCGCACCTCACCTCATCGCACCTGTCCCGCGTACGGCGCGACGGTGATCCGGTCGATCAGCGGCGCGTACCGGGAGCGGAGCAGCACGCCGGGGAAGGTGTCCGAGGCGTAGGTGGTGCCGTCGAAGTTCGGCAGTTCCTCGGAGCGGAAGACGACCGTGTTCTGCCCCTTCTCCAGCTGGACCGGGACGGTCAGCTCCCAGAAGTTGTTCTGGTGGAAGCTGTGCGGGAAGCCGACGCGCCGCGTCTCGCCGCCGTTGACGGTGATGTCGGCGTGGCGGGCGAGCGGGTCCGGGTTGTAGTGGGTGGCCTCGGACTGCTCGGGGTTGGAGTAGCGCACGCGCAGCGCGTAGAGGCCGGCCCGGTCCGCGGCGACGGTGAACGTCGCCGTGTTGCCGTTGCCCGGGGCGCCGCCGATCCCGCTGATCGCCGTCCCGTCGGTGGCCAGGGAGAGCGGCGTGAGTGTGGCCGAGCCCGCGAGCTTCGCGTCCTTCGCCTCGTACGTGCGCTCCGGGAGCGCGCCCCGCGTCGGTGTGACCGTGAGGCGGTCGACGAGGGTGGCGGACGAACCCCCGGTCACCGTCACCTTGTTGACGCCGCCCGAGAGGGAGACCGCCACGCTGCTCCTGCCCTTGGCCAGGCGCAGGACGTCGTGCCCGTTGACGGAGAGCCGGGCGCCCGAGCCGCCGAGGGTGTCGACCCGGAGAGTCGCCTCGCGGTCGGCGGGGGAGTAGACCCAGAACGTGGCGGTCTGCTTCTTCGCGAGGCGGGCCGCGCCCGAGCCGGTGGCGGCGGTTCCGGCCTGCTTCGGCAGGTCGTAGACGGGCTGGGCCCCGCCGCCCAGCCAGGCCAGCTCGCCCTCGTACACCTGGGTGGCGGCCGAAGCCCCGGGGAGGGACAGGGTGAGGCGGTCGACGATGGCGTCACCCTGGGTGGCGCGCTCGCCGTCGAGGCTCTTCGCGGCGAGCGTCAGGGTGTGCTTGCCCTTGGTGAGCCGGACCTTGGTGTCGGTGTGGTCCCACACCACCCACTTGTAGCCCAGCGTCAGGTACAGCTCCTGCTCACTGTCCGCCTTGCCGTCCACCCGCAGGAAGACGTTGGTGGGGCCCTGTTCCTTCACCCTGTCGAAGGTGTTGAGGGAGTTGGCGAAGACGCCCAGGTCGTAGGTGCCGTCCTCGGGCACCTCCACCGTGAAGTCGAGCGTGACGTCCGAGCCGGTGCGCAGACCGCCCACGTTGTAGCCGCCGGAGGTGTAGAACTTCGACACGTCGCGCGGGGAGCCCTCGGGGCCGTTCTTCGAGTAGCCCGACCCGGTGTGGGCGGCGTCCTCCGCCTCGTACGACGCCTGCCAGGAGGCGGACGGCGACTGAGTGCCCTTCGCTCTGCCGGCCGGGCTGAGGACGATCTCGTACGCCGAGGACTCCTTCAGGGCGGGCAGTCCGCCGTCACCGAAACCGACGACGACCGTGCCGTCGTCCCCGACCTTCAGGTCCGTCTCCGTGAGCAGCTTCGGGCCGGCGGAGTCGCCCACCTGTCCGCTCCACTCGATCTCCCGTACCCAGGCGTGCACGCGCTCCCCGAAGAGCTTCTTCGGAACCTTGTCGAAGGTGATGTGGCCCTCGCCGGTGGACCCGCCGAAGACCAGCCGGGCCTGCTTCTTCCTCTCGTCCAGCGTGCCGACGCCCTGCAGGGTGTAGTTCTCGCCGGGGAACGGCGGGGTCACCTCCACCGTGTGCCCGCTCATCGAGGCGTACGCGTTCAGCAGCCACCACTGTCCGTTGCCGCGGTTGGACTCCACCGCGGAGTCGGAGAGGTTGCCGTCGATGTTCCAGTACGCGATGTCGGCGTCCACCTTGGACTCCTCGATCGCGGACACCCACTGGATCATCTGGCCGGGGACGGAGGTGTGGTAGTTGAAGGCGTACTCGTTGATGTTGATGGGGAGTCGGGTGCCCTCCTTGCCGGTGCCCTGGAACAACTCCTTCTCCCACCCCCGGTACTTGGCGACGCTCTCGCGCACCGCCTCCGGGTGGCTCAGCTCGTGCCAGGTGATGACCTCGGGGAGGGTGCCGGCGGCCAGGGTGTGGCCGAGGAAGCCCTTCACCTGGTCGAACAGGACGCTGGTGTTGGGGCCGGCGATACGGGCGCCGGGCATCCTGCCCTTGATGAGCTGGTAGGCGTCGTCCCAGGCGGCGAAGAAGTCGTCCGGATCGTCGAGCCAGCTGACCTTGTCGTAGCTCCACTCGCCGGTGCCGAACATGTTGCCCTCGGGCTCGTTGAACGGCACGAAGACGATGTTGTCCTGGTACTTCTCCGGCAGCTTCAGGACCTGGTCGACCTGCTCCGCGATCTTCTCCTTGTAGAGCTTCAGCTTCTCCTCGGGGGTGTCGCCCGGCCACTGGTACGGGAAGCCGCGGTGGATGTCGGTCATGTAGATGTACACATCACCGTCGGTGGAGTCGGCCAGCGGCTTCACCACCTCCAGCGCGTCGGCCCCCGGGTGCTGCGGGCCGTCCTGCGCCTTCGTGGAGACCGTGCGCAGGCCCATGCCCTCCATGAGGTTGTTGGTGGGGACGTCCGGTCCGTACACGCCGTAGAGGGTGCCGGAGGCGCCGCCGTGGAACGCGCCGGTGTCCGAGCCGAGGTCGACCGTGAGCTGCCCCTCGCGCACCACCGTGACGGTCGCCTTCACGGCGCGCCCGGCTGCCGTTCCCGCCACCGTGAACGTCCCCGGCCGGTCGTACTTCTCGGACGGCACGGCGTCCCAGGAGACCGGCGTGTCGCGGTCGAAGCCGTCGGAGAAGGAGGAGCGGACGGCGGCGGGGAGGGACGGGGCGGTCCCGGTCGTGGTACGGACCTCGAAGGACGTCTTCGAGGGCTCCTGGACGGTCGGCACGTCCCCGACCGTACCGGCCACCTGCTCCGGGCTGAGCGCGGAGTGCCACACGGTGAAGTCGTCGATCGCGCCCTTGAGCAGCGGATCCGGCCAGAAGGACTTGCCGATGTAACCGGCGGCCGTGGCCGAACCGGCCAGCAGATCCCTGGCCTTGACGCCGGTCTCGGCCGAGGCGACCGCCACGCCGTCGAGGTAGGTCGTCACCTGGCCGGCGGAGGTGTCGAGGGTGACGGTGACCGTCTTCCACGTATCGGCGGGAAGCATCGCGTACCCGTCGACCTGTGCCTCACCCCCTCCGCCGGCGGTGACGGCGGAACGCAGCACGCCGTTGCCGTTGTACGGGGTGGTGAAGAGGTACGTGGTGGTGTTGGTGCCCAGGTCGAAGATCCGCTGCCAGGACGACTTGTCGCCGCTCCACTTCACGCGGGCGGAGACCGTCAGGTCGCTCGCGTCGCCGAGCACTTCGCGGGGCAGCCGGACGTACGCGCCGTCCGAGGTGGGCGCTCCGCCGGGCAGGGCGAGCGCCTTGCCTCCGTCCGCGCCCTCGACGGACCGGGCGGTGGAGCCGTTCACCAGGGTCGCCGTCAGACCGTTGCCCGAACTGTCGGTGATCCTGCCGGAAGCGAGGTCGTCCTGGTCGAAGGTGTAGCGGGCGACGGGCTGGGGCGTGTCGGCCGCCTGAGCGGAGCCGGCGGGCACGGCCAGCAGGCCCGCGCCGAGCGTCAGGGCCACGGCGGCGGGAGTTCGGCGCCGTGCGGTTCTGTCAGCGGATGGCATGGATCGCGTCCTCAATCCTCGGGTGACGGGGTTCCGGTCGGCCCACCTCGGTCGGCTGCTCGTCCACGTGCTGTTTCCGGCTGTCTCCGGCGAGGAGGCGCGCAGGTGGCGCGGCGCGCGGAGCGGCCCACACGGCGGCCGGAAGGATCACTTCATCGAACCGGTTCGGCGAAGCTAGCACCGAGATGCCCGACCAGCAATCCCCTCAACGCAAGGATTTCCAGGCCCTTTGTCAGGATCTTGGCCAGGCGGGCAAGGGTGTTGACAGGCGCTCCCACAGTTCTTACCGTCACTTCACGCGAACCGGTTCGACGACCGGGTGAGCGCCCCTCGTCCATCCCACCCCCTCACGACCCGCAGGCGGTATTCTCTTCTGAGGTATCGAACCGGTTCGAGCAAGGAGTCGGCGTGAACATCGGTGAGATCGCCCGGCGGGCCGGTGTCTCGCGGAGCACCGTGTCCTACGCGCTGAGCGGCAAGCGGCCGGTCTCGGAGGACACGCGCCGGAGGATCCAGCAAGTCGTCGACGAGCTGGGTTACCGGCCCAGCGCTAGTGCCCGTGCCCTGGCCAACGGGCGGACCAGCACGATCGGTCTGGTCTTCCCGCCTGCCGGGA
The DNA here is from genome assembly GCF_036208085.1 of Streptomyces sp. NBC_00310. GTDB lineage: Bacteria > Actinomycetota > Actinomycetes > Streptomycetales > Streptomycetaceae > Streptomyces. The sequence continues at coordinate 10,385,047 of NZ_CP130714.1, forward strand.
ACCACTACACGGGGATGCAGCTGGACTTCATCGGCAGCGTGGTGGAGGCGGCCGCGGCCTACGACTACGACGTGCTTCTGTCCCCCAGCGGCGTGGACAGCGACCGTTCCTTCCAGCGGGTGATGGGGGAGCGGCGGGTCGACGGCGCGATCCTGATGGAGATCAGGCTGGAGGACGACCGGGTCGACCACCTCACCGCCCTGGACTTCCCCTCCGTCACCATCGGCCGCACCGCTCACCCGGAGGGCGGTTGGTGGGTGGGCCTCGACCACACCGCCCTGGTCGAGCGCTGCGTCCACCACCTGGCGGATCTCGGTCACCGCCGGGTCGCCTTCGTCAACCGTCCCGAGCAGCTGCTGCGCGCCGGGTACGAGTCCGCGCACCGCGGCCTGGACGGTTTCACCAAGGCCGCGGCCGAGCGCGGACTGACCGTCCGCACGTACTGCTGCGGTGACGACGCCGCCTCCGGCCAGGCCTGTGTGCAACGGATCCTGCACGACGACCCCGACACCACGGCCCTGGTCACGTTGAACGAGGCCGCGCTGGGCGGCCTCTACCGGGGGCTGGCCCAGGCCGACCGCCATGTGCCGCGCGACTTCTCCGTCACCGGGGTCGTGGCCGGCCGCTGGGCGGAGACGGTGACCCCGCAGCTCACCGCGGCGGACGTACCGGCGGCCGACATGGGCCGTCTCGCCGTCGAACTGCTGGTGGAGCGGCTCGACCACCCCGACGCGCCGCCCCGGCACCATCTGCTCGCCCCGCCGATCTCGCTGCGGGCCAGCACCGGTCCTGCGGGAGCCGCGCCGAACGCGGACACCGGGTCCAGCACGACGCCCTGACCGCACAACTCGGTTAATCCGCGCCCGCCCTCCCCACCTGCTCTCCCCGCTCTGCCCGCCTCACCTCGCTGCCTTCGCCCGCTCTTCTCGCCCTTCTTCATCCGCTCGCCGAACACCCGGCCCGCACATCGGTGCCGTTCGGCGTACCCGCCGCCCTCGGCAATCCCTCGCCTCGGCACCCGCATGCCCGCGAACGCCTCGGCACCCGCATGCCAGACACAAAGGAACCCGCGATGAACAGCTACTCCAGACAGCGCCGTCTGACCGCCGCAGCCCTGACCGCGCTGGCCGTCGCCACCAGTGCCACCGCCTGTGGATCCGGCTCGGGCGGCACCGGCGCCGAGGGCGCGGAGAGCGGCACGTACTCGATCTGGGACCCGTACCCGCAGTTCGCCAAGGGCTCGGCGTGGGCGAAGCTGCTGGACGACTGCGGCACCGAGGCCGGAGTGAAGATCAAGCGGACCGCGTTCGACACCAGCGACCTGTCGAACAAGGCGCTGCTGGCGGCGCAGCAGGACAACTCCGCGGACGTCCTCATAGTCGACAACCCGGTCGTCTCCACCCTGGCCGAGGCCGGCGTGCTGACCACGACCGACGACAACAAGCTGGACACCTCGGCCGTCGACGCCAACCTGCTCGGGGCCGGTCAGTCGGGCGGGAAGACGTACGGAACTCCGGTCGGCGCCAACACCCTGGCCCTCTACTACAACAAGGAGGTCCTCAAGAAGGCCGGCGTGGACATCGCCTCGGTGAAGGACTGGGACTCGCTGACGGCGGCGCTGGCGAAGGTCGAGAAGGCAGGGAAGAAGGGGATCACGTTCTCGGCGATCGGGACGGAGGAGGGCAGCTTCCAGTTCCTGCCGTGGTTCTGGGGCTCGGGCGCGCAGCTCACCGACATCGGCTCGGCCGAGGCGGTGTCCGCGCTGTCGCTGTGGAAGAACTGGCTGGACAAGGGCTACGCCCCCAACTCGGTGATCAACAACACGCAGACGACCAGCTGGCAGGAGTTCGCGAGCGGCGACTACGCGTTCGCGGAGAACGGCACCTGGCAGCTCGCGGGCGCCGAGAAGGCCGGCTTCGACTACGGCGTCATCCCCGTCCCCGCTTCCGGCGGCGGTAACGCCGCCGCCCCGACCGGCGGTGAGTTCGTCACCATCCCGGCCCAGGGCGACACCGGCCGCTACGCCACCTCGCAGAAGCTGGTGGCCTGCCTGACCAGCACCGAGAACCTGTACGACACCGACACGACCCTGTCGTACGTGGCCCCCACCGCCGAGGTTCAGGACAAGCAGGTCGCCGCGAACGCCGAGCTGAAGCCGTGGGTGGAGGCGGTCAAGGCGGCCAAGGGGCGCACCAGCGACGACCTGGGCACCAAGTACCCCAAGATCTCCGAGCAGTTGTGGAAGGCCGTCCAGTCCGCCCTGAGCGGCGCCGAGTCTCCGAAGGACGCGCTCACGGCCGCTCAGTCCGCCGTCAAGTGACCGCACATGAGGGCCTTCTGATGACTGACACGGCACAAGTGCCACGCCGTCGGCCCGTGCCCGGCCACAGCGGGGCGGCCCCCGCCGCCCCGCCCCCGGCCCGCACCACGCCCCGGCGCCGTCCCGCCTCCCCGCAGTGGGCGGCCTGGGCGTTCCTCGCCCCGGTCACCCTCTACCTCGTCCTCTTCTACGCCTATCCGCTCTACCGCAACCTCGACCTGAGCCTGCGGAACTACACCGTCCGTTCCTTCGTCCAGGGCGACGCGCCGTTCACGGGCCTGGCGAACTACCGGACCGTCCTCGACGACCCCACCTTCGCCCCGGCCCTGCTCCACACGGTCGTGTTCACCACCGTGTGCCTGGTCTTCCAGTACGTCATCGGTCTGGCTCTCGCGGTCTTCTTCCACCAGCACTTCCGGCTCTCCGCCACCCTGCGGGCGCTGTTCCTGGTGCCGTGGCTGCTGCCGCTGATCGTGTCGGCCTCCACCTGGTCGTGGATGCTCAACAGCGACTCCGGCATCGTCAACGCGGCCCTGCACGCGGTCGGTATCGGCCCGGTGAACTGGCTGACCTCACCGTCCTGGTCACTGACCTCGGTGATCATCGCCAACATCTGGATCGGTGTCCCCTTCAACCTGGTCGTGCTGTACAGCGGCCTGCAGTCCATCCCGGCCGGCCTCTACGAAGCCGCGGCCCTCGACGGCGCGAACGCCTGGCAGCGGTTCTGGCGCATCACCTTCCCGCTGCTGCGCCCGGTCTCCGCGATCACCCTGCTCTTGGGCCTGGTCTACACACTCAAGGTCTTCGACATCATCTGGATCATGACCAAGGGCGGCCCGGCGGACTCGTCCACCACCTTTGCCACCTGGTCCTACCAACTCGGCTTCGGCAACCTGCTGCCCGCCTTCGGCCCCGGCGCGGCCGTCGGCAACCTGCTCGTCGTCGCCGCCCTGGCCTTCGGCCTGGTCTATGTCCGGGTCCAGCGGAAGCAGGCACTGTCATGAGCGGAAGCGGCAAGGCCATGCCCCGAAGCGGCAACCGTACGTGGTGGAAGACGGCCCTCGGCCTCCTGCTGACCGCGGTCATGCTCTTCCCGGTCTACTGGATGCTCAACGTGTCCCTCACCCGTGATCAGGACATGCGCAAGAGCCCGCCCGGCCTGTTCCCGGCCGACGCCACCCTGGAGGGCTACCGCAAGGTACTGGACGAGCAGCTGCCCTACCTCGGCACCAGCCTCGTCATCGGCCTCGGCACCGTCGTGCTGACCGTGGCCCTGGCCGCACCCGCCGGATACGCCCTGGCCAAACTCCGCCCACACGGCGGCGGCATCCTCAACTTCGTCCTCCTGGCCGCCCAGATGATCCCCGGCATCATCATGGCGATGGGCTTCTACGCCATCTACCTCAGCCTCGGCCTGCTCCAGTCCGTCCCCGGCCTGATCATCGCCGACTCCACCCTCGCGGTCCCCTTCGCCGTCCTCATCTTCACCGCCTTCATGTCCGGCATCCCCGGCGAACTGCTCCAGGCCGCCAAGACCGACGGCGCCGGACCGCTGCGCACCTTCTGGTCGATCGTCCTGCCCATGAGCCGCAACGCGATCGTCACGGTCTCGCTGTTCGCGTTCCTGTGGTCCTGGTCCGACTTCGTCTTCGCCGGCACCCTCGCGAGCGGCGGCGCCCACGAACCGATCACCCTCGGCATCTACCACTACATCGGCAACAACAACCAGGAGTGGAACGCCATCATGGCCACCGCCGTCGTGGCCTCGCTGCCCGCCGCGGTCATCCTCGTCCTCGCCCAGCGCTACGTCGCCGCCGGCGTCACCGCCGGAGCCGTCAAGGACTGACCGGCCCCTTCCCCCTCGAAGAAACGAGTAGCCCTTTCATGACCGCCGCACGACCCGGCCCGGCCTTCTCCCTCCACGACATCCCGTTCAGCACGCACGGCTCCTGGTTCGACATCTCCCCGGTCCTGGCGGAGAAGACGTACGCCGAGGACCTGCACCTGGTCTCGCACCAGAACGGCATGCACGCCGTCCTGCGCCTCGTGCCGCTCGACGCCACGACGGGCGAGCGGGCCGAGACCCGCCTGGAGGCGACGCCGGCGCTGCTGAGCTGGACCGGCGCGGCCGGCCGGGTCGAACTGGCCTACGAGTCGCCGGACACCGTACGCCTGCGGGGTACGGGGCACCCGCTGAGCGTCTCCGCGGCGGCCCGAACGCTGACCCCCTTCGCCGGCACCTACTTCTTCCACGACGCGGCCGCCGACGCGTACGTGTTCACGTCGTACGAGACCGGACGTCGCTACCGCGTCACCGTGCTCCGCGGCGCGGCGGTCGACACACGCGGCAGCCAGGCCCTGGGCAGCGCCGACCGCGGCCTCACCATCAGCGCCGACGCGGACGGCCCCTGGGAGATGGCGGTCGAGGAACTCGACACGGCCCGGCCCCCGTACACGCCGACCACGCCTTTCGGCAAGATCGTCGAAGCCGCGCGGAACTCCTTCGCGGACTTCGTCGACGCGGTGGCCCCCTGGCGTTCGTCCGCCACCCCGGCAACCGAACTCGCCGCCTACGTCGTGTGGTCCGCGACCGTACGCCCGGCGGGACTGGTCACCCGTCCCGCCGTCCTGATGTCCAAGCACTGGATGGACAAGGTCTGGAGCTGGGACCACTGCTTCAACGCCCTCGCCCTGGCCCCCGGCCTCCCCGAACTGGCCCGGGACCAGTTCCACCTGCCCTTCGACCACCAGGACGAGACCGGGGCACTGCCCGACTCGGTCACCCACTCCGAAGTCCTCCACAACTTCGTCAAACCCCCGATCCACGGCTGGGCTTTCGCCCGCCTCAGCCGTCGCCTGACGACGCCCCCGAGCGAGGCGGAACTGACCGAGACGTACGACAGGCTGGAACGCTGGACCAGCTTCTGGCTCACCGCGCGACGTGCCCCTGGCGCAGCGCTGCCCCACTACCAGCACGGCAACGACAGCGGCTGGGACAACGCCACCACCTTCGACCCCGAACGCGTGGTGGTCACCGCGGACCTGGCCGCCTTCCTGGTCCTCCAGCTGCACGAACTCGCCCGGCTGGCGACGCAGTTGAACAGACCGGACCAGGCCCGCCGATGGATGCGGGACGCCGAGGCGACTCAGTCGGCGATGCTCGACCAGCTCTGGACCGGTGACCGCTTCGTCTCCCGGGGAGTCGCCGGCGGCGCCACCTGGCCCAGCTCCAGCCTCCTCGACCTGATGCCCGTCGTGCTGGGCGAGCACCTGCCGGACGCCGTCAGCCGCGCCCTGGCCGACCGCATCGAGACCCACCTGACCCCGCACGGCCTCGCCACCGAGCTCCCCACCTCGCCCCACTACCTCCCCGACGGCTACTGGCGCGGCCCGATCTGGGCCCCCGCCACGATCCTCATCGAGGACGGTCTCCGCCGCAGCGGCCACCACCGCCTGGCCGACGAGATCAGCACCCGCTTCCGCGCCCTGTGCGAAACCCACGGCTTCGCGGAGAACTTCGACGCCCTCACCGGAACGGGCCTGCGTGACCGCGCCTACACCTGGACCGCCAGCAGCTACCTCCTCCTCGCCGAGGCCCACGAAAACCGCGACGCCCCGGACGCCCGAAAGCGCTGACTTCCCCACACCCGCGCGGTCATGCGGGGAGAAGTCTCAACGGTTGAGACCTCACACACCTGGTGAGAGCTTGGTAAGGCTCACCTTATATCCTGTGGTCGAGCCCCCGGATGTCGCTTGTCGCGCGCCGGGGGCGTGAGCTGCCCTCCGCACGACAGGACCGACCATGCGCACCACTCCCCGCCACCTCGTCGCGGCTCTCGCTCTCACCCCGTTGCTGGCCGGTTGCTTCGCCGCCGGCGAGGAGGGCTCGGGCGCGAGTGGCGGGTCGGGAGCGGCCGGCCGTCTGCGGATAGCCCTCGCAGTGCCACCGGCGCAGGCCCTGTCGCCGTACAGCAACGACGCCACCGTGCTCAGCAAGCTCTCCGTGGCCGAAGGACTCACCGCCCTGGACGAGGAGGGCGCCGCGGCACCCGCCCTGGCCGACTCCTGGACCCGGAAGAACGACACGACCTGGGTCTTCGAACTGCGCAAGGCCACGTTCCAGGACGGCACCGAAGTCACCGCCGAGTCGGTCGTCAACGCGCTCGACCACGCCAACGAGGCCGAGACCAAGCCGCGCGTGCTGAGCGACGTGACGCTGACCGCCAAGGCCGACGACGCCGACACCGTCACCATCACCACCAAGACCGCCGACCCGGTGCTCCCGCTCCGGCTCGCCAGCCCCGCCCTCGGCATCCTCTCCGAGAAGGCGTACGCCGCCGACGGCACCGTCAGCCCCGTCGGCACCGGCACCGGCCCCTTCGCGATCACCCGGCTCACCGGGAAGACCAAGGCCACGCTCAGCCGCTACGACGGCTACTGGGGCGGCAAGGCCAAGGCGCCCGGCATCGATGTCACCTGGATCGCCGACGGCACCGCCCGCGCCAACGCCCTGCGCGGCGGCGACGTCGACATCGCCGAGTGGATCCCCACCGCCCAGGCGAAGCTCCTCGACGAGAACACGCGCCACGAAGTCCCTTCCGTGCGCACCGACAGCCTGATCCTCAACACCGGCAGCGGCATCTTCACCGACGCCGGCCTGCGCGCCGCCGCCCGTGAGGCCGTGGACGGCGGCGTCCTCGTCGACTCGGTCTTCGGTGGCTACGCCGACCCCGCGCAGGGCCTGTTCGGGCCGGCTGTCTCCTGGGCCGCCGACCGGCGGACCGAGGTCACCGGCCGGGCCGAGGCCGCGACCGCCGCACAGGTGAAGACGGAGACGAAGGGCAAGACCCTGCGTCTGGCCACCTACACCAACCGCGCCGAACTCCCCGAGGCCGCGACGGTCCTCCAACAGCAGTTGGAGAAGGCCGGGTTCACCGTGAAGCAGGACGTGCGCGAGTACACGCAGATGGAGGCCGACCTCCTCGCGGGCAAGTACGACGCCCTCGTCTTCTCCCGGGTCACGCTCCTCGACACCGGCGACGCGGTCGCCTATCTCGCCAGCGACTACACCGGCGACGGCGTCTACAACATCGCGGGCCTGAAGGACACGAAGGTCGACCGGGCCATCAAGTCCGCGGCCGAGGAAGGCGACACGGCCGAACGGCAGCAGAGGATCATGCGGGCCGAGGCGGAGATCCTGCGCACCGACGCCGTCGTCCCGCTGGTGCACGAGAAGGTCGTGCAGGGAATCGCCGACGACGTCGAGGGGGTCCTCCTCGATCCCCGCGAGCGGTCCCTGGTCGACGTCGACACCCACCTGAAGTAACCACCGATGCGGATCACGTCGTCGGCCGGTGCCCAGGCCCATCCGACCCGGTGGCGCGCGGGGACGGGCCGTTTCGTCGCGGGAGCGGCGCTGCTGGCGGCCGTGGCCTTCCTGCCCTGGCTGTCCGGGATCGACCCCGCGCTGACCGTCCTGCGTGCCCGCTCCGCCGACCAGGACCCGACCCCGGCCCAGTTGACCGCCGTACGCGAGCAACTGGGCCTGAACGAGGGGATGTTCGCCCATCTCTCGGGATGGCTGGCCGGACTGGCGGGCGGCGACGCGGGTACCTCCTGGGTGTCGGGCGAACCGGTTCTGCCCCAGGTGATGACCGCCCTCGCGGTCTCCGTCACGCTCATGCTCGGCGCGCTGGCCGTCACGACCGCGGTGGCCGCGCTGGTCTGCGCCCGCACTCTCCGCCTCGGCTCCCGGCGAGAGCTGCGGCAGAAACGGGCGGGCACCGCCGCCGCCGTCCTCGCCGCGTTGCCCAAGTTCCTGCTCGCCTCACTGCTCGCGACGGTGTTCGGGGTGTGGCTGGGCTGGTTCCCCTCCCAGGGCTGGGCGGGACTGCAGTCGATGGTGCTGCCCGCCCTCGCCCTCGGCGTGCCCTCCGGGGCGATGATCGGCGGTCTCCTCGACCAGTCCCTGCCCGCCGCCTTCAACGAGCCGTGGGCACGGACCTGGCGCGCCCACGGATACGCGGGCGGGCGCATCGCGCGCACCGCGCTGCGCAGCGCCCTGGCCGGGGTGCTCCCCCAACTCCTGCCGACCGTCGTCGCCCTGGTCGGCGGTGCGGTCGCCGTCGAGAAGATCTTCAACATTCCGGGCCTCGGCCGACTCGCGCTGGACGCGGCGATCGCCCAGGACATGCCGCCGCTGCAGACCGCGACGCTGGCCCTGGTCCTGCTCGGTGTCTGTGCCGGCTTCCTGATCCAGGCGGCGCGTCACACTCTGCTCGGCCCGGCCCTGCGGGACGGCGCGCTGCCCGCCCTGCACCCGCCCCGGCTCACGCGACCGCGGTCGCTGCCCTGGGTCATCGGCCTCAGCGCCACGGCCCTGCTCACCCTCGTCGTGGCCGGTCTCCTGCGCGACCCCTTGTACGTGGAGACGACGGCCCGGCTCCTGCCACCCTCCTTCGCGCATCCCCTCGGCACCGACTCGCTCGGCCGCGACCTGCTGGCCCGGCTGGGCCACGGAGCCCTGCGCACGGTCGGCGTGGCCCTCGCGGTGACGGTGGTCAGCGCTCTCGCCGGACTGGTGATCGGTACGACGGCACAGCTGGGGGCGGGCCTGACCGAAGTGGTGTCGACGCTGCCGGCCGTCCTCGCCGCTCTGCTCACGACCGCGGTGACCGGACCGTCGGTCTGGGGCGCCGCGTGCGCGGTGTGCGTGGTGGCCTGGACCCCGTACGCCGCGCAGACGGCCGCCCTGCTGGAACAGGAACGGGCCAGCGGCCACCTGCTCGCGTCGATCTCCTTCGGTGCGGGCCCCGCGTACCTCCTACGCCACCACCTGCTGCCGGCGGTCCTGCCCGCGCTGGTGCGCAACGCCCTGCTGCGGCTGCCCACCACCGTGCTCGTCCTGGCTTCCCTGGGCTTCCTCGGCCTGGGCGAACAGCCGCCCACCCCGGAGTGGGGCCGTCTGCTCTCCGAGAACCAGCCCTACGCGGAACTGGCCCCCTGGACCGCACTCGCCCCGGCCGCCGCCCTCGTCCTCCTCTCCGTCCTCGCCGTCTCCACCACGACATGGGGACGCGCCGGGACCCGCCGCCGCGCCCCCGGGCCCGGGCCCACCTGACCGGACGACAACGCCGGGATCAACCGCGTCGAACCCGGGACCCCGTCCGCGCCGCCGGGGACATCGCGGGCGCCGGTCGGGTCGTGCCGGTGAGCGCCGCCCCGCGTCCCCGGGCTCGCCCGGTCCTGACCCCACGACGCGGTGGTGTCAGTGTTTCCGGGCCACTGCCCCCAACTGGGGTACGACGGTGGGCCCGTCGCCGGGTTCAGGGCGCCACAGGGAGCACGGGACGAGGCCCGGATCCAGGAGGGTGAGGCCGTCGAAGTACCGGCCGATCTCCTTGGCGCTGCGAGCGGTGACCGGCGGTTCGGCGTGGGCGTTCCAGAATGCCATCGCCTCCAGCTGGAGGTCGCCGCCGAGTTCGGGCTCGGTGGTGGGGTGGGTCAGCACGAGGAAGCTGCCGGGGGCGAGCGGCTCCAGGAGTCGGCGCGCGATGGCCTGCGCCTCGGTGTCGTCGAGGACGAAGTTGAGGATGCCGAGCAGCATCAGCGCGACGGGCTCGGTGAAGTCGAGTGTCCGACCGGCGATGCGCAGGATGGCGTCGGGGTCGTGCGCGTCGGCGTCGATGTAGGCGGCGGCGCCTTCCTCCGTGCTGGTCAGCCGGGTGCGGGCGTACGCCAGAACGACAGGGTCGTGGTCGACGTACACGATCCTCGACGAGGGCGCGATGCGCTGGGCGATCTCGTGGGTGTTCTCCAGGGCGGGCAGGCCGGTGCCGATGTCGAGGAACTGGCGTATCCCATGGTCCTCGGCGAGATGGCGCACCGCGCGGATGAGGAACCGCCGGTCGGCGGACGCGATGTCGCGGATGACGGGAATCATGCCGGCGACGTGATCACCGACCTGCCGGTCGACCTCGTAGTTGTCCGTGCCGCCCTGCCAGTAGTTCCAGACGCGGGCGTTGTGCGCCGTGCCGGTGTCGGGTCGCTCGTGCGGGGTGCCGGTGGCCTGGTTCTTGCTCACGTCTTCCTCTCCTCGCACGCCCAAGGATCCGATGGCGGTGGGCAGTTGTGGCCCGTTGCGGCGTGACGTGGCGTCATTGTGCCGTTGCGGCTCTCTGCCGCGTCGGGGAATCGGCCGATCAAGACCCGAGCCGACGGCCCGCACGGACCCTGCTGGGAGAGTCAGTGCCGCACACCCCTAGACATCCGATCTCTTCTCCGGCGACGATGATCACGCCCCCGACTGGCGTCGGTGAGGCTGCACTTCCACCGTGAAAGAGCCGATGAATGGGCCGGGAGATCTCGTTGTGACCAATGAATCCCAAGCCCGCCTCGTAGCGCGCCAGCCGGGCATCGGTCCCGCCCTTCCAGATGGACGGCAACTTCGGCATCTCGGGGGCCGTGGCGGAAATGCTCCTGCAGAGCCACGACGGAGTCATCCACCTGCTGCCCGCCCTGCCGGACACGTGGAAGGCCAAGGGCGCCTTCACCGGCCTCCGCGCCCGTGGCGGCTACGAGGTCAGCTGCGAGTGGCGCGACGGAAAGGTCACGTCCTACGAGATCGTGGCCGACCGGGCGCGCGGACGCGGCAAGGTCACGGTGCGGGTGAACGGCATCGACACCAAGGTGAAACCGGTCAAACCCTGACGGCGGCTCCCCCGCTCTTGACGGCGCCTCACTGTTCGGACGGCGACTCACGTTCGGACGGCGACTCGCCTGCCCGACGCCTCTCGCCGCGGTCGCCACGTTCGCCTCCGCGACCTCCGCGACCTCCGCGACCGGGACCGTGACCCTCGACCACGGTCCCGGCCGGGGCCGACGAGAGGCGTGAGAGAGCCTGCCGACCTGCCGGAGCGAGGGAACGCCCAAGCTCAGGGTTTGCCGGCGGCCTCGGCTGCGTTGCCGGCGTCGGCCGCCTCGTCCCGCGCCATGTGAAGAAAGCGCCGGATCGCTTCGACCGACATGTCGAGCGCCTCGGACGCGGACTGCTCGTCGCCGAACACCTGCACAGCCTCGGTGACCGCCACGGCCAGCTCGGCTTCTGCCTTGCGGACCTTGCCCTCGGCCTTGTCCACCGTGTCGACGACCGACAACTGGCGGCGCTGCTTCTCCTGAAGCCGCTGTTTACGGGAAAGCGTCCTGTCGACGTTCTGCACAGTCATGCCCAAGATCATAATGGCCTGGGCGTGTGCCCTGAAACGGTCAACTCGCCTTGCTCTCAGCGGGGTTCGCTCGTCGGCGGGCTCCCGGTGCAACCGGGTGGCGCAGGAGGCCAGGAGGGCAGTGCGGTGAGCCCGGATCCCGGACTCCGGACACGTGCGGGGTCGTGATCACGATAGGGGACGGATACGGCGGCGGGAACGTTCTGGTGGGCGGTCTCGTTGCCTCTGCGCCCGTTTCCGTCGCCGTTCCTGGGAGCATCGTGCCCGAAACCACGCCCGCCACCGCCACAGTCCTCCCCGCACTTCCGACCCTGAGCGCGCAGGCCGAGCGACTGATCGAGCTGGGCGTGCACGAGCTCGCCGGACTGTCCGTCGGTGAGCTTCGTACCTTCGCCGACTCGGCCGAGGCGGCCAAGTCGGCTGAGGTGCCTGTCGGCAGCGACAGCGACACCGACAGCGACACCGGCGGTGACACCGGCGGTGACAGCGAAGGCGACGGCGCTCTGCTCGCGATTCACCCTGACCTCGTCCCGGCCTCCGCCCTGGCGCCGCTGCTCCGCCGGAACGGCAAGCCGGGCTTCGTCGTCATCGACATGCCCGACGTCGACGGCTTCGCCCCCTGCGGTGTCGAGCTGCCCGACACCCGCCTCTACCTCGTCACCGGCCTCGACCGCGGGGACCACATGGCCAACTGGAGCCCGGACGAGGCACTGCCGGCCCTCACCAAGGAGGATCGCACCCCGCTGCTGCTCACCGAGGGCATCCACTGGGTGCTCCAGCAGCCCGAGGTCCTCGAGCGCAACCACTGCTTCATGACCATCGGCTCCCGGCTGCGCAAGGCGAACGGCACCCTGGACGCCCGCACCCCGGCGATCTGGATCAGCAACGGCACCGGGCGCGACGGCCGCGAGCGCCGCGACGCACCCAAGGTCGGCTGGTGCTGGTGGGGCAACCGGCACACCTGGCTGGGCTTCGCCTCCGCGACGAGCCGCAGGGTCCAGGATTCGTAAGGGCCTGATGACAGGGTGGGAACGGGGAGGACCAGCGAACCGCCGGCGATGCGAGGGGACTCTCATGACACGGACGCCGGACACCTCGGCGGCAGCCGACGGCGGTTCGCCCTCGGGATCGAGAAGTCAGCGGGTGTCCGCGTCCGGCGCACCCCCGAGGGCGCTGTTCCGGCAGAGTGGTGCGGGACGTACGGTGCATGCCCCCGTGGACGCGCCGGTCGCACCATTCGAGAGGGGATCATGCGTTCTCTGACCTTCGTCTTCGGTACGGGGCGCAGCGGCTCGACGGCGTTGTCACGCATCCTCAACGCCCATCCGGACGTGCTGAGCCTGAACGAGTTCATGGCCTCGGTGGGCGACGCGTCCTTCCCCGGGGGCAAGGTGGGAGGCGAGGAGTTCTGGCAGGCGCTCTTCCGGCCCGCGCCGCATTTCGAGCGGATGATCCGCAGCGGGCTGCCCCTGCCCGAGTTCCTCTACACCCGTCGCCCCGGCAGGTACTCGGCGCGGACGACGGGGATTCCCGCGCTCTCCCTGATGGTGCTGCCCCACCTCACCGACGATCCCGACAGGCTCCTCGACGAACTCGGCGCAGCGGTGGTCCGGTGGCCGGAGCGCGGCGCCGCCGAGCACCACCGGGCCCTGTTCGGCCTGCTCTGTGCCCGGTTCGGACGCACCGCCGTCGTGGAACGCTCCGGGTACTCGACCGGCTGGGCACCGGGACTGCGGGAGGCCTTCCCGGACGCGAAGTTCGTGCACATGTTCCGCGACGGCCCGGACTGTGCCCTGTCCATGAGCCGCCACCCCGGGTACCGCACCATCTCCCTGCTCCGCGAGATCAGGACCCGCTCCGGCATCGACAGCTTCGCCGACCTGACCCCCGAGCACGTCCGGGCCCTGCCCCCGGACCTGGCGCCCCTGCTCGACGAACGCTTCGACCCCGCCCTCGTACGCGACCGGCACATCCCCCTGCGGACGTTCGGCACCCTGTGGTCCGAACTCGTCACCGAGGGAACGGAGTTCCTCACCCGGCTCCCCGCCGACCGGCGCACCACCCTCGCCTACGAGAACCTCCTGGACCACCCTGTCGAAGAGCTGTCCCGCCTGGCGGAGTTCATCGGCGTGGCCCCGCTGCCACGCTGGCTGGACACGGCGTCCACCCTGCTCGACCACGGCCGGCGAGGCTCCGCCCTGACCCTGCCCGCCGCCGAACTCGCCGAACTGCGGGACACCTGCGCCCCGGGCATGGACGCCCTGGGGATATAGCGTTCAGCTTCAACCATTGCAATGAACCCTGGTGAAGTTGTTGCATTCGCTTCAGATTCGTTGCAACGAAAAGTCTGCCTTGACCTGCAAGCATCCAGATTTTATGCAACAATCGCGTTGCCGTTTATGTGAATGCAACGTAGCGTTTCCGTATCAAGAAACAGCGGCTCGATGGCCTGCCGGGTCGGAGGCGCGTGTTTCGCGGAGTGGGCGATCAAGGGGGTCAGGCCATGGACACGGTGCAGAGTCGGCAACAGGCGGCCCCCGGCGCCTGCACCGCCTTCGCCCGCTTCGTGTTCTGCGGCGGCGGCGTGGGGCTCGCGTCCAGCTTCGCCGTGGCGGCCCTCGCCTCCTGGATGCCCTGGGTCCTGGCCAACGCCCTGATCACGGTGGTCTCCACACTCCTGGCCACCGAGCTGCACGCCCGCTTCACCTTCGGTGCGGGCAGGCGCGCGACCTGGCGCCAGCACGTGCAGTCGGCCGGGTCGGCGGCGGCCGCGTACGCGGTGACCTGCGGGGCCATGCTTGCCCTGCAGTGCCTCGTGGTGGCGCCCGGTGCGACGCTGGAGCAGATCGTCTACCTGTCCGCCTCCGCACTCGCCGGTGTCGCCCGGTTCGCGGTGCTGCGCCTCGTCGTCTTCACACGGAACCGCTCACGGGCCGCGGCCGCCGTCCATGCCACCCGCCCCGTGCCCACGGCCCAGGCCCGTACGGCGGCACCCACCGTCCCGTCGGTTCTCTGCCGCGCCGCCTGACCGAGTCGCCGGAACGGCGCGGGCCGTCATCCCTTCCGGCGTCCCGCACCCGCCACGCCGACACCTGTTCGCGTAACGACTTGGGTCGCGCCGGACGTGCTCACCCGCTCGGATGGATTCTCTGCGTCCGGTGAGTGCAACGCCGCTCGTGGCGTCCGCCCGTGTGTGCGAACGACGGAAGGCTGTCGCACATGCATACACCTCATGTGCGACCAGCGTCGCGGCGTCGCGGCGGCCGCCGCCGGACTTGGGCGGCCCGGACCGGGACCGTCGCAGCCACCGTCGTGGCACTCGTCCTGACCCTCCCCGGCACCGCGGCCGCGGCCCCGGGCGACCTGGATCCCACCTTCAGCGGTGACGGCAAGGTGCTCACCGGCATCGCCGACGACGATCGCGCCAACGACGTGGCCGTGCAGTCCGACGGAAAGATCGTCTCTGTCGGCGCCTCCGCCGATTACTCGGTGACGGAGAGCCACTTCGCGCTGACCCGCCACCACACCGACGGGACCCCGGACACCGACTTCGGCGGTGACGGCACGGTGACGACCCCCATCAACAACATGGACCCGGACCTCCAGTGGAGCGAGGCCCACGCCGTGGCGTTGCAGCCCGACGGCAAGATCGTCGTGGCGGGCACCAGCTGGCGGGGGTCCGAGAACTGCTGCTGGTTCACGGTGGCCCGGTACAACACCGACGGCACGCTGGACTCGGGCTTCGGCGGCGGCGACGGCAGGGTGTTCACCGACTTCGGGGGCCCGGACGAGGCCCGGGCCGTGGCGGTGCAGCCCGACGGCAAGATCGTGGCCGCCGGCAGCGCCGGCGGCCAGGTCGCGCTGGCCCGCTACAACGCCGACGGCTCCCCGGACACGGGTTTCGGCGGCGGTGACGGCCAGGTGAGCACCGACCCGGCGCCCGGACTGCCGGAGGAGGGTGGCGACGGGCGGGCCCTGGCGCTCCAGTCCGACGGCAAGATCGTTGTCGGGGGTCAGGTCGGGACGACCCGCTTCGACTTCGTCGTCCTCCGCTACAACCCCGGCGGCACCCTGGACACCGGATTCAGCGGCGACGGCATCGAGCGCACCGACTTCGGCGCGTACGAGTCCGTGGAGGGACTGGCGGTCCAGCCCGACGGGAAGATCGTCGCCGTCGGCGGCAGCAGTGGCAGGTTCGCCCTGGTCCGCTACAACACGGACGGCCCGCTGGACACGGGCTTCGACGGCAACGGCAGGGTGCTGACCCCCGGCGGCGAAGCCGCGGACGTGGCGCTGCAACCGAACGACGGCCGGATCGTCGTCGCCGGAAGCAACGGCCCCGGCGGCGATGTCGCCGTCCTGCGCTACAACCCCGACGGCACCCAGGACACCGGATTCGGCACCGGCGGCGTCGCGGCCGCGGACTTCGGTGGCGGCGACGCCGCCCAGGGTGTGGCCCTGCAGGCCGACGGGAAGATCGTCGCCGCCGGCTGGGGCGGCCCGGACAACGACTTCGCCCTGGCCCGGTTCGAGGGCGGCGGCGCGGCGCCTCCGCCGCCGGCCGGCGTGGACCTGTCGGTGACGAAGTCCGGTCCCGCCACGGTCAGCATCGGCGACCGGCCCACCTACACCGTGCGGGTGACCAACACCAGCACCACGACCTCCGCCACCAACGTCTCGCTGTCCGACACGCTCAGCGGAGTCGCCGTCTCGGTGGTCTCCGCGACCACCGCCTCGGGCACCTGTACCACCACCGCCACCAGCGCGAACTGTGCCCTGGGCACCCTCGCCCCCGGCGCCGCCGCCACGGTGACGGTCGCCGCGGAGCCCCGGGCCACCGGCACCCTCACCGACCGGGCCACGGTCGGCGCCACGCAGACCGACCCGAACTCCGCCGACAACACCGCCACGGCGACCACCACGGTCAACAACGCCCGCGGCTGCACCCGCGTCGGCACCAGCGGCAACGACACCATCACCGGCACCTTCGGCAACGACGTGATCTGCGTCCTCGGCGGCGACGACACCGTCAACGCCGGCAGCGGCAACGACACCGTCCACGGCGGATACGGCCACGACCGCCTCGACGGCGGCTCCGGCAACGACACCCTCAACGCGGGTCCCGGAAACGACAACCTGATCGGCAACTTCGGCACCGACAACCTCAACACCGTCGACAACGTCCCTGGCAACGACACCGCCAACGGCGGCGCCAACACGGACACCTGTACGACGGACGCGGGCGACATCCGCATCAGCTGCCCCTGACCCGTACGCCACCTCCGTGACACCGGGCCCCGCACGACGACGCGTGCGGGGCCCGGTGTGGCGAGCGCACCGCCTCTCGGCGGGGGACGCGCCCGCGCCCGCACCTGCACCTGCGCCTGCGCCCGCGACCACGTACCGCTACGACGTCGACATGGCCCCGGTCGAAGGAGCCGCCGTGCGAGCCCCGTGAACGCGCGGACGGTACCGGCGAGAGCCGCACCGACGGGGCACCGCGGAACTTCCCCGCACGGTCCGCCGGGCGGTCCGCCGAGACCACCTGACCCGCGATCAGGATGGCGCCTGGCACGCCTGGCACGCCTGGCGAACATGGTCAGGCTGGACGGCCGTCCCGGACACGGTGAGGGCGGCAGCGGCCTCGCGCATGACGCGTGGCTCCGGCGCTGTGCGACGCCGCGGCGGGGACGGACGGGTTCCGGCCAACCTGCTCGTTCCTGAGTACGCGTACTCAGGTCCGGAGACGATCACCCCTGCAGACTGTGGCGTCCATGACGGATCAGTGAGGAGTGAGCGTGAACCGGACGAGAGAAGTCCTGGCCGTGACCGTACTGACCGCCTGTGCGCTGGCGGGTGCCGGAGCGGGGCCGGCAGCCGCGGCCGGAGATCCCCTGCTGCCCCACCCCGGCCCGGATGGTCTGGTGTGGGTGGAGGAGCAGACCGGTGACGGCGGGGTCGCGTCGGGAGGCGCCTGGGAGGGCCTGCCGACCGTCCTCACGGTGGCGTGCGAAGGCGGCGGTGACGTCCGGGTGACGATGCGGTCGCAGGACGCGGAGGTCGCCGCGTTCTCCGTCGACTGCCCGGCGGGGACCGCCGGAGTGGGCTCGGTGACGATGGACCCCGGAGTGGTGCGGCGGGGTTCCTTCACCATCGGGGTCGACGCCTCGTCGGAGGAGATCCGGTGGGCGTTGACGGTGACACAGCCGGAGTAGCCGCAGGCCGAGCGGCAGCACGGAGATCTCCTCTCCGGTCCTGCGCCACGACCGGCCTCGGCCGGTCCGACGGTGTCGGCCGAGGCCAGGCCGTGGCGCCTGGCCGCCGACCGGCGGGTCTTCCGGGCCATGTGAGGATGTGGCCATGGCGTGGCTGAGGGAACGCGGGGGGCGGGCGGCAGGGCTCGCGGTCGTGGCGGGTGCGGTGTTGGCACTGACCGCCTGCGGTTCGGGTGGCTCCGCGGAGGGGGACGCCGGGGACCGGGAGTCGAAGTACAAGCGCGTCATCGAGGACCCTCACCCGCGCCCCGCCGATGTCATCGAGGCGGCCGGCGCACCCACCGGCGCGGTCCGCGCGGGCGATGGCTCGCTGCTGCTGACGTACGACGCCGGCAACGTCGAGGACGACGAGGGGCCGGCCGCCACCGCCTGGCGCATCGTCGGCCCCGACGGCCGCACGGTCGCCGAGCACGCGGAACACGCCGACGCGGAGGCGACGCGGCCCGCGTTCAAGGGGGTGAGCGGGGGCTTCGTGGGGGTGCCGCCGGGGGAGGGGACCGAGGGAGCGTACGCCCTCGACGTACGCGGCAAGCGGCACGAAGTCGTCGTCACCGAGACCCCGTTGCGCGTCCGCCCCGACGACGTCCTGCTCGCCGAACTGGAGCCGACCCTCGTCTACCGCCCCGCCACGCGCACCGTGGCGCCCCCGGCCGGGGTGCCCGACGACGCCATCGGCCTCGCCGTCGACGAGGGGGGCACGGTCTGGAGCCTGGAACAACACCTGACCGAAGCCCCCGACCGCGTCGTATGGCAGCGCGACGGTCGCACCCTTGGCTCCACGACCGTCCCGGAGTCCTACGCGGGCGGCGCCCTCGCCGCGCGGGGTGGCACCGTGGCGCTCGCCCTCACCCGGGACGAGGGCGTGCGCGGCCTGTTGGTGACGACGGACGGGGGCGAGCGGTGGCGGACGGTCGTCGCCGGCGACATCCCCTGGAAGGACCTGAAGCGTGGCTCGGAGCTGTTCGTCCTGGAGGTGCTGGCGGACGGGCGGCTGCTCGTCGGCGAGGAGGGCGGCCGCTACTGGCTCGCAGCCGACCGCACCAACAGCGCCTTCCACGCGCTGAAGACGCCGGCGGCCTTCACGTCGCTCACCGTCGACGGCACGACCCTTTACGGCATCACGGACGCGACGACCGCGACGTACGACCTCGTACGGGGCGAAGGGCTGTGGATCTCCACCGACGGCGGACACGAGTGGCAGCGCCACGACCAGCGCGGATAGTGGCACCAGGGCCGGCACCAAGGCCGGCGCCACGGCTGGCACCGCGGCGGTTCGCGGCCCCGCCCGGCGCGCGGAGATCGGGCCGTGGCCGACGAACCGAGGCCGCAGGGACCTCGCGGCCTTCCGGCGGTGTCGGTGGCGTACGGCACACGGCGTACGGCGCACGGAACACGGCGCACGGAACACGGCGCACGGAACACGGCGCACGGCCGGGGCCCTCAGATTGACGGATTAGCCTCCGCTCCTCATGGGCAGCGAGCGGATAGTGTCATGAGCACGACTACCCTTCCCCCCACAAGGAGGTCGATCATGCATGTCCGTACGCTGACCGGCGGCCTGGCCGCTGCCCTGATGGTGTCCCTGTCCCTGTCCCTGACGGGCGGCCAGGCCGTGGCCGCCCCGTCCGAAGCGGCTGATGCTCCCCTGGCCGCCCGTGTGTTCACCTACGACGCGGGTGGCTCCGCGGAGTTCAGGAACGCGGTCGACCGGGGCGCGGCGATCTGGAACGAGAGCGTCGACGCCGTCGAGCTGCGGCCGGCCGCCGCAGGGCAACGCGCGAACATTCGGGTCCTCGCGGACAACGGCTGGCCGCGCGCCCTCCCCACAACCCTGGGCAACGGAACCGTCTACATCGGGCGCCAGGCCGTCGACCAGGGCTACGACACGATTCGGATCTCCGCCCACGAACTCGGTCACATCCTGGGCCTGCCCGATCGTAAGCCCGGACCGTGCTCGAGCCTGATGTCCGGTTCCAGCGCGGGCACCGCGTGCACGAACCCGTATCCGAACGCTGCGGAGAAGGCGGAGGTCGAGGGGAACTTCGGTGGCGCGCTCGTCGGGTCGGCCCCGGCGGCGCGTGCCGAGGTGATCGTGGACTGACGCCTGCCGTACCGACGCCTGCCGCACCACATAGGAGGAAGCCCGTACGCCCGGCACGCTGCTCACGCCGGGCAGGTGCGGGCCAGGAGGCCCGACAGCCGAACGCCCGCCCGCGTTTCCGAGGCGGGCGTTCGCGCGTGGGGCCTCCTGGCCAGGGCTGGAGCCATGCCGGCGTTCGGACGGGCATCGCGGACACTGGGTAAGGGGGAGACGGGAGGCCGACCGTGTTGACCGCAGTGCGTGATCAGCTGGGCCAGGCCCTGTTCCGCCGCGTCGCCGGCCCCGACGGGCCGCGGACGCGTGCCCGCATCCACGACACCCCCGGCCCGCGCTGGTTCGGACCGGACCGCCCGATCCGCGTCGTCCACGGTGACGCCTCCATGTTCATCGGCGGGCTGAGCGCACTCCTGCTGCAGTCCCTGCACCCGCTCGCCATGGCGGCGGTGGCCGGGCACTCCGGCTACCGCGGCGACCCGTGGGGCCGACTGCAGCGCACCAGCACCTTCCTGGCCGTGACGACCTACGGCACCGCCGCGGACGCCCAGCGGGCGGTCGACCACGTTCGCGGCATCCACGAACGGATCCGCGGAACGACGGCCGAGGGCGTGCCGTACCACGCGGCCGATCCGCGACTGCTCGGCTGGGTGCACGCCGCCGAGACGGACAGCTTCCTGCGCGCCCACGAACGCTACGGGGCTCGCCCGCTGGACGCCGCCGGCTACGACGCCTACGTCGCCGACACCGCGCGCGTCGCCGAGGCGCTGGGGGTGAGCGAACCGCCACGCGACCGCCGCGAGCTGGCCGAGTGCCTGACCGCATACCGGCACGAACTGCACGCCACGGCCGAGGCCCGGGCAGCCGCCCGCTTCCTGTTGTTCCAGCCTCCCCTGCCCCTTGCGATACGGCCCTTCTACGGTGGGCTGGCCGCGAACGCCGTCGCCCTGCTCCCGCCCTGGGCCCGCGGCATGCTGTGGCTGCCCCGGGTGCCGGTCGTCGAGGATCTCGCCGTACGCCCCACCGGACGGGCCCTGACCCGGACCATCCGCTGGGTCATGACCCCACCTCGCCAGTCACATCCGACGTGATCTCGGCGAGCGCGGGGCAGGACGCCGCTTGAGGCAAGGGACCATGCGCGGCCGTGATCGACCGGGCAGGCCCACATCCGGGGCGGATCGCTTCACGCCCCACCACGATCACCGCGTCGACGTCGACCCGGCCGCCACCGCCCGCCACGTCGGTGCCGTGAGCCTGGCCGATCAGACCACTGCCGTGCGCGGCGGGATGCCGGGACGGCGAACTCTCCGGCGTGGTGGACGGGACCGCGTTTCGCCATCGATCGCTGCGTTGTCATTGCCGTTGTCGTCGTCGGCGGCGACCGCAGCACGGCTTCGCCGCCCAGGAGCGCACCCGGTGGCGCGGGCATGGCGGCGATGGCCAGGCTCCCGCGGGGCACGGTGACACCGCGTGCCCGATCCGCGGTGGGCCGGTCCGCGATCCACGCTGCGGCGGCCCCGGCCGGAGGGCGGGTCGACGCGCCGGGCGGGAACGGTTCCGGCCGACGCGTCGAGCGCTGCGGTCCTGTGTCAGCTCAGATGCCGGGCGAAGAACCGCGACGAGTCGTCGACCTCGAACGACGGCACGTCGCCGTGCCTGCCGGGGTTGGCGTGCAGCGTCTTCTCGTCCGAGGCCAGGGCGTCGAACAAGGCCAGGCTCTGGTCCCGCGGAACCATGTGGTCGTCCCACTGGACGAGGAACCGCACCGGCACGGTGATCCGCGCGGCGTCCTCGGCCAGCCCGTCCACGCCGAGCAGGCCCAGCACTGCCGCGCGGATTCGGGGCTCTGCGGCGATGAGCGGGATGCCGAGTCCGCAGCCCATCGACATGCCGCAGTAGCCGACCGGGCCGACGCCGACCCGGTCGAGACGCTGGACCGCGGTCAGCACCGCTTGCCAGTCCGCGACGGCCTGACCGGCCAGGTGGCTGTGCATGCCGGCGACCAGCGCGCCCGGATTCTCACCGGCGGCCATGCCTGCCCGCATCCGGGCGACGATCCGGCCGAACTCCTCGCCCTTGGGCCGGTCACCGTGGTGGGGCGCGTCGATCGCGACGACCGCGAAACCCTCGGCGGCGTAGCGGCGCGCGCGGGACACGAGGCCCGGGGACGTCTTGTGCTGTCCACCCCCGTGGCCCAGCAGAATCAGGGGACGGGTACCGCGGGCGTCCTGCGGAGCCCACAGCACGCCGGGGATCTCGCCAAGGGTGAAGAACTGTTCGGTGACGGCGTTCGACGACGTCGAGGAGGTGAAGCGCATGAGCGTTTCAAGCCTTTCGGGATGCCTTGTGCGGGCGCTCCCTAGGCCATGCGACGGAGGGAGTCCCGACCTGTGACAGCGTTGATCGGACTCACCTCCTCCATTGCGCGGTGATGCACGGCGGACCCGAAAATATCAGATCATCAAGGGCCTCTGGCTGCCCCCTACCTCTGGCCTGGCCTCCGCCAAGTGAGCGTGGAACTTGGCGACTTCGCTCAGCGGGCGAATTCCGGCGACCCGGGCGACCGGGATGTGACGTGGCCTGCCGCGTGCTCGCTCAGGAGTGTGCCGATTGCTGGTAGTTCCGGCTATCAGAAGTTGCGCAATGCGGTGCTGTGCTACCGCCCGATGTCAGTCGTGACGGGCGAGCTTGACCGCGACGACGAGCAGGATCACGGCCGGCAGCGGAATCAGCACCAGGTTCGGGAACATCCCCAGAAGCAGGCCGCCCAGCACCGCGCCGGCGATGGAGTCTGAGGCCATGATCGTGGTGAAGCGGATGTTGGCGCCGAGGACGGCGAAGCTGCCGTCGCGGCTGTAGCGGGCGAAGGCCACCAGCATGGTCGGCAGGGAGACCAGCACGCGGCCTTCGAGCACGCCGTGTCGCCGGTGCACGCGGAGGTCACCAAGCGCCTCCGCGAACTCTGCGTCGCGGGGACGGAGGCGTACCGGCTCGGCCTGGTCGCCGGGAAGGGGCACCCCCGCGGCGCCTTGGGACGACGACGCGTGCCGACGGTCAGGTGCCGCAGGCCCCGTTTCCGCCGAGGCTGATCATGGCGCGGTACAGCTGCTCCTCTGTGAGCGGCGGTGCCGGTAGCGGGTGGGCGCGGTCGGTTCGGAAGCCGTCGAGCAGAAGGTAGAGGTGGCGGCGCCAGGCGTCCGGGGCGATGGTGTGGGTGGCCTCGGTGACGCGGCTGTGCGACCAGATGACGAAGGCAAGGTCCTCGGGGGTGAGGTCGGGGCGCAGGCTGCCCTGTTCCTGCGCACGCTCGACGATGTGTACACCGAGTTCGCGGATGCGGGTCTGGGCGCCCGCCAGGCAGGCGCTCTCCGGCAACCGTATGGAGGCCAGGTCGTTGAACCCCCGGTCCTGTGACTGGAGTTCGCACATGGTCTCCAGGAAGTGGCACAGCCCCGCCCAGGCGTCATCCATGGTGACGGCCTTCTCGGCAGCCTCCCGCCAGACGGCCAGCTTCCCGGCGAAGGTCGCCTGTACCAGGTCCAGTCGGGTGGGGAAGTGCCGGTACAGCGTGCCGATGGCCAGCCCGGCTCGCTTGGCCACCTGCTCCAGGGGTGCCTCCAGGCCCTGCTCGGCGAAGCAGGAGCGGGCCGCGGTGAGCAGGGCCTCGCGATTGCGCTGCGCGTCGCGCCGCAGGGGGCGGACAGGGGCCGGGTTCCCGGCAGAGGCGGACGGACGGTCGATGGCCATGTCACTCAGCCTACCAACCGGAGGGGTGCCTCATATTCTCTGCTACGATCCAAGAAAATGAGGCTGCCCTCGACTTTCAGTCCTGACCGCTGTCGTGGCGGGAGGTGCCCCTCATCCGTCCAGCCCGTCGACCGGAGGAGCACCATCCATGCCCGTCATCGCCGTCATCGGGGCAGGCCCCGGACTGGGCCTGTCCATCGCCCGCCGCTTCGGAAGGGAGGGTTTCCAGGTCGCCCTGGTCTCCCGGACCCAGGACAAGCTCGACGCGCTCGCCGCACAGCTCGCCGAGGACGGCATCGAGGGCGCGGGCTTCGCCGCGGACGTGACGCGTCCCGACTCGCTGCAGTCGGCGCTCGCCGCGGTCGCCGACCGGTTCGGGGCCGTCGACGTACTGGAGTACTCACCCGCCGACCCCACTTTCGCCGGCGCCGCCGCCGTCGACGCCACGGCCCAGGACCTCCACAAGCAGCTCGACTACTACCTGTACGGAGCGGTCGCCGCGGTCCGTCAGGTCCTGCCCGCCATGCTCGAACGCGGCAGTGGCACCCTGCTGTTCTCCACGGGCGCCTCCTCGGTCCGGCCGAGCGGCGGCCCGTTCGGCAGCATCGGCGTCGCGGCGGCGGCCCTGCGCAACTACGCCATGGCCCTGGGCATCGACCTCGCCGAGCGCGGGGTGCACGCCGCGCACGTGGCGATCGGGGTGTTCATCGGCAGCGGTCCCGGCACCGAGCCCGAGACCATCGCCGAGCACTACTGGAACGCGTACACCAAGCGCGACCAGGCCGAGATCGTCCACACCGTCCCCGGCGGCATCAGGTGAGCACCTCCGGCACACCCGCGGCGAACACGACCAGGCCACCCATGGTGAAGATCTTCCGAGCCGCCAACAAGGTCGTACGTCCGCTGCTCGCCTCCCGCTTCCACAAGCCGCTGAGCGGACGCCTGATGCTGCTCACGTACAAGGGGCACAGAACGGGTCGCCAATTCACGGTCCCCATCGGCTACTTCGACTGGGATCCCGGCACGGTGCTCGCCATGTCCTCCCAGCTCGGCTGGATCCCCAGCATGCGCGAAGGGTCCGCCGTCCGGCTGCGCATCCGGGGCCAGGACCACGCCGCCGTCCCGACGGTCGTCGAGGGCCCTGAGGAAGTCGCCGCCCTGCTGGGTGAGTTCGGCCGGCGCAAAGGCCCGAAGGCCGCCAAGGGGCTGATGCTCGGCCTCCCGGGCGACCGGCAGCCCACCGACGACGAACTGCGCACGGCCGCCGCGAAGACCCGCTTGGTCTGCTTCCGGATGGAGCCCGAGCGGCCGGGCCGGTAGCACTCGACCAGCTGATGCGGTCGACGGAGACCCTTCCCGCCCGCAAGCACTCCAACTATGAGCGCCAGGAGCGGATCATCACCGAGGCCCTGGCCGACCGCTGGCCGTACCCTGCACGGCAGCAGGCACTCCGGCTGGTCACCATGGTCGGACTCGGCACACTGCCCCTGGCCATCCGGCTCGATGCGCTGTCACGGGGCTGAGGCGGAACTGCTCGAGGTGCGACGCTTCGGTGGAACACGGGTCGGACGTGGCGGCGGCCAGCACGCCAGGTCCGACCCGTGCCTGGCGGTCACCGGGCGGATGGCCCGCCAGGCCGTCGCTGGACCGCCGCGCCGACCGCGACGCGGGACCAGTCACTGGATTCGGTCGAGCCCGAGCAGCTTGTCGGCGTTGCCGTGGGCGATCTTGTCCTTGTCTTCGTCGGACAGGTCCGAATCGGCCAGGAACGGCACGGCACCCTCGTTGCCGATCATCGGGAAGTCCACGGCGTGGATGATCCGATCCACGCCCACGGTGTCGACGCAGTAGCGCAGCTGAGCAGGCAGTTCGGAGGCCAGCTCGACCAGCGCGGTGCTACGTGCCATCCGGGGCCGGATGCCGAGAGCGTGCAGTCTGCACATCACCTGGCTGCGGCTGAGGGGCCGGCCTGGGTATCGGCCGGGGAACAACCAGCGCTCGGCCGCGGTGGAGCCCGCCACCGCATCGGCGTGAAGGGCGAGCAGGAGTTCGTCCAGAGGTGGAGGCATCTGGGCCGGGATGCTGCCGAGCCGCAGCGCCACCGCATCGGCGGTGAGGTGTACGTCGTCGGTAGTCAGTTCTGCGATGCGGTGGGGCTGCTGTGCGAAGAGCAGAGCGAGGAGGCCGGCGGTCTTGTCCACGATCGGAATCTCCTCGTCGTGGATGAGGCGGCTGACCAGGCTCCAGCGGGCGTCTTGGGCGATGAGTTGGCCGGTGAAAGCGGGGGTACCGAGGGGCACGGCCAGCTGCCGGGTGTGCCCCTTACGGCTGGTCCGGACGAGGAAGCCCTGCACGCGCGGGCCGCGGGCGGGGTTCTCGTCCAGCCAGGCGTCGATGAGGTCCTGGGAGCACGCGCTGAGCGGGATGTTCTGGCTGCTGAGCCAGTTGAGCAGTTGGATCACCTGCGTGACGTAGGCGCGGGCACCGTGGACCTGCCCGTGGGTCAAGCGGTGGCGGCGCGAGACGGTACGTTGTGCAGGGCCTTGTCCAAGACCTTGCGCATCATCGTGTTCATGAAGTCGCTGCTCACGCCGGTGTAGAGCGCGGTTGTCGAGGCGAAGCGGTGCCCCACCTGCCGCTGGACGAACGCCGGGTCCGCGCCGTCCTCGATCTGGTGGGTGACGTGGCTGTGCCGCAGGCAGTGCGGCACAAGGCCGGAATCCAGGCCGAGAGCATCGCGGTACTCGGCGAAGCGGTCCTCGATCTCCCGGGCCTGAAGCCGCCCGCCGCGCTCGGTCGGCCACAGGGCCGCTCCGGCCGAAGTCCGGTAACGCGGACGGATGTTGGCGACGTAGTCGTCAACCGCATCCACGGCCCAGGGCATGACGCTGAGGATCGTCCGTCGCTTCGGCGGCGAACCCTTCGACCTCTTGCCGTACCGGACGTGGAGGGATCCGAACCGGCCCAGTTCCGGGGCCTTGGGATTGCGGTACCAGTCGGCGAGGTCGAGCTTCGACGTCTCCGTGCACCGCAGCCCCCACCCGTAGATGACCTTGTAGACCGTGGCGTCCCGGTAGGCGGCAAGCGCACCCTTTCGGCCGAGTCTGATGGCGCGGTCGACCTGAGCGTCGGCGTAGTCGAGGAAGAGCTGGATTTCCTCCCGCGTCATCGGCCGCCGGCTCGCCTCCCCCTCGTAGTCAACGAGATGGGCAGCGGTGTTCCACTCGTGGCAGATCTGCACCGGGTGCGTGCCGAACCGCAGTTCGCACTCCTGCGGCCACTGGTAGTGCGGCGAGGTGATGTAGTCGCAGAACAGGCGCACGGCCGTCTGATAGCCGCGGATCGTCGACTCCGCACGGTGGAGCTCCGCCATCAGGTACGTCGTCCACTCGTCCATGGCGGCGGCCGACCAGTTCCACGGATACGCCTCGGCGAAGTCGTTGAACTGCCGCACCACGCGCAGCCGGTCGTTGATCGTCTTTTGCTGCAGGCGCCGACCTCCACGCTGCTGACGCGTCCAGCCCTCCAACATCGCCTCGAACACGGCGTCTTCGGGATGCAGCAGCGTCACGCTGTCCAGCAGCACCAGCCGGGCGGAGCCCTCACTCAGGTCGGTCGCTCACGCACCCCTCTCCCGCTAGGTGCGCGAATCACGCATCAGATGAACGGGTCACAGCAAGAGGGCAGGTCAGAAGCCCGCTACAAGCTCATACAGGAGGTACCTTGATGCCGCAGACCCCCAGCTCGGACGACTCCGAATCGCGCATCAGACGCAATTCCCCGGGGGTGCCGCCTTCCACCGCGCGGGCGCAGCCGCTCGCCTTCCACTTCCACCGCGCGTGCGCAGCCGCGCGTCAGCCGCTCGCCGCGGCAGCCACCGTCGCGGGATCCACCCCGGTCAGTTCGACGACGCGGTGCGGTGGCACGCCGGCGGCCAGTGCGCGTCCGATCAGGCCGTCCCGGCCGTCCGCGCAGTCGCGGTAGGCGAGCAGTTCCTCCTCCACCTGGGCGAGCGACTCCGGTGCCATCCGGTGGCGGACCCGGCTCAGTTCCTCGTCGCTCAGCGGGACGGGCAGCCGTTCCGCCGTCTCGGGGATGGCCGCCGTCTCCTCCGGCGGCAGGAGACGCAGGTAGGGGGAGGTCGGCGTGCTTCCTTGCGCGCTCAGCCACGCGAGTACCGCGGGAGTCTCCATGCACGCGAGATCCTCGACTGCCGCGGGGGCCACGCCGAGGGGCGCGGATACGTCGTCAAGGAGGAACAGGTACGCGTCGTCGGTCATCCTCGGCCCTTTCTCAACGGTGTCTGATCGACGTCCCAATACCCCGTCGCGGCCGAATTACCGCCGACTCACCGGCGCCGAGTCGCCGTCGCGGGCACGGCGTCGGTTCGCCCCCTGCACGGGACGGATCCGCAGCGCCGGATCCATGACGCGGGCCCCGCCACGGACCGCTCCCGCGACGCTTTCCCGGGTCGTCGGTCGGGTTCGGCGCCTTCGGCGCCTTCGTCTGTGGGCGCCCGCACGTGCGCGCCCATGGGTCGGTCGTGCGTGGGCGGCGGGTCACAGGAACCGGCGGATGGGCTGCACGGCGGCTTCCCGAGCCCTTTGTATGACGGAACGTCTCTTCCAGCGGTCGGCCCGGATGAGTTCGCTCACCGCGATGTCCGCGTCGAAGTGCTCGTCGAGGGTGGCGGTGAACTCCTCGTCGAGCACGGCGAGCATGACCTCCTCGTCATGGTCGAGAGAGCGGCGGTTGAAGTTGGTCGAGCCGATCAGCGCGGCGACCTGGTCGACGGTGATGACCTTGGCGTGCATCATCGTCGGCTGGTACTGGTAGATCTTCACTCCGCAGGCGGTGAGGCTCTCGTAGTGGTGCTGGCCGGCCATCTGGCAGACGCGTTTGTCCGTGTGCGGACCCGGCAGCAGGATCTCCACCGCGACCCCGCGCCGGGCGGTGGCACACAGCAGCTCGACGAAGTACGCGTCCGGCGAGAAGTAGGCGGTGGCCAGGCGGAAGCGCTCCTCGGCGGACTCCAGCATGACGCGGATCAGCGTCTGCATGTCCTGCCACCCGATGCTGGCCGAGCCGCGCACCACCTGCACGATCGCGTTGCCCTGCGGGCGGTGCTCGACGAACCGGTCCCGTTCGTCGAAGAGTTCGTCGTGGCATTCGGCCCAGTTCTGGGCGAACGCGGCGGCCACACCGTCCACCGCGGGCCCGCGCACCTCGACGTGCGTGTCGCGCCACTCGTTCTCGTTGCGCGCGTCGCCGCACCATTCCTGGGCGATGCCCACCCCTCCGGTGAACGCGGTCTCCTCATCGACGACGAGGACCTTTCGGTGACAGCGGTGGTTCTGTTTCAGCGGTGAGAGGTACAGCGGCTTGCGGAACCAGGCCACCTGCACTCCGGCCTGCTCCATCGTCTCCAGTTGCTCGGCCTCGATCAGCCGGCTGCCGAACCCGTCCAGCAGCAGCCGCACCCGCACACCGGCGCGGGCCCGTTCCGCGAGGGCGTGGGCGAACTCGCGGGCGATCTCTCCCCTCCAGTACACGAACGTCATCATGTCCACCGTGTGGTCGGCACGGCGGATCGCGTCCAGCATCGCGGCGAAGATCTCGTCTCCGTTGCGCAACGGGGTGAGCGCGTTGCCCTCGGTCGCGGCGACCCCTATCAGGCGCTCCAGACGCCGACGTATCCGCGCCACGCGGTACTCGACGGACGGTGCGCCCGGCACTTCGGGGACTCGCGGAGTCAGCTCGGGCGGTTCCTGCGTACTGGTCATGGCATCCCCTGGCCGGAACGCGAGGTGGAAGCGTGTCGGGCCGCGGTGCCCGGTCCGGCGCGGGCTGAACGGCCAGCAGACTGTACTCGGTGTCCACGGCGACGGCGGCGGGTGAGGCCGTGCGGTCCGCGCCCCCGGAAACCGTCACGCGAGGGCATCCCGGAGGTGCGACCCGCCCACTCAAGACCGCACGGTTCCGCCCCGCGCGGTTCCGTCGCGTATGGGACCGGCTCGTAGGGCCCGGCCGTCATGAGACGCTGTTGGTTAATTCGGGCCCCTGCGTGACGTCGGCCTTCAAGACCCGGTTGTGGTCTTGAAGGCCGACGTTGTCGTATGGGGTGGGTGCGGATGTCGATGCAGCCGAAGGGGCCGGGGGAGATTCCGGCGGAGACGGGGCGGGTCGCACGGGCCGCGTTCCCGAAGGGGAGTCTGGCGATCCGGGTCCGGGACGAGCTGGGGCCGTTGTTCACCGACGAGCAGTTCGCGGATCTGTTCCCGGTGCGAGGAAGGTCGGCCTGGTCGCCGGGGCGGCTGGCGCTGGTGGTGGTCTTGCAGTTCGTCGAGGGCCTGACCGACCGGCAGGCCGCGGAGGCGGTGCGGGCCCGGATCGACTGGAAGTTCGCACTGGGGCTGGAGCTGACCGATCCGGGCTTCGACTTCTCGGTGCTGTCGGAGTTCAGAGACCGCCTGGTAGGCGCGGACGGCGGGCGGTCGATGCTGGACGGCATCCTGGCCGCCGCCCAGAAGAAGGGGCTGCTCAGCCGAGGTGGCAAGGCGCGGACGGACTCCACGCATGTGCTGTCGGCGGCACGGGATCTGAACTGGCTGGAGCTGGTCGGCGAGAGTCTGCGGGCGGCACTGAACGCGGTGGCCCGCGCCGAACCGGACTGGCTCGGCGTGCACGCACTGCCGGACTGGTTCACGCACTACGCGACCCGCATTGAGGACTCCCGTTTCCCCAAGGCCCAGGCCAAGCGGGTCGAAGTGGGGCGCCGGATCGGCGCGGACGGCATGCGCCTGCTGGAAATGATCTGGACGGACGGTGCGCCCTTGGAGCTTCGGGCACTGCCGGAGGCGGAGTTCCTGCGGCAGCTGTGGGTCCAGCACTTCCACCTGGCGGAGGGCGAGGTGGAGCGGCGGGACCCAAAAGACCGGGCGCCGGGTGCGAAACGCCTGGTCACCCCCTATGACCCCGAGGCCAGGGGCAGCGTCAAGCGCGACACCTTCTGGGACGGCTTCAAGGTCCATCTGACTGAGACGTGCGAGCCGGAGACCGTGCATCTGATCACGAACGTGACCACCACCGCCGCCACCGTCCCCGACGACCGGATGGCCGCCGTGGTCCATGCCGGCCTCGCGAGACGCGACCTGCTGCCCGACGAACACTGGGTCGACACCGGCTATGCCAACGGCGGCGCGCTGGTCGCCGCCCGCCGTGATCACCGGGTCGCACTGCACGGGCCGCTGAAGTCCGTGACCGTTCCGCACGCCCGTGGCGAGGCCGCCTTCGGGCAGGACGCGTTCACCATCGACTGGGACAACCAGCACGTGACCTGCCCGAACGGCATCACCAGCACGCAGTGGCACCAGCGCCGCTCGGAAGACGGACTGCCGACCATCCGGGTCCGGTTCTCCCCGGCCGACTGCCGCACCTGTCCCCAGCTACGGCAGTGCGTCAACTCCCCCAAGGCCCAGCGCCGCGAGATCAACCTCAAGCCCCGCGACGAGTACGAGGCACTCCAACAGGCGCGAAAACTCCAGGGAACCGACGAGTGGAAGGACCGCTATAAGATCCGCGCCGGGGTCGAGGGGACCATCTCTCAAGCAGTGCAAGCCTGCGGCCTGCGCCGATCCCGCTACCGCGGCCTGCCAAAGACAAGCCTCCAGCACCAACTCACCGGCGCCGCGGTCAACCTCATCCGCATCGACGCCTGGCTCACCGGCAAACCCCACGCTCGCACTCGCACCAGCCCGGTGGCAGCACTTCGCCCCGCCGCATAACGACGGGGCGAAGCAACCAGGCCCGAATTAACCAACAGCGTCTCATGACGGCCGGGCCCTACGAGGGGTGTGGTGCGGGTCAGGTCACCATCGATACCAGCGGCCGCGGCCACCACCGGTGGTGGTGGAGCGCATCACGAAGCCCAACAGCCACAGCACCAGCACGGCGATGGCCAGCCACCACAGAACCTTGACGGCGAAACCCGCACCGAAAAGGATGACCGCGAGAAGCAGAACAAGAAGCAGGGGAACCATAGTTATCGACCTCCTGCGGCTCCGTGTGCCCTACTAATGCATCTCCATTCCTTGACAGTGCCTTGTTTATGAAGGGGCAGTCAGGGCACTAGCGGCGTCACCGCGACAGCGGCAGGCAAAGGCTATGAGGAGGCCAAGGCCAAGACCGAGCAGGCCGAGGGAAAGGCCAAGGACGCCTTCAAACACTGAGGCGCTGCACCAACACTGAGGCGTTGTCCTCATCGAGTGCCCTTCCGGAAAAGCTCCGGGAAGGCACTCGCTGTGCTGCGGCGAACACCACCCAGGGTGGTGAGTTCGGTGGCGTCACAAATTGCCCCGATCAGCTCCGGAGCCAGGCCTGCGCCACCAGCCGATCGCCGTCCGCACCGGCCTTCTCCGCGCACCTTCGAGAGCACCATCCGTCGAGCGTGCCGACAGCGTCCTTCTCAGCCGGCCCGCCCCCGCTGGTCGACCGAGCCGATTCGGGCCCCATGAAGAAGACGCCAGCGGGTAGGCGAAATTACGCCATGGCGACACCTTTGTGATGAACGATATGGAACGACCCACGGGAAGAGTTCTATGGTCACCCCGCTCAAGAACCGTGCATCGGATGAACAGGAACCCGCGGCACCCCTGCGCTACACCGCCGCCTGGGACACGGCCGACGCGTCGATCGCCGAAGCACGGGCGGCCGTACGCACGCTGCTGGTCCAGGCAGGTCACCACCCCGACCATCGGCCGAGCCAGGACGCCCAGCTCGTCGTCAGCGAGCTGGTCACCAACGCGCTGCGCCATGCACCCGGCCCGGGCGGTCTGGCGCTGGAAGTGACACCCGACGCCGCTCTGCTGCGTATCGCCGTGAGTGACAGCTCCCCTCGCCCGCCCGAAGTGCGCGCACACGACGCCCGCCGCGTCGGCGGACACGGTCTGTACCTGGTCAGTCGGCTGTGCGACCAGCTGCAGACCGTCGCCCTGGAAACCGGCAAGCAGATCGTCGCCTACCTCCACCTGCGCAAACCCGCCAACTAGCCGGCGTTCGCGACCGTCTCCACGGCAACGCGGGCCCGACGACTCGGGGAGCCGCCGGGCCACCGCGGGACGTCTGTGCCCGCCACGCTCGGGACGCCCGCTCGCTCAGAGCTGGGTGAGCATGCCTTCCCTCAGCCGGGCGAGGGTGCGCGACAGCAGCCGGGAGACATGCATCTGCGAGACACCCAGACGCTCGCCGATCTGGGCCTGGGTGAGTTCCTCCACGAACCGCATGTGGATGATCTGCCGGTCCCGTTCGTCGAGTTCGGCGATCAGCGGGGCCAGCGCGTGGAAGTCCTCCACCAGCTCCAGACCCTGGTCCTCGGCACCGATGAAGTCCTGCAACGCCGCCTCGCCGTCCTCGCTGCCCCCGATGGTGGCGTCCAGGGAGGAGGAGTTGTAGCCGTTGGCAGCAAGGCGTGCCTCGCACACCTCTTCCTCGGGCAGGCTCATCAGCTCCGACAGTTCCTGGACCGTCGGGGTGCGGCCCAGGCGGCTGCGCAGCTCGTCCGTGGCGCGGGCGAGCTGGACTCGGGCTTCCTGCAACCGACGGGGCACGTGCACGGCCCAGGTGGTGTCACGGAAGAACCGCTTGATCTCGCCCACGATGTAAGGGATGGCGAAGGAGGTGAACTCCACCTCCCTGGAGAGGTCGAACCGGTCGATCGCCTTGATCAGTCCGATCATGCCGACCTGGACGATGTCCTCCATCTCCTCCGGCCCGCGGCTGCGGAACCGGCCGGCCGCGAAGCGGACGAGGGACAGGTTCATCTCGATCAGCGTGTTCCGGGCGTAGCTGTACTCGGGCGTTCCCTCCTCCAGCACCGCCAACTGGTCGAAGAACACCTTGGACAGCTCGCGCGCGTCCTTCGGCGCGACCTGAGAGGGATCGGCGACCTCCGGCAACTCGCCCGCCTGTGTGTCCGTAGCCGTCATGCTCATGAGCGCCATGACATACCCCTCCCACCGTCGAAACCAACTGTGCTGCCGACCGATTTTGCAGCCGACGCCGACGCGCGAATACCCCGGCATCTCGCATCCATGCCTGCGGAACGGCATTTCGGCACCAGGTCGGCCCGGTATCGACGGGTTCCTCCGCTCTCCAGCCGATCGCTGACGGCGCCCGCGTCCTCAAGGACGATGGCGCCGTCAGGACGATGGCGGTCGCATCGGTGTCGTACGGCGGGCCGCTGTGGCTCATCATCGCGGTCCCGGTCTGGTGTCGGTCGACCCCTCACGGTTGGCGTGCCAGTCCAGTATCAGGACAGTGGCGTCGTCCTTGAGGTTGCCGTGGCAGGCGTCGAGCACGGCGGCGGTCAGGCTGCGGACGGCTTCTCTCGGATGCAGCGCGCGGGTCTCGTGAACGATGGAGGCCAGGTCGGCGGCCGCGGCGCCGCGGTCCTGCATTCCGTCGGTGAGCAGGATCAGACGGTCTCCGGGGCGCAGTTGCAGTTCCTGTACGCGGTAGGGGACGGGTGCCGCCACACCGAAGGGCAGGTTGACGGCGAGCTCGACCTCTTCGACGGTGCTGTCGCGCAGCCGCAGCGGCCAGGGATGGCCGGCGTTGACCAGTTCGCACAGGCCTGTTCCCAGGTCGACGCACAGCAGCTGGCCGGTGGCCAGGCCGCGGCTGTGGCGCAGCAGGGCCTGGTGGGCGTGGTTGGCTTGCATGAGGGCGTCACAACCGGTGCGGCGTGCCCGCCTCAGTGCGCCGACCAGCAACGTGGCCAGCAGAGCGGAGTGCGTGTCGTGGCCCATGGCGTCGGTGATGGACAGGTGCAGGGTGTCGCGGTCGAGGGTGTAGTCGTAGGTGTCGCCACCGATGTCGTCGGCCGGGATCAGCCCGGCGGCGAGGGTGAACTCGGCCGCCTCGCAGCAGGGGGCCGAGGGAAGCAACTGGTGCTGGATCTCCGCGGCCAGGCTCGTCTCGGTGGTGCGCCGGCCCAAATGGTAGAGATCCGTGAAGCGGCGGTCCGTGACGATGATGTAGGCCAGCGCGTGAGCCGCGTCGCGGACCTGCCGGAGCACGGTGTCGTCGGCGGACTGCAGGGTCACCTCCAGGACACCGATACAGTCGCCGCGATTGCTGACCGGCGTGATCACACGCCGTCCGCCCTGGCCGTCCGGTTCCACATGCTGGCGCTGGCTCCGCAGAACGCTGTCGTAGACACTGCCCTGCAGTTCGATCGACTCGGCATGGTCCGGGACCTCACCGCCTGCCGCGGCGAGCCGTACCAGCCGCTGACCGATGAGGTCCACGAACAGGAACGACACACGCTCCGCACCGAACCGCTTGTGCAGATCGTGAGCTACCACATCGACGGATTCACCGGGCGGCGCCGCCTCCGCAGCGGCAAGCAACTCACCCAGTTCCAGATCTCCACCCTCCACGGCAACCTCCCATCGGCTGCCGAAACTTCTTCCCCGACTCTCCGCAACATCACCCCGACTTCCCATCTTGGCTGGTCGGGTCGGGTCGGGACAGGCCGGAGTCGGGCCGGGGCGGGTCGGCGCAGCGGGCCCGGCCGGTGCGTGGGCCGACGCACGGCGAGCGGTCCGGGAACGGACCGATGCCGCCGCGATGTTCGGCGAACGAGGACCACCACCAGATCGTGGTCGAGCCGCTCGGCGTCTCAGCCGGCGTCCCCATCGGCGGAACAGGCCCCGGGCAGGCACAGGGGGCCTCTTCGTGAGCGATGTAGTACCAGCGGCAGCCGTGATCCGGTGGCCCGTCCGCGGGCGGAGGGCCGGACCGAGCCGGACCGAGCCGGACCGAGCCGGACCGAGCCGGACCGAGCCGGACCGAGCCGGACCGAGCCGGACCGAGCCGGACTGAGCCGGACTGAGCCGGACTGAGCCGGGAGACCGTCTTGGTGGCCGCCGCACCCGTAGTGACCAGCGTCCGGTCCAGCGCGGCCAACTCGTCGGCCTCTTGAGCGTAGGGATGCGACAGCGCGGGCACGGTGCGGTCCGAGACGCGGGGCGTCGGCGGCGACGCGGCGGACGAACAGGCCGACCGCGCTCGCGACGCACACGGCGTACTCGCGCCGGGAAGGTGAGACAGGTCGCCTCGCGGGTCCTTGCCGCGCTTGCCGATGAGGGCGAGGCCGTTCGCCGTGCGTCCAGCGCAGGCTGTCAGCGGGGAAGCGGTGTGCGCCCAGCGCAGGCCGTCAAGGAAAACGGTGGGGGAGTGGGACGGCTACGGCTACGGCTGCTACTGGGGGCGCCTACCGGTGACGTCCCCGCCGGGATCGTCGGGCAGAGCGATGCGGGCGGTGACGCGCTTTCCGACCGGCTCCCGCTGGACCTCGAAGCCATGCGCGACAGCCATGACGATCTCCAGACCGTGCTGTCCGACTCTGCCCGCGTCAGCGGCCCGGGCCACCGGCAGGACAGGATCGCTGTCCCACACGACCACTTCCACCACGGCGCCGACGATGCGCAGCTCCATCAGCACCGGTCCGGGAGCGTACTTGCGAGCGTTGGTGACGAGCTCGCTGACCACGAGCTGGGTCAGATCCATCGCGCGGGCGGACACCGGCAGGCCGTGCTCAGCCTGGACGCGGGTCAGGAAGTCGGCCGCGCGGTGGCGTGCCTGAGCGATGCAGGATCCGTCGCCGTCCAGGGCCACGGTGTCCTGTATCGGACGGGCACCAGGCATCACGCTGTCCTCACCATCGGGGACTGATTCCGCCGGGTCCACTTTATTTCCCCCATTCACACGCCTGCGCGTACCCCGTACCGTGCCTCACATGCTCCTCGAGCTCGGCTGAAGCGCCAAACGATTGTCCGCCGTAGCATCGGGGCAGGCTGCCGACGCACAGCGTGTCGGGAACCCGAGCACCGATCAGCGAGCACAGTCGAGGAAACAACCGGTGACAGACACCCAAGGAGCAGCCCGGTCCGGCCGGCTGTCGGCCGACCACACCGCCATCGGTGACATCCGGGTGGTCATCCTGCGCGGCGAGATCGACCACGTCGTCAAGGACATGCTCAGCGAGGCACTGCTGTCCTGTGACAGCGCGGGGCCGCCGCGGACCGTCGTGAATCTGAGCGACGTGACCTTCATGGACTCCAGCGGCATCAACGTCCTCGTCGCCGCCCACCAGAAGGTGAGTGCGGCTCAGGGGTGGCTGCGTATCGCCGGAGCCCAGGAATCCGTGTTGCGGGTCCTTCAGCTCGTCGGCCTGGATGAGGTCATTGCCTGCCATCCCACTGTCGAGCAGGCCGTGACCGCCTGACCGCCTGACCGCGTCGCTGCACGGCCGTGTCCAGCAGCCTCCCAACCACTCACGGCCGCACAGCCATGCCTACGCCTGGATCCACCGCTTGAGGGCGTCGACGGTGTTGTCCGGTGCCGTGTTGAAGCACAGCCGGATCCCGGGCGCCGCGTCGCTGAGGACATTGACCAGCCGCTCGAACAGCAGGGTGTTCTCCGGCAGCATGCGTACACCACCGCCGATCATCGCCAAGCCGAACGTATGCTCCTGAAGAAGCTTCCGGACAGCCGCTTCGGCACGGTCCTCGGAGGTGTCGATGAGACACGGGACAACATCGAACCCCGCCTCACGCAGCGCCGCGTTCCCGATCTTGATCCGGGCGGTGAGCGCCGCCTCGTCGAAACCGTCGGGCATCCGACTGTAGTCGAGCGCACTCGGATGGAGCCCGATGGACAGTACTTTCGTGTCCCTCGGTAGAGGTGCTGACGTCATCGGCTTGCCCATGGGCGGTGCCCTCTCTGCTCGCGGCGCGGTGATCTTTCCGGTGTACCACGGAAGCGGGGCGGAGGGCCCGCTCAGCGGGAGTGGTACCCCGACTGACGTTCTCCGCCCAACTCCAGCGCCGTCGTAGCGGATCGACCGAACGTAGAGGTGCCACGTGAGTAGTTCCAGCGATGCGCGTGAGTAGCTCCAGCGATGCGCCGACACACCTGGGACGGCACCCCGCCCGCACCTTCGCATGCGGTCAGGCTCGGCGTCTCCACGACGGGTCGCGGCCGGCCAGTCCCAGAGCGCGGTCAAACAGCGGCGCGGTCGCAGGAACGCCGACCTCGGGTCCGAACACCCCGAACTGCCTGGCCATGTCGGCCTTGCCGGCGATGTCCTCGTACAGCGCCGCCGCGAGTTCCTCGTCCACGTTCAGCTTCTGCCCGGTCGCCGCCGCCAGGTCCCAGCCGTGCAGCAGCCACTCGCCCAGCACGATCCCGCCGATGAAGCGGGCCGGCATGCGTCCGCTGCCGGTCAAGGCCGTCTCGCCGGCCCACGCCCGCGGATCGCTCCAGACGGCGGCGGTCGCCGCCGACCGGGCGGCATACGTCTCGGCCCAATCCGGTTCCGCGGTGAAGTCATGCCCCTCCGCCACCTCGTCCGCCAGGGCCTGTGGAGGCTGCTTCAGTCCCGCGGCGTGCCCCCGCACGCTGGTCCAGAAGATCAGGTGATTGAGCAGTGCCCCGATTCTCAGCTCCGGGCACGGTGTGCTTCCGCCGAACTCGCCCGGCCCGATCCCTCGCACGATGGCCACCGCGGCTTCCGAGGCCCGGGCCATCACACATCTCGTCTCCATGCCATCCCTTTCCCGCTCGCCGCCGGACATCGTGGACAGGGCGACGAAGACGGGTATTGAACAAACGCGACAACGGGCCCTCCTACGTTTTCCGAGTCCGGGGTGACACGGGCCGAGTGATGGCCGAACGCGCGTACGTCAACCGCTCCTCGTACGACGAGGACGTCTGGCGCAGGTCGGTGCCTGCGTCCGGCAACTGCTGGACGAGGGGTTGCGCTTCACCGCACCGGTGACCTTTCCGGTTCTCCTCGTGCCTCGAACTCATGGCTACAGGTGCACGGCTGGTCGTACCGGCATGGCTGGGAGACCGCCGCGAGATTGACATGAATTCGGCTACGGTCGAGCTCATGGATCGCCTGTCCGAGATCACCTTTCTTCTGCCGGAGACGCCGGAATCACACGGTTTCCTCGGCGAGTTGCGCTCGCTGCTCGCCGAGGTGGCGTACGCCGACTTCGCCGCGTCCGCGTCCGCGGGCACGGCCGGCCGGGCTGGCGACCGCCTGACCCTCACGCCGCCGCAGCCCGCCGACGCCCGTCCGGTGACTGCGTTTCAGCTGGCCGACGTGCTCGCGCCCGAAGTCGTCCTCGACACAGGCCACTCGATCACCCTGTGCGGCGGTGAGACCCCCGATGCGCTTCCCTCGCAGGCCACGGTCGAGATGGCTGACCTGACCCGCCGTCTCGCCGGGCACGTCAAGCGGGTCGATCACACAGGTGTGAACCTGCCCGCCTGCGCCACCTCACCCGAGCAATGGCAAGGCCTGGTCGGCGCACTCGCCTCGGCCTCCACCATGTACCGCTATCCCACCGGCGAGGAGTGGCCGTTCGTCCTTCCCTCGACATCAGATGAGCTCCTCGGCGGCATCCGTGACTTCGTCGTCGGCCGTGAGCCCCGGTTCGAGCTCGTCTACGACCATGGGCTGACGCAGACGGAGTGGCAGTTCGCGCTCTGGACGGACCTGACCCGGACAGAGCTGGAGCTGTTGTTTCCCGAGCCCGAAGGGCTCACATTCCCCGGCCTGGAGGAGATCTTCCGCGTCGTCCCGATCCTTCACCCCTGGCCCGGACTACGCGTCCGATTCGACCTGTGCTATCGCATCGATGACAGGCCATCCGACTGGGAGACCGGCGAATGGCTGGTCACAGAAGGCGGCCGCATTCACTGACACCGGCCCGGTGGCCACCGGCGAACGCGTCGGCGGCACGGTCCGGGCAGGGCGGTTTCGGGGTTCTCCGCTCATCGTCGCCGGGGCCGCTCTTACGGTCCTGACGATCCGGCTCATGACCAGCCCTCACTCCGAAACGCGCTGGACCCGCTGCGAGCTCGGCGTGGCACGATCGCGCTGAGCCATCGGGTGATCGACCTCGTGATCCGCCGCCGCGTGTCGCCCGAGGCGATACGTTCGCACAGACCGCGGACTTCTCCGACGCCGGAGAGAGGCTCAGGCGCGGCCGGTGTGCACCGTGGCCGTGGACGTGGTGGGGAGACGAGTGGGGTCCATCCCGGTTCCTGTAGGGCGGGGACCCGGCCCGTTCGTGGTAGGACGGGGCTGTGCTCGGCACTGCGGTCAGCAGTCAGGGTGCGGCCGAACGAGGGGCCGCGAAAGGGGAGTTGGGCATGGCGGCAGAGAACATCGACGAGGTCGTGGACGGGATTGCCGGGATCGTACGGGAGGCCGGCCGCGCCGGTGACCGGGTCGGGTACTTCGCGGCGCTGTACCGACAGGTGACCGTGGAGGTCCGCACGGCCATTCACGAGGGCCTGTTCGACGACGGCGCCCGGATGGACCGTTTCGACACGCACTTCGGCAACCGCTACTTCGACGCGTACGACGCCTGGCGCCGTGACCGGAGCGGGCCGCGTTGTTGGCGGGAGGCGTTCGGGCTCCTTGACGACGCCGACACCGTCATCGTCCAGCACCTGCTGCTCGGCGTGAACGCGCACATCAACCTCGACCTGGCCATCGCGGCCGCGCGGACCAGCCCCGGCGAGGCCATCCACGCCTTGCGGCGCGACTTTCTGCTGATCAACGACATTCTTGCCCGGGTGGTGCTGGAGGTGCAGGAGTCGGTCGGCGCCCTGTCGCCACTGCTGTCGCTGCTGGATCGGCTCGGAGCCCGGACCGACGAGCGGATCCTCGACTTCAGTGTCCGTCAGTCCCGCGAGGAGGCGTGGTACAACGCCGTCCTGCTTGCCGGCCAGAACGAGGAGGAGCGCGAGGCCACCATCGAGCGGCTCGACATCCGGGCCGCCGTGCTCGCACGGTTGGTGGCGCGCCCGGGCGGCGTCGTCCGGCCGGCCCTGCAGCTGATCCGGAGCACCGAGAGTGATGACGTGCCGGCCGTCATCACTCATCTGGACAACGCCATGGAGG
Organism: Streptomyces sp. NBC_00310; assembly: GCF_036208085.1. GTDB lineage: Bacteria > Actinomycetota > Actinomycetes > Streptomycetales > Streptomycetaceae > Streptomyces. Next base: position 10,425,692 of record NZ_CP130714.1, read on the forward strand.
GACCCACCGCGCGGCAGGGGACAGGGTGAGGGCCTGCGGAGCGACCGTCCGACTCGGTCGCCTCTCGCCGCGGGCGCCGCGCTCACGCCTGGGGCTTCGGGGCGATCTCCTTGATCAGACCCTCGACCAGCACCTTGATCTCGTCCCGGATCGGGCGGACGGCCTCGACCCCCTGGCCCGCAGGGTCTTCCAACTGCCAGTCCAGGTACCGCTTGCCGGGGAAGACCGGACAGGTGTCGCCGCAGCCCATGGTGATGCAGACGTCGGACTCCTTCACGGCGTCTACGGTGAGCATCTTCGGGACCTCGGCGGAGATGTCGATGCCGACCTCGGCCATGGCCTCCACGGCGGCCGGGTTGACACCGGCACCCGGGTTGGAGCCGGCGGAACGGACCTCGACGCGGTCCCCGGCGAGGTGGGTCAGCCACGCGGCTGCCATCTGGGAGCGGCCGGCGTTGTGGACGCAGACGAACAGCACGGAGGGCTTGTCGGACATCAGAGGTCTCTCTTGTCTCACGACGGCATCAGGTGCTGATGACATCAGCATCCGGTGGTGTCAGCCACCACTGATGTGACAGTATCAGCGCATGATGACGTCAGTCGACACTGACCTGATCCGGGTGCTGGCCGACCCGCTCAGGCTCCGAATCGTGACCCTGCTCGCCAAAGAGACGCTGTGCACCACCCACCTGGTGGAGGAGACCGGCGCCCGGCAGACCAATCTCTCCAACCACCTGAGAGTGCTGCGCGAAGCCGGCGTCGTCGATACGGAGCCGTGCGGCCGGTTCACCTACTACCGGCTCAAGCCCGACGTCATCGCCTCGCTCGCCGGCCGGTTCGCCGACCTGGCCGAGTCCGCTCGCACCGCAGCCGAGAACAAGAGGGCCTGTCCATGACCCCCGCCGAAGCCGCCCCGACCGCGGAGTCCGCGCCGCCCGCTCCCGCACCGGCCTCCGTCGAGCCCGCCCCCGGCGCCACCCCGCCGCGCAACCCCCTGGTCGCCCGGGCCGCCGCCGAACTCATAGGCACCGCCCTGCTGGTGGCGATCGTGGTCGGCTCCGGCATCCAGGCCACCGAACTCACCAAGGACGTCGGCCTGCAACTGCTGGCCAACTCCACGGCCACCGTCTTCGGCCTCGGCATCCTGATCCTTCTGCTCGGCCCCGTCTCCGGCGCGCACTTCAACCCGGTCGTCACGCTCGCCGAGTGGTGGACCGCCCGGCGCGGTGGCGCCGGCGTCACCCCGCGCGAGGTGGCCGTGTACGTGCCCGCGCAGGTCCTGGGCGCGATCGCGGGCGCGATCCTGGCGGACGCGATGTTCGGCGAACCACTGGTGAAGTGGTCCACGCACGATCGCTCGGCGGGTCATCTGCTCCTGGGTGAGGTCGTCGCGACGGCCGGTCTGATCCTGCTGATCTTCGGCCTGGCCCGGGCGAACCAGCTGCGCTTCGCGCCCGTCGCGGTCGCCTCCTACATCGGCGCCGCGTACTGGTTCACGTCCTCCACGTCCTTCGCCAACCCGGCGGTGACCATCGGCCGCGCCTTCACCGACACCTTCGCGGGCATCGCGCCCGGCTCGGTGGCGGGCTTCATCGGCATGCAACTCGTCGGCGGCGTGGTCGGACTGGCGCTGGTCGCGCTCATCTTCATGCCCGGACGATCGGCCGAGTGACCGACAACACGACCCAGGACAGGTGGCGGTGATCGGCGGCGGCCCGGGCCGGGCTCGCTGCCGGGTACGACCGGCGCCGCCTCGGCGTGCTCCGGCACCGGATGCCGAAGGGTTCGCCTCGATGTCCTGCCCCGCTCCCAAGCCATCGACAACCGGCCCGGAACTCGTTGCACCGGCCTACGCTCATGCCAGACCACCGGGACCACCGGGACCACCGAGATCCGCCCCTCCGCGCTCTGGCGGAGGGGCGTCGGCGTTGACGCCATTGACCTCGGGCCGGCCCCGGCCGGACGGCGTCAGGTGCCCGGCACGCTCGGTGTCACCGGGCTGAGCCGTCCGGCTCCCGTCCGCCCCCTCAGGTGACGGAGAAGTCCTCGAACCCGGCGATCCCGCGGGTACCGGTCCAGCCGTTGGCGGCCGTCATGAAGACACCGATGTCCTGGTGGTCGGCAGCTCCGCCCGGGGTGGCGGTGCCGACCTTCGTCCACGTGACGCCGTCCGTGCTGCACTCGCCGGTGTAGGTGTCGCCGGAGCGTGTCAGGCGCAGGTGTACCGGGGCGGTGGCGGAGCCGGCCAGTTCGATGGAGTCGAACCGGCCGTTGCCCTCGGAGTCCCAGGACAGCGCACATCCGTTGGACGGAGTCACCGCCAGATTCACGTACCCAGCCTGGCCGTCGCCGTTCGAGTCGTCGCCGTTCGTGGAGAGGTCGTTGCGGACGATGAGCCCGGCGCGGGCCCAGGGCCCGGTGCTGTCCTGCGTGGTGACCCGGACTGTGGCGCTCGAGGCGGAACCGAAAGCGGCGGCCCGGTAGACCGTGCCGAACTCGTTGGTGCCGCCCCACAGGTCGGCTCCGGCACCCTCGATGGCGAGCGCGTCACCGGACTGGCCGAAGACCGCGTCGTTGAGGGAGGCGCTGCGGTAGGGGTCCGTCACTCCGGTGCCCGCCATCAGCCGGACCATCGCCAAAGCCGAGCCACGCGAGCCGCCCGTCCGGAAGGACGCGTTCACCGGCACCCGGGAGATCAGCGCGTCGGCGGCCGCGGTGAGGGTGACCCGGAAGGTCGCCGAGAAGCTCTCGCCCGGCGCGAGGGACGCCGCGGTGGTCGTGCCGACGGGCTCGGCGGTCATCCCCTCCGGTGCGTCGACGGACAGCTTCAGCTCCGTCGCCGGCCCGAATCCATTGCGGTTGGTGAACGAGACGGTGACCGTGACCGGGCGGCCCCCGGTCACCGATCCCCGGTCCGCGGACGCGGTCAGTGTCACCTGGTGGGGGTCCGCGGCCAGGGTGTCCCGCACCTGGCGGGCCAGCTTGTGGATGTCGCCGGTCGTCTTCACCGGGTAGCTGTCGTGCCGGTGCGCCCAGCGGTCCTCCAGCGCGAACCAGTCGATCTCGGCCGGCTGCCGACCGGCCGCGAGCGCCGCGGACGACTCGTCGAAATAGGTCTTCCAGCGGGTGTGGTAGAGGCCGCCGACCAGCCCCGCCCATTCCCGGTTGGCGTAGTCGTGCAGCCCTTCCTCGCTGCTCTCCCGGCCGCCCCAGGTGGTGATGATCGACCGTGCGTCGTACTCCAGCTGGTCCTTCTCGGCCCTGGTGGCACCCCAGGAACGGGCGTCGGCCAGCCACCGTCCGAGCAGGTGCTGCGGGGACGTGGCCAGCACCTTGTCCATCAGCTTCATCCAGCTGAGCCAAATCCCGGTGAGCCGGTCGAAGCCGACGCGGTCCCCGGCCTCGTACGCCGCCTTGATCCGGGGCAGCAGCACCCGGCTGCGGTTGGACAGCACCTGACGGGTCACGTCGGCGAGGTCGTAGGCGTAGGCGGAGCTGTCGCGCAGCCGCGGCGCGACCTGGAGCAGTTCGGTGAGCGCCGTGTCGAAGGCCGTGGTGTCGTAGCGGTCGGCCTCCGGGCCCCACGCGGCGGCCTTGTTGGCGCCCAGGCTCGGCCGGGCGCCGAACAGCCCGTCGGGCGCCTCGCTCCACGCGTCCTTGCGGGTCATGTTGTACGCGGTGTCGCGGATCGTCTTCCAGGCGGCGAGGGCGTGCGGGTCCTCGTCGCCGTACCGGGACACGGCGTACGCGGCGAACCAGTCGTCGAGGTCGATGGTGCCGGGTGTCCACGCCAGGTCGGTGAGGAGCGTGAGCGCGGGCGCGTTGTTGTCGGCGGCCTCCGGCATCGCCGCGATCCCGGCGAGCGCGCTGCCTTCCTTGTCACGCCACTTGGGGTACTGCTCCACCCAGTCCGGGGCGTTGGCGCCCATCGGGGTGTGGCCGCCGAAGTTCCAGATGCTGCCGAAGGCGTACGGGGTGCCGCCCCAGTCGCTCTCCCGGTCCGTGATGGTGGTGTAGCGGTCGGACAGGCCGTCCACGATCAGCATCCGGGACTTGTCGACCCCGTCGAGCAGCGCCGTGGACGGGTTGGACTGCCAGCCCAGGATGGCCCAGATCGCGCCCGGGTGGGCCTTCTGGAGCGCCCCTTCGACGGCTGCCGCGGCTTCGTCCACCGGAACGTCACCGGGGTTGCCGCCCTCGTGCAGCAGGTCCATCTTGTACATCGTGCTGTCGCCGAACCGCTCCGACTGGGCCCGGTAGAAGGCGGCGGACACCTCGTCGAAGGCCGTGGTGCGCGGGTCGAGCCAGTCGGGTCGCTTGAAGGCACCCCAGGAGCCCTGGGGGACCACGGCCGCGTCCCCGCCGTGCTTGGCGACGAAGTCGTCCGGCACGGTGCCGAAGTAGCCGGGCAGCACGGGTGTCATGCCCAGTTCGCGCACCCGGTCGGTGATCTTCCGGGCGAGATCGGCGCGCCTCTCGATGAGCCGCCTGGACACCGGACCGCCGAACCCCGACATGTTCTGCAGCAGCCACCACGGCTGATGGGCCGGTGCCGGAATCCACGCGCGCATCTCGGCGTCCGAGTAGCCGAACTGCCGGAAGGTGTCGTAGTAGACGGCATCGCCGCCGGTGTAGACCAGCACCCTGTTGATGCCGTGCAGCGCGAGCACGTCCAGCTCGCGCTCCCACGCGTCCCAGTCCCGGTAGGGGCCGGTGTAGCCGTCGTTGGTGTCGTTGAGGGCGAACCGGTGCGGCACGTTCGCCGATCCGGCGATCTCCCCGCCCGGGGCGGGCAGCAGCCTGGGGAGGTTCAGCTGTTCGCCGTTCCAGGAGATGTCGGCCTTCGCCGCCCGCGCGAGATAGGTGTGGAGGCCGGTGAGCAGCACCGCCGGGCTGGAGCCCGCCACGGTGATCGCCCCGGCCCGGCCGGTGACCTTGAACCGGTCGGCGCCGCCGGCGTCCAGCGCGCGCAGCGTCACCTGACGGTGGTGGTCGGGCAGCAGCCGTCGCAGCGCGACCGACGCGGGGGTCGTGTCGAACGGCTTCGCGACCGTGTCCGCGGCGGCTGGTGCGGCGTGGGCACCTGGCGGCGGCGTCAGCAGGACCACTCCGCCGAACGCGGCCGCTCCGGTCAGCAGGCGTCTGCGGCTGAGTGGTTGATTGCCTGTCATGAACGTCCTCTCGAAACTTTTCGGATCTTCCGAGCCGCGGTGCGATGTGGCCGCACCGCACCGCACCGCACCGCGGTCCGGATCAGGCGACGGTCATCGCGAAGATGTGCAGAGCGGGAACACCGCTCGTCAGGCCGTCGCTGACCTTCGGCAGCACGACGGAGTGCAGTTCCTTGTCCTCCAGGTCGACGCCGAAGGTGTAGAGGCTGACCGGGTTCCTGTCCTGGCCCGACGGGGTGTTGCGGTACGGCAGTACCACCGCCGCCGCGGGGTGCGCCGCGTACCAGTCGGGAACCTCGACGGAGAAGGCCTGCTCCGTACCGTCCGCGTACACGACCCTCCCGGGCCCCTCGCCGGCGCCCCAGGTGCAGGTGCCGAGGAAGGCCAGCCGCGAGCCTGTGCCGGACAGCCGTACGGTCTGCCCGGAGGACACCAGGTTGTCCTTGGCCCCGGGCCCGGTGTCCGGCCAGGTGAAGGCCGTCCCTCCGTAGGTGACCGAAGCTCCGGGAGTCAGTCCGACCGAGGCCAGCGCCTCGGCGGACAGGCTGGACCGCGAGGCGTCGATGTCGGCGGTGGTGGTGGCGTCGTCGGAGGAGATGCCGGCGTTGTCGAAGGCACTGGCCAGGGACCGGTACGGCAGTTTCAGCGACGAGGTGACGCGGGTGCAGTCGGACCCGTACGCGTGCACGTCGAAGAGCGCGTGCGCGATGCAGGGGACCACTCCCTCGGCGTCGTCGGGGAGCCGGGTCTTCCAGGTGCGGGTGACCGACCGTCCGGGCACGATGCCGCCCAGGCCGTCCGACTCCGCGAGGTCGCCCACGGCGAGGTAGAGGACGGTGTTGCGCAGGGTGATACCGGTCGTGTTCTTGAGAGTGGCGGTCAGGGTCAGGGCCTGGCCCGGCCCGGGGGTGGCCGGGGTGACGGTGAGGGAGACGGGCGGCGGGAGGAAGTCCTGTTCGGGGCGGTAGGCGGCCTGGGCGAGGCGATTCGTTGTCATCTCGTCTCCACTGAGAAGTGGTCGAACACGGCCTGCACCGTGGTGCCGGGATAGTTGAGGTTCACGGCGCTCGCCACCACGCCGGCGTCCAGGGCGCCGCTCGCGGAGGGGACGTTCACACGCGCGATCTCGGTCCAGGAGAGGCCGTTGTTGGTGCTGGAGTACGCCGTGTAGGTGGTGCCGTCGCGGACCAGGCGCAGCCAGGCGGGGTGGGTGGAGCCGCCGCCACCGGCCCAGGTGTCGAGCCGTCCGTCGCCGTCGCTGTCGGTCATGAACTCCAGGCCGAACGACTTCGACATGGTGAGTACGGCGTAGCCGCCCTTCTCCGGGGCGGTGAGATCGCCCGCGACCGCGATGCCGTACTTGGCGGTGGGGTTGTCGCTGCCGGTGAGGCTGACCGTCTTGACCTGCACCACGCTCGACTCGGCGGCGGAGCCGGGAAGGAGGATGCCCCCCTTCTCGTCGGTGCCGCCGGAGAAGTCGCGGCCGCCCGCCCAGATCACCAACTGGCTGCCGTACTGGCCGAACCCGGCGTCGTCGGTGGTGGCGAACGTCCGGTACGGGTCCCGTACCTCATTGGGCTCGTAGGGCACCGTGAACGTCTTCGCGGACCGCGCGCAGTCGCTGCTGTACCCGTCGACGTCGAAGACCACGTGTGCGGTGAACGACACGTTCCCGGCCACGTCGGCCGGCATCGCCGTCTCCCAGCGCCGGGTCGTCCTCGCGCCGCGCCGCAGGTCGCCGAGCGGGATGGTCTTCGCCGCCGTGGTGGCGCCGGGGCTGATCAGGTGGAGCACGGCGTTGCGGAGCGGGAAGGGACAGTCGTTGGTGAGGACCGCGGTGGCGGTGACCGCGTCACCGCCACCCGGCTCGGCCGGCCGCGTGGTGACGGTGAGGGTGGGGCCCAGGGTGTCGAACCGGGTGGCGTCACGGATTCCCATGCCGCTCACCGGGCCCAGTCGACGGTGAAGACGTTGGCGATGTCGCTGGGCAGGGAGGACGGGACGGTGATGTTGATCTTTCCGTCACCGCGGGTCCACCGCAGACTGCCGCTCGTGCCGAGCAGTCGGATCCGGGACGTGGCGCTGATGGGGATGTCGCCGGGAACCGAGAGGGTGCCGCTGGGCGCGCCCAGCACGATGATGTTGAACTTGCCCGGGGAGACGGTGTAGCGGATGCCGAGCGAGCCGCCCTCCTCCTCCGCCCGCACCCAGGGCGTCGACCCGTAGATCGCCGGGCCGTTGACCTTCAGCCAGGCGCCGATGTCCCGCAGCCGCTCCTGCATGATCTCGGGGATCGTGCCGTCCGGCCTGGGACCGATGTTGAGCAGCAGGTTGCCGTTCTTGCTGACGACGTCGGCGAGCAGCTGGATCAGGAACTCGGAGGTCTTGTAGTCCTCGTCCGGCTCGTGCTTGTTGTACCCCCAGGAGTAGCCCATGGTCATGCAGCACTCCCACTTCTGCGGATCCATGGTGGGGTTGGTGCGCTGCTCGTACGTGGCGAAGTCGAAGTGGGTGTCGAACCGGTCGTTGATCACCACTCCCTTGGGGTTCTTACGGTTCTTGGCCTGGTTGTAGTAGTGGGCCAGGGGTTCTTCGCTGCGCCACGGCGGTTCGCCGGTGGGCCGGAACCACTGTCCGTCCGCCCACAGCAGCTCCGGGTCGTAGCGGTCGATGATCTCGTAGAGCTGCTTGAGCTCGTAGTCGCCGATGTAGTCCTCGACCGGCTTGTAGCCGGTCATCGGGATTTCCTCGTCGGTGTAGAAGTTGCGCATCGGCCGGCCGATCGCCGGGTTGAAGTACTCGCCGAGCGAGTAGTACAGGCCCGGGCGCACGGTGCCGCGCCTGCGGGCCGCGGTCATCAGCTCACCGACGAGGTCGCGCTTCGGGCCGTACGCCACGGAGTGACGGTCCGTCACCTTGCTGGGGTAGAGGGCGAATCCGTCATGGTGCTTGCTGGTCAGCGCGAAGTACTCGGCGCCCGCCTGCTCGAACAGCCTCACCCAGGCGTCGGGATCGTACTTCTCGGCCTTGAACTGCGGGATGAGGTCGTCGTAGGTGACGTCCTCGCCGTAGGTGTCGCGGTGGTACTTCCACTCGGCGGTGTCCTTGGTGCTCTGGTACCAGAGGTACCACTCGGAGGCGCTTCTCGGCGTCGCGCCGGCGATCACCGAGTAGATGCCCCAGTGGACGAAGATGCCGAACTTGGCGTCCTTGTACCAGCGCGGCACGGGATGGGTGTCGAGGGACGCCTTGGTGGGCTGGTAGTCGGGTATGCCGGAGCCGGCCGGCACCGCCACGCCGGCGAGGGCCTGGGCGGTTCCGGGCGGCGCGAGGAGCACGGCACCGCCGAGGGCGGCTGCGGTGGTCATGAAATGTCGGCGGTTGACTGCCATGAACGTGGTTGCCTCTCACTCGTGGGTGGAGAAGGAGTCGAAGAGCGCGGTCGTGGTCTGGCCGGGATAGGTGAGGTTGACGGCGCTCGCGACCAGACCGGCGTCGCCGGTGCCGCTCGCGGAGGGCACGGTCGCGGTGGCGACCTGCTGCCAGGCGGTGCCGTCGGAACTGGCGTACGCGGTGTAGGCGGAGCCGTCGCGGACGAGCTTCAGCCAGGCCGGGTGGTACGAACTGCCGCCCCCGGCCCAGGTGTCGAGCCGTCCGTCGCCGTCGCTGTCGGTCATGAACTCCAGGCCGAACGACTTCGACATGGTGAGGACGGCGTAGCCGCCCGCCGCCGGCGCGGCGAGGTCGTTGGCGACGGCGATCCCTGCCTTGGCGGACGGGCCGCTGCCGGTCTGACCGGCGACCCGGGCGGTCACGGTGCCGGACGGTGGCGCGGCGTCGGCGAGGTAGACCGCCGCCTTCTCGTCCTTCCAGCCGGACAGGTCCTGGCCGCCCGCCCAGATGGCGAACTGGTCGCCGTTCTGGGCATATCGGGCTTCCTCGGTCGTGGTGGCGGTCGTCAGGTACGGCGCCCGGATCTCGGACGGAGCGGGGGTCACCGTGGCGTCCACGCTGTCGGAGTCGTGCCGTGTGCGGCCGTCCTGCGCGAAGGACGTGCGTACGCCGATCTCGTGGGTGCCCCAGGCCGCGTCGGCGGCGGGGGTCACCGTCCAGGTGACGGTGGCGCTGTCGCCCGGGGTGAGGGAGCGCGTCCGCGTGCTGCCGGCCGGTTCGGCGGACCAGCCGTCGGGGAGGTCGAGGCGTGTGCTGACCCGGGTGACCGTTTCGGTGCCGATGTTGGTGACGGTCGACGTGATCTCCGAGCCCTCGCCGCCGGCTTGCAGGGTCGGCCGGTACGGAGTGAGCCGGACACGGGCCGACGGGCAGTCGCGGGCCGCCCCGAGGGTGGTGAGGTCGACGGCGTCGGCGAACGCCTTCATGCCGGTGTCGTTGGGGTGCAGATGGTCACCGGAGTCGAACGCGGCGGCGTAGCGGGTGGGGTCGTCCGGGTCCCGTACGGCCTCGTCGAAGTCGGCGTAGTCGTCGAAGACGCCGCCGGAGTCGCGCACGAACGCGTTGACCTTCTGCCGCTCGGCCTCCTTGGCCTCGGTCCACCAGTCGCCCCACCCCCGGTACGGCACGACCGTCGCGCCGATCAGGCGCAGCCCGCGGGCGTGGACACGGCGCGCGATCTCCTTCATGCCGTCGATCACCTGGTCGCCCGTGGCGCCGCCCCAGCTGAGGTCGTTGACGCCCTCGAACAGGATCACCGTCCGGGCGCCCGGCTGCGACAGCACGTCGCGTTCCAGCCGGTCCAGTGCCGACGGGTTGCCGTCGACCCCGGCCGTGATCCGGTTACCGCTGATGCCCTCGTTCAGCACCCCGGCGGTGGACGAGCAGGCCGACAGCCGCCCGGCCAGATGGTCGGGCCAGCGCCGGTTGGCGTTCGCCGTGGAGGACGCCCCGTCGGTGATGGAGTCGCCGAGCGCCACCACGGAACCCGCCGTGTCACCGCCGCGTACGTCGACGCCGGTCAGGAACGGGAAGGCGGACTCGGTCCTGGTGAAGGCGTCCCCGGCGTGGTCCGAGGCGTGGTCGCCGCCGCCGTCGGGCGTCCAGTAGACGGTCTGCAGGCCCATCCAGTGCTGGCTGATGTGCGTGAGCCGACCGGGGAAGTACAGGCTGACGACCAGGTCGCCGCGGGCCGGTACGGAAATCCTGACGGCATCGCTCACCGCCTGCTCCCCGGCGGCGATCGTCACCTCGTCCTCGCCGCCGAACCGGACCTCGTACGGCTTCGCGACGGCGGAACCGCCGTCCCGGCGCCCCACGGTCGCGTGGCCGATGGTCACCGGCTCGGTGGTGAAGGCGTTGGTCAGGCGGATGCGTACGCTCGACCCGCCGGCGCTCACCCGCACCGGTATGCGCACCGTCACCTCCGAGGTGCCCGGGTCGTACGAGGCGTGCTGCGCCGTCGCCCAAGTCCCCGTCCACAGCGACTGCTTGGCCTCGGCCGCGGCCGGGGCCGTAGGGAGCAGGACTGCCAGGGTGGCTGCCAGGGCTGTGGCCAGGGCCGCGAGTCTTCGGTGTTCCCGCAGGTGTCCACGCAGATGTTCAAACGGTCCGGACACTGGTCCTCCTCAGGAACACGCGCGGCCGAGACCGAGCCCGGCCAGGTCGATGGAGTCGGCGAAGGCCTTCATTCCGGTGTCGTTGGGGTGCAGGTGGTCACCTGAGTCGTAGGCCGCGCCCAGCCGCCGCGGGTCCGCCGGGTCCCGTACGGCCTCGTCGAAGTCGGCGTAGTCGTCGAAGACCCCGCCGGAGTCCCGGACGAACGCGTTGACCTGCTGTCGCCGCGCCTCCGTCTCCTCGGTCCAGCCACCCCAGGTGAAGTCCTTGTACGGGGTGATCGTGGCGCCGACGACCCGCATCCCACGCCGGTGCGCCCGGTCGGCGATCTCCGTCATGCCGGCGATGATCTGCTCGGCACTCGCCCCGCCGAGATCGTTGATGCCCTCGAAGAGGATCAGGGTCCGCGCTCCCGGCTGGGAGAGCACATCCCGTTCGAGCCGTGCGAGCGCCGAGGGGTTGGTCTCGGTCCCGGCGGTGATCCGGTTGCTGGTGATGCCCGCGTTGAGCACCCCGGTGCCGGGCAGGCAGGCGTTCAGCCGGGCGGACAGCAGGTCGGGCCAGCGCTGGTTCGTGTCGGCCGTCGAGAAGGAGCCGTCCGTGATCGAGTCACCGAGCGCCACCACCGACCCGGCCCCCGGCGCGGTCACATCGACGCCGCTGAGGAAGGGCCAGCTCGTGGTGGTCCAGGTGTAGGCGTCACCGGCGGTGTCGGCGGTATGGTCGCCCGCCCCGTAGTCCGTCCAGTACACGGTCTGCTGCGCCCACCAGTGGTCGGTGATGTGCGTGACCTGACCGGGCAGATGGAGACTGACCACCAGGTCGGTCAGAGCCGGCACGGCGAGGCGGACCGGATCGCTGACCGCCTCGCCACCCGCCGGGATCGTGACTTCGCGCCGTCCGCCGAACCGCACGTCGTACGGGCGCTCCACGGCGGACCCCCCGTCACGCAGGCCCACGGTCGCGTGCCCGACCGTCACCGGGTCGGTGGCGTAGGCGTTGGTCAGGCGGATGCGCACGGATGAACCGCCGACGCTGGTGTGCACCGGCATCCGTACCGTCACCTCGGACATCCCCGAGACCTCGTAGTGCTCACTGGCCGCCGTCGCCCAGGTCCCCGTCCAGCCGCGTCGGGCGCCCTGCCGACCGGCCTCGGCGGAGGCCGACGCCCCGGCCTCGACGGGGGTCACCGTCCCGGCCACGAGGGCCGAGACCGCCAGGAGCAGAGCCGCGAGCCTGCCGCGTATCGCCTGCATGTGCCGCCCCCTACCGTTCCGCGCCGGTGCGCGCGAGCGCCTGGTACGCCTTGGTGGCACCCTCGGCCTTGAGGCTCACGCCCGCCGGGGTCGTGTGTAGTGGTGCCGGGTGTCCCTTGCGAGTGGCGGGGCCGCGGACGGCCTTGCCGTTGGTGACGTCACGCCAAGTCCCGGTCGGCAGGAAGACGTTGGCCAGGACGGTCCGGCCCGCCCGAACCGTCGTGAGGGTCGACCGGTCGGTCGCGAGCCGCAGTGCGTAGCGCGGCATCGCGAAAGTGATCCGTCCGGGTTCGGCGGCGGTCGCCGGGGCCGCGGTGCCGAGCGGCGGGGCGGCCGGGAGCCGCGCCGCCGTGCCGTGCCGGACGGCTCGTCCCACCGCGGGCATCAGGCGCCGCCGCCGCAGGTGAGCTTGGCGTCGGCCCAGTCGGCGTGGTCGGTGGAGACATCGCCGTCCCCGTCGACCAGCAGGTCGAGCCAGCGGGCGCCCGTCACGTCCACGTCGACCGTGGCCCCGCCGTCGGAGCCGTACCGCACCGGGCTGTCGAACAGGGAGCGGCCGTCGGCGATCACCGCGAAGGAGACGCTGCCGTTGTCACCGACCTCGTCGTCCACCCCGGCGGTCGCGGTGAAGCGGGTGCAGCCGCCGCCGAGATAGACCCGGACCTGGCTGTTGGCGTGCACGCCGAGACCCTTGGCGTAGGTGGTGCCGCCCATGCTCAGGGGCCGTCCGTCGCCGGCTGCGGCCTCCCCGTTGGAGGCGTCCTTCTCGACCGGGCCCCAGCCGTTGACCGCCTTGACCAGGGTCGCATCGCTCACATAGGTGTCGGCGGACAGCCCGGGCGGTGGCACCTGCACGGCCCGTACACCCGTGACGGTGCCCGGACGGCCGGGCTGGCTGAGCTTGGCGGTCGCCGACAGGACGGCGTAGTGGACCGGGTCGCCCGGTGGGGTGACGGTGTAGTCCGCGGTCACCGTGTCGCCGGGCCGGACCCGGGCGAAACGGGTGGTGTCGTCGGTGGTCGCGGTCCAGCCGTCCGGGACCTTCAGCGTCAGCTCGACGTTCCGGGCGGCCGGCGCGTCCTTCGGCACGGTGACGCTCACGGGGACCCGGGCGGCGGTGCCGGTGCTCAGGAACGGCTCGGCGTCGACGGTGACACGGGCGCCCGACTCCGGCATGGCGTACGTCTTGGCGTCGTACGAGGGCGCGGCCACCGGGCCGATCTTGATTCCGCCCGCCGAGGCGCCGAGGTCGACGAGCTTGGCGGAACCCGGGCCCGCTCCGGCCTCGGTGGACCACACGGCCAGGGCGATGGTGTTGCTGCCCTGCTCGCGCAGGATGCCCTTGGGGATGACGAACCGTGTCTGCGGTCCGGTGTCCGGCAGATAGCGGCCGATCAGCCAGCCGTTGACGAAGATCTGGGCACGGTAGCCGGTGCCGCCGCCCTCGGCCTCGGCGAGATCGAGGGCGATCGCGTTGTCCTGGCCCTGCGGCAGGTCGAGCCGGGCGGAGGTGCGGTACCAGCGCACGCCGGTCCCGGTCTTCGCGCTCTGTCCGGCGAGGGTGGTGTTCTTCCAGCTGCCGTCGGGGTGACCGGCGAGGGACCAGCCGGCCCGCTCCCCGTACAGCCCCCCGTTGTTGTACAGGCCCCGGGCGGTGTCCACGGAGTCCTCGCCACCCCGGCTGCCCTGGATCTTCCAGGTGAGGGTGGAGGCCCCGCCGACCACCTCGGCGCCGAGCAGACCGCGCGGCTCCTTGGAGTAGTCGTGGCCCCATTCCTCGTTGTGGCCCGCGTTCTCCACGAGGACGGACAGGACGTTGTCCCCGCTGGCCCTCAGCGTGTCCGCCGGGACGTCGAAGGTGTGCCCGCCGTCGCCGGAGGAGCCGAGGTAGCGGCCGTTGAGCCAGACCGCGTACTGGCCGGTCGGGCCGGTGTTGGCGTTCAGCGCGAGCCCGGTCGCCCGCCCCGTGGTCTTGAACCGGCCGCGGTACCAGACGTTGCCGTGGTGGTACCCGTACTCGTCCATCGCGAGGACCGGGAGCGATCCGGCCAGCTCCGGGTTGTGGGCGGTGAGGCGGTCGGCGGTTGTCCAGGTGGAGTCGTCAAAGCCCGGGGCGGACTCCGGTGCCTCTTCCTTGTACTTCCATGTCGTCAGCGTGGGCAGCTCGACCGGGCGCGGTGCCTGGGTGGTGGTGACCCTACGGCGGTTCCACGTCACCCTCTTGGCGTCCGCGATGACCTCGATCCTCGCGGCCTTGGTGGAGTCGCCGGTCAACTTCAGTGTGTCGCCCGCCATTTCGGCGGTACGGACGAGGGACGGGCCTCGCACGAGGACCGGGCCCTCGGCGGTGTCCTGCTGCCACCAGTGGGCGGTCTCGGCGGTGTCGGCGATCAGCAGTTCCATGCCGTTCACCAGGACCCGGGCCAGGCCCTTGTGGGTGTAGTTCAGCCGCAGGTCACCGCGTTCGGCGTCCCAGGTGGTGGTGACCTCGCCGTCCAGGACGGTGACCTCGGGGCGCTCGGCGTACCGCAGTACGGTCTCTCCGGCCTCGCCCTCACGCCCGTGGAGCAGCGCCACGTCGCGGCCGCCGATCTCGGCGTGCGTCATGATCTCCGAGGTGGAGTAGACGAGCCGCTGGCTCTCGCTCAGGTCGTAGCCCGCGACAAGGAGTTTGGCGTCCCGGCCGTCGACGGTGATCGTGCCCTGCTGCGGTACGCGCGGGTAGTCGCCGTCCGCGCCGGTCAGCGACAGGGTCGTCTCGTCCTTGTCCTTCACGCGGGTGTCGGCGTGCCGGACGGTGAAGAACTGGGCGCCGTCGTCGGGGTTGACGCGCCGGTCGACGCGCAGGGCGTCGTCGGACGGGACGGGCGCCTCGGCCTTGTCGGTGCGCGCCAGTGAGGTGACGGAGTTGACCATGTAGCCCAGGCGCTTGAACTCCTGGTACTTGTCCGTGAGTTGGCGGGACTCGTTGATCGGGGCCCCGTAGTCGTACGACGTGTAGACCGCGTTCGGGTCGGCGAGCCACCCCCAGTTGGTGCCGCCGTACGTCATGTAGAAGGACTGGCCGCTCACCCCTGCGGCGATGTTCATCTTGCTGAACACCCGGGTGAAGTCGGTGCCGGTGAGTTTCGCGCAGTCCTGGTATCCGGTGCCGCCCCAGGGGTCGAAGGCGCCGCCCTGGGCCTCCGGGATGATCAGCGGGGACTCGGGCTTCCACTCGTTGACGTACGAGTAGTCGGGCAGGTTCTTCCAGGTGTCGGGGTCCTTGCAGTCGAAGCCCTGCGGGTAGGCGTCGAAGCCGTAGATGTCCGGTGCGCCCTTGCCGCTGACCCAGTTCTGGTTGGCGCCACCGTCGTTGACGAAGGTCGGGACGTCGATGCCGTCCTGGCGCGCCCAGTCGATGAGGGTCTGCATGTAGTCGGCGTCCTCGCGACCGCCCTGGTACTCGTTCTCGACCTGATACAGGATCACGTTGCCCGTGCCGCGCGTCAGTTGATGCCGAGCGATGATGGGGTTGATCCGGCTCATCCACTCCCGGGCCGCCTTCAGGTACTCCGGCTCGGAGGTGCGGTTCACGCCCGCCTGTGTCTTCCGCCAGGCGGGCATGCCGCCGCCGGAGACCTCCGCGTTGATGTACGGGCCGGGCCGGGCGATCACGTACAGGCCCGCGCGCTCCGCCTCGTCGAGCAGCCGCTCCACGTCACGGATGCCGGTGAAGTCGTAACGGCCCGGCTTGGCGGAGTGGTAGCCCCAGTCGAAGTACAGGGAGACCGCGTTGAATCCGCCCGCCTTGATCTTCTGCAGGACGTCACGCCACGCGTCCGGGCTGGGCAGCCGGAAGTAGTGGAACTCGGCGCCCCAGATGTAGAGGGGTTTGCCGTCGACCCGCACGGAGTACTGGTCGTAGGTGACGGTGTGCGGGGCCTGGGCCTGCGCCTCCGTCCGGGCCGGTGCCGCGACCGCACCTGTGCTCGTCAGGGGCATGACACTCAGTGCCCCGGCGAGCAGCAGCGATTTCCACTTCACCCTCATGACGTCAGCCCCTTCACGACGGCCGCCCGCGCGGTCTCGATGTCGCCCACGTCCTTCGTCCGGCCGTCGAGGTTCCGGGTCGCGGTGGTGAGGGCCTCGGTCAGGGCGTCGCTGTCGGTGCCGCCGTCCTTCTCCCGCAGCTGGGCGATGAGTTCGTAGTCCTCGATGCCCTCCTTCAGCTGCTCCCAGCGGATGCTGGACATCGGGCCGTCCTTGCCCGGGTAGACCAGGTACTCGTCGCCCTGGGTGAAGATGTGCACCGGCTGCTTGAAGGGGTCGCTGGTCCAGCTGTTGTACGACCAGCGCAGGAAGCCGTCCAGGTTCCGCTGGGCGGAGATCCACGGCAGCATCCGTGATTCGACGGCGGGCGAGTACGACAGCGTGTTGGGGTGGGCCGGCGCGCCGTACACGTAGAAGGTCGTGGTCTTGCCGGCCTTGCGCCGCTCGGCCACCTTCTCCTTCGTCATCGCGTCGATGCCGCCCCAGTCGACGGACAGGTTGGACGCGACGCCCTCGGTGCTGATCGAACCGGCGACGGAGATACGGTCGTCGAAGACCGGGGCGACCTCGTGGACGAAGTCCTTGACGACCGTCATGGTGTCGATGGGCCGCTCGTCGAAGGACAGCCAGGTGTCCTCCAGCCAGCCCTTGGCCTTCAGATGCTTCTCGAAGGCGGGCAGGAACGTTCCCCACGCCTCCCGCCAGCGGTCGCCGCCCAGACCGACGTTCTCGTAGACGGTCTTGCCGGTACGGGTGTCGGTGTAGGTGAGGTGCTCCTGGTCCTGGAACGCCAGCATGGAGAAGGCGCCGATGTCGGGGCCGAGGCCGACGCGTCTCGCGGTCTGGACGTACTTGTCCCAGCGGCCGAAGTCGAAGGAGAACGACTTACCGTTCCAGGCCCAGCCCACCATGCTGGTGTACGGCGTGGCGGTCTGCGACTCCCGGGTGCCGAGCGACCACTGATGGTGCCAGGGGTTGTCGACGATGGTGGTGTTGATGACCTTCTGGCCGCGCGACACCAGGTCGCGGTTGTACGTCTCGATCAGCTTCCAGTGCTGGTCGGACCAGAGCTTGACGCCGTGGTTCTTCGCGATCGTCTCCGGCTGCGCCCACACGTCGAGGAAGAAGTCGTAGTCCTTCGGGTCGGGCACGCTCGCGTCCGCGACCTCGATGGTCAGCGGGTAGGTCGACTGGGTGCGGCCGTCCGCGTTGACCTTCACCGTGCCGGTGTAGGTGCCCGGCTCGGCCGACTTGGGGATCTGGAAGGTGAACCACAGCGGCTGGGCCGCGTACGCGGGTACGTCCACGGAGGACCGCTCCTCGAGCGCGTCGCCGACCACGTCGGGGTTGCGGTCGCCGGACACCTCCTTGGCGGAGCTGACCTGGTCGATGGTGGCGGACCAGTCGACCTCGCTCTTGGATCGCTGCACGGGCACGTACTTGACGAACCGGACCTTGGTGTCGGCGCCGGACAGCTTCGCGCCGCCGGGACCGGTGAGATCACCGACCACGGCCTTGACGTCGTCGAGGTCCTGGCCGGAGGCGATCGCCAGCTGCGCCGAGACCTGCTCGTTGCGGACGGCGGAGAGCTTGAGCTCCTTGGTGTCCTTGCCCTGGACGGCGGTCATCGGGTAACGCGGGACCCGCTCCTCCGCGGAACCGGCGAAGGAGCCGGTGGGAACCCAGGTGATGGTGTCCCTGGTGCCCAGGGCGTCGGCGACCTTGACGGTCAGCCAGGTGGTGGTGGCCTTGGAATTGAGGTCGGTGCTCGTGGTCGTCGTACCGGTGACGGCTATCGCGGTGGTGCTCGCGGCCACGACCACGCCCGCGACGAAGCCGGCGACAGCTGAGGACGTACGTGCCATGGGGTGAGTTCCCTCTCTCACGGACGTGCGAGGAGTGGCCCGTCCCCGGCAGGCGCCAGGGGAGTGGCGGCCTGCCGGGAAGCGGGGGTGGTGCCGGGGATACCGGTGTGTCAGGAGGTGACCGAGAATCCGCTGAAGACGGCTTCGATGTTCTCGCCGGGGTAGTTGACGTTGGCCGCGCTCGCGACCATCCCCGCGTCACCGGTGCCGGCGGCCGACGGCACCTGGGCTGTGCCGACCTGTGACCAGGTCTCGCCGTCCTTGCTGGCATACGCGGTGTAGGTGGTGCCGTCCCGGGTCAGCTTGAGATACGCCGGGTGGTAGGTGGAGCCACCGCCCGCCCAGGTGTCGAGCTTCCCGTCGCCGTCGCTGTCGGTCATGAACTCCAGTCCGTAGCTCTGGGTCATGGCCAGCACCGCGTAACCGCCCTTCTCGGGCGCCGTCAGGTCGTTGGCGAAGGCGATGCCCGCCTTGCCGACCGGTGAGGCGCTGTTCTGGGAGACCAACCGGGCCTGCACGGTGGCCTTCTCCCCGGCGGCGTCGTCGCGGTAGATGACGCCCTTCTCGTCCTTCCAGCCGGACAGGTCCTGGCCGCCCGCCCAGATGGCGAACTGGTCGCTGGCCTGGGCGTATTGGGGGTCCTCGGAGGTGGTGTCGGTCGTCAGGTACGGCGCCTGCACACTGCCCGGGGCGGCTTTCACCTGCGCCTGCACGGTGTCGGACACCTTCTGCGACCCGTTGGATCCGGTGTAGGTGGCGGTGCCGGTGAGGTCGTGACTTCCCCAGCGGGCGTCGTCGGCCGGGGTCACCGTCCAGGTGGTGGTGAGTGTGGCGCCGTTCTTCAGGGACGCTGCGGTGGTCGGGCCGGTCGCCTTGGCGCTCCAGCCGTCGGGCAGGTCGAGCGCCACCTTCGCGTTCTTGAGGGTCCCGGTACTCCAGTTGGTCACCTCGGTGGTCACCTCGAACGGCGTACCGGCTTTGGTGGACGGGGCGTCCGGGGCGATCAGGACGGAGGCGGCCGGAGCGTCGTCGCGCTTGAGCGCCTTGACGGCCTTGGCGGCACCCTTGGCCTTGAGGTTGACGAAGGCCGGGGTGACGCCGAGTGGCGCCGCGTACCCCTTGAGCGTCTTCGGGCCGCGGATCACGGTGCCCTGGTTGACGTCGTACCAGGTGCCCGGCGGCAGATGGACGGAGCGGGTGGCGCCGGTGCTCAGCTTGGGCGCGGCCAGCACGGCCGGGCCGAGCATCCACTCGTCGGTGACCGTGTAACTCGCCTCGTCCTTAGGGAAGTCGAAGAACAGCGGGCGCATGATCGGGTCACCGGTCTTCAGGGTGCTCTGCACCTGGTCCCAGATGTAGGGGGCGAGCCTCTCGTGGGTCTCGATCGCCTCCCGGTAGAGGTCGACCGTCTCCTGGTCGTAGTCGACCTTCTGCCCGGTGGTGGTGTCGTTGGTGTCCACCGGGGAGGTCGAGGCGTACATCAGCGGCATCAGCGAGGCGGACTGTGCCCACCGCACCAGCACGTTCTTCGACGGCGCGGGCTGGCCGCCGGAGCCGCCGATCATGTCGGACTCGACGAACGGGTAGCCGATGGTGGAGATGGCCAGGTTCTGGGTGGCGGAGGCGCGCAGGGAGTCCCAGCCGGTGCCCTTGTCGACCTGGCGGGTGACGAAGCCGGCCTCGTGGGCCGTCCGGTTCCAGTGCACCCGGATGCCGGCGCCCTGGAGGTCGAACTCGTCGGCGAGCTCGGTGCCGAGCTTCTGGTAGTCGGTGGCCTGGTGGCCCTCGCGCGGCGCGCACTTCTCGTCGAAGAACCGGGTGTCGAACTTCAGCCCGTCGATGTCGTACGTGTCCATCAGCTTCTTGAGGTTGCCCTCGTACCAGGCCTTGGCGTCGGGGTTGGCCAGGTCGATGATCCCGGCCTGGCCGTTCCACCAGGTCACTTCACACGGCTTGGCAGTGTCCTCGGCGTCCATGAGCAAGTAGCCGTTGTCGACCGCGTACTGGTAGTTGTCGGAGTCCAGGTTGATCCACAGGGTGACCCAGATACCGAAGTCGAACCCCATGTCGTGGATCTTCTTGGAAAGGCCCTTGGGATCGGGAAAGGTCTTGGGGTCCCAGGTCAGATTGCCGTAGTTCGACTCCCACTTGTCGTCGAGCTGGATGGTGTGCCCGTCCAGACCGTTGTCGTGGAGGTCGGTGGCGTAGTCGAGCAGCTTCTCCTGGTCGATCTTGGTGTAGAACTGCGCCCAGGAATTCCACAGCGGCTTGGCGTACTGCTCGTACGTGGCGTCCGACTTGGCCGGCTTGCCGACGATGCCGATGTAGTCGCGGTAGACCTCCAGCGGGGTCGACTCGACGAACACGGTGGCCTTGTAGGTGTCGGGCGACTCGACGGTGAAGGTGCCGAGACCGTCCTTGCCCTTGTCGATCGCCACGTCCATGACGTGCCCGGTGTCGACATGGAGACCGGTCGACTTCGAGGTGTACCAGAACGGGTCGATCATGTTGTACGAGGCCGGGCCGAAGGTCTCGTGGTCGACCTCACCGGCGTCCAGCGGCCAGGGCTGGTTGACGCCGGGACCGCCCTGCGGGGTCTCCGCCTCGCCGTGGCCGTACCAGTGGCCGGCCGAGGACAGGTCGTAGGCGAGGCCCAGTTGCTCGGGGCTGCCGCCTTCGACGTCCCAGTCCAGCTGGTAGCGGTCCGCCTCGGGTGTGAGCCGGGCCTTGACGGTGGCGTCGTCGAGGGTGGTGTCGGTGGTGAGAGTGAGGACGCCGTCCTTCCACGTCCAGTCGGTGACCGCGGTGGCGTGCTCCCACTTCTCGTCGGAGCGGAAGCGGAGTCCTCCGGTGTCGCCGGACGCGGTGCCGAGCACGGTTTCGCCGGAGCGCTCGGTGGTCAGGGCGAGTTCGTCGGTGGTGATGTCGACGGTGTAGCCGGGGGCCTTTCCGGTGCGCGGCACGGACAGGGTGAGGCCGTTCGCGCTCTCGGTCACCTTCGGCCGGGCCGTGGCGTCTGCCCGCGCTGCGGCGTCTGCCCGTGCCGCTGTGGTGAAAGGTTCGGCGACGGGCGGGACGAGCGTCAGGGCTGAGGCGGCGACCAGTAATGTGCCGAGGCTGCGTGGTCTGAGCGGATGGGTGCGCACTCACGTCCTCCTGCGGGGCGGGGCATGGCGTGATGGAGCAGCACTGCAAGATCATGCGTATTTCTGTTCATGCTCTGGCGATAAACGTCAGCTGTCAACACTCTCCTTCATGATTCATCAGGAGCATCACGGGCCACTACCGGCCCTGGTGGCGGTTGGTTTCCCGGGTCAGCGCCCTGCCTCGGGAGGCCGCCGACCCGGGGAAAACGGCTGTAAATTCCGTGTGAACCGCGCCCGATCCGGCCGTTTCCGTTCCGGTGCTCGGGTCCGGTGCTCGGGTCCGGTGGCCGGGTCCGGGGGCCGGCGGTGGCGGCCAAGGGCCGCCGGATCCGGGCAGGGGTCAGGTCAGGATCACCGAGCGGGTCAGATGGCGGGGGTTGTCCGGGTCGAGCCCGCGCTTCCCGCCGAGGGCCGCGGCCAACCGCTGCACCACGATGAGGTCGGCCACCGGGTCGCGCCCGAGGGCGACCAACTGGCCGCCGGTGCGCGCGATTTCCTCCGCCAGACCACCGGGAACGGCCGTCGGGTCGCCGAACCACCAGGCCACCCGGCCCGGTCCGGTGATGCTGATCGGCCCGTGCCGGTACTCCATGACGGGGTACGCCTCCGTCCAGGCGCCGGCCGCCTCGCGCATCTTCAGGGCCGCTTCCTGGGCGATCCCGTACGCCCAGCCGCGCCCGAGAAAGGTGAACTGCTCGGCGTCGAGGAGCTCTTCGGGCAGTGGTTCGACCAGCGCCGAGGCGGCCTGTGCCGCCAGATGGCCGAGGTCCTCACCGAGCAGCGCGCGCAGCAGCACCAGTTCGGTGGTGGCGAACCGGGTCTGCACCACCGACGTCTCGTCGGCGAAGTCGAGCACGACGGCCGCGTCGGCGACGTCCATGACCGGGGTTTTCGGGTCCGCGGTGACCGCGACGGTCGGCGTCCGCCCGCGCAGTCGGCCGAGCAGTTCCAGTACCTCCGACGTGGTGCCGGACCGGGTCAGCGCGACCACCCGGTCGTAGGCCCGGCCGGCCGGCATCTCGGAGGCCGCGAAGGCGTCCGTCTCCCCGTGGCCCGCGGATTCCCGGAGCAGCGCATAGGCATGGGCCATGAACCAGGAGGTTCCGCAGCCCACGACGGCGACCCGCTCGCCGGGCCGGGGCATGGCCGTGCACGAGGGGTCGTTCGGCCGCCCTGCCAGTTCGATGGCGCGGCGCCAGCACTCGGGCTGGGTGGCGATCTCGATCTCGGTCCGACTCATGAAGGGGCTCCCGTCTCGGTGCTCATGGGGGTCGCGGCGAAACCGAGTGGTCGCCGTCGGCCCTTGACATCATGCGAGATCTGTTGGGCATGATGGGTATTGATGCTTGATCTTAGCCACTTTCAAGCAGAAACAATCACTCGGTTGCAGTGAAGGTGGGTACCCCGTGAAACGGCACCTCGTAGGTAGCGCGGCAGGTGTGGCCCTCGCCCTGGTCCTCACCGGATGCGGCAAGGGAGGTTCGTCCGGTGGCGGCGACGCCGACGGAAGGACGATCAGATTCGTGGCCGCGAAGTACGACGACGACACCCAGCCCTACTGGGAGAACCTCATCAAGGACTTCGAGGCCGAGAACCCCGGCTACCAGGTCGAGTTGGAGGTCGTCGACTGGGAGCAGATCGACTCCAAGGTCAAGACGTACATCCAGACCGGGCAGCAGCCCGACGTCCTCAACTACAACAAGTTCTCCGACTTCGCGCGCGACGATCTGATCTACCGGGCCAAGGACGTCGTGTCGCCCAAGGTGCTCGCCGACTTCCTGCCGCTCTTCGCCGACCAGGCGCGGTACGAAGGCGTCCAGTACGGTCTGCCGTTCATCTCCAGCGCGCGGCTCTTCTTCTACAACAAGGACCTCTTCGACAAGGCCGGGATAGCCGAGCCGCCGTCCAGCTGGGCCGAGGTCGAGGACGCCGCCGAGAAGTTGAAGAAGGCCGGGGACATCCCGCTGGGCCTGCCGCTCGGTGCGGAGGAGGCCCAGGCCGAGTTCTCCATCTGGGCGATGAACAACGGCGGCGGCTGGACCGACGAGTCGGGACGGTGGGCCGTCGACCAGCGGGCCAACGTGGAGACGCTGGACTTCCTGCGGAAGCTCACCAAGGCCGGTCTGACCCAGCCCAACCCCGAGGCCACCAACCGCAAGGACGTCTTCAACCAGTTCGCCCAGGGGAAGATCGGCATGATCAACGGCGCCGTCTTCATGCGCAAGGGCTTCATCGACACCGTCGACAAGGAACTGGACTACGGCGTCGCGCCGCTGCCCAGCAAGGACGGTACGACGCACAACACGCTCGGTGTCCAGGACTACCTGGTGGCGTTCAAGAAGAAGGACGAGGGCAAGAACCGCGACGCCGTCAACAAGTTCCTCGACTTCTTCTACCAGAAGAAGAACGCCTCGAAGTTCCTGTCCACCGAGGGGTTCCTCTCGGTCACCAAGTCGGCCGGTGACGCGCTGAGTTCGGACTCCGCCTACTACAAACCGTTCGTCGAGGCGCTGTCGGGCGCGCGGTTCGCACCCACCGACAACCCGAACTGGGCGACCGTCGAGGGCGCCGTGAAGCAGCGCATCGGTACCGCCGTGTCGAGTGCGGAGCCCGAAGAGGTCCTCAGTGAAATCCAGAAGACCGCAGAGAACGACGGCTGACGGGGTGGCCGTACAGGACGTCACCGCACCCACCGCGGGGGAGAAGGAGGACCGGACCCCCGCGG
Organism: Streptomyces sp. NBC_00310; assembly: GCF_036208085.1. Classification (GTDB taxonomy): domain Bacteria; phylum Actinomycetota; class Actinomycetes; order Streptomycetales; family Streptomycetaceae; genus Streptomyces. The sequence goes on from NZ_CP130714.1 coordinate 10,449,455, forward strand.
CACCGGAACGCGGCTCCCGCCGCCCCCGGTCCGCACACCGTCTGCGGGCGCTGGAGCCGCTGCTGTGGGTCGGCCCCGCACTCGCACTGATCCTGGCCGTGGTCGTGTGGCCCGTCGTCGAGATGGTCCGCACCTCCCTGATGGACATCAGCTCCACCGGTCTGACCCAGGGCTTCGCGGGCGGCGCCAACTACACAGAGCTGTTCGCCGAGCCTGACCTGCCGGGCGTGGTAGTGCGCACCCTGATCTGGGTGGTGGGCGTGGTGACGGTCACCATCACCGTCTCCCTGGGCCTGGCGCAGTTGCTCAACGCCCGTTTCCCAGGGCGTCGGCTGGTCCGCTGGGCGCTGATCGTGCCCTGGGCGGCGTCGGTACTGATGACGGCGCTCACCTGGCGCTGGATGCTCAACAACTTCTACGGCGTCGTCAACCGCGTACTGATGGACGTCGGAATCCTGGACAAGCCGGTGAACTGGCTCGCCGATCCGGTCCAGGCATTCGCCTGGATGATGGCCGTGGCGGTCTTCGTCTCCCTGCCGTTCACCGCGTTCGTCATCCTCTCCGGACTGGGAACCATCCCGGCCGAGGTCTACGAGGCGGCCCGCCTCGACGGAGCGGGACCGGTCCGCACCTATCTCGGCATCACGCTGCCGCTGCTGCGCCCGTCCCTGCTGGTCGCCGCGATCATCAACGTCATCAATGTGTTCAATTCGTTCCCGGTCATCTGGGCGATGACCCGAGGCGGCCCCGGCTTCTCCACCGACACGACCACCACCTATATGTACAAACTCGCCTTCGACAACCAGGACGTCGGCGAGTCGGCCGCCCTGGCCGTGGTGAACTTCGCGCTGATCCTCCTGGTGGTGCTGGTGTACCTGCGCGTCGTCCGCCGCCGAGAGGAGACCGGCTGATGTCCGCCGTCACGGCTGAAACAGCGCCCACAGCCGAAACCGCGACCGGAACCGCGGCCAAGGGTGGTCGCACCATCGCCCGGAGGCGGCGTCCGCCCCGGCTGCGCACCGTACTGCTCGCCGCGGTGGGCTGGCTGGTCGCCCTGACGTTCCTCGCGCCGTACCTTCAGATGCTGCTCACGGCTCTGAAGCCGACGCCGGAACTGATGCGGTCACCGCCGTCCTATCTGCCGTCACGGTGGGAGTGGTCCCACTTCGCCGACGTCTGGTCGCTGAAGGATCCGCCCGTCAGCGACGCGCTCTGGTTCTCGCTGTACGTCGCCGGGATGTCCACACTCCTCGCACTGGCCGTGGGACTGCCCGCCGCGTACTACACCGCCCGCAACCGGTTCCGCGGGCGCGGCGCCTTCCTGCTGCTGGTGCTGGTCACCCAGATGTTCGCGCCGACCGCGCTGCTGGTGGGCATCTACCGGGAGATGGTCAGCCTCGATCTGACCGACACCGCGGAGGGGCTGATCCTGGTCAACGCGGCGTTCAACCTGCCGTTCTGCATCTGGATCCTCAACGCGTACTTCGCGAGCATCCCCAGGGAGCTGGAGGAGGCGGCGTACATGGACGGGGCGGGACGGCTGGGCGCGCTGGTCCGGGTCACCCTGCCGCTGGCGCTGCCGGGAGTGGTGACCGCGCTCGTCTACACGTTCATCGGAGCCTGGAACGAGTACGTCGTCGCGCTCACCATCACCTCGTCCGGCGACCGGACGACGCTGACCAAGGCCATCCCGGGCTTCGTCACGGCGTACCAGGAGCAGTGGCAGTATCTCTTCGCCACCTCGCTGATCGCGATCGTGCCGGTCGTCGTCCTGTTCGTCTTCGTGGAGCGCTATCTGATCAGCGGTCTGACGGCCGGCGGCATCAAGTGATCCGCCGGGCAGGCCCATGGGGCGGGGACGGGGGCGAAGGCGGGGGCAGGGTCGGGGCCAGGACTCCGACCCCGGTCGACCGGGCCTCTGCAGGGGCTCCGGCTCCGGCCTCGGCCGCACGCCCGTCGGCACCGGTCCGGCACGTGCGAAGACCTTCAGGCCCGGACGATCTCCACGCCCGCAGCGGCAAACGGCTCGGTCAGGTCGGGGCCCGCCGCCTTGTCGGTCACCAGCACATGGACGTCCTCCACCGGGCAGATCCGGGCGAAGGCCCGCCGACCCAGCTTGGAGGAGTCCGCCACCACGATCACCTGTTCGGCGCGGAGGGCCAACGCCCGGTTGATGCCGGCCTCGCCCTCGTCCTGGGCCGTGGCCCCGTGCCTGACATCGATCGCGTCGACGCCGATGAAGACCTGATCGAGCGTGATCTGTGCGAGCACTTCGGTGGCCAGCGGCCCGGTGAGTTCGTACGAAGCAGGGCGGGCCACACCTCCGGTGACGACGAGCTTCACATGGCGGCGTACGACCAGCTCGTTGGCGATGTTCAGCGCGTTGGTGACAACCGTCAGCGAGGGACCGGCGCCCTCTGTGCTCAGCTCGGGCCTGATGGCCAGCGCCCGGGCGACCGCTGTGGTGGTGGTGCCGCCGTTCAGACCCACCACGGCGCCCGCCTTCACCAGGCCCGCCGCCGCGTCGGCGATCCGCTCCTTCTCCGGAGCGTTGCGCGCGGCCTTGTAGCGGAGCGGCAGGTCGTACGCGATCGCGTTGATCACGGCGCCGCCATGCGTGCGGGTGACCATCTGCTGGCGCGCCAGCTCGTCCAGATCACGCCGGATCGTGGCGGCGGAGACCCGCAGTTCGTCCGCGGCGGCCTCGACCTCGATCCGCCCGTCGCGCGTCAGCAGCTCCAGCAACGCGCTCCATCTGGCCTGTGGTGCCGCCATGCGTCGTCCCCTGTTCGTGGTGTCCGGGCCCATGACCATCACGGGCCGAAGTCCGCATCCGAAGTCCGCATTCGAAGTCCGCATCTCCCGAGCCTGGATCTGTGAAGACCGGATCTCCGAAGAGCGGATGTGCCGCGCCCGGATGTGATGACTGATGCCTGTTTGAGCATGTTATCTCGCCAAAACAAGCGAATTCGTGCACGGCTGTCTCAGCGTGCACGGCTCTCCCTGCCGAGGAAAGGCCATAACCACCCATGCCCCTGATCTCCACCGCCGAACTCGTCCGCATGGCCCGCGCCGACGGCCGTGGCGTCGGCGCGTTCAATGTGATCACACTCGAGCACGCCGAGGCGATCGTCGCGGGCGCCGAGGCTGCCGGAGCACCGGTCGTCTGCCAGATCAGCGAGAACGCGGTCCGCTTCCACGGGGGCTCACTCGGCCCCCTCGCCTCCGCCACGGCCGCCGTGGCGGAGGCTGCCCGCGTCCCGGTCGGCCTGCATCTGGACCACGTGACCGACGAGGAACTGCTGCGCCGCGCCTGCGACTTCGGCTTCGGCTCGGCGATGTACGACGCCTCTGCGCTGCCGCACGAGGAGAATGTCGCCGCCACCCGCGCCGCGGCGGACTGGGCCCACGACCAGGGCCTGTGGCTGGAGGCCGAACTCGGCGCGATCGGTGGCAAGGACGGCGTACACGCCCCCGGCGTCCGCACCGATCCCGAGGAAGCGCGCGCTTTCGTGGCCGCCACCGGCGTCGACGCGCTCGCCGTCGCGGTCGGCAGCTCCCACGCGATGACGACCAGAACCGCAAGACTCGACCACGAACTCATCGCCCGGCTCGCGCACGCCGTCCCAGCCCCTCTGGTCCTGCACGGTTCGACCGGCGTACCCGACGACGAACTCCGCCGTGCGGCGAGGGGAGGCATGACGAAGATCAACGTCGGTACGGCGCTGAACATCGCCTTCACCGGAGCGATTCGCGACTTCATCACCGGGGACACGCACACCGTCGACCCGCGGGCCTACCTGGCGACCGCCCGCACCCGCATGGCCGAGGCGGTGGAGCACCTGCTGCGGGTCCTCGGCTGATGGTGGCTGCGGCGGTGTCGTGCGCGTGAGGCTGGATCTCGGCCTTCACAGCGGATGCTTGATGATCGCCGTGCCTGAGACAAGGCCGAGGTTCCGGCCGAGCCTCAGCTGAGCCAGGAAGAGCGCGGGGAGGGCGACGGAGGCACCGGGCGCGGTGGCGGCGAGGACGCCGACGACGAGGACGCCGACGACGAGGAGGGTGGTGCCGCGGAGGCGGCGGCGACTGTCATGCGGCCGTAGCGGTCGACGAGCCGGCCGGTGAGAGGCGAGGGCAGGTACTGCGGCGAGGCCCTTCGGTGCGGCCATGCAATCGGCCCTGGCCGGACAGCCGATGTCCTCTCAAGTCGGCCGAGCCCGACAGCTGCACCGCTTGGGATGCCGCACACGGCGCAGCGGGTCGGGTTCCAGCAGCCCCCTGTCTCCAGTTCAGCCCAGTCCGCAGCGGTCGAGTGCAGCACGAACCCGGTTGAGCCCCTCCACTCTCCAGTGGCCCCGGTCAGGCATCTGGTCGTCCCGGCGCCAGCGCCAGGCCGAGAACATCGCCCAGTTCAGGGCGCGGCACCGGTGGATCAGACCGTGGTCAGCCCCCGCATAGTGCTGGCCCACTTCTTCGTGCGCATGGGCGAGGTCGAACTCGATCGGCCCACGGCAGCACGTGGCGAGGTCTACGAAAAGCGGCCCTCTCCTCGTGTTCAGGAGGTTGCCCGGATGCGGTTCGCCGTGCAGCAGCTGGTCGACGGCCTTGTCGGTGCTGATCGCGGCGCTCAGTCCACTGAGTGTGTCGCTGAGGAGTTCCCGGTCAGAATCGAGCAGCTCGGGGGACCGCTCCCGGTCGCTCACCTCTCTCAGTGCCACGGCGACGCGATCGGTGAAATGGGGTGCATCCAGATCGATCTGGCGCAGGGCGGCGTGGTGCCGCAGGAACACGTCCGCGTAGTCGACCGGCGTGATCTCTGGTCCCACCGGTTCGTAGTAGGTCCAGAGCGAGACGGCGAAGGCATCACGGACATGGACGCGGGGCGCGACCCGAGGCTCGAGCTCAGCCACCGGAGCGTCGACGTCGGCGAGACGGCGAGCAACCTCTACTTCGAACTCGGAATCAGCCAGATGCCCCGAAGGCGCGACCCGAGCCAGAACATCGCAAGGGACCAGGCGCAGCGCGACGCGGTCCGAGTCGTGGATGACGATCGCATCGTCGACCTGAAGGCCCAGCTCCGAAGCGATCGTCCGTCCTGCCTCAACTGCGCGGCGGAGTGCTACCGGCTCCATACCGTTCTCCCTCAGACCCGGACCCGGCGACAAGCATCGCAAACAGAACCTGCACAGGCCCCAGGATTTGTCCGGGCCCACCATGTGACTGGTCCGCCCGCCCGCCCGACTGGCCGTCGTCGCCTGGGCGTGGGGATGTCCGCGTGTGCTGTGGGCGGAAGGCGCGTCAGTGGTAGGCGTGGACGACGGCGTGTCCCTTTCCGCGGCCGATCATCCACTTGTTCACCGGGGTGGTGATCACGAACGCGACGGCGAAGCCTCCCAGGAGGGCCGACCAGAACAGCCCGTCGGACAGGTGGGCGTCCATGGCGCCGGGGACCAGGGCGATGATGCCGTTGTCGACGAGCTCCATCACGGCGATGGACACCGTGTCGGCGGCGAGGGCGACCTTGATCGCGGTCTTGAAGTCCAGGCCGGCCCTGCGGACCGCGAACAGCGTGAACGCGTAGCCGAACACGAAGGCGAGCGCGATGGCCAGGGCCATGGTCTCGACATTGCCCCAGACCAGCGCGGTGCCGATGACCATGCCGAGGATCTCGCCGATGGCGCAGCCGGTCAGGCAGTGCAGCGTCGCCTTCGCCGCCGTGGACCAGGATGCCCCTGGCGCGTGCGGTCCGTGGTGCCCGGCGTGATCCTGGTCGGCGGTGTGCGTGTGTGCAGTGCTGGTGTGGTGGGCGCTGTGATCCATGGCCGTCATCCCCATTCCCGTCCAGTGTGACCCGCCGCTTCGGGTTTCACAGCCCAACCATATACCCCCCTGGGGTATTCCGGAATGGTGTACGGAGAGACAGGAGACGGCGGCAGCGGCCGCCGATGGGATGGGGGGCTCGCCCCAGCGGGTGCTGTGGTGAGGCGGGCCAGTCCGCACCTTTGCGCTGCGACGGCCCCGGTCGGCCCGCGTGTCGGCACGCTCGGGGTTGTTTTGCGGACAAGGTCGGCGAGCCCCCCACATGCGGGACGCCCTCTGCGGCACGCTTCGCGGGGTGTCGCCGATGTGTCATCGCACTGTTCAGGAGGTCGGATGAGCGAGCCAGAGCTGTCTGGGACCTATACCTACAGAAGTTTCCTCAACAGGCCGGAACCCGTGGAGGATTTCAACAAGCTCCGGTTCGCGGAGTTGGAGCTGAGGCTTTTCGTCGACCCGGAAGGGGCGATCAGCGGCGAGTTGGTCTTCCCGGGGTCACTGGGTGCCGAACCGCTGGCGATGGACATCGTCGGGAAGGTGTCGAAGGTGCCGGCAGCCTCGCCCGTGGCGTTCACCCTGACGGGCAAGGGCCGCACCGACACCCCCATCGCCGACTTCCACTACGAGTACGACGGCGGCGTCCTGCGCCACTGGGAGACGGGGATCAACCAGCGCATGACGCTCGCCGGGACCGTGCTGCGCGCGAAGGACCACGGGAGCGGTGCCAGCCTGGCCCGGGCGGGCCAGACGGCCAGTTTCCTCGCGGTGAAGCGGGACGCCTGACCTGACGCAACCGTCAGGTCAGGCTGACTGTCCAGAGTGCTCAGGCGTCGTCGGAGACGGGGAAGCGAGCGGGTTCGCCCACGCCTGCTCGCTTCAGATGCTCGACCGTCGTTTCCATGCCGCCGAGAATCGACTGCAGAGCGGCGGCCTCGCCGTTGCCCGGATGAGCCTGAACGACGAGCCCGGCCACGGGGTGACGGTGAGGGTCGTGTCCCACGGGGCCGCTCCACGGAGGGTCGAAACTCCACGGCACCGGCCCTGTCAGCTCCTTGGCCGCCATCCAGTCGTCGATCCGGGCGTCCACCCAGCCGTGAAGCTTCCAGAAGATGGGGTTCACGTGGGCGGAGTAGGTGTCGGCGAGCCAGTTGTAGCTCGCGTCGTCCCACCGAGGGTCGATGCTGAATTCGTCGCCGCCCGGCCGATATTCGGGCATCTGGGCGGACCAGCGCAGATGCATGGTGTTGTGGATACCGAACTCGATCCTGGCTCCGAGACGACCGAGGGTCATCTGACGCAGTTTCGCAGGGTCGGTGAACTCCGCTTCCCACGCACGAATCTGGTTGAACTTCTCCTGGGTCTTGGCGCTCCGGATGGCTTCGGCCGTTCCGGTGTCTCCCGGGATGTCGAACGGAGGTGGCACCGGGTACGCGGTGTCTTCCGGGGAAGGAACCGTCGGCCACCCCTCCACACGGGGGTACTGAGGATCGCCCAGTTCGGCGAGTATCTCGTTGACCGCAGCGATCATCTGCCGGTGCATGAACAGGAAGTCCTCGCCCGAGCCGTTGTTGAATTCGATGTCACGCTTCCCGGTAACAGGGTCCGGCGCCGTCAAGGACGGGCGTGGCGGCTCCCAGCCGTGGTGGTGGAAGACCTCCTGCTGCTCCGGCGTAAGAACCATCCAGTTGTCACGCGCGGTGTGCCACAGCATGTGGTGCAGGCGCATGGCGCGATCGGCCATGGAATCGATCACGGGCTTGGGGAAAGAGTTCATTTCTCGGACCCTCCTGGTGTCGGCGAGGAAAGTGAGCGGCACGCAGCCGCGGCAGGACTGCGGAGAGGCCGACCGATCAGGGGGCGAGTCGGCCCAAGCGTCCATTGCCAGTCAGAGGCGACGCGTTGTCCGCCGATGTGCCCATGAACGGGCCAGGCCATTGAGCATCACCGTCACCGCGGAACAAGTGCGCTGAGGACTCGGAGTATGGCCATGTGAGTCCATCCGCTCTCGATTCCACTGTGACGCAGAACATCCGCCCCCGCACCCGGGTGCCCAAGCGACTGGGCACGTGTGGCGCGCCGACAGTGTCCTGATGGTCCTCGACCGATGGCGGTTCGTGGGCCGCACCACCGTCGTTCGGGACTTTCAGGCCAACGAGGAGATCGCGGCCGTCCGTTGGTGGAGCCTTCGGGAGCTCCTCCCGGGACGTGTTCAGCCCCTGGACGCCTATCTGGCCGGTCTGACTCGCGAGTCGGACTCGGGCATCTCCCACCATCAACGGCGAGCTTGAAAGCGCAAAGCTCAACCCTTGAGCCACCCAGGGCGCCGGTCACATAGAGCGAACGTGACGGGGCACTCGGTCCTCTCGACCGATCAAGCGACCGATCAAGCGACCGATCAAGCCCGACTAGCAAGGGAGCCGACTCGTGATCATCGCCGTAGTTGTTGGAGTCTGTGTGGTCCTGGCCGTACTGGCCTTCTTCGTCCCGCGTCTCTCCCGGCACCCCGAACGCGGCACGCAGCGCTCGCTCGGTGCCGGTGCGCGGGCCGGCGGCAAGGCGCCCGGTGTCCTGGGCAGGCTTTTCAGCAAGCCGTTCCGGACGAGTTCCCGCGCCGTGGGCCGCAGCGGCTCGGCCGGTCGTCGCACCCGTGGCCGTATGCCCCTCTGACCTCGGCGAGGCCATGCCGACCGGCGTGTCTGCCCGGGGCAATGAGGTCTCCGCGGTGGGCGCCGGATGCTGTCCTGGACAGTCGAGGGCGCGCACACCGATTACTGAGTTCACGGGACGGTACGGGAGTGGTGTGATGAACGCTGAACAGGCCGACGGACTGCTGGACGGACTGACCGTGGACACCAGCCGGCAGGAGCGGCCGATCCTCCTGGACGGGACAGGCCGCCCCCTCGATACCTGGCGCGAGAACCATCCGTACGACCAGAAGGTCGGCCGCGAGGAGTACGAGCGGCTCAAGCGTGTTCTGCAGATCGAGCTGCTCAAGCTCCAGCGGTGGGTCAAGGACACGGGCGCACGTGTGGTCGTGGTGTGTGAAGGGCGCGACGCGGCGGGCAAGGGCGGCACGATCCAACGCCTCACCGAGCGGCTCAACCCCCGCGGCGCACGAGTGGTGGCCCTGGACAAGCCCACCGAGCGCGAGGCCGGTGAGTGGTACTTCCAGCGGTACATCGCACACCTGCCGACGGCGGGGGAGATCGTCTTCTTCGACCGTTCCTGGTACAACCGGGCCGGCGTGGAGCGCGTGATGGGCTACTGCTCGAAGGACCAGTACGAGCTGTTCCTCGAGCAGTGCCCGGCCTACGAGCGGATGCTCGTCGACGACGGCATTCTGCTGGTCAAGTTCTGGTTCTCCGTGTCCCGCGCCGAACAGCGCACCCGTTTCGCCATCCGGCAGGTCGACCCGGTGCGCCAGTGGAAACTCTCTCCCACCGACCTGGCCTCGCTGGACCGGTGGGACGACTACACCGAGGCCAAGGTCGACATGTTCCGCGCCACCGACACCGAGAGCGCGCCCTGGACCGTCGTCAAGAGCAACGACAAGCGTCGCGCCCGGCTGGAAACCATGCGCAGTCTGTTGTGGCGTATGGACTACACCAGCAAGGATCCCGAGGCGGTCGGTACCCCCGACCCGCTCGTCGTCGGCGCCGCCAACACCCTCCTGGAGCCCGGCGAGGAGGACACCACTCTCTCGCCCACTCCTCTGTCCCACGGCACCAGCGGGCCCGGCAGCCACCCTGAATCCACCTGACGACCGACCGCCGCAGTCGTCCGCAGTCGTTCGGCTGTACGGTTCTCCCGGCGGCAAAGATCGCGTTCCTCATCTGGCCGTACGAACGACACGAGGAGACGTTCTCGATGGGGACCGTTGTGCACGTCCCGCAGACGCGGGACATGATCGGGGACGAGCTCTCCGGAGACGAGGCGCTCACCGCGCTGAGGCACTACGGCGGCCGCCGTCTTCTCTTCGACGCGTTCGCCCGGTTCCGCTACGCCGACGGCTTCACCAACTCCCGTTCGCTCGCCTTCCAAGTGGTCCTGGGCCTGGTGCCGTTCACCATCGCGCTGGTCGGCGTCGCCACCACCGTGCACACGGAGAGCGTGGGGCGGATCATCGAACTCACCCTGGGCCAGATCGTGCCCGGCGCCAGTGCGAGTCTGGTCGAGGACGCGCTGGACGCCACCGCGCGCAGCGCCGGTACCGGAGTCTGGAACGCGGTCGCCATGTGGGTGGGACTGGCCTTCGCCGTACTCAACCTCGCCTCGGCGATGGGGCAGGTCGAGCGAGGAGCCAACCGCATCTACGGCATCGAACGCGACCGGCCGTTCCTGAGCAAGTACGGGCGGTCCCTGCTCCTCGCCCTCGCGGCGGGCACGCCGATGGTCCTGGGGTTCCTGGTGCTCGTCGCGGGGGACGCAGTCGGCAACGCGGTGGTGGAGGCCCTCGGCTGGCCCCGGGAGCTGCTCGACTGGTGGGGGCCCCTCGAAGTGCCCCTGGGCGTGGTCCTCGCTTGGGTCGCGTCGGCGGTGATCTTCCGCTGGGCTCCGCGCAGGGACCAGCCGGGCTACACATGGCTCGCGTTCGGCTCGGCGGTCCACCTGGTCCTGTGGATCACGGCCACGTGGCTGCTGGCGCTCTACGTCGCCAAGAGCGGATCGTTCGGCGCCGTGTACGGACCGCTGACGGCGTTCGTCGCTCTGCTGCTGTGGGCCAACCTGACCGGTGTGGCGCTGTTCCTGGGCATCGCGTTCGCCGCTCAGCTCGAAGCGGCCCGGGCCGGGATCACCGAGGCCGTACAGCCGGATCCGGGACCGGGGCCGTGACCCCGGGCCCATGAAGGCTGTCGTGGAAGATCTGTCGTGGGCCGAGGTAACCGACGTGGGGCCGAGGTAGACCGACGTGGCGCCGAGGTAGACCGACGTTGCGCGTGTCTCCGTGTGACGGGCGGGGTGCGCCCACACAGCGATGGCGGGACGGCGGTCGACGGGTAGCCGGCGGGGGCCGCGCTCGCAAGCACAGCCCCCGCGTGGCGTCACCCCAAGAGGGAGCGCTCGTTCCCGCTCGGCCGGGATGCGCATCAGCGCATCCCGGTCACCTGTTCCGGTCCGCATCGATCGTCGCGGACTCGTCTTGCGGACGTGGCGCGCGGGCAGTGGACACGGTCCTCGCCATCCGCGGCAGCCCGGGGCCACCGAGCAGCCGCCCGAGGCCACCGAGCAGCTGTCGTTCCGGTGACCGGGCCCGCACGCGCCGTCATCGAGCGGGACACGGCCCGGTTGACCGGGTGAGCCCGTGTTCAGTACTGCTCGGTCTCCACGAAGCCCGTGTCCGCGACACTGCCCGCACCAAAGGAGTCGGCGGCGGCGGTGGGGTCGAATCCGGGCGGGCTGTCCTTCAGGGCCAGGCCCATGCCGGCCAGCTTCGCCTTGACCTCGTCGATCGACTTCGCACCGAAGTTACGGATGTCGAGCAGGTCGGCCTCGGAACGCGCCACGAGCTCACCCACGGCGTGGACGCCTTCACGCTTGAGGCAGTTGTACGACCGGACGGTGAGGTCGAGCTCCTCGATGGGCAGGACCAGATCGGCGGCGAGGGCGGTGTCCGTGGGGGACGGACCCATGTCGATGCCCTCGGCGTCGATGTTGAGCTCGCGGGCGAGACCGAACAGCTCGACCAGGGTCTTACCGGCGGAGGCCATGGCGTCACGGGGACGCATCGCCTGCTTGGTCTCGACGTCGACGATCAGCTTGTCGAAGTCGGTGCGCTGCTCGACACGCGTGGCTTCGACCTTGTAGGTGACCTTGAGAACCGGCGAGTAGATCGAGTCGACCGGGATGCGCCCGATCTCCTGACCGACCTGCTTGTTCTGCACGGCGGAGACGTAACCGCGGCCGCGCTCGACCGTCAGCTCCATCTCCAGCTTGCCCTTGCCGTTGAGCGTGGCGAGGACGAGGTCGGGGTTGTGCACCTCGACACCGGCCGGGGGCGCGATGTCGGCGGCGGTGACCAGACCCGGGCCCTGCTTGCGCAGGTACATCACGACCGGCTCGTCGTGCTCCGAGGAGACGACCAGCTGCTTGATGTTGAGGATCAGGTCGGTGACGTCCTCCTTGACGCCCGGCACGGTGGTGAACTCGTGCAGGACACCGTCGATACGGATGGACGTGACCGCCGCACCCGGGATCGAGGAGAGGAGGGTACGGCGAAGGGAGTTGCCGAGGGTGTAACCGAAGCCCGGCTCCAGCGGCTCGATCACGAACCGGGAGCGGAACTCGTCGACGACCTCTTCGGTCAGGGACGGACGCTGAGCAATCAGCACGAGGTGTTGCCTCCAGTGGTTTGGCGCCCGCTAGGTGACGCCATGGACACTACGAAGGGTACGGGCCGTACGGCATCCGAAGAGGCCGAGCCACCCGACTCCGACCCGGCGAGGAGACTTTGGTCCTGCGTCCGCCCCCAGCCCCCGGACGGTTTCGGCTCTGCTCGCGCCCGGCTTCTCGGGCCCGCGGGACGGTCGGACAGACACGCGCGGCCCGGACCGGGAACAGTCTGCAGGGGGCGTGCTCCGCTCACAGCTCTGAGCTCAGCCGTTGCGGCCGCCCCGGCTCGGAACCCCGTCGCCTCAGTCGCTGTGCTGGTCGGCGAAGACGGCCTCGAACGTTCAGCACCCCCGGACACCAGCCAACTTCCGCCGCGGGCAGGCGAGGTCGTCCTCCGCGTGGACACCCACCGGGATGTCCACGCCGCCGCCGTGCTCTCCCCGCCGGGGACGATGCTCGGCTCGGAACCTCTTCCTCCACTTCGGCCGGCTGTCGCGAACTGCTCCCGCCGGGCCGGGCGGTCGGACACGGCGCGCCGGGCCGGTGCGGAGGTGGCGGCGGCTACCGGAGCAGCAGCCCTGTCCCGGGATCCGCAGACTCCGCAGACCGAGGTGTTGGACGTGAAGCCGCCCGATCGGGTGGCCCGTCGGCGGCTCCGCGCCCGGGCCTAGTCCGGCGACGGTCCAGCGCAGATCGCCCGCAGGCCCTCAAGAGTGCCTTCACGGCGAGGCTCCACGTGGTGGTCCCGTCGGCCGTTGATCCACATCCAGAGCGGGTAGACGGATCGGCATGGCAGCGAAGGCGTAGCCCTCGGAGGCCGGGCAGGGCGGCTCCGGGGCGGCGCCCGCGCTCGTGCCAGGTGTGTCCGGCGGCCTTCTCGATGACCGTACCGAGCAGGATGTAGCCGATGTTCGAATAGCCCCAGCCCCAGCCCCAGCCCCAGCCCTTGCCGGGCTGGAAGTCCGTGCTGACGACGTTCGACCTGGACGGGCGATGCTCGCGCCGACGGTCACGCGGCGGTGGATCCGGGCGTACTCCGACCTGCCGCTGCCGCTGCTGGTATGCGGCCCTGCCCGTCGCCCGTCGCCCGTCGCCGGTCGTCGGGACGCCCGGCGGGCCGGCCGGTGTGCGCGGGGCCGGGTGCTGAACGGGGCGATGGCTACGACGGCCAGTGCGTGCCGCGAAGCCCGTCGGCAGCTCTCAACTACCGGCAGGGGCGGTGACGGTAGACCGAAGGTGGGGGCAGGTGCCCTGCTCGGCAGCCTTGGGGATGCGCATCCGGTGCAGCAGATCGCGAGTGAGACGAGATTCGAGTGTGGTGCGCCAGGTGACACCCGGATACTGGGAGCGCAGATGACACAGCGCCCTCGTGCCCAACCCGCAGTCGCGGAACGGTTCGTCCAGTACGACATCGGTGATCACACCCTCGGCGCACTCATCGCACGCTCGATAGGTCACTCGCCCGATCACCTTGCGGATATGCACCAGCAGCAGGCACTCCTCATCCGCACCCTCCAGCGCGGACGTCGGCAGCAACTCGACGCCGCGGTAGGCCAGAAGCCTGCGATGCCACCGGCCCCCTCGTCGTCCGGAGCGCCGATGCCTTCCCTTGGCCCGCCGCTGTAACGAGCCTTCCCGTACCGGTCGGCCGTGCGCGTTGGTCATGGCGTACATCTGGTGATTTCCCTGCATCCCTCGCGCCTGCCCTCGATCGCCGGGCCTCATGTCACGACGCCATGACCGAGCACGACGACACGGTCGGTCGCCGAGGTGGCCGGGTCCGAAAGGGCACCCTCTTCCGCCGCTACGGAGAGCAGGCCCGGCGACGTCGCCTTCGCGGAGGGCGTCGAAGAACCGCGACGCCGGTTCCTCCAGCTCATCGCGGTCCTCTTCGCAGCGGGGCCGGTCTGCGGCCACAGGCGAGGCCGCCCCAGCCTCGGCAACCCGACCTCCCGGACTCGGCAGGGGGAGAACCGTCCGCCGATTCCCGGAGGCGTCCGTGGGCATGCTGCACTCCCGGCTCCGCATACCGAGGAGGCACCGCATGAGGATCGTCATCACGGGTGGCTTCGGCTTCCTGGGACGACAGGTCACGAGCTCACTGCTCGAGACGCGGACGTTTGGTGGGGCGCCGATCGATCGCCTGGTGCTCGCCGACCGGATCGTGCCGTCCGGGGCGCAGTCTGCCTCCGACCCGCTTGTGGAGATCGTGCGGGGCGGCCTGACCGACCGACTCGACGAGGTCTTCGCGGAGCCGGTGGACGTGCTGATCCACCTCGCCGCCGCCGTCTCGGCCGAGTGCGAAGCCGACTTCGACCTCGGCATGGGCGCCAACCTGGACACCACCCGCGCGCTCCTCGAAGCCGCCCGAGCGCAGTCGGCCGTCGGCGGGCGGACGCCGCGCATGGTGTTCTCCAGCAGCGTGGCGGTCTACGGTTCCGACCCGGCGCTCCCGCTCCCTCCTGTCGTCAGCGAGTCGACCCTGCCCACGCCACGATCCAGCTACGGAATCCAGAAACTCGTCTGCGAGCAGCTGATCGCGGACTACACCCGGCGCGGTTTCGTCGACGGACGCGTCGCCCGCCTGATGACCGTGTCGGTGCGGCCCGGCAAGCCGAACGCGGCCGCCTCCGGCTTCCTGTCCGGCATCATCCGCGAGCCCCTCGCAGGCCACCCCGCGATCTGCCCCGTACGTCCCGACCTGCGGGTGGCCCTGGCCTCGCCGCGCCGCACCGTCGAGGCGATCCTCCGCATCGCGGAAGTAGAGCGCGGGACGGAAAGGGGGCGGCTCCACGGCGGACTGCCAGTCAACCTGCCGGCACTCACCGTCTCGGTCGCCGAGATGCTGGCCACGCTGCGGCAGGTGGCCGGCGACGCCGTCGCCGACCTGGTGACGATCAACCCCGACCCCGCCATCGAGGCCCTCGTGGGCTCGTGGCCCGCCGTCTTCGACGACACGCGCGCCGCCGCGCTCGGGCTGGCACCCGACCCGAGCTTCGCATCAGTGGTACGGGACTACCTCACCGACCACGCCGACGCGGTCCTGGCCAAGCCCACGCTCGCGACGGGACAGCCGGACCATGATCTACGGACGAACTAGACCTTCCTTCCGGACCTACGATAGGAAACGCGCGACGGCGCCGCCCTCGCCCCCACACCGGGCCAACCGGAAGGTATGCAGGACATGACAAGGCAACGCGACCGCTGGGCGGAACTGACAGGCGGACAGGCCGGTGAGGAGTACGCCCGACGGTTCGCGAAACTCGCTGAATCAGGCCACGACATCCATGGCGAGGCCGCCTTCTGCGCCGCATTGCTCAACCCTGGCGCCCGCATACTCGATGCCGGCTGCGGCACCGGGCGGATCGCGATCCGGCTCGCCGAGCTGGGCCACCACTGCACGGGCGTGGACATCGACCCTTCCATGCTCGCCGTCGCCCGTCGCAACGCCCCCACGCTGGCATGGCTCCAAGGCGACCTTGTCCGCCTGGACAGTCTCACTCTGGAACCCGGCTTCGACCTGGTGCTCGCCGCCGGAAACGTCATCCCCTTGCTGGCACCCGGCACCGAACCGGCAGTCGTCCGGCACCTGGCCGCCGTACTGCGTCCTGGCGGCCTGCTGATCACCGGCATGGGACTGGACGCGGAACACCTGCCGTTGCCGGAACCGACGGTGACGCTGCCGGAATTCGACAGCTGGTGCACGCAGGTCGGACTAACCCTGCGGCAGCGCTTCGCCACTTGGGACGGCGAGCCCTACTGTGAGGGCGGCGGCTATGCCGTCAGTGTGCACTCTCGCCCCGTCGATTGAGGTCGAGGCGACCGTGCGGTTCGCCCCCCGGATGCCGGCGGGGCGGGCGGATCCGGGGGCGAGCGGTGGGACGGTGTAGTGCGGGGCTTCTGCCGGCCGGCGAGGAAGTAGAGGGTGCCCGCGCCACCGTGGGGACAGTCCACGTGCTTGATGTCGTCCGTGTCGCCGCCCGACACCGACGTGGGCCTCTCGGCCATGACGTCGACAGGGCCAGACGATCGGCGGGCCGTCCGGGCAGGCCGGACCCGTGTCCTCAGCCGAGGAGGCAGGGTGTCGATGCGTCTACATCCAGGCGAGACCGAAGCCGCTGGCTGGCGGGTGGTGCCCCTGCTCGACGCCGTCCGGCAGCTGCGCGATGCATCACCCCACATCACCGGACGTCCGCGAGTGATCGCCATCGACGGCCGGGGCGGCGCCGGCAAGACGACCCTGGCCGATCGACTACGCAAGGCCGTGCCCGACTCCGCCACCGTGCACACCGACGACATCGCCTGGAACCACGCCTGTTTCGACTGGGGCGCCGTCGTCGTCGAGAGCATCCTGCAACCTCTCCACCGGGGCGAGGCGGTGGACTTCCGTCCTGGCCCCTGGATCACCCACGACCGACCCGGATCGATCACCATCCCCGCCGGCGCCGACTTCGTCTGGGTCGAGGGCACCGGCATCATCCGCGAAGAGCTTGCCCCGTGGTTGGACGCCTCGGTGTGGATGCAGGGCGACCTCGATGAGCAAGAACGCTTGTTGGCCGTCCGCGACGGTGACTCCCGCGAGCAACTGGAGCACATGGCGAACTGGCTGCGGGAGGAACTGCCGTTCATGGTGCGAGAACGGCCGTGGGCCCGAGCCACGATGATCGTCGCCGGCCCTCCGCGGATCGACCACGACCCCCACACCGAATTGGTTGTCGCCCCGCCGACCGAGCCATGAGGCAGGCAGGCCCACCCGGAGAACGAGGGCGAGCGGTTCGAGCGGAATCCGGCGGCTGGTACGACCGCTCCGGAGCGGGCCCGCCCTGACGGCTACGCCCCCGTGGGGGGCACCGAACTCCTGTGGTGAACCCGCCTCCGGGCTCTCGGCTCGACAGCAGCAGACCTCGGCCGTCACGGTCGGGGCTTCGCGCACTCAGTGCAGGAACTACTCAGTGTGGCGTGTCGGTTACTATAAGTTCTAGCATTGTCTGAATGGATACGCTGTACGAGTTCGGGATCCTCGGTCCGCTTGCCATCACCCGCGACGGCCAGCGCGTGAGCGTTGGCTCTGCTCAACTGCGCACGCTGCTGGCGGCACTGCTCGTCGACGCCGGTCACGTCGTCTCGGTGGACGCTCTGGTAGGCCGGTTGTGGGGAGAACATCCGCCGCGCGGGGCGCGGAACGCTGTGCAGAACTACGTCCTGCGGCTGCGCCGGGCTCTCGGGCCGGAAGTCGTGCGGACCGAGCGCCGTGGCTATGCGCTGGACGCGAGGGCCAAGGACCGCCTGGACGCGCGTCGGTTCTCCGCGCTCGTCAGGGAGGGCGGGGTCGCGCTCGCCGAGGACCGGCCCGATCAGGCGGTGGCGCTGCTCGGCGATGCACTCGGGCTGTGGCGGGGTGAGCCCTTGGCCGACCTGGCGCCGGAGCGGTTCCCGGACGTCGTCCCCGCCCTGTGTGAACAGCGGCTTGCCGCACAGGAGTTGTGGATCGACGCCTTGATCCGGTGCCGACGGCACGAAGAAGCGCTCCCGGAGCTGCGCCGACTGATCGCCCTGCACCCGTTGCGTGAACGCTTCTGGGCCCAGCGGATGTTGGCGCTCTACCAGTGCGGCCGACAGTGCGAGGCCCTGGAGTGCTTCCGTGAGATCAGCGGGTTGCTCGCCGAGGAACTGGGCGTCGATCCGGGCACCGAGCTCCAGACCCTGCACCAGCGGATGCTCACGGCCGCGCCGGACCTCGCCCCGGCCCCGCCCCGGACACCCGGCCCGCGGCGGGGCGGGCGCGGAAACCTGCCCGCGGAGACCACCTCCTTCATCGGCCGGGAGAGAGAACTGGCCGAGACACAGCTGCTGCTGGGGCTGTCCCGGCTGGTCACGCTGACCGGCGTGGGCGGAGTCGGCAAGACACGGCTCGCGCTGCGTGCCGCACGGCGGTCCGCGGCGGCCTTCCCCGACGGGGTGTGGCTCGTGGACCTCGCGGCGCTCACCGACCCGGCGCTGCTGGAACGGGCGGTCGCCGAGGCGCTGGGGCTGCGCGACCAGTCCACGCAGGCCGCGTCCGACGCGGTCGTCGGCCACCTGAGCGAGCGGCACCTGCTGATTGTGCTGGACAACTGCGAGCACATGGTGGACGCCGTGGCCCTGCTGGTGCTGCGGTTGTTGCGGGCCGCACCGGAGCTACGGGTCCTCGCCACCAGCCGCGAGCGGCTCGGCGTACCGGGCGAACACCTGCTGCTGGTTCCCTGCCTGACGCTCCAGGACGGACCGGACGGCACGCCGTGCGAGGCGGTACGCCTCCTCGTCGACCGGGCGGCGGCCTGCGCGGCCACGCTGTCGACGGGCGACCGGCACGGCGCGTCCGCCGCCGAGCTGTGCCGACGCCTCGACGGCATCCCGCTGGCCATTGAACTGGCCGCCGTGCGACTGAGTTCACTGACCGTGGAGGAGGTCCTGGAACGTCTGGAGGACCGCTTCCGCCTCCTGTACAACTCCCGCTCGGCGGCGGTGCTCGCCTATGGGCCGGAACCGGCATCGGCGCCCCCGGCCAGCCGTTACCTGCACACTCTGCGGGGCGTCATGGACTGGAGCCACAGTCTGTGCACCCCTGAGGAGCGACTGTTGTGGGCCCGGTTGTCGGTCTTCGTCGGCTGCTTCGACCTCCGGGCCGCCGAAGCCGTGTGCGCGGGCGAGGGCATCGCACGGGAAGACGTGCTGGACCTGGTCGACGGTCTCGTCCACAAGTCCGTGGTGACAGTCGAGCCCGTCGCACCGGTCGGCCGACGCCGCAGTACCACCCGCTACCGGCTGCTGGAGACCGTCCGTCAGTACGGTATGGACCGCCTGCGGGCGGAAGGGAACGAGACAGGACTGCTCGTCATGCACAGCGACTACTACCGGGCCCTCGCCGGCCGCGCCGCCGCCGAATGGTGCGGGCCCGACGAGGTCGGCTGGCTGGAGCGGCTGCGCCGGGAACTGCCGAACCTCCGCTCCGCGCTCGGCTTCTGCCGCGTCCACCCCGGCCGGGCGCTGACCGGCGCAGCCATCGCCGTCGACCTGATGCGGACCCGCTGCTGGTTCTTCGGCAGCACTCTCGGCGAGGCCCGCCACTGGCTCGAGAGCCTGTCCGTGCTGCTCGACCCCGCCCTCGGCGAGCCGACCGTACTGACGGCGACCATGAAGGCGTTCATCGCGATCCTCCAGGGAGACCGGGCCGCAGCCGGGGTCTTCCTGGAGGAGTGCCGCGCGGCTCCCGTGTCCTCGAAAACCGCGCCCGCCCTCTACATCGAGGGCGTGTACGCGCTGTTGGTGCTCGGCGACCCGATCTGCGTCGCCCAACTCTCGCATGCCCGCGAGGAGTTCATCGCGGCAGGCCAGAGCGGTGACGCGCACATGGCGACGATGTTCTGGGCCATGGCCGCGGTCTTCCTCGGGAACCACGCCGACGCCCGCTTCGCGTGCGACACGTACGTCGCCGAGGCCGAGGCGGCCGGCGCCGAGTGGGCACACACCTGGGCCCAGTGGTGCACGGCTCTCGCCGAACTGCTGCACGGAGAGCCGTCCCGCGGGCTTCCGCCCCTGTGCGACGCGCTCGTACGACAGCACGCCATCGATGACAACTGGGGGCCCGCGTGGAGTCTGGAGACCCTCGCATGGACGCTCGGCGCCCTCGGGCACCACGGTCAGGCGGCCGTCGTCCTGGGCGCGGCACACCGCCACCGCCAGGTGACGGGGGCCACGATCACCGGGCTCCGTCCCTTCGCCACCCTCCATGCCCGTACCCAGGGCCTCGTGCGCAAGCACATGGCGGCCGAGGCCTACTCCGAGGCGTGGGAACGAGGCGCAACGGCCGAGGACAGCATCGCCACGGCACTCGGGATCGCGCACGAGATCGACCGGCAGACGGTCACGGCAACGCCTCCCCAGCGGCTTGCGGACGACCAGCGTGACCAGCGGGCCGAAGTGACCAAGGTGTGACCGGGATGACAGCGCAGGCCGGAAGGGTGGATCGCGAGCCACCGAAGGCGAACCGCCGACGGCACGACGCGCAGTGTCCATGGCTGTGGCGTCGCAGCCGCCGGCGGCCCACTCACCTCTCCCTGAAAGGGATCACTCTCATGAACCTCGTACGAATCGCCCTGCCCACACCCACGGTTCGTGTGCTGGCCGCGGGGCTGACGTTCCTCTCCTTCACCGTGGCCGGCGTCGCCACGGTGGAGGCGGCGCCCGGTGGTGCCGAGGCCGCATCCGGCACCACCGCGGTTCTGGCGCCGCGTCAGACGTTCCAGAACGACGCGACCAAGCGCTGCCTCGACGACCACGGGGGCCTGGGCAACCTGCGCACCTTCGCCTGCAACAACACCGACTTCCAGAAGTGGGAGGTCTTCACCGTGGGCGACGCCCGCGTCCTGAAGAACGTCGCCACCGGGCGTTGTCTGGACGACCACGGGGGCCTGGGCAACCTGCGCACCTTCGCCTGCAACGACACCAACTTCCAGAAGTGGCTGAAGGCCCCGTACGAGGGCGGCGCCATCCAGCTCAAGAGCGTGGCGACCGACCGGTGCCTGGACGACCACGGAGGCCTGGGCAACCTGCGCACCGTCCCCTGCAACTGGCAGCATTTCCAGGCCTGGCGCTGAGCAGGGGTAGCGCCACCGATGACGGGGCGGTGCGGCTCACCACGGCCGTGCCGTCTCCGCTCGGACGCGGACCTGCGGGTCGTGGGGCCCCAGCCGCACGAGGTACGGCGGCGCGGCGGCCGCGATCAGCACGCGCATGTT
Source organism: Streptomyces sp. NBC_00310 (assembly GCF_036208085.1). GTDB lineage: Bacteria > Actinomycetota > Actinomycetes > Streptomycetales > Streptomycetaceae > Streptomyces. The sequence goes on from NZ_CP130714.1 coordinate 10,470,379, forward strand.
CCGCGGTTCTGCCCATCCGTCTAGTCTAGGTAGACCTACCTACCTATTTTTGGACTGTGATGAGCGGGCCCGATGTGCATGAGGCTGAGAGCGGGAGGCGTCGGCGTCCCGCCCGGGAACGGCTCTTGGAGGCGGCGGCCCGGCGCTTCTACGCCGACGGTGTGACGGCGACCGGTATCGACACGATCACCGCCGAGGCCGGTGTGGCGAAGATGAGCCTGTACAACAACTTCTCCTCCAAGGCCGACCTGGTGCGGGCCTACCTGGACGCCCGGCACGAGGAGTGGCTCGGCCTGTACCGGACGCGTCTGGAGCGGGCCGAGGGTCCGCGTGCGGGCGTGCTGGCGGTGTTCGACGCGTACGCCGATCACGCGGCGTTCGCGTACGAGCACGGCTTCCGCGGCTGCGGCCTGCTCAACGCCGCCGCCGAGCTTCCGGTCGGGGACGAGGGACGGGTCGTGGTGCGCGCCCACAAGGAGGAGGTGGAGCGCTTGATCGCAGGCCACGTGGAGGAGCTGGTGAGCGGCCGGTCCGACGAGGCCGGTGCTCTGGCCGAGCACCTCTCCTTTCTCCTGGAGGGCGCGATGGCCCGTGCCGGCCTGGAGGGCGACGGCGCGCGTGTCCGGCACGCCCGCGCGATGGCGGCGGCTTTGCTGGACCGGCTGTGAGGGGTACCGACCGCGGCCGGACCGCGGGGATCGGGGCCCTGTGCGTGCTGGCCGCCTCCGTGTTGTGGGGGACGACGGGCACGGCCGCCACCTTCGCCCCGGATGTGGGCCCGCTGGCCGTCGGCGCCGTCGCCATGGGCCTGGGCGGACTCCTCCAGGCCCTCGCCGCCACACGGCAGATCGCCCGCAATACCGCCGGTCTGCGCGACCGGCGCGGCACGGTCCTGCTAGGCGCCACCTCGGTGGCGGTCTATCCCCTGGCGTTCTACAGCTCCATGCACCTGGCCGGAGTGGCCGTGGGCACCGTGGTGTCGATCGGCACGGCTCCGCTCGCCTCGGCTCTGATCGAACGTGTCGTGGACGGCCGCCGGCTCACACGCCGCTGGATGGCCGCGGCCTCCCTCGGCCTGCTCGGCACCGCCTTGCTCTGCGTCGCCGAAGCCGCCCACGCCGCCGAGGGCACGGGCCGGGCCTCGATGGCCGGCACCGTGCTCGGCGTCGGCCTCGGGCTGGTCGCCGCCGCGACGTACGCCCTGTACTCCTGGGCGGCGCACCGGCTCATCACCCGCCGAATCCCCTCCGGCGCGGCGATGGGCGCCGTGTTCGGGCTCGGCGGTCTGCTCCTCCTGCCCGTCCTCCTCGCCACTGGCGCCCCGCTCGTCGCCTCCTGGTCCAACGCGGCCGTCGGCACCTACATGGCGATCATCCCCATGTTCGCCGGCTACGTCCTGTTCGGCTGGGGCCTCGCCCACGTACCGGCCAGCACCGCCACCACCCTGTCGTTGCTCGAGCCGGCCGTCGCGGCCGTCCTCGCCGTCCTGGTCGTCGGCGAACGTCTCCCGGCCACCGGCTGGACCGGCATCGCCCTCGTCATCACCTGCCTCGCCGTCCTCACCACTCCCACACCCGCCCACCGTCGCTCACGCGGACAGTCGCGCAACCCTGCGGACCACGACCGCGAGACCATGGCTGGGGCCGTGCACGACTGAAAGCCGCACCCGGCACGCCGGGCGGCCCCACCATGCGAAGGGCCCCGGGTGGCCGGAGGCCACGAACGCGCCGTGGTCGTTCAGACGCCGAGCCAGGGTGGTCGCCTCCTCCGCGGCGGCGACGACGTCGGAGGGACGGCCGCGGCCGGGTGTCTCTCCTGGACCGGCGTCGTCACCGGCCGCCAACAGACCGCGGACGAGGGGGCCATGCGCATGCGCGAACCTCACGCGTCCAGTGCGGGGGGAGTGACCACGGGGCAGGTCGGAGGCCGTATCGCACGACGGCGATACGGCCTCTGGGGCGGTGTGGAGGTCGCGGGGGCGCCGGCTAGTACTCCAGCCGTACTGTACGGCTGGAGTACTAGTCCTGGGTGAGCAGATAGGCCCGGTCCGGGTCGAAGGTGACGTCGACGTTGGTGCCTTCGGTCAGGGCCTCCCGGGGGTCGACGCCCGGCTCGGTGACCGTGATGGTGCCGCCGGTCGTCTCCACCTCGTAGTCGATGGTCGGGCCGTGGAAGGTGGAGCGCAGCACCGCGCCGATGCCGGTGCCGCCGTCGGTGACGGCGGACAGCCTGGCCGTCTCCGGCCGCACCATCAGGTAGGCGCCGGTTTCCCCGGCGGCCACCTTGGGGTGCGCGGCGACGGTGAGTCGTCGGCCGAGGACGGTCACGGTCCCCCTGCCGTCGACGACCCGCTCGGGCACCGCCTCCAGGAAGTTCGCCCGGCCGATGAAGTCGGCGACGAACACGCTGGCCGGCCGGGCGTAGATCTCGCCCGGGGTGGCGGCCTGCTCCACCCGGCCCTTGTTCATCACCACGATCCGGTCGGACATGCTCATCGCCTCGTCCTGGTCGTGCGTGACATAGAGGCTGGTGATGCCGAACATCTTCTGGATGCGCCGGATCTCCGCCCGCATCGCGTCCCGCAGCTTCGCGTCCAGGTTGGACAGCGGCTCGTCGAACAGCAGGACCTTCGGCTGGACGACCAGGGCACGGGCGAGCGCGACCCGCTGCTGCTGGCCACCGGACAGCTCGTGCGGGCTGCGGTCCTCCAGGCCGACCAGGTTCATGCTGGTGACGGCCATCCGCATGCTGGTGGCGATGTCGTCGCGACCACGCCGCTGAAGACGCATCCCGTAGGCGATGTTCTCCGCCACGGTCATGTGCGGGAACAGGGCGTAGCTCTGGAACACCATCGCCATGGGCCTGCGCTGCGGGGGCATGGCGTCGATGGCCCGGTCGTCGAGGAGGATGCTGCCGCTGGAGGCGTCCTCGAAGCCGGCGACCATGCGCAGGGTGGTGGTCTTGCCGCAGCCGGACGGGCCGAGCAGGGTGATGAACTCCCCGGGCTCGACGTCGAGCGACACGCTGTCCACCGCGGTCACGGTGCCGGAGCGGCCGGTGAACCGCTTGGTCAGGGCGGCGAGCCGCAGGTGTCCGCTGTCGACCTCGCGCGAGGGCGCGGTGGTGAGTTCGGGCGCGGCGGCGGTCATGACTTCTGCCTTTCGGAGGTGGCGGTGCGCTGCAGTGCGGCGCCCGTGCCGACGAGGACGCGGATGAGGGCGAAGCCCGCCAGCACCAGCACGGTCAGCACCGTGCAGTAGGCGAAGGCGACGCCGTACCGGCCCGTACTGGCGGCGCTGAGGACCTGGGAGGTGATGATCTTCGTCTGGGGGGTGACCAGCAGGACGATCGTCGAGACGGAGGTCATGCTGCGGGCGAAGCTGTAGCTCAGCCCCGTGAGCAGCGCCGGGCGGATGAGGGGAAGCGTCACCCGGCGGAACGTCTGCAGCGGGCTTGCCCCCAGGTCGGTCGACGCCTGTTCGATGTGGGGGTGCAGCTGTGTGAGGGAGCCGACCGCGGTGCGCTGGCCCGCAGGGACGCTGCGGACGACGTACGCCAGCACGATGGCGACCGCGCCACCGGCGACGGCACTGCCCCCGACCAGGCTGGGCACCGCGTGGACCGGGCCGATCCACCGGTCGGGCCGGTAGGCGAGCACGAAGCCGATGCCCAGGACGGTGCCGGGGACGGCGACGCCCAGGGTGCCGCCGAGGTCGAGCAGCCAGGCCGTGCGGTCCAGATGCCGTACCACCAGCCAGGCGATCACCAGACCGACGATGCCGGCGATCGGTGTGGCGATGGCGGCGAACCTGAGCGTGTCCAGCACCGCCTCGACCCCCACCCCGGCGACGACCTCCTCGAGGTAGTCGAGGGTGAACGTGTTGTCGACGCCGAACACCCGGGTCACCGAGCCGACGAGCACGGTGCCGTAGAGGCTGAGGATCACCGCGGCGGCCAGCAGGGCCAGCGCGTAGAACGGCCACCGGGTCCAGCCGGTGATCAGATGGATGCTGCCGGAGGGGCGGCCGGTGATGGTCGTGCGGACCTTCCGGCTCATCCAGCGGCGCTGCCCGAAGTACATCGCCAGCGACGGCACCAGCAGGATCACGCAGTAGACCGCTGCGCCCGTGATGTCGTACTCGCCGGTGACCGCCAGATAGGCGCGGCTGGCGAGGACCGTGTAGTCGCCGCCGAGGACCAGCGGGTTGGCCAGGTCGGCGATCGCCTCCACGAACAGGAGCAGGAACGGCGCGACCAGACCGGGTGCCACCAGCGGCAGGATCAGCGTCCGCAGGATCCGCCACCGGGACGCGCCCATGTTCATGGCGGCCTCCTCCAGTGCCGGGTCCAGGCCCCGCAGCATGCCGAGCAGACCCAGGTACGCCACCGGGAAGAGCGAGAGCGACAGGACGAACACGAGCCCGTCGAGGCCGTAGATGTCGTACTCCACGCCGAAGACACCGTTGCTGATGACACCGCGACGGCCGTACAGCACGACCGTGGCGGTGGCGATCGCGAAGGGCGGGCTGACGATCGGCATCAGGGCGATGACGTGCAGGATCCGCTTGCCCGGCACATCGAGCCTGGCCTGGACGAACGCGAACAGGAAGCCGAGCGCCGTACCGCAGAGACCGACGAGGGCACCGAGGACGAGCGTGTTGCGCAGGACGGCGAGGTCGACCCATGAGGTGAAGAACTCCGCGTAGCGGGGCAGCGCTTCGGGAGCGAAGGCGGTGGCGAGCACCGCGACCAGCGGCACGACCGCGCCGATCACCACCAGCAGGGCGACGGCCACGATCAGGACCCGGACCCCCGGATCGGCCCGGCGGCGCCGGCGCGGAGCCGCCACCTCGACCGAGGTGGACGGCTCGCGGTCGGAGAGAATCACGGTCATGACTTCGGCGCCTGCGCGACGTCTTCGTCGAACCGCTTGGTCAGCGCCGACTTGGCGGCCCCTGCCGCGGCCGCGTCGTAGTCCACGACCTTGATGCTCGCCAGGTCCACGACCTTGTCCGACACCCTGGCGTCGGGGTGGGTCGGGAACTGGTACGCCTTGACGCCGGGGCCGATCTCCTGGGCCTCGGGAGTCAGCGCCCAGTCGACGAACTTCTTGGCGCTCGTCGGGTTCTTCGCGCCCTCGACCAGCGCGACACCTCCCGTCTCGTAGCCCGTGCCCTCCGACGGGAAGGTCACCTCGAGGTCGGGGAAGCCGGCCTCCTGGGTGGCTATGCAGTCGTGGGAGAAGATCACGCCGACGGCCACCTCGCCACGCGCCGTCATCTGCGCGGGTGCCGCGCCGGACTTGGTGTACTGCAGCACGTTCGGGTGGAGCTCGCGCATGTAGTCCAGCGCCTTGTCCTGGTCCCCGTCGGCCAGCCGCACCTGCGTCCACAGGGCCGTGTACGCGGTGCCCGACGTGGACGGGTGCGCGATGCCGATGTCGTTCTTCAGCTTCGGGTCGAGCAGGTCGGCCCACGAGTCCGGGGCGTCGAGCCCCTTCTCCTTCAGGAGTTCGCCGTTGCTGCAGAAGCCCAGCGCGCCGACGTAGACGCCGGTCCACAGACCCGAGGCGTCCTTGTACTTGGCGGGGATGACCTTCGCGTTCGCCGACACATACGGCTCCAACAGGTCCTGCTCGCCCGCGGCGGCGTACCCGTCGGCGGGCCCGCCGTACCAGACGTCGAACTCGGCGTTGCCCTTGCCGGCCTGGATGCGGGCCAGGGCTTCGCCGCTGGAGAGCCGGACGAAGTCGGCCTTCACCCCGGTGGTCTCGGCGAACTGCTCCGTCGTGGCGGCGCACCACTCCTCCGTGGCACCGCAGGCGACGTGCACCACGCCGCCGTCCTGCCCGGCACCGACCTCGGCGGCGTCACGCGCGCAACCGCTCGCGGTCGCGACGACCACGGCCGCCAGCGCCATCGTCACTGTCGCGCCCCGGCGCGATCGTCTTCCCTGTGTCACGACTGTCACGACGTTGACCTCCGCGTATCCGAGCCCGAAGCGGCTCGCCCGAGCGATGTTGCGGCCAGATTAGGAGCGTGTGAACGAGGCTCCGGTGACGGCGCGGTGAGCCCCGGTGACAGCGCCGTCACCCAGCACATGACGCGAGCCGTCTCCCCGCTCCTCACCCGGCGGGCGGCTCGTCCGGCTCGTCGGAGGGAGCGTTCTCCGGTCCCTCCACCGGCAGGTCCGGCATCAGGTAGCCGACCCCGCGCAGGGTGCGGATGTACGCGGAGCCGTCCGGCACCCCGGCCAGCCGCGACCGCAGCCGGTACACCGTGGACTTGACCACGTCCCGTCCGCCCAGCAGATCCGCCGTACCCCACACTTCGCGCAGCAGCTCCTGCCAGGACTGCGGCACACCCCGGCGCGATGCCAGATGGGTCAGCAGTTTGAGCTCCGTGAACGGCAGGTCCAGCCGATGCGGACCCAGGGTCGCAGACTGTGCCACCGGGTCGATCACCAGCCGTCCCACGCGGAGCGCCGTGCCGCTGCCCCGGCGGTGGCGCCGGACCAGGGCCTGGGCGCGCAGGGCCACCTCGCGCGGGTGGAACGGCTTGGTCACATAGTCGTCGGCGCCGTGCTCCAGGCCGGCGATGACATCGTCGTGCTGGGACAGCGCGGTGAGCAGCATGACCGGGACGTCCGAGCGGGCCCGGATCCGGCCGCACAGGGTGAGCCCGTCCATCGCCGGCATCATCACGTCGAGCACGACCAGGTCGACGGCGCGGGTCCGCAGCAGATTCAGCGCCGTCGCCCCGTCGTGCGCCGTGAGCACCGTGAACCCCTGCGTCTGCAGGGCGAAGTCGATGATGATCGTCATCTGTGGCTCGTCGTCCACCACCAGCGCGATCGGCCCCGCCGCCGTCAGCTCCTCCGCCGTCATGACGCGTCGGGCAGGGTCAGCAGGAACGTCGTCCCGCGGGACGACGCGGTGTGCACCATGATCTCGCCTCCGTGCAGCTCCACGACGGTCTTCGTGATCACGAGACCGAGGCCGGTCCCGTCGGCCAGGGGCCGCCCGGTCGCGAAGCGGTGGAACAGCCGATGCCGTTCGGCTCGCGTCATACCGGCGCCGTCGTCGGTGACGTACACCGCGACGCCGGTGTCGATGAGCGCGACCCGGACGTCGATGCTGCCGCCCGTGGTGGTGAACCGGCTCGCGTTGGACAGCAGGTTCGTCAGCGCCTGGGTCAGCAGCATCGGGTCCGCCGGGATCCGCGGCATCACCTGCGGCACGTCCAGGCTGACCCGCTGCTCGCGCTGGGCGCACAGCGGCCGCATCGCGGTGACGACATCCCGCGCCACCACCGACACGTCCACCTTCTCCATACGCGGTGTGAACAGGCCGGCCTCGATCTTCGCCTGGATCAGCAGACTCTCGCACAGGCTGATGACCTGCGTGGACTGATGGTCGGCGACCAGCAACAACCGCTCCTGCGCCGCCGTCAGCGGGCCCGGTGACCCTTCTCGCAGCAGATCCACAGCGCCTTTGATCATGCTGAGCGGCGTTCGCAGCTCATGGCTGAGCGCGGTCACCTGCTCCGCCCGGCGCTCCACGAGCTGCTCCAGATGTTCGAGTTCGGCGACCCGGGCCGCGGCGGCCCCGCGCATCCGCAGGAACGTCGCCAGGCCGACGGAAACCGCGCCACCGAGCGCGGCCACCGACAACCACCAGACGGTGACCATGACCCGTCCTCCTCAAGGACCGCCCTCGCGCGCGGGGCGAGGAGGTCCCGTGCATTCTGCATGGCCACCACCGCTACGACAATCAGTTCGCTACCCGACATATCAGGGAGAGCGCCGGCGCGCGGTCCCGGTGGCGGGGGAGAGGATCGCCGGCAGGCCGGGGTCGGCGGGGGAGACCGGGATGTGCTCTGGTCGACCTTCAGGACGGGAGGGCGCGGGGGGAGGGTGGGGGCGTCGTGGGTGGCAGGCTACGGAGCGTGTCGTGGGTTCCGCCGTCGAGCACGGGCCCATCGCGGACCGGGAGCCGGCGCCTGACCAGGGCCGCCGCTGGGCGACCGCGAGGTGGCCCCGTGCCCGTGTCATACAGCCCTCTGCGGCGATCCGGGCGAAGGAGCGGACCAGCGGATCGTTGCGTGGAGCGGGCGGGGAGCGGGTGCGGAGCGACGACGGAGGTGAGCACCGTGTTCAGCCGCTCGGATCGCGCCACGCGGTACGCGGGACGGCGAGGGCCTTCCGGTCGTGGGTGCCGGGTGGGGGCTGGTCAACCCGACCACGGCCGAGTCGCCCCGCCCGACGACCCCTGCGGGGATGTCACCGGACGCCGTTCCGGGTAGCACTCTCCGGGCCGACTGTGCGGCCTGATCCCTCACCGCAGGGACGAGGGGGCGGCGTTCGACCTCCCCAGGCATCCCGCCGCTCCCTCGTCAACGTCCAGCGCCTACCCGCCCCAGCGCGTGCCATGCCGGCAGACGCGTGATCTCGGTGACCCTGTCCACGGCCTCGGTCAGTCGGTTCCCGCAGGTGCTCGGGCAGCGGCTACGCCCCGACGTCGGCGGTCCGCCGGATGCCCCGAGCGGCGGATAAGAAACAGATAAATTCTCGGCGTGTGTGGGGATCAGGGCGGGGCACACGGCGGTACGGAGGTTGATAACCATGGTTCCCCTGCTACTCGTTCTGCTGCTCGCCCTGATCCTCTTCGGCGCCGGGTTCGCCCTGAAGGCCCTGTGGTGGATCGCCGTGATCGTCCTGGTGTTCTGGCTGGTCGGCTTCCTCGCGCGCTCCACCGGACCGAGCGGGAAGCGAGGCCGCTGGTATCGCTGGTAAGCCGCGTCGGTCCCGGCCAGGACGCTGGATGTGAGTGGGGGGCGCACCGATCATCGGTGCGCCCCCCACCATGTCCGTCCGTCTCTCACGCCTTGTACACACAACTGGTTGTATCGCTGGTCTCTCCCCGGGTACGTGCCTGGTCGGGCCCGGGGCCGGTACCTGTGCCGGCAAGGGAACCCCGGCACCTCCAGCAGGAACCGGCCTCGGGCTTCTGGATCGCCCTGCCGCAAGGGACCGCGTCGCCTGGTGCGCTGGTGCGCTGGTCCGCGGGGACGCCGCGCACTCTGCCGCCGGGAAGGGGCCGCCGGCCGACCGGGCCGGTGTCGTGGGCCGCTCAGGAGCCCCGTACCGCGTCATACGGTGGTTCGAGACCGCCCCACCACCTCGGACACGGTCCTGGGCGGGACGGTCCTGTCACGGTCCAGCCAGAGCAGCAGGAGACCGAGCGAGCAGGCGAGGGCCGGCCAGTAGAGGTAGCGGTAGTTCGTCGCCGGCATGATGGGCAGGTAGCCGAGGACGTAGACGGCCGAGCTGATGCCCAACGCCCGGATCGGCAGGCGGAACGTACCCCGGCCAGGACGGATGGCGAGTACGAGCGCCGCGGCGAGCCAGAACCACCCCCGAAAGAGCGGCTGCAGATCCGTGACCGCGCCGCTGACGTACGCCTTGAGCGTGTCTTCCAGCCGGGGGTGGGCCACCTTCATTCCCAGGTCGTTGCTCCAGACCCCTGACTGGTACGGGTAGCCGGTCTCGAAGAGCAGGCCCGCGAAGAGCCGCAGCCGGTACTGGAGGTAGCCGGGGGCGTGTCCGCTCATCTCACGCAGCCACAGGGATGTGAGAGGGCCCGAGTCCCCGATCAACCCGTCCGCCGGACGTTCGTAGCAGGCCCAGTAGGCGTCCGACAGGGCGCCGATGCGGTCACACTCCTCCGCGGCGGCCACGAGGCGGTTGCGAAGGTCCGGCGGTAGGTCGGCCGACCTCAGTTCCTCCACGCTCAGGACGTGGATCAGGTCGTCGATCATGATCTGCGCGCCCTGTTTCGTCTGTACGGGCTGCGCGATCCAGGCGATCGCGGCGGCCGGCAGGACGAGGCCGGCGACGAGTGCCGCAGTGCACTTGGCCCAGGTGCGGCGGCCGGGGGTCCGCCACAGGGCGAGGACGAGCAGGGCGAACACCGGAATCGCGGCGAGGAACGCGTTCTTGCGCACGAGGATGGCGTAGGCGAGGAAGAGCACGCCCAGCCAGAGCAGAGCCCAGCGCACCGCGGTGGGAGGCCGGCTCTCTCGCAGTCGCAGCCCCACGAGCGCCACCGCGCATGCGGCGAGCAGGGCGATGGCTGCGTGGACGTCCTTCCACACCACGCCGAGAAACGTCAGGACGGGGGGAGTCAGCCCGAGACCGAGGACGGCGAGGGAACCGGCACGGCTCGCGGTCAGGTCCCAGACACACCAGGCGATCACCCACAATGCGCCCCAGAAGATGACGGACTGCAGGGCGGCCATGGACGCGGGCATGCCGGTGACGGCGATGAGCGCACGCCACACCAGGCTCAGCACGGGCGGGTGCCAGTCGGTCAGCGGCCTTCTGCCCATGGCTTGCCGCAGCTGGTCGACGCTGTCGGGACTCATGTACCCCGGGGCGAAGACGGCGGTCGTGGTCAGGCAGCACACCGCGGCGACAGCACCCAGCCCCCAGACCCAGAGCCTTTCACCCTGAATCAATGCTTTTTGTCCCATATGGGCGGATGCTAGCAGCGCCTACGGCACCGCACGGATCAGGGCGCGACGAAGACGTAGCGCCGATAGGCGAAGAAGCGGAACAGGGTGGCGAGGACCCAGCCGAAGACGCGGGCGGCATTGTCGCTGAGCACGGATTCCAGCCCGAGCAGCTGGCGTGAGGCAAAGACCGTGCCCGCTGTGATGGCGACACCGAGGATGTTCGCGAACAGGAACAGGGCCAGCTCCTGAGCCACCTTCTCGCGATGCTGTCGGCGGTAGGTCCAGTAGCGGTTGCCCACCCAGCTCAGCAGCGTCGCACCGCCCGTCGCGATGACGGACGCCTGGACCGGGGCGGCCCGCATCACCCCACCCTCCGCACCGCCGGGGAGACCGAAGACCAGCAGGTTGTAACCGCCGTTGTCCACGATGAAGGCCAGCGCCCCGACAGCCCCGAACTTGGCGGCCTCACCCCAGACGCCCCTGACGGCGTCACGCATACGCAGCATCACAGATGCGAGGACCGGCACCCGGCGAGAGTATCGACACGGCGCGTCCGCACCATCCGGACGCGCCTGTCTCGCAGTGTTTCCTCTCGTGATTCGGCTCGTCATTTCGGCGCCGGTTCGGGTCCGGTTCGGGTAAGGAGTGGCCGTGAAACCGACGATCGCGTGTGTCGTGCCGTGTCACAACGAGGAGGCGGCTGTCGGCAAGGTGGTGCGCGACCTGAGGGCGGCGCTCCCCGAGGCCGACATCTACGTGTACGACAACGCCTCGACGGACCGCACGGTGGAGGTCGCCCGCGAGGCGGGTGCGATCGTCCGGGAAGAGCCGCGGAAGGGAAAGGGCAATGTCATCCGGCGGGCCTTCGCCGATGTCGATGCCGACGCCCTGCTCATCATCGACGGTGACGACACCTACGACGTGTCCCGTGCCCGGGACATGGTGGACCTGCTCTTCGAGGGGCCGTACGACCAGGTGGTCGGCGCCCGCCGAGAGACGGTCAGTGCCGCGTACCGGGCCGGGCACGCCGTCGGCAACAAGTTGCTCACGGGTGCGGTGCGGTCCCTGTTCGGCAACGACGTGACCGACATGCTGAGTGGCTACCGGGTCTTCTCGCGACGCTTCGTCAAATCCTTCCCCGCGCTGGCCCGCGAGTTCGAGACCGAGACCGAGATGACCATCCACGCACTCCACCTGCGGCTGCCGACGGCGGAGGTGGTGGTGGACTACCGGGTCAGGCCCGCGGGGAGCGAGAGCAAACTACGCACCTGCCGGGACGGCTGGCGCATCCTGCGGGTCATCCTCGACCTCGCCCGGCGCGAGCGGCCCTCGCTCGTCCACACGGTCGTCGCGGGTCTGCTCGCCCTCGTGTCGGTCATCCTCGGCGCACCGGTCATCGCCGACTTCATCCGCACGGGCACCGTGCCGCGGATCCCCACGGCGATCCTCGCAGCGGCGATCATGACGATCGCGGCGCTCGTCCTGCTCGTGGGGTACATCCTCGAATCGCTCATGCACATGCGTCAGGAACAGTCCAGACTCGTGCACCTCGCCTACGCGGCGCCGACCCCCGCACCGCGCCTGACCGGGCACGGGACCGGAACCGGGACCGGCACTGGGACCGTGCCCGTCAGTAACGCCCCCAGTACCTTGCCCTGACCTTGTCGCCGGTTGCCCGCGGTGTCCGCCAGGGAGCGAACCGGCCGGGGGCTGCAGCCCTGGAGCCGAAAGGACCCGCGGCATCACTCCGCGCCCCGCCCCACCGCCGCGACGCCCTGGGGCTCGGGGACGGGAGTACTGTGGCGGTACCGAGCGCACCTCGCACGCCGTCATCCGTTTCGGCGTCGCCCTCGGGGAACGGCAATCCCGGAGCGCATCGCGTCCGGTCGGAAATGAGCCGCCCCACATGAGCCTGATGAGCCTCGGAGTACTCGCCTCCTCCCGCAAGGAGAACGAGTTCCGCCTCCCGTTGCACCCCCGCCACCTCGACCGGATCGCCCCGGACGTACGCGAGCGGATCTTCCTCGAACAGGGCTACGGCGAACGCTTCGGCATCGCCGACGACGCGCTGCGACCACTCGTGGCCGGCCTGCGCTCCCGCGAGCGGCTCATCGCCGAGTGCGACATCGCGCTGCTGCCCAAACCGATGCACGACGACGTCGCCGAGCTGCGCGAGGGCCAGGTCCTGTGGGGCTGGCCGCACTGTGTGCAGGACGAGAAGATGACCCAGATCGGCATCGACCGACGGCTGACTCTGATCGCCTGGGAGGCCATGAACCACTGGACCTCCACGGGCGCCTTCAGCGTCCATGTGTTCCACAAGAACAACGAGCTCGCCGGCTACTGCTCGGTGCTGCACGCCCTCCAGCTCGGCGGGCTGACCGGCCACTACGGCCGCCGCCTGCGCGCGGTGGTCATCAGCTTCGGCGCCACGGCGCGCGGAGCGGTCACCGGCCTGGGCGCCATGGGGGTCACGGACGTCACGGTGCTCACCCAGCGCGCCGCCGCGGCGGTGGCCTCGCCGATGCCCTCGGTCGTGATGGCCCACTTCGAGGAGCAGGAGGACGATCCGTCGCGCTTGCGGGCCGTCACTGCGGCCGGTTCCATGCCGCTGGCGGAGTACCTGGCCGGGTTCGACGTCATCGTCAACTGCGTCCTCCAGGACACCGACGCGCCGCTCATGTTCGTCACCGACGAGGAACTCGCCCTGTTCCGGCCGGGCACCTTCTTCGTCGACGTCGCCTGCGACGAGGGCATGGGCTTCGCATGGGCCCGTCCGACCACCTTCGGCGAGCCCATGCCCACGGTGGGGCCGGGGTGCCACTACTACGCGGTGGATCACAGCCCGTCCCACCTGTGGAACTCCGCTACCTGGGAGATCAGCGAGGCGCTCCTTCCCTACCTGCGCAAGGTCATGAGCGGTCCCACGGCATGGGACGCCGACCCCACGGTCCGGAAGGCCATCGAGATCCGCGACGGCGTCGTCCAGAACCCGAAGATCCTCTCCTTCCAGCACCGTCAGGCCGCCTACCCCCACACTCCCGAGGCCTGCACTTCTCTCGTCGGGTGAACCACCGCGGGCCCCGGGAGCAGCCGTCCCCGGGGCCCGCGGTGGCACCAGCATCCGGCTGCCCCCGGTCGGCCCCATGATGGCTTCCGCTTCCCGGTCCACTCAACGGACCGGCCCTCGCACAGTCACTGCTGCGACCGGGTGCACCGCACCCCCAGGAGTGGTCGCACCCAAGGCGAAACGCGGTCGGGGCTTCATACGGTCCTGCTTCCCGGTCGGTAGGGCGGGACGTGGGCCACGGCGCGCACCGCCGCACCGCCACACCGTGCACATCAGTGAACGGGCCCGGCAGGCGCCCTCCCCCGAGTATCACCGGCCGAGCGAGCGGGCCCGCTGTGCTCCGGGCCATCGGCGGTCGCCGTGGAGGGGACAAGGCGGGTGACAACGACGGCGATGCGCGCTCCGGCTGTGCCGGACCGACTTTGACGAGCCGGCCGTCCGCAGGGATCTTGCGGGGGCGACCGGCCGTTGCATCGGGTTGACGGCGATGCAGGTGATGGCCCACCACGGGGTCAACACGTCGGTCAGTAACGGCAGTTCGCTCAGCGGATCCCGGGCGAGGGGCCAAGGTCCCGCCCGTGCGGACCGGACCGTCCCGGGACCGCCTCAGCGGCGGCCCCGGGACGGATCTCTCGCCGAGAACGCCCCGGCGTGGAAGCCGGTGTGGGAAATGCCCTCGGTACGGTCCGCACGACCCGGCGCCCCGCAGCGCCGTGGGCCCGCGTGCGGCGGCCTAGAGGTGGAGCAGCCGTTGGGTGATCTCCCGGTACTGCCTCAGCGCCTGCCGGAGTTCGTCGGACTGCGTCTCGGGGTCCCGGTCCTGCCACCCGGCGCGCAGGACACGCCGCTGTTCTGCGAGGGCGCTCACGAGCTGGGCGGTGGCCGCGTCGTAGGCGCTCTCGGCCTCTTCCAGCGCCTCGCGCGGAGTGTCGGCGAAGGTGTTGAGGGCCTGCCGGAGGCGCAAGAGGATCTTGTCCCGCTCGGCCGACGGGAGCAGCGGCTCCGGGCCCGGGGTACGGCGTCTGCCGGAGCCCGTTGTCTGGTCCGCAGGCTGCTGGGCGCGAGTCTGGTCGTACATCATCGGGTGCCGCTTCCGTCCCGCCCGAAGGCGTCCTTGGTCTTCTCGACGGCCTGTTTCAGGCTTTCGGAGCCCTGGCCGATCCTGTCCCGGCACCGCGGTCGCCTGTTGCGGGTGGCCCGGTCGAGGTCTTCGGTAGTCCTCCCCTCCAGTGTCCGTGCCCTGTTCCTGCTCGTCCGTGCAACAGCGGTGGCCGGCCTCGCCTGTGTCGGGTACGCGGGTTCCCGTGGGGGCTGGGCGAGGCGGGAATGGAGTGATCCGCCGTGTTGTCCGGAGTGCAATGGTCCCACGCCGTGCCGACAGTCAATGTCCGGCGACGGTCCGTGTCAATGTGGGGGGCACGTGATCCGGCGGTGCCTTGTTACGCAGTGTGCGCAAGTACGGCGGTGTGCGCGAGTGCGGTTGAGGACTCGGGGCTCTTCGTGTGCCGGTACCCGTGTGCGACGGCGGGCAGTGGCTGTATGTCGCGGTGACGGCGGTCATCATCTCCATGGACGCAACTGGCCGGGCCCGTCGTCTGTGGCCGGGCCCGTCGTCTGCCGCATCGTCCCGACCGAAGCTCCAAGCACGGAGGCGGCCGGGCAGGTCACTGCCCTGGAGGCCCAGCTCGATGCCGTCGGCTGACAGGGGTTCGGGTGCGGCCGGTGCGCACCCTCGTCGAGTGGAGAACTCACCCTTGTCGGGGGGCGAATACCAGGGCCGTGCGTCTCAGGCGACCAGCTCGGCGATGCTCCGCGCCGTCAGCCACAGGCCGAGGAGCAGGGCGAGCGTGACGATCAGCTGTTCCTGCTGCTGCGCGAGCCAGTTCCGCAGGGAGTTCAACCGGGCCTTCGCGACCGCGGGCGCCCAGACCACGTACATCTCCATGACGACGAGGCTGAGTGTGGCCAGTAGACAGTAGCCGGTCAGTGCCACCCAGCTGGCGGGGGTGGAGAGGTCCGCGTCGACGGCGGTCGCGGCGCCGGCGCCGACCAGTGCCCAGGGCTGGAGCAGCCATGCCAGGCCGGCTGCCGTGACCGGGGAGGCGTTGTCGATCCGGGCGGTCCAGCGTGGCGGGGCGTGTGGGCGGGGCGGTCGGCGGTATCGGTGTGCGCCGTACAGCACCAGTGCCAGGCCGATGGCGAGTTTCGCAGCGATCACGGCAGTCGAGGGCACGCTGTGACGTGCCGGGGGCTGACCGCCGGTCAGCAGCACCACACAGGCGATCACCACCATCAGGTTGGCCAGCCAGGACAACAGGAACGCCAGGCCCTGGCGAACGCCGCGCCGCGAGGAGAGCAGCAGGATGAAGGCGCTGTTGTGCAACGGCCCCAGGGTGATGGCCGTACCGATCACAACCAGGTTGAGGACCATGGGATCAGCCGCTCCTGGGTGTCAGGGCCGTCTGCCACTCGTGGATGGGCGGACCGGTCGGCAGAGTGAGGCGGTGGTGCCGCGGTGCCGCATCCCGACTTTGCAGGTGACGGCGCTGCTGGTCAAGCGGGCCACGCCTGCAGGGCGGCACCGGCTGCCCGGTGCGCTCCCGGGCTGCGCCCACGGCGCCGACAGCCAGCGGGCAGCGAGCACTGACTCCGGCGACGGCCCGCACAAGGGCGAGTGGCAGCTGCGCGGCTACCGGCTGCTGCCGCCCTTCGACCTGGCGGGGCCCGATCTTGGCCGCTGGCGTGGGCGGCGCTGACGCCCGCGGCACAGCGGACGTACGGACGTACGGCCGGGAACAGCCGACGGACCCCAGCCTCTCGGCGGGGGTCCGTCCAAGGTTCGGCGTTCGTCAGTGCCGGAAGACGTCCTTCGTCTTCTCCTTCGCCTGGCGTGCGTCACCCTTCGCCTGGCCGCCGCGGCCTTCGGCCTCCATCTTCTCGTTGCCCAGGGCGCGGCCCGCCGCCTCCTTGGCCTTGCCCTTGACCGCTTCCTTCTTCGCCTTGGCCTTCTGTTCTCGTGCCACCGTTCATCACTCCCTGACAGGTCTGACCTCGGTGTCACTACGCCAAGTAGCCTTTCGCGTGGCGCCCAAACACGCCTCGTGCACCCAGGTTGCGCCGTGCGCGTACCTGAGGCGAAGTCGTCGCGCAGGTGTCCGCCCTTCTTGGCGCGGGCGATGGGCGCGGGCTCCGTCCCTGTCCCTCGATCGGCTCGGCACCCTACGCGGTTCGCGGCCGAGGCGTGTGTTCCGGCTTCGCCCCCGACGCGGCTCCGTCAGGCAGGCGGGGGCGCCGTGGACCCCCGCGGGGTCAGGGCCGGTGTCGGCACCTGGTGGGACACCACGTCCTCCCCGGCGATCACGGCGAAGAGTGTGCGGGCGACCTCGGCGCCGAAGCCGTGGACGTCGTGGCTCATGGCCGACAGGGTGGGGTGGGTGAGCCGGCACAGCTGGGAGTCGTCCCAGGCGAGGAGCGACAGGTCCTGCGGTACCGACAAGCCCATCTCGGCGGCGACCGCCGCGCCCGCCACGGCCATGATGTCGTTGTCGTAGACGATCGCCGTCGGGCGCCGCGCGGACAACAGCAGGGCGCGGGTGGCGCGGGCACCCTCCTCACCCGCGAAACCGGTCGCGACCTGCTGACCCTCCTCCAGGCCGAGTTCGGCGACGGTGGACTCGAACGCTGTGGCACGGATGCCGCTGTGGCCGAGCGTGCGCGGTCCGCCGACGCGGGCGATCCGGTGGTGGCCGAGCGCGGCGAGGTAGCGGACGGCCTGGGCGACGGCGGTGGCGTCGTCGGTCCAGACCGAGACCAGATCCTCGGTGAGGGACGGATGTCCTACGGCGACGGCGGGCAGACCGAGGTCCTTGAGGGCCGGGACGCGCGGGTCGCCCTCGTGGAAGTCCACGAGGATGGACCCGGCGACCTGCCGTCCGCGCCACCACCTCTCCTGCAGCGCGACCTCCTCGTCGAGGTCACGGACCAGGCGCAGCAGCAGCGAGCAGGAGTGCTCGGTGAGCACACTCTCGATGCCGGAGATGAACTCCATGTAGAACGGTTCGAGCCCGAGCAGGCGGGCGGGGCGGCAGATCGCGAGGCCCACGGCGTCCACCCGCTGGTTCGACAGGCTGCGCGCGGACAGGTTCGGTTCCCAGCCCAGCTCGCGTGCGGCGGCGAAGATGCGCTCGCGCGTCGCCTCGGAGAGACCGGGCTTCTGGTTGAAGGCGAGGGAGACGGCACCCTTGGACACACCCGCACGGGCGGCGACGTCCTTGATGGTGACCCTGGCCGGTGGGGCGCTCACGACCCCTCCACGCAGAAGATCGCTTCTCGTACCCGGTCCGCCGACAGGCCGGACACGCCGCTGACCGTGATCCGGGCCTGCTCGCCGGGGAGGAGTGTCACCAGACCGCGGTCCGCCGAGGCGTCCGGACCGAGCCTGTCGGCCTGAAGCAGCAGGTCCCGTACCAAAGTGTGTGCTGTCACCACGACATCGACCCTATCCCCGCCGCCGGTGACCGGCCGCACCTCCACCTCGAAGCGCGGCGTGGGGTAGTCGGTGTCCCGGTCCCGGGCGGCGAAGTGGAAGGAGCGCAGGCCGTCCGCCTCGGCGACCAGATACTCCTTGGGGGAGTGGGGCGTGGGCAGCAGGTCGTCCGGCACGGCGAGCCGGGTCACGCTCCGAGCCCCGGCACGTGCGGTGAGCCGCGTCCGCGCCAGGGTCGTGCCGTCGGTGGTCAGGCGCCGCAGGAGCACCTCGGTGTCCCAGGCGTCCGCGGACTGGTTGGCCAGGGCCACGGCCAGGCCGTCGCCCTCCGGCTGTACGGTCACCAGGCGGTCGGCGTACACGCGGCGCAGCTCGTGGTAGAGCGGCTTGAGCCGCTCGTCCCCGTCGATCGCCGCCCACGAGCTGACCGGCCAGCAGTCGTTGAGCTGCCAGACGATCGTGCCCGCGCACACCGGCCAGTGCGACCGCCAGTGCTCGATGCCGGCGGCGACGGCGCGCGCCTGGACCACCTGGGTCAGGTAGTGCCAGCGGTCGAAGTCGCCGTCGGGCAGCGCGAAGTGGCGAGCGACGCCCCGGTTCAGCTTGCCGTTGCCGTCCTCGGCCTTCTGGTGGTGGAGCATGCCGGGGGAGCCGGGTGCCAGGTCCTCCCCGGGAAGCGCGCGGCGCAGCGTCGAGATGGCCGGGGGCGCCTGCCAGCCGAACTCCGCGACGAAGCGCGGGACGCTCGCCCGGTACTCGCCGTGGTCGAGGCGGTTCCACACCTCCCAGGAGTGGTGGGTGCCGTGCGCCGGGTCGTTGGGGTGGTGCTCCCAGGAACCGGACCAGGGGCTGCCCGCGGTGTACGGCCGGGTGGGGTCGAGTTCGGCGACGATCCGGGGGAGTACGCCGAGGTAGTAGCCCTCTCCCCAGGTGGCACCGGCGAGTTCGGACTCCCAGCCCCAGTCCCGGAAGCCCCACAGGTTCTCGTTGTTGCCGTTCCACAGCACCAGCGAGGGGTGCGGCATCAGGCGTACGACGTTCTCGCGGGCCTCCGCCTCCACCTCGCCGCGCAGCGGCGGCTCCTCCGGGTAGGCCGAGCAGGCGAACAGGAAGTCCTGCCAGACCATCAGCCCCAGCTCGTCGCAGGCGTCGTAGAAGGCCTCGCTCTCGTAGAGACCGCCGCCCCAGACACGCACGAGGTCGACGTTGGCCGCCGCGGCCTGTTCGAGGCGACGACGGTAGCGGTCGGAGGTGATGCGGGAAGGCAGCACGTCGTCGGGGATCCAGTTGACGCCCCGGGCGAAGACCCGTACGCCGTTGACGACGAAGGTGAAGCCGGTGCCGTGCTCGTCCTCCGACCGGTCCAGGCGGACGGTACGGAAGCCGATCCGACGGTGCCAGGTGTCGAGCGGCAGCGCCCCGGAATCCGCGGCGTCGGCACCCAGCAGCGTCAACTCGACGTCATACAGCGGTTGTTCGCCGTAGCCGCGCGGCCACCAGAGCGCTGGGTCGGGGACCTCCAGGACCAGGGTGGCCCGGTCACCTTCCACGACGGCGGTCGCCTCGGCCCCGGCCACCGTGGCGTGGGCCGTCAGAGCGCGGGACCTGCCGGACTCGGTGCGCTCCACCTCGACGCGCAGCTCCACGCGGCCCGCCCCGTCCGCGACCGTCACCACGGGCCGGACCCGGTCGATGCGGGCGGTCGACCAGGTTTCCAGCCGGACCGGCTTCCAGATGCCGGCGGTCACCACGGTGGGCCCCCAGTCCCAGCCGAAGCTGGAGGCCATCTTGCGGATGTACTGGGACGGCTCGGGGTAGACGTTGGGCCGCTCACCGACGAGCTCTTTGACAGCCTCGGCCTCGGTGTAGGCCGATGTGAACCGCACACTCAGTTCACCGCTCCGTCCGGTGACGTCGAAGCGGTAGGAGCGGTGCATGTTGCGGGTGCGGCCGAGGAGATCGCCGCCCACAGCGATCTCGGCCGCCGTGTCCAGCCCCTCGAAGACGAGGTCGGTGCGCTCGTGAGCGGAGGGCGGCAGGTCCAGTGGCCGGGTGTAGGTCCAGTCACGTCGGCCCGCCCATGCCACTTCGTGCTCGTTCATCCCGATGAACGGGTCGGGGATCAGCCCGGCGTCGAGCAGGTCCGTGTGGACGCATCCCGGTACCTGGGCGGGCAGCGGCGACCCGTCGTGGAGCAGGTTCCAGCCCTCGGAGAGGGGGGTGACGTCCTTCATGCGCGGCTCCCATCGAAGCGACTCGGGCCTGGCGGTGATCGGCCGAGCACAAGATAACGGGTCGCTTTGCTCGCTGTCCATGAACCGGTTTAGTTCCACATGGAGAGGTTTGATCCCCGCAAGATGCCTGTATATCTGCGGTATTGATCCGGGAGAATTACGGTGCAGGTAACGATTCTATATCGCGGGGAGATCGATAGCTATACCGGTTTAACTGTGGCTGCCATAGTGCCGTCGTTCCCACTCGCAGTCCGGAGCCGTAACCCTGAAGGGAGTTGGGCACATGGGGAAGAAGTCGCTTTCCGGCGTGCTGATCACCGCCGCGATGCTGGCCGTCGCGGGGTGCAGCGGGGGAGCCGCGACGACGGGGGAGGCCGCGAACGCTCCCGCCGATCCGGGGAAGGTCTCCGGCGAGATCAAGGTCCTCACACACCGGACCGACCTGGTGCAGAACGGCACGATGGACACGTACGCGGCGGAGTTCAACAAGGTCTACCCGAAGGTGAAGGTCACGTTCGAGGCCATCACCGACTACGAGGGCGAAGTCAAGATCCGTATGAACACGGACCAGTACGGCGACGTCCTGATGATCCCCAACGCGATAGCCAAGGACGACTACCCCAAGTTCTTCGCCTCCCTCGGCGGGGAGAAGCAACTCGCCGGGAAGTACCGGTTCATCGACAAGAGCGCGGTCGGCGGCAAGGTCTACGGCGTGGCCACGGTCGGCAACGCGAACGGGTTCGTCTACAACAAGGCCGTCTGGAAGAAGGCCGGTATCACCGACTGGCCCACCACCCCCGCCCGGTTCCTGGACGACCTCGAGGCGATCAAGGCCAGGACGGGCGCGGTGCCCTACTACACGAACTTCAAGGACGCCTGGCCGCTGACCTCGCCCTGGACGGGCATCCTCGGATCGGTCTCCTGCGACCCGCAGGCCAGCAACAAGCTCGTCTCCGCCGACCCGTGGGCCAAGGGGAGCGACCTGACCGTCGCCGACACCCTGCTGTACGACATCGTGCACGGCAAGCTCGCGGAGAAGGCCGGCACCAACCCGGACGACATCGGGTTCATGCCGTTCCCCGCCCAGGTCGACGGGAAGTTCTGCTCCGTCGTCTCGGCCGACTATGTGCAGGCCGTGAGCATCCACTCCGAACACAAGGAAGCCGCCCGCGCCTGGCTCGACTGGTTCACCGACAAGTCCGGCTTCGCGCAGAACGAGGGTTCCGTGCCGACGCTCAAGTCCAGTGCCCTGCCGGCGACGCTGAAGCCGTACACCGACGCGGGGGTGCGGCTCATCGAGGTGTCGCAGAGCGAGACGGGCACGGTCAACGCGATCGACAAGGCCGCCGAGATCGGCCTCAACACACCCGACTACCGGCAGAAGCTCGTCGACATGGCACGCGGCGCGCAGAAGGGCGACCTCGACGACTACCTGACGGACCTCGGCGAGCGGTGGAACGAGGCCGCGAAGACCGCCGGTTCGTAACCGGTGCGGCAACGGGCCGCCGCCGAGCACCGCTTGACGGCGGTATGCGGGGCATCCCGGTCTCGCGGGACGAGGCGGCGCGGCTCGGCGGAGCGGACGCCCTCACCATCTACTGGCGGATCATCCTCCCGCTGCTCAAGCCGGCCGTCGCCACCGTGGTGATCATCAAGGGGATCACGGTCTACAACGACTTCTGCATCCCCTTCCTGTACATGCCGTCGGAAGAGCCGGGGACGATCTCCACCGCGCTGTTCCGCTTCCCGGGACCCTTCGGCGCGCACTGGGAGAACATCTCCGCGGGCGCGGTCCTCGTCGTCCTGCCGACACCGGCCGTCTTCCTCTTCCTCCAGCGGTACATCTACAACGGCTTCGCCCGGGGCGCGACCAAGTGACGCACCCCGGGCGTGCGCGGGAACCGGCGCGCGCTCAGGCCGTCCGAGGCCGCTCGGCGGCGAAGGCGGCCAGCCAGGCCAGCGGGGCGTTCCAGTTGATCGCGACCTCGTTGGTCGAGTACGAGCCGATGTCGTCGATGTAGCAGGCCGCGGGCTTGCACCCACCGAGCCGCTGCTGCGCCACCGGATCCTGCAGGGCGCTGTTGGGACCGCCGGCCAGTGAGCCCGCGGGCGGGTTCGGCAGCGAGGCGTCGTACTGGCGCGCCCAGAAGCGGTGGTGCTGGTTGCGGGCGTACTGCGTGCCGTACCCGGTGACGTAGGACAGGCCGAGCGCGTTGCGGCCCAGCAGATAGTCCATCGACTCCAAGGCGCCGTCCCGGTAACGCCGTTGGCCCGTCAGTTCGTACGCCACAGCCATGACCAGCGCGTTGTCGGTGACCTGACTGTTGGAGCCCCAGACGTACGCCGACACCGGGATCGGCGCCGGATAGCCCTGGCCCGACATCGAGTCGAGGTAGCCGTCGGCTGCCGAGACGACCGAGGAGCGCAGCCGGGTGACGTCCGAGGCGGGCAGAGCGCCTGGCACCGTGGCGAGCGTGAGCCGGCCGAGCGCGGCGGTATCCGCCCAGCCGAAGCCGAAGGAGGTGAAGGCGTCGGAGGCCGTGTGCCAGGACGAGGACGTGACAGCGTCCCGGAAGGCGCCTTCCCCGGTGGCCGCGTAGAGCTCGGCAGCAGCCCAGTAGAACTCGTCGCTCACGCGACCGTCCCCGTAGGCGCCCCCGCCCGTGCCGTCCGAATCCGGCGCGATGACGCCGGGGTTCGCCTTGGCGGCGGCCCACGCCTTGCGTGCGGCGGTCAGGCAGCGTGACGCGAACCCCGCGTCGTACGGCGCGTACACGCGGGCGCACTGCGCCGCGGTCGCCGCGAGGTTGAGGGTGGCGGCCGTCGAAGGCCGGTGCAGTTCGCGGGGCTGCGCGTCCTGTTCGGGCCGGGTGGGCAGCGCGGTCCACTGGGCGTCGTGGATCTTGTGGAAGGCCATTCCGGCGTACGGCCGCCCGTCGGGAACCTGCATCCGCAACAGGAACTCCAGCTCCCAGCGCGCCTCGTCGAGCACGTCGGGCGTGTTGTTGCCCCGCTCGGGGATGCGCAGAGTGGAGTCACCGAGGGCGGCTCCGTTGCCGGCACGTGCGGCGCGGTCGTACGAGTTCACCAACAGCCATGTGGAGATGCCGCCGTTCACCACGTACTTGCCCTGGTCGCCTGCGTCGTACCAGCCGCCCCGGACGTCGAGGGTGTAGTCGCAGACACCGGCCTGGCAGGGCACGCGGGTGTCGCCCTTGTTGGGAGCGACGCCCAGATGACCGGCCGGCCGCGCGTAGGCCGATCCCACCAGGGACGCCTCGATGGGCGTTCCGCTGCGCTGGTGGTAGAAGAACGCCATCGCGTCCGAGCGCAGGGTGTTGTAGAGGTCGGCGCGGATGTCGAAGGACGGGCTGTTCTGTCCGGACACCGCGAGGACGTAACCGCTGCCCGTCCCCGTGTACGACGAGAAGTCCACGAGATGAGTGGCGTCCCCGGAGGCGGCGTCCGTCCCGCGCGGGGTGGTGGAACCGGACGCCACGGTCTGCCCGGAGGCGTTGCGCAACTGCCAGGACAGCGGCTGGGAGGCCGAGTTGACGAACGTGGCTCGCTTCGGTCCGTCCGGCAGGTAGCCGAGTCGGTTGACTCTGACGGGGGAGTCCGCGGTGATGGCGGTACGAGCTTCGGCGGAGCGGTCGGGCTCGGCCGCCCCGGTGGTGCCGGTCAGCACACCGGCGAAGGTGACCAAGGTGAGCAGGCTGACGGTCGTCGCGCGGGAACGGCGTCGGCGACACGAAGTGGGGGACTGCACGGGCGCCTCCAGTGGGGGGAAGGGCAGGGGCGGCCGCTGTACGGAATCCCCTGCGCCAAAGGCGAGGTCATGGGAGCGCTCCCATCCAGCAGGTTTGCATGGTCATGCCACAGGGTCAATGCTCCGGGCGGACTCTGCCGCCCGCGCACCCTCCCGCCTGACGCCCACGGGGCCCTACGGTGGGAGGCCTCGGCGTAAGGGCTCGACGATCCTGTCGAGAGACCTGGAATGTCGGCCGGGCCGGGCCGACACCGCTCCTGGGAGACCTACGCCACCGCGCTCAGCGTGTCCGCGAGGCGGCGGCGGGAGGCGCGGGCCGCGGGGAGAGCGGCAAGGGCCAGGGCACCCAGTACCGCCGCTGCGGCCAGCGCGGACAGAGCGGCGGGGGAGGGGACCTGGGCGATGCCGGCCCCGATGCCGTTCGACCGGCCCTGGGCGTCGATCAGCCACCGGGCGAGGGGGATGCCCAGCGCCATGGCGACCACGACCGACGCCAGGGCGGTGCAGCCGGTGGCCGTGACGGTGATCGCGGTGATCTGCCGCGGTGACAGTCCGATCGCTTTGAGCGCCAGCAGGTCCCGCTCGCCCTCGCGGACGGTGCCGCCGATGGCGGTCAGCAGTTCGACGAGTCCGATGAGCGCGAGGACGCCGAGCAGGCCGACGACGACACCGCGCAGCGGCGACAGTCCGTCCGCGGGGTTCGTCACGACGTGCACGTCCAGCTGTCCCCGGCCGGCCGAGGCGGTCAGCTCCGTGGCGACCCGCTGCGGCTCCGCGCCGGCACGCAGCCGGACCTGGTAGAGCGTCGGCCGGAGTTCGGGGTCGTTCTCCCGGAGGGTGTCGAGCGAGGTGGAGATGACGCGGCCGGAGTTCTCCGGCTCGATGCTACGGCCGACGATGTGCAGGATCTGGGGCCGGCCGCCCACGGTCATACGCACCCAGTCGCCGACCTCCACGTCCAGCAGGTCGAGCAGCCCCTGCCCGGCCACCGCCTCGTCGGGACCATGGGCGGGACGGCCCTCGGCCGGCGTGTAGGGGTACGGGTCCTTGTCGGTGCCGAGACCGCGCAGCGCGATCGTGGCCGTCTGGCCCGGCACCAGGGCCGCCACCTCGACGCCCGGATAGGCGGCGGCGACCTCGGGACTGCGCGCCAGGAGGGCTCGGGTCGCCGGGTCGCCGAGACCGGTGTCGGCGCGCACGGTGAGCGCTGCCGCGAGGCCCATCCGCTCCGGTCGGCTGTGGAAGCGGTCCATGGTCGTCCACGCGCTCATCGCCACCACGATCAGCATCAGCGGCAGCGCGAGACGGGCGATCGTGGCCAGTGCGCGAGGGCGGCGCGTGAACGCCCTGTGCCAGCCGAGGACCAGCGCGGGCGGCAGCCGCAGGCCGAGAGCCCGGCGTGCCACACCCGACAGACGTCCGCCCGCCGGCGCGGCGGTCCGTGCCACCGGAACCGGGGGCACCCGTCCCGCCCGCCAGGCCGCGAGTCCTGTGGTCGCCCCGATGAACAGCACCACGCCCACCGGCACCGCCACGAGAGCCACCGGGTGGCCCGGCAGTCCCTGCCACATGCCGACCGCGTCCCCGAGGCGCCCGGGCATCCGGGGGCCCAGCGCCTGGGTGAGCGCCACCGCGGCCACGGCGCCCAGCAGCGCGTAGGCGAGGTGCTGGACCAGGAAGACGCGCACCACCTGGCCCGGTGTGAAACCGATCGCCTTCAGGATCGAGATGTCGCGGAGATGGCCTCGCACGCGGGTGCCGATGGCCCCGTGCACGGCGAGTCCGGCGGCGACCAGCGCGCCGAGCCCGAACAACCCCAGCACCAGACCGAGCAGCCGGTCCTCGCCCTCGGCCTCGGCCCGCGCCTGCTGCCAGGCGGAGACCTCACTGACGGCGCCGGCACCCAGCATGGTGACGGCACGCTGAACGGTGTAGTCGGTGTCCGAGGGGTCCGTCAGACGCAGCCCGATCACCTGGCCGCCGTCGGAGCCGGTGCGGGGCAGGGCGGACGGCGGCGCCCAGACGAGCCCCGGTCGCTCCCCCTTGCTGTAGCGCGGCTCGGCGCTGTCGGCGACGCCCAGGACCGTCAGCGTGCCGGTGCCGCCGGGCAGCGTGAGTACGTCCCCGGGCTCGGCCAGCAGTGCCCGGGCGAGAGTGCTCTCCAGCACCACACCGTCCGGCCTCCCGGGATCCAGCCAGCGGCCGGAGGCGAGCAACGGGCGGCCGACCACGGGCCGTTCGGACGTGCCGCGCAGCTCGACGGAGGCGCGGGCGCCGCGGGAGGTGACCGTAGTGGACGCCGTGGGGTAGGGGCCCGCGACGGACTCGACGCCGCCCAGACCGGCGAGCCCGGACGTCTCGGCGGAGGGAGCGGTGTGAAGCCACACGTGTGCGCCCCGGGACTGTGTGAAGACACGTTGCCAGGGGTTCGTCGCATACCCGAAGAGCGCCGTCGCCAGCAGCAGGGAGGTGACGATGCCGACCGTGGCGAGGACCAGGAACAGCGCCTCGCCCCGATGGGTCCGCAGGTCCGAGTGCGCCCAGCGCAACGTGGCTCGCATCGGTCAGTCCTTCAGCTCCAGCACGGCGGGAACCCCCGCGCCGGGCGACGGCGTGCCGTCCAGTTCGACGTCGTCGGCTATCCGGCCGTCGAAGAAGCTGATCACCCGGTCCGCCGCACTCGCCAGTCGTGCGTCATGAGTGACCAGAACGATCGTCTGACCACGTCCGTGGAAACGGGACAGCAACCGCATCACCTCACGGGTGCCCTTGCTGTCCAGGCTGCCCGCGGGCTCGTCGGCCAGCAGCAGCGGAGGACGGTTGACCAGGGCCCGGGCCAGCGCGACCCGCTGCTGCTCGCCGCCGGACAGCTCACCCGGCATGCTCCGCTCCTTGCCCGCCAGACCCAGCTCGGCCAGCAGCTCCTCACGCTCGGCGCGCGCCCGCTTGGCGGAGACCCCGGCCAGCAGCGCGGGCAGCTCCACGTTGTCGGCGACCGACAGGTTGGAGACGAGGTTGAAGAACTGGAAGACGATGCCGATACGGCGGCGACGCTCCACGGCCCACCGCGCCTCGCTGTAGGCGTCCGTGCGCTCGCCGTCCAGCCAGATGCTGCCGCCGTCCGGTCGCTGCAGTCCGCCGAGCAGATGCAGCAGCGTCGACTTGCCCGCGCCGGACGGGCCGGTGACGGCCACGAACTCGCCGGGCCGCACCCGCAGGTCCACACCGCGCACGGCACGGGCGGGCGCACCCTGTCCGTAGTGGGTCTTGACGAGGCCCTCGGCCCGCAGCACAGGAGTGGGGGCGTCGCTCACTTCGGCTCCTCCAGTTCCTCCTGGCAGCGCTCCAGCCAGTCCAGGTCGGCCTGGAGGTGCAGCATGGCGCCCTCGATCAGCAGCCGGGAGATGCGGTTGTCCCGGTTCTCGGCCGTGGAGAGCTTCGACAGGTTGCGCATGGTGTTCAGGTAGTGGCGCCGTTGTCTGTTGATCAGGGCGATTCTGTCGGCGAGACCGGTCTGCTCGGCGAGCGCGAGCTTCATGAAGAACTCGTCCCGCACCCGCGGCTCGTCCGCCGTCTCCTCGTACCAGGCGCGCAGCGCCTCCCGCCCGGCATCGGTGAGGTGGTAGATCTTCTTGTTCGGCCGGCTCGCCTGCTCGACCTCCTCCCCCTCGATCAGTCCCGACTTCTCGAGGCGGCCGAGGGTCACGTAGATCTGGCCGACGTTCGGCTGAGGGTACGCGGCACCCAGTAGTTGCTCAAGGTCCTGCTTGAGCTCGTAGCCGTGGGCCGGGCCGCGCGCCAGCAAGGCCAGGAGGGGCAGGCGCACTCGAGCTGTCCTCCTCGCAGCCTCGTATTGTGTTCCAGGCCCTAGTATCGCCCATACCTAACAGGTATACATGGCCTCTGACTCCGGGCGAAGGTGCCCGGCGCCGGTGTACAGGGAGGAACCTATGCGGTGGATACGCGCCGCCGGTAGGGGCCTCCTCGTCCTCGCGGTCGTTCTGGCCGGTTATGGCGCGTCCGGGGCACAGGCCACCGGCGGACCCGAGGGCCGCGGGCCGCTGACCCTCGCCACCGCGGGCGACCTCACCGGCTACCTCGGCCCGCTCCTCGAGGGCTGGAACCGCGCTCACCCCGGTGAGAAGGTCACCCTCGTCGAACTGCCGGACTCCGCCGACGAGACCCGCGCCCAGATGATCACCGACCTGCGTGCGGGCGAACGCGGCCGCTTCGACGTCCTCAACATCGACGTCACCTGGACCTCGGAGTTCGCCGCCGCCGACTGGATCCGCCCGCTGCCCCGCAACCGCTTTCCCCTGAGCAGCTTCCTCCAGCCGGTCGTGGACACCGCGACGTACGACGGACAGCTGTACGCCGTCCCGTACGTCACCAACGCCGGCCTGCTCTTCTATCGCAAGGACATCCTTGCCAAGGAGGGCGTCCCACCGCCCCGCACCTGGGCCGAGCTGGAGCGTTACGCGAAGACCATCGCGCCCAGGCACGGCCTCGACGGCTACGCGGGCCAGTTCCTGCCCTACGAGGGCCTCACCGTCAACGCGGCCGAGGCCGTGTACTCGGCGGGCGGCACGATCCTCGGCGACGAGGGCCAACGCGTCACCGTCGGCTCGGCGGCGCGCGAGGGCATCGGGTTCCTCGCCCGCGGTGCACGCGACGGCTGGATCCCCAAGGAGGCTCTGGAGTACAAGGAGGAGGAGTCCAGGCAGGCCTTCCAGGACGGCCGGCTGCTCTTCCTGCGCAACTGGCCCTACGCGTACGTCGGCGCCTCCGCCAAGGGCTCCGCGGTCGCCGGGAAGATCGGCGCCGCACCGCTGCCGGGTCCGGACGGGCCCGGAACCAGCGTGCTCGGCGGCTCCAACCTGGCCGTCAACGCGCACGCCGAACACCCCGACACCGCCGCACGCCTGATCTCGTATCTCACGGGCGAGCGCGTCCAGCGCCAGGTCCTCACCCGGGGTGCGCTGCCTCCCGTGCGCGCGGATCTGTACCAGGACCCGGAACTGGTGCGGGAGTTCCCGTACCTGCCGACTCTGCGCGCGAGCGTCCTCAAGGCCGCACCGCGCCCGAAGAGCCCGCGCTACGACCAGGTCAGCATGGTGGTGCAGGCGGTGGTCCACGACGCGATGGCCGGGCACTCGACGCCGGAGGCGGCGGTGCGTCGGCTGGCGCGGGAGCTGGCCGACATCTCTCGCCGCGGCTGACGTCCTCCTGGTTGGCACGACTTCTCCTACTTACATGTTAGGTAACGCCCGCGTATCGACTCGCGTCTCTCTGGGATGAAAAATCCGTTTATAACATCCCTGTTGGCGGATTCCCTCTGTCCTCTTCGTTGACACCTCCGTGAAACGTCTACCTAACATGCATGCATAACAGTCAGCTCGCACAGACAGGCCAACGGGTGAGCTCCAAGCACATCGACACACATCGCTGGTGGCGTGACGCGGTGATCTACCAGGTGTACGTCCGCAGCTTTCTGGACAGCACCGGTGACGGCGTCGGCGATCTCGCCGGAGTCCGGGCCGGACTGCCGTACCTGAAGAAGCTGGGCGTCGACGGGATCTGGCTGAGTCCGTTCTTCCCCTCCCCGCAGCACGACCACGGCTACGACGTCGCCGACTACCGCGACGTCGACCCGCTCTTCGGCGACCTCGCCGAGTTCGACCTGCTGATGTCGGCCGCCCGTCGGCTGGGCGTCAAGGTGCTGCTCGACATCGTTCCCAACCACTGCTCCAGCGAGCACCCCTGGTTCCGCGAGGCGCTGGCCTCCGCGCCGGGGAGCGCGGCACGGGCCCGCTTCCACTTCGCCGACGGGCGGGGACCGGACGGGGCCGAGCCGCCCAACAACTGGCACGCCATGTTCGGCGGCTCCGCCTGGTCCCGCGTCACGGACGCGGACGGCCGTCCGGGCCAGTGGTACCTGCACATGTTCACGCCCGAGCAGCCCGACTGGAACTGGCGCGACCCCGAGGTCGGCGCGTACTTCGACCGTGTCCTGCGCTTCTGGCTCGACCGGGGTGTGGACGGCTTCCGTATCGATGTCGCCGCCGGCCTGTTCAAGCATCCCGAGCTGCCCGACTCGCCGGACCCCGAGATCGACGCCCGTACCCGCGACTCGGTCAACCCGCTCGCCTGGAACCAGCCCGAGGTGCACGAGGTGTGGCGGCACTGGCGGGCGGTGTGCGAGGAGTACACGGCACACGACGGCCGCGAGCGGCTCCTGGTCGGTGAGGTCTCGGTCCCGACGGCACGCGACCACGCCAAGTACGTACGCCCCGACGAACTGCACCAGGCCTTCTTCTTCGACCTGTTGAGCGCCTCCTGGGACGCCGACGCCTTCCGCAAGGTCATCTCCGAGGCCATGCAGGACATCGCGGGAACGGGCTCCACCGTCACCTGGGTCCTCAACAACCACGACCAGGTCCGCACGGTCACCCGCTATGGCGAGCCCGCCGTCGAGGGCAGCGGCCTCGGCGCCGCCCGCGCCCGCGCCGCCGCCCTGCTCATGCTGGCGCTGCCCGGGGCCGCGTACATCTACCAGGGCGAGGAGCTGGGCCTGCCCGAGGTCGTCGACCTGCCCGACGACGTGCTCACCGACCCGATCTTCCGCCGCACCGGCAGCCGCGCCCGCATCCGCGACGGCTGCCGGGTACCGCTGCCGTGGTCCGGGCACGCCTCGCCGTTCGGCTTCACCTCCGGCGTCGAGGGCGCCAAACCCTGGCTGCCGCAGCCCGAGTACTTCGCCGAGTACGCCACCGACCGCGCGCTCGCCGACACCCGCTCCTTCTGGCACCTGTACCGCGACGGCCTCCAGCTGCGGGCCGCGCTGCCCCAGCTCGGCGAGGGCACGCTGCGCTGGCTGGACACCCAGCCCGGTGTCCTCGGCTTCGTCCGCGGCGACGGCCTGGTCTGCGCCGTCAACTTCGGTACGGCGCCCGCCCCGGCGCCCGTCTCCGGCACCCCCTTGCTGTCCAGCGGCCCCTGCCCGGCCGGGGTGCTCCCCGGCTCCACGGCCGCCTGGTGGATCGGCGACGACACCGATTCCTGAGACCCCACACCGCTCCACCCCGTCAATCACCCTCCCCGAAGGGACATCAACGATGATGCGACGACGTACCCCCCTGCTCACGAGCTGCACCGCCCTCGCCCTGGCGCTCGGCGCGACCGCCTGCGGTGGCGGTGGCCCCGTCGCCGCGGGCGGCGGCGACAAGGCGCTCAGCGGTCAGACCGTCTCCGTGGCCGGCGTCTGGTCCGGCAGCGAGCAGAAGAACTTCCAGAAGGTGCTGGAGGCCTTCACCGAGAAGACCGGCGCCAAGACCCAGTTCGTGTCCACCGGCGACAACGTCTCCACCGTCGTCGGCAGCAAGATCGAGGGCGGCAACGCCCCCGACGTGGTGATGGTCCCGCAGGTCGGCGTGCTCCAGCAGTTCGCCGGGAACGGGTGGCTCAAGCCGCTGTCCCCCGCCACCCGGAAGTCCGTCGACGCCAACTACGCGAGCGTGTGGAAGGACTACGGCAGCGTCGACGGCACCCTCTACGGCCTGTACTTCAAGGCCGCCCACAAGTCGACCGTCTGGTACAGCCCCGACGCCCTCGACCAGGCCGGCGTCGAGCCGCCGAAGACGTACGACGAGATGCTGAAGGCCGGGCGGACCGTCTCCGACTCGGGCCTCGCCGCCTTCTCCGTCGCGGGCCAGGACGGCTGGACGCTCACCGACTGGTTCGAGAACGTCTACCTCTCCCAGGCCGGCCCCGAGAAGTACGACGCCCTCGCCGCCCACAAGCTGAAGTGGACCGACCAGAGCGTGGTCGACGCGCTCACCACGCTCGGCGAGCTCTTCAAGGACAAGCAGCTCCTGGCGGGCGGACAGAACGGCGCCCTCAACACCGACTTCCCGGGCTCCGTCGAGAAGGTCTTCGGGCCCAAGCCCGAGGCAGGCATGGTCTACGAGGGCGACTTCGTCGCCGGTGTGGCCAAGGACCAGTTCGGCCGGAAGATCGGCGAGGACGCGAACTTCTTCCCGTTCCCGCCCGTCGGCGGTGGCGCGGCACCCGTGGTCAGCGGCGGCGACGCGGCCGTCGTCCTCAAGGACGGCAAGAACACCAAGGCGGGCATGGCCCTCCTGGAGTACCTGGCGACCCCGGAGGCCGCCGCGGTGTGGGCGGAGACGGGCGGCTTCCTGTCCCCGAACAAGGAGCTCGACCCCGCCACCTACGGAGACGACGTCACCCGGACGACCGCCAAGTCCCTCATAGCCGCCGGGGACTCCGTCCGCTTCGACATGTCCGACCAGGCCCCGGCCGCGTTCGGCGGCACCAAGGGCGCGGGCGAGTGGAAGATCCTCCAGGACTTCCTGCGCGACCCGTCCGACCCGAAGGGGACCGCGGCACAGCTGGAGACCGCCGCGGCCAAGGCCTACAAGGGCTGACCGCGATGACCGCCACGCTCACGAAGGCGGGCGGTCCTCCCGCCGCCGCAAGCGCCGCTCACCAGCGGCGCGCCCGGCGGCGGGGGAGGACCATCGCCCTGCTCTTCGTCCTCCCCGCGCTGCTCCTGCTCGGCGCCCTCGTCCTCTACCCGGTGCTCTTCTCGGTCGGCCGCAGCTTCTTCGACGCCTCCGGGACACGGTTCGTGGGCGGTGACAACTACTCCGAGATGTTCCGCGACCCCGCCACCCTCAAGGCCGTCCGCAACACCACCATCTGGGTCGTCGTGGCCCCCGCCCTGCTCACGGGGCTGGGACTCGTCCTCGCCGTGCTCGTCGAGAAGATCCGGTGGGCCACCGCGTTCAAGCTGCTGCTCTTCATGCCGATGGCCGTCTCCTTCCTGGCCGCCGGCATCATCTTCCGGCTCGCCTACGACGAGGACCCCGACAAGGGCGTCCTCAACGCGGCGGCGGTCGGCATCCACGACGCCTTCCAGGGCACCTCCTCGTACCCGACGGCCCGCGCCCGTGACGGCCAGGGCCTCACCGCCGGCGACAACGGCTCGTACCGTACGAGCACACCCGTGTCACCGGGCGACACGGTCTCCCTCGGCCTGGTGGGCGTCGCGCCCAAGAACCTCAAGGGCGCGGAACCCGCCCTCGGGCCGGCCGCCCGCAAGGCAGCCCCCGACGAACTGCGCGGGGTCGTCTACCTGGACTTCACGCCCGGTGGCGGAGGGAAGCAGGGCGCGGTCGACCGCCGGGAGAGCGGCCTGCCGGAGATGAAGGTCGAGGCGGTGCGCGACGGGAAGACGGTCGCGAGCACCACCACAGCGGCCGACGGCTCCTTCCGCTTCCCGGGCCTGGAGGCCGGCTCGTACACCGTCACGCTTCCCGGCTCGAACTTCGCGCCGCCCTACGACGGCGTCTCCTGGCTCGGCCCGACGCTCGTCACCCCGGCGATCATCGGCGCCTACCTGTGGATCTGGACCGGCTTCGCGATGGTGCTGATCGGCGCGGGCCTGTCGACGCTGCCGCGCGACACCCTGGAGGCGGCGCGCATGGACGGCGCCAACGAGTGGCAGGTGTTCCGCCGGATCACCGTGCCCCTGCTGGCCCCCGTACTGACCGTGGTCTTCGTGACCCTCGTCATCAACGTGATGAAGGTCTTCGACCTCGTCTACATCATCGCGCCAGGCCCCGTGCAGGAGGACGCCACCGTGCTGGCCACCCAGATGTGGCTGGTGTCCTTCGGCGGCGGCAACGACCAGGGACTCGGCAGCGCCCTCGGCGTACTGCTCCTGCTGCTCGTCGTCCCCGCCATGGTCTTCAACGTCCGCCGCTTCCGAGGGAGTCAGCGATGAACGTCAACGCGCTCAGGCGGGCGCTCGGCAGCGGTCTCGTCCAGGCCTTCCTCGTACTCGTCGGGCTGATCTGGCTCACCCCGCTCGCCGGACTGCTCCTGTCGTCCCTGCGGTCCACCGAGGACACGGCCACCGGCGGCTGGTGGACGGCCCTCACCAGTCCCGGCCAGCTGTCCTTCGACAACTACACGGCGCTGCTGGGGAACGCCGGCATCACCCAGGCGTTCTGGAACACCGTGCTGATCTCGGTGCCCACGACCGTGCTCGTCGTCGTCATCGCCGCGCTCGCCGGATACGCCTTCGCCTGGCTGGACTTCCCCGGCCGTGACCCGCTCTTCCTGCTTGTGGTCGCCCTGTTGGTGGTGCCGGTGCAGATCGGCCTGTTGCCGGTGGCCAAACTCTTCGGCCAGCTGGGGCTGTTCGGCACGATCCCGGGCGTCGTCCTCTTCCATGTCTCGTACGGACTGCCGTTCGCGATCTTCCTGCTGCGGAACTACTTCGCGGAGATACCGAGGGAGATGCTGGAGGCGGCCCGCATGGACGGGGGCGGCGAGTGGCGCATCTTCACACGGCTCGTCCTGCCGGTCGGGCGGCCCGCCATCGCGAGCCTCGCCATCTTCCAGTTCCTGTGGGTGTGGAACGACATGCTGGTGGCGCTGCTGTTCGCCGACAGCTCGGCACAGCCCCTCACGGTGGAACTGCAGTCGCAGATACGGCAGTTCGGCAGCAACATCGACGTACTGGCGCCGGGTGCGTTCCTGTCGCTGATCGTGCCGGTGGTCGTGTTCTTCGCGTTCCAGCGGCACTTCGTGCAGGGGGTCATGGCGGGATCCGTGAAGTAGGCCCGGTGAAGCTCTGGACAGCTGAAGCACTGGCCAGGTGAAGCACCGGCCAGCTGAAGCTCCGGACTCAGGCCGCGTCCTGGAGCTTCACCGGTCCCGGCTCCGGCCTCTTCGCCGAGCAGCCGTCGCCCGACGAACGTCCGCGCAGTCGCCGCCACAGCCACGGTCCGAGGAAGTCCACGGCCCAGCGCACCTCGGCGCCGACGGCCCGCAGGGCGGGGACGCGAGGCCGCGGGGGCAGCGCTTCCGCCCAGGTGTCGTGACCCGGCAGACCGAGCGTGTGGGCCATGCCGGAGGCGATGCGCGCGTGACCCAGCGGGCTCGCGTGCAGCCGGTCGTCGGCCCAGAGACGGGGATCGGTGGTGACGGGGTGGGCGAAGACGTCCAGGACGGTCACGCCGTGCCGCTCCGCGGTCTCACACAGGCGGGCGTTGAGGTCGAGGATGCGGGGGAGCACCCGGCGCGCGAGTGGCGACACCTTCCCCAGGTCGGGGAAGGTCACGGTGGCCACCCGCGCTCCCGACGCGGTGAGACGGGCGAACATCTCCTCGATGTCGGCGATGACCGACGCGGCGTCGAACCCGGAGCGCACCAGGTCGTTCATACCGGCCATGACCGTCACGAGGTCCGGCTTCAACTCCAGTGCCGGTCCGAGCTGTTCGGCCCTGATCCGGGCGGCCGTCTTGCCGCGTACGGCGAGGTTGGCGTACGCGAGACTCGGCTGGTGCCCGGCCAGGACTTCGGCAAGCCGGTCGGCCCAGCCTCTGTGCCCGCCCGCGGGGTCGGGGTCGCCGAGGCCTTCCGTCAGGCTGTCGCCGATCGCCACGTAGCGCGTGTAGGGGTGCGGAGCGGTCATGGAGAGAAGTCTTCCATCGATGTGCTGCCTCGCCGGTGGCCGCCCCCGCCGCCTGTGTGCGGTGCGGGAGGTTGCCGACGAGGTGTTCGCCGCCTGCTTCTCCGCCCTGCCCGACGCGGACCGGGCAACCCTGCTCGACCTGCTGCAGCGCTTCACCGCAGAACGCGACACGTAGCCCCGGACCCGACGTCCAGGCACAACCTCACACGACCGTCCGTTGAGCGACCGCCTCGGCGCCGGCCGAAACAGACGCCCGGCAGGCGCCTCGGCCCCACCTGTCGACCACGGACTGTTCCGTGCTGCAACGCAGCTACAGGGCCAGGAGAAGTCGCCATGACACGGGTCCCGGGCCCGGGACGGCACGCCACACCCGCCCGCCGGAGCCCCGGTGCTCAGCCGCGCCGGGCGGCGTCGTAGACGGCTCGCGCGGTCTTGTCGAGCGTCGGCCCGTACATCGGGGTGCCGCCGTCGCGCTCGCCGTGGCTGTTGACCGACACCACGGTCCCCTTGCCGGTGTAGGAGTTGAAGCCGGCGAGCCAGGGACCGCCGCTCGCGCCGCCGCCGAGATCGCACGGGACGCGCTGCTCGCCTTCGGGGGCGCGCTGAGAGGTACCGGCGCAGTACAGCAGCTGCTCGCCCCGCTGGGGCGTGGTCGCCGGATAGCCGAAGGCGGTGACCCGCACACCGGCCGGACGGTCGAAGGCGATGCTCTGCGCTCCCACCGCGTCGGTGAGCCGCTTCCCCTTGGCCGGGGTGGCGACGACCATCGCCGCGACGTCGTTGACCGTGTCCTCGACCCAGGTGCGCGGTGTCATGGTCGCCTTGACGGCATAGCGGCCGTACGGCGCCTTGCCCTTGGCGTAGCCGGGGACGAAGACGATGTCGCCGTAGGTGTTGACGGGCGAGGAGCCGAGGCGCGCGCAGTGAGCGGCAGTCATGATCACTGAGCCGTTGTCGCTGGTGACGGCGCTGGCCGTGCACCAGGTGTCCTGCCCCTTCGAGTTGACGAAGAAGAGCCGGCCGATGCTGGGGATGCCCTTGCCGGTCCAGGTCTTGCTGAGCGGTCCGGTCGGTCCCACGTCGACGGTGCGGCCGACCTGCTTCATGCGCGCGGGCGTCCAGTACGAGAGGGCGGCGGCCAACTCCGCCGCCGTGTAGGTGACCGTACTGACCTGCCCGGTTCCGGCGGCGGCCGCCGCGGGTGAGGTCGGGGCCGCCAGAGGGCCGGCCAGGGCCAGCAGGACGGTGGCGAGACCGGAGACGGTGCGGCGCGCGCCTCGGGACGGGCTGGGCGACATGGGTGTCCTCTCGGATGATCGGGATCGGGATCGGGATCGGGATCGGGCCATCACCCGGAAGGATGCGATTCTGGCGAGTGGGGTGCATCCGCCGTCTGATCTTTCGTTGCCACGGCCCACGGCCCACGGCCCACGGCCCACGGCCCACGGCCCACGGCCCACGGCCCACGGCCCACGGCCCACGGCCCACGGCCCACGGCCCACGGCCCACGGCCCACGACCCACGACCCACGACCCACGACCCACGACCCACGACCCACGGCCCACGGCCCACGGCCCACGGCCCACGGCCCACGACCCACGGCCCTCTCGTCCCGGGGTGACGTTCCCACCCTCCCGGCCCTCACTTCGAAGCTGCGAAGACCCCCATCCGCATAGGCAGCCGAGTGCAGGCACCCTGCCGGCCTGGTCCGCGCATCACGGACACGACGGCGTGCTGCTCGACTCGGGCCGTGGCCGCCCGCGCTGCGAGGACCCGCAGGTCGGCCGCCGTGCCCGTCGTCTCGCGGTCGCGGGCCCACTCGACGCTGTGACGCCGTACGTCTCGCCGGAATGGCGCGGTACGACCACCGAGCGGTAACTGCACGAGACCGGGACCACTGCGAAGGCGAAGCCGCGTACGGCGTCGTCGGTGGCTGTCGGCGGTCCTGACGGCTCCGCGTGCTCGGCGAGCACGCGGTACAGGGCGTGCGGCCCACCCCGAGATCCCGCGCGATGTCCGTGAGGACTGGGGCGGGGTTCGCACGACAGCGGGTCAGGACGACGGCAAGGGTGTCCTCGTCGGCCGCTCCCGCGCGGTCGACGAACCCCATCAGCGGGTAGTGACCGTAGATTCGGAGACCGACGTGCTTCGGCCCCCGTGCTGCTGTGCGGCGCGAGGGCTCAACGAGTGCTGTCCCAACTCCTACTCTCAGGCCACTGGATTTTGGTGGCTCTGTCACCATGCGTTGATGACCGGAGCGTCGGGCGCGTGCTGCCGCCAAGCCGTGTTGAGGCGCGCGAGGCGGTCCGCGGCGGCGATGCCGCGCAGGGACGCGACCTTGCCGTCACTGATTTCGAACGCCACGGCGCCCACGATCCGGCCGTCGATCACGGCGAGGACGGCCGGGGAGCCGTTGACCAGCGCGATATGGAGCGCGGGCGAGCCGCCGGCCAGCCGCCGCTTCGCCGGGGTGGGCTTGAAGCCGGCCCGTACGTAGGAGGCGACCCGCTCGCGCGTCCTGTACCGCAGCAGCCGCCTGGCCAGTCCGGCGCCGTCCGAGACCGCGGTCACGTCGTCGGTCAGCAGAGCCACCAGCCGTTCGGTGCGCCCGGATGTGGCGGCGACGAGGAACTCCTCGACGACCCGGCGCGCGGCCGCGGGGTCGGCCTCGCCGCTGCGGTGGCGCTCGGCGGCGACCCGAATCCGGGCCCGGTGAACATGCTGCTGGCTCGCGGACTCGGTGATGTCGAGGATCCCGGCGATCTCGGCGTGGGGGTAGGAGAAGGCCTCACGCAGGACGTAGACGGCCCGCTCGACTGGTGAGAGGCGCTCCATGAGGGTCAGTACGGCCAAGGACACCGATTCGCGCTGCTCGAAGGTGTCGGCCGGGCCCAGCATCGGGTCGCCCTCGAGGAGTGGCTCGGGCAGCCAGTCTCCGGCCGCCCGCTCGTGGCGCGCCTGCGCCGAGCGGAGCCGGTCGAGGCAGAGATTGGTGACGACCTTGGTCAGCCACGCTTCCGGCACCTCGACCCGTTTGCGGTCTGCGGCCTGCCAGCGCAGGAACGTGTCCTGCACGGCGTCCTCGGCGTCGGCGGCCGAGCCGAGCAGACGGTACGCGAGCGAGGCCAGCCGGCCCCGGCTGGCCTCGAACCGATCGATGGCGACGCTCTCCACGCGGAACAGCCTATGCAGAGACACTCACACCGGCCCGGTCCGGTGCGGCTGCCAGGCGTCGCTTGTGCTTCGGCATGCCGAAGGTCGGGTGGGCGATGCCCCACCCGGCCCCCTTGAGCACGCCCGACTTGAGCCGCGCGGCGGTCCGGCCGCCCAGGTACCAGGACTTCGACAGGGCGTCCCCGTCCACCATCTGGAAGATCGCGTCCCGCCGCCCGAGGCTGATGTGGTTGCCGTGGTACTTCAGCTCAAGGGTCGGGACCTCACCCCCCGTCAGGCGTGCGATGATCGCGGCGGTCGCCTGCATGTTGGTGAGGCCGGCCGAGGCGCAGGACATCGGCAGCGGTCGGCCGTTCTCACCGATCGCGTTGGCGCAGTCACCGGCGGCGTAGACATCCGGGTGCGAGACCGAGCGCATGGTTCGGTCGACGACGATCTGGCCGGTCTCGGCGACCTCCAGTCCGCTGGCGGCCGCGATGGGGTGCACGGCGAACCCGGCCGACCACACGGTCACGTCGGCCGAGATGGACATACCGCTGGCGGCGATCGCCCGTGTCGGCTCGACGGCTTCGATGCGGGTCTGCTCGTGGACAGTGATGCCGAGCCGGTCGAAGGCCTGGCACAGGTGACGGCGGGCCTTCGGGGAGAGCCAGGCACCCAGCTCGCCGCGGGCGGCGAGCGCGACCGAGAGGTCGGGCCGGGACTCGGCGAACTCGGTGGCGGTTTCGATGCCGGTCAGCCCCTCACCGACGACCAGCACGGTGCCGCCCTCGCCCAGGCCGGCCAGGCGCTCGCGCAGACGCAGCGCCGAGGACCGGCCGGTCACATCGAAGGCGTACTCCGCCACGCCGGGGACGCCATGGTGGGCCACGGAGCTGCCGAGCGCGTAGAGAAGCGTGTCGTATGCGAGCTCGCCGTCGCCGTCCTCGCCGATCACGGCGACGGTCCTGCGCTCGGGGTCGACGCCGGTGACGCGCGCCAGGCGCAGCCGCACCCCGGTGCCCGCGAATACGTCGGCGAGCTTGCGGAACGCGAGGTCCTGGCCGATCGCGAGCTGGTGGAGCCGCATCCGCTCGACGAAGTCGGACTCGGCGTTGACGACGGTGATCTCGGTGTCGGCGGGGGAGAGCCTGCGGGCCAGGTTTCCGGCGGCGAAGGCCCCGGCGTATCCGGCGCCGAGTACGACAATGCGGTGCTTCATGACGTTGCTCCTGTCTCGTTCGCGTGCCCCTTGGACGAGACGGCGCCCCGATTGCTGACAGGAGCCGGGTGTGACGCGGGACACCCAGCCAGGACGAGCGGCTGAGCCTTCCGGCGGGCACTTGGGCCTGCTGCCTCGGGCAGTCGAAACGGGGCGACGGCCGGCTACCGATCGAGATGGCTTCTCCACTGAGCCGACTGCTGTGGATCTCGGCGGCCTGCCCCCGGGCGCACCTCGGAGTTCGACGCCTGCCGACATGACAAGCTCACCCGGAAACTGCGGGAAGCCGGGCTCGGAGCCATCGCCGACCTGGGTTTCGTCGGCCTCGACGACGGCCGCCCCGACGCCGACCCGGCGGTGATCACCGGCTACGGGGCCGCCCGGAACCGGCCCCTGACGCGAGACGCGAGATCAGAAACTGTCCAACACGGCACTGGCGGCCGTCCGGGCATCCGTCGAGCAGGCTTCGCCCACCTCAAGAGCTGGCGCGTCCTCGGCAAGGTACGCACCGCCCCCGCCTGGGCAACCGCCCTGGTCCGGGCTTGGTTTGTTGTAGTCCAACCCGTTCGCGGCCCGTTTACGGCCCGGCCCACCGGCCCAGACGGCCCGGCCCACCGGCCCAGCTGGTCCGCCTGGCGACGCAGCCAGCAGGCGCGATCACGAGTAGTGGGCCATTACCGGAGACCAGTGTGACTGAGCACGTCCGCTGGCCACTCTGAGTACCGAAGTTGGTCGTCCCGAGCCAAAAGTTGAGGGGTTCATCGGTCGCTGGGAGTAGGTCCTGCGCCTCAGGCGCGCTTCGCGCCTGCTTGGCTAGGGTCGGCCCTCATGGAGACCACGGGAATCGTTCGCCGCCAGACGGTGGAGCGTAGGCGCGACGCTCTGAAGCGGCTCGATACCGAGCGGGATGTATGGGTGTCGACGGCTCACCCTGATCACGGGCCGCACCAGGTGCCGCTGTGGTTCTTCTGGGATGGACGAGCAGTGTGGATGTGCACCAGCGCCACTGCCGTGACCGCGCGGAACGTCCGCAAAGAGCCGCGCGTGCGCCTGGCGCTACCGGACACCTTCGACGTGGTGCTCCTCCAGGGTGAGGCGGAGTGCTTCCCGGACCAGGAGGTGCCCGGAGGCGCAGCGGAGGCGTTCGCCGACAAGTTCGGGTGGGATCCACGCGTGGAAGAGGGGTCCTTTCTGTATGTACGAGTGGTCCCGAGGACTGTGCGCGCCTGGCGCGGCGAGCCGGAACTACGCGGGAGAGTCATCATGAGCGACGGGATGTGGCTGGAATAACGGCCGCCCTGGCGGAGGACGCGCCGACGCCGGATCGCGCCCGGCCGTGTCCGCCGCACGCCGACGCGCCTCTCTCGGATCACGATCCAAAGCTGGAGTACTGGGGCGCGTATCGGGTCGTGATCAATGAGCACCGCAGCTTCCGGGGCGGGGGGGGCTCCGTCGGGAGTACGGGGCCGGCGATCTGCGGCTGCGGCGTGTGGGCACGAGTGACCGGAAGCGATGCCGCAGGCACGCAGCGGCTCACGAGGGTCCCGGCTGCGCGCCCGCCGGGACGGTGTGTCAGACCATGGCGAGCCGGTCCACCAGCAGCTCCGTCCTCCGCTCGGTGTCCTCCGGCGGCAGCCGTCCCGCTCGGGTCAGGGTGGCCAGCCCGTGCAGGGCCGCCCAGAACACCTCGGTGAACAGTCCCGGGTGGACGCCGTCCCCGGCGACCTCGCCGAGGCTTTCCAGCAGGTCGGCGAAGGCGTCCTTCAGCGGCTCCGGGGTGTCCTCGTGCGCGAACGCCAGGCCGCCGTCGAGCCGGAACATGGCGTCGTAGACCGCCGGGTAGCGCTCGGCGAAGTCGGGGTAGGTGCGGGCGAGTGCGGTGACCCGGGTG
Source organism: Streptomyces sp. NBC_00310 (assembly GCF_036208085.1). GTDB lineage: Bacteria > Actinomycetota > Actinomycetes > Streptomycetales > Streptomycetaceae > Streptomyces. The sequence continues at coordinate 10,512,221 of NZ_CP130714.1, forward strand.
CGAGGGCCGTCCGCGGCGGAGGTCGCGGCCCGCAGCGCCGCGGCCATCTCGGCGGCACCCTCGAGGGCGACGGCGCCGATGATCTCGCGCTTGCCGCGGAAATGGCTGTAGAGGACGGGCTGGCTGTATCCGATGCGCTCGGCGAGCCGGCGGGTGGTGACCGCGTCCCAGCCCTGTTGCTCGGCGAGTTCGCGGGCCGTCGCCACGATGAGGCGCTCGCGGCCCGCCCGTTCGCGCTCCTTGCGTTCCTGACCGAGCGGCAGCGGGCCACCGAAATCCCGGCATCCGGGAAAGCAGCCGCCGCCAAGAGTCCACCTCTGCGATCCCGACAAACTACGCCCCTTGATGACCTGCGCGGCTCTCGTGCTCTTGGCTCTCGGCTCTGGTTCGGGTGAGGTCTTTGATCCAGATCACGAGGCACGCAGGTGAAGCCCGGCGAGGTGGCTTCGCGGCGCCCAGGAACGAAGAAGGCAGCAGCGAAGTCAGCACTTCGGTTGGCGAGTTGAGTGGCGTGGTCGGCGAGCGAGCTGGTCTCGCTCCCGGCACGCACACTCTCGCCGCCCGAACCGACCGAGGCGTCGCAGCCCAGTCCACCCGGGGGCATGGCGCATGAGGACACAAGGTTCACGGGTCGGGGTGTCGTCAAGGTTCCGCGTCAGGAAGGGGCGAGGACGCAGAACTCGTGGCCCTCCGGGTCGGCCAGGCACGTCCACGGGACGTCGCCCTGGCCGAGGTCGAGGTCGGTGGCGCCGAGCGCCCGCAGCCGGGCCACCTCCGCTTCCTGATCGTCACCGGGGTACGGCAGCAGATCGAGATGGACGCGGTCTGGCACCGTCTTCCCGCCGGGCGTGCGGAGGAACTCAAGATACGGGCCGACGCCCTTGGCGGAGCGCAACACCGCATGATCGTCGGTCACCTCGTGCACGGTCCAGTCCATCGCCTCACCCCAGAACCGGGCCATGGCCCGCGGATCCGCGCAGTCGACGACCACCGCGGCGATCGGCCCGGTGTCCCGGTAGACCTCCCGAGGCTCCAGCACGCAGAACTCGTTGCCCTCCGGGTCGGCGAGCACGGTCCACGGCACGTCGCCCTGGCCCACGTGGGCGGGCGTCGCACCGAGAGCCTGGAGGCGCGCGACCAACTCCGCCTGATGGCCCGCAGAGGTGGTGGCGAGATCGAGGTGCACACGGTTCTTTGTCGTCGTCTTGGGTTCCGGGACGGGAACGACGTCGACGCCGACGGCGACCGGATCCGGCCAAACCAGGCCGCCGGCGGGGCCAACGTAGGTGGTCACACCGGGGCTGTACGCACTCCAGCCGAGCGCCTCCGCCCAGAACCGGCCGACAGCCGGGGCATCAAGAGCCTTAATGTTCACCTGAACAGGTCGCAGCGCCATGCCGGCGATCCTAGACGCCCGCTCTGCAACGACATCCGCAGCAATAGTCGACAAGCAGAGATCATTCGCTCACCAGCCGTAGTGCTCAGCCCGCCAACCAGGGCCTGTCCGGCGGAACTTGCCGGACAGGCCGCTGGTCTGGAGGAGGGCTCAGCGCTCTAGCGTGAAGATGAAGTCGCGGGAGAGCTTGCCGCTCAGCCTGACTACCGAAACGAGGCTTCCCTCCGTGATCGGCCTCTCGACCTCGGCCCGCGAAAGGCCGCATCGTTCAGCGATCAGTCGCACCGGCCGGAGAGCGATCCGCGCCGCGAAGCGGACCGAGACGTCGATCACCTCGCGTTCCAGGTTGATCGGACCCGCCGGTGTCGAGGCGCCAGGCGCTGTCCCGGTCGAGGGCGATGCGATGACGGCGCCGCACGGCCGGATCCTGGAGCAGTTCGGCTGCCAGGCCAGGGCCGTGGTCATGCAGCCGGTCCAGCAGCTCAGGTCGTACGGAGCGCACGTTCATCCTCTCCAGGACCGTGAGCTTCGTGGTTTCCCCGCAAGCGGTGCTGAGCGGGCGCTCCGGTTGGCCCGACTGGTCGACCAGAGCGCCCAAAGGAAGTACTGCCCGGACCTGTCGCCGGAGATGGGGGACCGCCCCGGCGACAGGTCAGCGGGTGACGAGGAACTCGAGCGTGTCGATCACGCGGTTCGAGAAGCCCCACTCGTTGTCGTACCACGCGACCACCTTGACGTGACGGCCGTCGACGCGGGTGAGTGCCGAGTCGAAGATCGACGAGGCGGGATTGCCCACGATGTCGGACGACACGAGCGGGTCGTCCGAGTACTCGAGGACGCCGGCGAGCGGCCCCTCCGCCGCCGTGCGGTACGCCGCCAGCACGTCGTCGCGCGTCACGTCGCGGGCGACGGTCGTGTTGAGTTCGACGATCGAGCCCACCGGCACCGGTACGCGGATCGAGTCGCCCGACAGCTTGCCCTCGAGGTTCGGCAGCACCAGGCCGATCGCCTTGGCGGCGCCGGTCGTGGTCGGCACGATGTTGACGCCGGCGGCCCGGGCGCGACGGGCGTCGCGGTGCGGACCGTCCTGCAGGTTCTGCTCCTGCGTGTAGGCGTGCACCGTCGTCATGAACCCGTGTTCGATACCGGCGAGTTCATCGAGGACCGCGGCCAGCGGCGCGAGCGCGTTGGTGGTGCAGGAGGCGTTCGAGACGATCGTGTGCACGGCCGGGTCGTAGGCGTCGGTGTTGACCCCGAAGGCGAGCGTGACGTCGGCGCCGTCCGACGGCGCGCTGACGAGTACCTTCTTCGCGCCCGCGTCGAGGTGGGCCCGGGCGGCCTTGGCCGAGGTGAAGCGGCCGGTGGCTTCCAGGACGATGTCGACGCCGAGTTCGGCCCACGGCAGCTGCCCCGGTTCGCGCTCGGCCAGCACCGTGATCCGACGGCCGTCGACGACGAGGGCGTCCCCGTCGACGGTCACCGGGCGCCCGAGCCGGCCGGCCGTACTGTCGTAGGCGAGCAGCCGGGCGAGAGTGGCCGGCTCCGTCAGGTCGTTGACGGCGACGACCTCGAGGGCGCTGTCGCGCTCCAGCAGTGCGCGCAGCACATTGCGTCCGATGCGGCCGAATCCGTTGATGGCGATGCGAGTCATGAGTGATGTCCCTTCCCTTCCCCACCAGGCTCGCCCGCGGCCGGCGCCGCTGACAGTGGCGGGATCGCCACGGTTCAAAAGGATCCCGCCACACCCGCCACACCCGAAACCGCACGGTGCCGGGCGGTTCACTCGCCCCGGGTGAAGGTGCGCCGGTATTCGCTCGGCGTGGTGCCGAGGATGCGCTGGAAGTGCAGGCGCAGGTTCGCGCCGGTGCCGAGCCCGATGTCGGCGGCGATCTGTTCGACGCTGAGCTGCGAGCGCTCGAGCAGTTCGCGGGCCAGGTCGATGCGGGCGCGCATCACCCACTGCATCGGCGTGTAGCCGGTCTCCTCGACGAAACGCCGGGAGAACGTGCGCGGCGACACCCCCGCCTGCCGCGCCAGTATGTCGAGGGTGAGGGGCTCGCCGAGCCGGTGCAGCGCCCACTCGCGGGTGGCGGCGAACCGCTCGCCGAGCGGCTCGGGGACGCTGCGCGGCACGTACTGGGCCTGGCCGCCGCTGCGGTAGGGGGCCGCGACCAGACGCCGGGCCGCGTGGTTGGACGCGGCCACTCCGAGGTCGCCGCGCAGGATGTGCAGGCACAGGTCGATGCCGGAGGCGGCGCCGGCCGAGGTGAGCACGCTGCCCTCGTCGACGAACAGCACGTTCTCGTCGACCTGGACGAGCGGATGCCTGGCCACGAGTGCCCGCGTGTAGTGCCAGTGCGTCGTGGCGCGCCTGCCGTCGAGCAGGCCCGTGGCGGCGAGCGCGAAGGCGCCCGTCGAGATGGCGGCGAGCCGCGCGCCCCGGTCGTGGGCGGCGATCAGTGCCTCGACGACGGCACGTGGCGGGTCGTCGCGGTCCGGGAACCGGTAGCCGGGGACGAAGACGATGTCGGCCCACGCCAGCGTGTCGAGGCCGTGCGCGACGTAGTACGCGAGGCCGTCGCCGCCGGTCACGAGACCGGGTGTCGCCCCGCACACCCGCACCTCGTACGGCATGCTCGCGCGGGTCGTGAAAACCTGCGCGGGAATTCCGACGTCGAGCGGCTTCGCACCCTCGAGCACAAGGACGGCGACGCGATGCAGGTGGGGTGCAGGCACAGGAAGAGGCTACGTGGGACGTGACTTCGATACGTCCACTGCGCGGACCGGGCACACGACACACCGGCCGGGCTGCCCTCCACGTTCCACGTTGGAGTCCACCGCCCGTCCGAGCCGTCGCTCGCACGGCAGGGCCTTCGGCCGGTGCGCATCGTTGCTGCGGTGAAGAACCTGGGCCGTGCGGGTGAGCCCAGCCGCCTTTGTCCCCGGGGGACGAGTGAGGGCCGGTAGAACGCGGGGAGTTGTTCCGTCGTGATGAAGGGTGGTCATGGTGAGCCGAGGCTTGATCGTCGTGGATGTGCAGAACGACTTCTGTGAAGGAGGCAGTATCCCCGTACCGGGCGGCGCGCGGATCGCGACCAAGATCGCCGACCTGGTGGAGCGGACCGCGGGTCGTGACTACCGGTACGTCGTCGCCACCCGCGACCACCACATCGACCCGGGAGGCCACTTCTCCGAGACCCCGGACTTCAAGGAGAGCTTCCCCGTCCACTGCGTCGCAGGAGGCGAAGGCAGCGAGTTCCACCCCCACTTCGCCCCCGCCGTCACCGGCGGAAAGGTCGACGCTGTCTTCTTCAAAGGCGCCCACAGCGCCTCCAAGAGCGGTTTCGAGGGAGCCGACGAAGAAGGAACCCTCCTCGCGGAGTGGCTGCGTGCCCGCGGGGTCGAGGACATCGACGTGGTGGGCATCGCCACGGACCACTGTGTGCGTGCCACCGCGCTGGACGCCGTGAAAGCAGGCTTCCGCGCACGGGTACGCCTCGACTACTCCGTCGGAGTCGCACCGGACACGACAGCCGCAGCCGTGGACGACTTCCACCAGGCAGGTATCGCCGTATCCGGCGAGGCACCGCTGCCGCAGTAGTCCCCGCGTCAGGCCTGGCGCGGACCGGAGCGAACGGTGGTGCGCCCTGCCGCCGAGGAACAGCGACAGAGCGCACTGACGAAGTCTCACGGGCGAGCAGCCGCAACGGTGCCGTTCCCCGGCCCAGGGCGGACCGGGGAGCGCTCGCAGCGCTGCCGGCCGCTCAGCTCGGCTGGTCTCCGGTGCAGCGGAAGACGCCGCCCTTCACCGACTGATCGCCGTACCTCGGGGGGGGATCACGGTACGGGCGAACTGGCCATCGACTTGGTGGTGGTCGTGGTTTCCTCGGTGCGGTTACGGGCGCGCCCCGCAGGAGGTCTCGGGTACCGGGCCGGGGGCGTCAGGGCCGCGGGCACCGTGGCGGTGATGCGGTCGGGGCACCGTCGGACGTCCACCGCGAAGTCGGCAACCACTGCCGGCTGTGAGCCGCTGCGCCGGGCGACCAGGCCGGATTCGTAGGCGAAGACCACGAGTTGGGCCCGGTCGCGGGCACGGAGTTTGGCCATGGCCCGGTTGATGTGGGTCTTCGCGGTCATCGGGCTGATCACCATGCGGTCGGCGATCTGGTCGTTGGACATGCCCCGTGCGGCCAGGGCGACCGCGCCCGCCGTCCTGTTCACATGCACCGGCAACAGTGCCCGTTCCCCGTTCCCCGGTCGCCGAGGCACTGCTGCGTCACCGGACCGACGGTCACGTCGAGGTGGCAAGCGCCGGCAGCCACCCCAAACCCCGCATCCACTCCGACGCCGTACAGGTCCTGCGTGAACATCACGGCATCGACATCTCAGGGCAGCTTCCACGACACCTGGACACCCTGCTCGGGCGACGATTCGACTATGTGATGAGCCTGTGCGACAAGGTCCGCGAGGTCTGCCCCGACTTCGGCGACCAGCCACGGCTGGTCCACTGGAGCATCCCCGACCCCACCGCGGCCACCAGCCCCGACCCGGTCGGCCACCCCGCGTTCGTTCGCACAGCAGCAGATCGACACCAGCATCCGCTACCTGCTGCCGCTGCTCACCCTCACGCCACAGGAGGTTCAGCCGTGACCACGCCCGACCAGTTCGCCAGCGTCCGCTACCTCGTCGACGACGTCCAGGCGGCCATCGACTTCTACACCACCCACCTGGGCTTCACCCTCCGCAGCCACCCCGCCCCCGCCTTCGCCGACGTGACCCGAGGGCCGCTGCGGCTACTGCTGTCCGGCCCGGCCAGCTCCGGCGCCCGCGCCACCCCCAGCGACCTCGGCGCCGGGCGCAACCGCGTCCACCTGACCGTCGACGACCTCGACGCCGAGATCGACCGGCTGCGTGGCGCCGGACTGACCTTCCTCGGCGAAGTGGTCTCGGGCCCCGGCGGGCGTCAGATCCTGCTCACCGACCCCGCCGACAACCTCATCGAACTGTTCGAACCCGCCCGCTGAGTGAAGCGCGTTCACCCCCGCCGCAAGCGAGTCACGGCAGCACTGGAGCTGCCGATCATGTGCAGCAGGCGCACCCGGGACGGCAGCCGCACGCGTCGCTCACCTTGCCCGCGGCCGGAACCGTCGCGGCGGAGGGAGCGCAGCAGCCCTTGCCCTGCCAGGCGTCACGGCCTTCCTTGACGGCGATGGCTGCGATGACGAGGGCGGCCATCGGGTCGGCCCAGGACCAGCCGAGAGTGGCGTTGAGGACCAGGCCGACCAGGAGGACGGCGGAGAGGTAGGTGCACAGCAGAGTCTGCTTGGAGTCGGCGACCGCGCTGGCGGAGCCGAGTTCACGGCCGGCCTTGCGCTGGGCGGCGGACAGGAACGGCATCACGGCCAGGGACAGCGCCGCGATGACGATGCCGGGGATGGAGCGTGCGGCCTCTCCGGTGCCGGTCAGCGCCCGGGCCGCGTCGACGCTGACGTACGCGGCGAGCGCGAAGAAGGAGAGGGCGATGATCCGCAGGGCGGTCTTCTCCCGCGCCTCGCGCACCGCGTGCTCGCGGGCGGAGAACTGCCAGGCGACCGCGGCGGCGGAGGACACCTCGATGACGGAGTCCAGGCCGAAGCCGATCAGCGCGCTGGAGGAGGCGATCGTGCCCGCGGTGATCGCGACGACCGCCTCGATGACGTTGTAGGTGATGGTGGCCGCGACCAGCAGCCGTATGCGCTTCGCCAGCGCGTCTCGGCGGGCCGGGGACGGGGCTGTGCCGATGGATGTCTCCGCGGCCATCAGCAGCAGCCCTTCGTCTCCGCGTCCGGGCAGGTCTTGTCCGCCTCGACGGCCACCACGGCGGTGCGCAGGTGGCCCAGCGCGTGCCCGAGGCGCTCGTCGGCGAGCTCGTAGCGGATACGCCGGCCGACCGGCACTGCGACGACCAGGCCACAGTCGCGCAGGCACGCCAGGTGGTTCGACAGCCGGGTCCGGGAGATCTCCAGGGCGTCGGCGAGGTCGGCGGGATGGGCCGGGGCCTCGCGCAGGGCGAGAAGGATCCGGCAGCGGATCGGGTCGGCGAGGGCGCGGCCGAACCGCGTCAGCACCTCGATGTCGGCGGCGAGAGTCAGCACACCATCGACAGTACATGGAATCCTGAATTCATAGAATGGTGAATCATAGAATGGTGAATCGTCGACTCCCGGAGCACGGGCGCCACGGGAGTGCTGCTCGTCCCGCCCGACGACGCTCGGCTGATCACGAGCCCCTCCTGCCCATCCGGTTGAGCGTCTTCGGCGTGCCCAGCCCGGCCGTTCCGCGCGACCAACTGCTGTTCAACGTCATCGCCGGGTCTGGCGCCCCGTGGCGTTACCGCCACGACGGCGCCCTGCACGGCGACCTCGCCCCGCGCCTGTTTGCCGGGCACGCTGCCCGGCGTCGTCCTCGGCGCTGCCGTCTGGGGTCCTCGCCCTGCCAGGCCCGGACGTATTCCGGCTCCTGATCGCCACCCTGCCGCTGCCGCTGCCGCTGCCGCTGCCGCTGCCGCTGCCGCTGCCGCTGCCGCTGCCGCTGCCGCTGGGGCTGGGGCTGCGCGCCTTTGCCCGGCGCACCACCGGCCGCCGTCCGCTGGAGGGTTGGTGCCTCGCGCGCTCACCGGTATCGCGCGGGTGGTCGGCCTGGCGGCAGCACACCAGGTCACGCCCTCCGAGCACACGAGCTGACCATCCGCTGCTGCTCGTCCCGGCACTGCTGACGCCATCGGTGCCGGGGAACGTCCCGGCGTTGTCACCTGTCGTCGGTAGCGTGGGAATCGTGATGGTGGGCTCTGATGAAACCCGGCTGGTCGTGTTGCGCGGCAACAGTGCGTCGGGGAAGTCGTCTGTCGCGGCCGGCCTGCGCGAGAGGTTCGGCCGGGGCCTGGCCCTGGTCGGCCAGGACAACCTGCGCCGCGTCGTGCTCCGCGAACACGACCGCCCGGGAGCGGCGAACATCGGCCTCATCGACCTGACGGCCCGCTACGCCCTGGACGCCGGATTCCACGTCGTCGTCGAAGGCATCCTGTACGCCGACCGCTACGGCGACATGCTCGCCCGGCTGCGCGCCGACCACCGCGGCCCGACCCATGGTTACTACCTGGACGTGCCGTTCGCCGAAACCCTCGCCCGGCACGCCACCAAGCCGATCGCGGACGACGTCAGCGAGACGCAGCTGCGCGACTGGTTCCGGCCGCGCGATCTGCTGCCCGACGGTGTCGAGACCGTCATCGGTGTCGGCAGTGCTCTGGAGGAGACCGTCGGCCGCATCATGCTCGACACCGGCCTGGCCCACCTGCCCGCACGGGACCGCTGACCGCAACTGGTGGTGTTGCGGCGGGTGTTGAGCCAAGAGAGGGAGAGGGCGGGATGGGCAGCGCGGGCGCGGGCGGGGATCGGGGCGCGCTTGACCGTGATACGCGTCGGCCAGGGCGCCGAGCGCCGCGCCGTCGGCGGCGACACCGGCAGTGAAACAGCGAGCACGTGGCACCCCTGACCTGGGCAGGGGGCCCTCTCATGCCGGGGCTGCTGAGAACCCGCACACCGTTGCACCGTCGGCTCGTGGTGTGCCGGCCGACAGCACGAGACCCCGGGACGGGGCTTCCCGGGGTCTCTCTGTGCCCTGGTGTGTCCGGCACGTTCAACGACCGCCACCGGCCTCGGTCACCCCCGATCCCCGGGTTCCCGCGTAGTGCTGCACAAGGTGATCGGGTGATGGTCCAGGCGCGTGTCGTCGATCGGGTGATGGTCCGGGCGTGTGTCGTCGATCGGGCGGCGGAGCCCGTGTGCGAAGGGCAAGGCGCCTGGCGGATCTCGTGCGGGCGTATCCCAGCCGAGGTGCGAGGAACTTCAGCGATGTCTGTGCCGTCGACCATTGATCACCGGGCCACCGGCTACAGCCTGGCTCACGCCTACTGGCTCGCCAAAGCATCCGACCTCGCCTATAAGGACGAGGCCACCATCGAGGAGCAGGCACGCGCCTGGGGCTTCGACCGGGTACGGCACCACCAGACCCGGTTCAGCCCGCCCTTCCGCTTGCAGGACACGCAGGCCTACACCGCGGCCAGCGACCACATGATCGTCACCGCGTTCCGCGGTACGGAACCGGTCCAGATCAAGGACTGGCTCTCGGACGCCACCACACCACACCGCCGCGCCCCGGGCCCGGTGGCACCGGATTCGTCCACCACGGCTTCGCCGACGCACTGGAATCGATCTGCCCCGACGTCGAGGACACCCTCGCGGAGTACCGCACCAACGGCCAGACCGGCTGGTTCACCGGCCACAGCCTCGGCGGCGCCTTGGCCATGCTCGCCGACGCCCGCAGGTACCTGGAGGAGCCGCGCCTGGCCGCGGACGGCGTGCACACCTACGGTCAGCCCCGCACCTGCGACCGACTCCTGGCCGCCGCCTACGACAAGGGCTTCAAGAACCGCATGTACCGCTTCGTCAACAACAACGACATCGTGCCCCAGATGCCCCCTCGAGCCTGTCTACACCCACGTCAGCGCACTGCGCTACATCGACTCCCGCGGCAGGCTGCGGGAGAGCATGCCGCTGCTCGGCTCACTCACCGACCGGGCCGGAGGCCTGGCCACCGATCCCCTGGCACCGGCCGGCGACGGGGTGCGCGACCACTTCATCAACGCCTATGTCACCGCTTTGGAGAAGACCCTGGCGTGAGGGGCCGGCGCGACGGCCACCTGTGCCGACGCCCTCCAGGGCCCAGCGCCGACCTGTGGCTGAACCAGTAGCCCCGTAGCCCGCCGACCAGCCGAGTCGGCCCTGGACGCCAGGTCGCCGAAGCTCCACACCCGGTGCAGGGTGTGGAGCTTCGGCTCACTCAGCGGAAGGGACCGTCGGTCGCGAAGGCGTGGGCTGCGAAGCGCTTGCCCATTCGACGGTACGCGGCGGCGGTGGGGTGAAGGCCATCGGCCAGGTCATCCGCCTCGTCCGGGCCGAGCAGCTCGCGTCCGTCGAGATGGTGGAGGTGGGGATCGGACGCCTGCCGTGCCGCGGCGATCCGGGCCAGCTCGGCACGGACCACCGCCAGCGACAACGCCCCGTCGGCCACATCGGCCGGGTCGCCCAGGGCAGCGAGCCTCCCGTCCGGGCCGGTCGCGGTCGGGCCGGGGGCCTCCTCCAGGGCCGGACAGCTCACCGGAGAGATCAACAGCAGCGGGGTGTCCGGGTGTCCATCCCGGATCGTGTCCAGGAATCCGTGTACCGCCGGGCCGAACGTCCGCAGCCGGAAGGCGGACAGGCTCACGATGTTGATGCCCACCTTGAGGCTGATCAGGTCGGCGGGCGTATCGCGGATCGTCCGGGCGACATAGGGATCCAGCAGCGCGTTGCCCGCCAGGCTGAGGTTGATCACCTCAACCCCTCCGAGCGCGGCTGCCACCACCGGCCAGGTCCCGGTCGGGCCGTCGGCCTCGATGCAGTGGCTGATCGAACTGCCGTGGTGCACCCAGCGGCGCCGCCCGTCCGGCAGCGGTGCCAGCACGTCGCCGTCAGCGCGCAGTGCCACCAGTTCCGTCGGGGTCTGCTGCGGCAGCCACAACTCGACGCTCTTCATGCCGGCCGGCAGCCCGGCGAACCGTACGGTCCCTGGCTCGCCCGGGATGAGTCGCTGTACGGCCCCGGGGCCCGCCATCCGCAACACGTTGCCCACCGGCGCCTGCTGACGCCCGGCCGAGGCGCCGTCCACCAGCAACTCCAGCATCCCGGTCGGGCGAGGGTGGGGGTCGGAGTCGAGCTGGCCGGTGGAGGTGAGTACCTCGAACTCCAAAGCGCGCGCATCGGTGCGGAACACCAGCCGCACCCCCGAAGGCATCACGGTCACCCCGTAGACCGACGGGTCCTGGTACTGCTCCTTGGTCCACGCGGGCAACCGGCGCGGCATCACCCCTGCCTGGGTGGTCTCCAGGTCCAGCGCACCCCGTAACTCCACCGGCCCGCCCACCAGGGGAACCGCCCGCATCGCCACCGTCACCGCTCCTGTCCGAGGCCAATGTGGACCGGAGACGACAGCAACCCGGTGCCTCCGCGCCTCATCGGCGCCCGCCGAACTCCCAGTCGTGGACCTCGATGTCCGCGTACCGGCCCGGAGTCAGGACGGCTCGTGCCGTGTCCGGATCCGGGGCCCTGAGCAGCGCCGCCGTACCCAGCCAGGTGTCGCCGTCGTCGGACAGCAGCGGCCCGTACGCGACCAGCTCGTCCCGGTCGAGCGGCAGGGCAAGGTCGGCGGCCGGGCCCTCTCCGAGGCCGAGCACCAGGTACCGGTTGCCGCCGGTCCGGCCACCGGGGAATTCCCACATGGTGCGCCCCAGCACGTTCCGCCACCGGCGCAGCAGCACGTCCCGGTACGCGCCGGCCTGGTAGTTGGGCTCGTCGAAGGCGAACGCGCGGGCGGCGGCGGGATCGGGCAGGTCGACGATGTGCACGCTGCCGGTGGGTGTTTCACCGTCATCGGCGAAGGTCGGGCCGCGAGCGATCAGCTCCTTCGCGTACCGGTCCATGTAGGACCAGTGCTCCTCCAGCAACTCCTCGCGTAACGCGAGGGAGCCGGGCCGATCACGGTGGTAGCAGAGGAACTCCATGACCACAGACCCTTCCCCACCAAGGGCACCATCGCAACTGGCTTTTGGCGACGATGATCCCGCGCTCCGAGCGAGGCAGCCTTCCGCCGATCGGCGTAGCCATACTGCCGCGCGGTCACCACCAAGTGGCTTGCGAACAAGGCTGCTTCGCAGCCGAGTGACAGAAACGGCGTCCGGCGCCGACGTCCCCGGTCCAGGACGCCCCACAGCCGCCCAAAGGAGTACGCACCTGACTTTGAGAACGGCCCTGAGGATCGCGGTACGAGCGCGATCACCGCGACGTTCCGGCCGGTCGCGGCATGACACGGCGCGCAGTGAGGACGCACCTGATAGCGGCGAAGCGCGCGGGTAAACGTCGAGTACCCGCCCACCGCTATCCTGGCGTGCGAACCTGCAGGTGAAGAGAGGAGAGCGCGTGCCCCGCATGGCGGCGAGCGACCGGAGGGCCGAGCTCCTCGAAGCGGCGATCCGGGTCATGACGCGGGACGGCGTGGCCAAGGCCACCACCCGCGCGATCGTGAACGAGGCCGGCATGCCCCTCGGGGTGTTCCACTACTGCTTCGACTCCCGGGAGCAGTTGCTCGAAGTGGTCACGCAGACGCTCACCGAGCGGTACGTCGCGGAGGCCCGCGCCCTGTTCACGCCGCACCGGGAGATCCGCGACAGCATCCTCGACAGCCTGCACGCGTTCTGGAAAGGGTTCGAGGCGAACCCGCGAGAACACCAGATCAGCTACGAGCTCACGCAGTACGCGCTGCGCAATCCCGGCTTCGAGAACGTGGCCAGACGACAGTACGAGATCTTCCTGAGCGCGTTCGCCTCGCTGCTCGACCTGGCCGCCGACAATGCCGGGATCGAGTGGACGGTGCCTGTACCGGTGCTCGCGCGATACGTGCAGTCGACGATCGACGGCCTCAACATCACCTGGCTCGTCGACCGCAACAGCGACGACAGCCAGGCGGCCCTCGAACTGCTTGCCGATCACCTCCTCCAGCACACCCGGCCCCGGGAGGCCTGAGCCCGGCGGGTCGGAACAGCTCATCCCGCGGTGGCGGACGTGCCCGGCTCGGACCACACGTCGGGCGGGACGACGCCGAGTGACCGGCCGCGCGGGTCGAGGACCCGGCCGAGGAGTTTGTCGTGGCGCAGGGTCATCGTGCGGTCGGTGACGACGAGGCCGGGATGGACGTCGCAGAGACGGGTCTCCAGCCGCAGCACATCGCTCACGGAGTGCAGAGAGGCCTGGACGACGAGGTTGTACTCGCCCGTGACGGCGGCGCAGTTGCGGACCTCGGGGAGACGGACGAGGGCGTGACCGATGGCGGACAGCTCCTTGACGGGGGCCGTGGCCCAGAACGTGACAGCGACGGGCCAGCCGCCGAGCGGGCGGGCGAAGTCGCAGCGGAAGCGGACCAGGCCGAGCTTGGTGAGCCGGTCGAGACGCCGCCTGACGGTGAAGGCGGTCGTGCCGAGCGCCTCCGCCAGGGCCTGGAAGGACGCACGACCGTCCTCGTGCAGCAGGCTCAGCAGGGTGCGGTCGCGCGAGGTGATCTCCTCGCCGCCCGTACTCCGGCGGGCGTCCCCTCCACCGGGCGGTGTGCCAAGCAGCGAGCGCTGTTCGGGATCCAAGGCGTCGATCTGCCATTGCCCGCCCTCGGCGAACATGTACGTGACGATCCTCGTGCGTACGGCGGAGATGCCCGGCACGGCCGAGAGGACGTCCAGGGTGTAGTGCGCCATCGCCGTGACGTCGGCGGTGCCCACGGTCGCGAGGAGCCGGTGGGTGTCCGCCGACCGCTCGACCGTGACCGCGTGCGGGTGACCCCGCAGCGTGCCGGCCACGGCGTTGGCCGTGCCGGCCGCGCAGTCGATCTCGACGAAGGCGACACAGAGGCGATGGAGCAGCCTGGGTCCGGGCGAGACCCCGACCCAGGCTTCACCCTGGTCGGCGAGCCGGCGGAAGCGGCGCGCCGCCGTGACGGCGTCCACACCGAGGGTCCGGCCCAGCCCGGTCCAGGAGGCGCGAGGGCGTAGCTGCAGGGCGTGGATGAGCGCGAGATCGCCTTCACTCAGCACGAGCACTCCTGTCCATATCCTGCATACGATGCTGCTACTGAGGCTGAATCCTGCACCTGGGCAGCCCGTACGGCAGAGTGTCGCACTCTGGACGCCCACAACACTCCCTGTGCGTGTCGCAGCCGAGCGATGAGGTGGCCGTCATGGCGTTCGCCGACTACCAGAACGAGATCTACCTGAACGGGCTGGGAGGGGTTCTGCCCCCGTTCCCGATGGACTTCGCGGAACTGGAGGCCAAGGCCCGCGCAGCGCTGTCGCCATCGGTGTGGTCCTACGTCGCCGGTGGCGCGGGGGACGAGCACACCCAGCGAGCCAACGTCACCGCCTTCACCCGCTGGGGGCTGATCCCGCGGATGTTCGTCGGCGCCGCACAGCGCGACCTGACCGTGGAGCTGTTCGGCATGACGCTGCCGTCCCCCGTGTTCCTCGCCCCGGTCGGTGTGATCGGACTGTGCGCCCAGGACGGGCACGGTGACCTGTCCACGGCTCGCGCCGCCGCGCGCACCGGCGTGCCCATGGTCGCCTCGACGCTGTCCGTCGACCCGCTGGAGACCGTAGTCGCCGAACTCGGTGACACCCCGGGCTTCTTCCAGCTGTACACGCCCACCGACAGAGCACTCGCCGAAAGCCTGGTCCACCGCGCCGAACGCGCCGGCTACCAGGGCATCGTCGTCACCCTCGACACCTGGATCACCGGCTGGCGCCCGCGTGACCTCGCGGTGTCCAACTTCCCGCAGCTGCGCGGCCACTGCCTGGCGAACTACTTCACCGACCCTGTCTTCCGGGCGGCGCTGCCCCGCCCGCCCGAGGAGGACCCGCAGTCCGCGATCCTCCACTGGACCCAGGTCTTCGGCAACCCGCTGACCTGGCAGGATCTGGACTGGCTGCGCTCCCTGACCGACCTGCCGCTGATCGTGAAGGGCATCTGCCATCCCGAGGACGCCCGGCGCGCTCGGGACGGCGGAGCGGACGCGATCTACTGCTCCAATCATGGGGGCCGCCAGGCCAACGGCGGCCTCCCCGCTCTCGCCGCACTGCCCGCCGTCGTCGAGGCGGCCGGTCTGCCGGTCCTCTTCGACTCCGGGGTCCGTAGCGGCGCCGACATCGTCAAGGCCCTCGCCCTCGGCGCGACGGCGGTCGGCATCGGCCGCCCCTACGCCTACGGCTGCGCGCTGGGCGGCACGGACGGAATCGTCCACGTCCTGCGCGCGCTACTCGCCGAGGCGGATCTGATCATGGCGGTCGACGGATACCGGTGCGTGGACGACCTGGTTCCCGAGGCGCTTCAAGCCCTGTAGGCGGCAGGCCTGTGAGGAGCCGCCACGCGAGGGCCTGCCCCCGCGGCCATGTCCGTGAGTGACCGCGTGGTCCGGTGTGTGGCTGCGCAGGTCCTCAAGTGCGACCGACCTCTCTCTGTGCCTGCCGTCGCTCTCCGAGCGAAGACCGAGGAAGAAGCCATGTGTATGAGCCGGACGCGGGCGACACATGTGTCATCGGTGCCGGTCCGGCAGGGCTCGCGACGGCGCGGGCGCTGAAGGCGCGCAACCTGCCGGATCGGTGGTGGCTGGACGGTCGGGCGCGCGGACGGGCAGCGCGGCCGACACACCCATGTGCTGATGTGCTGATGTGCTCGGGATCGCAGTGGTATCCCGACATGCCCCGGCTGCCCGGAGGGATTCAGCGGCGAGGTCCGGCACGCGAACACGTATCGAGGCCCGGACGAGCTGCGCGGCAACCGGGTGCTGGTCGTCGGGCCCGGGGCCTCCGGACTGGACCTCGCCTGCAGTCGGTCACGCGGCGGACGACGGTCGGCGCCCCACCGAGCCGTCTGCCCAGCGGGACCGCGGAGTGACAGCGGGCGGTGGTGCGGCTCTCGCACTCGCGCCGCCGAGTGGGTTGCTTCGTCGCGTATCGGGTCAGGTGCTGGGTGTCCTCGGCGCTCGGTATGTCCTGGACGCGGATGGCGCCGATGTCCGGAGCGGTGCCTCTGAGGAGCGCTCTATCCGTAGGCCAGTTTCCGGAGTATCAGGGAGGCGAGCGGTGTCGGCAGAGCACGCAGGGTACGGACCAGAGCCGCTGTGGGCCAGGGGAAGTACGCCTGGGCCGGTTCGTTTTCCAGGGCGTGTATGACATGCCGTGCCCCACGTTCCTCGCTGATCTCGAAAGGCTTGGGCAGCCCGTCCTCGCTGATGCGTGCTGTGGCCACGAAGCCCGGATGGATGGTGGTGAACCGGATTCCCCGGGGCCCCAGTTCGACACGCGCAGCGTCAAGGAGGGTGCGTGCGGCGGCCTTGGCGGCCGAGTACGGGCCCTGGCGGGGAATGCCTATGAGCCCGGCGAGGGAGTTGGTGTGGGCGATCAGGCCGCCGTCGCGCTGCCGCAACATCTGTTCGGTCAGCGGGATGAGGTAGTTGACGACGACGTCGTAGTTCAACGCCATGATGCGTGAGACATCGGCGACAGAGACCTCGTCCATGGCCATGTCCGGTCCGTCACCGGCGTTGAGCAGCGCGATGTCGACGGACCCGAACTCCCTGGTGGCGGCCGCCACCACGTCGGCCGCCTCCCGCGCGTCGAGGGCGTCGGCCGCGATGTCCAGGCAGTCGCTGCCCGCGGCCCGTACCTGCTCCGCGAGCCTGGCCAGTTCGGGGGCGCGCCGGGCCGTGATGACCAACCGGTTCTTGCCGGGGGCGAGTTGGCGCGCCACTTCCGCGCCGATGCCCGAGGACGCGCCGACGATCAGGATCGTACGGTCGGTGATCCTTGCCATGGTGTTCCTGTTCTCGAAGGTAGGGCGAGCGTCGCGGGACGCGGGAGAAGGGGAAGCCGACGGTGCCTCCAGAGGTGATCATGCCCGCGCGTGTTCCCGATACGGTCGCTCACCGTTCAGGAGTGAGTCAAGTGTCCAAGACGTTCGTCTTGGACGCGGTGGTAGCCTGTGGGTCGACCCGATCTGGAGGAGCGGCAGCCGAATGGCCCGTATGGCGCTGAGGGAACGGCGGGAAGAGCTCATCGCCGCGGCGATCAGGGTGGTGACCCGGGAGGGCGTCGCCAAGACGACGACCCGCTCCATCGTCCGCGAGGCGGGCATGACCCTCGGCGTCTTCCACTACTGCTTCGATTCACGTGAAGACCTTCTCGAACAGGTGATCACGCGTATCACGGACGATTTCGTGATCGCCTTCCGGCAGGCGTGTGCCGGGGAGACGGAGCTGCGTCCGGCCGTCGAGAAGAGCCTGAGCGCCTTCTGGGACGGCGTGCAGGCCGGCCCCGGCGAGCATCTGGCCGGTCACGAACTGGCCCACTACGCCTTGCGGCAGGCGGGTATGGAGAAGCTGGCGCGCCGTCAGTACCGGCACTACCTGGACGTCCACGAGGATCTCGTGACGGACATCGCCGCGAAGACCGGCGTCCGGTGGACCGTCCCGGGCCCGGTCCTCGCCCGCTACCTGAACTCGGTCCTGGACGGGCTCACGATGTGCTGGCTCATCGACCGCGACACCGAAACCAGCCGCGCGGTCCTGGATCTCACCGGCAGGCACCTGGAGACCCTCGCTGTGAGCCGTACGGACGCGCTGTCGGCCTGAGCCGGACCGGTAGCACGGAGCGCCCGGCCGGTCGGGCCGCCGAGCCCGCCCGGCCGGCGTTCCAGGCCCGTCCGTCAGCCGAACAGATCCGGTTCCGTTCGGCGGCAACATCATCGAGACCGGCACCGACTCCTACCGACTGGCCGCCACCAGCGCCCGCGCCGAACAGCAGGCCGCCCGGGCCGCCGCGGGCTGACAAAGACGGCGCCGTCCTACGGGGCCCGGGCACGTCGGCGCTCTTTTGCCCGGCCGGCGAGGCGTTGACGCGCCCGCCCGGGTGCTCACGAGTGCCTCTGATCAGGAACGTCCCGGCGCTTTGCAGGTCGTTTCCCGTGAGGTGTGTGATCGTTCCCCGCCAGGCTGGGTCAACTGCCTCGGAGGGCCCCTTCATCGAGGTGTCCGTATCTGTGGGCCGTGCGGCACTGACTCCAGTCAAACTGCAAGGTCGAACGACTCAACCGAACCCTGCTCGACAACTCACGAACAAGTTTTCAGGCGTTGCGCGAGCAATGGCGTGGCTTCGGCGGGATCGATGTCGCAGACCAACAGCCCGGGCTTTCCGTAAGGTTGATGGCTAAGCAGCGTGCCGTCCGGCCGCACTACGGCGGATGTCGTGGGCGATCCCGGGCTCGCGCAGTTGACGGCGGCGATGTAGCAATTGTTCTCGGCGGCGCGACATAGAAATGCCCTCTCGTGAAAGGAGTTTCTCGGGTCGGCGAATTCAGTTGGCTGAAACGCGCCGGTCTCTGCTTCGCTATAGTGCGGGTGAAACACCAACTGGGCGCCGTTGCAAACGGCCCAGCGTACTGTCTCCGGATAGCGAAAGCCCTCGTGGCAAATCGCGATGCCGAAGCGGAAGCCGTCGACTTCGAATATCCGGCGATCGCTGCCCGCCTCGTATATGGAATCTTCTGCTGGGTCGAGCTGTACCTTGTCCTGATAACCCGCTCGACCGCCGTCGGGCCGAAGCACGAGCGTGGTCAGACGTGGCTTGTCGGAAACGTACCGCTCCGTACCGAGCACCACGTAGATGTGGCTCTCCCGCGCGGCCTGGGCGATGCGCTCGTGCGCAGCTTCCAAGAAGTTGGCGCTCACGGCCTTACGCGATCGCGGCGGCCATGGGTAGCCCGGCACGTACGCTTCCGGGAAGCACACGATACGCGCGTCGGCAGCAGCAGCGGCTCTGACCGCGCGCTCGGCTCGCACCACGGAGTCTTCTGGATTCTCGGGAATTTCGAGGTTGGCGAGCGCGATGCGAAGTCTTGTCATGCGACTCATTGTGCTGCACAGCCCGGACACGCGAGGGGGCGATCCGGCTGCACTGCCCAGCGGCCGGGCCGTCGCCTTCGGTGAATTGTTCGCGCCGCGACCGGCTCTGCCCCACCACACCACGTCGCTCCGGACCACCGCCCGCTGTGATCAACCTCGCCGACAGCCGCACACGCGCCCCGCACCTCAGCCGACCCCGCTGATTTCGCCCCATGGCTTGTCCAACGCATCACCTGCGGACGGGATGCACTCGCGAGTCCCAGAGTTCAGAAACAGGCTCTGCCCCGGCACGGGCTCAATCCGTCGCAGCGGGCCCGCCAGGTGGAGTCATTTCTCACCTACAAAATCGGGTCCCTCAGGCACCGGGTGGAGTCAGAACTGACCTACAGGTGGCGTCAACCGTCACCTACGAAGCCACTGGAGAGGGGCCCGGCATTCTCAACTGGATGGTCCTGCAAGCTCGTTGCTTCTGAAGTGAGGAGGTGGGCTGCACCGGGTGTGACGCCTCCGGGGCGCCGCAACGGCGCCGCAACGGCGTCATGCGGGGGCCGGGGGCCGGGGGCCGGGGGCCGGAGGCCGGGGGCCGTACAGGCCGTTCATCGGCGAGTCCTGAGGCATGGGTCCGGACCTGGGGCGGAACAAGCGCGTCTCTCCCACAGGGGCGCGGTGCAATGGGTGCCGTGACAGCGCGGTCTGGGGGAGGCCCGCTGTGCTCGACGGTGCGGCGGCGGGGGATCGCGCCGCCTGGGTGGCGGTGGCCGGGGCCCGGCTGCAAGGGGGGGCGGGGGGCGTCTGCCCGGGGGCTTCGGGTGGCTTCTGTCAGGCTTCGTGGTTCAAGTGCTGTGCGTACCAGGCGGAGCAGGCGGCGAAGCGCTCGTCGAAGCCCGGGCCCGGGTCCAGTTCCGTGTGGTGCCAGATGTGACTGGTGTCGAACCAGTGGTCCTCGGTGAGCAGGGCGTACTGGTGGGCGGAGAGTTCCGGTATCCGTTGTCTCACCAGCCCGCGGTGTTCGCTGATCGGCACCCGCTGGATTTCCGGCAGGCGCAGGAGGGTCCGCAGGCGTGCGAGCAGGCTGTCCATGGGCAGCAGCCGCGGGTCGGCCACGTGATAGGTGCCGTCGTTGCCGTGCGGGCGGGGCTGCCGCGACAGAGCTGCGATGACTCGGGCGAGATCCTCGACCGCTATGACGGAGGATCGGGGCGGTGTTCCGTCCGGCCAGGACGGCACCTGCCGAAGAACGCGGGCCACGGTGGGTACGAACCAGCGGTCCCCGGCACCGTAGATGAGGTGAGGGCGCAGGACAGTGCCGCCTGCGGCCCGTACGGCTTCCTCGGCGCGTAGGCGTGTGGTGCTGGCGGGTGAGACCGGCGAAGGCTCCAACTGCCCCTCGTGCGGGCCGCGGTGGGGGCCCATCCCGTAGATTGAGGCCGTGCTGACGTAGATGAAGTGCCGGACTCCGTGTCGGCGGGCCTCGGCCAGCAGGGCTTGTGTGCCCAGGTGGTTGATGTCGTGGCACTTGTGCCGGTCGCGTCCCACGTAACTGGCGGCGTGGATCACCGTCGCGACTCCCGAGCAGACGTCACGCAGGGTGAGGGGGTCGGCGAGATCGCCGGCCACATGCCGCACTCCGGTGGCTTCGGCCGCCTGGGGCGGTCTTCGGGACAGTACGCGCAGGGGCCTCGGGCCGTGTGCGGGATGTTCTCGGGCCAACTCCTTCAGTACGGCGCTGCCGATGAATCCTGTGCCGCCCACCACCAGGATCGCGTCGGTGTCGGTACTCGTCGTGGTGGCGCGGTTGTCGGTCGTCGACGTCCGTGTGGGCCCGGCCGTACTTCTAGGGGAAATGAAGGCCATCTCAACCCTCCTGGGTATGCGTGGTGTTCATGTTCACCCGCTTCGCAGAAAAAACCGCTCGCCTGGTATGTTTTGGGGGCTTGTGTGTGTGATGTGTGCGCGGATTGGGTTGCTTGTTCGGCTTTGCGGTGCTGCGTGGGGTGTTAGGAGTGCGTGCCGCCGCTGGCATCGAGGTGTGTGGTGGTGGGTTGGTTTTGGGGTTGTTGGGTTTCTTGGTGGACGTGGGCGCCGCGGGTGGGGGTGAGGTGGAGGTTGGTGATGATGGGGGGTTGGGTGATGGTGGGGAGGAGGTGGCGTAGGAGGTGGGTGGCTCGGGTGGTGAGGTCGTTGTAGTCGGTGAAGGCTTGGGACATGGATTGGATGCCGGCGAAGGAGCCGACGATGACGTCGGAGGTGGTGGGGGGGTGGATGTGGGGGAGGAGTTCGCCTTGGGTTTGGGCGTTTTCGAGGATTTCCTGGATGAGTTGGCTCCAGCGTTGGAAGGGGCCGGTGCGGTCGAGGGTGGTGGCCATTTGGTCCATGGCGAGGCGGACGCTGGCGCGGACCATGGGGTCGGTCTGGAGGCGGTGGGCGTGGAGCATGACGATGTCGACGAGTTCTTGTGTTCTGCAGGGTCTGCGGGGGATGTGGAAGTGGTTGTCCTGGGCGTCGAGGACGCCGAGGGCGAGTTCTTCTTTGGATCGGAAGTGGAAGTAGAGGGCTCCTTTGGTGACTCCGGCGCAGTTGAGGATTTCGGAGATGGTGGCGGCTTGGTAGCCGCGTTCTTCGAATACTTTGGCTGCGGCGAGGAGGATGGTTCGGTGTGTGCGGATGGCCCGGTCCTGTTTTGCCATGCGGTCTCCCCGTGTGTGTCGTGGCTGACGGGCTCCGGTAAAGAAACCGCCTAGTACGTATATTACAGTGGGGGTGGGGTGGGGGGTGGGGTGGTCCGCTGTGCCGGGTGCGGTGAGCGGGGGGCCGGGGTGCGGGTGCCGGGGGTGGGTGCGGGCTGGAGGGGGAGACCGGCTGGGGTGCTGGGGTGCCGGGGTGCTGGGGTGCTGGGGTGCCGGGGTGCTGGGGTGCCGGGGTGTTGGGGTGCTGGGGTGCTGGGGTGCTGGGGTGTTGGGGTGCCGGGGTGCTGGGGTGTGGGGTGGTGGGGTGGTGGGGTGGTGGGGTGGTGGGGGTGTGCTTTCCCGGGTGGTGTGGTGGGTTGTCCGGGGGTGGGGGTGCGGCCGGTTCGTGTGGGTGATGTCCGCCGCGCCGGTCTGCTCCGGGCTGCCCTGGCCTGCCTCGGCCTGCCTCGGCCTGCCTCGGCCTGCCTCGGCCTGCCTCGGCCTGCCTCGGCCTGCCTCGGCCTGCCTCGGGCTGCCTCGGGCTGCCTCGGCCTGGCTCGGGCTGCCTCGGGCTGCCTCGGGCTGGCTCGGGCTGGCTCGGGCTGGCTCGTGTGTGGTGTGTGTGGTGGTGGGGTTTGGGGCTGTCGTAGTGGCTGGTTTGTTCCTGGCTGGCGCTGTTGTTTTGTTGCCGTGTCTTTGGGGGTGTGTGCCTGCGGGGGTGTGGGGTTCTGCCCGCGGGGGTGTTGGGGGGTGTCGGGCCTGCTCCCGGTGTGTGTGGTCTTGGCGGGCTTGGGTGGCGGGGGTTCCCCCGGGGTGCCTGACCTGCGCCCGCGGGTGTGGGGGGCTCCCGGGGGTCCGGCGGGCTTGGTTTTTCGGTGGCGGGGGTTCTCCCGGGGTGCCTGACCTGTGCCTGTGGGGGTGTTGGGTTCCCGCTCCGGGGGGTGTCTGGTCGGCCTGGGTGGTTGTGGGTGTCGGGCCTGCCTGACCTGTGCCTGTGGGGGTGTTGGTTCCCGTCCCGGGGGGTGTTGGGCCTGCCCTGAGGGGTGTTGGGTCCGGCTTCCGGCAGCGGGGGGGGTGGGGGTGCCGGGGGTGTCGGGTCTGCCTTGGGGGTGTGTCTGTGGGGGTGTTGGGTCCGGTTTCCGGCAGTTGGGGCTGGGGGCTGGGTGCGGGCTGGAGGGGGAGACCGGCTCGGGTGCTGGGGTGCTGGGGTGCTGGGGTGCTGGGGGTGTGTCTGTGTGTGGGGGGGGGTGTTGGGTGTGGGGTGGTGGTGTGGGTGCCTGGTGTGTTGGTTGGTGTCTGTGGGGTGGGGTGGGGTGGTTTGTGCTGGTCAGTGGGGGGTGGGGGTTACGGTGCAGTGGAAGACGGGTTGGCCGTTTTGGTGGCCGGTGATCTGGACGGGTGTGTGGGGGCCGGGGTTGGGGCCGGGGTTGGGGGTGGGGGTGGCTTTGATGATGCAGGGGGTGTGGAGTTCGGCGTAGCGGTGGAAGGTGCTGGTGAGGGAGAGGGGGAGGAGGGGGTGGGGCAGGACGGTTGCGGTGGCCTGGCGGGCGGCTTCGATCAGGACCATGCCGGGCACGTGGTCGACGGGGTGGTCGAAGAGGACGGGGTGGCGGGTGTCGAGGCGTAGTTGCCAGTGGTGGGGTGTGGTGAGGGGGGTGAGGACGACGTCGGTGGGGGATGTGCGTCCGACGGTTTGTGGTGCGACGGGGGCGGTGAGGGGGAGGCGGGGGTGTGTGGTGGGGGGTGTGTGGGGGGTGCGGAGGCGCTGGTAGACGGTGGGGGAGGCGCAGGAGTAGGAGGCGCTGCCGGTGGCGAGGGGTTGTCCGTCGCGTCGGATCACTGCTTCGTAGCGCAGGGCTGCCAGGGTGCGGCCGCGGCGTTTGATGTCGGGGCAGGTGATGTCGAGTTCCAGGGAGGCGGGGGCGGCGCCGATGTGGAGCTGTTCGGGGTGTACGGCGATGTTGAGTTCCCACATCAGGAAGTGGTGGCCGAGGGGGACGCCGAATTCTGCGTGGGCCAGGAGTGAGCCGACCTGGCGGATTGTTTCGGCTGCGATGAGCGGGTCGTGGCGGCCTTCGACGGCGGTGAAGAAGCTGTGGGCGCGGGGCCATTGGGCTCTGACGGTGAAGCGGGTGTCGTCGGTGCGTTCCCAGCCGGTGAGCAGGACTTCCGCGACCGCTGCGCGGTGGACGAACTCTTTGGGGACGGTGGTGGTGAGGGCGAGGTGGTCGAAGGCGCCGGGGAGGCTGGAGGCCCCGGTGAGGGCTTTCGGCGGTGCTGTGCGGAGCGTTGGGTGTTCGACCTGGAATGTGCTCGCGGTCATTGATCCCCCTTGAACACGACTGTGGGAGGTGGGCCGTCCGGCCCCCTGGCGGGGGCCTTGGGGCCCTCTGGGCGCCCCAACATACATACCAACCGGTTTTGTTTCTAGCGGTAGCCGGGACTCCGCTAATCCGGAACGGGGGGGTGTGCGGTGGGGTGTGTCCGGGGGGTGCGGGCGGCGGTTGCCGCGCACTTGGGCGGGGTGAGGGTGCGGGCGCGGCGGGCCGGGCGGGGCTCAAGCGGAACCAAGGGTTTTCTCCAGGGCGGCGGTGGAGCATGGCCGGCGGGAGGGATCCATGGACGGGCGTGGTGGAGCGGCCCCGGTGCTGCGGGTGGAGTGCGGTGGGGCCGGTGGGAGGGGACTGGCGGCCGTTGCCGTGGTGCTGTTCGTGCTGTTCGTGCTGTGCGGCGGCCCGGCTGTCCGGGCGGCGGGGCCGGCCGGCGGTGCTGGTGCGGGGGGCGGGCCGGGCTGGTGCGGGGGGCGTGATGGCTGCCGGCCGCCGGGGAGTTGGCGGTGAGGGGGAGCGGCTGCGCGGTACGGCGGAGCGTGCGGCCGGCTGCCGGGCCGGGAGCGGGGGCGGGATCTCCTTCGGTCTGTCGCGGAAGGGGTCTGGCGTGGCGGGTGCCGTCCGGTGTGCGGGGGCGGCGCCGGGGGCCGGTGTGCGGGCTTGGGCCGCGTGCGGCGGGAGGGCGGGCGCGGCGCGGCAGGTGGGGGGCGGCGCGGCGGCCCGTAAGCGGAGCGGTCCGCCCCGCGTCCGGGTCCCGGCGGTGGGGCCGGGCGGCCGCGCGGTCCGGGTCTCTTCGGCGGGGCCAGGGCGGTCCGGGGCGGCGTGTGGCGGGTGCCGGGCCGGTGGGGGGACGGGCCGTACCCCGTTGGTGTGATGGCCGGGCGGGGGCGGGGCGGGGCCTGCGGGCGGTGTCTGCCGGTGTCCGGGGCGTGGGTGTCCTCGGTGGCGTGCCGGGGTTTCGCGGGCGGGGCCGGGCGGGGGCGGGGCGGGGCGGGGTTGGCGTGGTGCCGCTGGGTGTGTGCCGGGGCGCGGGCCGGGGGCGGACTCCTGCGTGCGGCGCGGGCGGGGGCCCTGCGCCGGCTGGTCGGTGGCAAGGCCTACGGTGGTGGGTGCGTCGTGAGGGACGGTGTGCCCGCCGGTACGGGCCTGGCGCGCGCGTGGACGCACCTGCGGGGACGCGGGTGCGGGGACGGTCTGCCAGTGCCAGTGCCAGTGCCAGTGCCAGTGCCAGCGTCGGCGTCGGCGCGGTGCCGGAGCCGGGGTTCCCCCGGGCGGGCGGGCGGTCACGGTGTGCCGGGCCGGGGCGGGGTGCCCCGGCCGCGCGGCCGGGGCACGGCCTGGCCGGCCACGTCACCGGCCGGTGACACGGCCGGTGACGTGGCCGTGTCGCCGGGCGGCGGGCTGTCGGCGTCCGGTGCGTGGCCGGTCCGTCCGGGTCCGGTGCTGCGCGGGTGGGGCGTGGCGCGCCGGCCCGTGCGCGGACACGCCCGACCCGCCCTCGTGTGATGAGCGAACCGATGATCCACCGGACGCCGCACGCCCTGTTGCCGGGGGTGCCGCGGGACCGCAGTGCCAGCCAGGAGACAGCCGATGGTCAAGCAGGAGCGCGCGGCCCGTACCCGCGGGGCACTCATCCGTGCCGGGGCCGAAGTGTTCGCGCAGGAGGGCTTCGCGCCCGCTTCGCTGTCGGCGATCAGCAGACGGGCGGGGGTCAGCAACGGTGCGCTGCACTTCCATTTCGCGAGCAAGAAGGCGCTGGCGCAGGCGGTCGAGGCCGAGGCGCTGGAAGGGATGCGGCAGGTCGTGCGTGATGCCCTGCGCCAGGACGGCGGCCCTCTGCGGGTGCTGGTGGAGGCGACGTACGGCCTGATGGGCCGGATCGCCGATGACGTCGTGGTGCGGGCGGGGTTCGAGCTGGGCGGCGGTCCGCGCCGCCGGGAGGGTTCCTCGCTGCGGGGGGAGTGGCAGCGCTGGGTGGAGGAGACGCTGCTGCGCGCCGAACGGGACGGCTGGCTGGCCGAGGGGGTCTCCGCGGATGACGCCGCGACCGCCGTCGTGGCCGCCACGGTCGGCTTCGAGGTGCTCGCCGGCACGGACCGGGCGTGGCTCTCCGAGCGGAAGGTCACGGGGCTGTGGGGCCTGCTGCTGCCCCGGCTGACCGCCCCGCACGCCCTGGTGCCCGGGGACGCCGGCGACAGCGGGCCGCGGCGGTAACACCCTGCCGGACCGCTCCGGCCCTGCGCACTCCACCCGCACACACCCGGACACCCGTACCTCTCCCCGCCGGGAAGCCCCCTGCCCGTACACCCGGACACCCGTACGCCTCCGTGCGGTGAAGTGCCCGCGCTGGTACGCCTGTGCGTCTCCGCGTGCGGTGAAGTGCCCGCGCCGGTGCGCCCGTGCGTCTCCGCGCCGTGAAGTGCCCGCGCCGGTGCGCCTGTGCGTCTCCCCGCCGTGAAGTGCCCGCGCTGGTACGCCTGTGCGTCTCCGCGTGCGGTGAAGTGCCCGCGCCGGTGCGCCTGTGCGTCTCCGCGTGCGGTGAAGTGCCCGCGCCGGTGCGCCTGTGCGTCTCCGCGTGCGGTGAAGTGCCCGCGCCGGTGCGCCCGTGCGTCTCCCCGCCGTGAAGTGCCCGCGCCGGTAGGCCGGTGGGTCTCCGCGTGCGGTGAAGTGCCCGCGTTTGCCGTCGGCCGTCCCGGTGGCCGGGGGGTTTGCCGGGGCGTGTCTGCGGGGTGGGGCCGGAGGCGGTCGCGCGAACAAAAAACAGCACGGACGGTTTGATATTGACAAACCGTCCGTACCGTTTTTTACTGGGGGGCATGCTGGCAGCGGCTCCGCCGGGACCAGGCGCGAAAAGGACTGACCACTTGCTCGCACTCGTGCAGGACTTCATGCAGCAAATGAGGGGGACGGCATGGACATCGCTGTACTGGGCGCGCTGGACGTCCGGGAGAACGGGGTCTCGGTGACTCCCACGGCGCCGAAACCGCGCCAGGTCCTGGCGCTGCTGGCCCTGCACGCCGACCAGGTGGTGCCGGTCGCCGCGCTGATCGAGGAACTCTGGGGCGAGCGGCCCCCGCGCAGTGCGCGCACCACGCTGCAGACCTACGTGCTGCAGCTGCGTGAGCTCATCTCCGCGGCCCTGGCGCGCGACGCGGCGGGCGCCCCGGCGCGTACGGCCAAGGATGTGCTGGTCACCACGCCGGGCGGGTACCGGCTCGACACCTGGGGCGGTGCCAGCGATGTCGGGGAGTTCGAGCGGCTGGCCGGCAGCGGGTACCGGGCCATGGACGCCGGTGACTTCGCCGGCGCGGCCCGCCACCTGCGCGAGGCCCTCGCGCTGTGGACCGGCGCCGCTCTGGCCGACATACAGACCGGCCCGCAGCTGGGGATGGAGACCAGGCGGCTGGAGGAGACCCGGCTGTGCGCGTTCGATCAGCGTATCGAGGCCGATCTGCGGCTGGGCCGCCACCGCGAACTGCTGGGCGAGCTCACCGTCCTGGTCAGCCGCTACGCAACCCATGAGAAGCTGCACGGCCAGTTCATGCTGGCCCTGCACCGCTCGGGCCGGCGCAGTGAGGCCCTCGACGTCTACCAGCGGCTGCGTAACGCCCTGGTCCGCGAGCTGGGCCTGGAGCCCTCGGCCGGGCTGCGCCGGCTGCAGCGCTCGATCCTGGTGGCCGGTCCGGAGCCGGCGCTCGATACGCCGGTGCGCAACGAGCGCCTCACCCGCGTCGGCTGACCGGCCGTCATGCCCTCAGCAGCGCGTGACCTCTCCCGGGGCAGGCGGGCGGGATCCGGGCCGGGGGCGGTACGGGCGCCGCTCCGGCCCCCGGGGCGGACGCACGGATGCGCGGGCGGCGGCCCGCGCCGGTCCTGTCCGGCAGCGGCCTACGTCCTGCCCCCGGCTCCGGCGCGACGCGGGCGGGTGGCGGGAGGGCCTGCCGCCGTCCCCGGCGGCGGAGCATCCCCGGGGACGCCCACGGCCGCCCCGCCCCGCCCCGGCCCGCCCCGGCCGGGGGCGGGGCCTTGGTGAAGCGGCCCTGAACGGCCACGCCCCTCGGCGCGGTGCCCGCCGCCCCCGGCGGCCGCGTCCGGCGGCCGCGTCCCGCACCCCCAGCAGCGTCCGTCGCCGGCCGGCCGGGACGGACCGTCCCTTGGAGTCACACATGATCGATGACAGCCGGCCGCTCCCGGCCGCCCCGCTCCCCGCCCCGCCGGCCGATCTGCTGACCGGACTCGTGGAGATCCTCGCCGCCGTGCTGCGGCTGAAGGCCGAGAAGATCGACCCCGGGCAGACGTTCCGGTCGCTGGAACTCGACTCGCTGCTGACCGTCGAGTTCGTCGCCACCGTCAACACCCGCTACGCCACGGACGTCAAGGCCGACGCCCTGTTCGACCACCCCACCCCCCTCGCGTTCGCCCGGTACGTGGCGGGCGAGCGGCAGACCCCGCACGCGGCTCCCTCCGGCCCCCCGGCCCGCGGCCGGCAGGCTCCCGCTCCGGCGGCGCTCCTGTGGCCCGGGCCCGCGTTCACGAAGCAAGCGGTCCTCGACGTGCTGCGCGAGGAACTGGCCCGCACCCTGTGCTGCGACCCGTGGGACATCGACACCACGGCCGCCTTCAGTCTCCTGGGCGTGGACTCCATCCTGGGGGCGGAGTTCGTGGCGGAGGTCAGGCGCATCTACGGTCTGCGGGAGCGGCCCGTCACGCTCTACGACCACACCAGCCTCGCGGCGCTGGCCGCCCACATCGCCGCCACCGCCACCGCCACCGCACCCGCATCCGCATCCGTCCCGGCACCCGTATCCGCATCAGTCGCCGCCCCCGCGGCCGCCATCGTCCCCGCACCCGCGGCCATCCCCGCACCCGCGTCCGCCACCGTCCCCGTCCCCGCACCCGCACCCGCCCCCGCGTCCGTGTCCGCTTCTGCACCCGCGTTCGCACCCGCGTTCGCGGCCGCTTCTGCGGCTGTCCCCGCGGTCTCGCTTCCGGTACAGGTCCCGGTGTCCGGTACGGCCGCCGGGGCGATCGGACTCGCTGCCCTCCTCGACGCCGTGTCCGACCACCGGATCTCCGTCGACGAGGCGCTCGAACTGCTGCCCCGGCGCGCCTGACGGCCGCGGACGATGGACGAACGCGAGATCCTCACCCGGCTCAGGGCCGGAACCCTCGACCGCGAGCAGGCCACCCGCCTGCTGACGCGGCAGACACGGCGCGGACCCGAAACCCCCCGGCCCGCACCCCCGTCCCCGCCCCCACCGGTGTCCCCTGCGGTACCCCCGGCCGCGCCCCCGTCCCCGGCCGCGCCCCTGTCCCCGGCCGCGCCCCTGTCCCAGGCGGCACCTGTGTCCCCGCCCCCACCGGTGTCCCCTGCGGTATCCCCGTCCCCGGCCGCGCCCCTGTCCCAGGCGGCACCTGTGTCCCCGGCCGCACCTGTGTCCCCGGCGGCACCGGGGGCATCGGTGTCTCCGCCCGCACCGCCCGCACCGCCCGCACCGGGGGCACCGGGGGCACCGGTGTCCCGGCCTTTTCCGCCCGTCGTGGCGGAGTGCGGGCCGGTCCTTCCCTCCGGGGCCGGGGCCGGGGCCGTACCGGCGGCGGGCGGTGACATCCCGGGTGTGGAGGACGGTTACGCCGTCGTCGGCCTTGCCGGGCGCTACCCTGCGGCGGCGGACCTGAACGTCTTCTGGGACAACCTCCGCGAGGGCCGTGACACCTCCTCGGACGCGCCCGCCGGCCGGCCCGGCCCTTCCCCCCTGGAGGAGGGGCAGCGCGGGCACTTCCTGGACGGTGCCGCCGACTTCGACGCGGAGTTCTTCCAGTTCGCCCCCGAGGAAGGCGCTCTGACGGACCCGCAGGAGCGGCTCTTCCTGGAGACCGCCTGGGAAGCGCTGGAGGACGCGGGCTGCACCGGAGCCCGGCTGGACGCGCTGCGCGGCCCGGACGGCACCCCGCGCGCGGTCGGTGTCTTCGTCGGCGCCAGCGCCGGCGACTACGCGCTGCTGGCCGCCGCGTCCTTCAGCCGCGGCCGGCCCGCCGTGCCCCGCAGCGGCCACTGGGGCCTGCCCGGCAGGCTGGCCGCGCTGCTCGGCCTGAGCGGGCCCGGGCAGGCCGTCGACACCGCCCAGTGCTCGGCCCTGACCGCCCTCCACCTCGCCGTGCAGGCCCTGCGCCGCGGTGAATGCGCCGCCGCCGTCGTCGGCGCCGCCGAACTGCTGCTGCACCCCTCACGGGCCCGGGACGCCGCGGGGGAGGGCGTCGGCGCGGCCGTCGTCAAACCGCTGCGCCGGGCGCTCGCGGACGGGGACCGGGTGTATGCCGTCATCCGCGCCACCTCCAGCGGATTCGCCCCGCCCCCCGCGCCCGCGCCTGCCGCCGGCCTGCACGAGACCCGCGAGGCGACCGTGCGCCGCATCGGCGACGCCGGGGCGGCCACCGGACTGGCGGCCCTGACCGCCGCCGTGCTCCAGCTCGGCCACGGCACCCTCGCCCCCGCGGCCAGCCGGCCCACCGCCCGGCCGTGGCCGCGCCCCCGCGACGGACAGGGGCGCCCGACGCCCCGTACCGCCACGGTCGAGGTGGCGGCCGACGGCGGCTTCACCGCACGCGTCGTCCTCCAGGAACACCTCGCGCCCCCGCCGGCGCACCGCCCCCCGGCACCGGAGGACACCCCCGGCCGCGAGGAACTGGTGGTGGTGTCCGCGCCCACGCCCGCCCACCTCGCCGCCACCGCCGCCAGGCTCGCCGACTGGCTCACCCGGCCCACCCCACCGCCCGACGGCGACGGCGACGGCGGCGGAGGAGGCGGAGGCGCGGCCGGCGGGCCGGTCCTCGCCGACGTGGCGCGGGCCCTGCGCACCGGCCGGGCCGCCCTGCCCTGCCGGATCGCGCTGCTCGTCACCGACCTGCCCCGGCTCGTCGCCGGGCTGCGCCGCTTCGCCGGACACCCGGCCGCCGGCGGCGACGTCCGCTACGCCGACCTGCGCGGGCACGGCGGCGACCCGATGGGCCTGGGCGCCCTGCCGGAGACCGGCGCCTACCTGGCCGCGCTGTGGCGGGGCGGACACCTCCGGCAGCTCACCGGGCTGTGGCTGTCCGGGCTCGACGTCGACTGGGCCGCGCTGGAACCGGGTCCGGGTGCCGGGACACCGGCCGCCGTACCGCCGCCCTCGGCGTTCCTGCGCCGGCCGCTGTGGCTGGACCCCGCCCCCGGCACCCCGGCCCCCGGCACCCCGGCCCCCGGCACCCCGGCGTCCGGCACCCCGGCGTCCGGCTCTCCGGCGTCCGGCCCGGCCCCCGGCACCCCGGCGCCCGGCCCGGCCCCCGCCACCCCGGCGTCCGGCACCCCGGCGTCCGGCACCCCGGCGTCCGGCTCTCCGGCGTCCGGCTCTCCGGCCCCCGCCACCCCGGCGTCCGGCACCCCGGCGTCCGGTACCCCGGCGTCCGGTACGGAGCGGGCCGGATGACCGGCCAGGACCCGGGGCGGCACACCTCTGCCCGGCAGGGGCCGCAGCCGGTGAAACTGTGGTTCTGCCCCAACGAGGAACTCGCCCCCGGCATGACCGCGATCCTGGCCGCGCACTGGCTGGACGAGCACGAGCGGGAGACCGCGGGCCGCTTCCTCTTCGAACGCGACCGGCGCCAGTACCTCGTCGCCCACGCCCTCGTACGACGCGTCCTGGCACTGGAGAGCGGTATCCCGGAGGCCGAGGCGGTGATCTGGCGTTCCTCGCGCGGCCGGCCGTTCCTGCACAAACCGCCCGAGGGGCTGCCGCGCGGGGGCCGGGAGCTGGACTTCAACCTCTCCCACTCGGGCGGCCACAACCTGCTCGGCGTGGTGCGCCGCCACCGCATCGGGGTGGACGTGGAGCGGCTCGACCGCGGCGGCCAGGGCTTCGACGCCGTCGTGGCGTCCTTCGCCGAGGACGAGCGCCGGTGGGTGGCGCGGGCCGCGCCGGGCCGGGCCCGCGACCGGCGGGTGCTGCGGCTGTGGACACTGAAGGAGGCCTACTCCAAGGCCCGCGGCCTCGGCCTCGCACTGCCCTTCGACGCGTTCTCCTTCACCCTGGCCGAGGACCTGGGGGTGACCGGCTTCCGGCCGCCCGACAACGACGCCGACCCGCGGTGGCGCTTTGTGGAACTGGAGCCGGTGCCCGGCGTGCTGGCCGCCGTGGCCGTCCTGGCCGACACCGGCACACAGGCCGTGCTCCACCTGCACCACGGATTCCCGTGGGGGCGAGCCGCTCCCCGGCTGCTGCCCCTGCCCGAACCCGCCCGCGCCCGGGTGTAGGCCGGGTGCAGGACCGCAGAGGGACAGAGGGACAGAGGGACAGGGCAGGCAGGGGGGGGCAGGGCGGGCGGGGCAGGTGTCCGGCCCGCTGGCCTGCCTGCCTGCCTGCCTGCCTGCCGTGGGCCGGGCGGCGGGCCCACGGTCACCGAGGTGCCCGGCCCGCCGGGCGCGGGCGCGCAGCCGGTGCTGTCACCGGGCCGTGTGGGGGGCCGTGTGGGGTGGCTTGCGTATGCCGCTTGGCCAGGGCGAGGGTGGCGGTGGAGTTGTGGCCCAGTGCCCGGCGCAGGCAGCGGCGGGCCTGTTCCACGGTGGTGCCCTCGCCCAGGACGGGCCCGATGGCCTCCTCCCGCAGCAGGACCGTGTGCCGGGAGGTGACGGTGACACCCGACGCGTCCGGGACGACGGACCACTGGCCGGTGTGGGAGTGCATCAGCGCCGGTGTGCGGGTCTGCTTGTAGACGATCCGGCCGCTGTCTGGGAAGCAGACGCGTACGGACTGCGTGGTGTGCGCGGCGCCGTCGGCGGTCCGCGTGTCCATGGTCATGACCTGCACGCCGGGGGTGTCCTCGGCCACCTCCAGGCGGGCGACGCGGGGCAGGAGCCGGGGCCAGTCGGCGACGCGGTGGAGGAAGCCGTAGACCGGCTCGGGCGGGCCCTGGACCCGGATGCTGTCCTCGAAGGACAGCACCAGCTGATCCAGTCGCTCCCACCGCTCGGCGAGGTCCTTCAGCCGGCAGAGTTCCGCCCTGCTGTTGGTGTCGGTGGCCCGGCGGACCCACTCGGCGTCCTCGGCGCGGTCACCGCCCACGGTGAAGTCGTGCAGCAGGACCAGCCGGCACGCCCCGCTCCCGCGCTCCTGGACGGTCCACCGCCCCGCACCCCGCACCCCGAACCCCACGCCCCACGCCGCGTGCCGCGTGCCGCGTGCCGTCACGCCGCCTCCGGCTTGCGGCGAGCGGCTACGTCGTCCCCGGCAGCCGGGTGGCCAGGGCGTCGAAGCGGCGCAGCAACACCTCCTGGCGGCGGCCCAGTTCCTCGACACGCTGCTGGAGCCGGGCGATCTCGGCGCCCAGTTCCAGCGCCTGCGCCTGCGCCGGTGTCGTCGCAGCGGACGGCAGGTCCGGGCGGGCCGGGACGGACAGGTCGGGGGCATGGTTGAGGATCGCCTCCAGCCGGCCGCGCAGCACCGGACCCGGCTCGATCCCCAGGGCCTCCACCAGACGGCGCCGGGCCCGCTCGTAGACACCCAGCGCCTCGGCCTGCCGGCCGCCGCGGTACAGGGCGACCATCAGCAGGTCGTAGAACCGCTCGCGCAGCGGATGATCGGCCGTCAGCTTCTCCAGCTCGCCGGTGATCTCGTCGTGCTGCGCACAGCGCAGACACACCTCGTACAGCGTCTCCAGCACGCTCAGGCGGTTCTCCTCCAGCCGGTCCGCCTCGCTCGTGCAGATCGGCCCGTACCGGCTGTCCTGGAGCGCCGGCCCGCGCCACAGGGCCAGCGCGCCGCGCAGCAGCCGGGCCGCGGACCGCGGATCGGTGGCGGCCGCCGCCCGGCCCTTCGCCGAGAGCCGGCAGAACCGTTCGACATCGGTGGTGGCGCGGCCCAGGCTCAGCAGATAGCCGGTCGGCAGCGTGGTGATCCACTCGTGGCCGGGCACCGCAAGGCGCGGCTCGGGCAGCAGCCGCCGCAACCGGGCCACATGCGCCTGCAGCGCGTTCCCCGCGTTCGACGGCGGGTGCCCGCCCCACAGCTCCTCGGTGAGCTCCTCGGCGGACAGCAGCCGGCCGGCACACAGCACCAGCGCCGAGAACAGGGCGCGCTGCTTGGACCCCGGCGGCACGATGTCCTCGCCCGTGCGGCCGTCGTGTATCTCCACCGGCCCCAGCAGCCGGAACTCCGTCCCCCCGGCGGGCACGGCAAGAACCCCGGCGCTGTCCGCTCCGGCGGCGGACGCCGCGCCCCCGCCCGGCACGCTCACCGCGCCACCGCGCGGTGCGGTCCGGCCCGGCGGACGCCCCCGGCGATCCGCGAGCCGCCGGGGAACCGGCGCGGCCGCTCACGGCAGGCCGCAGGGGAACCACCGGCGTGGCGAAACACCAACAGCCGCAGCTCCATCGTGACTCCCCTCCTGGCCGACAGCCGACAGCCGACAGCCGACAGCCGGCAGCCGATGGCCGGGCGGCTGGCCATCGCCATCGCCATGGCCATGGCCGTCGGCTGCCGGCCGGGCGGCGGTGGCCGTTGGCGGCCCCGCGGTGCTCGTCGCCCGGGCACCTGGTGAGCGCGGGTGAGGCGCCCGGCCGGTCGGACGATATCCGCCCGGCCGGGGCGGCGGCCGGGCGCACGAGGCAGGTTCCACCATCCGTACAAGCGTTCTTGAGCGGACCGGCCCGGCGGGGCGGGCCCCGGCTGTGGAAGGTCACTCGAACTTGGCTGGAGCTACCGAGGGGGGTGGCGGGAACGGGGCTAGCGTGCTGAACGGCCGACGGCTCTCAAGCCATCGAGGGAACTCGATCGATACGGGGAGGAAACCATGGAGTTGCAGGTCCTGGGACCGTTGAGCGCTGAGGTCAACGGGGTGTCGATCGTCCCGACCGCGGGCAAGCCGAGGCAGATGCTCGCCCTGCTCGCCTTCTACCCCAGCCGGGTGATGCCCGTGTCCATGCTCATGGAGGAGATCTGGGGCGCCCACATGCCCCAGAGCGCCATGACCACCATGCAGACGTACATCCTCCAGCTCCGCCGCCGCCTGGGGACCGCGATGGGCCCCGACGCCCCCGGAACGGCCAAGGAGGTGCTGGCCACCCGGCACGGCGGCTACGTGCTGCAGATCCCGCCCGAGAGCGTCGACGTCCACCGCTACGAACAGCTGGTCACGGCCGGACAGTCGGCCTGCGAGGAGGGCCAGGACACACGGGCGGCGGACCTGTTCCGCGACGCCCTGGCCATGTGGCAGGGACCCGCGCTGGTCGACGTACGCGTCGGTCCCATCCTCGAGATCGAGGTCATGCGGCTCGAGGAGAGCCGTCTGGTCACCGTCGAGCGGCGCATAGACGCCGACCTCAGACTCGGCCGGCACACCGAACTCATCGCCGAACTCACCGACCTGACGGCACGTCACCCCAAGCACGAGGGGCTGCACTCCCAGGCCATGGTGGCGTTCTACCGCTCCGGCCGGCAGGCCACGGCACTGGACGTCTACCGCCGGCTGCGCATGCGTCTGATCGAGGAACTGGGCATCGAGCCCTCGCCGCAGCTGCAACGGCTGCACCAGGCGATGCTCACCGTCGACCCGGCCCTGGACGTGGTGTGCGGGCCGCGCCGCACCTCCACCTTCAACCTGTACGCGGTCTGAACCCCAACGGCACTCCAGGCGCCGGCGCCACCCTCATCAGGCGCGGACCCACCAGGAGGAACGGCCGATGCGCGACGAACAGCCGGGCGGCCCCTTCTTCGTCCGCGGACCCGCACCACCCCGGCCGCCGGGAGAGGCCTGCCGCGTCGCTGGGCGCCTGGCACCGGCCCCGCCCGCGCCCCCGGCGCGCTGCGGCACCGCCGGCCCGCCGGCGGGCATCAACCTCGCCCTGCAGGACGCGGCCGCCGCCCACCCCGTGCTGCTCGACGCGCTCCACGCCGGCGACACCAGCCGGATGCGGCTGCCGCCCTACCAGCAGCGGCGCGCCCGCACGGCCGCGGCCGTGCACCGCATGGGAGCGGATACAGGCCCAGGGCACCGCTCGGCCGCGGCGGACCCGTGACCACACAGCTGCGCTCCGGCGCCGCCGCACTGCTCACCCGCTCCCGGCTGGGCGAGCACCGCACCCACCGCATCGCCCACGGCGCCGGCGCCGACGCCGACGCCGACGCCGACGCCGTACGCACCGACCTGACCGACCTGTTCGAAAAAGGCCCCCGGACAGAGCACACCTGACACCCCCGCCCGCGGCGGCCCGGACAGGCCGGCCCCCACCGGCCCACCGGCCCCGCCGCCGGACCGTCGGACCGCCGGACGCCTCGGCGGCAGGCCGTCACGGAGGCCGTCACGGAGGCCGCCGTGAAGGCCGTCACGGAGGACGCCGTACCCGGGTGCGCCAGGGGCCGCGAGCGCTCTTCGAACGGTCCTCGAGCGCACAGGCAGAACGTGAGAGCCCCCAGCGGTGCACGCGCCGCCCGCCGAGACCCGGAGGACACCAGCCGTGGCGCACCTGACGTACCCCGGCCTCCCGGTGGACGGCCTGCTGCGCACGGCCGCCGCCCGCAGCCCCGACAGCGTCGCCGTCCGCGCCGCGCGCACGGCGCTGTCCTACGGCGAACTGGACGCCCAGGCCGGCCGGATCGCCGCGTTCGTGCAGCAGGAGACCGCCGGCCGGCCCGGCGTGCATGTCGCCGTCGCGGGCGTCCTCGACGACCCCGTCTTCGCGGCCGCCTACTACGGCGTGATACGCGCCGGTGCCACGGTTGTCCTGGTCAACCCGCTGACCGGCAAGGACGGGCTGCGGTACGTCCTGGCCGCGGCCGCCGCCCGGATCGCCCTGGTGCCCTTGGCCACGGCCCGCCTGCCGGCCAGGACGCGGGACGCGCTGCCCGCGCTGCGCACCCTGGTGGTGATGGGCCCGCCCGACGGCACGGTGCCCAGCGGATGCCTGCCGCTGCGCACCGCCCTGGACACCGCGCCCGACGCCCCCGCCGAGCACCGCCCCCGGCCGGGACACCGTCGCCTGCGCGCAGTTCACCACCGGCACCACCGGCCGGCCCAAGGGTGTACGCGTACTGCTCACCCACCGCGATCCGGTCGCCAACGCCCGCCAGACCGCGCTCGCCCACCTCGTCCGGGCGGGCATCGTCCTGCGCGAGACGCCCGGGAACCACGACGGCGACGGCCCCCTGCACGCCATCGCGGCCCGCGCCGACGAACGCCTCGCCCCCTTCGGGCGGGTCCGCCTCACCGAAGCCTGCGACGCCGTACCCCGCACCCCCACCGGCAAGCCGGCCCGTGCCCTGGTCCGCACCCGGCTGCGGGCACGGGCCGCCGTCGGGCCGTTCACCCCCACCCCCTGACCGAACCCGCCAGGAGCAGACCATGGTGACCTTCGTCAACAAGCTGACCGTCAACATGGTGACCTTCGTCAACAAGCTGACCGTGCACGGCGGCCTCGGCCGCTTCCTGGAACCGGCCCTCCGGCAGGACACCGCCGCCCACCGCCGGGCCGTGCGCGGCCAGGAGTTCCAGACCCTGCTCCAGAGCCTGCTCCAGAGCCTGCGCCCGCCGGCCACGCCCGACCGGGGACGGTACGAGACGGTGGAGGCGAGCGCGTGAGGGCCCACCCCGGCCGGCCCCGGGCGATGGTCGTCGGCGCGGGCCCCGTCGGACTGACCGCCGCCTACGAACTGGCCCGCAGGGGGCTGCGGGTGCGGGTCGTCGACGCCGCGGCCGGGCCCGCCCGCACCAGCAGGGCCGTGGCCGTGCATCCGCGCACACTGGAGACGTTCGCGCAGATGGGCGTCGTCGACGCCATGACGGCACGCGGGCGCAAGAACCGGGCCTTCACCATGTACGCCGGCGGACGCCGGCCGGTCCGCCTGGAGGCCGACTACTCCACGATGCCCACCTCCTACCCGTACACGCTGGTCATCCCCCAGACCGAGACCGAGGCCGTGCTGCGCGAAGCGGTGGCCCGGTGCGGGGTCGACATCGAGTGGGGCGTACGGCTGACGGGACTGGAGCAGGACACCGAGCGGGTGCGCGTGCGGCTGGCACGGGCCGACGGCGGCCAGGAGAGCGCCGAGACCGGCTGGCTGGTCGGCTGCGACGGGGGACACAGCACCGTGCGCCGCCTGCTCGGTCCGGAACTGCCCGGCCACAGCAGCGAGACGTGGATGCTCGCCGACGCGCCCGCAGGCACCGACCTGCCGCCCGACACCGTCTACTGGACCCACACCGGCGGCCAGGCCCGGTTGACGGTGCCCTACGCCCGCGACGGGCACTGGCGCCTCCTCGACACCGCCCCGGCCCCCGGCGCATCCGGCGAAGACGGTGCCGCCGAGCGGCTGAGCGCCAGGCTGCCGGCCGGGTTCGGCCGCCGGGTCCGGGTCGGCGAACCCGTGTGGACCTCCGTGTTCACCTTCCGGCAGCGGATGGTGCAGCGCATGCAGGACGGCCGCGTCTTCGTGGCCGGGGACGCCGCCCACGTGCACAGCCCCGCCTCCGGACAGGGCATGAACACCGGCATCCAGGAGGCGTACAACCTCGCCTGGAAACTCGCCCAGGTGGAACAGGGACACGCCGGAAGCGAACTGCTGGCCACCTACAGCCAGGAGCGGGTGCCCCTCGGCGAGGCGCTGCTCGGCTCCGCCCGCACCGCCACCTTCCTCGTCCAGCTGAAGAACCTGCTCGCCGCGGCCGCGCTGCCGGCCGTCTTCGCCGCCGTACGGGCGCTGCCCGCGCTGCGCCGCGCCGTCCAGCGCAAGGTGCTCGGCGGCATGTCCGGACTGCGCATCGGATACGGCGCGTCCTGCCTGACCACCACCGCCTGCGACGAGGACGCCCGAACCGGCTTCCTGGCGATGTCCGTGCCCGTGCGGATCCCCCCGGCCACCCCCGCCCCCGGCACACGGATCACGGCGGCGCCGGTCCACCACCCGCGCGCGCCGGGCTGCCGCGCCCTGCACGACGAACTGCGCGATCCCCGCTGGTCGCTGCTGCTGGCCGCGGGCGGCACCGGCCCCGGCGACACCCCCGTCGGCGTGGCCCTGACGGCCGCTGTCCAGTACGGCGAGTGGCTGTCGGTGCGGACGGTGGGCGGTACGGGCCCCGACGGGCCCGCCCCCCTCGCCGACACCGGCGCCCGGCTGCGCGCCGCGCTCCAACTGGCCCCGGGCTGCTGGCTGCTGGTGCGCCCGGACGGCTATGTCGCCGCACGCGGGGACCGGCTCACCCGCGCCGCGCTGAACCGGGCCCTGGCCCCGCTGCGCCCGGCCGCCCCGCTGGCCGGGCAGGCACCCCCCGAACCGGACGTCGCCCGGCCCGCCTCCACATACCGGCCCAGGGAACACTGACCGCGGCCCGCCACCCGCCGCACCGGTCACCGACGGAACAAGAACGAGACCGAACGGAACGGAACGGGACCGGGCGGGACCGGGCGGGACGGGGGAGGGGGCGGGGGCGGGGCGGGGCGCTCCGGGGCCGGAGGTCTCCCGGCAGCCGGACCGGCGCCTCCCGGGGCCTCGCGCCCGGCGTCGCCCCCACGGCCGGGCGGGCTCGGCGGGCTCGGCGGGCTCGGCGGGTTCGGCGGGTTCGGCGGGTTCGGCGGGTTCGGCGGGTTCGGCGGGTTCGGCGGGTTCGGCGGATGTGGCCGCGGTGCCGACCGCGGCCGAGGTCTCGACGACGAAGGGAAGGGTGCTTGTGGTGACGGGTGAGCGCGTGCACCGTACGTCGCACTCGATCGAGGTGGCCGCACCGGCCGGTGTCGTGTACGGACTGATCTCGGACGCGGTCCGGTGGCCTCTGCTCCTGCCCTCGACCGTGCATGTGGAGCGGCTGGAGTTCGACGGGACCAACGAGCGGCTGCGCATGTGGGCGACCGCCGGCAGCCAGGTCAGATCCTGGATCTCCACGCGCGTGCAGGACCCGCGCACCCGGTGCGTGCAGTTTTGCCAGCAGCACCTGCAGGCGCCCGTGAGGACCATGAACGGCACCTGGGTCGTCGAGGAACGTCCGGGCGGGAGCAGCCTGCTGACCCTGCTGCACGACTTCACGGTCCACGGCGACCGGGCCGAGGACGTCGCCTGGACGGAGCGGGCCCTGGGCGTCAACTCCCCGGCCGAGCTGGGCAGTCTGCGCTCGCTCGCCGAGCGGTGGACACGGTTCGACGAACTGGTGCTCTCCTTCGAGGACGCGGTGGCGATCGACGCGCCCGTCGAGCCGGTGTACGACTTCCTGTACCGGGTCGGCGACTGGCCCCGGCGGATCCCGCACGTGTCGCGGCTGGAGCTGACCGAGGACACCCCCGGGGTGCAGGTCGTGACGATGGACACGCTCACCGCCGACGGGCTGGTCACCACCGCCTCGCTCCGGTTGTGCTTCCCGCACGCCGGCCGCATCGTCTACAAGCAGACCGTCACGCCGGCCCTCATGCAGGCGCACACCGGCGAGTGGAACGTCCTGCACGGTGAACACGGAGTGATGGCTGTCGCGCAGCACAGCGTCCTGCTCCGCGAGGAGGCCGTGCGGCGCGTCCTGGGCCCCGACGCGGACCTCGCCCAGGCCCGCCGCCACGTCCGCGAGGCCCTGGGCCGCAACTCCACCGCCACCCTCCACCTGGCCCGCCGGCACGCGGAATCGGTGACCGGGCCGCAGTGACCGGGCCGCAGTGACCGGGCCGCAGTGACCGGGCCGCAGTGACCGGGCCGCCCGTCGCCGGGCAGGAGGCGACGGCACGCACCGGGCGGGAGCCTTTCCGCCGTGCCGTCGACCGCGGTGAAGGGCCGCGACGGTGCCGGCCCGCGCATGCGCAGGTCCTCAAGCGGCCGCCGGAGGCGCGCGAAACGGTGCTCCGGCCGAACCCGGGCGCCCGATCGAGCCGCCCTCCGAGCCGCCTCCGAGCCGCCTCCGAGCCGTCTTCGAGTCGTCTTCGAGCCGCTTTGGAACCGCTTTTGAGCCGCCTTCGTCAGGATGTCAGCCATGACCACCACCGCCATCGGGACCACGCCCGCCGGCCCCGGTCAGTGGGAGGCCGACACCCGGGGCCGCGCGGCCCGGCTCGAGGCCCTGCTCGGCGACCCCTACGACCCCGCCAACCCGCACGGGCTGCGCGCCCTGTTCGCCGCGGACGAGCGCCGTCAGCCGCCCGCCGCCACCGAGGAACTGCTCACCGGGGCCGCGCTCGCCGCCGAGTTCGTGCCCGCCGAGTACGGCGGCCGGCTCACCCGGGCCGATCTCCTCGCCCGCGTCCTGCGCCCGGTCTTCCGGCGCGACGTCGCCCTCGGCTTCGGCCACGGCATCACCTCGCTGTTCGCCGCCGGCGCCGTCTGGGCGGCCGGCACCCCCGAACAGCGCCGGCGCCTGGCCGGCCTGCTGCTCGCCGGCGGCCGGGCCGCGATCCTGCACCACGAACTCGCCCACGCCAACGCGATCCTGCGGCACGAGTTCACCGGCCGCGCCGTGCCCGGCGGCGGTTACCGGCTCGACGGACGCAAGGACGTCATCATCAACGCCGCACGCGCCACGGCGCGGGTCGTCTACGCCCGCACCGGCAGCGGCCCGCGCAGCCACTCGGTGCTGTTCGACGCCGGGCCGCCCGGCGGCGAGGGCGTGCGCCACCTCCCGCGGGTGCCCACCTCCGGCATGCGAGGGGCGCTCTTCTCCGGGCTGGAGTTCACCGGCCGCCCCGTCCCCGGCGACGCCCTCGTCGGCGGCACGGGAGACGGCATCGCCCTCGCCCTGCGCACGTTCCAGGTCAACCGCAGCGTGATCTGCGGGGTCCTCACCGCGGCCGCGGGCACCGTCCTGCACTCCGCGGTCCGGGCCGCGACCGACGGCCGCAGCGGCCCCGTCGCCCGCCGCTGGCGCAAGCCGCTCACCGGGGTCTTCGCCGACCTGCTGGCCTGCGACAGCATGGCCACGGTCGCCCTGCGCGCCCTGGGGCTGCTGCCCGAAGCCGCCCATCTGTTCGCCGCCGCCGTCAAGTACGTCGTGCCCGACCTGCTGCGGGAGGACCTGGAGGAACTCGCCACCGTGCTGGGCGCCCGCGGCTACGAACACGGCAGCCCCCACTACGGCTCCCTCGACAAGCTCCTGCGCGACCTGCCCGTCGCCGGACTCGGCCACGCCGGCACCGCCGCCTGCCAGGCCGTGATCGTGCCGCAGCTCAGGACCCTCGCCGAGAGCTCCTGGTTCATCGAGGAGGAGCCGCCGCCCGCGCTGTTTCGCGAACGCGCCGAACTGCCCCCGCTGGACTACCGGCTGCTGGGCATCGCCGGCGGCGGCGACTTCATGGCCGCCTCCCTCCTCGGATCGGCCGCCCGGCTCGCCCCCGCCCGCCGCGCCGGCGGCCAGATCACCGCGCTGGCCGCGCTGGCCGAGGTGTTCGTCACCGAACTGCGGGCCCTGCGCGAGGCATGCCGGCGGCTGCCCGGGTACGGGTCCCCGGCGCTCGCCGATCCCGCGGTGTGCGTACTCGGCGACCGCTACAGCCTGATCGTCGGCGCCGCCGCGGTCCTCGGCATCTGGGAGGGCCAGGACGGCAGCGACCCCTTCCTCTCCGACCCGGCCTGGGCCGTGCTCGCCCTGTCCCGGATCGGCCAGCGGCTCGGCGTCCCCGTGCCCGACCTGCCCGACGGCTGTGCGGCACGGGTACTGGAAGAACTGCTCCGCCGCTACCGGACCGGCCTCAGCTGCGACCTGGACGCCACGCTCCTGGCCCAGTGACAGCACCCCCGCACGCGCGCCGGCCCGACGGACGGCCCCGAAAACCCAAGGCGCCGGCCGCCCAAGGGGCCGGCGGCACAGACAGGGCAGAGCAAGGAAGGGCAGAACGCGGAACAGGAAGGGCAGCCAGGGTGAACCCGTTGACGCACACCGAACCGGCCGCGGCGGCCCGGCCGACCGGCGCCGCCCGCATCCCCGAACCGGTCCACGTCAGCGGCCCCGACGGGCCCTGGCACGGGGTGCGCGAGGACATGGACCTGCGGGGCAGCGCCGTGGTGTACACCACCTGGGGCGAATGGCTCACCGCCGCCGTCACCGACCCCACGCTGCGGCACCTGCTCGGCCGCGACTGGCAGCGCTACCGGCATACCACCGAACCGGTCGTGCGCCTGCGGTTCGTGGCCTCCCGCATGGCCACGAAGTTCACGGCCGCCGCCGCGCTGGGCACACAGCCGGCCGCACTCGACCTGGCCTACAAGATCGGGGGACGCCCCTATCTGCGCGGCCTGGACCAGATCGACGTGAGCCTCACCCACACCGACGACCTGATCGCCGTCGGCGTCAGCCGCAACGGACGGATCGGCGTGGACGCCGAACCCGCCGGACGGCCCATGTCGTTCGACCTGCTCCACAGCCACGTGTGCACACCCGCCGAGCGCGCCGAACTGCAACAACTGCCCGAAGCCCGGCGAGCCGCCGAACTGCTGCGGCTGTGGACCCTGAAGGAGGCCTACACCAAGGCCCTCGGACAGGGAATGCGGCTCGGTTTCACCGAGTTCGGCTTCGGCGTGGGCGGCAACGGCCTGCTCACCCCCGACGGCCGGCCCGCGGCCCGGGACGAATGGGCGTTCGCGACCCACCGCGTGCTCGGCCGCTACCTCATCAGCGTGGCCTGCTACGACACCGGCCTCGACACCTCCCGCGACACCGCCCCCCACACCATGCTCGACGAGGGCTTCATAAGCGCCGTCGCCGGCCTGCTGCACCCCGACGACCCGCCCCGGCGCTGACCCCTCTCTCTCGCCCCCGGGCGCCGGGCTGCCCCGCCCCGGCTGGACGGCACCGCCACGCAGGGCCGGTAATTCCGCCCCCGACCGGGGCGACAGGCGAGGGCACGCGCCCGCCGGTTCCCGGCCCAACGGCGAGCGGCCGGTGCACGCGCCGCTCCCGCCCACCCCAGGACGAGCCGCGCCTTGGGGAGGGCACCTGCGCCGCTCCCGCCTGGCCGCACCGCCAGGACGAGCCGCGCCTTGGGGAGGGCACCTGCGCCGCTCCCGCCCACCCCAGGACGAGCCGCGCCTTCGAAACGGCACCCGCGCCGTCGCCTTGGGGGAGGGCACCCGCGCCGCTCCCGCCCGGCCGCACCCGCGCCATCCCGCCGTGCCCGGCCGGGCACGCCGCACCCGCGGGGCCACCGCCGGACCACCGCCGTGTCAGCGCCGTGTCAGGCCCGTATGGGCCGGCCTTCGCATACTCGTTGCGCGCTCGCAGAGAGGGGAGGCAGGGGGTTCTCCGCAGTCGTCCGCACAAGCCGTGCACACAGCCGTACGCGTCCAGGGGCGGCGTACGCGCGGCCACGCGGACGTGCGCGCCCCGGACAGCCGATGACCGCCGACCACACCTCATCCACGCCGCCCGAGGAGATGACGACCGTCGTCGTCGACCTCGGCCGGCCCCCCTACGACACCCCCGCCCTCGAACTGCGCGGCCCGCTGGGCCCGGCCCGGCTCGAGGCCGCCCTGGACCACCTCGCCGCCGACAACCCCGACGCGCCGGTGTGGCGTCACCGGATCGAC
Organism: Streptomyces sp. NBC_00310; assembly: GCF_036208085.1. Taxonomy (GTDB): domain Bacteria; phylum Actinomycetota; class Actinomycetes; order Streptomycetales; family Streptomycetaceae; genus Streptomyces. Next base: position 10,556,694 of record NZ_CP130714.1, read on the forward strand.
CGCCTCGGCCACGAGCACCACGCGCTGCGGCTGGCCGCCGACGACGTGCACACACCGGGCGACGCCTTCCCCTACGGCCTGCTCGCCGACCTGCTCACCCGCTCCACGCCCGCACGGCCCGCCCCCACCCTGGTGCCCACCCCGCTGCAGCGCGAGCTGCTCGCCGACGCCGACGCCCTCCCCGGCCGGCACCTCGCCCAGCTCGCCTGGGCCTGGCACGGCCCCCTGGACAGCGAACGCTTCCACACCGCCTGGCAGTCGGTCGTCGACCACGAGAGCGTGCTGCGCACCGCCTTCGACGACAGCTGCGAACCCCTCCTCGTACGGCACGAGCACACCGACGCCGAGGTGCTGTGGCTGCCGCACGGCACCGCCCGCTGGCCCGACGTACTGGAGGACGACCGCCGGCGCGGCATCGACCCGCGCCGGCCCGGCGCCCTGCGCGTCACCGTCCTCGCCGGCGCTCCCGCCCCCACGCCCCCCGCCGAGCCCGCCCGGGTCCTGCTCACCTACCACCACGCCCTGCTCGACGACTGGAGCGCACGCCTGCTGCTGCGGGCGTTCTACCGCGCCTACCTGGCGGACGGCCGCCTGCCCGGCGGTGAACGGCGCCCCGATCTGCGCGACTACGTCCGCTGGCTGCGCCGTCAGGACACCGCCCCGGCCAGGGACTTCTGGACGCGGGCCGTACCGCCGCGCACCGCGGCCGCCTGGCCCGCCCGGCACACCGCCCCCGCCCCGGCCGGCCCCGTCGGACGCACCCGGCTGCGCCTGAGTGCCGCCCAGACCGAGCGGCTCGCCGCCTGGGCGGCACGCTGGGGCAGCACCGAGAGCGGCGCACTGCAAGCCGTCTGGTCCCTGCTGCTGTACCGGGCCGGCGGGGCCCGGGCCGCGGCCCCCGTCCGGTTCAGCGTCACCGCCTCCGGACGCGGCATCCCCTTCGAGGGCGCCCCCCGCATGCCGGCCGCGCTGAGCACCGCCTGGCCGCTGTCCGTCGAGGTCGCCCCCCACTCCACCGTGGCGACGCTGCTCAGCGATCTGCGCGACCGGATCCTGGAACGCTCGGCCTATGAATGGCTCTCACCGGGACAGATCCGCTCCTGGACGGCCCCGCAGCACCACGCGGCCAACGGTACGCACAGCCCCACCGGCACCGAGGACGGTACGCACAGCCCCACCGGCACCGAGGACGGTACGCACAGCCCCACCGGCACCGAGGACGGTACGCACAGCCCCACCGGCACCGAGGACGGTACGCACAGCCCCACCGGCACCGAGGACGGTACGCACAGCCCCACCGGCACCGAGGACGGTACGCACAGCCCCACCGGCACCGAGGACGGTACGCACAGCCCCACCGGCACCGAGGACGGTACGCACAGCCCCACCGGCACCGAGGACGGCACGCGCAGCCCCACCGGCACCGAGGACGGCACGCGCAGCCCCACCGGCACCGAGGACGGCACGCGCAGCCCCACCGGCACCGAGGACGGCACGCGCAGCCCCACCGGCACCGAGGACGGCACGCGCAGCCCCACCGGCACCGAGGACGGCACCCTCCTCGTCTTCGAGAACAGGTTCCGCGACCCGGACGACCTGACCGCCGCCCTCGCCGCCCGCGGCATCCGCGTGGAGCACCCCGAGACCCTGGGAACCCCCACGGCCTTCCCCCTCACGCTCGTCGCCCACCACGACGGCGACGAACAGCTCGTCCTGACCGCCGTCCACGACCGCTCCCGGATCGCCGACGCCACCGACGTCCTGACCCACAGCGCCCTGCTCCTGGGCGAACTGCCCTACGTGGCCGACGACTCCACGACCGTGGCCGACCTGCTGCGGCTGCTGCCCGCCGCCGACACCACCACGACGCCCGCGTCACCCCCCACCCCACCCACCGGCGCCGCCCACCGCGCGGACACCCGGCCACACGCCCAGGCGCAGCCCCCACTGCTGCCGCTGCGGGCCGCCGCCGACGCCCGGGCGGGCACCGTCTGCCTGCTCCAGACCCCCCACGTCCCCCGCGCCCGCTACGACCGGCTCGCCCGCGCCTACCAGGGCCCCGAAGCGGTGATCCTGCTGCGCGCGGTACCCGGCGGGCCGCACGCCCGGTACACCGCGCTACGCCCCCTGGCCCGCGCCGGCCGGCTCCTGGTCCTGGGCGGCTTCTCCGGCGGCGGAAGCACCGCCTACGAGATCGCCCGGCGTATCGCGGCGGCCGGCGGCCGGCCCCCGCTCACGGTGCTCACCGGCGCCGCGACCGGCGCGGACCGCCTCGCCCGGCTGCTCGAAACCGCCGCCGCCCAGGCCGGGCACCCCGGACGCACCGGATGACCGGCCCCGGCGGCGCCGCCATGAGCCAGGGACGGCCGGCCGGCCGTCACGCGACCCCCCTACACCCCTGGAGAGACATGTCCCGTCGCCTGTTCACCTCGGAGTCCGTGACCGAGGGCCACCCCGACAAGATCGCCGACCAGATCAGCGACGCCGTCCTGGACGCCCTGCTGCGCCAGGACCCCCACGCCCGTGTGGCCGTCGAGACACTGATCACGACCGGCCAGGTCCACATCGCCGGAGAGGTCACCACCACGGCCTACGCGCCGATCGCCCAGATCGTCCGCGACACCGTCCTGTCCATCGGATACGACTCCTCCGCCAAGGGCTTCGACGGCGCCTCCTGCGGCGTCTCCCTCTCCCTCGGCGCCCAGTCGCCCGACATCGCCCAGGGCGTCGACACCGCCTACGAGGCCCGGACGGCCGGCGCCGACGACGCACTGGACCGGCAGGGCGCCGGCGACCAGGGCCTGATGTTCGGCTACGCCACCGACGAGACACCGTCCCTGATGCCGCTGCCCATCGAGCTCGCCCACCGGCTGTCCCGCCGCCTGGCCGAGGTGCGCAAGAACGGCACCGTGCCCTACCTGCGGCCCGACGGCAAGACCCAGGTCACCCTCGAGTACCGGGGCCACACCCCGGTCCGCCTGGACACGGTCGTCGTCTCCTCGCAGCACGCCGCCGACGTCGACCTCGACACACTGCTCGCGCCGGACATCCGCCGCCACGTCGTCGACCACGTGCTGGCCGGCCTGGCCGAGGACGGCATCAAACTGGACACCGAGGACCACCGCCTGCTGGTCAACCCGACCGGACGCTTCGAGATCGGCGGCCCCATGGGCGACGCCGGCCTGACCGGCCGCAAGATCATCATCGACACCTACGGCGGCATGGCCCGCCACGGTGGCGGCGCCTTCTCCGGCAAGGACCCCTCCAAGGTCGACCGCTCCGCCGCCTACGCGATGCGCTGGGTCGCCAAGAACGTCGTGGCCGCGGGCCTGGCCGAGCGCTGCGAGGTGCAGGTGGCGTACGCGATCGGCAAGGCCGAACCGGTCAGCGTGTTCGTGGAGACCTTCGGCACCGGCGAGGTCCCCCAGAACCGTATCGAGGACGCCATCGCCCAGGTCTTCGACCTGCGCCCGGCCGCCATCATCCGCGACCTCGACCTGCTGCGCCCGATCTACACGCGGACCGCCGCCTACGGCCACTTCGGCCGCGAACTGCCCGACTTCACCTGGGAGCGCACCGACCGCGCCCGGCACCTGAAGGACGCGGCCGGCCTCTGAAACGGCCGGCCGCCCCAGCCCGAGGGAGGCGTAGTGAACACGACCCGGACGGACGCCCTGCGCGAGGCGCTGGCCACCCGTGTGGTGGTCGCCGACGGCGCGATGGGCACGATGCTGCAGGCGCAGGACCCGACCATGGAGGACTTCCAGCAGCTGGAGGGCTGCAACGAGGTCCTCAACGCCACCCGCCCCGACATCGTGCGCTCGGTGCACGCCGCGTACTTCGAGGCGGGTGTGGACTGCGTGGAGACCAACACCTTCGGCGCGAACCACGCGGCCCTGGCGGAGTACGACATCCCCGATCGTGTGCACGAACTGTCCGAGGCGGGGGCGCGGATCGCCCGCGAGACGGCGGACGAGTACACCGCCCGCGACGGCCGGCAGCGGTGGGTGCTGGGCTCCATCGGCCCGGGCACCAAACTGCCCACCCTGGGCCACATCGGGTACACGACGATCCGGGACGGTTTCCAGGCCAACGCGGAGGGCCTGCTCGCCGGCGGCGCGGACGCGCTGATCGTGGAGACCACGCAGGACCTGCTCCAGACGAAGGCCGCCGTCCTGGGCGCCCGCCGCGCGATGCGGGCGGCGGGCGCCCAGGTTCCCCTGCTGGTGTCGCTGGCGTTCGAGACGACCGGCACCATGCTGCTGGGCTCGGAGATCGGCGCCGCGCTGACCGCGCTGGAGCCGCTGGGCATCGACATGATCGGCCTGAACTGCTCGACCGGCCCCGCCGAGATGAGCGAGCACCTGCGCCATCTGGCCCGCCACTCCCGCATCCCGCTGCTGTGCATGCCCAACGCCGGCCTGCCGGTACTGACCAGGGACGGCGCCCACTTCCCCCTCGGTCCCAAGGGCCTGGCCGACGCCCAGGAGAACTTCGTCCGCGAGTACGGTCTGTCCCTGGTCGGCGGTTGCTGCGGGACCACGCCCGAGCATCTGCGGCAGGTGGTGGAGCGGGTCCGTGGCCTCACGCCCGCCCCGCGCGAGGCGCGTCCCGAGCCGGGTGCCGCCTCCCTCTACCAGAGCGTGCCCTTCCGCCAGGACACCGCGTACATGGCGATCGGGGAGCGGACGAACGCCAACGGGTCGAAGAAGTTCCGTGAGGCGATGCTGGAGGCGCGCTGGGACGACTGTGTGGAGATGGCCCGCGACCAGATCCGTGAGGGCGCCCACATGCTCGACCTGTGTGTGGATTATGTGGGCCGTGACGGTGTGGCCGACATGGCCGAGCTGGCCGGCCGGTTCGCCACCGCCTCGACCCTGCCCATCGTTTTGGACTCCACCGAGGTGCCCGTCATTAGGGCCGGGCTGGAGAAGCTGGGCGGGCGGGCGGTCATCAACTCCGTCAACTACGAGGACGGTGACGGCCCCGCCTCCCGCTTCGCGAAGGTCACGCAGCTGGCGCGGGAGCACGGGGCGGCGCTGATCGCGCTGACCATCGACGAGGAGGGGCAGGCCCGTACCCCGCAGAAGAAGGTCGAGATCGCCGAACGGCTGATCGCGGATCTGACCGGGAACTGGGGTATCCACGAGTCGGACATCCTCATCGACACCCTGACCTTCACGATCTGTACCGGGCAGGAGGAGTCCCGCGGGGACGGTATCGCCACCATCGAGGCGATCCGTGAGCTCAAGCGCCGCCATCCGCAGGTGCAGACCACGCTGGGGCTGTCGAACATCTCCTTCGGTCTGAACCCGGCCGCGCGGATCCTGCTGAACTCCGTCTTCCTGGACGAGTGTGTGAAGGCGGGCCTGGACTCGGCGATCGTGCACGCCTCGAAGATCCTGCCGATCGCCCGCTTCAGCGAGGAGGAGGTCACCACCGCTCTGGACCTCATCCATGACCGGCGGGCCGAGGGGTATGACCCGCTGCAGAAGCTGATGGCGCTGTTCGAGGGCGCCACCGCCAGGTCGTTGAAGGCGGGCAAGGCCGAGGAGCTGGCGGCGCTGCCGCTGGAGGAGCGTCTCAAGCGCCGCATCATCGACGGTGAGAAGAACGGCCTGGAGGCCGACCTGGACGCGGCCCTGCGGGAGCGGCCGGCGCTGGACATCGTCAACGACACGCTGCTGGACGGGATGAAGGTGGTCGGTGAGCTGTTCGGCTCCGGCCAGATGCAGCTGCCGTTCGTGCTGCAGTCCGCCGAGGTCATGAAGAGTGCGGTGGCGCATCTGGAGCCGCACATGGAGAAGACCGACGACGAGGGCAAGGGCACCATCGTGCTGGCCACGGTGCGCGGTGACGTCCATGACATCGGCAAGAACCTCGTGGACATCATTCTGTCCAACAACGGCTACACGGTGGTCAATCTCGGTATCAAGCAGCCGGTCTCGGCGATCCTGGACGCCGCCAAGGAGCACCGGGCCGATGTGATCGGGATGTCCGGGCTGCTGGTCAAGTCCACGGTGATCATGAAGGAGAACCTTCAGGAGCTCAACCAGCGCAAGCTGGCCGCCGACTACCCGGTCATCCTCGGCGGGGCCGCCCTGACCCGCGCCTATGTCGAGCAGGACCTGCACGAGATCTACGAGGGCGAGGTCCGCTACGCCCGGGACGCGTTCGAGGGGCTGCGGCTGATGGACGCCCTGATCGGCGTCAAACGGGGCGTGCCGGGCGCGAAGCTGCCCGAGCTCAGGCAGCGCCGGGTACGGGCGACGGCCACGGCCACCGCGGTCGAGGAGCGCCCGGAGGAGGGGCACGTCCGCTCCGACGTGGCCACCGACAACCCCGTCCCCACACCCCCGTTCCGGGGCACCCGCGTCGTCAAGGGCATCCAGCTCAAGGAGTACGCGGCCTGGCTCGACGAGACCGCGCTGTTCCGCGGCCAGTGGGGCCTGACCAAGGAGCTGGTCGAGACCGAGGGCCGGCCCCGCCTGCGCGGCCTGCTGGACCGGCTCCAGACCGGCAACCTCCTGGAAGCGGCCGTCGTCCACGGCTACTTCCCCTGCGTCTCCAAGGGCGACGACCTGATCATCCTGGACGAGCAGGGCAACGAACGCACCCGCTTCTCCTTCCCCCGCCAGCGCCGCGGCCGCCGGCTGTGCCTGGCCGACTTCTTCCGCCCCGAGGAGTCCGGCGAGATGGACGTCGTCGGCCTCCAGGTCGTCACCGTCGGCTCCCGCATCGGCGAGGAGACCGCCAGGCTCTTCGAGGCCGACGCCTACCGCGACTACCTCGAACTGCACGGGCTGTCCGTGCAGCTGGCCGAGGCACTCGCCGAGTACTGGCACGCCCGGGTGCGCGCCGAACTCGGTATCGCCGCCGGCGACGCCCACACGCTGGACGGCCTGTTGCGCACCGAGTACCAGGGGTGCCGCTACTCCCTGGGCTACCCGGCCTGCCCCGACCTGGAGGACCGCGCCAAGATCGCTGAACTGCTGCAGCCGGAACGCATCGGTGTGCGCCTGTCGCAGGAGTTCCAGCTGCATCCCGAACAGTCCACCGACGCCCTCGTGGTCCACCACCCCGAGGCGGGCTATTTCAGCGCGGGGGGCCGGCCTTGAGCACCCTGCGGGAGATCCTGGCGGGCGGCGCCCACTCCGTCTCCTTCGAGTTCTTCCCGCCGAAGACACACGCCGGGACCCGGACGCTGTGGAACGCGATCCGCCGGATCGAACCGCTCGCCCCCACCTTCGTCTCGGTCACCTACGGGGCCGGCGGCTCCTCGCGGGAGCGCACGATCGAGGTCACCAAACGCATCGCCGCCCAGACCACGCTGCGGCCCGTGGCGCACCTGACCGCCGTGGGCCACTCCGCCGACGAGCTGAGACACATCATCGGCCAGTACGCGGACGCGGGCGTGCGCGACGTGCTCGCACTGCGCGGCGACCCGCCGGGCGACCCGAACGCGCCCTGGGTCCCGCATCCCGGGGGCTTCACCCACGCCCACGAACTGGTCTCGCTGGTGCGCAGGTCGGGCGGCTTCAGCGTGGGCGTGGCCGCCTTCCCCGAGCGCCACCCCCGTTCGCCCGACTGGGACACCGACATCCGCCACTTCGTGGCCAAGTGCCGTGCGGGCGCCGACTACGCCGTCACCCAGATGTTCTTCCGGGCGGAGGACTACCTGCGGTTGCGCGACCGGGTCGCGGCGGCGGGCTGCGACACCCCGGTCATCCCCGAGATCATGCCCGCGACCGACGTCCGGCAGATCGCGCGGTTCGCCGAACTGTCCCACGCCACCTTCCCCGACGACCTCGCCCGAAGGCTGGACGCCTGCCGCGGCAACCCGGCGGACGGACACCGCGTCGGCGTCGAGCACGCCACCGCCATGGCCGAACGGCTGCTGGCCGAGGGCGCTCCCGGCCTGCACTACATCACTCTCAACCGGTCCGCCGCGACCCTGGAGATCCACCGGAACATCCACCGCGCCCTGCGCGGTCCCCACGCCCTCTCGGCCGCCCGCTGACACCGGATCGGCACGGGCGGCGCGCACGGCAGGCACCGCACCCCGCCGCACCGCACCGCACTGGACCGGCCGCACCGGACGGGGCGGGACGGGGCGGGGCGGGGCCCGCAGGACCGCTTGAGCCGCGCTCGAGATCCGTGGCCCCTGCCACGGGCCCGGGGTTCACTTGGCGCCATGGCCCTCCACGCGCAGCTCCCGCCGTGCCCGATGCTGTCCGAGCCCCGGCTGCGGGACGCCCAGGCCCTGCTGCTGTCCGGCGACCCGCGCCGGGCGGCCGACCGCTGCGCACACCTGCTCGGGGGTGCCCCGCACGCCAGGACACCCGGCTGGCAGGCCGCGTTCGGCGCGCTGCGCGCGGAGTCCCTGCTGTGCCTGGGCGACGCCGGGTGGGCCGAGCGTGAGGCCGCCGCCGCGGTACGGGCCGCCCCGCCCGGCGGTGCCCTGGTGCTGTGGCCGGCGGCGGTCCTGGCGCAGACACTGACCGAGACGGGCCGGTACGAGGAGGCGGACCGGCAACTGCGCGACGCCGCCCGCGGACCGCTGCCGTCCACGGCGTACGCCCTGCCGTACCTCAGGGCCCGCGGCCGGCACCGCCTGGCCGTGCGGCGCCCCGCGGAGGCCCTCGCCGACTTCCGGCGGACCGGGGGAGGGGTGAACCGTCCCGACGCGGGCCTGTTCTTGCACCTTCCCTGGCGGACCGACGCGGCCGAGGCCCTGCTGGGGCTGGGCCGCTGCCGGCAGGCCGCGGAACTGGTCCGCGAACAGCTCGCCCGCACCGCCGTCCTCGGCCCCAGGTACCGGGGCGTCGCCTTGCGTCTGCTGGCGGCCACCGAGGAACCGGCCCGGCGGCCGGCCACGCTCGCCCGGGCGATCGTCGAACTGCGCGCCTGCGCCGACCGCCCGGAGCTCGCCCGTGCGCTGGCCGACCTGGGGGACTGCCTGCACGACCTGGGGGACGACTTCACCGCCGGCGGGGTCCTGCGGCGCGCCCGGCACCTGGCCGCCGACTGCGGAGCGCCACCGCTGCCCGCACGCGTCCTGCCCGGTACCGTCCGCCCGGCCCGGTACCGGGCCGGCACGTCCCCGCGCCGCCTGCCCGCCGCGCCCCGCGACGACCGTCCCGCCGCCAGCGGCGTGTGAGCGCCCGGCCCTCGGCGCCGGCACCCGGCGCCGAGGGCCGGGCGTCCGTGCCGGAACCCGTGCCCGCGGCCGCGTTTGCGCCGGCCCCCGTGCGCGGTCAGTCGTCGGCGCCGAAGTAGTCCGGCTGGGTCTGCACGTTGAGCTCGCGCAGCCGGATCTTCCGCGCGGGGTCGGTCCGCCTGTCGTTGATCTTCAGGACGTCGAGCCCCTTGACCAGGTCGCTCGAGTAGATGTGGCCGTTGTAGTAGTACGCCGACCACGAGCCGCCCCATGCGACGGCGTCCGTGGTGAGCGGGCCGCGCTCGAAGTAGGCGATCTCCCTGGGCCTGGCGGAGTCGGTGAAGTCCCAGACGGAGACACCGCCCTGGTACCAGGCCTGGACCATGATGTCCTTGCCCTTGACCGGGATCAGTGAGCCGTTGTGGGCGACGCAGTTCTCGGTGGCCGTCTGGTGGCGCGGGATCTTGTAGTAGCTCCTGAAGACGAGCTTGCGCCGGTCGCCCTTGCCGACGATGTCGTAGATGCCGTCGGCGCCGCGGTCGGGTCCGATCTCCGCGTTGCAGGTGGCCGCGCCGCCGCCGCCCAGCTCGTCGGTGAAGACGACCTTGTCGGCTTTCTGGTTGAAGGTCGCCGAGTGCCAGAACGCGAAGTTGACGTTGTCCTGGACCTGGTCGATGACCCGGGGGCGCTCGGGGTCGGCGATGTCGAGGAGGACGCCGTCGCCCATGCAGGCGCCTGCCGCGAGGTCCTCGGAGGGCAGCACGGTGATGTCGTGGCAGCCGGTGGTCTTGGTGACGCCCGGGTGGGTGGGCTCGCCCGGGTTGCCGCCGCCGTCCGGTCCGTCGCCGGGGAAGAGCACCGGGAAGCCGACCACGGCGGCCTTGTGCGGGGCGCCGCGCGGCACCTTGATGACCGAGATGCCGTCGAGCGGCGGCCGGCAGTCGGGGTAGGTGGCGCTGGGGCCGTAGGAGGAGACGTAGATGTAGACGCTCCGGCGCTCGGGCACCAGGGTGTGGGTGTGCGAGCCGCAGGGGGTCTCGACGGCGGCGACGTACTTCGGGTTCGCCTTGTCGCTGATGTCGAAGACCTTCATGCCCTCCCAGGAGGACTTCTCGGTCTCCGGCTGTTCGGTGCTGGCGCAGGAGTCGTCGCTGCGCGAGGAGTCGGTGGACAGGAAGAGCAGGTTCCCTGAGACGGATATGTCGTTCTGCCAGCCCGGGCAGAAGACCTGGGCGACGGTCTTCGGGGACGCGGGCACGCTCATGTCGAAGATCCGGAAACCGTCGAAGTTGCCCGCGAAGGCGTACCTCCCCTGGAAGGCGATATCCGTGTTGAAGCCCGGCAGCGCCTGGTTGGGGAGACTGGCCACGGGTTCGATGTTGGCCGAGTGGACGATCCCGTCGGGAGCCGGGACGCCGCCCGGGGACGGCGCGGTGGTGCCGGGGCCGGGGGCCGCACCCGCCTGAGTCGTCGTCAGGAGCGTGCACAGGAGCCCGGCGGCGGCCACGAGCGCGCCCAGGCGTCTGCGCCGCGCTCGGGGACGGGGCAGGGGACGGGTCAACAGGGGCACCGCGGCCCTCCCTGGTCGAAGTGGTCGCCGTGCACGGCGGAACGGTGCACGGACATCGGCAGTATCGGTCCGGTCACGACCGCGCCGGTCGAGGCGGGCTTGACCGTCCGTGGAGCCGCCGGACCCGCACCGCGCGGGAGCGCGGTGCGGGCGGCTAGGGGGCTTCTGATGGATCTCCGCGGCGTCGCGACGCCCGGCACGCACTCTCGCCGCACCGGACGAAAGCCCGACTAGCTCCGCTACGAGGACTTCCGCCCGGCACGCCGGGAGCACGCACCGACCGCCGCTCCTTCTTCCACGGAGCTCCGTCAGAAGCCCCTAGGCGTCGATGTCGCGGAGCTTGAAGGCCGAGGCGAGTTCCGCGACCGGAACGGTCCGCCCCGCGTACCGGTCGAGGTGCGCGCTCTCGAACAGCGCGTGGATTGCGCGGCCGGGGAATTCCAGCGAGTCGGTGTCCGCCGGAATCCGGTCCGCGCTGGTCGCCGCCATGACCGCCTCGGTGCGGGTGAACCCCGGCGAGAGCGCCAGCGCCGTGGCGCCGTGCGGGCGCAGGTCGTGCGCGACGGTGCGGGCGAGCCGGCTCACGGCCGTCATCGCCAGGTCGTAGAACACGTGCCCGCCCAGGACCTCGGAGCCGGGATCGGTGTAGCCGGTGAAGACCAGCAGGCCGCGACGCTCGATGAGCAGCGGTGCGGCGTGCCAGGCGGAGACCATGTGGCTGCGGACACCGACGTCGACCATGTTCGACCAGTGTTCCAGCGGCAGTGTCCAGAACGGCCCGCCCACGAAGGGCAGCGCGTTGCCGTTGAAGGCGTTGGCGACCATGAGGTCGATGCCGCCCTGTTCGGCACGGATCCGGTCGAACAGGGCGGCCACCGCCTTGTCGTCGGCGTGATCGACGACCACCCCGATCCCCGTGCCGCCACGGGCCGTCACCTGCTCGGCCGTGTCCTCCACGGTTCCCGGCAGGTCGCTGTAGCGCCGCCCGCGGGACTCCCGGTCGGTGACGTAGACGGTCGCGCCGGCCTCGCCGAGGACGAGCGCCGTGCCCCGGCCGATGCCGCGCGCCGCACCGGTGACGACCGCGATCGTGCTGCTGTCCATGTGATCCTCCCCTGGCATGCGTCGCCTGGCACGCTACGTGCGTCACCCCGGGGGGAGGCGGTCCCACACGGGACAGAGGAGGACATCCGCCGCGAATTCCGCGCCGTGCTCGACGGATCCCCGAGCGAAACTGCACCGCTGGTGCAGCGGGGCCGGCGGCCACCGCCGGCCGATGGTGACACGGCCACCGCCCGGCCGACGTCCGTGTCCTGGCCGGCCGGACGCGCCCCCGCCCCGTGCGCCCCGTGCGCCCCGTGCCCTCCAGGATCGCTCGAGCCCCGGTGGGGGACCGTGGCCCTGCCGGGCGGACCCCGCTTCACTTGGGGAACCAGCCCCCCCCGCGACCGCCGGCCGCCGGCCCTCACCCCCGGGGCCGGCGGCCCGGCCGCGGCGTCCGCCACCGGGCCCCGGGCCCCGGCCCGCACGCGAGAAGAAGACGGAGCCGACCGTGCACCCACCCGCCCCTGCCGAGCCCGGCCGCCTGACCGCCGTCCGGGCCGCGAACATCTTCGACGGTGACCGGGTGCGCGGACCGGGCACCGTCTTCATACGGCAGGGGGTCATCACCGGCGTCGAGACGGCCAACACCGCTCCCCCCTGCGACGCGGCCGTCCATGAACTGGGGCCCGGCTCCTTCCTGCTGCCCGGGCTCATCGACGCCCACAGCCATCTGTGCTGGAACGCCGGGCCCGACGCCGTCGCCGCCGTCACCGCGGACCCGCAGGCCACCCTGCACGCCAACGTCCGGGCGGCCGCCGCCCGCGCCCTGCGGGCGGGCATCACCACCGTCCGGGACCTGGGCGACCGCGACTACGCGGTCGTGGCGGTACGCGACGCCGCCGCACCCCGCCGGCACGAACTGCCCGAACTGCTCGCCGCCGGGCCCCCCTTGACCACGCCCCGGGGCCACTGCCACTTCCTCGGCGGCGGCACCGCGGGGGCGCACGCGCTGCGGCGCGCGGTGCGCGAGCGGTTCGACCGCGGCTGCCACACGGTGAAGGTGATGGCCAGCGGCGGCAGCGTCACCCCGGGCAGCGACCCCTCCCTGCGGCAGTTCACCGCGGACGAACTGCGGGCCGTGGCCGAACAGGCGCACGCTCTGGGAATGAACACGGCCGCGCACGCGCACGCCCCGGCCGCCATCCTCGACGCGGCGCGCGCGGGCTTCGCGACGGTCGAACACGTCTCGTTCATGACGGGCGACCGCTTCCGTCCGCGGGCCGCCGTCATCGACGCGCTCGTGAGCGCCGGGACCTTCGCCTCGCTGACGGCCGGGGACGTCTGCGCGGACCGGGCCGCCGCGCCGCCGCTGGCCGCGAAGATGCTCCAGTGCCTGGCGACGGTGCTGCCGCCGCTGAGGGCGGCGGGCGCCCGGATCGTCCTGGGCTCGGACGCCGGGATCGGGCCGACCAAGCCCCACGACGCACTCGTCGAGGGCGTGCGCGATGCCGTGCGGCTCGGCGTCGACGGTGCCGCCGCGCTGCGCATGGTCACCGGCGAGGCGGCCGAGGCCTGCGGGGTCCAGGGCCGCAAGGGACGCCTCGCGCCGGGCGCCGACGCCGATCTGCTCGTCCTGGGGGCCGACCCGGTCCTGGACATGGCGGCGCTGACCGAGGTGCGCGGCGTCTACCGCCTGGGACACCCGGTGCACGGCCACGACGCCGCCCCCCTCTGAGACGCCCCCGCCGGGCAGGCATCCGGCGGCCCGCTGGACTTCCGCTCGACGACCGCTCGAGTCCGGGCGGAAAACGGCGTTTTGCCCCGCGCGGCCCGTTACGGTGCTCAAGGCCGACGGCCGGCGAGGAACCCACAACCGGCCCTGCGCCCCGCCTGTCCCACCCGCACCGCCCTTTTCCGCACCACAGCCGACAACCGGGGGAGAACCATGATCAACCGCAGAGGAGCCGTCCGCCTGGGCATAGGCGCCGGCGCCGCCACCGCACTCGGCGGTGCCCTGTCCGCCCCCACCGCGGGGGCCGCGCCGTCCGGCCGCCGCCGCGCCGCGGGCCCCGACTGGAACGCGCTGCGGCGCCACCTGTCGGGGGACGTCGTCCTGCCGGGGGAGGCGGACTACGACCGCGCCCGCAAGATCTACATCGGCTACTACGACCGGGTCAGACCGCAGGCCGTCGCCTACCTGGACAACACCGAGGACGTCCGCACGGCCCTGAAGTTCGCGCAGGACCACGCGATCCGGCCGACGATCCGCAGCGGCGGCCACAGCTTCGGCGGCTACTCCGTCTCCGACGGCCTGGTGCTCAACCTCTCCCGCCTCGATACGGTCCGCCTCGGCACGCGCACCGTCCACGTGGGCCCCGCCGCCCAGCAGGTCGACGTCCTCCAGCAACTCGCCCCCCAGGGCATCGCCGTGGCCAGCGGCATCTGTCCCGGGGTGTGCCCCGGCGGCTTCGTGCAGGGCGGCGGCCTGGGCTGGCTGACCCGCCAGTACGGCATGGCGTGCGACACCCTCGTCTCCGCGCAGGTCGTCCTCGCCGACGGGCGCGTCGTGCGGGCCTCCCCCAAGGAGCACCCCGACCTGTTCTGGGCGATGCGCGGCGGAGGCGGCGGCAACTTCGGTGTCGTCACCCGCTACGAGATGCGGGCGTTCGACGTGCGCTCCATGGTGAACTTCCAGCTCACCTGGCCGGCCGACGCCGCCCAGCGGCTCATGGCCGCCTGGCAGAACTGGGTGATCGACGGCCCCCGCGAACTGGGGGCGGCCCTGGGCCTGCAGATGACCGACGCCGGCAGCGACGCCGTCGACCTCATGGTCTACGGCGCCTGGCTGGGCGCGCCGGACAGGTTCCCGGCGGTCCTCGACTCGCTGATCTCCATGGCCGGTTCGGCACCCGCGACCCGGGACATCAAGGAACTGTCCTACCGCGACGCCATGATGTCCTGGTACGGCTGCGCCGACCTGACACCGCAGCAGTGCCACACCGTCGGCTACACCCCCGAGGCGAAACTGCCCCGGGAGAACTTCGCGCTCGACCGCAACCGGATGTTCTCCGGCCCCGTCCCCGACCAGGGCCTGCACGACATGCTGAACGTCTTCTACGCCGACCGGCGCCCCGGGCAGTTCCGCTACCTCAGCCTCTTCGCCTTCGGCGGCGCCGCCAACGACGTCGAGCGCACCGCGGCGGCGTACGTCCACCGGGACACCGAGTTCTACACCGGCTTCTCGGTGGGGCTGTCCGACCCCAGCCCCACCCCGGAGGACGAGGCGGCCGCCCGCGCCTGGGACGACAAGGCCTTCGCGGTCATCGACCCGCTCTCCAACAAGGAGAGCTACCAGAACTTCATCGACCCCGCGCTCACCGACTGGAAGTCCTCCTACTACGGCGAGAACTACGAGCGGCTCACCACCGTCAAGCGCACCTACGACCCGCACCGCCTGTTCTCCTTCGCACAGGGGATCGTGTGAGCTCCAGGCACCCGCTCAAAGGCCGCGTGGCCGTCGTCGCCGACGGCCACGCGGCTGCGGCCGCGGCATCGCCACCGGACCCGGCGCAGCCGGCGCGACCGTGTACGTCACCGGCCGCACCTGTGCCGGGCACCCCCTTCGAGAGGGGCCGCCCGGAGACCACCGAGGAGACCGCGGCCCTGGTCCAGGAGGCCGGCGGCACCGACGGCCACCGCGACGACCTCTGCTGCGACCCGGCCGAACACGCGGTGGTCCGGCTCGCCCGCGCCCAGGCCGCGGAACTGGCACGGCACCACGTCGCGGCCGTGGCCGTCACCCCGGGACTCCCGCGCTCGCAGGCGATGCCCGACCACGTCGGGGTGAGCGAGGAGAACCGGCGCGAGGCGATCGCCGCCGACGCGCTCTTCGCGTTCTCCGCGAGCCCGCGCCACCTGCGGCGCGGCTGGCCGCCGACCCGCACGCACCCGGCAGGTCGGGAGACCTGTACGCCAGTTGGGAGCTCGCCGAGGAGCACGGCTTCACGGATGTGACCGGCGACCGGCCCAACTGGCGCCACCGGAGCCGGTGAACGCCCCTCCGGTGAACGACCCCCGGTGGAAATCCGATACCCGACCAAGAAGGTGACACACATGGCCGACCCACGAGCCGGCACGAGCAACGGTGCGGGCAAGATACTCCTCGCACTGCTCTGCATGGCTCAGTTCATGCTGATCCTGGACCTCGCCGTCGTCGCGGTGGCCGTGCCCTCGATCCAGTCCCAACTGGGCGTCTCCACGGCGGACATCCAGTGGGTCTCCACCGCCTACGGCCTGGCCTTCGGCGGCTTCCTGGTCGCCGCGGGCCGCGCGGCCGACCTCTTCGGCCCCAAGCGCATCCTCCTGGCCGGCCTGGCCGTCTTCGCTCTCGCCTCCGCCGCATGCGGCCTGGCCCCCGGCGGCGGCCTGCTCTTCGTCGCCCGCGCCGTACAGGGATTCGGCGCCGCCCTCGTCTCCCCGGCCGCGCTGACCCTGGTCACCACCAGCTTCGGCGAGGGCGAGGACCGCAACAAGGCGCTCGGCATCTGGGGGGCCGTCTCCTCGGGCGGCGCGATCGCCGGACAACTGCTCGGCGGAGTCCTCACCGACCTGGCCGGATGGCGCTCCATCTTCCTGATCAACGTGCCCATCGGCATCGCCGTGATCGTCGCCGTGGCGGCGTATGTGCGCAAGGACCGGCCCCGCGCCCAGGGACGCATCGACCTGCCGGGCGCGGCGCTGCTCACCGCGGGCGTCGTCCTGCTGGTGACCGCGGTGACCCGGGCGGCCGAACACGCCCTGGACACCAGTGTCCTGGCCACCGGCGCCGGCGGGCTGCTCGTCCTGGTGGCCTTCACCCTCCACGAATCCCGGGCCGCCCACCCCGTGGTCCGCCTGTCGATGTTCCGCAACCGGTACGTGGCCTACGGCAACCTGGTGTGCATGCTCACCTCCGGCGTGGGCACCGTCTCGGTGTTCCTCACCACCCTCTACCTGCAGCAGGTGCTCGGCCTGAGCCCGATGACGGCCGGCCTGGGGTTCGTCCCGGTCACCGCGCTGATCCTGGTGGTGTCGATGCGGATCCAGCCGCTGGTGAAGAGGTTCGGCGTGCGGACGCTGCTGCATGTCTCCGCGCTCTGCCTCGTGATCGGGGCGCTGCTGCTCAGCCTGGTCACCGTCGACGGCTCCTACTGGGTGCAGGTGCTTCCCGGGCTGCTGTTCAGCGGCCTGGGCGCGGCGCTCAGCTTCACCCCGGCGATGATCCTGTGCACCACCGGCGTCGCCGACGAGGACCAGGGGCTCGCCTCCGGGATCCTGGGCACCTCGCAGCAGATCGGTGCGGCCGTCTTCCTCGCGGCCCTGAACACCGTGGTGGCCGCGGTCGCCGCCGGCGGCGGCCCGCAGGCGCTGACCGACGGGTTCCGGGCGGGTTTCCTGTGGTCCCTCACACTGCCCGTCCTCATGGTCGTCTGCGTCCTGGCGCTGCCCCGCGAACGGGCGGGGCAGCCGGACGGCGCAGGCACCGGCGACGGCGGCTCCGCGAAGCCGGGCCCGGCCGAGGAAGCCGTCCGCTGACCGGCACGGGCCGGCCATACCGGCCGGCCCGTGCCTTTGCTCGCCGAGCGGGCCCGAAGGCGAGGGGCACCGCACCGGTGGGTCCTCACGCCGCCGCCTCAGGCGGGGGCCGTCCCCCCGCGGGCGCCGGCGCCCGCCCGGGCGCCGCCGCCCGGGCGGGCCGGGCCGCACCAGTACCGCAGGCTGTGCCGCAGCTGCCCGGTGCCACCGCCGTGACCGGCCCAGGCGATGTACCCGTCCGGCCGCACGAGCAGCGCCTCGGCCAGATCGGTGCGCTCCGCCCGGCCCCGTACGACGGTGACCCGGTCGGCCCACCCCTGGGCGGCACCCGCGCAGACACCTCCCGCGGACTGGTCGAGCAGGACGAACGTGCCCTCCCGGAACAGCTCGTACAGCCGCCCGGCCCCGGGCCCGGGGCCGGCCCCGGCCGGCCGCAGCGCCGCATCCGGCAGCCGGCGCCCCACGAGCCGGTGCACCGGGCCGTCAACGGCGCCGGGCAGCGGCGGATACCGCAGCGTGAGACCGGACAACTGATCGACGACCGCGGACTGCACCAGGGGCAGCCCCATCAGCCGGGTGCTCAGCGAACGCACCACGCGCGCGGCGGGCGACCTGGACACCTCGAAGCGGTAGAGCAGATCCGTCGTGCGCAGCGTGGCACGGGCGATGGGGCGGCGCTCGCGCTGGTAGGTGTCCAGGACATGCGCGGGACAGCGGCCCCGCAGATGGGCCGCGAGCTTCCAGCCCAGGTTCAGCGCGTCCTGGACACCCGTCTGCAACCCCTGGCCGCCGGAGGGGATATGGGTGTGCGCGGCGTCACCGGCGAGCAGCACCCGGCCCAGCCGGTAACGCTCGCTGAGCCGCTGCTCGCTGCGGAACCGGGACATCCACAAAGGGTCGTGCAGACCGAAGTCGGTGCCCAGGACCGACCGGCAGCTGTCCCGCAGCTCCGCCACCGTCACCGGCGTGTCCACCGGCACCGCCATCCGCTCACGGTCCAGGACGATCAGCCGGAACGTGCCGTCACCGAACGGGAAGAGGACCACCATGCCGCGCCGCCCCATGCGCGCGTACACCACCGGGTCGGGCTCGACGGCGAGCCGCACGTCGGCGACGATCAGCGAACTCTCATAGGCCGACCCCTCGAACCGGATACCGGCCAGCCGCCGCACCGTGCTGTGCGCCCCGTCGCAGCCGACCACGAAGTCCGTGTGCAGCACCGTGGTGCCCTCCGCGGTGGTGAGGTCGGCGCTCACACCGCCGGCGTCCTGCCGCAGCCCGGTCAGTTCGACACCACGCCTGATGCGGGCGCCGCGCTCCACCGCCCAGCGGCGCAGCTGCTCCTCGGTCCGGTGTTGCGGGATGACCAGCATGTACGGGAAGGGGGTGTCGGCCCTGCCGTAGTCCAGCCAGCCCTTGCCGTCGCCCAGGGCGGCGTGCGCCCACGGCAGCCCCCGCTCCACGAACGGCTCGGCGCGGCCCCGCAGGTCGAGCAGTTCGAGGGTGCGCGGGAGCAGACCGAAGGCCCGGGAGCGGTCGGACGCCGCCGGCCGCTTGTCGATCACATGGCAGGTGAGGCCTGCCGCGCACAGCTCCGCGGCAAGCGTGAGACCGGTGGGCCCGGCTCCCACCACGAGGACGGACGGGGACGTGGACATCGGCGCTCCTGAAGGTGCCTGTCGGGCCGCAGCGGTCATACGGGGCGTACGGCGTGGGTGACGACGAAGACGCCCGGGTGGGTCTCCGCCCGGCGCGGGCAGAGGCCGGCCCGCCGTACCAGGGCCCGCATCTCCTCGGCGCCGTACAGCCGGGGCAGCCGGCCCAGAGCCTTCAGGACCACGGTGAGCAGCGCTCCCGGCGGGGCGTGCTCGGCGATCAGGACGGATCCGCCCGGGCGCAGCACCCGCCGCACCTCCCTGAGCCCCGCCTCCGCGTCCGTCCAGTGGCCGAACGAGGTGGTGCTGAGCACCAGGTCGACACCGCCGTCCGGCAGCGGCAGCCTCTCGGCGCGGCCGGCGTGGAGCGAAGCGGCGGGCAGCCGCTTGCCGGCGATGGCGAGCATCGCCTCGGCCGGGTCCACGCCGTGCAGGCGGGCGCCCGGCCACCGCTCGGCGGCCGCGGACAGCAGCTGCCCGGTGCCGCAGCCGATGTCGAGCACGGTGTCCGGGGCGAGACGGGCCTGCTGGGCCCAGCCGAGCACCAGGTCGTGGGCGGCCACGCAGTCCTTGCCGAACTTGGCGTCGTAGCGCGGCGCGATCCGGTTGAAGGTGCGCACGTGTCCGGGGTCTGCCATGGCTTGCTCCGCCTTTCCGGCGCTGTCGACGCAGGGCACATCACCAAGACGCAGGGCCCATCACATGAAGGGGGCCCGCCGCTCCCGTGAGGGCTGCCCGCCCCGCCGTGGCCGGGCCCAGGCCCAGGCCCAGGGCAGGGGCCGGGGCCGGGGTCAGGGGCTGAAGTCCTGGCTCTCCTTCAGCACGGACCGGGCGATCTCCTCCAGCCTGTCCCACTGGATCGACTCCGGAGGCGTGAGCCCGCGCGCCTTGAGGTAGCGCGCGGTCTCACGCTCCATGGCCTCGGCGACGCCCGCCCAGCCCTCCGAGCCCAGACCGGGCCCGGGAATGACCCGCTCGGGCGTGAACCCCCAGCCCTCGCCGTGCCGGGCCAGGCGGCCGGTGACCGACAGCAGCTGGATCGAGCCGAGCCGTTCGTCGTGGCTGTGCCAGAGCAGCCACGCCGGCCCCTCCGCGGCCGGGGTGCCCTCCGGCAGCGCGAGCACCATCACCGAGGACTCCCGGTCCTGGCGCGGCTGCACCCGCAGGCTGAACGGGTACCCGTCGAGGTCCGCGAAGGAGAGCACCGGACGGCTGAACAGGTGCAGGTACTTGTCGAGTTCGGACCACGCCGTCATGCCACACGCTCCAGGATCTGCTCGCCCGTCTCGTTCTTCGAAAAGGTCCACACCCGCTCGGGGGTGACGGTGATCCGCACCCGCCACCAGTAGCCCTTGGGCGTCATCTCCCGGCTCTCGGGGGACAGGACGCCGTGCAGCGAGTCGGGCTGCCTGCGGAACAGTTCGGCCCAGAAGTCCTCCAGGCCCTCGGCGGTGTGCAGCTCGTCCGGCGCGGTGGCGCGGCCCTGGACGAGCACCGGAGCCGTGGTGGAGGGCAGACCGCTGCCGGTGAAGTCGGAGAAGAGCAGGGAGACCCGGTCGTCGCGGTGGATGTGCTCCAGCTTGCGCGGATAGGCCACCCCCGTGCTCAGCACGATCTCGTTCTGCTCGGGCTTCCACAGATACGCCAGGGGCCAGGCGACGGAGCGCCCCTCCTTGGAAAGCGTGGCGAGCTCACAGACTCGTACTCGTCGCAGAACGTCGGTGACGTCTTCGGACAGGTTGGCGAGCATTGGTCTCCAAACCCTTTCGTGGCACGGGCGTCGAATTTCCTGCTGTGCACTTCTTACGCCGCCCGTCACCATAACGGGCCATACCGGCAAGCCACTTGAGAATTACTTGAGGAACACTTTCGCCGTCAGCGCGGCAGGGCGACCAGCTCGGTGAGCGAACCGGATATCGGGACACAGGCCGGCGCCTCGGCTCCCGGCGCCGTGACCAGGGCCCGCACCGTGCCGCCGGGGACCGTGGAGATACGCACGACCGGGTCGATGACCGTGCCGGCCGGAAGGACGACGGGCGCCCGCTGCATGATCCGGGTCAGCACCAGCTGCATCTCCAGGAGCGCCAGGTTCCGGCCGATGCAGTTGTGCTGACCCAGCCCGAAGGGGAAGTACTCGTGCTGCGCGGGCCTGGCGTCCTCCCAGCGCTCCGGGCGAAAACGCAGCGGCTGCGGGAACGTCGCCGGGTCGCGGTGCGTCACGAAGGAGCTCACCACCGCCATCGCGCCGCGCGGCACCGGACACCCGTCCACCTCGGCCCCCTCGTCGGCGTAGCGCACACCGAACGACGCCGGCGGCATCAGCCGCAGACTCTCCTTCACGACCCGGCCGAGCACCGGCATCCGGGCCAGCGTCGCGGGCGTCGGCGGCGCCTGCCCGGCGACCTGGACCACCTCCTCGCGCAGCCGCCGCCACCACGGGCGGTGCTGGTCGAGCAGGACCAGGGTCCACAACAGCGAGGAGGCCACACTGTCGTGGCACAACGCCGTGTACGCCTCGCCGAGCAGCTCGTCATCGGTGAGCCGCTCCCCCTCCTGCCCCTCTGGCCCCGCCAGCCTGCCCAGCAGGTCACCGCCCGCCCCGCCGGCGCGACGGTCGGCGACCAGGGCGCGCAGGATCTCCTCGATCTCGGCCGCCAGCCGGGTCATCCGCGCGTACGGCGTGCCCGGCAGCGGCACCTGCACCAGCGCGGTCAGCGGATGACCGGCCGCCGCGGCCAGCCGCACCATCTTGTCGTTGAGGCGCTCGGCGGCCACCGGATCCTCCAGCCCGGCCATCGTGGCCAGGGAGATCCGGGTCACCAGCCGCGCCAGCTCCTCGTGCAGCACCACCTGCGCGCCGGGCCGCCACCGGTCGAGCATCTCGTCGGTGAACCGCACGATGGCATCGCTGTAGGCGTTGACGTACCGCGGCGAGAAGGCCCGCTGCATGGCCTGGCGGTGCCGCCGGTGCACCGTGCCGTTCAACCGCAGGAGCCCGCTGGTCAACAGCATCATCGGGGAGCCCGCGGGCAGCCGCAGGTGCCGGAAGGAGTCCGACACGAAGCCCGCGCCGGTCAGGACCTGACGCGCCTGCTCGGGACCGAACGCGAACAGCGTGCGCGGCCGGGACGCGGGCAGCGCGCACACGGCACCGTACTCGCGCCGCAGCCGGCACAGAAAGGGCAGCGGACGGCGCAGCAGGTTCAGCCCCGCCGCCATCCGGCGCAGCCCCAGCACATCCGCCGGTCCGGCAAGCCGTCCCGCCCCGGCCGGGGCGGGAGAAGGTCGAGGCATGGCGATTGTCCTCTCGAAATAACGTGCCGAAAAACGTGCCGAAAAACGTGCCGAACGACGTGCCGAATGACGTGCGTTCGTGATTTCGGGTGCCCGCGTACGGAAGCCGCGTGTCCCAACCCGTCAAACCATCACCCGAAAACGGTGCGCCGAACAGAATTCCCCGGAAAAGAAACATGCGGTGCACCGAGGCTCAGCCCCTCGTCCAGCGACGCCCTAATTCCACTCAGGGACCGCGCAAGGCGGTTCAGGTGTCCTGGGTCCCGGGCCACGTCCGAACGCCCCCTTCGCGTGGGCCGCGACGACCGCGAAGAAGCATCGAGGAAAGGGCGAGCGCCTTGCATGCGCGTACGAACGAGCAGACGGTGCTCGCCGCCATCCGGTCGGCGTGCGACCGCGACCCCGGCGCGGTGGCCGCGGTGTTCCCCGCCCAGCCCGCGCTCGGCCGGCCCGACGAGACCCGCTTCACCCGCGCCGGCCTGGACCGCGCCGCCCGCGCACTCGCGGTCGGACTGCGCCGCCACGGCGACGCGCCCGTCCTGCTGCTGATGCAGCCGGGCCCCGACTACCTCACCGCCTTCCTCGCCACCACCTACGCCGGGCTGCCCGCCGCGCCCGTCTACCCGCCCAACCCCGCAGACGTACGGCGGGACTTCACCCGGCTCGGCGCGATCCTCGCCAAGCTCCCCGACGCCACCCTGCTCACCGAACCGGGCCTGCTCCAGCCGCTGCGCGCACTGTTCGCCGAGCGGCTGCCGCACATCGACCCCGCCCGGCTCCTCGACACCGCGGCCGACGACGCGCTCGCCGACGCATGGCGCGAGCCCGCCGTACGCGCCGACGACCCGCTGTTCATCCAGTTCACCTCCGGGTCCACCGGCACCCCGCGCGGCGTCGTCGTCGCGCACCGCAACCTGCTCGCCAACGTCGCCGCCATCACCGGCCGGTTCGGGCTCGGCCCCACCAGCACCGGCGCGCTGTGGCTGCCGCCCTACCACGACATGGGGCTCGTCGGCGGCATCCTCACCCCCCTGCTCACCGGCTTCCCCGTCCACCTGCTGTCGCCCCTGTCGTTCCTCGCCGACCCGATGAGCTGGCTGCGGCTGCTCGACCGGACCAGGGCCACACACACCGGTGCCCCCAACTTCGGCTACGCGCTGGCCACCCGGCGCGCCACGCGGCAGGACATCGCCGCCCTCGACCTGAGCGCCCTCGAGGTCGCCTTCTGCGGCGCCGAACCCGTCGACCCGGCAACCCTGCGGGCCTTCGCGCACACCTTCGCCCCCGCCGGCCTGCGCCCGGACGTCTTCCTGCCCTGCTACGGACTGGCCGAGGCCACCCTCATCGTCAGTGGCGCCCGGGCCGGCGCCGGGCCGCGCACCGTACGCGCGGACACCGACGCACTGGCCCAAGGCCGCGTCCAGGAGCCCCGGGAGGGCGCCGCCGTCACCGAACTGGTCACCAGCGGCCCCCCGGTCGCCGGCACCGACGTGCTGATCGCCGACCCCCTGGACGGCAGCCGCCGCCCGGCCGGCACCGTCGGAGAAATCCTCGTCGCCTCCGACGGCGTCGCCACCGGTTATCACGACGAACCCGAGGAGAGCGCACGGGTCTTCGGCGTGCGCGTCGCCGGATCGTCCAGGACCTGGATCCGCACCGGCGACCTCGGCTTCCTCACCGACGACGGCGAACTGGTGCCGGTCGCCCGCGTCAAGGACGTCATCGTCGTACGCGGCCGCAACATCCACCCGCAGGACCTCGAACGCACCGCGCAGGACACCGACCCGGCGATCCGCAAGGGCTGTGTCGCCGTCAGCGCACTGCCCGGCCCCGACGGCAGCGAGGAGATCCTCCTCGTCGCCGAACTGCGCAAGGAGGCTGCCGGCGACCCGGCCGCAGCCCGCCGCACCGCCGCCGCGGTGCGCGCGGCCCTGGCCCGCGAACACTCCGTGCCCGTCGCCGCCGTCCACCTCATCCGCCCCGCGACCCTGCCCAAGACCTCCAGCGGCAAGGTGCGGCGCCGGGCCGCCCGCGCCGCACACCTCGACGGCTCCCTCGACACACTGTGGTGCGACACCGCCTCCCCGCCCCCGCCCGGTGTTGCCTCTCCGCCCCCGCCCGCCCTCGCCTCCTCGCCCCCGCCGGGTGCCGTCTCCTCGCTCTCGCCCGGTGTTGCCTCTCCGCCCCCGCCCGCCCTCGTCTCCTCGCCCCCGCCCGGCGCCGCCTCCCCGCCCCCGCCCGGCGCCGCCTCCCCGCCCCCGCCCGGCACCGGGCCCCGGCCGGCCGGGAACCCGGCGGCCCCCCATACGGCCGACGGCGACCTGCTGCACGCGCTCGCGGCCACCGTCATCGCCCACTTCGGCGGCGGCGACGCCCCCACCGGGGGCCCAGGCGGCGACGCCCCCGCGTGGGTCCCGGACTCCCTCACCGCCGCCCGCCTGGCGGGCGAGACCTCACGGATCTTCCGGATCCTGCTGCCGCCCGCCGACGTGCTCGCCGGCGTCGACGCCGGCCGGCTCGCCGAACTCATCCGGTCCGCGCCCACCGCCGGCGCACCCCTCGCCGCCCCGGACGGGCCGGCGCCCCTCACCCCGGGCCAGGAGTCCCTCGCCCTGCTCCACGAACTCGACCCGGCCGCCCCCGGCCTGTCCCTCGGTATCGCCTTCGCCCTGCCGCAGGCGATCCCCCCCGAACACGTCGCCCGCGCCCTGAACGCCCTGGTCGCCCGCCACCCCGCGCTGCGCAGCCGCCTGCTGCGCCGCGGCCAGGAGTGGACCCGCGTCATCGACGCCGCCCCCGACCCGGCCGCAACCTGGGGCCGCTACTGCACGCTCACCCGCCTCCTCGCCACCGGCGAGGACGAACTCCTCGGCCTGCTCGACGAACACTGCCGCCGCGTCCCCGACCTCACCGAAGGCCCGCTGTTCCACGCCGAGATGGTGCTCTGCGGCACCTACGGCGCCCACCTCGCGGTCACCGTCCACCACGCGGTCGCCGACCTGTGGTCGATCGGCGTGCTCGCCACCGAACTCGCCGCCCTCCTCACCGAGGTGGACCCCGCCACCGCCGCGGCGGCACTGCCCGCCCCGCCCGCCACCCCCGCGGCCCGCCCCGACCCCCGGCGCACCGCTCGCGCCTGGCGGTTCTGGCGCGAACTCTGGGGCCACGGCGTCGACCCTCTCCAGCTCCCGCCCGCCCAGACCCGCCCCGAGAAGGACACCGAAGAGGGCAAGGGCCTGGCCCGCACCGCCGTCCACGCCCCGCTCACCCTGGACGCCGCCCGCACCCGGGCCCTGAAGGCCCTCGCCAAGGAATGCGGCGCCACCCTGTACGCGGTCCTGCTCGCCGCCCAGTCCCTCACCCTGGCCCGGCTCACCAACACCGCCAGGGTCCCTGTCGGCGTCCCGATGCACGGCCGCACCTCCGGCACACATCACGCCGTCGGCTTTCTCGTCTCCACCGTCCCCGTGCCCCTCGACACCGCCACCGGCACCGTCGGCGACCTGGTCGCCCGTGCCTCCCACGCCCTGCGCGGCGCCCTCGCCCACCACACCGTCGGCCACCCCGAACTCGTCGCCCTGTCCGCCGCCGACAACGGCCCCGACATCCCCGCACCGGACGCGGCCCTCCTGCTGCAACAGGACACCCCCGGCGCCCCCCGCGGCCTCGGCACCGGGCTCCTCGGCGCCGGCGTGCGCCTCGGCGACCTCCACCTCGGCGTGACGGTCACCCCGCCGAGCATCGGCCCGTTCGGCCTCACCACCCTCCTCACCGAGAACGACGGCACCCTCACCGGCCGCGTGGAGGCCGACCCCGCCCGGTACGCCGACTGGCTGGCCGGCCAGTTCGCCACGGCCTTCACCGCCGTCGTCGACGGCCTGAGCGCCGGAGCGGACCGGGCCGTCGACGACATCAGCGCCGTCGACGACGAGCAGCGGGCCCGCATGGCGCGCTGGTCCCGGCCGGCACTGCCGGAGAACGGCGAGTCGACGCTGCACGAACTGGTGCTCGACACCGCCCGCCGCCACCCGGGGCGCACCGCCGTCGTCGCCTACGACGGCAGCCTCAGCTACCGGGAACTCGCCGACCGCTCCGCCCGCGTGGCCGCCGCCCTCGCCGCGGCCGGATGCGGCCCCGGCAGCACCGTCGGCGTCCTCGCCCCCCGCGGCCGCGACCTGCCCGCCGCACTCCTCGGTGTGCTGCGCGCGGGCGCCGCCTATCTCCCGCTGGACCCCGCCACCCCGCCCGACCGTGTCGCCGCCGTCCTCCAGGACGCGGGCTGCCGCCATGTCCTCACCGCCTCCGTGGCCGTGGAGCGCGACCACCTCCTGCCCGTCACCCTCGTCGGCCTCGACGCCGCCCTCCGCGACGCACACCGGACCCACATCCCGGTGCCGGAGACCGCCACCGGCCCCGACGACCCGGCGTATCTGCTGTTCACCTCCGGCTCCACCGGACGCCCCAAAGGAGTCGTCATCCGCCACCGCGGCGCCGTCAACCTGGTCCGCTGGGCCGGCCGCGCCTACCGGGACGACGAACTGGCCCGCACCCTCGCCGTCACCCCCACCACCTTCGACCTGTCGGTGTTCGAACTGTTCGTGCCGCTGGCCCGCGGCTGCCAGGTACACATCCTCGACAGCGTCCTGGACCTGTCCGACGCCCCCGCCCACGCCCGGGGCGCCACCCTCCTCAACACCGTGCCCTCGGCCGTCGCCACCCTCGCCGAGCGCGGCACCCTGCCCGCCTCGCTGCGCACCGTCAACGTGGCCGGCGAACCCCTCACCGCCGGCCTGGTGCGCACCCTGCACGACACCCTCCCCGGCGTCCGCGTGGTCAACCTGTACGGGCCCAGTGAGACCACCACCTACTCCACCTACGCCGAACTGCCGCCGGGCACCACCGACCCGGTGCCCATCGGCCGCCCCGTCGGCGGCACCACCCTGGCCGTCGTCGACGCCGACCTGCGCCCGGTGCCCCCGGGCGGCACCGGTGAACTCCTCATCGGCGGCGCCGGAGTCGCCCGCGGCTACGCCGGCCGCGCCGACCTGACCGCCGCCCGCTTCCTGCCCGACCCCGACAGCCCCGGCCGCACCCGGTACCGCACCGGCGACCTGGTGCGGTGGCGGCCCGACGGACAGCTGGAGTTCATCGGCCGCACCGACCACCAGGTCAAGGTCCGCGGATTCCGCATCGAACTCGGCGACGTGGAGAAGGCACTGCGCACGGTCGCCCCCCTCAAGGACGCCGCCGTCCTGGCACTGGGCGAGGGCACCGGCCGCCGCCTGGCCGCCTACCTGGTGCCCGAACAGCCCCTCGACGGCGACCCCGCCCCCTGGCTGCGCGGCATCCGCCGCCGGCTCGGCCGCGAACTGCCCGGCTACATGGTGCCCGGCCAGTACGCCGTCCTGGAGGAACTCCCACGCAACCGGCACGGCAAACTCGACCGCCACCGCCTCGCCCACATCCCGGCCTCGGCACTGCGCACCGGCAGCCGGATCGCCCCGCGCGACGAGCCCGAACGGCGCGTCGCCGCCTGCTGGCGGCAGGTCCTGCCCACCACCGAAGTCGCCGTGAGCGACGAATTCCTCGACCTCGGCGGCCACTCGCTGATGCTCAGCCGCCTCGCCCACCTCCTGGGCCGCGCCTTCGACGTCCACGTACCCCTGACGGAGCTGCGCACCCGCACCACCGTCGCCGAACAGGCCGCCTACCTCAGCGAACTCGCCCGGCAGCCCGCCCCGCCGACCCCCGCCACCCCCGGCTCCCCACGCCGCCTGGACCGCAGCCGCTACACGGCCGCCGGCCGGAGCCGCGGCACCCCCTGACCCGCGTCCCCGGCCTGGCCGCCTCCCGCCGCCCGCCCGACACCGCCCGCCCGCCCCGATTCGGCTGCGACGCCTTGGAGCCCCAGTGAAAGACCGGATACCGCCAGACGCGCACCTCTTTCCCGCCTCCCCGGGCCAGGAGCGGCTGTGGTTCCTGGACCGGATGAACGCCACGGCGAGCCGGGCCTACACACTGGCCCTGCGGCTGGACCTCAAAGGCGCCCTGGAACACACCACCCTGCAGGCCGCCCTCAACCGCGTCATGGAACGCCACGAAGCACTGCGCACCGCACTGCGCCAGGTCGACGGCCGGCTCACCCAGGTCGTCGTGCCCGGCATCACCGCCGGCCTGCCCCTGGTCGACCTGACCGACACCGCCGCAGACGACGACGAGTGCCGGCGCCGCGAACTCGACCGGCTGCTCGGCCAGGAGACCCGCCGCCCCTGGAACCTCGCCCAGCCGCCCCTGCTGCGCTGCCTCCTCGCCCGCCTGGCCGACGACCACCACGTGCTGCTGCTGACCGTCCACCACGCCGTGTGCGACGGGCTCTCCCTGCAGATCGTCCTGCGCGACCTGCTGCAGGCCTACACCCAGGGCGGCCTCGACCCGGACACCGAACCCCTGCAGTTCGCCGACTACGTCGTCTGGAACAGCGGCGCCCCCGACGACGACGGCACCCCCGACCCCCAGTGGGCCGCGCGCCGCCGGCGGGCCCGCGACCACTGGACCGACACCCTCACCGGCGCCCCCCACATCCTCGAACTGCCCACCGACCGCCGCCGCCCCGCCCTGCAGTCCCACGCCGGCGCCCGCGTCCCCGTACGCCTGGCACCCGCCTACGCCGACCGGCTGCGCGACTGGTCCGCCGCCCACGGGGTCACCCCCTTCACCGCACTGCTCACCGCGTACGTCGTCGTCCTGTCCCGCACCAGCGGCTGCGACGACCTGCTCGTCGGCCTGCCCGTCGCCGGACGCGGCCACCCCGACCTGTCCGGCACCGTCGGATACCTCGCCAACACCTGCCCCCTGCGCGCCGACCTGCGCACCGACCCGACCCTCGGCGACCTCAGCCGCACGCTCTACACCACGCTCACCGGCGTCCTCGACCACGCCGACCTGCCCTTCGGTGAACTCGTCGACCTGCTCGCGCCGCCGCGCATGCCCGAACGCAACCCCCTCTTCCAGGTGCTGTTCGGCCTCCAGCAGGACGTGCGGCGCAGCTGGGACCTGCCCGGACTCCACGTCGACGTCACCGACGCCGACTGCGGCAGCGCCCGCGTCGATCTGTCGCTGTTCCTCTTCGAGGACCGCTCCGGGGCCTTCGAGGGATTCCTGGAGTACGCCACCGCGCTGTTCGAGCACTCCACCGCCGAGCGGTTCGCCGACCAGCTCCACCGCGTGCTGAACCAGCTGCTGCGCGACGCGGACGTGCCCGTCTCCGCGGTCGACCTCACCGGCGTCGGCGGCGACACCACCGCCCGCATCGACGGCGGACCGCTGGAGCAGCCCTGGCCGCTGGTGTGGCCGCGCATCGTCGAGATCGCCGGCCGGCACCCCGACGCCGAGGCGGTCCGCGACGAGCGCCGCGCCCTCGACTACACCACCCTGCTCGCCCGCGTCGAAACGGCCGCGGCCCGGCTGCACCGGGCCGGAGCGGGCGCGGGCGACCGCGTCGCGGTCTGCGTCGAACGGGACGCCGACACCGTCGTGGCCCTGCTCGCCTGCTGGCGGCTCCGGGCGGTGTACGTGCCCCTCGACCCGGCGGCCCCGCCGCCGCGGCGCGCGATGATCCTCGACCAGGCCGCCCCCGCCGTCGTCGTCGCCACCGACCCGGCGACCGTCCCCGACGCCCACCGGGCCCGCACCCTGCCCGCCGCCGCCCTGGCCCCCGACCCCGCCCGTCCGCCCGCCCGGCCCTCACCCGCCGCCGCCCGGGCAGCGGTCGCGTCCGCGCCGCTGCCCGCCGGCGGTGCCCGCCCGCCCGACACCGCCTACCTGATGTTCACCTCCGGCTCCACGGGACGCCCCAAGGGCGTCGCCGTCAGCCACGCCAGCCTCACCTCCTTCCTGCACGCCCTCACCGGCCGGATCGAACTGGGCCCCGGCGACCGGTGGCTGGCCCTGACCACCACCGCGTTCGACATCTCCCTGCTCGAACTGCTCGGGCCCCTGGTCACCGGCGCCACCGTCGTCGTCGCCCCCGCCTCCGCCCAGCGCGGCGCCGTCGAACTCGCCGACCGGCTCAGCGCCGCAGGCATCACCGTCGCCCAGGCCACCCCCGCCGTGTGGCGGCTCGCCCTGTCCGCCGGCTGGCAGCCCAGACAGGGCTTCACCCTGCTGTCCGGGGGCGAGGCCCTGCCGCCCGACCTGGCCGACGCCCTGGCCCGCACCCCGGCCGACGTCCACAACCTGTACGGGCCCACCGAGACGACCATCTGGTCCTGCGCCGCCACCGTGCGCCCCGGCGAGCCGGTCACCATCGGCCACCCCCTGCCCGGCACCCGCGTCCTGGTCGCGGACGCCGCACTGCGCCCCGTCCCGGCCGGCGTCTGCGGTGAACTCCTCATCGGCGGGCCCGGCGTGGCCACCGGCTACCTCGGCGACCCGCGGCGCACCGCCGCCCGCTTCGTGCCCGACCCCGACCGCACCGGCGAACGCCTCTACCGCACCGGCGACCTGGTGCGGGTCCGCCCCGACGGCCTGATCGAGTTCGTGGGCCGCGCCGACGACCAGGTCAAGGTGCGCGGCCACCGCATCGAACTCGGCGAGATCGAGGCCGCCCTGCACGCCCTGCCCGGCATACGCCACGCCGCGGCCACCGTCCTCGATCCGCGCGGCGCCGCCCGCATCGCCGCCTTCCTCGTCGCCGACGGCGACGCCCTCGACGCCCCCGACGCGGCGACGGCCCTGCGCGGCCGCCTCGCCCAGGTGCTGCCCGCCGCGTATCTCCCCACCGAGCTGTACGCGCTCGACGCCGTGCCGCTCAACCCCAACGGCAAGGTCGACCGGCGTGCCCTGCCCGGCAGCGGACGGCGCCTGGACGGCGGCCACGAGCGCGTCGCACCCTCCACCGGCGCCGAACGCGCCGTCGCCCGGCTGTGGTGCGAACTCCTGGGCCTGCCCGAAGTCGGCATCCACGACGACTTCTTCGGCCTGGGCGGCCACTCCATGCTCGCCGCCCGGCTGCTGCAACGCATCGACGACGACCTCGGCACCCGCGTGCCCGTGGCCGAGTTCTTCATCGAACCGACCGTCGCCCGGCTCGCCCGGACCGTGGGCCAGCTGCACGGCGACGACACCGCACTCCACGGCCCCCACGGCCGAACGACACAGCACACCGAGCCCGCGTCCCCGGGGCAGCCGGCCCCCGCCGACGACTGGGACTTCCCCGCCGTCCGCCGCACCGTGCCCGGCCAAGTCCCCGTTCACCAGGAGGTTGTGCAGTGAGCAAGCAGGACGCCCCCTCATTCGGCCAGACCCTGCAGCAGGTGCTGGCCGAGCGCGGCGCGGACGCCGCCGCCCCGCTGTCCGCGGAGCAGAAACGGCTGTGGCTGCTGGGCGGCATCGCCGACGGCGCCTGGGCGGTGGTCAGCGCCCGCTACCGCATCCCCGCCGCCACCGACCCCGCCGAACTGCAGCTGCGCCTGGCCACCCTGGTGTCCCGGCACGAGACGCTGCGCAGCGTCTTCGTCGACGTCGCCGGCCGCCCCGCCCGCCTGGTGCTGCCCTTCGCCCAGCCCCTGATGCGCACCGTCGACGACATCAGCCGGCAGGACCCGGCCGCCGTCGAGGAACTCGTGCGCCACACGGTCCAGGAGGAGTTCCCGCTCGGCCACGGCCCGCTCCTGCGCGTCCTGCTGCTGCGCTCCGCCGGCACGGACAGCGAACTCGTCCTGGCCGGACACCGACTCGCCCTCGACGCCACCTCCCTGGACCTGCTCGCCGCCGAACTCCTCGGCGCCGACGTCACCGAACCCCCCGACGCCCTCTCCACGGCCCTGGCCGCGCAGCGCACCGCCCTGGCAGACGAGGGCCTCAAACAGCGGCTCACCGCCTGGGCCGGGCAGCTCGCCCGTCCCGCCGCCACCGACATCCCCGGCCACGGACCCCGCCCCGAGGTCAAACAGAACGCCCACGCCCGCGTGGAACTGCGGCTGCCCGCCGCCCTCGCCGCCCGCGCCGCGGACACCGACGACCTCGACGCGCACGCCGCCACCGCCTGGCTCACCGTGCTCCTGCGCAACCAGGCCACGGGCGCCGCCCAGTGCGGCGTCCGCACCGGCCGGCCCGCCGAACTGGCCGCCGTGGCCGGCCCGCTGGACACCCTGCGCCCGGTCCGCGTGGACGACGCCGCCGACCGCCCGCTCGGCGACCTCCTCACCGAGGTCGCCGCACAACTGCGCACCCCCGCCGCCGACGTGCCCTTCGCCCACCTCGTGCAGAGCGCGCCACCGCGCCGCGACCTCAGCCGCACCCCGTATCTGCAGACCGTCGTGCGCACCCACCGCGCCGGGCGCGGCGCGGCCCGCCCCGTGCCGGGCGCCGCGGGCGGCACCGAATACGACCTCGAACTCACCCTCCGCCCCGACCAGGACGCCCTGCACCTGCGCATCGACTACGACAGCGCCCTGCACCCCGAAGAGCGCGTACGCGGCCTCGGCTCCCAGTTCGCCGCCGTCCTCGACGCCGTACTGCCCGGCGGCGACGCCCGGCTCACCCCCGCCACCGTCGTCCTGCACGACGACGCCGCGGCCGCCCGCGCCGTCCGGGCGGGACGCGGAACACCCATCGAGGACTGCGGCAACTCCCTGGTCGACCTGGTCCGCGACCGCGCCGCCGAAACCCCCGACGCCCTCGCCCTGCGCCAGAGCGACACCCACCTCACCTACGCCCAGCTGTGGGCCGGCGCCACCCGCCTCGCCGACGAACTGGCCGCCCGGGGCGTGCGCCCCGGCGACCGCGTCGCCGTCTGGCTGCACCGCACCCCCGCCACCGTCACCACCCTGCTCGCCGTCCTCGCCGCGGGCGCCGTGTTCGTACCCGTCGACGCCGCCTACCCCGAGGAACGGGTCCGCTACCTCCTGGCCGACGCCCGGCCCGCGCTCGTGGTGAGCGACAGCTCGGTGCCCGGATCCGCCGACCCCGGCGTGCCCACCCTCCTCCTGGACCGGCTGCCCGCCACCCCCACCCAGGGCCCCGCCAGACCCGAACGGGTCCCGGCGCACGCCCCCGCCTACATGATCTACACCTCCGGATCCACCGGCCGCCCCAAGGGCGTCCTCGTCCGCCACTCCAGCGTGGTCAACAACCTGCGCTGGCGGCAGCGCACCTGGCCGCTGAACGCCGACGACCGGGTCCTGCACAACCACAGCTTCAGCTTCGACCCCGCCATCTGGGCGGTGTTCTGGCCCCTGGCCGCCGGCGCGTGCGTCGTCCTGGCCGCACAGGAGCAGATGACCGACCCCAACGCGATGCTGCAGACCCTCCGCAACGAGCAGGTCACCGTCCTGGGCGGCGTCCCCTCCCTGCTCACCGTGCTGCTCGACCACCGCGACGCCGGAGCCTGCACCCGCGTCCGCCTCGTCCTGTCCGGCGCCGAGCCGCTCACCGACACCCTCCTGGAGCGGATCTCCACCACCTGGTCCGCGGACGTCGTCAACCTGTACGGGCCCACCGAGGCCACCATCGACGCCACCGCCTACACCGTGCCCGCCGGCGCCCGCACCATGCCGCTGCCGATCGGCCGCGCCGTCGACAACACCGGCGTCCACGTCGTCGACGCCCAACTGCGGCCCGTACCCGACGACATACCCGGCGAGATCGTCGTCACCGGCGCCGGCCTGGCGGCCGGCTACCACGACCGGCCCGAGCTGTCCGCCCGGCGCTTCCTGCCCGACCCCTTCGACACCCCCGCAGGACGCCTGTACCGCACCGGCGACCTGGGCCGCCGGCTGCCCGACGGGAACATCCAGTTCCTCGGCCGCATCGACGACCAGGTCAAGATCCGCGGCCACCGCGTCGAACTGTCCGAGGTCGAGAGCGCCGTCACCGCCGTACCCGGCGTCCTGGACGCCTGCGTCACCGCCCTGGACGCCGGCACCGAGCACGCCCGGCTGGCCGCCGCCGTCGTCCTGCCCGGCCAGGACGGCCAGGACGGCCGTCCCACGCCCGAGCGGCTCCGCGAGGCCCTCGCCCAGCAGCTGCCCGCCCATCTGGTGCCCGACCGGTTCCTGGTCGTCGACCAGCTGCCGCGCACCCCCAACGGCAAGGCCGACCGCCGCCGCGTCGCCGAACTCCTCGCCGACGCACCCGAGCCGGGCCACGGCACACCCCAGGGCACCACCGAGCCCCGCAACGCCGTGGAGCGCTCCGTCGCCCAGGCCTTCGCCGAGGTGCTGCGCGTGGCCGCCGTCGACCTCCACGCCGACTTCTTCGACGCCGGCGGCACCTCACTGATGCTCGCCCGGCTGGCCTCCCTGCTCGGCGACCGGCACGACGTGGACATCCCGCTGCACGAGTTCTTCCGCACCCCGACCGCCGCCGGCGTCGCCGAGACCATCGAGGTGTACCGGCGCGAGGGCATCGCGGGAGTCCTCGGCCGCAAGCACGCCGCGACGCTGGAGAACGACGGCACCCTGGACGCGTCCATCACCCCCGACGGGCTGCCCCGCGCCGACTGGGACAACCCCCGGCGCGTCTTCCTCACCGGCGCCACCGGCTACCTCGGACTCCACCTCCTGGAGCAGCTCCTGCGCCGCACGGACGCCGAGGTCGTCACGCTGTGCCGGGCCCGCGACGCCGAACACGCCATGCGGCGGCTCCGGGACGGCTTCGCGCTCTACGAGATCGACATCGACGACCAGCTCCACCGGGTGACCTGCGTGAGCGGCGACCTCGCCGAGGAACGCCTCGGCCTGACCCCGCGGCAGTGGCACGACCTGGCGGCCACCGTCGACGTCATCTACCACAACGGCGCCCTGGTCAACTTCGTCTACCCCTACTCCGCGCTCAAGGCCGCCAACGTCGGCGGCACCCAGCGGGTCATCGAACTGGCCTGCACCACCCGGCTGAAGAGCGTCCACCACGTCTCCACCATCGACACCCTGCTCGCCACCCACATGCCCCGCCCGTTCCTGGAGACCGACGCCCCGCTGAACTCCGCGGTCGGCGTCCCGGCCGGCTACACCGGCAGCAAGTGGGTCGCCGAGAAAGTCGTCAACGAGGCCCGCAAACGCGGCATCCCCGTCTGCGTCTACCGCCCCGGCCTCATCCTGGGCCACACCCGCAACGGCGCCACCCAGACCATCGACTACCTGCTGGTCGCCCTGCGCGGCTACCTGCCGATGCGGATCCTGCCCGACTACCCCCGCATCTTCGACGTCATCCCCGTCGACCACGTCGCCCGGGCCATCGTGCACATCTCCGGCAAACCCGAAGCCCTCGGCGGCTTCTACCACCTGTTCAACCCCGCACCGGTGCCGCTGCGCACCTTCTGCGACTGGATCAGAAGCTACGGCTACGAGTTCGACACCGTGCCCTTCGAGGAGGGCAGGCGGCGGGCCCTCGGCGTCGGCCCGGGCCACCTGCTGTACCCGCTGGTACCGCTGATCAAGGACGCCGAGGCCGAGCCGCACCGGGCCCTGGACCCCAAGTACCTGCACGAGGTCCGGCCCGCCCTCGAATGCGCCCGGACACTGCGCATGCTCCAGGGCAGCGACGTGCACTGCCCGCCGACCACCGAGGCCGACGCGCACGCCGTCCTGGACTACCTGGTCCGCACCGGGTTCATGCCCGCGCCCGCCGACATCGTGCCCGACGCCTGGACCGCAGGGGAGACCCGATGACCGACCTCGACCACACCGCGCCCTCAGGCCGGCCCGACTACGTGGCCCAGGTGGCCACGG
The DNA here is from genome assembly GCF_036208085.1 of Streptomyces sp. NBC_00310. Classification (GTDB taxonomy): domain Bacteria; phylum Actinomycetota; class Actinomycetes; order Streptomycetales; family Streptomycetaceae; genus Streptomyces. The sequence continues at coordinate 10,592,721 of NZ_CP130714.1, forward strand.
TGCCCTTCCTGCTCGGCCGCCCCGAGGAACTGCCCGCCACCGGCCCGCGGATCCGCGACGCCGCCGCCGGCCGGGCGGCACAGGTCCTCGGCCGGCTGTCCGGGCCCGGCGCCCGGGACAGCCTCGCCGGCCTCCTGTCCGCCGCCCGCACCGCCCGGGACGAGCTGACCCCCACCGGCACCGGACCGGTCGGCGAGGACCCCGAGGAGTCGGAGGCCAACGGGGACAACGACCTCGCCTTCGGCATCGTCCGCACCCGCGGCCCGGCCGCCGAACTCCTCGTCGACGCCGGCGTCCACGCCCTCATCGGCATCCTGGAGGTGGCCGCCGACCACGGCAGCGACCTCGACGCCCCGACCTGGCAGCGCTTCCTCGGCGGCTTCGACGCCCTCTTCGGCTGGCTCGCCGACCCCGGCCGCGCCCCCGCGGTGAGCGCGATGCCCGCCGCCGGACCGCCCGCGGCCCCCGCACCGCAGGACGCGCTGCGCCGCTGGGTGCGCGGACACCACGTGTTCATGGTGTTCGCGCAGGCCGCCACCACCGCCGCCCGCGTCCTGCAGAACAGCGCCGAACACGCCGACCCCGGCGCCGCCGCGGCGGCCGCCGCCGCCACCGTGGAACTGATGCGCGGCTGCCACGGCGCGCTCGCCTACGCCGGCAGCGCCAACCGCGACCAGTACAACGAGCAGATCCGGCCCACCCTGATGCCGCCCGTCGCCCCGCCGAAGATGAGCGGCCTGCACTGGCGCGACCACGAGGCGCTCATCGTGGAACTGGGCCGCAGCGGCCCCGCCTGGCAGTGGCTGGAGGCCCGGCGCCCGGGCCTGCTCGGCGAGTTCCGGCACGTGCTCGGCGAGGCCTACGACGCGCACCGCGGCGTGTGCGGGCACTTCGTCGGCGACATGGCACCCAGCCTGCTCGCCACCCAGCGCTCCTCGCGTTCCGCGGTCGGCGTCCTCTCCCAGCTGCGCCGCGTCCGCCTCGGCGCCCTGCCGACACCGGCCGACCCGGACGCCACCGCCCCCAACACCGCATCGCACACCGCCGGCCCGGACGCCGCATCGCACACCACCGCCCCTGCCGCCCCCAACACCGCATCGCACACCGCCGGCCCGGACGCCGCATCGCACACCACCGCCCCTGCCACCGCCGACCCGGACGCCGCATCGCACACCACCGCCCCGGACGCCGCCGCAGCACCTCACGCGTGCCCGGCCGACTCCGGCACCGGCGCTCCCGCGTCCACCCCGCCCGCCCCGCCCGCCGCGCACGGGGAACCCACGTGAGCCGCCCGACCCACGCCCTGCGGCGGGCCCTGACCCGGTTCGGCCCGGCCGCGGCCGCCACCGCCGCCGCCGCGGTGGCCGCCACCGCCCTCACCGCGCCGCGCCCCCGCGCCCAGGACGCCCCCGACCGCGACTTCTCCGCCGCCCGCGCCCTGCGCCACCTGCGCGAAGTGGCGTCGGAACCGCACCCGACGGGCTCCCCGGCCGCCGACCGGGTACGCGCCCACCTCCTGGCCGAACTCAAGGAACTGGGCCTGGAGACCGAGGTCCAGGACGCCGTCGCCGGCCACGCCGTCGGCCGTACCCCCTACGGCCCCGAGTACCTGGCCGCGGGCCGCGTACGCAACGTCATCGGCCGCCTGCCCGGCTCCGTGCCCGGCAGGTCCGTCCTGCTCATGACGCACTACGACTCCGTGCCGCAGGGCCCCGGCGCCAGCGACGCGGGCGTGCCGGTCGCCGCCCTCCTGGAGGCGGTGCGCGCACTGCGCGCCGACGGCCGCACCCTCCTCAACGACCTGCTCGTGGTCTTCACCGACGGCGAGGAGGCCGGACTCCTGGGCGGCCGGGCCTTCTTCGACCAGCACCCGCTCGCCGCCACCGTCGGCGTCGTCCTCAACTTCGAGGCGCGCGGCACCCGCGGCCCGGTGCTGATGTTCGAGGCCGGGCCGGGCAACGGCCCCGTCCTCGAACACCTCGCCCACACCGGCGTCCCCGTCTTCGCCAGCTCCCTGTTCGACGCCGTCTACCGGCGCATGACCAACGCCACCGACTTCTCCGTCGCCAAGCAGCACGGCCTGCCGGGCCTCAACTTCGCCCACATCGGCGGCTTCTCCCGCTACCACGGCCCCCTGGACGACCTCGACCACGTCGACCACCGGGCCCTGCAGCACCACGGCGACCTGGCCCTGGCACTGGCCCGCCGCCTCGGCGACGCCGACCTCGCCGAACTCACCGGCGGCGACGCGGTGTTCTTCCCCGTCAAACGCGGCACCCTGGCCCGCCTCCCGGCAGCCGCGGTGCCCGCGCTGACCGCCACCGCAGGACTTGTCTGGGCCGGCGGCCTGCGCAGCGCGCTGCGCCGCGGCACCCTCGACGGCCGCCGCCTCGCCGGTGACGGCGCCCTGCTCGCCGCCAAGGCCCTCGCGGGCGCCGCCGCCGGCACGGCGTTCACCGCGGCGCTCGGCAGGGCCGCCCCCGAGTTCCGCCGGCACGGCGACTTCCACGGCTCGGGCGATGTGTACGCGGCCGTCCTCGGCCTCGCCTCGGCCGCGGCCCTCGCCCAGCGCGGCGACCGCTCCCGCGCCGCTTCACGGGCCGCGGCCGCCACCCTGCCGCTGACGGCCGCGTCCGCCGCCCTGGCGGGCGCCCTTCCGGGCGGCAGCTATCTGACCCTGTGGCCCTGGCTCGGCGCCGGCACCGGCCTGTGGCTGCTGACCGCCGACGACACCGGCCGGGCCGCCGATCTGCGGCACGCCGCCGGCGCCACCGCGGCCGCCGTGCCCGCCGCCGCGCTGCTCCTGCCGCTGACCCGGCTGCTCTTCGACGGGCTCACCCCGCGCCTGGCCGGGACCGGTGTCGTCGCCGTCCAGCTCGCCGGGGAACTCGCGGCACCCGCCCTGGCCGGACTCGACCCCCGGGTGCGCCGCACCGCCGTCGCGGGCGGACTGCTGCTCGCCGCCGGCGTCGCCGCCCGGCGCCTGGCCCGCCGCGGCAAAGGCACCCCGCCGCCCGAGACCCTCAGCCATCTCCACCTCCCCGAGCGCGGCGAGGCACTGTGGCTCAGCAGCGACGCCACCCCCACCCCGCGCGCCCGGGCCGCCCTGGGGGACACCCCCGAACACGGCCCGCTGCCCGAGCTGTTCCCCGGCTGGAACTACTCCTTCCACCACGCCCCGGCCCCGACCGTCGACCTGCCCGCACCACGGGCGGACATCGAGGGCGAGGCTCCCGGCGAGGCGGGCTGCCGCAGCGTACGGCTGCTGCTGCGCTCCCCGCGGGGCGCCCGCCAGCTCTCGCTCGCGGCCCTGGACACCGGGGTACGGCGCTGGCGCGTCGAGGACGGCCCGTGGAGCGAACCCACCGCCCGCACCCCGTCACCCCACGCGCCGGCCGGCCCCCAGGACGGCGGCTGGGAGCTGTGGCTGCACGGCGTACCCGACTCGGGCATCCGGGTCGAACTCGAACTTCCGTCCGCTCCGGTGCGGTTGAGGCTGCTCGACCGGGTGGACGGACTGCCCCGGGAACCCGCCGGCCTGCCGGCGGGCGGCACCGGCCCCGGGGAGCACCACCCGGCAGCCGCCCTGCACGTCGACACCTGGGGCAACGCCTCACTGGTGGCGGCCACCGTGCGGATACCGGCCCGGACTCACCCGCAATGACAGTCGACCCAGACTCGAGAGGAACGCAGAGGGTGCCCACTTTCCTGGGAGAAGACGACTCCGTCGCATGTGCGGTGGTCGTCAACGACAAGGGACAGTACTCGATTTGGCCGCAGGAGCGCGCGATCCCCGAGGGTTGGCGCGCCACCGGTGTCAGCGGGCCGCGCGACGCCTGCCTCGAGAACATCGCGTCCGTCTGGCCCGAACCGACGGCTGCCACCTGACACCGCAGGAACCGACAAGGAGATCACATGACCCTGAACGCCCCGGACCTGTCCCCGCTCACGGCCGCCGCCGGCGGCCCGCCCACCGGCAGGACCCCGCTGGACATGGACGGCCTGGCCTGGATCCTCTTCGGCCACGCCGCGTTCCAGTACCTGAACGCGGCCTGTGAACTGAACCTGTACGAGCTCCTCGAGGCGAAGCCGGGTCTGACCGGCGAGGAGATCGGTGCCGAGCTGGGCCTGGCCGAGCGGGCCACCGACATCCTCCTGCTCGGCGCCGCCTCCCTGGGCACGCTCACCGTCCAGGACGGCCGCTACCAGGTGGCGGCCGTCCTCTCGGACCTCGTCAAGACCCCCGACTGGCAGCGCTTCAAGGACACCGTCGCCTTCGAGCAGTACGTCGTCTACGAGGGCCAGCTCGACTTCACGGAGTCGCTGCGCACCAACAGCAACGTCGGTCTGCGCCGTGTCCGCGGCACCGGCCGCGACCTGTACCACCGCCTCAGCGAGAACCCGCACATGGAGTCGGTGTTCTACAAGTACATGCGGTCCTGGTCGGAGCTGGCCAACCAGCACCTGGTGGAGAAACTCGACCTGTCGGGCAGCCGCCGGCTGCTCGACTGCGGCGGCGGCGACGCGGTGAACTCCATCGCCCTCACCCAGGCCAACCCGCACCTGTCCGCGACCATCCTGGAGATCGCGGCGACCGCCCCGATCACCGAGAAGAAGATCGAGGAGGCCGGTCTCAGCGACCGCATCGACGTCAAGCCGGGCGACATGCACGCCGACGAGTTCCCCACCGGCTACGACACCGTCATGTTCGCCCACCAGCTGGTCATCTGGACCCCGGAGGAGAACACGGCGCTGCTGCGCAAGGCGTACGAGACGCTGCCCGAGGGCGGCCGCGTCATCATCTTCAACTCCATGTCCAACGACGAGGGGGACGGCCCCGTCGTGGCCGCCCTGGACAGCGTCTACTTCGCCGCGCTGCCGGCCGAGGGAGGCATGATCTACCCCTGGAAGACCTACGAGGAGTCCCTGCGCAAGGCCGGGTTCGACGAGTCCGCCTTCGAGCGGATCGAGTTCCCGGGCTGGACTCCGCACGGCGTCATCATCGCCACCAAGTAAGCACCGCGCCCCCGGTACACCACCGGGCCCGCGCACCGCCCGGCCCCCGGACCGCCAACGCCCGGGGGCCGGGCCCCTTCGTGTGCGGGGGCCGGCCCCCGGGCGTGGACCGGGGCGCCGCGCTGCGGGCCGAAAGGCGTGCCTACGAAGCCGTCCGCACCGGCTCCGGCTTCTCGGCGCCGGGAGCAGGGGAGGCGCCAGGGGAGGCGGGGGAGGCGCCGGGGGCGGGGGCGGGGGGAGGCGTCGGGTGGTCGCGCAGTACGGGCCAGCCGCGCCGCACGCGCAGCCAGTCGCCCAGCGGGTCGGCGGCGGACGCCTGCACGGACAGGACGGCGATGCCCGTCGGGGAGGCCGGGGACTCCTCGATCCGCAGATCCTCCACGTTGACCCCGCGCCGGCTCACATCGGCGAGCAGCCGGGCCAGCTCACCCTCCTGGTCGGCCAGCGGCACCCGCACATCCTGGTAGGAGCGGCCCTGCGCACCGTACTTCTGGGGGATCAGCGCCTGCCCGGCGCGCCCCTGGTCGAGCAGGTGGCGCAGCAGTTCGCGGTAGGCGGCCCCCTCGTCGGCCGGCCCGTCGGGGGCACGGCCGGCCAGCGCGGACAGCGAGCGCCGGACGAGACCGAGATCCTCGACGAGGATGTCCAGGGCGTCCAGGACCGCCGAGGCGTTGGAGCCGAGGATGTCGGTCCACAGCTCCGCGTCACCGGCCGCGATCCGGGTGAAGTCACGCAGACCGGACCCGCACAGGCCGAGCGTCTTGCTGTCACAGGAGCGCAGCATCCGGGCCGTCACGGCACTGACCAGGTGCGGCAGATGCGAGGTGACGGCGATGGCACGGTCGTGGGCCTCGGCCTCCATGGTCACGGCATGCCCGCCGCACAGCTCGACCAGCAGCAGGGCGGCCCGGGCGGTCTGGGCCGAGGTGCTCGCCGACGGAGTGAGGATCCACGGCTTGCCGCGGAAGAGGTCCTCGCGGGCGGCCCCGGGGCCGTGCAGCTCACGCCCCGCGATGGGGTGCCCGCCGATGAAGAGGGAGGCCTCGACATCCGCCCCGCCCCCCGCGAGAGCGGCCTTCACGCTGGCCACATCGGTGTAGTGGCGGGCGATACCGCGGCGCTGCGCCTCGGCGACGGCGGTGTACACCTGGTGCGGGGGCACCGCGAGCACGGCCAGATCCGTCGGGCGGCCGGGGGCGCGGGCGGTGCCCGCGCCCATGGCCTCGGCGATGCGCAGGGACTCGCGGCGGACATCCTGCAGATGCACTGCGACGCCCTGCCCGCTGAGCGCGAGCGCGATCGAGGTGCCGATCAGGCCGGCACCGATCACGGTGACGGTGTGCAGGGACTCGACAGGCTCAGGGATTCCGATCACCTTGGCAGGACTCCGTCTCGGGACCGGGGCCGGGGCCGGTCGGTACTGGGTGGTCTGGGTCGGTCGGTCGCCGCCGGGCGGATCAGTAGCGGTACTGGTCCGACTTGTAGGGGCCCTCGACCTCGACGCCGATGTAGGCGGCCTGCTCGGGGCGGAGCGTGGTCAGCTTCACGCCGAGCGCGTCGAGGTGGAGACGGGCGACCTTCTCGTCGAGGTGCTTGGGCAGCGTGTAGACGCCGATCGGGTACTGCGACTGCTTGGTGAACAGCTCGATCTGGGCCAGCGTCTGGTCCGCGAAGGAGTTGGACATCACGAACGACGGGTGACCGGTGGCGTTGCCCAGGTTCAGCAGACGGCCCTCCGACAGCACGATGAGGACCTTGCCGCCGGGGAGCGTCCAGGTGTGGACCTGTGGCTTGACCTCGTCCTTGACGATGCCCGGGATCCGCGCCAGACCGGCCATGTCGATCTCGTTGTCGAAGTGGCCGATGTTTCCGACGATCGCCTGGTGCTTCATCCTGGCCATGTCCGAGGCCATGATGATGTCCTTGTTGCCGGTCGTGGTGATGAAGATGTCGGCCGTCTCCACGACCTCGTCGAGCGTCGTGACCTGGTAGCCGTCCATCGCCGCCTGCAGCGCGCAGATCGGGTCGATCTCGGTGACGATCACCCGGGCGCCCTGCCCCCGCAGCGACTCCGCACAGCCCTTGCCCACATCACCGTAACCGCACACGACGGCCGTCTTGCCGCCGATGAGAACATCCGTGGCCCGGTTGATGCCATCGATCAGGGAATGCCGGCAGCCGTACTTGTTGTCGAACTTCGACTTGGTGACCGCGTCGTTCACATTGATCGCCGGGAACAGCAGCACACCGTCACGCTGCATCTCGTACAACCGGTGGACACCCGTCGTGGTCTCCTCCGTCACACCACGGATCTGCGCGGCGATGCCGGTCCAGTCGAGCGGGCTGGCCTGCAACAGGGCGGCGACGGCCGCCAGTTCCTCGTTGTCGGCCGGGGGCAGCTCGCCGGTCTTCCGGTACTCGACGCCCTTGTGGACGAGCAGGGTGACGTCACCGCCGTCGTCCAGGATCATGTTCGGGCCGCCGGTCGGGCTGCCGGGCCAGGTCAGCGCCTGCTCCGTGCACCACCAGTACTCCTGCAGCGTCTCGCCCTTCCACGCGAACACCGGGATGCCGGCGGCGGCGATCGCGGCGGCGGCGTGGTCCTGGGTGGAGAAGATGTTGCACGACGCCCAGCGCACCTGCGCGCCGAGGGCGACCAGGGTCTCGATGAGGACGGCGGTCTGGACCGTCATGTGCAGCGAACCCGTGATCCGCGCACCCGCCAGCGGCCGCGCCCCGGCGTACTCCCGGCGGATCGCCATCAGGCCGGGCATCTCGTGCTCGGCGAGCGTGATCTCCTTGCGGCCGAACTCGGCCAGGGACAGGTCAGCGACCTTGAAGTCCGAAAAGTGGGCTGTGGGCGAGGGCATGGAAGAACTCCTAAGGTTTCAGGCCGATGTGGGCCGGGGCGGGCGGGTGTGGGAGCAGCGCGCCTCCAGGCGGTGGACGCGACGGCGCCCGGTGCACCGCGCCAGGTGGCCGCAGGAACTCCCCCGAGAGCCGACGCCGGTCCGCCGGGGCACGAGGAGCCGGGCGCTCGCGCGGCACGGCCGGTACGGAGGGCGGGTACGGGTGGCCGCGGCAGGAACCGGCAGCCGCACCGCACCGCACCGCGCCGTGCCGCGGGAGCCGGTGACAGCGATGCGGCGCATCACACCCCGGTGGCCTCGGCGGGAACGGCGCGGATGACATTCATGCCACTGGGCAGGGCGTCGACCCGGCTGACCCGGAACCCGGCCTTGGACAGCAGGGACTCGACCTGCGCGGTGGTGCGTTCCTGCCCGCCGGTGCCGCCGAACAGCGAGAGCATGTAGAGGTCCATGACGGCCGCGGTGCGCAGCCACTCGTCACGCTGTCCGAGGCCCGCCCCGATCAGATCCACGATCATCACCGTCGAGGAGTCCGTCATGGCGGCCCGGACGGTCCGCAGGATGTGCACGGCCTTGTCGTCGTCCCAGTCGTGGAGGATGTGCGACAGCAGATAGAGATCCCCGCCGCCGGGGACGCTGTCGAAGAACGAACCGCCCACGACGCGGTAGCGGTCGGCGAGCGGATCGGGTTCCGCCCGCTGGGCCTGCAGCGACACCGAGCCCGGCAGATCGAAGCAGATGCCCCGCGTCTGCGGATGCTTCTCCAGGATCCGGCGCAGAAACGTGCCGTCGCTGCCGCCGACGTCGACGACCGTCCCGTACCCGGAGAAGTCCACGTACCGCAGGAGCTCGTCGAGTTCGAGCACCAGCCCGCGGCCCTGGGAGTCGTCGAAGACGCTGCGCAGCTCGTCGTCCCGCTCCATGAGCGTGAACAGGGACGCTCCCCGCGCCCGTTCGAGCGGCGACGTGCCGGTGCGCACCGTCTGCAGAAGGTCGTCCCAGGCCGACCCGAACACTCCCGCCACCAGCTTCGCCGACGGCTGCACGGAAGCCGGGTGGTCCAGGGTCAGGGCCCTGCCGAGCGCGGTGAGCCCGTAGACCCGCTCGGCGACTTCCTCGAAGGCACCCAGAACGGCCAGAGCGCGCAGCAGCCGGTTGAGCGCGGCCGCGTCGGTACCGGTACGCTCCGCGATCACGTCGACGGCCAGCGGGCCCTCGGCGAGCAGGTCCGGAACGCCGATCTGGACCACGACGACCAGCGCCCGGGACGGAAGCTGGTCGTAGAGCATCCTGCGGGAGGCAACCGCCGCCTCCCGCTGCTCGCCGTTGAGTTGCCGCACGGTCGCCTCCTGACGTCAGGCCTGCCGGTCCCGGGCGCCCGCCCACGGTCCACCCGGGGCAAGCACATGGTCACGATTCGACGGCACCGCCCCGGAATCCTGGTCGAGCACGGCTCGCACGTCCCGCGGACCCACCCGCCCCACGCGGGAAGGGGAGGCGTTCCACGACCCCGGCGGCAGCGAACCTCGAGCATCCTTCGACGCGCCTTCGAGCAGCCGCCCGGACCATGACGACAGGGCGAACCCGAAAGCCGACCACGGTGCACCCCCCGGCCCGGGACCCCCGTGTCCTCGCCCTTTGGCGTGGTCGCGGACCCGGCCGGCCCGACCGCCACGCACCACCCGCCCGAAGGGGACCGCGCGTCCGGACCGGCGACCGCGCCCGCCTCCGCCCGCCACCACGCCGGGCCGGGACGGCGTCCTCGGGCCGCACCCCTGAAGATCCTCGACCGGAGGGGCCCCGCCCGGCGCCCAGGCTCCCCCCCCACAGTCCTCGGCGCCTTCGTCACGTCCCACCGCCAGAGAACCGGAGACCTCCCATGTGGCCGATGCTGGGTTGGATACGGCGCCTGAACAGCTCCTCCACGCCCCGCTACGACAACCCCCACGTGCACCCCAGGCGCCCGCGGCGCGGCCTCTTGCGGCGTGCCCCGGCGGCCGGCCGCCGGAAGGACGGTCGAGCCCGGCTCGACGTTCCCTAGCACCCCTGCGCGTGGGCCTGTCCCTCCTCCCGCCGGTCAGGGCACTGTGCGGGTATGAGGTCTGGCGAAACGGTACTGCTCCGCGGCGCGCCGGCGAACCGGCGGCCGGGGCGGGTGCGTCGAGCCCGGCTCGACCGCCCACCGGGCGGCCTGGCGCCCCCCGCGCACCGCCCGACCGGTACCAGCCCCTGACTCCCGCATGCGCCAAGGCGGCCGACAGCCCCAAAGCCCCGGGCGGCCGGCTCCTCTCTCTTCGACGAATCGTGGAGGCCCAGCTTGCCGACCCACACGGGAAACTCCCCTCAGCCGTGCGGCCACCCCCTCGCGGAAACCGACGACACCGGCCGCGACATCTCCTTTGGCATCCTCGGCCCCCTGCAGGTCGTCATCGACGGCAAGCCGATCCGCATGGGCAGGAACCGCCAGCGGACCGTCCTGGCCGTGCTGCTCCTCAACGCCAACAAGATCGTCCCCGTCGGCTCCCTGGTCGACGCGGTGTGGTGTTCCGAACCCCCGGCCACCGCCGACAAACAGATCCAGACCTGCATCTGGCGGCTGCGCAACGCCTTCGCGGCCGCGGGCGCCCCGGCCGGGCTCATCGACACCGCCCAGGGCGGCTACCGGATGCGGCTCACCGACGAGGACCTCGACGTCCACGTCTTCGAGACGACCGTGCGCCAGGCCCGCGAACAGGCTGCGGCCGGCGACCTGGAGAGCGCCATGGCCCGCTACCAGAGCGCCCTGTCCCTGTTCCGCGGCAAGCCGCTCGCCGACCTCACCGGGCCGCTCGCCTACAGCGTCGCGGCCCACTGGGACGAGCGCCGCTTCACCGTCCTGGAGGAGTGGCTCGACGTCTCGCTCGCCCTCGGCCGGCACGCCGAGCTGATCAGCGAACTCAAGCCGCTGGTCGCCGAGTACCCGATGCGCGAGCGGCTGTGCGCCCAGCTGATGACGGCGCTGTACCTCTCCCAGCGCCGGGCCGAGGCACTCGCCGTCTACCGCAACAGCCGCACCACACTGATCAACAAGCTCGGCCTGGAACCCGGCGCCCGGCTCCAGGAGGTCCATCAGCAGATCCTCGCCGGCGAGCCGGTCGCACCACCGCCCACCGCACCGCGGCGCACCCCGCGGCCCGGCCGTCCCCCCGCCCAGCTCCCCGCCCGGATAAGCGACTTCACCGGCCGGCACGATCTGATCCACCGCATCACCCGGGACCTGCGCGCGGTGGGCGGACCCCGCGTGGTCTCCCTCGCGGGCTGCGGCGGCAGCGGCAAGACCGCACTCGCCGTACACGCGGGACACAGCGTCGAGGAACACTTCCCCGACGGCCAGCTCTACGCGGATCTGCGCGGCCAGAGCGAGCCCGTGCCGCCCCAGGAGGCCCTGCGGGGCTTCCTCGACGCCCTCGGCGTGCCCGAGCACCGGATTCCGGCCGGCCTCGCCGCCCGGGCGGCGCTGTTCCGCAGCACCACCGCCGGCAAGCGCCTGCTCATCGTCCTCGACGACATCGCCGAGTCCACCCGGTACGAGGCCCTGCTGCCCAGCGGGGAGAGCGCGGTGCTGTGCACCGGCCGGGCCAGCCTCCTGAAGATCCCCGGCCTGATCGAGTACCGCGTCGACGGGCTGCCCGCCGAGGAGGCACTGGACCTGCTCGCCTCGGTGGCGGGCGTCGAACGGGTCCTCGCGGAGGCGGACAGCGCCCGGCAGATCACCGAACTGTGCGGCCGTCTCCCGCTGGCCATCCGGGCAGCCGGAGCGCGCCTGCGGACCCGCCCGCACGGCACCCTGAGCAGCTTCGTGGACCGCCTGGAGGACCGGCACAACCGTACGGCCGAACTCTCCATCGGCTCCCTGGACGTGGGCGCGCGCCTGGCCTCGACCCTCGACCAGCTCTCCCCGGCCGGCTACCAGCTGTGGCTGCGGCTCAGCCAGTGCGACCTGGAGGCCGTCCCGGAGCGGACGGCCTCAGCCCTCTCCGGCCGGCCCGCCGAGGACACCCAGCGCATGCTCGACACCCTGGTCAACCAGCACCTGCTGACCGTCGCCCCGGGCGACGCGGCCGACGGCCCCACCTACGGGTTCAACCCCCTGGTGCGCGACTACGCCTGGCAGCGCGCCGAAGCGGAACTCGGACCGGCCGCACGCGGCACGGCCGACCGGATCGCGCGCCCCCTGCGGCCGGGACAGCTGTCCGCCGCGGGCACCGGCCGCCACCACCCGAACGGAAAGTCAAGGAGCTATGGCAGTCAAGTGGTTTGAGCCGCCCGCGCTCCGGCGGCGGACACCGCGCCCCGCGCCCGCCGCCGCGGGCGACGGCCGCACCACGGCGCCGAGGCCGTGGTGGCCGCTGTCCGCCACCCTCGTCCTCGCCCTGCTGTGCCTGGCCCTGGCCGCGTGGGACAGCCGGATGCCCGGGCCGCGCGGACCCGACGCGCCCGCCGGAACCTTCTCCGCCGCGCGGGCCACCGCGCACGTCCGCGCCATCGCACAGGAACCGCGCCCCCACGGGTCCGCCGCGCAGTCACGCGCCCGCGATCACCTCGTACGCACCCTGACCGGCCTCGGCATCGACACCCGGGTCCACACGGGAGCCGCCGCCGCCCACATGCCCGATCTGTCCCCCACCGGAGCGGACTCCCGGTACGCCAGCCTGCGCCTGGACAACATCGTCGCCCGTATCCCCGGCACGGACAGCACCCGCCCGGTCGCCCTGGTCACGCACTACGACTCCGTGGAGGCCGGCCCCGGCGCCAACGACGCCGGGGTCCCGGTGTCGGTGCTCCTGGAGACGGCGCGCGCGCTGCGATCCGGCCCCCCACCACGCAACGACGTGCTGTTCATCCTCACGGACGCCGAAGAGAGCGGCCTGCTGGGCGCGCAGGCCCTGGTGAACTCACCCGACGTGCTGCCGCGCGACGCCGTGGTGCTGAACTTCGAGGCACGCGGCAGCAAAGGGCCCAGCCTGATGTTCGAAACCGGGCCCGACGCCGCCTGGCTGGTCGACGCGCTCGCCGACCACGCCCCCGACCCCCGCACCAGTTCCCTGCTCGACGCCGCCTACGGCTATCTGCCCAACCTCACCGACTTCACCGTGTTCAAAAGGGCCGGCCACCAAGGACTCAACCTGGCCTACCTCGACGGCTACACCCACTACCACGGGCCGGACGACAGCCCCGAGAACGTCGACCCGGCCACGGTCCAGCACCAGGGCGACCAGGCCCTCGCCCTGGCCCGCGGCCTGGGCGCCGCCGACCTCGCGCACACCCCGCGCGGCGACTCCGTCTACTTCCAGGTCGCCGGACGGCTCCTCTCCTATCCGGCGGCGGTGGCCCTGCCGACCGCCCTCGCGGTGACCGGCCTCGCCCTGGCCCTGTTCCTGCGGCTCCGCGCCCGGGCGACGGTCACCGTCAAGGGCACCGCCCGCGGCCTGGCGGTCGTCCTGGGCCAAGTGCTGCTCGCCTGCGGTGCCGCCTTCGCCCTGGCACCGCTGACGGCGTCCGGGCACGCCGAGTTCAGCCACTACGGCGACATCCCCGGCCACGGGCCGGCCGTCACCGGGTTCCTGCTGCTCGCGCTCGCCCTCGGCACGGCACTGGCGCTGCTCACCCGCCGCTGGGCCGGCCGCCGCGACCAGGTCACGGGCGCGATCGTGCTCTGGCTGCTGCTCGCCTGCGCCACGGCGGCATTCCTGCCCGGCGCCAGCCACGTGTTCACCTGGCCCGCCCTCGGCCTCGTCGCCGCCGCGCTGCTCACCTCCCGCGCCGGCGCGGCAACGGCGGACCGGATCCTGGCGGCCGTCCTCGGCGTCCTCCCGCTCGGCCTGCTCGTCCTCCCGCTCGTACTGCTCCTGCCGACCGCGCTCGGGCTCGGCCTGGTGGCCGGACCGGTGGTGTTCGTGGTCCTGATGAGCGCACTGCTGCCCGCCGTGCTGCCGCCCGCGCCGCGGCCACGGCTGCTGCCGCTCGTCCCGGCCACGGCCGCGGCCGTCAGCGCCGCGCTCCTCGCGGCCACCGCCCTGTTCCCCGTGCGGGACGACCACCCCGGCCGGGCCGACCTGCTCTACGTCCTCGACGCGGACCGGCGCCGGGCGCACTGGCTGAGCGGCTCCCCGCCGGACGCGTCCAGCGAGCGGTTCCTGCCCCAGGGGGCCGAGCCGGCCTCGGTGGCCGACCTGTGGCCGGGCTGGCAGGTACCGGTCCGGCGCGGCCCGGCCGCAGTGCGCCCGCTCGCCGCCCCCAAGCTCACCACGACACTCGTCGGGGACGACGGCGCCGACGGGCGGCGCGTGCGCGTCACCGCCGCATCACGGCGCGGCGCCCGGGAACTGGTGTTCCTGGTGACGGGCGCGGCCGTACGCGGCTACACCCTCACCGGCGTACCCGGACACCACCGGGACACCCCGGCCGGCAACCCGCCGTGGGAGCTGTGGGTCCGCCAAGTACCCGACCGCGGACTGCGGTTGGAACTGGAGCTGGCACCGGGACCGGTGACCGTCCGGGTCATCGACCGCACGACGGGACCGCCGGCCGACCCGGGGGACCAGCCGCGGTCCGAACCCCGCCCCCCGGCCCTCGGCGTGGCCTCCTTCAGCGAGGCCACCATGGTCATGACCGCCCGCACACTCGGCTAGAGAGGCCCGCGACGGGCCGAGGCCACGCCGGGCCGTGAAAGCCTCCCCGCGGGCCTCCCCGACCCCGGCAGCGCACCGACATCGGCGGAACCCACCCCCGGTGCGCGCAGCCGACAGCGTGCGCCGGCGCCGAAGTTCCCGCCGCCGGGCAGAAGGTGTGGCCGCCGCCGGGCCGCCGGCCGGCCCACACAGAACGGCCCGGGCCGGATCACCCGGCCCGGGCCGTTCCTGCCTCACGCGCCGCACGGGCCGTCGTGGGGCGGCGACGGGTCAGCCCGTCTGCTGCTGCGCGGGCAGGCGGCCGGCCAGGACGCCGGCCGCCTTCTTCACGTCACGGCAGATCTGCGGGGTCATCGCCGTGGTCCGCGACAGGCGCAGCTCGACGCTGGACCGGTCCCCGTCCGCCAGGAAGACCTTGCAGACGCCGTTGAGGGCGCCCTCCAGCATCACGGCGTCCCTGCCCTTGATCTCCATCTTCGTGCGCTTTCCGTCGCCGGAGACGGCGGCGTCGAGCGGGCGGTCCTCCGGCCTCAGGGTGAGCGTGCCGTACTCGTGCTCCTGCGCGGTGCAGCCGTCCTCGGCGATGGAACTGACGGCGGGCTCGCTCAGGCCCAGCTCCTGCGCGACGGGCCGCAGCATCGTGCAGGCCGGGGTGTCGGAGGCCGGCGGCTCCGTGGCCGAGGAACTGCCGCACGCGGCAGCTCCCCAGGTGGCGCACGCCAGCGCCGCGGCCGCGGCCAGGGCACGCCGAACGGGGTGACGGGTCATGATGTTGCGCTCCGATCTATCCGGTGGTCATCGGCTCGGCACGAGAGACGAAGAGAGGAAAAGGGGTCCCCGGCAGAAGCCGGGGCAGGGGTCAGCGCTGGAGGATCGCGCACGCCCAGTGCATCCCGCGGCCGTTGGCGGCGAGCGCCACGAGGTCCCCGGCCGCCAGCTCGCCCGCCTCGTCGAGACGGGCCAGGCAGAACAGGTGATCGGCGGCGCCCAAGTGTCCGTGGCGGGCCGCCAGGCGGGCGTTCGTCCGCTCCGCCGGCACCCCGATCAGCTCGGCCTGGGCGCCGAGCACCCGGGTGTTGTCGTTGAGCAGCACCAGCCGTGCCAGGTCCTCCTCCGTGCACCCGGCGTGGCGGCAGGCGCGGTGCACCGCGCGCGCGGTGCGCTCGTCGATCTCCTCGGCGAAGGCGGCCATCCGGTCGGCGTCGTGGCCGAAGTGCTCGACGATGTCCCAGGCGTCGCGCACCGCGGGCATCTCGGTCCCGGGCACGAACGGGTGCCGCCCGCCGCCGACGTCCATCCGGAAGAAGTCCGCGTACCGCCCGTCGCTCTCCGCGTAGGAGGCCCGCCAGCGCAGACCCGGCGCGCCCCGCACCGCGAGCGCCGCGGCGGCGCCGTCGGAGAACAGCAGCGAGTGGGTGTCCAGACGGTTCCAGTACGCCTCGACGGTGCGGTTGGCGCCGATCACCAGGGCCGTGCCGTAGTCGGGGTGGGTGGCGAACCGGCCCGCCAGGGTGTCCAGGGCGGTGACGCCGCCGACACAGCCCTGGTCCACGAGCACGGCCTCGGCACGGACCAGGCCCAGCGCCTGCTGGACCCGGGCCGCGGCGTCCCAGTACAGGTGGTCGGCCAGGTCGGTGAGGGCCACCACGACCAGATCCACATCGCGCGGGTCGACGCCCCGCAGGGCCCGCGCGCCCGCCTCCACGGCCAGGTCGGTGACGCTCACCTCGGGCAGCGCACGGTGGAGGTACTCGTAGCCGTATCCCAGGACGCGTTCGATGTCCTCGGTGTACTCGGCCACGATGTCCTTCACGGCGATCTCTTCGCCCAGGGCGACGCCGAAGGCACTCAACCCGTAATCCATTGGCGCACCTCACGGTAGGTCGACGAGTCGCTCGAGCTGTTCGGGGTCGCTGAGGGAGTCCGAGACGGCCCGCAGGAACGCGACCGCCTCCCGGCCGTTGACCACCCGGTGGTCGTAGGCGAGACCGAGGGTGACCACCGTGGCCGGCACGGGCGCCCCGTCCGCCAGGACGAGCCGGGTGAGCGGGCCGCCCACCGAGACCATGCACAACTGCGGCCACATCACGATCGGCTGGACGACGACGACTCCGGGCTCGACGTTCAGCGACACCGTGATGGCCCCGTCGGCGAGCTCTCCCGCGGTGAGCTCGCCCCGGAACGCCTTGAGCCGGAAGTCCATCAGGTCGTCGGCGAGTTCGGTCAGCGGCCGGTCGGCGCAGTCCCGCAGCACCGGGGCGTACAGGCCGTTGCCGACGTCCACGGTTACCGCCACGTCCGCGCCGTCGGCCAGCTCCACGGTCCGCTCGTCCAGGAGCGTGCCGAACAGGTGCGGGAAGACGGGCTGCGCCGCGGCCACCGCCCTGATGACCGCCTCCGGCAGGCCGACGTCCGCGCCGGACTTCTCCGACAGCGTCCGAAGGCGCGCCAGCAGGGCGTCCACCTGGACCTCGACCGCCGAGAACGCGGCGGGCACCTCGCGGTGCGCACGGGAGACCACGGCGGCGGTGCCCTGCTGGACACGGTCCAGGACATGGATACGCCGGCCCGGCCCGGCCGCGCGGGCGGCGGGTACGGCTTCCTCGGCCGCCACGGGAGGTACGGCTTCCTCGGCCGCCGCGGCGGGGGAGGGGCCGGGGGGCGGGGCGAAGGCCGGGCCGGGGGGTGCGGTGAACAGCTCGGCGAGGAACTCGCCCACCCCGATCTCGACGCCGGCCGGGGCGTGCACCCTGAGGTACCCGGACGCCGGTGCCTCGATCTCCTCCACGGCCTTGGAGGTCTCGACCTCGACCAGCGGCGCGCCCTGCTCCACGTACTGTCCGTCCTCGGCCTGCCAGTCGAGCACCAGGTAGGCGGTGTCGTTGTTGTTCAGCTTGGGCACCGCGACCGGCACTCCGGCCGCCCGCGTGTCCGGCTCGGCCGCCTGCGTGTCCGGGGCGGCTGTCCGCGTGTCGGGGGCGGTCTGTCGCGCCGCCGGTCCGGCCGGCCGCGTGTCCGGCGCGAGGGCCTGCGTCACCGCGTCCACGATCTGCCGGACCCCGAGCAGCACCTGGGCCTCCAGGTGCGGCGCGGTGGGAACCACGGAGTCGGCCGACGACAGCAGCAGCACCGGGGCGTGCAGCTCGCGCCAGGCGAGCTGATGAATCCGGGCCGCCACGTCGGCCCCCCAGGTGCCGCCCTCGGTGCTCTCCTCGGCCACCGCCACGAGCCGGGCACCCGTGATCAGCGGCAGCACCGGCTCCAGGTCCAGCGGATACAGCCGGGCGGGCACGAGCAGCCGCACGCCCCGTCCCCGCTCGCGCAGCTGCCGGGCGGCGTCCAGGGCACGGTGGGCGACCCCGCCGGGGCAGAGCAGCACCACGTCGGCGCGGCTGTCGTCCGTGGCGCTCACGTGCGCCCAGCCGGTCGGACCGTCCAGCAGGGAGAACCGGTGGGCCTCGTCCACGACACCGTGGCGGAACAGGCGCCGGGTGTAGAGGACCTTGTCCTCGAACAGCATCGCGGGCCCGTCATCCAGCCCCTGCGACAGCAGCGCGTAGGGATCGTGGAACGGCGTCGTCTCGTACAGCGCCAGATTCGGGATGCCGAGGAAGTGCTTCTGCACGCTCTGACTGTGGGTCGGGCCGTAGCCCCGGTTGCCGCCCACCGGACAGCGCACGACCACCCGCATCGGCACCCGGTCGCCGTACATGGTCACCGACTTGGAGATCATGTTGAGGATCTGGTCGAAGGCGAGCGCGGCGAAGTCGCCGAACATCATCTCCACCACGGCCTGATCGCCCGCGAGCGCGAGGCCGGCCGCGACCCCGGAGATGCCCGCCTCGCTCAGGGGGGTGGTCAGCACCCGGTCCGGGTGGCGGGTCGAAAGACCCCGGGTCACCTTGAAGGCGCCGCCGTAGGGATCGTGTACGTCCTCGCCGAGCAGATGGAGGGCCGGCCGCTCGTCGAAGAGCCGGTGCAGGGCGCTGTTGAGGGCCTCCACGACCCGGGGCGCGGGCTGCGTCGTCACCCTGTGCTCCCCTTCTTCTCCTTCTCCCTCTCCTTCTCCGCGAGGATCGCCCGCAGCCTGCCGACCGACCGGCAGGCGCGTGCCTCACGGGCGGTGAGCCGTATCCCGTACCTCTTCTCCACGTGGGCGACGATCTGGACGTGCCGCAGGCTGCTCCAGGCCGCCGTGGTGGCCGGACCGGTGTCCTCGGTCACCTCCTCGGCGGGCACCTGCAGGACGTCGGCCACCAGCAGGGTCAGTTCGCTCATGAGCTCACCATCCTCGTGTCGCTCGGGCCGGCCGCCGTCCACTGGGCCGGCGGCCGCGCCTCCACCTCCTCGGCCACCCTCTCCATCTCCGTTCGTATGCGCGCGTCGAGTTCGAGGAACGGCCGGCCCAGACGGGCGGCCAGCTCCTGATGCCAGTCGGCCGCCCACAGGGCGTCGACCTCGTCGCGGGGGCGGGTGTCGTCGCCCTTGCTGTGCGGGCCGAGGCGGCGCGTGGTGAACTGCACCACCGCCGGGCGGTGTTCCTCGCGCACCCGCCGCACCAGCGGCGCCATCCGCTCCCGGATCTCCGGTATGCCGTGGCCGGTGATCTCCAGGAAGTCGATGCCGAACGCGGCGGCGCGGTCCGCGAGGGAACCGGCCATCTCCAGGTGCGTCGGCGTGGACTGGGCGATGCCGTTGTGCTCCACGACGACGAGCACCGGCACCTGCCACAGCGCGGCCATGTTGAGTGCTTCGTACACCGCGCCCTCGCCCCAGGTGCCGTCACCGGTGAACGCCACGGCGATACGGCCGGACCCGGTGCGCTTGCAGTGCAGGCCGAGCCCCACCGCCAGCGGCAGGCTCTGCCCCTGGACACCGGTGGAGTGGAACCCCTCGCGCCGGATGTGCTGGCTGCCGCCGACACCCGAACACACCGCCCCGGCCCGGCCCATGATCTCCGCGAGCAGGCCGGCGGGGTCGCGGAACAGGGCCAGGTAGTGGCCGTGGCCCCGGTGGTTGCTGAGCACGAAGTCACCCGCCAGGAGCGGCGCCAGGGCGACCGGGACGTACTCCTGCCCCAGGCAGGTGTGCGTGGTCCCGTTCAGCCGCCCCTCGGAGAACATCCTCAGCAGCACGGTTTCGAAGTGGCGGATGCCCAGGAGGGCTTCGAGGTCTCGGGCATCCGGTGCGCGGAACGGTTCCCGCCCTTCAGCGGTCATACCTGACGCCTCCCAGCGGGCTGGACAACGGAATTCTTCGCGGGCGGGACCGACCCTCCGGAGGCCCCCTGGACGGGAGGCACCAGCGGGCTCGGGACAAGGCGCGGCCTCGTCGGGGCGTGACGCTAACGAGCCCTGTTCTCAAACCGGTATCACCGCCAGGCCGCCCGCTCTTAGGGGCCTCTCACCCCGTTCTCACCTGCTTGCGGCCGCCGCGCGCCGCACCCTTAACTGGTCGTGCGTCCCGGAGAAAGCGGCCCGCGTACCACCCTTTCGCCTGCCTCGCGCGCCGTCGTTTCCCAGCGCGTCTCCCGCCCCATGGCCGTACCAAGCCCGCACCCCCGCACCCCCGCGCCTTCGCGCGCCGCGGCCCGCCGGCCCCGCGCTCCAGGCGGGACACCCGACCGAAGGAGTCAGCAGATGCCGCACTCGCCGCAGGTGCTCATCGTCGGCGCCGGCCCCACCGGACTCGCGCTCGCGGCGGAACTTGCCGGGACCGGCGTCTCCTGCCTCGTCGTCGACCGGCACACCGAGCGCGGCACGCTCTCCCGTGCCTGCACCGTCGAGCCCCGCACCCTGGAACTCCTCGACATGCGGGGGCGGGCCGACGACGTCCTGGCCGCGGGACTGGAGTGCCCCAACCCGCCGCTCGGCAACGAGGACGGCCACCTGGACTACGGCCTCCTCGACACCAACTTCCCCTTCAGCCTGTCGATTCCGCAGTCCAGGACCGAGGATGCGCTGCAGAAGGCGGCCGAGAAGGCGGGCGCGGAACTGCTCTTCGGCACGTCCGTGACCGGCCTGGAACAGGACGACTCGGGCGTCGAGGTACGCATGGAAGGACCGGCCGGTCCCCTCACCGTGCGGGCGCGGTACGTCGTCGGGTGCGACGGCGTGTACAGCACCGTGCGCGAGGCGATCGGGGTGGAGTACGACGGCTGGAACTACGAGCAGTCCCTGATGATGGCCGACGCCCGGCTGAGCAGCCCGCCCGGGCCGGCCGAATACGCCCGGATCACCCGGCGCGGCATGGCGGCCTTCTTCCCCTTCAAGGACGGCACGTACCGGATCATCGTGCTCGACCGCCAGAAGTTCACCGTCCCCGCCGACGAGCCGCTGACCCTGGAGGACCTGAGCGAGAGCTGCGCGGCCATCCTCGGCCTGGACGCCGGCATCCACGACCCGCTGTGGCTGTCGCGGTTCCGCAGCTCCCAGCGGCACGCCAAGCACTACCGGGCCGGCCGGGTCCTGCTCGCCGGGGACGCCGCGCACACCCACATCCCCTCCGGCGGCCAGGGGCTGCAGACCGGCATCCAGGACGCGTTCAACCTCGGCTGGAAACTCCGGCTGGTGATCGAGGGCGCGGCGCCCGACGCCCTCCTGGACAGCTACGAGGCCGAGCGCTACCCGATCGCCGCCGACACCCTGCGCAAGACCGACCTGTCCTTCCGCTTCGAGACCTCCGACGGCCTGCCGGCCCGCATCCTGCGCAAGGTCACCATGTGGTCGATGCGGATCAGGGCGGTGCACCGGCTCAACGTCGAGCACCTGTCCGGACACGCCCTGCGGTACCCGCCCGACCGGGGCGGCCGCTGGGTGGGCCGCCGCGTGCCCGACCGCCCGCTCGCCGCGCCGCAGGCAGCGGGCCGGCTCTACGAGCTGTTCCGTGACGGCCACTTCGTCCTGCTCGGCCCGGACGACCGCGTACCACCGGCCGCGACCGCGTGGTCGGCGCGCCTGCGCACCGGTGTGCTCGCCGAACCGATCGGCGACCGCTGGCCGCGTCACGTCCTGATCCGGCCGGACGGATACGTCGCCTGGGCCGGCCGGACCCCGGACGCGGGCCTGGAAGGCGCGCTGCACCGCTGGTGCGGCGCCCCGCGACCGGCCGCCGGCTGACCCGCGCCGACCGACGGCCGGGCCACGCCTGCGCCCGGCCTTCCGCGGCCCACGACGGGCCCTACTGCCGTGCGGTCCGTCCGGGCGCGCGGCTGGGAGAACATCTGCGATGTCCGCGCTCTTCGTAGCCCTGATGCTTCCTCTCCTCGCCGCCGTCCACTACTACGTGTGGCGGCGCACGGTCCGTGACACCACGGTCCGCGGCTCCCGGCCGCGCCGCATCGGCACCGCGGTGATCATGCTGCTCGGGCTGTGCCTGGTCCTCGCGCCGCCGGGCGAGTGGACGCTGCCGAGGCCGCTGGCCGTCGCCGTGGTCTGGGCGGGCTTCCTGTGGGCGGCCGTGCTCCTCTACCTCACCCTCGCGCTCCTCGTCGGCGAGGCCGTACGCCCCCTCCTGCTGCGGGCGGCGCGGCACCGGCCGGCCGCCGCAGCCGAACCGGCCCAGGTCCCCGCCCCTGCCCCCGCCCCCGCCGCCGTGCCCGGAACGGGGACGGGGACGGGGACGGCAGCGGAGGAGGGCACGGCGGCCGCGGGCACGGCGCACACGGCACAGGCAGCCGTCCCCGATCCGTCCCGGCGGCTGTTCGTCGCCCGGGGCATCGCCCTGGCCGCGGGGGCCGCGGCGGCCGCGACGGTCGGCCACGGCGCCCGCACCGCGCTCGGCCCGCCCCGGCTCAAGCACCTCACCGTGCCGCTCACCCGGCTCGACCCGCGGGCCCACGGCTTCCGGATCGCCCTGGTCAGCGACATCCACCTCAACACCATCGCCGGACGCGCCCGCACCGAGCAGATCGTGGACCTCATCAACGGGACCGAACCCGACCTGGTCGCCGTCGTCGGCGACCTCGTGGAGGACGGCTCCGTACGGGACATGGGGCGGGCCGCCGAACCGCTCGCCCGGCTCCGGGCGGCCCACGGCAGCTTCTTCGTCACCGGCAACCACGAGTACCACGCCGGCGCGGAGCAGTGGCTCGACCTGGTACGGGATCTGGGCCTGCGCCCGCTGGAGAACGAGCACGTCGCGCTGGAGGGGTTCGACCTCGCCGGAGTCAACGACGTCACCGGCGAGGAGCACGGCCAGGGCCCCGACTACGACGCCGCCCTCGCCGGGCGTGACCCGGACCGGGCCGTGGTCCTTCTCGCCCACCAGCCCGTGCAGGTCCACGAGGCGGCCGAGCGTGATGTGGACCTGCAGTTGTCCGGCCACACCCACGGCGGGCAGTTCTGGCCCTTCACCTACCTCCCGGCCCTGTCCCAGCCCACCGTCGCCGGCCTCGACCGGTACGGCGACACCCAGCTCTACGTCACCCGGGGCACCGGTTTCTGGGGGCCGCCGGTGCGGGTGGGCGCGGACCCGGACATCACGGTCGTCGAACTGGCGTCGCCGCGCGCGTGATCCACGCCGGTCCGGCGCGGCGAGGACGACGAAGACCCGGCCCGGCCCCTCCGTGCCGCGCGCCTTCGGGCCCCTGCGGCAGGGGCACGCCCGCGGCGGGGCGCGGCGGGGCGGGGGCGGGAGTGGAAGGCGGCTGCCTGGAGTACCGGCGCCGGTGAGGGTGCCGCCCGGGCCGAGGAGCACATCGAGGGCGTCCACCCTGCGCCGGATGCCGGATGCCGGATGCCGGATGCCGGATGCCGGATGCCGGATGCCGGATGCCGGATGCGGGGTGCGGGGTGCCGGAGGGGCGCGGGCCCGGGGCGGCCTCGTCGAGCACGGCCGTCAAGCGCACGCCGACCGGCCTGCGGCCGTAACCGGCGCGGCTCTCGCGGGGGAGATCCCGGCCCGGGACTCCCTCCCCGACCACCTGCACCCGACCACCTGCACCCGACCACCCGCACCCGACGACCCGTGCGGCGCGGCCCGTCCCGGCCCCGCGACGTCCCGTACGAACCCGGTCACGTCCGTCCGCCCTCTCGCCACGTCTCAGGGCAGGGGCACGGAGGTCCCACCACCCCGAACGGATCGATCACATGGCCGTGCGGCGCCCGTGCGCAGCGCACGGTGGCCTCATCACCGGCCGGCGATCGCCATGGACCGCAGGGCGAGCGCGTCGACCTTTCCCCCCGCCGTCCTCGGCAGCGCGGGCAGCACCTCGATGTGATCGGGGCGCATCGCGTCGGGCAGCGTCTCGGCGATCTTCCGGCGCAGTTCCGCGTCCGCGACCTCGGTGTCCAGCGCCACGAAGGCGACGAGCCGTTCGCCCGCCTTCTCCTGACGCAGCAGCACCGTGCAGTCGGCGACCGCCGGATGCCGGCGCAGCGCCGCCTCGACCTCGCCGAGTTCGATGCGGAACCCGCGGACCTTCACCTGGTGGTCGACCCGGCCGAGGATGTGCAGCCGCCCGCCGGGCGACCACAGGCCGCGGTCACCGGTGCGGTAGAGGCGCCGGCCGGCCTCGAACGGGTCGGGCAGGAACCGCTCGGCGGTGAGCGCCGGCCGACGGTGGTAGCCGTGGGCCACGGCGGGACCGCCGAGGTAGATCTCGCCCGGCACGCCCGGCGGTACCGGCCGCAGCCGCGCGTCGAGCACGTAGGCACGGTAGTTGGGCACCGGGCGGCCGATCGGGATGCCCGCGCCGGCCGGCTCCGCGGGCCCGCAGCGGTGCGTGGTCGCCCATACGGCGCACTCGGTGGGCCCGTAGTCGTTGAACAGCGGCGCGTCGGGGCAGTGCCGCAGATGCTCGGCGACGGTCTCGGGTGTCAGCTGCTCCCCGCCCACGGCCACCATGGCGAACCGGCTCAGCACCGTCGCGTCCGCGACCTGGAGCACGATCCGGTAGTGCGAGGGCACGGCGTGGACATGGGTGATGTCCGCGCGCTCCAGCAGCCGCAGCAGCGCGATCGGGTCGTGCGCCTCCTTCTCGGTGGGCAGCACCACGGTGCCGCCACCGGTCAGTGCCCAGTACATGCCGCCCGCCGCACCGTCGAAGCACAGCGGCGGCAGCACCAGATCACGGCCCGGCGCGGGCCCGGCGGCGGCCCGTGCCGCGGTGGACGCGACGATCGCCCCGTGGTGCACGGCGATGCCTTTGGGCACCCCCGTGGAACCGGAGGTGTAGATGACGTACGCCGTGTCGTCGGGGCTGACCCGCACTCCGGGGCAGTGGCCGGGCAGGCCCTCCATGTCGGCGGGCAGCAGCACCGGCACCGGCACGTCGGCCTCGGGCGGCCGCGGGGCGAGCAGCGCGTCGGCGCCCGCGTCGCGCAGGATGTGCCGGATGCGCTCCGCCGGATAGGTCGGCTCGATGGGCACGTAGGCCGCGCCCGACTTCAGTACGCCGAGCATCGCGACCACCGACTGCGCGGCGCGCTCGGTGAGCAGAGCCACCAGGCGGCCCGGTCCGATGCCCTCGGCGCGCAGCCGGTGGGCCACCCGGTTGGCGGCGAAGTCCAGTTCACGGTAGGTGAGTTCGGTGTCGCCGCACACCACGGCGACCGCGTCCGGGGTGCGGCGGGCGCACCGTTCGACCAGGGTGTGCAGGCACACCTCTTCCACCGGGCGCGCCGGGCCGCGTGACCACGCCTGGAGCGCGGCCCGCTCCGCGCCGGTCGGCGCGTCGATGTCATGGACCGGGGTGTCGCCGAGCAGCGCCTGAAGGACGCCCGGCAGCCGCGCGGCGAACGCGGCGACCGCGTCCGGCTCGAAGAGCCCGGTGTCGTAGTCGACGCGCAGCCCGTCCCCGTCGGGGTCGAGCAGGACCAGCAGGCCGTGCCGGGCCACGGCGTCGGGGAGCCGTACCCCCGCCACCGTACGGTCGCCGACGCGCTGCGCCCCCAGCCGCCCGCCCGGGGCCACGGCGAGCGTCGCCCGGGTCTGCGCGGGCACGGGGGTGCCCGCGTCGACCGCCCGCTCGGCCCGCCGCAGCAGTGCGGTCCCCTTGAGCGTCTCGTCCACCCGCAGGGACACCGCCGCCGGGTCGGCGCCCGCGAGGAGGAGTCGGCTTTCCTCCGGGCCGCCGTACCGGGCGAGGAGTAGGTTCACGGCGGCCGCCAGGGCCGCCTCGGCGGGCATCCCGGCCGCCCGCAGCCGGTCGGCGACCGGCCCGGCCGGGATGTGCACCGTCGCCGCGACCCCCGACGGCGAACCGCCGGACCGCAGGGCGGCCGGCAGCTCTGCCGCCAGGGGCGCCGCGACGTCCCCGGCCCCCGCCCGCGGAAAGGGGGAGCCCGGGGTGAACAGCCACCGCATGACCGCGGCCGGCGGCAGCGGGGCGGCGGTGACGACGACCAGGAGGAACCGCTTCTCGGTGAGCCGGCCCAGGAGCACGCGGGCGTGCCCGGTGTCCGCGCGGGCGGCGGCCACCTCTTCCCGGACCAGCTCGCCCCACGCCGACTCGTCCGCCACGCCCGTCAGGTCGTGCACGGTGAGCGTGACCTGCGGCCGCTGCGCGGCGAGCCGGGTGCGCAGCGCCGGCACGTCCGCCGGGCCGCCGACGAGCCAGGCGTCGGCGAGCGGACTGTCCGCCACCGGCCTCGTGTTGTCGGACACGGTTCCTCCTGCTCTCGTCACGGGCGTCAGATCAGGACGCGTTCCCGCGCCGTGCGCCGGTGCGTGCGGGACTTGCGCAGATCCCGGGTGACGACCACCTTCTTCAGCCAGCGGTCGGTGCCGTCGAACCGGGCCTTGAACGCGCTGCGCCCGTGCACCGCCTTGAAGTTGTCGACCACCAGCAGATCCCCGGCACTGAGCGGCACGTCGACCAGGTTGCGCTGCAGCTCCCGGCACAGGGCGTCCAGCGCCTCGGTGGCCTCCCCATCACCCGGCAGGGCCGACATGAACTCCGGGTCGATGCGCAGGTACGGCTGCTCGGGATGGCCGAACAGCACGGCGCACGGCTCCGGATCGTCCTCCATCAGATGGATGGAGTGCGCCGTACCCTGGTGCTCGGTCAGCTGCTGCGCGTTCTTGAGCTGCAGCGTGTCCGGGCGGATGAGGAACCGGGGCTCGGACAGCACGGCACGCTGACCGTCCGTCAGTTCCACATCGTCCACACTGGCCACCACCGTGGGCACGGCATCGTGATTGCGCAGCCCCAGGAGCATCAGGTAGTCGCAGCGGTACGGGTGGAAGCCGTCCTCGGTGTGCCAGGCGAGCTCCACCGTGCCGTGCCCGCTCTGGGACTCCTCCTGCCCCGGCATGGGCAGCACGTCGTGCACGAGCCGGCCGCCCTGCAACGTCGACCATCCGAAGACGTCACCGAGGTGTGCCGAGGCCAGCAGCAGGAACACCGCGTGCGCCTCGGCCTCGGTGTCCCGCGGTACGTCGTGCCAGTGCTGCGGGGTCGGACCGATCCGGTCGTCGCCCACCGGCACGCCCCGCACCACCAGGGCCGACGCCGTTTCACCGGCCCGGAACTCCTGTAACTCCTTGACCAGGGACGACGGCAGCCGGTGGCCCTGGGACGGCAGGTCGTCGAACAGTTCCGGTGCGCTGCTCGACCCGTACCGGGCGAGCACCGATGCGGTGAGCGTGCGCAGCGCGCTCCGGTCGGCGTCGTCGAGGTTCACGTAGCGGATCACGCGCACCCCCCCGGCCCCGGCACACGCAAGCATTCTCGTATGTTCATCACATCCCCTTTCGCCGCGATCAACTGGCGGCGTCCTGCGGCACGATGTCCTCGGGTGCCGGCAGATAGCCGGCGTCGACCAGGAAGCGGAAGCAGGAGTGCGCCCACTCCTCGCTGACCGGAGGGCAGCTGATGCCCGAGCCCTCGAGCGCCTCGGTGAGCATCCGGCACTCGTCCATCGGGTTGATCTGCTTCTGCAGTTCCGGGTCGAGCGCGGCGTGGCGCATCGTGGCCACGCGCAGCAGCGGCGTCATCGGGAACAGGATGTGGTCCTCGTCGACGTTCAGGGCCTGCTGGCGGGCGTCCTCCTCGTCGATCACGTTCAGGTCGTAACCGAACGAGCGCAGCCACTGGTAGCACTGCGTCATCGTGGTCGGCGCCGGGTTGGTGATGTTGAAGTTCTTGCCGAAGTTCTCCTCCCGCAGGGACGTGTAGACGATGGCCTCGGCCGTGAAGTCCACCGGCACCGCGTTGATGACGTCGTTGTAGAGCGGCAGCACCCCCAGGTCCAAAAAGCCCCGCAGGTAGACGTACAGGTAGTCGGTGTGGTGCGAGGCACCGGTCTCGGTGTGGCCGGTGATCATCCACGGGCGCTGCATGGTGACCGGGATGCCGCGGTCCCGCGCGATGTACATGATCTTCTCCGCCAGCCACTTGCTGCGCGGGTAGCCCGTGGGGATCTTGATGGGCCGCGGGTCCAGGTCCTCCTCGGTGAACGGGCGCTCCGTGGCCGTGCCCATGAACACGTCGACACTGGAGACGAAGTGCACCGACTTCAGCGTCTCGGTGGTGGCCAGCCGCAGCACCTCCTTGGTGCCCTCGACGTTCGCCGGCCGCGCCGCCTCGTACGGATAGGTGAAGTTGACGACGGCACCGCTGTGGTAGATCACGTCGATCTCGGACGCGCAGGCCGCGAAGTCCTCGTCGTCCAGGCCCAGACGGGGCTTGGCCAGGTCACCGATGACCATCCGCATACGGGAGCGGTAGGACTCGTCCCAGGCGTGGTAGGTGCGCAGCGTCTGCTCCATGCGCTCCCACGCGGCCTCCTCGTTCTCCGCGCGGATCAGGCAGTGCACCATCGCCTCGGTGCGCTTGATCGCCTCCACCACGATGAACGCGCCCAGGTAGCCGGTGGCACCGGTGACCAGGACATGGCGCGGGTTGAACAGCTCGGCGCGCGGCAGATTCCCGGGCGTGATCTCCTCGGGAAGCGTGATCTCCGCGTGCAGCTCCTCCAGCTGCTGGGCGTACAGGACCTCGCTGTCGACGTTGTCGCGCTGGCGCCGGTCCTCCTCGATGGCCTGCGCGACACCGGCCACGGTCGGCACCCGGAAGATCTGCTCCACCGGCAGCGTCACCCCGTGCGTCCGCGACAGCTGCGCGGTCAGCCGCGCCACCAGCAGCGAGTTGCCGCCCAGCTCGAAGAAGTCCGCGGTGGCACTGACCGTGGCAAGCCCCAGCAGCGAGCAGAACGTCTCGGCGATCTCCGCCTCCAGCTCGGTGCCCGGCTCGACGAAGTCCTCCAGACCCAGGTCCGGGGCGGGCAGCGCCGCGGTGTCCGTCTTGCCGTTACGGGTGAGCGGCATCTTCTCCAGCGTCACGAACGCGCTGGGCACCATGTAGTCGGGCACCTGCTCCAGCACATGCTTGACCAGCGCTTCCTTCGTCACCACCCGGCCGATGACCGGAACGACGTAGGCCACCAGACGGGGCACACCCGGCTGGTCCTCGCGCACCATCACCGTCGCGGCGGCCACCAGCGGATGGCGCCGCAGCACGTTCTCGATCTCGGTCAGCTCGATACGGAAGCCACGGATCTTGACCTGCGTGTCGGCGCGGCCCAGGAACTCGATGGTGCCGTCCTGCCGGAAACAGGCCAGGTCACCGGTCCGGTACAGACGCGCCCCGGGCTCCTCGGAGAACGGGTCCGGCAGGAAGCTCCCGGCCGTCATCGCCGGCCGGTTGACATAGCCGCGCACCACACCCGCACCACCGATGTACAGCTCACCGGGCACCCCGGGCGGCACCGGGTTGAGCGCCTTGTCGAGCAGATGGATACGGGCGTTGGGGATAGGACGGCCGATCGGCACCCGGCTGCCGCGCGCGTCCTGGGCCGACACCGCGTGCACCGACGCCCACACGGTCGCCTCGGTGGGACCGTACTCGTTGAACAGCGCGACCCCCGGCGAGCGACGGAAATGCGTCTCCACCAGGCCGGGCGGCAGCACCTCACCGGCCAGGACGGTGGTGCGCACCGACGCGAACGCCTCGTCGTCCGTCTCCAGCAGCACGGCGTACTGCGAGGGCACACCGTCGACGTGCGTGACCTGCTTGGCACGGATCAGCTCGCTCAGCAGCCGCGGGTCGAGCACCTCCGTCTCGTTGGGCAGGACCAGCGTGCCGCCGCGCCGCAGCGTCCAGTACAGGCCACCGCCGGAGGCGTCGAAGGTGAACGGGGCGAGCACCAGATAGCGCTCCGGCAGCCCCGGCTGCTCGCACGCCGACCGGGCGAGCGTGGAGTGCACGATGTGCCGGTGTTCCACCGCCACACCCTTGGGACGGCCGGTGGAACCCGAGGTGTAGATGATGTAGGCCAGGCCGTCCGGGGCGACCTCCACCGCGGCCCGCTCGACCGGCTGCTCGGGGTCGGCGACCGGCAGCGGCACACCCCGCACGCCGGGCAGCTTGCCCGACAGGGCCTTAAGCGCGCTCTCGGCGCCGACGACGCACTCGATGCCCGCGTCCTCGGTGATGGCCGCGATCCGGTCCGCCGGATAGGACGGGTCGATCGGCACATACGCGCCGCCCGCCTTGAGCACACCGAGCAGGGCCACCATCGTGTGCACCGAACGGTCGGCGAGCACACCGATGCGGCTCTCCGGACCCGCTCCGTGCTCCGCGAGCCGCGCGGCCAGCGCCTCGGCGCGCAGGTTCAGGGAGGCGTACGTAAGCTCCGCCGTGCTGGAGGTGAGCGCCACCGCGTCGGGGCGGGCCGCCGCGCTCTGCTCGACGAGCTCGTGCAGCAGAGACGGACCCCCGTACTCGGCACCGGTGGCGTTCCAGGCGGCCAGCCGCTCCTGCTCGTCATGGCTGAGCAGCGGGAAGTCCGCCAGGGCACGCTCGGGAGCGGCGGCCGCCGACTCCAGCAGCAGCAGCATCCTGCCCAGCAGCCGCTCGACGGTGTCCCGGTCGAACAGGGCGGTGTTGAACTGCGCGCGCAGCACCAGCTCCCCGTCGCGCACCACCGCGTACAGGTCGATGTCGTGCGCCGTCCAGGTGACCGGCAGGTCGACCGGGCGGGCGGTGGCGCCCGGCAGCTCGCGGACCGCCCACTGCTCCTCGAAACCGAACAGCACCTGGAACAGCGGCGTGTGGCTCAGGTCGCGGGCCGGCTTGGCCGCGTCCACGATCTGCTCGAACGGCAGCCGCGCATGCCCCAGCGCCTGCGACAGCACCGACTGCGAGCGCCGCAGCAGACTCGACAGGGACTCGCCCGCCTCGAGTTCGAACCGCAGCGGCAGCGTGTTCTCCAGTGGACCCACCAGATCGGTGGCGCCCTCCTGCCAGGTGGGCGGCACCGGCACACCGACCGCGAAGTCGCTCTGCTGGGCATGGCGCGAGAGCACCGCCGCGAACCCGCTCAGCAGCACCCCGGACAGCGTGCCGCCGCCCGCCGCCGCGACCCCCTCGAGAGCCGCGTGCAGCCCGCGCGGCACGGAGACGCTCACCACGTCGGCGTCGATGGTCTTCACCGGCGGACGCGGCCGGTCCGTGGGCAGCTCCAGGGTGTTCAGACCCGACGTCCGCCCGCGCCAGAACGCAACGTCCCGCTCCGCGTCGTCACCGCCGAGCCACGCCTGCTGGGCGGAGCCGAGGGCCTGGATGTTCGCGACACCGGCGCCGGCCGCACCGCCGCCGCCGAGCTGCCCGGCGTACCCGGACAGGATCTCGTCGGTGAGCCGCCCGACCGAGGGACGGTCGGCCACCAGCTGATGGACGGTCAGGAGCAGGATGTGGTCCTCCTCCCCGAGCCGCAGCAGACTCGCCCGCACCAGCGGGCCCTGCGCCAGGTCGAACCGGCGGCGGGTCTCGGCCGCCGCGATCCGCTCCAGCTCCTCCTCCAGACGGCCGGGATCGACCTCGACCACCGGAAGCCGCAGCGACGCCACCGGCTTGACGGTGGCGAGCGCGTTGCCGTCCACCGTGCGGAACGTGGTGCGCAGCACCTCATGGCGCTGCACGACCGCCGCCAGCGCCTGCTGGAGCACGGCCGGGTTGATCCGGCCGGACAGCCGCACCGCGGTGCTGGT
The DNA here is from genome assembly GCF_036208085.1 of Streptomyces sp. NBC_00310. GTDB lineage: Bacteria > Actinomycetota > Actinomycetes > Streptomycetales > Streptomycetaceae > Streptomyces. The sequence goes on from NZ_CP130714.1 coordinate 10,624,273, forward strand.
CTGCCACGGCCGCTTCTCGTCCAGCTGGATCAGCAGCCACAGACGGCGCTGCTCCAGGGTGAGGTTGCTGGTGAACGCCGATGCCGAGCCGTCGAGAAGACCGGCCAGGGCCGCGCGCTTCTCGTCAGCGGACAGTGAACTGATCTCATGCGCCGTGCTCATGTGCGGACTCCCGTCCTCGCTGTGGTGGTGGTCAGGCAGCGCGCTTGCGAACCGAGCGGGGACGCATATCGGTCCAGACCTTCTCGATGTGCTTGAGGCACTCCTGCTTGCTCCCGGTCCGGCCGGTGGCGGACCAGCCCGCCGGCACCGCCCGGTCGGCGAACCAGACGGAGTACTGGTCCTGTTCGTTGATGACGACCTGGAAGACCGTGTCGGCGTCGTCGATACCCATGCGTGGCTCCTGGTGATGTGAGGTGGTCGGTTGTGCGAATGTGGCTCGCGCGGATCACTTCAGCTGCCGCAGCAGCTGGTCGATCTCGTCGTCGGACATCCCCGCGAGCTGGCTGAGCACCGCCTCGTCGACGGTGGGCCGCCGCTCGCGGGCCCGCTCGAGTTCCTCGACGGCCGCGGCGAGACCGGTCGGGGTCGGCTGACGGAAGAACTCCCGGACGGGCACCTGGAGACCGAACTCCTCCCGTACCCGGCTGAGCAGCTTGGCGGCGAGCAGGGAATGACCCCCGAGGCCGAAGAAATCGGAGTGCACACCGACCTGCGGCAGCTTCAGAACCTCCCGGAACAGCTCCAGCAGCTGCCGCTCCACGTCGTTGCGCGGCGCGGCGTCCTCCAGCCCCTGCGCCGGCTGCTCCGGCGGCGCGGGCAGCGCCCCGCGGTCCACCGCCCCGTCGGCACCCAGCGGCAGTCCGTCGACCACCACGAACACCTCGGGAACCTCGCAGGCGGGCAGCGCGGCCCGGGCCCGGGCCCGCACCTGGGCGGCGAACGCCTCCCGCTCCGCCCGCCCGGCCGGCGTGCCCTCCGCGACGAGCCAGGCGACGAGAGCGCCACGCCGATCGGCCGTCACGGCCGCGCCGCGCACGCCCGGGAGGGCACACAGCCGCTGCTCGACCGCCGCCGCCGTGATCACCTGATCCCCGGCGAACAGCCGTCCCTCCGCGGGCCCCAGGACCTCCAGGGCACCGCCCCGGGATCGACGGCAGAGCAGCCCGGCCGAAACCGGAGGATGCGCGGCGTCGGCCAGATGCAGCTCGCCCACCACTCCCTCGGGCACCGGAACGCCTCGCACGTCGAGCACGCTGCGGACGGTGCCCGCAAGGGCAGGCCCCAGGTGACGGCCCCGCGAGCCGTCGAGCGGCGCCAGAGCCAGCGGCGTGGCCAGCGGCCGGGGAGCGGGACGGCCCAGGAACACCTGACAGCCGGTGCGCGCCAGCATGTCCACCAGCTCCGGGTCGAGGACCCCGCCGACGCAGACGAGCCGGGACCCCGCAGGCGGCGTCCACCCCGCGGTCAGCGCCCGCTGCCACGCCGGGGGAGCGGCGAGCACCAGCGCCCCGGGCGGCCCGCCCGGCGCCGGCGCCGGCCCCGACAGCATCAGGCTGCGGCCGTGCACCAACGGCATCAGCAGGTCCAGCGGGGACGGCGGCACGTCATCGCCGAGCAGCAGCACGTCGTCCTCGGCGCTCACCGACAGCCGCTCGGCCACCGCGGCCACCGCGGCGGCCAGCGCCCCGTGCGTCCACGCCGGCCCACCGCCCGCCCCCCGCCACGCGGGTGCGCCGGGGCCCGGCACGGCACCGGCCCCCACCGGATCGAAACGCGGCCCGGTGGTGATCAGCCACCCACCCGGCTCGCCCTCGTCCCGCCGCACGAAGGCGCCGTCGCGGTCGTGGCGATCGCCGTACGCCACCACACCCCCCACCTCCCACACCGCGAGGACGACGGCGAGCAGACCCGCCGACGCCTGCGGGGGAGTGGTGACCACGGTCCCCGGACCGGCGATGCCCTCCGCGCGCAGCGCCCGGGCCAGCGCGGCGGCCCAGTCACGCAGTTCACCCAGACTCACCACGGCGTCCGCGGCGGACACCGTCACCTCCTCCGCGCCGCGCCCCGCAAGCAGGTCAAGAACCGTGCGCCCGGCACCGGGAACGGGAACGGCGTCGGGAACGGGAACGGCGTCGGGAACGCGCCGGGCGACGCCTTCGCCCCCGCCCCCGCCCCCCGACGGCAGCGCCCCCACCGGCGTCTCCGGCTCCCGCACCGCCTGGGTGAGGATCTGCCGGTGCAGCTCCCCGATACGGGCCGCGGTCTCCTCGTCGTACAGCCCCTGGCTGTAGTCGAGCTGCAGGCGCAGCCCGTCGCCGTCCGGCAGCACCGTCAGCCACAGATCGAACTTCGCCGCCGTGCCGGTCAGTTCCACCGGGCTCATCGTCAGACCGGGCAACTCCACCGCCGTACCCGGTGTGTTGGGCATCGAGAACATCACGTCGAACAGCGGATTGCGGTCCACAGCACGGGCCTGCCCGACCTCCCGCACCAGCCGGTCGAACGGCATCCGGTCGTGCGAGAACGCGCCCACACACACATCACGGACCACGGACGCGGCCGCACCGAACCCCTCCCGCATCGGCAGCCGGGCACGCAGCACCAGCGTGTTGGCGAAGAACCCCACCAGATGCTCGGCGTCGGGATGGTGCCGCCCGGCCACCGGCGTACCCACGGCCACGTCGTCCTGCCCCGTCACCCGCGCCAGCGCCACCATGAACCCGGTGAGCAGCACCATGAACAGCGTCCCGCCCGACTGCCGGGCCAGACCCTCCAAAGAGGCCACCACCTCGGGAGCCAGCCGCTGCTCCACCCGGCCGCCCGCACCGCCGGCCCCTTCACCACGGGGCCGGTCCACCGGCAGCCGCAGGGGCTCCGTGCCCGCCAGGGCCTCGCGCCAGTACCCCAGCAGCCGCTCCATCCGCTCCCCGGCGACCTCCCGCTCCAGCCAGCCGACGTAATCCGCGTACTGCACGGGAAGCTCGGCCCAACCGGCACCGCCGCCCTCGCTCAACCCCCGGTAGGCGGCCGCGAGATCGGCATAGAACACATCCATCGACCAGCTGTCACACACCAGATGATGAACCGTCACGATCAGGGTGTGCCGCCGCGGCCCCTCCTTCACCAGGACCAGACGCACCAACGGCGGCGCGTCCAGGGCGAACGGCTGCTCCGCCTGCTCCCGCGCCAGACGCTGCACCCGCGCCCCGGCCTCCCGCGACGGCAGGCCCGAGCAGTCGACCACCGGCACCGACACCAGAGCCTCGGGCAGCACCAGCTGATGCGGCACCCCGTCGACCAGACCCACGCCGGTGCGCAGACTCTCGTGCCGGGCCACCACCTCGTTGACCGCCTGCTGCAGCAGCACCACATCCAGGTCACCGGCCAGACCGACCGCACTGACCACGTTGTAGGCGGCGTTGCTCTCCGGCGCGAGCTGGCACACGAACCACAGACTCCGCTGAGCCGGCGCCGCCGGCAGCACGAAGTAGTCGCTGTAGTCGCGGATCTCCCCACTGCTGACACCGCCGACATACGAGGAACTGCTCATCGGCTCCACGCCTCCCTTCCCAGCAGTGCGCCGACGGCTGTCTCGATGTACGCCACGACACTCCTCTCGTGGTCCTGCACGAAGAAATGACCGCCGGTGAACTCGCGTACGTCACAGTCCACCGACGTATGCCGGCTCCAGCCGCCGTCACCGCCCCGCACCAGCGGGTCCCGCGATCCGCGCAACACCCGCACGGGGACGGGCAGCGGCGGCCCCGGCGTATGCCGGTAGGTCTCCGCGAGCGTCAGATCGGCCCGGATGGTGGGCAGCATCAGCTCGATCAGATCGGCGTACTGCGGCAGAACCGGAACATCCAGCCCCTCCCAGGCCCGCAGCCGGCCGAGCAGCTCCTCGTCCGGCAGATGCCGGATCTCCTCGGCGTCGCCGTAACCCGGCGCATCCCGGCCGGAGACGAACAGCGCCACCGGCAACGGCAGTTCACGGACCTGCAGCCCACGGACCAGCTCATACGCCGCCAAGGCACCCATGCTGTGCCCGTACAACGCGTAACGCCGCCCCGTCAGCGGCCGCAACACCGGCACCACCGCATCGACGAGCGCGCCCACCTCGGTGAACGCCGGCTCCCGGATCCGGGCCTCCCGCCCCGGCAACTGCACGGCGGTGACCCGCAGCGCCGACGTATGACGGTGCCAGTTCCCGAACACCGACGCACTGCCCCCGGCATGCGGCAGACAGACCAATTCGCAGAGCGGCTCCGTCACTTCACCGAAGGATCTGAACCACCTCGAACTCAGCCGGACCGGGCCCACGCGTACCTCCACAGGAGATGACGAACGTAAATCGCGAAAAGCACTGCTCCCACACCACCGGATCAGGCCCAGGAATCAGATCTCCCGACCGAGTCACAACGCGGCCATCAATGCCTACCAGTTCCAAGGGAGGGCACGTCAATGACCCATCGCCCGCCTGATAGGCGAGCGATAAGAAACTGAGAGCCGAGTGAGAAACGAAGTGAGACCCGAACGAGAGACACGGCCCCTTTGATGGTGCGGCGGCACGTCCGGCGCCTTCCGTGCTGCCGTCCCACGGTCCCCGCTCCACCGAGACACACAGGGCCCCAGCGGCCAAGGGAAATGGAGTCCGCCGATGTCGACCCCCGCTCGCTCCACACTCGTGCACACCCTGGCCGGACACGCCGCCACCCGCGGCGACCGGACGGCCTACGAGTACCTGCACGACGACGGCCGAGTGGACACCCTCACCTACCGACAACTCCTCGACCGGGCGGCCAGGGCGGCGACACGACTACGGGCGGACACCACCCGCCCCGGCGGGCCCGCCCTGCTGCTCTACCCGCCCGGCCTGGACTTCGTCATCGCCGTATGGGCCTGCTTCCTGGCCGGCGTACCCGCGGTGCCCTGCTACCCGCCGCTGTTCGGCCCGACCGAGCGCATCGCCGCCCGCTTCGCCCGCATCCTCGACGACTCCCGCGCCACCACCCTGCTCGCCGACCCCGCCGTCCTCGGCCTGCTGACCGCCGGCCTCCCCGCCGGACGACTGCCCCGCGTGGTGACCCTCGACAGCACCGGCGAACCGGAGAAGGACCAACCCCCGCAGCGGGACATCGACCACCTCCTCGAAACCGCACCCGCCCCCCACGACGTGGCCCTCATCCAGTACACCTCCGGCAGCACCGGGCAACCCAAAGGCGTCGTCCTGGAACACCGCAATCTCCTCGCCAATATCAAGGCGATTTCAGACGTGTTCCGCCTCGACGAAACAGCACGGGTGATCTCCTGGCTGCCGCCGTATCACGACATGGGACTCATCGGATTCATCCTCACCCCGGTCCACGGCGCATTCCCGGTACGCCTCATGTCCCCCATGCATTTCCTCAAGAAGCCCCTCGACTGGCTGCGACAGATCAGCGAACTCGGCATCACCCACACCGGCGGACCCAATTTCGCCTACGACCTGTGCCTGCGCCGCGCCGAAACCGCCGACCTCTCCGGCCTCGACCTGAGCACCTGGCGCCTGGCCTTCAACGGCGCCGAACCGATCCGGCCCGCCACCCTCACCGACTTCACCCGGCGCTTCACCCCGCACGGCTTCCACGCCACCTCGTTCCTGCCCTGCTACGGCCTGGCCGAGGCCACCCTCATCGTCACCGGCCGCCACTGGACGGGCCCCGAAGAGACCGGCGAGGACGGCCGCGTCGACTGCGGACCGGTCATCGACGGCCACCACCTCGCCGTGGTGAACCCCGACACCACACAGCCCGTACCGGACGGCACCGAAGGGGAACTCTGGATCAGCGGCCCCAGCATCAGCACCGGCTACTGGAACACCACCGGCATCCCCGACAGCGACCTCTTCGGCACCCTCGACGGCACCCGCTACCTGCGCACCGGCGACCTGGGCCGACTCCACGACGGCCACCTCACCGTCACCGGCCGGCGCAAGGACGTCCTCATCCAGAACGGTGTCAACCACCACGCCCACGACCTGTGCGCCGCCGCCGTCGAGGACAACCCCGCCGTCCGCCCCGCCGCAGCGGCGTTCAGCGGCCCGGACGAGGAGATCATCATCGCCGTGGAAGTGGCCGGCAAGGACCACGACCCCGCACAGCTCGCCGCCGACATCCGCGAACGCGTACTCGCCGCCACCGGAGCCCGCGTACACACCGTCGTCCTCTGCCCGCCCCGCACCATCCCCCGCACCACCAGCGGAAAAATCCAGCACTCCCTGGCCCGCACCCGCCACCTCACCGGCGACCTGGGCGGCCACGCCGTCACCGCCCACACGACCCTCGCCGCCGAGGAGGACGCCGGCCTGATCACCGCCTTCCTCTCCTCCGTCTTCGCCGCCGTGTGCCAGGTCCCCGCCTGCGGCCCCGACGACACCCTCACCTCCATCGGCGGCGACTCCCGGCGCGCCGCCGAGATCGCCGCCGTGGTCGAGGACGCACTCACCCTCCCCGTCCCCGTCGAAGAGGTCCTGCGCGCCCAGTCGCCCCGCGAACTGACCGCCACCCTCTCCCAGCAGTGGGCCGAGGACGGCATACGCACCCAGCACGCCCTGGAACGCGTCAAGGCGCTGCTCCCGCACGGCGCCTGACCCCCCACCACCGGTACCGCACCAGCCTGCGGCGGACCGGACCGCACCTCGACCAGCCGCACCGCAGGACGACGAAAGGGAGGGCCACGACCGTGTCCGAGACCAACCAGTTCCCCGCCGAACTCGGCCGCTCCCTCGTCGACCGCTGGCGCACCCGCACCGCCGGCCCCGCCACACCCGACACCACCGACGGTGCCGCCCGCGTCAACCCCATCCAGCTCGGCCTGCGGCTCTTCGAGGAGATCCACCCCGGCACGGCGGCCAACGTGCTGCGCTTCGACGCCGAGGTCGAGGGCGCCCTCGACACCGACCGCCTCGCCACCGCACTCGGCGAACTCTCCCGCCGCCACGCCGTCCTGCGCACCACCTTCCCCGACGGCGACCCGCACACCTGCGTCGTCGCCCCGGCCCCCGGACCCGACCCCGACCTCACCGTCGTCGACCTGACCTCCCACGACGCGGAAACCGGCCGGGACACCGCCCTCAGCCAGGCGGACACCCGCGCCGCCGCACCCATGAACCTCGCCACCGGCCCCCTGTGGCGCGTCGCCGTCTGGCACCTGTCCGACGGCACGTCACTGCTTCAGCTCCTCGCCCACCACATCGTCGCCGACGGCTGGTCCCTCGGCGTCTTCCTCACCGAACTCACCACCCTGTACGAGGGCCGCACCCCGGCACCGGCCACCCCGCTGCCCACCGTCGCGGCCACCCCGAGCGAGGCCGACCTGGCCGCCTGGCGCGAACGGCTCGACGGCGCCAAACCGCTGTCCCTGCCCACCGACAGGCTCCGACCCCGCACCCGCCGGTTCCGCTCCGCACACGTCGACCTGGCCGTCGACACCGAACTCCTGCGACGCGTCGAAGAACTCGCCGGCACAGCCCGCATGACCCCCTTCATGGTGCTGCTCTCAGCCCTCCACCTCACCCTCGCCCGCACCGCGGGCCACGCCGACATCACCATCGGCTCACCCATCGCCACCCGCGAACGCCACCGCGCCCCCGGCGCGGTCGGACCGCTGGCCACCATGCTCGCCCTGCGCACCGACACGACCGGCTCCCGCACCGTCCGGGACCTCCTCAACACCGTCCGCGACACCTGCCTGGACGCCTACAGCCGCGCGCACGTGCCCTTCGAGGCCCTGGCAGGCCAGGCCGGCCAGAGCGGCGAGTCACTCTTCGACGTGCTGTTCGTGCTCCAGCCACAGCTCACCGAGACCCGCCTGGGAGAACTCCCCGTACGCCCGCGGCTCATGGCCCCCTCCACCATCCGCAACGACATCGAGCTGTACCTCTGGCAGGGCGACGACGGCATCACCGGCTTTCTGGCCTACGACACCGACCTGTTCGCCGCCGAAACGGCCACCCACCTCGCCGAACGCTTCCGGACCGCCCTGACCGCGATCGTCACCGACCCCGACCGCGACCTCGCGGACGTGAGTGTGGTGTCGGGGGGTGAGTGGGGGCGTTGGCGGGAGTTGTCGGTGTCGCGGGTGCCGGCGTCGTCATCGCCGGTGTCGGTGTGTGGGTTGGTGGAGGCGCAGGTTGATCGTGTGCCGGGTGCGGTGGCGGTGCGTGCGGTTGATGGTGTGTTGACGTTCGGTGAGTTGGAGGTGCGGGCGAATCGTTTGGCGTGGGGTTTGCGGGGGTTGGGGGTGGGGCCGGGTGATCTGGTGGGGGTGTGTTTGCCGCGTACTGCTGATCTGGTGGTGGCGTTGTTGGGTGTGTTGAAGTCGGGTGCTGGTTTTGTGCCGGTGGATCCGGGTTATCCGGCGGAGCGTGTCGCGTTCATGCTGGAGGATTCCGGTGTGTCGGTGGTGTTGCGTTCTCTGGACGACGTTCCGGGTTTTGCTGGGGGTGCTTTCTCTTCGTCTCGTCCGCCGGTTTTGGGTGGGGGTGATGATGTTGCGTATGTGATTTATACGTCGGGTTCGACGGGGCGTCCTAAGGGTGTGGTGATTGAGCATCGTCAGGTGGTGGCGATGTTGGGCTGGGCGGGTCGGGTGTTTTCGGCGGGGGAGTTGTCGGGGACGCTTGCGGGGACGTCGGTGTCTTTTGATCTGTCGGTGTTCGAGATTTTTGCGCCGTTGTCGGTGGGTGGTTCGGTGGTGTTGTCGCCGGGGAGTGTGCTGGATCTGTTGGTGAATCCTTCGTTTTATGAGGGGGTGACGTTGGTTAATACGGTGCCGTCGGTGGTGCGGGAGTTGTTGGCGGCGGATGCTTTTCCGTCGGGGGCGCGGACGGTGAATTTGGCGGGGGAGGCTTTGTCGCCGGGTTTGGTGCGGGATTTGTATGCGCATCCGGTGGTGGAGGTGGTGAACAATCTTTATGGGCCGAGTGAGGATACGACGTATTCGACGCATGCGGTGACGTGTGTGGGGGATGAGCGGACGCCGATCGGTGTGCCGGTGGACGGGACGTCTGCGTATGTTCTGGATGGGGGTCTGCGGCCGGTTCCTTTGGGTGCGGTGGGGGAGTTGTATTTGTCGGGTGCGGGGGTGACGCGGGGTTATCTGGGGCGTGCTGCTCTGACGGCGGAGCGTTTTCTGCCGGATCCTTTCGCCTCCGGTGGTGGGCGGATGTATCGCACGGGGGATCTGGTGCGGTGGCGTTCGGACGGTCAGCTGGATTATCTGGGGCGTGCGGATGGTCAGGTGAAGGTGCGCGGTCACCGGATCGAGCTGGGTGAGGTGGAGGAGGTCCTGCGCCGTCACGGGCGGGTCGGCGAGGTGGTGGTCGTGGCGGGTGACGGCGCGGCCGGCACGACCCGCCTGATCGCCTACATCGTCGCGGCCGACACCGACACCGACACCGACACCGACACCGACACCGATGCCGAAACCGTCCCTGAACCGGGTGAGTTGGGTGCGCATGCGCGGCGGTGGCTGCCGGACTTCATGGTCCCGTCGGTGTTCATGACGCTGGATGAGTTCCCGCTGCTCCCGAACGGCAAGATCGACCGCTCCGCACTGCCTGCCCCTGACTCCGAGGCTGCCCGGGCGGTGTTCCGGGACCCGCAGAGCGAGGCGGAGAAACTGATCGCCGGGATCTGGCAGGAACTCCTCGACGTCCCCCGCGTCGGCGCGGACGACGACTTCTTCACCCTCGGCGGCCACTCCATCCTGGCGACCCGGGTCACCCACCGGCTCAGCGAAGAACTCGGCACCCACATACCCCTGCCCCTGCTCTTCGAGCACCCCACCCTCACCGACCTCGCCGCGCACCTCCCCCAAGCCGGCGAGCGCCACCTCCCCATACCGGTGGCGACCCGCACCCCCAACCCCGACGGCACGATCACCCTCCCCGCGTCCTCCGGGCAGAAGCGCCTGTGGCTGCTGTGCTCACTCGACCCACGGGCCCATCTCGCCTACCACCTCAACGGAGGCGCGAAGATCACCGGACCCCTCGACGCCCAGGCCCTGGCGGAGGCCATCCGCGACGTCGCCCGCCACCACGAAATCCTGCGCACGACACTGCGCGAGGAGAACGGCGACATCGTCCAGGTCGTCCACCCCACCTGGCGCTGGGACCCCACCACGACCCCCGACGAGGCCACGACCCCGGACGAGGCCGAACTCATCGAAGAATGGCGCCACTCCACGGCCGACCTCGCCGAAGGCCCCCTGTTCCGGGCACACGTGGTGCGGCAGGCCGACGACCAGCATCTCCTCCTGCTGAGCCTGCACCACACCATCGCCGACGGCTGGACGCTCACACTCCTGCTGGACGAGATCGCCCGCCGCTACGCCGAGCTGTCCACAGGCCAACCCCCCGCCGCCGAACCCGCCCTCCAGTACGGTGACTTCGCCCACTGGCAGAGCAGTACGCCCACCCCCGAGACCGGGCTCGCCCACTGGCGTGAACGACTCGCCGGAGCAGCCGAACTGGACCTGCCGACCGATCACCCCCGCCCCGCCCGCCCCACACACCGCGGCGCGGCCGTTCCCCTCGAGCTGCCCGCCGAGGCCATCGCCAAGGCCGCCCGGACAGCGGGAACAACCGAGTTCGCCGTGGTCGCGACCGCCGTCACCATCACCCTGAGCGCCCTCTCCGGCAGCCACGACATCACCATCGGTATCCCGACCAGCGGCCGTACCCACCCGGACACCGCGGGCATCCTCGGCTTCTTCACCAACACCCTCCCGCTGCGCCGCACACTCGACCCCCACGCCACCCTCGCCGAGGCCCTGCGCGGCACCCACCACGCCCTCATGGAGGCGCACCAGCACGCCGACATGCCCTTCGAGGAGATCGTGCGCCACGTCGCGCCGGCCTCGCAGGGCCCAGCACGCAGCCCGCTCTTCCAGGTCATGCTCGCCCTGAACGAAGCCCCCTCGCGCACCCTCGGCCTCCCCGGACTGCGTGTCACCCGGCTCGACATCCCCCCGGCGGAAACCCAGTTCGAGCTCTCGCTCCACCTGGAACAGACCGACACCGCCGTCACCGGCTACCTCACCTACAACACCGACCTCTACGCGGAGACCACCGCCCGCCTCTTCCCGGAACGCCTCGCCGTCGTCGTCTCCGCTTTGGCGGAGCGTTCGGGTGCGGTGCTGGGGGAGTTGAGCGTGGTGTCGGGGGGTGAGTGGGGGCGTTGGCGGGAGTTGTCGGTGTCGCGGGTGCCGGCGTTGATTCCGTCGTCATCGTCATCGTCATCGTCGTCTTCGTCGTCGGTGGTGTCGGTGTGTGGGTTGGTGGAGGCGCAGGTTGATCGTGTGCCGGGTGCGGTGGCGGTGCGTGCGGTTGACGGTGTGTTGACGTTCGGTGAGTTGGAGGTGCGGGCGAATCGTTTGGCGTGGGGTTTGCGGGGGTTGGGGGTGGGGCCGGGTGATCTGGTGGGGGTGTGTTTGCCGCGTACTGCTGATCTGGTGGTGGCGTTGTTGGGTGTGTTGAAGTCGGGTGCTGGTTTTGTGCCGGTGGATCCGGGTTATCCGGCGGAGCGTGTCGCGTTCATGCTGGAGGATTCCGGTGTGTCGGTGGTGTTGCGTTCTCTGGATGACGTTGCTGTTTCTTCTGATTTTTGCCGTGAGGATCGTCCGCCGGTTTTGGGTGGGGGTGATGATGTTGCGTATGTGATTTATACGTCGGGTTCGACGGGGCGTCCTAAGGGTGTGGTGATTGAGCATCGTCAGGTGGTGGCGATGTTGGGCTGGGCGGGTCGGGTGTTTTCGGCGGGGGAGTTGTCGGGGACGCTTGCGGGGACGTCGGTGTCTTTTGATCTGTCGGTGTTCGAGATTTTTGCGCCGTTGTCGGTGGGTGGTTCGGTGGTGTTGTCGCCGGGGAGTGTGCTGGATCTGTTGGTGAATCCTTCGTTTTATGAGGGGGTGACGTTGGTTAATACGGTGCCGTCGGTGGTGCGGGAGTTGTTGGCGGCGGATGCTTTTCCGTCGGGGGCGCGGACGGTGAATTTGGCGGGGGAGGCTTTGTCGCCGGGTTTGGTGCGGGATTTGTATGCGCATCCGGTGGTGGAGGTGGTGAACAATCTTTATGGGCCGAGTGAGGATACGACGTATTCGACGCATGCGGTGACGTGTGTGGGGGATGAGCGGACGCCGATCGGTGTGCCGGTGGACGGGACGTCTGCGTATGTTCTGGATGGGGGTCTGCGGCCGGTTCCTTTGGGTGCGGTGGGGGAGTTGTATTTGTCGGGTGCGGGGGTGACGCGGGGTTATCTGGGGCGTGCTGCTCTGACGGCGGAGCGTTTTCTGCCGGATCCTTTCGCCTCCGGTGGTGGGCGGATGTATCGCACGGGGGATCTGGTGCGGTGGCGTTCGGACGGTCAGCTGGATTATCTGGGGCGTGCGGATGGTCAGGTGAAGGTGCGCGGTCACCGGATCGAGCTGGGTGAGGTGGAGGAGGTCCTGCGCCGTCACGGGCGGGTCGGCGAGGTGGTGGTCGTGGCGGGTGACGGCGCGGCCGGCACGACCCGCCTGATCGCCTACATCGTCGCGGCCGACACCGACACCGACACCGACGCCAAAACCGACGCCGATGCTGATGCCGATGCCGAAAGCACGCTGGACGTGGCGGTGTTGGGTGCGCATGCGCGGCGGTGGCTGCCGGACTTCATGGTCCCGTCGGTGTTCATGACGCTGGATGAGTTCCCGCTGCTCCCGAACGGCAAGATCGACCGCTCCGCACTGCCTGCCCCTGACTCCGAGGCTGCCCGGGCGGTGTTCCGGGACCCGCAGAGCGAGGCGGAGAAACTGATCGCCGGGATCTGGCAGGAACTCCTCGACGTCCCCCGCGTCGGCGCGGACGACGACTTCTTCACCCTCGGCGGCCACTCCATCCTGGCGACCCGGGTCACCCACCGGCTCAGCGAAGAACTCGGCACCCACATACCCCTGCCCCTGCTCTTCGAGCACCCCACCCTCACCGACCTCGCCACCCATCTCCCCCCAACCGGCGCGGGCCAGGACACCGACGCAGAAGCAGCCGCATACGGGGACAGGCAACCGGCACCGCACCTCCCCGTCGTCGACCGGGTCCCCGAACCCGACGGCACCCTGGTGTTCCGAGCGTCCCCCGGCCAGGAACGGCTGTGGGTGCTGTGCCGCCTGGACGAGCAGGCGAACCTCGCCTACCACATCAGGGGCGCCGTCCACATCGAGGGAACCCTTGACGCGGACGCATTCCACACCGCGCTGCGGCACCTCGCGCACCGCCACGAAGTCCTGCGCATGTCCCTGCGCGAAGTGGCGGACCACGTGTCCCAGGTCGTGGCACCCGACCCCGAAGTACCGCTGACCCGAATCACCACTCCCGACTGGGAGTCGGTGATCGAGGCCGAGAACCAGCGGGCGTTCGACCTCACCACCGGACCGCTGTGGCACGTGACGCTCGTCCGCGTCGCGCCCGAGCACCACGTCCTGGTCATGAGCCTGCACCACGTGATCGCCGACGGCTGGTCCCTCGACCTCCTCCTGCGTGAGATCGCCGTGCACTACGGCTCCGTACTCCAGTCCCCGACCACCGAACCGGCTCCGCCCCCGCCCGCGGCCTTCCAGTACGCGGAGATCGCGCACTGGCAGCGGGAGACCGCACACACCGAACTCGACTTCTGGCGAACCTACTTGGCCGGCGCCTCGGCACCCGACCTGCCCACCGACCGGCCCCGCCCCCCGAAGCAGACCTACCACGGCGCCGCAGTACCCCTGGCCCTGCCGCACGAGGCGCTCACCACCGCGGCCCGGGCCGCGGGAACCACCGCGTTCACGGTCCTTGCCACAGCACTGTCCGTCGTCCTGGCCAAGCTCACCGGCCAGTACGACGTCACCATCGGCACCCCGGCCGCCGGCCGCGACAACCCGAGCACGGCAGACGTGGTCGGCTACGTCGTCGACACCCTGCCCCTACGACTGCGTATGAACCCGGGCCACACGCTGGCCGAGACCCTGCGCGAGGCGCGGGACGCCGTGAACGCGATCCGCGGCCACCAGCGGATTCCGCTGGAGGAACTGATCCGCGCACTGCGCCCCCAACGCGACCAGAGCCGCAGCCCGCTGTTCCAGGTACTCCTCGCGGTCAACGGCACCCCGCCCCAGTACCACTTCCCCGGCCTGCGGATGCACCCCGCACCGATGCCGATCGGCACCACCCCCTACGACCTCGTGGTCCAGGCCGAGGAACGCGACGGCCGCATCACCGGACACCTGGTCTTCAACACCGACCTGTTCGAGACGTCCACGGCCCAGCTGATCGTGGACCGCCTGACGGAGACCGTGTCCGCTTTGGCGGAGCGTTCGGGTGTGGTGCTGGGGGAGTTGAGCGTGGTGTCGGGGGGTGAGTGGGGGCGTTGGCGGGAGTTGTCGGTGTCGCGGGTGCCGGCGTCGTCATCGCCGGTGTCGGTGTGTGGGTTGGTGGAGGCGCAGGTTGATCGTGTGCCGGGTGCGGTGGCGGTGCGTGCGGTTGATGGTGTGTTGACGTTCGGTGAGTTGGAGGTGCGGGCGAATCGTTTGGCGTGGGGTTTGAGGGGGTTGGGGGTGGGGCCGGGTGATCTGGTGGGGGTGTGTTTGCCGCGTACCGCTGATCTGGTGGTGGCGTTGTTGGGTGTGTTGAAGTCGGGTGCTGGTTTTGTGCCGGTGGATCCGGGTTATCCGGCGGAGCGTGTCGCGTTCATGCTGGAGGATTCCGGTGTGTCGGTGGTGTTGCGTTCTCTGGACGACGTTCCGGGTTTTGCTGGGGGTGCTTTCTCTTCGTCTCGTCCGCCGGTTTTGGGTGGGGGTGATGATGTTGCGTATGTGATTTATACGTCGGGTTCGACGGGGCGTCCTAAGGGTGTGGTGATTGAGCATCGTCAGGTGGTGGCGATGTTGGGCTGGGCGGGTCGGGTGTTTTCGGCGGGGGAGTTGTCGGGGACGCTTGCGGGGACGTCGGTGTCTTTTGATCTGTCGGTGTTCGAGATTTTTGCGCCGTTGTCGGTGGGTGGTTCGGTGGTGTTGTCGCCGGGGAGTGTGCTGGATCTGTTGGTGAATCCTTCGTTTTATGAGGGGGTGACGTTGGTTAATACGGTGCCGTCGGTGGTGCGGGAGTTGTTGGCGGCGGATGCTTTTCCGTCGGGGGCGCGGACGGTGAATTTGGCGGGGGAGGCTTTGTCGCCGGGTTTGGTGCGGGATTTGTATGCGCATCCGGTGGTGGAGGTGGTGAACAATCTTTATGGGCCGAGTGAGGATACGACGTATTCGACGCATGCGGTGACGTGTGTGGGGGATGAGCGGACGCCGATCGGTGTGCCGGTGGACGGGACGTCTGCGTATGTTCTGGATGGGGGTCTGCGGCCGGTTCCTTTGGGTGCGGTGGGGGAGTTGTATTTGTCGGGTGCGGGGGTGACGCGGGGTTATCTGGGGCGTGCTGCTCTGACGGCGGAGCGTTTTCTGCCGGATCCTTTCGCCTCCGGTGGTGGGCGGATGTATCGCACGGGGGATCTGGTGCGGTGGCGTTCGGACGGTCAGCTGGATTATCTGGGGCGTGCGGATGGTCAGGTGAAGGTGCGCGGTCACCGGATCGAGCTGGGTGAGGTGGAGGAGGTCCTGCGCCGTCACGGGCGGGTCGGCGAGGTGGTGGTCGTGGCGGGTGACGGCGCGGCCGGCACGACCCGCCTGATCGCCTATATCGTCGCGGCCGACACCGACACCGACGCCAAAACCGACGCCGATGCTGATGCCGATGCCGAAAGCACGCTGGACGTGGCGGTGTTGGGTGCGCATGCGCGGCGGTGGCTGCCGGACTTCATGGTCCCGTCGGTGTTCATGACGCTGGATGAGTTCCCGCTGCTCCCGAACGGCAAGATCGACCGCTCCGCACTGCCTGCCCCTGACTCCGAGGCTGCCCGGGCGGTGTTCCGGGACCCGCAGAGCGAGGCGGAGAAACTGATCGCCGGGATCTGGCAGGAACTCCTCGACGTCCCCCGCGTCGGCGCGGACGACGACTTCTTCACCCTCGGCGGCCACTCCATCCTGGCCAGCCGCGTAACCAGCAGGCTCGCCACGCGCACGGGCATGGACGTCCCGCTGAACCTGCTGTTCGAGTACCCCGTCCTCGCCGACCTCGCCACCCAGCTGCCCGATCCGGCGACATGGCCGGCCCAGGCCGCCATTCCCCGCGTACGCCGGGTCCTGGGACGTGCCGGATCGAGCTGAACGAACCCCACGGCCAACAGGACCACCACGGCCAACAGGACCACCACAGCCAACAGGACCACCACGGCCGCCACGGCCAACACAGCCATCAGCAGGACCACTGGAACACGCGAACCAGGAGAAAACGATGAGTCAGACAGAGCACATACTCCACACCTCCCCGGTCGGCGCGGGCGTCGGTGACGCCAAGGCGACCGTGCCCGCAACCTCCGCCGCACCCAAGCCGGATGCCTCCACCGGCCTCTACGCGCCGCAGCCCGCGATGCTGGGATTCGCCGGCTTCCTGCTCGGTTCCCTCTCGCTGGCGTTCTACCTGAAGGATGTCAGCATCCCGGCCAACTCCCTGGTCGCCCAGTTGCCGATCATGGTGTTCAGCAGCGCCATCCTGCTGCTGATGGCCGCCGGCTGGGCCATGCGCCTGGGAGACGGGGTGTTCGCCGCGGTGTACGGCCTGTTCGGCACGTTCTGGCTGAGCTTCTCGGTGCTCAGCATCGCGCTGAACAACAACTGGATGGGCGAATTCGAGAACATCGAACAGCGCAGGGCCACGGCCAACTTCGTCCTCGTCTGGGCCATTGTGATCATTCTGCTGACCCTGACGACCCTGCGCCTGCCCAAGGCGTTCACGTTCCTGTTCGTGGTGGTCTCCACGACGCTGCTCGTCCTCTTCGGGTCGATCGAGCAGGCCATCGACCAGATGATCAACAACCCGGCGAAGCCCGACGACCCGTGGCTCGTCTACGTGGGCATCGGCACCATGTTCCTCTTCATCGCCATCGGCATGTACATCTTCGCCAGCGCCGTGCACAGCGCCACCGGCGCCAAGCGCATACCGCTGGGCAAGCCGTTCATCAAGTCCCGGTAGTCCAGGCCTCGCAGGACCCCCTCGGCCGGGCACCGAACCGCGGCAGGTCACGCCGCCCCCGGTGCCCGGCCCTCCGGCCCCGCCCGCAGGCCGGGAATCGCCGGCCCTCGACGCCGGCCGGCCTGTCTGGGGGCACGTTCACTCTCACTGACTGGGCTCTCCTCGATGACTCCACAGGAAACGACCGTCTCTTCCCCCGCGCGCGCCGGAAAACGTGAATGGACGGCTCTCGGTGTTCTCGCTCTGCCGGCGATGCTCATCACCCTCGACAACACGGTGCTGCACCTGGCCGTGCCGCACCTGAACGCGAGCCTGAACCCCAGCGGTCTGCAACTGCTGTGGGCCGTCGACGTCTACAGCTTTCTGATCGCCAGCCTGCTGGTCGTCGCGGGTACGTTGGGCGACCGGATCGGGCGCCGCCGGCTGCTGCTGATCGGCGCGGTGGGCTTCGGTGCCGCCTCGCTGCTGACGGCGTTCTCCACCAGTGCCGAGATGCTGATCGTCAGCCGTGCGCTGCTCGGCATCGCCGGGGCGACCTTGACGCCTTCCTCGATGTCGCTGATCCGCAACATGTTCCACGACGCCCGGCAGCGTGCCGTGGCCTTCAGCGTCTGGATCGCCTGTTTCCTGGTGGGCGGCGCCATCGGCCCGCTCGTCGGTGGCGCGATGCTGGAACACTTCTGGTGGGGCTCGGTCTTCCTGCTGAGCGTGCCGGCCATGGTGCTCACGCTGATCCTCGGTCCCGTGCTGCTCCCCGAGTACCGCGACCCCGAGCCGGGCCCCCTGGACTGGGCGAGCGCGGGCCTGCTCGTGCTCTCCCTGCTCGCCACCGTCTACGGTCTCAAGAAGCTCGCCGGCGACGGCATGGCCGCGGTCCCCGTCCTGGCCCTCCTCGCCGGTCTCGCCCTGGGCGTGGCCTTCGTCGTGCGCCAGCGCAGGCTCACCCACCCGCTGATCGACATGGGGCTGTTCCGCGAGCGGACCTTCTCCGTATCCCTCGGTGCGATGGGGCTCGCCCTCTTCGTGATGTCGGGATCGCAGTTCTTCATGGCGCAGTACATCCAGATGGTGGTGGGACTGTCGCCGCTGGAGGCCGGGTTGGCGTCGCTGCCGGGCAGCGTCGGGGGTGTGACGGGGGCGTTGCTCGCCCCGGTGGCTCTGCGGTGGACGCGTGCGGCGCATGTGATGACCGTGGGCCTCGCGATCACCGCGGTCGGCTTCGTGGTCCTGGCCCAGGCAGGTGCCGACAGCGGGCCGGTCACGGTGATGGTCGCGCTGGGGCTGCTGAACTTCGGCGTCGGTCCCGCCATCGTGCTCGGCACCGACATGATGATCAATTCCGCGCCGCCGGAGAAGGCCGGAGCGGTCTCCGCCATCTCGGACACCTCTCACGAACTGGGCCTGGGCCTGGGCATCGCCGTACTCGGCAGCATCGGGAACGCGGCATACCGCGGTCAGGTCTCCGGCGAACTGCCCGCCGGGCTGCCCGAGGAGGCCGCTGCGGGGATCCAGGACACCATCGGCAACGCTGTCGACCAGGTCTCCCGTCTGCCGGAGGACCTCGGCACAGCCGCGCTGGATGTGGCACGGGAGGCGTTCACCCACGGGATGGTGCTGGTGAGCGTCATCTGCGGGGTCCTGACGGTGGTGACCGTGTTCATGACGCTGGGCCTGCGCAGGGTGCCCGCGGTCGTCGGGAGCGATGAGGCGGGCGAAGCCGACGAGGCCGGCAGGGCCGGCGCGTCCGAAGAGCCCGGCAAGGCAGGCAAGCCCGGCGAGGCGTCGGCGGAACTGCAGGAAGCCGGCGGCCGCACCACCGACTGACGCTGCGAACTGCGAACTGCGAACTGCGAACTGCGAACTGCGAACTGCGAACTGTGACTGCCCGACACCCGCAGCGGGATGTCGGGCAGCACCCGCACGGCAGGCCGAGGTCAGGAGCCGGATGCCGGGTCCAGCGTCGCGGCGATCACGAGGTATCCGTTGTCCGGGCTGGCCGCCGCGCGGCGCATGAGGTCGATGTACTGGTCGACCGGTTCCGGGCCGTCGAGCCGGGCCAGTTCGTCGCGCCGGGCCTCGACGACATCGGCCATGATCATCCCTGTCCGGACCACGTGGTCGCTGATGTCACGGATCTCGACGTCGACGAACCCATGGGCGGCCAGCAGCTCGGAGTACTCGGCGGCGGTGGCGAACGGGCTCACGTGGTAGGCGGCGCAGATGTCGTCGAGCACCTTGCGGCCTTCGGGACTCACCGGCGGGCGTTCGACGGTGTCGGCGATCACCAGCCGCCCGCCGGGGCGCAGCACCCTGGCCGTCTCGGCGAGCGCCCGGCCCCGGTCCGGCACGTGGAGCATCGACTCGATCGCCCACGCGTCGTCGAACGAGTCGTCACCGAACGGCAGCGCCATCACGTCGGCGTTGTGGAAGGCGGTCACGTCCGACCGGCCCGCCTCCACGGCGCGTTCGGTGGCCTGCTCCACCTCGACGTCGCTGATGGCGATGCCGGTGACGTGCGCGTCCCTGGCCGCGACGAGCTGCAGCGCGGGTTTGCCCACACCACAGCCGATGTCGAGGACCGCGGCGCCGGGGGCGGGGTCGAGCAGGGTGATCAGCAGGTCGGTCAGCCGGGCCGTGGCGACCTCGACGCTGCTGTCGTCGGCGTCGTCCTCCCAGTAGCCGTAGTGCAGGTTCTCGCCCCAGGCGGCGTTGAGAACCTGGCCGAGGCCTTCGTAGAAACCCGCGACATCGTCAACGCCGGATAACAGCTTGTCAGCCATTTCTGATCTCCCTGTCGTGTCTGCGACACCCTGCCCCTGGCCGCTCGACCGGCCGGACCACCGCAGAGGCCATGAGGACCACTGCGGAAAGAACGGGGCCGGCCGGCAGTATTTCCCGGGGTGCTCGATACATGGTGCTCTTACGCGTAAACAAACATCACGGCCGGCATCGGCTGTCAAGGCATTCCGTATCAGCCCCGGCCGAGCCGGTCCGGCCGAAAGCGACCGGCCAGCGGCATGAGAAAGGCCGGCCCCCGAGAGACGGGCACAGACCACCCCGGCCCGCTCCTGCCGTCCGGCCGCGGGTTTCCCGACGCCAGACGCATACGCAGCCATCCAGTCCCGCCACACCCCGAACGGTCCGGGATTCAGAATCGGGGGCTTCATGTGAAGCCCCCGATTCCACCTGGCGGAGAAAAGCTCCCGTGGCGGCACGCCCTTGACACCGGAACGGATACCGAAACGGAACCGAAACGGATACCGAATCGAGAGCGCCCACGCCGCCTCCGAAGACGGGGCACCCACTGGCCGGGACATGAACCGGCCGGTGAGCGCTCCGTACCGATGCCGGATCAGGCGGGGCGTATGGACAGTGCGTGACGGAACACGTCACGCGGATCGTAAGCCTTTTTCACCTGCTGCAGCCGCGCGTAATTCGCTCCGTAATACAGCGTGTGCCACGGCGTGTCGGAGGTATTCCACGCCGGGTCGGCGAGATCGACGTCCGGATAGTTGATGTACGCCCCGGCGTTGATGTCGTTGGGCACCGGAACACCCCCGGTCGTGCTGTAGACGTCCCGGTAGAGCTTGCGCACCCACGCCACGTGCGCGGCGTCCTCGCTCTGCGTTCTCCATACACCGGGGGTGAAATAGACGCGCAGGACCGAGTCCCGATGCACATAGGCGGTCGCGTCCGGGCGTATGGTGTTGATCTTCCCGCCGAGAGCGGCCAGGTTCACCTGGGCGCCCGGATTGCTGATGGAGTCGTCGTTGAGATAGCGGTAGATCGTCGCTATCTGCTCATCGGTGTAACTCTTCCGCAGATCCGAGGTCTTGTCCTTCTGGCGCCCGGGGGGACCCCAGTACCAGTTGTCCCGGTCGAGCCACGGCAGCTCGTGCCTCGTGTCCGACGCGACCTTGACACCGGCGCCCGAGGTGACGTCCGCGAACAGCCTGTCGAGCAGCGCCTCCCCGCCCTCGACCGTGTCCTCGACACCGGCCATCAGGCCGATCGTGCCGGCCGACCGGTGCGACCCGGAGAACGTGGCCCAGATCTGGGTCTCCTTCGCCCCGGGAGCACTGTTGCGCTCGAACCACTGGCAGTAGTTGCGGATGAGCGTGGTGAACGACTGCTGCGACAGGGACTCCCACGACCACTGCACCGTCCGGACCCGCTGATTCCCGGCCCGGGGAAGGAGTGTGCCGGGATCGGTGGAGACCACCCCCGGCGTACGCAGCCAATACCGCGTCACGACACCGAAGTTGCCGCCGCCACCGCCCGTGTGCGCCCACCACAGGCCCCGGTTGGGGTCGTTGGCCTCTCGCGTTGCCACGACGGTACGGGGTGTTCCGTCGGCACCCACCACGACCACCTCGACGGCATAGAGGTGATCGACGGCGATCCCGTGCATGCGGGAGTAGAAGTTGTAGCCGCCGCCCAGGATGTGCCCGCCCAGACCCACCTCCGAGCAGCCCGCGGAGGGAATCATCACGCCCCAGCCCTTGAAGAGCGTGTTCTGCGTCGGAGCCACGATCGCGCCCGGCCCCACGGAGAACGCCTTCCGTGACTCGTCGAAGTAGACGTCCGACATCTGGGAAAGATCGATGATCTCTTTGACCTCGGAGGACGCCGTGAAGTTCTCCAGGCAGTGGCCCCCGGAGCGCACGGCGACCCGTCGACCGGCCGCGACGGCCCGGCCGAGCGCCTCGGCGACCTGGCCGGGGGAAGTCGCGATGGTTATCTGGTCGGGCCGGCCCGTGAAACGGGTGTTGTGCCCGCGCAGGAAACTGTCGTACCGGGTGTCCCCGGGCTGCACGGTGACGGAGCCGAACGCCGGTGTGCACGCTCCGCCGGCCGCCCCCGCCGCGGCCGCGGCCGCGGGCCGGGCACCGGCCAGGACGTCCGCCGACACCAGACCGGCCCCGGCGACCGCGGCACCGGTGAGAAATCCCCGGCGCTTCAATTCGGACATGGATGAGACTCCTTGCTGTTGACGATCATTGGCAGGCGCCGCGACAGGTCGTCGTGGGGAGCGGCGCCGCGGCGGGTCGGCCCGCCTTCTGTTTCACGGGCAGTCGGACGGCCGGCACTCCGGCCCCCTCTTCACATCACGGCGGACCCGGGACGCACCGAACCCCGGGGGCGCGGCGCCCACGGGCCACGATCCCTGCCGCCGGCCCGGATGCTGTACCCGGCGGCAGAACCCCAGCGCCCCGCCCACGGGCCACCACGATCCCTGCCGTCGGCCCGGACGCCGTACCCGGCGGCAGAACCCCAGCACCCCCTGCACCCCTTGAACGGGGCCCGTCCTCACACCCGGGACCGGCCGGCCGCCGCCCGCACCTCCAGCAGCGGCAGGCCGGCGGCGTGCCGGCGCAGGAACGTGGCGGTCGGGGTGTCGGCGTCGGCGACGGTGTCCACAGTGCCCTGCGCGACCACGGCGCCTCCGTCGGGGCCGGCTCCCGGCCCCAGGTCGATCACCCAGTCCGCGGACGCGGCGACGGGGATGTCGTGCTCGGCCACGACGACGGTGTTGCCCGAGTCCAGCAGCACATCGAGTGCGTCCACCATGCGCTGGATATCGGAAGGATGCAGGCCCGAGACGGGCTCGTCGAGCACGACCAGACCGGCGCCGCGGCCTGCCGCGCCACGCTGGATCGCCGATGCCAGCTTCAGCCGCTGCGCCTCTCCGCCCGACAGTTCGGTGGCACTCTGCCCGAGCTGGAGATAACCGAGCCCGACCCGGTTCAGGGCCTCCAACGTTTCCGCGAGCTGCCGCGGCGCGGGAAACCGCTCCACGGCCTCGGCGATGGTCAGCTCCAGAACCTGATCGATGGTCAGCCCCTGGTAGGCGATCTGCAGAGCCTCCGGCTTGTAACGCCGGCCTTCGCACGCGTCGCACACCACCCACACGTCCGGCAGGAAGTGCATGTCGACCAGCTTGCGGCCGTAACCGGTGCAGGTCTCGCAGCGGCCCCCGCCCGCGGTGTTGAAACTGAACCAGGAGGCACTGACCCCGCGCCCGCGGGCCGCATCGGTCTCGGCGAACAGCCTGCGGACGATGTCGAACGCCTTGCTGTAGGTGGCCGGATTGGACCGCGGGGTCCGGCCGAGCGGCTCCTGGTCGACGACCGCGACCCAGCTCAGCCCGCCCAGACCGGTCACCTTGCGCACCGTGTCGGTCGCCGTCCCGTTCAAGGCGGCCTCCACACCCGCCCCGAGCGCGCCGAGCAGACTGCTCTTGCCACTGCCGCTCACCCCGGTCAGACAGGTGAGCCGGCCGACAGGAAAACGCACCCGCTCCGCGGTCACATTGTGCGCACGCAGGCCGTGCAGCTCCACCCAGCCCGTGCCGTCCCCGACCGGCCGGCGCCCGCGCCGCAGCCGCGGCCCGTCACCGGCCAGATACCGCCCGGTCAGCGACGTGGGATGGGCGGCCGCGTCGGCCGGCGGACCCGACACCAGGACCTCACCGCCGAGGCGGCCCGCCCCCGGCCCCATGTCGATCACCCAGTCCGCCCGGGCGATCAGCTCGGGATCGTGCTCGACCAGAAGCACCGTATTGCCCGCCTCGCGCAACTCCAGGGCGATGTCGAGCAGATGCGCCTTGTCCGCCGGATGCAGCCCCGTCCCGGGTTCGTCCAGGACGAAGATGATGCCGCTCAGTTCGGTGCTGAGCTGCGCCGCGAGCCGGGTGCGCTGCAACTCGCCCCCGGACAGCGTGGCCGCGCTCCGCGACAGCTGCAGATGGGCCAGACCGAGCCGCTCGAGCACCCCGAGCCTGCGCACCAGATCCTGCAGCAGCGGCTCACCCACCTCACGCTGCCCGGCACCCAGGTCGTCCGCCACATGCTCCGCCCAGCTACGCACCTCCCGCACCTCGACCCCGAGCAGGCCGGGATACGTCATCCCGCCGAGCCGCACGGACCGGGCCGCCTCGTCGTACCCGCTGCCACCGCACGTGGCACACGGCTGCTTACGCATGTACGGCAGATAGCGCTCCTTGGCACTGGGCGTCTGGGCGTTCACGAACACCCGCTCCACCTCGGCGAGCGCGCCCCGCAGCGGCTGGGTCGAGCGGTAGGTCATCGACGCCGTCTCGTTCTTGTTCGGCATGTCGATGGTCGCCTCGATCTTCTCGTCCCCCGTGCCGTACAGCACGCAGTGACGAAACTCCTCCGGCAGCGACTGCCACGGCCGGCCGAGGTCCACGCCCCGCTTCTCGGCAAGCGCCGGTACGAACGCGTGCTCCCCCGACCGCCACTTCGCGAACCAGGGCGAGGCCCCCTCGAAGAGCGGAAGCTCCGGCCGGGTGATGATCAGCTCCTCCTGCGCCTGCCAGCGCCCGCCCACCCCGTGACAGTCGGGACAGCTCCCCTCCGGCGAGTGCCGGTCGAAGTGCGCGGTCGTCAGATGACCGCCCCCGCTCACCGCCACCGGGTCCGCGCCCAACGCGGGAAGCCGCGAATACAGCAGCCCCAGATGCCCGTCGATACCGGTGATCGTCGCGACCGTGGAACGGGGGTTGCGGTTCAGACGGCGCTGGTCGACCGCGAGCGTCGGGCCGAGCCCCAGAATACGGTCGACCTTCGGCCGGTTGCGCTGGGTGATGTACTGCCGGACGAACGGCGAAAGACCCTCCAGGTACCGCAGTTGGGCCTCGTTGTGCAGGGTGTCGATGGCCAGCGAGGTCTTGCCGCTGCCGCTCACCCCGGTGAAGGCGACGAGCTGCCCCTTGGGGATGCTCAGCGACACGTCCCGCAGATTGTTGGTACGAGCCCCCACGACGTCGATGGTCTCGCGGCCCATGCTCGCGACGTCCCGCACGAATTCAGTCAAGTCCCGCCACCCTCTCAGACGTTGCAGGGCATGAGCGGGGAGGTCACCCCCACGCACCCCGAACGGATCGATCACGCTACTACGGGCGATTCGCAGCCCGGTTGCCGTCGGGTCGAGGACGGCTCGAGACCCTCTCGAACCCGACTTGAGTCCCACTTGAACACGCCGGATGACCAGCCCCGTCCGGCGTGCGACGACGAGCCCCCTTCCGGGGCGAAAGCGGGGCCGCGGGCACCGCATCCACGAGCGGTTTCGCCGCGGGCCCCAGGTGACGGCACCCCAGCCGACGACACCGACCACGCGATCCGTCACAAAGAACCCGGCGCCGGCCGCCGCGCGCGGCGAGAGCCAAGGCCCGCAGCACCGGCGCCGCGGACCGTCCCCCCCGTTACCTTCTTCATGACCCCGCCCCCGGGCCCCCGGCCCTGAAGGAGCGACGTGATCGAAACCAGCGAAACCAGCGCCACCGGCGGCAGCACCATCCGCACAGCCCTGACAGCCCTGACCGTGCCCATCGCGCTGCGCCTCCACCGAGCACCGACAGCGGTACCCGCCGCCCCGCCCGGGACAACACCAACCACCACCGACAACGGCCGCCTCCCGTACCAGGGGCCAGGCAGGAGAACAGAGCGGGCCCGGACCCACAGGTCCCCCGCCCGGCTCGCACACCCGACCCGACATCGAATGAAATGAACTATCCAGTCCTCTATGCTGTACCTCGCTCGGCCGTCCTGAGCGCCTTCACGACGCCCCCGGACCGCCGCCACCACTCACAGACCCCCACCACACTCCGAGGCAGGCCATGTCCCTCTCGCTCACCGTGTCCGACGAGGTGCGCACCCTCGCGCCCGGCTTCACGCACGTCGCCGTCGAGGCACACGACCTCACCAACGGACCCAGCACCGATGCCAGCTCCGTCCTCCTAGACGACGCCGCCCGCCGCCTCGCTGTACGCCTGGACGGACGCGCCCCGCACGAGGACCCGCACATCGCCGCCTGGCGCGAGGTCTACACGGCGTTCGGCTCCAAGCCGTCCCGCACCCGCAACTCGGCGGAGGCGCTGGCGAAACGAGCCCTGTCGCCGGCGGGACTGCCCCGCATCAACCTGCTCGTCGACCTGTACAACGCCATCAGCGTCGCCCACCTCATCCCCGTCGGCGGCGAGGACATCGACCACGTCCAGGGCGGCATGCGCCTGGTACGCGCCACCGGCGACGAGGACTTCCTGACCGTCACCGGCGGCGAGGAGGTCATCGAACACCCCGACGCCGGCGAAGTGATCTGGCGGGACGAGACCGGCGTGACCTGCCGCCGCTGGAACTGGCGCCAGGGCCCGCGCACGAGGCTCACCGAGAAGACCACCTCGGGCATCTTCCTGCTGGAGAGCCTGGCGCCGATGCCCGTCACCGACGTCGAGACGGCCGCAGCCGAACTCGCCGAACTGCTCGCCAAGTTCAGCCCCGGCGCACACATCACCGTGCACGCCCCCCACCCCGACCGATGAGCGAGCCCGCCCGACTCCGCCCGGAGCGCGACCAGGCGGCGCTGACCCCGTCCCCGACCGCCCTGAAGCAAGAAGGCAATGCCCGGCCGGCTCGACGGCTTCCGCACCCCCGGCCACCAGCCTGCGCGTGATGAACCACTGAGCCACCCACCACCTGGCCGCACCCACCTCGCGGCCAGGTGAGACGACCAACCCGCCCCGGGCGGACCGGACATCCCCGGCCGGCGAAAGGGCACAAGGCCGGGCCCGGCGTGCTCGTCACAAGCAGCGACAGCAACGGCGCCGCACGCACAGCCCACGAAGACCGCCGAGGCCACGAACCCACCGGTCATCCCACCGGTCATCCCACCGGCCTGCCGAGACCGTGACGAACGTGACCGAACGAGGGAACCGCCCACGGACAGCGCGGAGCTGACAGCACCGAAGACCGCGCCCGCCCCCACAGGCACAAGGGCTCACCCGGCCACGACCGCGCAGGCACCGCCGGCGGGCCGCAGCATGGTCACCGCGGCCCGCCGACGGTCCGCCCCTCACCGATACCCGGTCGCATCCGCGGGCTTACCGGCGTCGTCGACCTCGACCAGGTAGCGCCAGCAGTCCGGACGCGAACCATCGAGGTCGGTGAAGCCGTACTCCTGGGCGAGCTGCCCGCTCGACAGCGACTGACCGTTCCAACGAGCGACATCAACATCACCGGCCAACGCCGCGACCGCACGCCCGACATACGCCGGACTCTCCGAGATGCAGAAGTGCGGCACCGTGGCCAACGCGTCCCGCCAGTTGTCCTCAGCAACACCGAACGCGTCGAGCATCATCTCCGAACGCAGCCAGCCCGGACTCAGCGCCACCGCCGTTCCACCATGCGGCTTCAGCTCGTGAGCGAGCACGAACGCCATACGCAGCACACTGTTCTTGACCAAGTCATAGAAGTACGAGTTGCGATAGTTCACCCCGTTGTACGCGGACGTGCCATCGGTCATCTCCACCACGAGACCACCCGGTTGCCGCACCAGCAGAGGCAGCAGGAAGTGGCTGGTGATCGCATGGGTCTCCACCCCCAGCCGCAGCAGCCGCAGCCCGTTGTCGAGGTCGTGCTCCCACACCGGCTTCTCGAACTCGAACAGCCGCTCACCACCCCAGACATTGTTGACCAGCACATCAAGCCGCCCCTGCTCGGCGCCAATGCGCTCGGCCAACGCACGGACCTGCTCCGGCACCAGGTGGTCGGTCGCCACCGCGATACCGGTTCCGCCCGCGGCACTGACGAGTTCCGCGGTCTCCTCGAACGTCTCGGCCCGGTCATACTCCGAACGCCGTTCCGCAGTCGTACGGCCGGTGACATAGACCGTCGCACCCGCCGCCCCGAGCTGGACGGCGATGCCCCGCCCGGCGCCCCGCGTGCCCCCCGCAACCAGCGCGATCTTTCCGCGGAGGTCCGGTGTCGATGTGTCGGGCGTCAATCCCATGAAAGTCCTTTTCTCTCTGTACGGCCGGCCCACGTCCGCCATCGACGCCAACCGGTGACACCATCCTCACCCCCATACCCGACACCTTGTGTCGCCTTTCCGCACCCATCTCACCGACACCACCGAAAGCGGCCGACCCGATGCCACACGCGACCTCACCCCTCCCGCACCAGGCCTTCCACACCAGGCGCCCCCTCACCCGTCGACCGCACCGGACCGGCCTGAACCCAGCGCATACCGATGGCGGACAACTGCTCCATCCGCTCCGGCGAAAGCGCCCCCGCCCGGCTGCGCTGGTTACCGATCTGACAAATCCACGAAGGACCACTGCATGGATGCCGAATCTGGCGATCTCGAGGTCATCGCTTCAGCTGTCCTCGGCCGGTCCGGACGCACGGGCTACAGTGCCGCGTTCGAGAAGGCGGTCACTCATCCCGTCGGTGATCTGCTGATCCTCGACCGTGTCCATCTCGACAAGGCATGGAGGGGCTTCGGACCAGGACTGATCCTGGCGGCCGAGGCGATCCGGCGGCTGTTGCGCGGTGGGGCGTACCCGGCCATGGGCGAATACCTCGAGGACCGCGAGCAGCTCACCTAGGCGTACCGGCGCCAGGCGAAGAAGAAGATCGCCGCGCTGTGGGAGAGCATCGGCTTCCAGCGATGGGGCGGGGACCCGGCCGGGGCGGCCCCAGCCGACGTGCCGGAGGCCAAGCGGCCCGGTATCCGCCTCACGCTGCTTGTGGCGCTGGTGCTGTACCGGATCACCGACGCCGACGTGGCTGCCTGGCGAGCGGGCCGAGGCGAGCGGACAGGCAGCACAGTCGGTGACCTGACCCGCGGCCTAGCCTTCGGCGCGATCACGGCGGTGCTGCGGCGTCCTGGATCAAGGCGCCGTGGATCGCTGAGAGGCGGGCGGCCCGGACGGGCACGGGCCGGAGTCGCGGAGACCAGCCCGTCGGGATCGGAGGGCTGCGGGCCGAGGGGACGGCGGCCGAACGCACTGCCGAGTTCCGGCCGTCCGGATGCTGTGGCAGGACGGGGCCGATCGGCCTTTACTGGAAGGTGAGGATCACCGGAACAGGCGACCGAATCGTTTCGCCCGACGCCGGATGCTTCGCCAAGGCAGGAGGTCGTGCCATGGACCCTCCTCCGCGAGAGCGCGACCTACCGCACCTCGTGGTCGACCGCCCGGACCGGCTGCGCGGCCGGGTCTTCGTCCTCGACGACCAGCCGATGCTGGTCGGGCGGGACTCCGACTGCCAGATCCAGGTGGGCGATCCGGGCGTCAGCCGACGGCACGCGGTGGTGTGGCGGGCCTCGGGCCGGACCACCGTCGAGGATCTCGCCTCCACCAACGGCACCATGCTGAACGGTCACCCGGTGCTCGGGCAGCAGGTGCTGCACTCGGGTGACGTGCTGGATTTTGGTCCCTTAGAGGTGCATTACGAAGAGCTGCGCTCCGCCGACCGGACCGTTCAGGCCCCGAAGCCCGGAGCCGGCGGCACCCCGGGCGGTACCTCGGACACCATGCCGGGCTGGGGCCCCGCCCCCGAGCCCGGGCCCACGCCTCACGGCGCTCCCGCCGCAGGGCCGCCGCCCTCCGGCCCGCCGGGCCGCCAGGCACCGCGCGAGGCCGGCCGTACGCCGCCCGGCGGCGAGCGGCGGTTCGACATCGGGGAGCAGCAGGCCGACCGGCTGAGCAATGTCGCCGGGGACCAGTACAACTACGTTCAGCAGGCGCAGCGCGAGAGCTTTTTCAGGGAGATCGCCGCGACCCGTACCAGGGCGCGACACCTGATCATGCTCGGCTTCCTGCTCTTTCTGGTCGGGGGCGGGATCTACGGCTGGGTGATCATTCGATTCGTTTCCGGGACCAACGACGATATTTCGTCGGGGAGTTCGACCTTCGACTCTTCCCCGGAGCTGCTCGGACCGAAGGTGGCCGGGGTGCCGGTAGGGGCGGTCGGGTTCGCGATGGCGGCTATCGGGACGGTTCTGACGGTCATCGGGATCGTTCTGCACATCGTGACGACGTCCCGGCGCCGCCGCTTCGAGGATGCCGAGCGGCAGGCGTCCTGGCGGCAGCGGTGAGGAGATGGGGAGCCATGGCCTTCAACATTGGCAACCAGCAGGGCGGCGTGGTCAACAACGTCGCCGGGAACCAGACCGTTCACGGTGGCCAGTCGGCCGTCTTCACGGCGGGCGGGCAGGAGGTGCGCGGCCTGGTCCGGGAACTGAGGGCGTCGATCGAGCGGACGGCGCTGCCGCCGGCAATCGAGCCCGAGGTGCGGGCCGAGCTGGACTCGCTGGACGAGGAGGTCGCCCGGCCGGAGCCGGACCGGGAGGCAGTGGCGGGCCGGCTCGGCCGGATCACCCGGCTGCTGTCCTCGGCGGGTGCGCTGGTCACGGCCGGCACCGGGCTGATCGGGCCGCTCGGAGCGCTCGCGGGCTGGCTTGGCGCACTCGGCCAGCCGATCTTGCGGGCGATCGCAGGCTGATGGGAGGAGGCTGACGGAGAGGGCCCTGACCCCGGAGTTGGACACGGGCCACGCGGGTCCGACAAGGCCCGGCCTCAGCCGCTCACCACAGGGATCACCATCTGCCACCACCGAAAACGGAATAAAAACCTCGGTAACCACTACTGGGGTGCGAGATTCGGTGTCGTCAGCCCGTCCTCGCAGGGTCCCCGGCGCCTGTGCCGCTCGAAAAGTCGTGGCTGCACGTCACGCGGTATATCCGTCGTACTCGTTGATGAGGCCACCGGTGATCCGGGTGTGCAGGACTTTGCGGGTGTCGAGGTCGTGCACGGTGGCGGGCTTTTCGCGGGCGTCGGGTGGTAGCTGGTCGCGGGCCTGGTGGGGCCGGTGCCCGTTGTGGTGGAGCTGGTAGGCCGCCAGGTCGATGGGCGGGCACCCAGGTCGTCCGGCGTGCTCGGATCGGAGCGGCTTCATGCCGTCCTGCAGCCCTGTTTCGCGGCCCGGAAACATAAGTGGATAGCTTATCCGATTGCGTGTTACGGTCCCCGGTAAACGGATGAGCTATCCGCATAACCGGGTGGAGGGGCACATGACGAAGAAGACAGCCGTGGTCACGGCGGGGACAGCCGGTATCGGACTGGAGACAGCCCTGGGGCTGGCCGACGCCGGGTTCTTCGTCACCGTGGTCGGACGCAACGCCGACAGGGGTGCTCAGGCGGTCGACCGAATCAACGCGATGAACCCGTCCCATCCCGCGCGGTTCCTGCCCGCCGACCTCGGCTCGCTCGACCAGGTGCGCGCGCTCGCTGACCAGATCGCCGCCGAACATGCCACTTCTGGCGACCCCCTGACCGCGCTGGTCAACAACGTCGGCGCGATGTTCTCGCAGCCACAGACCCTGGACGGGATCGAAGCGTCGTTCCTCGTCAACCACCTCTCGCCGTACCTGCTGACGGAACTGCTACTGCCCACGCTGACGGCCGACACCCCCAGCAGGATCGTGAACGTGACATCGAGTGCAGTCGGGCTTGCGAAGCGGTCCTTCGACACCGTTGAGCCGCCCGGCGGCTACTACGGCTTCCATTGGTATGGCCGCGCCAAGCTCGCCAACCTCGCCTACACGCTCGACCTTGCCACCCGGCTCCAAGGCACGGCCGTCTCTGTCTTCGCCGCCGACCCCGGAGGCGCCGCAACCGACATGACCAACGGCACCATGACCGATCCGAAGATCGTCTCACCAGCCCTGCGGCTGCTCTGGCCGCTGGTACGCCGCAAGTTCGAACGCTCTACTTCGGGTCCGGCGTCCCTGGCTGCCCGGCCCTCGATCGTCGCCGCCACCGACGCCACCCTTACGGGCCGGACCGGCATCGTCATCGGAGCCCAGACCCACCCGGTGAAACCTCTGCGCGCAGCCACAGACCCCCGCGTCGCCCAGGACGTGCGCCGGCTCAGCGAACGGCACGCGCCCCTCACGACAACCTGACCCGCCGAGCGGCACGGGTACCGGCGGCGACATCATCCGGATGGGTCATCCGATTAGCATGTCCCCCATGACGACGCCCCTTCGCAAGGACGCGGCCCGCAACTGGGACCGGATCGTCGCTGTCGCCCGTGCCCTCGTCGACCAGGGCACACCCCTGCAACTGAACGACGTCGCCGGCCGCGCCGGACTCGGAGTCGGCACTGTCTACCGCCACTTCGCCACCCCCGAGGCGCTGCTGGAGACCGTCGCCACTCCCTGCCTGGAAGCCCTGGCCGCCCACGGCCGGCAGGCGCTGGCCGACACCGATCCCCGGCGCGCGCTCGAAGCCTTCTTGTTCCGCACCGTCGAAGCGCAGGTCACGGACGCGTCCCTGGCCCCGGTCGCCGCCGCAGCCACCGACACCTTGCCGCGCACCACGGAACTCAAAGAGACGCTTCAGTCGGTCGGCACCGCACTCCTCGACCGGGCGCGCGACGCCGGGGCGGTTCGACGTGACCTGGCCGCCACCGACCTCGTCCCGCTCATGTGCGGCATCGCCTACTCCGTCAACGTCCATGGCGGCACACCTGCCGACCGGCTCGACACCGCACACCGCTACTTGGCCGCACTCCTCGAAGGACTGCGGGCCACGCCACAGCACCCGTGAGAGCACCGCCCGCACACCAACCGGGGGTGCTTCGGGTGCCCTCCGCCGGTGTGGGCAGTCCGATCGCCAGCAGGAGACGGCTGCCCGCCCCAACGACGACTGCATGGCGCACAGGTCCGCGACCGCCGTCCCCATGGGGAACCGTGACCACGAAGGCGGGGAATCTCGTGACGCGGAACCGGCCGAAAGCGGAGAATTTCGTGACCGTTGACAGGCGGCGAGCTCGGCCAGGCGGGCTTCGGTCTCGGCGAGGGCGGTGGTGAGCCGATCGATCTGCTCGCGCAGGTTGTCGGCGCGGGCTGCGGTCTCATCGTGTTCGGTCTGCAGCAGCCGCAGGAGTTCGCTGGCGTTCACGCGGCCGGCTCCACGTCGTCCCGCCCGGTGGGGGTAGGGGTGGTGAGGCGGCGGAGCATGCCGGCGGTGGAGGCCCAGTAGACCCGGTAGGCCGCGATGTCGGGTCGGTGATCGTAGTTGCGGGCGAGGCCCCGGTGCAGCATGAGGGTGCCGTTGACCTGCTCGACCACCCACCGCTTCGGTTGCGGGACGAAGCCCTTGCCTTCGTCGTCGGGGTTGCGTCGGACCACCTCGACGGTGATGTCCTTCACCGCCCCGTGGATGATCACTGGTGCGGTGACGCTGACTGGAGAGTACGGAGCGCGCCGCCGCCGCCCGGGCCAGGAGGCGCTCGCGGCCACCGACGCCGCACCCACCGCCGAAAAGCCAACGCCATCCTCAAGACCTGGCGCGCGAGGATGCGTTCCGCCCGCGCCGCCGTCCGCCGCATCACCGGCCACAGCATGCGTCGCGGCTGGATCCAGCTGAACGCCTCGCTGACGGCGTTGTCGAAACAAGATCCGACCCGGCCCATGGACTGGAAAACGCCCAGCTTGCGGCAGGACCGGCGGAACCTCCGCGAGGCGTACTCGGCGAGTTCAACCAGTCGTTGCAACACCGGGCTGTTGCAGCGAGCGTAGCTGCTCTTCGAAGACCTCGGCGGGTGTCCGCCAGCCGAGGGTCTTGCGGGGCCGGTTGTTGATCGCCATGGCGACGGCTTCGAGGTCCGTGGACGACCACCGGGACAGATCGGTGCCCTTCGGGAAGTACTGACGCAGCAGCCCGTTCGTGTTCTCGTTCGTCGGTCGTTGCCAGGGTGAGTGGGGATCGGCGAAGAACACCTTCGTCCCGGTATCGATGGCGAACTGGGCGTGGCCGGAGAGTTCCTTTCCGCGGTCCCAGGTGAGGGTTTTGCGTAGCTGCTCGGGCAGCTGCGTCATCGACGTCGTGAGCGCCGCGTTCATCGCGATCGCGCCATAGCCCCCGAGTGAGGTGCCGTTCTTCACGGGCGGATTCTCGCCCCAGCCCTCGAGCCGGGGCAGGTGCACCAGGAGCGTGGAGCGGCTGCTGCGCTCGACCAGCGTGCCGATCGCGGAGCGACCCGTCCCGATGATCAAATCGCCTTCCCAGTGTCCGGGGACCGCGCGGTCTGCGGCCTCGGCGGGGCGTTCGCTGAGGATGACGTCCGCGGTGACATGCCCCTGCGGTTTGTTCTGTGACCGTGCACGGGGAGTCCGCAGCGCCCGGCCGGTGCGCAGACACGTGACCAGTTCCCGCTTGAGCGCGCCACGGCCCTCGATGAACAGCGCCTGGTAGATCGCTTCGTGGCTGATGCGCATGGACTCATCATCGGGGAAGTCGACATGGAGACGGTGCGAAATCTGCTCCGGGCTCCATGCCGTCGCCCATCGTCTGTCCTGCCGGTGCGGCTTGTTCAGCCCTTTCCATGCGGGCGTCCTGGGCCCGGCGACGATCGTGTTGTCGGGGCGGCGGACACTGCCGACGAGCCGGTCCTGCACGTACTCACGCAACCTGTCGTTGCCTGTGAGCTTCGCGGTCCTCGGGCGCTTGGCGGCCTGCTGTGCTTTCCACTGGGCGACCGTCGCGCGGTACTCCTGCTTGCCGCCGCGCGTGGCGGCGTTGCGGCGCAGTTCGCGAGAGATCGTTCCGGGGTCACGCCCCAGGGCGCGGGCGATCTCGCGCACGCCCTTGTTCATCGCCCTGAGGATCGCGATCTCCTCGCGCTCCTCGAACGCGAGGTACCGGCCCGTGGGCTCGGCCAACGAGATCGGAGGCATGCCGCCAGCGTGACGAAACCACCTCGCACCCACCGGCCACGACACGCCGACCGCCAACGACGCCTCCACCGTCGTGACCCCCGTGGCGATCAGCCGCCAGAACTGGCGCTGCACGACTCGAGACGGATCAGGCCGCCCCGGCGAACGCATCGCCGGCCGCAACGCACGATCAGCGCGCCACTGCCGACGCCGACCCTCCGGAACATCGCTGGTCTTCAAACTCCAGTCCGCCGTGGCCACGTCGCACACCTCCGAGATCAAAGTGTTGCGACGACCAGTTGAATCCACCCTCGCTGCCGCGGTCCGTGTGGAAGATGACGCCCCGCACGTTTCCGCCGCGGGTGGCTGCGGCCATGTGCAGGGCGGCCACGACTAGGCCCGCGTCGTGCCGCTCTCCCATCGCGTAGCCGAGCAGGCGGCGGGAGAACAGATCGATGACCGTGGCCAGATACACCTTGCCCTCGCCGGTCTCGATCTCCGTCATGTCCCCGCACCACACCAGGTCGGGCGCTTCGGCGGTGAAGTCCCGGTTGACGAAGTCCGGGGCGGCCGGTCGTCTTCCCGGCCGGGTCAGTCCGCGCCGGTGGCTGACCTTGCGGGCGACCAGGCCGAGTTCGGCCATGAGCTTGGCGATGGTGTTCACCGAGACCCGCCAGCCCTGCCGCACCAGCTGGATCCAGATCTTCGGCGAGCCGTAGGTGCCACCGGAATCGATGAACTCCTCCCGTACCGCCTCGGCCAGCTGCCGACGGCGTACTTCACGCCGGGTTGGCCGACGGGTGCGGTGCTTGTAGAACCACGACTCGCTCACGCCCAGGGCGCGGCACGAGACTCGGTGCGAAATACCGTGCTCGGTCCTGAAGTCGCTGATCACCCCGACCACTTGGGACGGGTCCGCCACGGCTACTTCACCCACGGGACCATGCAGCGTTTGAGGACATCGCGCTCCATGACCAGTTCCTTGTTGTCCCGCTTGAGCTGGGCATTCTCCCGCCGCAACCGCTCCAGCTCGTCACTCCCGCCGGCCGGCGCCGTCCCTGCCCGGCGAGCGCGCGAGACCCAGCTGGCCAGCGTGGTCTCGTTGATGCCCAGATCCTTGGCGACCTCGGCAATCGGCTTCCCGGTCTCCGTCACGATCCGTACCGCACCTTCACGGAACTCCGGATCGAACTTCCGTCGCTTCTCCGCCATGACTCCCAACTTCCCCTGCAGTCACGGTCTTCACGCTACGAGGGGAGGGACAGGCGCAGATCGAGGTGTTCCAGCGGCTGATCGGCGTCCGCGTCCAGCAGCCAGCGCCCGTGCTTATGGCAGACCCGATGCCAGCGTGGCAGGTAGCGCACCGCTCGCAGTGCCTGCCCGGTGCGCCGCGCGGTGCACAGCCGGCAGCCGAACGCGGCCGGACCCGCCATCGTGCCCGCCGCCCGCCACCGTGCCTGTGCCACCCCGGCCTCCCGGCCGGTGCTGATCTTGGGGTCGTCCATGGTGAAGGCAGGCAAAGCGCGCGCCAGTACCTTGGGCTCCACCCTGCACAGCTCGGCGAGCACACCCCGCCCGGCCCCGTTGAGGACGACCTCCGCGTCCGCCCGCGCACCGCCGCCGTCGTGCCGGGCGGGAGAGTTGCGGCATGTCCACAGCCGCAGCACACCGGCGGTCGGGAGACCGTAGCGGGCCGCCACACGGCTGATCAACGATGCGGTCAGCTCCCCGGCCAGCGGCACGGTCCGCAACACGCCCGCTGCCACACCACACCCCCGATGCCGTTTCCTGCTCCTGCTCAGTGCCAGCCCCCCACGCGCCTCACAACCAGCCTGCGGGCCCCTGCCTGGGTGGCTCGCGTCCGGCGGGCTGGCCGGGTTCCGAGGGCCGACTGCACAAGGCTAGAGGCCACCTCCCAACTTGCCGCCCTCGTCCGCCGCTGAGTCACAAAGCAGGTGTTGGCCTGCGGCCAGCGTCACGTCAGTAGTCGAGGTCGAGGTAGTCGATGTCGTTGAGGGTGACGTCGGAGAGTCCTGTGGCGCGGGTTCCGCCGTCTTGGAAGTAGATCTCTTTGAATCCCTCGGCGATGATCCCGCGCATCTGTTGGTCGCTGGCGCCTGTGTTGCGGGCGTCGAACAGGCGTTGTGCGTACGCCGGGGGGAGGTGCACCGTCAGGCGCCGGAATCTTCCGTCGTCGGTGGTGCCGACGGGTGCGGTGTACCCGAACCGGGCCCGGGTCTCCACGGTGATCCCGGTCGCGGTGGCGGCCTGCTTCTGTCGGCGCTTGCGGACCTGGGGCTGCCAGCGGGTCCGTACGGCAGCGTCGATCCGTTCGGCGATGGCGCGTGGCGGGTGCTTGCGTTCGCCCTTGCGGTAGCGCTCCACCGACCGCTGGCTGACCCCGATCTCCTCAGCGACAGCCCGGGTCGTCTTGAGCTGCTTGATCAGGTAGCCGATCTGCCCTTTGAGTGTCTTGGGCGGCTGGCGGGTGAAGGCTTCCCGGTCGGCGCGTTCGATGGCGTCGTCGATCTCTGCCACGGCTCAGCCCTTCTCGACGGTGGGGGCCTGGCCGCTCGTGTCGGCCGGCGGGGTCCGGGTCGTGTGCGTCGGGCCGGTGTCGGGCACTGGCCTACTCTCCTTCGTCGTGGACGGCGTCGCCGCCCTTGATGTGGCGGGCGGGGTTGTGGCCCTGTTCCATGAGGTCGACCGCCCAGAGCATCGACTGGACGCCTTCGAGCTTGGCCAGGCCGGGGGTGGGTCCGAGGCGGAACCCGCCGGGCTGGGGCTTGCCCGATGCGGCGTAGGGCAGGAAGTCCAGCGGGCTCTCCCCTGGCGAGGGGTAGACGACGCAGTCGGAGAGTACGGCGAGCGGGTACAGCCCCGTCATCGTGGCCATGTTGCGCAGTTTGCGGTGCATGTTGACCCGTGCTTTGGAGATGACGGCGGCGCGGATGTCGGGGCGCCAGGTGGGGCGTTGGAGGGCCGGCCACCGTTCGCCCTCCTTGTATTTCTTGCCCTGGGGGCGTTCGCGCAGTTTGCCGATGCCGCCCTTGACGGTGGCCTTGATGGCGGCCAGCACCGCCGCCATGGCCGGGTCGGTGTCCTTGTGCCGCTCCATCGCCGCCAGGAACTGCACGTCCGTGAGTTCCTTGGTGACGCCGAGGTCGGCGAGGGTGTCGATGTACGCCTCCTTGAGGCGGTCGTGCCACGGGTCCAGGTAGGCGCCGGTCTCGCGGCGCAGGTACCCCTCCAGGGGCTGGACGTTGTGGCCGAGTTCCTGGGCGTAGGCGACGGTGTGTGTCTGGTACCAGGCAGGTCCGGTCGGCCGGGTGCCGTCCGGGGTGAACGGTGAGGGCAGGCGCGGGTCCACCTCGACGTGGGACAGGTCGACCAGCCAGCTCCCGGGGATCTTCGGGTTGAACGTCGGGGCGTGGAAGTGGTCGGGGCCGGACAGGCCGACGACCAGGCGGGCCGCGGCGGCGAGGAACGCCGTGTTCAGGTCCAGGCCGACCGCGAAGGGCAGTGTGCACTCCTCATCGCTCAGCAGGTCCACCGGCCGCACCCACTGGTACGCCTCCTCGTTCAAGAACCCGCCGCTCCAGCCGCTGTCCACGACGACCGGGTGCTCGGGGGTGGCCTCCGGCGGCGCCGGGTCCATCGGCTCGGTGCCAAGGCTGCCGGGGTTGTGGCCGGGCACCCAGTTCCCGCTCGCCTCGTCGCGCACCGCGCGGGTGGGCGGGCGCAGCGCGGTCATCAGCTCAAGGCCCGATACGGCTGTGGAGCCGCGCGGGGTGATGACCCGGGTCGCGTACACGCCGAGGACGCGGGCGACGTCGGCCGGCTCCATCTCCGCCACCCCGGGCCAGGACCGCTCATCGAGCGCGTCCCAGGACAGGATCGCGAGCTGCACGCACTGCCGGTCGCGGCCCTGGGCCTTGCGGTAGATCCTTGCCCACGGGCCGAACCCGCGCTGGGTGAGCCGCCACTTCGCCTTCACCACCTGTTTGACCACCGGGTGATCCTCGGGAAGGCGCAGGGAGCGGCGCTGTTCGTGGCCTTCCAGGCGCTCGGGCAGTCCGAGTTTCACGGCGGCTGCGGCGGTGAGGACGATCAGCGGGTCGGAGTCCTTGCCGTAGCGGTTGAGCTTCGCGGCACCGAGGCCGGACTCGCGCAGCGTCCACTCCACCAACTCCGGAACGGTGGCCGCCGGGCAGTCCAGCACGATCCCGCCCGTGCCGTACGCGCAGCCGTCACCGTCCAGGACCGCGAGCGGGCCGTGCGGGAAGCGCGGATCTGCTGCCGGCTGCGCCGCCCTCTTCGTGGCCGGACGCCGCGATGCGGTGGCGGGCCGGGGGGTGGCGGGGCGTGCCGGCGCCGCAGCCGGAACGGCGGAAGCCTGCGGGGCCGGGGCATCTGCCGTCTCCGCCCTGGACGCACCCGGTTCGGCAGACGCCGCAGGCACGGTCGCGGCAACCGGAGCTGTCGGAGCTGTGCCGGGGGCGGGGTACTTCGCCGCCCACCCGTTCAGCAGCCGCTGGTAGGCATCCAGGCGCGGCGACTTCGGCTCGCTGCGGCCGTTCTCCCAGTT
Source organism: Streptomyces sp. NBC_00310 (assembly GCF_036208085.1). GTDB lineage: Bacteria > Actinomycetota > Actinomycetes > Streptomycetales > Streptomycetaceae > Streptomyces. The sequence continues at coordinate 10,663,521 of NZ_CP130714.1, forward strand.
CTTCACCGACTGGGTCGTCGTCTTCAACGCGGCCGCCAGGCGGGCCTGCGTGATGCCGGCGGCCTCACGCAGCCGGGCACGCTCCGCCGGTGGCGGCAGGTGCGGCTCCTCGTTCAGCAGAGCGTCAACGGACGCGAACAGCTCTTCCTCGGATGGCATGACCCTGCACCCTTGCTCCAGGCAGTCCTTAACCACAAACTTATCCCACTCCTTAACCTTTCTGCGCCCATTCCAGCGCGGCGGGTGCGGTGAGTTTGCCGGCGGTGAGCTTCGCGCAGCGTGCTTATGGCCGTCGGGGGAGGGGAAGTGTGATCGCCATGACGAGCGTGATGCAGCACTACGGTCTGCTGTGGACCGACCCTGACGGTGCCCCGCAGGCGTCGGCCGGCAGGTACGACAAACGGTCGGCGAAGTGTCGCCGCACCGAACTCAAAGCTGTGGGCTGCACACGTGTCGAGATCGTGCCGGTCAAGCCGGGTGACGTTCCCGAGCCGGTTTCCTGAGCGAAGCGGGGACGTAGACAGAACTCTGCGATCAGAAGTCCCGTCCAGCAGCCCCCCGCCACGCAGCGCGTCGACCAGCCACTGAGCCATCCCTCAGTCGAACAGACCGAGGTCCGCGAGCAGCTGGCGCCGCGTATCGGGCAGCGAGTCTCGCCTGCTGCGCATGTTGCTGCGCCATACCCCGAGTCGGACCTCGGTTCCGTCTTCCAGCCACTCTGTGTGCCCGCGTGGGACGGTCACGGTGCCGGTGCGGGCTCTGTACTGCGCGAGGGCCGCGACGCCCCGCTCGAACGTCGTAGAAGCCCTTGCGGGCTCCTCCGGCTCCGGGGCGAGCGGTGTGATGCCGAGCTGCTCCAGGCGCTCGCGCTGTCCGTCGGTCAGGGCCTGCCAGACTGCCGGTTTCCGCTGTCGGGCCAGCCATTTCCCGATGTCCATGCCGTGGACGGTGAGGCCGGGCAGGACGTCGGCCTGTCCGTCTTCGTCGCGTACGAGCTCGCGCAGCGCGGCGTAGTGCCGCTGCCACTCCGCCGGCCACTCCGGGTTCCAGTCCTCGTCCACGGCCTCCAGCGCCGCCTTCCACTCAGGGTGTCCGTCGAGTGCACCTGGCCGCCTCAAATTCGCGAGCCACATCCCCAACGGCCGGTCGAGCATGGTCGCGGGCCGGGGCGCGCACAGCGTCCAGTGCTGGTCGTAGTAGGCCTTCGCGGCTTCCAGGTTCTCCTGGAACCGCTCATCGGCCAGGGACCACACCATGCCCAACTGCTCGAGTCGCCTCGCGCGCTGGCCGGTCATCTGCCCCGCCCCGTAGGCCCGTCGTTGTTCCGCGACCCATTGTCCAAGCGGTGTCGCGCCCTCGCGGTGTCCGTAGGGCACGCGGGCGTGCCGCTCCCGTTCGGTGAATTTTTTGAGTGCGGCCCAGCCGCGGGCCCAGTCCTGGCGTTCGGTGTCGATGACGTTGAAGGACACCCAGTCCGCGACCATCACCGGATCCCTGGGGGCGGCGAAACGGAGCAGCAGCCGGGATTCTTCCTCGCCCTCCTCCGGCGCGACACCGATGTTCACGGACGGCTGCGCGACGTCTTTCTGCGGCTCCTGCGGAATCGCAAGCAACTCCACGGCCTCTTCGTCGTGAGCCCGTAGACCTTCCAATACCTTCACCAAAGGGCGATACGACCCCGAGGTGAACATGTCCTCCGGCTGCTCGCCCGGCTGGAGAAATACCGGCACGATCAGAGAGGCGAGCTTGCCCTGCCCGGGTTTTTGCCGGAGCGCCCGGCCGATGGCCTGGACGATGTCGTGCGGCGCGCCCTTGGGGTCCAGGAGGGCGACTGAATCCACGCTTCGAATATCGACACCCTCGCCCAGGACCCGACAGTTGGAGAGCACGGCCCGCTGCGCCGTGGTCCCGAACGAGCCGAGGACTTCCCGCCGGCGTTCGGGGACGTGCTCGCCGCACAGCCAGTTGGCCCAGATCCGCTTCGGGTATGTCTCGGGCTGGTCGGCGTGCAGCTTCGCCGCGACGCGCTCCAGGCCCTCGGCGTACGCCTGCGCCTCGATGGTGCGGTGGTGGAAGGTGATGCACGTCGACAGGTCGTGCTGCGCCATCGTGTGCAGCAACGCGGCCTGCAGCGCCCCGAGCCGCTGACCGCGGACCTCCTCGCTGTGCCGCTCCTCGCCCATCAGCCGCTCCGGCGTGACGACCGGGTCCTTCAGCTCCAGGACGATGATCTGGTACCGCGCCAACAAGCCCCGGGAAACGGCAGAGGCGAGCGAGAGCTTGTACAGGACCGGCCCGAAGACCCTCTCGTCGTCCATGGACGCCGCCATCTCACGCGGCAGCGGATCCCGCACCCCTTCCGTAACCTCGCGGTTCAGCCGCTCCTCCCAGATCCGCGGCGTCGCCGTCAGGTACAGCCGCCGGTAGGCCGGGATGACGCTCTGGTCGTGGATGTCCGCCCACGCCTTCCCCATTGAGCCACTTGTCCGGTGCGCCTCATCAACCACCGCAAGGTCTACTGGATCAAGCTTCTGACCGTAGACACCCTCGAAAGCCTCCGCCAGGACACCCAAGCTGGCGTACGTCGCGTAGATGGTCACCGGCCCCTGCCCGTGCCACAGCGCCAACTGGATCGGGTTCGTCGTGGAGCGCACCTTCAACGACCACAGCCCCGGATCGTCCTGGAGCGAACACACCGTCACCGCCGGCCCCTTGTGTCCAGCCTCGTGCCACGCCCTCACCGTCTGCGCCAAAAGATCCAGCGTCGGCACCAGCACGAGCACACGCCCCCTGGGCACAAGCCGCCTCGCCGACGCGGCAGCCATGATGGTCTTCCCCGTCCCACACGCCGCGTGCACCTGCCCACGAAGACCATTCCAGGGAATACCACCCGGCGGAACATCAAGACCCCGCACAATAGCGGCAACGGCCTCGATCTGGTGATCACGCAACTTCACGGCCATGCCCCGTGCTCTCCATTTCGCGGAATGCGGCGCGTAATAACAATTGGAATCCAAGGCGCAAGGTGCGCGACGGTAGGGGTGTAGCATCTGATCCCAGACTCTACACAGTCACGACTCGTGATGCATCACTCGCACACCAACTTCGCACCCGAAGGTGGCACAGTGACTCAATCTCACTCACGAACGGCCGGTTGCCCTGTATGCTGACAGGCCATTGGTGAACACGTCGGGACAGGTTAGACAGTGGGGGGAGGGGTTCAGGGTGGAGCGCAGCGGAACCCGTCACTACAAACGAGGCCGGCACTCCGTCAGGCCGACGACCCGTCACATCCGTTACAGAGGTGGTGACTGGGAATCCCAAGCCCTACACAGTCCCGCGCGCGATGCACCCACCCCTTACTGCCAGCCTCAGGAATCCCGCTTGCGGGATTCCCTCAATTCGCGCTGCGCGAATTGACATGCACTCAGAATTCCGCTTGCGGAATTCGATTCCCCCGCTTGCGGGGGAATCTGGCGGAGCGTCAGCGGAGCCACGCCCGAAAGCGAAGCGGAGGGCGTCACTATGCAGCGCGCCAGCGCTGCATA